>NZ_CP094507.1:0-5546604 GCF_056341085.1 Pseudonocardia sp. 2-7
ATGACCGACCAGCCGGGCGATCTCGGCGCGGTCTGGAACCGGGTCATCGCCGATCTCTCCGGCGCGTCGGCCGAGTCCGGCACACCCGCCCTCTCCCCGCAGCAGCGCGCGTTCCTGCGCCTGACCCGTCCCCTCGGCCTGCTCGACGGCACCGCACTGCTCGCCGCGCCGAGCGAGTTCGCGAAGGACGCCATCGAGCGGATCCTGCGCAGGCCGATCAGCGACGCCCTCGGCCGCCACCTCGGTGTGGCGGTCAACCTCGCCGTCGTCGTCGACGCCTCCGCGGCGTCCGGCGGCACCGAGGTCCCCGACCCGCCCGGGTTCGGCATGCACCGCGGCGTCACCGCGGGGGACAGCGTCCGCGACACCGGCACCGGCGGCCGGGCCGGCGCCGACCCGGCCGCGTCGGCCGACGGGGACCACGACGCCCGTCCCGCACACGACCGCCCCGCGCGCGAGCACGCCCCGACCGACGGCACCGGCCCGGACACCGGGCCGCAGGCGGGCGTCGACGGCGGGTTCGGCAACGGCTTCGCCGACGGGGCCCGCCGCGACGACGCCGGCCCATCGGGCATCGACCGCGGCTGGTCGGCCGAGCCGGCGCCGTCGTCGTCCGGGGGGTGGGCGCCGCAGCCCACCGGGCGCCCGGAGCCGGGCTCGCGCGAGGGCCAGACCTCGTGGCCGGCCTACACCGCGCCGCAGGCGGGCGACCCGGTCGCGCCGCGGTCGCAGACCCGGCTCAACGAGCGCTACACCTTCGACACCTTCGTCATCGGTGCCTCGAACCGGTTCAGCCACGCCGCCGCGGTCGCGGTGGCCGAGGCGCCGGCGCGGGCGTACAACCCGCTGTTCATCTGGGGCGAGTCCGGGCTGGGCAAGACCCACCTGCTGCACGCCGTCGGGCACTACGCCCAGCGGCTGTTCCCCGGGATGCGGGTCCGGTACGTCAGTACCGAGGAGTTCACGAACGACTTCATCAACTCCCTGCGCGACGACCGCAAGGTCGCCTTCCAGCGCCGCTACCGGGACGTCGACGTGCTGCTGGTCGACGACATCCAGTTCCTGGAGGGCAAGGAGGGGACGCAGGAGGAGTTCTTCCACACCTTCAACACCCTCCACAACGCGAACAAGCAGATCGTCGTCTCCTCCGACCGGCCGCCCAAGCGCCTCGAGACCCTCGAGGACAGGATGCGCACGCGGTTCGAGTGGGGTCTGATCACCGACATCCAGCCGCCCGAGCTGGAGACGCGGATCGCGATCCTGCGGAAGAAGGCCGCGCAGGACCGGCTCGCCGTCCCCGGTGAGGTCCTGGAGTTCATCGCGGAGCGGATCGAGCGCAACATCCGCGAGCTCGAGGGCGCGCTGATCCGGGTCACGGCGTTCGCGTCGCTGAACCGTCAGGCCGTCGACACCCAGCTCGCCGAGATCGTGCTGCGCGACCTGATCCCGGACTCCGCAGCCTCGGAGATCACCGCGCCGACGATCATGGCGGTCACCGCCGAGTTCTTCGGCCTCACGCTCGACGAGCTGTCCGGGCCCGGCAAGACGAAGGCGCTCGCCCAGGCCCGCCAGATCGCCATGTACCTGTGCCGCGAGCTGACCGACCTGTCGCTGCCGCGCATCGGGCAGACCTTCGGCGGCCGGGACCACACGACCGTCATGCACGCCGACAAGAAGATCCGCAACGAGATCTCGCTCCGGCGGAAGACCTTCGAACAGGTGCAGGAGCTGACCGCGCGGATCAAGCTGCGCGCCCGGCACTGACCTTCTCCGGTGGCCCGCCCGAGGCGGGTTGTCCACCGGTCGCACCGCTTCTCCACAGCCCGGCCGGCCCCACCGTGACCAGGCAGGACGCGTTCCCGGCGGTCACCGCGCGCACCGGGACCGATCCCGTGCAACCCACAGGGGCCACGGCCCCCAGATCGCCGCTGCGGCGCGTTGCGAGCCGTCCCCGGGTGATCGGCACCCCCGCCGCCGCGGACGGCCGGGACACCGGGACCGCCCGGCGTGGTACCGATCGGGGACGGCGTGGCGTCACCCGCGTGTCGGCCCCACCACTCCCGTTCGTCGTCCGGTAGTAGGCACTCGGCGCTTCACCACTCGTCCCGGTGATCGCTTGCGCTCACCCGCCGGTCACGCTCCGTCGACATTCCTGTGACGGGTGGGACGTCTGTGGGTTCATCGTGCAATGCGGGAGTGCCGAACGGCGTGTGCCCGCCATCACCCTGGGTCCACGATCCACCACGTTTCCACCCACATCTGGGGACAACTCTGTGGATGGCTCGTCGCAGCCCGGTGGACGGATCGCCCGGGATCCGTGGACAACTCTGTGGTGAACCCGGGATGAACCGGGGACGGATGAGAGTCGACGCCGTCGGTCCACCGCTCCACGGACCTGTCAACGGGTGCCCCCACCGCCGCATCCCCAGCCGACGCGGCCTGCTGACCAGCGGGGATGCGCTCCATCCACACTGTGCACAGGACTTAGTACTACGACGGTTTGTCTCTCTCTATCTCTTCTTCCCAAGAACACCTGTGTGGACCGACCCCCGGACGGGGGTCACGGACGGGGACACCGAACGGGCACCGGGGTGGCGTGGAAACTGTCGGGGCGAGGCTCTACCGTGAGCGTCCCGGCGAACCCCGGCTTCCGATCCCGTTCCGGCCACTCCGCTCCGCAGCCCCTCCGGGCCACGGCGCCGGCCGGACCCGGAGGACGAACCGGTCCGCCGCCGCACCGCCGTCCCGTCGACGACCCGGCCCCGCGCCGTGGTCCGAGCCGGGCGCTACCGGGGAAGGTCTCCAGATGAAGTTCCGGGTCGAACGCGACGTCCTCGCGGACGCGGCCGCCTGGGTGGCGCGCAGCCTCCCGGCTCGTCCGCCGGTGCCCGTGCTCGGCGGGGTCCTCATCCAGTCCGACGGCGAGTCCGGCGAGAAGCTGACCGTCTCCGGCTTCGACTACGAGACCTCGGCGCGCGTCGAGCTCGACGCGACGGTCGGGAAGCCGGGCCGCACGCTCGTCTCCGGGCGGCTGCTGGCCGACATCACCCGGGCGCTCCCGTCCAAGCCGGTCGACCTGACCGTCGACGGCTCCCGCGCCACGATCAACTGCGGCAACTCCCGGTTCAGCCTCCCGACGATGCCGGTCGAGGACTACCCGCAGCTGCCCGACATGCCGCAGCGCGCCGGGTCGGTCGCCGCCGACGCGCTCGCCGCCGCCGTCGCCCAGGTCGCCGTCGCGTCCGGGCGGGACGACACGCTGCCGATGCTGACCGGCATCCGGCTCGAGATCGAGGGTTCGCAGCTGACGCTCGCGGCCACCGACCGGTTCCGGCTCGCCGTCCGCGAGCTCGAGTGGTCCCCGGAGGACGCCTCGATCTCGACCGCGGTGCTGATCCCGGCCAAGACCCTGGCCGAGGTCGCCAAGACCCTCGCCGGGTCCGGCACCGTGGAGATCGCGCTGTCGGCCGGGGACGGGATGCTCGGGCTCACCGGCGGCGGCCGCCGCTCCACCAGTCGGCTGCTCGACGCCGAGTTCCCCCGCTTCCGCCAGCTGATCCCGGCCGAGCACACCACCGCGGTCGAGCTCGACGTGGCGCTGCTGGTCGAGGCGATCAAGCGTGTCTCGCTCGTCGCGGACCGGGTCGCCCAGATCCGGATGGAGTTCGGCGAGGACGGGCTGCGCCTGGCCGCCGGCGGCGACGACGTCGGGTCCGCCGAGGAGGAGCTGCCCTGCGCGCTCGACGGCAGCCCGCTGACGATCGCGTTCAACCCGGGCTACCTGCTCGACGCCCTCGGCGCGCTGCACACCGACCGCGCCCAGCTGACGTTCACCACGCCGAACCGGCCCGCGCTGGTCCGCCCGGTGCCCAAGCCCGCCACCGACGACGCCGGCGAGGCGCCGTCGCCGGAGAAGTCCGGCTACCTGCACCTGCTGATGCCGGTGCGGCTGCCCGGCTGACCCCCCGCCGGGCGGGTGTCCCGGCGAGGGGGAAGACTCGTCCGCGGTGTGATCGACGAGGGCCACCGGTGCCCTACGGGCATGCCGGCGGCACGGACGCGAAGGGGGCCACTGCCGTGCAGATCGGCATGATCGGACTCGGCCGCATGGGCGGCAACATGCGGGAGCGGCTGCGGGCCGCCGGGCACGAGGTGGTCGGCTACGACCCCCGCCCGGAGGTCAGCGACGTGGCCTCGCTCGCGGAGCTCGCGGGCGCACTGGCCGCGCCGCGCGTCGTGTGGGTCATGGTGCCCTCCGGCGAGCCGACCCGGAACACCGTCGCCACGCTGGCGACCACGCTGGATCCCGGTGACCTGGTCATCGACGGCGGCAACTCCCGCTACACCGACGACCAGCCCAACGCCGCGCTGCTCGACGCGCACGGCATCGGCTACGTCGACTGCGGCGTCTCCGGCGGGATCTGGGGCAAGGACAACGGCTACGGCCTGATGGCGGGCGGCGAGCCCGAGCACATCGAGCGCGCCATGCCGATCTTCGACGCGCTGCGTCCCGAGGGCGTGCGCGAGGAGGGGTTCGCGCACGCCGGGCCGGTGGGCGCGGGCCACTTCGCGAAGATGGTCCACAACGGCATCGAGTACGGCCTCATGCAGGCCTACGCCGAGGGCTTCGAGCTGATGGAGGCCAGCGAGCTGATCACCGACGTGCCCGGGGTGATCCAGGCCTGGTCGCGCGGCACCGTCGTCCGTTCCTGGCTGCTCGACCTGCTGGTCGACGCGCTGAAGGAGGACCCCCGTCTCGACCAGCTCGAGGGCTGGGTGGACGACTCCGGCGAGGGCCGCTGGACGATCGAGGAGGCCATCGCGCACGCGGTGCCGCTGCCGGTCATCTCCGCGGCGCTGTTCGCCCGGTTCTCCTCCCGGCAGGCCGAGTCGCCCGCGATGAAGGCCGTCGCCGCGCTGCGCCAGCAGTTCGGCGGGCACGCGGTGAAGAAGTCCGGGCCGGCCGGTGCCCCGGGCGACAAGGCGGGACCGTCGTCCGGCGGCGGTTCGACGCAGCAGTGACCCGGCGCCGAGCCGGACGGGAAGGGTGACCAGGCGGTGTACCTCAGGCGGTTCTCGGTCACCGACTTCCGGTCCTGGCCGGAGGCCGAGCTGGAGCTCGACCCCGGCGTGACCGTGCTGGTCGGGTCCAACGGCGTCGGCAAGACCAACCTGGTCGAGGGGATCGGCTACCTCGCCACCCTCGGCTCGCACCGGGTCTCCTCCGACGCGCCGCTGATCCGGCGCGGGGCCGAGCAGGCCGTCGTCCGCGGCGAGGTGCACCACCACGGCCGGAAGCTCGGCGTCGAGCTGGAGATCAACAACGGCAAGCAGAACCGGGCGCGGGTCAACCGCTCACCGGTCTCGCGGCCGCGCGACGTCCTGGGGATCCTGCGCAGCGTGCTGTTCGCGCCGGAGGACCTGGCGCTGGTGCGGGGCGACCCGTCGGAGCGCCGGCGTTTCCTCGACGAGCTGCTCGTCGCGCGGTTCCCGCGCTACGCCGGCGTCCGCGCCGACTACGACAAGGTCCTGCGCCAGCGCTCGGCCCTGCTGAAGTCCGCGAAGCCGGCACTGCGCGGGGCCCGTGGCCGGTCCCGGGCGCCGGTGGCCGCGGACCCGGAGCTGCCCGACGACCTGGCGACGCTGGAGGTCTGGGACGGGCATCTCGCCCGTACCGGCGCGGCGCTGCTGGCCGGGCGGCGCGAGCTCGTCGTCGCGCTGGCGCCCTACGCCCGCGAGGCGTTCGCGGCGATCGCGCCGTCGTCGGACCCGATCGGCCTGGACTACCGGTCCAGCCTCGGGACGGCGGGGGTCGCGGAGCTGCCGTCGTCGACCGGGGACCTGGAGTCGCTGCTGCTGGACCGGCTGGCCGAGGTGCGGTCCCAGGAGGTCGAACGCGGGGTCTGCCTGGTCGGCCCGCACCGCGACGAGCTGGACCTCGCCCTCGGCGAGGGACCGGCGAAGGGCTACGCCAGCCACGGCGAGTCCTGGGCGTTCGCGCTGGCGCTGCGGCTGGCGTCCTACCGCCTGCTGCACGCCGACGACGTCGAGCCGGTCCTCGTGCTGGACGACGTCTTCGCCGAGCTGGACTCGGCCCGCCGCCGCGCGCTGGCCGGCCTGGTGGCCGACGCGGAGCAGGTCCTGGTGACCGCCGCGGTGGCCGAGGACGTGCCCGCGGAGCTCGACGGGGTCCGGTTCGCCGTCGGCGACCGGACGGTGAGCCGCGACGGCGAGGTGCCCGCGTGATCGCCCCGGCAGGTCTCGAACGTGTCACGGCATTCTGGGGACAAGGCTGTGGATACTGTGGATAACTCAGGAGCACCGGGGGACGGACGCCGTTCCGGAACCGGAAACCGGAGGACAGGACGCCGGGGACTGGGCACCGACGGCGCCGTACCTGGGGACGGACGCGACACCGGTCCCGGTCACGACGCGGTCACGGGCGGGGACGTCCCGGGCGGCGGTGTCCCGGGGGAGCAGGGCGACCTGCTCGCCGGCGACCGCGCGAACCTGCGCGGGGCCGACCTCGCGCGCGAGGCGCTGCGCGCGGCCCGCGAGGCGTCGGCCCGCAAGGCCGAGGAGCGGGCGCAGGCCGACCGGCCCAAGCTGCGCGTGGTCTCCGGACGGGGGCGTCGTCGTCGCTGGTCGGGGGCGGGGCCCGACGACCGGGACCCGCAGCCGTTCGGACGTCTGGTGTCGCGGGTGTCGGTGGACCGCGGCTGGTCGAACCGGCTGACCGACGCGACCGTCCTCGGCCGGTGGCCGCAGCTGGTCGGGCCGGACGTCGCCGACCACTGCACACCGGTCTCGCTGCGCGACGGCGAGCTGACCCTGCAGGCCGAGTCCACGGCGTGGGCCACCCAGCTGCGGACCCTGCAGCGTCAGCTGCTGACCCGGCTCGCCGCCGCGGTCGGGCCGGACGTCGTGCGCCGGATCCGGGTCGTCGGGCCGAGCGGGCCGAGCTGGCGGCACGGTCCGCGGCACGTCCGCGGCCGCGGCCCCCGCGACACCTACGGCTGAGCCGCGCCCTGCCTCCCGCTCCGCCGCGGCACCGCCCCCGGCGTGCCCCCAGGGGAACCCTCGTAGCGCTCTAAGCCACGAAAGTTCCCCTGGGGGCACCGGGCAGGGGGTCGGGTGCCGCCGAACGGGTGGTGGGCACCGGGGTGCACGTTGTGGGCGCGTCACGTCGCCCCGAGGGGTCGTGGGGGGCCGGATCGGGTGAGGAGCCGCACCCCGCCGGCCTCGTGTCTCTCGTCGGCGGTGAGCGCGGGATGACACGGCCGCCGGTCCGCTCGACCCCGCAGGGGCACGTCCGATCCCGCACCGGACGCCGTTCGTCCGTCTGTGGCGCTTCTGGGTGGGTCCTTCCCGTCTTTCCGTCGGTCCCGACGGGTAGGATCGACAGGTGTTTCCCGGGTGGCTCCCCAAGACATGACCAGAGCGCCCGGTCGGTGGAACCGTTCCGTCGTCGTCGCACCGGTGGTGCGCGCGTCGCGCGGGCGGTTCACGTGGCGAGGAGAAGCAGCTACCCGTGGCTTCCGACAAGGCAGCGAACAACGCCTACGGCGCGTCGTCCATCACGGTCCTCAAGGGCCTGGAGGCGGTCCGCAAGCGGCCCGGCATGTACATCGGCTCGACCGGTGAGCGGGGCCTGCACCACCTGATCTGGGAGGTGGTGGACAACTCGGTCGACGAGGCGATGGCCGGTCACGCCACGAAGGTCGTCGTGACCCTGCAGGCCGACGGCGGCATCCGCGTCGAGGACGACGGCCGCGGCATCCCCGTCGAGATGCACCCGGTGGAGAAGAAGCCGACCCTCGAGGTCGTCCTCACCAGCCTGCACGCCGGCGGCAAGTTCGACGACAAGTCCTACGCCGTGTCCGGTGGTCTGCACGGTGTCGGCGTCTCGGTCGTGAACGCGCTGTCCACCGCGCTCGACGTCGAGGTCCGCCGCGACGGCCAGATCTGGCGCCAGCACTACGAGTACGCCGTGCCCGGCGAGCTCGTCGAGGCCGGCACCACGAAGAAGGCCGACACCGGCACCACGATCACCTACTGGGCCGACCCGAAGATCTTCGAGACGACCAGCTACACGCTGGAGACGATCCGTCGCCGGCTGCAGGAGCAGACGTTCCTGAACAAGGGCCTCACCATGGTCCTGCGCGACGAGCGGCGGCCGGAGAAGCCGGCGGGTGTCCCGTCGTCGGACGCGGTCGACTCCGACGGCAACCCGATCGAGGCGCCCGTCCCGGAGGTCGACGCGGACGACGAGCCCGACGCCGAGGGCTACGTGGCCAAGCCCAAGGAGTACGTCTTCCACTACCCGAACGGGCTGGAGGACTTCGTCGCGCACCTGAACAAGTCGAAGGACCCGATCCACCGCAAGATCGTCAGCTACACCGGCGAGGGCCCCGGCCACCAGGTCGAGGTCGCGATGCAGTGGAACTCGGGCTACTCCGAGTCGGTCTACACCTTCGCGAACACGATCAACACGCACGAGGGCGGCACCCACGAGGAGGGATTCCGCCACGCGCTGACCGCGACGGTCAACAAGTACGCGCGCGACAAGAAGCTCATCAAGGAGAAGGACCCGGCGCTGTCCGGCGACGACATCCGCGAGGGCCTCGCCGCGATCGTCTCGGTCAAGGTCTCGGAGCCGCAGTTCGAGGGCCAGACCAAGACCAAGCTCGGCAACACCGAGGTCAAGTCGTTCGTCCAGCGCGTGTCGAACGAGTGGCTCGCCGACTGGTTCGAGCGCAACCCCACCGAGGCGAAGACGATCGTCACCAAGGCGGTCTCCTCGGCCCAGGCCCGTCTGGCCGCGCGCCGTGCCCGCGAGCTCGTGCGCCGCAAGAGCGCCGGCGACATCGGCGGCCTGCCCGGCAAGCTGTCGGACTGCCGCTCGCGCGACCCGGAGAGCTGCGAGCTCTACATCGTCGAGGGTGACTCCGCGGGCGGCTCGGCGAAGGCCGGCCGCGACTCGATGCACCAGGCGATCCTGCCCATCCGCGGCAAGATCATCAACGTCGAGAAGGCCCGGATCGACCGCGTCCTCAAGAACACCGAGGTCCAGTCGATCATCACCGCGATGGGCACCGGCATCCACGACGACTTCGATCTGGCCAAGCTGCGGTACCACAAGCTGGTGCTGATGGCCGACGCCGACGTCGACGGCCAGCACATCCGGACGCTCCTGCTCACGCTGCTGTTCCGCTTCATGCGCCCGCTGATCGAGAACGGGCACGTGTTCCTGGCGCAGCCGCCGCTGTACAAGCTCAAGTGGTCCGGTCGCGGGGCCGAGCCGGAGTACGCCTACTCCGACCGCGAGCGCGACGGCCTGATCGAGGCCGGCCGGGCCGCGGGCAAGAAGCTCCCCAAGGACCAGGGCGTGCAGCGCTACAAGGGTCTCGGCGAGATGGACGCCAAGGAGCTGTGGGAGACCACGATGGACCCGACGAACCGGCTGCTGCTGCAGGTGAGCCTGGACGACGCCGCCACCGCCGACGAGCTGTTCTCGGTGCTGATGGGTGAGGACGTCGAATCCCGCCGGTCCTTCATCACCCGCAACGCCAAGGACGTGCGCTTCCTGGACGTCTGATCCACACATCTGATCCAGACGCACGTATGAACACGCACGAGGAGACTTCGTGACGGACACGATCGACCCCGCCGCCCCCGCGGCAGGCGGCGGAGAGGGTGGGGGCCGGGTCGAACCGGTCGACATCCAGCAGGAGATGCAGCGCTCGTACATCGACTACGCGATGAGCGTGATCGTCGGGCGGGCGCTGCCGCTGGTGGAGGACGGTCTCAAGCCGGTCCACCGCCGCGTCCTCTACTCGATGGGGGAGAACGGCTTCCGGCCCGACCGCGCCCCGGTCAAGTGCGCCCGCGTCGTCGGCGACGTCATGGGCAACTACCACCCGCACGGCGACTCGGCGATCTACGACGCCCTCGTGCGGCTGGCCCAGCCCTGGTCGATGCGCTACCCGCTGATCCAGGGGCAGGGCAACTTCGGCTCGCGCGGCAACGACCCGGCCGCGGCCATGCGGTACACCGAGTGCCGGCTCTCGCCGCTGGCGATGGCGATGCTCCAGGACATCGACGAGGAGACCGTCGACTACCTGGACAACTACGACGGCAAGACCCAGGAACCGGTCGTCCTGCCGTCGCGGGTGCCGAACCTGCTCATCAACGGCAGCTCCGGCATCGCGGTCGGCATGGCGACGAACATCCCGCCGCACAACCTGCGCGAGGTCGGCGCCGGCGTCGCCTGGTGCCTGGAGAACCCCGACGCCACCGACGACGAGCTGCTCGAAGCGGTCATGGAGCGCATCAAGGGGCCGGACTTCCCGACCCACGGCCTCATCGTCGGGCGCGACGGCATCGAGTCCGCCTACCGGACCGGGCGCGGCTCGGTCCGGATGCGGGCCGTCGTCGAGGTCGAGGAGGACGCCAAGGGCCGCACCACCCTGGTGGTCACCGAGCTGCCCTACATGGTCAACCCGGACAACCTGATCGAGTCGATCGCGGGCATGGTCCGCGACGGCAAGATCGCCGGGATCTCCGAGATCGTCGACGAGTCCTCGGACCGCATCGGCATGCGGATCGTCGTCACGCTCAAGCGCGACGCCGTCGCCAAGGTCGTCCTGAACAACCTGTACAAGCACACCCAGCTGCAGCACAGCTTCGGTGTGAACATGCTGTCGATCGTCGACGGCGTCCCGCGCACGCTGCGCCTCGACCAGATGATCCGGCACTACGTCCGGCACCAGATCGAGGTCATCGTCCGGCGGACCCGCTACCGGCTCCGCAAGGCCGAGGAGCGGGCCCACATCCTGCGTGGTCTGGTCAAGGCGCTGGACGCGCTCGACGAGGTCATCGCCCTGATCCGGGCGTCGGCCACGGTCGACGTCGCCCGGGCCGGCCTGATCGACCTGCTCGACGTCGACGACATCCAGGCCCAGGCCATCCTGGACATGCAGCTGCGTCGCCTCGCCGCGCTGGAGCGCCAGAAGATCATCGACGAGCTCGCCGAGATCGAGCGCGAGATCGCGGACTACCAGGACATCCTGGCCCGTCCGGAGCGCCAGCGGCAGATCGTCCGCGACGAGCTCGCCGAGCTGGTCGAGGCCCACGGCGACGACCGCCGCACCCGGATCGTCGGCTACGACGGCGACGTCACCGACGAGGACCTGATCGCGGTCGAGGACGTCGTCGTCACGATCACCCGCACCGGCTACGCCAAGCGCACGAAGACCGACCTGTACCGCGCCCAGAAGCGCGGCGGGAAGGGCGTGCAGGGGGCGCAGCTGAAGCAGGACGACATCGTCAACCACTTCTTCGTGTGCTCCACGCACGACTGGATGCTGTTCTTCACCAACCGCGGGCGGGTCTACCGGCTCAAGGCCTACGAGCTGCCCGAGGCCAACCGCACCGCGCGCGGCCAGCACCTGGCGAACCTCCTGGCCCTGCAGCCGGAGGAGGAGATCGCCCAGGTCATGCAGATCAAGGACTACTCGGCGCGGCCGTACCTGGTCCTGGCCACCCGCAACGGCCTGGTGAAGAAGTCGCGCCTGACCGACTTCGACTCCAACCGGGCCGGCGGCCTCATCGGCATCAACCTGCGCGACGACGACGAGCTGGTCGGCGCCGTCCTCTGTTCGGGTGATGACGATCTGCTCCTCGTGTCCGCCGAGGGCCAGTCCATCCGGTTCACCGCGTCCGACGACGCGCTGCGCCCGATGGGCCGCGCCACCTCCGGTGTGCTGGGGATGCGGTTCAACGAGGGCGACAAGCTGCTGGCCCTCGGCGTGATCCGTTCCGACACCTACCTGCTCGTCGCCACCACCGGTGGCTACGCGAAGCGCACCCCGATCGAGGACTACCCCGTTCAGGGCCGTGGCGGGAAGGGAGTGTTGACCCTCCAGTACGACCGTCGGCGTGGCACGCTGGTCGGTGCGCTCATCGTCGGTATCGACGACGAGCTGTACGCGATCACCTCCACCGGCGGGGTCATCCGGACCTCCGCCCGCGAGGTGCGGAAGGCCGGCCGGCAGACGAAGGGAGTCCGCCTGATGAACCTGGGCGAGAGCTCCACGCTGCTGGCCGTCGCCCGCAACGCGGAGGAGACCGAGGAGGACCCGGGCCAGCAGGCGTAGTGCACGTCGGGTGGCCGGCCCCGCGGGGCCGGCCACCCGGCACACGCCGTGGGACCGGGGCAGTACCGAGCGACGACCAGCGAGGAGAGCTCCCACTCGTGAGCACCGACGACCGCACCCCGTCGCAGGACGAGGCCCGCACCGTCGCCACCGACGCCGACCACGACCCGTCGACGACGGCGGCCCCGGCCGACCACGTCCCCGGCCCGCGCGACGACGCCGAGCCCGCGGCCGACCCGGCCGCGGCCTCGCCGCCCCCGTGGCGCCGGGTGCCCGACACCCACGACGACCGCGACGGCGGCTCGGTCGCGGACTCGCTGCTGAGCGAGGCCCCGACCGCGTTCATGACCGCCCCCGGCGCCGGTGCGGCCGGCGCGACGACCGCCGTCCGCGACCCGGAGCAGCGCGAGAACGGCACGGCCCCGGCGGACACGCCGCGCGCCTCGGTCCGCAACCGGCCCCCGCGCCAGGCGCTGCTGCAGCTCAAGCGGCTCGACCCGTGGTCGGTGCTGAAGATGGCCCTGGCGCTGGCCGTCGTGCTATGGCTGGTGTGGATGGTCGCCGCGGGCGTCCTCTACGGCGTGCTCGGCGGCATGGGCGTCTGGGACCGGCTCAACGGCACCTACGCCGACCTGGTCACCTCGCAGCAGGAGACCGGGGGCTCGCTGATCAGCGTCGGACGGGTCTTCGGGCTCGCCGCCGTCGTCGGCGCGGTGAACAGCCTGCTGTTCGCGGTGGCCATCACCGTGGTCGCGTTCGTCTACAACGTGGCCGCCGACCTGGTCGGCGGCATCGAGGTCACGCTCTCCGAGCGGGACTGACCGGAGCGTCGTCTCGCACCCCGCACGGGGCCGGGTGGAGGGGGACCCCCTCGTAACCCACCCGACCCCGTGCGGTAGTGTTTCTCCTGTTGCACGGGCCTATAGCTCAGTTGGTTAGAGCGCATCGCTGATAACGATGAGGTCGCTGGTTCAAATCCAGCTAGGCCCACACCTTCCCCCTCCGACAGTCATTCGCGAGGAGACCTGCAATGAAGAAGCTGTTCGTGCTGGCCGTCGCCGCCGGTGCCGCGTACTTCGGCTGGTCCCGCTTCCGCGGCGTCGGGTCCGACGACCTGTGGCACGAGGCCACCACCCGCTGACTCCGCTTCCCGGGGTACCGTGATCGGGACCCACCAGGGGACATAGCTCAATTGGCAGAGCACCGCCTTTGCAAGGCGGGGGTTAGGGGTTCGATTCCCCTTGTCTCCACCAGCTGATACGCACTTCTCGCCGGTGTCCGTGGTCGGGGCGACCCGCCGGACGGCCCGACCGCCACTGTGACGCAGTCGTGGCGGTGTCCCGGTGGGCGACCACCCACCACATGCGGTTCTCCCGGGTGCCCAGCTGTTCCACGTGGAACACGCCGCTCCGGCGCAGGCCCCGTGCCGGTGGCTGCGGACCCGTGCCGCGGACGGGCCGACCGACTCCGTGAGCCGACCGACCCACCCGTCGTCCGGCCTGCTCAGCCGTCCTCGCGCAGCGGGCCGCCGGCACCCGTCTGCTCCCGCTCGCGCTGCGCGCGGCGCTCCAGCTCCTCGTCGTCCGGCGGGTGCGGAGTCTTGGCGTGCTCACGGTGGTCGGGCGTCGCGCCCTCCTCCGGGTCGATGACCTCGTCCAGGCCCCGTCGGCGTTCGTGGTTGCTCATGTCCTGTGTCGTGCCCGTTCCCGGCCGATCCATGCGCGCTCCGGCGCACCGGCAGCGAGCCGAGCACCCGGGACGGTGCTGACGAGTGGGAGGGCGAGGTCGGTCGCGGCGTCGAGGAATGGTGGCGGCGCGCCGCCGGGGTCCGACCCCCGTGCTCACCGGGCGTCGCGGTGCAGGACGACCGTGTCCTCGGTCGCGACGGCGTCCCCACCGTCGAACGAGACCTCGGTGAGCTCCTGCGAGACGCGCCAGATGCGCTCGGCGTCGTCGGTGCTGCGCAGGGGCCGGTAGAGGCCCAGCTCGGTGGGCGCACCACCCAGACCCCCGAATCCGTCGGGCCCGTAGAACCGCCCACCGTGTGCGTCCGGGGAGGTCGCGGCGTACAGCGCGGGCAGCCCGGCGCTCTGCGCGGTCCCGACGAGGATGCCGCGGGCCGAGAGCGCGCCGATCACCCGTCGTCCCCGCGCGGGCTGCTCGCGACCGACCTCGGCACGCGCGGCGAGCAGGCTGGTCGGGGCGATCCCGGGGTGGGACACGTTGCTGGTGATGCCCCAGCGCCCGGCGCGGCTGCGGCGGTCGAGCTCGAGGGCGAACAGCCCGAACGCGATCTTCGACCGGGCGTAGGCGGCCATGCCGTTGCCGTAGCCGACCTGCGCCTGGAGGTCGTCCCAGGCGATCCGGCCGCGGCGGGCGGCAACGCTGAGCTGGGAGGTCACCCGTGCCCGGCCGGCGCGCAGCAGCGGGAGCAGGTGCGCGACGAGGGCCACGTGACCGAGGTGGTTGGTGCCGAACTGCAGCTCGAAGCCGTCGACGGTCGTCGCCCGCCGGGGCGGGGTCATGACGCCGGCGTTGTTGACCAGGATGTGGATCGGGCGGCCCTCGCCCCGCAGCATGACACCGAGCGCGGCGACGGAGCCCAGCGACGACAGGTCCAGCTCACGCAGGGACACGGTCGCGCCGGGGGCGCGGGTGCGGATCGCGTCGACCGCCGCCTCGCCCTTGCGCCGGTTGCGGACGGGCAGCACGATCTCGGCTCCTGCGGCGGCGAGCCGGGTGGCGATACCGAGCCCGATGCCGTCGCTGGCGCCGGTGACGACGGCGAGCCGGCCGGTGAGGTCGCCGATGGTGATGTCGCGGGTGCGGGACATGCTGTCTCCCTGGTGGTGCGGTGCTCGAGGTCGGGCGGTGGTCAGGCGGCGGTGGCGCCGCGGGGGCCGATCGCGCGGCGGGCGGCGACGAGGGTGCCCGCGGCGAGCGCGGCGAAGGCCGGTACGGCGGCGACGCCGAGCGCGGCCAGGACGGCGGGCCGGTCCGCGAGGTAGGCCACGGCGCGCAGGGTGAGGTTGAGCGCGTGGAGCACGACGCCGGCCAGCGTGCTGACGGTGTAGACGCGCATCAGCCGGGGGTGCCCACGCCAGTCCTCGGGGCCGCCGACCAGCCGGTTGAACAGGGTCCCGGTCACCGGGCGGCGGACGAGGACCGAGCCGAGGAACAGCACGCCGAGTGCGGCCGGGATCAGGGTGGGGAGCAGGAAGAACGCCCGGGCCTCGCCGGAGAACGCGGGGGCGGCGGCGCACACGCCGGCCACCGCCAGACCGACGACGGCGGCCCGCTGTGACTCCCGGCGGGCCAGGCGCACGCCGAACGTCACCGGCGCGGCGACGGCGAGCGCGATGAACGCTCAGGTCAGCCCGCCCGCCGCGTCGGCCGCCACGAAGGCGACGGCGGGCGCGGCGGCGAGGAGGATCCCGACGGCGCCGCCGGAGCGGTCCAGGCTGGTCCGCATCGCCGCGGACAGGGTGGCGGCACCCGCGGCCCGGGCCGGCTCGTCGGTGCGGTGCTCCTCCGGGCGGCCCGGCGGCACGGTGGTGGTCGGGTCGAGCGGGAAGAGTTCGTTCGGCACGCTGGGCTCCTCGGGTCGGTGGCCGTGTGCCGACCACGTTCGCCCCACCGCCGGCCCGCAACCACGGCCTCCCGATCCACCCCTGGGCCGTGCGGCCCCGACCGGGTGGGGCGGATCGACGGTCCGTGGCTCCGCGCCGTGTGTCCCGGTAGGAACGGACGGAGGCGACCGAGAGGCGGTACGGATGATCGACCGGGTGGGCCTGGCCCAGTTCCTGCGGCGGCGCCGTGAGGTACTGCAACCGGAGGACGTGGGGCTGCCGCGGGGGCAGCGCCGTCGTACCAGCGGGCTGCGCCGCGAGGAGGCCGCGGCGCTGTGCCACATGTCGACCGACTACTACGCGCGCCTCGAACGGGAGCGTGGCCCGCGGCCGTCGGAGCAGATGATCGCCGCGATCGCCCAGGGGCTGCACCTCTCGCTCGACGAGCGCGATCACCTGTTCCGCCTCGCCGGGCAGCATCCGCCCGCCCGGGGCGCGACCAGCGACCACATCGGTCCCGGCCTGCTGCGCATCCTCGACCGCCTCGTCGACACCCCCGCCGAGATCGTCACCGAGCTCGGCGAGACGCTGCGCCAGACCTCACTGGGGGTCGCGTTGACCGGCGACACCACCGGGTTCACCGGCCCGTCGCGGAGCATCGGCTACCGCTGGTTCACCGACCCCGGCGCCCGTCTGCTCCACCCGCAGGAGGACCACGCGTTCCTGTCGCGCCGCTACGTCTCGAGCCTGCGGGCGGTCGCGGCCCGGCGCGGGCCGGGGTCCCGCGCGGCCCACCTCGCCGATCTCCTGTACCCGGAGAACGAGGAGTTCCGCGCGCTGTGGGACTCCCACGAGGTCGGCGTCCGGACCGACGACGTCAAACGCCTCCTCCACCCCGAGGTCGGCCCACTGGAGCTGCACTGCCAGACGCTGCTCGACCCCGACCAGTCCCACCTGCTGCTGGTCTACACCGCCGTCCCGGGCAGCGAGACCCACGAGAAGCTGCAGCTGCTCTCGGTCATCGGGGCACCGTCCGCCGCCTGGTACCGGCACGGCGAGCCGGTCGGCCCGCGGCCGGACGAGACCTGACCCGGGCAGCAGGGCCGGTCAGCGCGGACCGGCGCCGACCCCGCGGACCAGGCCGGACAGCAGCACCTTCGACAGTCCCTTCGCGAGCAGCGTCTCGCCCGCCGGCAGCCGCTTGTCGGCCTCGACCGCGTAGGTGATCTCGGTACCGGTGCCGACCGGGCGCAGCGTGACCTCGCCGCGGTAGTTCTTCAGCGGCACACCGGCCAGCGCGCGGTACCCGAGGCGTCGCCCCGGCTCGAACGCGGTGACCTCCTCGACGATCGGACCGGGCGAGCCGATGCCGACCTTGCGGACGGTGCCGACACCGTTGGGCTCCGGCGTCCCGGCCCGCGTGACGGCCACCTTCAGGCCCGGCGCCCACGCCGACATGCCCTCGTGGTCGGACAGCACCGACCACACCGTCTCGGGCGTCGCGGACACGGTGCGGACGGACGTCGCTCTGATCATGTGTGGAACTTACTGACGGGTAGGAGAAAAATCGAGCGGACATGTCGAGAACGCGCGTCCGGTTCCGTCCCCGGGGTGAACGCGGCCAGGATGGGCCGCGACGAGCACCGAGGAGACACACCATGGCCAAGTACCTGCTGCTCAAGCACTACCGCGGCGCCCCGGCCCCGAAGAACGACGTCCCGATGGACCGCTGGGCTCCCGAGGAGGTCACCGCGCACATCCGCTTCATGCAGGACTTCGCCGAGTCCCTGAAGGAGACCGGCGAGTTCGTCGACGCCCAGGCGCTGGCGCCGGAGGGCACCTTCGTCCGCTACGACGGCGAGGGCCGCCCGCCGGTCACCGACGGTCCGTTCGCGGAGACCAAGGACCTCGTCGCCGGCTGGATGATCGTCGACGTCGACAGCTACGAGCGGGCCGTCGAGCTGACCGGTGGGCTGTCGGCGGCTCCCGGCGCCGGTGGGGAGCCGATCCACGAGTGGATCGAGCTGCGCCCGTTCCTCGAGGTCCCGCCGACCGTCACGGAGTGAGCGGCGAGGTGGCCGGCGCCGACGCCGCGCTGCTGCGCGGCCTCGTCCCGGAGGTACTGGGGATCCTCGGCCGCCGCGGTGCGGACTTCGCGGCGGCCGAGGACGCCGTGCAGGACGCGCTCGTCGAGGCCCTGCGGACCTGGCCCGCGGACCCGCCGCGGGACCCGAAGGGCTGGCTCGTGACGGTGGCCTGGCGCCGCTTCCTCGACGCCACCCGGTCGGAGACCGCGCGTCGTGGCCGGGAGGAACGGGCCGAGGCCGAGCCGGCGCCCGGCCCGGCGCCGGACCACGACGACGCGCTCGAGCTGTACTTCCTGTGCGCGCACCCGTCGCTGTCGCCGTCGTCGGCGGTCGCGCTCACCCTGCGCGCGGTCGGCGGGCTCACCACCCGGCAGATCGCCGCGGCCTACCTGGTGCCCGAGGCGACGATGGCGCAGCGGATCAGCCGCGCCAAACGCACCGTCGCGGGGGAGCGGTTCGACCGCCCCGGCGACGTCGCGACCGTCCTGCGGGTCCTCTACCTGGTGTTCAACGAGGGCTACTCCGGCGACGTCGACCTCGCCGCCGAGGCGATCCGGCTGACCCGGCGCCTCGCGGCGTCGGTCGACCATCCCGAGGTCGCGGGCCTGCTCGCGCTGATGCTGCTGCACCACGCCCGACGCGCCGCCCGCACCGGCCCGGCCGGCGAGCTGGTGCCGCTGGCCGAGCAGGACCGCGGCCGCTGGGACACCGCCCTGATCACCGAGGGGGTGGCGGTGCTGCAGGCCGCGCTGGCCCGCGACCGGCTGGGGGAGTTCCAGGCCCAGGCGGCCGTCGCCGCCCTGCACGCCGACGCGCCGGCCGCCGGGGAGACCGACTGGCCCCAGATCGTCGAGTGGTACGACGAGCTGGTCCGGCTCACCGGCAGCCCGGTCGCCCGGCTGAACCGGGCGGTCGCCGTCGGGGAGGCCGACGGGCCACGGGCCGGGCTGGCGGCCCTCGCCGATCTCGACCCGGCGCTGCCCCGCTGGACCGCGGTCAGCGCCCACCTGCACGAGCGGGCGGGGGAGCGGGCCACGGCCGCGCGTCTCTACGCCGAGGCCGCGGCACTGGCGTCCTCCACGGCCGAACGGGACCACCTGATCCGGTGTGCCGCCCGTCTCCACACCGGATCGGCGGGCTGAACCGCATCGTCACAATTGACGATCACACGGCCTCCGAGGCACACCGACAGGACGCCGGCACGCAGCGGTGCAAGGATCATGCGAATGAGCCTGGTGTCGGATCCCGTTGCGGTCGCGGCACCGTCGCCGCTGACGTCACCGGCACGACTGGCCGCGGTGCGGGCCACCCAGCTGCTCGACACCGGGCCGGACGAGGCGTTCAACCGCCTGACCCGGCTGGTCTCGGTGGTCCTCGGCACCCCGGCGGTCATGCTGACCGTCGTCGACGAGGTCCGGACCTTCCTCAAGGGCACGCCCGAGCCCGCGCGGATCGTCGGGCCGGACGGCGTCTGGTCGGCGCCCGTCGAGGACAGCGGGTGCAAGGTCGTCATCGAGTCGGGCGGCGAGATCTGTGCCGGTGACGTGCGGGCCGACCCACGGCTGCGCGACCTCTCGCTGATGACCGACTTCGGTGCGGCCGCCTGGCTCGGCGTGCCGGTGCGCGACCCCGCGGGCCAGGTCGTGGGCAACCTCTGCGCGATGGACGTGGTCGTCCGTGACTGGACCCCGCTGCACCGCGAGACGATCCGCACCCTGGCCGACGCCGTCGAGGGCGAGATCGCGCTGCGTCTGGCCCTGCGCGAGACCGAGCGGCAGGCGGTCGCCGCCGCCCGCGACGCCGCCGAGATCGAGACGCTGGCCCGGACGCTGCAGGAGTCGCTGCTGCCCGCGCAGCCCCCGCGGCTGCCCGGGGTCGACATCGCGGCCCGCTTCCTGCCCGGCGGCTCCGGCGTGGAGGTCATGGGCGACTTCTACGACGCCGTCCCCACCCCGGACGGCGTCGCCGTGGTGATCGGCGACGTCCAGGGCAAGGGCGCCGGCGCCGCCCGGACGACCGCGCTGGCCCGCTCGGCCACCCGCACCGCCGCGCACTTCGAGAACGACCCGGCCGCCGTGCTGCGCACCGTCAACGACGTCCTGCACGTCTGGTTCGACGGCCGCACCAGTTTCGTCACCGCCGCGCTCGCGTCGCTGCGCCGCGGCCCCTCCGACACCTGGCACGCCGACCTCGCCTCGGCCGGTCACCCGCCCGCCCTCGTGCGACGCGCCGACGGCACCGCGGAGTTCCACGGCGGCGGCGGGCTGGTCCTCGGCATCGGCACCACCCCGATGGTGGCCGACGAGGCCGTCACCCTCGCCGCGGGCGACAGCCTGGTGCTCTACACCGACGGCATCACCGAGGCGCACGTGCGCGGGCACTGGGAGCAGCTGGGGGAGGAGGGCGCCCGGCGCACGCTGGCCTCGCTCGACCCGGGCGCCGACGCCGACACGATCGCGCGCGCCCTCACCGACGCCGCCCTCGCGCACTGCGGCGGTCACCTCAGCGACGACGCCGGGGTGGTCGTCGTGCAGGTCGAGGAACCCGGCACCGGCGACGTCGACCGGGTCGTCACCGAGCACGTCCCGCACGCCGGGGTCGGCCGGGAGACGCGGCGTTCCGCGGAACGCGTCCTCGTCGGCTGGGACCTCGCCCCCGGCACCCTCGCCGACGCGATGCTGGTCATCGAGGAGCTCGTCGCGAACGTCGTCGACCACGCCCGTACCGCGTTCCGCCTGACCCTGGTCCGGGGCCGGGACGCCCTGCGGATCGAGGTCGACGACGAGGGTGCGGGTGGCCCGCTGCTCCAGCCGCTCGACCTGCGGGCGGCGCGTGGGCGCGGCCTGCAGCTCGTCGACGCCGTCGCGCAGGCCTGGGGCTGTGACCCCCGGGGCCGCGGCAAGCGGGTGTGGGCCGAGCTCGCCGCGCGCTGACCCCCTAGGTGTACCCGGTCATGACGTTGGTGCCAGTCGGCTGGTCGGTGGGAGCCCGCCGAGCGCGCTGTGGCGTCGTCGAGTGTTGTAGTGCTCGATCCAGGGGGCAAGCGCTGCGGTGCGTTCGGCGTTGCTGGTGAAGACCTGCCGGTAGGCCCACTCGGTGGCCAGGGTCCGATTGAGACGTTCGACCTTGCCGTTCTGCCAGGGGCAGTGCGGCTTGATGAACACCTGCCGGGCCCCGAGGTCGGCGACCACTGACCGTAGGGACCACTTGTAGGCCCAGGCGTTGTCGGTCATGACCCGTTCGATCCTGGTGATGCCGTGTCTGGCGAAGTAGCCCGCGGCCCGGGCGAGGAACCCGGCGCAGGTGGTGCCCTTCTCGTCGGTCAGGACCTCGGAGTAGGCCAGCCGGGAGTGGTCATCGACCAGCGAGTGGATGTAGTCGAACCCGACTCTGGTCGAACGGTCGCGAGTGGCGTCGCGGCTGGCGCGGCCGTGCGCGCGCCAGCCGCCGCCGTCGGGGATGCGTCCGATCTTCTTGACGTCCATGTGTACCAGCTCGCCGGGGCGGGCGCGTTCGTAGCGCACCGCGGTGGTCTTGCTGGCGCGGATGCGCTCACCGGTGAGCGGGTCGAGTTCACGCAGGTAGGGGACGTGGTGGCGGCGCAGGATCCGCGACACCGTGCGTGGGGTGAGGCCGAGTTCGGGGCCGATCTCATCGGGCCCACGACGGTCGCGGGCGCGCACGGCCAGCACGCGAGCCTCGGTGTCGGCCGTGGTGCGAGTTGGGCAGCGATGCGGGCGCGAGGACCGGTCGTGCAGGCCGTTCTCGCCTTCGGCGCGGTAGCGGGCGACCCAGCGGCCGGCGCACTGGCGCGAGACCCCCATCTCCGCCGCGACGTGGGCACGAGGACGTCCCTGACGCACGATCCGGTCGACCAGCAGGACCCGGCCGTGGAACGTCAGGCGGGCATTACGGTGGGCCACGAGAGCCTCCAGGTGGTGTGGGTCCTAGACAAGCCACACCCCACCTGGGGGCTCTCCTCACGATCAACGACTCGCGACTGCGTGTCGCGACATCCGCACCGTCACCAACCTCCTGGCCGGGTACACCTAGGACGCGTCCTCGCGCCAGGTCAGGTCGACCTCCAGCTGCCGGTGACCGTCGGAGGCCGTGCCGGTCGCGGACCGGCGGACCTCCGCGCGGCCGTCGCGCAGGGCGCGGGCGGCGTCCTCCAGGTGCGCGGCGAGGTCGCGCGCCGCGGTCGTCGCGTCGGGCCAGGACCATGCGTCGTCGGATGCTGTCATGCGCCCAGTGTGCGACACCCGCTCACACCCGGGTGAGGACCAACCAGGTCAGATAGGCCGCATAGCCCAGCACCAGCAGTCCGCCCTCGGGCCGCGACAGCCGGGAGCCGGTCCGCATCGCCAGCCCCGTCCCCAGGGTCGCGACGACCAGCAGCACCAGGTCGGCGTCGACGACGTCCGGCGGGACCGCGATCGTCGCGCCGGACGCGGCGAGCACCGTCGCCCCCAGCACGAGCGCGATGTTCAGGACGCTGGACCCGACCAGGTTCCCGACGGCGAGCCCGGTCTCCCGCCGTGCGACGGCGACCAGCATCGTCACCAGCTCGGGCGCCGACGTACCGAGCGCGACGACCGTCAGCCCGATCACCGCCTCGTCGACGCCGAGCACCAGCGCCCCCTGCACCGCGCCGTCGACCAGCCACTCCGCGCCGAGCACGACCAGCGCCAGCGAGACCACCAGCACCAGCAGCTGCACCGGCGGGCCGCCGCGCCCGTCGCCGGCGTCGGCCTCGGCGGTGACGTCCTCGCGCGGGGAGGTGCGCAGCACCAGCACGACGTAGCCGACGGCGGCGAGGAGCAGCACGACCCCGCCGGCCGGGCCGATCGACCCGTCGCGCGACAGGACGAACAGCAGCAGCGCGGCGGCGACCATCGCGGGCAGGTCGAAGCGCAGCGTGCGCCGGTCGAACGCGACCGGTCGCAGCAGCGCGCCCAGACCGAGCACGAGCAGCAGGTTCGCCAGGTTGGTGCCGACGATGTTGCCGGTGGCGATGCCCGGGCTGCCCGAGCGTGCCGCGTCGATGCCGATCGCGAGCTCGGGCAGGCTCGTGCCGACCGAGACGACCGTCAGCCCGATGACCATCGGGGACAGGCCCAGCCGGGTGGCGAGCCTGCTGCCGGACCGGACGAGCAGCTCGGCGCCGACGAGCAGCAGTACGAGACCGCCGACCCCGAGGAGGACCGCCTCCACCGCCGCTACCGCATCCCGCCGGACACCACGGACCCAGCCTCGCCCACCGGGCGCCGCGTGTCGATCTGAGACAGGTCGGTCCGGCGACGTCCCGGATCGGCCACGCTGGGCCGGTGGAGGACGAGCACGACGTCGTGGTCGTCGGCGCGGGGGTCGCGGGTCTGTACGCGCTGCACCTGCTGCGCCGGCGCGGTCTGCGGGTGACCTGCGTCGACGCCGCGCCCGAGCCCGGCGGGGTGTGGCACCACCAGCGTTTCCCGGGTGCCCGCATCGACACCGAGGGTGCCGCCTACCAGTACCTGTTCTCCGACGAGCTGTACCGCGACTGGGGGTGGAGCGAGCGCTTCCCGGCCGGCTACGAGGTGCTGCGCTGGCTGCGGTTCGTCGTCGACCGGCTCGACCTGCACCGCGACCTGCGACTGTCCACACCGGTCACCGCCGCCCGCTGGGACGGCGGCCGCTGGCGGATCCGCACCGGCGACGACGAGCTGTCCGCGCGGTTCCTGGTCCGCTGCACGGGGTCGTTCACCGCGCCCCGCACCGACGCCGTCCCCGGCCGGTCGGACTTCACCGGGCCGGTCGTCCACACCGGAGCGTGGCCGGCCGGGGGACCCCGGCTCGACGGGCTGCGGGTCGGCGTCGTCGGCTGCGGGCCGAGCGCGGTCCAGCTGGTCCCGGCCCTGGCCGGGCGGGTCGGCCGGCTCACCGTCCTGGCCCGGACCCCGCGGTTCGTGCTGCCCGCGGCCAACCCGATGTTCGGCTGGCCGGAGCGCGCGGCCTACCGAGACCGGTTGCCCGCGATGCGCGAGGCGGTTCGGTCCACACCGTCCGGCACCGGACACCCGTCCGTCCACAGAGGACTCCACAGTCTGGGGACGGTCCACGACGAGGACCCGCTGGCGCTGCACCCGGCCCGGCTCGCCGGGCTCGCGTCCGACCCGGCACTGCGGGCCGCGGCGGCCGCCGTCGTCCGGGACCGGATGCGGGCGCGGCTGGGCGACGACCGCCTCGCGGCGGCGCTGGTCCCGGAGGGCGACGACTACGGCCTGCGGCCCGTCGCGACCGACCAGGGGTGGCTGGAGTCCTTCCACCGCGACGACGTCGAGGTGCTCCCCGTCGCCCGGAACCCGGTCACGCGGATCCGGCCGGAGGGGGTCGGGCTGGCCGACGGGACCGTCGTCGGGCTGGACGCGATCGTGCTGGCCACCGGGTTCGACACGGGCGCGACCCGGGCCGGGATCGACGTCGTCGGCCGCGACGGGCGGCGGCTGGGCACCGGGCCGGGCCTGTTCGGGATGGCGCACCCCGGCTTCCCGAACCTGTTCGCGCCGCTGGCGCCGACCCTCGGGTACGGCAACGACGCGGCCTGCCTGCAGGGGCAGGTCGAGTGGGTCGACCGGGCGATCGGCGCCCTCGACGCCGACGGCCTGTCGACGATCGAGGCGCTGTCGTGCGCGGCGGAGCCGGTCGCGCCCTACGCGGTGCCCGGCGGGGTCGCGGGCGTACTACGCGCCTGCGACGACGAGGCCGCCGCGGGCTACCCGTCGTTCGAGCGGCGCTGACCGTCCAGGCGGACGTCCGGGTCCGGTACGCCGAACAGCATGTTCCGCGACGAGGCCGGTTCCTCGGGGATCCGGTCGACGACGTCGAACAGGTCCATCGCGCCGGTCACCTGGAGTGCGCGTCGGGCGGGACGGCTCGAACCGCAGTACACCCGGAGCCGTTTGCCCTCGGCGCCCAGCATGTCGCGCGACTGGAGCAGCGAGTTCAGCCCCGCCGTCCCCAGGAAGTCCACGCCGGTCAGGTCGAGGATGAGTTCGGGACCCGCCTCGGACCAGATGCCCATCTCGACCCACAGGTCGGGGGAGGTGTCGTCGTCGATGGAGCCGATCGCGTGCAGCACGGTGGCGCCCGCCGGGTGGCTGGACTGCTCGAAGCGCAGCGTCGGCCCGGGAGCGGCGGCCTGCGCGGCATCCGGCACGGAGCGGTCGTCGTCCGCCATGGTCGGGAACCCCCTTCGGCCACCGGGATCACCGGTACGTCCGAGCAGCATTGCAGCGGGTGGCCGTCACCGCATGTGCTGATCGGCGGCGCCCCGGGCGCGTAGCCTTCGCACCCGACCGCCGACCACCCGCGGGGGCGATCCTCCCGCCGGGACCCGAAGGACCACCGTGAGCGCTACGACCCTCTCCGCCGCCGCGATCGCCGAGATGATCGACCACGCGATCCTCAAGCCAGAGCTGACCCGCACCGAGGTCGACGCCCAGCTCGACCTCGCCGCCCGCTACCGCATCTTCAGCGTGTGCGTACGCCCGTCCGACGTCGCGCACGCCGCCGCCCGGCTCGCGGGGACCGGCGTCGCCGTCGGCACCGTGATCGGCTTCCCGCACGGCACGACCAGCACCGCGGCCAAGGTCGCCGAGGCGCGGCAGGCGATCGCCGACGGCGCCGCCGAGCTGGACATGGTGCTGAACGTCGGCCGGCTGCGGAGCGGCCTGACCGACGACGTCGAGGCCGACATCGCCGCCGTCGTCGGGGCCGCCGACGGCCGCGTCGTGAAGGTGATCCTGGAGACCGCACTGCTGTCCGACGACGACGTGGTCGCCGGCTGCCGGGCCGCCGAGTCGGCGGGCGCGGCGTTCGTGAAGACCTCCACCGGCTTCGCCGGCGGCGGTGCCACGCCCGAGCACCTCGCGCTCATGCGCGCCACCGTCGGACCGCAGGTCCAGGTCAAGGCCTCCGGCGGGGTCCGGGACCTCGACACCGTGCTGGCCTTCCACGCCGCGGGCGTCACCCGCTTCGGCACCAGCGGTACGGCCACGATCCTCGACGACGCCGCGGCCCGCGACGCCGGCGGCGACGCGGCGGCCCGGGTGGACGACGCGTCGTACTGAGGGAGCTACCGAGCGGTACACCGGGCCGCCGGATCTGCGAAGCTGACCGAGCACGTTCCCGTGAGCCCCGGAGGAGACCGATGGCGAAGCAGCCCCTCCCGAGCTCCTGGTCGCCCGCGGGCGTCACCGGGACCCTGATCGGCGCCGCCCTCGGCACGGTCGGCGCGGCCGTGGAGATCGGCCGCCGGCTGCCCGGCTGGCTGGCCGATGCCCCGCGCGCGGTCGAGGCGATGCCGTCGGTCGCGGCCGACGTCGCCGCGCTGCCGCGGCGCATCGCCGGTGTCGACGCCGCCCTGACCGGCCTCGCCCCGGTGCTCGACGACGTGCTCGGCCGGGTCGTGACGCTGTGGGACGACCCGGTGACCGTCGAGCGGATCGACCGGCTGACCGCGGCCGTGGTCGAGCTGGCCGGGGCCGCCGGACCACTGCGCGAGCTGGCCGGTGCCCGCGACGACCTGCACCAGCTCGCCGGGCTGCGCGAGGATCTGCACCAGCTGGCCGGCGTGCGCGAGGACCTGCACGAGCTGGCCGGGGTCCGGGAGGACCTGCACGAGCTGGCCGCGGTGCGCGGGGACCTGCACGAGCTGGCGGGGATGCGGGAGGACCTGCGGGAGCTGGCCGCGGTGCGGGGCGACCTGCACGAGCTGGCCGCCGCGGTCGGGCCGCTGCGGGAGCTGGGCGGGGCGGTGGCCTCGCTGCAGGAGCTGGCGGGGGCCGTCGAGGCGCTGCGGGAGCTGGCCGCGGCCGTGGGTCCGTTGTCGGAACTCGCCGGCGCGGTCGAGGCGCTGCGGGAGCTCGCCACCGCCGTCGGTCCGCTGACCGAGCTGGGCACGGCGATCGAGCCGCTGCGCGAGCTGGGCACGGCCGTCGAGCCGCTGCGCGAGCTCAGCACCGCCGTGGGTCCGCTGTCGGAGCTGGCGGGCGCCGTGGAGTCGCTGCGGGAGCTCGGCGCGGCCGTCGGTCCCTTGTCCGAGCTGGCCGCGGTCCGGGACGACCTGCACGAGCTGGCCGGTGCCGCGGCGCCGCTGCGCGAGCTGGCCCCCGCCGCGGGCGACCTGGCCGCGCTGGCCGGGGCCGTCACCTCGCTGCAGCGCCTCGCCGACGCCGTCGCCCCGCTCCAGGAGCTCGCCGCCACTCGCGCCGACCTGGCGCAGCTCGCCGGCGCCGTCGAGCCGCTCCGGGAGCTGGCCTCGGCCCGCGAGCACCTGGAGAGCCTGACCGGCGCCGTGCCCGCGGTGCACGAGCTGGCCGCGACCCGGGCCGACCTCGCGCGGCTCGCCGAGGCGGTCGGACCGCTGCAGGAGCTGGCCCGCACCCCCGGCGACCTCGCCGCCCTCGCGGGCGCGGTGGAGCCGCTGCGGGTGCTCGCCACCGTGCGCGAGGACCTTGCGACGCTGGCCGCCGCCACCGGCGACCAGGGCGCCGTCCGGCGGATCGCCGCGGCCGTCGCGGACGCCGACGGGACCCCGCGGCTGGCCGCGCTCGATGTCAACCTCGCGCAGGCCGCGAGCCAGCTGACCGCCGTCGCCCCGGACCTGCGGTCGGTCGCGGCCCGGATCGACGCGCTCGACCGGCAGATCGGGGTGCTGGCGGACGCGCTCGCGCCGCTGCAGGGCACCACCGAGCGGATCGGCCGCATCGTCGACCGGCTGCCGGACCGCACCCGGCGCCTGGTCACCCGTCCGGCGACGGAGGGCTGAGCGCCACCACCCGGCCGGCAGGCGCGCCCCGGACACACGAACGGGCCGGCCCGCCCGTCCGCGGACCGGCCCGTTCGCCGGAGAAGCCGGGCTGTGCCCCCGGACCTCGGGTGTCTCAGGACTGGTCGGCGACCTGGTCCAGGACGGTCTTCTGGGCCTGCTCGGAGGAGGCCTTGTTGCCCTGCTCGTTCGACGAGTCGATCGAGTTGTCCTGCACGATCTCCTGGCCGGAGCCGCCGCGGACGTCCTCGTTCGCGAAGTCGCTCAGCGAGGCGATGCCGTCGACGTTCGCCGCCGGGTTCGCCTGGGTCACCGGGGCGCCGTTGGCGTTGCCCTGGGTGCTCTCCGACGACTGGGTGCCGGTGGCCGAACCCGCGGTCTCCTGGGTGCTGGTCTCGCTGCGGTCGCCGCGCTCGTGGTCGGCGAAGGCCATGCCGGCCGCACCGATGGTCATGGGGACGGCGAGCGCCGCGGCGGCGGCGATGCGGAAGGACTTGCGCATGGGGAACGATCCTCTCGGGGAAGGGTCCCGGCCGACCCGGTCGTAGGGGCCGGCACGGGCGGTAGGCGCCGGAGCGGGTGGGTTGTGCCCGGCGGCCGGGGACGACGGCGGATCAGCCCGCGAGGCCGGCGATCTGCTCGACGACGGTCTTCTGGGCCTGCTCGGTGGAGGCCGTGTTGCCCTGCTCGTTCGAGGAGTCGATCGAGTTGTCCTGGACGATCTGCTGTCCGGACCCCTCACCGCCGTCGTAGTCCTCGTTGGCGAAGTCGCTCAGGCCGAGGACGTCGCTCACGTTCAGCGCCGGGTTCGCCTGGGTGACCGGGGCGAACGAGCTGTTGCCCTGCTCGGTGGCGGCACCCTGCTCGGACGATGCGGTGGCCTCGGAAGCCTGGCCCTGATCGACGGTGTCGTCGGCGAAGGCCATCCCGGCCGCACCGAGGGTCATCGGGACGGCGATGGCGGCGGCGGCCAGAGTACGCACGGACTGACGCATGGAATGCGTTCCCTTCATGTGTTCACTGCTGTCGGCTGCACGCCCCGGAATTCGGGGGACGTACTGCGAAAAAAGGTAACCGGCGTTCTCCCGTAATGCGCGCCGACACCGGGTGACGTCATCGACACCCGTCTCGGTGAACCGTTGACGATGTGTCACACGTAGCGATCCGGCTCTGCCGGACAGTAAGCGATCTTGCCTCTGAGCTGCTGGAACATTGGATCCGCGATATCACCCCTTCGAGTGACATCCGACTCGCATCTGCTCTGCGAATAAAGCGCGCGAATGCCGTTGCGCGCGGACACGGCGGGGTTACGGTCCGATTTCCCTCTCTTGTGGTGATGATCGTGACCCGGTGATCAATTTCACGACGATCGATTTCCCGGCGGAAGGAACTACGAGCGCAGCAGGGCCAGCCCCGGCCACACCAGCGCCATCAGCGTCGAGGCGAGGTCGTCGGGGTCCCCGCCGTCGCCGGCCCAGTCGGCCAGACCCTCGGCCGCACCCGCCAGCGCCGCCGCGATCGGGGTGGTGACCGTCGCGGGGTCGACCCCCTCGGGGGCGACCAGCTCGGCGGCCAGCAGCTGTGCCACCCGGTCGACGATGCGGGTGCGCGCCGCGTGCACCTCGTCCGCGAGTGCCCCGGTGCGGGCCTGGCGGTAGAGCACCGACCAGCCGTCGCGGTGGGTGGTCACGTTGGCGAAGAACGCCCGGAGTCCGCGGTGCAGGCGCACCTCGGCGTCGGCCGGTGCCCCGGCGGCGGCGCCGGAGACCGACTCCAGCAGCCGGTCGGACTCGCGGCGGATGCACCGCCGCAGCAGCTCCTCCTTCGAACCCCCGCCGTGCGTGTAGACCATCGGCTTCGACAGCCCCGCCTCGTCGGCGACGGTGTCCATCGACGCGTCGTGGAACCCGTCCCGGGAGAACACGCGCACCGCCGCGTCGAGGACCTGCTTCTCGCGCTGCGCGGGAGGGAGCCTGCGGCGGGGTGGGGGTGCCATCTCGACAGCTTAGCTACTGCTGCGTAAAGTACGCCCCGTCCGAGCCGGTACGGCGAGTACCGGACACTTGTGTGAACCACGGCGAGGTGGAGCGAGCGATGGCCGACACGGTCGACATCAACGAGCTGGGTCGCAGCGTCGACCCGAAGTCCCTGTCCGACGAGCAGCTGATCTCCACCCTCGGCACGGCCCTGCGTGACGGGAACGCGAAGGACGTCGACCCGTCGCTGTTCGCCCGCCTGGTCAAGACCGCGTCGAAGCAGCAGCTGGCGACCGTGATGTCCTCCGAGGTCCGCCGGCCGGTGCTGGAAGCGATCTTCGGCCGGATGAGCGAGTTCTACTCGTCGAAGGGGGCCTCCGGGAACCGGCAGGTCGTGCACTGGCACATCAAGGACGGCTCGACGACCGACAGCTTCCAGACCGTGCTGCAGAACGGGACCTGCACCGTCACCGAGGGCACCGACGAGGAGGCCCGGACCGCGCTGACCATGCCGGGCACCGAGTTCCTCAAGGTCGCCACGAACAACGCCAACCCGGTGACCCTGTTCATGACGCGCAAGCTCAAGGTCTCCGGCGACGTCGGCTTCGCGACCGCCCTGCAGAAGATGTTCCAGATCCCGTCCGCCTGACGAGAACCGCGACCGACCAGCGGAGAGCTGAGATGACTTCCTTCGAACTGTCCGAGGAGCACCGCGAGCTGCAGGAGTGGGTGCACGGCTTCGCCGCCGACGTCGTACGCCCGGCCGCCGCCGAGTGGGACGAGCGCGAGGAGACCCCGTGGCCGATCCTGCAGGAGGCCGCGAAGATCGAGCTCTACAACTTCGAGACCCTCGCCTCCTTCTGGGGTGACGAGACCGGCCTGTCCATGCCGCTGGTCAACGAGGAGCTCTTCTGGGGCGACGGCGGCATCGGCATGGCGATCTTCGGCACCACCCTCGCGGTGGCCGGCATCTTCGCCTCCGGCACGCCCGAGCAGATGGTCGAGTTCATCCCGCAGTGCTACGGCGACGCCTCCGAGCCGCAGGTCGGCGCGTTCTGCTCGTCCGAGCCCGAGGCCGGCTCGGACGTCTCGGCGATGCGTACCCGCGCCGTCTACGACGAGGCGAAGGACGAGTGGACCCTGACCGGCCAGAAGGCCTGGGCCACCAACGGCGGCATCGCGAACATCCACGTGGTGCAGGCCGTCGTCGACGCAGACCTGGGGAGCAAGGGCCAGGCCGCGTTCGTCGTCCCGCCGAACACCCCCGGCCTGGAGTCCACCCGCAAGATCAAGAAGATGGGTCTGCGCGCGTCGCACACCGCGGACGTCTTCCTCGACGACGTGAAGCTCCCCGGCTCCTGCCTCCTCGGCGGCAAGGAGAAGCTCGACGAGCGGCTCGCCCGCGCCCGGTCGGGGGAGAGGTCGAAGGGCTCGGCCGCGATGCAGACCTTCGAGCTGTCCCGCCCGACGGTCGGCTCGCAGGCGATCGGCATCGCCCGCGCCGCCTACGAGTACGCGCTGGAGTACGCCAAGGACCGCGTCGCCTTCGGCCGTCCGATCATCGAGAACCAGTCGATCTCGTTCATGCTCGCGGACATGAAGACCGAGATCGACGCCGCCCGGCTGCTCGTGCACCGGGCCGCGTGGATGGGCCGCAACAACGTCCCGTTCACCGCGGGCGAGGGGTCGATGTCCAAGCTCAAGGCCGGCCGGGTCGCGGTGTGGACCACCGAGCGCGCCATCCAGATCCTCGGCGGTGCGGGCTACTCGCGCGAGCACCCGGTGGAGCGGATGCACCGCGACTCGAAGATCTACGACATCTTCGAGGGCACCGAGCAGATCCAGCAGCTCGTCATCGCCCGCGCGATCTCCGGGAAGCACCTGGCGTGACCCCGGCGGGCCGGTCCGCTGCGACGGTCAGCGGGCCGGCCTCGCCGGGCGGGGCGTGGCTCCCGCCGCGGGCGACGCGTCGCTCGTCCGGGACGCCGCGGCGGCCGCCTCGCCGGCCGTCGTCCGGGCTCTGGCCCGTCCGCCGCAGGCGCACCCGTTCGTCGTCGGACCGACGAGAACGCGTCACCGCAGGCCGCCGCCCTCGTTCACCGATCGAGAAGATCGACAACGGGGGACGACATGGCACGGACGACGAGGTCCACCCTGCTCGCGCTGGCCGTCACCGCGGCCTGCCTGACCGGCGTCGCGGGGGTGGCGGCGGCCTCCCCGGAGCGCGACCCCGACCCCGGGCCCGCGCTCACCGCGCCCGGCCTGGACGAGAGCCTCACCTGCCACGGCGACCTCGCCGGCTCCGCGGGCACCCCGGTCCTGCTGGTGCCGGGGACGACGCTGGACCCCGACGTCAACTTCGACTGGAACTACGCCCGCGCCTTCGCGCAGGAGGGCCGGGCCCACTGCCTCGTGCAGCTGCCCGCGCACGCGACCGGGGACATCCAGGTCGCGGCCGAGCACGTCGTCCATGCGATCCGCACCATGCACGAGGAGGCCGGCGGACGGATCTCCGTCGTCGGGTTCAGCCAGGGCGGCATGCTCCCGCGCTGGGCGCTGAAGTACTGGCCGGACACCCGCGGCATGATCACCGACATGATCGGGATCGACCCGTCGAACCACGGCACGCTCGACGCCTACCCGGTCTGCGGCCCCGGTTGCGTCCCCGCGTTCTGGCAGCAGCGGACCGGCTCCCGGTTCCTCGCCGCACTCGACGACGGGCCGGAGACGTTCGCCGGGATCGACTACACCGTCGTCTACACGGTGACCGACGAGGTCGTGGTCCCGAACCTGCCGCCCGCGGCGAGCTCGGAGCTGCGTCGCGACGGCGCGGGCCGGGTCGCGAACGTCCCCGTCCAGTCGATCTGCCCGGTGCACGTCGCCGAGCACCTGACCATGGGCAGCACGGACCCGGTCGGGTACGCCGTCGTCGCCGACGCGCTGGACCACGACGGCCCCGCCGACGCGGGCCGGATCGACCGCGCCGTCTGCCTGGCCGACGTCATGCCCGCCGTCGACCGGACGCAGCTCCCGGCGAACGAGGCGCGGCTGCTGGGGCAGGTCGCGACCAGCATCGCGACCGAGCCGCGGGTGGCGGCCGAGCCGCCGCTGCGGGAGTACGCGCGCGGCTGACGACCGGCGGGGTGGGCGCGTACGCCGGGCCCCGGGGAGGATGGAGATCCAACCGGGTCCTGCAGCGGGCCCGTCCGTGCTGTGAGGAGACCACGTGCCGAGCGTGACGTTCCGTGGACGTACCTGGAACCGGGACCGGGCGATGGTCATGGCGATCGTGAACCGGACCCCCGACTCGTTCTACGACCACGGCGTCACCTTCGCCGAGCAGGCGGCCCGGGACCGGATCACCGCGGTGGTCCGGGAAGGTGCCGACGTCATCGACATCGGCGGTGTCCCGGCCAGTCCGGGCACCGAGGTCACCGAGCAGGAGGAGATCGACCGGGTCGTGCCGACCGTGGAGTGGGCGCGCCACACGTTCCCCGACGTCGCGATCTCGGTCGACACCTTCCGCGCCGGGCCCGCCGACGCCGTCTGCGCCGCCGGGGCCGACCTGGTCAACGACAACTGGGCCGCCGCCGACGGGGCGATCCTCGACGTCGCCGCCCGGTACGGCGCCGGCTACGTCAGCGCCCACACCGACCACGTCACCCCGCGCACCGAGCCGCACCGGCCCCGCTACGCCGACGTGCTCCGCAGCGTCATCGACCAGACCGTCGCGCTCGCCGAGAAGGCCGTCGCCGCGGGCGTGCCCGCCGGGGGGATCCTCATCGACCCGGCGATCGACTTCTCCAAGAACACGCTGCACAGCCTCCAGGTCCTGCGCGGCATCGACGAGATGGTCGCGACCGGCTGGCCGGTGCTGCTGGCGATGTCGAACAAGACCGTCGTCGGGGAGTCCCTGGCCGTGCCGCTCGAGGAGCGGCTGACCGGCACCCTCGCCGCGACGGCGCTGGCCGCGGACCGCGGCGTCGCCATGGTGCGCGCCCACCAGGCCCGGGCCACCCGGGAGACCTGCGAGATGGTCGCCACCGTCCGTGGCGAGCGGAACCCGTCGCGGGCGGTGAGACTGCTCGCGTGAGCGTGATCCACCAGATCTTCCCGGCGGCCGACGTCGGACCGCTGTCGACCGAGCAGCTCGAACGGCTCTACGCCTACCCGGACGACCGCCTCCGGCTGTCGGTCAACTTCGTGTCCAGCGCCGACGGCGCCGTCGAGGTCGAGGGCAGCTCGGCCGGGCTGTCCACCCCGCCCGACCGCGCGGTGCTGGACCTGGGCACCGACCTGGCCGACGTCGTGCTCGTCGCGGCCGGGACGGCCACCGCCGAGGGGTTCACCGGCGTGAAGCACAACGACCGGATGGACGACCGGCGCCGCCGCTTCGGGCTGTCGGAGCTGCCGTCGACGGCGGTCGTCACCTCGTCGGGGCGCTCGCTCGACCCGTCGGCGCCGGTGCTGACCGACACCGTGGTCCCCACGATCGTGCTCACCTGCGAGTCGGTCCCGGCGGACCTGCGCGGCCGGTGGGCCGACGCCGGCGCCGAGGTCGTGCTCACCGGCGACGAGTCGGTCGACCTCGCCGTCGCCGTCGCCGCGCTGGGGGAGCGCGGGCTGCGCCGGATCAACTGCATGGGCGGACCCGCGCTGTTCGGCAGTCTGGCCGAGGCGGGCCTGGTCGACGAGCTGCGGCTGACCCTCGCGCCGTTCCTGGTCTCCGGCGAGGCGGGCCGGATCGCCCGCGGCGCGGGCATGGACCCCGCGCGTCTCGAGCTCGTCAGCGTCGTCACGGGGGACGACACGCTCCTCATGCGCTACCGGGTGCGCGAGGCGCCGTCGTCCTGACGGGGAACCCCGGAGGGGGAGGTCCCGATCACGCACGGCGACGTCTGGGGCAGGATGGTGCCGTGTCGCGTCCCTCGAACATGCTGGCGGACGGCGTCGTCGTCCTCAGTCCGCTCGGCTGGGACGACGTGACGGCCCACCTCGCGGGTGAGGACGCCGAGATCGTCCGCTGGCTCGGTGGCGCACCCGCGACCCCGGCGACCGCCCGCGCCCACGTCCGCCGGGCGATCGAGCGCTGGGCCGACGACGGGCCGAAGCTGAGCTTCGGCATCCGGGTCGACGGCGGCGCCGTCCTCGCCGGGACCATCGACGTCGACCTGGATCCGGCGGGGGACCGGGCCGGTCTGTCCTACGGCGTCTACGCGGCGTACCGCCGTCGCGGCCTCGCGACGCGCGCGGTCCGGCTCGCGGCCCGCTACCTGGGCGAACGGGGTGACGTGCGGTGGATCTCGATCGACGTCGACCCGCAGAACACCGCATCGGTCGGGGTCGCGCGACGGGCCGGGTTCCGGTTCCTGCGCCACGTCGTCGACGACGAGGGGTCCTTCGACCGCTACGAGCTCCTCGTCCGCGCGCCGGTGGTGCCCGCGCCGCCGCCGCGTCCGCGGCACGGCCGGCCCTGACGCCGTCCGCGGTCGCCCGTCCGGTGCCCCGGTCGTGGGGGACACCGGACGGGCGACGTCGCGAGCGCCGGTCGGGGGTCCGGCGCTCGTCGGTCCGCCGTCAGGAGACGGTCGGGGCCTCGAGGTACATCACGCCCGGGACCTCGAACACGGGCAGCGCGCCGGCGTCGTCGGCCGACGGGAGGTCGGCGTCGTCCGCGGAGGGGAGCTCGGGGGCGTCGTCGGCGGAGGGGAGTTCGGGCACGTCCGGAGCGGAGGGGACCTCGGGCGCGTCCGCGGACTGCAGCGAGGCGGTGGAGAGGTCCTCCGCGCCCGGCAGCGAGTCCGCCGAGGGCAGCGCGTCGGTGCTCGGCAGCGAGTCGGCCGACGGGAGCGCGTCGGTGCTCGGCAGCGAGTCGGCCGACGGGAGCGCGTCGGTGCTCGGCAGCGAGTCCGCCGAGGGCAGCGCGTCGGCGCCCGGCAGGCCGGGGAGCGCGTCGGCCGACGGCAGCTCCGGCAGACCGGAGGCCTCGCCGTGCGGGGTCTGCAGCTCGCCGAAGGAGACGCTGTTCGCGTCGTCCGACACGGTGCCGTCCTCGTAGGACGGCAGGGCGGAGGTGTCCGGGGCGTCGGGTGCCTCGGGCAGTTCGGCGGCCGAGGCCTGGCCGACGACGCCGGCGCCGAGCGCGGCGATGCCGGCGCCGGCGAGGGACAGCCGCAGGGCGGTACGGGCGAGCGGAGTCATGCGCACGTCCTTCCAAAGGGGGAGCGGGGGAGCGGAGGGCCGACGGACGACCCTCGCCGGGGGACAACGAGATCCCCATCGGTCGGTTGCGTTCCGCAGTCACTCGGCGGCGATCTTCACCCGTACGAGTTGCAACCTGAGAGGGGTCTCGCACGTACGGCCCCCTCTCGTCACTCCAGAAGGCATCAGGTGGTCCACTCGCGGCACCCGTACGCGGGAGAGCAGGATGAGTGTGTGCGCGCGCCGAGCTCCTCCGTCCGCCACTCCGTCCGTCGTTCGGCGCCCGTCGCGGGAGCGCTGGCCGGGGCCCTGGGCGGGGCGGGAGGTGCCGCCGCGGCCGCGATCGGCTGGCACTACTCGACGATCCTGCTGCACCCGTCGCCGCACCCGGGGCTGCCCGAGCGGGTCGTCGCCGCCGGGGACGGCACCGTCGAGCTGGCGCGGACCCGGCTGTCCGCACAGCCGGGCGTGTGGGGGCTGCGCGGCCCGGCCGGGCTCGCCGTCGTCGGTCCGGTCCTGGACCGCGGGCGCCGCACCGTCGTCCGGGAGCTGCGCGCCGGCCCGGTCCCGGCGACCGGCCCCGCGGTGCTCGACGCCGGCCCGTTCGACCCGGACCCGTCCGCCCGCGGGCTGCCCTTCGACGACGTCCGGGTGCCCACCGACCTCGGCCTCGCACCGGCCTGGCGCATCCCCGCCCCGGACGGCGGTGACCCGGACACCTGGGCGCTGTGCGTGCACGGCCGAGGCGGGACCCGGCGCGAGGCACTGCGGATCCTGCCCGCGCTGCACGCGGCCGGGCTGACCCAGCTCGTCGTCAGCTACCGCGGGGACGGGACCGCCCCGGAGTCACCGGACGGGCGGTCGCACCTCGGCGACACCGAGTGGCGCGACATCGACGCCGCCGCGGCCTACGCCCTGGTCCACGGCGCGCGCCGGCTGGTGCTGGTCGGCTGGTCGATGGGGGCCGCGGTGGGCGGGGCGTTCCTCGACCGGTCCCCGCACGCCGACCTCGTCGACGCCGTGGTCTGGGACGCGCCGCTGCTCGACTGGCGTCGCACGCTGCGCAGGCAGGCCCGCAACCGCGGTCTCCCGCCGACCCTCGCCGGGGTCGCGGCCCGGTTCACCGCGCGCCGGATCGGGATCGACCTCGACCGGTTCGATCTGGTCCGGCGCCCGCCCGCGGTCCGCCCGCCGACGCTCGTCCTGCACAGCGACGCCGACACCGCCGTGCCGGTCACGCTGAGCCGGGACCTGGCCGCGACCGCCCCCGGGCACGGCTGGCCGGTCACCTACCGGGAGTTCTCCGGCACCGAGCACACCGGCAGCTGGAACGCCGATCCCGACGGCTACGAGGCCGCCGTGACCGGCTTCCTGCGGACCCTGCGCCCGGCCTGACCCGCCCGCTCCGGGACGGCCCTGGGTCAGTGACCGCTCGCCTGCGACCGGCCCTGGCCGATCGGCTTGCCGTGGATCTGGTCGTCGGTCGGCGGGGTCGTCGGCACCGGGGTCCCCGGGTCCACCTCGCGCTCGCGCTGCAGGACCGTCGCCCAGCCCCACACCGCGGCCGCGGTCAGCAGCAGGACGGCCACGATCCACGGGGCCCGGCGCACCCGCGCCGGGGTCGGCTCGACCACCTCGGCCAGCGCGTGGCGGGCGTCGTGCACCGAGCCGGACACCACGTCGGACAGGCCGGACAGGCGGGACGAGACCCCTCCCGCCACGGCGTCGGCGACCGCGCCACCGGCGATCCGGCCGGCGTCGGCGAAGGTGTGCACGGCCTCGGCGGCATCCTTGCGGGCACGGGCCCGCGTCCTCTCGGCACTCATGTTCCGGACCTGCTTCCCACGGATGCGGCTGCTTACTGGCACGATGGTAGCCGTGACGGAACCAGGAAACGCCAACACGACGGCCGTCCTGCACACCTCCGAGGGCGTCGTCCGCGTCGTGCTGTTCGGCGACCACGCGCCGAAGACGGTCGCGAACTTCGTCGGCCTCGCGGAGGGCAGCAAGGACTACACGGGCCCGAACGCGAGCGGCGGCGACTCCGGGCCGTTCTACGACGGTTCGATCTTCCACCGGGTGATCAGCGGCTTCATGATCCAGGGCGGCGACCCGACCGGTACCGGTCGCGGTGGCCCGGGCTACCAGTTCGGCGACGAGTTCCACCCGGACCTCAAGTTCGACAAGCCCTACCTGCTGGCCATGGCCAACGCCGGGCCGGGCACCAACGGTTCGCAGTTCTTCATCACGGTGGGCAACACCCCGCACCTGAACCGGCGCCACACCATCTTCGGTGAGGTCGCCGACGCCGAGTCGCGGGCCGTCGTGGACGCCATCGCCCAGACCACCACCGGCCAGGCCGACCGGCCGCTGACCGACGTGGTCATCGAGAAGATCGAGATCGAGCGGTCCTGACCCCGCAGGTCTCCGACCACCGACTGGACGGGCCGTGGTGAACGGACGACCCGACGACAGCGGATCCGGGACACCCGGCGAGCCCGAGGGCGGGCCGGGTTCCCCCGGCCCCGCGGGCACGCCGTACTACCCGGCGCCGCCCGGCTACCCGCAGCCCCAGTGGCCGCCGCCGGGCGCGCCGGGCGGTCCGCCCCGGGCCGGTCCCGGCGCGCCGTACGGCGGGGCCCCGGACGGCGGCGCCACGCACGGCATCCCGCACGGTGGTCCCCCGCCCGGTGGGGTCCCGGGGGCCGGGGCCGGCGCGGTCTGCGTCCGGCACCCCGACCGGCCCACCGGTCTGGCCTGCTCGCGCTGCGACCGGCCCGCCTGTCCCGACTGCCTGCGGCCGGCCCCGGTCGGCCAGCACTGCGTGGACTGCCTCGCCGAGGGCGCGCGGACGACCCCGCGCCGGCGCAACGTCGCCGGTGCGAGCCGCACCGGGAAGCCGGTGATCGTCCCCGGTCTGATCGTCGCCAACGTGGTGGTCTACGTGCTCACCGCGGTCACGGCGGGCAGCGTGATGTCCAACTTCCGCTCGCCGCTGTTCGACGCCGGGGGGCTCGTCCCGCTCCTGGTCGCCGACGGCGAGTACTGGCGCATCATCACCTCGGGCTTCCTGCACATCGGCCCGCTGCACCTGGCGTTCAACATGTACGCCCTGTGGATCATCGGCCGCGAGGTCGAGGCGGTCCTGGGCCGGGCCCGGTTCGTCGCCGTCTACGGCGTCTCCATGCTCGGCGGTGCGGCCGCGGTCATGCTCTTCAGCTCCCCGGTCGGGGCGACCGCGGGCGCCTCCGGTGCGGTGTTCGGGCTGATGGGGGCACTGTTCGTCCTGCTGCGGCGGCTGAAGCTGCCGACCGGGCAGGTCGTCGCCGTCATCGCGATCAACGCCGTGATCAGCCTCAGCATCCAGGGGATCTCCTGGCAGGGGCACCTCGGCGGGCTCGTCTTCGGCGCCGCGGTCACCGCGGCGCTGGTCCACCTCGGGACGGGATCCCCGCAGCGCAGGCGGACCCAGCTGCTGGCGGTCTCCGGGCTGGCCGTGCTGGCGCTCGTGCTGATCGGGGTACGGGCGGCGGGGCTGCTGGCGGCCGTCGGCGTCTGAGCCGGCCCGTGCGCGGAGGGTTCCGGGCGGTGGGCCCACTCGGTGGGTACCTTCGCGCCGGCGAGCTCATCCGGCCGATACCTCTGCGGCGGTGCGGTCCGCCCGGGGTCGTTCCTCGCGCTGCCCCGCCGCCCCTACCGGCGCCTGCCGAGCTCGTCGTCGGGCGCGATGCAGCTCAGGGTTGCGGAGGGCGAGCCGGGACGACCCTGAGGTGCATCCCGACGATGTCCGCCGATCCCGGAGCGCTGGACGCGAATCAGTGCTCGGGCGGGCCCGCGTCGCCGGGGCGGTGGCCCGGGCGCAGGGCGGCGAGGTCGTCGAACACGTCGACCGGGTCCGCGCCCAGCTCGGCCCGGCCGAGGATCACCAGCCGCTCGTGGTCGTCGACGTCGCGCAGCTCCAGTTCCAGCAGCACCGACTCGCGGCCCAGCCTGCGGGTCCGCAGCAGCCGCAGGTCGTCCACCCGCCCCCAGGGCACGTGCCGGGTCCAGGTCAGCCTGCGGACCGTCAGCCCCTCGGGGCCGGCCTCCAGCCGGGGCCGGGCACGGGTCCCCGACGCCGCGGCCAGGGTGAGACCGAGCGCAGCGACGCCCGCGACCAACGCGCCCGCCGCGTCCGCGCCGGAGACGAGCACCGTGACCGACCAGCCGGTCGCGGCGACCGCCAGCACCCAGAGCACGACGACCGTGCCCACCGGCGTCGACCACCGAAGTCGATCACCCTGTGTGGTCATGTGAAGTTGTCCACAGGCTCCATCCACACGGTGGACAACTCACATCCGTGTATTTCTGCTGGTCAACGCCACCGCATCGTCATCAGCAGGCCGATCACGATGAGTGAGAACCCGATGATGAAGTTCCAGTTGCCCAGCGCCAGCATGAACGGGATGGACGGACCGGCCAGATAGTTGATCACCAGCCAGGCCAGGCCGAGGATCCACATCGCGACCATGACGGCGATGTAGGCCGGGTGTGTCGGTCCCGCGACCTTCTGCGGGGTGCGGCTGACCGGGGGCGGGGTGTAGGCCGCCTTCTTGCGGACCTTCGACTTCGGCATCTGACCTCATCGCCTGTCGGAGTCGGACACGGGTCCGGCCGGTGCGCCGGCCGGGGGCGGGACCTGCGACGGGGCGCCGTGGTCGGGGGACGTGGCGACCCGGACAGATCCGCCACCACGGTAGCGCGACCGCCTCGCCGTCCGGGTCACACCGGCGACACAGGCGTCACACGTCACGGGGACGTCGGGTGGTGCGGGGCGGGGATCAGACCCCGGCGACCAGTCCGGCCATCTCGTCGGACAGCCGTACGACGAGGTCCTCCGGCACGTCGTAGCCGGCCTGGCGCAGCCAGTTCGCCAGCATCCGGTGCCCGCCCTCGGTCAGCACGGACTCCGGGTGGAACTGCACGCCGGAGATCGGGAGCTCCCGGTGCCGCACGGCCATGATCAGGCCGGTCTCGGTGTGGCCGGTCGCCTCCAGCTCCGACGGCAGACCGTCGGGCGCGATCGTCAGCGAGTGGTAGCGGGTGGCCGTGAACGGCGACGGCAGACCGGTCAGCACACCGGTGTCGTCGTGGAAGACCTCCGAGGTCTTGCCGTGCAGCAGCTCGGGCGCGCGCTCCACGACCCCGCCCCAGGCGGTGGCCAGCGCCTGGTGGCCGAGGCACACGCCCAGCAGGGGCGTGGCGCGCTCCGCGGCGCGACGGATGACCTCGACGCTGCGACCGGCCCGCTCCGGGGTCCCCGGACCGGGGCTGACCAGGACGGCGCCGACCTCGTCGAGCTCGTCGAGCTCGACCTCGTCGTTGCGCCGGACCACCGGGTCGGCACCGAGCTGGGCCAGGTACTGGACCAGGTTGTAGACGAAGCTGTCGTAGTTGTCGACGACGAGTACGCGCACGGTCCCTCCCGGGAGAATCGTCAGTTGAACGGGAAGCCGTTGCTGCCGTTCTCACCGTCGCTGCTGCTGCCACCGGAGTAGCTGCCGACGGTGAGGGTGACGGTCTGGCCGCTCGAGGCCTCGGACCCGCCGGACGGGCTCTGCTGCAGCACGATGCCGTTCTGCGAGGAGTCCGAGACGTCGACCTGGCGGATCGACGGGCTCAGCCCCGCCTCCTGCAGTGTGCTGATCGCGCTGTCGACGCGCTGGCCGACGACGTTGGGCACCTGGTTCTGGTTCCCACGGCTGATCTGGATCGTGATGGTCTGGTCGGGTGCGACCCGGGTCCCGGCCGACGGGTTCGTGCCGACCGCCTGGCCCGCCGAACCGCTGCTGTCGACCTCGGTCGTGGAGATCGACTGGAAGCCGGCGTTCTGCAGCGTCGCCCGGGCGGCGTCGGCGGACTGGCCCGCCACGTCCGGCACGGCGACGGTCTGCTGCTTGCGGCCCACCACCAGCGACACCGCGGTGTTGCCCGAGACCTGCTGGCCCGGCCCCGGGTCGGAGGTGATGACCTTGCCGACCTGGCCGGAGTCGCTCGTGTCGCGTTCGGTGCGGCCGCCGACCTGCAGGCCGGCCTCCCGGAGCTTGGCCTCGGCCTCGTCCGGGGACAGGCCCTCCACGCTCGGCACCGTGACCTGCGCGGGCCCGCTGCCGACGTAGACCGTCACCCGGCTGTTCTCGGCGACCTGGTTGCCGCCGCCGGGGTCGGTCCGGACGACCTTGCCGACCTGGGCGACGTCCGACGGCTGGTCCTCCTGGGAGAACAGCAGCCCGGCCTGGGTGATGGTCTGCCGCGCCTGGTCCGGGGACTGGCCGAGCACGTCGGGCACCGACACCTGGTCCGGGCCCGAGGAGGAGAACAGCTGGAAGCCGACGAAGCCGAGCAGACCGATGACCGCGAGCGCGGCGACCCACAGGAGGGCCTTGCGCCGCCCGCCGCGGCCCTCGTCGTCGGCGTAGTCGGGGTGGTGCGGCGGCATCGTGTGCCGGCCGGTGGGCGGGCCGCCCGCGTCGAGCCGGCGCGTCGCCATGGCCTGGGTCGCGCCGTCGTGGGCCATCATGTGCGTGCGCTCGTGCTCGCTCATGACCAGCGGCGCGTGCACCGGCTCGCCGTTGCGCACGCGGACCAGGTCCGCCCGCATCTCGGCGGCCGACTGGTAGCGGTTGGCCGGGTTCTTGCTGAGCGCCTTGAGCACCACCGCGTCGAGCGCCGGGGGCACCGACGGGTTGAGCTCGGACGGGGACCGGGGGTCCTCCCGCACATGCTGGTAGGCGACCGCGACCGGGGTGTCCCCGGTGAAGGGCGGCTCGCCGGTCAGGAGCTCGAACAGCACACAGCCCGCGGCGTAGACGTCCGAGCGGGCGTCCACGGCCTCGCCGCGCGCCTGCTCGGGGGACAGGTACTGCGCCGTGCCGATGACGGCGGCGGTCTGGGTGACGTTCTGGCCCTCGCCCAGCGCACGGGCGATGCCGAAGTCCATGACCTTGACCGCGCCGACGCCGTTGATCATCACGTTCGCGGGTTTCACGTCGCGGTGGATGATGTTGTGCCGGTGCGAGAAGTCGAGCGCGGCGCAGACGTCGGCCATCACCTCGACGACCCGCTGCTGGGTCATCGGGCCGGTGGTCTTGACGATCTCGCGCAGCGTCTGTCCGTCGACGAACTCCATGACGATGTAGGGCAGCGGCCCGAACTCGGACTCGACCTCGCCGGTGTCGTACACCGCGACGATCGCCGGGTGGTTCAGCGACGCCGAGTTCTGCGCCTCGCGGCGGAAGCGCAACTGGAACTGGGGGTCGCGGGCCAGGTCGGCGCGCAGCACCTTGACCGCCACGTCCCGGCCGAGCCGGGTGTCGAGGCCGCGGTGGACCTCGGACATGCCGCCGTAGCCGAGCGGGTCGCCCAGCTCGTAGCGCTCGGAGAGCAGTCGTGGTGTCGTCATCGGTTCAGATTCCCGTACTCATCGAGTCCGTCGGAGGCGTGCTCATCATGCCGGTCGGCGCTCACTGCCGGTCCCGTACGGGCGACATGTGCGCTGGAGCGACCGTTCGGTGGGATCACCGGGACATCACCGGGCACCTCCGGTCGATCTTGGGCACGGGGGACGGCGAACGGCTCCGCCGGGACCGCCGGTCCCGTGGACCCGGCCGAGGGGCCGGCCGCGGTCGCCACGGTACCGGGCGCGACCCCCAGCGATCCGGGCCGCATGTCGTCGGGCGAGGCGCCCCTCAAGATCATCACTGCCAGGAGCACGGCGGCGAGCGTCAGGATCACGAACAGCACGGCCAGCCACGCCTTCGACCGTCCGGAGCGCTGCGGGCCGAGATCGAGCGGGCCGGACGGATGCTGCTCGGGCATCCGGTCGGCGGAGGCGTTGCGGCGCACCGGCGGACGGGTCGGCGCCGATCGCTGCTGCCCCGGGACCCCGGGTCCGGTGGGCGGCCCGCCCGGACGACGGCCACCCGGGAGACCGCCGCTGTGCGGCCCGGTGTGCGGCGGCCGCAGCGGGGCACCGTAGGGCGGCGAGCCCGGGGGCACGGGGACCGGCCCGGACCAGGACGGCGTGCCGCCCGGGGTGCGCGGTCCCTGCGGCCGGCCCGGCGCGCCACCGGGGTACGGACCGGTGACCGGGCGGGAGACACCCTGGTCCGGCCCGGTGCGGCGGGCGCCGTCGGGGCCGGGGTCACCGGTGCGCGGGCCGCGGTCGGCGGTGTCGGTGCCGCCCGCCGACGGGCCGTCGTCACCGGTCCCCGGCCCGGACTCCTGCAGGACGTGCCGCGAGCCGGTGCCGTCGTCGCCGCGGAAGTCGGGTGCGTACCCGGCGGGGGCGGGGATACCGGGCGGCGGCGGCCGGTGCCCGCGCCGGACCGCGGCGACGGCGTCGGCGAACTCGGCGCCGTCGGCGTAGCGCTGCTCGGGGTCCTTGACCAGCACCGAGGAGACCAGTTCGCGGACCCGCTCGGGGATCTCGTCCGGCAGTGGTGGCGGGTCGTCGCGGACCTGCATCATCGCCACCGCGACCGCGCTCTCGGCGCGGAACGGCCGCACCCCGGCCAGGCACTCGTAGCCGACGATGCCGAGCGAGTAGACGTCGCCCGACGGCCCGGCCTCCTCGCCGGAGGCCTGCTCCGGAGCGATGTAGTGGGCGGTGCCCATGACCATCCCGGACCGGGTCACCGGGACGGCGTCGGCGGCCTTGGCGATGCCGAAGTCGGTCAGCTTCACGACGCCGTCGGTGCGCAGCAGGATGTTGCCGGGCTTGACGTCGCGGTGGACGAACCCGCGCTCGTGCGCGGCGAACAGCGCCCGGCCCGCCTGCTCGAGGATGTCGAGCGCCTCGTCGGCGGGGATGGGCCCGCGCCCGATCCGCGACGACAGCGGCTCACCCCGGACGAGCTCCATCACCAGGTAGGCGGTGCGCCCGCCGCCGGTGGGGCTGTCGTCCTCGCCGTAGTCGTGCACGGCGGCGATCCCGGCGTGGTCGAGCGAGGCGACGGTGCGGGCCTCGATGCGGAACCGGTGCAGGAACTCCGGGTCGTCGGAGAGCTCCGCCTTGAGGACCTTCACCGCGACGCTGCGCCCGAGCCGGGTGTCCGAGGCCTCCCAGACCTCGCCCATCCCGCCGACCGCGATCCGCCGGTCCAGCTGGTAGCGCTCGGAGATCAGCTGCCCGGCCGACAGGGCGCTCACGGGGCCGCCGGGGACCTGCGCCGGGCCGGGTCCCGCGGGCTCACTGGGCGTCCCGCAGCGCCTCGGCGATCACGGCCCGCCCGATCGGGGCCGCGACCGAGCCACCGGTCGCCTCGAGCGCCCGGTCGCCGCCGTTCTCGACGAGCACCGCCACCGCGACCTTGGGGTTGTCGGCCGGTGCGAACGCCACGTACCAGGCGTGCGGCGGGGTGTTCTTCGGGTCGGTGCCGTGCTCGGCGGTACCGGTCTTCGACGCGATCTGGACGCCGGTGATCTTGCCGCCGCCCGAGGTCCGGTCCTCCGAGCCGACCATCAGGTCGGTCATCGTGCGGGCCACGTCGGCCGGCATCGACCGCGACATCCGGTCCGGGTCGGTGGTGTCGACGACGTCCAGGGTCTGGCTCTGGATCTCCTTGACCAGGTGCGGGGCCATCGTCTGGCCGCCGTTGGCGATCGAGGCGCCGATCATCGCCAGCTGCATCGGGGTCAGCCGGACGTCGCGCTGCCCGATCGCGGACTGCTGGGTCGAGGGGGTGTCGGCCATCGGGCCGACCTGCGACGCCGTGACGGGCATCGGGATCTGCAGGTCGGTGCGTCCGATGCCGAACGCCTCGGCCTGGGCACGGAGCTTGTCCGGGCCGAGCTCCCCGCCGAGCTGGGCGAACGCGGTGTTGCAGGATCGCGCCAGCGCCTCGCGCAGCGACGCCGTCGCCCCGCCGCCGCAGGCCGAGCCGTTGTAGTTCTCCAGGGTGGTCGTGGAGTCGGCCAGCTGGATGTTGCGGGCGGCCGTGAGCTGGCTGTCCGGGGTGTAGCCGTTCTGCAGGGCGGCCGCGGTGGTGACGAGCTTGAACGTCGAGCCGGGCGGCTCGATCTCGTTGATCGCCCGGTTGGTCATCGGGTCCGGGTCGGCGGCGCCGTAGCGCTTCCACGCCTCCTGCTGCTGCGCCGGGTCCGGCGAGGCCAGCGGGTTCGGGTCGAACGACGGCGTCGAGGCCATCGCCAGGATCTCGCCGGTCTGCGGCACCAGCGCGACGACGGCGCCGGTGTACCCGCGGGAGGCCAGCCCGTCGTAGGCGGCGCGCTGCACCTCGGGGTCGATGGTGGTCACCACGTTGCCGCCCGCCGGGTCCCGGCCGGTGATGAGGTCCGACAGCCTGCGCACGAACAGCCGGTCGTCGGTGCCGTTGAGCACCTCGTCGGTGGACCGCTCGAGTGCGGTCTTGCCGTACACGGTCGACAGGAAGCCGGTGACCGGCGCGAACATCTCGCCCTGCGGGTACTGGCGGGCGAACCGCAGCCGGCCGTCGCTCTCGACGCTCTGCGCGAGGACCTGCCCGCCGGCGACGATCTGGCCGCGCTGACGCGAGTACTCGTCGATCTGCGAGCGCTGGTTGCGGGAGTCGTCCCGGTACTGGCCGGCCATGACCACCTGCACGTAGGTGATGTTGCCGAGCAGGACCACGATCATCACCATCACGGCGAGTGCCACGCGGCGGACCGGGCGGTTCACGTCTCGCTCCTCTGGGCGGCGGTGTCGGCGTGGTTGTCGTCACGGGTGTCGGAGCGGCCCGTCCCGGGACGCTGGACGAGCTCGGTGCTGGCCTCGGCGATCGGCGCCCGCGGCTTCGCGGGCCGGACGGGAAGCGGTGCCCTGGCCACGTGCGAGATCCGCAGCAGGATCGCCACCAGCACGTAGTTCGCCAGCAGCGACGAGCCGCCGTAGGACAGGAACGGGAGCGTCAGACCGGTCAACGGGATCAGCTTCGTCACCCCGCCGATGACGACGAAGATCTGCAGCGCCACCGAGAACGACAGCCCGGTCGCGAGCAGCTTGCCGTAGGAGTCGCGCACGGCCAGGGCCGACCGCAGCCCACGGGTGATGAGCACCAGGTAGACCAGCAGGATCGCGGCCAGCCCGATCAGCCCGAGCTCCTCGCCGAGCGAGGAGAAGATGAAGTCGGACTCGGCGAAGGGCACGATGTCCGGCCGGCCGGCGCCCAGCCCGGTCCCGCCGACACCGCCGGTGCCGAGCCCGAACAGCGCCTGCGCGAGCTGGTAGCCGCCGCCGCTGAAGTCGGCGAACGGGTCCAGCCAGATCCGCACACGGGTCTGGACGTGGTCGAACAGGTTGTAGGCGACGACGGCGCCGCCGGAGAACGCCAGCAGCCCGATCACCATCCACGACACGCGTTCGGTCGCGGTGTAGAGCAGGACCAGGACCAGGCCGAAGATCAGCAGCGAGCTGCCGAGGTCGCGCTGGAGCACGAGCACGCCGACCGACAGCCCCCAGGCGACGAGCAGGGGCGCCAGGTCACGGGCGCGGGGCAGCTCCATGCCCAGGAATCGGCGGCCCGCGGTGGAGAGCAGGTTGCGCTTCTGGACCAGGTAGGCCGCGAAGAAGATGATCAGCAGGATCTTGGAGAACTCGCCGGGCTGGATGCCGGGGCCGCCGGGGATGCGGATCCACAGCTTGGCCCCGTTGACCTCGGAGATCGACGACGGCAGGAACGCCGGGATCGCCAGGAAGACCAGGCCGACGAAGCCGGCGGTGTAGCCGTAGCGGGCCAGTGTGCGGTGGTCCCGGAGGAAGAACAGCACCAGCGCGAACAACGCCAGGCCGGCGACGGTCCAGGTGACCTGGGCGCCGATCAGCCCGCTCGGCACCGGGCTCCCGGTGGCCTCCGCGCGGGCGGCCTTGGCCAGGTCGAGCCGGTGGATCATCACCAGGCCGATGCCGTTGAGCAGCGCGACCGACGGCAGGATCAGCGGGTCGGCGTAGGGCGCGAGGAAGCGCACCGCCACGTGCGCACCCGCGAACAGCACGAGGTACGCCAGACCCACCCACAACAGGTCGGTCGTCAGCGACTGCTCCTGGTTCGCCTCCACCAGCACCAGCGCACCGGTCGTGAGCACGGCGGCCAGGCCCAGCATCAACAGCTCGATGCCGCGGCCGGTGGGCGTGGTCGGCTCCGCGGCGGAGCTGCCCGTGGCCATCAGCCGTCGAGCCGGCAGTTCCGGCCCGGCTCGGGGGTCGCGGTCGGCAGCGGGGTCGTCGTCACCGGCGGGGCGCCGGGTACCTGGACGACCGCGGGCGGCTGCGGCGGGTTCAGGGTGGAGCAGAGCGGGAGCATGCGCTCCCGCAGCCGGTCGACGGTCTCCCGCGCACCGGTCTCGCCCTCGTCGGAGACGATGCCGTCGGTGACCTGGCTGCGGACCGCCTGCGGCAGGTCGTCGAGGCCGATGTCGGTGGACTCGGCCACCCGTTGCAACGGGACTCCGAGCACGTTGCCGCGCACACCCTGGTAGATCGCGACCTGGTTCCGGTCGACGGCCACGTAGTACTGCTGCAGCACCAGCGCCCGGGCGACGAACACACCTGCCACGAGCACCACGAGCACGCCCAGCAGGGCGAGCACCGGGCGCAGGCCGCGCCGCCGGCGCGGCTCCTCCGCGGCGGCGGGCTCCAGCCGCACCGGCTCGGTGCGGGGCAGCGTGGTGGCCGCGGCGCGCTGCGCCGAGGAGTGCGGGGTCCGCTCGTCGTGGCGGTAGTCGCCGTCGCCGGCGCGCGGGTTGCGGCCCGCGGAGCCCCCGATGATCGGGGCGTCGTCGGCGTAGTCGACGTCCACGACGTCGGCGACGATGCAGGTGATGTTGTCCGGCCCGCCGCCGCGCAGCGCCAGCTCGATCATGCGGTCGGCGCACTCGCGCGGGTCGGCGTAGTCGGTCAGGGTGTCGTGCAGCGTCTCGTCGCTGACCGGGCCGGACAGGCCGTCGGAGCACAGCAGGAAGCGGTCCCCGGCGCGGGCCTCGCGGATCGACAGCGACGGGTCGACGTCCTGCCCGGTGATGGCGCGCAGCAGCAGCGACCGCTGCGGGTGCGTGTGCGCCTCCTCCTCGGTGATCCGGCCCTCGTCGATCAGCGACTGGACGAACGTGTCGTCCTTCGTGATCTGGGCGAACTCGCCGTCCCGCAGCAGGTAGCAGCGCGAGTCGCCGACGTGGACCATGCCCAGGCGCGAGCCCGCGAACAGGATCGCGGTCAGCGTGGTGCCCATGCCCTCGAGGTCGGGGGCCTCGGCGACGTGGCGGGAGATCGCCTCGTTGCCGTCGTGGGTGGCCTCGCGGAGTTCGGCGAGCAGGTCGTCACCGGGTACGTCGTCGTCGAGCGGGGCCAGTGCGGAGATCACCAGGGACGAGGCGACCTCGCCCGCGGCGTGACCGCCCATGCCGTCGGCGAGGGCGAGCAGGCGGGGGCCCGCGTAGACGGCGTCCTGGTTGTTCTGCCGGACCAGTCCGCGGTCACTGCGGGCCGAGTAACGCAGCACCAGTGTCACGGGGCGGCTCCGGCTTCGGTCGGGGCACGTCGGGCGGATCCCGCGCCGCGGGACCGGTCGGACGGCCGCGGCACCGGGGGAGCGGTCGGTCGCGCCGGGCTCACGGTCGGTACCTCATGGTCGGTCCGTGTCCGTCACGATCGCAGCTCGATCACCGTCTTGCCGATGCGGACCGGTGTCCCCAGCGGGACCCGGGTGGGCCCGGTGACCTTATTACGTTCCAGATAGGTGCCGTTCGTCGACCCGAGATCCTCGACGTACCAGTCGTCACCCTGCTGCGAGATGCGTGCGTGCCGGGTGGAGGCGTAGTCGTCGTCGAGCTTGAGGGTCGAGTCGTCGGCGCGGCCGATCAGGATCGGCCGGGAGTCGAGCGTGATGCGGCTGCCGGCCAGCGGACCCTGGGTGACGAGGAGCTGGCGGGCCACCTTGCCGCGGCCACCGCCGCGGACCCTGGCGGCCCGTCCGCCGCCCGCGCGGCCGGGTGCGGCCGTCCGGAGACCGGACGCGGCGTAGAGGTCGGAGCGGACCACCTGGAGTGCGAGCAGGACGAACAGCCACAGGAGGGCGAGGAAGCCGCCCCGGGTCAGTTGCAGTACCAGTTCCGGCACGTCGTCCTACTCGCCCTTCTCGTGTTCCCGCACGCTCCGCCCGCCCGGTGGATCACCGGGCGGGCGGGGACGCACCGCTGTCGCTGCGCGGACTCCGCTCCGCGGGTGTGGCTCAGCCCTGGGTGCGGAACACCAGGCTGGAGTGACCCACGCGGATCACGTCGCCGTCGGTCAGCTGGCAGGACTGCACCGGGGAGTTGTTCACCGTGGTGCCGTTGGTCGAGCCCAGGTCGTTCAGGGTCGCGACCTGGCCGTCCCAGGTGACCTCCAGGTGCCGGCGGGACACACCGGTGTCCGGGAGCCGGAACTGGGAGTCCTGGCCGCGGCCGATGACGTGGGTGCCCTCGGCCAGCTGGTAGTTGCGGTTCGACCCGTCGTCCAGGATCAGCATCGCAGTCAGCTGCGCCGGAGCGCCCCAGCCGCCCTGGCCGCCGTAACCCTGGCCGTCGTAGCCCTGGTCGTAGCCCTGGTCGTAGCCGCCCTGCTGGTAGCCGGGCTGGGCGTAGCCCTGCTGCTGGCCGTAGCCGCCGTCGTAGCCCTGCTCGTAGCCACCCTGCTGCGGGTAGCCGGGCTGGGCGTAGCCCTGGGGCTGGCCGTAGCCACCCTGCTGGGGCTGGCCGTAGCCGTCGTAGCCCTGCTCGTAGCCCTGCTGGGGGTAGCCACCCTGCTGCGGCTGGCCGTAGCCCTGCTGGCCGTACTGGTCGTAGCCGCCCTGCTGGGGCTGGCCGTAGCCGCCCTGCTGGCCGTAGCCCTGCTGCTGGCCGTACTGGTCGTAGCCGGGCTGCTGCTGGTCGTACCCGGGCTGCTGGCCGTAGCCCTGCTGGGGCTGGCCGTACTGGTCGTAGCCGGGCTGGCCGTAGCCGCCCTGCTGCTGCCCGTACTGGTCGTACCCGCCCTGCTGCTGGCCGTAGCCGCCCTGCTGCTCCTGGTCGTACCCCTGAGGCGCGTAGGTCTGCTGGCCGTACCCGCCGGGTGCGCCCCGGTCGTATCCGTACTGCCCGTTCTCCTCGGGGTGGCCCGGTTGCTGGCTCATGGGTGCTTCTCCTGCGGTGCGTGCTCGGTTGGCGGCCCGACGGGAAGCGTCGGGGTCGACAGCGGAGCGGGTGCGGAATTGTCCCGTGTGCAGCGCCTCGGAGCGCTCCAGAAAGACTACGACCTCACCGTAGGTGTCCCAGCCCTGGTCGGTGAGTTCCTTCGCCACGTGCGACGAGAGGGATCGGACGACCCCGTCCTCGTCGCCCGCCATCCGGTCGAGATCGCTGGGGCTGAGCAGAACGGTGTACCGGTTGGGCGCCAGCTGGCGACCTCCGGCGAGCTGCTCGACGTTGTCCTCGGCTTCCCTCAGCAGTGCCTGTGCGACTTCCTGTGGGACGACACTGCCCCCGAAGACCCGCGCGAAGGCGTCGCCCACGAACCCCTGAAGTCGGCGCTCGAAGCGGTCCACGCGGCCCAAAAGATCTCCTCCATCCGCATCGGCGTGTCGGTGATGTGCGACCGATCGTATCTGTGTTATCCGCCGGGCACGGCGGGGCCCGGCACGAGCGGGCGACCGGCCCCGCGGTGCCACCGACGTGCTCCCCTCCGATCTACCCGGCCCGGAGCCGCGGCGCATCCCGGTGCCCCACCCGCCACGACCCCCTCCAGCTGGTGATCGACGGGCAGGGGACCCCCCTGCGAACGGCTGCCGAGCGGGGTGCTAACTTTCTCGTGTCGCTCGGGCGAGTGGCGGAATGGCAGACGCGCACGGTTCAGGTCCGTGTGTCCGAAAGGACGTGAGGGTTCAACTCCCTCCTCGCCCACCATCTCCCCTCATCGGGGATTCTCCCCCTTCGGCGGTCACCACCGCCATCGCGAGATCGGTTCCGGGTGTAACCCGATCCGGTCTCGCTTGTCGTTTTCCCGGGCTCCGGCCACGCTCCGTGCCCGGACGCCGTGCGCCGATCAGGCGTCCCGCAGCGCCGGGCGGTCGGGATGGTCGGCCATCACGAGCACATCGGCGAACGAACCGGGGTCGCCCTCGCTCTCGTAGCGGGCGTACGCGGCGGCCGTCCAGGCGTCGTCGGGGGGCAGCATGCGGCGCAGCGCGGCCCCGCCGACGCGCAGGTGCACGGTCAGCTCGGCGGCCAGGCCCCGGCCCAGCAGCCGCCCGCCGGCGAGCAGCACCACCCCGTCCGGCCCGAGCGGCACCGGCTCGTCGCGGTAGGCACGGTCGCGCACCGTGTCGCGCAGCCGGGGCAGCACCAGGCCGCTGCCGCCGGGACCCATCGGGGCGAGGACCTCGCGGCGCAGCGCGGGCTCGTCGAGCCAGCCGTCGAGGAACATGTCCGGGTCGGTGCGGCCGAGCTCCAGGCGGACCGACGCCGGTCGCAGGAAGTCGTCGGCGTCCACCGCCAGGGCCGGTCGGCCGCCGGAGCGCAGCCGCTCCGCGACCGCCCGGGCCAGCTCCAGCGGGGCCGCGGGCGGGGCGCCGTCGACGAGCACGCGCACCCGCCCCGACCGCTCCCGGGCGCGTTCCGCCAGGTGTGCCGCGAGTCCCGCCCGGTCGACGGGCCGGAACGCCCCTGCCATGTCGTCCTCCCGGTCCTGGCGTGCCCTCGGTCCCGCAGCGACACTAGGCGGATGGTCGGCGACGGCGCGGGAGCGGTGCTGCGCCGAGCGCTGCGGGTCCTCGAGGCGGTCGCCGAGGCGGGTGACGGGGTCAGCGCCAAGGCCCTCGCCCGCCGCCTGGAGCTGCCGTTGCCGACGGCGTACCGGTTGCTGGGGACGCTCGTCGAGGAGGGCTACCTGGTCCGGCTGCACGCCGAGCGCGGGTACGGGCTGGGCTACCGCGTCGTCGGGCTGTACCGGGGGATGACCGACCCGATCGTGCCGCCCGCCCCGGCCCGGGAGGTGCTCGCCGAGCTGCACACCACGGCCCGCGCGGCGGTGGTGCTGGCCGTGCTGCGGTCCGACGACGTCGTCGTCGCCCACACCGAGACCTGTGCGGCGCACCCGGGGCCGGGCGCGGTGACCGGGGAGCCGCTGCCCGCGCACGCGACCGCGCCGGGCAAGGCACTGCTCGCCGGGCTGGACGCCGGACGGCTGGCCGACGTCCTCGGCGTCGGGCACGGGCCGCTGGCGCCGCTGACCCCGCACACCCTCACCGACCGGCGGCTGCTCGACCGCGACCTGCTGCGGGTCCGCTCGGCGGGGGTCGCGGTGGAGGTGGAGGAGCACGCCCGCGGCCGGGCCGGGCTCGCGGTCGCGGTGCCGCACCCGGGCGGCGGGTCCGCGCTGTCGGTCGTCGTCAGCCGGGCGGACTTCACCGGGCGCCGCTGGGAGCTCGAACGTGCGGTGCGCGAGGCCGCGGTGCCGCTGGCCCGGCACCTGGCCGCGGCGCCGGGGGTCGCCGCGTCCGGCTGAGCCCGCCAGGATGATCCGATGGCCGGCGGGGTGCGCTACGAACGCGACGGACACGTCGTGACGATCACCTACGACCGCCCGGAGAAGCGCAACGCGATCGACGGGGACATGCGGCGCGCGATCAACGCCGCCTGGGACCGCTTCCGCACCGACGAGGAGGCGTGGGTCGCGATCGTGACCGGCGAGGGGCCTGCGTTCTGTGCCGGGGCGGACACGCGCTCGACCACCGGCAACCCGGCGGGCGACTTCCCGGGCAGCTTCTTCGAGCGGCCGACGGTGAACTCGCTGGAGAGCGGCTGGGAGATCTTCAAGCCGATCGTCGCCGCGGTGAACGGACCCGCCGTCGGCTACGGCGTCACGCTGCTGACCTGGTGCGACTTCGTGATCGCCTCGGATCGCGCCACCTTCTCCTTCCCGGAGGCCCGGCTGGGCGTCCCGACGATCGTCGGTGCGCTGCGGCTGCCCCGGATGATCGACCGGCAGTACGCGATGGAGCTGCTGCTCACCGGCGAGACGATCGACGCGCGGCGGGCGCACGAGATCGGCCTCGCCGGGTGGGTCGTGCCGCACGAGGAGCTGGGCGACGCCGCCCGGGACCTCGCCCGGCGGCTCACCGCGGGGGCGCCGCTGGCCCAGCGTGCGATCAAGGAGATGGCGGTGCGCGGACCGGAGATGGGTACCACCGAGGCGATCCGCTTCGGTGAGACGCTGCGGAAGGTCGTCGCGACCACCGAGGACGCGGCGGAGGGTGCCGCTGCGGCCCGGGAGAAGCGGTCCCCGCGCTGGCATGCGCGATAGACCTTCCATTCTCCGGAAGTGACGTCGGCGGACATGCGGACACGGCGATACGTTCGCCCGATGCCGGAGAAGACAGTGGAGTCGCTCGTCCGCACCGTCCCGCCGTTCCGGGCCGACCACGTCGGTTCGCTGCTGCGGCCGCCCGCCCTGCTCGCCGCCCGGGAGCTGCACGCCGCGGGTGAGCTCGACGACGCGGGCCTGCGCGCGGCCGAGGACGCCGCGATCACCGACGTCGTCGCGCTGCAGGAGTCGGTCGGCATGCGCTCGGCCACCGACGGCGAGTTCCGCCGCACCTCCTGGCACATGGACTTCATCTACGCCCTCGGCGGCGTCACGAAGACCTCCGGCCGGGTCGAGGTCGCGATGCGCAACGCGGCGGGCCAGAACAACTTCACCTCCGCCGGGATGGCCGTCGACAGCCAGGTGCACCTCGAAGAACCCGTCTTCGCCTCGGCGTTCGAGTACCTGGCCGCGCAGGTCACCACGGCGACCCCGAAGCTCACGATCCCCTCGCCGAGCATGGTCTACGCCCGCGGCGGCCGGTCGGTCATCTCCAGCGAGGTCTACCCCGACGTCGAGGAGTTCTGGTCCGACCTGTCGACCGCCTACGCCGACCAGCTCCGCGCGATGTACGACCGCGGCTGCCGCTACCTGCAGCTCGACGACACCGCGCTGGCCTACCTGAACGACCCGGCGCACCGCGCGCAGCTGGCCGAGAAGGGTGACGACCCGGAGACCCAGCACCTGCGCTACATCCGCCAGATCAACGCCGCGATCGCCGACCGGCCGTCGGACATGTACGTCACCACGCACATGTGCCGGGGCAACTACCGGTCGTCGTGGGCCGCGGAGGGCGGCTACGACCACGTCGCCGAGGCGCTGTTCGGCACGCTGGGCGTCGACGGCTTCTTCTGTGAGTTCGACGACGAGCGCTCCGGTGGGTTCGCCCCGCTGCGGTTCGTCCCGAAGGGCAAGCAGGTGGTGCTCGGGCTGGTCACGACCAAGTCCGGGGCGCTGGAGGACCCGGACGCGCTCAAGCGCCGGATCGACGAGGCGGCGCGGTACGTGCCGCTGGACCAGCTGTGCCTGTCGCCGCAGTGCGGGTTCTCCTCCACCGTCGAGGGCAACGAGCTCACCGTCGACGACCAGAAGCGCAAGCTGGAGCTGATCGTCTCGGTCGCCGAGGACGTCTGGGGCCGCTGAGGGCCATACTCGCCCGGGTGGCCTACGACGAGGGTCTCGCCGCCCGTCTGCGCAGCCTGCTCGCGGACCGGCCGGTGACCGAGAAGACGATGTTCGGCGGGCTCGCCTTCCTGGTCGACGGGCACATGGCCGTCGCCGCGAGCGGACGTGGCGGGCTGCTCGTGCGGGTGGCCGCGGACCGCTCCGCGGAGCTGCTGGAGCGCCCGCGGACCGAGCGGATGGTGATGGGCGGCCGCGAGATGACCGGCTGGCTGTGGGTGGCCGGCGAGCCCGACGTCGACGACCTCGACGGCCCGGAGCTCGCCGGCTGGGTCGCCGAGGCGGTCGCCGTCGTGGAGACACTCCCACCGAAGCGGTGACCGCGGCGCCGGGCCGGACTAGCGTCGGAGCCGTGAGCACCGCTGCCGCATCCCCGCTGTTCGACCGTGTCCTGGCGGGTGCCGGCCCGGGCTCGCGGCTGCTGGACGTCGGCTGCGGGGCGGGGCGGCTGCTCGCCGACGCGGCCGCCGCCGGGCTGGCCGTCACCGGCGTCGACACCGAACCCCGCGCGCTCGCCGCGGCGGAGCGGGCCGCGCCCGGGGCGGACCTGCGGGTCGCCGACGCCCACGAGCTGCCCTTCGCCGATGACGCGTTCGACCTGGTCACGCTGGTGCAGGTACTGGAGCACCTCCCGAACCCGGTGCTCGCGCTGCGCGGGGCGGGCCGGGTGTGCGCGCCGAGCGGCGCGGTGCGGGCCACGGTCTGGGGCACCCCCGACGAGTGCGACGCCGCCGTCATCGGCGCGGCGCTCGCCCCGCTCACCGGGGCCGCGCCCGCGCCTCCGCAGAACAACCCCGGGCCCGACCGCAGCGGCGTCGGTGCGCCCCCGCTGACCGACCCGCGGCGGCTGACCCGGCTGGCGGAGCTGGCCGGGCTCGTGGTGCGGGAGGTCGCCGTCGTCCGGGTGCCGGTGGTGCACCCCGACCCGGACGACCTCGTCGCCGGGGTGCTCGCGTCCGGGCCGGGGCGGCACGCGGCACGCCACGCCGGCCCCGCCGCCGTCCGCGCGGCCCTGCTGGAGGCCCTGGCCCCGTTCGCGCACGGCGCGGGCTACCGCCTCACCGACACCGTGCGTGTTCTGGACGCCGGTCCTCCCGCGCGCTGATCCGCGGTTCGCGCGTGCCGTGACACGCGCGGACTGCGGGGATGCGCGCGGACTCCGGATCAGCGCGCGGACTCGGGGCGTGCACACGTCCGGGCCGCGTCCCTCGGTGAGGGGCGCGGCCCGGAGGTGGCGTGCGGTGGTCAGCGGCCGGCGGTCGCCGCCGTCCGGCCGGTCTCGTAGCGGATCTTCAACAGGCCCTTGCAGTACTCCCCGTTGGTCTCGATCCCGACCCGCTGCAACCGCGCGCGACGCAGGTGCAGCGGGACCTGCTCGACGGTCACCGCGGTGCCGTCGGAGTGGACCAGCAGCGGTGCGTCGTCGCCGGCGGGCAGGCCGATCGCCCTGCGGCGGGTCCGCATCCGGGTCAGCTCCTCGGTGTCGGCCTCGGTCCCGACCAGCTCGCCGAGCGTCAGCCCGGCCAGCTCGTCGGGTCCCCGGCCGGCGTCGACGAGCGGGCGGGCCACCCGGTCCTGGCCGGCCAGCGCGGCCTTGGCCAGGAACGTGTGCCGCAGCTCGTCGAGCTCGGCCGCGGCCTGCCCGTTGATCGAGCCCTCGAAGGACTTGACGAACCCGGCGTGCGCCGCGACCCCACCGTTGATCTCGTCGGAGGCGTGGTGGTCGGCCAGCGTCACCTCCGCCCTCGTCACTCCCGGTACCGCGGTCACCGCGTCGTAGGCGTCGGCGACCATCAGGAACGAGAAGTTCGGAGCGCAGAAGAACGTCGGCAGCCGGAGCCCGACGACGACCTCACCGGCGGGCGAGACCGACCACGACTCGACGAAGTCGAGCTCGGTGATCGGCTCGTCCAGCTCCGGGTCGAGCACCGTCCCCAGCGCGGACCACACGGCCTGCCGGAGCGGGCTCTCAGCAGGCCGCGGGGTCACGCCTGCGCCCCGGCCTTGTTGTCGACGAGCTCCTCGCCCGGGGCCATGGGCTCGTCGGCCGTGGTGTCGGGCAGCCGGCAGTCGGCCGGGACCTCCAGGTCGTAGAGCTTCGCCGCGTTGAGGCCGAGGATCTTCTTCTTCGACGCGGTGGTGAGGCGCGGGTAGTCGGCGAACTGGTCGTCGTCGGGCATCTGCCAGTCGACCAGGCCCTCGACCTGCCACTTCGGCGTCCAGATGTTGTAGTCGCTGCCGAAGGTCATCTTGTCCTCGCCGACCCAGAACAGCAGCTCGCCCATCACCTTGGCGAAGAACTTCGGGCGGGCGTGCATCAGGCCGCCGACGACGACCGACAGGCCGGCGTAGACGTTGGGCTCCTGCACCGCCATGAAGCAGAAGTCCTCGATGCGCGGCAGGCCGACGTGCTCGACGATGAAGTTCAGGCCCTGGAAGTCGGTGGCCGCGTGGTCGACGTCGGCGACGTCGAACGCGTCCTTGTCGAGCGGCCAGATCGTCGGGCCCTTGTGGACGTGGACGTTCTTGATGCCCAGCTCCTGGGCCCGCTCCAGGAAGCGGTAGCACTCCGGGTCGGTGAGCTTGAAGCCGCGGGAGCTGCCGTTCCACTCCGCGGTGTAGAGCTTCACGCCCTTGTGCTTGTACTTCGCGCAGTCCGCCTCGAACTGCTTCATGCCCTCGTCGCCGTCGCGCGGGTCGAAGCGCCCGTTGACGATGATCCGGTCGCCCCACTTCTCCAGCAGCGCCGCGTTCTGGTCGGCGGTGTTGAAGCCGTTCTTGTACCACTCCTTGAGGTACGTCGACTGGAAGACCACGTGGTCGACGTGGCCCTCGATGAAGACGTCGCGCTCGAAGTCGTCCTGCGAGACCTTGAGGTAGTGCTCCCAGTCCCAGTGGGTCTCGGGCGGGCCGAGCTGGTGGTAGCCGTAGAAGCAGTCGATCCAGCCCTTGGCGTACTGCTCGCGACCCTCGACCCAGTTCTCCCGGGAGGCGTCCCAGAAGTGGCTGTGGGAGTCGACGATGAAGTACTTCTCGCCGTCCTTCTCGTACATGTGGTTCCTCCTGCGTCAGCAGCTCTGCTGATCGGTGGTGGGTCAGGGAAAGAACGTTCGTCCTGTACGTACGTATGACTGAGTTACGGAACGAGGATCGCCCGGCCGCGGACCTTGCCCGCGTCCAGGTCGTGCAGGGCCTCCAGGGCCTGGTCGAGCTTGTACTGGACGGTGTGCAGCGTGACCTTCCCGGCCTGGGCCAGGACCATGAGCTCGGCGAGGTCGTTGTAGGTGCCGACGATGTTGCCGATGATGTTCTTCTCGCCGGCGACGAAGTCGAGGGTGGGGGCGGAGAGGTTGCCGCCGTAGCCGAGGACGAAGTTGTAGCCGGCCGGCCCGGTCATCGCCCAGGCGTCGTTCTCCGCGCCCTGCTCGGCGACGAAGTCGAAGACCACCGTGGCGCCGCCGCCGGTGAGCTCCTGGACGGCCTCGACCTGGTTCCCGTCGGCGACGACGGTCTCCTCCGCGCCGATATGCTTCGCCAGCTCGAGCGCGTCCGGGTTCTTGTCGACGACGATGATCTTGGTGGCGGTGAGCGCGGCGAGCGCCTGGATGCCGATGTGGCCGAGCCCGCCCGCACCCTGCACGACCGCGGTGGTGCCCGGGTACAGGAACGGGACCGCCTTGCGGACCGCGTGGTAGGCGGTGATGCCCGCGTCGGCGAGCGCGGCGACGTCGGCCGGGTTGGTGTCCGGGTTCAGCTTCACGCAGGACCGCGCGGTGGTGCGCAGGTACTCGGCCATGCCGCCGTCGTTGTTCGACAGGCCGGGGAAGAACGCGTCCCCGGTGCACTGCATGTCGCGCCCGTAGCGGCACATGGTGCACAGCCCGCACGACGGCTGCGGGTGCAGGATGACGGTGTCGCCGACCCGCACGTTCGTGACGCCGTCGCCGACCGCGTGCACCCAGCCCGCGTTCTCGTGGCCGATCACGTACGGCAGGTCGGGGTTCTGGATGTCGGCCCAGTCCCCGTCGATGATGTGGAGGTCGGTGCGGCACACGCCGGCACCGCCGATCTTGACGATGACGTCGAGCGGACCCTGGATCGTCGGTTCCGGGATGTCGTCGATCCGGGGGTCCTGCTTGTACGCGTGCACCCGCACGGCCTTCACTGGCGGTACCTCCGAGCCTCGGACGCGCGGCGTTGCGCATCGTGGTGGTGGGACTTGGTGTGCCTGCTGTCACACCGATCTCAACCCCGTTGTGCACGACGGACAAGGGGGTTCGTTCTCGCACAGCGAGAATCGTGAGGAAATGGGCGTCGCTTTCCTCGAAGGTTACCGACGAGTAGGGTCGGGTCATGGCTGATGACGCGAGCTGGGTGGCCGACGCGATGACGCAGGCGGTGCCGTGGGTGGGCACCGCCGGGATCACCTTCGGATCGATCACGACCGACCGGGTCGAGGCGTTCCTCCCCGACCGGTCCGACCAGCACAACCACGTCGGCGGGCCGCACGCCGCGGTCATGTTCGGACTGGGCGAGACCGCGTCCGGCGCGGTCGGCCTGGCCGCGTTCGCCTCGGCCGGGGACCGGGCCGTGCCGCTGGTCGTCCGGTCCGAGATCCGCTACCTCAAGCTCGCCAAGGGAGACCTCCGCGCCGAGGCGGTGCTGACCCGTCCGGCCGGTGAGGTGCTCGCCGAGCTCGACGCCGGGACGCGCCCGGAGTTCACCGTCGACGTCACCATCACCGACGCCCAGGGTGTGCAGACCGGGGCCATGACGATCGTCTGGACGCTCAAGCCGAACAGGCGGTGAGCAGCCGTCCGGCCTAGCGTGGCCGCATGAACGTGGTGATCGCCGGAGGACACGGACAGATCGCGCTGCGACTGTCCACACTGCTCACGGGTCAGGGACACACGGTGCGCTCAATCGTGCGCAACCCCGACCACACCGACGACGTGGCGGCCACCGGGGCGAGCCCGGTCGTGGCGGACCTGGAGAAGATCTCCGCGACGGACCTCGCGGGGCATCTGACCGGCGCCGACGCCGTCGTCTTCGCGGCGGGGGCCGGGCCGGACAGCGGCGTCGAGCGCAAGGAGACCGTCGACCGGGACGGCGCCACCCTGCTCGCCGACGCGGCCGCCGGGGCGGGCGTCCGCCGCTACCTGCTGGTCTCCTCACCCGGGGTCGACGCCGAGCCCGACCCCGAACGCGGCGAGGTGTGGGCCGCCTACATCCGCGCGAAGAAGGCCGCCGAGGACGCGATCCGCGCCGACACGCGCCTCGACGCGACGATCCTGCGGCCCGGGAGGCTCACGAACGACCCGGGCACCGGGCGCGTCACCCTGGCCCCGCCGCCGGTGGAGTACGGCGAGGTGACCCGCGACGACTCCGCCGCGGCCGTCGCCGCGCTGCTGGCCGCGCCGGGCACCGCGGGCACGACGCTGGAGCTGCGCGGCGGCGACACCGAGCTGGGTGACGCGGTCGCGGCCCTGGGGTGAGTGCGGAAGGGTCGGCCCCATGAGCGAGCAGAGCTACGACGTCGTCGTGATCGGGGCGGGCCCGGTCGGTGAGAACGCCGCGGGCTACGCGGTGGACGCCGGCCTGTCCGCGGTGCTGGTGGAGGCCGAGCTCCTCGGCGGGGAGTGCTCGTACTGGGCGTGCATCCCGTCGAAGGCGTTGCTGCGCACCCCGCAGGCCGTCGCCGACGCCCGGCGGCTGCCCGGCGTGCGGGCCGAGTTCGACCCGGCGAAGGTCTTCGAACGCCGCACGACGTTCACCTCCGACTGGGACGACAGCGGCCAGGTGCGGTGGGCCGAGGGCGCCGGCGCCGCCGTGCTGCGCGGCCGGGGCCGGCTGGCCGGGGAGAAGCGCGTCGTCGTGACCGCGGCCGACGGCACCGAGACCGTGGTGACCGCGCGCCACGCCGTCGTCGTCGCGACCGGCAGCGTGCCGGTCGTCCCGCACGTCGCGGGGCTGGACACGGTCGAGTACTGGGGCTCGCGCGAGGCGACCTCGGCGCGGGAGGTCCCGCGCCGGCTCGGCGTGCTCGGCGGCGGCGTCGTCGGCTGCGAGATGGCGCTGGCCCACGCCCGGCTGGGCGCGCAGGTCACGTTGTTCAACCACGGCGACCGGGTGCTGCCGGGCGCGGAGCCGCAGGCCTCCGAGCGGGTCGCGGCCGGGCTGCGGGAGGCCGGCGTCGACGTGCGGCTGGGTACCGGCCTGGACGAGGTGCGCCGGAACGGGGACGCGACGGTGCTGGTCGGCGGTGGGGACGAGGTCGAGGTGGACCGGCTGCTCGTCGCGACCGGGCGCCGTCCGGCCACCGACGGGCTCGACCTCGGCTCGGCCGGGGTGGGCCCCGGGCGGCGCGGCGAGATCGTCGTCGACGACTCGGGGCTCGCCGCGGGGGACTGGCTCTACGCCGTCGGCGACGTCAACGGGCGGGCCCCGCTCACCCACCAGGGCAAGTACCAGGCCCGGATCGCCGCGCACGCGATCGCCGCGCGCGCCGCGGGCCGCCCGCTCGACGACAACCCCTGGGGCGAGGACGCGGCGACCGCCGACCACCACGCGGTGCCCCAGGTCGTGTTCACCGACCCCGAGGTCGCCTGGGTGGGCCGGACCGCCGCGACCGCCCGCGCCGAGGGGCTCGACGTGCGGGTGGTCGACATGGACATCGCCGTCGCCGGGTCCTCGCTCACCGCGGACGACTGGTCCGGCCGGGTGGTCGCCGTCGTCGACCCGCGGCGCGAGGTGCTGCTCGGGGTCACGTTCGTCGGGCCCGGGGTCGCCGAGCTGCTGCACGCGGCGACGGTCGCCGTGGTCGGTGAGGTGCCGCTGGCCCGGCTGTGGCACGCCGTGCCCGCGTTCCCCACGATCAGCGAGGTGTGGCTGCGGCTGCTGGAGACCTACCGCGCTTAGCGCAGGCGGAGCGCGCATCGGTACCGCGCGTAGCGCAGGCGGAGCGCGCATCGGTACCGCGCGGGCCGACCGTCTCCGTGGGCCCGGGGCCGGGCCCACGGAGACGGGTCAGGAGCGGACGCCCAGGTGGTCGAGCAGGCGGACCTCGATGCGGTCCAGGTCGGCGGACACCGTGCGGTACGCGGCCTTGCGGCGGGCGGCCGGCATGTTCTCCGCGGCCCGGACGGCGGCGGCGAGGTCGTGCAGCCGCGGCTCGGTCTCGTCGGCGAACCGCTTCGCGGCCTGGTCGCGCTCGACGGTCCCGTCCTCGCGCAGCTCGGTGATGGTGCGCGCGATCCGGGACAGCCGCGCGTGCAGCCGTCCGCCGGGACCGGAGTAGCCGCCCAGCTCGTCCGGGGACACGCCGAGTCGGCGGGAACGGTGGTCGTCGAGGCGGTGGCGCAGCGATCCGGCCGCGGCCATCGCGTACGGCGCCAGCAGCGGCGCGACGATCTTCGCCACGCCCAGGTACCGCTGGACCTTCTTGGCGTTCCACTCGCGGGCGGCGCGGTCCCGCTCGGCCTGCTTGGCGGCCAGGTTCTCGCTCTTGAGCCTGCCCTTCTCCGCGGCGCGCGCGGCCTTCGCCTCGGCCTTGCGGGCGCCGGCGTCGGCCTTCGCCGCCGCCTTGGCGACCTTCCGGTCGGCCGAGCGGGCCTTGAGGTCGGCCGAGCTCAGCAGGCTGTTCGCGGTGGCGGTGCCCTCGCCGACGGCGCGACGCGTGCTGCGCGCGGCCCGGCGGCCCGCCTTCTCCGCCCGCCGGGACGCCGCCTCGGCCTTCTTCCGGGCCTTCACCGCGCGCTGGTGCAGCTTCTCGGCGGCCCTGTCGGCGGTCTCGCGGGTGTACTCGAGGGTCTGGACCGTGGCCGACTGCACCCGTTCCGACGCGTCGACCGCCGCCTCCCTGGTCGCCGCCGCGGCGCGCTCGCCCGCGCTCGGCTTCCTGCGCAGCAGTCCCATGTCGTGTCCTCCCGGGTCGGCTCGGCAGATGATCGCCGTGTCGACGCAGCCTAGGGCCCCGCCCACCGCACGCGCAGGACCGACACCACCCGGGTGGGGGAACGGGGCGTCACGCGGATCCGTTCCTGTCGGGGGTGGTCTCTACCCTCGGGAGCCGTGAGCACCTCGACCGGACCGCGTACCGCACCCCGTGTCCTGCTGGACGCGGCGGCGCTGAGCGGGTGCCGCCGCCGGGTGCACCTGGACCACGACCCGTCGGCGGCGGAACGGCCGCGGGCGCTCCCGGACCCGGCGATCGAGCAGCGCCGGGCCGACGCGGCGGCGCACCGGGTGCGGATCGGCGAGCTGCTCGCGCGCACCTGGGGGGCGGACTGGGCGAGCACCTGGCCGGACGGCGCGGCCGGGCCGACCGGGACCGGCGCCGGTCCGCGGGCGGCTCGGGCGGAGCGCACGGCCGAGCTCGTCGCGGCCGGTGCACCGCTGGTCTGGGGTGCGGTACTGCCCGTCGACGGCGACCGGCGCGGCACCGCGGAGCTGCTCGTGCGCACGCCCACCGGGGGCTACGTCCCGCTGCTCGTCGTGCGCCGCCGGATCACCGATCCGGGCGAGGGCGCGCGCACCACCGCCGTCACCGACCCGTGGCCGCAGCGTGCCCGGCACGACCCGGACCGCAAGGTCCGCTCCCAGCCGCGCGACCTGTTGGCCCTGGCCCAGCTGACCCGGCTGCTGGAGGCCGCGGGCTGGGCGCCGCCGGAGTCGGCCCCGCGGCTCGGCGGGGTGATCGGGCTGGACGCCGACGTGGTCGTCTGGCACGACCTGCGGGCCGGGCACTGGCCCGGCGGGCGGTCCACGCTGGAGGAATACGACGCGCGGTTCACCGACCGGGCCGCCGTCGCCCGGGCCGCGGCGACCGGCGGGCCCGCGCTCGCGGCGCCGTCGCGGATCACCGAGTGCCGCCGCTGCCCCTGGTGGCCGACGTGCGAGGCCGAGCTGGAGCAGGTCGACGACGTCAGCCTGGTCGCCCACGGCGAGACGGCGCGGCTGCTGCGGGAGTCGGGCGTCGCGACCGTCGCGGGACTGGCCGCGCTGGACCCGGCGGACCCGCCCGCCGAGCTGACCGGCCCCCTGCCCGGGCCGCCGTTCACCGACCTCGTGGCGCTGGCCCGTGCACGCCGCCGGGGACTCGCCGTCGCCCGCCGGGTGCCGCGGGTGCCGGTCACGCGCGCCGACGTCGAGGTCGACGTCGACATGGAGAGCTTCGGCGAGTCCGGGGCCTACCTGTGGGGTGCGCTGCTGACGCTGCCCGGCGGTGCCCGTGACGGGGACCCGGAGCCCGGCTACCGGGCGTTCGCGACCTGGGACCCGCTGCCCACCCGCGACGAGGGGCGCTCGTTCGGGGAGTTCTGGACGTGGTTCGCGGGCCTGCGCGCCGCCACGCTCGCGTCCGGGCGCACGTTCGCCGCCTACTGCTACAACGAGCAGGCCGAGAACCGCTGGATGATCGCCTCGGCGCAGCGGTTCGCCGGGATGCCCGGGGTACCGACCGAGGCCGAGGTGCGCGCGTTCGTCGCGGACCCGTGCTGGGTGGACCTCTACGGCGTGGTCTCCACCTGGTTCCTGTGCTCGCAGGGCAAGGGGCTGAAGAAGATCGCTCCCGCCGCCGGGTTCTCCTGGCGGGACCCGGAGGCGGGTGGGGAGAACTCCATGCGCTGGTACCGCGACGCCGTCGCGCTCGACGGCGGCGAGCCCGACCCGGTCCAGCGGGAGCGGCTGCTGGGCTACAACACCGACGACGTGCTGGCCACCCACGCGCTGCGCGAGTGGATGTCCTCGGACCGGGTGCTGGAGGTCCCGCTGGTGAGCGAGCTGCGCGACCTCGCCTGAGGTCCGCGGGTCACACGCGAGCGTGTGAGGATCCGGGTCGTGGCACCCAGAGGACACGACCGGATCGGGCCGCACGGCGCGGTCAGCAGCACCCACCATCTCGGCACCGCCGCCGCGGCCACGGTGCTGGCGCGGGGCGGGAACGCCTTCGACGCCGCCGTCGCCTGCGGGTTCGTGCTGCAGGTGGTCGAGCCGCACCTGTGCGGGCCCGGAGGTGAGCTGCCCGCCGTGTTCGTCACCGCGGCCGACCCCGTCCCGCGGGTGCTGTGCGCCCAGGGCGTGGCACCGGCCGCCGCGACGGCCGACCGGCTGCGCGACCTGGGCCTCACGATCGTCCCCGGCACCGGCCTGCTCCCGGCGACGGTCCCCGGGGCCTGGGAGGGCTGGCTGACCCTGCTCCGCGATCACGGCACCTGGGAGCTCGCCGATGTCCTCGCACCGGCGCTCGGCTACGCCGCGGGCGGGTTCCCGCTGGTCCCGCGGGTGCCCGCGGCCATCGGCACGGTCGCCGACCACTTCCGCACGCACTGGCCGTCGTCGGCGGCGACCTGGCTGCCCGACGGCCGGGTCCCCGCCGCGGGCGAGCTGGTGCGGCTGCCCGTGCTGGCCGCGACCTGGCGCCGGCTGCTCGACGAGGCCGTCGGCCCGAGCCGGGAGGCGCGGATCGACGCCGCCCGCGACGCCTGGTACCGCGGGTTCGTCGCCGAGGAGATCGGCCGGATCGCCGCGACCCCGGTCCGGGACGAGACCGGGCGCGACCACACCGGTCTGCTCACCGCCGACGACCTGGCCGGCTGGTCGGCGCACTACGAGGACGCGCTCGTCGCCGACGCCGGGGCCGGCTGGTCGGTCGCGAAGTGCGGCCCGTGGTCGCAGGGACCGGTCCTGCTGCAGCAGCTGCGGCTGCTGGCGGGCCTGGACCTGGAGCTGCCCGGCGGTGTCGCGACCCTCGACACGGTGCACGCCGCCGCCGAGGCCGCGAAGCTCGCCTTCGCCGACCGGGAGGCCTGGTACGGCGACGGCGCGACCCCCGACCTGCTCGCCGACCTGCTCTCCGACGCCTATACCGACGACCGGCGGGGCCTGATCGGCCCGGCCTCGGACGGCGGGCTGCGACCCGGCGCGCCGGGCGGACGCACGCCGCGGATCGGGGACTACGCGGCGACCCCGGGCGCCGGGCGCGGCTCCGGGACGGAGGGGCCGGGCACCGGCGAGCCGACGGTGTCGCGGGACGGCGTCGCCCGCGGGGACACGGTGCACGTCGACGTCGTCGACGCCGCCGGGAACATGATCTCGGTGACGCCGTCGGGGGGCTGGCTGCAGTCGTCACCGACGATCCCGGCGCTGGGCTTCTGCCTCGGCACCCGCGGCCAGATGTTCTGGCTGGAGGAGGGGCTCGCGAGCACGCTGGCGCCCGGGCGGATGCCGCGCACGACGCTGTCGCCGTCGCTGGCGCTGCGCGACGGCGAGCCCGCGCTCGCCTTCGGGACGCCCGGTGGGGACCAGCAGGACCAGTGGCAGCTCGCCTTCCTGCTCGCACTGATGCACGGCGTGCTGGACCTGCAGGCCGCGATCGACGCGCCGACCTGGCACTCGACGGCGTTCCCCGCGTCCTTCGCGCCGCGCGGCTGGGAGCCGCACGGGCTCGTCGTCGAGTCGCGGCTCGGGGCCGGCACCCTCGCCGGTCTGACCCGTCGCGGGCACGTCGTGGAGGACGCGGGTGCCTGGGCCCTGGGCCGGATGTGCGCGGTCGGGACCGGGGTCGCCGTCCCGGGCGGCGGCGGGCGGGGGACGCTGCACGCCGCGGTCGACCCGCGGTCGGGGGTGGGCGCGGCGATCGCGCTGTAGACGCCGAACGCCCCGGCCCTCCCGTGACGGGGGAGCCGGGACGTTCCACGTGGAACACGGACGGGTGGGTCAGCGGTGCGCCTCGCCCCGCAGACCCTGCTCGCCCTCCCGGACGTGCCGGCCGTTCTGCAGCCCGTTGCCGTCGACCGTCGGGGACGCGGCGCCGTTCCTGGACGCCTGCCCGTCGAGCGGGAGCGGGAACTCCACGTCGGAGTGGGTCACCCGGCCCGGCTCGAGAGCGACCACGTTCGCGACCGGGGCGTAGCCGCTGGTCGCGAGGGTGTAGCTGCCCGCGGGCAGGCCCTCGAACGCGAAGGTCCCGTCCGGGCCGGACAGCCGCGACCCGACGACGGCGCCCTCGGCGTCGATCAGCGTGGCCAGTGCGTGCGCCACCGGGTGCCCGTCGGGCGCCGCGGTGACCCGGCCGGTGAGCCGGGAGCGCTGCGGCAGCCGCAGGTCCTGGACCGCCGTGCCGGAGCCGGGCACCTCGACGCCGACCGCCACCGGGTCGACGCCCTCGCCGGCGGCGGTGAGCGTGTAGCGCCCGGCCGGGACGCCGTCGAGCGCCCAGCGGCCGCCCTCACCGGATCGGCCTGCCGCGGCGACGTCGCCGCCGTGGTCGATCAGCGAGACGGTGACCCCGGGCAGTGGCGTGCCCGCGGCGTCGAGCACGGTGCCGCGGATGCCGCTGCTGACCGACAGCCGCACGTCGTGGCGGACCGGATCGGTGCCGACCGAGACCGTGGCGGCGTGCGGCGGCAGCGCCGCCGAGGCCGCCACCACCAGGAAACGTCCGGGCTGGTCGACGGTGATGCGGTAGTGGCCGTCGTCGTCGGTCGTGGTGCGACCGACCTGGTCGCCGGACAGCCGGGTGACGGTGACGACCGCCCCGGGGACCGGCGCGCCGGCGCCGCCCTGGACCCGTCCGGTGACGGCCGGGCCGTCGCCGCCCGTGGAGGGCAGGTGGTCCAGGCCCGCGGCCGCGGCGGCGTCACCGACGGTGCCGTTGTGCGGACGCGGCTGGGGCTTCGGCCGGGGCGCCGGGTGCGGCGGCTCCTGCCGGGCGACGACGGGCAGCGGCGTGGTGGGCGGCGCGATGTCCGCTCCGCGCCCACCGCCGTCGACCCGCCCGGCCGGGGCGGGGGCCGGGGCGACCGTCCCGAGCGCCTCGGTCGGGACCGACGCGGCGGCGGCACCCTCGCCCGCGGCCTCGGCCCGGGCGGCCTGCGCACCGGACATGGTGCGCAGCGGCAGCTCCTTGACGAACAGCACCAGGACGAAGGCCACCGCGATCACGCAGGCCGCGATGAGGAACGCCAGCGTCATCGCGCTGGTGAAGCCCTCCTGGAACGGTGCGGCCAGCCGCGGGTCGATCCGCTGCAGGAAAGAGGAGTCGGCCAGCACCGAGGTGGACAGGCCGCCGGCCTGACCGGACTGCAGCGCCCCGACGACCTGCGCGTTGGCCGGGTCGGTCGCGACGGCGGGGTCGGTCAGCGCGGCCCGGAACGAGCTCGTGCCGAGCGCGGCGCGGATGGCGTCGGCGATCTTGTCGCCGGCGGTGGAGAACACCACCGACAGGAAGATCGCGGTGCCCAGCGTGCCGCCCATCTGCCGGAAGAACGTCACCGAGGAGGTGGTGACACCCATGTCGCGGGCGGGCATCGCGTTCTGCACGGCGAGCACGAGGGTCTGCATGCACAGACCCAGGCCGAGACCCAGCAGGGCCATGGTCAGGTCGAGCTGCCAGATCGGGATCGACGGCGTGACGGTCTGCCACAGCAGCACCATCGCGATCGTGATGAACGCGGTGCCGATCACCGGGAAGATCTTGTAGCGGCCGGTGCGGGAGGTCAGCTGGCCGGAGAGGATCGACGCGACCATGATCCCGCCGACCAGCGGCAGCATCATGAAGCCGGCCTCGATGGGCGTCGCGCCGTGCACGATCTGCAGGAACTGCGGCAGCAGCGCGATGCCGCCGAACATCGCCATACCGATGAGCAGGTTGAGCACCGCGGACAGCGAGAAGATGCCGGTGCGGAACAGCCGCAGCGGCAGCAGCGCGGCGTCGCCGTAGGCACGCTCGGCCAGCAGGAACAGCAGCAGGCCGACGCCACCGATGACGTAGCAGACGATCGACGAGGTGGAGCCCCAGCCCCACTCGCGGCCCTGCTCGGCGACGATCAGCAGCGGCACCAGGCACAGCGCCAGCGCCAGCGCGCCGGGCCAGTCGATCCGTGCGGGCCGCGGGACGTGCGGGATGTTCAGCACCCGCTGGACGACGACCAGCGCGACGAGCCCGATGGGCACGTTGACCAGGAAGATCCAGCGCCACCCGTCGATGCCGACGATGGTGTCCACACCGGACAGCAGGCCGCCGATGACCGGGCCGATCACGCTCGAGGTGCCGAACACGGCCAGGAAGAAGCCCTGGTACCGGGCACGTTCGCGCGGCGGCACGATGTCGCCGAGGATCGTCAGCGCCAGCGACATCAGGCCGCCGGCGCCGAGGCCCTGCAGCGCGCGGAACGCGGCCAGGGAGTACATCGACCAGGCCAGGGTGCAGGCCACGGACCCGATCAGGAAGATCGTGATCGCGGTCATGAACAGCGGCTTGCGGCCGAAGATGTCGGAGAGCTTGCCGTACAGCGGCGTGGTGATGGTGCTGGTGATGAGGAAGGCCGTCGTCGCCCACGCCTGCAGGTTGAGGCCCGACAGGTCGTCGGCGATGGTGCGGATCGCGGTCGAGACGACCGTCTGGTCCAGGGCGGCCAGGAACATGCCCAGCATCAGTCCACCCAGGACGGTCAGGATCTGCCGGTGCGTCAGCTCGCCGTCGCCGGAGGTGGCGACGGGGCGCTGCGCACTGGCGGCAGCGGTGGACATTCTCAGGACTCCTGTGCTTCGAAGGTCTGGTAGTCGTCGAGGAAGCGGCCGAGCAGTCCGGTGAGGGCCTGCCGGTCGTCGGGGCTCCACGCGGCCAGCACGGTGGCGATGACGTGCGCGCGACGGCGTCGCTCGGTCTCGATCACGCGGACGCCCTCGTCCGTCGCGGCGAGGAGGGAGGCGCGCCCGTCGCCGGGGTCGGCGCGCCGCTCGATGAGACCCGCCTTGACCAGGCCGGACACCTGTCGGCTGATCGTGGAGGGGTCGGAGTGGAAGGTGGCGGCGACCTCGCCGGCCCGTTGCGGGCCGCCGAAGTGGAGATGGGCCAGCACGTGGTACGCGGCCATGTCGACGATCATCTCGGGGCGGTGCCGTTCACCGGACCGCTTCACCTGGCGGACCAGCAGGAACAGCTCCCGGACGATCGAGTCGGCGAGCTCCAGGTCGGCGTCGGCGGGCTCGGCGGCGGCAGCGTGTGCGGTGCTCATCGCGGACCCCCTCTCGGTAGTGCATGTATCACGCAACTAGTTGACTTGCGCAAGCATGCGCCGATGCGTTGCGCAATGCAAAGCGATTGGCCGTGAGCTGCGCCACCTGATTACGGTGCGGTTCGTGAGCACTCCACAGCGGATCCGGCTGCGTCGCACGAAGGGGTGGCGCAAACCCGACGGCGCGGTGCTCGTCACCCGGCCCGGACCGTGGGGCAACCCCTTCGACGTGCGTGAGATGGGGCGGGCACCGGCCATCGCCGCGCACCGCCGCTGGCTGCTCGACGAGCGCCCCGACCTGGTCGAACGGGCCCGGGTCGAGCTCGCGGGCAAGGACCTGTGCTGCTGGTGCGCCGAGGACGTGCCCTGCCATGCGGACACGCTGATCGAGGTGGCGAACCGGTGAGCGGCCCCGATGGGGTCGACCCGGTCGGGATCGACACCGATGTGTTCGACCCGCGCGTGTTCGCCCGCGGGGTGCCGCACGATGCGCTGCGGCTGCTGCGCGACGCCGCGCCCGTCTCCTGGCAGGACGAGCACGCCGTCGGCCCGTGGCCGGCCGGACCCGGGTTCTGGGCCGTCACCCGCTACGACGACGTGCGGCACGTCCTGCGCAGCCCGGCCGACTACTCGTCGTCGCTCGGGGCGACGCAGATCCGCGACCCCGACCCGGCCGACCTGCCGTTCCTGCGCCGGATGGTGCTCAACATGGACCCGCCGGAGCAGGCCCGGCTGCGGACGCTGGTCACCGGGGCGTTCACGCGTCGCCGGCTGGAGGGGTTCGCCGCCGCGGTGCAGCGCCGCGCCGACGCGCTCCTGGACGCCGTGCGCGACGACGGCGGCTGCGAGCTCGTCGGGCGGGTCACCGACGAGTTCCCGCTGCAGAACCTGTCCGACCTGCTCGGCGTGCCGGTCGAGGACCGCCCGATGCTGCTGCACTGGACGAACCGGGTGATCGGCTACCAGGACCCGGACCACGCGGCCGAGGGTCCACCGGTGAACCCGCGCTCCCCGGCCGCGCTGGCCGACATGTTCGGCTACGCCGACGCCCTCGCCGAGCGCAAGCGCGCCGAGCCCGGCGACGACGTCATGACCGCACTGGTGCACGCCGAGGTCGACGGTCGCGCACTCACCGGACCCGAGCTGCACATGTTCTTCTTCCTGCTGGTCATCGCGGGCAACGACACGGTGCGCAGCGCGCTGCCGGGCGGGGTGCTCGCGCTCGTCGGGCACCCCGACGCCTACGCCCGCCTGCGCACGGAACCGGGGCTGCTGCCGTCGGCGATCGAGGAGATCCTGCGCTGGCACCCGCCGGTGCTGACGTTCCGCCGGACCGCCACCCGCGACCACGTCCTGAACGGGGCGGAGATCGCGGCGGGGGACAAGGTCGTCGTCTACCACTGCTCGGCGCACCGCGACGAGCGCCGCTTCGCCGACCCGGACACCTTCGACATCACCCGCTCCCCGAACGAGCACCTGGCGTTCGGGCAGGGGCCGCACCTGTGCCTGGGCGCGCACTTCGCCCGGATGCAGATGCGGGCCTTCCTCACCGCGTTCCTGCGCCTGCCGCCGGCCCGGCTCGACGGGGAGGTGCGCCGCCTGACCTCCAACTTCATCAACGGGACGACCCGGCTGCCGCTCGCGTGGTGATCGGCCACTAGCGTGCGGTGCGATCACGCATCGCGCCCGGAGGGACACCGCCCGTGCCGCTCGCCCGTCACCTTCTCGGACCGGCCCTGCTGGTCGCGACCGCCGCCCTGCTCGCGGGGTGTGCCCAGCCGGGGCAGCTCGGCCACGAGTCCGACGCCGCACCCTCCGACGGGACGACCGTCGAGATCGTCCCGGCCGACCGGTCCGCGGCGCCGACCACCTCCGCGGCCGCCCCCGGTGGCCCCGAGGTCCCCGGTGTGACCGCGGCCCAGGCGGGTTCCGACGCGGTGGGTCGCCTGGACCGCCCCGTCGACATCTCCACGCCCGGCCCCGCCGAGCTTCTCGTGCGCACCGAGGTGCTGCAGCCGGGCCAGGCGAGCGGCTGGGTCCGCCACCCCGGCACGGTGATCACCGTCGTGCGGTCCGGCACGGTGACCGTGCAGCGCGCCGACTCCTGCGAGCCGCGCCCGTTCGGCCCGGGGGAGGCGTTCTTCCTGGAGGACGGCAGGCCCAACGAGCTGCGCAACGACGGCCCGGACCCGGTCGTGCTGACCCGCTCGGAGCTGCTGGCCCCCGGCGCCCCGGAACGCGAGCCCGTCGAACCCGCCTGCTGAGGCCCCGCGCGGCCCCGCACCGCCGGGTGGCCCGCGCGCGGGTACTCGGTTCTGTCGGCCCCCTGTGGGAACATCGTGAGCGGTACCGGGGCAGGGGAGCGGACACCTTGACGACGAAGACGGTCATCGCGGCGGACTACCGTGAATGGCAGGTGAGCCGGCGGATCGAGTGGACCACGCCGGCGGTCGGTGACGAGTTCGAGCACGACGTCGACGCGGGTAACGGCGCGGTCGTGCTGATCCTCGGCACGCTGGTGTTCTTCTGGCTGGTCCTCGTCGTCTGGGTGCCCGGCGGGGTGGTCTTCCCCTGGTTCTACTGGCTCGTCGTCATCGTCGGACTGGGTTTCTTCCCGTTCCGCTGGCTGCTGCGCAGGCCGTTCACGATCACCGCGAAGACCCAGGGCGGCTACGACCTGCCCCCGGAGAAGTGGACGGGCATGGTGCGCGGGCTCGCCACCGCACGCGAGGAGACCAAGGTGGTCGTGCGCAGCCTCAAGAACCGCTCGACGCCCGGCCACGCGGACAGCCCGCTGCAGCCGATCAACTAGGAGTCGCGGTGCCCGAACTGCCCGAGGTGGAGGCCCTGGCCCACCACCTGCGTGAGCACGCCGTGTACCGCCCGGTGGCCCGGGTGGACCTGGCCTCGATGAGCGCGCTGAAGACGTTCGACCCACCGGTGTCGGCGCTGGTGGGCCGGGTGGTGACCGGGGCGTCGCGGTTCGGGAAGTTCCTGTCGGTCGACTTCGACGACCGCCCCGACACCGGCCCGCTGCACCTGGTCACGCACCTGTCCCGGGCCGGCTGGCTGCGCTGGCACACCACGGCGGGCGTCACCCCGCCCAAGCCGGGCCGCGGCCCGTTGCAGCTGCGGGTTCACCTCGACCAGGTCGGCGGGCCGGGCTTCGACCTCACCGAGCAGGGCACCCAGAAGCGGCTCGCCGTGTACCTGGTGGAGGACCCGGCGCAGGTCCCGGGCATCGCGAAGCTGGGGCCGGACGCGCTGGAGCTGGGCCGGGCCGGTCTCGACGAGCTGCTCGACGGTGACAACCGCAGGCTCAAGACGCTGCTGGTCGACCAGTCCACGCTCGCCGGCATCGGCAACGCCTACTCCGACGAGATCCTGCACACCGCGCGCCTGTCGCCCTACGCCACGGCGTCCCGGCTCGACGCCGCCGCCCGGGACACCCTGTTCGAGTCGCTGCACGCCGTGCTGTCCGACGCGGTGGCCCGCTCGGTCGGCCAGGGCGCCGCGGAGCTCAAGGGGGAGAAGCGCTCCGGGCTGCGGGTGCACGCCCGCACCGGGCTGCCCTGCCCGGTCTGCGGCGACACCGTGCGCGAGGTGTCGTTCGCGGAGAGATCGTTCCAGTACTGTCCGACCTGCCAGACCGGGGGGAAACCGCTCGCCGACCGCCGCCTGTCCCGGTTGGTGCGCTAGTGGCGGGCGCGGGAACGGGGGTGCTCGCAGTCGTGGACGGATCCACCACGCTCACCCCGTCCATGGCGCTGCTGCTCGTGGTGGCGGTCGTCGTCGGCGTGGTCGCGGTGTTCTTCTTCCTGTGGCAGCGCAACCGGCGCAACACGATGGTCTCGCCGCTGGCCAAGGCCACGTTCTCCGCGCTGCACACGGTCGCGCTGGCCGCGCCGGTGCTGCGCGAGGGGCTGTCGTCGCGTTCGGCGTCGCAGGCGCTGCCGTACCTGCGCCAGCTGCTGGAGACCACGGCGATGGCGATGACCGACTCCCGCGGGACCGTCCTGGGCTGGGACGGCACCGCCGACCAGCACCAGCAGGACGTGCAGACGCTCGCCGACACGGTCGTCCGGACCGGCCGGATGGAGCTGATGAGCCACACCTCCATCAAGTGCAACCAGCCCGGCTGCGAGGTGCGGGGGATCGTCGTCGTCCCGCTGGAGAGCGACGGGAACATCATCGGCACGCTCGCCGCGCTGACCCCGTCGACGGCGGGCCCGCCGGTGCTGCGGGCCACCGGTGAGGTCGCGCGCTACGTCTCCAGCCAGCTGGAGCTCGCCGAGCTCGACGACTCCCGGGCCCGGCTCAACCGCGCCGAGGTCCGCGCCCTGCGTGCCCAGATCTCCCCGCACTTCGTCTACAACGCACTGACCACGATCGCCTCGTTCATCCGGACCGACCCGGCGCGGGCCCGCGAGCTGCTGATCGAGTTCGCCGACTTCACCCGCTACTCGTTCCGCTCGGCCGGCGAGTACACGACGCTGCTCGACGAGCTGAACAACATCGAGCGCTACGTCCGGCTGGAGAAGGCCCGCTTCGGGAACCGGCTCAACATCAAGCTCCAGATCGACCAGGAGGTGCAGAACGTCGTCCTGCCCTTCCTCGCGCTGCAGCCGCTCGTGGAGAACGCGGTCCGGCACGGGTTGTCCGGCAAGCCCAACGGCGGCACCGTCACCATCCGGGCGGAGAACGCCGGGTCGGAGTGCGTGATCGTCGTCGAGGACGACGGCGTCGGCATGGACCCGGCCCGGCTCAACGAGGACCTCGACGACGCCCACCTCTCCGGCGCGCACGTCGGCCTCGGCAACGTCGACGACCGCATGCGCTCGGCATTCGGCGACAACTTCGGCCTCGTCGTCGACACCAACATCGGCGCCGGTATGAAGATCACGCTGCGGGTGCCGAAGTTCCGGGCGGGCATCCGGGCCTGACCGGCGGGCATCCGTGGGACCCTCCGGCGATCGGCTGGGCCGTACGGGTGAACCAGGTGGTCGCGAGCTGTGCCGATCCGGTCACACCACGTCACCCTGTGCTCGCGCGTACGGTGGGACGGCATGGACGTCCTGCGTATTCCCGCGGCGGTGACCTCCCGTCTGCCCGGAAGGCTGGGTGAGTCGGTCGGCCCTCCGGTGGTGTCGGTCGTGCGGATGCAGGGCGTCATCAGCGCCCAGGCCGCGCCGGTACCGCGGCAGGTGCTGAGCATCTCGTCGATGGAGAAGGTGCTGGAACGGGCGTTCGCGCCCGAGCGGCTCGCCGCCGTCGCGCTGGTGATCAACTCCCCGGGCGGCTCGCCGACCCAGTCCCAGCTGATCGGGGACCGTATCCGCTCGCTGGCGGCGGAGAAGGACGTGCCGGTGCTCGCGTTCTGCGAGGACGTCGCCGCGTCCGGTGGCTACTGGCTGGCCTGCGCCGCCGACGAGATCTACGCCTGCTCCACCTCGATCGTCGGCTCGATCGGCGTGATCAGCGCCGGGTTCGGGCTCGACGGCCTGATCGAGCGATGGGGTGTCTCCCGGCGGCTGCACACCGCGGGCGGGTCGAAGTCGCGGCTGGACCCGTTCCTGCCTGAGCGGTCCGAGGACGTCGCCTGGCTCACCGGCCTGCAGGAACAGCTGCACGACCGGTTCACCGGATGGGTGCGCGAGCGGCGTGGCGACCGGCTCGCGACCGACACCGAGCTGTTCGACGGCGAGGTGTGGCTGGGTGAGCGGGCCCGCGAGCTGGGCCTGGTGGACGGCATCGGCAGCGCCCACGACGTCCTGACCGAACGTTTCCCCGACGCCGAGCAGCGCCCGGTGGAGCAGCGCAGGCCGCTGCTCGCCCGCCTCGGCGCCGGCGGGTCCGCGGCCCAGGCCGGCCTCTCCGGCGGCATCGCCGGGGCCGGGCACGAGCTGCTCTCCGCCCTCGAGACTCGGGCGGCGTGGGCCCGTTACGGGCTGTGACACCGGTGACCGTGCGTACCACGGCCGAGCTGCACCCCGTGTCCGGACGGTCACCGATCCGGTTCGTGCCCTGGCATCACGCGCGTCGGCACGTCACCATGGTCGCGGCGCCGGGCGATCATCGAGCGGATGGGCTTCCCGGCGCAGGCCCGGAAGCAGGATGAGGAGATCGTGGACAGCAACGACACCACTCGCGGACTGGTCGTTCTCGCGGTGGACGACGAGCAGCCCGCGCTCGAGGAGATGGCCTACCTGCTCGACGAGGACCCGCGCGTCGCGACGGTCCTCAAGGCCGGCGAGTCCACCGAGGCCCTGCGCATCCTGAACGGCCGCCGGGCCGGGGCGGCCGCGGGAGCCGGCGCGGGGGGCGGCGCGGACGTCGCCGAGCAGACCGACATCGACGCCGTGTTCCTCGACATCCGCATGCCCGGTCTCGACGGCCTGGAGCTGGCCCGGGTGCTGCAGAACATGGCCGTGCAGCCGGCGATCGTCTTCGTCACCGCGCACGACGACCGCGCGGTCGACGCCTACGACGTCGGTGCCATCGACTACCTCCTCAAGCCGCTGCGCACCGAGCGCCTTTCCGCCGCACTCGACCGGATCCTGTCGACCCGTCGCAGCGGGCCGGTCGAGACCGTGCGCGAGGAGACCGGCGGCGACGACGAGGTCATCCCCGTGGAGCTGGCCGGCACCACGAAGCTGGTACCGCGGTCCGCCGTGCGCTACGTCGAGGCGCAGGGTGACTACGCCCGGCTGCACACCACCGAGGGCAGCCACCTCGTCCGGATCCCGCTGTCGGTGCTCGAGGACCGCTGGCGCGACGCCGGCTTCGTGCGCATCCACCGCTCGTACCTGGTGGCGCTGCCGCTGGTCACCGAGCTGCGGCTGGCCGGGTCCGGCTACGTCGTGCGCATCGGATCCGGCCCGGAGACCGCGGAGCTGCCGGTCAGTCGTCGGCACACCCGTGAACTGAAGGACCGCCTCGTCCGCGCGACCAAGCAGGCGTGGAGCCAGAGGTGAGCAGGTCCACCGGCGGCGTCTCGCCGTCGGTGCGTCCGCAGTCCGACCGGGCCGCGGACGATCTCGACGGGTCCGACCGGCCCGGCACCGAGCCCGACGCGACGGCCGCCGGGGCCCGGGCGGACCAGGGCCCCGCCGCGCCCGAGGAGCGTCCGGACCCCGCACGGTCGCGCCCGTACCCCGACGGCGCCGTCGCCGGTCTGGACGCCTGGAACCCGGCGCTCGAGCACCGCAACCGCCGCGTCGCCCTCGCGTCGGAGCCGTCCGGGAACGCCATCCCGGCGCAGCCGCGTGGCTCGTTCGCGTCCGGTCCGCACCCGCGGCCGGCCGGCGGCTACGGCGCGCCCGGGACCGGGGGAGCGCCCGCCGCCGCGTCGCCGCACGGTCCGGTGCCGGGGCCCGGTGCGCCCGACGACCGTGGGCGGCCCGCGCCGGGCGCCGGCCCCCGGCCGAGCCCCCGCCCGGAACCGAACCCCCGCCCGGGACCGACCGTCGGTACGGGACCGACCCCCGGTACGGGACCGACCCCCGGTACGGGACCGACCCCCGGTACGGGACCGACCGCCGGACCGGGACCCGAGGCGGCCGGTGCGCGCACCGGTGGTGTCGCTCCGGCCGCGCCTGCACCCGCGGTCGGCCCGACGTCCGGCGGCCCGACGCCCGACAGCGCCGCGCCCGGTGACATCGCCCCTGCCCCCGGCACCCGGGCGCCCGGCACCCACGGACCGGGCAGCCAGGGTCCGGGCAGCCAGGGACCCGGCGCCCAGGGGCCGGGCGACCCGGGCTCCGGCGACCGGGACGCGACCGCGGCGACCGGGGGCCGCGCGGCCCGCCGGGCCCGCCGCGCGGTCGAGGAACCCGCCGACGACAGCGGCGCCGGCTGGCTCCAGGCCGAGATCGCCCGTCGCGTCGCGGACCGGGCCGGGGCGACCGGCCGGCACGCCCGGGTCGACCCGGCCGGGCCGCGGCCGCGGGACGGCGGGCAGCCCGACCACCACGACGCTCCCGCCCCCGATCCCGACCAGGCCGACCCGCCCCGCGGTGCGGCCGCCCGTGGCGTCGCGAACCCGGCCGGGACTACTGCGGCCGCCGCGCCGTCGCCCACCGCCCCCGCGCCGGCCGCCCCCCGCCCGCAGGACGCCCCCCGCCCGCAGGACGCCACCCGGCGCGACGGCGCCCCGCGCGACGGCGTCCGCACCCCCGACGTCCGCACCCCCGACGTCCGCGACCCGGACGCCCGCGACCCGGACGCCCGCGACCCGGACGCCCGCGACTCCGACGCCCCCGACGACCCCGACGCGTGTGAGAGCGACGTCCGGCCGCTCCAGCCCACCCGCTCCCGCCCGGCCCGGACCCGTGCGAACCTCGTGCCGGATCCCTACGCCCCGGAGGGTGTGCGCCCCGGCGACGGCTGGCCGTCCGCCCCGGGGGTGACCCCGGCACCGGGCGTCGCCGACAGCGGGAAGCAGTGGCCCCCCTCGAGCGGCGGCTCCGGTCTGCCCCAGCGAGTCCCGGGCGCGACGTCGTGGTCGAACACCTGGTCCCCCGACCGCAGCGCGCTCCTGGCGGGCACCACCGACACGACCGGCGCCCCCGGGACCGCGGGCGCGACCGGCACGGCAGGTGTCACGGACAGTGCGACCGGCACCGACACGGCCCGTGGCACGGACACGGCCGACACCCACGGCACGGCCGACGCCGGGATCCCGGCCCGTACCGGGAACGGGGACACGACCGTCGTCGCACCGGCCGACCGGCCGCGCCCCGAGGAGTCCCCCGAGACCCGTCCGGTCCCCACCCGCTGGTCCGCGGCGGGACGGCGCGGCCCCGTCGCACCGGTGCCGTACCGCCTCGCGGACTCCGCCGACCGTGCCGACGACGAGCTGGACGACGACCTCCCCGACGAGGACGAGCTCGACGAGGAGCTCGACGAGCTGCGCGGCGGCCCCCTCGAACGCACCGAGGTCATCTGGCGCGCCCCCGAGGTCGACGTCGTCGCCCCGGCTCCCGAGCCCTCGGCCGAGCCCGCGCCGGAGCCGTTCGCGCCGGCCGCCGCGGCGCCCTACACCGGGGCCCGCCCGCGCCCGTTCTCCGCGGAGCCGACCGACCCGCCCGCGGCCGTCGAGGAGCTCGACGACGCCGACGGCGAGGGGCCCGGCGCCGGGCGCGTCCGCGTCGTGCTCTCCGAACGCCGCTCCACCGCGCAGTCCTCGCGCGGGCTGTCCGACGTGCAGGACCCCGGCGCCGTCGGCACCCTGCTGCGCAACTCGCTGGTCCGCACCCAGCTGCTGCTCGCGCTGCGGGTCAGCGTCGTCGCGCTGATCGGGCTGGGCGTGCTGCCCGCGCTGTTCATCGCGGTCCCGGTGATCGGTCAGGTCGAGGTGCTCGGCATCCGGCTGCCCTGGCTGCTGCTCGGCGTGCTCGTCTACCCGTTCCTGCTCGGCCTGGGCTGGTGGTACGTGAGCTCCGCGGAAGCGGCGGAACAGGACTTCGCCGACGACGTGGCCGATCGATGAGTCTGACCGCGATCCTGTCGCTGGTCGCGATCGTCCTGGTGGCGGTCGCGTCCGCCGTGATCGGCTCCGTCGCCCACCGGACCCGGCTGACCTCGGACTTCCTCGTCGCGTCCCGGTCGGTGCCGTCACGGCTCAACGCCGGCGCGATCTCCGGTGAGTACCTCTCCGCGGCGTCGTTCCTCGGCATCGCGGGGCTGATCCTCGTCCAGGGCGTCGACGCGCTCTGGTACGCCGTCGGCTACACCGCCGGCTACCTGTTCCTGCTGCTGTTCGTCGCCGCGCCGCTGCGCCGGTCGGGCGCCTACACCGTCCCCGACTTCGCCGACGCCCGGCTCGCCTCGCCGATGCTGCGCAAGGTGTGCGCGGCCGTCGTCATCGTCATCTGCTGGCTCTACCTGCTGCCGCAGCTGCAGGGCGCCGGGCTGACCGTCGGCATCGTCACCGGTCTGCCCGACTGGATCGGCTCCGGAGCGGCCGGGGTGATCGTGGTCGCCACCGTCGCGCTCGGCGGGATGCGGTCGGTGACGTTCGTGCAGGCGTTCCAGTACTGGTTCAAGCTGACCGCGCTCGCCGTGCCCGCCGTGATCGGCCTGGCCGTGTGGCTCGGCGACGGCCACACCTTCGCCCGCGACGAGCCGCCGGAGTTCCGTGAGCCCACGACCGTCTCGGTCGCCACGCCGGTGACGCTGGAGGCGCGGCTGGCCGTCGACGTCGTCGCCCGCGGCACCGTCGACGGGCAGGCCGTCGACGGCCCGCTGCGCTGGGTCGCCGGGTCCACCCACGAGGTCACCGCCGGGACCGAGCTGCGCTTCGCGGCGGGCGACCCGGTACCGGTCACCCGCGGCGCCCCCACCGACGACGAGAGCTGGCTGCGCCCGTTCACCGGCTCCGAGCAGCACCAGCTGCTCGCGACCTACTCGCTGATCCTCGCCACGTTCCTCGGGACCATGGGCCTGCCGCACGTGCTCGGCCGCTTCTACACCAACTCCGACGGCCGGGCGGCCCGGCGCAGCGCCGTACTCGTCCTGGCGATGCTGGGCGGCTTCTACGTGCTGGTGACCCTGCTCGGCGTGCTGTCGCGGGTCTACACCCCGCAGCTGCTGGTCACCGGCCGCACCGACGCCGCGGTGCTGCTGCTCCCGACCGCGATCCTGGGCAGCGGGCTGCTCGGTGCGCTGGTGGGCGGCCTCGTCGCGGCGGGGGCGTGGGCCGCGTTCCTGTCGACGGCGTCGGGCCTGCTGGTCAGCCTGGCCAGCGTCGTGTCCACCGACGTGCTGCCCCGCCACGGCCGGATGACCCGGCGCTTCCCGCTGGCGACGGTGCTCGCCGGGGTGCCGCCGACCGTCGTCGCGCTCGTGCCGACCGGCCTGAACTTCGCCGAGGCCGTCGCGCTCGTTTTCGCCGTCGCCGCGTCCACGTTCTGCCCGCTGCTGGTGCTGGGCATCTGGTGGCGCGGGCTGACCGACGTCGGCGCGATCGCCGGGGTCGTCGTCGGCGGGGTGGTGTCGGCCGGGGCGGTCGTCGCCGCGCTGGCCGGCGCCGACGTCTCCGGGCTCGGCCCGTCGGCCGGCTGGATCGGGGTCCTGCTGTACCGGCCGGCGATCGTCAGCGTGCCGCTGGCGTTCGCGACGATGGCGCTGGTCTCCAGGTTCACCCGCGCGCGCCGCCCCGCCGACGCCGGCCAGGTGCTGCTGCGCCTGCACGCACCCGAACGACTGGGTCTCATGCGGGACCGATTGGACGACAGAGCCTGACGGGTCTCCCCGAACGGATCTACACAGCGTCACCGTTCGGACGGGTCGGTTCGTCCGGACCGGGGTTCTTCGTCGGTAACGGCACGCAACGACGTTCCCCGATGCGATACCCCGTCGTTGTTCCGGGTGAAGTGTGTCCCCCGGGGGGCGCGCCGCGGTCCCCCGGCCACGACGCGGCCCGGCTCCCCGCAGCACGACCCGAAAGGAACCGGCGCCATGAGCAGCCCCGCAGAGCGCTCGGCCGGCACGATCTACCAGCAGGTCCAGGCGAGTCCCGAGTTCCGGGCGTACCGCAGCCGTCTCCGGCGCTACGTGTTCCCGATGACCGCGATCTTCCTCGCCTGGTACCTCGCGTACGTCGGTCTCGCCAGCTACGCCCCCGAGTTCATGTCCATCCGGGTCGTCGGGACGATCACGGTCGGGCTGCTCGTCGGCCTCGGCCAGTTCGTCTCCACCTTCCTGATCACGACCCTGTACGTCCGGTTCGCCGAGCGTGAGATCGACGGCCCGACCGCCGAGCTGCGCGCCCGGGTCGAGCAGGCGGAGGTGCGCGCATGACCACGTCGGTACTGGCCCAGGCCGAGTCGGTCGGCTCGGTCACCGCGAACCTCGGGTTCTTCCTGCTGTTCGTGATCGTGACCCTGATGATCGTGCTGCGGGTCAGCCGCACGAACGCCACGCGCGCCGACTACTACACCGGCGGCCACGCGTTCACCGGCCCGCAGAACGGCACCGCGATCGCCGGTGACTTCCTGTCCGCGGCCTCGTTCCTCGGCATCGCCGGAGCCATCGCGCTCTACGGCTACGACGGCTTCCTCTACTCCATCGGCTTCCTGGTCGGCTGGCTGATGGCGCTCCTGCTCGTCGCGGAGCTGCTGCGCAACACCGGCCGCTTCACGATGGGCGACGTCCTGGCGTTCCGGATGCGCCAGCGCCCGGTCCGCGCGGCCGCAGCGACCTCGACGCTGGTCGTCTCGCTCTTCTACCTGATCGCGCAGATGGCCGGGGCCGGCGGGCTGATCTCGCTGCTGCTGCAGATCCCGAAGACCGACACGCTGTCGCAGGCGCTGGTGATCGTCGTCGTCGGCGGCCTGATGGTCGTCTACGTGCTGTTCGGCGGCATGAAGGGCACCACCTGGGTGCAGATCATCAAGGCCGGTCTGCTGCTCACCGGTGCCGCCGTGCTCACCACCTGGGTGCTCGGCCGCTACGGGTTCAACCTGTCCGCGGTGCTGGAGCAGGCCACCGAGAACTCCGAGCGCGGCGAGGCCATCCTCAACCCGGGCCTGCAGTACACGAACAAGATCGACTTCATCTCGCTGGGGCTCGCGCTGGTGCTCGGCACGGCGGGTCTGCCGCACATCCTGATGCGCTTCTACACGGTGCCCTCGGCCAAGGAGGCCCGGCGATCGGTGGTCTGGGCGATCTGGCTGATCGGCATCTTCTACCTGTTCACGCTGGTGCTCGGCTACGGCGCGACGGCGCTGCTGCCGCCCGGGACGATCACCCGTGCGAACCAGAACGACGCCGCGCCGCTGCTGGCCTACGCGCTCGGCGGCGAGATCATGCTCGGCCTCATCTCGGCGGTGGCGTTCGCGACGATCCTCGCGGTCGTCGCCGGTCTGACGATCACCGCGTCGGCCTCGTTCGCCCACGACGTCTACGCCAACGTGCTCCGCCGCGGCAACGCGACGCCGGAGGCCGAGGTGAAGGTCGCCCGGACGACCGCGCTGGTCATCGGCCTGGTCGCGATCGGCGGCGGGATCGTCGCCAACGGCCAGAACGTCGCCTTCCTGGTCGCGCTGGCGTTCGCCGTCGCCGCGTCGGCGAACCTGCCGACCATCCTGTTCTCGCTGTTCTGGAAGCGGTTCAACACGGCCGGTGCGCTGTGCAGCATCTACGGCGGCGTGATCGTCTGCGTGGGCCTCATCGTGATCTCCCCGGCCGTGTCCGGGTCCCCGACCTCGATGGTGCCGAACGCGGACTTCGCGTTCTTCCCGCTGTCCAACCCCGGTCTGGTGTCGATCCCGGTGTCCTTCGCCCTCGGGATCATCGGCACCTTCCTCGGCGGCCGCGAACGGTTCAACGCCGCCCGCTACGCCGAGATGGAGGTCCGCTCGCTCACCGGTGCCGGTGCGGTGCGCGCGACCACCGCGCCGAAGGAGGCGCCGAAGCCGACCGCCGTGCCCGCCGAGGACCTCATCGGGATCCCCCGGCGCGAGGCCGAGGGATCCGGCCGGCACCGCTCGCAGCCGCGTCCGCAGCCCCGGCCGAACCCGGGGCAGCAGCGGCCGCAGACCAGCCGCCAGGCCGGCGAGCTGTTCGGCAACACCGGGCTGACCGGCACCCAGCCCGCGGTCGGGGCCGACGGGCGTCCGGACCGGTTCGGGACCGGGCGCAGGCCCGGGCCGCAGGGCACCGGCGGGTACCGCCCCGCGCAGGCCACCGGCGGCTACCGGGCCGTCCAGCCGCCGCTGGACCCGAACGAGGTGACGATCCCGCACGGGTCGCTCTACCGCGACGACGGCCGCTGACCCGCGCCGCTCACGGCGGGTTGACGGGGCGGCGTGGCAGGATGGCGCCATGTCCGACCCGGTTCCCGCCGTGAGCGTGTCCGATCTCCCCGCCGACGCCCCGATGCTGGACGTCCGCGAGCTCGACGAGTGGACCGCAGGGCACGCCCCGCACGCCCGTCACCTGCCGATGTCCGAGCTGGCCGGCCGGATGGGCGAGGTCCCCACCGACGACCCGCTCTACGTCGTCTGCCGCTCCGGTGGCCGGTCGGCCCGGGTCGTCGCCTACCTGGCCCAGCAGGGCTTCCCGGCGGTGAACGTCGAGGGCGGCATGCAGGACTGGGCCGCCCAGGGCCGCACGGTCGTGACCGACGACGGCAGCGCCCCCCGGATCGCCTGACCCGTGTCCGCACCGGCGTCCCGACGGCTGGGCCCGCCGTGCCCGCGCTGCGGCCGGACGGCGCCCCCCGGCGGGGGTGCGTTCTGCCCGTGGTGCGGCCGGTACCTGGCCGCCCTGGACTGGGTGGCGACGACGCCCGGTGGGCCGGCCGCCGAGCCCACGGCCGCCCGGCGGGACCGCTACGCCGGCCCGCCCCGCTACCGCGCCGTCCCGCGCTGGGGTCTCCCGGTGGGGCCCTGGCGGATCGCGCCGGTCCCCGGTGAGGGCCCGCTCCGGCCGGTCGACCGGGCCCGCGCGCTGGCCGCGCAGCTCGTGCCCGTGCTGTGGGTGGTCGTCGTCGTGTCGGGGGTCGCCGCCGTCGCCGAGGTGTGGCGGTACGTGCTCCTGCTGTTCAGCCGGTCCGACGCGTTGTCCCCGGAGGCCGTCGGGGTCTCCGACGCGCTGGTGTGGTTCGGCGGCTGGTCCTCGGTGGTGGCGACGATCGCCGCCGGGGTGTTGATGATCTCGTGGAGCCTGTGGACCTACCGGGCCGCCGCGGACCGCGCGGGCACGCGCGCCTGGCGGAGCCGCCGATGGGTCGTCGCGGGCTGGGTGGTGCCCGGCTGGAACCTGGTCGCGCCCGGTTCGCTGCTGGCCGAGACCGAGCACGCCGCGCTGGACCTGCCGCCGGAACGGCGGCCGTCGCCGTCGCGGGAGCTGCTGGTCTGGTGGGCGCTGTGGGCGGCGTGCGTGGTCCTCGGCGCGGTCGTCCTGGTCTGGCGGTTCCGCACCGGCACCCAGGCGCTGGCCGACGGGGTCGTCCTGCACGCCTGGGCCGACGTGCTCGCCGCGGTCACGGCGTGGCGCACGATCCGGGTCGTCCGCCTGCTCACCGCTCTGCTGGCGACGCGGCCGCAGGGTCCCCGGCAGCTGCTGGTGTCGGCGACGGCGGGTACGGCCGGCGCGGCCCCGGCGGGAGCGGCGGCCCCGCAGGCAGCGCCGACGGCGGCACCGGTCCCGACCACGGCGGCGGACCGGGCGGGCTGAACCCGGGCGGAGCCGGCACCCGGGGGGCGTCCGGCCGCACCACCGGTGCCGGTGCGGGTGTCGGGGGAACCGGCGGCGGCGCGGGAGCGACGGGCGTGGCCGCCCAGCCCGCCGAGCCGGGGCGGACCGCCGTCGACGGACCCGCGGTCAGCGCGGCGTCGGAGACCTCCTCCAGCAGCTTGCGGACCCGCCGCACGGCCCGGTCGGGACCGCGCACGACCACCGACAGGGCCAGCCGCCCGCCGTGCGGGTCGGCGACGGTGCGCAGCACGTGCCGGTCCGGTCCCGCCTCCAGGACGAGCCCGAGCCGCCCGCCCGCGTTCGGGGCGAGGGCCAGCGCGATCCGGACGAGCTCGGCGTGCGCCGCACCGCGGACCTCGTCGCGGTGGTCGTGGGCCGCCGGGACGCCCCGGCCCGTCCGCCCGACGGCGGTGTCGGGCCCGCAGACGTCGAGGACCATCCCGCTGTCCACGTCGAGCAGGGCCGCCGAGCGGATCCGCGGGTCGAAGAACAGCGGCCCCAGTACGGCGGCCAGCCCGTCGGTGCGTACGGCGACGGCGTGCCGGTGACGTCCCATCGGTCGTGTGGGTCGCGGGGGCCTCAGCGCTGCTGGGCGGGGAAGAACGCCTGGCCCTGCTGCTGCGGCGCACCGGCCTGCGGCGAGGTCATGGCGAACTGCTGCTCGATGACGCGCAGGTCGCGGCGGGCCATCGCCAGGTTGGCCTGGGCGCGGTTGAGCACGAGGTAGAAGAACAGCTGCTCGTCGGTGCCGCGGATGATCCGGATCAGGTGGTACTGGGTGTCGAGGGTGATCAGGATGTCCTCGATGTTCTCGCGCAGCCCCAGCTTCTGCATGACCTCGAGCTTGGTCCGGACGACCTCGGAGTTCCCGGGCGCGGCGACGTCGAGGTCGAACTCGGGGCTGCCCCCGCGCGACCCCAGGGTCATGCCGCTGTCGAAGTCGACGATCGCGACCGCGAACGCGCCCTTGATGTTGGCGGCCATGTCCAGGGAACGATCGATGTTGTTCATCTCAGGAGCCTTCCGCGCGGCAGTCGCCGCGACGATCTCGGGGAGCCCGCGCCGCGATCCCTTTCCGTATTCCGTGGAAAATGATCTCAGTACTTTCCGGCGCCGGGACGGACAACGATAACGCGCAATTCCGGAGCGTCAACACCCCGTCGTCACCCTGTGGTCGACGACGGGTCCAGACGGCGCAGCGCGGCGAGGATCCGGGCCATGGTGCCCAGGTCGTCGGCCCACCGGCCGCCCTCGGGGACGGCACCGGCGTGCGCGTCGTCACCGTCGGCCGCGGCGGGGGGCTCGGACGGCTCGGCGGGGCCGGGCGCGCGCCGGGGGAGCGGGACGGCCGGTCCCGGGGTGCGCTCGGCGTCCGGCACCGGCGACGGCCTCGGCACCGCGATCGTCGCCGGTGCGGTGTCCGCGGGCCCGGGCGGCGACACCACGGGCGCGGCCGGCCGGGCCCGCATCATCGGACGTGCCGGGGCTGCGGCCGGGTCGACAGCAGGCGTCGCGAACTGCGGATCCGTCCGTGCCGGGGCTGTCGCGGGTGGGCGCAGTGCCCGCCGGAGGAGCGCGACCGGGCTGCCGGACCGGTCGAGGTGGGCGTAGGCGAGCAGCGGGGCCGCGCCGTCGCGGGGCAGCGCCCGCAGGAGATGGTGGTCGCCCTCCCGGGTGGTGATCACCGCGTCCTCGAACACCGGTCCGTCGGCGACGACCTGCGCGGCGCCCCAGCCGAGCACCTCGGCGAGGCCGGGTACGGCACGCCCGCCGGCGTCCGCGACGAGCTCGCCCGTGGTGGGGTCGGCGACGCAGGTGTACCCCGTCCCCGGCACGGCGAGAACGGTCCGCAGCAGTTCCGACCACGATTCCATCGTCGTCGATTCCACCACGTCGCCCGAGGGTCGTCGACGTCGGTTCCGGTCGTTCTTGACGCCCCTTTTCCGTCGCTGATTGCGCGGCGCCGTCGACAATTCGCCGACGGCTCCCAGGGATGGACCGTTCGGCTCTCAGATCATTGCGGCATTCGGTTCATCGGACGGTGTGGGCGGTCAGCCGCAGCTCCGCCCAGCCGCGCATGACGAACCGTGGCCGCCGGGCCGGCGCGCCGTCGACGACGGCGTCGGGCAGGCGTTCCAGCAGTGCGCGCAGCACCTCGGCGATCTCCAGCCGGGCCAGCGGGGCGCCCAGGCAGTAGTGCACCCCGGCCCCGAAGCCCAGGTGGGGGTTGGGGGAGCGGCCGACGTCGAGGCGGTCGGCGTCGTCGCCGAAGACGGACGGGTCGCGCCCCGCCGCGCCGAGCAGCGTCGCGATCCGGGTGCCCGCCGGGACCGGGTGGCCGGCCACCGTGGTGTCGACGACGGCGGTCCGCTCGAACAGCTGCAGCGGTGCGTCGAAGCGGATCAGCTCCTCGACGGCCGTTCCGACCAGTCCGGGGTCGTCGAGCAGCCGCTGCCACTGGTCCGGGTGCCGTAGCAGGGCGTGCACGCCGTTTCCGACGACGTTGACCGTCGCCTCGTGCCCGGCCATCAGGAGCAGCACCGCGGTGCCGACGAGCTCGTCCTCGTCGAGCCGGACGGACGGCGACCCGGCGTCCCGGACGGCGAGCAGGTCGGTGATCAGGTCCGGTCCCGTGCCGGTGTCCCCGGCGGGGGCGGCGCGGCCGGACCGGCGCTCGTCGACCAGTTCCCGCAGCAGCGCCGTGAAGTCGGCCGACGCCCGCTCGGCCGCGCGACGGCCGTCGTCGCCGGGGTCGGGCTCGTACATCCGCACGATCGCGTCGGACCAGTTCCGCAGCGGCGCCCGGCGGTCCTCCGGCACGCCGAGCAGGTCGGCGATCACGGCGACCGGCAGCGGTGCGGCGACGAGCTCCACCAGGTCGGCGGGGACGCCGTCGCGGATGCGGGCCACCAGGTCGTCCACCAGGGCCCCGGCCCGCGCCCGCACCAGCGGGGCCAGCCGCTCGGTGTGGCCACGGGCGAACGCCGAGGCCACCAGGCGTCGCAGCCGGGTGTGCGGCTCGCCCTCACGCTCCAGCAGCGAGTTGCGGTGCAGCAGGTTGAACGCGGCCAGCTCGGCCGCGGGCACGGCGTCGGACCAGATGCGGCCCAGGCCGCGGTCGCGCAGCACGGCGGAGCAGGCCGCGTGCGTCACCGCGACCGGGACGCCCAGACCGGGGTGGTCGTGGACCGGCCCGGCGGCGCGCAGGGCGGCGTAGGCGGGGTAGGGGTCGGCGAGGAAACCGGGGTCGGCCGGATCGAAGACATGCACGACCCGCTACCTTGCCCGGCGATGGGTAAGAAGACGCGCAACCGTGCCAGCACCGCCGACGCGGGGGACAACCCGCGCCGGCCGTGCCCCTGCGGCTCCGGCAAGCGGTACAAGGCCTGCCACGGCGCCGGTGACGACGTGATCGTCATCCGGCCGTTCGAGGGTCTCGCGGCGGAGCCCGACCTCGTCGCCATGCGGGAGTTCCTCCCGTCGGCGACGGCGGCCCTCCCGGTCCGCTCCGGCGGTCCGGTCACGCTGGCCTCGGTGCTGCCGGGCGCGTCCGCCGCGATCGTGCGCGACAACGGCGAGGTCCTGCTCGGCATGCAGGTCCAGACCCGCTCCGGGGACCTCTCGGCCGACCTGGCCGGGGCGCTCGCCTGGGCGCGCTCGGCCGAGCCGGGATCGTCGCTGCCGGTCGTCGGCGCCGGGCGGCACACCGGCGAGCGGCTGCAGGACGTGCTGGAGCCCGGCACACCGCTGGAGCCGACGGTGCACGCCGACTTCGCGTGGTGGCTGCCGTCGGAGAGCCCGGACCCCGAGGCCCAGGCGATGCTGGAGCGTGCCAACTCGGTGATCATGCCGACCGAGGCGGTCACCGCCGACGGCGTGCGTGGCGCGTACTGGGTCGACACCGGGTCCAAGGCGCACGTGCGCTGGGTACGGACCGAGGACGAGACGACGCTGATGGCGGCGCTGGCGCGGCTGTCCGGCCAGGGCGGCCTGGAGCTGGGCGAGGGTTCCCGCTACGCCGGGTCGTTCCGGGCGCACGGGCTGCTCGTGCCGGTCTGGGACGTCGACCGGGAGATGCACTCCTCGGAGTGGGCGGGTCCCGCCGCGGAGTTCGCGAAGCGGCTCGACGAGGCGGTGGCCGGGCTGGACGCCACGCCGCTGACCGAGTCCGAGCACCGGGCGCGCGACGTGCTCGCGGGCAAGCAGATCACCCTGCGCTAGACGGCCGCGGGCCCCGGCGCTCCCGCGAGGAGCGCCGGGGCCCCGGGTCGGACCGACGAGGGGTTCCTACAGGGCGCCGCCCGCGGCGGCCGGGGCGGTCGCGTCGGCGGCGTCGCCGCGCGCGAGCTCGCGGGCCACGAAGTCCTCGACGTGGAACAGGTCGTCGCCGGCGCGGCGGACGATGGTGAGCAGCGTCGTCATCGAGGCGACCTCCTCCACCTGCTCCTTCAGGAACCACTGCAGGAACTGCTCGCCGAGGTAGTCGTCCTCGTCGCGGGCGGTGCGGGCCAGCGTGGTGATCTGCTCGGTGACCTGCTTCTCCTGGGTCAGCGCGAGCTGCACGAGCTCCTCGACCGAGGCGAACTCGTTCTGCACCTCGCCGACCGAGGGGATGGTCGCCGTGAGGTCGTTGTCCAGCTGGTACCGGACCATCATCATCGCGTGGTTGCGCTCCTCGACGGCCTGCGCGTAGAAGTGCGCGGCCAGCTGCGGGAGGTCGGCGTCGTCGAGCCAGACGGCGATCGCGAGGTACTGCTGGGCGGCGGTGAACTCGCTCCGGACCTGGTCGCGGAGCAGGGCGTGGAACTTCGACTCGTCGGTCATGTCATCCAGGTTAGCGACTGGCGGCCTTTCCTGGAACGGCTCCAGAAAGGGTGTCCGTCTCAGTTGGACAGGGTCACCTTTCCGCTGGTGAGGGCCGCTTTCCCGGGTCAGAACGGGAGCACGCCACCGAGCAGTGCGTACCCCACGAACGCCACGACGTCGATCAGCAGGTGGGCGCCGACGAGCGGCCACAGCCGGTTCGTCCGCTGCCAGTAGCGGGCGAACACCAGGCCCATGACGAGGTTGCCGACGAACGCGCCGATCCCCTGGTAGAGGTGGTAGCACCCGCGCAGGACGGCGGCCGCGAACGCCGACCGGTTCTCCGACCAGCCGAGCCGCCGCAGCCGGGTGAGCAGGTAGCCGATCATGACGACCTCCTCCGCCCAGGAGTTCGCCGCCGCGGACAGCACCAGCACCGGGATCCGCCACCACTGGTCGGTCAGCGTGCTGGGCGCGACGTCCGGGGTGATCCCGGCGAGCCGCCCGACCAGGTAGAGCCCCAGCCCGGGGAGGCCGATCAGCGCGGCCAGGCCCGCGGAGTGCGCCGCGTCGCGCCACGGCCGCCGCCCGTCGAGCCCGACCCGGCGCAGCGCGATGCCCGCCCGCAGCAGCAGGAAGGCGGCCAGGGCGCCCCATCCGGCCAGCTGCAGCGCGCGGACCAGCTGGAACGCGAGGTCGATCCAGGCGTCGGTGGATGCGGGCGCGTTCAGGGTGACCTGCTGGTCGGCCAACGGGGCGGGGTTCAGCAGGGCCTCGAGCAGCGACAGCGCGCTGCGCACCGCGGACAGGCCCAGCGTCACGGTCAGGACGACGGCGATCTCCAGGCCGATAAGCCGTCGCTCGCGGGGGTCGGTGGCGACGCCCGGGAACGACGGGGGCGCCGGGCTCAGCCAGTCCCGCAGGGCCCCACGCGGTCGTGCCGGGACCGGTCCGCTCGTCATGGGCCGATCATCGCACCGGGTGCCGGAGGGCTCCGCGGGCCGAGTCGCGGGGTTGCCGGTGGGGCCTGGGCAGCCGATCCGCACCGCGCTGATCCGCATCGCGCGCGCTGATCCGCGGCTCGCGCGCGTCCGGACACGCGCGGTCCGAGGATCACCGCGCGGACCGAGGATCACCGCGGGAGCCGACCGGACGGGCGAGTGACCGAGCGCTCGTCGGGGCCCGGCCGTCGCCACGCCGGGGTGCGTACCCTGGTCGGCGTGATGCGGCTGCTGCTGTCCCCGAGGTGGATGGTCTGGCACGTCCTCACACTCGGCGCGATGGTCGCCTGCACCTGGCTGGCCGTCTGGCAGTGGGGACGGGCGGGATCGGCGATGGGCTCGGCCCTCAACGTGGGCTACGGCCTGCAGTGGCCCCTGTTCGCCGTCTTCTTCGGCGTCATGTGGTGGCGCTTCCTGAGCATGGAGATCGCCGACCTGAAGGCGGCCGGCGCGGCCGGACCCGGCGGGACCGCGGGGCCGCCGGACAGGGCGCCGTCGGCTGCGGAGGCACCCGTCGCCGGGTCGGGGACGGCGGTCGCGGGGACCGTGCCGTCCGCGGCGCTGGCCTCGGAGCCGGCCGCTGCGTCGGCCTCGACGTCGACCCCCGAGCCCGCCGTCCCGGCGCCCCCGGCCGGGCCGTCGCCGTTCACGTCCCGCCCGGCGAACGCCGCCCCGCCCCGCAGCACCGACCCGCAGCTGCGGGCCTACAACGAGGAGCTGGCCCGCCTGGCGGCCCGGCACCGGGAGGAGTCCACCCCGTGACCGTCGCGACCGCTCTGAAGGCCTACCGGATCTCCGCCTGGGTCACCGGCGTCGGCCTGCTGCTGCTGACCTTCTACGCGATGCCGGCGAAGTACCTGTTCGGCGACCCGCGGCCGGTCGCGCTGATCGGGATGGTGCACGGCTTCCTGTACATGATCTACATCGTGTGCACGCTGATCCTGGCCGAGCGCTGCCGGTGGAAGCCGGTGTTCGCGGTGGTCATCCTGGCCGCGGGAACCATCCCGGTCGCGTCGTTCGTCGCCGAGCGGAAGGTGACCCGGAAGGTGCAGGCCGAGCACCTGGCACCCGCCGGTCCCTGACCCGGCTCAGCGGCCCCCCGCCGCCGGGCAGCCCACCAGCTCGGCGAACCGGCGCTGCAGCTCCTCGGGCGTGTCCGCGGGCGCGGAGAACGCCAGCCGCACGTCCTGGGTGCCGGTCGCGGTGGGCACCCGCACGCGGAGCCCGAAGCGGTCCACGCCGACCGGGCGGACCCGGCCGCCGGTGAACCCCAGCCCGTCGGGCAGATGGCGGCGCAGCGCGCACAGCATCTCCGGGTGCGCCCGGTCCAGATGCTCCAGCCACACCTGCTCGACCCGGCAGAACGGGTCGGGCTCGGCGGCCGCGAGCTCGGTCGGCGAGACCGGCGCGCAGCCCTCGGCGTCGGAGTAGACCGCCGACGACGGGTGCAGCCGCAGCAGGGTGGCGCCGCGCCCGGCGTCGAGGAGGTTGGGGTGCGGGGCCTTCTCGGCGAGCCGCAGCGCCCGCTCCCGGCCGGTGGCCGGGTCGGGCTCCTCCAGCGTCCCGACCAGCCACAGCAGCTCCCGGACCGGCTCGTCGAGCGGCACCGGTGTGCTGCCGGTCAGCTCGAGCATCACCGGGAGCCCGCCGAGGGTGAGCCGGGCGCGTTCGCGGAGCACGTGGTCGTCGGGCAGCAGCAGGTCGGTCGTGCCGTCCGGCCAGGTGTGGTGCATCAGCGGCGCACACGGTTCCGGCTCGCCGGTGCCGACGAGTGCCGCGCGGCCACCACGGGTGACGAGGCTGCGGGCTCGCTCGGCGACGGCGGGCGTCGGGGGGCGGCGCACTCGGGTCGTTCCCACTCTCACCTCCGATTAGGTAACCCTTACCTAAGCAGTCGGAAGTATCGCCTGTCCAGTGGCTGCGCACACAGGGGGGCAACCCCCGTTGATGGGTCGCCGTGACCCGACCGTTAGCGTCTGTCGACGTGATGACCGTGCCCTCGGGTTCCTCAGCCGACCCGTGGCCGATCCGTCCGCTGCTCGCCGCGCTGGTCGACGACACCAGCCTGCTGCAGCCGAGGACCGTCGCACCGGGCGTCGACGCCGTCGTGTCGCGCTATCTCGCCGCCCGCGACGGCCACTACGGAGGCCTCGTCGGACGGCTGGTCTGCCCCGCGTCGCAGCTGCCCGCCGTCGTCACCGAGCTCGCCCGTTCCGCGCCGAGCCGGCCGGCGGAGCTGGCCCTCGTCGTCGACACCGGGCTGGGTGCGGTGCCGAAGGCGCTGTCGACCGTGTTCTCCCGCTCCAGCCTGCTCACCCCGAGCACCGTCGAGTGCGCCGCACCGCCGGACGTCGACGGCATCTGGCTCGAGCGCGTCTCGGAGTTCGTGCCGGACGAGGTGACCCCGGTCGTGGAGCCGCGCCGCCCCGTCGAGGGGGACGCCGACGGCACGCTCGCCTGGCTCGCCGCCGTCCGCAAGGTCGCCGAGCACGGCTGCACCCCGAAGATCCGCCTCGGCGGGCCGCGCGCCTCCGACGTGCCGGAGATCGTGGACGTGCACAAGTTCCTGCTGGCCGGCCTGGAGAGCGGCACCGGCGGGATCTCGGCCCAGGGCATCGACCGGATCGTCCGCGAGGACCCGTCCGCGTCGACGCCCCGCGGCCGCCACGGCCTGCTGAACCTGATCGCCGCCGTCGCGCGGATGACCGGGGTCAGCGCCTCGCCCGACCCGGCCGAGGATGCCCTGGCCTGCACCGACGGCGAGAAGCTGGCCCGGGAGCTCGACGAGCTGCCCGAGGCCGCCGTCGAGCAGGTCCGCACCGTCCTGCCGCGCTGCGGCGTCGACCCGGAGCCGGTCCCGATCGCCGACCTCGTCGCCCTCGGGCTGCTGGACTGATCAGGACGGATCGGATGCGGATCGGATTCCTGGGGCCGCACGCCACGTTCACCGAGCAGGCCCTGCTGACCCTGCCCGAGTCGCGTGGCGCGGAGCTCGTGCCGCTGCCCGGCGCCCCCGCGGTGCTGGCGGCGGTCCGCGACGGCTCCGTCGACGCCGGCTGCGTGCCGATCGAGAACACCGTCGAGGGCGCCGTCCCGCCGGTGCTCGACGGGCTCGTCGCCGACCCGCCGCTGGTGATCGCCCGGGAGGCCCGGATCGCGGTCCGGTTCTGCCTGATGGGTCGCCCGGGCACCACGCGTGACGCGATCCGCTCGGTCGCCTCCCACGGCCACGGCATCGCCCAGACCCGCGGCTGGCTCGCCGAGCACCTGCCGGCCGCCGAGGTCCGGGTCAGCTCCTCCACCGCGGAGGCCGCGGCCCAGGCCGCCCGGGGTGAGGTCGACGCCGCCGTCGCCGCCCCGCTCGCAGCCACGCAGCACGGCCTGGAGGTGCTGGCCGACGACATCGCCGACAACGTGGGCGCCGTCACCCGCTTCGTGCTGCTGACCCGCCCCGGCCCGCCGCCGGCGCCGACCGGCTGGGACCGCACCACCCTCGCCGCGACGACGACGAACCGCCCCGGCACCCTGCTCGGCCTGCTCACCGAGATCGCCGTCCGCGGCATCGACCTGACCCGGATCGAGTCCCGCCCGGTGAAGGGCCGCCACGCCGAGTACTGGTTCCACCTCGACTGCTCGGGTCACGTCGCCGACCCGGCGATGGGGGAGGCCCTGGCCGCACTGCACCGTCGCTGCGACCGGCTGATCTACCTCGGGTCGTTCCCGCGATCCGATCCCGCACCGGACGCCCCGGCGGCCGGTGTGGGGAGCCCGGTGGCGGCGCTCGGTGTCGCCACCGCCGACGACTACGCCGCGTCCGAGCGCTGGCTCGCCGCGGTCCGACGGGGAGCCGACACGTGAGCCACCAGACCGACGACGAGCACGACGGCGCGGCCTCCTTCGCGGCCGTCGGCACCGGCACCCGGACCGCGCAGGTCCCGCCGGACGACGGCGCGCTGCGCCTGGTGCTGGTCCGGCACGGCCGTACCCCGTCGAACGTGCGGCACCGCCTCGACACCGCGCTGCCGGGCCCCGGGCTGGACGAGCTGGGTCACGCGCAGGCCGAGGAGGTCGCCGGGCTGCTCGCCGGATGGCCCGTACGGGGCCTGTACGCGTCACGGGCGACCCGGGCGCAGGAGACCGCCGCCCCGATCGGCCGCGCGCTCGGACGCGAGGTGGGGCTGCTCCAGGGCCTGCACGAGGTGTTCGTCGGGGACCTCGAGGGCCAGGAGGGCGACGACGCCCGCGCCGCGTTCGACGAGGTCTTCGAGGCCTGGTGGGACGGTGACGTCGACCGCGCGATGCCCGGCGGCGAGTCCGCCCGCGACGTGTGGGACCGGGCGCTGCCCGACCTCGCCGCGGTGACCTCCGGCGTGGCGGAGGGGGCGGTCGTCGTCGTCAGCCACGGGGCGGCGATCCGGATCCTGTCGCTGGCGCTGCTCGGCGGGCACGACGGCTCCGGACCCGGCCACCCCGACGTCACCTACGGCCGCGAGCGCCCGGTCCCCAACACCGGCCGGGTCGTGCTGCGTCGCGACCCCGGCGGCTGGGTCCCGGAGCTGTGGGACGCGATGCCCGGCGGGCGGCGCGCCACCCACCGGTAGGGGTCAGCCCCAGCCGAGCTCGTGCAGCTTCTCCTCGGAGATGCCGAAGTGGTGCGCGATCTCGTGGACGACGGTGATCGCGACCTCGTCGACGACCTGCTCCTCGTCCTCGCAGAAGTCGAGGACGGCGTCGCGGTACACGGTGATCCGGTCCGGCAGCTCGCCCGCGTAGTCCGCGGTGCGCTCGGTCAGCGCGACGCCCTCGTAGAGCCCGAGCAGGTCCGGCTCGTCGGGGTGGCGCGGCTCGACCAGCACGACGACGTTGTCCATCGCCGCGGCGAGCTCGACGGGCACGAGGTCGAGCGCCCCGCCGACCAGCTCGTCGAACCGGTCGGCGGGCATCGCCACCGGCACGTCAGTTGCCCGACAGCCCGGGCAGGCCGGGCGGGATGTCGAGGTTCGGCCGGCCTGCGCCGGTGTCGGGTGCGGCCGGCTGCTCGCCGTCGGGCTGCTCGACCGGGGCCGGCGAGCCGGGGGCCGGGGTGGCCGTCCCGTCGGCCGGGGCACCCTCCGGGTCGGCGGGTGCACCGGGCGCGGACGGTGCCGGGGCGGCGGGCTGCCCGGAGACGACCAGGTTGCCCTTCACCGAGCCGGTGATCGAGGCGAAGCCGCTGTTGTCCGGTAGCAGGGTGCCGATGTTGCAGTTGACCTTGCGGCTGCCGGCCTTCCAGGACTCCTCGGAGAGGTTGCCCCAGTAGACGGTGAGGCCCTTGGCGCCGATCACCTGGTCGTTGCCGGCGAAGGTGTTGGCGGCCTCGGTGCAGGCGGGCTGGAGGAACTTGTCCTGGTCCTCGACGGCCGGCCAGTCCCCCGTGAACTCGGTACCCAGGTCGACCAGCCCGACGGCCTCGACGGCGTGCGGCCCGGCGCAGTCGGTCGGGTCGCCGACGGTGCGGCCGTCGATGCCGAGGCAGGTGCCCACCGGCTGGACCGCGGACTGGTCCTGCGCCGCGACCTTGCCGGTGATCGGGAACATCTCCCCGCTGCGCGAGGCCATCTGCAGGCCGCAGCGCATGCCCTTGTCGCCGCCGTCCCAGCGTTGCTGCGACGGCTTGAGCGCGCCCACCCGGAACTTCCCGTCCGGGTCGAACTTGCCGTTCAGGTACGTGGTGACCACCGGGGTGCAGCGGTCGGCGACGAGCTTCTGCCAGGCCTCGTCGGCCGGGAACGTCGGCTGGTCGGCCAGTGCGACCCGCCCCGCCTGCTCGAACAGGTGCGGCCGGGCGCAGTCGACGGCGGCGGTGTCGGTCGCGTCGGACCGGGTCCAGTTCAGGCAGGTGCCCGGGGTGTCCGGTGGGGGCGGCAGCGGCGGGGGCTCCTCCACCTTCGGCACCCCGGACGACGCGAACGACCCCAGCACGGGCACCTCGGCACCGAGCAGCGAGTCGACCGACGCGACGGTCAGCATCAACACCGCGCCGACCAGGATCCCGATCCCGACCCGGCGGGCCCCGAGGAGCCCGCCCCGCCCTGCGCCCGCGCGTCCGGAGGCCTCCGACGACCGTCGCCGACGGGTCGGGGCCACCGGGGTGGCCGACGGCCGGGACAGCACCGAGGTCGTGCCCTGCCCGCCGTGGACGGCGGTGCGGCCGGTCGCGTCGGGCCGGTCGGAGCCGGCGGGGGAGCGGGAATCCATGACGTCCCCCATCATGCAGCCGGGGTCGGCCCGGCTTCACCCGGCCGGTGCCCCGGCGCGGCGGTCGGTCGGCCGGATGCTGTGAACGTGCAGGTCCGCCCGGTGCGACGGGGTACCGCGACCACTCGTCCGGGCGGGCGTGGGTGAAACGCAGCCGAATCGTCATCCGGGAACGACCGGTGGTCGTCGGCCGGTCCCGGTACGGTGCGCGCGGGGGACGAGAGTGACGATGGGGGACCAGCGATGACCGACGGACCGCGCGCCGGCGGCGGCCCGGACGACAGCACGCCGCCCGCCGGTACGCCGAGGGCGACACCGGGCGGCGCGGCACCGCAGCCGCCGGAGCCGCAGTCGACGACGCCGACACCGCAGACCGACGGACCGGCGACGGCGCCGTGGGCGAACGCGCCCGCCGAGCAGCCCGCCGAGGCCCCGCGCGGCCGGATCCGGCAGCAGGACGGCAGCACCACGCCCCGCGAGCCCACGCTCGCCGAGAAGCGCGCCCGCGAGCAGAAGCTGCGCGCGGACCGCGAGGCGGTGCGGCTCAAGGAGGCCCGCTCGAAGACCACGAAGCGGGTGCTGATCGGCGCCGGCGCGACCGTCGGCGTCGTCGCCCTGATCGCGGCCGTGTACGCCGGGGCCGGCGGCGGCAGCGAGTCGGTCGAGGCGCGCTGCGTCGACGACCAGGGCGTCGTCGTGCCGGACGAGAACTGCAGCGGTACCGAGCGCCAGGGCCAGGTCGCCAGCGGGGGCGGCGGCTTCGCCTTCGTGCCGATCTTCCTGGGCGGCAACGGCCGCCAGTACCACTACAACTACGGCGGCACCGGCGGCGTCGGTCAGGTCGCGACCGGGGGGAACGTGTCCCCGCCGCCGAGCGGCACCACCGTCCGCAGCGGCACGACCGGTTCGACGATCGGCTCGGCGAACCGCAGCGGAACGATCTCCCGGGGCGGTCTCGGCGTGGGCGGCGGGTCGTCGTCCTCCTCGGGCGGGTCCGGCTCGTCCAGCGGGAGCTGAGGCGTGCGACGCGAACGCGGCACCCCCCGCCCGGACTGGCAGCGCACCGTGGCCGAGCAGGGCCTGGTCTTCGGCACCCCCGGCCGGGACGGCTCGGGCAACGAGCGGCCCTACTGGGACGAGTCGGTGCACTACGTCTTCGAGATGGACGAGGTCCTGTCCCTCGAGGCCGACGTCGAGGTGCTCCAGTCGATGTGCCTGTCGGCGGTCGACCACGTGGTCACCACCGAGCGGTTCCGGGACTTCGCGCTGCCCGAGTGGTGCTGGGAGCAGGTCGCGCAGTCCTGGCGCCGCTCCGACCCGCACCTCTACGGCCGCTTCGACCTCCGCTACGACGGCTCCGGCCCGGCCAAGCTGCTCGAGTACAACGCGGACACCCCCACCTCGCTGCTGGAGGCCTCGATCCTGCAGTGGCACTGGCTGTCCGACGTCCACCCGGGCGACGACCAGTGGAACTCCCTGCACGAGAAGCTCGTCGAACGCTGGGGCGAGCTGAAGGGTCTGCTGCCGTCGTCGGAGGTGCACGTCACCTGGTCCGGAGCCGAGTCCACCGGCGAGGACCACATCACCGTCGGCTACCTGCAGGAGACCGCCGCCGAGGCGGGCCTCGACACCGTCGGACTGTCCATCGAGGACATCGGCTGGGACTCCGCACTGGACCGCTTCGTCGACCTCGAGGAAGCTCCGATGTCGACGGTGTTCAAGCTCTACCCCTGGGAGTGGATGCTGTCCGACGAGTTCGGCAAGCACGTCACCCGCAGCCTGCCCGAGACGCTGTGGCTCGAACCGCTGTGGAAGACCCTGCTGTCGAACAAGGCGCTGCTCGCGGTGCTCTGGGAGATGTACCCCGGGCACCCGAACCTGCTGCCCGCCTCGCTCGGCAACCCCGGCATCCTCACCGAGTACGTCCGCAAGCCCCTGCTGGGCCGCGAGGGCGCCAACATCCAGATCGTCGCCCCCGGCCACGAGACCGCCACCGGCGGCGTCTACGGCGACGAGGGCTTCGTCTACCAGATGTTCGACCCGCTGCCCGAGTTCGACGGGTTCCGTCCCTGCCTGGGCGCCTGGCTGGTCGGTGACACCGCCGCCGGACTCGGCATCCGCGAGACCGCCGGCCTGATCACCGACGACGGCGCGGCCTTCGTGCCGCACCGCATCCCCGAGTCCTGACCCTGTTCCTGCACCGGTTCCTGCACACCCCCGCTCCCCGGAGGTACCTCCCGTGATCCTCGCCCAGGCGTTCGACGCCACGTACTGGGGCTTCCTCGGCCGCGGTGTCGGCGCGATCCTGCTCTACGCCGTGATCGGCACCCTGCTCATGCTGGTCGGCTTCTGGGCCATCGACCTCACCACGCCGGGCAAGCTCCCGGCGATGGTCCGCGGCGGCCTGCCGAACGCGGTCACGATCACCTCGGCCGGGATGCTGTCGATGGCGTTCATCATCGTCACCGCGATCTACGGCTCGTACGGCTCGCTGCTGCAGGGCGTCGTGTCGTCGCTGGTGTTCGGCCTGATCGGGATCATCGCCCAGGTCGCCGCGGTGCGGCTGCTGGAGTGGGTGACCGGCATCGACATCGGCGAGGTCATCCAGTCCGACGAGCCGCGGGCGGTGGCGAAGGTCGTCGCGGCCGCGCACGTCGCGCTCGGCCTGATCGTCGCGGTCGCCGTCTTCTAGACCCTCGGTCCCGGCGCCGCTCAGGCCAGGGCGGTCAGCACCTCGACCCTGGCCTGCGGCGTCGGCATCGCGGCGATCTCGGCGCGGACGTCGCGGGCGGCGGCCGCGAGCTCGCCGTCGTGCAGCAGCCTGCGCAGGGTGTCGGCGGTGAACGGGCCGCCCAGCCCCGCGCCGCGGGCGGCGACCAGCTCGGCGTTGTGCCGCCGGTCGCCGGGCCCGGGCAGCGCGAGCTGCGGGACGCCCGCGGCGAGCGCGGCCAGCACGTGCGCGGCGCTGCCGTCGTGCAGCACCGCCGCGCAGGCCGGCAGCAGCTCGTCCAGCGGGACCCGCCCGACGGTGCGCACCCCCGGCCCGTGGTGGCGCAGCAGCCGCGCCGGGGGACGGACGAGCACGAGCTCGCAGTCCGTGCCGTCGGCGTGGACGCCCGGCAGCGCGCGCACCGCGGAGGACTGCAGGTCCCCGCGCACCGGTCCGCCGCCGCGCAGCACCAGCACCCGCGGGCGGACGGAGGGGCCGCTCAGCCAGGCGGGCAGCGAGGACCGGCCCGGGCCGCGGGCCCGTCCCGGCCGCACGGCCAGCGCGTCGCGCGCCCCGACCAGGCTCGACGGGGCGATGGTCAGCGCGATCGCCGGTGGCGGGACCCCGCGCAGCCCGTGCCGCAGCCGGGCACGCTGCAGCGGGCGGGAGTCCAGCAGCGTGCGGACCAGCGCGAACCCGTCGAGCAGGCCGTTCTCGTGCAGCACCGCCGGGACGTCGTGCCGGGCGGCCGCGAGCGCCCCCGCGACCGCCAGGGGCTCGTACACCACGACGTCGGGCCGCCACTGCTCGGCGACGGTCACCAGCGCGTCGGTCAGCTCCTCGTTCACCGGGCCGAACAGCGAGCGCACCCCGGCGTCGCCGCCGCGCCCGGCCAGCTCGGCCCGCGCGACCACCGGGTGCGCGACGAGCGAACGCGCGGCCAGCCTGCCCACCCGCAGGCTGCGGGCGACGTCGATGAACGGCAGCGGACCCGCCCCGGGGAGCGGGTGCGCGTCGCCGCCGCCGGCGAGCAGCACCTCGTGCCCGGAGTCCCAGAGCGCGTGGGCGAGCGGCAACAGTGGTGTCAGGTGCCCCGACAGCGGGGCCGCCACCACCAGAACGCGCACCGTTCGAGGGTAACCGCCACGCGGTTGTCCGGGGGCGGTCTCCGCGCGGTTCCGTACGCTCTGGGTGTGATCGTCGAGAACGCGCCCCGGCTCGTCGCCACCGACGTCGACGGGACCCTCCTCGACGACGGCGGCGCGGTCACCCCGCGCACCGTCGCCGTGCTGGAGCGGGCGGTCGCCGCCGGCGCCGGCTTCGTGCTGGTCACCGGCCGCCCGCCGCGCTGGATCCCGCCGGTGCTCGCGCGGCTGCCCGAGGGACTGGTGCGGCTGTGCGTGTGCGCGAACGGCGCGGTACTCTACGACGCCGCCGACGACGTCGTGCTCGGCGCGCACACCCTGGAGCCCGCCACGATCCGCGAGCTCGCCGGCCTCGCCGCGGAGCTGTTCCCCGGCTGCGGGTTCGGCGTCGAGCGCGTCGGGAACGCCGAGGGCGACGACGGCCCGCGGGGGATCGTCGACGAGTTCCTCACCGACCCCGGCTACGTCCACGCCTGGGGCGAGCACGACGGCGGCTCCACCAGCCGCGAGGACCTGCTCGGCCGCCCGGCGACGAAGGTGCTGATCCGCTCCCCGGAGCTGACCAGCGAGCAGATGATGGACGCGCTCGCACCGAAGGCCGGCGGGCTGGCCGACCTGACGTTCTCGCACTCGTCGGGGCTGCTGGAGGCCTCCGCCCCCGGGGTCACCAAGGCGACCGGCCTGGCCGAGGTCGCCCGCCGTCTCGGGGTGACCGCGGCGGACACCGTGGCGTTCGGCGACATGCCCAATGACCGGGAGATGCTGCGCTGGGCCGGGCTCGGCGTCGCGATGGGCAACGCCCACCCGGACCTGGTCGGGCTCGCCGACGAGGTGACGGCACCGCACACCCACGACGGGCTCGCCGAGATCCTGGAGCGCTGGTTCTGAGCGCACCCGGCGCTGTTCACCCGCCCGTCGACGAGCGGTCATGCCCGGTCCCACGGGCCGCCCCGACCCGGCCCACGACCCCGCCCGCGCGTACCATCACCGGCTGTCATCGCCCGCGAGCCGGGTGCCAGCGCCCGCGCCAGGAGGCCCCCACCCGTGGCTGACACGGCAGACACCCTGGACCGTTCCGGTCCGCAACCGCCCGCCGACGTCCCGCCCACCGGCGAGGTCGCCGTGCTGGCGTCCGTGCAGGGCGCTCTCGCGAGCGACACCACCGTGCGGGTCGCCCGCGGGATGTCGCTGTTCGGCGAGCACGCCGCGGGCTGGCTGGCGATCGGCGTCGTGGGTGCCGCGCTGGACCGCCCCCGCCGGCGCGAGTGGCTCGGCTCCGCCGCGGCCGTCGCGTTCGCGCACGGCGCCTCGATCGGGATCAAGCGCGTCGTCCGGCGCCGCCGCCCCGACCACCCCGCGGTCCGGGTCCTGGTGGGCACCCCGAGCCGGCTGAGCTTCCCGTCCTCGCACGCCACGTCCACCACCGCCGCCGCCGTGCTCTACGGCGGCCTGCTGGGCAGGCGCTCCCGCCCGGTGGCCGCGGCGGGTGTGGGCCTGATGGCGCTGTCGCGCCTGGTCCTCGGCGTGCACTACCCGACCGACGTCGCCACCGGCACCGCGCTCGGCGCGGCCGTCGCCGGTACCGCGCGTCGCGTGATCTCACGCAACCCCACCACCGGAGGGTGAGCGCATGACCAGCACCGACCCCACGAAGGTCGACCGCGACGACTCCGAGAAGGAGAAGGTCGCCCAGGCCGCCGACCCGCAGACCCCCGTCGTCCCGGACGCCCCCGACGACGCAGGCGCCCCCGAGGGCCACGAGGCCGACGCGGCCCCGGCCGCCGTCGCCGCCGAGCACGCCCCGCACGTACCGATGGACCCGTCCGAGCGCACCACCACGATGGTCGCCCGCGGCCTGCTCAAGACGATGCGCCCCCGCCAGTGGGTGAAGAACGTCCTGGTCTTCGCCGCGCCGTTCGTCAGCGGCCAGCTGTTCGACGTGCCGATCCTGATCGACTGCGTGATCGCGTTCGTCGCGTTCTCACTGGCCGCGTCCGGCGTGTACCTGGTCAACGACGCGCTCGACGTCGAGGCCGACCGGGCGCACCCGACCAAGCGCCGCCGCCCGATCGCGTCCGGCATCGTCCCGGTGCCGCTGGCCTTCGTCGCGGCGGGCGTGCTGTTCGCCGGGTCGATCGCGCTGTCGTTCGCGGTGACCTGGCAGCTGATCATCGTGCTCGCCGTCTACGTGGCGGTGCAGCTGTCCTACTGCCTGTGGCTCAAGCACCAGCCGGTGCTCGACATCTGCATCGTCGCCTCCGGCTTCCTGATGCGCTCCATCGCCGGCGGTGTGGCCACCGGCATCCCGCTGTCGCAGTGGTTCCTGCTGGTCACCGGGTTCGGCTCGCTGTTCATGGTCGCCGGCAAGCGCTACGCCGAGATCAACCTCGCCGAGCGCACCGGGGCCAAGATCCGCAAGTCGCTGGAGAACTACACGGCGTCCTACCTGCGCTACATCTGGTCGCTCTCGGCCACCGTCATGATCGTCATGTACGGGCTGTGGGCGTTCGAGATCCGCGAGGACCACAACTCGGTGTGGTCGGTGCTGTCGATCGTGCCGTTCGTGATCGCGGTGCTGCGCTACTCGGTGGACGTCGACCGGGGCACCGGCGGCGAGCCCGAGGAGATCGCGCTCGGCGACCGCGCGCTGCAGGTCCTGGCGCTGGCCTGGATCGCGATGCTCACCCTGGCCGTCTACAGCTGACGCCGGCCGCCACCCGGGCCCGGTTCCCCGCACGGGGGCCGGGCGCGGTGTCGGTGCCCGGCGTGTCAGCGACCGGTGTGCCAGGCCCAGGTGTGTGCGAGGCCCTCGGCGAGCGGGGTCGGCGCGGGCAGGCCGAGCGCGGCGATCCCGCGCGACGGGTCGAGGCAGCTACGGCGCAGCTCCCCGGCCCGGGCCGGGCGGAACTCCGGCGCGAACGCCTCCGGGGCGAGCCCGGCGATCTCCCCGATCGTCGCGGCCAGCTCGACGACCGTGGACTCGGTGCCGGTGCCGACGTTGAACACCTCGCCGGCCAGCTCCCCGGCCGCGAGCCGGTCGGCCGAGGCGAGCGCCGCCCGGGCGACGTCGCCGACGTAGAGGAAGTCGCGGGTCTGGCCGCCGTCGCCGAACACGGTCGGCCGCAGCCCGGTGCGGGCCCGGTCGCAGAACAGCGAGACGACCCCGGCCCCGCCCGCCGGGTGCTGGCGCGGCCCGTAGACGTTCGCGAAGCGCAGCACCAGCGCCGGGAGGCCGTGCGCCCGCACGAAGAACCGGGTGTAGCGCTCCGCGGCGAGCTTGCTCATCCCGTACGGCGACTCCGGCTCGGCCAGCTCCGCCTCGGTCGTCGGCAGGGGGGCGCCGTCGCCGTAGATGGCGCCGCCGGTGGAGCAGACGACGACCGCGCCCGCGCCCGCGTCCCGGGCCGCCTGCAGCACGCTCAGCGTGCCGAGGACGTTGACCGAGGCGTCGTGCACCGGGTCCTCCATCGAACGGCGTACGTCGATCTGGGCGGCCAGGTGGAACACCGCGTCCGGGCGGTACTCCGCGGCCAGCGTGGTGAGCGCGGCGGTGTCGCGGACGTCGAGCTCGGCCACCGTGACACCCGGGGCGAGGTTGTCCCGGGTCCCGGCGGAGAGGTCGTCGACGACGAGGACGTCGTCGCCGCGGGTGAGCAGGGACTCGACCAGGGTGGAGCCGATGAAGCCGGCTCCACCGGTGACGAGTGCGCGCATACCTGCCTTCCTCCGGGGCGGACGGTGTGTGCACCCGGCTGCGCGCACACGGTAACCGCGGGTGCCCCGGGGCGCCTCAGCCGGTGGAGCGGGCGGGGCCCGCGCCGCAGGCGGTGATCCGGTAGAGCGTGCTGCCGCCCCCGGAGAGGACGGGCTCGAACCCGGGTGCACGGCCCAGGTCGGTCAAGCCGGGGAAACTCTGGGAACGACGGTCCCAGGGCCAGTACGACACGGGACCGTCGATCGCGTACTTCAGATCGGTCGCGCGCACCGCCCTGCACACCGACGGGTCGACGGCTGCGTCACGGAGCCGCTCCTGGATCAGCTTCTGCTCCGGTGTCCAGTTGCCCGACATGTGCGGGAACATCGTCTCCCGTCCGGTCAACGGGTAGACGAGGGCGTTGCCGGTCCAGGGGTTCGCCGCCACCACCTCGCCGGCAGGTACCGCCCGTCCGGCGGCTTCCAGGAAGTCTCGCTGACCGGGCTGGAGCATCCAGGTGGCCTCACGCTGATACGTCCCGGCGACCACGAACGCGTGTACCCCGACCCGGAACCCGTCGGACGCCACCACGAGGACGGCCGCGGTCAGGGTGACCGCTGCCGCTGTCACCGTGACCATGTTGGGGGAACCCGACGGTCGGGAGGCGCGTCGTGCCCACACCCCGACCAGCCCGCTGACCGTGCCGGTCACCCCGATCGCCGCCAGCGGCACACCTGTGATCGGGACCATGGCGGCGAGCCGGTACGAGTCGTTGTACCAGGCGCCCGTCAGAGCGGTGACCACGTCGCCCTCCCGCGCGATCGCGAGGACGTACAGGAAGGCCGAGGTCAGGTGGGCGGGCACGAGCCAGGCGGTGCGCGCATGCCGCACTGCAAACACCGCACCGACCAGTACGAGAACCGAGACGACGTAGAGCGGGGGACGTCCGTTCGTCCCGTTCCACAGGACGCCGAGCACTGCATCGTGTGCCCCCATGGACGCAGGCCAATCGAAGGCTCGGACGCTCGCCAGGAACGGTGACCAGGCGAGCAACCAGAGAACACCCGCCGCGAGCGCGACGGCGCCGACAGGACCGGCGACAGTCCGCAGCCGCATTCCCGCCCGTGCGGCCCGCACGGCCGAGACGATCGCGGCCACCGCGACCGGCGACAGCCCGAGCACGAGCAAGCTGATCACCGCGTTGGGATGGGCCAGACTCAGGCCGGGCGCGGCGACTGCCCCCAGGAGCAGCGCAGAGGACCGGCTCAGCGCGCTGTCGTCCGCCGGCATCACGAAGGCGACCACCGCGGCCAGTGCGGCCGGCACGAGGGCGAGACCGAGAAGATTGGGCCACAGGACCCCCCAGGTCATCACCAGCCACGGCATGGCCGTGAATGCGGTGGCCAGGACAGGGGCGACGAGCAGGACCCCGGCCCGGGGGCCGGCGACCTGGCGCGTGAGCAGAGCGCATCCGAGTGGCCAGACGACGGCAGCGGCTGCGAACGCCATCAGGTTCGACGCGGCGGGGATCGGTGCCCCCGACGTGAGGACCACGAGCGCGACGAGATCGTGCCAGGCCGCGGGATAACCCGTCGGCCGACCCGGACTGGTCAGCTCGCCGAGCGTCAGCGACGAACCGTCGCCCGTGGTCAAGATGTGTGCCACGGCGCTGTAGTGGTGCACGGCGTCATAGGTGGGGGAGATCGCGTCCACCCGACCGAAGGCCAGCACCACGGTGAGCCACCCGAGCGCCACGGTGACGACGAGTCCGGCGAGCAGGGCCGGGCGTGACCACGGTCCGTCCGACCCTCCACGGAGGAATGCGACATACCGGGACGGGGCCGCGGGTCCGCCGGAACTCCGGGGCCGCTGTCGCATCGCTGCTCGGATACCGAACAGCACGACCGCTCCGAGCACGGTCGCCGCGACGACGGGCAGTGGACCCCAGGGCACTCCGAGCCGACCGGAGACCACTGCGGTCACCGCGACCAGCGCGACCGAGACGACCGGTGCACCACCCCAGCAGGCGATGCCGTGCCAGCCCAGCACCCGGAGCCACAGGACACCGGGCGCCACACACCACACCACGGCGACCAACGCCGCCGGTACGGCTTCGAGCCAACTCACGAGCGGGACCCTGGAGTTCCGGGTGCTCTGCCCGAGGCGTCGATGCCGTGCCGCATCCTCGGGAGTTTACGAGCGGCACTCGAGCGGCTCGTGCCCCCACGCCTCGCGTCCGGAGTTCGTGACCACATCGTGCCGGAGGATCGGATCAGCCCCCGGACCTCCGGGTCGGGGCGTCGAGATTCTCGGAGACCGGTTCCCCGACAGGGGTCCGGTGACCGTTCCCGGTCGCCGCGTGCCCCTCCAGCGCGGTCAGCCGCTGCTCCAGGTCCTTCTCCCGCCGGGTCAGCTCCGCGTCCCGGACGGCGATCTGGCGGGCCAGGTTCGTCAGGTGCTGGCTGATCTCGCGGTCCCGCAGGTAGGTGTTCAGCATGCCGAACACGAACGCGACGACGAGCAGGTAGACCAGCAGGTCCGTGCCACGGCCGATGCCCACCGCCCGGGCCAGGTAGGTCAGGTCGTCGGGACGCAGGACCGCATAGATGTTCAGCACGATGAACGCGCCGAAGGCGATCCGCTTGCTCGCCCGCACGCCGACGCTCTGGCCGCTGCGCACGAAGTAGACGAGCGCGCCGACCGCGGCGGCCAGGAGCAGGATCTGCAGGATCACGGTGTTCGCCTCCTGGGTCATCGCTGCCGTACCGACAGGTCGAACAGGATGTTCACCCCGTTGAACAGCGACTGGCCCTTGGATCGTGAGTACTCGGTGTAGCGGATCGTGACTGGGACCTCGCGGATCCGCCACGACGACCGGGCCAGCGACGCGACGATCTCCGACGCGTGCGCCATCCCGTTCATGGTGATCCGCAGGTCCTCCGCGACCGCCCGGTTCATGGCCCGCAGCCCGTTGTGGGCGTCGGTGAGCTTGAGCTTGCGGCTGGCGGGGGACAACGCCGCGACGGTGCGCAGCACCAGCCGCTTGAGCGGCGGAACCGGTTCGGTCGACTCCAGGAAGCGCGACCCGAGGACGACGTCGGCCTCGCCGCTGCGCAGGATCGCGGCCATCCGGACGGCGTCGGCGACGTCGTGCTGGCCGTCGGCGTCGAAGGTGACGATCCGCTCGGCGCCGCAACGGAGTGCGTAGTCGATCCCGGTCTGCAGCGACGCGCCCTGCCCGAGGTTGATCGGATGCCGCACCAGGTGCGCCTCGGTGCCGGCGATGCGTTCGGCGGAGGAGTCCCGGCTGCCGTCGTCGACGCACACGACGTTCGGGAAGGCCGTGCGGATCTCCGCGACGACGTCGGCGATGACGGTGTCCTCGTTGTACACGGGGACCACCACCCAGGTGCCGGTGTCGGCGACCACGTCCCACTCCCTCGTCACTGCGGGGCGGCCGTTCACAGCCGCCGCACAGAGGCTATCGCTCCGGCGACGGGCGCTGACCGACGGTAGGTGGGGACACGGGGCGAACGTGACAATCCGTACCGTCGGTCACATGGACCCGAGGACGCTGCTCGAGCTGATGCTGGCCGACCTGGACGGCGCGCCGGAGCTGTACCGGCCGACGGACTTCTGGAAGACCGGCCTGGAGAAGGTGGTCGCCGACCTGCGCGAACGCGGGTTCGCGGAGTTCCGCAGGCACCCCTCGGCCACCTACTTCTACGCCCCGCAGTACGCGCCGGTGTCCCGCCCGGCGGCCGCCCTGTCGCGGGCGTTCGGTCTGGCGGGCGGCCCCGGGACGCTGCTGCGCGAGCGGATCGACCAGGTGCCCGTCGCCCGGGCCCACCACGCCACGGTGACCGCGCTCGATCCCGCCGACCGGTCGCCGTCGCTCGCCGGGTTCAGCGAGTCGTCCGCCGGCGCCCCGGCCGAGCAGCTGGTGTTCGACGGCCGCCGGTTCAGCCGGTCGTCGCTGAACTACCTGCGCGGGCTGGTCATGCTCAAGCGTGCCGTGCCGGACCTCGACGTCTCGACCGTCCTGGAGATCGGCGGCGGGTTCGGCACGCTCGGCGAGATCCTGCTGTCGGGCAACCCCGGTCTGCGCTACATCGACGTCGACATCCCGCCGGTCGCCGCCGTCGCCACGCACTACCTGCGCGAGGCGCTCGGGCCGGAGAAGGTCCTGGACTACGCCGCCAGCCGCGAGCGCGAGAAGATCGTGATCGATGAGCTGGAGCAGCCGGCGACGGTGCTCTGCTCCTGGCAGCTGCCCCGGCTCACCGGGACCGTCGACCTGTTCGCCAACTTCATCTCCTTCCAGGAGATGGAGCCCGACGTCGTCGCGAACTACGCGAGCCTGGTCACCGACCTGGGCGCCCGCTGGCTGCTGCTGCGCAACTCCCCGACCGGCAAGCCGAACGTCCGCGAGCCCATGCTGCGCCACCGCTACCTGGAGATGTTCGACCAGTTCGAGCTCGTCGACTCCGACGCCGGGCTCTACGGCCAGGACTCCGAGGGCACGGCGTCCGAGGTGATGGTGCTCGCGCGGCGCTCGTAGAGTGGCGCGCATGCGCACCCCGGACCCGATCGAGATCGGCGGCCACCGCGTGGGCCCCGGCGAGCGACCGTTCGTCATCGCGGAGGTCTCCGGCAACCACAACGGCTCGCTGGACCGGGCACTGGAGATCGTCGACGCGATCGCCGGCACCGGGGCGCAGGCGGTGAAGTTCCAGACCTACCGGGCCGACACGATCACCATCGACGCCGACGGCCCGGCCTTCCGGATCCGCGACGACCACGGCCTGTGGGGCGGGCGGAACCTGTACCAGCTCTACGAGCAGGCGCACACGCCGTGGGAGTGGCACGACCCGCTGTTCGCCCGGGCCCGTGAGCACGGGCTCGTGCCGTTCTCCTCGCCGTTCGACCCGACGGCGATCGAGCTGCTGGAGTCCCTCGACGCGCCGGCGTACAAGGTGGCCTCGGCCGAGCTGGTCGACCTCCCGCTGATCCGGGCGATGGCCGCGACCGGCAAGCCGATGGTGATCTCCACCGGGATGGCGACGCTGGCCGAGATCGACGCCGCCGTCGCCGCCGCCCGGGAGGGCGGTGCGACGCAGATCGTGCTGCTGGCCTGCACCGCCTCGTACCCGGCGGACCCGGTCGACGCGAACCTGCAGACGATCCCGGCGCTGCGCGAGGCGTTCGGCGTCCCGATCGGGCTCTCCGACCACACCCCGGGCATCGGGGTACCGGTCGCCGCGGTGGCGCTCGGCGCGGTCGCGATCGAGAAGCACGTGACGCTGCAGCGCGCCGACGGCGGCGTCGACTCCGACTTCTCCCTGGAGCCCGCCGAGCTGGCGTCGCTGGTCACCGAGACCGACGTGGCACGACGCGCGATGGGCCTGGCCCGGTTCGGGCCCCGCGAGTCTGAGGCGACAATGCTCGGGCTGAGGCGATCACTCTACGTTGTTCAAGATGTCGAACAGGGAGACAGAGTCAGTGCTTCCAATGTTCGTTCAATCCGGCCAGCGGGCGGTCTTGAGCCGAACGAAATTCTTCGCGTTCGTGGGCGCCGTTTCTCCGTAGCTGTTAAGAAGGGAACCCCGCTAACGTGGGATCTCATCTGACTGATTCCAGTAGTCGTCCGATCGTATTTCTGGGTGCAGACGGCTCGCTTGTGCGCGAGTTTCTGCTGCGATCGGTAGGCGACTTAGTTGTCATGGGTGCATCCGATAGATTTGAAGTTGAAGATGTAAGGAGGCTCTCGCCGGCACTGGTCGTTAGTCATGGTTACAGGAAAATTGTACGCCCAGACGTTATCGACCTGCTAGAAGGCCGGATCTATAACGTTCATATCTCTCTCTTGCCGTATGGACGGGGGGCGGATCCCAACTTGTGGTCGATACTCGACGACACGCCCTCGGGTGTGACGGTTCACGAGATGGATAAGGGACTGGATACCGGTCGAATTGTCTTGCAATCCGAGGTTGAACTCGATGACTCTGTGGACACTCTTCGCACCTCGTACAACAGGCTTCAAGAGGAAGCTGTGCGTCTGTTTGCTGCGGGTTGGATTCGTCTGCTGGCCGGTGAGGTTCGGCCTGTGATCCAGTCGGGCCCTGGAACAGAGCATCGAAGTACGGACAAGAACTCCGTCCTGCATCTTCTGGAGCAGGGATGGGATACCCCGATTAAGAGCTTACGAGGAAGGGCGCCTCGTTAGTGGGTCCTCTCGGCGCGGACGGCATTCCTCTGTCGATTCGATCGATGTTCGGATCTGAAGTGGGATGCCCGGTTTCTGTCGACAGTGGCCTTGTTGCGGTTCCGCTGTTTGTGAGATCAGTGTGGGCTAGCGTAATCGGCGCGTAGTCCGCTGTCGCGGGGCAGTGGCGGCTGGCATCGCCAGCTGATGTTCACTGTCCGGCTCGGGGAGTGACTGAGTTTGCACTGCTTGGAGGGGGGCTGAGTAACTGCGATTAGCTTAGCTGGATCTGCGGACCGGCCCCGCCTGCTGCTGGCTGGAGAGCTGACGGAGTTGGCAACTCGCTTGAAGGGCAATTCCGGGTGTTCCCCCGAAGTGCGAGCTAGGTCGATCGGGCTAGCTTCTGGGGCACCAAGACCGACGTAAGGTAGCGAGCCATGGCTCCGGCCCGGTTCGAGTCCCGCGAGTTCGAGCGGGATGACCTCGCCCAGTGCCAGTCGCTGTGGGTGGGTCGCGGACGTCACCGCCGGGGGGAGCGGGTGGCCGCGGACAACCTGCGGTCGATCCGTCCGGCCGGTGGCCTGCACACCGACACGATCGGCACCGTGCTCGGCCGGACCTTCGCCCGCGACGTCGCCCGCGGCACCCCGCTGACCTGGGACCTGATCTGAGCGACCCGCTCAGTGCAGGGTGCCCAGTGCCGCCTTGGTGAAGGGCACCAGCTCGGACTCGCGGCCGTCGAGGACCTTGCGGGCCCACTCGGGGTCGGCCAGCAGCGCCCGGCCGACGGCGACGAGGTCGAACTCGTCGTCCTCCAGCCGGTCGAGGAGCTTCTCGACGCCGCTGACGTCGGCGTGCGCGTCGCCGCCGGAGAACATCTCCGGGGCGAAGACCTGGTCCAGGCCGACCGAGCCGACGGTGATCGTCGGCAGGCCGGTGACCTTGCGCGTCCACCCGGCGATGTTCAGCTCGGCGTCGGCCTCGGGGAACTCCGGCTCCCAGTAGCGGCGCCCGGACGCGTGGAACGCGGTCACCCCGGCGTCGGCGAGCGGGGTCAGCACGTCGGCCAGCTCGTCGGGGGTCCGGGCGAGCTGCGCGTCGTAGGCACCGGCCTTCCACTGGGAGAACCGGAACACGACCGGGAAGTCGGGGGCGACGCGCTCGCGGACGGCGGCGACGATCTCGGCCGCGAAGCGGGCCCGCTCGGCGGCGCCGCCGGCGTAGCCGTCGGTGCGGCGGTTGGTCCGCTCCCACAGGAACTCGTCGATCAGGTAGCCGTGCGCGCCGTGCAGCTCGACACCGTCGAAACCGATCCGCTCGGCCTGCGCCGCGGCCTCGGCGAACGCGCCGATGATCCGGTCGATCCCGGCGAGGTCCAGCGCGGTGCCGGCGCCCTCGGTGCCGTCGAGCGCGATGCCGGACGGGCCGACCGACGGCGCCTCGGGGAACGGCGGCTTCCCGGCCTCGCGGGTGATCCCGACGTGCCAGATCTGCGGCATGATCCGGCCACCCGCCCCGTGCACCGCCTCGACGACGTCCGCCCACCCGGCCAGCGACGCCTCGCCGTGGAAGCGCGGGACGGCGGCGACGTCGCCCGCGGAGGGGTCGTCGATGTAGGTGCCCTCGGTGATGATCAGGCCGGTACCGGCGGCGGCACGGCGCGCGTAGTAGGCCGCCACGTCGGTGCCGGGGACACCGCCGGGGGAGAACGCCCGGGTCATCGGGGCCATGACGATGCGGTTGGGCAGCTCCGCGGAGCCGAGGGTGTACGGGCGGCCGAGAAGCCGTGCGGCGCGGGTGGACACGAGGCACTCCTGAGGGGTGGGCCGTCCAGGCACGTCGGCGGGTCCGGGCGGAGGCGTCAAATGGTTCTGATCAAAGATACATATGGCTCCGTGAACTGCAACAGTGACCACCACCTTTTCGGGCGCGACGGGTACGCTGGCGGCCTGGGACGGGAGGTGAGGTCGTGCTGGACATCCGGTTCTCCAGTGCCCTGCAGGCGATGCTGTACCTCGCCGCCGCGGCCGAGGGCGACAGTCCGACCGTCAGCTCCGGACGGCTCGCCGAGGCACTCGGCACGAACGCCAGCGTGGTGCGCAAGCTGCTGGTGCCGCTCGGGGTGCACGGCCTCGTCGAGTCCAGCAGGGGGCGCAGCGGGGGTGCCCGGCTCGCCCGGCCGGCCGGGGAGATCACCCTGGCCGAGATCTACCGCTGCGCGGTGGGGGAGAAGCCGCTCTGGGCGTGCCGCCCGGAGAGCGAGCACGTCTGCCCGGTGACGACGAACGCCGCGGAGTACTTCGCCCGGCTGACCGTCGAGGTGGAGGGGGCGGTGCTGCAGTCGCTGGGGTGCCGGACCCTCGTCGACGCGCTGCGCGAGATGCGGGGCCTGGACCGCGCGGCGCCCTAACCGTCGAGGAACTCCCTGACCAGCGCGTTCACTTCGTCCGGGGACTCCCGGTTGGACCAGTGGCCACGGCCGGGCAGCACCACGAACCGGGCGCCCGGGACGGCCGCGGCCGCCGCGCGCGTCGTCGCGACGGGGACGCCCGCATCCCGGTCGCCCTGCACGAACAGGGCGGGGCAGCGGATCTCCGGGAGCCGGGGGCGCAGGTCGACCCGCATCCGGCGGAACCCGATCGAGTCGTTCTGCCAGTCGGAGCTGCCCGCGTTCCGGGCCCGGGCCTCGCCCAGGATCTGATCGACGATCCCGTCGAGGTCGGCCACGCGGCCTGCGTCGCCGAAGAGCGCGCGCCGGGTGAACGCGGTGACCGCCGCCCGGCTCCGGAACGCCAGGTTCGGCAGGGTCCGCGAGAGCAGCGGCACCCGCGCGGTCAGCCACAACAGCTGGTGCAGCCCCGGCGGGAAGCTCAGTGTCCCGGCCGGAGCGAGCGCCACCACGCGTTCCACCCGCTCCGGGTGCTCGATCGCGGTGGCCAGTGCGAGGGCGCCGCCCTGGGAGAGCCCGACGACCGCAGCACGCTCGACGCCGAGGTCGTCCAGCACGTCGACGACCGTCCGGAGCAGCACGTCGTGGCCGGCCCGGCCCCGCCACGGCCGGCTGCGCCCCTGCTTCGGCCAGTCGGGGGCGATGACGCGGTGGTCGCGGGCGAGGTCGGGGATCAGGTGGTGCCAGCTGAGCAGCGCGTTGTCGAGGCCGGCCCCGGACAGCAGCAGCACGGGTGGGCCGGACTCGCCCGCGAGGTGGACGTGCAGGTCGCCCTCGGGGCGGGGGATCACATGGTCGCGCAGTGCGGTCATCGGGTCCTCCCGGTCAGCGGGTCGCGTCGACGACGAAGCTCCGTCCGAGCCCGAGCAGTACCCGGTCCGCGGTGAGCAGCCGCATGCCGTCCTGGTCCGCCTGGGCGGTGATGAGCCGGTCGAACGGGTCGTGGCGGGCGAGTTCGGGGAAGGCACGCAGGCCCTCGGCGTGGGTGGCCGTCACGTCCAGGACGACCAACCCCTGCTCCTCCAGCAGCTCCGGGAGCCCGGCCGGGACGTCGAGCTTCCCCAGCATGGCCTTGATGGTGAGTTCCCAGACCGATGCCGCCGAGACGTGGACCGCGGTCGCGGCCCCGACGACCTCACGGGCCTTCGGGCCGAGCCGTTCGCTGTCGGTGAGGACCCACAGCAGGGCCTGGCTATCGAGGAGCAGCATCGTCGCCGTAGAACATGGCCTGGATGTCCTGGTCGACGCCCTCGAAGTCGGCGTCGTCGTAGCGGACGCGGCCGCGCAGCCCGCCCAGGCGCACGGTCCGGCGCTGGTGCGGCACCAGGTCCGCCACGGGCGTCCCGGCGCGGGAGATGACGATGTGTTCGCCCGCGGCGACGCGCTCCAGCAGTCGGGACAGGTGGGTCTTGGCCTCGTGGATGTTGAACTCGGCGGTCACGGTGCCTCCGTCCGTCGGACCTGGTCCAGCTTAGTCCATCCTTCGTGATCCGGGTCGGTCGTCGGGTTCGTCGTCGCCCCACCCGCGCGCCGCCAGTGCCTCCCCGAGCGCGTCCGCGTGCCGCAGCGTCCGCACCAGGAACGGCACCGCGAACGCCGTCGGGGAGCGATCCGCCCCGCGCGCCTTCGCCGCGGCCCGGACCTGCCCCGCGATGCCGGACAGTGTCCCGATCGACTGCACCGTCAGCCCGACGAGAAGGCCGAGGCGTTCGGGTGCGAGGCCGAACCGGCGCAGCGGGCCGAGCCCCCGCTCCACGGCGCCGACCAGGTCGTCCACCCGGGTGGTGAGGGTGAACAGGGTCGCCGCGCCCATCGCGGCGACCAGCCGGAGCACGATCACCAGCGTCCGTTCCGGCCCGAGCAGCCACCACTGGACCGCCCCGAGCAGCACGGCCAGCAGCACCAGCGTGCGCAGCACCGGCCGGACCCGGTGCCACGGGATCCGGGCGACCAGGTAGCCGGCGGCGACGGTCAGGCACAGCCCGCCGAGCACCCGCGGGTCCTCGGTGAGCACCGCCCCGACCGCGAGGGCCAGCACCACGAGCAGCGACGGCCCGGCGGGGGCCCGGTGCAGCAGGCTGTCACCGGGCGCGTAGAGCCCCAGCGGGGTCACGACCCGCAGAGCCTGCGGTAGTAGGAGACGGCCGGACCGGGCTCGTCGTCGGCGACGACCCGCCCGCCGTCGAGGACGACGACGCGGTCGAAGCCCGTCAGCAGGTCCAGGTCGTGCGTGGCGAGCAGGACCTGCTGGCGCAGCCCGGCGAGCCGGTCGGCGAAGGCGCGCTTGTTGCGCAGGTCGAGCAGGGTGGTCGGCTCGTCGCAGACCAGCACGTCCGGATCCAGCACGAGCACCGCGGCCAGCGCGAGCAGCTGCTTCTGCCCACCGGAGAGCTGGTGCGCGGGGTGCTCGACGTGGTCGCCCAGCCCGAACCCGGCGAGCGTCTCCGCGGCGAGCCGGGCGCGCTCCGCCCGGTCGCGCACGGTCCGGCGCAGCGAGAACGCGACGTCCTCACCGGCGGTCGGCATGACGATCTGGGAGTCCGGGTCGCTGAAGACGAACCCGACCCGGCGGCGGACGGCGGCACCGTCGCGGGCGGGGTCGCGGCCGTCGACGCGGACGGTGCCCGAGCTCGGTGCGACGAGCCCGTTCACGGTCCGGGCCAGCGTGGACTTGCCGGAGCCGTTCGCGCCGACCAGCGCGACCCGGGGCTCGGCGAGGGTGAGGGTGACGCCGTCGAGGACGGTGCGCTCGCCGTAGCGGTGCCCGACCGCCTCGAACTCGATCACCGGACCACCCGCCAGCTCGTCGCGACGCCGAGGCCGCCGCCGGAGGACAGCGCCGCGATCCCGGTCTCGCCGCGGCCCTGTACGACGAGCCGGTGGAACAGCCGCACGACCAGCACCGCGCCGGAGGCGCCCCAGGGGTGGCCGAGCGCGATCGCGCCGCCGTCCGGGCTCACCCGGTGCCCGTCGATCCCGGCCGCGTCGAGGCAGGCCAGCGCCTGTCCGGCGAACGCCTCGGTGAACTCGACGGCGTCCGGGGACCGCGGCCGGTCGCGGAGCGCGGCGAGGGCGGGGACGGCGCCGAGCCCGAGGTCGGCCGGGGGGCAGCCCCGGGTGGCGGCCGAGACCAGCGCGAGGCCGGGCACGCCCAGCTCCCGGCGGCGCCACTCCGGCACCAGCGCGACGGCGGCGGCCCCGTCGTTCACCCCGCAGGAGTTCGCGGCGGTGTGCACGCCGCCGGGGGTGAACGCGGGCCGGAACCGGGCGAGCCGCTCGGGGGTGAAGCGGTCGCGGGGACGCTCGTCGGTGAGCACGGCACCGACCGGGACCAGCTCGTTGTCGAAGCGGCCGGAGCGCTGCGCGTCGACGGCGCGGGCGTGGCTGCGGGCGGCGAACGCGTCGAGCCGCCGGCGGGAGAGGCCCGCCCGGGCGGCGACGTCGTCGGCGGCGGGCCCCATGTCCGGGTCCGGGTCGCCGGTCGGGGCGAAGGGCGCGCGGGTGTAGACGGTGCCGTCGGCCCAGGTCCGCGCAGGTGCGGTCGACGGCGACTCGGCGCCCCCGGCGAGGTAGCCGGCGCCGTCCCCGGCGCGGATGCCCGCGGCGGCGGTGAGGATCGCGGCCAGCCCGCTCGCGCACTGCCGGTCCACGGTCATGCCGGGCACGTCGTCGCCGAGCCCGGCGGCGAGCGCCGCGACCCGGGCCGGGTTGCCACCGGGGCCGAAGACGTTGCCGAGCAGCACGTCGTCGACCGGGCCGCCGAGGGTGCCGGCCAGCGCGGCGAGGACGGGCGCGGCGAGCGCGTCGACGGTCACCGCGCGCAGCGCGCCGCCCGCGGTGCCGATCGGGGTGCGCCGCGCGGCGACGACGACCGGGGTGTCGGCCGTGGTGCCGCTGCCGGGGCCGGTCACTCGGGCCCCCCGAGCGGGACGGCGTCGAGGGTCCCGTCGCGCAGTGCGGCGTCGACGGCGGCGCGGGCGGGCTTACCCGAGCCCAGCCGCGGCAACGCCCGGGTGACCAGCCAGCGGCGCGGCCGCTTCGCCGGGGACAGCCCGGCCCGCGCCGCGGCACGCAGCGCCCGCCGGTCCGGGACACGGTCGCGGGCCTCGACGACCGCCGTGACCACCATCCCCAGCGACGCGTGCGGGGTCCCGGCGACGACGACGTCCCCGACGCCCGCGACGCCGCGCAGCACCTGCTCGACCTCCTCGGCGGCGACCAGCGTGCCGCCGGAGGAGATGGTGGTGGCGGCGCGCCCGAGGACGGTCAGACCGCCGTCGTCGGTGAGCTCGGCGCGGTCGCCGACGGTCGTCGGACCGGGGCCGGCCGGGACGAGTGCGCCACGGGTGAACCGGCCGTGCACCGACTGCGGGCTGTCCACCCACAGCACGTCGTCGCGCACGGTGAGGTGCACGTCCTCGACCGGGCGCAGCGGGCCGTCGTCGCGGCGGGTGGCGATCAGCGAGTGCTCGGCCGAGCCGTAGTACTCGAGCAGCGTTGTGCCGGGCAGCAGCCGCGCGACCCGCTCCCGCATCCCCGGCGCGACGTGCGCGCCACCGCACACCACGACCCGTGGTGCGGGGCCGCCGCCCGGGCGGCGCTCGCGCTCGTCGAGCAGGGCGCTGAGCTGGGCGGGGACGAGGTGGACCGAGCCGCCGTCGGGCAGGTCGGTCGGGTCGAGGCGGCCGCGGGTGACCAGGCCCAGACCGTGGTGCAGCGCGTGCAGTGCCCCGAACAGGTACAGCGTCGAGGACGGCGGCCCCGGTACGAGGACCGGTCCGGGCAGCGCACCGAGGATGTCGAACCCGATCCGCCAGGAGCGCCGGTCACGGGCCAGCACGGTGGGGGCACCGGTGCTGCCCGAGGTCGTCGGGAGCAGGAACAGCCCGGGCGTCCGCGCTCCGCCGTCGGCGGTCGCGGCCCGGCCGTCGGTGCCGACGACGTGGTGCGGCGCGGCGTCGGCGAGCACCGCGTCGCGTTCGCGGCCGGTCCAGCCGGCGTCGGCCAGCAGCGACGCCGCACCCAGCCGGTCCGCGGCGAGCAGGTAGGGCAGCACCGCCCAGCGGGCCCGGGTGGGGGTGTCGAGCACGACGCGTTCCCCGGCCCGCACCCCGAGCCGGGCGAGGCGCTCCCCGGCCGCGGCGACGGCGTCGGCGAGCCCGCGCGGGAGCCAGGGGGCGGGGACGACGGGCGCGGCCGCGTCGTCGGCGGTCTCGCGTTCCGCCCCGCTCACCGGACCCGGGGCTCGGACGACGCGGAGCGGACCGGCAGCAGGTCCGGCAGGGCCCGGTGCACCAGCGACGCGATCAGCGCGGCCAGCACGATCTTGATCAGGTCACCGGGCACGAAGACCAGGGACTGCACGATCCCACCGGTGACGTCGCCGATGTAGACGCCCAGCCACGGCATGCCGATCACGTAGTCGGCGAGCAGCCCGGCCAGACAGGCGAGCAGCAGCACGGGCAGCGACCGCGACCGGAACCGCGCCACGACCAGGCCCGCGACCAGCGCGGACAACAGCCAGCCGACGAGGAACCCGCCGCTGGGGCCGAAGAACGCGGCGCCGTTGCGGCCGCCGGACAGCAGCGGTAGCCCGACCGCGGTGAGCACCAGCAGCAGCGCGACCGAGGCCGTGCCGAGCCGCCACCCGAGGATCACACCGGCCAGGATCGGGCCGACGTTCTGCAGGACGATCGGGACCCCGGCCACTCCGGCGAAGCCGGGGAACAGCCCGAGGACGGCGATGAACGCGGCGAACACGACCACGCGGGCGAGGTCGGCCGCGGGGAGCGCGGGACGGGATCCGGACACGCGCGAAGGGTAGGTCACATCGGTGTGCCGCAGGGGTGCCGTGCGGGTTGCGTCACGACACCCGACCCGGTCACAGCACGCGGTGCAGGGTCCGGAAGCCGTCCGCGTCGGGTCCGGTGGGGTCGTCGTAGCCCGCCCGGGCGAACAGCCGGGCCGAGGCGTCGTCGCCGGTGTGCACGACGGCGGTCACCGGGGCCCCGGTGCCGGTGCGGGCGCGCAGCGCGTCCTCCCCGGCCCGCAGCAGCGGCCCGGCGAGACCCTCCCCACGGCGCTCCGGCGCGACCGTGATCGACACCTCCCAGGCGGCGTCCGCGCGGTCCCAGCGGACGGTGCCGACCGGGCCGCGGGCGTCGTCGACGACCAGGAGCAGCCGGTCGTCGCTGTCCAGCGACCCGGCGAGCCAGCGGCGGTGCGTCGCGAGATCGACCTCGTCGTGGCTGCGCGACCAGCGCCGGGTGCCGGGGTCGTTGCGCCAGGCCAGGAGCAGCTCGGCGTCGCCCGCCCGGGCGGGGCGGGCGCGGAGCACCCCGGCGAGCACCCGCTCCTCGGCGGCGACGCGTGCCTCCCGGCCGGAGGACGTGCCCACCGCGGTGGCCAGGGCGTCCACGACCCGGCCCGCGCCCTGGCCGTCGACGACGGTCGCGGCCCGGCCGGCGAGCGCGGCGCGGGCGTCCGGGCCGGTCAGCAGGGCGCGCAACACGGTCGCGGCTCCGGCCGGGTCGGCGAGGTCCCCGGGCCCGCCCAGCCCGGCGGCGGCACCGGCGCCGACGACGGTCCGGTAGCCCTCGGTCTGGTTGTCCGCGGCCCGGACCAGCGCCATCGGGACGCCCACGCAGCACAGCTCCCACACCGTCGTCCCGGCCGCGCTGACGACGAGGTCGGCCTCGGCCATCGCGGCGGGCAGGTCGGACAGCGGCGGGACGGCGCGGAACGTGGCGGGCCCGCCGGCGGGCAGGTCGAGGGGCCGCCCGCCGGGGACGACGACGTCGACCGCGGCGGGGGCGTCCGCGGCGGCGAGGGCGGTGACCACCCGGGGCAGCAGCCCGGCGGCGTCGGTCCCGCCCATGACGACCAGCACGCGGAGCGGCCCGGTGCCGGGGGCGTCGGCGGTGCGCAGGGCCCGCCGGGCGCGGGCACGGCGGGCCGCCAGCCGCAGCGGGGCGTAGCCGGGGCCGCGGAGCAGGACGGGGGAGCCGTCGTCGGGGCGGGGGTGGTCGCCGGCGCCCATGTTGGGGTCGACCACGACGTCGCCGGGACGCCGGCCGGTCGCGAAGTCCTCCACCGTGGACAGCACGACCCCGGCGTCGTGCAGGGCCGGACGCAGGTCGTCGCCGAGCAGGTAGTGGTCGACGTGCACGGCGTCGATCCGGTGCTCACGGGCCAGCGCCGCGAGTCCGCCGGCGGTGTCGGCCGGGGGCAGGACGGGGCCGGGCTCCCGGACCAGCCCGGACCACAGCCAGTCCAGCCCGTCGAGCCGTCCCGACCAGGACACCTCGTGCCCGGAGAGCACCGCGGCCTCGGCGACCGCGGCACACCGGACGGCGTGCCCCACTCCCGTCGACGGCCCGGCGTCGCAACGCAGCAGCAGACGCACGGTCAGCCCTCGGCGAGGGACTTCTGGCGGACGTGCGCGTTGCGCTCCACCAGGTCGGGTCGCGACCGCAGCACCGCGACCACCGACCGCCAGTCGCTCCGGCCGCCCAGTGCCTCCACCAGGCCCTGCAGGGCGTGCAGGTCGTCGGCGGTGTCGAGGGTCACGCGCAGGTCGTCGGCCGCCGGGGCGACGACGAGCCCGAGGCAGCGGAACCGCTCCGGAGCGCCGTAGAGGCCCGACGTCACGTGGATCCGGTCGTAGCCGGTCGCGGTGCCGGCCAGCTCGCGCAGCGCACCGGTGCGCGCCAGCTCGACGTCGAGGCCGCGGGGCAGGGTGCGCACCAGGGTGGTCGCGACGTAGTCGTGGCCGGGGGCGTCCCGCCAGGTCGCGGCGACCAGCGACACCAGCGCCGGGTCGAGCAGCGGGCAGTCCGCGGTCAGGCGCACCACGGCGTCGCAGGGGTGCTCGTCGGCGGCCTGGACGAAGCGGGCGAGCACGTCGTCCTCGGAGCCGCGCACCACCGGGGCGCCGAGCGCCGCGGCCCGCTCGGCCACGGCGTCGTCGCCCGCGGCGGTCGAGGTCGCGACGACCACCCGGTCGACGCCCTCGGCGGCACGGGCGGCCGCGACCACCCGGTCGAGCACCGGTGTACCGCCGAGATCGGTGAGCACCTTGCCCGGGAGCCGCGTCGACCCCGTCCGCGCCTGGATGACCGCGTTGACCCGCACCTGTACCTGCTTCGATTCGTCCGGTTGAGCGCGTGCCATCATGCCGGGCGGAAGAAATTCCGCAGATCTGGAGGCGTGATGTCGGTACTCAAGGGCTCGTCGGTCCTGGTCACGGGCGGGACGGGGTCCTTCGGGAAGGCCTTCGTCCGCACCCTGCTCGACCGCTACGAGCCGCGGCGGCTGGTGATCCTCTCGCGTGACGAGCTGAAGCAGTACGAGTGCCGCTCGCTGTTCGAGAACGACCCGCGGCTGCGCTGGTTCCTCGGCGACGTCCGGGACCAGCCGCGCCTGCGCCGCGCGATGCACGGTGTCGACTACGTCGTGCACGCCGCCGCGCTCAAGCAGGTGGACACCGCCGAGTACAACCCGTTCGAGTTCATCCGGACCAACGTCGAGGGCTCGCAGAACGTCGTCGAGGCCGCGATCGACGCCGGGGTGAAGAAGGTCGTCGCGCTGTCGACGGACAAGGCGTCGAGCCCGATCAACCTCTACGGCGCCACCAAGCTGTGCGCCGACCGGCTGTTCGTGAGCGCGAACCACTACGCCGCCGCCTACGAGACCCGGTTCGCCGTGGTCCGCTACGGCAACGTGCTCGGCAGCCGCGGCTCGGTGGTGCCGCTGTTCAAGCGCCTCGCCGCCGAGGGCCAGTCGCTGCCGATCACCGACAAGCGGATGACCCGGTTCTGGATCACCCTGCCGGACGCGGTGCAGTTCGTCATCGACTCCTTCGACGCGATGCAGGGCGGCGAGCTCTACGTGCCGCGCATCCCGTCGATGCGGATGACCGACCTCGCCGAGGCCATCGCCCCCGGCGCCGCGACCCACGAGATCGGGATCCGGCCGGGGGAGAAGCTGCACGAGGAGATGATCGCCGCCGACGACTCGCGGCGGACCCTCAAGCTGGCCGACCGCTACGTCGTCGAGCCCTACATCGCCGGATGGGGCTACACCTCCCCGGCCGACGGCGAGCCGGTCCCGGACGGGCAGGCGTACCGGTCGGACACCAACGACCTGTGGCTCTCGCCCGAGCAGCTGCGCGCGATGGTCGAGGCGCTCGACTGATGCTCCCCTACGGCCGGCAGTCGATCTCGTCGTCCGACGTCGAGGCGGTCACGGCGGTCCTCGGGACCGACTGGTTGACCACCGGCCCGGCCGTGACCCGGTTCGAGGACGACCTCGCCGCGGTCTGCGGGAACCCCGCGGTGGCCGTGACCAGCGGGACCGCGGCGCTGCACGTCGCCTACGCCGCGGCCGGGGTCGGCCCCGGCCAGGACGTCGTGGTCGCCCCGCTGACGTTCGTGGCGACGGCGAGCGCCGCGGCGCTGCTGGGCGCGAACGTCGTGTTCGCCGACGTCAGCCCCGACACCGGCAACCTCGACCCGGACGCGGCGAAGGCCGCGCTCACCCCGGACACCACCGTCGTGGCCGGGGTCGACTACGCGGGCCACCCGATCGACGCCGAGGCGCTGCGCGCGGTCGCGCACGGGGCCGGTGCCCTGCTGCTGGAGGACGCCGCGCACTCCGTGGGCGGCACCTGGCACGGCCGCCCGGTCGGTGACCTGGCCGACCTGACGACGCTGAGCTTCTTCCCGACCAAGAACCTCACCACCGCGGAGGGCGGCGCGGTCGTGTCCCCGCGGTCCGACCTCGTCGCGGGCGCCCGGTCGTTCCGCAACCACGGCCTCGTCCGCGACAAGGGCGCGCAGCGGTTCCCCGACGAGGGGCCGTGGCACCAGGAGGTGCACGCGTTCGGGCTGAACTACCGGCTGCCCGACCTGCTCGCCGCGCTCGGATCGTCGCAGCTCACGCGGCTGGCCGCGTTCACCGCGCGGCGCAGGGAGATCCACGCCCGCTACGACGCCGCGCTCGCCGACGTGCCCGAGGTCCGCACCCCGGTCCGCCGCGACGGCGCCGAGCCCGCCTGGCACCTCTACCCGCTGCGCGTGCTCGACGGCCGCCGTCGCGCGCTGTTCGACCACCTGCGCGAGCGGGGCATCGGGGTGCAGGTCAACTACATCCCCGCCTACTGGCACCCGGTGTTCGCCGACCTCGGCTACCGCCGCGGCCTGTGCCCGAACGCCGAGGAGTACTACTCGCAGCAGCTCTCGCTGCCGCTGTTCCCCGATCTCGCCGACACCGACGTGGACCGGGTCTCCGCCCTGGTCCGGGAGTTCTTCGGGCACTCCGCGTGAGGGAGACGTGAGCGTGGACGCCAGCCGGGAGGTACTCGGGCGCGGCTCGCTCTACACCCTGGGCAGCGTCGCCCCGATCCTGGCGAACGTCGTCGTCACGCCGTTCGTCACCCGGCTGCTGGGCGACGCCGAGTACGGCGTCGTCGCGGTCGGGCTGATCCTGGTGCAGGTCGGCGCGATGGTCGTCGGGTTCGGCCTCGCGTCGTCGATCACCCGGCACGGGATCCTGGAGAGCTCCGGCACCGACGGCGCGCGGGCGCTGGTGCTGCAGGGCAGCGCGCTGTCACTGGTCGTGGTCGTGCTCGCGGTGCTGGCCGGGCCGTGGTGGAGCGGACCGGTGCTGTCGGTGCCCTGGCGGGCCGGGCTGGTCTTCGCCGGGCTGGCCGCGGCCGGTTTCGTCGTGGTGCTCAACGCCCAGGCGTTCCTGCGGGTGCAGGACCGGCCGGTGCCGTTCGTGGTCATGTCCGGGGTGGCGACGCTCGGCGGCCCGCTCGCCGGGCTCGCGCTCGTCTCCTGGCGGGCGAGCGACGCCGACGACTACCTGTTCGGGCTGCTGCTCGGCTACCTCGCCGCCGCGGTCATCGGGCTGGCGCTGGCCCTGCGCGGTGGCCGTCCGCGCACCGCGCGGGGTGACTTCGGCCGGGCGCTGCGGATCGGGCTGCCGGCCGTCCCGCACCTGGTCGCGCTGCTGCTGGTGCAGAACGCGCTGGTCCTGATCGTGAACCGGTACTTCGGCGTCGCCGACGGCGGCCGCATGCAGATCGCGCTGCTGCTCGGCTCGGCACCCGCCATGATCGTTTCGGCGCTGAACAACGCCTGGGCACCGGTGATCTACCGGACGCCGCCCGAGGCCCGCGGCGCCGCCCTGGAACGCACCGCCCGTGACGTCGGCGTCGTCACCGCCGCCCTGGCCGGTGGGGTCGGGCTGCTCGCGCCGTTCCTGCTGCGCATCCTCGCCCCGGCCTCGTTCGCCCCCGGACAGCTGGTCCCGGTCACCGCGGTCGCGACGCTCGGCGCCGTGGTCAGCGTCGTCTACCTGGCCAACGTGCACCTGGTGTTCGCGTCCGGCCGCAGCGGCGGGCTGGCCTTCGTGAGCCCGGTCAGCCTGGTGCTCGGCGTGGTCGCGGCGGTGCTGCTCGCCCGGACCGGGTCGCTGACCGCGGTCGCCGCCGGGTTCCCGCTGATCTACCTGGCCCTGGCGGCCGGGACGTCGCTGCTGCGCCGCCGGGTGTCGCCGACCCGCTGGCGGGAGGCCGTGCTGGCCGGGCCGCTGGCCGTCGGCGTCGTCGTGTGCGGGGCCGGCGTGCTGCTGCCCGCCGAGGGCGTGCTGTGGCTGTCGGTGCGGTTCGGGCTGGCCGCGCTGCTCGGGGTGGCGCTGCTGCTGCTGGTGCGCCGGATCTTCCGACCGACCTGACCCGGCGTGGTCAGGCGTCGAGGGGCTCCTCGGTCATGATCGGCGTGGGCAGACCGTGCGGGAGCGGCCTCGGCAGGGCGGCCAGCGGGTGGCGCAGCCACAGCAGCGGGTTCGAGCTGCCTGCCGACAGCGCCTGCGTGCTGGCCTCGGAGCGCTTGGTCAGCCCGAGCACCATCGCGGCCTTCGCCAACGGCGACGCCGCGTAGTACTGCAGACCGGGCCCGACGCCCGGGGTGCGGCCCCAGCCGAGCGCGGTGCGCAGTGCATCGGGGGCGAGCAGGTGCTCGGCGCCGAGCTCGCGGCGGGCGAGCGCGGTCGCGGCGGCGTCCGACTCCGCAGCGCCCACCTCCGGGCGGGCCCCGTCCGCGGGGTCCACCGTGTGGAACTCCGGCCAGGTCGCGCGCAGCTCGTCCACCGCCGATGACGACTGGGCCCCGAACGTCAGCGGATCTCCCCACACCGCGGCGGGGGTACCGACGGCGGCCGCGTACAGCACGGCCGTCGACAGCCGGTTCGACGAGACCCGGCTCGCGTTCCCGACCAGGTGCATGATCCGCAGCAGGAAGTGCGGGTCGTCGCGCCGACCGGCGGTGACCAGCGTGTGCCCGGCGTCGCGCCAGGCCGTGGTGATCTCCGGGGCGGTCATGTCCTCGTGGTGCAGGCACACCGTCGACGGGCCGTCGACCTTCGCGACCTGGCGGGCCAGGTCGGCGTGCGCGCCGGTCACCCGGACCAGCCGGGTGCCGTGGAACGGGACGAACACCGGCCCGAGCCGCTCCGACGGCGTCCACCCCTGCGAGCGCAGCAGCGCCTCCAGGTAGAGCACCGGGGCGCCGACCGGGGTGGTCGTGCGGTCCTCGTCGGCGGGGGACCAGCCGCGGCAGCCGTGCGACCACACCAGCAGACGTCGCTGCCGGGGGTCGGTGCCGACCTTCGGGAAGTCCGCGAAGTGCGCGGCGACGGGCGAGACCGCGGTCCAGCCGTGCTGCAGCAGACCGGCGATGTGCCGGGGCCGGGACAGTCCGGCGTAGGCGGCGAGGACGGCCGAGTGGCCGTAGTAGTGGTTCTGGATGTCCATCGCCGTGCTCCGGGTCGTCGCTGGTGAGGCCGGGTGATCCTAGCCAGGGGGCGCCTCGCTACCGTCGGGTGCGTGCCCGTCGACGTGATGCTCCCCTTCTACGGCGACCCGGAGCTCCTGCGCCGCGCGGTCCGCAGCGTGCAGGACCAGCGCCGTACCGACTGGCGGCTCACCGTCGTCGACGACGGCTACCCCGACGACACGATCGGCCCCTGGTTCGCGGCACTGGGCGACGACCGGATCCGGTACCGCCGCAATCCCGAGCGGCTCGGCGCGCAGCCGAACAATCGGTACTGCATCGAGGCGGTCGAGCTGCCGTACTTCGTGATGATGGGCGCCGACGACCTCATGGAGCCCGACTACCTCGACACCGTCCTCGCGCTGCACGAGCGCTGGCCGGACGCCGCGGTGGTGCAGCCGGGCGTCGCCGTGATGGACGCCGACGACCGCCCGGTCCGCCCGCTCGCCGACCGGGTCAAGGCGCTGCTCGCGCCGTCCGGGTCGGGCCCGCGCCCGGTCGGCGGCGAGGACCTGGTGGTGAGCCTGCTGCGGGGGAACTGGCTGTACAACCCGTCGCTGTGCTGGCGGACCGACGCGGTGGCGCGCGTCGCGATGCCGCAGTCCGCGGATGTGTTCGACCTGGCGCTGCCGGTCGCGGTGATCGCCGACGGCGGCACGATGGTCGTCGACGACCACGTCTGCTTCCGCTACCGGCGCCACCGCTCCAGCGACTCGGGGTCGGGCGCCGTCGCCGGGAACCGCTTCGCCGAGGAGCGCCGCTACTTCGCGGCGGAGGCGGACCGGATGGACGCCCGGGGGCTGCCCCGGGCCGCCCGCGCCGCCCGGGCGCACGTGTCGTCGCGGCTCAACGCCGCCGTCCAGCTGCCCGGCGCGGTCCTGCGTCGCGACGCCGCCGCTCTGCGCGCCCTCGGCGGGCACGTGCTGGGGCGCCTCAGCTGAGCCCGAGGATCCGCTCCAGCCAGCGGGAGTAGCCGGGGTCGAGACGGGCGTCGGTGACCGCGCGGCCCTCGGCGAGGCGCCGGTCCAGCGCCGCCCGGACCTGGGGGGCGACGTCCGGCTTCGCGAACACGAGCTGGAAGTACTCCGGGCGCATCTGCGCGACACCGACGAGCTCGCGGCCGGCGAGCACCCGCGGCAGGTCGCTCCGCCACGACCCCGGCACCGGCGAGGAGCTGGTGACCACCACGACCTGCGGGTCGTCGGCCAGCAGCACGTCGACGGGGTTCGCGCCGTGCGCGATCCGCTCGTCGTTGAGGCCGATGTAGTCGGTGGTCCGCCAGCCGGAGAAGTACGGCATCGCGCCGGCGTCGGTCACCGCGAGGGTCCGCTCGCCTGCGGGGAGATCGGTGTCGGCGAGCGCGAGACCGATCGCGATGTGGGAGCGGCGCAGGTCGTCGCCGTAGTTGACCAGGGTGCGGGCGTCCGGGGCGAGGACGCCCGCCGCCGCCGTCCACCCGACCGCGACCGCGGCGGCGCCGGCCGCGACCCGCCGCACCTCGACGGTGTCGAGCGCCCACGCCGCGGCCAGGCACAGCATCGGGAACCCGTGCCAGGCGAACCGGGACAGGTAGTCCATGGCGGGCGCCGACAACGCCGGGATGATCCACAGCGCGGTGCAGCTCGCCAGCACCAGTGCGGCCGGGGCGGCGGTGCGCGGCCGCAGCAGCGCGGCGACGGCGAGTGCCAGCAGCGGCAGCAGGGTGGCCGCCGTCGTCTGGATCCAGCGGCCGTCGGTGGCCGCCTCCACGCCGACCTTCACGTAGAACGTGTTCGGCAGCAGGTGACCGAAGTACGCCCGGCGTGCGGCCAGGTACACACCACCGAGGACCGCGGCGACCCCGGTCGCGACCCACACCGACCGGTCCGTGCGCCGCACCCACAGGAACACGGCCAGGGCGGGCAGCACACCGAGCACGCCGTCCGGGCGCAGCGTCCCCGCGAGCAGCAGCAGGGCCGGGATCTCCCAGCTCCGTACCGCCGCGTCCCGGTCGCGCAGCAGCCGGGCGGCGAGGACCGTCGCGCGCAGCACCACCAGCGCGAACGGCGCGGTCTCCAGACCGGAGTCGACGTGCCCCCAGGTCGGCAGGAACAGCACGAACGACCCGGCTGCGAGCACCGCACCGGAGCGGGTCCGCGGCTCGGTGACCAGCACCCACACGACCGCCGCCGCACAGGCGGCCGCGGTCAGCTTCGACACCACCGGCAGCGGCACCCCGAGCCACACCCACGGCGCGTGCCACACCATCCAGGTGAAGTTCGTGAACCCCTCCACCGGGTCCTGGCCGGGGTTCCAGGTCGGCCCGGAGCCGTGCGCGAGGTTCGCGCTGTACCGGTAGGTGATGTAGGCGTCGTCGACGGTCACCGACCAGCAGGCCCACACCCCGACCGCGAGCGCGGCGAGCGCGGCGGCGAGCAGCACCGGCCGGTCGGTCGCCCACCGTCGGGTGCGCGTGGCCGGGTCGCGACGGCGCCCCCTCGGCCACCCCTCGTCCGTGGGGTCCGCGGTGTCGCGGTCGTCGGTCGCGGTCGACATGCGCGCGATTCTCGCGCACCGACGCTTCTATGTCTGTCAAGACCTCAGGTAGGGATCATGGTTGCGGCGAGGGTTCTGTAGAGCTCACGGGTGATGTAGCGCTTGAGGCAGCGGCGGATCTCGCGGGGGGACTTGCCTTCGGCGGTGCGCCGCTCGACGTAGGCGCGGGTGCGCTCGCAGCAGCGCATCCTGGTGAGGGCGATGGTGTGGACGGCGCGGTTGAGCGCCCGGTCACCGCCGCGGTTGAGCCGGTGTCGCTTGGTGCGTCCGCTGCTGGCCTCGAGTGGGCTGGTGCCGGCGAGCGCGGCGAACGCGGCGTCGTTGCGGCACCGGCCGGGGTGGGAGAAGGACACGATCGCCTGGGCGGCGCTGACCGGGCCGACACCGCGGCGCTCGGTCAGCCCGGGGACGAGGTCATCGACGATGGCGTGGAGCTGGGCGCGGTTGGCGTTGAGCGCGCGGGCGCCCTCGCGGACCGCGACCGCGAGACGGCGCAGCTCACCGTGGCGCACGGCCTGGGCCCGGTCGGCATCTCGGGGGCTCCTGCGCCTGGCCAGCCCGGCCAGAACGGTGTCGGTGAGCCTGGCGCGGGCGGCGCGTCGGTCGGTGTCGTCACCGCCGAGCAGCAGCGCGCGGAGCCGGTTGGTCTGCGCGGTGTGGCTGCTGGTGAGGTCGTGGCGGGCGCCGAGCAGGATCCGCAGCGCCTCGCGATCGCCGTCGGCGCGCGGGGTCGGGAGCTGGTCGGCGTTGAGCTGTAGCGCGGTCAGCACCGCCAGGTGCGCGTCGATCGGGTCGGATTTGCCTTTGCCCCGGCGGGCTTTGCGGTTGGGCTGTTCGCACTCGATGACTGTCAGTCCGGCTGCGGCCACAGCGCGGGCCAGTCCGAGTCCGTAGCTGCGGGTTCCTTCGATCGACACGGCCAGTCGTGGGCCGGGCGAGTGGTCGACGATCCAGGCGAGCAGCTCGGCGTAGCCGGTGCTGTCGTTGCTGATCTGGCAGGTGGCGACCGGGGTCCCGGTCGGGAGGGCGATCTCCACCTCGTGGGTGTCGCGGTGGGTGTCGACACCGACGACGGCGTCGACCATTTCTGCCAGCATGGGCACCGGCTCGGTCCTTCCTGCAGGGAGCGGGTCACGGGTCGGCACCGGCCTGGGTGGAGTCACCGAGTGGCACATCTGTGACGGGTCACGCCGCAGGGCGGACAGGCTTCTGATCAGGCCAACCTGGTGGGCCAGGCCGGTGCCGGCAACCACAGCGGACACGTCGGCACGAAGGCACACCGAAGCGGCCAGATGAGTTCGGAGTCACGCTGGGTCACCGGCACCGATCCTGGTGGTCCTCCTCCCAGGAGCACCGATACGACACTCACAGATGAGTTAGCGCCCGCGCCGCGGTCGTACCGGACATGAGCACACCCACACAGCGCCCCACCACTCTGAACAACATCGGCGTCGTCATGTTCACCGTCGCCGACCAGGACACCGCGCTGGACTTCTACACCCGCGTGCTCGGGTTCGAGGTCCGCGGCGACACCCGGTTCGGCGAGAACGGCGAGCACCGCTGGCTGGAGGTCGCGCCGCCCGGCTCGACCGCGCGGCTCGCGCTCAACCCGCCGATGTTCGACGAGCCCGGCGGCAGCGCGATCGGCGTCGAGACCTCCGACCTGGCCGCCGAGCACGCCCGGCTGACCGAGATCGGCGTCGCCGACCTGGAGCCGCTGCCCACCGAGGACACCCCCGGCGCGCCGCGGCTGTTCATGCTCCGCGACCCGGACGGCAACGTGATCACCGTCGTCGAAGCCTGAGGCGTCAGGGCACCGGGGGAACCCCGGCCCGGACCAGCACCGCGTAGGGGCCGACGTCGCGGCGCTGCCAGGCCGGGTCGTCGAACAGCTGCGGGGCGAACACCGCGGGCTCGGCGCCCTGGCGCGGGTCGGGGAACCGGTCCTGCGACAGCGGCAGCCGCAGGGTCCCGTCCGCGGCCCGGTCCAGCACGAACACCGACGGTGCCCGTTCCGGGGCCCGGTCCAGCGCGTCGAGCAGCCGGCCCGGGTCGGCCGCGGCCGCCCAGCGGCGGGCCTCGTCGGTGCGGGCCGGGTAGTCCGCGAGCGGGTTCGCGTACTGCGGCTGCGACGCCTGGAACGCGAAGTACGGCACGTAGCTGAGCAGGGTCGCGTTCGCGCTCGCGACGACGACCTCCCGCGGCGGACGGCCGGTCAGACCGTCGATCGTGCTGCGCAGGTCCCCGAGCCAGGCGTTCGCCTCCGCCGGGTCCCGCGAGCCGTCGGGCCGCGTCCCGTCGGGCCGGTAGTCCTGGGCCGTCCCGGCCCACCCGTAGTCCTGCGGGACGGACTGCACCTGCCCGACGACGACCGCCGCGGCCAGCGCCGTCGCCACGGCCGCGCAGGTCCCGGCACGGACGCCCCGGTCGCGCAGGACGCCGGCCAGTGAGGCGACCGCCCAGACCGCACCACAGGCCAGTGCCGCGGTGAGGATCGGCTGGATGCGGAACGCCAGCAGCGTGCTGCCGAACGCCAGCGCCGCCGTCGACAGCAGGTACCAGGCGTAGCCGCAGGCCACGGTGATCCCGAGGCCGCGGGCGACCGGCGAGGAGCGGAACCGCGCCACGATCCAGACCGTGCCCAGCAGGCACAGCGCCCCGACCGGGGTCGCCTCCAGCATCGGCAGCGGCCAGCGCGACCCCGCCTCGGCGAGGAAGTGCTGGCCCGCGCTGTAGGTGGGCTGCCCGGCCGAGGCCAGCAGGTACGGCAGCCAGTGCACCAGGGCCGGCGGCAGCGCCGCGGCGACGACCACGACGATCGTCACCCCGAGCGTCGCGGGCCGCGTCGTCCGCGTCACCAGGCCGTCGACGGCCAGCACCGTGAGCACGAACCCGGCGAACACCAGGATCTGGGTGTGGGTGACCGCGGCCAGCCCGAGGACGAGACCGGTGAGCAGCGCCGTCCGGACCCACGAGCCCCCGTCCCGGCGCACCAGCCGCAGCCCGAGCACGGCCAGCGGCGGGACGAGCGCCGCGGTCAGCCACGAGTACGGCGAGTACGCGGCCAGCGTCACGAAGCCGGCGAGGGTGGTCGCCACGGCTGCCCCGACCGCCCGCGGGCGGGACGTCACCAGTGCCCACAGGGCGTAGGTCAGGACGGCGGTGACCGCCAGCGTCGCGATCGAGAACGGCTTGTGGAACGCCCAGGCGTCGACACCCAGCAGCGCCGCGGCCCGCCCGCCGAGCCAGAACCACGCGGCCGGGTAGTACGGCGGCATGTCGGCGTAGGCGAAGTCCGCGAGGCGCGCCGAGTCCGCGAACCGGGTCAGGAACGCGACCCGGAACTGCTGGTCCCCGCCGACCCCGAACAGGTAGTGCGGGGTGTTCGCCAGGAACAGCGTGAGCGGCAGCGCGGGCAGGGCCGCCAGCCCCACCCACGACAGCGGCGCGGCGACGAGCGGCGACCGGCTCCACGCGGCGGCGGCCAGCACCGCGGCGACGAGCGCACCACCGGTCGCGGTGAGGGCCAGCCCGACGTTCGACCCGGCCGGGACCGTGATCCGGTCTGCGAGCAGCAGCCCCGCGGCGACGACCCCGACGGCGACGACCGGGCCGACGACCAGGTCGGCCGCGGCGAGGAGCCGTCGCGCCACGGTCAGGGCTGCTTCTTCACAGCGACGACGAGGAACGCCTTCGAGATCGCCCACAACGCCGGGAAGCGGCGCAGCGCCGAGACGCCCAGCGAGTACAGCCGCGACCCGCCGCCCTCGGCCAGGCTGACGTCGCCGGGCACGGTGAAGCGGGCGTCGAGGTCGGGGCGGCGCGCGAGGAGCCGGCGCATCCGCAGGTAGCTCGGGGCGTAGCTGGCGTCGGTGTAGTCGCTGCCGCGCCCGGACCAGCGCAGGTAGCGGGTCGCGAGCGGCAGCGGCAGCCACGCCAGGAACGGCAGCGCGTAGTGCGCCTCGATCGGCCACCACCGGTTCGGCACCAGGATGTAGGCGACTCCGCCGGGCCGCAGGCAGGACGCGATCCGTTCCAGCGCGTCGGGCTGGTCGTCGAGGTGCTCCAGGACGTTGTCGAGCACGGCGACGTCGAAGGAGCCGGCGTCGTCGCCGTGGCCGAACTCGCCGATGCCCTGGACACGGAACGTGAAGTTGTCGGCCCCGCCCTCGGCGGCCAGCCGGGTCGCCTCGGCGGCCAGCGCGCCGTTCGGCTCGATGCCGACGACCTCCCGGCACAGCCCCGCGAGCTCCAGTGCGGTGTAGCCGTAGCCGCAGCCGAGATCGACCACCCGTGCGTCACGGAACGGCAGGTCGAGGAAGGGTTCGGTGGTGATCGCGATCTGCCGGGCGAACCCGGTGGCGAGCGTCCGCCGCTCCACCATGCGCAGGGAGCGTTCGTACTCGGGGAGGTCGGTCACGTGGTCTCCGTCGAGGGCGTCGGGGGGTCACCCACCGTACGGGGACGGGGGCGCACCGTCCGGACCGGGCGGGGCGAACGCCTGCGCCCCGGGGGTCGCCGGCGCGCCCGGGGCGCAGGCGGTGAGCCGCCACAGCTCCTGGCCCCCGCCCGTCGCGACGAGCTCGAACCCGGGCACCGGCGCGATGTCGTGCAGCCCCGGGTACCAGCGGGCGCCCCCGTGGCTCGGCCAGAACGTGATCGGCCCCGTCAGGAGCCAGTCGACGCCGAGGTCGGCGGCCGCCGTGCAGATCGTCGGGTCGGTCCCGACGTCGCGGAACCGGGTGGCCAGCAGGATCTGCTCCGGGGTCCAGTTCCCGATCAGGTGCGGGAACAGCACCCGGCGCCCGGTGAGCGGGAACAGCAGGGAGTTGCCGGTGAACGGGTCCGCGGCCACGACGTCGTCGGGGCCGACGATCCGCCCGACCTCGTCGAGGAACTCGCGCTGCCCCGGTTCGAGGATGGCGTCCGACGGCCGCTGGTACGGCCCGGCCAGGACGTCGGCGTGTGTCGCCACCGACATCCCGCCGGTCGTGGCGACGACCACCGCGAGCAGCACCGCCGCGAGCGCGGGCGCGACCACCCGCCGACGGGCCAGGGCCGCGGTGGGCGGGATCCGCAGCAGCACGTGGCGCACGACCGACGCGACGGCGCACAGCCCGACCACGGCCAGCACGGCCCCGGTGACGGGCACCATCGCCGCCAGCCGGTAGGAGTCGTTGTACCAGGCACCGGTGAGGGCGGCGGAGGTCGTGCCGTCGTCGGCCGCGGCCAGCACGTACAGCGCGCCGGAGGCGACGTGCGCGGGCACCAGCCACGACGTCGCGACGTGCCGCAGCGCGGCCACCGCGCCGATCACGACCAGCACCGACAGCACGACGAGGTCGGGACGGCCGTTGGAGGAGTGGAACAGCACCTGACCGATCGCCGTCGGCACGTCGGTGAACGCGGGCCAGTCGAAGCTGCGGACCCCGGCGGTCAGCGGTGAGGCCGTCATGAACCACAGGACGGCGGCGACGATCCCGGCGACGCCGACCACGGCCACCACCGGCTGCCAGAACCGGCGGGTGAGCAGCCGGCGCCGGGCCAGCACGCCGATGCCCCACAGCACCGGGAACAGGCCGAGCACCGCGAGGCTGAACAGCGCGTTCGGGTGGGCGAGACCGAGCGCGGGCAGGGTCAGGACCAGGGTGGTCGCCGCGCCGGCCGCGCCGATGACGCTGCGCTCGGCCACCCCGACGACGGCCAGCAGCAACGTCAGGTACCCGGGCAGCAGTGCCACCCCGAGCAGGTTCGGCCACAGCACCCCGAACGACATGAGCGCCCACGGCAGGGCGGTGAACCCGGTGGCCAGCACCGGCGCGACCAGGGCGGCACCGGGCGACGGGCCCATGACCTGGCGGCTCAGCGCCGCCACGGACAGCGGGAACACCACCCCCGCCACGACCCAGGCCGTCAGATTGGTGGCGACCGGGACCCCGCTGCCGGACAGCATCGCGACCAGCGACACGAGGTCGTGCCAGCCCGCCGGGTACAGCGCGACCGCCGAGGACGGGTTCGTCAGCGACCCCAGCGTCAGCGACGACGCGTCGCCGGACTGCAGGATGTGGGCGACGGCGTTGTAGTGGAAGACGCCGTCGTAGGTCGAGGACAGGGCGTCCACCGGGCCGAACCCCAGCACCACCGTCCACCACGCCAGCCCGGCGGCGACGACGACACCGGCCGCGGCGGCCACCCCGGCCCGGCGGCCGTCGGTGCCCGCGCGCTGGGCGGAGGTCCGCCACACCTGGGGCATCGCGGTCGTCATCGGTTCGGGGCGCTTCGCGAACCGGCCCCTCGGGGCGCGGACGCGGGCCAGCGAGGCCCGGATCCGCCGGCCCGGGGTCCACGACCGCAGCGCCGTCCGCCAGCCCCGGTGCAGCGCGCTGCCGGCCGGGCGGCGGGCGACGAAGGCCCGGAACAGCCCGCCGAGCAGCGCGAGCACGACCGCGACGCCGAGCGGCACCCACGGCCCCCAGCGCACCCCCACGAGCGGCGCGAGCACGGCCGAGGACGAGACGACCGCGGTCGACACCAGCGGGGACAGGCCCCCGGCGGTGATCCCGCGGACCCCGCACGCCCGCAGCACGAGCAGACCGGGCCCGACCACCCAGAACACCGCGACGAGTGCGGTGGGCAGCGCGGACAGCCAGGTGGGTCCGGCCATCGAGGTCGCGCTCCTCTCCCGGCGCCGAACCCGGAGCCGTCGACGACCCACCGGACCCGATTCCCCGGCGCTGGCCGGTCTCGGAGACTACCGGCGGTCGTACGGCCCCGCCGGTCACGTGCCCGACCGGGTGATCAGGACCCGACGACCCGGCCCGCGTCGCAGGCGGTGATGCGCCACAACGCGTTGTCGCCGTCGCGGGCGAGCAGCTCGAACCCGTCGGCGTCGGCGAGGTCGTCGAGCCCCGGCCACTGCGTGGCCAGCGGGTCGGGCTGCCAGAACGTGGGCGGCGCCGTGATCACGTAGCCGGTGCCGGTCTCGGCGACGGCCGCACAGACCGCCGGGTCGTTCGAGGCGTCCCGCAGCCGCTCGGCGATGATCCGCTGGTCCGGCGACCACACCCCGGTGAGGTGCGGGAACAGCACCTGCCGGTCGGTGAGCGGCCACAGCATCGCGGTGCCGGCCCACGGGTTCTGCGCCACCACCGCGTCCGACGGCAGCAGGTCGCCCGCCTCGCGCAGGAACCGGGCCTGCTCCGGGCCGACCAGCACCTCCTCCGGGGTCTGGTAGATCGCGGCGAGCGAGTCGATGTGCGAGCGCTGGTAGAGCCCGCCCGAGGTGACGACGACGGCGATCACCCCGATCGCGACGAGCACCGCGGCCCGGGGCCGGGGCAGCCCGGCGACGGCGGGCGCGGCCCGGGTGAGGCGGTCGCGGACCAGGCAGGCGAGGGTGCGGGCCAGGGAGCACAGCGCCACCAGGCCGAGCGCGGCCAGCGGGGCCGCGGTCACCGGGACGAGCGCGGCGATCCGGGGCGAGTCGTTGTACCAGACCCCGGTCCACACCGAGGACCACGTGGTGGCGCCGACGACGTAGAGCGTGCAGACGAGCAGGTGCGCCGGGACCAGCCAGGACGTGCGGGCCCGGCGCAGCGCCCACACCGCCCCGGCCACCGTGAGGACCGCGATCGACCAGGCCGGGGCGTTGTCCTCGGGGTTGTGCAGCACCGCGTTCCACACGGCGTCGGTGACCGAGACCTCCGGCTCCCAGTAGTAGCCGCGGATCCCGTCCAGGGCGGGGGAGACGAACATGAACCAGGCGACGCCGCCGAGCGCGGCGAGCACGACCGGTACCGCGACGACCGCGCGCACCGTGGGCCACACGCCGCCGCGCAGCCCGCGGCGCACCGTGCCCGCGAGGCCCCACAGGATCGGCGGTACCGCGACGACCACGGCGCCGAACAGCGCGTTCGGGTGCGCGAACCCCAGCGCGACGACGGCGGCCCCCGCCGGGAACCAGCGCGCCACCCGTCCCGGGGGGTACGGGCCCGGCCGGGCGGGCGACACCGGGTCCGGCCCGAGACCCGGCCGCGCGGCGAGCGCTGTCGCGGCCAGCGCGGCCGGCACCAGCGAGACGCCCAGCAGGTTCGGCCACAGCGCGCCGTAGGTGACCAGCGTCCACGGGAACGCGACGAACCCGAGCGCGAGCACCGGCGCGGCCAGCGCGGCACCGGCCGAGCGCCCGACCAGGGTGCGGACCAGGAAGAGCACCGACAGCGGCCACACCAGCAGCGTGGTGACCAGCGCGACCACGTTCGACGCGACGACGATCCCGCCCGGCCCGGTGGCCAGCGGCGCCACCAGCGAGACGACGTCGTGCCAGGCCGCGGGGTAGAAACCGGGGGAGTTGACCAGGCCGCCGACGGTGAGCGACGACGCGTCGTGCGTCCCGAGGATCCGGGCGACGGCGTTGTAGTGGAAGTTCGCGTCGAAGGTCTGGGACAGCGCGTCGGGACGGTCCATCCCGCGCAGCACGGCCCGCAGGCCCAGCACCGCGGCGATCGTCAGCCCACCGAGCGCGGCGAGCCCGGTCCAGCGCCGGTCGGGTCCGCCGCGGAGCAGTGTCCGGACCGACTCCCCGGCGGCGGCCCGCACCACGGTGGGCCGCGGCAGCAGCGGGCGGCGCAGCACCAGCCGTCGCACACCCACCACGAGCAGCGCGAACGTGGCCGCCGCGGTGACCGGTGCGGCTCCGCTCCAGGGCACGCCGAGCATGCTCGCGCCGACGGCGGACCCGGCGATCACACCGACCGACAGCATCGGGGCGGCGCCCCAGACGGCGATCCCGCGCAGGCCGGCGGCGAGGCCGACGACCAGCCCCGGGAGCGTGACCCAGGCAGCGGCGAGCACCACGAGGGGGACGGCGGACAGCCAGCTCACGCCATCTTCTCCTCGGGCCCACGACGGTGCCGGATACGTCCGCTTCTCCGACCTGCCCGCGAGGGTACCGAAGCCGCCGGGTGCCCCGGATCACGCCTGCCCTACCCTCGATGGCCGTGAGCGTCGACAGTGCCGACCTGAACGGTTACGACCTGAGCAGCTACGACCTGATCGTCGTCGGGTCCGGGTTCTTCGGACTCACCGTGGCCGAGCGCGTCGCCGACGGCCTCGGGAAGCGCGTCCTGGTCCTGGAGCGCCGGAACCACATCGGCGGCAACGCCTACTCCGAGGCCGAGCCGGAGACCGGGATCGAGATCCACCGGTACGGCGCGCACCTGTTCCACACCTCGAACGAGCGCGTGTGGGCCTACGTCAACCGGTTCACGAGCTTCACGAACTACCAGCACCGCGTCTTCGCTCGGGTCGGCGAGCAGGTCTACGCGTTCCCGATGAACCTCGCGCTGATCAACCAGTTCTTCGGGAAGGCCCACACCCCCGACGAGGCGCGCTCGCTGATCGCCGAGCAGTCCGCGGAGGTCGAGACCGGGCGGGCCGCGAACCTCGAGGAGAAGGCGATCTCGCTGGTCGGGCGCCCGCTCTACGAGGCCTTCGTCAAGGGCTACACCGCCAAGCAGTGGCAGACCGACCCCACCGAGCTGGACGCCTCGATCATCACCCGGCTCCCGGTCCGCTACACCTACGACAACCGCTACTTCAACGACACCCACGAGGGCCTGCCGACCGACGGCTACACCGCCTGGCTGGAGCGGATGGCGGACCACGGGAACATCGACGTCGTGCTCGACACCGACTACTTCGCGGTGCGCGAGCAGCTGCCCTCCGACGTGCCGGTCGTCTACACCGGACCGCTGGACCGCTACTTCGACCACGCCGAGGGCGAGCTGGGCTGGCGCACCCTGGACTTCGAGATGTCGGTCGAGCCGACCGGCGACTTCCAGGGCACCTCGGTGATCAACTACAACGACGCCGAGGTCCCCTTCACCCGGATCCTCGAGTTCCGCCACATGCACCCCGAGCGGGACTACCCGAAGGACAGGACGGTCATCGTGCGGGAGTACTCGCGCTTCGCCGAGTCCGGGGACGAGCCGTACTACCCGATCAACACCCCCGATGACCGGGCGAAGCTGGACCGCTACCGCGAGCTGGCCCGCAAGGAGACCGCGAACCGGGGCGTGCTGTTCGGCGGGCGGCTGGGGACCTACAAGTACCTCGACATGCACATGGCCATCGGGTCGGCGCTGACGATGTACGAGAACCGCCTCGTCCCGCACTTCACCGAGGGGCGCCCGCTGTCGGGCACCGAGGCCGGGGACTGATCACGGGGCGGAACGCCCCGGCGTCCACCCCAGCTCCGCCGACACCGCGGCCGCGGCGGCCGCCGTCGCCCGGCCCGTCTCGTCGAACCGGCCGTCCAGCCGGGCGGTCGGGCCCGAGACGTTGAGCGCCGCGACGACCCGGCCGCGGAAGTCGCGCACCGGTGCGGAGACCCCGGCCACGCCGGGCTCGAACTCCTCGTGGGACACCGCCCAGCCGCGTTCGGCGGCCTCCTGGATCGCCTGCCACAGCTGCGGGACCGTCCGGACCCGGGAGTGCGGGTAGTCCGGCACCAGGTCCTCGACGGCGCCGAACCGCACGAACAGCTCGTCGGGCGTCGCGTCGGAGAGCAGCACCCGGCCCGCCGACGTGCACGGCAGCGGCGCGCGCCTGCCCTCCCAGCCGGTCGTGCGGAACGAGTGCCCGGACACCGTCCGCGCGGTCAGCAGCGCGTCGTCGCGGAGCACGCACAGGTGCACGGTCTCCTCGGTCTCGGCGGCCAGCCGGTGCAGCACCGGCTCGGCCACGGCGGTCAGCCGGCTGTCGGTGCCCCGCGCGGCCAGCGAGAACAGCCGCCACCCCAGGCGGTAGACGAGCGTGTCCTCGTCGCGCTCGACGAGCCCGGCGTCGGCGAGGGCCCGCAGCGCGCGCGAGACCTGGCTCTTCTCCCGCCCGGTCAGCCGGGCGACGGCGGCGACGCCCAACCCGTCGGTGCGCACGGCCTCGTCCGAGGCGAGCGCCTCCAGCAGCGCGACGTCGCGGCCGAGCCCGTAGCCGTTGTGCACACCGGTGACGCTAGTCCCGGTTGCCCTCAGCGCAACGATGATCTCGATTCCCGGTGGCCCCTGGCCGCGGCCGTGCCGACTTCCTACATTCGGGGACCAACCGGCTCGGGGTGCACCGCCCCCGATCGCGCCCCGAGCCGGAACCAGCTCCCGACACCACCCGGACCCGATGAAGATCACCGACATCACGCTGGACCGGGTGCGCCTCCCGCTCGACCCGCCGCTGCGCGCCGCCTGGGACCCCGAGCCCCGCACCGTGTTCGACGCGACGATCGTGCGCGTCCACACCGACGACGGCGTCGTCGGCATCGGCTCCGGTGACACCATGGACGGCTTCGACGCCTACCGGCACCTGTTCGTCGGCACCGACCCGCTCGCGATCGCCCGGCACGTCCGCGCGATCGAGACCTGCGCGCTGCACGGCGGCCACTACTGGCCGCTGGAGGCGGCGTTGTGGGACCTCGCGGGCAAGGTCGCCGGCCTGCCCGTCGCGACCCTGTTCGGCGGTACCTACGACGCCGTGCCCGCCTACGCGTCGTTCTGCGTGCTGCGCCCGCCCGCGGAGCGCGCCGAGGTGGCGCACCGGGTCGCGGAGGAGGGCTTCCGTGCGGTCAAGATCCGGATCGACCGGGACCGGGTCGAGGAGGGGATCGGCGCCGTCGCGGCCGTCCGGGAGGCGCTCGGCGAGGACTTCGCGATCATGGTGGATCTCAACCAGGCGTGGCGGATGGCCGGCGACGTCGCCCCCGCCACCGACCTCGCCGCGACACGGCGCCTCGTCCGGCGACTCGCCGACCTGGGGGTCTTCTGGGTCGAGGAGCCGCTGCCCTACGCCGACGCCGACGGCATGCGCACCCTGCGTGCCGACAACCCCGGGTTGCGGATCGCCGCGGGGGAGATGCAGCGCTCGTTCGGTGAGCTGCTGCGCCTGCTCGACGACGACGTCCTCGACGTCCACCAGCCCGACGTCGTCCTCGCGGCCGGGATGAGCCGGGTCCGCACCCTCGCCGAGCTCGCCCTGCTGCGCCACCGCGCGTTCACCCCGCACAGCTGGACGAACGGCATCGGCGTGCTCGCGAACCTGCACGTCTGTGCCGGCGTCGGCGGCGGCCCGTTCTTCGAGTTCCCCTACGACCCGCCGGACTGGACCCCGGCGCGTCGCGACTTCCCGCTGGCCGAACCCCTGACCGTCGGCGACGACGGCATGCTGGCGGTCCCGAGCGCCCCCGGCCTCGGGTTCACCCTCGACGAGGAGGCGATCGCACGGTGGCGGGTCCGGTGAACGGGTTCACGGTCGAGGCGACCTGCGCCCTGGAGTTCGGTCCCGGCGCGGTCGCCCGGGTCCCCGCGCTGGTCGACGGCCTCGGTCGGGCGGCGGCGTTCGTCGTCACCGACGCCGGGCTGCGCGCCACCGGCATCGTCGACCGGGTCGTCGGCGACCTCACCGCCGCCGGGCTGTGGACCGAGGTGTTCGACGGCATCGGCCCCAACCCGTCGACGACGGCCGTCGAGCACGGCGCGACGGCGCTGCGCGCGTTCGGCTCCTGCGTGGTCGTCGCGATCGGCGGCGGCTCGGTGCTCGACGCGGCCAAGGGCATCGCGCTGCTCGCCACCCACCACGGCGCCCGCGCGACCGACGACCTGTGGTCCTCCCCCGTCGCGGGGCTGCCGCTGATCGCGGTCCCCACCACCGCCGGGACCGGCGCGGAGACCAACGGGTTCGGCGTCGTCGAGGACACCTGCGCCAAGCGGAAGGTCTACCTGGGCCACGCCTCGGTCCGGCCGCGCGTCGCCGTCCTCGACCCGGAGCTGACCGTCGGCCTGCCGCCCGCGGCGACGGCCGCCACCGGCTTCGACGCGCTCGTCCACGGCGTCGAGTCGCTCGCCTCCCGCAGCGCGAACCCGGTCTCCGACGCCGCCGCCACCCAGGCCGTCGCGCTGGTGGGCCGGTGGCTGCCGGTCGCCGTCGACGACGGCACCGACCTGGAGGCCCGCGCGCAGCTGCTGCTGGGCGCGCACCTGGCGGGCCAGGCGCTGACCGTGTCCGGGCTGGGCCTGGTCCACGGCATCGCGCATGCGGTCACCGCGCACACGGGCACCCCGCACGGTGTCGCGCTCGCGTCGGTCAACGAGCAGGTCATGCACTGGAGCGCCGACGCGGCGGCGGAGGCGTACGCCCGCGCCGGGGCCGCGCTGGGGACCGCCGACGCCGTCGCCGGGATCGCCGCGCTCGTCGAGGGCATCCGCGTCCGGCGCCCGCTGCACGAGCTCGGCGTGGACCGGGGGCTGCTGCCGGTGCTGGCGGCCGCCGCCGTGGCCGACCCGGTGACGGCCAACGCGCCGCGCACTCCCACCGAGGACGACGTGCGGGAGATCCTCGACGCGGCCTGGTAGGGCGCAGAGCCGGGGCGGGAACCGGACGATCCACACCGCTTCCCCGCCGCACCCGCCCGCCTCCCGGCTCCCGCACCGCCCGCGGCTACGCTCGCGCACGACTCCACCCGGACCCGGGCGGACCGGCAGCGCCGCCGCCCGGGACCCCCGCGCCCCCGCGACGACAGAGGCAGCTCCTGCGATGACCACGACGGACCAGCGAGGTCAGGTGTCCCCCACCACTCCGGCGACGACCAGCGGCGAGACGCTGCTGCAGCGGGTGGTCCTGCCCCGGCCCGCCGACCCGACCGCCGTCCGCGCGCTCTACCTCGACGAGTGCCCCGGCACCACGCTCGCCCCGGTCGAGCCGCTGGCCGACGAGGACGCGCGTCCGCTCTCGCTGACCGTGTCGACCATCGGCGGCCGCCGCACCCGGATCCTCGACCGCACCAGCGCCACCGTCCCCGCGGCCACCGAGGTCTCCTTCGGCTCCTACTTCAACGCCTTCGCCGCCGGCTACTGGCGGGCCTGGTCCACGCTGACCAGCATCGAGCTGCGCCTGGACCTGGAGGGCTCCGGCCGCGTCGACGTCTACCGCACCAAGGCCGACGGGTCGCAGATCGTCGTCGCCGGTGAGGTGGTCTCCGGGCGCCGCCGGGTCACCCTGGAACTGGACCTGCGCCCCTTCGAGGACGGCGGCTGGTACTGGTTCGACCTGTCCACCGACGACGCCGACCTGACCCTGCACGGCGGCGGCTGGCACGCCCCGCACGACGCGCCGGGCCGCGCGGCCGTCGTCGTCGGGATGCCGACGTTCAACCGGCCCGCCGACTGCGTCGCCACGCTCACCGCGCTCGGCTCCGACCCGCAGGTCCTCGAGGCGATCACCGCGGTGATCCTCCCCGACCAGGGCACCCGCAAGGTCCGCGACGAGGCCGGCTACGAGCAGGCCGCGGCCGCGCTCGGGGACCGGCTGCGGATCATCGACCAGCCCAACCTGGGCGGCTCCGGCGGCTACGCCCGGATCATGTACGAGGTCCTGCACGGCACCGGCCCGCACGCGGGCGGGATCGACTGCGAGCAGGTCCTCTACATGGACGACGACATCCTGCTCGAGCCCGAGTCGGTGCTCCGCGCGATCGCGTTCAGCCGGTTCTCCCGCGAGCCGATGCTCGTCGGCGGGCAGATGCTGTCGCTGCAGGCGCGCTCGCAGCTGTCCACCATGGGCGAGGTCGTCGACCGCAACCAGTTCCTGTGGCGCCCCGCCCCGGACACCGAGGCCCACCACGACCTCGCCGCCCGCACCCTGCGCCAGACCCGCTGGCTGCACCGCCGCGTGGACGTCGACTACAACGCCTGGTGGATGTGCCTGATCCCGCGCCGGGCCGCGGAGCAGCTCGGGCTGCCGCTGCCGCTGTTCATCAAGTGGGACGACGCCGAGTACGGCCTGCGCGCCCGCGCCGCCGGGTTCCGCACCGCGACCGTCCCGGGCGTCGCGATCTGGCACATGTCCTTCATCGAGAAGGACGACTCCTCGGACTGGCAGGCCTACTTCCACTACCGCAACCGGCTCGTCGCCGCGGCCCTGCACGGCCCGGACGACCCGCGCGCGATGCTGAAGGAGACCTTCAAGCGGACCCTGCGCCACCTGATGCTCATGGAGTACTCGGCGGTCGCGCTGCAGATCAAGGGCTTCACCGACTTCCTGGCGGGGCCCGAGGCGCTGTTCCCGAAGCTGCCCGTGGTGCTCGACGAGATCCGGGCCCTGCGGGCCCAGTACGACGACGGCCGCCCGCTCGACTCGGCGACCGAGGTGCCGCTCGCCGACCTCGACGCGCTGGGCGCCCAGCTGTTCCCGAAGCCCCCGGTGGGCCGGGCGAAGGCCGCGGTCGGGCTCGCCCGCGGGGTGCTGCGCAACCTGCGCACCCCGGACCCGGCGCTGCGCGAGCGCCCGCAGCGCAACGTGCCGTGGAAGAACGCCCAGTGGTTCGTGCTGGCCGGCCTGGACTCCGCGACGGTGTCCACCCCGGACGGCCGCGGAGTGACCTTCCGCCGTCGTGACCCGGCGATGTTCAAGGAGATGGTCGCGGAGTCGTTCCGGCTGCACCGCGCCGTCGCGGCGGACTGGGACGGACTGCGTGCCCGCTACCGGGCGGCGGCGCCCGTGCTGACCGGCAAGGACGGTTGGAAGCAGATCTTCGAGTGAGCCCCGCCCGCCGGGGGCCGCTGCTGCTCCTGCTCGGCGTCGTCACCTGCCTGCTCGGCCTGGCCGCCGCGCTCGCCCCCGTCGACGCCGAGGACCCGGTCGTGACCTGGCCCCGGGCGGGACAGGCACCGGCGAGCACGGTGCTGCCGCTCTCGCCGTACCGGCCGCTGGAGTTCTCCGCGACCGTCCCGTGCGCCGCGGCGGCCGCCCTGGGCGAGGGCGACGTGCTGCGGACGATGCCCGCCGCCGAGGAGAACCCGGTGACCGCGCCGGGCTTCGTCGCGAGCGTGGCCGGCGGGACGCTCACGCTGCGCACCGGCGACCGGGTGCTCGCCACCGCGCCCGCCGGGTCGGGCTGCGTGTTCGAGGTGACCTCCGCGGACGGGGGCACCGTCGTCGCCCGCGACGGCGCGATCCTCGCCGAGCGCCTCGACATCGCACCGCCGCAGGTCGCCGAGCTCGCCACCGACGTCACCGGGCCCGCCGCGGCCGGGCTCGCGGTCACCCTGCACACCGACGCGCGCTACGCGTCGTCGCCGTCGCCGCTGAAGGTCGCGCTGCTCGTCGCGCACCTGCTCGCGCTGGCCGCCACCCTCGCCGTCGCCGTGCGGACCTGGACCGGCACCCGCCGGGTGTTCGACGCGCCCGTCCGCCCCGGTCCGGCCGACCTCGTGGTGCTGGTCGTGAGCTGTGCCTGGGCGGTGCTCGGGCCGCTCAACATCGACGACTCCTGGTACGCGCTGATGGCCCGCCAGGGCGCGCGGACGGGGACGATCGGCAACGCGATCTACCAGCTCGACGTCACCGAGGCGCCGTTCGCGACCAGCCAGTACCTGCTGCAGTGGTGGGGGAGCCTCGTCGGCTGGGGCCTCGGGCCGCTGCGCGTGGTGCCGGTCGTGCTGGGTCTGCTGACCTGGGTGCTGCTGCGCTACACCCTCGCCGCGCTCGCGGGCCGGGCCGGCGTCCGGCCCGGGGTGGTCGCCGCGCTCGCCGTCGCGCACCTGGCCTGGTTCCTGCCCTACGGCATCGCGCTGCGCCCCGAGCCCGCCGGGACCGCGGCCGCCGCCGGGGCGCTGCTGCTCGTCGCCGCCGCCCGCCGCACCGGGGCGGTCGGGCTGCTCGCGCCGGCCGTCGTCGTCGCGGTGGTGGGGGTGACGACCGCGCCGACCGCGCTGGTCGCCGCGATGCCGCTGCTGCTCGCCCTGCCGCTGGTGTGGTGGCACCTCGCGCACGCGCCGTGGGCCACCCGGCTCGCGACGGCCGCCGTCGCGTTCGCCGCCGCGAGCGTGGTCGTGCCGCTCGGACTGGCCGACCAGACCCTCGCCGACGTGCGCGAGTCCGTCGCCGTGCACCGCTGGTACTACTTCCAGTACCAGTGGTACTCGGAGTACGTCCACTACGCCAACCTCCTCGGCCCCGACGACCAGGGCACCTGGGGACGACGTCTGCCGGTCCTGCTGACCGTCGCCGTCGTCGCGCTGGGCGCGGTGCGGCTCGCGACGCGCCGCGGCACCGGCGGCCCGCTGGGCTCGGCGCTCGGGTTCGCGCTCGCCGCCACCGCCCTCGGCCTCGTCGCCGTCGCCGTCAGCCCGACGAAGTGGGTCAACCACTTCGGCGCCGTCGCCGCCCCCGCGACGCTGCTGCTCGGCATCGCGCTCGCCCGCGGTCCGCTGCCGCGGCGCGCCCCGGCCCGGCTCGTCGCGGTGGGGACGGCCGTGCTCGGCGTCGTCGCCGCGGTGATCTACGCCGGCCCGAACCTGTGGCGACCGTTCTCCGACTGGGGGCAGCCGTTCGGGAACCACTCGGTCGTCGACGCGCCGATCCACCAGCAGGTCCTCGCACCGCACCTCGGACCGCTGTACCTGCGCAGCCCGCTGCTGTGGCTGCTCGTGGTCGCCGCCGCGCTGTGGTGGGCCCGGCGGCGGGGGAGCACGCCCCGGCCGGACCGGGCGGTGCTGCGCGTCGCCACGGCCGGCGGCGTCGCGCTGATGCTCGCCGTGTTCGTCGTCGCCCCGGTGCAACAGGCCCCCGGCACGTCGGTGGCCTCGATGAACCTCGCCATGCTGACCGGCGACGGCTGCGGGCTGGCCGACGCGCTGACCGTCACCGTCCCCGGTGACGCGACGCCCGCGCTCCCGAGTGACCCGCCCCGTCTCACCGGGGTGATGCGGGACGGCCCGCCGCCCGACCGCCCGTCGATCCCCGGCCCCGTCTGGCACACCGAGGACGCCGGCACCGGCACCCTCGACGCCGGCTGGTTCCCCGTCCCGGCCGGGACCACCCGGCTGATCCTGCCCCTCACCGGGGACCTGCGCGGCGACCAGGCCGTGCGGGTCGAGTCCGGCGCCGGCACGGCCACGGTCGACCTGCCGGGGACGAAGGTCGCCGACTGGCGGGACGTGGCGGTGACCCTGCCCGGCCCCGCCGACCGGGTCCGGGTCGTCGTGGACGACCGGATCGACGGGCCGGACACCTGGCTCGCCGTCGGCGCCCCGCGGCCCGCCCGCGACCTGCCCGCCCGCACGGTGCTCGGCGACGCCCCGGTGTTCGCCGACCAGGCCTCGGCGGTGCTGTGGCCCTGCCAGGACCAGATCGCGGTGCGCCACGGCATCGCGCAGGCCCCCCAGTGGCGGCTGCGCACCGGCGACGACCTGGAGGGCGCGACCGAGGCCACCGCGTTCTTCCCGGCGAACGGCGGGACCCTCGCCGGGATCGGTCGCACCGCGACCTTCGACGAGCTGCCCTCGCGGCTCGATCCGCCCGGCGGGCGCGCGATGTTCGCGCCCGCGCACGTCGAGCGGGTGCGCTACGAGCACCCGACCGACGGCTACGACCTCACCGTCGGGACGCAGCGACGGTGGGGCTGGGAGCGGCTGCCGACCCTGGCCGACAAGGACTACACCGGACGGGACTTCCTGGGCTGACCCGGGGGTGGCTCCGGGCGACCCCGGAGCCGCTCGGCCGCCGGATCCGGTGTGCTCACCCGATGTTCTCGACGACGACCTGGCGGCGGACGACCGTCTGGCTGCACGTGCTCACCTCGGTCGGCTGGGCTGCCCTGGCCGCCTCGCTCGCCGTCCTGCAGGTCCTGGGCGGCGACCCGGCCGCCCGCCCGGCGGCGCTGCTCGGGGCCCACCACCTCGACGCCGTGCTGCTCGCCCCGCTCGCCGTCGGCTCCGCGCTGACCGGGACGGTGCTCGCCGCCGCGACGCCCTACGGCTTCTTCCACCACCGCTGGGTCGCGACGAAGTTCGGGATCACCCTGGCCCAGCTCTACCTGGGGATCGGGGTGATCTCGACGCGGCTCGACGCGGCCCACGCCGACCCGACCGGGTCGCCGCCGCCCGAGCTGCTCCCGCTGACGCTGCTCATGGTCGCCGCGATCGCGTTCCAGGCGTGGCTGTCGGTCGCGAAGCCGTGGGGCCGGACCCGCTGGTCGGCGGACAGGCCCCGGCCGGTGACCGGTCCACGGTGGATGTTCGCGGCGGCGAGCGCGGCCGTCGTCGTCGACCTGGTGGCCGGGTTCCTGCTCGGGCACCCGGCCCCGGTCGCCTCGGTCGTGGTGCTGATCGCGGTGCTCCTCGGACGCCCGCGCGGACAGATCAGACCGCGTCGTAGAGCCGCGCCCACGTCTCCCGCGACGTGAGCCGCGGCTCCGCGGCCTTCCACTCCCGGGCGACCTGCGGCCCCTCGTTCCACAGCCGGCGCACCGTGTGCACCCCGCGGGTGGTGAGCTCGCGCAGCCGCTCCTGGTCGCGGGTCCGGATGCGGACGCCGTTCTCGGCCATGTCGGTGACGATCGCGCGCTCGAACAGCGACACGTGCCACCAGTGCGCCTCACCGGCCGGGACCATCCCGGAACGGAACGGCACCCGCCCGGTGGCCTGCAGCAGGGCGCGCTTCACCCAGGTCCGCACGATCTTCGACGGCTTGCCCCCGGCGAGGTGCACCACGGACTCGCGCACGTCGAGCCCGGCCTCCGCCAGCGGCACGGCCGTCGTCTCGGGGTAGGCGGCGCGGATCCGGCGGATCTCCGCCGCCGCGGAGGCGGAGCCGTCGTCGAGCACCGACGGGCCGCGCAGGAAGTCCTCGACCGCCGTCAGCAGCGTCGCGGCCAGCCCGTACTGCATCGCGACCAGGTACTGGGCCAGCAGCTCGACGACCGTCGCGGACACCGTGCGCCGGTCGAAGCCGGTCCGCAGGGCGGCGGTGATCAGGCCGTTGCGCTGGTTGAAGTAGCGGTGCCACTCGTCCCAGTCCTTCCAGCCGAAGTCGGCGTGCCACACGCCGGCCCCGGGCAGCGACACCGTGGCGAAGCCGCGCTCGCGGGCGCGGTAGCCGAACTCGACGTCGTCCCACTGGAAGAACAGCGGCAGCGGGTAGCCGATGGCCCGCACGATCGGTGCGGGGATCAGGCAGGACCACCAGCCGTTGTACTCGGTGTCGACCCGCTGCTCCTGCACGATCGGCAGCAGCCGCTCGTCGCGGCCGAGGAGGAAGCCCTCCTCCAGGGCACCGGGCACGGGCTTGCCGACGCGGAGCCTCTCGGGCTCGGCGTACTCGGCGGTGATGTGGACGTGGCCCGGGTGCAGCAGGTTCAGCATCTGCCCACCGACGATCGTCGGCGCGGTGGTGCAGGCGGCGAACCCGGTCAGCCGGACGACGATCTCCGGGTCGAGCAGCACGTCGTCGTCCATGAGCAGGACGTCGTGGTCGTCGGCCGGGTCGCCCGCGGTCGCCTCGTACAGGCCGCGGGTGAAGCCGCCCGCGCCGCCCAGGTTCGGCTGGCGCTGGTAGGCGAGCCGGTCGCCGAACGCGGCCGCCAGCTGCGCGAACCGGTCGCGCGACTCCAACGGGTCGCTGCCCTGGTCGACCACGCGGACGCATCCGACGCGGGCCAGTGCGGCCGGGTCGTCGAGCAGCGCCTGCAGCGTGTTCAGGCAGTCCTCGACGCGGTTGTAGGTGCAGATCGTGATCGAGGTGGGCCGCGGCGGGCGGGGCACCGCGACGGTCCACTCGACGTCGGACACGGTCAGCGTGCCGGTGTCGGTCGCGAACTCCAGCCAGAGCCCGCCGCCGTCGACGAAGCGGTCGATCGCCCCGGTCAGCTCGACCGTGGTGCTCCCGGTGGCGTCGACCCCGGTGGTGGCGACGGCACGGGCGACCTTGTTCGTGTCCGAGGCCATCAGCCACACCCGGCCGCGGCCCGTGGCGCGCAGCGTCACCCGGACCTCGGGCACCGCGGTCCAGCGCTGCCAGTAGGTGGCGTGCAACCGCCCCCAGTAGGTGTTGGTGGTGACGTGGGTGGCCGGGACCAGCTCGATCAGGTCCCGTTCACGGCGGGCGGCGCCGCGCAGGACCTCGGCGTAGAGGTCCTCGGGCACCAGGTGCGTCGGCCCGGTGAAGGGGCCACGCTGCACGACCAGCCGTCCGGGGCGGGTCCCGCCGGCGGGGTCGTCGGCCGGGGCGGGCTCGCCCCCGCGGAGGGGCCGGGCGGTGTCCAGCATGGCTCTCGCTCTCGCCTCACTTCTCGGATCGGACATCACGGAGTCTGCCGGGGCCTCAGCCCGGCAGCGGCGTCGGGTCCGGCGACGGGGCCCCGGCCTGCCCGACCTGCTGCCAGCCCCACAGGGTCCGGTCGCCCTCCTGCACCGGGGCCGGGACCGCCCGCGGGTCGTAGGGCTCGACGAGCCGGACCTGGCCCCAGTCGAAGTCCCAGGCACCGGGCAGGTAGGTCGGGACGTAGCGCTGGGCGGCGGTCCGGAGCAGCCAGCCCTGGGGGCCGCCGAACCGGCTGCGGCCCCACTCGTCGGCGACGGTGCGCTGCTGCGGGTCGGCGAGCATCCGGAACACCGGCACGTCGGCGATGCCCCGGTGCACGCCGAAGCGCTGCACGCAGGGGTGCACGAACGATGTCGCCCAGTCCAGGTACGCGGTGCCGCGGGCGGCGATCGTGCTCAGCGGGGTCAGCCGCGGGACCCGGGGCTGGGCGACGGCGACCCACGACCCGGCCCCGATGCCGCGGTCGGACACGACCACCCGCACGCGGTCGGCGTCGGCGGCCGGGCGGCCCGCCAGGTCGACGCGCAGGTCCCGCCACGCCTGGCCGCCCGAGGCGCCGCCGGAGTAGTCCGACGTGCTGCTGACGGCCCCACCGGGCTCGATCTCGTCGACGACCGCGCCGTCGCGGGCGAACTGCAGGGTCACGGTGTTGCCGCCGCCGATCGTCCCGGCGACGCCGAGCACCAGCGGCGCGGAGCCGTCGCGGGCCGCGGCGGGCAGCGTGTGCCACACCGAGCGGTAGTCGCCGACGTTCTCCGGGTTCGGCGACCAGCTGCCCGTGACCGGCCCACCCAGCGGGCCGGTACCGGTGACGCCGGGCCGGTCGTCGCCGTCGCCGCTGTTGTCGCGCAGCGACCCCGGTCCGGTCGGGGGCAGGCCGTCGGGCGTGAAGCCCTCGGCCAGGGGACCGGGGTCGGTGACGCCGGCCGGTTCCGGCGCGACGGGCAGCACGTTCGCGGCCGGGTCGGTCTCGACCTGGATGCGCCCGGCGAGCCCGCAGCGCGACCCGGTCGGGTCGGTCAGGACGTCGGCGCCCAGGGAGTAGGAGCCCTCCTGCTTCTCCATGCCCTTGGCCAGGGAGGCGACCTGGAACAGCACCATGAACGCGCAGATCACCGCGAGCGGCGCCGACCCGAGCCGGACGGCCTGGACGGTGCCGATCCGGCCGCGCCGACGCCCGAGGGTCCGCCGGACCGGGCGCGGCACCCCCGAGGTCGAGCGCAGGTGCTCCACCCCGGCGACGACGAGCGACAGGAACGCCAGGACCAGCAGCACCGTCGTCGCCTGGATCCCGCTGACCGACACCGGCTTGTCGAACCACGGCACGCCCCAGTTCGAGACGTACCACCAGGTGTTCGGGCCGCGGAACGCCAGACCGGTCACCGCGAGCACCGCGCCGAGGAACAGCGCCTGGTTGCGTCGCGAGCGCAGCACACCGGTGCTCGTCGCCAGCGCGGCCAGCGCCGCGACGCCCGAGGCGAGCGCGGCGAACGCGCCGAAGTGGTGCGTCCACTTCGTGGGGGTCAGGGCCAGCACCGCGAACGACAGCGCGGTGCTCGTGAGCAGTCGCCGGGAGAACCCGAGCGCGGCGCCCGGGATGCGGCCGCGGCGCAGCAGCACGATCGTCGAGACGATCATGCACAGCCACAGCAGCAGGACGGGGAATCGGCGTTGCAGCGAGCCGTCGCGGCTGTCGCTGAACAGCAGGTCGTAGCGCGCGAGCTCCTGGTACCAGGGCAGGTTCGGGCCGATGTCCTGGCGGACCCGGGTGGCCTCGGCGACGGTGGCGAGGGTCTGGTCGCCGAAGACGGCGGTGAGCACGATCAGACCGGCCGCGAGCAGCGGGCCGAGGGTGGCCGCCCACCCGGTGGTGCGGATCCGCTCGGTGAACAGCCGCAGCAGCGGCCGGGCCGCGGCCAGGAACGGGGCCAGCGCGATGAGACCGGTCGGCGTCGCCGCGACGGCGAACGCCCCCGCGACGAGTGCCCCCGCGACCGGCAGCAGCCGCCGGGTGGCCAGGGCGCGCTCCAGCATCACGAACGACACCAGCGCCGCGATCACGACGACGGTCTCCGGGCGGAGCCCGTTGTTGAACGGCAGCCAGAAGCACAGGAACACCCCGGCTGCGGCCCAGCCCGCGGAGCGGCTGCGCCGGACCCGGGTGCCGAGGCGCGGCAGCAGCGCCCTGCTGATCAGGAACCACGACGCGACGCCCATCGCCAGCGCCGGGACGCGCAGCCACAGCACCGACTCCGAGACCCCGCTCCACAGCGAGTACAGCTGGTAGAACCAGCCGAACGGCGCCTCGGGGACGTCGAACCAGCGGTGGTAGTTGCCGATGTAGCCGGCGGTGTCGTTGCCCCGGGATATGTCGAGGATGTAGCCGTCGTCGCTGGTCATCGACCCGATGAGGGCCCACACGACCAGCACGCCGACGACGACGGCGTCGCGCAGGTCGTCCTGCCCGCGCAGCCGGCGCGCCAGCCGGCGGCCGTGCACGACGCGGCGGGCGTCTGCGTCGTCGATCCGGCGCAGGAAGAACAGCGAGCCGAACAGCGCGACGATCGCGACACCGCCCGCGACGAGCTTGAGCGTCGAGGCGTCGGTGTCGTAGCGGTTGTCGGTGTCGAACCGGACGCTCGTGCCGCCCATCGGGTCGCGGGCCGCGTCGAGGTCGGAGTGGATCCCGGTGAGCTGCGGACGGCCGTCGCCGGCGAACTCGTAGAGCGTGGCCCCGCCCAGGGTCGCCGTCGTCGCGTCGAAGTCCGAGGTGAACGTGAGCGCGCAGGGCGCGCCCGGCGGGGGCAGCGGCGCGGTGGCGATGCGCTGACCGCGGTTGTCGAGGGTGACCACCCCGTCGGCGACGGCGATGCGCAGCCCGACCGTGTCGCCGTCCGGGGCGCCGGTGGGCGTCGTGGACAGCACGGTCGCGCGGCCGGGCCCGCGGTCGTCGAGGCTGCGGATCGCGTCGCAGCCGATCGTCGCCGTCAGGCTCTCCGGCCGGTACGCGACCAGGGGGGCGTTCAGCGGCGCGGTGCCGGTCGAGGCGTTCGGCCAGCTGACGGTCGCCGTGTTCTGCACGACCGGCAGGAACGGGATCGCCAGCGCCAGCACCGCCGAGAGCAGGCCCAGCACGGCGGCGAGCAGGCGGTCGGTCGGACGCGACCGGCGGTCGGTGGGGCCGGATCCCGGACGGGGATCCGCCTCCGTGTCGGCGGTCAGCACACGCCCGAGGCTAGACGCCACCCGGTGATCAACTGTGATCCCCCCGTGACCCCCGGCCGTCCACCCGTCCGGCGTAGTCCACCCACCCGGGGCCTCAAGGTCGGCCACTCCGGGTTTCGATCACGGTGAGTGATCAGCTGCGACATTCGGGCACTGTTCGGGTGTCACCGGTGACGGTGGTGATCTCGCCTCGTTGGCCCCGGTGTGAGCATCTGCACCGATTCGCGAGCGACGGCCGACGACCCGGCCACCGCCGCGTCCGCCGCCGGCGGAACCACTCCCGGACAGGGGGGTTCGTCTGTCCGATGTAGAGGAGACGGTGGCGGTGAGGTGCTCGCGCTGACGGGGCTGCGTATCGTCGCCGCGCTCTGGGTCGTCGCGTTCCACTTCCACTTCACCCCGATGGCGGGTGTGGAGACGGTGAACGGCTGGCTCGGACCGCTGATCACACAGGGTGCGCTGGGCGTCGACCTGTTCTTCGTCCTCAGCGGCTTCGTCATCGCCTGGACCTACCTCGACCAGCTCGGTCCGCGGCTCCGACCCCGGGACGCGGGCGGGTTCGTGTGGGCCCGCGCGGCGCGGATGTGGCCCGCCTACGCGGTGGTGTTCCACCTCTTCGGCGTGTGGCTGGTGGCGCGACTGCTGTTCGGGTCGACGACCGACGTCGCCTACCAGGCGGTGCAGCCGTCGATCGGCGTCGGCGCGTGGCTCGAGCAGCTGTTCCTGGTGCAGATGTGGGACGAGCAGTACCTCGACGGCGCGTCCTGGGTCGGCCCGACGTGGTCGATCAGCGCCGAGTGGCTGGCCTACCTGCTGTTCCCGCTGCTGGCGCTCGGGTTCTTCCGGCTGCGGAACCTGCCGTTCGGGGTGCTGGCGGCGGGGTCGCTGCTGTGCACCGCGCCGATGGCGGCCGCGTTCCTCGTGGTCGGGTCGCCGTACTACCCCTACAGCTGGCTGGTCCGGATCCTCGGCGGGTTCTCCGCCGGTGTCCTGGCGATGCTGGCCGTGCGGCGGCTGCGCACCACCGAACGGGTCCGCTCCGCGGCCTCGGCGACGGCGACCGTCGCCGCGGTGCCGTTCGTCCTCCTGGCGGGGTCCGTCGTCGGCGGCGGGCTGCACGGCCTGGCCGTCGTCGCCTTCCCGGTCCTGGTCGGAGCCCTCGCGCTCGCCGACCGCGGACCGGTGCACCACCTGCTGACCCGTGGCCCGATGGTGCACGGAGGGCGGATCTCCTACGCCCTCTACCTGGTCCACATCCCGATGTTCGAGATCTTCTGGTTCCTGAGCGACTCCGGTGTCCTCCCCCGCGGCGGGGAGACGGGGCACCTGATCGCGCTCACCGTCTTCGTGGGGACTCTGCCCGTGGCACACCTGCTGTACTCGCTCGTCGAACGTCCCGCGCGCCGGTGGATGCGGGGCCGGACCCGGCCCGCCCCCGAGGCCGTCGAGGCGGTCGTCGCCCCCGACCCGGTCCCGGCCGCCCGCCGCGTCGTGGCCAACGACGAGGCGCGCCGTGACCCGGAGACCTCCGTGCTGCCGATGATCACCGACGAGCCGGTGACCTCGGTGCTGCCGGTCGTGTCCGCCGCCCCGGCCACCGCCGATCCCGCCGCAGCGGCTGCGGCCGTGTCCGCCCGGCGGGTGGCGCGGCGGTCCGTGCCGTCGCAGCCGTCGGCCCCGGCACAGCCGTTCGCGCCGGCCCAGCAGGGCGACGTGCCCTCGGTGACGGAGGCGCTGCCGGTGGTCCGCCGCCGCTCGGCGGGCCCGGCGGTCGCCACGACGTCGGGCTGGACCCCCACCACGGCGCCGGAGCAGGCCCCGGCCGACGACGCGCGGACCGCCGCCATGCCGGTCGTCCCGCCCGTCGCGGCCCCGTCCGCGCCGGTCGCCGAGCCCGAGCCCACCGCCCCGGCGTCCGAGCCGGCCCCGGCCGACCCGATCGTCGTCCCGGCGCCCGCGCTGCCCACCCGGGCACCGCGACGCCCCGAGGCCGATCCCGCCGACGTGCCCGCCGCGGCCGAGATCGACGTCCCGGCCCCGGCCGGTTCGGCCCGCTGGGTGCTGGAGCGCCTGGCCGCGGCCCGCGACGCCGACTTCGACGGCGCCGGGCACAGCGACCTGTCCGCCGACCTCGTCGCCGTCGCGCGGATGCGCAGCGGCGGCGCCGGCACCGGCGGGGACCTGTTCACCCCGGTCGTCGAGGGCACGGGCACCACCACCGGCGTCGACCGGATGGAGCGGCTGCGGTCGCTGCACATCGCGGCCCGCGGGCTCGCCGACGACCGCGGTGTCGTCCCGGCACCGCGGGCGATGCGCTCCGCGTCGGCGCTGCCCGGCACGCGGACCGGCGCCGAGAACTGCGGGCGGGCCGGCCGTCGTCGCGACGACGCACACGCCAGCGCCGCGACACCGATCGTCGCCGCCTCCGGTGCCGCCGCGGCCCGTCGCCGCCGGAAGAAGCCGGCGCACGGGGCCTGAGACTCCGCTGGGGAGCGGGTGACACGGCCTTGCCCCCGGACCACCACCGTGGTCCGGGGCACGGCCGCGTCCGCCGATCCTGTCCCGCGGGACAGGAAGACCGGCGGTGGTCCACGCACCGGGGGAGCGGTCCGGTGCCGCCGCATCCCGGTGCCCGGGACGTGACGCCGGTGCCCGGACACCGCGGCACGCCGCGTCGGCGACAATGGACGGGCCCGCCCGTCGCGACCAGGACGGGCCCCGCCCACCGACGCGATGGACCGATGATCCCCACGACCCCGCCCCTCGCCGACCTGCCCGAGCCCGCCGGTGCCGCACCGCCGGAGCGGGCCGCGCTGCACTGGTACCTGCGCCTGGCCCGCCACCACCTGGGCCGCGGCCCCTACCTCGACGTCGCGGGTGCCGGCGGGGTCCTGCTCGCCGGGCTGGCCCGGCTCGGCCCGGTCTCGGGGCTGGCCGGCTCGGAGGCCGAGGCCGGGGCGATGCGTGCGGGCGCGCCGGGATGCCCCGTGCACCTGACCCCGGATGCCCTGCCGGGGCCGGTCGCGTCGCTGACCGCGGTGGAGGTGCTCGACCGGCTCCCGGACGCGGCGCTGGCCGGTGACCTCGGCCCGGGCGGCTGGTTCCGGGCGCTCGAGCCGGGCGGGTGCGCACTCGTCGTCGCCGCCGACGCCGAGGGCCGCGGCCGGGAGCTGGCCGGTGCCCGCTGGGTGCCGCCCCGCGTCCCGCGCGGGCACCTGCGGATCCGGGAGATCCTCGTCGACGCCGGGTTCGAGATCGTCCGGGAGGGCTCCGACGGGCTGACCCGCGGCCCCTACGGCGGTGTCCCCACCTGGGCTGACCCGCGTCTGGCCGCGACCCGTGCGCAGCGGTCCGCGGGGCGCCTCACGTGCGAGGTGGGCGCAGGGGAGCGCGCGGTGATCATCGCGAGGAGGCCGGCGGCGCCGTAGCGTGCAGGGCATGAGCGATGTGCTGCCACTCGGGCCCGACGAGCTGCTCACCACCACCCGATCGGTCCGCAAGCGCCTGGACCTGGAGCGTCCGGTGCCGCTGGAGGTGGTCCGGGAGAGCCTCGAGGTCGCGTTGCAGGCCCCGAGCGGCTCCAACCAGCAGGGATGGCACTGGCTGGTGCTCACCGACGCCGAGAAGCGCAAGGCCGTCGGCGAGTACTACCGGAAGGCGTTCACCGCCTACCGGAACTCCTCGCAGTACCCGACGACCCGCTCCCACGGCGACGCCGACCGCGACGCCACCCAGCTCCGCGTCGCGGACAGCGCGCAGTACCTCGCGGACCGGATGGGGGAGGTCCCGGTGCTGGTCATCGGCGCGATGAACGCGAAGGCCGAGCTGCCGGCGTCGAACCAGGCCGGGATGTGGGGGTCGCTCCTCCCGGCCGCGTGGAGCCTGCAGCTCGCGCTGCGTGCGCGCGGCCTGGGCAGCGCCTGGACGACGCTGCACCTGCAGTACGAGAAGGAGATCGCCGAGCTGCTGGGCATCTCGGAGAACGTGCGGCAGGGCGTCCTGCTGCCGGTCGCGTACTACACCGGCGACACGTTCAAGCCCGCGAAGCGCCAGCCGCTCGACACCGTCCTGCACGTCGACGGCTGGTAGGCCGCCCCCCGGATCAGATCGGGAGCCTGCGGAAGAGCGGCCGGGGCACGTGGCGCAGGGCGCTCATCACGAAGCGCATCGGCGCCGGTGCCCACACCAGCTCCTTGCCCGTCCGCACCGCGTCGACGATGACGTCGGCGACGGCCTGCGGGGTCGTCGCGAGCGGTGCGGCGTCGAGGCCCTCGGTCATCTTCGAGTGCACGAAGCCGGGCCGGACGATCGTCACGGTCACGCCGAACTCGCGCAGCGCCTCGGTCAGCCCGGTGTAGAACGCGTCCATCCCGGCCTTGGTGGAGCCGTAGACGAAGTTCGAGCGGCGGGCCCGCTCCCCGGCGACCGAGGAGATCGCGACGAGCGAGCCGTGGCCCTGCTCGCGGAACCGCTCGGCCAGCGCGACCCCGGTGGAGACGGTCGCGGTGTAGTTGACCTGCGCCAGCTCGACGGCGTGGTCGACGTCGGTCCAGGCCTTCTCGTTGTCGCCGAGCAGCCCGAACGCGACGACGGCGACGTCGATGTCCCCGCCCGCGAAGGCCTTCTTCACGACCTCGGGGTGGGTCTCGATGCTTCTGGCGTCGAACTCGATGGTCTCCACGCCGCACCCGAGCGCCTCGAGCTCGGCGCGGGCGACGTCGAGCCGGGGGCCGGGGCGGGCGGCGAGCACGACCCGCAACGGGCGGTCCGCGGCGAACGCGCGCACGGTGGCCAGGCCGATCTCGGAGGTGCCGCCGAGGAGCAGGATGCTCTGCGGATTGCCGACTGCGTCGATCATGATGGTGCTGGCTCCGGACGTCAGAGGGTCAGTGCGAGGCGGCGGGACATGTCGGAGGCGAAGACGCCGGCCGGGTCGACGCCGTCGCGGATCGCCTTCCACTCGGCGAACCGCGGGTAGCCGGCGGCGAAGGCCTCCGGCGACGTGCGCGACTCCTTCGCCAGGTACAGCCGCCCGCCGGCGGCCAGCACCATCTCGTCGAGCTCCGTGCAGAACCGGGACAGCCCGTTCGCGATCGGGAAGTCGACGGTGATCGTCCAGCCCTCCGTCGGGAACGACAGCGGTGCGTCGTTGCCCGCGCCGAAGCGCTTGAACACGTTCAGCCCGGACTTGTGCGGCGAGGCCGCGATCGTGGACACGATGCGGCGCAGCTCGGTCTCCGCCCCCATCGGGACGACGAACTGGTACTGCAGGAAGCCCTTCGAGCCGTAGACCCGGTTCCAGTCCCCGAACACGTCGAGCACCTGGTAGAAGGCCGTGATGTTCTGCACCGAGCCGCGCTGGCGCTTCGGTGCCTTGCGGAACCACAGCTCGGAGAACGCGGTCAGCGACAGCTTGTTGGCCAGCCCGTTCGGGAAGACGTCCGGGAAGGTCAGCAGCTGCGGCGCGTCGAACTTCAGCGGCTCGGAGCGCAGCTTCGCGGGGAGCTGGTCGACGGTCGCGAGCGAGCCGCGGGTCAGTACCGACCGGCCCGTCCGGGCGCCGGTCGCGGTGGTGTCGAACCAGGCGGCCGAGTAGCCGTAGGTGTCGTCGGAGCCGTCGGTGAGCAGCTCCAGCAGGCCGTCGAGGTCGTCGGTGCGATCGGTGTCGACCACGAAGTACGCCGACTCGGTCCGGTGCAGCCGCACCCTGGCCCGCACGATGACGCCGGTCAGGCCCATCCCGCCGACGGTCGCCCAGAACAGCTCCGAGTCCGGCCCGGACGGGGTCAGCTCGCGGACCGAGCCGTCCGCGGTCACCAGCGCCAACCACTCGACGTGGTTGCCGAAGCTGCCCTTGGTGTGGTGGTTCTTGCCGTGCACGTCGGCGCCGATCGCCCCGCCGATCGTGACCTGGCGGGTGCCCGGCAGCACCGGGACCCACAGCCCGAGCGGCAGCGCGGCGCGCATGAGCTGGTCCAGGCTGACGCCCGCGTCCACGTCCGCGACGCCGGTGTCCGGGTCGATGGCGTGGATCCGGCTCAGGCCCGGCATGTCGAGGACGACACCGCCCGCGTTCTGCGCCGGGTCGCCGTAGGACCGGCCGAGCCCGCGGGCGATCACGCCGCGCTCGCCCGCAGTGCGGACGGCCTCGGCCACGTCCTCGGCGTCGCGCGGGGTGAGGAGCTGGGCGACCGTCGGCGCGGTCCGTCCCCAGCCGTGCAGGGAGGCGGTCCGCCGCGCCGGGGCGTCGGTCCTGGTGCTGCTGGGAACGGTCGTGTCCGTCATCGTCGCCAGGGTAGCGAGGGCCACCGACGACGACGGGTGCGACCCTGGGCGGGTGCTCGACGAGCGGCAGGTCCGCCTCCCGCTGCCCCCGGCACGGCGCCGGGGCGCGACCGCGGGGCTGTACGTGCTGCTCGGGCTCGGCTACCTGCTGGTCTCGCTGTGGCTGCAGCGCCGGGTGCTCGCCGCCCCGGGCGGTCTGCTGATCGGGCACGTCACCGCCGACGCCGACATGTTCGCCTGGTGGCTCCACTGGTTCCCGTTCGCCGTGACGCACGGGGAGAACCCGCTGGTCACCGACTGGATGCACTGGCCGTACGGGCTCAACGCGCTGTGGAACACCGCGGTGCCGCTGCTGGCGCTGGCGCTCGCCCCGGTGACCCTGGTCGCGGGCTCGGTGACCGCGTTCAACGTCGGGCTGGTCCTCGGCCCGGTCGTGTCCGGACTGGTCCTGGTCGCCGCGCTCGGCCCGTACGTCGGCGCGGGCACCCGCGGCTGGGTCGCCCGCGGGATCGCCGGCGCGCTGTACGCGTTCTCCCCGTTCCATCTGGCGCACGCGATCGCCGGGCACCTCAACCTCACGTGGTCGCTGCTGCCGCCGCTGCTGCTGCTCGTCGCGCACCACCTGTTCGCGCGCGGCCCGCTGCGTCGCCCGTGGCTCGTGGGGGCGCTGACCGGACTCGCGCTGGTCGGGCAGCTCGTCCTCTACACCCAGACCCTCGCCATCGGCGTGATCTTCCTGGTCGTCACCGCGGTGGTGCTCGCGCTGCGGTTCCCCCGCCGGGTCCGCGCGCACCTGCCGGGGCTGGTCCGGGCCGGCCTGGCCTGCGTCGGGGTGTTCGTGGTGCTCGGCGCCTATCCGCTGTACCTGGTGCTGGCCGGGCCGAACCGCCCGCGCGGCGCGATCCGCAACGTGCACGCCACCGGCGCGGACCTGGCGAACCTGCTCGTCCCGACGCGGCTGACCGCCGTCCGGGCGGTGCCCGACGGCGCGGGCACCGAACTCGGCGGCCACATCGGCGAACAGGGCGGCTACGTCGGCGTCGCCGTGCTGGCGCTGGTCGTCGTCGCGGTGCTGGTCGTCCGGTCGACGACGCTGCGGGTCGTCGCCGCGGTCGGGTTCCTGTCCTGGGTCGCCTCGCTCGGCACGAGTGTCGTGCTGCTGGGCGACTACACGGGGATCCCGCTGCCCTGGCTCGGGTTCGCCGAGGTCCCGTTGCTGTCGGAGGTCGAGCCGGTCCGGATCCAGGTGGTGACGGCGCTGTGCGTCGCCGTCGTGGTCGCGCTGTGGGTGGACCGGATGCCGCTCGACACCCCGGCGACGGCGGTCGGTGCCGTCGCCCTGGCCGCGCTGGCGGTGGTGTCCTGGCTGCCCGCCGACGCCCAGGAGGTCCGGCCCGCGCCGGTGCCCGCCTTCTTCGCGGCCGGGGCGGCGCCGCTGGGCCCGGCCGACGTCGTCGAGATCTACCCGCGGATCACCGCGGCCTGGGACGACGGCGCGCAGGGCCTGCGCTGGCAGGCCGCCTCCGGCCCGTCGTTCCGCATCCGCGGCGGCTACTTCATCGCCTCCGATCCCGAGGACGACGTCGCCATCCAGTCCCGCTGGAACCGGTACCAGATCGGGGCGCAGTGGGTCGCCGACGGCAAGAACGACCCCAGCGACGACTACACCGCCGCCGCCCACCGCGAGCTGCGCGACCTGGGGATCACCGCGGTCGCGTTCGTCCCCGGGTTCGCCGGCGGCGACGAGGCCCGTGCGCTGGCCTGGACCCGGCGGGTCACCGGCGACCCCGGCCGGTTCGACGGCGGGGTGTGGCTGTTCCGGCTGCCGGACGCCGCACCCGTCGGATAGGTGTTTACCCTGGTGGGGTGACCGGTGCGCGGCTACCCGGAGAGGGTCGGGAGATCAGGATCTCCGACGCCGACCGCGAGCGCGCCGCGACGCGGCTCAACCGTGCGATGGCCGAGGGCCGGATCTCGGTCGAGGAGTTGCAGGAGCGGCTGTCGGTCGTCTACGGCGCCCGGTTCGGCTCCGAGCTGCTCCCCGTGCTGTCCGACCTGCCCGGGGACCCGCTGGACCTGTCCGCGGACGTCCTGGCCACCCCGGTCGGCCCGCCCACGGTGCTGCGCGGCGGCGTCGGCGGGGTCAAGCGCCGCGGCGACTGGGCGGTCCCGGCCCGGCTGCGGGTGCAGACCTCGCTCGGCGCGGTCCTGCTGGACTTCTGCGACGCGCAGCTGCCCATGCCCGTCGTCGAGGTGGAGCTGGAGCTCGGCGCCGGGTCGGCCCGGCTGCTGGTCCCGGAGAACGCCACCGCCGACGTCGACGGCCTCGTCTCCCAGTACGGCTCGGTCCGCTCGAAGATGCCCAGCCGCGCCGTCCACGGCCGCCCGCACTTCCGCGTCTACGGCCGGACGGCCGCCGGTTCGGTCACGGTGCGGACCCGCTACACCTTCGCCGGCCGCCACTTCTGAGTGCCGGCCCGGGGCTCACCGGAAGCGGCGCCCCTCGTCGCGGCGGTACGCCCAGCCCACCAGCAGCGCCAGCCCGACCGTCCACACCGCGAACGCGCCCAGCGCCAGACTACTCGGGACCGGCCCGCCGAGCGACCAGAGCAGCAGGTCACGGGCCCCGCGGGTGGGCAGCACCTCGGTCGCGCGGGCCAGCCAGCCGGGGAACAGCTCCGGCGGCAGCAGCAGGCCGCCACCGAACGCCATCGGGAAGAACGCCAGCTGGGTCACCGGCAGCGCGGCCTTGGTCGGCAGCGAGTAGCCGATCGCGAGCCCACCGAACAGGAACGGCAGCCCGGCCACCAGGAGCGTCACGAACGCGAACGGCAGCCGCGCCGGTTCCACGTACGCCGGCGTGAGCAGGGCCCCCAGCACGACCACCGGCAGCATCCCGAGCAGCGCGAACAGCACCCCGACCGCGAGCCTGCCGACCACCCGCGCCGACGCGGGGGCGGGCAGCGTGCGCAGGTAGGGATCCCACGGCTTCTCGCGGTCGTCGGCGACGCCCACACCGAAGGTGAACAGGAACCCGCTGAGCACGCCGAACAGTGCGAGCTGGGCGACCGAGCGGGTCACCGCGACCGGGTCGTCGCCCCAGTCGAACGGCAGCACGAAGAAGCACAGGGTCAGGGCCGGGAACAGCGCGGTGGACAGCACCGCGACGGGGATCCGCAGCTGCTCCAGGATCAGGTAGCGGGCGTGCGCTGCGGCGATGCTCACGACGGGCCTCCGGTCAGGGTCAGGAACGCGTCCTCCAGCGACGCCCGGGACACCGACAGGCCGGTGAAGGGCACGTCGTGCCGGACGAGGGTGCGGACCAGCTCGTCGGCGTCGGCGGTGTGCAGGGTGACGTGGTCGCCGTCGCGCTCGGTCCGCTCGACGCCGGGCAGGTCGGGAAGGGTCGCCGCGCGGAAGGACACCCGCCCCACCCGGACGGCTCCGCGGACGGCGTCGACGTCGCCGTCGGCGCGGATCCGCCCGCCCGCCAGGACGACGACGCGCTCGGCCAGCGACTCGATCTCGTCGAGGTAGTGGGTGGTCAGCAGCACCGTCCCGCCGCCGGCGTGGAACGCGCGCACGGTGTCCCACAGGGCGCGGCGGCCCTCGACGTCCAGGCCGGTCGTCGGCTCGTCGAGCAGCACCAGCCGAGGGCGGCCGATGAACGCGAGCGCGAGCGCGAGGCGACGCTTCTGGCCGCCGGACAGCCCGCCCGCCTGGCGTCGTTCCAGCCCGTCGAGGCCGAAGCGCCCCAGCAGCTCACCGGCCCCGACCGGGTCGGGGAAGTGGGCGCCGACGAACCGGACGATCTCCCCGACGCGCAGTGTGTCGGGCAGCCCGGTCTGCTGCGGGGTGGTGCCCAGCGCGACCCGGTTCGCCGCGTCACGCGGGTCCCCGCCGAACAGCCGCACCGTGCCGGTGTCCGGTCGGCGCAGCCCGGACACGAGGTTGACAAGCGTCGACTTGCCCGCCCCGTTCGGTCCGAGCAGGCCGGTCAGGCTGCCGGGCTCCAGGACGAGGTCGACGTCGTCGAGGGCGACGGTGTCGCCGTAGCGGCGGGTCACCCCGTGCAGCTCCACCGGTGCGGTCACGACGGCACCTCCGACGGGTCGGCCGCCGGGTCGAGCAGCGCCCGCAGCGCGGCCGTGTAGTCCTCGAAGGCCCGCCTGCCCGTTCTCGTCAGTTCGACAAAGGTCACCGGGGTGCGCCGCTGGTGGGTCTTGGTGATCGCGACGTAGCCCGCGTCCTCCAGCTTGCGCAGGTGGGTGGACAGGTTGCCCGCGGTCATGCCGAGCAGCTCCTGCAGCCGCGGGAAGGTCATGCGGTCGCCGTCGTCGAGGGCGGCGAGGGTGGCGGTGACCCGCAGCCGGGCCTGGGCGTGGATGACGGGGTCGAGCTCGGTCACCGGACCGCCCGCGCCCGTGTCCACAGCCCGGTGGCGACCAGGGCGCCACCGCCGACGACCGCCAGTGTCAGCGCGTGCCACGGCGCCGGGACGAACGGCAGCGCCGCGCCGAGCACCAGCAGGCCGAGCCCGAGCGCGTAGTCCGGGATGTTGCGCCAGACCGCGGCCCCGACCGCGAACAGGCCGCCGGTGACGAACACGAACAGCGCGGGCATGGCGAACCCGACCGGCGCCCCGAGCCGGCCCAGACCGACCGTCAGCGCGACGACCCCGATCATCGCCACCGGCCACACCCAGCCGTAGAGGGCGCCGTGCAGCTGGCTCGGCCCGGTGACGCCGCGTCCCATCCGGGCGCCGACCAGGCCGCTGGCGATCGACCCCCCGGCGATCGCCAGCCCCGTGAGGACGCCCGCGGTGGTCGCGGTGACCGCGCCGGTCCCGTTCGCGAACCAGGCGAGCCCGATGACCGCCCAGGCCGCGCCCCAGATCAGATAGAAGATCCAGTACGGCGGGATCTGCCGGGCCTGCTCACGCTCGATGATCGCGAGCGCGTCGGCCGGTGATCGCGGCGGCTGGTCGTCGACGTCGGTGTCCGTCCGGTCCTGCATGCTTCCCCCACTGCCAACTGGTTTGCTCTGTCACTCACTTTGTACGGCAAAGTACCTTGCCTTGTCCACGGTCGCGGACGGATCGGCAGGTCGGAGGGACGCGACCTGCGCTCCGGTGGGTCGACGCGGTCGTTGCGGCGCGCGCCGCTACCCTCGATGGGTGACCGCCACCGAGCCCACCCGGGCCGAGCCCCCGGCCACCGGTCCGGCCGACGCCCCGGCCCCGCGCCTCGGCCTCGTCCGCCAGCTGGGCAGCTTCGTCGCGATCGGTGTGCTCTCCGCGATCGTCGACTTCGGCGTCTACCACCTGCTCCTGAGCGCGGGCCTGTGGGTGCCGTTCGCGAAGGGCATCAGCTTCATCCTCGGTACGACGACGGCGTACCTGCTCAACAAGCGCTTCACCTTCACCGGCGCGAACACCGGCGGCCGCGCGAGGTTCGCCGGCTTCGTGGCCCTCTACGGCACGACCTTCGCCGTGAACGTCGGGGTGAACTCGCTGGTCCTGCACCTGCTGCCGCCGCTGACCTACGACACCAGCCTCGCCTGGCTCGTCGCGCAGGGCACCGCCACCGCGATCAACTTCGTCATGCTGCGCTGGGTCATCTTCAAGAACTGACCCCGCATCGAGCGTGGCGACCGGTCACGTCGCGCGGCGACCGCCGCGTGGGGTGCCACGCGACGTGACGGGGTGCCGTGTGGTCCCGAGACCGTGGGCGAGGCGGGCGACCATGCTGCCGTCGGCGAGGTCGGACCAGACCCATCGCACGACGGTCAGGCCCGCGGAACGGATGAGGTCCTCCCGCCGCTTCTCCTCCCAGAGCACCTCACCGAGATCCTGACCGGACCGCAGCGAGCGGCCGTACTTGACCCGGCCGTCGAACTCCCCGACCACTCCGTGCTCCGGCCAGGCGAAGTCGGTGCGGAACGGCAGACCGGGGACCTCCCACTGGGTCGCCGGGGCCGGGAGGCTCGCGAGGTGCATCCGGAACCGGCTACGCGATTCACCGGGGCTCTCGGAGCGGGCGTCCGCCAGCGCGATGACACGCCGTGCCGCGGGCGTACCGACGCGTCCGCCGAACCGGGAGAGCACCTCGGACAGCTCGTCGACCGTTGTCGCGCCGGCCGGCCGGGGCTCGGACCGTGGTCGCGGCCGGACGTACTGGTGCAGGGCCGCATCGACCGTCACCAGCGTCTGCTCGGCAGGTACCGTCCGAGCCAGGTCGACGAGTGTCCGGGCCGGCGAGGTGACCAGCAGGCCGTCGAGCTCGCGGACGTCGTCGGCCGGTAGCGGAGCCCGGTGCACGGAGGTGCCATGGCGGTTCCGGCCGCCACCGGTGCTGCGTTCCCGTACGGCGTGCACCCGATCGAGAGGCAGGTTCCAGACCGGGAGCCCGAGGACGAGGGCCGCGGTGACATGGCCGAGGACCGAGCCGGGAGCGAGGTGCGGCGCGGTGGCCCGGGCTCGGAGCAGGTGGGCCTGCACCGGCGAGCGCGGTTGGTCGTCACCGAGCCGGTAGGAGCCCCGCCGGACCGGGACGAGCACGCGGGCGCGGACGAGGCGGTCGATCTCGTCGACGGCGAGGCCTGCGCCCAGCAACGCCGACCGGTGCAGGAGCCCGGCCGGATCCGGAGGCACGTGGTCGAGGCGATCCATGCCCCCGACACTGCCGCCGCCCGGCGCCGGCCACCGACATCCCCACCGCCCTGTGGATGAACCTGCCGGTTGTGGACAGGTTCGTGGCGACCCGTCACATCCCGCGGCACCCGCCGCGGTGGTCGCCGCACGACGTCACCGGTCGCCACGCCAGATCGTGGGCTGTGGGGGCGACGGTCAGGGGGCGCGGTGGAACTGCTCGCGGCGGCCCTGGCGGAGCAGGGTCAGCCAGTCGCGGAAGGCGCGCGGGTCGCGTTTCGTCACCAGGAAGTACCAGGCGAACCTCGGCAGCTCCAGGAGGCCGATCCTCCGCATCCCGGGCTGGGACATCAGGTAGCCGCGGTTGCGGTAGGTGTAGTAGCGCTTGACCTCGTCGCCCGGGTCCTGGGCGTGCAGCCGCCCGCCCAGCATCGGCTTGAACTCGTCGGAGCCGTAGGGGTGCAGGTAGGTGGCCTGCAGGGCGGTGCCGAAGGGCAGCCCGGACCGGACCATCCGGCGGTGCATCTCCACCTCGTCGCCGCGGACGAACAGGCGCAGGTCCGGCACCCCGATGACCTCCAGCGTGGAGGCCCGGAAGAGGGCGCCGTTGAAGAACGAGGCGATCCCGGGGAGCAGGTCGTCGGGGCCCAGCGCCGAGCGGGACCGGTGCCAGGTGACGCCGCGGCGCAGCGGGAAGGCGAGGCGGTCCGGGTCGGCCTTGTCGGCGACCACCGGTGACACCGCGGCGAGCCCGTGCCGCGACGCGACGTCGAGCAGCGTGGCGAGGGTGGACTCGTCGGCGGCGTGGCCGTCGTCGTCGGCCAGGAAGATCCACTCCGCGCCCATGGCGAGTGCGTGCAGCATCCCCAGGGCGAAACCGCCCGCGCCGCCGAGGTTGGACCACGAGGGGAGCCACGTCGTCGGCAGCGGACAGGCCTCGACCGCGTCACGCGCGGGCAGGTCAGGCCCGTTGTCGACGACGATCAGGTGCGCCAGCGGGTGGGTCTGCTTCGCCATCGCCGCGAGCGAGTCGACGAGCAGCTCGGCCCGGTGCCGCGTGACGACGACGCCGACGACCGAGCCGGGCGGGAGCGGTCCGGTCACGACGGGGTCCGCCCCTTGTAGTGGTCGAGGACCTCGTGCAGCGGGCCGTACTCCTTGATCGTCCCGTGCTCCATCCACAGCGCGGTGTCGCACAGGTCGGCGAGGAACTCGTCGGAGTGCGAGGCGAAGACCAGGATCCCGGAGCGGTCGACGAGCTCGTGGAGCCGGTTGCGGGCCTTGTTCAGGAACTCCGCGTCGACGGCGCCGATGCCCTCGTCGAGCAGCAGGATCTCGGGGTCGATCGAGGTGACGACGCCGAGGGCGAGCCGCACCCGCATACCCGTCGAGTAGGCCCGCAGCGGCATCTCCAGGTAGTCGCCCAGCTCGGTGAAGGCGGCGATGTCGTCGATCCGCGCCTCCATCTGCTTGCGCGTCATGCCCAGGAACAGGCCGCGGATCAGGATGTTCTCGTAACCGGAGATCTCCGGGTCCATCCCGACGGCGAGGTCGAACACGGGCGCGACCTTGCCGCGGACCAGCGAGCGACCGCGGGTGGGCTCGTAGATGCCGGCCATCAGCCGCAGGAGCGTGGACTTGCCGGCGCCGTTGTGCCCGACGAGCGCGACGCGGGCGCCCTTGTCCAGGCTGACGGTGATGTCGCGCAGCGCCTCGATGATCGGCACCTTGGCGTCGGTGCCGATCCGGCCGCCCGCCTTGCCGAGGACGGCCTTCTTCAGCGACCGCGTCTTGGCGTCGAAGATCGGGAAGTCGACGGCGGCGCGGTCGATCCGGATGCGGGGTTCAGTCACAGAGGTTCACACCCAGTACGCGACGCGGGAGCGGTAGTTGCGCAGGCAGATCAGGGCCGCGGCCCAGCCGACGATCGTGATCACGCCCGTGACCAGCCAGTACCGGCCGACGATCTCCTGGCCGAGCAGCGGCTGGCGCACGATCTCGACGAAGTGGAAGACCGGGTTCAGCTCGACCAGCTGGGCGCGCTCGCGCGCGGCCGGGTTGTCGCTCAGGATGTCGACCGACCAGACGATCGGGGTCAGGTAGAAGACCAGCTGGGTGACGCTGGCGATGATCGGGGGGATGTCCCGGAACCGGGTCGCGAGGATCCCGGCGAGGATCGCGACCCAGGCGCCGTTGATCGCCAGCAGCGCGAACGCCGGGATCGCCAGCAGCGTCGACAGCCCCAGCGGATGCGGGAACACGATCATCAGCACGACCCAGACGACCAGGTTGTGCAGGAAGAACAGCGTCTGCCGCCACACGAGCCGGTAGATGTGCAGGCTGAGCGGGGCGGGCAGGAACTTGATCAGGCCCTCGTTGGCGATGAAGACCTCGCTGCCCTCGAGGATGCAGCCGGACACGAAGTTCCAGATCAGCAGCCCGACGGCGACGTGCGGCAGGAACGTCGCCAGCGAGATCTGGAACAGCGCCGAGTAGAGGATCCCCAGGCCGAGGGCGATGACGCCCATGCTGATCGAGATCCACAGCGGTCCCAGGACGGAGCGGCGGTAGCGCTGCTTGATGTCCTGCCAGCCGAGGTAGCCCCACAGCGGCCGTTGCCGCCAGCCCTGGGCGAGGTCCGCGAAGGCCCGCCGCCAGCTGCGCGGGCTCGACACCTCGGACGGGTCGACGACGTCACCCGGCTCGTCGGTCACGGTCACGGCCACCCGGTGAGGGTACTCAGACGCCGTCCGCGGGCCCGGCAGGGGAGGCCCCGGCCGGGACACCGCGAAACCGCAGGTCGTCGTCGTGCGTCAGAGGTACTGCCCGGTCCCGCGACCCATGCCCTCGGGGACGCCGCCCTGCTCCGGCCCACCGCCGACGCCCGGGGGCAGCCCGCGACGCATCTGCTCCAGCTGCGCCCGCGCGGCCATCTGCTGGGCGAACAACGCGGTCTGGATGCCGTGGAACAGGCCCTCCAGCCAGCCGACCAGCTGGGCCTGGGCGATCCGCAGCTCACCCTCCGACGGGATCGTGTCCGCCGTGAACGGCAGGCTGAGCCGCTGCAGCTCCTCGCGCAGCTCCGGCGCCAGGCCCTCCTCGAGCTCCTTGACGGAGTTCTCGTGGATCTCCTTGAGCCGCTCGCGGGACGCCTCGTCCAGCGGTGCGGCCTTCACCTCCTCGAGCAGCTGCTTGATCATGGTGCCGATCCGCATGACCTTCGCGGGCTGCTCCACCATCGACGCGGGGCTCTGACCCTCGTCGTCCTGCGGAACCGAGGCCATGCCCACCGGACGCCCGTCGGCGCCGACCACCACGACCCGGTCCCCGGGGGTCTCCTGCTCGTCGCTCATGCCCGCCATTCTGGACCCGCCCGCTCAGGAGTTCACGAGCAGGAGCTTGCCGGTCACCCCACCGGCGTCCAGCCTGCGGTGCGCGTCGGCGGCGTCGGACATCGCGAACCGCTCGAAGATCACCGGCTTCACCCGGCCGTCGGCGAACAGCGGCCACACGTTCTCGCGGACCCCGTCGACGATCTCGGCCTTCGAGTGCGGACCGTCGACCGGGCGGCCGCGCAGGCCCATCGCCGAGACGTGGCCGCGCTTGGCCAGCAGCGCGCCGATGTTCAGCTCGGCCTTCACCCCGCCCTGCATCCCGATGATCATCAGCCGGCCGTCGCGGGCCAGCGCGGACAGGTTGTTCGCCAGGCCCTTGGCGCCCATGTTGTCGAGGATGACGTCGGCGCCGTGGCCGTCGGTGGCCTTCTTCAGCTCCTCGGCGATGTCGTCGTGGTAGTCGATGACGATGTCGGCGCCCAGGTCGCGGCAGAACTGCAGCCGGTCGGCGTGGCCCGCGGTGGCGGCGACGCGCGCGCCGAGCGCCTTCGCGACCTGGATCGCGTGCGTTCCGATACCCGACGAGCCGCCCTGGACCAGGAACGTCTCGCCCTCGGCGAGCCGGCCCTCCAGGAACACGTTCGACCAGACGGTGCAGGCGACCTCGGGGAGGCCGCCCGCCTCCTCCAGGGAGACGCCCGCGGGAACGGGAAGCAGCTGCGGGGCCGGGACGGCGACCTTCGTCGCGTAGCCGCCGCCGGCGAGCAGGGCGCACACCTCGTCGCCGACCGACCAGCCGGTCACGCCGTCACCGAGCGCGGCGATCCGGCCCGCGCACTCCAGGCCGAGGATCTCCGACGCGCCGGGCGGGACCGGGTAGTTCCCCTGGACCTGCAGGAGGTCGGCCCGGTTGACGGCCGAGGAGACGACGTCGAGTACGACCTCGCCCGGGCCGGGCTCGGGGTCGGGCACCTCCGCCCACGTCATCTGCTCGGGTCCGCCGTACTCGGTCAGGGTGATCGCCCACATGGGAGCCGACGGTATTCCGTGGCGCGCCCGTCGGCGATCCGGCACGGTCGACCGATGGACGTGCTCCCCGCGCCGATCGACCCGGTGCCCGACCCGTGGCCGATGTCCGGGCTGACCCTGCGGACCCCGCGCCTGGAGCTGCGCGTCGAGGACGACGCGTCGGTCCGGGAGCTGATCGCGGCCGTGCACGAGAGCGGGATCCACCCGTCGTCGGAGATGCCGTTCCGCGTCCCGTGGACCCGGGCCGACCCGCGGCACCTGGGGCGCGGCATCGCGCAGTACGTCTGGTCGAACCGCGCGAAGGCGTCGCCGGACTGGTGGACGCTGCAGTTCGTCGTGCGCGCCGAGGGCCGGGTGGTCGGCCTGCAGGACGTCGTGGGGGACCGGTTCGGCGTGCGTCGCGAGGTCGCGACCGGCTCGTACCTGGTGCGACGGGCGCAGGGGCGCGGCTACGGCACGGAGATGCGGGCCGCGGTGCTGGCCTTCGCCTTCGACCACCTCGGCGCGCTCGTGGCGCGCTCGGAGTACGTCGAGGGCAACCCGAGGTCGGCGGCCGTGTCGGCCCGGCTCGGGTACCGCGACGACGGCACCGCCACGATCGACCACGGCGACGCCCGGGTCACCGAGTACCGGGTGCTGCTCACGCGGGAGGCGTTCGTGCGGCCCGGGTGGGAGCTGTGCGTCGCCGGCTACACCGACGATCTCGCGGGGTTCCTGGCCGCCGATCCGCCGGCCGGGCGGCCCTAGTCGAGGCTGCGCGCGGCGAAGGTGTCGCAGGAGTCGGGGTTGCCGCTCTGCAGGCCGGTGGTGAACCACTTCTCGCGCTGCGCGGAGCTGCCGTGCGAGAACTGCGACTCGTCGACCCGGCCGCCACCCAGGTTGGACTGGATGTAGTCGTCGCCGATCCGGGACGCGGTGTCGAGGGCGGCGTCGATGTCGGACTGGTTCAGCTCGCTGATCAGCGGCCGCCCCGACGGGCCGGGCGTCGTCGTGGCGTGGTTCGCCCAGACGCCCGCGTAGCAGTCGGCCTGCAGCTCCAGGCGCACCGAGCCGGAGGTGGGGCCGGTGTCGTTGCCGGCCCTGCGGTTGGTGCCGAGCAGGTTCTGGATGTGGTGGCCGTACTCGTGGGCCATCACGTAGGCCTGCGAGAACGGTCCGCCCTGCGCACCGAAGCGGGTCTGCAGCTCCTGGAAGAAGGTGAGGTCGATGTAGATCTCGGAGTCGGCCGGGCAGTAGAACGGCCCGCTGTCCGACGAGGCCGAGCCGCAGCCGTCGGTGCTCACTCCACCGGAGAAGAAGTTCGTCCGCGGCGTCGTGAAGCCGGAGGAGAACTGGGTGGCCCAGAAGTCGTCGAGGGAGTTGACGACGGCGACGACGCGGCAGTCCGTCGAGGTGTTCGCCGAGGCGCCGGTGGCGCAGTTCTGCTGCAGTGACGAGTTGTCCGCGGTCTGGCCGGAGCCGACCTGGTCGAGCCCCGGGTAGCCGCCGCCCGCGCCCATGCCGGACATGTCGACGCCCGCGAAGTTCGACAGCAGCAGGTACAGGATGACGCCGACGAGGCCCAGGCCGCCGCCCGCGCCTGCCACCCGGCCGCCGACCCCGCCGCCCCGGCCACCGCCGGATCCGCGCAGGTCGTCCACACCGGACGTGTCGAGCCGGGCGTTCTCGTCGAACCGCACGTCGTCCTCCCGAGATGAGACCGGGGGAATCCCACCACACCGCGCCGGACCGCACCGGCGCGGACGTCCCCCGCCACCCGTCAGGGGGCCCCGGAGCCGGCCCGCCAGGTCGCGGCGCCGATTCCGTGCGCGGCCCGGAAGCGGCGGGCGAAGTAGCCGGGGTCGGGGTAGCCGACCCGGGCGCCCACCTCGGCGACCGGGAGGTCGGTGGAGGCGAGCAGTCGCCGTGCCTCCCGCATCCGGCGCTCGGTGATCCACTGTTGGACGGTCCGCCCGGTCCCGCGCCGGACGACGGTCGTCAGGTGCCCGGGGGTGAGCCCGACCGCCGCGGCGACGTCGCGCAGCGACAGCCGGCCGGCGAACCGCTCCTCGACGACGGCGAACACCGCCGCGAGCAGCGGGTCGCCCGACTCGGCGGGTACGTCGTCGACGAGCCGGCCGAGTGCCACCAGCAGCAGGGTGAGGTGGGCGCGGGCGGCCTCGGCGTGACCGTCGCGCCGGCGGGTCAGCTCGTCGTCGAGGTCGGTGAAGCGGGTCCGCCAGGCCGCGCGGTCCGCGGGCGGGACGCTCAGCCGCTGCCCGCCACCCCGGTGACGCCCCACGAACGGTGCCAGCAGCGGGTGGTCCCGCCAGGACGTGGACGCGACCGCCTCGGCCGGGAACACGACCGACCACATCTCACCGGGTGGCGACTCGGGCTCCTCGGGGTGCTCGACCACCGCGCCGGGCGCGATGACGAGCGCGTCGCCCTCGCCGAGGGGCCAGGTGTGCCCGTCGATCCGGTACGTGCCGGCGCCGCGGACGACGTGCACCAGCGTCAGGAAGTCGTGCGTGTGCGGTCCACGCACCCGCGGCAGCGCCGAGGGCCGGGCCGTGTGCTGCACCGCGATCGGCACCGGTGAGTGGACGAAACCGACCAGCGGAACGTCCGAACTTCGTCCCACCACGACCACGGATCGTGCCTTGTGGGCAGCTCAGATGGCAAGCAGAGTCGATCGTGAACACGAACTTCGTCCCCAGGGGGAGCGATGACCACGCACGCCCACACGCCCGCGCTCGTCAGCTCGCGGCTGCTGCCCGGCTACGACACCGTGGCCCGGCTCGGTGGCGCCGTCCCGATGTACTGGCGTCTGCTGGCCCAGGCCGGCATCGGCCCGCGGGACCGCGTGCTGGAGATCGGCTGCGGGACCGGGAACGTCCTGCTGCGCGCCACGGAGGCCGTTCCGACGGCCACCGTGCGCGGCGTCGACCCCGACCCGGAGGCGGTCGCCATGGCCCGCCGCAAGGCCGCCGAGGCCGGCGTCGAGCTGGAGCTGCAGGTCGGTGTGGCCGAGGACCTGCCCCTCGACGACGGCAGCGTCGACCGGGTCCTCTCCTCGCTGATGCTGCACCACATCGCCGCCGACGCCCGGGTCGCGGCACTGCGGGAGGCGCACCGCGTCCTGGCGCCGGGCGGGAGCCTGCACCTGGTCGACCTCGACCACGACCCGCGCACCGGCGGACGGATGCGCACCGTGAACAGGGTGCTGTCGCTGCTGGCCCGCCTTGACCCGGCCCACCGCCGCTCCCGGCACGGCGCCCGCAGGGATCACGGCGGCCACGGCCACGGCGGCCACGGCCACGGTCACGGGGCGCAGCAGCCGGTGCCGGAGCTGCTCGCGGCCGCGGGGTTCACCGACGCGACGGTGGTCGGCCACGGGACGACCAGGATGGGGCCGGTCACCTACTACCGCGCGGAGCGCTGAGCGGTCCCGTTACCCTTCCGTGCGGAAGCGTGGCAGAGCGGCCGAATGCACCCGCCTTGAAAGCGGGCGTCCGAAAGGACCGGGGGTTCGAATCCCCCCGCTTCCGCCATCTCTGACCTGCAAAGACGCAACCGCCGCGCGCTCCCGGACCTCCGGGAACCCGCGGCGGTTGCAGTTGTGGTGGCATTCCGCCTTCTCAGACGGTCGTCGGCAGCCCGTCGGACGTCTGCCAGAGCAGCCCACCGATCCGTGAGGCGACGTCCTGCCGCACCGCTGACGTGAGGTGCTGGTACCGCGCAGCCATCGCGGTGTTCGACCAGCCCATCACGCCCATGACGGCCCGCTCGGTCACCCCCAGCAGAAGCAGGACTGTCGCGGCGGTGTGTCGAGCGTCGTGCAGCCGCCGTTCCGGGACTTCCGCCGAGACGAGGAGCTGCTTCCAGTTCTTGTTGTCGGTTCGAGGGTGCAGGACGGTGCCGAATTCGGTCGTGAAGACGTAGTCGGTGTCCACCCACAGGTCGGCAGCCCGCACACGCTCGTCGTACTGCTCGTTGGCGTGTTCCCGGAGCAGCTTGACGAGCGGATCGGGCAGACCGATTCCCCGGCGGCCGGCCTCCGATTTCGTCTCCGCGGTCTCGGGCCGCAGAGCGAGTCGGTGAGGACAGCGGCCGGCCTGCTTCCGTCCGCATGTCCCGTCGCAGCCGTGAGCCCATTTCGGGCGTAGGCGATTGCGGGCTCTTCCCAGATGAGGGTGTAGGTCGGCCGGGCGCGTCGGTCCGCAGATAGACGTCGAGGTCTCCCGACGACGGAGGTTCCTACGCCATCCATCCGAAAGACCTCGACGTGTCCGACGCTACCCCGCCGGCCGGCTTCGGCCGCCCTGACCTGACCGCCTTCGCGGCTCATCCCAATCGACCCTGATCGGGTCTGCTGACCCCCTCGACGAGAACGCAGCGACATCACAGCCACCCAACCCCGACCGTCCGGGAAGCCGGGGCACGTCACATGGCCTGTGCTGCGGGCGTGTCGAGTGGGTCGTCCAGGGGCGACGCAGGAGCGTCGACGCGACGTGCTGAGAGGTGGTTCCAACCGAGCGCTAGGACACCGGCTACAGGCATGGCGATAGGTCAGGAACGGCGTCGCTCCCTGCGCAGGAGGGAGCGCAGAGTCTCGGCGTTCGCGTAGCCGACCCGTCGCGCGATCTCGGCGGAGGTGAGGTCCGTGGTTGCTGAGAGGTGCCGAGCTCGTTCGATGCGAAGCCGTTGGACGAAGCCGAGCGGAGTGAGGTTGAGCGCCGCACGGACTCGTCGTTCGAGGGTGCGCCGGCTGGTGCCGAGCGACTGCGCGACGACGGCGACGTTGAACGGTTCGTCCAGACGGACGCGCACGAAGCGTTCGAACTCGACGACGATCGGGTCCTCGTGCCGGAGATGTTCGTAGGCGACGAAGGCCGCCTGCGACGGGCGCTCGTCGATGATGAGGAGCTTGGCGACATGTTGGGCCAGGTCGGGGCTGATCGATCGCACGAGTGAGAGCGCGAGGTCGATGTGGGCGAAGGCGGCGCCGGCGGTGACGAGGTTCCCGTCGACCACGACCATGGTGTCGAGATCGAGGGCGACGGTCGGATAGCGCTTCAGGAACTCCGGCCCCAGGAACCAGCTGGTCGTCGCCCGCCGATGATGCATCCGTCCGGTCTCGGCGACGGCGAACACGCCGGTGCACGCCGCGGCGATCCGGGTGGTCGCGTCGTCGAGGCGCCCGAGTGAGGCGATGACCGAACGAGCATCTCGGCTCTGGAGGGCGTCGTGGGTCGCGGCGGCCGTGAGGGTTCCAAGCGCAGGGACGACGACCACGTCGAACTCTCCGGACTCCGACAGCGGGTGGTCCACCGACAGGGTCATCGATGCCGTCGTGGTCACTCGCCGTTTCGGTCCGAGGATGGCGAGTTCGATCGGGTCGATCCGCGGGTCGACATCGCCGCGGGCTCCGTCGGCCACCCGCACGATGTCGACGACCGACGCGACCGCCGAACCGAAGCAGCCGTCGATCGCGATCAGTCCGATACGCATGACGCGAACGATAGCAATACTGCCGTATACGCCACTCCCCACCGGCCCTCGCTCGTCATACGCTGAACTCGCCCCACGAAGAACCCCGACTTCAAGGAGAACCCCTCATGTCCACACCCGCATCACTTCCGTATGCCTTCGTCGCCAAGATCGTCGCGGCCGATGGACAGCACGACGCGCTCGCCGATCTGCTCGCCGGCGCTGTCGCACTCGCCAACGAAGAAGCAGGAACGATTGTCTGGTTCGCGGCTAGGACCCACGCCGACACCTTCTGGATCTTCGATGCATTCCCCGACGAGGCCGCTCGCGACGCCCACGCCAACGGCGCCATCGTCGCAGCCCTGATGGCCAACCAGCACCTCCTCGGCGCAGCACCCGAGATCCTGCCGGCCGACGTCCTCGCGTCCAAGCTCCCGTAGTCCGCCAACGCACGAGACGATCGCGCCCCGCCGAGCCGTCGGACCCGACCGCCTCGACATCCGCACCACCACCAGAACCGAACCGCCCCTGCCCTGCGTTTGCGCAGGTCAGGGGCTGTTCGCCGGAGTCGCCTGTCGGAATCGAACCGACGACCTAATCACGTCGGCTTTGCGGGCTCTTCCCAGATGAGGGTGTAGGTCGGCCGGGCGCGTCGGTCCGCAGATAGACGTCGAGGTCTCCCGACGACGGAGGTTCCTACGCCATCCATCCGAAAGACCTCGACGTGTCCGACGCTACCCCGCCGGCCGGGTTCGGCCGCCCTGACCTGACCGCCTTCGCTCGACTCGACGGCCTCGGTCTGAGCGTGACCGGGCAACGACTTGAACCGGATCGTGCGGTCCTCGCGTGCCGCGTGGTGGAACCAGATCAGTCTTGCCGACGGTGCGGCAGCGAAGGCGCTGCTCGTGACACCGTGATCCGGCGGTTGGCCCACGAGCCGCTGGGCTGGCGACCGACCGTGCTGGAAGTTGTAGTGCGCCGCTACCGCTGTGCCGACTGCGGACACGTGTGGCGCCAAGACACCAGCGCCGCGGCGGAGCCACGCGCGAAGCTCTCGCGCACCGGGTTGCGGTGGGCGCTGGAAGGGATCGTGGTCGCACACCTCACCGTCGCCCGTGTCGCCGAGGGACTCGGGGTCGCGTGGGACACCGCCAACAACGCGGTCCTGGCCGAAGGCAATCGGCTGCTGATCAACGACCCCACGCGGTTCGAGGGCGTGAAGGTCATTGGCGTCGATGAGCACGTCTGGCGCCACACCAGGCGTGGCGACAAGTACGTCACCGTGATCATCGACCTCACCCCGGTCCGCGATGGCGCCGGCCCAGCAAGGCTGCTGGACATGGTCGAGGGCCGGTTCGAAGGCGGCGTTCAAGACCTGGCTCGCCGACCGCGACGACGCCTTCCGTGACGCGGTCGAGGTGGTCGCGATGGACGGCTTCACCGGGTTCAAGACCGCCGCTGCGGAGGAGATCCCGGACGCGGTCACGGTGATGGATCCCTTCCACGTCGTGCGCCTGGCCGGTGACGCCCTCGACAGGTGCCGGCGCCGGGTCCAACTCGCGATCCACGGGCACCGTGGGTTCAGGGACGACCCGCTCTACAAGTCGCGGCGCACGCTGCACACCGGCGCGGACCTGCTCACCGACAAGCAGAGCGACAGGCTACGCGCGCTGTTCGTTGATGACGCTCACGTCGAGGTCGAGGCGACCTGGGGTGTCTACCAGCGCATGATCGCCGCCTATCGCCACGAGGACCGGCAACGTGGCCGCGAGCTCATGGAGAAGCTGATCACCGACCTCAGCGCCGGCGTCCCCAAGGTGCTCACCGAGCTCACCACCCTGGGCCGGACCCTGAAGAAGCGAGCCGCCGACGTGCTCGCCTACTTCGAACGACCCGGCACCAGCAACGGGCCGACCGAGGCGCTCAACGGACGGCTCGAACACCTGCGCGGCTCCGCACTCGGGTTCCGCAACCTGACCAACTACATCGCCCGAAGCCTGCTCGAGACCGGCGGCTTCAGACCCCAACTCCTACACCCCCGATTGGGATGAGCCCCGAAAGGACCGGGGGTTCGAATCCCCCCGCTTCCGCCACGGCCGTCGCCGATCACCCCCGCCGCCGGACCGCGTTCCCGTGCTTGCGCACGGCGAAGTCGTTCGCGTCGTCGAGCAGCTCCCGCACCCGCGGCCAGGTCGTGTCCGGCTCCACCACCGCCACCCACTGGTATGCCGCGTAGACGGGATGTGGGAACAGCACGTCGCGGGTGGCCGGGTCGATGCCCGGATCGGTCGGGAACAGCTCCCGGTAGCGCGCGGTGGGCAGCCCGATGTTGAGCCGGAACGCGCCCGGCCGGTCGAGCTCGGACGCGGCGTCGTTGACGTCGGACCGCACGACGGTCGCCCAGCCCTGCCGGGGGCGCTGCTCGTAGTCGTGGTCCGGGTCGTGGATCGCGAACGCGTCCCCGTTGCCCTCCACGATCCGAGTGCCGGGGAACCCGGCGAGAACGGCGATCACCTGTTCAGCATCCATGCCGCCAGGGCAGCACTTCTCCATGATCGCTCGTCCGGTGTGTGTGCTGCAGATCACATCCTCTCGGCGACGACGGCGAGCCGGTCCAGCGAGGCGCGCAGCCGGTCGGCGGTCGTGGCCCGGGCCCGCCGCTGCCGGAAGGCGTCGTCCGGGTCGAGGCCCGTCCAGTCGTAGGTGCACGTCACGCGGGTCCTGCCGGCGTCGACCGGCTCCAGCTCCCACCGCCACAGGTGTCCGGGCGGCGGGCTGCCCGGCTCCGACGGCAGCCAGGCCACCCGTCGTCCCTCCGTGAACTCGACCACCCGGTTGTCCCGGACGGTGCCCTGCGTCAGGAGCATCGAGAAGACGTCGCCGACGGCGCGTACCCGCTGGCCGGGGGCGGCCTCGGCGAGGTTGTCGTTGCCGTCCCACTCGGGCTGGCGGGCGGGGTCGGCGACGAGCTCGAAGATCGTCCCGGGCGCGGCGGCGATCTCGCGGCTGCTGCGTACCACGGTCGGCGAAGTGTCGGTCACGAGCGGAGTGAAGCACCGGCGCCGCGCCGGGGGAAGCGGCCCGGTGTCGGACCCCGCTGACACGATCGCGGGCATGACCGACCGCGCCTTCCCCCCGATGCAGGCCGACGCCCTCACCACGCTCACCGCCTGGCTCGACTTCTACCGCGTCACCCTCGTCGGGAAGTGCGAGGGACTGACCGACGAGCAGCTGCGGTCGGCGTCGGTGCCGCCGTCGTCGCTGACGCTGCTGGGCCTGGTCCAGCACCTGGCCGCGGTCGAGCGGAACTGGTTCCGCCAGGTCCTGGGCGGTGCGGACGTGCCGCCGCTGTACCCGCGCGAGCCCGGGACCGGCCACGACGGCGGCTTCGAGCCCGGCGACGCCGGTATCGCCGGGGCCCGTGCCGTCTGGGAGGACGAGGTCGCCCATGCCCGCCGGGTCGTCGCGGCGACCGGGCCCGACGGCACCGGGACGCTCGACGGGCACGCGGTGTCGGTGACGTGGGTCCTGACCCACGTCATCGCCGAGTACGCCCGCCACACCGGGCACGCCGACCTGGTCCGGGAGCGGATCGACGGGGCCACCGGCGTCTGAGGTCCCGGCCGCGTTCCGCGGAACGCGGCGTCACCGGCGCGCCGGACCGACGGTCGTGATCGTCAGCAGAACCCGCGGAACGTCCGGTCGGGCTGCAGCTCCGCGTGGTCGGCGTGGTCGGCGAACCCGGCGCGCGGCGAGGGGAAGCCGGAGAGCACAGCGGCGGCGATCCGGAAGGTCCGGCCCGGCTCACCCCGCAGGTCGGCGACGACCACCGGGAAGTCGTGGTCGGCCAGCGCACGCTCGTCCACGACCAGCAGCAGCGGGTGCCGCCCGGCCAGCCCGTCCTCCAGTGCGGACGTCACCACCCGCTCCACCGGCCAGTCGGTGAACAGGTCCTCCAGGACGACGTCGAACGAGGTACCGGTCGCCCGCAGGATCCCCAGCAGCTCGTTCCACGGGCCCTCGCCGGTGTCGGTGCACGTCCGGACCAGCGGCGTGCGGCGCGTCTCGGGGAACTCCACGGCCGTCATCCTCCGTGACAGGGTGACCGGGTGAGCAGCGCACCCGGCGTGGACGGCCGCCGGTTCGCCGGCGTGAGCAACTCCGGCGACGGTGGGATGCGCTCGCACGAGACCTGGGCGTGGGAGTCGCGGCCGGGCATCGGGGCGAGCGTCGTCGAGGAGGTCACGGGTCGGACGTGACCTCGTGCGCGCCGCGGTGGGTGCGGCCCGGCGCGGCGTCCGGCAGGTCGTCGGGGACGTGGCGCAGCACGTCACCGGGTTGGCAGTCGAGCACCCGGCAGATCGCGTCGAGCGTCGCGAACCGGACGGCCTTGGCCCGGCCGTTCTTCAGGACGGCGACGTTGGCCGGGCTGATCCCGACGGCGACGGCGAACTCCCCGACCCCCATCTTCCGGCGGGCGAGCATCAGGTCGATGTCGACGACGATCGCCATCAGACCACCTGCTCCAGCTCGCGACGCAGCGCGGTGGCGTTGCGCAGCAGACCGAGCATCACCACCATGAGCAGGGCGAACGCGATCCCCGCGGCGCCGAGACCGCCGCCGACGAGGATCAGGCCGGGGGCGTCGTCGAGCTCTCCGATGTGCGCGCAGACGGCCCCGGTCAGCACCCCGGCCAGCAGTCCGGACAGCGCGAGGACCGGCACCCAGCGGAAGGCCCGTTCGTCGAAGATCGCGTCGCGGCGCACCATCGACAGCAGTACCCAGATCGCGACCAGCCCCACCTGCACACAGCCGATCGCCAGGACGACGGCGACGACGTGCAGCAGTCCGGGGACGGGCGGTGCCCCCGCCAGGCCCGCGTTCCACGCGGTGGCCGTGAGGATGACCTGGGTGGCGAGCGTGCCGAGCCCGGTGAGGACGAGGGCGACGCGCAACGTCTGGATCAGCGCCGGTGACATCTATCGAGTATCGACAGGTATCGATCGAGAGTCAAGAGATTTCGTCGGCGCCGACGGCGGTCACCCGGCGCGGTCGGCCTCCGTCCGGCGGGCGGCGCGCACCAGCCGTCGTGCCTCCTCGATCTCCGGCGGCCCCGGCACGTCCGGCAGCACCCCGGTGGCGGTGCGGAGCCCGCGCAGCGTGAGCGTCGTGGACCAGTCGGTCGTCGGCAGGCCGGGCAGTCCGTAGAGGCGCCGGGCCCAGCGCGGCAGCGTCGCCAGGGCGAGGGTGGACAGGCCGGCGATCCCGAGCCGGACCTGCAGCGGCGCCGCGCCCTGCGGGGCGAACAGGTTCCCGGCCGCGCGACGGGCCTCGTCGGTCATCCGCAGCCGGGGACGCACCGCGGCCATGTACTCGGCCATCTCGGCCACCGACGACGGCACGGTCGCCGGGTCGATGCCGACCACCTCGGCGGCCCGGACGCTCTCGGCGACGTAGGCGTCCGCCGAGTCGTCGTCGAGCAGACCCGACCGGCGGGCGACGTCGGTGTAGGACTCGATCTCTGCGGCGTGCACCCAGAGCAGGCCCTCCGGGGCGTCGATCCGGTAGCTCTCGCCGCTGTCGGGGTCGTGCCCGCGCAGCCCGGCGTGCAGTCGGCGGACGCGGGCGCCGGCCCGGTCGACGTCGGCCCGCGGTCCGAACGTGCGGGTCCCGACGAACTCGACGGTCCGCCGGAACCGCGCGTAGGACTTCTTCGGGTCGAACAGCGCCGAGTTCTGGTACGTCCCGCGCATCACCCGCGGGTCGAGTGACTGCAGCAGCAGCGCGCGCATCCCGGCGACCCACATCACGGGTTCGAGGTGCACCCGCCACGTCACCGAGCGGGGGCCGAACAGACCGTGATCCACCATGTGTTCCAGGACACCCCGCGCGGGGCGGGAGCGCACGTCGATCACCGGATCCGGGGTCGGCCTCCGGGACATCCCGGAGGGGGAACCGGACAGCTCGGGCATGCTGGAGCCATGCTCCGCCTCATCCTGAACGTGGTCTGGCTGGTCCTCTCCGGCTTCTGGCTGTTCCTCGGCTACATGCTCGCCGGGATCGTCGCCTGCGTGCTGGTCGTGACCATCCCGTTCGGGATCGCCTCGTTCCGGATCGGGCTCTACGCGCTGTGGCCGTTCGGCCGCGACGTCGTGCGCCTCCCCACCGCGGGGGCGGCGTCGACCATCGGCAACGTGCTGTGGATCGTGCTGTTCGGCTGGTGGCTGGTCATCGGCCACATCGGCACGGCGATCGCGCTGGCGGTCACGATCGTCGGCCTGCCGCTGGCCTGGGCGAACCTGAAGCTCATCCCGGTGTCGCTGCTGCCGCTGGGGTCGCGGATCGTGGACAGCGACACCTCCATGCCGGGGCGGCCCGTGCTGCGCTGACCGCGGGCCTCAGCCGGCGTCGGTCAGGAACTCCACACCCGCCCGGGCCAGCAGGCCCGGGTCGTGCACCCCGCACAGCTCACGCGCCGAGTGCATCGACAGCACCGGGATGCCGACGTCGACCGTCCGGATGCCCAGCCGGGTCGCCATGATCGGCCCGACGGTGGATCCGCACGGCACGGTGTTCTTCGAGACGAACACCTGGTTCGGCACGTCCGCGGTGCGGCAGGCCCGCTTCCAGGCGGCCGCACCCGGCGCGTCGGTGGCGTAGCGCTGCACCGCGTTGACCTTCAGCGACGGCCCCCGGTTCGGCACCGACAGGTGGTCCGGGTCGTGCTTGTCCAGGTGGTTGGGGTGCGCGGCGTGCGTGACGTCCACCGACAGGCAGCGCGAGCGGGCGAACACCGCGTGCCGGGAGTCGAAACCGCCGGCCAGCCGGGTCAGCACCGTCTCCAGCAGCGGCCCGGCCGCGCCGGTCGCGCTGGCCGAGCCGATCTCCTCGTGGTCGAAGCCGACGAACACCGGAACGGTGCCCGGGTCGCGCTCGACGGCGGTGAGCAGCGCGCCGATCCCGGCGTGCACCGAGGCCAGGTTGTCCAGCCGCGGGGCGGCGAGCAGCTCGTCGTCGCGGCCGAGGGTGGCCGGCGGCGTCAGGTCGTAGGTGAACAGGTCGTGCGCCGCGACGTCCTCGGGGTCCTCGCCGACGCGCACGGCGAGGAACTCCACCAGGTCGCCGCCGTCCGGGTCGCCGAGCCCCCAGATCGGGAGCAGGTGCCGCTGCGGGTCCAGGGTCAGGCCCTGGTTCACGCCGCGGTCGAGGTGGATCGCCAACTGCGGGATGCGCAGCAGCGGCCGGTCCACACGGACCGGGACGACCCGGCCGTCGTAGAGCGCGAGGCGCCCGGCGAGGCCGAGGTCGCGGTCCAGCCAGGAGTTCCACAGCGCGCCGCCGTAGACCTCCACCCCGACCTGGCGCCACCCGGCCACACCGACGTCGGGGTTCGGCTTGACCTTGAACCCGGGGGAGTCGGTGTGCGCGGCGAAGATCCGCAGCGGGGCGCCCGGCCCGGACGCGGGCTGCCACCAGGCCAGGATCGTGCCGTCGCGGACCAGGTAGCGCCCGCCCGGCCCGTCCGCCCACGGCTCGTCCTCGCGCTGCTCGGTGAAGCCCGCCGCGGACAACCGGCGCACCGCCTCGGCCACCGCGTGGTACGGCGACGGGCTCGCGGTGAGGAACGAGGCGAGATCACGTGCAGCGTCGGTCACGTGGGGCATCCTGGCAGCAATGACCGACAGCTTCGACGTGGTGGTGGTGGGCGCGGGGTCCGCGGGGTGCACCCTTGCGGGCCGGCTGGCCGGGCGCGGTGTGCGCACGGCCCTGGTCGAGGCGGGCGCCGTCGTCGTCCCACCGGACTCGACGCCGATCGCCTCGCTCGCCGCGACCGCCCCCGGCCACGTCCTGAACTGGGCCTACCGGGCGACGCTGTGCCAGGGCCGGGAGTGCACCGTGCCGCGCGGACGCGTGCTGGGCGGCTCCGGCGCGATCAACGGCGGCTACTTCGTGCGCGCCGTCCCGGCGGACTTCGCGGACTGGGGCGTCCCGGGCTGGTCCTACGACGACGTCCTGCCGTACTACCGGCGGCTGGAGCGCGACCTCGACTTCTGCACCTCCGACCGGCACGGCGACGCCGGTCCGCTGCGCATCTCACGGCCCTCGGGCCGGCTGCGGGCCGCGACGACCGACCCGTTCCTGGCCGCCTGCCTCGCGCTCGGCCACCCCGAGGAGCCGGACAAGAACGCCGGTGGCTCACCGGGAGCGGGTCCGATCCCGACCAACGCCGTCGACGGGCGCCGGGTCAGCGCCGCCACCGCCTACCTGCCGCCGCCGTGGGGGAACGCGGAGTGGAAGGACGCGCTGACCGTGTTCGGGGGGGCCCCGGTCGAGACCCTGGTGCTCGACGGTGACCGGGTCACCGGCGTGCGCGTCGGTGGTCGCACCCTGCACGCGGCCGAGACCGTCGTGACGGCGGGCGCGGTCGGCACTCCGGCGCTGCTGCAGCGCTCCGGGATCGGGCCGGAGGACACCCTGCGGGCCGCGGGCGTCGCGGTGGCGCACGAGCTGCCCGGGGTCGGGCGTGGCTGGTCGGACCACCCCGCGGTGTTCCTCCCGCTGCGCAGCGGGCTGCCGGACCCGCCCGCCGACGCCGTCGCCGCGCAGGCCGCGCTCAACCTCGACTCCGGGACCGACCCGGCCGGTGACCTGGAGATCCTGCTGTTCGCGCACCCGTTCGCACCCGGCGGTCCCGCGCATCTGATGTGCGCGGTGCAGCGCCCGGACAGCCTCGGGATGCTCGCCATCACCTCCCCGGACCACGACGACCCGCCCCGGCTGGACTTCCGCTACCTGCGCACCACCTCCGACCGGCACCGGATGCGGGCCGCGGTGCGGATCGCCGCGGAGATCCTGCGCGCCGCGGACTGGGACCGCGCGGGCCCCGACGACGGTGGCCCCGCCGGCTGGGAGCTCGGCAACGACACCCGGCTCGACGGCTGGATCCGCGACCACCTGACGACCTCGGTGCACCTGTCGGGCAGCGCCGCGATGGGCTCCGGGCCGGACGCCGTCGTCGACGCCGGCCTGCGGGTGCACGGCCTGGCCGGGCTCCGGGTGGCGGACACCTCGGTCCTGCCCCGCGCGCCGCGGCGCGGACCGGCCGCGACCGCGATCATGATCGGGGAGCGCGCCGCCGACCTGGTGTGCGGCATCGAGGGGGAACACCGTGCATGACGAGGTCACCGTCCACATGGCGGCGCCGGCCGAGCGGATCTGGGAGCTGGTCTCCGACATCCGCAACACCGGCCGGTTCTCACCCGAGACCGTCGACGCGCAGTGGCTGGGCGGCGCGACCGGTCCGGCCGTCGGTGTCCGGTTCCGCGGCAAGGTCGTCCGCAACGGACGCGGCCCGACCTACTGGTCGGAGTGCGAGATCACCGCGTGCGAGCCGGGCCGCGAGTTCGGCTTCGTCGTGCTCCTGCCCGGCGGCCGGCGGATCAACCACTGGCACTACCGGTTCACCCCGGCCCCCGCGCCGGACGGCACCGCGGGCACCGACGTCACCGAGTCCTTCCGGCTGGAGCCCTCGGCCGCCACCCGGCTCTACTGGACGCTGCTGGGGTGGGCCCGCGGGCGCACCAATCGCGAGGGGATGCGAACGACCCTGGAACGCATCCGTGCGGTGGTGGAGGATCCCGCGGTGTGATCCGTCCCGCTCGCGTCGCCGACGTCCCCGCCCTGCGTGAGATCGAGCGCGCCGCGGGGGAGACGTTCCGGGAGATCGGGCTCGACGTCGTCGCCGAGGAGGAGCCGCCACCGGCCGCGGTACTGGCCGCGTACGTGGTGGCGGGGCGGGCGTGGGTGGCCGAGAGGAGCGCAGGCGGAACGAGCATCGGTGCCGAGAGGAGCGCAGGCGGAACGAGCATCGGTGCCGAGAGGAGCGCCGGCACCGGGCTCGTCGGGTACCTGATCGCCGACCTCGTCGACGGCTGTGCGCACGTCGAGCAGGTGTCGGTGCTGCCGTCGCAACGCGGACGGCGGATCGGGGAGGGCCTGGTCGAGCACCTCGCGGGCTGGGCCCGGGACCGCGGCCTGCCCGCGCTGACCCTCACCACCTACCGGGACGTGCCGTGGAACGGCCCGTACTGGGTGCGGCTCGGCTTCCGTGAGCTGATCGCGCCCGGCCCGGGGCTGCGCGCGATCCGGGAGCACGAGGCCGCGCGCGGTCTCGACGTGTGGCCGCGGCTCGCGATGCGCCGTGAACTGGCCGGATCCTGACGGTCCCCGGCCGTAGGGTCGGGCCCATGAGCAACCCGTTCCTCGCCCCGAGCGCGCTGCCGTGGGGGCTGCCCGACACCTCCCGGATCACCGACGAGCACTACCTGCCCGCGTTCGAGGCCGGGACGGCCGAGCAGCGCGCCGAGGTGGCGGCGATCGTCGCGCAGGAGGGCGGGCCGACCTTCGACGACACCGTCGTCGCCCTGGAGCGCTCCGGTGCCACGCTGGACCGGGTGGCGCGGCTGTTCTACACGCGCGTCTCGGCGGACTCCTCACCCGCGGTGCGCGAGATCGAGGCGCAGGTCGCGCCGATGCTCGCCGCCCACGCCGACGCGATCGCGCTGGATCCGGGCCTGTTCGCCCGGATCGACGCGCTGCACGCCCGTCGCCACGACCTCGGTCTCGATGCCGAGTCGCTGCGGCTGCTCGAGCGCCACCACCGCGACATGGTGCGCGCCGGGGCCCGGCTCGGCCCCGAGGAGCAGGTCCGGCTGCGGGAGCTGAACGCCGAGCTGTCCGGGCTGACCACCCGGTTCGGTGCGGCGCTGCTGGCCGGGGCGAACGCCGCGGCCGTGCACGTCACCGACCGCGACCGGCTCGGTGGCCTGTCCGACGACGCGGTCGCCGCCGCCGCGACCGCCGCGGCCGAACGCGGTCACGACGACGGCTGGCTGATCACCCTGGTCCTGCCGACCGCGCAGCCCGCACTGGCGGTGCTCACCGACCGGTCGCTGCGCGAGGAGCTGTTCCGTGCGTCCACCGGGCGCGGTCAGGGCGGCGAGCACGACACCCGTGACACCGTCCTCGCGATCGTGCGGCTGCGCGCCGAGCGGGCCGTGCTGCTCGGGTACCCCGACCACGCGTCGTACGTGATCGACGACGCGACCGCGGGGACGGCGGAGGCCGCCGTCGCGATGCTGGAGTCGCTGGTCCCCGCCGCCGTCGCCAACGCCGACCGGGAGGCAGCGGAGCTGGCCGGCGGTGTCGAGGGCGACCTGGAGCCGTGGGACTGGGCGTTCGAGGCGGAGCGGATGCGCCGCGAGCGCTACGCCGTCGACGACGCCGCGCTGCGCCCGTACCTGGAGCTCGACCGGGTGATCACCGACGGCGTGTTCCGCGCCGCGTCCGGGCTGTACGGGATCACCTTCACCGAGCGCACCGACCTGCCCGCCTACCACCCGGACGTGCGCTGGTGGGAGGTCCGTGACAGCGACGGCGAGCCGCTCGGGCTGTTCGGCGCCGACCTGTGGGCGCGGCCGTCGAAGCGCGGCGGGGCATGGATGAACTCGCTGGTCGACCAGTCGTCGCTGCTGGGGACGCGGCCTGTCGTGCTGAACACGCTGAACCTGAACAAGCCCCCGGCCGGGGAGCCCGCGCTGCTCACCCTCGACGAGGTCCGCACCCTGTTCCACGAGTTCGGGCACGCCCTGCACGGGCTGTTCTCCGAGGTGGAGTACCCGACGTTCGCCGGGACGTCGGTGCCGCGCGACTTCGTCGAGTTCCCGAGCCAGGTCAACGAGATGTGGCTGAAGGACCCGCAGGTCCTCACCTCGTTCGCCCGCCACCACGTGACCGGCGAGCCGCTGCCGGACGAGCTGCTGGCCGCGTCGCAGGCCGCCCGCGGGTACGGCGAGGGCTTCGCGACGACGGAGTACCTGGCCGCGTCGCTGCTGGACCAGGCGTGGCACCGGCTGTCCCCGGCCGAGGCCGCCGGGATCACCGACGTGCTCGCGTTCGAGCAGCAGGCGCTGGAGGCGGCCGGGGTCGCGCACCCGCTGGTCCCGCCGCGCTACCGCAGCACCTACTTCAACCACGTGTTCGGCGGCAGCGGGTACGCGGCGGCGTACTACTCCTACATCTGGGCCGAGGTGCTCGACGCCGACACCGTCGCCTGGTTCGGCGAGCACGGCGGACTGCGCCGGGAGAACGGCGACCGGTTCCGCCGCGAGGTGCTGTCCCGCGGCGGCGCCGTCGACGCGATGGAGGCCTATCGCGCGTTCCGCGGCCGCGACCCGGAGATCGCGCCGCTGCTGGCGCGGCGCGGTCTGGCCGGCTGACCCGGCACACACGACCGCCCGCCGTCCGGTGGGGAGCGCCGGGCGGCGGGCGGTCGTGTGTGCGGAGTGCTACTCGTACTGGCGCATCCAGGCGACCCGCATCTCCGACGGCTCCGGCGAGCCGCCGTCGGGGAAGTAGTCGAGCTGGATCGTGGCGTGCATCGGACCCGGGGGGAACGTGTTCGGGTCCTCGGAGCGGAACCACTCGACGCCGTCGACGTAGCCGACGATCGCGTCCGGGGTCCACTCCACGGCGTAGTTGTGCCACTGGGTGATGTCGAGCTGCTTCTTGGCGTCCTTCTGCGAGTTCGAGCTGCCGTAGTGCAGGAAGAAGGACACGTCGTCGCTGGCGCTGGTGGTCTCGGCGAAGTCGATCTCGCCGCCCTCCGGCCAGGACACCTCGCTCGGCCACAGCAGCAGCACCGGGTGGTACTGCTTGTCGCCCTTGGGGAACTGCGCTCGCATCTCCCACTTGCCGTACTTCTGGGAGGTGCCCCAGGCCATGCCGCCGGTGTTGCCCTGCGAGTCGCCGCGGATGACGAGGTTGCCGTTCTCCACCGAGATCGCGTCGGAGGTGCGGCGGCCCTGGCCGTCGTGGCCCTCGCCGTTGTAGGGCGACCAGTTGCTGCCGAGGGTGTTGCCGAGGAACTCGTCGCCGCCGATGGCCTGCCAGCCCATCTTCAGCGCGGCCTGGATGCCGTCGCCGGCGACCTGGACGGCGCCACCGACCGGACCGGCGGCGGGGGCTCCGCCCGAGTTCCCGGAGCTCCCGGAACCACCGGAGTTCGCGGCGGCCCGTGCCCGCTCGGCAGCCTCGCGGCGGCGCTGTTCGGCGCGCCGCTCGGCGGCCTCCTGCGCGGCCAGGGCCTGGCCGATCTGGCCGGACGCGCCCTGCGCGGCATCGCCGAGTGCGGAGCCGCCCCCGTTGGCCAGCACCGGGCCGGCGGACAACGCGGTGTCCGACGCCGACCGGCGCGAGGAGTCGTTCACCATCGCCGCGGACAGCGACGGGTCCTCGGTGCCGGGCTGCAGCAGCGTCAGCACCATCGTCGCGGCGAGCACCGCGGCGGCGCCGACGCCCAGCGGGGCGAACCGGCGGACACGGGAGCGGGCGGGTCGTGACCGGTCGATCGCGACGACCGAGCCCGTCCCCGACACCTCGGGTTCGTGCAGGCCGGCGATGGCCCCGCCGGTGACCTCGGTGCGCGGTGCGGGCACCTCGGCCTGCGGGGACGCGGGCTCCCCGGTCCCCGACGACCCGCCGAACAGCTCCACACCGGACAGTCCGGCCGCCGACGACGGCGCGGACCGCCGCGCGCGACGGCCCGGGGTCCGGGTGGTGGGCGCGGCGTGCGCGCCCGTCCCGGTCACCGCGGTGTCCCCGGCGACGGTCTCGTCCCCGGCGGCCGCGGTGTCCACCGCGGCGGCGTGCGCCCCGGTGCCGGTGACGGCGCGGGAGCCGCTGCCGGTCGCGTGGCCGCCCGGCGCCCACGGGCCGGGGTCGGCCGTGTCGGCCCAGGTGATCCGCCCGGCGTCCGCCGTCGTGGCATCGGTGGGGGAGTCCGCCGTGACGGCGGCACCGGTGTCGTCGGGGTCGGTGTCGTCGTACCCGGCGTCGAGGACGCGGTGCCGCCCGGAGGCGCTCACCCGGTCCTCGAGCAGGGTGGCCGCGGGTACGGCGGATCGGGCCGTGTCGTCCGTCGGGGCGGAGGACACGGCATGCCTGCCCCGGGGAGACGGCACAGAGGGGGAGCTGTGCTCGGCGGCGAGTCGCGCGATCAGGTCGCGGGGGTCGACCTGATCAGCCGCAGCGGAACTCTTCCGTCGCATGAGGAGGGACTCTAGGTAGAGTGACCGAGTGTGAACACCCTCGCTGAGAAGGGTGGTTGCGTCTTCGCGCCGACAGGTCGACGGAGAGCGCCGAAGAGCAAGATCCCGCCATTTCGGCAGTAATGCTGGGCCGAACAGAGCAACGGAACTCTCAGAGTCACCCGTTCAGGCTAAGCGGTCACGGTACGTCGCACCGTTAGCCGATTGTGACGGGCTGCCGGTCGAGGAACAGTGACCGTGCCTCCCCGGTGCTCCCCGCACGACCTCACGAGCTCCCCGCTCCCCGACCTCCGCAGGATCTGTGAACGATCACGCTCCCCCCGTCTCGCCGTCCCTCCCGATCCCCGCGCCCCGTGCCGAGATGCGCGCGCTCAGCGTGTTGCTGGCCCTGCCGCCGTCGGCCGGCACCGCCTCGCTCGGCCGCGGGCTGCGCCAGGACCTCGCCGCCGAAGGCGTGGACCTCGTCGTCGTCGCCGACGGCATCGAGTTGCTGGACACCCTGCGCTCCCGCGGCGCCGACCTGCTCGTGCTCGACATGGAGCTGCCGGGCCCGGAGCCGTCGGTGCTGCTCGGAGCCGTGCAGTCCGAGTCCCCGCCGACCCCGGTGATCACCGTCGTGCCGCGCGAACGGCGGGCCGGGGTGATCGGCATGCTGCGCGGCGACCGCGACGACTTCCTGATCCGGCCGTTCGTCCCGGACGAGCTCGCGTCCCGGATCCGGCTCCGGCTGCGTGCCGCCGCGGGGCTGCCCGCGCCGACGGTGCTCGGGCACGGCGGCCTGTCCGTCGACGTCGACGCCGGCCAGGTGTTCGTCGACGGCCGCCGGGTCGCGCTGTCCCCGACCGAGTACGCGCTGCTGCTCGCGCTGGCCGAGCAGGCGGGCGAGCCGGTCGCGCTCGACGACCTGGGCCGCCGCGCCTGGACCGAACCGGTGTCGGCCAACCTGGTGCAGGTCTACGTGTCCTACCTGCGGCGCAAGATCGGTCCCGAGCGGATCAGGACCATCCGGGGGCTGGGCTACCAACTGGACGGCTGAGCCGGGCTCTCAGGATCCGAAGGACGACGCGACGTCGAGCAGCAGGTCGTTCTCCTCCGGCGTGGACACGGTGACCCGCACCCCGTCGGTGGCGAACGGGCGCACGATCACCTTCCGCTCGCCGCAGTGCGTCGCGAACGCCGCGGCCCGGTCCCCGAGCGGCAGCCACACGAAGTTCGCCTGGGTCTCCGGCACGGTGAACCCGGACCCGCGCAGCCCGGCGGCCACCCGGTCCCGCTCCGCGACGACGGCGGCGCAGTCGGCGAGGATCTCCTCCCGGTGCTCCAGCGCGGCGACGGCACCCGCCTGGGCGACCGAGCTGACCCCGAACGGCGGCGCCACCTTGCGCAGCGCGGTCGCGACCTCCTCGGAGGTCAGGGCGTAGCCGACCCGCAGTCCCGCCAGCCGGTAGGCCTTGGAGAAGGTGCGCAGCACGACCAGGTTCGGGTGGGCGTCGAGCAGCGGCCGGCCGCTGACGGCGTCGGGGTCGGTGACGTACTCGGCGTAGGCCTCGTCGAGCACCACCAGCACGTCCGACGGCACGGCGTCCAGGAAGCGGGCGAACTCGTCGCGGTGCACGGCCGGGCCGGTCGGGTTGTTCGGGCTGCACACGAACACCACCCGGGTCCGCTCGGTGACCGCGGCGGCCATCGCGACGAGGTCGTGCCGGAAGTCGGCGTCCAGCGGCACGGTGCGGATCTCCGCCCCGCCGATCCGGGTCACGATCGGGTACGCCTCGAACGAGCGCCAGGCGAACAGCACCTCGTCACCGGGGCCCAGGCAGCTGATCTGTACGAGCTGCTGGCACAGCGTCACCGACCCGCAGCCGACCGCGACCCGCCCGGGCTCCAGGGCGTACAGGTCCGCGATGCGTCCGGTCAGCTCGACGACGCCGAGGTCCGGATACCGGTTGCCACCTGCGGCGGCGCGGGCGATGGCCTCCAGCACCGCGGGAGCGGGCGGCGCGGCGACCTCGTTGCTCGCGAGCTTGATCGCCCCGGGGACGGTGCGACCCGGCACGTAGGCGGGCAGGGTGTCCAGATCGGGACGGATCAGCGTCATGACGGCAACGGTATCCGCCGGGGGTCGAACCCGGGCCCGTGCTCTGGTTGAGTGACGTCATGACGACGACCGCTGTCCGGACCGAGGGCGTGCCGCTGACCGACGGGGGCGAGCTGCGCCTGACCGTGGCCGAACCCGACGGTCCGGTCCGCGGCGGTGTCGTCGTCCTGCAGGAGGCCCGGGGGGTCACCGACTCCATCCGGCTGCTCGTCACCGGCCTCGCCGCGGACGGCTGGCTCGCCGTCGCCCCGCACCTCTACCGCGACGCCGGCGCGGGCGGCGACCTCGCCGACGGCTCCGAGGCCGCGGTCGCCGAGCACGTCGGCAGCCTCGAGCCGCGCCAGGTCATGGACGACTGCGACACCGCGTTCGGCTGGCTGGGCGACGTCGGCATCGAGGCCGACCGGATGGGTGTGCTCGGGTTCGACCTCGGGGGCACGGTCGCGCTGCACGTCGCGGCCAACCGCACCCTCGGCGCGGCGATCACGGTCGCGGGTGGCGGGATCGAGTCGTCCCCGTGGTCCAGCCTGCCCGCCCTGGTCGAGACCGCACCCGAGCTGACCTGCCCCTGGCTGGGCATCTACTCGGAGGCGTCCGACACCGACGCCGTCGCCCGCCTGCGCGACGCCGCGGCGTCCTCCGGGAAGGCGACCGACGTCGTGATCTACCCGAGCACCGGCTACCGCTTCGACGACGACCCGGACTCGGCCGCCGAGGCCTGGCAGCGGGTCCTCAACTGGTTCGACGCGCACCTGCGCTGACGAAGACCCCGGCGCGCGCGGCGGCCGCGGTCGCCGCGGCCGCACGGTGGGCGTCCGCGGTGTCCGGACGCGTCCCGCGGGTGAGGAGCTGGTGGTAGAGCGGGGCGGAGACCGCGCGGACGACGCCGGCCGGGTCGGTGCCCGCCGGTAGCTCGCCGCGGGCCACGGCGTCGGTGACGCACGGCTCCCAGACGGCGGTCCGGGCGTCGTAGAAGCCGCGCAGCGCGCGTGCGGTCCCGGCGTCGTCGACGGCGGCGCAGACCAGCGCGGTGAGCAGCGGCCCCTGTCGCGGGTCGGCCAGTGTGGATCGGACCAGCTCGGCGTTGGCGAGCAGGTCGCCGTCGAGCGAGCCGGTGTCGGCGCGCGGGGCGGAGGTCTCGATCATGTCGGTGACCAGGTCCTCCAGCACCGCGGGCACGCTGCCCCAGCGGCGGTAGACCGTCGTCTTGCCGACACCCGCCCGGCGCGCGAGTTCGGCGAGGTCCAGGCCCGGCAGCCCGAGCTCGATCAGGGCGTCGCCCGCCGCGGCCAGCACGGCGGACCGGACCCGCGCGGTCCGGCCGCCCGGCCTGCTCATCTCCGGTACCACGGCGCCCACCCTAACCCGTGACGGAACCGGAGTCCCGTTTGGCGTGCTGCGTTCTAACGGAACCACAGTTCCTTTAGAGGAGGACGGGCATGGAGTACCGACGGTTGGGTCGCAGCGGGTTGCAGGTCCCGGTCCTGAGCTTCGGCGCGGGCACGTTCGCCGGGCGCGGCGAGCTGTTCGGCGCGTGGGGGTCGGTCGACGTCGCCGGAGCGCGCCGGATGGTGGACCGGTGCCTCGACGCGGGGGTGACCCTGTTCGACACCGCCGACGTCTACTCCGACGGCGGGTCGGAGGAGGTCCTCGGAGCGGCGCTGCGGCAGCGCCGCGACGAGGTCCTGATCTCGACCAAGGCCGGCCTGCCGACCGGCCCCGGCCCGAACGACGCGGGCGCCGGGCGCCTCCACCTGGTCCGCGCCGTCGAGGACGCCCTGCGCCGGCTCGGCACCGACCGGATCGACCTGTTCCAGCTGCACGCCTACGACGCGGGCACCCCGCCCGAGGAGGTGCTCGCGACGCTGGACGTGCTCGTCCGGTCGGGCAAGGTGCGCTACACCGGCGTCTCCAACCACCCCGGGCGACGGCTGGTGCGGACCCTGGACCTGGCCGACCGGCACGGGTGGCCGCGGCCCGTCGCGCACCAGGTGTACTACTCGCTGGTCGGCCTCGACTACGAGTGGGACCTCATGCCGCTGGGCCACGAGGAGGGCGTCGGCGCCCTGGTCTGGAGCCCGCTGGGCTGGGGACGGCTCACCGGCCGGGTCCGGCGGGGCGCCCCGCTGCCCGCGGGCAGCCGGCTGCACACCACCGCCGAGGCGGGCCCACCCGTCCCCGACGACCTGCTGTTCGACGTCGTCGACGTGCTCGACGCGATCGCCGCCGAGACCGGCCGCACGGTGCCGCAGATCGCGCTGAACTGGCTCACGACCCGCCCGACCGTCAGCTCGGTCATCGTCGGCGCCCGCGACCTGGCGCAGCTGGAGGACAACCTCGGCGCGGTCGGCTGGCGCCTGGACGACGACCAGGTCGCCCGGCTGGACGCGGCCTCGCACCGTCCTGCGCCGTACCCGTACTTCCCGTACGAGCGGCAGGAGGCCTTCGCCCGGCTCGCGCCGCCGCTCGTCGGCGCCCCGGCCTGACCGTCCCCCTGTGACGGGCACCCTGTCGCGGCGGGCCGGAGTGGGGTCCGGCCACTGGTGCGCGGCCGGGGCCGTCGGGGATGCTCGGGGCATGCCGCCCGTGTCGTCGCCGCAGACCGTCACCGATCCGGACACCCCCGAGCTCCTGTGGAGCCCGGACCCGGACCGGGTGGCGGACACCGAGATCGTCCGGTTCGCGACCTGGGCGCGTGACGAGCGGGGCGCCCCGCTGTCCGACGTCACCGACTACGCGCAGCTGCACACCTGGTCGGTGACCGACCTGGAGGGCTTCTGGTCGGCGGTCGCCGAGTACTCCGGCGTGCTGTTCCACGACCGCCCGACGGCCACACTCGGCTCCCGTGACATGCCCGGCGCGCAGTGGTTCCCGGGCGCGACCCTCAACTACGCCGAGCACGCCCTGACCCCCGGCCCGGGCCGCGCCGACGACGACATCGCCGTCGAGTTCGTCCGCGAGGACGGCCTGGAGCGCACCGTCACCCACGCCGAGCTGCGCGACCAGGTCGCCCGCGCCCGCGCCGGGCTGGTCCGGGCCGGCGTCGGACAGGGGGACCGGGTCGTCGCGCTCGCCCCGAACTCCGTCGAGACCCTGGTCGCGTTCCTGGCGGCGGCGAGCCTCGGCGCGATCTGGTCGTCCTGCTCGCCGGACTTCGGCGCCCGCGCCGTGCACGACCGCTTCGCCCAGATCGAGCCCGCCGTGCTCGTCGCCGTCGACGGGTACCGCTACAACGGCAAGGGCTTCGACATCCGCGACAAGGTCGCCGACCTGCAGCGACAGCTGCCGACGCTGCGCGCGACCGTCCTCGTGCCCTACCTCGACCCCGACGCGACCCTCGACGGCACGACGACCTGGGCCGGGTTCACCGCCGAGCCCGGCCCGCTGGAGTTCACGCCCGTCCCGTTCGACCACCCCCTGTGGGTGCTCTACTCCTCGGGCACCACCGGCCTGCCCAAGGGCATCGTGCACGGCCACGGCGGCATCGTCGTGGAGCACCTGAAGGCGATGCGTCTCCAGCACGGGCTCGGGCCGGGGGAGCGGTTCTTCTGGTTCACCACCACCGGCTGGATGATGTGGAACTTCCTGGTCGGCGGCCTGCTCGTGGGCGCGACCATCGTGATGTTCGACGGCAGCCCCGGCCACCCCGACCTCGGCGCGCTGTGGGCGCTCGCCGCGCGGCACCGGGTGTCGCTGTTCGGGGTCTCCGCGCCCTACGTGCAGTCCTGCATGAAGGCCGGCCTGCGCCCCGGCGACGACCACGACCTCTCCGCGATGCGCGCGCTCGGCTCCACCGGCGCGCCGCTGTCGGTCGACGGGTTCCGCTGGATCGGCGAGGCCGCCGGGTCGCACATCCAGATCTGCTCGGTCTCCGGCGGCACCGACGTCTGTGCGGCCTTCCTCACCAGCGCCCCCACGGTGCCGGTGTGGCTGGGTGAGCTGTCCTGCGCGGCGCTCGGCTCCGACGTCCGCTCGTGGGCCGAGGACGGCACCGACCTGCTCGACGACGTCGGCGAGCTGATCATCACGACGCCGACCCCGTCGATGCCGGTCATGTTCTGGAACGACCCGGACGGCACCCGCCTGCGCGAGTCCTACTACGAGGACTTCCCCGGCAACTGGCGGCACGGCGACTGGGTCCGCCGCACCCCGCGCGGCTCCTACGTCATCTACGGCCGCTCGGACTCCACACTCAACCGCGGTGGGGTCCGGATGGGCACCGCCGACTTCTACGCCGTCGTCGAGAACGTCGGCGGGGTCGCGGACTCGCTGGTGATCGACACGACCGCGCTCGGCGAGCGAGAGGAGGGGGCCCTGCTCTGCTTCCTCGTCCTCGACGACGGCGTCGCGCTCGACGACGTCGAGCCGACCCTGCGCTCGCTGCTGCGCAAGGAGCTCTCGCCGCGGCACGTGCCGGACCGGTTCGTCGTCGTCGACGCGGTGCCGCGCACCCTGAACGGCAAGAAGTGCGAGGTGCCCGTGAAGAAGATCCTCGCGGGCACCGCGCCGGAGAAGGCGGTGTCGGCCGGCGCACTCCAGAATCCCGACGCGCTGACCCCGTTCGTGGCCCTCGCAGGGTCCTGACCTGCGCCGGACCGGGGTCCCCCGGCCAGGGGGACCCCGGTTCCGGACGGCCGGAATGCCCGTGTAGTGTTGCGCTCGCTGGTGGCCGTCAGGCACCGGGGAGGCTTCGCCTAGTCTGGTCTATGGCGCCGCACTGCTAATGCGGTTTGGGGTAACCCCCCATCCCGGGTTCAAATCCCGGAGCCTCCGCACCGGCACGGCGGTGGGGACACCGGTCGCCGGCCGACAACTGAAGATTGCTACGCTGGAGACAGCAACGCGCCCGTAGCTCAACGGATAGAGCATCTGACTACGGATCAGAAGGTTAGGGGTTCGAATCCCTTCGGGCGCACACATCAGGATCCGGCCCCGACCAGCACCTATGGTCGGGGCCGTTCTCGTGTCCGGATCGGCCGACTCGCACTCACGACTCTCGGCCCCGGCCACGTCGTGACCGGGGCCGAGGCGTCGTGCCGGCGGGAGCCGGGTCAGTCCTTCGTGAACGCGTCCTTGACCTTCTCGCCGGCCTGCTTCAGGTTGCTCTTCGCCTGGTCACCCTGGCCCTGGGCCTCGAGCTCCTTGTCGTCGGTGACCTTGCCGACGGTCTCCTTGGCCTTGCCGGCGAGTTCCTCGGTCTTGTTGTCGACCTTGTCGTCCGCTCCCGTGGGTGCCTCCTCGGCTCGGTCGTCACCGCTGTCCTGCGCCACCGCGGGGGTGTCGCGCACGGCGTGGGACCGGATACCACGCCGCGGGCGCGGGAAACTGCGGGTCCGTGTGCGGTTCGTCCGGTTCAGGCGGATCATGCAGGAGTGCCCGGCCGCCGTTCCCCCGCTGCGTGGTCCCGTCGCCTGCGGATGGCGGGCGTCGCCGGTGCGCTCCCGCTCCTGGTCGCCTGCGCGCCCGGGGCCGCGGCTCCCGCGTCGCCCGGCCCGCCGGACACCCCGGAGGTGACGGTCGTCCAGATGAACCTGTGCGACAGCGGGATCGCCGGTTGCTACACCGGGCGAGCCGTCGAGGCCGCGGCCGATCTCGTGCGGACCGAGGTGCCGGACGCGGTCACCCTCAACGAGGTGTGCCGCGCGGGCGTCGAGCGGATCGAGCGGGCGCTCGCCGGGGCCGCGCCGGGGTCGTCGACGTCCTCGGCGTTCCAGCCTGCCCGCGAGCGCGACACCGGCGCGCCGTACCGCTGCGCGAACGGTGACGAGTACGGCATCGGCGTGGTCTCGCGTGCCCCGTCGAGCGTCGCGAGTGCCGGGATCCACCCGGCGCAGGACCCGCGTGACCCCGAGGAGCGTGCCTGGCTCTGCCTGGACACGACGACCACGGGTGGCCGGCTCGGGGTCTGCACCTCGCACCTGGCCTACACCGACCGCGCCGTCACCCGTGCCCAGTGCGGGTACCTGTTCGACACCGTCGTCGCGGGCCTGCGGTCCCGCGCCGACGCCGGACCGGTCGTCGTGGGGGCCGACCTCAACCTGGGGGCGGCCGACGACCCCGACCTGCGGTCCTGTCTGCCCCCGGGGTCGGCACCGGCCGCCGACGACGGGGTCCAGCACGTCGTCGTCATCCCCGCGGCTGCCGCGGCACGGACCCGGGTGATCGACCTGGGCGGCACCACCGACCATCCGGCGCTGCTGGTCGCGGTGCGCCCCGAGGCCGGATCTGCGTAGCGCTGCGGATCGACGGGACCCCGCCGGCCGGTAGAACGGTCACACGACGCGGGAGGGGTGGGGTCATGGACCTGGCCGTCGGTGCGGTGCTGGGCGACTTCGAGATCCGGGGACGGCTCGGGGCCGGGGGGATGGGGGTCGTGCTGCGGGCCCACGACCGCCGCCACGGCGGCGAGGTCGCGCTGAAGGTGCTGCCCGCCCGTCTCGCCGGGGACCCGGTCGTCGTGGAACGGTTCCGGCGGGAGGCCCGCGCCGCGTTCGAGCTGCGCGACCCGCACGTCGTACCGGTCCACGGGTTCGGTGAGGTCGACGGCCGGCTCTACCTCTCGATGCGCCTGGTCGACGGCGAGGACCTGGCCCGTGTCCTCGCCCGGCGCGCGCCGCTGGAGCCCCGCCGGGCCGCCCGGATCGTCCGCCAGGCCGCGCACGCCCTCGACGCCGCGCACGCGGCGGGCCTGGTGCACCGGGACGTGAAACCGGCGAACCTGCTCGTCGTCGAGGACCGGGACGACTTCACCGCGCTCACCGACTTCGGCATCGCCCGCGCGGTCGGCCCGGACCCGGACACCGCACTCACCGAGACCGGCGCCACCGTCGGCACGCTCGCCTACCTCGCCCCGGAGCGGCTCGCGGGCCGCACGCCGGTCGACGGGCGTGCCGACGTCTACTCCCTGACCTGCGTGCTCGTCGAGATGCTGACCGGACGCACGCCGTTCCCGGAGGCGGACCCGGCCGCCGTGCTCACCGCGCACCTGATGGCCCCGCCGCCCCGGGTGACCGGGCGCCGGCCCGGCCTCGCCCCCGGCTGGGACGACGTCGTCGCCCGCGGGATGGCGAAGGACCCCGCCGACCGGTTCCCGACGGCCGGTGCACTCGCGGCCGCGGTCGACGCCCTCGCCGGGGACCGTCCCGTGTCGGACCCGACCCTCCGGGCGACCGCCCCCGTCCTCCCCGGGACCGATCTCGCGCCCCGTGGCGGCGGGCGGCGGTTGCCGGTCCTGGTCGGCGCCTGCCTTGCGGGGGCGGTGGTCGCGCTCGGCGCGACCTGGGCGCTGCTGACCGTTCCGTCCGGCGCGCCGCCCGCCGGGCAGGGTGCCACGGCGACGACCGGACCGGTGCAGCCCGCCGAGGCCACGACCACCCTGCCCGCCGCCGACCTGGGCCTCGGCCGCTCGCTCGCACCGGTGTCCTGCGCGGCGCCGGCGGACCTGGTCGTCGTCGGCGCGGCCGTCGACCCCGCGCGCTACCGCGAGGACGTGTCCGAGCACCTGCGCGCCCACCCCGGCGCGAACTACCTGCTCGCCGACGGCAGCTGCGTCCCCTTCCGGTCCCGGACCGACGCGGGCAACCCGATCTACGTCTCCTACCTGGGACCGTTCGCCGACCGAGGCGACGCCTGCGCGGCGCTGGCCCGGGCCGGCGGCGACGCCTACCTGCGCCCGGTCACCGGCCCGGTCGGATCGGCGGGTCCGCGGCCCTGCTGACCCGCGAGCCGGGTCGTGACCCGGAGTTCACCGGCGGAAACACCGATGTGCCCCGGAGCGGTCATGCTTCGCGCTCACCCCGCGCACCCCCGACGGGACCTGGGTTCCGAGGCGGCTGCGGGATAGTGTCCTGGCTCACGGCGCCGACGCCGGCGGAGCCGATGCGAGCTGTCGAGGAGGCCCCGAGTGCGCTACTGGACCACTGAGGACCGCCCGGCCGGTGAGCAGTTCAGCTACTGGCGCGAGGTGATCTGCGAGGCGTTCACCCCGCTCGCCGCGGAGCTGCCCGGCGCGCGGCGGACCGGCCGGGCCCACGCGCGCGAGATCCGCAGCTGGGTGCGCTCCAGCAGGCTCACCGCCACCAACTGCGCCGAGGTGTCGTCGGCGACGCAGCTCATCACCCACGGCGCGGCCGAGGTGCGGCGCACCGTCACCGACCACGTGTTCGTGAACCTGCAGATCAGCGGCCACTGCGTGGGGACCCAGGCCGGGCGCCGCTGTGTCGTCGGACCGGGCGGCTTCGCGTTGTTCGACACCACCCGCGAGTACGCGCTGGACTTCGTCGCCGACGACCGGAGCGAGGAATGGCGCTGCGTCTCGTTCCGGGTGCCGCGCGCCCGGCTGCTGCCGCTGGTGGCCGACCTCGACGGCGCCACCGCGACGACCCACGACGGCGCCGCGCCCGGAATGGCCCGCATCGTCGCCTCCACCATGCTGTCCACCTGGAACGGCCTCGACGCGCTCGACCCGGCCGGCGCGGACGCCGCCGACACCGCCTTCACCACGCTGCTCGCCGCCGCGGCCGGCGGCACCGACGAGCTGCGCGACACCGGGCGCGCGGAGCTCGACGCGGGCCTGCGGGCCGCGGTCAACCGCTACCTGGCGGCCCACCTGCGGACCGGAGACACCTCGGCCGGCGCGGTCGCGGCCCGCTTCGGCCAAGGTGCACCAGCTCTACGAGGGCACCGACCGCAGCTTCTCCCGCACCGTCATGGCGCTCCGCCTCGACGGGTGCACCCGCGAGCTCACCGGTCCGGCGCGGACCGGCACCCTCACCGAGCTCGCCGCCCGCTGGGGCTTCGCGGACCTGTCCCACCTCAACCGGGTCTTCCGCACCCACCACGGCTGCCTGCCGTCGGAGTACGGCGACCGCGGCCCGGACGGACCGTGCACGCCGGTACCGGCCGCCGTGCACACCGGTTCGATCCCGGGACGGGGTGCGACGGCGACCATCGCGTCGCGTCCCTGACCCCAGGGTCCGGTCGGGGCCCGACCGGAAGGTATCCGACGATGACACTGGACTTCTCCCTCGACGCCGAGCAGCTGGCCCTGCGCGAGCAGGCCCGGCAGTTCGCCGACACCGTCCTGACCGGCGTCGAGGCGGCGATCGCACCGCACCCGCAGCCCGCCGAGCGGTTCTACGCCATCCAGCCGTTCTACCGGCAGATGGCCGAGGCCGGGTTCGTGAAGGCCCTCATCCCGGCCGAGTACGGCGGCGGGAGGTTCACCTCGCTGCAGTTCGTGCTCGCCGTCGAGGAGATCGCCCGGGTCGACGTCAACGTCGCCTCCGCGATCCTCGGCACCGGCCTGGGGCTCTACCCGATCGTCCACTTCGGCACCGAGGAGCAGAAGCAGCGGTGGCTGCCGGCGTTCTGCGGTTCGGAGCCGAAGCTCGCCGCGATCGCCTACACCGAGGTCACCGGCGGCGCGAACTACGACTCGCCGGACCCGAAGGTCGGGGTGCAGACCTTCGCCCGGATCGAGGGCGACGAGATCGTCCTCAACGGGTCCAAGCACTACACCACCAACGCCTCGGGCTTCGACGGCCAGGGCGCCGACCTCATCGCGGTCGTCTGCCGTACGGACCCGGCGCTGCCGCCGCAGGAGTCGCTCGCGATCGTCGTCGTCGAGCGGGGCACGCCCGGGGTGGAGATCACCGGCATGCTCGACACCATCGGCCACCGTGCCACGAACTCCCCGCGCGTCGAGTTCCACGACGTCCGCGTGCCGATCGCCAACATGACTGGCGGGCCGGGTGACGGCATGGAGATCGTGAAGAGCGCCTTCACCTGGACCTGCGCTCCGATCGGCGCGGCCTGCGTCGGGCGGATGCGGGCGGCCTTCGACTACGCCTACGAGTTCGCCCGGACCGACAACCGGTCGGGCCCGCACCCGGTCATCGAGTACCAGAACGCCGGGTACATGCTCGCCGACATCAAGATCCGCATCGAGGCGACCCGGTACCTGGCCTGGAAGGCGGCCGACCACTTCGACCGGACCGGCGGCAAGGACCGTGAGCTCGCGAACATCACGAAGATCTACGCCTCGGAGCGGTCGGTCGACGTCGTCTACGACGCGATGCGCCTGGTCGGGGTGGATGCCTACACGACCGAGACGCCGATCGCGGGGATCATGCAGGACGTCCTCTGCTTCCCCGTCTACGACGGCGGCAACATGGGCGTCTGGCGGCGGCACCTGCACGAGATGCTGATGGAGCCGAGCTACGACCCGCTCGCCTCGGCCGAGAACCGGCTCGCCACCGGGACCTGACCGCCCCGGGCCGGCCCCCGTCCCGAGGGGGCCGGCCCGCTCCCGGGCTCAGGGGTGCGCGGCGACCGGGTCGTCGGCGGCCTCGGGCAGGATCTCGCCGTCCTCCAGCACGTTGGCGCCCGGCACCTCGTGCAGGAAGATCGCCACGTCGGACTTCGCGTCCCCGGTGACCGCGCACCACGCGTCGGCGATCCCGTGCAGCAGCCGGGCCCGGACCTCGGGGGAGCGGCCCTCGCGGATCAGCCCGACCATCCGCGGGCCCTCCACCGGCTCCCCGGCCACGAAGACGCTGCCGGGCGGGACCTCGGTGAAGGTGCAGTGCACGTAGCGGGCGGGGGCACCGGTGACCTCGCCGTGGACCCTCGTCACCGCCGCGGCGACCTCGGCGCGGCGGGCCAGCGTCGCGTTCCCGGTGGGCACGGTGAAACGGTAGTAGGGCATCGTCGACCTCCGTGGTGGGACTCGAATCGAGTTCGACGGTAACGGGGCACCTGTGGGTCTGCAAGCTCGTAGGACTCGAAACGTGTCCTAGTATCGGGCGCCGTGAAGCACGACGAGCTCGGTGCCGCGTACTGCTCGGTGGCCCGCACCTGGGCGGTCCTCGGCGAGCGGTGGACGATGATGATCCTGCGCGAGTGCTTCCGCGGCGAGCGCCGCTACGACCACTTCCGCGACAAGCTCGGCCTCGGCAGCAACGTCCTCAACGACCGGCTGCGCGTGCTGGTGGAGGAGGGCGTGCTCGACCGCGTGCCCTACCAGGAGCGCCCGGTCCGGCACGAGTACCGGCTCACGCCCAAGGGCGCCGACCTCTACCCGGTGCTGGTGGCGCTGATGAACTGGGGCGACCGGTACGCCGTCGACGTCCCGCCGGTCCGGCTGGTGCACCGCGGCTGCGGCCACCCCGCCGAGCCCCGGCTCACCTGCACGCACTGCGCCGAGCCGGTGGCGTGGCGGGACATGACCGCCGAGGTCGAGCCCGACGCCTGGTGAGCACCACGGCGGGGCCGGTACCTCAGGCGCCGCCCGGCGGGTGCCGCCCATCGCCCGGGGCGAGCAGGGTGTCGGCCGTCGCCGCGTCGCAGACCAGGGTGTGGACCAGGCCCGAGCGCAGCACGGCGCGGGTGGCGTCGGCCCGCTCCGGATCCCTGACCAGGGCGATCACGTCGCCCGCGGCGCGCAGGTCCGCCTCCCCGGCGGCGACGAGCTGGTGCGCCGGTCCGCTGTCGAGGACCCGGCCGGCGCGGTCGACCAGCAGCCCGACGACCTCGCCGACCGCGCCGCCCGCGGCCAGTCGCCGTCGCTCGGGGGCGGTCAGGACGTCGTGCACGGTGGAGTGCCCGGCCCGCCACGCCCCGATCCCGACGACGGCGGTGTCCAGTGCGGCGCAGCGGGCCAGCGCGTCGGCGACGCCCGGCTGGGCCCGCACCGCGCGGGCGGTGTCGGCGTCGGGCAGCAGCAGGGGCGCGTAGACCGGGTAGGCGTCGCCGCCGCACAGCGCGGCGGCCCGGAACACCGCGGTGGCCGAGCCGTCGCGCCGCCACGGCAGCGAGTAGGCGCCGCACAGCTGCACGACCGTGCAGCGCGCGAGCCGGGGGAGGAGCCCGACGACGTCGTTGACCGTCCGGGACCAGGCCAGGCCCAGGACGTCGCCGGTGCCGACGGTCTCGGCGAGCAGCGCGGCGGCGAGCGCGGGCACCCCGCCGTCGTCCCGGGCGACCAGGGCGCGGCGCAGCCCGTGGGCGGCGCGGACGGCGGACGAGCGCCGCGCGTCGACGTCCGCGCCCGGGTCGATGTCGACCCGGACCAGTCCCCGCTCGCGGGCCGCGTCCAGCAGCCGGGCCACCTGGAACCGGCTGAGCCCCAGTTCGGTGCCGACCGCGATCCGGGACCGCCCGTGCAGCAGTACCTGCTCGGCCACCTCGGCCGCGAGCACCCGGCGGGCCGGGCCCCAGGCCGGTGCGTCGTCACCGCTCATCTGAGCACCGTAGCGTGCGCATCGGCCGGTGATGTTGACCTTCCGTGCCCGCGGCCGTGTACTCGACGGTGTTGGGACCGCTCAGATGAGTGGAGGCAGGCCATGACCGCGACGATCGGCACGACCCCGGCAGCCGCGCACCACCCGGCGCCGGAACCGGCCCCGGTGGCGCGCCAGCTGCTCGTCGGCCGCGACGACGGCTACGGCGATCTCGCCCTGGAACGGTTCGCGCTCGCCCCCGGTGCCGGGGCGTGGCACGCCCCGGCCGCGCCGTGCGACCGGCTGCTCGTCGTCCTCGCCGGCCGGGCCCGGGTGGGCGTCGAGGCCGGCGGGCCGTCGGTGGAGCTCGCTGCGGACGAGGTCGTGCACGTGGCGGGCGGGCACGCCCACCGGGTCGAGGTGCTCGCCCCCGGGCCCGGCGGGTGCCTGGAGTGGATCCTGCTGGCGGGTCCCCGGCCGGCCCCTCAGCCGTAGAGGTCGGGACGGCGGTCGGCCAGGTAGGGGTTCGCCCGCCGCGACACCGCCAGCGCGGACCGGTCGAGCTCGGCCACCAGCAGCTCCGGGTCGCGGCCCGCCCGCACCACGGCGCCGTCCGGCCCGGCGACGCAGGACAGCCCGCCGTAGGTCAGCGACCCCTCGGTGCCGCACCAGTTGGCGTAGGCCACGTACACCTGGCTCTCCCACGCCCGGGCCGGGACGAGCACCCGGGGCACGTGGTCGTAGGGGAGCATGTTCGCGGTCGGGACCAGCACCGCGTCGGCGCCGGCCAGCGCCAGCGCGCGGACGGTCTCGGGGAACTCGACGTCGTAGCAGACCAGCAGGCCCAGCCCCCAGCCGTTCCAGGTCGCGACGGCGGGCGGGGTGTCCGAGGCGGTGAAGCAGGCCCGGTCGAGCGCGCCGAACAGGTGCGTCTTGCGGTACCCGGCGAGCCGGGTCCCGTCCGGCCCGACCAGTGCGACGGCGTTGGCGACCCGTCCGCCGTGGCGCTCCGGGTAGCCGTAGAGCACCGCCGTCCCCGACGTCCTGGCGATCGCGGCGACGGCGTCCGCCGACGGCCCGTCGGCCGGCTCGGCGAGCGCGGCGACCGCATCGGCGCCGATGTCGTAACCGGTCAGGAACATCTCCGGGGTGACGAGCAGGTCCGCGTCCGCGGCGGCGCACGCCTCGGCGAGCCGGGCGAGGTTCCCGGCCACGTCGTGCGGCCGGGAGACGGTCTGCAGCAGCCCGACGCGCATCAGTCCGGGAGCGCGGGCGGCGCGAGCTCGGCGAACCGGTCCCCGGGGCCGGGGTTGTCCGGCGGGGTGGACCCGCCCAGGTGCGCGACGATCCCCCAGACCGCGTTCAGCGCGGTCTGCACCGCGCCCTCCGCCCAGGCCGGGGTCCACGACACGTCGTCGCCCGCCACGAAGATCCCGCGCTCGGCGGCGGGCAGGTCGTCCTGCACGAAGTGGCAGTACATCCGCCGGTTGTAGCGGTAGTGCCCGGGCAGGGCGCCCTTGAACGCACCGAGGCTGTGCGGGTCGGACTCCCAGGTCACGGTGATCGGGTCGCCGATGACGTGCGCCCCGACGTCGACGGTCGGGTAGATCTTGCGCAGCGCGCCCAGCGCCAGCTCGACCCGCTTCTCGACCGGGTACGGCAGCATCTTCAGCGAGTCGCTCATCCACGAGTACGACAGGCAGATCACCCCGGGCCGGTCCGGCCCGTTGTCGAACAGGTACGTGCTGCGGGTGAGCCGGTCGGTCAGCGTCGTGGACATGACCTCGCGCCCGGTCGCCGGGTCGACGTCGTGCCAGAACGGCCGGTCCACCATCACGAACGTCTTGGTCGACTGCATGTAGCGGGTGCGGTCCAGGGCCATCCACACCTCCTGGCCGAACAGCGACTCGTCGGTGTCGATCTGGGTGGACAGCAGCCAGCTCTGGCAGGTGGTGAGCACCGCGGGCACGTCGCGGGTGCCGCCGTAGACGTCGGTGACACGGATCGTGTCCGCGTCGAGGCGGTGCAGCCGCGCGACACCCGGCCGGGTCCCGCCCCCGTGCAGCGACGACAGGCTGGTTCCGGCGGGCCAGTGCACCGGGTCGTCGGGGGTGCGCGTCCACAGCCCCTGCGGCACCTGCTCCACCCCGCCGACGACGAGCAGCTGGTCCTCGTCGCAGCCGGTCAGCACCACCCGCAGGATCTCCAGCATCGAGTTCGGGAAGTCCGAGTCCCAGCCGCCGGTCCCGAAGCCGACCTGCCCGAACGCCTCGCGGTGGGCGAAGGACAGGTCGGAGAACGCCTTCGAGGTGGACACGAAGTCGTAGAAGGTGCGGTCGTCCCAGACCTCGACGAGCTCCGCCCAGAGCGCCCGGATGCGCCCGACGTCGCGCTCGCGGATCGCCTGCTGCAGGTCGGTGAAGCCCGCGCCCTCCTCCAGCGCGCTCGCCCAGGCGTCGGCGACCTCGGTGAAGAACGGGGGCAGGTCGGCCAGGGTCCGGCCGTAGTACGTCCGCCCGTGCAGGTCGATCACCGTGCTGCCGGCCGCCTCCGTCAGCGGGTTCGGGAACGGCGCGGTGGGCAGCCCGAGCAGGTCGACGTAGTGGTGGAACGCCGTCGAGGAGCGGGGGAAGCGCATCCCGCCCAGCTCGGCGACGATCCCGTCGGCACCCTCGAAGGGCTGCGAGCGCAGCCGTCCGCCCAGGTGGGAGGACTCGTACACGACCGGCCGCAGCCCGATGCGCATCAGCTCGTAGGCGGCGACGAGCCCGGCGATCCCGGCCCCGACGACCACGACCTCGGTCCCCAGCCGGTCCGGTGGGACCTGGCCGAGCCCGGCCGGGTGGGTCAGCCAGTCGTCGTAGGGGAAGGGGAAGTCCGGGCCGAACGCGGTGACGGGTGGCTGCTCGGGGCTCATGGGTGGGCTCCTCGGGTCGTGTGCCGGGGATCACCCGGCCCCGCGACCCTATCGAGGACTCCGCCCCGGATCAGCCCTTTCCGCGCCGCGAGCGCACGACGCCGGTGACGATCCGCTGGTAGGTGGTCGGCAGCAGCCGCACCATCGAGTCGATGGCCCACGCGTCCGGTCCGATGAGGACACGGCGCTGGTTGCGCCGCACGCCGTCCAGGATGGTCTTCGCGGCCCGGTCCGGGGTGGTGGTGAGCATCCGCTCGAACTCGGCGGTGGCGTCGGCGGCCGGGCGGCCGGTGGCGGCGGCGACGCTGTCGTCGACCCGGGCGGCCTTCGCGATGTTGGTGCGGATCCCGCCGGGGTGCACGCAGGTCGCGGACACCGGGGACCCGGTGAGCTCGAGGTCCTGGCGCAGCGACTCGGTGAACCCGCGGACCGCGTACTTGCTCGCGTTGTAGCCGCTCATCAGGGGCTGCGCGGCGACGCCGAAGATGCTCGACAGATTGACCACGTGGCCGGCGCCCGCGGTCTCCATGTGCGGCAGGAACGCCTTGGTCCCGTGGACCACACCCCAGAAGTTGATGTCCATGATCCAGCGGTAGTCCTCCAGGGACAGTGCCCCGGTGGTGCCCGACAGCGCGACGCCGGCGTTGTTGACGATCATGTGGACGGCACCGTGGTCGGCGACGACGGCGTCGGCCCAGCCGTAGACGGCCTTCTCGTCGGCGACGTCGAGCTCGGCGGTGGTGACCCGTACCTGCGGCCCGGCGAGCGCGGCGGTCTCGGCGAGGCCCGCGGCGTCCCGGTCGGCCAGGGCGAGGTGGCAGCCGTCGCCGGCGAGGCGCAGGGCCAGCGCGCGCCCGATGCCGGATGCGGCTCCGGTGATGGCGGCGGTACGACCGGTGAAGGACTTCATCGTCGGCTCCTCACGAGCGGGTGTGGTGGGCGACCCTAATCTGATGACGCGTGATTCCACATAGCGGGGTGACCGGCGTCATCCCAGGCCGGTACCGCCCACGAGGAAGAGGGCGAGCGCGTCCGTGACCCGGTCGCGGGGCGGGTCGAACCCGCTCACCGTCCAGGTCATGACGACGTGGCTGATCCCGCCGATGACGGCGTCGGCGCGCAGCCGGGTGGCGATGGCGTCGGCGGGAGAGGGGGCGGCGTGGTCCGCGGTGAGCGCCAGGAGCAGCCGTCCGAAACCGGACATGGTCTCCAGCGAGGTCCGCTCGACCTCGGGGCTCACGCCGAGCACCTCGAACCAGACCACCCGGGCGAGCCGCGGGTCGTCCTCCACCACGCGCAGGAACGCGTCGAGACCGGCCCGGGCCAGCGTGAGCGGGTCGGTGCCGGGCGCCGCGGCCAGTGCGGGGGGCACCGCGTCCCGGAGGCGGGCGGTGCACTCGGCGTAGACGGCGAGCAGCAGCGCCTCGGTGCCGTCGAAGCACTCGTAGAAGTACCGGTCGGCGACGCGTGCCTCCCGGCAGATCCGGCGCACGGTGGCCGCCCGGTAGCCGTCGGTCCCGAGCACCTGCAGTCCCGCGTCGAGCAGCCGGCGGCGACGGTCCTCGGCGCGGTCCGACGCGGACGCGCCCGCGTAGGTCCGGCCGGTGCTCATCCCGCCATTCCAGCACGGGCGGATCGCACCCCCGGGCTTCCCCGGTACGGCGCCACGTCTGTTCCGACCGGGTGAACCTGCTGTGTACGACCGGCCTTGCGCGCGACGCTCCGACAAACAGTCCGCGTGCTCTGTCTCCCGGGCTCGCCGTGACCCCCGGCGCGGCGCTGCACGGTCATGGGCACTACACCTAGCCGTTCGCGAACAGCTCATCGAGGGCGGCGGCGAGGATGATCACCCGACTGCTGGCTCGGCGTTCGCCCTGCGTGCGACGGGGCCGGTGCGGACGCGGTCCGTCCGCGGGGGAGACCATGCGGGGCAGGGTAGCCCCCGCCGATGTCTGTACACGCTGCTCCACCCGACCCTGGGGTTCGTCACCCGAGGGGGTGTCGATGATCGACGACGTACCGGTCCCGGGGTCGCTGCCGGCGGCCTCCGCGGCCGAGCAGGCGGCGTTCGCGCGGCGGGCCCGGCGGTAGGGGCTCGGCGAGGCGTGGCTGCTCATGGGGGTGCCGTGGGTGATGCCGGACATGCTGTCGCCGTCCTCGGCTCGGGCATGTCGGCGAACCCGGCGATCTGATCCGTCCCGGCCGTCCGGGACGGATCAGCGGACGGGGCCGGGCTCCCGGCGCCGGACCTGCTCGACGACGGCCTCGGCCGCGGGCTCGGTGACGTCGCGGTTGAACGGCAGCCGCGCCAGCGCCGACCCCATAGCGCAGGTGTTGCTCAGCGCGGAGAAGGTGAGTCCGGCGCCGATGCCGCCCGCGAGCAGTCGCAGCTTCGGTGTGACGAGGCGGCCGCCGAGGATCCCGGTCAGCACCAGGGACCCCGCGACGAGCCGGACCTGGCGCTCGAGCGCCCACGCGGTGCGGCCGCGCACGACCTCGTGGCCCGCCGCGACCCAGGCGGCGACCCCGCCGTCGAGCACGTGGGCGCGGTCCAGTCCGGCGGCGGCCAGGTGCCGGCGGCCCTGCTCGGCGCGCACGCCCGACTGGCAGACCAGCACCAGCGGCGACGACGGGTCGTCGAGGTGGCGGGCGAGCTCGGCCGTGTGCTCGGCGAGGGTGTTCAGCGGAACGTGGTACGAGCCGCGGATGTGCTGCGCCTCGAACTCGGCGGCGCTGCGCACGTCGACGACCAGCGGCTCGGACCACTCGCGCAGGGCGGCGGGGGTCACGGTGCGGGTGGCGGGCTGTGCGGTCACGGAAACCCTTTCGGAGGAGTGGGACGGGACTCAGGCGAGAGAGAGGAACAGCTTCTCGAGCTGGGCCACGTCGACCTCGCGTTCGCCGTCGGCGTTCTCGGTCATGCAGTGCCGCAGACCCGTCGAGATGATTTTGAATCCGGCGCGGTCGAGCGCCTTCGAGGCGGCGGCGAGCTGGGTGATGACGTCGCGGCACTCCCTGCCGTCCTCGATCATGCGGATGATCCCGGCGATCTGGCCCTCGACCCGGCGCAGCCGGGTCACGACGTCGCTCAGCTCCGTGGGTCGGACCTGCACGGTGTCCCCCTCCCTCGATGACACTTCCAGTATACCCCCCGGGGTACTTCCGCTACCACATGGCGGGACGCCGGTAACGCATCCCGGGGGCCGCTTCGATCTGCAGAGCAAGGTCGGAAGGTGAGGCGGGCGCATGGACGGGAACGGGCCGTACGAGCGGTACTACGCGGAGCGCGCGGCGTCAGGTCAGCGCACAGTGCTGTGGCCGTGGGTGCTGCTCGCACTCGTCGTGCCGCTGCTGCTGGTCCGGTCGTTCGTGGTGACCGACGAGCCCGCCGAGGCGACGGCGACCCGCCAGGTCGCACCGCCGCCCGCGCGTGAGGCGGAGCAGGGCGTGCACCGGGCCGGCGTCGACGTCGAGCCCGGCACCTGGACCACGGACGGTCCGGGGCCCGGCGCCGAGTGCGGCTACACGCGGACCACGGCCGACGGCGTCGAGGTCGCCAGCGCCCGGCTGCACGGCGCGGCCGCCGCACGGTTTCTGGAGGGGGAGTCGGTCGTCCTCACCGGGGGCTGCACCTGGACCGCCCGCTGACGGAGTCGGCCCGGCACGTCGACGGACCGGTCCCGGCCGGCGGCATCACGCTCGTGGACACGCCGACCATGGTGTCCCACATGTACGGACACCAGGTGGTGCGGAGGGCTTCCCCGGGCGTCGGGTGACCGGTGAGGATGGCCGACATGGATCAGCTGGATTCGGACGGCACGGCCGGGGGCGACGAGGGCGGAGGGGCCGCGTTCGTGCTGGCGGGGACGCCGCTGCCGCTGTCGGCGCCGGCGCGGGTGTACGTCTGCGGGATCACCCCCTACGACGTCACCCATCTGGGGCACGCCGCGACGTTCGTCTGGGCCGATGTGCTGGCCCGGGTCGTGCGGTCGACCGGCACACCGACCCGGGTGACCCGCAACGTGACCGACGTCGACGACGTCCTCACCCGTACCGCGGCCGAGCGCCGTGTCGACTACGACGAGTTCGGTCTGCGCCAGGAGTTCTGGTTCGACCGCACCATGACCGACCTGCAGGTGGCCCCGCCCGACCACGCCCCGCACGCGCGCCACCACGTGAAGCACGTGATCGCGCTGGCCGCGGCGCTGCTGGCGACCGGCACCGCCTACCAGCGCGACGGCGCGGTGTACTTCCGCGGCGCCGGCGTCCCGGGGGCGGCGGGCCTGGACCGTGACACCGCGCTGGCCCTGTCCGCCGAGTACGGCGACGACCCCGGTGACCCGCACCGGGACGACCCGTTCGACGTGCCGCTGTGGAAGCCCGCCGCCGGCGACCACCCGGCGTGGCCGAGCCCCTGGGGGCCGGGACGCCCGGGCTGGCACGCCGAGTGCGCCGCGATGGCCCTGGCGACCCTCGGCGGTGTCGTCGACGTGCTCGCGGGCGGCGCCGACCTGGCGTTCCCGCACCACGCGTACCAGTCGGCGATGGCCGCGGCCGCGACCGGCGCGGGTCTGTTCGCCCGGCGCGGGTTCCAGGCCGGGATCGTGTCCGTCGACGGCGCCAAGATGGCCAAGTCCACCGGCAACCTCGTGCTGGTGCAGGACCTGCTCGCCGGCACCCCGGGGGCCGCGGTGCGCCTGTTCCTGCTGGACCGGCCGTGGGCGCAGCCGTGGGAGTACCGGCCCGAGGACCTCGCGCTCGCGACCGGGCGGCTGGAGGAGCTCTACGTCGCGGCCGGGCGCAAGCCCGGCTCGGCCGCCGCGGTGGACGCGGTGCGCGACGCGCTGCTCGACGACCTCGACATCCCCCGCGCGGTGGCGACGGCGCTGGAGTCGGGCGGCGAGGCGGCGCGCACGGTCATCCGGACCCTCGCCCTGCAGTGACCCCGGTCAGCGGGTCGCGGTCAGCGCCACCATCGCGCCGATCGGCCCCCACGACGGTGCGGCCGGGAACCGCTCGACGGCGCCGGGCACGAACCCGGCGGCGGTGACCGCTGCCTCGGTGTCGCGGTCGAGCCGGCAGCCCGCCGCGATCCGCTCCCACAGCGGGGCCAGCCGCCGTCGCCAGGCCGCGGGCCGGCCGTGCCCGACGACGTGCTCGATCGCCACCAGCCGCCCGCCCGGGCGCAGCACCCGGTGCGCCTCGGCCAGTGCCCGCGCCGGATCGGGGACGGTGCAGAGGACGAGGGTGAACACCACCGCGTCGACCGAGCCGTCGGCGGCGGGCAGTGCGTCGGCGCCCGCCCCGCTCACGGTCAGCGGGACGGCGCAGGCCGCGGCGCGGTCGTCGAGCCTGCGGCGCATGGCCGGGTCCGGTTCGAGGGCGATCACCTCGTCGGCGGCGCGGTAGTACGGCAGGTTGGCGCCGGTGCCCGCGCCGACGTCGAGGACGCGGCCGGTCAGGTCGCCGACCAGCGCCGCCCGGCGCGGGCCGAGGACCCGGCGCTCGACGGGGTCGAGGACGCGGTCGTACAGCGCGGCGAAGATGCGGTGCTCACCGGTGGACACGGCGGCACGCTACCCGGCGACGACCGGCAGGCCCGCCGCCGCGGCGTTGCCGAACACGTCGTCGATCGCCACGACCTCGATCCCGCGGGCGTCGAGCAGTCCGGCCACGACGGCGGCGCGGTAGCCCCCGGCGCAGTGCACCCAGACCGGTCCGGCCGGGACCTCGTCGAGCCGGTCCAGGACCTCGTGGACCGGGATCCCGACCGAGCCGCGCACCCACCCGCCGGCCCGCTCGGGGTTCCGGCGGACGTCGAGGACCGACGGGTGCGCGCCACGGTCGTACTCGGCGGCGAGATCGGCGAACGTGGCCTGGCGGAAGCTGTGCAGCGGCGCGTCGCCGGCCCACTCCTCGGGCTTGCCGGTCGCGGCCGCGGCCGGCCGGTCGATCCCGATCCGGACGAGCTCGCGCTGCGCCTCGGCGACGTCCGCCGCGGTCTCCCCGAGCAGTGTCACCGGTGTCCCCCACGGCATGAGCCAGCCGAGATAGGTCACGAACTGGCCGCCGAGCCCGATGTTGACCGTCCCGGCGACGTGCCCGGCCGCGAACGCGGTCCCGGTACGCAGGTCGACGACCCACTCGCCCGCGTCGATGCGCCGCCGCAGCTCGGCCGGGTCGGCCTCGGCCGGAGCGGACAGGTCGATCTCGTCCGGCCCGGCGGCGTTGGCGGGTCCCATGTGCGCGTAGTACGCGGGGAACGCGTCGAGCCCGGCCAGCAGCTCGCGGACCCACTCGTCCTGCTCACGGGTCAGCGCGGGGTTGGCCGCCTTCTCCGCCCCGATGGTGCTCGCGGTGCCGGTGGCCTGGGTGGCGGAGCAGAAGCTGCCGAAGCCGTGGGTCGGGAAGATATCGGTGGAGTCGGGCAGCTCCGCGGCGAGCCGCCGGGCGGAGCGCCACTGGGCGTGGGCGAGCGTGTCGGTGTGGTCGGGTCCCAGCAGGTCGGGACGGCCGGTGGAGCCGTACAGGAGCGATCCGCCGGTGAAGACGACCGCCGGCTCGGCGCCGGGCACGGAGCCGTCGGAGACGGCGAACGACAGGTGGGTGTGGGTGTGTCCCGGGGTGTGCAGGACCCGGACGTGCATCGTGCCGACCTCGACGACCTGACCGTCGCGGACGCCGACGCGTTCGAAGGAGACCGGGTCGTCGGCGTTGAGCAGGTACTGCGCGCCGGTCGCGCGGGCCAGCCGGAAGCTGCCGGTGACGTAGTCGTTGTGGATGTGGGACTCGAACACGTGGGTGATCCGGACGCCCGCCTCGTCGGCGGCGGCGCGGACCCGGTCGTGGTCGCGCTGGGGATCGACGACGAGGGCGACCTGGCCGTCGTGCGCCAGGTAGCTGCGGTCGCCCAGGCCGGGCGTCTCGACGGTCAGAACGGTGATCATGTCCGGTCCTCTCGGCAGTGACCTCGGGGTACTGGCGGCAACTCGATGAAATGATCGTACATTCCACTGAAGTTCGTGGCTCGGGTCACGAACCGGCGACCCCGCCGGCTGAAGATGGGTCGGATTCGGACCATTGTGCCGGAGATGGCCGGTCAGCAGCCTATTTGTACGTACATTAGAGCGGGCGACGGACGTGCCGGGGCGCCGGATCGTCATCGTGGGCGACGGCAGCGCGGGTGCCGGCGTCGCGGCCCGGTTGCGCCGGGCGTCGAGCAGTCAGGAGTATCAGCTCGCGCCCGCGACCTGGAAACTCACTGACGAGGTCGCCGCTGCGCTGCCCCGCACCGGTCTTGATGGGGTCCGCTCCCGCGATGTCCTCCTGGGGGTCCGGCGCCGAACAAATAGCCGTACATTTACCCTGCATCCGTCGAGGGTCGGCGGGTCACCTGCGACCGGCCCGGCTGTTGCGCGGCGGGGGACCGCGTGGTGTCGTGGTTCTCGTGTGTCCCGCAGCTCCGTCGGTCGATCGCGGCTTCGTCGTGTGCCTGATCGCCACCGACCAGCTGTCGGTCGACGACCGCCACTGTCGCCCGGGAGTCCGAGCGGCCCGGTAGTACCGGAGTCGCTTCCCGTCCGTCCCGACCCACCGGATCCCCGGAGCGACCGTGCGCACGTCCGACCGTCCCCACCTGTCCGACTCCCCGGCCGCCGCCCCCGCCGCGGAGCAGGCTGTCGCCCGCCCGTCCGCGGCGGACGCGCCCCCGCCCGCGGACATCCCGGGCGACGGCGGCACCGGCGGCCGTCCGGGCGGTGGTGCCCGATCCGGCCTGCTCGGCCGGGTGGCCGTGGCCGTGCGGGCCGCGCACCGGTCCGGCGTGCCGTTCTGACGTTCCTCCGGGTCGGTGCTCCGGTTCGGATGCGGACCCGCCCCGGCGGCGACCCGTCCGTGCCCGTCTCTCGTCCGGGCCGGTGACCGCTCGGCGCCCGCCGGTGGGTCGGACCATGGCTCCGGCGTGGTCCGTGGCACTCCGAGGGGCTTGCCTCCCGACGCTAAATGACCGTACATTCAAAGGGTGTCCGACACCGAGACCGATGCCCCCGGCCCCGCCGTGATCCGGCGCGAGCCCGGCCGTCTGCTCTGGGAACAGCTGCTCGACGACCTGCGGCGCCGCCTCGACCTCGACGCGTTCACCGACGGGTTCCCCGGCGAGCTGGCGCTGGTGGAGGAGTACGGCGTCAGCCGGCACACCGTCCGGCAGGCGGTCAAGGTACTGCGCGACGAGGGCCGTGTCGTCGGGACGCGCGGACGCCCGTCGCGCCAGGCCGAGCCGGTCGAGATCGCCCAGCGGCTCGGTGCGCTCTACAGCCTCAACGCGTCGGTGCGCGCGATGGGCCTGGAACAGCAGAGCGTGGTGCGGGCGCTGGACACCCGCGCCGACGGCGTCGTCGCGGCCCGGCTCGGGCTGGAGGAGTCCACACCGCTGGTCCACCTGGAACGCCTGCGGTTCGCCGGTGGCGACCCGCTCGCACTGGACCGGGTGTGGCTCCCGCTCGATCTCGCCGCCCCGCTGCTGAAGGCCGACTTCACCACCGGCGCGCTCTACGAGCGCTACGCCGAGCTCTGCGGGGTCGTCCTCACCGGCGGCGAGGAGACCATCCAACCCATTCTGCCCACCCCTGCCGAGCGCCGGCTGCTGGGCGGGAGCCCGTCCACCGCCGCGTTCTCGATCCGGCGCCTCGGCTGCGCCAAGGGACGCCCGGTGGAGTGGCGCCAGACCCTCGTCCGCGGCGACCGCTTCGTCCTGCGCGCGGACTTCTCCGCCAAGGACGGCTACCAGCTCGACCTGCTCGGCTCCCCCGACCGGAAGGACCCACGGCGATGACCACTCCCGACCAGATCCCGCAGACCGACCCGGTGGACGCCCGGGAGCTCGCCGCCGGCGGGGCCCTGCTGCTCGACGTCCGCGAGCCCGCCGAGTGGAGCGCCGGGCACATCGAGGGCGCGGTGCACACCCCGCTCGGGGAGCTGGACCCGATGACGTTCGACCAGGACCGGATGGTCGTGGCCGTCTGCCGTTCCGGGAACCGGTCCGGCCGGGCCGCGGCGGCGCTGGCCGACGCCGGGATCGACGTCCGGAACATGGCCGGTGGCATGAAGGCCTGGTCCGAGGCCGGCCTCCCGTTCGTCGACGACGACGGCGGACCCGGGACCGTCACATGACCGGCGTCCTGGCCGGAGCGCTGGGTCTGGTGGTCGGACTCGTCATCGGGACCCTCGGTGGGGGCGGTGGCGTGCTCTCCGTGCCCGCGCTGGTCTACGCGCTCGGTCAGGACGCCCGCACGGCCACGACCGGCAGCATCGTCATCGTCGGCATCATCTCCGCCGCCGGCGTCCTGGTCCGGCTGCGCGGTCGTACCATCGACTGGCGGACCGGTGTCGGGTTCGGGGTCGTCGGCGTGCCCACGGCCTGGGCCGGGTCGCTGGTCAACCGCGCCGTGCCGCAGCCGGTGCTGCTGCTGTCCTTCGCCGCACTCACGCTCCTGATCGCCGTGCTGATGCTGGTCAGGGGGTCGTCGTCGGCCCGGCGGACCGACGACGCCGACACCTCGCCGGGGAGCCCCGACGGCGGGTCCGGGGTTCCCGCGGCCGGCGGGGGGGCGTCCGGCGCGACCGCCGTCCTCGAGGCCCCCACCCGGCGCCGGGCGACCGTCCGCCGGGTCGCGAAGATCGCCGGGGCCGGCTCGGTCGTCGGGTTCCTGACCGGGTTCCTCGGGGTCGGCGGCGGGTTCCTCGTCGTCCCGGCCCTGACCATGCTCATGGGCCTGCCGATGCCCGCGGCGATCGGCACCTCGCTGCTGGTGCTGACCTTCAACTCGATCAGCTCGATGGGCTCCCGGATCGGGCACCTCGACCTGGACTGGGCGGTCATCGGGCCGTTCGCCGCGGTCGCGGTGCTCGGCGCACTCGGCGGCAAGCTCGTCGCCGACCGGATGTCCGGTGCGGCGCTGAACCGGGCGTTCGCCGGGCTGCTCGGCGCCGTCGGGCTTTTCGTCGGGGTGCAGAGCCTGCTCGCCCTCTGACCGCCCCTCCGGGTGCTCCCAGGGGAACCCTCGTTGCCATAGAAGCCCCGAAGGTTCCCCTGGGAGCAGCCGGGGCGGGCGGCGGGAGGGAGGCGGTGGTCAGGGTGCGGGAGCGAGCAGGTTCCCGCGGACCAGTGCGCCGTGCGCCGTCCGGGCCGCGACGACCGCCCACGCCATGACGAGCAGCCCGTAGAGCGCCACCGCCACGACAACCAGGGCCGGGGTCCCGAGGCGGGCCGCGAGCAGGTTCGTCCCGGTCACGCAGGTGCCGAGCGGGAAGGTGAAGCTCCACCAGGTCAGCGCGAACGGCAACCCGCGGCGGGCCGTCCGGACGGTCACCGCGGCCGCCAGCGCCATCCACAGCATGGCGAACCCCCAGGCCGGGACGCCGTAGAGCACGGCGAACACGGCGGTGCCGCTCGCGAACGGCTCCGGCAGCGTGCCCGGCGCGACATTCGCCAGCAGGCCCGCCGCGGTGACCGACTGACCGAGCGGGCCGAGGACGATCCACAGGGTGGGGACGGTCGCGGCCGGGCCGGTCCCGTGCACGACCAGCCGGTTCCAGATCTGCGGGAGCAGCGCGAGCGTCGCGAACAGGCTCATCCCGAACAGCGCGTAGCAGGCGAGCAGCAGCGTCGTCCGGCCCGGCCCCGGGGCGAGGTGGGCGACGAGCAGGGCGCCGTCGGCCGCCGACACCATCGGCGGCACGACCGGCATCAGCCAGCCGCCGAACGCGGCGTCCGGGCCGATCTCGTGGCGGGTGATCATCAGGTAGGGCACGCCGACGGCGGTGAGCAGGCCGAACGCGGTGCCGGCCAGCCACAGCGTCCAGCTCGTGGTGAGTGCGGCCGTGGCACCGAGGACCGGGATCCCGAACTGGACGGCACCGGCACCGACGGTCATCAGGGCCATCGCGACGGCGCCGTAGAACTGCACGGCGACCGGATCGGCCGCGTGCCCGCGGGCCCGGCGGGGGAAGCGCAGGCGGTGCGCCGCGGTCGCCACGACCAGCACGACGAGCAGGACCGAGGCCAGTCCCCACACCGCGGTGCCCCAGGCGGTCAGGACCGGCGAGCGCAGCGGCAGCGTGGCGACCGCGCCGCCGACGATCCCGGTGCCCATCACCGATGCGAACCAGTTGGGCCCCAGCGACGAGACGGCGTCGCCGGGGCGGTCGAGGTCGCGCAGCAGCCCGATCCGGGCGAGCGCGTGCGGCAGCCGGGGCAGGTCCCCGACCTCGGCTGCGGGGCGGTCCAGGTGGGTCGTCATGGTCTCCACGGTGCGCGCGGCAGGCGCCGGAGGGTACCCGTCGCCTGGTTGCGGAGTCATAAGCTGTGGTTGTGGCTCTGACTCCGCGTGTGGCCGACCTCGTGCCCTACGACCTGCTGGTCTCCGTCGCGACCCTGGGGAGCATGGGTAGGGCCGCCGTGGCGCACGGCGTCTCCCAGGCCGCGGTCAGCGCCCGGATCAGAAGCCTGGAGTGCGCGCTCGGTCTGACCCTGCTGGAGCGCTCCCCGCGGGGCACCCGGCTCACCCCGGACGGCGCGCTGGTGGTGGAGCGGGCCCGGGCCGCGCTCGACGCCGCGCACGCCCTCGACGAGGGGGTCGCCGCCCTGCGGACGGACCGCGCGGCCCGGCTGCGGGTGGCGGCCAGCGTCACGGTCGCCGAGTACCTCCTGCCGCGCTGGCTGGTCGCGCTGCGGGCGGAGCTGCCCGGTACCGCCGTCACCCTGACCTCGCACAACACGTCCGAGGTGGTCGACGACGTCCGCTCCGGGGACGCCGACCTCGGCTTCGTCGAGGGGCCCGAGCTGCCCCCCGACCTCGACGGCCAGGTCGTCGCGCGGGACCGGCTGGTGCTCGTCGTCGCCCCGGACCACCCGTGGGCGGGCCGCCGGGCGGTGGACGGGTCCCGGCTGGCGTCGACCCCGCTGGTGGCCCGGGAACCGGGGTCGGGCACCCGCGACTTCCTGGAGCGCGCGCTAGGTGCCCTGGCCCCGCCGGTGCTGGAGCTGGGATCGACGACGGCGATCAAGAACGCCGTCGCCGGCGGGGCGGGTCCCGCGGTGATCAGCGGCCTCGCCGTCGCGGCCGAGGTCGCGGCGGGGACGCTGCGGACGGTGCCGGTGCGCGGGGCGGACCTGCAGCGATGGCTGCGGGCGGCCTGGCGCCGTGGCCGGGCACCGTCGGGCCCGGCGCTGGTGCTGGTGCGGATCGCGTCACGACGCTGACCCCGGACATGCGCGACGACGTATGCTCAGGAATACCCCCAGGGGTATCCAGCCGATCGGGACCGATGCGAGGAGACGATCGCGATGTGCCGACGCGCCACCTGCCGCAACTGCGGCAAGGTCACCTGGCAGGGCTGTGGGCAGCACGTGGACCAGGTCATGGCCGGTGTGCGGCCGGCCGAGTGCTGCCGCTGCACGCCGGCCGAGCGCTCCGGCGGCGGCCTGCTCGCGAGGTTGTTCGGCCGGTCCTGAGCGGGACCTCCGGCCCTGGGCGGCAGATACCCCTGGGGGTATCCATGGAGCATCCGGACCACGATCGGAGACGCGCCATGATCCTCACGCAGTACTACCTGGAATGCCTGTCCCAGGCCTCCTACCTCGTCGGCGACGAGACGACCGGACGTGCCGTCGTCGTGGACCCCCGCCGCGACGTCGGGGAGTACCTCGCCGACGCCGCCGCGCACGGCCTGACGATCGTCGGGGTGATCGACACCCACTTCCACGCCGACTTCCTGGCGGGCCACCTGGAGCTCGCCGAGCGGACCGGGGCGTGGATCGGGTTCGGCGACGAGGCACGCCCGGAGTTCCCCGCCCGCCTCCTCGCCGACGGCGAGCGGATCGAGCTCGGCGACGTCGTGCTCGAGGTGCTGGCGACACCGGGCCACACACCCGAGTCGATCAGCGTCCTGGTGTGGGAGCACGCCGGGGACGCGGTCCCCCACTCCGTCCTCACCGGAGACACCCTGTTCGTCGGCGACGTCGGCCGGCCGGACCTGCTGGCCTTGATCGGCGTGACCGCCGACGAGCTCGGCCGGCGGCTGCACGCCTCGGTGGCCCGCCTCATGGAGCTGCCCGACGCGGTGCGGGTGCTGCCCGGCCACGGCGCGGGGTCGGCCTGCGGGAAGAACCTGTCCACCGAGCGTGCGTCGACCATCGGCGACCAGCGGCGCGACAACCCCGCCTGCCGGCCGACCGACGTCGAGGACTTCCTCGCGATGGTCACCGCCGGTCAGCCGGCCGCGCCCGGCTACTTCGTCCACGACGCGATCGCCAACCGTCGCGGGCACAGGCTGTTCGACCCGGCGCGGCCCGCGCGCCCGCTCGCCGTCGCCGAGGTCGACGACCTGGCCGGCCGGGGCGCGGTCCTGCTCGACGCCCGCGACGCGGACGCCTTCGCCGCCGGGCACCTCCCGGGCTCCCTGTCGGTGCCGCTCGACGGCCGTTTCGCCGAGACCGCGGGCACCGTGGTCGACCCGGACCGCGACATCGTGGTGGTCGCCCCGCAGGACCGCGAGGAGGAGGTGGTGACCCGGCTGGCCCGGATCGGCGCCGACCGGGTCCTCGGCTATCTGCGCGACCCGGACGCCGTGCTCGCGGAGCCGGGGCGTACGCAGCGCTCGGAGCGGCTCGACGCGGCCGCGCTGGCGGAGATGCTCGCGGGACCCGACCGACCGGAGATGCTCGACGTGCGCAACCGCGGTGAGCTCGCGGCGGGGGCGGTGCCGGGGGCGCGCCGGATCCCGCTCGCGGAGCTGCCCCGCCGGCTCGACGAGGTCGCCCGGGACCGGACGGTCGTGGTGCACTGCGCGGGCGGCTACCGCTCGGGGGTGGCGGCCTCGCTGCTGCGTCGCACCGGGTTCACCGACGTCCGCGACCTCGCCGGCGGGTACGCCGCGTGGGCGGCCCTGCCGGAGGAGCGTCGTCGTCGCGCCGACGTCGCCGCGCACCTGCACCACGAGCTCGAGATGGCCGCGGACTGGCACCCGGACCTGTCCACCCGGCGGTGAGCGGATCCCGCCGGCGCCCGTCGGCGCCGGCGGGACGGGCGCGTCAGGCGACCTTCGGTCGCTGCTCCACGACCTCGGACCGGTAGCTCTCGATGATCTCCATGAACTCGGTGTGCTCCGGCGTGGGCACCCCGCAGAAGTTCAGCGTCGAGGAGATCTCCAGCGCGACCGCGTCGAACTGCTCGTCGGTGATCTTCAGCGTCTCGTGCGCGGTGACCATGTCCATGCCCGGGTAGCACTGCGGACCGCCCGCGGCCTGCACCGACCACGCCGTGACCAGGAACTTGTAGCCGGGGGCGTTGGCCGGGTCGCCGTGGTGGGCGTGCACCCCCTCGTTCGCGTTGACCGAGGCGTTCGCGAAGAGCCGGTCGACGAGGATGTCGACCGCCCCGGCGATCGCGTAGATGCCGCCGAGGCGGTCGTACAGGGACTGCTGTTCGGGCATGACGACGCTCCCACTCCGTTGTCGGGACCCGATCACAATCCCGTGCGGTGCGGGTGTCGTCAATAGTGCACAACCGGTTCCCGGCCGTGCGGTCAGTCGTCGACCGCGTGCTGCCCGTGTCCCGGGCCGTAGCCGGTCAGCGACGGGACCTGGACCCGCAGCCCGGACGGCAGGTGCCGGGCCAGGTCGTCACGGGCGTCCGCGCCCAGGCTGCGGGCCAGGGTGTCGAGCACCGCGACCGAGGCGTTGGTGGCCCAGGCGACGTCGTGCAGCTCCAGGTACTGCTGCACCCGCGACAGGAACACCTCCTCGGTGAACGGCTGGGGCAGCACGGGCACGACCGACACCGGGACCGCGGGCTCCGCAGGCGCGCGGTGGTCGGGCACCGGCGCGTCGTCCGCCTCCGGCTCGGCCGGGTTCCCGCCCCAGCGCTCACCTGGGGCCACCTGCTCGCCCTTCATCAGGAACGAGTCGGCGGCCAGCGTCGCGCCGTCGCCGATGTCGGTGGAGTAGTGCACGAACGCCCGCACGCCGACGGCCACGCCGTCGCCGACCCGGATCCGGCCGGACTCGAAGCGGCCGTCCTCCAGCGAGTGGCACTGCAGGACCGACCCGGAGTTGAGCACGACGTCGTCGCCGAGGGAGACCAGGCTCTTCTCCGGCAGGGCGGCGCCGTCGTCGAAGACGCGCCTCCCGGCGCGCAGACCGGCCAGGCGGTTGCGCCACACGAGCAGCGGGGTCCCGGCCAGCACCGGCCGGACGTAGAGCTTCCAGAGCCGTTCGTGGAACCAGAAGTAGCGGTCGTAGATGGACGCGGTGCGCGGCTGCAGGCCGCGGAAGCCGAGCGTCGCGCGCTCCAGCAGCGCCGACCACACCATGAGCAGCAGCGGGCCGAGGAACACGGCCGGGCCGAGGGCCCACAGGCCCCACGCCGGCCAGAGCGCCACCGAGATCCCGAGCGGGACCAGCGCGACCGCGACACCGAGGGCCCGCAGCAGCACCGTGACGACGAGGGTGGAGGCGTTGTAGCGGTTCTTGGAGCGCAGCCGGCGGGCCAGCTCCTCGTCGGTGGCCGGGTGGTTCGGGTGCGGCCCCGCGCCGGTGCGCGGGATCTCCATCGGCGGCGAGCCGAGCAGGCCCACCCCGGTCCGCACCGGCCCGTCCACCGGGACCATGACCTTGGTCGCGAGCAGCACGTCGTCGCCGATCCGGGCGTCCGGCGGCAGGTGCACGTCGTTGCCGACGAAGTTGTCCCGGCCCAGCCGCACCGGGCGGATCCGGAACGAGTCGTGCGACAGCTCGGTGTTCATCATCCGCAGTCCGTCGGACACCATCGTCCCGGTGCCGACGCGGGCGTGCCGCGGCGACTCCTGGCGGAGCTGGGTGCCGAAGTTCGACCCCGTCTGCCGCAGGTCGTCGAGGTCGTAGCCGAGGCCCTTCAGGTAGCCGGTGATGAACGAGCTGTCGCCGAGCAGCAGCACCAGGAACCGCGCGTTCGACACGCCGGTCACGATCTGCTGCGCGACGTGGCGCACGCCGTAGAGCGGGAAGGTGCGGTCGACCGGCACGAACAGCGCGGCCAACCGCGGCAGCGTCAGCACGGCGAGCACGCCCACCAGCAGGGCCGCCACGACCAGTGCCATGACCGCGATCGCGCCGACCAGGAAGAACCACCAGTGCGCGCCCATGTCGGCACCGGTCAGCCCGATCAGACCGGCCACCTGCGGGGCGAAGCGGGCGAACGCGGCCACGACGAGGGCGAACACCGCCGTCGCGACGGCCCAGGACAGCCCGGCGAACACCGTCGAGTAGACGACCCGGCGCAGCCGCCCCGCGCCGACGGCGTCGGGCCCGCGGTAGTCCGAGTCGGACGGACCGGCGGGCGAGCCGTGCCAGACCTGGCCGGACGGGACGGTGACACCGGGGCGCAGCGCCGAGGCGTGGCCCAGCTGCGACCCGTCCTGCATCCAGGTCCGGATGTCGAGCACAGCGGCCTCGCCGACCACACAGTCGTCGCCGACGCCGACCGGGCCGAACTCCAGCGCACCGGGCACGGCCCGGTAGCCCTGCAGCGACGCCTCCGGGTGCACGATCGTGCGGGCGCCGACCCGGACGAGGTCGGTGGCGACCGGGACGGCCCCGAACAGGGCGCTGCCGCGCCCGATCCGCGCGCCGAGCAGCCGCAGCCACGCGGTGTACAGCGGAGTGCCGACGGCCAGCGCCATCGGGTTGGTCCGGATCAGCGTCGAGACGACCCAGAACCGCAGGTGGGCGGCGCCCCACAAGGGCACGGTCCGTTCGCGGAAGCGGCCGACGAGCGTCCACTTCGCGAGCACCGGCAGCAGCACGACGGCGACGAGCACCCCCGCGGTCCACAGCGCGGCCCGGCCGGTCAGCGACACCGCCTCGGGGGCGGCGGAGACCCAGCGGTAGCCGAGGACCAGCACCGCGGCAGCGGCGAAGCCGGACGCGAGCAGGAACAGCAGCTGCGCGATGCCGGTCAGCGCGTGCGCCACCGGGCGGGCGCGCACCGGCTCGACCGGTTCGGCGGCCACGGTCGGCACGACGTCGCCGAGCGCGGCGGCGAGCCGGCGCACGGTGGGGTGGCGGTAGACGTCGCGTGCGGACACCGACGGCAGGTCGTCACGACGGCGCACGGCGGCCGCGAACCCGGCCAGCAGCAGCGAGGTGGCGCCGAGCTCGTCGAAGAAGTCGGCCTCGACCGAGATCTCGGCGGGCTGGACCCGCAGCGCGGTGGCGAGCTCGGCGACCAGGCCGCGCTCGACGTCGGTCGCCGGGCCCACGACCGGGCCGGTCGCGGCCACACGGCTGCCGGTCGGCGCGGGCAGGTTCTTGCGGTCCGCCTTGTCGCTGGTGGTCATCGGGATGAGCTCGAGGTGCTCGAGGTAGGCGGGCACCATGTAGGACGGCAGCCGGTCCTGCAGGCGGGCCCGCAGGTCGGTCGGCGGCTCCGCGCCGCGGACCAGGCTGTAGTAGCCGACGAGCTCCTTCGTGCCGGGCGTCGGCTCGAAGGTGTCCACCACCGCCATCGCGACCGCCGGGTGGTCCTGCAGCACGGCCTCGATCTCGGACAGCTCGATGCGGTAGCCGCGGATCTTGACCTGCAGGTCGATGCGGCCCCGGTACTCGATCTCGCCGTCGGCGTTGATCCGCGTGAGGTCACCGGTGCGGTAGATGAGCCCGGACGGGTTGTTCGGCAGGTCGATCGGGGCCGGGACGAACACCTCGGCGGTCTTCTCGTCGCGGTTGAGGTAGCCGTCGGCCAGCCCCACCCCGGCGACGGCCAGCTCCCCGGTCTCGCCGAACGGCAGCACCCGGGTCGGGTCGGTGGTGTCCAGGACGAGGGCGGCGTAGGTCGGCAGCGGCCGCCCGATCGTCACCGGGCGGTCCGGGTGGACCTGCGCCATCGTCGCGGTGACGGTGGCCTCGGTGGGGCCGTAGACGTTGAGGAAGCGGCGCTGCGGGGTCCACCAGCGACGGATGAGGTCCTGCGGGCAGGCCTCCCCGGACACGAGCAGGAAGCGGAGGTCGTCGAGGTCCGCCTCGACGGTGGCGAGCAGCGTCGGCACCACGCACATCGCGGTGACGCGGCGCTCGACCAGGAAGTCGTGCAGGTCCTCGCCGACCAGCGACACCCCGGCCGGCTTGGGGACGAGGGTGGCGCCGGTCAGGAACGAGGTCCAGATCTCCTCGACGGAGAAGTCGAAGGCCAGGGTCAGGCCCTGGTACATGCGGTCGTCGGCGCGGACGCCGTACTCGTCGGCGGCGACCCGCACGAAGTTGCAGATCGCCGGGTGCCCGATCACGACGCCCTTGGGCCGGCCGGTGGAGCCGGAGGTGTAGATCAGGTAGGCGGGGTGCTCGCGGCCTGGTGTGCGACGGCTGTCCGGTCCGAGCCGCTCGTCGGAACAGGCGGCGATGTCGGCGGCCGCCGCACCGGTGACCGAGAGGATCTCGACGTCGCCCCGCACGGGGTCGCCGACCTTCGCCAGCGCGCTGTCGGTGACCAGCAGCAGACCGGCCGCGGAGTCGGAGAGGATGAACGCCACGCGGTCCGCGGGGAAGCCCGCGTCCATCGGGACGAAGGTGGCCCCGGTCTTGAGCACCGCGAGCATGGCGGTGTAGCTCTCCACCGGGTCGTCGAGCAGCAGCCCGACGACGTCGCCGGGCCCGGTGCCGCGCCCGCGCAGGTGCCGGGCGAGACGGTTGGTGCGGCCGTCGAGCTCGCGGTAGGTCAGCGTGGCGTCGCCGGTGTCGACGGCGACGGCGCCCGGATGGCGGTCGACGGCCTCCTCGAACACCTCGGCGAGCTGCTCGCCGGGCCGGGCCCGCGAGGCCTCCAGGGTCGGTCCGGGGACTAGTACACGGTCGTCGAGCGTCCGGGGACGCGGGGTCGGTACAGGTCGCTTGGTCGGCGACGGGCGGTAGGGGAGGTCCCGGCGGATCACCTGGGGCTGTCCCGGCTGTGTGTTGCGGCTGTCGCCGCCGTCGACCCCACCGGTGAGGGCCGACCGGTTGGACACGTCGGACATGACTCCGGACTACCCCATCCCGAGGGGACGAAAAGTGCAGGTCGGGCGTGGCGATCGTCACTCGCAAACCGGTGAACCCCGGTCGGGTGGAGTGCGTAGCCAGACGAGGGGTCCGCCGTCGTCAGGGGGGCGACAACGGCCCGTGGACCGTCCTGAACAGCGTGTCGACGAGATCGATCCCCAGGTCATGATCATGGTCGGCCGGGAGGTCGACGCCGTGGTCGTGGAACCACGAGGGCGGGGCCTCCGGGTGCGGGCCGACGACACCGACCGCCCCGTCACCGCACCGGGTGACGCAGGCGGCCACCGTGCCGTCGGCGTATGTGGCCAGGATCTCGGTCTCCGCGAGCGTCCTGCGTGTCGGCCGGATCACGCCCCCGTCCTGGAAGAACATCCGCCGTTCGGTTCCGCGCCACCGGACCGTGACCAGGGCCGGGGCCGGGGTGGACGGATCGGCCCCCGGACGAGACCAGTACTCGTCGACGGCGAGGCCGACGAGGTTGAGGAAGCCGCGCTCCACCAGGAACGCGCCCATGCAGACGCCCAGGTAGCACCCGCCCCCGTGGACGAACCGGCGGATCGCGCCCTTGTCCGCGCGCAGCCGCCGGAACGCGGCCTCGTCGTCGCCGGAGGCACCGGGGTGGGCGAACAGCACCGTGTCCGGGTCGGACAGTGCCTCCCGCAGCGGACGGTCGCCCGCCGGGCCTGCGGTCCGGACGTCGAACCCGTGCCCACTGCGGCGCAGCAGGTCGGCGACGGCCTCGGTGTCGTCGGTGTGGTCGCCGGCCGACGGCCGGGTCCAGGCGTCGGCGAGCACGACGGCGACCGGCCGGCTCATGCGGAGCGCTCCGGTACGGCCGGGGCGTCCACCAGGTGCGCGAGCAGGTCCCGGACGCCGCCGGGCACGGCCACCTCCACCGGCCGCCACGACGACGGCACCCGCCCCACCGGCAGGAAGGTGTCCGGCCCGCGCCGCCCCTGCGCGAACAGCGCGGCTCCGGAGTTGATCCGGGTCACGAGCACCCGGTCGCCGTGCGCGGCCAGCAGGGACGCGGTGTCGACGGTGAGGACGACGTGCTCGGTGTCGGCGTAGCGGGGCAGCGCGTGCAGCCGGCGCAGGCGGGCGGGGTCCGCCCACAGGAACGCGCAGCCGTTGATCCGGCGCAGGTAGTCGGCCACACCGAACCCGGACGCCGGGTCGAGCATCCGTCCCAGGGCTGCCGGGTTGAGCGGACGCTGGTCACGCAGCCAGGCGGTGCCGTGCTCGGGGTGGTGCAGCCGCACCGCCCGCGGGCGACGGGTGGTCAGCAGCCGTTCCCGCTCGTCGCCGGTCACCCCGAACAGGTCGAGCAGCCCCGCGACCGGCAGCAGCCCGTGCGTGGCGATCCCCTGCCACGACGCGGCGGGCGTGGTGTGGAACAGGCGCGGCGCGCGCCGGACGAGATCGTCGGGGTGCAGGCTCAGGCCCCCAGGGCCGTGTCGAGATCCGGGTACCAGGTGATGACCTGGTCCAGCCCGGTCATCCGCACCGGCCGGATCACCGCACGGTTGCCCGGGCCGGTGACCCCGTCGAGACGGACCCCGGCCTCACCGGCCGCCCGGGAGGACCGGACCACCGCGGTCAGGCCGTGCGACCCGAGGAACCCGACGCCGGACAGGTCCAGCAGGGCCCGCGCCGGTCGCGTCTGGTGGAGCATCTCCGACATCCGGGCCCGGATCGCCTCGGCCTCGGCGAGGTCGACGTCACCGATCACCTCGAGGACGGTCACACCGGGTGCCGGGGTGTGCTCGCGCAGGCTCACCCGGGAGTGCGGCTCCGGCCAGCTGCCCGTGTGGCCGAGCCGCCGGCGACCGGGCTCGGCCGACGTCACGACGGCCACCCGGCTTCGGGCACGCCTCGCCCGCGACCCCGCCCGCCGGATGGTGCGGGGCCGGATGTCCGGGGACGTACGGCCGAGTTTCCGATGGGTTCACCGTACCGGGCCCCGGGCCGTTGTCCACCGGTCGACCTGCGGGATCCTGTCCGGGGAGAGAGTCTTCACCGGGTGACCACCTCCACATCACCGCGACCCCCGGACCCGGCCGACGACGGAGCCGTGACCGTCGTGCGGCGCGCCCGCGTCCCCGGCCACGACGGCGCCGTCGACATCGTGATGTCCGGTGGCAGGATCCGGTCGGTGGGTGCCCCGGCGCCCGCCGGGACACCCGGTACCGATGCGGGGGACCGGCTCGTCGTCGGCGGCCTCGTCGACGCGCACCTGCACCTGGACAAGGCGCTCACCGCGGACCGCTGCTCGTGGTCCGGCGGCACCGTCGACGACGCGATGGCCGAGACCGCGGCGATGAAGGCGGACTTCACCGTCGACGACGTCGCCGCCCGCGCCGGGGCCGTCCTGGCGTCCTGCGTCGCGCACGGCACCACCCGGGTGCGGACCCACGTCGAGCTCGACCCGACCGTCGGGCGCCGCGGGCTGGAGGGTGTGCTGGCGGCCGCGGCGGACTGGGCCTGGGCCGTCGACGTCGAGGTCTGCGTCTTCGCCCAGGACGGCCTGACCGGCTCGCCGGAGACGGCCCGTCTGCTCGACGAGGCGCTCGGCGGGGCCCGGGCGGCGGGCCGGCGCGCGGTCGTGGGCGGCGCCCCCCACGCCGACGACGACCCCGCGGGCCAGCTGGACCGCGTGTTCGGGCTGGCGGCGGACCACGACGCCGACGTCGACCTGCACCTGGACCTGTTCGACGGCACCGCCGAGGGCGTGCTGATCGGCACGCTGTGCAACCTGACCGAACGGGCGGGCCTCGGCGGCCGGGTCACCGCGGGCCACGGCACGGCGTGGTCGTTCCTGGAGCCAGAGCGGCGCGCCGCGGTGCTGGACCGGTGCGCCGGGACGGGGGTCGGCGTGGTCTCCCTGCCGTCGACGGACCTGTTCCTCACCGGCCGGGAGACCGGCGCCGGGGCGCCGCGCGGGGTCGTCGTGCTGGACCGGCTCGTCGAGCGCGACGCCGCGGCGGCGGTGGCCACGAACAACGTCCGCAACGCCTTCACCCCCTACGGCGACGGCTCCCTGGTCCGGATGGCGAACCTCTACGCCAACCTGACCCACCAGGCGTCGCCGGAGCAGCTGGCGGCCTGCCTGGACCTGGTCGGCCCGCGCGCCGCCCGGGTGCTCGGCACCCCGGCCGCCGCCACCGGGGTCGTCGCGGGGGCCCCGGCCGACCTGGTCTGCCTCGACGCGCCCGACCCGGGCACGGCGGTCGCCGCCGTCGCACCGGTCCGCTGGGTGCTGAAGGGCGGTCGCCGGACCGTCACCGGCGCGGCCGTGGAGCTGCACCCACCGGTGTGACCCGGCTCATCGGTGCAGGCCGTCGCGCAGCGGGAACGCTGCCCGACATGAGCACACGTGAGGGCAGGGCCGTGCGGTACGACCGCTACGGCGGCGTCGACGAGCTGTACGTGGCCGGCGTCGGGTTCGACGACCCCGGTCCGGGCCGCGTTCTGGTCGAGGTGCACGCGGCCGGGATCAACCCGGGCGAGACCGCGCTGCGCGAAGGCGTGTTCGCCGAGTCCTGGCCCAGCACGTTCCCCAGCGGGCAGGGCAGCGACTGGGCCGGGGTCGTCGCGGCGGTCGGGGAGGGCGTCACCGACGTCGAGCCCGGCGACGACGTCTTCGGCTGGACCGACGACCGCGCCTCCCAGGCCACCCACGTCGACGTGCCCGCCGAGCAGGTCCTGCGCCGCCCGGCCGGTCTCGACGTCGCGACGGCCGGGGTGCTCTACATCGCCGGGACGGCCGCGGCCGCGTCGGTCGCGTCGGTGGATCCGCAGCCGGGGGAGACGGTCGTCGTCGCCGGTGCCGCGGGCGGGGTGGGGCAGATCGCGGTGCAGCTGCTGACGCTGCGCGACGTGGAGGTCGTCGGGATCGCCTCCGAGCGCAACCACGACCGGCTCCGCGAGCTGGCCGTGACCCCGGTCGCCTACGGGTCCTCGCCCGAGGAGACGCTGGCGAACCTGCGCGCCGCGACGCCGGACCGGGTGCACGCCGTCGTCGACCTCGTCGGCGGCGGCTACGTGGCGCTCGCCCGCGAGCTCGGTGTCCCCGCGGAGCGGATCAACACGATCATCGACTTCGAAGGCGCGCAGGCCCACGGCGCCGCCACCCGGGGCACCGCCGACTCCGCGGGCCGCGACGACCTCGCCGCGCTCGGCGCGCTCGTCGCCGACGGGGCCCTGCAGGTCCCGATCGCGGCCGGGTACCCCCTCGACGGGGTCCGCGAGGCCTACACCGAGCTGGAGAAGCGGCACACCGCGGGGAAGATCGTCCTGCTGCCGCAGGAGTGATCCGACGCCTGCCGGGAACCCCGCCGGGGCACCCCCGAGGAGAGGACACCCGTCGTGCAGATCGGCTTCAAGCTCTTCGCCGAGGCCCACACGCCGCAGGAGATGGTCCGCCAGGCCGTCCGGGCGGAGGAGGCCGGTTTCGACTTCGTCGAGATCTCCGACCACTACCACCCGTGGCTGGAGAGCCACGGGCACTCCGGGTTCGCCTGGTCGATCCTCGCCGCGATCGCGATGCGGACCGAGCGGATCGGCCTGGCCACCGGGGTGACCTGCCCGACGATCCGCTACCACCCGGCGATCATCGCCCAGGCCGCGGCGACGACCGCACTGCTGTCCGACGGCCGGTTCACCCTCGGCGTCGGCTCCGGCGAGCAGCTGTCCGAGCACGTCACCGGGCACCCGTGGCCGGTCGTCGGGGTGCGGCACGCCATGCTCCGCGAGGCACTCGAGATCATCCGTCTGCTGTGGAGCGGCGGCTACCGCACCTACCGCGGCACCCACCTGTCCGTCGAGGACGCGCGGGTGTTCGACCTGCCGGAGACGCTGCCGGACATCGTCGTCGCCGCGGGTGGGCCGAAGGCGGCCCGGATCGCCGGTGAGCTGGGCGACGGTCTGTTCGCCACCGAGCCCCGCACCGACCTGATCGACGCCTACACCGCGGCCGGCGGCACCGGCTCCCGCTGGGCCGAGGTCCCGCTGGCCTACGCCGGCACCGTCGACGCCGCGCTGGAGTCCGCGCACCGGCTGTTCCGGTTCGGCCCGACCGGCTGGAAGATCCAGGCCGAGCTGCCGAACGTGCGCAACTTCGAGGCTGCGACGGCCTTCGTCCGCAGGGAGGACATGGCCGACGCGTTCGGGGCGGGCCCGGACGTCGAGACCCACGTCGCGACGGCGAAGGGCTTCGCCGACGCGGGCTACGACCGGCTCGCGCTGATCAGCGCCGGACCGGACGTCGAGGAGTTCTTCGCCTTCTACGAGGGTGAGCTCGCGGGCCGGCTGCGCGCGCTCTGAGCGATCCCGGCCGGTCGGACGGGGTGCGCGGACCGGCCCGACCGGCAGAGTGGAGGGCATGAACAGGGTCGTTCGTTTCACCGAGCTCGGCGGGCCCGAGGTGCTCACGGTCGTCGAGGAGCCCGTGCCGCAGCCGGGGCCGGGGGAGGCCGTCGTCGCCGTCGAGGCGATCGGGCTGAACCGGGCCGAGTCGATGTTCCGGCGCGGTGAGTACATCGAGCCGACCCGGCTCCCGGCCGGTCTGGGTTACGAGGCCGCGGGCACCGTCGCCGCCGTCGGTGCGGGCGTGGACCGCTGGTCGGCGGGGGACCCGGTGAGCATCGTCCCGGCGTTCTCGATGAACGACCACACCGTCTACGGCGACCACGCCCTCGTCCCGGCCCGTGCCCTGGTCCCGCGGCCGGTGGACGCGGTGACCGGGGCCGCGACCTGGATGCCGTTCCTCGTCGCCTACGCCGGGCTGCTCGAACCGCGCGTCCTGCAGCCGGGCGACCACGTGCTGGTCACGGCGGCGTCGTCGAGCGTGGGGCTGGCGGCGATCGCGACCGCGAACCGGATCGGCGCCGTCCCGATCGCCACCAGCCGCAGCCGCGCCAAGGCGCAGGCGCTGCTCGACGCCGGGGCCGCACACGTCGTCGCCACCGGGGAGGAGGACCTGGTCGCGCGCTGCCGGGAGATCACCGGCGGGCGGGGCCTGGACGTCGTGTTCGACGCCGTCGCCGGACCCGCCGTCGAGACGATGGCCGACGCGGTCCGCCCGGACGGCACGATCGTCATCCACGGCAGGCTCTCCGGTGAACCGACGATCTTCCCGACGGCGACGCTGCCCGATCTCGTCGTCCGCTCGTTCACGCTGTTCGCGATGACCCGCGATGCCGAACGCCTGCGCCGGGCGGCCGCGTTCGTCGCCGCGGGGATGCGCGGTGGGGACTTCACCCCGCAGGTGGACCGGGTGTTCGACGGGCTCGACCAGGTCGTCGCCGCGCACGAGCACCTGGAGTCCAACGCCCAGGTCGGGAAGATCGTCCTGCGGCCCTGACCGGGCGGCTCAGCCGTCCAGCTTCGACGGGTCCAGGGCCGCCTTCTTCACCCCGAGCCTGCGGTTGAGCAGCAGGGTGATCGCGTAGAGCACCAGGCCGAGCAGGAGCAGCAGCCCGGCCAGCTCGTACTGGATCGTGTCGCGCCCGGAGAACGGCAGGACCAGGTACAGGCTCGCGACGGCGCCGACGACCGGCAGCCCGGGCGGGGCCCGGAAGTGGTCCTCGGCGATCCGGTCGCGGCGCAGCACCAGCACCGCGATGTTGACGACGGTGAAGACCGCGAGCAGCAGCAGCGACGTGGTGCCGCCGAGCGCGGAGACGACGTCGGAGTCCGAGTCCAGCGACACGTAGCTGATCAGCGCGAACGAGATCAGCGTGGTGAAGATGATCGACACCCACGGCGTGCGGCGGAACGGGTGCACCCGGGCCAGCGGCTTGGGCAGCACGGCCTGGTTGGCCATCCCGTAGAGCAGCCGCGAGGCCATCAACATGTTGATCAGCGCCGAGTTGGCGACGGCGAACATCGAGATGAACGGCAGGACCAGGTCGGCCGGGATGCCGGGCGCCCCGGCGCGGACGACCTCGACCAGCGGGGTCTCGCTCGCCGCCAGCGGGCCGACCGGGACCAGCGCCACCGCGCAGATGGCGACGAGCACGTAGATGACGCCGGTGATGGTCAGCCCGGTGATCATGATCTTGGGGAAGATCCGGCGTGGCTCGTGGCACTCCTCGGCCATGTTCACCGAGTCCTCGAAGCCGACCATCGCGAAGAACGCCAGCGAGGTCGCCGAGGTGACCGCCAGGAACACCCCCTTGTCCTCGGGGGTGTCGAAGGCGACGACGCGCGACCAGTCGGCGTCGCCGCCGGCGATGGCGTAGATCCCGATCAGGATCACCAGCAGCAGCCCGGACAGCTCGACCAGGGTGAGGACCACGTTGAGCTTCACGCTCTCGCCGACGCCGCGGAAGTTCACCAGCGCGACCAGCAGCATGAAGCCGAGCGCGATCAGGACGATCCCGCCGTTGCCCAGGTCCAGCCCGAAGCCCTCGTTCAGGTTCGCCGCGAACGCCCGCGACGCCGTCGACGCCGAGGTGATCCCCGAGCTCATCACCACGAAGGTGACCATGAACGTCAGGAAGTGGATGCCGAACGCCTTGTGCGTGTAGAGCGCCGCGCCCGCCGCCTGCGGGTACTTGGTGACGAGCTCCAGGTAGGAGAACGCGGTGATCATGGCGATGGCGAAGGCGACCAGGAACGGCACCCACGCCGCCCCGCCGACCTCCTCGGCGACCTGGCCGACCAGGGCGTAGATGCCCGTGCCCAGGATGTCGCCGATGATGAACAGCAGCAGGAGCTTGGGCCCCATGACCCGCTTCAGCGCCGGCCCGTCCTCCGCCGTCGGCGTCGTGGCGTCCGCCATCGTGGTGCGCTCCCCTCCGCGACGGCCCGTGCCGCCCGCGACCGGCTCAGCCTGGTGGGGGGTTCGTGCCGTGTCGAGTCGAAAGGGTGGAGTGTTTCATCTGGATTGAGCATGTGTGACCCCGCTCACGTGGCGTTCACTGTCCGGCGTCCGCTCGTCGCAGGAGCCGGAGGTCGCCGTGCGTACCGCCTACCGAGTGATCGCCCATCTCGTCGCGCTGGAGGTCCTGATCCAGGCCGCCGCGATCGCCTACGCCGTGTTCGGTCTCGGCACCTGGATCGAGGGTGGCGGGGTCCTCGACAAGGCCGGGATGGAGAGCGAGACGACCGACTTCACCGGGGTCGGCGGGTTCGCGCTGCACGGCATCAACGGGCAGATCGTCGTCCCGGTGCTGGCGCTGGCGCTGCTGGTCGTCGCGTTCTTCGCCCGCGTCCCGGGCGGGGTGCGGTGGGCGGGGATCGTCGTCGTGCTGGTCGCGCTGCAGGTCCTGCTCGGCATCCTCGGGCACTCGGTGACCGGGCTCGGGGCGCTGCACGGGATCTGCGCGCTCGCGCTGTTCGCCTGCGCCGTGGTCGCGGGGCAGCGGGCCGGCTCGCGGTCCGGTGCCGCCGCGACGGCCGGCGAGCGGGTCGCCTGAGCCCGGGAGCGCCGCCATCGCCGCCGACCCCGTCCCCACGGCACGGCCGGAGCCCGGCGAGCCGCCCGGTCCCCCCGGGGAACCGCCGGACGGTCCGCCCGCTGCGCCGCGGCCCGGGCGCCGCCGGGTGGCCGTGGCGGTGCTGGCGACGTTCGCCCTACTGGCTCCGGTCGGATGGCTGTGGTGGGGGAGCCTGCTGCCGACCCCGTACGCGGTGACCGACATGGGCCACGTCGACACCGGCGGCGCCCCGGCCCCGGAGACGCACGACCACCACGGGGTGGGCGTCGACACCCTGCGCGAGACCTCGGCGGCCGCCCCCGCCGTGTCGCTGACGCTCACCGCCCGCAGGCAGGCGATCCCGCTGCCCTCGGGCCGCACCCTCGACGGCTACACCCTCAACGGGACGTCGCCCGGCCCGCTGATCCGGATCCGGCAGGGCGACGTGCTGCAGGTGCGGCTGGTCAACGCCGACGTGCCGGACGGCATCACGCTGCACTGGCACGGCGTCGACGTCCCGAACGGCGACGACGGCACCGCCGGCGTCACCCAGGACGCCGTCGGACCGGGTGGGGAGTTCGTCTACCGCTTCGTCGCCCGCGACGCGGGGACCTACTGGTACCACTCGCACCAGGTCGCGAACACCCAGGTGCAGCGCGGCCTGTACGGGGTGCTGGTCGTCGAGCCGCGCGACGGCCCCACCGGGCCGGACGTGGTCGCCGCCGCCCACGTCCACGAGGGCGCACGCCTGCTCGACGGCCGCCGCGCGGTGCTGCCCGTCCCCGCCGCGCCCGGCACCCGCATCCGGGTCCGGATGGTCAACACCGACAACGGCCCGACCTCGGCGTGGGTGACCGGGGCGCCGTACCGGCTCGTCGCGATCGACGGGACCGAGGTGCACGACCCGCCCCCGGTGACGGGGGAGTCGGTGCTGCTCACCGCGGGCGGCCGGCTGGACCTGGAGGTGACCGTCCCACCCGGCGGCGCCCGGGTGGAGATCGGCGGCAACGCCGCGGTCGTCCTCGGCGACGGCCCCGGCCCGGCGGCGGCACCACGGCCGGACCGCGTGCTCGACCCGCTGGGCTACGGCACGCCCGCGCCGCTCGGGTTCGACCCGGCCGCCGCGGACCGCCGCTTCGACTACGACATCGGCCGCCGCCCCGGCTTCGTCGACGGCGTGCCCGGTCTGTGGTGGACGGTCGACGGCCACATGTGGCCGGACGTGCCGATGTTCATGGTCGCCCGCGGCGACGTGGTGCGGATGCGGATCGCCAACGGCAGCGGCGAGGTGCACCCCATGCACCTGCACGGGCACCACGCCGTCGTGCTGTCCCGCAACGGGGTGCCCGCGACGGGCAGCCCCTGGTGGATCGACTCGCTCGACGTCGCCGACGGCGACAGCTACGAGATCGCCTTCGTCGCCGACAACCCCGGGGTCTGGATGGACCACTGCCACAACCTGACGCACCCGTCGGAGGGCCTGACGGCGCACCTCATGTACGAGGGGGTGACCACGCCGTACCGGGTCGGCGGGCCGTCGGGCAGCGACCCGGAGTGAGCAGGCTCAGCCGCGGTGCCGGGGCCGACGCGGGGTGTCCGGGTAGGGCTCGGGGGAGCCGTCGTCGACCGGGCCGGGCTGCGACGCGTGCGGCGGGGGCATCGGACGGCCCTGCGGCGGGCCGGGCGGCATCGGCTGCGCCGGCGGCTGCCCGACGGCGCGGGGCGCCGGGGCGAGGGCCCGCTCGCGGTCCCGCTCGGCCTGGTCGCGGAGCAGGTCGCGGATCTCCTTCAGCAGGTCGAGGTCGGTCTCCAGGGCCGGGTCCTCGACGTCGCGCTTGCGGCGCTCCTGGAGCCACTTCATCGGGAAGACGACCAGGAAGTAGATGACCGCGGCGGTGATCAGGAACGTGATGACGGCGTTGAGGAAGCTCGCGTAGTCGAGCTGCACCTCGTCGGTCAGCGGGATCGTGCCCGGGGGCACGGCGTTCTCCCCGCCGGAGAACAGCCGGAGCAGCGGCTCCAGGAACGCCTTCGTGAAGGCGGTGACCACGGCCGTGAACGCCGCACCGATGACGACGGCGACCGCCAGGTCGATCACGTTGCCACGCAGCAGGAATTCCTTGAAGCCCTTCAGCACGCCGGAGCACTCCTCGAGATCGGGTCGGGGGCGGGGGTGGGTCCGGCGAAGGAGGCTAACCGGACCGTGACCTCCGTGCCGGGCCTGCGCCCGCACGGTGCGGCCCGGCGCGGCGGACGGGACGCGCCGGTCGACGGGCGGCCCGGGTGCGGGGGCGCGGGTCAGGCGGTGGGCCCGGCCCCGGCGTCCGGGCCGCGCTCCCCGGCGGGGCCCTGCGGGGTGACCGGGCGGGCCGCGATGAGCCGGTCCAGGAAGTCCCCGGCCTCGCGGGCGGCGCGGTCCACGTCGCCGTCGGCGATGGCCTCGACGATCCCGGTGTGGGAGATGTCGTCCTCGGTGCCCGCGGTGCCGGGCATCGTGGTCTTCACGCTGTCCGCGACCGCCTCCACCACACCCCGGTAGAGCTCGACGAGCAGGTCGTTGCCCGCACACCGGACGACGGCCACGTGGAAGTCGGTGTCCGCACGGGCCGCGCGCTCCAGGTCCGCGGTGTCCGGCTCCTCCCCGCGACGGCCGTACGCCGCGACGGCCGCGACGGCCCGGTCGCGCCCGGCCAGCGCCGCCCGCAGGACGGTCAGGTCGGCGTCGGTCCGGCGGGCGGCCGCCATCCGGGCCGCCTCGACCTCCAGGGTGCGGCGGACCTCCAGCACCTCGCGCAGCTCCGGGCCGCACAGCGTGCGCAGCGCCCCGGACAGCTCGGTGGTGGCCCGCACGTAGGTGCCGTCGCCCTGGCGTACCTCCAGGAGGCCGCCGTGGGCGAGGGCGCGGACGGCCTCGCGGACGGTGTTGCGGCCGACCTCCAACGACGAGGCGAGCTCCGACTCCGGCGGTATCCGGGCACCGACCGGCCACTCCCCGCCGGTGATGGCGGAACGGAGCTGGTCGATGACCTGGTCGACCAGGCCACCGCGGCGCGCTGTGACGAGAGGCACCGGATCATCCTTCCATCCGAACATCCTATGTCTGTAACAATACTGTTTCGTGAGCATTGCTGAGCAGGAGACACGCGCGGAGGAGACCATCGCCACCGGACGGGCCGAGGAGACCGGGCCGTCGCGCCGCGGTGCGCTCGTCGGGACTCCGCTGCTCGTCGTGGGGGTGGCACTGGCCGCCTCCAACCTCCGCCCGGCCGTGACCTCGATGTCCTCGGTGCTCGGCGAGGTCCGTGACGGCCTCGGCGCCTCCGCGGTCTGGACCAGTGTGCTCACCGCGGTGCCCACCATCTGCTTCGGCCTCGCCGCGATCGCCGCCCCGCTGCTCTCCCGCCGGCTCGGCATGGCCCGCGCGATCGGCCTCGCGATGGCGGTGCTGACCGCCGGGCTCGTGCTGCGCGTCGTCGACGGCCCGTGGGTCGTGCTCGGCGGCACCTTCGTCGCCGCGGCGGGCATCGCGATCGGCAACGTGCTGATCCCGGTCGTGGTGAAGCAGTCCTTCCCGCACGCCGTCGGCCGGGTCACCGGCGTCTACACCGCCGCGCTGGCCGCGGGCGGTGGGATCGGCGCCGCGTTCACGCCGCCGCTGGAGCCGCTGCTCGGCGGCTGGCGCGGTGCGGTCGGGGCGTGGGCGCTGCTGTCGCTGGCCGCGCTGGTCGTCTGGACGATCGGGGCCCGGCACGGTGAGCCGGAGCCGGTCGTGCGCACCGACGCGGGGGAGCGGCGCCCGATGGTGCGCCGGCCGCTGGCCTGGGTGGTCACCGCGTTCTTCGGGCTCCAGGCCTGTGTCGCCTACGTCGCGATGGGGTGGCTCGCGGAGCTGTTCGTCTCGGTCGGGGTCACCCGCACCGACGCCGGGCTGATGCTCGCCCTGATCAACCTGATCGGCATCCCGCTCAGCTTCGTCATCCCGCCGATCGCCCTGAACCGGGCGTCCCAGTCGGGTTGGATCGTCGGGCTCGCCTGCTGCTCCCTGGCCGCCGTCGCCGGGCTCGCGATCGCCCCGGCCACCGCGCCCTGGCTGTGGACGGTCCTGCTCGGCGTCGGCATGGCGGTCTTCCCGCTGGGGCTCGGCGTGATCGCGCTCCGCACCCGCGAGGCCGCCGAGACCACCGACCTGTCGGCGATGGCGCAGGGCTTCGGCTACCTCATCGGCGCGACCGGCCCGTTCCTGTTCGGGATCCTGCACGGGCTCACCGGGTCCTGGACGCCGTCGCTGGTGCTGCTCGGCGCGGTGATCGTCGCCGAGATGGTGCTGGGCTGGGTCGCGGGACGCCCGCGCTACGTCTGAGTCCCGCCCGCGCGGCGCCGGGCCGCTGATATATGAGAGCCCCCGGTGCCGCGTCCGTCGTCGTGGGCCCGGTGTACCGTCGTTACCGCCCGATCTCCCGGCGCATCCCCGCCCGGCGGCGGCCCGAGATCGGGGTCCTCGATCCGTCAGGGAGTACTCGTGACCGACACCGCCCTTCCCCCGGCCGGGGACACGGCGCGGCTGGTCGACCAGACCGGCCCGTACTTCGGCCGCTTCGGCGGCCGCTACGTCCCGGAGGCGCTGGTCGCCGCACTGGACGAGCTCGAGCAGGCCTATCACACGGCCATGTCCGACGAGGCCTTCCAGGCCGAGCTCGCCGAGCTGCACCGCACCTACTCGGGCCGCCCGAGCCTGGTCACCGAGGCGCCGCGGTTCGCCGCGCACGCCGGCGGCGCGCGCATCCTGCTCAAGCGCGAGGACCTGAACCACACCGGCTCGCACAAGATCAACAATGTGCTGGGGCAGGCGCTGCTCACCAAGCGCATGGGCAAGACCCGGGTCATCGCCGAGACCGGTGCGGGCCAGCACGGCGTCGCCTCGGCCACGGCCGCCGCCCTGATGGGCCTGGAGTGCGTCGTCTACATGGGCGAGGTCGACACCGAGCGCCAGGCGCTCAACGTCGCCCGGATGCGCATGCTGGGAGCGGAGGTCCGCCCGGTCACCTCGGGCACGCGGACCCTCAAGGACGCGATGAACGAGGCCATGCGCGACTGGGTCACCAACGTGGCCGACACGCACTACCTCATCGGCTCGGTCGCCGGGCCGCACCCGTTCCCGGCGATGGTGCGCGACTTCCAGCGGATCATCGGCGTCGAGGCGCGGCAGCAGGTCCAGGACCTCACCGGTGCCCTGCCCGACCTGGTCTGCGCCTGCGTCGGCGGCGGCTCCAACGCGATGGGCATCTTCCACGCGTTCCTCGACGACACCTCCGTCGAGCTGGTCGGCTTCGAGGCCGGCGGCGACGGCGTCGACACCCCGCGGCACGCGTCGTCGATCGGCGGCGGTGACGTCGGCGTCCTGCACGGCTCGCGCAGCTTCATCCTCCAGGACGAGGACGGCCAGACCCGCGACTCGCACTCCATCTCCGCGGGCCTGGACTACCCGGGCGTCGGCCCGGAGCACTCGTGGCTGCACGACATGAGGCGCGCCCGCTACGAGTCGGTCACCGACGCCGAGGCCATGGAGGCCTTCCGCCTGCTCTGCCGCACCGAGGGCATCATCCCGGCCATCGAGAGCGCGCACGCGCTGGCCGGTGCGCTGCGCGAGGCGACGCGCCTGGGCGAGGGCAAGGTCGTGCTGGTCAACCTGTCCGGCCGCGGCGACAAGGACGTCGACACCGCCGCGAAGTACTTCCAGCTGATCGACGACGAGGGCAACGCCGTGACGGACGGAGCGGTCTGATGGGCAGCGTGGCGCAGCGGATCGAGCAGGTCCGCGCCGAGGGCCGGGCCGCGCTGGTCGGCTACCTGCCGGTCGGCTACCCGACCGTCGAGGGCTCGGTCGAGGCGATGCGGGCGATGGTCGCGGGCGGCGTCGACGTCGTCGAGATCGGCCTGCCCTACTCCGACCCGCTGATGGACGGCCCGGTCATCCAGCGCGCCACCCAGCAGGCGCTGGACAACGGCGCCCGCAGCCGGGACGCCTTCACCGCCGTGCGCGCGGTCGTCGACGCCGGCGCCCCGGCGCTGGTCATGACCTACTGGAACCTGATCGACCGCTACGGCGTCGAGCGGTTCGCCGCCGAGCTCGCCGAGGCCGGCGGCTCCGGGCTCATCACCCCGGACCTGCTGCCCGACGACTGCGAGGACTGGCTGACCGCTTCGGAGTCCCACGACCTGGACCGGGTGTTCCTCGTCGCGCAGACGACCACCCCCGAGCGGATGCGGATGACCGTCGAGGCCAGCCGCGGGTTCGTCTACGCGGCGTCGCTCATGGGCGTCACCGGCGTCCGCTCGGTCGGCGTCGAGGCCCGCGACCTGGTCGCCCGGACCCGCGAGGTCGCGACCCTGCCGGTGTGCGTCGGCCTCGGCGTCCGCACCGCCGAACAGGCGGCCGACGTCGCCGGCTACGCCGACGGCGTCATCGTCGGGACGGCGTTCGTGCAGGCGCTGGAGTCCGGCGGGCCGTCCGCGGTCGAGTCGCTCGCCCGCGAGCTCGCCGAGGGCGTCCGCGCCGCGGAGCGCGTCTCCGCCTGACTCTCCTCCGACGGCCGCGTCCGCCCCGCGTGGGCGGGCGCGGCCGTCGTGTGTCGTCGGGCCGTCGGTCGCAGCTCCCGACCGGCCACCGGCCGATCGACCGGCCGTCGCAGCGGTCCCGCCGGGCTCCGGGGTGCCCGGGGCTGCCGTCTCCGGCTGTGCCGGCGTGCCCGATCGCGCCGCCGGAGGCCGACTGCGCGGGACCAGCGGTGGTCGCGCGCGGTGAACGTCGTGTCCCTGAGAGTCATCGCGCCGGTCGGTCGTACGTCCGTACTCCGACCGGAGCGATCGGTCCCCGCCCGCCGGACACCGGCGACCGGACGGCGGCGCGCGTTCTCAGGAACGCAACCCCGTCCCGGTGGGGTTCCTATGTTCGTGTCACCGCACCGCGGCCCGCTCCCCCTGGATGCCGCGGCGGTGGCCGGGGCCTCCCCACCCGGCCGGTTCCACGAACCGGAGTGATCCGATGACCCGCCCCGCCCTGCGCGGACGCGCCCCCGGCGTCCGCCCGACCGTAGCGTCGCACCCGCGACCGGCCCGAGGCCGGTCCGTGACGGTCCACCGCTCGCGCACCCACCACCCCCGCCCGCTGCGGGCACCCTCACCGGCCGGGCGCACGCCCGGCGACCGGTGACCCGCCCGGTTCCGCATCCGGTCACCGCACCCCTGCGGCGGGACACCCCGCCGCCCGCCGACGCCTGGCTGGCGCACCGCCGCGCCCGCACGGTGTGGGGATCCGTGCTGGTCACGGTCCTCGTCGGCCCGTCGCTGATCTGGATGCTCCGTTCCGGACCACAGCCGCTGCTGCACCAGCTCTCGGTGCTGACCGGGCTGCTCGCGCTGTCGGCGATGGTGATCGTCGCGGTGCTGCCGTCCCGGGTGCGCGGGCTCTCCGGCGCCCTCGGCCTGGAGACCCTGCTCGGCCTGCACCGCAGGCTCGGCGTGCTCGCCGGGGTGCTGGTCGCGCTGCACCTCGCCTGCGTGGTGGCCGACCACCCCGAACGTGTCGGGCTGCTCGTACCGCTCGCCGCACCGGCCCGCGGCCAGGCCGCCACCCTCGCGACGATCGCGGTCGTCGTGCTGCTGCTGCTCGCACTGCGCGGTGTCCGGTCCGGCTCGCACGAGGTGTGGCGCTGGCTGCACCTGAGCCTGGCCGCGGTCGTCGTCGGCGCGTCGTCGCTGCACGTGCTGTGGCTGAACAACCTGGTCGGCGACGCCGTCATGGGGCCCGTGCTGGGTGGTCTCGGCCTGCTGCTGGTCGCGGTGCTGGTGCTGCGCTGGGGCGCCCGCGCGGCGACCGGCGAGTTCCGGGTGCACGTCGTGCGCCCGGAGAGCCCGACCGTGTCGACGCTCGTCCTCGCCCGGCCCGGCCGGCACGCCGGACCGTGGTTCCGGCCCGGCCAGTTCGCCTGGCTGCGGCTGGAGCGGATGTCGGTGGAGGAGCACCCGTTCACCATCGCGTCGTCGGCGTCGGACCGCGGGCGGGTCGAGTTCACCGTGCGACACACCGGTGACTTCGCCGGGCGGCTGCGCGAGCTGCGCCGCGGCGACCCGGTCTGGGTGGACGGCCCGTACGGCTCGTTCACCCCGGACTCGGTGCCGTCCACCGGGCTCGTGCTGATCGCGGGCGGCGTCGGGATCACCCCGATGATGAGCATGCTGCGCACCGCCGCCGACCGCGGCGACCGGCGGCCGTACCGGCTGGTCGTGCACGCCCGCGACCGCGCCGACCTGCTGTTCCGGGCCGAGCTCGCGCACCTGCGCACGCTGATCGACCTGCAGGTCACCGAGGTGCTGCGCCGCCCGTCGGCGGACTGGTCCGGGGCGACCGGGCCGATCGACACCGCGCTGCTCGCCGCCGTCCTGACCGACCTCGACGACCCGGCCCGCCGGCTCGACTACTTCGTCTGCGGCCGACCGCAGCTCGTCGGCGACGTCCTCGCCACCCTCACCGCGCTCGGGGTCCCGGACGACCGGGTGCACACCGAGCAGTTCGCCCAGGTCTGAGAAGGGGAGAACCCATGTCCCGCCGGATCCCCGGCCCGCTCCGCTGGTCGGTGCTCGCCGCACTGGCCGCGGTCGCCGCCGTCGTGCTCGCCCAGTACTGGGTGGCGACCTCGGCCGCCACCGACCAGCAGCAGGGGTGGACGCAGACCCGGTGGGGTCCGCTCGGCCCCGCCGACCGCGACCTGCTCCAGAAGGTGCGCCTCGCCGGTCTCTGGGAGGCCCCGACCGGGCAGCAGGGCGAGCAGCAGGCCACCTCGCCCGCCGTCCGCGAGGTCGCCCGCAAGCTCGGCGTCGAGCACCACGACCTCGACGAGCTGGTCCGCTCCACCGCTGAACAGCTCGGGGTCCTGCTGCCCAGCAGGCCCAACGACCAGCAGATCGGCTGGATGAACGACCTGACCGCCCGCACCGGGACCGACTACGACCGCCAGTTCGTGCAGATCCTGCGCGCCGCGCACGGCTCGGTCCTGCCGGTGATCACCGACGTCAAGGTCGGCACCCGCAACGAGCTCATGCGGCAGTTCGCGAACGAGGCGTCGGTGTACGTCACCCGGCACATCGGCTATCTGGAGTCGACCGGTCTGGTCGACTACGCGGCGCTGCCCGCCCCGCCCGATCCGGTGCCGACCGGGACCCGCACCGCGTCCGACGTCGTCGTCCCGGCGCTGGTGGTCGGGGTCGCGCTGCTCGCCGCGGGCGGGCTGCTCATGACCCTGCACCGGCGCGGCCGCCCCGCCCCTGGCCCGGCCGCCGCCTTCGTCCCCGCCCCGCGCCACCCCCGCGACGGCGCCCGGCGGGCCCTGCCGGTCGGCCCACCCGACCCCTGGGACGAGCTGGCGCACGTGCCACCCGTCCGGCCGCAGCCCGATCCCGGGCCCGGCCTCACCGACGCCACCCCCCACGACCTCGACCTGGACACCGACACCGGAGCGCCGCCCTCCCGCACCACCGGAGCGCACCGCACCGCCCCGAGGAGCCGATACCGATGAGATCCACCACCAGCCGCAGCAGGACGATCGCGGTCACCGCGCTCGCCCTGGGCCTGCTCGTCGCCGGGCCCGCCGCGTACGCCGCCGGGGCCGCCTCCGCCGACCGGAGCGACCGGCCGGCGAACGTCGCCGCCGGGCCGTCCGACTCGACCGGCTCGTCCGGAGGTTCCGGCTCCTCCGGCTCCTCCGAGGGTGCCTCCGGATCCGGGAGTTCCTCCGGGGGCGGGGAGCACGACCACGCCGGGCACACGGGCTCCGGCTCATCGGGCTCCGGCTCATCGGGCTCCGGTGACGGGGCCGGTGACAGCGCCGGGGCCGGTGGCGGCTCGGCCGACCAGGGTGCCGGCGGCGCGGGCGACGGGGAGAAGAAGGGCGCGCAACCGGCGCTCGACATCCTCGCCGTCGACTGCTCCGGCAGCCGGCTCACCGCCCACGACGGCTTCCAGAAGGCGCCCCGCTGCGTGTCCACCGCGTTCGGCGAGGTCGCCGACGCCGACCGCAGCCCGTCGCTGCTCATCACCCAGGCCCCGACGAAGGTCCGGTCCGGGGAGTCGTTCCGCCTGACCGTCAGCACCCGGAACCTGGTCCGCGACCGGTTCCTCCCCGCGGCCCAGGGCGGCTACTACGCCGAGGCGTCCCTGCTCGACGGCCAGGGACTCCAGCGCGGCCACTTCCACACCGCCTGCCGGATCCTGCCCGACCCGGGCGAGGCACCGGACTCGTCGCCCGATCCGCTGTTCTTCCAGGCCACCGAGGACGGCGGTGGAGGGGCACGGCCGGACAGCGTCACGATCGACGTGCCCGGGGTCGAGCAGACCGGCGAGCTGCAGTGCTCGTCGTGGGCGGGGGACGGGTCGCACCGCACCCCGATGATGCAGCGGGCCAACCAGACGCCCGCGTTCGACTCGGTCCGGATCGAGGTGGGCTGACATGCGACTCTCCGGACCCCTCCTGACCATGGTCGCCGTGGGCGCGGTCGCCGCCGGGGCCGCGACGGCCAACGTCGTGCTCACCGCGGAACCGGAACCGTTGCCCGCGGCGGCCCCCGCCGCCGTCGAACAGGCCGCCGGCTCGTCCGCCCTCCCGGCGGCGCCCGCTCCGACGGCCGCCCCGGCACCGGCCGCGACCGGCGAGGTCGTCTACACGGGCCGGTCGACGAACGGGAAGGTCACCGTCGACATCCGGGTCACCGACGGCGCCGCGAAGGCCTACGTCTGCGACAACCGCGGCATCGAGTCCTGGACGAAGGGCACCGCCACCCCCGGCGGCACCACCCGCCTGACCGGCAAGGACGGCGCCGAGGTCGAGTACACCGTCGCCGACGGCGTCGCCACCGGCACCGCCCGCGCCGACGGGAGGTCCTGGGACTTCACCGCGACCCGGACCGACGCCTCCGACCCGGCCCCGGCCGCGACGCCGGCCCCCGCACCCGCCGAGGCCCCGGCCCAGGCGCCGGCCCCGTCCACCGGCGGCAGCGGCTACGGCGGTGGGTACTGATGTCCCCCCGCGCGCGGCACGCGGACCGCGAGCTCACCGACCCGGTCGGGTTCGCCCCGGTCTCCGCGGACATCCCGAACCCACGCGGCCCCGAGCACAGCGGCGGCTGGGCCGCCGTCCCGGAGCCGTCCTGGGCACCCGACCACGACCCCGACGGCGGCGCGGACCGGTGGGCGGGCACCGCCGACCGTCGCCGCGACGCCGTCGCAGGGGACCTGTTCACCCCGACCGGCCCGCTCACCCCGCCCCCGGGCGGCGGCTCGGGCACCCACGGGGTCACCACGCCGCGCCGCCCGGCGCCCGCCGCCGGGGCCGCGCGTCCCGGCCGCCCGCGCCGGGCCGCCGGTGACGACCCGCCCTCCGGATGGTCCGAGGGCGCCGACGACACGGCCTGGTCCGGGAGCACCCCCGGCCGCTCCCGGCCCGCCGGTGCGGACCGGCTGCACTGGTCCGACCACGCCGACCACGCCGATCACCGTGGCCGGCCGGCAGGCACGGCCGACCACCCCGACGCCTACGAACCGCTCGCCGGCTACGCCGAACCCGGCCGCTACGACCGGACGGGCTACGGGACGGGCGACGGGGCGACCACCGATGCCGACGTCCGTACCGGCGCCCCGGCCGAGGACCCGGCCGCCGCGTACCGCGAGCGCCCCGCACGCCCCGCCGTCCGCGACCGGGCCGACGGCGACGACGGCCCCGCCCGCAGGCCCGGTCGGCGCGGCCCCGGCCGTCGACGGTCCCGCGCGACGGCACCCGACCCGGCGCGCGCCCGTCGCCGCCCCGACGCCGAGGCGGCCCACGACGTCGCGGTCCCGGCGGAGGGCCTGTCGTGGCGGGTCGTGGCCGTCCCCGTCGTGGTCGGGTCGCTGGTCGCGGTCGCGCTCGGCGTCTGGGCCCGCCAGCACGTCGGCACCGGCGTCGCGGTCAACCTCGCCGGCTTCTCCAGCGGCGCCGCGGCCAAGGCGTGGCTCGGTTCGGCCGCCCTGGTCCTCGCGATCGTCCAGGGCGTCACCGGCCGGATGATGATGCGCGGCTACGCCGACCCGGTCACCGCGGTCGCGCACCGCTGGTCGGGCCGCGCCGCGGTGCTGGTGACCGTGCCCGTCGCCGTGCAGTGCCTCTACGCGTTCGGCTGGTCCGGCGCGACGACGTCGGCGCTGCTGCACTCCGCGCTCGGCTGCCTGTTCTACGGCGCGTTCGTCACCAAGATGCTGCTCCTGCGCCGCCCCGGCGTGCCCGGGTGGCTGCTCGCCGTCGCGGGCGGGGTGCTGCTCGCCGTCCTCGCCGGGGTCTGGCTGACCTCGGCGCTGTGGTTCTTCGCCGGCCACGGCCTGTCGTTCTGACCCCCCGACCGCTCCCACCGTCCTCCGGAGGTCCCCCGTGTCCCCGATCCCGCGCCGCCGGCTCCTCGCCGGCGCCGGTGCCGCCGTGGCCTGCTGCGCCGCGGGCTGCGCCACCTACGGAACCCCGCGCGACACGGCACCCGCCGCGCCCGCACCGACCACCCCCGCCCCCGCGGCGGCCGCCCCGAGCAGCAGCGCCGCCGCGGCACCGGCCGGCATCGCCGCCGTCGACGACGTCCCGGTCGGCGGCGGCCGGGTCTTCGCCGAGCAGAAGGTCGTCGTGACCCGCCCGGACGCGGACACCGTCCTGGCGTTCGACGCGACCTGCCCGCACCAGGGCTGCCTCGTCGACCAGGTCTCCCCGGCCGGCATCTCCTGTCCCTGCCACGGCAGCCTGTTCGCCGTCTCCGACGGGGCCCCGCTCGACGGCCCCGCCCGGGCCCCGCTCACCGCGCGACCGGTGCGGGTCGAGGGAGGGCAGGTGGTCCTGGCCTGACCGGCAGCCCGCGGGACCGGCCCCGGCCCGGCGGACCCACACCGTCGTGATCGTCGCGGGTCGGAGCTCTGTCTGCGCGTTCGCGTTCGCGTTCGCCCAGGAGAGCGGCCGCCCGCTGAGAGCCCCGCGGGCGAACGACGGACTCGGCTGGTCCCGACGGCCGAACGCATTCCCATCCGTCGCGCTCGCGGGTCCGTCTACCGGTCGGGGTCTCAGCTCGCGAACAGCGGCCCCCGTCGGTCCGTAGCGTGCGGTCCGCACCGGTTCCGTGGCCGCTCCCCGACTTCCGCGCCGCGCGACACGTCGCCGGATCCGGCGACGCTCCCCGTCGCCGGCCCCGCGCGTCCTGGCCGCGGTGCCGGAGGACCGCCGTGCCCGGGACCTCGACCCCGGGCACGGCGGTGCACACCGCTGACGGAAGGCCCCCCATGAGCACGTCCGAGACCCGTACCGACACCCCCGCCGCCCGCGTGCCCGCCCCGCGTCGTGCCGACCGCGGCGAGCGCTGGACCGAACGGCTGGGCTGGGAGGAGTCCCCGGCCCGGGGGTCCCGGGTCAGCCGAGGGTGAACGGGTCGCGGGTGCCGCCGGACAGCTCCACCCACACCGACTTGTTCTCCAGGTACTCCTCGACGGCCGCGACGCCGTTCTCCCGGCCGAGCCCGGAGTGCCCGAACCCGCCGAACGGGACGCTCGGCGCCACCACCCGGTAGGCGTTGATCCACACCGTGCCGGCCCGGATCCGTCCGGCGACGCGGTGTGCCCGGTGCACGTCCTTCGTCCACACCGCGCCGGCCAGGCCGTACGGGGTGTCGTTGGCCAGCTTCACGGCCTCGTCCTCGTCGGTGAAGGTGAGCGCCGCGAGCACCGGGCCGAACACCTCCTCCCGGTAGACCGTGGACTCGGGCGTCACCCCGGTGATCACGGTCGGCTGCACGAAGTAGCCGCCCAGCCCGGACTCCGCGGCCCCGCCGTAGGCGACGGTGTTGCCCTCCGCCTTCGCCGTCTCCAGGTAGCCGAGGACCTTCTCGTACTGCGGCCCGTTCGCAACCGGACCCATCTCGGTGTCCTCGGCGTTCGGGTCGCCGAGCGTGATCGTCGCCGCGCGCTCGGCGATGAGCCGGACGAGCTCGTCGTGGACGTCGGCGTGCACGATCAGCCGCGACCCCGCCATGCAGGTCTGGCCGGTCGCGGCGAACACGCCGGCGATGATCCCGTTCGCGGCCGACTCCAGGTCGGCGTCGGGGAACACGACCTGCGGGGACTTGCCGCCCAGCTCCAGGGTGACCTTGTTCAGGTTCGCAGCGGCCGCCTTCGCGATCGACCGACCGGTCGCGGTGGAGCCGGTGAACGCGACCTTGTCGACGCCCGGGTGACCGGCCAGGTGCGCGGCGGTGTCCCGGTCGTTCGTGGTGACGACGTTGACCACACCGGCCGGGATCCCGGCCTTCTCGATCAGTTGGGCCCACCTGAGCGTCGAGGCGGGCGAGTGCTCCGACGGCTTCACGACGATCGTGCAGCCCGCGGCCAGCGCGGGCGCGACCTTCCAGGTCATCAGCAGCAGCGGGGAGTTCCACGGCGTGATCGCCGCGACGACGCCGACCGGCTCCTTGCGCGTGTAGACCAGGTAGTTCGGGTTCGGCGCGGGGATCTGGCGGCCCTCGATCGTCGGGGCGATCCCGGCGTAGTAGTGGTACCAGCCCCCCAGCCCGTTGAGCTGGCCGATCATCTCCCGGTACAGCTTCCCGGAGTCGTTGACCTCGGTCCGGGCCAGCGCCTCGGCGTTCTCGGTGATCAGGTCGCCCAGCCGGCGCAGGCAGGCGGCGCGGGCGAACGGGGTCATCGCGCCCCACTCGCCGTCGAGCGCGGTGCGGGCGGCGGCGACGGCGGTGTCGACGTCGTCGGGGCCGCAGTCCGGCACGGTCGCCCACGGCGCTCCGGTGAACGGGTTCTGCGTCTCGAAGGTGCGGCCGGACGCCGCGTCGGACGGCTTCCCGCCGATGAGCATCCTGAAGGTCTCGAGCTCGGCCATGGACGGTCCTCTCTCCAGCGGCTCCGACGGCGCACGTCCTCGCCGGTGACCCTACGAACCCGGGCCGCGATCCGCAGCCGGTGCAGGATGGGCACATGGCACTCGATCTGCACCATGTCGTGGACGGTCCGGCCGACGGACCGGCCGTGCTGTTCGGCCCGTCGCTGGGGACCGACCTGCACCTGTTCGACGCCCAGGTGGCGGCCCTGTCCGACCGCTTCCGCTGCGTCCGGTTCGACCTGCCCGGCCACGGCGACTCGGCCCCCGTCACCGGTGACCTCACGATCTCCGAGCTCGGCCGCGGCGCGCTCGCCGCCGCCGACGCCGCCGGGATCGGGGACTTCCACTACGTCGGCGTCTCGATCGGCGGGGCGATCGGCCAGTGGCTCGGCGTGCACGGCGGGGAGCGGGTGCGCAGCATCGCGGTCCTGGCGACGGCGGCGCGCTTCCCGAACCCGGACTCGTGGCCGCAGCGCGCGGCGACCGTGCGGGCCGACGGCACGGCCGCGATGGTCGGTTCCCGGCCCGGGACCTGGTACGTCGAGACCTGGGCGCAGCGAGACCCGGCCGGTGAGCAGCGCCTGCTGGACATGCTGCGCGCCGCGGACGACGAGAGCTACGCCGCCTGCTGCGCCGCCATCGGCGCCTTCGACATCCGCGCCGAGCTGAATGCGGTGTCGGTGCCGGCGCTCGTCGTGGCGGGGGCGGACGATCCGGCGACGCCGCCGTCGTCGCTGCACGAGATCGCCGACGCGATCCCCGGCGCCCGCTACGCCGAGGTCGCCGACTCGGCACACCTGCTGAACTACGAGCGCCCCGACGAGGTGAACGCCCTGCTCACCGAGCACCTGCCCGGCAGCTGACGTCGATCAGTACCTGAGCGCGGTCCCGACCGGGGCGCACCGCGCTCAGGTACTGATCGACACGGCGAGGCCGGGGTGTCAGGGCGTCCGGGTGGCGCGGCGGGCGCGGTAGGCGGCGACGTGCGCGCGGTTCGCGCAGTTGCCGGTGTCGCAGAACCGCTTGGACCGGTTGCGGGACAGGTCGACCAGCACGGCGTCGCAGTCCTCGGCGGCGCAGCGACGCAGCCGGGACAGGTCGTCGCCGCGCACCAGGTCGACGACCGACATCGCGATCTCCGCGCCCATCCGGTCCGCGAGCGGCGCGTCCTGGGGCGTGACGTGCAGGTGCCAGTCCCAGCCGTCGTGCCGCGCGAGGTGGGGGCGCGCGTCGGTCTCGGCGAGGATCGCGTTGACCAGCGTGACGGTGCCGTCGCGATCGGGGCCGTCGTCGTCGCCGTGGGCGGGCCACAGTCCGGCCAGCCGCTCGCGGAGCGTACGGACGGCCCGGCGCTCGTCGTCGGAGCCGGCGCGGCGCCCCGAGTACGGCTGCTCGGCCAGCCACGCCGCGAAGCCCGGCACGTCGTCGAGCGGGTCCGGCTCGGCCCGACGGGTGTTCACCAGCGCCGCGGCCGCCGCGAGCAGCACCTGGGTGTCATGGGCGAATTCCATGTTGACCCCTGACATGGTCGGTTCCTAGTGTCAGGAGTCTATGGGTACTTCGGTCGTGACACGGGATCACATGGTCCGCGGGCTGATGTGGGCGCTGGTCTCGGCCGCCGCGTACGGCTTCTCCGGGCCGCTCGGCGCGGCGTTCCTGGAGGCGGGCTGGTCGCCCGGACTCACGACGCTGCTGCGCATCGCGGGCGCCGCCGTCCTGCTGCTCCCGGTGACGGTCGTGATGCTGCGCCGGCACCCGCTGAGCACGCCGGACGCCCGCAAGGTCCTGCTCTTCGGCCTCGCCGCCGTCGCCGGTGTCCAGCTGTGCTTCTTCCAGGCGCTGCAGCACCTGTCGGTGGGCGTCGCGCTGCTGCTGGAGTTCCTCGCGCCCGTGCTGCTCGTCGGCTGGACCTGGGTGCGGACCCGGCGCGCGCCGGCGGCGGTGACGCTCGTCGGCTGCCTGGTCTCGCTCGCCGGACTCGTGCTGGTCGTCGACCCGTTCGGGCCCCAGCGCGTCGACCTGACGGGAATCCTGTGGGGTCTCGGCGCGGCGGTGTGCGTCTGCGTCTACTTCCTGCTGCCCGGCGGCGGCGAGGGCGGCGTCCCGCCGCTGCTGATGATCTCCGGGGCGATGGTCGTGGGCGCGGTGACGCTCACCGTGACCGGTCTGCTGGGCATCACGCCGTGGCGGGTGGGGGAGTCCAGCGGCCGGCTGGCGGGCGTCGACGTGCCCTGGCCGGTGCTGCTGGGGATGCTCGTCGTGCTCGCGACGGCGCTGCCGTACCTCACGGGGATCATCGCCATCCGCCGGCTCGACACGCGCGTCGCGTCGTTCGTGGGGCTGTCCGAGGTGATGTTCGGTGTGCTGGCGGCCTGGGTGCTGATCGCTCAGGTGCCGACCCTGGTCCAGGTGGGTGGTGGGGTGCTGATCCTCGGGGGGATCGTGCTGATCCGGCGGGCGGAGAACCGGGTCGCGGCGACGCCGGGTGAGATCGCCACCCAGGGTTGAGCTCGGGCCGGAGTCGTTGGCAGCTATAGCGTGACGCGCTATAATTGTGCGGTGCTGCGGTCGTTCAACGGGAGCCTCACCGAGGAGATCTGGAACGGATGCAGGCCTCGGCGGTTCGACCCGAAGCTGGCCCGTGTCGCGCTGCGCAAGCTGACCGTGCTGCACGCCGCGGTCACGCTCGGGGACCTGACGAGTCCCCCGGGGAACCGGCTCGAAGCATTGCGGGGTGATCGGGCCGGGCAGCACAGCATCCGCATCAACGACCAGTGGCGGATCTGTTTCCACTGGACCGAGGCGGGCCCCGAGGACGTCGAAATCGTGGACTACCACTGAGGAGGAGATCGTGGACGAGTTGGCACCGGTCACTCCTGGCGAGATCCTCGCCGAGGAGTACCTCGAACCCCTGGGGCTGAGCCAGAACGCGCTGGCCAAGGCCATTCATGTCGACCCCATGCGTATCAACCGCATCCTGCGCGGCAGTCAGGCCATCACCGCGGACACCGCGCTGAGGCTGGGGCGCTATTTCGGGACGACCGCGCAGTTCTGGCTCAACCTGCAGGACAACTACGACTTGCGGACGGCGGAGCGGTCCGTCGACCTGACCACGATCATGCCACGGGCGAGTGCCTGAGTTCGCGCCTCGCGCGGTCAGGTCTCGAAGCCCGGGGGGCAGCATCCTGACGCGGCGGGCGTGGCCGCGCCTCGTCGGGACTCTCGCGATCGGATGACGCACCCTTCGAACGGGCTGTCGACTCCGTTCCGATGACTGGACGGGAGCTGTACCGGCTGTGAGTGACGGAGTGGTCTAGCGGCCGATCTCGTAAGTCAAGCGGTAGAACGAGCCGGTGACCGTCGCTGCCGCCGTGCCCGCCGACGGGTGTACACGATCTTCGTGGGAGGGTGATCACACTCCGAATTTTGCCTTTCGGCAGGTCAGGAGAGGGCCCCGCAAGACGTGTGCGGGCATGAACAGTAGAGGTCGAGCGTGTCGAACCCAGGCCACGAGGGCCCGCAGCGCGAATCCGGCTCGCAGTTCGTCACTAGCTCTTTCTGTATGGGCGGTGAGTGTGTCGCGGTCGCGGCAACGTCCGAGGGCGTTGTCGTCCGCTCGACGACGACGGGGGCAGAGGTCGGCTTCTCCGACTCGGAGTGGGTCGCATTCGTCGCCGGGGTCCGGAACGCCGAATTCGATCTGAGTCGCCTGCGTAGTTGATCCGATCACGCTTCCAGGTGATCTAGCAGCCTCTGTCGCGTGGCGTCGACGTCGAGCGCGCTCGGAAGAACGTTCTTCCAGACGTTCTCGTACTCGGCTACGTCGGCTGCAGTGTCATAGTACGAATCTCTCTCGGTGCTCTCGACGTTGATGACCGGCCAGTCGGTCGTCGGGTCTCGCGGATCGAAGATCGAGAACGTGCTGACGGCGCGAGTCCACCCGGCCGAGAACGGGAGGATCTGGAGCTTCACGTTCGACTGCGCGCTGCGGCGGAGGAGGAGGGCGATCTGATCGCGCATGATGGTTGGATCCGTCACCCGATGCAGGGCGACCTCGTCGAGGACGACGTGCAGTTCCAGTGGGGGTGCGTCGGTTCGATCGAGATTGATGACGTTCTGTCTACGCATCCGGACCTCGACGATTCGATCTATCTCGGCTCTGGGTAGATCGAGCTGACCTGATCCGAGGAGGCTCCGTGCGTAGGCCTCGGTCTGCAGGAGTCCGGCCATCGGCATCGCAAAGGTCCGCTTCCTCCGAGCCTCCGTCTCGAGGGACAGCAGCTGATCCAGATTTCCACCTGCGACGTTCGTCGCCAGGGGCTGCCACCACGCAGGCGACTTGGCTTCGCCGGCCCACTCCAGGATGCGCTCGCTCTCCGCGGGGGAGGCCTTGTAGATCGTCAGCAGATCCCGTATGTCCCGGAACTTGGGTTCAACCTGCCCGGTCTCGATCCGGGACAGCTTGGACGGTGAGATCTCCATCTGCTTGGCGACTGGCGCGAGTTGAAGATTACGAGCCATGCGGAGTTGTTTCAGAGCGTGACCGAGCCGCTTGCGGACGACTATCGGACCGTGCGTCACGGTCATGTCACGACCTCCTCAGCGCGAACCTGAGCTGAGAGTAGTACTCGGACGCCGCCGCCGGATGCAATTGCAGGACTGATTTTGCATCTGGTCTGGTGCAGGCAGTCGTTCGCGTCGCATACTCGCCTTTCACCTGGGAGGGCGGCCACCCCGCCCGACGAACGGGGGTGCGAGATGTTCCGACGACGCATGATTCGCACGTACGGGCACGTATCGACCGTCCGGGGGTGGTCGGGATGATCACTTGGCTGATCCTCGTCGGGGGTGTGCTGCTGCTTCTCTGGTTCGCCGTCCTCATCGGGACGCAGATGGACACCGAGGCCCAGCGAAGGGTCTGGGCTCAGGTTGCGGCTGAGCGTCGGCGTAGGTCGGAGGCAGAGCAGGACGGATTGTGTGCGACCTGCCCGTTCCGCGACACCGGTCGTGCCTGATCGGTCGGGCATGTCTGCCAGCAGGGGAGAGCACCGTGATGCAGGTCGTCGACCACGAGCCGCACGCCTGGTTCCTCCTGCACGACGGCGCCCGGAGCTACCTGGACGTGAACTGCTCGGACGGCCCCGTCGGGTACTCGGTGCTCTTGGAGCTCGCGGAGGACGAGCAGCGCGCCCTCGGCGAGGGCGGACACGGCTATCTGGACGACCTCGCCGCAGCCGTCGCCCAGCGTGTCCGCTCGCCGTACCGGGACCGCGACCTGACGCGCGTCCGCGGGCGGGAGGTGACCGAGGCCGTCGCCGCGTGGCGTTCCGGCGGCGTGACGGACTGAGCCGCGCCGCCGGAGGGCCGCGGCCTCAGCCCGCGGCGACCGCCTGCTGGAGAGCCTGCGCGGTCGCGTCGACCTGGGTGCCGTCGACCTTCACGGTCGGGGTGCCGGAGACCCCGTCGCGCAGCGACTGCTGGGTGATCTGGCCGACCCACGGGGCGTAGCGCTGGTCGTCGACGCACTGGGCGAAGTCGCCGCCCGCGCCGACCTTCTGCCCGAGCGCGACCAGCTGCTCGTTCGGGAGCCCGGCGCCGCCCTCGGCGGGCTGGTTGTCGTAGAGCTCCTTCTCGAACTGCGGGAACACCCCGGCCGCGGCGGCGCATCCGGCCGCGGCGCCCGCACGGGTCGAGTACCGGGTCGACGACGCCCGGTCCAGGATGGCGATCGGGTGGTAGACGATCTTCGCCTGGCCGGAGGACACGATCTGGTCGAGCGTCTGCCCGGCCTGTGCCTCGAACTGCCTGCAGATCGGGCACTGGAAGTCGAGGTAGATGTCGATCGTCTTCGGGGCCGCCTCGTTGCCGACGGTCACGCCCTGCGCGGACGCGTTCGCCGGGACCGCGATCCCGCCGCCAGAGTTCTTCCAGTAGACGCCGACACCGACGACCGCGGCGAAGGCCACCACGACGATCAGCGCGATCACCGTGAACTGCGACGGTCCCTCCTTCGCGGTGAGCGGGTTCTTCGCCGCCGCCTTCCGCTTCCCGGTGGCCATCAGGGTTCCTCCTCGGACGTCCGCGTACCCCCACTCCCGACGACCAGTTGTACGCCCTGTCGCCCCGCAACGGTTCGGCGGGGCGCCGGTCCGCCGCAGGTCAGGGGCCCGGGTGGCGGATCTTCGATCGCGTGTAGAACCATGGGGTTGTGAGTACCGACAGCGCCGTGGACCGGACCCTGGGGGAGACGGACGTCCGTACGGTCGAGCTCAAGATCGACGGCATGACCTGCGCGGCCTGCGTCGGACGGGTCGAGCGCAAGCTCGGCAAGCTCGACGGCGTCGACGCGACCGTCAACCTCGCCACCGAGCGCGCGCTGGTCCGGTACCCGTCGGCGACCCCGGTCTCGACCCTGGTCGAGACGGTCCGCAAGGCCGGCTACGGCGCCACCGAGATCCGCCCGACCGACACCGGCGACGAGGCCACCTCCGACGACTCCGCGCTGCGACGGCTGCGGACCCGGATGGCCGTCGCGCTCATCCTGTTCATCCCGCTGGCCGACCTGTCGCTGGCGATGTCGCTGGTCCCGTCGCTGCGCTTCCCGTACTGGCAGTGGGTGGTCGTCGCGCTGGCGCTGCCCGTCGTCGGCTGGGCGGCGTGGCCGTTCCACCGCACCGCCGTGCTGAACCTGCGCCACGGGACGACGTCGATGGACACCCTCGTCTCGCTCGGCGTGATCTCGGCGTCGGCCTGGTCGCTGGGGGAGATGGCCTTCCTCGACACCCGCCAGACCCTCACCGGGTGGGACGCGGTGCTGCACCCCTCCGGCCCGCTCTACCTCGAGGTCGCCGCCGGGGTCACGACGTTCGTGCTGGCCGGGCGGTACTTCGAGGCCCGCGCCCGCCGTACCGCCGGGCGTGTCATGCGCTCGCTCGCCGCGCTGGAGACCGACGAGGTCACCGTCCTGTCCGGGGGGACGGAGTCCCGCATCCCCGTGCGACGGCTGCGGGTCGGCGACCGCTTCCTGGCGCGGCCGGGCGAGCGGGTCGCCGCCGACGGCGTCGTCGAGACCGGGCGGGCCGCCGTCGACACGAGTGCGATGACCGGCGAGCCGGTCCCGGTCGAGGTCGGGCCGGGCGACGCCGTCACCGGCGGCACGATCGCCTCGGGCGGGCGGCTGGTCGTCGTCGCCGAGCAGGTCGGCGCGGACACCCGGCTCGCGCGGATGATCGCGGCCGTCGAGCGGGCGCAGACCGAGAAGTCCGCGACGCAGCGGCTGGTCGACCGGGTGTCGTCGGTGTTCGTGCCGGTGGTGCTGGCACTGGCGCTGCTCACCCTCGGGGGCTGGCTGCTGGCCGGCGCCGGCTGGGCCGGCGCGCTGGCGCCCGCGATCGCCGTGGTGATCATCGCCTGCCCCTGCGCGCTGGGGCTGGCGACGCCGACCGCGCTGATGGTCGCGACCGGCCGCGGCGCCGAGCTGGGGATCTTCGTGAAGGGGCACCGGGCGCTGGAGACCACCCGGGCCGCCGACACCGTCGTCCTGGACAAGACCGGCACGCTGACGACCGGGCGGATGGCCGTGGTCGAGGTCGCCGCCCTCCCGGGTACGGACGCGGCGCAGGTGCTGGCCCGCGCCGCCGCGGTCGAGAGCGGGTCCGAACACGCCATCGCCGCCGCGATCCGGGCCCACGCCGGGCCGGACGTCCCGGCGGTGGAGGACTTCGTCGCGCTGCCCGGGCTCGGCGCCCGCGGCACCGTCGACGGCCGCACCGTCTCCGTCGGGCGACCTCCGGAGGACACGGACGCGCTCGCGCCGCGGCTCGTGGAGTGGGAGGCGGCCGGGCACACCGTCGTCGCCGTGCACGTCGACGACGCCCTCGCCGGGCTGGTCGCGCTGGCCGACCCGGTGAAGGAGTCCGCACCGGTCGCGGTGGCCGAGCTCGTCGCGATGGGGCTCCGCCCGGTGCTGCTGACCGGTGACCGGCCCGCCGCGGCGCACGCCGTCGCCCGGGCCTGCGGGATCACCGAGGTCGTCGCCGGGGCGCTGCCCGACGGCAAGGTCGACCAGGTCCGTGCGCTGCAGGCGCAGGGCCGCACCGTCGCCATGGTCGGCGACGGCGTGAACGACGCCGCCGCGCTCGCCGCGGCCGACCTGGGCATCGCCGTCGGCTCGGGCACCGACGTCGCCCTGGAGGCCGCCGACGTCGTGCTCGTGCGCGACGACCTGCGCGTGCTCCCGGCGACCGTCGAGCTCGCCCGCGCCACGATGGGCACCATCCGCGGGAACCTGTGGTGGGCGTTCGGCTATAACACCGCGGCGATCCCCATCGCGATGGCGGGCCTGCTGAACCCCCTGCTCGCCGGGGCCGCGATGGCGCTGTCGTCGTTCCTGGTGGTCACCAACAGCCTGCGGCTGCGAAAGGCGGCGAGCTGGGCCGACGGCACCCTCGGCGGGACGCGCACCCCGGTCGGCGAGGAGTCGACCGACTACGTGGAGCCCACGGTCCACACCCCCTGACCGGTCTCCACACCCGTCGCAGCGGGTGTGGACGACCGCCGGAGGGTGTGGACGGGCGTGGTCGCCGGAATACGGCGACCCGTCCCGCGGCTGATCCGGGGGTGACCGCACCCCTGCCCGATGCGATCGACACCCGTCTCGACCGGATGCTGGCCGGCATGGAGTGGGAGCTGCAACGGTCCCGCCGGTCCCGGGTGACCGACGGCGCGACGGCCACGCTGCTCCGCGACGCCGCCGGGTTCGTCTTCCTGCACGACGGCCGCGCCTCGGTCCGCACGACGACCGGCTGCTGGACGGCCGTCGCGGCGGGGGACCTCGTCCTGGTCCCGCGGCCGGGGGACCTGACGTTCCGCGGCGAGGACGGGGCGGACCTCACCGCCGTCGTGTTCGCCGGTGCCCCGGCCCGCCCCCGCGACGAGGGCATGCTCCCGCCCGCACTCGTCGCCCGCGCGTTCGGGCCCGCCGAGCCCGGCATGGCGACGCTCGTCCGCGGGATGGAGTGCGGGTGGAGCACCGTCGGCGGGCGGGTCCGCAGCGGCGACACCGTGATCTGCAGCCGGATCGCCACCACGATCGCCGTGACCGCGGTGCGGATGTGGGTCGAGCAGCAGCCGGCCGGTACCGACCGGTGGCTCGCCTCGGCGCTCGACCCCCGTATCGCCCGCGCCCTGCACGCCATCCACACCGACCCGGCCCGCCCCCGAGATGGCCCGGGAGGCGACCATGTCGCAGGCGGTCTTCGCGGCCCGCTTCGCCGAGGTCATCGGCCGGACCCCGGCGGACTACCTGGCCGCCACCCGGGTCGACGCCGGCCGGGCGCTGCTGGCCGACGGCAGCGCCACGGTCGCCGAGGTCGCCCACCGGGTGGGCTACCGCTCCGAGCTCGGGTTCGCCCGGGCGTTCCGCCGGGAGTCCGGGATGTCGCCGTCCCGGTGGCGCTCGTCGGTCCGGTCCTCGCCCGCGCCGTAGGGCGGGTCCTGCGGGGCGGAGCCGAAGGTCAGGCCGCCGACCGCGGCCGCGACGGCCGCACCGGCGAGGGTCGCGCGCACCCCGAGGCCGTCCACGAGGAGCCCGCCGGCGGCGGCCCCGATCGTGATGGCGAGCTGGAACCCGGCGACGAGCAGGCCGCCCCCGGCCTCCATGCGGGTCGGCGCGACCCGGGCGATCCAGGTCGTGACCACCGTCAGCCACGCCCCGAACGACAGCCCCCAGACGGCCACGCCGACGACGACCACCGGCAGCGCCGCCGGGAACGCGGCGACCGCGGCGACGCCGGCCGCGAGCGTCGCCGGGACCGCGAAGCGCACGACCCGCAGGTGGCGGTCCACCACCAGCCCGACGACGACGTTCCCCACCACGCCGCCCGCGCCGAACACCGCGAGCAGCACGGCCACCCCGCCGGCGTCGAGACCCGGAACGGTCCCGAGTGCCGGGCGGATGTAGGTGAACGCGGCGAAGTGCCCCAGGACGGTGAGCACGTGGCCGGTGAGCCCGCGCCCGATGCCGGGCGCCCGCAGGGTGTCGAGCAGCGGACGGAGACCGTCCGAGGCGTCCGGGGCCACGGCCGGGAGCGCCGACCGGATCGCGACCGCGGTGACCGCGGACAGCACGGCGACGCCGACGAACACGGCCCGCCACCCGGCCACCGACCCGAGCAGGACGGCCAGCGGCACCCCCGCCACCGTCGCGACGGTCGTCCCGGTGTTCACGAGCATCACCGCGCGGCCGAGCCGCCCGGGCGTGCTCAGCCGGGCCGCGACGGCCAGCGACATCGCCCAGAACCCGCCGATCGCGGCCCCGAGGAGCAGCCGCGCCAGGAGCAGCACGACGAAGTTCGGCGCCACCGCGACCGCCAGGTTGGAGGCCGCGGCGGCCGCGGCGAGCGCGGTCAGCAGGGCCCGGCGGTCGAGCCGGGGCAGCAGCACCCCGATCGTCGGGGCGACGAGGAGCCCGACGAACGCCGTCGCCGACACGGCCTGCCCGGCCTGGCCCTCGGTGATCCCGAGCGCGGCGGCCATCGGGGTCAGCAGGCCGGGCGGGAGGAACTCGGCGAGGACGAGCACGAAGCTCGTCATCGCCATCACGGCGACCGCGCCCCAGGCGGTGCGTCCGGGGCGGGCCGTCGGTACGAGGGTGTCGGTCATGCCCCCAGGTTTCGCTCCGGAACGGTCGTCGGCCCATCGGATCGTCCGGCGGAGCAGACCGAGCGTCCGGATCCGGATCGTGGTCGACGCAGGCGATCTTCGAGCCGGAGCGCACGGTACCGACCCTTTCGCCAGAATTGAGTATCCGAACGGGCGAGTCGAAATAAGTCCGTTCGGCCCAGCGACACGGTGGTCGTGACCACCTCGCACCGCCCGCAGCAGGGCGCACCCACGTCCCCGTCCGTGCAGCCCGGCCACCCCGCCGGCCCGCAGTGGCACCAGTCCGGCCCCGTGCCGCGGCAGCAGTGGTACGGCGCTCCGGCGGCTGCCGTCCCCCCGCAGTGGACCCCTCCGGCCGGCACCGGCCCGCAGCCGAACCTCTGGGGCGCGGTGCCCGTCCCCGCGCCCCGGAACGGTCTGGGCATCGCTGCGCTCTGCCTCGGCATCGTCGGCCTGCTGTTCGGCCTGGTCCCGTTCACGGGCTTCATCGCGTTCGCTCTCGGCGCAGTCGGGGTGATCCTCGGCCTCGTCGGTTTCGGTCGTGCACGTCGCCGGAGCGCGACCAATCTGAAGACCTCGGTCGCCGGTACCGCGCTCTCGGCGATCGCGATCGCCCTGGGGGTCTGGGGCATGGTGATCGTGTTCACCGGTCTGAACCAGCTGTCCGAGGACCTGAGTGCACTCTCGGCGCCGCCGGCGCCGGTCACGGCCTCCGGGACGGGGGCCACACCGACCGACGTGTCGACCCCGTACACGGTGGGGCCCGCGAGCTATCGGCTCGAGATCACCGGTGACGCGAAGAAGATGATGGTCGGCTACGGCACGGACAGCGCCACCAGCTCGTCGTCGGACTACCAGACGCTGCCATGGAGCAAGACCGTCGAGGTGAGCGGCGAGTACGGGTTCGCCCACGTCAACGCCAGCAGCTTCGGTCCGGGTTCCATCACCTGCACCATCACCGAGGTGGCGACCGGGCAGGTCGTTGACACGAAGACCTCGACTTCCCTCGACGACAGCGAGTACAGCTCGGCGAACGTCGACTGCGACACCATGGGCTGACCCCGAACCGCTCTCGCACCGTGCCCGGCCCGAGGTGGTCACGTACGACCCGTGCCGGACACAAGGGGAGCCCCACCGGGACGCCGGCGGGGCTCCCCTTGTGTCCGGTCCAGGACTACGTTGCGGCTGTGAGCAGCTACGTCGTCGAGCGCCGGACCGTCGTCGACGCCCCCGCGCACCGGATCCACGACCTGGTCGCCGACCTCCACGCCTGGCGGTCCTGGTCGCCGTGGGAGGACCTCGACCCGGCCCTGGAACGCCGCTACGACGGTGCCGAGCGCGGCACCGGCGCCCGCTACTCCTGGTCGGGGAACCGGAAGGCCGGCCGCGGCACGATGGAGGTCGTCGGCGACACCCCGGAGCGGATCGAGATCCTCGTGAGCTTCGAGAAGCCGTTCCGTTCCACCAGTACCTCCGCGTTCCTGCTGGCCCCGGCCGGTGCCGGGACCGAGGTCGTCTGGCGGATGACGGGTGAGCAGTCCGGGGTGGCCGCGCTGGTCGGCCGGATCGTGCCGATGGACCGGCTGCTCGGCGGGGACCTCGAGAAGTGCCTGACCCGGCTGAGGGCGACCGCCGCGACGGCGTGAGCGCGACCGGCGCTCAGCCGCCCCGGCGCATCTGCTCCAGCATCGCGTTGTAGGCCTTCAGCTCGGCGTCGTCGTCCCGCTCGGCCTGCCGGTCCTTGCGGGCCGCCTCCCGGGAGTCGTCGCGCGACCACTGCACCACCAGCGTGACCATCACCAGCAGCATCGGGATCTCGCCCGTCGCCCAGGCGATGCCGCCGCCGGTGCGCTGGTCGTCGAGCAGGTCCAGCCACGGCAGCCCGACCTGGCGGTAGAAGTTCTCCCCGAGCACCGTCGAGGAGCTCATCACCGCGACGCCGAAGAACGCGTGGAACGGCATCGTCGCGAGCATGACCGCGAGCCGCCCCAGGTGCGGCAGCCGGTGCGGGGCGGCGTCGACGCCGATCAGCGGCCAGAAGAACAGGTAGCCGACCAGCACGAAGTGCAGGTTCATCAGCTGGTGGGTCCAGTGGAACCGCAGCGCCCCGTCGAACAGCGGGGTGAAGTACAGGACGTAGAACGAGCCGACGAACAGCACCGCCGCGAACGCCGGGTGGGTCATGACCTTCGCGACGCGCGAGTGCACCGCGGCGAGCAGCCACTCGCGCGGGCCGGGTGGGTTGCCGCGGCCCGCCGGGCGCAGCACCCGCAGCGCGAGCGTGACCGCGCCGCCGAGGCTCAGCAGGATCGGCGCGAGCATGTTCAGGGTCATGTGGCTGATCATGTGGACGCTGAACATGGACGGGGAGTAGAAGCCCAGCCCCGACGACGTCGCCAGCAGCAGCGTCGCGCAGCCCAGCAGCCAGGCGACGGTGCGCCCGACCGGCCACACCACCCCGCGGGACGCGAGCAGGCGCACGGCCACCAGGTACAGCCCGGCCAGCACCAGCGCACCGGTGCCGAACAGCAGGTTCCAGCGCCAGTCGGTCAGTACCGCGAGCGCGGAGAACGGCCGGTCGATGTCCCAGCCGATCAGGGTCTGCAGCGCCGAGTCGTCGGCGACGACGAACCGCGGCGGCACCAGCCGGATGCTCGCGACGCCCAGTGTCGCCACCACCGCCCCCAGCACCGCGACCACCGGCAGCAGCCGGCCCGGCGCCGGTCCGCCCGGGGCGGTGACGAGTCCGCGGACCAGCAGCGCGGTCAGCGGGACCAGGGCCGCGAGCAGGACCGCGACGGCCACGGCGACCTGCACGTAGGCCGACCCGCCGAGCGGACCGGCGTCGGTCACCACCAGCTGGAAGACGATCTCACCGGCCAGGTACACGACCCCGCCGACGGCGAGCAGCCCGCGGACCCGGCCCGCGGTCCGTCCCTCGACGACGCCGCCGTGAGCGCGGAACGCGACCAGCGCGGCGACCAGCCCGAGCCAGGCGGTCCCGGCGACGGCGCGCAGCACGTTCGCATCGCCGCTCCAGTCGTGCCCGGCCCCGGTCGCGGCCGGGTGGACCGCGGCGGGCACCGCCATCGCGCACGCGGCGACCAGCCCGAGCGCGGCGACGGCCTTCCAGCTCAGCGAGAACGCCGACCCGAGCGCGACGAGCAGCAGCAGCGCCCCGGCGAGCGCCCAGCCCAGCGGCTCCTCGATCGTCGCGGCGGCGCCGAGCCACCCGAACGGGCCCACCGACGCCAGGACGCCGGGGGAGTTGCCGGTCATGTCGGCCACCGACAGCCAGCCCGCGGCGATCGCCGACACCCCGGCGACGGTGGCGGCCAGGGTGCCCCGGCGCAGCGCGCGGTAGCCGTGGACGTCGACCGTCCCGGACCCCTGTGGCGCCGCGACCAGGCCGCCGACCAGCAGCGACCCGGCGGCGAGCGCGGTCGCGGCGACGGCCAGGACCTTCGCGACGACCGTCGCGGCCTTCAGGCCCGGCTCGGGCACCGGCAGCCCGCTCTGCCGCCAGAAGCCGTCGTCGCCGATCGAGACGGCGACCGCGACGCCGGCGCACAGCAGCACCAGGGCGACCGTGAGCGCGGTCAGGAGGGCACGGCGGTCGCGCCGCGCCGGCACCGCCGGTGCGGGCTGCGCACCACCGGCCGCATCGGTCGTCGCCTGCTCCGTGCTCGCGCTCACCGAGAACCCCTCCGCAGGTGGTCACCGGGCACGTACCGCGCCCGTGTCACCTCCGATGGTCCCCGTCCGGCCCGGCGCGCGCCGCACCGGGTCGGACGGGTCACGTCAGTTCCCGGTGATCCCGGACCACCAGCGCTGGATCGACTCCCAGAAACCCTGCGCGTCCTGACCGATCTGGCCGGGGTCGGGCAGGTTCGACGGCAGCGACGGCAGCTCGCTCGGCAGCGACGGCAGGTTCGACGGGAGAGAGGGCAGACCCGACGGCAGACCCGGGATGTTGCTCGGCAGCTGGATGCCGCCGTCGTTCTCGCTTGTCGGGGCCTCGGTCGTCGTCTCGGTGGTGGGCGGTGCGCTGGTCTCGGTGGTCGGCGGGGCCTGGGTGTCGGAGTCGCCGTTGCCGAACAGCAGGAACCCGAGGAGCAGCACCAGCAGCGCGACGACGAGCGCGCCGATCGCGATCCACTTGCCGATCCCCGACGAGCCGAGGTCACGCGGTTCGGGCTCTGGCTCCGGCGCGACGACCGGCGGAGCGACGGCGGCCGGCTCGGAGAGGATCTCGGCGACGCGGCGGGCGTCCGGGCGTCGCTGCGGGTCGGTCGCGGTGGACCGGTCGATCGCCGTCCGCACCGGTTCGGGCACGTCCGCGGGCACCACCGGGGCGCGGTTCACGCGCTCGGCGGCGCCCTGCAGCCCCTGGCCCTGGTACTCCTGCCGCCCGGTCCAGGCCTCCAGCAGCACGAGGCCGAGCGCGTACACGTCGGTCGGCGGCCCGACCGGTCGGCCCTGGACCTGCTCCGGCGACAAATACGCCGGCGTCCCGATGATCTCGCCGGCCGCGGTGTGGCCGTCGGCGCCGAGCAGGGCGGCGATGCCGAAGTCGGCGAGCCGGGCCCGGCCGTCGGAGTCGACGAGGATGTTCGACGGCTTGATGTCGCGGTGCGTGACGCCCTGCGAGTGGACGTAGGCCAGGGTCTGGGCGACCTCGGTGCCGATCCGGCGGATGTCCTCGGGCGGCAGGTCCTCGCGGGCGATGACGTCCTTGAGCGTGGGCCCGTCGACGAGCTCCATGACCAGGTAGGCGCGGTCGGCCTCGACGGCGAAGTCGTGCACCGCGACCAGCCCCGGGTGGCGCAGGTTCGCCATGACCTGCGCCTCCTGCTCGAAGCGCTGGTCCGCGCTCGGGTCGTCGGCCGCACCGAAGATCTTCACCGCGACCGGCCGGTTGAGCCGGGTGTCGGTGGCCCGGTGCACGTCGGACATCCCGCCCTGGCCGAGCAGCCCCTCCAGCCGGTACCGGCCGCCGAGCAGCTCGGGCTCGGTGATGGGGGCGGGCATCATCCGGGTCGCGTCCGGGCGCGACGGGCGCGGCGCGCCGTGGGCGGCGGTCGGCGGGGCGCCGAGGTGGTGGGTCGGGGCTTCTCCGGGCCCGAGGCGCCGGGTGCCGTCCGCGGGGGTACCGGGCCCACCGGGGCCCGGGCGGCCGGGCCCGGGGGGCGGGCCGACCCGGCGGGTGGCGTCCGGGGCGTTGCTGCGGGTCGCCGGGTCGTCGTCGGCGCGGCGCGGCGTGGGCCGGGCCCCGCCGACGCGCCGGGTGGGGTCGGGCCCGGGGCCGCCCGGCGGCCGCTGCCGGCGGTTCCCCGTCCGCCACGGGTCGGACGCATCCCTGCGGGTGCGCTCCGGATCGTCGCCGCGGGTCACGGGCCCTCCCGGTCTGCTGGTACAGCCGGGCCGCGGGCGCGTGCACCGGCCGTCCGCCGTCGTGGCGGACCTCCTGGCGGCGACCGTACCGTCCGGAACCGGTCACCCCGGTGGACGGCACGCTGCCACCACCCGGTGATCCTCCCGCCCCGGAGCCCTCAGCGCGCCGTGACCGGTGTGCGCAGGTCGGCCGCGGGGAACGGGGGCCGGTCGTCGAGACGGACCGACAGCTTCCCGGCGGCCCGCCAGGCACGGGCGGTCAGGTCGCGGTCCTCGTCGGTCACGAGGTTGCCCATCACCCGCAGCGCGACGGTCATCAGCGCCCGCGACCGCATCCCGACCGGCCCGGCCAGCGGCAGCAGCCGCGGGATCGTGATGAGCCCGGCGAGCCGCCGCGCGATCGAGAACGCCAGGCCGTAGTGCGAGCGCAGGGTGGCGGGCCAGGCGCGGTCCAGGTCGGCGCCCGACGCGAGCAGCTCCGCGACCAGCCGGCCGGTCTCCAGGCCGTAGTCGATGCCCTCCCCGTTGAGCGGGTTCACGCAGCCCGCCGCGTCGCCGACCAGCGCCCAGTTCGGCCCGGCGACGCCGGACACCGCCCCGCCCATCGGCAGCAGCGCGGAGCGGACCAGCTCGACCTCCGGGCCGAGCTCCCACTCGGCGCGGCGCGCGTTCGCGTAGTGGTCGATCAGGCCGCGCAGCTTGATGTTCGCCGGGCGCCGGTCGGTGGCCAGGGTGCCGACGCCGATGTTGACCCGGCCGTCGTTCAGCGGGAACAGCCAGCCGTACCCGGCCAGGACCTCGTCGGCCTCGCCACGCAGCTCCAGGTGCGAGCTGATCCACGGGTCGTCGTGCCGGCCGGAGCTGACGTAGCCACGGGCGGCGACGCCGTAGGCGGTGTCCTGGTGCCACTCCCGGCCCAGCACCCGCCCGAGCGTGGAGCGCGCCCCGTCGGCGACGACGAGTCTGCGGCACCGGACGGAGCGGCCGTCGTCGAACAGCACGGAGTCGACCCGGCCCCCGGCGAACGTCACGTCGACGGCCTTGGCGCCCTCCATCGGGGTCGCGCCGGCCTCCAGGGCGACCCGGCGGATGCCCGCGTCGAGCTCGGTGCGCGGGATCGCCGAGCCGTGCGCCGGCAGCGACCCGCCCGGCCACGGCAGCTCCAGGACCTGCCCGAACCCGTGCGCGCGCAGCCCCTGGTTGGTGCCGTGCGAGTCGACCCAGCCACCGAGGCCCAGGTGCCCCAGCTCGGCGATCGCGCGCGGGGTCAGCCCGTCACCGCAGGCCTTGTCGCGGGGGAAGGTGGCGGAGTCGGCGAGGACGACGTCGAGCCCGTGCCGGGCCGCCCACGCCGCCGCCGCCGACCCGGCCGGTCCCGCCCCGACGACGAGCACGTCGGTGGAGTCCGGAGTGGTGGCGGGCGGGACGGGGCCGGTGCTCATGACCCCAGTGTCGCAACCCGGCCGGGCGGCCGCCGCCGAGCGTGCCCCCGGTCATGACCGGGGCCGCTACCGTGGCACCCGTGATCGGACCGCAGACACAGGACCCGGCCCGGCTCGACGCCGTCCGGGTGGTGGCGGCCCGGGTACCGGGACTGACGCTCCTGCTCCTGCACGGGTCGCGCAGCCGCGGTCAGGAGCATGCCGGGTCGGACTGGGACCTGGGCTATCGCGGCGACGCCGACCCGGCCACGCTGCTCGACGCGGTCGCGTCGGCGCTGGGTACGGACGCCGTCGACCTCGTCGACCTCGACCGGGCCACCGCGCTGCTCCGGTACGAGGCAGCCCGCGACGGCGTCGCCCTGTACACGTCCGGCGACGCGTATCGCGACTTCGTGCTGGAGGCCACCCGCTTCTGGTGCGACGCCGGTCCCGTGATCCGGCGTGCTCAGCAGGACGTCCTCGCGGGGCTCGGGCGGTGAGCGGGGCGATCCGGCCGGAACTGCTCGCCGAGCGCGCGGCGACGGTCCGCCGGCACCTCGACCGTGTGCGGGACCGGCTGCCGTCGGACCCGGACGGGCTGGCCCCGATGACCGACGCGACCGACGCCGTCGTCCTGCACCTGTGGCAGGCCATCCAGGTCGTCATCGACATGGCGGTGTCGGCCTGCGTCACATCGGGGCTCGGCTCGCCGCCCACCTACGGTGACGCGTTCCGCCTGCTCGGGAGGCACGGCGTCGTCGAGACCGGACTGGCGGACCGGCTGGCCAGGGCGGCCGCGTTCCGCAACCTACTGGTCCACGCCTACGGCGAGCTCGACCTGCGCCGGGTCCACACCATCGCTTCGCAGGGCCCTGCCGACCTGCTCGCGTTCCTGGCGGCGCTGCGCGACGCGTGAACTCCGGTCACGACCGGGTCAGGTGCCAGAGGATCACGTCGTGGGCGTGGCGGGCCTTGTCGTCGCCGCGGAAGGCCACCTCGTGCACGGCCGCCCCGACGGTGATCGCGATCTGGCTGGAGCTCGCGAACCGGCCCAGCAGGTTCCGGTCGGCGACGAACGACACCGAGGAGATCCGGCCGTAGGGGATCGAGGTGATCGCGGTGCGCTTGCCGACGAAGGAGTTGTCCTGCAGGACCGCCCGCAGGTCGGTGAGTCCGAGGAAGCCGGTGCCGGCACCGATCGCGTCGTAGACGGCGATGATCCGCTCGCCCTCCAGCAGGCCGGCGGCGACCTTGTCGAGCTGATCGCGCTTGTCGAAGACGGGTTCGCTCATGGCTCCGATACTGCCCGGCGGGCGAGCAGTGTCCGCACCGTCCAGACCAGCGCGGAGACGGCGAACAGCACGACGGTCAGCCACACCCACCGCATCCGGTAGGGCTCCTGGTCCAGCCCGGTCGCGTTCAGCGTGCTCAGCGCGCCCTGCCGGATGATCCCGGGCAGGAACATCAGCAGCGCGAGCCCGGAGCCGAGCACCGGGATCCGCACGTGGTTGACCAGCGGCACCCGGGTGCGGGGCAGCGCGAGCAGCAGCAGCCGGTCCCCGGCGGCGTAGAGCGGGAACAGCACGAGGTCGTGCAGCAGGACCGCGCCGGCGAACCACCAGGCCATCGTGACCAGGTCCGGGGACCCGCCGACGATCGCGTACACCGCCCACCCGGCGAGCGCGAAGCAGCCGAGGGCGGCGAGCAGGCGGCTACCGAGGAGCAGCACGGGAGAACCCGATCGTCGCGACCCACTTGGTGTTGTGCACCCCGGGGAGCGCCGGGACGATCAGCCGCGCCGGGTACCCGTGGTCGGGTGACAGCTCGGCGCCGTTGACCCGCAGCGCGAGCAGCGAGTCCGGCGACAGCGTCTGGCCGCGGTTGAGCAGCGAGCGGGCGAACGGACTCCCCACCTCGACCGACCGCACCTCCGCGGTCTCCGGGTCGGTCACGCCCGCGGCGCGGGCCAGGTCGGTCAGCCGCACCCCCGTCCACACCTGCGAGGTCGACCAGCCCTCGACGCAGGCGATCGGCAGCTCCGCGGTGTGCTGCGGCAGCGCGGCCAGCGCTGCCCGGTCGAGCACCACCGGTGCCGTGCCGCCGGTCAAGGTCAGCGTCCAGGCGCTCCCGACCGCGGCCGGGGCGATGCCGGACGCGACGAACGTGCGGTTGACCGGGAAGTCGTTCGGGCCGCCCCGCTCGGTGCTGTCGGGCGCCGTCGTCCGGCCCCGGGGCAGCAGCAGCGCCGTCGACCGGAGCCGGTCGGTGAACTGTCCGACGGTCAGCGCCGCGACGAACAGCATCCCGCCGCCGACCAGGGCGAGCGCGCCGCGCCGCGACATCGTCGGGGGGTCCGGGTCCGGCGCGACCAGCGGGTGTGCCGGCTCGGGCCGGGTGGCGGCGAGCGGCGTGGCCAGCTCGGTGCGCAGCGATCGGCCCCGCAGCGAGCGGACCATCGTCGGGAGCTTCGTGACCACGTGCAGCGCGAACGAGGCCAGGAACACCCAGGCCGCGGCGTAGTGGCCGTCGTAGAACGAGAAGCCGAAGACGTAGTCGTACTGGACGTTCAGCAGGCCGGTGACGATCAGGAACAGGATCGAGCCGACCAGCAGCACCAGTGACAGCCGTTCCAGGAACGTCACCGGGTTGCGTTCGGGTGCGGTGAACAGCTTCGGGATGACCGACCACAGCTTCGCCAGGACCAGCGGCACCAGCACGATCCCGAGCCCGACGTGCAGGCCCTCGGTGAGCCGGAACAGCCAGGCCGGTGACGCGGGCCAGTCCCACCACGGCAGCTGCAGCCCGCCGACGGCGTCGGCGGCCGGGATGGCCTGTTCCCGGCCGTAGGCGAGCCGGTCGAGCAGCCCGGTGAACGCCACGACCGGCAGTCCCACCAGCAGCGGCAGCGCGAACATCGAGGTCAGCCAGGGGCCCCGGATCGGGCTGCGCCACCGCACCACGCGCCTCACGGCCCGGTCAGCTCCAGGAACACCCGGGCGCCGAGGTGCACGTCGGTCACCCGCAGACCGGCACGCCCGGCCGTCACGGCGAGGGGCACCGCGCCCTGCGCGGCCCACGGGATCGGCTCGCCCGCACCGCTGCCGCACAGCACCCGGGCGGTACCGCGCCACGCGTGTTCGGGGCGCGGGTCGGCCTCCACCAGCACCGTCCCGCCGTGGGCGAGCAGCCGCGCGGCGCGGGTGAGCAGGGCGACCGGGTCGCCGCCGATGCCGATGTTGCCGTCGGCGAGCAGCACGTGGGACCAGCTGCCCTCGCCGGGCAGCGGGCCGAACAGGTCGGCCTGGACCATCGCGACGCTGCGGCGGCGGCACAGGACCCGGGAGACGGCGGAACCGTCGACGCCGAGGGCGGCGATCCCGCGCGCGGCGAGCGCGACGAGCAGCCGGCCGGGCCCGCAGCCGAGGTCGAGGGTGGGGCCCGCGCAGTGGCGCAGCAGCCAGTCGTCGCAGCCACCGGCGGCGTCGGCCCAGCGGCCGACGTCCAGCGCGATCTCGGTGCCGTCGTCGCAGAGCAGGCGGGAGGGGGCGCCGGACAACGGCATGTCGAAGCCCTCGGCGGTCACGGTCACACCGACACCTCCGGACATCGCAGCCTGAGCTCGGCGACGGCGCGGGCGAAGCGGCTCCCCGGGACCTGCGCGGCGACGGCGACGGCCTCCGCCCCCGTGTCGACGTCGGTCAGCGGCTCGGTGAGGGCCACCCGCAGGCCGGCGGCCCGCAGCGCGTCCAGCGTCCGGTCGCCGGTCTCGGCGGTCGACATCGGCACGCCGTGCAGCGCGGCGGCGGCGAGCGGGTCGCGCAGGCCCAGCACCCACCAGCCGCCGTCGGTCGCGGGGCCGAGGACGGCGTCCACACCCGGTTCGGCGAGCCGGTCCGCACAGTGGGACAGCAGCTCGGCCGTGGCCTGCGGGGTGTCCATCCCGACCTGCAGGGTGGGGCGGCCCGGGTGCAGCGCGGCGGCGTCGGCGTGCGCGGCGGCGATCCGCGCGGCGAGCCCCTCCCCGCGCTGCGTGACGACGGCGAGCCCGTCCAGCGCGGCGGCCAGATCGGCCGCGCCGACGGCGGCGGCCCGGTCCCCGGTCAGCGCGACGACGGTGTCCCCGGCCACCCCGGCGGCGGCGTCGAGGGTGTCGAGCAGCGCCGCCGAGGCGATCGCCGCGGCGAGCTCGGGCGTCGCGGGCGGGCACAGCCTCGTCTTGACCCGGCCCGGCTCGGGTGCCTTCGCGAGGACGACGGTGGTGACGGGGCCGGTCATCGCAGCAGCCGGATCATGTCGCGCCCGGCCCGGACGGTGCCCTTGACCGAGCCGGAGACCTTGGACCGCCCGCCGGCACGCCGGGAGTAGGCGACCGGGATCTCGTCGAACCGCCAGGCCGCCCGGCCCGCCCGCAGCAGCAGCTCCAGCGGGTAGCCGAACGCCCGGTCCTCGATCCGCAGGTCCAGCAGCGCCTGCCGGCGTGCGACCCGGATCGGGGCGATGTCGTGCACCGGGACCCCTCGGGTCCGCAGCATCCCGGCGATCACCGCGTTCGCCGCGCGGGCGTGCCAGGGCCACACACCGACCGTGTCGGGGACCCGCCGTCCGACGGCGATGTCGGCGCGGCCGGACGCGACGGTCTCGGCCATGCCGGGCAGCACGTCGGCGTCGAGGGAGCCGTCGCCGTCGAGGAAGGCCACGAGCTCACCGCTGGCCGCCTCCAGCCCGGCGTGCACGGCCGCGCCGTAGCCGCGACGCGGTTCGACGACCACCCGCGCCCCGTGCCCGCGCGCGACGGCCGCGGTGTCGTCGGTCGACCCGTTGTCGACGACGATCACCGGCCAGTCGTCGGGCATCCGCTTCAGGACATACGGCAGCGCCTCCGCCTCGTCGAGGCACGGCAGGACGATCTCCGGGTGCACGTCGCGATCTTCACCTCTCCGCCGGTCCACCGCCCGCCGAATGCGGGAGGGTCCCGCAGGAGGTTCGAACGGCGCCCCTCAGCGGTTCGTGGTGATCGGTGAACGGAGCGGGTCGGTCGCGAACGCCGTCACCCCGTCGGCGAAGGTGGTCCGGGCGCGGAAGCCCAGCCGGGCCGCCGCGTAGGCCGGATCGGCGACGACGTGGCGCACGTCGCCGGGCCGGGCGCCGCCGATGATCTCGGGCTCGGGGCCGTCCATCGCGCGGGCCAGCTCGGCGGCGAGGTCGCCGATGGTGTGCGGCTCGCCGGAGCAGACGTTCGCGGCGCCGAAGCCGGTCGGCTCCGGGTCGGCGACGAGTGCGGCGGCGTTGGCGGCCGCGACGTCGGTGACGTGCACGAAGTCCCGGCGCTGCCGGCCGTCCTCCATCACCCGCGGCGCCTCACCGCGCTCCAGCGCGGACCGGAAGATCGACGCGACGCCCGCGTACGGGGTGTCGCGGGGCATCCGCGGGCCGTAGACGTTGTGGTAGCGCAGCGACCACACCGTCCCGCCGGTCTGGCGGGCCCAGGCGCTCGCGAGGTGCTCCTGGGCGAGCTTGGTGGCGGCGTAGGTGCTGCGCGGGTCGACCGGCGCGGACTCCGGGACGAGGCCGGACTCGAGGTCCTTGCCGCACTCCGGGCAGCGGGGCTCGTAGCGTCCGGCGTCGATGTCGTCGAGCGCACGCGGCCCGGGCCGGACGACGCCGTGGCCGGGGCAGTCGTAGCGGCCCTCCCCGTAGACGACCATCGACCCGGCCAGCACGAGCCGGTCCACCTTCGCGGCGTGCATCTGCGCCAGCAGCACCGCGGTGCCGAGGTCGTTGTGGGAGGCGTAGTCGGGGGCGTCGGCGGGGGAGACACCGTGCCCGACCATGGCGGCCTGGTGGCAGACCGCGTCCACCCCCGGCAGGAGCCGGGACAGGGTGTCGGCGTCGCGCACGTCGCCGCGGACCAGCTCGTGGTCCAGCTCCGGGGCCTCGCCGCCGTGCGCCTGCGGCAGCAGTGCGTCGAACAGGACGACCTCGTGGCCGTCCGCGACGAAGCGGTCGGCGACGTGGGACCCGATGAATCCGGCACCGCCGGTGACGAGGACGCGCATGCCCGCAGACGCTAGGGCGTACCGGTCCCGCCCGCCCACCGCCCGTCCCCGTCCGCGGCGCCGGCCGGGTCGTCGCGTGGTCCGGCCCCGGAGCCGCGGCTCCCGTCCCAGGTCTCGGCCGCGGCCAGCGCCAGGCCGAACAGGCCCGCCCGGGCCTCGCGGGCACTGGTCCAGCCGCGGTGCTCCCACTCCGGCCCGGCGAGCGAGTCCGCGGCGAGGAACACCTGGCCGTAGCCGACCCCGATCCGGCGCGCGGCCGCGACCAGCGCGGACGCCTCCATGTCGACCACCGCGCAGCCCTCGTCGCGGCGCCGCGCGACCCGCGCCGGGGTCTCCCGGAACACGGCGTCGGTGGTCCAGCACCGCCCGACGACGTGCGGCACCCCGGCGCCGTCGAGCACCCGGACCACCGCGTCGACGCCGTCCGGGTCGGCGTCGATCGTCCGCGACGGCGGCTGGTAGTGGAACGAGGTACCCTCGTCGCGCAGCGCGCTGCCCAGGACGACGGCGTGCCCCAGCGTCAGCTCGTGCCGCAGCGCCCCGGCCCCGCCGACCCCGACGACGGTGCGGACGCCCAGCGCCGCGAGGTGCTCCAGGAACATCACCGCCAGCGGCGCGCCGACGCCGGGGTGCAGTACCGCGACCGGTGTCCCGCCGGGCCCGGTCGTACGCCACACCGGGCTGCGGCCGAGCTCGCTGCGCAGCACGGTCACCGTCTCGGAGCGGGTCCCGACGTCCTCGACGACCTCGGGGAACCAGCACAGCACCGCCGCGGCCGGCATGTCCGGGCGGAGCGGGGTGATCGCCGACGCCCGGATCACGCCCTCGGCGTCCAGGTCGTCCTCGTGCAGGGGGAGGTCCATCGTCGACGATCATCCCCCGCGCACCCGGTCGGGTGGAACACCGCAGGTGGGCGGGGTGACCCTCTCGCCCGGCGTCCCGGTGACGACGGCGCGCAGTATCGTCGGCCGCGGATGCCCAGGATCCGGGCCGATCGGAGGGTGGCACAGGCATGGCCGGAGACTTCCGCGGCCCGCCCCCCGCGGGCGGGCGTCCGCCGCAGGGCGAGCCGCCGCGCGGCGGCCGTCCCGCGCGGCCCGGCAGCCCCGGCTGGACGAACCAGCCCCGCAACCCGCTGCCCGGACACGGGGGCCGTCCGCTCCCGCCGCCGTCCCCGCCGCAGCAGCCGCCCGGGGCCCCGCCGTCGCGCGGGGGCCGCGGACCGCTGCGCAAGCCGCCGCCCGGCCGGGCCGCCGGGGCGCCGCCACCGACCCGGGCCGCCGCGCCGCCCCGTGGTCCGGCCATGCCGCGCCCTTCCGGTTCCGGAGCCGGGGGAGCGGGGGCCGGGGTGCATCCCGCGTCGCAGGCCCCCCGCGACGGCCGGGTCACCCGCGGCCCGTCGATGCCGGACTGGCGCCGCGTCCGTCGTGCCACCCGCGGGCGCTGGAAGGCCGTGCTGATCCTGCTGCTGGTCGCGTTCGTCGGGTTCGGCGTCTACCTCGACCAGAACATGACCCGGGTGCAGGCGCTGCCCGCGGACTCCCAGGCGTCGTCGTCGGGGACGAACTACCTGATCGTGGGATCGGACAGCCGCGAGGGACTCTCCGCCGAGGACGAGGAACGCCTCGCCACCGGTGACGCGGCGGGCCAGCGCACCGACACGATCATGCTGCTGCACACGGGCAGCTCCGGCAGCGTGCTCGTCTCCATCCCGCGCGACTCGTACCTCCCGATCCCCGGGAACGGCAGCAACAAGGTCAACGCGGCGTTCGCGTTCGGCGGCCCGGAGCTGCTCGTCGAGACCGTCGAGGCCGCGACCGGCCTGCGTATCGACCACTACGTCGAAGTCGGCTTCGGCGGGTTCGTCGGCGCGGTCGACGCGGTCGGCGGGGTGGACATGTGCGTCCCCCGCGCCATCGACGACCCGAAGGCGGGCCTCGACATCCAGGCGGGCTGCCAGGAGCTGGACGGGACGACCGCGCTCGGCTACGTCCGCACCCGCGCGACGCCCGGCTCGGACTTCGACCGCGTCCAGCGCCAGCGCGAGTTCCTCTCCGCGCTGCTGGGCAGGGCCACCAGCCCGCTCACGCTGATCAACCCGTTCCGGATGGTCCCGCTGGCGTCCGCGGTGACCGGCACCATCACCGTCGACGACTCCGACCACATCTGGAACCTCGCCGGCCTGGCCTGGGGGATGAAGGGCGTCTCCAGCGGCGACGGCGTGCAGACGACCGTCCCGATCGGCGGCAGCACGGGCGGGTCGAACCTGCGCTGGGACCGCGCCCGGGCCCAGGCGCTGTTCGGCGCCCTGCAGAACGACCAGGCGCCGCCGGAGTCCAGCTTCGGGCCCTGAGGGCGCCGGTCAGGCGGTCTTCTTCGTCGACCGCCGACGTGTGGTGGCCGGCTTCGCGGGCTTCGCGTCGTCGGTGCCGGTCCCGGCGTCCTTCTCCTCGGTCTTCTTCGTCCGGGAGGACGACCGCCGGGCTGGGGTCTTCTTCTCCGCCGACCCGGACCCCGAACCGGACCCCGACCCGGAGTCCGACTTCGTCGACCGGGCCGCGTCCACACTGGCCTGCAGCGCCGACAGCAGGTCGCTCATCGAGTCCCCGCCGTCGTCGGCGGCCTCCGCGGCGGGCGCCGGGCGGGCGTTGCCGTCGGAGCGCTTCGCCTCGATGAGGTCGGCCATCGCGTCGCGGTACTCGTCGTGGAACTCCGACGGGTCGAAGTCCGCGCCCATGCTCTCGACCAGCGACGACGCCATCTTCAGTTCCTGCGGCTTGAGGTCGACCTCGTTGTCGAGGATGTCGAAGTCCGGCTCGCGGATCTCGTCCTGCCAGATGAGGGTCTGGAGCACGATCGCCTTGCCGCGCACCCGTAGCAGCGCGAGGGTCTCGCGCTGGCGCAGCGCCACCTTCACCACGGCGGTGCGGTCGGTCTCCTCGAGTGCCTCGCGCAGCAGCGCGTAGGGCTTGGCGGCCTTGGTCTCCGGCTCGAGGTAGTAGCTCTTGTCGAACAGCATCGGGTCGATCTGGTCGTTCGGCACGAACTCGATGACGTCGATCTCGTGCCCCGTCTTCACGGGCAGCGACGCGAGGTCGGAGTCGTCGAGGGTGATCAGCTCGCCGTCGGGGGTCTCGAAGCCCTTCACGATGTCGGCGTAGGTGACCTCCTCGCCGCACACCTCGCAGGTCCGCTTGTAGCGGATGCGGCCGCCGTCCTCACCGTGCACCTGGTGGAACCGGACGTCGTGGTTGGACGTCGCCGAATAGACCTTGATCGGCACGCTGACCAGCCCGAAGGACACGGCCCCGCTCCAGATCGCGCGCATACGGTCCCCCCTCGCGTGCCGTCCGAAGTGACAGCATGACGGTGTGCAGCCCATGCTCGCCACCCCCGGACCCCTGCCGACCGGGGCCGGCTGGTCGTTCGAGGTCAAGTGGGACGGCATGCGCGTGCTGGCCGAGGTCACCGACGGCGGTGGTGAGCCGGCACTGCGCCTGCGTACCCGTTCCGGCCGCGATGTCACCGCGAACTTCCCCGAACTCGCCGGTCTGGTGGACCTTGCCCCTGACGTGCTCCTCGACGGCGAGGTGGTGCTGCTCGACGGTGGTGTCCCCAGCTTCGCCGCGCTCGCCCACCGGATCCACGGCCCCGTAGGCGGCCGCCCGGTCACGTTCATGGTGTTCGACGTGCTGCGCCTCTACGGGGTCCCGCTGCTCGACCGCCCGCTGGCCGAGCGCCGGGCCACCCTGGAACGGCTCGACCTGTCCGCGACCCCGCACGTCGAGACCTCGCCGCTCTACCCGGACGGGGCCGCACTGCTGGAGGTGACGGCGTCGCGGGGGCTGGAGGGCGTCGTCGCCAAGAGGGAGGACTCGCGGTACCGGCCGGGCCGGCGCAGCCCGGACTGGGTGAAGATCGCCCACCGGCACTCGCAGTCCTGTGTGGTGGGCGGCTGGAAACCCGAGAGGTCCGGTGCTGCGGGGCGGATCGGGGCGCTGCTGCTCGGTGTCCCCGGGCCGGACGGGCTGGAGTTCGCCGGCCGGGTCGGGTCCGGGCTGGCCGGGGCGGCGGTGCAGGAGCTGCTCACCGCCCGGCTGACCGGGGCACCGGAGTCGCCGTTCGCGCAGGTCCTGCCCCGGGTCGACGCCGCGGGCGCACGCTGGTGTTCCCCGACGGTCGTCGCCGAAGTCGCCCACCTCGGGTGGACGGCGGCCGGCCGGCTGCGGCAGCCGGTCTTCCGCGGGATCCGCGACGACGTCGACGCCGTCGACGTCCGCCGGGAGCCCCGCTGAGGACGCCTGATCATCACCCGTTCGCGGGGTGCCGGCGGCGATGTGGTTCGGTGTGCCCGACATCGACGACCCGGAGGTGACGCGCGTGGCGGTCATGCTGACCTGGCGGTCCGACCCCGAGACCGACGGCGCCGCGGGCATGGAGTCGGCGCGCATCACGACCAACGGCGGTGGGTTCCGTGCCGTCGGCCGGATCATCCGCGGCGGGGAGGGCGGGGTGCTCACCGCGTCCTACCGGCTCGTCGTCGCCGGCGACGGGACGCTGTCGCGGCTCGCCGTCGACGTCGCCACCGCCGAGGGGGAGCAGCAGCTCACGCTGTCGCGCAGCACCGACGGCGTCTGGCTGGTCGACGACGGCTCCGGCGGCAGCCGCGGCCACTTCGGCGGCGCCCGTGACGTCGACCTCGCCTTCAGCCCGGTGTTCAACGCGCTCCCGGTCCGGCGCCTCGCCCTGCACCGTGAGCCCGCCGAGCACGTGCTGCCGATGGTGTTCGTCGACCTCCCGACACTGACCGTCGAGAACACCGAGCAGACCTACCGCACCGTGACGGCCGGGTCGCCCGGCACGCCAGCGGTCGTCGGCTTCGCCGCGGGTTCGTTCGCCGCCGACATGACCGTCGACGACGACGGCTTCGTCCTCGACTACCCGGGCATCGCGTCCCGGGTGACTCTCTAGCGCTTCACCGGCTCGACGACGTCGCCGCGGCGGCCGAGCTCGCGCAGCTCGGCGAACACGTCCGGTGCGCCGAGGTCGACCGGCACCTCCAGCGGCTCGCGGGTCGAGGCCCACCGCATCCGCGCCTCGTGCCCGGAGCGCACGGTCGCGGCCAGCCCACCGGTGGAGGCCAGCGCCCCGCGCATCGCGCCGAGCCTGCCCAGCGCGTCGTCGACGGCGGCGAGCAGCGCGCCCCGGTTGCCCTCGCACATCGCCAGGACCAGCTCGGGCCGGGTCCCGGCCACCCGGGTGCCGTCGGCGAACGAGCTCGCGGACAGGGCGAGGGCGAGGTCGTCGCCCTGCTCACCGGCGCCGACGGAGGCGAGCACCGCGGCGAACAGGTGCGGCAGGTGCGAGATCCGGGCGACGGCGACGTCGTGCTCGTCGACGGCCGCGGGCACCACCCGGGACCCGCAGTCCCAGGCCAGCTCCGCGACGTCGCGCCACACCTCGACGTCGAGGCCGTCGTCGGCGGCGACCACCCAGGCGGCGCCGGTGAACAGGTCCGCGGACCCGGCGGGCCAGCCGGACTCGGCGGTGCCGGCCATCGGGTGCCCGCCGACGAACCGGGTGCGCGGTGCGAACTGGGCGACCGCGTCGGCGACCGACACCTTCACGCTCACCGCGTCGGTGAGCCGGCAGGTGGGGGCGACCGCGTCGACGCGGCGCAGCACCGCCTCCAGCGCGGTCAGCGGGACGCACACGACGACCAGCGCGTCGGCCTCGGCGGCCCGGGCCAGCGCGGCGTCGGTGTCGGTGGTGACGTCGAACCCGTCGGCGACGGCGGCGGCCGCGGTCGGCTCGGACGCGGCGGTGCCCCACACCTCGCGCCCGGCGCGGGCCGCGGCCCGCAGCAGCGACCCGCCGATCAGTCCGGTCCCCAGCACACACACCGCTCGCATGCGTCACGAGGGTAGAGACCGCGGTTCCCGGCCCCGCGCGGACTCCGCTCGTCGCACCGCCCGACCCGGTGATCACCGGTTGTGGAGCGCAGAGGCACGGACAGCGCACTCCGGACTCCACAACCGGTGATCATGGTCCGGCGAGCAGCGCGGCCCCGCGGGGGGAGAGCCGGTAGCCGACCTCCAGGCTCTCGGTCAGGCCCAGCTCCTTGAGCGCGCGGACGTCGCGCTTGAACGCCGGGGTGTCCCGCCCGGCCCGCTCCGCGAGCTCGGCGGCCCGTACCCCGGGCAGCTCGGCGACCAGCCGCAGCGTCGGCCGGGTCCAGGGCCCCCGGCGCGACCGGCGGTCCATCCGGTCCAGGGCCGCGACGACGTCGTCGAGGTCCCCGGTCGCGTCCCGCAGCGACTCCCGCGGGTCGGCCCCGGCGAAGCGCAGCCCGATGCGGAACACCGGGTCGGACCGCGTTCCGCGGAACGCGCGGCGCACCCGGTCGGCGGAGGGCTCGCCCGCGGCGCGGGCGTCGTCGTCGGTGATGCGGTCCGGGTCCACCTCGTCGACGGCGACGACCTCGACCACCCCGGCGGCGGTGCGCAGCGTCGAGCCCACGGCCACCCGCGACCGCGCCCAGCGGCGGTACACGCGGTCGACCTCGCCCGCGGCGACCCCGCGTGCCACCGCCACCGGGAGGATCACCGCAACGCCCTCTCCAGCGCCCGCGCCAGCCCCAGCAGCACGTCCTCACCGACGGTGACCCCCACCAGCTGCACCCCCGCGGGCAGCCCCGGCACCGGGACCGGTAGCGCGACGACGGGCCGGTCGAGCAGGTTGAACGGCGAGGTCAGCTGCAGCATCGACGGCAGCACCGGCACCCCGTCGTGCTCGGTCGCGCCGATCGGCGTGGCCCGCAGCCGGGTGGTGGGGCAGAGCAGCACGTCGCAGGAGGCCCCGAGCCGGTCGAGCAGGGCGCGTCCGACCCGGCGGCGCTCGCGCCGGGCGTCGACGTAGAGGTGCGCCGGCGCCTCGGCGTGCGGGGCGAGCCGGGCGGCCGTCGCGGGCTGGTACTCGTCGCGGCGCTCGGCGAACCAACGCCGGTGGGTCGCGTAGGCCTCCGCGCCGGTGATCACCGGGTAGGTGGCGGCGAGCTCGGCCACGCCGGGGGTGTCCTGGGCGGCGACGGGCGCGCCGAGCGCGGTGAGCGCGTCGGCCGCGGCCCGGACGGCGTCGGCGATCACCGGGTCGTGCGGGCGCCACCAGTCGTCGTCGGCGACGCCGATCCGGGGCAGCACCGCCGCGGCCGACGCGCCGGGCTCCCCGAGCGCGGTGCGGGCGACGGCGAGCGAGGCGGCGTCGGCGGCCAGCAGCCCGACCGTGTCGAACGACTCGGCCAGCGGGAACACCCGCTCGCCCGGGATGGCCCCGCGCCGCGGCTTCAGCCCGGCGACGCCGCACAGCGCGGCCGGAGTCCGCACGCTCGCCCCGGTGTCGGTCCCGACGGCCAGCGCGAGGTGCCCGGCGGCGACGGCCGCGGCGGACCCGGACGACGAGCCGCCCGTGATCCGGGCCGGGTCGTGTGGGTTGCGGGCCGCGCCGGTGGCGGCGACGTCGCCGGTGGGGCCGTAGGCGAACTCGTGGGTGTGGAGCTTCGCGACGACCACGGCCCCCGCGGCCCGCAGCATCGTCACCACCGGTGCGTCGGCGGTGGCGGGGGCGGCGTCGGCCAGCAGCCGCGAGCCGCACCGGGTCGGCAGCCCGGTGACGTCGACCAGGTCCTTGATCCCGACGGCGACGCCGTGCAGCGGGCCCAGCCGTCGTCCCGCGGCGGACAGCGCGGTCAGCTCGGCGGCGCGCTCGCGGGCGCGGTCGGCGTCGAGGGCGACCACGCAGTTCGTGGTGTCGGACACGAGCCGGGACAGCACGTCGTCGACGTGCTCGGAGGGGGAGAGCTCCCCGGAGTCGAGGGCCCGCAACAGATCGGGGAGCGGCAGCACGCGCTCAGCGTGCCGTCGCTCCCCGACTCCGACAACCGGTGGTCAGCGCGCGGCGTGCATCGTCGCCGCGATCTCGCGCGCCTCGTCCACCGACCCCGCCGACGGCTGCGAGTCCCGCAGCGGCCGGTTCGCCGTCTCGGGGAGGAACAGCAGCGTCACGACGCCGATGACCCCCGCCGCGATCAGGTAGTAGCCGGGCCACAGCAGGTCGCCCGTGGACAGGACGAGCGCCGACATCACCAGCGACACGGTCCCGGCGAACGCCGACACGAAGATGTTGAACGCGATCGACAGTCCGCCGTAGCGGATCTGTGTCGGGAACAGCGCCGGCAGCGTCGACGGCCCGGTGGCCGAGAAGCAGATCAGCAGCAGCCCCATGACCAGCAGGCCGAGGAACACCGCGGGCACCGACCCGTCCTGCATCAGAAGGATCATCGGGATGCCGAGCACGATCAGCCCGCCCGCGCCGACCCACATGATCGGCTTGCGCCCGGTGCGGTCGGAGAGCCGCCCGAGCAGCGGGATGATGAACACCGCCAGCCACAGCACCGCGATCTGCAGCCACGACGACGTCGTGGAGTCGATCGAGGTGCCGCCGTGCTGGTCGACCGTGGTCTCCAGATAGGTCGGCATGTAGCTGGTCAGCATGTAGTTCGTGACGTTCCAGGCGACGACGACGCCACCGACCATGACGAAGGTCGGCAGGTACTTCGTGAAGATCAGCTTGAGGCCGTCCTTCACCTGGGTGCCCTCGCGCTCCTCGGACTCCGAGAGCAGGGTCTGGAAGGCCGGGGTCTCCTCCAGCTTGACCCGCAGGTACACCCCGACGATGCCCAGCGGCAGCGCGACGAAGAACGGGATCCGCCAGCCCCAGCTCGACATGGACTCGGCGCTGAGGACCAGCGGCAGCACCGAGGCGATGGTGGCGCCGAGTGCGTAGCCGACGAACGTGCCGAGCTCCAGGAAGCTGCCGAAGTACCCGCGACGACGGTCGGGGGCGTACTCGGCGATGAAGGTCATGGCGCCGGCGTACTCACCGCCGGTGGAGAAGCCCTGCAGGACGCGGGCGGCGACGAGCAGGATCGGCGCGGCCAGCCCGATCGAGGCGTACGACGGGATGAGCCCGATCAGGAACGTGCCCAGCGCCATCAGGATGACCGTGATCGACAGGACCTTGGTCCGGCCGATGCGGTCGCCCAGCGGACCGAAGAACAGCCCGCCCAGCGGACGGAAGAAGAACGCGATCGCGAACGTCGCGAACACCGCCACCTGGGACAGCGGCCCGGGTGGGAAGAATTCGGCCTCGATGGTCGTGGCCAGATAACCGTAGACACCGAAGTCGAACCATTCGGTGATATTGCCGACCGCGGCCGCCGCAACAGCGCGCCGCATGGTCGCGGGATCGGTGACGGTGACGCCGTCGACCGCCCCTTCTGCTGTGTCGTCCACGCGTTCCCCCTGGCGACAGTGCACGCCACGGATGAAGCTTTCGTCGGGAAACTGTCGATCCGTGGCGTTCTGTCCGTTTCGTGAAACAGTTCTCCTCGACGTTAACGAGACGTCGCCCCCCATGCCGGATGAGGCACCGACATGTCTGTGAGCGGAGTCATTCGAATCGGTACTTCCGCAGGCGGGACAGCGCTTTTCCGACGTGGGACCGTGGTCGGCGGGCGCAGGCAGCGCCCGTGGGACTCGCAAGCGTCGCGACTCCGCCCGGGTCATCCGGACCCGGTCACCGGACCCGGCGCGTGCCCGTGTGAGGAGGAGCCGTCATGGCTGTGTCGAACGCCGTCTTCCTGTCGATCATCGCGAGCACGGGGGTGGGCCTGGCGGTCACCTCCGCGCTGGCCGCCTACGCCCAGCGCACCTGGAAGGGCTACGGCCGCGTGGCCCCGGCCGAGCAGGTCGAGGAGACCGTCTGAGCGTTCGCGCTCCCGGCGCCGCATCCCACAAGGGGGGTGCGGCGCCGTCGCGTACCGGGCGGGGCTCAGCCGGTCGCGGCCAGGGCGAGTCCCGCGTACACGGCGACCCCCGCCGGGAACGCGGCCTCGTCGAACACCACCCGGTTCGAGTGGTTCGGCGGGGCGAGGGCCGGGTCGACCGACGGCGGCCGCGCCCCCAGGAACGCCAGCGAGCCCGGCACCCGGTCCAGCACGTAGGAGAAGTCCTCCGCCCCCATCAGCGGGTCCGGCATCGCCACGCAGGCGCCGCGGCCGAGCACCTTCTCCGCGACTCGGACCAGCCCGGCGGTCGCGCGGTCGTCGTTGCGGGTGACGGGGTAGCCCGGGACGATCTCGGCCTCGGCCGTGCAGCCGTAGGCCAGCGCGGTGTGCCGGCAGTGCTCGGTGACCGCCCGGTGCAGCAGCGTGCGCACCGGCTGCGACAACGTCCGCAGTGTCCCGGTCAGCTCCGCGGTCTCCGGGATGACGTTGTCGGTGGTGCCCGCCTCGATCCGGGACACCGTGAGGACCGCGGACTCCTGCGGCCCGACCCGGCGGGTCAGCAGCGTCTGCAGGCCGCCGACCATCGCCGCGGCGGCGGGGACCGGGTCGCAGGCGTCCTGCGGGGCCGAGGCGTGCCCGCCGCGGCCGGTCACCCGGACCCGCAGCACGTCCGCGGCCGCCATGATCGGGCCCGGCCGGTGGTGGAGCTGCCCCGTCGGCACCGTCGAGGTGATGTGCAGGGCGTAGGCCAGCTCGGGGTCCTCGTCGAGTACGCCCTCGTCGATCATGTGCCGGGCGCCGTGGAACCCCTCCTCGCCCGGCTGGAACATGAACACCACCCGGCCGGCGATCCGGTCCCGCCGGTCCGCGAGCAGCCGCGCGGCCGAGGCGAGCATGGCGGTGTGGGTGTCGTGCCCGCAGGCGTGCATGACGCCGTCGGTGGCCGAGGCGAAGTCCAGTCCGCTGTCCTCGGGCAGCGGCAGCGCGTCCATGTCACCCCGCAGGAGCACCGTCGGCCCGGGACGGTCGCCGTCGAGGACGGCGGTCACCGAGGTGCAGGACCCGCCCGTGCGGATCCGCAGCGGCAGCCCGTCGAGGGCCCGCAGGACCGCGTCCCGGGTGCGGGGCAGGTGCAGTCCGAGCTCCGGTGCCCGGTGCAGCGCCCGGCGCAGCGCGACCGTCCGCGGCTGCAGGACACGAGCGGCCTCGAGCAGGCCGCCGGGGAGCCCCGCGACCGAGGCGGGCGTGATGGGCATGGACCGATCGTCGCTGACCGGAGCCCGTCCGGCGCCCGCGGGCCCGGTGTGACCACGCGTACCTGGTCGTGGCGTGACTCACAACCCCGGAGCGACGTACCGTTGACGCGTGGCCACACAGAGCGTCGAGGCAGCCCCGGACACCCGGGGCGCCGCCCTGCCCGGATTCGCGGTCGCCGCGATCCGGGAGGAGGGCCGTTGGCGCTGTGTCCGGCTGGACTCCGAAGCGCTCGTGGACCTCGACGCGGCGATCACCGCGCTGCGCGCGCAGCGCTCCACCGGCGCGGTGCTCGGCCTCCTCGACGTCGACGACGAGTTCTTCGTCCTCCTCCGCCCGTCCGCGGGCGGGGTGCGGCTGCTGATCTCCGACGCCGTCGCCGCGCTGGACTACGACATCGCCGCGGACGTGCTCGACCTGCTCCGCGTCGAGCTCCCCCCGGACGACGACGCCCTCGACGACGCCTGGCCGGAGGGCGACCTCGGCATCCTGGCCGACCTCGGCCTGCCCGCCGACGAGCTGGAGATCCTCGTCTCCGACCTCGAGCTGTACCCCGACGAGCAGCTGGACACCATCGCCCGCCGCTGCGGGTTCGCCGCCGCGCTGGACGAGCTCGTCGGCTCCTGAGTTGTTCCGCCCGGCCGATCGGCTCGCGCTGGGCCGTGCCCTCGACGTGGCGCGCGATGCCGCGGCGACCGGGGACCTCCCGATCGGCGCGGTCGTGTTCGCCGCCGACGGCACCGAGCTCGCCGCGGCCTGCAACGCCCGCGAGGCCACCGGCGACCCGACCGCGCACGCCGAGGTGCTCGCCCTGCGCGCCGCCGCGGCCGTCGTGGGGGAGTGGCGGCTGACCGGGACGACCCTCGCCGTGACCGTCGAACCGTGCACGATGTGCGCCGGCGCGATCGGGCTGGCCCGGGTCGAGCGCGTCGTGTTCGGGGCGTGGGAGCCCAAGACCGGTGCCGCGGGCTCGCTCTGGGACGTGCTGCGCGACCGGCGGCTCGCGCACCGGCCCGAGGTCGTCGGCGGGGTCCGCGCAGGTGAGGCGGCCGCGCTGATGCGCGAGTTCTTCGGCCGGACCCCGTGCACCGACCGCGACTGAGCTTCTTGTAACCTTGTCGGCGGTAGCGTGTCCGAGCGGCCGAAGGAGCGCGCCTCGAAAGCGCGTGAGGTTCACGCCTCCGTGGGTTCAAATCCCACCGCTACCGCTGGTCAGAGGGCCGGATCCCCGGGTCGGGGGTCCGGCCCTCTGTCGTCGGGCCGATGAGTCCACGGCCGCCGGGCGGTCCCCAGGAGCAGCCGACCATCCGCTCGACGCCCGGGAGGACCACCGTGACCGAGGTCTGGAAGCTCGTCCACTCCGAGCGCGCCGCGCTCGTCGCCGACCTGCGGGACGTGTCCGGCGACCGGTGGGACACGCCGTCGCTCTGTCCCGGGTGGACCGTCCACGACGTGCTGGCCCACCTCGTCGACACCGCCCGGACGACCCGGGGCCGGTTCGTCGTCGGCATGCTGCGGGCGCGCATGGACTTCGACCGGCAGAACGAGCACGGGCTCGCCCGCGCACGCGGTGCGACGCCGGACGAGACCCTGCGCCGGTTCGCGGAGTGCGTGCCGATGACCGCCACGCCGCCGGCCCCGCTCGCGACCCGGCTGGTCGAGATGGTCGTGCACGGGGAGGACGTCCGTCGTCCGCTCGGGATCGTCCGGACCTACGCCCCCGCGGCGGTGGCCGGCGCGCTCGCGCTGCAGATCCGGACCTCCACCTCGTTCGGGGGTGCCCGCGAGACCGTCGCCGGCCTCCGCCTGTCGGCCACCGACACCGGCCTGGTGGTCGGCAGCGGCCCGGAGGTGCGGGGGACCGCGCTGGCCCTGCTCCTCGCGATCTCGGGCCGGCCGCCGGGGGGCGACGCGCTCACCGGTCCCGGGGTGGAGGCACTCTCGCGGGCGGAGTGAGCGCGTCCCGTCTCCGACCGTGGTCCGACGGCGTGGATCATTCCCGGCTCCGATGTGGCCGACCCTTGTCCGGCGCGACAGTGGGTGCGCACCCCGACACGAGGAGCTGGAGATGACCACGATGACCACCACCCCGCACGACCACGCGACCCCGGAGCCCGCCCGCCCCGGCGACCCGGACGCCTACCCCGTCCTCACCGTCCTGATGCTGATGCTCGGCGGCTTCGTACTGCCCGTCGTCGGCTGGCTCGCCGGTGTCGTGATGCTATGGACCGGTCGCTCCTGGACGGTCGGGGAGAAGTGGCTCGGCACCCTGGTGTGGCCGGGCATCGTGGCCGTCCCGGCGCTGGTGCTGGTCGCCGGCTTCGTGGCGACCCCGGAGCCGGGTGCCGGGCACTGGGCGATCGTCGTCGCCGGGATCGTCGGTGTCCTGGGTGCGCTGGTCGTCCTGCCCTGGACCTTCGTGAAGCTCCTGCGCGCCGGTCGGCGTACCCACTGAAGTTGGTAGCGACGCTCGCTCGAACAGGTGAACGGAATATCGGGCGCACAACCTCCTGATTCGGACCTGTGAGACACATCGCATCCGCATCTGCGGGTATGTTCGGCCCGATTATCGGCGTTGTGCGGATCTCAGTGGGTTCCGTGGGTCACATCGCCGAGCGCATCACGACCACTGCCCTCTCGTTACGCTCTCCAACGGACTCCGCCGGCCGCTCCCCCCCGGGCCACGGAGCGAAGGAGAGGAAAACGATGTCTGCCCCGACACGTGCACGCACCGAACGCCGCGATGTCAGCCGTCGCCGATTCCTCGGCTACCTGGTCGCCGCACCCACCCTCGTCGTCGCGGCGGAGGTCGGCCGCCAGCAGCTGTTCGCCCCGCCGGGGGCCTCGGCCGCCGCGATCCCGTCGCCGCCCCAGGTGGCCGACGCCTACGACTTTCTCGACGCCGTCCGCGACTCCTCCCGGCCGACCTCGGCCCTGATCCGGGTGGAGGTGAACCGGGACGGCACGGTGTCGTTCCAGCTCCCGCGGTCGGACAACGGGCAGGGGATCATCACCTCGACCGCGATGATCATCGCCGAGGAGATGGACCTCGACCCGGACCAGGTGACGGTCACCTTGGCCGACTCGCGTCCCGAGCTGGTCTTCAACCAGCTCACCGGTGGCTCCAGCACGACGTTCTCGACCTACACCCCGATCCGGGTCGCCGCGGCGATCGCGAAGGGCCGGCTGCTCGACGCGGCCGCCGCCCTCCTCCAGCAGGACGTGGGCACCCTCACCAGCCGCGCGGGGCTCATCACCGGCGCCGGGGGCAGCGCGATCCCGTTCGGGGAGCTCACCGAGGCCGCGGCCGTCGACGCCACCCGCTCGGTGGAGGTGGTGCTCAAGCCGCGCGAGGAGTTCACGGTCATCGGGACCGACCGGCGCAACGCGCAGGCCCGCGACATCGTCACCGGCCGCAAGCAGTTCATCGCCGACATGAAGATCCCCGACGCGCTGCCGACGGTGATCTGCCGCGGCCCGAACCTGAACTGCGCCCCGGTCTCGGTCGCCAACGCCGACGAGGTGCGCTCCATGCCGGGCGTCACCGACGTCGTCGAGTGCGCCACCGGCGTCGCCGTGCGGGCACACACCTACGGTCAGGCCGTCGACGGTGCGAACGCGCTGCGCGTGCGCTGGGACGCGGGCACCGTCGAGGGCGAGAACGACGAGTCCGTGCTGCAGAAGGTACGGGCGGCCGAGCTGCCGCTGGCGGTCCCGTCGGTGCCGGGGGAGACCGTCGAGGGCGACTTCACCTTCTACTTCCGCAGCAGCTCGGCCCTGGAGACCAACACCGCGATCGCCGACGTCCGGGACGGCCGGTGCGAGATCTGGACCTCGCTGAAGCTCCCGATCACCGTGCAGCACGACATCGCCGAGCAGCTCGGGCTGCCGGTCAACGCGGTCACCATCCACATCGTCCCGGGCGGCGGCTCGTTCGGCCGTCGCCTCTTCGGCGACGCGGCCAAGGAGGCCGCCGAGATCTCCCAGAAGCTCGGCAAGCCGGTCAAGCTGATCTGGTCGCGCGCCGACGACTCCCGCCAGGGCCGGGTGCACCCGATGGCGACCTCCCGGATCCGGGCGGTCGTCGCCGGCGAGTCCGTCGTCAGCTTCGAGCAGCGGCACACCGGTGTCAGCTGCGACTTCGGGCACGGCTTCGGTGACGCCGTCACCGCGGCCGCCGCGAAGGCGCCGCTGGGCCAGGTCTCGGTCGCGGAGGCGCTCTGGGAGCTGACCCAGGCCACGCCCTACGACTTCGGCGCCCAGACCCGGGTGCTCAACGAGGTCGACATGCGGTTCAACACCGGCTCGATGCGCAACGTGTACTCGCCCGACGTCTGCACCGCGCGCGACCTGATCGTCGACCGTATCGCGGAGAAGATGGGCAAGGACTCGTACGAGTTCCGCCGCGAGTTCCTCCGCAACGACGCGATGCGCGCCGTGCTCGACAAGGTCGCGGAGGAGGGCGACTGGGGCCGGTCGATGCCCGACGGCACGGCGCAGGGGATCGGGTTCCACGTCGAGTACAAGGGCTTCGCCGCCTGCCTGGTCGAGATCGACTGCCGCCCGCAGACCGTGGACCGTAAGGTCCGCCAGGCGCGGACCGGCCCGCGGGTGACCAAGGCGGTCTTCGCCGTCGACGGCGGTCTGGTCATCAACCCGCTCGGCTTCAAGGCCCAGATCATGGGCGGGATCAACGACGCGATCGCGATGACGCTGACCTCAAGCCTGCACCTGGTCGACGGTCACTTCCTCGAGGCGAGCTGGGACAACTACTTCTACACCCGGCAGTGGAACACCCCGCTCGACCTGCAGGTCCACCTGGTCGACAACGGCCGGCCGGAGCCCGGTGGGGCCGGCGAGTTCGGCGTCGCCCCGACCTGCGGGGCGATCGCGAACGCCTACGCGCGCGCCACCGGCCGGGTGCCGGACCACTTCCCGATCCTGCACAACGAGCCGCTGCCGTTCGAGCCGTATCCGACCGTGCCGCCGATCCCGCCGTCGCCGACCAACGGCCTCGACTTCGTCCGCTGAGGAGACTGACATGCCTTCCCACACCTTCACGGTCAACGGCGAGAAGGTCACCGTCGACGTCGAGGACGACGTCCGGGTCCTGTGGGTCCTGCGTGACCTGCTCGGGGTGACCGGTCCGAAGTACGGCTGCGGGATCAACGTCTGCAAGGCCTGCACCAGTCACATCAACGGCAAGGCGTTCAACCCCTGCTCGGTGCCGGTCGGCGCCATCTCCGAGTCCGACGAGATCACCACCATCGAGGGGATCGCGAAGGGTGAGGAGCTGCACCCGATGCAGCAGGCCTGGATCGACAACGACGTCGCCCAGTGTGGCTACTGCCAGCCCGGTCAGATCATGGCCGCTATCGACCTGGTCAAGCGGTGTGCGGCCGAGGGCCGTTCGATCGACGACGACGCCCTGGACGAGATCCGCAACATCTGCCGGTGTGGCACCTACAACCGCATCCGCGAGGCGATCAAGGCCGGCGCCGACAACATGTGACGACCATGCGGCGTGCTCCGTACGCCGTACCGCGCTGGGCCGTTAGTGTGAACGGCCTGCTCCCCAACCGAAGGACGGATTCGATGAAGAACCGGATGCGCCGCTCACTGATCGCCGTCGGCGCCCTCGGCGCCGTGGCGTTCCCGCTGGCCGGCATCGCCGCGGCCGACGAGGACCGCGACCACGGCTACCCGAGCACCCAGAGCCCGACGCAGGGCCTCGACGCCGTGCTCGAGACCTCCGACACGTTCGGCTACAGCTTCCTCGACGCCGCGGACACGTTCTCGCCGAACAACCGGCCGGACGGAGTCAACGGCACCGACACCGAGTTCCCGCAGGCCGACCCCCGCTTCGTCGAGGGTCCCGTCGGTGGGCTGCTGAAGGACGGACCCTTCGAGTAAGGGGCTCCCAGGCGGCGGGGCCGGCACCTCTCAGGAGGTCCGGCCCCGTCGTCGTCCCCCGCCTCAGTGCAGGACCTTCAGCCCCACCACTCCCGCGACGATCGCGAGCAGGCACAGCAGCCGCGCCGTCGTCGCCGGCTCGCCGAGTGCGGCCATGCCGTAGAGCGCGGTGCCGACCGCACCGATGCCGACCCACACGGCGTACGCGGTGCCGACCGGCAGGTCGCGCAACGCCAGGGCCAGCCCGCCCATGCTCAGGGCCAGCGCGCCCGCGAACAGCAGCGACGGGCCGAGCCTGCTGAAGCCGCGGCTCTGCGACAGCGCCGCGGCCCACACCGTCTCCAGCACACCGGAGACCACGAGGTAGATCCAGGCCATGACGAGCTCCTCCCGGAAGGATGCGTCGTCTTGGCGTTCCGGGTACGGCGCGTCTCGTCCGGGGAGCCGCCGGGTGGGCGGTCCGGCACCAGGATGGCGGACCGCCGGGCCCGGGTCGAGTGATGGTGACCGGTCGGACCGCCCCCTACCCTTCTCGGGTGCGCCTGCTCGCCGTCCTCGCGGGGTTGTGCCTGGTGACCGGCGGGATCGTGCTGCTGCCGTCCTGGCTGGAGCGGGTGCTGCCCGATCAGGGTGACCAGCCGTACGTGTACCACCTTCCGCCCGGGGCCCCCGAGCCACCTGGTCCGGACCTGACCTGGCCGATCCTGGGAGTCGTGCTGGTCGGCATCGGCCTGGTCTGCGGGGGCGCGGCGCTGCTGTGGCTGGTGTTCCGGCTGATCGCCCGGCTGCGCTGAGGCCCGAGCCGCATCGATCCCGCTACCGTCGTCGCATGCTGGTCGTCGGCTCGGTCGTCCTGCGCGTCACCGACCTCGCACGACAGGTCCGGTTCTGGACCGAGGCGCTCGGCTACGAGGCGCGCACCCCCGCGGACGACGACTTCGTGCTCCTCCGCCCGGGCGACGGCCGCCCCGGCCCGAACCTCTCGCTCGACGTCGCCCCGTCCGAGCGGGTCCTGCCGCCGCGTATCCACCTGGACCTCTACGCCGACGACCAGCAGGCCGAGGTCCGGCGCCTGGTCGCCCTCGGCGCGCAGGAGGTCCCGTGGACCAACCGGCCGGCCGACGCCGACTACGTGATCATGCAGGACCCCGAGGGCAACCGGTTCTGCGTCGTCGACGGTGGGGACCGGCCGGCACCGCCCCGGCGCTGATCGGGAACGGGCTCGACACCGGAGGCCGGCCGGCGGACGCTTCCGCCGTGGACCATCGACTCCTCGCGTTCGCCGCCGCCGCGGCGGTCGTCATCGTCGTCCCCGGACCCAGCGTCGTGTTCACCGTCGGCCGCGCGCTCGCGGCCGGCCGGTCCGCCGCGCTGGCGACGGTCGTCGGCAACGCCGTCGGCGTCTTCCTGCAGGTGGTCGCGGTGGCGGTGGGCCTCGGGCACCTCGTCGCACAGTCCGCCGTGGCGTTCACCGTCCTGAAGCTGGTGGGTGCCGCCTACCTGGTGTTCCTGGGGATCACGGCGTTCCGGCACCGGCACGACGTCGTCCGCGCGATGCAGCGCTCGGGCGGTGACGCCCGGCAGGTGGGTCCGGCCCGCAGCGTCGTCGACGGTCTGGTGGTCGGCGTGCTGAACCCCAAGTCCGTCGTCTTCTTCGTCGCGTTCCTGCCCCACTTCGTCGACGCCCGCGGGCCGGTCGCCACGCAGATCCTGCTGCTGGGGGCGTTCTTCGTCGCCATCGGTCTGGTGCTCGACAGCGTGTGGGCCCTCGCCGCCGGATCGGCCCGGGCCTGGTTCGCGTCGTCGCCGAGGCGGATCGCGGCCGTCGGCGGTGCCGGTGGGCTCGCGATGATCGGGCTCGGCGTCGGGGTGGCGGCGACGGGGTCGTCGCAGTAGCCGGGACCATGACCACAGGGCGAGGTGGACCGGCGTCCGGCCGGTGGATCGCACCGCTCGGGTGACCCGGGACGGGCTAGACCATCCGTGCGGGTGACCACCAGGAGATGCTGCGCCACAACCACTCCGCGGGCCCGTACCGGAAGCGCCGCAGCCACCGGCGGCTCGCGACGACCTGGACCACCAGGATCCCGGCGGCGAGCGGGAGCAGGGCGCGGTACCCGCCCGGGCCGGAGAACGCCGGGGCCGTGGTCAGCAGCACGACCAGCAGCGTCGCCGTGAGGTAGTTCGTCAGCGCGAGTCGGCCGAGCGGGGCGAGCACGGACGACACCCACGGCCCGACCCGGGACGCCGTCAGCAGCACCAGTGCGCTCGCGTACCCGACGGCCATGACGAGCCCGGCGGTCGAGGACACCCGGTCGAACCCGCTGTGCTCGATCGTGTCGACCTGGATGCTCAGCAGCGGCACCGCGACGACGACGGCCCCGACCAGCACGGCCGTCCACACGGCCCGGTTCGGCGCCGCCATCCGGTGGTGCAGGCCGTAGCGGGCGGCGGCGAGACCGAGCAGGAACAGCCCGGGCACGAGGAGGAGCCCGCCGCTGGTGAACGCGAGCGCCACGCCCGTCGCGACCGCGCCGCCGAGTGCGATCACCGGCCGCGGCAGCCAGGAGGCCGGCAGGAGGACGACGACGCCGACGATCGCGTACGGGAGCAGCGCCTCACCGGGCTGCAGGAGATGGTGCGCGGCGCCGAGCACGCCGAGCACGAGCAGCCGGCGGAGCAGCACGAGCCGTGGCCGGGTGGTCCGCCGGGCGGCCCCGTCCAGGAACAGGGCGGTGCCGAGCCCGAACAGGAACGAGAACAGCGGGAAGAAGCGCTGGTGCGCGGTGAGCTCCAGCCACTGCGGCAGGGTGCCGCTCCAGGACCCCGTGGCGGGCGGCAGCCCGGCGATCGCGGGCATGTTGACGAGCAGGATCCCGCACAGGGCCAGCCCGCGGAGGGCGTCGAGGGCGTCGACCCGGCCGGGCGCGGTGGTCGTCGGATCCGGGGGAACGCTCACGTCTGTTCGCTGCACCGGTTCAGCGTGGCGGCCGTGCAGAGCTCGCGGATCGGCCCGGAGGCCGGTTCCGCCTGCGGGGCGTCGTACTTTCGGCCGGGACCGTGGAATGCCAGGCTCGGGCGATGTCCGCATCCCGTGTCGCGCTCCTGCGGTGGCAGTTCGACCTGACGTGGGCCCTGTTCGAGTACCACCTCGACCGGCTCGACGACCACGAGACCCTGTGGCGGCCGGCGCGCGTCTGCTGGACGGTGCACCCGTCCGGCGACGGGACGTGGCGGCCCGACTGGGCGGACTCCGAACCCGACCCGGTCCCCGTCCCGACGATCGCGTGGGTCACCTGGCACATCGACTGGTGGTGGTCGGTGACGCTGGATCACCTCCGCGGCCGGACCCCGCGGGACCGCACCGACGTGGTGTGGCCGGGCGACGCCGCATCGACCGTCGCCCGGATGCGCGCGCTGCGTGACGAGTGGGCGGACGTCCTGGACGGGCTGTCCGACGACGACCTCGCCGCGGAGGCCCCGTTCCCGTGGCAGGGGGATCCGGAGATGACGGTCGGCCACACCCTGGCCTGGGTGAACACCGAGCTGGCGAAGAACGTCGCGGAGGTCGGGCAGCTGCGGCTGGTACGCGCGGCCGGTCGCTGAGCGGACCCGGGAACGACGAACGCCGGGCCACCCGCGAGGGTGTGCCCGGCGTTCCGCCTTCCTGCTGGCGGAGGATAGGGGATTTGAACCCCTGAGGGATTGCTCCCAACACGCTTTCCAAGCGTGCGCCCTAGGCCACTAGGCGAATCCTCCGCGAAAGAGGTTACGCGACGCCCTCGGTGATCCGACGCGGCCCCCTCGCCGCCCGACGGCGCCGTCCGTGGCACACTGTCCGTGGACCCCGTGCGGCGTCCATCCTGTGAACTCCCCCAGGGCCGGAAGGCAGCAAGGGTCAACAGGCTCTGGCGGGTGCGCGGGGTCCCCTTCTGTCTCCGAGCGGGTCCCCGGAGTGTCGGACCCCCTGGGTAGCCTTCCCCTCGTGGCTCTGGCTCTGTACCGCAAGTACCGCCCGGCCAAGCTGGCCGACGTCGTGGGGCAGGAGCACGTCACCGAGCCCCTGGCCACCGCCCTCACCGCGGGGCGGATCAACCACGCGTATCTGTTCTCGGGGCCGCGGGGCTGCGGCAAGACGTCCTCGGCCCGCATCCTGGCGCGTTCGCTGAACTGCGAGCAGGGGCCGACCCCGGATCCCTGCGGCGTCTGCAACTCGTGCATCGCGCTCGCCCCCGAGGGGTCGGGCAGCATCGACGTCGTCGAGCTCGACGCGGCGTCGCACGGTGGTGTCGAGGACGCGCGCGAGCTGCGTGACCGGGCGTTCTACGCGCCCGCCGAGTCGCGCTACCGCGTGTTCGTCGTCGACGAGGCGCACATGGTCACCACCCAGGGCTTCAACGCGCTGCTCAAGATCGTCGAGGAGCCCCCGGAGCACCTGGTCTTCGTGTTCGCGACGACGGAGCCGGAGAAGGTGCTCCCGACGATCCGGTCGCGGACCCACCACTACCCGTTCCGGCTGATCCCGCCCGGCACGATGCGCGCGCTGCTGGAGAAGATCTGCGGCGAGGAGCAGGTGACCGTCGCGCCGCCGGTGTTCCCGCTGGTCATCCGGGCCGGGGGCGGTTCGGCCCGAGACACGCTGTCGGTGCTGGACCAGCTGCTCGCCGGCGCCGGGCCGCAGGGTGTGACCTACGAGCGCGCGGTCGCGCTGCTCGGGGTGACCGACTCCGGCCTGATCGACGACACCGTGGACGCGCTCGCCGCGGCCGACGGCGCGGCCGTCTACGGCGCGGTGGACCGGCTCGTCGAGGCCGGGCACGACCCCCGTCGCTTCGCCTCGGACCTGCTGCAGCGCTTCCGCGACCTGATGCTCGTGCAGGCCGTGCCGGACGCCGCCGAGCAGGGACTGGTCGACGGCGCCGCGGACGAGCTGTCCCGGATGGCCGACCAGGCCGCCCGGCTCGGCCCGGCCACCCTCACCCGCTACGGCGAGATCCTGCACCAGGGTCTGATCGAGATGCGCGGGGCGACGGCCCCGCGGCTGCTGCTGGAGCTGCTGGTCTCGCGGATGCTGCTCCCGGCGGCCACGACCTCCGACGGCGGGCTGCTCGAACGTCTGGAGCGCATCGAGCGGCGCAACGCGATCGCGCCCGGCCCCGCCGGCCCGGCCGACGACGGCGGCGCCGCCAAGCGGTTCGTCCGGCCCAGCGAGCGCCCGGCCACCCCGGAGCCGACCGGCGGCGCACCGTCGCGTTCCGCGGAACGCGAGGCAGGGGCGCCGACGGCCGTGCCCGCCCCGGCACCGCCGCGGCCCGCCGAGCCCGTCCCGTCACCCACCGCCCCGTCACCCGCCGTCCCGGAGCCGGCGGGGACCGGGTCGGAGGCGGGCGCGGCGCGTTCCGCGGAACGCGACGACGGCCGGGCCACGGCCACCGCTGCCGCCCCGGCCGCAGCCCCCGGCGCGCACCAGGGCGACGGCCCCCATGACCGGGGCGGCGACGCCCACGACCGGGGCGGCGAGCCCTCCGGTCGTGGCCCCGCGTCCGCGGATGCCGGGAACCGTCCGGCGGGCGCCACGGCGCCCCACGCCGAGGCCGCGACCGGACCACGCGGGCCGGGCGGCGCCGCGACGGAGGCGGCGTCCTCGGGCAGCCTCGCTGCTCCCTCCGCCGGTGCGGAGTCCGGGGCGGAGCGTTCCGCGGAGCGCGCTCCGGCGACCGCCGGCCCGGCCCCGGTGGACGGCCCGGCTGCCGACCGACCTGCTGCAGGGGGTCCGGGTACGGACGGCCCGGCCGCAGAGGGGCGGCAGGCGGACGGTCGCCGGGCGGACGGGCCGGGAGCGGGCGGGACCGAGGAGCCCACTGCGCAGGAGGCCCCGGCCCGTCGTCCCGCCCCGCCCCGCGACGGCGCCCCCGCCGACGCCGTACCGCCGGAGTCGGCACAGCCGGTGTCGTCGGCGTCGTCGCTGGACGCGACGGCGGTCCGCCGGGTCTGGCCGGAGATCCTCGCCGCTGTCCGTCAGCGCAGCCGCAGCACCGAGGCGCTGCTGGTCAACGCCACCGTCCGGGCGGTCGACGGCGACACCCTGGTCCTCGCGATCGGTGCCCCGCCGCTGGCCCGGCGGCTGTCCGAGGCGCGCAACACCGACGTGATCGCCGATGCGCTGCGCGCCGTCCTCGGGGTCCAGTGGCGGGTCCACTGCGACACCGGGGAGGCCGCGACCGCGCGTCGCGCCGCCACACCGGAACGCGCGCAGCGGGCGGTGCCGCAGCGCCCCTCCCAGCGCGACGCCCCGCAGCGCGAGCAGGGCGGGCGGCCCACCCGCCGTCCCGCGGGGGACCCCGACGTCCCGCTGCCGCCGGAGCCGCCGCCGGAGGACGCACCGCCGGACCCTCGTGATGCCGGACCGCAGGGGGGCGACGGTCCGGGCGCACGACCCGCCCCGGTACGGAACCAGGCCGCCGAGGAGGAGGACATGCTCGCCGAGGCCGCGGCCGAGGCGGCGTCGCCGGGCGCCCGTCGGGACCCCGAGGCCGCCGCGCTGGAGATCCTCACCTCGCACCTGGGGGCCCGCGCGATCGACCCGCGCTGACCCCCGGCCCGGACGGGTGGTGGCCGGGGCGCAGGTGGTCAGCGGCGCAGCTGTGCCAGCACCGCAGCGGCCACCGCCGCCGCGATCCGGTCCCGCCCGGCGGGGTCGGTGAGCACGGCGGCGTCGCCGGCGTTGCGCATGTTGCCCGCCTCCACCAGCGCGGTCGGCACGGTCGAGGTGTTCAGGCCGGCCAGGTCCTCGCGGCCGTCGAGCCCGTCGCGGCCGATGTAACCGGCCGGGGCGAACCCGGCCGAGCGGAGCGCGTCTCGCAGCCCGGTGGCCAGGCGCAGCGACGCCGGTCTGGTCCCGTGCACCGCGGGCTCCGCGTACGCGACGTGGAACCCGCGGGCCGAGGCCGCCGCGCCGTCCGCGTGCAGCGACACGGCCAGCGCCGCACCGGCCCGGCCGCCCGCCGCACCGCGGGCGTCGACGCAGGGGCCGACGCCGTCGTCGTCGGAGCGGGTGAGCACCACCCGCACACCGGCGGCCTCCAGCCGGGACCGCACCCGCCCGGCCAGGTCCCAGGTGAAGGTGTGCTCGGCGTAGCCGGCGTTCGTGGAGGTGCCGGTCGTGTTGCACGGTTTGGTCCCGCCGCGCCCGTCGGGGACCGGCCGGTTCACCGCGGCAGGGTCCGCGGCGTTGCCGCCGTTGTGCCCGGGGTCGAGCAGCACGACGGGGGCGGGGACCGGCGCCGGGGTGGTGGGCAGCGAACGGGTCGTCGCGGCCGGTACCGGGGTCGCGTCGACCGAGGGCGGAGCCGGTGCCGCTGCGCCGCAGCCGGCGCACAGCAGCGCGACGACGGCCGGGAGGACGGCTGTGGCGGAACGGATCAGGGCGCGCACGGTCGGTCAGCCTGACACGTCTACCCTGGGAGAAGGACACGTCCGCGCCGGTCGCGCCGGGGAAGCCCCCGATCGCGCGAGCCGGACCCGACAGCGAGGGGTACGCGTGCAACCCGGTCAGCCCGACATGCAGATGATCCTGCAGCAGGCCCAGAAGATGCAGCAGCAGCTCCAGCAGGCCCAGGCCGAGCTCGCGACCGCCGAGGTCACCGGCCAGGCCGGGAACGGGCTGGTCGAGGTCACCGTCACCGCGGGCCTGGAGCCGCGCTCGGTGCGGATCGACCCGAAGGTCGTGGACCCCGAGGACGTCGAGACCCTGCAGGACCTCGTCGCCGGCGCGCTCGCCGACGCGGTCCGCCGTGCGCAGGAGCTGCAGCAGGAGAAGATGGGTCCGCTCGCCGGCGGTCTCGACATGGGCGGCCTGGGCCTCCCGGGCGCCTGAGGTGTTCGAAGGACCGGTCCAGGACCTGATCGACGAGCTGGGGCGCCTGCCCGGGGTCGGTCCGAAGAGCGCCCAGCGCATCGCGTTCCACCTGCTCGCCGCGGACCCGGCCGACATCAACCGGCTCCAGGAGGTCCTGCAGACGGTCAAGCAGGGCGTCGCATTCTGCGACGTGTGCGGCAACGTCGCGTCGGACACCCGCTGCCGCTACTGCTCCGACGCGCGACGCGACCCGACGCTGGTGTGCGTGGTCGAGGAGCCCAAGGACGTCCTGGCCGTCGAGCGGACCCGGGAGTTCAAGGGGCGCTACCACGTGCTCGGCGGTGCGCTCGACCCGCTGGCCGGGATCGGCCCGGACACGCTGCGGATCCGCGAGCTGCTCGCCCGCCTCGGTGGCACCGGTCCGGCGACCGACGAGACCGAGATCTCCGAGGTCATCATCGCGACCGACCCCAACACAGAGGGCGAGGCGACCGCGACCTACCTGGTCCGGCTGCTGCGCGACTTCCCGGGCCTGAGCGTCACGCGGCTCGCGTCCGGCCTGCCGATGGGCGGCGACCTGGAGTTCGCCGACGAGATGACGCTCGGCCGCGCGCTCGCCGGCCGGCGGGCCCTCTAGCCCCCGGACACAGAACGGGCCGGTCCGTCCAGGGCGCGTCGCCCCGGCCGTGACCGGCCACCCGGCGCAGCAACCCCCCGCCGCTGCGCCGTCCTTCCTTCCCGGTGGGTCCCGAGAGCGGTGTCAGTCGGAATCCTCGTCGCCCCACGCGTCCACGTGGTGCGGCCGGCCGTGGAGCTGGCGCTGCCTGCGCTCCCACTCCCGGCGTCGCTGCTCGGCGATCCGGCGCCACGCCTCGCTCTGGCGCCGCTCGGTCACCCCGATCACGATCGCCGAGACGACCAGCGTGGCCAGCCCGGCCAGGGCCACCACCACCAGCGCGATCACGGCGACCACTGCCCGGTACGGTCGCTGTGGTGCGTGCCTGTGTGCGGCACCTGCGTCCTGCGGATCATGTCAATCTCCCTTCGTGTGTCGCGGTCGGTCCGTGGTCCCCGGTCGCCACGATCGGTGTGTCCGCCGTCACGTCCGGGTGACTCCAGGATGCACGACGACACGCGTCCGTGCAATTGCAGGCACAGGGAATTGCACAGAACTGTAGATTGCACGGCGGGGCCACGGAGGGAGCGCGAGGTGGAGCAGGAGCCGACCGGCGCGCGACGACGGCTGGGCGCCGAACTGCGCAGGCTGCGCGTCAACGCCGGTCTGAAGCTGGAGGACGCCGCGGGTGGCGTGGGCTGCTCGACGTCGAAGATCAGCAGGCTGGAGAACGGCAAGGGGGTGCCGCGCCCGGCCGACGTCGCCGCGCTGGTCGAGGTCTACGGCGGAGTCGCCGGGGTCGAGGCGGAGATGCTCGAGCGGCTCGTCACCGAGAGCCGCACCCGCGGCTGGTGGGAGCCGTTCACCGAGGGCCTGCGCAGTGACCCGCACTTCCTGCCGTCGCCGGGGCGCTACGCCGCCGCCGAGTCCGACGCGACCGCCGTCGCCGCGTTCGACCTGACCGTGCTGCACGGGCTGCTCCAGACGCCCGCCTACGCACACGCCGCGCTGCGTGCCCGGCTCCCGGGGCGCCCGGACTGGGAGATCGACCAGCTCGTGCGGCTGCGCGGACGTCGCCACGAGGCGCTCACCGCGACGCCGCCACTGGTGCTCGACGCCGTCGTCGACGAGGCCGTGCTCACCCGCGCGACCGGCGGCCCCGCGGTGATGGCCGAGCAGCTCGACCGGCTGCTCACGCTGTCGGGCCTGCCCGACGTGACGCTGCGCGTGCTCCCGTTCGGCGCCGGGCCGCAGCGGGCGCACGCCGGCCGCTTCGCGATCCTGACCGTCCCCGACGAGCTCGGCCCCGACGTCGTCCACACCGAGGGGCACGCGGGGGAGTCGTTCCTGGAGTCGCCCGCCGACCTGCGCACCTACCGCGAGGTCTTCGACGAGGTCCGGGCCGCCGCGCTCGGCGAGGACGCCTCGCGGGCCGCGGTGTCGGCCCACCGGGACGCGCACCGGTCGGCCGTCGACGACGGCCCGGACGAACGGGACGTGCGTACCAGTTCGTAGCACTATCGTGACGCAAGGGTCTACCGGTTGGTAACGGACCGCTATAGGTTTCCCCGTCATCAGGTGTCCGCACGCACACATCGGGTGGACGCCTCTGCCGACGAGGGGACCGGAATGCGCAGACGGTGGATGACGGCGGTCATGGCGGGCGTGCTCGCAGTGGGCATGACCGCCTGCGCGAGCTCGGAGCGCGGAGCGGGTGGCGACGCCGCCGGGGGGACGTTCGTGTTCGGCGCCGCGGGTGCGCCGAAGAACTTCGACCCGATCTTCAACGACGACGGCGAGAGCTTCCGCCCGGCCCGGCAGATGTTCGACACGCTGATCACCTACAAGCCCGGGACCACCGAGCTCGAGCCCGGCCTGGCCACCGAGTGGACGTCCACGCCGGACGGCAAGACCTGGACGTTCACCCTCCGCGAGGGCGTCACGTTCCACGACGGCACGCCGCTCGACGCGACCGCGGTCTGTGCGAACTTCGACCGCTGGTTCACCATGAAGGGCGCCGCGGCGCAGAGCCAGATGATCTACTACGGCGACGTCTTCGAGGGCTTCGCCAAGAACGAGGGCGACGCCTCGGGCGCCCCGCTGTACAAGTCCTGCACGGCGCAGAGCCCGAACACCGCCGTCCTGGCGCTGAACAAGTTCAAGGGCGCGTTCCCGGCCGCCTTCGGCCTCACGTCGTTCTCGATCTCCAGCCCGGCGGCGCTCAAGCAGTACGACGCCGACGCCGTCACCCAGAGTGGTGACTCCTTCACCTACCCCGCCTATGCGAACGAGCACCCGACGGGCACCGGGCCCGTTCAAGTTCGAGAGCTTCGACAAGGCGAACAACACGATCACCCTGGTCCGCAACGACCAGTACTGGGGCGAGAAGGCGAAGCTCGACCGGCTCATCTTCAAGATCATCCCCGACGAGAACGCCCGTAAGCAGGAGCTGGCCGCCGGCACCATCGACGGCTACGACTACCCGTCCCCGGCGGACTACCAGACCCTGAAGGACCAGGGTGACCAGGTGCTGATCCGCCAGCCGTTCTCGCTGCTCTACATGGGCATCAACACCAAGAACAACCCGAAGCTCAAGGACCTGCGGGTCCGCCAGGCGCTCGCGTACGCCATCGACCGCGAGTCGCTGGTCCGCACCAAGATGCCCGAGGGCTCCGCGGTCGCGAAGGAGTTCGTGCCGCCGACCGTCGCGGGCTACGCCGACGACGTCACCCAGTACCCGTACGACCCGGAGAAGGCCAAGCAGCTGCTCGCCGAGGCCGGCGCGCAGAACCTGACGCTGAACTTCTACTACCCGACCGAGATCACCCGGCCCTACATGCCGAACCCGGCGGACCTGTTCTCGGCGATGTCGGCGAACCTGAAGGCCGTCGGCATCACGGTCAACCCGGTCGCGCGGCCGTGGAACGGCGGCTACAAGGACGACGTCCAGAAGGCGGGCAAGCACGACCTGCACATGCTCGGCTGGACCGGCGACTACAACGACGCCGGCAACTTCGTCGGCACGTTCTTCGGCCGGGAGAAGGCCGAGTTCGGGCCGCAGGACCCGGCGATGTTCGCCGAGCTGGCCAAGGCCGACTCCATCCCGGACCCGGCCGGTCACGCCGCCGCGTACCAGCAGGCGAACAAGGACATCATGGCCAAGTACCTGCCGGCCGTGCCGATCCTGACCACCGGCCCGGCGATCGTCGTCGGACCGGACGTGCAGGGCGTGATCCCGTCGCCGCTGACCGACGAGCGCTTCGTCTCCGTCAGCAAGAACTGACCGTGCCCCGGGCGCCGCGGAGACCCCGCGGCGCCCGGTCGCGTGTCCCGCCTCCCACCACTGAGGACATCCACGCATGCTGCGCTTCGTCGCGCGCCGCCTGCTCCAGGTCGTCCCGACGCTGCTCATCCTGTCCGTGCTGTTGTTCGCCTGGCTGCGCTCGCTGCCCGGCGGACCGGCCGGTGCGCTGCTCGGAGACAAGGCGACCCCGGAGTCGATCGCGGCACTGAACAAGACGCTGGGCCTGGACCAGCCCATCCCGATCCAGTACCTGCACTACCTCGGCCGGGCGCTGACCGGCGACTTCGGCGCCTCGCTGGTCACCGGTGACCCGGTGATCACCGAGCTCGGCCGCGCGCTGCCGGGGACGATCGAGCTGTCCCTGTCGGCCCTGCTGCTCGCCGTCGCCCTCGGGATCCCGCTGGGCTACCTCGCGGCCCGCCACCGCGGCGGGATCTGGGACAACCTGACCATCGTCGGGACCCTGGTCGGCGTCGCCGTGCCGGTGTTCTTCCTCGGTTACGTGCTCAAGCAGTTCCTGGCCGTCGACCTCGGCCTGTTCCCGCCGTCCGGACTGCAGTCGACCGGCATCGACGCCACCTCGGTCACCGGGTTCCCCACCCTCGACGGCCTGCTGACCCGCGAGTTCGACGCCAGCTGGGACTCGCTGCTGCACCTCGTGCTGCCCGCCGTCACCCTCGCCACGATCCCGCTCGCCGTCATCGTGCGGATCACCCGGGCCTCGGTGCTCGACGTGCTGGAGTCCGACTTCGTCCGCACCGCCAACGCCAAGGGGCTCGCGCCGGGCACCGTCCGCGGCCGGCACGTGCTGCGCAACGCGCTGCTGCCGGTCTCGACGACGATCGGTCTGCAGACCGGCCTGCTCCTCGCCGGTGCGGTGCTGACGGAGAAGGTGTTCAACCGGCCCGGCATCGGCACCCTGATCGCCGAGGGCATCGAGCGCCGCGACTACCCGCGGCTGCAGGCCGTGGTGCTGCTCGGCGCACTCATCTACGTGCTGGTCAACCTGCTCGTCGACCTGTCCTACGCCGTGATCGACCCGAGGGTGAGGCTGCGATGAGCGCACCGACCACCTGGGCGCAGCGGCGGAAGGACCGGATCGACGACACCGCCGGCCGCAGTCTGTCCGCGGACGCACTGCGCCGGCTGCGCCGCAGCCCCACCGCGATCGTCGGGGCGGTGATCATCGGGGTGTTCGTGCTGGTCTCGGTGTTCGCGCCGTTGCTGGCCCCGCACGACCCGGCCCAGGCGTTCCCGCAGCTGCTCGACCAGCTGCGCCCCGGCTCGATCCCCGGACCGCAGCCCGGCTTCCTGCTCGGCAGCGACCAGAACGGCCGCGACGAGTTCTCCCGGATGATCCTGGCGTCGCGTCAGACCCTGCTCGTCGGCGTGCTCGCGACCGTGTTCGGGCTCGCGGCGGGCCTGGTCATCGGTGTGCTCGCCGGCGCGTTCGGCGGCTGGATCGACACCGTCCTCATGCGCGTCACCGACGTGCTGCTGTCGATCCCGTCGCTGCTGCTCGCGATCTCGGTCGCGGCGCTGGCCGCCCGGCCCAGCCAGACCACGGTCATCATCGCCGTCGCGCTGGTGAACGTGCCGATCTTCGCGCGGCTGCTGCGCGGGTCGATGCTCGCCCAGCGCGACTCCGACCACGTCCTCGCGGCCACCGCGCTCGGCGTGAAGCGACGGGCGGTCGTGCTGCGGCACATGCTGCCCAACGCGATCGGCCCGGTGATCGTGCAGGCCACGCTGACCCTGGCGACGGCGATCCTCGACGCGGCCGCGCTGTCCTTCCTCGGCCTCGGCGACGCCGACCCGGCCCGCGCCGAGTGGGGCCTGATGCTCGCCTCCGCGCAGCCCTACCTCGACGTCCGGCCCGGGCTGGCGGTCTACCCGGCGATCGCGATCATCGTCGTCGCGCTCGGGTTCACGCTGCTCGGCGAGTCGCTGCGCGAGGCCATCGACCCGAAAGGCCGGAGATGACCACACCTCCGATGAACCCGTTGTTGCAGGTCCAGGACCTGTCCGTGCGCTTCGTCCGCAAAGGCGAGGCCGACGTCGTCGCCGTCGACGGTGTGTCGTTCGACGTCCGCCCCGGCGAGGTCGTCGGCCTGGTCGGCGAGTCCGGCTGCGGCAAGTCCGTGACCTCTCTGGCGATCATGGGACTGCTGCCGGGCCGTACCCCCCGGGTGGGCGGCTCGGTGCTGTTCTCCTCCGGGGACGAGTCCGTCGACCTGCTCACCCTGTCCGACGCCGAGCTGCGCGAGCGGCGCGGCCGCGACATCGGGATGGTCTTCCAGGACCCGCTGTCGTCGCTGAACCCGGTCGTCCCGGTGGGTGTCCAGATCACCGAGGCGCTCACCCGGCACCGCGGGATGAGCAAGGACGAGGCGCGTACGGAGGCCGTCGCCCTGCTGGAGCGGGTCGGCATCCCCGACCCGGCACGACGCGTGTCGGCCTACCCGCACCAGATGTCGGGCGGGATGCGCCAGCGCGCGCTGATCGCGATCGCGCTCGCCTGCCGGCCGAAGCTGCTCATCGCCGACGAGCCGACCACCGCCCTCGACGTCACCATCCAGGCCCAGATCCTGGAGCTGCTGCGCGAACTCGTCGCCGAGACGGGAACGGCACTGATCATGATCACGCACGACCTGGGCGTCGTCGCGGGGCTCTGCGACCGGGTCAACGTCCTCTACGGCGGCCGGGTCGTGGAACGCGCGGAGCGGCACGCCCTGTTCGGGGGCCCGCGCCACCCGTACACCGCGGGGCTCATCCGGTCGATCCCGCGGCTGGACTCCGACCCCGCCGCGGAGCTGCCCGCGATCACCGGGTCGGTGTCGGACAACCTGCCCTGGGACCACGCCTGCGCGTTCGCGCCGCGCTGCCCGCGGGCGCTGGAGACCTGCACCTCGGTCACCCCGGTGGCCGACGACGAGGCGGGCCGGCTGCTGCGCTGCCACAATCCCGAGCCGATCGGAGCGACGGCATGAGCCCCCTGCTGGAGGTCGAGGACCTGCAGGTCCACTTCCCGATCACCCGGGGTGTGCTGGTGCAGCGCACCGTCGGGCACGTCCGGGCCGTCGACGGCGTCTCGCTGCGGATCGAGCGCGGCGAGACCTACGGCCTGGTCGGCGAGTCCGGCTGCGGCAAGTCGACCCTCGGGCGGGCGATCCTCAAGCTCACCGAGCCGACCGCGGGCACGGTGTCCTTCGACGGCACCGACGTCGCCGCGCTGAAGGGGGAGCCGCTGCGCCGGATGCGCCGCCGGTTCCAGATGGTGTTCCAGGACCCGATGTCCAGCCTGGACCCGCGCCAGTCGGTCGGGTCGCTGCTGCGCGAGGGCCTGGCCGCGCACGGGATCGAGGCCGGTCCGGACCGGCTCGCCGAGCTCATGCGCGCGGTGGGGCTGTCGGAGTCCGCGCTGCGCCGCTACCCGCACGAGTTCTCCGGCGGGCAGCGTCAGCGCATCGGGATCGCCCGGGCCCTGTGCGTGGAGCCCGACCTCGTCGTCGCCGACGAGCCGGTCTCGGCGCTGGACGTGTCGGTGCAGGCCCAGGTGCTCAACCTGCTGCGCTCGCTGCAGCGCGAGCTCGGCCTGACCTACCTGGTGATCGCGCACGACCTGGCCGTCGTGCGGCACGTGTCGGACCGGGTCGGGGTGATGTACCTCGGGTCGATCGTGGAGGAGGCGCCCGCCCGCGCGCTCTACGACGGCCCGCTGCACCCCTACACCCGGGCGCTGCTCTCGGCCGTGCCCCAGCCCGACCCGACCGTGGAGGACACCCGCGAGCGGATCCTCCTGTCCGGGGACCTGCCCTCGCCCGCCGCGCCGCCGTCCGGGTGCCGGTTCCACACCCGCTGCCCGTGGCGCCAGGACGACCGGTGCTCCACCGAGCGCCCGCAGCTGCGCGTGCTCGACGGCGACACCTCGGGGCACCGGGTCGCCTGCCACCACGCCGAGGCGATCCGCGACGGACGCATCACCCCGCACGAGGTGACCGCGGAGGAGGCCGACGCCGCCGTCGGTCCGGGCGGCGGCCCGGAGGTCCCCGACCAGCAGATCACCCTCGGCGACGCGATCGGCCGCTGAGCCCCGGGCCCGCGGTGCCCCCAGGGGAACTCTCGTGGCTTAGAGCGCTACGAGGGTGACCCTGGGGGCAGGCGGGGAGGGGTCCGCGGACTCAGCGCAGGGCGCGGTTGATCGCGCTCACGACGCCCTTGAGGCTGGCGCTGGTGATCGAGCTGTCGATCCCGACGCCCCAGAACACCTTCTCCTCGACGGCGCACTCGACGTAGGCCGCGGCGCGGGCGTCGTCACCACCGCCCATCGCGTGCTCGTGGTAGTCGAGCACCCGCACGTCGAAACCGATCCCGGCCAGCGCGTCGACGAACGCCGCGATCGGCCCGTTGCCCGACCCGGCGATCTCGTGCAGGTCGGACTCGACGCGCACGGTCGCGACGATCTCGTCGCGGCCCTCGCCGTCGCTGTGGACGCGGTGGCGCACCAGCTTGAGCGGGGTCTCGCGGCCCAGGTACTCGACGTCGAACGCGTCGCGCATGGCCTTGGGCTCGACCTCGCCGCCCTCGGTGTCGGTGAAGGCCTGGATGACGTGGCTGAACTCGATCTGCAGCCGGCGCGGCAGGTCGAGCTGGTGCTCGGTCTTCATGATGTAGGCGATGCCGCCCTTGCCGGACTGGCTGTTGACCCGGATGACGGCCTCGTAGGTGCGGCCGATGTCCTTCGGGTCCACCGGCAGGTACGGGACCTCCCAGGTGTGGTCGGCGACCGGGTGACCGGCCTCCGCGGCGTCGGCCTCCATCGCGGCGAAGCCCTTGTTGATCGCGTCCTGGTGGGAGCCGGAGAACGCGGTGTAGACCAGGTCGCCGCCCCACGGGTGGCGCTCGTGCACCGGCAGCTGGTTGCAGTACTCGACGGTGCGGCGGATCTCGTCGATGTCGGAGAAGTCGATCTGCGGGTCGACGCCCTGGGTGAACATGTTCATGCCCAGCGCGACCAGGTCGACGTTGCCGGTGCGCTCGCCGTTGCCGAACAGGCAGCCCTCGATCCGGTCGGCGCCGGCCTGGTAGCCCAGCTCGGCGGCGGCGATGCCGGTGCCGCGGTCGTTGTGCGGGTGCAGCGACAGGACCAGCGCGTCGCGGCGGGCCAGGTTGCGGTGCATCCACTCGATGGAGTCCGCGTAGACGTTCGGCGTCGCCATCTCGACCGTCGCCGGCAGGTTGACGATCATCGGGTGCTCGGGCGTCGGCTGCCAGATCGCGCTCACCGCGTTGGTGATCTCGACGGCGTACTCCAGCTCGGTGCCGGTGTAGGACTCCGGGGAGTACTGGAAGGTCCAGTCGGTCGCCGGGTACTTCTCGGCGAACTTGCTGACCTCCTCCGCACCGTCGGTGGCGATCTTGGTGATGCCCGCGCGGTCGGAGCGGAAGACGACCCGGCGCTGCAGGATCGACGTCGAGTTGTAGAGGTGGACGATCGCCGAGTGCGCGCCCTCGCAGGCCTCGAAGGTCCGCTGGATCAGCTCCGGGCGGGCCTGGGTCAGGACCTGGATCTGCACGTCCTCCGGGATCGCGCCCTGCTCGATGATCTCGCGGACGAAGTCGAAGTCGGTCTGGCTCGCCGCCGGGAAGCCGACCTCGATCTGCTTGTAGCCCATGCGTACCAGCAGGTCGAACATGCGCCGCTTCCGCAGCGGGCTCATCGGGTCGATCAGCGCCTGGTTGCCGTCACGCAGGTCGACCGCGCACCACAGCGGCGCGGTGTCGATGACCTTGTCCGGCCAGGTGCGGTCGGGCAGCGAGACCGGCTCGACCAGCTGATGGAAGGGCTTGTACCGGTGGACCGGCATCTGCGAGCCGCGCTGGCGGTTCCAGGCGGGCTGGGCCGCATGAGGCGCACCCTCGGGGGTGCGGACGTTGCTGCGGGCGCGGGCCTCGTAGGCGTCGGGAGAGGTGGTCACGGGAATGCTCCGTCGTCGTGCCGTCGTGGCGACCGGCGGACACGCGAAACCCCGCGACGAGGGGCCGGTCGGTTCAGACCCCGCCGCGGCGGCGAAGGAGCAGGCGCGCCATGCCTCCTACCGTAGACCCGAACCCCCGTTGCGCGGCAAGTCGCCACCCGCACGGTCGAACCCGGCCCCCGAGTCCCGGCTCGCAACGAAGTGATCACAACCAGCGGCGTTTCCCCTCGTTGGAAGGGCAGTGAGGGTGCGGCGGTGCAACCATGACGCCGTCCGTGACGAAGGGGTTTGTGATGGCGGCAACCGTGGGTACGACCGTGCGGCAGGGCATGGGCATCATCGCGACGATCGTGCGGATCGTGGGCCTGGTGATCGTGGCCATCCTGGTCGCGCACATCGTGCTGACCCTGCTCGACGCCAACCCGGCGAACTTCCTCACCGAGTTCGTGTCCTCCTGGGCGGCCCAGCTGAACCTCGGTCTCGGTGACCTGTTCACCCCGTCCCAGCCGAAGATGGCCGTCACGCTGAACTACGGGGTCGCCGCGATCCTGTGGCTGATCATCACCACGGTGGTCGTGCGGCTGCTGCGCCGGGTCTGACACGTCCCCCGCCGGGCGCGGGTGCGGTGGCAGGATGCCGGGACGTACCGGCGCCGCGACGCCGGACCCGTCCGGCCCGGAGGAGCACCACCCATGAGCACTACCCGACCCACCGGCGTCGGGGCCGTCCGGGTGCGGTCGCGGTGACCGTCACGGTCGCCTCGACCGCCCGCGAGCAGGTCGCGGCGCTGCGCGCCCGGGAGATCTCGGCCCGCGAGCTGATGGACCTGCACCTGGCCCGGATCGAGGCCCGCAACCCCGAGCTCAACGCGGTCGTCTCCCTCGACGTGGAGCGCGCGCGGGCGGGTGCCGCCGCCGCCGACGAGCGGCTGGCCTCCGGTGCGCCCGTCGGGCCGCTGCACGGGCTGCCGTTCGCGTTCAAGGACACCCATGCCGTCGCGGGGTGGCGGACGACCTACGGCTCGCCGCTGTTCGCCGACCACGTCCCGGACACCGACGACCTGATCGTCGAGCGCATCCGGGCCGCCGGTGTGGTGCCGATCGGCAAGACCAACGTGCCGGAGTTCGCGGCCGGTTCGCACACGTTCAACCGCGTCTTCGGCACCACGGTCAACCCGCACGACCCGACGCGGTCCGCGGGTGGGTCGTCCGGCGGCGCGGCGTGCGCGCTGGCGGCCGGGATGGTCCCGCTGGCCGAGGGCTCGGACATGGGCGGTTCGCTGCGCAACCCGGCGTCGTTCTGCGGGGTCGTGGGGTTGCGCCCCTCGTGGGGACGGGTGCCGGAGTGGCCGTCGTCGAACATGTGGGAGACCACGTCGACCGGGGGTCCGATGGCCCGCACCACCGACGACGCCGCGCTGCTGCTGTCGGTGCTCGCCGGTCCGGACCCGCGCGCCCCGCACGCCCTGGGCGACCCGGGGGAGACCTTCGCCTCGCCGCTGCGCCCGGTCCCGCTCGCCGGGCTGCGCGTGGCGCTGTCGGCCGACCTCGGTGGCGCGTTCACCGTGGACCGCTCCGTCGCCGCGGTCGTCGAGGCGGCCGGTGACGCACTGGCCGGCGCCGGGGCGGCGGTGTCGGGTACCGCGCCCGACCTGACCGGCGCCGACGAGTGCTTCCGCACCCTGCGCGCCTGGCACTTCCAGGCCCGGTTCGGCATGCAGCTCGCCGTGCACCCGCAGGAGTTCAAGGCCTCGCTGGCCGCGAACATCAGGGCAGGCGAGGCGCTGACCGGCGCTGATGTCGCCGTCGCGTACCAGCGCCGCACGACGCTCGCCCAGCGGATGCGGGAGTTCTTCACCGAGCACGACGTGCTGGTGCTGCCGGTGTCGCAGGTGCCGCCGTTCCCGGCCGACCAGGAGTTCCCGGCCACCGTGGACGGCGTCCCGATGGCCTCCTACCTGGACTGGATGCGTTCGGCGTACCTGATCACCGTGACCGGCTGCCCTGCCGTCTCGGTGCCCTTCGGCCGGACCCCCGACGGGCTCCCGGTCGGGGTCCAGCTCGTCGCCCGCCACGGCGCCGACCGCGCCCTGCTGGAGATCGCCGCGGCCGTCGAGCGCTTGGCGCGTCCCGCGGCCTGAAGGGTCCTACCCGCGCTCGGCCGGGGCGAGGGTCCGCGGGCCGTCCACCCGGTCCGGGCGTAGCCGGATCCGCCACGCCCCGCACCGGCAGCGCTGGTAGCTCACGACGCCGTCGGAGGTGCGGTGCCGCGACGTCGTCTCCCACTCGTGGTCCAGGGGTGTACTCACGACGACGACGTTGCTGTAATGGGTCAGTGCACATCAACCCTTACGGACGGGATCCGGTGCTCCTCGCCGCCGACCTGGTGAACGCGCCGCCGTCGTCGACCGGGGAGCTCGTCGCGCGCTGTCTCGCCGCCGGGGTGACGCGCGACTGGGACCCGGTCGGCGCCGACCTGCCGACGGTGCTCGACTTCCTGCGCCGGTGGGAGGCGGTCGTCGACGCCGAGCCGGGCGCGGAGCGGGCACGGCTGCTCAACGCCCTGCTCGCCGAGTCGACCGGGCCGCCACGCCTCACCGACCACGACGGCCACTGGCACCTGCACCACCGCGACGACGGTCTGGGCCTGGCCGGTGTGCTGCGCGCCCTGCTCGCGACCGGCACCGCCACCCACCTGGCGACCCGGGGGATGGACCGGCTCGGCCGGTGCTCCGCCGAGGGCTGCACCCGCGTCTACGCCGACGTCTCCCGCAACGGCAGGCAGCGGTACTGCAGCGCACGCTGCGGCAACACCGACGCGGTCCGTCGGCACCGCGGCAGGCAGCAGCCCGTCCGGGCCTGAGCCCCCGGTCCGGGGCCGTACGGCCCGCGCCCATACCCGAGCGGGGGGTCCGCGGGCGAGCCCGTGTGGTCTGGGTCATCGGTGACCGTCCAGATCCTGAAAACGGACGGCGCTCGCCGGTACTGTTCCGTTCCGACCAACGCCGCCGGTGCGTCACCTGCGCATTCCGGCGGTCGAAGAGAGAGCACCCGACGGCTCCCACCGCGGAGCCAGGATTGGAGGTCGGCGTGGCCCTCGTCGTGCAGAAGTACGGCGGTTCGTCGGTCGAGAACGCTGAGCGGATCAAGAAGGTCGCCGAGCGCATCGTCCGTACCCGCAAGGAGGGCCACGATGTCGTCGTCGTCGTGTCCGCCATGGGGGACACCACCGACGAGCTGACCGATCTCGCCGAGCAGATCTCCCCGAAGCCCCCGCTGCGGGAGATGGACATGCTGCTCACCTCCGGTGAGCGGATCTCGAACGCACTCGTCGCGATGGCGATCCACGCCCTCGGCGCGGAGGCCCGGTCGTTCACCGGCTCGCAGGCGGGCATGCTCACCACCTCGAAGCACGGTGACGCCCGCATCACCGAGGTGAACCCGTGGCGGCTGCGTGAGGCCCTGGACGAGGGGCACATCGTGCTCGTCGCCGGCTTCCAGGGCATGAGCGCGGACTCCCGCGACATCACCACGCTGGGCCGCGGCGGCTCGGACACCACCGCCGTCGCGCTCGCGGCCGCGCTGAACGCCGACGTCTGCGAGATCTACTCCGACGTCGACGGCGTCTACACCGCCGACCCGCGGATCGTCTCCAAGGCGAGCCTGCTCGAGACGGTGACCTACGAGGAGATGCTCGAGCTCGCCGCGTCCGGCGCCAAGGTGCTGCACCTGCGCGCCGTCGAGTACGCCCGCCGCTACGGCGTCCCGCTGCGGGTGCGCAGTTCCTACAACGACAAGCCGGGCACCCTGGTCTCCGGCTCGATCGAGGAGATCCCGTTGGAGAATCCGATCATCACCGGCGTCGCCCACGACCGGTCCGAGGGCAAGATCACCGTCACCGGGGTGCCGGACACCCCCGGCATGGCGGCGAAGATCTTCCGCACGGTCGCCGACGCGGAGATCAACATCGACATGGTGCTGCAGAACATCTCCAACGTGTCGGACAAGAAGACCGACATCACCTTCTCGCTGCCCCGCACCGACGGTGACACCGCCGTCGCGGCGCTGGAGCGCGCGAAGGGCGAGATCGGGTTCACCGAGCTGATCTACGACAACGACATCGGCAAGGTGTCCCTGGTCGGCGCGGGCATGCGCAACCACCCCGGCGTCACCGCGAAGTTCTGCGAGGCGCTCTCCGACGCCGGGATCAACATCGAGACCATGAACACCTCGGAGATCCGGATCTCGGTCATCTGCCGCTCCGACCAGCTCGACGACGCGGTGCAGGCGCTGCACGAGGCGTTCGAGCTCGGCGCCGAGGACGACGCGGTGGTCGCCGCCGGAACGGGCCGGTGAGCTGAGATGGCCATGGACTCACCCGTTCTCGCGCTGGTCGGCGCGACCGGTGCCGTCGGCACCACCATGATCGAGATCATCGACTCCCGCGAGTCGGTGCCGTGGGGCGAGATCCGCCTGATCGCCTCGGCCCGCAGCGCCGGCAAGGTGCTGACGGTCCGCGGCCAGGACATCACCGTCCTGGAGCTGAAGCCCGAGGTCTTCGACGGCGTCGACATCGCGATGTTCGACGTGCCCGACGAGGTCTCCGCCGAGTGGGCGCCGATCGCCGCCTCCCGCGGCGCGATCGCCGTCGACAACTCCGGCGCGTTCCGGATGGACCCCGAGGTCCCGCTCGTCGTGCCGGAGGTCAACCCGGAGAAGGTGACCGAGCGGCCCAAGGGGATCATCGCCAACCCGAACTGCACGACGCTGTCGATGATGGCGGCGATGGGTGCGCTGCACCGCGAGTTCGGGCTCGAGGCGCTGGTCGTGTCGTCGTACCAGGCCGCGTCGGGTGCCGGCCAGCCCGGCATCGACCAGCTGCAGGCCGAGCTGTCCGCGGTCGCCGGCAAGGACCTCGGGAAGGCCGCCGGCGACGTCGCGGCCGTCCTGACCGAGGCCGGCATCCCGGTCGGCGGCGACTCGCCGTTCCCGGCTCCGCTGGTGCTCAACGTCGTGCCGTGGGCCGGCTCCCTCAAGGACGACGGCTGGTCGTCGGAGGAGCTGAAGGTCCGCAACGAGTCCCGCAAGATCCTCGGGATCCCGGAGCTCAAGGTCTCCGCGACCTGCGTGCGCGTCCCGGTCGTCACCACGCACGCGCTGGCGATCCACGCGACCTTCTCCTCGGAGGTCTCGGTGGACGCCGCCCGCAAGGTTCTCGGCGCGCAGCCGACGATCGTCGTCAAGGACGACCCGGCCGCGGGCGAGTGGCCGACCCCGGCCGACGCCGTCGGCGGGGACCCGACCGTGGTGGGCCGGATCCGGCAGTCGCTGGACTTCCCGAACACCCTGGAGTTGTTCGTGTGCGGGGACAACCTGCGCAAGGGTGCCGCCCTGAACACCTACGAGGTGGCGGAGACGGTCGCCGCGGCCGGCTGACCTCCTCCGCACCGACGACGGCCGCCGCCCCGGAGCCCGGGGTGGCGGCCGTCGTCGTGTGCGGGCCCGGACGGGTTCGGCGGATCGTTTCGTGAGAAGTGCGATCAGGCGGTCTGTTCGTCTCCGGGTTCCTCGGGCTCGGCCCGGAACGGCTCCGTGCGTGCCTCACGGTCGTCCTCGGTCTCGAAGTCCACCTGCCCGGGCAGGGTCGAAGTCGGTCCGGGGTCGGGAGGCGAGCGATCCGCGGCGGCTCGCAGTCGCCGGTCCCAGGCGCGCAACTCGATCTCCCACGCTGTGAGATCGTCCTCCCACGTCTCGAGTTCCTGTTGCCGCGTGTACTGGGCCCGAGAGACGTCCCCGTTCCGGCGACGGGCGATCGAGATGCCATGCCAGGCCGTCCGCGTCGCATGGTCATCGAGCAGGCCGACGATCACAGCCAGTCCGGCGAGAACAAGGATTCCAGTGACGACGACGCTCCACAGCACGGTGACCACCCGACCCGTATGGACAGTGTGAAGCCATTATGGGATCGCTTCATGAAATTTCACAACCTAAGTCGGCCAGGTCGTCAGGAGTGGGTAGAGCTGGTCCGACGTCCTGCGACTGGGGTCGAGGTGGTGCGGGGAGCGGTCGAGCCGCCTTGGCGGAGGAGCGCTCGAACCTCGTGGGTCTGGCGTGGCACGGGCGTCTTAGATCCCAGGCATCAGCACTCGCCAACGACCGCTCGGCTCATCACTTTGACCGCTTGCCTTGCTGCGTGTCCTGTCTGGGGGTGGACAATGTAAGGGTCGTCCACCCGTCGCTCGTCTGGCACCGTTCGCTTTGAAGATGGGTGTGAGCCGTACCTCTGGGTGGTGACTAGTCGATTACACGGTTGCCCACTGAATTTTCACGACGATGTTTCGGTCGAGCGTCGTGCCCCTCCGAGGAGTCCCGTGTCTGACTCAAGTCAGCCGAACGCCCACCCCCCACTCTCTTCTGCCGGGCGGGTCAGCCCTTCGGCTGCGCGGAGGCGGCTGGGCGTCGAGCTTCGTCGACTGCGGGAGCAGACCGGTCTGCGCCTGTCGGATGTCGGTCAACGATTGCAGCGGTCGCAGGCGACGGTGAGTCGGCTGGAAAATGGCACTACGCCGGCTCGTGTCGTCGACATCGAGAAGCTGTTGGAGATCTATTCCGAATACGCCACCATTGATGCCTCCACTCGCGAGAGCCTGCTGTCGCTGCTGTCAGACAGCAGGCGTCAGGAGTGGTTCAAGCCGTATCGCGACGTGATCAACAGTGACATGACTGCTGAGCATGTGGGCACGTACATGGAGTACGAGAGCTTCGCGGCCGGCTTCGTGTCGTTCGAGCCGGACCTTGTCCCTGGTCTTCTGCAGACTCCGCAGTACGCCACCGCTGTCGTCGATGCCTTCTTTCCGGAGCGCGATCAGCAGGAGCGGGAACGCCTGGTGCAACTCCGGATGCTCCGCAAGAGGCATCTCGACAAAGCGCACCCCTTGGAGATCGACGTCGTGCTGGGTGAGATCGCTCTGCGTCGTCGCTTCGGATCCGCCGAGACGATGAAGGGACAGCTGCAGGCGTTGGCCGATGAGATCACCGACGGTCGTAAGACCGTGCGGGTTCGAGTCGTACCTGCCGCACTTGCCGTCCCGGCCGCGATCGGCGGGCCGTTCGTCGTCATGACCTTTCTCGACGATCGGGACCAGGACGTTGTCTATATCGAGGGTCGAGCGGGCTCGACCTACCTGCGCGACCCCGCAGACGTCGCCAGCTACCAGAGGCAGTTCGACGTTCTCGCTGGTTCGGCTCTGCATGACAGTCAAGCGGTCGCTCTCATCGAGGGCATCATCGCGAACGAGGGTTGACTAGCTCGGACGACCTCTCAGTCGATCGTGTTCACCTCTCCGTGTTCGCGGGCTACACTCCGTCGCACATCGCCACTACGAGGGGGCCGACGCGGGTGACGGACCACCGTGACCTTGATCAGGTCGCTTTCCGGAAGAGTTCGTACTCCGGAACCGAGAACTGCGTCGAGGTGGCGATCGCCGCGGGAGCAGACATCGTGTTGCGGGACAGCAAGAGCCGAAGCGCCACGCTGATCTTCACGCCGGATGAGTGGACGGCGTTTCTTTCGGGGGTCAAGGCGGGAGAGTTCGACATTCCGGACTGACTGTTACGGCAGGCGCAGCGTCGCCACGATCGCGCGGTGGTCGGTGCCGGGCACCAACCGCGTCCCGAAGGACTCGGCGGCGATCCCGCCGTTGTAGACGATGTGATCGATCTGCGGCCCCAGCCACGACGGCGCCCAGGTCGGCCAGGTCCCGGCCAGCCCGTTGCCGGTCTGCGAGCCCGCGTCGCCGCAGCCCTGGATCGCGTCCCGGAACACCGAGTGGTCGAGCGAGGCGTTGAAATCGCCGGCGACGATCGCCGGGCTCGCCCCGGAGCACCACTTCGCGACGGTCTCCAGGTCCGAGCGCCACTGTCCGACCGAGCGCGGGACCGGGGCGACGGAGTGGAACGCGACGAAGCGCAGGTTCCCCAGGCCGCCGCCGGTGATCTCGATGTAGTCGAAGCGGACGTCCTTGCCGATCCGGGTGCGGACGTCGCCGAGCCGGTCCGACCAGGCCACGGTGTTGCCGGTGACGTCGCGGTCCCAGCGGTCGACGCTGGACGCCGTCCGGTAGCCCAGCGGCTCCAGCAGCGGCGCGATCTCGCTCTCGTAGCGGCCGCCCGCCTCCGGGATCGAGACGACGTCGGGGTTCTCCGCGGCGACGAGCGCGGCGAGGGAGTCGGCGTCGGCGTTGCCCTCGTAGACGTTGAGCGCCAGCACCTTCAGCGGGGTGCCGCCGGTGGGCGCGGGGTCGGCCACGGTGCGCGGGAGCACCATCGCCGCGCCGACCAGCGCGACCAGCGCGAGGACGACCGGCACCGGCCAGAACCGGCGGGCGGCCAGGGTGATCAGCAGGCCGACCACCACCAGCACGCCGAGCGCGGCGACCATCAACGGCCGGAAGGCGATGACCTGCGCGAACGGGGAGTGGGCGTCGAGACCGACGAGGTCGGGCAGCGTCGCGAGCGCGGCGGCGGCACCGAGGAACAGCGCGAACCCCCAGCGCACCCGACCTCCCCGACGACGGGGCCGCCCACTCGGGATGGGCTGGGTCTCGGAGTCGGGGTGGGGCGGTGCGCTCACTCGATCCAGTCTGCCCGAGGGGCACACCTGCCCGCCGCATCCGGACGGTGCCCTGCGCCGATCGTCTGTGGGCGCTCTCAGTGTCCGACTTGCGCGACCGCTCGTCGACCGCTCGCACGTCGAGATGCAGCTCAGGGCTCCGGCGGAGCGATTCGGACGACCCCGAGGTGCATCTCGGCGGCAGCGGGATCGCCGAGATGCAGCCCAGCGGGCCTGGAAGATCCACGAATCCCGCTGACGTGCATCTCGGTGACACCGACGGCCGTGCGGCCCCGGCCGGTCAGGCCCGGACGCGCAGCAGCGGCGCCGCCACCCCGGCGGCGACGACCGCGACCGACCCACAGGCCAGCATCGCCACGCCGGGTGAGGCGGTGTCGACCAGCACCCCCGCCAGCGGGGTCGCGATGGCGATGCCGAGCGTCGTCGCGGAGCCCTGCAGGCCGGTGACCAGGCCGCGCACCCGGTCCGGGGCGAGGTCGCCGATCGCGGCACTGCCCGCCGCGAGCGTCGACGCGGTCGCCAGACCCGCGGGGAGCAGCAGGAACAGCAGGCTCCACCACGACCAGGCCAGCGCCGCCGGGAGCGTCGCCAGCCCGAGCGCGGCGAGCAGCAGCGGCAGCGGCAGGCTGCGGCGGGCGCTGCCGTAGAGGAACCCGCCGACCAGCGACGCCAGGCACCACACGGCGTTGACCAGCGCGATCGCCCACGCCTGCCCGGAGGAGGTGAGGGCGGCGATGAACGCGAACTCGGTGCCCATGATCGCGATCACCGCGGCGGTCACCGCCAGCAGCGCGCCGACCAGCGGTCGGGTCAGCCAGCTGCGCAGCGGGGGGCGGGGGCCGGTGCGGGCGGCCCCGTCGCCGTCGGCACGGACCGGTGGGTCGAGCCGCCACAGCGCGATCCCGGCCAGGACGAACCCGGCGCCGATCACGCGCATCGTCGTCGCCGAGCCCAGCCACACCGTCAGCAGCGACCCGACGGCGGGCCCGGTCATGTAGGAGATCTCGACGGTCATCGAGTCCAGCGCGAAGGCGGGGCGGCGTCGTCCGGCCGGGACGGCGGCCGCGATGACCTGCCGGACCAGCGAGAACACCGGGAGGGTCAGGATGCCGGCGACGAAGGCGGCGCCGAGCAGACCGGCGTAACCCAGCAGCGGCGCCACCGACCAGAACAGCAGGCCCGCGGTCATCGTCAGCGCCAGGACCGGCCGCAGCCCGTGCCGGTCGACCATCGTGCCGAGCAGCGGGGCGCCGATCGCCATCCCGGTCGGGACCGCGGCGGCGACCAGCCCGGCGGCGCCGAAGCCGTGGCCGAGCGTGGTGACGGTGTGCAGGGTCAGGGTGACGCCGACGGCCGTCGCGGGGATGCGGGCGGCCATGCCGATCGCGGTGATCGCACCGACCCCGGGCAGGCGCAGCACGTCGGCGAACGCACCCGGGCCGGCGCGGGGTGCGGTGGCGGCGGTGTCGGGCACGACCCCATCCTGACCCGCGCCCGTCGTCGTCGCGCACCGGTTTCGGGTTTCGGCCGGGACCCCACGGGAAGTCCTTGGGGACCGAACACCGCCGACCGCGACGCGGCCGCGCAGCCGCGGGAGCGTCCCGGTCGACCCGGCGGGGCGCCGCCCGCCCCACCCATGACGCGTACGAGGAGGCTCGGCCGTGACCACGTCGCACCAGCCCAAGCCCACCACCACGGACTCCGGCAGCCCGGTCGCCAGCGACGAGCACTCGCTGACGATCGGCCCCGACGGCCCGCTCCTGCTCAACGACCACTACCTCATCGAGCAGATGGCGAACTTCAACCGGGAGCGCATCCCGGAGCGTCAGCCGCACGCGAAGGGCGGTGGGGCGTTCGCGCGGTTCGAGACCACCGAGGACGTCTCGCAGTACACCAAGGCCGCGTTCCTCCAGCCGGGCGTCGAGTCCCGTGGCGTGATCCGGTTCTCGACCGTCGCCGGTGAGCGCGGCAGCCCCGACACCTGGCGCGACCCGCGCGGCTTCTCGCTGAAGCTGTGGACGACCGAGGGCAACTGGGACATGGTCGGCAACAACACGCCGGTCTTCTTCGTCCGCGACCCCATGAAGTTCCAGCACTTCATCCGCAGCCAGAAGCGGCGCGTCGCGAACAACCTGCGCGACCACGACATGCAGTGGGACTTCTGGACGCTGTCGCCGGAGTCGGCGCACCAGGTCACCTGGCTCATGGGCGACCGGGGCATCCCGAAGACCTGGCGGCAGATGAACGGCTACTCCAGCCACACCTACAGCTGGATCAACGAGGCCGGCGAGATGGTCTGGGTGAAGTACCACTTCAAGTCCGACCAGGGCGTGGAGTGCCTGACCCAGGACGAGGCCGACACCCTCGCAGGCTCGGACCCCGACTACCACCAGGCCGACCTCTACAACGAGATCGAGGCGGGCAACCACCCGTCCTGGACGCTGTACGTGCAGGTCATGCCGTTCGCCGACGCCAAGACCTACCGGTACAACCCGTTCGACCTGACCAAGGTGTGGCCGCACAGCGACTACCCGCTGATCAAGGTCGGGAAGCTGACGCTGGACCGGAACGTCGAGGACTACCACGCCGAGATGGAGCAGGCCGCGTTCGAGCCGAACAACCTGGTGCCCGGCACCGGGCTGTCGCCGGACAAGATGCTGCTCGCCCGCGGGTTCTCCTACGCCGACGCCCACCGCGCCCGGCTCGGGGTCAACTACAAGCAGATCCCGGTCAACGCGCCCCGCAGCGAGGTGAACAACTACCAGAAGGACGGCGCCATGCGGATCACGAACACCCGTGACCCGATCTACGCGCCCAACTCCTACGGCGGCCCGGCGGCCGACCCGAAGCGCGTCTCCGAGGCCCTCTGGTACGCCGACGGTGAGATGGTCCGCAGCGCGTACTCCCTGCGCGAGTCCGACGACGACTGGGGCCAGGCCGGGATCATGGTCCGCGAGGTCTTCGACGACGCCGCCCGCGAGCGCTTCGTCGGCAACGTCGCCGGGCACCTGCTCGACGGCGTGACCGAGCCCGTGCTGCAGCGCGCCTTCGAGTACTGGCGCAACGTCGACAAGAACATCGGCGACCGGATCGAGCAGGCCGTCCGCAACGGCGGCTGACCGCTCCGCGCACCGACCGACGGCCCCGGGGACACCCCCGGGGCCGTCGTGCGTCCTAGGCTCGGGGTGTGGAGATCTGGCACAACCCGCGCTGCTCGAAGAGCCGCGCCGCCCTCGCGCTGCTGACCGACCGCGGCGTCGAACCGACGGTGCGGCGCTACCTCGACGACCCGCCGACCCGCGCCGAGCTGGAGCGGGCCCTGGCCGCGCTCGGCACCGAGGACCCGCTCGCGATCACCCGCACCGGCGAGCCCGCGTTCCGCGGGCAGGGCCTCGCCGGCGCCGACCGGGACACCCTGCTCGACGCGCTGGCCGCCGAGCCGAAGCTCATCGAGCGGCCCGTGGTGATCGACGGTGACCGGGCCGTCGTCGGCCGGCCGCCGGAGAACGTGCTGGGCCTGCTCGGCGACTAGCCCAGAGCCCGCCGCACGAAATCGACCTCGGTCGCGATCAGGTCCAGCTGGTCGGACACCACCAGCGAGCCGTGCCCGGCGTCGAACCGGCTGACCTCGTAGGTCACGTCCCCGCGTCCGGCCAGCGCGTCCAGGTAGTTGTCGATCTGCCGGATCGGGCAGCGCGGGTCGTTCTCCCCGGCCAGCACCAGGACCGGCACGCGGACCTCGTCGACGTAGGTCAGTGGCGAGGCCTCCCGGTAGAGGTCGGGCAGCTCGTCGGGGGAGCCGCCGAACAGCGCCCGGTCGAACGCGCGCAGCTGCTCCATCTCGTCGGCGTAGGCGGCGGCGTAGTCGGCCACCGGCACCCCGGCGACGGCCGCGGCCCACCGCTGCGGCTGCGTCCCGGCGGCGAGCAGCGACAGGTACCCGCCCCAGGACCAGCCGTCGACGACGCAGCGGGCCGGGTCGACGGCGCCGTCGGCGACCAGCGCGTCCTGGACGGCGGCGACGTCCTCCAGCTCGGTCAGCCCCGGCCTGCCCTCGATCGCGTCCCGCCAGGCCGAGCCGTAGCCGGTGGAGCCGCGGTAGTTGACCTCGACGACGGTGAACCCGGCCTCCACCCAGGTGGCGCGGCCGGCGTCGAAACGGTCCTCGTCGGCGGCGTGCGGGCCGCCGTGCAGCACGAACACCGCGGGGGCCGGGCCGTCGGCGGTGCGCGGCGCCTCGGCGACGAGGCTGTGCACGGCGCCGCCGGGTCCGTCGGTCCACACGTCGCGCACGGCGACCGAGCCGGGCGGGCGCTCCCCGGGCGGGGCGACCAGGACGTCGTCGGTGCCGTCCGGGCGCAGTGCCCGGATCTGCGACGGGGTGGCCGCCGACGACGCGGAGTACTCGACGGTGCCGTCGTCGCGGACCTCGGCGGACCCGACGCAGCCGGGCGCGGTGGGCAGCTCGGTCAGCTCGCCGGAGGCCAGGACATAGCGGAACAGCCGGGTGCGGGCGGCGTGGGTGTGCGCGAGGAGCAGCGCGGAGGCGTCCGGGACGAACCCGCCGACCAGCTCGCCGGGCAGGTCGACCGCGAGCTCGGTGACCTCACCGGTGGTCGGGTCCCAGACCAGCAGCTCGTCGCGGCCGCGGCGCTCGTGGCCGACGAGCAGCCGCTGGTCGCCCGCGACGGGGGAGAACTCCAGCGCGGCGAGGCCGCGGCCGGGCCCGTCGTGCAGCTCGGCGACGGTGTCCCCGGTGGCGACGTCGAGCACCCGCAGCGACGGGTGGCGGGAGTCGCCGTGCTCGGAGTGCGAGATCGCCAGCAGCGTCTCGTCCTCCGACAGCGCGCCGACGCCCGCGTCCTCGGTGTGCCGGTAGATCTCCCGGGCGTCGGTGCCGGAGCCGCGCTCGTGCACCGACAGGACCGTGCCGTCGTCGGTGGACACCCCGATCGCGGTGACCCGGCGGCCGATCTCCAGGCCCGCCGGGTAGCCGTCGCCGGCGCCGGGGACGGCGGGCACGGTGTCGGTGCCCGCCGCGGAGGACCACGGCTGGGCGACCCAGTGGCCGAACTCGTCGCCGTCGGTGTCGGCGAACCACCAGACGTGCCCGCCGTCCGGCGGCAGCACGGCCGAGGTGGTGCCGTTGCGCCGGTCGGTGACCTGGCGGTGCTCCCCGGAGTCGCGGTCCCAGGCGTGGATCTCGAAGGTCCCGGTCGCGTTGGACACGTAGACCGAGCGGGCCGGTGCGTCGCGGGCCCAGCCGGGGCGCGACATGCGCACCGCGGTGAACCGGGACCGCCAGCGCTGCTCGCGCTCGTCGTCGAAGAGCGTCGGGGGAACGGGTGCGCTGGGGTGCGGGCTCACGCCCCGATCGTGCCGAACGCCACGAACGGGTGCACCGGGCGGGGTCGTCGGACGCGCATCCGGCAGCATGGAGGTATGCGGAGACCGGCCCGGCTGCTGCTCGCCGGGGTGCTCGTCCTCTCCCCGGCCGCTGCGGGCTGCGGTGCGGCCGGATCGACCGCCGGCACCGTCGTGAGTGGTCCGACGGTCACCGCCAGGGCCGACTCGCAGGGCCTCACCGCGGTCCGGTTCGACCACTCCGCGACGCATCCGGAGCCCGCCGTCCCGACGGTGCGGGTGCGCCGCGGGACGACGGTGGTGCTCACCGTCGGCAGCGACGTCGCGCGCCGGGTGCTGGTCCCGGAGCAGGGCCGTGCCCTCGACGTCAGCGCCGGGGGCACGGTCACCCTGCGCTTCCTCGCGCTGGGGACGTTCACCGTGCGGGTGGCCGAGCCCGGTGCGGTCCGCGGCGGGACGATCATCGGCCGGGTCGAGCCCTGGCACTGACCCGCCGGGGGATCAGGCGAAGGCGTCGGCCCGGTCGGCGATGGCGCGCAGCCCCTCGGCGATGTCCACACCGGACGGCGCGGTGCCGGGGTCGAGCATCCACTGGACCATGAGCCCGGTGAGCAGCGCCTGGTAGACGGAGCCGAGGACGTGCACGCGGCGGTCCGCGGCGGCCGGGTCGTCGGGCAGCGTGTGGAAGGTCAGGGCCAGGCCCTCACGGACCTCCCGCTGGGCCTCGGCGAGCTTCGCGCGCAGCTCCGGCAGCCGCTCGGCCTGGGCGAGCGCCTCGACGTGGGTGGCCCACAGGCGTCGCTGGGTGGAGAACAGGCCGACCACCCGGCTCCAGGTCTCCTCGACCCGGCGCTGCGGGTCGGTGGTCCCGCCCGCGGGCTCGGCGAGCGCCCGGTCGAGCTCCTCGCCCCAGGCCGTCGTCGCCCGCAGCAGGGCCTCGGTGAGCAGGGCGTCCTTGGAACCGAAGTGGTAGCCGATGGAGGCCAGGTTCGTCCCCGACGCGGCCACCACGTCCCGTGCGGTCGTGCGGCCGAACCCCTTCTCGTAGAGGCACTGCGCGGCCCCGTCCAGAAGCTCCTCGCGGTGTCCCATGATCGCGGAACCTATCGGGTCGTCACGGACGTCCGTACACCGGCCGTTCACCCGGTCTGCCACTGTCGTGCAACGCTTGCGTGACGCCGGTCACTGCAGGTAAGGACTGTCATGGCGGTGTCCTCGACGGAGTGGGCACCGGAGCCACGAGGAGTCACCGTGAGCAGACTGCGATTCGGCACCTTCCTGGCCCCGTTCCACCAGCCCGGGCAGAACCCCACCCTCGCGCTGCAGCGCGACCTGGAGCTCGTCGAACACCTCGACCGGCTCGGCTTCGACGAGGCGTGGATCGGCGAGCACCACTCCGCGGGCTCGGAGATCATCGCCTCGCCCGAGATCTTCATCGCCGCGGCGGCGGAGCGGACCCGGAACATCAGGCTCGGGACCGGCGTCACCTCCATCAGCTACCACAACCCGCTGTGGGTGGCCGACCGCATGGTGATGCTCGACCACCTCACCCGCGGCCGCACGATGCTCGGCTGCGGGCCCGGCTCGCTGCCCACCGACTCGTCGATGATCGGCCTGAACCCCACCGACACCCGTGAGCTCCTCGAGGTGAACCTCGACATCATCATGCGGCTGCTGCGCGGCGAGGTCGTGAACGCCGAGACCAGGACCCACAACCTGATCGACGCCCAGCCGCAGCTCGCGCCCTACAGCGACCCGTGCTTCGACATCGCGGTCGCCGCCGTCGCGTCCCCGACCGGGCCGCGGATGGCGGGGCAGCACGGCATCGGCCTGCTGTCCACCGGCGCCACCCTCACCCAGGACGGCTTCGACGCGCTGGCCCACCACTGGAGCGTCGTCGAGGAGCGCGCCGCCCACCACGGGCAGCCCGCGCCCGACCGCAGCAAGTGGCGCCTGGTCGGCCTCATGCACGTCGCCGAGACCCGGGAACAGGCCTACCGCGAGGTCGAGTACGGCATCGAGCACTGGTTCCGCTACTTCCAGAAGGTCGCGGCGTTCCCGCAGATGGCGGTCGAGGGCGGCGACGTCAAGGAGATGATCGACTTCATCAACGACGCCGGGATCGGCGCGATCGGCACCGTCGAGGACGCGAAGGCGCAGGTGCAGAAGCTCGTCGACCAGTCCGGCGGGTTCGGCGCGATGCTGCTGCTCGGCCACGAGTGGGCCAACCCCGAGGCGACGAAGCGCTCCTGGGAGCTCATCGCCCAGTACGTCGTGCCCGAGTTCCAGGGACGCGGGCACCCTGGCGGCCAAGGACCGGGCCAGCTCCACGCGCGAGAAGCACGCCCAGAGCCAGCTCGACGCCGTCGACACCATGACCAAGCGCTACGAGCAGGAGAAGGCGGGCGGCTGACGGGTCCCGGCGCGGCGGCTACCGGCCGCCGCGCCGCGGGCGCCCCGCGCCCGCCACCCACAACGTCAGCAGCACCGCCCCGGTCGGCGCGGAGAAGACCAGGAACCACCACGGGCTCAGGTCGGTCAGCAATGCCAGCACCGAGGTCCCGGCGGCGGCCGCGGCGGTGATGCACAGCCAGATGACCGTCAGGACCCGCATCGCGACGCCCCCGGCCGTCGCGGAGAACAGCACGCCGTCGCGGCGGGAGGGGGCCGAGGAGGCGGGCAGGTCCCGGGTCACCCGGCCCAGGTCGCCGCGGGTGCGCATCCGCCAGACCTCGGTCACGCGCTCGTCGTACTCGGCGAGATCGAGGTAGCCCTCGGCGTGGGCGGCGCGCAGCCGGTCGGCGACGGCCTGGCGTTCGGCGTCGGAGATACGGATCTGCTCGGGTCCCACCACCTCGTCCACCTCCTCGATGATGCCTGTGGGTGCCCGGTCCGTGCCAGGATGACCGCTGTGGCGGCGAGGGCGGTCCCGGCGCGGGCGCGGTTCGCGGCCGCCGTCGTCGGCGCGGGTCCGGGCACCCGGGTGCTGGAGGTGGGCTGCGGGCCGGGTGCCGTGGCGTCGCTGGTCTGCCCCCGGCTCGACCGGGGCGCGGGCGGCGCGATGTGGGCGGTGGACCGCTCGGCCGTCGCCGTCGCGCGGACCACCGAGCGCTGCGCGGCCGCCGTCGACGGCGGCGTGCTCACCGTGCTCCGGTCGGACCTGGCCGGGCTGCGGCTCACGGCGGGCTCGGTGGACGTCGCGTTCACGCTGAACGTCAACCTGTTCTGGACCCGCGACCCCGGGCCCGAGCTGGCGGTGCTGCGCGGGGTGCTCGCGCCGGGCGGGGTGCTGCACGTGCTCTACGAGGGCACCCCACCCGCGGCCGTTGCGTCGGGGCTCCGCCGCAACGGCTGGGACCCGGTTCCGGTGTCCGGCGACGGCGGGGCCGGGGTGACGGCCCGACCGGCCTGAGACGCGCCGGTGCCCGGCGGGACCCCCGCCGGGCACCGGGTCACGTGGGTCGGCTCACTCGCAGGCGATGCCGTCGTTGTCGCGGTCGAGGGCCGAGCGGTAGCCCGGGTCGCCGCGGTACAGCGGGGCCACACCGGCGTTGCGGGCCGCGGTGCAGTTGGCGTAGTAGGCGGACCCACCGCCGGATGCCGGCGCCGGAGCCGGCGCCACGGGTGCCGCCGGGCGCGGTGCGGGAGCAGCGGCCGGGCGCGGTGCGGGAGCGGCCGGACGCGACGCCTGCGGGGCGGGGCGGGGCGGGGCGCGGCGACGGCCGTGCGCGGGGCGGGCGGGGTCGCGACGAGCGGGCGGGCGGGCACGTACGGACGGTCGACGTCGGGGTCCACCGGTGCGCCGGTCGCCGCCGCGGCGGGGGCCACGGGTGCGGCCGGTGCAGCGGCCTCGACCAGCGTGACGGCGGCCGCGCGGTCGTGCGTCGTCGATCCCACCGGGTCCTGCGCGGTGACCGTGCCCGCGGTGACCCCGGCGGCCGGCGCGGACGGCGGACCGAGCACGACGTTCGTGAACCCGGCCTGCGCCAGGACCTCGCGTGCCCGGGCGTCGGTCATGCCGACGACGTCCGGCACCGGCACCGGCACCGGAGCCGGGGCGGGTGCGGCGGCGGGGACGGCCGGGGCCGCGGCCGGCAGCGCCGGCTGCGGTGCGTTCGCCGCACCGACGATGCCGATGGTGGTCGTCAGCAGGCAGAGCACGCTGCCCGCCACGCCCAGGGCGAGCCCGGCGCCGCTACGACCCGCCGTCGTGGCCGCGCCGGTGCGGAACCGGCGCCGACCGGCCTGCGAGAGCGCCCATGCCGGCACCGTGACGAGCAGACCCAGGAACGGGACCCACCCGGCCAGCAGCCCCACGATCCCCAGCCAGAAACCGGCGGTCGCCGGGGAGTTCCCCCGCCGCACGACGGGAATCGGCTGCGTCGCCGGCTCCACGGCGGACCAGGACTGGGTGGCGGTCATGGGAGGTCCTCTCACGGTGGTCCGACCGGAGCTGCCCGCTCCGACGAACGACCTATCGAGAGGTGTGACGCGGCCACTACCGCCCGTCATCAGGGTTGATGACTAGGGCGTGAGCACGAGCTTCCCGACCGCGGAGCGCTCGGCGTACGCGCGGGTCGCGGTGGCCGCGTCGGCCAGGGGCAGGGCCCGCGGGCGGGCCGGGTGCAGCTCCCCGGCGCCGATCCGGCGCAGCACGTCCTCGGCCAGGTCCCGCGACGCGGCGGGGTCGGTGCGCGACCAGTCGCCCCAGTCGACGCCGACGACGGTCCGGTTCCGCAGCAGCACGACGTTCGCGGGCAGTCTCGGGATCGCGCCGGAGGTGAAGCCCAGCACACAGAACCGGCCGCCGGTGCCCAGCGCCCGCAGTGCGGCCTCCGCGGCGTCGCCGCCGACCGGGTCGATCACGACGTCCGCGCCCCCGCCGGTGTGCTCGCGGATCGTGTCCTTGAGGGCGTCGTAGCCGACGGCGGCCTCGGCTCCGGCGGCGAGCGCGGCCGCGCGCTTGTCCGGTGTGGACGCGACGGCGAGCACCCGCGCCCCGGCGGCGCGGGCGTGGTCGACCGCGGCCTGCCCGATCCCCCCGCTCGCCCCGAGCACGACGACCCACTCGCCCGGGCGGACGGTGACCCGGTCCCGGAAGGCGAAGGCGATCGTCCCGTGGCTCTCCATCGAGCTGGCCGCGACGCCCGCGTCGACCCCGCCGGGCACCGGGACCAGGCGATCCTCCGGGACGACGACGTGGCTGGCGAACCCGCCGAAGCTCGTGAGCAGGGCGGCGACCCGCCTGCCGTCCGGGGTGGTCCCGGCGACCGCGGTGCCGGGTGTGAACGGCAGCGGCGGTCGTAGTTGGTAGCCGCCGCGGGCGATCAGCCCGTCGACGAAGCTGACCGCGGCGGCCTCGACGGCGACGAGGACCTCACCCGGTCCCGGCCCCGGGTCCGGCTCCTCCACCAGCTCGAACCGCTCCGGATCGGCGAACTCCCGGCAGAGCACCCGTCGCACCACGCCTCCTCGCGTCGCCCACTGCGTCCGTGGGCGAGCCTCGCACGCGGGTGCCCGGCGGTGATCGTCGGAGTGGCCGCGGTCATGACCGGGCCGGGCAGGCCTCCCGCAGCACGTCCCGGACGCTGCGCGGGTCGCGCCCGATGATCCGGCGCACCGCGTCGCTCGTACGGGCCTGGGCCCCGGTGGCGATGAGCCCGTCGAGTCCGGCGAGCACGTCGGCGTAGTCGGCAGGCATGCCGTCGGCGACGAGCCGCTCGGCCATCGCGGCCACGCCCACCGGGCGGTGCCGGGCCGGCCGCCCGGTGACCTCGGTCCAGATCGCGCACACGTCGTCGTAGGACAGCGCCTCGGGACCGGTGACCACCACGTCCGGCTCCGGCGGTGCCGGGTCGAGCAGCAGTGCGACGGCGACGGCGGCGATGTCCCCCGCGTCGACGAACGGGACCCGGCCGTCCCCGGTCGCGGTCACGACGTCACCGGCACGCAGCCCGCGTGCGGTGAGGTGGTCACCGAGCAGGTTCTGGGCGAACCACGAGGGTCGCAGGAGCGACGGTTCCGGGACCGTGCCCAGGACGACGTCCTGCACCGCGCCCAGCCCGGGCGTGCCGCGCTCGACGGCGGCCGCGCTCAGGAGCACCACCCGGCGCAGACCGCGCCGGACCGCCCGCTCCAGAGCGGGGGCGACCACGGGGACCGGGTCGGGGGTGGCGAGCGGCGGGAGCAGGTACAGGCTCTCGACGCCCTCGAACGCGGCGTCGTGGGTCGCCGGTTCCAGCCAGTCGAACCCCGGCGAGGTGGACCGGGCGGCCCGGCGTACGTCGGCCCCGGCGGACTCCAGCAGCGCGGCGACCCGCCGCCCGGTGGTGCCGGTGGCCCCGGTGACCAGGACCGTCATCGGGTGGCCTCCGCCAGCCCCGTTCGGCCGAGCACCTGCTGGACCTCCAGCGGGCTCCAGTGGTCGCGGTAGCCGGTGATGCCGTCCGGGCCGACGGTCACGACCGCGACGTAGTGCAGGGCGTAGTCCGCCCCGGTCGCGACGACCGTGCCGCGCACGCCGAACTCCACGACGACGGTGTCCGGGTCGCCGGTCGTGTGCCGCACCTCGTCGACGACGGCGGTGGGCAGCAGCAGGTCGTTGTACCCGGCCACGTAGTCGGCGACGGCGTCGCGCCCGGTGAGCGCGCGCGGCGAGCCGGGCGCGGCGAACGGGAAGGTCATCGTGCCGTCGGGGGCCCAGAGCGCGGCGAAGCCCGCCATGTCGTGGGCCAGCACCCGGTCCAGGGCCGCGTCCACGGCGGCGTGGGCGCGCCGGCGTCGGGCGTCGTCGTCCATCGGTCTCTCCGTTGCGTCGATACGGTTCCGTCCCGACGACTATGGACGAGACGGTACCGTCCCGTCCAGTCGCTATGCTGTGGATGTGTCCACTCCGCGCCGTGCCCCGTCCGGAGCCGCCGTCCTGCGGCCCGAGCTGACCGAGGCCGTCGTCGACGCCGTGCTGGCCGAGCTCGCCGAGGTCGGCCACGGCCGGCTGTCGATGCAGCGGGTGGCGGCGCGCGCCGGGGTCGGCAAGAGTGCGCTGTACCGGCGCTGGCCCGGCAAGGACGAGATGGTCATGGACGTCGTCGGCCGGTTCGGGGTCCCGGCCGAGCCGCCGCCGGACACGGGCACGCTCGTCGGGGACCTGCATGCGCTCGTCGTCGGGATGCGGGACTGGCTCGACCACCCCCGGCTGGCGTCGATCGTGCCGGACCTGCTCGCCGAGTCACGCCGGTCGCCGCGGCTGGCCGAGGCGTTCCGGGAGCGGCTGTCCGGGCCGCGCCGGGACCGGTCACGGGAGGTGCTCGCCCGGGCCGTCGCGCGGGGGGAGATCACCCCGGAGCAGGCCGGCGGGGTCGAGGCGGAGCTCGTCGTCGACCTGCTCGGCAGCGTGCCGTTCTGGCGCGTGGCCGTGCACGGCGGCCCGATCGACGACGAGGGTGCGGCGGCCCTCGCCCGGCTCGTCGCACGGGGGATGACCGCGCCGCACCGAGTCGGCCGACGGCCTTCGTGATCCACTGTCGCCCGGGGTCCGGCCTTCCTCCCGCCGGGCCCGCCGAGGGAGGAGCATGGTGGGCGTGTCGTCCGACCGCACGGGCCCCGGGGCCGCGGACGACCTCCGGTCCGACGGCCGCAGTACGCGCTGGGACGCGCACCGCGCGCGCCGTCGGGAGCAGGTGGTCGACGCGGCGCTGATCGTGCTGGGCCGGGACGGGCAGGACTTCGGCCTGGACCAGGTCGCGCAGGCGGCCGGCGTCACCAAGCCGGTGATCTACCGGCACTTCGGCGACCGGGCCGCGCTGCTCGACGCGATGGCCGAACGGGCCACCGACCGCCTCATGGAGCGGCTGATGCCCGCCATCTACCGGGAGAGCCCGGCGTGGACGCGGATCCACGACTCGGTGGACGCGGTCCTGGGCTTCCTCGACGACTCGCCCGGAGTCGACCTGCTGTTCCGCCGACGCCTGCCCGGGCAGCGGGGCGAGGTCGTCGACGCGGGCCGGGAGTTCATCGCCTCCGCGCTGACCGGCCTGCTCGGCGCCTACGCCCTGATGCTCGACGTCGACGAGCCCGACCTCGTCCGGGTGTGGTCGCAGTCGCTCGTCGGCGCGGTGCAGGCGACCGCGGAGTGGTGGCTGCGCGGCCGGGCGACCGGTGACGTCCCGGGGCGGGACGTCGTCGCGACCCACCTGACGGACCTGATCTGGGCGCAGATCGAGGGGCTGGCCCGGCGGCACGGGGTCACGGTGAGTCCCGAATCGCCACTCCCTGTGCGCGTCGAGCCGAAATAGGCGTTACCCCGCGTATAGGGTACCGTCGCGAGCCGGTCGCCCCGGCAGGTCTCGGACCCTCGTGGCGACCGCCGGATGTATCTGCGCACGGGCCCCGTCGCCGGGGAACTCCGGGCGCGCAGTCGTGCGGAGGGGGAGCCATGTCCGAGGGGGCGAACGGCGGGGGTCGGCCGGGCCCGAGACCGGTGCCGGTCGACGATCTGGCGCCGGGCGGGCCGCGGGCGAAGGCCCAGGGCTGCCTGTGTTCGGTGCTGGCGAACGCGGCGTTCCGGGCCGGGGCCGAGAGCAGGCCCTGTATCGACCCGCGCTGCCCGATGCACGCCGACCCGTCCGAGGACTGATCCCACCACGGTGGGGCGCCCCGGCGCTCCGCCCTTCCGGGCAGGGCGGGGTTCACCTCGGGGGATGTGTCCCCGCCCTGCCGCCTCCCATCCGCAGGAGACGATCGTGTTCGACCTGGAGCGCGTGACCGCAGAGCTGCACCGTGAACTCGGCGTGGTCCGCGAGGAACGCCCCGGTGTCCGGCATGCCGGGCTCGTCACCCAGTTGCGTCTGGCGGGGGAGGTCGACGTCCGCGACGGCAGGACGACGATCCACGCCGAGTTCGACGCCCCGGCCCCCGCGCTGCGGATGCGCTCCGAGCTCGGGGCGCTGCACGGTCGCGGCGGGCTGCGGGCCGAGGTCGTGACCGGCGGCGGGGCGATCCTGCGCTACCAGGTGCGGGTCACGGCGCCGGGGACCGACCTGGCCCGGGCGACGGGTCTGGTCGACCGGACCGGACGGCCGGTGCTCGGCCTGCCACCCGCCGTCGTCGCGGCGGGGCCCGCCGTGGCCGCCGGGGTGTGGCGCGGGGCGCTGATCGCGCGCGGCCGGGTCGTGCGACCGGCCGGGCGGGTCCGCCTGGTCGTCACCTGCCCGGGGCCGGCCGTCGTGCTCGCACTGGTCGGGGCGGCGCGCGGGCTCGGGGTGCTGGCCGCACCGCAGGAGACGGTGAGCGAGCACCGCGTCGTCGTGCGGGACCCGGAGAGCGCCGAAGCGCTGCTGCGCAGTGTCGGCGCGCCGGGCGTGGCCGAGATGCTGAGCCGGGTGCCGGTCGCCCCGCGGGGTGCGACCACCGCGGACGGGTCGCTGCAGACGGTGAACGCCCGCCGGGCGGCGACGGCCGCCGCCGCGACGACCGAGCGGGTCCGGATGGCGCTGCGCGCGCTCGGCGACGACGTCGCCCCGCACCTGCGGGAGACCGCGCTGCTGCGTCTGGAGCACCCGTCGCTGTCGCTGGCGGAGCTCGGCCGTCTCGCCGACCCGCCGCTGACGAAGGACACCGTCGCCGGGCGGCTGCGCAGGCTGGTCCGGCTCTCCGGGGTCGCCGGACCCGACGACGACTGAGTCCCGCCGCCACGATCCGCCGCTGCGGCGTACTCGGGGTACGGTGTGGACTCAAGCATTCGCCGCCTAAATTCGTCTAAATCGGGAGGTTGCTTTTCCATGCCTCGGTCCGACTCGGCCACCAAGAATCCGGAAAAGGGATACGTCGCGCTTCTCGGGTGGAGTCTCAATGCGGTGGAGGCGATCGACCGCTTCGACCGCCGCTACGTCGTCGTGGCCCCGGACTGGGCCGAGGAGTACTGCAAGGAGCACGAGATCCCGTACGTCCCGTGGAACTTCGAGCGGCTGAACGACCGCTCGATGGAGATCGCGGAGACCTTGCAGGAGATGGGCGTCGACGTCGCCATCCCGCTGTTCGAGGAAACCGTCGAATGGGCCGGAGCGATCAATTCGGTGCTGCTCGACAACCCGCGGCTGTTCGGGCAGGCGATGCTGCTCCGGGACAAGGCGCTGATGAAGCGTCGCGCACAGCTCGGCGGGATCCGGGTGGGCATCTTCGAGGAGGCCCACGACCGTGACGACATCGTCCGCTTCCTCAAGCGCGTCAACCAGACCCTGCTGAAGCTCGACGGGGACCCGAACGACCCGATCCACATCAAGGCGTTCGACAAGGCGGGCTGCCTCGGGCACCGCGTGGTGCGCACCTACGAGGACATCGACAACATCCCGGACGAGGAGTTCCCGCTCCTGATGGAGTCCCACCTCGACGGGTGGGAGTTCGCCGTCGAGGCGTGGGTGCACAACGGGAAGATCAAGTTCCTCAACATCTCCGAGTACGTCACCCTCGGTTACTCGGTGTTCGTGCCGGCGACCCCGGAGCTGGAGAAGTACCGGCCCGCGATCACCGCGCAGATCGAGAAGCTGATCAAGACCTTCGACATCGAGTTCGGCTTCGTCCACCCGGAGTACTTCGTCACCTCCGACGGCGAGATGTACTTCGGCGAGGTCGCCTACCGCCCGCCGGGCTTCAAGGTCTTCGAGCTGCTCGAGCGCTCCTACGGCTTCAACGCCTACCAGGGCCTCGTGCTGGCGTTCGACCCGAAGACCACCGAGGAGGAGATCGACGCCTTCTTCCCGACGGAGGTCGAGGGGGCCTCCGGCGTGGCCGGCTGCTTCGGGGTCTACCCGCGCCGCCGCGTCGTCAGCAGCCTGCGGATCCCCGAGGAGACCGAGGACGACGACTACTACGAGTCGCACGACCTCACGTCGCCGGTCGAGGAGACCGTGACGAAGAGGACCGCGTTCGGCACGCACTGGGGTCTGCTCTACTTCTTCGGGGACGACCCCTACCGGATGCGCGATCTGTTGAAGAAGCAGGAAGAACTCGACTTCTACGTCTGAGGGCGGGTACCCGCCCACGGCCGTGGAGCCCGAACGAGGGAAGCCGTGTGAAACCGACCGTCGACGTCGCGAGTGGGACCTCGGTGCTGGACAGGCGCCTGGTCTCGCTCGACGACGCCACCCGGGACCTTGCCCGGACCCCGGACTTCGGTAAGACGACGAAGATCCGCAGGGTTCTGGAGCAGCTCCGTCGCGTCCTGTTGCAGGACGGGGGCCCCGCCGCCGTGCAGGCCCGCGCCCGGGACCTGGAGGAGGCCGGCGTGTTCGCCGGCACCGACTGGGCCCACCCGGACATCCTGGTCCCGGCGTTGGTCGGGGCGGGGCTGCACAGCGGCGTCGCCGACACGGTGGTGATGGAGGCGACCAGCGAGCTGCGGATGCTCGCGGTCGCCCTCGGGGAGTACGACCACCCCGCGATCTCCGCCGACGAGGCCCGTCAGTTCCTGTCCCAGGTGCTGGCGATGAACCTCGAGCTGCTGTTCACACCGCCGACCGAGGCGGAGCGGGTCCACGAGGGCCGGACGGCCCAGATGATCCGCGACCTGTTCCGCCACATCGCCGAGGGCATCGGCTACGACAGCGTCCTCGACAAGCTGGTCGCCGAGATCTGGCGGATCCTGCGCCAGCGCCCGATCCAGGTCGACCAGGTGTCGTCGCTGATCACCCGGCTGTCGGTGTGGCGCGGTGACCCGAGCGTGGACCTGTCCTCCGGGCAGGGACTCGACCGGCTGATCACCGCGCTGTTCGGGACCACCGAGGCGAGCCGCGAGGACCCGGGCATCGACGTCTTCCGCTCCCGGCTGGAGGCGATGGACACCGGAGGCCTGCAGTACGAGGCCGCCGGGTTCGCCCGGGCCATGCACGACACCGGGCTCGTGTCGCCGTACCACGCGGAGCTGCTGCAGTTCCTGCGCCACGAGAGCGACTACCTGCTCGCCGAGGCGCTCGGCCTGTCCGACACCGGCAAGAACTGCCTGCTGCGCTTCCGGGACCTGGTGCACCGGCTGATCGAGGAGGCCGTCACCCCGCACACCGCGCAGTGCATCTACGGCCTGGCGCTGCTGCTCGACCGCGGCATCCTCTACGAGCCGCCGGTCGTGCCCGGGCTGTGGCGCCAGATCGCGCTCGAGATCGGCCCGGCCGCGCGGGAGCGCCTGGTCGCCGCGTTCGGCGAGGAGCCCGCACCCGAGGTGCGGCTGCTGGCCGGTGTGCTGTCGATGCTGGGCCAGCCGCTCGGCGTCGGGCAGGGCGACAACCCCACCTGCCAGTCCGCCCGCGCCCTGTCGATGTGGGCCTACAACGACCCGGACTACCTGCTGCAGATGGTCGTCTGGGCGGCCCGCGACGACGAGATCGTCATGCACTTCGAGGGCCAGCGGATCTCGTCGCAGGAGAGCGGAGCCGGGGTCGCGGAGAAGCTGCCGATCGACCTCGACCCGGTGTCACTGGTCGTCGTCCCGCACCTGGACCGGATCTACGCCGAGATGGGCCGCCGCTGCTCCGACCGGCCCGGGGACCCGCACCGCTGGGTCAACCCCGAGTTCCACGGCTGGTGGGCGGCCCGCGGCTTCCACATCAACGTCGACGTCGGGACCGGCAACCTCACCGACCTCGACGCCTTCCTGCGTCAGTTCCACGCCGGCTACCACCCCGGATACAACGGCGGCCAGCCGCTGATCCACCCGCAGCCCGCCGGGATCGCGGTCACCGACAGCGCCGCCCGCTACGTCGGCTGGCATGCCATCGCCATCCTGCGGGTCGCGCCGGACCCGAACGACGTGATGCGGGTGTACTTCTACAACCCGAACAACGACAGCGGGCAGGACTGGGGCGACGGCGTCGTCGTCTCGACGGCGCGCAACGGGGAGCGTTTCGGCGAGGCGTCGCTGCCGTTCGACCAGTTCGCGTCGCGGCTCTACATCTTCCACGGCGACCCGCTGGAGCACGGGGAGCCCGAGCGCGTGCCCGCCGAGGACATCGCCACGATCGTCGGCTACATCGAACGCAGCTGGGGCGCCGACCGGCTCCCCGCCGGTGCACTCCAGGCCTCCGACGGCCCGGCGGCCCCGACCGCCTGACCCCGGCCGTGGGGGAGCGACGCCGCCCGGTCGCGGCACCGACCGCGCTCGGCGCCGCCGGGTCGGTGCTGCTGACCGGCGGCGCCTGGGCGGTGGTGCTCCGCCCCGGGTCGACGGTGGCGCTCGGCGCCGCGGTGGCCGGGACGGGGCTGGTCGTCGTGGCCTGGCTGCTGCTGGTGCGCGCTCCGGTGCTTCCGGTGCAGGCGGTGCGGGCGCTGCTCGCCTGGGCCACGCCACTGCTCGTCGCACCGCCGCTGTTCTCCCGCGACGTGTACAGCTACCTCGCCCAGGGGATGGTCGCGCTCGGCGGCGCCGACCCGCACCGGACCGGTCCGGCGGCCGGGCTGCCCGCCGGGTCGCCGGTCCTCGCGCGGGTCGACGGCTACTGGAGGGAGACGCCGTCGCCGTACGGGCCGGTGACCGACCTGTGGCAGAAGGCGGTCGCCGCCGTCGCCGGGGACGGGGTGGTCGCCGGGGTGGCGGCGTACCGGCTGCTCGCCGTCGTCGCGGTGGTGGGGATCGGGTGGGCCGTGCTGCGCCTGGCCCGTGCCCACGGGATCCCACCGGGGACGGCGCTGGCGTGGGGGGTCGCGAACCCGCTGGTGCTCTGGCACGTCGTCGGCGGGATGCACAACGACGGCCCGATGCTCGCGCTGCTGCTCGTGGGCCTCGCCGTCGGGCTGCGCGGGCCGTGGGCGGCGCTCGCCGCGGGCGCCGCGCTCGTCGTGCTGGGGGCGTTGGTGAAGGCCCCCGCGGCGGCCGGGCTCGTGGTCCTGGCGGTCGCCGCGGCCCGGTCCGCGCCCGGCCGTACCCGCCGGTGGGGGGCGGTCGTACTGGTCGCGGGGGTGGCCGCGGCGGTCGCGGTCGCGGTGTCGGCCGTCGACGCCGGCGGGGGGAGCTGGCTCGGCGCGGTCTCCGCTCCCGGGCAGCTGTTCAGCTGGATGGCGCCCACCAACTGGGCCGCGGCGGTCGCGGGCGTGCTCGGCGCCGACCCGGTCACGGCACTGACGGCGACGCGGACCGCCGGGACGCTGCTCGCCGCGCTCCTCGCCGCCGGGGTGCTCGTCGCACAGGCCCGCGGCCGGACCGGTGCGACGACGGCGCTCGGCCTGGTGCTCGGCGCCGTCGTCGTGCTCGGGCCGGTGCTGCACCCGTGGTACCTGCTGTGGGCGCTGGCCCCGCTGGCCTGCGTGCCGCTCCCGCCGCGGCCGCGGGCGGCGCTGACGGGCGTCGTGGTGCTGTTCGCGGTGCTGGTGCCGCCGCTCGCGGGGGACTTCTCCGGGCGGCCGATGCAGCTCGTCGCCGCCTACGCGGGCGCGCTGCTCGTCGTCGCGGTGGTGGGGTCGGTGGCCGCCGGGACCCGCGCGCGGGCCCGCGCCGCGGCCGGATCATGCTGACCGTGTGGTGAAGGCACTCGCGCTGCGGATCGCGGCGGTCGTCGTCGGCGGGGTGCTGCTGCACCTGGCGTTCCCGCCGCGCACCGTGTGGTGGACCGCGATCGTGGCGTTCGCGCTGCTCTGGTGGGCCCTGTCCGGGGTCCGGGTGCGCCGCGCCGCCTGGCTGGGTGCGGTGTTCGGGTTCGCCTTCTACCTGGCGCACCTGATGTGGATCCAGGACTTCCTCGGCCGCGACTACGGCCCGTTCCCGTGGGTGGGGCTGTCGCTGGTCATGGCGGGGTTCCCGGCGCTCGGCGGTGCGCTCGTCGCCCTCGCCGCCCGGCTGCCCGCCGCGCCGGTGTGGGGTGCGCTGGCCTTCGCCGCGCAGGAGTGGCTGCAGAGCCGGTTCCCGCTCAACGGCTTCCCCTGGGGCCGGGTCGCATTCGGGCAGGTCGAGGGGCCGTTCCTACCGCTCGCCGCGATCGGTGGGGCCCCGCTGGTGTCGGTCGCGGTGGTCGCGGCCGGGTTCTGCGTGGCGGCGTTCCTGCAGCGTCCCCGCCGGGTCGTCGGCCTCGTCCCGGTCGTGGCGGTCGTGCTCGTGCTGCTCGCGGTGCCGACCCCGCCCGTCGACGCGCAGGACGGCACCCGCACCGTCGCGGTCGTGCAGGGCAACGCCCCCGACATCGGGCTCGGCCTGTTCGACGCCGGTCGGACCCTGCGCGCGAACAGCCTCGCCGAGACCTCCGTGCTGATCGACCGCGTCCGGTCCGGCGCGGTCGGTCGGCCCGACCTCGTCGTGTGGCCGGAGAGCTCGCTGTCGACCGACGGTGTCGACCCGGCGGTCGACCGGGTCGTCGACGCGCTCGGCGTGCCGTTCCTGGTCGGCACCAACTACAGGGCGGGCGCGACCGACACCGAGAACGCGGTGGCCGTCTGGAACCCGGGGACCGGGGTGGGGGAGCGCTACGCCAAGCAGGAGCTCGTGCCGTTCGGCGAGCGCATCCCGCTGCGGGCGGTCACGCAGTACCTGACCCCGTTCGTCGCGCTGGCCGACTTCACCCCCGGTACGGCGCCCGCGGTGCTGCCCGTCGCGGGCACCCGGGTGGCGACGGCGATCTGTTACGAGACCGCCTACGACCACGTGCTGCGCGACGGCGTCGCCGACGGCGGTTCGCTGCTGGTCATCCCGACGAACAACGCCTGGTACGGGCGGGGCGAGATGACCTGGCAGCACCTCGCGATGTCACGGCTGCGGGCCGTCGAGCACGGGCGGGCCGCGGTCGTCGCGGCGCTGTCCGGGGCGAGTGCGGTGATCCGGCCCGACGGCTCCGTCGTCGCCGAGACCGGGCTGTACGCCGCGGACACCCTGGTCGAACAGGTGCCGCTGCGCACCGACCTGACGTTCGCGACCCGCTGGGGGGCGTGGTTCGAGCACGGTCTGGCGCTCGCTGGGCTGCTCGCGGCGGCCGCCGGGTTCGGATGGCGACGCCGGCGGGCGGGCGTCCGGTGACCGTGGCGGCGGGCCCGGCGCGGCTGTGGGTGGGGCCCTGCTGGGCCGTCCATCTGGGGCCGATGCTCGGACTCGACGCACACCGGGGTGCGGTGGCGTGCCTCGCGGTCGGTGTCGACGACGACCTGACCGTGCGGGTCGACGGTGCGCCGGACCGCACGGCGCGGACGCTGCTGGTCCCGGCCGGACTGCGCCACCGCATCACCGGCGGCGCGCACCGGGCGGCCTTCGTGTTCCTCGAGCCCGGTCGCGGGCCCGCCGGGATCGTGACCGGGCACCCGGCCGAGCCCGACCTCGTCGCCTGCGCGGTCGACGGCGACGGGCCGGGGCTGCGGCGGATCCTGGTCGACAGCGGTACGGCGCCGGGGGCCCGCGCCGAGCCCGACGCCCGCATCGCGCGGGCGATCGCGGCCCTGCACCGGCCCGGCGGCCCGGACCTGCCGACCGGTGACCTCGCGGCGGCGGCCGGGCTGTCGCCGGGCCACTTCGCGCGCCTGTTCACCCGGCAGACGGGGGCAGGCCTGCGGGCCTACCGCAGGTGGGCGCGGATGCGGATCGTCGCGGGCGTCGTGCGCGACGGCGGGGACCTCACCCGGGCCGCGGCCGACGCCGGTTTCGCGACGCCGTCGCACCTCGGGCCGGCGTTCCGCCGGATGTTCGGCCTGCCGCCCGGGCGGCTCCTCCGGTCGGGGCTCGACATCCGGGTCGTGCCCGGTCAGGTCGCGGCGACGACGACCAGCGCCCCGGCCGCGACCGTCTCGACCAGGCCGTAGAACCAGATCGGGTAGAACGCGGTGGGCCGGTCGACCAGCCGGGACAGCACGCGCCCGACGGCCATCCCGCCGAGCGCGAAGGCGACGGTGAGCACCACACCGATGCGGAGCCCGGGGACGGCGAGGGCCAGCCCGAGCACGGCCGCGATCGCCAGGCCGAATCCGCCGTAGACGGCGCGCACCTCCGACCTGCTCTCCGGGCCGTCGGCCACCAGCCCGAACGGCCGGACCAGCGCGGCCGGCGCGGCCAGCGCGTACCCGCCCATGAGCAGGAAGAAGATGCCGACCACGACGACGACCACGATCATCGCTCCTCCGTCTCGGTGCTCCTCCGGCGGCGACCGGAGGCTCGTCAGGACGTGGGCGAGCCTGCCGGGAACGGGAGCGGTCCGCCGTCACGGATCTGCGCGATCCGGGGCGGTGCCGGGTCAGCCGGTCAGCGCGCGGCGCATGACCACCCGCGGGAACCCGCCGGACACCCCGGTGGTCGCCGCGGCGAACGTGAACCCGCCCGCCTCGAACAACGCGCGGGTGCCGACGTAGGCCATCGTCAGGTCGACCCGGGCGCCCCGGTTGTCCACCGGGTAGCCCTCGACGGCCGGCGCCCCCTGGTCCCGGGCGTATGCGACGGCTCCGGCGAGCAGGGCCCGCGCGATGCCGCGGCCCCGGTGCCCGGCGCGGACCCGGAAGCACCACACCGACCAGACCGGGAGGTCGTCGACGTGCGGGATGGTGCGGGAGCGGGCGAACGGCAGCTCGGAGCGTGGCGCGACGGCGGCCCAGCCGACCGGTTCGCCGTCGTCGTGGGCGACGACGCCGGGTGCGACCGCGCGGGTCGTCAGCTCCCGCACGTACTCGCCCCGGGCCCGGCCGGTCAGGGCGCGGTGCGTCGCCGCGGGCAGGCGGTGCGAGAGACACCAGCAGACCGACGCGTCGGGGTCGCGCTTCGGACCCAGCAGGGTCGCGAGGTCGTCGAACGAGGTGGCCGGACCGACGACGAGGGGCACCGGCGCAGGCTAGTCGGGGAACGCCTCGGCGAGCATCCGGTGTCCGTGGGCCTCGAACGGCTCGTCGCCGACCTGGAGGGCCCAGGTCACGGTGCCGACGGCCTCGGCGACCCATTCCCGGCGCCACGGGCCGGGCTCGCGCGGGTCGCCGCCGTAGCCGTCGTGGTGGGCCGTCTCCAGCGCCGGGTCCCACCGGAACTGGCAGGCCGCGAGACGCACCAGGTCGGTGGACGCCGGGCGCAGTGCCGCCCGGCCCAGGTCGATCACGGCGACGACCCCGTCGTGCACCAGCCAGTTGCGCGGGTGCCAGTCGCCGTGGGTGGGGACGAGCCGGGCCGCCGGTGTCGGCCAGCCGGCCACCTCCGCCCGGAGCCGCGCGAGGAGCCCGGGGGCGATGCGGTGCGGACGCCCGAGCCTGGTCAGGACGGTGTCGCGCAGCCGGGCGCCGTACCCCTCGTCGACGACGGCGGGCCGGTCGTGCAGCAGCGCCAGCAGCTCGCCGGCGCCGCGGTAGGTCGACGCCTCGTGCTCGGCGGGGGTGTCCTGCACCAGGGCCCCGGGCAGGTAGCGGGTGACCAGGAGCTTCGCGTCGGCGTCGGCGTGGCGCAGCTCCGGCGCGCGGCCGCGGGCGACGAGCGGGGCCAGCCACTCGCGGTGGGCGCGCAGCTCACGGGCGATGTGGGTGTCGGCGTCGTCGCCGGCCTTCACGATGAGGTCGGCACCGGCGTGGCGGATCTGCAGCACGGTGGTCCCGACCAGACCCCAGCCGTGGTCGGCGACGACCTCGTGTCCGGGTAACCGGTCCGCCAACAGCGCGGTCTGGCGGGCGGACAGCGGCACTCCGCCACGCTAGCGGCCCGGAGACGCCGATGGCGGCATCCCGCGTGGGGATGCCGCCATCGGACGGAGGAACAGTGCCCGGCCGCACGGCCGGGCGGGGGTGTCAGCGGGGGGACACCGAGGAGGCCTGCGGGCCCTTGGCGCCCTGGGTGACCTCGTAGGACACGGCCTGGTTCTCCTGGAGCTCCTTGAAGCCCGAGCCCTCGATGGCCGAGTAGTGGACGAACACGTCGGCGCCGCCGTCCTCGGGGGCGATGAAGCCGAAGCCCTTCTCGGCGTTGAACCACTTCACGGTTCCGTTGGTCATGGTGACTCCTTGTCATGCAGCTTTCGGACGGAACAACCACGTCGTGCGGCTGCCCGGGTCAGAGGAATTCCCAGACGGCAGCCAGCTTCAGCTACACCAAAGACAGCGGATCCGCCCGCATCATCATTCTGCGAGCGCGCTTGAGACACGAAACTCAGAACTACGGTGACCGAGGAGGACGCTACCGCAGGGCCCGGTGTCGGCCAAACAGCCGTCCGCCCCGAGACGCTCCCGCGGCCGTTCCGGGGGGTCACGACCTGCTGATCGTCATGCTCGGCGTGACTCTGATCACTGGACGGGCGCCGCCCCGGCACGGTCGGTGCCGGGGCGACGACCCGTCGGGGTGTGGTCAGGCGTCGGCGGCGGCCCGCTGGCGCACCGCGATGGGTGCCCCGGCGAGGTCCTCCTCGTTGCACATCAGCTTGAGCTCGTAGTACGCCGCCTCGGACGCCTCGTTGTAGTCGAGGTGGATGGCGATCACGTCGACCGGCTCACCCAGCCAGGACTGGGTCTCCCGCAGCCACTGCGCGGCGCGCTCCAGTGCGGTCGGGAGGTCGTTGTCGCGGAACTGGACCGGGCGGAACGGTACGTCCTGGATCCCGTCGAGCTGGTGCGCCGGGCGGGGGAGGCCACCGGCCAGTCCCGCGTCGTCGAGATCGAGCGCTACCGGGTTCTCACTCATCCCGTCAGGATCGCGCATCACACCCCGTCGTCGCACCCCACCGTGCCCGGTGTGTCGTCAACGACCCGGTGGCCGGCTGTGGTCCTCGGCGAGCCGTCCCAGGTTCAGCAGCTGCCGCCGGGCCATCACGAGGTCGCCGACCGACACCAGCGGCGCGAGCGCGCGGGTGCCGCCTTGAGCAGCAGGCGGGTCGTGTCCGCCCCCTGCGGCGCGAGGACGTAGGACATGACGGCGCCCAGGACGCTGCCGGTGAGCTGCACCCCGGGGTCGACCGAGAGGATCCGGCCGATCCGCCGTCCGCCGGTCGCGGTGAAGGTGTCCCCGACCTGCGGTTCCGGAAGTCCCACGAGCTCCCGCGGGGATCGGCGTCCGAGGTTGTCGACCCAGTCGTAGGAGTACGGGGCGAGCCGGATCTGGGCGACCCACGGCCAGACGGCGGCGGCCGGCGCGGCGACGGAGACGCCCCGCCACGCCTGCAGCGTGGGGGCCGGGACCAACTCGTCGCACGGGTAGGGGCGGGCGGTCTCGGCGTCGCTCACGCCCCAGCGGTCACCGATCACGGGTCCATCGTGCACCCGGAGGCCGCCCGCTACCGGGAGGAGGTCGCCCCGTTCCAGTCGACGAGCTGGACGACGACACCGTTGGGGTCGCGGACCTGGAAGGCCCGTTCGCCCCACTCCTCGGTGGTCAGCGGCATGGTGATCGCGACACCCTCGGCGACGAGGCGCGACAGCTCGCCCTCCAGGTCGTCGACGGTGAACGCGAGGATCTGGCCGGCCGCGTGGACGTCGCGCTGGTCGTCCGGGAGCGTCGCCAGGCCGCGCCGCAGATAGATCACGTTCATGCCGACGTCGTCGCGGGTGAGCGAGGCGAACCCGTCCGCCGCCATGGCGACCTCGAACCCGAAGTGCTCGGTCAGGAAGGAACGTGACGCGGCGACGTCCTCGACGTTCAGTGAGACAGCGGAGGCGGTGATGTGCATGGGGCTCCTCGATTCTGTACGGCGTACATTGTACAGCGTACGCGAAGGGATGGAGGAGAATCGTCCCGTGGCTCCCACGCGAACGAACGCCGGCGACCCGGACCGCACACTCGCCCTCCTCTGGCGCGATCCCGCGGCCGTCCCGCGCCGCGGACCGCGGCAGTCGCTCTCGCTGGACCGGGTCGTGGAGGTGGCCGTCGCCCTGGCCGACCGGGACGGTCTGCCCGCCCTCAGCATGCGCAAGGTCGCCGATGCGCTCGGTGTCTCCACGATGACGACCTACACCTACGTGCCGGGCAAGGCCGAGCTGCTGGACCTGATGCTCGACGCGGCCTACCGCGGGATGCCGATGCCCGACCTCACCGGCCGGCCGTGGCGTGACCGCATCACCTCGCTCGCCGACGGCAACCGCGCGTTCCACCGGGCGCACCGGTGGGCGGCGACCGTCTCCACGCACCGGCCGTCCCTCGGGCCCGGCCAGATGGCGAAGTACGAGTACGAGCTGCACGCCTTCGACGGCCTGGGGCTGTCGGACCTGGACCGGGACAGCGCGCTCTCGCACCTGCTGGCCTTCGTCCGGCAGCACGCCCTCGCGGAGCAGGAGGCGCGTGACGCCGCCCTGCTGTCGTCCCAGACCGACGAGCAGTGGTGGGCGGTCAACGCGCCGCTGCTCGGGCGCGTGCTGGACCCGGAGGTCTTCCCGCTGGCGGTGCGGGTCGGCTCCGCGGTGGGCGCGGCCCAGGGGAGCGCCTGGGACGCGGACCGGGCGTGGGAGTACGGCCTCGCGCGGACCCTGGACGGGTTCGCGGGGCTCGTCGGGGCGTAGTCCCGACCGGGACACGACGAAGGCCCAGGTCCGCCGGACCTGGGCCTTCGTGTTGTCGGGGTGACAGGATTTGAACCTGCGACCTCTTCGTCCCGAACGAAGCGCGCTACCAAGCTGCGCCACACCCCGATGGACACCCGGGTCTCCCCGTGAGCCGTGGAGAACTCTACCCGATGCCCTCCGAGGCCTGCGCGGGGGTTCCCGTCCGCGCATCGGGGCCGGTCGTGCGGGGGACGAGGGTCAGCAGCGAGGCCTCCGGCGGGCACGCGAAGCGCACCGGCGCGTACGGCGAGGTGCCCAGCCCGGCCGACACGTGCAGCCGCATCCGGCTGCCCCAGCGGCTCGCCCCGCGGGCCCGGGACCGGTCGATCCCGCAGTTGGTGACGAGCGCGCCGTAGCCGGGGAGCCGCAGCTGGCCGCCGTGGGTGTGCCCGGCGAGGACGAGGTCGTAGCCGTCGGCGGCGAAGCCGTCGAGCACCCGCGGCTCGGGGGAGTGGGTCAGCCCGATGCGCAGGTCGGCGTCGGCGTCGTGGCCGGCGATGCGCGGGTAGCGGTCCAGGTTCAGGTGCGGGTCGTCGACGCCCGCGATCCGGACCGTCCGGCCGTCGACCTCGAGCACGTGCCGGGCGTGGGTGGCGTCGACCCAGCCGTGCTCGCGGAACGCGGCGCGCAGGTCGGTCCAGGGCAGGTCCGCCCCGTGCACCCGCTTCGTGTCCCCGCGGCGCAGGTAGCGGGCCGGGTTCTTCGGGGTGGGGCCGTAGTAGTCGTTGCTGCCGAACACGAACGCGCCCGGCCGCTCCAGCAGCCTCCCCAGCGCGGTCAGCACGCCCGGGACGGCGTCGGGGTGCGCCAGGTTGTCCCCGCTGTCGATCACCAGGTGCGGGTCGAGCTCGTCCAGCGCAGCGATCCACCGGATCTTGCTGCGCTGGCCCGGCGTCAGGTGGAAGTCCGACAGGTGCAGGATCCGCAGCGGCCGCGCACCCTCGTCGAGGACGGGCAGCTCGACCCGGCGCAGCGTCCAGTGCCGCCGCTCGATCCCCGCCGCGTACCCGATGCCCGACGCTCCGAGCAGGGCGGCGCCGGCGGCGGTACGGGCGAGGGTCCCGGCGATACTCACGCGATCCAGCCTACGTCGCGGGACTATCGTGGCGACCCGTGAGCACCCTCAAGGAGCAGCTGCGGGCCGACCTGACCACCGCGATGAAGGCCAGGGACGAGCTGGTCCGGACGACCCTGCGATCCGTCCTGACCTCGATCGGCAACGCCGAGGTGGCCGGTGACACGGCCCGGGAGCTCTCCGATGACGAGGTCCGCGCGGTCATCACCAAGGAGACCAAGCGGCGCGCCGAGTCCGCCCAGGCCTTCGCCGACGGCGGCCGCCCCGAGTCCGCCGACCGTGAGCGCGCCGAGGGCGAGGTCCTCGCCCGGTATCTGCCGACCCAGCTCGACGACGACGAGGTGGCCGCCCTGGCGACCGCCGCCGTCGCCGAGGTGGAGTCCGAGACCGGGGAGAAGCCCGGCATGAAGCAGATGGGCCAGGTCATGAAGAAGGCGAACGCCGCCGCGGCGGGCCGCGCCGAGGGCGGCCGCGTCGCCGCCGCCGTGAAGAAGGCCCTCGCCGCGGGCTGACCGGCCCCGCCGACGCGACGGGTCCCGCACCGGTTCATCCGGATCGGGGCCCGTCGTCGTCACCGGTCTCAGGTCGTCGGGGTCTTGCGCGTCCGGGTCCCGGTCGACTTCGTCGGCGTGGTCTTGGCCGCGGTGCTGCGGGTCGTCGTCTTCTTCGCCGCGGCGGTGCGGGTCCCGGTCTTGGCTGCGGTGCCCTTGGCCGCCGTGCTCTTCGACGCCGTGCTCTTCGACGCCGCAGGCTTGCGGGTCGTCGTCTTCTTCGCCGGGGCCTTCGCCCGCCGCTCCGCGAGCAGCTCGGAGGCCCGCTCGTCGGTGATCTCCTCGACCGAGTCGCCCTTGCGCAGGCTGGCGTTGGTCTCGCCGTCGGTGACGTAGGGGCCGAACCGGCCGTCCTTGATCACCATCTTCTTCTTCGTCGAGGCGTCCTCGCCCAGCTCGCGCAGCGGCGGCGCCGCGGCGGCGCGGCCCCGCTGCTTGGGCTGCTTGTAGATCTCCAGGGCCTCCTCCAGGGTGACCGTGAAGAGCTGCTCCTCGCCGGAGAGCGACCGCGAGTCCGTGCCCTTCTTCAGGTACGGGCCGTAGCGGCCGTTCTGCGCGGTGATCTCGTCACCGGAGTCCGGGTCCGTGCCGACGATCCGCGGCAGCGACAGCAGCCGCAGCGCGTCCTCGAGGGTGATGGTGTCGACCGTCATCGACTTGAACAGCGAGCCGGTGCGCGGCTTCGGCTTGGCCGGCTTCTTCTTGGCGCCCTCGGGCACCTCGGGCTCGGGCAGGAGCTCGGTGACGTAGGGGCCGAAGCGGCCCTCCTTCGCCACGATCTCGTGGCCGGTGACCGGGTCGGTGCCCAGCTTGCGGCCCTCCTGCGGCACCGAGAACAGCTTCTCGGCGATCTCCTCGGACAGCTCGTCCGGGGCCAGGTCGTCGGGCAGGTTCGCGCGCTGGGACTCGCCGTCGACGATCCGCTCCAGGTACGGGCCGTAGCGCCCCACCCGGACGACGACGTCGTTGCCCGCCGCGTCGGCGAACATCGGGATCGAGTTCACCGTGCGGGCGTCGATCTCCTCGAGGTTCGACCCGACGAGCTTCTTCAGCCCACCGGCCCGGGCGATCTCCGAGCCGCTGCTCGCGCCGTCGGTGCCGAAGTAGAACCCGGACAGCCAGTGCACGCGGGAGTCGTCACCGGAGGCGATGGAATCGAGGTCGTCCTCCATCGCGGCCGTGAAGTCGTAGTCGACGAGCTGGCCGAAGTGCTGCTCCATCAGCCCGACGACGGCGAACGCCACCCACGACGGGACGAGTGCGGAGCCCTTCTTCCAGACGTAGCCGCGGTCGAGGATCGTCTTGATCGTCGACGCGTACGTCGACGGCCGACCGATCCCCATCTCCTCCATCGCCTTGACCAGCGCGGGCTCGGTGAACCGCGACGGCGGGCTGGTGGAGTGCCCGTCGGGCACCAGCTCGGTGGCGGTCAGCGGCTGGCCCTCGGTCAGCTCGGGCAGCCGGGACTCGGCGTCGTCGGCCTGCTGGCCCGAGGCCTCGTCGTCGAGGGTCTCGACGTAGGCCTTGAGGAAGCCGGGGAAGGTGATCGTGCGGCCGGAGGACGCGAACACGACCTTCTCGCCGGTCCCCGCGGTGCCCGCGATCCGGACGCTCACGGTGGTCCCGCGGGCGTCGTTCATCTGCGAGGCGATGGTCCGCTGCCAGATCATCTCGTACAGGCGGAAGTCGTCGCCGTCGACCTCGCGGGCGATGGCACCCGGGGTCCGGAAGGTCTCGCCGGCGGGACGGATGGCCTCGTGGGCCTCCTGGGCGTTCTTCACCTTGCGCGTGTACTGGCGCGGCGAGTCCGCGACGTAGGCGTCGCCGTACAGCTCACGGGCCTGCGAGCGGGCCGCCTCAATGGCCGTCGCCGACAGCGTCGTCGAGTCCGTACGCATGTAGGTGATGTAGCCGTTCTCGTACAGACGCTGCGCGCTGCGCATCGTGCGCTCGGAGGAGAACCGCAGCTTGCGGCCCGCCTCCTGCTGCAGCGTCGAGGTCATGAACGGCGGGTACGGCTTGCGCGTGTAGGGCTTGGAGTCGACCGACGCGACCTCCATCGGACGGTCCTGCAGCCCCTCGGCGAGGCGGCGCGCCTCGGCCTCGTTCAGGGTGACGACCTCCGCGGAGCCCTTCTTCAGCTGCCCGAGCGAGTCGAAGTCGCGGCCGGTGGCGACGCGCTTGTCGTCGACCTGCAGCAGCCGCGCACCGAATGAGCGCGGGGTGGCCTTCTCCCCGGCGTCGAGGGTCGCGGCGATGTCCCAGTACTCCGCGGAGCGGAACGCGATGCGGTCCCGCTCGCGCTGCACGATCAGCCGGGTCGCGACCGACTGGACGCGGCCCGCCGACAGCTTCGGCATGACCTTCTTCCACAGCACGGGGGAGACCTCGTAGCCGTAGAGGCGGTCCAGGATGCGACGGGTCTCCTGCGCGTCGACGAGGTGCTGGTCGAGCTCGCGGGTGTTCTCGGCGGCCGCGCGGATCGCCGACTCGGTGATCTCGTGGAAGACCATCCGCCGGACCGGGACCTTCGGCTGGAGGGTCTCCAGCAGGTGCCAGGCGATGGCCTCGCCCTCACGGTCGGGGTCCGTCGCGAGCAGGAGCTCGTCGACGGTCTTCAGCGCCTCGCGCAGCTCCGAGACGGTGCTGCGCTTCTCCGGCGTGACGATGTAGAGCGGGCTGAACTGGTTGTCGACGTCGACGCCGAGCCGCGCCCAGGACTCGCCCTTGTACTTGGCCGGGACGTCCGCCGCGCCGCGCGGCAGATCACGGATGTGACCGACCGAGGACTCGACGACGTAGTCGTTGCCCAGGTAGGGCTGGATCTTCTTCGCCTTGCTGGGGGACTCGACGATCACCAGGCGGCGCGTCGGGCGGCCGGATGCGTTCGCCGTCGAGGTCGGCTTGCGCGTGCTGCCCCCCGACGTGCGTGCCGAACCCGTCGTTCCCGTTGTCGCTGCTGCCACGTGGTCCTACCTCATCTCCTCGGCTGCGTCGCGGTCCCTGCGACGTCGTAGCCGTTTCCCGACCCCGCACTGTTACACCGTGCGGTCCCGGAGCGTGCCGGGACGGTTGCGCTGAGCGTCTTCTCCGGGGTCGACGATCGCACGATCTCACACCGTCGTCGCCCCGTGTCGTGGCTCGTGCCACTGGGAGCGGGCGAGTCGCCAGCGTAGACCCGGCCGTGGTTCGGCAGGTCAGGCGGCCGGTCGGCCGTGGTGCCGGGGCCACTCGGTCGGGCTCGTCATCCGCGGCGCGGGGCCCACCAGTTCCACCAGTCGGGCCAGTCGGCGCGCTCCGTGCAGACGCAACGCCGGGCCGGGCGCGCCGTGTTCCCCCGGGGCGAGCCGTGCCGGGGGAAGGCCGGCCCGGGTGGCGGCGGCGATCAGCGGGCCGTGCGTCCACGGGGCCTGCGGGTCGAGCAGCAGCAGGTGCCCGCCCCGCAGGTCGGGGGTGCCTGCGGAGAGCGCCCACAGCCGGAGTGTGGCGCCGTCGAGCTGGAAGTCCGGCGGGATCCGCTTGCGACCGTCCGGCGTGCACCAGGCGCGGGCCAGCGGGACCAGGTCGCGCCGGAACGCGCTGCGCATCCCGGACGCGCCGGGGGCGAGGGTGACGCCGCGGGCCGCCGCCAGCGCGGCCAGCGCCGTCTCGCGCCCCTGAATCGGCAGCGGGACGTCGAACCGGGCCGTGTCACCGGCGCCGAACCGCTCGATCCGCCCGGGCCCGCAGAGCAGCCCGGCCAGGTCGGTCAGCCCGGCCGGCCGGGCCTCCGCGGAAAACAGCGACATCTGCGGCACCCGCGAAGCATAGAACGCATGTTCGAGCTTGCCCAGCAGGGAGCGCCGGACGGGTGACGCGGCGGGTCAGGCGGGACCGTTGATCTTCTTGAGGGCGACGCACTTCGGCGCGGTCGCGAACGCCTTGTCCAGCCGCGGGGTGGGGCCGATCTTGTCCAGGCCCTGGGCACCGGAGATCGTCCGCAGCTTCTGCTGGGCGCCGTCGAGCTTGCCCTTGAAGCCCTGGACGTCGTTCGGGTCGATCGCGTCGACGTCCTTCTTGGCCTGGGCGATCGTCGTGCCGGACCGGTCGAGCATGTCGCGCACCGCGGTCGCCCACGCGTCGCCGCCGCTCACCGGGGACTCGCCGGCCGCGGTCAGCTGCTTCTTGCCGGTGTCGATGCCGGCCGCGACCTTGCCGAGGTACTCCGACAGCCGCGTCTTGATGCCGGCGAGGTCGGCGCCGTCGTAGTTCGGCGGGGTGTTGAGCGGCTGGTAGTAGGCCAGGGTCGCGCCGCAGACCTTGTCGCCCCAGGCGACCGGGTCGGCGCCGGCGCCCGCGGTCGGCCGCGGAGCCGGGTCCGCCGCGGGGGTGCCGGCCACGCTCGACGCGCAGCCGCCGGCCAGGAGCGCGGCGAGCAGGGTGGGGAGCAGGACCCGGGCGGTTCGCGCCGGGCGGGGGGTGGCCATCGTCGGGCTCCAGGGTCGGGGCCCGTCGGGGCCCGGGGCACGGACAGTGGTCGACGGTAGGACGCCGTCGCCGGTCAGCTGCTTCCACCCTCCCCGGTTGGCCCGTTCGGAGCAGCGGCGGGTGCGCCGGGCGGTGGTGTGGCGCGGGCCTGCTCCGCCGACCGGGTGAGATCTGTGCAGGTTGTCGAGGCCCGGAACGCCGAGGCGATCGCCGGGTTGCCGGTGACCTCGTCGAGGGGTCCGGTGGTGCCGCCGAGGCGGGCGAGCGGCTCCAGCGCGGCGGGCAGGTCGCGCTGCACCGCGGCCGGGTCGGCCGGGTCGATGGCGTCGACCCGCGAACGCGCCCCGGAGAACGCCGAGCGGATCTCGCCGAGCCCGCCCTGGAGCCGTGCGGAGAGGGCCTCGCCGTCGTCGACGGGGGCCGGGCCGAGCCGGTCCAGGTCGCCCAGCGCGCCGTCGGCGGCCTGGGTGGTGCGGGTCAGGTAGTCCGAGAGGGCCCGCAGCCGCTGCGCGGGGTCCGGGGTCTCGCCGGGGGTGTCGACGGCGGTGCGGACGAAGGGCAGCACGGCCGCGCACATCGACTCGGTCCACTGCTCGACGGTCGGCCCGGAGGGGCCGCAGCCCGCCAGCAGGACGGCCGGGGCGACGAGGAGTCCGGCGAGACCTCGCGATGTCCGCATCGCTCCTCCGTCGGGGTGATCACTGCCGTCCGGCGGAGAGTATCCGAATCGTCCCGCGACGCAGGACGACCGCCCGTCCCGATGGGACGAGCGGCCGCCGTGGTCCTGCGAGGTGTCGGTCAGCCGACCGAGCTCTCGGCCGGGGTGTCGGTGATCGCCGAGGTGCGACGCTTCGAGACCACCACCGCGGCCGCGATGATCACCACGGCGACGATCGCGATGACGATCCGGATCACCGGGTTGGCGTCGGGGGTGGACAGCACCACGACCGCCGGGGCGATCAGCACCGAGACCAGGTTCATGACCTTGATCAGCGGGTTGATCGCGGGGCCCGCGGTGTCCTTGAACGGGTCGCCGACGGTGTCGCCGATGATCGTCGCCTCGTGGGCGTCGGAACCCTTGCCGCCGTGGTTGCCGTCCTCGACGAGCTTCTTGGCGTTGTCCCAGGCGCCGCCCGAGTTGGCCAGGAAGATCGCCATCAGGACACCGGTCGCGATGGCACCGGCCAGGTAGCCGGCCAGCGGGCCGACACCGAGACCGAACCCGACCGCGATCGGGGCGAAGATGGCGAGCAGACCGGGGGTGGCCAGCTCGCGCAGCGAGTCCCGGGTGCAGATGTCGACGACGCGGCCGTACTCCGGGCGCTCGGTGCGGTCCATGATCCCGGGGTGCTCGCGGAACTGGCGGCGCACCTCGTAGACCACCGCGCCCGCGGCGCGGGTCACCGCGTTCACCGCGAGGCCGGAGAACATGAAGACCACCGAGGCGCCGATGATCACACCGACCAGGGTGTTCGGGCTGAACACCTCGTAGGCGAAGGCCGTCCCGGCGTCCTGCGCGGCGATGTTCACCCCGGCCAGGGCCTGGCTGATCGCGTCGCGGTAGGAGCCGAACAGCGCCGTCGCGGCGAGCACCGCGGTGGCGATCGCGATGCCCTTGGTGATCGCCTTGGTGGTGTTCCCGACCGCGTCGAGCTCGGTGAGGATGTCGACGCCCTCGCCCTCGACGTCACCGGACATCTCCGCGATGCCCTGGGCGTTGTCCGAGACCGGGCCGAAGGTGTCCATCGCGACGATGACACCGACCGTGGTCAGCAGGCCGGTACCGGCCAGCGCGACCGCGAACAGCGACACGACGATCGAGCCGGACAGCAGGAACGCGCCGTAGACGGCCGCGGAGATGACGAGGGCGGTGTAGACGGCGGACTCGAAGCCGATCGAGATGCCGGACAGGATCACGGTGGCCGCGCCGGTCAGCGAGGACTCGCCGACGTCCTTGACCGGACGGTCCTCGGTGCCGGTGTAGTAGCCGGTCAGCTTGAGGATGACCGCGGCCAGCACGATGCCGATGACGACCGCGATCGAGGCGATCAGGCGCGGGTCGCCGGCGAGGCCGACGACGCTGGTGTCGGTCGGGTTCAGCAGCTCGCCGAAGGTGCCCGGGAGGTAGACGTAGGCGGCGACGATCGACAGCACCCCGGCGAACAGCGCCGAGAGGTAGAAGCTGCGGTTGATCGCGCGCAGGGTGTTCTCCCCGGCGCGGGCCTTGGTCAGGTAGACGCCGAGGATCGCGGTGATCACGCCGATCGCGGGGACGATCAGCGGGAACAGCAGTCCCTGCAGACCGAACGCCGCGGTGCCGAGGATCAGCGCGGCGACCAGGGTCACCGCGTAGGACTCGAACAGGTCGGCGGCCATGCCGGCGCAGTCGCCGACGTTGTCGCCCACGTTGTCGGCGATGGTGGCCGCGTTGCGGGGGTCGTCCTCGGGGATGCCCTGCTCGACCTTGCCGACCAGGTCGGCGCCGACGTCGGCGGCCTTGGTGAAGATGCCGCCGCCGACCCGCATGAACATCGCGAGCAGTGCCGCGCCGAAGCCGAAGCCCTCCAGGACGCGGGGCGCCTGGCCGGCGTAGACGAGCACGACGATCGCGGCCCCGAAGAGGCCGAGGCCGACGGTGAACATGCCGACGACGCCGCCGGTGCGGAACGCGATGCGGGTCGCCTTCTCCCGGCCGCCCGTCTCGCGCGAGGCGGCTGCGACCCGGATGTTCGCGCGCGTCGCGAGCCACATGCCCAGGTAGCCGATGATCGCGGAGAAGACCGCGCCGACGACGAAGAAGATCGACCGGCCGATGCGTTCGCCGAGGTCCTCGGCGGGGAGCGCGAAGAGCAGGACGAACACGATCGCGGCGAAGATCGCGAGCGTGCGGAACTGACGGTTGAGGTACGCCGTGGCGCCTTCCTGGACCGCGCGGCCGATCTCCTGCATGTTCGGGGTGCCCTCGCCGTAGGAGAGCACCTCCCGCAACAGGAGACCGCCGACGACCAGGGCGACGAGGGCGACCACCGCGACCACGCCGACGATGGCGAGGTCCCCGCCGCCGAGCTCGAGGCCCTGGGCGAGGTAGGTGGGCTGGGACATCCGTGTCCTCCCGGTGGAAAGGATCCGGCCGGCGAGGTCCCCGGCGGCCGGGACGGGCCGGTGTGGCTCGACCCGTCCTGGCGGCGACGGCCTCGTCGGCGTCGACTGGGCCCGGGCGGCGTCCACCGGTGACCGGGCTGGTGCAGTCTAGGAGTGTGGTGCATCCCTCAGTGCGATTGGGATCACAAGACGTAACGAACTGGCAAAAGTGATCAATCCCACACGATGTTGCGACGCAATCGGGGAACCTGCAGAACAACTGCGGTGCAACGACTTCCGCGATCCGACCGGCTGCGGGCCGGCGGTTCGGGTCGGCCACCGGGAGCGACGGCGGAGCGTTCGAACATCTGTGCCATCGTGGTCGGTCGTGGGAGCGACGGCGGAGAGCACGCAGGGCCCGGACGGGTCGCAGCGCGGGGTGGAGCTGCTGCGTCGCGTGCTGGCGGGCTCGGGGCTCGACCCGGCCCGTGCCGACACCACGTGGGCGTCCGGTGCCGCCGACACGGACGCGCCGGGGCCGGGGCCGGGTGCCGGGACGTTCGCCGCGCAGGACGGCTTCGACGGTCCTGACGGTCTCCTCGGTTCCGACCGTTCTCACGAATCCCGCGGCTCCGTCGACGACGGGGTCGGCGCCGTCGACGACCCGCTGCGGCACGTCGTGCGGATCCCGGCGCGGGCCGGGAACCCGGTCGACTGGCCGGGCTGGACGCCCGAGCCGCTGCGCACGGCCTGGGCGGCCCGCGGCGTGACCCGCCCGTGGTCGCACCAGGCGCAGGGTGCGGAGCTGGTGCACTCCGGCGCCGACGTCGTCGTCGCGACGGGGACGGCGTCGGGGAAGTCGCTGGTCTACCAGCTGCCGGTGCTCGCCGGGCTGGCCGAGGACCCGCGGGCCACGGCGCTGTACCTCGCCCCGACCAAGGCACTCGCGGCCGACCAGCTGCGGTCCCTCGACGGGCTCGCCCCGGACGGGGTCCGGCCCGCCGCGTTCGACGGCGACACCCCCATGGACCAGCGTGACTGGGTCCGCAGGCACTGCCGGTGGGTGTTCTCCAACCCGGACATGCTGCACCGGTCGATCCTTCCCCGGCACGGACGCTGGACGACCTTCCTCCGCCGGCTGCGCTACGTCGTGGTCGACGAGTGCCACACCTACCGGGGGGTGTTCGGCTCGCACGTGGCGCTGCTGCTGCGCCGGCTGCTGCGCCTCGCCGCGCGCTACGGCGCGCGTCCCGTGATCGTGCTCGCGTCGGCGACGGTGGCCCGCCCGGAGGAGTTCGCGTCCCGGCTGACCGGACGCGGCGTCGTCGCCGTCACCGAGGACGGGTCCCCGCACGCCGGGCGCACCGTCGCGTTCTGGGAGCCGCCGCTGCTCGCCGAGATCACCGGGGAGAACGGGGCGCCGGTCCGCCGCTCGGCCGGGGCCGAGGTCGCCCGGATGCTCGCCGACCTCGTCCTGACCGACGCCCGCACCCTGGCGTTCGTCCGGTCCCGGCGGGCCGCCGAGCTCACCGCGCTCGGTGCGAAGCGCCAGGTCGCCGAGATCGCTCCGGAGCTGGCCGCGCGGGTGGCCGCCTACCGCGGCGGCTACCTGCCCGAGGAACGCCGCGCGCTGGAGGCCGACCTGATGTCGGGCGAGCTGCTCGGGGTCGCGACCACCAACGCGCTCGAGCTCGGCGTCGACATCTCCGGGCTCGACGCCGTGGTGCAGGCCGGTTTCCCGGGCACCCGCGCGTCGTTCTGGCAGCAGGCCGGGCGCGCCGGACGGGCCGCCGACGAGGCGCTCGTCGTGCTCGTCGCCCGCGACGACCCGCTCGACACCTACCTCGTGCACCACCCGCGCTCGCTGATCGGGGCGCCCGTGGAGAGCTGCGTGCTCAATCCGGTCAACCCGTACGTGCTCGCGCCGCAGCTGGCGTGCGCGGCCGCGGAGATGCCACTGACCACGGTCGACGTCGAGGAGATCTTCGGGGGAGCCCCCGCGGTGGAGGTCCTCGACGCCCTGGTCGACGAGGGCGTGCTGCGCCGACGACCGCACGGCTGGTTCTGGCCCGACACCGGCGACGCCCCCGCCGCGCACGTCGACATCCGGGGCTCCGGGCTCGGGCAGGTCGCCGTGGTGGAGGCGGCGACCGGGCGGATGCTCGGCACCGTCGACGGCGGCTCGGCCCCGGGCACGATCCACTCCGGTGCGGTGTACCTGCACCGCGGCGACAGTTTCGTCGTCGACGAGCTCGACCTCGACGACGGCGTCGCGCTCGTCCACGCCGAGGACCCGGACTGGCGCACCGAGGCCCAGTCGGTCTCCGACGTCACCGTGCTCGAGGTGATGGAGCACCGCCGGTACGGACCGGTGCAGGTCTGCTTCGGCGCGACCACGGTGACCAGCCAGGTCGTCGCCTACCGGCGACGCACCCCGGACGGGACGGTGCTCGACCAGACGGCGCTGGACCTGCCGCCGCAGAGCCTGGACACCCGCTCGGTCTGGTACACGATCGACCCCGACGCGCTCGCCGACGCCGCCATCGACGAGGCACGCCTCCCCGGCGCACTGCACGCCGCCGAGCACGCCGCGATCGGTCTGCTCCCGCTGTTCGCGATCTGCGACCGCTGGGACATCGGCGGCCTGTCCACCGCGCTGCACCCCGACACCGGGCTCCCGACGGTGTTCGTGCACGACGGGCACCCGGGCGGCGCGGGCCTGGCCGAACGCGGCCACGAGGTGCTGGGGCGGTGGCTGGCGGCGACCCGCGCCGCGGTCCGGGACTGTGAGTGCCGCACGGGCTGCCCGTCCTGCGTGCAGTCCCCGAAGTGCGGCAACGGCAACAACCCGCTGGACAAGACGGGGGCGGTGCAGGTGCTGGACCTGGTCCTCGCCGCGCTGGAAGGCGGTGCCCCGACCGGTTCGCGATGATCGCGGAACCGGACGGGGTACCACCGGCCCGCCCGTCGGGGGCGGGGGCGGGCCGGTGGCAACCACGTGCGACGACATCGGACGGGGGCGCCAGGGGCGCTCCGACGTCGTCGCTGTCTGGGGAGCGTGGTCTTCGTGGCGGGAGCGGACCGGACCCTGCCCGTCCCTGCGACTCCCAGTAGGCCCGAGTGTCGCGACGGTGACCAGATGCGGGCCGCGCGACGTCGGTGATCGGTCAGGCCCCCACGACGAAACGCGGTCGCGCTGGGACGTTCGTCGTAAGCACTCGTGATGACGGTGTGCTCCGGGGTTCGCCGTCCGTTCATCCGGGGGCGTGGACCGCTCACCGAGATCGTGATCACGTCCGGGGGAGTTCACGACGGCTCCGCGGTGGGGCCGGAACCGTCCACGGTCCCGCTCGCCGGGGGCGGGCCGGTGTCCACGGGAGCCGGGCCTGCACGTGCCCTCGCCCGCGCGGGACCGCGCGGCGGGAGCAGTCCCGACCAGGCGACCCGGGTCTCGACCAGGGCGTCCCAGCCGTCGAGGCGGCAGGTCAGGAGCTCGGCGCCGTTGCGGTCGGCCAGGTCGGCGGCACGGGCGCAGGCGGCGGCCGTGCCGTCCACCGACCGGCCGGCGGCCGCGAGCGCGGACAGGTCCGCGGCGGCGGAGGCGACGTGCCGGGCGCGGGTGGCGGCGGCCAGGTCGACGCCGACGATGCCGACGAGCAGCAGCACCGCCGCCGCCGTCGCGGCCCACACCGAGGCGACGCCCGCATCGTCGCCCCGGCGCGGAGGGGCCGGGCGGCTCATGACGCGCCGCCGGGCGGGGCCGACCCGGCTGTGACGCCGGACCGGGCCGCCTGGGCCCCGGACCGGGCCGCGCCGGTCGCGACGCCGGGTTCGACCGCGGCGCTCGCGGTGCCGCTGATCGTGACCGGCAGCAGCCCGACCGGCCGGACCCGCACCGTCACGACGACGAGATCGCCGTCGAGACGCAGCTCCGGTTCGGCCCCGGCCGGGGCCAGCTGCGCGGCCACGGCCCGGCCCCGTTCGGTGTCGCCCCGTGCGGCCTGGCGGGCCAGCTCGCGGGCGGCGTCGGTGCAGCGGACCCCGGCCGCCACCGCGGCGACGGCTCCGACCGCCGCCGCGGTGACCGCGACCAGGGTGCCGAGCGCCAGCGCCGCCTCGACGGTGACCGCACCGTCGTCCTCCGCCGGGGAACTCGCCAGGCCGTTCGTGGCGCCGACGGCTGCACCCCGGGCGACGGTGCGGCGACCGCCGCGGCCGGTGCGGTGGGGGTCAGAGCGTCGTGGACAGCGCACGTTGCACGATCCCGGTGAGGGCGGCGAGGACGTCGCCGCCGCTGACGATCGCGTAGAGGAGCGCGGCGAACGCCGCAGCCGCGACGGTGCCGACGGCGTACTCGACGGTGGACATGCCGTCGTCGTCGGAGGCGAGTGCGTGCAGCCGGCGGTGCAGCTGGGAACGGGTGGGGGTCATCGGTGTCTCCTTCGTCGGGGGCCCGCGGGGTGCGGACCCGGTCGCCGCGCGGCGGTGGTCACCACCGCGCGAACGCCTCCCCGGCCAGCCCGATCACGACCGGCACGATGCCGAGGACCAGGAAGGCGGGCAGGAAGCAGAGCCCCAGCGGGGCGGTGATGCGGACCGCGGCGCGCTGCGCCCGCTCCTCGGCGAGGTCCGCCAGACCGGCGCGCAGCCGGGCCGCCTCCGCCGCGGCGGAGCGTCCGAGGGCGGCACCGGTACGGGCCGACCGGCCCGCCGCGCGGGCGAACCCGGCGAGCTCGGGGACCGGGGCGGCGGCGGCCCAGGCGTCGTCGGGGTCGGCGCCCAGGGCGAGCAGGCCCGCGACCCGGCGCAGCGCCTCACCGGCCGGGCCGTCGAGCCGCCGGGCCGCGGCTCCGACGGCGTCCGCGACGGCGAGACCGGCGGCCAGACACGTCGCCAGGAGGTCCCAGGCGGCGGCCAGGTCCGCGGAGTCCACCGGCGCGGCCGGCCCGCGGGCCGCCCGCCGGGCGAGCCACAGCAGCCCGCCGCCCGTCGCCGCGCCGACGACCGCGCCACCCGCCCCGCCGAGGGCTCCGCCGAGTGCGGCCCCGGCGGGGACCAGCAGTGCGAGGACCGCCGTGCGGGGCGGCGCCGCGGCCGCAGCCGTGCCGACGACGGCACGCAGCCCGCGCAGCCGTCCCGGCCCGGGACGCCCGCCGCCGACGGCCAGGGCGAGCGCGGCGAGCCCGAGCGCGGCCGCGGTCACGTCGGCACCGCCGCACGCAGGATCCGGTCGGCCCACGCCGCCCCGGCGACCGTGAGGACGGCCCCCGTCAGCAGCAGCGCCGGCCCGTGCAGGCCGGTGCGCAGCACGGTCAGCGGCGCGATACCCATGAGCTGCCCGAGACCGATCCCGGCCAACGGCAACCCGGTCAGCACCGACGCCGTCGCCCGGGGTCCGGCCAGCTGGGCCCGCACCCGGGCGCCGTGCGCGATCCGCCAGCGGATGTCGTCGAGCAGCCCGGTGAGCAGGTCGGCGAGCGGGGCGCCGTGGGTGTCGGCGAGCTCCCAGGCCGCTGCGACCCGTTCGACGTCGCGCCGGGCGGGCCCCCGCGCCGTCCGGCGCAGTGCCTCCGGTACCGGTTCACCGATCCGCGCGGCGACGGCCGCCGGCTCGAGCAGCACGCGGGCGAGCGGCCCGTCGTGCACGTGTCCGGCCAGTGCGGCCGCGGGGTGCGCGCCGGTGCGCAGCTCGTCGGTGATCCGGGCGAGCGCGTCGGCGAGCTCGGCCGCCGTCGACCCGGCCCGTTCCGCGGCGCGGCGTGCGGCGACCCGGCGCCGCGCACTCCAGGCCACCCCCGCTGCGCACACCGCACCGGCGGGGCCCAGGAGCAGCCACCCCAGCGGCGCGGCGAGCAGGGGCAACGGCGGGGCGAGCAGCCGGGCCGTCGGGAGGCCGGCCGCGGTGCCGGTCAGGGCCCGCCACCGGGACCGGCCCGGGGCCGCAGGCAGTGCCAGCACCGCCAGCGCGAGCAGGGTGGGGACCGCCACGCCCTGCGCTGTCCCGGGCAGTGTGCTCAGCACGGCACACCGACCCCGCGCTCGCGCAGCAGCGTGGCGAGCTCGTCGCGGCCCGGTCCGGCCCCGCCGCCGCGGCTCCAGGCGGCGGTGACGCGGGGGGTGCCGTCGTCGGAGCGGCCCAGCACGCCGATCTCGTCGAGCGTCCGGCCGGCGCCGGGGCGGCGTCGCATGTGCAGTACGACCTGGACGGCCGCGGTCAGCTGCCCGTCGAGCGCGGCGGGGGACATGCCGCCGAGCCCGGCGAGCGCGCGCATCCGGGCCGGGATCTCGCGGACCGAGTTGGCGTGCACGGTGCAGCCGCCGCCGTCGTGACCGGTGTTCATCGCGGCCAGCAGGTCGCACACCTCGGCGCCGCGGACCTCGCCGACGACCAGCCGGTCCGGACGCATCCGCAACGCCTGACGCACCAGCTCGCGCAGCGGCACGCCACCCGAGCCCTCGATGTTCGACGGCCGGGCGACCAGCCGCACGACGTGTGGATGGCGCGGCGAGAGCTCCTCGGCGTCCTCGACGGTGATGAGCCGCTCGCCCGGGTCGACCGCGCCCAGCAGCGCATTGAGCAGCGTGGTCTTGCCACTGCCCGTCCCACCGGCCACGAGCACGGCCAGCCGGGCGGCGACGATCGCGCGCAGCAGGGCCTCGCCGGTCGCGTCGAGGGTGCCGGTCCGCCGGAGGGCGGCCAGGTCGTGTCCGGCGGGGCGCAGCACCCGCAGCGAGATCGCGGTCCCGGCGGCCGCCACCGGTGGGAGGACGGCATGCAGCCGGACCCCGGCGTCGGGGAGTCTGCCGTCGACGCAGGGACTCGCGTCGTCGAGCCTGCGGCCCGCGGCGAGCGCCAGGCGCTGGGCGAGCCGCCGGACCGCGGCCTCGTCGGTGAAGGTGATGCCGGTGCGGCGCAGCCCGTCGCCGCGGTCGACCCAGACGGCGTCGGGCGCGGTGACCAGCACGTCGGTGGTCGCCGGGTCGCGCAGCAGCGCGTCGAGCGGGCCCGCTCCGGTGAACTCCTGGCGCAGGGTGCGGAGCGCGGCGAGGACGTCCAGATCGGATGCGACCCCACCGGACTCGGCCCGCACCGCCGCGGCGACGGCGGCCGGCCCGGTCTCGCCGCCGGCGTCGGCCAGCCGGGCCCGCACCCGGTCGACCAGCGGGTTCACGACGCCACCCGCCGGGGGCCGGCCGAGCCGGAGAGGCGCTCGTGCACGGCCCGGGCCGCGGTGGCGAGCGGGCCCCGCCCGGAGCCGGGGGTCCGCCCCCGTTCGAGGGCACCGGCGAGGTCGCGCTCCGGGCGCATGGTCGTGAGCAGCGCCAGCCCGAGGGAGGCAACGACCTCGTCGGGGGTGATGCCGCCGGGGGACGGCCCGCGCACGACCAGCTCCACGGCCCGGGCGTGTTCGGCGAGCACGTCGGCGACCCGGGCGGCCGCGGCGCAGGACCGCAGCCCGGCGGGGACCACCAGGACGGTCAGGTCGGCGGTGCCGAGAGCGGTGAGTGCGGCGTCGGTGGGGTAGCGGGGCAGGTCGCACACGACGGTGCCGCCCGCGCGACGCCCGGCGTCGAGGACCGCGGTGACCGCGGCCGGCTCGGGGCCGTGCGGGGAGCGCGCGCAGGACAGCACCGACAACGCGGTGCGCCCGGACCCGGCCCGCGGCAGCGCGGCGTGCAGCGACGCGGCGCGCACCCGGCCGTCGCCGACCGACAGCTCCGGCCAGCGCAGCCCGGCCTCCTGCTCCAGACCGACCATCAGGTCGAGGCCGCCGCCGAGCGGGTCGCAGTCGACCAGCAGCGCGGACTCCCCGGCCCGCGCGGAGGTCAGCGCGACGGCGGTGGCGAGCACCGAGGCGCCCGCCCCACCGCTGCCGCCGACCACGGCCAGCACCCGGCCGGCCCGCCCGTCGCCCGCCGCGCGCTCCCGGGCGTCGGCGAGGATCCCGGCCAGCCCGGCCTCGCCCTGGGGGAGCTGCACGACCCGGTCCGCGCCGAGGGTGACCGCGATCCGCCAGTCCTCCGCGGCGGGCTCGCCGGGGACGGTGATCACGACGCCGTCGCGGCGTGGGAAACCGGCCTCACCGCAGCGCCGGGCCCCGGCCCGGTCGAGCAGCACGACCGGTGCGCGGGCCCAGGCACGGCGGGCGTCGGCCGCGTCGACCGCGCGCTGGGCGTCCATGTCGGCTGCCGCGGCGAGCCGCAGCAGCGCGTCGAGCAGCTCGGGATCGTCGGCCACGATCAGGCAGCGCCGGTCCATCGCGTCGTCCTCCACACCGGCCCGCCGGTGCGGGCCCCGGTGTCGAGCGTGCGGTCCCGGGAGGGCCCTGCCGGCCCCGATCGCGGGCCTGTGGACAACGTGGTGGAAACGGCCCGACCTGTGGACAACCCACCGGTTCCGTCGGTGTCGTGCGGGAGGATGGAGCACGGGGGAGGGCCCTCGCGGGCGCGCCACGGAGGAGCAGAACCGGAGCGGCGGGGAGCGCACCGGGGAGGCGGGCGACCGACACGACCGTGTCGTCCGACCCCGGACGTAGGACGACCCCCGCCAGGGGGGATTGGCGGGGGCCGTCGGGCGGTTCAGCCCCGGGGGGTCGAGCTGAACCCGCTCGGACCACGTCCGAGCTCGGTCAACTGTAGCCGGAACATGCCGGTCGCGCCCATACTCCGGCCGTGGCCTGCGCCGACCGGTACCGGCGGCGATGTCGCTCTCGACCCCGACGAGGTGAACTGCGCCACTGACCGGTGAGCGCGTCCGGGCGACCGGTCGCGTACGGTCGATCACTCTCCGCTGCCGGTCACCGGCGTGCTCGTACCCCCGGCCGGGCGGTGCGGGGACGGGCGGCGCCCACCGTGGGGCCGACGGTCGGCGGGGTGTGGACGGAGCCGGGGACGGCGGACGAGCCGCGTCCCGGTTCGGGCAGGCTGGACGTCGTGCCCGAGTCCTCCACAGCCCCCGTCGCGCCGGACCGGACCGCCGGTGCCGCCGTCCCCCGGGCGGTGTTCCTCGATCTCGACAACACGATCATCGCCGGGTCGAGTGCGCTGGCGTTCGCGCGTCCGTTCGCCCGCGCCGGTCTGATCGACCGCGCGACCGTCCTGCGCGGGGCGTGGGCCCAGCTGCTGCTCGTGCTCGCCGGCGCGGACGCGTCCACGATGGACACCCTGCGCCGGCGGATGGTGCTGGTCTGCCAGGGCTGGGAGGTGGCGCGGGTCCGTGCGATCGTCGCCGAGACGTTGCAGGAGATCGTGGGCCCGCTCGTCTACCCCGAGGCGGTCCGGCTGATCGAGCACCACCGCGCGCAGGGGGCGGAGATCGTGCTGCTGTCGGCGTCGGGGCTGGAGGTCGTCGAGCCGATCGCCGAGCTGGTCGGGATCACGCGCTTCCGGGCGACCCGGATGCACATCGAGGACGGCCGCTACGTCGGGGAGATCGCGTTCTACTGCTACGGCGAGGGCAAGGCCGTCGCTGCCCGGGAGATCGCCGAGGAGCTGGGACTCGACCTCGCGCGGTGCGCCGCCTACACCGACTCGATCACCGACCTGCCGCTGCTGGAGGCGGTCGGGCAGCCGTCCGTGGTGAACCCGGACCGTGAGCTGCGGGCGATCGCCCGTGAGCGGGGGTGGCCGGTGCTCGCGTTCGTGCGCGCCGCCTCCCGCCGGGACCGGCTGTTCCGGCTGCGCGACCGGCTGTCCGATCGGTTCGCGGCCGGGGCCCGCGGTGGTGTCCACGCCGGGCGGGCGACCGAGGGGACCGGCGAGGACACCGGTGGGGCCGGTGCGGGCGGGCTGTGGCGGGACCCGGCGCTGCTCGGTGCGGCGGCGGTCGGCGGGGTGCTCGCGGCGCTGGTGGCGGGGGCGGCCGTAGCCCGGTCCGCCCGCGGTGGCCGCTGACGCGACGGCCGACCTGTGGGCAGGGCGTCGCCGGCCGCGCCGAGCGGCGCGCTGCCCGGCTCGTCCGGCGCCCCCGCCCGTCCCCGCCGCGACTACCGCGGGTCCCCGCCGCGACCACCGCGGACCCGACCGCGTCGCGACCGTCGATCAGTACGCCGATGCTGTCCGGGCAGCCTGCGAGCACGCTCGTGTACTGATCGACACGCGGTGAGCGGACTGCCGGGGGGCGAGGCGCGGGACGGTGCGGAGCGCCCCGAGGAGCGACCGTCGATCAGTACACGACTGCTGCCCGATCGCCGTCGGACAGCGCTGATGCACTGATCGACGGAGCCGTGCGGCTCGGTGGCGGAATCCGGCCGGTGCGGCGTGGCCGGCCGTGCCGGTGCGAGCCGGCCGGCCGTGCCGGTGCGGGTGGCGGGGTGGCCGTGCGGGCAGCGCGGTGCCGGTGCGGGTGGCGGGGTGGCCTTGCGGGCAGCGCGGTGGCGGTGCGGGTAGCGGGGCGGCGACCCGGCGCCGGCAGTGTCGGGCCGGAAAGCGGCCCGGATGCCGCGCGCGACCGCCGTCCGGGCGTCGTCGTGCACCCACCCGGCGGCCGTCGACGGTCACCCTGTGCTGCTGAACCGGTGCATCCCGGTGCGAGGGTTGCCCGCATCACGTTCCGGGTCTACGAAGGAGGCACGGACCCCGGCCGGGCCAGGGGCGTCTCGGAGGAGAAGAGGCGTCTCCCCTGACCGGGCTCCGTACGTGGGAACCGGATCACGTCCACGCCGAGCACGCCGCGGGAGGCATGTCGTCGTGGGCCTGCGAACCGGGACGCCGGGCGCCGAGGCCGCACAACACGACACGTAGTGCACGCCAGGACGCCGGTTCCCACGTCGGGCCGGGTGGCGCCCCTCGGGGCGCCACCCGGCTCTGTCGTGTTCGAGCCCGGCCGGAGTGCGGGAGCCCGACCGGGGGCAGCGCCTCGACCGGGGTGCAGCGGCTCGACCGAGGGCGCGCGAGGCCCGTGCCGAGTGCGGGGCTCAGCCGGACTGCGCGGCGGCGATCGACAGGCCCTCCCGGCCGCCCGCCTCCCACTCCGCGCAGGTGTGGACGATCCAGCGGGCCAGACCGTCGGGCGTCCCGGACGCGAACGCCGCCGCGGCCTCCCGGTACTCCGCGGTGCGGCGCAGGAACCCCACCTCGGGCACCGACAGACCGCGCGGGTCCAGCCCGGTCGACATCGCGGTCAGCCGGGCCGCGGCCCGGGCCACGACGCCGTCGGCGGTGCCGAACGGGGCCAGGGTCAGCAGCTCGCCGTGCACGACGGCGACCAGCACCGGTGCCGGCACGGAGGTGCCCCCGCCGATCAGGTCGGCCAGCGCCGCGAGCCGTCCCGACGTCGCCGGGCGCGGCCTGCCCAGCACCTGCTCGTGCTCGGCGGCGGGCACGAGGTCGCCCGCGGCCAGCACGTGCAGCCGGGCGAGCCCCTGCAGCGGTGCGCGCCCCCAGGTGTCGAGGAGCTTCGCGCGCTCGTCGGCGATCCGGACGGCGCCGGCGAGGACCGGGTCCGAGACGTGGTCGGCGGTGACCGGCCGCAGCGGGGCACCGTCGACCGCGGCGGAGGAGCGGGCCGCGCGCAGGGCGGCCTCGGCCGCCGTCGCGGGCCAGCCGCGCCGGTTGACCGGCTGGTTGTGCACCTCGGTGGCCGCGTCGCGGGCGCGGGAGACCGCCTCGGGGACGCCGGGGAGGGCGGCGAGCGGGGCGAGCGGATCGGCTGCTGCGGGGCGGGCCATGGGCGTCATCGTCCCAACCCGTGGGTTACCGTCGGGTAGTACCCCTGCGGTGCGGACCGCTCGGCGACTGGTCGTGGTGATCCACCGACCGCCGGACGTCCGTCCGTCCACCGCCGGGGGTCCCGCGAACCTCCGTGACGCACCGGGGAGTGGCCCCCGACCTGCGCGGACGGTCAGGTGCAGCCGTCGTGTCCTGTCCGTACCTGTCCCGACAGACGGTGCACGGGCCACGACGTTTCACTAGCGTCATACGGCACACGTGTGCGCACACCGAGTGCGACCGAGGCCGCCACGCCGGCCCGAAGTGACCCGCCGCGTCGAGGAGGACACGAGGACATGGCCGAGTCCGAGAAGAGTTCTGCGCTCAGCGCACTCTCCACCGAGAGCAGGGCGTTCCCGCCGTCGGAGGAGTTCGCGTCGCAGGCGAACGCCACCGCCGACTGGTACGACCGCGCCGACTCCGACCGCGAGGGGTTCTGGGCCGAGCAGGCCGACCGTCTGCACTGGACGACGAAGTGGGACACCGTCCTGGACTGGGAGCCCCCGTTCGCGAAGTGGTTCGTCGGCGGCGAGCTCAACGTCGCCTACAACTGTGCCGACCGGCACGTCGAGGAGGGCAACGGCGACCGCGTCGCCATCCACTGGGAGGGTGAGCCCGGCGACTCCCGCACGATCACCTACGCCGACCTGCAGCGCGAGGTCTCCAAGACCGCGAACGCGCTGACCGAGCTGGGCGTCGGCAAGGGCGACCGGGTCGCCATCCAGCTGCCGATGATCCCCGAGGCCGTGTTCTCGATGCTGGCCTGTGCCCGCCTGGGTGCGCTGCACAGCGTCGTGTTCGGCGGGTTCTCCCCGGGCGCGCTCAAGGCGCGCATCGAGGACGCCGAGGCCAAGGTGCTGATCACCAGCGACGGCCAGTACCGCCGCGGCAAGCCGGCTCCGATGAAGGAGAACACCGACGAGGCGGTCGAGGGCACCTCGATCGAGAAGGTCCTCGTCGTGAAGCGGACCGAGACCGACGTGCCGTGGACCGACGGCCGGGACGTGTGGTGGCACGACGCCGTCGACGGTGCCTCCGACCAGCACACCCCGGAGTCCTTCGACTCCGAGCACCCGCTGTTCATCCTCTACACCTCGGGCACCACCGGGAAGCCGAAGGGCATCCTGCACACCTCCGGCGGCTACCTCACGCAGTCCGCCTACACCCACAACGTGGTGTTCGACCACAAGCCGGGCGAGAGCGTCTACTGGTGCACCGCCGACATCGGCTGGGTCACCGGGCACACCTACATCGTCTACGGGCCGCTCGCGAACGGCGCCACGCAGGTGATGTACGAGGGCACGCCGAACACCCCGCACGAGGGCCGGCACTGGGAGATCGTCGACAAGTACAAGGTCTCGATCTACTACACCGCCCCGACGCTGATCCGCACGTTCATGAAGTGGGGCGAGGACATCCCCGCGAAGTACGACTTGTCCTCGCTGAAGGTGCTCGGCACGGTCGGCGAGCCGATCAACCCCGAGGCCTGGATGTGGTTCCGGGAGAAGATCGGCAAGGAGAACTGCCCGATCGTCGACACCTGGTGGCAGACCGAGACCGGCTCGCAGATGATCGCGCCGCTCCCGGGCGTCACCGCGACCAAGCCGGGCTCGGCCATGCGTGCGCTGCCGGGCATCTCCGCCACGGTCGTCGACGACACCGGCACCCCGGTCGGCAACGGCGAGGGCGGCTACCTGGTCCTCGACAAGCCGTGGCCGTCGATGCTGCGCGGCATCTGGGGCGACACCGAGCGCTACAAGGACACCTACTGGTCCCGCTTCGCCGAGCAGGGCTACTACTTCGCCGGTGACGGCGCCAAGTACGACGACGACGGCGCCATCTGGCTGCTCGGCCGCGTCGACGACGTCATGAACATCTCCGGGCACCGCATCTCGACCACCGAGGTGGAGTCGGCGCTGGTCAGCCACCCGACGGTCGCCGAGGCCGCGGTCGTGGGCGCCTCGGACGAGACCACCGGCCAGGGGATCGTCGCGTTCGTGATCCTGCGCGGGAGCGCGTCGAAGGACGAGGCGAAGGGCGAGGAGGCCATCAAGGCGCTCCGCGACCACGTCTCCAAGGAGATCGGCCCGATCGCCAAGCCGCGCCAGATCCTGGTCGTGGAGGAGCTGCCGAAGACCCGCTCCGGCAAGATCATGCGCCGCCTGCTGCGCGACGTCGCCGAGAACCGGGACGTCGGCGACGTCTCGACCCTCGCCGACTCGTCGGTGATGGACCTGATCTCGTCCGGCATGAGCGAGTCCAAGGAGGACTGACCCTCCGGTCCCGGTGGCCCCGGGTCCCGTGCTCACCGCACGGGGCCCGGGGCCGATCGGCGACACTGGTCGGTGTGGACGACCCGATCGAGGTGCGGCGGGGCTTCGTCGTGCCCGCCCGCGAGCTGCACTGGCGGTTCTCCCGTGCCTCGGGGCCCGGTGGGCAGGGCGTCAACACCACCGACTCGCGGGTGGAGCTGTCCTTCGACCTCGCGGCCTCGCCGAGCGTCCCCGACGACCTGCGCGACCGCGCCCTGTCACGGCTGGCGAACCGGCTCGTCGACGGCGTGCTGACCGTCGTCGCCTCCGAGCACCGCAGCCAGCTCCGCAACCGCGAGGCCGCCCGCGGGCGGCTCGCGACCCTGCTCGCTGAGGCGACCGCGGCGGCCCCGCGCACCCGTCGCCCGACCCGCCCGACGCGCGGTTCGCAGCGTCGCAGGCTCGACGCCAAGAACCGGCGCGGTCAGATCAAGAAACTGCGCGGCCGCCCGGACGAGTGAGGCCGTGTCCCCGGCGTGGCGCAGCCGAGCGGGTCGCCGGGCCCCGTGGCACGATGGCGGCTCACCGAACGACGGCCGTCCGGGGGATCCCCAGCGCCCCGGGCAGGCGAGTGCACCAGCAGGAGGGAAGACGGTGGCCAGCAACAGCCAGTCGGGCAACGCGGAGGTTCCGCCGGTCCTGCCCTCGATCCCGCTCACCAACGAGCCGGGGCCGCGCGACGCGTCCCTCGGTGCCCTCGCGAAGGACGTCACCACCCACCTCTCCACCCTGGTCCGGTCGGAGGTGGAGCTCGCCAAGGCCGAGGTCACGGCCGAGGTGAAGAAGGGCGTGCAGGGCAGCGTCTTCTTCGTGATCGCGGCGGTGGTCGGGCTGTTCAGCCTGTTCTACCTGTTCTTCACCCTGGCCGAGTTCCTGTCGCTGTGGCTCAACCGCGCCGCGGGCTTCGGGATCACGTTCCTGTTCATGCTGCTCGTCGCCGGCCTGTTCGGCTTCCTCGGCTACCTGCGGGTCCGCAAGATCCGCAAGCCCGAGCGCACCATCGACTCGCTCAAGGACTCCGCCCAGGTGCTCGCCCAGCGCGGTCACCGCGGTGACCGCGACAACGTCCGCGAGATCGCCGACGGCACCTCCGGGCGGCACGCCGCCGCGGGCTGATCCGGCGTGTCCGCGGCGACCGGTACCCCGCCCGACCCCTCGGTCGTCCGGGTGCCCGGTCCGTGGACGCACCGTGCGGTGTCGGCCAACGGCATCCGCATCCACCTCGCCGAGTACGGCCCGCCGACCGGCCCGCTGGTCGTGCTGCTGCACGGCTTCCCGGAGTTCTGGTGGACCTGGCGCCACCAGCTCCTCGCCCTCGGCGACGCCGGCTACCGGGTCGTCGCGCCCGACCTGCGCGGCTACGGCGGCACCGACAAGACCCCCCGCGGCTACGACCTGTGGACTCTCGCCGGTGACTGCGCCGGGCTGATCCGGGCGCTGGGGGAGCCGCGTGCCCACGTCGTCGGGCACGACTGGGGTGCCGCGATCGGCTGGACGGTGGCGACGCTGCACCCGCGGCTGGTCGTCTCGCTCACCGGGCTCGGGGCGCCGCACCCGGTCGTGATGCGTGACGCGGTGCTGCGCGACCCGCTCGGGCAGGGTCGCGCGAGCCGCTACATGGCCGGGTTCCAGCTGCCGCGGCTGCCGGAGCGTTCGCTGCGTGCCGACGGCGGCGCCCGGGTCGGGCGGATCATGCGGGCGTGGGCGGGTCCGGAGTGGGTCGCCACCACCGACTTCGGCGACGCCGTCGCCCGCAACGCGGAGGCGATGCGGATCTCCACCGTCGCCCACTGCAGCCTCGAGTACTACCGCTGGTCGATGCGTTCCCAGGTGCGCCCCGACGGCCGCCGGTTCGCCCGCGAGCTCTCCCGGCCGGTCGGGGTGCCGGTGCTGCAGGTGCACGGCGCCGACGACCCGTGCGTGCTCGACACCACCATGCGCGGCGACGAGCGGTTCGCCGGCGGCGGGCTGACCCACCACACGCTCCCGGCCACCGGGCACTTCCCGCAGCAGGAGCACCCCACCCACGTCACCGCGCTGATCGGGGCCCACCTGCAACGCTGCGACGGCTGAGCGGACACCGGTTCCCCGTTGTCCGACGTGCACGGATACGCTCGGCCACCGTGCGGATCCTGATCGTGGGAAGCGGTGCGCGTGAGCACGCCATCGCCGTGGCTCTGGCGCAGGACCCGGAGGTGACGGCGCTCGCTGTCGCCCCGGGCAACGCGGGGACGGCCGCGGTGTCCGAGCAGCTCGGGCTCGACGTCACCGACAACGGCGCCGTCGTCGACGTGGCGCGGACCTGGCAGGCGGACCTGGTGGTGGTCGGGCCGGAGGGCCCGCTGGTCAACGGTGCGGCCGACGCGGTGCGCGAGGCCGGCATCCCCTGCTTCGGTCCGAGCGCCGAGGCGGCTCGGATCGAGGGGTCCAAGGCGTTCGCGAAGGCCGTCATGAGCGCGGCCGGGGTGCCGACGGCCTCGTCGGTCGTCGTCGACAACCCGGCGCACCTCGACACCGCGCTGTCGGTGTTCACCCCGCCCTACGTCGTCAAGGACGACGGGCTGGCCGCGGGCAAGGGCGTCGTCGTGTCCGGCGACATCGAGGTGGCCCGCGCGCACGCCCTCGGGCTGCTCGACGCCGGCCACCCGGCGCTGCTGGAGTCCTTTCTCGACGGGCCCGAGGCGTCGCTGTTCTGCCTCGTCGACGGCGCCACCGTGGTGCCGCTGCTGCCCGCGCAGGACTTCAAGCGCGTCGGCGACGACGACTCCGGCCCCAACACCGGCGGCATGGGCGCCTACTGCCCGCTGCCCTGGGCGGGCGAGGACCTCGCCGAGGAGTTGGTCGCCCGGGTCGTCGCGCCGGTCGCCGAGGAGATGGTGCGCCGCGGCACCCCGTTCGCCGGGCTGCTCTACGCCGGTCTCGCGCTGACCTCGCAGGGCCCCGCGGTCATCGAGTTCAACTGCCGCTTCGGGGACCCGGAGACCCAGGCCGTGCTGGCGCTGCTGCGCACCCCGCTGTCGCAGCTGCTGCTCGCCACCGCGACCGGCACCCTCGCCGACCAGCCCGCGATCGAGTGGGCCGACGGGTCGGCGGTGACGGTCGTCGTCGCCGCGGAGGGCTACCCGGCCACCCCGCGGCTCGGTGACGTCATCACCGGTGCCGAGGGGGAGGGCGTGCTGCACGCCGGTACCCGTCGCCGCGAGGACGGCGCGGTCGTCTCCTCCGGCGGGCGCGTCCTGTCGGTCGTGGGCACCGGCTCCGACCTCGCCGCCGCCCGGGCCGAGGCCTACGCCCGGCTGGAGCCGGTCCGCCTCGCGGGCTCGCACCACCGCACCGACATCGGGCTGAAGGCCGAGCGCGGAGAGGTCAGCGTGCCCGTCGCGCAGGCCTGATGTTGCGCGGGTGTTACCGCCGTATGGCGTAACCCCAATAGTCCGAATGGCCTGACCTGGCCCTCCGTTCCCGGTTGTTCGATGATCATGAAGAGCCGGTAAAACCGGACACCAGGGTTTGATCTCCACCGGTCCGTCGAGGAATCGTCCTGTGACACAGGGACACAGCCCGTGTCCCTGAACCACAGGAGGATCACCATGGCCCACGCTCCCCAGCAGGCCCGTCGTCGTCGCGCCCTCGCCCTCGTGGGTGGCGTCGTCGCCGCGCCGCTCGCCGCCCTGGCGCTCACCGGCACCGCGCAGGCGGCCGAGCTGACCCCGGTCGCCGAGTACCTCGACGACACCGTCGCCGACACCGACGCGCAGATCGGCGCCGTCGTCGACGCCCTGGGCTTCGAGGCCGAGTGACACCGGGCGGGCCCCGCGCCCGCCCCGGTTCGTGACCGACCGCGCGCCCGGGAGTGGGCTCCCGCCCGGGCGCGCGGTCCGGTCCCGTGCGGGGCCGCCGCCTAGGCTCGGCGGCGTGACCCGCCTGACCGTCGCCGCCCGTGCCGCCGTCGCCCCGTTCCACGTCATGGACGTCTGGGCGGCCGCCGCCGAACGGGCCCGCACCCACGGCGACCTGATCAACCTGTCGGCCGGGCAGCCGTCGACCCCGGCGCCGGAACCCGTGCGCGCGGCCGCCGTCGCCGCGGTGCAGTCGGAGGTGCTCGGCTACACCGTCGCCCCCGGCATCGCGGAGCTGCGCGAGGCCGTCGCCGGGCACTACCGGCGCACCCGGGAGCTGGAGGTCGACCCGGGCGACGTCGTGCTCACCACCGGGTCCTCCGGCGGGTTCCTGCTGGCCTTCCTCGCCGCGTTCGACGCGGGTGACCGCGTCGCCATGGCCCGCCCCGGCTACCCCTGCTACCGCAACATCCTCGCCGCGCTGGGCTGCGAGGTCGTCGAGCTGCCGTGCGGGCCGGCGACCCGGTTCCAGCCCACCGTGGAGATGCTGGAGGCGCTCGACGAGCCGGTGAAGGGCCTGATCGTGGCCAGCCCGGCGAACCCCACCGGAACCGTCCTCGACCCCGCCGAGCTGGCGGCGCTCGCGTCGTACTGCGAGGAGCGCGGCATCCAGCTCGTCAGCGACGAGATCTACCACGGCATCACGTTCCCGGGCAGCCCCGCGACGAGCAGCGCCTGGGAGACCTCGCGGGAGGCCGTGCTGGTCAACTCGTTCTCGAAGTACTTCTCGATGACCGGCTGGCGCCTCGGCTGGCTGGTGTGCCCGCCGCGGCTGCGCCGCACCGTGGAGGGGCTGGCCGGCAACTTCACCGTCTGCCCGCCCGCGCTGCCCCAGCACGCGGCGCTCGCCGCGTTCGACGAGGCGAGCTACGCCGAGGCCGACTCCCACGTCGTGCGCTACGGCCGTAACCGGGACCTGCTGCTCGACGGCCTGCGCGGGCTCGGGATCACCCGGCTCGCCCCCGCCGACGGCGCGTTCTACGTCTACGCCGACATCGCGCACCTGCTGCGCGAGGGCGAGGACTCGATGGCCCTGACCTACCGGCTGCTCGCCGACACCGGCATCGCCGTCGCACCGGGGCAGGACTTCGACCCGGTCGACGGCGGCGCCTACATCCGCTTCTCCGGCGCCGGGACGCCCGAGGGCATCACCGAGGCGCTGGAGCGGCTGCGGGCCTGGGTCTGAGCCGGCCTCAGAGCACCAGCTCGGGCTTCACCGCCGTCGCCGTCCACACCCGCTTGCGGTATGCCGCGAACGTCGCCAGCGCCAGCGCCCCGGCGAACCAGGCCAGCAGCACCGGCACCGCCGTCCCGACGACACCGGCCAGCTCACCGCCGTACATCAGGTGGCGCAGTGCGTCGACGGCGTAGCCCATCGGCATCACGTGGTGCACCGGGTAGAGCGGCCCGGGGATGGTCTGCCACGGGAACGTTCCGCCCGCCGAGACGAGCTGCAGCACCATCAGGACGAGCCCGAGGAACTGCCCGACCGCGCCGAGCAGGGCGTTGAGGGCGTGCACGATCGCGGTGAACGTCATCGAGGTCAGCCACAGCAGCGCCAGCGTCGCGAACGGGTGCACCGGGGTGATCCCCAGCAGCAGCGACACCACCGCGTACATGCCGGTGACCTGCACGACTCCCAGCAGGCCGGCCGGGATCCAGCCGCCCAGCGCGATGCGCAGCGGGCTCTGCCCGGCCGCGATCGCCCGTCGGGACAGGGGCTGGACCAGCAGGAACAGCACGTAGCCGCCGATCCAGGTGGCGAGTGCCATGAAGAACGGGGCCAGCCCGGCGCCGTAGGTGTCGGCCTGGGAGTAGGCGACGTCGCGGGTGGCGACGGGGTCGCCGATGTTCGCGGCGGTGGCCTCCCGGACGCCCGGGGCCGGGTTCGGGATGTCGTCCAGGCCCGAGGCCAGGCCGTCGTGCAGCCGCGTCGCGCCGGTGGCGAGCTCACCGGTGCCCGAGTCGAGCCGGCGCGCCCCGTCGGCGAGCCGGTCGGTCCCGTCGACCGCGGTGCGCTCCCCGTCGGCGAGCCGGTCCGCCCCGGTCCGCAGCGCCGTGGCGCCGGTGGACAGCTGCGTGGCGCCGTCGGAGAGCCTCCGGACGCCGCCGGACAGCTCGGTCGCGCCGTCGCGCAGGGCCCCGGCGCCGTCGGCGGCGCTCGCGATGCCCTGGCTGAGCTGCGGGGCCGACGCGGCGAGCTGCTCGGCGCCGTCGGCGACCTGCCCCGCGCCGGAACCGAGGCGGTCGAGCTGCCCGGACACCTGCTGGACGCGGGCATTGCCGTCGACCAGCGGCTGCTTCGCGGTCGCCAGCGCGGCCAGGGCCTGCTGGACCTGCTCGTCGGTGAACCCGCGCTCGCGCAGGCCCGCCGCGATGGTGCCGTCGGCGGCGTCGAGCTGGTCGGCCAGCCGGGCACTCTCCTGCGCGACCCGGTCCCCGGCCGCGGCCAGCTGCGCGTTGCCGTCGGCGACCTGGCGGGCGCCGTCGGCGAGGCGCCGCGACTGCGCGGGCAGGTCGGCGGTGGCCCGGCGCAGGGTGCCCAGCCCGGTCGCGAGCTCCCCGGCGCCCGCGGACAGCCGGTCCGCGCCGGACGCGGCGGTGCCCGCCCCGGTGGCGAGGGTCCCGGCCCCGGTCGCGAGCTCGCCCGCGCCGCCGGAGAGCTGCTGGGCGCCGTCGAGGAGCGTGCGCTGCCCGGTCGCCAGCTCACCGGCGCCGGACGCCAGCCGGGCGGCCCCGTCGTGGGCGGTGGCCGCGCCGTCGGCGAGCCTCCCGGCGCCGTCCGCGGCCTCCTGGGTCCTCGTGTGGATGGTGGAGAAGCCGGTGAGGAACCGGTCCGCGGCCTGCGTCCCGACCTCCTTGGCGACCGATTCGCGGACCCGGGTGGTGAGGGTGTCGGCGATCGTGCGGGCCAGGTAGTTGTTGGCGTCGTTGGTGGTGAGCACGAGGATCCCCTGGCGCGGGGTGAACTCGCCGGAGGACTGCAGGGCCGCGGTGAAGTCGCGCGGGATCGTCACGGCGAAGGTGTAGACGTTGTCGCGCACACCGCGGTCGGCCTCGGCGGCCGAGACCCGGTGGAAGTCGAACGAGCCGGAGTCGGTCAGCTCCGTCGCGACGTCCTGGCCGACGTTCTGTGCCTTCCCGTCGGCGTCGGTGCCGCCCGCGTCGTCGACGACGAGTGCGGCGGGCACCTGGTCCAGGCGGGAGTAGGGGTCGCCGTTGGCGTAGAGGTAGAAGCCCGCGTAGAGCATCGGGATCATCAGCAGCGCGAGCACGGCCAGGACCGGCAGGCGCCCGGCGGTGATCCGCCGCAGCTCGCTGATCGCCATCCGGATCGCGCTCATGAGGTCCGCTCCGTGCTCTCGTCGCCGTCGGTGGTCCCGGGGGTGGGGTCGGGCCCGGGCAGGATCGCCGTACCCGCGTCCTGCGGGGGCTGCCCGGTGCCGGGCGGCGGAGCGTCCGCGGTCCCGGCGGGGCGGCGGCGCAGCAGCCGCCGGGTCCAGCCCTGGGGCAGGTCGTCGGCCCCCTGCGGCGCGACGACGGTCAGCGGCCCCGTCGGGTCCTCGGGCCTGCTGTGCCGCCCGGGGGACGCCGGCAGCGCGCCGGCGTCGCCGCCACCGAGCCGCACCGCGGGCACCCCCAGCAGCGTCGCCGACCCCTCGGTGCAGGTCACGACGACGGCGAACCCGGCGCGGGCGTGCTCGGAGGCCACCTGCCACCAGGTCACCGGGGTGCCGCCGTGCCGGTCCGGCGCGGTCAGCACGAGCACCCGCACCCCGGGCCGGGACGCGGCCAGCGCGGTCATCAGCCCGATCCGCACGGGCGCGGGCACGTCCTCGAACCGCGAGCGCACCCAGCTCTGCGCGCCCCGCGCGCCCAGCCACTCGGTCACCGCCCGCGGGGTGGTGCCGCGACCGGCCATCGCCAGCTCCTCGCCGACGACGGTCCGCAGCGGCAGCACCGGCTCCGGCTCGCTGACCCCGGGCGTGTCGACGACGGCGACGGCGCGGCGCAGGCGGCGCGGGTCGTCGTCGCCGTCGAGGGTGACGGTGCCGTGGTCGGGCCGCATCCGCCCGGCCAGCGCCAGCGCCAGCGCGGTGTGCCCGGAGCCGGGGGTGCCCGCGACCAGCAGCACCGAGCCGGGGACGGCGCGCAGCGAGGTCGGCGGGAGCAGCACCCCGTGGGTGCCGTCGACGGCGAGGCCCTCGGCGACGAGGGCGGCCCCGGGGACGACGGCGGTCTCGGTATCGGGGGCGGGCGAGGGGGCGGAGCTGGTCATGACGGTCCTGCTGTCCTGGGCGCCCCGGGCCGCACGACACCCGGCGATCGCGGGTCCGCGCAGCTCACCGGCACCGGTCGTGGGTCGGAGCCACCGGCGCCCGGCGGTGCGTACGCACGGGCGCGACGGCGGCGGAAGCCTAGGCCGACGCCTGCTCCGGCGTCCGGCCGTCGCCCAGTGTGGACCCGATCGTGCGAGCCGACTTGACCTCGGACGACAGTGAGTTGACCCGGCGCGACACTGTGACGGCGGCGACGAGGGACGCCCGGGGCGCCCGGCCCGGGTGCGCCGGGCACGTCCGGCGCCGGGGCCGCAGGCGACCCGGAGCGCCGGCGGAGGGCGGCGCGGGGTGGGACCGGGGACTCAGCCGCCGAGGGCGGTGCGGGGCAGCGGCGCAGGGCCGCCGGGGGAGCCGGTGCTGGACGGGCCGACCTCGCCGATCCGGTCCAGCGCCGCCCTGATGTGCTTGTCGCCGACGTCGCGGTGGGTCATCAGCCGCAGCTTGCCCGCGATGGCGCCGGCGCGGACACCGGCCTCGGCGAACGCGGCGATCGTGCCGCGCACGTCGGCCACGTCCACCAGCACGATGTTGGTCTGCGGCTCACGGACCCGCCAGCCGCGCTCGCGCAGTCCGGCGGCGAGCCGCGTCGCGAGGTCGTGGTCCTCGGCGAGCCGGTCGACGTCCTCCAGCGCGACGAGGCCGGCCGCGGCCAGCACCCCGCCCTGCCGGACGCCGCCGCCGAGCATCTTGCGCAGCCGCCGGGCGTGCTCGACGAACTCCGCCGACCCCGCGACGACCGACCCGACCGGCGCGCCGAGTCCCTTGGACAGGCACACCGCGACCGTGTCGGCGCCGACGGTCAGCGCGCCCGGCGGGACCCCGAGCGCGACGGCGGCGTTCCACAGCCGGGCGCCGTCGAGGTGCACCGAGAGCCGGGCGGCCCGCGCCGCGGCGGCGACGGAGGCGTGCTCCTCCGGTGCGGTCACGGTGCCGCCCGCGGAGTTGTGGGTGTTCTCCAGGCACAGCAGCACCGGGCGCAGGGAGGCGTAGAAGCCGTCGTCGGCGGCGGCCCGGCGCACGGCGGACGCGGTGACCTTGCCAGGTCCCGCGTCGTGCGGCAGCGGCCGCGGCATCCCGCCGGCCAGCCACGCGGCCGTGCCCAGCTCGAAGTCGAGCACGTGCGCGCCCTGGGGGGCGAGGAAGGAGTCGCCGCGGCCGAGCCGGCTCATCAGCGCGATCAGGTTCGCCATCGAGCCGGTGGGCGTCCACAGCGCATCGGCGGCGCCGAGCAGGCCGGCGACCCGTTCCTCCAGCTCGCGCATGGTGGGGTCGCCGTCGAGCACGTCGTCGCCGACCTCGGCCTCGGCCATCGCCCGGCGCATCGCCTCGGTCGGCAGCGTGACGGTGTCCGATCGCAGGTCGACGGGCTCGCCGGGGGCCGGGGCGGCCGCCGCCCCGCGCGCACCACCGCGCGGTGACCAGCGGCTTCTGGGTGACGGACGCACACCACCAGTGTGTTCCATCGCCGCGGCGGTGAGAACGGCAGGGTCACGAAACGGTCACGGTCACCCCGTCCGACCTGGGCGTCGAGTCCGGTATCTCACTCGTCCGGACGGGTCCCGTCTTGGCACTATGTGGCGATGGCGGCCCCGAAGCAGACCGAGAAGGGTGAGCGTCGCCGCGCCCTGCTCGTCGCGGCGGCCGCGGAGCTGCTCGCCGAGAGCGGGTTCGACGCGATCCGCCACCGTGCCGTCGCCGAGCGCGCCGGGGTGCCGCTGGCGGCCACGACCTACTACTTCTCCTCGCTGGAGGACCTGGTGTCCGCCGCGCTCGACCGGCTCGCGCACACCGAGCTGGCCGACGCCCACGACTGCCTCGCCCGGCGCGACGACCCGGCCGAGATCGTGCTCGACCTGCTCCTCGGGCCGCGCTCGCGCACCGGCGGCCTCGACGCCGTCCTGGGCCGGTTCGAGCGGCTGATCGGGTCCGGCCGGCGCCCGTTCCTGGCCGGGCTGCTGCGCGCCCAGCGCGTCGAGTTCGACGCCCTGCTCGACGAGGCCCTCACCCGCGCGACCGGCCGTCGACCGGGGCCGGGGGAGGTCCGCAGGCTCACCGCGCTCGTCGACGGCGTCGTGCTCACCGCGCTGATCGAGGCCGACCCCGACCCGCGCGCGGTCGGCCGGGAGGCGCTGCGCGAGGTGCTGGAGTCCCTGCCCCGGGTGTGAGGCCGCGCTCCCGCCGGTCACAGGGCCCCCACCAGCCATTATCATCGCGCCACGTGATTCCCAACGTGCTGGCCGCGCGCTACGCGAGCCCCGAGCTGGTCCGCCTCTGGTCTCCGGAGTACAAGATCCAGCTGGAGCGACGGCTGTGGATCGCGGTGCTCCGCGCCCAGCGCGACCTCGGCATCGAGGTGCCGTCGTCGGTTGTCGACGACTACGAGGCCGTCGTCGAACAGGTCGACCTGGGCTCGATCGCCGCCCGCGAGCGCGTCACCCGGCACGACGTGAAGGCCCGCATCGAGGAGTTCAACGCCCTCGCCGGCCACGAGCACGTGCACAAGGGCATGACCAGCCGCGACCTCACCGAGAACGTGGAGCAGCTGCAGATCCGGCTGTCGCTGGAGCTCGTCGCCGACCGGACCGTCGCGGTCCTGGCGCGGCTCGGGCGTCGCGCGTCGGAGTACGCCGAGCTGGTCATGGCCGGGCGCAGCCACAACGTCGCCGCGCAGACCACCACCCTGGGCAAGCGGTTCGCCTCCGCCGCCGACGAGCTGCTCGTCGCGCACGCCCGGCTGGAGGACCTGCGTTCGCGCTATCCGCTGCGCGGGATCAAGGGCCCGATGGGCACCAGCCAGGACATGCTGGATCTACTGGGCGGCGACACTGAAGCCTCGGTGAAGCTCGAGGACCTGGAGCAGCGCATCGCCACCCACCTGGGGTTCGCCGAGGCGTTCACCAGCGTCGGGCAGGTCTATCCGCGCTCGCTCGACCACGACGTCGTCACCGCACTGGTGCAGCTGGCGGCGGCGCCGTCGTCGCTGGCCACGACGATCCGGCTGATGGCGGGTGCCGAGCTCGCCACCGAGGGCTTCGCCCCCGGCCAGGTCGGGTCGTCCGCCATGCCGCACAAGATGAACGCGCGTTCCGCGGAACGCATCAACGGCCTCATGGTGATCCTGCGCGGCCTGTCGGTCATGACCGCCGAGCTCGCCGGCTCCCAGTGGAACGAGGGCGACGTCTCCTGCTCGGTGGTGCGCCGCGTCGCGCTGCCGGACGCGTTCTTCGCCCTCGACGGCCTCTACGAGACCACGCTGACCGTGCTCGACGAGTTCGGCGCCTACCCGGCCGTGATCGCCCGCGAGCTCGACCGCTACCTGCCCTTCCTCACCACGACCGCCGTGCTGATGGCCGCCGTCCGCGCCGGGGTCGGCCGGGAGACCGCGCACGAGGTCATCAAGGAGCATGCGGTCGCCGTCGCACTGGCGATGCGCGAGCAGGGCCAGGCCGACAACGACCTGCTCCAGCGGCTGGCCGGCGACGACCGGCTCGGCCTGCCCGCCGGCACGCTGGACCGGCTGCTGGAGGACCCGCTGCGCTTCACCGGCGCCGCGTCCGCGCAGGTGGCCACGGTGACGGAGAAGATCGCCGCGATCACCGCGAAGCACCCCGAGGCCGCCGCCTACACCCCCGGAGGGATCCTGTGAGGCTCGTCCACTCCGGCAAGGTCCGCGAGCTCTACCTCGACGAGTCCCGCGACCCGGCCCAGCTGCTGCTCGTGGCCTCGGACCGGCTGTCGATCTACGACGTCGTGCTTCCGACGCCGGTCCCGGACAAGGGCGCGATCCTCACCGCGCTGTCGCTGTACTGGTTCGAGCGCACCGGCGACCTCGTGCCCAACCACGTCATCGGCACCGACGACATCCCCGACGGGTTCGCCGGGCGCGCCGTCCGCTGCCGTCCGCTGGAGATGCTGCCGGTCGAGTGCATCGCCCGCGGCTACCTCACCGGGCTCGGGCTGAAGGAGTACCAGCGCACCGGCGCCGTCTCCGGCGTCACGCTGCCCGCCGGCCTGGTCGAGGGCTCGAAGCTCCCCGAGCCGATCTTCACCCCGACCACCAAGGCGCCGGTCGGTGAGCACGACGAGTTCATGACCTTCGACGACGTCGTGGCGCAGCTGGGCGTCGACACCGCGGCCCGGCTGCGGGACCTGACCCTGGAGGTCTACCGGCGCGGCGCCGAGTCCGCGGCCGAGGGCGGGATCATCGTCGCCGACACCAAGCTGGAGTTCGGCCGGGACACCTCCGGCGAGATCGTCCTCGGTGACGAGGTGCTCACCCCGGACTCGTCGCGGTTCTGGCCCGCCGACTCCTACGAGCCCGGCCGGGTCCAGTTCTCCTTCGACAAGCAGTACGTCCGCGACTGGTCCGCCGGGCTGGACTGGGACCGCACCGCCCCCGGCCCCGAGGTCCCCGACGAGGTCGTGAAGGTCGTCCACGACCGCTACGCCGAGGTCTACCGCCGCATCACCGGCACCCCCTGGGTGTCGCCCACGGCCTGACCCCGGCCGCACCCACACCCCTTGTCCGGCATTCACACCCCTCTCGACGGGTGTGGACGTCGGACAAGGGGTGTGAACGTCGGGTGTGATCGGCTCGTCGACGGGACCGGTCGTGCGGCACGCCCTTCTGGGCCGAACCCGCTTACCCGGTAAGCGAGTTCTCGGCCGACCACAGCGGACCGTGGAATGGTCGTCCGGGCGGCGGTCCGACCCGAGCGCCCGCCCTCCGGAATCCGCTTACCGGGTAGGCAGATCGGCGGACGGGCAAAAGCTCGGTGTGGCGGCGCAGTGTGCTCCCGTGTGCCGAGCCGGCCGGCGACGCCTACTCGGAACCGGGTGGATGACGCGGTCTGCGATCACGAACATGTGCTGCCCCGCCGTCCGACGTCGTCGGTGGGTCAGACGGGGCCGAGGGCGTCGAGCAGGGCCTGGGCGGTCGGGGTGTCGGTCACCAGGCGGTTGAACAGGCCCGCCCGCGCCCCGCCGACGATGCTCGGCACCTTCTCCTCCCCGACGGCGACGGCGATCGTCCGCGGCACCCGTCGCAGTTGCTCCGGGGAGATCCGCACCATCCGGTCGCTGCCCGGGAAGGCGATCGGGCGGCCGTCGGCGCGGTAGAAGTTCAGGCAGACGTCGCCGACGCCGTCCTGGAGGCCCTCGTCGTCGAGCGGGACCGAGGTCGAGATCGACGCGCGGCCGGCGGGCGGGGCGCCGACGCCGACCAGCGCGGCCTGTGCGCGCATCCAGAACCCGGTGACCCGCCGGAACTCCGGGTCCTCGGCGAGCGTGCGGCTCATCGCCGGTGACGGCATGGCCTGGGTGAACAGGAAGTGCGGGCGTCCGTGTCCGCGTTCGGCGACCGACCGGACGATCTCGTTGGTCTGGTGCCACGCCTCGGGTTCGGCGACCCCGCCGACGGTCGGCACGATCTCGCAGCCGGCCAGCGCGGGCAGCGCGGTGTGGCTGAGCTCCCACACGGTGCGCCCGGAGGAGACGAGCAGGACGTCGCCGGCGCGCAGCCCGGCCTCCCGCAGCGCCTCGCCGACCGGCTCGGCGAGCGACTGACCGAGGTCGGTGGCGGGGCGCGGGGCCAGCCACACGCGGTCCAGCCCGAGCGCGGCGGCGAGCCGGGGTGCGTCGTCGCCGCCGGTGTGCAGCGAGTCCGGGTCGTGCACGGTGATCTGCACGATCCCGACCCGGCGGGCCTCGGCGAGCAGCCGGGAGACGGTCGGACGCGACACGGTGAGCCGGTCGGCGATCGCGGCCTGGTTGAGCTCGTCGACGTAGTACAGCCGCGCGGCCCGGTGCATCAGCCCCAGGTCGCGCCGGGAGACGTCGTGCGGCGCCATCGCCACCTCCTCCGCCGGTCCGGATCGGTACCAGTCAAGCGTACTGCACGTTTGTTCAAGTCGGAACCGATGTGTTGACGGATGTTCACACCGGAACGCATGCTCAAGGCCAGTCGCATGCAGCACCCCGCATGGCACCAACGGAGGTTTCGCCGTGGGAGAGAACATCCCGACCCGGATGCAGGCGGTCGTCGTGCACGGCCCCGAGGACTACCGGCTGGAGGAGGTGGACGTCCCCCGGCCCGGCCCCGGCGAGCTGCTGATGCAGGTCGAGGCCGTCGGCGTGTGTGCCAGCGACCTGAAGTGCTACCACGGCGCCGCGAAGTTCTGGGGCGACGACAACCGGCCCGCCTGGGCCCAGACCGGTGTCACGCCCGGTCACGAGTTCGTCGGCCGGATCGTCTCCGGTGACGACGAGGGCCTCGCCCTGCACGGCGTGTCCGTCGGCGACCGCGTCGCCTGCGAGCAGATCGTCCCGTGCGAGCAGTGCCGCTACTGCCTGCGCGGCCAGTACTGGATGTGCGGGCCGCACGACATGTTCGGCTTCCGGAACTTCGACGGCGCGATGGCCCAGTACATGCTGGTCCCGACGCGCGCCCGGGTGCACCGCGTCTCGCCGGACCTGGAACCGCAGCACGCCGCGTTCGCCGAGCCCCTGTCCTGCGCGCTGCACGCCGTCGAGCGGGGCACCATCGGGTTCGACGACGTCGTGGTCGTCGCCGGGTGCGGCCCGATCGGCCTCGGCCTGATCGCCGGCGCCCGCGCGAAGAACCCGCGGCTGCTGATCGCGCTCGACCTCGACGACGAGAAGCTGGAGCTCGGCCGCCGCACCGGCGCCGACCTCACGATCAACATCTCCCGCGAGGACGCGGTCGCCCGCGTCAAGGAACTCACCGACGGCTACGGCGCCGACGTCTACCTGGAGGGCTCCGGCGCCGTCCCGGCCGTCGCGCAGGGGCTCAACCTGCTGCGCAAGCTCGGCACCTACGTCGAGTACTCGGTCTTCGGGTCCGAGGTCACCGTGGACTGGTCGATCATCTCCGACGACAAGGAGCTCGACGTCCGCGGCGCCCACCTCGGCCCGCACTGCTGGCCCGCCGCGATCAAGATGCTGGAGGACGGCAAGCTCCCGATCTCCGACATCTGCACCCACCAGGTGCCGCTCGCGGAGTTCCAGAAGGCCCTCGACCTCGTCGGCGACACCTCCGGTGCGTCGGTCAAGGTCTCGATCCTCCCGAACGCCTGAGGGGGTCGACGATGAGCAGCGCCGCTCCGCAGCACGAGACCTTCCTCGACCGCATCGGCATCCCGCACTCCCTGCGCTGGGGCTTCCTCGGCGTGCTGGTCTTCATGACCGGCAACGGGACCGAGTCCAACTTCATCTCCCCGCACATCGAGGCGGTGCTCGGCTCGCCCGAGGCGACCGTCGCGACGATCATCACCGGCTACAGCCTGGCCGTGCTCGTCGCCAGCTACCTGTCCGGCGCGCTGGCCGACCTGTGGGGTCCGCGCCGCGTCATGACCCTCGGCGTCGCCGTCTGGGTCGTGTTCGAGGTGCTGTTCCTGCTGAGCCTGCAGATCGGCAGCCTCCCGCTGGTCGCCGCCACCTACTTCCTGCGCGGCTTCGGCTTCCCGCTCTTCGCGTTCGCGTTCCTGGTGTGGATCAACGTCGTCACGCCGTACTCGCGCAACGGCGTCGCCGTCGGCTGGTTCTACGTCATGTTCACCGGCGGCCTGCCCACCCTGGGCTCGCTGTTCGCGCTCGGCATGATCCCGGCCTTCGGCGGGGGCACCGGCGGCGAGACCGCCGCGATGGTCGGGTCGACCGCGCTCGTCGTCGCCGGGTACCTGATCGCCCGCTTCGGGGTGCACGAGCCGCACGCCACCCGTCGGCTCGCGCCGGCGGGGGAGACCACGGGCCAGGTGCTCAGCGCCGGGCTGCGGCTCACCGCGGCCAACCCGAAGATCCTCATGGGCTTCCTGGTCCGGCTGATCAACACCGCGCCGCAGTACGGCATGTTCATCATCCTGCCGACCGTCATCGCGGTGGACCTCGGCTGGGGCCAGAGCCGCTGGCTGACCATGACCGTGTTCGTCTACGCGACGAACATCCTGGTCAACGCGGTGTTCGGGGCCGTCGGCGACCGGTGGGGCTGGCGCCGCACGGTGCAGTGGTTCGGCGTCTTCGGCTCCGCCGTCGGGCTGCTGCTGTGGTGGTACGTCCCGCAGCTCGTCCCGGCCGGCTCGACCTGGGGCTTCTGGGTCTCGGTCGCCGCGGGCTGCGTGTTCGGCTGCCTGCTCGCCGGGTTCGTCCCGATGGGCGCGATCATGCCCGCGCTCGCACCCGACCACAAGGGCGCCGCGATGGCCATGTACACGACCGCCGCGGGCGGGGCCGCGTTCCTCGGGTCCGGTGTCGTCGCGCTGATGCTCGGGGTCGGGGCCGGGAACGTCGGTGTCGTGTGGGCCTTCGTCGCCCTCTACGCGGCCGCCTTCGTGATGGTCTCGTTCCTGAACGTCCCGCAGGACGCCCCCGAGCCGCGCGCCGCCGTCGCGACCCCGGTGAAGGAGACCTCGTGACCAGGATCTACGACGACCCCGCCACGTTCGCCGACGACCAGCTCGACGGCTTCCTCGACCTCTACGCCGACCGTGTCCGAGGGGTGCACGGCGGCGTGGTCGCCCACCGGGGCGACGGCGGCCCGCAGGTCGCCGTCGTCATCGGGGGCGGGTCCGGCCACTACCCGGCGTTCTGCGGGACGGTCGGGCCGGGGATGGCGCACGGCGCCGTCGTCGGCAACATCTTCACCTCGCCGTCGGCGGCCCAGGCGTACTCGGTCGCGAAGGCCGCCGACCAGGGCCGCGGTGTGGTCTTCAGCTTCGGCAACTACGCCGGCGACACGATCAACTTCGGGATCGCGGCCGACCGGCTGCGCGAGGAGGGCATCGACACCCGCATCGTGGTCGTCACCGACGACGTCGCCTCCGCCGACGAGGAGTCGCGGCGCCGCGGGATCGCCGGCGACTTCACCGTGTTCAAGGCGATGGGCGCCGCCGCCGCGCGCGGTGCGGACCTCGACGAGGTCGAGCGGCTCGGCCGGGCCGCCAACGCGGCCACCCGCAGCCTCGGCGTCGCGTTCACCGGCTGCACGATGCCCGGCGAGGACGAGCCGCTGTTCTCGGTGCCCGAGGGACATCTCGGGCTCGGCCTGGGCATCCACGGCGAGCCCGGCATCCGCGACGTCCCGATGCTGCCCGCCCGCGAGCTGGCGGAGCTGCTGGTCGACGACGTGCTGAAGCACGCGCCCACGGGAGCGCCCGGCCGGGTCGGGGCGATCCTCAACGGGCTGGGCACCACGAAGTACGAGGAGCTGTTCCTGCTGTGGCGTCACGTCGCGCCGCGGCTGCGCGACGCCGGGTACGAGATCGTCGACCCGGAGGTCGGCGAGCTCGTGACCAGCCTCGACATGGGTGGCTGTTCGCTCACCCTGATGTGGCTCGACGACGAGCTGGAACCGCTGTGGCGGGCGGACGCCTACACCCCCGCCTACCGCAAGACCGCCGCACCGCTGGCGGCGCTGCGCGAGCCGACCGCCGACGAGCTCGCCGAGGCCGACGCCGTCGTCACCGCGCCCGCGGCGAGCGACGCGGCCCGGGACGTCGCCGGCACCGTCCGCGCCGCGCTGGCGGCGGCGGAGTCGACGATCCGCTCCCACGAGCACGAGCTGGGCCGGATCGACGCCGTCGCGGGCGACGGCGACCACGGCCGCGGCATGCTCAAGGGGATCACCGCCGCCACCGCCCGGGCCGGCGAGCTCGGCGACGACGTCGGCGGCGGCTGGGTGCTCCAGCAGGCCGGGCAGGCCTGGGCCGAGCGCGCCGGCGGCACCTCCGGGGTGCTGTGGGGCGCCGCGCTCGAGGCGTTCGGGCGGCACCTCGATGACACCGCCGACGGCTACCCGGCCGCGACCGTCGCCGCCGGCGTCCGCGGGTTCGCGACGACCATCGAGCAGCTCGGCGGCGCACGGGCGGGGGACAAGACCCTGCTCGACGCGCTGCTGCCCTTCGTCGACGAGCTGGAGCGCCGGGTCGGCGACGGCGATCCGCTCGCCGGGGCGTGGGCCGCGGCCGCCGAGGTCGCCACGGCCCGGGCGCGGGACACCGCCGACCTGCGGCCCCGGATCGGCCGGGCCCGCCCGCTGGCCGAGAAGAGCGTGGGCACACCCGACGCCGGGGCGGTCAGCCTCGGCCTGATCGTCACGGCCGTCGCCGACGTCCTGACACCGCAGGAGGAGCAGACGTGAGCGAGAAGCTCCGCATCGTCGTCGGCGCGGACGACGCCGGGTACGAGTACAAGGAGGCGCTGAAGGCCGACCTGGAGGCCGACGACCGCGTCGCCGAGGTCGTCGACGTCGGCGTCGGCGCGGACGGGCACACCGCCTACCCGCACATCGGCGTCGCCGCGGCACGCAGGGTCGCCGACGGGCAGGCCGACCGCGGCCTGCTCATCTGCGGGACCGGGCTGGGCGTCGCGATCTCGGCGAACAAGGTGCCGGGTGTCCGCGCGGTCACCGCGCACGACCCGTTCTCCGTCGAGCGCTCGGTGAAGTCCAACAACGCGCAGGTCCTCTGCATGGGCCAGCGCGTGGTCGGGCTGGAGCTGGCCCGCACGCTCGTCGACGGCTGGCTCGACCACCGCTTCGACCCGGGCAGCGCCTCGGCGGAGAAGGTCGCCGCGCTGGACTCCTACGACCGCCGCGACGACGACCGGCTCGCCGAGGCGGGCACGGTCGGGACGGACTGCTGATGTTCGATCTCACCGGTTCGGTCGCACTGGTCACCGGCGCGGCGTCGGGCATCGGCGCCGAGGCGGCCCGGGCACTCGCCGGGCAGGGCGCCGTGGTCGCCGGCGCGGACCTGCGCACCGACGGCGTCCCGGAGGTCTGCGCGTCCGCGCACGTCGTCGACGTCGCGGACCCCGACGCGGCCCAGGCCTGCGTCGACGAGGTCGTCGCCCGGCACGGCCGGGTCGACGTGCTGGTCAACTCGGCCGGGATCGCGCTGCTCGCCCCGGCGCTGGAGCTGGGGGTCGACGACTGGCGCCGCACCCTGGACGTCAACCTCACCGGGTCCTGGCTGATGGCGCGGGCCGCGGGCCGGGTCATGGTGGAGCGCGGGTACGGGCGGATCGTGAACCTCGCCTCGCAGGCGGCGAGCAGCGGGCTGGAGCAGCACGCGGCCTACTGCGCGTCCAAGGCGGGGATCACCGGGCTGACCCGCACCCTCGCCGTCGAGTGGGGGCCGGACGGGGTGACGGTGAACGCGGTGTCGCCGACGGTCGTGCTCACCGACCTGGGTCGGGCGGCGTGGGACAACCCGGCCGGGGACGCCCACCGCGCCGAGATCCCGGCGCGGCGGTTCGCGGAGCCGTCGGAGATCGCCGCGGCCGTGGTCTACCTGGCCTCGGCCGAGGCCGCGATGGTCAACGGCGCCGAGCTGCGGGTCGACGGCGGGTTCACGGCCCGCTGAGGTCGGCTGCCGAGAACGCCCGCCGATCGTCGTCCGCGCGATCCGGCGGCTCCACGCGGGGTTCACCTCGGTCGGGTCGGATGGGGGCCATGAGCACGCTGCTGGTCTCGCTGTCCGGCCTGACCGACTCCGACGACGCCGACCGCGCCCGCGCCGCCGCGTTCGCCGCGGAGCTGGACCGGCGCGCTGTGCCGCTGACCCACCTCGTGCAGCCCAAGGGGCCCGACGGGCCGCTGCGCCGCGGCGACGACCTGGTCCGCTGGATCGCCGGCCGCGTCCGCGCCGGGGACGACCTGCTCCTGCACGGTTTCGACCACACGAGCGACCCGGTGGGCGCCTGGCAGAACGGCTCCGTGCCGCGGATCGGGCGCCGCACCGAGTTCGGGGCGCTGCCCCGGCACGAGGCGGGCCTGCGGCTGACCGGCGCCCGGCGGATCCTGCTCGCGACCGGGCTGTCCACCGACGGCTTCGCCCCGCCCGGCTGGATCGCCTCCGAGGGCACCCTCGACGCGCTCGCCGACCTCGGCTTCGGCCTCTGCGCCGACGAGACGACCGTCCGCGCGACCGGCGGTCCGGTGCTGCGCTCGCGCGTGCTGACCTTCCGGGCGTCCGAGCCCTGGCGGGGCGGGCGCCGCGCCGGGGAGCGCCGCCGCGGACGGGCACTGGAGCAGCAGGCCGTGCGCACCGCCGAGCGCGGCGGGCTCGTCCGGCTCGCGCTGCGGGCCAAGGACCTGCGTCGCGAGCACCGCGTCGAGGCCGCGCTGGCCGCCGTCGACGCGGCGCGCGGGGCGGGCGCCGTCGGCGCCGTGCACCGCACGCTGTTCCCCGCCGCGGCCCCGGCCGCCTAGGAGCTCCCCGGCGATCGGCCCGGTTGTCCACAGTGTGTGCTCTCCTGTGGACAACCGGTGCCACCTGTGGACAGGTGTCAGGCCCGCCGTTCGCCGAGCACGCAGAACTCGTTGCCCTCGGGGTCGGCGAGCACCGTCCAGGACACCTCGTCGGCCGGGGCCCGGTGCTGGCCCACGTTGACCCGGGTGGCACCCAGCATCAGCAGCCGGGCGACCTCGGAGTCGCGGACGCCGTCCGGCCGCAGGTCGATGTGCAGGCGGTTCTTGGTCCGCTTCCCCTCCGCGACCGGCACGAAGATCAGCCCCGGGACGACGCCCTCGGCGGGCTGGATCTCGAACTCCGACGCCGAGGCGTTCACGACCGTCCAGTCCAGGGCCTCGGCCCACCAGCGGCCGAGCCGGACCGGGTCCCGGGCGTCGACGACGACCTGCTCCCACTGCAGGGCCATCAGACGTCGACCGCCGTCTCCCGGTCGGGGACCAGGAGCGTCGTGGCGTCGGGCCCCAGGTTGTCGAAGAACCGGTAGTGGAGCGTGGGGTCGGCGAGGGTGCCCTCGTGGATCGGCACCACCGTCCGCGGGGCGACCGACCGCAGGTAGTCGACGGCCTCGGACACCTTCAGCCAGGGTGCGCCGGTGGGGAGCAGCAGCGTCGCCAGCTCGTCGACGCCCGGCGGGACGTACGCGTCGCCGGGGTGGAGCAGCGCGCCGTCGACGAGGTAGCCGTTGTTCGCGACCAGCGGGATGTCCGGGTGGATCTGCGCGTGGTCCCCGGACCCGACGACGGACACCTCGGCGCCGCCGAGGGCCAGCACGTCGCCGGGCGCGGCGGTGCGGGCGTCGATGCCGTCGAGCTGCCCGGCGGTCTGGCCGTCGGTGACCAGGGCGGCGTCGGGGTTGGCGCGCAGCAGGGTACGCAGCGCGTCGGCGTCGACGTGGTCGAAGTGCTGATGGGTGACCAGGATCGCGTCCAGGCCGTCCAGGGTCTCGAAGCCGGTCGAGAACGCGCCCGGGTCGAACAGGAGCCGGGCCGACCCGGTGTCGACCAGGACGCAGGCGTGGCCGTAGTGCGTCAGGTGCATGGGACCAGCATGCCCGGTCGGGGGTGGCGGGCGTCCCGGCTCAGCCGAGCGCCCGCAGCACGGCCTGCTCCTCGGCGTCGGTGAGCCCGGCCCGGCGCCCCCGGCCGGCGCCGAGCCCGCGCTCCCACGCCAGCGCGGCGCGGGCGGTGTCGGCGAGTGGGCGAGCCGCCGGACCGGCGGTGGACGTCGTGGTGACGTCCCGGTCGACCATGCCCCAGAGGGACTCCGGCAGCCACAGCGGCAGCGACCGCGGACCGGCCCAGAACGCCACGTCCTGCTCGGCCAGCGTCCGCTCCGGGACCCGGACGAGCTCCAGGTCGTCGGCGCCCACGGCGTCGGCGGTCCCGGTGAGCACCCGGTCCAGGGTGGACCGCTGTCCTGCGCCGTCGTGGGTGCCGGTGGTGCCGTCGGCGGCGCCGGCCACGATCCAGGCGGCGAGGTCGTCCACGTCGACGAGCTGCATCGGCTGGGCGGGCACGTCCGGGACGACCACCCGGCCGCCGCGGGCGAACCGGTCCGCCCAGTAGCCGTAGCGGTCGGACAGGTCGCCGTGCCCGCACATCAGCCCGCCGCGCACCACGTGCGCCCGGTCGCCCGCCCGCTCCCGCACGGCCTGTTCGCTCGCGACCTTCGCGGCGCCGTAGACGCCCGGGTCCCGGTTCGTGAGGTCCTGGTCGGGCTGGTCGTGCAGCGGTGCCAGGGTCGGCTGCGTCACGGTCCCGCCGCGCAGCGACGGGTCGGCGTAGGCGTTGATCGAGGAGACGAAGGTCCAGTGCCCGAACCGGCCGTGCAGCGCGTCGAGGGCGTCGCGGACCCACGGCGCGGACATCGTCGCGACGTCCACGACGGCGTCGAACGTGCGCCCGTGCAGCGCCGCGGCCAGCGCCCCGGGCCGGGACCGGTCCGCCGTCACCGCCTCCGCGCCGTCCGGCGGCGGCCCGGAGACACCACGGGACAGGCAGGTCACCGGATGGCCCGCAGCGAGCGCGGCCGCGGCGACCGCGCGGGAGAGGAAGACCGTGCCACCCAGGACGAGGATCCGCATGGGCCGATGGTGAGGGCACGCACGTCGAGCCGTCGCCCCTGTTCACCGTAGGCTGACCCCGTGGCCAGAGTGGTGGTGGACGTGATGCCCAAGCCCGAGATCCTCGACGTGCAGGGTCAGGCCGTGACCCGGGCGCTGGGTCGGATCGGTGTGTCCGGCGTGAGCGGGGTGCGGCAGGGCAAGCACTTCGAGCTCGAGGTCGAGGACGGCATCGACGACGAGACCCTGCACCGGCTCGCCGGCTCCCTGCTGGCGAACCCGGTGATCGAGGACTGGACGGTGACCCGGCTGTGAGCACCCGCGTCGGTGTGATCACCTTCCCGGGGACCCTGGACGACGTCGACGCCGCCCGCGCGGTGCGCCGCGCCGGCGCCGAGGCCGTCCCGCTGTGGCACGGCGACCACGACCTGCAGGGCGTGGACGCCGTCGTCGTGCCGGGCGGGTTCTCCTACGGCGACTACCTGCGCGCCGGCGCGATCGCGAGCCTGGCGCCGATCATGACCGAGGTCGTGGCGGGCGCCGGGCGCGGCCTGCCGGTGCTCGGCATCTGCAACGGCTTCCAGATCCTCTGCGAGGCGCACCTGCTCCCGGGCGCCCTGGTCGCGAACGCCGGGATGCACTTCCTGTGCCGTGACCTGGTGCTCACGGTGGAGAAGGCCGGCACGGCCTGGACCCGTGACTACGCCGCGGGCGACGAGCTGCTGATCCCGCTCAAGTCGCAGGAGGGCCGCTACGTCGCCGACGCCGCGACCCTCGACGAGCTCGAGGGCGAGGGACGCGTGGTGTTCCGCTACCGCGACCCGGCCCCGAACGGCTCGACCCGCGGCATCGCCGGCGTCACCAACGCGGCCGGGAACGTCGTCGGTCTCATGCCGCACCCCGAGCACGCGACCAGTGCGCTGACCGGCCCGTCGGCCGACGGGCTCGGCCTATTCACCTCGGTGCTCGCCCGGGTCACCGCCTGACCCGCGCACGACGTCCGGCCCGGCCGGCGGTCCCCGTGGACCGCGGGCCGGGCCGTCGTCGTCCTCGGTCCGTGACCTGCTGTGGGGAACCCCGCCTGTGGGCCCCGGCACCGTGCGGGGACGCGGGCGGGGGAGCCCCGTCTACCCTGGTCCCGTGACGCAGTCCCAGGTGCCGGTCGATTCCGTCAAGCACGCCGAGGCCACTCCGGAGCAGCCGCAGCCCTTCCGGGAGCTGGGGCTCAAGGACGACGAGTACGCCCGTATCCGGGAGATCCTCGGCCGCCGGCCCACCGACGCCGAGCTGGCGATGTACTCGGTGATGTGGAGCGAGCACTGCTCCTACAAGTCCTCCAAGGTCCACCTGCGCTACTTCGGTGAGACCACCACCGAGCAGATGCGCTCGACGATGCTCGCCGGGATCGGCGAGAACGCGGGCGTCGTGTCCGTCGGCGACGGCTGGGCGGTCACCTTCAAGGTCGAGTCGCACAACCACCCGTCCTACGTCGAGCCCTACCAGGGCGCGGCGACCGGTGTCGGCGGCATCGTCCGCGACATCATGGCGATGGGCGCGCGCCCGATCGCGGTCGGCGACCCGCTGCGTTTCGGCCCGCTCGACGCCGACGACACCGGCCGGGTGCTGCCCGGCATCGTCGCCGGCGTCGGCGGCTACGGGAACTGCCTCGGCCTGCCGAACGTCGCCGGCGAGGTCGTCTTCGACCCGTCCTACGCGGGGAACCCGCTGGTCAACGCCCTGTGTGTGGGAGCGCTGAAGACCGAGGACCTGCACCTCGCGTTCGCCTCCGGCACCGGCAACAAGATCATCCTGTTCGGTGCGACGACCGGGCTCGACGGCATCGGCGGCGTGTCCGTGCTGGCGTCGGAGACCTTCGACTCCACCGGCGGCGGCACCGGGCGGAAGAAGCTCCCGAGCGTCCAGGTCGGCGACCCGTTCACCGAGAAGGTCCTCATCGAGTGCTGCCTGGAGCTGTTCGCGGCCGGGCTCGTCGTCGGCATCCAGGACCTCGGCGGCGCCGGGCTGTCCTGCGCGACCTCCGAGCTCGCCTCCGCCGGTGACGGCGGCATGCACGTCGACCTCGACGCCGTCCCGCTGCGCGCCACCGGCATGACCGCCGCCGAGATCCTCTCCTCGGAGTCCCAGGAGCGGATGTGCGCGGTCGTCACCCCGGAGAACGTCGAGGCCTTCCTCGCCGTCTGCCGCAAGTGGGACACCATCGCCACCGTGATCGGCGAGGTCACCGACGGCGACCGCCTGGTGATCACCTCCCAGGGCGAGACCGTCGTCGACGTGCCGCCGCGCACGGTCGCCCACGAGGGCCCGGTCTACACCCGCCCGGTCACCCGCGACGACGCGAAGCAGGACGCGCTGAACGCGGACTCGCCGGAGGCGCTGCCCCGCCCGGAGACCCCGTCCGAGCTGCGCGCGGAGATCCTGCGGATGGCCGCCGCCCCGAACCTCGCGTCCCGCTCGTGGGTCACCGACCAGTACGACCGCTACGTGCGCGGCAACACCGTCGCCGCGCACGGCGCCGACTCCGGGGTCGTGCAGGTCGACGAGTCCACCGGCCGCGGCATCGCCGTCGCCACCGACTGCAACGCCCGCTTCGTGGCGCTCGACCCGTACCTCGGCGCGCAGCTCGCGCTGGCCGAGGCCTACCGCAACGTCGCGACCTCCGGCGCCGTGCCGCTCGCCGTCACCGACTGCCTGAACTTCGGCTCTCCGGAGGACCCGCACGTCATGTGGCAGTTCGAGCAGGCCGTGCGCGGTCTCGCCGACGGCTGCGCGGTGCTGGGCACCCCGGTCACCGGTGGCAACGTCAGCTTCTACAACCAGACCGGGACGACGGCGATCCTGCCGACCCCGGTGGTCGGCGTGCTCGGCGTGATCGACGACGTCACCACGGCGGTCCGGTCCGGGTTCGCCGGCGCCGACGGCGACACGGTCGTCCTGCTCGGCACCACCGCCGCCGAGTTCGGCGGGTCGGAGTGGGCGCACGAGGTGCACGGGCACCTCGGCGGACGGCCGCCCGCCGTCGACCTGGAGCACGAGCGGCGCCTCGCGCAGCTCCTCGCCGCCGCGGCCGCGGACCGGGCGCTGACCGGCAGCCACGACCTGTCCGACGGTGGCCTCGCCCAGGGACTGGTCGAGGCCGCGCTCGCCGGGGGCCGGGGCGCCCGCGTCGACCTGGCCGGGGTGCACGAGGACTCGTTCACCGCGCTGTTCGCCGAGTCCGCCGGACGGGTGCTGGTCACCGTGCCCGCCGACGGCGCCGAGGCGTTCCTGGCCCGCGCCGCCGAGGCCGGTGTCCCGGCGCTGCGGCTCGGCGAGACCGGCGGCGACGTCCTCGACCTGGGCGACGCCCTCGGCACGCTGGCGCTCGACGAGCTGCGCGCCGCCTGGGAGGGCACGCTCCCGGCGCGGTTCGGCGCCGTCTCGGTCTGATGTCCGACGTCCTCCTGGACTGGGTCGACGACGGGGTCGAGCCGGACCGGGCGACACGGAAGTCGGCGGTGAAGGCGTCGCTCGACGAGCTGGCCCGGCGCGCGCCGGGCCGCAGCGTCGAGGTGCGGGTCCCGCCGTTCGGTGCGGTGCAGTGCGTCGAGGGGCCGCGGCACACCCGCGGCACCCCGCCGAACGTCGTCGAGGTCGACCCGCGGACCTGGATCGCGCTCGCCGTCGGCCGCCTGACCTGGGACGACGCGCTCGCCGCCGGGCGGGTGTCGGCGTCCGGGTCGCGGGCCGGCGAGATCGCCGCGTTCCTGCCGCTCCGCACGCCGTGACCGGACGGGTGCGGTGTGCGACCCCGACGTGACCCCTGTCCCCGTACCTGGGGATACGTGATCTCGGGGCGTACAGTCGTCCCCTGGTCCCGGTACGCCGCCAGCCGAGGAGCGCCGCGTTGAGTTCCGTCCGGAACGAGCACGTCAGCCCTGAACGAACCCTCTCCCTCACCCCCGTCGCACCCCCCGCCGCCGAGCCCGACGAGCAAGGACCCCGCGAGGAGTGCGGTGTGTTCGGCGTCTGGGCCCCCGGCGAGGACGTCGCGAAGATGACCTACTACGGCCTCTACGCGCTGCAGCACCGCGGCCAGGAGGCCGCAGGCATCGCCGTGTCCGACGGCCGCCGCACCGTGGTGTTCAAGGACCTCGGCCTGGTCAGCCAGGTGTTCGACGAGCAGACGCTGTCCTCGCTGCGCGGGCACCTCGCCGTCGGCCACTGCCGCTACTCGACGACCGGCGCGACGACCTGGGAGAACGCCCAGCCGACGTTCCGCACCACGGCCGCGGGCTCCGGTCTGGCGCTGGGTCACAACGGCAACCTGGTGAACACCGCCGAGCTGCGCGAGGACGTCGCGAAGCTGGAGAACCGCAAGCGGTCCGGGCTGCGCGCGACCACCGACTCCGACCTGCTCACCGAGCTGCTGGCCGCGGGCGCCGCGGACCTCGGCGTCTACGAGGCCGCGATGCGGCTGCTGCCGCGGCTGCGCGGCGCGTTCTCGCTGACCTTCGCCGACGAGCGCACCCTCTACGCCGCCCGCGACTCCCACGGCGTCCGCCCGCTGGTCCTGGGCCGCCTGGAGCGCGGCTGGGTCGTCGCGTCGGAGACCGCGGCGCTGGACATCGTCGGCGCCTCGTTCGTCCGCGAGGTCGAGCCGGGCGAGCTCATCGCGATCGACGCCGACGGCATCCGCAGCCAGCGCTTCGCCGCCCCGGAGCCGAAGGGCTGCGTGTTCGAGTACGTCTACCTGGCGCGCCCGGACACCACCATCGCCGGCCGCTCGGTCTACGACACCCGGGTGGAGATCGGCCGCCGGCTCGCCGAGGAGCACCCGGTCGAGGCCGACCTGGTCATCCCGGTCCCGGAGTCCGGCACCCCGGCCGCCATCGGCTACGCCCAGGGCTCCGGCATCCCCTACGGCCAGGGCCTGGTGAAGAACGCCTACGTCGGGCGCACCTTCATCCAGCCCAGCCAGACCATCCGCCAGCTCGGCATCCGGCTGAAGCTGAACCCGCTGCGCAACGTCATCCGGGGCAAGCGGCTGGTCGTCGTCGACGACTCGATCGTCCGCGGCAACACCCAGCGCGCGCTGGTGCGGATGCTGCGCGAGGCCGGCGCCCTCGAGGTGCACGTGCGGATCGCCTCGCCGCCCGTGCGCTGGCCCTGCTTCTACGGCATCGACTTCGCCAGCCGGGCCGAGCTGATCGCCAACGGCGCCGACACCGAGGGCGTCCGACGCTCGATCGGCTCGGACAGCCTCGGCTACGTCTCGGTCGAGCAGATGGTCGCCGCCTCCGAGCAGCCGCGCTCGCGGCTGTGCTGCGCCTGCTTCGACGGGGAGTACCCGATCCCGCTGCCGGAGGAGGCCCAGCTCGGCAAGCACCTGCTGGAGGACGTCCCGGAGCCGACGGCGTCCGGCGCCGCCTCTGGCGATCCCGGCCCGCTGTCCGTCGGATACGGTGCCGGAGAAGCGCTGACCCGCCCGTAGCGGCACCCGATCACGACCCCGTCCCGACCTGGAGAGACCTCGCATGCCCTCGACCGAGCCCGGCCCCGCCAGCTACGCCTCCGCGGGGGTGGACATCGACGCGGGGGAGCAGGCGGTCGAGCGTTTCCGTCCGTTCGCCGAGAAGGCCACCCGGCCCGAGGTGCGCGGCGGCATCGGCGGTTTCGCCGGTCTGTTCGCGGCGAAGTTCGGCAAGTACTCCGAGCCGGTGCTGGCCGCCTCGACCGACGGCGTCGGCACCAAGGTCGCGATCGCGCAGGCGATGGACAAGCACGACACCATCGGCCAGGACCTCGTCGCGATGGTCGTGGACGACCTGGTCGTCTGCGGGGCCGAGCCGCTGTTCCTGCAGGACTACATCGCCATCGGCAAGATCGTCCCCGACCGGGTGGCGACGATCGTGCGCGGCATCGCCGAGGGCTGCCAGACCGCGGGCTGCGCGCTGCTCGGTGGCGAGACCGCCGAGCACCCCGGGCTGATGGAGGAGGGCGCCTACGACCTCTCCGCCACCGGTGTCGGTGTCGTCGACGCCGAGAAGATGCTGCGGCCCGAGCGCGTCCGCCCCGGCGACGTGCTGGTCGCGTTCGGCTCCTCCGGGCTGCACTCCAACGGCTACTCCCTGGCCCGCCACGTGCTGCTCGACATCGCCCGGCTGCCGCTGGCCGGTGAGCTGGAGGAGTTCGACCACTCCCTCGGCGAGGAACTGCTCGTCCCGACCCGGATCTACGCCAAGGACTGCCTGGCGATCACCGCCGAGACCGGCGTGCGGACGTTCTCCCACATCACCGGCGGCGGGCTGGCCCGCAACCTGGAGCGGGTGCTGCCGGAGGGCCTCGCGGCCACCGTGGAGCGCGGCTCGTGGACCCCGGCCCCGATTTTCAAGCTGATCCAGTCCCGCGGCCGGGTCGAGCGCGCGGAGATGGAGAAGACGTTCAACATGGGCGTCGGGATGGTCGCGGTGCTGCCGCCCGAGGACGTCGACCGCGCCCTCGCCGTCCTCACCGCCCGGCACGTCCCCGCCTGGATCCTGGGTGAGGTCGGCCGGATCGGCGACGTCGACGGTGCCGGTTCCGGCGAGCTCGGCGCCCGGGTGCAGCTGCGCGGGGAGCACCCCCGTTTCTGAGGCGGTCCCGCGCCGTCCGCCCTCACTCGACGGAGTGGTGCAGCTCCGTGTCGTGCGGCGCCGGCTGCCGGTTCCCGGCGCGGTGCGACTCACGCAGCATCGGCGGGTGCAGCGCCGTCGCCGGGCCGCGGCGGAACAACCGGGGTGGCCGCCCGCGGCCGCCGGTGACCAGCGTCGTCGTCGGCACGAGGAAGCCGTCAGTGGAGGTCACCTTGCGCTGGAAGTTGCGCGGGTCCAGAGAGGTCTCCCAGACGGCCTCGTAGACCCGGCGCAGGTCGGTCACCGTGAACTCGTCCGGGCAGAACGACACGGCGAGCGTCGTGTACTCGAGCTTCGACTTCGCCCGCTCCACGCCGTCGGCGAGGATGCGCCGGTGGTCGAACGCCAGCGGCGGCACGTCGTCGACGGCGCACCACGCGGACGCGGCGGCCCCGCCACCCGGCGTCGGCTCCGGCATGTCCGGCAGCAGCGCGAGGTAGCCCACGGACAGGACCCGGCCACGGGGATCGCGGTCGGGTGCGGCGTAGCTCGCCAGCTGCTCGAGGTGCCCGCACACGGCGCTGCCGGTGTCGGCCCCGGTCTCCTCGCCCAACCGCCGGCTGGCGGTGTGCACGAGGTCCTCCTCCGGGCGGACGAAACCACCGGGCAGGGCCCAGTGCCCGAGGAACGGGGGCTCGCCCCGCTCGATGAGCAGCACGTGCAGACGGTCCGACCGCACGGTCAGCACGACGAGGTTGACGGCGACCGCGAACAGGTTGCCGCGCATCTGCTGAACACCTCGGGCGTGACGGGATCGGTGACCAAGCCTCTCACAGGAGACTGGTGATGATCTTGCCCTATCCGACCGGCCGGGGGAAACCGCCCGGGTCGGCACGTGCCGCGGCGCCCGGGCCGCCGTGTCACGACGGGGGGCCGGGCGCCGGGGTGGCCGTCAACGGCGAGGGTCGTCGTCCTCGTCGTTGTACTTGGCGGCGAGGTCGTCGTACTCGCCGTAGTCGTCCTCGCGGCTGTCGGTAGTCACCGCCGTCGCGCTACCGATCTCCCGCTGCAAGGCGTCGAGATCCATAGAAGGGGAGCTGTACTTGAGCTCACGGGCCACCTTCGTCTGCTTGGCCTTGGCTCGTCCACGCCCCATGGCAGGTCCCCCTTACAACAGGGAAGGGGCGGCCGGTCATTGCGCACGACCCGGCGGCCCCTCTCGTCTCATCAATGTCGTGAAAACAACCGTACCCTGCTCACCCCGGAACATGCGACGCGGCACCGCCGTCGTCACAGGCGGACCCGGCCCCGGACCGGCGCGGGGCCCCGCATGTTCACCCGGTGGTCGCCCCACGGCGGTCCGGCCGGGCCGCGCGTCATCCGCGACGCGCGGCGCCACCCGTCCGTTCCCGGGCCGCGCGGCCCGGCGGCGGGGTGTCCGGGTCCGGCTCGTAGGAGTCCGGGTCGATCGTCGCGGGGGAGACCCGGTCGTCGACACCCGCGGTCAGCTCGGCGTCCACCGGGACCGACCGCTTGAGCAGCGCGAGCGCCACCGGGCCCAGCTCGTGGTGCTGGACGACCGTGCCCACGCGGCCGACCGTGCGGCCGTCGCGCACCACCGGGTCGCCGGTGCGCGGCAGGTCCTCGTCGCCGGCGTCGAGCATCAGCAGCACCGTGCGCCGCGGCGGGCGCCCCAGGTTCGCGACCCGGGCGACGGTCTCCTGGCCCCGGTAGCAGCCCTTGGTGAGGTGCACGGCGGAGCCGATCCAGCCGACCTCGTGCGGGATGGTGCGGTCGTCGGTGTCGCGGTGCAGGCGCGGTGCGCGCGACTCCACCCGCAGCGCCTCGAACGCGATCGTCCCGGCGGCCCGCGCCCCGGCCGCGGTGAGGTCCGCCCAGCGGGCCTCCTTCGTCCCGCGGGGGACGACGACGTCCGCCGCGTCCCGGCCCGGCCACGGCATCCGTCGCACGAAGCCGCCGTCCGGCAGGGCCGTGACGCCGTTCGGCGCATCGGGCACCGGCAGCCCCGCCGCGGCGAGCACGGCCGGGGTCTCCGGGCCGACGACCGACAGCACCGCCAGCTCGGCGGTGACGTCACGCGGCTCCACCTTCGACCAGAAGACCATCTTCGCCAGGTAGTCGAGCAGTGCCGCGCCCTCGCCGGGCTCGGTGTCGAGCCAGACCGTGTCCGCCGACGACGCGACGGCCATGTGGTGCAGCACCCTGCCCTGCGCGTCGAGCACCAGGGCCTCGGTGCCGGTGCCGGGCGGCAGCTCGCTGACGTGCTGGGTGAGCAGCAGGTGCAGCCAGGACAGCCGCTCCTCGCCGGTCACCGCCAGCACCTCGCGGTGCCCGCGGTCGACGACGGCGGCGGAGCGGGCCATCGCCCGCTGCTCGGCCGGCGGGTCGCCGTGGTGCGCGGCGACGACGTCGTCCGGGTCGGGGGGCGTGTCCTCGGCGTTGTCGGTGGTGTCGGGGTCCTGCTCGGATCCGGGAACGGTCACCGGTCTCCCTCCGCGCCCTCCTGGGGCGCCGTGTCGTCCTGCTCGGGGGCTCCGTCGGCGGAGTCCTCGTCGTCGTCGTGCGCACAGTCGACGCACGTGCCGGACAGGGCCACGTGCGTCGCGTCCAGGTGGAAGCCCAGGTCGGCGAGCGTGCGACTCGCCACATCGGAGAGCAGCTCGGTCGGCGCCTCGTCCACCCGGCCGCAGTGGTGGCAGACGAGATGGACGTGGCGGTGCTGGTGCTCGGAGTAGGTCGGCGCACCGTGCCCGAGATGGGCGTGCCGGACGACGCCGAGCTCCTCGAGCAGGTCCAGCGTCCGGTACACCGTCGTGATGTTCACCGCCGGCGCCGTCGCCTGGACCCGGCTGCACACCTGCTCGGGTGTCGCGTGCCCCAGCTCCCGGACCGCGTCCAGCACGAGCTGGCGTTGAGGGGTCATCCGGAGCCCACGCCGGTGCAACGTGCCCTTCAGTGTGCTGTCCACACCGCCGATGGTATTCGGTACGGCCCGGTAGGCTCGGGCCACGAGGACGGTGACCGCACATCGTGTCACGGAACCGTCCGTCGCGGGGCCCGCCACGCCGACGGACGACCGTTGCACGCTGCGTGGTTCGCCGCGACCCCGTCGTCGTGACTACCCTGACCGGCGAGGTCGCGCCGAACCGTCGGTCCGCCGACCTCGTACGTGCCCTCCGAGGGCACCCATGTCGACGACCTGAGGAGAGGCGATGACGGCAGACGGGGCGGACCGCCCGGGCGGTTCCCCGCGGTTCGACGTCGTTCTCCGCGGCTACGACCGTCGGCAGGTGGACGAGCACATCGTCCAGATGCAGCGGCTCATGGGCCGGATGCGCGCGGACATCGACGCACTGCGGAGCCGGCCCATGCCGCCGCCGATGCCGGTGCCGCCGCCCGGCGGGTTCGCCGCCGGTCCGGCCGGCGGGCCGCCGCGTCCGGCACCGCGTCCGGGGCCGCGTCCCGGCCCGGGGCCCTCGGACTCCGACCGGCACGGTGCCGTCGACAACTTCTCCGACCGCATGCAGGCGATCCTGCAGAAGGCGGAGGAGGAGGCGGAGGAGATCCGCAGCAAGGCCCGTGCCGACGCCGAGCGTGTCGTCACCGAGGCCCGCAAGCAGGTCGACCGCGCCCGCGCGGACGCCGACCGGGCCCGTGAGCAGGGCGACAAGCTCCGCACCGAGGTCGGGGAGCTGACCCGGCGTCGCGACGATCTGCGCGCCGAGGTCGGGAAGGCCCCGGCCACCGGGGACAAGGCCCGCCACGAGATCCGGCCGGTCCCCGGTCCGGGGCAGAAGCCCGGCGGGCCGTCCGGCGAGGCCGGGTCGTCCGACGACCGCTCCGCGAAGCCCGCCGCGGGCGAGCGGCCCGGCGCCGGCCAGCCCGGTGCCGCCCAGCCCGCCGGTCAGCCGGGCCCCGGGCTGAAGCCCGCCGCGCAGTCCGGTGCGGGCGCCAAGCCCGCCCCGCAGTCCGGTGCCGGCGCCACGCCGGCCGCCGCTGCCGCCGGTACGGGGGCGGACGCCTCCGCACGCCCGGGGCAGGCCGACGCCCGGCCCGGGCGTCCCGACCAGGGTCGCTCCGACCAGGGCCGTCCCGACTCCGCGGACCAGCGGTCCGGTCGTCCCGGGCCGCGCCCGGGCGCACCGGAGCCGCAGCGCCCCGGTGCCCGGTCCGGTGCCGAGGAGCGCCCGGGGTCCGAGCAGCGTCCCGGTCAGCAGGATCAGGGGCCCGCGCGTCCGCAGGGCGCCCCGAACGGCCGCCCGCAGGCCCCCGCGGCCGGTGTCAACGGTGCCGGGGTGAACGGTGCCCGACCGGCCGCCGCCCAGGCGTCGCCGTCGGGCGATGCGGCACCCGCGCCGCGGCCCGGTCCACGTCCGCAGCCGGGGCCCGCCCCGGCGCGCCAGGACTCCGGGTCCCAGTCCCGGCCCGACTCCGGTCCGGCCAAGCCCGGTACCGGCGGGTCGGGTGCCGACCGCCCGGCCGGGGCACCGCAGCCCGCCCGGACGGACGCCCAGGGCCCGCGCCCCGGCGGTGCCGACGGGGACAAGCCCGCCGGCCCGCGGCCGGGTCCGCGGCCCGCACCGGGCCCGCGCCCGTCGCCGGCCCCCACCGGGCAGCAGGGCGGTGCCGAGCGCACCACCGCCGTCCGGCCCGGGGACGAGCCCGAGCCCGCCGAGCTGTTCCGGCCCGCGTCGGAGTCCCGCCCGGTCGAGGCGGAGCCGAAGACGTCGGCCGTGCCGCGCCAGGACCCGCGTCCGACGCCCGGCGGCGACGCCGAGCGCACGGTCGCGGTCGGCGCCGTCCGCCGTTCCGGTGACACCCCAACGGATGGTTCGCAGAAGCCGCCGGCGGGGGAGAAGGGCACCGCGGCCGAGGGCACGAAGGCCGACGCGGAGCCGCCGACGACCGCGAACCCGGCCGCCGGGCGCGGCCCGGCGCGACCCGGTCCGGAGGGGTCTCGCAACGGCTCCGGCCAGGCCGGCCACGGTCAGAACGGTCGTAACGGTGCGTCGTCGGCGTCCGAGCCGTCGTCGCAGGGTGGCGAGAAGGGCAACGGCACGACCCGCAACGGTTCCGGTGCGGCCACCGGCGACAAGGGCCGGACGGGCGCGGCGCAGCCGTCGACGGGGACGCGCAGCAGCTGAGGTTCCCCGCGCGGGGCCCGGGACCCCAATAAGGTCCGGGCCCATGCAGCTCGGCTCGTTCACGGTCCCGGTCCTGCCCCTCGTGGCGGTGCTGGGCGCGGGCGTGCTCGTGGTCCTGGTCCTGTGGGGTGTGTGGCGTGTGCGCCGCACCCCCGCGCCCGGGCCGCTGCCGCTCGAGCCCCCGCGCGCGGCCGCGGACCCGCAGCCGTCCTCTGCGGACTGGACCGGTGAGGCGGCCGGTGGCCCGGCCGACCCGCCGCGCCCGGCCCGTGCACGGACCGTCGCGGACGTGGTCGCCGAGCGCGGCGCGGACACCGGTCCGCTGCCCCGGGTACCCGCATACGCCGGCGCCGTCGTCTCCTCCGGTGCAGGGCGCCACGCCGCCCGCGACGACGACGGGGCCGAGGGCTCGCTGGAGGCGCTGTTCGCCCCGGCCGACGAGCAGCCCGACGCGGCCACACTCGCCCGGGGGCGCGACCCGGAGGCGACGGCCGCCGTGTCGCTCGCCGCGGCGTCGCCGGTTCCGGGTGCCGCGTCGGGAACCGGGGCGTCGGGTGCCGCGGTGGAGCCACTGCCCCGGCCACGGCCGACCCCGCGCCCCCGGTCGACCGGGCTGCGACGGGTCCGGGACGCAGGGACCGGGACCGACACCGCCGACCCGGGCCGTGCCTCCGCCACGCTCCGTGCCGCGGATCCGTCCGGGGCCGACGCCGCTGCCGGGGCCGACGCCGCCGTCGCGAGCGACGCCGCCGCGACCGCCGCTGCCGCGACCGACTCCGCCGCGACCGACTCCGCTGCGGCGACCGACGCCGCCGGGGCCGATGACGCGGCCCCGACCGACACCACCGCGGCCCGGGACGCCGCGGGCACCCCCGACGACCCGGCCACGCCGCCGGTCCCGGAGTGGCCGGTCGCGCGGCTGCGCATCGTCGACGACCTCACCGACGTCGTCGCGCCCGGCCCGGACGCCACGCCCGCCGCAGCCGGGCAGGCCCCGGCCGCCGGGGACGACACCGTGCCCCCTGCCGCGGACCCGGCTCCGGCCGCCCCGAAGGACACCGCGGCCGGCCCGCTGCCGCCCTGGTCGGCCGAGCGCGCGGAGCCGGCCGCCGAGGACCTCCCCGCGACGTCCGGGATCCCGGCGGCGCCACCCCCCGCGCCGACCCCGCCCGCCGGGTCCGAGATCACGTCCCGGCCGACCCCCGAACCGGTCTCCCGGGCCGTGCAGCAGGCCCTCGCGGCCCGCGCCGTGCAGCGGGCGCGCCTGCGCGCCACCGACGGCGTCGTCGACCCGCAGCCCGACGCCCCCGGTGGCGAGCAGCAGGAGCTGCCGCTCGCCGTCGTCCCGACCGCGGGGGCGCGCACCCCGGCGGCCGGCGACGCGAAGGACCGGCTGCTCGGTGTGCTGCTGGAGGACCCGGCCCGCGCCGTCGACGCGACCGAGCGGCTCGACGACACCCGCGACCGCATCGCCGAGCTCGACGAGGTCCTGCGTCGCCGCCGCGACGACCTGGCCGGCGCCGTCCGGCACCTGCACGAGTGCGGCCTCGACCCGGCGCAGATCGGCCGGCTGTCCGGGATGGCCGTCGACGAGGTCCGCACCATCCTCGACGGCGAGGACGCCGAGCGCTGAGCCTCAGCGCAGCACGGTGAACCGCACGCCCGTCCCCGGCGGGGCCTGGGCGAGCAGCGGCAGGTCGGCGCGCTCGACGACGGCGATCACCGGGTAGCCACCGGTCGTCGGACGGTCGGCGAGGAACACCACCGGCGGCCCGTCCGGCGGCACCTGCACCGCGCCGGTCACCATCCCCTCGCTCGGCAGCTCCCGGTCGCGCAGCTCCGGAAGCCGCTCCGGGGACGGCCCGTCGAGACGGACCCCGATCCTGTTCCCGTCGGCCGTCACCGTCCACAGCGGATCCGCGAGGGCGGCGCGTGGGTCGGCGAACCAGTCGTCGCGGGGGCCGGGGCGCACCCGCAGCCCGACCACGGCACCGGGCAGCGACACCGGGACCGGCCCGGACACCGGGATCCCGCCGGACCACGGGCCGACCGGCAGCTCGTCGCCGTCGGCGACCGGGTCGGGCCCCAGCCCGGACAGCAGGTCGGTGCTGCGGCTGCCCAGCGTGAGCGGTAGCTCCAGCCCGCCCGCGACGGCGAGGTAGCACCGCAGCCCGCCGACCGGCGTCCCGACCGTCAGCTCGGCGCCGTCGGGCAGGTGCAGTGCCCGGTGCGACGCGGCCGGGCTGCCGTCGACGCACACCGGCGCGGGTGCCCCCGTGACGGCGACGGTCCGGCCCCCCAGGGCACGCACCCGCAGCCCGCCGCCGAGCAGCTCCAGCCCGGCGGCGCCGTCGTCGTTGCCGACCAGACGGTTCCCCAGCTCGTAGGCCGGCCCGTCCAGCGCGCCCGACGGCGGCACCCCCAGGTGTGCGTGCCCCGGACGTCCGCGGTCGGTCACCAGCGCCTGCGGCCCGGCCCGCACCACCAGCAGCGCGCTCACCGGGGCTCGAACCGGACGCGGTCGCCGGGGGTGAACAGCGCGGGCGGGTCGGCCCCGGGGTCGAACAGGACCGTGTCGGTGCGGCCGATCAGCCGCCAGCCGCCGGGGGAGCGCCGCGGGTAGACGCAGCTGTAGACGTCGGCGATCCCGACCGAGCCGGCGGGCACCGCGGTCCGCGAGCTCTCCAGGCGTGGCTGCCGCAGCGGCTCCGGGAGCCCCGAGAGGTAGCCGAAGCCCGGCGCGAATCCGCAGAAGTCCACCCGGTACTCCGCGCCGCTGTGCAGTGCGACCACCTCGTCGACGGACAGGCCCGCGGTCTCGGCGACGAGCGCGAGATCCTCGCCGTCGTAGGTCACGGGCAGCGTGTGGACGGTGCCCGTGCCCGCCCCGCCGGCGGCCGCGTCCGCGGCCCGTGCGACCTGTACGACCCGCTCGGTGGCGGCTCCGGGCGCCACCTCGACGAGCACGGTCCGGGCGGCCGGGACCAGCTCCCGCACCTCGGGCAGCGCGGCGTCCCGCACGGCGGCGACGACGGCCGCCACCCCGGCGGCGTCGTCGACCTCCAGCAGCACCGCCCGCCCACCGCAGCGGCGGACCCGGACCGCGACCAACTAGCCGACCACGCGGTGCAGGACGGCCGAGATGTGCGGCTGCATCGGCTGCCCGACCATCGCGCGCTCGTCGACGTAGGCGAGGTCGCCCTGGTTGACCAGGCCGTAGAGCCGCTTCGCCGCGGTGACCTCCTTGGCCGAGGGCGTCCGGGCGATGGCGTCGGTCTCGATCTGCCAGGAGCGCATGTCGCCCCGCGGCCCGTAGTAGACCTCGACGATCCCGGTGTGGTGCGCGATCAGGACCTCGATCGAGCCGTCCTCCTGGGGGCGCCAGAACCCGGTCTCGCGGGCGGCCTGGCGGATGATCCCGCCGTCGTCGTCGAGCAGCCAGGACCGGGCCTCGTAGGACAGGAACGGTCGCCCGTCGTGCGCCCAGGTGATCTGCTGGCCGAAGTGGAACGGGCCCTCGATCGTCGGGTAGACGACCTCGCCGGTGCCACGCCAGGTACCGACCAGCGGCAGCAGGCCGAGGCAGGCCTCGTGCAGGTCGGGGCCCTGGCGCAGGTTGGCGGTGTCGTCGTCGACGGGCAGGTCGGGCCACTGCGGCCGGTTGCGCTGCGGGGAGTCCGGGGCCGCGTTCTCCGGACCGGTGATCGTGGTCTGCAGCTCCTCGTCGGACGCTGCGGCGGGCTCGGGGTCGGTCACGGGGTCTGCTCCTCGGTGTGGTGGTCGTCGGGGTCCCGTTCGGGATCGGGACCCGGCCCGGGCGCGGCGGCGGGCTCGACGACGAACAGGCGACGGAGCAACCAGCCGGCCCAGGCGGCGGTTCCCGCGGACAGGGCGATCAACAGCCCGGTGGAGAACCAGTGCACGACCGGCGACTCTACCGCCGCCCCCGGGGCGTGCACCGGGGGCCGCGCCCACCCGTCCCCGTGCACGAACGGGCCCCTCGTACGAAAGGTTCGTACGAGGGGCCCGTTCGTGAGCACGTGCGGTGGTCCGGGGCGAGCCCCGGGGACCGGTCAGGCGACGGCGATCTCCGCCTGGTGCAGCCCCGGCCCGTCGGCGACGAGCTCGGACTGCCCGTTGCCCGAGCGCGACAGCGCCCGGACGGTCCAGGTGCCCGGGGCGGCGAAGAACCGGAAGTCACCCGAGGCCGAGGACACGACCTCCGCGGTGAACTCCCCGGTGCCGTCGAGCAGCCGGACGAAGGCCCCGGCGACCGGGTCGCCGGCGGCGACGACGCGGCCGGCGAGCACGGTCTCCTTGGAGAGGTCCGTGTTCGGGGGCAGGGTCAGGTTCTGGTCAGGTGCGGCACACATGTCACTTCGCTCCCAGCTCGATCGGCACGCCGATCAGCGAGCCGTACTCGGTCCAGCTGCCGTCGTAGTTCTTGACGTCGGAGTGGCCCAGGAGCTCGTGCAGCACGACCCAGGTGTGGCTGGAGCGCTCGCCGATGCGGCAGTAGGCGATGGTCGCCTTGCCCTCGTCGAAGCCGGCCTCCTTGTACAGCGAGGCGAGCTCGTCGTCGGACTTGAACGTGCCGTCCTCGTTGGCCGCCTTCGACCACGGGATGTTGATCGCGCTCGGCACGTGACCCGGACGCTGGCTCTGCTCCTGCGGGAGGTGGGCCGGGGCCAGGATCTTGCCGGAGAACTCGTCGGGCGACCGGACGTCGACCAGGTTCTTGGCGTCGATCGCGTCGACGACCTCGTCGCGGAACGCGCGGATCGAGTTGTCGGCCTCCTTGGCGGTGTAGGAGGTCGCGGGGCGGTCCTTGACGTCGGTGGTCAGGGTCCGGCCGTCGAGCTCCCACTTCTTGCGGCCGCCGTCGAGCAGCACCACGTCGTCGTGGCCGTAGAGCTTGAACTCCCAGTACGCGTAGGCGGCGAACCAGTTGTTGTTGCCGCCGTAGAGCACGACCTTGTCGTCGTTCGAGACGCCCTTGGCGGAGAGCAGCTGCTCGAACTGCTCCTTGGTGGGGATGTCGCGACGGACCGCGTCCTGCAGCTCGTCGGTCCAGTTGACCTTGACCGCACCGGGGATGTGGCCCCCGTCGTAGGCGGTGGTGTCCTCGTCGACCTCGAGGAACACCACCCCGTCGGTCTCCAGGTTCTCTTCCGCCCAGTCGGCGGTGACGAGGACGTCCTCGCGGCTCATGTCGATCTCTCCCGAATCGTGTGTCGTGGAACGGTCAGGACTGCGCGGCGGTGCCGCGCAGGCGGGCGAGGAGCCCGTGCATCTCGCAGCCGAGGCAGAAGCCGAAGGCCGCGTTGAGGAAGGCCGCCGCGAGGGCCGCCGCCGTGGCGACGACACCGAGCACGGTCAGGCCGGACACGTAGCCGGCCGCCGCGACGACGGTGAACACCAGCCCGACGGTCTGCGAGAAGCGGACCGGGGTGGCGTCCTCGCGCTCGGCGGGCGGGCCCAGCCGGGGCGCGATGAGGTGCCGGTACACGACGCCGTAGGGGGCGAACCGCATGCCGGCGAACGCGCCGACGGCGAAGACGACGGCCTGCGCGAGTACGAGCAGGCCGCTGCCGGACAGCAACACCAGCGCCAGGACGACGGTGGTGATCGCGGCGGAGAAGCGGACCCCGCGCGGGTCGAGCCGGGGCTCGGTGAGCGCGGATCCGCGGTCCGTGACGGACATGGGACTCCAGTAACCGGGGTGGGAACCTCGGCGTCGCGGGACGCCGGGGCTCAGGACACGCGGGTCAGGAGTCGAGACACAGGCAGCCGGCGAGGCGGCACAGATCGACCGTGCGGCGTCGGGTCAGCGGCCAGTTCACGGAACCGAGCCTAGCCGACGATCCGCGCCGAGCCCAGCGGTCGGCGCCCACCGGACATCACACACACGTTCTCAGCCGGTGGGAAGGGCGGCGACGAGCTCGTCGGTGCGCGGGACCCCGGAGACCCGCAGGACCTCGGCACCGCGGGCGTCGAAGACGACCGTCGTCGGGGTCCGCAGCACGCCCAGCGCCCGGGCGACGTCGACGCGCTCGGCCACGTCGACCTCCACGTGCGCCACACCCGGGTCCGCCGCGGCCAGGTCGCCGAGGACGCGTGCGGTCTGCCGACACGGCGCGCAGACCGGTGAGGACAGCTGCAGCAGCAGCGCCCGGCGCCCGTCCGGCTCGGTCCCGGCCAGGTCCCAGCCCGGCCCGGCCACGGCGGGCGCGCCGCCGTCGTCGCCGGAGGGCCGGAGCCGCCCCGAACGGCTGCGCAGGACCAGCCCGGCGAGCGTCGCCACCAGCAGGACGACGACCAGCACCACCGCACCCGTGACGTCCACCGCCGCCTCCTCTCAGCCCGCGGAGCGGGACGTGCCCGGTCCTCCGCCGACGCTCAGGTCGCGCACGGATCCGGCGACCTGCAGGACGTTGTACTCCGGAACGCCCGCCGAGGTCGCGGTGACGCCCAGCGGCAGCGGACCCGGGTCGATGTCCACGGCGAGCGCGCGCAGCATCGAGGTGCGGACCGCGTCCGGCACCGGCTCGTCCGAGCCGTTGATGCGGACGTCCCGCGGGACGATCCGCATCGTGCCGTGGTCGACGAGGAGCACGGCCAGCACGGCCACCTGCGCGTCGGCCCCGTCCACCGGCATCTCCGCGACGAACCGTGCCGCGTTGCGCGGGTCGAGCCCGCGCAGCGTCGGGTCGCCGCCGGCCTGGATCACCGAGTCGATCGCGTTGGCGTCGACGGCCTCGACCGACAGCCGCGTCACCCCGGCGACCGGCCCGCCGGCGTCGACGACCATCCGGCGGATGTCGTTCGGGCTGACCTGCACGATCCCCTCGGCCGCCGCGGCGCGGAACCGGGCGGGTCCGGGCCCGGCGAGGTCGGACAGGTCCCCGCGCAGGCCGTACATCTGCACCTGGAGCTCGGGGGTGCGCAGCGGCCCGACCGGGACCCGCTGCAGCGTCATCTCGACATGGTCGTAGCGGCCGGTCGCGGCCTGGGCGAGGACCGAGAAGCCGTGCACCTGCACGCGCGGGTCCTCGGGGAGGTCGAGCCGGTCGCGCAGCGCACGGGAGACGCCCGACTCGACCGCCGCGCCGGTGGCGAGGTCGCCCACGACGAGCACGGCGGCCACCGCCAGGACGGTGGCGAGCACGCGACGGACGGGGCGTCCCACGACCGGGCCTCCACAGGATCGGGATACGTCCTGACCAGGGTAGAGAGCCCGGTCGCCGGCCCGGTGGGCGGCCCCGGGCCCCGGAGCGGTCCCGGTCCCCGACCGGAACGATCCAGTTCGTGGCGTGAAACCCGTCGCTCTGCGGCTGACCGTGGGGTGACGTCCCGGTATCGTCCGCGTATCGCGAGAAGGGGGAGTCCATGGAACTGCTCCTGCTGACCACGGCTCCGGATGCGGCAGCCGTTCTGCCCGCCCTGTCGCTGCTGCCGCACAACGTGCGGACCGCGGCGCCCGAGGTGGCGGCACTGCTCGACGCCGGTCCGCACGACGCCGTCCTGGTGGACGCCCGCTCCGACCTGGTCGCCGCGCGCAGCCTGTGCCGGCTGCTGGGCAGCGCCGGGACCGACGCGCCGGTGATCGCCGTGCTGAACGAGGGCGGCCTGGTCGCCGTGTCCGGCGAGTGGGTGGTCGACGAGATCCTGCTCCCCGACACCGGCCCGGCCGAGGTGGACGCGCGGCTGCGGCTGTTGCGGTCGCGTCCCGGCGCCGAATCCGCGTCCGGGGGTGGCGCGCTCGTCCTCGGCGAGCTCGTCATCGACGAGGCGACGTACTCGGCGCGGCTCAAGGGCCGGCTGCTGGAACTCACCTACAAGGAGTTCGAGCTGCTCAAGTACCTCGCGCAGCACGCGGGACGGGTGTTCACCCGGGCGCAGCTGCTGCAGGAGGTCTGGGGCTACGACTTCTTCGGTGGCACCCGCACCGTCGACGTCCACGTCCGGCGGCTGCGCGCCAAGCTCGGCGGCGAGCACGAGCAGATGATCGGCACCGTGCGCAACGTCGGCTACAAGTTCGTCCGCCCGTCGCGCGGCGGGCTGTCCGCGCCGCCCGACCAGGACGACGCGGACCCCGAGCCCGTCCCGGACCGTCGCCTGCCCGGCGCCCGGCCCCCGACCGGCCCGGGACGTGGAGCGTGGGTGCCGCGGTGACCTAGGGTCGGCGCTCGTGGACCCGCAGGAGCACGCCCGTCTCGACGCCGCCACCGTCTCCGCGGTGCAGGACCTGCTGAGGGCGGCGACCGCCGCCGACGGCGCCGAACCGCTCTCCGAGCAGTTCCTGATGCACCTGCGCCCGGACGCCCCCGCCGACGGTGTGACGCACCTCGTCGTCCCCGGTGACGACGGAGCCGTGGCCGGCTACGCCCAGGTCGACGGCACCTACGCCGAGCTGGCGGTGCACCCCCGCGCGCGGCGGCGGGGGATCGGCGGCGCGCTCGTCGCCGCGGTCGAGAAGGTCACCGCCGACCCGCACGTGTGGGCGCACGGCGACCTCGACGCCGCGAAGGGGCTCGCCGCGGGCCGCGGCTACCGCCGGGACCGCGTCCTCTGGCAGATGCGCCGCACCCCTGCGGCGGGCCCGCTGCCCGCCCTGACCGTCCCCGACGGCGTCACAATCCGCGCCTTCGAGCCCGGCCGCGACGACGACGAGTTCCTCCGCGTCAACAACGCCGCCTTCGACTGGCACCCCGAGCAGGGCGGCTGGACCGGCGCCGAACTCGCTGCGCGGGAGGCCGAGGACTGGTTCGACCCGGCCGGGTTCCTGCTCGCCGTCGACGGCGGCGGCACCCTGCTCGGCTACCACTGGACCAAGGTCCACCCGGCGACCGGCGACGAGCGGGCCGTGGGCGAGGTCTACGTCCTCGGCGTCGACCCGGCCACCCACGGACGGGGGCTCGGGAAGGTCCTGACGCTCGCCGGGCTGCACCACCTGCACGACCGCGGGCTGGACACCGTGCTGCTCTACGTCGAGGCCGACAACGCCCCCGCCGTGGCCGTCTACGAGCGCCTCGGGTTCGCCGTGCACGCCGCGGACGTCAACTACGCCCGGTGAGACTCGGTCACCGTTCGACGACCGGTGACGAGGTTCGTTCGAACGTGTGACGCAGGTCCACCCGGTCGCCGACCCTGTTCATCCCACGTTCATCTTCCGTGGGGGTGGCGTCCAACGTCGACTCCTAGCGTCTGCGGCCGGGTGGTCACCCAGACCGCCGTCCCGCAACCGGCTCGTTGCCGACTCGGAGGAAACTGCAGTGAAGACCAAGCGGCGTGCGCCCCGGGCGCGCCTGGCTGCCGTCGGTATCGCCACGTCCTGCGCGCTGTTCGTCGCCGGCTGCGGTGCGGCGAACGAGGGCGGCGGCTCGGACGCCCAGGGTTCGGGCGTCACCGGCCAGATCGCCGGTGCGGGCGCGAGCTCCCAGCAGGCGGCCATGCAGGCCTGGATCGCCGGCTTCACCGGCGCGAACCCCGGCGCGACGGTCAACTACCAGCCGGTCGGCTCGGGCGGTGGCCGTACGCAGTTCGTCCAGGGGGCGGTCCAGTTCGCCGGGTCGGACGCGTACCTGAAGGACGACCAGCTGAACCAGGCGCGGCAGCGCTGCGGCGGCTCGGTCATCGAGATCCCGAACTACGTCTCGCCGATCGCCATCGTCTACAAGCTCGACGGTGTGCAGGACCTCAACCTGTCGCCGGCGACCATCGCGGGCCTGTTCAAGGGCGAGATCAAGACCTGGAACGACCCCAAGGTCGCCGCGGACAACCCGGGCGTGCAGCTTCCGGCCACGGCGGTCACCCCGGTGCACCGCTCGGACGAGTCGGGCACCACCGAGAACTTCACCGACTTCCTCAACAAGGCCGCGGCGCAGGTGTGGACCGATGAGGGCGACGGCGAGTGGCCGATCCAGGGCGGCGAGGCCGCCCAGGGCACGTCCGGTGTCGTCGGCGCGGTGAACGCGGGTAACGGCACGATCGGCTACGCCGACGCGTCGCAGGCCGGCGAGCTGGGCAAGGCCAAGGTGAAGCTGGGCGACCAGAACGTCGAGCCGACCGCCGAGGCCGCCGCGAAGATCCTCGAGGAGTCCACGCGCGTCGAGGGCCAGGGCGACACCTCGTTCGCCTTCGACCTGAACAGGACCGCCACCGGCGGTGCCTACCCGGTGGTGCTGGTGTCGTACCTCCTCGCCTGCCCGACCTACCCCGACGCCGCCCAGGCCGACACCACCAAGGCGTTCCTGAACTACGTGGTCAGCACGGACGGCCAGCAGACCGCGGCGCAGAACGCGGGCTCGGCGCCCCTCTCGGAGACCCTGCGTGGCCAGATCACCCCGGTGATCGACCAGATCAAGGCCGCCGGCTGACCGTCGGCTTGAGTCGGATGTCATCTAGCCAGGGGCCCCGGGCCGTGTTCATCATGGACACCGAGCCCGGGGTTCCCCGGTGCCGTTCTCCCCTGCCCAGCGCACGATCGCACCCACAGGGATCACTGTGACCACCACGGAAACGAAGCCCGAACCCGTATCGGGCAAGCCTCCGGGCCAGCTCGGTGACCGCATCTTCGCCGGTTCGGCGAAGGGTGCGGGGATCTTGATCCTGGTCGTCCTGGCCGGGGTCGCCGCATTCCTCGTCTCCGAGGCCGCACCCGCTCTCGTCGCTCCGGCGGAGGAGGTGCACGGTGGGCTCGCCGCCTACATCGCCCCGCTCATCTTCGGCACGGTCCTCGGTGCCGTGATCGCCTTGCTGATCGCGACGCCGCTCGCGGTCGGTGTCGCGTTGTTCATCAGCCACTACGCGCCCCGCCGGCTCGCACAGGGGCTGAGCTACGTCGTCGACCTCCTGGCGGCGGTCCCGTCGATCGTCTACGGGTTCTGGGGTGCCTTCACCCTCGCCCCTGCGTCGGTGGCGCTGAGCGTCTGGCTCAACGACTACCTCGGCTGGATCCCGTTGTTCGCCGGACCGCCCTCCGTCACCGGCCGGACCATGCTGGTCGTCAGTGTCGTCCTCGCGGTGATGATCCTGCCGATCATCACCGCCGTGGCCCGTGAGGTCTTCCTCCAGGCGCCGAAGTTGCACGAGGAGGCCGCGCTCGCCCTGGGTGCCACCCGCTGGGAGATGATCCGGCTCGCGGTGCTGCCGTTCGGCCGCTCGGGCGTCATCTCCGGGGCGATGCTGGGTCTGGGGCGCGCGCTCGGGGAGACGATGGCGGTCGCCACGATCCTGTCGGTCTCCGGTGCGGTGACGCTGAACCTGATCAGCAGCGAGAACCCGTCGACGATCGCGGCGAACATCGCCCTGCAGTTCCCCGAGGCCTCCGGGCTCGACGTGAACGTCCTGATCGCCTCCGGCCTCGTGCTCTTCGTGATCACGCTGCTGGTGAACATGCTCGCCCGTTACATCGTCGAGCGCCGCCGCGACTTCTCCGGAGCGAACTGAGATGTCCACCGGAACCGAACGTAACCGCACCGACACCGAGGTACCCGTGACCAGTACCGGTCTGGAGACCCCCGCTGCGACGCCCACGGTGCTGCGCCGTACGGGAAGCCTGCCGACCTGGGCTCCGTGGGCGCTGCTCGTGGCCTCCGCGGTCCTGACGGGTGGGCTCGTCGCCCTCCTCGGCTCCGGCGTCGGGCTCTGGGTGGTGTCGACCGCCGTCGTGTACGCGGTCGCGACCTACGTCGTGTCCCGGGTCGTCGAGGGCGGTCGCCGGGCCACCGACCGTCTGGTCACCGTCGTGGTCACCACGGCGTTCCTGCTGGCCATGCTGCCGCTGGTGTCGGTCCTCTACACCGTCGTCTCCGAGGGCTGGGCACGGTTCGACGCGACCTTCTTCACCCAGTCCATGCGCGGCATCGTCGGTGTCGGCGGCGGTGGTCTGCACGCCATCCAGGGCACGCTCATCATCACCGGGCTCGCCGCCCTGATGTCGATCCCGATCGGCATCCTGACCGCGATCTACCTGGTGGAGTACGGCAACAACTCGCGCCTGGCGCGGGCCATCACCTTCTTCGTCGACGTGATGACCGGTATCCCCTCGATCGTCGCGGGCCTGTTCGCCTACGCGCTCTTCGCGCTGCTGCTCGGGCCCGGGGTCCGCTTCGGGTTCGTCGGTGCGGTCGCCCTGACCGTGCTGATGATCCCGATCGTGGTCCGCTCCACCGAGGAGATGCTGAAGATCGTCCCGAACGAACTGCGTGAGGCCGCCTTCGCCCTCGGGGTCCCGAAGTGGCGGACCATCCTGAAGGTCGTCATCCCGACGACCGCCGGCGGTATCGCGACCGGCATCACGCTCGCGGTCGCCCGGGTCATCGGCGAGACCGCGCCGCTGCTGGTCACGGTCGGTGCCGCTCTCGGGATCAACCTCAACCCGTTCTCCGGGCCCATGGCGACGCTGCCCGTCTTCTCGTACTACTCCTACGCGGTGCCCGGTATCCCGCGTGAGGCGTTCATCGACCGGGCGTGGACCGCGGCCCTGGTGCTGATGCTCATCGTCATGGTGCTGAACATCCTCGCCCGCGTCATCTCCCGCATTTTCGCCCCGAAGACCCGATAAGGACTCCCGACATGGGCAAGAGTGTCGAAGCCAAGGACCTGAACATCTACTACGGGGCGTTCCTCGCGGTCGAGGGCGTCAACATGACCATCAAGCCGAAGACGGTGACGGCCCTGATCGGCCCGTCCGGCTGTGGCAAGTCGACCTTCCTGCGGTCGATCAACCGGATGCACGAGAACATCCCCGGCGCCCGCGTCGAGGGCCGGCTCGAGCTCGACGGCCAGGACCTCTACGGCGCGAACGTCGACCCGGTCGGCGTCCGCCGCCAGATCGGCATGGTCTTCCAGCGGCCCAACCCGTTCCCGACGATGTCGATCTACGACAACGTCATCGCCGGGATGAAGCTCAACAACAAGAAGGCCTCGAAGTCCGAGTTCGACGACACCGTCGAGCGGTCGCTGCGCGGCGCCAACCTCTGGAACGAGGTCAAGGACCGGCTCGACAAGCCCGGTTCGGGTCTCTCCGGTGGTCAGCAGCAGCGGCTCTGCATCGCCCGCGCGATCGCGGTGCGCCCGGACGTTCTGCTGATGGACGAGCCCTGCTCGGCCCTGGACCCGATCTCCACGCTCGCGATCGAGGACCTGATCAACGAGCTGAAGAACGACTACACGATCGTCATCGTGACCCACAACATGCAGCAGGCGGCGCGGGTCAGCGACTTCACCGGCTTCTTCAACATCGAGGGCACCGGCAAGCCCGGCAAGCTGGTCGAGCTCGACGAGACCAAGACGATCTTCTCCCAGCCGAAGCAGAAGGCGACCGAGGACTACGTGTCCGGTCGCTTCGGCTGAGTCCCCGCAGCACGACGACGGCCCCGGATCCCCGCACGCGGGCCGGGGCCGTCGTCGTCGCGGGTGGGGTCAGAGCGCGGGCAGCTCGTCCACGGTGCCGCCGGTGACGGCGTAGACGACGTGGTCGGCCAGGTGCACGCAGTGGTCGGCGTAGCGCTCGTGGAAGCGGGCCAGCAGCGCGGCGTCGACGGCGGCGGGCACCCCCGCGGTCCAGTCCGGGCCGAACATCAGCTCGAAGACCTGGCGGTGCAGGGCGTCGACGACGTCGTCGTCGTCACGCAGCTCGGCGGCGAGGACGACGTTGTGGGTGCGGAGCGCCTCGACGGCCTTGTCACCCATGGCCGCGACCCGGTTCCCGTAGTCGCGGAACAGCGGGCGGGCCTGCTCGGCGAGCACCGCACGGTCCGCGTTGCGGACGACGGTGGCGGCGACGTGCCGGGCCAGATCACCCATCCGCTCCAGCTGCTGGGCGCACCGCAGAGCGGTGATCACCGAGCGCAGCGGCGCGACCATCGGCTGGTGGATGTTCATGGTCTCGACGGCGAGCAACTCGATCGCGTCGCGATGGCCGTCGATGACGGGGTCGCGGGAGACGACCTGTTCGGCGAGCCGGGGGCGGTGGCACAGGAGCGCCTCGGACGCGTTGCGGAACGCGGAGGCGACGAGCGGACCCATCTCGTCGAGCATGGCCCGGAGCTGCGTCAGGTTGTCGTCGAGCGTCTCCCTGCGCATGGCGACGACCTTAGATCGGAGTCGATGACGGCTACGGCACGGGACCGGTGAATGCTCGGTGAACGCCGGGTCAGGCGGCGCGGGCCCGCAGGCCGACGCGCAGGCCGACCCGAAAGCGCTCGGTGGAGCCGAGGACGGTCGATCGGACCCCGGTCACCTCGAACCACTCGAGGGCGTGTCCGGCCCGGCTCATGCCGTCCCGGATCGCAGCCTCGACGCTCTCGTCCGAGGTCCCGACGACCTCTGTGACGACGCAGCCCGCGTGTTCCATGACGCAGACGTGCCCCCGGCGTCGCACCGTCAAACTCGATCGGTCGACCGTTCGCCGAGCGGGGTGTATCGACTACGTCGAACGGGGCAACAGCGCTCTCAGACAGCGAGCGGACCGGGCATCTGGCCGGTCACGACGTACACGATCCGGCGAGCGACGGCGACGGCGTGGTCGGCGTACCGCTCGTAGAAGCGCGCGAGCAGTGCGACGTCGACCGCGGCGGACACCCCGTGGGTCCAGTTGCGGTCCATCAGCACGGTGAACATGTGCTGGTGGATGTCGTCGACGGCGTCGTCGTCCGCCTCGAGCTCGTTCGCCGCGTCCAGGTCACGGGTCCGGATGACCCGCCCGGCCTTCTCCGCGAGCTCCACACCGACCCGGCCCATCTCGGCGAAGTACGACTTCACCTCGTCGGGCAGCACGGTCTGCGGGTGCCGGCGACGGGCGGCCTGGGCGACGTGCAGGGCGAGGTCGCCCATGCGCTCGATGTCACCCGCACCGTGGATCGCGGCGACGACGACCCGCAGGTCGGTCGCGACCGGCGCCTGCAGGGCGAGCAGGCCGAAGGCCCGGTGCTCCGCGGCGGCACGGACGTCGTCGATCTTGATGTCCTCGGAGATGACCTGCTCGGCGAGCTGGAGGTCGGCCTCGAGCAGCGCTGTCGTGGCGCGCGCCATGGCACGTGCGACGTCGTCGCACATGTCCGCCAGGCCGGAGGCCAGCTCGTCCAGCTGCTCCTGATAGGTGTCGCGCATGTCCCGAGCCTAGGCCCCCGGACGGGAAGGTTCAGCTGCAGCGGGTGAACCCGCCGTGAACGCTGGACGACACCCCCCGTTCGGGGGGTATGGGCGATTCAGCCGCAGTCGGTGTCGTCGGAGGGCACGGCCTGCACCGGGGCCGCGTCGCCTGCCCCGACGACGAGCTCCAGCACCCGGCTCCCGGTCGGGTCCGGGACGGGCCGCGCGCCGGGCAGCGCCTCCACGAGCGTGCCCGCGGCGTCGGTGTTGTCGGGGGAGTAGCGGACCTGCGCGCCGGGTGCGGCCGGACCGGGCGTGACGGTGCCGATCTCGTAGCCGCGTTCGCGCAGGTCCGCGGCGATCCGGTCGGCCGCACCGGGACGTCCTGTCGCGTCGACCAGGTTCACGACGGTGCCCGGCGCCGGGGCGGCCGCGGACCGGGAGGCCGGTGCGGTCGCGCTCTCGGGCAGCGGCTCGTGCTCGCGCAGCGCGGAGAACAGGGTGCGGGCCTCGGAGCGGCGCAGCTCCAGCTGGCCCCGCGTGTTCGGGGTCTCGGTGACCGGGACGGACAGGAACACCGGGGTGTCGGCGTCGCCGGCGGCGCCGGACCGGGCGAGGCCGCGGGCGAGGGTGAGGATCTCGCCGGCGTCGGCTCCGTCCGCCGACAGCGCCGACGACACCCCGGCCGCGGAGCGGCCCGGCGCACCCGGGGTCAGCAGCGAGGCGGTCGAGAGCGCGTCGCCGAGCGCTGCGGCGAGCACGCGCTGCTGGCGCCGGACCCGGTTCGCCGGGGAGCTGTCCGCGGTGCCCGCGGCGGAGGCGAACCGGACCGCGGTGGGCCCGTCGAGCTCCACGGTGCCCGACCCCTCCACGACCGGGCCGAGCACCGGGTCCACGACCGGACGCTCGGTGCAGACCTCGATCCCGCCGACGGCGTCGACCAGCTGCGGGGTCCCGGCCAGGTCGAGCGCGACGAAGCCGCTCATCGGCATGCCGGTCAGCTGCTGGACGACGCCGACGCTGCAGGCCGGGCCGCCGACGTCGTAGGCGGTGGCGAAGGCGGTGCGGGACTCCGCGGGCACGGTGTCGCCGTAGGTGCCGGTGGCGGCGTCGAAGCGCCGGCACGGCGGCCGGGACACCTCCAGCGTCGCGGGGATCGACAGGGTGACGGCCGGGCCGCCGCCCGCGGGCCGGTGGACCAGCACCGCCGTGTCGGTGCGCGCGGACTCCGCGGTGCCCGCGCGGTCGGCCTGCAGGCCCAGCACCAGGACGTTGCGGTCGCCGGCCTGGACGTCGGCGTCGAGGATCGCGTCGCTGTCCCGGGCGAGGGCGGCGACGTCGCGGACGCCGTCGTGCACCTCGCTGCGTCCGGCGAACCCGTAGGCGGTGGTGACCAGGACGAGCACCGCGGCCGCCGCTGCGCCGATCCGCAGCGCGCGGGCGCGTGGGTCGAGCCGGGCCGGTGGCGGGGCCCCGGCCGGTCCCGGCTCCGCGCCCCCGGGAGCGTCCGCCTCCGGCGTGGGCTCCTGCGCCGTGGTGGTGTCCTCGACGGGCGGGCCGTCCCGGTAGCGGCGACGACGGCGGCGCGGCACCAGCGCGTCGAAGACCTCGGTGACGCGCGAGTCCGCGGCGCCGCGGCGGGCGGGCCGCGGCGGCGAGGCACCTGCCCCCGCCCGTCCGGTCTCCGCCGCGTCATCGGTCCGGCCGCTCCCGGTGGCTCCGGTGTCGTCGGTCTTGCCCGGATGCCGGGTGCTCCCTGTGTCCCGGCCGGATCCGGTGCTTCCGGCGTCCCCTGTGGTCCGGGTGCCGGCTGTGCTCCGGGGAGGCACGGTGTCCGGGCGTGCTGCCGCGGCCGAGGGTGTGCCGGTGTCCGCGGCCGGACGGTCGGCGGTGGCCGCTGCGGTCCCCGGGGCGCGGCCGGTCCGGGGCGCCGGTGCGGCCCCGCTGGCCGGGGCGGGTACGGCGGCCGGGCCGACGGCGCGCGCGCTCGCCGGGTCCTCCACGGGGGAGTGGGCGGGCCGTGCACCGGGGCCACCGGGTGATCCCGGACGGGTGGTGGCCCCTGCGGGCGGCACCGGGGTGGTCCGCGACGGGGCACCGTCGCGCGGGCGTGGACGCTGCGGCGCCGGCGGCTCACCGGGACGGCGGGGCACGGGTCCGCCGCGCACGCGACGCACACCGGTCGGGGGGACCGGTCCCGGCGGCGGGACGTCGGCGACCCGCGGCTGCGACGGCTGCGGCCCCGCGGGCCGGGTTCCGGTGGCGGGGCGCGGCTGCGGCCCGGAGGGGTGGGTCCCGGAGGCGGGACGGGGCTGCGGCCCGGACGGATGTGCGCCGGCGCGCCCGTGCGGGCCCGACGGGTGCGCTCCGGGCGGCGGGACCTGCGCCCCGGGAGGGCCCTGCGGTGCGGGGGGCGCGGGCGGGCCCGCGTCGTCCGGGCGCCGACGCGTACGCCGGGACCGGCGCACCTCGTCGTCGCCGTCCTGCACCGGGCCTCCTCGTCGCGACCGCCGGAGCGGAAGCGCGTGACGGGCGCGACGTCGGGGGAGCGCGCCCTTCCGGGATCGTGCGGTCGCGGGGACCGCACCGAGGATCTTATTCGGCCCGGCTCGGCGCGGGTGGCGCGGGGCGCGACGCACCCTGCTCCGGTTGGGGGATCGACCGGCGTCCGGATGCCGCGCCGGCGAGGCTCACCCGGCCGTCGGCGTCGCGGTGGGCGACGGCGTTCCGGCCCGCCTGCTTGGCCGTGTAGAGGAGCACGTCGGCCTCGGTGACGAGGGCCTCGACGTCGTCGTCGCCGGGACGGGACCGGGCCACGCCGATGCTGATCGTCATCCGCAGGTCGGGGTGCAGGTCGCTCCAGTCGTGCGCGGCGACGCTCTCCCGGGCGGTCTCGCAGGCCGCGACGCCCTCCTCGGCCGTCAGCCCGGGCAGCACCAGCGCGAACTCCTCGCCGCCGTAGCGAGCGCAGAACGCCCCGGGCGGCAGGGCCCGGCCCAGCTCCAGCACCATCCGCTGCAGGACCCGGTCCCCGAAGGGGTGCCCGTGGGTGTCGTTGACCAGCTTGAAGTGGTCGATGTCGGCGAGCGCCAGGCAGACCGGCAGGTCCGTGCCCGCGGCGAGCAGGTCGATCAGCCGCTCGTCAAGATACCGGCGGTTGTACGACGCCGTCAGGCTGTCGCGGCGGCTCTGCTCGCGGGCCTCGGCGTGCTCACGGCGGAGCCGGTCGAGCTCGTCGGCGGGGCTGGGCGCGTGGAGGCCGTGCAGGAGCCGGACGGCCTCGCGCAGGTGCAGGTAGGCCTGCTCGTAGCGACGGTGCTCCGCGAGCCGCTCGGCGGCCGCGGTGTGCAGGGCCGCGCGGGCCGCGGGGGAGGCGGGGGCGACGTCGTCGCCCGGCGTGTCGGGTCCGGGAGCGGGCGGCGACGGGTCGAGACGGCGTGCGGACCGCACGAGCCTGCGCACCGTCCATGCGGTGTCGGTCATGGTCCACCTCCCCGTCGTCGAGCCGTTCGGCCACTGGGACTGTTCATCGGTGACACCCCCGGGACGCTTGAGGCGTACGGGGCGTCGGCACCCGTTCGGCGCCCTTGTTCCCCCGGGTCGGGGTAACGCGTGTTCGCCCCGGGGTCGCCGTGATCAACCTCCGGAGTGCTCCACGTCCGCCCCGAAGGGGATCGACGGGTCGTCCGGGTCGTCGAGCCAGTGCTCGGGCAGCACGACGCGACCGGGGGACCCCTGGCGCCCGCGTGGACCGTCGGCGTCGGCCGGGAACGGCTCGTCCGGGTCCAGCCCGGACAGCAGCTCGTCGAGGTGGTCGATCGACTCCACCATCCCGAGGCTGCGCCGCAGCTCCGGGCCGACCGGGAAGCCCTTGAGGTACCAGGCGATGTGCTTGCGCACGTCGCGGATGCCCTTGTGGTCGCCCATGTGCTCGCAGAGCAGCACGGCGTGCCGGCGCAGCGTCGCGGCGACCTGACCGAGGTTCGGGGCGGCCGGCAGCTCGCGCCCGGCGAACGCCGCCTCCAGGTCCCCGAACAGCCAGGGTCGGCCCAGGCAGCCCCGGCCGACCACGACGCCGTCGCACCCGGTCCGGGCGACCATGTCCAGGGCGTCCTGCGCGGAGAAGATGTCGCCGTTGCCCAGCACCGGGACGTGGGACGGGACGGCGTCGCGCAGCCGGGCGATCTCGTCCCAGTCCGCGGTGCCGGAGTAGCGCTGGGCGGCGGTGCGGGCGTGCAGCGCGACGGCGACGGCGCCCTCGTCGACGGCGATCCGCGCGGCCTCGAGGTGGGTGTGGTGCTCGTCGTCGATGCCGATGCGCATCTTCACGGTGACCGGGCGGTCCCCGGCGCCCGTGATCGCGGCCCGCACGATGCGACGGAACAGCTCCCGCTTGAACGGCAGCGCCGCCCCGCCACCACGACGGGTGACCTTCGGGACCGGGCAGCCGAAGTTCATGTCGATGTGGTCGGCCAGGTCGCGCTCGACGATCATCTCCGCGGCCCGCTGCATCGACACCGGGTCGACGCCGTAGAGCTGCATCGAGCGGGGGTGCTCGTCCGCGTCGAAGGCGATCATGCGGAACGTCAGCGGGTTCTTCTCGACCAGCCCGCGAGCGGTGATCATCTCGCAGACGTAGTAGCCGGCGCCCTGCTCACGGCACAGGCGGCGGAACCCGGGGTTGGTGATGCCGGCCATCGGCGCGAGCACCACGGGGGTGTCGACCTCGAACGGGCCGATGCGCAACGGCGGCAGCACGCGGTCACGGCGGGCGGGGGTGTCCGTCCGCGCGTCGCGGACGCTGTCCAACACGGTCACGCCCACCAGTGTCCCAGGCCGGCGTCGCGGCGCCGACCTGGGCGTCGGTCAGAAGTCGACGGTGACGCAGCCGGGGCGTCCGCCCGCGGTGCCGGCGTGCCCGGCGTGGGTGGCGGTCGGCTTCTCGTGAAGGACAACGGACTCCGCGCGCCGGTCGTCCGGGAAGACCCACGGGACGGTCGCGGTCGCCTCGCCCGCGCCGTTCGCGTCGGTGGTGACGTCGAGCCAGATCTCGTTCATCGGGTTGGCGTAGGACGGGTCGACGCTCGGCGTCACCGGGTCCTCGGAGAACTGGTAGTGCGGGCCCGCGTCGGCGCCGGAGGCCGCGGTGCAGGGCTTCGTGTGCGCATGCGCCCCGTAGGTGCGGTTCGGCTGCAGACCGGTCACCTTCAGGACGGTGACGGTCGAGCCGTCCTGCTCCGCGCTGGTGACCTCGACGGTCGAGCCGGCCGGGACCAGCGCGGCGTCGTAGGTGTGGGCGGGTCCCTCGCCGCCCTGGGCGAACGTTGCGGAGACCCGGGTCGCGGCGCTCTGCGGCTGCTCGTCCCCGCCGCTGCCGCCGCAGGCGGTGAGGACGAGCGCAGCGGCGCCGAGCAGGGCGATCGAGGCTACGGAGCGTACGTGGATCATGTCGACGATGATCGTTCGTCGGGCCGGGGTGGGCACTGCGAGAACGGACATCGAGGCAGGTTCCACCGGTTCGTGTGGCGGCCACGCCCGGTTCCCGTACCTCCCCGCAGGCGGCCCCGCGGCCCGCACGTGCCCGCGACGCCGCCCGCCCCGCCCGGGAACCGCTCTGTGACAGCGGATCCGGTCGTTCGAGGGAGCGACGCGGTGAGCGACACCCGACACGGTGATGGTGTCGCGACGACGAGATGCCCGGTTGCGGACGGTAAGGTGGCGTCCGGTTCGCCACGACCGGCCGGGGGTAACCGGTGGCGAGCCCGGCCCGGGGTGTCCGGGGGCGGTCAGGGGCCTCTAGCTCAATCGGCAGAGCAGCGGACTTTTAATCCGCGGGTTCGGGGTTCGATCCCCCGGGGGCCCACATTCTCCCAGGTCACGAGCCTGGTCCCTCAGAACCATCAAGATCCACCCCCGGATTACCCCCGGGATTGCTGAACACCTCCAGGACTCCGGCGGCCCCTGTCTGGGCGACCTTGCGACCGAAGTAGTTGTCCTGGGTCATCGAGATCTTGGCGTGCCCGAGCTGGTCGGCGGCCTGGCGCGCGGTGAGGCCGGCCTCGTCCATGAGGGTCGCCACGGTCTTGCGGTAGACGTGGGAGGTCACCCACGCGTACCCGGCCGCGTCGAAGATCTTGCGCAGGTCCGACTGGGTGTTCGACGGGTCCCGCAGCCCACCGTGCGGGGCGGTGAACACGACCTCCCACTCGTTCGGCACGCTCGTGGCACGTCGACGACGGAGCATCGCCACCGCCCAGCCCGGCAGCTCCAGCGTGCGGAAACCGCTCTTGCTCTTCGGCCGGGGCTTGATCGTGAGGCCCTGGCCCTTGATCCGGACGACGGTGCCGCGGACCTCGACCGTCGCGGCGTCGAGATCGAGCGACGGCCAGGTGATGGCGGCCGCCTCACCGATACGCAGGCCGGTCGAGAGCATGAAGTCGGTGAAATCGACCAGGTCCCATTCCCGGGCCTTCGGATTCGCGCTGATCTTCTCCCGGAGGTCGACGGCCTGCACCACGGTCAGTGACCGGGCGGACGAGGTCGTGTTCTCGATCCGGCCGACGTCGCGCACGAGATTGCGGTCGAGCGCGTCGTGGCGGACCGCCAGGCCGACGAGGCCGCTGAGCACCGTGCGCGTCGTCTTCGCAGCACCGGCCCCGTAGCGGTCGTGGACCTCGACCACGAGGCGATCGAGCCGGGACACGGTCAGCTCACGGACCCGGAGCATGCCGACGCCGTCGCGGACGTGCCGGTCCCAGCGGTAGCGGTAGGCCTCGGCGGTCGTCGGTGAGCGCTTGCCCAGCCGGACGGCGCGGTCCATCTCGGCCAGCCACAGCTCCCCGAGTTCGCGCACGGTCGAGTCGCGGGTGACCTCTCCGCCCTGCGAGACCCGGCCGCGGTCGCGCAGGGCCAGCCGCAAGGCGTTCTCTGCCCCGGATCTGCTCGGGCCGTTTCGCTCGACGTCACGCACGACCCCGTCGTGATCGCGGTAGCTCGTCCGTGCGCGGTAGCGCTTCTGGCCGAGCTGGTAGACCCGGATGCGACCGTGCGTGCCGATCGGCAGGGGAGGGCGTGCCATCAGGCGACCTCGTCCTGCAGGGACGCGACCCACTCGCGGACGTCGTCGGGGATGTAGCGGACGTGCTTGCCCATCCGCCGGCCCCGGGGCCCGTAGCCCTGGCAGCGCCAGCGGTAGAGGGTCTGGACGGGGATGCCGAGGTACTCGGCGACATCCTTGACGCCCCACAACTTCTCGATCCCGTTCATGAGGTCCTCCCGAGGTGTGTGCGGTCGGTGCTGCGGGTCTGGCGTTGCTCGCGTCGGCGTTCGGCGATGCCGAGTGCGATCTCTCGTTCGGCGTCGTTCCGGTGCCCGATGTGCACGACCGACCAGTCGTTGACCACCAGCACCGCGCCCGGTTCGGTGGGGGTGTCCAGGGCGGCCAGGGTCTCCCCGAGCCGGTAGGTGCGCCGGTCGCCGCGGATCGCCCCGAACGTCGTGGAGTAGGCGCGGGATTTGGTGAGGAAGTGGCCGCGGAAGCCGAGCATGTGCGCCCACCGGCGCAGGTTCAGCCCCTCGTACTCCTCGCAGCCGCCGAGCTCCCACGCGGTCTCGATCAACCTGCGGTGGTGCGGGGTGATGTCGAGGTGGTCGAGGTGGACGATGTCGCGGATCGGCCGATCCGTGGCCTCGCTCTTGCCGGTGCCCTTGGTGGCGTATTTGGCGACGTACGCGGCGAGTGCGTTGTCGGTGATCTCGCCGTCGTCGTTCTCGAGCGAGGCCGCGGTAGTGCTGGTGATGGGGCGGATGTCGACCTGAGTGCCCCACGCGAGCAGGAGCGGAGCCCCGTCGGGCCTGTCGACGGTGAGCGAGACGTCGTGGGCGGCGTCCCGGATCGCGGCGTGGAGCGCCTCGGTGGTGATCCCGGCCGGTGGCGCGGTCCAGGGCCCGTCGGGGCCGTCGAGGCGCACGACCGCATGGAAGTGGACCAGTCCGCGACGCTGGTACTCCGCGACCTTGGCGTACGACAGGCGGGCGTGGTCGCGGAAGTCGCGGACCCGGACGCCGAAGATCTGGGCGAGGAGGCGTCGGAGGCGGATGGCGAAGCGGTTCCACAGGACTCCGGAGTGGGCCTGCCAGAGGACCGCGCCGACGTAGTCGTGGGTGTCGGGGTCGAGAGCGCAGCCGATGCGGGGGTCGTCGCGGTGGTGCTTGTCGCCGCAGCGGCAGGGGATGACGAGGCCGCGGGCGGTGACCCGCCGGGTGTGCACCGGCCCGAACGAGGGCGCGGTTAGGGTGACGAACAGCCGCGGGTGGGTGGCGGCACTGTCGGGGACGCCCTTGCCGCCGGCCATTCCGGAGCGCAGGAGGTGGTAGGCGTCGGAGGCGTAGCGGTCCGAGCAGGCCGGGCAGACGCTGGCCCGTCGGTTGCCGCAGGGGGCGAGGATCTCGCCTTCCCGTTCGGCGACGACGGTGCCGGTGGCGCGGTCGTAGATGCGGGATGAGCCGGTGAGATGGATGGGGGCGGCGCAGCCGCCGATGGCGGTGACCTCCCGCCGCCAAGTCTGGAAGTTCTCCGAACGCAGCAGGTGAGACAGATCGTGGTCGTGCTGGGTGGTCGTGGCAGCCGTCATCACGGCATCCCTCCGAGGGACGAGTGAGTGGGGTGGGGTGGCGCCGGGCCCCGCCGGGAGCTGGTCTCACACGGCGGGGCCGGGCCGGATCGGCCGGGGTCAGCGGCGGTAGAGGCGGTGTTCGTGCTCGATCTCGACCGGCCCCGGTGTGAAGCCGTGGTAGCGAGCCAGGAGCCGGGCAGCGGCCCGGTAGGAGCTGGCGTGGCCGACGAGTGCGCCGTGGTCGTTCTCGACGCGGTAGCGGCCTCCGTCGCGCAGCACGGTCCCGCCCTGACCGGTGGCGCCGAGGCAGACCAGCGCCTTACCGGGCTCGACGACATCGACGTTGATCACGCCGGTGGAGCGCTGCGGTTCCTTCGTGGGTTCCGGCGACCGGGTCGGTTCCGGGATGGGCCGCAGGTGGTCCCAGCGGGACACCATGTCCCGCGTCGCTTTCGGCACGAGCACCGAGCGGGTGGGACCTTCAGCGCCGTTGTGGTGGAGGTGGTGGGTGCCGCCGAGCCGCAGGTGTCCGGTGTCGAGAAGCTGGCCGACGGTGTCCCCGTCGTGGCGGGCGACCGCGTCGGCGCAGCCAGGCCGGGCCGGGTCGGCGCGCAGGACCAGCCCGCTGCGTTCGATGACGAACAGCCCCGGGTCCTGAGCCAGAGCGACGACCCGGGCGACCTCGCGCGGGTCCTGCGTCGCGGCGGGGCCGTGGTCGGTGGTCTCGACGGTGACCGGCTCCCCGAACAACGCACCCTGAACCGTGCCGGTCATGCCGACCACCACCAAGTGGCGCGGGCCTCCCACGACCACTCCCGGGCGAGCTGCCGGATCACGTACCACTCCGCGACGACCGCACCAGCGGTCACGACCCAGAACCAACCCGACGCTGATCCCAGGTAGAGCCAGGTCCCGCCGACGATCAGCGCGAACAGCAGGGTGAACCTGGCCCAGGTGCGGAGCACCCATGCGGTGGTGGTGCCCATCAGGCGGCCCCCCGCTCGGTGTCGAGGTCGATCACGTCCGCGTCCGGCGGCGGGGTGCAGCGGCTCACCAGGTCGGCGATGTCGTCGTCGGAGACGAACGCGGCCCGGAAGCGGACCGGGAGGCGGGAGCCCTTGTCGATGACGAAGCCGATCCCGGCGTGGCGGGCGTCGCCGGGGATCTCATCGGCCAGCGCACCTCGCTCCCGTGCGCCTTCGCCGAGGACCATGTCGACGTGGGAGGCGGCGGTGACGCCGAGGCAGATGCGCTGGGTGAACAGCTCCCGGACGTCCACGACGTCCTTGGAGGGCTCCTGTAGGTAGCCGTGGACGGCGAACAGTGACGCCCTGCCCTGGGTCATGACCTCCGCGAGCAGGCGGAGTGCGTCGCGGACTGAGGTGCGGTCGCCGTAGGCGGTGAGCATGGCCATCTCGTCGATGACCAGTAGCTCCACCGGGGTTCCTGTGGAGGGGGTACAGGCGCGGATGTTCTGGTCGCGCATGTCGTCCTGCCGGTCCCGCATGGCGTCGCGGAACTCCGTGAGCAGCTCCAGTGCCTGTGGCATCGAGGTGGCGTAGCGGTGGAACAGCGGTGCGCCCTGTTCGGTCTCCACCCCGCCCTTGAGGTCCACCATCCACACCCGCACTATGCCGTCGCGGATGCACGGACCCACCCCGCGCAGCGTCGACCAGAGGACGGAGCCCTTGCCCGCTCCGGAAGCGCCGGCCACGAGCCGGTGCCCGCCGATCACGGGAGCAGTGAACGGTTCGCCGCGCTCGTTGTCCCCGATCTCCACCGCACCCAGGTCCACATCCTCGGTGGTCTCCGGGATGTCCGGGGCGGGGATCGTGCGGGTGAACGGAAGCTCCCACTCGATGACGATCGCGACCACGCCCGGGCGGTGGCGGGTGATGGCGACCCGGTGCGCGATCAGGGCTTCCCAGAGGATCGAGGAGCGTTCCTGCCAGTAGGCGACATCCTGGCCGCGGACCATGCGGACGTAGACGGTGTCGATCGACGCCGAGGACGACCGGACCCGCAGCACCCGCGGGACGAGGAGATCGCCGGTGTGGCGGTGCTCCTTGGTCAGTCCGCAGTCGGACATGAGCTGGGCCCAGCGACGGCCGCGGTAGACCGTCCACCGCCGCCACGTGGCCCGCAGAGCCGGTGCGGCGAACCGATCGAAACTCGCCGGATGGGCACGACCCCAGACCGCCACAGAGACGACCAGCACGGTCAGGAAGACCACCGTGACGATCGGGCCGAGCATCAGCGCCAGCCCCAGGACGATCAAAGGGACCGCGACGAACCCGGGATGACGCGCGGTCCAGGCCAACGCCTGGAACTCCCGACCCGGCGGCCGAGAAGCACGACCCACATGAGTGCGTGCCGGGCCGTTCATGCGTGTTGCAGAGCTACTACGCTTGTTCACTGCTACCAGTCCTCACGAGAATGTGTGTCGGGTAGCAGGGGCGCCCGCTGTGTGTTTCCGCCAAGAATCAGTGCAGCGGGCGACCCCACCACCCAGAGATGGGTTACTTCTGTTCGCGCAATGCCCCACGGGCCGAATCCAGGTGCACAGTCAGGTGCGCGACGTCGCGGGCGAGGTTGTCGTGGGTGTTCTTGAACCCACCCGTCCGATACGGAATCCCGTGCAACGAGCGCCGGAGTTCGCGCATCGCGGCATCCAGTTCCTCAACGGTGCGGTCCACAGCCTTCGACATGGCGTTCACTTCCTCCATTCGCGGGAGACCAGCTCGGCCTCCCACTTCTTCGCCGACGACGCCATCACCCGCAGCGAGGCGTGCGCGGTCTTGGCCGAGGCCCGGATCTCCTCCGGCGACGCGGTCGACCAGTGCTCCCCCTGGACGCCGGCCTTCGCTGACATCCCCTTCCCGGACCGCTTGGACTTGGAGTCGGTGGCCTTCGCGGCGACCTTGTCGGCTTCGGCGAGGGCGTCGCCGACGAGCTGCAAGGCCCGCCAGAACTCTCCGTACTTGCGCAGCGCTCGCCGGTTGACCTTCGGCAGGGTCTTGACCCGGTCGCGGGCCCCGAGGTTGATCGCCACGGCTCAGACCCCCTTGCGGATCGCGAGCTGGGCTAGGCGCAGCCCTTCGGCGACTCCGGCCCGCCACGCCTGCTCCGTCGCCACCACCGGGTGCTCGGTGCGGGCCCAGCGGCGCCGCTCGATCTCCAATCGCCGGACCAGGCGACCTACCCCGGTCGTCACCCGTGGGCGGACGCTCGTGTTGGTGTTCATGCCGTCATCTCCATTCCGACCGACGGCGCCGGGCCGTGGGTCTCGCCGTCTCCGAAGCAGCCCGGGCAGACCCCGGAGCCACCACACGCCCCGCACTCGACACCGCAGGTCGACTCGCCGTAGCCGTCGCACACATCGCACGCTCGGCTACCGCTGCATTCGCCGCACACCACCGCAGATCACCCCTTGGCAGGGGACATAGGTGTCCCCGTCTCGGAATTGCTGGGAATTGCCGGAACACCATTCCGGCAACAGAAAGTGGGCCGCTACATCAGGCGACCGGCCCGCTTACGCTCGCGGGCAGAACCGACGACTCAGAGGTCGGTCAGGAGTGGTTCTCGTCGTCCTTGCCCCGTCGCATCGGCGCGGGAGCGGGGTGGGCGTGCTTGAGGCCCATCGCCTTGAACGCGATCCCCGACACCGTGCGCCCGTCGGCGGACTCGATCGAGTACGGGTTGATCTTCGGGTCGATCAACTGCACCCGGGCGTCCTCCCCGAACCCCTCACCCGGGTCCGTCGTCAGGGTCACCTTGATCTCCTCACCCTTCGGCGCCCGCTGCCCCGCCGCCACCTGGAGCTTCGCGAACAGCGACACCACGAACTGGGTCACCCCGTCCCGGTCGGTCACCGGCACCTCCGCGCCGTTGGCGTCCTGTCGGGTCTTGGGTGCGGGCGGCTCCACCACCGTGAGCTTGTAGCTGTCGAGCACCACCGGAAGATCCCTCATCGTTCCACCTCTCGTCGTTGATACCCCTAAACTCCTGCTCGGTCAGACAGCTCGTTCAGGGGGCTAAACAAGCATGGCGCCGGGCGTGGCCCTTGTCAAGGGGCCTAAACTGGCGGGCGTGGTTGATGTTGATGAGGAGTTCCACGCGCTGCGTTCGGAGCCGGATCCGGTCCGACGCGGTCGGCGTGCAACCGACCTGCTGGCTACCTACCAGCAGCGATCGGTGGAACTCGCGCGCATCCGTCGCGCCGCGGTCGAAGAGGCTCGTGACCAGCTCGGCGGCAGCTATACCGAGGTGGCCCGTGCGTTCGGCCTGACCAAGGGCAGGATCACCCAGATCCGGAACACCGCGCCCCCGCCGCATCGGGCGTTCTTCGGCGTCGGTCCGCTCGACATCGCACTACCCGGCCGGCGCCTGCTCGACCGTCAGGACGTCGTCATCGCCACCGAGGACGACGCCACCGGTGCCTACCTGACCGAGGAGACCGAGCGCCTGGCGTTCACCGTCGAGCGTCGCATCATCGACCCGCGGCAGGAGTGGGAACCCGAGCGCGACGCCGTGGTGGTCTGCGGTCCCGCGTCAGCGCACATTGGGAACTTGCTCATGCAGCGCGACCCGCTTCTCACGATGTCGATCGGCGACGGCGCCCGCTGGGCCATCATCGACCACGAGACCGGCGAGCGGTTCCTGTCCCCGATGGACGACGAGCAGCCCAGCCGCGCAGACGTCGCCTACGTGGCCCGCCATGCGATGCCCTCCGGCGCTGTAGTGGTCCACATTGCCGGGATCCACGCCCTCGGGTCGGTGGGAGCGGCGCACTACCTCATGGAGCATGTGCCCGAACTGTGGGCCGAGTTCGGTGACGACTCGTTCAGCATGGCCATCGGGGGACAGTTTCACGAGCTGAACCCCACCCGTCTGGACATCCTGGTGCCGCCCCGACGGTGGCCCCAGTGAGCATCCACGGTGCGCTATTACCGGCCGGATCACTTCCCGGGCAAGACCGGTGGATCGCAACACCGCACGGCATCGTCGTGCTCGACGGTGCCACCGCAAGCGCACCCGAGGTCCCACCGGCTGAGCGCTACGTCGACACCCTGCTTGACGCCCTGGCTACCCGACTCGCAGGCCGCGACGAACTGCCTGACGTCATCGCGGAGGCGATCGCCGACGCCACGGGCACCCTGGGAATCGCACCCGGGGGAGGTCCGTCATCGACTGTGGCCCTGCTCCGGTGGACCGAGACAACCATCGAGGTGGCGGCACTCGGTGACAACACCATCGTGCTCGGACTGACCAGCGGGGGAGAGGTTCGCCTCCGCGACGATCGCCTCTCCACCGTCGCCCCAGCCGCCCGCCGGAACTACCACGAGCGCCTACGTCACGGCCACGGCTACGACGACGGACATCGCGACCTCCTGACCACCATCCAGCGCTGCGAAGTCCAGGCCCGCAATACCCAGGACGGCTACTGGATCGCCGAAGCCGACCCCGCCGCGGGACACCACGCCGAGACCATGCAGCTCACCAACGAATCCGTCTCCTGGGCCGTCATCGCCACCGACGGCGCTCAACGGGTCATCGACCATCTCGGCCTGCCCTGGGCTGATGTTGCCGCCAGCGACGACGCGGAGCTCCAAGCTCTGCTTGGCCGGCTGCACCGCTGGGAGACCGAGAACGACCCGAACGGGCAGGCCCTCCCACGAGCCAAGCCGCACGACGACAAGACCCTCGTCGTCTGGCAGCCCAACCGAACATGACCAGCGTGCCGCGCCACTCCGTGGCCGTCGCCGGGGTCACCGTCCGCGAAGACGGACGCATTCTCGTTGTGCAGCGCCGCGACAACGGCCGCTGGGAAGCGCCGGGCGGGGTCCTCGAACAGGACGAGACCTTCGAGCAAGGTGTCGTCCGGGAGATCGCCGAAGAGACGGGTGTGACCGTCGCCGTCGACCACCTCAGCGGGGTCTACAAGAACATGACTATTGGCGTCGTCGCCATCGTTTACCGCTGCCACTTCGTCTCCGGCGCGCCGACGACCACCGCGGAATCTCAGCGCGTCGAGTGGCTCACGGCTGACGAGGTCGAGGACCGCATGATGCCTGCCTACGCCGTCCGGGTTCTCGACGCGCTCATCGCAGAACCCCGCTCACGGGCTCACGACGGGACGATCGTCCACCCCTCCTGAACAGCACGAATCGCACCATCGGGCGGCGACAGCGCTCGCCGTGTCTAAACCTTCCATTCGGTATCAAGGCGCCCTTCGGGCGCTAGCAGTCGGTGAACGTGCGCTAGCCATCGCACCGTCCGGGGCATGCGGCCTCCGGCCGGTCCCCGGACGGTGCCCGATTCGCTCTGGAGTAACTCCGAAGTCACGGCATCGTCAGTGTCGCCGAGAGGTGTTGATTTCAAAGGTGCGGAGGTAGTCAGCATAGAGACGGGAAGTCGCGACCCCTCTTGGGCAGCGGGCCGAAATCTGCTGATACTCGGACGCTGAGTCAGTAACGATGAAGATCTGTCTCAGCTGAAATGCATCTGCCGGTCTCGCGGAGAGCGCCTGAACGAAGTCCGACCATTTCGCGGTATCGAACAGTATACCGTAGGACGCATCGTCGGGTGCGCTCCATCCATTCGACTCAATCTCAGATATGCGACGCCCCTGCGCTCCCGCCTTCAACCATAGCATCGGCGCGATCGCTTCAAAGCGTCGTCCGAGCGAAACAAGTGCCGGATCCTCGTACGTAAGGTCAAAGAACTCAACGTTCTCACTAAAGCCGTCACTGAATGGGAACTCATCGACGAAGCGATAGTTGCCGGTGACAGGTTCGCCATTCGGGGTGTACCCTGTCAACGCCGATGTAATTCGCGGCTTCGTGATTTGCTCGCAGATTCCTTGCGCTTCCCATTCCTTGTCGCCCGGAACGTATCCCCGCGCTCGAAGGTCCTTTGCCTCCCCCGGTGATACTTCATTATTTGTTACGATTATCGATCGGCGGCTACCAAAATCTTGATGGTTAAGTCGAGCAACGGCGTGGAGCGTCGTGCCTGATCCTCCGAAGAAGTCCAATACCAGTGCGTTCGGTTTGTCGACTAGGTAGTAGCGCAAAGCATCTTCGACTGCATAGAGTGATTTGGGATAGGGAAACTTTCTACTGGGAATGAATGAGTTAAGCATGATCGACCCGTGCGTAGTTGCGCTATAAGCAGGATTTGTCCAGATTGTCTTGCCAATCTGAGACCGTCGCACATTCTCGACCGTCTCAACCACGAGGGTGCCGTGTTCGTCAGTCCCAACTACTGCGAGCTCTCCTTGTTCGATTGCGCGCATGTGACCTGAAGTCAAGAACGAGAAGCCCCAACGGCCAGTTCTCTTATCCTTCCTTCCGAGGCGTATCCGTCCCTCATTTAAGTACTTCCGAAATGTCTTATCGGATACCTGCCAGCAGGCCTCGGATCCATCGCTCTTGATCGGCCAGACCTCGAAGCAGCCTCTGGGGGGAGCCGGTGCCGCCGAACGCGGTAGCCCTTCAGCTAGGTGATCCCCACAGCCGACGATCCTCTTGCTGTCCTCATCGACATAGATTGGGAAGAACTTGGCTTTTGTATCTTGTCGACGCGAATTTCCACCCGATCTCTGCAGCACCTCCCACCGGAAGGTTTTCGCCTTCCCTTCCGCATCTGCGAGTGTAGACACTCCAGGTGTTGTGTCAGTGCGTGTGCGTGCTGGCCGTGCGCCCCCGATGTGAACGAACAGTAGTTGCTCATCGACACGGGTGAACTGGTCTACGATCGATGCACCCGCAGGATTGATTAGCACGCTAACCATTTGAATCTTACTGGTCGGAAAGATCTGACCAAGCAGTAGCGTGAGACGGTGCACTTCGTTCTCGTCGATCGCACAAATCAGGACCGATTCGTCACGCCGCAATAGCCGTTTGGCAACTCGCAGGCGGCGGTCCATAAAGGACAGCCACTTGCTGTGGCGATACGGGTCATTTGAATCGACGTAGTTATTGTTGTACTTCCAGTCCCTAGCCCCTGAATTATAGGGCGGGTCAATGTAAATCGCGTCGATCTGCCCCTCGAACGGATAAAGAAGGGCTTCAAGGGCGTGGTAGTTCTCGCTATTAATTACGGAATGAAACGGCTTGCCTGCCGACGCTCCATCCTGTCCGCCACCGCGAAGGACCGATCCGGTTGAGACCAGGCCTGGGTAGATTGGATCGCCAAACTCGCGAATGACAACGACTCTGCTAAGAGGCTCGCGGCGTACCTCGCCATCCGCATCATGGAGGATCGCAAAGTTCGAGTCTCTTTCCAAGTTCGCGACAGTCCAGAGGCCTGTTTGATCGGTCTGCGTACGATCCCGGGTTCCGGGCATCATCACGCTGACTCTGTCCCCTACACGAGGTCTAAGTCGAGGTAGGAGAAGGCTCTCCGGCTGATGCCGGTCGAAGACCAAGCCTAGGCTTCTAGTTTTCGTGGTCTTATCGTATTCAGCCTTAAGGGCCGCTCGAAGCTCGGGGTCACGAACTGAGTCGATAAGATTGTCAATATGAGCCATCGGTCGCCCCTCGCCTAGTAGCGGACACTAAACTCTCTGAAGATGTCATCGGTGGAAGCGCTGCGCGAGAGGTTGTGAATCGCTTCACGTACGTCTGACCGAAAGTGGTCGAGCATTCGATACTGGCCATCAATCTGGGCGACCGATTGAACTCTCTGAAACTCATCCGCGTGCTCTATAGAGTACTTGGAGATTCCGTGTAGCTTGGCAGCTGCGTCTGCAAGGTGAGTTCCGTGGGGGTCGACAATGGAAGCAGTCAACTTGCCACTGACCTCATTGAGGAAGATGAAGTCGGGTGACATGCCAGCTACCCCTGCACTCGTAGTGTAGGGAATCTTGAGAGAGTGGCGACCACTACTTGGATTTCGGTACCAGGCGACACAGCCAGACTCTAGCTCAGTCTTGACAACGTGAGCTTCCCAGTCTGACAACAAAACCCTGAAGTTGCCCTGATCATCCGACAGGATGTGCTTGGGCCAACTCTCGCCGATCGCGTCCTCGGTCCTGCGAGTCGGCACGATTATCGACGTGCGGAGCGGGCGGTCCGCTTCGCGCTTGATTCGGTCAAAGGCGTCCTGGTCGGCATCACTAAGGTGAGTGATGGACGAAGCAAATCGATCAAACCAGCTCTCAAGAAGCTGAGAAGCACGTGTGTCGAGTTCCTGCCGCAAATTCTCCTGACTCGCAAGAGCTACTGTCAAGATGAACGCTTCGGCAACGTCGTCATCCGTCGGTGCATTTCGAGACGCATAAGCATTCGCTAGGCCCTCTGGAAGCAGACTTCTGGCGCGGTTCATAAGGTACTCGAGGCCGCGCCAGTCGAGTGCTATAGCAGTGCTTGTGTCGATGGACGAGCCAGCGGTTCCAAGATGTATCGATTTCTCGAAGAGTCTGGTCGTGCGCGCGTGCGTCAGGAGATCGTCTAGCTCGCCAGTTTCTTCCAGCATCGACTTATAAACGTCGATCGCAGCCAGCAGCTGGTTCCGGAACTCGGACTGTGCTGCAGGGTGAATGGTGTGAGAGCCGTACGACTTCGCCAGCAGGGTTGCGAGTGTTGAAAGACGTGAAATTGGCGACCGGTAGGAGCGGCGAGGAATTGTATAGGAAGGCAGTCGTTCGATCACTTCGAAGATAGCGGTGGAGCCGTTGGAGGCCTTGAGTTCCTGGTTAGGACACTTATCGCTAAATAGGTCAGGAGAATCTGGTGTGGTTGACGGCTCGATTGGCGGAAGTGAAGTGGGGCTGCCTGCAGGGCGCGAGCTTGTTGGCGATTGGGTTGTGTTCGGGCTACCGGGGCTAACGAGGAATGATTCGGTTGTGTCGGTCGATCCGATGTCGCGGCTGGGATCCGAGCCGGCATTATCGGACGAACGCTCTGTTGTCGTCTGTGGTTGACTCGGTCCGCCGCTAAGGGTTGGGTTCCGTGTAAGTGTAACGGGTGTCGTGACGACCGAGTGGGTCGCGATTAGGAGATCGTCGTCTCCCCGTCGAAACTTTTCGGCGATAGCGTCAACGGCGGCTCGCTCGAAGCGAGGAAGAATGCAATGGACTGAGTTGAGGCTCTCGTCAGTGTTAACTCGCCGGGCAAGTGGAGTGCGAACCATGCGGCCCATAACTTGGGTGATCGAGTCAATGTCCTTAGCGACTCGCAGTGACACGAGCACCTCGGCGCGAGGGCAGTCCCATCCCGTTGTGATTGCGGTTTTGCAGAAGACGACTCGCGCGGAACTTCGGTCTTGGATGTCCTCGGGCGGGCACCAGTGAATCTTCGACTCTCCAACTTGTAGATCGGAGTGGTCGCCGAAGACATGAACAATGTTCGATGCAGAGATTTCCGGCCACTCGTCGAGTACTGTGCCTACCAAATCTGCTAGATCGTTAGCCGAAGGCTTATCTGCCACCTGAACCACGAGAGCTGGAAGAACATCCTCGTCCCCACTCGACGTGGTGTACTCACGCCATCGGTCGTGATACTGGCGGGTCCGCCGTACTGCATGGCGAACGAGGGTCGTTTCGGCGGCTTCTACGCCGTCGGTATGTCCAAGGACGATCTGGTCTTTCAGGAGGCCAGAGGATCGGACGTCGTCGACGTCGATAGTGTGCGCTCGAGTATTGCGTCCGAGATCCGTCATCGCATTGACGAACCGCTTCGGCGTAGCGGAAATACCCCACACCACGGGCGCCGCCGGCCGTCCAGTTGATCCGCCGCCGATTATCTGCGAAACAATTGTGTCGCGATCGCGGCGTGCGCCGTTAGCACTCATGCCTCGATGTGCTTCATCGATGATAACGGTGAAGCCGAAGGGTCGCTTCTGGATTGTGTTCGCGATTGTTTCCCAAAGAGACCACTCGCGGTGGTCGCTACGCGGCTTCGCAAGATTTGCCGTCGTGCTGAGTTTCTGAATGTTGAGAAAGTATACCCGACCGGGTTCGAATATCTCTTCGTCGAAGTCACTGTCGATCGTAATCAGTCTATTTGGCTGTAGGGCAGAAGACGCTGCCATCATCTTGTGAAGCGTCTGTCGGTTCAGGCTAGGATCATCTGTCACCCAAAGAAAGGTGGCCTCGCCAATTCCGGGCGTCGTCTCGTCATCGTCGAGTGACGCTTCAACAACCGCTGTGGCAACGACGGTCTTGCCTGCTCCGGTCGGTGCCGCTAGTACGACGGCCGAGAGCTCCGTAGGGTCGTCACGGTGCTCTCGGGCAGCTCTGACCAGGGACCTTGCGACCTTGTCCGCAGCGTCTGCCTGATAGTCGAGAAGTTCCAGCTTCAAGATCGTTCCTTCAGAGGCCGGCGCACGTGAGGATAACCGTGGTGACCTTACTAACTGCTCTTCGTCAGCCGGTCAGCGCCATACGATCGTGGTAGCAGCAGCTCTGGTTCCAGCTCCAGTGCGTCCCCTCGCCGGGAGGCAGGTCTCCGGGATGGCGGGGGACCGTGCCATCCCGTCGACCTCCCGGAGGGCGTACCGCACGGCCGCCCGTGGGCGGATCGTGGCAGGGTCGGTGCGGCAGCGTCGAGGGCCGCCCACGGGCGCCCGCACGGTCGGTCTGGCGACAGGTCGACGGGATGGCACTCAGAAGGCGCGGGGGAGCGGGCTCGCCCCCCGGGTTACCCCCGGAATTCAACGGCAGAAGCCGACGGCGGACCGTCGTCGGTGGAAGATGCGGCGGCGAGTCCGCGCAGTGCATGAGTGGCGACGGCGAACGTCGAGCGCAGCCAGAAGAAGTGGATCTTGTCTCCGCGGGTTCGGGGTTCGATCCCCCGGGGGCCCACACAATCACCAGGTCACAGCGTCGCGCTGATCATCTCACCAAGATCGCAGTACCACTTTGGGACCACTTACCCGTCCCCGTCGTTGTCGAACATGCCCTCCAGGACCTCGGCCGTCTCACGGTCGGTGAGCCTGCGCCCGAGGTAGCGGTCCTGCGTCATGCTGATCTTGGAGTGGCCCAGCTGGTCACTGATCTTCCGGACAGTCACGTTCGCGTCGTCCAGGAAGCTCGCCACGGTCTTACGCAGCGTGTGGCTCACGAGCCCGTCCAGCTCGGCGTCGTCGCGCACCTGGCGCCACACGCGGCGGACGTTCGCGGGGTCGCGCCAGCCGCCCAGGGAGTCCGGGAACACCGCCTCCACACCCGGGCCGATCGCCAGGCGCCGGCGCTTCAACATCGTCAGCCCCCACGACGGGATGGGGACCAGGCGCTCACCCTTGCGGCCCGACTTGGTCGACGGCAGCCGGAGCAGGCCGACCCCGGTACGGCGGACCAGACGCCAACGGACGTCCACCACGCCCTCGTCGAGGTCGACCTCCGACCAGCCGACCGCCAGGGCCTCACCGATCCGGACACCGGTCGCCAGCATCATCCGGGTCAGGTCGGGCAGGTCCCAGTCCCGTGCCTTCGTGCTCTGCTCCACCGCATCCAGCCAGGCCGTGCGTTCGGCCGCGGTCAGCGAGCGCGGAGGCCGGCGGGGCTCGGAGTCGATCCGGGCGACCTCCCGGACCGGGTTGTAGGCGATCGCGCCGTGCCGGGCGGCGAGCTTCATGACGCCCGAGATCACGATCTTCGCCGTCCGGGCCCGGGAGGACGAGCGCTGCTTGATGACGCCGAGCGCCCGGTCCACGACCGGTGTGGTGATCTCCCGGACCCGCAGGTCGGCGAGGGCCGGCCGCACGTGGCGGCGGTAGATCGACCGGTAGATGTCGAGCGTGCCGGGGCTGCGCCGACCGGACTCCACAGCCTCCTCGACCTCGGCGAGCCACAGGTCCGCGACCTTGCCGAACCGGGTGTCGGGCACGACCTCGGACTCCTTCACCGGGGTCTGCCGGTCCACGAGCGCGGCGCGCAGCGCACGGATGGCGGCGGCCTTGGACCTGCCACGCCGCTTCACCTGGCGGGACACCCCGTCGAAGTCCCGGAACCGGGTCTCGGCGACCCACCCGGAGCTGTCCTCCCAGGCGGTGATGGCCCCGTAGCTGCCGAGCGGCATCGGCGGGCGCGCCATCACGCCACCCCGTCGTCGAGGCCGTCGAGCCACGCGGCGACGTCGGTCGGCCGGTACCGCAGGTGCTTGCCCACCCGGCGGCACGGCGGCCCGTAGCCGGTCTGGCGCCACGAGTAGAGCGTCTGCACCGGCACCCGCAGGTACTCCGAGACGTCCTGCACCGTCCACAGCGGCGCGATGAGCTGCATGTCGTCCATGTCGGGTCTCCTGTCAGGCCGCGTGATCACGAGTTGCCGAACGGTCGGGCGGGGCATCGCTGGTCGCCAGGACGGCGGCGTCGTAGTCCGCGCGCCATCGGGAGCGTTGGTTGATCGCATGGAGCAGCAGCACCGTGCGGGGTGGCACGTCCGAGTCCCCGGGCTTGGTGGTCTCCCAGGTGAACGGGCCGTCGTCGACGGCATAGGCGGGCTGTACCCCGGCGCGGTCGAGCAGTTGCCGAACGAACGCGGTCCGCTCGGCGCGGTGGTCCGAGAGCGACTTGTTGGACCACTTCCGGGAGACCAGCACGCGGCGCCCGGCGATCCCGAGGTGCTCGGGCTTGTGGGCTTTGCCCTTGCAATGCCCTGGCGTCGTTCCTGGCCGGGCGCTCTTGGGTTCGATGCCGTAGAGCAGCCAGATGGGGCAGCGCGGCGAGCACGGGGTGATGGCGAGTTCGGCGGCGAGGCGGCGGGCGTGCTCGCGCTGCCGTGACGTGGCGGACTCGTCGAGGCCGGCGGCCTGTCCGACGGACTTGGTGAGGTACTTGGTGAGGTAGCCGATGTGGCGGCCGGCCTCCTCAGAGCCGCCGAGGATGCCCTTGACGTGGACCTGGGGCCCGAACACCACCGTGTGCGCCGGAGCCGCGAGGACGTCGGGGTCGGTGGCCTCGTCCCAGGTTGGTAGCGGCTTCCGGGTGTCGGGGTCGACGAACGCCTTGTGGTGGTTGTCCCAGCGCGGCAGCCGGTCCCCGGAGTAGACGATCTCGTCGTGGGGCGGCCACCACACCTGGTGGTAGGTGGCGGCGGTGATCGCGCGCAGCTCGGAGCGGGGGATGGTGCCGCGGATGGCGGCGTGGAAGTGCGGGGCTCCGCGCTTCTGCGGCTCCACGGTGCCGAAGTACTGCACGTCCCACCCGACGCAGCGGCGGGTGTTCTGCCAGAACCGGTCGAGCAGCTTCGAGAAGTGGATCGCGTCGCGAGCGGCCCGGCGGTAGTCGTAGGAGTCCGGGTCGAGCGCGGCGCCGTGCTTGTCCACCCGCCCATACGTGTCGAGGGTCAGGGTGAGGAACGTGGAGGGCCGGTACTTCCCGCCGAACACCCGCCCGAGGGTGCGGTCCTCGACCGGGCGGCGGGGCAGGTTCGGTGCGTCCTGCCGGCGGCGGGTCGAGCGGCGCACGGTCTGAGGTGTCGGGTCGAGCGGAGCCAGCCGACCGCGGACCCCGAGGGCGCGTAGCTCGGCGTCGACCTCGGCGACGGTCTCGCGGATCTCCTCGCACTCCTCCTCGTCGCCTTTGGTGCGGGCGTCGGTGTAGGCGGCGTGCAGGTCCGCCCGCACCGTCATCAGCTCCTTCTGCGCCGCGGACGGGTCAGCGGGCTTGGCGATCGGTTCGTCCTCGAGGTGCCAGCCCTCGCGGCACTGCACCATGCGCAGGCGTCTGGCCTTCTCCGCGCACGGGCGGCACTGGTCCTCCCGCGTCGACCCGCACGGCACGGGCACGACGTCGAACCCCCCGCTGCTCTGGTCGATGCGGCGCATGGCGAGCGGTCGGACGCATACGCCGTGGTCCTCGGCGAGCTGCGTGGCGACCTCGTTGGACAGCGCGAGCATGGCTTTCTGGGCGCGGGTGAGCTTGTCCTGGTCGATCGGGACGGTGGGGCTCTCCGGGGCGGTCACGCGGCACCTCCGGCCTGATGCCCGGCGGGGGAGGGCAGCGCCAGCACCCGCCCGGCGGTGGTCCGCGGGACGACGCCGGTGACGAAGCCCTCCAGGGCCTTGATCGCCTCGTCCGACACCCACCCCGCCCGCACACGCAGCGGCTCGCGGATGCCCTCGCCGAACAGGTAGCCGACGCCGGCCTCCGACTCCCCGATCCGGTTCGCCCACGCACCCCGGTCGTAGGCGTGCTCACCCAGCACCATCCCGACGTGGGACCTGGACGCCACCCGCAGGCACACCCGTCGCGGGAACAGCTCCCGGACCGGGACGGTGTCCTTCGTCGGCTCCTGCACGTAGCCCCGGACGGTGAAGCCCAGCGCGCGGCCCTGCGTGGTCAGCAGCGCGATCCGCTCGGTGATCGCCTCCCGGGTCTTGCGGTCCCCGACGTAGCGGATCAGGGCCCCGATCTCGTCGAACTCGACCAGTTCGAGCGGCGTCTCCCGAGTGACCGGGACCGTGCGGACCGACCCGGCGTGATCACGCTTGCGGGCCTCCATCGACTCGACGAGCTCGTCGAGCATGTCCAGGGTGTCGCGGCTGGTCACTGCGTAGCGGTGGAACAGCCGGCGGCCGTAGGCAAGCTCCATACCCTTCGGGTCGATCCCGTTCACCCGCACCAGACCGTCCCGGATCGCCGGAGCGATCGACAGCAGCGGCGCCCACATCAGCGAACCCTTGCCCGCCCCCGTCGCCCCGGCGACCAGCGTGTGCCCACCGATGAGCGACTGGTGCCAGTCGGTGCCGTACTCGGTCCGCCCCGACCACACCCGGCGCAGATCGACCGACGACCCGTCGACACTGGCCGAGTGCTCCACCGCCGGAGCCGAGGTCACCCCGGCCAGCAGGTTGCGACGCTGGAAGTCGATCGACACCACGTTCGGCGCCAGCTCCCGCACCTGACAGCGCGCCACCCCACGAGCCACCGCCAGCGCCCGCGCAGCCTGGTCGAACGCCTCCGGGGTCTGCCCCGGCACCAGCCGGACCCGCACCTCGTCCCACGACGGCCCCGACCGCACCCCCAGCACTCGCGGAATCTGGTCACGACGCGGCCGCTGCCGAGGCGCCGTCGACGTTCGGGCCAGCGGGTTCACCTGCACCACCACCGGCGTCCCCGGGTCCGGGACCGTCAGCTGACACGCCCGCATCCAGCGCGGCAGCCGAGGCGCGTACCGCGTCCAGCGCAGCCACCACGCCCGCAGACGACGCCCCGCCAGCCGGTCGAACGACGGCACCGACGCCAGCCGCCACAACCCCAGCCCGACACCGGCCATCGCGACGGTGACCAGGAGCGAGGGCCAGCCGAGCAGCCAGCACCACGCACCCACACCGGCGGCGGTCAGCGTGGTGCGCCAGTGCCGGACCAGCCACACCACGGCGACCGCGGTGCCCTTGCAGACCAGCCACAGCGTCACGAACACGACCGCCACCGCGGCGAGCGCTTCCAGGATCCGGCCGAGGAACTGGCCGAGCTGATGCAGCAGGAACAACAGCACCGCCGCACCCGCACCGAGCATCACGAGCGTTCCGGTCGTGGTCATCGACGGCCTCCCTTCCGACGAGCCGGGCGAACGGTGGCGAGCGGGACCAGGACGAGCTGGTCCAGGTGGTCGGCGCAGCGACGACGACGCGGGTCCGGCCGCTCGTGCAGCGGGGCCCGGCACACCTCGCAGCGAGACGGACGCGGGGCGGGCGTGGCGCTCACGCGACATCACCCCCGACGGTCGAGGCCGAGAGGGTGAGCCCGGCGCGGTGCAGGGTCCGGCGCTCACCGGGGGTGGTGCCGCCGACGATTCCGAACCGGCGGGCCGGATCCTCCGTCGCCAGCGCGTCGGCCAGGCACGCGGTACGCACGGGGCAGCCCCGGCACACTCGACGCGGGGTCTCGACCGAGGCGGCGCGGTCGTCGACGGGGAAGAACAGCTCGGTGTCCAGCCCGACGCACGCGGCATCGTCGCGCCACCTGGTGTCGGTCGTCGCGGTGGTGGGGTCGGTGATCGGAACCAACCGCAGAACCGCGCGGCCGCTCGGCTGGGCGCTCATCGGGCCACCGCCGAGGCGTTCGGGAGCCCGGGCGCGGCGGGGTCGGTGAGGCCGAGGTCGGCCCAGTTCGACATCGCCCCGGCGACGTCGGAGGTGGGTCGGCCGTCGGCGAGGGCCTGCCAGTCGTCGGCGGTGTCGGTCCAATAGCGGGCCTGGCGTTCGTTGTCGAGGACGGCGGTGACGACGGCCTCGACGTAGATGGCGGGGACGCCGTTGGTGGCGGTGTCGCGTTCCAGGACGGTCCACCAGCGGGCGCGGCGGGTGTGGAGCTCGGCGAGGCGCCGGGCCCGGGTGGCGTGGGCGAGCAGGTCCCCGGTCGGGGGTCGTGCGGTGTCGCGGATCGCGCGGCTGGTGCGACGGAGGCCGGCCTCGACGAGACGGGCCACCGGCACCACCTGGCCGTCGGTGGGGTCAGTCGTGCTGTGGGCACGACGGGGTAGGGAGGTGTGCATCTACGCTCGGTGTCCTTCCGAGTCTCAGTGCCTGGCAGGGCTACGAGGGGCGAGGAAGATCGGAGGGGAGCCCGCTACGCACGGGCTTCCCTCCACCTGGTTGGGCGGCGGTGAGTGGCAGCTCAGGCCGCGTCCTGGTTCTTGCCCGGTGCCGGTCGGTGGCCGTGACCGGTGGGGGCGCGCATCCCGGCGGCGCGGAAGCTGTAGGCGACGCGGGGCCGGCCTCCGGTCTCCTGCACGTACGGGGTGACGCTGAGGCCGTCGAACTCGACCGGGCGGAACGGCAGCCCGGCGGCGGCCTCGGGCGGGACCGGCTGGTGCGGGGCCGCGATCTTCACCGTGACCGTCTTGTCGGTGCGGCGGGCCTCGGGGTCGGCGTCGAGGACCGAGACCGAGAAGATTGCCACCCAGCCCGTCCATATGCGCCAGGAGGGCGACCTCGTTCATATCGCTGCGACTCAGCGCGGGCTCAGCCAGGCCGAGGGTGGCTATCTGTGGTCTGGCGAGTTGCGCCTCTGGGACAACCAGATCCTCACCGGTTGGTACGCCGCAGCCGACGGCGCTGTGCGGTCCAAGGGAACGATGTTCCTCGCGATGCACCCGCACGGGATCGAGTTCAACGGCCGCTGGGTGGGGCTCGGCTATGACGACCAGGTCATGACCGGTTGGGCCACGATGGGGCGGACCCGTGAGGATTCCGATCGTGCAATGACCGACCTCATCGCTGCTCGTGGCAGTACGTCGTGAACTCATCTGACGAGATCGAGCTCTGCGAGGTTGTGATTACCGCGCCCGATTCCGAGTGGTTACGCGGGTTCACTCGCAGCCTCGTCGTCGATCGGCTCGCTTCCAACGTCCATAACTTCGCTCCCGTCCGCTCCACCTATCGGTGGGGCGACGAGGTTCACGACCGCACCGAGGGTCGGGCATCCTTGCATACGCGCCGCAGTCTCATCTCGGTCATTGTCGAGCGAGCGGCGGAGGTTCACCCTTACGTTGTTCCAAGTATCAGCGCCCGACCGATCTACGATGGCAGTCCGGACTATTTGGCTTGGATCCGCAGGCAAACCGAACAGGTTTTTCCGAGCGTTGCTCCTGGAGATTCGGGCGAAACTCAGGTTAATGAGTAGCCAGAACGTGTCGAGGCGTCGCACTCCCTACAGAAGGACAGTTAATAGTAGGAGGCAGACTGGGCGGCGGTGTCCATCGCGCGGCAGCTTCATTATGGCGCCTGTTCGCCGGGTACCTATCGCGGGTTGGATTGCTGTCGTCCCGTCAGTAATCGCCGCAGTAAAGATCTGGTTCCTTGCGTCGGGGAATATCCAAAGCGTTGCAACAATCTTAGCAACTGCGAATCTGCTGAACATCTGGATCGGCACCGCCCTGGTACTGTTTCTGAACACGTTCTTCTTCCTGCCGGCCTTGATCGCGCTTCGCGTCTTCCAGTACGAATGGCGTGAGCGGGATGTCTATCAAGACCCAAAAGCTCGTGGGCGGATGGTTCGATGGATCATCGCATTGCAGGCATCTCAGGTCGCTTTGGCGCTCTACTTCTTCGGCGCCCGCGACTCAAATGGACTTTTCATGGCGCTCGCTGTATCAACTATAGGTTTCATTGCCTTCCTAGTCCGTTCGCCTGAGTTGATCGGTGAGCGTCGGTGGCCCGCCAAGGTGAGGCGTCGGCTACATCTCTGCTTTGCAGCGATGGGGGCGATGCTTATCTCCGTAATCGGCACGTGGGTATTTGCATGGACTGCGCTTTCGCCGGTTTATCCACTTGAACGTGTTGAGTTCGGAGATGTGAGATCGCCGACTGCATCGATCGGCTATGTGCTGGCTGTCGACGATGTCTCGCTAACGCTGCAGAGGCCGGATATCCGATCGACTGTGCGAATTCCTTCAGGTTCCGTGCTCGCCCGTGAGATATGCTCGCCCGGAACTGCGGTTTCACCTGGGGTTGTGCGGCTGAACAAGCTCCTGTTCTCGGAGTCGTCTTCCGCGCCCGTCTCTCCCGCGACGTGTGAGCTGGATCTGGGCTGGTTCTGGCAGTAATACGGCTGTCATTGCGGTCCGACTCAGTCGTAGTCCGCGTCGTGTACCACGAATCGGCTCAGGTCGATCAGCTGCCGATTCCGGCTCTTGAGGATCAAGGCGCCGCCTCCGGCGGCGCGGGGCCGGCAACGCCGGCCCCGTCGCTCGCTCACTACACCTCCGGCCCGTTCGCGGCGCCGTGGCCGTCTACCCGGCCCCACGGGCCATGTGCGGCGTCTTGCCCAAGGATGCGGTCAGAACCAGTCACGTCGCTGCCACCACGGCGCCAACGAGGACACTGACGGATCAGGCACGGTCACCGACAGGAACCGCCGGTCGAGCGCGGCGACCATCCGGCGAAGCGGCCGAGCCTCACGCACAGGCAGGGCGGCCACCGCGGCGTCGAGCCTGATGCGAGCGGCCTCGCCTACCCACTCGTCGTAGGGGTCCTTCTCCAGGCGTCGAGGTTCGACAGGAATCTCGATGTACCAGCGCCACTGATCCAGGGCGTCCGCAACAGCGGCTGCACTGAGCTCAGGCTCGGCGAGTTGGTCCAGAGCCTGGATCGTCCCCGGGGGGAGTCCTGGAACTGAGACGGGGCGACGATAGAACTGCTGGCCCCGCGTAGGGCGCTTACGACCCATCGTCCTTTCGGGAAGTCGTCATAGGTCTCAGCATCCCCCTCGGCCGGAGAAGTGTCCACGTCGTGGCGCCGGCCGCAAGGGCGCCTTCGGCGTCGCTCCGCGATGGCTGCGCCACCCTTGCCCCCGACTCCACGACGAGCAGAGCGGCCTATACGAGGGGGAAGGGGGAGGTGCAGGCACACCCCGTTGGCCGCAGGTAGGTCATCGTCACTCGCCGCAGTACCCGTCGTTGTCTCCATCGCGCTCACCCGGGAGGCACCGGTGCCCGGAGTTGCCCGAGCGCGGTCGGGTGCCGCCACTGCTGCTGTCCTCGTCCGCCGGCGCCCGCGGAGCGGGCACATAGGTGTCCGGTGAGCTGTAGTCCGAACCGTAGGTGTGGTTCTCGCACGCCACGCCATCGTTGTCCGGATCCAGGTGCTCGGGGTCGCCCGGGAGCAGCGCGGCCTGAGCCTCGCTCTGAGAGCTGAAGTCCGCGCAGTCACGGTCGGCGACGGGCTGTGCCGGAGCAGGAACGCTGTAGGTCGTGGTCGGCGCCGTCGAGGTGGTGGGCGGGGCGGCACTCGTCGTTGTCGGCGGAGCCGCGGTCGGAAGTGCCTGGTCCGAAGGCTCGTCGGAACCGCCCAGGCACGATGCAGCGAGGCCACCGATGAGCAACAAGATGACCAGTAGGCACCCACATCCAAGAAGGGGGTTGCCCTCCTGCTTCTTGTCGGTCGAGGTCTCCTGAGATGCCACCGTTGGACTCGCGTTCTGAGGGGAGGAGCAGGGGGAGCGCGCCCGTGCGACTGGCTGTCCGGAACGCGACCGTATGGTCGGTCGCTGGCCGCAAGGTGTTACCGCCCCGTCGCAGCGTGCGACCTGGCCGTTGATCGTCGGGATCTCGACGGGACGCTTTTGGGACACGAAACGACGCGACAAGGGCCGGAATCGACCCTGAACGACCACCAGTCCGCGGGTGGGAATCCCCAGGTGACGGTTGTGTCCGTGGAAGTGGTGGATGAAGACGACCACTTCGTGACCTCCGACGGTCAACTTATGCGCTGATCGCGGTCGCTGTCACCACCTCCTCGGTCGGGGCGGGCAGGACCGCCTGGCGGGCCTTGGTGAGGACCTCGACGCCCATGTAGCGGCGTTGCTCGGCCCATTCATCGGTCTGCTCAGCCAGCACCGCCCCGACCAGCCGGGATCACCGACGCCTGGTCCGGAAAGATCCCGACCACGTCGGTGCGCCGGCGGATCTCCTTGTTCAACCGCTCCTGCGGATTGTTCGACCAGATCTGGCGCCAGACCTCCCGCGGGAACGGGGTGAACGCCAGCAGGTCCGCCCGGGCGGCGTCGAGGTGCGCGGCAGCCGCGGGGAACTTGGCTTCCAGCCCGTCGACGACCCGGTCGAACTGGGCGTGCACCTCGTCCGCGTCGGGCTGATCGAACACCGTCCGCAGCAAGGTCAGGACCCATGGTTGCGCAGACTTCGGCACCCGCGTCGCCAGGTTCCGCGCGTAATGGGTGCGGCATCGTTGCCAGCTCGCGCCACCCAGGGTGGCGCCGATGGCCTCGACCAGCCCGGCGTGAGCATCGGAGATGACCAGCGCGACCCCGGACAACCCGCGCGCGACCAGCGACCGCAGGAACGCCAACCAGCCCGCCCCGTCCTCACCCGAGACCACGTCCAAGCTCAACACTTCGCGTGGCCCGTCGGCGGTGACCCCGACCGCGACCAGGGCGTGCACGATCACCGTCCGACCGCCTTCGCGAACCTTCTGGGTGAGCGCGTCCAGCCACAGGAACGTGTAGGGACTGGCATCCAGCGGGCGGGACCGGAACGCCTCGACCTGCGCGTCGAGGCTCTTGGCCATCTCGCTGACCTGTGACTTCGACAGGCTCGCGATGCCGAGTTGCCCGACCAGCTTCTCCACCCGCCGGGTCGATACCCCGAGCAGGTAGCTGGTGGCGACCACCGAGATCAGGGCCTGCTCGGCGCGCCGCCGGCGTTCGAGCAGCCACTCCGGGAAGTAGCTACCCGAGCGTAGCTTCGGAATCGCGAGCTCGACGCTGCCGGCACGGGTGTCCCAGGCCCGCAACCGGTACCCGTTGCGGCTGTTCACCCGCCCATCAGACCGCTCGCGGTAGCCAGCACCGCACACCGCGTCGGCCTCGGCACTCATCAACGCCTCGGTGAACTGCTTGACCATTGTTCGCAGCAGGTCCGGGCTCGCCGCAGCAAGGTGCTCGTCCAACCAGCCAGCAACGTCCACACTGTCTGACGCGGCCATCGCGTCTCCTCCCTCGAGAACCCAAGCACTCGAAGGATCACGCGGTGGCCGTCTCACATCCCGACGCCACGCCGCTGATCAGCAGCAACGCCGTACACCACCTCCGTGGACGCAACCGGGGCGCCAGCGCAGGTGCCACTCCCCTGCCACGCTGGGCGCAGACGAGCGTAGGTAGGCCTGGACGTGGGCGCTGCGCAACCAGGACAGCTCGAGGAGCGCGGGGCGGTGCAATGCCCAGCAGTCGGGCAGCTCGTCACGGGTGATCTCGTACCAGGGGACGAGGACCTCGGCCATCCACTGGGCCAGGATCGGCCACTGGGCGCGGGCCTGCGCGGCGGTGAGGGCCGGCCAGTGGACCGGGGCGCTGCGGCGCAGGGTGGTCAGGACCTCGTCGAGCTGGCCGGCCTGGCGGTTGAGCTCCTCGGTGCTGAACCGGCGCAGCGCGGCCAGTGCCGGGGCGATCTGCTCGGAGACGACCGCGGCGAGGTGGTTGTGGTGGCCGGTGTAGTCCTCCACCCGCCCGGCGAGGCCCTCGATCCGCGATCCGAGGTCGGTGAGCCCGGTCCGCAGGCGGCGCAGCTCGACGATCCAGGTGGTCTCCCCGGCGCCGGGACGGCGGTTGAGCGGCCCGCCGTCGGGCGCGGTGGCGGGCCCGCCGGGGCCAGTCGGGGCATCGGTGGGGTCAACGCCGGTGGGGTCGTCGGGGCCGGGTGGGGTGGAGTCGTTCATCAGGCGGCATCCTCCACCGGGTCGGGAACGGCGGTGAGGGGGACCGGTGCGACGCGCGGTTTCCCCCGGTCGACGGACCGACGGGACCGGGATGAGCCGCCGCCGGCGGCGGCGCCAGCCGGGCTCGAACCGGACGATCGCCGGCTTGGTGCCCAGCCCGAGGACGTAGGCGTGCCAGCGGGGCAGCCCGTAGATGGTGTGGCCGGTGACCACCGGTTCGCGGGCCTTCGCCTGGTTGCGCGAGCGGGTGCAGCGGCCGTCGCCGGTGTGGCTGCGGCCTTCGCTGGTCTTCACCACGGTGCGGCGCCCGGCGAGGTAGGCCAGGTGCTCGAGGTCCTCGCGGGCGGCGACCCCGGGCAGGACGATCCGGGTGGGCAGGTTGGCGAAAATGGTGTGGGCGCGGGTGCGGCCCCAGCGGGTTTCCAGTTGGGCGAGGTCCTGGGCCACGGCCCAGACGGTGATGCCCCAGCCGCGGGAGTCCGCGGCCCAGTTGTCCAGCGCGACCGCTACCGGTGGACCTACGGCTACGGCGCCCGGCTGACCTGGCACCCGCAGGCTACCTTGCGCGCGAGGTCGCGACCGCGCTCGTCGAGGCCGGGTTCGAGCTCCACCATTGCGCCGCCAAGGCAGCCACCGGCGGAGTGTGCCTGACCCCCACCAACGACCCCGACGGCGTGGTCGTGGCCTGGACCCAACACGACCGGATGGCGATCGAGTTCGTCCACGGCCATGACTCGTACGTGGGCGTGCAGGAGACGATGAACTACGCCGTGGCTGACGTCCTCGTCGCTATAGGCTTTGCCCTGGAGGGGTTCGGGCAGGCCAGCGCCCACATCGTCACCCGGGGAGCCGCGAAGTAAGCGCCTCATGCACGAAGGCGCTCGGCGCCTTCTACGTAGGCAGAGCCCTTGGCCGGAGGAGGCCAATGGCTCAACGCGGCACCGGTCACGTAGCCGCCCAGCTGAGCCGCTCCGGATCCCACGTGCCCGCGGTCAGCTCGCCGGAGAGGACGGGATCGAGGAAGGCCGCCACCAGGGCCGAGGCCTGGCTGAAGACGCGGTGGTCGCGGCATTTCGCGACGTCTTGGGCGAGCTTGGGATAGGTGCCTGCCCATTCATCCGGGCATGCCCACCGTGTGATCGGGTCCAGTTCGCGATGCAGGGATTCAGCTGTGATGGCCTCCCGAAGTGCGTCCGCGGCGACTCGCTGAGTCCGGGCGATGACCACGAGGTCAACGAGGTCGCGGACACGGCTGGAAGGGAGCAGTAGGGGGCCGTGCCGCTCGATCGTGGCGCAGACCTTGTCGGCGATGTGGTCGGCAACCGGGTAGAGCTGATACGGCGGGCTGTGCATCCCGGGAAGCGAGATGGTCGGCGCCGGGTAAAGGACCTCGGGATCGCGAGTGATAATCGCTCCAATGACGACATCGACGCTGAAGTCGCTCACCTTGCGTACACCGGCGTAACTCTCGATCTTCACCGTCGCCAGCTCGCTGCCCGGCTGTCCGGGGCGCTCGGCACTGAGCTTCGGGGCGCCTGGGAGGACGAACCGGAGGTGGTCGTCAAGATCCAGGCGAGCAGCGCTGCGTAGCTCGTCGAGGGCGGTGTTGAGGGGGCCGGCGCTGCGGAACAGGTCGATATCGCGGCTGTGCCGCGCAGACCGGACCCGCGCCAGCAGCGCGGTGCCGCCTTTGAGGACCCACGTCCCGTCCGGGACGTGGGTGAACAGACGGGCCAGGAACCGGTCGTAGACGAACTGGCGCGCCACGTTGTTGGTGGTCGCCCCGGTGAGCTTCGCCGTGTTCCTGCTGCGGGACTGCACCGCAGCCCACATCGCTTGGGGTGTGGCATACCCGGTCGGATGGGACACCGGCATGGCCTACTCATCCTCGCTGTTCGAACGGTCCGCTGCCCCGCGCGCGGCGCCAGGGTTCAGGAGGGCGCGCTTGGCCACCTCATTGATCGGCGACACCTGCGATTCCAACGCCTTCCGGACGGGGGCTAGCTGGGCCTCGCTCAGGGCGGCCAGGGGCGAGAGCCGGTCGAGCGCTTCCTGAATCGGCGCGAGTTGGTTCGTCCTGAGGGCGGCCAGGGGTGAAAGCCGGTCGAGCGCCTCGCGGATAGGCGCGAGCTGGGCCTCTTGTAGGGCGGCCATCATTGCCGGGACCGGAACGTGGGCCGCGCGAGCGACGTCCGCAATCACGTCCGCGTCCGCTTGCTCGGCGACCCCGCCGATCTCTAGCAGGTGTCGTAGCAGCGCGGAGCCGTCGCCGCGGGGGAGGCCGAACCGAGCTGCGTACGGGCCGATGCGGGTAGCGAGCGCGCCAGGGTCGATCTGCCGCGTCCGCACCGCGTCAGCGAGGACACCAGCCACGTGACCCCCGTCGTGGCCGTCTGCGAGGAGGTCGACGATCGTGCGGGTAGGCGTCGTGATGGGGAGCCCACGATGAAGGGTCACGTCCTCCTCGGGGAGGGTGCCGCGATGAAGCCGCAGGTCGGCTCGTCGGGTCTGCTTGCGGGTGGGGGCGGTGAACTCGTGGCGATCGGCGTCGAGGTCGCCGAGGTTGTAGAGGGCAGCAGCGGAGGCATGGGACACCACCGGTCCGCGGGGTCCGTTGTCGAGGCGGTCGCTGGCGAGCCGGGTGGGATCAAGGGTGAGCCACGCGGCCAGCAGCTCGAGGTTCTCGGTGCCTAGTGAGCCCCGCAGGGCGTAGACGCCGTGGCTGAGCCGGATCAGGACACCGGCCTTGCTCAGCCGCGATAGCTGTACGCGGCTGAGGCCGGCTGCGACGGCCTGGGGGGTGGTGACCAGGCCCCATTGGCCGGCCGCGATATCGGCGAGCACGGTCTCCCCGTCACCCTTCATTCTGCAATAGTAACATTCAGAGCGAAACTATCGCAGTATCGGGATGGGCGTGTATGAAACTACTGCAGCACTTGGCTCGTCAGGTCATCCGCGCCCAGGTCTATGGGGCGGCGCCCGGCCGGCTTGTAACGGGTTGGTCGGTCGTTCGCCGTGGAGTTCAGCGACGCGTCATGCCTGCCGGCTCTGCAGTCGCGGCTGCGACAGTTGATCCCGGCGGGGGACGGCCGGATCGACGCCGAGCTGGTGTGCACGGAACTGGTCATCAACGCCGTCGAGCACGCGGCCGCGCCGCGCAGGGTCCGGGTCGTCCTCGATGCCGCGGATCTGCGGATCGAGGTCGAGGACGGCAGCCCGGACGAACCGTTGACCCCAGGGCGGAGGATGAACACGCCAGCGGTCGCGCAGACGGCGACCGGCGGGGTAGACGCGTCCGACGACCCGGGGGTCAGGCGGCGGGGATCTTGAACTCGTAGCCGGCTCCAGCGTAGGTCGACTGGCCGAAGATCAGCCAGCCCGCTGAGTTCGAGATGTCGACGTACTTCGTGCCGGTGTAGGCCCGAGCGGGCTTGAGGTCGCTGAACGGCGACTCTTCGCCGGTGCAGTAGAAGGCGACCAGGGTGTCGACCTTGTCCAGCGCGGTCCCGTCGGCCGCCACGAAGTCGTACTGCTGGGACGAGCCCGCGTAGTAACCGGGCTGGGCGCTGTCGTACGCGGGAGTGTTCTCGATCTTCATGTCGACCGCGAAGAATCTGCCGTTCTTCGGCTTTGCGGGGATGCTCTGCCCCTGGTCGCCGATCGCCTTGCCCTTGCATGCTGTGACAGGCCGGATCGCGGTCACCGTCACGTACTGACCAGGCTGCGGTACCTGCGGCGGACCCCACAACTCGATCCGCTGGCCGACCTGGGCGGACATTGCGCCGCGGTCGGTCAACCCGCTGCTCTCAGCCGCGTTGGCCTCGCTCTCGCCCGCGGCGGCGCCTTCGCCGCCCGCCGGGTAGCCGTCGCCCGGTGTGGGGTCGGCGGTCGCCAGCACATCGCAGTTGTCCAGGGCCAGCGCGACGACCTTCTCGTTACCGAACGAGGAAGGGTTGGCCTGAGCCTGGTCCTTCATCCCGCAGATCGCCTTCCCGGCGAAGATGATCCCGTTGTCGTTGACGCTCGCGTTGTCGCCGTCCGACAGCTCGCCGCGGACGTCAGCGACGTACTCAGCGATCGGATCGCCGCCCGAGCACGCCCCGACCGTCAGAGCCATCAGGGCGCCGACGGCGGTGGCGGCGAGGATGCGCGCGGGCGTACGAACCATTGAGCTGCTCCGTTTGGTCGAGGGTCTCGACTTCTAATCGCGACCGCGGCATAACTCGTCACAGGATCGGACCCGGATCCCCAGAAGTGATGAACCGGTCACCGGATCAACGTGAACGGGGCGTGGGCGCGGCGGATGCCGGTCTTCCCCACCGGCCCCGCCGCGTGCGGGCCGGCGCCGTGCTCGTCGCGATCGGCCGCGAAGCGGGATGTAGGCATCAACCTTGGCCTGCAGGGCCTCAGCCAGTGAGCCTTTGCCAACCTGACGTACAGGCAGGTCAGGACCTGTACGGCGTGGCGTGGCCTCTAATGGGTGAAGCTCCTGGTAGACGGGCGATTGCCTAGATCTGTCCGTCTGACCAGGAGCTTCGAAGTGTTGTCCTACCCGTCGGGGATGACCGTGTCCAGCCGCGCGCTCGGCGTGCACTCCGATGCGCTGCGAGCGCACCGGAATCTGCCCCGGAGCCGCTGGCGCAAGTTGACCGCGGGGCGACAAGCCCTGCTGGTGGTGGCCTACCTGCGCAAGGGCGAGACCTACGCCGACCTGGCCTGCGGGTTCCGGATCGGCACCTCCACGGTCTACCGCTACATCGGTGAGGCGCTCGACCTCCTCGCGGCGATGGCGCCGACGCTGGAGCAGGCGATCGAGGTCGCCACCAGGAAGGCGTTCGTGATCGTCGACGGCACCCTGCTGCGCATCGATCGGGTCGGCATGGCCAGCGGCTACGACCGGGCGTTCTACTCGGGCAAGCACAAGGCCCACGGGCTGAACGTGCAGGTCATCGCGGACCCGGTCGGCCGACTCGTGTGGATCTCCCCGCCGCTGCCCGGTGCCCGCCACGACATGGGCGCAGCCCGCGAACACGGCATCATCGACGCCCTGTCCGAACATGAGATCCCCGCTGCGGCCGACACCGCCTATCAAGGCGCCGGACCGACAGTCGCGGTCCCGCAGCGACGCCGCCGACTCGACCCCGACACCGGCCGCTACCGGCGACTGTCGCGGGCGCAGAAGGAGGTCAACGCAGCGCACGCACGCCGGCGGGGTCCCGGCGAGCGGATCAACGCCGAGCTGAAGAACTGGAAGATCCTCCGCAAGATCCGCTCCAGCCCGAACACCGCCGGCAAGCTCATCGCCGCAGTTCAGACCCTCATGATCGCCGGCACTTGATCAAGTTGGCAAAGGCTCAGTATTCGGCGGGCACCGTCACGGGCGATCTCGTCGATCAACGACAACCCATCGCGGGGGTCATCAGCGTTGCCAGCTTCAGGAACTACGGTGAACACCGGTCGTACCTTCCCGACCAGCGTTGCAGCGCGTTCCCGAGTACTACGAGGACCCCAAGGACTGAACGGCGGCTCCCGCTGCCAGGTCAAGTCCCCGGGCGTGGTGTGTGACGGCTGACGCGTGATCTTGCTGGGTCAGGCGCTGAGCGCCGGGATAGTTGGGGTCGGGATGGTCTCCTCGTGGTCGTCGGTGGGGCTGGGGTCGGTGGCTGCGCGGGCTCTGGCGAGGACGTCGAGGCCGAGGTAGCGGCGTCCTTCGGTCCACTCGTCGTGCTGCTCGGCCAGGACCGCGCCGACGAGGCGGATCAGTGAGTCGCGGTCGGGGAAGATCCCGACGACGTCGGTGCGGCGGCGGATCTCGCGGTTGAGGCGTTCTGTGGGGTTGTTCGACCAGATCTGTCGCCACACCTCCTTCGGGAACGCGGTGAACGCGAGCACGTCGGCGCGTGCTTCGTCGAGGTGGGCTGCGACCTGGGGGAACTTCTCGTCGAGAGCACTGTGGATCCGGTCGAACTGGGCATGCACGGAGCTGGCGTCGGGTTGGTCGTAGACCGAGTGCAGCAACGTTTTCACCCACGGCCAGCTCGCCTTCGGTGTCGCCGACATCAGGTTCGCCGCATAGTGGGTGCGGCACCGCTGCCACGATGCTCCGGGCAACGTCGCCCCGATCGCGGCGACCAGCCCGGCGTGCGCGTCGGAGGTGACCAGGCGGACCCCGGTCAGGCCGCGGGCGGTCAGATCGCGGAAGAAGCCCAGCCAGCCGGCGCCGTCTTCGGCGGAGGTGACCTGCAGGCCGAGGATCTCCCGGTGACCGTCAGCGTTGACCCCGGTGGCGAGCAGGGCGTGCACGTTCACGACCCGGCCGCCCTCACGGACCTTGAGCACCAGGGCATCGGCGGCGACGAAGGTGTAGGGACCCGCATCGAGCGGGCGGGCACGGAACTCGGCGACGTGGGCGTCGAGGTCGGCGGCCATCACCGACACCTGCGACTTCGACAACCGGGTGATGCCGAGCGAGTCGACGAGTTTCTCCATCCGCCGGGTCGATACCCCGAGCAGGTAGCAGGTCGCCACGACCGTGGTCAGGGCCCGTTCGGCGCGGCGGCGCTCGAGAAGCCAGTCCGGGAAGTAGGAGCCCGTACGCAGCTTGGGGACCGCGACGTCGAGGGTGCCGGCGCGGGTGTCGAACTCGCGGTGCCGGTAGCCGTTGCGCACGTTGACCCGGTCGTCGGTGCGCTCGCCGTAGTCGGCGCCGCACACGGCGTCGGCCTCCGCGGACATCAGGGTGTTGATGAAGGTGGTCAGCATCTGACGCAGCAGGTCCGGACTCGCCTGGGCCAGCTGCTCGTGCAGGAACCGGGTGGGGTCGATACTGGAGGGTGCGGTCATCGCGTGGTCGTCCTTCTTGAGTTCTGTGAGAGGTGTTCAAGAAGATCACGCGGTGGCCGCCCTACACGAGGCTCCGCCCGTCACCGGGCCGGTCGCACACCACTCTGATGGACGCCACTCGCTGCCACGGGACAGGCCGAACGGCCTCGGAAATGACTCGAGCCCGGACGGAACACCGCCGATAGAAGAGGCACATCAGAGCCTCCAGCAATCCCGGGGCGGTTCACACGTTGTCGCTGCGCAGCGCGGACGTCCGGACCGTGCATGCTCCCCGTGCATCGGACCCGATCCCACCGATCGGCCGGTCACACCCATGCTGATCCGCCTCCGGTCAGCTGTAGGTGAAGCGGGGTGTGCGGCGATCGCGCGCTGCCGCCACCCCCTCCCGGAAGTCTGCCGTCTCGCGCAGCGGTCCCTGCCGCGCCGCTTCCGCCGCGGTCGCCGCCCGGAAGCGCTCGAGCAGATCGGCTCGCATCGTGGCGCGGATGGCCCGGACGGCGAGGGGCGCGGCGGCCGCGATGCTGCCCGCGAACGCCGTCGCTTCCTCCCGCAGGCTCGTCTTGTCGACGACCCGATCCGCCAGGCCGATGGCCGCTGCCTGCTCGGCGTCGATCCGCATCCCGGTATAGAGGAGCTCGGTGGCCCGCTGGTGGCCCACCGCCGACGGGAGCGTGACGGTGAGGCCGAAGCCGTGGTGAAAGCCGAGCCTGGCGAAGTTGGCGCTGAACGACGCCCGGGTGCTCGCCACCCGGAAGTCGGCCGCCATCGCGAGGCCGAGACCGCCGCCGATGGCCGCCCCCTGGACCGCCGCGACCCAGGGCGTGCCCGTGGCCAGCAGGCGAGCGGCTTCGGTGTAGAGCGACTCGGGATCGTCGCCCTCGGCACGCTCGCCTGCGAAGTTGCGGCCGGCGCAGAAGTTGCGCCCCTCCGAGCACAACACGATCGCTCGGCAGTCCGGGTCCTCATCCAGTGACTCCCAGATCGCCGCGAGCTCCCGGATGAGAGATGTGTCGAAGTAGTTGTGCGGGGGCCGGTGGATCTCCACCACCCCCACGTGCGTGTCCCGGTCGACAGCGACCGAGACCTCCCCGGACGTTCCGCTCGTCATTTCACCCATCCACAACTGTCCGCTCGTGCTCTTTCCCGGAACGCACAGGGCCATCGAGGCCGGGCGCCGATCGCGCGCCCGGGCCTCGATGGCGGCCTGTGTCAGGAGGTCCGGTCGTAGGTCCCTACGATGCGTTCCTGCCCGAGGATGTGACCGTCCATCAGGTCGAGCAGCTCCTGCTTGGAGAGGCCGTCACCCGCCTCGATCTTCTTGTCGAGGGCGAACAGCCAGAAGTAGTAGTAGTGCGTCCCGTGTCCCACCGGGGGCATGGGACCCCGCCAGCCGATCGTCCCGTAGTCGTTGTAGCCCTGGCAGAAGTCGCCGACCGCCCCTTCCTCCAGACCACCCGCCTCGGGCCGCAGGCCGTGCAGCACCCAGTGTGTGAAGGCCGAGGGCCGCGGCGCGTCGTTGTCGTCGCTGATGAGGGCCAGCTCCGCGGTGCCCTCGGGCACCCCTCCCCACTCCAGCGGCGGGGATACGTCGGGGCCCTCACCCGTGTACTTCGCCGGGATCCGCTCTCCGGTGGCGAAGACCGAACTGCGGATCCACAACGTCGTCAGCTTCCTGACCATTCATTGCTCCTTACCGAAATTGCTCATCCGTCATCGCGTCGCGAGTCGGCTGCGCGCCGGACCGCCGCGACGATGTTCTGGTAACCGGTGCACCGGCAGATGTTCCCGTCGATCGCGCGTCGCACCTCCTCGTTCGAGGGGTCGTCGTTCCTGCTCAGCAGATCCATTGCAGACATCACCATTCCGGGGACGCAGAATCCACACTGGAACGCATAGCTCTCGACGAAGGCCTGCTGGACCGGGTTCAGCTCGCCCCCGTCGCCCGCGAGCGATTCGAGGGTCTCGAGCGACCTGCCCTCCGCCTGCGCGGCGAGCAGCAGACACGACTTCCTCGGGACCCCGTCCACGAGCGCCGTGCAGCTGCCGCAGTCGCCATTCCCGCAGCCGACGCGGACACCCCGGACGTCGAACCGTTCCCGCAGTACGTCCACGAGACGCGCGCGAGGATCGATGGGGGAGGACCTGTCGGTTCCGTTGATTCGGGCCGAGAAGGGGATCTCCTCCGGCTGAGCTCGCTGTGTCATGCGGTTCGCCCCCACGTCGCCTCGAGGCCGTTCAACGAGCGCCGTGCCACGTGCGGCGCCACCTGCTTCCGGTAGTCACCGGGCGCGTAGACGTCGCTCCACCACCCGTCGTAGGCGGCGGACGCCGCCTCTAGCGCGCGCAGGACCGATGCCACCGAGTCCTCCCGCAGCAGGTCGTCCATCGGGAATCGGTCACCGCGGACCGTGAGGGGGATGTTGCCTACGCCCCCGAGCGTGAGCCGCAGTCTCGCGGTGGCGCCGTCGTCCCGGGCCTCGACGGTCGTGGCCGCCGTGACGATCGGCCACGTACCGGCTGCGAACTTCAGCTTGTGGTACGAGGACTCCGTCACCACGGGCCTCGGCAGCCGGAACTCCACGACGAACTCGTGTGGCGCGAGATCGCAGGACTGCGCACCCTGGAGGAATCCGGACATGGGGACCGTCCGCTCCGTCCCGCCCCCGCGGATCACGACGGCCGTATCCAGCGCGCACGCCACCGCGGGGAAGTCCGAGTGGGGCCGGCCCGCGCACGCCGATCCCCCGAGGGTGCCCTGCCCGGTGATCTGCACGCCGCCGGTGATGCCCTGAGCCATCCTTACGAGGAGCGGGGCGTGATCCCGGACGGGTTCCGAACCGACTACATCCGCGTAGGTCGTCATCGCCCCGATCCGCAGCTCGTCGCCCTCGGGTCGGATGTACGCCAGACCCGCGCGGCTGAGGTCGATGACCCCCGGCGCCTCGAGGTTCCCCTTGTGGAGGGCCGGGACGGTGAGCGTCCCGCCGGCGAGGAGAACGTGCTCGGGATACTCCTGCCGGCAGGCGTCGACCTCCTCGACCGACTCCGGTCGCACCATCCACGCCGTAACCATCAGCCGGCCTCCGTGCCCTGGGCGATGAGTTCGAGGACGCGAGGCGGGGTCAGCGGGAAGGTCCGGACACGGGCGTTCGAGAAGCGATTCAGTGCGTCCTCCACCGCGTTCGCCGTCGCCGCCATCGCACCCCCGATGCCGGCCTCGCCCGCCCCCTTCGTCCCCAGCAACGTGTTGGGGCTGGGGGTCCCGAGATGCGTGACCTCCAGCTGGGGCATGTCCGTGGCACGCGGTACCAGATAGCTCTTGAAGTCGTTCGCCACCAGCCGGCCGGATGCGTCGAACGAGCTGTGCTCGTAGAGCGCGCCCCCGAGTCCCATCGCGACCGCTCCGTGCAACTGCCCCACCACGTGCTGCTCGTCGACCACCACCCCGCAGTCGTCGGCGACGACCAGCCGGTCCAGCTCGACCACGCCCGTACCGGGATCCACCGCGACGACGGCCACATATGCCGCGCTGGACACGTAGGGGTAGGTCGAGGGGTAGGCGGTCTCCTCCCCGACGATCTCCGTCTGGCGGGGCCGGTACGTCCGGGTGAACTCCGACGCCCACGGCCCCCCCGGATGAGGGGGCGACGCATGCAGGACGCCGTACAGCCGGGCCATCCCGACCGATCGTCCGTCGGGCGTGCTCGCCAGCCCGTCCAGGAGCGTGATCCGCTGCTCGTCCTCCTGAAGCACCAGCGACGCGGCCCGCCGGAGCTGTCCGGCCAGGTCACGGGCCGCGAGCACAGCCGCGGCCCCTCCGATGGTGAGGCCCTTGCTGCTGTTGTTCCCGTACCCATAGGGGCCCCGATCGGTGTCGCCCTGCAGGACGGACACCTGCTCGCGCGACAGCCCCAGCTCGGCCGCGACGAGCTTCGCGATGCCGAGGTCGTTCCCGTTCCCGGGACTCGTCACCCCGGTGAGCACCTCGACGGCACCCGAGGGGCACAGGCGTACGGACGCGGTGTCCGTGTTGCCGAGCTGTGTCTCGTGCAGCTTTCCCTGGTGGCCGCCCCCCTCGGGGGTGATCTCGAACGCGACGCCGACGCCGATCACCCGGTCCTCGGTGCTCAGCTCCGACTGTCGCCGCCGCAGACCGTGGTAGTCGGCCCGGTCCGCGGCGAGCTCGAGGAGCCTCGGGAAGTCGCCGCTGTCGATCGCGTACCCGCTCGGCAGGCGGTGCGGGAGCTCGTTCGGCGTCAAGAGATTCCGCCGGCGGACCTCAAGCGGGTCGAGATTCAGGCTGCGGGCCACGAGATCGATCAGCCGCTCCATGATCAGCACGGCGGCCTCCTTGCCGAAGCCCCGGGTCGCGTTCCACGGCGGCTTGTTGGTGGCGACGACCCGGAGGTCTACGTCCACCACGTCGACCCGGTACGCGGTGGGAAGCGTGGCGGCGCTCACGCCCGCCATTCCCCACCCGACGGTGGCCGAGACGGCACCGACGGGGACGACGATCGCATCGCGGAGAGCGAGGATCACCCCACGGTCGTCGAACGCGACCTCGGCGTCGTGCGTCTGCTCCCGGCCACCGACCAGCAGGCACTCCTCGCGGGACTCGATCCACTTCACCGGGCGACGGCAGGCACGGCTCACGAAGCAGACCAGCGCCTCCTCGGGGTGCCCGTGCATCTTCAGCCCGAAGGACCCGCCGACTGTGGGCACCACGACACGGACCGACTCCTCCGGCATGCGCAGCGTCCGGGCCACAGTCCAGCGGAGTTGGTGCGGGTTCTGACAGCCGGCGTAGAGCGTCAGGCGACCGTCGGACGATCCGTCGTCCGTCCACTCCGCGACGTAGCCGCGCGGCTCGAGGGGGGTCGCGGTGTACCGCTGGATCTCGAAGGTCTCCCGGACGACGTGCGGAGCATCCCGGAACACCTCGTCCACGGGTCCATTGAGCGTCCGCCGGTGCATGATGACGTTCGTCGGCCAGCCGTCCTGCTCGTAGAGCTGCGGAGCGTCGTCCCGCACCGCGTCCGCGCCCGCGTACACATGCGGCAACACCTCGTACGCACCCCGCACCGATCGCGCGGCCGCGGCGGCGGTGAGGGCGTCCTCGGCCACGACGACTGCGATCGGCTCGCCCACGTACCGCACGACGTCCGCGGCGAGGGGCCACACGTCGACCTTCCGGCCACCGAACGCGGCGGGGTTCAGGAAGGGGGGAATCGGGTCGATCCGATCGCGGAGATCGTCGGCGGTGAACACGGCCACCACGCCCCCCGTCGCCAGCGCCTCGGCCGTCCGCACCTTGTGCAGCCGGGCGTGGGCCTGCGTGCTCCGGACGACCGCCATGTGTAGGAGCCGGTCGAGGCGCACGTCGTCGACGTAGCGCGCTGTGCCGGTGACGATGTCCTTGCGGGTCCCCGGCCGGACCCGGGGGGTGCTCGACTCTCGCATGTTCCTTGCCTCCGTTCTCCGCTCGCCGTCTACCGGGACCGCAGCGCCCGCTGGCCGGCCATGACGGCCGCGATCGCACTGGTGGCGCGGTCGGGCGCATCGAGAACGTGCACGGAGTGCTCCCGGTACACCTCGAGTGCCTTGGGTGCTAGCTGGGCGCCGCCGTAACGCGAGACGTACAGCGGAACCGGGACCTTGTCGCGCAGGGCGACGACCTTCTCCGCGGTGTCCTTGGCGTACGGGTCGGCGTTAGTCGTGAACTGGAGCAGTACCGCGTCGAACTCGCCGCTCTCCCCGAGCGTGCTGATGATCCGCTCGAACGCGGCCGGGCGGCTCAGCATCTCGTAGCTGCAGTCCAGCGGGTTGCGCACCGCGGCGAACGAGGGCAGGTACGGGCGGATCGACCGGCGGGTCTTCTCGGAGAGCTCCGGCAACTCGATGCCCGCCGCGGCGCCCTCGTCCGCCACGATGGAGCAGGCACCGCCCGAGAAGGTGACCGCGGCCAGCCGGTCGCCGGCCGGTCGCCGGTCCTGGGACGACAGCACCAGGGCGTCCTCGAGGACGCGCAACGACGGCACGCTGACCATGCCGGCGGCCCGGACCACGGCTTCGCGCATCTCCAGCGAGCCGACCATCGCGCCCGTGTGGCTCAGGGCCACCTCGCGGGCCCGGTCAGTGCGCACCATGGTGAAGACGAAGACTGGCTTCCCCGCGGCGGCCATCCGCCGTCCGGCCTCGATGAACCGGGGGCCGTCTTTGATGTCCTCCAGGAGGAGCCCGGCCGCCGTCGTCGTCTCGTCGTCTACCAGCCAGTCCAGGTAGTCGGCGATGACGAGATCGGCCTCGTTCCCGGCGTGGATCCAGTAGGAGAGCCCGACACCGGCGCCCATCAGGCGGGTCGCCAGGCAACCCCCGAGTGCGCCGGAGCTGGAGAGGACCGCCACGTTGCCGGGGACCAGCTCGCACTCCAGGCCGCCGGAGATCGACGCGGCGAGCTTGTGGTGCGGCGCGACGATGCCGATGTTGTTCGGGCCGGCCAGCGGGATCCCGCCGGCGGCCAGGATCCGGACCAGCTCCTCCTGGGCGGCACGCCCCTCGGGGCCGGACTCGGCGAAGTCCGAGCTGTGCACGATCACCCCGCCGACCCTCTTCTCGACGGCCTGGCGCGCCACGTCCAACACGGAGCGGCTGGCGATGCTGACGCAGACGAGATCGGGTGATCCGTCGACGTCCGCCAGCGACCGGGCCCGGTCGTGGCCGCGCACCTGTCCGCCCCTGGGATGCACGGGGTCGAGCCGCCCGGGAAAGGCGTGGGCGTCGAGATAGCGGAACAACCGTGCGCCGGTCTTGTGTGCGTCCTCGGAGACGCCGACGACGGCGACGTGCTCCGGCCGCAGCATCCGGTCGAGGTCGGGACGGGGCCGTGCCGGCATCGGCGGGACGTCGGCGCGGATGATCCGGGCATCGACCGCGACGGCCCCGGTACCGGACACCATGACCGGGTTGAGGTCGAGCTCGAGGATCGTGGGGTCGTCGGCCACGAGCCGGGACACGGCGACGACGGTGTCGACCAGCGCCGCGACGTCGCACTCCGGTCCACCGCGGAAGCCCGTCAGCAACGGCCAGCTCCGGAGCTCTTGCAGCCCCTCCCTCGCCTGCTCCGGGGACACCGGTGCCACCATCGTCACGACGTCCTGGTGGATCTCCGTCGCGACGCCGCCGAGCCCGACGATGATCGCCGCCCCGAGCTGGGGGTCGCGGCGCGCCCCGACCAGCATCTCCAGGCCGCCGACCTGCTGCTGCAGGAGCAGCGGGAAGGCGCCGGGCCCGTTCCGGGCGACGATCTCGGCCGCTGCGGCGGTCGCCGATGCGGCGTCGGTGAGCCCCAGCACGACTCCTCCGCTGTCGCTCTTGTGGAGGAGCCCACCGGCCTTCAGCACAACCGGGGTCACCCCGAGCGCGGTGAACGCGTCGGCGACCTCCTCGACCGCGCCGACGGTCGCGGCGCGGGCCAGCGACACACCTGCGGCGGCCAGTCGCGCGGAGACGGCGCCGGGCGACAGCGGCTCTCGGTACACGGCATATCCCCTCGATGAATCCGAAGAAGTCTCGTCCTGCTGTCGCCGCGGCCGGTGCTCTGCCACCGCCGCCGCGGCCTTACCCGTCACCGTCCGCGCCACTGCGGCTCGCGCTTCTCGACGAAGGCCCGGACACCCTCGACCCGGTCCTCGCTGCTGTTCGGGTCGGGATCGAGTTCGAGCCGAAGCGCCGCGGACAGCGGCAGGTGCACGGTGTGCTGCAGCACGGCCTTGAAGCGACGGACGCTCAGCGGCGCCCGGGAGCGCACTGTGCGCACGTAGGCCTCGGCGGCGGACTCGAGCTCATCACCGGGGACGACAGCGTTTACCAGACCCCAGCGGGCAGCCTCGTCCGCCGTGATCACCCGGCCCGAGTAGAGCATGTCGTACGCGACGCCCATCGGGACCAGGCGCGGCAGAACCGCCGCACCGAAGTGCGCGCCCATGCCGCGCAACGCCTCGGGCAGGGCCAGTCTGGCGTGGTCCGCGGCGATCCGGACGTCGCAGGCCATCGCGAGCTCCAGGCCGCCGCCGAGAGCCCAGCCGTTGATAGCCGCGACGACTGGCTTGCGGCATTCGAGGACGACCTCGAACGGGTTCCGAGTCGTATGCCGCATGGGCGTCGGCGGCGCCGCGCCGGCGGCGTCACGACTGGAGGCCTCCTTCAGGTCGCGCCCGGAGGAGAACGCGTCCTTCCCGCTGCCCGTGACCAGGACGGCCCAGACGTCGTCGTCGAGATCGAAGCGCTGGAAGGCCTCGACGAGGCCCGCCATCGTCGCCTCGTCCAAGGCGTTCTTCCGGTGAGGTCGGTTGATCGTGAGGTAGCCGACGCGGTCGCAAACGTCTACGTGGAGCCCTTCGTGCACGGAGCTGATGACCTCTCTACAAAGTCGTTCGAAGAACGAGCACTGCTGTCGGTCCCGGAGGTTTCCGCCGGAAAGGGGCCGGGCCGCAGGAACGTCTGCGACGAGCAGGACGTTGGACGGCGGCCCCGGCGAGGCCGGTGCCTGGGATGCCCGGGCTCTCCGGCGTCACCTCGTCGTTGACTCACGGGACCGCGCTGACGTTGAATACAGTAATGAATACAAGGGCGGCGGTCGTGACGTCAAGACCGCGAGGCCGAGTTGATCAGGCTTCGATGCGGCTGGCCCCCCGCCGGCGACGGAGAGCACGGAACGGGGTGCGGTCGGTCAGTCGCGGGGTAGGCCGGGCCTGGTGAGCACCTGGAGGACCTCGCGTTCGCTCGTGCCGCGATGAACGTCCATCAGCTGGACCAGGCGCTCGACGTCGCACTCGCGCAACGCCGCGATGAGGGCGGCGTGCTCCTCGATGACGCGGGCGCGCACCGTCCGCTCGCTGCTGTAGACCGCCCGGTACGGGGCCGTCCGGTCCCACAATCGGTCGATCTCGGTGAGGACGTGGCCGAGGTCGCCGCCGAGGCCGAAGATCCGGAAGTGGAACTCGTGGTTGAGCGGGCGCCACTCGGGCGACGGGGCGTCGACGAGGTCGCCCATCCGCGCGTTCAGCTCGGTCAGCCGCTGCAGGTCGGCCTCGGACACGCCATCGACCCGGCGCAGCACCTCGGACTCCAGCAGCCGCCGCATCAGGTAGAACTGCCCGAGCTCGTCCGCGGACAGCCGGGTCACCGCGAACCCGCCGGACGGCCCGGAACCGACCAGGCCCTCGGCCTGCAGCGTCTTCAACGCCTCGCGCAGGGGCACCCGGCTCATCCCCAGCTCCTCGGCCAGCGCGAGCTGTCGAATGGGCTGGCCGGGCAGCAGCTGGCCGTCGTGAATGCGCTGCCGGACGGCCAGGACGGCGCGCTCGGCCAGGCTCGCCGACCCGTTGGCCATCGACTGCATGCGCACCTTCCGCTGCGGATATCACTGCTGAGCACGGTCCTGGAGAAAGCCCTTGAACCGTACCCCGGGCCTCATGAGGTCCACGACGACGGCGCGCAAATCCAAGCAGCCGGGACCCGCTGTCGCACCAGGCCGGCGGGCGGCCACGGCCGAAGAGATGAGGACGATGGAGGGAGAGGGATCCGTCCGGCGCCGCCCGACGCTCACGGATGTCGCTCGCAGGGCCGGCGTGGACGTCAGTCTGGTGTCACGGGTGCTCCGCAACGACCCCAAGGGGTTTGCCTCGCAGGCGACCCGCGCGCGGATCCTGGAGGCGGCCGACGAGCTCGGCTACCACCCTCACGCCACGGCTCGCGGTCTGCGGCCTGCCCGCACGATGACGCTGGGCCTGCTCCTGCCGAGTTTCTCCAACCCCGTCTACTCCTCGATCGCCCACGGGGTCGAGCAGCGGGCGAGGCAGCACGGCTACGGGCTGGTGATCGGTACGCACGCGGCCGGCGATCCGCACGAGACGATCACGAGCATGCTGGTGCACGGCCGGGCCGATGCCCTGTTGGTGGCCTCCGGACGGGTCCGGGACGAGGCACTGCGCCAGCTGGTGGAGGACGGGCCGGGCGCGGTCGTCCTGGTCAACCGGCAGGTGCGCGGGATCGCCGCGAGCGTGGTCCTGCGGGACGCCGAGGCCGCGGCCCTCGCGGTCGGGCATCTGGCCGCGTTGGGGCACCGCTCGATCTGCGGGGTGTTCGGCCCTCGCACGCTCGACACGATGGTGCGGCGCTCGCGCGGGTTCGTGCGCGCCTGCGCCGTGCATGGTGTCCAGCCCCAGGTGATCGAGATGCCGGGGCGGGACGCCCCCGCCGGTCACGCCGGCGCGCTACGCGCACTCGCCGGCCGGGTCCAACCCACGGCGCTCCTTGCCGGCACCTTCCCGATGGGCGTCGGGATGCTGGCAGCGGTCCAGGAGGTCGGCGTGGCCGTTCCTGACGAGGTCTCCGTCCTGGCCCTGCACGACAACCAGCTCGCGGACTTCCTGACCCCGCGGCTGACGACCGTGGCCCTGCCGACCGAGCGGCTCGGCGAGGAGGCGGTCGAGCTGGCGCTGATGCTGATCGCCGGGGAAGCGTCCCGCCGCGTGGTTGTGTCGGGCCCGCCCGAACTCGTCCTGCGCTATTCGACCGCACCGGTTTCCCCGCTTTGATATCAAATGTTTGACGAGGTTGTGGGCGCTGCTTACCGTCCCTGCCGCGAGAGCGAGACACAGCGGAAGAACGACGATGGCGTCGCCTACCAAGCCGCCCACGAGGCGGCGTAGCGCCCGTCGGATTCGATGGCAGATCGCGCCGTGACGCATGTGGAGACCTCCTCAGCCACCCAGACCTGACGGGAAGGACAGTCAGTGCGACGCCTAGTGGACATCTCGATGACGCTGCGGAACGGTGTCCCGTCGGACCCGCCCGGCTACGAGTTCGAGATCGAGTACACCTCGCATCAGGACACCGTCCCGATGCTGCAGCGCCGCTACGACGGCCTGCAACCCGAGGACCTGCCGAACGGCGAGGCCTTCGCCCTGGAGACGGTGCACCTGTCGACGCACAACGGCACCCACGTCGACTCCCCGTGGCACTACTCCTCCCTGATGGAGGACGGCAGCCGGCCCCACACAATCGACGAGATGCCCCTCGACTGGTTCCTGCGGCCGGGGGTCAAGCTCGACTTCCGGCACTTCGAGGACGGCTACGTCGCCACGGCCGCCGACATCGAGCGGGAGCTGGAGCGGATCGGGCACACCCTGGCGCCCTTCGACATCGTCGTGGTCAACACCTCGGCCGGCGGCCGCTTCGGCAGCCCGGAGTACGCGCAGAGCGGCTGCGGGATGGGTCGCGAGGCCACGCTCTACCTCTGTGACCGGGGCGTCCGAGTTGTCGGCACGGATGCGTGGAGCTGGGATGCGCCTTTTCGCTTCGTTGCCGAACGCTACGCCTGCGACCGCGATCCCTCGATCATCTGGGAGGGCCACAAGGCCGGCCGCACCACCGAATACTGCCAGATCGAGAAGCTGCGCCACCTCGACACCCTGCCCCCGCACGGATTCACCATCGCCTGCTTCCCGGTGAAGATCCACGCCGCCTCGGCGGGGTGGACCCGGGCCGTGGCCATCGTCGACGAACCGGAGGACGTCTCCCAGTGAGCGAGAACGCCATGACCCACCTCGACCGCGCGTCGTCGACCTTCGAGTCCTACCGGGACCGCTTCAAGACGATCCGGATGGAACGCACCAACGGCGTGCTGGAGATGCGGTTCCACACCGACGACGGCTCCTTGCAGTGGAGCCTCCTGGCGCACAACGAGTTCGAGGACGCCTTCCGCGAGGTCGCCCGGGACCGCGAGAACGACGTCGTCATCATGACCGGGACAGGGGACGCCTTCAGCGGTCCGGCGATCGAGCCCGGCAAGCACCCGAACCGTGCGACCATGACCCCGGAGAGCTACGACCCGATCTACTGGGAGGGCAAGCACCTCCTGCCGAACCTGCTCTCGATCGAAGTGCCGGTCATCGCCGCGATCAACGGCCCCGCCGTGCGGCACGCCGAGATCCCGCTCGTCTCCGACATCGTCCTCGCCTCCGAGGACACCTACTTCCAGGACACCGCCCACTTCTCCGGCGGGATGGTTCCCGGCGACGGCATGCACATCGTGATGCCCCTGCTAATGGGCCCCACCCGCGGCCGCTACTTCCTGCTCACCGGGCAGAAGCTCCTGGCGTCCGAGGCCCGGGAGATGGGGCTGGTCAACGAGGTGCTGCCACGGGAGCGGCTGCGGGAGCGGGCGCACGAGCTGGCGGCGCTGCTGCTGCGGCAACCGCGGCTGGTGCGCCGGTACACCCGCACCGTGCTCACCGAGGATCTCCGGGCCCGGCTCCACGGCCTGCTCGGCTACGGCCTCGCACTGGAGGGCATCGCCCGGATGAAGGACGTCCCGGCACCGGCGCGCCCGTAGCACAGCCGACCGACACGACCTTTCCGAAGCCTCGCCCGTGCCGCGGAGAGTCCTCGGCACGGGCAGTGCCCCGGTCGTCCACCTGATCGAACGGCGTGCCGCGGCACCGCACCCCGCCGCCACGTCTGCTGCCGCGCTCGCCGCGGGACGTCAACCGGCGGGCACCTCGGACCACGACGAACCCGAACTCTCCTCGCACGGCCCCGCAGCCTCGCGCCGCGGGTGCACCTCGGCTGCCCACACCCGCCGGTAGCCGCTCCTCAATCCTTGCCCACTACCTGGAGGCCCAATGTCTGCGCCGAGCCAGAGACCGTCGAAGCCCCTTGACCCCGCCGGCGAGACCGCCGCCGAGCCCCCGCAGAACCGGTTCCGCATGCTGCTCGGCGCCGGGGTCGGCAACGCACTGGAGTGGTACGACTGGAGCGTCTACGCGATCTTTGCGCCGTTCTTCGCCGCCCAGTTCTTCATCGACAACAGCGCCACCGGGGCGCTGCTGTCCACCTTGGCCGTGTTCGCGGTCGGTTTCCTCATGCGTCCCATCGGCGGCTTGGTGTTCGGTCTGCTCGCCGACCGCAGGGGGCGCCGGTATGCGATGACGACCTCGATGCTGCTGATGGCCGCTGGCAGCCTGGTCATCGGCGTCGCTCCGACGCACGCGCAGATCGGAGTGTGGGCCGCGGTGGTGCTGGTCCTCGCCCGGCTCGGGCAGGGCCTGGCGCACGGAGGCGAGATCGCGGCGTCCTACACCTACATCGCCGAGATCGCGCCCCGCGCGCGCCGCGGGCTGTGGTCCTCGAGCCTCTACGTCTCGGTCACCGTCGGCATCGTGCTCGCGTCCCTGATCGGTGCGGGGGCCAGCAGCCTGTTCGGTTCGGACTCCCTGCGAGAGTGGGCATGGCGAATCCCGTTCCTGCTTGGCGGGCTCCTCGGGTTGGCCGCGCTCTACCTCAGGACCAGTCTCCCGGAGACTGATGCCTTCACCGGCCAGCAGGAACAGGAAAGCGAGGTGGTAGCGCGGCGCTCCGTGCGGGATCTCAGGCGCGGTCTCGCCGCCAATAAGCGCAGCCTCGCCCGGATCGTCGGGTTCAGCCTGGCGAGCACGGTCGTCTACTACACCTGGGCAGTCGGAGCCACGGGCTTCGCCATCTCGACCGCAGGCGTGCCGTCGACGGGCGGGCTGTGGGCGAGTGTGATCGCCAATCTGTTCTTCATCCTCACGCTCCCATTGTGGGGTGCGCTGTCCGATCGTTTCGGCCGCAAACCCCTCCTGCTCGTCTACAGCATCTCGTTCATGTTGTTGTCGTTCCCGCTGCTGCTGGGCATCAACGACTCTGCCGTGCGACTGACGGTGATCATGATGGTGGCCCTGTTCTTCCTCGGTGCCTTCATCGCGATCATGCCCGCCGTGTTCGCCGAGCAGTTCCCCACCGCCGTCCGCGCGTCCGGGATCGGCGTGCCCTACTCCTTCATCGTGGCGATCTTCGGTGGCACGGCGCCCTATGTCCTGACCTGGCTGGGCAGCCGGGACCTCCAGTGGGTCTTCGCCCTCTACATGGTCATCCTCGTCACGATCGGAACGGCCACTACCCTGCTCAGCCCGGAGACCAAGGGCCGGGAGCTCACCTGACCCTGCTCGCCGAGCTTCTCGGCCGCCGCCCAACTCCGTCCCGGGCCGCTCGCGGTCGGCACCACCGCCGGGAGGCCGACATACTCTTCGGCCACCCTCGCCTCGCTCCGCTCTACGACCAGTTCCACCGGGAGCACGGGGATCTGGGCCATACCTCGCCCTCGCCGACGAGCTGGGCACCACGCGGGTACTCGACGTCGGGTGCGGGACGGGCTCTCTGACGCTCCGGCTCGCGGACACCAAGCCTTTGCCAAGCTGATCATGCGTCGGGATCATGAGGCTCTGAACTGCGGCGACGAGTTCGCGGGCCCGGTTCGGGCTGGAACGGATCTTGCGCACGATGCGCCAGTTCTTCAGCTCGACGTTGACCCGCACAGCGGGGCCGCGGCGGCGGGCGTGGGCGGCGTTGACGTCCCTCTGGTTGCGCGAGAGCGGGCGATAGCGGCCGGTGTCTGGATCGAGCCGTCGCCGCCGCTGCGGAACGGCGACCGTCGGCCCGGCGCCCTGGTAGCGGTGTCGGGGGCCGCGGGGATCTCGGCGTCGGTGAGGTCGTCGATGATGCCGTGTCCGCGGCGGCTCCCACGTCGTGGCGGGCGCCGGCATCGGTGGGGAGATCCACACGAGCCTGCCGATCGGGTCGGCGATGACCTGCACGTTCTATCCGTGCGCCTTGTAGAAGGCGCGGTCGCGGCCTGACCTGGATCTGCTCGATGAGTCAGGCATGGCGCAGTGGCCGGGCCGAGGGTGGCCTTGAGCGCCATTTGTAGTAGCCAGACCCGTCGACGCCGAGTACCCGGCAGGCCAGTTGGACTGGCAGCTTCGCTGAGGCCATCACCGCGATCGCCTCGTAGCCATTTTGGGTCGACCACCTGGCCGAGCAGCTCCGCGGCCCGGCGATGGATCGCGACCTCGGCCTCGAGCTCAGCGATTAGCCGTCGAGCCGCCTGCAACTCGGCGTTCTCGCTGGTGGTGCCCGGGAGGGAGCAATGCTTGAGACCTGTGGATGAGCCGGGGGCGGGTCGTACCCTCCCGATCATCTTGAAGGCCCTCAGGCAAGGCCGGCGCGCCAACGCCGGTCGGGAAGGCACGACCCGTGCTCACCGTAGTTCCTGGCCCCGGAAAACACCGAGGAGTCCCGTCCCGCGGACGGCCCGGCGTTGATCGACGAGCTCGTCCGCGAGGGTGCCCGCCGGATGCTCGCCCAGGCCCTGCAGGCCGAGGTCGACGACTACATCGCCCGCCACGCCGACGAACGTGACGAGCACGGGCGGCGGCTGGTGGTGCGCAACGGCTCGCATCAGCCCCGCGAGGTGGCCACGTCCGCGGGCGCGGTGGCGGTGCGGGCGCCGCGGGTGGACGACCGCCGCATCGACCCCGACACCGGCGAACGCAGGCGGTTCTCCTCGGCGATCCTGCCCCTGTGGTGCCGCAGGACGCCGAAGATCACCGAGGTGTTGCCGCTGCTCTACCTGCACGGCCTCTCGTCGGGGGACTTCGTGCCCGCGCTGGGGCAGTTCCTCAGCTCCACCGCGGGGCTCTCGGCGTCCACGGTCACGAAACTGACCGAGACCTAGACCGGGGTTCCGCAGCTAACGTGTGATCTGGTGCATGATCACGGGCGTTGGTGCAGGTCAGCGGGGTGAGACCTGGTCCGGTCGTTCGAAAGCCCTAGTAACACGACTTAACCCGAGATAGGGCCGTTGAGCTGCTACGGACCGTGTAAGGTCTGGTGGCGTGTTCGTGCGTACGTCGACCCGGCGGAACCGGGACGGGTCGAAGGTGTCCTACCTGCAGTTGGCGCACAACGAGTGGGACCCGACAGCGAAGACCGCGCGGACGAAGGTGCTGTACTCGTTCGGCCGGGCCGATCAGCTCGACCGGCCTGCGATCGAACGCTTGATCGCCGCGCTGACCCGGGTCGTGGGCGTCGAACCCGCCGCGGTCGGCCCGGATCGGGCGCGGGCGGTCGGGGTGCCGGGGCTGGAGTTCATCGAGTCCCGCCCGCTGGGCGGGGTGTGGCTGCTCGACGGGCTGTGGCATCGGCTGGGGATCGACACGCTGCTGCGCCGCCTCGCCGCCGGGACCTCCGGCAGATCAGGGGGGAGATCACGGCGGGATCCGGTCGTGGAGCGGGTGCTGTTCGCGCTGGTCGCGAACCGGGCGTTGGCGCCGTCCTCGAAGCTGGCCGCTACCGGCTGGGTCGCCCATGACGTGCACGTTCCCGGTCTGGACACGGTGTCCGACGATGCCTGCTACCGGGCCATGGACTGGCTGATCGCGGTGGAGGACCGGCTCGCGCGAGGAGTGTTCGACGCGGTCGCCGACCTGCTCAACCTGGAAGTGGACCTGATCTTCTTCGACACCACCAGCACCTACTTCGAGACCGAGGACGCCGACGCCCCAGTCTGGCGCGACCAGCATGGCCGCCCCGTCGAGCAGGACGCCGGGCAGGACGCCGAACGGGCAGATGGCGGTGAGCGCGCTGAGCCGCCGCCGGGAGCGGCGGGACAGGCCGGGTTCCGCACCCACGGCAAGTCGAAGGACTCCCGTGACGACCTGCCCCAGGTCGTGGTCGGCATGGCCGTCACCCGGGACGGGATCCCGGTGCGGGTGTGGTGCTGGCCGGGCAACACGTCCGACTCGCCGCTGATCCGCCAGGTCAAGGACGACATGCGGGACTGGACGCTGGGGAAGGTCATCTGGGTGGCCGACCGCGGGTTCACCTCCAAGGAGAACCGGCGTCACCTGTCCGCCGGCGGTGGGGGCTACATCCTCGGTGAGAAGTTACGCTCCGGCTCGGCGGAGGCGACCGCCGCGATGGCCCGGCAAGGCCGCTACCAGGAGGTGAACGCGAACCTGCGGGTCAAGGAAGTCAAGATCTCCGAGACCGAGCGGTTCGTGATCTGCCGCAACCCCGACGCCGCCGACCGGGACGCCGCGGTCCGTGCCCGGCTCGTCGACCGCCTGGAAGCGATGATCGCCGGCTCGGACCGGCTCTCACCGTCGAAGCGTGCCGAGCTGCGCGGGGTGATCTCCACCAAGCCCGGGCTGAACCGGTTCCTGCGCGTCACACCGGGCGGGCTACTACGCATAGATGCCGCCAAGATCGCCGCCGACGCGAAGCTGGATGGCAAGTACCTGCTGCGCACCAGCGACCCGCACCTCACGACGGAGGACATCGCGCTGGGCTACAAGCAGCTGTTGGAGGTCGAGCGCGGCTGGCGCGACATGAAACAGGTCCTCGACCTGCGCCCGGTCTATCACCGGCTCGAGGACCGCATCCGCGCCCACGTCCTGCTCTGCTGGCTCGCGCTGCTGCTGGCCCGCATCGTCGAGACCCGCGCGCACACAAGCTGGCCCCGCGCCCGCACCGAGCTGCAGCGCCTGCACGTCGGCACCTTCACCGGCCCGGCCGGGATGTTCCGCCAGACCAGCCAGCCCAGCACCGAGGCCCGCCGGCTATACACCGCCCTCGACCTCGCGCTGCCACCGCGGATCCTGCACCTCGACCCCGAGCAGCCCGCAACGCGCTGACCAGGCACAACACCTACGCCTAGTGACACGACATGTCACCAGGCCGACACCTGTTTGCCCAGCTCAGACCCCACATTCGGGCACTTTCACCCGGCCGACAGCTGCGGAACCCCGGCTAGAAGACCGACCAGCAGGCGTTCTCCCGCCGGGACCTGTCGAGCGTGGACTACGTCTACCTGTGGGCCGACGGCATCCACGTCAACATCCGCCTCGAGGAACACAAGCTGTGCCTGCTCGTGCTGATCGGAGTCCGCGCTGATGGCCGCAAAGAGCTCGTCGCCCTGGCCGATGGCTACCGCGAATCCTGCGAGTCCTGGGCGGAGTTGCTGCGCGACTGCGCCCGCCGGGGCATGCGTGCACCCGTGCTCGCGGTCGGGGACGGCGCGCTCGGGTTCTGGGGCGGTCTGCGCGAGGTCTTCCCCGAGACCCGCGAGCAGCGCTGCTGGGTCCACAAGACCGCCAACGTCCTCGCCGCGCTACCCAAGTCGGCGCATCCGGGGGCGAAGAAGGCCCTGGCCGAGATCTGGAACGCCGAAGACCGCCGCCACGCCCTGGACGCGGTCACCGCGTTCGAGGGGGCCTACGGGGCGAAGTTCGGCAAAGCCGTGGCGAAGGTCCGTGACGACCTCGACGAACTGCTCGCCTTCTACGACTTCCCCGCCGAGCACTGGCAGCACCTACGCACCACGAACCCGATCGAGTCCACCTTCGCGACCGTCCGCCACCGCACCAGAGTTACCCGCGGGCCCGGCTCTCGCGCGGCCGGGCTCGCGATGGCGTTCAAGCTCATCGAAGCCGCCCAGGACCGCTGGCGCGCCGTGAACGGGCCGCACCTGGTCGCGCTCGTCCGCGCCGGAGCCCGCTTCGACGCCGGCAAGCTCGTCGAACGCCCTACCGAGAACACCCAACCCGAAGCCGCCTAAAAAAGATCTTCATCCACAGGTCTTGACGATTGCTCCAGGGCCATGCTCGCGACGTTCTACGACACACACGCCCTTGCCTGTACGGGGGGAGTAGACGCGCACACCCCGCATCACCCATCCGATGCTGATCAGCGGGACCCGCCCTGCGCTATGGCTCTGGGCTGTTGACAAGAACACCCCACACCGTGCAGCATCTGCCCTGCAGATCACGCCTCTGCTCGCCAGAAGGCTCCTGCAGGGAGCAGCTCTGCTCCGGTAAGGACCTCACAACAATAAAGGAACCCGAATGGGAATCTCTGAGCTCAAGAGTTGCATCCAGCGTGTAGAAGTGAAGGGGGTCGAGACCCGCTACTTCGACGACAAGCAGGACGCGGACCCTGTCCTCCTGATCCATGGTGGACATTTCGGCTTTTTCGTCCCCCTGGGCCTGGAGTCCTGGGGTGAGACAATCCATGATCTTGGCAAGTACGGGCGGGTCCTCGCCGTCGACAAGCTCGGCCAAGGTGAGACGGCACTGCCGCTGAACGACGAGGACTGGACCGTCAACGGCGTCGCCGAGCATATGGTCAATTTCATTGAGATGCTTGACCTACGGAACCTGACCTTGGTCGGCCATTCTCGTGGCGGACTGACGGCGATGATTGTTGCTTTCAAAATTCCTGACAGAGTGAAGAAGTTGGTTGTCGTCAGCAGCGCGTCCGCTGCACCTGCCCCCACCACCGGCAGTGACATGGACTTTTACAACAACGTCGAACGCACCGCCCCGGCAGACGCCGCAGGACTCGTGCAGCACTACCACGCAGCGCAGGCCGTCGCCGAAGGTCCGCTTCCGGATGACTATGTGGAAATTGCCGCGCAGATGCTGGAGAGCGATAAGCAGCAGGCCGCTGTCGCGAGCTACAACCGAAATGCTGAAGCGCATTGGATTCCGAGTCTGGCGGCCGCACGCGAGGACCTGCAGCGGAAGTTCCGCGAGACGGGAATCCCAGTGCCTACACTGCTAATCTGGGGAGTGAACGATCGTTCTGCACCTGTGGCGTCGGGCCACCTGTTGTTTAACATGATCACTGAGAAGACTAAGAACAGCTCAATGCACCTTCTAAACAACGCGGGTCACCAGGTATTCCGAGACCAGCGCAAGCTCTTCGCGGCGACCGTGGGCTCGTTTATCGAACTGTAGCCAGCGATGCCCGCAAATAGCAGCGGCGACACTAGCTCTCGAGCCACGATGAATCGTGCGTCCCCCTCCCAAGGGGGCGGAGCGCTTGACGTCGAAGTCGATGTAGTCGCCGCACCACGCCATCAGTGTTGATGTGAGGAACCATGGATAATACACTGTACGACTACAGTCCAATTGTCGATCGACCCGACTTTACGTGGCCCGACGGCAAACGAGTCGCGTTCTATGCGGGCGTGGCTGTCGAACACTACCCCATCGACCGACCTTCGACGTCAATCTTCCCCGGTACGGCGGCCCTGGTCCCTGACGCCCTCAATTATGGCTGGCGCGACTACGGAATGCGTGTCGGGATCTGGCGGATGTTCGACTCGCTTGATCGTCATGGAATTCGCGGGACAGCGTTCCTCAACTCCGATGCCTGTATTCGGTACCCGCAGGTCATCGAAGCCGGTGTGAAGCGGAATTGGTCATGGGTTGCGCACGGTCGCGACAATGCGACGTTTCAGACGGGCATGAGCAAGGAGGAAGAAGTCGCCTACCTGACCGACGTCGTCTCGATCATCGAGACCCATACAGGAAGTCGACCCAAGGGGTGGATCGGACCGGCTCTCAGCGAGACGTTCGAGACGCCGAGAATTCTGAACGAGCTCGGGCTCGGCTACGTACTCGACTGGTGTGCAGACGACCAACCGTTCCGTCTGAACGTCGGCGACTTGCTCAGTGTCCCGTATGCGACCGAGCTCAACGATGTCATGCTTTGTGCCAGCCGAAACCTCAGTGGCTTGGATTTTCTGCAGCTGGTCAAGGACCAATACGAGCAGCTCAGCCAAGACTCGGCCTCCGGTGGACGGGTCTTGGGTCTGGGCCTACATCCCTTCATCATCAATCAGCCGTTTCGGCAGAAGTATCTGGACCTGGCCCTCGAATTTATCGCCGAGCAGCCCGATGTCTGGATCACCACCGCGGACGACATCGCTGACCACTTCAGGGCGACGGTCTCCGGGGCGTAGTCGCAGGCGACGATCGATGGATGGGCCTGCCGCTGCCGCCGTACCTGTGTCGAGGTGCCTTGTATTCGGGCTTGGTCGTGCGGTGACCGGGTTGGTGAACTGCTGGCCCTCGCGTCACTGAGCCTTTGCCAACCTGACGTACAGGCAGGTCAGGACCTGTACGGCGTGGCATGCCGTCGAATGGGTGAAGCTCCTGGTAGACGGGCGATTGCCTAGATCTGTCCGTCTGACCAGGAGCTTCGAAGTGTTGTCCTACCCGTCGGGGATGACCGTGTCCAGCCGCGCGCTCGGCGTGCACTCCGATGCGCTGCGAGCGCACCGGAATCTGCCCCGGAGCCGCTGGCGCAAGTTGACCGCGGGGCGACAAGCCCTGCTGGTGGTGGCCTACCTGCGCAAGGGCGAGACCTACGCCGACCTGGCCTGCGGGTTCCGGATCGGCACCTCCACGGTCTACCGCTACATCGGTGAGGCGCTCGACCTCCTCGCGGCGATGGCGCCGACGCTGGAGCAGGCGATCGAGGTCGCCACCAGGAAGGCGTTCGTGATCGTCGACGGCACCCTGCTGCGCATCGATCGGGTCGGCATGGCCAGCGGCTACGACCGGGCGTTCTACTCGGGCAAGCACAAGGCCCACGGGCTGAACGTGCAGGTCATCGCGGACCCGGTCGGCCGACTCGTGTGGATCTCCCCGCCGCTGCCCGGTGCCCGCCACGACATGGGCGCAGCCCGCGAACACGGCATCATCGACGCCCTGTCCGAACATGAGATCCCCGCTGCGGCCGACACCGCCTATCAAGGCGCCGGACCGACAGTCGCGGTCCCGCAGCGACGCCGCCGACTCGACCCCGACACCGGCCGCTACCGGCGACTGTCGCGGGCGCAGAAGGAGGTCAACGCAGCGCACGCACGCCGGCGGGGTCCCGGCGAGCGGATCAACGCCGAGCTGAAGAACTGGAAGATCCTCCGCAAGATCCGCTCCAGCCCGAACACCGCCGGCAAGCTCATCGCCGCAGTTCAGACCCTCATGATCGCCAGCGCTTGATCAGGTTGGCAAAGGCTCAGTCTCTGCTGTGAAGAAATGCCCGCCGGAGCCGGGTGATGGCGCCGGACCGAAGCCTCCGCAGTACCCGATCGAATCAGTGGACAACGCCCTGAAGATCCTTCTGCTCTTCGGAGAGCGGTCGGAGGTGCGGCTGACCGACATCAACAACTACCTCGGCGTAGCGTCGTCCACGGCGCACCGGATGCTCGCGATGCTGCTCTACCGCGGTTTCGTGCGGCAGGAGCCAGGCAGCAAGGTCTACCGCCCAGGGACGGCGCTGACCGGGGTGGCCTACTCGATTCTGCAGCGCTTCGACTTCCGCAAGGAGCTCCATCCGTTCCTCGAGCGGCTGAACGTCGAGTTGCGCGAGACGGTGCACCTCGGCCTGCTCGATGGGACGATGGTCCGGTTCATTGACGCGATCGAGAGCCCGAAGGGGGTCCGGGTCGCCTCGCGGCTCGGAATGTCGATGCCCTCGCCCTCGACGTCGACCGGCAAGGCGATGCTCGCGCAGATGTCGCAGGCGGAGGTTCACGCGCTCTTCCCCGAGGAGGAGCTGGAGGGGCTCACAGACAAGAGCCTGCGCAGCCGCTCGGACCTGGACCGAGAGCTGGCCCTCGTCCGCAAGCGGGGCTTCGCGGTCAGCTCAGAGGAAAGCGAGCAGGGCGTCTCCTCCGTCGCCGTGGCCTTCGCGTCGAACCGCGCCCCGGCTCGGCTGGCGTTCAACGTCGCCGTCCCGTCCTCCCGGATGTCTCGGGAGGACCAGGCCCGGATCGGTAGAGCGCTCCAGGTTGCTGTTAACGAAGCGGGGGCGGTGCTGCACGGCTGAGCGTTTCTCGTCCGCGACGCCCCTGTCCAGTGTTTCTGGGCAGGGGTGTCGTGCTGTGTAGGGCCCAGTGACACAGCGCGTCTTGACACGCGAGGTTCCGTCCAGGATTCTGTTAAGCGGATAAATGCTCTGACAGACAGAAAGTAGCAAGGAGTCGTCGATGACCAACCTCGACCTCGTGCTGGGGGATGTACGGCGGGGCATGATCCCTGCGCACATCTACAACGACGAGGAGATCTTCCGGCTGGAGCGGGAGCGGCTGTTCAGCCGGGCGTGGCTCTTCGTCGGGCACGAGTCGGAGATTCCGCAGGCGGGCGACTACGTGGTCCGCCGCGTGCTGGACGACTCGTTCATCATCTCCCGGGGGGAGGACGGTCAGGTCCGGGCGCTGTTCAACATGTGCCTGCACCGCGGCATGCAGGTGTGCCGCGCCGAGATGGGCAACGCGAGCCACTTCCGCTGCCCCTATCACGGCTGGTCCTACCGCAACGACGGCCGGATCGTGGGCCTGCCCTTCCACAAGGACGCCTACGGCGGCGAAGCGGGCTTCAGGCGCAAGGGGCAGACCCTTCTGCCGGCGCCCTCGCTGGATACCTACAACGGGCTGATCTTCCTGAGCATGGACCCGGACGCCCCGCCGTTGCGGGAGTACCTGGGGGACTTCACGTTCTTCCTCGACTACTACACCCGCCAGTCGAGCAGCGGGATCGAGCTGCGCGGACCGCAGCGCTGGCGGGTCAAGGCGAACTGGAAGATCGGCGCCGAGAACTTCGCCGGCGACATGTACCACACGCCGCAGACCCACACCTCGGTCGTGGAGATTGGGCTGTTCCGCGAGCCCAAGGCGGAGAAGCGCAAGGACGGCAACACCTACTGGGCGGGCAACGGCGGCGGCACCACCTACAAGCTGCCGCCGGGCACGCTGGAGGAGAAGCTGCGCTACGTCGGCTACCCCGACGTGATGATCGAGAAGATGAAGCAGCAGTGGTCCCAGGACCAGCTCGACGTGATCGGCCGGGACGGCTTCATGATCTCGGCGGCGTCGATCTTCCCGAACATGAGCTTCGTGCACAACTGGCCCCGGGTCGAGGACTCCGACGACGTGTTGCCGTTCATCTCGCTGCGGACCTGGCAGCCGGTCGGCCCGGACGAGACCGAGGTCCTGTCCTGGTTCGCGGTGGACGCCGACGCGCCGGAGGAGTTCAAGGCGCTGTCCTACAAGGCGTACCTGATGTGCTTCGGCTCGACGGGCATGTTCGAGCAGGACGACGTGGAGAACTGGGTGTCGTTGACCAACACCGCGGCGGGTTCCATGGCTCGGCGGCTGCTGCTCAACAGCCGGATGGGCATCTTGGAGGACGGCACCGAGGTGGTTCCGCCGCTGACCCATGAGCAGTACGCGGGTCCGGGGGAGGCCCACGTCGGGTACGGCGAGTACAACCAGCGCCATCTGCTCAACCGGTGGGCGGACATGCTGGAGAAGCCGGCCGACAAGGTCTCGCAGGTCGAGGTCTCCGGTGTCCCGGCGGACGGGAAGGAGGAGGGGGAATGAGCCTCGACACCGCACCCACCGGCCCGAAGGCCGCCGAGGAGAAGGTCGGCGCCAAGCCCACCGGCAACGGCGGTCCGTACTCGGCGCGATCCCGCCTCGGGGGGCATGCGCCGCGCACCGAGCGAACCGGTAGGGCCCTGCCCTTCGACGACCCGCGGCACCTGCAGGCCCACCAGTGGATGGTGGAGGAGGCCTACATCCTCGACGCGCAGAACTACGAGGACTGGCTGGACATCCTCACCGACGACATCCACTACATCATGCCGGTGCGGGTCACCACCGCGTTGACCGCAGGCTTCGACTCGGCACCGCACATGGCGCACTTCGACGAGAACAAGTACTCGCTCTCGCGCCGGGTGGCGCGGTTCCTCACCGAGCACGCCTGGACCGAGGACCCGCCCTCGCGGCTGCGCCACCACGTCACCAACGTCCGCACGTTCGCGACCCCGAATCCGGACGAACTGATCGTCGACACCGCGATCCTGCTCTACCGCAGCCGTGGCGACGTACGCGAGGCCTCGGTGATCTCGGCGGGCCGCGAGGACCTCCTGCGCCGGGTGGGGGAGGGCTGGCAGCTGGCCCGCCGCACGATCCTGGTCGACGACTCGGTGCTGCGCACCCAGAACCTGGCGGTGTTCCTGTGACCCGCCCTGCCGGCCTGCGGTGGGAGGGCGAGGCCGAGGACGCCGCCGCCGCGGCCGCCGCTGCGGCCGAGCTCCGCGAGCTGAAGGCCCACCAGACCGGGGATGCCATCACCGTCGGCAACGAGTTCTCCGAGATCCGGGTGTCGCGGGTGGAGACCCGCAACGGCGCCCGCCTGCTGATCGAGTCCCCGAAGTCCGGCCAGTGGGTGGCCCTGTGCCCGCTCGAGGTGGAGTCCCTGACCTGGCAGAACGCGGACACCTTCTCGGCCATGATCGGCCACCCGTTCGGCCCGTTGTTCGAGGAGGAGACATGAGCGGTTGGCTCGAGGGCAAGCGCGCTCTGGTCGTGGGAGCCGGCTCCGGAATCGGCCGCGCCGTGGTCGACGCGTTCCGCGCCGAGGGCGCTCAGGTCGCGGTCCTGGAGCGGGACGAGGCCAAGTGCGAGAAGCTCGCCGCCGAGATCCCCGGTCTGCCCGTGGTCGTCGGCGACGCGACCACGCGGGAGGCGAACGAGGAGGCCGTCGCAGCGGCCGTCGAGGCCTTCGGTGGTCTCGACGTCCTGGTCAACTGCGTGGGCGTGTTCGACTTCTACCGCGGCGTCGGCGAACTCGACGCGGATCGGATCGACGACGCGTTCGACGAGATCTTCCGGGTCAACGTCAAGAGTCACCTGCACTCGGTGAAGGCGGCACTGCCGGCGCTGCGCGAGAGCCGGGGCTCGATCCTGCTCACCGAGTCCACCTCGGCGTACTACCCGGGCCGAGGCGGAGTCCTCTACGTGTCCACCAAGTTCGCCGTGCGCGGGCTGGTCACGGCGATGGCGCACGAGCTGGCGCCGGAGATCCGGGTCAACGGCGTGGCGCCCGGCGGCACGCTGAACACCGACCTGCGCGGCATCGGCAGCCTCGGGTTGGACGAGCGCAGGCTGAACGACACCCCCGGCCGCGCGGAGGAGCTCGCCGCGCGTGTGCCGCTGAAGGTGGCCCTGTCCGGTGAGGACCACGCCTGGAGCTACGTGTTCCTGGCATCGGACCGCGCACGAGGCATCACCGGCGGAGTCGTGCACCCCGACGGCGGCATCGGCGCCAAGGCCTGACAGTAGAAGGAGAGAGACGACATGGCGGTCGTGAAGGCCGATCTCGAGGCGTGCCAGGGGTACGCCAACTGCGTGGTCGGCGCGGAGGACGTGTTCGACATCGACGACGACGGCATCGTGGTGCTGCTACGCACCACCGTCGCCGACTCCGAGCGGGGTCGGGTCGAGGAGGCGGCGCGCAGCTGCCCGGTGTCGGCGCTGGTCATCGAGGACGACTGATGACCCGCACCGTCATCGTCGGGGCGTCCGTCGGCGGGGTGCGGACGGCTCAAGCACTGCGGGCCGCCGGGTACGACGGCGACATCGTCCTGGTGGGGGACGAGGCCGAGCTGCCCTACGACAAGCCGCCCCTGTCCAAGGGGCTGCTAGCCGGCACCACGAGCGTCGAGAACGTGGGCCTGCTGACCCGCGAGGCGGCGGCCGAAGCGGGCATCGAGCTCCGGCTGGGGAGCGCTGCGGTCGGCGTCGCACACGGGGCCGTGCGCCTGGCGGACGGGACCGAGCTGCCTTACGACGACCTGGTCGTCGCCACCGGTGCGCGGGCCCGCCCCTCGCCGTGGGGCACCCCGCCCGGGGTGCACGTGGTCCGCTCGCTGGACGACGCCCACCGGCTGGGCACCGCGCTGCGCGCGGGCGGGCCCCTCGTCGTGATCGGCGCCGGGTTCATCGGCGCGGAGGTCGCCGCCACGGCGCTCTGCATGGGGCTCACCGACGTCACCGTCGTCGACCCGGTCGCCGTGCCGCTGTCGCGCGTGCTGAACGAGGAGGTGGCCGGGGTCTTCGGCGACCTGCACGCCGGTCGTGGCGTGACGACGCGGTTCGGTGTCGGGGTCACCGACGTCCGGGAGGCCGGCGGGGCCCTCGAGGTCGTGCTCGACGACGGCGGCGTCCTGCCCGCGACGACGGTCGTCGTCGGCATCGGGGCAATCCCGAACGACGAGTGGCTGGCGGGCAGCGGCATCCCGACCGACGGCGGGGTGCTGTGCGACAGCTACTGCGGTTCGGTCGAGGCGCCCCACGTGTGGGCCGTCGGTGACGTCGCCCGGTGGTGGCACCCGGTGTACGACCGCTACGTTCGGCTCGAGCACTGGACCAACGCCGTCGAACAGGCCGTGTGCGTGGCGCACAACATCACGCACCCGGAGGACCTGCGCAGCCACGCGCCCGTCGAGTACGTGTGGAGCGACCAGTACGACTGGAAGATCCAGCTGGTCGGCCGCACCGGGGGCGACCTGGCCCACGTGCGGGTGGACGGCGCCGATCCCGCGCGGTCCTTCGCCGTGCTCTACGGGGACGGCACGGGCCGGTTCATCGGCGCGTTGACCGTCAACTGGCCCAAGGCTCTGGTCGCCTGCCGCCGCGCGCTGAGCAAGCCCTCGACGCCGCCGAGCACAGCGGCCGACATCCAGGGGCTGCTGGAGAGTGCCCGGCAGGCCCCACGCCCGACCGGCGCGGGGGCACGGTGAGCACCGCAGCGCCCGTCTCGACCGAGCTCGGGGCGCTGCGCGAGATCGTGGCGCAGGGCTGCCGAGTGATCGCGGGCCGCGGGCTCGCGGACGGCATCCTCGGCCACATCAGTCTGCGGGTGGACGCACACCGACTCCTCGTGCGCTGCCGCGGTTCGCGCGAGCGCGGCCTCGGGCACACGGTCCCCGACGACATCCGGCTCGTCGACCTGGATGGCGCCGAGGGCGCCCCGGGTGAGCTCGACGGCTACGCGCCCCCTAACGAGCTGCCCCTGCACACCGAGGTCCTACGCCGCCGCCCCGATGTCGAGGCCGTCCTGCACGCGCACCCCCCTGAGGTGGTCGCAGCAGACCTCGCCGGCATCGCGATCCGGCCGATCGTCGGCGCATTCGACATCCCCGGCACCCGGCTCGCCGCGGGCGGCGTCCCCGTCTACCCCCGCGGCGTGCTCGTCCGCACTCGCGGCCTCGCCGCGGAGATGACCGACGCCCTGGGGGAGCGCCCCGTCGTGCTCCTGCGGGCCCACGGCCTGACCAGCGCCGCAGCCACGGTCGAGCAGGCCGTGCTGCAGGCGGTGAGCGTGGACGGGTTGGCGCGGCTCTCGCTGCGGATCGTGTCCGCTGGCGGCACCCTCGTCGACCTCCCCGAACAGGACATGGCCGCGCTCCCCGACCTCGGCGCAGGCTTCAACACCGACACCGCCTGGCGACACGAGCTCGCCCGGCTCCGCGGGGTGGTGGATCCCGACGGGCTCCCCGCCACTCCCGCCTAGTACGGAAGGACACCCGTCGATGAGCGACGACGCCCGCGACCTCGTGGCCACGGCCTCCCGCATCCTGGCGGCCCAGGGACACGACGACCTGATCTGGGGGCACGCCTCCGTCCGGGACGACGAGGGATGTTGGATCAAGTCTGCCGAGTGGAGCCTGGGCGAGGTCACCCCGGAGCGGGTGCACCTCGTCGACGGCGCGGGCACCGTCCGCGCCGGGGACGGCCCGCGGCACAGCGAGTACCCCATCCACACCGAGATCCTCGCCGCCCGGCCGGACGTCGGCGCCGTGGTGCACACCCATCCGCCGCACGCCGTCGCCCTCGCGGCGACGGGGCAGCCGCTGCGCCCGGTCAGCCACGCGGCGAACATGTTCGTGCCGCCCGCCGTGCCCCGTTTCACGGCCACCGCGGACCTGATCCTCACTCCCGAGCTCGGCAAGCAGGTGGCGGCCGAGCTCGGTGACGCCTCGGCCGTGTTCCTGGTCAACCACGGCATCGTCACGGTGGGCCCGGACCTGCAGACCGCCACGGTCCGCGCCGTGGTCCTCGAGCGCGCCTGCTACCAGCAGCTGCTCACCCAGTCCTTCGGCGGCTGGCCCACCTGGTCCGATCCCGTCGAGTCCGCCGCCAAGCGCGAGCACATCTACAACGAGCGCGCGGTGGGAGCGGTCTGGGACCATCTCGTCCGACAGCTGGCCGCAGCGTGAGCCGGGTCCCGATCACCCTGGCCTGCTGGGACTACGACCGCACCCGGGCGTTGTCCGACGGACGGGTGCGTCCGGACGGCGTGGCGCTGACCTACCTGGACCTCCCGGTCGAGGAGACCTTCTTCCGGATGCTGCGGCACCGGGAGTTCGAGGTCGCCGAGATGTCCCTAGCGTCCTACGTGACCCACGTGGCCGCCGCCGACCAGCCCGATCTCGTCGCCATCCCGGTCTTCCCGTCGCGCGCGTTCCGCCATCACGGCGTCTACGTCCGCGCGGACGACGAGCGGGAGCACCCGGCGGACCTGGCGGGCGGCGTGGTGGGGGTACCGGAGTACCAACTGACCGCGAACGTGTGGATCCGCGGGATCCTGGCCGACCGACACGGGCTCCCCGTGTCCGCGGTGCGGTACCGCACCGGGGGCATGCACGAGCCTGGACGGATCGAGAAACAGGCGCTGGACCTGCCGGCAGACATCGAGGTGGAGCCGATCCCGGCGGACCGCACCCTCGTGCAGATGCTGCTCGACGGCGAGATCGACGCCCTCTACGCCCCGCGCACGCCCCGCCCGCTGCTTGCGGGGGAGGGCACCGTCCGCACGCTCTTCCGAGACCCGCGGGCCGAGGAGGAGCGGTACGCCGCGGACACCGGGATCTTCCCGATCATGCACACGGTGGTGCTGCGCCGCGACATCTACGACGCCCACCCGTGGGTGGCGCGGTCGCTGTTCACCGCGTTCGAGCGGGCCAAGGCGCTGACCGAGGCCCGGATGGGCGAGGTGGCGGCGAACCCCTACATGGTGCCGTGGCTGGTCGACGAGCTGGAGCGGACGCGGTCGCTGCTGGGCCGGGACTTCTGGCCCTACGGCCTCGACGCGAACCGGTCGGTCCTGGAGGTCTTCCTGCGGTACGCCCACCAGCAGGGGCTGACCGCGCGGCGCTGGGCCGCGGACGAGCTGTTCGCGCCCGAGACGCGAGAGACCTTCGTCATCTGAGGGCGACGTGAACGCGTCGCCGGGGCGGCGCTGCGTCCGCCACCCCCGTCCCCCGGTTCGCCCGGGTCCGGACGGTCCGCTGCGGCGTGCCGGTGCCCCCGATGGTCTTGGTCAGTCGTCCCTCTCGCAGGGTAGGCTCTCTGCTGTGAAGAAATCCGATCTCGATGCGGCCGCGCTTGCGGGGCCGAGGCCGCCGCAGTACCCGATCGAGTCGGTCGACAACGCGCTCAAGATCCTCCTGCTGTTCGGCGAGCGGTCCGAGGTCCGGCTCACCGACATCAGCGAGTACCTGGGCGTCGCCTCCTCCACCGCGCACCGAATGCTGGCGATGCTGCTCTACCGGGGCTTCGTCCGGCAGGACCCGCAGTCGAAGGTGTACCGACCGGGTAACGCTCTGACCGGGGTCGCCTACTCGATCCTGCAGCGCTTCGACTTCCGCAAGGAGTTGCACCCGTTCCTCGAGCGGCTCAACGCCGAGCTGCGCGAGACCGTCCACCTCGGTCTCCTCGACGGGACGACGGTGCGGTTCATCGACGCCCTCGAAAGTCCGCAGGGAGTGCGGGTGTCGTCACGCCTGGGCATGTCGATGCCGGCTTCGTCCACCTCGACCGGCAAGGCCATGCTGGCCCAGATGTCCGACGACGAGGTGCGCGCGCTGTACCCGGGGGACGAGCTGCAGGGGCTGACGGAGAAGAGCATCCGCAGCCGAGTCGAGCTTGAGCGGCAGCTTGCCCAGATCCGCAAGCGGGGGTACGCCGCCAGCTCTGAAGAGAGCGAACAGGGCGTGTCGTCCGTAGCGGTCGCCTTCGCCCCCAACCGAGCCCCCGCCCGGCTTGCCTTCAACGTCTCGCTCCCGACCTCGCGGATGTCAAGGCAACAGCAGAGCAAGATCGCGGCGGCGTTGCGGGCCGCCGTGGACGAGGCGAGCGCGGTGCTGCACGGCTGACCTTTATTGAGGTCCAGGCGGTGTCCTGTCCGTTCCCTCCTCGGTCGGTCAGCGTGATCGTCCACTCCATGCCGCAAGGAGGGCAGTGAGGAGGGGGAGTGTGCCCAGCACCACGCCCGGGACGAGCACCGCGGTCAGCAGGAGGGTGCGGGCAGCCACCGGCCACTCCTCCAGCAGGGGCATGACGAGGAGGTTCATCAGCAGGGCGATCGGGAACAGCACGATCCAGATGAGCAGCGTCGTCCGGAGCTTCGACGACCCCCGTGGGGTCCACTGCTCCAGCCCGTCCACCGAGAACGTCCGCGGTTCCCCGTCGGCCAGCGCCGCGACCTCGTCGAGCAGGTGCCTGCGGGCCGTGCTCCGTTCCCAGCGCAGGAGGTCCTCCGCGGAGGCGAACGTCACCCCGACGTGCACCGTCGTCCGCCCATCGACCGACTCCTCGCCGATATGGGTGGCGAGATGGCCGGGCATCGTCGCCGCCGCGCGGCAGAGGTCCTGCGCCCAGTCGGTCAGCGCACCGCCCGGACCGCGTGCGGTCCGGGCGGTCAGCACGCTGACCGGGAGCGGGTCCGCGGCCACCGGGTGACTCACTTCGCCGCGGGTGGGACGAGGCCCGGGGGCAGTCCCTCCATCCGGTCCTGCACCACGTCGATCAGCACCGGGCCGGGATGGGCGAGGGCCTTGTCGAACGCGGCCGGGATCTCGGCGTCGGAGGTGACCCGGATGCCGAGGGCCCCGGTGAGGCGCGCGTACTCGGCGAAGTCCGGGTTGTCGAGGAAGACACCGTGGTAGCGGCCGCCGTGCGCGGTGCGCTGTCGGTCGCGGGTGTTGCCGTAGGCGTAGTTGTTGACGATCACGTTGATCACCGGGATGCCCTCGCGCACGTACGTCTCGAGGTCCTGGGCGACCATCCAGAAGCTGCCGTCGCCGCTGATCGCGACCACGCGCTCGTCCGGTCGGGCCAGCGCCATGCCCATCGCGGCGGGGAAGCCCCAGGCCATCGCGCCGCCCGCCGAGCCGTAGTAGCTGCGCGGCCGGTCGACGGTGACGTGTCGCGCGATCCACGGCCCGAACGTGTGCACGTCCTGCACCAGTACGACGCCCTCGCGGTCGGCGAGGCGCTGCACCGCGGCGGTCAGCGCGCCTGAAGAGACCGCGCCGGTCTGCGGGGCGCCCTCGACCGGCACGCGCACCTCGTCGAACTCCTTGCGCAGCGCGGTCCGCCGCGCCCGGCGGCGTCCGTCCCGGTCCGGGTCGACGCCGTCCAGGGCGGCGGCGAGGGCCGTGGCGGCGTCGGCGGCGTCGGACACGATCCCCACCGTCGGCGGGTACACCCGACCGAGCTCCTCCGGGTCGCCGTCGGCGTGCACCAGGGCGGCCGACTCGGGGATGAGGGTCCACCGCTTGGTGGTGAACTCCGAGAACCGGCAGCCGAGCGCGACCAGCACGTCCGCCTCGCGGACGAGCCGGTCGGACACCTCGTGCGCCCCGTAGCCCAGCGCCCCGAGGAAGGCAGGGTCCGAGTGGGGTACGGCGCCCTTGCGCAACCACGTCGTCACGACGGGTGCACCAATCGCCTCCGCCAGCCGCAGCACCGCCTCCGGGTCGCGTGCCCCGTCGCCGACGATGATCGCCGGCCGCTCGGCGTCCGCGAGCAGCCGGGCCGCCTCGGCGACGCCCGCGGGGGCGGGGGCCGGGGCGTGGATCCGGGTGCGTGGCCCGGGGACCGCCGCCACCACCGCCTGCAGGACGTCCAGCGGCAGCGAGACGACGACGGGGCCCGGCCTGCCGGACACCGCCGTGCGGACCGCCCGCTGCAGCAGCTCGGGGATGCGGTCCACCTGGTGGATCTCCACGACCCACTTGCAGAAGGGCCGGAACGCCGCGACGACGTCCATCTCCTCGAACGACCGCCGCTCGGTGATGCTGCCGGGCACCTGACCGATCAGGGCGAGCATCGGGATCGACTCGTCGTGCGCGTTCTGTACGGCGATGGACAGATTCGCCGCCCCCGGGCCACGCGAGGCCAGGCACACCCCCAAGGCGTCGCCCGCCCGGGAGAAGCCGTCCGCCATGAACCCGGCGACCTGCTCGTGGCGAGTCGACAGATAACGCAGGTGCGGGTTCTGAGCCACGACGTCGATCAGGTCCATCACCGTGGTGCCGGGCAACCCGAACACGTGGGTGACGCCCTCGGCGACCAGGCAGCCCGCGACCAGGTCGGCGCCGGTGCGCGCCTCGGAGACCTCAGACAAGGACGTTCACCGCTTTGAGCTCGGTGTAGGACAGCAGCTCCTCGATACTCTCCTCGCGGCCAATGCCCGAGGACTTGGTGCCGCCGAAGGGCATGCCCAGAAGTGCCGCGACGAGCCGTTGACCCACACGTATCCGGCGTCGAGCCGGTCGGCGAGGGTCACCGCGGTGGACACGTCACGGGTCCAGATGCTGCCGGTGAGCCCGAACTGCACGCCGTTGGCGATGCGGACGGCGTCGTCCAGCTCGTCGAAGGTGAGCACCGACATGACCGGCCCGAACACCTCCTCCTGCTCGATGCGCATGCCCGGGCGGACGCCGGTTAGTACTGCAACGGCGTTTTGTTAGGCTGGTGGGCGTGGGCCGCGGCGGCGGTAGTGGCAGGTCCGGGCCTGGTGCTGGCGTCGTCGGCGCCAGGTGGACCAGGCGAGTGTGCTGGCCAGGCAGGCGGCTGGGGTGAGGATGAGGGTGGCGAGCAGACGCCGTATCTCGTTGCCGCTCAGCGGGATCAGGCCGGTCCGCTCGGCTGGAGATCCCCTTTTTCGGCCTCCTGTGCGCGGGTGACGGACAGGTAGGCGGCGGCGAGCATGGCCAGTGTGATGTGGGCGTACCAGGCTCGGTAGGAGCGGACTTGGTAGTGGTCGAGGCCGGCTTCGTTCTTGGAGGTCTGGAAGCATTCCTCGATCGCCCAGCGTGCGCCGGCGACGCGGACCAGCTCGCGCAGCGGCGTGGCCGCGGGGGCGGCGCAGCGGTAGAACGCCAGCTCCCTGTCAAGTGCCGGGTTTGGTAGAGGCTGAGTTCTCATGCTCCGGCGGGCTTCCGGGCGGTCGTGGTGGTGGCGTTCTGGATCTCGTACTCGACCGGCGGGACGAAGCCGAGTTCGCCGTGTAGTCGGCGGTGGTTGTACCAGTCGACGTACTCGGCGACCGCGAGTTCAAGGTCGCTGATCCCTGCCCACGGCCCCTTGTTGCGGATCAATTCGGCCTTGAACAACGAGTTGAATGCCTCCGCCATCGCGTTATCATAGGAATCGCCGACCGACCCGACGGAAGCGACGACACCGGCTTCGCCGAGCCGCTCAGTGTAGCGAATGGCAACGTATTGGACGCCGCGGTCCGAATGATGCGTTAACTGCGACAGATCCGCACCGCTGTGTTCCCTGATCCAGATCCCCATGTTGAGTGCGTCCAGGGCGAGATCGGTGTAGAGATGACGTGACAGCTGCCAACCCACGATTCTCCGGAAGAACGCGTCCATGACGAACGAGGCATACACCCAACCGGAATGCGTCTTGATGTAGGTGATGTCGGCGACCCACAACCGGTTCGGGGCCGTCGCGGTGAAGTCGCGCTCGACCAGGTCCGGGCGCAGGTCGGGGCTGTCGGCACGGATGGTGGTCCGCGGCACCCGCTGCCGCCGGACACCGCGCAGGCCTGCGGCTTTCATGAGCCGGCCGACGGTGCACCGCGCGACCGGCCGGTCGTCCACGCCGCCTTCGCGGCCCAGCTGTGCCCAGACTTTCCGGACGCCGTAGACGCCGTAGTTCTCGGCGTGCACGCGTGCGATCTCGGCGGAGACGAGGATGTCGCGTTCCGCCCGGGCCGAGGGTGGACGGGTCTTCGCCGCGTAGTAGGTACTCGGGGCGATCGGGATACCGGCGTCTTTCAGCACGGCACAGATCGGCTCGACCCCGAACTCGTTCCTGTTCTTGTCGATGTAGTCGGTGACTACCGTTGCGGGCGGTCGAGCTCCGCCGCGAAGAAAGCCGAAGCGGACTTGAGAATGGCGTTGGCCCGGCGGAGTTCACGGTTCTCCCGCTCCAGCTCCGCCAGCCGAGCGGCCTGATCGGTCGTCGTCCCAGGCCGGGATCCGGCGTCGATCTCGGCTTGCTTCACCCAGCCGCGCAGGGTTTCCGGATGGATTCCCAGCTGGTCACCGATACGGCGGCAGACGTTCCTGCCGGCGTTGACAGGGTCGACCTTGGCGTCGAGGACCAGCCGGATCGCTCGTTCCCGCAGCTCGTTGGGGTGCTTCCGTGGGGCTGCCATCGCTGCTCATCATCTCCTGGCTTGACACCCTCCATCAAACCCGGCGCGAGACATAGTGAATGGTGATGTCCATGCCACTCACGCTAGATCCGGCTGCGGAGGTTCAGCTTCTCGAATCCTGATCGGTCTGGTGACCTGCTTGGCGAGGCACGGCGGGATACCTTCGGCTGCTCGCGAGTGGTCGCGGCGGTAGACGCTCGGCGGCACGCCCACCAGCTCGGTGAACCTGGTGCTGAACGTCCCCAGTGACGAGGAGCCCACCGCGAAGCACACCTCGGTGACGGTGAGGTCCCCGCGACGCAACAGCGTCATCGCGCGCTCGACCCGCCGGGTCATCAGGTATGCGTAGGGCGATTCCCCGTAGATCCGGCGGAACTCCCTGCTCAGGTGGCCGGCGGACATGTTCGCGCCGCGGGCGAGGGCCTCGAGATTCAGCGGTTGGGCGTACTCACGGTCGATCCGGTCCCGGACCCGGCGGATCACCACGATGTCCCGCAACCGCTGCGCCTGCGCGCGACCAGGAGCCACCTCGGCATCGTCGCATCCACGGGCCGGCCGCCCGTACCTCGATATCGATCACGATTCGAGAAGCCCCGCCGCCGCCGACCTCCGTCGCGTTCGTCCACACAGCACACAGCCCCCGACCACAGGAGAGAGCCGAGATGGGATCCACGTCCGACGAGACCACCGCCGACGACAGTTGGGGGATCACCGAGCAGGAGCGTGTCGCCATGCGGGAACGCGCGGCCGAGCTGAGGACGCAGGCGGGCCGGGGCCGGGGCAACAAGGCGGCCGCCGACGAGGCTGACGTGCTGTCGAAGATCGAGGGCATGGCCGATCCGGACCGAGCGATCGCCGCACGCATCCACGCCATCGTCACCAGCAGCGCCCCGGGCTTGTCACCGAAGCTCTGGTACGGCCAGCCGGCCTATGCACGGAAGGGGAAGGTCGTGTGCTTCTTCCGTAGCGGCCACGACGACAAAGAACGCTACTCGACCTTCGGCTTCACCCCCGAGGCCGGCCTCGACGACGGCGGCCTGTGGCCCACCTCGTTCGCCGTGACCGCGCTGAACGACGACGCCACGAATACTGTCGCCGCACTCGTCGAGAAGGCCGCAGGCTGACGCCGCCCCCCCCGGATGGCGTCCGCCCGGCGGGTCGAACGCCCTCCCGGCCCGGGTGAGGTCGCTGCCGGGGGCGTATCGGACTGCGGAGCAGGTCCGGCCCCTGACCGACATGACTGCCGAGCCCCGCGAACGCGTCGTTCCGCCGGTCAGGCTCCCGAGCCGCTCCCGACCGCCGTCTCCACGGGATCCTCGGCGCGCGCACCGTCGTAGACGTCCCGGTCGATCTCCCCGTCGGGGTGCGCGACGAGCATCGCCACCAGGGTGTCGGCGTTGACGTTGAGGAACGTCCGCAGGATCCCGGTGAACCAGTCGACGGCAATGAGCAGCCCGGCGGCCGCGGGCGGCAGCCCGAGGGTGGTGGCGAGGAACAGGGCCACGACGGGGAACCCGCCCGGCACGGTGATCGTGCCCATGTTGAGCAGGATCGCGAGGACCATCCCGAACACGATCTGCCCGGCGGACAGGTCGACGCCCCCGGCCTGGGCGAGGAACAGCCCGACGATCGTGTAGTTGAGGACGGCGCCGTAGGACCCCATGGTCAGCCCCACCGACAGCGTGAAGTTGGCGACCCGCGGGCTCACGCCGACCTTCTCGATCGTGGTGCGCAGGACGGTGGGGTAGGTGACGGCCGAGCTCGTCGTCGTGACCGCGACGGCGGTCTGCTCCGCGAGCGTGCGGGGCAGGCGCGCGGGGTTGAGCCAGGTGCGCGCGGCGACGATCGCCACGAACAGCACGGTGAGCACGACGACGCCCAGCAGGTTGGTGCCGAGGTAGGCCAGTGCCGACCCGACCACGGCGAAGCCGATGCGGCCGGACAGGTCGGCGAGCAGTGCGAAGACCCCGATCGGCGCGACGTACATGACCAGCCGGATGAGGGTGAGCAGGACCTGCTGCAGCTGCCCGACGACGTCGAGGACGAGTGCGTTGCCCGTCGCGTGGACGTGCCGGTTGAGGGCGACGCCGAACAGCAGCGAGAACAGGATGATCGGGACCATCGCCGCCTCGGCCATCGACTCGACGACGTTGGTGGTGAAGAAGCCCAGGACCGTGTCCTGCCAGCTCTCCGGGGCCGCCGCGGGCGGCAGCGCGGCGTCCGGCGCGGCCGTCGCGACCATGCCGGCGCCCGGGCGGAACAGGAGCCCGAGCGCGACCGCGACCACCGCGGCCACGACCGACAGACCGATCATCCAGGCGAAGGTCCGCAGCGCGAGCCTGCCGGTACCGGACCCGGTCATCGACCCGCAGGCCGCGATCACCGAAGTCATGACCAGCGGCACGATCGCCATCTGGACGAGCCGGATGAAGGCGTCGCCGACGACCTTCAGGTTGCCGGCCCACTCGCCGGCGACCAGACCGAACACGATCCCGGCGACCGCGGCGAGCGCGATCAGGACGGCGGGATGCTTCATCGCGGCGAGTCTCATGAGGTCCTCACGTCGAGGGTGGCCGGGCCACGGCGGCGGCCCCGGGTGTCGGTGGCGAGCAGGGCGCGACCGGCGCGTTCGGTGACGATCTCCAGCGAGGCGCCCATGTGCTGGTGCAGCAGGTGGCGCGCGGTGTCGAGCCGTCCAGCGAGGACCGCCTCGGCGACGGCGACGTGCTCGGCGACGGCCGCCTCGACGCGGCCGGGGAGCACGTAGTCGTTCATCCGCACCCGACGGATCCGGCGGTGCACGTCGGCCAGCACCGCGACGAGCTCGGGGTTGCCCGACGCCGCGAGCAGCGTGCTGTGGAACCGTTCGTCCTCCAGCACGAAGCCCGGGCCCGCCGCGGGCGGCTCCTCGAGCATCCGGTGCCAGCGGGCCAGCTCCGCCCGGAGCGCTCCGGCGTCGTGCACGGTGCCCGGGTTCTCCCGGCACCGGTCGATCCCGCGCAGCTCGACCGCGATGCGGACCTCCCAGAGGTCACGCACCCCCGCCAGGTCGGGGACGACGACCGAGTAGCCGTAGTCCTCCTCGCGCTGCAGGAGGCCGTCGGCGACGAGCCGGCCGAGGGCCTCGCGGACCGGGGTGCGGGAGATGCCGAACCGCGCGGCGAGCTTCGGTTCGGTCAGGCGGGTGCCCGCGCCGATGTCGCCGTTGACGACGTCGTCCCGCAGCACGGCGTAGACGCGTTCGCGCAGCGGCGGCGTCCCCGCCTCGTCGACGGCACTCGACATCGACAAGCCTCCTCACCTGCTGTGTCCAGGGCTGGATACAGCAGGTGGAGACGCTAGGAGCGGCACGTTGCGGCGGCGTCTCGCGCCGGTGTCGTCGTGTTTCGCACGGGGAGGTCGCACGCGAGGCGGTCCGGAGCGCTATTCCAGTGCTAGAATACAGTCGTGGAGCTGACCCTCGGCGAGCTGGTCGTCCTCGGGACCCTGGCCGAGCGCCCGCGCCACGGCTACGACATCGAGCAGGTCGTCGAGCAGCGCGGTGTCCGCCGCTGGACCGACATCGGCTTCTCCTCGATCTACTACCTGCTCGACAAGCTGACCGCCCGCGGCCTGGCCGAGGCCGACGACGTCCGCCCCTCCCCGAAGGCCCGCCGCGTCGTGCGCATCACCGACCGGGGGCGCCGTACCGCGGCCGCCGACGTCCGCGAGCTGCTCGCCGACGCCGGGGTCCCCGCCCGCTCCTTCGTCGCCGGCCTCGCCCACGCGGGCCTGCTCCCCGCACACGAGGTCGACGCGGCGCTCCGGACCCGGCTGGTCGGCCTCGACGCCCGCATCGACGCGGTCGCCGCCGCCCGGACCGGGCAGGAGCCACTCCCGTCGGAGGCGCGCGACGTCTTCTCGTTCTCCCTGTCCCAGCTCCGTGCGGAGAGGTCGTGGCTCGCCGAGCGGGTCCAGGTGTCCGATGAGTGATGCATCCACCGGCGTCCCGGCCACGGGAGGCGTCCACTGCGAGACGACGGCGCTCGGCGCGCTCCTCGGGCACGCCGGCATCCACCTCGCCGAACCGGTGCTGTTCGGGCTCGGCTCCGGGCTGTCGTTCGTGTACTGGGACTCGAAGCGGCAGCCGGTGCCGTTCCTGGGCGGGCGGGTCAAGCCCTTCGAGCTGACCCGCACCCTCGCCCGCCGCCTCGGCCTCGACCTGCGCGTCCAGGAGACCTCGTCCGCCCGCCGGGGGTGGGACCAGGTGCGCACCCTCGTCGACGACGGCGTGCCCGTCGGGCTGCAGCTCGACAGCCACGACCTGGACTACTTCGGGTCCCGGGTCCACTTCGCGGGTCACGTCGTGGCCCTCCTCGGCTACGACGAGGAGTCCGCGTACCTCCTCGACACCGCGCAGCAGGGCGGCCGGGTCAGCACGAGCCTGGAGAGTCTGGCCCGGGCGCGCGCGGCGCGCGGACCCATGTCGGCGCCGCACCGCTCGTTCACCCTCGGACCGCTCCGGGAGCCGGTCGACCCCGTCCCCGCGATCGTGCCCGCGATCGTCGAGTGCGCCGAGGCGTTCCTGCACCCGCCGATCGCCAACATCGGGCACCGCGGCATCCGGACGACGGCGAAGCGCGCCCCGTCCTGGCTCGACCGCGTCGAGGACCCGCCCCGGGACCTGCCCCAGATGGCGATGCTCATGGAACGGGCCGGTACCGGCGGGGCACTGTTCCGGACCCTCTACCGCGACTTCCTCACCGCCTGCCTGCCGCTGCTCGACGACGGCGACGGGCCGGGCGGACGCGCCGCGGCGGTCGAACGGGGCCGGGACCTGTTCGCCGAGTCGGCGACGCTCTGGACCCGCGTCGCCGGCCTCGTCGAGCGCGCCGGGCTCGACGGGGACCCGGCCGGCCTGACCGAGGCCGCAGGGCTGCTGCTACGGATCGCGGACCTGGAGACCGCGGCCATGGGCACGCTCCGGTCGCTCTGAGCCGGGCCGGGGTCAGTCGGTGCCCCGGGCCCGGCCGCCGCCCGCCGGCACGGCGAGCGCCCCGGGCACAGCGACGAGCTGCGGCAGGAGGACGTCCAGGACGGTCACGGGACGATCGTCGACGGTTCCGGGCCCGGTGTCGACCGCGGTCCGGCCCACCCGTCCCGTGGTGGGACACCGGCCGGTGCCGGGCGAACCCGGTCGACACCGCTGCGATCCTGGCCCGGTGAGCAGCTTCCCGACCGTCCGCCCGGCCACCCCCGCCGACCACCCCGGGCTGGTCCGCATCTGGCGCCGCGCCGTCGAGGCCACGCACACCTTCCTCACCGCGGCCGACGTCGACGCGATCGAGACCGAGGTCCGCACGGCGGCCCTGCCGGGTCTGACGGTCCTGGTCGCGCAGCGCGACGACGGCACCCCGGTCGGCTGGGTCGGCACCGACGGCCACCGGGTGGAGGCGCTGTTCGTCGACCCGTCCGCGCACGGCGGGGGCGTCGGATCGGCCCTGCTGGCCGCGGCCACCACCGGGATGCCGCGGGTGGAGCTCGACGTGAACGAGCAGAACCCGGGCGCGGTCGGGTTCTACGAGCACCTCGGCTTCGTCCGGACCGGGCGCTCCGGGCGCGACGGGCAGGGCAGGCCGTTCCCGCTGCTGCACCTGCGCCGCGACCGGCTCCCCGAGCCGTCCGACCCGGCGTCGTCGACGACCGCGCTGCTGCTCGGCTACGTCGACTTCTACCGCGACCGCGTCCTCGCCAGGTACGCCACGCTGCCGGTGGCCGACCGCACGACCGGACGGCTGCCGTCGGGCTGGTCTCCCGCGGAGCTGCTGCACCACCTGAGCTGCATGGAGCGCCGCTGGCTGGAGTGGGGCTTCGTCGACGCCGACCTCCCGGACCCCTGGGCCGACCACGTCGACGGGCGGTGGGCGCTGCCGCCCGGGGTCGGCGCGGACGACGTCGTCGCCGCGCTCTCCGCGCAGGGCCTGCGTACCCGCGAGATCGCGGAGTCGGTGGGGCCCGGAGCCGCGGGGTTGCCGAGCGGGCGCTGGGCCGGTGCACCGCCCGCGACGATCGAACGGACCCTGCTGCACGTCGTCCAGGAGTACGCCCGCCACCTCGGCCACCTGGACGTCGTCGTCGAGCTCGCCACCGGCTCCACCGGCGAGTAGCCGCGTCAGGTCGCGACGCGGTGCAGGTCCCACCCGTCGAGCGCGACGCCGGGGCGGCGCCAGGCGTGCCGGACGGCGGCGGTGTGGGCGAACACCGGTCCGGGCAGGGCGTCCGGGTCGGTCCAGGTCCAGGAGTCGGTCGCGTGCGGCTCGGTCACCCGCAGCACGGCGCCGGCGGGCGCGGGCACGTGCACCGCGGACCCCGTCACCGCTCCCGTCGCTCCCGGTGCGGGTGACGCCCGGGCCGTCGAGCCGCACGCACACCGCGACCAGCGTGCCGGAGGCCGCGACGACACCGGTCTCCTCGGCGAGCTCGCGCAGCGCCGCGGCGACGACCGGCTCCCCGCCCTCCAGGTGCCCGCCCGGGAACGACCAGCTCGGGCTCTCCCCGGCGGTGATCCGGTGACCGACGGCGACGGTGCCGTCGGCGCGTTCCAGGACGACCCCGACACCGGACACCGGACGAAAAAGGCTCACCACCGCAGTCTGCCGGGGCGCATCCTGGGGTGGTGGACCCCACCACCCTCGCCGCCGCCCGCGCCCGCGCACAGGAGTGGGTCGGCTCGCTGCGCCGCGAGCTCGACGCGCTCGCCGATCAGCAGGCCCTGACCAGCCACGACGACGAGCACGACCCGGAGGGCGTCACGATCGCGGTGCAGCGTGCCCAGCTGCAGGGGCTGCTCGCCGCCGCCGAGCAGGAGCGCGACGAGCTCGACCGGGCGGCCGACCGCCTGGCCACGGGCGGCTACGGGCGTTGCGCCGTCTGCGGCGGACCGATCGCGCCGGAACGGCTGGAGGCGCTGCCCGCCGCGACGACCTGCATCAGCTGCGCGTCGGACCCGCGCCGCCGTCGCCGGTAGTCGCTGTCGGGGGTGGGAGCACCGTCACCGTCGGGGTGGGGGAGGTCGTGCCGCTGGGCAGGTCGATCGGCTCCGGCTCGTCGTCGAGGGTCACCCCGCACCCGGCGACGAGCAGCAGCCCCAGCACGGCGGTGCACAGCCGCGTCCTCACCTGTCCACCCCCGGCAGCTCGACGACGACCCGGGTCCCGCCGCCGGGTCGTTCCTCCACCCACACCCGGCCGTCGTGCCGGCGCACGTGCGCGGCGACCAGGGACAGGCCGAGACCGGTGCCGCCGCCGTCGCCGCGGCTGCCGGCCAGGGTGCCACGGGCGAACCGCTCGAACACCGCCAGCCGCTGTTCGGGCGGGATGCCGGGGCCCGCGTCGTCGACCTCGATCCGGGCGTACCGGTCCCGGGGCGCGACGCCGATCCGCCGCGCGCCGCCGCCGTGCGCGTCGGCGTTGTCCAGGAGGTTGCCCAGGATCTGGTCGAGGCGGCGGCGGTCGACCCGCACGGTCACCGGCTCCGGGGCGTCGACCTCGGGGACGTGCTCCCCGCCGCGGACCGCGACGAGACCGTGGACCAGTGCACCGAGCTCGCCGTCCTCGCGCTGCAGGGTGTCGCTGCGGGAGATCTCCAGCAGGTCCAGGACCATCCGGCGGAAGCGCTGGATCTCGCCGTCGAGCAGCTCGACCGCCTCCCGCGCGGTCGGTGCGAGCTCGTCGCGCCGCCGGGTCAGCACCGCGGCCGCGTTCACCAGTGTCGTCAGCGGCGACCGCAGCTCGTGCGAGACGTCCGCGGCGAACCGGGCGTCGCGCGACACCCGCTGCTCCAGGTCGTCGGCGGTCCGGTTGAAGGTCGCGACGAGCGGGGCGAGCTCGGCGTCGGTGCTCGACGGCAGCCGCGCGGTCAGGTCACCCCCGGCGATCCGTGCCGCGGCCCGGGTCACGGCGGTGAGCGGCAGCAGCGCGCGCCGCCCGGCCCACTGGCCCAGCGCGAGCCCGAGCAGCGCGCTCACCGCGACCCCGGTGAACAGCACGACGCTGAGGAACCTCAGGTTGGCGTCGAGCCGCTGCATCGGGAAGACCTCGACGAACACGTCGCCGCCCGGCATCGGCGCCGCGACGACGACGCTCGGCATCCCCGCCACCATCACCCGCTGCCGCGCCCCGGTCCCGTTCTCCGCCAGCGCCAGCACACCCGCCGGCAGCAGGTCGGGGTCGACCTCGCGGCCGCTGGTCGTCCAGGCGCCGTCGCGGCGCAGCGCGACCGTGGTGTCCGGGGTACCCGCGAGGCCCGTCAACAGGTCGTCGAGCCCGCCGACGTCGGCGGTGTCGGCCATCGCCCGCTCGACGAGCTGGAGGTTCACCGCGAGCTGCCGGGTCGCGCTCTCCACCCCCTGCTCCACCAGGTAGTACGACGCGAGGTTCCAGGTGACCGTCGCGAACAGCCCGGTCACCACCAGCGACACCCCGGCGAACGCGACGCCGATCCGGTGACGCAGCGGAAGCCGGCCCAGCGGCAGTCGGTCCAGCACGGACCGCATCCTGCCGCGCCCGCTCACCCGCCGCGGCCCGAGGCGGGGGCGGCGCCCGGCAGTGCGGCGTCCGGTCCGGGGTCGCCGACCTTGTACCCGGCGCCGCGCACGGTCAACACGAGGACCGGCCGGTCCGGGTCGAGCTCGACCTTGCGCCGCAGCCGTCGCACGTGGACGTCCAGCAGCCGGGTGTCGCCGTGGTACTCGTAGCCCCACACCCGCGACAGCAGCTCGTCGCGGGTCACGATCCGCCCGCCCGCCGCGGCGAGCTCGGCGAACAGCCGGAACTCGGTGCGGGTGAGGTGTACCGGGGCGCCGTCGCGGAGCACGGTGCCCTCGTCCGGGCGCAGCTCGACGTCGCCGACGGTGATCCGGCGCGGTGCCGCCGGGGTCGGACGCCGGCGACGCAGCAGCGCCCGGATGCGGGCGGCCAGCTCCCCGGCCACCAGGGGCTTGGTGACGTAGTCGTCGGCGCCCGCCTCCAGGCCGGCGATGACGTCGGCGGAGTCGGAGCGCGCGGTCACCATGATGATCGGCAGGTCACCGGTCTCGCGCAGCCGCCGGCAGACCGTGAGGCCGTCGATGCCCGGCAGCATGAGGTCCAACAACACGAGGTCGACGCCCGGGCGAGCCGCACTGACCAGGGCCTGCTCGCCGGTGTGGACCGCATCGACGTCGACGCCCTCGTCGCCCAGGGCGAGGCCGAGCGCGCGCCCGATCCGGACGTCGTCGTCGACCAGCAGCACCCGGGTCCGGCCGTGTTCGCTCATGATGACGGCGATTCCACCGGATCCGGGCCGGTTCCGTCGACCCCGGCGTCGGGCCCGGCACGATCGTCAGGCGATCGCAAGTCCGACGGGGGCGTGACGGCGGCGCCGCAGCGCCAGCAGGTCTGCGGCGGCCCGCCGTCGTCGGTGGGCGAGGGCATCGCCCCGCAGTCCGGGCAGAGCCGGTCCAGCCAGCACACCGGGTCGCCGACCTCGGCCTCGTGGCCGTGGTCGGGGTGTCGTCCGGTGACCGGGGTCCCGGCGGACGGTGTGTCGGACACACCGCCATCGGACCACGGGGGTCACGCCCCGTCCAGGTCTCAGGCCGCGGCGGCCCCGCGGCGGCCCGGACGCACCACGGGACGGCCGCGCAGCAGCGTCGCGCAGCCGACCATCGCGACGGCGACGACCACCAGGGCCGCGCCCACGGCGTCCAGGGCGACGGCGGCGCTCAGCAGCGCGACGGCGCCACCGGCCACGAGCACCACCCGCGACGCGGCACCGGAGCGCGCCGAGGCCAGCCCGGCCACGCCGATGACGAGGTGCAGCACGTTCTGCAGCACCGACACCGGCAGCAGCCCGGCAAGCGCCGCGGTACCCGCACCGGGCAGCACGGCGAGCTCACCGGAGGTCACGCCCGGGACGAAGCCCAGGGCTCCGACCAGCAGGAACGCCGCGGCGAACGCCGCCGCGACCGGCTGTACCGGGGTGTAGGGCCGGGAGAACCCGCCCGTCGTCCGCATCATGTCCCGACCTCCTCGGTCCGTCGTCCTCCGGCGCGTCGCTGCGCCCCTCGTCGGGGTCCGGTTGCCCGGCCGGAGGCGCTCCGAACCGCGGTAGCGACGCACCTCACGTGGCGGCGCGAGCCACCAGGACGGAGTTGACGACGTCGGTGCGCGGGTGCACCTCGAGGAGTACGTCGAGTGCAGGCAGGTCGGCCGGGACGATCTCCGGGTAGAGCAGGGTCCGCAGCCCGGCGGCGGACCGCACGAGCAGGGTCGTGCCGGGCCCGGTCGCGGTGGTCAGCCGGGCGGTGATCGCGGCCTTGGTGGCGGCGTCCGGACCGACCAGGGCCCCGACGAGCACGAGGTCGGCCCTGCCCAGTTCGTCGGCGAGCGCGGGGGACAGCTGCGGGTCGTCGAGATCGGCGACCAGGCTGCGGACCCGCCCGTCCGCCCCGAGGGCGGCGGTGACCGCGTCCCCCGCGGCGACGGCCGCCCGGTCCCGGTCGACGTGCAGCACCTGCGCGCCGTGCCCGGTGGCCAGCACCAGGCCGGTCAGCGGCAGGGGCCCCGACCCGAGCACGACGACGCGCCGCGGCGCGGGCAGTCCGACGGCGGTCAGCGCGGCGAGCTCCAGCCGGACGAGGTCGTGGTAGTTGCCCAGGTAGGGGAACCGGTCCAGCTCGGCCCGCGGGTCGGGGGCGGCGGCGATCCGGCCCGCCCAGTGGTTCTCCATGTGGCCCTCGCCGGTCGCGGCGAGGGTCCGCAGGGCGTCCGAGTGCGGGGCGACCTGTGCCAGGACGCCCTCGGTGCAGCCGGCGGGCGGGAAGCAGCAGAGTCCGACGAGCTCGCCGAACGCGGCGTCGGTGTCCGGGGCGGGGCGCAGGTCGGTGCGCTCCAGGCGTCGTCGCAGGTCCACGAGTCGTGTCGCGACGGCGGCGACGGAGCCGTCGCCGCGGGGACGGCGGGGTGCGGGGAAACCGGGCGCGGTCGTCCGACTGCTCTGCGTGGTCACGATGATCCACCGTAAGCCAATGACAACCATTTCGTGCTCGGTCGTCCGGGTGGCGGGAAACTTGAGCGAACGCTCTACAATATGGCAAGGAGCGGACAGAGGGGGAGGAGTCCGGCGATGTGGGGTTGGCTCGCGCTCGCGATCGGCGCCGAGGTCACCGGAACGGTGGCGCTGCGGTTCTCGCAGGGTTTCAGCAGGCTGGTGCCGTCGATGATCACGGTGGTGGGCTACGGGCTGGCGTTCTGGTCGCTGTCCCAGGCGCTCGGCCGGGGGATGGCGCTCGGGATCGCCTACGGAACCTGGGCCGCGGCCGGGGTGGCGCTGGTCGCGCTGATCGGGGTGTTCTTCCTCGGTGAGTCGTTGACCTGGGTCCAGCTCGGCGGGATCGCGCTCGTCATCGCCGGGGTGCTCGCCCTGGAGCTGGGCGGCGCGACCGCGCATGCCTGATGCGATCGGACAGGACACCTCCGAGGCCGACGGTCGCCGCCGCCGCGGGGACCGGCGCCGCCGCGAGCTGGTCGGGGCCACGCTGCGGCTGGTCGGCGCCGGCGGGGTCGCCGCGGTCAGCCAGCGCGCGGTCGCCGCGGAGGCCGGCGTGCCGCCCAGCGCGGTCTTCTACTACCACCCCAGTGTCGACGCGCTGCTGGTCGCGACGCTCACCGCGGTCAACGACCGCTGGATCGCCCGGCTCGACGCGGTCACCGTCCCGGGCGACCTCGTCGCGCTGGTCGAGGACTGCGTCCGTCAGGAACGGGTCACCGCGATCGCCGAGTACGAGCTGTTCCTGCTGGCCGCGCGGCGCCCGGACCTACGCGGTGAGCTGGACCGCTGGGACGTCGCGCTCGCCGCGGCCGCCGCCCGGCTCCTGCCCGACGACGCCGACCGGCGTGCGCTGCTGACCGCCGCGGTCAACGGGCTCACCCTGAGCGGTGCCCTCGGCTCGCCGGTCGACCCCGCCCTCCTGGCCCGGCTCTGCGCGGCCGGGACCGCCTGAGCCGCCGTCGCCGGGATACCGTGGTGGGCATGAGCGCGGAGCGCCTCTCGGAGTCCGTGGAGAACTACCTGAAGACCATCTTCCTGCTCTCGGAGCGGTGGGAGGGGTCGGTCGGGGTCTCCGCGCTGGCCGAGCGGCTGCGGGTCTCGTCGCCGTCGGCGTCGGGGATGGTGCGCAAGCTCGTCGACGCCGGACTGGTCGACCACGCCCGCTACGCCGGGATCACGCTCACCGCCGCCGGGCGGGTGTCCGCGCTCGCCGTGGTGCGCAGGCACCGGCTGCTGGAGATGTTCCTGGTCACCGAGCTGGACCTGGCGTGGGACGAGGTGCACGAGGAGGCCGAGGCGCTCGAGCACGCCGTCTCCGACCGGCTGCTCGACCGGATCGACACCCGACTCGGGCACCCGCGGTTCGACCCGCACGGCGACCCCATCCCGGCCCGGGACGGCACGATGCCCGTGGTCCACGCCCGCCGGCTGCCGGACCTGCGCTACGGCGAGGGTGGCACCCTGGTACGCGTCGACGACACCGACCCCGAGGTGCTCCGTTTCCTCGACGCGCACGACGTCCGGCTCGGCGACCGGGTGGACCTGCTGACCCGCAAGCCCTTCGAGGGGCCGTTCGTGGTGCGGCTGCGCCGCTCCCGCGAGCAGGCACACCCCGCCCCGGGCGAGGCCGAGCACGAGTGGGGCCCGGCGCTCGCGACGGCCCTGTGGGTGGGCGGCGACGAGCACGGGCACCCGTGAGGTCCCGGGGCCCGGGTATCCGGGCCCCGGGATCCGTCAGGTCGAGCCCTGGCGCCGCTCGAGCGCGACGTCCCCCGCGTGGTCGAGGACGTCGTCGCCGGAGTCCGGCTCGACCTCATCCGAGGTCGCCATGGTGGCGACCGCGGTCTCGGAGTAGAGGGCCCCGTTGGGGTCGATGGTGGCCTGGCCGCCGTCGACCTCCGCCCGCTCGGTCGTGAGGTCGTCCGTTCGTGCGGTGCTGCTCCTCAGAGCCAGAGCCGGCGATGCCTCGACCGGCAGCGCGACGACGAACCGCTCACTGCGCAGGCCCCTCATGAGACCGACAGCCATGAGGATCAGCACGATGCACAGCGGCAACCCGGCGAGGATGGAGGCGGTCTGCAGGGCGGAGAGCGCATCCGCGCCCGCGGCCGCCCCGGCCCCGAGCAGTACGGCGGCGATGACGCCTTCGAGTACGGCCCAGAACAGGCGCTGCTGCCAACGGGGGTTCGGGTCTCCTCCGTTGGTCAGGATGTCGATCACGAGGGAACCCGAGTCCGACGATGTCGCGAAGAACAGCACCACCACCACGATCGACAGCACCGACGCGAGCAGGGTGAGGATCTCCGGGACCGGCAGCTGCTGCAGGAGCAGGAACATCGAGGTCTCCGGCGAGTCCGGGGCGCCCGCCAGCGGGTTCGCCGGGTCGGCCCGCAGGATGTCCAGGGCGGTGTCGCCGAAGACCGTCATCCACACCATGGACGCGCCGACCGGGGCGAACAGTGCACCGGCGACGAACTGGCGGATCGTGCGGCCGTAGGAGATGCGGGCCAGGAACATGCCGACGAACGGCGACCACGAGATCCACCATCCCCAGTAGAACAACGTCCAACTCGACTGCCAGCTCTGCGCGTCGGTGTCACCGGGGAAGGTCTGGAAGCTCAGTCCCGGCAGCTGCTGGACGTAGACGCCCACATTGGCGGCCGCCGAGTTCAGCAGGTCCCGGGTCGGGCCGAAGAAGAACACGAACAGCATCAGCGCCAGCGCCAACCACAGGTTGATCAACGACAGGTTCCGGATGCCCTTGTCGATCCCGAGCAGCACCGACACGGCGGCGACCGAGGTGATGAGCAGAATCAGCACGATCTGCAGCGGAGTGCTGTTCTCCAGTCCGAACAGGGTCTCCAGCCCGGCGCCGACCTGCTGCGCCCCGATCCCCAGCGAGGTCGCCAGCCCGAAGAGTGTGCCGAACACCGCGACGACGTCCACCAGGTAGCCCGGCCAGGAGTTGATGCGGTTCCCGATCAGCGGATAGAGGGCCGCGGCGGGACGCAGTGGCAACCCCTTGCGGAAGGAGAAGTAGCCCAGCGAGAGCCCGAGGACGATGTAGATCGCCCACGGGTGCAGGCCCCAGTGGTAGAAGGTGTAGAGCATGGCGTTCTCCGCCGCCTCCGCCGTCCCGGCCTCGCCGGTCGGGGGACTCGTGAAATGCGTCAGCGGTTCGGCGACGGCGTAGAAGACGAGCCCGATGCCCATGCCCGCCGTGAACAGCATCGCGAACCACGAGACGGTCTTGTACTCCGGCGTCGAGTCCGAGGGCCCGAGTTTGACCCGGCCGAAGCGCGAGGCCATGAGCACGACGACGAACACGACGAAGGCGCTCGCGGTGAAGATGTAGAGCCAGCCGAGGTTGCCGGTCACGGCCGAGTTCACGGCGTCGGCGACGGAGCCGAGCGATGCGGGGGCGACTGCACCCCACAGTACGAAGGCGAGTGCGAGCACCGCCGACGACACGAAGACGGGAGGGCTCGTGTGCTCCCTGAGATAGCGGGCGATCACCGTGTACCTCCGGTTCGGGGTTTACGCGTCGATTCAGGTGGAATGTCCGGCACGCGACTGTAGGTGGAGTGGCCGCACGGGGCAGGACGCCCGGGGCCGGGAGACAGGGTCGTCGACGCCGTCCCGCGGTCGCTCCAGGGTGTGAGCAGGGCGGATGCCCGGGGCGGCCGTCCCTGGGCTCGAGGAGAACGATTCGGTCACGGCCGGTCCGGAGCACGACACGACCCGGGCCCGGTATCCGTGTGGATACCGGGCCCGGGTCGGCGTCGCGTCGTGGAGGAGGGTCAACGGGAGGCGTCAGCTGCGCCCTGCTCACCGGCCTTGCCCTGCGTGTTCAGCGAACCGTCGGCGTTCTCCAGGTGCGCCCGGACGAACCACTGGTACTGCTCCAGCTCGCCGGCCTGGGCGATGAGCATGTCCTCGGTCACCGGGTCGAGCGCGCCGACCTTCTCGATCTGGGTGCGGTGGTCGGAGATGACCCCGGTGTAGACCACGTCGAGCGCGCCGAGGTGGGCGGTCGCCTGGTCACGGCCGATCGAGTAGTCGTCCCAGGTGCGGTCCTTGACCAGCGCGCCGGGGGTGCCGTTGGGCGAGCCGCCCAGGGTCGCGATGCGCTCGGCGACGTCGTCGACGAACCCGCGGACCGCGTCCACCTGCGGGTCGAGCATCTCGTGCACCGCGATGAAGTTCGGGCCGATGACGTTCCAGTGCACGTGCTTGAGCGTGAGCTGGAGGTCGTTCAGGGCGTGCAGACGGTGCTGCAGGATGTCGACGACCTGCTCGGCGTCTCCGCGCTCGAGACCGGGGACGGTGTAACGGATCGTGGCCATGGTTCTGTGCAGTCCTTCCGTGACGGGTGCGTGGTTCAGGACGCCGCAGTGCGGGGGTCGTCGTCCGCGACGGGCTGGGCGGCCAGGTGGACGCCGTCGCCGTCGGGGGTCTCGTCGACCGGGGTGTCGCTCTGCTCGGTCGGGACCGGGTGGCTCGTGCGCTCGTCCTGCTCGCGCTGGTCCTTCTCGGGCGTCGTCATGACACCCGGGTACCCCGGTCGGGCGGGTTTCATGTCCGGCGTCGGCGGTCCCGGGAACGGGTAGCCGGTGGGGGAGCGACCACCCCTAGGAGCGATGCGATGACCCCCGGCACGACCGTCACCCCGCACGGGCTGCACCACGTCACGGCGATCGCCGGGGACCCGCAGCGCAACGTGGACTTCTACACCACCGTGCTCGGCCTGCGACTGGTGAAGCGGACGGTGAACTTCGACGCGCCCCAGGTCCACCACCTCTACTACGGCGACGAGGCGGGCCGTCCCGCCACCATCCTCACGTTCTTCCCGTGGCCCGACGTCGAGCCCGGCCGTCAGGGCGCCGGCCTGACGACCGCCACGGCGTTCGGCGTGCCGCCGGAGTCGCTGGGCTGGTGGCAGACCCACCTCGCCGCGCTCGGCGTCGACGCCGACGACCCCCGCACCCGGGACGCGTCGTCGGGTGCCGAGGAGGTCCTGACCCTGCGCGATCCCGACGGGCTGGTGATCGACCTCGTCGCCGCGCCCGGCGACATCCGCTCGGGCTGGGACGGTGCCGGCGACGTGCCTGCCGAGCACGCGGTACGCGGCCTGCACGCGGTGACGCTGTCCGAGGCGGACCTCGAACCGACCCAGCGGATGCTCACCGACCTCGGCATGACCCACACCGGCGACGACGGCGCCCGCAGCCGCTTCCGCACCACGGGGGACACCGCGACGGCCGTGGACGTGGTCGGCGGCGTCGACGGGCACGGGGTGCAGGCCGGCGGCACGGTGCACCACATCGCGTTCCGGGTGGCGGACCGGGCGACCCAGCAGCAGTGGCGCACCGAGCTGGTGGCCCGCGGCCTGGAGGTCACCGAGATCCTCGACCGGCAGTACTTCACCTCGATCTACTTCCGCGAGCCCGGCGGTGTGCTGTTCGAGATCGCCACCGACGAGCCCGGCTTCACCGTCGACGAGCCGCTGCTCGAACTCGGCCGCGCGCTGAAGCTGCCGCCGTGGCTGGAGCCGGACCGGGCGACGATCGAGGCGAACCTGCCCGCGCTGCGCGACCGGGGGTGACCGCGGGGGCCGGCCGGCTCAGGTGTCGAGCCGCTGCTCGCGGGCCGGCCCGTCGGCTCCGGTGAGGTGCTCCAGGGTGTTGGTGACGCGCAGCAGCCGCTCCAGCGCACCGGCACGGTTGTCGAGGTGCAGCTCGACGCCTGCGGCCCGGGTCCGCCTGCGGATCATCAGCAGCGACGACAGACCGTAGGAGTCGCAGTACCCGATCCCGGCGCAGTCGATCCGCAGCTCACGCAGGCCGGGCCGGTCCGTCAGCAGCACGGCGACGGCGTCGGTGAGCGCGTCGGAGGTGGCGTAGTCGAGGTCACCGGCCGGCGCCACCGTCGCGAGGTCCGGCGCGGGGCTGGTCCAGGTGAGGGACAGCTCTCGCGGGTCGCTCATGCGGGCCTTCCGGTTCGGTGCAGCGTCGTGGGGTCGGCGCCCTCGGTGACGGCGCCGGCCGGGACGGGGGTGTCCGCGCCTCCGGTGAGCGCCGGGGACGTGGTCGCGCGCCGCAGCAGCTCCGACGCCCGGGTGAAGTCGCGCAGCTCGTCGCCGAGCAGGTCCAGGACGGGCCGCAGGACGGCCACCGGCACCGACCGGGCCTCGAGCACCTCGGCGGTCCAGCCGAGGAAGTGCTCGAACAGCTCCGCGTCACCGGTGTAGAGCGCCACGGACAGGAAGTCGACGATGTGCCGGACGTCCTCGGCGGTGTGCCGGCGCTGGTCGTCGTCGTATCCGGCCATCGCCGGGACACGCTCGGGCAGGCGGTCCAGCACCGTGGCGACCAGCCGCGGGGCACTGCGGGTGACCAGCGTGTACTCCTGGTCGGACAGGTGCGGCAGGTCGTCCATCGGCTGGGCGTGCGGGTGCGCCGGGGCGGGCAGTCCGTCGGCGAGGGTCTCGGCGGCGGTCCGCGCGTCCGGGGCCCAGGCGTCGGCGCCGAGCAGGCGGGCGTAGCGGCCGTCCGTGCCGAACGCCCGGCCGCCGACGATCACCGGGACACCCGCGGCCTGGCAGGCCGTGATCGTCGCGTGCGCGGTCGGCAGCCGGGTCGCGATCGACGACGACAGCGCCACCGCGTCCGGGCCGGTCCGGTGCAGGTGGGTGACCAGGTGCGCCGCGGGGACCTGCGCGCCCAGGTAGTCGACGGTGAAACCGCGCAGCCGCAGCACCTCGGCGAGCAGCCGGGCGGGCAGCGCGTGCCACTCGCCGTCGACGCAGGCCACGGTCACCCGGCCGCGCTCGCCGCCGTGCCGCCCGCTGGTCAGCGACAGCGTGCTGATCACGCGCTCGTTGATCGCGGTCGCGGCGTGCTCCTGGGCGACGGAGAGGCGGTTGGCCGCCCACTCGAGCCCGACCCGCTGCTGCACCGCGCCGATCACCTCGAGCAGCACGGCCTCGGGTTCCAGGCCGTCCCGCAGCGCGTCGACGACGACGTCGACCGCGCTGTACTCGTCGCCGCGCAGCACCGCGTCCCAGAGCAGGTCGGTGTAGTGCCCGGCCGTCATGCGGTGTACCTGCCCCGGCCCGACCCACCCACCGCGGTCAGGTGCCGGCCGCGCGGAGCGGTGACCGCGAGGACGGCCATGTCGTCGTGGGAGTTGCGCCCCACCCACTCGGTGGCGAGCATCTGCACCCGTTCGACGACGGCCTCGGCCGGCATCCCGGCGCACTCGGCGGCCGCGCGGCGCAGGCGCTCCTCGCCGAACTGGTCGCGCCCGAGCGGGCCGCCCTGGGCCTCGGTGATGCCGTCGGTGAACATCAGGCAGGTCTCGCCGGGCCCGAGCCGGGTCTCCCAGGTCGACGCGTGGATCTCGGGCAGCGCCCCGATCAGCGTGCCGAGCGTCGCGGCCTCCTCGACGCGGCCGTCGGCGCGGATGATCAGCGGCGGCGGATGGCCCGCGCAGGTGATCCGCATGCGCACGTCGGCCCCGCTGCGCGACACCGACGCCAGCACCAGCGTCACGAAGCGGGCGTGGTCGTCGGAGAGCAGCGCGTTGTTGAGCAGGTGCAGCAGCCGCAGGTGGTCGTCGGCCATCGGCAGCAGCGCGTGCAGCGCGCTGCGGATCTTGCCGGTGAGCACGGCGGCCTCCAGGCCCTTGCCGCACACGTCCCCGAGCACGGCGAGGGTCTCGTCGAAGCCCTCCGCGCCGGGGTGGACGTCGTAGAAGTCGCCGCCGACCCGCTCGGAGTCCTGCGCGGGCCGGTAGCCACCGGCGAACTCGACCCCGGAGACGTGCTGCAGCGACGGCGGCAGCAGGTCGCGCATCAGGGTCTCGGTGATCGAGGCCTGCTGGGCGAACATGCGGGCCGCGGACATCGCGAGACCGGACCGGGCGGCGAACTCGCGGGCGGTCGCCTCCTCACCCTCGCTGAACGGCCCGGTGTCGGCGCGGCGCAGGAGCACGATGGCGCCGGCCGGGATGCCGTGCCCCGGCAGCGGGGTGACGACGATCGAGCCGACCTCGCCGAACCCGTCGGGCGTCACCCAGGCGGGGGCCACGGCGGGGTCGATCCAGCGCGACGGGACCGGTGGGAAGCCCTGCAGTGCCTCGGCCAGGCCGGGGACCTCGTCCGGGTCGATGCGCAGTGTCCGGTGCCGGACGGGACCGTCGGTGACGGCGTCGACGACGTGGAACTGCCCGCGGGTGCCCGGGGTCATCACGAGCGCCCCGTCGGCCAGTCTGCTCACGGCGAGCTGGGCGGTGACCTCCATGCAGCGACCCAGGTTCAGCGAGCCCAGGAGCGCGGCCGAGGCCTCGGACAGGAAAGCGGCGCGGGCCTGCTCCAGGTGCAGTTCGTCGCGGATGGACCGGACGTCGGTGACGTCGATCAGCCACCAGGTGACCGAGCCGTCCTCGTGCCGGACGGGCTGGGCCTCCAGCGCGCGGCCGTCGACGATGTCGGAGAACGCGGTGGGGACGCCGCGGTCGGCGCCACCCGCGGTGGCCAGCCACGGGGCGACCCGCGACAGCGGGTGCCCGGTACGGGCCCGGGGAAGCAGCGCGCGTGCTGCTCCGTTGGCCTGCAGCACGGTGCCGTCGGCGCCGACGGTGAGCGCGGCGCACGGCGCATCGGCCCAGCGCCGGTCGACCACGGGCGACGCGTCCGGTAGCACGGTCGCGTCGCCGGTCGTCGGCTCCAGTTCGGTCACATCAGCTCCTGGCCCCTGGCGGGCCGGTCGTCGGCGCCCGGGGAGGCCGGGGCGCGGAACGCCCTACCGTACCGCGTACGCGACAGGCCCTCATCCCGGGCGCGCGGCGCGGGGGCGGCGATGCGTGCCCCTCACCAGTGCTCGCGGACCCGGCGCCAGCCGCCGAACCGGACGGGCAGACCGGGCGAGGCGAGGACGCTGTCCGGGGGGCCCGACGGCGGCGCCGCACCGGCCGCGGCGACCAGGTTCTCGTCGAGTTCGAGCAGCTCGGCGTGGTGGAGCGGCCAGCGCGGGTGGTCGTTGCGCCAGCGGACGGTGCCCAGCGGACGCCGGGTGTGCAGCGCCCAGCGTGCGGTGAGGAAGTGCTCGAGTTGCCCGGGTACGGCCAGCGGGGCGCCGGTGCGGACCCGGGTCCGTGCGGAGACACCGCGGGGCCCGGGGAAGCGGCGTGTGCAGGTGTAGGCGATCTCCTCGCCCTCGGCGACCCGCCCGGACACCGTCGACGGCGACCAGTCGTAGGGCAGCGCCGCGACACCCCGCGCGGCGAGCACGGGCAGCATCCGGTCGGCGTCGAGCGAACGGAACACCACGCCCCGGCGGCCCTCGTCGTCCACCGAGTACAGCCGGACGTTGGTCTCGGCGAAGCTGCCGAGCCAGGGCAGGCCGGGCAGCGGGCCGAAGCCCAGCCGCCGCATCCGGAAGTGGACGAGCCCGACCCAGGTGACGCCGTCGTGGGTGTCCGGACGGGTCCGGGGCGGCAGCAGCGGGGCCACCGCGGCGGGGTCGGCCCGCCAGTGCAGGAACACCACGTCGGCCCAGTACTGGTGCAGCAGCGGGTGCCGGACCGGGGCGGGCGGGTCCGGGGTGACCGGTTCGGGCGCGACGCCGGGCGGCACCGGTGCGGTGTCCCGGCCCGGTGCCGTGCGGCGGCCGGTCACGCCGGTGCGCCGCCGCGCTCGGTGCGGGCCCGCCACGCGTCGCGGCGCTCACCGGTGTCGCGGATGGTGTCGACCTCGGCGAGCATGCGGCGCTGCTCCTCGGTCCCGCCACCGTTCGCGACGAGCCGCTCGGTGTCGGCCAGGGAGCGGGCCGCGGCGATGTCGGCGGCGCCGGCGGGCAGCCGCTGGTCACGGTCGTCGCCACCCTCGGCGTCGACGACGTGCTTCTGCTCCGCGGCGTAGGGGTTGTCCGACGGCAGCCGGCCGCTGAACCGCCCGTACGCGCCGAGGACCAGCATCACCAGGCCCACGAGCAGGCTGAACACGACGTTCGGCATCCGGAACGCCAGCAGGTTGTACGGCGTACCGATGAGCAGCACGTTGACCACACCGGACAGCAGGAACAGCGCGCCGACGGTCACACTGACCGTCGAGGCGAACCGGCCGCCCCGGACGGCGGCACCGACCAGCACCGCGCCGACGACCACCGACACGGTCGACAGCAGCAGGTTCGTGGACAGCCCCAGCACCGGCGACCCGGTGGTGGAGAAGAAGTCGAGGTTGTTCGTGAAGCCCAGCACCCCGAACACCAGGAGCATGATCCCGACGAGCAAGCTGCTGATCCGGTGCAACCCGTTCAGCCGGCGTGCGTCGGACCCGATCGATGACATGACGTCGTCCTCCGTTCGTCGAGCGAGGCACTCCGGGGATATCCGATCGCCTTCCCGGACAAACCGCGCTGACCTGGGAAGGTGTGCCGTGTCTCGAAACCCGGATCCGGGTTGCGGATCAGACGGGCCCGGGGAGCGCGACGGGCCCGGGGCCCTCGCCGCGCAGCGGCCGTGCCGAACGCGGGTCCAGCGGGTCGACGGTGCCCGCGTCGCGCAGCGTCCCGTCGCCGGGCCGGCGCAGTGAGCGGACACCGGCGTCGGCGAGGGTCACCAGCGGCACCGCGAGCAGTGCCCCGGGCACCCCGCCGACGATCAGCCCGGCGCTGATCGGCAGCACCACCGCGAGCGGGTGCAGCCGTACCGATCGGCCCAGCAGCAGCGGCTGGAGGATGTAGCCCTCGACGTTCTGCACGATCACGAGCAGGCCGATCACGAGCAGCGCGTCCACCCAGCCCCCGGAGGCGAGCGCGACGAGCACCGCCACGATCCCGGTGACGACGGCGCCGATGGTCGGGACGAACGCGCCGAAGAAGATCAGCGTGGCCAACGGGACGACCAGCGGGACCCCGATCACCCACAGGCCGACCGCCGCGGTCACCGCGTCGACGGCGGCCACGACGACCGTCGCCCGGGTGTAGCCGACCAGCGACGCGAACGCCCGCCGGCCCGCGACGTCGGCCCTCCGCCGTACGTGCTGCGGGACCGCGCCGAGGACGAACCGCCAGATCCGCGCCCCGTCGTGGATCAGGAAGATCAGCACGAACAGCATCAGCAGGGTCTCGGCGGCCAGCTCGCCCGCGGTCCCCAGGGCGCCGATCACGTTGTTCGCCAGCGCGGCCTGGTTGCGCGCCAAGGTGTCGAGCAGCGACTGGAAGACGGCCGAGAGCTGGGTGTCGTCGAGCCGGAACGGCGGCCCGGCCAGCCGGTCCCGCAGCGCGACGACCGTCTCCCCGATGCTCGCCGACAGGCTCGGCAGCCCGTCGAGGAACGCCGCGACCGCCCACCACAGCACCCCGACCGCCACCGCCAGCCCGCCCGCGACGACGACACCCGTCGCCAGACCGCGGGGAACCAGCGGGACCCGGTTCACGATCCGGGCCACCGGCGCGAGCAGCGCGGCCAGGATCAGCGCGAGCACCACCGGCACGACCAGCACCGCGAGCTGCGCGATCAGCCACAGCACGACGGCGACGGCGGTCGCGACGAGGAGACCGCGCCAGGCCAGGCTCGACGCGATCACCAGACCCCGGGGGATCCGCGGTTCCTCGGTCACCGCGGCCTCCCCGGATCGGACGGTGTCGGACTGACGGTTGCGTGACGTCACGACGGTAGTCCGCCGGGGCCGTCCGGGCCCGTCACGGGCAGGGTGAGGACGAAGGTGGCGCCGTCGTCGTCGGACGGGCAGGTGAGGTCGCCACCGTGCGCGCGGGCCAGGCCGCGGGCGATCGCGAGGCCGAGCCCGGCGCCGCCGCTGTCCCGGTCGCGGGCGTCCTGGAGCCGGACGAGCCGGTCGAAGACGCGCTCGCGGTCGCCGTCGGCGATCGGGGTGCCGGTGTTGTGCACCGAGACCGACACGGTCCCGGCCGCCCGGTCGGTCCGGGTGACGACCTCGATCCGCCCGCCGTCGGGGGTGTGCCGGCGGGCGTTGTCCAGCAGGTTGGCGAGGATGCGCGACACCGCCTGCGGGTCGGCGCGCACCGCGGCGGGCTCCCCGTGGCCGTCGACGGTCAGGCCGGGCGCGAGCACCGCGGCCCGCCGGGTCTCGGCGCGCGCGATCCCGGCGACGTCGACCTCCCGTGCCGCCACCGCGGTGCCGCCGTCGATGCGGGCCAGGTCGAGCATGTCGGTGACCAGCCGCCCGGCCCGGCGCGTCTCGCCGAGCAGCAGCTCCAGGCGCCGGGTGCGGCGGGCGGGGTCGGCGTCGGGCCCGGACCGCTCCAGCGTCTCGGCGACGGCGGTGATCCCGGACAGCGGTGTCCGCAGCTCGTGCGCGGCGTCGGCGAGGAACACCCGGGTCCGCTCGGCCTCCTCCCGGGAGCGCCGCTCGGCGTCGGTGAGGGCGTCGAGCATGCCGTCCATCGCCGCCGCCGCGGTGCCGAGGTCGGTGTGCGGGCGATCGGGCCGGAGCCGCGCGTCGCGCTCGCCCGCGGTGATCCGCCCGGCGAGCGCGGTCATCCGGTCCAGCGGGCGCAGCGCCGTCCGCACGACGAACGACACCGCACCGAGCGCGACGAGCAGGGTCAGCAGCACCGATCCGGCCAGCACCGCGCGCAGGCCGTTGCGGACCTGGGTGACGTCGGAGGCGTCGGCGACGAGCTCGACCGTCGCCCCGCCACCGGCGTCGAGGGTCACGGTGCGGCTGCCGGTGTCCGGCGGGACGGGTGGGCGTCCGGCCGGGACCGGGGCGGCCGGCGGGCTGCTCGGGTCGTCGGTGCGGTCACCACCGGGGCCGCGGTCCGGCCGGCCGGCGGGCGGTGGGGTTCCGGGCGCGTTCAGCCCGGGGTCGCCCATGACCTCCCCGTCGGCGGTGGTCACCTTGATCCGGATCTGCTGGCCGGACAGCCCGGTGACCAGCTCCTCCGGGGTGGCGCCCGCCGCGATCAGCTGCTGGGCCTGCACCACACGGTCCCGCAGCCGGGAGTCGAGATCGGACTCCAGGCGGGCCCCGAGCAGCACGTCGACGAGCACCACCACCAGGACCAGCAGCACCGCCACCACCCCGAGCACCGCCGCGGTGACCCGGCGGCGCAGCGACGGGGTGGCGGTGCGGGCCTGCGCGGCCGAGCTCACGACGGCCCGCGCAGCGAGTAGCCGAGGCCCCGCACGGTGTGCAGCAACCGCGGACCGTGTGCCTCCAGCTTGCGGCGCAGCGCCGACACGTGGACCTCGACGAGGTTGGGGTCGTAGGCGTCGTAGCCCCAGACCGAGCGCAGGATCTGCGCCTTGGACACGGTGCGTCCGCGCTGCTCGGCGAGGTAGGTGAGCAGCCGCAGCTCGGTCGCGGACAGCTCCAGCACCGTCCCCCCGCGGGAGGCGACGGCGGCGTCGGGGTCGAGGACGAGGTCGCCCACCTGCACCGCGGACGGCAGCCTGCCCCGGCGGCGCAGGACCGCCGCGACCCGGGCGACGAGCTCGTCGAGCGCGAAGGGTTTGAGGACGTAGTCGTCGGCGCCCGAGTCGAGCCCGCGGAGCCGGTCGGCCAGCGCGTCGCGCGCGGTGAGCATGACGATCCCGGCGTCCCCGTGCCCACGCACGACGTCGATCAGCTCGAACCCGTCGCGCCCGCCGGGGAGCATCACGTCCAGGACGACGAGGTCCGGCCGGAACGCGGCGAGCCGCTCCTCGAACGCGACGCCGTCGACGACGCCCTCGGTCACGTGCCCGGCATCGGCCAGCGCGTCCACGACGGACTCGCGGATGGCGTCGGAGTCCTCGAGCACCAGGACCCGGGTCGTGGGGCCGCGGCTGTCGTCGTCCTGGCGTGTGCTCACGGGACAAGGGTGCGCCGCGAGGCTGAGGGGGACCTGAAGGACCCGCCGGTTTCAGGTCCGTCTCAGGTACCGCGGGCACTGTCGTGGCAGACACCGAGACGACGGGCCGCCCGGCCCGCGGCGCGGAGAGGAAGAGATGACCCTGCTCGACGTGATCGTCCTGATCATCGTGGTGGCCGCCGCGATCGGCGGGTTCCGCCGCCTCGGCGGTGTGGCCCGGGCCGGGCGCCTGCTCGGCCTCGTGGTCGGTGCCGGCGTCGGCGCGGCCTGGGGCTCGAACCTGGCCCGCTACGGCGACACCGCCGACTCGGCCTGGTTGTGGGGCCTGGTCGGGGTGATCGCCGGTCTGCTGCTGGGCTCGCTGGTCGGCGGGTTCCTCGGCGGACTGGTCAGCCGGGTGCTCGCCCGTGGCAGGTTGTCCTTGCTGGACCGCATCGTCGGCGCCGTCACCGGTGCCGTGACCGCACTGCTGGTGATCTGGCTGGTCTCGTGGGTGGTCCCCGCGGTCGTGAGCGCCGAGGCGCTCGCCCCCGTGACGACGCTCGCGCAGTCCCTGGGCGGCAGCCGGATCGTCGACTCGGTGTCGGAGCTGCTGCCCGCGACGACGTCCGCCGCCCGCGACGTCGTCGACGCCGCGCGGCCTCCCGCCGGCTGATCCCACCCGACCCCCAGCGGTCCGCCGCCCGGCGGTCCGCGACCCGCCGCTGCCTTCTTCCGGGTACGGCACCGTCCGAGGAGAACCATGAACGACGAGAACCGCACCCCGCGCGACGACGACGACCGCCCCACCGACCGGCAGCCCCCGGTCCCCGCCGACGAGACCCCCACCGCCCACACCCCGAGACCGCACGTCCGGGACGGCGTGCACAGCGGGGGGACGGTGGCCGCCGCCTCCGACGCGGGTGACCCTCCGCGACGACGCCGGTTCGCCGCCCTGCGACGCCGGTCCGCGCTGCCCGCGGTCGCGGCCGGCGTGATCGGCCTGGTCGTCGGGGCCACTGCGAGCGGCCTGATCGTCGGGACCGCGTTCGCCGGGCCGGGCGACGGCCCCGCCCGCACGGCGGTCGCCGCCGACGGCCGCGGCCCCGGTGGACCCGGCGGGCCCGACGGCTCCGGTGGCCCCGGTGGTGAGACCGGTGGTCCGGGCCGCGGCCCCGACGGTGCCGGTCCCGGTGGCCCCGGTGCGTGCGGTCCGGCCGGTGGGCCGGGTCGGGACGGCGCGACTCCGCCCGCGCCGCCTGCCGGGGCCCCGACGCCGCCCGCTCCGGGCGCCGCCCCGGCCGCCCCGGGTGCGACGGCTCCGGGTGTCACGGCTCCGCGCCAGGGCGGCGCCGCTGCCCCGGCCGCTCCCGCGGCCCCTGCTGCTCCCGCGGCCCCGGGGTCGTCCGCCGCTCCCGCGGCGCCGGCCGCTCCCGCCGCTCCGTGAGCCCGTACGCGCGGCGACACCGACCGGTGTCGTCGCGCGTGGGGGAGGGGAGAAGGGAGTGCTCCTCGTCGGATCGCGTCGCGCATTCGCCCCCGACGCGCTGCAGGATCCGACGAGGAGCACTCGACGGACCAACGCGCCGGAACGGGCACGGATACCCCCCTGATGCGGTGACGACGCGGGCCCGGACACCACCATCGGTCGTCCCCGCAGGTCAGACGGGTCGTCGTCGTGTCTTCGTGACAAGAAATCGGTGAGTGGTCCGGCCCGTCGAGCGCCGATCCGGGGGAACACCCGTCGTCCGTGGTGGGGCTCCGGGAGCCGGAACGGCGGGACGGAGCCTCACCCACCCGGGACGGTGGGGGCCGGAGCGACGCGGCCGAGCCCCGCACGGCCCGGGATCGCAGGGGTCGAGGCCGCTCCGGCTTCTCCCGCGGGAGGACCGTTCCGGCGATCGCCCAGGCCGTCCCCGGTGCTCCGCTGTGGACGTCCTGCTTCGCGACGGCGGAGGACGGGCCGGATCCGACGGTGGGCCGGAAGCGGGGCACCTGCACCGTCACCACGGGCCGTCGTGCGGGGCGGGGTTCCGGCCGACGGCCGGAACCGGACCACGGCGGTACCGGACGACCACCTGACGGCGCACCCCGACCGCACCCTGACGGCGCAGGTCACGGGCCGATTCGAGACCTGAACGGATGGTGGCCCGACCACCGAGAAGACCACGTGGACAACCCATCGCGAAGAGACCGTGGTCGGCGTCACACAGATCGGTGATCGCCGGTATCGCCCGGTGAGAGGGTGTCGGTAACCAGGAGTTCGCTTCCGCTCACCGCGGTGACCTGCGACGACGCCCGATGTTCGCCCGGGGGACCCCCCGGTTTGACGGCCCCGGACACCGTGCCGTAACTTTCTTCCTGTCAGCGAGTGAGCCGGACAGAACGGGCCCTGAGAGGCCCGGTCAACAGGCCCCGCGGACAGCGACCCCCCGGTGGTTCATCGAGTTTCTCGATGTGGTTACCTTTGTGGGTCAAGGCGATCCGTCTTCAGGATCCTGCTTCCTTGTTGGGGGGTGGGTGAGTGCGGTGCGGGTGTCTTTTGAGAACTCAACAGTGTGTCGAGCTATTTTGATTCGGTTTGGCGTTTTGTGCCAAATTGTTTGTTTGGTTGCAGCATTCGATCCCGTCGGGTGTTGTGGCTAGTTGTTTGTTGCAAGTCAGGGTTTTGTTGGAGAGTTTGATCCTGGCTCAGGACGAACGCTGGCGGCGTGCTTAACACATGCAAGTCGAGCGGTAAGGCTCTTTCGGGGGTACACGAGCGGCGAACGGGTGAGTAACACGTGGGTGACCTGCCCTCCACTCTGGGATAAGCCCGGGAAACTGGGTCTAATACCGGATAGGACCACTGATCGCATGGTTGGTGGTGGAAAGTTTTTTCGGTGGGGGATGGGCCCGCGGCCTATCAGCTTGTTGGTGGGGTGATGGCCTACCAAGGCGGTGACGGGTAGCCGGCCTGAGAGGGCGACCGGCCACACTGGGACTGAGACACGGCCCAGACTCCTACGGGAGGCAGCAGTGGGGAATATTGCGCAATGGGCGGAAGCCTGACGCAGCGACGCCGCGTGGGGGATGACGGCCTTCGGGTTGTAAACCTCTTTCGCCAGGGACGAAGAGCGATTGACGGTACCTGGAGAAGAAGCACCGGCCAACTACGTGCCAGCAGCCGCGGTAACACGTAGGGTGCGAGCGTTGTCCGGAATTATTGGGCGTAAAGAGCTCGTAGGCGGTGTGTCGCGTCGGCCGTGAAAACTTGGGGCTTAACTCTGAGCGTGCGGTCGATACGGGCATCACTTGAGTTCGGCAGGGGAGACTGGAATTCCTGGTGTAGCGGTGAAATGCGCAGATATCAGGAGGAACACCGGTGGCGAAGGCGGGTCTCTGGGCCGATACTGACGCTGAGGAGCGAAAGCGTGGGGAGCGAACAGGATTAGATACCCTGGTAGTCCACGCCGTAAACGTTGGGCGCTAGGTGTGGGGACCATTCCACGGTTTCTGTGCCGCAGCTAACGCATTAAGCGCCCCGCCTGGGGAGTACGGCCGCAAGGCTAAAACTCAAAGGAATTGACGGGGGCCCGCACAAGCGGCGGAGCATGTGGATTAATTCGATGCAACGCGAAGAACCTTACCTGGGTTTGACATGCACCAGACATCCCTAGAGATAGGGCTTCCCTTGTGGTTGGTGTGCAGGTGGTGCATGGCTGTCGTCAGCTCGTGTCGTGAGATGTTGGGTTAAGTCCCGCAACGAGCGCAACCCTTGTTCCATGTTGCCAGCACGTAATGGTGGGGACTCATGGGAGACTGCCGGGGTCAACTCGGAGGAAGGTGGGGATGACGTCAAGTCATCATGCCCCTTATGTCCAGGGCTTCACACATGCTACAATGGCTCATACAGAGGGCTGCGAGACCGTGAGGTGGAGCGAATCCCTTAAAGTGAGTCTCAGTTCGGATCGGGGTCTGCAACTCGACCCCGTGAAGTTGGAGTCGCTAGTAATCGCAGATCAGCAACGCTGCGGTGAATACGTTCCCGGGCCTTGTACACACCGCCCGTCACGTCACGAAAGTTGGTAACACCCGAAGCCGGCGGCCCAACCCTTGTGGAGGGAGCTGTCGAAGGTGGGACTGGCGATTGGGACGAAGTCGTAACAAGGTAGCCGTACCGGAAGGTGCGGCTGGATCACCTCCTTTCTAAGGAGTCCCATCATGTGATGGGGCGCCACGATGCTCTGTGAGTTGTGCTCATGGTGAGTCTGTGGTTCCTTCATTGAATCGCATTTGCGGCCTCGTTCGTGGGTCGGGTGCGTTGGGTGGAACGCAGTACGTCGGACCGTTTGGCTTGGCACACTGTTGGGTCCTGAGAGGACATCCTGTGGTTCTTCGGAGCTGGGGTTGTTTTCTTTGGCCGCTCTGGTTGAGAGCTTCCTAACGCCTGCGTGTGTGGGTGGTGGTTGTTTCTTGGTCTGGTGTGGTTGTGGGTTGAGTGTTGCATAGTGGATGCGAGCATCTTGTTGTGGTCAAGTTGTTAAGAGCACATGGTGGATGCCTGGGCATCAGGAGCCGATGAAGGACGTGGGAGGCCGCGATAGGCCTCGGGGAGCTGTCAACCGAGCTGTGATCCGAGGGTGTCCGAATGGGGAAACCCAGCGCCCGTCATGGGGCGTTACCCGTACCTGAATTCATAGGGTGCGTGGAGGGAACGTGGGGAAGTGAAACATCTCAGTACCCACAGGAAGAGAAAACAATAGTGATTCCGTGAGTAGTGGCGAGCGAAAGCGGAAGAGGCTAAACCGTGTCCGTGTCAAGCCGGCAGGCGTTGCGGGTGCGGGGTTGTGAGACGTGTCGTTCATCTTCTGCCGAGGGTGGGACAGCAAGTGCCTGTGTTAGCGGAACGACTCTGGGATGGTCGGCCGTAGTGGGTGATAGCCCCGTACGCGAAAACACTGGGTTCTGTTGTGGGCGTGTTCTCGAGTAGCAGCGAGCCCGTGAAATTCGCTGTGAATCTGGCGGGACCACCCGTCAAGCCTAAATACTACCTGATGACCGATAGCGGACAAGTACCGTGAGGGAAAGGTGAAAAGTACCCCGGGAGGGGAGTGAAATAGTACCTGAAACCGTGTGCTTACAAGCCGTCAGAGCCTTTCGGGGTGATGGCGTGCCTTTTGAAGAATGAGCCTGCGAGTTATGCTTCGTGGCGAGGTTAACCTGTGTGGGGTAGCCGTAGCGAAAGCGAGTCCGAATAGGGCGTCTGAGTCGCGGGGTGTAGACCCGAAGCGGAGTGATCTACCCATGGCCAGGGTGAAGCGTCGGTAAGACGTCGTGGAGGCCCGAACCCACCAGGGTTGAAAACCTGGGGGATGAGCTGTGGGTAGGGGTGAAAGGCCAATCAAACTTCGTGATAGCTGGTTCTCCCCGAAATGCATTTAGGTGCAGCGTCGTGTGTTTCTCACCGGAGGTAGAGCACTGGATGGCCTAGGGGGCCGACAAGCTTACCGAAGTCAGCCAAACTCCGAATGCCGGTGAGTGAGAGCGCGGCAGTGAGACTGCGGGGGATAAGCTTCGTGGTCGAGAGGGAAACAGCCCAGATCACCGGCTAAGGCCCCTAAGCGTGCGCTAAGTGGGAAAGGATGTGGGATCGCCCGGACAACCAGGAGGTTGGCTTAGAAGCAGCCACCCTTGAAAGAGTGCGTAATAGCTCACTGGTCAAGTGGTCCTGCGCCGACAATGTAGCGGGGCTCAAGCGCACCGCCGAAGCCGTGGCAATGACACTTAGGTGTTGTTGGGTAGGGGAGCGTCCTGCATCTGGTGAAGCCCGGGAGTGATTTACGGGTGGAGGGTGTGGGAGTGAGAATGCAGGCATGAGTAGCGAATGCAGAGTGAGAATCTCTGCCGCCGGATGACCAAGGGTTCCTGGGCCAGGTTGTTCCGCCCAGGGTGAGCCGGGACCTAAGGCGAGGCCGTCAGGCGTAGTCGATGGACAACGGGTTGATATTCCCGTGCTCGTGATAGTGCGTCCATGCCGAGGCTGGTGATGCTAACCATCCGAACCCACCTTCGTTCCTTCGGGAGTGTTGTTTGTGGGGGAGCGTGGGATCCGATCTGGTAGTAGGCAAGTGATGGGGTGACGCAGGAGGGTAGCTCCGCCACGCGGTGGTTGTCGTGGTGTAAGCCTGTAGCCCGAGTCCTAGGTAAATCCGGGGCTCATTTAAGGGTGAGAGGTGATGCGTAGCCGATTGAGGCGAAGAGGGTGATCCCATGCTGTCGAGAAAAGCCTCTAGCGAGTGCTGTTGCGGCCCGTACCCCAAACCGACACAGGTGGTCAGGTAGAGAATACCGAGGCGATCGAGCGAACTGTGGTTAAGGAATTCGGCAAAATACCTCCGTAACTTCGGGAGAAGGAGGGCCGGTTGTCTTGAGGCTCCTTGCGGGCTAGGGACGGCCGGTCGCAGAGACCAGGCCCAAGCGACTGTTTACTAAAAACACAGGTCCGTGCGAAGTCGCAAGACGATGTATACGGACTGACGCCTGCCCGGTGCTGGAACGTTAAGAGGACCTGTTAGCTCTTCGGGGCGAAGCGGAGAATTTAAGCGCCAGTAAACGGCGGTGGTAACTATAACCATCCTAAGGTAGCGAAATTCCTTGTCGGGTAAGTTCCGACCTGCACGAATGGCGTAACGACTTGGGCGCTGTCTCGACCACAGACTCGGCGAAATTGCACTACGAGTAAAGATGCTCGTTACGCGCGGCAGGACGGAAAGACCCCGGGACCTTTACTATAGCTTGGTATTGGTGCTCGGTTCGGCTTGTGTAGGATAGGTGGGAGACTGTGAAATCGCCACGCCAGTGGTGGTGGAGTCGTTGTTGAAATACCACTCTGGTCGAATTGGGTGTCTTAACCTCGGGCCATGATCTGGTTCAGGGACAGTGCCTGGTGGGTAGTTTAACTGGGGCGGTTGCCTCCCAAAGAGTAACGGAGGCGCCCAAAGGTTCCCTCAGCCTGGTTGGCAATCAGGTGTTGAGTGTAAGTGCACAAGGGAGCTTGACTGTGAGACTGACGGGTCGAGCAGGGACGAAAGTCGGGACTAGTGATCCGGCACCACCTTGTGGAAGGGGTGTCGCTCAACGGATAAAAGGTACCCCGGGGATAACAGGCTGATCTTGCCCAAGAGTCCATATCGACGGCATGGTTTGGCACCTCGATGTCGGCTCGTCGCATCCTGGGGCTGGAGTAGGTCCCAAGGGTTGGGCTGTTCGCCCATTAAAGCGGTACGCGAGCTGGGTTTAGAACGTCGTGAGACAGTTCGGTCCCTATCCGCCGCGCGCGTTGGAGACTTGAGGAAGGCTGTCCCTAGTACGAGAGGACCGGGACGGACGAACCTCTGGTGTGCCAGTTGTCCCGCCAGGGGCACGGCTGGTTGGCTATGTTCGGGAGGGATAACCGCTGAAGGCATCTAAGCGGGAAGCCTGTTCCAAGATGAGGTCTCCCACCACCTTCGAGTGGGTAAGGCTCCCAGTAGATGACTGGGTTGATAGGCCGGAGATGGAAGCCCTGTGAGGGGTGGAGTTGACCGGTACTAATAGGCCGAGGGCTTGCCACAACGAGTTGTTCGCATCCACTGTGTGACCCTGAGTCCACAACCATCCACACTGTTCCCGGGTATGCCCGGGCCGGTGTGGAGTCGGTTTGTGTGCTCGACCCCTGTCCCCGGTTTCGGGGTGGGGGTGATAGTTGGATAGTGTTGTCGGTGGTCATTGCGGTAGGGAAACGCCCGGTCCCATTCCGAACCCGGTAGCTAAGCCTTCCAGCGCCGATGGTACTGCACTCGCCAGGGTGTGGGAGAGTAGGTCGTCGCCGACATTCAACTTTCATGGGATATGCCCCGGGCTTTCGAGTCCGGGGCATTTCTCGTTTCCGGACCGTTTCTCGGTCCGATGCGTGCGGCCCGGCCCGGCCCGGCCCGGGTGGGGTGTCCGTTCCCGAGCGCTGGTGTGGGTCGTGCGGGGTCGCTGGTCAGGGCGTGCCGCTCCCCCGGTGGAGTCGGGCCTGAGTTGCACAGGTGAGTGGTGCTCGGTTCGTGTCGCCGCTGGTCAGTGCGGTGCGGCCGCTGGATCTGGGGCACTAATCGGTAGCCTGTCGCGGTGTTCGTCCGGAAGGTGAGGACCGCTTCCGGCGCGACGGCGGTTCAGATCGTCGAGAAGCGTCGAGGTGTGCGGCGGATCGTCGAGCACGTGGGCTCGGCCCACGACGAGGTCGAGCTGGCGACGTTGATGAGCACGGCGCGCGACCGGATCCGGGCCGGTCAGCAGGCTCTCGACCTTCCGCTGGCCCCGTCGGAGGGTCGCGCCGTGGTGACCGGCTCCGGGTGCGAGGTCCTGTGGAATGTCCTGGTTGATGCCTACCGCAGGCTCGGGTTCGACACGGTCGCCGACGAGGCGTTCCGGGCGCTGGTGCTGGCCCGGATCATCGAGCCCACCTCGAAGCTCGCCGTAGCCGGTGTGCTGGACGAGATCGGGGTGCCGGCGCCGCACCGCAACACCCTCACCGCCGCCCTGCAGCGGTGCATCTCCCGCGACTACCGCGCCGTGCTCGCCGCCGCGTGCATGGCCGCTGCGCGCCAGGCGGGTGCGGTGTCGCTGGTGCTCTATGACGTCACGTCGCTGCACTTCGAGGCCCAGGACGAGGACGACCTGCGCAAAGTGGGGATGAGCAAGGAACGCCGGGTCGACCCGCAGATCCAGCTCGGCCTGCTCGTCGACCCGACCGGGTTCCCGCTCGAGGTGCACTGCTTCGAGGGCAACAAGGCCGAGACCAAGACCCTGCTGCCGGTGCTCACCTCGTTCGCCCAGCGTCACCGCGTGGCCGACATGGTGGTGGTCGCCGACGCCGGGATGCTCTCAGCGGCGAACCTGAACGCGATCGAGGACGCCGGGTTCTCGTTCATCGTGGGGTCGCGGATCACCAAGGCGCCCTACGACCTGGCCGAGCACATCGAGCGGCGCGGCAACGCCTTCACCGACGGGCAGATCCTCGAATCCACCCGCGTTATGGGCACCGGCCGTACCGGCAGCAAGGCCGCCCGGTCGCGGCGGGTGGTCTACCAGTACCGCTTCGCCCGCCACAAACGCGACGACCGGGCCATCAACGCCATGGTCGACCGGGCGGAGAAGGTCGCCGACGGCAGCCGGCCTCTCAAGAAGGACCGGTTCGTGCGCCTCGACGGCGCCGAACGCGGCGTGGACTGGGCGCTGGTCGAACGGGCCCGCGAGCTCGCCGGCTTGAAGGGCTACGTCACCAACCTGCCCGCGGCGACCATGGCCGGCCAGGCGGTGATCGATGCATACCACGACCTCTACCAGGTCGAACGCTCGTTTCGGATGGCGAAGTCCGACCTGCGGGCCCGACCGATCTTCCACCGCCGGCGCGATGCGATCGAGGCACACCTGACCGTCGTGTTCGCCGCGCTGGCGGTCAGCCGGCACCTGCAGGACCTGACCGGCGCCTCGATCAAGAGGCTCGTCCGGACACTACGGCCGCTGCGCACCGTCCGGATCGGCATCGGCGGACAGGAACTCACCGCAGCACCCGAGATCACCACCGACGCCCGAGCGATCCTCGACCAGCTACCCGCCATCCCCGCCCCGGGGCACTAAACCTGTGCAACTCAGGTCGGGGGCCGCATCTCGGTCCGGTCCTGCTGGTGGGCCGGCCGCACCTCGCACCCTTTCCTGTGGTCTCGCGCCCTCTGCGGGGGCTGCGAGGTCGCAGAAACGTGTGCGACGTGGGATGCGGGGAGCGCGGCCGGCGGGAACACCGGCGCCGCGGGTGTCAGAGATCGGCGCCCACGGCGTCGTCGACGCACGAGAAGCCGTCGGCGCGCAGCAGCGCCGCGAGCTCACGGTGGACCCGGGCCGGCCAGAGCAGACCGCCGTAGACGAAACCGGTGTAGGCCTGCACCAGTGCCGCGCCGGAACGGATCCGGCGGTAGGCCTCCTCGGCGTCGGCGATCCCGCCGACGGAGACGACGACCTGGTCGTCGTCGAGGCGGGTCCGCAGCTGCCGCACGACGGCACGGGCCCGCTCGGTCAGCGGACGGCCGGACAGCCCACCCGCACCGGTGGCGGCGACGACGTCGGGGGCAGTGCGCAGACCGTCGCGGGCGACGGTCGTGTTCGTGGCGACGACCCCGTCGAGCCGCATCCGGCGGGCCAGGTCGGCGACGGCGTCGAGATCCTCCGGCGCGAGGTCGACCGTGATCTTCACCAGGAGCGGGACACGACGGTCCCGGGACACCCGGTCCAGTTCCTCGCGGACCGCGACGAGCAGCGGCTCCAGCACGTCGACCTGCTGCAGGTCCCGCAGACCGGGGGTGTTCGGGGAGCTGACGTTGACCACGACGTAGTCGGCGTAGGCGCCCAGCGCGGCGGCGCTCGCACGGTAGTCCGACGCGGCGTCCTCGGCGGGTACCGCCTTGCTCTTGCCGATGTTGACCCCGAGCACCGGCATCCCCGGCCCGGAGCGGGCCCGGAGCGCGGCGAGGCGGGGCCCGACGGTCCCGGCACCGGAGTTGTTGAAGCCCATCCGGTTGACCAGCGCGGCGTCGTCGACGAGCCGGAACAGGCGGGGCCGAGGGTTGCCGGGCTGCGCCCGGCCGGTCACCGTGCCGATCTCGACCGCGCCGAACCCGAGCCTGCCGAGCGCGAGGACACCCTCGGCGTCCTTGTCGAAACCGGCGGCGAGACCGAGCGGGCCCGCGAACTCCAGACCCAGCGCCCGGGTGCGCAGCACGGGGTCCGACGGGGCGAACCGCTCCGCGACCCGCTCACCGACGACGGGTGCGGTCCCGAGCGCGCGGACGACACCGAACCCCATCCGGTGCGCGGGTTCGGACGGGACGTGCCGGAGCACGTGGCGCATGAGGGCGTCGTACATGCCCCCATCCTCACACCGGCCTAGGAGGTGCGGCGGGACAGCCCCAGCTGGTCGAGCATGCGGCGGTCGCGCTTCGTCGGGCGGCCGGCGCCGCGGTCGCGGTGGGCGAACAACGGCTGCCCCGCGGTGCTCGGCTCCGGCGGGGTGTGGTCGATGTAGCACTCCTGCGCGATCGGGGCACCGACCCGCTTCTCGATCACCCGGGTGACCTCGACGATCCGGTTCCGGTCGTACACCCGCGCCCGCACCCGGTCGCCGACCTGCACCGTCGCCGCCGGCTTCGCGGGCCGGTCGTTGATCCGCACGTGCCCGCCCCGGCACGCCGTCGCGGCGTCGGCACGGGTCTTGGCCAGGCGCACCGACCACAGCCACCGGTCCACGCGGGTCCCCTCCATCGGACCATCGTGCCATCCGGGACGGCGGTCCGGGCCTCAGTAGTGCACGACGCCCGGTGTTCCCCCGCCCGCGGCGACGGCGTCGCCGGTGATCGCGACCGAACGGGGCGAGCACAGGAACGTGATGACGTCGGCGACCTCCGCGGCGGTCGTGATGCGGCCGATCGTCGTCGTCGCGTCCAGCTCCGCGCGGGCCTCACCCCCGGTGATCCCGGCCGACTCCGCCCGCGCGGCGACGGCGTCGGGCGTCCGCTCGGTCTCGGTGGCACCGGGGTGCACGACCGTCACGTTGATGCCGTGCGGACCCAGCTCCTGGGCGAGCGCCGCCGTCATCGAGGCCACCGCGACGTTGCGCACCGACCCCACCAGCGACGTCGACTTCCGTGCGTTCAGGCCGCTGACGTTCACGATCCGCCCCCACCCCTGGGCCCGCATCAGCGGCGCGACCGCCCGCGCGCACCGCAGGTAGCCGAGGACCTTCGTCTCCAGCTCGACCCGCACCGCGTCGTCGGTGATCGAGGCCAGGTCGGTCGGCGGGCCCGCGCTCGCCGGCCGCGCGGCGGCGTTCACCAGCACGTCCACCCCACCGAACCGGTCGGCGACGGCGGCGACACCCCGGCGGACCGCGTCGTCGTCGGTGGTGTCGACGGCGACGGCCAGCACCTCCGGCGCGCCCTCGGCGCGCAGTCCGGCCGCCGCGGCCTCCAGGGCGCCGGCGTCGCGCGCGAACAACGCCACCCGGGCGCCCTCGGCGGCGAGCGCCCTGGCCGTCGCCAACCCGATGCCGCGGCTCCCACCGGTGACGATCGCCCGGCGCCCGTTCAGTTGCAGATCCATGGTTCCCACCGTGCCGCAACCCTGCCGGGACCGCAGGCGTCTACGGTGTGCGCGTGGCTGAGCCGATCGACTCCGTGCTGGTGGTCTTCAACCCGGGCAGTACGGGGGACGCCGACGTGCTCGCCGAACAGCTGCGCGACGAGCTCGGCGCCGCCCGCCCCGAGCTGGCCGTGCGGCTGGTGCCCACCGAGTACGCCGGGCACGCCCGCGTCATCGCCCGCGAGGCCGCGTCCGCAGGCGGGCGCCCGCTCATCGTGTCGGCGTCCGGCGACGGCGGCTACAACGAGGTCGTCAACGGGATCATGGACGTCCCCGGCACGGACGCCTCGGCCGCCGTCCTCGCCGCCGGGAACGCCAACGACCACGACCGCGTCACCGCACGCCGTCCGCTGGCCGAGGCGATCCTCGACGGCCGCCCCGAGCCGATGGACCTGCTCGAGATGCACCGCGACGACGACCCGCCGCACTACGCGCACTCCTACATCGGGTTCGGGCTGACCCCCGTCGTCGCGCTGCAGATCGAGAAGGGCGGCAAGGGCAGCATCCGCGAGGTGATCACCACGGTGCGGGCGTTCTGGGCGTTCACCCCGTTCGAGGTGGAGTTCTCCCGCGGCGACCGGCGCCGGATCGACAACCTGGTCTTCGCCAACATCGGCGAGATGGCCAAGGTCGCCGAGCTGTCGGCCACGAGCCGTCCCGACGACGGCCGGTTCGAGGTCGTGCTGCTGGAGCACCGTCCGAAGTGGAAGCAGCTGTGGGTGGCGGCCCGGGCGGCGTTCTCCGGGCTCGGCCGTCAGCCCGCGACCTCGGACTTCCGGTTCACCGCGTGCGGGCCGATGCCGGTGCAGATCGACGGCGAGGTCGACGAGGTCGCCGGCGGCACCGCGATCCGCGTCCGCTGCGCGGCCGGGGCACTCAACGTCGTGCGCTGACCCCGCCGTGCTCACGGGGCGAGCGTGAACTCCACCGCGCCGAGGTAGTCGCCGAAGCTCGCCCGCACCCGGGCGCCGCGGTGCACGGGCATCGGGACGGTCGTCGTCCCGGTGGTGACGACCGCGCCCGCCTCGAGCCGCAGGCCGTAGCCGGGCAGGACGTCGGCGAGCCACGCCAGCGCGACCCACGGGTCCCCGAGGACGGCCGCGCCGGATCCGGCCGCCTGCTCGTCGTCGACCTGCAGGGCGGTCGGGGTCGCGGCGAGGTCGAGATCGAGGGCGCCGGGGAGCTCCGGGCCCAGCACGAACCGGCCGGCGCACGCGGCGTCGGCCATCAGCGACGGCGCCCCCGCCGCGACGAAGTCGGTGAACCGCGACTCGGGCAGCTCCACCGCCCCGTGCACGGCCGCGACCGCGGCACGCAGCTCCTCACGGGTCGCGTCGGCACCCACCGGCGCACCCATCACGAACGCGAACTCCGCCTCGGCGACGGCCATGTGCAGGTCGTCGGAGGGCACCACGTCACCGGGGGAGTGCCGGAACCGCTCGAACAGCGCCCCCGGCAGCGGGGTGTCCACCCCGATGTGGGCCTGCCCGGCGGGCGCGGTCGCCGCGAGCTTCCAGCCGTAGGACGGCCCGGCCCGCTCCGACAACCTGCTCTGCGCGGTGAATCCCTCGGCCAGGCTGCGCGGACGTAGCAGCTCCGGCAGTGCGGCCATCCGTTCGCCGGTGGTCCAGGCCTGCCACAACGCACCGGCGGTGCCGTCGGCCCGCACGAGGTCGACGGCGGTCGGGTCCATGCCCGCGGAGCTGTTCTCGGCACTCATCGGGGCGGCATCCTGCCAGGGCCGCGGGTCAGCCGTCGTCGCCGGTCCGGGCGCGCAGCACCTCGGCGACGCGGCGGACCCGGTCGTCGGCGAGCGCGTCCTCCAGCGACACCGGCAGCGGGATCCGCCAGTTCGGGTACTCGTCGACGGTGCCGGGCAGGTTCGGCTGCCGCGTCTCGCCCAGCACGTCGTAGAGGGAGGCCAGGACCAGCCGCGACGGTGCCGACGCCAGCAGCGCGTGCAACGCGACGACGATCGTGTCCTCGTCGGTCTCGTCCGGGGAGTCGAGCAGCCCCTCCGAGGTCAGCAACGCCAGCAGCTCGTCCCGTTCGGCTCCGGCCCTGGCCTCCTCGGTCGTCGGGTCGTCGAGGAGCCCCAGCTCGGCGCGCACCCGCACCTGCTCACCGGCCAGGAACCCGGGCGCGGTCGGCAGGTCGTGGGTGGAGATCGTCGCGACCGACCGCTCGGGCCAGCGACGCGGCGGGCGGAGCGGGCCGTCGTCGCCTCCGGTCACCGGATCGGGGTCGCGGGAGAACCACAGCACCGTCGAGCCCAGCAGGTTCCGCTCGGCCATGTCCTCGCGGATCCGCGGGATCACCGTGCCCAGGTCCTCGCCGACGACCAGCGCGCCCGCGCGGTGGGCCTCCAGCAGCAGCACCGCGAGCATCGCGTCGGCGTCGTAGTGGACGTAGGTGCCGCGGTCGGCCGTCTGCCCCGCCGGCACCCACCACAGCCGCCACAGCCCCATGACGTGGTCGATCCGCAGGCCGTCGGCGTGCGCGAGCAGCGCGCGGACCATGTCGCCGAACGCGGCGTAGCCGGTGTCGGCGAGGCGGTCCGGGCGCCACGGCGGCAGGCCCCACGTCTGGCCGCGCTGGTTGAACGCGTCCGGCGGGGCACCGACCGTCGCGCCGAGCGCGAGCACGTCCTGCAGCATCCACGCGTCGGCGCCCTCGGGGTCGCAGCCCACGGCGAGGTCGTGGATGACACCGACCGGCATCCCCGCGTCCTTCGCCGCGGCCCGGACCCCGGCCAGCTGCGCCTCGGCCTGGCGCTGCACCCAGGCGTGGAACGCGACGCGCGGCGCCAGTTCGGCACGGGCGGCGGCGACGCCGGGGGCGTCGGGACGACGCAGGTCGTCGGGCCACAGCGACCAGCGGCCGCCGTAGCGCTCGGCCAGCGCGCAGTAGGTCGCGAAGTCGCGCAGGTCGGTATCCGGGGCGCCGTCGGGGTACCCGGCGCTGCGCCACAGCGCCTCCAGCGCGGACCGCTTCGCCGCCCAGACCCGGTCGTGCGCGATCCGGTCGCCGGTCGTCTCCGGGCGCAGGGCGTCGACCTCGGCTTGGGTGACCGAGTCGGCGGCGGCGTAGGCCGGGAGGTCGGTGACCCGCAGGCTCAGCGGGGTGGCGTAGCGGCGCGACGACGGTGTGTACGGCGACGGCTGCACCGGCGGCACCGGGGTGATCGCGTGCAGCGGGTTGAGCAGCACCGCGCCCGCGCCGTGCCCGCCGCGGATCAGCGTGGTCAGGTCGCCCAGGTCGCCGATGCCCCACGAGTCGCGCGAGTGCAGGGCGTAGAGCTGCAGCATCCAGCCCCACGTCCGGGGCGGGTCGGGCAGCCTGGGCGGCGCGACGACGACGTGGGCACGCCCGGCCGTCGTCTCGCACGCGTAGCGGCCCGGCTCCAGCCCGGCGGGGAGCTCGCCGTCGATGTCGCGGGCCCATCCCTCGTCGCCACGCGCACCGTCGACGGCGGTGAGGCGACCACGGCCCGGCACGGTGCGGGAACGGTCGCTGCGCAGTCCGATCGTCGGCGGCAGCGCCCCGGCGCCGGCGCGCTCGCGGGCCCCGGCGAGCGCCACCCGTTGCGCCTCGGGGGAGGCGACGTCGACCTCCAGCAGCCCGAGGACGGTGCGGACCACCTCCGCGTCGATCGGCTGCTCGGTCCTGCTGCCGTCGAGGTACGAGGTCGCGACGCCGTACGCGTCGGCGATCTCGGCGAGCTCGGGGGTCACCGGGTCGCTGGTCATGGGTCGATCCTGGCGGATGAGCGGCGGCCCGGCCCGGCCGCCCGGGGTGATACGGGCAACCGCCGCGACCGACACGCGGGACGCCTCCGATCACCCCCGGTCAGGGGGGCCGCGGTGCTACGGTGCGTCGCCGGATGCGCCGACCGGGTCACCGTGGCCGGCCGGGCGGCGGGGCCCGGCGACGGGTACCTCCTCCCGGGCCGCACCCTGTCGTGGACGACGGTTCGCGCAGCTCCGGCAGGAGGACTTCCAGATGTCGACGTGGGCCCTGCTCGGGCTGGTTGTGGTGGTGGTGCTGGTGGCCGTCGGGATCGCCGGGTTCCTGCGGTGGGGGCGGGGCCGGGAGGACGACGTCGCGTCGTCCGAAGGGGACCGTCCGCGCACCGTCGCCGATCTCGTCGACCGCCGCGCCCGCGGCCTCGACGACGGGCCCGGCAGGCCCGCGCCCGACCCGTCCGTGCCCGCGGCGCCTCCGGCGCCTCCGGTCGACGATGCCCCGGAGCCCGTGGTCGACGAGGAGCCGGCCGCGGACCGTGAGACCGCCGGGTCCGCCGCCGCGGCGGACGACGGTCCCGACGACACGGTCGCCGCGACCACGCCCGTCGCCGCGGTCCGTCCGCAGCAGGAGCGCCCGCGGCCCCCCGACGCGGAGGACACCGCCCCGGACGTCGGGCCGTCGTCGTCGGCGCCCGACATCACCGAGGCGGTCGGCACGGCCGATCCCACCGACGAGCTGCCGGCGGTCCCGCGGGTGACGCCCGACGTGAGCGCGGGCCCGGTCGGCCCGCCCTGGTCGCGCGGGTTCAAGGACGGCAAACCGCTCGAGCCCGTCGAGGTGGCACCGGCCCGGCGGACCCCGGCCCCGACGCCCTTCGTGCGACGACGGCCGGTCGCGGACCCCGCTGCCCGTACCGCCGACGAGGCGACCGCGGCCACCGGCACCGGCCCGGACAGCTCGGCGCCCGACATCAGCACGCCCACCTCCGGGACCGCGGTCGTGGGCGACGCGTCGACGACCGCGTCCGAGGCGCCCGCCGACGCGTCGACCGGTGTCACCGGGTCCACCGGCGTCACCGGGGACGTCGCGTCCGTCGGGGACACCGCCTCCGTCGGGGACACCGCCTCCGCCGGGGAGGAGGCCGACGAGTCGGTCGACGAGGCCCCGCCCGCCGCCACGACCCCGTCCCGCGCGCCCTTCGACCCGGACCTGGTCCGGCGGGTCACGGCGCTGCCGTCGGAGCGCACGTCGGTCCGCGCCCCGGCCGACCCGGACACCGAGCGGGAGTTCCGCGAGGCCCGGGACCGCATCTCGACCCCGCACACCTGGGCGGGCCGCGTCCCCGAGCAGGCCGGCGCACCCGAGACGGCCGGCGACACCCCGCCGGTGAGCCGGATCCCGTCGATCGGGCTCGCCGCCTCCGGCGCCCGTGCCACGCGCGAGAGCACCGACAGCCCCGAGCCGCCGCCGCGGCCCGCCCCGCGGGTCCTGCGGTCGGCGCGTCCCGGGAGCGGACCACGGCACCTCGCCCCGTCGCTGCGCGGGACGTCCGCGACCGACAGCGGCCCCGACGAGGACACCGCTCCTGTCGAGGGCACCGTCGTGTCCGGCGAGACCGGGGACGCCGGTTCCGAGCCGGGCTCCGGCGGCACGGTGACCACCGACCGCGCGGCCGGAGCGGTCGACGCCGTCGGCGTCCGTGGTCCGGCGGGGGATACCGACGCCTCCGTGCCGGGCACCGGCGAGCGCGAGACCCCGACCGGGGATGCGCCCGGAGCCGAGACGACCGACGACGCCACGACGGACGACGCCACGACGGACGACGCCACGACGGACGACGCCGCGACGGACGACGCCGCGACCGCCGCCCCCGACGCGACGGACCCGGCCCCGCCCCGCCAGGCCCCGGACGAGCAGGCCTCGCACGAGCAGGCCCCGCGGGACCAGGACCTGCAGGAGCAGGACCCGCAGGAGCAGGACCCGCAGGCCGATGCCCCGACCCCGGACCCCACCACCCCGGAGCGGTCCACCACCGCGCCGGAGGCCGAGGAGACACCCCTGCACGCCGGCCCGACCACCGCCACCCGCCCCGACCGCGCCGAGGACGTCTCCCTGTCCGTGCTCAGGACCGGGCCCGTGCCGTCGGCGGTCGTGCCGGACACGGCACCACAGGACATCGAGGTCCGCGTCGTCGACGCCACCGACGCCCCGCTGCCCGGCGCCGAGGTCGCGCTGCGCGACCGCTCCGGCGGGCCGATCGGCTCCGCCACCACCGACGCCGACGGTACGGCGCACGTCACGGCGCCGGGCGCCGGGGCGTTCGTCGTCGTCGCCCGCGCCGACGGACACCTGCCCGGCGTCGCGACCTGCACCGTCGGCGACGACGACGCCGGCACCACCCTGCGCCTGGCCGCTGCCGCCGCCGTCCACGGCTCGGCGCCCGCGGGCACCGGCGTCGTGCTCTCCCAGGACGGCGAACCGGTCGCCTCGACGACCGCCGCGGCGGACGGGACCTACCGCCTGGCCGACCTCGACCCCGGCCGCTACCTGCTCGCCGCGGGCGACGGCCCGGGCGTGGAGGTCGACCTCGTCCCCGGTGGCGACGAGCGGCGGGACCTGGCGGGCTCGTGACCGGCACCACGGAGGTCCACGGCCGGCTCCCCGGCGTCGGCGGTGTCGAGCTGTTCTGGCAGGGCCGCCTCCCCGAGGGCGACCCGAGCGGTGTCCTGCTGGTCAGCCACGGCATCGGTGAGCACTCCGGCCGCTACGACGCCGTCGTCGACACGCTGGTCCCGGACGGCTGGGCCGTGTACGGCCTCGACCACCGCGGCCACGGCCGCTCCGGCGGCACCCGGGTGCACGTCCGCCGCTACGACGACCTGCTCACCGACTTCGAGACGTTCCGCCGCGAGACCATCGCCCGCCACCCCGGCGTCCCGGTGTTCCTGCTCGGACACAGCCTCGGCGGCCAGATCGCGCTCGCCTACGCGCTGCGCCACCAGAACCGCCTCGACGGGCTCGTCCTGTCCGCGCCCGCACTGGCCTCCGACGCCGTCCCGGCCGCGCTCGTGCCGCTGCTGTCGGTCGTCGCAAAGGTCCTGCCCACGGTCCGCCCGGTCGGGATCGACACCTCCGCGATCAGCTCGGACCCGGCCGTCGTCGCCGACTACGACGCCGACCCGCTCGTGCACCACGGCCGCCCCACCCTGGCCCTCGGCACGGAGATCTACCGGCAGATGGCCGAGCTGCCCGGCCGGGCCGCCGAGCTGCGGATCCCGCTGCTCGTGCAGCACGGGACCGCGGACCGGCTGACCGACCCGGCGGGCACCCGGCTGCTCGACGAGCGCTCCGGGTCGGCCGACACCACCGTGCTCTGGTACGACGGTTTCTGGCACGAGATCTACCACGAACCGGGCCGGGCGACCCCGCTCGCGGACCTGCGGGACTGGCTCGACCGGCACCGCGACGCGGCCGGTCAGGCGACCTGACCCGACCGATCCCCGCCTCACCGCGCCGGACCCGCCCCGGTGGTGCGATCCTGGGGCCGGTACGGCGGAACGGGGTGGCGCGCACGGTGGAGCGGTTCGACCGGCGGACGGAGGACGAGTACGTCCCCGTCCGCGACCTGCTGGCGACGATCGACTGGTCGGCGACCCCGCTCGGCGCGCGCGACACCTGGGACCGCGAGCTCGAGGACACCATCCGGTTCATGCTGGAGAGCCGCCAGCCGCTCGTCGCGTGGTGGGGGCCCGAACTCGTCCTGTTCTACAACGACGAGTTCGCCGAGCACTCCGGCCTGCGCCATCCCCGGTCCTTCGGCAAGCCCCTGGGGGAGGGCTGGCCGGAGATCACCGCGCATCTCGGGAGCCACCTCCACGAGCTGCTCTCCGGGGACCGCGAGGGCATCTACCGCAGCGACGACCGGATCGTGCTGCGGCGCTGGGACACCCCGGAGGTCACGTGGTGGACCTACTCCGCCACCCCGGTCCGCGGTCCCGACGGCGGCGTCCTCGGCCTGATCGTCTTCACGGCCGAGACCACCGCGCAGGTCGTCGGGGGCCGGCGGATGGCGCTCCTGGCCGCGCTCGGCGAGGTGGCCCGGGACGCACCGACGCTGGACATCGCCGTCGAACGGCTCACCACGGTCCTGACCGACCTGCCCGACGACGTCGGCTGCGCCGTGGTGACGACGGTCGGCGCCGACCCCGGCCCGCTGGCCACCGTCCGCATCGACGCGCCGCCCGCGGGCTGGCTCCCCGACGACCTCGACCCCGACCACGTCACCGACGTCGAGTTCCTCGCCGTCGACCCGGTCGCGGTCCACGGCGACGACGGCGTCCCGGTCGCCGACGTCGTCCGGGCGACGGTGCACACCCCCGACGGGTCGGCCGGCATCGCCGTCGTCATCGGGGCGCCGTCGCTGCTCCCGCTCGACGAGGACCACCGCTCGTTCCTGCGGCTGGTCGCGGGCACCGTCGGCGGCGTGCTGACCGCCGCGCTCGCCCGCGACCGCGAGCGCGACCGGCGCGACGACGCCGGGCTGATCGAGCAGGCCCGCGCCGAGTACTACGCCGGCCTCGGCGACGAGTTCCGCGACCCGCTGACCCTCGTCCTCGGGCCGCTGGAGCGGCTGCGCGACCACGACGACGCCGCCGTCCGCACCCAGGTGGAGCTCGCACAGCGCAACGCGCAGCGGATGCTCAAGCTCGTCGACGGGCTGGTGGACGTCTCCGCCCTGCAGACCGGCAAGCACGACGGCCTGTTCGCCCCGACCGAGATCGGGAAGACCACCGCGGCGCTCGTCGACGCGTTCGCGCCCGTCGTGGAGCGGGCCGGGCTGGAGCTGGCGGTGTCCTGCCCGCCGCAGGTCCGGCCGGTCTGGGTGGACCGCGACGCCTGGGAGAAGGTCGTCCTCAACCTGCTCAGCAACGCGGTCAAGTACACCCGCCAGGGCACGATCACCGTCGACCTCGCCCAGGACGGCGAACAGGTCGTCCTGCGGGTCTCCGACACCGGCGCCGGCATCGTCGACGGCGAGCTCGACGCGGTGTTCGACCGCTTCCACCGTCCCACCCGGCGGCACGGCCGCAGCGGCGACGGCAGCGGCCTCGGCCTGCCGCTGATCCGCCAGCTGGTCCGTCTGCACGGCGGCACCATCGGGGTGACCAGCGAGCCCGGCGCGGGCAGCACCTTCACCGTGCGGCTGCCGCTGGGCTTCGCCCACCTGCCCCCCGAACGCCTCGTCCGGGCCCAGGTCGGGTCCCGCGCCGCCCCGCAGCTCGCCGCGCCCTACGTGGCGGAGGCGCTGCGCTGGCTGCCCGACGCCCCCGAGCCCGCGGGCGCCGCACCGGTCCTCGCCCGCGGCCGCTCGGTGGACGGGTCCGTCGTCGACGGGCTGGAGGTCGACCACCGCGACCGGGTGCTCGTCGTCGACGACGACCGCGAGATGCGCGGCTACCTGCGCGACCTGCTCGTCGAACGCTGGACCGTCCGGGTCGTCGCGGACGGTGCGGCCGCACTGGAGTCCGCCCGCACCGACCCGCCGGACCTGGTCGTCGTCGACGCGGCGCTGCCCGGCAACGGCGGCATCGAGCTCCTGCGGGCGCTGCGGTCGGACCCCCGCACGATCGGGGTGCCGGTCGTGCTGCTGTCGTCGCGGGCCGGGGAGGAGGCCGCCGTCGAGGGGTTCGCCGCCGGCGCCGACGACTACCTGGTCCGCCCGTTCTCCGCCCGCGAGCTGCTCGCCCGGGTCGCGAACCACCTGCAGCTCGGCCGGGTCCGCCGGGCCGCCGAGCTGCAGTTCCGGGCCATGGCCGACTCCACCCCGGCACTGATCTGGGTCGACGACCCGGGCGGGCACCGGCTGTTCGTCAACCGGGGCTGGCTGGACTTCACCGGCGTCGAGGACGCGGCGCAGGAGCTGGGCCACGACTGGCGCCGCCGCATCCACCCCGACGACCGCGAGCGCTACCGCTCGGTGACCTCCGCCGCCGCCCGCGCGCACGCGCCGTTCGAGGTCGAGTACCGGCTGCTGGACCGGGCGGGCCGCTACCGCTGGGTGCTCGACCGCGGCGCCCCCGTCCGCGACGGCGAACGCTCCGCGGGCTACGTCGGCGGCTGCCTCGACATCGACGTCCAGCACCGTGAGCAGCGCCGGCACCGCATCTACTCCGAGGTCGCCGAGTCCCTGGAACGGGAGATCACCCGCACCGGGCGCACCGACCAGCTCGTCCGCGCCGTCGTCGAGGACCGGCTCGCCGACATCGCCGTGGTCCACGACGCCGACGCGGTCACCGGCACCGGCACCCTCGCCGTCTCCGCGCAGCGCTCGGCGCTGGAGCCCTCGCTGTGGCGGCTGGCCCCGCTGGTCCCCGCCGACGACGACGGCCGCCCCGAGATCCTCGACGCCGCCCACCTCGACGAGGTCCTGAGCCGGCTCGCACCCACCCAGCGCCGGGCCTGGACCCGGCTGCGCATGACCTCGGCGATGGTCGTGCCGCTGCCCGCCCGCGGCCGCACCAGCGCCGTGCTGACCGTCGTCCGCACCGAGTCGGGCGACCCCTACACCGACGACGACCTGGACCTCCTGTCCGAGATCGGGCGCCGGGCCGGGCTGGCCGTCGACAACGCCCGCCTGCTGGAGCAGGAACGAGCCTCGGCCCAGCGCCTGGGCCTGCTGCACCGCGCCACCGCCAAGATGTCGGCCGCGGCGACCCCCGGCGAGGTCGCCGCGATCGCCGCGGACCACATCGTCGACCTGCTCGACGCCGACCACGCCGGGCTCTGGGAGATCCGCGGGGAGTGGCTGCAGGCGCTCACCGGCCACGGGTGGGACCGCGACATGTGGCAGCGCGCCGCCCGGATCCGGGTCGACGCGCCGCTGGCGTTCACCGAGGTGCTGGCCGGGCACGAGCCGATGTGGTTCACCACCGCGCACGAGTGGGCGACGCGCTACCCCGCGGCCATCGGCATCGCACCGGACCACGCCCAGACCATCGGCTACCTGCCGCTCGTCGCCGGCGGGCGCTCGCTGGGGGTCCTCGCCGTCGCCATGCTGACCGAGCGACGGCTGTCCGACGCGGACAAGGAGGCGGCCGTCGCCGTCGCCGAGCTCGCAGCACAGGCGCTGGACCGGGCGTCGATGCTGGAGGCCGAGACCGAGGCCCGGCGGCTCGCCGAACGCCTCGGCGCGGTCGCGACCGGGCTGGCCCGGGCCACCGACCTGGAGTCGGTCGCCGAGGTCGTCGTCGAGCACGGCCGGATCTCGATCGGGGCCGACGCGGTCGCGGTGCTCGTCGTCGACGAGGGCGGCGCGCTCTCGCTGCTCCGGGAGACCGGCTGGCCCGCCGACGGCCCGCCGATGCGCACCCCCGGCCGCGCGCACCCGCTGAGCCGCGCGGTCAGCAGTGGCGAGCCGATCTGGAACGCCGGCGGGCCCGCCGGCGGCGAGGTGCTGCGCTACCCGATCCATACCGCGGTGCCGCTGATGGTCGCGGCCCGCCCGATCGGCGTCATCGGGCTGCGCTTCGAGACCGAACCGGTGTTCACCCCCGAGCAGCGCAGCTTCGTGCTGACCCTGGCCAACCAGTGCGCGCAGGCGATCGTCCGCGCCCAGCTGCACCAGGCCGAGCACGAGGTCGCGGTCACCCTGCAGCGCAGCCTGCTGCCCCAGCGCCTGCCCGACATCGAACGGCTGTCGCTGGCCACCCGCTACCGCCCCGGCACCCAGGGCACCGAGGCCGGGGGCGACTGGTTCGACGTCCTGGACCTCGGCGACGACCTGGTGGCGCTCGTCGTCGGCGACGTCGTCGGCCGCGGCCCGGCGGCGGCCGCGGTGATGGGCCAGCTGCGGTCCGCGGTCGCGTCGAACCTGGTCAACGGCCAGCCCCCGGCGCGGGCGCTGGAGCAGCTCGACCAGTACGCGTTGCGGGTGCGCGGCGCGATGGCCAGCACCGTGGCCATCGCGACGATCGACACCGGCACCGGCGAGATGCGCTACGCCAGCGCCGGCCACCCGCCGCCGCTGGTCGCGGGCCCGGACGGGGTGCGGACCCTGTCCGAGGGGCGCGGCGTGCCGCTGGGGATCTCCGGGCGGCCCCCGTTCCCCGAGGCCGTGGACCGGATGGAGCCCGGCGAGACGATCCTGCTCTGCTCGGACGGTCTGTTCGAACGCCGCAACGAGGTCATCGACGACGGCCTGGCCCGGCTGTCCGCCGCGTTCGACGAGCTGTCCGCCGCCCAGCCCCGCGACATGGCGGACACGTTGCTGCACCGCATGTCCGAGGGGACGGTCATCCCCGACGACACGGTCGTCGTCGTCGCGCGGCTCATGCCGCCGCCGCTGCGGATCGCGATCGAGGCCGACCCGAAACGGCTCGCCCCGCTGCGCCGCGCGGTGGCCGCCTGGGCCGCGCAGTGCGGGATGGGCCCGGACGCGGTCAGCGACCTGCAGCTGACCGTCGGCGAGGCCGCCACCAACTCCATCGAGCACGCCTATCTGCCCGAGGACACCGACGGGCGCGCCGGGGTCGACCTCGACCTGGCGCTGACCGCGGACGGCTCGGTCGCGGTGCGCGTCACCGACGGCGGACGCTGGCGGCCCCCGCCGCCCGACCCCGGCTACCGCGGCCGCGGCATCGCGCTCATCCGCGAGCTCGCCGGGGACGTGCACATCGACCCGTCGGACTCCGGCACCACCGTGCGGTTCCTGCTGCCCGCGATCCCGGTCGAGGTGGGCACCCCGAGCGCGGGACCGCCGGTGGAGTTCGTCGCCGGGGAGCCCGAGCCGGACCGCGACCGGATCGACACCCCGTCCGGCGACGGCGACGACGGCACCGTCCGGGCCCGGCTGCGTGCCGTCCCGGACGCGCACGGCGTGCGGATCGGGATCGTCGGCGACCTCGACCTCGGTGGGGTCTCGGCGATCCGGGCCCCGCTGATGGAGCACGTCGACCGCGGGCTGCCGATCACCCTGAACCTGCCGGGGGAGGCGTTCGTCAGCAGCGCCGGGATGGCCCTGCTGTCGGAGGTCGCGCGCCGGATGCGGACCAACGGCGCGGCGCTCACCCTCGTCGCGCCCGCGGGCAGCCAGGCCCGCCGCTCGCTGGTGCTGTCGGGGCTCGACACCGTCATCGGCATGTCCGACGACGACGGCGCCTGACCCGCCGACCTGTCCGGACACGCACGGGGTCCTCCCGCGGGCCGGACGGCGGGTTGAAACCGTGCCCACCGCTGTGATGCCATTCCCGGCATGAGTCAGGCAGCGACCCTCGGACCCCTGTGGGGCACCCGTCGCGCCGACCACTTCGACCAGGGCTGTCGCCCGAGCTGAGTCCCCCGACCACGCTCGCCCGATCGTCCCCTGGAGCACCACCGTGTCCGCGCCTGCCTCCGTGCCCGCGTCCCGCCCCGCCCGCCTGCGCGTCCCGCACGCACGACCCGTCACCGCGCCCACCCCGTACGGCCTCGAGGACCTGCAGGAGCTGACCCGCGAGATCGCCGCCGAGGTGCGCTCCGGGCGGCACGAGGTCGTCGTCGACCCGGAACGCCGCTGGTACCGGCTGCTGCGCAGCGACGGCTTCGTCGACGTCTGGCTGATCAGCTGGGCCACCGAGCAGATCGCGGAGCTGCACGACCACGCGGGCTCCCTCGGCGCCCTCACCGTGGTGTCCGGCTCGCTGACCGAGCGCCGCTGGAGCGGACCGTCCGGGCTGCGCACCCGGACCCTGCGTCACGGCCGCGGCGCCGGCTTCCCGCTGGGCCACGTGCACGACGTCGCCAACACCGCCGACGACCCCGCGGTGAGCGTGCACGCCTACTCCCCGCCGCTGTCGGCGATGTCCTACTACGACGTCGAGGACGTCGCGGGCACCACCGGCCACCAGCGGCTGCGCCGCACCCGCACCGAGCTCGTCGAACCCGGCCGGGGTGTCGGATGAGCCGCACCGTCGCCGACCTGCTCGCCGCCGCCCGCGCCCGGCTCGACCGGCCGGACCCGCGGCGTGCCGCGGAGCTCGCCGCGGCCGGGGCGCACCTGGTCGACACCCGGCCGGGGTGGCAGCGTCGTGAGGAGGGGCAGATCCCGGGCGCGCTGGTGATCGAGCGCAACCACCTGGAGTGGCGCCTCGACCCGACCTCCGACGCCCGCGTCCCCGCGGCCGTCGACCACGACGTCGCCTGGGTGCTGTTCTGCTCGGAGGGCTACAGCTCCAGCCTGGCCGCCGCGTCGCTGCAGGACATCGGGCTGCACCAGGCCACCGACGTCGACGGCGGCTTCCGCGCCTGGGCCGCGGCCGGGCTCCCGGTCGAGGCCGGTCAGGACGGCCCGTCCGACGCCACCCGTCCGCCGGACAGGCGCGCGTCGAGGTAGCCCGCGACCAGCGCGGTCAGCTCGTCGACGACGACCGCCCGCGCGAACCCGGGCCGCTCCAGCACGAACCCGGTGGTGAGGTGCTCGACGGTCCGCACGACCGTCCACGCCGCGGCCCGCGCCGCGTCGGTGTGCCCGGCGCCGCGGGTGAGCAGCACCGTGGTGACCAGGTCGTCGATCCGGCCGGCGAACGCGGCCCGGCGCCCGCCGGGGGAGCGCGGCAGCTGCTCGACGATCACCCGTAGCAGGTCCGGCTCCTCGCCGAACGTGTCGAGCAGAGCCTCGAGGGTCGCGCGCACCGCCGGCGCGGTGCCCGCCCCCGGCCCGGCCGCGGCGACCGAGTCGAGGAACGCGCGCGAGACGCGAGCCTCCATCGCGTCGAGGTAGCGATCCAGCACCTCGGTCAGCACCGCGTCCTTGTCCGGGAAGTACTGGTAGAGCGACCCGGGCGACACCCCGGCGGCGGCCGCGATCCGGTTCGTCGACGCGCCGTCGTACCCGCGGGTGACCAGCACGTCCCGGCCCGCCGCGACGATCCGCTCCACCATCGCCCGGGACCGCTCCTGGCGCGGCTCGCGCCGCCGGGCCCCGCGCCCGCTCACCGGGCGCCCCGGAACGCGCGTTGAAGGCGAGCATTCGCTCGTGTCAGCATCGGTCCATGCTGGCAGAGCCGCCCGTTGCCCCGCGACGCTTCCGCAGTGCGCCCGAGCGCGCGGCGCGGATCGCCCGTCCGCTCGGCCTGGTCGCCGGGGTCCGCGACCCCGACCCCGCGCTGCTCGCCGAGATCGGCCGCCGGATGCTCACCCGCGACGAGACCGGCGCCGCGCTGGCCCGCGCGATGGGACGCGACCGCGACGACGCGGGCCGCGCCGGGAGCGGCCGTGTGACCATGCGGGCGTTGCACACCGCGCTGGCCGCGGGCGCCGCGCCGGCCGACGCCCCGCCCGCGCTGCGGGATTTCCTCGCCGCGGTCACCCCGGACCCGGACTGGCTCGACCGGGACCTGCTCGAACGCGGCGCCCGCGCCTACCGCAGGCTCGGCCGCAGCCGCGACGACGTGCTGCTGGGACTCTCGCTGATCGGCGGCTACCGCTACGGCGGCCCCACCGAGCTGCTCGTCCGCACCGGTGGGCTCACCGGCGCCGGCGCGATGCGCCGCCTCGGTGAGACCCAGGCGTGGGCGTTCGCCGTCAGCCGTCCCGGCGGGATGGTGCCCGGTGGTGCGGGCTGGGCGGCGACGCTGCACGTGCGCGCCATGCACGCCCTCGTCGCGGAGCGGTTCGAGCGGGGCGACCGCTACGACGTCGCCGGCCACGGGCTGCCGATCAACCAGGCCGACGCCGCGGCCACGCTCGGGCTGTTCAACAGCACCGCGATCCTCGGCTGCCGCCTGCTCGGACGGCACGTCCCGCGCGCCGACGGCGACGCGATCATGCACCTGTGGCGCTACGTCGGGTGGCTGATGGGCGTCGACGACGACTGGCTGTTCGACACCGAGCGCGCCCAGAACGCGTTCAACCACCACATCGTGCTGGCCCAGGGCGACGTCACCCCGGCAGGCCCGCTGCTCGCGGGCGCGCTCGTCGAGGGGCTGCGCAGCGAGCGGACCGGTGGCCCCGCCGACCGGCTCCGCGGCGCCTGGGAGCGACGACGGCTGCTGTCGCTGCTGCGGGTGTTCCTGCGCGCCGAGGGCCTGCGCGACCTGGACCTGCCGGTGACCGCGGCGTGGATGTGGCCGTCGCAGGTGCTGCGCAACCTGGTCGAGTCGCTGCTCGTCGCGCGGACCGCACGGGGGCGGCGGTGGCTGGAGCGCCGCTCGGACCGCCGCGTCGAGGCCGACCTGGCCCGTCGCTTCGGCCGCGAGACGCCCGGCCCCCGCGACCTGGCCGCCTGACCCCGCCCGCCGGGATCAGGTGAACGCGCTGATCCCGGTCACGTCCCGGCCCACGATGAGGGTCTGGATCGTCTCGGTGCCCTCGAAGGTGTGGATCGCCTCGATGTCGGCCCAGTGCCGCACGACGTGGTGCTCCAGCAGGATCCCGTTGCCGCCGAGCAGGTCCCGCGCCTCGGAGAGGATCTTGCGGGCGGTCCGGGTGTTGTGCATCTTCGCCAGCCCCGCGACGGTCGGCGACAGCTTGCCCACCTCGGCGAGCCGGGCGGACTGCATGCAGTAGAGCTGCATGCCGGTCAGGTCGGCGAGCATCGCGACGAGCCGCTGCTGCACGATCTGGAAGCTCGCCAGCGGCTTGCCGAACTGCTCGCGCTCCAGCGCGTAGCGCAGGGCGGCGTCGTAGCCGGCGGTCGCGTGGCCCAGCGCCATCCAGGCGCAGGTGCCCCGGGTGGTGGCCAGCACCGCGGCGCAGTCGGCGAACGTCCGCGCCTCGGCCAGCCGGTTCTCCTCCGGCACCCGGACCCCGTCCAGCTCGATGTCGGCCTGCCAGAGCGCCCGCAGCGACACCTTGCCCGGGATGACGGTGGCCTCGTAGCCCTCCGCCGGGGTCTCGACGACGAACCCGAGCACCTCGCCGGAGTCGGTGTCGCGCGCCCACACGACCACCAGGTCCGCGACGCTGCCGTTGCCGATCCAGCGCTTCGACCCGCGCAGCACCCAGTGGTCGCCGTCGCGGGTCGCGGTGGTCTCCAGCGCGACCGAGTCCGAACCGTGCATCGGCTCGGTCAGCGCGAACGCGCCCAACTTGTCCATGGTGGACATCGACGGCAGCCAGCGTTGCCGCTGCTCCTCCGAGCCGCACATCGCGATCGCCTTCATCGCCAGGCCCGCGTGCACCCCGAGGAACGTGCCGAGCGAGCCGTCGCCGCGGTGCAGTTCCATGTGCACGAGGCCGAGCGCGAGCGGGCTCATCCCGGCCGCCCCGTAGCCCTGGATGTCCTCGCCGACGATCCCGAGCTCGGGCAGGCGCCGGAACAGGTGCCAGGGCAGCTCCGCGCGCTCCCAGTAGTCGTTGATGCCGGGGAGGACCTCGGTGTCGACGAACGTGCGGGTGTCGGCGAAGCGCTGCCACTGCTCGTCGGTGAACTGGTCGCGCACCGAGAAGAAGTCGGTGCCCAGAGCCTCGCCCAGCTCGGTGTACGGAGTGGTCGGTGCGGTCATGATCGCGGGCCCCTCGCCGTCGACGGAGACCTGATCCTCACAGAATCACCGGGGTTCCGCCGGGCGGAACTCAGGCCCGCACCAGGCAGAACGGGTGCCCGATCGGGTCGAGGAACACCCGGAAGCTCTCCGGTGCGGGCTGGGTCTCGTGCTTGACGGCGCCGAGCGCCAGCACCGCGGCCTCCCCGGCGTCGAGGTCGGGCACGTCGAAGTCGACGTGCCCGCGCTGCGGGCGCACCTGCCCCGGCCACTCCGGCGGGGTGAACTCCCCCTCGGAGATCTGCTGGAACGCCAGGGTGGCGCCCGCCCCGCCCGCGTCCAGCTCGACCCAGTCGGGGTCGGTGTCGGTGGGGCCGACGACCGGCCAGCCGGTGATCGCGGAGTAGAACCGGGCGAGCTCCAGCGGGTCCGGGCAGTCGAGCGCGAACAGTGCGAACCTGGCAACGGGTGCATCGGTCATGGGGGCAGTGTGCCTGCGACCCCCGACAGTCACGCCTCAGAGCGCGTCGATCGCCCGCTCGATCCGCTGCACCGACACCGGATGGCGGGTCTTCATCGGGTGCGCGTACAGCGAGATGCGCAGCTCCTCGACCATCCACCCGATCTCGCGCAGCGCGGCCGACGGCGGCGTGTGCTCGGGCAGGGCGGCCAGCAGCCCGCGGTACTCCGCCTCGACCGGTGCGATCTCGGCGGTCCACCGGGCGTCGCGGGCGGGGTCGGCGCGCAGCTTCTCCAGCCGCAGCTCGCAGCCCTGCAGGTAGCGCTTCACGTCGCCGAGCCGGGTCGCCCCGGCGGCGGTGACGAAGCCCGGCGCGGTCAGCCGGCCCACGACCGCCGTCACGTCGGCGACGCCGTCGCGGGTGGCGGGGCCGCGCAGGTCCGCCAGCGCCGCACCGACCCGGTGCCAGACCTCCAGCACGCCGCGTACGGCGTCGAGGACCTGCAACGTCGTCGACGGCAGCCGCATCCGCAGCAGCTCCGCGAGCCGGGCGTACTGCGCCTCGTCGAACGGGTCGCCGCCGCCCCGGGTCATCAGGTGGTCGGCCGCGGCGGTGGTGCAGTCGTCGAGCAGGGCGTCGAGCGAGCCGTGCGGGTTGCGCGACAGGGCCAGCCGCGCCCGGTTGTCCAGGCCTCGCTGCACCTGCTTCCCCGGGTGGGTGGTGTTGAGGAGCAGGAGCCGCCGGGCGCCGCGGTGGTGGGCGGGGTCGCGCTCGGGCGCCGTCGCGTACACCCGGACGTCGGCGCTCGTGCCGCGGTCGCGCAGGCCCGGGTAGCCGGTGACCGTGTGCGCGCCACGCCGGATCGGCAGTTCCCGGGGGAGGTCGCCGATCGTCCACGACGTCAGCCCGGTCGCCTCGACGTCGCTGCCCGCGGCGGCCAGCTCCTCGCGGACCTTCGGGGCGAGGGCGCGGCGCAGCCGGTCCAGGTCGGTGTCGCGGGCCAGCTCGGCGCCGGACTCGTCGAGCACCCGGAAGGTCACCGTCAGGTGCTCGGGCAGCCGCTCCAGCTCCCAGTCCTCACGCCGGATGTGCACGTCGCGCATCCGGCCGAGCTCGTCCTCCAGGACGTCCAGCAGCGGACGCCGGCCGGTCTCGCCGCGCAGCCGGGCCAGCACCGCCTTCGCGTGGTCCGGGGCGGGGGAGAAGTTGCGCCGCAGGTTCCGCGGCAGCGTCCGGATCAGGGCGGTCACGAGCTCCTCGCGCAGCCCGGGCACCTGCCAGGTGAACGGCGTCGGGTCGACCTGGTTCAGTGCCGCCACCGGAACGACGACGGTCACGCCGTCCTCGTGATGGCCGGGCTCGAACGCGTAGGACAGCGGCAGGGTCAGACCGCCCGCCTCGACGTGGTCGGGGTAGTGGGCGCGGTCGACCTGCTTCGCGGCCTCGGTCGCGAGCATCTCCTCGGTGTAGGTCAGCAGCTCCGGGTCGCGCTTCGCGGCCTGCTTCCACCACCGGTCGAAGTGCTTGCCGGAGACGACGTCGGCGGGGACCCGCTCGTCGTAGAAGGCGAACAGGGTGTCTTCGTCGACGACCAGATCGCGGCGCCGCGCCCGGTGCTCGAGCTCCTCGACGTCCTCGAGCAGCTCCCGGTTGGCGTGGAAGAACGGATGCCGGGTCTCCCAGTCGCCCTCGACGAGGGCGTGCCGCAGGAACAGGTCGCGGCTCACCTCGGCGTCGATCCGGCCGTAGGCGACGCTGCGGTCGGCCACCAGCGGCAGCCCGTGCAGGGTGACCCGTTCGGTCGCGACGGCGGACGCGCGCGTGCGTGACCAGCGCGGTTCCGAATACGTCTTCTTGACGAGATGTCCGGCGAGGGGCTCGATCCAGTCCGGCTGCACCGGCGCGACGGTCCGCGCCCACAATCTCGTCGTCTCGACGAGTTCGGCGGCCATCACCCAGCGTGGGGGCTTGCGCGCCAGGCCCGAGCCGGGCCAGATCGCGAACTTCGCGCCGCGGGCGCCGAGGTAGTCCTTCGGGCCCTTCCGCTCCTTCTTCCCGTCTCCACCGTCCCCTCTGCGCTTCCCCGTGGCCTTCTCGGAGAGAGGGTCCTGCATACCGATCTGCGACAGCAGCCCGGCCAGGACGGACTGGTGGATCCGGTCGGCGTGCCGCGGCCACTCGGGGTCGTGGTCGTTCAGCTCCATGCCGGAGCTGCGGGCGGCCTGGCGGAGCTGGCCGTGCAGATCCCACCACTCGCGCACCCGCAGGTAGTGCAGGAAGTCCTCACGCAGCTCGCGGCGGAACCGGCTGCCCGACAGCTCGTCGCGGCGGGCGTTCAGGTGGTCCCACAGCCGCAGGTAGGCCAGGAAGTCCGAGCCGTCCTCACCGAAGCGGCGGTGTCTGTCGTCGGCGGCCTGGCGCTGCTCGGTGGGCCGCTCGCGCGGGTCCTGCACGCTCAGTGCGGCGGCGATGACCAGCACCTCGCGCAGACAGCCGTTGCGGTGCGCCTCCACGAGCATCCGGCCCAGCCGCGGGTCCACCGGCAGCCGCGCCAGCGACTGTCCGACCGCGGTCAGCGAGCGCCGGTCCGGGCGCAGCGCGCCGAGCTCGTGCAGCAGGTCCAGACCGTCGGCGACGGCGCGCCGGTCCGGCGGCTCGACGAACGGGAACTCCGAGATCTCGCCCAGGTCCAGCGCGATCATCTGCAGGACGACCGACGCCAGGTTGGTCCGCAGGATCTCCGGGTCGGTGAACTCGGGGCGGGCGTCGAAGTCGTCCTCGGCGTACAGCCGGATCGCGATGCCGTCGGAGGTGCGGCCGCAGCGCCCGGACCGCTGGTTCGCCGAGGCCTGGGAGATCTTCTCGATCGGCAGCCGCTGCACCTTGAGCCGGCGCGAGTAGCGCGAGATGCGCGCGGTGCCGGTGTCCACGACGTAGCGGACGCCGGGCACGGTCAGCGAGGTCTCGGCGACGTTGGTGGCCAGCACCACCCGGTTGCCCGCGTGCGGCGCCCAGACACGCTGCTGCTCGGCCGTCGACAGCCGGGCGTAGAGCGGCAGGATCTCGGTGTTCCGCAGGTTGCGCCGCTCCAGGGCCTCGGTGGCCTCGCGGATCTCGCGCTCGCCGGGCAGGAACACCAGCACGTCGCCCGGGCCCTCGCGCTGGAGCTCGACGACGGCGTCGCCGATCGCGTCGTCCAGCTGCCGGTCGGGATCGGCGTCGGGGTCGTCCGGGTCGACGACGGGGCGGTAGCGCACCTCGACCGGGAACGTGCGCCCCGAGACCTCGACGATCGGGGCCGGGGTCGGGTCACCGCCGTCGGTGGCCGCGCCGAAGTGCCGGGCGAAGCGCTCCGGGTCGATCGTCGCCGAGGTGATGACGACCTTGAGGTCCGGACGGCGGGGGAGCAGCCGGGTCAGGTACCCGAGGATGAAGTCGATGTTGAGGCTGCGCTCGTGCGCCTCGTCGATGATCAGCGTGTCGTAGGCCAGCAGGTCCTTGTCGCCGGCCAGCTCGGCCAGCAGGATGCCGTCGGTCATCAGCTTGACCATGGTCGAGTCGCCGACGGCGTCGGTGAACCGGACCTTCCAGCCGACCGCCCCGCCGAGCTCGACGCCCAGTTCCTCGGCGATCCGGGTGGCGACGGTGCGCGCGGCGAGCCGCCGCGGCTGGGTGTGCCCGATCATCCCGTGCACACCGCGGCCCAGTTCGAGGCAGATCTTCGGCAGCTGCGTCGTCTTCCCGGATCCGGTCTCCCCGGCGACGATCACGACCTGGTTGTCGCGGATCGCGTCGGCGATCTCCTCGCGGCGTGCGGAGACCGGCAGCGTCGCGGGGTAGGAGATCCGCGGCAGCGCGGCGCGGCGCCGTTCCACGCGGTGCTCGGCCTTCGCGACGGCGTCGGCGACCCGCTGCTGGGCACGCCCGTCGCGGGCCCGGTCCAGCCGGCCGCGCAGCCGCTCGGCCTCGGCCGGTCCGAGCGCGTCGAGGCGCTCCCGCAGGGCGGTGAGCTCGGCGTCGTCGAGCGGGGGGAGCGGCTCGGCGGAGTCGCGGCCGTCGCGGTCGGGGCCGCGACGGCCGGGCTGGTCGGGGCCGGGCGCCGTGACGGCAGCGCGCCGACCCCGAGGCCCGCGGCGGCGCTGCGTCGATGCACGGCGGCGCTGCTGATCGCGGGCCGGGACGCCGCGCGCGGCGCCCTCCGTCCCGGGGGCGGCCTGCGCTGCGGCGAGGTCCGATGAGGTGTTCTCGTGTGGAGGTGTGTCCTGCGGGGTGCCGGAGCTCCCGCCGCGCGCCTGGTGGTCGCCCCGTGCGCCGGGACGGCGGCGGGGTCGGCGCGGACGGTCGTGCGACGACGGCTGTGCGGAAGTCGGAGACGGGACGGGTTCGCTGGACATCGTTCGTTCAGTCTGCCTGCTCGCCCGGGACCGGGCGTGCGCCGACCATGGTGACCGGCCTCGCAGGCGTCGTCGAATGGGTTTCGGGAATCGGCGGTATGGGGTCCGAACCGGACGCCGGTCGCCTCGCGGCGAGTGGCGCACCGCGGCTCCAGCCGAACGGAACTCCACGGCGGCGGTTGTCTATTGCGGCCCGGGGACTCGGTTCGCCCGGCTCGGACAGTCGTTCCAACGGGCGGGGGTCCCGGATCATTCCCGCCCCACGCGACGGTTTCCGGCTCAGTTCCCGTCCCTCTCGGGAACGGCGTCGGACCCCGTCTCGGCGAGCCGGGCCAGCAGGTCGCGCAACCGGGCCCGCTCGGTCTCGTCGAGCGGGGCGAGGAACTCGGCGGCCAGCGCACGGGCCTCGGTCGCGGCCCCGGCGGCCAGGCGTTCCCCCTCGTCGGTGAGGTAGACCAGCCGTCGTCGCTGGTCGGTCTCGGAGCGGGTGCGACTCAGCCAGCCGTGGCGCTCCATCCGGCGCAGCAGCTCGGTGGTGGTGCCCTTGTCGGTCGCGGCGAGCGATCCGAGCGTGACCTGGTCGATCCCGGGACGGCGGCGCAGTGCGTCGAGCATCGCGTACTGCGGCTTGGTCAGCTGCGGGACGCGCTGCTGCCAGGTCGCGGTGTGGGACTGCAGGACCCGGCGGAGCAGGTGGACGACCGCCTCGTCGGCACCCGGGTTGCGATCGGTCATGCCGCGAGTATAGTGCGTATGCAAACAGTTAGTATACGAACTAGTTGGGAGGTGGTCCGGTGCGACTCGTCGTGGGAATCACCGGCGCGACCGGCGCGATCCTCGGGATCCGCCTGCTGGAGGCGCTGCGCGACGCCGAGGTCGACACGCACCTCGTGCTCTCGAAGTGGGCGCGGGCGACGATCGTCGAGGAGACCGGCTGGACGGTGCCCGAGGTCGAGGCGCTGGCCGGGACCGCCCACCCGTTCGGGGACCAGGCCGCGTCGATCTCCTCCGGCTCGTTCCGGACGGACGGGATGGTCGTCGTCCCCTGCTCGATGAAGACCCTCGCGCAGATCCGGCACGGCATCGCCGACGGGCTCGTCGCCCGCGCCGCGGACGTCACGATCAAGGAGGACCGGAGGCTGGTCCTCGTGCCGCGGGAGACCCCGCTGTCGGAGATCCACCTCGAGAACATGCTGGCCCTGCGCCGCGCCGGGGTGCGGATCGTCCCGCCGATGCCCGCCTTCTACAACCACCCGGCCGCGGTGGACGACGTCGTGGACCACGTCGTCGCCCGCATCTGCGACCAGTTCGACCTGCCCGCCCCGCGGGCCCGCCGCTGGACCGGCGGGTCCGCGCGTCAGAGGAGGAGCGCCTGATGGACACCTTCCGCGACTACCTGGCCGAGCTCGAGGGGCACGGCCAGCTCCTGCGCATCGACGACGAGGTGAAGGCCGAGCCCGACCTCGGCGCCGCCGGTGCCGCCGCCCCGAAGCTCGGCGACCGCGCCCCCGCGCTGCTGTTCACCGACGTCGCCGGGTTCCGCGACCCGAACATCGTGCTCAACGCGCACGGCTCCTGGGCCAACCACGCGATCGCGCTCGGGCTGCCGCCGGAGACCCCGGTGCGCGAGCAGGTCGAGGAGTTCGGCCGTCGCTGGGACGCCTTCCCGGTGCCGGTCGAGCGGCGCGCCGACCCGCCGTTCGCGGAGAACACCGTCGCCGCGGAGGCGGTCGACCTGTTCGCGCTGCTGCCGCTGTTCCGCATCAACTCCGGCGACGGCGGCTTCTACATCGACAAGGCCGCCGTCGTCAGCCGCGACCCCGACGACCCGGAGTCCTTCGGCAAGCAGAACCTGGGCATCTACCGGATGGAGGTCCAGGGGCCGCGCACGCTGGGTCTGCAGCCCGTCCCGCAGCACGACATCGCGCTGCAGCTGCGCCGCGCCGAGGAGCGCGGCGAGGACCTGCCGGTCGCGATCGCGCTCGGCAACGAGCCGACGATCCCGCTGGTGGCGGGCATGCCGATCGCCTACACCGACAGCGAGTACGAGATGGCGGGCGCCCTGCGCGGCTCGCCCTGCCCGATCGCCACCGGTCCGGAGACCGGGCTCGACGTCCCGTGGGGCTGCGAGATCCTGCTGGAGGGCGTCGTCCTGGGCCGCGAGCGGCACTTCGAGGGCCCGTTCGGCGAGTTCACCGGGCACTACTCGGGCGGCCGCCGGATGCCGCAGATCCGCATCGACCGGGTGTCCTACCGGACCACGCCCTACTTCGAGCACCTCTACATCGGCATGCCGTGGACCGAGTGCGACTACCTCATCGGGCCGAACACCTGCGTCCCGCTGCTCAAGCAGCTGCAGGCCGAGTTCCCCGAGGTGCGCGCGGTCAACGCCATGTACACCCACGGGCTGCTCGCGATCGTGTCGGTCCGCAACCGCTACGGGGGCTTCGCCAAGGCCGTCGGGATGCGGACCATGACCACCCCGCACGGCCTCGGCTACTGCAAGGTCGTGATCTGCGTCGACGACACCGTGGACCCGTTCGACCTGCCCCAGGTCATGTGGGCGTTGTCGACCAAGATGCACCCCGCGCACGACCTGGTGACCCTGCCCGACATGCCGGTGCTGCCGCTGGACCCCGGGTCCGACCCGGCCGGGATCACCCACAAGCTGATCATCGACGCCACCACCCCGACCGCCCCGGACGACCGCGGGCACTACTCCCAGGGCGTGGTGCCGCCCGACGACACCGCGGCCTGGGTCGAGCGACTCGGCCGGCTCGTCGCCGGCGACCGGAAGGAGAACCGCTGATGACCTGCCCCCGCTGCTCCACCGACGGCGCCGCCGTGCTCGCGACCTCCCCGGTCCCCGGGGTGTGGACCGTGCACCGCTGCGGCGCGTGCGGGTTCGTCTGGCGCGACACCGAGCCGCCCGCCGTCCGCGACGCCGCGCACTACCCGGCCCGGTTCCGGGTCACCGCGCAGGACGTGGCCGCCGCGGTCGACGTGCCGACCGTCCCGGAGCGCCGGACGTGACCCCGACGCTGATGTGGGAGGCCCGCGCCGCCGACGGCCGGCGCGACGAGCTCCTCGCCCACGTGCGCGAGCAGGCGGTCGTCGCGCTGGCCGGCGCCGAGCGCCACGAGCTGTTCGTCGCCGACGGCGGGCGGGTCGTCGTCATCGCGGTCGGGGTGCCGGCCGGGACGACGCTGCCCGAGCCGCCCGGCGAGCTGCTGGCCCGGCCGCCGCACTCCTGGGGCTTCGACCGGGTCGGCCCCTGACCGGTCCTCAGCCGGTCGCGAGCGCCGCGAGCACCCCGTCCGTCCACGGCGTCCACGCCTGGACCGCCCACGGCCCGAAGTCGCGGTCGGTCAGCACGACGGCGGCGGCGCGCACGTCCGGGTCGACCCACAGGAACGTGCCGGACTGCCCGAAGTGGCCGAAGGTCCGCGGTGACGAGTGCTCCCCGGTCCAGTGCGGGGACTTGCCGTCGCGGATCTCCATGCCCAGGCCCCAGTCGTTCGGCTTCTGCCGTCCGTAGCCGGGGAGCAGGCCGTCGAGCCCGGGGTAGGCGACGGTCGTCGCCTCGGCGACGGTGCGCGGGTCCAGCAGCTGCGGGGCCTGCAGCTCGGCGGCGAAGCGGGCCAGGTCGTCGACGGTGGACACCGCGCCCGCGCCCGCCGAGCCCTCCAGCCGGGTGTGCGTCATCCCGAGCGGGGCGCAGACGGCCTCGTGCAGGTACTCGGCGAACCCGATGCCGGTCGCCTCGGCGATGGCGCCGGCGAGCACCGCGAACCCGGTGTTCGAGTAGATCCGCTGCTCACCCGGGGCGGCACGGACGTCGTCGGTGTCGAACGCCAGACCCGAGGTGTGCGCGATCAGGTGGCGCACGGTCGCGCCCTCCGGGCCGGCCGCGTCGTCCCAGTCGACGGCGCCCTCCTCCACGGCGACCAGGGCGGCGTAGGCCGAGAGCAGCTTGGTCACCGAGGCCAGCCCGAACTCGCGGTCGGTGGCGCCCGCGGTGGCGAGCACGGTGCCGTCGGCGGCGACGACGGCCGCGCCCACGTGGTCGACCGGCCAGTCCAGGACCCGGCGCACCGCCGGGGCGAGCTCGGTCACGACGGGAGGTGCGGTCGGGTGCGCATGCCGTCCATCCTGGCAAACGGGCGGGACCGCAGCCGCCCGGGCGATGATCGGGCCCGTACCGCGTCCGCCGGGTCCCGCATCCGGCCGCGCACCGCGAGGGAGGGCACCGTGCCACTGCACCACGAGACGGCCGGATCGGGACCGCCGCTGCTGCTGGTCCAGGGCGGCGTGGCCGAGGCCGGCGCGGCCCGGATGCTCGTCGACGAGCTCGCCGTCACCCACCGGGTCCGCACCTACGACCGGCGCGGCGTCGGTCGCAGCCCGGCCGGGCCGGACCCGGTCGGGCTGAACGCGCACGCCGACGACGCCGCCGCGCTGCTGGCCGACACCGGACCGTCCGCCGTCGTGGGGGTGAGCATCGGGGCGGTGATCGGCCTGCTGCTCGCGGTGCGCCACCCGGACCTGGTCACGACGCTGGTGGCGCACGAGCCGCCGCTGCCCGGCCTCGTCCGCGATGCCGACCGCGAGGCGGCCCTGGACCGGGTCGAGGCGCTCGCCGCACGCGACGACCTCGGCGGGGCGCTGCGGCTGATGGCCGCGCTGACCTCGGGCGACGACCCCGTCGAGCCCGGCTACCGGCCGGAACCGCCGTCCGGGGACCCGGAGCCCGCACTGCGCCGGTTCCTGCGCCACGACGTCCCCGCGGTACGGGCCGTCCGCATCGACCCCGACGACATCACTGCGAGCGGGGTCCGGGTCGTCCCGACCGGCGGGGTCGAGTCGCGCGGGCGCTGGGAGCACCGCTGCGCCGAGGTACTCGCGTCCCGGCTCGGCCGCGGGCTCGTCGAGCTGCCCGGCGGCCACGACGGGCCCGTCACGCACCCGGTCGCCGGGGCGGCCGCGCTGCGCGGGCTGGTCGGCGGCACGTGACGCGCCCCGGATCCGCCACCCGGCCCGGACGGGCCCTGGTGGGGACGTCGGGGTGGCGCTACCGGCCGTGGCGCGGCACGTTCTACCCGCCCGGACTGGTGCAGCGCCGCGAGCTGGAGTACCTGTCCCGGCAGGTCACCTCGATCGAGATCAACGGGTCGTTCTACTCCCTGCAGCGCCCGGAGAACTACCGGGCCTGGGCCGAGCAGGTCCCGGCCGGGTTCGTGTTCGCGGTGAAGGGCCCGCGGTTCGTGACGCACCTCAAGCAGCTGCGCGACGTCGCGGTGCCGGTCGCGAACTTCCTCGCTTCCGGCGTGCTCGGCCTGGGGCCGGCGCTGGGCCCGGTGCTGTGGCAGCTGCCGCCCCGGATGCGGTTCGACGCCGACCGGCTGGCCCGCTTCCTGGAGCTGCTGCCGGCGAGCACCACGGCCGCCGCCCGGGCCGCGACCGGGCACGACGAGCGGCTCGACGGCCGGGCGCTGGTCGAGACCGACGCCGACCGCCCGCTGCGGCACGCGGTCGAGCCGCGGCACCCGTCGTTCCGGGACCCGGCGTTCACCGCGCTGCTGCGGGAGCACGGGGTCGCGCTGGTGCTGTCCGACTCCGCGGGCACCTGGCCGGTGTTCGACGAGGTGACCGCCGACCTCGTCTACCTGCGCCTGCACGGCCAGGGGGAGCTCTACAGCGGCGGCTACACCGCCGAGGCCCTCGACGGCTGGGCGGAGCGCGTCCGCGGCTGGCGCGACGCCGGGCACGACGTCGTCTGCTACTTCGACAACGACGCGAAGGTCCACGCACCGACCGACGCGCTGGCCCTGATCGACCGCCTCGGCTGACCTGTTCGGCCGACTACCGGCACGGCTGAACGGACCTGTCCTCACATTTGTTGATAAGGGCGGGCCGGCTGATACGCGGGCCGCCGTCGCCGCGACAGCCGTGGCGTGACCACTCCGCAGAACCGCCACGGCGCCCCGGACCTCTCCGGCCCGCCGCAGCAGCAGTCCGGCCCGCACCGTGTCCCGCAGCAGTACCGGGGGCCCCAGGGCCCCGGACGCCACCAGCAGCAGTACGCGCAGGACCCGCGCGGTGCCGCGCCGCAGGGCTGGGCGCCGCACCACCAGCCCTGGCCGCAGCACTCCGGCGGCAACCCGAACCCCTACTACGACGGCCACCCCGAGGTCCCCTTCGGCGGGCCGCCCTTCGGCCGCACCAACCCGGGCGGGGTCCCGCAGCAGGCCCGCGGCCCGCAGCAGCAGGCCCCGGCCGCCACCGGCGCCCAGCCCTGGCCGAGTGCGGCCCGGCGCGGCGGTGTCCCGCAGCAGCGCACCGCGGCCCCGGCCGTCCCCGCCGTCGCCCCGCGCAACGGGTTCGGCGTCACCGCGCTGGTGCTCGGGATCCTGGGCCTGCTGTTCTCCTTCATCCCGATCATCGGGATGATCGCCTGGCCACTGGTGCTGCTGGGCCTGCTGTTCGGTGTGCTCGGTGTCGTCCGGGCGAGCAGGGGCCGGGCGGACAACCGCGGCGTCGCGATCGCGGGCACCGTGCTCTCGGCGATCGGGCTCGTGGTCTGCGTCCTCTACGCGTCGGTGTTCGCCGCCGCGGTGTCGGGTCTGCCGACGACCTCCTCGACGGCGACTCCGGCCGTGGCCGGGTCGGGAGCCTCCGGCGCCTTCCCGGGTGCGACCGCCGACGACGTGGTCGCCGATGCAGGTGAGACGCTGACCGTCGGGAACCTGCAGATCGCGGCCACCCCGCTGCAGCCGGGCGACTCGACCATCGGGCAGACCCTGTGCTCGGACGTCACGTACACCAACACCGGATCCGGTACGGAGTCCTTCAACGGGGGCTTCGACTGGAAGCTCCAGGACCCGAACGGCGCGGCGCTGATGACCACGCTGCTCGGTTCCGACTCGCTGCTCTCCGCCGGCCAGCTGGCGCCCGGCGGCACCACGACCGGCACCGTCTGCTTCGACCGGCCGAGCGGCGCGACCGGGCAGTACGTCCTGCTGTACGACGCGATGGACTTCTCCAACAGCCGCGGAGCCTGGCTCAACCAGGTCGGCTAACCCCAGACGGACGCCGGGACGCTCGGCAGCGACGCGCCCGCGCAGTCGCTGGAGTGGTCACGCACGACGAGCGTCCCGACGGACGACGAGGCCCTCCCCGGGGACGCCCGGGGAGGGCCTCCCCACGTCCGGGGTCAGGCCGCCAGCCCCACCGCGAGGGCCAGCACGCCCAGCAGCGGCGGCCCCAGCTGGATCGACGCCGGCCGCCGCTTCGACGGGTCCGACAGCAGCAGCACCAGACCGGCGGCGACCATCGAGCCCGCGCCGGTGAACACCAGCGTCGCGCCGACGCTGCGGGCGCCCGTCGCGAACACCACGGTCCCGAGCAGCACGGCGACGGCGAGGAACAGGTTGTAGAAGCCCTGGTTGAACGCCAGCGTCCGGGTCTGCTCCGCCTCCGCGCGGTCCGTACCGAAGGTCGCCCGGGCCCGGTCGGTGGTCCAGAGCAGCGACTCCAGCACGAAGATGTAGACGTGGATCAGCGCCCCGATCCCGGTCAGCACCAGCCCGACGACGATCACGACGGCCCCCTCCGCGGCGGAACCGTTCCGCCGCAGGGGGACCGTAGTGGGACCGGCGACGGCGGGGTCAGCGGCTCGCGGCCCGCCGGTACTGCCGGCTCGCCAGCGGCGCGAACACCGCGACGATCACGACCGACCAGATCAGCACGTAGAGCACCGGGTGCTGCAACGGCCAGGCGTCCGAGGCGGACGCCGAGGCCGGGATCGCGCCGTCGTTGCCGAACAGGGTCCGTGCGGCCGCGGTGACCGCCGAGACCGGGTTCCACTCGGCGAACACCCGCAGCGGGCCGGGCAGCGAGTTCAGCGGCACGAAGGTGTTCGCCAGGAACGTCACCGGGAAGATCACGATGAACGACGCGTTGTTCACGACCTCCGGGCTCGGCACCAGCAGCCCGACGAACGCCATCACCCACGAGAACGCGTAGGCGAACACGATCAGCACCGCGAACCCGGCGAGCGCCTCGCCGACCGAGGTGTGGATGCGCCAGCCGACCAGCAGCCCGGTCAGCGACATCACGACCAGCACGATCAGGTTGTTCACCACGTCGGACAGGGTCCGGCCGGTCAGCACCGCCGACGACGACATCGGCAGCGAGCGGAACCGCTCGATGATGCCCTTCTTGACGTCCTCGGCGAGCCCGGCGCCGGTGTTCGTGGCCCCGAAGATGACGGTCTGGGCGAAGATCCCGGCCATCAGGAACTCGCGGTACCCGGCCCCGCCGCCGGCCGGGTCGATCGCGCCGCCGAAGACGTAGGCGAACAGCAGCACGAACATGATCGGGGACAGGGTGGTGAAGACCAGCAGGTCCGGGACCCGCTTGATCTTGATCAGGTTGCGCTTCGCGACGACGGAGGCGTCGGCGAGCATGGTGGCGGCGGCGTTCACGGGGTCGGCTCCTCGGCCTGGTCCGCCTCGTCGGCGGGGCGCCCGGTCAGGGTGAGGAAGACGTCGTCGAGCGTCGGGCGGCGCAGCCCCGCGTCGTCGACCTTGGTGCCGGCCTCGGCGAGCCGGTCCAGCGCGGCGCGCAGCACCTCGACCCCGCCGCTGACCGGCATCGTCAGGGAGCGGCGGTGCCGGTCCAGCACGGCCTCACCCACGCCGAGCGAGGCGAGCAGTGCGGAGGTGGGCTCCAGGTCGTCGGCCAGGCTGGTCGTGACCTCCAGGCGCTCCCCGCCGACCTGCGACTTGAGCTCGTCCGCGGTGCCGCGGGCGATGACCCGGCCGTGATCGATGACCACGATCTCGTCGGCCAGCGCGTCGGCCTCCTCCAGGTACTGGGTGGTGAGCAGCAGCGTCGTCCCGCGCGCGACGAGCCCGCGGATCACGTCCCACAGGTCGTTGCGGCTGCGCGGGTCCAGCCCGGTGGTCGGCTCGTCGAGCAGCAGCACCGGCGGGTCGGCGACGAGCGCCCCGGCCAGGTCGAGCCGGCGGCGCATCCCGCCGGAGTAGGTCCGGGCCGGACGGTCCGCGGCGTCGGTCAGGCCGAAGTCGGCCAGCAGCTCACGGGCCCGGTCCCGGGCCCGGCGCCGACCCAGGTGGTAGAGCCGCCCGACCATCTCCAGGTTCTCGAAGCCGGTCAGGTACTCGTCGACCGCGGCGTACTGCCCGGACAGACCGATCCGGCGGCGGACGCCTGCCGGGTCGGCCAGCACGTCGACGCCGGCCACGGTGGCCGCGCCCGCGTCCGGTGTCAGCAGTGTGGTCAGCACCCGGACGACCGTGGTCTTCCCGGCGCCGTTCGGGCCCAGCAGGCCGAGCACCGTCCCCTCCGGCACCGACAGGTCGACCCCGTCGAGCGCGCGGAGCGAACCATAGGTCTTGACCAGTCCCGTGGCGCGGATCGCGTCCGGCATCGTGTTGTCCCCCTCGGAAGGTGCGAGTGGGGGCCACTGTGCCCTACGACCCTGACAACCTGCGTCCTGATTCGGCCCGGCGGCGCGCGTGGGCGAGCAGCATCCGGCGCCCGACCAGCATCAACGCCGCCGACACCAGCATCACGACGGCGTTGACCGTCCACGCGGTCGGGAAGCCCGCGTGGGTGGCGAGCGAGCCGAAGACGATCGGTCCGGCGAAACCGCCGGCGTAGACGCCGACCTGCACGATCGACGTCGCCGCGGCCGGGGCGGACGGGTTGAGCCGCACCACGGCGAACTGCAGCAGACCCGGCCACGCCCAGCCCAGCCCGAACGCCAGCACCACCCCGACGACCAGCGCGGGCGTCCCGGGCACGGCGAGCAGCCCGAACCCGCCGGCGCCCGCGGCGAGACTCGCCGCGACGACGGCGACGTGGCCGCCCGAGCGCATATCGGCCAGCCACCCGTGCAGCATCCGCACCGACAGCCCCACCACACTGCCGAGGGTCAGCATCAGCCCGGCCAGACCGGGGTCGATCCCGCGGTCCACCGCCGAGGCGACCAGGAAGATGCCGAGCGCGGTCGCGGTCCCGGCCGCGAGCCCGGAGGCGGCGCCGATCACCGCGAGCGCGGCCGTCGCCCGGTCGCCGGACCCCGTGCGGGCCGCCGGGCGGGCGTCGGTGCGCGGGCACGCGAACAGTGCCGCCAGCGCCAGCAGCGCGCCGATCCCGTACGCCCAGCGCCAGCCCACGGTCAGCGCCACCGCGGGGACGGCCAGCCCGGCCAGCAGCGTCGCCGCGGGGATCGCGGCCTGCTTCACCCCGAACGACAGCCCCATCCGGTGGGCGGGCACCGAGCGCGCGAGCGTCAGGTTCGACGACAGCTGGCCCATCACGTTGCACCAGGCGCCGCAGAGCAGCAGGACGACGAGCGCGACGTAGGACCGCGCGCCCAGAGCCAGGGCCGCCATCAGCACCGCCGCCCCGACGACGGCGATCCGGCTGGTCACCCGTGATCCCACCCGCTCGACGACCATGCCGACCGGCAGCGAGCACAGCGCGCTGACCCCGAAGTACAGCGCGACGACCAGCCCCAGCCCGGACGGGTCGAAGGCCAGGTCGCGCGAGAGCTGCACCGATAGGGCGCCGGTGAGGAACACCGGGAGCACCGACGCCGTCGTCACGACCACCGCGCCGGTCGCGACGCGGAAGGCGGACGGCGACGCGGTGTCCGTCGTGGCCAGTTCGGTTGCGATGCTCACGTTCAGCAACGCTAACCGATATGCGTTAACCCTGGATGCGCGAGTCCCCGCGGCCGGCCCACTCCTTCTCGCGGAGCTCGAACTTCTGGACCTTGCCGGTGGAGGTCTTGGGCAGCTCGTCGACGACCTCGACGTACTTGGGTGCCTTGTACCGGGCGATCCTCGTCTTCACGTGGTCGATCAGCTCCTGCGGCTCGGCGGAGCGGCCCGGCTTGAGCACGGCGAAGGCCTTGCAGACCTCGCCCCACTTCTCGTCCGGCACCCCGACGACGGCGGCCTCCAGCACCGCGTCGTGCGAGACGATCGCCTGCTCGACCTCGACGGTGGAGATGTTCTCGCCGCCGGAGATGACCACGTCCTTGGCCCGGTCGCGCAGCTCGACGTAGCCGTCGGGGTGCACGACGCCCAGGTCGCCGGAGTGGAACCAGCCACCCCGGAACGCCTCCGCGGTCTTCTCCTCGTCGCGGTGGTAGCCCTTCATGACGTTGTTCCCGCGCATCACGATCTCGCCCATCGTGGCGCCGTCGCGGGGGACGTCGGCCATCTCCTCGTCGACCACCCGGACCCGGTCCGCGCACACCATGCCGACCCCCTGGCGGGCCTGGAGCCGGGCCCGTTCCTCGCCGTCGAGGTCGTCCCAGGCGTGCTGGTACTGGTTCACCGCGTACGGCCCGTAGGTCTCGGTGAGGCCGTACACGTGCACGATGCGGAACCCCATCCGCTCCATCTGCAGGATGGTCGTCGGCGACGGCGGCGCGCCGGCCGTCGTGATCGTCAGCCGGTAGTCCAGGGTGACGGCCTCGGGTGAGTTCATGATCGTCGTGACGACGGTCGGGGCGCCGTTGAGGTGGGTGACGCCGTGCTCGCCGATCAGCCGCCAGATGGTGTCGCCGCGGACCTCGCGCAGGCAGACGTGGGTGCCGCCGATGGCCGTCACGGCCCACGGGGTGCACCAGCCGTTGCAGTGGAACATCGGCAGCGTCCACAGGTAGACGCTGTCCGCGGTGTGCCCGGAGTGGACGATCTCGCCGAAGGAGTTCAGGTACGCACCGCGGTGGTGGTACTCGACGCCCTTCGGGTTGCCGGTCGTCCCCGAGGTGTAGTTGATCGTGATGGTGGCCCGCTCGTCGTCGACGGCCCAGGGCCGCGGGTCGTCCGAGCCGCGGGCGAGCAGGTCGGCGTAGCCCGTCCCGGAGCCGACGCCGTCGCCGGGCGCCGCCGGGTCGACGACGGTGACGATCTCGCGGACCGTGGCCAGCTCGTCGGCGACCGGGCGGACCGTCTCGTACAGGACGGCGTCGACGACCAGCACCGTGGCCGCCGAGTGGTCCAGGATGTAGCGGACCTCCTCGGTCGACAGCCGTGTGTTGATCGCGACCAGGACCGCGCCCGCCAGCGGCACCGCGAAGTGCGCGACGAGCATCTCCGGGACGTTCGGCAGCAAGTAGGCGACCCGGTCACCGGGCTCGACGCCCGACGCGGCGAGGGCGTTCGCCACCCGGGTCGCCTCCGCCGCGAACTCGGCGTAGGTGTGCCTGCGGTCGCCGTAGACGATCGCCGTGGACTCCGCGAACACCTCGGCCGAGCGGCCCAGGAAGGCCAGCGGGGTGAGCGGGGTGGTCCAGACGTCGGTCGTCGCGCCCTGTGTCACGGTCGGCTCCTTCGCAGGCGGTGCACTCGTCGCCGCGATTCTGCTCGCCGCGAGGAGTACCCGGCAACCCGCGCCGGCCGAGCCCCCCGACCGCCGGGGCTCAGCCCTCGATCGTGATGGCGGCCTTGGGGCAGCTCCGTGCCGCCTCCTCGACCTTCGGCCGCAGCGACTCGGCCGGGTTCTCGTCGAGGATGTAGAGGTAGTCGTCGTCGCGCACCTCGAAGACCTCCGGCGCGACACCCATGCAGACCGCGTTGCTCTCGCAGCGGTCGAAATCCACGATGACCTTCATGGCATCCATGGTGCCCCCGCCGTGCCGACGCCGCAGGACTGAGGGCTCCCTGACCTGCGGTTATGCTTCCCTTCCTCGCTCGGGAAGGCCGCAGGTCAGCGGCTGTCGCGGGTCTGCGCGGCGGTCGGCAACGGCTGCGGCGCGAGGTTCGCGCGGGCCTGCACGGGCGTCGGCGGCGGGGTGGTGTGCGGCACCCCGGTGAGGAGCGCGGTCGTCGACCGGGTGGTCACCGGGATGCTGCCGACCGAGGGCAGGCGCACCTCGTCGGGTTCGAGCATCGCGGCCACGCCGAGCAGGGCGCCGAGCGCCACCGGGGCGGCCAGTGCCGCGAGTCGCAGTCGCGCCGGGTCCACGGCACACCTCCACGTCGACGACCGCGCGGGGGATGCCGGGGAGCGGCAGCGGCCGTCGACCAACCATCGGGTCGCGGCCGTCCGCCGTTACCGCCATCGGGTGATCCGGGTCAAGCGGGGCGCATCCGGACCACCCGATGGAGGGCGCTCACTCCCTCCGCAGCACCGGACGCAGCGTGTCCAGCACCGACGCGTCGTCGATGGTGGAGGGCACCGGCTCCTCGGCGCCGTCGGCGATCCCGCGCATCGTCTTGCGGAGGATCTTGCCGGAACGGGTCTTGGGCAGGGCCGGGACGATCGCGACGTCCTTGAGGGAGGCGACCGCGCCGATCTGGTCGCGCACCATCTGCACGAGCTCGGCGCGCAGCCCGTCCTCGTAGCCCTCGGCGTCGCTGTCGACGCCGGACTTCAGCACCACGAACCCGCGCGGGACCTGCCCCTTCATGGTGTCCGCGACGCCGATCACCGCGCACTCCGCGACGTCCGGGTGCGAGGACAGGACCTCCTCCATCCCCCCGGTGGACAGACGGTGGCCCGCGACGTTGATGACGTCGTCGGTGCGGCCCATGACGAAGACGTAGCCGTCGGCGTCGAGGTGCCCGCCGTCGCCGGTGAGGTAGTAGCCCTCGAACGCCGACATATAGGAGTTGACGTAGCGCTCGTCGTCGTTCCACAGGGTCGGGAACGCACCGGGCGGCAGCGGCAGCTTCGCCACGATCGCGCCGTCGACACCGGGCTCGGCCGGGTCGCCCCGCTCGTCGAGGACCTGGACGTCCCAGCCGGGCATGGCACGGGTCGGTGAGCCGGGCTTGATCTCCAGCAGCTCGATGCCCGCCGGGTTGGCTGCGATCGGCCAGCCGGTCTCGGTCTGCCACCAGTGGTCGATGACGGGGATGCCGAGCAGATCCGAGGCCCAGCGGTGGGTCTCGGGGTCGAGGCGCTCGCCGGCGAGGAAGAGGTACTTCAGCGAGGACACGTCGTACTGCCCGAGGAACGTGCCCTCCGGGTCCTCCTTCTTGATCGCCCGGAACGCCGTGGGCGCGGTGAAGACGGACTTCACCCCGTTCTCCTGGACGACCCGCCAGAACTGTCCGGCGTCCGGCGTGCCGACGGGCTTGCCCTCGTAGAGCACGGTCGTCGCTCCGGCCAGCAGCGGCGCGTAGACGATGTAGGAGTGGCCGACGACCCAGCCGACGTCGGACGCGGTGAAGATCGTCTCGCCGGGGCCGACGTCGTAGATGTTGGGCATCGACCAGGCCAGGGCGACGGCGTAGCCGCCCGAGTCGCGCACCACGCCCTTCGGCTTGCCGGTGGTGCCGGAGGTGTAGAGCACGTAGAGCGGGTCGGTGGCCTTCACCGGAACCGGGTCGGCGGGCGTGGCGTGGGCGACGGCCTCGGCCCAGTCGACGTCGGTCGGGCCCAGCTGCGCGGTGGCCTGCTCGCGCTGCAGGATCACCGTGGACGTGGGCTTGCGGTCCGACAGCTCGATCGCCCGGTCGAGCAGCGGCTTGTACTCGATGACGCGCTTGCCCTCGATGCCGCAGGACGCCGAGACGACGACCTTGGGCCCGGCGTCGTCGATCCGGACGGCGAGCTCCTTGGCGGCGAACCCGCCGAAGACCACCGAGTGGACGGCGCCGAGGCGGGCGCAGGCGAGCATCGCGATCGCGGCCTCGGGGACCATCGGCATGTAGACGACGACCCGGTCGCCGTGGCCGATGCCCTGGTCGCGCAGCACGCCCGCGAACAGCGCGACCTCGTCGCGCAGCTCCGCATAGGTGTAGGAGCGCCGCGACCCGGTGACCGGCGAGTCGTACACCAGGGCCGTGCGGTCGCCGTTCCCGGCGTCGACGTGCCGGTCGAGCGCGTTGTACGCGACGTTCAGCTCGCCGTCGGGGAACCAGCGGTAGAACGGCGGGTTCGACTCGTCGAGCGCGCGGGTCGGGGTGACGTCCCAGTCGATCCCGCCGGCCGCGCGGAGCCAGAAGCCCTCACGGTCGTCCACACTGGAACGGAAGATCTCCTCGTAGGCGGTCACCGTCGTCCTCTTCCCCTGGCGATCCCGGCGGCCCACGGTGGCCGCCCCTCGTGTCGCCGACGACCCTAGGAGGTGACACCGACAACGCGCAGCCCTCTAGTGGGCGGACCGCTCCGGAGGGACGGGCCGTTCGGCGACGACGACGCGCCGATCGTCGCAGTGTGACCGGGCGGATCCGTAACGTGATCGGGTGACGGCCCGACACAGCGCGTGGGGGACCCGTCCGATCCGCGGGCGGGCCCACGGACGGGAGGCGGTGCCGGTGCGGCCCGACGACGGTGCGGTCCGGTGGCGTGGCAGGCGGGGTGCCGCCGGTGCGGCGGTGCTCGGGACGCTGCTCGCCGGGTTCGTGGCCGCGGGCTGTGCCCCGGTCCCGTCGGTCGTCCCGGCGGCGGCCGCGGCGACGACGTGCACCCCCGGCTGGACGGCCGCCTGGCACGCCGCGCAGCAGGCCGTCCCCGGCGACAGTCTCGCCGGCCGGACGCTGCGGATGGTGGTGCGGCCCGGCGCGGCGGGGGAGGAGCTGCGGCTGCGGCTGTCCAACCGGCACGGCGACGGGCCGCTGCGGATCGCGGCGATGACCGTCGGCGCCACCGGCCCGGGCGCCGCGGTGACCCGGCCGGTCCCGCTGACCGTCGGCGGGGCCCCCGTGGCCGACATCCCGGCGGGTGCCGAGGTGCTGACCGATCCCGCACCGGTCGCCGCCGCGGCGGGCGTGCCGCTGACGGTGAGCCTGTTCCTGGCCGAGGTGCCGCGCACGATCGGCTCGCACCCGGTCGCGATGCGCACCGCGTGGCTGTCCGGGCCGGGGGACCGCACCGCGGCCCCGGACGCGGCGGGCTTCGGCACGACCCTGCAGTCCTGGCCGGTGCTGACCGGTATGGAGGTCCTGGCGGCCCGCCCGGACGGCGCCGTCCTCGTGATCGGGGACTCCCTCGTCGACGGCGTGGGCTCCACCCCCGGCGGCGACGACCGCTTCCCCGACCAGCTCGCCGCCCGGCTGGCCGCGGCGGGCGGCGACCGGCCGATGACCGTGCTGAACGCGGGACTGTCGCGCAACCAGCTGCTGCAGGACGACCCGCCGGCCGGCGGTGACGCGCCGTCGACCCGCTGGGACGACGACGTGGCCGCCGTCCCCGGCGTGCGCGACGTGGTGCTGCTCGTCGGCACCAACGACCTCGCCGCCGGCGCGGCCGCCGGTGACCTCGTCGCCGGGCTGCAGGGCTTCGCCCAGCGGGCCCGCGCCGCGGGGCTGCGCGTGTTCCTCACCACCATCCCGCCGTCGGCCAGTGGCGGTCGCGCCACCCCGACGGCCGTCGCGGCCCGGGACGAGGTGAACGGTTGGCTCCGTTCGGACGGTCGTCGCTGGGCCGACGGGGTGATCGACGCGGCCGCCGCACTGGGCGACCCGGGTGACCCGCACCGGCTCCGTCCGGATCTGGACTCCGGCGACGGGCTCCACCCGTCGCCCGCCGGGTACCGGGCGCTGGCCGCATCCGTGCCGGTCGGGGAGCTGTCCGGCAGCCCCTGCCGGGTCTCGCCGGATCGCTGAGCCGCACCCGTCCCGCACAGCGCTGGGTGACCGGCCGTCACCCGGGAAGGGGCGTGCGGGGTCCCCGCACGATGGGTAACGTCTTGGTCACGGCCACAGCACGTGGCGGTACCGACGGACACCGGCACGCGGCGCGTCCCACGGACGGGCCCGGAGCAGGTCCTGGCGGCCTACGGGGAGGCCTCGTGACCATCGGCGCGAAGCGCGGCATCGACGACGACACCAGTTCCATTCCGGCGCCGCGGAACGCGGCCGACGCCTTCAAGGTCTCCGACGACCAGGTGCAGCGCGCCCGGCTCGTCGTCGCCCGGAACTCGGACGACTCCGAGGATCTGCGCGAGCTGCTCGACATGCTGGGGCTGATCTCCGGCAACCCGGAACAGCCGCCACCCGTGGCTCGCTGACCTGCGGCGACGCCGGAACCGGGGGGTGGTTGCAGGGCCCCTCGGAGCGGTGTCGTAAGGTTTCCTCACTCCCAACGGACAGCCGTTGAGGGAAGGTCGAGGCCCTCGGGCCTGGTCCCAGCCCCCATCGTCTAGCGGCCTAGGACTCCGCCCTTTCAAGGCGGCAGCGCGGGTTCGAATCCCGTTGGGGGTACCGCGAGACACATCGGCTACGATGCGTCTCGCGAGAGCAAGGCCCAGTGGCGCAGTTGGTTAGCGCGTCGCCCTGTCACGGCGAAGGTCGCGGGTTCGAGTCCCGTCTGGGTCGCTCCACTCTCTGGATCTCCGGTTCACCGGAGGCCGGGGCCAGGTAGCTCAGTTGGTACGAGCGTCCGCCTGAAAAGCGGAAGGTCGGCGGTTCGACCCCGCCCCTGGCCACAGTCCTGATCCCCCGCAGAGCCGGTCGGTAGCCACCGACCGGCTCTCGTGCGTTCCGGGGTCGGTTCGGTCACGATCGGCCGATGAGCTCCTACCCGCACGACATCACCGTCCCCGGCCCGCCCCGGCTGGAGGAGGTCTCCGACGGGCTCTTCGCCTACGTCCAGCCGGACGGCACCTGGTGGATCAACAACACGGGCCTGCTCGTCGGGCCGCAGGGGGCCGTCGCCGTCGACTCCTGTTCCACTGAGCGCCGGACGCGGGCCTTCGCGGCCGCGATCGGCGAGGTCACCGACCGGCCGGTCCGCACGCTGGTCAACACCCACCACCACGGCGACCACACCTGGGGCAACGCCCTGTTCTCCGGCGCGACGGTCGTCGCGCACGAGCGGGCACGCGCGGAGATGATCGCCTTCGGCCCGCCCCGGGACCTGCCGTTCTGGGACCACGGCGACTGGGGCTCGCTCCCGCTGGACCCGCCGTTCCTCACCTTCATCGACCGCATCGCGCTGCACCTGGGGGACCTGCGGGCCGATGTCCTCCACGTCGGGACGCCCGCCCACACCACCAACGACGTCCTCGTGCACGTACCCGACCGGTCGGTCCTCTACTGCGGGGACCTGGTGTTCAACGGCGGTACGCCGTTCCTGCTGATGGGCTCGGTGACCGGCGCGATCGACGTCCTGGAGCAGGTGGTGCTCCCGCTCGGGGCCGCGACGACGGTGCCCGGCCACGGGCCGGTGTTCCGGGGCGACGGGCCGCTCCGGGACACGGTCGACTACCTGCGGTTCGTCCTCGACCTGGCCGAGCGCGCCCGCGACGCCGGCATCCGCCCGCTGGAGGCCGCCCGCGACACCGACCTCGGCCGGTTCGGCGACTGGCCGGACGCCGAGCGCATCGTCGGGAACCTGCACCGCGCCTACGCCGAGCTCGACGGCGCCGAGCGCGGCGCCCCGATCGACAGCACGGCCGCGCTCGCCGAGATGGTCGAGTACAACGGCGGACGCCCGCTCACCTGTCTGGCGTGAGCACCGGTCGCCGCTCCCGCAGCGCGACGACGGCGCCGGCCACCACCAGGACCGTCAGCACCCCGGCTGCGGCGACGGTGGGCGTGTCCGGCTCGACGAGCGGCTGTCCGCGCAGCGCCTGCCAGGTCAGCAGGGCGAGCACGCCGGTGTAGCCGGCGGCGGCCGTCGTCATCAGGTCGCGACGCACCCGTGGGTCGGCCAGCCGTGCCACCCGCCCTGCGGCCAGCTCGAACACGATCAGCAGCAGCGGCAGCAGCTGCAGCGCGTGCATCCCGACGAAGTGCGGGACGCGCAGGTCGCCGCCCAGCGTGCTCCACCCGACCAGCGGCAGTCCCGGGCCGCCGTCCGGGACGCCGACGGTGTGCGCCCCGGCGATCCCGCGGAAGTCGGCGAGCTGGTCCGGGGTCGGTGACGTCATCAGGAAGCCGAGCGCCATACCGGCCAGCGCGAGCACCGCGCCGGCGCGGATCGCGACCGTGCGGGCGGGGTCGAGGTCGCGCACCGCGAACAGCCCGGCGGCGACCCACGACGTCGCCAGCCAGACGAGGACGATCGAGATCCCCATGGTGGTCCACAGGCCCGCGTCGAGCCGGGAGGTGTAGTTGAAGTGGCTGGTCGTGCCCCGCCCGGCCTGGACGGCGATGACGACCATCTCCACCACCAGGGCCACCGCCGCGACCGTGCCCGCGAGGAACGCGCCACGGGTCCGGCCGCGCCGGGAGCGCAGCTGGTCGTACAGCCAGGCCCAGGTCACGCAGAAGATCGCGATGGAGACGGCGAACTTGGTGGGCTTGAGCCACACCGGCGCGCCGAGCACCTCGCGCGGGTCGACGAGGGTGCCCAGCAGGCCGAGCGGGACGGCCGCGGCGCAGACGAGACCGACGACCATCAACGGACGGTGCCACGCGAGGATGTTCCGCATGTGGATACTGTAACTATCGGATAGCTGGACTGTCCATGTGATTCTCGTGGAACCGTGCGCGGCCCGCGTCCGTTGTCCACCCGTGTCCGTGATCGTCGACCGAGCCCTGCGTACCGCCGTCACCGTGTTGCCGCGACGGTGGCGGACCGACCGGCGCTCGGCCCTGGTCGGGCTGACCGCGCTGCGTCCGCACCTCGGCGTCGCCGGACTGGGGGTCGCGGGTCTCCTGCGGCTCACCGGGCTGCGCCGCACCGCGACGGCGGTGGGCCTGGCCGGCGCCGCGGCCGCCGCTCCCGCACTGCGACGGGTGCTGCCGCGCCCCGACGGTCCGCTGCCGGACGGGCCCGAGCTGACCGTGCTCGTCGCGAATGTGCTGCTGGGGCGGGCCGACACCGGCGCGCTCGCCGCGACGGTGACCCGGGAGCGGCCGGACGTCGTCGTGCTGCCCGAGGCGGGCGTCGCCTACCTCGACCGGCTCCTGCCCCTGCTCGGCGGCTACCGCGGCTGGTCATCGGTCCCGCCCGGCGTCCCGGATCAGCGCGGCACGGTGGTGCTGGTCGCGCCGCGGGCCGGGGAGGTCGACGTGCGGCCCGGGCAGGGGATGCGGCTGCCGTACCTGGAGGTCACCGGTGGGCTGCTCGGTGCCCGGACGCTGTACGCGGTGCACACCTCCGCGCCCACGAACCCGCGGTGGACCGAGCTGTGGGCCGGTGAGCTCGCGCTGATCGGGGAGTGGACCCGCACCCGACCGGCGCCGGTCGTGGCCGGGGACCTCAACGCCGTCGTCGACCACCGGCGGCTGCGCGACGCGTCCGGCGACTGCGTCGACGCCACCGACGGCACCGGGCGGGGGCTCGTGGGGACCTTCCCGTCGTCGCTGCCGCGCTGGGCCGGGATCCGCATCGACCACGTGCTCGTGCCCCGCGGGTCGGTGACCCGCCGCCACGTCGTCCTCGAGACCCCAGGCAGCGACCACCGCGCGGTGCTGGTGACGGTGCGGCTGCCCGGGACTCAGGACCCGGCGCGGTAGCGCTGCGCGGAGCGGCTCTCCTGGGCGATCCGGCGCAGGGCCGCGAGCAGGGCGTCGCCGAGGACGGTGCCGACCAGTGCGGTCTCCGCGGCCTCCTCGCGGTCGGTGGTCCGCCCGATCGCGGCCAGGTCGCCCTCCGCGGCGCGGTCGGCGGCCTCGGCCCACGCCCGCAGGGTCTCCTCGCCGGGGCCCCAGCCCAGCTCGTGCATCCGGGCCAGCACCGACCGGGCCCCGGCCAGCGCGGGCGCGTCCTTCCCGACCTGCCAGCCCACGTGGGCGACGGCTCCGGCCAGGTCGGCCTCCGCCTCGTCGAGCGAGCCGGATGCGCCCACGTCGCCGGTGATCGCGTAGACCGTCCGGCCGAGCATGTCGTGCAGGCCGACCGCGGGGTCGTCGACGGCCGACAGCACCTCGCGGACGGTCGCGATCGGCAGCCCGCCGACCTCGACGAGCGCCCGGATCAGGCGCAGCCGGCGGACGTGCGCGTCGTCGTAGCGGGCCTGGTTCGGTGACGTCGTCTCGCCGCGGGGCAGCAGGCCCTCGCGCAGGTAGTACTTGATCGTCGCGACGGGGACACCGGACGACCGGGACAGATCCGAGACTCGCACATCGGAGACTCTAGCTATCCGTTTCGGTCCGGGGTTCCGACAGCCCGTCGACGAGGCCGAAGGTCACCGCCTCCGCCGCCGACAGCCAGCGGTCCCGGGCGTCGTCGGGCAACGGGGCGCCGCAGTACGCCGCGGTCAGCGACTCGATCTCGCGGCGGCGTCCGGCGAGGTGGTCGGCCCGGACCCGCACGTCGCCGGGGTGCGAGCCGCGGACCGGCCCGTCGGCGGTGGGCAGGAACGCGGCGTGTGCGCGGGCGAGCCGTTTGCCCGGCGTCCCCGACGCGACGAGGAACGGCACCGGGCCCGCGAGCGATCCCACGGCGACGGTCGCGACGTCGACACCGAGCGTGCGGATCGTGTCGTGCACCGCCATCGCGGCGACCGGGGAGCCGCCGGGCGCCAGGACGTGCAGGGTGATGTCGCGGCGCGCGTCCTGGGCGGCCAGCAGGAGCAGGCGCGCGCAGGTCTCGGCGGCGACGTCGTCGTCGATCTCGCGGGCGAGCAGCACGATCCGCTCGCCGAGCAGACGGTCGGCGGGGTCGGACGGGGTGGACAGGACGGGCATCGGATCTCCGCTCCTCGGGTGCCGCCCGACACTAGGGCCGGGTCGGGCCACCTGAGCTGCGGTTACGCCGACGGCGGACGGGGTTCGCCCTCGGCGGAGGTCGGGTCGGTGCCCGCGGTCGCGACCCGGCGCAGCAGCGTGCGGAGCGCGCCCTGCTCGTCCGGGGAGAGCGGCGCCAGGATGTGGGCCTCGGCGGCGCGCAGTCGCGTCTCGGTCTCGCAGAGCAGCGCCCGGCCGGCCGTGGTCAGCACGATCCGGCGGGCCCGTCGGTCGTTCGGGTCGGGGTGCCGCTCGATCAGTCCCGCCTCCTGGACCTTGTCCAGCAGGTAGGTCATCACGGTGCGGTCCACGCCGAGCTTGCGGGCGAGTGCGAGCTGGGTGGGCGGATCGTCCCCGGCCGCGGCGGCGAGCACCTGGAAGCCGCGCTGACCGCCGGGCAGCGTGCCGACGACGCACTGCACCGCCGTGGCGTGGTCGCGGGCGACCCGGGCCAACGCCCACGCCAGGTCGCACTCGACGCTCTGCGGGGCGGACGGACCGGACATGGTCACAGGGTACGCGCTTGCCAAGGTCGTCTCTCGCGCAGATACTCTGTTCAACAGAACATCTTCGCCCCAGATCCACCGGGAGGTCGTCATGTCCCTGTTCCGACTCGACGCGAGCATCCGCACCGAGGGCTCCGTCAGCCGCGAGATCGCCGACGAGGTCGAGCGCGCCTACCTCGACGCGCGACCGGGCGCCGAGGTCGTCCGCCGTGACCTGGGCACCGCCCCGCTGCCCGCCGACCTGTGGACCACCGCGGTCGCGGCCGGGTACGTGGCCGAGGCCGACCGCACCCCGGAGCAGCGCGGGGCCCTCGCGCGCATCGCGGAGCTGGCCGACGAGGTGCTGGCCGCGGACGCCGTCGTCATCGGATCGCCGCTCTACAACTTCGGCATCGCGGCGCACCTGAAGACCTGGGTCGACGCCCTGATCACCGACCCCCGGTTCGCGCCGGGCAGCACGCCCCTCGCCGGCCGCCCGGTCGTGCTCGTCGTCTCCCGGGGAGGCGGCTACGGGCCGGGCACCCCGCGCGAGGGCTGGGACCACGGCTCCGGCTGGATCACCCGCATCCTGCGCGACGTGTGGGGTGCCGACGTGACCGTCGTGGAGACGGAGCTGACCCTGGCCGACGTGGTGCCCGCGATGAGCGAGCTGCGCCCGCTGGCCGCGGAGAAGCGCGAGCGCGCCCGCATCGACGCCCGGACGGCCGGGGAGCGGGTCGCCGCGGTGACGCCGGCCGCGTGAGGCCCGGTCAGGGGGCGGCGCGCAGCGCGGCGAGCCGCTCCCGGGCGTAGCCGGGCTCGACGGTCCAGCAGACGGCGACCTCCCACGCGTCGACGGCGCGGCGGGCCTCGCGGGCAGCCCCGGGCCCACCGTCGAGGTCGAGCGCCGTCCGGTCCACCCGGCACTCGTCCCAGTCGAGCAGGCCCGGACGTCCGTCCAGGACCCGGATGTTGCCCAGGCCGGGGTCGCCGTGGACGACGGCGACCGGACCGCCCACCACGGCCCACGCGGCCCGGCACTCCGCGACGACGTCGGACGGCATCGCGGTCAGGTCCACGTCCCCGCCCCGGACGGCGCCCGCGAGCAGCTCGACCGTGCCCACGAACCCCGGCCGCTGGCTCCGCCCCGAGGTGAGGGCGTGCAGCCGGTGCAGCTCGGCAGCGACGGCGGCCTCGTCGCCCGGCCCGGGTGGGTCGCCGTCGAGCCAGGTCCGGACGACGACCGCCCCGCACCGCCGCCGTCCGTCACCGGTCGGGACGACGTCGGGTACGCGGAAACCGTGGGCCCGCAGCTCGCCGGTCAGGTCGAGCTCCCAGTCCAGCGCCGCGGGCGTCCGCCCGCTCCGGTGGACCACCAGCCGTCGGCTCCCGTCCGTCGCCGCCCAGACCGCGCCGCGGTGCCCGCCGCCGAGCCGGGCCGTGATGCGCAGCCCCGGCCAGGCGGCGAGCCCGGGCGGCGTCAGCCGGCCTTCGGCTCCCACAGCTCCGGCCGGTCGGCCAGCTTCAGCGGCAGCCCGAAGTAGCCGAACAGCTCGGTGTTGAGGAAGATGCTCAGCCCGGTGACCGCCCCGTCCTCGATCCGCAGGGCCGTGATGCCCCAGGCCTCGAACTCGCCGTTCGGCCCGGACGGCTTCCACTGGGCGAAGCCGACCGTCCCGTTGATCTCCACCGGAGCCACCCGCGACCCGCGGCAGCCCTGCCCGGGGCCGGTCGCCATCCAGGCGATGACGTCGTCCCGGCCGCGGAACCAGAGCTCCAGCGGGGGCATGTTCTGCTCGACGTCCTCGTGGAGCAGCGCCGTCAGCGCCTCCATGTCGAACGCCTCGAACGCTGCCATGTAGCGCATCAGCAGCGCGGTCTGCGCCGGGTCCATCGCCGGGGAGGTCTGCGGCGCCGCCTCGGAGATGCCCTGTTCGCCCAGGGTGGCGCGGGCGCGCTGCAGGGCGCTGTTGACCGACGCGACCGAGGTGTCCAGCAGCTCGGCGACCTCGGCGGCCTTCCAGCACAGGACCTCGCGCAGGATCAGGACGGCGCGCTGGCGGGCCGGCAGGTGCTGCAGCGCCGCGATGAACGCGAGCCGGATCGTCTCCTTCGCGACGGCCTTGTCCGCCGGGTCCCCGGCCGGCGTCGACATCCGGGCGTCGGGCATCGGTTCGAGCCACTCGGCGTCGGGCAGCGGCTCGCGCAGCGACTCGGCGACCGGCGCGCCGGGGCCTCCGATGTCCATCGGGACGGCGCGGCGCTTGCGCCCGTTCAACGCGTCGATGCAGACGTTGGTGGCGATGCGGTACAGCCAGGACCGCAGCGAGGAGCGACCGTCGAACTTCGCGACGCCCTTCCAGGCCCGGACCATCGTGTCCTGCACCGCGTCCTCGGCCTCGAAGGCCGAGCCGAGCATCCGGTAGCAGTAACCGGTCAGCTCACGCCGGTGGTCCTCGAGGCGTTCCTCGGGTGGCCGCTCGTCCACGGTGGTGTCGGCGGCCCGTGCGGGTGCGCTCATGGTTCCCCCTCGACGTACCCGTCCGGGTGGGTCCCGGTCCGTCTGGCCGCGAGTGTGCCGCGCCACACCGACAAAGTGGAGGGCCCGCGCGACGAACGGCCGCCGAACAGGGGCGACGTGCGCCGACGGGCCGGCCGCGACGTGGGATGATCGAGGCCGACGGCGTTCCGCTCGACCCTCCCGGTCCGCCGGTCGCAGGCACGACGGAGGAGTCGGGGAGCACGGCGGGGCGACGATGTCAGCGGTGACCGAGAACGACGGGATCGGGAGTACCGGCGGGGGCGGGGCGCGCCGCGCCGGTCGTCGCCCGGTCACGTCCCGCTCGGAGATCGAGCACATCGCGCTGGAGATGTTCAGCGACCAGGGGTTCGAGCACACGACCGTCGACGACGTCGCGCACGCCGCGGGGATCGGGCGTCGCACGTTCTTCCGGTACTTCGCCTCCAAGAACGACATCGCCTGGGGCGCCTTCGAGGAGCAGCTGGTGCGGATGCGCGCGGTGCTCGCGGCCCAGCCGTCGGACCTGCCGACGCTGGAGGGGGTCCGGCGGGCGGTGCTGGAGTTCAACCACGTCGAGCCGGACGAGCAGCCCTGGCACCGGCGCCGGCTGCGACTGATCCTGCAGACCCCGGCGCTGCAGGCGCACTCGACGCTGCGCTACGCCTCGTGGCGGGAGGTCGTGGCCGACTACGTGGCCGAGCGTCGTGGCGAGGACGCCTCGGAGCTCGTCCCGCAGAGCGTCGGACACGCCTGCCTGGGCGTGTGCATCGCGGCCTACGAGCGCTGGCTGGCCGACGACGGCTCCGAGCTCGCCGACCTGCTCGACGAGGTGCTGCGGGCGCTGCAGCGGGGCTGGGCGACCGAGCTCCCCTGAGACGCACCGCGACGGCGCCCCGGTGCGGGACGCCGTCGCGTGGTGGTGCCTGCGTCGCAGGTCAGCGGGTGGTGCCGAACAGTCGCTCCCACAGACTCGGGCGGGTCGGGGCGGTGTCCTGGGTCCGGGCGTCGGCCGGGGCCTGCGGAGCGGCGGTGCCGTCCGGGGCGGTGGCGACGGCCGGGGCGCCCGGTGCTGCCGGGGCCGCGGGCACGGCGGGAGCGGCCGGGGCACCCGGAGCTGCAGGGGCCGCCGGAGCGGCCGGGACGGCCGGGGCCGCCGGAGCGGTGGGCGCACCCGGGACGGCGGGTACCGCCGGGGCCGCGGGAGCGCCCGGGGCGGCCGGCGCCTGCGGGAGGGCCGGGGTCTGGGGGGCCGCCGGGGCCTGCGGGGCGGCCGGCGCCTGCGGAACGCCCGGAGCGCCCGGGACGGCCGGGGGCTCGGGGGCCTGCCGGCCCGCGGTGTCCGAGGTGACGGCGACGGCCGGGGTCACCGAGGCGGCCGGCGCCGCGGGGGCGACCGGGGCGGCGGGCGCCGCGGGGGCGACCTGCGCCACCGGAGCCGCCGGGGCCGCGGGCACGGCGGGCGCGGCCGGCGTCCCCGGGACGGCGGGGGTGGCCGGCACCGCGGGAGCGGCGGGGGCCGCGGGCACGGCCGGAGCGGCGGGCGCAGCCGGGACGGCGGGCACGGCCGGTGCCGCCGGCGCACCCGGAACGGCCGGGGCGGCGGGAACCTGCGGCGCGGCCGGCGCGCCGGGGACGGCCGGAGCGGCCGGGACGCCCGGAGCCGCGGGAACGCCCGGTGCGGCCGGGGTCGGCACGTCCTGGACGGGGACGGTGGTGTCGGTGGGCGTCGCCGGGGCGGTCGCCGCGCCGTTCCCGAAGAGCGTGTCGAACAACCGGTCCAGCGGGCCGTCGGACACCGCGGCGGGCGCGTGGGTGACGGTCGTGACCGGGGTGGAGGCACGAACGGGCTCGGCCGCGCCGGCCACGCCGGCGCCGTACACACCCAGGGTGCCGATCATGAGGGTCAGGGCGACGGAAGTGGTGACTCGGGATCGCACGGTCTCTCCAGTTCGCTGTGCTGCTGCACGGGGTGACGGACGGCGCTGAGCTTGCGGTCACCGGGCGTCGTCCACCAGTGGCCCGATCGTGGCCACACGAGTCACAGGGGCCCCATCGGTCACGCTGTGAGCGGATCGCACCGCAACGCACCCGGAACGGGCGACCCCGTCCGGGGACGGAGGGGGCCGTTGGACGGGCCCGGACCGCCGTCACCACCCGAATCGGGGAGGACGGGCGCCCGGCGCTCACCCGACGGCGTGGAACACGTCCTGCGCTCACCCGTTCGGGACGGTGATGACCGCCCGTCGCCGATCGGCGGATCGGATCTCACGTTCCGTGATCGCGCCGGAGTGGTGCGACGGGCGGTCGGCGTCGCGGAACGGGCCCGTGCGGGGGCGTCGAGTGAGGACGGTCGACGTGCCGGAGAGCCGTGGTAGCGTCCGCGTCGGTTGCAGTCGTTCTTCTCCGATCGCCGCGAAGCGTCCGTGTGAAGTTGTGACGGTGGGCGTCGTCGATCGGTGCTGAGGTGCCACGGCGGTGTCCACGCGACCTCCGGCTCTTGCTGTGAGGGCCGGAACCGCTCCATCTGAGAAGGACACACGCTATGCCGCAGGGCACCGTCAAGTGGTTCAACGCCGAGAAGGGCTTCGGCTTCATCGCCACCGACGACGAGGGACCGGACGTCTTCGTCCACTACTCCGCCATCGAGTCGAACGGATTCCGCACGCTGGAGGAGAACCAGCGCGTCGACTTCCAGGCCAGCCAGGGCAAGAAGGGCCCGCAGGCCGACTCGGTCCGCGTGATCTGACTTCTGCGCGGGCACGACCCGCGCACCGCGACGGCGCCGGCTCCCCTCGGGGACCGGCGCCGTCGTCGTTCCCGGGGTCAGCCGAAGGCCGGCCGCAGACCCTCCCGCGCCCGCAGTGCCGCCGCGACGACCACCGCCACGACGCCGAGCGCCGCGACCACGGTCACCGGCACCGTCCCGGCCGCCGCGGACTCCACCGCGACCCAGACCAGCGCCCAGACGGCCGTCGCCGCGTAGGGCAGCGCCGCCGTCGTCCGCCGGGTCGCGACGCCCGCGGCCAGCACGCCGGCGCCGAGGAGTGCCGCGGCCGTCACCGGGCCGAGCGGCGCGCCCCAGTAGGTCAGCGTCACCGAGAACCCGGCCACGGTCGCGAGTGACACCCAGCCCGTGTAGAAGGCCAGCGGGCCGTGCAGGAGTGCCCGGTCGGCCACTCCCTCGGCGGGGAACGCGGCGAGCCGGTGCACCACCACGGCCAGGGTCACCAGCAGTGCCACGATCAGCAGCTGCGCGGTGCCCAGGAGCTCCTGGGAGAACACGACGATCCAGCCCGCGTTGAGCGCCGCCGTCGCCACGAACAGCCAGCCGGTCGCCCGGTGCACCGGGCGCGACCGCTGCCCGGGCAGCGACTGGTACACCGCGTACACGAGCAGGGCCAGGTAGATGAGGCCCCACACGGAGAACGCCACCGTCGCCGGGGTGACCAGTGAGGGGTAGCGGTCGCTGAGCACCCGCTGCGACTCCCCGAACGTCCCGCTGCCGCCGAGCGAGCCCGCCACCGCCTGCAGCACCGCCGCGGCGAGCACCGCCCAGGTGCGTGCCGTGTCCATCCCGGTGGCCGGGCCTGCCGTGCGGCCCGCCCTCGCCGTCGTCGACGCCATGTCCAGTCCTTCCGATCGTCGCAACCATCTCGATGATAAAGACAATCGACGCACGAGGCATGTCGAGCGGTACGACGACCGGCACTGCGCCGGACGGCGGCGGGGTTGCCACCGGTCGTCGGTCCGCTGCGCCCGGTCACCCGCCGTTCACCGGTGGTCGCGACGCCGTGCGGTCGGCGTTCCCCGCTCGTCTCGCCGCTGCGCACCCTCGCCGCGTACCCCTCGCGAACTCGTGCCCGGAGCCCGATCCTGGTGTTGTACTTCACAGGGAAAGCGGCACCACAGGGGTTGTCGCGCAAGCGGAAGGAAGTGACCTCCATGTCCTGGTGGGACAGCTACCGAGCCGTCTACGGCGCGGAGCTGCGAGCGGCCGCTCGCGAGTACGCCGACCACGGTTGGCCGCTCGTGCCGGGGCCGGGCGCGGAGGTCATGCTCGCGACGGGCGACGTGCTCGACGTGGTCGAGGTCCCGGCGGTCATCGGTCGCCAGGTCTGCCGGACGCTGCGTGAGGCCGGCGAGGTCGTGCCGGTCGCCGCGACGCCCGAGGGCACCTGGTGGTTCCCGATGAGCCCGCGGCACGCGCTCCCGGCCGAGCTGAGCCTGCACACCGACGTGGTGCTGCACACCGACGGCATCGGCGTCGTCGCCCCGCCGACCGAGCGTCCCGAGGGCTGGGTGCAGTGGCGCGTGGCCCCGGCGCGGGTCGGCTACCGGGTGCCCGAGGCCGCTGTCGTCGTCGAGGCGATCTGCGACGCGGTGCGCCGTCGCAACAGCGAGCAGGCCCTGCCCGACGAGCAGGAGGCGCGGGCCGAGCAGTCCGGCGTCCCGGGCGCCCTGCGGCGCTGACCCTCCCGCGCGGCCCGGACGGAACCGAGGATCCGGCCCGCGCGACCGCTACCGCCCGCCCGGGTTCCGTCCCGTTGCCGTCCCCGCCGATCACCCGCGGGGGACGCCGGGACCGGCCGGGCGGTACGCCCGGAAGCGGCGCCCGAGGGGGCACTTCTCCCTCGCCGCGCAGCCGCTCCACCGGCCACGGCCGGGTCCGGCGGGACATCCCCCGGGCCCGGCCGGGACCCACGGCGCGTGCCCCCGCCGCCCGATGTCGGTGTCCCCGGGCACTATGGGTGTGTGCAGACCTCCCGCGCGCCGGAGCGCCCGACCCCCGTCCCGCAGCGGGACCGCACCGTCGGATCCGTTCCCAGTGTCCCTCTCGGCGGCTTCGGCCCCGGTGACGAGCAGAAGCGGCGCGACCTGCGGCGCATGAAGGCCGTCGCCACCGGGTTCCTTCTCGGCGCGACGGTCGTGTTCTTCGTCGCGAAGTACTTCGAGGTCGTCCGCGGTGTCCCCGGGGCGGACTACGTCCGGGCCGCCGCCGAGGCCGGCATGGTCGGTGCGCTCGCCGACTGGTTCGCGGTGACCGCGCTGTTCCGGCACCCGTTGCGGATCCCGATCCCGCACACCGCGATCATCCCGCGCAAGAAGGACATGATCGGTGACAGCCTCGGGGACTTCGTCGGGGAGAACTTCCTGTCCGAGTCCGTCGTCCGCGACAAGCTCGAGCGGATCGGGGTCAGCGAGTCGGTCGGGCGGTGGATCGCCGAGCAGCACAACGCCGACCGGATCACCACCGAGCTGGTCACCGCCGCGCGGGCCCTCGTGACCGTGCTGCGCGACGAGGACGTGCAGAACGTCATCGAGACCGTCGCGGTGCGCAAGCTGATGGAGATCCCGGTCGGTCCGCCGATGGGCAAGGCGCTGGAGGGCGTCCTGGCCGACGGCGCCCACCGCAGGCTGGTCGACCTCGTCTGCGACCGCGCCTACGACTGGGTCGCCGACAACCAGGAGATGGTCCTGCGGGTCGTGCACGATCGCGCACCGTCCTGGACGCCGCGCTTCGTCGACGACCTCGTGGCCGACAAGTTGTTCGCCGAGATCCGCGGGTACGCCTGGGCGGTCAAGACCGACCCCGAGCACCCGCTGCGGCACGCCGTGGACCGCTACCTCGCCGAGTTCGCCCGCGACCTGCAGCACGACGCGACGACGATGGAGCGCGCCGAGCAGGTCAAGCGCCAGGTCGTCGAGCACCCGGAGGTGCAGCACTTCATCGGCCGCGCCTGGACGGTCGTGAAGTCCATGGTCCTCGACGCCGCCGACGACCCGTCGAACGAGCTGCGCCTGCGCGTGCGCGACGGCCTCATGGCCTTCGGGCGGCGGCTGGGCCGCGACGCCGAGCTGCGCGCGAAGCTCGACGGCTGGCTGGCGGACGCCGCGTCGTACGTCGTGCGGCACTACCGGCACCAGATCACCACCCTGATCACCGAGACCGTCGCCCGCTGGGACGCGGAGGAGACCTCGCGCAAGATCGAGCTCCAGGTGGGGCGGGACCTGCAGTGGATCCGGATCAACGGCACCGTCGTGGGGGCGCTCGCCGGCCTGGTCATCCACACCGTGGGGGAGCTCGTCATCGGGTGATCGGTCGGGTGTCCCCGGATGACATCGCACCGTCACCGGGCCGTCACCGACGTGGCGCACGCCACGTGACCAGCGCTAGCACTGTGCTTGCAGGAGCTAGCGGCGCCGCGTACGGTCGGTTCCGTCAGTGAGGAACGGATCGAGGCGGAGGTGAGATGGATGGCCACCGAGCGCAAGCACGGAGAGCGTGAGTCCGTCGAACCCGTCGAGCGCGTCGCGCAGGCCGTCGAGAGCGTCGGTCAGACCGTGGGGCACGCGGTGGAGGACATCGGGTCCTACATCCGCGCCCAGCGCGAGGCCGCCCAGGTCTCCATGCGGCAGCTGGCCCGCACCGCGGGCGTCAGCAACCCGTATCTCAGCCAGGTCGAGCGCGGGCTGCGCAAGCCGTCCGCCGAGATACTGCAGCAGATCGCCAAGGGGCTGCGGATCTCCGCCGAGGCGCTGTACGTCCGCGCCGGGATCCTCGAGGAGCGGCCCGCCGGTCAGGTGACCGACGCGGTGCTCACCGATCCGACTCTCAACGAGCGGCAGAAACGTGTGCTGCTCGATGTCTACGAGTCCTTTCGCAGGGAGAACGGCCTCTCTGCCGGCACCACCGACACCCCCACCGATACGAGGAAGTGATCACCATGGCCGTGAACCTCCCCACCAGCGCCGACGTGCAGAAGCTGCGTGAGCAGACCGCCGAGCAGGCCGAGGTCGTCCGCACCCCGCTGCTCGCCGTGCTCGGCGCCGGCGACTTCGCCGTCACCACCGTGAGCAAGGCCGTCACCGACGCCCGCTCCACCGCCACCAAGCGCGCCGAGGAGGTGCAGACCCGCGTCCAGGAGCTCCCCGACGAGCTCAAGGAGCTCCGCGGCAAGCTGTCCTCGGACAACATCCGCAAGCAGGTCGAGGAGTTCCGCTCCGAGGTCGAGGGCGTCTACGTCGGATTCGCCCAGCGCGGTGAGAAGGCCTGGGGCCGGATCCGCAAGCAGCCGCAGGTCAAGCAGGCCATCGCGACCGTCGAGGGTCTGACCGAGAAGTTCGACACCCGCGTCGACGAGTTCGTGGACGAGACCCACGACGTCGCCGTCAAGACCCTGGGTGCGGTCACCACGCAGACCCGCTCGGTCGGTGAGAAGGCCGCCCGCCGCGCCCAGACCGCCGCGAGCGAGGCCGCCGAGGTCGTCACCGAGGTCTCGAAGGAGGCCGCCGAGGCGATCGAGGAGGCCGGCGACGAGGTCGCGACGACCACGCGTTCGACCGCGCGCCGCACCGCCGCCAAGACCGACCCGAAGACCGCCACCGGCGCGAAGGTCCCGGCCCGCAAGCCGACCACCCGCCGCGGTACCTCGACGGCGTCGGCCAAGAAGTGACACCCGCCGGGCCCCGCGCCCGGTGAGCACGACCCGCGCCCCCGGCCGATCCCGATCGGCCGGGGGCGCCGTCGTGTGCGGATGCGGATCGTCCTGCCCGGATCCGGCGCCGGACGTGACCGACGCCCGGGTTGTCCGTACCCTGGCCGAGTGCTGTCACTGCCAGGTGCTCCCGATGAACTGATCATCTTCGTGATCAAGTGGATCATGGTCGTGGTCGGCGGGTTCTCGTTCGGGCACGCACTGATGCAACGTGCGGACGCCTTCACCGCGGCGGGCAAGCTCACCAAGAACGCATGGCTGGGCATCACCGGCGTCGCGCTGCTGCTCCTGATCATCACGAACGGCCCGATGTTCGGCGGTGCCATGTTCTGGCTGGCCGCCACCGTCGCGACGCTGGTCTACCTGGTCGACGTCAAGCCCGCGGTGATGGAGGTCCAGGGCGGCGGACCGCGCTGGTGAACCCCCCGGTCCTCGGGGCGCTCACGGCCGTCCCGGCGCCGGCCCGGCCCGACCTGCTCGCGGAGCCCGTCGCCGTCGCGCTGGCGGGGCTCGACGCGGGCCGGATCGCCGTCGCCGAGATCGATCCCGACCTGGCCGACACCGCCGCGTTCTGTGCCGCCTACTCCTCCCCGGTCGAACGGGCCGCGAACTGCGTGGTCGTCGCCGGGAGGCGTGGCGGCGAGACCCGGTACGTCGCCTGCGTGGTCCTCGCGACGACCCGGGTCGACGTCGACGGCGCGGTGAAGCGCCGCCTCGACGTGCGCACGGCGTCGTTCGCGCCGATGGACGACGCCGTCGCCCTGACCGGGATGGCCTACGGCGGCATCACCCCGATCGGGCTCCCCGCGGACTGGCCGCTCCGGCTGTCGCCCGGGGTCGCCGGGGCCGACGCCGTCGTCGTCGGGAGCGGGACGCGGGCGGGAAGCCGGCGGTGCCCGGCGACCTGCTGGCGTCGCTTCCCGGCGCCGAGGTCGTGCCGGACCTCGCGCGCTGAGTCGGCAGCCCGTGCTGCGGGCCGCCTCCGCGGCGGTGCACCCCAGCCGGTGGCCACCCCCGCGGGGGAGCGGGACGGCGGGCCCGTCGGCCGAGGTCCAGCCCGCGGGCAGCGGCAGGAACTGGCCGCCCGCGGAACCCGGTGTGCCCACGGTCGCCGTGACGTGCTCCGGTGGTCGCGTTCGCCCTGAGCGGACACGACTCAACTCCGGGAAGCGGAGGACCCTCCGTGTGGTTGGGCAGGACATGAGTGACGTGCTGACGCTCCCGGTCCTGCCCCTCGACGACGCCGTGGTCCTGCCCGGCATGGTCGTCCCCGTCCGTCTCGACGACTCCGACACCCGTGCTGCGGTCGATGCGGCCACCGCCGCGGCCCAGGACCGCGACGACGGGAGACGGGTGCTCGTCGTGCCCCGCATCGACGGCCGCTACGGCGCCATCGGCGTCGTCGCCGTGCTCGAGCAGATCGGCAGGCTCCCCAACGGGGACCGGGCCGCCGTCGTGCGGGGTGAGCGCCGCGCCCGCATCGGGTCGGGGGTCTCCGGCCCCGGCGCGGCGCTCTGGGTCGAGGCCGAGCCGGTCGACGCCGGCGAGCCCACCGGTCGCACCCACGAGCTCGCCCGCGAGTACAAGGCCCTGGTGATCGGCATCCTGCAGCAGCGGGGAGCCTGGCAGGTCATCGACTCCGTGCAGCAGACGAACGACCCGGGCGCGCTCGCCGACCTCGCCGGGTGGGCGTCGTGGCTGGACGTCGCGCACAAGGCCGAGCTGCTCGCCGAGACCGACCTCGACGCCCGGCTCGAGAAGCTCCTGGGCTGGACCAAGGAGCACGTCGCCGAGCAGGAGGTCACCGAGAAGATCTCGAACGACGTCCGCGAGGGCATGGAGAAGCAGCAGCGCGAGTTCTTGCTCCGCCAGCAGCTCGCCGCGATCCGCAAGGAGCTCGGCGAGGACGACCCGGAGGGCTCCGACGACTACCGCGCCCGCGTGGAGGCCGCCGATCTGCCCGACGACGTCCGCAAGGCCGCGCTGACCGAGGTCGGCAAGCTGGAGCGCTCCTCGGACCAGAGCCCGGAGTCCGGCTGGATCCGGACCTGGCTCGACACCGTCCTCGACATCCCGTGGAGCACCACGACCACCGACTCGTCGGACCTGGTGGAGGCCCGCCGCATCCTCGACGCCGACCACGCCGGGCTCGACGACGTGAAGGAGCGCCTCGTCGAGTTCCTCGCCGTCCGCGCCCGTCGCGAGCGCAAGGGTCTCGACACCGTCGGCGGCCGCGGCTCGGGCGCGGTGCTCTCGCTGGTCGGTCCGCCCGGCGTCGGCAAGACGTCACTGGGGGAGTCGGTCGCCCGCGCGCTCGGCCGGAACTTCGTCCGCGTCGCGCTCGGCGGCGTTCGGGACGAGGCGGAGATCCGCGGTCACCGGCGCACCTACGTCGGCGCGCTGCCCGGCCGGATCGTCCGCGCCATCCGCGAGGCCGGCTCGATGAACCCCGTCGTGCTGCTCGACGAGATCGACAAGGTCGGCAGCGACTTCCGCGGTGACCCGACCGCGGCGCTGCTGGAGGTCCTCGACCCGGCGCAGAACCACACGTTCCGCGACCACTACCTGGAGGTCGACCTCGACCTGTCGAACGTCCTGTTCCTGGCGACGGCGAACGACGGCTCCGCGATCCCCGGCCCGCTGGCCGACCGCATGGAGATCGTGACGCTCGACGGCTACACCGAGCCGGAGAAGGTCGCGATCGCCCGTGACCACCTGCTGCCGCGCCAGGTCGCCAAGGCCGGTCTCGACGACGGCGACGTCGAGTTCACCGACGTCGCGCTGTCGATGATCGCCGCCGAGTACACCCGGGAGGCCGGGGTCCGGCAGCTGGAGCGGGGCCTGGCGAAGGTGCTGCGGAAGGTGGCCGTCCAGCTGGACGCGTCGGAGACCGAGCGCCCGGTGCACGTCGACGCCGACGCGCTCGTCACCTACCTCGGCCGTCCGCGGTTCACGCCGGAGTCCGCCGAGCGGACCTCGGTGCCGGGCGTCGCGACCGGGCTGGCGGTGACCGGCGCCGGTGGTGACGTGCTGTTCATCGAGGCCACCTCGATGGACGGCGAGCCGGGCCTGCAGATCACCGGGCAGCTGGGCGAGGTGATGACCGAGTCCGTCTCGATCGCGCTGTCCTACCTGCGCTCGCGCGGGCTGGCCGGTGACCTCGCGTCGCGCAAGCTGCACGTGCACGTCCCGGCCGGTGCGGTCCCGAAGGACGGCCCGTCCGCCGGCGTCACGATGACGACGGCGCTGGCGTCGCTGGCCTCCGGACGTCCCGTCCGCAGCTCGGTCGGCATGACCGGCGAGGTGACGCTGCAGGGCAAGGTCCTGCCCATCGGCGGGGTGAAGCAGAAGCTGCTCGCCGCGCACCGGGCCGGACTGACCGACGTGATCATCCCGAAGCGCAACGAGCCGGACCTGGACGACGTCCCGGCCTCGGTCCGCGAGGAGCTGCGGGTGCACCCGGTCGCCGACGTCTCCGAGGTCCTGGCGATCGCCCTGGAGCCCGCCCACGACGCGGCGACGGCCGAGCAGTCCGCGGCCTGACCTCCGTCCGACCCGCGGCCCGAGCCGCACGACCCGGCGCCCGTCCCGCAGCACGCGGGGCGGGCGCCGTCGCGTGCCCCCCGGGGGGAGTTCGCCGAGATGCAGCTCAGCGGGATTTGTCGATCTCCACGACCCGCTGAGCTGCATCTCGGCGAGTGCGGTCGAGGGCCCGGCCCACCTCGGCGACGATCTCGTCGGGCCGTCGATGCATGTCCGGTGCGGTGTAGCGCAGCACCCGCCACCCCGCCGCGACGAGTCGGGTGTGCCGCCCGGCGTCGGCGCGGGCCGCCTCGGGCGTCGCGAAGTGGCCGCCGCCGTCGTACTCGACGCCGAGGTGGTGGTCCGGGTAGGCCAGGTCCAGCCACAGCGCCGTGCGCCGGGCGTCGTCGAGGACCGGGTGCTGGGGCACCGGCCGCGGGAGGCCACCCCGGACGAGGATCAGCCGGAGCCGGGTCTCGGGCGGGGAGCCGGCGCGCGGGTCGGCCCACGCCGTCGCGTCGACCACCCGTCGGACACCCCGGGCGTGGGCGTGCCGGACCGCGAGGTTCAGCAGCACGTCCGGGGCGAACGACCCGCGGGACAGTGCGTCGACGGCGACGACACCCTCGGTCGGGGACAGACGCCGCGCGAGGTCGAACGCGGTGCGGACACGCGTGGTGACCCGAACGCCGCGGACCTCGGTCACCTCGTCGGGGTGCAGGACGTCGCGGCGGACGAGCACACCGTCACGGGAGCGGGCTCCGGGGTGCGCCGCACCGACGGTCACCTCGGCCGGTGCGGCCCACGGTGCGCACGACGCGCCGAGCAGCTCGGCGGCCGAGTATCCGCTGAGCACGGCGTCCGATCCGGCCCAGCGGTGCGCCGCGAGCGAGCGGAGCCGTAGGTCGGGGCGCAGGTCGGCCGGCGCGTAGGTGTCCGGGAGCAGCCTGCGGTAACGGGGCCCTCGTAGAAGGTCGGGCGTGACGAGACCCGCCGCCACGGCCGCGGTCCCGCGGAACACCTCGGGCCATCCGGGGATCGTCACGCGCTGATCGTGCGCCGGCTGCCCCGGCCGACGGACCGGATCGGCCGGACGCCATCGCCATCGCGAACGAGGACGTACGCCGAGATGCAGCTCAGCGGGCCACGGAGATCCACAATTCCCGCTGAGCTGCATCTCGACGACACTTTGCTGCGCGCGACCCGGCAGGGCCGGGCCGCAGGGCTGCGGGCTCAGCGGAAGACGACGGTCCGGTTGCCCTGGATCAGCACCCGGTCCTCCAGGTGCCACCGCAGCCCCCGGGCCAGCACCAGGCGTTCGATGTCGCGTCCCCGGCGCACCATGTCGGTCGCGGTGTCCCCGTGGTCGACGCGGGCGACGTCCTGCTCGATGATCGGGCCGGCGTCGAGGTCGGCGGTCGCGTAGTGGCAGGTCGCGCCGATCAGCTTGACCCCGCGCCGGTGCGCCTGGTGGTAGGGCCGCGCCCCGGCGAAGGACGGCAGGAAGCTGTGGTGGATGTTGATCGCCCGCCCGGCCCAGGCCTCGCACAGGTGCGCGGGCAGGACCTGCATGAAGCGGGCGAGGACGATCGCGTCGGGGGAGTCGTCGTCGACGAGCTTGCGGATCTCCTCGAACGCGGTGACCTTGCCCTGCTCGCGGGTCGGGTCGCCGGGCGCGGGGAAGGGCACGTGGTGGAACGGCACGCCGTGCGCGGCGACGACCGGCTCCAGCGACGTGTGGTTGCCGATCACGCGGGTGATCTCCACCGGCAGCTCGCCCGCCCACACCCGGCCGAGGATGTCGTGTAGGCAGTGCTGGTCGCGGGTCACCAGCAGCACGGCGCGCTTGCGGACGCCGGTGTCGGAGATGCGGTGCTCACCGCCCAGCTCGGCGGCGACCGGGGCGAACCGGGCGCGGAGCTCGTCGACGCCGAAGGGGACCGACGCGGCGTCGACGACCTGGCGGGTGCAGAACACCCCGGCCTCGACGTCGGCGTGGTACGCGGCCTCGGTGATCGAGGCGCCGAGCTCGGCGAGGAACGTGCTGATCCGCGCGACGATGCCGGTGCGGTCCGGACAGGACAGGGTGATCACGTAGTGGGGCATCAGGAGATCCGGGAGAGGGTGAACTGGGTCTCGGCGGCGAGCAGCTGCTCGATCTGCCCGGCGACCGCCTGCTCGATCTTCGCACCCACCAGCGGGACCTTGACCGTGACCTCGGCCCGGATCCGGACCTCGCTGCCGCCGTCGACGTCGGCGATCCGCATCACCGACCGTGCGGTGGCGGGGGTGCCGATGACCTTCACGGAGCCGGTGCCGTCGTAGACGCCCGAGTCGCCGGCCCGCCACTGCTCGCTGCGGTCGATCTGCAGGTCCCCGCCGGGCACGAACGACGACACGATCGACGGCAGGTGCTCGCCCGGGATCCCGTGCCGCAGCGTGTAGCGGACGCCGTCGGCGGTGGTCTCGTACGCGGTCACCCCGGCCCCGGGGCCGCCGATGTGACGCAGCTGCTCCTCCAGGAGATCGCGGTCGACCATCGCCGCGTAGACCTTCGAGGCCGGATGCGCGGACGTTGCGCGGTAGTCGATCGAGCGCGGCATGGGCGAAGGCTACCGTTGCGGTCGTGAGTTCCCCCGCTCCGACAACGGTCGACCCGATGCTCAGTGCGCACACCACACTGCGCCTCGGCGGACCGGCCTCCCGCATCGTGCGCGCCGAGGGCGCGGCCGAGGTGGTCGACGCCGTCGCCGCGGCCGACCGGGCCGGGGAACGGGTGCTGCTGGTGGGCGGCGGGTCGAACCTCGTCGTCGCCGACGCCGGGTTCGACGGCACCGCCGTGCTGCTGGCGGGGCGCGGGATCGGCCACGAGCGCGACGGCGACCGGGTGCTGCTGACCGTCGAGGCCGGTGAGGACTGGGACGACGTCGTCGCCGCGACCGTCGCCGACGGGCTCGGCGGGCTGGAGTGCCTGTCCGGGATCCCCGGGCGGACCGGCGCGACCCCGGTGCAGAACGTGGGTGCCTACGGCGTCGAGGTCGCCGACCTGCTCGTCGACGTCGACCTCTACGACCGGCGCACCGGCACCGTCCGCGCGCACGTGCCCGCCTCCGACCTGGGGCTCGCCTACCGCACCAGCGTCCTCAAGGGCAGCGACGACGCGATCGTCCTGCGGGTGCGCTTCGCGCTGCACGCCGACGGCCGCTCCGCCCCGATCCGCTACGGCGAGCTCGCCCGCACCCTCGGCGTCGACCCGGAGACGCGGACCGACCCGGCCGCCGTCCGCGAGGCGGTGCTCGGGCTGCGTCGCGGCAAGGGCATGGTCCTCGACGCCGAGGACCACGACACCTGGTCGGCCGGCTCGTTCTTCACCAACCCGATCCTGCCCACCGAGCGGGCGCCGCAGGTCGACGGCCTGGCCGCGTGGCCCGCGGGAGAGGGCCGGGTCAAGCTCAGCGCCGCCGGGCTGATCCAGAACGCCGGGTTCGGCCGCGGGCACGCCGGCCCCGGCGGCCGGGTGTCGCTGTCGACGCGGCACGTGCTGGCCCTGACCCACCGCGGCGGCGGGACGACGGCCGACCTGCTGGCCCTGGCCCGTGAGGTGCAGGGCGGCGTCGCCGAGCGGTTCGGCGTCACCCTGCATCCCGAACCGGTGCTGGTGAACTGCGCCGTCTGACACCCTCTGTACATCGACGTCCGGTTCACGTTGCGCCGCACGGGGGAGCACCGTCCTCCTGCCGATCACGTGGACCGGATCCCGGCGTACGGTCGGTGCGCAACGCAGGAGATCGAGTACGCGGGGGAACGGTTGCGACGGGTACTGATCGTCGTGGTGGCGCTGATCGGCGCGCTGGGCGTCGTCGGGGCGGTGGCCCTCGCGGCCCCGCCGCAGGACCCGGCGGTGCCGCAGGCCGCCCCGGCCCCGGCCGGACCACAGGTGAGCTACCAGCCGGCCGCCTCGGCGTCGTCGGCGAACCCGGCGCAGCCGGTCTCGGTCCGCGCGGCGGGCAGCACGCTGGACGGGGTGTCGCTGACCGGCCCGGACGGCGACGCCGTCGACGGCGCGCTGTCCCCGGACCGCACCACCTGGACCAGCAGCGGTGACCTGGACTTCGCGACCACCTACACCTGGCACGGGCGCGCCGTCGCCCCGGACGGCACGGCGACCCCCGTGCAGGGCACCGTCGCGACACTGGAACCCGCCCACACCGTGCGCGGCACCCTGAACATCGGCGACGACCGCACCGTCGGCATCGCGGCGCCGATCGAGATCCAGTTCGACCGGCACGTCGAGGACCGCGCCGCGATCGAGAAGGTCCTCGAGGTCACGACCTCGAAGAAGGTCGAGGGCGCATGGGGCTGGCTGCCCGACGAGAACGGCGGCTCGCGCGTGCACTGGCGGCCGAAGGAGTACTGGCCGTCGGGCACGAAGGTCACCGTGGACGCGCCGCTCAAGGGCGTCGACTACGGCGGCGGCAGCTACGGCGCCGAGGACCTGACCACGTCGTTCGCAATCGGCCGCGCCCAGATCGTCAAGGCCGACGCCCGATCGTTCCGGATGATCGTGATCCGCGACGGCAGGCAGATCGCGGACTACCCGGCGTCCTACGGTCTGGCCGACGACCCGAACCGCAACACGCGCTCGGGCATCCACGTCGTCACCGAGAAGTTCACCGACAAGCGGATGGTCTCGCAGCAGTACGGCTACGACGTCGTCGAGAAGTGGGCCGTCCGGATGAGCAACAACGGCGAGTTCATCCACGCCAACCCGGTGTCGGCCGCCGCGCAGGGGGCCGCGAACGTCACCCACGGCTGCGTGAACCTGTCGATCGAGAACGCCAAGGCGTACTACGACACCGTGCTCTACGGCGACCCGGTCGAGGTCACCGGCACTCCCGTGCAGCTCTCCGCCCGCGACGGCGACCTGTGGGACTGGACGCTGTCCTGGGAGAAGTGGAAGGGGTTGTCGGCGCTGTCCTAGCGGGTACCCGCCCGCCATGAGCGTTCCCGACGACCGCGCCGCCAGCCGTTCCACCCCACTCCCGGAGGAGGAGGGCACCGAACCCGGTGCCGAACAGATCCTGCGCGAGTCCGAGGAACGGATCGCCGGCGCCGCCCGGAGCGAGAGCCCCGGTGACGACGCCGACCAGAACCGCCGGTCGGAGGAGACGCTCTAGCGCCGGTGCCGCCGCGTACCCGACGCCTGGTCACGCGGCTTGAGCACGATCTGGTCCAGGTTGACGTGCGACGGCCGGGTCGCGGCGAAGACGATCGTGTCGGCGACGTCGTCGGCGGTCAGCGGGGTCAGGCCCTCGTAGACCTTCGCCGCCTTCTCGGCGTCGCCCAGCCGCACCTCGGAGAACTCGGTCTCCACCATGCCGGGGCAGATCTCGGTGATCCGGATCGGCTCGCCGAGCAGCTCCCCGCGCAGGGTGCGGTGCAGCATCGCCTGGGCGTGCTTGGCACCGGTGTAGCCGGCGCCGTTGTCGTAGAAGTCCAGCGCGGCGATCGAGGTCACGGTGACGATGTGCCCGTCGCCCGACGCCCGCAGCTTCGGCAGGAACGCCTGCGTCAGACGCAGCGTGCCGGCGACGTTGGTCTCCCACATCCAGCGCCAGTCGTCCTCGTCGGCGTCGGCGACGGGCTCCAGGCCCTTCGCGCCGCCGGCGTTGTTGACCAGCAGCTTCGCCTCGGGCACGGCGTCGGCGAACGCGCGGACGGACTCCCGGTCGGTGACGTCGAGGGACAGCGCCGTGCCGTCGATCTCCTTCGCGATCTCCTCGCAGCGCTCCACCCGGCGGGCCCCCAGCACGACGTGGAAGCCGGCGGCGCCGAGCGCTCGGGCGGTGGCGGCGCCGATCCCGGAGGAGGCCCCGGTGACGACGGCGGTCGGACGGTCGTTCGCGGTCATGCCGCTGAGCCTATGACCTACCTCGGCTCGACGCCGCGCTGCGCCGACCGGTCCCCGCGCCGGGCCGCGGCCCGCTGCGCCGAGAACACCGCGGCGCCGAACAGGCCCACCCCGACCCCGGCGATGCAGGTCCAGAACCAGGCGCCGGCGCCGCTCGCGGGATCGAACCCGGAGCCGGTGACCATCACGAACGCGGCGGCGACGCCCGCGCCGACCGCCCATAGCAGCATCCCGCCGAGGATCACCGGAGGGGACTCGTAGAAGCGCGCCGGCAACGGCGGCGGGGGCGGGGGGTCGCTCGCGCGCTCGCTGTCGTGGGCCGTCACGGGGCCGTAGCCTAAACGGTGCACGTACGGAACCCGCAGCGTTGCACCGCGTCTAGGGTGTCGCCGTGATCGAGCGCCTGTTCCGCGTGTCCGAGCGCGGCTCCACCGTCTCCCGCGAGCTCCGCGGGGGTCTCGTCACGTTCATGGCGATGGCCTACATCATCGTCCTGAACCCGCTGATCCTCGGCAGCGTCACGCCGGGCGACCCGTCGGCCAAGGCCGACGCGCTGGGCGGGATCCTCCCGGTCGCGCAGGTCGCCGCAGTGACAGCCCTGGTCGCGGGCGTGATGACCATCATCTTCGGCGTCGTCGCGAACTACCCGTTCGCGATCGCCACCGGCCTGGGGATCAACACCCTGCTGGCGGTGACCATCGCGCCGCTGATGACCTGGCCCGAGGCGATGGGCCTGGTCGTCATCAACGGCGTCATCATCGTGATCCTCGCCCTGACCGGCTTCCGGACGGCGGTGTTCAACGCCGTCCCCACCGAGCTCAAGACGGCGATCGCGGTCGGCATCGGCGCGTTCATCGCGCTGATCGGCCTGGTCGACTCCGGCTTCGTGCGCCGGCTGCCCGACGCGGCCAACACCACGGTCCCGGTCGGACTGGGCACCGGCGGCTCCATCGCCTCCTGGCCGACGTTCGTGTTCGTCGTCGGACTGATCATCGTCGGGGTGCTCGTCGCCCGCGGTGTCCGTGCGGGCATCCTCATCGGCGTCGTGGTGAACACGATCATCGCGATCGTCGTCGAGGCGATCGTCCGGGTCGGCCCGGGCGGCCCGACCAACCCCGGCGGCTGGTCGCTGGCCGTGCCCGCCATCCCGGACCGGATCGTCGGGCTGCCGGACCTGTCGCTGGTCGGGCAGGTCTCGCTCGGGGCGTTCACCCGGCTCGACATCATCACCGTCGTCCTGCTGATCTTCACCCTGGTGCTGGCGAACTTCTTCGACGCGATGGGCACGCTCACCGGTCTCGGCCGCCAGGCGGGCCTGACCGACTCCGACGACAAGCTCCCGGACGTCGGGAAGGCGCTGGTCGTCGAGGGCGCGGGCGCGGTCGCCGGTGGTGTGGGGTCGGCGTCGTCGAACACGATCTTCGTGGAGTCCGCGGCCGGCATCGCCGAGGGCGCACGGACCGGTCTGGCCAACGTGCTGACCGGTGTCCTGTTCCTGCTGGCGATGTTCTTCACGCCGCTGTACGCGATCGTCCCGGTGGAGGCGGCGGCCCCGGCGCTGGTGGTCGTCGGCGCGCTGATGTTCCGCCAGATCACCTCGGTCTCGCTCGACGACCTGCGCACCGCGATCCCGGTGTTCCTGACGATCACGGTCATGCCGTTCACCTACTCGATCGCGAACGGCATCGGCGCCGGTTTCATCAGCTACGTCGCGCTCGCCGCGGCCACCGGTCGCGCCCGGCAGGTCCACCCGCTGATGTGGGTCGTGGCGGTGCTGTTCGTGGGGTACTTCGGCGTGGGACCGTTGCGGGAGCTGCTCGGCTGAGAACCTACCCTTGCGCCCGCGACGAAGGTTAGGCTAACCTCAATCTCGTCGCTTCGTGGTGGGAGCGGCGCGTCAGTTCGGGACAGGAGAAGGCCCCGGACCCCACAGGGTCCGGGGCCTCCTTCTTTCCCCAGTCACACCCGACCCGCCGCCGAGCGGGTCAGGGCGCGTAGATGCGGACCCAGTCGACCTGGAAGTCGAGCGAGTCCGGCGTGGTCGCGTCCGGAGCGGGGATCCAGTCGTCGCCGTAGGGGCCGATGTCCTGCTGCATCGCCAGGTGCATCGACCGCGGCGGGATCTGCTCCGGATCGGTGGTGCGGAAGACCTCGGCGCCGTCGATGTAGAACACGACCCGGTCGGGCAGCCACTCGACGGCGTAGGTGTGCCACTGCGTGAAGCCGCCGCGGACGGTCTTGCCGACCTGGCTGTTGTCCTCGCCGTAGTGGACGATCGTGTGCGTCTCGTCGCGCTGCGGCTTCGGGATCTCCATGAAGTTGAGCTCGCCGCCCTCGGGCCAGTCCTCGGCGTCCGGCCAGAGCAGCGCCACGTCGCCGTAGCCGACGGCGGGGTTGGTCTTCGCCCGGATCTCCCAGCGGCCGTACTGCTGGCCGCCGCGCCAGGCCAGACCGGCGGACGTGCGCCCCCGGCTGGTCAGGACGAGCTCGCCGTCGCGCACGGAGATGTTCTCCGCGAGGTGCCGACCGTTGCCGCCGGTGGTCTCCCCGGTGTACGGGCTCCAGCGCGTGCGGTCGAGCGCGGCGCCGTCGAACTCGTCGTGGTCGGTGAGACGCCAGCCGTTGCGCACCGCCGCCTCGGTGTCCGAGCGCGCCGCGGGGTCGAGCTCGCCGACCTCGGTCGGGCGTTCCTGGTCGTGCATCCCGCCCGGCGGCGTCGCCGGGGCCGACGGCGCGGGCGTCGGGGTCGAGGAGCCGGTGAGCAGCGACGGGTCGGTGGCGACGGTGACGACACCGGCCAGCACGGCCAGACCCGCCACGACGCCGACGACGGCGGGCCAGCGGCGTCGCGACGGTGCCTCGGGGTCGTGCTCGGGCTCCTGCTCCGTCTGTTCCGGCACGACCCCCTCCTCACTCGTCGACGGCGGGTCGGCGGCAGCCTAGGAGGGGACGGCTGTGGGGGAGCTGAGAAGTCCGGGCCACCTCCCGCGGCGGGGCCGGTCGGGGCTCCATGATCGACGGTTGTGGAGCGCAGGGTGCGCTTCGCGTACCTCCGTACTCCACAACCGGTGATCATGGCCGGGCTCAGCCGGTCGAGCCCGTGGTCCCCCCGCTGCCGGTGGCGCTGCTGCCGTCCGCCGCTCCGCCGTTCGCTCCGCCGGCTGCGCCCCCGTCGAGGGTGTACTGGCGGACCCAGTCGACCTGCATCTGCGTCTCCTTCCCCGACCCGCCCTTGGGGAACCAGTCGAGCTGGATGCAGAGGTGCATCGGCCCCGGCGGCTGCACCTTCTGCTCGGTGGTCTCGAACCACTTCTCGCCGTCGACGTAGGCGGTGATCCGGTCCGGCGTCCACTCCAGGGCCCAGTTGTGCCACTGCGTCGCGTCGATCTCGACCGAGCCCTCGACCTGGGAGTTGTCCGCGCCGTAGTGGAAGAACGCGTTGGTCTTCTGCCGCTCGGGGTCCATCATCTCCATGAAGTCGAGCTCGCCGCCCTCGGGCCAGTTCTCCGCGGTGGGCCAGAGCAGCAGCAGGGCGTTGTACGACGGGTCCCCGACCGGCGCGCGCACCCGCCCCTCCCAGCGTCCGTACTGCTGGGAGCCCTCCTTCCACGCCATGCCCGCGGTGTTGCCCTGGCTGTCGCCGGTGATCGTCAGGACGCCGTCGGCCACCGCGGCCGCGTCCGGGGTGCGACGGCCGTTGCCCGCGTGCCCGGCGCCGTCGTAGATGCTCCAGCCGTCGGTGCCGTTGTCGAACTCGTCGGCGCGGACCGGCCGGCCCCAGCCCAGCTTCGCCGCCGCGGTGGTGCCCTCGGCCGCCGTCGCACCGCCGGTGGTCGCACCGCCGGCCTCCGGGGTGCTCCCGGTGGCGGGCGCGGGATCGGTCGCGCCACCCGAGCCGGTGGGGCAGGGGGCGGGGGTGGTCCGGCCGGCGGTGCCACCGGTGAGGAGGCCCGCGGCGGCGTCGTCGCTGGTGCCGTAGGCGGTGGCACCGGACTCGTCGGGGGCGCCGGAGGCGGTGCCGCCGCTGCCCGAGTCGCCGCTGCCCGAGTCGCCGCTGTCCGAGTCGCCGCTGCCCGAGTCGCCGCTGCCCGAGCTGCCGCTGCCCGAGCCGCTGCCCGCGTCGCTGTCGCCGGGGCCGTTGTCGTCCGAACCGGAGCCTCCGGAGCCGCTGTCCCCGGAGCCGCTGTCGTCCGATCCGCTGCCGCTCCCGGAGTCGTCCGACCCGCCGGCTCGGCGCCGGTCGTCGGAGTCGTCCGACCCGTCGGAGCTGTCGGCGCCGCCGGCCCCGCCGTCCTCCGGCTCGCCGGACGGGTCGCCGCCGGCCCCGGCGGACCCGGACCCGGCGGTGGACCCGTCGGCACCGGACCCGCGCTCGCGATCCCCGCCGCCCGAGCTGTCGGAACCCGACCCGGAGCCGGAGCCCGACCCGGACCCTCCGGAGCCCGACCCGGCCCCGGAGGACCCGCCCGACCCGACGCACACCTCGCCGTTGGCCCCCAGCTCCAGGTCCGGACGCGGCGCACCGGCGGCGTCCTGCCCGGAGCTCACCGACGGTGTCGCGGACCCCCCGGGTTCCACCCCCACCAGCTCCCCGGCAGGGCCCAGCGCCAGCAGGACGACCGTGACCCCCTTGGCCAGCAGGGACTTGAGCAGCTGCTCGAGCTCGTCGGCGGTCATCGCCCACTCCAAGGTTCGGTCACGTCAGTCGTCCACGTCGGGGGTGTCGGTGGTGATGGGGGTGTCGGCGGTGACCAGCCAGTGGCCCGCCGCATCGAGCGCCATGACCACGCGGGTACGCCAGCGCCGGACCTCGGGGGCCGCGCCGGGGCCGGCCGTCGTCGTGCGGACGGTTGCGACGAGCGCGGTGCGCCCGCGGGCCCAGTCGGTGGCGCCCTCGTCGAGGTCCTCGACCTCGGCGGTCCGTCCCGTGCCGGGCGGCGGCGGGTCGAGGACGGGCGCTCCGGCCGCGGCCGGGCTGCCGGGCAGTGCGTACGGGGTGCCGTCGAGGGTGGTGCCCGCGGCCGCGCCGGCCCGGGTGCCGTGCGCGGCGACGAGGTAGGCGCGTGCCACCGCCCCGGGCGACGACGGCCGCGTCGCCGGCACGGGTGGCTCCGCTCCGCGGACGGGACCGGGATCACCGAGGGCGTCCCGGTCGGCCGAGGTCAGCACGGCCTGCGACGGCGGTCCGGGCAGCAGCGCCGGCACCAGCAGGGCCAGGGGCACCGCGAGGACCGCGGCGAGCACGAGCAGCGGCAGGGAACGTCGCACGGGATCACTCCGCGAAGCTGATGTGGACATGGTCGTAGTGGCCGCCGGTCGCGTCGGAGGTGTCGTAGACCCCGCCGCCGGTGTAGCGACGGCCCCAGCCGGAGCCGTCGGCGCGCACCGAGGGGTCCCAGTAGCGGCCCTGCCAGATCAGGTACTCGACCTTCAGCGGGGCCGCGTTGCGTTCCAGCCAGTGCGCGATCGCCCAGCCCTCGTCGAGGTCGGCGCCCTTCGCGAACGCCCCGGCCTCCCCGGTGAACACGTCGCAGGCCCTGCCCTTCGGATGGTCCGACCGCGGGTTCTGCAGGTGCTCGTCCCAGCAGCCGACCGTCTCGATGGTCGGGCCGAAGACCGCCCGGACCGCGTCGAGACCGTGCTTCGTCGCGCCGGTCAGGCAGCCGTCGGAGCGCACCGGATCGGGTTCGTGGCAGCCCGTCGCGCCGCCGGTCCAGGCGGGTGCCGGTGCCGACGCGGCGTCCTTCGCCGCCGGTGCCTTCGCCGGGGCGGCCTTCTGCGGCGGCGGCGGGGACGACTCGCGGTCGTCGACGGCCGTCGTGCCGGAGTAGTCCGCGACGAAGCCGTGCACCGCGTCGAGGTAGCGCCGGATCGCCGACGCGCAGGCCTGCGAGCAGTCCGCCTCCCCGCCCGTCGGGACCCCCGACGCCGAGCCGGTGACCCGGCTGCAGCCCGCGATGTGGCAGACCAGCATCGCGTCGAGCACCGGCACGTCCTTCGGGGTCGTCGCCAGGTACCCGGCGGCGGCGCGCAGCGTCGAGCAGAGCCACGGCACGACGACGCGCAGGTGCCCCTCCGGCTCGGTCAGCGCCGCGTCCGGCCACGGTGCGCCCCCGGCCGCGACCCAGGTCCGTTCCGAGACCTGAAGCAGCCCGGCGGCGGTGCCGGTGCGCAGCTCCGGATCCCATCCCGACTCCGCCTGCACCTGGGCGACCACCCAGGCCGGTGGCAGCTCCGGGCAGCCCTGCGAGGTCAGGTCCGTGACCAGGTCGAGGTACGGCCGCGCCGCCTCCGGCACGCGAGCCGCGTCGACGCCCGAGGTGACCGGTTCCGCGGCCGGTGCGGCCAGGACCTGCCCCGCCGCCCCCAGCAGGAGTGCGACGACGACCGGCACGATCAGCAGCGCTCGCACGGCTCACCGGACCGGCCCGGTCGGGACCGCCAGCACCCCGCGCAGGGGTCGCAGCCCACCGACGCCGGCCGGGGTGAGCGGCCGGTCGAGCCGGCCGGACGTCGTCAGCGCGGTGACGATCCGGCCGATCGCGTCGGCGTAGCGGCGGACCGCGGCCGAGGGCCCGGGCCGGGTGAGCACCCCGGCCGCGTCCGACCACGGGTCGGCCGAGCGGGCCCAGCCCGGCACCGCGGGCAGCGCGACGACGGCCGCCCAGCCGGGACCCGCGGCGTCGGCGTCGATGCCGTCGGGGTCGGCGGTGCCGGGGTGCAGGACGAGGACCGGTGCGCCCGGCCCGGGCGCCGGGGCGAGGAGGGCCGCGGCGGCCAGCCCGGCCACGGTGTCCCGGGTGACGACGACGTCGGGCAGCAGATCCGGCCCGCACACCCGTCCCAGGTCACGGCCGTGCAGGGCCCGGGCGACGGTCGTCGTCCCGACCCCGCCGGCCAGCCCCCCGACGACCGGTATCCGCCCGCTCACCGCGCACCGCCCCGGGCGAGGTCGACCGGCGACGGTCGCCGGGCCGGCTCGGCCTCGGGTCCCGCGTCGACGACGAGCCCGTCGCCGGTGAGGACCACGCCCACCTCCAGCCGGACCCATCGCGCGGCCAGCCCGCGCCAGCCGCGCGCGGCCGGGGCCGGGGCACCGGCGGGCGCCCCGATCGGGTCGTCGGGTTCGGGTTCCGGCGCGGCCGTCCCGCGGGCGTCGACGCGGCGGTAGGGCACGACCCGCACCCGGACGTCGACGACGGCGCGGTCGCCGTCGGTGCGGACGCGGCCCGGCAGCACGAGGTCGGCCCGCTGGCGTCCGGTCCCGGTCCAGCCGAGCAGCCCGTCGGCCGCGGTCGTGGGCAGGTAGGCGGAGAGGACGCGGCCGCGGCGGACGACGTCGTCCTCGTCCCAGGACAGCAGGTCCGCGGCGAAGGCCCCGGCCAGCGCGGACGCCTCGGCGGGGTCGACGGGCGGCGACGGGGTCCCGACCGGCGCTCCGGCCGAGCGGGACACCGGACCGTGATCGGACGGCGTCGGGCCGGACGGTGCCGGGCCGGACGGTGCCGGGCCGGACAGCGCCTGCGTGGCGGGCGCCGATCCCGAGGACGCCGGGCCGGAGTGCACAGCGGGCGTCGCCCGTCCGGACGGCGCCGCCGAGCCGGACGAGTCCGGGTCAGCGGGTGCCGGACCGGACGCAACGGCCGCGGTGTCGGACGCGGAGGGCGGCACACCGGGATCCGCGCCGACCTGCGAGCCGTCGGCCCGCGGCGTCGCGGCGGGCGCCCACGCCGCCCAGGCCGCGGCGACCTCGTCGGAGATGGGGGCGGTGGCGGTGGCGGGGACCGGGGCGACGGCAGGGGGCGGCCCGGCCGGCGGCACCGGCGGGAAGCCGAAGGGATCGGTGACCGGCTCCGGCTCCGCGACCGGTTCCTGTGGCGGCCGCCGCGGCGTCCAGACCGCCGGTCGCGCCGCCGCGGTCGCGGGGCCCTCGGCCACCGGAGCGTCGGGTGTCCCACGGGTCGGCGGAGCCGGGGCGGCCTCCCGGGCCCGGGGCGCGGCGGGCCGCGGAGCCGGGGCGGGGGCCGGGTCGTCGAGCCACGGGTCGGGGCCGTCGTCGAGGGGGCGCCCGTCGCGGGCGGTGCGGCCGAACAGCCGGAACGGGGACATCGTCGTCGCCCGGGTCATCGACGCCGGTCGGGGTGGTGCTGGATGGACATGTCCCTCCGTCCCGTACGCGCACCCGGGGCGGGTGTGCGGAGGGGGACGGTAGGAACGTGCGGGCGGTGAGCGGGCCCGGTCGCGGAGAATGCTTCGCGATGGCGAAGCCGGTCAGCCGGGGATCTCCCAGGTGTGGACGGGCTGGTTCGCGGTCGAGTGCGCCAGGTAGCGCTCGAGCATGCCGCGCAGCGCGGTCATCCGGTCCGCGCCCCGCGCCTCCAGCGCGGCGACGGTGTCGATCTGCCACGACGACCCGGTCTGACGCGTGACGCAGCGCCGCTCCAGCACCGTCAGGTACCGGTCGCAGACCGCGCCGGAGACGCCCCAGCGGGCGAGACCCTCGTGGGCCAGGGGGAGCAGCTTGCGCAGGGCGAGCTCGTCGGGGAGCACCCAGCCGGTGCCGGGCCAGTACAGGGGAGCGTGCATGCCGTGCTTGGCCGCCGTCTGGAAGTTCTCCCGCGCCGCCTCGAACGACACCGACCGCCACAGCTGCTGGTCGGCCTCGACCAGGGTGCGCAGCAGGCCGTAGAAGAACAGCGCGTTGGCGACCATGTCGACGGTCGTCGGCCCCGCGGGGAGCACCCGGTTCTCGAGCCGGACGTGCGGGGTGTCGCCCGTACTGTCGTAGATCGGCCGGTTCCAGCGCCAGATCGTGCCGTTGTGCAGGGTCAGCTCGGGCAGGTCCGGGAAGCCCTTGTCGCGCATCTGCGTCGCCGGGTCCACATCGGACGTCAGCGGCATCAGCGCCGGGAAGTAGCGGGCGTTCTCGGAGAACAGGTCCAGCACCGAGTCGATCCAGCGTTCACCGAACCACACCCGCGGCCGTACCCCCTGGTTGTGGAACTCGGGGGTCCGGACGTCGCAGGACTGCTCGAACAGCGGGATCCGGGTCTCCGACCACAGCTGTGACCCGAGCAGGAACGGCGAGTTCGACCCGAGCCCCAGCTGGACACCGGCCAGGCACTGCGCGGCGTTCCAGTAGCGCCCGAAGTTGGCGGGGGACACCTGCAGGTGCAGCTGCATCGAGGTGCAGGCCGCCTCGGGAATGATCGTGTCGAAGTCGGCGTTGACCCGCTCCTCCGGCGAGCAGCCGGCGATGTCGATCCGGATCGGCTCGCCCCGGGCGTTGAGCATCTGGTCGTTGAGCGCCTCGTAGCGGTCCTCGGGGGAGATCGCCTCGGCGGTCATGTGTGCCGGGTCCAGCGTCGGCAGGATCCCGATCATGACGAGCTGGGTGCGCAGGTCGCCGGCCTTCGCCCCGGCGCCCGCGAGCAGGTCGAGCAGCTCGTGCTCCAGCTGGCGCCACTGGTCGCCGGGCAGCGGCCGGGGCGGCAGGTTCAGCTCGAGGTTCCAGCGGCCGAGCTCGGTCTGCCACTCGCCCGAGTTGATCGTGTCCAGCACGTCGCCCCCGTTGAGCGACGGCGCCAGCTCCGTATCCACCAGGTTGAACTCGATCTCGACGCCGGTCATCGGCTCCGTGTCGGAGAACGGGTAGCTGCTGAGCAGGTCACCGAGAGTGTCCAGACAGCGCTGCACCTTGATCCGGTACCGCTGGCGGTCGCGCCGGCTGAACGTCGTCCGGTCGACCACCTGACCCATGCGCGAACCGACCTCCATCGAACGGGGAGCGCCTTCTCACTCACACGGCGGAGGACCGTGCCGAAGGAGGCGGCACTACACCGTGTCATATCGCCGGACCGGGCGGTACCGGCTGACCGGGCGACCAGGCGCGGCGAACGGTCCGTGACGTGGGACGATCGGGCGTCGTGGCCATACTCACCACGGTCGAGCACTCCGACGACCCCCGAATCGACGACTACCGCGACCTCACGACCGCCGATCGGCGCCCGGATCGGCCCGGTGGGCGCGGGCTGGTGATCGCGGAGGGTGTCGTCGTCGTGCGTCGGCTGCTCGACTCGCCGTATCCGGTGCGCTCCCTGCTGGGGGTCCCGCGTCGCCTCGACGAGCTCTCCGACGATCTCGCCGGCGTCGACGTCCCGGCCTACGCGACCGACGCCGACACCATGGCCCGAGCGGTCGGGTTCCACCTGAACCGGGGGGTGCTCGCCGTCGCCGACCGGGCTCCCGCGCCGTCCCTCGACGACGTCCTGGCCCGCGCCCGCACGCTGGCCGTCTGCGAGGGGGTGGGGGACCACGAGAACCTGGGGTCGTTGTTCCGCAACGCCGCCGCCCTCGGCGTCGACGCGATCCTGCTCGGCCCCGGCTGCTCGGACCCGCTGTACCGGCGCAGCGTCCGCGTCTCGATGGGGCACGTGCTGCGGGTCCCGTTCACGACCCTCGACGGCGCGTGGCCCGCCTCGTTGGACCGGCTGCGGGAGGCGGGGTTCACCGTCGCCGCCCTCACCCCGTCCGCCGACGCCGAGCCCCTCGCCACGGCGGGCCTGGGCGGCCGGAAGGTCGCGCTGCTGCTGGGTGCGGAGGGTCCCGGCCTCACCGACGAGGCACTGGCCGCCGCCGACCGCCGGGTCCGGATCCCGATGGCGAGCGGCGTGGACTCGCTCAACGTCGCGACGGCCGCCGCCGTCGCCTTCCACGCCGTCACCGGCGGGGGCTGACCGCGAGCGGCGCGGTCCCACACCGGATCCGTGCTCCCACACGGGACCGGATCCGGTGCGGGAGCACGGAACCCGTGCGGGAACGTGTCAGCGCTGGCCGCGGACGCCGAGCAGGACCTCGTCCCACGACGGCATGACCGGCTTGCCCTTCTTCGTCCGCCGCGACCCGGCGGTGGACGGGCGGCGCGGGGCCGCGCTCTCGGTGTCCTGTGCCGGAGAGGGGTCCGTCTCCGGGTCCGAGCCGTTCGACGACGACGTGCCCGGTGCCCCGGTGGCGGCCGCGGCGGTCCCGGTGGGTGCGTCGGTGCCCTCGTCGGGGGCGTCGCCCGACGCGGCCGGGGAGGCCTCGCCGTTCTCGGCCGAGGTGCTCGTGGAGCCCGCGGCGGTGCCCGCGGACGCCGGGGTGGTCGGTGCCACGGTGGTCGACGCGGCGGTCCCGGTGTCCTGCGCCGGGGCCGCCGTGGCCGAGCCCGGGTTCGTCGTGGTCGGTGCGGCGTCCGACGCGGGGGTGGCCGTGGCCGCTTCCGGCGAGGTCGTCGCCGACGACGCGGCCGGGCCCGCCGCGTCGCCCGCGGACCCGGAGTCCGTGGCGGACGTCTCCGCACCGGACGCGGTCGTGTCGCCTGCGTCCGGGGCCACCGCGTCCGTGGCGGCCGCGTCCGTGCCGGTCCCGTGGGGGGCGGCGGAGCCGGTGCCTGCCGGCACCGGGGCGCCCGGGTCCGCGTCGGTGGTGTCCGAGGCCGTCGACTCCCGGCCGGTCGGGCCCGCGCCGACCGGTGCCGCGGCGGCCGGGGCCGGGACGTTCGAGGAGACGCCGTCCGAGGAGACGTCGTCCGGCGAGGTACCGGTCGAGGCGGAGCCGTTCGGGGCCGCGCCGGTCGTGCCTGCACCCGTGCCGGCCGCCGCGGTCGTGTCGGCGCCGGGAGCGTCCGCGGTCGAGGCAACCGTGCCGTCGGTGGTCGCGGAGTCGACCTGCGAGGTGCCGGCCGCAGCGGAGGACCCGGCGTCCTCGACCTGCTCGGCGCGCCGGGGGACCACGGGCGCCGCGGCGGCCGGGGCCCGGGTGTCGTCCGGGCGGGCGCCCGCGGTGCGACCGGGCGTCTCGACGCGGGTCCGGGGCGGCGGGGGGCTCGCCCGGCGCTGCTCGGGCGCGATCCCGCGCCCGGCCCAGGCCTCGGGCTGCTGCCCACCGGCGGCCGCGACGGCGCGCGCCGGAGCGGCGGTCGTCGGGGCCTGGGGGGTGTGGTCCTCGTCGCGGGCCATGTCGACCACCGCGCCGAGCGGACGCAGCGGGCGTGCGGGCAGACCCTCCACGAGGTCGGAGGCGTGCTCGTCCAGCGCAACGACGGTGCCGCCGTGCGCGCCGGGCTGGAACGCCCAGTGCGCGGCGTTGTCCGAGCGGCCGGTCTGCCACGTCAGGACGACGACCCACTTGCCGTCCTCGCCCTTCCAGGAGTCCCAGCCGGCTCCGCCGTAGTCCTGTCCGCGCAGGCCGAAGGTGTGCGCGACGGTCTCACCGAGCGTGCGCGAGTCGGGTCCGTCGGCGCGCTGCGGGTGGGCGCCCTGGGCCAGCTCGGCGGTCCGCGACCGTTCGAGCAGGACGGGATAGGCGAAGCGTTCGATCTTCTGGGTCGGGACGCCGGCCGCGGCTGCGACCTCGTCGACCGACGCGCCACCCCGGATTCGGGCCTGGATCTCCCGTGGGCGCAACTGGCTCTCCAACTCGATCGCGATCTGGCCGAGCCGGGTCACGTCACCCCGTGCCGCGGCCCGCAGCTGCTCGTCGGCCGGCACCGTGTAGCGCTCGCGACGCCCCGGGTCCTCGAGGACGACCGAGCCGTCCCCGGTCACCCCCACGACCCGCAACGCGCGCATCGACCTGACCTCCTGCTGTCGTCCCCGTCCGGGTGACGGTAGATGGCGAGGGGTCCGTGCCGGGTGAGGCGCGCCGGGCGAGTTCTGCCTGGTCGACAACACCTACTCGCCCGGGGGACCGCCGAGCCGTTCTCACTCACCGTGCGCAGCGTCGCACAGTTCGTGGCTCACGAGGTAATTGGGGCGATTGATACGCGTGTGACTACAACGAGTTGCTATCGATCACGCAACGACGCCGCGCCGCGACGCAACCCGGCGTGTGCGGTGCCGGAGCCGCCCCGATCCGTAACAGGACGGCCGGGACGTATCCCCCCGGCGCGGCATCAGGACGGGGACGGCAGCGGGGCCGTCGTGGCAGGTGGACGCGAGGCACCTGCCGGCGCGCTCCTGCCGCGGTGACCGGACCCGCCCGGCGATCCCCCGCCCGCGCGGTGATCCACGGTTCGCGCGGCGATCCACGGTCCGCGCGGCGATCCGCGGTCCGCGCGGTGATCCGCGGCCCGCGCGCGTCCGGACGCGCGCACACGACGGAACTGCGCGCGCCATGTGGATCACCGGCCGACGCGCACGCCGGCGCCCGCTGTCCGCCGCGCGTCGCCCCGGGCGGCGCGGTCGTTCGCCGCCGGCGTGGGCGATCCCCGCCCGCCCCGACCCCGGCCGGATCCGCCCGAGGCCGGGTTCGCGACACCGGCACGGCGTCGGCGGCGTCGCGGGACGACATCGCCCGCAGGCCGGGAGCGCGCGGACTCCGAGCGCGCGACGGCGACGAGCAGGAGAGCGGCCGCGGGCGGCCGGGGAGCGGCGCCCCGGTGACGACGGTCGGGGTGCCGGCGGACACCACCGCCACGACGAGGGCCGCCGCCGGGTGGGCCGACCGTAGCCGGTCGACCCACCTCGGCGGACGGTCCTCGTCCACCCGGGAAGAGGTGGGGTCAGGAACCCAGCCGCTCCACGACCCAGTCGATGCACGCGGTCAGGGCCGAGACGTCCGACGGCTCCACGGCCGGGAACATCCCGATCCGCAGCTGGTTGCGGCCCAGCTTCCGGTACGGCTCGGTGTCCACGATCCCGTTCGCGCGCAGCGCCTTCGCCACCGCGGCGGCGTCGACGGCGTCGTCGAAGTCGATCGTGCCGACCACCAGGCTGCGGTGCGCCGGGTCGGTGACGAACGGCGACGCGAAGCTGCTCTTGTCGGCCCAGGTGTAGAGCCGGTCGGAGGAGTCGCGGGTGCGTGCGACGCAACCGTCGAGCCCGCCCAGCGCGTTCATCCAGCGGACCTGGTCCTCGAGCAGGAACAGGGTCGCCAGCGACGGCGTGTTGTAGGTCTGGTCCTTACCGGAGTTGTCGACGGCGGTGGCCAGCGACAGGAACGGCGGGATCCAGCGGTCCGACGCGGCCAGCTCGGCGACCCGCTCCAGGGCCTTCGGGCTCATGATCGCGAGGAACAGGCCGCCGTCGGAGGCGAAGCCCTTCTGCGGGGCGAAGTAGTAGACGTCGGACTGGGTGATGTCGACCGGCAGCCCGCCGGCGCCCGAGGTGGCGTCGATCAGCACGAGCTGGTCGTCGGTGGTGCCCGCGGGCCGGTTGACGGGCACCGCGACGCCGGTCGAGGTCTCGTTGTGCGCCCACGCGATGACGTCGACCGACGGGTCGCTCACCGGCTCCGGCGCGCTGCCCGGGTCGGCCTTGACGATCACCGGGTCGGCCAGGAACGGCGCGCCGGTGGTGGTGTCGGCGAACTTCTGGGAGAACTCGCCGTAGGTCAGGTGCAGCGAGCGCTCACGGACCAGGCCGAACGCGGCCGCGTCCCAGAAGGCGGTGGAGCCGCCGTTGCCGAGGACGACCTCGTAGCCGTCGGGCAGTGAGAACAGCTCGGCCAGCCCGGACCGCACCCGTCCGACGAGCTCCTTCACCGGCTTCTGCCGGTGCGAGGTGCCCATCAGGGAGTCACCGGTCGCGGCGAGGGCGGACAGCTGTTCGGGGCGCACCTTGGACGGACCGCATCCGAAGCGGCCGTCCTGCGGAAGGAGATCGCCGGGGATCTTCAGATCGGCAGGGGAGGTCACCCCACCAGTGTCGCAGCCGGACCGGCGTGCCGTGCGACGAGTGCTGCGCGCCACCCGCCGGCGTCACCGGGTGACGGCAGGGGCGCGGTGCGAGCGCCGGTAGGCGAGCGGGGCCATCCCGATGTCGGCGTGCAGCCGCTGGCGCAGCGCGGCGGTGGTGCCGAAGCCGGAGCGGGCCGCGACCTGCTCGACGGGGAGGTCGGTGGTCTCCAGCAGGCGTCGCACGAGGTCGAGGCGGCGCGCGGACAGCCAGCGCCCCGGGCTGGTGCCGGTCTCGGCGCGGAAGCGGCGGGTGAAGGTCCGCACGCTCATGGACGCCCGTTCCGCCAGCTCCTCGACGGCGAGCGGCCGGTCGAGGTGCTGCAACGCCCACTCGCGCACGGCGCGGGTGTCGGGGCCGCCGCCGGGGTCGGGGACGTGGGACTCCACGAACTGCGCCTGCCCGCCCTCCCGCCACGGCGCGACGACGTTGCGCCGGGCCGTCGCCGCGGCGGTCCCGGCGCCGTGGTCGCGGCGCACCAGGTGCAGGCAGAGGTCGATGCCCGCGGCGACGCCCGCCGAGGTGAGGACGTCGCCGTCGTCGACGAACAGCACGTCGGGGTCGAGCTCGACGTGCGGGTACAGCGCGCGGAAGTCGTCCACGTGCGCCCAGTGGGTGGTGGCGCGGCGGCCGTCGAGCACCCCGGCGGCGGCGAGGGTGAACGCGCCGGTGCAGATCGCGACCACCCGCGCGCCGCGGTCCACGGCCCGGCGCACCAGGCCGAGGACGGCCGGGCCCGGGTCGCCGGTGTTCGGGCCGCGCACGGCCGGCACGACCAGGGTGTCCGCGCGCTCCAGCGCCTCGATCCCGTGTTCGGGCAGCACCCGGTACCCGGCACTGGTGCGGACCGGGCCGCCGTCGACGGTGGCGACCCGCACGTCGTAGAGGGGGGTGCCGTCCGCCGTGGTCGTGGTGCCGAGGATCCGCTCGGGGATGCCCAGCTCGAAGGCGATCACCCCGTCGACGGTGAGCACTCCGACCCGGTGCATGGCCGAATTCTTGCACATGTCGTCCGAGCGGCCACTGTTGCGCATCGCAGCGCCACCGCACGATGGAGCCATGACGACAGCGCCCGCGACGGCGGACACGCAGCGGCGCCGGGTGCACCCGGCCTGGTGGGCGGCCGGGGCGACGTTCCTCGCCCTGCTCGGCGCGGCCGGGTTCCGCTCCACGCCGGGCGTGCTGGTGGAGCCGCTGCACGCCGAGTTCGGCTGGGGCATCGGGTCCATCTCCTTCGCGCTCGCGGTGAACCTCGCCCTGTTCGGGGTGACCGCGCCGTTCGCGGCGGCGCTGATGGAGCGCTTCGGCGTGCGCCGCGTGGTCGCGACCGCGCTGGTCATGGTGGCGGTCGGCGCGGGCACGACCGTGTTCATGACGGCGGTCTGGCAGCTGGTGCTGCTGTGGGGCGTCGTCGTCGGGCTGGGTACCGGGTCGATGGCGATGGCGCTGGTCGCGACCGTGGTGAACCGCTGGTTCGTCGCCCGTCGCGGCCTCGTCTCCGGCGTCCTCACCGCCGCCACCGCCACCGGGCAGCTGGTGTTCCTGCCGCTCGTCGCGGCCGTCGTCGAGTCGGGCGGGTGGCGGCCCGCGGCGCTGATCACCGCGGGCGCGGCCCTGGCCGTGGTGCCGGTCGTGCTGCTGTTCCTGAAGGACCGCCCCGCCGACGCCGGGGTCCTGCCCTACGGCGGCACCGAGGCCGACGTCGTCCCGCCGCAGCGCGCGGGTGCCGCGCGGCTGGCGCTGCGGGCCCTGGCCGACGCCTCGCGCACCGGCACGTTCTGGCTGCTCGTCGGCGGGTTCTTCATCTGCGGCGCGACGACGGCCGGGCTGGTCCAGTCCCACTTCGTCCCGGCCGCGCACGACCACGGCATGCCCGCGACGACGGCGGCCTCCCTGCTCGCCCTGGTCGGCATCTTCGACCTGCTCGGGACGATCTTCTCCGGCTGGCTGACCGACCGCGTCGACCCGCGGCTCCTGCTGGGCGCCTACTACGCGCTGCGCGGGCTGTCCCTGTTCCTGCTCCCGCCGCTGTTCGGGACCGATCTGAACGCGAGCATGCTCGCGTTCGTCGTGTTCTACGGCCTGGACTGGGTCGCGACCGTCCCACCGACGATGGCGCTGGCCCGCGAGGCGTTCGGCGCCCGCTCGGCGGTGGTGTTCGGCTGGATCTTCGCCTCGCACCAGATCGGGGCGGCGTTCGCCGCACTCGTCGCGGGGCTGGTCCGCGACGCGCTGGGCAGCTACGACGCGGCCTGGTACGGCGGCGCCGTCCTCTGCGTCGTCGCGGCCGGGCTGTCGCTGGCGATCCGGCGCCGGCGGGTCCCCGCGCCGCTGCCCACCGGCTGATCACCATCGGCTCACGATCGCCGGAGATCCCGCCCGGGCGTCCCCGATGTCCGGTAGGACACGAACCGGGCGAGCAGAGGGGGCGACCGTGACGGAGGACCACCCCGGCCCGGGGGAGCCTGGGCCGCCGCAGCCCGGCATCGTGCCGCTACGACCGCTCGACGCCGGAGAGATCGTGGGTGGGGCGTGGCGCCATGTGCGCCGCGGCCCCGTCCTCACGCTGGTGCCGGCCCTCGTGCTGATGGTGGTCGTGCTCGGGGCCGAGGGCCTGCTGACGCTCGTCGAGCCCACGCCGCCCCCGACCCCCGACCTGGTGGAGGCGTTCGCGGGGTCCCTGGGCAGCGGCCTGCTGGTCGCACTGCTGGGGGCCCTGGTGACTCCGCCGTTCGCGGTGCTGCTGCTGGCGGGCCTGCACCTCGCGGTGCTCGGGCAGCGGCCCACGCTGCGGTCGTCGTACCCGGTACGGCCCTGAGCTACGGCGTGTACGGGCTGGTGCACCAGGACGGGTGGCTCCGCCGCGACGGCGGGGAGGCCGTCGCCCGGATCACCGGCCCCCTCTCCTGAGCGGGCCCCGTACGTCGCACGGGCCGCGGGTCCCGGTCAGCGGGCGACGACCGAGTCCCAGCCCTCGACCTCCTGCGGACGGCGCGGGCCCGGGCCGATGTACTGCGCGCTCGGACGCACGAGCTTGCCCTCGCGCTTCTGCTCCATCACGTGCGCCGACCAGCCCGCGGTCCGGGCCGAGGTGAACATCGCGGGCATCATGTGCGGCGGGACCTCGGCGAAGTCGAGGATCACCGCCGCCCAGAACTCGACGTTGGTCTCGATCGGACGGTCCGGGCGCCGCTCGCGCAGGATCGCCAGCGCCGTGCGCTCCAGCTCGGCGGCCACCTCGTAGCGCGGGGCGTTCAGCTCCTGACAGGTGCGGCGCAGCACGCGGGCCCGCGGGTCCTCGGCCCGGTAGACCCGGTGCCCGAAGCCCATGAGCTTCTCCTTGCGGTCCAGCAGGCCCGTCACCAGCGCCCCTGCGTCACCGGTGCGCTCCACCTCGTCGATCATCGGGAGCACCCGGGCCGGGGCGCCACCGTGCAGCGGGCCGGACATGGCGCCGATCGCGCCGGACAGCGACGCGGCGGCGTCGGCGCCGGTGGAGGCGATCACCCGGGCGGTGAAGGTCGAGGCGTTCATGCCGTGCTCGGCGGCGGACACCCAGTAGGCGTCGACGGCGGCGACGTGGCGCGGGTCGGGCTCGCCACGCCAGCGGGTCATGAAGCGCTCGGTGATGGTGGAGCACTCGTCGATGCGCGACTGCGGCACCGCGGGCACACCGATGCCACGGGCGGACTGGGCGACGTAGGACAGCGCCATCACCGAGGCGCGGGCCAGGTTGTCGCGGGCCTCGGTGTCGTCGATGTCGAGCAGCGGGCGGTAGCCCCAGTACGGGGCGAGCATGGCCAGCGCCGCCTGCACGTCGACCCGGACGTCACCGGTGTGCACCGGGATCGGGAACGGCTCGGCGGGCGGCAGGCTCTGGCCGAACCGGCCGTCGACCAGCAGGGCCCAGACGTCGCCGAAGGTCACGGTGCCGGCGAGGTCCTCCAGGTCGACGCCGCGATAGCGCAGCGACCCGCCGTCCTTGTCGGGCTCGGCGATCTCGGTCCGGAACGCGACGTGGCCCTCCAGCCCGGACGTGAAGCCGGGCGGCGGCGGGGGCACCTCGTACGCGGTCGTCTCGGTCACCGGGTCTCCTTCGGCTCGGATCGTCGCCGTCACCCTGCTCCGAACGGGTCAGCGGAGCAACGCGACCGGCCGGTGGTGTCGATCACGAACCGGATTCCCGTCCGTGAACGCCGGTCGCGACCACTCCGATCGGCGGGTGCACACGCGGCTCCGGCGCGCTTACCGTGCGAGACGCACGCACCTGTCCGGAAGGGGAACCGATGACCGACGCGCCCGCCCTCGAGAGGATGCGGACGGACTACTCGAGCCGCCCGCTCGACGTCGACGACCTGGCTCCGACCTGGCACGAACAGCTCACCGCGTGGCTGGAGCAGGCCCGTGAGGCCGGGCTGACCGAGCCGAACGCGATGGTGCTGGCGACGTCGGACCCGGACGGGCTGCCGTCGTCGCGCACCGTCCTGTGCAAGGGCCTCGACGCCGGCGGGATCGTCTTCTACACCAACTACACCTCGGCCAAGAGCCACGACCTGAACCGCACGCGCGTCGCCTCGGTGACCTTCCCCTGGTACGACCTCCAGCGGCAGGTCCAGCTCTCCGGCCGGGTGGAGCGCTGCTCGGACGCCCAGTCCGACGCCTACTGGGCGCTGCGCCCGCGCGGGTCGCAGCTGGGTGCCTGGGCGTCGGCGCAGTCGACGATCGTCGCGGGGCGCACCGTCCTCGACCAGGCGCTCGCCGGGGTCACCCGCCGCTTCGACGGCGTGGAGGAGATCCCGCGGCCCCCGCACTGGGGCGGCTGGCGGATCGTGCCGTGGCAGGTCGAGTTCTGGCAGGGCCGCGCCGACCGGATGCACGACCGGCTGCGGTTCGAGGTCGGCCGCGACGACTCCTGGTCCGTGCGGCGGCTCGCCCCCTAGGGAGATCCCGGAGGCGCGTCGTCGGGGCGTCCGTGTACACCTTGACGTCGTGAGCACGCGCAACGATCCCGGCGAGGGGCCGACGCAGCCCGTGCCCGGTGCGGAACGGGACACCCCGACCCGCCCGGTCCCCGCCGCCGCGGACCAGGGCCCGACCGTCCGCACCCGCGCGTCGCGGATCACCGGGCTGCTGCGGTCGACCTTCGCCGACACCACCCCGCTGCGCACACCCGCCTACCGGCGGCTGTGGGTGGCCGGGATCGTGACGGTGATCGGCGCGCAGCTGTCTGTCGTCGCCGTGCCGATCCAGATCTTCCAGCTGACCGGCTCCTCGGCCTACGTCGGACTCACGGGGCTGTTCGGCCTGGTCCCGCTGGTGGTGTTCGGGCTGTGGGGCGGCGCGATCGCCGACGCCGTCGACCGCCGGGTCATGCTGCTGTTCACCGGCTCCGGGATCGCGCTGAGCTCGCTGGCGCTGTGGGTGGTGTCGGCCAGCGGCGCCGGGAACGTGTGGGTCGTGCTGGTGCTGTTCGCGTTCCAGTCGGCGATGCTCGCGATGAACCAGCCCACCCGCAGCGCGGTCATCCCGCGGCTGCTGCCCGCCGAGCAGCTGCCCGCGGCGAACGCGCTGAACATGACCGTCGTGCAGGTCGGCGCGGTGCTCGGGCCGCTGCTGGCCGGGGTGCTGATCCCGTTCATCGGGCTCTCGACGCTCTACCTGATCGACGCGATCTTCCTGCTGGCGACGCTGTGGGCGACCTGGCGGCTGCCCGCGCTGCCCAGCTCCGCGCAACGGGTGGACGGCGCCCGCCCGAAGGTGGGGCTGCGCTCGGTCGTCGACGGCTTCCGCTACGTCGGGACGCAGCGCATCCTGCTCGTCTCGTTCCTGGTCGACGTGATCGCGATGGGTCTGGGCATGCCCCGGGTCCTGTTCCCGCAGATGGCGGTGGACACCTTCGGCGGGACGGTCGACGGTGGTGTCCAGCAGGGCCTGCTGTACGCCGCGATCCCGATCGGGATGGTCGCGGGCGGGGTGCTGTCGGGCTGGCTGCAGAAGGTGCAGCGCCAGGGCGTCGCGGTCGTCGTCGCGGTGTGCGTGTGGGGCGGCGGGGTGCTCGTGTTCGGGCTCACCGGGTCGCTGTTCCTCGCGGTGCTCGCGCTCGCCGTCGCCGGTGCCGGGGACCTGGTCAGCTCGGTCTACCGGTCGTCGATGCTGCAGACCGTCGCCACCGACGAGATGCGCGGCCGGATGCAGGGCGTGTTCATCGTCGTCGTCGCGGGCGGGCCCCGGCTCGCCGACATGTGGCACGGGTCGGTGGCCTCGCTCGTCGGGCCCGGCCCCACCGCGGCGCTCGGCGGCCTCGCCGTGATCGTCGGCGTGCTGCTGTGCGTGTGGCGCTTCCCGGAGTTCCTCCGATATCGGGCACCCCGCGACGGAGGGTGAGAATCGTCGCCGCGTTCTGCGGAATCGCCCCGGCGGGCTAGCGTGTGCCCGAGACCCGATTGATCCCCGCTGTGAGAGGGAACCTCCACATGTCCGACGAGACCGCCGCCAAGTCCGACACCGCCGTACTCCGGTACTCGGGCGGCGAGTTCGAGACCGCGGTGCACACCCCGACGGAGGGGTCGCAGGCCGTCGACGTCAGCAAGCTGCTCGGCAAGACCGGCCTGGTCACCTTCGACCCGGGCTTCACCAGCACCGCTGCCTGCTCGTCCGCGATCACCTACATCGACGGTGACGCCGGCATCCTCCGCTACCGCGGCTACCCGATCGACCAGCTGGCCGGGAACTCCACGTTCCTCGAGGTCAGCTACCTGCTGATCTACGGCGAGCTGCCGAGCCAGCAGCAGCTCGACGCCTTCACCAACCGGATCAGCCGGCACACCCTGCTGCACGAGGACCTGAAGCGCTTCTTCGAGGGCTTCCCGCGGGACGCGCACCCGATGCCGGTGCTGTCGTCGGCGGTCAGCGCGCTGTCGACCTTCTACCAGGACTCGCTGGACCCGCACGACGAGGAGGCCGTCGAGCTCTCCACCGTACGGCTCATGGCGAAGGTCTTCACGATCGCCGCCTACGCGTACAAGAAGTCCGTCGGGCAGCCGTTCCTGTACCCGGACAACTCCCTCGGCCTCGTCGAGAACTTCCTGCGGATGACCTTCGGGTTCCCCGCCGAGCCCTACGAGCTGGACCCGGACATGGTCCGCGCTCTCGACACCCTGCTGATCCTGCACGCCGACCACGAGCAGAACTGCTCCACCTCGACGGTGCGGCTGGTCGGCTCCAGCCAGGCGAACCTGTTCGCCTCCATCTCCGCCGGCATCAACGCGCTGTTCGGCCCGCTGCACGGCGGCGCCAACCAGGCGGTCCTGGAGATGCTGACCCGCATCAAGGACGTCGAGGGCGGCAACGTCGACGACTTCGTGAACCGGGTCAAGAACAAGGAGCAGGGCGCGAAGCTGATGGGCTTCGGGCACCGGGTCTACAAGAACTACGACCCTCGCGCGAAGATCGTCAAGGAGCAGGCCGAGACGATCCTCAAGAAGCTCGGCGTCAACGACCCGCTGCTCGACATCGCCATGACGCTCGAGGAGAAGGCGCTGGCCGACGACTACTTCGTCGAGCGCAAGCTCTACCCGAACGTCGACTTCTACACCGGTGTCATCTACCGGGCGATGGGCTTCCCGGTGAAGATGTTCACCGTGCTCTTCGCACTCGGCCGGCTCCCGGGCTGGATCGCGCACTGGCGCGAGATGATGAACGACCCGCAGAACAAGATCGGGCGCCCGCGCCAGCTCTACACCGGTTCCGCGGAGCGGCTGTACGTGCCCGTCGGGCAGCGCTGACCGCGTAGCCCCACCGCCTCACCCCCCGAGCGGGCCGGTCCCACGACCGGCCCGCTCGCTCGTTCCGGGGAGCCGCCGCCCCGGCGCTCCCAGGGGAACCCTCGTAGCGCTCTAAGCCACGAGAGTTCCCCTGGGGGCACACCGGAGGGGTGCGACGGCTCGGCGGGCGGCGCGGCGGTGGCGCCGCTAGCGTCGACCGGCATGGCGCCCAGCACTGCCGTCGTCTGGTTCCGGCGCGACCTCCGGGTCGCCGACCAGCCCACGTTCCTCGCCGCGGCCGACGCCGCCGACCGCGCGCTCGCGCTGTTCGTGCTGGACCCGGCCCTGCTGACCCCCTCCGGTGCGGCCCGCGCGAACTTCCTCTTCGGGTGTCTGCGCGAGCTCGACGAGGCACTCGGCGGGAAGCTGCTCGTCGTGAAGGGCGACCCGGCCGACGTCGTCCCGCGGATCGCGAAGGCCGTCGGCGCGCAGACCGTGCACGTCGCGGCGGACTACGGCCCCTACGGCCGCGAGCGCGACGAGCAGGTCGAGAAGGCGCTCGCCGAGGACGACGTCGAACTCGTCCGCACCGGCTCGCCCTACGCCGTCGCCCCCGGCCGGGTGGAGAAGGGCACCGGCGGGCCGTTCAAGGTGTTCACCCCGTTCAGCCGCGCCTGGGCCGACCACGGCTGGCGCGCCCCGGCCGACACCGACGCGTCGACGTGCACCTGGATGGATCCGTCGGACAAGGACGGCGGGCCCCGCGCGGTGAAGGTCCCCGACGACGAGCCGGTCGAGGCCGAGCTGCCCGAGGCGGGGGAGTCCGCGGCACTGGCCCGCTGGAAGGACTTCCTCGACGAGGGCGTCGAGGACTACGGGTCCGCCCGCGACCTGCCGGCCGAGCGCGGCACCTCGGGCATGTCGCCGTACCTGAAGTACGGCTGCGTCCACCCGCGCACGCTGCTCGCGGACCTGGCGAAGCGGAAGGGTGACTCGGTGAAGACCTACCGCACCGAGATCGCCTGGCGGGACTTCTACGCCGACGTGCTGTACCGGCGCCCGGACTCCGCGCGGGGGAACTACGACACGGCCTTCGACCACCTGCCGCTGCGCACCGGGAAGGCCGCCGACGCCGACTTCGAGCGCTGGTGCGAGGGCCGGACGGGCTTCCCGATCGTCGACGCCGGGATGCGCCAGCTGCGCGGCGAGGCCTGGATGCACAACCGGGTGCGGATGATCGTCGCGTCGTTCCTGGTCAAGGACCTGCACATCCCGTGGTGGCGTGGCGCCCGGCACTTCATGGCACTGCTCGTCGACGGCGACCTGGCCTCGAACCAGCACGGCTGGCAGTGGACGGCCGGGTCGGGGACGGACGCGTCGCCGTACTTCCGGGTCTTCAACCCGATCACCCAGGGCGAGAGGTTCGACCCCGACGGCGACTACGTGCGCCGCTGGGTGCCCGAGCTCGCCGACGTCGAGGGGAAGGCCGTGCACCAGCCGTGGAAGCTGAAGGGCGGCATCCCGGACGGGTACCCGGAGCCGATGGTCGACCACAAGGCCGAGCGGGAGGACGCGCTCGCCCGCTACGACCAGGTCAAGGCCGCCCGGTCCTGAGGGCGTCCCGCCAGCGGACCCGCGCCCCGGTGCGCAGCACCGAATTGCGGTAGACGCGGGCCGACAGCACCACCATCCCGGCCAGCGCGAGCAGCGCCACCACGAACGCGACGACCGGCTCCCACCACGCGGTGACCCCCAGCGCGGTGCGGGCCGGCATGAGCGTCTGCGACAGGTAGGGCACGAACGACAGCACCGTGGTGACGGGGTTGCGCGGGTCCACGGGCAGCACGGCGACGGCGAGCAGGAACGGCACGAGCAGCACGACGGCGATCGGCGCGGTCACCGACTGGAGCTCCTCCTGGCGGGACACGAGCGCCCCCGCCGCCGCGTAGAGCGTCGCGAACAGGAAGAACCCGACCAGGTACCAGGCCAGCGCCGACACCAGCGTCGGCAGCAGCAGCGCCGGGACGGCCAGCGCGCCCGTGCCCACCGCGACGGCCGCGCCCACCGCGCCGAGGATCAGCAGCTGCAGCAGCCCGACCAGACCGAGGCCGAGCACCTTCCCGGCGAGCAGCTGCCGGGCCGGGATCGTCGCGAGCAGCAGCTCCACCACGCGTCCGGACTTCTCCTCGACCACCCCCTGCGCGACCGCCGCGCCGTAGGCGGTGACCGAGAAGAACAGCAGGAACGTCACGACGAACGCGGTCCCCACCCGCTGGCCCAGCTCGGTGTCGACCGGTTCGAGGGTGCGCACGCCCACCCCGGACAGCGTGCTCACCCGCTCCGGGTCGGCGCCGGCGGCGAGCAGCGACTCGCGCACGGCCTGCTGCTCGACGACGTCGGCGACCAGCGACCGCAGCCCCGGGGCGACGTCGTCGAGGCCCACGAGCTGGTAGGTCCCCGGCGCCCCGGTGAGCATCGCGTCGGCCTCGCCGGTGCGGACCATCGACTCGGCGGTGGCCCGGTTCCCGGCCTCGGTCAGCCGCAGCGCGGTGCCCAGCCGGTCCGCGGTGCCCTGCAGCTCGCCGCGCAGCTCGCGGGCCGGCCCGTCGAGCACCAGCGACGACGACGAGCTCTGCGACCCGGCGAACACGATCACCGCGCCGTAGCCGCCGAACACCAGCAGCATCAGCAGGATCCCGACGACGAACGTCCGCGACCGCAGCTGGGTGGTGATCTCCCGCCGCGCGACGAGCAGCACCGTCCTCATCGGGCACCGTCGGTCGCCGGGACGGCGCGGTCGCGCACGGCGTCGCGGTACAGCTCGGTCAGCGGCGGCCGGTACGGACCGAACGCGTGCACCGGTCCGGCGGCCAGTGCCGCGGCGAGCAGCGCCTGGTCGTCGGTGCCCGGCGCCAGCTCGACGCGGGTGCGGTCGCCCTCGGTGCCGACGACCCGCACCCCGGCGACGGTGTCGGCCCAGCCGGGCGGCGGGCCCGTCACGTCGTAGCGGTCGGCGGCCCCGGCCCGCAGTCCGTCGACCGTCCCGACCGCGGCCATCCGGCCCGCCGAGATGATCCCGACCCGGTCGCACAGCCGCTCCACCAGCTCCAACTGGTGGGAGGAGAACACCACGGGCACCCCGGCCGCGGCGCGTTCGCGCAGCACCGCCCCCAGGGTGTCGACGGCCGCCGGGTCCAGCCCGGAGAACGGTTCGTCGAGGACCAGCAGGTCGGGGTCGTGCACCAGCGCGGCGCACAGCTGCACCCGCTGCTGGTTCCCCAGCGACAGCTTCTGCACCTCGTCGCCGCGGCGGTCGGCGAGCCCGACCCGGTCGGTCCAGGTCTCGGTGGCGGCGAGCGCGGCCGACCGGGACAGCCCGTGCAGCCGGGCCAGGTAGACGAGCTGCTCGGCGACCCGCATCCGTGGGTACAGACCGCGTTCCTCGGGCAGGTAGCCGATCCGGCGCCGTTGCGCGGGACCGAGCGGGCCGCCCTTCCAGGTGACCGCGCCGGCATCGGCGTCGAGGACGCCGAGCACGATCCGCATCGTCGTCGTCTTGCCCGCCCCGTTGCCGCCGACGAAGCCGAACACCTCGCCCGCGCCGACCGTGAAGCTCACCCCGTCGAGGGCGGTCGCGGAGCCGAACCGCTTGGCGAGGCCGTCGATCGCCAGCACCCCGGCGACGCTACACGGGGTGGGTGTCGCGCACCGGTATCGATCACCGCGCGTGGGTGGCAGCCCCTCTTTCGGCTCTGTAGGCTCCGCACACCGCAATGGTGCTGGATATGTCGATCGTGTAACGAAATGCGCTTCCGGTAGCGGTTTACGCATTGCGCGAGTGGGGGTCCTCGAATGTCATCGGTTCCGGCAGGTGCTGGTCAACAGAGTGGCGAGAACGACGTGGAGCCCTCCGTACTACGGAGGGCGGTCGCAGCGTCGGCGATCGGGAATGCGACGGAATGGTTCGACTACGGCATCTACGCCTATCTGACGGTCGAGCTGACGCAGGCGTTCTTCCCGGGTGAGCTGGGCTATCTCGGCACGCTGCTCGGGTTCGCGATCTCGTTCGTCCTGCGGCCGCTCGGCGGCTTCGTGTGGGGCCCGCTCGGTGACCGCATCGGCAGGCAGAAGGTCCTGTCGATGACGATCATCCTGATGGGTGTCGCGACGTTCCTGATCGGCGTCATCCCGTCGTACGAGACGATCGGCTGGGCCGCCCCGGCACTCCTGTTCCTGCTGCGGATCATCCAGGGCTTCTCCACCGGCGGTGAGTACGGCGGCGCCGCCACGTTCATGGCGGAGTACGCGCCGGACCGCAAGCGCGGCTTCTGGGGCAGCTTCCTGGAGTTCGGCACCCTGGCCGGCTTCACGCTCGCGGTGCTGGTCGTCTTCGGCCTGGAGACCGCGATCGGCGAGCAGGCCATGCTCGACTACGGCTGGCGCATCCCGTTCATGATCGCCCTGCCGCTGGCCATGATCGGTCTCTACATCCGGACCAAGCTCGAGGACACCCCGGTGTTCCGGGACCTGGAGGCCGCCGGCGAGTCCGAGTCCGCCGCGACCGGAGCGCTCAAGGACCTCCTCGTACGCTACTGGCAGCCGATCCTGGCGCTGTTCGGACTGGTCATCGCGCTGAACGTCATCAACTACACCCTGCTGACCTACATGCCGACCTACCTGCAGACGACGCTGTCGATGGACTCGGCGAGTGCCGACACCGTCGCCGTGATCGGCCAGGTCGTGATGATGCTGCTGATCCCGTTCGCCGGTGCGCTGTCGGACCGCATCGGCCGCAAACCGTGCTGGTGGATCTCACTGGTCGGCATCTTCGTGCTGGCGATCCCGATGTACATGCTGATGGCGCAGAGCCTGCCGCTGGCGATCCTCGGGTTCACCGTGCTCGGCCTGATCTACCTGCTGCAGCTCGGGACGATCTCCGCGACGTTCCCGGCGATGTTCCCGACCCACGTCCGGTTCGCCGGCATGGCGATCTCCTACAACGTGGCGACGGCGGCGTTCGGCGGCACCGCGCCGCTGATCAACGAGGCGGCCATCGAAGGCACGGGCGACGTCCTGTTCCCGGCCTACTACATGATGGGCGCCTGCGTGGTCGGCATGATCGCGCTCTACTTCGTCATCGAGACGAAGGGTGTGTCGATCGCCGGCCGGGACGTCCCGGGGCTCGCCGAGCACCGCGCGCGGCAGGCCGCGAAGACCGGCTCCTGAGCCGCACCACCGGTCCGCACCGGGCCCGTCCCCGTCGGGGGCGGGCCCGGTCGGCGTCTCAGGGGGCCGGCCAGCCGCGGGGCAGCGGCACGTGCCCGTCCCGCGCGGCCGTCCACACCCAGGCCCAGCACACGGTGCCGTCGCCGAGGACCACCCGGGACCGCGCGTACTCGGGGCCCTCGTAGGCGTCGAGCGCGGCGAGCGCGGTCTCCGGGTCGGCCAGCTCGACGACCCAGCCGGGTACCCCGTCGCCGGTGTCGAGGGTCAGCGCGGGATACCCGAGACCGGTGTCGGCGACCCCGCCCGTCGGCAGCAGCACCGGCTGCGGCAGCACCCCCGAGGCGTGCTCACGCAGCATCCCGAAGGCCCGCCGGCCGGGCATGAGGGTGCCGTAGACGAACACCCGCGACGGCCACTGCTCCGGCACCGGCACACCGTCGACGGTCCGTGCGTCCAGACCGTCCGGGCCGGGGGTACCGGTGAGCGCGACGGCTCCGGCCTGGTCGAGGTCGGCGCAGCGGACCGGTGCCCCGTCGACGTGCAGCGGGCGCCGGTCCGTCCGTGGGTCGCCGGTGGGGACCTCCGGGGCGAGGTAGGCCCACGGCCGGTCGAGCTCCCCGGCGGCGTCGACGAGCGTGACCCGTCCGGTCGCGACCCGGGCCAGGCGGTAACGCGGCGGTTCGGTGTCGCGGCCCTCGACGGTGTCGAGTGCCGCGAACTGGTCCGGAGCCGCCAGCCAGACCGCGTGCTCCTCGGTCACACCGGGCACGGCCGCGAGCGTCGCGGGGCGCTGGTCGTCGACCACCCGGCGCCCGGCCGACCACACCGCGGCCAGGCCCTCGGTCCGGACCCGCAGCACGACGACCGGACCGGTCAGCCCGCGCTCCCCGCGCATCCAGGAGACCTTCGACGGGCAGGCGTTCGAGCCGTAGGCCAGCAGCGGGACGCGCGCGGCCAGCGGCGGTGCGCCGAGGTCGGCGAGCACGTCGTCGAGGCAGCGGTCCGCAGCGCGCCAGCCGGAGGTGGCCGACGGGGCGGCCGCCAGCGGACGGGTGCGGCCGCCGACGTGCAGGAACGAGCACGGCGGCCGGGCACCCGGGTAGGGGTCGGCAGGGAACGCCGAGTCCGGCCACGAGGCGGCGATGTCCGATCCCGTCATGGGCACGGACCGTAGATCAACGACCCGGGGCCGGCGGTACGCGCCCGGGTGGCGCCGACGCAGCCCCGGGCGGACCTCAGCCCGTCCGCCGACGTCCGCCCTGCGCCGCCGCCCGGCGCAGCAGCGCCGCGGTCAGCAGCATCAGGCCCAGCACCGCGAGTGCGGACAGCACCACCCGCAGCCACGTCGACGCCGTGTCCGGCAGCAGCATCGCCACGACGAACACCCCGGCCATCGAGCTGCTCAGCAGGATCATCACCAGCAGCGGGGGCGGCGTGCCCTCCGGGAAGGAGAACGCGCGGACGATCCGGCTGCGGCGACCCACGCCGCGCAGGCTACCGGGACATCCCCGCCCCCTCCGGCGTCGCGATGCCGTAGCCGCGGATCTTGCGGTAGATCGTGGCCCGGCTCATCCCGAGCCGGCGCGCGGCCTCGGCCTTGTTGCCGTCGGCGTCGAGCAGGGCGTCGACGATGGCGTCGCACTCGATCGACTCCAGCGGGGTCAGCACCCGCCGGGCCAGCACCCGCGTCTCCGGCGGCAGGTCCTCCAGCCGGATCACCCCGGTCCGGCGACGGCTCACGACCTTGCGCAGCACCTGGTAGAGCTGCTCGACGTTGCCCGGCCACCGGTGCCGCATGAGCACCCGCAGGGCCTCCGGCGCACAGGTCAGGTCGGCGCCGCGCGTCAGCCGGGCGAGCAGGTACGGCACCAGCTCGGCGACGTCCTCCACGTGGTGGCGCAGCGGCGGGACCTCGATGGTGCGCGGGAAGCAGTCCAGCAGCGACGCGAGCTCGGGTGAGTCGGTCGTCCGGGAGCTGCCGCGGGTCGCGACGACCCAGGCCCGCTCCGGGTCGGTCGACTCGCGGTGCGGCTCGAGCACGTCGGCGAGCGCCGCCGCGGCGGCCGGGGGGAGCCGGTCGACCTCGCGCAGCACCAGCGTCCCACTGCCGCCCTCGAGCTCGTCGGACACCTCGGAGAGCCATCGCGGGCCCACGTCGCCGGCGTCGAGCACACGCACGTGCCCGGCGGGGGAGTGGAGGTGGTGAGTGGCGCGGGCCAGCGTGGTCCGGCCGGAGCCGTGCTCGCCCTGCAGCACCAGCCACTCGTTGGTGCGGAAGTGCCGGTCCACCGCCTGGGCGCACTTGGTCCACAGCGCCCCCGAGCCGACGGCGGTCGGCAGCGCGGTGGTGATCGTCGGGGTCGCGGAGCCGCGGCCGACGGTGTCGCGGTGGGTCAGGCTCACCTGCAGGATGCCGCCCGCCGAGCCCGCCTCGTTCCAGCTCGGCCGGCACTGCACGCGCGCGGTTGCCCCGCTCGGCAGGTCGACGACGAGCTGGCGGTTGCGTCCGGCCCGCAGCGCGTCGGTCGCCCCGGCGAGCAGCGGGACCTGGTCACCGGGTGCGATGAGCTCGCGGGCGCGGTCGTTCATCATCACGAGGTCGTCGCCGACGGCGAGCACCGCGGAGTCGCCCCCGCGCTGGACCGCGGTCAGGTAGTCGTGCAGCAGCGTCAGCTCGTGCCGCCCGGACGCGGCGAGCAGCGCCTCCTCGATGCGGCGGGCCGTCGTCGCGGCGGTGGCGACCATCAGCGCGTTGGCCTCGCTCCGCCAGCAGGTCAGGTCGACGACGCCGAGGATCTTGCCGGTCACCGGGTGCCGGATCGGGGCGCCGGCACAGGCCAGGTCCTCCAGGTGCTCGACGAAGTGCTCGTGCCCGAACACCTCGGTCGGGCGCCTGCCCTCCAGCGCGGTGCCGATGCCGTTGGTGCCGACGTGCTGCTCGGCGTAGGAGAAACCGGGGACGAGCCACACCCGGTCCAGGTGCTGACGCAGCGCGGAGTCACCGGTCCGGCGGTCGAGGACGACACCGTCGCCGTCGCAGAGGATGAGGCTGACCGGCTCGGTGGCGAACTGGTCGCACAGCTCGGAGACGATCGGCGTGGCCGCCCGCACCAGCGGGCTGTCGGTCTCGCGGCCGATCTCGGGCAGGTCGATGGAGTCGGGCGCGACGTCGCTGTCCCGCGACCGGATCCAGGACGCCAGGATCGGCGGGCGGACCGAGTCCTCACGCATCTGCTCGTGGTGCAGGAACGCGTCGCGGGCCGCCGCGATGCGTTCGGCCGCGGCGCTGGTGCTGGTGCTGGTCCTGGTGGCGGGTGTGGGCGCCGAGCCGGTGACGGGGGAGTCATGTCCGTGTCGCGGGCGCGGCGTCGGCCGGCCCGCCCGGGTGGCGCCCTGCGCGCCGTCGGGCAGGGGTCTCACACACGGCCTCCTCGCCTGTGTCGAGCTCGGGACACGACCACCGGGGACCCGCGTGCAACAGCGGTGACCTGCCCGGATCCCGTGGTCACGGCGACGGTACGCGCCGTGAGAGCAAGATCACCACAGGTGGCGGGGCGGAAGAGTCTCATATTGAGACCTCGAATGCCTGCCGGACCATGTGTGATTCGCAGCACGGAAGACAGACGGCACCGGCGCCGCGGCATCCACCCACGTCGCCGGGCCGTCCGACCTCCGCGTTCGACCACGACATCGGGCTACCCGCGCTCGCCCGCTGATCCGACCACAACCCACCACCGTGAGGAGACGACGTGAGTCGGCAGAGTTTGGCGAAGGCTCACCAGAAGATCCAGGAGCTTTCCTGGGAGCCGCAGTACCACGAGCCGTACATGAAGTACGGAACCGACTACACCTTCAAGAAGGCGGCGAAGAAGGACCCGCTCAAGCAGGTCCTGCGCTCGTACTTCCCGATGGAGGAGGAGAAGGACCACCGCGTCTACGGCGCCCAGGACGGTGCCATCCGCGGCAACATGTTCCGGCAGGTGCAGGAGCGCTGGCTGGAGTGGCAGAAGCTCTTCCTGTCGATCATCCCGTTGCCGGAGATCTCGGCGGCGCGCTCGATGCCGATGCTGTTCCACGTGGTTCCGAACCCGGAGCTGCACAACGGCCAGGCGATCCAGATGATCGACGAGGTTCGGCACAGCACGATCCAGCAGAACCTCAAGCGCCTGTACATGAACAACTACATCGACCCGGCGGGCTTCAACAACTCGCTGCGGAGCTTCCAGTCGGACTACTGCGGCACCATCGGCCGCCAGTTCGCGGAGGGGTTCATCACCGGTGACGCCATCACCGCCGCGTCGATCTACCTGACCATCGTCGCGGAGACCGCGTTCACGAACACCCTGTTCGTGGCGATGCCGGCGGAGGCGGCCGCCAACGGCGACTACCTGCTGCCGACGGTGTTCCACTCGGTGCAGTCCGACGAGTCGCGGCACATCTCCAACGGCTACGCCACGCTCCTGATGGCGCTGTCGGACGAGGACAACCGCCAGCTGCTCGAGCGCGACCTGCGCTACGCCTGGTGGAACAACCACCGCGTCGTCGACGCCGCCATCGGTACCTTCATCGAGTACGGCACGAAGGACCGCCGCAAGGACCGCGAGTCCTACGCGGAGATGTGGCGCCGCTGGATCTACGACGACTACTACCGCAGCTACCTGCTGCCGCTCGAGAAGTACGGCCTGGTGATCCCGCACGACCTGGTCGAGGAGTCCTGGAACCAGATCTGGAACAAGGGCTACGTGCACGAGGTCGCGCAGTTCTTCGCCACCGGCTGGTGCGCCAACTACTGGCGGATCGACGGCATGACCGACACCGACTTCGAGTGGTTCGAGTACAAGTACCCGGGCTGGTACGACCGGTACGGCAAGTGGTGGGAGAACTACAACCGCCTCGCCAAGCCCAACGGTCACCACGCCATCGTGGCCGAGGACGTCGACTACGTGTACCCGCACCGCTGCTGGACCTGCATGGTCCCGTGTCTGGTGCGCGAGGACATGGTCGTCGACAAGGTGGACGGCCAGTGGCGCACGTACTGCCACGAGGTCTGCCGCTGGACCGACGCCGAGGCCTTCCGGCCCGTGTACCAGGGTCGCGAGACCCCGAACATGGGCAAGCTCGTGGGTCACCGCGAGTGGGAGACGCTCTACCACGGCTGGAACTGGGCCGACGTCGTCCAGGACATGGGCTTCGTCCGTGACGACGGCAAGACGCTGACCGCTCAGCCGCACCTCGATCTCGACCCGAAGAAGATGTGGACGCTGGACCACATGCGGCGCATGCCGCACCTGGCCAGCCCCAACGTCATCCTCAACGAGATGAGCGACGCCGAGCGCGAGGCGTTCGTGGCCGACTACAACCGCCAGGGGCCGGCAGGCCGGCCCGCGCCCACCGACGCCTGAGCGCGGGTCAGGCGAGGGGAGGGGGTTCCCGTCACGCCATGACGGGGCCCTCTTCCCGCGGCCCGGCCGGGGGGTCGTCTTCCCCGGCCGGGTCACCCCGGGACTCCCGTCCGCCGGGCGGGGCCCGGGGCGACGCCTGCCCACATCTGTCCGATTGGTCTTTTTTCTCACGCCATTCGTCACGCCAAGAGAGGTGGTCTGCGCTCGTGGGCGACAAACACGTCGTGCGGTTCGAGCCCGTCGGCATCGAGATCGAGGTCGACGAGGACCAGAACATCCTCCGCGCCGCGGCCGAGCAGGGCGTCCAGCTCATGCACGGCTGCAAGGAGGGCCAGTGCTCGGCCTGCAAGTCCTTCGTGCTCGAGGGCGAGGACATCGAGTACGACAGCTACTCGACCTTCGCGCTCCCGGACTACGAGAAGGAGGAGGGCCACACCCTCCTGTGCCGGGCGCATGCCTACGAGGACCTGGTCATCGAGCTGACCAACTACGACGAGGAGATCATCCGGTCCGGCCTGCCCCTCACCAAGGGCGTGGTCGAGGTCGTGTCGGTCGAGGCCGTCACCCACGACATGCGGCACCTGACCGTCAAGCTGGTCGAGCCGTCGGAGATCAAGTTCTTTCCCGGGCAGTACATGGACCTCGTCTGCCCCGGGACCGAGGAGAGCCGTTCGTTCTCCATGGCCAACACCCCCAACCGGGACGGCCTGTACGAGTTCGTCATCAAGGTCTACCCGGGTGGGCTGTTCGGGACCTGGCTCGACGAGAAGGCCGCTCCCGGTGACCGGCTCGACGTCGAGGCGCCCTTCGGCACCTTCACCCTCCGCCAGAACCGCAGCTCGCCGATCGTCTTCGTCGGCGGTGGCGCCGGCATGGCGCCGGTAATGGGCCTGCTGCGGGCGATGGCCGAGGGCGGCGTCGAACGACGGGCCACCTTCTACTACGGCGCGCGCACCGCGGCCGATCTCTGCTTCGAGAAGGAGATCGCCGAACTGGCGCCCCAGCTCAACGGTTTCCGGTACGTCCCCGCCCTGTCCGACGGCGACGGCGGGGACTGGGCCGGCGAGACCGGCCTGATCACGGAGGTGGTCAGGCGGAACGAATCCGATCTGAAGGGAGCGGATGCCTACGTCTGCGGTCCCCCGCCGATGGTCGACGCGGCGATCGCGACGCTGACCCAGCTGGGTGTGAGTGAGACCAACATCTTCTACGACAAGTTCACCACGACCGGTGAGCAAGAAGGCGAGGACGGACAGCAATGACTCAGTCCCCCACCACGCAGGACACGTCGTCCGGTTCGCAGCGCAGCGTTCCCAAGCCCGTCTTCACCGACGCGGAGGCCGGGGCGCGGGAGTTCCCCGACTCGAGCTCGAGCGCGCGCCGCTACAACTACTACGCGCCCGCCAAGCGCAAGCAGACGCTGTACGAGGACACCACCGTCGAGGTCCAGCCGGACCCGCGGCACTACCTCGCGCAGGGCTGGATCTACGGCTTCGCCAACGGCGAGGGCGGCTACCCGCTGCACTGGACCAAGCTCAAGGCCTGGGGCGTCGACGAGCCGGAGCCGCAGCGCGGCATCGGCAGCGGCGGCATGCACGTGAAGAACTGGCCGGCCCACGGCTGGCACGAGTTCCGCGACCCGAACGAGGAGTGGGAGCAGAGCCTCTTCCGGTACAACGCGAACGTCGTCCGTCAGCTCACCCAGAACATCGAGAACGCCCGCAACGCGAAGGCGTTCGAGCTCTGGAACCCCAACTGGGTGCGCTTCGTCGAGCGCAACGTCGGCGCCTGGATGCACATCGAGCACATCCTCGGCCTCTACGTCTTCGCGTCCAACGAGCGGTCCGCGCCGACCAACATGCACAACACGGCGCTCGCGGCGAACTCCACCCGCAAGATCCGCTTCGCCCAGGACCTCGCGCTCTACAACCTGACGCTGTCGGAGGAGATCGACGGGTTCGACGGCGCCGCCCACCTCGACGCGTGGGACAACGCGCCGGAGTGGCAGGGCGCCCGCAAGCTCACCGAGGCCCTCACCGCGGTCCAGGACGACTGGGGTGAGGCCGTCTTCGCGGCCAACTGCGTCTTCGAGCCGCTGGTCGGTGAGCTGTTCCGGTCGAACCTGGTCATGCAGTCCGCCGCCACCAACGGTGACTACGTGACCCCGACGGTCATGGGTGCCGGCGAGTTCGACTACGCCCAGCGCGACCTGCGCTGGTCGGTCGCCTGCTTCGCGCCGCTCACCCAGGACCGCGAGTTCGCCGACCACAACCGGGAGCTCATGGGTGGCTGGCTGCGGACCTACGTGCCGCAGGCGCTGGAGGCCGCCCGGACGATGCAGCCGATGTGGTCCCAGTCGGACTCCAAGCCGCCGACGTTCGAGGACTCCCTCGACCGCGCCAAGAACCGGTTCGCCGGGATCTGCAGCGATCTCGGTCTCGACGTCCCCGAGGAGCTGAAGCAGTGACCAGCACGGACTCTCCCTTCAAGCAGGACAGCACCGCGTCGAACATGTGCGGATTCACGCTGATGAACAACCAGATCGGCGCGGTCATCGCGACCGTCCTGGACCGTCAGGACAACGTGACCGTGCAGCACCTGCCCTCGATGATCCGCGTCGACGGCACCGGCAAGTTCGAACTCGACTACGAGGCGATGGACGAGGAGGCCGGCCAGGAGGACGGCTGGTTCGACGCCGCCCAGTTCGAGGAGAACATGTCCACCCACTACGGGCGGATGGTGCACCTCGACGACAAGACGATCATGTTCGCCAATCCCGAGGACGCCGCCGAGTACATCGACTTCGACCTGAAGCCGGTGTAAGGACCCGCTCCTCACCCGGAACGCACCGCCCGGGACGACGACCCGTCCCCGGCCCACCACGGCCGGCGACGGCCCGGGCGGTGCGCTCCACCCGCGCAGCGCGCCCGCACGGCGCCACGGCTGCGCACGTTGATCCGCACCCGCGCACCTGGACCGACTCTTTCTCCGGGAGGACCCACCATGGCCAAGGAACTCCGCTTCGGCGCCGAGGGCCGTCATCTGCTGCAGGCCGGCGTCGACCAGCTGGCCGAAGCCGTCAAGAGCACGCTCGGCCCCAAGGGCCGCAACGTCATCCTGGAGAAGATCACGGGCTCGCCCGAGGTCACGAACGACGGCGTCACGATCGCTCGCGAGATCCACCTGCGCGACCCCTTCGAGAACATGGGCGCCCAGCTGGTCAAGGAAGCGGCGGTCAAGACCAACGACACGGTCGGCGACGGCACCACCACCGCGACCGTCATCGCCCAGGCCATCGTCCGCGAGGGCATGAGCGCCATCGAACGCGGCGGCAACCCGGTGCTGGTCAAGCGGGGGATCGACATCGCGGTCAACGCGCTCGTCGAACGCCTGCAGACGGTGTCGCACCCGGTCAGCACCGAGGAGGACTACGCCCGCGTCGCCTCCATCTCGGCCAACGACGACTACACGATCGGCCGCGTCGTCGCGAAGGCGCTGCACACCGTCGGCGACGACGGCGTCGTCACCGTCGACGACACCCCGCTCCCGGGGGTCTCGGTGGACTTCGTCGAGGACTTCGAGTTCGACAACGGGTACGTCTCGCCCTACATGGTGACCAACCCCGGCACGCTCGAGGCGATCGTCGACGACCCCTACATCCTCTTCACCGCGCACAAGATCAAGGACGTCCAGCAGATCATGCCGGTGCTGGACCGGATCATGCGCAACGACCGGCGCCCGCTCGTCATCGTCGCGGAGACCGTCGAGGGCACCGCCCTGCAGATGCTGGTCCACAACCACGTCAACGGGCACTTCCAGGCCGTCGCGATCAAGGCGCCGGGCTTCGGCGAGAAGCGCATCCACCTGCTGGAGGACATGGCCGCGCTCTGCGGCGGGCAGGTGCACTCCAAGAGCTCCTCGTTCTCGCTCGAGCAGATCGACGTCGAGCACCTGGGGCGCGCCGTGCAGGTGCAGGTCACCAGCGAGGGCACCACGATCATCGGCGGGCACGGCGACAAGCAGAAGCTGGAGTACCGGCTGTCGCAGCTGCGGGCCGAGCTGGCCCGCGCGACGATCGGCACCGACGAGGACTTCTTCTCCGACCGCATCGCCCGGCTCTCCGGGAAGGCCGCGATCATCTCGGTCGGGGCGCCGACCAACGCCGAGGCCCGCGAGATCCGGCACCGGGTGGACGACTCGCTGCAGGCGACCCGGGCCGCGGTGGCCGAGGGCATCGTCGCCGGTGGCGGCTCGGCGCTGCTGCACGCCGAGCCCGCGCTCGACGAGCTGGACGTGACCGGGGACTACCGGATCGGCGTCGAGATCGTCCGGCACGCGCTCACCGAGCCCGTGCACCTCATCGCCTCCAACGCCGGCTACGACGGCGACGACGTGGTCAAGCAGGTCACGACCATGGGCGTCGACGAGGGCTTCGACGCCCTGGAGGGCCGCTTCGGGGACATGGTCGAGATGGGCATCATCGACCCGCTGCGGGTCGTACGCTCCGCCCTGCAGAACGGCGCCTCGGTCGCCGGGCTGATCCTCACCACCAACTCGCTGGTGGCCGAGGAGGTCACGCCCTGGAACAAGGCGCTCATGACCGAGTTCGGCCAGCTCGACGAGGGCATCCCGCAGCCCAGCCCGGACTCGAGCACGCCCCAGTCGATGGGGCTCGGCCCGTCGGTCGGATAGGTACCGGCCCGTCCGGTCAGGGGAACAGTGGGGAGCGGCCCGGCACGCGCTGCGTGTGCCGGGCCGCTCCGCGACAGTGGAGAGGTGGTCGTCGTGGACCGGTGCTGCGGAGCGCCCCAGGGGCGTGGTGGTCTCCCGGCGGTCGTCGACGCCCAGGTGCACGGCTGGGACGGTCGGCCGCACAACCAGGCGGGCCCGGCGGGGGAGCAGTTCGTCGCCGACCTGCTGCACCGCCACCGGATGGTCGACCCGTCGCCGCGCCCGCTGACCGCGGACGCGTTCGAGCTGGTCACGCCGCAGGCGCTGGCCGCGCACGTGCTCTCCGCGGTGGACCGCGCGGTGCTCGTCCCGGCCGGCTTCGAGGACCTGTTCGTGCTCGGGTTCGCCGCACCGGCCTGGCACGCCGAGCTCGCCGCCGAACACCCCGGGCGGCTCGCGCTGGCGGGTGAGCTCGACCCCGCCGACCGGGCCCGCGCCCGCGGCATCGGGGCCCGGGTCGGCCGCGACGGTCTGCGCGCGCTGACCGTGCTGCCCGCCCGTCGTCCGGAGACCGCGCTGTCGCTGCGGGCGCCGTGGCTGCGCCGCACCCTGATCCGGGCCGAGCAGGCCGGCGCCGGGGTGGTCCACATCGGGATCGCGCCGACCGCGCGACCGTCGCGCGCGGCACCGGACTGGGCGCACGCGGGCGTCGTCGCCGAGGGCGACGCCGTACCGCGGCCCCGGTGGCCGGAGTGGGCCGAGCCGGTCCGCGCCGGGTCCGCGCTCCCGGTCCGGGTGCGCAGCGCCGGGCCGCTGCCGGCCGGTGCCGTCGACGTCACCGAGGTCGCCGCGCTGGCCTCGGCCCTGCCCAAGATCCGGTTCGTGGTCGGCGCCGCCTGCGCCCCGACCGCGTCGATGGTCCGGCTGGCCCGCCTGCCCAACGTCTACGTACTGCTCACCGACCTGCTGATCGCGTTGCGCCGGCACCGGGTGCCCGCCGCCGAGGCGCTCGGCGAGCTGCTGGCCGCCTACGGCCCGGACCGGCTGATGTTCGGCAGCGGCTACCCGCTGGTGCGCCCGGCGCGCCTGATCCGCGACCTCATGACCTTCCGCTACCCCGACGAGCTGCGCGGACGGTTCCCCGAACTCGACGACGACGTCCGCGCCGCCCTGCTCGGCGGCACCGCGGCACGGGTCCACGGGTTCGACCTGGCCTGCACCACCGTCCGTCCGCGCCGCCGGGGAGTGTTGAGCCCCACCTGAATGCAGGAAAGGCAACCCTCACAACGTGTCCTATCCTTCCGCCGGACGAGCGAAGGGGAACGGACATGGGACTCACCCGACGGCAGATGCTTCTCACGACGCTGGCCGCGGCCGGTGGCGCCGTACTGGCCGGGTGTGGCGGGGGCGGCAGGTCGGAGACCGGCACCGGTGCCGCGACGGGGAGTGCCGGGTTCCCGGTGACGATCGAGGGCAAGCTCGGTGCGGCGACGATCCCGCAGGCCCCGCAGCGGGTGGTGTCCGTGGGCTACACCGACCACGACGCGATCCTCGCGCTCGGGGTGGCGCCGGTGGCGGCGCGCTACTGGTACGGCGACGAGAAGGTCGTCGTGCAGCCGTGGGCCCGGGCGGCCGCGCAGGCGGTGGGCGCGGCACCTGCGGTGCTGAACATGTCCTCCATCGAGCCGGAGAAGATCGCCGCACAGCGTCCCGACCTGGTGATCGGCCTCTACTCCGACCTCGACGCCCAGAGCTATCCGGTGGTGAGCGCCGTCGCGCCGACCGTCGGACCGCCCCGGGGGTTCGACGACTACGGCGCACCGTGGCAGGAGTACACCCGCGAGACCGGCCGGGCGCTGGGCAAGGAGGCCGAGGCCGAGAAGCTGGTCGCCGATCTGGAGGCCAGGTTCGTCGCCGCCCGCGACGCCGACCCGCAGTGGAAGGGGCGCTCGGTCGTCGTCGCGAGCCGCAGCGCGGACACGATCAGCGTGTTCTCCTCGCAGGACCCCCGCTCGCGGTTCTTCACCCAGCTGGGGTTCACGGTGCCGCCCCGGATCGACCAGCTGGCCGCAGGCAGGTTCTACACCGAGTTCAGCTTCGAGCAGGCGAGCGAGCTCGACCACGACCTCATCGTCTGGGACCAGCTGTCGTTCACCCCCGGCGGGAAGGCGACGGTCGTCGGGGACCCGCTGCTGTCGCGGTTGCCCGCGATGCGCGACGGGCGCACCGTGTTCCTGGAGGGGGCCACCGAGCTGGCCTTCGCCTGGCAGACCGTGCTCAGCCTCCCGTCCGTGCTCGACGCGGTCGTCCCCCAGCTGCAGCGGGCGATTCCGAGGACCTGACCCGCCGGCCCGACCGCCGTTCCGGGGGTTGCCGTGGTGGTGGTCAGGCACGACGACGCCGGACGGCCGGGGTGAGCAGGAGCAGCACCGCGGCCGTCGTGCCGAAGGCGGCGGCGAACCCGAAGGGCTCGGCGATCGCGCCGAGCCCGGTCGCCCCCAGGCCCGTCCCGGCGTCGTAGGCGATGTTCCAGGCGGCGCTGGCCGCGCCGTAGTGCAGCGGCCCGGCGGCGGCGAACAGGGCGACCATCGCGTCGTTCTGCACCAGCCCGAACCCGGCGCCGACGACGGCCGCCCCCACCACCAGCAGGACCGACGCGTACGGCGCGGCGAGCACCCCGAGCAGCCCGACCGTGGCGCACGCCGTCCCGACCGGGAGCAGTGCCCCGGGACGTCCGCTGCGGTCGGTGAGGGTGCCCGCGACGCCGCGGCCGAGCAGCGCGCCGAGTGCGGTGGCGAACAGCGCGGCGGGCACCGAGACCGTCGCCCCGGGGGCGACGAGCGGGGCGAAGGTGATCACACCGCCCTGCGCGGTGGAGCAGCCCAGCATCGCCAGGACCGGCGCGGCGGGGAGCCGCCTGCGGGTCTCGCGGGGGTGCGGGACGGCGTCGTCGCGGCGGGGTGCCGGGGCCCGCCGGGGGCCCCGCACGAACGCCACCACCAGGGCTCCGGCGACCGGGGTGATCCCCGCCAGCAGGAACACCCCGGTGAACCCCAGCGCGTCGACGACCGCGACACCTGCCGGCAGGAACACCAGCTGGGGCAGTCCGACGGCGTAGCCGTAGCGCGCCGACGCGCGACCGTGTGCGGAGGGCTCGACCAGCTCCGCGACGAGCGCGCTCCCGGCGACCGTCGCCAGCCCGAACCCGATCCCGCGGACCGCGGAGATCGCCAGCACGGGCCCGAGGTCGGCGGTCAGCGCGAGCAACGGCGTCGGGAGGCCGAGCAGCAGCGACCCCACGACCAGCACCGGACGGTGCCCGACCCGGCGCAGCATCGCGGGCACCAGCAGCTGGGTGGCCACGGTGGCCGCCATCAGCACGCCGGTGCTCAGCCCCGCACCGAACTCGCCGGAGCCGCCCCGGGACACCCACAGCGGCACGACCGGCAGGAGCAGGGCGTACCCGCCGAACGCCAGCGCGGTCGCGGCGAGGAGCAGGCGGAACGGGAGCGACGACAGCGACCGGGGCACGCCCCACCGTGTCAGACCGCACCGGTCCCGGCCCGCCCCTCCCCGGATCCGGGACCCGTTTGTGGATCTCCCCGGCCCGCTGGGGTGCATCTCGGCGGGGAAACGGCCGCGGCCCGGCCTCTCGGGGTGAGGGGCCGGGCCGCGTCGTGTGCGGGGGTCAGGATCCGTTGCGGATCCATTCCTCCAGGTGGGGTGCCTCGTCGCCGATGCGGGTGGAGTCGCCGTGTCCGGTGCGGACCCGGGTGTCGGCCGGCAGCGGGAGCAGGGTGGTGCGGATGGACTCGATGATCGTGTCGAAGCTGGAGTAGGAGCGTCCGGTGGCGCCGGGTCCGCCCTGGAACAGGGTGTCGCCGGTGAAGACGATGCCGAGCTCGGGGGCGTAGAGGCAGGACGAGCCGGGCGAGTGGCCGGGGGTCTGCAGCACCCGCAGGTCGATCCCGCCCGCGGTGAGGACCTGGCCGTCGGCGAGTTCCTGGTCGGGCTTGCGGTCGGGCCAGGTCATGTCCCAGAGGACCATCTCGGCCGGGTTGAGCAGGATCGGCGCGGAGAACCGGTCGGCGAGGGCGGGTGCCTGGTTGACGTGGTCGTCGTGGGCGTGGGTGCACACGACGGCTGTGACGGTGCGGTCGCCGACGGCGGCGGCGATGGCGTCGGCGTCGTGGGCGGCGTCGATGACGATGACCTCGCGGTCGTCGCCGACGATCCACACGTTGTTGTCGACGTCGAAGGAGCCGCCGTCGAGGTTGAAGGTGCCGGAGGTGACGACGTGGTCGACCGGGGCCATCAGAGGATCACCACCGAGCGGAGGACCTCACCGGCGTGCATCTTCTCGAAGGCCTGCTCGACGCCGTCGATCCCGATCTCCTCGGTGACGAACTTGTCGAGCGGGAAGCGGCCCTGCAGGAACAGGTCCACGTACATCGGGAAGTCGCGGCTGGGCAGGCAGTCGCCGTACCAGGAGGACTTCAGCGCCCCGCCGCGGCCGAAGTAGTCGATGAGCGGGATCTCCGGTGCCTGCAGGTCCGGGGTCGGGACGCCGACCAGGACCACGGTGCCGGCGAGGTCGCGGGCGTAGAAGGCCTGCTTGTAGGTCTCGGGGCGGCCGACGGCCTCGATGACGACGTCGGCGCCGTTGCCGTCGGTCACGCTCTGGATGAACTCGACCGGGTCGGTCTCCTTGGCGTTGACGGTGTGGGTCGCGCCGAACTCCTCGGCCCACTTCAGCTTCCGCGGATCGGTGTCGACGGCGATGATCGTCGTCGCGCCGGCGAGCTTCGCCCCGGCGATGGCGGCGTCACCGACGCCGCCGCAGCCGATGACGGCCATGGAGTCGCCGCGGCCGATCTGGCCGGTGTTGACCGCGGCGCCCAGCCCGGCCATGACGCCGCAGCCGAGCAGGCCCGCGACCTTGGCGGGGGCGTCGGGGTTGACCTTGGTGCACTGTCCGGAGTGGACGAGGGTCTTCTCGATGAACGCGCCGATCCCGAGTGCGGGGGAGAGCTCGGTGCCGTCCTCGAGGGTCATCTTCTGGGTGGCGTTGTGGGTGTCGAAGCAGTACTGGGGCTTGCCCTTCTTGCAGGCCCGGCACTGGCCGCAGACGGCGCGCCAGTTGAGGACGACGTAGTCGCCGGGTGCGACGTCGGTGACGCCGTCGCCGACGGACTCGACGATTCCGGCGGCCTCGTGGCCGAGCAGGAAGGGGAACTCGTCGTTGATGCCGCCGAGTTTGTAGTGCAGGTCGGTGTGGCAGACCCCGCAGGCCTGGATCTTCACCACGGCCTCACCGGGACCGGGATCGGGGACATTGATCGTCTCGACGGTGACCGGCTCACCCTTGGCGCGGGCCACGACGCCACGTACCTGCTGTGCCATTGCTCGTACTCCACTCGTCCTCGATGCCGCCCGCTCGGGACGGATGCTCGGATGGCGACTCTGGCATGGGTGTCCGGACGGTGCCAGGTCGGATCCGGCCCTGCAACAGGTGTTGTACCGGAAAGGCCCCGGCCCGCGGGACGCGGGCCGGGGCCGGGGCCGGGCCGGGCGACCTCAGAAGTCGAAGTCGCCACCCATGTCCATGCCGCCGTCGTCGAAGCCGGGGTCCTCGGCCGGGGGGTCCTCGGCCGCGGCCACGTCCTCACCGGCACCGGCGTCGTCGAACATCGCGCCGGCGATCGCCGTGCCGATGAACGCACCCGCGACCCCCGCGAGCAGCGACCCGGCGATCATCCCGCCCATGCCCGGGCCACGGCCGCCGGCGAGCGAGCGCTCCATCGTCCCTGGGTTGCGCATCTCGGCGCGGGTCGCCATCCGCGCCAGCTCCTGCGGGTCGGTCGACCGCGCCCGCTCGGCCTCGGGGACCTGAGCGCCGACGTCGGTCAGCACCGCCTGCCGCTGTTCGGGGGTCAGCTTCGCGAAGGCCTCCGCGTGTGCCTGCTCCACCTGCTCCGGCGGGGCGGTGCGGAGCATGTAGCGGTAGCGCTCGATCGCCTGCTGGTCGGGATCCTGCTGCTGCGCCCGGCCGGAGCCCTGGTGGGGCGCGCCCCCGAAGCCCTGCTGCGGCTGTGTCTGCGCGCCTCCGGTGAGGCGCTCCTTGAGCTTGTCGAGCAGACCCATCTGCGGGTGTCCTCCTGCGTTCCGGGTGAGTTCCCGGTGGTGTGTCGGTACGTGTCCGATCCGGACGGATCGGACGCACCGGTCGAACGTGTGACAACCGCGGCGAGTTCCCACCCACGCCGTCGCCGGATCGCCTACGGTCGGGGACCGTGACGACTGCGCCACCGCCGACGACCGCCCCCGCCCTCGCGCTCGGCGCCGTCGCGGGGAAGGGGCGCCCCGGGAGCTCGCGCATCGCCTGCCCGCTGCCGGACGGTGGCCTGCTCGACGTCGGCTCGCTGGCCACCGCGCAGCGCGGCCCGTACCCCGACCTGCTGGCGGCGCCCGACCTGACCCGGCTGCTCGACGCCGGTGCCCCGGCCTGGCGCGAGGTCGTCCAGTGGCTGCGCGGCTGGCGCGAGGACCACGAGCGGGCCGCCGCGTACCGCCTGCCCGACGAGGGACTGGTCCCGGTGCTGCCCTTCGCCGTCGCCGACTACGTCGACTTCTACGCCTGCGAGCAGCACGCCCGGAACGCCGGACTGATCTTCCGTCCGGACGCCGAGGACCCGCTCACCCCGAACTGGCGGCGGATTCCGCTCGGGTACCACGGCCGATCCGGCACGGTCCGGGTCACCGGCACCCCGGTCGCACGCCCGTCGGGGCAGCGCGGGCCCGAGGACTTCGGTCCGTGTGCCAAGCTCGACTTCGAGGCCGAGCTCGGCTTCGTCCTCGGCGGGCCGGTCCCGGGGCCGGTCGGGATCGACGACGCCGCCGACCACGTCCTAGGCGTCGTGCTGCTCAACGACTGGTCTGCCCGCGACATCCAGTTCTTCGAGTCCCGCCCGCTCGGCCCGCACCTGGGCAAGTCCTTCGCGACGTCGATCTCGGCGTGGGTGACACCGCTCGACGAGCTGTCCGCGGCCCGGGTCCCGCTGCCCGCTCACGACCCCGCGCCGCTGCCCTACCTCACCCCGGGCGAGCCCGCGCTCGGCCTCGACATCGACCTCGCCGTGCACGTCAACGGCGAGCTGGTCGCGTCCCCGCCCGCGAGGGACCTGTACTGGTCCCCGGAGCAGATGGTGGCCCACCTCACCTCGGGCGGCGCCGGGCTGCGCGCCGGCGACCTGCTCGGCTCGGGCACCGTCTCCGGCCCGGAGCGCAGCGGGTTCGGCTCGATGCTGGAGCTGTCCTGGAACGGCCGCGACCCGGTCGTGCTCGCCGGTGGCGCCTCGCGCACCTGGCTGGAGGACGGCGACGAGGTCGTGATGACCGCGACCGCGCCCGCCCGCGACGGCGGCCGGGTCGCCCTCGGCGAGGTCCGCGGCCGGATCCGCGGCGCCTGACCGCCGCAGCCGGCCGGGGGAGACCCCCGGCCGGGGGTGCTCAGGGGCGCAGCGGCATCAGCGGCTCGGGGTCCCCGAGCGCGTTCAGGATCAGCGCCGGCACCTCCTGCTTGCCGGTGCCGTCGACGGCGATGACCACGTAGACGGTGCGGCAGTCGCAGGTGACGATGCGCTCGCCCGCGTCGTCGAGGGCGCGGACCTGGAAGTCGAGCGCGAAGCTGGTCCGGCCGATCCGCGCCGTCGACACCGCGACGGCGACGTCCTCGCCCCACCCGACCCCGGCCCGCCAGTCGAGCTCGGTGTGGACGAGCTGGACGTCGTATCCGGCGTCGAGCATCGCCCGGTAGGTGAGACCGCGGGACTCGAGGAACTCGGTCATCGCCTCGTCGAACCAGGCCAGGTACCAGGCGTTGAAGACGACCCCCTGGGCGTCGACCTCGTGGTAGCGCACCCGGACCGGGAACTCGAAGCTCGCCATGGGCCGATGTTACGACTCACCGGCCGGGCTCACCCCTCGTGCCGGTCGGAGCCCCCGGAGGAGTCGACGCGCTCCCGGATGGCCCGGTTGACCGCCCGCCCGAACGCTGCGACGACGCCCTGCAGGGTGATCGGCTTGAGCCGGGAGAAGGCGGCGGCGAGCCGTCGCCGCTCGTCGGCGGGGCGGCCGCGGTCCCGGTAGGGCTGCAGGACCTCGTCCTGGAACAGCGTCATCAGGTCCTCCGCGAGCGCGGCGGTGTGCCGCTCGATGAGGTCGTGCGAACGCTTCCACAGCTCGGGGGGCAGGCCGGAGTCCAGTGCCTCCAGTGCGGAGCCGAGCGCGACCGCGCCGTGCAGCCGGACGGTCGCCGGGCCGTCGCCGGGCAGCCGGGTCAGGGCACCGAGCCGTTCGAGGGTGGTGACGTCGTCGTCGGACAGACGGCGACCCGCGCGCCGGTCGAGCCCGGCCCGGTCCAGCTCCTCGTCGACCTCGGGCAGCCAGGGCGTGAGCAGCGCGCGCTGCAGGGCCAGCTCCTCCGGCGCGGTCTCCAGCGGTACCCGTTCCAGCTGCCGTTCGATCGCGGCGAGGGTGAAGCCCAGCCCGGTGAGCTCGCCGATCAGCTCCAGCCGGGCGCGGTGCGCGGCGTCGTAGAGGCCCGTGCGGCCGCGCAGCCGGGGCGCGGGGATGAGTCCCTTGCTCGCGTAGAAGCGGATGGTGCGCACCGACATCCCGGTCCGCTCGGCGAGCTGGTCGACGGTGAGGAGATCCCCGTCGTCGGGGGTCGGGCTCAGCGCGGAGCCGTCGATGGCGGCGGACATGGCGAGCAGGTTACGGGTCGGCCGCTCGATATGACAGTGCTGGTGTGACATCATCCGTGTCACATGCACGCCGGTCCGTCTTGACCCATGTGACAGTGCTGCTGTAACAAAAGCTACCAGTAAGTAGGGGCAGTGCCGCCTGTACCGCCCCCGTGCCGACCACCCCACGAGAGGTTCGGATGAGCGAGATTCCCGAGGCCTACATCTACGACGCGATCCGTACACCGCGCGGACGGGGCAAGGCCTCCGGTTCGCTGCACGAGGTCAAGCCGATCTCGCTGGTGACCGGGCTGATCGACGCGGTCCGCGAGCGTCACCCGGACCTGGACACCAACACGATCGACGACCTCGTGCTCGGCGTCGTCTCGCCGATCGGCGACCAGGGCGGCGACATCGCCAAGACCGCCGCGATCGCGTCCGGGCTGCCCGACACCGTCGCCGGTGTGCAGCTCAACCGCTTCTGCGCCTCCGGCCTGGAGGCCGTGAACACCGCCGCGCAGAAGGTCCGCTCCGGTATGGAGGAGCTCGTCCTCGCCGGTGGCGTCGAGGGCATGAGCCGGGTGCCGATGGGCTCAGACGGCGGCGCCTGGGCGATGGACCCCGACACCGCCTACGCCACCGGCTTCGTGCCGCAGGGCATCGGCGCCGACCTCATCGCGACCGTCGAGGGCTGGTCCCGCACCGACGTCGACACCTTCGCCGTCGAGTCGCAGACCCGGGCCGCCAAGGCGTGGGCCGACGGTCGCTTCGCGAACTCGGTCATCCCGGTCAAGGACCGCAACGGCCTGACCATCCTCGACCGCGACGAGCACATCCGCGCCGGCGCGACCGTCGAGGCGCTGGGCGGGCTCAAGCCGTCCTTCGAGATGATGGGCCGCGACGGCGGGTTCGACGCGGTGGCGCTGCAGAAGTACCACTGGGTCGAGAAGATCGACCACGTCCACCACGCGGGCAACAGCTCCGGCATCGTCGACGGTGCGGCGCTCACCCTCATCGGCACCGAGGCCGCCGGGAAGGCCAACGGCCTGACCCCGCGTGCGCGCATCGTCGCCACCGCGCTGTCCGGCGCCGACCCGACGATCATGCTGACCGGTCCGGCGCCCGCCGCGCGCAAGGCGCTGGCCAAGGCCGGGCTGTCGGTCGGCGACATCGACCTCTTCGAGATCAACGAGGCGTTCGCGGCCGTGGCCCTGCGCTTCATGCGCGACATGGACATCTCCCACGAGATCACCAACGTCAACGGTGGGGCCATCGCGATGGGCCACCCGCTGGGGGCCACCGGCGCGATGATCCTCGGCACCCTCGTCGACGAGCTGGAGCGCCGTGACCTGCGCCGCGGCCTGGCCACGCTGTGCGTGGGCGGCGGCATGGGCATCGCCACCATCGTCGAGCGCGTCTGAAAGGGACTGGATCAGTGACTGAGCAGAAGGCCGTCCGCTGGGAGTCCGACGCCGACGGCGTCGCCGTCGTCACCCTCGACGACCCGGCCAGCAGCGCCAACACCATGAACGACGCCTACCGCGAGGCCATGCGGGAGGTCGTCGACGACCTGGAGAAGCACAAGGACGACATCGTCGGTGTCGTCGTCACCTCGGCCAAGAAGACCTTCTTCGCCGGCGGGAACCTCGAGCAGCTCAGCGCGGCCGGTCCCGACGACGCCGAGAAGATCTTCGAGCTGGTGACCGAGGTCAAGGCCCAGCTGCGCAAGCTGGAGACCTTCGGCCGCCCGGTCGCGTCCGCGCTCGTCGGCACCGCCCTGGGCGGTGGCCTGGAGATCGCGCTGGCGACCCACCACCGGGTCGGCGTCGACGCGAAGGGCGTCGTCTACGGCCTGCCCGAGGTGAGCCTGGGCCTGCTGCCCGGTGGCGGCGGCGTCACCCGCGTCACCCGCATGCTGGGCATCGCGAACGGCTTCATGAACGTCCTCGCGCAGGGCCAGCGGCACAAGCCGGCCAAGGCGCTGGAGCTGGGCCTGATCGACGAGCTCGCGGCCACCCGCGAGGAGGCCTTCGACAAGGCCCGCGCGTGGGTGCTCGCCAACCCCGAGCACACCACCCAGCCCTGGGACCAGCCGAAGTACCGGATCCCCGGCGGCACGCCGTCGAGCCCCTCGCTGGCCTCGATCCTCCCGGCGTTCCCGGCGAACCTGCGCAAGCAGCTCAAGGGTGCGCCGATGCCGGCCCCGCGCAACATCCTCGCGGCTGCCGTCGAGGGCAGCCAGGTCGACTTCGAGACCGCGCAGAAGATCGAGGGCCGCTACTTCGCGGAGCTCGTGACCGGCCAGGTCTCGAAGAACATGACCAAGGCGTTCTTCTTCGACCTCAACGCCATCAACGGCGGCAAGTCCCGCCCGGACGGCCCCGCCAAGTGGCAGCCGACCAAGGTCGCCGTGCTCGGCGCCGGGATGATGGGCGCGGGCATCGCCTACGTCTGCTCTCTCGCCGGCTGGGACGTCGTGCTCAAGGACGTCTCGAAGGAGGCCGCCGAGAAGGGCAAGGCCTACTCGCAGGGTCTCGTCGAGAAGGGCGTCAAGCGCGGGAAGACCACGCAGGAGAAGGGCGACGCGCTGCTCGGCCGCATCCTGCCGACCGACGACTACGCCGACCTCGCCGGCTGCGACGTCGTCATCGAGGCCGTCTTCGAGTCCGTCGAGCTGAAGCAGGAGGTGTTCCGCGAGGCCGCGAAGTACATCAACTCCGACGCGCTGCTGTGCTCGAACACCTCGACGCTGCCCATCACCGAGCTGGCCAAGGGCGTCGACCGCCCGGACGACTTCATCGGTCTGCACTTCTTCTCGCCGGTCGACAAGATGCCGCTGGTCGAGATCATCAAGGGTGAGCGCACGAACGACGAGGCCCTGGCCAAGGCGTTCGACCTGACGCTGGGGATCAGGAAGACCCCGATCGTCGTCAACGACTCCCGCGGCTTCTTCACCAGTCGCGTGATCGGCACCTTCATCAACGAGGGCGTCGCGATGATCGCCGAGGGCATCGACCCGCAGACGATCGAGCAGGCGTCGTCGCAGGCCGGGTACCCGGCCCCGGTGCTGCAGCTGATGGACGAGCTGACCCTCACGCTGCCGCGCAAGATCCGCGAGGAGACGAAGAAGGGCGTCGAGGCCGCCGGCGGCACCTGGACCCCGCACCCGTCCGACCCGGTGATCGACCGGCTGGTCGACGAGTTCGACCGCAAGGGCAAGAGCAGCGGCGCCGGGTTCTACGAGTACTCCGACGGCAAGCGCACCGGCCTCTGGCCCGGTCTGCGCGAGCACTTCGGCGCGACGAACCACGACGTCGACCTGCACGAGCTGTCCGAGCGGATGCTCATCATCGAGTCGATCGAGACCGTGAAGTGCGTCGACGAGGGCGTGCTGACCACCGTCGCCGACGCCAACATCGGCTCGATCTTCGGCATCGGCTTCCCGGCCTGGACCGGCGGCGTGCTGCAGTACATCGAGGGCTACCCCGGCGGCCCGGCCGGCTTCGTGGCCCGCGCCGACGAGCTGAAGGCGAAGTACGGCGAGCGCTTCGAGGTCCCGCAGTCGCTGCGTGACCGCGCGGCGAAGGGGGAGTCGGCCACTGCGGCCGCCTGATCCCGCCCGACACCGACCCCCGCCGGCACCTCCGCCGGCGGGGGTCGGTGCGTTCCGGGCCCGCTCAGCGGGGCACGGTGGGCTGCAGCGTCGCCTCGACCAGTGCCTCGGTCCGGATGTGGGTCCCCTCCTGGTAGCCGGGGTCGCGGACCATCTCGGAGAAGGCCCGCCGGCTCGGGTAGGACACCAGGAGCACCGCGTCCCACTCCTGGCCCGGCTCGGCGACGACCGGTGCCAGCCCGCGCCCGAAGTAGACGACCTCGGCGCCGAACCGGGCGGCGGTGGCCCGGAAGTGGGTGACGTAGTCGTCGTAGCGGGCCTCGCCGCCCTCGGCGAAGCGCAGCAGGTTCAGCATCACGACCGGCTGGTCGGGGTCCTCGGCGAGGAAGGCCTTCATGTCCGCGCCGGACGGGTTCACTGCCATCGGCCGAGTCTAGGGTCGATCTCCGGGGGCGGTACCCGACGACGACGGAAGGAGCCCGGTACATGATCCGCAACGTGGTGGTCGGCCGGCTGAAGGACGGCGTGGACCCGGCCGGGATCGAAGAAGGGCCTCCAGGCGCTGCGCGACCTGCGCGTCGAGGGCCTCGACCTCGACCTGAAGGCCGGCCTGGACCTGGGGCTGCGCGAGGGCAACGCGCACTTCGTGCTCACCCTCGACCTGCCCGACGAGGAGTCCTACCGCGTCTACGACGCCGACGACGAGCACAACCGGATCCGTCGCGAGTTGTTCGCCCCGCTCTGCTCGTCGATCGAGCGGATCCAGTTCCGCCTGCCCTGACCGGTCGAACCGGACCAACCGGATGACCTGATCCTCGGGCACCATGGTGTGCGTGACGCAGTGGGTGTTCGACATCGTGGACCGGCTCGGCGCCGCCGGCATCGGGTTGCTGATCTTCCTGGAGAACGTGGTCCCGCCGATCCCGTCGGAGGTGATCCTCCCGCTGGGTGGCTTCCGCGCCTCGACCGGCGCGATGGACCCGGTCGCGGTCTGGGCGGCGGCCACGATGGGAGCCGTCGCCGGGGCGCTGGTCCTCTACGCGCTGGGCCACTGGCTCGGGTTCGAGCGGGTGCACCGGCTCTGCGGGCGTCGCTGGTTCGTCGTCTCCAGCCAGAAGGACCTGGAGAAGGGGCTCGCGCTGTTCGAGCGGTGGGGGAACTGGTTCGTCCTCGGGGGGCGCTGCATCCCGATCGTGCGCAGCCTGATCTCGATCCCGGCCGGGATCGCCCGGATGCCGCTGCTGCGGTTCACCGCGCTGTCCGCGCTCGGCAGCGGTGTCTGGAACGCGCTGTTCGTCTCCCTCGGATACGTGCTCGGCGAGCGCTGGGAGGTCATCGAGGTCTACGTGTCGCCGATCAGCAAGGTCGTCGCCGTGCTCGGCGCGGCGGCGATCGTGTGGCTGGTCGTGCGGAAACTCCGGCAGCGTCGCCACCGCGACGCCGGGGTGTCGACCGGGACCGGCTGAACGCGCCGAGCCGACGTCCGGCTGCGCCGGACGGGTGATCACGACAACCCTGCGTACCGGTCCCGCCACGGGCCGTACCGCCGGGCCACCGCCGGGCCACCGCCGGGCCACCGCCGGGCCTCGGGCCCGCGCCGCTGTGCGAACCTGATCGTCACGCACGGGCGGCGACGAGCGGTGGAGGTGGTCGGGTGCGCCTGGTCGGGATCCACCACACCCACCCGTCGGGGACGGTCGCCCTGCGCGGTGCCGACCTCGACGTCGACCCTGCCGTGCCGACCGTCGTGCGGGGAGGCAACGGGGCGGGCAAGTCCACGCTGCTGCGGGTCGCCGCCGGTGCACTCGCCCCGACCGCGGGCGAGGTGGAGGACGTCCCCGAGGTCGTCGGCTACCTGCCCGACCGGTTCCCGGCCGCCCGCAAGCTGACCCCGCGACGCTGGCTCGACCACATCGCCCGGGTGCGCGGCGTCGACGTCGACGACGCCGCCGACCGCGCCGAGGTGCTGCTGACCGAGCTCGGGTACGACGGCGACGACGACGAGCCGATGGCCGACCTGTCGACCGGCAACGCCCGCAAGGTCGGGCTGGTGCAGGCGCTGGCCTGCGAGCCCGGCGTGCTCGTGCTCGACGAACCCTGGAACGGTCTCGACGACGACGCCGCGGACGCCCTGACCCGGCTGCTCACCGCCCGCGCCGCCCCGACCCTGCTGACCGACCACACCGGTACCGCGGCCGGTCTGCCCGGCGCCCGCCTGCACCGGCTGCGCGAGGGCCGGATCGCGACCGCCTCCGACCCGGACTCCGTGCCGTTGCCGACCGCGCCGCCGCCCGGGGCGATGATGCGCCTGGACATGGCCTGTGCGGGAGACCCCCGCCCGCTGCTGGAACGGGTGCTGCCGCCCGCCCGCGTCGAGGGTGCGGCGCCGGGCCGGTTCACCGTGCGGGTCCCCGCCCCCGAGAGCGACGCCTGGTTGGCGGCCGCGCTCGCCGCGGGCTGCGCGGTCCGTTCGGTGCGGCCGGTCCGCCCGGGTCCTCCGGAGGGCGGCCGGTGAGGCGGCGGGTGCGCTCGGCGTTCGCCGTGGCGATGCTGTTGGGCGAGGACGTCGGCCGCACCGAACGCTTCGTCGCCCCGCTGGTGCTCTACGCCGGCGCCCTCGCCGTGCTGTTCGGCGGCGCGCCCGGCCCGTTGCCCGCGCCGTGGGCGGCCAGCGCGCTGCTGCTCTACCCGGTCGGGGCCTGGCTGGCGCACGCGCTGGCCGAGTCCGAGGACGACGACGCCCGCACCGTCACCCTGTCCGCCGCGGGCGGCCCCTGGCCGGTCGCGGCCGGCGTGCTGATCGCCGCCACGGCGGGCGTGGCGGTGCTCGGGCTGCTCGCCGTGGTGTGGGGCGTGGTCGCGGCCTGGGGCACGGCGACGACCGGGAGCCTGCTCGACGGGCTGCTCGCGCACCTGGCCTGCGGGATCACCGGCGCCGCGGTGGGGTCGGTGTTCTCCCGGCCGGTGGTCCGCAACGAGGGCGTCGCGCTGATCGGTGCGCTGGTCGTGCTCGTGGTGACCGGGACGCAGTCGTGGCTGCCGCCGGTCGGGACCGCGGCCGCGGCCCTGGGGAGCGGGCGGCTCGGGGTGGGCCCGTTCGGCGACCTGGTCGTCGCGCTGCTGGTGGCGGTGGCGGCGACGGCGCTGGTGGTCCGGGTCGAGCAGGACGGCGGGCTGCGCGAGCTGGGCGCACGTCTCGGCCGGCGGGTCGGCCGTCTGCGCCGCTGACCTGCTGCTCCGCCCTGCACCGCCCCGGGTCCGTCCTCAGATCAGGCCCGCGACCCGGCCGAGGCGTTCGACGGTGCCCGCGAACAGGGCGTCGCGGGCGTCGACGGCGTTCTCGAACTGGCCGAACAGCTCGAAGGACAGGTGCCCGAACAGCCCGGTCCAGGCGGTGAGGGCGGCGAGCACGGCCCCGTCGGACAGGTCCGGCAGGTCCAGCGCGGCGCGGACGCGGTCGGCGTCGGCGGCGAGTGCGGGGTCCGGTTCGGGTGCCTCGGCGAGCGTGCCCGCGGCGTGCGCGGCGGCCAGGGCACGGGCCAGCGGCTCCAGGACCCGGGCCGCGACGGGGACGGTGTCGGTCGGCGCGCGGTAGCCGGGTACGGGGGAGCCGTAGATCAGTGCGTACTCGTGCGGATGGGCCAGCGCCCAGCCGCGCAGGGCCCGCGCGATGCCCCGCCAGTGCTCCGCCGGGCCGGTGCCGGGGTCGGCCACGCAGAGGGCGTCGGCGAGCCCGTCGTAGCTCTGCACGATCAGGGCCGTGAGCAGGTCGTCGCGGGTGGGGAAGTAGCGGTGCAGCGCCGAGGACACCATCCCGATCTCGCGGGACACCGCGCGCATGGACAGCGCGGCCGCGCCGGTCTCGGCCAGCTGCCGCCGGGCCGCCGCGGTGATCTCGGCGACGAGCTCGGCGCGGGCCCGCTCGCGGGCGGTGCGGGAGGCGTTCACCTGGCCACGGTAGAGCATCGGTCTGTTCCCCGAGCGCTGTGCTGATCCACGAGCGGTGATCTCGTTCTGTCGACGTCGTCCCGGTCGGTCTCCGCGACCGTCAGTCCGGCAGCGCCACCCCGACCAGCGCCGGCAGGGCGCTGCGACCGGACGCCGTGAGGCGCACGGACCGCCGGTCGCGGCCGCGCTCGACCCAGCCGCGGTCGAACAGGGTCCGGCACAGCACCGCGCCCGCCGTGCCCGCGAGGTGGTGGCGGCGCTCGGTCCAGTCCAGGCACGCCCGCACCACCGGGCGGCCGCGGCGGGCGAGCGCGTCCGGCCCGGCGAGCCCGGCGAACCACAGCCGGCCGGCGGGGGTGAGGGCGAGACCGTCCCCGGTCGCGAGCAGGTCGTCGGCGACGAGCCCTTCGAAGAGCGCGACACCCAGGGCGCCCGCAAGGTGGTCGTAGCAGATCCGGGCGGAGGCGAGCCTGGCTGCGGCGCGCGAGGCCCGCAGCGTCGGGGCTGCGGGACGGCGAGGGCGGCCGGGTCGAGCGGGCCCCCCGAGCCGCGGACGCCGTCCGTGCCGGGACCGCCGGTCACCGCGGGCCCCGGTCCCCGCCGGGCCCCGGCACCCCGCCCGCCGCGACCCGGCTCTCCCGCGCCGTCCGCCCCCGGTAGCGGGACAGCGCCACCCCCGTCAGTGCGAGCACGCCGCCGAGCAGCGCCAGCGGCGGCGGCAGCTCCCCGAGTACCGGCCACGCCATGAGCACCACCAGGGTCGGGACGAGGTAGGTGGTGACGCCGAGCTGTCCCGCGTCGATCCGCGACAGCGCGTACGCCCAGGTCCCGAACGCGAGCGCCGTCGGGACGAGCCCGAGGTAGACCATCCCGGCGATCTCCGGTGCGGACGCCGTGCCGAGAGCGTCGACCAGGTCGCCGGCCCACGGCAGCGTGGCGACCGCTCCGACCACACAGGCGACCTGGGTGACCTGCACCGCGGGCAGGCGCCGGAGCACGGGTTTCTGGGCGAGCACCCCGATCGTCCAGGTCGCGGCGGCCAGCAGGCACAGCAGCGCGCCCACCGGGCCCCCGGCGCCGGCCGAGCCGTCGCCCGAGGTGGCGAACCCGATCAGCACGGCCCCCGCGAACCCGATCCCGGCGCCCGCCAGCAGCGGGCGCGGGAAGCCCTCCCGCAGCACGACGCCGGCGGAGAGCGCGATGAGGATCGGTCCGACGTTCACCAGCATCGCCGCGGTCCCGGCGTCGAGGCGTTCCTCGGCCGCGTTCAGCGCGACGTTGTACACCGCGAACCAGCTCACCCCGCACACCACCATCAGCAGCCACTCCCGCACGGTCGGCCGCACCCAGGACCGCGATGCCAGCACCGCGAGTGTGAGCGCGGCCCCGCCGACCGCCAGTCGTCCGAGCGCGAGGGCACCGGCGCCGAACGCCGGCCCCACGGCCCGGATCGCCACGAACGCCGACGCCCACGCCAGCACGGTCACCCCGGCCGCCGCGGCGACCCGCATCCCTGTTCCCGTCACGGCGACGACGCTAGGCGCCCGACGTTTCGGCCCGCACCGAATTCAGCCCCGGTAGTACGGTGCAGTCGCCGCGAGGGTCGCCTCCCAGTCCGGCATCGGCGCCCCGGCCAGGACTGCGGCGAGCCGGTCGAGGTACCAGTGCCAGCCCGGGCCGGCGTCGGCCGGGGAGAACCCGTCGGGCAGCACCTGCTCGAACACGAGCACGGTGCCCCCGCCGTCCGGGGTGAGCGTCACCGACAGCTCCCACGGCTCGCCGCCCTCCCGGATGTCGACGACCAGCCGGTGCGGGGGCTCGCAGTCCCGGACGAGCACGGTGGACGGGGCGCCGCCGCCGTCCTCGTCGCTGGTCAGGACGAGCTCGACGGTGCCGCCGGGACGCCCGTCGCCGCTCCACCGCCCGAACCACCGCGCGCAGCGGTCCGGGTCGGTGACCGCCGACCAGACGTCGGCGACGGGTTCGTCGTGGACGCGGCGGAACCGCAGCACGGCACGCCCGTCGGCGCCGCGGACCACCTCCCCGGCACGGCTTCCGGTATCGGTCACGGGTTCCTCCTCGATCCACGGGCCAGTTCGGTGTCGAGCGCGTCGAGCTGCTGCGCCCAGAAGCCGCGCAGCCCGGCCAGCCACTGCTCGGCCGCGGCAGGCCCGGACGGGTCGACCGCGTAGAGCCGCCGGGTCCCCTCCGCCCGGACGGTGGCGAACCCGTTGTCCCGCAACACGCGCAGGTGCCGGGAGACGGCCGGCTGCGATATCCCGAACTCGGCGCGGACGACCTCGGTCACCCGCCCTGCCGTCCGCTCGCCCCCGGCGAGGAGCTCGAGGATGCGCCGCCGGACGGGGTCGCCCAGCACGTCGAACGCTTCCACAACTCGGAGTTTATATAACCCGGACCGAAAATAGTAGTCCGCTGGACGGATCGGTTCCTCGCCGCTATGGTTCATTACATGACTAATGAACCACTGCACTACGGCACCGGGAGGTCGCCGTGATCGACGACGGACGCCCGCTGTTCGCGCAGATCGCGGAGGACATCGCGTCCGCGGTGGTGGACGGGACCTATCCGGAGGAGACCCAGGTGCCGTCCAGCAACGAGCTCGCCGCTTTCCACCGGATCAACCCGGCCACCGCGGCGAAGGGCCTCAACCAGCTGGTCACGCAGGGCGTGCTCTACAAGAGACGGGGGATCGGCATGTTCGTCGCCGAGGGGGCACGGTCCCGGCTGCTGGACAGCCGCCGCGAGGACTTCGCCCGGCAGTACATCGCTCCGCTGGTCACCGAGGCCCGCAAGCTCGGTATCGACCCCGAGCAGCTCAAGAAGATGATCGACGTCTGGGGGGACGACCGATGAGCACCGACGTGATCGCCATGCACGGCGTCACGAAGCGCTACGGCGACGTGACCGCGCTCGACGACGTGACGTTCGCGCTGGAGGAGAACCGCATCCACGGGCTGCTCGGTCGCAACGGCGCCGGCAAGACCACCGCGATGCAGATCCTCACCGCACAGAACTTCGCGACCTCCGGGCGCGCCGAGATCTTCGGCGAGCAGCCCTACGAGAACGCCCGGATGCTCGCCCGCACCTGCTTCATCCGCGAGTCGCTGAAGTACCCGGACGAGTACCGGGTCCACCACGCGCTCCGGGCCGCCGCGAGCGTGTACCCGCAGTGGGACCAGGCCTTCGCCGACCGGCTCGTCGGGGAGTTCTCGCTGCCGGCGTCCCGGAGCTGCAAGAAGCTCTCCCGCGGTCAGCAGTCCGCGGTCGGGGTGGTCATCGGGCTGGCCTCGCGGGCCCCGCTGACCTTCTTCGACGAGCCCTACCTGGGCCTCGACGCCGTCGCCCGGCAGATGTTCTACGACCACCTGCTCGCCGACTTCGCCGAGCACCCGCGCACCGTCGTGCTCTCGACGCACCTGATCGACGAGGTCTCCGACCTGATCGAGCACGTCGTCCTGATCGACCGGGGCCGCGTGCTCATCGACGAGGAGGCCGAGGCGTTGCGCGGCCGCGCCGTCACCGTCTCCGGGCCGACCGAGTCGGTCGAGCGGTTCGCCCGCGGCCACACCGAGCTGCACCGGGAGCGCCTCGGCGGCTTCCTGCGCGTCACCCTCGCCGGGGTCGCGCCGGCCCGCACCTCCGAGCCGAACCTGCAGTTCGAGCCGGTCTCGCTGCAGCAGCTCGTCGTCCGTACGACCCAGATGAACGCGGCGCCGGGCGTCGGCGTCGCCCAGGAGGTCCTGTCATGACCGCCGTCACCGCCGACCGCAGCCCGGTCGAGAGCACATCCGCCCGGGTGCGTGCCGCGATCCGGATGGGCACGGTCAACTGGGGCCGCCGGTTCGGGATGGCCTGGCTGATCCTGGCCGTCGTCTTCGTGCTGCACCAGACCATCTGGTGGGTCGTGAGGAGCAACGGCGGAGATGTGGAGACCGGGTACACCGGCGCGCTGACGTCGTTCTTCTTCATCCTCGGCAGCACCTACCTCGCGCTGATGACCCAGGTGATGCCGTTCGCGCTGAGCCTGGGCATCACGCGACGGCACTTCTACCTCGGCACCGTCCTGCTGGTGGCCGCCGAGACCCTGGTCAGCGCGATCGGGCTCAGCGTGCTGCTGGCCGTCGAACGGGCCACCGACGGCTGGGGCCTGCGGGTCCAGTTCTTCGAGATGGGCTTCATGGGCCAGTCGAACCCGGTCACCCAGGTGCTCGTGTACTGGGTGCCGCTGCTGACGATCGGACTGGTGTTCGTGCTGTTCGGTGCGGTGTTCCGGCGCTGGGGACAGCTCGGGGTCTGGGGCGCGGCCCTGGTGCCCGTGCTGGTGGTCGCCGCCGGTGTCGTGCTCCTGACCTGGCAGGACGCCTGGGGGGCGTTCGGCCGGTTCTTCGTCGAGACGCCGACGTGGGCGCTGCTCGCCGGCTACCCGCTGATCCTCGCCGCGGTCGCGGCGGGGGCCGGGTACCTGGTGCTGCGCCGCGCGACTCCCTGACGGAGGACCCGGCGGGGCCCGGCACCCTCGTGGGGGGTGGTGCCGGGCCCTCAGCCGTCCAGTACGAGATCGGCCCGTTCCGGTGCACCACCGGAGCGGGCCAGCTCCTGTTCGGCGCGCCGCCAGCCGTCGCGGTACGGGGCGTAGCCCGGCCAGTCCGCCCGCCCGTGCAGCCGCCGCTCCCGCTCGTCCGCCGACGCCTCCACCCAGATCGCCAGCGAGGTCACCGGCGCCAGCTCGGCCGCGCCGCTCCCGCACCCCTCCAGCACGACGACGGCCGACGGCGCCAGCGTGCGTTCCGGTCCCGGCCGTTCGCGCACCCAGTCCCACGACGTCCAGCGCAGGGTCGTACCGGCCGCCAGCGGGTCACCGATCCCGCGCCGGGCCAGCGCCGGGACCCGGGGCAGTCCGTCCCAGCCGGGGCAGAGGTCCTCGATCTCGAGCAGCGGGGCCCCGAGCCGGTCGGCGAGCGCGCGGGCCCGGGTGGACTTCCCGGCCCCGGAGAACCCGTCCACGGTGACCAGCCGGTTCCCGGCGGGCCCGGCGGGGGCGGCGTGCACGAGCCGGGCGACCGTGTCGGTCCAGTCCCGGTCCGCGACCGTCCTCACGGCCGGACGACCACCTTGACCTGCGACGCGTCGGGGGACAGGGCGTCGCCGACGTGGTCGAGGTCGACGTGCCCGGTCACCAGCCGGTCCAGGTCCACCGCGCCCGTCGCGGCCAGGCGCACCGCCGTCGGCCAGGTGTTGGCGTACCGGAAGGTGCCGGTCAGGGTGATCTCGCGCGACTGCAGCATCGACACCGGCAGCGTCATCTCGTCGGCACCCATCCCGACCAGCACCGCGGCGCCTCCCGGCCGGACCGCGGGCAGCCCGCCCAGCACCGCGGCCGGCACCCCGGAGCAGTCGACGAAGGCGTCCACACCGGACACATCGGCGCCCGGCGCGACGACGTCGGTCGCGCCGAAGTCGCGGGCCAGCGCTGCCCGCGCCGGGTCCGGATCGCTGACGACGATCTCGGCGGCACCCTGCACCGCCGCCACCTGCGCGACGAGCAGCCCGATCGGCCCCGCCCCGGCGACGAGCACCCGCGACCCGACCCCGGTGCCCGCCCTGTGGTTCGCCCACAGCGCGACCGACAGCGGTTCGAGCAGCGCGGCGGCGTCGTCGGAGACGTGCTCGGGGACGGGGTGGGCGAAGTCGTCGGCGATCGTCACGTACTCGGCGAACGCGCCGTCGACCGGCGGGGTCGCGAAGAACACCATGTCCGGGCACAGGTTGTAGGCGCCGGTGTGGCAGTACCGGCAGCGACGGCAGGGCACTCCCGGCTCCAGCGAGACGCGCTCGCCGATCCGCCCCGCGTCGACGCCCTCCCCGACACCCACGATCAGCCCCGACGGCTCGTGCCCGAGGACCATCGGCTCGCGCAGCACGAAGTCGCCGATCCGGCCGTGCCGGAAGTAGTGCACGTCGGAGCCGCAGGTGCCGACCGCCGCCACCCGCACCAGCACCTCCCGGGGGCCGGGCCGGGGGACGGGTCGCTGCTGCACCTCCAGCTCACCGGCGGCACGCAGCACGCTGCACCGCATCGACTCCGGCACCTCGGCGATCGTCGTCACGGGCACGACGGTGGCACGCGCGGCCGGGCCGGGCAACGCGGTGCGCCGACCGCGCCGGACGTACCGGTGCGCGCACGGTCGATCATTCCGGCGGACGTCGTCCGCCCCCGGGAGGTCCGCCGGTGGTGTACTGCTCCGCGACGAGAGGGAGGACCGGCCGCCCCGCGGGCGGCCGGCGACGAGAAGGACGCCCATGGGCTCGGCCATCGAACGACCGGCGGTCACCGGCTTCCACCACGTGGCGGCGGCCGTGACCGACGTGGAGTCCAGTGCGCTCTGGTACCAGCGCGTCCTCGGGCTGCAACGGCTGCCGATGACCTTCCCGCACCACGACGCCGCCGACGGCTCGTCGGAGAAGGCGGCGCTGCTCCTCGACGTCGTGACCGGAGTGATGATCGAGCTGCACGCCCCGGCCGACGGCGACGGCGGCGGCCCCCGCGGCGCGCTCGACCACCTGGCGTTCGGCGTCGCCGACCGCGCGACCCTCGACGCCTGGGCCGCCTGGCTGGACAGCCTCACGGTGCCGCACGGCGGTGTCGTCGACCGGACCGACCCGACCGGCTACGCGACGCTGGAGTTCCGCGACCCGGACGGCATCGCGCTGGAGTTCATCCACTTCCCCGGCCGCGGTTAGGAGCTGCCCCGGCGGGGGTCCACGCAGACCAGGCCCCACGGCCGGTCGTCGACCCGGGTCATCACCACGGTGGCGTGCCGCGACCCGCGGCCGCGCAGCTTCCGGGCGATCGCCTCGACGTCACCGGCCAGGCCGCGGCGCCGCACGTCGACCGCGCCGACGTCGAGCTCGCGCAGCAGCCGGGGTAGCCGCTTCTGGTCCCACGGACGGGAGTCGAGCACCCGCAGCGGCCGCGCGAACGGCGTGGCCGGGGGCTCGTCGTCGCCGGTGAGGAAGGCGATCCGCGGGTCGATCCGGGCGGTGCCGGTGGCCCGGGCCAGCGCGGAGACCAGTCCGGCCCGGGTGACGGCCGGGTTCGGGTCGAGCAGCCAGACGCCCGGTTCGCCGACCGCGATCCCGGTGTCCCCGTCCGGCGGGTCCGGCTCGCCCTGCAGTTCGTGCACGCCGTCGTCGTCGACGACGGTGGCGCGCGTGCGGGCGCGGGCCAGCGCGGGGGACCAGGCGCAGGCCTCCTTCAGCTCGCGTCCGAGCGCGAGGAACTCGATCTCCCAGCCCGGCGGGACGGTGTCGTGGCCGATCCCCGGTGCCGCCTTGATCCCGACCGCGCCGGCCCGCCGCTCCAGCTCCAGGCACCAGCCCAACGGCGGCTCGGACTCGCCGGTCCGCATCCGGCCACCGCCGGTGCGCCGGGCCGGGTCGACGAACACGCCGTCGGTGCCGGACAGGTCGGCGTCGCGCACGTCGCACCGCACCGTCCGGGCCGAGCCGCCGTGCACGGCCGCGTTGCGGTCGGCCATCCACAGGTGCACCGGATCCAGGTCGACGCCGGTGACCTCGTGGCCCGCCGCGACCAGCGAGACCAGGTCGCCGCCGATCCCGCAGCACAGGTCGACGACCGCGCGCCCGGCGAATCGGGCGGCCCGGTGTCGCGCGATCACCTCCGACGACGCCTGCTCCAGCCCGTCGCGCGTGAACCACATCCGCGCGGCCCGTGCGAACTTGCGGGCAGCCCGATCCCGCAGCCCGGCCTGGGCCATCGCGTCGGCGACCAGCCCGGCGTCGTGCTCACGGCGCAGCGCGGTCCCCAGCCGGAGCGCGGCGTCACCGTCCCGGTCGGCGACGGCGAGCCGCTCCAGCAGCGCCGTCCCCTCCGGCCCGGCGAGCCGCTCCAGCCGGGCGATCGGATCGTCGTCCACGACGACAGTGTCCACGGCGCCGTCCCCGGCACCGTCGTGCGCCCGCACCGGCGTCGGCCGCCGCGGACCGGCGGGCGTACGGTCGTCGGCCGGGACAGCGGAGCGGAGGGCCACGTGGTCGAGCACGACGGCCGCGACCCTGCCGTACCCGGCGCACCGGTGCCCGCGCCCCCCACGGTGCTGGGTGCGACGGCGCTGCCCCGCGAGATCGGCGTGCTGGTCGGGTCGGCGTTCGCGATCGCCATCGGGTTCGGGCTGGTCGCGCCGGTGCTGCCGGCGTTCGCGCGCTCGTTCGACGTCGGGGTGACCGCGGCCGCCGCCGTGATCAGCGTGTTCGCCTTCTCGCGGCTGGTGTTCGCCCCGCTCTCCGGCACGGTCGTCGGCCGGTTGGGGGAGCTGCGGGTGTTCGTCGCCGGGCTCGCCGTCGTCGCCGTGACGACGGCCGGTCTGGCCTTCGCGACGGCGTACTGGCAGCTGATCGCGTTGCGCCTGGTCGCGGGCGTCGGCTCGACGATGTTCACGATCTCGGCGGTGTCGCTGCTCGTGCGGCTGTCCCCGCCGCACCTGCGGGGCCGCGCGACGAGCCTGTGGGCGACCGGGTTCCTGCTCGGCAACATCGCCGGGCCGCTGCTCGGCGGCACCCTCGCCGCGATCGACGTACGCGCCCCGTTCCTGATCTACGCGGCGCTGCTGGTGCTGGTGATCGTCGTGGGCGGCCCGCTGCTGCGCCGGCCGGAGGGCCCGGCCGACGAGGCGCCCCCGCCGCGCACCCGGTTCCGCGACGCCGTGCGCCACCGTGCCTACCGGGCGTCGCTGGTGGGGAACTTCGCGAACGGCTGGGCGGTGTTCGGCGTCCGCATCGCGCTGGTCCCGCTGGTGGTGGTCGAGGCGCTGGGGCGCGAGGACGCGTTCGGCGGCATCGCGTTGTCGGTGTTCGCGGCCGGGAACGCGGCGACCCTGCTGCTGGCCGGACGTCTCGCCGACCGCTCCGGTCGCAGGCTCCCGCTGATCGCCGGCCTCGCGGTGTCGGGCGCGTCGACGGCCGTCCTCGGCTGGGTGCTCGACCCCTGGGCGTTCCTGGTGCTCTCGCTCGTCGCGGGGCTCGGCAGCGGACTGGTGAACCCGCCGCTCAACGCGGCCGTCGCCGACGTCATCGGGGAGCGCGCCCGGGGCGGCTCGGTGCTGGCGGGCTTCCAGATGGCGGCCGATCTCGGTGCGATCGCCGGGCCGCTGGTGGCCGGTGCGCTCGCCGAGGTCTGGGGGTACGGGCCGGCGTTCGCCGTGACCGGGGTGCTGTCGCTGGTCGCGGCGCTCGTCTGGTGGCGGGCGCCGGAGACCCTCCCGTCCCGGTCCTGACCTGGGGCGTCGCCCGCCGGGGTGACACGAGGGCCGGTCGCTCCGTCCCGCTGGTCCCGATCGTCACCCGGATCCCACCCGTTATAGCGGGCCGCCGGTTCGGGTGACCTCCTCCGGGGTGACCTCACCCCACCGACGGGTGGCGGGTGTGGCTGGTGTGCACAGGGTGCTTCTAGCGTCGTGGATATCGGACAAGCCGGACACGGATGGGGACGGGAACGAAGCCATGAGGCGCGGACTGGCACGACGTACGGTGATGAGCGCGGCGGCGGTGGTGACGGTGAGTGCTGTCATGTTCACCGGAGGGGTCCTGGCTCTCGCCGACGGTGCGGCCGTGTCCGCGGCCGCGGCACCCACGGTGCCCGGCGCCGTCGCGCAGGCCGCGGCCCCGGAGGCACCGAGCGTGCTCGCCGGGCCGGCGACCACCCCGTCGGGCGCCGCGGCGTTCCCGACCGACTCCGCTCTGCGGTCGTCGTCGGAGGCCGCCGGGGGCTCTGGTGCCGCCCCGGCCGCCCGGCCCGCGGAGACGGGGACGGACGCCGTCCGCGGGGCCGAGGGCTCCGGTGACGCCGGACCGGCCCGCCCGGCCGCCACCGGGCCGTCCGGCCCCGCGGACGGACCCACGACACCGGTCGCCCCCGCCGAGAAGCCCGCCGGTCCCGCAGCCGACCCGGCGCCGCCCGTGGACGAGCCCGGCGGTCCCGCGGCCGGACCGGCCGCTCCCGCGGAGAAGCCCGCCGGTCCCGCAGGAGGCCCCGCCGCTCCCGCGGACGAGCCCGCTGCTCCCGCGGGGACACCGGGCGGGCCTGCCGAGAAGCCGGCGGATACTGGGGAGACCCCGGCCGACCCGGCGCCCGCACCCGCCGACGCCGGGACGGAGCCCGCCGGCACGGGGACGGACCCTGCCGCTCCCGAGAAGCCCACCGACCCGGAGGAGAAACCCGTCGACCCCGCGGACACCCCCGTCGAGACGCCGACCGACCCCGCGGCCGCGCCCGCCGCGCCCGCCGACCCCTCGGCCCGACCGGCCGACCAGAGCACGCCCCGCCCCGGCGCCACCAGCGCGGGCGAGCGCTACGGCTGGGGCGCGCCGCTGCCGGCGTCGGACGAGTTCGACTACACCGGACCGCCCGACCCGGCGAAGTGGAACCAGGCGGGCGAGTGCTGGCCCGGTCACGCGGGCAACGGCGGCCGCTGTGCCAGCCGGTCCACGGTGAAGGACGGCAAGCTGGTCCAGACCGGGCTGCGCAACGGCGACTCGGCGTGGATCTCGTCGAAGTTCAATCAGCAGTACGGCCGCTGGGAGGCCCGCGTCCGCTCCGAGGCCACCGGCCCGGACAACGGCAGGCAGTACCACCCGCTGCTGATCATCTGGCCGCAGTCGGACCGCTGGCCCCAGGACGGCGAGTACGACTTCCTCGAGAACGGCGCGCCCGGCGAGCAGTGCGCCGAGGCGTTCATCCACTACCCGCACGGCCGCGGCGCGGTCCAGCAGGAGTACGCCAAGGAGAAGAACTGCGGCGCACCGCTGAGCGAGTGGCACAACGTCGCCGTCGAGTGGACGCCCGACCACGTGAAGGGCTTCATCGACGGCAAGGAGTGGTTCTCCTTCTCCGGCGGTGCCCGGCCCGGCCGCAAGAACATCCAGGACATGCCCAGCGGGCACCTGACGATCCAGCTCGACAACTTCTTCGGCGGCAACATGCAGCCGGCGACGTACGAGGTGGACTGGGTCCGGATCTACTCCCTCGACGGGAAGTGACCGGCTAACGCCGGACCGTTGCGGGGCGATGAGTGGACGTGCCGCTTCTTACACGCAGGACCGCGGGGTGGCTGCTCGCGGGCGTCGTGGCCCTGGAGGTCGCGATCCCCGCGGTCGGCCTGGCCACCACCGAGCCGCCGCGTCGCTACTCCTGGAGCATGTTCGTCGCGTCGTCGACGGAGTACGCCTACACCGGACGGACCCCTGACGGCGCGTCCCGCGCCCTCGACACCGGGGCCCTGCCGTGGCCGCAGCGGACCGTCCACTACGGAGCCACGGTCCCGGGGCTGCTGTGCGCGGCGATCCCGGACCTCGTCTCGGTGTCACGGACCCGGGACGGCGCCCCGGAGTGGGAGCAGCCGTGCTGAGGCTCCCCGACACGCTCCCCGCCCGCCCGCTGGCCGGGTACCGGATCCTGGTCGGGCTCGTCGCCGGGCTGAAGGCCGTCGAGCTCGGCGCGAGCCCGCTGCTCGGGACCCGGGCCGGGCCGCTGTTCGGGGTCGGCCCGGTGCTGCCCGCCCCGGTCTGGCTCGCGCTCGGCGCGGTGATGGGCCTGGCGGCGCTGGCCGTCGTCGTGGGGTGGAACGCGCGGGCGGCGGCCCTGCTGGTCGGGCTGTGCACCGCCGGCTTCGTCTGGGGTGCGGGCTACTACTCCAACCACACCTACCTGCTGTTCACCGCGGCGGTGCTGCTGTCGTTCTCCGACTGCGACGCGGCCTGGTCGCTCCGGTCCCGGCGCGGACACGGCGCCGACCGGGTGTGGGCGGCGCCGGTGCTGGTGCTGCGGGCGCAGATCACGATCGTCTACTTCTACGCCGCGATCTCGAAGATCCGTCCGGACTTCCTGTCCGGCAACGGGCTGGCGTCCTGGACGTGGGACTCGGTGCTGGTCCCGGCGGGGATGCTGACGCCGGTGTTCCTGGTGCCGATGGCGTTCGGCGCGGTGCTCACCGAGCTGTTCGTCGCGTTCGGGCTGTGGTCCTCGCGGCTGCGGCCGGTCGCCGTCGTCGCCGGGACCGGGCTGCACCTCGGCATGATCGCGATGCTCTCCGACGGGCTGCACGCCGCGGTCGAGCTCGGGCTGTTCGCCACCCTCACCTGCGGTGGCTACCTGCTGTTCGCGGACCGCGTCCCGGTCCCCGGCGCGGTGGTGGTGCCCCGGCAGCGCCGGTCGGAACCGGCGCTGCCGAGCACAGTCACCCGGCGCTGACGCCCATCGCCTCGGCCAGCCGCAGGTGCGGCGCGGCCTCGTCGTGGCGCGAACGGCGCTGCAGGGTGCGCCCGAGGAGCAGGTGGGCGTACCCGTCGGCCGGCTCGCGGCGCACCAGCTCGCGGAGCTCGGTCTCGGCCCGGCCCAGCTGCGCGGAGTGGTAGTACGCGCGGGCCAGCAGCAGCCGGACCGCGGCGGCCTCGGGCTGCTCGGCGACGAGCTCGGCGAGCACCGTCGCGGCCCCCGCGGGGTCGCCGGAGTCGAACAGGAACCCGGCGTGCTCCCACCGGTCGGCAGGCCCTGCCTCCGTCCCGGTCATCCAGGACAGCGCGTCGATCCTCATCGGTGCGGCCTCCTTCCGGCCCGTTCGGTTGATACGTCAACCACAACCGCGGCGCCGGGTGTTCTGTTCCCGGCTCAGGCCAGGGCGGCGCGGACCAGTTCGGGCATCCCGGTCGCCGGGCGGCCGAGCAGCGTCGCGAGGTCCTCCGACGGCTCGGCGAACATCCCCGACGAGACGAACTCGCCGATGAAGGCCGGCGCCGGGCCCTGGTCGAGCGGTACCCGGCGGTGCGACACCGGCCGGCCGGACTCCGCGGCGATCGTCGCTGCCAGCTCGTCGTAGGTCCACAGCGGTCCGCGCAGCTCGTAGGCGCGCCCGGCGTGCTCCTGCGGCCCCCCGGCCACGACGACGGCGGCGGCCCGCGCGAGGTCCGCGATCGTGGCGGTGTTGAGCGCCCGGCCGCCGTCCGCGGCGACCGTCTCCCCGGCCTCCAGCGCGGTGGCGACCACGCCCGGGTTGACGAACATGTCCGAGTAGAAGGTGTTGCGCAGCGGCGTCGCCGGCAGTCCGGAGTCGCGCAGCAGTTCCTCGGTGAAGGTGTGGTCGGCGAGGAACGCGGGCGCGCCGGGCCGGTCCGCGCCGATGGCGCTGGTGTAGACGACGTGGCCGACGCCCGCGTCGGCGGCGGCGCGGACCACGTTGCCGTGCTGGCGCTCGCGCACCCCGGGGGTCACGTCGGAGCCGGACACGAACAGCAGCCCGTCGGCGCCGGTGAACGCCGCCTTCAGCGAGGCCGGGTCCTCGTAGTCGCCGACGTGCACCCGGACCCCGGCCGCGGCCAGGTCGGCCACCTTCTCCGCGGACCGGGCGAGGACGCCCACCTGCTCCGCCGGCACGGTCTCCAGCAGCGCCCGCACGGCCGCGCCGCCCAGCTTCCCGCTCGCCCCGGTCACGATGATCATCGCTGTCTCCCCATCTCGTCGTGGACGGTGCCGACACTGCCGGATAGACTTACGTTCGGTAAGTACGTACCTTCTGGTAAGTAGGTGGGTGGACGGTGAGCACGCAGGTGGAACGGCCCACGGGCCTGTTCTCGGGTGACGCGTTCGACAGCAGCTGCCCCTCGCGGTCGGTCCTCGACCACGTGACGTCGAAGTGGGCGGTCCTCGTGCTCGTCGTCCTGTCCCGCGAGGACCACCGCTTCTCCGCGCTGCGGCGCGCCGTCGGCGGGATCAGCGAGAAGATGCTGGCCCAGACCCTGCGCACCCTGGAGGGCGACGGCTTCGTGCACCGCGAGGTCGCCGCGACCACCCCGCCGCAGGTCAGCTACGGCCTGACCGAGCTCGGCCACGGCGTGACCGGCCACCTCGCCGGCCTCGTCGGCTGGATCGAGGACCGGATCCCCGAGGTGCTGGCGGCACGCGAGCGGGCCTAGGTCCCGGTGGTCAGTGCCCGCCGCCCAGGTGCCCGGCGAGCCGCTCGTGGCGGTCGCGGCTGTCGTCGTTCATCCCGGTGACGACGAGCGTGCGGCCGGACCGCGCGTAGCGGCGCCGCAGGTCGTCGAGGACGGCGACGGTCGAGGCGTCCCACACGTGCGCGCCGGACAGGTCGACGGTCACCTCGTCGGGGTCCCCGTCGGGGGCGAACGCCGTGCTCAGCTCGCTGCTGGAGGCGAAGAACAGCTGGCCGGTGACGCGGTAGACGACCGCCCCGCCGTCGTCGACGGTGCGGTCCACCCCGACCAGCCGTGACACCCGGTTCGCGAACAGCACCGAGCGACGAGCACGCCGGCGCCCACGCCGAAGGCGAGGTTGTGGGTGCCGACGGTGACCACGACGGTCGTCAGCATCACCGCCGTCTCGCTGCGCGGCATCCGGCGCAGCGTCGCCGGACGGATGCTGTGCCAGTCGAACGTCCCGACCGACACCATGACCATCACCGCGACCAGGGCGGCCATCGGGATCAGTGCGACGACGTCGCCGAGTGCGACCACGAGGACCAGCAGGAACACCCCCGCCAGGAACGTGGACAGCCGCGTCCTGGCCCCGGACGCCTTCACGTTGATCATCGTCTGGCCGATCATCGCGCAGCCGCCCATGCCGCCGGTGAAGCCGGTGACGATGTTCGCGACGCCCTGGCCCCACGACTCGCGGGTCTTGTCCGAGCCGGTCTGCGTGATGTCGTCGACCAGGCGTGCGGTCATCAGCGACTCGATCAGCCCGACCAGCGCGACGCCGAGCGCGTAGGGCGCGACGATCCGCAGCGTCTCCCACGTCAGCGGCACCGCGGGAAGGTGCGGGAGCGGCACCGTGTCCGGCAGCGCGCCCTGGTCGCCGACGGTCGGCACGGCGACCGCGGCCGTCACCGTGACCACGGTCAGCCCGACGATGGCGACCAGCGGTGCCGGGACGACGCGGGTCAGCCGCGGCAGCCCGACGATGACCACCAGGCCGACGGCGACCAGCGGGTAGACCGCCCAGGGCACGCCGACCAGCTGGGGCACCTGCGAGGTGAAGATCAGGATCGCGAGTGCGTTGACGAAGCCGACCATCACGCTGCGTGGCAGGAAGCGCATCAGCCGCGCGACGCCCGCGGCGGCCAGCGCGATCTGCAGCACCCCGCCGAGCACGACCGCGGCGAACAGGTACTCGACGCCGTACTCCCGCGACAGCGGGGCCACGACCAGCGCGATCGCGCCGGTGGCGGCCGAGATCATCGCCGGTCGCCCGCCGCAGACCGCGATGACCACGGCCATGGTGAACGAGGCGTACAGGCCGACCCGGGGGTCCACCCCGGCGATGATCGAGAACGCGATGGCCTCGGGGATCAGGGCGAGCGCGACGACGAGTCCGGCGAGCACCTCGGTGCGCACCAGGCGGGGCGTCCAGCGCGCACGCAGCGTGGCGAGGTCGGGCAGGGCGGAGCGGGGCACGATACGACGGTCGCTTTCACGTCGGGGGAGGGGCGGGGCCGCGGGCCACGGCGGCGGGAGCGCGCGAACGGCCCGACCGTACTCTCACGCGGGGGGAGGGTCTGCGGTGCGGTGCCCGGATCCCGTCCGGGGTGGCGCGCCCCACACTCCGTTGTCCCACAGGCCGATCTCAGCGTCGTCACAGCGACGGTGAGCACGATGGGGTCCATGGCCATGACTCCCGACGTACCGACCTGGGTGGGTGAGCTCGACCGGCTCGCCCCGGCCCGCGACCTCGAGGTCGACCGGCGGTTCGCCGCCGCCCGGCTGCTGGTCACCGTCGGTGGCACCCCGCAGGGTCAGGTCACCGTGCCGCTGCGCGCCGGGCGCGCGACCGCCGCGGAGCTCTCGCTCGCCGTCGCCGCGCTGCCCGCGGCCGGCACCGTCGCCGTCGCGCCGTCCGCGGCCGACCCGGTCACCGTGGTCGTCGCGACCCGCAACCGGCCCGAGTCGCTGGCCCGCTGCCTGCGCGCGGTCCTCGCCTCCGACCACCCGGCGCTGTCGGTCGTCGTCGTGGACAACGACCCGGACGACGAGCGGACCGAGGTGGCCGTGCGGGCCGCGGGTTCCGACCGCGTCCGCTACGTCCGCGAGCCGCGGCGCGGTGCGTCCATCGGGCGCAACCGGGGCCTGGCCGAGGCCCGCACCGAGATCGTCGCCTTCACCGACGACGACACCGAGGTCGACCCCGCCTGGGCCTCGCGCATCGCCGGCGCCTTCGCCGCGGACCCCGAGCTCGCCTGCGTCTCCGGCCCGGTACTGGCCGCCCGCCTGGGCAGCCCCGAGGAGCGCGCCGCCGACGTCGCCCTGGCCTGGAACAAGGGCTTCACCCCGCGCCGGTTCACCCTCGCCGAGCCCCCCGCGGACTCCCCGATCTTCCCGTTCGCACCCGGCCTGTTCGGCATCGGCGCCAACCTCGCCGTGCGGGCCGGGGCCGCCCGCGCCGTCGGCGGCTTCGACGAGGCCATGGGCCCGGGCACCCCCACCCACGGCGGCGAGGACTGCGAGTTCCTGGTCCGCATGATCCTGGCCGGCAACGTCCTCGGCTACGCCCCGGGCGCCTACCTGTGGCACCACCACCGCCCCGACCAGGCCGCGCTGAACACCCAGCTCGAGGGCTACGCGATCGGGTTGGGCAGTTTCCTGGCGAAGGTGGCGCTGTCGCCGCAGGGCCGGTCGGTCGCGCTGCGCCGGCTCCCGGCGGCGGTCGCCCGGCTGCGCCACATCTCCGACCGCGAGGCAGGCGCCGGCGACGCGATGCCCGACAGCGGACTGCTGGAGCGCGGCGGCCGGATCGCCCGCGGCGGCTGGGCCTACCTGCAGCGGTCCCGCGAGGTGCGGCGCAACGGTGGCGCGGTCCCGCCGATGCTGCTGCCCGCGCGCTCGGCGCTCGTCCCGGCGCACATCCGGCGCGCCGCCGAGGCCGCGCGGGTCCGGACCGGGGCCGGCGCCCACGTCGGCCCGACGGCCGTCCCGGCTCCGCGTCCCGACCGGCAGGCCGAGGCCGAGGCCGGCGACGACCGCGGGGCCGCCGAGCTCGCCCGGAACTCCGCGGCCTGAGCCGCTACAGCCCGTAGGACTTCCCGATGATGTCGCGCTGGATCTCGCTGGTCCCGCCGTACACCGTCGAGACGACGCTCTGGCGGAGCAGCCGCTCCATGCCGTACTCGGTGGCGTAGCCGTAGCCGCCGAGCATCTGCATCCCCTCCAGGGACAGGTGCTTGGCGAGTTCGGTGGCCTTGAGCTTGGCCATCGACGCCTCGCGCGGGAACAGCGCACCCGCGGGGGCCTCGTCGTCGTGGAGGCGCTCCCGCGCAACCCGAGCGGCAAGATCCTCAAGCGCGAGCTGCGTGAGACCTACCGCAGGGCCTTCACCTGACCGCAATCGTCGGTTAGCCTCGCCTCAGTACCGGTGAGGGAGGGCTTCCATGTCTCTGCGTCTGCCGACCGGCGGCATCACGGTGCTGCTCGGGCCGTCGGTGCAGCGTCGCCGCATGATGAACCGGCTGGACGACGCGAGCGGCCGGTGTGCCGACGGGCACGACGCCGTGGTCCGCAGGCTGGGGGCCCGCGCGACCGAGTCGGCGGCGGACCGGCTGGCCACCGTCGACGCGGCCCGCCGGGGCCCCACCGCGATGGTCCTCGCCGACCGCCTGACCGACGGTCTCGACGCACACGACCGCAGCACGGTGCTGTCCGCGCTGCGGGCCGTTGCTGCGGACGGGGTCGCCGTCCTCGTCGACGACATCGACCCCGTCGCGGCCCTCGCCGTCGCCGACGGCGCGTTGCGCGTCGACGAGCGTGGCGAGGTCCGGGCGGAGGAGCTGGCCTACTTGGCCTCGTAGGTGAGGCAGTCGGCGGCGTCGGCGCCCGCGCCGATGTTCACCGACGACGCCGTGCACTCGAGCTTCTCGTTGAACCGGCAGTCCGAACGGTGGCAGGCACCGACGAGGCCGTTGCCGCTGCCGCCGCGGAACGAGATCTCGACGAAGGTGCCGCAGTGGGCGTGCTCACCGGAGATCGTGATCGCCCCCGCGCCGCAGCTGGAGTCGGAGTTGTAGGAGCAGCTGGTGGCGGAGCACTGCTGAACCTGGGGCATGTCCTGGGCCGTGGTCATGACGCTCAGGTTGTCGGGGTCGTGCGGTGCGCGCCAGGCAACAGAGGCTCGCCTGACCGGCGGTGCGGGGCGCCTCATTTGCGCCCTCCACCTGGGCGATCGGTGCGGCAAGCGCGGCACCTGTGTGGCGTGAATCACATTGCACGCCCGCCGGACGGGTGATCCGTTTCGGTCACGGAGGTGACCGGCCGGCGACGACACCCGACCGTGCGGTCGCCCGGTGGCGGCGGCCGTCCGTCGCACGGTCCCGCCCGGTGCGACGACGGTGCCGGAGCCGTGCGTGGCCGCCGACCCGCGGTGGGCGATGATCCCCCCGCCGGACCCGCTGGACCGGGCCGGAGAGGGGGGCGACGTGGACGAGGACCTGATGGGCCGGCTCATCCGGTTCGCCGACCTGACCGCCTGGCCGGCGTTCGCGGCGTTCGGGGTGCAGGAGGAGTCGATCGACCGGCTGCTCGCGACGACCGCGGGCCTGGACCCGTCGGCCGTCGCCGGGGTGCGGGCCGGGCTCGCCGGACGGGTCCGCGCCGCGGCGCGGGCGCTGCGGAACGAGCCGCCGGTCGCGGACGGCCTGCACCGGATGGCGCTGCGTCCGGGCGAGCGGATCGTGGTCGTCGGCGACTCCCTGTCCGCCGACCGGCTGAGCTGGGCGCGGCTGTTCGCCGAGCTGGTCCCGATGGTCGAACCGGAGGCCTCGGTCGAGGTGCTCGCGCTGTCCGGGCGGACCAGCTCCGAGGCACTCGCACTGGGCCCGGTCCTGGTCTCCCGGGTGCCGACCCGGGTGCTGGTCATGCTGGGCACCAACGACATCCGCCGGGAGGGCGCGACCACCGGGATCCGGATGGTGTCGATCAGCGAGACGGCCCGGAACCTGCGGGCGCTGCGCCTGCTGCTGGAGACCGAGAGCGGCGCCCGGGTGCGGTTCGTCGTCCCGCCGCCGGTCGACCCCGGACGGGTGGCCGCCACCCGCGAGCTCACCGGCGAGTGGTGGGACCCGGCCGACGTCCCCGGGCTCGTCGCGACGGTCCGGGAGGTCGACCCGGACGCGGTCGACCTGTCCCGGATGCCGATCCGGCCCGACTTCTGGGAGGACGACGGCCTGCACCCCAGCCCGATCGGGCAGGTCGCGATCCTGCGGGCGGTCCTGGCCCGGATCTGACCCGGCACGCTCAGCCGCGCAGCGCGGCGATCGCCGCCCGGGCCGCGGCGGCGACCGCGGCCTCCCCGCGCGCCGTGTCGGCCGGGTCGGCCGGGTCGGCCGGGACGGTGAAAACCGTCAGGACCAGCGGTGCGCCGTCCGGCGGGTGGAGCACCCCGGAGTCGTTGCGCTCCCCGAGCGGCCCGGAGCCGGTCTTGTCGCCGACGGTCCAGCCGGCCGGGACCGCCGCGCGGATCTGCCGGTCGCCGGTGGTGCTCGCCCGCAGCCAGCCGGTCAGCCGGTCGCGCTGCGCGGGCGGCAGGGCGTCGCCGAGGACCAGGGTGCGCAGCGTGGCGGCCAGTGCGGCCGGGGTCGAGGTGTCGCGCTCGCCGTCGCGGTCGTTCAGCGCGGTCTCGGACCGGTCGGCGCGGGTGACGCCGTCCCCGGTCGTGCGCAGCCACGCGGTCAGCTCGGCGGGGGATCCGACCTCGCGCAGCAGCAGGTTGTGCGCGGTGTTGTCCGAGACGGTGACGGCGGCCTCGCACAGCCGGCCCACCGTCATCCCCGTCGCCAGGTTCCGGGTGGTGACGGGCGCGTACTCCAGCAGGTCGGCGCGCCCGTAGCGGACCGGGCGGTCGAGCAGGCCGGGCTCGGACAGCGAGCGGTGCAGCACGAAACCGGCCATCAGCGCCTTGACCACCGAGCACATCAGGAAGCGGTCGCCGTCGCGGTGCCCGGCCGCCGCGCCGGTACCGGTGTCGAGCACGTGCACCCCGATCGTGCGGGCGTACTCGCGTTCGACGTCGGCCAGCGCGGGGATCGGCGCGCTCCCGGCGCCCGGGCCGGCCGGGGCGGGCGCCGCGGGTGCGGCCGGTGCCGCCGGCGCGCAGCCGGTCAGCGCGGCGCCGCCCAGTGCGGCACCGGCCAGGAGCAGGGAGCGGCGGGTGATCGTCATGGTCGCACCGTGTCGCATCCGCACCGATAGCGCGAATACAATCGTGCTTCGCGTGTGATAGCCGTTCGATATGGGGCGAGGCCGGTGGACCTGCTGCGGCACCTGACGTTCTTCGTCGCCGTCGCCGAGGAGCGGCACTTCGGGCGGGCCGCCGCCCGGCTCGGGATGACGCAGCCGCCGCTGTCCCAGGGCCTGCGACGGCTGGAAGCCCGGCTCGGCACCCCGCTGTTCGACCGCGGACCCGGCGGCGTCTCCCCGACGGCGGCCGGTCGCGACCTGCTGCCCCGCGCCCGTGCCCTGATCGAGGACGCCGCGGCGCTCGGCCGCGCCGCCGCCCGGCACGCGGAGGCGGCCCGGGTGCTGCGGCTCGGCGTCGTCGCCGACCTCGGCCCGGCCGCCACCGCCCGGCTGGCGGTCCGCGCCGCCGCCGCGACCGGCCTGCGGGTCGCGCCGACCGTGGCGACCACCGTCGCGCTGGTCGACGCGGTGTCGGACGGGACGGTGGACGTCGCCGTCGTCGCGCACCCGACGGTGCTGGAGTCGGCGCGGGCCGGGCCGGTCGTCGCGCTGCCGACCGAGGTCCTGCTGTCCGCAGGCCACCCCGCTGCGGCCGGGCCGGGGCCGGTGGTGCTGCGCACCCTGCGCGGGACGGCGCCGGCCACGGCGCCGCGGGCGCACGCCCCGGCCGCCCACGACCTGCTGCTCGACACCCTCGACGCCCGCGGGTGCCCGGCCGGCCCGGCCGACGCGGCGTCCCCGGCGGAGGCGCTGGCGCTGGTCGCGACCGGCGCCGCGTTCCTCCTCACCGCCGACCCCGGCCTCGCCGGCGACGGTGTGGTCCGCAGGCCGGTGGCGGGGGAACCGGTGCCCTACCGGGTCCGGGTGGTGCACCGCGACGGCGTCCCGGACGGCCTGGTCGGGGCGCTCGCCGACGCGCTGCGGGAGGGCGCGTGACCCCGGCCGCGGAGGTCCGCGCGGTGTTCCGCGACGCCGGGGTGCGCGGCTGGCTGCACGCCCGCCCGGTCACCGGCGACGGGACCCGCCCGACGGCGCGCGAGGTCGGCGTCGGCGCGCACGTGCCGGTCGTGATGGCCTCGGTCTACAAGGTGTTCGTGCTGGTCGCGTACTGCCGGGCGGTCGACGCCGGCACGATCGACCCGCGCGAGCCCGTCGTCGTCCCGGTGCGGCGCACACCCGGGATCACCGGGATCTCCGCGCTGGCCGACCCGGTGACGATGAGCTGGCGGGACCTGGTCACCTCGATGGTGACGGCCTCGGACAACGCCGCGGCCGACGTCGTCCACACCCGGGTGGGGCGCGATCGGGTGGCCGCGCTGCCCGCCGAGCTGGGCCTGGGCGGCACGCGGATCCGGGGCGGCACCGACGACGTGTTCGCCGACCTGCTCGCCGACACCGGCACCGACGACGTCGCCGCGGCCTTCGGGGTGCTCGCCGACAACGACGTCCCCGTCGAGACCCGCGCGCTCAGCCCGGTCTACGGCTCCTCCACCACGGCGGCGGACACCACCGCGCTGCTCGGGATGCTCTGGCGCGGCGAGCTCGCCTCGGACGGGTCCACCGCCTTCGCCCGCCGCGTGCTCGGCGCCCAGATCTGGCCGCACCGGCTGCGTGCCGGGTTCCCCGCGGCCGCGCGGGTGGCGGGCAAGACCGGCACCGTCGGCGCCGTGCGCAACGACGTCGGCGTGGTGACCTACCCCGGGGAGCACCCGGTCGCCGTCGCCGTCTACACCCACGCCGCGCGCAGCGATGCCGCCGTCCCGCGGGCTGACGCGGCGATCGGGGCCGCCGCGCGGGTCGCGGTGCACGCGCTGCGCGCCCCCGCCCTCTGACCCCGGTCAGCCGACCGGCAGCCACTCCCGCGCCGCCGCGACCAGCGCCGCGACGCCGACCGACAGCGTCGGCTCGACCACCGGCGCGTAGCGGGGGGAGTGGTTCGACGGCAGCGACGCGGTCCGCTCCCGGATCTCCGCGACGGTGCCCGCGCCCTCGAACGCGGCCGGGTCGGCCCCGCCGAGCAGCCAGTACACGCACGGCACCCCGGCGGCGACGGCGAACCGGCCCACGTCCTCGCTGCCGGTGACCGGCCCCGGGTCGACGACCGGGAGCGGGGTGACCGCGGCCAGTGCGGCCCGGGTGCGCTCGGCGGCGTCGGCGTCGTTGACGACCGGCGGGAAGGACTCCAGCAGCCGGATCTCAGGGTCGGTCGGCGCCCCGGAGGCCGCGGCCTCGCCGCGCACGGTGCGCTCGATCCCGGCAAGCACCCGGTCCCGGACGCCCGGGGTGTAGGACCGCACGGTCAGGCCCAGCTCGGCGGAGTCGGGGATGACGTTCTCCTTCGTGCCCGCCCGCAGCATGCCGACGCTGAGCACGGCGGTCTCGGTCGCGGCCACCTCCCGCGGCACGACGGTGTGCAGGCGCAGCACCGTCGCGGCGGCGAGCAGCACCGGGTCGACCGTCGTCTCCGGGCGCGAGCCGTGCCCGCCCGAGCCGTGCAGGGTCACCCGCACGGTGTCGCTGCCCGCGAACGCCGGGCCGGCGGCGAGGGCCAGCAGCCCCGCGGGCAGCGGCGCGACGTGCTGGCCCAGCACGACGTCGGGGGTGCCGAAGCGGGCGAACAGACCGTCGTCGAGCATCGCGTCGGCGCCGGCGCCGAACTCCTCGGCGGGCTGGAACACCACCAGCAGCGTGCCCCGCCAGCTGTCGCGGGCGGCGGCCAGCTCGGCGGCGGCGCCCACCAGACAGGTGACGTGCATGTCGTGCCCGCAGGCGTGGGCGACGGCGGTCTCCTCCCCGTCGCGGCCGACGGCGCGGGCGGTGCTGGCGTAGTCCAGGCCGGTGTCCTCGGCGACCGGCAGCGCGTCCATGTCGGCCCGCAGCAGCGCGGTCGGGCCGTCGCCGTTGCGGAGGACCCCGACGACACCGGTGCGTCCGACCCCCTCGGCGACGTCGTAGCCGGCGTCGCGCAACCGGGCCGCGGCGATGCCCGCGGTGCGGGTCTCGGCGAAGGACAGCTCCGGGTGACGGTGCAGGTCGCGGTACAGGTCGGCGAGTTCGGCGCTGCTCACCCGAGTGAACCTAGGTGTACCCGGCCAGGAGGTTGGTGACGGTGCGGATGTCGCGACACGCAGTCGCGAGTCGTTGATCGTGAGGAGAGCCCCCAGGTGGGGTGTGGCTTGTCTAGGACCCACACCACCTGGAGGCTCTCGTGGCCCACCGTAATGCCCGCCTGACGTTCCACGGCCGGGTCCTGCTGGTCGACCGGATCGTGCGTCAGGGACGTCCTCGTGCCCACGTCGCGGCGGAGATGGGGGTCTCGCGCCAGTGCGCCGGCCGCTGGGTCGCCCGCTACCGCGCCGAAGGCGAGAACGGCCTGCACGACCGGTCCTCGCGCCCGCATCGCTGCCCAACTCGCACCACGGCCGACACCGAGGCTCGCGTGCTGGCCGTGCGCGCCCGCGACCGTCGTGGGCCCGATGAGATCGGCCCCGAACTCGGCCTCACCCCACGCACGGTGTCGCGGATCCTGCGCCGCCACCACGTCCCCTACCTGCGTGAACTCGACCCGCTCACCGGTGAGCGCATCCGCGCCAGCAAGACCACCGCGGTGCGCTACGAACGCGCCCGCCCCGGCGAGCTGGTACACATGGACGTCAAGAAGATCGGACGCATCCCCGACGGCGGCGGCTGGCGCGCGCACGGCCGCGCCAGCCGCGACGCCACTCGCGACCGTTCGACCAGAGTCGGGTTCGACTACATCCACTCGCTGGTCGATGACCACTCCCGGCTGGCCTACTCCGAGGTCCTGACCGACGAGAAGGGCACCACCTGCGCCGGGTTCCTCGCCCGGGCCGCGGGCTACTTCGCCAGACACGGCATCACCAGGATCGAACGGGTCATGACCGACAACGCCTGGGCCTACAAGTGGTCCCTACGGTCAGTGGTCGCCGACCTCGGGGCCCGGCAGGTGTTCATCAAGCCGCACTGCCCCTGGCAGAACGGCAAGGTCGAACGTCTCAATCGGACCCTGGCCACCGAGTGGGCCTACCGGCAGGTCTTCACCAGCAACGCCGAACGCACCGCAGCGCTTGCCCCCTGGATCGAGCACTACAACACTCGACGACGCCACAGCGCGCTCGGCGGGCTCCCACCGACCAGCCGACTGGCACCAACGTCATGACCGGGTACACCTAGGCGGCAGGTGCCGGAGGTGGCTGGGCCGGACGAGGTCCCTCCGATGCCGTCACACGGACCGGTGAATCCGCCATCCCGGGGACAACCACGGGACCGGTCGAGTTAACCCCTTGTTCAAGGGGGCCCTATCGTTCGCTCATGGCGCAACCTTTCGGGACGAGCCGGTGACCCTCGAGGAGACACGGCGCGGCGTACCTGCCGCGGCCGACCGCTGGCGCGGTCTGGCCGTGTTCGTCGTGCGATCGGCGGCCGCGCCCCTGCTCGACGAGGCCGTCGCCGGTGTCGCCCGCGGGCTGGAGATCCTCGACGTCGTCGTCCTGGACGACGCGCAGGTCGCCCGGGTCCGCGGCACACTGCCCGCGCCGGCGTCGCGCCCGGTCCCGTCCGGTGCGCCGTACGCCCTGATCGTGGCCTGCGACGTCGTCGCCCCGGTCGGGACGTCGGGCGTGCGGGCGGTCGCCGACCGGGTCGCCGCCGTCCTGGACTACACCGACAAGCGGGTCCTGCGCCGCGTCCCGCCGCGCGAGCACTACCTGCCGGTGCAGGCGTCGTCGTCGCCGGAGCACGCCCTCGCCCTGCTCGACGCGCTCGGCGACCCGGGGATCCTGCACCGCATCGCCGGACCGGTCGGGGACCTCGGCCGCCGGTGCGCGATGCCCTTCCCGGTCGTGCGGATGCTCGGCGGCACCTCGCCCGGGTTCCGTGCCCGCGTCGCGCTGGTCCACCACCCGGTGCACGGGCCGTCGGTGTGCAAGGTGTTCCGGCCCGGGGCGCACGAGGCCTACGACCGCGAGCTTCGGGCCCGCCTCGACCTCGGCGACCTTCCCGAGGTCCCGGAGCTGCTCGAGCACGGCCCGAACTGGCTGCTCACCCCGTTCTACGGCGACACCGGCCGGCACGTCGTGCGCCGGCTGCCCGGCGAGCTCGCCCAGCTGCGCCCTGAGGTCGTGCGGACGCTGCTGCGGTTCTGCCGCGACCTGCACGAGCGCGGCCGCTTCGTGCTCGACCTGTCCCCGCACAACCTCGTGTGGGACGAGCGGGCCGGGCTCAAGGTCCTCGACCTGGAGTTCGTCCTCGAGTACCCGGGCGAGCCGCCGGCGTGGTCGGACTGCTGGAGCCTGCGTGGCGTGCCGCCTGCCTACCGGGCGTCGGTGGAGGGGCTGCCCGACCTGGTCCTGACCCGTGGTGTCGGCAACTCGGTGTTCCACCCGGCGATCTCCGGGATGCGCCGCGCCCGGCTGCTCGCCGAGCCGCGCCGGGGCGAGGCCGCGCACAGCGGGGCCACCCAGCTCGCCTGGTTCAGCGCCCTCGGTACCGTCGGGCGGTTGCATCCCGCACTCCGCGGGAAGCGGCACTGACGGCGCGCCCCCCGACGCGCCGCCCCGCCCCGACGACCGGAGGACCCGCGTGACCGGACCCGGTGGCGACCTGCCCGACGACCCGACCCGGCCGCTGCGGCCCGTGCCCCCGGAGCCCGCACCGGCCCCCGGCCCGCCGGGTGCGGCGGGTCCGTCGGCATCGTCCGGGTCGTCGCTGACCGCGCGGACCGCGCGCGGGTTCGCGTGGGCGTTCACCGGCACCGTCGGACAGGCGGTGCTGCAGATCGGCGCCACCGTCGCGCTGGCCCGGTTGCTCACCCCGGAGGAGTTCGGTGCGGCCGCGGCCGCGCTGCTGATCGTCGGGCTGACCCAGCTGGTCACCCAGCTCGGCGTCGCCGCCTCCCTGGTGCACCGCGAGGACCTCGACGACCGCGACGTGACGGCGGCGTTCTGGTTCTCGGTGCTGGTCGCGGCGGTGTTCGCCGCGGTGCTGGCCCTCGGCTCGCCGGTGATCAGCCCGCTCGTCGGGCTCCCGGCCGACTCCGCGCTGCTGCCGCTGCTGTCGATCGCGCTGCTGTTCGCGGGGGCCTCGGCGACCCCACTCGGCCTGCTCCAGCGCGACCTGCGGTTCCGTTCGATGGCGACGGTCGACCTGCTCGCGGCGGGCCCCGCGCTGATCGGGGTCAGCGTCGTCCTGGCCGCAGCCGGGTTCGGCGCCTCCGCGCTCGCGTTCGGCGAGATCGCCGCCGCCGTCGCCAAGTGCGCGGGCTACCTCACGCTGACCCGGCCGCGGTTCCGCCCCGAGGGGCCCACCGCGAGCTGGGGCCGGCTGCGGCCGCTGCTCGGCTACGGCGCCGGGTTCTCCATCGCCCAGCTCGGCAACTGGTTCGCGCTCAACGCCGACAAGCTCGTCGTCGCCAACGCCCTGGGCACCGGTCCGCTCGGTGTCTACGGCCGTGCCTACAACCTGCTCTCCGAACCCGCGAACATCATCGGCGGCGCCGCCGACAAGGCACTGTTCCCGGCGATGGCCCGGGTCCGCGACGACGGCCCCCGCCTGCGCGCCGCCTACGTGCGCAGCGCGAGCCTGGTCGCGCTGGTCACCGCGCCGGCCGCGGTGCTGCTCTGCGTGCTCGCCCCCGAGGTCGTCCGGGTGCTGCTCGGGGCGCAGTGGGACGCCGTCGTGCCGCTGGTGCAGCTGTTCGCGCTGGTCCTGCTGCCGCGCACCTCGTACAAGATCAGCACCTCGCTGACCCGGGCCACCGGCGCCGTCTACCGGGCGGCCTGGCGGCAGTGGCTCTACGCCGGCTACGTCGTCGTGCTCACCGTGACCGGCGGGCTGCTGTGGGGCCTGGTCGGCGTCGCGGCCGGGGCGTCGCTGGCGATCGTCGTCCACTTCCTGGTGATGCTGCAGTTCTCCGCACGCGTCTCGCCCGGCCTGATGGGGGCGGTGCTGCGGATGTACGTCAAGCACGTCCCGGCGCTGGTGCTGACCGTGGCCGCGACCTGGGGCGTGGCGGTGCTGGTCCGCCCGCTCGGGATCGACCTGGTGACCCTGGCCGCCGCGGCCCTGGCCGGCGGGGTCGCGTCGGTCGGCACGCTGGTCGTGCTGCGCGGCCGTTTCGCCGCCGAGCTGTCGGTGGTGCGGAGCCTGCGCGGGGGCGGCGCGCCGCGCGGGCCGAGGCCGGACCGCCCGGCCGACGCGGCCGCCCCGGCGGCGACCGGGGGCCACCGCCGCCTCCCCGACGACGCCACCGTGCAGCTGCCCGCCGTCGGTCGCGGGGACGCGCCCCGCGCCGTGGGGCACCCGGCCGACCGTCGCTGAGCCGACGGCCTGCCCCGGAGCGGGGCGGCGTCCGGGTCCGCCGCACGCGTGCGCGGCCGCCGCGCCGGCGGAGTGAGGCCGGGCACCCGTCGTCGCGCCGGGTTGTGCCCCGCCCCCCGCCGACGGAAGTCTCGACGGTTCGACCGCGTCCCGGAGATCCCGGGACGCGCAGAGGGAACTGAGGTGCTCATGGAGCGCGTAGGCGTCGTCGGCTGCGGTCAGATGGGATCCGGGATCGCGGAGGTCGCGGCACGGGCCGGGTACGGGGTGCGGGTCGTCGAGACCTCCGCCGCCGCGGTGGAGGCGGGCCGGGCCCGCCTGGAGTCGTCGCTGGCCCGGGCGGAGAAGCGCGGGCGGATCGACTCCGCCGAGGAGGTCCTGGCCCGCCTCGAGGTCGTCGAGGGGCTGGACGCGCTGGCGGACCGGGAGCTCGTCGTCGAGGCGATCGCCGAGGACGAGGCGCTCAAGACCGGCGTCTTCCGGGAGCTGGACCGGCTCGTCACCGACACCGGCGCGGTGCTGGCGTCGAACACGTCGTCCATCCCGATCATGAAGCTCGCGGTGGCGACGAAGCGTCCCGAGCAGGTCGTCGGCATCCACTTCTTCAACCCGGTGCCGGTGCTGTCGCTGGTCGAGCTCGTCCCGAGCCTGATGACCTCCGAGGACACCCTGGTCCGGGCGCGGAGCTTCGTCTCCGACGGTCTGGGCAAGAAGGCGATCGACTGCCAGGACCGCGCCGGCTTCGTCGTCAACGCGCTGCTGGTGCCGTTCCTGCTGTCGGCGATCCGGATGATGGAGTCCGGCTTCGCCACCGCCGAGGACATCGACGAGGGACTGGTCCGCGGCTGTGCGCACCCGCAGGGCCCGCTCGCGCTGTCCGACCTGATCGGCCTGGACACCGTGCAGGCCGTCGCGGAGTCGATGTACGCGGAGTTCAAGGAGCCGCTGTACGCGCCGCCGCCGCTGCTGGCCCGCATGGTCGACGCCGGCCTGCTCGGCAAGAAGACCGGGCGGGGCTTCCACACCTACGCCTGACCGGGCGTCCCGGGGGGCGCGATTGTGCTCCCCGGGACAACGTCAGTGCTCCCGGTGCCAAGACCGGCGCGCGGCGGGCGACCAGTCTCGTGGGTGACGCCATCCCACCACGAGGCGAGGAGCACCCATGACCGCGACGCACGAGGCCCCGGCCACGCCGCTGACCGAGAAGGTGGTCAAGGCCGCCTGTCCCCAGGACTGCCCGGACACCTGCGCGATGCTGGTGACGGTCGACGGCTCGGGGACGGCGACCTCGGTCGTCGGCGACCCGGACCACCCGTACACCAACGGCGGCCTCTGCGTGAAGGTCAACAACTACCTCGACCGCGTGTACGACCCGGGCCGTGTGCTGTTCCCGATGCGCCGGACCGGGCCCAAGGGCAGCGGCCGCTTCGAGCGGATCACCTGGGACGACGCCGTCACCGAGATCGCCACCCGCTTCACGGCCATCGCCGCCGAGCACGGTCCCGAGGCGATCATGCCGGTCAGCTACCTGGGCACCCAGGGCATCCTGAACGGCCTCAACGTCGGCGACCCCTTCTTCGCGAAGCTGGGCGCCACCGTCGCCGAGCGCACCTACTGCGACTCCGGCTCCTGCACCGCCTACGCCATGACCATCGGCGACACCGCCGGGGTGGACCCGGAGAGCCTCGTGCACTCCACGTTCATCCTGGTGTGGGCCTGCAACATCATGAGCACCAACCTGCACCTCTGGCCCTACATCGCGAAGGCGAAGAAGAACGGCGCGAAGGTCGTGGTCGTCGACCCGGTCCGCACCCGCACCGCGGCCGCGGCCGACCAGCACATCCCGATCCGCCCCGGTACCGACGGCGCACTCGCGCTGGCCATGGCACACGTGATCATCGCCGAGGGCCTCACCGACGACGACTACATCGCCAACCACACCGTCGGCTACGACGAGTTCGCCGAGCGCGTCTCCCGCTACACCCCCGAGTGGGCCGAGACCGAGACCGGCGTGCCCGCCGAGACCATCCGGGTGCTCGCCCGCGAGTACGCCGGTGCGCAGCCGTCGGTCATCCGGATCGGCGTCGCCGTCGAGCGGCACGCCGGCGGCGGCCAGACCGTGCGCGCCCTGTCCTGCCTGCCCGGCCTCGTCGGTGCCTGGCGCAGGCCCGGCGGCGGCATCCTGCAGCTGCCGCTGTGGGCGTTCCCCGTCAACTGGGGCGCCTTCATGCACCCGGAGATGCTCACCCCCGGCACCCGGGTCGTCAACCAGTACCGGCTCGGCGCCGCCCTGGCCGGTGACCTGCCGGCCGGCCCGCCGATCAAGGGCCTGATGGTCTACAACTCGAACCCGGTCGTCACCACGCCCGACCAGGACCGGCTGATCACGGGCCTGGAGCGCGAGGACCTGTTCACCGTCGTGTCGGAGCAGTTCATGACCGACACCGCGGAGTACGCCGACATCGTCCTGCCGGCCACGACGCAGCTCGAGCAGGACGACATCATGTTCTCCTGGGGTCACCTCTTCGTGACCTACAACCACCGGTCCATCGAGCCGCTGGGCGAGGCCGTCCCGAACACCGAGATGTTCCGCAGGCTCGCTGCCGCGATGGGCTTCGACGACCCGGTCTTCCGGCGCACCGACTCCGAGATGATCGCCGAGGCGTTCGACTGGTCCCACCCGCACATGGAGGGGATCACCGTCGAGTCGCTGAAGGAGCAGGGCTGGCAGCGGCTCAACGTGGCCCCGCCGGAGGCCTACGCCCCGCACGCCGAGGGGAACTTCCCGACGCCGTCGGGCAAGGCCGAGTTCGTCTCCGCCGCGGCGGCGGGCGGCAACTTCGTCGTCCCGCTGTTCCGGCAGGGTTCCAACGACCACCAGCCCGGCCAGCCGGTCGACCCGCTGCCGCACTACATCCCGCCGCGCGAGTCCGCCGCGGCCGACCCGGAGCTCGCCGCCCGCTACCCGCTCAACCTGCTCACGCCCAAGTCGCACGCGTTCCTGAACTCGAGCTTCGGCAGCCACGAGTTCCACCGCCGCGTCGCGAACGAGCACACGCTGATCATCCACCCGGACGACGCCGCCGCCCGCGGCATCGCCGAGGGTGCGCCGGTGCGCGTGTTCAACGACCGGGGCGAGTTCACCGTCGTCGCGTCCCTGCAGGACACCGTGTCCCGCGGGGTCGTGGTGAGCCCGATGGGCGGCTGGCGCAAGAACTCCAAGGCCGGCACCACCCTGGCCGCGGTCAACCCGACAGTGTTCGGCGACCTGGGCAACGCGCCCACGTTCTCCGACACGCTCGTCGAGGTCGAGACCGCCTGAGCCGCACGGCCCGGCCGGATCGCCCTTCTCGGCCCGGCCGGGCCGTGCCCCACCCCGACCGTCCACATCGGAGGAAAGACTCGTGGCCTACGTCGTCACCGAGGCCTGCATCGACATCCAGGACCGCTCCTGCATGGAGGAGTGTCCGGTCGACTGCATCTACCCCGGCGAGCGGATGATGTACATCCACCCCGACGAGTGCGTCGACTGCGGCAAGTGCATGCCCGCCTGCCCCAGCGAGGCCATCCACTGGGAGCACAGGATGCCCCCGGAGCACCAGGACTTCGTCGAGGCCAACGCGCTGTTCGTGCGCGAGCAGGGCTTCTCCGGCGGCGGCGAGGACGCCGATCCCGCCGACGGCGACCACCCGATCGTCGCGCAGCGGAGGCCACGATGAGCGGCGAGCTCACCGCCGACCTGGTCGTCGTCGGCGCCGGGCCGACCGGGCTCTACGCCACGTACTACGCGGGCTTCCGCGGGCTGTCCGTGGTCGTCGTCGACGCGCTCGACCAGCTGGGCGGGCAGATGTCGGTGCTCTACCCGGAGAAGCCGGTGTTCGACGTCGCGGGCTTCCCCCGGGTCCGGGCGCAGGACCTGGTCGACTCCCTGGTCGAGCAGGCAGCCCTGGCCGAGCCGACCTACCTGCTCGGGCACGACGCCGTGGAGCTGGAGCAGTTCGACGACGGCGTCGCCGTCACCACCGACCGCGGCGTGCGGGTCCGGGCGGGTGCGCTGCTGGTCACCGGCGGCATGGGCCGGTTCACCCCGCGCCCGCTGCCCGCGGGCGGCGACTTCGTCGGGCGCGGGCTGCGCTACGCGGTGCCGCGCCCGGCCGATCTGACGGGCACGGACGTGCTGATCGTCGGCGGCGGGGACTCCGCGGTGGACTGGGCGCTGTGCCTGGAGCCGCTGGCCGCCTCGGTGACCCTGGTGCACCGCCGGGACGCCTTCCGCGCGCACGAGCGCAGCGTGACCGAGCTGCGCGCCTCGTCGGTGCGGATCCTGACCCCCTACGAGGTGCACGACGTCCGCGGCGACGGCCGCGTCTCCGAGGTCGACGTGTCCGGCCCGGACGGCGTCGAGACCCTGCGGGTCGACGAGATCGTCGCCGCGCTGGGGTTCAAGGCCGACCTCGCGGCGCTGTCGAGCTGGGGGATCGGGATGAGCCGCCGGCACATCGCCGTCGACCGGTCGATGCGCACGACGCTGCCCCGGGTGTTCGCGGCCGGGGACATCACCGACTTCGAGGGCAAGGTCCGGCTGATCTCGGTCGGTTTCGGCGAGGCCGCGCTGGCGGTCAACAACCTCGTTCCGCTGGTGCGGCCCGACCTCCCGGTGGTGCCCGGACACTCGAGCGACGCGGCATGACCGGCGCGGCGCCCGATCGGTCCGGGGTGGGGCGGGCCCCCGGCAGCACCGGCGCGGCGATGATCGGACACCCCCGCACGTGCGGGCGCACCACCACGGTGCACCAGGCCCGGGAGGTGTTCCGCGACGACCACGTGCACGCGCTGCTCGTCGTCGACCGGGGTGTGCTGCTGGCTGTGGTGGAGCGCGGCGACCTCGCCGGCCGTCCCGCCGCGGCGCCGGTCCGCTGGCTCGGCACGCTGGCCGGGCGCACCGTCGCCCCCACCGCGCCGGCGACCGCGACGCGCGACCGGATGCGGGCCGAGGGGCGCAGGCGGCTCGCCGTCGTCGACGGGCACGGCCGGTTGCTCGGTCTGCTCTGCCTCAAGCGGTCCGGGGCCGGCTTCTGTACGGACGAGGGGGTGCGGGCCCGGGCGGCCGAGCGGGCCGCGCGACGATCTCCTCACATCGGAGCAACACGTCCGTGACGTCCACGTGCGATGCTCGGGTATGGCATTGGTCACGATCGACACCACCACCGTGGCCGAGACCGACCGCCTGGACTTCTGGCGCGCGACGGTGTGCGACCAGTTCGTCGCGCTGGACGTGACACCGTCCACCACCGGGTTGGTCTCCGGACGGGTCACCGCCTCGTCGGTGTCCGGCACGCATCTGCGGCGGATCTCCTCGGTTCCACACCGCTTCGACAGGACGGTAGGCCAGGTTCGCGCCGCAGACGAGGACTATCTGCAGATCGCGCTGGCCCGCCGTGGCCGCACACTCGTCGCACAGGACGGGCGGGAGGCGGTGATCGGCCCCGGCGAGTTCGTGATCTACGACAGCAGCAGGCCGTTCACCTTCGTCACCACCGACAGCTTCGAGTACCAGGTCTGCCTGCATCCCAAGAGCGCGCTGCCGCTGTCCCGGGCGGAGATGGCCGAGGCCACCGCGGTCGCCCTCGACGGCCGTCGCGGCGTCGGCGCGATGCTGCCGCCGCTGCTGTCCTCGCTGGACCGGGCGATCGGCGACGACGTCCCCGTGGCCGCGCAGGAGGCCGTCGCACGGACCATCGGGGACGTGTTCGTCGCGCTGGTCCGCAGCACCGTGCCCGCGTCCGCGCCGGAGAACCTGCACGTCGCGCGGGCCCGCGGGCACATCCGCGAGCACATCGCCGACCGTGACCTCGACCCCGCGGGTGTCGCCGCCGCCTGCGCGATCTCGGTGAGCTACCTGCACAAGCTGTTCGCCGAGGAGGGCACCACGGTGGCCGGGGCCATCCGCGAGGAACGCCTGCAGGGCGCGTGGACCGACCTGCGCCGGCCGGAGTCCGCCCACGTCGGGGTAGGCGCGATCGGCGCGCGATGGGGCATGCCGGACCCGGCGGCGTTCAGCCGGGCCTTCCGGAACCGGTTCGGGCGGTCCCCCAAGGCGCACCGCGAGTCCTGATGGCCGGCCGGGCGGGGAGGGTCCGCCCGGCCGCTCCGTTCAGATCCGCTGTTCGCCGAGGAACCCGGTGACCAGCTTCGTCAGGTCCTCGGGCCGCTCCAGGTGCATGCAGTGGCTGGACCCCGGCCCGGTGACCAGCTCGAACCGGGCGCCCGGGATGCGCTCGGCCACCGCGCGGGACTGCCAGTGCGGGGTCAGCAGGTCCTGCTCGCCGACCACGACCAGCGTCGGTGCCGTAATCGCGTCCAGCCGGTCGAGGGTGTCGTGCACGAGGTCGGCGTCCCACTGCTCGACGGTCACCTGCATCTGCGCCTCGTCCTGCGGGAACGCCGGCAGCAGCGCCTCCAGCAGGGCGCCCACGTTCGGGTCGTCGAGGGCCTGTGGGGAGAACGCGAGCCCCGACGCGGCCAGTGCGGACTCCATGTCACGGTGCACGTAGGGCAGGCGCAGCGCGGTGAGCACTGCGCGCTGGAAGCCGTCGGTGCGGCCCCAGGTGCCGTAGAGGACCTGCGAGGCGACCTGCTCGGGGCGGGCCAGCGCCATCTCCTGTGCGACGGCCGAGCCCAGCGACCAGCCGAGCAGGTGCGCGCGCGGGATCTCCAGGGCGTCGAGCAGCGCGGACGTGTCGGCGGCCATCGAGCCGACCGTGATCGGCCCGGAGCCGCGGTCGCTGCCGCCCAGCCCCCGGTTGTCGACGGTGATGACCCGATGGGTCTGGGCCAGCCGGTGCGCGAGCTCGCCCCACAGCGGGATCGCGCCGGACGTACCCATGATCATGAGCAGGGGGTCGCCGTCGCCTGCGGTCTCGTAGTTCAGCTCGACGCCGGTGGACACGGGGATGCGGGGCACGGTGGTTCTCCTCGGGGTGTGCGGTCGGTCGGGGTCAGCGGTACTGCAGGCCGTCGTCGAGGTCGGCCTTCGGCAGCTCGACCCGGTCGACGTCGTGCTCGTGCATGTGGGTCCAGGGCTCGCGGTCGCCCTGCCCGAACATGCGGTGCTGGGAGCGTCCGATGTAGCCGGGGTTGAAGTTGTCCTCCGAGACCCACGGCAGCCGTGGCATGTCGGCGTCCTGGGCCCGCAGCGTGGGCACGACGACCCGGTCCCCCCGCTCGTCCATGCGCGCCAGGATGCGGCCGATCAGGTCGTTGACCAGGTCGATCCGCAGCGTCCAGCTGTGCCGGAAGTACCCGAAGGCGTAGGCCATGTTCGGGATGTCGCTGATCATCAGACCGCGCCAGGTGACGTGCCGGGTGAAGTCGACCGGCTCGCCGTCGACGGTGAAGGGGATGTCGCCGAACACCGCCAGGTCGAAGCCCGTGGCGGTGACGACGACGTCGGCCTCGATCACCTCGCCGGAGGAGACCTGCACGCCCTTCTCGGTGAACTCGGAGATGGTGTCGGTGACGACCGAGGCCTTCCCCTCGCGCATCGCGGCGAAGAAGTCGCCGTCGGGCACGAACGCGATGCGCTGCTGCCACGGCCGGTAGCGGGGGACGAAGTGCTTCTCGACGTCGGTGCCCTCGGGCAGCAGCGGCCGGATGGACTCGACCAGGAACTCGTGCAGCGCGTCCGGGTCGTCGCGGCCGGTGGTCGCCAGCCAGTCGAGCTGCTGGACGTAGGTGCGGCGCAGGATCTCGTGGGTCCACTCGCCGGGCAGGTCGAGCGGCTCCAGCATCGTCGCGAGCTCGTGCACGGTCGGCGCCGGGAACCAGTACGACGGCGAGCGCTGCAGCATCGTCACGTGCTCGGCGGTCGCGGCCGTCGCCGGGACGACCGTCGCCGCGGTCGCGCCGGATCCGATGACCAGCACCTTCTTCCCCGTGACGTCGAGGTCCGACGGCCAGGACTGCGGGTGCACGACCGTCCCGGCGAAGCGCTCGGTGCCCGGCCACTCCGGGGTGTAGGGCTCGTCGTGGTTGTAGTAGCCCTGGCACATCCACAGGAACGACGCGGTCATCCGCAGGGTCTCGCCGGTGTCGGTGCGCGTGACGTCCGCGGTCCAGAGGTTCTCCTCCGAGGACCAGCTCAGCGCGGTGACGCGGTGGTGGTAGCGGATGTGCCCGGCGAGGTCGTCCTCGTCGATGACCTCGCGGAGGTAGGACAGGATCTCCCCGCCCGCTGCGATCGACGGTCCCTTCCACGGCTTGTGCCGGTAGCCGTAGGTGAACAGGTCGCTGTCCGAGCGGGCACCCGGGAAGCGGTGCGTCCACCAGGTCCCACCGGGGGCGTCCTGGGCCTCCAGCAGCACGAAGCTCCGCTCCGGGAACTCCTCCCGCAGCCGGTGCGCGGCGCCGATGCCGGACACCCCGGCCCCGACGATCAGGACGTCGACGTGCTCGGTGGTCGTGGCGGCCATGTGTCCTCCGGGTGTGGGTGTGACGACGGTCTCCCGACGCTAGGACGATCGGTCGGTTCCTCGGGTGTCCGAACTTCGGACACCGGCGGGTGTTGACCGGTGACGCATCATGTGAGGACGAGCACAGAGAGGTGCGTCGATGGGGGATCTGCTCGCACGCCGCCGCGAGCTCGTGTCCGCGCGGGCCGAGCTGCTCGACCGGCCCGACGTCGCGTTGCCCGGCGTGCCCGGCCACGTCGTCGCGTCGTGGCGGCGCAGCATCGCGGGCGGGGTGGACCCGGCGATGATCGTGAACCGGTTCCACCCCGACCTCGACACCGGCTCCCGGCTGGTCCGCTGCGCGCGCCCGGTGATGGAGCAACTGGTCGAGCAGGTCGCCGGGATCGGGGTGTGCGTCGCGCTCACCGACCACCGGGCCCGGCTGCTGGTGCGGCTGGACACCGACGCGGTGATCGCCCGGTCCGCGGACGTCAACGCGTTCGCCGCCGGGTTCGGCTACGCCGAGGGCGCGGTGGGCACCAACGGGGTCGGGACCGTGCTGGAGTCCGGCCGGCCGGTGCACATCGTCGGCGCCGAGCACTTCGTCGAGCAGCTCCACGACTACGCCTGCGCCGGCGCCCCGGTGCGCGACCCGGCGACCGGGCGGATCGAGGCGGTACTCGACCTGTCCTGCCGCGCCGAGCACTCCTCGCCGCTGCTGCTGTCGCTGGTGCGCTCCGCGGCCGCGCGCATCTCCGACGCCCTGCTGCACGACCGCGACCCCGCCCAGCAGGCCCTGTTCGACGCCTACGCCCGCACCGAGTCCCGCACCCGGCGGGCGGTGCTCGCCGTCGGGCGCCGCACGGTGCTGGCGAACACCGCGATGCAGACCCTGCTCGACGCGGGCGACCACGCCGCGCTCACCGACCACGCCCGGTTCCTGCTGCTCCGCGGCCCCGGCGTCGACGACCGGGTGGACCTGCCGTCGGGGACGCGGGCGCGGCTGCGCGGCGCGGTCGTCCCGGTCGGCGGGTCGGTCGCCGGCCTGGTGGCGGTGGTGACGCTGCTGCGCGAGCCCGACGGCGGCGGTCCCGCCGGACCGGTCGCGGCGACCCCGCGGTCCGACGCCGGCGGGGTGAGCCCGGCCTGGCGGGCGGCGCGGGCCGCCGTCGCCGGGGCGCTGGGGGCGGGGGAACCGCTGCTGGTCACCGGCGAGCCCGGCTCCGGCCGGGCGCGGCTGGTCACGGACTCCTGGCCCGGCCCGGTCGTCGAGGTCGGCCCGGACGACGACGGCGCCGATCTCGAGGACCGCGTCCGGCGGGCCGGGCGGCGGGCGCTGGTGCTGCTGCGCGACCTCGACCGGCGCGACGCCGGGGTGCCGCCCGCCGTCGCGCGCGGGGGTCTGCCGACGGCCGGCACCCGCGCGGACACCGCCGTCCCCGACCCCGTCCGCGACGCCGTGCTGGCCCGGTTCCGGGTGTCGGTGCCGGTCCCGCCGCTGCGCGGCCGCCCCGGCGACCTCCCCGGTCTGGTCGCCGCGCTGCTCGCCGAGCTCGCCCCCGGTCGCGACGTGCGGCTGTCCGCCGGGGCGCTGCGGACGGTGAGCAGGCATCCGTGGCCGGGGAACGTGACCGAGCTGCGCGACGCGCTGACCGCGGCCCTGGGCCGGCGGCCGGTGGGCGTGGTCGAGGCGACCGACCTGCCCGAGTCCTGCCAGAGCGCGCCGTCCGGGACGTTGCGGGCGGTGGACCGCGCCGAGCGGGACGCGATCGTCGCCGCGCTGCGCGACACCGACGGGAACCGGGCCGCCGCGGCCGCGGCGCTGGGGGTGGCCCGGTCGACGCTCTACCGGAAGATCGCGCAGTACCGGATCACGGACTGAGCGGGCCGCATCACCCCGTCAGGAACGCGGTCAGCTCCCGCGCCACCTCCTCGGGGCGCTCCTCGGGCAGGTAGTGGTCGGCGTCCAGGGCCGTCCCGTGCACGTCCGTGGCGTAGCCGGCCCACACCGCGGGGACGTCGTAGGACCGCCCGACGAAGGAGTGCGTGCCCCACAGCGCCAGCAGCGGCGCGGTCACCCGTCGGCCGGCGTCCGCGTCGTCGTGGACGCGGTCGATCCCGGCCGCGGCGCGGTAGTCGGCGGACGACGCGGCGATCGCGGCCGGGTCGGCGAAGCAGCGGACGTACTCGGCGACGGCGCGGTCGTCGAACGGGGTGCCGCCGTGGTGGCGCGACCGCATCCGGGCGGTGATCCAGAACTCCGGGTCGCCCCCGATGAGCCGCTCCGGGATCCCGGCCGGGGCGGTGAGGAAGAACCAGTGCCAGTAGCCCAGCCCGAAGCCGGCGTCGGCGGTGTCGAACGCGTGCCGGGTCGGGACGATGTCGAGCACCGCCAGCGCCGACACCGCGTCCGGTGCGTCGAGGGCCAGCCGGTGCGCGACCCGGCCGCCGCGGTCGTGCCCGGCGACGGCGAACCGGTCGAACCCCAGCTCCCGCATGACGGCGAGCTGGTCGGCGGCCATGGCATGCTTGGCGTAGGCGGCGTCGTCCGGACCCGGGGGCGGCTTGGCGCTGTCGCCGTAGCCGCGCAGGTCGGTCGCGACGACGGTGAACCGGTCGGCGAGCAACGGCGCGACCCGGTGCCAGATCGCGTGGGTCTGCGGGTAGCCGTGCAGGAGCAGCAGCGGCGGCCCGGATCCGCCGGTCACGGTGTGCACCGCCGTCCCCGCCGCGTCGACCGTGCGGGCGGTGAACGGGGCGGGCAGCAGGGTCCGCGGGCTCATCGTGCCGGACCCCCGTGGGCTGGGGTAGGACGGGCGGCATGCCGCTGCCGAGCCCCGTGCCGACCGACCCCGTACCGACCGACCCCGAGCCGACCGACCCCGTGCGACCCGGCGCCGCGCTGCCGGACACCGTCCTGCTCTGGGACGCCGACGAGGTCGCCGACCCGCCCCCGGAGCCCTGCTGCCTGGCGGGGACCGCGCCGGGCGACCGGGCCGCGGTCTACCGCACCGGGCCGGGCGGCGGCGTGACGGCGCTGTTCGCGTTCACCGGTCCCGCCGAGCCGCACCCCGGGGGACGGCACGCGGCGGGCGTCGTCGTGCCGGTCGGACGGCCGGTGCCGCGGGCCGAGCTGCTGGCCGACCCGGTGCTCGCGCCGGTGTTCCGGCACCTGCGCGGCCGTCGCAGGCTGCCGCCCGACGCGGCCCGTCGCCTGGTCGCGCTCCTCGCGGGCTGAGCCGCGACGCCCTGCCGCCGGGGCGCGCCGGCCGGGTCGGGACGGGCTCATCCCCGCACGACCTCGGCGATCGCCGCGCCCAGCTCGGCGGTCGTCGCGGTGCCGCCCAGGTCCGGGGTGACGGTCGCGCCGCCCCGCCCGACGACGTCCTCGACCGCGGCCAGCACGGCCGCCGCGGCCTCGTGCTCGCCGAGGTGCTCCAGCATCATCGACCCGCACCAGATCTGGCCGACCGGGTTCGCGACGCCCTTCCCGGCGATGTCCGGTGCGGACCCGTGCACCGGCTCGAACAGGCTCGGGAACTCCCGCTCCGGGTTGATGTTCGCGCTCGGCGCGATGCCGATCGTCCCGGTGCAGGCCGGCCCGAGGTCGGACAGGATGTCGCCGAACAGGTTGCTGGCGACCACGACGTCGAAGCGCTCCGGGCTCATCACGAACCGCGCCGCCAGGATGTCGATGTGGGAGGAGTCGACGTCGACGTCGGGGTACTGCGCCGCCATCGCCGCGACCCGCTCGTCCCAGTACGGCATGGTGATCGCGATGCCGTTGGACTTCGTCGCCGAGGTCAGGTGCCGGTTCGGGTGCCGCCGCGCGAGCTCGAAGGCGTAGCGCAGGATCCGGTCGACGCCGGTGCGCGTCATGACGGTCTCCTGGATCACGATCTCGCGGTCGGTGCCGGAGAACATCCGCCCGCCCACCGACGAGTACTCGCCCTCGGTGTTCTCCCGGACGATCAGCATGTCGATGTCGCCGGGAGAGCGGCCGGCGAGCGGGGCGGCGACGCCGGGCAGCAGCCGGGCCGGGCGCAGGTTGACGTACTGGTCGAAGCGGCGGCGGAACTGCAGCAGGCTGCCCCACAGCGACACGTGGTCGGGCAGCACCTCCGGCCACCCGACGGCGCCGAAGAACAACGCGTCGAAGCCGCGCAGCTGCTCGAACCAGTCCTCGGGCAGCATCGTGCCGTGCTCGAGCCAGTGGTCGGCGCTCGCGAAGCCGAACTCGGTGAACTCCAGCCCGATCCCGAACCGCTCCGCGGCCGCGGTCAGCACGCGGACGCCCTCCGGGACGACCTCCTTGCCGATCCCGTCGCCCGGGATGACGGCGATGCGGTGCGCGGTCATGTCGTGTCCTCCTCGACTCGGTTGCTTCTATCCTGATCGGCGAACCGGACGCGGTGAACCGTCGTCCGGACCGGACAGTCTTTCCGTAGGGGAAAGGAGTGGGTGTGGAGCTGCCCGAGCTCGACGACCTGCGCTTCTTCGCCGGGGTCGCCGCCGCGGGCACGCTGACCGAGGTGGCGCGCCAGTGGGGTGTGTCGGTGTCGGCGGTCAGCAAGCGCCTCGCCCGCCTGGAACGACGTCTGGGCGTCCGCCTGGTCAACCGGTCCACCCGACGTCTCACCCTGACCGACGAGGGCCGCCGCTACGCCGAGGGCGCCCGCGACGTGCTGGGCCGGATCGACGACCTGGAGGACGAGATCGGCCGGCGTCGCTCGGGGCTGCACGGGCGGATCGCGGTGCACTCGTCGATGGGGTTCGGCCGGGCGCACGTCGCGCCGCTGCTCGGCACGTTCGAGGCGGCCAACCCGGATCTGCGCATCGACCTGGAACTGTCACACCTGCCGGTCGCCGTCGGCGGGTCCGGCTACGACTTCGCGGTGCGTGTCGGACCGCTGCCCGACTCGCGGTTGCACGCCCGGGTTCTGCACCGCAACCGGCGCGTGGTGTGCGCGGCGCCGTCGTACCTGGGCCGCCGCGGCGCCCCGCGCACCCCCGCCGACCTGGCAGGACACGACTGCATCGTGATCCGGGAGAACGACACCGCCTACGCCCACTGGCGTTTCGGGACCGACGCCGACGCCGCCGGGGTCCGCGTGACGGGCGCGATGACCTGCAACGACGGCGAGGTCGCGACGGCGTGGTGCCGGGCCGGCCGCGGGCTGGTGATGCGCTCGCTGTGGCAGGTGGCGCCGCTGCTCGCGTCGGGGGAGCTGGTGCAGGTGCTGGCGGACATCCCGACGCCGTCGGCGGACCTGCTGGCGGTGCACGGTGCGGACCCGCCCCGGCGGGTCCGCGCGGTGCTCGACCACCTCGTCGACGGGCTGGCGGAGCGGCTGCCGGTCAGGCCGGCTCCCGTTCCCGCCGCCGCGTCCACGGCCACGTGATCACCGCCCACCCCACCGCGACCAGCACGAACTCGACGACCAGGTAGACCGGCCACGGACCCAGCAGGTCCAGCGCGGAGGCGTTGGTCGGCTTGTGGGCGAGGAAGCCGTAGTTGGTGCCCGCGGCCAGGTTGAACGGCAGCACCACCGCCGCCCAGGCGATCGTGGCCGCCAGCGTCACGGCCATCCCGCGCCAGGTCGGCCGCACCCCGGTGCCCCAGGTCAGGTACACCGCGGCCCACGTCACCAGCAGGTGCAGCGCCCAGAAGTGCAGGAACGCGACGTGCGGGAAGTCGGGGGAGTCGGTGGCCGGGGTGAGCAGCGCCTGCGGGGTCAGCGTGAGACCCCAGTAGTACAGCGGTGCGCACGCCCACCAGCGCCGTGTCCACAGGGCGACCGCGGCGGTGATCCACGACAGGTCCGACAGCTGCAGCGGCAGCGAGATGTGCACGTCGAAGGTCTGCGGGGTCAGCAGCCGCAGCTGCAGCGGCACCAGCAGCACGACGACCACGACGGCGAACGCCCGCGAGACGCCCGGCTCGGCGGGGGTGCCGCGCAGCCGTCGTCCCAGGGCCACCAGCGCGACGGCGCCGAGGACCCCGACGGTCAGCGCGGCCCAGTGGGTCGCGCCGTAGGGCACGAAGACGCCGGTGTCTCCCATCGCCCGATCATGACGGACCGGGCAGCGCCGCGAGCAACCGCCACAGCGGGCGCTGCACCGCGTCGGGGATCCCGGCGAGGGAGAAGTCCAGGTCGTGGGCGACGTTGAGTCGCGCGAGGCGGCGCAGCGGCGGCAGTCGCCCGGCCGTCGCCAGGATCCGGAACTGCTCCTCCAGGGGCCCGGCGGGGGTCTCGACGGTGCGCACGCGCACCGGGCCGTCGCCCCCGTTGCCGAACGAGTGCGTGACGCCTGGCGGCACCACGATCCCGTCGCCGGGGTGCAGCAGGCTCGTCCAGCCCCCGGCCCGTACCCGCAGGACGCCCTCGAGCACGGTGAACGACTCGGTGGCGCCCCGGTGCCGGTGCGGCGGGGGACCGGCCACCCCGGGCGGTACGACGGCCTCGAACTCGAAGGCCGGGGCGCCGCTGTGCAGCACGTCGATCGTCTCGCCGGACGGCATCTCGATGCGGCTCACGGCGGCCTCCCGGCTCAGGCGCCGGCGGTCCCGGCGGCCTCGGCGTCGTCGTCGGTGTCGTTCTTCTTCTTCCGCTTCGGCACCAGGTGCGCCACGGCGACGATCACCGCGCCGACCACGACCCCGAGGATCGCCGAGCCGACGGTGTTGGTGAGCCAGCCCAGGAACCCGCCCAGCGCACCGGTCGCGTCGGCGACGGCCACCTCCAGATGGTGCACCAGGTCGTAGATCGGGGAGAAGCCCAGCTCATCCATCCCGACGAGCAGGATGTGCCCGCCGACCCACAGCATCGCCGCGACGCCGACGACCGACAGCGTCGTCAGCACGATCGGCATGGCCTTCACCAGCCCGCGCCCGAACGACGCGACGGGGCCGGAGCCGCGCTTCGCCAGGGCCAGGCCGGCGTCGTCCATCTTCACGATGAGCGCGACCGCGCCGTAGACGAGCGCGGTGATCGCGACGGCGACGACGGCCAGGATGATCGCCCGGGACACGATGCCCTCGGCCGCCACCTCGTTCAGCGCGATGACCATGATCTCGGCCGAGAGGATGAAGTCGGTGCGCACGGCGCCGGAGACGACGGTCCGCTCGTGTTCGGCCGGGTCGGTGGCGGCCTTCTCGTCGCGCTCCTCGGGATGCTCGGAGTGCCCGGAGAAGTACTCCCAGAGCTTCTCCGCGCCCTCGTAGGCCAGGTAGCAGCCGCCGACCATCAGGATCGGTGTCAGCAGCCACGGCGCGAACTGGGAGAGGATCAGCGCGACCGGCAGGATGAACACGATCTTGTTGATCAGCGAGCCCCTGGCGATCCGCCAGATGATCGACAGTTCGCGTTCGGGCTTGAGCCCCTGCACGTAGCGGGGGGTGACCGCGGCGTCGTCGACGACCACACCCGCGGCCTTGGCCCCCGCGCGCCCGGCCGCGCCGGCGACGTCGTCGAGGGAGGCCGTCGTCAGGCGCACCAGCGCCGCGACGTCGTCGAGCAGGGCGAACAGTCCGCTCACCGGGTCACCGTCCGTTGCATGGCCGAATCCGTGCGCACGCGCGGAGCCTACGGGGAGAGCGGGACGAACGGGACCGAACCCGCCCGATCGCGGGGCTTGACCGTGCCGCGGCGGCACGGTGTCGACTGGGCCCATGGCAGAGGACACGACCACCGCCGCGCCGACCGCGACGACCGCAGGCCCGGACACCGTGGACCCGTCGGACCCGGTCGCCGGCTTCTCCGCGCTGCGCGAGGTGGCCGCGGCCGTCGAGATCCCGCTGGAGGTGCCCGGGCGGCCGACCCAACAGGGGCTGATGGTGACCCGGCACGCCGAGGTCCGCGCGATGCTCACCGACGACCGCTTCCGGCACGACGCCGCCGCGGTGCCGGAGGCGGAGAACTTCCTGCGCAACGCCCAGACCGGCCTGATCGGGCTGCCCGAGGACCTCGACCTGCTCCGCCGTCCGATGCTGGGCCGCGACGGCGAGGACCACGCGCGGCTGCGCCGGCTGGTGTCGCGGGCGTTCACGGTGCGCCGGGTGAACGGGCTGCGCCCCCGCGTCGGGGCGATCGTCGACGGCCTGCTCGACGACGTCGCCGCGGCCGGTGCCGACGGCACCCCGGTCGACCTGGTGGAGGCGCTGGCCTACCCGGTGCCGATCGCGGTCATCTGCGAGCTCGTCGGCGTGCCGGAGGGCGACCGGGACCGCTGGCGGGAGTTCGCCCGGCTGCTGATCCAGCCCGACCCCGCGCGGATGCCCGACGTCGCCCGGGGGATGGTCGCCCACGTCCGGGACCTGATCGAGGCCCGTCGCCGGGAGCCTGCCGGCGACCTGCTGTCCGGGCTGGTCGCGGCGCACGACGAGGACGGCGACCGGCTCTCGGAGCAGGAGCTCGTCGACATGACGGTGAACCTGACCGTCGCCGGGTTCGAGACGACCGCGCACGTGCTGGCCAAGGGCACCCTCGCACTGCTCAGCCGCCCGGGCGAGCTCGCCGCGCTGCGGGCGGACCCGCAGCTGTGGCCGACGGCGGTGCACGAGCTGGTCCGCACCTGCGGCCCGATCCCGGCCGGGGCCCCGCGCTACGCGGCCGAGGACACCGAGATCGCCGGGACACCGGTGCCCGCCGGGACCGCGGTGCTGCCCGGCCTGCTGCCGGCGAACTTCGACCCACGCGTCGTCGACCGGCCCGACGAGCTGGACGTGCGCCGCGACCCCGGACGCGGCGAGGGGCACCTCGGGTTCGGGCACGGCGCGCACTACTGCCTCGGCGCCGCGCTGGCCCGCCAGGAGGTCGAGGTCGTGCTGTCGGCGCTGGTCACACGCTTCCCGGGGCTCCGGCTCGCCGAACCGGCGGACGGCCCGTCGCGGCTGGGGTTCGAGCGGCTGCCCGCCCTGCCCGTCCACGTCGACCGCCCGCCGGAAGGCTGACGCTCAGCGCGCCGCGCGGGTCTCGTAGAGCCGGCGCGACCACAGCAGGCTCCCGACGGTGATCACCACGCACCAGCCGACGGCGAGCGCGGCGTCGGCGCCGAGCCCGGCCCCGCTGCCGGGCCCGGCACCGAGCAGACCGCGCAGGGTGTCGATGACCGGGGTGAACGGCTGGTACTCCGCGAACCACCGCAGCCCGGCCGGCATCGAGTCCACCGGCACGAACCCGCTGCCCAGGAACGGCAGCAGCATCAGGAACATCGGGGTGTTGCTGGCCGTCTCCACACTGGCGGCGGCGAGCCCGAGGGCCACGGTCAGCCAGGTCAGGGCGACCGTGAGCAGGATCAACATCCCGGCGACGCCCAGCCAGGCGAGCGGTCCGGCACCGCTGCGGAAACCGAGCGCCAGCGCCACCCCGAGCACGACGACCAGACCGACCGCGGTCTGCACGAACGCGCCGACGACGTGCCCGGTGAGGACGCTGGACCGGGCGATCGCCATCGTCCGGAAGCGGGCGACGACGCCCTCGGTCATGTCGGTGGCGACCCCGATGGCGGTGCCCATCGCGACGCTCGCGACGGTCAGCAGCAGCACCGCGGGGGTGACGAAGGCCAGGTAGTCGTCGCGGTCACCGCCCAGTCCGGCGCCCATCGTGCCGCCCAGGACGTAGACGAACAGCAGCAGGAACACCAGCGGCTGGGCGATCAGCATGATCGTCAGCGAGGGGTAGCGGCGCAGGTGCCGGATGCGGCGGCGCAGCATCGTCACCGAGTCGGTGAGCAGGCGGGGACGGTCGAGGGCGGTGGTGTCCATGACGGCGGCGCTCATGACGCGGCCACCTCCGGGGTGATCGGGTGGCCGGTGAGGGCCAGGAAGACGTCGTCGAGGTCGGGGGTGTGGGTGGTCAGCTCCTCGGGTTCCACCCCGGTCCCGGCGAGGCGGTCCAGCAGGTCCCGCAGGTCGCGGGCCCCGGCGGCGGGCAGCTGCAGCGTCACCGCGGCGGTGTCGGCGACGGCGGCGGGCAGCACGGTGCGGGCGGCGGCGAGGGCGTCGTCGTCGGCGAAGCGCAGGCGCACGTGCCCGCCGGGGACCCGGGCCTTGAGCTGCGCCGGGGTGCCGCGGGCGACGAGCCGGCCCCCGTCCAGGACGGCCACCTCGTCGGCGAGCTGGTCGGCCTCCTCCAGGTACTGGGTGGTCAGCAGCACGGTCACGCCGCGGCCGACGAGGTCGCGCACGGCGTCCCACAGGCCGCGGCGGCTGCGCGGGTCCAGCCCGGTGGTCGGCTCGTCGAGGAACAGCACCTGCGGGTCGGAGACCAGCGTCATGGCCAGGTCCAGCCTCCGGCGTATCCCGCCGGAGTAGGTCCCGGCCCGGCGGTCCGCGGCGTCGGCGAGGTCGAACCGGTCGAGCAGCTCGCGTACCCGTTCCCGGCGCCGCCCGCGGGGCAGGTGGTGCAGGTCGGCCATGAGCCGCAGGTTCTCCGCCCCGGTCAGCAGGCCGTCGACGGCGGAGAACTGGCCGGTCACCCCGATCGCGGCGCGGACGCCGTCGGGGTCGGTCGCCGGGTCCCTCCCGGCGATGCGGATCCGGCCGGAGTCCGGCGCGAGCAGCGTCGACAGGATCCGGACCAGGGTGGTCTTGCCGGCGCCGTTCGGGCCGAGCAGGGCGAGCACGGTCCCGGCGGGGACGTCGAGGTCGATGCCGCGGAGCACGGCGTGGTCGCCGTAGGACTTGTGCAGGGCGGCGACGGCGACGGCGGGCGGGGGTGTGGGCACGGTGGTTCCTCTCGTGGTGGTGACGGTGGACGGCGGTGCTCAGGCGCGGCGGACGACGATGTCGCCCTCGCGGGACCGGGCGTGCACGGCGACGGTGTCGACGGCGTCGCCGTCCGGGGCCTCGCGCGGTGCGAGGTCGTTGCCGACCCGGCCGGTGGTGTCGAGGTCGAGCCAGGCGGCGCTGCCCTGCGCGACGCCGATCTCCAGCCGGCCGTGCGTGCTGGTCAGCGACACCTCGCCGCGGTGGACGCGGCCGAGCCGGACGTCGCCGTAGGCGGTGCGCACGCGGGCGCCCGCGCCGAGCTCGTCGACGTCGATGGGGCCGTGCGTGCCGGTCAGCTCGGCGTCGCCGGTCAGCTCGTCGGCGCGGATGCCGCCGTGCTTGCTGCTGAGCGTCGCGGTTCCGCCGACGCGGTGGATCTGCATGCCGCCGTGGTCGGAGCGGACCGTGGCGTCCCCGGTGACGGTTCCGCCGATCCGGACGTGACCGAAGCCGGTGCTCAGGTCGGCGGAGGCGGCGTCGTCGACGCGGACGTCGCCGAAACGGGTGCGGGCCTCGCAGGCCCCGAGCGGGCCCTCGACGACGATCCCGCCGTAGGTGGTGGCGGCGGTCAGAGCCGACCCGGCGGGCAGGGCGATCCCGACCTCGATCGAGCGGCCGGGGGTGCGCGGGGTGAGCTTCTGCAGCAGCCCGAGCTGCGGGCCGGTGACGCGCAGCTCCCGCCCGGTCAGCTCGACCCGGACCCGGTCGGCGTGGGCGCGGTCGGCGTCGGAGCTGCGGACCTCGACGACGGTGTCGGTGCGGTCCGACGCGGTCACCCGCAGCTCGCCGATGGCGAGGTCCACGATCGCGGTGACGGGCTCGGGGGTGTCATAGGTGGGCACGGGGCATCGCCTCCTCGGCGTCGCGGTGACGCCGTGAGTCAGGGGTGGGTGGCAGAGGTCGTGTGGCTCAGCCGAACCAGCCGACGCGGCCGCGGCGGGCGGCGTCGGGACGGTCGGGCGCGGTGGCGGGGCGGTCCAGCGCGGCCGCGGCCACACGGGTCAGCCAGGTGTTCACGCTGAGGCCGTCCCGCCCGGCGGCCTCCTCGATCCGGGTCTTGAGCGTCTCCGGCGGCCGGAAGTTGATCCGGGCGACCGGCCCGGACTCGCCGTCGGCGCCCGCCGGTGGCGATGGCGCCACGGGTGGCGCCTCCGTCGCCGGGGGTGCCGACGGCGGGGCCGACCCTGCGGTGACGACGAACTCGGGGTCGCTGCCGCGCAGCCGCACGTGCACCGACCCCGGTGCGAGCTCGAGGGTGATCTCGTCGGCCGCCGCGGCCAGCGCCTCGAGCAGGACCAGGCGGGTCGTCGACGTCAGGGGCGTGAGCAGCCGTTCCGCGGCCGCCCGCGTGTCCTCGCCCGCGGCCTCGCCCAGTGCGGCGAACTCGGTGCGCAGGCGGTCGACATATCCGTCCAACTCCATGGCGCAACGATGGCGCACGATGGCGCCATCGTCAAGGGAGTGGCGCCACGGAGGTCGGTCGGCGCCGCGGGCTTGACCCTGCCGCGACGGCACGGTGTCCGATGGACCGGACCTGCTGACGCCGTCGAGGGAGTACGTCGTGGACCGCACCACCTGCCCGGTCGCCGCCTTCGGGCGCCTGCGTGAACAGGGGCCCGTCGTGGCGATGCCGGAGTCGCCGATGGTCGCGGCGTCGCTCGTCACCCGGTACGACGACGTGCACGCCCTGCTCCTCGACCCGCGGTTCCGCAACGACCCCACCGGGGTGCCCGGCGCCGGGGACGTCATGGGCCCGCTCCTGACGGGGCTCGGGCTGCCGCCGGAGCTCGACCACCTCGGCCGGGGCCTGCTCGTCCGCGACGGCTCCGACCACGCCCGGCTGCGCCGGCTCGTCTCGCGGGCGTTCACCGTGCGCCGGGTCGCCGCGCTGCGCCCGCGCGTGGAGCAGCTCACCGCCGAGCTGCTCGACGACGTCGCGGCCGCCGGCGCCGACGGCAGCCCGGTCGACCTGCTGCCCACGGTGTTCCGCGCGCTGCCGATCGCGGTGATCTGCGAGCTCGTCGGCGTCCCGGTGGAGCAGCGCGGACTCTGGCGGGAGCTGGCCGCCCTGCTCGTCGCACCCGACCCGGAGCGGATGCCCGACGTGGCGCGCGCCGTCGTCGCACAGATCCACGAGCTCGTCGCGGCCCGGCGGGCCGACCCGCGCGACGACCTGGTCGACGTGCTCGTCGCGGTGCACGACGACGGCGACCGGCTCACCGCCGACGAGCTGGACGTCCTGCTGTTCGACCTGGTCGTCGCCGGGTTCGAGACGACCGCGCACGTGCTGTCCCGGTCGACGCTGGCCCTGCTGACCCGCCCCGACCAGCTCGCGACGCTGCGCGCCGAGCCGTGGCGGTGGCCCACCGCGGTGCACGAGATCGTGCGGACCTGCGGCGCGGTCCCGGTGAGCACGCCCCGGTACGCGAGCGCCGACGTCGTCGTCGGCGACACCCGGATCGCGGCGGGGGAGTCGGTGACGGCCGGGCTGGTCACCGCGAACTTCGACCCGCGCCGGTACGACCGGCCCGACGAGCTCGACGTGACCCGGGACCCGGGCCGCGGTGAGGGGCACCTCGGGTTCGGCCAGGGCGCCCACTACTGCCTGGGGGCCGCGCTGGCCCGTACCGAGCTCGAGATCGGGCTGCGAGCGCTGGTCACCCGGTTCCCCGCCCTCCGCCTCGCCGAACCCGCCGACGGCCCCGCCGACCTGGGGTTCGTGCGGACCGGCGCGGTGGAGGTGCGGGTGAACCCGGTCCCCACCCGTTCGGGTGGCGCGCATCCACCGCCGTCCTGAGACAGTGATGTGGGTCACCGGTCGCGCCGCGGCGGCCGGGTGTCGGACCGGAGCGGGGGCGGTCGGGGATGACGGCGACGTCGGCGGTGCGGGCGGTCCACGACGATCCGGCCCGGCCCGCGGGTTTCCGCGGCCCCGGCCATGTCCACAAGGTCATCGCCCGGCGGCGGCTGACCGACCTGCTCGACCGGGAGGGGCCGCGCCCGCTGACCGTCATCCACGCCCCGGCCGGGTACGGCAAGACCACCGTGGCCGTCCAGTGGCTCCAGATGCTCCACGCCCGCGGCGCCACCGTCGCCTGGATGGGTCTGCACCGCGACGACGACACACCGCACTGGTTCCTCTCGCACCTGCTGGGCACCGTCCGCGGGGTCCTGCCCGACCCCGCCTCGGTCGACGACCTGCTCGGGCTCATCGAGCAGAACGCCGAGGACACCCGCACGTACACGGTCTCGGCCCTGCTGGAGATCCTCGGCGCGCACCCCGGGCCCTTCGTCCTGGCTCTCGACGACTGGCACCTCGTCGAGAGCCCCGAGGTGCACCGCACGCTGATGCAGCTGCTCGACCTCGCCCCGCCGAACCTGGTCGTCGTGCTGACCAGCCGCCGTCGGCCACGGCTGCCGCTGAGCCGGTTGCGGGTCGGCGCCCGGCTCACCGAGATCGACGCCGACGCCCTGCGCTTCGACCTGGTCGAGACCCGGGAGTTCCTGGTCGAGCTGAACGGACTGTGCCTGGGTGGCGACGACGTCGCCCGGCTGTCGGAGGGGACCGACGGCTGGGTCGCGGCCCTGCAGCTGGCGTCGCTGTCGCTGCGCGACACCGACGACCCGGAGACGCTGATCCGCGGCTTCTCCGGCCGCCACCACTCGGTGGGGGAGTACCTCGCGGAGAACGTGCTCGACGCGCTGCCCGCCGACCTGCTCGACCTGCTGCTGGCGACCTCGGTGTGCGACCGGCTCTGCGGCGGCCTCGCCGGGGCGCTGGCAGGGCGGCCCGACGGCGGGGCGGCACTGGCCGAGCTGGAGTCGCGGGACCTGTTCCTGCGGGCGCTGGATCCCGAGCGGGAGTGGTTCCGCTACCACCACCTGTTCGCCGAGTACCTGCGCCGCAGGCTGGAGCGCGACCGCCCGGGCCGGGCCGCGGAGCTGCACCGGCGTGCCTCGGCCTGGTTCGCCGGGCACGACCTGGTCACCGAGGCCGTCGTCCACGCGCTCGCGGGCGGCGACGTCGCCGGGGCCACCGACCTCGTCGAACGGCACGCCATGCCGCTGGTCGAGCACAGCCGGATGGTGAGCCTGCTCGGGCTGGTCCGTCGGCTGCCGCCGACCGCCGTCGACGGGCGTCCGCGGCTGCTGATGGCCGTGGCCTGGGCGAACTGCCTGCTGCAACGCAGCGACGCCGCGCAGGCCACGCTCGACGTCCTGCGCGCGGCGCTGCCGGCCGACGACGCCCACGACGAGTTGCACAGCGAGGCCGACGTCGTACAGGCGTGCATCGACGTCTACGCCGACCGCACCGACCGCGCCGAGCTGCTGGTCCGGCGCAGCCTGGACCGGTCACTCGTGTACCGGCCGTGGGTGGTCGCGGTCGCGGCGAACATCCAGTCCTTCTGCGACCTGCACGCGGGACGTTTCGAGCGCGCCCGGGAGCGTCAGCGGTGGGCACGCCGCGTCCACGACCGCGCCGGCGGACCGTTCGCCGGGGTCTACGGCCGCTGTTTCGCCGGGATCGCCGCGCTGTCGACCCTCGACGTCGACGGGGCCGAACGGCAGCTGCGCGACGCGGTGGCGCTGGCCCGGGAGATGGCCGGGCGGCGCTCGCACGCCGCACAGCTCGCCGGGGCGCTGCTGGGGGAGCTGTGCCACCTGCGGGGCGAGCGCGAGGAGGCAGAGCGGCTGCTGACCGAGAGCGCGGAGCTGGGCGCGGAGAGCGGCGTCGTCGACTTCATGGTCGCCAGCTACGCGCTGCTGGCCCGGATCCGGGCCGCAACCGGCGCCGGGGACGAGTCGGCCGAGCTGCTCGCCGAGGGGGCCCGGGTCGCGGACCGGCTCGGGCTGCCCCGGCTGCGGGCCGCCGTCGGCGCGGAGCGGATCGACCAGTTGATCGTCCGCGGCCGCATCCGGCAGGCCCGCCGGGCCGCGCAGGAGCTGCCGACCGGCGCCGACCTCGACGGCGGGATCGCCGTCCGGGTGGACTCCGTCCGCGTCGCCGCGCTGGCCGCGGTGCTCGCGGCCGAGGGCGAGACCGACCGCGCGATCGCGCTGTTGGAGGAGCTCGCCGCCGAGGCCCGCCGCCGGGGCCGGGTGCGGGAGGAGACCGAGCTGACCGTACGCCTGGCCGGGGTGCTGGAGAGCGCGTCACGGCGGCTCGCGGCCGAGCGGATCCTGGCCCCGGCGCTGGAACGGGCGGTGACCGCCGGCGCCCCCCAGCTGGTCCTCGACGGTGGGCGCGAGGTCCGTGCGGTCGTCGCCCGGCTGCGGGCACGCGTGGCGACCGACGGTGCGGGCGATCCGGCGCCGGATCGGCTGGCGTCGCTGCTCGACGGCGGGGCCGCCGCGGCCGGATCGGCCGAGGAGGCCGGGCTGACCGCGCGGGAGCGGGAGATCCTCGTGATGCTCGACCTCGGCCGGGACAACCGCGGTATCGCCGACGGGCTCGGCGTCACCGTCAACACCGTGAAGTGGTACCTGAAGCACATCTACGGCGCGCTCGGCGTGCGCAACCGCACCGAGGCCGTGTCGGTGGCCCGCCGCCGCGGCCTGCTCGGCTGACCGCGGCGGCGGGCCGGTGCGTCACCGGAGCGAGGCGTAGACCGCCTGCTCGAACTCGCCGTAGAGCGCGAACGCCCCGGGCGACACGAACGGCAGCGAGTTCGTGTAGATCGACGCGCAGACGCCGGCGGTGCGGTCGACCCAGAAGTGGGTGTTGAACAGGCCCGCCCACGCGCCGGAGCCTGCCCGGCGACCACCCGGGACGTCGGCGGTGTTGAGCAGCAGGCCGTGTCCCCACTTCCAGCCGGGCCCGGCGTCGAACGGGAAGGTGATCGCCGGGTCGGCCGACGGGATCGCGGGCGGGAAGTCCAGCTCGCCGATCTGGTTGCTGAACGCCTCGTCGACGGACGCCGGCGACAGGATCCGCTCGCCGTCGAGCTCGCCGCCGCGCAGCAGCGCCCGCTGGAAGCGGACGTAGTCGCGCGGGGTCGAGTACAGGCCGTGCCCGCCCGCCCACCACTCCGGCTCCTGCGGCAGCAGCTCACCTGCCGAGACCCACCCGCCGTCCTCGCCCGGGACGTGCACGGTCACCGCGTTCGCGGTGCGCGCCCCGTCGAGCAGGAACATCGTGTCGTCCATGCCCAACGGGCCGGTGATGCGGTCCTTGACCACGACGTCGAGGCCGGCCCCGGCGACGGTCTCGACGACCTTGCCGAGCCAGTCGGTGTTGATGCCGTAGGTGAACCGTTCGCCCGGATCGTGCAGCATCGGCGCGCGGAACGCACCGAGACCGCCCAGCACGTTCGGCGTCCCGGTGACCTGCTCGTAGCGGGCGAGGTCGGCGTCGAAGAACCAGTAGCCCAGGCCGGTGGTGTGGGTGATCAGGTGCCGGACGGTCGCCGGGGTCCGGGGCGCCCGCAGCCGCGGGGTGTCGCCGTCGAAGCCGTCGAGGACCTGGACCTCGGCGAACTCCGGCCGGTACTCGGTGACCGGGGCGTCGAGGTCGAGTGTCCCGGCGTCGCGCAGCTGCAGCGCCGCGGTCGTCGCGACCATCTTGGTCATCGACATGATCCGGAACTGGGTGCCGGCACCGACGTCGCCGCCGGTCCCACCGACGGTCGCGGGGCCCGCGCCGCCCTCGTAGAGCACGCCGTCGCGGTCGGCGACGATCGCCGCGACGTGCGGCACCGCCCCGCCGTCGACGCCGTTGCGCAGCACCGCGTCGACGGCGGCGCGGTCGACGGAGCCGTGGATGGCTGTTCCCATGGCGCGTTCCTCTCAGGTCCGGGTGAAGGCGGGGTAGCCGTGTGCGGCCTCGTCGGCGCACTTCTGCCGGTAGGTGCCCACCCCACCGATGTAGGACAGGACGCGCCGCGGTTTGCCCGGCACGTTCGAGCCCAGGTACCAGGAGGTCGTGTTCGCCACGAGCGTCGCGCCCGCGGTCTCCTCGTGGTGGGCGACCCAGGCGTCCTCACCCTCTGCGGTCGGCTCGATCACCGACTTCCCCTCGGCGCGCAGCGCCGCGATCGCCTCGGTGATCCACTCGGTCTGCTGCTGCAGGCAGGTGGTCATGTTGCACAGCGCCGCCGACGGTGCCAGCGGGGTCGCGGTCGTGAGCAGGTTCGGGTAGCCGTGCTTGGCCAGGCCCATGGTGGTGCGGATGTCGCGGCCCCACTCCTCGGCCAGCGAGCGTCCGTCGCGGCCGCGGATGTCGATGCGGGTCAGCGCGCCGGTCCCGGCGTCGAACCCGGTGGCCAGGATCAGCACGTCCAACTCGTGCACGGTCCCATCGGCCAGCTCGACGCCCTCGGGCCGGATCCGCGCGACGGCGTTCGTGCGGCAGTTGACCAGGTCGACGTTGTCCCGGTGGTAGACCTCGAAGTACCCGTTCTCCAGCGGGACGCGGTGGGTGCCGAAGCCGTAGTCGGTCGGCACGAGCGTCTCGACCAGGTGCGGGTCGTGGCGCAGCCGCGCGCGCATCTTCTCGCGCACGAACTCCGAGATCTCGTCGCTGACCTCCTGGTCGAAGAACATCTCCCCGAAGCTCGCCAGCCACAGCTTGAGCGAGCCGTCGGCGTAGATCTCCTCGAGGATCGCGCGACGCTGCTCGGGGGTGTTGTCGGCCCACACGTGCTCGAAGTCGTACTCGAACCCGGTGAAGGTGTGCGGGATCGTCTCGCGCAGCTCGTCGAACCGGGCGTGGTAGCGCTCCTTGTCCTCGGTGGAGTAGCTCGGGTTCTTCATGGGCAGTGCGTACTGCGGGCCGCGGGCGAACACCGTGAGGTGCCCGACCTCGGGGGCGATCGTCTGGATGATCTGGATACCGGTCGCACCGACACCGATCACGCCGACCCGCTTCCCGGCGAGGTCGAGCCCCTCGGCGGGATAGGACGAGCTGTAGGCCAGCTGCCCGGCGAAGTCCTGCGCGCCCTCGATGTTGTGCAGCGGAGCCGACAGCATCCCGGCGCAGGAGACGAAGAACTGGCAGTCGACGACGTCGCCGCGGTCGGTGCGGACCAGCCACCGGTCGCGGTCCTCGTCGAAGTGCGCGGCGGTGACACGGGTGTCGAAGCGGATGTCGCGGCGCAGGTCGAGCCGGTCGGCGACGTAGTGCAGCCAGCTCTCGATCTCGGGCTGGCCGGGGAACTTCTGGCTCCAGGACCAGTCCTTGTACAGCTTCTCGTCGAACAGGTACTGGTAGATGTAGCCCTCGGAGTCGAAGCGGGCGCCCGGGTAACGGTTCCACCACCAGGTCCCGCCGACGTCGCCGGCGGCGTCGAACGCCTGCACGGTCAGTCCCTGCTCGCGGAGCTGGTGCAGCTGGTAGAGCCCGGCGACGCCGGCGCCGAGCACGACGGCGTCGACGGTCCGGGTGGGAGTGGTCGGGTCGTTCATCGGAGACCCTCCTGCTGGTCGGTCCGGGGGGTCACGGGAACGTGATGAGCGGCTTGACGATGCGGTCCGACTTGTCCTGCATCATCGTGAAGGCCTTCTCGATGTCGTCGAAGCCGAAGCGGTGGGTGGTCATCGGGGTCGGATCGACCCGGCCGGAGAGCAGTAGCTGGAACAGCCGCGCCATCCGGGTGTTGCCGCCCGGGCAGAGTCCGATGGATGGACTTGTCGGCCATACCGAGTCCGAACGCGTCGAGCGGCAGCTTCAGCGGTTCGGGGTTCTCGTCGTGGTAGCCGATGTTGGGGACGCGCCAGCCCGCCTTGGTGACGCGTACGCACGCCTCGAAGGTCTGCGGGAAGCCGAACGCCTCGATCGCGGCGTCGACGCCCTCGCCGCCGGTCAGGTCCATGATCTGGTCGACCGGGTCGCCCGCGGTGAAGTCGACGACGTCGTCTGCGCCGAACCGGCGGGCCAGCTCCTGGCGTTCGGGTCGGGCCTCGACGGCGATCACCCGGCCTGCGCCGATCGTCGCGCAGAGCCCGACCGGGCCCTGTGCGAACACCGCCACGGTCTCGCCGAGCCCGATCCGGGCGTGCTCGGCACCCAGGAAACCGGTGGAGAGCATGTCGCAGCAGTAGGCGGCCTTCTCGTCGGACAGCTCGTCCGGGATCGGCGCGAGGTCGCCCTGCGCCGCGGGCACGACGAAGTACTCGGCCATGTTGCCGTCCATCTGCGCGGTGTAGCGGTAGCCGCCGAGCGGCCCGCCGCACTGGCTGGTGAAGCCGCTCTGGCAGTAGTGGCAGCGGAAACAGGGGGTCACCGCGTTCACCGCGACGCGCTGGCCCTCGGTGAAGCCCTCGACGGCCGAGCCGAGCGCGTGGACCACGCCGACGGCCTCGTGCCCGAGGGTCACCCCGGCGGCGACGGGCAGGGCGCCCTTCACGGTGTGGACGTCGGAGGTGCAGATCAGGGCGGCCGTCGTGCGGACGATCGCCTCCTCCGGGCCGGGTTCGGGGACGGGCTTCTGTGTGACCGCGGTCTTCCCGACCTCCGGCATCACGAACGCGTTCATCATCTCGGGCATGGCTGCTCAGCTCCGTCGACGAGCGGGTGGGTCACGCCCGACCGTCGCAGCGGTCCGGGACGAACGACCCCCTCTTCCGGGTGGCCGGAATCCCACCGCGCCGGGTGGTGGTCGTTGCACGACGACGACCACCCTGCCGGATCGGGCGGTGTCGGCCAGGATGTCCGATGTGCCCCGTGATCACCTCGTATCCCGTGTCCGCCGCGCCGGGACGGCGGTGGCGGCCGTCGTCCTGATGGGCGCGGCGGGGTGTGGTGCCGCGTCGCCCACGGCACCGGCCCCTGCACCGCCCGCGCCGGTCCCGGCACGGACCGACGGTCTGCGGATCACCACCGTCGCGGCCGGGTTCTCCCACGTCTGGAGCGTCGGCGTGCTGCCCGACGGGCGCGCGCTGGTCACCGAGCGGGACGGGCGCCTGTCGCTGCTCGCCTCGCTCGACCCGGGCACCGCGGTCACCCCGGTCGCCCCGGTCGCCGCCGAACTGGGCGACGTGTTCGCCCGCGGCGAGGGCGGGCTGATGGGCCTGGCCGTGCACGCCGACTTCGCGACGTCGAACCGGTTCACCACCTGCCAGACCCACGCCGAGAACGGGAGCCCGGTCGACGTCCGGCTGGTCACGTGGACGCTGTCCGCGGACGGGGCCACCGCGACCCGGGTCGCGGACCCGCTGGTCGGCGGACTGCCGATCGCCTCCGGCGGACGGCACTCGGGCTGCCGGGTCGCCGTCGACGACACCGGGGCGCTCGTCGTCGGGACCGGCGACGCGGCCATGCCCGCCACCCCGCAGGACCTCACCTCGCTCGGCGGTAAGACGCTGCGGGTCGACCCGGCCACCGGCGGGCCCGCGGCCGGCAATCCCTTCGCCGATGCCGCCGACCCGGCCCAGCGGCTCGTGTACACCTCCGGGCACCGCAACGTGCAGGGCGTCGCGGTCGAGCCGGGCACCGGGCGGGTCTTCACCGCCGAGCACGGCCCCACCCGCGACGACGAGGTGAACCTGCTGCGCCCGGGCGGCAACTACGGCTGGGACCCCTCGCAGGGCGGCACGGTGACCACCTACGACGAGTCGGTCCCGATGACCGACCGGGACCGCTTCCCCGACGCCGTCCCCGCCGTGTGGGCCTCCGGCAGCCCGCCCGAGGCGCTGGCCGGCGCCGCGTTCCTCGACGGCGCCGCGTGGGGGCAGCGGAACGGGATGCTCGCCGTCGCCGCGCTGCGCGGGCAGAAGCTGCTGCTGATGCGGGTCGGCCCGGAGGGCACCGACGGCGCGGTCTCCGACGTCGAGATCCCGGCGGCGCTCGACGGGAACTCCGGCCGGCTGCGCGGGGTGTACGCCGTGCCCGGCGGTCCGCTGCTGGTCACGACCTCGAACGGCGACGACGACCGGATCCTGCGGATCGACCCGAGCTGACCCCGCGGTCGTCGTCCTCGACCACCAGGACGCGCACCAGCCCAGGACGGTCCGACAAGACGCACAGAATGGGCGCCCGGGGGTCTGAACCGCCCGGAGCCGGGTAGGTGCGGTCCTCCCCGGCCCGGGTGGCCAGCAGATAGCCCTGCTCGCGGACCGTGACGAGCCCGACCGGGTCGACCGTGCGCCAGCGCGGCTCCTCGTCGGCGGCCCGATAGCGGATCCGGAGCCGGCGCCCGTCCAGGACGGCTCGCCGGACCGGTCCGGCGACGTCGTCGGGCACCTCGTCGGGGTGCAGACGCCGGGCGAGGAGATCGGTGTCGGGGTCGACGAGCAGCCGTTCCGCGACGGCGACGGCCGGGTGCCCGTCGGGCAGCGCGTCGACCACCTTGAGCACCGCCGAGGCGAGCGCCGACCCGAGGCCGAACGCCTGCACCCCGCGCCGCGATCCGGCGACGAGCAGCGCGACGGACTCGTCGTGGGTCAGCCCGGTGAGCTCGGTGCGGAAGCCCGGCAGCAGCGCGAAGCCGCCCTGCGGCCCGCGCCGGGCGTACACCGGGACGCCGGCGGAGGACAGCGCGTCGATGTCGCGCAGCACGGTGCGCGTCGACACCTCCAGCTCGCGGGCCAGCGCGGACGCCGGCATCCGGCCGCGCTGACGCAGCAGCAGGACCAGCGAGACCAACCGGTCGGCGCGCACGCCGGAAACGTAGCCGACGTACCCGACAGGAGATGTCGTGATCTCCGGCGAGGCTGGAGCTGCACGGACCACGACGAACGGAGATCACAGTGGAACGGACCTCGATCAACCCGGTGACCTGGTCGGCGGCGATGGGCTTCGACCAGGCGGTGCTCGTGTCCGGCGGCCGGACGCTGTACTGCTCGGGGCAGACCGCGATGAGCGCGGACGGTGTCCCGCTGCACGAGGGCGACCTGGCGGCACAACTGGCGACGAGCCTGGACAACCTGGAGGGCGTGCTCGCCGCCGCGGGCATGGGCCTGACCGACCTGGTGCGGCTGACCGTGTACACCACCGACGTCGACCAGTTGCTCGGTCACCACGGCGTGCTCGCCGGCCGGCTGGGCGCGTCGGATGTCGCCCCGGCCACCACGCTGCTCGGGGTGACCCGGCTCGCGGTCCCCGGCCAGCTGGTCGAGCTGGAGGGGACCGCGGTGGCCTGACCGGTCGGGCCCGCTGCGCCGGCCACGGCCGCAGGTAGCCACGGGCGGGTCCGGGGCGCTCAGGTGCGGCGCCGGACGAACGCCCCCGCGACGAGCGCGACGGTCCGGTCGGCATCGTCGGCGAGCCGGCGCAGTACCTTCTCCGGGCCGGAACCGGGCAGCTCGACCAGGGCCTGTGCGACCCGGATCCGGGTCGCGGGGTCGGTGCCGGCCAGGTCGCGGGTCAGGGCGTCGAGGACGATCCCGGAGGTCACCGGATCGTCGTGCGACAGCGCCGCGAGGATCTCCGCGGCCTCGACGTCGTCGACGCCCGCGCGCACCATCGCCACCAGCTCCGGGACGGCCCCGGCGCCGCCGCCCCGCCCGACGACCGTCGCGGCGCGGCGCCGCACCCCCGGGTCCGGGTCGGCCAGGGCGTCGGCGAGCGCCGCGGCCGCGGCCGGTGCGGCGTCGGTCAGCGCGTCGGCCGCCCGTCGCCGGACCCCGGGCTCGCCCGAGCGCAGACCCGCCGCGAGCGCGGCCACGGCCGCCCCGTCCGGGTCGCCCGCGCGGGCCACCGTCCGGCGCAGGGCCCAGCGCAGCGCGCCCGCGGCGTGCGGATCGGTCTCGGCGAGCAGCGTGCGGGCCAGCATCTCCGCGGGCAGCGCGGGCCAGTCCCCCGCGGCCAGCGCTGCCTGCTGGCGGTGCCCCGCCGTCGGGGAGCCGAACGCCCGCAGCAGCCCGACGACGTCGACGACCTCCGCCCACGTCTCCGGCCCGGCGGCGTCCACGGTGCGCAGTCGGGCGAGCAGCTCCCGGTCCCGTTCTAGGCGCTCCTCGGTGGCCCGGACCAGGTCCGCGACCAGCGCCGACGGGGCGAAACCCGGGTCGTGCAGGGCCTCGCCGACCTGGGCGAGCGACAGTCCGAGCGTCCGCAGGCCCTCCACGTGGAAGAGCCTGCGGACGTCGCCGGGGGAGTACTCCCGATAGCCGCCGACGGTGCGCCCGGTCGGTCGCAGCAGTCCGACCGCGTCGTAGTGGCGCAGCATCCGCACGCTCACCCCGCTGCGTCGGGCGACCTCCCCGATCAGCACGGCGGCCCGCCCGGTACGGCGCCGATCAGCACGACGCCACCTCGTGTCCCGGGCCGAGCGCGACCACGCGGCGGGCCTGTTCCACGGCGTCGTCGAACCCGGCGTCGGGATCGGCGCGCAGGAGCAGGGTGGCCCGTGCGTGCGCCGCGACCACCGGGTCGGGGTCGGTCGCGGCCCGGTCGAGGACGCCGTCGGCCGCTTCACCCAGGTCGGCCAGCGCCCGGGACAGACTCAGCCGGACCGCCCGGTCGCCGCGGCCCAGCTGACGACCCAGCTCCGCGGCGAGCGCGGCACGGCCGCCCGCGGCGACGAGCACGACGGCGGTGCGCCACGCGGTGCGGGCGACCTCGTCGTCGGGGTCGCGCAGCAGGGCGGGGGAGACCCGGTCCGCGGTCGCCGGATCGGCGATCTTGGACAGGGTGTGCAGCGCCTGGGCCCTGGCCCGCGGCCGCGGCGAGCCCAGTTCGACGTCCAGCCGGGGCAGCACGGTCGCGGCAGGAAGCCGGGTCAGCGCCCAGGACAGCATGTCGCGGACGAAGAAGTCCGGCTCCGCCCCGCAGCGCTCGACCAGGGCGTCGAGCAGGTCCGGGTCGGCGGCCGACCCGGCGGCGAGCGCGGCCCGCAGCCGGACCGACGGGTCGGCGGCGGACAGGGACGCGGTGATCTCCGGTGGTGTCATGACCGCCACCCCAGTACCTGTCACGGTGTCAGGGTCAAGTCCGTCGCGCCGGGAGCGCAAGCGGTCCTCACATGTCCGGGCGACCGCCGGCCGGTGGACGGCTGCCGGGTGCGGGGCCCCGACGCGGGCGGGGCCCCGGTGAATCGGCGTCAGCCCGGCGTGATGACCACCTTGAGCGCCTGGTTCGCCGCGGCGTTCTTGAACACGTCGTACGCCTCGTCCATCTGGTCGAAGGTGAACGAGTGGGTGCCCATTTTCTCCGCCGGGATCCGCCCGCCCGCGACCATCTTGAGCAGCGTCGGGATGGACACGGTGTCGACCAGGCCCATCGTCAGCGTGACGTTGGAGATCCACATGTCCTGCATGGGCAGCTCCACCGGGGTGCCGTGGACGCCCACGTTGGCGATCGTGCCGCCCGGGCGCACCAGCGACGCCGCCGTCAGCAGCGTCTCCGGGTAGCCGACGGCCTCGATCGCCACGTCCACGCCGAGCCCGTCGGTCAGCGCGGTCACGTCGGCGACGGTGCCCGGCCCGACCTCGACGCTGTCGGTCGCGCCGAACTCGACGGCCTTCTCCAGCCGGAACTTGTTGGAGTCGATCGCGATGACCTTCGACGCGCCCCACAGGCCGGTGGTGAGGATCGCCGAGAGGCCGACCGCGCCCGCGCCGACGACGGCGACGGTGTCGCCCGGCCGTACGTTCCCGGCGAGCACACCGGGCACCGCGGTGCGGGTCGCCGGGCTGCACGCCGTCCATTCCGACGAAGACGGCCCGGACCTGCTCCAGCATCTCGTGGTACACCGGGATCGCCTCCTCGACGGCTTCGTCGGCGAATCCGGCGTAGGCGTTGGTGCGGAACGCTCCCGGTTCAACGGTCAGCACGGAGATCCCCTGTGCGGCGACCTCGTCGTGCAGCGCATCGGTGACGGCTTCGACGGCGAACTTGGTCGCGCTGTAGTAGCCGAACCCGGGCGCCGGGACGAGCCCGGCCACCGAGGACACGGTGACGATCCACCCGTCGCCGCGGGCGGCGCATCCCCGGCAGCACTGCGCGGGTCACGGAGAGCACGGCGAAGAAGTTCAGCTCGAACATCGACCGCACCGCGGACTCGTCCATCGCCTCGATGGATCCGTACCAGCCTCGGCCGGCATTGTTGACCAGCACGTCGATACCGCCGAAGTGCTCCTCGGCCGCTCGTACCGCGCGCTGCACCTGTGCCGCGTCGGTCAGTTCCAGCGGCACGACGAGAACGCGGTCACCGAACTGGTCCGCCCACGTCGCCAGCTCCTGCGGGCGGCGGGAGGTCACCACCACGCGGTCACCGGTGTCGAGCGCCGCCTCGGCGAAGGCCATCCCGAAGTTGCCGGGCGTGCCACCGGTGATGAACCATCGCCGCGTCACGGCTCGATCACCAGCCGACTGATCACTGCACCATCGAGGGTGAAACGGTAGTTCAGGTCGACGACCCCGCCCGGGAAGTCGCCCTCCAGATGCTGCCCGACGTCGACGCCTCCGTCGGTCGTGGACGCACCGGTGAATTCGGCGGTGTAGGTGTACTCGGTGACCGCGGTCGCCAGCCAGGCCCCGATCTCCTCGGTGCCCGCGTGGTCGCGCCCGTCGTCGGTCACCACGGCGTCGGAGGCGAAGGTGGCGAGTGCCCGATCGAACTCCTGGGAGTCGAGTGCGGTCATGAACGTCTGCACGGTTTCCGGGAGTGCTTCCCATTCTGCTGTGGACATGGCCCCACGATGGAGCTTCCTGTCAGGGGAAGGTCAACCCGTGGTCGCGAGCATCCCGCGACGTTGACCTTGCCCCGGGGGGAGGCTTCAGGATCGCCTCGTCCGGCAGGCGACGCGACGTGGAGGAGGGCGCCATGGGGGCCCAGGTCTCGATCGGTGACTTCGCGTTGATGACCGGTCTGAGCCGTAAGGCACTACGCCACTATCACGACATCGGCATTCTCGAACCGGCCCATGTCGACCCCGGCACCGGCTACCGCTTCTACGACACCGGCCAGGTCGACCATGCGCACATCATCCGCCGGTTCCGCTCCCTGGGCATGTCCATCCCCGACATCAAGGCGCTCCTGAGCACCGACGACGCCGGGGCCCGCACCGCGATCATCACCACCCATCTCGAGCAGATGGAGGCAGCGCTCGCGCAGACCAGTGACACCGTGGGGGCGTTGCGTGAACTGCTCGCCCCGGCGAGCCCTCCCGCCGACGTCACGTTGCGCCACGAGCCGGCGCTCGCCGTGTGGTCCGTCAGCGCCACCGTCGACGTCTCCGAGATCGACGACTGGTTCGCAGCGGCACTGCGGACACTGCACCGGGCTGTCGCCACGGCCGCAGGCGCGCCCGACGCGGTGGTGCCGGGCGGCCTCTACGAGAGAGCGCTGTTCCTCGAACAGCAGGGCCGCGCAACCCTGTTCGTCCCCGCACCACCATCGGTCGGTCCGCCGGCGGGTGTCCGGGCCGAGGTCCTCCCCGGGACCGAGTTCGCGGTGCTCACCCATCCGGGCGGCCACGATGGCATCGACCGCAGTTACGCGGCCCTGGGGATCTATGTCAACGAGCATCTGATCAGCAGTCAGGGGCCCATTCGCGAACACTACTTCGGGGGTACCCCCACGGATCCGGCCCGGTTCACCGCCACGGAGATCTGTTGGCCGATCTTCGGCACCACCGCACCCTCGGTATGAGCGGACCGGGAACTCGATCATCGTGACGGCGATCGTCACCATCCGGCGGGCCGCCCCCGGCTGCATCGCCCGCCGTCGTCACCGGGTCGTCGACCGCCACGGGCGGGACGACGGGCCCTCACCGGGCCACGGGGTCGCGCAGGATCGTCCGCAGGTGGTCCTGCGGCGTGCTCGCGGTGAACGGATCGAGGTGGATCTCGTGGTGGTCGGCGACCCGGCGCAGGCCGTGGCCCGCGGCGAACGAGCCCAGCTCGGCGAGGGTCCGCCGCTCGTCGGCGAACGGCCCGCGGTGCAGGACCTGCACGACCAGGCGCTCGGGCAGCGTGTACAGCTCGACGTCCGCCCCGTCCGCCGCGGCGGCGAGCTCCTCGTCGGTCGTCGCCGGGTCGACCTGTGCGAGCACCAGGTACTCCAGGTCGTCGACCGGGTTGACCCGGTAGAAGTCCGCGATCCCGACCGGGACCGAGCCCTCGGGGTACCGGTAGAGGATCTCCACGACGGCCCCGGCACCGGGCACCCGCCGCGCGGGAGGCAGCGCGCGCTCCACCGTGCGCACGGTCCGCTTCGCCCGGTGGAACGCCTCGGTGCCGGGGCGCCCGCTGCCGTGCAGCGAGACGAAGGTCGTGGCGGGCGCCACGACCAGCTCCGGCTCGTCGGCGGCGGCCAGGTGCGGGGTCGTGGGCACGGCGTCGGTGGTCATCGGGGTCCTTCCGAAGGAGAGTCGCGGTACCGCCGACGGTAGGAGCGGTTGCGGACCGTTCCCGTCCGGAACCCGGACCTATCCTGCGACGGTGCTCAGCGCCTCGCACCGGCTCCTCCAGCTCCTCACGGTCCTGTCGACCCGCCCGGAGTGGTCGGGTGCCGAGCTGGCGGACCGGCTGGGCGTGCACGAGCGGACCGTCCGCCGCGACGTCGTCAAGCTGCGTGAGCTCGGGTACGGCGTCGAGACGTCGACCGGACCGTTCGGCGGGTACCGGCTCGTCGCCGGGTCACGGACGCCCCCGCTGAGCCTCGACGACGACGAGGCGCTGGCCACCGCGATCGCGCTCCGCCGGCTCGCGTGGAGCCACCCCGACGGCGAGGGACGCGCGGCGCCGGCGGCCCTGCTCAAGCTGCGCCGGTCCCTGCCGCCCCGGGCCGCCGAGGCACTGGGCCGGTTCGACCTCGCGATCGCCGAGGCCGGGGTGCGGCCGGACGCCCCCGGCGAGGTGGACCCGGACACCCTGACCGCGCTCGCCGGCGCCTCCCGGACCCGCGACCGGGTCCGGTTCCGCTACCACGACCGCAGCGGGGCGGAGAGCACCCGCGCGGTGGAGCCGGAGCAGGTCGTCCGCACCGCGCACCGGTGGTACCTCGTCGCCTGGGATCTCGACCGCCGGGACTGGCGGGTGTTCCGGGTCGACCGCGTCGCGGCCGTCGCCCTCACCGGCCCGGCGGACCCGCGCCGCAGGGAGGTCGACGCGACGGCGCTGGTCGAGGAGGCGATCACCACCACGCCCTACGCGACCTACGCCGAGGTCGAGATCCACCGCTCCCTCGACGAGACCCGAGCCCTGCTCCCGGCCACCATCGCGCGGCACCGCGCCGACGGCCCGGACCGGACCCTGAGCACTGTCGGCGGCTTCGACGCCCGGTGGATCGCGGAGTTCCTGCTCCGGCTCGGGGTTCCGTTCCGGGTATTCGGACCCGACGAGGTCCGCGAGCACGTCGTGGTCCGGCTGGAGGAGTTGCTGGCGCTGCAGCGCCACCCGTGACGCGGGCCACCGTCGCCGGTTGCGGACAGGAGCGGTCCGGAACCGGACCTAGCGTCGTGGTCACACGAGACCGGCCGGGGACCGACCGTCGTGATCAGCCGCGGCTGCTGCCGACGAGATGGGCGAACACCACGGTGTTGTCCCGATAACTCCGCGCGCTCGAGTCGAAAGATCCGCCACAGGTGATCAGGCGCAGTTCCGCGCGGTCGACGTCGCCGTAGACGGATTCGGTCGGAAACGCATTCTTGGGAAACGACCGGACCTCGTCGACGCGGAACGTCGCGGCGATCCCGTCGGCCCGTGTCACGACGATGTCCTCGCCCGGACGCATCCGGCCGAGGTCGTAGAACACCGACGGTCCCTCGGCGGCCGAGTCGACGTGGCCGAGGATGACCGACGGGCCGCGGAAGCCCGGCGCCGACGACCCGCGGTACCAGGACGCCCGGTCGTAGCCGGGGCCCGGGGCCGGGACCTCGAGGGTGCCGTCCGGAGCGAGACCGGACTGGTCGACGACCGACTCGACCCCGATCGACGGGATCGAGATCGACCGGGGCGGGGAGGGCGGGAGCACCTCGCCCACCGGCCGGGCCCCGGCCGGCGCCGTGCCCACCACGGCCGGTCCCACCGTGCCTGCGGCCGCGGCCACCGGCTCCGGGGGACCGCCCGCGGTCAGCGCCGACACCAGGACGACCACACCCGCAACGGCCAGCAGCAGCGCGCCCAGCGGAGCGAGCAGCCGCCGGACGCGGGACGGGTGTGGTGCGGTCATCGGGTGCTCCGGTCCTGGTGCCGGTCGGGGAACCGGTCGTGGTGGTCCACCACGACCGGAGCCGGGTGTGCCGCCCGCCTGTGCGGACGGCACACCCGGGGTGGATCAGTGCCCGCGGACGCCGCGACGGCGGACGACGAGCACCAGCGCGGAGCCGGCGAGCAGCGCGACACCGGTCACGACCAGCGCCGTGTCGGTGCCGGAGGTGCTGCCACCACCGGTCTCGACGCCACCCTGGGGCATCGGCATGGTCCCGCTCGTCGTGTTGACGACGATCGTCGCGATGCCGATGGTGGTGCCGCCCTTGAGGGCGTCGGTCTTGAAGGCGCCGTTCAGGGCCTCGGCGGCTCCGGCGTTCAGGGTGACGGTCGTGCCGGTCAGCGTCGCGGTGCCCGCCGACTGGTCGATCGTGATGGGCTTCAGGGTCGAGCCGTTGAGGTCGAACAGGGTGGTCGACTCGGCGACGGTCTGGCCGCCGGCGCGGACCCGGCCGGTCAGCACGGCGGGGTCGCCCGGGTCGATCACGAAGTTGTCGAGCGTGACCTCGGTGTCACCCTTGGTGAGGGTGAGCCCGCTGCCCATGTGCTCGATCCTGCCCTGCACGTAGGGCAGGACCTCGTTCGGCTTGTAGACGGTCACGTTGCCACCGGTGATCGGGAACGACGCGGAGCCGTCGGAGATCGAGGCGGACCCGAACGGGCCGGGGGTGACGTCGAGCGAGGACAGCGCGTCGGTGAAGCCCTTGTCCAGCGCGACCGAGGTGCTCTTGCCGGTCAGGTTGGAGATCATCGCGACCGGGGGAGGGGTCTCCTGCGCGGAGGCGACCCCGGCGCCCAGCGCGGTCGTCGCGGCGGCGACCAGGCCGATCGTGGCCAGACCGATCAGACGTCGTACTGAATTCGCCATGGTGGTTCTCCTCGGATCACACCGACCGACGGGCGATTCCCGGCGACCTCTGCTCCGGTATTCGACGGCCGGAGCGCGGGGGTTCGGAGAAATGCGGAGAAGAATGTCCCGGAGCCCGGACATCACTACCGGTGACGTATTCCGGGTCCCGCGAAGCGGAGCGTGTTCGGCGGAGCTCAGCCCCCGCTGCGGCCGAGCCCGTGGTGCCGGATGCGGGCCTTCATCTCGGCGACGCCGTCGGCGAACCGCCTCGCGTAGACCTCCTCGACGGCGGCCGCGCCGGCCGCGGTGACGCTCCCGTCGGCGTCGATGAGGCCGAGGGCGAGCAGGTGCCGGGCCACCGCCGGGCGCAGCAGATCGACGTCCACCTCGCGCGCGTCGAGCAGTTCCAGGGCCCGTGACTCGTCGCGGGTCAGGAGCATCCGCCTCACCTCCACCCCTGGGTTCGTGCGCGGGGCGCGAGGGGTTCACCCCGGCCCGGCGACGGACCCGGCGGGCCACGGCGACGGCGGTCCCCCCGGGGGGACCGGTGGCGGCATGCTGCCGGGATCCGGTCACGGGCGGCCCCGGCCGTGTGCCGCGGTCAGATCAGGCCCGCCGCGCGGGCCGCGATGACCGCCCGCGCCCGGTTCTGGGTGTCGAGCTTGCGCATCGCGCTGTGCAGGTAGGCCTTGACCGTCCCCACCGTGATCCCGAGCTGCGCGGCGATCTCGGCGTTGGTCGCGCCCACCGCGACGTGCTGCAGCGCCTCGATCTCCCGTGGGGAGAGTGCGGGTGTCTCCCCGACCGTCCGGCCCGCGGTCGGACGCACCCCGGCGAGGCCGGTGTGGATCCGGCGCAGCCTCTCGCGCAGCTCCGGGTCACCGGTGCTCTCGATCAGCGCAGCGAGCTCCAGCAGTGCGTCGGTCCGGCTCCCGGCGTCCGCGGCGGCCGGGTACGCAACGGCCGGGGGAGCGTGCTGGTCGAGCAGGGTCGTGGCGTCCCGGGCGATGGTGGCGGCCACGATGCCGGCGTTGCGGACCGCGACGTCGCCGATCGGCCGGTGCTCGCGCATCGCCCCGTACATCACCCCGCGGACCGAGCCGCGGACGACGATCGGGTACGCCAGGATCGACGCGAGCCGCTCGTGCTCGACGACGACGTGGTCGTAGTCGTGGGTGATCCCGGGGGTCGAGGCGTAGTCGCTCACCCGGCACGGGATCCGGCGGGCCATCGCGGCGCCGCCGAGTCCGCGTCCGGTCAGGACGCTGAGCAGTCGCAGTGAGTCGCCGAAGGTGCCGATCAGCTGGTTGATCGAGAGCTGCTGTTCGTCGCCCACCGTCCGGGTGGTCCCGCCGAAGACGACGGGCAGGCCGGTCGTCGCGCTGAGTTCGTGCAGACGCCGGGGCATGACCCGGTCCAGGGCCCGCGCGACTGCGTCGTCGTCCTGCACGAGTGCTCCTCCCCGTCCTGGCGGCGTCGTCGCCGGCTCCGGACCACCTCGTCACGTGCAACGAGTCATGCCCGGCGGGGTTGTTGTGCCAGACACGCCCCGGCGCGTCAATCGGCCCGGTCGGTTCCAGCCTGTCACCTGCCACCGGCGACCTCACGGCGGCGGGCACGTCGTCCGGGCCGTGGGACCCGCTCCGTGGACCCGAACACTGACTTCGGTTGGTAGCGGACGGTGGACCGCTGCGGCGAGTCTCGGTGCTCCCACCAGGCCGCGCTCGACGAGGAGCCACGCATGACCACCACCCCCGCACCGGTCCCACTGAGAAGGGTGGCCGCGGCCAGCTGCGCGGGCACCACCATCGAGTTCTACGACTTCTTCATCTACGGGACGGCCGCGGCGCTGGTGTTCCCGAAGGTCTTCTTCCCGGCCCTGGGCTCCACCGCGGGCACCGTCGCCTCCTTCGCGACGTTCGCCGTGGCGTTCTTCGCCCGCCCGGTCGGCGCGATCGTGTTCGGCCACTACGGCGACCGGATCGGCCGGAAGAAGACCCTGATCTCGACGTTGCTGCTGATGGGCATCGCGACCGTCCTGATCGGACTGCTCCCGGGCGCGGAGACGATCGGCGTCGCGGCCCCGCTGATCCTGGTCTTCCTGCGGTTCTGCCAGGGCTTCGCCGTCGGCGGCGAGTGGGCGGGTGCGACCCTGCTGACCGCGGAGTACGCGCCGAAGGAGAAGCGCGGCCTGTACGGCGTGTTCCCCCAGCTCGGCCCGGCCATCGCGTTCGCGCTGTCCTCGGGCACCTTCCTGGTCACCGGGTTGGTCATGGGTGACACCGACGACGCGTTCCTGACCTACGGCTGGCGGATCCCGTTCCTGCTGTCGATCCTGCTCGTCGGAGTCGGGCTGTGGGTGCGGCTCTCCATCGAGGAGACCCCCGCGTTCGCCGAGGCCCGGCGGCGCGCGGCCGCGGAGGCGACCGCGCTCGACCGCTCGAAGCGGCTGCCGTTCCTGGAGGCCGTCCGGGCGCAGCCGCGTGAGGTCCTGCTGTCGGCCGGTGCGCTGTCGATGCTGTTCGCGTTCTTCTACATGGGCACGGCCTACCTGACCGCCTACGGCACGAACCCGCAGGGTGCGGCCCTGGACCGCCCGGTGGTGCTGGGCATCGGCATCGCCGCGGCCGCCGTGTTCGGGCTCGCGACCGTGGCCGCCGGGATGCTGTCGGACCGGTTCGGGCGTCGCGCGGTCATCCGGACGTCCTGCGTCGCCGGGATCGTCTGGGCGCTGGTGCTGTTCCCGCTGCTCGACACCGGCAGCGCCACCGCGTTCGCGGTCGGCCTCTGCGGGACCTTGGTGATCTTCGCGGTCGCCTACGGTCCGGCGGGCTCCTTCCTGCCCGAGCTGTTCTCGGCCCGGCACCGCTACACCGGCGCCGGGCTCGGCTACAACCTCGCCGGCGTCCTCGGCGGGGCGATCCCGCCGCTGGTCGCGCCCGGTCTGGCCGCGGCGTACGGCTCGATCGCGATCGGCGTGATGCTCTCGCTGATCGGCGTGATCTCCCTGGTCTGCGTGTCGCTGCTGCACGAGACCCGCAACGTCGCGCTCGAGCACGAGCGCCCCGCGACCGCCCCGACGACGGTCTGACCCGCACCACCGACCCGGAGGTCGTCCGCCCCATGGCCAACCACGACATCTACCGCGACGCCCGTGACCGGCTCGTCGCGCTGCACGGCGAGCACGAGAAGGCCGTCGCCGACTTCACCTGGCCGCAGTTCGACGGCGCGTTCCAGTGGGCGCACGACTGGTTCGACGTGATCGCCGACGGCGAGTCGCGGACCGCGCTGCGCATCGTCGAGGAGGACGGTGCCGAGGGCGCCTGGACCTTCGACGAGCTGCGCCGCCGCTCCAACCAGGTGGCCCGCTGGCTCGCCTCGCACGGCGTCGGGCGCGGGGACAGCGTGCTGGTCATGCTCGGCAACCGCGTCGAGCTGTGGGAGTCGATGCTCGCGGTGATGAAGCTCGGCGCGGTGATCATGCCGACGACCACCGCGCTCGGCGCCGTCGACCTGCCGGACCGGCTGGAGCGCGGGGGAGCGCGGTTCGTGATCGCCGACGCGTCCTGCACGGGCAAGTTCGACGGCCTGCTCGACGGGCTCACCGCCGTCTCGGTCGGCGGGTCCGCCGAGGGCTGGCTGGACCTCGCCGACTCCCGCGACGTCGACGACGCCCCGGTCGAACACCCGGGCACCACCGCCGACGACCGGCTCCTGCTGTACTTCACCTCCGGCACCACCAGCCGGCCGAAGCTGGTCGAGCACACCCAGACGTCGTACCCGGTCGGGCACCTGTCCACCATGTACTGGCTGGGCATCACCCCGGGCGACGTGCACCTCAACATCAGCTCGCCGGGCTGGGCCAAGCACGCGTGGAGCTGCTTCTTCGCGCCGTGGATCGCCGGGGCGACGATCTTCCTCTACAACTACACCCGCTTCGACGCGGCGTCGCTGCTCGGCCAGATCCGGGACAAGGGCGTCACCACGTTCTGCGCTCCGCCGACGGTCTGGCGGATGCTGATCAAGGCCGACCTGTCCGGCGGACCCGGCTCGCTGCGCGAGGTCATCGCGGCGGGCGAGCCGCTCAACCCGGAGATCATCGAGCAGGTCCGGGCGCAGTGGGGCCTGACCCTGCGCGACGGGTTCGGCCAGACCGAGACGACGGCGTCGGTGGGCAACACGCCCGGCTCCGTCGTGAAGCCCGGGTCGATGGGGCGTCCGCTGCCCGGTGTCCCGGTGGTACTGGTCGACGAGCCCACCGGCGAGGTCTCGGGGACCGAGGGCGAGATCTGCATCGACCTGTCCCGGCGGCCCACCAGCCTGATGGTCGGGTACCTGGACATGCCGGAGAAGACCGCCGACGCCATGGCGGGCGGCTTCTACCACACCGGTGACACCGCGACCCGCGACTCCGACGGCTACCTGTTCTACGTCGGCCGCACCGACGACGTGTTCAAGGCCAGCGACTACAAGATCTCGCCGTTCGAGCTGGAGAGCGTGCTCGTCGAGCACCCGGCGGTGCTGGAGGCGGCCGTGGTGCCCCAGCCCGACCCGGTCCGGCTCGCCGTGCCGAAGGCCTACGTCGCGCTCGCCCCCGGCCACGAGCCGACCCGGGAGACCGCGGCCGCGATCTTCGCCCACGCCCGGGACCACCTGGCGCCCTACCTCCGGGTGCGGCGGATCGAGTTCTCCGAGCTGCCGAAGACGATCTCGGGCAAGATCCGGCGGGTGGAGCTGCGGGCCCGCGAGCGCGACGAGGCCGGGGCGGCCGCGGGCGGGGAGTGGCGCTACGAGGACTTCCCGGAGCTGAAGGGCTGACCGCCCTCCCCGGGAACGCTCCGGGGCGGTGTCCGCCGAGCCGCCTCGGACCGGACGGTCGGTCCGTCCCGCCAGCGAGCCGGGGACGGGCCGACCGTCTCTCTCACTTCGTGGAAACTGCTTCGTTCGCGTAGAGGGCCCGGTCGGCCGCCGAGGTGGCGAACCCGTCGCAGGGCTGCCAGGTGATCTGCTGGTCGTGGACGGCGGCGAGCTGTGGTGGCGGTCTGGTCGCGGCCGCGGCGGCTGCTCCGGGTGGGGCGGGGGCGCCGCAGGCGGCGACGGCGGTCAGCGACACCACTCCCACGGCGAGCCGGAGCAGGTGCGACCGGAACATGTCGTCTCCTCGGGTCGATCGGGTCGTGTCCCATCGCACCCGCGCACGCACCGGTGGCACAGTGGCGTGAGGTCACCGCAGCACATGACGCCGTGTCACTACCGTCGCCGAGGAGCGTGCCGGACCGTTGACGACCATGAAGCTGCTGGACCTGGTCCTCACCGCCGTCACCGTCCTCTCCGTGACCGTGGTCATCGCCTACGTCGGACTCGCCTACGACACCGGGCTGTTCACCGTCCTGCCCGAGCCGGTCACCGCGTTCTTCCTGCGGAACGGATCCCTGCAGTGGGTGGCGCTCGCCGTGCTCGTCGTGGGGCTGATCGGCAAGACTCTGGTCGGGCGCACGCTGAAGCAGCGCCGCCCGCAGCCGACGCGGTCGTGACCGACCGCCCCACCGGGAGCCCCGTGACCGACTCCGATGCCGCCGCCGTGACCGATGTCGTCGTGAGCGATGGCGCCGACACCGGCGCGGCCGCGGGGACCGCGGCCGCCCGGGCGCGCCGGGCCGCGATGCTCACCGCCCTCGCCGCCATCGCCCCGCTGTGCGTGGTCGGTGTCGTGCTCACGGCGCACAGCTGGTGGGAGGGCCTGATCGTCGCCGTGGGGCTGGTCTTGGCCCTCGGGGTGCTGCGGCAGTGGAGCCTGGACGGCTACTCGCGCGGCGCCGTGTTCACCCTGGGCTTCACCGGGGTGAACTGGCTCGTCGCGGCCCTGAGCGCCGCGAGCCCGATCACCTTCGTGCCCTTCGCGCTCATCGGGTCGCTGCTGGTGTCCGCCCGCCCGCGTCACCGGCGGATGTGGGTCGGTGCGCTCGCCGTGGTCGTCGCGGCGTCCGGTGCCGCGGCGCTCCTGCCCCGGCCGCCCACCGTGACCCTCGCCGGCCAGTACGTGCTCCTGCCCCTGTTCGGCACCCTGTTCGTCGCCGGCGTCATCGTCGTCTCCGAGTACGCGTGGGTCGTCGTGCGTCGTCTGGAACGGGCCCGCGAGGCCGAGCGCGAGCTGGCGATCGCCCACGAGCGGATGCGGTTCGCGGGCGACCTGCACGACATCCACGGACACTCGCTGCACGTCATCAAACTCAAGGCCGCCTACGCGCAGACCCTCGTCCGCGGCGGCGGCGAGGACGCCGCCGCGACGGCCGTCGCCGAGCTCGGTGAGATCCGGGGACTCGTCGACGACGCCCTCACCCGGACCCGCGAGCTCGCCCACGCGCGCCACCAGCTCAACCTGACCGCCGAGCTGGAGAACACCCGTCGGCTGGGCGAGGCCGCCGGGATCACGGTCGAGGTCCACCACGACCCCGGCGCCGCCCCCGCCCACCCGCTGCTCGCCCAGGTGCTGCGCGAGGCCACGACCAACCTGCTCCGCCACGCCCGCCCGAGCACCGTGCGCATCACCACGTCGGCGACCCGGGTCGAGATCACCAACGACGGGGTCGCCCCCGCCGCGGACGCCGGGCCGGAGCTGCGCGGCCTCGCCCGCCTGCGGGACCGCCTGGCCGCGGCCGGCGGCGACCTGGACGTGACCACCACCCCGACGACGTTCACCGTCGCGGCCCGGCTCGCGAGCCCCGGGGCGGGCACGCGCGGTGGCGGCGCGGCCCGACCGACGGGAGGCGGGGACCATGACCGGCGCTGAGCCCGTCCGCATCGTGCTGGCCGACGACGAGAAGCTGCTGCGCACCGCGATGGCGGCGCTGCTGCCCCAGGACGGGACGATCGTCGTCGTAGCCCAGGCCGAGGACGGCGACGGGGCCGTGCGGGAGACCCTCGAGCACCGTCCCGACGTGCTCGTCGTCGACCTGGAGATGCCCGGGGCCAACGGCCTCGACGCCGTCGCGCGGATCCGGGAACACCACCCCGGGCAGGCGGTGCTCATGCTCACCCGGCACGCCCGCCCGGGTGTCCTGCGCCGGGCGCTCAAGCTCGGGGTGCAGGGGTTCATGAGCAAGAGCGCCGACCCCGAGGACATCGTCGCGGTCGTCCACGAGCTGCGGGCCGGGCGTCGGTGGATCGCCCACGAGGTCCTCGAGGCATCCGTGATCGACGACTGCCCGCTCACCGACCGCGAGATCGACGCCCTCGCCGAGACCCGCGAGGGCTACTCCGTGGCACACATCGCCCGCCGGCTGCACCTCGCCCACGGGACCGTTCGCAACTACCTGTCCAGCGCGATGCAGAAGACCGGCACCGCCACCCGCCACGACGCCGCGCGCCACGCGCACGAACGCGGCTGGCTCTGACACCGGCTGGACGCCGGACCGCGGCCCCCCCGGCACCGGCGTCGGCCCGTCCGGCCCGCCGCACGCAGTTCAGCCTCGCGACCAGCAGGAACGGTCCGGGCAATTCGTCTGGACGGAGCGATGACGGTCCCTGCTCGAGTCGGCAGGACGGTTCCCGGCCGCTGGAACCGGGAAGACCCCCGCATGTCCGAGAACCACCAGCAGGACCGCCGCGACGACGACCGACCGGCCCCGGAGCACCGCCGACCGGACGGTGTGTCGGACGAGGCGGTGGCCACGGTGGGCAAGTTGGCCGAGGCCGTCGAGACGATCGAACGGGCCCGCGGGCACCTCTACGCCTTCCACCAGATGACCGGGTACGCCGACGAGATGCTCGACGAGGTCGTCGGCGGCCTGCGGGGGATGGGTCGCGACGACCTGGCGGACCGGATCACCACCGAGCTGATCGGGCTGAACGTCGTCGCGGGGCGGTGGAGCTTCCAGGTCGTGGAGGAGTACGACGACGGCTACTACCGCACCACGCTGGACCTGGACCGCGCGGTGCGCGACGAGTTGGTCGGTGGGCGGCGGCATCTGATGGAGGCGGAGATGAAGGAGCAGCGCCGCACGCGCGGGCGCCCCGGCCACGCCGCGCGACCGCACGAGAGGGACTGACCGCCTCGGTCACGCCGAGCAGACGTCGTCGCGAGTGTCCGCCACTGCGGACGGGGTGTAACCGGCGATCGGCTACGCCGGTCCGCTCCCCGAGGGACCGGCCGGCGGTGTCGCCGGCCTCGGGCGGCAGGCAGGTGACGCAGTCGTACCCGTGCTTGCCGTGAGTGGTGCCCGCGGCGAACTCGTGCGGTAACCCCGAGCGCGGCCGTCGACGATGCCGCAGCCTTCGTCTCCCAGCCGCAGGACCGCAGCGTGTCGAGGATCGCGGCGTCCCCGGCCTGCTCGATCGGGTCGGCACACACGGGCCGAGCACGGCACCACGGTTCCGGCCGCGCCCGCGGACCCGTTCCCCGCCCGACTCACGAGTTCAGCGCTGTTCTCGGCCTCCGTGCGGGTCCGCGCCGTCTCCCTGAGCCGGCGGCTGCGCACCGGCAGCGGATCGACGCCCGCGACGACGATGGCTCGGGACGCGCCGCTCGGCAGCTCCTCGATGTGTCCCCGTGACCTGCGCTTCCCCGCCGCAGCGTAGGCGGGTTTCGTTCCACGGCGCGAAGTCGTTCGCGATCGCGAACAGCGTTGCCGCTGGTCACGGTGTAGTGCCCCCGGCAGGATTCGAACCTGCGGCACCCGCTTTAGGAGAGCGGTGCTCTATCCCCTGAGCTACGAGGGCCTGAGAGGAGCCTACCCGGACGCCTCCCCGCCGGACCGCCGGTGCCGCCCGCCGCGCCGCGGAACGGCGGATCCGTCGTCAGCGCGGAATCCGGGAATCGTCGTCGTGACGTCGCCCACTACGACACCGGAAGGCTTCTGCGAGTGCACGGCGACAGCGACCTCCTCGCAGCCGGAACGGTGCCACGAGGCGCGTTGACCTGCGGATTCGTGGAGCGGGGACGATATCGCCGCCACCTCGCAGTTCACGCCGGGAGGCTGCTGCTCCCCGCTGGCAACTGATCCGTTGGGGCGATCGGGAAATCGTTCTACGGTCCCCGCAGCCGACGGGGAGGGCCAGTGCGATCGTTGTTCCGGAACACGCGGTTCCGCCGGTTGTTCACGGCCCAGGTCGTCGCTCTGGTCGGGACCGGTCTCACGACGGTCGCGCTCGGGCTGCTCGCCTACGACCTGGCCGGCGAGCGGGCCGCGCTCGTCCTCGGCTCGGCACTGACGATCAAGATGGCGGCCTACGTCGTCGTCGGGCCGGTCGTCGGCGCGGTCGCCGACCGGGTCCCGCGACGGATGCTGATGGTCGGCGCGGACGTCGTCCGCGCGGCGGTCGTGCTCGTCCTGCCCTGGGTGACCGGGATCTGGCAGGTGTTCGTCCTGGTCGCGGTGCTCCAGGTCGCCTCGGCGACGTTCACCCCCGTGTTCCAGTCGGTCATCCCCGACGTCGTCCCCGACGAGCGGGACTACGCCGGGGCGCTGTCGGCCTCGCAGCTCGCGAGCAGCGCGGAGACGGTGCTGAGCCCGCTGCTGGCCGCGGCGGCCGTCGCGGTGACGAGCTACTCGACGCTGTTCGTCGGCACCTGTGCCGGGTTCGTGTTCTCCGCGGTCGTCGTGGCGTCGACGGCCGTCCCGCCGGTCGCGGGCCGCGCCCAGGGCGGCTTCGCGACCCGGCTGCTGCTCGGGGTCCGGCTGTTCCGGGCGGTCCCGCAGTTGCGGGGGCTGCTGGCGCTGAACGTCGTCGTCGCCGCGGTGGGGGTGGTGTCGCTGGTGACGACGGTGAACGTCGTCCGCGACCTGCTCGGCGGCACCGAGGCCGATGTCGGGCTGCTGCTCGCGGTGTCCGGTGCGGGCACGGCCGCGGCGGCGCTGGCCTCCCCGTGGGTCGCCCGGCGGCTCCCGGTCCGGACGGTGATGCTGGCCGGTGCGGCGGTCTCCTGCCTGGCGGCCGGCGCGACCCTGCTGCTGGCGGCCGCACCGTCGTGGACGACCGCGGCGTTCGCGTGGGCGCTGGTCGGCTTCGGGCCGGGGTGGATCATGGTCAACACCGGTCGCCTGCTGCGCACCTCGGCGGGGCCCGGCCAGCGGCCCGCCCTGTTCAGCGCGCAGTTCTCGCTCTCACACGCCTGCTGGCTGCTCACCTACCCGCTCACCGGCTGGCTGGCGGTCTCGGCCGGCTGGACGGTCACCTGGTCGGTCCTCGCCGCGCTCGCCGTCGTCGCGCTCGGGGTGGCGGTCACGGTCTGGCCGACGGCCGGCGCCGACTTCGTACGGCACTGCCACGACCACGACGCCGACCACGCACACGTCGTCACCGCCAGCCCCTCGGTGCACGGCTGGACCCACGCGCACCGGCTCGTCGTCGACGACCTGCACCCGCACGGACCCGTCCCGGTGTGACCGTTCAGGCCGCCGGGAGCAGCCCGTCGGCGACCTCCCGGGCCGCGCGGATCGGCCCCGCCCCGTGCTCGACCACCGCCATCGCGGCCGCCCCCTCAAGGAGGATCATCAGGGTCCCGGCGAGCGCCGCGGCCGGCTCGGCCGTCCCCAGCCGCTCGACCTGGGTCTGCAGGTAGCTGCGCAGCGCGGTCTTGTGGTGCCGGACGACCTCGCGGGCCGGGTGGTCGAGGCGCGGCAGCTCGGAGGTCGCGTTGAGGAACGCGCAGCCGCGGAAGCCCTCCCGGGACTGCCAGGTCTCGTAGGCGTCGAAGACGGCGAGGATCCGGTCCCGCGGCGACGCGTGGTCGGCGGTGATCCGGTCGACGTCGTCCTGCCACCGGCGGTCGCGGTCCCGCAGGTAGGCGACGACGAGCCGGTCCTTCGAGCCGAAGTTCGTGTACAGCGCCGTCTTGGTGACGCCCGCCTCGGCGGCGACGGTGTCCACCCCGACCGCGTTGATGCCGTCCCGGTAGAAGAGCCGGGACGCGGCGTCGAGCACCTTCGCCCCGGCGTCGCCGCGCCGTGTGCGTGCCATGCGTCCTCCTGGAATGAACCGAACGGTCTGTTCCGAGAAGGCGACTCTAGCAGCAGAGACGATGCTGTCCGTCGGCGCGAGTTGCAAACAAACAGACAGGTCTGTTCACTACCGGCATGACGGCGACCTGCGAACGGCCCGGACCTGCACCCGCCACCGACCGGCCCTGGTGGACCACCGCGCTGCTCGGCGCGGGGGTGATCGCGCTCTGCTACGGCGTCGCCCGCTACGCCTACGGACTGTTCGTGCCTCGCTTCACCGAGACGTTCGGCCTGACCCCGGCCGCGGTCGGCGTGCTCGGCGGGCTCTCCACGGCCGGCTACGTCCTCGGGCTGCTCGCCGCTCCGGCGCTGTCGGCGCGGTCGGCGCGCGGTGCCACGATCGCGGCCGCCGTCTCCGCGACGGTGGGGCTGCTGCTCATGGCCCTCGCACCGGGCGTGGTGGTGTTCGGTGCCGCGATCGTGGTGGCGGGGGCCGGGGCGGGCATCGCGACACCCGGGGTCGCGCAGCTCGTCGTCGAGACGGTCGGTGGCCTCGCGCGCACCCGGGCACAGGCCTGGGCGAACACCGGCACCGGGGCGGGGCTCGCGCTGACCGCGTTCACGCCGCTGCTGCCGGGGGACTGGCGGGCCGTCTGGCTCGGGTTCGGTCTGGTCGCGGTCGTCGTCACCGCTGCCGCCGCGTGGTTGCTGCCGCGAGGGGTCCCCGAGGCGGCGCCCACGCAGCGCGGGCGCGGCCGGGTGCTGCCGCTGCTGGCCGTCGCCGGGCTGCTGGGGCTGGTCAGCGCGCCGTACTGGACCTTCTCGACCGCGCGGCTCGACGAGCTCGGCGCCGGGCCGGTCGTCGGCACCGTCGCCTGGTGTGCGATCGGTGTGGTCGGCGTGCTCGGCGGCGCGGTGGGACGGGCGGCGCAGCGGTACGGGCTGCGGACGGTCGGGCTCGTCGTCTGGACCCTGTTCGCGGCCGGGATCGCCCTGCTCGCCCTGCCGGAGCCGGGCCTGACCGGCGCGGTCGTCTCGGCGGGCCTGTTCGGCGCCGGCTACATCGGGCTGACCGGGCTGTGCATCCTGTGGGCCGCACACATCCTCCCGGGCGCTCCCGCGCGCGCGGTGACGTGGGCGTGCCTCGCCCTGGGCGTCGGTCAGACGGTGGGTTCACCGCTGGCCGGGGCGCTGGCCGGCCGGATCGGGACGGCGGGGACGTTCGCCGTCGCCGCCGCGCTGGGGCTGCTGGCCTGGGCGCAGCTGCACCCGCGGCTGGCGCCGCCGGACGCGGACCGGGACTGAACGACGGCGTCCCCCCGGTACGGACGTGCCGCGCCGGGGGACGGGGGTCAGCGACGGGCCGGGGTGCGGCCGTGCGTGACGGCGCTCCAGGTGTCGATGCCCACCCAGATCGCGCGGAGCATGTTCCCGGTGCGCCGGCCGGCGTCCCGCAGGGTCTCGGGCCAGGACGGCATCGGGGTCTCGTGGGTGGTCATCGGCTACCTCCTCGTAGTGGTCGACTCGGAAGCTGCTCCGTCCGACTCGCACCACGAGAGTAGCTTCTGAGACATCGCTGCCTCAACGGTGACCATCGTGTGTCATGCCTCATCCGCTCGGAGCAACACCGGTGACGGGCCGCAGCAGCCGGGCGCACACGCGTGACCAGCGCGGGCCGCTCCCGTGACGCGGCTCGTTCGCCGCGGCACCGGCGTGGTGCTTTCATGAACATTGCCCGCTTTTCGTCTGGACAACCGGTTCAGCGAGCGCCGCGCGCAGGAGGACCGCTTGTTCAGCATCACCGTCCGGGACCACGTCATGGTGGCGCACAGCCTGCGCGGCGAGGTCTTCGGACCGGCGCAGCAGCGCCACGGCGCGACCTTCCTCGTCGACGCCACCTTCCGGCGCCCCGAGCTGGACCCGGACGGGATCGTCGTCGACATCGGGCTGGCCACCGCCCAGCTCGCGGAGGCGCTCGTCGACCTCAACCACCGCGACCTCGACGACCACCCCGAGTTCGCGGGCGTCAACACGACCACCGAGTTCCTGGCCCGGGCGATCGCGGACCGGCTCGCCGACCGCATCGGTGCGGGCAAGCTCGGCGGCAACGCCGGCGGGCTGACCGGCCTGACGGTGACGCTGCACGAGTCGCACGTCGCGTGGGCGAGCTACGAGCGGGACCTGTGACGGCTCCCGCACCGCCCCGCACCACGGGGCGTGCGGTGCACGTCGTCGTCCCCGCCGGGATCGACGACCCGCGCTCCCCGAGCGGCGGGAACCGCTACGACCGCGGTGTCTGCGCCGCGTTCGACCGCCCGGTGCGGGAGATCGCCGTCGCGGGCGGCTGGCCGGATCCGGACCGGGCCGCCCTCGAGCGGCTCGACGCCGCGCTCACGGGTGTCCCGGACGGCGCGTCGGTGCTGCTCGACGGGCTCGTCGCCTGCGCCGCGCCCGGGGTCCTCGCCCGTCACACCGGCCGGGTACGCGCGGTCGTCCTGGTGCACCTGCCGCTGGGCGACGAGCACGGGCTCGCCGCGGCGGTCGTCGCGGACCGCCGGGGCCGGGAGCGCGCGGCGCTGCACGCGGCGGCCGCCGTCGTCACCACCAGCCGATGGACGGCACGGCGGGTGGTCCGTCTGCACCAGCTGCCCCTCGCCCGCGTGCACGTCGCATCGCCGGGGGTGGACCCTGCCCCGATGACGTCCGCGCACCCGGCCGGTACCCGGCTGCTCGCGGTCGGGGCCCTCACCCCGACCAAGGGCCACGACCTGTTGGTCGAGGCCCTCGCCCGCGTCGCCGACCGGGAGTGGACGTTGCGCCTGGCCGGGCCGCTCGACCGCGACCCCGCGCACGCCGCGGCCGTGCGCGCGGCGGTGGACCGGCACGGCCTGGCCGGGCGGATCACCCTCACCGGCCCGTTGACCGGCCCCGCCCTCGACGCCGCCTACACCTCCGCGGACCTGCTCGTGCTGCCCTCGCGCACCGAGAGCTACGGGATGGTCGTCACCGAGGCGCTGGCCCGGGCCGTCCCGGTGATCGCCGCTGCGGTCGGCGGGGTGTCCGAGGCGCTCGGCGACGGTGGGCTGCTCGTCGACCCCGGCGACCAGGACGCGCTGGCCGGCGCGCTGCGGTCCTGGCTGACCGACCCGGGGATGCGCGCGGACCTGCGCGCCGCCGCCCGGGACCGCCGGGACCGGCTCGACGGCTGGGCCGACACCGCCCGCGCCCTCTGCGCGGTGCTGCCGTGAGCGCCGCCGCCGACCACCCCGCCGGCCACCGCGTCGACCACACCGCCGTCCCGATCCAGGGTGCGGCGGGCAACCCGGTCTGCCCGCCGGAGTGGCTCGCCCTGCGCGAGCCCGCCGACGCCGACGCCCGCTCGACCGCGCTCGCCGACGCCGTCCGCGACCTCCTGCCGCCGGGCCCGCTGCGGGTGCGCGACCTCGGCTGCGGCACCGGGTCGATGGGCCGCTGGCTCGCCCCGCGCCTCGACCGGCCCGGTGGCCAGCACTGGGTCCTGCACGACCGCGACCCCGTCGTGCTCTCCCACGCCGTCGCGTCGCTGCCCGGCGGGGTGACCGCCGAGGCCGGACCCGGCGACCTCACCGGGCTCGGCGCCGACGCGCTGGCCGGGACGTCGCTGGTCACCGCATCCGCGCTGCTCGACCTGCTCACCGCCGAGGAGATGGACGCCCTGGCCGCGGCCTGCACCGCCGCCGGCTGCCCCGTGCTGTTCACCCTGACCGTGTCCGGCCGGGTCCGGCTGCACCCCGAGGACCCGCTCGACGCCGAGATCGGCGCCGCCTTCGACGACCACCAGCGCCGCGACGAGAACGGCCGCCGGATGCTCGGGCCGGACGCCCCCGCCGCCGCGGCGGCCGCGTTCGCCCGGCACGGCGCGCGGGTCCGCACCGCCGACTCGCCGTGGCGGCTCGGCCCCGACCGGCCCGCGCTGCTCCGCGAGTGGCTGGCCGGACGGCTCGATGCGGCGTGCGCGCAGCGTCCCGGCCTCGCCGCACACGCCGGCGCCTACCGCGACCGGCGCGAGCGCGCCCTCGACGCGGGGGAGCTCACCGTCTCGGTCGGGCACACGGACCTGCTGGCGGTGCCGGGGGAGCGGTCGTGATTGGTCGGGTGGGTCCGGTCCTGCGGCTGCTCGCCGGGGTGGGGCTGCTCGCCGTGCTGGTCGTGCAGGTCGGTGCCGGGCCGGTGCTGGAGCGCCTGCGCGGCGTCGGGGCGGCGGCGGTCGTCGCCGCGCTGCTGCTCGGCGCGGTGGCGACCGTGCTCAGCGCGTGGCGGTGGCGGATGGTCGCCCGCTCGATCGGGCTCGGCCTGACCCCGGGACGCGCCGTCGCCGACTGCTACGGCGCCACCTTCCTCAACTCGCTGCTGCCCTCCGGGGTCCTCGGCGACGTCCACCGCGCGGTCAGCCACGGGCGCAGCGAGGGGGACCTCGGCGCCGGGGTGAGGGCCGTGGTGTTCGAACGGGTCGCGGGGCACCTGGTCGCGGTGGTGGCCGTCGCCCTCGTCCTGGCGCTGCAGCCGGACCTGCTGCGGGCCGCGGCCGGGGCGGTCCCGGGCGGCGCGGCGCTGCCCGTGCTCGCCGTCGTGGCCGCGCTCGGCGGGGCCGGGTGGCTGCTGCGCGCCCGGCTCGGCCGGGTGTGGTCCGACGCGCGCACCGTGCTGCGCCCGCGCACCGCGGCCGGGGTGGTGCTGACCTCGGCCGGAGCGCTGGCCTGCCACCTCACGTTGTTCGTGCTGGCCGCGCGGGCGGCCGGCGCGACCGCACCGCTCACCGTCCTGCTGCCGTTGCTGCTGGTCGCGCTGCTGGCGATGACGGTCCCGCTCACCGTCGGCGGGTGGGGGCCGCGCGAGGCGGCCGCCGCGGCCGGGTTCGCCGCGGTCGGGCTGCCGGCCGCCGAGGGGCTCGCCGCCGCCGTCGCCTACGGGGTGCTGGCGCTCGCCGGGGTCGCGCCGGGCGCGCTCGTGGTGCTGCGGCGCCGCCGCGCGGCCCGGGCGACCGCGCCGTCAGCGCCCGGCGAGCACCCGCAGGTGGCCCTCGAAGGCGACCACGAGCGCGTCGAGCAGGCCCCGGCCCTTCTCGGCGGTGGCGAGCGACGGCCGTCCCACCACACCGGTGGCGGAGTAGGCCGCGAGCCCGGTCGTGAGCAGGTGCGGCCGCTCGTCGGCGACGTGGTCGGCGGCGCGGTACGACGGCCGGACCTGGTCGGCGGCGGTGTGCAGCAGGATCGAGGTCTCCAGCTCCCCGGCGTGCATGTCGGCGGTGTTGGAGGTCTCGCACCCGGCGGCCCGGCGGGCGGCGGTCCAGTCCTCGGAGACGGGGAACAGGGCCATGGGCAGCGGCCCGACCGAGGCCTCCTGGACGACGTTGCGCAGGACGTGGTTCCCGCCGTGCGCGTTGACCAGGACCAGCGCAGTGGTGCCGGAGGCGCGCAGCGAGGCGGCGACGTCGGAGACGACCGCGCCGAGCGTCGCGGCGGAGATGCTCACGGTGCCCGCCCACGCGGCGTGCTCGTGGGAGCAGGAGATCGTCAGGGGTGGCAGGACGCGCACGGGGTGGGCCTGCGCGATCCGGGCGGCCACCGCGGACGCCACGAGGGTGTCGGTGGTCAGGGGCAGATGCGGTCCGTGCTGCTCGAGGCTCCCGACCGGGAGCAGGGCCACGGAGGCACCCCGCTCCCGGACGTCCTCGGTGGTGTCGGCCGGGAGGGGATTCACGCAGGCGAGGCTCTCACGGCCCCGCCCGATCATGGAGGAGCAACGGTGCACGACGACCGACACGAGTTCGCCGAGTCCCGGTTGACCACACGGCACGGGGAGTTCCGTGCGATCGCCTTCCGCGAGTACGAGGGCGGTCCCGAGCACCTCGCGCTGGTGCACGGCGACCCCACGGACGTGGAGGCGCCGCTGGTGCGGATGCACTCCGAGTGCCTCACCGGCGACGTCTTCGGTGCGCGTCGCTGCGAGTGCGGCGCGCAGCTGTCGATCGCCGTCGACGCCGTCGTCCGCGCGGGCCGCGGCGTGATCGTCTACCTGCGCGGGCACGAGGGCCGCGGCATCGGCCTGATCGCGAAGATCCGCACGCACGTGCTGCAGGACGAGGACGGCCTGGACACCATCGACTCGGCCGTCGCGCTGGGCCTGCCGGTCGACGTGCGCGACTTCGGGGCCGCCGCCGTCGTGCTGCGTCACCTCGGGATCGGCCGGGTGCGGCTGCTGTCCAACAGCCCGGCGAAGGTCGAGGCGCTCACCGGGTACGGCATCGTCGTCACCGAGCTGGTGCCGGTGCTCGAGCCCGCCGACGAGCACAACGTGCGCTACCTGACGGCCAAGCGCGACCGGCTCGGGCACGTCCTCCCGCAGGTCGACGCCGCGCCGGACGCGCCGCGCGGCCACACCGCGACCGGCTACTGACCCCCGTGGTGCGACACCCGCAGGCACAGCGACGGCGGCCCGCCCGCCGCCATCGTGGCGAGCACGGTGGGCAGCTCGTCGAGCGTGCAGTCGCCGCCGACCAGGGCGTCGAACCGGGGGTCGGTGAGCAGTCGCAGCGCCAGCGCCATCCGGTCGCCGTAGCCGCGGCGCGCCCGGCGCGGGGACACCGTGCCGACCTGGCTGGCGCGGATGGTGAGTCGGCGGCTGTGGAACGGTCCGCCCAGCGGCAGCGGCACCGGGCGGGTGCCGTACCAGCTGAGCTCGACCACCTCGCCCTCCGGCGCGAGCAGCTCCAGCGAGCGGGCCAGCCCGGCCGGGGTGGCGCTGGCGTGCACGACGAGGTCCCGGTCGCCCTCGGCGTCGTCGGGAGAGGCGAACCCGACGCCGAGCGCCGCGGCGACGGCGGCCCGGTCCGGGTCGGGGTCGACGAGCTGCACCCGCGCGCCGGGCAGCCCGGCCAGGACCGCGGCCACCGACGCCCCGACCATCCCCGCCCCGACGACGGCGATCCGGTCGCCGACCAGCGGGGCGGCGTCCCACACCGCGTTCACGGCGGTCTCGACGGTGCCGGCGAGCACGGCCCGCGCGGCGGGCACGTCGTCGGGGACGACGGTGACCGCGTCGGCGGGCACCACGAACAGGCTCTGGTGCGGGTACAGGCAGAACACGGTGCGCCCGGCGAGGCCGGGCGGGCCCTGCTCGACCTCGCCCACCGCGAGGTAGCCGTACTTCACCGGGGCGGGGAAGCCGCCGTCCTGGAACGGGGCACGCATCCGCTCGTATTCGGACTCCGGGACCTCGCCGCGGAACACCAAGGTCTCGGTGCCCCGGCTGACCGCGGTGTACCGGGTGCGCACGAGCACCTCGTCGGGCCCGGGGTCGGGCACCGGCACCGTCCGGATCTCGCCGTGCCCCGGCGCGGCCAGCCAGAACGCCCGTGCCTCGTGCCCCACTCCACCGTCCCCGATCCCGGCGCCCGGCGCGCCGACGGTCCTGACAGTATCCGGACGTATCGGGCGCCTGCCCGGTGCGCGGAGGTGGTCTGAGTGGACCGGCCGTACGTGCTGGCGTCGGTCGCGATGTCGTTGGACGGCTACATCGACGACGCAGGCCCCGACACGCTGGTGCTCTCCGACGCGGGCGACCTCGACCGCGTCGACGCCGTACGCGCCGGGGTGGACGCGATCCTGGTCGGCGCGGGGACCGTGCGCGCCGACGACCCGCGACTGCTGGTGCGCTGCGCGGAGCGCCGTGCCGGGCGGGTCGCCGACGGCCTCCGGCCCTCGCCGCGGCGGGTCGTGCTGACCACCGGGTCCTCACTGGACCCGTCGGCGCGGGTGTTCGCGGGCGGGGACGCGCCGCTGGTGTTCACCGCGGGCGCGGCTGCGCCCGCGCTGCGCGAGCGGCTCGGCCGCGCTGCCGAGGTCGTCGCCGCGGGGGACTCGCCGGACCCGTGCGCGGTGCTCGACGACCTGGCCGCCCGCGGCGTGCGACGGCTGCTGGTCGAGGGTGGGGGCGGCGTGCACACCGCGTTCCTCACCGCCGGGCTGGTCGACGAGCTCCACGTGGTCGTCGCGCCGTTCTTCGTCGGCGACGCCCGGGCCCCGCGCTTCGTGCGCGACGGCCGGTTCCCGCAGTGCCCGCAGCACAGCATGTCCCTGGTCGAGGCACGCACGATGGGCGACCTGGTGCTGCTGCGTTACCACGCGTCCTGACCGGTCACGAGAACGCGGCCAGGAAGCGGTCCCGGAACCCGGCCATCGGCCACGGCGGCGCGTCCGGCGGCGGGAGCAGCCCGGGTGTCCAGCCCCAGCCGTCGATGCGGTCCAGCACGTCGGTGTCGCGGGTGATCACCGAGATCGGGACGTCGGAGCCCGCGCCGGGCCCGGACACCGTCGCGCCGGGCTCGTGGTCGCCCAGCATCAGCACGACGAGGTCCCGGTCGCCCTCCGGGCGGTCGGCGACCCAGCCGGTGGCGCTGCGCAGCGCGTACTCCAACGAGGTCAGGTAGTCCCCGCGCAGCGTCTCCCGGTCCAGGGAGAAGATCGTGTCGTAGGACTGCTGACCGCCGGCGTACGGGCCGTAGACGGCGCCGTCGCCGATCCCGGCCGGGTCCAGCAACGGCGGCACCGGCGACCACGGCGCGTGGCTGGAGGTCAGCACCACGGTGCCGAGCACCGGGCCCCGGTCGGGGCGGTCGAGCTCGAGCCGGGAGAACGCGTCGAGGGTGTACTGGTCGGGCATCGGGGACCAGCTGAACGGCGGGCCCGCGTAGCCGAGGTCGTCGCCGGCGTACACCCGCTGGTGGCCGAAGAACGCTGCCTCGGGCCACTCCCGCGTCGTCGCCGGGGTGACCACAGCGGTCTCCCACCCGGCGTCGCGGAACGCGCGGGGCAGCGTCAGCCGGTCGGACGCGGTGAGCCGGTCGTGCGCGCCCTGGTCGGCGATCGACAGCCCGGAGAACAGCGTCGCGTGGGCGAGCCAGCTGCCGCCGCCGCTGATCGGTGCGGTGAGCACGCCGCTGCGCGCGCCGTACCCGGCCGCGGTGAGGCGGGCGTCGGCCTCGGCGAGGACCGGCCGGATCCGGGGCGCCATCTCGGGGGCGTGCTGGGCGTTGCGGCCGTAGCTCTCCACGAAAGTGATCACGACGTCCTTGCCGCGCAGCGCGGACAGCAGCGCGTCGGGCGGGGCGCCGTCCCAGCCGTCACGGGCCAGGCTCTCGGTGAGCTCGCGGCGCTCCCGCAGCGTCTCGGGGACCTGCTGGGCGCGGTGCGCGACCTCGGCGACGCCGTCGGCGGCGGCCACCGGCACCCCGGGGACCAGGCGGGCGTCGGCGATCGTGCCCACGACCAGCCAGGCCGCGGCCAGCAGCGCGGCGACGCCGACGGTGGCCCGCCGGTGCCGGGCCGCGAGCCGTCCGAGCCGGACGGCGGCGGCGGCCGTCGCCCCGACCAGCCCCACCGCGAGGACGGCGGCGAGCACGGCGACCGCGGTCCCGGCCGCACCGGCGGCGCCGCGCAGGAACTCGTGCGCGTTGCCCAGCAGCGACCAGTCGGACACGGCGTCGAACCGGCGGCCCTGGAAGGTGAGGAAGCCGATGTCGGCGAGCTTGAGCAGTCCGACGACGCCGAGCAGCGTCCCGGCGAGGGCGGCGGCGATCCGCCGGGCCCGCCCGGGCAGCAGCGCGAGCACCGCGGCCCCGAGGACGGCCTCGATCGGCAGCCGCAGCAGCCCGGTCGGGTCGAGGGCGACCGGGTCGGCGGGCAGCACCAGGATCCCGCCGACGAGCGCGGCGCCGAGCGCGGTGAGCAGTGCGGCCCCGGCCCGGCGGGCGTGCAACGGGTGCCGGTCGGCGGCCCGCCACAGCTGCACCACCGACACCCCGAACGACCACACCAGTGCGGCCAGCGCCACCCCGACCGCGGTGAGCGCGACGGCGTCGGGCAACATCCCGGCCGCGGTCACCACGAGCACGATCCCCTGCAGGGCGGCGACGACCTTGGCCGAGTAGCGCGGCGGGAGCTCGCCGCGCAGCCACGGCGCGACCCGCCCGGCGGCGACGAAGGCGTAGCGCAGCACGCCCAGCGCGGTGACCCACCACTGCCCGGTCGTGGCCGCGACGTGCGCCGACAGCACCATCAGCAGGAACGCGTCGGTCTCCATGTCGAACCGGGCGCCCAGCGCGGTCGCCGTGCCGGTGCGGCGCGCGACCGGGCCGTCGACGCCGTCGAGTGCGAGCGCGACGCCGACGAGCGCCACGAGCGCCACGGTCCCGGCGCCGTCCAGCCCGACCAGCGCGACGACGGCCACGGCGAGCGCCCCCCGGGCCACCGTGACCACCCCGGCCGGGCCGAGCGTGCGCTCCCCGGCGCGGCGCGCGGCCCGCAGCAGCATTGCCGCGGCGACGGCGCCGACGACGGCCGCGCCGGTGACCCGCAGGGCACCGGCGCCGGTGGTCGGCACGAGCACGGCGAGGACGGCCGTGAGCAGCACCGCGCCCGCCGCGACCTGGAGGGCGACGGGGGCGGTGGCGGCGGTGCCGCTGGTCTTCCGGAGCATGAGGTGTCCAGCATGCCCGACTTGTCCGGTAATCGACCCGGCGGTGCGGTCAGGCGGGCACGTGACGGGCGTAGACGTCACCCGAGCGGCCCAGCGGGCGCCGCCGGTCGAGCAGGGCGCGCAGCTCGGCGGCGTCGACCCAGCGGTCGCCGGCCGAGACGTCCCAGGTCATCGTCTCGACGGGGGAGTAGCGGTAGACGTAGCGGCCCAGGGCCTCGATGCGGGCGAGCGACTCCAGGGTCGCGTCGTGCGCGGCGGGCAGGTACTCCACCGACAGCGCGGGCAGCGGGCGCGACAGTCCGTCGAGGACGGCGGCCTCGAAGCCCTCCACATCGATCTTGCAGAAGGTCGGGACGCCGTGCTCGGCGATCAGTGCGTCGAGCGTGCTGACCCGGACCTCGATCGAGGAGTCCCAGCTCACCCGGGCGAACCCGGCGTCGTCGGCGACGGTGTCGCGCCAGCGCTGCGACAGCGTCGAGACGGTCGGGGTGGCGCTGGAGACCCCGAGGCGGGCGGTGCCCGCCGCGGCGCCGAGCGCGAGGGGCAGGACGGTCACGGCGTCGTCGCGGCCGAAGAACAGGCGTAGCAGCCGGGTGAAGTCCGGCTGCGGCTCGACGGCGACCACCCGCGCTCCCAGGGCGCGCCAGGCACGCACCCGGTTGCCGGCGTGCGCACCGACGTCGAAGGCGAGGTCGCCGGGACGCAGGAACGCGGAGTAGAAGCGGCGCATCCGGCGCTGCCGGCCCGGGATCCCGTGGTAGGTCGCGAGGGAGCGGGCGATGCCGGAGGCGCGGGTCAGCACCCCCCGATCGTAGAGGACGAAAGGGAGGAACCGGACGTGCGGATCAGGGGGTGGCCGGGCTACGGCCGGCGGTCTCCACGACGCCGGCCAGCAGTGTCCGCTCGGTGACCCCGACGATCTCCTGCCGGCCGAGCCTACCGTCGTGCGCGGCGAGCACCGCCCGGGTCAGCAGGGCGTAGAGCGCCTCGGTCATCCACGTCGCGGACTGGGTCACACAGAAGGCCCCGCACCGCTGGCCGCGCCGGAACAGCTCGACGAGCAGCGTGTCCATCTCGGCGTAGCGGGCCAGGACCTCGTCGCTGGACTGGATGCGCTCCGCGAGCACCCACAGGTCCACCGAGGGCAGCAGGCCGACGATGACCCGGCGCACCGCCTCGATCGGGTCGCCCTCGTCGGTCCGGGCCTCCCGGATCGCGGCGATCCCGCGCTCCACGCCCATCTCGCTGAGCTCGGAGAGCAGGGCCTCCCGGCCGTCGACGAGCCGGTGCAGGGTCGCCCGGCTGATGCCGGCGCCGGTCGCGATCTCCGACATCGACGCGGCCGGGTTCTGCACGAGCACGGTCGCGGCCGCGAGGAGGACGTCGTTCCGCTCGATGGCCACGCCGGAGACGGTAGACCTCCCGGCGTCAGACCATCGCAGCCGTTCCGACCTGCGGATTCGCACGGAAGAAGCGGACCATCGCGTCGACGTGCCCGGCGAACGGCGGGCAGTGGACGCCGAGCCCGCCGAGCATCGCCGTCGTCGCGTCGGTGTCGTAGTGCGACGGGTGGGTCAGGTACTCCAGCGTGCTCGAGGGGACCTGGAACAGCCGTCCGACGCCGGGTACGTGGTCGATGGAGAACGCGGCGAGCCCGACCGGCATCGGCACCACACGCAGCTGCTTGCCGAGCCGGTCGGCGAAGACCTCGCACATCTCGGTCACCGTCGGCGGGGCCGGCTGGGCCAGCGCGAACGTCCGGTTCACCGCGGGGCCGTGCCCGGCCAGCGCGGCGATCCCGTCGACGACGTAGTCCGAGGGCACCAGGTTGAACCGGGTCCGTGACGCGGCGCGGGGGAGCGGCGCGAACGCCGTCCGGCCCTGCCGGGCCAGCAGCTGGAGCAGGTAGTAGGGGCCGTCGAACTTCTGCGTCGCGCCGGTCACCGAGTCCCCGACGACGACCGAGGGCCGGTAGACCGACACCGGCAGGCCGGCGTCGCGGGCCTTCGCCACGACGCGCTCGGCCTCGTGCTTGGTGTGGTCGTAGTGGTTGGCGAAGGGCTGGCCGAGCTCCAGGTCGGTCTCGGAGAAGATGCCGTCGTAGCGGCCCGAGACGTAGCAGGTCGACACGTACTGCAGCCGGACCAGCTGCGCCGCGGCCTCGGCGAACCGCACGACGTGCCGGGTGCCCTCGACGTTCACCCGCCAGGCGACGTCCGCCGGCACCGAGAGGTCGTAGACCGCGGCCAGGTGGAAGATCTCCAGCGGTCCGCCGAGCAGGCGCCGGCGCTCGACCTGCTCCAGTCCCAGCCCGTCGACGGTGATGTCCCCGACGACGAGGTCGGTGCGCCCGGCGATCTCCGGCGACTCGCGCTCGATCCGGGCCAGCGTCGTGCGGGCCTGGTCGAGGAACTTCGCCTGCACCAGTGCGACCGCGCGCGCGTCGGGAGCGCGGCGCAGCGTCCGCGGCAGCAGGGCCGACCCGAGGAACCCCGGGAACCCGGTGAACAGCACGACACCCACGGGTGCACCGCCTCTCGCGCGGCGTCCGTGCCGCATCGTCGCTCGTCGGGACGGTATCCGGTACCGGCCGTACCGTCCGCGTGGGTGTGACCTAGATCAGCGTCGACGCGTGGTCGGGCACGTCGCGCTGCACCTCGCGCGGCGGGCGCTCGTAGCCCGTCGACGGCTTCCGGTCCGGCAGCGTCAGCACCTGTCGCGCCACCGGTTCCCAGGGGATCGACCCGAGCAGGTGGTGGATCATGTTGATCCGCGCGTTGCGCTTCTGTTCGGCCTCGACGATCCACCACGGTGCGTACTCGGTGTCGGTGTGGATCAGCATGTCGTCGCGGGCGCGGGAGTAGTCGTCCCAGCGGGTCATCGACTCGAGGTCCATCGGCGAGAGCTTCCACTGCTTGAGCGGGTTCTCCAGCCGCTCGGCGAATCGCCGCGCCTGCTCCTCGGCGCTGACCGAGAACCAGTACTTGCGCAGGTGGATGCCGTCCTCGACGAGCATGTTCTCGAACACCGGTGCCTGGCGCAGGAAGCGGCGGTACTCGGTCTCGGTGCAGAACCCCATCACCCGCTCGACGCCGGCGCGGTTGTACCAGGACCGGTCCATCAGCACGATCTCGCCGGCTGCGGGCAGCTGCTCGACGTAGCGCTGGAAGTACCACTGCCCCTTCTGGCGCTCGGTCGGCGCGGGCAGCGCGACGATCCGGGTGAACCGCGGGTTGAGGTACTGGGTGACCCGCTGGATCGCCCCGCCCTTGCCCGCGGCGTCGCGTCCCTCGAAGACCACGACCACCCGTGCGCCCGACGCCCGGACCCACTCCTGCATCTGCAGCAGCTCGCCCTGCAGGCGGAGCAGCTCGGCGTCGTAGACCGTGCGCGGCAGCTTCGGGGTGCTCACCGGCACAGCCAACCAGAAGGCGGGGTGACGTGGCGGACAGCGCGGTGGGCTGGCGCGTCGCCTATTTACTCGTTTAGCGTGTTTATTCGCGACGACGACGCCGCCTCCCTGTCCCGCCACTCCCCGGAGGAGGCACCCGATGCGTGCCGTCACCACCCGTCCCGCCTTCGCACTCGCCGCACTGGCCGTCGGCGCCTTCGCCATCGGCACCGGCGAGTTCGTGATCATGGGCCTGCTGCCCGACGTCGCCGGCGGGCTCGCCGTCGACATCCCCGACGCGGGCCGGTTGATCTCGGCCTACGCGGTCGGCGTCGTCGTGGGGGCCCCGCTGCTGGTCGCGGCGGCGAACCGGTTCCCGCGCAAGCACGTCCTCATCGGACTCATGTCCGGCTACGCCGCGTTCAACGTGCTGTCCGCCGTCGTGCCCGGCTACCTGCCGGTGCTCGCCGCACGGTTCCTCGCCGGGCTGCCGCACGGCGCCTTCTTCGGGATCGGCGCCGTCGTCGCGGGCGGGCTCGTGAGCGCCGACCGCCGGGCCCGCGCGATGGCGACGATGTTCGCCGGGCTGACCCTGGCCAACGTCGCGGGCGTCCCGGTCGGGACCCTGCTCGGCCAGCAGCTCGGGTGGCGGCCGGTGTTCGGCGTCGTCGGGGTGATCGCCGCGGTCGCCGCGCTGGCCGTCGCCGCCTGCGTCCCCGACGTCCGCGACGCCACCCCGGTGCGCCTGCGCGCCGAGCTGCGCGCCCTCACCCACCGTCCGGTGTGGACGGCGCTGCTGGTCGCGACGGTCGGCGGGGCCGCGCTGTTCAGCACCTACAGCTACATCACGCCGATGCTGGTCGAGGTCGCCGGTTTCACCCCGACCGAGGTCACGCTGCTGCTCGCGTTGTTCGGCGTCGGCATGACCGTCGGGAACCTGGTCGGCGCCCGCCTGGCCGACATCGCGACCATGCCGACGATCTACGGCGCACTCGTCGCCGACGCCGTCGTCGCGTTGCTGTTCGTGCCTGCCCTGCAGAACCAGGCGACCGCGGTCGTCGCCCTGTTCGCCTTCGCCGTGACGACGTTCGCGCTGGTCCCGGCGGTGCAGCTGCGGATCATCAGCGGCGCCGGTGACGCGCCGAACCTGGCCTCGGCGGCCAACCAGGCCGCCTTCAACGTCGCCAACGCGATCGGGGCCGCGCTGGGCGGCATCGTGATCGCGGCCGGGTTCGGCTACGCCTCGCCGAACGTCGTCGCGGCCGGGCTGGCCGTGGTCGGGCTGGTCGTCGCGGTGCTGGCCGGGCGTGGGGACCGGACGGCGGCGTCCCGGGCGCGCGCGGTCGCCGCGGCGGTGTGACGGGGTTCAGTGCCCGGCGCGACGCAGCGCCTCGGCGAACACCTCGGTGATGGCGGCGTAGCCGCGGTCGTTGGGGTGGAACCGGTCGGAGGCGAGCTTGCCGCGCCAGTGCCGCGTCCGCGGGTCCCGCAGCTCGGCCAGCACCAGCCCGCGGCGCCGCACGGCGTCGTCGATCAGGCCGTTGACCTGCACCGCCGCGGCGAAGGTGCCCGGCTGGTTGCCGACGACCGTGCCGCGCGGGAGCCGGTCGAGCAGGGCCGCGTACCGGCTCCCGACGCCCTCCTGGTGCTTGGGCTGCATCAGGTCGTTCGACCCGATCAGGCACAGCAGCAGGTCCGGGTGCAGCCGCAGCGCCGCCGGGAGCTGTGCGTCGAGGACGTCGTCGACGCGGGCGCCGTACTGGGACAGGTTGACCGTGCGCCAGCCCGGCAGCAGCCCGACCAGCTGCCCGAACCAGCCGCACTCCGGGGCCGACGCGCCGACGCCCTGGGCCATCGAGTCGCCCAGCGCGACGCACAGCGGCCCGGTCCGGGCGAGCTCGGTGCGGTTGCGCTGCTCCCAGTACGCGGCGTAGGGCTCGATCTGCTGCTGCACCCGGCGGATCGCGGGCACGAACCGGGACACCGCGGTGATCACCCGGCCCGGCGGGCGCCCGGTCCGGTTGGAGAAGCCGAGATCGCCCGCGTCGGTCACGTCCCCAGTGAAGCAGAGACCGTCATCGCACCGTCGTCTCCCCGTGCGCGATCCGCGCGGTCAGCGGGGTGTCGGGGAACGACCGCAGGCTCCGCTTGAGCTCGGCGAACCCGGGCCAGGTGGCGAGGGTGTACGTCGCGTCCCACAGCCGCAGCGCGTCCTCGCCGAACGGCACGGAGTCGATCACCGGCCCGAACAGGGCCGGCCCGTCCGGCGGAGAGAACGACAGGATCGGGGTGCCGACGTCGTCGCCGCACCGCCGCCGGGCCTCCGCCACGTTCGCGGCGAGGCCCTCGTCGAGGTCGGTGCCCGTCGCGGCGTCGGCCAGGGCAGGGTCCAGGCCGAGGTCCTCCAGCACCGGACGCAGGTCCCGCTGCTGCGCCATGACGCGCATGACCGGGTCGAAGCCCTCGCCGTCGGGTGCGGGGGAGTCCCACACCAGCTCGCCGAACCGGGTGTAGAGGTCCCCGACGACCCCGGGACCCGCCACCGCCTCGGCCGCGGCGATCACCCGCAGCATCTCCAGGCCGCGGAGGTGGGAGTCCGGGTAGGACTCCGAGACCTTCCGCCGCTCCTCGTAGGAGATGCCCTCGTTCAGCATCGCCAGCGGCAACGGGCGCCAGTGCACCGCCAGCTCGCGACGACGGCCCACCTCCACCACCCAGCGGGACGTGACCCAGCAGAACGGGCAGATCGGGTCGAAGAAGAACTCGATGTCGTCGCTCATCCCACCGGGTACCCGTTCGGGGTGCCTGCAGTGCCGCGCAGGCGCGACGGGGCCCGACCCGCGACGGACCGCTCCGGACCACACGGCCCGGCGTGCGTCGGCGCTCCCACGGAGATCGACCTACGGTGGGTCCATGACGACCGTGGCACTGCTGGGAACCGGGATCATGGGCGCCGGGATGGGGCACAACATCCTCGCGGCCGGGCTGGACCTGCGGGTCTGGAACCGGACCGCGGCGAAGGCGCAGCCGCTCGCGGACGCGGGCGCGGCCCTGCACACCGATCCGGCCGACGCCGTGCGCGGCGCCGACGTGGTCGTGACGATGCTGGGGGACGCCGACGACGTCACCGCCGTCCTGGAGCAGGCCGCCGGCGGTCTCGCGCCGGGCCAGGTGTGGCTGCAGACGACCACCGTCGGCGTCGAGCCGTTCGACGGGCTCCGCGCGATCGCCGGGCGCCACGGCCTGACCCTGCTCGACGCGCCGGTGCTCGGCACCCGAGCGCCCGCCGAGTCCGGGCAGCTCGTCGTGTTCGTCGCCGGCGACCCCGCGGCGCGTCCGGTCGTCGACCCGGTGCTCGACGCCGTCGGCAGGCAGACCGTCTGGGTCGCCGAGGACAACACGACCGCCCAGGCGAGCCGGCTCAAGCTCGTCGCCAACAGCTGGGTGCTGGCGATCACCGCAGCGACGGGGGAGTCCGTCGCGCTGGCCCAGGGACTCGGCGTGGACCCGCAGGCCTTCCTCGACGCCGTCTCCGGCGGTCCGCTGGACCTGCCCTACCTGCAGAACAAGGCGAAGGCGATCCTCGACGACGACTTCACGCCCAGCTTCACCGTCGACAACGCGGCCAAGGACGCGGGCCTGATCGTCGCCGCGGCGGAGGCCTCGGGCACCCGGCTCGACGTCGCGCCCGCGGTGCGGGACCGGTTGCGGCGGGCGTCGGAGCGCGGGCACGGCGGCGACGACATGGCGGCCGCCTACAAGGCGTCCTGATCAGCGGGCGCTGATCACCATCCGCTGATCAGGGCCTGCTCAGGTTCCTCTCAGAGCCGTCGGCGAGACTGGCGCCCATGCGCATTCTGGTGGTCGACGACGACAAGGCGGTCCGTGACTCGCTGCGTCGTTCGCTGGCCTTCAACGGCTACCAGGTCGACCTCGCCGAGGACGGCCAGGTCGCGCTGGACAAGATGCTCACCGACCGGCCCGACGCGCTCGTCCTGGACGTGATGATGCCGCGCGTCGACGGGCTGGAGGTGTGCCGGCGGTTGCGCAGCGCCGGCGACGCGCTCCCGATCCTCGTACTGACCGCCCGCGACGCGGTGTCGGACCGGGTCGCCGGGCTCGACGCCGGCGCCGACGACTACCTGCCCAAGCCGTTCGCGCTGGAGGAGCTGCTCGCCCGGCTGCGGGCGCTGCTGCGCCGCCGCACCCCCGACGCCGACGGCGACGCGGGCACCAGCCCCGCGCTCACCTTCGGCGACCTGTCGCTGGACCCCGACACCCGCGAGGTGTCCCGGGGCGGACGGCCGATCAGCCTCACCCGCACCGAGTTCTCGCTGCTGGAGCTGTTGCTCGCGCACCCGCGCCGGGTCCTGACCCGCGCCCAGATCCTCGAGCAGGTGTGGGGCTACGACTTCCCGACCAGCGGCAACGCCCTGGAGGTCTACGTCGGCTACCTGCGCCGCAAGACCGAGGCCGAGGGCGAGCCCCGGCTGATCCACACCGTGCGCGGTGTCGGCTACGTCCTGCGGGACTCCCCGCCGTGACCCAGCTGCTCCCGCCCGACGAGGAGCGGGCCGAGCGCTGGTGGCGCCGCGGGCCCGCGGCCGAGCCGGACCGCGAGCGGTTCACGCTGCGCGCCCGGATCGGGGTGCTCGCCGCACTCGTCGCCGCCGCGATGGTGCTGCTCGTGTCCGCCGCCGCGTTCCTCGTCGTGCGCCAGAACCTCACCAGCTCGCTGGACGAGACGCTGCGCCAGCGCGCCTACGCCGCGGCGCAGAGCGACCTGATCGACCCGCGGCTGCTCGCCGCGCTCCCGCCCGACGTGCTCGGCGCGGCCGACCTGCACATCGCGCTCGTCTACTCCTCGGGCGTCGCGACCTCGGCGGACGAGTCGTCACGGCCGCCGCTGGGCGAGCCGGAGATCGAGGTCGCCCAGGGTGGGCCGACCCAGCCGGGCCGCACCGCCGAGCTCGACGGCGTGCCGTACCGGATCGTCGCGGTCCGGGCCGGGGACGGCCGCGCGCTGGTGCTGGCCCAGCGGCTCGACACGATGACCCGGGTGGTGACCCGGATGGGCACCGCGCTGCCGATCGTCGGGCTGGGTGGGGTCGTGCTGGCCGCGCTCGCCGGGGTCGCCGTCGCCCGGACCGGGCTGCGGCCGGTGCTGCGGCTGACCGCGGCGACCGAACGCGTGGCCAAGACCGGTGACCTGCGCCCGATCCCCGTCTCCGGGTCCGACGAGCTCGCCCGGCTCACCCAGTCGTTCAACACGATGCTCGGCGCGCTGGCCGCGTCGCGGGAACAGCAGCGCCGGCTCGTCGCCGACGCCGGGCACGAGCTGCGCACTCCGCTGACCTCGCTGCGCACCAACCTGGAGCTGCTCGCCTCCGCCGACCGGCCGGACACCCCCGATCTGCCCGCGCAGGACCGCACCGAGCTGCTCGACGACGTCCGCGCCCAGGTCGAGGAGCTGTCCCACCTCGTCGGGGACCTCGTCGAGCTCGCCCGCGACGACGCCCCGACCATGACCAGCGAGGCACTGGAGCTCACCGAGATCGTCGACCGCGCCCTGGACCGGGTGAAGCGACGCGCGGGGGAGGTCGAGTTCGACGTCCACCGCACCCCGTGGATCCTCGACGGCGACGCCAGCGCCCTCGAACGGGCCGTGCTGAACCTGCTCGACAACGCCGTGAAGTGGAGCCCGCCCGGCGGCACGGTGCGGCTGTCGATGGTGCCGATCTCGCCGGAGTGGCTGGTCATCGAGGTGGCGGACGCGGGTGACGGGATCGCCGCGGAGGACCTGCCGCACGTGTTCGACCGCTTCTACCGGGCCGACACCTCGCGGACCATGCCCGGCTCCGGGCTGGGACTGTCGATCGTCGCGCAGGCGGCGGCACGGCACGGCGGAGAGGTGCGGGCCGGGCGCGCCCCGGAGGGCGGTGCGCTGCTCTCGATGGCCCTGCCGGGCCGGTACGTGGCGGAGCCGGACAGCCCATAGCCTGGTGTGACACGACGTGACACAGCGGTGACACGACGGACGGAGACGACGGACGGTGGACGCATGACCCAGGACAACCCGCCCGACGAGCCGACCCGCACCGGAGCGGGGACGTCCGGCGGGGCCTCCGGGGACGCGGCCGGCCGCGAGGGCGGGCCCTCCGCCACCGCGGGAGCGGCCGGGTCCTCCGGCGACGCCGCCCCGGAGCAGGACGGGCCACGGTCGTCGTCGGGGTCCTCCGCCGACGGGTCCGCGACGGACGGGGTCACCGACGCTCCGGCCACCGGCTCGCCGGGCGCCGCCGGGGACGGCGCCGGAGCGGGCCCGGCCGGCGACACCGCCGCGGCCGGCGCGGGCGGCGAGCCGGCGACGACGTCCGCGACGTCCGCGACCGCCGACGGCGACGCGTCCACCCGGTCCGGCACGACCGCCGCGACGACCGCGGCCGGGGCGTCGCCCGCCGTCCCGGCGGACGAGGACGCCACCCCGCACCACGACCACGGCCCCGACACCGAGGCCGTCTCCACCCAGGACCCGCCCACCGACCGCTGGGCCGTGCCCGCCAACCCGTGGGCCCGCCCCGGTTCCACCGCCGCGGACGCGCCCGTCGCGGGCTCCGACGGTGCCGCGCCCGACGCGGCCGCCCCGGACACCCCGACCGACACGACGCCGGTGCCTGCGGACGGCACCCGGGAGCTCCCGGCGCACCCGGACGCGACCGGCGCGGCCGCCCCCGGCGAGCCTGCCCCGCCCCCGTGGGCGGTCGGTGCGCCGCCCGCACCGCGGCGCCCGCCCGGCCGCGGCCGCCGGGGTGTCGTCCTGGTCGCGGCCGGGCTGCTCGTCGCGCTGGTCGCGGGTGCCCTCGGCGGCCTGATCGGCGCGCGCCTCGCAGGCGGGCCGGGGGGCGCGGTGCCGTCCGGCTCGGTCGAGGCCGTCGCCGAGAAGGTGCTGCCCGCCGTCGTGCAGATCCGCGTCGACGGCGGCGCGGGCAACGTCGGTGACCGCGGCGAGGGCTCCGGCATGATCGTCGGCAACGACGGCCTGATCCTCACCAACAACCACGTCGTCGCCCCGGCGGCCCAGGGCGGCACGCTGCGCGCGGTCCTGCAGGACGGCCGCACCGCCATCGGCACCATCGTCGGGCAGGACCCGCAGTCCGACATCGCGCTCGTGCGCACGGACCTGCCGGGCCTGAGCACGGTCGAGCTCGGCGACTCCGACCGCGTCCGGGTCGGTCAGCAGGTCACCGCGTTCGGGTCGCCGCTCGGGCTCGGCGGGTCGGTCACCACCGGCATCGTCTCGGCCGTCGACCGGGCCGTCGGCATCCCCGCCGAGTCGGGCGCGCCGGGGGCGAGCGACACCGTGCTGAACGCGATCCAGACCGACGCCGCGATCAACCCCGGCAACTCCGGGGGGCCGCTGGTGGACTCCGACGGCCGGGTCGTCGGCATCAACTCCGCCATCGCGACCGCCGGGCCGGGCGGCGGCTCGATCGGCGTCGGCTTCTCCATCCCGATCAACCAGGCCCGCCGGATCGCCGACCAGCTGCGGGGCGGCGGCAAGGCCACGCACGCCGTGCTCGGCGTGACCGTCGGCAACGACCCGCAGCTGCGTGGCGCGGTGATCCAGGAGGTCACCCCGGACGGCGCGGCCGCGAAGGCCGGGCTGCGCCTGCAGGAGATCGTCGCCCGGCTCGGCGACCAGCGGATCACCACCGGCACCGATCTGCAGGCCGCGGTGCGGTCGCAGCCGCCGGGCAGCGTCGTCCAGCTGGACGTCGTCGACGCCGGCGGGGCGACCCGGACGGTCGAGGTGACACTGGGCGAGCAGTGAGGGCCTGCCCGGGTGCAGTCCGTCCGACCGGACGGGGCCGGGTGGGTGGCGCGCACCGCACGTCGTTGACGGGTGAAGAACCGGCGTGATGGGGTGTCCCCGTATTCGGTGGTGCCCCACCGAATACGCCCGGAGCGTCGTGTCGGTGCCGGTCCCCCCTCCCCGCACCGGCACGGCCTCCCCCGGGGCCGTGTCCCGGCCGACGCTAGGGTGACCGCCATGGAGATGTCGGGTCCGCAGATCGGCCGTGCCCTCGTGGTGATCGTCGACGACCGGGTCAGTGCGGGTGAGCGGTCCGACGGCACCGGGCCGCTGGTCACCGAGCTGCTGGAGGAGGCCCACTTCCTCGTCGACGGCGTGGTCTCGGCCCCCGGCGACGTGGTGGCCATCCGCAGCGCGCTGAACACCGCCGTGATCGGCGGCGTCGACCTGGTGGTGACCGTCGGCGGCACGGGCGTGTCGCCCCGTGACGTCACCCCGGACGCCACCACCGGTGTCCTCGACCGGCCGGTGCCGGGGATCGCCGAGGCCATCCGCGCCTCCGGCCTCGCCGCCGGTGCGGTCGACGCCGGGGTGTCCCGTGGGGTCGTCGGCGTCTCGGGCAGCACGCTGGTGGTCAACCTGGCGGCGTCCCGCGCCGCCGTCCGCGACGGCATGGCGACGCTGACCCCGCTGGTCCCGCACGTCATCTCGGAGCTCTCCGGCCTCGACGACTGACCCCTGCACGACGGACGGGCCCCGGCGGATCGCCGGGGCCCGTCCGTGCGCGTGGGCTCAGTTCGCCGGGGGCACCGGCGGGACGCCGCCGTCGTCCTTGCGCTCCGGCGGCACCGGCGGGACGGCGGGCGGCTGCTGCGACGCGGCCGGGTTGCCCTGCGGCGCCAATGCGTCGCCCCCGGGCGGGGCGGGCGGCACCGGCGGGACGGCGTCGCCGTGCGTGCCGGCGCCGGGGGCGGCCGGGCCGGTGTGCCCGAGTGCGCCCTCGACCTTGCCCTTCACCCCGTCGATCTGCTCGGAGTACTTGCCGCCGGTGGCCTGGTCGACCTTCTCGGCGGCCTTCTCGACGAGCGGGCCCGCCTTCTCCTTGGCCTTCTCCAGGTGCGGGCCGGCCTGCTCCATCGCCTTGTCCAGGTGCGGCTTCGCCTTCTCGATCGCGTTCTCGGCCGCCTCGCGTGCCTTGTCCAGGAACCCCATGAGCGGTCCACCTCTCCTGTCGTCGCCCGGGTGCCCGGGCGGATGCGTACGGCTGACCCCATGGTGTCACCCGGACGCGTCGTCGTGGGGCGTCACGGGCACGGCACGGCACGGTGACGCGGGATCGGTGTCCACCTGCGCCGCCCGCGCACGGCACCATGGGGCCATGAGCGAGCCCGCGGACCGGATGCGCCGACGGATCGAGGAGATCTTCGGTGACGACCCCTCGACCACCGCCGACGAGCGGGCCGACTACGGCGCCGCCGACGAGCGCGACACCGCGGACCCCGACCGCTGGTTCACCGAGAACCGCCCCCCGCACCACGGCGGCTGACCGCCCGGAGCGCGCTCAGAGACCGAGGGCCGCCCGTACCGCCGGGACGGCGCGGCGCGACACCGGGATCCGTTCGGCACCGGCCCGGTCGGTGCCCACCGTCATGCCGTCCGGTCCGCGGTGCACCGTCCGGACCCGCGCGGTGTTCACGAGGTGCCCGCGGTGCACCCGCAGGAAACCGGCGGGCGCCAGCTCGCGGGCCAGCCGGTCGATCCCGCGGTGCGCGGCCCGCAGCACGCCGAGGTCGGTGACGAGCCAGACGTCGTGGCCGTCGGCGCGGGCGTGCCGGACGTCGTCGCAGGCCAGCAGGTGCAGCCGCCCGCCCCGCCCGACCGCGGCGACCCGGTCCGGCGCGACCCCGCCGGCGGCCGGCGGTGGGGCCGGCAGCACGTCGTCGGTGACCGACCCGGTGCGGTCGGCGACGGCGAGGAAGCCGACCGGGCCCGCGTCGCCGGGCACCGGGCGCAGCCGGAACGCCAGCGGCTCCGCACCCCCCGCGGCACCGACGACGACCGTCCCCGACCAGGTGTCGTCCCCGCAGGCCCGGACCAGCGCGGGTGCGACGGCCCGGCCCAGCGCCCGCCCGCCGTCGGAGCGGGGGAGCAGACCCCGCCGGCAGGCCGCGGCGTTCGCCGCGACGACCCGGCCGCCGCCGTCGAGCGCGAGCAGCGGCCGCCGTTCGCGCCGGTCCAGGTCGACGAAGGCGCCCGCCAGCACGGCGCTGGAGCGGGCCGCGGCGTCGCACAGCACCCGGAGTGCGGGGCCGGTCGCGAGGAGCAGGTCGTCGGGGCGGACCGGCAGGCAGCGGCCCCGGGTGGAGACGGTCAGCGCCGCCACCGCCGTCCCGAGCACCGGGTCGCACACCGCCGTCGAGACACAGCTGCGGTCGTGCAGCGCCGAGCTCCAGTGCTCCGGCCCCCGCACACAGACCGCCCGCGGGTGGGCGAGGGCGGTCCCGGCGCCGTTGGTCCCGGCCCGCGCCTCGGCCCAGATGCTGCCCGGGGCCGCGGCGGACCCGCCCGATCCGCGCGCCGCCCACGAGGCCAGCACCCGGCCGTCGCCGTCGGTGACGGCGGCGACGCACCCGTCGTGCCGGCCGGCGATCCCCGCGGCGACGGCGCCGAGCATCGTGAACACCGAGGCGTGCTCCCGGCGGTAGACCGCGTCGTCCCGGGCGGGGGCGTGCACCGGTGCCAGCGGGTCGAGCCGGTGGAGGTCCCGGCAGCGCAGCCAGGACAGCGCGATCGACAGCGGCACGTCCGCGGGCACCTCGTCGCCCGCCGCGAAGCGTTCCCACGCGTTCCGGGTGCGGGTGAAGGCCGCCGAGCCGTCCCGGTCGGGCATCAGCGCACCCCCGGGACGGTGCCGATGCCCTCCATGGATCGCGTGAAGGGGAGCGGGTCGCCGTCGGCGAAGACGTCGGGCGTGTAGCCGGGGTCGGTCATGACCCCCCAGGTGCGACGGCGCTGCATGGCCAGGTTGCCGGCGTCGTAGAGGGGGAAGACGGCGGCCTCGCGGTAGAGGCGCTCCATCGGGAACCGGCGGTCCAGGGCGTTCACCCCGACCACCCGCATGCAGTCGTTCACCACCTGCGTGACGAGCTCGGTGCAGAACGTCTTCGACATCCCGGCGAGCGCCTGGCCCTGCCCGTCGTGCCGGTCCAGGTAGTGCGCGGCCTTCCAGCACAGGTAGCGGGCCGCCTCGATCCGCGCCGCGACGTCGGCGAGCAGGTTCCCGACCGCCTGGTGCTCGATGACCGGGGCCGAGCCGCCGCCGGTGAAGGTACGCGCCCACTTGAGCGTGAACTCGAAGGCGGCCCGCGCGACGCCGACCGCGGCGATCCCGGCGATCGGACCCGACCAGGTGAAGGCCCGGTTGACCAGCAGGTCCCCGTCGCCGTGGGCGAAGACGTTCTCCTCGGGGACGCGGACGCCGCGGAAGGTCATCGTCACGTTCTGGCAGGTCCGGTGGGCCAGCTTGTCGATCACTTCGAACGACAGCCCCGGCGCGCCCCGCTCGACGACGACGGCGCTCAGTGCCGAGGTCCCGCCCGCCGTGCGGTCGGTCCGCACGATGCAGACGGTCAGGTCGGCGCCCTGCAGGTCCCAGCCGCCCGCGTTGCACGGCCAGTGCTTCTCACCGTGCAGGACGTACTCGCCGCGGGCGCGGTCGTGGGTGGCGACGAGCTGGACACCGGCCCGACGGTCGGGGTGGTCGAAGTTCGCGGTCCCACCACGCTCGCTCACCGCCCAGCCGGCCAGGAACCGCCCGGTGGGGTCGCCGGTCGCGCGCCGGATCCACCGGTCGCGCAGCTCGTCGGGGGCGGCCCAGAGCAGCGGCTTGAGCGCCAGGCCGTTGACGAGCAGCGTCGTCGCGAAGCCGGGGTCGACCGCGCACAGCTCCTCGACCGCGACCAGGAAGTCCACCTGGGACAGCCCGCCACCGCCGAGCTCGCGGGGCAGGAACAGTGTGGTCAGCCCGGCGGCGTAGGCGGCCTCGTAGGCCGGGCGGGTCGCCCGGAACGCCTCCTGCGGGTCGGGCAGCGCCTCGGCCCGCTCGACGACCGGGCGCAGCACCTCCCGGGCGAACTCGCGGGCCCGGCGCTTCAGGTCGCGCTGGGAACGGGAGAGCGTGAAGTCGACGGCCATCGGGCACCTCCTGCCGGTCCGGTCACCGGGAGGAGCCGGACCCGTGGCCGCGGAGGCCGGTCCCGGTGAGCTCGAGGGATCCGCGCAGCCCCAGGTCGTTGTCCGCGATCTGGTCGAGGGTCGCGGCGTCGAGGACGGCGAAGTAGGCGTCCAGCGCCTCGGAGAAGACGTTGCGGGCCCCGCACACCCCCGCGATCCGGCAGTAGCGCGCCGGCCCCAGGCACTCGACGACGGCGAAGTCGCCCTCCATCGCCCGCATCACCGCCCCGACCGTGATCGACGACGGCCGTGCGGCCAGCCGCACACCGCCGCCCCGCCCGCGCGAGGTCGCGACGATCCCGGCGGCGGCGAGCCGCTGGACGACCTTCTCCAGGTGGTGGCGGGAGACGCGGTGGGCGTCGGCGATCTCGCCGACCGAACCCCGCCCGTCCGGGGCGACCCGGAGGTACATGAGGACACGGAGGGCGTAGTCGGCGTGGCTGGTGTGTTTCACGGGCGCGTGCGCTCCTCGTCGCCGGGGGACCGGAAGCAGTATTCGATCTACCGGTTACAGCTGCGTTTCCCCAGGTGAAGCTCGTGTGGCAGGTGCCGGGACGGCGTCGCGAACGGGCCTGTCGAGGCGGGTGAGGGTGTCGCGTGACCGCTGGTGACAGGGCCCGTACCGCTCGTGCCACAGGGCTTCCGTCGGGCGCGGCCGCGGTCCGATCGTCGGCGGCCACCGGGTCCGTTCCGAACCGGTACACCCCGTACCGGTTCCGCCCGGTGCCGTCCCCGATCCCGATGCGAAGGGAAGCGCCATGCCTGTCGACTTCACGTTGTCCGACGAGCAGCGCAAGCTGCAGCACGACGTCCGAGCGTTCTCCGAGAACGTCCTCCAGCCCGTCGTCGCGGCGGCGGACGCCGAGCCCGACCCGCTCGAGGGCTTCCGGATGACCAAGGGTGCCTACGTCGAGGCGTACAAGGCGGGCATCGCCATGTGCATGCTGCCCGCCGAGTACGGCGGCGGCGGGGTCTCCTGCGTCGACCTGGTCATCGCCGCCGAGGAGATCTGCGCGGTCGACCCCGGCTTCGCCTGCACCGTGCTCTGCAACGGCCTCGGGCTGATGCCGATCGCCTGGTACGGCAGCGACGAGCAGAAGGAACGCATCCTGCGGGCGGCCACCTCCGACCCGACCGGCACCTACCTCGGCGGGTGGACGGCGAGCGAGCCGCCGGGCAACCCGGGCGGCACCGCGAACTTCGACATCCCGCTGCCGCGACCGGCCGGCGTCGGCCTGACCGCGGTCCGCGACGGCGACCACTTCGTCGTCAACGGGCGCAAGTACTGGCCGTCGTCGGCCGGATGGGACGAGACCGGCACGAACGCCGGCACCCTCATCGTCCGGACCGACCCGGAGGCGGGCGGCACCGAGGGGCTGTCCGCGCTGATCCTGGAGGGGGACACCCCCGGTGTGACGTTCCGGCACCTCGACAAGATCGGTCACCGGCTCGCGTCCAACGCCGAGATCGTGTTCACCGATGCCCGGATCCCGGTCGAGAACCTCCTGCCGGGTGCCGAGGGCAACGGCGACCTCGTGATCAACCGGAACTTCGCCTGGTCCGGCCCGGTCGCGGCGATCGCCGCCGTCGGCATGGCCCGCACCGCCTACGAGACCGCGCTGGAGTTCGCCCGCAACCACACCGCGGGCGCCCTGAAGCCGATCATCGAGTTCCAGAACGTCGGCTACGTGCTCGGCGACGTCGCCTCGAAGATCGAGATGGCGCGGTACTTCTGCTGGCGTGCCGCGGACTACCTGGACAAGCACGACCAGCACGCCGAGCTGGTCGGCGCGATGAACAAGATCCAGGTGACCGAGCTGATGATCGACTGCGTCTACAAGTGCATGCAGATCGTCGGCGTCAACAGCCTGGAGACCGCGAACGGCTTCGGCAAGCTACTGCGCGAGGTCGCGGTGCTCCCGATCTACGACGGCGGCAACATGGGCATGCAGCGCCGCCGCGTGCACGGCATTCTCGCCGACCCGCTGTTCAACCCGCGGGCGATCATGGACGACGAGATGGTCGTCTTCGGCAAGCAGCACGAGTCGATCGGCACGATCGCCGGCTGAGGCCCGGCGCCACCGGGGCTCAGCGCAGGGTGACCGTGACCTCGCCGGCCAGCGTCGCCGCGGCCACCGCGGTCGCCTCCGCCTCGGGCAGCGCGACCAGCACCAGCGGTCCCGGGTCCGCCCGCGCCCCGGCGGCCCCGGGGGCGGGTGGCAGCACCGCCACCACCCCGGCCCGGGCGGCCAGCACACGCGCGCCGTCCGGGCCGCCCGCCACCACGTCCACCCGGGAGCCGGGGGACAGCAGCGCGGCCACCGCCGGATCGGCCGGGCGCAGCGGCACCGCCGAGGCGCCCGGCCCACCGGTGACGACGGCGAGCGCGGACCCGACCAGCCGCAGCTCGCCGATCGGCTCGCCCGCGGTCACCGGTCCGGCGAGCAGCCGCCCGGCCACGGCGTCGGGCACGGTCAGGGCACCGGCGGGGGCGAGGTCGGGTGGCCAGGAGGCCACGACGACGTCGGCCGGGCCCAGCGCCGTGCCGGGGGCGAGGTCACGGGCCGCGACCAGTACCGGGACCCGCTCGTCACCCGCGGCGGGGAGCAGCGCCACGACCACGGCCGCGACCGCGAGGGCGCCGGCCAGCACCCGGCGGGCCAGCAACGCCCGTGACCAGGAGGGCCGCCGCAGCAGCCGGTCCCACGGGCGGTCCGCCCGCTGTGTCTGCTCCGCCATGGCCGCCCCTCCGCCGTCGTCGTACCGACGCTAGGGCGGGACACGGCCGGTGACGGGCCGATCCACCGGCCTGTGGACAACCCCGGCCGGTTGTGGACGGATCAGGAAGCGGCGGCCTTCGAGGAGGAGGTGCCGGCCGAGCTCGACGAGGAGCTCGACGAGGACGAGGAGTCCGAGGAGGAGGAGCTCGACGAGGACGAGGAGTCCGAGGACGACGAGCTCGACGAGGAGCTGTCGGACTTCGCCGACTCCGACGAGGACCCGGACCCGCTGCTCACCGAGCCCGAGCGGGAGTCGGTGCGGTAGAAGCCGCTGCCCTTGAACACGATGCCCACCGAGGAGAAGACCTTGCGCAGCTTCCCGCCGCAGTTCGGGCAGGTGCTGAGGGCGTCGTCGGAGAACGACTGCACCGCCTCGAAGCGGTGGTCACACGCGGTGCATGCGTACTGGTAGGTCGGCACAACATCCTCCGGACGAACTGGGGCGGTGCCCGCCCGCGGGCTGGCACTCGGCGAGAGCGAGTGCCAGCATACTCCGAGGCGACGGTCGCTCCGACCCGTCCACACGGTCAGGGCGAGAGATGCACCACCCCGTCCCGGGGGAGGACGACCGCCCCCACCGCGACGTCGTGGTCCTCGGCCGGGACGTCGTCGAGCAGCTCGCCGTCGTGCAGCGGGACGACCAGCAGGGCGCCGGGCGCGGCGAGCGCGAGCGTCCGGTCGTAGAAGCCGCCGCCGCGACCCAGCCGTCGCCCGCGCCGGTCGACGGCCAGCGCGGGCACCACCACCAGGCCGGCCGACGTGAGCGCGGCGGGCCCGAGCCGGGGACCGGTCGGCTCGACGACCCCGAGCGGCCCGGGGGCCAGGTCGTCCGGGCCGCGGTAGACCGTCCAGTCCAGCGGGCCCGGCGCGTCCGGGACCACCGGGGCGAGGACCTCGTGACCGGCGGCGACCAGCGCGTCGGGCAGCGACGGCACACCCGGTCCCGCACCGCCGGGTTCGGTGCCGATCGGCAGGTAGCAGGCCACCGGGCCGGGTGTCGCGGTGGCGAGCGCGCACAGGTGCTCCGACAGCGCGGCGGTCGTCGCGGCCCGGTCGGCGACCGGGCGCCCGCGACGGGCCGCCAGCAGCGTGCGCCGCAGCGACCGCTTGGCGTCAGCGGCTCGTCCACCCTGATCAGGCGACGATCCACCCCTGTCCTCCGCGCGAGCCGTCACGGCTCCAGGCTAGAGCTGTGGCTAGGCTCGCCGACCATGAGCGTGCAGACGTCCAGCGGCACCGGGGCCTTCCGCACCGCCGTCGTCCCGGCGGCGGGTCTGGGCACCCGGTTCCTGCCGACGACCAAGGCCGTGCCGAAGGAGCTGCTCCCCGTCGTCGACACGCCCGGGATCGAGCTGGTCGCCGCGGAGGCCGCGGAGGCCGGCGCACAGCGGCTGCTGATCGTGACCTCCCCGGGCAAGGACTCGGTCGCGGCCTACTTCCGCACCGACGACGAGCTGGTGAAGACCCTGGAGGGCCGCGGCAAGGGCGAGCTGGCGGACAAGGTCCGCCGCGCCCCCGGCCTGCTCGAGGTCGACTCGGTGTACCAGTACGAGCCCAAGGGCCTCGGCCACGCCGTCGCCCAGGCCGGCCCGGCACTGGCCGACGACGAGCAGGCCGTCGCCGTCCTGCTGCCCGACGACCTGGTCCTCCCGACCGGGGTCCTCGCCCGCATGGCGCAGGTCCGCGAGGAGCACGGCGGCAGCGTCCTCTGCGCCTTCGACGTACCGCGCGAGCAGATCTCGGCCTACGGCGTCTTCGAGGTCTCCGACACCGGGGACGACGACGTCAAGCAGGTCCACGGGATGGTCGAGAAGCCCGCCCCGGACGAGGCCCCCTCGACCTTCGCCGCGGCCGGTCGCTACCTGCTCGACCGTGCGATCTTCGACGCGCTGGACCGGATCACCCCCGGGGCGGGCGGTGAGCTGCAGCTGACCGACGCCGTCGCGCTGCTGATCTCCGAGGGGCACCCGGTACACGTCGTCGTGCACCGCGGCGGGCGCCACGACCTGGGCAACCCCGCCGGGTACGCGCGGGCCTACGTCGACTTCATGCTGCAGCACCCGGAGTACGGCGAGGACCTGCGGACCTGGCTGAACGAGCGACTGAAGGACTGAGAGTGCGCACGGTCACCGATCACCTGTCCCGCATCCTGGACGTGGCGGTGCGCCCGGCCCCCGTGCGCGTCGCGATCACCGACGCGCAGGGGCTGCGCAGCGCCGAGGAGGTCGTCGCGGCGCGTCCGCTGCCGGTCTTCGACCAGGCCGCGATCGACGGCTACGCGGTGCGCAGCGTCGACGTGGCCGGGGCGACCGACGCCTCCCCGGTCACCGTCCCGGTGGTGGGCGAGATCGCCGCCGGGTCGCGTCAGCCGCTGCGGCTGCAGCCCGGCCAGGCCGTCCGCGTCGCGGCGGGGGCGCCGCTGCCGACCCTCGCCGACGCCGTCGCGCCGCTGGGGTGGACCGACGGCGGCACCGCGCGCCTCACGATCCGCCGCGGCGTGCCGTCGGCCGGCTTCGTGCGCCGGGTGGGGGAGGACGTCCAGTCCGGTGACGTCGCCGTCCGCGAGGGCGACGTCGTCGGCTCGGCCCAGGTCGCGATGCTCGCCGCGGCGGGCCGGGACAAGCTGCTGGTGCACCCGCGGCCGCGGGTCTCGGTCGTCTCGGTCGGCGACGAGCTGGTGGAGGTGAGCCGCTCGGCGTCGTCCGGGCAGGTCGCCGACGTCTGCTCGCACGCCGTGGTCGCCGCCGCCCGCGAGGCGGGCGCGGAGACCAACCGGCCCCGTACCGTCGGCGGCAGCGCCGCGGAGATCCGTGGCGCCGTGGAGGACCTGCTGCCGGCGTCGGAGATCGTCGTGGTCTGCGGCGCGGGCGGTGGGACGACCGCGGCCGAGGCCAAGAGCGGGCTGGCCGACCTCGGTGGCATCGACGACACCCGCGTCGCGATGCACCCCGGTTCCGCGCAGGGCTACGGCCGGCTCGGCCCGGACGCCGTGCCGGTGTTCCTGTTCCCGTCGCACCCGGCGACCGCGCTGGTGCTGTTCGAGATGTTCGTCCGGCCGCTGATCCGGCTGGCGCTGGGCCAGGAGCCGATGCGGCGCACCTGGACCGCCCGGCTGACCTCCCCGATCGTCTCCCCGGCCGGGCGCCGGTCCTACATCCCGGCGCGGCTGCTGCGCTCCGACGACGGCGGCGAGCTGCTCGCCCAGCCGCTCGGTGTGTCGGGCACCCACCTGCTGGCGGTGCTGTCCGAGGTCAACGCGCTGGCGGTCATCGACGAGGACGTGACCGAGATGACCGTCGGTGAGCACGTCGAGCTGGTTCCCCGCGGGCGGAACTGAGCCGCGTGCCGCCGTCCGCCGTCCCCGAACCGCCCGGCGGTCACCCCGGCTGGCCCGCCGTCCTCGGACCGCTGCGGGTGCGCGGGCACGAGGTGGGGCTGCGCCCGGTGCGGCTGCGCGACGGCGGTGACTGGGCCCGGATCCGGGTGCGCGACGAGCAGTTCCTGCGTCCCTGGGAGCCGACGACCTACGGCGGGTGGTCCCGCCGCAACTCCGGGGTGGAGTGGCCCGGCCGCTGGTGGCTGCTGCGCGGGGCCGCCCGGCGCGGGCTGTCGCTGCCGTTCGCGATCACCGTCGACGGCGCGATGGCCGGCCACGTCATGGTCGGCAACGTCGTGCGGGAGCCGCTGCTGTCGGGCTACGTCGGCTACTGGCTCGACTCGACCCTGGGCGGGCGCGGGATCACCACCGCGGCCGTCGCTCTCGTCCTCGACCACTGTTTCGGCCCGGTGCGGCTGCACCGCGTCGAGGCCACGGTCCGCCCGGAGAACGTGGCCAGCATCGCGGTGCTCGCCCGGCTCGGGCTGCGCCGCGAGGGACTGCTGCAGCGCTACCTCGACGTCGACGGCGCCTGGCGCGACCACTACGCCTACGCGGTGACCGCCGAGGAGGTCCCGCCGGGTGGTTTCGCGGCCCGGCTGGTGCGGGACGGACGCGCCTCGCGGGCCTGACCCTGCGCAGCGCCCATACCTCGCCTGATCACTCACCGGAGTCACACGTGTACCGCACGTCCCTGGTTTCGCACCCTCCGTCCGAGGGACCACGGCGCGTCGCGACCCGGGTGCGGAGGTCCGCCCGATTACGGTGATCGGTGGTGGCGCGGATCGGGGCCGTTCCACCGGGTGGACTGCGCCGGTCGGGGGAGGAGGCAGCCGTGCCCAGCTCTCTGATCTTCGTGGGTCTGGTCGTGCTCTGGCTGCTGATCCTCGTTCCGACCGTCGCCCGGCGCCAGCAGGAAGTGGCCCGGCTCAGCCCGGCGCTGCTGTCCGGGCGGGTGCTGGAACGTCCCGCGCGGCATCGACACCCGGAGGTTCTTGTGACACAGCGATCCGGTCCGACCACGGTCGGCGAGCTGGCGGAGGCGCGGGACGACGTCCCCGCTCCCCGTGAGCGCTCCGACGAGGCCGACCAGTACGCCTACGACGACGTCGAGGACACCGAGATCGACGACGAGGGCCGGGTCCGCGGCCCCGGAGACGTCGACCACGACGACCACCTCGTCGGCCACGACGACGACGCCGATCCCGACGAGCGGGTCCGGGCGGACCGGGAGCGCGACCCCCGGCCCGACGACGACCACGAGCCCGCCGGGCCCGTCGACGCCGACGACGAGCACGGGACCGACGCCGAGCGCCTCGACGAGGTCGACGAGGTCGACGAGGTCGACGAGGAGGGCTGGTCCCGCCCGCCGGCCCGCTACCGCCCCGGCCGCGGGGGCTTCGACCCCGAGGCCGCCGCCGCGGCCGCGCACGCCAAGTACGCGTTCCGCCAGCGCGTCGTGCTCGGTCTGCTGGTCCTGCTGCTCGCCGCCGGCGCGGCCGCGCTGCTGGTCTCGACGGTGTTCTGGTGGGTCACCGGTGTCGTCGGCGCCGGCCTGGTCGGCTACCTGACCTATCTGCGCCGCCAGGTCCGCATCGAGGAGGGCATCCGGGCCCGCCGCGCCGCACGCCTGGCCGGCACCCGGCAGTCCCCGGCCGCCGACGACCCCGAGCTCGACGAGTGGGCCCACCGCGGCCGCGACGCCTCCGCCGAGGAGCGGGCCGACGACGAGATCCGCGCGACCGCCGCCACCGTCACCACGGGCACCGACGAGGACGACGACTGGACCGCCGACGACGGCGAGCCCACCCGGGTCCGCGGCACCGGCGAGCCGCTGGGTGTGCTCCCGGCCCGCGGACGCACCGTCGAGGGGCCCGTCGGGACCGAGCACGAGTCGTCGCTCCCGCGTCTCGCCGCGGCCCCGCCGCCGCCGGTCCCGGCCGGGACGTCGCTGGTCGACGTGGACGCCGAGGAGGAGCCCGACGAGTTCGACACGGGCACCCCCCACCGGCGTGCGGTGGGCGAATAGGGGTCTGTTAGGGTTCTTCAGGTCAGCCCGCGAGGGCGGGCCTGAGACACCTGGGGCTGTAGCGCAGTTGGTAGCGCGTCTCGTTCGCATCGAGAAGGTCAGGGGTTCGATTCCCCTCAGCTCCACCATCACACGGCCGGACCCGACGGGTCCGGCCGTTCGTCGTTGCGGGGTCCCGGTCGCTGCGGATGCACCGGGATATCGAGAGATCCTCTCGTCAATCGTGACGATCTTCGTGGAACGGCGGCCGTCCCGCCTGGATCCGCGTGATCGCGAACCGCATACTCGTCCGGGTGACCGAATCCCCCGACGGTCGTCCCCTCGACTCCCCGGAACTGTTCTGCCGCGACTTCGCCGCCGTGCTCGACGCGCGCGGCGTGTCCGTCCGTGAGGCCGCCGAACGCTCGAACTGGAGCAAGAGCGCGATCGGGAACGCCCGCACCGGACCCCGCCTGCCCCGCGCCGACCTGGTGACGACGGTGCTCGCCGCCGTGGGCGTTCCCGCGCCGGAGGTGCGGGAGTGGGCGCGTCGGCACGCGGCGCTGGCCGCGGCCCCCGCAGCCCCCTCGTCGCCCACCACGGCTCCGGCGACGCTCTCGGCGACCGTCTCCGCGGACGTCGCGGCACCGGCGATGGGAGCGCCCGCGGCCCGGGACGCGACGGAGACCCCGCGAACAGGCGGGACGGAACCGACGAGCGCGGCCGCCGGGGGGACGGAACCGGCGAGCGCCGGGGCCCCGAGGGGGCGTACGGCGCGGGCGGTGGTCGTCGCCGTCCTGGCCACGGCCCTGGTCGCGGGCGGTGCCGGCTGGCTCGCCGCCCGGGCCCTCGGAGCGCCGGCCGCGGCGTCGGCGGGGCCGGCCGTCGTCACGGTGCAGAACAAGGTCGCGCTCGGCGCGGAGGACCTCGTCGAGGACTCCGGGCCCGCCTACCTGTCGTCACGGGCGATCGCGTTCTGCGGCTCCCGGGGCTGCAAGGAGGACGGCACCGACGTCGTCAGCGGGGCGCTGCTGCCCGCGACCTGCACGGTCGTCGGCGAGCGGATGTGGAACTACAACCGCGACTCGCCCGCCGCGCACAACCCGCACCGGGTCGAGTCCGCGCTCTGGTACCGCGTGAGCTGGCCCGACGGGCGCTCCGGCTACCTCTCGGAGGTGTACCTGGATCCGGGGTCCCGTGGCGGGCTCGGACTCCCGGCCTGCGGTTGACGTCACCCTCACGGCCTGGACCTTCCCGTGGGTACGGGCCGTGACGAAGGGCGCCGAGGTCCCGCAGTCCGGCGAGGACGGCATCGACCTGGAGGCCGTCGCCGCGAGCAGGCCGGACGTGATCATCGCGATCTACGAGGACATCGACGAGGACATGTACCGCACGTTGTCCGCGATCGCGCCGACCGTCGTGCAGTCGGCGGCGTACCCGCCGGAGAAGACCCCGTGGGACGTGCAGCTGCTCACCACGGGGAGGGCCATCGGCCGGGAGGACCTCGCCGAGCAGCGCGCCGCCCAGGTCCGGGACCGGATCGCCGCGGTCCGCGCCGCCCACCCGTCGTTCGCCGGGAAGGTGCTCGTCGAGGACTTCGGTCCGGAGAACGGCGGGCACTACCTGATCCCCGCGGGCGACCCGCGGCGCGCGCTGTTCGACGCGCTCGGGTTCGCGACGCAGGAGCACTCCGGCGACGTGAGCGAGGAACGGCTGGACCTGCTCGACCGCGACGTGCTGTTCGTCAACGGCGCGACCGAGCAGCAGATGACGGCGTCGGTGCCGTTCGCCCGCCTCGGCGTCGTCCGCGAGGGCCGCACGCTCTACACGACGTTCTCCGACCCCCTGGGCGGCGCGCTGTCCTACGGCGGCCCGGACGCGCTGCTCCACGCGATCGACCGGCTGGAACCGCAGCTCGCCGCCGCGACGACCCGCTGACCGTCAGGCGGTGTGGGTCAGGGTCGCGGCGACCCCGGTCGCCGCGACCAGCACCAGCACCTCCACCGCCGCCCACACCAGCACCGGCAGCCGCCCGGCGCGCAGCCGGGCCCGCGTCACGCCGCCCAGCGCGGCGGCGCAGGCCAGCAGCACGACCTTGGTGAGGAGGACCGCGCCGTAGGCCGTCGTGACCAGGTCGGTGGGGGAGGACAGCCGCGCGGTGGCGGCGAGCAGCCCGGTCACCCCCAGCACGATGACGGCGGCGAGCGCGAGCCGGGAGAACCGGGGCACCGCGACGGTGCGCACGTCGGCGTCGCGGGCGGTGACCAGCAGCGCGCCGAGCCCGCCCACCCACAGCAGCGCCGCCGCGACGTGGGCGACGACCGCCGGCACCGCGTACGCCGCGACCGTCGACGCCGCGGTGTGTCCGGTCGCCGCGGGCGCCGCCGCCGCGACGACGACCACCACCAGAGCCAGCACCGCGGGCCCCGGACCGGCGCCCGGCCGGGCAGGCCGCGACCCGGCGACGCCGACCAGCGCGAGCACCGCGGCCAGCGCCACCACCTGGCCGGTCCCGGCACGCGGACCGGCCAGGAACTGCAGCAGGTCCGGGCCGCGCACGTCGGCGAGCCCGCGCCCGGACACGACCGCGCCCCGGACGAACGTCTCGACCAGCAGCACCCCGAGCCAGAGCGGCGCGACGGTCGTCAGGACCCGGTCGGCGCCGGGAACCCGGTCGGGGGCGAGCAGCGCGACCAGCGCCGCACCCGCCGCGACCACCGCGGCCAGGTCCGCCGCGGGCCGTGCGACGGTCTGGGCCAGGTCGAGCGCGACGCCGTCCGGCCCGATGCCACCGGTGACCCCGGCGACGACGACCGCGGCCCCCACCAGCACCGCGACCCACCCGGCGACCGCGGGCGCGGGCTCGCGGACCGGGTCGCCCAGGACGCCGCCGCCGGGGAAGGTCCCGTCGATGGTCAGGCCCGCGACCGGCGCAGCGCGAACACGGCCCCGGCCCCGATCACGACGACGGCGAGCACCACCCACGGCCAGACCGGGGCGCCGCCGTCGTCGGCCGCGGTGGGGACGGTCCGGGGCGCGGTCTCCGGTGCGGCGGCCGTCGGGGCCCCGGAGGCGGGCGCCGGGGTGGTGGCGGCCGCACCCGGCCCGGGGGAGGTCAGGGTGAACGGCACCGTGCCCGAGACGGGGTGGCCGTCGTCGGAGACCACCCGGTAGGTGACCGTGTAGGCGCCGGCCGCACCGAGCGGGCGCAGCGGCACGGTGAGGGTGTCGCCGTCGCCGGTGGCGGGGCCCGCCGCGTAGTCGGTGCCGCCGGGGCCGGCCACCGAGACGGTGGCGTCGGCGGCCGCGATGTCCTCGGAGAACGTCAGCGACACCGATGTCGGCGCGGCGCCGACCTGCGCGTTCGCGGCGGGGCTGCTGGACTCGAGCTCGGTGTGCGCCCAGGCCGGTGCGGCCCCGGCGACGAGGGCGAGGAGCACGGCGGGGAGGGCGACCGCGAGGCGGCGGAGAACGGGGCTCACGCCGGGTTGGTCGTCGCACCGCCCGCCGGAGTTCCGGGCGTCACCCGGACGGAGCAGATCAGCGCCAGGACGGCAGCCACAGCTCGGCCTGCCAGTGCGCCGCGGTGATCGGGTCGCCGACCAGGATCGGCCACAGCCACACGAAGTTGACCCCGATCAGCGCCACCCACGTCGCGACGACGAGCAGCCCGTTGCGGCGACGGCGCGCGCTCATCCGCGAGTGGCCCAGCATCTGCCCCATCGCCAGCACGACGCCCAGGACCAGGAAGGGCACCACCGGCATCATGTAGAAGAAGTACATCTGCCGGTCGATGTTGAAGAACCACGGGACGAACCCGGCCGCGTAGCCGACGAGCACCGCCGTCCACCGCCAGTCGACCCGGGTCACCGCCCGCCACAGCCCCCAGAGCAGCACCGGGATCGCCGGCCACCACAGCGCCGGGGTGCCGATCAGCATCACCGCGGAGACGCAGTCGGTCTCCCCGCAGCCGGTCGCGTCGTCGGCGTAGCGGTAGAGCATCGGCCGCAGCCCCATCGGCCAGGTCCAGGGCTTGGACTCCCACGGGTGCGCCCCGGCGGACTGGGTCGTCAGGTTCTCGTGGAAGGCGAGGACCTGGCCGTGGTAGTACCAGAGCGACCGCAGCGCGTCGGGCACCCAGGCGAACGCCCCGCCGGTGCCGATCTCCCGGCCCACCTCGTGGCGGTCGATGCCGGTCTCGCTGCCGAACCACGCCCACCAGGACCCGACGTAGGTCAGCACCGGGATCAGGACGAGCGCCCACAGCGCGGGGGCGACGTCGCGCACCATCGTCCCCACCCACGGCCGGGCGACCCCGGCGCGGCGGCGCACCGAGACGTCCCACAGCACGCACAACAGCCCGAACGCGGCGATGTAGTAGACGCCGTTCCACTTCACCGCACACGCCAGTCCGAGCGAGACGCCCGCGGTCAGCCGCCACCAGCGCACACCCCAGCGCGGGCCCCACACGGTGTCGCCGACCCGCCCCTCGGCGACGACGCGCGCCATCCGGGCGCGGACGTCGTCGCGGTCGGCGAGCAGCGCGGCGAACGCGGCCACCACGAACAGCGCGGAGAAGACGTCGAGCATCCCCATCCGCGACTGCACGTGCGACAGCCCGTCGGCGCACAGCAGCAGCCCGGCGAGCCCGCCCAGCGCCGTGGAGCGGGTCAGGCGCCGTCCGGCCCGGACGACGAGCAGCACGGTGAGCACCCCGGCCAGCGCGGCCGAGACCCGCCAGCCGACGCCGTCGTAGCCGAAGACCATCTGGCCCAGCGCGATCAGCTGTTTCGCCAGCGGCGGGTGGACGATCTTCTCGTAACCGGGGTTGCTCTCCACCCCGCCGTTGCGGACCATGTCCCAGGCCTGCGGGACGTAGTGCTTCTCGTCGAACACGGGGGTGCCGCGGTCGGTGGGCTCGCCCAGGTCGTAGAACCGCAGCAGCGCCGCGACCAGCACCACGCCCGCGGTGACCAGCCAGCCCGTCAGCCGGTCCGAGGGTGGCGGCGCGCCGAGCCGCGCGGCCGGGCCGGGATCGGCGCGGCGCAGCGGTGGCGGGGTGCCCCGCGGGGTCAGACCGGGTTCGGGTGCCGCTCCGGCGACCCGGCTCCCGGCATCGGCGCTCGTGGTGGCCATCGCGTCCGATCGTAGGCTGGCCGACGTGACTCCCGCCCCCGACTCCACGCCCGACACGGCGACGACGACCGGTCGCCTGGTCCTGGCCGCGACCCCGCTGGGCGACCCGCGGGACGCGTCGCCGCGGCTGCGGGAGCTGATCGCCACCGCCGACGTCATCGCCGCCGAGGACACCCGCCGGTTCCGGACCCTCGCCGCGGCGCTGCCGGTCACCTACACCGGCCGCATCGTCAGCCACTACGACGCCGTCGAGGCCGAGCGGCTGCCCGGCCTGCTGTCCGCGGTCCGCGACGGCGCGACCGTGCTGGTCGTGTCCGACGCCGGCATGCCCGCCGTCTCCGACCCGGGCTACCGGCTCGTCGCCGCGGCCGCCGCGGAGGACCTCCCGGTCACCTGCGCGCCCGGCCCGTCCGCGGTGACCACGGCACTGGTCCTGTCCGGGCTGCCGTGCGAGCGGTTCTGCTTCGACGGCTTCCCGCCGCGCCGCTCCGGCGAGCGCCGCCGGTGGCTGGAGACCCTGCGCGACGAGCGCCGCGCCGTGGTGTTCTTCGAGTCGCCGCGGCGGACCGCGGACACCCTCGCCGACGCCGTCGCGGTACTGGGGGAGACCCGGCGTGCCGCGGTGTGCCGGGAGCTGACCAAGACCCACGAGCAGGTCGTGCGCGGCACCCTGGCCGAGCTGCACTCCTGGGCCACCTCCGGCGACGTGCTCGGGGAGGTGACCGTGGTGCTGGCCGGCGCCGAGGCCCGGGAGGCACCGCCGGTCGAGTCGCTGGTCGACGCCGTCCGGGAACGCACCGACGACGGCGAGCGTCTCAAGGACGCCGTCGCCGCCGTCGCCGAGGCCGCGGGCGTGCCGAAGCGGGACCTCTACAACGCGACCCTCGCCGCCCGGGACTGACACCGCAGCCCGCGCGCTGTCGCCGCACCCGTCGCTGCGGGTGCGACGGCCCCCGGTGCGGTGCGACGGCGGGCAGGGCGGGGCGAGCGAGCGGTCAGGCCGTCGCAGGGGTGCGCGTCGGGATCGCCCGCATGACGGGCTCGACGTAGCGGGCGGCGATCGGGCCGAGCACCGCCATGATCAGCACGTACGCCGTGGCCAGCGCGGACAGCTCGGCGGGCACGGCGGCGTAGCCGACGGCCAGCCCGGCGATGACGATCGAGAACTCCCCGCGGGCGATCAGCGCGGCCCCGGCGCGGGCCCGGCCCATCCGCCCGATCCGTGCGCGCTTCGCCGCCCACCAGCCCGTCGCGTACTTGGTCGCGGCCGTCGACACGGCGAGCACGAGCGCCCAGCCGAGCACCGGCGGGATGGCCCGCGGGTCGGTCGACAGCCCGAACACCACGAAGAACACCGCGGCGAACAGGTCCCGCAGCGGCTCCAGCAGCTTCGTCGCGTTCTCCGCGGTCGAGCCGGAGATCGCGATGCCCAGCAGGAACGCGCCCACCGCGGCGGACACCTGCATGGCCTGGGCGAACCCGGCGACCAGCAGCGCGGCGCCGAGCACCTTGAGCAGGAACACCTCGCGGTCGTCGGAGTCGACGACGGCCGAGACGTAGCGGCCGTAGCGCAGGGCCACGACCAGCACCACCGAGATCACCGCGAGCGACACCGCGACCGCACTGATCCCGCCCCACAGCGTCACGCCGAGCAGCAGCGCCGTGAGGATCGGCAGGTAGAGCGCCATCACCAGGTCCTCGAAGACCAGCACCGACAGCACCACCGGCGTCTCCCGGTTGCCGAGCCGGCCCAGGTCCGACAGCACCTTCGCGACGATCCCGGAGGAGGAGATGTAGGTGACCCCGCCCAGCACCATCGCCCCGACCGCGCCCCAGCCCAGGACCAGCGCGACGGCGACGCCGGGCGCGGCGTTGAGCACGATGTCCACGATCCCGGCCGTCCAGGACCGGCGCAGCCCCGTGACCAGCTCGACCGCGGAGTACTCGAGCCCGAGCAGCAGGAGCAGCAGGACGACGCCGACCTCGCCGGCCAGCGAGGTGAAGTCGCCGATGTCGCCCAGCGGGATGACGCCGCCCGCCCCGAACGCGAGGCCGCCGAGCAGGTAGAGCGGGATGGGGGACAGGCCGATCCGCTGGGCGAGCCTGCCGAGCAGGCCGAGCCCGAAGAAAACGGCGCCGAGTTCGAGCAGTTCGAGTGCGGTGTGGTCCACGACTACCGGGGCGGCCTCAGCCGCGCGCGAGGATGTCGGCGGCCTGCTCCAGCTTCTCGGCCGTCCCGACGGCGATCACGATGTCCCCGGCCGCCAGCACGTGGTCCGGCGTCGGCGACGGGATCACCTGGCCCGCGCGCATGATCGCGACCACCGACACCTGGGTGCGGGTGCGCAGCGCGGTGTCGCCGAGCGGGCGGCCGTCGAACGGGCTGTTGAGCTTGATCGGCATCTTGCGGGTGGTGATGCCCGGGAGGTCCGCGTGCTCGTCCGTCAGCTGGTTGACCAGCTGCGGGGCGCCGAGCAGGTTCGCCAGGGCGCCCGCCTCCTCGGTGGTCAGCGGCAGCTCCGCGACGCAGGCGTCCGGGTCGTCGGCACGGGAGAGGATCAGGTCGATCTTCCCGTCGCGGTGCGCGATGACCCCGACCCGGCGGCCGCTGCGCAGCTCGATCTCCTTCCGCACCCCGATCCCGGGCAGCGGCGTCACGTCGACGTTCACCCCTGCAACGGTACGCCGCGCACACCGGCCGTCGGAAACACGCTCGTGACCGGCGCCGCCGAATGACCGGGCCCGCCCGGGGGTAGCCGGGGACCATGCCTTCGGACCTGCCCCCGCACGTGATCGTGCTGTTCGGCGCCACCGGCGACCTGGCGAAGCGCAAGCTCTTCCCGGGTCTGCTCCACCTGCAGAACGAGGGGCTGCTCCCCGAGGACTTCCGGGTCATCGGGTCCGGCCGGCACTCGCCCGGCTCCGACGACGAGTTCCGCGACCGCATCCGCGGCGCCCTGTCCGACGACACCGGCTGGGACGGCTTCGCGCCGCGGCTGAGCTTCGTCGTCTCCGACGCCGACGACGGCGCCGACCTCGCCGACGCGGTGCGGCGCGCGGAGAAGGACCTCGGCTCCGACGACGTGCGCCGGCTCGTCTACCTCTCCGTGCCGCCGACCGCGATGACCCCGATGGTCGCGATGCTGGGGGAGACCGGCATCGCCGAGCGCTCCCGGCTGGTGCTGGAGAAGCCGTTCGGCACCGACCTGGAGTCCGCGAAGGAGCTGAACGCGGGCCTGAAGGACGTCTACGACGAGGCCGACATCTTCCGCATCGACCACTTCCTCGGCAAGGAGTCGGTGCAGAACATCCTCGCGCTGCGCTTCGCCAACGGTCTGTTCGAGCCGGTGTGGAACCGCCAGAACATCCGCTACGTGCAGATCGACGTCCCCGAGGAGATCGGGATCGAGGGCCGGGCGTCGTTCATGGAGTCCACCGGCACGTTCCGCGACATGATCTCCACGCACCTGTTCCAGATCCTCGGGTTCGTCGCGCTGGAGCCGCCGCACGAGATCGCGCCGGACGCGCTGCACGCGGAGAAGGCGAAGGTGTTCGGATCGATCCGGCCGCTCGACCCGTCGCGGGTGGTGTTCGGCCAGTACGCCTCCTACCGCGACGAGGAGGGCGTCGCCGACGACTCGGAGTCCGAGACGTTCGTCGCGCTGGAGACCTACGTCGACAACTGGCGCTGGTTCGGCGTCCCGTTCTTCCTGCGCACCGGCAAGGCGATGGGCGCGACCCGGCGCACCGTGACGATCGGCTTCGACGAGCCGGCGCTGACCATGTTCCCGGGCGGGTCGTTCACGGGCGACGCCCAGGACGGGCCGCCCACCGAGCTCGTGATCGAGCTGGCCGACCAGGTGTCGGCCGAGCTCGACGTCCGGGCGAAGGTCCCCGGCCCGGAGCTGAAGGTCGGCCGCGGCCGGATGCGGCTGGACCTCGACAGCGTCGGTGACCCCGACGACGCGCTGGAGGCCTACGAGCGGCTGCTCCTGGACGTCATGAAGGGGGACCGCACACTGTTCACCACCACCGAGGAGGTCGAGCGGCTCTGGGAGCTGTGCGACCCGGTCCTCGCCGATCCGCCGCGGACGCAGACCTACCCCGACGGGTCCTGGGGCCCGCAGGACGCGCTCGACCTGCCCGGCCCGCGCGGCTGGCGGGTGCCGGAGTGAGCCCCTCGCGCAGCGAGCGCTACCTCCCGATCGCCGAGCACGGGATCATCGGCGACCTGCGCTCCGCGGCGCTCGTCGGCACCGACGGCACCGTCGACTGGTTCTGCCCGGGCCGGTTCGACGCGCCCAGCGTCTTCGCCTCGCTGCTCGACGCCGACCGCGGCGGCCACTGGAGGCTCGCGCCGTGCGTCGACGAGACCCAGCTCGCCAGCCAGCAGCAGTTCTACTACCCCGACTCCAACATCCTCATCACCCGCTTCCTCACCGCCGACGGCATCGTCGAGGTGCAGGACCTCATGGTGGTGCTGCGCCCGCACGACCCCGACCACCGCCAGCGGCTCGTCCGCCGGGTGACCGGGGTCCGCGGGTCGGTGCCGATGACCGTCGAGGTGGTCCCGCGACCCGACTACGCCCGGGAGACCCCGAAGGTCGAGAGCGCGGGCGCCGGCATCCGGTTCACCGGCAGCGGCGTCACCCTGGACCTGACGTCGTCGGTGGAGCTGGAGATCACCGACCACGCCGCGGGCGCGGAGTTCCGCACCGCCGAGGGCCGCACCGAGGTGTTCGTGCTGGAGGTGGACGCGACCGGGGAGCCCACCCCCTGCGACGACGCCGCGGAGGCCCTGTTCACCGGGACCGTCTCGTTCTGGAAGGACTGGCTGGCGCACTCGTCGTACACGGGGCGGTGGCGCGAGCGCGTCCACCGCTCCGCGCTCACCCTCAAACTGCTCACCCACGAGCCGACCGGCGCGGTGATCGCGTCGCCGACGATGGGGCTGCCCGAGCAGCTGGGCGGCGAGCGGAACTGGGACTACCGCTACGTCTGGATGCGCGACGCCGCGTTCACCCTCTACGCGCTGCTGCGGCTCGGGTTCACCGAGGAGGCGGGCGCGTTCATCGGCTGGCTGTCGGGCCGGTTCGGGAGCACCCGCGACGGGGACCAGGGTCCGCTGCGCGTGATGTACACGATCGACGGCGACGAGACCCCCGACGAGGTCGAGCTCGACCACCTCGACGGCTACCGCGGCTCGCGCCCGGTGCTGGCCGGCAACGGCGCCGCGGACCAGCTGCAGCTCGACATCTACGGCGAGATCATCGACTCGGTCTACCTGTACGACAAGTACGGCGACGGCGTCGGCCACGAGGACTGGACGAACCTCTGCACGATCCTCGACTGGCTGCGCGAGCACTGGGACTCCCCGGACGAGGGCATCTGGGAGACCCGTGCGGGCCGCCAGGACCACGTGTTCTCCCGGCTCATGTGCTGGGTCGCGGTCGAGCGGATGATCCGGATGGCGCGCCGGCGCGGCCTGCCCGGCGACGTCGGGGCCTGGACCACCACCCGCGACGAGATCTACCACCAGATCATGGACCGCGGCTGGGACCCCGACGTGCCGCCGCGCGGGTCGTTCGTGCAGCGCTACGGCGCGACCACGCTGGACGCCTCGGTGCTGCTGATGCCGATGGTGAAGTTCTGCGCGCCCACCGAGCCGCGGTTCCTGGCGACCCTGGACGCGATCAACGACGACCTCGTCGTCGACACCCTGGTGTTCCGCTACGACGTCGAGGACTCGCCGGACGGTCTCGACGGCGAGGAGGGCACGTTCTCGATGTGCTCGTTCTGGAACGTCGAGGCGATGACCAGGGCCGGCCGCCTGGAACAGGCCCGGATCGCGCTGGAGAAGATGTTCTCCTACGGCAACCACCTGGGCCTCTACGCCGAGGAGATCGGCCTGACCGGGGAGCAGCTGGGGAACTTCCCGCAGGCGTTCACGCACCTGTCGCTGATCAGCTCCGCGATCAACCTGGACCGGGCGCTGGGGTGAGGCCGTTCAGCGGGTGAACAGGCAGGACTCGTAGAGCCGGACCCCGTGGCGCAGGGCCTGCTCGCGGGTCACGGGGCTCTCCGGGTCCAGCCAGGCCAGCACGATCTCGCCCATCCCGCCGAGGCAGAAGTGCCCGGCGACGCGCAGGTCGTCGGGCTCGATCCGGGTGTCGGCGGCGCCGCTGACCATCAGCTCGGCGAAGCCGCGGTTGGCGCTGCGGCGGCGCGCGAGCAGCGCAGGACAGCCGACCGCGTCGACCAGCGCCACGACCCGGCGCGGGTCGCGGTCGACGTCGTCGAACCACGCGGTGAGGGCGGCCCTGATCTGGGCGGCCGGGTTCGGGGCCGCCGACTGCACCGCGGCCATCGTGGCGGCGGCGCGCTCGTCGACGACGTGGTCGAACACCGCGCACCCGAGCTCCACGCCCGAGGCGAACTCCGCCGCGGCGGAGGCGGGCAGCCCGGCCCGTTCCGCGGCCGAGGAGGGGTCGATGGCGGGCCACCCGCCGTCCACCCACTGCTGCAGGGCCGCGTCGAGGAGTGCCTCGCGGTCCCGTTCACCCCGGTCCATGGGCGCCACTATGTCACCAGCAGGGGGAACGACACCCGTCTCCGCGAGCTATCCCCATCTTTGGTGATGTGCCGCCGCAGAACGGGATGGCGACGGTGAATACGCTGGAGGGCATGAGTAAAGCCGTGCTGACCGCCGTGGCGTGGCCCTACGCCAACGGCCCCCGGCACATCGGCCACGTGTCCGGCTTCGGTGTGCCCTCCGACGTGTTCGCCCGGTACCGGCGGATGGCGGGGGACCGGGTGCTGATGGTGTCCGGCACCGACGAGCACGGCACCCCGATCCAGGTCCAGGCCGACGCCGAGGGGCTGACCCCGCGCCAGCTCGCCGACAAGTACAACGGCGTGATCACCGACGACCTGCAGGGTCTCGGGCTCAGCTACGACCTGTTCACCCGGACCACGACGTCGAACCACTACCGCGTCGTGCAGGACATGTTCACCGCGCTGTACAAGAACGGCTACGTCGTCCCGAAGACGCAGCTGGGCGCGATCAGCCCGTCCACCGGCCGCACCCTGCCCGACCGCTACATCGAGGGCACCTGCCCGATCTGCGGCTACGACGGCGCCCGCGGCGACCAGTGCGACAACTGCGGCAACCAGCTCGACCCGGCCGACCTCAGGAACCCGCGCTCGCGGATCAACGGGGAGACGCCGAAGTTCGTCGAGACCGAGCACTTCTTCCTCGACCTGCCCGCCTTCTCCGAGGCGCTCGGCAGCTGGCTGTCGACCCGCACCGACTGGCGCCCCAACGTGCTCAAGTTCTCCGCCAACCTGGTGGAGAACCTCAAGCCGCGCGCCATCACCCGCGACCTGGAGTGGGGCGTGCCCGTCCCGCTCGACCTCTGGTCGGACAACCCGCTCAAGAAGATCTACGTCTGGTTCGACGCCGTCATCGGCTACCTGTCCGCCTCGGTGGAGTGGGCCCGCCGCGGCCCGGACCCGGACGCGTGGAAGCAGTGGTGGACCGACCCGGCCGCCGAAGCCTTCTACTTCATGGGCAAGGACAACATCACCTTCCACTCGGTGATGTGGCCGGCGATCCTGCTCGGGCAGAACGGTGCGGGCGACCGCGGCGGCGAGCCGGGGCCGTACGGGACGCTCGACCTGCCCAGCGAGGTCGTGTCCTCGGAGTACCTGACGATGAGCGGGTCGAAGTTCTCGACCAGCCGCGGCACCGTCATCTACGTCGGCGACTTCCTGCGCGAGTTCGGGCCGGACGCGCTGCGCTACCACATCGCCGTCGCCGGGCCGGAGAACCAGGACGTCGACTTCACCTGGGACGAGTTCGTCCGCCGGGTGAACTTCGAGCTGGCCAACGAGTGGGGCAACCTGGTCAACCGGTCCATCTCGATGGCCCACAAGAACGTGGGCGCGGTCCCCACGCCGACGGCGCCGCAGCAGGCCGACGCCGAGCTGCTCGCGTACTCGCGGGCCGGGTTCGACACCGTCGGCGGACTGCTCGCGCGGAACCGGTTCAAGCAGGCCGCGGGTGAGGCGATGCGCGTGGTCACCGCCGCGAACCGGTACCTGTCGGACCAGGAGCCGTGGAAGCGCAAGGACGACCCGGAGCGCCGGGACACGATCCTGCACACCGCGCTGCAGGTCGTGCAGGACGCCAACACCCTGCTGACCCCGTTCCTGCCGCACGCGGCGCAGAAGGTGCACGAGGCGCTCGGCGGGACCGGGGTGTGGGCCGCGCAGCCGGAGAAGACGACCGTCGACGACCTCGGCGACGGCCCCGCCTACCCGGTCCTCACCGGCGACTACGCCGCCGAGCAGGCCCACTGGGGGTCGACGCCGATCGAGGTGGGACGCCCGCTGGCCAAGCCGTCGCCGATCATCGCCAAGCTCGCGCCCGAGCTGGGGGAGACCGGGCCGGAGTGGGCCCCGGTCCAGAAGTGAGCGGACACGGCCGCCGGCCGCGTCCCGAGCCGCCGGAGCCGCTCGCCGCGCCGACGATCGACAGCCACACCCACCTCGACGCGTGCGGCTGCGAGACCGACGCCGACGTCGTCGCCGCGATGGACCGGGCGGCGGCGGTCGGCGTCGTCGGCGCGGTCACCATCGCCGACGACCTCGACGGCGCGCGGTTCGCCGTCCGCGCCGCGCACGCCGACGACCGGGTGTGGGCGGCCGTCGCGCTGCACCCCACCCGGACGGCACGGGTACCGGCCGCCGACCTCGCCGAGATCGAGCGGCTGGCCGCCGACGACCGTGTCGTGTCGATCGGCGAGACCGGCCTGGACTACTACTGGGACCACAGCCCGCCCGCCGCGCAGCAGGACGCGTTCCGCTGGCACATCGGGCTGGCCAAGCGCACCGACAAGCCGCTGATGATCCACGACCGGGACGCCCACGACGACGTCCTGCGCATCCTCCGCGAGGAGGGCGCCCCGGACACCGTGGTCTTCCACTGCTTCTCCGGCGACGCCGCGATGGCCCGGGAGTGCGCCGACGCCGGGTACGTCCTGTCCTTCGCCGGGCCCGTCACCTTCAAGAACAACCACGAGCTGCGGGCCGCCGCGGCACTGGTGCCCGCCGGGCAGTACCTCGTCGAGACCGACGCGCCGTTCCTCACCCCGCACCCGCACCGCGGCCGGGCCAACGAGCCCTATGTGCTGCCGTGGACCGTGCGGGGGATCGCCGCGACCCGCGGGGAGTCCGAGGCCCTGGTCGCCGAAACGGCCCGCCGCAACGCCGAACGGATCTTCCGGCTGCGCACAACCGATTGACGCCGTCCGCCGTGACGAGTGGCGGGGTTGTCGTCACTCACCGTCGATCACAGTCCGCTCGTCGCCACGCGCGCGTCGGAAACGCTGCTCCGGGTCACGGTCCGCTAACGTCCCTCGTCGTACCCGCCGGGACGGGGTCGCTCCCCCGACCCGCGGGACGACGACCGGTCCGCTCCCCAGCGACGGTTCCGCTCCCCGGCACCGCGCCGGTCGTCGTTCCCGCAGGTCATGGCCCCTCCCCGGACAGCCGAGCCCCCGGGAAGTCATGTCTTCGCGTCACGCCGCACCGCTCGCCGACGACGAGCTCACGCGACCGCTCCCCGTCATCGCGCCCGCCGGTCTCGCCGGCGACGAGGCCGGGTACGTCACCTACGAGGGCCGTCACCGCACCGCCGGTGCCCGCTCCCGGGCCGGGGTCCGGACGGCCGCTGCGGCCGCGCTGTTCTCGGTCCCGACCGGCGGCCTCGCCGCCGCGGTGCTCACCGCCCCGGCCGAGCAGCCCGCCCAGGAGCTCCGGGCCGGGCTCGCCGCGAACGCCACCGACCTCGGCACGGCGTCGATGAACCTCGACCGGCCCTCCTCGCCCGCGTCGTTCGCCCCGGTCGCCGCCCCGACCACCGGCTCGGACATCGTGAACGCCCAGATCGTCGAGTCGCAGAAGCTCCCGGCGCCGGAGCAGGAGGTGCAGGACCCGTCGCTCGACGAGGGCACCCGAACCGTCGTCGACCCGGGCCGTGAGGGCGCCCGCAGCATCATCTGGCGGGTCACCTACGACCAGGGCCGCGAGATCGCCCGCGAGCGCGTCGGCGCCGGTCAGGACACCCCTGCCATACCGCGCGTGGTCAAGGTCGGCACCAAGAAGAAGGTCGAGGAGACCGTCGAGAAGGCCGCCGCGAAGGCGAAGTCCTCGGCGCCCGCGGTCTCGAACGGCGCGACCTGGGACAAGCTGGCCACGTGCGAGTCCGGCGGCAACTGGGCGATCAACACCGGCAACGGCTACCAGGGCGGTCTGCAGTTCAACAAGCAGACCTGGCAGGCCTACGGCGGCGGGCAGTACGCCCCGACCGCGGACCAGGCCTCCCGCGAGGAGCAGATCGCGGTCGCGGAGAAGGTCAAGGACGACCGCGGCGGCTACAGCGCCTGGCCGTCCTGCTCCTCCAAGCTCGGCCTGAGCTGATCCCGCACGCACCCCGCCCGGGGTGCCCGGCGAGAATGGTGCCGTGAGCGACCACGGGACCGACGGCGGCCGGAGCCGGAGCATCGACGCCGACGGCGACCGGAGCCGGACCACCGCCACCGCCCGCCTGCTGGGCCCGGCCGACGTCCGGGTGCTGGCCGAGCGGCTCGGTCTGCGCCCCACCAAGAAGCTCGGCCAGAACTTCGTCCACGACGCCAACACCGTCCGCCGGATCGTGAAGTCGGCCGGCGTCGACGGCGACGACGTCGTCCTCGAGGTCGGCCCCGGTCTCGGCTCGCTCACCCTGGCGCTGCTGCCGGTCGCAGCCCGGGTGCACGTCGTCGAGATCGACCCGGTGCTGGCCGGGCTGCTCCCCGCCACCGTCGCCGAGCGTGCCCCCGAGCTGGCCGGTCGCCTCACCGTGACCGGGGCCGACGCCATGCGGGTCGGCGCGGACCGGCTCGCGGCCGACGCCGGGCCCGGTGCGGCGCCGCCCACCGCGATCGTCGCGAACCTGCCCTACAACGTCGCGGTGCCGGTGATCCTGCATCTGCTCGCCGAGCTGCCGTCGCTGCGGACCGGGCTGGTCATGGTGCAGGCGGAGGTCGCCGACCGGCTCGCCGCCGGACCCGGCTCGCGCGAGTACGGCGCCCCCAGCGCCAAGCTCGCCTGGTACGCGGCCGCCCGCCGGGCCGGGCCGGTGCCGCGCGCGGTGTTCTGGCCGGTCCCCGGCGTCGACTCCGGGCTGCTGGCCTTCACCCGGCACGACCCGCCCGCCGACGCCGACCGGGCGGCGACCTTCGCGGTCGTCGACGCGGCCTTCGCGCAGCGCCGCAAGGTGCTGCGGGGAGCACTGTCGGGCTGGGCCGGCTCGGCCGCGGCGGCCGAACAGGCCCTGCGCGCCGCGGGGGTCGACCCCACCGCCCGCGCCGAGACCCTGCCGGTGTCCGACTTCGCCCGGATCGCCCGGAACCGCCCGGCTGGGCACCCTCCCACCCGACCGGACCGTGCCGGGGGCGGCGCATGATGGCGTGGTGACGCGGTCGAGGGAACAGGTGGTCAGCGCCGACGGGACGAACCCGTGGCCCGCGCTGTGGGCGCTGGTGATCGGGTTCTTCATGATCCTGGTCGACGCCACCATCGTCACCGTCGCGACGCCCGCGCTCCTGACCTCGCTGGACGCCGACGTCAACTCCGTCGTCTGGGTGACCAGCGCCTACCTGCTCGCCTACGTCGTCCCGCTGCTGGTCACCGGGCGGCTGGGGGACCGGTTCGGGCCCAAGCGGGTCTACCTGTGCGGGCTCGCGGTGTTCACCCTGGCCTCGCTGTGGTGCGGGCTCACGACGACCGTCGGCGCCCTGATCGTCGCGCGGGTCGCCCAGGGCTTCGGCGCCGCGATGATGACGCCGCAGACCATGGCCGTCATCACCCGGACCTTCCCGGCCGCTCAGCGCGGGCGCGCGATGAGCCTGTGGGGCGCCGTCGCCGGCGTCGCGACACTCACCGGGCCGATCGTCGGCGGGCTCCTCGTCGGCGGCCTCGGCTGGGAGTGGATCTTCTTCGTGAACGTCCCGGTCGGGGTGATCGCCTTCGTCGCCGCCTGGCGGCTGGTGCCCTCGCTCGAGACCTCGCGCCGCCGGTTCGACGTCGTCGGCGTGGTGCTGTCCGCAGCGGGCATGTTCCTGCTGGTCTTCGGCATCCAGGAGGGCCAGAAGTTCGGCTGGAGTGCCGGGATCTGGGCGCTGATCGGCAGCGGCGTCGTCGTGCTGGTCGCGTTCGTGTGGTGGCAGCGGGTCACCACCAGCGAGCCGCTGGTCACGCTGCGCCTGTTCCGGGACCGCAACTTCTCGCTGGCCAACATCGCGATCTGCACCGTCGGCTTCGCGATCACCGCGCAGGGCTTCCCGCTGATGATCTACGCGCAGAGTGTGCGCGGCTTCACCCCGACCCAGGCCGCGCTGCTGCTCGCGCCACTGGCGATCTTCTCCGGCGCGCTCGCGCCGTACACCGGGCGGCTGACCGACCGCGTCCACCCGCGGCTGATCGGCGGCTTCGGGATGTCGACGTTCGTCATCGCGCTGGCCTGGCTGGCATGGGTGATGGGCCCGGACACCCCGGTCTGGCAGCTGCTGCTGCCGCTCACCCTGCTCGGCATCTCCAACTCCTGCGTCTGGGCGCCGATCTCCACCAGCGCCACCCGCAACCTGCCGATGGACCAGGCCGGATCCGGTTCGGGTGTCTACAACACGACCCGTCAGGTCGGCGCGGTGCTCGGCAGCGCGGGCATCGCGGTGCTCATGGAGTCGCGGATCGCCGCGCTCGTCCCGGGCGCGTCGGCGACCGGCGGCTCCCCGGAGGCCGCCGCGACCGGCGGCCCGCTGCCCGAGGTGCTCCGCGAGCCCTTCGCGACGGCGATGGCCCAGTCGATGCTGCTGCCCGCGGCCGTACTGGTGATCGGGTTCGTGGCCGTCGCCTGCTTCGCGACGCCGCGCCACCTGGTCGAGCACCGCGCCGCCACGGAGCGCACCGGCTCCGCGGAGTCGCTCCCCCGGTAGCTCCTCCTCCGGGAGCGGGCGTCTCCTCCGGGAGCGGGCGTCGGCGGTGGGCCGGGTGATCGGTCGGGCGGCGGTCCTCGGCGCTCCGCCGTGCCGCCCAGACCGTCTGGTCGTGAGGTCTGCACCCGTGAGGTCTGCACCCGTGAGGTCTGCACCGAGTGGGATCCGCGCCGGGCGATCCGCCTCGGGCGGTCCGCGCCGGGCGGTCGCGGATGCCTGTTGTGCGAATTCGCTCACCCGGTAAGCGAGTTCGCCGGAGAGACGGTGTCGGTGGGGACGATCCCGGTGCCGACGGTGGTAGATCGGGCGGTGTCGGGTGGGGGGCGGTCTCGGGCGGGGCGGGCGGTGGCCGTCCCACCGGCAGCGCTGTCCTACCCATCGGCCCGCGTGGGTGCCGGTTCTCCGAACTCGCTTACCGGGTAAGCGGATTCGTTGGGGGACGGGTGCCCGTGACCGGGGCTGATCGGCCTGCCGCGTCACCCGGTGCCGCGCCGCCGGGGTCGGATCGGCCGGGGTCGGATCGGCCGGGGTCGGATCGGCTGGGTCGGATCGGCCGAGGTCGGGCCGCCGGGGTCCGGCCGGCCGGCCTGACCGGGCAGTGCGGCCTGACCGGGCAGTGCGGCCTGACCGGGCAGTGCGGCCTGACCGGGCAGTGCGGCCGGATCAGGCAGCGCGGCGGACCGGCAGCCCGGCCGGCCCGGTGAGCCCGGCCACCCCGGATGCCGGGCGGCGGCGGCCCGTCCCGTGCTGCCCGTAGGGTTGAGCGGTGCTGTCCGCCGTGCCGCGACCGGTCACCGTCCGGGTTCCCGCGAAGATCAACCTGCACCTCGCCGTGGGCGGGGTGCGGCCGGACGGCTTCCACGACCTCGTCACGGTGTTCCACGCCGTCAGCCTGTTCGACGAGATCTCCGTCGAGCAGGCCCAGGAGCCCGCGCTGGAGGTGCACGGCGACGGCGTCGCCGAGGTGCCGCTGGACGCCACCAACCTGGCCTGGCGGGCCGTCGAACTGCTCGCGGAGAAGGCCGGGCGTGCCCCGGACGTGCGGGTGACCCTGCGCAAGGGCATCCCGGTCGCGGGCGGCATGGCGGGCGGCTCCGCGGACGCGGCGGGCACGCTCGTCGCGCTGTCCTCGCTGTGGCGGCTGGAGCTGGGCCGCGACGAGCTGTCCGAGCTGGCCGCCGAGCTCGGATCGGACGTCACGTTCGGCCTGCACGGCGGTACCGCGCTCGGCACCGGCCGCGGCGAGAAGATCATCCCCGTGCTCGCCCGGCACCGGCTGCACTGGGTGATCGCGCTGGCCCGCGGCGGGCTGTCCACGCCGGCGGTGTTCTCCGAGCTGGACCGGCTGCGCGGCGACGGCCCGATCGCCGAGCGGCCGGTCGAGCCCGTCCTGGAGGCACTGTCCTCGGGGGACCCGCGCCGGCTCGCGCTCAACCTGGGCAACGACCTGCAGGTGGCCGCCGTCTCGATGGCCCCGGACCTGCGCCGCACCCTGCGCGCCGGGGTCAACTCCGGCGCGCTCGCCGGGCTGGTGTCCGGGTCCGGGCCGACCTGCGCCTTCCTGTGCGCCGACGCCGACTCCGCCGTCGAGGTCGCGACCGAGCTCGCCGGGATGGGGGTGTGCCGGACGGTGCGGGTCGCCCACGGCCCGGCCGGCGGCGCCCGCATCGTCGACACCTCCGAGACCGGCGGCGACCACCCCCCCGACCGCGGCGGTCCCTCGAGCTCCGGCTCGTGGCCCCCGGTCCGTGCCTGACCTTCCCGACGGTGGAGACGTAGTTGCCCGAGAACCTGCTCAACCTGGAGAACGTCACCGCGCACGTGCCCGGTGACGCCAGCCGCGTCCTGCTCGACGGTGTCTCGCTCGGCGTCGAGCGCGGCGACCGGATCGGCGTCGTCGGCCTCAACGGCGGCGGGAAGTCGACCCTGCTCGACGTGATCACCGGCGACCGGCCCGTCGAGGGCGGCCGGGTCAGCCGCCTCGGGGGCCTGCGGATGGCGCACCTGGTGCAGCACGACCGCTTCCCGGCCGGGTCGACGGTGCGCGACATCGTCCTCGCCGAGTACGGCGCCGACCACGAGTGGGCCGCCGACGCCCGGGTCCGCGACGTCCTCGACGGGCTCGCCATCTCCGACATCGAGCGCCCCACCGACGGCCTGTCCGGCGGCGAGAAGCGCCGGGTCGCGCTCGCCGCGGCGCTGATCGGGGAGCTCGACCTCGTCGTCCTCGACGAGCCCACCAACCACCTCGACGTCGAGGGCATCGGCTGGCTCGCGACGCACCTGACGTCGCGGCGGATCGCACTCGTCGTCGTCACCCACGACCGCTGGTTCCTCGACACCGTCTGCACCCGGACCTGGGAGGTCGCGAACGGGCGCGTCGAGTCCTACACCGGCGGCTACGCCGACTGGGTCTACGCCCGCGCCGAGCGCGGCAGGCAGGCCGACGCCGCCGAGCAGCGCCGCCGCAACCTGGCCCGCAAGGAGCTGGCCTGGCTGCGCCGCGGCCCGCCCGCCCGGACCTCGAAGCCCCGCTACCGGATCGAGGCCGCGGAGGCCCTGATCGCCGACGTGCCCGCGCCGCGCGACACCGTCGAGCTGATGGCGTTCGCGACCAACCGGCTCGGGCGCACCGTGCTGGAGCTGGAGGACGCGACCGTCTCCGTCGCCGGGCGCACCCTGCTCGACGACGTGACCTGGCGGCTCGGCCCGGGCGACCGGGTCGGCATCGTCGGGGTCAACGGCTCCGGCAAGACGACGCTGCTGCGTGCCCTGTCCGGGGAACGTGCGCTCGACTCGGGCCGGCGCGTCCAGGGCAGCACCGTGAAGATGGCGCAGCTGTCGCAGGAGCTCGTCGACCTGCCCGCCGAGATGCGCGTGCTGGAGACCACCGAGGCCGTCGCCAAGTACGTGCGGTTCGGCAAGCAGGAGATGACCGCGTCGCAGGTGCTGGAGCGGCTCGGGTTCCCCGCGGCCCGCCAGTGGACCCCGGTCGGGCGCCTGTCCGGTGGCGAGCGCCGGCGGCTGCAGCTGACCCGGCTGCTGATGGACGAGCCGAACGTCCTGCTGCTCGACGAGCCCACCAACGACCTGGACGTCGACACCCTCGCCGGGCTGGAGGACCTCCTCGACGGCTGGCCGGGCACCCTGGTGGTCGTCAGCCACGACCGGTACCTCACCGAGCGGGTGTGCGACCAGGTCGTCGCCCTGTTCGGCGACGGCCACCTCACCCACCTGCCCGGCGGGATCGGCGAGTACCTGACCCGCCGTGCCGCCACCGGCCACGGCCCCGCCGGGGCCGCACCGACCGCGCCGGTACCGACCGGTGCGCCCGTCGCACAGGCGGCCGGGCCGAAGGCGAGCGCCGCGGAGCAGCGGGCCGCCCGCAAGGACGCCCAGCGCCTGGAACGACGGATGGGGCAGCTCACCGCGCAGGAGGAGAAGCTCCACGCCCGGCTCGCCGAGGCCGCCACCGAGCCCGGAAAGCTGATGGAGCTGGACCGGGAGCTGAAGGCCGTCGTCGCCGAGCGGGAGAGCGTCGAGCTGGAGTGGCTCGAGGCCGCCGAGCGCGCCGAGGGATGAGGGGTCTCTCCTACCCAGGTAGGAGAGACCCCGGGTAAGAGATCAGTAGTTCGACCGATCCGCGGCCCCCGGGTGCGCGGATACCGTCGTACTCGCGTCACGGCGGGCTGGGGAGCCTCGCCGGGGCGCGGGGGGAGAGACGGGCCGGTTCCGTCGCCACAGTCGGGGGGTGGCGACGGAACCGGGCTCGTGGCGGTGAGTCCGCCGCCCGCGGCTGTCACCGCGATGCCGGCGCGCACGGCCTCCTGGGAGAGCCGGGTCCTGCCGCGCCGCCCGGCCCGACCACGGTGACCAGCCGCGCGGTGCCGCCCGGCGTCGAGGGCCAGGTGGGCGACCAGCCCCCGGACCCGCGGGCCCGCGGGCAGCAGCTCGCACCCGTCGCCGTCGCCGTCGGTGACGGAGACGAGGCCGAGCATCCGGATCGACATCATGGTCATTGTGCCCCGGAACGATGTCGGGGTGTCGTGGCACGGTGGGACCGTGGAACTGGATGACGAGTTCGTCGTGGACGGTCACCGGGTGCGCTGGACCGCACGGGGCTCGGGACCGCCGGTGGTGTTCTGCCACGGCACCCCCTGGTCGTCGTGGCTGTGGGCGCCGATCGCCGCGGCGGTGGCCGGGTCGCACCGGGTCCTGCTGTGGGACATGCCGGGCTACGGGGCGTCCGGGCACAGCGCGGACGTCTCGCTCGGCGTACAGGGCCGGGTGCTGGCCGGGCTGCTCGAGCGGTGGGACCTGCCCGAGCCACCGCACGTCGTCGCCCACGACTACGGCGGCGCCGTCGCCCTGCGTGCGCACCTTCTGCACGGCGCGGCCTACCGGTCGCTGACGCTGGTCGACGTCGTCGCGCTCGCCCCGTGGGGTTCGCCGTTCTTCCGGCTGGTGCGGGAGAACGCCGAGGTGTTCGCGGCGCTGCCGGGGCCGCTGCACGAGGCACTCGTCCGGGCCTACGTGCGGGGTGCCGCGCACCGGCCCCTGCGGCCCGCCGACGAGGACGCGCTGGTCGGGCCGTGGTTGGGCGAGCAGGGTGCGGCCGCGTTCTACCGCCAGATCGCGCAGGCCGACCAGCGCTTCACCGACGAGGTCGAGCCGCGCTACGGCGAGCTGGACCTGCCGGTGCGGGTGGTGTGGGGCACCGAGGACACCTGGATACCGGTCGACCGCGCGCACCGGTTGACCGCAGCGGTACCGGGGGCCGAGCTGCACCTGGTGCCCGGGGCAGGGCACCTGATCCAGCTCGACGCCCCGGAGGCGCTCACCGCGCTGGTGCTGGGGGCACTCAGCCGGACGCCGTGACCACCTTCGCCAGCTCGTCGAGCTTCGCGAGGGTCTCGGACTCGGGCAGTGTCGGGAGCAGGAAGGTGACCCGCTCGACGCCCGCCTCGGCGTACCCCGCGACGACATCCGGGTCCGGCTCCCCGCCGAACACCGTGGTCGGCACGTCCGGCTTGCCCCGCTCGGCGAGGACGTCACGGACGCGGCGGATCTCGTCGAAGGAGGTGTGCCCGCGCGGGAGCCAGCCGTCGCCGACCTCGGCGAGCCGGTTCAGCGCGGCCTCGCTCTCCCCGCCCAGGTAGATCGGCGGGGTGCGCACCGGCTTGGGCCAGGAGAAGGACCGCTCGACGTCGAGGTGGTCGCCGTGGAACTCGGCCTCGTCCTCGGTCCACAGCGCCCGCAGCGCGTGCAGCTGCTCGGTCATCAGTGGTCCGCGGGTCCTCGGATCGACGCCGTGGTTGCGCATCTCCTCGCGGTTCCACCCCGCGCCGACGCCGAACAGCAGCCGTCCGCCGGACACCAGGTCGAGGCTGGCGGTCTGCTTGGCGGTGTGGATGATGTCGCGCTGTGGCAGGAGCGCGATCCCGGTGCCCAGGAGCAGGCCGGTGGTCGTCCCCGCCATCGCGGTGAGCGCGACGAACGGGTCGAGGGTGCGGTAGTACACCCGCGGCAGGTCGCCCCCGCCGGGGTAGGGCGACTCCCTGCTGGTGGGGATGTGCGAGTGCTCGGCGAGGAACACCGAGTCGAAACCGCGTTCCTCCAGCGCCCGGCCCAGCGGCCCGGGACGGATGCCCTCGTCGGTCACGAACGTTGCGATACCGAACTTCATGACCCCCGGGTACCCGGCTGGCCGGACGGTCACGCCCCCCCGGCCAGCCGGTCCAGCAGCAGGGCCTCCGCCAGCACCCCGCGCCCGAACATGCCCAGGTGCAGGCTCTCGTCGATGCCGTGCCAGCGGCTGGCCGGGTCCCCGACCCCGGTGACCAGCACCGCCGCGCCCGGGAAGGTCCGCGCGAACTCCGCGATGAACGGGATGGAACCGCCGATGCCGGTCTCGACGGCGTCGTTGCCGTAGGCGGCGGAGAACGCGGCGCGGGCGTGGTCGTAGACCTCGCCGGCCGACGACAGGCTGAACGGCTCGGCGACGCCGTGCCCGGGCGTCACCGACACGTGCGCTCCCCACGGGACGTTGGCCTCCAGGTGCTCCGCGAGAGCGCGCTGGGCCTCGCGGGCGTCCTGGCCGGGGGCCAGCCGCATGCTGACCATCGCGCGGGCGCGGGGGAGCAGCACGTTCGAGGCCTCGGCGACCTTCGGCGCGTCGATCCCCAGCACCGCGACGGCGGGGGCGTGGTTGACCCGGTCCGGGATCGAGCCGGTGCCGAGCAGCTCGACGCCGTCGAGCAGGCCCGCGTCGGAGCGGTAGGTCGCCTCGTCGGGGTCGGGCGCGTCGGAGCTGCCGCGCACCAGGCCGGGGACGGCGACCTCGCCCTTGTCGTCGTGCAGGGTGGCCAGGGTGCGGCACAGCGCGGTCAGCGCGTCCCCGACCGGGCCGCCGTAGACCCCGGAGTGCACCGGGCGCTCCAGCATCGACACCTCGACGACGACGTCGACCAGGCCGCGCAGGCTGGTGGTCAGCGCCGGCACGTCGACGGCCGGGTTGGCGGCGTCGGCGATCACGATGACGTCGGCGGAGAGCTTGTCGCGGTGCTCGGCCAGGAGCGCGGTCAGCGTGGGGGAACCGGACTCCTCCTCGCCCTCGATGAACAGCACGACCCCGACCGGCGGCCGTCCCTCGTAGGCGCGGAGCACGGCGAGGTGGGTCATGACGCCGGCCTTGTCGTCGGCGGCGCCACGGCCGTAGAGGCGCCCGTCGCGCTCGGTCGGCTCGAACGGCGGGCTGGTCCACTCGTCGTCGCCGCCGGTGGGCTGGACGTCGTGGTGGGCGTAGAGCATGACCGTCGGCATGCCCTCGGGTGCGGGCCAGTGCGCGACGACGGCCGGGGCCCCGCCGTCGGCGGAGATGATCTCGACCGAGGCGGCGCCCGCGTCGCGGGCCAGCGTCGCGACGGCGTCCGCGGAGCGGCGGGTGTCCTCGGCGTGTGCCGGGTCGGCCCAGATGCTCGGGATGCGGACCAGCGCCTCGAGGTCCGTGCGCGCGCCCGGGAGGACGGCGTCGACGGCGGCGGAGAGGTCGGCGGGAGCGGGGGCGGTGTGCGGCTCGGCCATGCGCCCGGATGCTACGCCGCGGCGCGTCGCGTACGGCCGGTCGTCGATCGTGCCGCCCCGCACGGGCGGTTCGTCGCTACATTCGGGCCCATGTCCCGATTCCTGGCGACGTTGCTGGAGTCCGCGACCGTTCCCGGCGGGCTCGCCCGTGGGATGACGACGGGGGAGCCGCACGATCCCGTTCGGCGTTCCTGGGCGGAGGTGCACGAGACGGCCCGCGGGATCGCGGACGCCCTGCGACGCCCCGGCGAGGACGGCGGCCCGGCCCTGCCCTTCGGCGGCGCCGTCGGGGTGCTGGCCGGCGAGCCCGCGGCGATCGCCCCCGCCGCGCAGGCGGTGTGGCTGTGCGGCGGCAGCGTGACGATGCTGCACCAGCCGACCCCGCGCACCGACCTCGCCGAGTGGGCCGCCGACACCGTGACCACCCTGGGCATGGTCGACGCCGCGATGGTGCTGCTCGGCCCGCCCTTCGACGCGCTCGCGCCGGTGCTGACCGAGCGGGGCGTCCCGTTCCGGATGCTCGACTCGCTGACCGGCGACCCCGCCGCGTTCGTCGCGGACGCCGCCGTCGCCGACGAGGGCGACACCGCGCTGCTGCAGCTCACGAGCGGTTCGACCGCCGCCCCGAAGGCGGTCCGGATCACCCACGCGAACCTGCACGCCAACATCGGGGCGATGGTGACCGCGTCCGCTCTGGACCTCGCGACCGACCGGATGGTGTCGTGGCTGCCGCTGTTCCACGACATGGGGATGGTCGGGTTCCTGACCGTCCCGATGACGGTCGGGCTGGACCTGGTCACCGTCACCCCCGCGGACTTCCTGGGCCGCCCGCGGCTGTGGGCCGAGCTGATCTCGTCCTACGGCGGCACCGTCACCGCGGCCCCGAACTTCGCCTACGCCGTGCTGGCCCGCCAGCTCGCCCGGGTCGACGACGGCGCGCTCGACCTCTCCTCGCTGCGGCTGGCGCTCAACGGCGCCGAGCCGGTGGACCCGGCGGCCGTCGCGGCGTTCACCGAGGCCGGTGCCCGCTTCGGGCTGCGACCGGAGTCGGTCCTGTGTGCCTACGGGATGGCGGAGACCGCGCTCGGGGTGTCCTTCGCGCCCGTCCACACCGGGCTGACGGTGGACCGGGTCGACGCCGAGTCCCTGGAGACGCACCGGCGCGCCGAGCCCGCGGGCACCGGTCCGGTGCGGGAGTTCCCCGAGCTCGGACCGCCGCTGCCCGGGATCGAGGTGAAGGTCGTCGGCAGCGGCGGTCGCGTACTGGGCCCCCGGGAGGTCGGGGTGCTGCACCTGCGCGGCGACGCCGTGACGCCCGGCTACCTCACCGTCGACGGCCCGGTGTCCACCCAGGACCGCGACGGCTGGTTCGACACCGGCGACGAGGGCTACCTGACCCCCGACGGCGCCGTCGTGGTGTGCGGCCGCACCAAGGACGTGATCATCATGGGTGGGCGCAACATCTACCCGACCGACATCGAGCGGGCCGCCGGTGCGGCCGAGGGCGTGCGCGCGGGCAACGTCGTCGCGGTCCGGATCCCGGCAGGTGACGGGCGGCGCCGGGAGTCGTTCGCCGTCGCCGTCGAGGCGAAGGGGGCCGACGGCCCCGAGGCGGTGCGTGCCCTCCGCGACGACGTGATCCGCCGCGTCGTCTCCGCGGTGGGGGTGCGGCCGGCCGAGGTCGCGGTGCTGGCCCCGGGGAGCCTGCCGAAGACGCCGTCGGGGAAGCTGCGCCGCACCGCGACGGCGGACCTGCTCACCGCCCGTCGCTGACCCGGACGCACGGGAGCCCCGGTCCCTGCGGAGGGACCGGGGCTCCCGTGGAGGACGGGGCTCAGCCCGACAGCGGGTGGAACCGGTTCTGCGCCGGCTCCAGGCCCTCGGACAATAGGGCCTCGGCGGCGTCCGCGGCGAGGTCCAGACCGAGGTCCAGCTCCTTGTTCTCCACGCCGGAGAACCGCTTGAGCACGTAGTCCGCCGGATCCTGACGACCCGGCGGCCGGCCGATGCCGAACCGCACGCGCAGGTAGTCCTTCGTCCCGAGCGCCTTGCTGATCGAGCGCAGGCCGTTGTGCCCGCCCTCGCCACCACCGCGCTTGAGACGGATCACGCCGAAGTCGAGGTCCAGCTCGTCGTGGACGACGATCACCTCGGTCGGCGGGATCGAGAAGTACTGCACGAGCCCGGCGACCGGGCCGCCCGAGAGGTTCATGTACGTCCGGGGGACGGCCACGGTCACCGGGCGACCGGCGAGCCGGCCCTGCGCGATGTCGGAGTTCGACCGCTTGTGCGCGGAGAACCGGCCGGCGCCGGCCCGCGTCGCCAGCAGTGCGGCGACGCGGGTACCGACGTTGTGCCGGGTGCCCTCGTAGTCCGGCCCCGGGTTCCCGAGTCCGACGACGAGGGCCGGCCCCGGCACGGGGCTCACTTGTCGGAGGACTCGGAGTCGCCCTCGGAGTCCGCGGAACCCTCGGCGGAGTCGCCCTCGGCCTCGGCGTCGGTGGCCTGCTCCTCGTCGGACGGCTCCTCGACCACACCGGCGCCCTCGGTGTCGATCTCGGCCTCGAGGTCCTCCTCGGTCGGGGCCGGGACGACCTGCACGACGAGGTACTCCTCGTCGGTGCGCAGCTCGACGCCACCGGGGAGCTTCAGGTCCTTGGCGAAGTACTGGGTGCCGATCTCGGCGTCCTCCACGGAGATCTCGATGTTCTCCGGGATGTTCAGCACGTCGGCCTCGACCAGGACGGTGTTGAGGTCCTGGGTGACCAGCGAGCCGGGGACGGCCTCGCCGGTGACGACGACGTCGAGCTCGACCTCGACCTTCTCGCCACGCTTGATGACGAGCAGGTCGACGTGCTCGATGTAGGGGCGCAGCGGGTGCACGACCACGGTCTTGGTCAGCGCGAGCTGCGGGCTGCTGCCGTCGACGTCGAGCTCCAGCACGGCGTTGCGGCCCTGCTCGCGGACGACCGCGGCGAACTGCAGCGACGGCAGCGACAGGTGGACGGGGTCGGTCCCGTGGCCGTAGAGGACGGCGGGGATCTTGCCGGCGCGACGGGTGCGGCGGGCGGCGCCCTTGCCGAACTCGGTCCGGGTCTCGGCGGGAATGCGGGTCTGGGCCACGGGAACTGCTCCTCGAACTGTCTGCGGTGGAAGGCGCGCGCGGCGAGGAGCCGACCGGGATCGGCCCACGTCGATCACGGCGGGTCAAGAGTGCACCCGCCCTCGCCGCGGAGATGCCGAGAAGAGTACGCCAGGCCGGTGGCCGTCCCGGGGCCAGCCCCCCGGGACGGCCACGGACCCCGCTGGTCAGGCCGCCGAGTGCGGGACGCCCTGGCCCGGGTCGATGCGGTGCGGGCCGTTCTTGCCCGGCTTGACGTCGAAGTCGAAGATCCCGGTCGGCAGGTAGACCGTCGAGCACGAGTTCGGGATGTCGACCACACCGGACAGCCTGCCCTCGATCGGCGCGGCCCCGAGGATCATGTAGGCCTGGATCGGGGAGTAGCCGAAGTTCGTCAGGTAGTCGATCGCGTGCAGGCAGGCCCGCTGGTACGACAGGTGCGAGTCGAGGTAGCGCTGCTCGCCGTCGAGGGTGACCGAGGTGCCGGAGAACGCGATCCACTCGCTGTACTGCGGGTCGGTGTTGCCCGGTACGAAGATCGCGTTCTCGGAGACGCCGTAGGTCGCCATGCCGCCCTTGATGACGTCGACGTGCAGGTCGATGAAGCCGCCCATCTCGATCGCGCCGCAGAAGGTGATCTCGCCGTCGCCCTGGGAGAAGTGCAGGTCGCCCATCGACAGGTTCGCGCCGTCGACGAACACCGGATAGAAGACCCGGCTGCCCTTGGTGAGGTTCTTGATGTCCTGGTTGCCGCCGTTCTCCCGGGGCGGTGCGGTGCGCGCGGCCTCCGCGGCGGCCCGGTCGAAGTCGGCGCCGGTCAGCGAGCCGAGGATCGCCGAGTCCGGGTTCGGCGGCAGGGCCAGCGGCGGCACCCGCTCCGGGTCGGTGTCGATCAGCGCCTGCTCGCGGGCGTTCCAGCGGCCGAGCAGCTCGGGCGACGGCGCCGTCCCCATCAGCCCGGGGTGGACGATCCCGGTGAACGACACCCCCGGGACGTGCCGGGAGGTGGCCGTCCCGCCCCGGAAGTCCCAGATGACCTTGTAGGCGTCGGGGAACTGTTCGGTGAGGAAGCCGCCGCCGTTGCGGGTGGCGAACACCCCGGTGTAGCCCCAGCCCTGCCCGGCCAGCGGCCCGGAGTCCTCCTGCGGGATCGGCCCGACGTCGAGGATGTCGACGATCAGCAGGTCACCCGGCTGCGCCCCTTCGACGGCGATCGGCCCGGACAGCACGTGCACCCCGGCGAGCGGTGCGTTCAGGATGTCGTCGGCGGAGTCGTCGTTGTGGATGGCGCCGTCGAACCACTCGCGGCAGTCGACCCGGAACGTGTCCCCGGGCTTGACGTGCACCTGCGCCGGGATGTCGGGGTGCCACCGGTTGTGGCCGGTCAGCTGCTGGTCGGTGAAGGTCTTGGTGCTGTCGAGGGGGAAGACGTTCCTGGGCATCGGACACTCCCGGGGTCGGTGCGGACGCGGGCGGGGCGGACGGGGTGCAGCGGTCGGCGCGGGGCGGTGCGACGCGGTCAGGGCCGCGGCAGACCGCGGGTGGCGGGGTGCAGCGGCGGCCCGCCGGGGCGCAGCGGGCGCGGCGGTGGGGCGGAGACGACCTGCGGTTCGTGGGCGGTGGCCGTGGTGCGGTCGATCAGGGCCATCCGGCCGCGGTCGGCGAGGCCGAGCATCGGTGCGGTGATGACGCGCGGGGACTGCTCCCCGCAGGTGGGGCAGCGCGCCGTCGCGGGGGCGCTGCCGATCGGGTGCCGTTCCTCGACGGGGCCGTCGGCCCCGCACCGGTAGACGTAGAGCGCCACGGTCGTACCTCCCGGCACGCCGGGCGACCCGACATGCATCCGAGGAAATATTTTCCTGGGAAAGTACGACCGACGGGCCGGGGTGTCAACGCACCCGTCAGAGTTGCTGGACGACGTCCCAGGCCACCCCGTCGGCGACGGCGAGGAACACCTGCTGGCGCAGGTGCCGCCCGTGCACCTCGACGGTCCCGCGCGGGCTCTCGTAGGCCAGCCCCTCGGCCACCGCGGTCATCGCCGGGACCTCCGGCGACCCGGCCCGGCGCATGAGCTCGGTCAGCAGCCGGACGCCCTCGTAGCAGGACTCGCCGAGGCTGTTGAGCACCGGCGCGTCCGGGCCGAAGCGGTGGGCGTGCGCGGCCGCGAAGTCCAGCCCCGACGCCGTCGCCAGGTCCTCGAAGTAGCCGGCCGAGGTGAGCAGGCCGCGGGTGTTCTCTGGCCCCGAGGCGAGCAGCACGTTCTCCTCGATCAGCGAGCTGAACCGCAGGATCTCCCGGTCCAGCCGGAGGGCGCAGAACGCCCGGTTGAACTCGACGGCGTCGTTGCCGATCAGCAGCATCAGGACGGCGTCGCAGCCGCTCGCCTCGACTCGGCGCAGCGCGCGCGAGAAGTCCTCGGTGCCCAGCGGGACGTACATCTCGTCGCAGACCGTCCCGCCGATCCGGCGCAGGTGCTCGGCCGCGACCTGCGCGGACCGGCGCGGCCACACGTAGTCGTCGCCGACGATCGTCCAGCGGCGCACCCCGGCGGCCTCGGCGAACCAGCTCAGCGACGGGCCCAGCTGCAGGTCCGGGGTCTCCCCGGTCAGGAACAGCCCCGGTCGCTGCTCGCCGCCCTCGTACAGGGCGGTGTAGGCGTAGGGCACCCGCCCGTGGATCCGGGGCGCGACGGCCTCGCGGACCGCCGAGATGTGCCAGCCGGTGACCGCGTCCACGGCGCCGGCACTGACCAGCGCGTCGAGCTCCGCGGCGACGACGGCGGGTGGCGCGCCGCCGTCGACCGGCACCAGGTTCAGCTCCCGGCCGAGCACCCCGCCCGCGGCGTTGACCTCCTCGGCGGCCAGCGTCGCGCAGGTCTCGCAGGACGGGCCGAAGATGCCCGCCGGACCCTGCAGCGGGACGACCAGTGCCACGTTCAGCACCTCGCTCCCGCGCGCCGGCACCGCCGTCGCGCGCCCGGGGTCCGGGAACGGAGTCATGCAGGTGACGCTATCCATCGTGGCGTCGCCCACCTAGCGCCTCGTCGGAAAACGTCCGGTTACGATGCGCTCATGTCGGAGCCCGCGGAGCACGTGCGGCCGTCCGGGGACGAGTCGCTGCGCCTGCTCTGCGCGGTGGGCCGGACGCTGGACCAGGAGCTCGACGACGCCCTGCGCGGCTGCGGGTCCGACGTCGACCAGTGGCGGGTGCTCGGCCTGCTCGCCTCGCGCGGCGGCTGCACGATGAGCGTGGTCGCCGAGCACGCGCTGCTGCTGGCGCCGCGGGCGACCAAGCTCGTGGACCGGATGACCGCGGCGAACCTCGTGCACCGCAGGCCCGACGTCGTCGACCGGCGCCGGGTGCTCGTCGTCGCCACCGGGCGGGGCCGCGCGGCACTCGCGGAGTGGGACGCCGCGGCGGCCGGGGTGCTGGACCGCTACCGGGACCTGCTGGGTTCCGACGCCGCCCTGTTCGACGACGTGCTGCGGCGGCTGCAGGACGCCACCGGGCGGGCCGGGGCGCCGGGCCTGGCGCGGCTCGCCACGACCGAGGGCTGAGGCGGAACGACCGACGGCGCCCCACCCGCGGGTGGGACGCCGTCGGCGGACGTGCGGAGTGCTCAGGCGTTGCCGTCGAACAGGCTCGTGACCGAGCCGTCCTCGAACACCTGGTGGATCGCCTCGGCCAGCAGCGGGGCGATCGGCAGCACGGTCATGCTGTCGAACCGCTTCTCGGCCGGGATCGGCAGCGAGTCGGTGAAGATGACCTCCGACGCGCCGCAGTTCGCGAGGCGCTCGGTGGCCGGGCCGGACAGCACGCCGTGGGTGGCGGCCACGATCACGTCCGAGGCGCCCTCCTTGAGGAGCACCTCGACCGCCTTCGCGACGGTGCCACCGGTGTCGATCATGTCGTCGATGACGACGCAGCAGCGGCCCTCGATCTCACCGACGACCCGGTTCGCGACGGCCTCGTTCGGCTTGCGCGGGTCGCGGGTCTTGTGGATGAACGCCAGCGGGGTCCCGCCGAGGGTCTCGGCCCAGCGCTCGGCCAGGCGCACCCGGCCGGAGTCGGGGGAGACGACCGCGAAGTTGTCGGTCGGCCGGGTGCTCTTGATGTGCTGGGCGAGCACCGGCAGCGCGAACAGGTGGTCGACGGGGCCGTCGAAGAAGCCCTGGATCTGCGACGTGTGCAGGTCCACGGTCAGGATCCGGTCGGCACCGGCGGTCTTGAACATGTCCGCGACGAGGCGGGCCGAGATGGGCTCGCGGCCGCGGTGCTTCTTGTCCTGACGGGCGTAGCCCCAGAACGGCATGACCGCGGTGATCCGCTTGGCCGACCCGCGCTTGAGCGCGTCGACCATGATCAGCTGCTCCATGATCGCGTCGTTGATCGGGGCGGAGTGCGCCTGGATCACGAACGCGTCGCTCCCGCGGACCGACTCCTCGAAGCGGCAGAAGATCTCACCGTTCGCGAAGGAGTAGGCGGACTGCGGGGTGACCGTGACGTCGAGCTCCTTCGCCACGTGCTCGGCGAGCTCCGGGTGCGCCCTCCCCGAGAACAGCATCATGTTCTTCTTGGGAGTGCCTGCGATCGCGCTCACCGTGCGGTGCCTCCTCGGCTGAGGTCTCTCGGGTCCGTCGTACCGGCGGAGGTGGTGTGACCTGCGCCGTCGTTGCTGGTCGTGCCGTTCGTGGACGGGTCGCTGCCCGCCCGCTGTGCCGCCTCGGCGGCCGGGGTGCCGGGCCGCTTGCGCGGCACCCACCCCTCGATGGTGCGCTGTGCTCCACCCGACACCGCGAGCGCCCCCGGCGGGACGTCGTCGCGGAGCACGGTCCCGGCGCCGGTGTAGGCGCCGTCCCCGACCGTGACCGGGGCGATGAACATGGTGTCCGACCCGGTCCTCACGTGGGATCCGACGACGGTCCGCTGCTTGCGGACGCCGTCGTAGTTGACGAACACCGACGAGGCGCCGATGTTGCTCATCTCGCCGATCGTCGCGTCCCCGACGTAGGTCAGGTGCGGGACCTTGGTGCCCGCGCCGATGTCGGAGTTCTTGACCTCGACGAACGTGCCGATCTTGCCGCGCTCGCCGAGGACGGCGCCCGGGCGCAGGTAGGCGAACGGCCCGACCGAGGCGCCGGGCCCGATCCGGGACTCCGACCCGTGGGTGCGGACGACGCTCGCGCCGGCCCCGACGACGGTGTCGGTCAGCGTGGTGTCGGGCCCGATCACCGCGGCCTCGTCGACCTCGCACGCGCCGTGCAGCTGGGTGCCCGGGTGCAGGACGACGTCGCGCGCGAGCCGCACGCCGACGTCGACCCGGGTGGTGGCGGGGTCGACCACGGTGACCCCGGCCAGCATCCACTCCCGCAGCACGCGGCGGTTCAGCTCCGCGCCGAGCTCGGCGAGCTGGACGCGGTCGTTCACACCGCGCACGCGCCACTCGTCGTCGCAGCGGACGGCGTGCACCGTCCGGTCCGCGGCGACGGCGGCGGCGACCAGGTCGGTGAGGTAGAGCTCCTGCTGGGCGTTGTGCGCGGCCAGGCCCGCGATGCCCGCGCGCAGGAACGCGGCGTCGAAGGCGTAGACGCCGGAGTTGACCTCCGCGATGGCACGCTGCTCCGGTGTCGCGTCGGTCTGCTCGACGATCCCGGTGACGGCTCCGTCGGCGGTGCGCACGATCCGGCCGTAGCCGGTGGGGTCGGCGACCTCGCAGGTCAGCAGGGTGACCGCGGCGCCGTGGTCGGCGTGCTCGGTGACCAGCGCGGACAGGGTCGCGGTGTCGAGCAGCGGGACGTCGCCGTAGGTGACCAGGACGGTGCCGGTCAGGTCCGCGGGGAGCGGGGTGAGGCCGCTGCGGACCGCGTCGCCGGTGCCGAGGCGCTGCTCCTGGACGGCGGTGGTGACGGTGCGTCCGAGGGCGGCGGAGATGCCGTCGACGGCCTGCTCCACCCGCTCGCGCTCGTGCCCGACGACGACCACGAGGTGCTCGGGGGCGGTACCGGCCAGTGCGTGCACCGCGTGGCCGAGCATGCTGCGCCCGCCCAGCTCGTGGAGCACCTTCGGCGTCGACGACCGCATCCGCGAACCCGCGCCCGCCGCGAGGACGATGCCGGCTGCGACCGTCGCGGTTCCGGGTGCCGGTCGGTCACCGGTGCCGGCCCGGTCGGGTTCGGGCATGTTCGGTTCCTCCTGCCGGACTCGCCGCCCGTGCCGGGCGGAGGACGCGGGACGCGCCGTGCCGGTACGGCATCGTACGGGGACGGCCCCGGGTGACCCGGCGGGCCCGTCGCGCCCGCGGTGACGCCGCCGTAAACCCAAGATCAACCCTTCGGGTGGTAACCGGTCGGGTACCGGTCTCGTTCCACCGTTCAGACGACGGTGACCGGCCGGTCACCGTCCGCGATGATGAGCGGAGTGCGATGACGCGCGAGGTCGAGGGACGCCGTCGGCGGCCCCGGGTGATGGCGGTCCTGGCCACGGTGGCGGCCCTGGTGCTGGCCGGGCTGACCGCCGGGATGATCGGGACCGCGTCCGCGGCGCCGACGGAGTCCGACCGGGGCGGTCCGGGTCGCGCCGAGGGGACGCCCTGCTCGGCGGCCGCGCGCGCCTGCGTGGACCTCGCGAACAGCACGGCGTGGCTGATCCGCGACGGGAGGATCGAGGCCGGGCCGGTCCCGGCGTCGTTCGGGAAGAAGGGCCAGCGCACCCCGGCCGGCGTCTTCCAGGTCCAGTGGAAGAACAAGGACCACCGCAGCGCGGAGTTCAACAACGCACCGATGCCGTTCGCGGTCTTCTTCGCCCCCGGCGGCATCGCCTTCCACGAGGGCAACACCGAGACCGAGTCCGCGGGCTGCGTCCGGCTGTCCCGCGCGAACGCCGAGCGCTGGTTCAACTCGCTGCAGGTCGGCGACCGGGTCGAGGTCACCAACATCCCGCAGTGACCGGAGGCGTTTCGCGGTCCGGGGTGGCGGGAACGGCTGGGGCGGAGAAGACTGCCGAGTGATCGGTTGTGCAAAATCGGTCCCCACGACACGGAGGTAACGATGCCCACGCGCAGCGCCCGCACCGCATGGAACGGCTCTCTGGAGCAGGGATCCGGCCAGGTCGAGCTGTCCAGCTCCAAGGTCGGTACCTACGAGGTCAGCTTCCCCAAGCGCGCCGCGGACGACGCCGGTGGCACCACCAGCCCGGAGGAGCTCATCGCCGCGGCGCACTCCGCCTGCTACGCGATGCAGCTCTCGGCGAACATCGCCGAGGCGGGTGGGACCCCCGAGTCCCTCGACGTCTCGGCCGACGTCTCCCTCGGCCCGGACAAGGACAACGGCGGCTTCAAGCTGACCGGCATCACGCTGACGGTGCGCGGTGAGGTCACCGGACTCGACGCCGACGGCTTCGCCAAGGCCGCGGAGGCCGCCAAAGCCGGCTGCCCCGTGTCGAAGGCGCTGACCGGCGTCGAGATCACGCTGGACGCCGCGCTGGAGAGCTGAGACCCGGCACGTCGCGACGCCCTCGACCGGATCCCGGTCGGGGGCGTCGTCGTGTCCCGGGGTCAGCCGTCGAGCCCGTCCAGCACCGTCCGCGACGGCACGAAGAACGTGCAGCCCGTCGTCGGGGTCGAGTAGTCGAGGATGCGGTCGTGCAACGGCGGCGGGTCGCCGACGAACATCCGCCGCAGCATCGTCTCGACCACCCACAGGTGCCGGCTGTAGCCGATGAAGTAGGTGCCGTACTCGCCCCGTCCCGGCGTGGCGAACGGCATGTTGTCCCGCAGGATGTCGTGCTCGACGCCGTCGTCGTCGGTGATCGTGCACAGCGTCTTGTGCGACTTCTGGCCCTCCTCGGCGTCCGGCAGCTCCACCCCGTCGAACTTGGTCCGCCCGACGATCTCCTCCTGGGTGGCCACGCTCTGCCCGCGCCAGGCGGTCATGTCGTGCAGGTACCTCTGCACGACGACGTAGCTGCCGCGGGCGTGTGCCGGGTCCTCCTCGCCGACCAGGGTCGCGGCCGGGAGGCCCGCCCCGTCCGGGTTGGCCGTCCCGTCGGCGAAGTCGAGCAGGTCCCGGCCGTGCCGGTAGCGGAAGCCGGCGGTCTCGTCGACGGTGGTGACGGTGTCGCCGAAGGCCTCCAGCAGCATCATCTCGAACCGCACGATCAGGTCCGTGGTGTCCGCCCGCAGGTGGTAGAGCAGATCCCCCTCGGTGGCGACGGCGGTGTGGCTCGCGCCGGTGATCTCGCGGAACGGTGCGAGCTCGCGCGGCGGCGGCCCGCCGACGACCCGTTCCCACACCCGGTGCCCGATCCCGACGGTGCAGTGGAACGCCGCCCCGTCGGCGCCGATGCGGACGTTCCTGACGAGGTCGGAGGTCGCGGCGAGTGTCGACCGGACCCTGGCGTCGGAGTCCGGCCCGTCGCCCACCCGCAGGACGAGGAAGGCAGCCGCGGCGGTGAGCGGGGCGGTGACGTCCTGGGGCTCCGGTGGTGGGACTGCGCGTTCGGTCGCCTGGGTCACACCGCCGGAGCGTAGCGACCCCGTGGCTACGGTGGGGCCGTGACGACCCCGCCCTCCCGGCACCGCGGCATCGTCCTGTTCGGCCCCGGCGCGGGCGGCGACCCCGGCCGCTACGCCACGCTGACCGGTGCGCTGCGTGCCGCCGGGTGGGACGTCCTCGCCCCGCCCGCGGAGCGGTTCGCCCCCGCGACCGTGACGCCCGGGCAGCTGCGGGCGCGGGTCGCGCTGTTGCACGACGCGCTCGCCGTGCACCCGGACCGCGACGCCCTGCCCGTCGTCGCGGTGGGGCACTCGATCGGCGGGTGGGCGGCGCTCTGCCTCGCCGGTGCCCGCCCGTGCACCCGCGACGGCGCGGAGCTCGCGGTGCCCGCCGAGCCCCGGGTGTCGCGGCTCGTCGCGATCGCGCCGCCGGTGGGCTGGTTCGCCGCGCCCGGCGCGCTCGCGGCCGTGACGGTGCCGGTCGCGGTGCACGTCGGAGCGGCGGACGTGGTGACGCCGCCGTCGTCGACGGAGCTGCTGCGCGCCGCGCCCGGTCCGGTGACGGTCACCGTGCACGAGGGCGTCGGGCACTTCGACGTCGCCATGACCGAGCTGCCGCCGGGGGAGCGCCCGGCGGCCGGGCTCGACCACCGGGTGTTCCTGGACCGGCTGGCCGCCGCCGTCGCCGGGTTCCTCGCCACCCCGTGACCCGGGCCCCGGTCCGCCGGCCGCGGGGGTCGACGTCGGAACCGGATGTCGGAAGCGGTGTGCGGCCCGGACGGGGAGAGCCTGCCGGGCCGTTCCCAAGTCAGCAGCCTGCTCCGCCGCCAGGATTCGAACCTGGACCATCGGAACCAAAATCCGAGGTGCTGCCGTTACACCACGGCGGATCGTGGGGCCTCGTCATCGTGACACGTCGGCGACGCCGTCCTTGCAGCGCACCCGCCCTGCGCGTCGGCCGGGGATGACCGGGATCACGGACAAACGCCCACGAAAGGGTGATCCGCACCCCGGGCGCGGCGGATCCGCGTCGGGTTGACACACTCCCGTGCGTGCTGAACACGGATGCTTCCGGGACGACGTCGTCGATCGGGTCCGGAACCGCGTTGACGTGCCGTCTCTGTGGCACGACCGACCTGCGCAGCTTCTGCGACCTGGGCGCCACACCGCCCTGCGAGCTGTTCCTCACCGAGCAGACGGCACAGCAGCCCGAGCAGACCTTCCCGCTGCACGTGCGGGTGTGCAACTCGTGTCTGCTCGCCCAGCTGCCGCCGGAGATCAGCCCGGAGGAGACGTTCGAGGAGTACGCCTACTTCTCCTCGTTCAGCTCGTCCTGGGTGGACCACGCGCGCCGATTCGTCGACTCGGCGCAGGAGCGCGCCGGGCTGGACGCGGGCTCGTTCGTCGTCGAGGTCGCCTCGAACGACGGCTACCTGCTCCAGCACGTCGTCGCGAAGGGCATCCGCTGCCTCGGCGTCGAGCCGAGCGTGAACGTCGGCGAGGCCGCCCGCGAGAAGGGCGTCCCGACGCTGACCGCGTTCCTCACCCCGGAGACCGGCGCCCGGGTGCGCGCCGAGCACGGCCCGGCCGACCTGGTCTGCGGCAACAACGTGTTCGCCCACATCCCCGACGTCGTCGGCTTCGCGCAGGGACTGCGCGCCATGGTCGCCGACGACGGCTGGGTCTCCATCGAGGTCCAGCACCTGCTCACGCTCGTCGAGCGCAAGCAATTCGACACGATCTACCACGAGCACTTCCAGTACTACACGCTGCTCACCGGGCAGCGGGCGCTCGCCGCGGGCGGGCTGACCCTGGTCGACGTCGAGCTGCTCGACACCCACGGCGGCTCCATCCGCATGTGGGCGCGCCCGGCCGAGGTCGCCGGTGAGCCGAGCGCGACGGTCCGCGAGGTCCTGGCCGCCGAGGCGGCCGCCGGGCTGCACACGCCGGAGGGGCACGACGGGTTCGCCGAGGCCGTCTCCACCATCCGCGACGACCTGGTGGCGTTCCTCATCGACGCCCGCCGGCGGGGGAAGCGCGTGGTCGGCTACGGCGCCCCGGGCAAGGGGAACACCCTGCTCAACTACTGCGGCATCCGGCCCGACCTGCTCGAGTACACGGTGGACCGGAACCCGTACAAGCACGGGCGGCTAACGCCGGGCACCCGAATCCCGATCTTCGCTCCGGAGCGGATCGCGCAGGACCGCCCCGACCACGTGTTGATCCTGCCCTGGAACCTGCGCACCGAGCTGACCGAGCAGCTGTCCTACGTCCGCGAGTGGGGCGGCACGCTGGTCTTCCCGATCCCGTCGCTCGAGGTGGTCTGACGTGAAGGTCGTCCTGTTCTGCGGTGGTTACGGCATGCGGATGCGCGATGGCGCGTCCGACCTCCCGAAGCCGATGCACCCGGTGGGGCCGCGCCCGTTGATCTGGCACGTGATGCGCTACTACGCCCACTTCGGCCACAAGGACTTCGTCCTGTGCCTGGGCTACGGCGCGCACCACATCAAGAACTACTTCCTGAACTACGACGAGACCGAGTCCAACGACTTCGTGCTGCACCAGGGCGAGGTCGAGCTCATGGGCAGCGACATCAAGGACTGGAACATCACGTTCGTCCACACCGGTCTGGACTCGCCGATCGGTGAGCGTCTGCGCCGGGTGAAGGCGCTGGTCAAGGACGAGGAGATGTTCCACGCGAACTACGCCGACGTCCTCACCGACGCCCCGCTGGACAGGATGGTCGAGCAGTTCGCCGGCACCGACGCCGTCGGGCAGCTGATGGCGGTGCCGCCGCAGTCGGCGTTCCACTGCGTCGACGTCGACGACAACGGCAGGCTCGAGTCGATCACCACGCTGCAGGAGATGCCGATCTGGGAGAACGGCGGCTACCTCATGTTCCGGCCGGAGATCTTCGACTTCCTCGAGAAGGACTGCGACCTGATCGCCGACGCCGCCGCCCCGCTGGCGCGCAAGGGCCGCATGTCGGCCTACCGGCACCGCGGTTTCTGGCAGCCTGCGGACACCGTCAAGGAGCGCAACGCGCTGGAGGCGGCCTACCAGAGCGGCGCGCGACCGTGGATGCTCTGGGAGTCCCACGAGACCGACCAGGACCCGCTGCAGGCCGCGATCGCGGAGATGCACCGCAGCAGCCACCAGCGCGACTAGGCCGCGATTCCGGGGGGGAACGAGAGACCGTGCTGAACCTGTTGCCCGAGCGGCTGGACCGCATCCTGCTGCTCGGCGCCCACTGTGACGACATCCCGATCGGGGCCGGCGGGATGCTCCTGGAGCTGTGCCGCGCCTATCCGGGGGTGCAGGTCACCGCGCTGGTCCTGACCGGGGCGGGGTCGCTGCGCGAGGAGGAGGAGCGGGCCGCACTGGCCGCGTTCACCCCGGGCGCGCACCTCGACGTCGTCGTCATGGACCTGCCCGACGGCCGCGTCCCGCAGCACTGGGAGCGGGCGAAGATGGCGCTGGAGGACCTGCGCAGCCGCAGCGAGCCGGACCTGGTGATCGGCCCGTCGCCGCACGACGCCCACCAGGACCACCGGACGCTGTCGCAGATGATCCCGACCGCGTTCCGCGACCACCTGACGCTCGGCTACGAGATCCTCAAGTGGGAGGGCGACCTCGCCCAGCCGACGGTCTTCCTGCCGCTGTCCGAGCCGGTGCTCACCGAGAAGATCGCCAAGCTCAACGAGCACTACGGCAGCCAGCGCGACCGGACCTGGTTCGACGACGAGACCTTCCGCGGCCTGGCCCGCGTGCGCGGGGTGCAGTGCCACGCCCGCTACGCCGAGGGCTTCCACGTCCAGAAGCTGACGCTGTCCGCAGCGCCGATGGTCGGTTCCGAGCCGAACGGTTTCTGACCCCGCACACACCGCCGAGAAAGGGATATTCATGCGCGTACTGCTCACCGGGCACCAGGGCTACCTCGGGACCGTGATGGCGCCGTTGCTGGCGGCCGCGGGTCACGAGGTGACCGGCCTGGACTCCGGGCTGTTCGCGGACTGCGTGCTGGGTTCGCTGGACACCCCCGACGTCGAGGGCTTCGAGACCGACCTCCGCGACGTGACCGTGGAGCAGCTCGCCGGGTTCGACGCCGTCGTCCACATGGCGGCGCTGTCGAACGACCCGCTGGGCTCGCTCGCCCCGGAGATCACCTACGACATCAACCACCACGCGTCGTCCCGGCTGGCGCGGCTGTCGAAGGAGGCCGGTGTCGGCCGCTTCGTCTACGCCTCCACCTGCTCGGTCTACGGCGCCCAGTCCGGGGACGACCTCGTCGACGAGGACGCCCCGCTCAAGCCGGTCACCCCGTACGCGATCTCCAAGGTCCGCGTCGAGGACGACCTCGCCGAGCTCGCCGACGCCGACTTCGTGCCGGTCTCGATGCGCAACGCGACCGCCTTCGGCTTCTCGCCGCGGCTGCGCGCGGACATCGTGCTGAACAACCTGGTCGGGCGCGCGGTCCTGACGAACGAGGTCACGGTGCTCTCCGACGGCACCCCGTGGCGCCCGCTCGCGCACGCCGAGGACATCGCGGGTGCCGTCGTCGCGGCGCTGGGCGCGCCGGCCGACGTCGTGCGGGCCCGGGCGTACAACGTCGGCACCGAGCGGAACAACCGGACCGTCGCCGAGATCGCGCAGGCCGTGATCGACGCCGTCCCCGGCTCGACGCTGAACATCACCGGCGAGGCCGGCAACGACCCGCGGTCGTACCGGGTGGACTTCTCCCGGGCGCGCAAGGAGCTCGGCTTCGAGGCGTCCTGGACGATCCCGGCCGGTGCCGAGCAGCTCGCCACCGAGTACCGGGACCGCGGCCTGACCCAGGACGCGTTCGACAACTCCTTCACCCGGCTCGCGGTGCTCAACCGTCGTCAGGCGGCGGGGGAGCTCGACGGGTCGATGCACGTCGTGAAGTAGGACCGCTCGGCCGACGGCCCGTCCCGCGCTACCGTCGCGGGGCGGGCCGTCGACGTCTCCAGGGGGAGCCATGTGCCGCAACATCCGGACCCTGCACAACTTCGAGCCGCCGGCCACGCCCGACGAGGTGGACGCCGCGGCGCTGCAGTACGTCCGCAAGATCGCCGGGTCGGCGAAGCCCTCGCAGGCCAACGCCGAGGTGTTCGAACGGGCGGTCGCCGCCGTCGCCGAGGCGACCCGGGAGCTGCTGGACGGGCTGACCACGACCGCCCCGCCGAAGGACCGTGAGGTGGAGGCGGCGAAGGCCCGGGCGCGGGCGGAGCTGCGCTACGCCCGCTGATCCGGCGCGGGACCGAGCAACCGGGCCCGCCTCCGTGCAGCCACCGAGACGCACGTTTCCGCCCTGCCGGGGGCGAGAACGTGCGTCTCGACGAGCACTACGCGGCGGGAGCGGCCAGGGCGTCGATCTCCACCAGCATCTCGGCGTGGGGGAGGCCCACGAACACCGTGGTGCGGGCGGGGAGCGCGGCACCGTCGGGGACGTGCCGGGACACGAACTCGCCGTAGGCGTCGTTCATCGCGGAGAAGTGCTCCCGCTCGGTGAGGTAGACGCGGAACATCAGGACGTCGCCGACCGAGGCGCCGCCCGCCTCCAGGATCGCGCGGACGTTCTCCAGGGTCCGCAGCGTCTGGGCGTGCACGTCGCCCGGCGCGATGTACTGCTTCGTCGCCGGGTCCATCGGGCCCTGCCCGGAGACCTGCAGCAGGCCGCCCTTGCGCACGCCCTGGCTGAAGGTGTGCGCGGGGGCGGGTGCGTCGGTGGTGGTCACGGTGCCGTTGGCGGCGGTGGTCATGCGGGGGGATCCTCTCGGGTCGGGCGCCAGCCGAGGTCGCGGGAGATCGTCCCGGTGACGGCCAGCAGTGACGGGACCAGCTCCATCAGCTGGTCGTAGCCGGCGACGATGGTCGGCACGGACACCGACACCGCCGCGACGGCGGTTCCGGCCGGTCCGCGGACCGGCGCCCCGATGCAGTTGATCGAGGCCTCGTTCTCCTCGCGGTCCTGGGCCCAGCCCTGCTCGCGCACCCGGGCGAGCTCGGCCAGGTAGGCGTCGCGGTCGGTGATCGTGTGCGGGGTGCGGGCGGGGAAGTCGACGTCGTCGAGCACCCGGTTCCGCTCCGCCGCGGGCAGGTCGGCGAGCAGCACCTTCCCGGCGGCGGTGGAGTGCACGGGTCCGCGCAGCCCGACCCGCGACGCCATGCGCACGTTGTCGAGCGACTCCAGCTTGTCGATGTAGACGATCTCGCCGTCGTCGCGCTCGGACAGATGCACGGTGTGGCCGTGGGCCCGGTTGAACGCGTGCAGGTGCGGTGCGGCGACCGTGCGCACCTCGCGCTGGTCCAGCCCGCGCGAGGACAGCTCGAACAGCCGCGAGCCGAGCCGGTAGCGGTGGTGGTCGTCGCGGTGCACGAAGTGCTCGTCGGCCAGGGTGCGCAGCAGCCGCAGGACGGTGGTCTTGTGCACCCCGAGCGCCGTGGCGAGCTCGTCGAGCGACGCCGGGCCCTCCCCGAGAACCACCAGGATCCGCAGCGCCTTGGTCAGGCTGGTGCTCACACGGCCTCCCGGTCGGCGCTCACGCGCAGGGTCGCCCAGGCGTCGTCGTCGAGGTCGAGCAGGTGCTCGGGCAGCGGTGCGGCGGAGTCGCCGGGAACGACGAGCACCGCGGCGGCACCGAGGTGGCCCCGGCGCAGGCAGCGGCCCACGTCCTCGCCGCGGACCAGGCCGGTGAGCAGCCCGGCGGCGAACGCGTCGCCCGCCCCGACCGGCTCGACGACGTCGACGACCAGCGCCGCGCGCTCGGTGACCGCACCGTCGCGGTGCACGGCCAGTGCGCGCCGGGCGCCGTCCTTGACCACGACCAGCTCCGGGCCGGGCAGCAGCGTGCGCAGCCGGGCCGGGTCGTCGGTGCCGAACACCCGCCGCGCCTCGTCCGCCCCGACGAGTACGACGTCGGCCCGATCGGCCAGCGCGGCCACCGGGGCCGGGTCGCCGTCGGGCCACATCTGCTCGCGCCAGTTCACGTCGAACACGACCCGGTACCGGCGGGGGCGGGCCAGCAGCGCGGCCAGTGCGGCCGCGCAGGACGCCGACACGGCCGCGGTGATCCCGCCGACGTGCACCCAGTCCGCGACGGCGATCCGGTCGCGTACCGCGGGCACCTCCAGCAGTTCGGGCCCGGCCGCCGAGGCCGCCGACCCGGACCGCCGGTAGGTCATGACGGTGCCGCCGTCGGGCGCCGGGGACTTGGCGTAACGGCCGGTCGGGAGGTCCGGGTCGACGCCGATCCCACCGGTGTCGACCCCGGCGGCGGCGAGCGTGTGCTGCACGAGGGCGCCGTGCCGGTCGTCGCCGAGACGCCCGACCCACGCCACCGCGACGCCGGCCGCGGCCAGGTCGAGCGCGACGTTCACCTCGGCGCCCGCGGCGTGCGCGGGGGCCCGCGGGTCGTCGACGGCGGCCGCGTCGGGGACCAGGGCGAGGGCCTCGCCGAAGCACACCACGGCGCTGCGGCCCGGGGTTTCCACTGCTGGGTTCTCCTCCGCCGTCGTTGACCGATCTGTCGCGGCGATGCTAGAACAGCCGCACCGAAATACGCAACCAGTGCTGCAGAATACGCAACGTACCTGCTCAGAGGGGAGAACGGGATGCTCCGGTACGCGTCGCTCGGCGCCGAACGGCCCGGCCCGTACGCCAAGTCGGTCCCGCCGCTGCCCGGTACGGTCGACGAGTGGCTCGCCGGCGGGCCGCGGCTGTCGGACCTGGCCACACCCGTCCTCACCCTCGACCGGGCGGCCCTGCACGCCAACGCCGAGCGGATGGCCGGCTGGTGTGCCGCGCACGGCGTCGACCTCGCCCCGCACGGCAAGACGACGATGGCCCCCGCGCTGTGGGACCTGCAGCTGCGCCACGGCGCCTGGGGGATCACCGTCGCGACGCCGTGGCAGGCGCGGATCGCGATCGACGCCGGCGTGCGACGGGTGCTGCTGGCGAACGCGCTCGTCGACCCGGCGGGCGTGCGGGCCGTCGCCGCCGCGCGTGACGCCGACCCGGAGCTGGAGGTGCTGAGCTGGGTCGACTCGGTCGACGCCGTCGCCGCGATGACCACCGCCGCGGGGTCCCCGGCACGGCCGCTCGCCGTCGTCGTCGAGCTGGGGGCGCCCGGCGGCCGGACCGGCGCGCGCACCCTGGCCGAGGCCGAGCGGGTGGCCTCGGCCGTCGTGGCCAGCCCGGCGCTGGCGCTGGCCGGGGTCGGCGGCTATGAGGGGGCGCTCGCGCACGACCCGTCGGAGGCGTCGCTGGCGACCGTCCGCGCCTACCTCGACGACCTCGCCGAGCTGCACCGCCGGCTCGCCCCGTCCTACGGGACCGACGAGGTCGTGGTCACCGCGGGCGGCAGCGCCTACTTCGACCAGGTCGTCGCCGCGCTGGCCGGGCTCGCCGACGCGCGCACCCGCGTCGTGCTGCGCTCGGGCGCCTACCTCGTCCACGACGACGGCTTCTACCGCGGCATCTCCCCGCTGGCCCGCGACGACGAGCAGCGCCCGTTCCGCTCGGCCATGCACGTGACCGCCCGGGTGGTGTCGACCCCGGAGCCCGGCCTCGCGCTGCTCGACGCGGGCAAGCGCGACGTCCCGTTCGACGAGGGGCTGCCCGAGCCGCAGCGGATCGCCGACGACCTCGGGTCGCCCTCGCGGCCGCTGACCGGCACCGTCACCGCCGTCAACGACCAGCACGCGTTCCTGCGCACCGAGGAGCAGGTCCGGATCGGGCAGGTCGTCCGGCTCGGACTCTCGCACCCGTGCACCGCGTTCGACAAGTGGCGCTGGATCCCGGTGCTGGACGGCACGGACCCCGACCCGCAGGTCGTCGAGCTCGTCCGGACGTTCTTCTGATGGGCACGCTGCTGCGCGGCGGCACCGTCGTCGACGGGACCGGCGGGCCCCGGTACACCGCGGACGTGCTCGTCGAGGGCGACCGGATCGCCGCGGTCGGGCCGGACGCGGCCGGACGGGCCGGGCGGGTCGTCGACGTGGACGGGATGGTCGTCGCCCCCGGGTTCGTCGACATGCACGCCCACTCCGACCTGCGCCTGCTCACCGAGCCCGCGCACCTCGCGAAGGTCTCCCAGGGCGTGACGACCGAGGTCCTCGGCCAGGACGGGCTGTCCTACGCCCCCGTCGACGACGACGTGCTGCCCGTGCTGCGCCGCGCGATCGCCGGCTGGAACGGTGACCCCGGCGCGGACTCCTTCACCTGGCGCACCGTCGCGGAGTACCTGGACCGGCTCGACGAGGGCATCGCCGGCAACGCCGCCTACCTCGTCCCGCACGGCACCGTCCGCGCGCTGGTCTGCGGCTGGGACGACCGCCCCGCCACGCGGGCGGAGATCGCCCGGATGGCCGGCGTCGTCCGCACCGGCATGGACGAGGGCGCGGTCGGTCTCTCGGCCGGGCTCACCTACACCCCCGGCATGTACGCCGACGGCGCCGAGCTCGCCGCGCTGTGCGCCGCGGTGGGGGAGCGGGGCGGCTTCTTCGCCCCGCACCACCGCAGCTACGGCGCGGGCGCGCTGGAGGCCTACGCCGAGATGGTCGACGTCGCCGAGCGGTCCGGGTGCGCGCTGCACCTGGCGCACGCCACGCTCAACTTCGGCCCCAACAAGGGCCGGGCCGGGGAGCTGATCACGCTGCTCGACACGGCCGTCGCCCGCGGCGTCGACATCACCCTCGACACCTACCCGTACCTGCCGGGTGCGACGACGCTGTCGGCGATCCTGCCCAGCTGGTGCCAGTCCGGCGGCCTCGACGCGGCCCGCGAGCGGCTGCGCGACCCGGCCGCACTCGCCCGGATCCGCGAGGACCTGGAGGTCCACGGCTCCGACGGCTGCCACGGCGTCGTCGCCGAGTGGGAGACGATCGAGATCAGCGGGGTCACGAACCCCGAGCTCGCCGGGACGGTCGGGCGGACGGTCGCCGACATCGCGGGCGCGACCGGAGCGGATCCGTTCGACACCTGCGTGGACATCCTGCTCCGCGACGACTTCGGGACCGGCATCCTGCAGCACGTCGGGCACGAGGAGAACGTCCGCGCGATCATGCGCCACCCGCGGCACACCGGCGGCAGCGACGGCCTGCTCGTCGGTGCGAAGCCGCACCCGCGGGCCTGGGGGACCTTCCCCCGCTACCTCGGTCACTACTGCCGCGAGCTCGGGCTGTTCTCCCTGGAGGAGTGCGTCCACCACCTCACCGGGCGCGCCGCCGACCGGCTCCGCCTGGCCGACCGCGGTCGCGTCCGGCCGGGCCTGGCCGCCGACCTGGTCGTGTTCGACCCGGACACCGTCACCGACACCGCCACCTTCGCCGAGCCCGCCCAGCAGGCGGCCGGCATCCCGTACGTCCTGGTCAACGGGGCCGTCGCGGTCGACGGCGGGGAGCGCACCGACGCGCTCGCCGGCCGCGCACTGCGCCGCCGGGCCGACGGCCGGACCGCACCGGGCACCCACCCCACCGGAGGACGACGATGACCTTCCTCGACTGGCTGCAGAACGACACGGCCGGCCTGCTCACCCTCGCCGCCGTCAGCGTCGCGCTGCTGCTGATCATGATCATGCGACTACGGCTGGAGCCGTTCATCGCGCTGATCGTCACCGGCGTGCTGGTCGCGCTCGTCGCGGGCGTGTCGGTCACCGACCTCGTCGGCACCCCGATCAAGGCGTCGGACTCGCTGTTCGAGACCGGGTTCGCCGGGATCCTCGGCCACATCGCCCCGATCATCGGGCTGGGCACCGTGCTCGGCGCGATCATGGAGCGCTCCGGTGGCGCGGACGCCCTGACCGAACGGCTGCTCCGGCTGTTCGGGCCGAAGGGCGCACCGCTCGCGATGGGGGTCACCGGGCTGGTGCTCGGCATCCCCGTGTTCTTCGACATCGGCATCTTCGTGCTCGCGCCGCTGGTCTACGTGGCCGCGCGCCGCGGCGGCCGCTCGCTGGTGCTCTACGCGATGCCGATGCTCGCCGGGCTGTCGATGACCCACGCGTTCCTGCCGCCGCACCCCGGACCGGTCACCGCGGGCGGGCTGCTCGGCGTCGGCATGGGCTGGGTGATCGCGATGGGCCTGCTCTGCGGCATCCCCGCCTGGCTGGTCAGCGGCGTCTGGTGGGGCTCGTTCATCGGGCGGCGGATCCAGGTCGGCGTGCCCGAGGACCTGCCCGGCGGGGCCGCCCCGGCCCCCGGCCCGGCCGGTTCCGCGCGCGACACCGGCGACAGCAACGGCGACGGCGACGGCGACCCGGGCGGCGGGACGGCCGGTGTCCGCACCGCGGAGACGGCCGGCCCGCAGACCGCGGTCGCGGTGGCCGCGCCCCCGTCGGTCGCGCTCATCTCCTCGATCATCGCGGTCCCGCTGGTGCTCATCCTCGCCGCGACCGTCGCGGGGGTGACGCTCCCGGAGGGCACGGTGCTCCGCGACGTCCTCGTGCTGCTCGGCACCCCGGCCATCGCGCTGACGCTGTCGGTGCTGCTCGCGCTGTACCTGCTCGGCATCCGGCGCGGGACGTCGATGGCCGAGCTCGGCCGGATCTCCGGCGAGTCGCTGCGCCCGGTCGGGATGATCCTGCTCGTCGTCGGGGCGGGGGCGTTCTTCGGCAAGGTCCTGCAGACCACCGGCGTCGGCGACGCACTGGCCGGCTCGATGACCGCGATCGGGCTGCCGGTGATCGCCTCGGCGTACCTGATCAGCGCGGCGCTGCGGATCGCCCAGGGCTCGGCGACCGTCGCCATCGTGACGACGGCGGGCATCATCGGCCCGACCGTCGCCGCGGGCGGCTACAGCCAGCCGCAGCTCGCGCTGATCGTCGTCGCCGTGTCGGCCGGGTCGATCATCGCCAGCCACGTCAACGACGGCGGGTTCTGGATCGTCGCCAAGTACTTCAACATGACGGTGAAGCAGACCCTGATGACCTGGACGGTGCTGGAGACGATCCTGTCGGTCGTCGGGTTCGCCGCGGCCGCGCTGGTGTGGGCCGTCGTCTAGGGCGTGTCTTGTAAGGGTTCTGACCTGCTGTCGGTGATCATGCTCGGGTGGTGGGTCGGGGTGAGCTGACGGACAAGGCCTGGGCGCGAATCGAGCCGTTGCTGCCCCCGGTCGCAGGGCGAGGCCGGCGGTGGCGCGATCACCGTCAGGTGATCAACGCGATCCTGTGGAAGCTGCGCACCGGCGCCCCGTGGCGCGACCTGCCCGAGCGCTACGGACCCTGGAAGACCGCGCATGATCGCCTGCGGATCTGGACCGCGGACGGCACCTGGGAACGCATCCTCGACGACGTGATCGTCAAGGATGACGCCGTCGGGAACGTGGAGTGGACCTTCAGCATCGATTCCAGCAGCGTCCGGGCTCACCAGCACTCCGCCGGTGCCCGGATAAAGGGGGCTGCACCACTGGGTGGGTCGAAGCCCTCGCCGTCGACGGAGAAGCCCTCGGACGGTTTCGTGGCGGGCTGACCAGCAAGATTCATCTCGCGGTCGATGGGCGCGGACTGCCGATGTCGGTGATCCTCACCCCGGGCCAGGCCGGGGACAACCCACAACTGCTCCCGCTGCTCGATCAGATCGTGGTCGGCCGAGACGGACCCGGCCGACCACGCACCCGGCCCGACCGGGTGCTGGCCGACAAGGCCTACTCCCACCCCTCGACCCGCGCGGCGATACGCCGGCGCCGCATCGCGTTCACCAGCCCCGAACGCAGCGACCAGATCCAGCGCCGACGCGCGAAGGGCTCCCGCGGCGGTCGCCCACCGGCGTTCGACCCGGCCCTCTACGCCAGTCGCAACGTGGTCGAACGCTGCTTCAACCGGCTCAAGCAGTTCCGCGCCCTCGCCACCCGCTACGCGAAGCGCGTGGCCTACTACCGATCGGAGATCATCATCGCCGCGACCGTGTTGTGGCTGCGCACCGACTTACAGGACACGCCCTAGGAGCGCAGCGGGCCGGCGTCGAGCGTGACCGGCGCGCCGTGCGGGGTCGCGACGGCGGCACGCAGCCAGGCGCCGGTCCGCTCCTCGACCGAGCCGCGGTCGGCGACGCCGAGCCCGTCGAGCAGGTGCTCCAGCGCGGCGAGCCAGGCGTCCCAGTAGTCCAGGCCGGTGTCCAGCTCGCCGCCCAGGGTCTCGGCGAACTCCTGCCGGTCCAGCGTCCCGGTGTCCTGCAGGGCCACGGCCAGCGCGAACGCGCTCGCCTGCCACGGCTCGTCGAAGACCGGGCCGTCAGGCGGGCTCAAGGTAGGACTCCCAGGCGTCGACGGAGACGGTCGTGGTCGGGTCGGCGTCCGGGCCCCACAGCTCGGGGCCGGTGAACACGACGGTGTAGAGCGGCTCTGGGCACTCACCGTGGCCGTGCGCGCGGGCGTCGGGCAGCACGTGGGTCCCGCGGTGGGTCTCGACGGTCCCGCACCGGCCGCGGACGTAGCGGGGGAGCCGGGTGTGCCCGCGCGGGTGCATCACCCGGGCCCGCACGCGGTCGCCGGGGGCGAACCGGGGCGGGCCGGTGCCGTCGCGCTCGGTGGGGGCGCCGGTGGCCAGCACCCGGGCGGCGGCGTCGGCGTCCAGCGCGGCCGGGGCGTCGGCGCGCGGGCGCAGGGAACGCCCGGCGTCGAGCTCGTCGGCGCCGACCAGACCGTGGGTGACCAGCAGCTCCTCGGTCGCCGCGAGCCAGATCTCGTAGTAGGTCAGGGTCAGGTAGACCGGCGGCGGGAGCGACTCGCGGGCGTGCCGGGACTCGTCGATCGACCAGCCGCCCGGGCGGGCCGCGGCGAGGGTCAGCGCCAGCACCAGCGGCTCCCAGCCCGCGTGGAACCGGACGTCCTCCGGCTCGGGCTCCACCGGTCCGAAGCCCATCGCGCCGCCGAGGTCGTGCGCGCCGTTCACGCCGACACCAGCCGGGTACCGATCATGGCGTCGCGGGAGACGATCGCGGCGAGCTCGTCGGCGGACCAGCCGTCGGTACCGGCCGGGCGCTGCGGGACGACCAGGTAGCGCAGCTCGGAGGTGGAGTCGTGCACCCGGATGGCGACGTCGTCGTCGAGCACGGTCCCGAAGTCGGCGAGCACGCCGCGTGGGTCCAGCACCGCGCGCGACCGGTAGGCCGGCGACTTGTACCAGACCGGGGGCAGGCCCAGCACCGGCCACGGGTAGCAGGAGCACAGGGTGCAGACGACGAGGTGGTGCTCGCGCGGTGAGTTGAACACCGCGGCGAGGTGCTCGCCGCCGCGACCGGCGTAGCCGAGCTCGGCGACCGCCGCGGTCGCGTCGTCGGCGAGCCGGGCCGCGAAGTCCGGGTCGGTCCAGGACCGGGCGACGACGTGCGCGCCGTTCCGCGGGCCGACCCGGTGCTGGTAGGTCTCGATGATCTCGTCGAGTGCGGCCGGGTCGACGTAGCCCTTCTCGACCAGGATCGACTCGAGTGCCCGCACGCGGGCGTCCACCGGTCGCAGCTCACCGCTCATCGGGAGGACGCTAGCCAGGCGGGGCCGGGGCGTCGAGAGCACGACGGCCCGGCACCTCGCGGTACCGGGCCGTCGGGAGGGCGGTGGGCTCAGGCGTGCGTGAGTGCGTCCTCGAACTCCTCGGCCTTCAGCGGGGCGAGGTCGGAGACCCGCAGGAAGTCGCCCAGCGTGGTGCCGGTCGCGCCCGAGTCGACGTTGCGCGGGCCGCGGCCGGCCCGGACGTCGTCGAGGTTGATCGTGCGCAGGTCGTAGGAGAACCGGGTGACGTCGGAGGTGTTCGGCGCCGACGCGTGCAGGTGGTTCGACGAGAACATGAACACGTCACCCGACTGCCCGGCGATCCGGATCTCGCCGCGGGACTCGAAGTCCTCCAGCGGGAGCGGGTGCGGACGGGTGTCGGTGGTCTTCTCGCCGGCGGCCGCGGTGCGGTGCTTGGCGACCCACTCGTCGTAGTCGTACTGGTTCGAGCCGTTCTTCACCGGGCGGTCGAAGTAGTCGGTGTACATGCTCATGACGTTGTCGCCGACGACGTCGAACACCGGGGTCCAGTAGTTCACGAGCTGCTGCGGGTGGCCGTACCACATGTCGCGGTGCGCCTTGTAGTTGTAGGACACACCGGCGGTGAGGAACTGGTCGGCCGGGATCACGCGCAGCCGCGGGATGTCGAAGTAGGTGCGCTCGGGGTCGACGCCGAAGTCGACGGCGAACTGCTGGCAGAGCGCCTTGGTCCGGTCGCCGTTGGTGAACTCGCGCTTGAGCGGCTCGACGCGGCGGACGAACTCGTCGACGTCCATCTCGTACTGGGCCCGCTCCGGGTCCAGACCCTCGAAGGCCTGACCGATCAGGTCCTTGGCGTGGTCGGCGAGGGCGTTCGCGCCGCCGATCCCGCTGTAGAGGTGGAAGTCGCCCCGGAACAGGGACTCGCGGCGCGCGTCGTCGTCGATCCGGCGGTTGAGGTAGACCGTGATCACCGCTTGCTCCTCCGTGCTGGCTCGGGGGTCGGAAACCCGCCTGACGCCTGTCGAGGCTAGCGCACACGATCGGGTGAGCATCTACGATGCGTCGTAGTAGTCGTGCTGTGCGACACCATGTCCGGAAGATCCGTTTGGTGTGGCCCGCTCCCTCGTGGTTAGCTGAGCCTCACCTATGGAGGAGGCGGCGATGTCGGTCGTGACCGAGGACCGGGCGGCGGTCCGCGTGGTGGGTCTGCAGCGGCTCTCGGACGTCTTCGTCCGGGCCGAGCTCGAGGGGGAGGGGCTCGCCGGTCTCGGCCTGCCGGGCGTCCCCGACGAGGCCTGCGTCTTCCACTTCCCGCTGCCCGACGGCGGCCGCGACGACCACGGTCGCTGGTACACCCTGCGCGAGGTCAGCCCCTGCCGCACCCGGGCGTCCATCGACCTGGTCTGCCACCCCGGCGGGGTCGGCGCGGGCTGGGCCCGGCGGGCCTGCGTCGGTGACGAGATCGAGGTCTCGCACTCGAACAGCTGGTTCAAGCGCCCGGCCGGCGTCGGCTGGCAGATCCTCGTCGGCGATGCGGCCGCGCTCCCGGCGCTCGCCCGGATCGTCACCGAGACCCCCGAGGGCGTCGACACCGAGGTCGTCCTGGAGATCGACGAGGTCCCGGCCGACTTCCCCACGCGGGCGCGGGTCCGGCGCGAGCCCGCGAGCGAGACCGGCAGCCGGCTGGCGGAGATCGTCGCCGGGCTGGCGCTGCCGGACGGGCCCGGCTACGTCTACGTCGGCGGTGAGGCGTCCGCGACCCGTGCCGCCCGCAAGCACCTGCGCCACGAGCGCGGCCTGCCGCCCGGCGCTTACGGCGTGCTCGGCTACTGGCGTCGTGACGCCGACACCTTCCGTCGCACCTGGCAGGCCAATCAGGAGCGCTTCGAGAAGGCCTACGCCGACGCGGCCGTCGCCGCCGGGGGCGACGACGAGCGGATGCTCGACATCTACGAGGCGACCCTGGAGCGCGACGGGCTGCTCTGAGCGAGGCGTTCCGCGGGACACGGACGCCTCGGTCGGCGCCCGCGTGGGCCAGGCGTAAACTCGGAGGTCGGCACCCCGACCGGGTCGGGAGCCCTACCGCGACCCGGGCAGGGGTCTGTCCTGCCCGCGGCCGGTCCCCGTCGCCGCGCGCACCGCCAGCCCACCTCCACCGAGGAGCCAGCGCCGTCGTGGCCATCCTGTCCGGTCTGCTCACCTCCGCCCTGTCCGACGCCGGTCTGCGCGCCGCCGTCGACGCCGCCCGTGCCGCGGACACCCGCGCCGGTGAGACCCCTGCCGTGCAGGTCGAGGGCCCCTCCGCGGTGCGCCCGCTGCTCGCCGCCGGGCTCGCCGAGACCTCCACGGTGCTCGCCGTGACCGCCACCGACCGGGAGGCCGAGGACCTCGCGGCCGCGGTGTCGGACCTGCTCGGCCACGGCGAGGCGCCGGGCGCCGCCGCCGACACGGTGCACGACTGCGCGGGCGCGCCGGTCGTCGTACTGCCGAGCTGGGAGACGCTGCCGCACGAGAAGCTGTCCCCGCGCCCGGACACCGTCGCCCGCCGGCTGACGATCTTCCACCGGCTCTCCTCGGCGGAGACCGCCCCTCGGGTGGTCGTGACCGCGGCGCGCAGCCTGATCCAGCCGGTCGCGCCCGGGCTGGGCACGCTCGCCCCGGTGACGCTGGCCGTCGGCGAGGAGTACGACTTCGAGCAGCTGCTGGTGCGGCTGGTCGAGCTGGCCTACAGCCGCGCCGAGATGGTCACCACCCGCGGCGAGTTCGCCGTGCGCGGCGGCATCCTCGACATCTTCCCGCCGACCGCCGAGCACCCGGTGCGTGTCGAGTTCTGGGGCGACGAGGTCTCCGAGGTGCGGTCGTTCTCCGTCGCGGACCAGCGCTCGGTCGGCGAGGTCACGCGGATCGACGTGCCGCCGTGCCGCGAGCTGCTGCTCACCACGCCGGTGCGCGAGCGGGCCGGCGAGCTGGCCCTGGAGCAGCCCGAGACCGCGGGCCTCAACCGCAACCCGCTGCGCGAGCTGCTGGAGAAGCTGTCCGAGGGCATTCCCGGTGAGGGCATGGAGTCGCTGATCCCGGCGCTGGTCGGCGGGGAGATGCAGACGCTCACCGACCTGCTCCCGGACGGGACGCGGGTGCTGCTCGCCGACCCCGAGCGCATCCGCACCCGCTGCGCGGACCTCGTGCGCACCGGGCAGGAGTTCCTGGAGGCGTCCTGGCTGGCGTCCGGCTCCGGCGGCGAGGCCCCGATCGACGTCTCCGGGTCGGCCTACCGCGACCTGCGCGTCACGCTGGACCACGCGACGGCGACCGGCCGCCCCGTGGTCTCGCTGTCGCCGCTGCTGTCGGGCTCCGACGACGTCGTCGTGGCGGGCGTGCACGAGATCGAGCCCTACCGGGGCGACACCGACCGCGTGCTGACCGACCTGCGCGCGCACGTCGCCACCGGCGGCGCCGCGGTGCTCGTGCTGGCCGGGCAGGGCACCGCCGACCGCTCGCTGGAGCAGCTGCGCGAGGCCGAGGTCCCCGCCTCCGCCGTCCCGGTGCTCGCCGACGCCCCGGAGAAGGGGATCGTCACCGTCACCTGCGGGCGCGTGCTGAACGGGTTCACCGCGCCGGAGGTCGGGCTGGTCGTCGTCTCCGAGGCCGACCTGACCGGCAGCCGCGCCGGGCTCGACACCGCGCCGCGCAAGACCACCCCCCGCAAGCGCAACGCCGTCGACTTGGCCGTGCTGCAGCCCGGCGACTTCGTCGTCCACAACCAGCACGGCATCGGACGCTTCATCGAGATGAAGGAGCGCACCGTCCAGGGCGCCACCCGCGAGTACCTGGTGCTGGAGTACGCCAGCTCCAAGCGCGGCCAGCCCGCCGACCGGCTGTTCGTGCCGACCGACGCCCTCGACGAGATCAGCCGCTACGTGGGCGGCGAGCAGCCCGCCGTCAACAAGCTCGGCGGCGGGGACTGGGCCAAGACCAAGAGCCGCGCCCGCAAGGCGGTCAAGGACATCGCGGCCGGTCTGGTGCAGCTCTACGCGGCGCGCCAGGCCTCGCCGGGGCACGCGTTCGGCGCGGACACCCCGTGGCAGCGCGAGCTCGAGGACGCCTTCCCCTACACCGAGACCCCCGACCAGCTCTCCGCGATCGACGAGGTCAAGCGGGACATGGAGCGTCCGGTCCCGATGGACCGTGTCATCTCCGGCGACGTCGGGTTCGGCAAGACCGAGATCGCGGTGCGGGCGGCGTTCAAGGCGGTGCAGGACGGCAAGCAGGTCGCGGTCCTCGTCCCGACGACGCTGCTCGCCACCCAGCACCTGTCGACGTTCTCCGAGCGGATGCGCCAGTTCCCGGTGACCGTGCGCGGGCTGTCGCGGTTCACCGACCCGGCCGAGGCGCGCGAGACGATCGAGAAGCTCGCCGACGGGCAGGTCGACGTCGTCGTCGGGACGCACCGGCTGCTCCAGACCGGCATCCGCTACAAGGACCTCGGCCTGGTGATCGTCGACGAGGAGCAGCGCTTCGGCGTCGAGCACAAGGAGCACATCACCGCGCTCCGGGCACACGTCGACGTCCTCACCCTGTCGGCGACGCCGATCCCGCGGACGCTGGAGATGAGCCTCGCCGGCATCCGCGAGATGTCGGCGATCACGACCCCGCCCGAGGAGCGGCACCCGACCCTGACCTACGTCGGCGCCTACGACGACAAGCAGGTCGCCGCCGCCCTGCGCCGCGAGCTGCTGCGCGACGGCCAGGTGTTCTACGTGCACAACCGGGTCAGCTCGATCGACCGGGCGGCCAAGAAGATCCAGGACCTCGTCCCCGAGGCGCGGGTCGCCGTCGCGCACGGGCAGATGAACGAGGATCTGCTGGAGCGGACCGTCAGCGCGTTCTGGCACCGCGAGTTCGACGTCCTGATCTGCACCACGATCGTCGAGAACGGCCTGGACATCTCCAACGCCAACACCCTGATCGTCGAGCGCTCCGACACGCTGGGCCTGTCCCAGCTCCACCAGCTGCGCGGCCGGGTCGGGCGTGGCCGCGACCGCGGCTACGCCTACTTCCTGTTCCCGGCGGAGCACCCGCTCACCGAGACCGCGCACGACCGGCTCGCCACCATCGCCCAGCACTCCGAGCTCGGCTCCGGCGCGGCCGTCGCGATGAAGGACCTGGAGATCCGCGGCGCGGGCAACATCCTCGGTGCCGAGCAGTCCGGCCACATCGCCGGCGTCGGGTTCGACCTCTACATCCGCCTGGTCGGGGAGGCCGTCGCGGCGTTCCGCAGGCAGGCGGGCGGGGAGATCGGGGCCGAGCCGGAGGAGCTGCAGGAGGTCCGGGTCGACCTCCCGGTCGACGCACACGTCCCGCACGACTACGTCGACGGCGAGCGGCTGCGCCTGGAGGTCTACCGCAAGATCGCCGAGGCGCCGGACGACGCCGCGCTCACCGCGATCGTCGAGGAGCTGACCGACCGCTACGGCGAGCCGCCGACCCCGGTGCGCAACCTGCTGGAGGTCGCCCGGTTCCGCCAGCTCTGCCGCCGCCTCGGCATCCGCGAGGTCGCCTCGGCGGGCACCCAGCTGCGGATCGGTCCGATGCAGCTGCCCGACTCCGCCCAGCTGCGGCTGCGCCGGCTCTACCCCAAGGCGCAGTACAAGGCGGCCGCGCAGGTCGTCACGGTGCCCAAGCCGGTGCAGGGCAACCGGATCGGCGGCGCCGCCATGCGCGACGTCGAGCTGCTCGGCTGGTGCGCGGAGCTGCTGCTGCAGATCGTGCCGACCTCCACCCCGGTGCACAGCTCAGCCTCGTCCTGACGCGGCCCCGACGCGGCGTTGACGCCGCGTTGATGAACACCGGGTGCTGCACCGGAGAACATCGGGTGTCGGCGTCCGTGCCGTTTCCGGGACGGAACGGGACGGACGCCGGCGAACTGCTCGCCGGAGTTGTCGGGATCAATCGCGCGACGTGGGTTCCCGTTTCCTCCGGTGATCCACGGCACCCCACGCGCGTGATCCACACTGTTTTACGATCGGATCAACGGCGGATCAGAACGCCGTTTCCGTCGTGAACCCCCGTTTCCGGGAAAGAGGTGTGTCCGATGTTCGATCGCCGGCCCGTCTCCACCGAATCCGTCGAACTCTGCACTCCGTACCTGGTGCTGGACCTGGACGCCGTCCGGGAACGGTATGCCGAATTCGGACGTGCACTTCCCGGAGCGGAACTGTTCTATGCGGTCAAGGCGAATCCGGCCCCGCGGCTCGTCGCATTCCTGGTCGGTCTCGGCGCGCGATTCGACGTCGCCAGCCGGCCGGAGCTGGAACTGTGCCTCGCGGCCGGCGCGCGGCCCGCGGACATCTCCTACGGCAGCACCGTGAAGAAGGAACGCGACATCGCGTTCGCGCACCGCAGCGGGGTCCGCCGGTTCGCCGTCGACTCGGCCGCCGAGCTGGCCAAGATCGCGCGCTGCGCGCCGGGGGCGGAGGTGTTCGTCCGGGTCACCTGCACCGGCGCGGGCTCCTGTTTCCCGCTGGACCGCAAGTTCGGGTGCTCGACGGCCGCGGCCGCGTCGTTGCTCCTCGACGCCGACGCGGCCGGTCTGCGCGCCGCGGGCGTGTCGTTCCACGTCGGCTCCCAGCAGCTCGACCCGGGGGCGTGGCGGGCCGGGATCGCCGACGCCGCGGAGGTGTTCCGCCGGGTCCGCGCCCGCGGGCTGCGACCCGACCTGCTCGACCTCGGCGGCGGCTTCCCCGCGCACTACGACACGCAGGTCCGCCCGCTGTCGGACTACGGCGACGCGATCCACGAGGCGGTCGCCGCGGAGTTCGGCGACGACCGGCCGGAGTTGATGATCGAACCGGGCCGGGGCCTCGTCGCCGACGCGGGGACGCTCCACAGCGAGGTCGTGCTCGTGTCCGACCGGGACGGTGACGCCGGTCCGCGCTGGGTCTACCTCGACGTCGGCCGCTTCGGCGGGCTCGCCGAGACCGAGAGCGAGCTGGTCCGCTACCCGATCCGCACCGCGCACGACGACGGCCCCCGCTCCCCGGTCGTCCTGGCCGGGCCGACCGGCGACAGCGCCGACGTGCTCTACCGCAGGCACCCCTACCTGCTCCCCGACGACCTGTGCGCCGGTGACGTGGTCCGGCTGCTGCACACCGGCGCCTACACCGCCAGCTACTCCTCGGTGGGCTTCAACGGCTTCGCCCCGCTGCGCTGCGTCTGCACCGGCGCCCCCGCCGCGGGCGGGCCCGGATCGTCGGTGCGTGCGGCTAACGTCGCCGTGTGAGCTTCCTGCGCCATCCCCATCTGTCGGGTGACACGGTCGTCCTGGTCGCGGAGGACGACCTGTGGACGGCTCCGGTCGAGGGCGGGCGGGCCCACCGCCTGACCGCGGACGGGGTGCCCGTCACCGCACCGCGCTTCTCGCCCGACGGCGGGTCCGTCGCGTTCGCGTCCCGGCGCGACGGCGCACCCGAGGTGTACCGGGTCGACGCCGAGGGGGGCACGCCCACCCGGCTGACCTGGTGGGGCGAGGCGCCGACCCGCGCCGCGGGCTGGACCCCCGACGGCGCGGTGGTCGCGCTGTCCGCGCACGGCGACGCGACCTCCCGGCTGTGGGCGTACGCGGTCCCGGCGACCGGCGGGGCACCGCGGCTGCTGCCGTACGGCACGCTCACCGCGCTCGCCCACCAGCCCGGCGGACCCGCCGTGCTCACCCAGGTCGAGGGCGGGCGCGACGCGGCCCACTGGAAGCGCTACCGCGGTGGGCGCGCCGGCCGGCTGTGGCTCGACACCGCCGGGACGGGCGAGTTCACCCGGGTCCTCGCCGCTCTGGCCGGGCAGCTGGAGTGCCCCATGATCGTCGACGACGGGTCGGGCCCGCGGCTGGCGTTCGTCTCCGACCACGAGGGCTGGGGGAATGTCTACTCCGTCCCGCTCGCCGACCCCGGCACCGACCTGCGCCGGCACACCGACCACGGCTCCGGCGGCGGCACCGACTTCTACGCCCGGCACGCCAGCACCGACGGGCGCCGGGTGGTCTACGAGTCGGCCGGGGAGATCTTCCTGCTCGACGACCTGTCCGCCGCCTCGCAGCCGCGCCGGATCGACGTCCGGCCCGGCGGGCCGCGGCGCGCCCGCGAGCCGTTCCGCGCGTCGCTGCCCGCCGACCTCGGCCCGGTCCGGCCCGACCGCACCGGCCGCACGAGCATCGTGTCGGTGCGCGGGACCGTGCACCGGCTCACCCACCGCGACGGTCCCGCCCGCGCGCTGCTCGCCGAGCCCGGTGTGCGGGCCCGGCTCGCGCACCCGCTCGGTACGCACCGCGCCGTGTGGGTGGACGACGCGACCGGTGAGGACGCCGTGGTCGTGGCCCCGCTCGACCCGCACCTCCCGGACGCCCCGGAGCGGGCGCGGTACGCCGCGGGCGGCATCGGACGGGTCCTGGAGCTGGCCCCGGCACCCGACGGGTCCGCCGTCGCGCTCACCACGCACGACGGCAGGCTGCTGGTGCTGCACACCGGCGCCGATCCCGCACCGGACCCGGCGCCCGGCCCCGACGACCGGCCCGACGACGGCGTGGTCGACGAGGCCGTCCCGGCCCGGGCGGTGGGGGAGCTGCGCGAGCTGCACCGCGGCACCGCGGGCGAGCCCTCCGACGTGTCCTGGTCACCGGACTCGGCCTGGCTGGCCTGGTGCGACCCGGCCCCCGAGGGGCTGTCGCGGATCGTGCTCACCCGGGTCGCCGACGGCGAGCACGCCGAGGTGACCCCGGCCCGCTTCCACGACAGCGACCCGGTCTTCACCGCTGACGGCAGGCACCTGGCGTTCCTGTCCCGGCGGGTGTTCGACCCCAGCTACGACGAGCACTCCTTCGACCTGACCTTCGGCACCGGCTGGAAGCCGTTCCTGGTGCCGCTGGCCGCGCGGACGCCGTCGCCGTTCGGGGCGGGGCCGGACGGCCGCCCGGTGGACCCGGCCGACGAAGGCCCGGACGACCCGCCCGCGACCCCGCCGACGCCCCCGGCCCCGCCGGAGCCCGGCGACGAGCCCGAGCCGTCCGGCGACGGAGCCGCCGACGGTGCGGGCCGCGCGGTGGCCGCGGCGACCGGGGCCGGGACGCAGGCCCGGAGCGGGGCGCGCGGCGGCCGTCGCCGGTCCGGACGCGACGCCGACGAGGTACCACCGGAGGTCGTCGTCGACGTCGAGGGGCTGGCCGACCGGGTCGTCGGCGTGCCGGTCGAGGCCGCCCGCTACACCCGGCTCTCCGCGGTCCGGGGCGGCCTGGTGTGGCTGCGGCTGCCCGGCGGCACCGGCGTGCTCGGCGACAGCCTCCCCGACGACGACGCCGAGCCCGACCGCGCCGTGCTGGAGCGGTTCGACCTGGCCCGGCGCACGGTCACCGTGGTCGCCGATCCGGCGTCGTCGTTCACGGTGAGCGGCGACGGCACCCGGCTCGTCGTCCGCGACCGGGGCACGGTGCGGCTGCTGCGCGCCGACCGGGGCGGCTCCGCGGCACCCGAGGACGACGCGGGCGGCGACGAGTTCACGATCGACACCCGCCGGCTCGTGGTCACCGTCGACCCGGTCGCCCAGTGGCGGCAGATGTTCGACGAGACCGCCCGCCTCATGCGCGACCACTTCTGGGTCGAGGACATGGCCGGGGTCGACTGGGCCGCCGAGACCGCCCGGTACCGGCCGCTGGTCGACCGGGCCGGGAGCCACGACGACCTGCTCGACGTGCTGTGGGAGCTGCACGGCGAGCTGGGTACCTCGCACGCCTACGTCCTGGGCGGCGGCGCCGGCGGCGACCCGACCGGGCGCCCCGGCCTGCTCGGGGCCGACCTGGAACCCGACCCGGCAGGCGGACCGGGGTGGCGGGTCCGGCGCGTCCTGCCGCCGGAGACCTCCGCGCCCGCCGCGCGCAGCCCGCTGTCCGGGCCGGGCGTCGACGTGCGGGCCGGGGACGTGCTGCTGGAGGTGAACGGGCGCCCGCTGGACCCGCACTGGGGGGTCGCGCCACTGCTCGTCGCGACGGCCGGGAGCACCGTGGAGCTCACCGTGCGCTCCGGTCCCGACCGGCCCGACGCGGGCACCGTCCGCCGCGTCGCGGTGCGCCCGCTGCACTCCGAGGACGAGCTGCGCTACCAGGACCGGGTGGCCCGGCTGCGCGCCGAGGTCGCCGGGCGTTCCGGCGGGCGGCTGGGCTACCTGCACGTGCCGGACATGATGGGCTACGGCTGGGCCCAGCTGCACCGCGACCTCGCCCGCGAGACCGCGAAGGACGGCCTGCTGCTCGACGTGCGCGGCAACCGCGGCGGCCACACCTCGCAGCTGGTGGTGGAGAAGCTCGCCCGCCGCGTCATCGGGTGGGACCTGCCCCGGCACGGCGCACCCGCCACCTACCCCGAGCAGGCGCCGCGCGGGCCGGTGGTGACCCTGGCCGACGAGCGCTCGGGCTCCGACGGCGACATCGTCACCGCCGCCATCAAGCGGCTCGGGGTCGGCCCGGTCGTCGGGACCCGCACCTGGGGCGGGGTGATCGGCATCGACAGCCGCTACCGGCTCGTCGACGGCACCCTGGTGACCCAGCCCCGCTACGCCACCTGGTTCGACGACGTCGGCTGGACGATGGAGAACCACGGCGTCGACCCCGACGTGGAGGTGGTGGTGACCCCGCAGGACCGGGCGGCGGGACGGGACCCGCAGCTGGACCGGGCGATCGCGATCGCCCTGGCCCGGCTCGACGAGCACCCGCCCGCGCGGCCGCCGGACCTCGCGGGGCGGCCGTCGGCGGCCCGGCCCGCGCTACCGGGTCGGCCGGGCGGGGGAGATCGGCACCACATCGCGTGAGAGGCTGACCGCCGTGCGCACTCGCAGGATCACCGCCGCCCTGCTGATCGTCGGGGCCGTCGCTGTCACCGGGGCCGGCTGCGGCACCGGACCGAGCCGGGTCGACTCAGCCGCGATCGTCGGCGAGACGTCGATCCCGCTCGCCACCGTGCAGCCCGCGATCACCTCGGTGCTCACCCGGCCCGGGCTGGTCGACGGTCTCAAGGCCCAGGGCGGGTCCGAGGCCGACATCGGGCGGGCCGTGGTGTCCCAGCTGGTGATCCGCGACCTGATCGGCCTGGCCGCCCCGGAGCAGGGCGTCACCGTGTCCGACCAGCAGGTCGCCGCGGCGATCGCCCGGCAGGGCGGCGAGCAGGCGGTGCAGGAGTCGTCGCTGGCGGTCGGCGGTGCGCAGGCCGCCACCCGGGACGAGCTGACCCTGTCCGAGCTCGCCCGCCGCGAGCTGCCGCGGCTGTCGGTGACCGCGGACGTCGCGGTCGCCCAGGACCGGGCACAGGCCACCACGCTGGCCCGTGAGGTCGCCGCCGGCGGGCAGCGGGCCGAGACGGCGCTGGCCGGTGCCGGCACCACCCAGCGCGGGCTCGCGATCCGCCCGGCCGAGACCCCGCAGGCCGCGCTCACCCCGCTGATCGGGATCCCGGCCGGCTGGGTCGCGGCGTTCCCGCTGGGTAGCGGCCAGGGCTGGGTCGTGGTGCGGGTGACCGAGCGCGACCTCGGCGCCCCCGCCCCGGGCGACGCGGTCGGCCAGCTGGACCAGCGGTCGCTGTCCGAGGCCGGCATCCGCATGCTCACCCCCACCGCGCTGCGCACCGGGGTGCAGCTCAACCCCCGCTACGGCGAGTGGGACCCGATCCAGATGCTCGCCGTACCGACCGCCGAGGACGCCTCCGTGGTGTTCCCGGTCGCCGCGGGCAACCCGACCCCGCCCGCTCCCTGATGGCCGCCACGGTCGTCGTCTGCCCCCGGCGCGGGGCCGCGCTCCCGGCCGCGGCGCTGCCGCTGCTGCGCTCCGCGACCGACGTGCTCGCCGTGCCCGGTCTCGACGCCGGCGCCGCCGCCGGTGCCGCCGACTGGACCGGCACCGACCCCGCCGGGCTCGCCGACGGCACGGTGCTGCTGGTCCCGGCGGGCCACCCCGCCGCCGCGCACCCCGGTGCGGTGCCGCCGCCCACCGGGCACGCGGTGCTCGACGCCGTCGCGGTGATGGATCGGCTGCGCTCGCCCGGCGGCTGCCCGTGGGACGCCGAGCAGACCCACACCTCGCTGCTGCGCTACCTCGTCGAGGAGTGCTACGAGCTCTACCAGTCCATCGAGGACGGTGACCGCACCGAGCTGCGCGAGGAGCTCGGCGACGTCCTGCTGCAGGTGCTGTTCCACGCCCGCGTCGCCACCGAGCACGACGGCGCCCCGTTCGGGATCGACGAGGTCGCGACCGGGCTGGTCGACAAGCTCGTCGGCCGCCACCCGCACGTGTTCGCCGCGGGGGAGCAGGTCGCCACGGCCGCCGACCAGGACCGCCGCTGGGACGAGCTCAAGCGCGCCGAGAAGCAGCGCGAGTCCAGTGTCGACGGCATCGCGACGGTCCAGCCGGCCGTCGCGCTCGCCGCGAAGCTGACCTCCCGCACGGCGAAGGCGGGGCTGCCCGCGGACCTGCTGCCCGCCGACGACGGTGCCGGTGCGGCGCTGTTCCGGCTGGCCGCGGCCGCACAGCTCGGCGGTGCCGACCCGGAGGCCGCGCTCCGCACGGCCGCCCGGGAGTTCGAGGCGCGGGTGCGGTCGGCGGAGAAGGCCGCCGCCGCCGACGGGCTCGACCCGCACGCGCTGACCGCCGAGGACTGGCGCCGCTACTGGGACGGTCCCTGACCCCCACCCCGATCGGGTGATACCCGCCGGTAACGTGTGAGCGTGCGCACCCAGTCGCTGCTCGCGGCCATCGGCGGCATCCTGGCCCTGATCGTGCTCGTCTCGCTGGCGACCGGCCCGGACTTCGGGCCGTCGCTGCCCCGGACCCCGGTCGACAGGCAGTCCGCCCCGCCTGCGTCCGCGCCGCTGCCGGCGGGCACCGACGTCGTCGCGTGGGCCCGGGCGACCGCGGCCGAGGCCGAGATCCCCGAGCGGACCCTGCAGGCCTACGCGAACGCCGAGCTGCGCCAGCGCGAGCGCACCCCGGACTGCCGGCTGAGCTGGGCGACGCTGGCCGGGCTCGGGCGGATCGAGTCCCGGCACGCGACCTTCCGCGGCGCCGAGCCCGGCCCGGACGGCCGCGTCGACCCGCCGATCATCGGCATCCCGCTCGACGGCACCGGCGGCACCCGCCGGGTGGCCGACACCGACGGCGGCCGCCTCGACGGCGACCCGGTGCTGGACCGCGCGGTCGGGCCGATGCAGTTCCTGCCCGGGACCTGGGCGCGCTACGGCGCGGACGGCAACGGTGACGGCGTCGCCGACCCGCAGCAGGTCGACGACGCCGCGCTCGCCGCGGCCGGGTACCTGTGCGCGAACGGGCGCGACGTCGCCGACGCCGGGGACTGGTGGCGAGGGGTGCTCGCCTACAACGCCTCGGGCGACTACGCCCGCGACGTGTGGTCCGCCGCCGCGGACTACGCGCAGCGCACCGCCGTCCCGGCGCCGCCGGCCCCCTGACCCGGCCCGCCCCCCGGCGGGCGCGGCCGTGCCGGTGGGACGCGGCGTGCGGGTCAGGCGAGGAGCGCGCGGCCCCAGTGGTCGTCGCCCTCGGCGAGGCCGGGTGGGACCGCGAACACCGCCGAGCCGTTGTGCTCCAGGTACTCGCTGAGCGCGTCGGACCGGGCCAGCCTGCGCTGCATCGGCACGTACTGCGTCAGCGGGTCGCGCACGAACGCGACGAAGAACAGCCCGGCGTCGAGGTGGCCGCGGCCGTCGGTGCCGTCGACGAAGTTGTAGCCGCGCCGCAGCAGCCGAGCGCCACCGTTCGCCTCGGCGGAGGCGAGCCGGATGTGGCTGTCGTCCGGGATGACCGGCCCCGACGGACCGGAGGCGGCCAGGTCGGCGAGGTCGAACTCGGCCGTGCCGGTCAACGGAGCGCCCTCACCCTTGTCCCGGCCGATGATCTGCTCCTGCTCGTCGAGCCCGGAGCGGTCCCAGGTCTCGATGTGCATCCGGATCCGGCGGGTGACCAGGTAGGACCCGCCGCGCAGCCAGTCCGGGCCCTCGTCGCCGACCCACACGTGCTGCGCGAGCAGATCGGGCTCCTCGGCCTTGAGGTTGTTCGTGCCGTCCTTGAATCCGAACAGGTTGCGCGGGGTCGCCTGCCCGGTCGAGGTCGACGACGTCCGCCCGAAGCCCAGCTGCGACCAGCGCACCTCGGTGACGCCGAAGCCGTCGCGGACCAGGTTGCGGACCGCGTGCACGGCCACCTGCGGATCGTCGGCGCAGGCCTGGATGCACAGGTCCCCGCCGGAGCGGGCCGGGTCGAGCCGGTCGCCCTGGAACCGGGGGAGCCCGGCGAGCTGGGGCGGGCGGCGGTCGGGGATCCCGAGCTTGTCGAAGAACCCCGGGCCCACGCCGAAGGTCAGCGTCAGCGACGCGGCCGGGAGCCCGAGCGCCTCGCCGGTGTCGGCCGGGGCGGCGTAGCGGTTGGCCGGGATCGCGCCGCCCTCGGCGGTCTCCCGGCCGCTCGTCATGCGCTCGGCCGCGGCGGTCCAGCGGCGCAGCAGGTCGGCGACGGCGGCGCGGTCGGTCGAGGTGAGGTCGAGCGCGACGAAGTGCAGCCGGTCCTGGGCCGGGGTGACGATCCCGGCCTGGTGCTCGCCGCGGAAGGCGACGACGCCGTCGGCGGCGGGTGCGCCGGACAGCCCGTAGCCCGCGGCCGCGCCCGCCCCGGCCAGCGCCGCTCCGGCGCCGGCGAGGCCGAACAGCCGTCGCCGGGACAGGTGCCACGGGCTCATGCCGTCACGGTGCCCGCGACCTTGCTGACCGGCTCGGACAGCGCGTCGACGGCCGCGGTCATCGCGCGGGTGTCCTCCGGGGTCAGCTGGGTGTAGAGCCGGTAGCCGTCGCCGACCCGGTAGCCCTGCAGCAGCGTCTCGACGGCCTCGAACCGCTGGTCGAGCACCGGGCCGAGCGCGGGGTCGTTGGCGTCGATCGTCGGGCGGAGTGCGGCGACCGCGGCGCGGGAGCCCTCGACGTTCGCGGCGAAGTCCCACAGGTCGGTGTGGGAGTAGCGGTCCTCCTCGCCGGTGATCTTGCCGGTGGCGACCTCGTCGAGGAGCTCCTTCGCACCGTTCGCGAGCTGGACCGGGGTCAGCTCGACGGTCCGGGTGCGCGCGGCCAGGTCGGTGATGTCGGCGGTGAGCCGGTCGGCGATCGCGGCCGAGTCGGGCTGGAGGCCGGTGACCCACAGGTCCTTCTCCAGCCGGTGGTACCCGGTGAACCCGACGCCCGGGTCACGCTCGTCGTCCTCCCGGCCGTCGATCCTCGGGTCGATGTCGCCGAAGGACTCGGCGACGGGCTCGATGCGCTCCCAGTAGGTGCGCGCGACCGGGAACAGCGCCTTGGCCTTCTCGACCTCGCCGGCCTTGACCGCGTCGGCGAACTCCTGGGTCTTCGGGACGAGCGCGCCGACCTGGGAGTCGACGTAGCGCTTGTAGCCGGCGGTGGCCGCGGCCAGCTGGGCGTTCGCGTCGGTGGCACGCTGCGCCGAGCCGGTCACGGTGAACGGGGCGCGGATGCCGTCGCCGGACATGCCGGGCTTGCAGGCGGTGGTGTAGGTGCCGCCGTCGGGGACCTCGACGATCAGGTCGCGGGACAGCCCCGGGCCGATGTTCTCGACCTCGCCCATGATCCGGTCACCGGTGGCGTAGAGGTAGAACTCGGTGACCTTGCTGCCGGCGTTGGTGATCCGGAAGGTGACGGTGCCGGCCGGGGCCTGCGCGGTCGAGATCTCGCAGGCGGTGTCGGTGGCGTTCACGGTGATCGGGCCGCCGTCGCCCGCTCCCTGCGCCGTGGGGGCGGTCGAGGTGCAGCCGGCCAGCAGCGCGCCGGCGACGGTGAGCGACGCCAGGCCGGCGGCCGTGCGCGTGACGGGGGACATCGTGCGTTCTCCTAGAGGGGTCGACACCGTGGACGGTGCGGGGTTCAGGCGTCGGTGGTGGCGGGGGCGCGCCGGCGGGCGGGGCGCAGGAACAGCGCCAGGACCACCACGACGTAGAGCGACCAGACGACGGCCTCGAGCACGGTCGTCTGCGGTGAGAAGTTGAAGATCCCCTTGAGGAGCGTGCCGTACCAGGAGTCGGCGGGGATCACGTCGCTGACGTCGAAGGCCAACGTGGTCAGCCCCGGCAGGATCCCGGCCTCCTGCAGGTCGTGCACGCCGTAGGCGAGGATCCCGGCGGCGACGAAGATCAGCAGGAAGCCGGTGACGGTGAAGAACCGGCCCAGGTCGATCTTCAGCGCGCCACGGTAGATCGCGTACGCCAGCGCGACGGCGATCGCGATGCCGATCAGGAACCCGACCAGCGGCCCGGCCGTCTCGCCCGCGGCCTGCGCGGCGGCGAAGAAGAAGATCGCGGTCTCCAGGCCCTCGCGGCCGACGGCGAGTGCCGCCATCACGACGACGGCCCACGGCCCCATCGACACGGCCCGGTCCAGGGCGCCCTCCAGCTCCCGGGACAGGGTCCGGCCGTGCGAGCGCATCCAGAAGATCATCCAGGTGACGAAGCCGACCGCGATGATCGAGAGCGAGCCGCCGAGCGCCTCCTGGGCCTCAAAGGTCAGTGCCTGCTGGGTCAGGGTCAGCCCGAGCGTGACGCCGACGCTGACGGCGACGGCGAGCGCGACGCCCGCCCACACCCTGGGCAGCTCGGAGCGACGCCCGGTGCGGACCAGGAACGCGACCAGGATCGCCACGACCAGTGCGGCCTCGAGCCCTTCGCGCAGCCCGATGAGCGCGTTCCCCAGCATGCGACCTCCTGCAGCGTGACCACGACGAGCAGTCACCAGGTGAGGGTGTGCTGCCAGGCGGGAAGGCTAACCTCACCCGATCGAGCGGGGAAGTGTCGCGCGGCATTCGCCCCGGAAGATCCGTTTTCGCACGTCAGGGACGGTCGGGTGCGAGCGCGATGTGGGCCCGCACCTCGCCCAGTGCCTCCTGGTACTCCGGGCGCGGATCCATCGCCGAGGCGATCTTCAGCTGCGTCTCGGCCTCGCCGAGCCTGCCCTGGCGCTGCAGCGTCTTGCCGAGTGCGAAGCGCGCGTAGTGGTCGGCCGGGTCCATCTCGACGACCCGGACGAACGCCGCCTCGGCCTTCCGCAGCTGTGCCGAGTCGAGGTAGGCGCGGCCGGCGAGCAGGTGCACCGAGGCGTCGCCGGGTTCGTCCGGACCGTGGGCGTCGAGGACCGGGCGGAGCGCGTCGAGCGCCTCGAGCGGGCGGTGCCGCGAGAGCAGCCGGTCGGCACGGCGGAACGCCGCGACCGGGTCCTGGTGGTTCGCACGGGGACTGCTCATGGTCACCCTTACGTTAGGTGCGATCCGGGCGGGATGCGAGGTCTTGACAGACCGCCGGTGCGGAGCAGGGTGACGCAAGCGTCCCCCGCCGGGGGCCGACCGGTGACTACGCTGACGCACCGGACGACACCCGCGATCAGAACAGGAGTCACGGTGGCGGTCATCGAGCAGGTCGGGGCACGCGAGATCCTCGATTCCCGGGGCAACCCCACGGTGGAGGTCGAGGTCGCGCTGGACGACGGCACGCTGGCGCGTGCCGCGGTCCCGTCGGGCGCCTCGACCGGCGAACACGAGGCCGTCGAGCTGCGGGACGGCGACAAGAACCGCTACGGCGGCAAGGGCGTCGAGAAGGCCGTCGCGGCCGTCCTCGACGAGATCGGGCCGGAGCTCGTCGGCGTCGAGGCGGTGGACCAGCGACTGGTCGACCAGCGCCTCGTCGACCTCGACGGCACCCCGGACAAGTCGAAGTTCGGCGCCAACGCCCTGCTGGGCGTGTCGCTGGCCGTCGCGAAGGCCGGGGCGGAGTCCTCGGGCCTGGAGCTGTTCCGCTACGTCGGCGGCTCCAACGCGCACGTCCTGCCGGTCCCGATGATGAACATCCTCAACGGTGGTGCGCACGCCGACACCTCCGTCGACGTGCAGGAGTTCATGGTCGCCCCGATCGGTGCGGAGACCTTCCGCGAGGCGCTGCGCTGGGGCGCGGAGGTCTACCACGCGCTGAAGTCGGAGCTGAAGGACAAGGGCCTGTCGACCGGCCTCGGCGACGAGGGTGGTTTCGCCCCCGACGTCAAGGGCGGCACCCGCGGGGCGCTCGACCTGATCGCCGCCGCCGTGCAGCGGGCCGGCTACACCCTGGGTACCGACGTCGTGCTGGCGCTCGACGTCGCGGCGACCGAGTTCCACGACGCCGGCAAGTACTCCTTCGAGGGCAAGAAGATCACCGCGGACAAGCTGTCCGAGGTGTGGGCCGAGCTGGTCGACTCCTACCCGCTGGTGTCCATCGAGGACCCGCTGGACGAGAACGACTGGGACGGCTGGGTCGGCCTCACCGAGGCCATCGGCGACAAGGTGCAGCTCGTCGGCGACGACCTGTTCGTCACCAACCCGGAGCGGCTCGAGGACGGCATCGCCCGGGGCGCCGCGAACGCGCTGCTGGTGAAGGTCAACCAGATCGGCACCCTGTCCGAGACCCTCGATGCGGTGACGATGGCGCACAACGCGGGGTACCGCTGCATGATGAGCCACCGTTCCGGGGAGACCGAGGACGTCACCATCGCGGACCTCGCCGTCGCGACCGGCTGCGGCCAGATCAAGACCGGCGCCCCGGCGCGGTCCGAGCGGGTGGCGAAGTACAACCAGCTGCTGCGCATCGAGGAGCTGCTCGGTGACGCCGCGCGCTACAACGGCGAGCTGGCGTTCCCGCGCTACCAGGTGCCCGGCCAGAGCTGACGCTCCGGTCGTTCCCCCGTCGGTGACGCCGGTGCCGCCCGGATCGTCTGCGGACGGTCCGGCGCGGCACCCCCACCGGTGCCCGATCGGGCGGCATGCTGGACGGGTCGCCACGGAGGGGCACGGGCGGCACCGACGGGTGAGGGAACCCGGGACGGACGGGAGGGTGCATGGCGGACCGTCGGGGACGTGGACGGGACGCTCGTGCGCGCACGACCGGCACGGGGCGTGGCCGTGCCGCGGCCAAGCCGCGGACCACGACCGCACGCTCGGCGCGGGCCCCCGCGTCGACGGGCGGCTCCGGTGCGCGGTCGCGGCCGGCCGGACCGCAGGGCGCCCGGCCCCGTCTGACCCGCGCCCGGTCCCGCGCCGGTGAGGTCGTCGCCCGCACGACCGGGATGCTGGGCCTGTCGTCGACGAAGCGGGCCGCCATCCTGGCCATCGTGGTCTGCGCGCTCGCGCTGACCGTCGCGGTGCCGCTGCACAACTTCGTCGCCCAGCGCCAGGAGCTGGCCGACGTCTCCGACCGGCAGCGGGCGCTGGAGGCCGACGTCGCGCGGCTGTCCTCCGACCGCGCCCGGCTCTCGGACCCGGCCGAGGTCGAGGTCCAGGCCCGGTCCCGGCTCGGGATGGTCCAGCCGGGGGAGACCCCCTACGTCGTGCAGTTCCCGGCTCCGCCGGCGCCGGTCGTCGAGGACGGCCAGGCCGAGCCCGGCGTGCCCTGGTTCCACACCCTCTGGAACGACGTCACGGGCGACCCGCGACGATGAGGGCGTGAGCAGCACTCGTTCCCGTCCGCCCGGTCTGGAGCCGGGCCCGGTCGCCCAGGCCGACCTCGACGCCGTCGCCGACCAGCTCGGTCGCGCCCCGCGCGGGGTCCTCGCGGTCGCCTACCGCTGCCCGTCCGGGCACCCGGCGGTCGTGCAGACCGCGCCGCGGCTGCCCGACGGCACTCCGTTCCCGACGCTGTACTACCTGACCTGCGCCCGGCTGGCGTCGCGGATCGGGACCCTCGAGGCCGAGGGCCGGATGCGGGAGATGGAGGAGCGGCTGGCCGTCGACGACGAGCTGGCCGCCGCCTACCGTCGCGCCCACGAGACCTACCTCGCCGAGCGCGACGCCATCGAGCCGCTCGCCACGCACCCCGACGTCACGGCCGGGGGGATGCCGGACCGGGTCAAGTGCCTGCACGTGCACGTCGCGCATGCCCTCGCCGCCGGGTCCGGGGTGAACCCGTTCGGCGACGAGGCCCTCGACGAGATCGGGGAGTGGTGGCGGTCCGGACCGCCCTGCCTCTAGATCCCCGGCGTCGCCCGCTCCAGCAGCACCCCGACGCTGTCCTTGCCCGGCCGGGTCCCGGCGGTGCGCAGCGGCCCGTCGGCGTCGAGCCGGGTCGCGAGGAAGACGTCCGCGACGGCCGTCGGTGCGTGGCGCACCAGCAGCGACCCCTGCAGCGCCAGCGCGGCCAGCTCCGCGAGACGGCGGGCCCGGCGCTCCTCCGGCGCGGTCAGCTCGGCGCGCAGCGCGGTGACCGTCGCGTCCAGCCGCGGGTCGGCTCCCGCGGCGAGGTCGATCTCGGCGAGCAGCGCCTCGACGGCGTGCGGCTCGCGGGCGATGGCGCGCAGCGCGTCGAGCGCGGTGACGTTGCCCGAGCCCTCCCAGATCGAGTTCAGCGGCGCCTCCCGGTAGAGCCGGGGCAGGTCGGACTCCTCGACGTAGCCGTTGCCGCCCAGGCACTCCAGCGCCTCGGCGACGACGGTCGAGGTCCGCTTGCACACCAGGTACTTCGACACCGGCAGGGCCAGGCGCAGCAGCGCCGACTCACCCCGGTCGACGGCGCCGGCCAGCCGCAGCGCCAGGACGGTCGCGGCCTCGGTCTCGGCGGCGAGCTCGGCGAGGACCTCCCGCATCAGGGGCTGGTCGGCGAGCCGCGCCCCGAACGCGGACCGGTGCGCGACGTGGTGCGCGGCCTCGGTGACCGCGGCCCGCGCGGTCGCCGCGGAGCCCAGCACGCAGTCCAGCCGGGTCATCGAGACCATCTCGATGATCGTCCGGACGCCGCGGCCCTCGTCGCCGACCCGCCAGCCGACCGCGCCCGCGTACTCGATCTCCGACGACGCGTTGGACCGGTTGCCGAGCTTGTCCTTGAGCCGCTGCAGCCGGATCGCGTTGCGGGTGCCGTCGGGCAGCACCCGGGGCAGGACCAGGCAGGTCAGCCCGCCGGGGGCCTGGGCGAGGGTGAGGAACAGGTCGTTCATCGGGGCGCTGGTGAACCACTTGTGCCCGGTCAGGCGGTAGCTGCCGTCGGGCTGCGGGGTGGCGACGGTGGTGCCGGCGCGGACGTCGGAGCCGCCCTGCTTCTCGGTCATCGACATGCCCGCGAGGAGGCCGTCCTTGCCGGCCGGGACGGCGAGGCCGGGCACATAGCGGCGGGCGGTCAGACCGGGTTCGTAGGCGGCGGCGAGCTCGGGCGCGTGCCGCAGCGCGGGCACCGACGCGTAGGTCATCGAGATCGGGCACAGGTGACCCTGCTCGACCTGCGAGGTGAGGTAGAAGCCCGCCGCGCGGGTGACGTGCGCGCCGGTCCCGGGCTCCTCCGCCCACGGAGCGGCGGCGAGGCCGTGTCCGACGCTGGTGCGCATCAGCGCGTGCCAGGACGGGTGGAACGTGACCTCGTCGACGCGGTGCCCCGTGCGGTCGTGCGTGCGCAGCTCCGGCTCGCAGGCGTTCGCGGAGCGGGCGTGCTCGCGGTGCTCCGCGGTCCCGACGGCCGCGGCCACCGACTCCAGCGCCGCCGCGTCCCCGCCCTCCCGCGCGAGCGCCTCGACGACGGCCGGGTCCGCGGAGAGCAGGTCGCCGTCCGAGCGCGGCGGGACCTGGTTGAGGACCTCGTGGGTGCCGAGGTCGGACACCGGGGCCGGGGTGTGCGTCGTCGCCATTACCGGAGGGTAACCCGGACGGGCGGCTCCACCGGCCGATCCCGACTACGGTGAGGCCCGACGGTCGCCGAGAGCAGGGAGTGCCGATGTCGCGGGTCGCCGCCATCGACTGCGGAACCAATTCGATCCGGCTGCTGGTCGCCGACGTGACCGAGGCGTTCGACGGGCAGAAGGAGCTGCGCGACCTGCACCGCGAGATGCGGATCGTGCGGCTGGGCAAGGGCGTCGACGCGACCGGCCGGCTCGACCCGGAGGCGCTGGAGCGGACCCGGGTGGCGCTGGTCGACTACGCCGTCGCCGCCCGCCGCAAGGGAGCCGAGCGGATCCGGATGGTCGCGACGTCGGCGACCCGGGACGCGTCGAACCGCGAGGACTTCTTCGCGATGGTCCGCGACACCCTGGGCGTCGAGGCGGAGATCATCTCCGGCGACGAGGAGGCGCGCCTGTCGTTCGTCGGCGCCGTCGGCGACCTCGACCCCGACGACGGCCCGTTCGTGGTGACCGACGTCGGCGGCGGGTCCACCGAGGTCGTCGTGGGGGAGCTGCGCGACGGGGTCGCCGTGGTGACCGCGGCGAAGTCGGTCGACATGGGGTCGGTGCGGCTGACCGAGCGCTGCCTGCCCTCGGACCCGCCGTCGGACGCCGAGATCGACTCCGCGCGTGCGGTCGCCGCCGAGGTGCTGGCCGAGGCGTTCGCATCGGTGCCGCTCGAGACCGCGACGACCTGGGTCGGGGTGGCCGGGACGATCACCTCGCTGTCCGGGATCGCCCAGGAGCTGCCCGCCTACGACCGCGAGCAGGTGCACGGCTCGACGCTGACCCGCGAGGACCTGCACCGGGTCGCCGACCTGCTGATCCGGTCGTCGCGGGCGGAGCGGGAGAAGCACGGTTCGCTGCACCCGGGCCGCGTCGACGTCATCGGTGCCGGGGCGCTGGTCGTGCAGGCCCTGGCCGACGAGCTGCATGCGCGCGCCGGGATCGACCGGGTCGTCGTCTCCGAGCACGACATCCTCGACGGGATCGCGCGATCGATCGCATGAACCTGGCGGTCCTGGACCAGCGGATCTCCGAGTGCCGGGCCTGTCCGCGGCTGGTCGAGTGGCGCGAGCAGGTGGCCCGGGAGAAGCGGGCCGCGTTCCGCGACGAGACCTACTGGGGACGCCCGGTGCCCGGCTTCGGCCAGCCCGACGCGCGGATGCTGATCGTCGGGCTGGCTCCCGCCGCGCACGGCGCCAACCGGACCGGGCGCATGTTCACCGGCGACCGCAGCGGCGACGTGCTCTACGCCGCGCTGCACGCCGTCGGACTGGCCTCGCAGCCGACCGCCTCGCACATCGGCGACGGCCTGGAGCTCCACGGGGTCCGGATCACCGCGCCCGTGCACTGCGCGCCGCCGGCGAACAAGCCGACCCCGGCGGAGCGCGACGCCTGCCGGAACTGGTTGGAGCAGGAGCTCGACCTGCTCGCGCCGACGGTCCGCGGGGTCATGGTGCTCGGCGGCTTCGGGTGGCAGGCGCTGCTGCCGGTGCTCGCCGGGGCGGGGTGGACGGTCCCGCGGCCGGCCCCGAAGTTCGGGCACGGGGCGTCGGTGACGCTGGCCCCGGCCCGGCCCGACCGGGAGCCGCTGGAGCTGTTCGGCTGCTACCACGTGAGCCAGCAGAACACCTTCACCGGCCGGCTGACCCCGGCCATGGTCGAGCAGGTCCTGGCGGACACCGCGCGGGCCGCGGGATTGTCGCCGATCCGACGATGAACGTCGCCGCTGCCGCCGCCGAGATGCAGCTCAGCGGGGTTCCGGTACGGGGCGCCGCCCGCTGAGCTGCATCTCGGCGGGCGTCCCGGTCCCGGGGCTCAGCCGGTGGTGAAGCGGTGCAGGCGCATCGCGTCCTGCATGGCGGGGAGGTGTCCGGCCGCCGACAACAGCGGGCGCAGCCACACCCGCGGCTCACGCAGGGACACCTCGTCGTAGATCGAGATGTCGTCGCGCTCGGTCAGCGACGGGTGCCGGTGCGCGAACTCCGCGGGACTCCACGACCACCGGAACTCGGTACCGACGGCGCGGAACGTCGGCGTCCACCGCGAGGCACGCACCGTCCACGGGGCGACGGCGTCGAACGCCAGCGTCGCCGCGGGGGTTCCGGACACGACCCGGTCGACGGTGGCGTGCACGGCCTCGGCCGGGACGTACATGAACAGCCCCTCGGCGACGACGAGCGTCGGCAGCGTCGGGTCGACGGCGGGCCACCAGTCGTCGTCGGTGACGGAGCCGGAGACCTGCTCGATGCTGTCGGGGAGGTCGTAGAGCCGGCGTCGGACCTCCATCACCTCGGGCTGGTCGACGTCGACCCAGCGGCACGTCGAGGGCACCCCGACCCGCAACGGCCTGCTGTCCAGCCCGCAGCCCAGGTGCAGGACCTGCCCGGCGGGCTCGGCGGAGAGGAACTCCCGTGTCCAGCCGTCGAGGATCGCGGCGCGGCACACGATGGTCGAGACGTCGCCGGTGAACTGCCAGAGGCCGTGGACGTCGTGGTCGATGCGGTCCCAGACGGGCTCCGACCACGGGTCGCCCAGGATCGGGCGGCGGGACCGGGCGTCCAGGCGTCGCATGTAGAGGGTCATCAGCAGGGTCGCCGCGGCGCCCCGGAGGTCGACCTTCTCGGTGCTCGGCATGAGTCCTTCCCGCCCTGGCTACGCTGTCGCGGCGCCCCCGTAGCCCAACGGCAGAGGCAGGCCCCTTAAAAGGGTCCCAGTGTCGGTTCGAGTCCGACCGGGGGCACCCCGCTTCCACGTCGAGAATACCCCTCTGACCAGCAATTACATCCGACGAAGCCGAGATGATGTTGTCCGGTCGTGCCCGGCCCTGACCGGTGCTCGGCGGGTGGCTGTACCGAATACGTACCGAAGTTTCGTCGCTCACGGGGTAGCCCCAAGGGCGTCGGCAATCCTCTGCCGGGCGGCGTCCTCCTGGCCGACGATGCACTTCGCGTAGATCTGGTGCAGGACGGCGACGCTGTGTCCGGCCCACTCGGCGACCTGGGTCGAGGGCACCCCCGCGTTGAGCCATGTCGAGACCGCGGCGTGGCGGAGGTCGTAGGGGCGTTGGGCGAGCGGCGAAGCGGCCTCCGACTCGGTGAGAGCGCTCGCGCGAGCTTTCCGCCATACCCGGCAGTAGGTGCCCTCCGGGAGATCACCACCGCGGACACCGCGGAACAGCCGGCCGTCCGGCGTCGTGCCGTGCTCGGCGAGGTGCGCCCGCAGCAGGACGGTGAGCGGTGGGGGAGACGGGACCGAGCGGGTCTCACCGCGGGCCCGGTGCTTCAACTCTCGCTCCTCGCGGCGTCGGCCGTTGTCGGTCCAGGAAGCGCCGGCCTCCGGGGTGGATCCGGTCAGCAGCAACTCGCCCCAGCCCTCGTCGGGAAGTTGAAGGTCAGCGGCGCGGAGTGTCACAGCCTCACCCGGCCGCAGCGCGGCGTAGTAGAGCAGGCCGAAGAAGGCGACCAGGCCCGGGCCGCTCGGCTTCTGGCTGCCGACGGCGGACAGCAGGGCGCGGGCCTGGACGGTGTTGACGACCGCTCGCTTGTCCACCGTCTTCACCGTGCGCGGGATCTTCCACGCAATCGCGGTCACCGGGTTGCGGGTCAGGAGCCGACGCTCCACCGCGTACTCGCCGAGGTTGACCACGACGCCACGTTGCCGAGCGATCGAGGCCGGGGCTGCACGGCCACCGTCGCCACGAACTGTCAGTGCGTCCAGGACAGCGCGTACGACGGCCGGTTCGGCCAGGTCACCCACCTCACGGGTGTTCCGTTCCAGCCATGCCAACGCACGCGCGATCGGCTCCGGCGGCGCGGTATTCGTGCTGGCCCGGACGTTGAACGCCCACGCGGTCAGAGCCTTGCGCAACGTGGCGTCGTCCGGTCGGCCTCGCTCACTCGTGATCAGCGCGAAAGTGGCGTTGGTCAGCGCCCGCGCCGTGTTGCGCCGCGAGTTCGGAGCCAGGTGCGGCCACTTCATCGCTGCGTAGTCGCGGGCGAACGCGAGCCACCCGACGCGCCGTTCGGAGCGATCCATCGACATCGGACGACCGGTGTCCAGTGAGAACGCCTCGCCACGCCGCGCAGCGACCAGCAGCTCGGACCTGAAAGCGTCAGCCAGAGCCGCAGTCTTGTACGGGACTCGCCAGCGTCGCCCAGCAACCGACCACTTCACGGTGTGCGTCGTGGTCCGTGCGCCCGAGTACACCTCGACCTTCCAGATCCGCACGTCGTAGGAGGTCTCCATCAGGCTGCCTCCTCGTGTGCATCGAGCCAGCGCTCCAACTCCACACGACGGACCCGCAGGTCACCGTTGGGGAGCTTGATGCACCGCGGGGCCCGGTTCTTCGCCCGCCACTCGTAGAACGTCGACCGCGAGATCCCGAGTTCGGCGCACACCTGCATGACCGTCAGCCGCTCCGTCGTCTTCGTCATGCCGCTGCTCCCTCAGTTGCCGAACGGTCGTCGGGTGGGGCATCGCTGGTCGCCAGGACGGCGGCGTCGTAGTCGGCGCGCCATCGGGAGCGTTGGTTGATCGCATGGAGCAGCAGCACCGTGCGGGGTGGCACGTCCGAGTCCCCGGGCTTGGTCGTCTCCCAGGTGAAGGGCCCGTCATCGACGGCGTAGGCGGGCTGCACCCCTGCCCGGTCGAGCAGTTGCCGAACGAACGCGGTCCGCTCCGCGCGGTGGTCCGACAGGCTCTTGTTGGACCACTTGCGGGAGACCAGCACTCGGCGCCCGGCGATCCCGAGGTGCTCGGGTTTGTGCGCTTTGCCCTTGCACTGCCCTGGCGTCGTCCCGGGGCGGGCGCCCTTGGGTTCGATGCCGTAGAGCAGCCAGATCGGGCAACGCGGCGAGCACGGGGTGATGGCGAGTTCGGCGGCGAGGCGGCGGGCGTGCTCCCGCTGGCGAGACGTGGCGGTGTCGTCGAGGCCGGCGGCCTGCCCGACGGACTTGGTGAGGTACTTGGTCAGGTAGCCGATGTGCCGTCCTGCTTCTTCGGAGCCGCCGAGGATGCCCTTGACGTGGACCTGCGGCCCGAACACCACCGTGTGCGCCGGAGCCGCGAGGACGTCGGGGTCGGTGGCCTCGTCCCAGGTGGGCAGCGGCTCGCGAGTCTCGGGGTCGACGAACGTCTTGTGGTGGTTGTCCCACCGCGGCAGCCGGTCCCCGGAGTAGACGATCTCGTCGTGGGCCGGCCACCACACCTGGTGGTAGGTCGCAGCCGTGATCGCCCGTAGCTCGGAGCGGGGGATGGTGCCGCGGATGGCGGCGTGGAAGTGCGGTGCCCCGCGCTTCTGTGGTTCGACGGTCCCGAAGTACTGCACGTCCCAGCCCACACACCGGCGGGTGTTCTGCCAGAACCGGTCCAGCAGCTTGGGGAAGTGGATCGCGTCGCGGGCGGCGCGGCGGTAGTCGTAGGTGTCCGGGTCGAGTGCGGCGCCGTGCTTGTCCACCCGCCCGTACGTGTCGAGGGTCAGGGTGAGGAACGTGGAGGGCCGGTACTTGCCTCCGAACACGCGTCCGAGGGTGCGGTCCTCGACCGGGCGGCGGGGCAGGTTCGGTGCGTCCTGCCGACGGCGGGTAGAGCGCCGCACGGTCTGCGGTGTCGGGTCGAGCGGAGCCAGACGGCCACGGACACCGAGCGCGCGCAGCTCCTGGTCCACCTCGGCGACGGTCTCGCGGATCTCCTCGCACTCGGCGTCGTCGCCCTTGGCGCGGGCGTCGGTGTAGGCGGCGTGCAGGTCCGCCCGGACCGTCATCAGCTCTTTCTGCGCGGCGGTGGGGTCGGCGGGTTTGACGATGGGTTCGTCTTCGAGGTGCCAGCCCTCGCGGCACTGGACCATGCGCAGGCGTCGGGCCTTCTCCGCGCAGGGGCGGCACTGGTCCTCCCGCGTGGACCCGCACGGGACGGGGACGACGTCGACCCGCCCGCTGCTCTGGTCGATGCGGCGCATGGCCAGCGGCCGGATGCAGACGCCGTGGTCCTCGGCGAGCTGCGTCGCGACCTCGTTCGAGAGCGCGAGCATGGCCTTCTGTGCGCGGGTGAGCTTCTCCTGGTCGATCGGCTCGGTGCCGGTCGCGGCGTTCACGCGGCACCTCCGGCGGGTAGTGCGGGTGTGCCGGGGCGGAACGGCAGCACCGGCGCGGGGCGGCGGGCCGGGTCGGGCGAGGGGGCGGTGACGAACCGTTCTAGGTGTACCCGGTCATGACGTTGGTGCCAGTCGGCTGGTCGGTGGGAGCCCGCCGAGCGCGCTGTGGCGTCGTCGAGTGTTGTAGTGCTCGATCCAGGGGGCAAGCGCTGCGGTGCGTTCGGCGTTGCTGGTGAAGACCTGCCGGTAGGCCCACTCGGTGGCCAGGGTCCGATTGAGACGTTCGACCTTGCCGTTCTGCCAGGGGCAGTGCGGCTTGATGAACACCTGCCGGGCCCCGAGGTCGGCGACCACTGACCGTAGGGACCACTTGTAGGCCCAGGCGTTGTCGGTCATGACCCGTTCGATCCTGGTGATGCCGTGTCTGGCGAAGTAGCCCGCGGCCCGGGCGAGGAACCCGGCGCAGGTGGTGCCCTTCTCGTCGGTCAGGACCTCGGAGTAGGCCAGCCGGGAGTGGTCATCGACCAGCGAGTGGATGTAGTCGAACCCGACTCTGGTCGAACGGTCGCGAGTGGCGTCGCGGCTGGCGCGGCCGTGCGCGCGCCAGCCGCCGCCGTCGGGGATGCGTCCGATCTTCTTGACGTCCATGTGTACCAGCTCGCCGGGGCGGGCGCGTTCGTAGCGCACCGCGGTGGTCTTGCTGGCGCGGATGCGCTCACCGGTGAGCGGGTCGAGTTCACGCAGGTAGGGGACGTGGTGGCGGCGCAGGATCCGCGACACCGTGCGTGGGGTGAGGCCGAGTTCGGGGCCGATCTCATCGGGCCCACGACGGTCGCGGGCGCGCACGGCCAGCACGCGAGCCTCGGTGTCGGCCGTGGTGCGAGTTGGGCAGCGATGCGGGCGCGAGGACCGGTCGTGCAGGCCGTTCTCGCCTTCGGCGCGGTAGCGGGCGACCCAGCGGCCGGCGCACTGGCGCGAGACCCCCATCTCCGCCGCGACGTGGGCACGAGGACGTCCCTGACGCACGATCCGGTCGACCAGCAGGACCCGGCCGTGGAACGTCAGGCGGGCATTACGGTGGGCCACGAGAGCCTCCAGGTGGTGTGGGTCCTAGACAAGCCACACCCCACCTGGGGGCTCTCCTCACGATCAACGACTCGCGACTGCGTGTCGCGACATCCGCACCGTCACCAACCTCCTGGCCGGGTACATCTAGGGCCTTGATCGCGTCATCCGGAACCCACGCGGCGCGCACGCGCAGGGGCTCGCGGACGCCTTCCCCGAACAGGTAGCCGACACCGGGTTCGGACTCGCCGATGCGGTTCGCCCACGCACCCCGGTCGTACGCCTGATCGCCCAGGACCATCCCGACGTGGCTCTTGGAGGCCACGCGAAGGCAGATGCGGCGCGGGAACAACTCCCGCACCGGGACAGTGTCCTTGGTCGGCTCCTGCACGTAACCGCGGACGGTGAACCCCAGCGCCCGGCCCTGGGTGGTCAGCAGCGCGATGCGTTCGGTGATGGCCTCGCGGGTCTTGCGGTCGCCGACGTAGCGGAGCAGGGCGCCGATCTCGTCGAACTCCACGATCTCCAACGGAGTCTCGGTCGTGATCGGGACGAGGCGGGTGGTTCCGGCGTGCTCGCGCTTGCGCGCTTCCATCTGCTCGACCAGGTCGTCGAGCAGGGCCAGGGCGTCCTTGCTGGTGACGGCGTAGCGGTGGAACACGTCGCGGCCGTAGGCCAGTTCCATGCCCTTCGGGTCGATGCCATTGACCCGGACCAGGCCGTCGCGGATGGCCGGGGCGATCGACAGCAGGGGCGTCCACATCAGGGAGCCCTTGCCTGCCCCGGTGGCGCCGCCGATCAGGGTGTGGCTACCGCGGATCGACTGCCGCCACGGTGTGCCGTACTCGGTAGCTCCGGACAGCACCCGGTCCAGGTCGATCGCGTCCCCGGGGAGGCCGGCCATGGCGTCGAGGTCGGGTGCGGTGACGACGGCGTCGAGGAGGTTGCGGCGCTGGTAGTCGATCGACACCACGTTCGGGCTCAGTTCGCGGACCTGGCAGCGGTTCACCCCGCGAGCCACCGCGAGGGCGCGGGCGGCAGTGTCGAAGTCCTCCGGGGTCTGCCCGGCGACCAGACGGACCTTGACCTCGTCCCACGAGGGTCCGGAGCGGACCGAGAGGATGCGGGGGAGCTGGTCGCGGCGCGGTCGCTCCCGGGGGGCGGTGGCGGTGCGGCGCAGCGGGTTGACCTGGATGACCGTGGCCCCGCCGCGGTCGGGGACCGTGAGGCCGACCGAGCGCAGCCAGCGCGGCATCCGGGGTGCGTAGACGAGCCAGCGCTGCCACCAGGAGCGCAGGTGACGTCCGGCCCAGTGGTCGAACGAGGGCAGCGACGTGACCCGCCACACCCCGAGCACGACCGTCACGGCGGTGAGGGTGAGTAGCAGCGACAGCCAGCCCCACCACCAGCACCACGCCGATACCACGGCAACTGTCGTAGTGGTGCGCCAGTGCCGGACCGCCCACACGACCGCGAGGACGAGGCCCTTGGCGGCGAACCAGAGGGCGAGGAACACGACCGCGGCGGTGGCGAGGGCTTCCAGGACCTTCGCGAGGTAATGGCCGATCTTGTAGAGCAGGTAGACGGTGACCGCGGCCAGGGCGCCGCCGACGGTGAGGATCTGGTTGACCGACAGCGGCACATCGGCCGGTGAGGCAGCAGCGGTGATCACTTTCGGCCTCCCTTGCCACGGGCGGTGCGGACGGTGGACAGCGGGACCAGTGCGAGCTGGTCGAGGTGATCGGCGCACCGGCGGCGACGTGGGTCGGGGCGCTCGTGGAGCGGTGTCCGGCAGACCTCGCACCGGGTCGGGCGGGTCGGCTTGGTGGCGTTCATGCGACGTCACCTCCGGCGGCCGGGGTGGTGGTGATGGTGAGCCCGGCGCGGTGCAGAGTCCGGCGCTCGCCGGGGGTGGTACCGCCGGTGATGCCGTAGCGCCGGGCCGGGTCCTCCGTGGCGAGCGCGTCGGCGAGGCAGGCGGCGCGGACCGGGCAGCCCCGGCACACCCGACGTGGTGTCTCGACCGAGGCCGCGCGGTCGTCGACGGGGAAGAACAGCTCGGTGTCCAGCCCGGCGCACGCGGCGTCATCCCGCCAGCGGACATCGGTCGTTGCGGCGGTGGGGTCGGTGATCGGGACCAGCCGCAGCACCGGCCGGCCCTGGCTCGGGGCGCTCATCGGGCCACCGCCGAGGTGTCCGGGAGCCCGGGGGCGGCGGGGTCGGTGAGGCCGAGGTCGGCCCAGTTGGACATGGCCCCGGCGACGTCGGAGGTGGGTCGGCCGTCGGCGAGGGCCTGCCAGTCGTCGGCGGTGTCGGTCCAGTAGCGGGCCTGGCGCTCGTTCTCCATGACCGCGGTGACGACGGCCTGGACGTAGACGACCGGCGCGTAGTTGGTGGCCGTGTCGCGCTGCAGAATGGCCCACCAGCGGGCCCGGCGGGTGTGGAGCTCGGCGAGCCGACGGGCCCGGGCGGCGTGGGCGAGCAGGTCCCCGGCCGAGGGTCGGGCGGTGTCGCGGATCGCGCGGCTGGTGCGGCGGAGGCCGGCTTCGACGAGACGGGCCACCGGCACGACCTGGGCGTCGGTGGGGTCGGTCGTGGTGTGGGCATGACGGGGTAGGGAGGTGTGCATCTACGCTCGGTGTCCTTCCGAGTCTTAGTGCCTGGCAGGGCTACGAGGGGCGAGGAAGATCGGAGGGGAGCCCGCTACGGACGGGCTTCCCTCCACCTGACGCGGTGGGTGAGTGGCAGCTCAGGCCGCGTCCTGGTTCTTGCCCGGGGCCGGGCGCTGGTGGCCGGGGGCGCGCATCCCGGCGGCGCGGAAGCTGTAGGCGACGCGGGGCCGGCCTCCGGTCTCCTGCACGTACGGGGTGACGGTGAGGCCGTCGAACTCGACCGGGCGGAACGGCAGCCCTGCGGCGGCCTCGGGCGGGACCGGCTGGTGCGGTGCCGCGATCTTCACCGTGACCGTCTTGTCGGTGCGGCGGGCCTCGGGGTCGGCGTCGAGGACCGAGACCGACCACACCGGCAGCCCGGTCTCCTTGTCGGTCTGCTGGACCGGGCGGCCGGGGGAGGACTTGTCGAAGTCCCGGACCGGCTCGACCTCGGACACCACGAACGCGCCGTGGGGGAACACGTCGCCCATCGCGACGGGGAACTTGTTCTTGATCGCCATGACTGGCGCCCTCCTCGGGTTGCTCGGCGACACGGTCGGGTGTGCCGAGGTCAGACCGACGGAGCGGACTTGCCCGCCCCTGTTGCGGACTAACAAGTCCTACAGTGAGGCGAACTAGTCCGGTTGTCAAGGATTAGGAAGTCCTACGACGATGGGGTGCGTGGAAATGGGCGAAGTGATCCGGAGGCGTCGAGCGGATCTCGGCATGTCGCAGGCCGACCTGGCGCGGGTGGCCGGCATCGACACCCGGCAGATTCGTCGCTACGAGGCGGGGGAGCAGCAGCCGCTGCTGTCGGTCGCGTTGACCATCGCCGACGCCCTCGGGGTGTCGGTGAGCGAGCTGGCCGGCCGCGCGCCCGGGCGCGTCTCGCTGAGTGGAGACTGGTGGGCGTCATGGCAGACGACCCGCGACGGCGTCGAGAAGGTCGCCACGCAGCCTGTGCGCATGCGTCAGGAGGGCGACCTCGTGCACATTGCCGCAACTCAGCGTGGACTCAGTCAGGCAGAGGGTGGCTATTTGTGGTCAGGCGAGCTGCGCCTCTGGGACAACCAGATTCTCACCGGCTGGTACGCGGCGGCTGACGGGGCTGTTCGGTCGAAGGGCACGATGTTTCTGGCCATGCACCCTCACGGAATCGAGTTTACCGGTCGATGGGTGGGGCTCGGCTACGACGACAATATTATGACCGGTTGGGCAACCATGGGTAAGACTGCTAAAGATTCTGAGCGGGCGATGTCTGAGCTTGTGGCAGTGCGAGGCGGCATCGCATGATCACCGGCGGGCAGATTGAGTTGTGCGAAGTCGTTGTCACCGCGCCTGACCCGGAATGGCTGTACGAATTCGCCAGATCTCTCGTGGCTGATCGACTGGCATCTAATGCACACAATTTTGAGCCAGTGCGATCTGCGTACCGGTGGGACGGTGAATTGCGCGAACGCACCGAGGGGCGTGTGGCGCTGCATACGAGACGGTCGCTTGTTGCGAGGATAGTAGAGCGCGCCGAGAAAGATCACCCTTATATGGTGCCGAGCGTGAGTGCTCGTCCCATTTATGACGGTAACCCGCGTTATCTTGAGTGGATTGCGGCGGAGACCCGGCAGGGCTGATCAGATCCTTCTCTCCTCTAAAACGGAGTCGGCGGAGAGACGTTCTTGCAGCTCTTGCTTGACTCCGACCGGTTGCGAGCTACTCCTCATCCCGCAGGTCGCCTTGCTCTCCCTTGACCTCGATCTCCTCGAGAGTGTAAGCCCGTTTTGTCGCCATTGAACTTCCTCGTGCGACCTTCTCGTGTACCGCAAAACGCGCTGCAACTGTCAGCTCGCGATCAGAAATAAGTGATGCCACGGTACGTGACAGGCGCTCCGGCACGGATGCTCTAAACGTCTTTCCGGTACGGGGAGCGAACGAGAGGCGCGACGTCGACCATTCCCAGCCATCGACAGTGCCTGTGATCGTCGTATACTCGACTTGATCAACGGTTTCGCTTGCAGTGCGACGCAGACGTTTGGCTGCCGCGAGCCCCATATTTACCTGTACCGTTCCGTTCCGCGAGTCGCTCCAGCTGCCGGAAACTTCGTACTCTGCATCAGCTGTGGCTTTCGCGAATTGCGCGACTGATCTACGAGATGCGGGATTTAAGTCAAACATGGCTGCGCTCAGCTCTGAGGACGTGGGGTCGTCGTCGGCTGCCGCAATAGCCATTAGGGCAACTAGCTTCCGTAGGCCGTCTACCTCGATACGTTCCGCGGCCATGTCGAGTGCGGCTCCGCTATCAGCGGAAATCTGTGGGGCTGATATTGTGAGTAGAACGCTCCCGAATCCGGGTGTAACCCGAAGGGATCCCGAGAGTTTTCCAATCCCCGCGATGCTTTTTGCCAGCTCCTTGACTGCTTCGTCTAAATAGCGAACGAAGTTCGAAAGTGGTCTAGCTGAGGTTGAGTGGCCGATAACGTCGCCGCCATCGAGATGTAGTTCTAGTGTCGCAGGCGGACCAACGACAGCTTGCGAAAGCTCTTCGCGTCGTTGGAGCATGAGCGGCAGCCCCGGGTAGTCAGATGGGACGCGCCGCAGGAGCTCGTCGTAGGCGGCAAGATCCGCTTGCGGGCTGGCCACCTCGCCCCGCCTCCGCGGCCCAGCGCGCCGAAAGGTGGGCCGGTCGACACCCGACACGCTCACCACCTCACCTCTACGAAGCCCTTCGCGTCCTCCACCATCTTGCCCCGCCCCGATCGATCCCGTGGTCCAACCTCGAGACGAGACCAAACCGTAAACCAGTGATCCAGTTCGTCCTGGGCTGTTGCTGTCCAGCGGGCCTCTTCTGCATAGAACGTCACAAACCGGAAGTCCGAGCGATGGTCGGCAGCCGTCCCGCCACGTTCGTATCGGGCATTCCGAAGAACGTGGGTTGCGTCCAGCCACGCTGCTGGGCTCAGGCCGGTGGCCTCGCGGCTGGCGGCTGGCGGCGGAACGATCACCGTCGATCAGGACAACGACGTCGATGTCGTTCGGGTGCTCCCGGGCGGTCACGAAGGAGCCGTTGATCCACGCCGCGTAGATCGGTATGCCTGCTGCCTGGAGCTCAAACAGGCGAGACGAGGCGAGACTCAGTAGCGACCGTCGATGATCTGTCGTCCCGAACGTGCGTTCGACTTCCTGCCAGGTCGCTGGCCACGGCTCCTCGGACCACGGCAGGACGAACTGCTGCTCGTCGTCTTCGCTCACGACCAGCTCAGGCAGCACGCCCGCGCCTTTCCAACACGTCCACGGATATGGAGTCGTGCACGAGCGGTGTCTTGTTAGCCACGGGCAGCGATCGGGTTCTCCGTGCCCAGTAGTGACGCACCTCACCGGACGTGCCGAATCCGCCTCTAGGGGATCAAGGCGCCGCCTCCGGCGGCGCGGGGCCGGCCACGCCGGCCCCGCCGCTTCGCTCACTACACCTCCGGCCCGTTCGCGGCGTCGGGTCCGGCTACCCGGCCCCACTGCCACGGGACGAACGCCTATCCCGGAGGCATTCAGCGAGCCAGAGCACGGCTCAGGTCGTCCAGCGACGGTGCTCCAGCCATCCCAGCTGCGGATCGGTAGACCCGGCACGACAGACCCGCTCCGGGCGAGACCTGCTCGGCGAACGGATCGGCGCCATCGATCACGACCGTCGGGGAACCCGCGAACGCCGGGATCGAGCCCACCGTGTCCTCGGTGACGATGCGGACCGCGATCGGAGTGTCCTCATGTCCGGCGTCGTCGAGGGCCTGGCGCAGACGCTCGAAGGTCGGGCGCTCGTTCGGGCAGTCCGTCACGACCAGAAGCTCAACGCGCATCTCTACATGGTGCCCGGCGCGGGTAGCGACACTCCCGGGCCAGCAGCGGTTCAATCGTTGCGGCCCATCCGGATCAGGTTCCCGCTCGGGTCCTTCACACTGAACTCGATCATTCCCCACGGTTCGACCACGACGTCGCTAACCGGCAGGCCCTGCGCCTTCAGGCGGGCGTGCCAGTCGTGGGGATCGGGAATGTGGATGTAGACCGCCGCGGCGTTGTGCTCCGGGTCGAGCTCGGCCCGCAGATCCAGATGCAGCACCTCCGCGTCGCCGAACATGACGAACGCGTACTCCGGGCTGTACTCCTCGACCTGTAGGCCCGCACGGGTCCAGAACTCCCGGGCTGCCGGCATGTCGTGCACCGGGAAGATCGGCGTGATCGATGGGCGGTTCGCCAGCCGACCGGCCATGCCGTGCACACAGCCGCCACACACCGCGATCTCGGGGTGATGGCTCAGCCGCGCCACCTCGTCCGGAGGCTTCGGAGCGCCGCAACACCCGCACGTCACCGTGGTCTCCTGCGACACGTTGGTCATGTCGGCCCCCTTCACGAGTCCGCCGAGCGTAGCGGGCAGACGGGCATATCCGGCACGGCCTCACAAGATTGTCGCCCTCGAAGAGATGGTGGGCGCTGCCCACACCCGACACCGCTTCGGAGATCAGGGGGAGTGTGGCGTGGGTGGTGATCTCCTCACGGCGCGCCGAGACGGCAGCCAGCCCGAGGGGCGGGGCACAAGGCGGGACTGAGTACCTTGCACCCCGCCCCTCGGCCCGGCAGGGGCAAGCCCGCGCCGCGAGGAGATCACCACCAGGCAGGGGAGTGGGGTAGCGAACCCCGCGCGACCACCCGCTAGCTTGGCGTCGATGGCACCAGATCTGCCCGACTTTAAGAAGATCAATGCTGCTGTCGAAGCCGCGGGACAGGTTCGTGGACGACACTTCACCGAGTGGGTCCCACACCTTGACGAGCTGCGGAAGCAGCGACGAGACGACGAGTCACTGACTCTGCTGCTGGAGATCATCGCTGCCGCTGAACGGGCCGCCGCGATTAAGACCATGGACCCTCCGCCTGGGTACACGAAGCGAGCCGCCGTCATCTACCGGCGCCAACGCGACCACCTCGCAGAGGTCGCGATTCTCGAGCGATACCTCCGAGCGTGTCCACCTGGTCGAGGCGATACCACTGTGTCCGAGCGCCTCGCCAAGGCAAAACAACTCGCCGACACGGCGTAGCCGTCACCCGCACCGTTCGTCGATCCCCGTGCCGAATACGTGCTGAAGTTTGTGACCGGACCGACCGGGCGACGGAACTATTGCAGGTCAGGGCCATCGAACAGGGTGCGCAGGGCCTCCCCTTAAAAGGGTCACCGGTGTGGGTTCGACTCCCACCGGGGGCACCCGTTCCGACCGCGAATCTACGCCCCTGACCAGCGTTTTCGCCCGTCGAGGCCAGGAGGCGACTGTCCGGCTGTGACCGGCGGGAACCGGTGCCCCCCGGGTGGCTGTGTCGACCACGTGTCGACGTTCCGGCCACGGCCGGGCTCCCCGAGGGCCTCGGCGATGCGCTGGCGGGCCGCGTCCTCCTGGCCGCACACACACGTGGCGTAGATCTGCAGCGGGACGACGACGCGGTGCCCGGCCCACTCGGCGACCTGCGTCGACGGCGCCGCCCGCGTCGAGCCGTGCCCTGCCCGCACCGCTCCGCCGAACACCGCCGCCAGGACCAGCGGTGGGCGGGAGTGTGTCCGACAGGTCGGAGGTGTCGCTCCACCGCTCTCCCGGTGACGCAGGCCGGCGCCTTCCCGACCCCCGGGCGGAAGTGTCACCGACCTGGACGACAACTCGGCACGACGGAGAGCGAGGAATCTGTTCCAGGCCGACCTGGCGGCGCCGGGAGTCCGATGGCGGATCTGAGCCGGCGAGCCGGTCGGCCCGGCGGACCGACTGTCCGTGGCGCCGGCCGCAGGGGTGGTGCCTGCGGTGTCGCCACGGCTTCGCCGTCGATGATTCCCCGGCCCCGTGCCGGTCTCCCTCGTTGTCCAGGTCGGCCGACCCGTGGACATCCGTCCGACAAGGAGAACCCGATGAGCGATCCCGTCGCCTCCCAGGCCCTCGACCACACGTTCACCGCCACGCTCGAGAAGAGCGACGCACCGGGCGGGTGGGTCTACCTGCGCACCGACTGGTCGGCCGAGTTCTTCGGCACCCGCGGACCGGTCAAGGTCCGGGGCACGATCGACGGCCACCCGTTCCGGAGTTCCTTCATGGCGCTCGGCGACGGGACGCACAAGCTGCCCGTGACCGCTGCGGTGCGGACGACGATCGGCAAGCAGACCGGGGACACCGTCACCGTCCATCTCGACGAGCGCCTGGGCCGTCACTGAGCTCCGTCCTCGCCACGCTCGGTGCGGTGGTCGCGGCGTTCGTGCTCGGCAGCGTCCCCCACGCCGTACCCAGGTCCCGGCCGGCGGGCCTCCTCCCGGCCGGCGCCGGGCCCTGCCGCTCGGCGGGCGCGACCGTGGTCGTGGAGCTGGTCCGCGACCTCGTTCTCGCCGTCGTTCCCGGCGTGTTCGTCGCGATCGGCTTCCGAGCGCCCGGCAGGGTCACGGGCTCCACCCTCATCCGGGCGGATCCGCGTGGAAGTGCACGGCGAAGGCGACGACGTCGTCGTGGGTGTTCTCGGGCAGCGACTCCATCGCCGCGGTGACGACGGCCTCCGGTCCGTCGTCGCGGACACCGTCGAGGAGCGCGACCAGAGCCCGGGTCGTCTCGTCGATGTCGGAACCGGGGCGCTCCACCAGTCCGTCGCTGTAGAGGAACAGCGTCGATCCCGGTTCCACGACCAGCTCGTGGTCGGTGCGCGCGAGCCCGTCGGTGATCGCGAAACCGAACAGGGCGTCGTGGTCGGCCAGGAGCTCGGTCCGGCCGTCGGGCCGCAGCAGGAGGGGAGCGGGGTGCCCCGCGTTGGTCCAGCGCACCACCCACGGGGCGCCCGGCGGGCGGTGCATGTGGGCCACCACCGCGGTGCCCGCGGCGCCCGGGCCGATCCCCCGGTTGGCGGCTTCGAAGGTGCCGAAGACCGCCGTCGGAGGCCCCGCCGAGTGGTCCCACGCCGCTTGGCGCAGCATCCACCGGACCTGCCCCATGAGCGTGACCGCCGGGAGGTCGTGCCCGATCACATCACCGACCGAGACGGCCACCGCCTGACCGTCCCGGTCGCGGGCACCGCGAAGCGCGATCGCGTCGTACCAGTCGCCCCCCACGTTCAGGCGCGAGTCCGCGGGCCGGTAGCGGGCGGCCATCGACAACCCGTCGATGGTGGGCAGGACGGTCAGCATGGCCGCCTGCAGCTCGCGGACGACCTGTTGCTGCCACTGCTCGACCAGGTCGCGGCGCCCGGCCTCGATACCGGCGTCGTACCGGGCCAGCCGCAGCCGGAGCTCGGCCGAACAGGAGCGGGCGATGTCGTGCAGCGTGGCGAGGTCGTCGTCGGACCAGTCGCGCGGTCGCCCGTCGATCGCGCACAGCGAGCCGAGGACCCTGCCCCGCTCGTCGGTCAGGGGGACACCCGCATAGGCGACGACGCCGAGATCCGGGATCGCGAGGTTGTCCCACACGAGCGGATGCGCGCGGGCGTCGCGGATCACCAACGGCTGCGCCGACGCGACGACGTGCTGGCAGAACGAATGCGTCAGCGGCGTCGCCCGCTCGGCGGCAGCAGGCTCCGGCAGGCCGACCATCCCCGGGAAGACCTGTCGGTCGACCTGGACCAGCGACACCAGCGTCGTCGGCACACCGAGCGCGCGGCGCACCCATTCCGCGATGCGGTCCATCTCGGGGTCGGCCGCCGGACCGAGCCCGGTCCTGGCCAGTGCCAGCAGCCGCGCCCGGTCGCACACGGCCCGCTCGGCGTCCGGGTACCCGCCCGCCTGGGTCAGCCCGCCGACGACCGCCTCGCCCACAACCGCCTCCTGGCCCACGTGGTCGGCCGGTCCACGACCCGGCGGACCGACCCCCGCCCGCGAGATCGGTGCGGGGCCCTCCGATGGCACAGCGTAGGACGGCCGGGTCCGTCACGCGCACGGTCTCCCGCTCCAGCCGCGACGACCGGTCCGGCGTCGACGGGGTGAGCAGCTCGTCGAGGACGCGGTGCTGCTCGGCCGGTCCGGCCACGACGGTGTCCACGATGCGCTCCCTTCCGGGCGTCGGCCCGTGCCGGACCGCGCCCCGCCTCGACGACGAACCGGCCCCGGACGACGCCGGCCGGCAGCCGTACCCCGCGTCGACCGACGCTTCTATGTCTGTCAAGACCTCAGGTAGGGATCATGGTTGCGGCGAGGGTTCTGTAGAGCTCACGGGTGATGTAGCGCTTGAGGCAGCGGCGGATCTCGCGGGGGGACTTGCCTTCGGCGGTGCGCCGCTCGACGTAGGCGCGGGTGCGCTCGCAGCAGCGCATCCTGGTGAGGGCGATGGTGTGGACGGCGCGGTTGAGCGCCCGGTCACCGCCGCGGTTGAGCCGGTGTCGCTTGGTGCGTCCGCTGCTGGCCTCGAGTGGGCTGGTGCCGGCGAGCGCGGCGAACGCGGCGTCGTTGCGGCACCGGCCGGGGTGGGAGAAGGACACGATCGCCTGGGCGGCGCTGACCGGGCCGACACCGCGGCGCTCGGTCAGCCCGGGGACGAGGTCATCGACGATGGCGTGGAGCTGGGCGCGGTTGGCGTTGAGCGCGCGGGCGCCCTCGCGGACCGCGACCGCGAGACGGCGCAGCTCACCGTGGCGCACGGCCTGGGCCCGGTCGGCATCTCGGGGGCTCCTGCGCCTGGCCAGCCCGGCCAGAACGGTGTCGGTGAGCCTGGCGCGGGCGGCGCGTCGGTCGGTGTCGTCACCGCCGAGCAGCAGCGCGCGGAGCCGGTTGGTCTGCGCGGTGTGGCTGCTGGTGAGGTCGTGGCGGGCGCCGAGCAGGATCCGCAGCGCCTCGCGATCGCCGTCGGCGCGCGGGGTCGGGAGCTGGTCGGCGTTGAGCTGTAGCGCGGTCAGCACCGCCAGGTGCGCGTCGATCGGGTCGGATTTGCCTTTGCCCCGGCGGGCTTTGCGGTTGGGCTGTTCGCACTCGATGACTGTCAGTCCGGCTGCGGCCACAGCGCGGGCCAGTCCGAGTCCGTAGCTGCGGGTTCCTTCGATCGACACGGCCAGTCGTGGGCCGGGCGAGTGGTCGACGATCCAGGCGAGCAGCTCGGCGTAGCCGGTGCTGTCGTTGCTGATCTGGCAGGTGGCGACCGGGGTCCCGGTCGGGAGGGCGATCTCCACCTCGTGGGTGTCGCGGTGGGTGTCGACACCGACGACGGCGTCGACCATTTCTGCCAGCATGGGCACCGGCTCGGTCCTTCCTGCAGGGAGCGGGTCACGGGTCGGCACCGGCCTGGGTGGAGTCACCGAGTGGCACATCTGTGACGGGTCACGCCGCAGGGCGGACAGGCTTCTGATCAGGCCAACCTGGTGGGCCAGGCCGGTGCCGGCAACCACAGCGGACACGTCGGCACGAAGGCACACCGAAGCGGCCAGATGAGTTCGGAGTCACGCTGGGTCACCGGCACCGATCCTGGTGGTCCTCCTCCCAGGAGCACCGATACGACACTCACAGATGAGTTCCGCCGCCCCCTGCGGTCCACCGTCGTGACGCGGTCCGCGTGTTCACCGAGGAGGCCCCATGCCCCGCACCCGGGTGCACAACCTGTTCATCTCGCTCGACGGCTACGCCGCGGGCGACCACGTGGCCCTCGACGCCCCGATCGGCGACGCCGGACGGCTCTTCGCCGGGTTCGACGGGCGGTTCATCCACGGGATCGGCGGGGTGGACGCCCCTGTCACCCTGGACCGCGCCCTGACCAGCACGTGGGCCCAGGGCGTCGGGGCCGAGATCATGGGGCGGCGCAAGTTCGGCCCGCAGACCGGCCCCTGGACCGACGACGGCTGGCAGGGCTGGTGGGACGACGAGCCCCCGTTCCACACCCCGGTGTTCGTCATGACCCACCACCCGCGGCCGCCGATCGAGTTCGCGAACGGGACGAGCTTCCACTTCGTCGACGGGTCGGCGCAGGAGGTGCTGACGGTCGCGCAGGAGGCGGCGGGCGACCTCGACGTGCGACTCGGTGGGGGACCCTCGACGATCCGGCAGTTCCTCGACGCCGACCTCGTCGACGTCATGCACGTGGTGATCCTGCCGATCGTGCTGGGGCGTGGGGTGTCCCCGTGGGAGGGACTGACCGGCGTCGAGGACCGGTTCACGGTCGAGTCGGTCGCCTCGCCGAGTGGGCGCATCCACCAGTTCTGGAACCGGAAGGTCTGACACCCGTGGGTTTCCTCAGCTACTCCATGAGCATGTCCCTCGACGGCTTCGTCGAGGACCCCGCCGGCAGCATCGCCTTCGGCGACCCCGACGAGGAGGTGCACCGCCTGTCCAACGACCAGACCCGGGCGACGTCGGTGTTCCTGTTCGGCCGCAACCTCTACGACGTCATGGAGGACTTCTGGACCGCCCCCGAGCGGGCCGACGGCCACCCGGTGGAGGCGGAGTTCGCGCAGCTCTACACCGCGATCCCCCGGGTGGTGTTCTCCGACTCGCTGACCTCCGTCGCGCCCGGGTGCCGGCTCGTCCGCCGCGCCGACGCCCTGGAGGAGGTGGCCCGGCTGAAGGAGGAGACCGACGGCGAGCTGGCCGTGGGCGGGCCCGGGCTGGCCGCGTCGCTGGTGGACCTGATCGACGAGTTCCGCCCGCGGGTGGTGCCGGTCGTCCTCGGCGGCGGGAAGCGGTACCTGCCGCTCGGCGCGGACCTGCGGCTGCGGCTGGTGGAGCAGCGCGTGTTCGACGGCGGGACCGTGCACCTGCGCTACCAGCGCGTCCGCTGACCCGGAGCATCGCGTGGTACGCCGACCTGCGCCGCCGCCGTCGCCCCGGACCGCACACCGGGACCGTCGACGGCGCCGGGCACCTCGTGCCCGTCGGGCGGCCGGAGGCGTTCGCCGAAGGACGCACCCGCCGGGACGCCCGCGGCGCGTGGGCGTCAGGCGTCGCCGACCGAGGAGATGGCATAGCGCCGCACGTCCGCGCCCAGGATCCGGGCCGCGGTGTCCCCGTCCGGCCCGGAGCCGCGGAACGCGAGCAGCTCCTCCTCCGACGCCCAGCGCTCGAAGACGTTCACCCGCGCCGGGTCCAGGGTGTCCGCGGTCAGGGCGAAGTCCAGACAGCCCGGCGCCGAGCGCGCGAGCGCGACCGCCCGCGTCCCCTCGGCGACGAGGGCGTCCCGGTCGGCAGGGTCGGTGAGCAGGTGGCCCGCGACGATCAGCATGCAGGAGAGACCGCAGCGCGGCCCCGGACTCATCGGTCGCGCAGCGCGTCGTCCAGCGCGGTGATCAGCGCGGCGACGCGGCTGCGCCCGGCCGCCGCGCGCGGGTAGCGGCACAGGACGTCGACCAGCTCCGGTGTCGCGCGCCGCCGGGCACGGTCGAGCTGCGCGTCGCCGCTGCGGGGGGCGTCACCGTCGGCCAGCTCGACGGCGTGCGCGGCGTGGGCGGCCGCGCGCAGGATGTGCCCGACCTGGGTGGCCTTCGCCAGTGGGTGCAGGTAGGCGGACGCGGCGGCGTCGGCGGCGGCCAGCGCGGCGTGCCTGCCGGCCGGGGTGTGGGCGTCCTTCGCCGCCCGCGCCGCGTCGACGGCGGTCACCCGCTGCAGCCGCGACCGCTTGGCGCCGTCGGCGAAGGCCCACGCCGCGGCGAGCGCCGCGCGGGGGCGGCCGTCGCCGGGCGCGTCGAACAGGGGGAGGGCCTCGGCGGCGCACTCCGCGGCGAACCGGGTCACGACCCGCAGGTCGGCCATGGTGAGGGTGACGTCCCCCGGTCCGATCCGTGCCATCGCCGCACCTTCCCGTACCGCGCGCACCTCCGCCAGGACGGGCTCGTGCCGACGACGGTGGAACCGGGCTGCGCATGACCGGCCGCCACCACGAGATCCACCTCGGCGACCCCGCCGGACGGCCCCGGAGAAGCTGCGCACGCCCTGCGCCGGCCCGTCACCGACGCGGTGATCACGGGCGCTCAGGCCGGGCGGTACCGGTAGCGCGCCAGGTAGAGGCAGTACCCGACGATCCCGGCGACCAGCAGCGCCAGCACCACCCAGAGCGGTCCGACCGGCAGCCGTGGCGGATCGGTGCGGGTGGCGTACACCGCCGTCACCGGGACCACGGTGAGCAGGAACAGGGTCGCGCCGAAGGTCCGGCCCATGTCCTCGGCGAGCATGCGACGCAGCCGCCCGATCCGCTGCGGCGCCGTCCAGTAGTCGCGGTGCGGCACCGACACCCGCGCCAGCGAGCCGGTCGCGACGAGGCGGTAGAGCCCGGCACCGGTCCCGGCGACGAGCAGCCCGAACAGCGTGCCGAGCGTCAGGAACCAGGCGCGGCTGCCGAACGCGGTCGGCGCGCCCGTGGGGTCGAAGTGCAGCGGCACCCCGTGCTCGGGGAGCTCACCGGCCGCCCACACCAGGGCGAACGCGTAGAACACCGAACCGGCGAGGAGCGGGAACCAGGGGCGCACCGCCCGGATCATTCCGGGTCGCCGGCCGGTCCGCGCGCCGTGGCGGGGGCGAGCCGGTCGAGCATCGCGGTCAGGGTCCGCCGGGCGCGGTCGACGGGGGCGCCGTGCAGCGCGACCTCCGCGCTGAGCCCCCCGGTCAGGGCGAGCAGGGCGTGCGCGTCGGTGTCGGGGTCGGCCGATCCGGCGTCGGCGACGACCCGGACGGCGAGGGCGCGGATCTCGTCGTCGCCGTCGGTGAGGATCGCCCGCGCGCGCTCGTCGACCTCGCGGGTGGCGAAGGCGGCGTGGATGCGCAGCGCGTCGCGGGTCCGCGGGTGCTCGCCGAGCAGCTCGTCGAGGATCGTCGCGAGGACGGTCCGGTCGCCGCCGCCCACTGCCCGGGCCCTGGCCTCGATCCGCTCCTCCATTCGCCGGTGCGACCGGTCCAGGGCGTGCAGCAGCAGTGCGTCCTTGCTGGCGAAGTAGTGCTGGACGCGGCCCATCGAGATGCCGGCCTCGGCTGCGACCGAGCGCAGCGAGACCGCCTCGGTGCCCGACCGTGCGACGAGCGCGAGCACGGCGTCGGCGATCTCGGAGCGTCGGGTGTCGTGGTCGACGGAGCGGGGCACGACGCCACCGTAGCAATGCGGTCGCATTGACAACTCGCGCCGCACTCTGTTGCAATGCGAGTGCATTGCAATCTGGGGAGGGCATGTGAAGACGGCACAGAACGTCGCCGGGTTCCTCGGGGTGGTCCTCGGCGTGATCCCGCTGCTGCAGTACCTGGTCACCGGCCGGATCGGCCTGTGGTCCTTCGTGGTCGGCGACGCGCCGCCGCTGCCGTGGGCCTACCCCGCGGTCCTGCTCGTGGTCACCGCGGTCGTGGTCGTGGTGGCCGACCGGCGGGAGAAGGCGGGCTGACCCGGTCAGTCCTGCCGCGGCGAGCCGTAGCGCAGCAGGTTGTTGTCCGGGTCGTGGTGCGCGCCCTCGCGCAGCCCGTAGGAGGTGTCGACCGGCGCCACCTCGCGGCCGCCGGGCACGGCGGACCAGCGGGTGTGGAGCGCGTCCGCGTCGTCGACGTGCAGGTAGGCGCAACCCGCGGTGCGGGCCGGGTCGTGGTCGGGCAGCACCGAGACGTGCAGCTCGACGCCGCCGAGGACGGCGAAGCCGTAACCGTCGTCGTAGCGCTCGACGGTGAACCCGAGCGCCCGGTAGTGGTCCAGCCACCGGTCGAGATCGGTGGTGGCGAAGACCGGGGCGACCGAGCGCAGCGTGGACACCGAGGCAGTCTGCCCGCATGCTCGCCGCCGTGACCAGACGCCACGACGAGCTGAACCGGGCACTCGTGCACGGGATGCGTCCGGTCGTCGTCGAGCTCGCCGAGCCCGACCCGGCCTGGCCCGCCGCCTTCGACGCGGCGGCGGCCCGGCTGCGTGCGGCGCTGGGGGAGCGGGCCCACCGGATCGAGCACATCGGATCCACCGCGGTGCCGGGGCTCGCGGCGAAGCCGGTGATCGACGTCGTCGTGGCGCTCGACGATCCCGACGACGAGGCGGCCTACCTGTCCGACCTGCTCGCCGACGGCTACGACCTGCGGGTCCGCGAGCCCGGGCACCGCTGCCTGCGCGGCGCCGTCGGCCGGGCCGGCGGCCCGCCCCGGCCCTGACCCGCCGGATCAGCCGCCGGGACGCTCCGCCCGCTCGGCGAGCATCCGCTCGGTCGCCGCCCGGACCTCGTCGACACCGATCTCCTCGACGCCGTCGGCGGTCACCGTGATCAGGTTCGGGAAGATCGCCCGGGTGAGGTCGGGGCCCGCGGTGGCGGTGTCGTCGTCGGCGGCGTCCCACAGCGCGTTGACCGCGAGCGCGATCGCGCCGGCCCGGTCGACGCCCGGATCGTGCCGCTTCTTCAGCGACGCCTCGGCGAACTGCGAGCCGGACCCGATGCCGACGTAGCCGGACCGGGCGCGCTTGATGCTGCCGGTCGGGTCGTAGGTGACGATGCGGACCGGGTCGGGGTCGGTCGGGTCGTAGCCGACGAACAGCGGCAGCGCGACGAAGCCCTGCATCGCCGCGCCCAGGTTCTCCCGCACGATGCTCGACAGCCTGCGGACCTTGCCGTCCTGGCTGATCGGCGCGCCCTCGACCTTCTCGTACTGCTCCACCTCGGCCGCGAACATCGTCAGCATCTGCAGCGCGTGCCCGACCGACCCGGCGAACCCGGCGGCGGAGGTGTCGTCGATGCCGACGACCTTCACCAGGTCCTTCTGGGCGATGAGGTTGCCGGAGGTGGCGCGCCGGTCACCGGCGAGCAGCACGCCGTCGGCCCAGGTCAGGGCGATGATCGTGGTGCCGTGCGGGACGTCCAGGTCGGCGGGGACCCGCTGGGCCGGGTCGCGCGGGAGGTGCGAGGGCAGCAGCTCCGGGGCGTGGGCACGCAGCTGCTCGAGGAACGAGGGTCCGGTCATGAGGGGGAGCGGGCTCCTTCGCACTGCGGGGCGGGGACGGGTCCGATCCTTCCCGTCCGCGGCGCCCCGGTCCACCCGCGGTGCCATGGCACACTCAGGGCGGTGAGCGCACGGAGCCGGGCCGAGTCCTTCTGCACACGCCACGGGCTGCGGGTGCCCGTCCTGGAGGCCCCGATGGCCGGGGCCTGCCCACCGGAGCTGGCGGCCGCGGTGGCCGCGGCGGGCGGCATGGGTGCCGCGGGCGTCGTGAACGACACCCCGGAGGCGATCGCCGACTGGGCCGCCCGCTTCCGCGCGCTCGCCGGGACCGCGCCGTTCCAGCTCAACCTGTGGATCCCCGACCCGCCCGCCGACGACGACGTGGGCCTGCAGACCGCCTACCTCGACACCCTGGGCGGCACACCCGCACCGGCCGGCGGCCCCGGACCGTCGTTCTCCGACCAGCTCGCCGCCGTCCTGGCCGCCCGGCCCGCGGTCGTCTCGACCATCATGGGCCTGTTCACGGCCGAGCAGGTCGCCGCGGTGCACGGTGCGGGCTGCGCCTGGTTCGCGACGGTCACGACCCGCGCCGAGGCCCTCGCGGCGGAGCGGGCGGGGGCGGACGCCGTCGTCGTGCAGGGCATGGAGGCCGGCGGGCACCGCGGGACCACCGACCCCGCCGACGCCGAGGCCGTCTCGGTCGGGCTGCTCGCGCTCGTCCCGTGGGTGGCCGACGCCGTCGGTGTCCCGGTGGTCGCCGCCGGCGCGATCGGCGACGGCCGGGCCCTGGCCGCCGCGCTCACCCTCGGCGCGAGCGCGGTGCAGGTGGGGACGGCGCTGCTGCGCAGCCCCGAGGCGGGGATCGACGACGGCTGGTCCGCCCGGCTCGACGGCCTCGACCCCACCGGCACGACGACCACCCGTGCCTACACCGGCCGGCTGGCCCGCGGCATCGCCACCGACTACGTCCGCGCCTGGACCGTGCCGGGCGCCCCGGCCCCGGCGCCCTACCCCCATCAGCGACGCCTGGTGGCCCGCTACCGCGCGGGCGAGCCGGGCGCGGTCGACCGGGTCAACCACTGGGCCGGGCAGGCCGCCGGACGTGCGACGACCGACCCGGCGTCCGAGGTCGTCGCCCGGCTGTGGCGCGAGGCGGACCCGCTGCTGCCGTGATCCCGGCTCAGTCGCGGAAGGGGTCGACCATGTCGTCGAACTCGCCCTTCTTGGCGCCGTCGACGAACGCGGAGATCTCGGCCGGGGTGTAGACGAGCACCGGGCCCTCGGGGTCGCGGGCGTTGCGGACCGCGACCTGGCCGTCGTCCAGGACGGCGAACTCCACGTTCTGCCCGTCGGCGGTCCCGCCGGCCGGGCGGCGCCACGTCACGGGGCCGAGATCCGCTGCGCGCGTGCCGTTCGGGTGGGACATGGGGACCTCCGGATGTGTCCGCTGCGTCCGTTTGACTGCGGAGAGTGTCGAAAGACTGTGCAAGCGATCTTGCATCCGCACGTGTCATCCGTGACGATGGAACCACCGACACGCTGAGGGGGCCCGTGAATGCGCCGGTCGACGCACGGATCTGCCGTCGGGTGGATGTCGTCGTGACCGCCGGACGGACGAACGAGGCCGGCGGACCCGATGTCCTCACGGTGACGTCCGTTCTCGACGGTCGTGCACACAAGGTGACCGACGCGGAACTCTGCGCACCGCACTCGATGCGGACCGGCCGGTACGCGGCCCTGTGCGGCCACCTGGTGTCCCCGGCCCCGCTGATCGACGTCGCCGGGACCCCGTGCGGCCGCTGCGTGCAGCTGGACCCGACGCCACCGGCGGAGGAGACGTCGCGGCGCCCCGCCCGCCGGCGCGGCTGGGGCCTGCGCCGGGTCCTGCCGGCCTGAGTCCTCCGGTACCGGAGCGGGACCCGTCAGCGGGCGAGCCGCTCCGGGTCGGTCTGCTCGTGGCGGCGCAGCGGTCCCCGGGTACGCCGCTCCAGGTAGCGGCGGCCCGAGCGGGTCAGCTTGCTGAGGGTGTTGGGGCCGCGGCGGCGCTCGACGGCGTCGCCGATCTTGCCCAGGAGCCAGGCCAGCAGCGGTGCACCGACCGCCAGGAGCAGCCATACGCGCAGGTGCCGGGAGAGCAGGGCCCACATGTCCGGACCGTCCTTTCACTGGGGGCGACGGAGGTGTCGTCGTCGGAGGCGCCGACAGTAGTGCGGCCCGCCCGGGTGCGCCCGCTGCGAGGTGACGGCCCGTGACCGACCCGCCACGGGATCGTTGTACGACGCGAGGGTGGGTCCGGCTGCCCCCGGCCGGTCGCCCGCTTCTGCGAGGAGGTACGCCCGTGTTCGCTCCGGGTTCCGGCAGCGTGGTGGTCGTCGCCGTCGCGCTGCTCGTCGTCGTCGCCGCCCTGGCCAGTCCCGCGGGTCGCCGTGCCGCGGTGGCCGCGCTCGGCTCGGTCGGACGCTGGCCCGCGCTGATCCGCGCCGAGATGCGGGGTGACGCGCCGCTGTCCGACGGGCGTGCCGACACCGCCGACACCGCCGACGACCGTCGCGTCGACACCACGCCCGAGATGCCGGCGGTGCGTGCCGAACCGCTGCCGCCGACGTCGACGTTCCCGCAGGTGAGACACCCGGGACGGTGATCGTCGCCCGTTGTGGGAGACGGGACTGACGCCGGAGGCCCCGGACGCGGTAAATTTTCTTTTACCAGCGGGAACCCCCGGCGCTCCCTCGGCGTTGCACACGTGTGAGGGCCTGCCAGAGGTGGGCCCCGCACACGTCCGTCGAGGAGGATCCAGGTGCGCTCCACGAGCAACCCGGCGTTCCGCAACCTGCCCACACAGCAGCAGGGCGGCTACGCCACGTTCGACCGCTCGGGTGGCGGCATGATGGGCGGGGGCGCCGCGATGGCCGGCTCCCAGTCGTCCTACGTCGACCCGACCCAGGCCACCCAGGACACGGGCCGGCCGATCACGGTCGACGACGTCGTCCAGAAGACCGCCATCAGCGGCGGACTCGCGCTCGTCGCGGGCTTCCTGACCGCCATGTCGGGGCTCTACATCCTGGCGCTGCCCGCGTTCGTCGTCGGGCTCGTCGTCTCCCTGATCGTCATCTTCAAGCAGAAGCCCAGCGCCCCGCTGACGCTGACCTACTCGATCGCGATGGGCGTCGCCCTCGGCGGCATCACCGGGCCGATCAACCAGCTCTACCCGGGCATCGCCTTCCAGGCGCTCATCGGCACCGCCGGTGTGTTCTTCGGGATGCTGGTCGTCTACAAGACCGGTGCCGTCCGGGTCACCCCGCGGTTCACCAAGTGGATGATGGGCGCGCTGATCGGCGTCGTCGTCCTCATGCTGGCGAACCTGGTCGCGAGCTTCTTCATGGAGGGCGGCTTCGGCCTCCGTGACGGCGGCCCGCTGGCCATCCTGTTCTCGGTCGTCGTGATCGGTGTGGCGGCGTTCAGCCTGCTGCTCGACTTCGACGCCGCGGACAACGCGGTGAAGGCCGGCGTCCCGGCGAAGTACTCCTGGTACATCGCGTTCGGTCTGATGACCACGCTGGTCTGGCTCTACATCGAGATCCTGCGCCTGCTGAGCTACCTGCGCCAGGACTGACCGGTCACCCACGACCCGGCCCGTGAGGGCCGGGTGCGGCCGGAATCGCCCCCTCCGGTCGCGCGCGCCGCGGACACCCCCGGGTGTCCGCGGCGTCGTCGTGTCCGGGGGTGGCCGGGCGGGATCGGGGGTCGTAGCGTCGGTGTCGTGCCCGGGAACGACCCGGTCGTCACCGGGATCGCCATCCTCCTGGGGATCGCGTTCGGGCCCGCGGTGCTGGTGGGGCTGCTGGTGCGCCTGCCCCGCCTGGTGCGCTGGGTCGCCGCGCGGCACCGCCGCTCGGCTCCGCCGCGTCCGATCGGGCCGCCGCTGGAACGGCTCGTCGCCGACCTGCGCCGCCTGGACCGGCTGCGCCGCGGGCCGCAGCCGGCCACCCGGGTCCGGCGCCTGGCGCTGCTGGCCGCCTACGACGACGTCCTGCTCGACGTCTGCCGGGCCGTCGGCGTCGAGGACCCGCCGCTGCGCGCCCACGTCGAGGCGGGCGGGACCCAGGGCGCGCTCGACGCCGACCGGGAGCTCGCCCGGCTGCGGACCGAGGCCGAGATCGAGGCCACCGGCGTGCGCATCGACCCGCCCGGCCACGCCGCCTGACCCCGTGACGCCGACGGGCCGGCCCGCGCGAGGCGGACCGGCCCGTTCGTGGGACGCCGTGGGGTCAGGCGAGGTTCTCGATCACCAGCGCCATACCCTGGCCGCCGCCGACGCACATCGTCTCGAGCCCGTAGCGGCCGCCGGTGCTGCGCAGGCCGTTCATCAGGGTCGTCGTGATGCGGGCGCCGGTCATGCCGAACGGGTGGCCCAGCGCGATCGCGCCGCCGTGCACGTTCAGCTTGGCCTCGTCGATGCCCAGGTCGCGGGCGCTGGGCAGCACCTGCGCGGCGAAGGCCTCGTTGATCTCGACCAGGTCGATGTCGTCGATGGTGAGCCCGGCGCGGCGCAGCGCCTGCTGGGAGGCCTCGACCGGGCCGTAGCCCATGATCTCCGGCGACAGCCCGGTGACACCGGTCGAGACGACCCGGGCCAGCGGCGTGACGCCGAGCTGCTCGGCCTTCGTGTCGGACATGATCACCAGGGCGGCGGCGCCGTCGTTGAGCGGGCACGCGTTGCCGGCGGTGATCCGGCCGTCCGGGCGGAAGACCGGCTTGAGCTGTGAGATCTTGTCGTAGGTGGTGCCGGGGCGGGGGCCGTCGTCGGTGTCGACGACCGTGCCGTCGGGCAGCGTCACCGGGGTGATCTCGCGCGCGAAGAAGCCGTCGGCGATGGCCTTCTCCGCACGGTTCTGCGACTGCACCGCGAAGCGGTCCATGTCCTCGCGGGACACGTCCTTGTACCGCGCCAGGTTCTCCGCGGTCTGTCCCATGGAGATGTAGGCGTCCGGCAGGAGGCTCTGGTCGCGCGGGTCGGTCCAGCTCTCGGCGCCCTTCTCCGCGGTCTCGGCGGTGCGGGCCTCGGCGTCGGCGAACAGCGGGTTGTGCGTGTCCGGCCAGGAGTCCGACGTGCCGCGGGAGAAGCGGGAGACGGTCTCGACACCGGCGGAGACGAACACGTCGCCCTCACCGGCCTTGATCGCGTGCAGCGCCATCCGGGTCGTCTGCAGCGACGACGAGCAGTACCGGGTGATGGTGGTGCCGGGCAGCGAGTCGTAGCCGAGCTGGATCGCGACGATCCGGGCCAGGTTGTTGCCCTGCTCCCCACCGGGCAGGCCGCAGCCGAGCATCAGGTCGTCGATCTCGGCCGGGTCCAGCTGCGGGACCTGGCCCAGGGCGGCGCGGACCATCTGCACGGTCAGGTCGTCCGGGCGCATCCCGGCCAGGGAGCCCTTGTTGGCGCGGCCGATCGGGGACCGGGCCGCGGCGACGATCACGGCTTCGGGCATGGGACGTCCTCCTCCATCGCAGGTACCTCTCGACCAGACCGTACTTGTCGGTAACCGATGTTCGGGAGACGGCGTGACGAAACCGTCAGGGGTCCGCGGCATGCTCCGGTCCATGACGTCGTGGGGAGACTTCCGGCGGGCCGAGCCCGCGTTCGCCGACCTGTCCGAGCGGATCCTGCGGCGGGGGATCGCGCTCGTGATCGCGACGCTGCGCGCCGACGGGGCACCGCGCGTCTCCGGGATCGAGGTGGTGCTGGACGACGCCGGCGGTGACACCGAGCTCTCCTTCGGGTCGATGCCGGGCGCCCGGAAGGGCTCCGACCTGCGGCGGGACCCGCGGTTCGCGCTGCACGCCGCACCGGCCGACCAGTCCGGAGGGGACCTCGGGGACGGCGACCTGAAGGTGTCGGGCCGGGCGGTGCTGCAGGGCCCGCTGTCCGGGCCGGTCACCGGGGACGCGTTCCGCGTCGATCTCACCGAGGTCGTCTGGACCGGGCTCAACGACGAGCGGAACCGTCTCGTGGTCCGCTGGTGGACCCCCGGTGGCGGGATGCACGAGGTCGCGCGCGAGTGAGCGGTGGGAGGATGCGTGCATGCGCTACGTCGAGCACGTCGTCGATCTGGTCGGGAACACTCCCCTCGTCCGGCTGGGAGCGACGGCCGAGGGCATCGCCCCGCCGGTCCTGGCCAAGGTCGAGTACCTGAACCCCGGTGGATCGGTGAAGGACCGCATCGCCCTGCGGATGGTCGAGGCCGCCGAGGCCTCCGGTGAGCTGCGCCCGGGCGGCACGATCGTCGAGCCGACCTCGGGCAACACCGGGGTCGGGCTGGCGATGGTCGCCCAGCGCAAGGGCTACCAGTGCGTGTTCGTGTGCCCGGACAAGGTCGGCGAGGACAAGCGCAACGTCCTCAAGGCCTACGGCGCCGAGGTCGTGGTGTGCCCGACGGCGGTCGACCCCGAGCACCCCGACTCCTACTACCAGACCTCCGACCGGCTGGTCCGCGAGATCGAGGGCGCCTGGAAGCCCAACCAGTACGCGAACCCGGCCAACCCCGAGTCGCACTACCACTCGACCGGCCCGGAGATCTGGCAGCAGACCGAGGGCCGGATCACCCACTTCGTGGCGGGGATCGGCACCGGCGGCACCATCTCGGGCATCGGGCGGTACCTCAAGGAGCAGTCGAACGGCGCCGTGCGGATCATCGGCGCCGACCCGGAGGGCTCGGTCTACTCCGGCGGCACCGGGCGCCCCTACCTGGTCGAGGGCGTCGGCGAGGACTTCTGGCCGACCACCTACGACCGCGACATCTGCGACGAGATCGTCGCCGTCTCCGACGCCGACTCCTTCGAGATGACCCGCCGCCTCGCCCGCGAGGAGGCGCTGCTCGTCGGCGGTTCCTGCGGGATGGCGACCGTCGCCGCCCTGCGGGTGGCCGCGACGCTGCCCGCGGACGCGGTCGTCGTCGTGCTGCTGCCCGACGGTGGCCGCGGCTACCTCGGCAAGGTCTTCAACGACCGCTGGATGGCCAGCTACGGCTTCCTCCCGCCGTCGCAGGGCGCGACCATCGGCGACGTGCTGCGGCGCAAGGACGGCGCGCTGCCCGCGCTGGTGCACGCCCACCCCAACGAGACCGTCGCCGACGCCGCGCTCTACCTGCGCGAGTTCGGTGTCTCCCAGATGCCGGTGGTCAAGGCGGAGCCGCCGGTCATGGCGGCCGAGGTCGCCGGGTCGGTCAGCGAGCGCGACCTGCTCGACGCGCTGTTCACCGGGCGGGCCAAGCTCTCGGACCGGCTCGAGGACCACATGTCCGATCCGCTGCCGACCCTCGGCGCCGGCGAGTCGGTGCAGGACGCGATGGAGGCCTTCGCCAAGGCCGACGCCGCGCTGGTGCTGGAGGACGGCAAGCCCGCGGGCGTCGTCACCCGGTCCGACGTGATCGCCTTCCTCGGCGGCAACGCCTGACCCGGCCCGCACGGACGCCGGGAGTAGCCTCGGCGTCCATGCAGGGCTTCTCCACACGCGCGATCCACGCCGGCCAGGTCCCGGACCCGACGACCGGCGCGGTCACGACGTCGATCCACACCAGCTCGACCTACGCCCAGGACGGCGTCGGCGGGACCCGCGGGGGGTACGAGTACTCCCGCAGCGCCAACCCGACCCGGACCGTGCTGCAGGACCAGCTCGCCGCCCTGGAGGGCGGCCGGCACGCGCACGCGTTCGGCTCCGGGATGGGGGCGACGGACACGCTCCTGCGGATCCTGCTCAAGCCCGGTGACCACCTGGTCATCCCGCACGACGCCTACGGCGGCACGTTCCGGCTGGTGGACAAGGTGCTGTCCGGGGTCGGTGTCGAGCACACCCCGGTCGACCTCGCCGACCACGACGCCCTGCGCGCGGCGCTGCGGCCCACGACCAGGGTCGTGTGGTGCGAGACCCCGACCAACCCGCTGCTCGGCATCGCCGACATCGCGGCGCTGGCCGGGATGGCGCACTCCGCGGGCGCGCGGCTCGTCGTCGACAACACCTTCGCCTCGCCGTACCTGCAGACGCCGCTGGCGCTGGGCGCCGACGTCGTCGTGCACTCCACGACCAAGTACGTCGGCGGCCACTCCGACGTCGTCGGCGGTGCACTGGTCACCGACGACGACGCCCTGTCCGAGCAGATCGCCTTCGTCCAGAACTCCACCGGTTCGGTGCCCGGCCCGTTCGACGCGTGGCTGACCCTGCGCGGCGCGAAGACCCTCGCGGTGCGCATGGAGCGCCACTGCGACAACGCCGAGCGCGTCGCCGAGATGCTCTCCGCGCACCCCGCGGTGGCCTCGGTGCTCTACCCGGGCCTGCCCGGGCACCCCGGCCACGAGGTCGCGGCCAAGCAGATGCGCCGGTTCGGCGGGATGGTGTCGTTCCTCGCCGCGGGCGGGCGCGACGCGGCGCTGCGGATCTGTGCGGGCACCCGGCTGTTCACCCTCGCCGAGTCCCTCGGCGGGGTCGAGTCGCTGATCGAGCACCCGGGCGAGATGACCCACGCCTCGACCGCGGGGTCGATGCTCGAGGTGCCGGACTCGCTGGTCCGGCTGTCGGTCGGCATCGAGGACGCCGACGACCTGCTCGACGACCTGCGGGCCGCGCTCGACGCGGTCCGGTAGCGCCGCCGGGCGGGCTCAGCTGCGCGACTGCTCCGGCGACGGCGCGGGGGGCTGGACCACCGGCGGCGGCGGGATGACCAGGTCACCCGGGTCCACGCAGCCGCCGACCAGCGACCACGTGCCGTCGCCGCGGGCCTCGTAGCGGCCCGGGTCGGCGCAGCCCGCGTCGTGCACGGTCGCCACCGCGAGCGCGGCCAGACCGGCGGCCAGCAGCAGCGGTGCCGTCGTGCGCAGACGCGTCATTCGCGAGTCCCTCCCGACACCGGGCGCGCAGGAGACGTCACGCCCGGTGAGACACCGGCGAGGTTACCCGGGGCGGTGCGAGACTGCCGGGATGGCCGCCCCCGTCATCCCCCCGGTCACCGCCGACGACGTGCTCTCCGCCCGCGAACTGCTCTCCGGCGTCGTGCGCACCACGCCCGTGGCCGGTGCCCGCGCCCTGTCCGACCTGACCGGCTCCCGGGTCGTACTGAAGTGCGAGAACCTGCAGCGCACGGGCTCGTTCAAGATCCGTGGTGCCTACACCCGCATCGCCCGCCTCTCCGACGACGAACGTGCAGGCGGCGTCGTCGCGGCGTCGGCGGGCAACCACGCCCAGGGCGTCGCGCTCGCCGCACGGCTGCTGGGCGTGCGCGCCACCGTGTACATGCCCGAGCGGGCGGCCCTGCCCAAGGTCGACGCGACCCGCGGCTACGGCGCCGAGGTCGTGCTCACCGGCCGCACCGTCGACGAGGCCGTCACAGCCGCCACCGCGGCCGCCGAACGGTCGGGTGCGGTGTTCGTGCACCCCTTCGACCACCCCGACATCATCGCCGGCCAGGGCACCGTCGGCTGCGAGATCCTCGACCAGGTCCCCGACGCCGGCACAGTGCTGATCTCCGCGGGCGGCGGTGGGCTGCTCGGCGGGACCGCCGCGGTCCTGCGCGCCGCCCGCCCGGACGTCCGGATCGTCGGGGTGCAGGCCGCGGGTGCCGCGGCCTGGCCGTCGTCGCTGGCGGCCGGCGAGCCGATGCCGGTCGGCGGGATGCGCACGATGGCCGACGGGATCGCCGTCGGACGCCCGGGCGACGTGACGTTCGCCCAGGTCAGCAGCCTGATCGACGAGATGGTCACGGTGTCGGAGGACGCGTTGTCCGCGGCGCTGCTGCACTGCCTGGAGCGGGCGAAGATGCTCGTCGAGCCGGCCGGCGCCGCGTCCGTCGCCGCGCTGATGGAGCAGCCCGACCGCTGGCCGGGGCCGGTCGTGTGCGTGCTGTCCGGCGGCAACGTCGACCCGCTCGTGCTGCTGCAGGTCATCCGGCACGGGCTGGTCGCCTCGTCCCGCTACCTCACGCTGCACCTGAGGATGCCCGACCGCCCCGGCGCGCTCGCCGAGCTCCTGGCCCGGGTCGGTCGGCTCGGGGCCAACGTCACCGACGTCGCGCACTCGCGGATCAGCGGCGCGCTCGCGGTGGGGGAGGTCGACGTCGAGCTCAGCGTGGAGACGCGGGGGCCCGAGCACCGCGACGCCATCGTCGCCGACCTGCGCGAGGCCGGGCACGCCGTCGCCACGCCCTGACCCGCCCCGGTCCGCTCCGACCGGCTCCGACACGCTCGACCGGCCCCGACACGCGAACGGGCCCGGCCGACCGGCCGGGCCCGTTCCGCGGGTGGTCGTGGGTCAGCCGGTGAAGGCCTCCACCGACACCAGCGTCACCTTCATGGTTCCGCCGTCGGGCAGCTGGTACTCGCGGGTGTCACCCGGCTTCGCGCCGAGCAGCGCCGCGCCGAGCGGGGAGTTCGGGGAGATGACCTGCAGGTCGCCGTGGCTGCCCTCCTCGCGGGAGCCGAGCAGGACCTTCTCGGTCTCGTCGTCGTCCTCGTAGCGGATCTCGAGGACGGTGCCGGGGGAGGCCTCGTCGGAGCTGGACGGCGCGGTGCCGACCTGGGCGGTGCGCAGCAGCTCCTGCAGCTGACGGATCCGGGCCTCCTGCTGGCCCTGCTCCTCGCGCGCCGCGTGGTAGCCGCCGTTCTCCTTCAGGTCGCCCTCCTCGCGGCGGGCGTTGATCTCCGCGGCGATGACGGGCCGGTTCTCGATCAACCCGTCCAGCTCGGCCTTCAGCCGGTCGTAGGCGTCCTGGGTCAGCCAGGTGGCCTGGGTGTCCGTCACCGTCATCAACTCCTCCAGGAAAACAGGACGTGTCGCCGCCGGGACGCCTGGCGCCCGGCGGGCACACGGGGGTGGCGGCTCCGAGCGGCACGCCCCGAGTAAGGAAAAACACGACCCGCCTGCGGGTCGTGTGGGGCTCACCTTACCACGGAGCGTGCCGCTCATCGCAGCCTTTCGGTGAACGGGCGCGTGTACCGGATAGTTCCCCACCGAGGAATATTCGCAGGTAACGGGGTTGTCGGCGGCCGCACAGCCGCCCCGGTCGCGTCGGCGTCAACCGTCCGTCGCAGACGGGTGCCCCGGCGGGAACAGATGGTGCGGGTGACGGCGTTGCCGATGCCGGAGCCCGTGCTCGGCGCGGTTCCTGTCGGTCCCCTCTGCCAGGATCGTCCCTGAGCACGACCTCGCCGCCCGCCGCCGGCAGACCACCGGCGCGGGACCCGAGTCCGGTGACCGTGGAGGAACCCGCCCCGATGGCTACGCAGTACACCCCGTCCGCCCCGCGCCCGGTCCAGCCGCCGGCGCCCGGCGAGCGTCCCCGGTTGATGACGGTGCACGCCCACCCCGACGACGAGTCGTCGAAGGGCGCGGCGACCACCGCCCGGTACGCCGACGAGGGTCACGAGGTCATGGTCGTGACCTGCACCGGCGGTGAGCGGGGCAGCATCCTGAACCCCGCGATGGACCGGCCGGACGTCCTGGAGAACATGACCGCGGTCCGCAACGCCGAGATGGCGCGCGCCGCCGAGATCCTCGGCGTGCAGCACGTCTGGCTGGGCTTCGTCGACTCCGGCCTGCCCGAGGGCGACCCGAAGCCCCCGCTGCCCGAGGGCTGCTTCGCCCTGGGTGACGTCGAGGAGCAGACCGCGGCCCTGGTGAAGGTCATCCGCGAGTTCCGCCCGCACGTGATCGTCACCTACGACGAGAACGGCGGTTACCCGCACCCGGACCACATCCGCACCCACGTCATTTCGATGGCGGCCTGGGAGGCCGCGGGCGACCCGGCACGCTTCCCGGAGGCGGGGGCTCCGTGGCAGCCGATGAAGCTCTACTACGGCCACGGCTTCTCGAAGGCCCGGCTGGAGGCCTTCCACAACGCGATCGTCGAGTCCGGCCAGGAGTCGCCGTACGCGGAGTGGCTGGAGAACTGGAAGAGCGACCGGCCCGACCCCGGCACCCGGGTGACCACCAAGGTCCCGTGCTCGGACTGGTTCGGCCGGCGCGACGACGCGCTGCGCGCACACGCCACCCAGATCGACCCGGACAGCAGGTTCTTCTTCACCCCGCTCGAGGTGCAGGCCCGGGTGTGGCCCACCGAGGACTACGAGCTGGTCCAGTCCCTGGTCGACACCGAGGTCCCGGAGGACGACCTGTTCGCCGGCATCCCCGTCGAGGTCGGCGGGGAGCGCCGTCGCGCCGGATGAGGGCGCGCGGGCTCCGCGGGTAGCCTGGTCACCGGCCCGCCCCGCAGCTGCGGGGTGGTGCCGGTGATCCGGGAACCGGAGTACGGAGGCGCGTGGCGGTGCAGGTCGAGAACGTGACGGCTGTGGTGAACCAGGTCGTGACGGGGCTGCTCGTCCCGATGCAGGACCGGCCCCCGCCCCCCGGGCAGCTGCCCGAGTTCGGCAACGCGGCCCCCGCCGGCCTGGCGATCGTGCTGCTCCTGCTCCTCGCGACGGTCTTCCTCATCCGCAACATGAGCAAGCGGATCACCCGCCTCCCGGAGTCCTTCGACGGAGAGGACACCGCGACGGGCGGATCCGACCCGGCCGGCACCGCATCCGGGACCGCGACCGACCGCGGCGAGCCGGGACCGGCCCGCTCCTGAGCCGCCGACCCGCGCAGGCGCCGGGTCAGCGCAGCAGGACCAGCCAGATCGCGACGTGGTGGCAGGCCCAGGCCAGCACCGTCGCGGCGTGGAAGAACTCGTGGTAGCCGAACGTCGCGGGCCACGGGTCGGGCCGCCGTAGCGCGTACATGACCGCGCCGACGGTGTAGAGGGCCCCGCCCGCGAGCAGCAGCACGAGCGCGGCCACGCCACCGCCGGCCAGCAGCCCGGGCAGCACGAACACCGCGACCCAGCCGAGCGCGACGTAGATCGGCACCCCGACCCAGGCCGGCGCGGTCGGCCAGGCGAGCTTGAGCGCGACCCCGGCGAGCGCCCCGCCCCAGACGACGGCGAGCACCCAGGTGGCGGTCGCCGCGGGGAGCGCCAGCACCGAGACCGGCGTGTAGGTGCCCGCGATGAACAGGAAGATCATCGAGTGGTCGAGGCGCTTCATCAGCCGTCGCCGGGCCGGATCGGCCCAGGTGTGCCGGTGGTACAGCGCGCTGATCCCGAACAGGCCGAACGTGGTCAGCGTGTAGACGGCCGTGGCCGCGGCCGCGGAGGCCCCGACGAGCGCCCCCGCGACACTGATGAGCGCGGCGCAGGCGAAGACGGAACCGACGAGGCTCCACAGGTGCAGCCAGCCCCGCAGACGGGGCTTGAGCGGTGCGGACGGGGCGATGCTCACGCACCCCGACGTTACGGGTCGCGACGGCGGGGGTCCCGTCCGGCGGACGAACGCCACACCCGGGACTAGGCTCCCTGTACGTGGCCCTCCGAGACCTGCTCTACACGGTGTACGAGCGCAGGATCCTGCGTCAGATCGCGGGGGCCGAGCAGCCCAGGCACGTGGCGCTCATCCTCGACGGCAACCGCCGCTGGGCGCGGGAGGCGGGTCTGGCCGACCCCGCGGAGGGGCACCGTGCCGGCGCGGCGAAGATCGCCGAGATGCTCGGCTGGTGCTCCGAGGCCGGCGTCGAGGTCGTCACGGTGTTCCTGCTGTCCACCGACAACCTGGACACCCGCTCCCCGGAGGAGCTCAAGGACCTCCTGGAGATCATCGCCGGGGTCGTCGACGACCTCTCCGGCCCGGACACCCCGTGGCGGCTGCGAGTCGTCGGCGCGATGGAGTTGCTGCCGAGCAGCCTGGCCGACCGGCTGACCGCGGCGGTCGCCCGTACCAGCGACCGCGGGGGCATCCAGCTGAACGTCGCCGTCGGCTACGGCGGCCGCCAGGAGATCGCCGACGCCGTCCGCAAGATGCTGCTGACCCAGGCGGAGGCGGGACGGACGATCGAGGAGCTCGCGGAGTCGCTCGACGTCGACCACATCGCGGAGCACCTCTACACCTCCGGACAGCCCGACCCGGACCTCGTCATCCGGACCAGCGGTGAGCAACGACTGTCGGGGTTCCTGCTGTGGCAGTCGGCCCATTCGGAGTTCTGGTTCTGCGAGGCCTACTGGCCCGAGTTCCGCCGCGTCGATTTCCTGCGGGCACTGCGCGACTTCGGCGCACGGCACCGACGTTTCGGCGGATGAATTCAGATCGACCGTAACCTCCGGTCGACTCGCTCGTTATAGATGTCCCGGAAACGGGGATCGCGATCCCCGGAAACGGGAAAGACCCCGGGAGCGGACTCCCGGGGCCTTCCGCGCGTCGGTGACGCGAGGTCTTACTTGCCACCGCCGTGGTGCTTGCCACCGTCGATGTCGACCTTGTCGCCGTTGTCGGCGGCGTTGGTGCAGTCGACGCTGTTGTCCGACTTGACGCCCGACTTGTTGTACGCCTCGCTGAACAGACCGCCCAGGGCACCCTGGACCAGGCTGTTGCCGTTGAGGGCGGTCCCGCAGGCCTGCGGCGAGACGTTGATGTTGTTGTTGGACAGGTTCACCAGGCCGGCGCTGTTCTTCTGCGCGACGCCCTCGGAGTCCTCGACGGTCGAGGCCTTGGCCTTGTTGCCGCTGAAGTAGCTCTCGTGGGACTTGGTGTTACCGCTGTCCTTGATGTGGGTGTCGCCACCGTGCTCACCCGCGAACGCGAGCGGGCTCAGCGCGACGAGCGACGCGGCGCCGGCCGCGGCAACGATTCCAGCCTTCTTCAGCACAGTCCGTCTCCTGTTAGTCGGAGAGCGCGCCCGACCAAGGTGCGCGACTCTCAGTACCTGTCGACGCTCGAACCGGGGAGCCCGCATCGACTGCGTGTCAATCTAACGGACGCTTTCGCGCTCGACAATCTGACCCTGCGTAATTCTTCGACGGAGTCGACGAATCATTCGTGTACCTGGGGATTCGTCGCCGCACTCGCAGCGCGGTTGGCGTGGCGTGCGGGCGTGTCGGCACTGCGGCGGACGGGGCAGTGCGGTGGGAGCCGTCCGGGGGAGGCGTACGGACAGTGCCGACGGCACCGGGATCCGGCTGTGCGGCCCGCCGCGCGGGTGGGCATCGCCTTCACGAGTTCGGCGCCGGCCGCGACGGTCGAGCCGGGTGGGTCTCGGAGGTGGGCCGTGCCGGAGGAGGGCTCAGGTCGGCGGGCGAACCCGGGGGGTGCCGCATGAGTCGAACCGGTGCGGGCGACCCGGTTCGGCTCCCGGCCCGGCCGCATGATCACCGGTTGTGGAGTCAGGCGTCCGCCACGCGGACGTTCCGCTCCACAACCGGTGATCATGGCGGCGTCGGGCGTCCGGCATCTCGCGCGAGGTCGTGAGCGCCGGACGTGGCGCGCACGGGCCGGGACGGCGGCGGTCGAGGCGGGGGCGGTCGACGCGAGGACTGTCGGGCGGCCGGGGCGGCCGCGACCGAGGCGGCCGGGGCGCCGGGGGTGACCGGGCGCGAGGCTGCTGGGACGTCGGGCGACCGGATCTGCCGCGACCGAGGGCCGCCGGGCGGCTGAGCGGCAGTCGCGTGCCGGGGGCGCCGGGAAGTCGGGCGGCCTCACGGCCGCCGGTGCGAAGGAGGTCGGGCGGCAGGAGGGTCGCCGGGCGCGGGTGTCGCCGCCGGGTGCGAGGGGAGGCAGGCTTCGTGTACGGAGCGTGGTCAGGAAGCCGAGGAATCGGAGTGGCGCCCGGAGGTGTCGACACGACGGGGTGAGCACGACCGTCGGTCCCTGGAAAACGATGACCCGGCGGAATCCCGGTCACCCGGGAGTGGGCGCGGGCCGGAACGCAAGAATGCCCCGGAGCAGAAGCTCCGGGGCATTCTCAGATCTGCGAGGAGATCAGCCGATCGAGTCGCCGGCGCCGGCCTCCTGGCCGCAGTTGTCCGACTGGTCGGTCGTCGAGTCGCCCGACTTGGCCTGGGCCTTGCCCAGGATGCCCAGGGCGCCGGTGACGCCGTTGAGGGCGGAGGCGTCCTCGACCGGGACCTGCACGCCCAGCACGTTGACCGGGACGTTGTTGTTGCAGGCCTGGATCGGCACGTTGACGTTGTTGCCGTTCAGGCCGGCGATGAGGCCCTTGGCGTCCTTGTCGATGACGTTCTCGGCACCGTGGTGGTGGCCGCCCTTGTGGCCGTGGTCGCCGTCCTTGTCGCCGGCGAAGGCGAGCGGGGACAGGGCGAGCAGGGACGCGGCGGAGGCCGCAACCACGATTCCAGCCTTCTTCAGCACAGTTTTCTCCTGTTGAGTCTCGAGTCCGCCCGAAGCCGGTCTCACGCGTGCCGGCACGCTGACGAGGGGGAGCCCGTACCGACTGCGAGAAAAGCTACCGCTGTTATTCCTGCGAAACAAATCTCGTGACCCTATCGAGGTACACTTTCACTGACGGTTCCGATACTCCCCAAACAGGTTGTTCCGGTCCCGTGCGACCGAGCCGTCGCCGACCCGAACCGTGCACTCTGCGTGGCCGGGTACGTCCGAACGGATGCGTCACCGGCGGCCCTCGCCGTCGTTCCGCTCCGGGCCCGCCTACGCTCCGGGGATGGACCTGCTGCACGCGACGGCGGAGCTCGCGTCGCGGGTGGACCGGCTGCGGCCGGGTGTGCTGGACGGGCCGCCGCCGTACCCGTCGATCGCCCGGCGGGTGGCCGCGGAGCCGGTCGGGGACCCGGCGGCGCTGGTCGTCACGGCCGGACGGCTGCGTGCGCAGGTCGCGGCGGCGGGACTCCCGGACGGTCGTCGCCGGTACCTGGACGCGCTCCTGGTCGCGCTGCGCTGCCGGGCCCGGCTGCTCGCCGGTGAGGACGTCGGCTACGTCGAGCAGGTCCGCGACCTGTTCGGAGTGCTCCCGCGCCGCAGCGAGCCGGACGAGCTGCACGAGGCGCACCGCAGGCTGGCGGCGGTGCTGCCCGGGCGCGGTCCGCTGGCCGCCCGGATGCGGGACCACCGGGCCGCCGACGTCGTCCCGGCGGAACGGCTGGCCGCTGCGGTCACCGCCGTCGTCGCCGAGCTGCGCCGCCGCACCCACGACACGCTGGGGCTCCCGGACGGCGAGCACGCCGACGTCGACCTCGTCGGCGCCCGGCCCTGGACGGCGTTCACCCGCTACCGCGGCGGCCTGCGCAGCCGGATCTCGGTCGCGACGACCGGTCGGGTGCGGGCCGGCTCGCTGCTGCCGCTGCTCGCCCACGAGGTCTATCCCGGTCACCACCTGCAGTACTGCCGGGCCGAGGTCGCGTCGGCGCGGTACCCGGAGCTGGCGCTGCGGCTGGTCCACAGCCCGCAGGGGCTGGTCGCGGAGGGGGCGGCGGAGGCCGCCGTCGCCGTGGTGCCCGGCCCCGGCTGGGGCGCGGTCGCCGAACGCGTCCTCGCGGGCGCGGGCGTGCGCCTCGACGGCCCGGCGGCCGAGCGGATCGAACGGGAGCTGGACCTGCTGGGCCGGGTCCGGCTCGACGCCGCCCTCATGCGGCACGTCGACGGCGCCGGCCCCGACGCGGTGCTCGCCCACCTCGCACGCTGGCTGCTGGTCGACGACGACCGGGCGCGGCGCATGCTCGACTTCCTCGACCATCCCCAGTGGCGCACCTACCCGGTCACCTACGCCGAGGGCGGCCCGCTCGTGCGCGCCCGGCTCGCCAGCGCCCCGGAGGGCCCCGCCGCCGCGCTGGCGACGCTGCTCGACACCCCGGTCCTGCCGTCGGATCTGGTCACCGACGGTGGCGCCGCGCACGGTCCGGAACGCGGTGGACCGACCGCCGCCGCGGTCGGGGTACTCCGTCCGCCGCACCTCGGCTGAGCCGAACGGCCCGCCACCGAACGAGGTGCCGTTACCCGATCCGACGTCGGACGGTACCGATCACACGATGAACGGCACGTTACGACTGTTCCATCAGGGGTCAACGTAGCGATCGGACGGAGAGTTGCTATTGACCGCACGAGGGTGACCACTAGTAGCGTCCATGACGACGGGCTGTACCCGATGCGGCCCGTTCGGGAGGCCCTGGAGTGGTGTCACACGCACCCGAGAGGGCCGGCACCCGGCCCTTGCGGGCGTGCCGGCCGGAGGACCGCCATGGTCCCTCCGCGTCGTCGCGGCCCGCACCGGGGCCGGCCGGCCCGACGCAGAGCAGGCGCGGTGCCGCGCCTGCGAGGGAGCACCCGTGACCGATCGTCGTCCCGCCCTCACCGACCCGACCTCCGCACCCCAGGGGTCCGTCGGGGACGCACCGGCAGGTACCACCCGCTGCTATGTGCTCGACACGTCCGTGCTGCTGTCCGACCCCTGGTCGCTGCAGCGCTTCGACGAGCACCAGGTCGTCCTGCCGCTCGTCGTCATCAGTGAGCTGGAGGCCAAGCGTCACCACCCCGAGCTGGGCTGGTTCGCCCGGACCGCGCTGCGCCAGCTCGACGAGCTGCGCGTCAAGCACGGCCGTCTCGACGCCCCCGTGCCGATCGGCGAGTCCGGCGGCACGTTGCACGTCGAGCTGAACCACTCCGACCCCACGGTCCTGCCGGCCGGGTTCCGCACCGACTCGAACGACTCGCGGATCCTGGCCTGTGCGCTGAACCTCAAGGCGGACCCGGCAGCGCCGGCGGACGTCACGCTGGTCACCAAGGACATGCCGTTGCGGGTCAAGGCCGCCGCGGTCGGTCTGGACGCCGACGAGTACCACGGCCAGGACGTGCTGTTCTCGGGCTGGACCGGCATGACCGACCTGGAGGTGACCCCCGAGGACGTCGACGCGTTGTTCCGCGACGGCGTCATCGACCACGACGAGGCCCGCGACCTGCCCTGCAACACGGGGTTGCGGCTCGTGGGGGCGTCGAACGCGCTCGGGCGGGTCACCGCGGACAAGCGGGTCAAGCTGGTGCGCGGGGACCGGGAGGCGTTCGGGCTGCACGGCCGTTCCGCCGAGCAGCGGATCGCGCTGGACCTCCTGCTGGACAACGAGGTCGGGATCGTCTCCCTCGGCGGCCGGGCCGGGACGGGCAAGTCGGCGCTCGCGCTGTGCGCCGGCCTGGAGGCGGTGCTGGAACGACGCCAGCACCGCAAGATCGTCGTCTTCCGGCCGCTCTACGCCGTCGGCGGGCAGGACCTCGGCTACCTGCCCGGCAGCGAGGTCGAGAAGATGCAGCCCTGGGCGCAGGCCGTCTTCGACACCCTGGGCGCGATGGTCAGCCAGGACGTCATCGACGAGGTCATCGCCCGCGGGCTGCTGGAGGTCCTGCCGCTGACCCACATCCGCGGCCGGTCGCTGCACGACACCTTCGTGATCGTCGACGAGGCGCAGTCGCTGGAGCGCAACGTGCTCCTCACCGTGCTGTCCCGGCTCGGGACGGCGTCGCGCGTCGTGCTCACCCACGACGTCGCGCAGCGGGACAACCTGCGCGTCGGGCGGCACGACGGTGTCAACGCCGTCATCGAGAAGCTCAAGGGCCACCCGCTGTTCGCGCACGTCACGCTGACCCGCAGCGAGCGCTCGCCGATCGCCGCGCTGGTCACGGAGATGCTGGAGGGACCGAACTCCTGAGGTGCCGGGCCCGGCCCCCGTCCGCAGCCGCGGACGGGGGCCGTGTGCTCAGTCGAACAGGTCCGGGTCGGTACGGACGACCTCGTCCCACAGCGGCTGGTAGGAGAACCAGCCGGCGTAGGGGGTACCGGTCTGCTCGGCGGTGAACCGCGCGTTGACGTGGTCGACGAGCGTCGGCGTCCCCGCGGCCTCGGCGAGCAGCTGCGCCTGGCAGTTGCGCTCGGTCGAGATGAACCACCAGGCGGCCTCGGCGACGGTCTCGCCGACGGAGAAGATCCCGTGGTTCTGGTGGAACACCATCTTCCGGCCGGTCAGTCCGCGGGCCAGCGCCCGGCCCGCCTCCGGGTCGAGCACGACCGCGCCCGCCCCCTCGTGGACGACGCCGTGGTTCTCGTAGAGGGCGCAGGCGTCCTGGGTGATGGGGTCCAGCGGGCGGCCCAGCGACGACCACGCCTTGCCGTACACCGAGTGGGCGTGGGCGGCCGCGACGACGTGCGGGTGCTCGGCGTGCACGGCCGAGTGGATGACGAACCCGGCCTGGTTCACCGGGCGGTTCCCGTGCCGGACCGTGCCGTGGTGGTCGACCATGATCAGGTCCGAGACCCGGATGTGCCGGAAGCTCATGCCGAACGGGTTGACCCAGAACATCTCCGGGTCCTCCGGGTCGCGCACGGTGATGTGCCCGGCGACGCCCTCCCCGAAGCCGAACCGGCCGAAGATCCGGAACGCGCCGGCGAGCTGCTGCTTGCGGTGCAGCCGCTCCTCGGCCGAGGTGGCGAACGTCGGTGGCGTGGGCAGACCGCCGGTACCACCGCCGCCGAGAGCGGCGGTACCGGAGCTGCTGGTGGTGGTGGTGTCCTGCGTGGGGGCGGCCATGACCCGACCGTGCGCCGGATCACGCCCCGGGTCAAGCGGTGGGTCAGAGGCCGTGCGGGGTGCCCTCGGTGAACCCCGCGGTGGTCTGCACCCCGACGACGGACCGCTCGTGCAGCTCGTCGACCGAGCGCGCGCCGGCGTAGGTGCACGCGGAGCGGACGCCCGAGCAGATCTCGTCGAGCACGTCCTCGACGCCCGGCCGGTCCGGGTCCAGCCGCTGGCGCGAGGACGAGATGCCCTCCTCGAACAGCGACTTGCGGGCCCGGTCGAACGCGTTGTCCCCGCGGGTACGGGCGCCGACCGCGCGCTTGGACGCCATCCCGAACGACTCCTTGTACGCGCGGCCGTGCTCGTCGCGCAGCAGGTCGCCGGGGGACTCGTAGGTGCCCGCCAGCCAGGAGCCGATCATCACCGAGGCCGCGCCCGCGGCGAGGGCGAGGGCCACGTCGCGCGGGTGGCGCACCCCGCCGTCGGCCCAGACGACGGCGCCGCGCTCGCGGGCCGCGGCGGCGCACTCGGCGACCGCGGAGAACTGCGGGCGCCCGACGCCGGTCATCATCCGGGTCGTGCACATGGCGCCGGGGCCGACGCCGACCTTGACGATGTCGGCGCCCGCGTCGACCAGATCGGCGACGCCCTCGGCGGTGACCACGTTGCCGGCGGCGACCGGGACCGCGGCTCCGGCCTGGTCGACCACACGGCGGACCGCGCCGAGCGCGTCGAGCATCTTCTCCTGGTGGCCGTGCGCCGTGTCGACGACGAGCACGTCCACACCGGCGTCGAGCAGGGCCTTCGCCTTCACCGCGACGTCGCCGTTGATACCGATCGCGGCCGCGGTGCGCAGCCGGCCCGCGCCGTCGAGGGCGGGGGAGTAGATCCCGGCCCGGATCGCGCCGAGCGGAGTGAGCAGGCCCGCGAGGCGGCCGTCGCCGTCGAGGCCGAGCGCCACCGCCTTCCGGCCGGCGTCGAGCTGCTCGAACACCTCGCGCGGCTCGGTGCCCAGCGGCAGCGCCAGCGGGTCCGGATCGAGGACTTCGGCGAGCCGGGTGAAGCGGTCCACCCCCGCGCAGTGCGCCTCGGACACGGTCCCGACCGGACGGCCGCCGTCGTCGACGACCACGACGGCGTCGTGGGCCCGCTTGGGCAGCAGGTTCAGCGCGTCGGCCACCGCGTCGGAGGTACGCAGCACCAGCGGGGTGTCCCACACCGGGTGCCGGGACTTGATCCAGGACACGATCCCGGCGACGGCGTCGGTCGCCACGTCCTGCGGCAGCACCGTCAGCGCGCCGCGGCGGGCGAGGGTCTCGGCCATCCGGCGGCCGGCGACGGCGGTCATGTTCGCCGCGACGACCGGGACCGTGGCCCCGGAGCGGTCCGGGGCGGTGAGGTCCACGTCGAACCGGGACGTCACCGTGGAACGGCGCGGGACGAGGAAGACGTCGTCGTAGGTGAGGTCGTGCTCGGGCCGGCGGTCGTCGAGGAAGCGCACGGTATCGGGACTGTACGCCCCCGGCCGCCTCGTCACGTGCCCGTCACGTGTCGACAACCGTCGGGCAACCACGGATGCCTACCGTCGGGTACATGCCGGTGCCGTCGCCGAACCCCCGTGTGCGTGCTGCCGACGTACGCCGGCTCCGGGACCTGCTGCGCATCGCCGTGGCCGGGCGCGGGCGCCCCGGGGACCTGCTCCCCGGCGAGGACGAGCTGATGGTCGGCCACGGTGTACCGCGCAGCGCCGTCCGTGCCGCGCTGGGGCTGCTCCGCGAGGAGGGGCTGCTGCGACCCGGGCCGACCGCGCACCGGATCGTCGCCCGCCCGCACTACCCCGGACGGGCCGCGGTCACCGGTACGGGTACCCGGCTCCCGCGCTGGCTGGAACGCACCGGGATCGCCGCGCCCGACGTGCTCGCCGACTGGCTCGGCGTGCCGGTCGGGGCACCGTGCCTGCGCACCGAGTGCGTCTCGGCCACGGCCGGTGGCGGCGCGGTGCTGGAGACCCACTACCTGGCCACCGAGGCCGCGGCGCTGCTGCTCGCGGTGCCCGGGACCGGCCCCTTCGACCGGCAGCTGTCCGAGGCCGGGCTGCACCCGGCGTCGGCGGGCACCCGCTCCGGGCCGGTGCCGGCCGACCCGGACTCCGCGGCGCTGCTCGGTGTCGCCGCCGGCACGCCGCTGCTGGGCGCCGAACGGACCCTGACCGGTGACGACGGCCGCGTCCTCGCGGTCAGCGTGCTGCGTGCCGACCCGGCCGGGTCGGTGCCCGCGGCCCGCGACGGCGCCGCGGCCGCTCAGCCCGACAGCAGCGCCCGCACCGCGTCGAGCGAGTCGGCCTCGGCCGGGGTCTTGTCCGGGCGGTAGCGCAGCACCCGGGCGAAGCGCAGCGCGACCCCGCCCGGGTAGCGGGTGCTGCGTTGCGCGCCGTCGAGCGCGATCTCGACGACGAGCTCGGGTCGCAGATGCACCACGCCCGGCTCGCGCGCCGTCTCGTACTCCGGGAAGGTCGCGGTCTGCCAGGCCAGCAGCTCGTCGGTCATCCCCTTGAACGTCTTGCCGACCATCACCGGCTCCCCGCCGTCCGGGTCGCGGGCGCCGAGGTGGATGTTCGACAGCGACCCGGTCCGCCGCCCGTAGCCCCACTCGGCGCCCAGCACCACCAGGTCCAGGGTGTGCACCGGCTTCACCTTCTGCCAGGCCCTGCCGCGCCGCCCGGCCGCGTACGGCGCGGCCAGGTCCTTCACGACGACGCCCTCGTGCCCCGCCGACAGCGCCTCGGACAGGACCGCGGCCGCCTGCTCCGGCGACGGCCGCCGCACCCCCGGCATCCGCAGCGCGGCGTGGGTGTCCGCGGCGAGCAGCCCGGCGAGCGCGTCGAGCCGGACCTCGGCGGGCTCGTCGACCAGGTCACGGCCGTCGAGGTGGAGCAGGTCGAAGAAGAACGGCGACAACAGGACGTCCGGTACCCGCTCCTCGGTGCCGAACCGGCTCATCGTGTCCTGGAACGGGCGGGGGCGGCCTTCGTCGTCGAGGGCGAGGGTCTCGCCGTCGAGCACCGCGGTGTCGCACGGCATCCCCCGCACCAGCTCCACCAGCTCGGGCACGCGAGCGGTGATCTCGCGCAGCGTGCGCGTCCACACCCGCACCCGGTCGCCGCGGCGGTGCACCTGGATGCGGGCGCCGTCGAGCTTGTGCTCGACGGTGACGTCGGTGCCGAGCCCGGCCAGCGCGGCGTCGAGCGAGTCGCCGGGGGAGGCGAGCATCGGCCGGACCGGCCTGCCCACCTCCAGCCCGACCGCGGCGAGGGCGTCCTGTCCGCCGGTCAGCGCGGTGGCCGCGGTCTCCGGCAGCCGGCCGGACAGCATGAACGCGCGGCGCACCGCGGGCGCGGCCACCTCGGAGGCGGCGGCGACGGCGTCCACCATCAGCCCCTCCAGGGCGCCCTGGCGCAGCTCGCCGGTGAGCAGACGGTGCAGGAAGCGCTGCTCCTCGGTGGTCGCGGCGCCGTACAGCTCGGTGAGCAGCTCGCGGCGCCGGGCCGCCGAGCCGGTCCCCGCGGTGCCGGCCAGCTCGTCGAGCAGTGCGTCGACCTGCCCCACCGTCAGCGACGGCTCCGCCGCGGCCGGCACGTCGACGCCCGACAGCGTCCGCCAGCCGGTCCCGATCCGGCCCTGCCGGGGCACCCCGGACAGCCAGGCGACGACCGGCACGACCTCGGCCGGCGCGGCGGTGCGCAGCAGCCCGGCGAGCGCGGCGGTCTTCTCCTTGCGCGCGCGGGTCGCCCCGACCGCGGCCGAGGTGGTGACGACGTCGGTGAACAGCACCGGGTCAGTGAAGCAGCGACCCCCGACAGTCCGCGCGTCGTCGGATCAGGCGGTGCGCGCCGCCTGCGGTACCGGGACGGGGCGCGGGCCGGACGCGGCGGGCGGCAGGATCGCGCGGCGCCACAGCTCGGCGACCGGGACGACCCCGCGGCAGGTGCCGTCCGGGGCGACGACGACCAGGTCGTCGTAGCCGCGGGCCGGGTCGCCGGACAGGCCGATCTCCATCGCGCGGTGCAGCGGGGTCCGCTCGTCGACGGTCCGCGGCGGGTCCGCCAGCTCGGCCGCCGGCTTCTCGGCCCACAGCGCGTACCCGAACCGGCCGGCCAGCTGGAGCAGGACGCGGCTGCGGTCGAGGTAGCCGACCGGCCGGTGCGCCCGGTCGACCAGGACGATCCCGGCCGAGTCGGGACGGGCGCGCAACGCCTCGCGTGCGGTGTCGCCGACGGCGTCGTCGGGCAGGGTCACGGCCGGCACGGCGAGCCCGCGCACCGGGGGACCGGCCGGGACGGGCACCGGGGTGGCGGCCGGCTCCGGCGTCCCGCCGCGCTCCGGCGCCGGGTGGCCGGGCCCGGGACGCCCCGGGACGGGACGGACGGCGGCGGCCCGGCCGGCGGCGGGCTGTGGCATCGCGCTCAGCAGGCCGAGCAGCTCCGCGCGGGTCGCCGGGTCGGCCTCGGGCGCGGCGCGCGTCCCACCCAGCAACGGGCCCTGGGCGAACGCGATCCCAGTCGCGAACAGCCCCGTCAGCCGGGCCGCGTCGCGGACCCCGGTCGCGGCGACCGGCGCCCCGACCGCGCGGGACACCTCGACCACGGCGCGGACGGCGGCGCCGGTCCCCGTGTCGAGCACCCCGTCGCAGAGGTCCGGCTCGAGCTTCACCACGTCCGGCCGGACGGCGGCCACGAGCTCCGGACCGAACGCGCGCCCGGCCCCGTCGAGACCGATCCGGAACCCCCAGCGCCGCAGCTCGGCCAGTGCCAGGACGAGGTGCTCCGCCGGTGCGGCCGCGGCGATCGGCGGGCCGACCTCCAGCAGGGGAGCGACCGGGTCGGAGGTGCCGCCGAGCATGGCGCGCAGCCGGCCGCGGGCGTGGAGGACGGTGTCCGCGGCGACGTCGACCTGCACCGGGACGGCGGCACCCCAGGACCGGGCGGACGCGACCGCGGAGACCGCGGTGCCCGCGTCGAGCTCGGCGATCCGGCGGGCGTCCCAGCCGCGGTCGCGGGCCGCGACGGCCACCGCGTCGTGGTGCAGTCGCGGCACGACCTCGACCCCGGTGCAGCGACCGGAGCGCAGATCGTGCACAGGGACGTACGCGAAGCGCTGGTCGGGCATCGGAGGGATCCGTTCGGGTGACGGTGATCGACTGACGCACACACGGTGTCACGTCGATGTGGACCGAACGGGGACGCGGAGGTGAACAGCGGATGGACTGACCCGGTGCGCCCGGCCGGTGACCGGGCGCAGCCGGGATCAGGAGCGCTTCTCGCCGCGGGTCATCGCCAGCACGTCCAGGGCACGGTCCAGCTCGTCCTCGGTGAGCGTCCCGTTCGCCACGTGCCCGCGCTCGATCACGACCTCGCGGATCGTCCTCCGCTCCTTCAGTGCCTGCTTCGCGACGGCCGCCGCCTCCTCGTAGCCGATCCTCGAGTTCAGCGGGGTGACGATCGACGGGGACGACTCGGCGTACTCGCGGGTGCGCTCGAGGTCGGCCTCCATGCCGTCGACGACCTTGTCGGCGAGCAGCCGGGCGGCGTTCGCGATCAGCCGGGCGGACTCCAGAACGTTGCGCGCCATCACCGGCATCATCACGTTCAGCTCCAGGTTGCCCTGGCTGCCGGAGAAGCCGACCGTCGCGTCGTTGCCCATGACCTGCGCGCAGACCATCATCGTGGCCTCGCAGATCACCGGGTTGACCTTGCCCGGCATGATCGAGCTGCCCGGCTGCAGGTCCGGCAGGTGGATCTCGGCCAGCCCGGTGCGCGGCCCGGACGACAGCCAGCGCAGATCGTTGGCGATCTTGTAGAGCGACACGGCCACGGTCCGCAGCGCGCCGGAGGCCTCGACCAGGCCGTCGCGGGAGCCCTGGGCCTCGATGTGGTCGGTGGCCTCGGTGAGCTGCTCCAGGCCGGTCGCCTCGCGCAGCTTCGCGACCACGGCGGCGCCGAACCCGTCCGGGGCGTTCAGCCCGGTGCCGACCGCGGTCCCGCCGATCGGCAGGACGGCGAGGCGGGGGAGCGCGTCGCGGACGCGGGCGGCGCCGTAGCCGGCCTGGCTGGCCCAGCCCCCGGCCTCCTGGCCGAGGGTGATCGGGACGGCGTCCATGAGATGGGTGCGGCCGGCCTTCACGACCTCCGACCAGTCCGCCGCACGGCGGCGCAGCGCGGCCTCGAGGTGCTGCAGCGCCGGGACCACCTCGGTCGCCAGCGCCTCGGTGGCGGCGAGGTGGATGGTCGTCGGGAAGACGTCGTTCGACGACTGCGAGGCGTTGACGTGGTCGTTCGGGTGCACGTCGGTGCCGGCGCGGGCGGCCAGCGAGGCGATCACCTCGTTGGCGTTCATGTTCGACGACGTGCCCGAGCCCGTCTGGAAGACGTCGACCGGGAAGTGGTCGTCGTGCCCGCCCGCAGCCACCTCGTCGGCGGCCGCGGCGATCGCGCGGGCCCGGTCGTCGTCCAGTACGCCCAGCTCGCCGTTCACCCGGGCCGCGGCCGCCTTGACCAGGCCGAGCGCGCGGATCTGGGCGCGCTCCAGGCCGCGGCCGGAGATCGGGAAGTTCTCCACCGCGCGCTGGGTCTGGGCCCGCCACAGCGCGTCGGCGGGGACCCGGACCTCGCCCATGGTGTCGTGCTCGATGCGGAAGTCCTCGCTCATGGGCTGAGGTCTACTCCTCCGCGACCCGTCCCGCAGTGTTAAGTGAGCCTAACCTCACGGCAGCGGCGGGGCCTCGCCCTCGACGCCGTCGAAGTCGACGGAGGAGAACTCGCGCAGCTTGGTGAGACGGTGGTAGCCGTCGATCAGCCGGACGGTGCCGGACTTGGACCGCATCACGATCGACTGGGTGGTCGCCCCGCCACCCCGGTAGTGGACGCCGCGCAGCAGGGGGCCGTCGGTGATGCCGGTGGCGCAGAAGAAGACGTTCTCGCCGCGCACGAGCTCGGCGGTGGTCAGGACCTTGTCGAGGTCGTGGCCCGCGGCGAGGGCCTTCTCGCGCTCGGCGTCGTCCTTGGGCCACAGCCGGCCCTGGATCTCGCCGCCCATGCACTTCAGCGCGGCCGCGGTGATGATCCCCTCCGGGGTGCCGCCGACGCCGTAGAGCATGTCCACGCCCGAGGTGGGACGCGCTGCGGCGATGGCACCGGCGACGTCGCCGTCGGAGATGAAGGCGATGCGGGCACCGGCCGCGCGGATCTCGGTGACGATCTGCTCGTGGCGGGGGCGGTCGAGCACGCAGACGGTGACGTCGGCGACGTCGATCTCCTTGGCCCGCGCGACCCGGCGGATGTTCTCCGCGACCGGTGCGGTGATGTCGATGGCGTCCGCGGCCTCCGGCCCGACCGCGATCTTCTCCATGTAGAAGACGGCGGACGGGTCGAACATGGCGTCCCGCTCGGCGACGGCGAGCACCGCGAGGGCGTTGGGCATGCCCTTGGCCATCAGCGTGGTGCCGTCGATGGGGTCGACGGCGACGTCGCAGAACGGGCCCTCGCCGTTCCCGACCTCCTCGCCGTTGAACAGCATCGGGGCCTCGTCCTTCTCGCCCTCGCCGATGACGACGACGCCGCGCATCGACACCGAGGAGATGAGCTGGCGCATGGCGTCGACGGCGGCACCGTCCCCGCCGTTCTTGTCGCCCTTGCCGACCCAGCGGCCCGCGGCCATCGCGGCGGCCTCGGTGACCCGGACCAGCTCCATCGCCAGGTTGCGGTCGGGCGCCTCACGACGGCGGGGGGTGGCGGGACTGGCGGGCTGGCTCACGGATACGTCTCCATTCACGGGCGGCGTGCTCGTCGGCGACGTCCCCTCGTCCGGGTTCCCACGGGCGTACGGGGAGGCGCCCGGCGATCCTCGCACGCCCGACGTCGGGGGAGCAGCGATGAGCGACCGACGCCATGCCTGGGACGATGGACACGTGAGCGCACGACCTGACCCGGGAACGCCGTCGCCGGACTCCTCGGAGCCCGCCGGGCCCCCGGCTGTCCCGGACCCGGCCGACACCTCCGGTACCGCCGGGGCCGCCGAACGGGCCACGGCCGGTGGCACCGGCCCGGACCCGGTTCCGGCTGCGGACCCGGCCGCCGCGCCCGCGGGTGCGGCCCGGTCCGGGAGGCCGCAGCCGCCGCCGGTGACCCGCCGGATCCCCGAGGCGGGTCCGCAGGCGATGCACAAGCCCGCCCGTGGCGACACGTCGGTGCGCGACCTGATCTGGGCCTGCCTGATCCTCGTCCCGGTCGCCCTGCTGATCTTCTCGGTCGGCGGGTCCTGCTCGTTCTCGCCCGGCGCCCCGGCCGAGGACGCCGCGTCGGCCCCCACCGTCGACGCCCCGGCCCGGATCGCCGAGTACGCCCGTGGCTCGGCCTTCCCGCTGCGGCTGCCGGACGTCCCGTTCCGGGTCAACTCCACCGACCGCGGCCCGGTGGAGGGCGGCGGCACCGCCGTGCGCATCGGCTTCGTCACCCCCGACGCGGACTTCCTGAGCCTGGTCCAGACCGACGGCTCGGTCGAGGGTGTCCTCGCCACCGAGTCCGGTTCCGCGGGACGCGGCGACGGCCCGCCGACGATGCGCGGCACCGTGCAGGCGGGCGGCCTGACCTGGGAGGTCTACGGCGCCGAGGGCGGCGAGCCCTTCCGGATCGCGACGCTGCCCGGACGGCCGGAGGTCCGCGTCCTGGTGACGGGCTCCGCGTCGGACGCGCAGTTCCGCACCCTCGCCGACGCCCTCGTGGCGGCACCTCCGGTCGCGCCCGCAGGATCCTGATCCGTCTCGGTGACGCTGACGCGGCACCGGCGGGACGCGCGGGGCGAACCCGGCTCCGGACGGTCGCGACCTGCCTCAGCGGCCGAGAACGGTGTCGAGCCAGTCGAACGTGCGCTGGTGGAACAGCAAGAGCGCCCCCTCGTGGCAGTGCTCCCCGCCTCCCTCGTCCTCGCGGAACACGATCAGCTCCTTGACCGAGGTGAGCTCGTCGTACACGCGTTGCGGCTGTCCCCGGAAGAACTGGTCGTTCTCCGCCTCCAGCACCAGCGTCGGGCACCTGATGAGCCCCGTCACCCCGTTCATCGTGTAGGGCCCGGCCGCGTCGAGGAGCTCGTCGAAGTCGCGTACGCCGAAGGTCCACAGCCCGTTGAGCACGGCCCAGCGCGCACCCGTGTCCCGGGCCATCAGGGCGTCCAGCCCGCCGGGGGTCGCCGCGGCGCGGTCACCGATCGCGGCGACGACCGGCCGGAAGTCGTGGACGCCGTCGTACAGCACCGCGGCGGCCGGCCGTGGCTCGAAGGCGGCGGCCCTGGCGGCCAGGTACCCGCCCAGGCTCATGCCGATCAGGGTGAGGCGCTCCGGGTCGACCTCGGGCTGGGCGAGGGCGAGGTCGACGGCCGGTGTGACGACGGCCTCCCAGTCCGGGCGGAAGTGCAGGCCCCGGTCCCGGAGGCTGCGGCCCTGGCCCGGGCCGTCGAAGGCCAGGACGTCGTAGCCGCGCCGCAGTGCGCCGGCCGCGAGCGCGAAGTAGTCCTCCTCGAGGGTGGAGTCGTAGCCGCCGTGGAAGAGCACGGTGGACCGGCGGACCCCGGAGTCGTCGACCAGGAACAGGTAGCCCGGCAGCGACACGTCCTCGTAGGGGATCTCGACGGCCCGGACCGGGGTGTCGAAGAGGGTGACCGCGTCCGCGAACGTCTGCTGCGACGCGGTGGCGAGCCGGGCGGACTCCGTGTCCTGCGCGGGGTTCTCGCGCCGGTAGAAGTCAGTGGTCCGGTAGTAGTTCGACGCACGCAGCAGGGCCTCCCGGGCGCTCACCGGGTGACCGGCCGCCTGCGCGTCGCGACCGATGAGCTCGACCTGCGCCGCGGTCGCGGCCCATCGCGTCGACCAGGCGTCATGGTCGCCCTCCGGGATGTCCCGGCAGGTCACCAGGACCTCGCCGAGGTCGGCGCCGGCGTAGGCCGCGTAGCCGGCCGCGCGCAGCGCCTCGAAGGAGAAGGACTCGTCGTCGAAGAGGAACTTCATCGCCACCTCCGGTGGCCAATGGAACGAAACGGTATCGTTCCGTTGGAACGGTAGGCAGGACCGGGGACGATGTCCAGGGGTGGGTGCGGGCGCGTGGCCGCCGGGCACACGACGTGGCCCGGCGTGCCGGGTCCCGGATCGTCGCCCGGCTCGACGGACGGGGCCGTGGTCGTCGCCGCAGGTGGCCTGCCGGCGCCGGCATCCCGACCGTGTGCCGGCGGGACGGCGTCAGGCGTCGGGGTCGCGTTCCGCCTCGGCCAGCTTCTCCTCGATGCGGGTGCGGGCGCCGGCGAGCTGGGCGTCGCAGCGCTTGGCCAGGGCCTCGCCGCGCTCCCACAGTGCGACGGACTCGTCCAGGCCGAGGCCGCCGACCTCCAGCGCGCGCACGACCTCCACGAGCTCGTCGCGGGCCTTCTCGTAGCCCAGGGTCTCCACTGCCGGTCGGTCGCTCATCAGGTCTCCGGGTCGGTGGTGGTCACGGTGGCGGCGACGGCGCCGTCGGCGACCCGGATCCGCAGGCCGGTGCCGGCGGGCGCGTCGGCGACCGACCGCAGCAGCGGGGGCACGTCGTCGTCGGTGCGGTCGGCGAGCTGCACGATCGCGTAGCCGCGGGCCAGGGTCGCGGTCGGGCCGAGCGCGGCGAGCCGGGCACCCAGGTGCTCCAGCTCCGACGACGACCGGTCCAGCCGCCGCAGCACCGCGCGGTGGGCGGCGGCGCGGGCGTCGGCGATCTCGCCCTCCCGGGAGGTGACCATGCGCAGCGGGTCGGCCAGCACCGGCCGTCGCCGCAGGTCGTCGAGGCGGTGCTGCTCCCGGTCGACCCAGCCGTGCAGCGCGCGGCGGGCCCGGTCGCGCAGCCCGGCGATCCGCGCGGTCTCCTCGCCGAGGTCGGGCACCAGGCTGCGTCCGGCCTCGGTGGGGGTGGAACAGCGCACGTCGGCGACGTGGTCGACCAGCGGGGTGTCCGGCTCGTGCCCGATGGCCGACACGACCGGGGTCCGGCAGGCGGCGACGGCGCGGCACAGCGTCTCGTCGGAGAAGGGCAGCAGGTCCTCGACGCTGCCGCCGCCGCGGGCGAGCACGATGACCTCGACGTCCGGGTCCCGGTCGAGGGCCCGCAGCGCGCCGACGACCTGCTCGACGGCGAGCCCGCCCTGCACCGCGACGTTCTCGATCCGGAACCGCACCGCGGGCCAGCGCGAGGTCGCGTTGCGGACGACGTCGTGCTCGGCCGCCGAGTCGCGCCCGGTGACCAGGCCGATGGTGTGCGGGAGCAGCGGCGGGCGCCGCTTGAGGGCCGGGTCGAACAGCCCCTCGGCGGCGAGCAGCCTGCGCAACCGCTCGATCCGGGCCAGCAGCTCGCCGAGCCCGACCGCGCGGATCCGGTCGACGCGCAGCGACAGCGTGCCGCGCCCCAGGTAGAACGACGGCTTGCCGTGCACGATCACCCGGCTGCCCTCGGTCACGGCGCCGCCGGCGTCGCGCACCAGCGACGACGGCGCCGTCAGCTGCAGGGAGATGTCGGCGGCCGGGTCACGCAGGGTCAGGAAGGCGGTTCCGGAGCGGGCGTTGACCTGGGCGAGCTGGCCCTCGACCCACACCGCGCCGAGCCGGTCGACCCACTCGGCGATCTTGCGGGCGACCGTGCGGACCGGCCACGGGTCCTCCTCGGAGGTCGTGGCGCTCAACGGTTCTCGGACACCGTCGCGATCCGGTTCGTCAGCATCGTGACGTACGGCGGCCGGTTCTCGTGCGCGGTCTCCCAGGCGAGGAGGTCCGCGAGGTCGTCGAGGCTCAGCGTGCGGAGCTTGCCGCGCAGCTGGGGCACGGTCATCGTCGGGTACTCGGGCAGCGCGGCGGGCGCGGCCGCACTCGCCTCGGCCCGGTTCGACGCCGACGCCGGACGCGGCGACGCGGGCGACCGGTCGATCGGGATGCCGGTGCGGGCGGGCCGCAGCGACGACACGGTGCCGTTGCGCCCGGCCGGGGGAGCGGCGGGCGGCAGCGGCGGGGCGATCGGCTCCGGGTCGGGCAGCGAGAGGTCGGCGCCGTCGGCCAGGTCGTCGTCGAAGGTCGCCCAGCTGGGGATGTCGTCGGCGGGACGCAGGGTGCCCAGCGCGCGGTCGCCCTTGATGGCGAGCTCGGTGATCCGCTGCTGGAGCCGCATGGACACCTGCAGCGCCTGGCTGACCGCGGTCACCGGCAGCTCGACGGCGTGCCGCGGCAGCTCTCGGGCCTGCTCGACGGCGGTCACGACGAGGCCGGCGGCGATCCGCACGGGGAACGGCAGCGGAGACATGCACGCCATTGTCCCCTCATCCGCGGCCGCCTGTCGCGCCGGGCGCGCCGGGAGCCGGTCGGGCCGGTCACGTACGGCTGCCCGCTCCCGGGCCGGTCCGTACCCTGGGGGCATGTCCGGTTCTGCCAAGCAGGTCCTGCTCGCCAAGCCCCGCGGCTACTGCGCGGGCGTCGACCGTGCCGTCGAGGCGGTGGAGCAGGCGCTCGACCAGTACGGCGCCCCCGTGTACGTCCGCAAGGAGATCGTGCACAACAAGCACGTGGTGGAGACGCTGCGCGAGCGCGGTGCGATCTTCGTCGACGAGGCGTCGGAGGTTCCGGAGGGCGCGCACGTGGTGTTCTCCGCGCACGGCGTCTCGCCCGCGGTCCGCGACGAGGCCGCGGGCCGGAACCTGCAGACCATCGACGCGACCTGCCCGCTGGTGACCAAGGTCCACCAGGAGGCGAAGCGGTTCGCCCGCGAGGACTACGACATCCTGCTCGTCGGGCACGCCGGGCACGAGGAGGTCGAGGGGACCTCCGGTGAGGCGCCCGAGCACATCCAGCTCGTCGAGTCCGCCGCCGACGTCGACTCCGTGACCGTCCGCGACCCGGAGCGGGTCGTGTGGCTGTCGCAGACCACGCTGAGCGTCGACGAGACGATGGACACCGTCCGTGCGCTGCGCGAGCGGTTCCCGAAGCTGCAGAACCCGCCGTCGGACGACATCTGCTACGCCACGCAGAACCGCCAGGTCGCGGTGAAGACGATGGCGCCGCGCTGCGACCTGGTGCTGGTCGTCGGGTCGCGGAACTCGTCGAACTCGGTGCGCCTGGTCGAGGTCGCGCTGGGCGCCGGGGCCGGTGCCTCGTACCTGATCGACTACGCCCGCGAGATCGACGAGTCCTGGCTCGACGGCGTCACGACGGTCGGGATCACCAGCGGTGCGTCGGTCCCGGAGATCCTGGTGCAGGGTGTCGTCGAGTACCTCGCCGAGCGCGGCTTCGGCTCGGTCGAGGAGGTCGACACCGCCGAGGAGACGCTGACCTTCTCGCTGCCCCGCGAGCTGCGCCCGCCGCGCGGCCGGTCGCTGGGCCTGACCCCGGTGAACTGACCCGCGGCACACACGACGGAGGCCCCGGACCGAACCGGTCCGGGGCCTCACGTGTGTACGGGGCGGGGATCAGCCCGCGGCGCGGTCCGCCTGGACCTGCTTCGCCGACACGACCTGCACCTGGTCGCCGATCTGCAGGGTGTCGAACCAGAGCTTCGCGTTCTCCGGGGTGAGCCGGACGCAGCCCGCCGACGGGGTGTCGGTGCGGCCCTCGTGGAAGGCGATGCCGCCGTCCTGGAAGAACACCGCCCACGGCATCGGGGCGGGCTCGCCGTTGGTCATCGTGTACTCGCCGCTCTTGTGCAGCTGCTCCTTGCGGTAGACCCGCAGGGAGTGGCCGACCGGGGTCTCCTTGCCCGGGCCGCCGATGGCGACCGGGACGGGCCCGTGGGTGATCTTCCCGTCGGTGAACAGCCAGGAGCGCTGGGTGTCGAGGTCGACGCAGGCGCGGGCCGTGACGGTGCACGGGGTGCCCGCGACGAGCGGCTGGTCACGGAAGGCCTGCGCGGCCGGGGTCCCGGCGATCGCGGTGCCGACGCCGATCAGCGCGACGGCCACGGCGACCAGCGCGACGACGATCGCGGGTCGCGTCCTGCGGGGGCTGCGGGTGGTCGACAATGGCTCTCCAGTGGTTCCGGCGTGCGTCGGGGAGCGGCGGGGTCACGCCGTGCCCCCCGATGGGAAGACGCTCGGGAGTGCAGTGGGTTGCTCCCATTGTCCGATCCGTCGCCACCCGGGCGGTCTGCGGGGTACGTTCCGGCCGTCCACCTGGGCGGATGCGTCCGGACGACCGTGGCTGCGCCGGACGGCCGTCAGCGGGTGTCGCGGCGTGTCCGGCCGGTCGCGCCGCGTGTCGATCCGCGGGAGGGCTCGGAGCGGGACGGGTCGGTGCGTGAGGACCCGGCGCGCGAGGAGCCGGGCCGCGCGGCCCCGACCGACCGTGCGACGGATCCGGTGCGCGAGACCCCGGTGCCGGTGGACCCGGTACGGCCGGTGGACCCGGTGCGGGCCGTGTCGCGGCGCGCGGAACCGGTCGGTGCCGACCCGGTGGCCGACCCGGCGCGGGCGGTGCCCGTCGTGCGGGACCGGGACGCGGTCCCCGTGGTCGCGCCGCCCGCGCCGCGCGGAGCCCGGGACCGCCCACCGGGGCCGTCGGGGTCGTACCCGCCCGGGTCGCGGCCCAGGCGCTGCCGCAGCCGGCCGACGGCGTCGTCCGGGCCGAGGCGCTGGCGCAGCACGCGCAGACCGGCGACGAGCAGGACGACCAGCGTGGTCACCGCCATCGCCGGGAACGCGTTGATCAGCGGGGCGCCCGCCATGAGCAGGCTCTGCGCCGTGCCGCCGCCGGACGGGGCGCCGATCAGCACCGCGACCAGCGGTACGACGACGGCGAGCAGCAGCGGCGGCTGCACGGCCGGCAGGAACAGCCCGCGCCGGCGGACCCAGGACACCGCGAGCACGCAGCCGAGCAGGTAGCAGACCTCGAACACCCGGCCGACCGTGCCGATCCGCAGCAGGTCCACCAGGACGCCGAGGGCGGTGGTGCCGACGGCCAGACCGGTGGCCGCGAGCGGCGGGACACCGAGGACCGGGGGGAGCAGGGACCGCTCACGCACCGGCCAGCCCCCGCGCGCGGGGGCTGGGCCCCGGCCGGGCCGGCGGGCCGAGCTCGATCGGGCCGTGGTCACCCGGTCAGCCTAACCCCTCCCGCCACGGTGTCCCGGTCGCCTCGTCGCGTGCCGTGTCGCCGTCGCCGAACGTGCCCGGATGTGCGCCGTCGGGTCGGCCGCCGCCGGATCGGGTGCCGTCCGGCCGGTGGTGGTCGGGCCGCCCGAGGTCCTCGAGGGACACCAGCGAGTCCCCGGCGGAGGCGACCAGCTCGGGCGCGGAGACGCCGCGCGGGGTCCGGTCGACCGTCGCGGGCGTCCCCAGCTCGGTGTCGGACACCTGCAGCTCGGTGAACTTCCGGGCGCTCACCAGGACCCGCGCCTCCAGTGAGGAGACGGTCCGGTTGTAGCTGTCCACCACCGCGTCCAGGCTGCGGCCGAGCTTCGCGACGTGCGTGCCCATCGTCGCGAGGCGCCCGTGCAGCTCGCGCCCGAGCCGGTGCACCTGGGCGGCGTTGCGGGCCAGGGCCTCCTGCTTCCAGCCGTAGGCGACGGTGCGCAGCAGCGCGACGAGGGTGGTCGGCGTCGAGAGCACGACGTTGCGGCCGAAGGCGTACTCCAGCAGCCCCGGGTCCGAGCGCAGCGCCGCCTCGAGGAACGGGTCGCCCGGCACGAACAGCACCACGAACTCCGGTGTCGGCTCGAACGACTCCCAGTAGGCCTTGGCCGAGAGCTGGTCCACGTGCGTGCGCAGCTGCCGGGCGTGCGCCGCGAGCCGTTCGGTGTGCACGTCCGGGTCCGAGGCCTCGACCGCCTGCAGGTAGGCCGCGAACGGCACCTTCGCGTCGACGACGACCTGCTTGCCGCCCGCGAGCCGGACCAGCATGTCCGGGCGGACCCCGCCGTCCTCCCCGGCGGCGGACACCTGGGTGGAGAAGTCGCAGTGCTCGAGCATCCCGGCCATCTCCGCGACCCGCTGCAGCTGCATCTCGCCCCACCGGCCCCGCACCTGCGGTGCCCGCAGCGCGTTGACCAGTGCCTTCGTCTCGGTGCCGAGCTTGTCCGAGCTCGCCGCCATCGCCCTGACCTGCTCGCGGAGCCCGGCGTAGGCGGACTCGCGCTCCTTCTCCACCGTCCGCAGCTGCCCCTCGACCCGGCCCAGCGCCGCCGAGACCGGGTCGAGCAGCTGCTCGACGGCCTTCGCGCGGGCGGCCTGGTCGCCGTCGGCCTTCGCCGCGAGCGCGGCGGTCGCCTCCTTGAGCCTGCTCTCCGCCAGCGCCACGAACGCCTCGTTGTTGCGGGCCAGCGCGTCCTGCGACAGCGCGGCGAAGGAGTCCTTCAGCTCGGCCTCGCGGCGCACCGTCGCGGCCTCGGCCCCGGCCCGGGCCTCCCGCTCGGCGCGCAGCGCGGCGGTGGCTCCCGCGGCGTCGGACTCGGCCCGCCGGGCGCGGACCGTCGCATCGTCGAGGGACTCGTGCAGCTCCTCGACCCGTTCGAGCAGCGCGGCGCGCTCGGCGCGCAGACCCGCCGCGTCGGCCCGGGTGGTGGCGGCGGTGTTCGCGGCGGCCCGGGCCGCCTCGGCCGCCTCGGCCCGGAACCGGGCGGCGGCCACCGACCAGACCACGGCGGCGGCGACCGCCGCACCGAGCAGCGATCCGAGGAGCAGGCTGAGGACGTCCACCCCCGCAGCGTGCACCGCACCCCCGACAGTTCCGCGCCGCCGCAGCTCAGCGGCGTGTCCGGAGCCGGGTGTCCCGCACGGGCACGCACGGGGGACGGCCGGCGGCCGGCCGGGTTGCCCCGGCGAGGCGGATGCCACGCCGGGCGAACCGGTTCGCGATGCACACGTCTTCCCCGGTGTCGGACCTCCGGGGGGCCGACGGTCCGGGCCGGGGGGCCCGGGCGCACCGCGAGGGTGAGAGAGGTACCTGTGATGACCACCCGACTCGCCCGCACCATCGGCCGTACGGCCGCCACGACCACCGCCGCCCTGGCGGTCGCCGCCGCGGCCGTGCTCGTCCCGGCCGGGGTCGCCTCGGCCGCACCCGCGACGCCGGCGGGGGACCCGGCGCCCAGTGCCTGCCGCCCGGCGAACCAGCAGGCGACCGTCCACCCGGCCCCGGGCAGCGCCGGACACCGTCACTACACGGTCGTGCTCAGCGCGGCCCCCGGCACGTCGCCGTGCCTGCTGTCCGGATCGCCGTCGGACCTGGTGTTCAGCCTGAACGGCTCGCCGCGCGCCTCCGGGGTCGCGGTGCCCTACGGCGACCAGACCCGCGCCGTCGAGTTCGGGCCGGGCGAGCCCGTGCGGTTCGACGTGCAGGTCCGCGACTCCGCCGGGCCCGCCCGGGCGAACGAGCTGCAGTTCTCGCTGCACGGTCCCGGCGGTGACGTCCCGGGCGGCTTCCTGGCCCGGGGGCCGATCGGCGTCGACGCCGGCATCCAGGTCGGCCCGGTCACCGAGCGCTGACCCGGGGCGCCGCCCCGGACCACCGGCCACGCGGCGGCCGCGGTGCGCGATCCGCGGCCGCCGCGGCGGTCTCAGACCGCCTCGTGCTCCAGCAGCCACCGCTTCACGGCCAGGCCGTAGCGGAACCCGCCCAGGCCCCCGTCGGTGCGCAGCACCCGGTGGCACGGGACGAACAGCGCCGCCGCGTTGAACGCGCAGGCGCCCGCCGCGGCCCGCACCGCCGCGGGACGGCCGGTCTTCTCGGCGTAGCCGGTGTAGGTGACCGGTGCCCCCGCGGGGACGGTCCGCAGCACGTCCCACGCCAGCTCCCGGTAGGGGCCGGACCGCTGGCGGACGGGCACGTCGTCGATCACCGAAAGGTCGCCGCCGTGGTAGCGGTCGACCGCCTCGCCGACCGCGCCGAGGTCGCCCTCGACCACGGTCGCCGGGGCCAGCGAGCGGTGCACCAGGGCGAGCAGCTCGTCGACCGAGGCGGTCCAGCCGGAGGCGAGGACGTGTCCGTCGTCGTCGACGACGGCGGTGAACGGCCCGGCCGGGGTGTCCCGTGTGGACCAGGTCGCTGTGCTCATGCGCTCCTCCGAGGAGTGGTGGTGGCGGCGGCCGTCGCGGCCCGCCAGAGATGGGTGGCGGCGTAGGACCGCCAGGGGGCCCAGGCGTGGGCGCGCGCGGTCAGCGCCGCCTCGTCGCCGGGCAGTCCGAGCGCCTCGGCCCCGCGGCGCACCGCGAGGTCGGAGGCGAGCAGCTCGTCGGGGTCGCCCAGGACGCGCATGGCCAGGTGGCCGGCGCTCCACGGACCGATCCCGGGCAGCGCGCACAGCTCGGCGCGCAGCCCGTCCGGGTCGCGCCCGGGGTCGAGGGCGAGGGTGCCGTCGGCGAGCGCGGCACACAGCCCCCGCAGCGACGACGCCCGCCGCGCCGGCCCCGCGATGTCGGCGTCGGCGAGGGTCCCCGGCCCGGGGAACAGCAGGTGCGGCCCGTCGTCGTCGCGCAGCTCGGCGGGCAGCGGCGTCCCGTGCACGGCCGCGAGACGGGCCGCGGAGGTACGGGCGGCGGCGACCGACACCTGCTGGCCCAGCACCGTGCGCACCGCCGTCTCGGCCGGGTCGACGGTGCCCGCCAGCCGGATCCCGGGCGTCGCGGCGACCAGCGGGGCGAGAGCGTCGTCGGCGCCCAGCACGGCGTCGACGGCGAGCGGGTCGGCGTCGAGGTCGAGCAGCCGGCGCAGCCGGGACACCGCGGGCCCGACGTCCCGCGGGTCGGACGCCCGCAGCGTCGCCACCACGGCCCCGGCCCGCGCGGTCAGGTCCAGCGCGACGACGGCCGGTCCGTGCGGCAGCCGCAGCGTGCGCCGGTACGTGCCGCCGGTGACGGCCTCGACGCCGTCGACGGCGCGGGCCGCGAGGTGGTCGAGCAGGCCGTGCGGGTCGAACGGGGACCGGTAGGGCAGGCGCAGGACCAGCGCCCCCGGCGGGCCGGGCTCACGGGTCCGCGACCGGCGGGCGGCCTCGGCGCGCAGCTGCGAGGGCGGGACGCCGTAGACGGTGCGGACGGTGTCGTTGAACTGGCGGACGCTGCCGAACCCGGCGGCGAACGCGACGTCGGCCAGCCCGAGCGGGGTGGTCTCGACCAGGATGCGGGCGGTGTGCGCGCGCTGCGCGCGGGCCAGGGCCAGCGGCCCGGCGCCCACCTCGGAGGTGAGGATCCGGCCGAGCTGACGGGGCGAGTAGCCCAGCCGCGACGCGAGCCCGGGGACCCCGTCGCGCTCGACGACGCCGTCGGCGATCAGGCGCATGGCCCGCCCGGCGGCGTCCGCGCGCAGGTTCCACTCCGGCGAGCCGGGGACGGCGTCGGGCAGGCACCGCCGGCAGGCGCGGTAGCCCGCGGTCTGCGCGGCGGCCGCGGTCCGCAGGAACTCGACGTTGCGCGAGCGCGGAGGCGGCACCGGGCAGGACGGGCGGCAGTAGATGCCGGTGGTGCGCACGGCCGTGACGAACTGGCCGTCGAACCGCGCGTCCTTGGCGGCGACGGCGCGGTAACAGGAGTCGTGGTCGAGCAGCACGGCACCGACGATGCCACTGGGCGGCCGTCGTCACTGGCGGGAATCGGTCACCGGTGTCCGGGGTCCGGTCTACGGGCAGAGCGCGCCCGACACCCATCCCTGCTCGCAGGCGAAGCGGACCTCCTCCTCGCGCGAGGCGTCCCGGTCGGGGACCCCCGACGGGCGCTCACGGGTCCGCTCCGGGGTGGCGCGCGGCGGGTCGGCCGGGGCCGCGGTCGCGACGGGGGCGGGCTCGACCCGTTCGGGGGCCGCCGTCTCCCGCTCCCGGGTGACGCCGCCGGTGTCGTCGCGCACGACGGGTGCGCTCGCGCCCGACGGTGCCGGGGCCGGGACGAGCGGCGGGGGAGCGGGTGCCGGCGGGGCGGGTGCGACCGGCGGTGCCGGGGGCAGTGCGGGCTCCTCCCGGCCGGCCGCGGTCAGCGACACCGCGGACACGGTCCCGGCGGTGGTCAGGACCGCGACCCCCGCGGTCAGCAGGGCGTGCATTCCGGGCAGGCGCACGACGTCCCCCTCGGTCTCGGTCGTCGAAGCTCGGCCCGGACGGAGGTGGTGCGCGGCCGTCCGGGTGATGGGAGCGGGTCGACGATGGCTCTACGTCACCTGTGCGTCGTGCGACGGAGTATGCCTTACGCCCGAAGGAGCAATGTCGGCGACCGACGGTGATCTTCCGCGGTGGGTGTCGTGTCCTGGCCCCGGGGTGGGTACGGGATCATGGTCGTCGGCACGGACGAACTGGAGGCGATCATCGCGACCGAGGCCGTCGAGACCGGCCCCGGGCCCCGTCGCGCCGGGCGGGCGACCGCGGCCCGCACCCGCATCGTCGGGTGGGTCCTGCTGCTCGTGCTGGCCTCGCTGGGCGTCGTCACGCTGCTGACCTGGATGCTGCTGATCGACGAGACCGACCGCCGGATCGACGGCGCGCTGAACTCCGAGATCGCCGAGTTCGCCCGCGTCACCGAGACCGGCGTCAACCCGACGACCGGCCAGCCGTACTCCTCGGTCGACGAGATCCTGCGGTCGGTGATCGCCGCCAACGTCGCGCGGCCGAACGAGAAGTTCCTCGGCTACCTCGACGGGCGCTTCCGTTGGGAGTCCCGGCGGACCAGTCCGCGGGTGCTGCTGCGCGAGGACCCGGCGTTCGCCGCGCTGGTCGCGGACGTCCGCCGTCCCACCCGCGGCTCCTACCTCAGCTCGGCGGGCGAGGTGCGCTGGTCGGCACTGCCGGTCGGGCTCGCCGGCGACCCGCAGCGCGGCGTCATCGTGATCGGCTACTTCACCGAGCGCGAGCACGACTTCGCCCACGAGGCCGCGCGGCTGATGGGGCTGGTCGGGTTCGGGACGGCGCTGCTGTCCGCGGTCGGGGCGTGGCTGGTGGCCGGGCGCATCCTGCGGCCGCTGCGCGACGTCGCCGCGACGGCCCGCACCATCACCGGGCGGGACCTGTCGCGCCGGGTGCCGCAGCGCGCACGGGCCCGCGACGAGATCGCCGAGCTGGCCACCACGCTGAACGCGATGCTCGACCGGGTGCAGAGCGGGATGGTGTCCCAGCGGCGGTTCGTCGACGACGCCGGGCACGAGCTGCGCACCCCGATCACCATCGTCCGGGGGCACCTCGGGGTGCTCGACCCGCGCGACCCCGACGACGTCGCCGAGACCGTCGCCCTGGTCGACGACGAGCTGGAGCGCATGAACCGGCTGGTGTCGGAGATGCTCGCGCTGACCCGGGCCGAGCAGCCGTCGCTGCTGCGGACCGAGACCGTCGACGTCGGCGTGCTGACCCGGGAGCTGTTCGAGAAGCTGACCGGCCTCGCCGACCGGGACTGGCGGCTGGAGTCGGTGGCCGCGGTGCGGTGCCGGCTGGACCCGCAGCGGATCACCCAGGCCGTCGTCGCGCTGGCCGACAACGCGACCCGGTTCACCGGTGACGGCGACCGGATCGCGCTCGGCTCGGAGGCGGTCGACGGGCGGGTGCGGATCTGGGTGGCCGACTCCGGACCGGGCGTCGCACCGGAGGACCGGCACCGGGTGTTCCGGCGCTTCGCGCGCGGCGACGACGCGCCCCGCTCCGACGGCGCCGGGCTCGGGCTGTCCATCGTCGAGGCCATCGCGACGACACACGGCGGCCGCGTGCTGCTCGAGAGCACACCCGGGCACGGGGCGACCTTCACGCTGGACCTGCCGAGGAGCGAGACGTGAGCAGCCGGATCCTGGTGGCCGAGGACGAGCCGCGCATCGCGTCGTTCGTGAAGAAGGGCCTGGTCGGGGCCGGGTTCGAGGTCACGGTCGTCGCCGACGGGGCCGGTGTGCACGACCACGCCGTGACCGGTGGGTTCGACCTGCTGGTGCTCGACATCGGGTTGCCGGGGATGGACGGCTTCGAGGTCCTGCGCCGGCTGCGGGCGGCGGGCAGCGCCGTCCCGGTGATCATCCTGACCGCGCGCGACAGCGTGCACGACACCGTCGCCGGGCTGACCGGCGGCGCCGACGACTACATGGCCAAGCCGTTCCGGTTCGAGGAGCTGGTGGCCCGGATCCGGCTGCGGCTGGAGCGCGCCCGTCCCGTCCCGGACCCGGACGTGCTGACCTTCCACGGGCTCGAGCTCGACCCCCGTACCCGGCACGTGAGCGTGCACGGCCGCACCGTCGAGCTGTCGACGCGCGAGTGCGCGCTGGCCGAGACGTTCCTGCGTCACCCGGGCCAGGTGCTGTCCCGCGACCAGCTGCTCCGGCTGGTGTGGGGGCCCGCCGAGTCGGGGGCGTCGTCCAACGTCGTGGACGTCTACGTCCGCTACCTGCGCCGCAAGCTCGGGCCGCAGTGGATCGCGACCGTGCGCGGCGCGGGCTACCGGCTCGAACCGGGCTGAGCAGGGCCGACTACCCTGGTCGTCCGTGTCCCTCACCCTCGGCATCGTCGGCCTGCCCAACGTCGGCAAGTCGACCCTGTTCAACGCGCTGACCCGCAACGACGTGCTCGCCGCGAACTACCCGTTCGCGACGATCGAGCCCAACGTCGGCGTCGTCCTGCTCCCCGACGCGCGCCTGGGGACGCTGGCCGAGATCTTCTCGTCGGAGAAGATCATCCCGGCGTCGGTGTCCTTCGTCGACATCGCCGGCATCGTCAAGGGCGCGTCCGAGGGCGCGGGCCTGGGCAACAAGTTCCTCGCGAACATCCGTGAGTCCGACGCGATCTGCCAGGTCGTGCGCGTCTTCGACGACCCGGACGTGGTGCACGTCGACGGCCGCATCGACGCCGCGAGCGACATCGAGACGATCGCGACCGAGCTGGTCCTGGCCGACCTGCAGACGCTGGAGAAGGCGATCCCGCGGCTGGAGAAGGAGGCCCGCACCCAGAAGGACCGCAAGCCGGTCCTGGACGCCGCGCACGCCGCCGTCGCGATCCTCAACGAGGGCCGGACGCTGTTCCAGGCCGACGCCGACACCGAGCTGCTGCGCGAGCTGACCCTGCTCACCACGAAGCCGTTCCTCTACGTCTTCAACGCCGACGAGGCCGTCCTCACCGACGACGCCCGGCGCAAGGAGCTCACCGAGCTCGTCGCCCCCGCCCAGGCGGTCTTCCTCGACGCCAAGGTCGAGGCCGAGCTGCTGGAGCTCGACGACTCCTCCGCCGCCGAGCTCCTGGAGTCCATCGGGCAGGACGAGCCGGGCCTGGCCCAGCTCGCCCGGGCCGGGTTCTCCACCCTCGGGCTGCAGACCTACCTGACCGCCGGGCCCAAGGAGTCGCGCGCCTGGACCATCCCGCAGGGCGCCACCGCGCCGCAGGCGGCCGGGGTCATCCACACCGACTTCGAGCGGGGCTTCATCAAGGCCGAGATCGTCTCCTTCGACGACCTGGTCGCCGCGGGGTCGATGAACGCCGCGAAGGCCGCGGGCAAGGTGCGGATGGAGGGGAAGGACTACGTCATGCACGACGGCGACGTGGTCGAGTTCCGCTTCAACGTCTGACCCGGCCCCGTTTCCGCTGGGCAGAGCCTTAAGGCTCCGGTGTGTTCGTCACCGGTTCGTCAGTAGCGCCGAGGACGGCCGTCAGCATCGAATCCGCAGCGGCTCGTGTCCGGTCCTCTGCGGTCGGCCACAGGTGCGCGTAGGTGCTCAGGGTGACGGTCGCGCTGGAGTGTCCGAGCGCCCGTTGCACGGTCACCACGTCGCAGCCCGCCGCGATCAGACCCGAGGCGAAGTAGTGCCGCAGATCGTGCAGGCGGACTGTCGGGTGCCCGGCGTCGCGCCGGGTCTTGCGCCACCAGTAGCCGACCGTGTTCTGGTGCGGTGGGTTGCCGTTCTCTCCCCGGAACAGCCATCGGTCCGACCCGCGGCCGGCCAACCCGTCAAGGTGCGTGCGGACGACGGCGACCAGGCCGTCGGCGAGGAAGACCGTGCGCTCGCTGCCGTACTTGGGCGCCCGGATCTCGACGGCCTGGTTGTTCGCCCGCTGCACCTGTCGTCGAACCACGAGCCGCCGTTCCGGTAGGTCGAAATCGCCGACCTGGACCGCTGCCGCCTCCCCGAGCCGTAGGCCGGCGAAAGCGCACAGGGCGATGAAGCACGCGAACCGCGGGTCGGCTGCATCCAGGAAGTCGCGCACCTCGTCCGAGGTCGGCACCTCCATCGAGACGTCAGCCCGACGAGCGCGAGGGAGCTTGACGCCCTCACTCGGATCGGCTGCCAGGATCCGGTCCTTGACCGCCCCACGCAGCACCGCTCGGACGTTGTTCACCCGGGTCCGGATGGTCCCCGGCGCGAGCCCGGGATCGCGATCAGGGCCACGGTCGGCGGTCTGCATCTCCTTGACCCACAGCTGGGACTGTAAGAACATCGGTGTAACTCCGATCAAGGAGTGTGGACCCGATGACAGACCTGGCAGACGAGCCGGTGGTTGACCTCGACGCGGTAACCGACGGCCCGGCCGAGGGTGCAGGCCCAGCCGGGCTGGACCCTGTCGATGAGCAGCTGATCGCCCAGCTCGCCGGCCGGGCACGGGCGAACGGGCTGGAGCTGACCGGGGAGAATGGTCTGCTCGCGCAGCTGACCAAGCGGGTCCTGGAATCCGCTCTGGAAGGTGAGATCACCGATCACCTCGGCTACGAGTCCCACGACCCGGCCGGCCGTGACGGCGGGAACTCTCGCAACGGTCACCGGTCGAAGACCGTGCTGACCGAGGCCGGGCCGGTCGAGCTCGATGTGCCCCGGGACCGGGACGGCTCGTTCACCCCGAAGATCGTCGCCAAGCGGCAGCGCCGCATGTCCGGGGTCGACGAGCTCGTGCTGTCGCTGTCGGCGAAGGGCCTGACCACCGGGGAGGTCCAGGCTCACCTGGCCGAGGTCTACGGCGCCCAGGTGTCCCGGCAGACGATCTCGACGATCACCGACAAGGTCATCGAGGCGATGGTCGAGTGGCAGAACCGGCCACTCGACCCGGGACGGAGTCCAATGGTCGTCGCGAATCCTCACGACGGAGGGTTCACATGCCACGCTTCGCGCCGAACAAGATGCCGACAGATAAGAAGCGCCGCTATTTCGAGCTAATCCGGTCCGGAGTACGTGGGTCGGTAGCGGCGCGCGAGGTCGGCGTGTCGCTCAGCTGCGGATCTGTCTGGTTCGTCGAAGCTGGCCGCGTGCACATGACCGACCGCCCGATCAGCAAGCGCTACTTTAGTCAGGACGACCGGATCGAAATAGCCGACGGACTGGCCGCCGACGAGCCGGTGAAGGTGATCGCCGCGCGGATCGGGAAGAGCTATCAGTCCGTGTATCGCGGCTCTTCCGGAAATGGAGTGCAGGTGAGGGCGTGATCGACCGCGCGGGTGGGGTCGTGTCGCTGCGGTGAGGCGGGCCCCGAGAAGTTGATGATGACGGTTCCTACGCCAACATCAGCAACGATCCCGGGGACCCGATGTCGCAGCCTACGTGCCCGCCTGCCCAGATCGTGGCCGACACGATCATCCGTACCGTCGAGCTCGGGGTGCGGATCACCGACGCCGCCCTGGCCGGGGAGACCACGGTGCTGTGGTGCGACCTGCTCACCGACGGGCCCGGCGCCTGCCCGGGGTGCGGACTGACCGGGATCTACCGCGACAGCACCGAGCGCCGCGTCAGCGACGTCCCGGTGGTCGGCCATCCGCTGCAACTGCGGGTCCGGGTGCCGCGCTACCGGTGTGTCCACGATGACTGCGCCCGCGAGATCTTCGCCCACGACTCGACCCGCCTGGCCCGTCCCGGTGCGTCCACGACCCGGCGCTGCGCGGAGTACGTGTTGCGCCGCTTGGCGATCGACAAGGCGACGGTCGCCGCGGTCGCCCGTGAGCTGGGCCGCAGCTGGGACACCGTGAACAGCGTCGCGGTCGCCGCGACCGAGCAGCTGCTGCGCTCCGCCGGGCCGGCCCGCCTGGACGGGGTGCGGGTGATCGGGGTCGACGAGCACAAGTGGGCGCACGTGTTCGGCGCCGACGGAGACGGGTTCGTCACCGTGATCACCGACCTCACCGATGTCGTCGCAGGCCACGGCCGTGCGCGGCTGCTCGACCTGGTCCCGGGCCGCTCGGCGGCGGCCCTGAAGACCTGGCTCGACGCCCGCGACCCGGCCTTCCGCGACGGGGTCCGGGTCGTGGCGATGGACGGTTTCGGCGGCTACAAGAACGCCGCCACCGACGCGTTGCCCGATGCGGTCACGGTGATGGACCCGTTCCACGTCGTCGCCCTGGCCGGGCACAAGCTCGACCTGTGTCGCCAACGTGTCCAGCACGACACCCTCGGCCACCGAGGCCGCACCGGTGACCCGCTCTACCGGGCACGGCGGACCCTGCGGACCCGCCTCGGACTGCTCACCGACCGCCAACGCACCCGGCTTGAGGCGGTCTTCGCCGCCGACGAGCACGTCGCGGTCGAGGTCACCTGGTGGGCCTACCAGCAGATCATCGCCGCCTACGCCGACCAGGACCGCCGACGCGGCAAAGCATTGCTCAGCGGCGTGATCTACCGGCTACGCACCGGGCTACCGCCCGGGCTCGACGAGCTCACCACACTCGGCCGAACCTTGCACCGGCGCCGCGTCGACATCCTGGCCTACTTCTCCCATCGCGCCTCGAACGGCCCCACCGAGGCCATCAACGGCCGACTCGAAGCCCTCCGCCGCAACGCCATGGGCTTCCGCAACCTGATCAATTATCGGATCCGGTCGCTACTGCACTGCGGAGCGCTCGCACTCTAAATCCGGAAGAGCCTGTATCGCGAGATTGCACGTAATCGAAAAGATGATGGGACCTACCAGCCCTGGTACGCGCACAATCAAGCGCACCTCCGGCGGAAACGCCCGAAGCCCCGGCGTTTCATGACCGACGCGGATCTGCGCGAGATCGTCGCCGCAAAACTTGACCGGCGGTGGTCGCCCGCCCAGGTCAGCAGGTGGCTGCGCCGGCGATATCCACGCCGCACCGCCTGGCACGTGTGTGCCGAGACGATCTACGAGGCGGTGTACCAAGGACGCATCCGGCCCGTAACCCAGCAGCGTTCTCCGCTGCTGCGCACGGCACGAACCTACCGCCGGCGCCGTGGTCGGGGCCGTTCCCGTGACGGCGCACTCAAGCAGTGCACCGCCATGAAGTCGATCCACGACCGGCCGGCAGGAGTGGAGTCCCGCCGCGAGATCGGGCACTGGGAAGGAGATCTGATCCACGGATCGGTCCGTGGCACCGCGGTCGCGACACTTGTCGAACGCAAGACCCGCTTCACCATCCTTGTCCCGCTGCCCCACGGTCATTCAGCAATCGCCGTCGCTGACGCGCTGAGCGAAGCCTTCCGTGCACTACCGGTGGCACTGCGCCGTACGTTGACCTGGGATCAAGGAAACGAGATGTTCCACCACGACAGAGTTGAAAAGAATACCGGATTGAAGATATACTTCGCCGACCCGCACGCGCCCTGGCAACGCGGAACTAACGAGAACACCAACGGACTGCTCCGGCAGTACCTGCCGAAGGGAACTGACATCGGAAAAGTCGCTCCCGGGGAGCTGCAGGTGATCGCCGACGAACTCAATGACCGACCCCGGCTCTGCCTGAATGACCGGACCCCGGATCAGGAAATCAACCGCTGGAAGCGACGCCAACTCGATAAGAAAATTCGCAACGACCAATAAAATCCGCCCGGTCTACCCGGTGATCTTCATCGACGCGATCCACGTCAAGATCCGCGACGGGAAGGTCGCGAACCGGCCCATCTATGTCGCGCTCGCGGTGACCTGTGAGGGCCGCCGGGAGATCCTCGGGCTCTGGGCCGGGGACCCCAGCAGCGGCGGCGAGGGCGCGAAGTACTGGCTGCACGTACTCACCGAGATCCGTAACCGCGGCGTCGGTGACGTGCTCATGGTTGTCTGTGACGGCCTGGCGGGGCTGCCGGATGCGATCGGCGCGGTCTGGCCCGCCACTATCACCCAGACCTGCGTGGTGCACCTGCTGCGCAACAGCTTCCGCTACGCCGGCCGCCAGCACTACGACGCGATCGCCAAGGCCCTGCGACCGGTCTACACCGCACCCACCGAAGCCGCGGCGACCGAGCGGTTCCTGGAGTTCTGCGAGGCCTGGGGTGAGCGGTATCCGGCGATCGTGCGGCTCTGGGAGAACGCCTGGGCCGAGTTCGTGCCGTTCCTGGGGTTCGACGTCGAGATCCGCAAGATCATCTGCACGACGAACGCGATCGAGAGCGTGAACGCCCGGATCCGGCGGGCGGTCAAGGCCCGCGGGCACTTCCCGAACGAGGCCGCCGCGCTCAAGTGCGTCTACATGGCGATCATGAGTCTCGACCCCACCGGCACCGGGCAGCACCGGTGGTCGATCCGCTGGAAGCCCGCCCTGAACGCCTTCGACATCGCCTTCGACGGACGCCTGTCCGCCGGACGCACGTAACCCGACCAACCTCAGTTACACCGGAAACTTGACAGTCCCTCGCGATGATCAGGACCCCGCCACCGGTCAGCACGCGGTCGATCTCGTCCGGTGTCCGTGGGCCGAAGACGTTCAGCACTACATCGGCTGACCGTGACGCGAGCGGCAGCGGTTGCCACATGTCCGCTCCGATGGCGGCGGCCCTCGGATGGGCGCGGCTCGCCCGCCGTAGGGCTGCAGCCGACAGGTCGAGGGTCGCGCCCCACGCGTCCGGAAGAGCATCGAGAGCGGAGGCGAGGTAGAAGCCGGTGCCTCCGGCGAGGTCAGCGACGAGCCTGCTCTGCCGTGGGGCGTGCTCGGCGGCGAACGCTGTGATGGTCGAACGCAGGGCGTCGTAGTGGCCCTGGCCCAGGAACGAGTCGCGGGCCGTCACCATCTCCGCGGTGTCTCCACGGTGGCGGCGTCGACCCGACAGCAGCGTGAGGTAGCCCTGGCGGGCGATGTCGAAGGAATGGCCTCTCTGGCAGAGGACGGTCCTGTTGTCTCGGCGCAGTACGGCGGCGTGGCACAACGGGCACCGGAGCCGTTCGAGAACGGCGTCCAGCGAGGTCGGGTATCGGGAAGAGCCGTCAGCGTGGCAGCCGACGGCAGGGGAGGTCTCCACAGTCGCGCAGTCCCTGGGTGTGGAAGCGGGAATGCGGCGGTGTCACGTCTACACGACAAGCCCATGTCGGCACGGGTGAGAGGCCGTCGGACCTACCAGGGTCGGACGGCTGGGCGCGGTCAAGTCCGCTGGTGTGGTGTGTGACGGCTGCCGCGTGATCTTCTGTTCTGTCAGGCGCTGAGCGCCGGGATCGTGTGGGTGGGGGTCACCTCCTCGGTGCCGGTCGGGGTGTCGGGGACGGGTGTGACGCGGGCGCGGGCCAGGACGTCGAGGCCGAGGTAGCGGCGTCCTTCGGCCCATTCGTCGTGCTGTTCGGCCAGAACGGCGCCGACCAGGCGGATCAGGGAGTCGCGGTCGGGGAAGATCCCGACCACGTCGGTGCGGCGACGGATCTCGCGGTTGAGTCGCTCGCTGGGGTTGTTCGACCAGATCTGGCGCCAGACCTCCTTCGGGAAGCTGGTGAAGGCCAGGACGTCGGCACGCGCGGTGTCGAGGTGCTCGGAGACCTTCGGCAGCTTCTCGCAGAGTGCGTCGAGGACCCGGTCGAACTGTGCGTGGACGCTCGCGGCGTCGGGCTGGTCGTAGACCGAGTGCAGCAGCGCCCGCACCCACGGCCAGGAGGACTTCGGGGTCGCGGCCATCAGGTTCGCCGCGTAGTGGGTCCTGCAGCGCTGCCAGGCCGCGCCGGGCAACGTCGCCCCGATCGCGGCGACAAGGCCCTGGTGGGCGTCGCTGGTGACGAGCTTGACCCCGGACATACCGCGGGCGGTCAGGTCGCGGAAGAACCCCAGCCAGCCGGCGCCGTCCTCGGCGGAGGTGACCTGCAGGCCGAGGATCTCCCGGTGCCCGTCACCGTTGACCCCGGTGGCGAGCAGGGCGTGGAGGTTGACCACCCGCCCGTCCTCGCGCACCTTCACGACCAGGGCGTCAGCGGCGACGAAGGTGTAGGGGCCCTGGTCGAGCGGGCGGGTCCGGAACTGCTCGACCTGGTCGTCGAGGTCGGCGGCCATGATCGAGACCTGGGACTTCGACAGCCGGGTGATGCCCAGGGACTCGACGAGCTTCTCCATGCGCCGGGTCGAGACCCCGAGCAGGTAGCAGGTCGCGACCACCGTCGTGAGCGCTCGCTCGGCGCGGCGGCGGCGTTCCAGTAACCAGTCGGGGAAGTAGGAGCCGTTGCGCAGCTTCGGGATTGCCACGTCGATGGTGCCGGCGCGGGTGTCGAAGTCGCGGTGGCGGTAGCCGTTGCGGGTGTTCGTCCGCTGCTCGGAGCGCTGGCCCCAGGCGGCTCCGCACACCGAGTCGGCATCGGCGGACATGAGGGTGTTGATGAACGTGGTCACCATCTGGCGCAGCAGGTCGGGACTCGCCTGGGACAGCTGCTCGTGCAGGAACTCGGTGGGGTCGATACTGGAGGGCGCGGTCATCGCGTGATCCATCTCCTGTTGGCTGTGAGAGGCGTTCAGAAGATCACGCGGTGGCCGCCCTACACGATGCCTCGCCCGTCACCGAGCCGGTCGCACACCACCTTGGTGGACGCCACTCTGGGTGCACCGCCTCAGGCGGTACGGGGGCGCTTCGCGAGCGGGAGCCACATGCCCCTGACCGTACCTGCTCGGTCCGCGCCCGAACGTCAAGCATCAGGTGAGACCGGAACGTCAAGCATCAGCCGGGACACGACAACGGCATCAGCGCTCGCCGTGTCTAGACCTTCCATTCGGTATCAAGGCGCCGCCTCCGGCGGCGCGCGGCCCTCTGCCCCTTGCAGCCGCAAGCGCCGACCGGGGCTGCGGCCTCCGGCCGGTCCCCGGTCGGCGCGCGGCTGCCAAGTTGGTGCCGCGACCGGTAACGCGCCGGGACTGCGTAGGCGATGCTCCACCGACGGCTGGAGAGATTCAAAGCAAGGGGGCGCAGCACATGGGACCGCGCGACTACAGTGAGCCAACCAAAAAGGCCCTGTTTACGCTGAGCATGGGACAATGCTACGCCCCCGACTGCCCGGAGCGAGTCGTTCGCATGGCGGACGACGTGCCAATCGTCCTTGTGGAAATCGCTCACATTAATGCTGCCAGCAAGAACGGCCCGCGGTGGCGATCGGACATGACGGACGATGATAGGCGTGCGTTTGACAACCTCATACTGCTTTGCGTGTACCACCACAAATTGGTTGATAATAAGCCAACGGGGAACGCCTTCAAAGCTGCAACACTCCGATCCTGGAAGGAGCGGCGTGAACAGAACCTAGCGCCGCTCCTTCGAAGCCTCACAGAAATCGACCTGAAAGAATTGCTCGCCGAGAACTTGGCGGACGTTATAGGCGAGACTAGGCGCGAGCTATTGGGGGCCATCCGCGCGGTCGAGGGAGTCGCCTCCGAGTCCGTCTCGCTGTTGAGAGTCCTGGTCGACCAAACCTTAAGCCGGCCGTACCTGGATGCGGACCTTGTCGGCTCCCTGGCAGAGTCAGCGCGCGCCTTCGGCGTCGTCTCTGACTATGCCCCAGTTCTCGCGGACTCTGCACGCAGTCTGCAGCTTATGCCTGACTACGTGCCAATGCTGAGCAACTCCGCCAGGCCTCTAAATATCCTTCCCGACCATGTCAGCATTCTGTTATCGGCAACAGACGAAGTCGCACGGATTCCGGATCATGCGGCGGTGCTAGCTCGTGCCGTCGACGAGCTAAGGGAAGCTGCTGGCTCAAACTCCGCACTCCTCGGTGATGTACGCGAATTCGCGAACGTGATGCAGTCGCTACCCGACCTGGAGCGCAATGTCCAGAAACTTTTGATTGCCTCGAAGGTTGCAGCGGACAATGCCGTACTGCTAGACCGAGCAGCCGAGGCTGCTACTACTGTCAAAATACCCGATCGTCTAACTCACCTTAGAAATGGTGCTATTGCGGGAGCGTTGGCCGCCTTGATACTCGTTGCAATCGTTTGGTACCTGGTTGCTGGCCCCGTAGCGCCGTGAATGACTCGGGGCAGACAGCCCCGCGGGCAACGTCGGCCGGGGTCAAGCACAGACCGCCAACAACCGCGGACGCCCTCGCCGGGCAGGCTGGTCTCGGAGGGCTACCACACGGTGGTCCAGGCGCATGCCTGCAAGGTCGCTCACGGCGGGGCGGCGGGATGTGCCCAGACCACCGCGCGGTCGGGCGATGCCAGGTCGAGGAGATGGCGCTCGGAAGCCCGCGCGGTCAAGATCAAGACCGCCAGCGCGGCGGCGGGAACGCATCACGACGCCCGGCACTTTCCGACACGAGCGGGTACTACCTATCACGCTGACCAACCGGAATAGCACCACCCGGTACGTCGCCACCCGCAGGAACCGCATTCGGGACGAAGTGTTCACATAGGCCTGCTCGCCTAACGGCCGCGTGAGTGGTTGGGTGTCCCCGTGGCGGTACAACTGATCACAGGGTTCATCGGTTTGGCAGGCGTGATAGTTGGCGCTGCTGGTGCGTTCGGAGCTAGCTGGTTGACGGCTCGCGGTCAGCGACTGCAGGCAGCTGCTGGCCGGATCGAACGGCAGAATGACGTACGGCGAGAGGCAAGTGTCTCGTTCCTGACCAACGCGTCGGCGTTCCTAGACCTAGCACGAGAGGTGGCCGTCGCACTCGACAGCGGGATGATGTCGCGCGACGACTATAGCGAGTTGCACGGGCGGTACCTGGCCGCATGGCACGACCTGGTACGCGCAACCGCCACAGTCGAGATCGCCGGGCCGAAGCCTATCGCCGATGCGGCAACAGAAGCGCAGTCTGCGATCGGTGAGGTAGCTGACGTGTGCGACAACTGGCATCGGGCTCGTCAAGGCGGTCCGGGCAACGCGAAGTGGGGCGCCTTCTCGGCCGCGAACAAGACGGCCCGCGACGCCCGCACCAAATTTGTCGATCATGCACAAGAGTCGCAGCGCGATCCCGCCGCCGTGAATCGCGCGTGATGGAAGGTTGGTCCCAGAGCCAGTCAACGACAGCGGCCGGCTTGCAGCTGTCGACGGGATGGCACAGCCGGGAGCTGTGTCGAGGTTCGAGCAGACCTAAGCTGGCAAGGGGCGCCCCCGACTTGCGCGCGCCGAACCACGCTGTACTCGCGGTCCGGATTGCGTGACCTGAAGATGCGCCAGGAATCGTGACTCTGTTCGATGACGCGGTCGCATGGCCGGTAGATCGCGGCCGTGACGCTGGTACTGCTTCGTAGACGTCACGCGGTGTCCGGAGCCCAGTAGTCGAGCATGGCAGCGAAGGTTTCGAAAGCTGGTGCGCTGGCACCGTACGGGGCTTCAAGATGCAGGCTGACGGGAAATCCGAGTTCGAGCACCCCGTCGACGACCCGCTTGTAGAGCTCGAGCAGCATCGTGCGCTTCTCGGCAGGCTCCCCGTCAGCGAGCTTGGTCACGAAGGCCTGCTCCTCAGCAACCAAGGGGTTGCCGGGATCCTGAATCAACCAGTTGATCAGGTTGACCCGGTTCTCGGCTTGGGGCACGAAGCCGAAGGACAACAGCAGCTCCGGCCGGTGCGGGCTCTGCGCGGCGAAGTCGCGGAGGAACTCGACGATCCAGTCGGAGAACAGCAGCTGCGTCAGGCCGAAGGTCGCGCCTTGGTCGCACTTGAAGTTGAACCTACCGACCTCGCCATCGCGGGTTGGAATGACGACTCCGCCACGCTCGGGTACCAGATCTGTGTAGGTAGCCAGCGCGTCGACGGGGGCCACTCCCGACCCCTCGCCGTCGTTCATCGTCCGTGGGACACCCACGAAGACAACGCCCTCCATGCCTGCGCCGCGCAGCGCACTTAGCCGCTGGGTCAACTCTGGCTCGGCCATGAACGAAGTCACTTGGGTGCACAGGCCCCGGAGGTCCGGAAGCTCGGGCGAGATCGTCGACCAGAAGTCGAGGACATCCATCTTCGGCTTCATCGCGACCGGACGGTCGTTGTCCTCCTCGATCATGCCGGGGATCAGAATGTGCCCGATGCGATCCTGCATGCCACTCGCTGCCGAGTGCTCCAGGACCTTGCCCGCCTCCTCGACGGCGCGCTGCCGACCGAGTTCGACGTTCGGCGCCACCAGCTCGAAAGCAATAGTCTCAAGAGCCATGGGGTCGCTCCTTCCGAACCGCCACCCTCGGGCAGGTGTCCGGTTGTAGACGTTCGGTCGATCTCGACCGTAGTCGGCGTGAGGTGCTCGATGGCCCTGGAGTGCTCCTCGGTCAGTCCCGCCCGTCGTCCTCATCAGAAGGGGTGACGATCCGGCGTACACGCTGACCGTCGTCGCACCACCCACGACACTGTGGGCCGGGCCCCGGGGCGGGGCCGGCGTGACCGGCTGGGGGGACGACGATGGGCATGGGCCGCTTCGCCGTGGCGGCCGTCGTCGCCGCCGTGTTCGCCACCAGCGCGTGCGCCGCCGCGTCCGGCGCCGAGCGGGCCACCACCCCGGAGCCCGCGGCCGCCTCGGTGTCCGCGTCGTTCGCACCCGCCACCGGTGTGCTGCCCCGAGCCGGGACGGGCTCGTCCGTGCCGGGTGCGGCGGCGGACGGCGCGATCGTCGCGGCCCGCCGGGCCATGGACCGGGCCGCGGCCGCCGAGGCGCGGGCGGCGGAGGAGGGCCGGGCGGCGACGTCCGGCGACGACTGCGCGGCACGGGCGATGGCGGCCGGCCGGTTCGACCCGTCGTGCTCGGCCTACCAGGGGTACCTCGACCCGGGCACGTCCGCGGGCCGGGCGCCGACCAGCGGCGAGACCCAGATGCAGTACCTGTGCGAGCGGGGCCTGGCGCCCCGGGGCGACTGCTGACCGTCGCGGCACGGACGGCGCCGGTCGTCCGCGGCTACCCTGGCGGAGCGTGAACCTCCTCCAGCGCGTGGCCCGGGTCGTCAACACCGTCGTCACGCCGCTCGCGCGCTCCGGCCGCCTCGGTGCGATGACGGAGATCAGCTACGCCGGCCGCCGCTCCGGCACCGAGTTCCGGCTCCCCGTGGCCTTCCGGCCCGAGGGCGACGGCGGCGTCATCCGCGTCGAGCTGCCGGACCGCAAGAACTGGTGGCGCAACTTCACCGGCGAGGGCGCGCCGCTGCGGGTCCGGGTCGACGGTGCGGAACGGCCGGGCCACGGTGTGGCGGTGCGGGACGGACGGCAGGTCCGGGTGGACGTCCGGTTCGACGGGACCCGCTGACGGTCTCTCGTCCGACAGGTTGTCTCATATGGCGACGCCGCAGTGTGTCCCACGCCACTACGGTCGGATCATCCGTGACGATCACCCGGGATCCGGGCTCGTGACGGTTCCGCGCCCGATCCGGTGACGCGGCCCGACCGACGCGGGGGAAGCCACATGGCCGAGCAGGTCCACCGGTTGATCTACCGCAGTCACAGCACCGTGCCGCGCGAGCGCCGCGACGAGGTCCTCGCCGAGATCTTCGACGTGGCCCGGTCGAAGAACAAGAAGGCCGGTGTCACCGGTGCGCTGCTGATCTCCGACGACTGGTTCGTCCAGACCCTGGAGGGCGACGAGACGGTCGTCACCGGGCTGTTCGAGAAGATCCGGGAGGACGACCGGCACACCGATGTGTCGGTCGTCGAGTCGACGACGGCCCAGGCCCGGGTGTTCTCGCGCTGGTCGATGGCCCGCATCTCGGTGCTCGGGCGCTCGGACATCCCGCTGCACGACGTCGACGGCCGCATCCGGCCCGCCGCACCGGACCAGCCCGGGCGTGAGCAGCAGGAGCTGCTCACGCGGATGCGGAACACCATCGGGGCGGACTCGGTCTGACCCGGCTCACCGCAGCGGGATGTCGACACCCCGCTCGGACTCGGGGCGCGGACCGTGGATCCGCCGCTCCGCCTCGGTGATCGGGACGTCGTTGATGCTGGCCTCGCGCCGCCGCATGAGTCCCTGCTCGTCGAACTCCCACAGCTCGTTGCCGTAGCTGCGCCACCATCGGCCGTCGGCGTCGCGGGACTCGTACTGGAATCGGACGGCGATGCGGTTGTCGTCGAACGCCCAGAGGCTCTTGCGCAGCGCGTAGTCCTGCTCGCGCTGCCACTTCGCCGTCAGCAGCTCGACGATCTCCTGCCGGCCGGTGGCGAAGGTGTCGCGGTTGCGCCACACCGAGTCCGGTGTGTACGCGCCCGCGACGCGCTCGGGGTCCCGGGTGTTCCAGGCGTCCTCGGCGGCCTGCACCTTCTGGCGTGCGGTCTCCGCGGTGAACGGCGGGTAGGGCGGACGGCCATCGGTCACGACTGTCTCCTCGGTCAGTCGAGAACGAGCGTTCTCGATCTGCTCCGGTAAGGTAGGGAACGATCGTTCTCGATGTCAAGGAGGTCATCGGTGCCCGCGGCCATCACCGAGGAGCAGGCCCGTCTCGACCGGGACGGCCTGCTGGACGCAGCGGAGCTGCTGTTCTACGAGCGCGGCATCCGAGCCGTCGGGATGGACCGGGTCAGGTCGGCGTCGGGGCTCCCGCTCACGCGGATCTACCGGGACTTCGCGACCAAGGAGGACCTCGTCGTCGCGGTGCTCCGTCGGCGCGACGAGCGCTGGCGGGGCGACCTGGCGGCGTACGTGACCCGGGTGGGGGACCCGCGGCGGCGGCTGCTCGCCGTCTTCGACTGGCTGGGGGAGTGGTTCGCCCGGCCCGGGTTCCGCGGCTGCGCGTGGATCAACGCCTACGGCGAGCTCGGCAGCACCTCGGAGCCGGTGCTGCGCGAGGTGCGCAGCCACAAGGAGCTGTTCCACCGGCAGCTCGGGGAGTGGGCGTCGGCGGCCGGGGTGGATCCCGTCGAGCCGGTCTGCCTGCTCGCGGAGGGGGCGATGGTGACCGCGGCGATCGGCGGGAGCCCGGAGCCGGCACGGCAGGCGCGGGCGGCGGTGGCGGCGCTGCTGCCCTGACCGGCGGTCACTGCGCCCAGGCCGCCGACATCACCGCGGACAGCGGCTCCAGCTCCGCGACCAGCTCGTCGAGCTCCGCGTCGGACAGGGACGCGTACGGCGGCGCGGCGAGCTCGTCGGTCAGCGCCTCCACGCGCGCCGTGACGTCCCGGCCCGCGTCGGTGAGCCGTCCCTCGTCGTCGACCAGGCCGCGTCGCCGCAGCCCGGACATGACATCGGCCAGCCGGGCCGCCGGCAGGTGGTGCACGCGCCCGAACGTCTCCGGCGGGTGGATGCCCATGTCCAGCGCGGACAGCAGGTGGGCCTCGGTACCGCCGACCCGCTCGGCGAGCAGGGCGGTGACGTGCCCGTCGCCGCGGTGCTCGCGCAGCGTCGTCGCGGACTGCCACAGCCGGGTCAGCGGGTCGCCGGGGACCTCCAGGGTGCGCATCCCCGCGTACATCACCCTGCCCTCGGTGGGGGCGCTCGTCGCGGCGGTGGTGAGCAGGTCGGCGGCCCGGGCCACGCCGGGCGACCCGGACAACTCGGCGCCGAGGATCCGGCGCAGTGCCGCGACGCTGCCCCGTCGCCACGCGGCGAAGGACTCCTCCGGCGGGACCGTCACCCAGGCGCTCGGGATGTGCCGGGCGGCCTCGCCGTCGGCGAAGCTGTAGAACGCCGCGTGCACGACCTCGGCCGGGACCCGGCCGAGCGGCGCGGCCCGGCTCGCGAAGTAGCCGTCCCAGTAGGTGCGGTGGCCGAGCGCGGCCAGCTCCTCGTTCGGCTCGTCGGCGAGGTAGGTGGCCAGGCAGATCGGCTCGGTCAGCCCGAACATGCGGCGTGCGGTGTGTGCGGAGGACATGACCGGTACGACCGGGCGGGCGTCCGGAACTGATCGGCCACCCGGGCCGGGCGGTGGACACCGGCCGGCCGGTCCCGGTGCACCCCGCGGCGGCGTCGCCGGTGGCGCGGGGCCCGGCGAGGCAGGCCTCGTGCACCGGTCCGTCGACGCGCGGCCCGTGCCCGGTCGGGTGGGCGCCCCGGGCGGCCGACGTCGCCGGGGACCCCCGGACGGCCCGGTCCGGCTCGCGTGCGGCCTCACCCGCCCCGACGGGACGATCGCGCACCCGAGGATCCGCCCGGCGCGGTGACGGCGAGGGTCCAGCCGTCGACGTCGCAGCGGCCGTCGGAGCCCTCGCCCGCGCGGCGACGACGGTCCCGTCGGCCCGCAGGCCGATCGTGTGCGCCGACCCGGCGGCGACCGCGACCACGTCCCGCCAGGTCCCGACGGCGCACTGTCCGAGGTCGTCGTCCCCGGCGGCGACGGCCGTCCCGTCCGCGCGCAGCCCCACCGTGTGTCCGCTGCCCGCGGACACGGCGATGACGTCGTGCCACCCCGCGACGTCGCCGCCACCCCGCCCGGTGGTCACGACCGTGCCGTCGGTCCGCAGCCCCACGGTGTGCAGGTACCCGGCCGACACCGCGACCAGGTCGTGCCATCCGCCGACCGCGCACTGGCCGTACCGGTCGTTGCCGGTGGCGACCGCGGTGCCGTCCTCACACAGCCCGACGGAGTGCCAGTCGCCGCAGCTCAGGCCCCGGACCCCGCGCCATCCGCCGACCGCGCACGCGCCCTCGGCGGCGCGGCCCGCGGCGAGCACGGTGCCGTCGGCGCGCAGCCCCAGCGTGCGGCGCCACCCCGCGGCGACCGCGACGACCCCGTGCCAGCCGGCGACGGCGCACTCGCCGTCGTCGTCGCGGCCGGTGGCCAGGACCGTGCCGTCGGCGCGCAGCCCGACGGTGTGCGTGCGGCCGGTGTTGCGGGCGGTGTGGACGTTCCCCACCGCGACGGCGACGACGCCGGTCCAGCCGTCGACGGCGCACTCCCCGGCGCGGCCGTCCCCGACCGCGACGACGGTCCCGTCCGCCCGCAGCCCGGCCGAGTGCCGCCGGCCCGCGGCGAGGACGCCCATGTCGCCAGGATGCACGGCCGGCTCAGCCCAGCCGGCCGTGCACGGCGTCGTCGTCGACGGTCACGTCCGCGCCCAGTCCGCGCAGCACCGCGACCGCCGCGGCGTTCGCCGGGGTCGTCTCCGCGACGACCGGGCCGTCGGCGCGTGCCACGAGCATCCGGAGCACCGCCCCGCCGACCCCGCGGCCCCGCCACGGCCGGGCCAGCCAGATCCCGGCCTCCTCGCCGCCCTCGACCGGTTCCAGCCGCGCCGCCCCGGCCACCTCCCCGTCGACGACGACGGCCCAGGTCCGCTCCACCGGCACCTGCGCCGCGACCGACCGCTCCCGGTGGAACGCGACGAACGCCGCGCGCCGCGGCGTGGTCCAGCCGGGTGGGCCGGGCACCGGGGGCATCACCTCGAGCGGGTCCGCCCCGGCCGCCGCCGTGTCGCACAACGCCGCCAGCAGGGACTCGTCGAGGCGCCTCAGTCCGATGTGCACCCGCCCAGGATCGCGGTCACCCGTCCGGTGCGTCACCGGGTTTCCGGCCGGCGGGCGCCGTCGCGGCCCGCACGGCGGCGGGATGACCCGGCGGAGGAGTGATCTGCACCGACAGCGTTACTCCGGACGGACCACGTCGTTGACCATCGTGAGGGACCGCGCCGACGTGCGACAGTCTGGTGCGAAAGGCTGTCCAGCCCCGTCCCGTGCCGCCGTTCGGCGATCGATACACACCCGACGGCCGCGCCCGGCGCGACGAACGGTCGAGTCCGGTCGCGCCGTACGGCCCATTCCCGCAGGTGGTCGCGGGTGTCGGAGGGCTACCGGGCGGGTCCGGCGGTGACTCCGGGAGCTAGAGACGCCCGTTCCGCCCCGTCGTTGCGCTGATGTGATACATCCCACTTCTCAATGCCTTTCTGTAACGATCGGCGAGCTGTCGATCTTCTACGGAGAGTAGCTAAACGACACCTGACGGATAGCACTGTGTGTAGTTGGTCAGCGGCGAAAGGTCGGTTCGGGCGAACGGAAACAGGCATAATGCCGCCCGAACGAGGGGGTGCTCTCGCTTCGGTGATCGGCGTCCGTACGTTCTGCGGCACCGGCCAGTGACGGAGTGTCAGTTCGACGGCCGGATCACATCGCCACAGAAGGAGTGCCATGAACGCCCCCGAGACGACCCCCGCCCGTCGTAACGCCCGGCGGATCGCCACCGCCGGCGTCCTGTCCGTCCCGCTGGTCCTGGGCTCGGCCGGAATGGCCTTCGCCGGTGACTACGGCGACGGCGGCAAGCACCACGACAAGGGCCGCGACTGCGCACCGTCGTCCGCCTCGCAGAAGGGTGGCCTGCTCGGCCTCGACGCGGCCGTCGACCCGCAGCTGAACGTCGGCGGCATCCTGAACCAGGGTGCGGTCTCCCAGCACACCACGAAGCTCGACCGGTCCAACTCCGGCATCGTGCAGAGCGGCTGCGGCGCGGGCGACGCCGTGCAGGTCGACGACCTGGTCGGGCTGGGCCTGGACGTCAGCCCGTCGGCCAACATCGGCGGCATCCTGAACTCCGGCCCGGTGCAGCAGTCGACCACCACCGTCGACGACTCCAACAGCGGGATCCTGCAGTCCGGCGGCACGCACGGCGGTGGCGGGCACGCCTCGCAGCGCGGCGGCCTGATCGACGTCGCGGCCACCGTCAACCCGTCGATCAACATCGGCGGCCTGCTGTCCAGCGGCCCGGTGTCGCAGTCCACCACCACGGTCGACCAGGGCAACTCCGGCATCGTCCAGGGCTGAGCTCCGCGGGACACCCGCGAGGCGCGTACCGCCCGGGCCGCTTGACTCGGCCCGGGCGGTACGGCCGACCGGTCCCTCCGAGCGGAGCTCAGAAGTCCCGGCGGACCAGCATCCGCCACGCCCACCCGGCCGCGACGTCGGGTGGGGGCAGCGGGTCGCGTTCCAGCCAGCTGGCCGCGACCCCGAGCAGTGTCCAGGTCAGGCCGGCGGCGAACACGTCCAGCGGCATGCCGAACGCGTCCTCGGAGACACCCAGCCGCACCGTCGTGTCGGCGACGACCGACTGCATCCGCCGGCGCATCCCGGCCGCGGCGTCCGGCGCCGCGGCACCGCCGAGCGCCTGCCGGTACAGCGGGGCGTGCTCGGCCAGATGGATGAACCAGCGCAGCAGCGCCGCGGGCGGCTCGGGCCCGATGTCGTCCATCGACAGATCCGACAGGTCCGCCCCGGCGTCCGCCGCCCGGTTGGCGAGCGCGTCGGCCAGCAGCATCTCCTTGTCGGTGTAGTGCTGGTAGAAGCTGCTGCGGTTCACCGACGCGTGCTCCGCGACGTCGGCGATCGTGATCGACTCGAGGGTGCGCTCCCTGGCCAGCGCGAGCAGCGCGTCCTGGAGACGTCGTCGCGTGCGCACCGCCCGGGGATCCACGCTCACCATTCTGCCGAACGGGTGACGCCCGGGTGCGGCGGCCCACCGCGTCGCCGCCCGGTCAGGACGTCCGGTTGCACGGCGGCCCCCACATGCCGGCCCGCCGGTCCTGCGCGATGCGCTGCCCGGCCTCGAAGCCCGGCCGGTAGCGGCCCTGCCCCGGGCCCACCCAGCCCGCGACGAGCGCCGCGTCGGTGTAGGACTGCTGCGTCCCGACCACGACGTACGCGGGCCAGGTCGGGGCGTCCGCCGCCGGGGCGGGCAGCGTCGGGTCCGGTACCAGCGTGACCTCCTGACCGTCGAGGAAGCCCTGGGCGAACCGCTGCGCGTCGGCCCGCGCGCACGGCGGCGTCGAGGCGGTGTCCACGCCGATCACCGACACCGTCACCGGACGGCCCCCGACGTCCACCACGACCGTCGCCGGGTCCACGACGCGCTGCACCCGCCCGTACAACGTCGGCGGGCCGGTGAGCGGGCCGAGCGCGGCCGTCCCCGGTTCGCCGGCCAGGGCCGGGCCGTCGGACATCCGGCCGATCGTGAGCCCCCCGACGATTCCGAGGGCGACCAGCGCCAGCACGGTCAGCATCGTGATCATGCGGCGTGGGCCGGTGGACCAGGCGGACTGGAGTGTCCGGGCGCGGTGGCGCGGTTCGGGCAGCATGACTGGAGTTCGTACCGAATCGGGCGTCCGGTTGCCTGTCGGGCGGGATCAGGGACATCCGGCCGCGGTCCAGGCCGCGGAACAGCCGGTGCCCGCGGAGGCGGGCCCGGCGACCCCGGTCCCGAACAGGGCGAGCGCGAGGACGGCGCCGGCCAGCAGCAGGCGGGGTCCGGTGGGACGGGTGCGGCGGCGCGGCGCGGTCATGCCGGTCCTCTCGCCGGACAGCGGGCCGATGTTGCGCCGTCCGGACCAACCTCATCAGGATTGTCGATCGCCGGACACGCGGCGGGACCGCTCCGGGGCGCTGCTAGGTTCGGCGCCTCCGTCCGTCCGGGAGGCCATGCGTGATCACCGTCCGGGAGCTGGGACCCGACGACTGGGAGACCTGGCGCGACCTGCGCCTCGCCGCCCTGGCCGAGGCCCCCGACGCGTTCCACAGCCGGCTCACCGACTGGCTCGGCGCGGGGGAGCGGGAGTGGCGCGACCGGCTGGCCGCGCCCGGCCGGTACCTGGTGGTCGAGGTCGGCGGCCGCCCCGCCGGGCAGGTCGTGGCCGTCCCGCCGGACGGCGACGGCGTCGCCGACCTCATCGCCCTGTGGGTCGCCCCGCACGCGCGCGGGGGCGACGCCGCGACCGCGCTCGTCGACGCCGTCCTCGACCGCGCCGCCGGATGGGGCGCCCGGACGCTGGCACTGCACGTGGTGATCGGCAACGACCGCGCCGCGGCGTTCTACCGGCGGCTCGGGTTCGTCGACCGGGGTGTCGTCGAGCGGCCCGACGGCATCAGCGAGACCCGGATGGACCGGCCCGTCGGCCGTCCGGCCCCGCGGTGCTGACCGTCCGGCCCGCGGTGCCCTCCGACGACCCCGGGCTGACCCGGATCGACGCCCTGACCTGGACCGCGGAGGTCAGCCCGGCCCCGCCGCGGCCCGAGCCGTTCCTCGACCGGACCCCGGTCGGGGACGTGCTCGTCGCCGCCGACCACGGCGCCGTGGCCGGCTACGTGATCGTCGGGGCCGCTCCGCCCGCGGTCCCGGCGCACGACCACGTCCGCGGCATCGGCGGGCTGGCGGTACACCCCAGGAACACCGGCCGCGCGCTGGTCGACGCCGCGGTGGCCCGCGCCCGCGACAGCGGCGGCCGCAAGGTCACGCTGCGCGTCCTCGGCCCGAACACCCGGGCCCGCGGGCTGTACCGCCGCTGCGGGTTCGTCGAGGAGGGCGTGCTGCGCGCCGAGTTCGTGATCGACGGGGTCGCCGTCGACGACGTCCTGATGGCCAGGCACCTCGCTCCGCCGGTCGGCTGACCTGCGGCGACGCGGAACTGTCGGGGGTCGGTCGTAGCGTCGAAGCCATGACCAGCGCCCTGCCGTCGCCCCCGGCCTCGCCACCCGTCCCGGCCCGGGTGGCCGCCGCGCTGCGCGCCTCCTGGGGCCGCGACACCTGCGATGTCGCGGACGTCACCGGCTGGACCCCGGACCGTCCGTCGCGGGGCCAGTGCGGGGCGACGGCGCTGGTCCTGCACGACCTGTTCGGCGGTGACCTGCTGCTGGCCGAGGTGTGGCAGGCCGACGGCCGGCTGCAGGGCTACCACTGGTGGAACCGGCTGCCCGGCGGCGCCGAGGTGGACCTCACCCGGGACCAGTTCGGCCCGGGGGAGACGGTCCACCCGCCCCGGGTGGTCGTGCGCCCGGAGGGCCCGCCGCGGCGCTGCCGCGCGCAGTACGAGCTGCTGCGCCGGCGGGTCCTCGACCGGCTGGACGGCCCGGGGTGAGCGGCCGGGGCTCAGCGGCGGCCGCGGCGCACGGCGTCGGCGAGCGTGCCCAGCAGCTCGTCGGTGGTGCCCCAGGACATGCAGGCGTCGGTCACCGAGCGGCCGCGGACCATGTCCGGGCCCAGCTCCTGGCGTCCCGCCTCCAGGAAGCTCTCCATCATCAGCCCGGTGACGGCCCGCTCGCCGGTCGCGATCCGCTCGGCCAGCTCCGCGACGACGCCGGCCTGCCGCACGTGGTCCTTGCCGCTGTTGCCGTGGCTGGCGTCGACGACGACACGCTCCGGCAGGCCCGCCGCACGCAGCCCGTCGGCGGTCGCGGCGACGTCGGCGGCCGAGTAGTTGGGGGTGGCCCCGCCGCGCAGGATGACGTGGGTGTCCGGGTTGCCGGTGGTGGTGACCAGGCCGGCGAGCCCGTCGGCGTTCACCCCCATGAACACGTGCGACGCCGCGGCCGCGCGCATCCCGTCGATCGCGGCGCGGATGTCGCCGTCGGTGGCGTTCTTGATCCCGACCGGCATCGACAGGCCGCTGACCAGCTGGCGGTGCACCTGGCTCTCCGCGGTGCGGGCGCCGATCGAGCCCCAGGTGACCACGTCGGCGATGTACTGCGGGGTGATCGGGTCGAGGAACTCGCAGCCGACCGGCAGCCCGAGCGCGGAGATGTCGAGCAGCAGCGTGCGCGCGGTGCGCAGTCCGCGATTCACGTCGAAGGTGCCGTCCAGGCCCGGGTCGTTGATCAGGCCCTTCCAGCCGACGGTCGTGCGCGGCTTCTCGAAGTAGGTACGCATGACCACGCACAGCTCACCGGACAGCTCCTCGGCCCGGGCGGCGAGGCGGTGGGCGTAGTCCAGGGCGGCGTCCGGGTCGTGCACCGAGCACGGCCCGACGACGACGAGCAGGCGGTCGTCGTCGCCGTCGAGGATGTCGGTGACCGCGGCGCGGCCGCGGGTGACGGTCTCGGCGACCCGGGGGTCGCAGGGCAGGTCGTGCCGCAGCAGTGCGGGCGAGATCAGCGGGCTGATCCGCTCGATGCGGCGGTCGTCGGTCGGGGCGACCTGCAGGGGGGTGGTGCTCGCACTCATCGGAGTCGGTGGTCCTTACCCGGCGGACCGCCCCGGATCACCTCGACCGAGCCGGTCTGGAATGCCGGCTCGAGGGGATGGAGGTCAGCGCGCTACGGCACCTGCCAGCCCATCCCGGGCCGGCCGGCGAAACCAGTAGTACGCGTTCAGCACGTGGCGACCGTACCCCACGCCGACGGCAGGCGTGGTACCACCGGCACATGCGGATCGCCCTCGCCCAGATCGTGTCCACCCCGGATCCCGAGGAGAACCTCGCCGAGGTGGAGCGCCGCACCCGCGCGGCCGCCGACGCCGGCGCGCAGCTCGTGCTGTTCCCCGAGGCCACCATGTGCTGCTTCGGGGTCGCGCTCGGCCCGGTCGCGCAGCCGCTGGACGGACCGTGGGCGACGCGGGTCCGCGAGGTCGCCGCGGCGGCCGGGACCACCGTCGTCGCGGGGATGTTCACCCCGTCCGGGGACGGCCGGGTCCGCAACACGCTGCTCGCCACCGGCGGCGGCGTCGACACCCACTACGACAAGATCCACATGTTCGACGCGTTCGGCTTCGCCGAGTCCGACACCGTCGAGCCCGGCACCGAGCCGGTCGTGGTCGGGGTGGGCGGTGACGAGCCGGTCACGGTCGGCCTGTCCACCTGCTACGACGTGCGCTTCCCCGGCCTGTACCAGCGCCTCGCCGACGACGGCGCCACCGTGCTGCTGGTCCCCGCGTCCTGGGGCACGGGACCGGGCAAGCGCGAGCAGTGGGAGCTGCTGGTGCGGGCCCGTGCGCTGGACACCGGTTCGTTCGTCGTCGCGTGCGACCAGGCCGACCCGACGACGGTCGGCCGCGAGCACGGCAAGGCGCCGACCGGGATCGGGTACAGCCTGGTCGCCGGCCCGCGCGGCGAGGTCGTCGACGCACTCGGCGCCGAGCCCGGGCTGCTCGTGGTCGACGTGGACCCGGCGGCGGCCACGGCCGTGCGCGAGCAGATCCCGGTGCTGGCCAACCGGCGGTTCTGAGCCGCGTCCGGCCGTTCGGCGGTGCGGCGGCCGCCCGGGGCGGCTCAGCCGCCCGCGGTGCTGAGGCGGTCGGAGATCTGCGCGGCGAGGTCGACGTCCTTCGCGGTCAGCCCGCCCTCGGAGTGCGTGGACAGCCGGAACGTCAGCGTGGCGTAGCGGATGTCGATGTCCGGGTGGTGGTCGGCGGCCTCGGCGTCCTCGGCGACCCGGTCCACCACCGCGATCGCGGCCTCGAAGTCGGGCAGGGTGGCGGTGCGGACGATGGAGTCGCCGTCGCGGTCCCAACCGGGCAGCTTCTGCAGGGCGTCGGCGATCTCGGCGTCGGTCAGCGTCGGGGTGGGCATCGCCCCATCGTGGCGCAGACGGCGCACCCCGTCGCGGTGGAGGGTGTCCGAATCCTCCCGGTGGAGCAGCCCGCTCCCGGTGGAGCGGCGGCCGGCCGGGAGCGTTCAGCCGTCGCGGCGGGTCAGGGCGAAGACCACGGCACCCGCCCCGGCGACGGCGAAGCCGGCCGCCCGCGCCGTGGTCGCCCACAGGGCCGACGGGTCGGCGGGCACCGCGAGGATCCCGGCCAGGACCTCGTGCCAGTGCCCGGACGGCAGGACCGGCGCGATCGGCTCCCACAGCACGGTCGCCAGGGGCGCGACGGTCAGCGCGGCCAGACCGGTCGCGACCACCCCGGCGGGGCGCCGGACCAGCGCCGACATCGCCAGCAGCAGCATCCCCAGCCCGCACAGCTGCACCGCGGCCCAGCCGGTGAGCACCAGGGCCCGGGCCACGGTGGCGCCCGCCCCGAACGGGCCGGAACCCAGGGCGAGGCCGCCGCAGACCAGGGCGGAGACGACCGTCGTCGCCGCGGCGAGCAGCGAGGTCACCGCGACCGCGGCGGCCTTGAGCCCGAGCAGCCGTCCCGGGCCGACGGGGGACAGCCGCAACGCGTCGAGGGTCCCGCGGGCCCGCTCCGCGGCGAACGCGTCGGCCGCCACGAGCACGACGGGCATCCCGAGCGCGAACGCCGCGGGTTCGGACAGGGCGACCGTCAGGGTCCCGAGTGCGAAGGACAGGCGGCCGGCGTCGGTGGCGAGCGCGATCGTCGCCAGCAGCGGCACCAGCGCGGCCGCCGCGAGGACGACCGCGGTGCGCGGACGCAGCAGGGCCAGCTCCAGCTCCGAGCGGAGCAGCCGGCCGAAGGGCGCCGAGGTGGGGCGGCGTGCCGCCCGGCCGGCCGTGGGGCCGGAGCGCGAGCCCGCGGACCGCACCCGTGCCGGTGCCGGTGCCTCCGAGGGGGACGGTCCGGTCCGGGGGAGGGGGGCGGCGGCCCAGTCGTCGTCGGGCCGGGGAGCCGCGGTGCCCCGGGTGTGCTCGGGACGCACGCCCGCGCTCACCGTCCCGCTCCGTACCCGGCACCCGCCGGGGACGGCTCCTCGGTGAGCCGGGCGAAGAACTCCTCCAGCCGGGCGGCGGGCCGGGTCACCCCGTGCACGGCGACACCCGCGTGCACCAGCGTCGCGACGACGTCCGGCGCGGCGGGCCCGGCCGGCACGAACACCCGGTCCCGGGCTCCCGGCTCGGCGTCGATGCCCCGGGCCAGCAGGGCCGCGACGGCGCGCTCGCCGTCCGGCGTCGTCACCACCAGCGCCGACGGGCCGGAGTCGACGAGCTCGTCGAGCGGGCCGGCGCACAGCAGGCGCCCGGCCCGGAGCACCGCGACGTGGCTGCAGGTCGCCTCGATCTCCCCGAGCAGGTGCGAGCTGACGATCACCGTCGCGCCCGCGGCGTTCATCTCCGCGATCAGCCGGCGCACCTCGCGGGTCCCCGCCGGGTCCAGCCCGTCGGTCGGCTCGTCGAGCACGACCAGACGTCGCCGGGTCAGCAGCGGCACAGCCAGACCGAGGCGCCGCCGCATCCCCGAGGAGTACTCACCGGCGCGGCGGTCGGCCGCCTCGGCGAGCCCGACCCGGCGCAGCACGGCGTCGACGGCGGCCGGGATCCGTGCCGAGTCCAGCAGCGGTTCGGCGGCCGCGGCCCGCAGGAGGTTCTGCCGGCCGGTGCGGTGCGGGTGCAGCGCGGGCGCGTCGACCAGGGCTCCGACGTGCGGCAGCACCTCCGACGCGCGGTACGGCAGCCGCCGTCCGAGCAGCTCGACCTCGCCGTCGGTGGGGGCGAGCAGCCCGAGCAGCATCCGCATGAGCGTCGTCTTGCCCGCGCCGTTGGGGCCGAGCAGCCCGAGGACCGCGCCCATCGGCACGTCGAGGTCCACCCCGTCGACCGCGCGCACCGCGCCGAAACCGCGGGACAGGCCGATCGCGCGCACGGCCGGTGGGCGGGGTGCGGCGGTCGGCTCGGGGGAGTCGGCGGGGGCGGACGTCCGGTACACGGGACCCAGCGTGACCGTGCGGCGCCGCGAGCGGGCCGTTTCGGCGAGATCGGTCGGCCCGGCCGGGTGCGGGTCCGGCTGCGAGGATCAGCGGTGTGCCGGTGCTGAGCCTGGACCATCATGTGGACGGACCGCCCCGACTCGTCGCGGGGGTGCTGCGTGAGTCCGCCCCCTCGGCCCGCGCGGTCGCGCGGGTGGGAGCCCGGTTCACCGCGCCGTCGGCGCTGCTCGTGGCCGGGGACGAGATCCGGGTCGCGCTGCCCGGCGGGTTCCCCGCCTGCCGGACCCGGATCACCCGCGCCGGGGCCGACGGGTTGTGGTCGGAGCTGGCGGCGGGGCCCGCGGCGGTGCTGCGGCACTCGACCCGGGTCACGCCCGCGGACGGCGGCGGCAGCCACGTCCACGACGAGCTCACCTGGGAGCCGCCCCTCGGTGTGCTCGGCCGCCTCTCCGACCCGGTGCTGCGCCACTACGGGGCGCGGCTGCTCCGGGCCCGCCGTGACGTGCTCGCCGAGCGGGTCGCGGAGCTGGGCCGGGCCGGGGTGGTCGTGGGAGCGGCGATCGTCCGCGACGGCAGGCTGCTCGTCGCCCAGCGCTCCTACCCGGCCGAGCTGGCCGGACGCTGGGAGCTGCCCGGCGGTGGCGTCGAGGACGGCGAGAGCGAGCAGCAGGCGCTGGTCCGGGAGTGCGCCGAGGAGCTGGGCGCCCGGGTGGTGGTCGGGGAGCGGCTGGGCACCGACCTGCCGATCGGGCGACGCGTGCTGCGGATCCACACCGCCCGGGCGGCGGCCGGTTCCCCGGAGCCGGAGGCCCGCGAGCACCGGGCGCTGCGCTGGGTGGGGCCGCACGAGGTGGCGGCGCTGGGCTGGCTCGACGCCGACCGGGCCGTCGTCGCCGAGCTGGTGGACCTGCTGCGGACCTGACGCGCGGTCCCCGGTGCCGGAACGACGATCACCGCCGGATCGGTGGAACCGATCCGGGCCGGGCGTCGTCCAAGCCGCATGAACCGGAACACCACCGCCCCCGTCCCGTCCGTCCTCCCGACCGCCACGCACGGGGCGGCCCGCCGCCGCACGTCGCGCGGCACCGACCCGCTCGCCCGGCTCGTCGCCGCGCAGGACGGCCTGGTCACCCGGGCGCAGGCGCTGGCCCACGGCCTGTCGACCGACCAGGTCGACCGCAGGCTCGCCGCCCGGCGCTGGATCCCCGTGCACCCCCGCGTGTACCGGCACACCGCCCACCCGCCGAGCGAACGGTGCCGGGTCCGCGCCGCCGCACTCTGGGCGGGGGAGGACGCCGTGCTGACCGGGGCCGCCGCGGCCTGGTGGTGGGGGCTGATCCCGTCGGCACCCGCGGTCGTCACGGTCACCGTGCCGCGCCGGCGGGCTCCGCGGTCGCGGGCGGGGGTCCTCGTCCGACGCCGGGACCTGGACCCGCGCGACGTCGTCACCCACGACGGGGCGGTCGTCGCCCGTCCCGCGGCCGCGGTGCTGGAGGCCGCGGCCGATCCGTCGGTCCCCGGGGACGCGCTGCTCGACCACGTGCTCACCACGGGCTCCGTCGGTGCGGCCGAGCTGGTCGAGGCGCACGCCCGCAACCTCGGTGCGCACGGGTCGGGTCCGGTCGGCCGGATGCTGGCGGAGGCGTCGCGCCGGGGCGCCGTCCGGGCCCGGCACGGGCTGCGGGCGCTGCTCGCCCGGAGGGGGGTGCGGGCCTGGCGCACCGACGTCACCGTGGCCGGGGTGCTGCTCGACCTCGCGTTCCCCGCGGCCCGGCTGGCGGTCGAGGTACACGACCCGGTCGACCCCGGGACCGGCGCCGACGGCTGCGGCCCCGCGTGGCGGCGGGCGGTGCTGCGCCGGCACGGGTGGCGGACGCTCGTCGTCGAACCGGCGGAGCTCCGGTGCCCCGACGAGCTCCTGGACCGCCTCCGCGAGGCGGTCACCGGGCACCCGGCGGGGCCCGGCGGTACCGCGGGGCGGGCCGCGGGGTGAACGACCGGCGAACGCCACCACACACGGTGTCACCGGACCACTCGGACGACTGTGATTCCGGCCATGCCGGCACCGCGCAGCGGACGCGTCGTCGCAGCGTACGGGGTGATCATGAAGGCCGGTCCGGGGTCCGGGCGCACGACGACCCGGACCTGCCGGACGACGTCGACCGGCCTGCCGCCCTCCTGCCGGACAGGCGGTGCGCACGCACCCCGCAGTGCGACGTCGTCGCAGGTCAGCGGGTCATACGTCCGTTCAGTAGATGCGCGCGATCTTGATCGCGCGGGTGAGTGCCTTGCCGCTCAGATCGTCCGCACCCGCCTTGCGCAGCCGCAGTGCGACGACCGGACAGCTCTTGCACCGCTTCGGCTTGGACCGGCAGCACTTCTTCTTGACCTTGCTCATGATGAGGTCAGGCTAACCTGCGCCCGGGGCGGGGTGAAGGACTTGCAGCGGATACCGTTGAGGTGTGACCATCCCTCGTTCCGCCTCGGCCCTCGACGCTCGTTCCTCGCTCGAGAGCGACGCCGTGCCCGATCGGGCCGGTCGACCCGAGCTGCGCAACGTCGCGATCGTCGCGCACGTCGACCACGGCAAGACCACGCTCGTCGACGCGATGCTCCGCCAGTCCGGTGCCTTCGCCGAGCGCGCCGAGCTCGTCGACCGGGTCATGGACTCCAACGACCTGGAGCGCGAGAAGGGCATCACGATCCTCGCCAAGCACACGGCGGTGAACTGGCACGGCACGACGATCAACGTCGTCGACACCCCCGGCCACGCCGACTTCGGCGGCGAGGTCGAGCGCGGCCTGTCCATGGTCGACGGCGTGGTGCTGCTGGTCGACGCCTCCGAGGGCCCGCTGCCGCAGACCCGCTTCGTGCTCCGCAAGACCCTGACCGCCGGTCTGCCCGTCATGCTCGTGGTCAACAAGACCGACCGCGGCGACGCCCGGATCGCCGAGGTCGTCGACGAGTCCCTCGAGCTGCTGCTGGAGCTGGCCGACGAGCTGGAGCTCGACGAGTCGGTCACCGCCCACCTGCTCGACCTCCCGGTCGTCTACGCGTCCGGCCGCGCCGGCAAGGCCTCGCGGATCCGTCCGGCCGACGGCGAGCTCCCGGACTCCGACAACCTCGAGCCGCTCATCGAGACCCTGCTCGACGTCGTCCCGCCGCCCGCCGACGACGTCGACGCCCCGCTGCAGGCGCACGTCACGAACCTCGACGCGTCCAGCTTCCTGGGCCGCATCGCGCTGTGTCGCGTCCGCGCCGGCGTGCTGCGCCGCGGCCAGCAGGTCGCCTGGTGCCGCGAGGACGGGACCACGCCCCGGGTGAAGATCACCGAGCTGCTGCGCACCGAGGCGCTGACCCGCGTCCCCGCCGACGAGGCGCGCGCCGGTGACCTGGTCGCCGTCGCGGGCATCGCCGAGGTCACCATCGGCGACACCCTCGCCGACCCGGAGTCCCCGGTCGCGCTGCCGCGCATCCACGTCGACGAGCCCGCCATCTCGATGACGATCGGCACCAACACCTCGCCGCTGGCCGGCCGCGACCCGCACCCGGGCAAGAAGCTGACCGCCCGCCTGGTGAAGGGCCGGCTCGACGCCGAGCTGGTCGGCAACGTGTCCATCCGCGTGCTGCCGACCGAGCGCCCCGACGCCTGGGAGGTCCAGGGCCGCGGCGAGCTCGCGCTGGCGATCCTGGTCGAGACCATGCGCCGCGAGGGCTTCGAGCTGACCGTCGGCCGGCCGCAGGTGGTCACCAAGACCGTCGACGGCACGCTGCACGAGCCGTTCGAGCAGCTGTCGGTGGACGTGCCCGAGGACAGCCTCGGCGCCGTCACCCAGCTGCTCGCCGCCCGCAAGGGCGAGATGGGCGACATGGTGCACGGCGACGGCCGGGTCCGGATGGAGTTCCGCGTCCCGTCCCGCGGCCTGATCGGCTTCCGCACCGAGTTCCTGACGATCACCCGCGGCGCGGGCATCGCCAGCCACGTCTTCGACGGCTACGGCCCCTGGGTCGGCGAGATCCGCACCCGGAACAAGGGCTCGCTGATCTCGGACCGTTCCGGGCCGGTCACCCCGTACGCGATCGACCAGCTCGCCGACCGCGGCACGCTGTTCGTCGGGCCGACCACGCTGGTCTACGGCGGGATGGTCGTCGGGGAGTACACCCGCAACGAGGATCTCGAGGTCAACATCACCCGCGAGAAGAAGCTGACCAACATCCGCTCGTCGACCTCCGACGTGCTGGTCAAGCTGATCCCGCCGACGATCCTGAGCCTCGAGCAGTCGCTGGAGTTCTGTGCGACCGACGAGTGCGTCGAGATCACCCCGGAGAACGTCCGGATCCGCAAGATCGAGCTGGACCCGAACCTGCGGGCCCGTGCCCGGTCCCGCGCGAAGGCCGCGGCCAACGCCACGAAGTGACCCGTACGGCCCGTTCGCTGCAGTGCCGCGTATCGGTGAGCAGAGCAGAGCCTCACCGACACCCGGCCCCGCTGCGTATCGGTGAGCAGGGCAAAGCCTCACCGACACCCGGCCCTGCTGCGTATCGGTGAGCAGAGCGGTGGCGCCCGCCGGACCCCGTCCGGCGGGCGTGCCCGCCCCGGTGGGGATACTGCGGACGTGAGAGCACGTCGACGCTTCCGGGCACTCCCGGCGCTCCTGCTGGTCGCCCTGCTGGCGCTGACGGGCTGCGCGGCGGACCCGCAGCCGGCACCCCCGCCGGAGACGAACCGCCCGACCGAGCCGGTCACCGCCCCCACCCGGGTGGTGGTCGGCGTCGACGACCTCGGGCCCGGGTTCAACCCGCACCTGCGGTCGGACCAGTCGGCGGTCACCACGGCGATCGCGTCGATGACGCTGCCGTCGGTGTTCCGGCCCGACGACCGCGGCGTGCCGCAGCTCGACACGACCGTCGCCACGTCCGCGACGGTCACCTCGCAGAGCCCGTTCACCGTCAGCTACGAGCTCAACCGCGACGCCGGGTGGTCCACCGGCGCCCCGATCGCCGCCGAGGACTTCGTCTACCTCTGGCAGCAGATGCGCAGCCGGCCCAACACGATCGGCGCCGCGGGCTACCGCGAGATCACCGACGTGCGCTCGCGTGCCGCGGGCAAGGCCGTCGACGTCGTGTTCCGCGAGCCCTACCCGCACTGGCGGGAGCTGTTCGGCAACCTGCTGCCCGCGCACCTGCTCAAGGACGCGCCGGGCGGCTGGACCGCCCCGTTCGCGGGCGGGGTGCCGGCCTCGGGCGGCCCGTTCCGGCTGATGCAGGTCGACCGCCTCCGCGGCGAGGTCCTGCTCGCCCGCAACGACCCGTACTGGGCGACCGCCGCGGTCGTCGACGAGATCATCCTGCGCCGCATCCCGGCGAACACCCTGCCGACGGCGCTGGAGAGCCAGGGAGTCGACCTCGCCCTGCCCGACGCCCGGCCGGAGATCACCCAGGCCCTCGACGTCCTGGCCCGGGGCCCCAAGCCGCCGACGGTGCAGCGCGGGCCGCGCCCGGCCGTCGAACAGCTGGAGTTCCGCACCACCGACGGCCCGCTGGCCGACCCCCGGGTCCGCGAGGGCATCGCGGCGCTGCTGGACCGCGACGCGATCCGCAAGCGCGTCAACCCCGACGCCGTGGCCGTGAACGCCTTCGGCGCCGCCCCGTCGGACCCCGGCTACGCGCCGACCGCTCCCGCCGGCGCCCCCGGCCGACCCGATGCGGCGGCGGCCGCGGCCGCGTTCACCGAGGCGGGCTACGTCCGTGGTCAGGACGGCCGGTGGACCCTCGGCGGGCGCCCGCTCGGCGTGGTCATCGGCGCCGGGGCCGAGCGGACCGAGGACGTGAACGTCGCCCGCGTCGTGGCCGAGCAGCTCAAGGCCGGCGGCATCGGCGCCACGATCGTCGCCCCGTCGGCACCGGACCTGCTGACCGACCCGAGCGTCGCCCCGACGACGCCGACCCCGACCACCACCCCCGCCCCGGGTGCGGGCCCGGTCCCCGGCGGCAGCGCCGCACCGGTCACCACGCCCCCGGCGGCCCCGACCACGACGACCGCCGCCCCGACGACGTCCGGCTCCCCCGACTCCGGGACCCCGGTCGCCGTCGACGTGCTCGTCGCACCCCGTGCCGCCTACGGTGCGATCGGGCCGCGACTGGACTCCGACTACGGCTGCCCCGCGGACGCGGTGCCCGGCGAGCTGCCGGGCGTGGCCTGCTTCCCCGCCCTGCAGCCGCTGCTCGACGAGCTGCTGGTCGCCGAGAGCCCGGACCCGGCCGTCGTCGCCGAGGCCGAGCGGGTGCTGTGGCGCCAGCTGCCCGCGCTGCCGCTGTACCAGGCGCAGGGTCTGGTCGTCAGCAACCCGCAGACCGACGCGGCCACCCGGGTCACGCCCGGCCCGATCGCGACCGGCCCGATGTCGGGCGCCCGGACCTGGGCCGAGCCGGAGGGCTCGGGCGAGCGCCCGACCGGCGACGACGACCCGAACTGACACCGTCGGACGCGTCCGTTCGGACGCACTCCGCTGCTGCACGGTGACGGCGAGTGGTACGTAAGTACCAACTGTGTTTCGGCATGCATCGAGGGCTGTGCGACGCAACGGTCCCGTTGTTACTGTCCGGTTCGGCTGCGAGCCCGTTACGCCGTTCAATGGTCACCGTTTCGCCACGATCGGCGTCGGACCTCGCTGCTGGAGGGCCGCGATTCCTAGCGTGCCTCCCGACGGGCCCCGGCACACATCCGGCGGTCCGTCGCGTCCCGGACGGGTGCGACAACGGCGTGCACCCACGACATCTCGAGAGGCACGGCAGATGAGGGGAAGAAGGGCGGCCGCCTCGGCCATCGCCCTGACCGCGGTCGTGGGGCTCGTCCTCACCGGCTGCAGCCAGCAGAGCAACACGGGGGGCAGCGGCAACACCGCCGCCGGGTTCGAGGAGACCCCTGACCAGTCGGAGGTGCCCGGCAAGCCGGGCGGCACGTTCCGGCTGGCGATCACCGAACCGACCGCGATCGACCCGTACAACACCCAGGAGTCCGAGGGGACCCTGGTGAACCGTGCCCTGTTCACGGGCCTGATCCGGGTCAAGCCCAACGGCGACGTCTACGACGGCGTCGCGTCGAAGTGGACGCCCAACCAGAACTGCACGCAGTGGGTGTTCGACCTCAAGCCGGACCAGAAGTTCTCCAACGGCGAGGTGCTGAACTCCACCTCGTTCAAGCGGGGCTGGGAGCGCACCGCGGCCAAGGCCTCGGCGTCGGAGGTCTCGTACCACCTGGACGAGGTCCAGGGCTACGACCAGATCCAGGCCGGGACCGCCAACGCGCTGTCCGGCGTGGACGCGACGAACCCGAACCAGCTCAAGGTCACGCTGTCCAAGCCCGACTGCGAGTTCGAGCTGCGGACCTACCACCCGGCGCTGAGCCCGGTCCCCTCGACCGCGGGCGCGGCGGACAACAAGACCTACAACGACCTGCCGGTCGGCAACGGCCCGTTCAAGATGGACGGCCCGTGGCAGCACGACCGCGGCATCCGCCTGGTCCGCAACGACGCCTACACCGCGGGGACCAAGGCGAACCTCGACGCCGTCGAGATCACCATCGTCCCGTCCGGTGAGGGCGGCGGCGTCACCGCCGAGTACAACGGCTTCCAGAACGGCCAGTTCGACTGGGCGCGCATGCCCACCCCGGTCCTGAACCAGGCCAAGTCGACCTACGAGCCTCAGGGCAAGTGGCTGAACAAGAAGACCAACGGCAACAACTACCTGCTGGTCTCGGTCACCACCACGCCGCTGAACAGCGCGGACGCCCGCAAGGCCGTCTCGATGGCGATCGACCGCAACGCGATCGTGCAGGGTGTGCTGCAGAACTCGACCTCGCCGGCCGACGCGCTCATCCCGCCGAACTTCCCGGACGCCTACACCCCGGGCGTCTGCGCCGCGTGCACCTACAACCCGGACGAGGCGAAGCGGCTCGCGCAGCAGGCCGGTCTCACCCCCGGCACCGAGGTGAAGCTGCAGTACAACACCGGTGCCGGTCACGAGGAGTGGACCGCGGCGGTCAAGCAGCAGCTGGAGCAGAACCTCGGGCTGAAGGTCACCTACACCGGTGTGCCGTTCCGTGACCTGCTCGACAACGAGCAGCAGCCCGAGGCCTCCGGCCTCTGGCGTGCGGCGTGGAGCGCGGACTACCCGACCCCGGGCAACTACCTGTTCCCGCTGCTGGCCACCCAGTCGATCGGTGCCGCCTCGCCGAGCGAGCCGGCCCAGGGCGACAACCGTGGCCGCTACTCCAACCCGGAGTTCGACAAGCTGCTCGCGCAGGCCGCGCAGACCCAGGACGAGGCGGCCCGCAACGACCTCTACAAGCGGGCCGAGAAGATCGCCATCGGCGACGACCTCGCGCTGATCCCGCTCTGGTTCCGCCAGCAGTCCCGCCTGGTCAACACCGAGAAGTTCGGCAACGTGAACATGGACTTCTCCGAGGACCCGACGTTCGACGCGATCACCCTCAAGTGACGTCCCGCTGACGCGGCCCGCGTCCCGGTGACCCCGGGACGCGGGCCGTCGTGCGGCGTTCCCACCACACGAAAGTCCGTGCTTCCATGGGCAGATTCATCCTTCGGCGGCTGCTCCAGGGGATCCTGGTCGTCGTCGTCACCGCGTTCCTGATCTTCATCGCGACGTTCTCGCTCGGCGACCCCTTCGCCTCCACCGGGGAGAAGGTCGTCCCGCCCGAGGTCGCCGCGATCAACCGCGCCAAGTTCGGTCTCGACCAGCCGCTGCCGGTCCAGTTCGTGAACTACCTCGGCAACATGGTCACCGGCGACTTCGGTCTCGACTTCGACCAGCGGCGCCCGGTCTCCCAGCTTCTCGCCGAGACCGTCCCGAACACGATCCTGCTCGCCGTCGTGGCACTGCTGTTCCTCGTCCTGTTCGGGGTGACGGCCGGCGTGATCGCCGCGGTGCGCCGCTACTCGTTCTGGGACGTGTTCGTCACCGTCGTCTCCACCATCGGCATCGGTGTCCCGGTGTTCGTCGTCGCGATCTTCCTGGTCGCGAACGTCTCCGGGGTCGGGCCGTTCCCGCCGGTACCGCGCAGCTTCCTCGAGGAGGTGCCCTGGTACTGGGACGTGATCCTGCCCGCGTTCACCCTCGCGATCATCGAGTCGGCGTTCGTCGCCCGGCTGATGCGGGGGTCGATGCTGGAGGTCCTGCAGGCCGACTACATCCGCACCGCACGCGCCAAGGGGCTGTCCGAGCGGACGGTCATCGGCAGGCACGCCATGCGGACGTCGCTGCTGCCCGTCGTCACGTTCGTCGGGCTCACCCTGGGCACCTACATCGGCGGCGCGATCGTCACCGAGACGGTGTTCCAGTACAACGGCGCCGGATTCCTGCTGGCCCGCGCGATCACGAACAACAACGCGCCGGTCATCATGGCGGTGGTCGTCTACAGCGTGGTGGCCTACGTGCTGCTCTCCATGCTCGTCGACATCCTCTACGCCTACCTCGACCCGCGCATCCGCCTGAGCTGACTGAGTGAGGCGATCCCTCGCATGAACCCACCACCCACCCCCGGCGCGCCGGCCACCGATCCGGCCGCCGCGCTCGGACTGCCGGGCGGCGACCCCGCCGAGGCCGTCACACCGGCGCCCGACGGTCCCCGTCGCGCGCGGTCCAACGGCCAGTTCGCCGAGATCTGGCGGCGCTACCGCCGCAACAAGCTCGCGATGGCCGGGCTGGTCATCGTCGCGTTCGAGATCGTCATGGCGATCATCTCGCCGTTCTCGACGCCCTACGACCCGTTCGAGCAGAACCTGCTCAACACCCTGCAGCCGCCGTCGTCGGCGCACTTCTTCGGCACCGACGTCCTCGGCCGCGACCTGTACTCCGGGATCATCTACGGCGTCCGGCTGGCGATGATCGTCGGTCTGTCCGTGGTCTTCTTCTCCCTCGTCCTCGGGCTCACGCTCGGTGCGCTCGCCGGGTTCAAGGGCGGCGCCTGGGACGCGGTCATCGCCCGGATCATCGACATCTTCCTGGCGTTCCCGCCGCTGGTGGGCGCACTGGTGATCGTCCGCGCGGTCGGCGGCGGGACGCTGCCGGTCGTCATCGCGCTCGTGGCACTGGGCTGGATGACGACCGCCCGGCTGATGCGCGGCCAGGTGCTGGCCCTGCGGGAGGCCGAGTACGTCGAGGCGGCCCGCTCGATCGGGGCGGGCACCCGGCGGATCCTGACCCGGCACATCCTGCCCAACGCCGTGGCGCCGGTGCTCGTGTACTCGTTCACCTCGATCGGCGTGGTCGTCGTCGCGATGGCGACCCTGTCCTACCTCGGCGTCGGCGTCCCGCCGGACGTCCCCGAGTGGGGCCGGTTGATCTCGCAGGCCTCCCAGTACCTGTCGGTGCCGGGCAAGAGCTTCCTGTGGATCTTCCCGTCCGCCGCCATCGCGATCACCACGCTGGGCTTCGCGTTCGTGGCCGACGGCCTGCGCGACGCCCTCGACCCCAAGCTGCGCGGGAGGAACTGACCCGTGACCGAGAACCGAAGCGAGCACATGCTCGAGGTCCGCGACCTGCGGGTGCACTTCTCCACCGACGCCGGTGTGGTCAAGGCCGTCGACGGCGTCAGCTGGCACGTCGACCGGGGCGAGACCCTGGCGATCGTCGGCGAGTCCGGCTCCGGCAAGTCGGTGTCGGCGATGAGCCTGATGGGCCTCGTCCCGACCCCGCCGGCGACGTTCCCCAGCGGCGAGGTGCTGCTGGAGGGCCGCTCGCTGCTGACGATGTCGGAGTCCGAGCAGCGCAAGCTGCGCGGCAAGGACATCGCGATGATCTTCCAGGACCCGCTGACCGCGCTGAACCCGGTCTACAAGGTGGGCGACCAGATCGCCGAGATGATCCGGGCGCACGACCGGCAGGCCGGCAAGGTCACCGCCCGCCGCCGCGCCGTCGACCTGCTCGGGGAGGTCGGCATCCCGAACCCGGCCGCGCGGGCGTCGCAGTACCCGCACGAGTTCTCCGGCGGGATGCGCCAGCGCGCGATGATCGCGATGGCGCTCGCGAACGACCCGAAGGTCCTGCTGGCCGACGAGCCGACCACCGCGCTCGACGTCACCGTGCAGGCCCAGATCATGAACCTGCTCGAGAAGCTCCAGGAGCAGCGCGAGACGGCGATCGTCCTGATCACCCACGACCTGGGCCTGGTCGCGGCGCACGCCGACCGGATCATGGTCATGTACGCGGGCAGGGTCGTCGAGACCGGGACCAACGACGAGATCTTCGCCGAGCCGCGGCACGCCTACACCTACGGGCTGCTGTCGTCGCTGGCGCGGATGGACCAGGCCCGGCCGGAGAAGCTGGAGCCGATCCCCGGGCAGCCGCCGAACCTCGCGCACGTCCCGTCGGGCTGCGCGTTCCACCCGCGCTGCCGGTTCGCCACGTCGTCCTGCGCGGAGAGGACCCCGGAACTGGTCCAGCTCACCGACCGGCCCGGTCACCTGCACGCCTGCCTGCACTCCGACGAGGTCGGCGAGGCCGCCGCCACGCCGCGCGAGCCGGTCGTGCCGGGGTCCGAGGCACACGTCGCGGAGACGGCGACCGACGAGCCGATGCTGCGCACCGCGGGACTGACCAAGTCGTTCCCGATCCGCTCCGGCGTGCTGTTCCAGCGCACCGTCGGTGTGGTGCAGGCCGTCGACGGCATCGACCTGGAGATCCCCGAGGGGCAGACGCTGTCGCTGGTCGGCGAGTCCGGCTGCGGCAAGTCGACCGCGGCCCGGGCGATCCTGCGGCTGCACGAGCCCACCGCCGGCAGCGTGCACATCAACGGCCGCGACGTGACCGCGCTCGGGCAGTCCGAGCTGCGCTCGGCCCGGGAGGACATGCAGATCGTCTTCCAGGACCCGTACGCGTCGCTGAACCCGCGCATGACGGTCCGGTCGATCCTGTCGGAGAAGTACGAGCTGCTCGGCGGCGAGCTCACCGACTCCACGATCCCGGAGCTGCTCGAGACCGTGGGGCTCTCGGCCGAGTACGCCGAGCGCTACCCGCACGAGTTCTCCGGCGGGCAGCGCCAGCGCGTCGGCATCGCCAGGGCGATCGCGCTCAACCCGAAGTTCGTGGTGCTCGACGAGCCCGTCTCGGCCCTGGACGTGTCCATCCAGGCCCAGGTGCTCAACCTGCTCGAGCAGCTGCAGCGCGACTTCGGGCTGACCTACCTGTTCATCGCCCACGACCTGTCGGTGGTGCGCCACATCTCCGACCGCGTCGCGGTGATGTACCTGGGCAACGTCGTCGAGGTCGCCGACCGCGACGACCTGTTCGACCGGCCGCAGCACCCCTACACCCAGGCGCTGATCTCGGCGGTGCCCGTCCCGGACCCGGAGGTCGAGCGGGTGCGGGAGCGGATCGTGCTGACCGGGGACGTGCCCAACCCGGCCGACCCGCCGTCGGGCTGCCGGTTCCGCACCCGGTGCTGGAAGCACCTGGAGCTGCCCGACGCCGACAAGGCGCGCTGCATCGACGAGAAGCCGGTCCTGGAGATCGCGTCCGGCCCGGGGCACCGGGTGGCCTGTCACTTCGCCGAGGAGCGCGCGCTCCTGCGGACCTGACCGAGCACGACCCGTCCGAGCAGGACCCCACGGCCACGACACGCCACCCGGTGCGAAACTGGGTGGCGTGTCGCTGGTTCTGGGGATCGAGACGTCGTGCGACGAGACCGGTGCCGGTCTCGTCCGGGACGGGGTGCTGCTGGGCGAGGGGCTGGCGTCGTCGGCGGACGAGCACGCCCGTTTCGGCGGTGTGGTCCCGGAGGTCGCGGCCCGCGCCCACGTGAGCGCGGTGACGCCGATGGTGCGCGCGGCGGTCGAGGCGGCCGGGGTGTCGCTGTCCGACGTCGACGCCGTCGCCGTCACCGCGGGGCCGGGGCTCTCGCCCGCGCTGCACGTCGGCGTCGCGGCGGCCAAGGCGTACGCGGCGGCGCTGGAGGTGCCGCTCTACGGGGTGCACCACCTGGCCGGGCACGCCGCCGTCGACGTCCTGGAGCACGGGCCGCTGCCCGACCGCTGCGTCTGCCTGATCGTCTCCGGCGGGCACACCTCGCTGCTGGCGCTGGGCGACCTGGCCCGCGACCCCGTCGAGCACCTCGGCGACACCGTCGACGACGCGGCGGGGGAGGCCTTCGACAAGGTCGCCCGGCTGCTGGGCCTGCCCTACCCGGGCGGCCCGTCGGTCTCGCGGGCCGCACTCGACGGCGACCCGGCCGCGATCGCGTTCCCGCGCCCGATGACCGGTCCGCGCGACGCCGCGTTCGGCTTCTCCTTCTCCGGCCTCAAGACCGCCGTGGCCCGGCACGTCGAGGCCGCCCAGGACGCGGGCCGCGCCGTGCCGGTCCCGGACGTCGCCGCGTCGTTCCAGATGGCCGTCGTCGACGTGCTGGTCCGCAAGGCCCTGCGGGCGTGTGCCGAGCGCGGCGCGGACACCCTGCTCATGGTCGGCGGGGTCGCGGCGAACCGGGTGCTGCGCACCGAGATGGAGCGCGCCTGCGCGGGCGCCGGGATCACCCTGCGCGTGCCCGTACCCCGGCTGTGCACCGACAACGGCGCGATGATCGCGGCCCTGGGCGACCTGCTGGTCCGCGACGGCGTCGAACCCGCGGGGCTGGCCGGGACCGCGGTCCCGACCGTCCCGCTGACCGGCGCGACGATCACGTTCCCCCCGGCGACGGGGGAGGCGGCGGAGTTCCCGCTGCCCGTCGTCCCCCACGCCGCGGCGGGGTCGATCATCGCCCCGTAGGCTCCCGGCGTGCCTGCTCGTCGCCTCCTGCTCGTCCACGCCCACCCGGACGACGAGACCCTGACCACCGGCGGGACCATCGCCCGCTACACCGCCGACCCCGACTGCGAGGTCACCGTGGTGACCTGCACCCTCGGTGAGGAGGGCGAGGTGATCGGTCCGGAGCTGGCCGAGCTCGCCCCGGACCGCGGTGACCAGCTCGGCGGCTACCGCATCCGCGAGCTCGACGGCGCGCTGGCCGCCCTCGGCGGGCCCCGGCACCGCTGGCTCGGCGGCCCCGGGCGCTGGCGCGACTCCGGCATGGTGCTGGCCGGGCACGGCACCCGCGCCGCGCTCCCGCCGGAGCTGCACCCGCGGGCGTTCGCCGCCCCGGAGCCGTTCGGCACCCAGCTCGCCCAGCTGCTGGAGATCATCGACGAGGTCCGCCCGCAGGTGCTGGTCTCCTACGCCTCCGACGGCAGCTACGGCCATCCCGACCACGTCCGGGCGCACGAGCTGGTCGTCGCCGCGGCGGGGGCGCGCCCGGACGTCGTCGCCAAGCTGTACTTCGCGGTGCGGTCGAGCGCGCTGCTCGACGACGGGCTCACCGAGCTGCTCTCCGCGCTCGGCGGGGACCCGGACCGCACCGGGCTGCGCTGGCCGGAGCCCGACGAGCACCCCGGCCACGACGCCGCCGCCGTCACCACCCGGGTCGACGTCGACGCCCATGACGACGAGCGGGTCGCGGCGATGCGGGCGCACGCCACCCAGATCGACGTCCGCGGCGGCGACGGCTGGGTCGCGTTCGCGATGAGCAACGGCATCGTCCAGCCGCTGCTGGGGGTCGAGGAGTACGTGCTCGCCGGCGCGCCGCCCGGCACGACGGAGACGGATCTGTTCGAGGGGGTCGACGGGTGAGCGACGTGACGAGGCTCCCGCTCGCGCTGGTGCTGCTGGTGGTCTCGCTGCTGCTGGTGGCCTTCGAGCTGATGTTCCAGATGCTCTACATCGGGCCGGTCCCGGTGCCGCTGGGCACGGTGATCGTGGTCGTCTCGCTGCCGTGGCTGATCCACACCACGGCCACCGAGATCCTCCCGACCCCGGCGGGCGCGGCCGCCCCGCTGGTCGTGTGGTTCGCGGCGGTGCTCGTGCTCGGCTTCTTCGGCCCGGGCGGGGACCTCCTGCTCCCGGTGAACTGGGAGTCGCTGCTGCTGCTCGTCGCCGGCGCCGTGACCGGCGTCGTGTCGTTCCGCAGGGCGCTCGACCGGCTGGCGGACGGCCGCAACGACCGGAGGGTGACCCGATGACGATCTCCGACGACGACCTGGTGCAGGTCCTGCGCCCGTTCGTGCGGGCCACCCGGCCGGTGCTCGACGGGCTGCGCGAGTCCGACCCGTTCGGCCTGCGGGCCCGGGTGACGCCCGGCTCGGACCGTCCGGAGGACGCGACCGACGAGGAACGCTCGCTCGCCGACAAGATCCTCGACGCGCTGGCGTCGGTGAAGGTCCCCGGCACCTCGGCCTGGGCGGCGATGGACGTCCCCGCCCGCACCGACTGGTGGGTCTACCGGGTCGGCCGGTTCACCACGCTGATCGCCGCGATCCCGGGTCTGGGCGGGGCACTGGCCCGCACCCTGCCGGTGTCCGACGCCGTCGGCGCGGCGGGCGAGGGACTGCTGCTCGTCGCGATCGCGGGCGAGCACGGCGTCCGCTCGGAGGACCGGCTCGTCGAGCTGCTGGCGTCGGTGCTGTTCCAGCGCGAGCTCGACCTCGCCGCCCGGGAGCTCACCGCGGCCGAGGACGCCGATGCCGACGCCCGCGCCGAGGAGCTCACCGGTGATCTCGCCGGCGACGGCAAGCGGGCCACGCTCAAGCGCGTCGGCAGCGCCGTGTGGCGTCTCGGGCGGGCCCTGTGGGGCGTCGAGGACGAGCTCGGCAAGCGTCCGCACGGCCGCTTCTACCACCAGTGGCTCGGGCTGCTGCCGGTCGTCGGCGTCGTCGGGAAATACCTGGGGGAGTGGTCGGGGCTCAAGCGCGCCGCCAAGCAGGCCCGCGCCTGGCTGCTCCGCCGCGGGTTCGCCTGAGCCCCTGACTCTCCGGTCAGGCCGGATCCGGGGGGACCAGGTAGTGGTAGCGGTGGTGGTCGGTCCAGCCGGTGGCGCGGTAGAGGGCGAGCGCGGCGGTGTTGTCGTCGGCGACGTCGAGCATCCCGTGCCGCGCCCCGTGCGCCGCGCCCCAGGACAGCGCCTGCCCGGTGAGCCGGGCCGCGAGACCGCCGCGCCGCGCGGCCGGGACGACCCACAGCCGTGACACGTAGACGTGGGAGTCGACGACGGCGGCGCGCACCGACGCGACCGGCGTCCCGCCGGCGTCGGTGAGGGTGCCGAACCCGACCTCGACGGGGTCCGTGCCCGTCGCCTTGCTCTGCTCACCGGGACGCAGCACCCCGGTCAGCACCGCCCACGCGGGCGCGCCGGGCCCGGGTTCCGGCTCGCCCTGCGCGGCCCACCAGTCCGGTCCGGGCGTCGCTGGCCACTGCGGCGCCGGGCCGTCGGACGCGGCGCGGGTGACGAGCACGGTGCAGGTCCCGGGGTCCTCGGCCCGCACCCAGCCCGCCTCGGCCACCCGGTTCGACCAGGGCGCGTCCACCGGGGCCTGCACCGTCGGGGCGATGTCGTGCCGCCCGGCGAACTCCCGCACGCGTTCCAGGGCTCGTTCGACCGGCATCCCCGGGTCGCCGAGCGCGAGCGCGGAGTTCGCCCGCCGTGTCCAGCCGCCGGCCGCGCGCAGCAGCCAGCCGCCCAGCTCTTCGGCGACCGGCGCCGGCCAGGCCGCCGCCCGTACGCGTTCCAGCCGGTCCACCGCCGCCCGGGACGCCCGCCGGGCCGGGGCGGGCGGCACCTCGCGGACGGCGACGACGGCGTCGCGCCGAACCCGGACCGGGCCCGACCGGGTGTGCACGACGACGGCGTCGGGCCCGTCGGGCTCCAGCTCACCGACCGCGTCGGTCAGTCCGGGGCCCGGTGCGCCCTCCGGCGCGATGCGGTGGCGCAGGGCCACCCGCCGTCCTGCCAGCTCGTCGAGCATGAAGCCGACCACCTCACTCCTGCCCCGCCGGGGGGCGCGGGTTAACCTGCGGGCGTCCCAGTTTGACCGGGCGCCCCGCCACCACATGATCTCCGGGTGCCCGCTGCTCCGAGTGGAGGACCACCGAAGTGACCTACGTGATCGCCGAACCCTGCGTCGACCTGCTCGACAAGGCGTGTATCGAGGAATGCCCGGTGGACTGCATCTACGAGGGTGGACGGATGCTCTACATCCACCCCGACGAGTGCGTCGACTGCGGGGCCTGCGAGCCGGTCTGCCCCGTCGAGGCCATCTACTACGAGGACGACGTCCCCGACCAGTGGGCCGCCTACACCAAGGCCAATGTGGACTTCTTCGACGAGCTGGGCTCGCCCGGCGGCGCCTCGAAGCTCGGCAAGGTCGACCGTGACGTGGAGCCGGCGAAGAGCCTGCCCCCGCAGGAACACGACGAGTGAGCAGGCTCGACCTCCCCGACTTCCCCTGGGACTCGCTGACCGGTGCGCGTGAGCGCGCGGCGGCGCACCCGGACGGCATCGTCGACCTGTCGGTCGGCACCCCGGTGGACCCGGTCCCCGGGGTGCTGCGCGACGCGGTGGCCGGGCCGGCCGCCGCCGAGCCCGGCTACCCGACGACCCACGGCCCGGCGTCGCTGCGCGAGGCGGTCGTCGCCTCGCTGCAGCGGCGCTTCGGCGTGTCCGGGGTCGACCCGGCCGCGGTGGTGCCCACGATCGGCTCCAAGGAGCTGGTCGCGTGGCTGCCGACGCTGCTGGGCCTCGGCGCGGGCGACACCGTCGTCATCCCGGAGCTCGCGTACCCGACCTACGAGGTCGGGGCGCGGCTGGCGGGGGCCGGGCACGTCCGTTCCGACGGCCTCACCGCCGCGGGTCCGGCCCGGGTCCGGCTGGTGTGGCTGAACTCGCCGTCGAACCCCACCGGCCGGGTCCTGCCGGTCGAGCACCTGCGCAAGGTAGTGACCTGGGCACGGGAGCGGGGCGCGGTCGTCGCCTCCGACGAGTGCTACCTCGGACTGCCCGGCGACGCCGACCCGGCCCCGCGGTCGGTGCTGCACCCCGACGTCTGCGACGGCGACACCACCGGGCTGCTGGCCGTCCACTCGCTGTCGAAGGTGTCGAACCTCGCCGGGTACCGCGCCGGGTTCGTCGCGGGGGACCCGGCGCTGGTGTCGGGGCTGCTCGAGGTGCGCAAGCACGCGGGCATGATCGTGCCGCGTCCGGTGCAGGCCGCGCTGGAGGCGGCCGTCTCCGACGACGCGCACGTCGCCGAGCAGGCCGCCCGCTACGACGCCCGTCGCACCCGCCTGCGGGCCGGGCTGGAGAAGGCCGGGCTGACGGTCGAGCACTCGCAGGCCGGGCTCTACCTGTGGGCGAGCGCGGACGAGCCGTGCCGCGAGACCGTGGACCGGCTCGCCGGCCTGGGGATCCTCGTCGCACCCGGTGAGTTCTACGGACCCGCCGGTGCCCAGCACGTCCGGGTCGGGCTGACCGCGCCGGACGAGCGGATCGACGCCGCGGTCGAGCGTCTCGGCGCGGCCTGACCCCGGCTGTCGTTGCGATAGGCAAGGACCCGGGAGAGGATCGGCCCGGTAGCGACGACGCCGGTGCAGCGATCCGGCGGACCCGGCAGGCGAAGGAGCCGTCGAATGCAGGCACCGCGTCCCGGCGGTCCGGGTGCGCCCGGTGGCGCCGGGCCTGGCGCCCCCGTGGCCCGGTCCCGGCCGGTCGTCCGGCCCGCCCTGGTCCTGCTCGGGGTGCTGGCGCTCGCGGTCAACCTGCGGGCCGGGCTCGCCGGGTACCCGCCGCTGCTGGAGACCGCGCGGGCCGACCTCGGGATCGGGGCGGGCGCGGCCGGTCTGGTGCAGGCCGGCGCGGTGTTGATGATGTCGGTGGGCTCGTTCGGCGCCGCCGCCGTCGCCGTCCGGGTCGGCCGTGAGCGGCTGCTCGGCGTCGCCGTGGCGACGATCGCGGTGGGCAGTCTGCTGCGGTCGGTGATGGCGCTGCCCGCGCTGGTCGGTGGCTCGGTGCTGGTCGGGCTCGGCATCGGGGTGTCCGGGGTGCTGCTCACCGGGGTCGTCAAGGAGCATCTGGCCGAGCGTGCGGGTGCGGTGACCGGTGCCTATGTCGTCTCGATGATGATCGGTGCGACGGTCGCGTCCGCGGTCGCCGTGCCGCTGGCCGTCGCGCTCGGCGGCTGGTCGTGGTCGCTCGCGGTGTGGGCGGTGCCCGCGGTGCTCGCCGTCGCGGTGTGGATCCCGGTCGCGAGCCGGATCGGTCTCGCCCGGCGGGAGCCCGTGGGCGCACCGGAGGCGACCGGCGACGGCCCCTCGCTCGCCGAGGAGGTCCGGGTCCGGCACGACCCGTTCGCCCGCCGTGTCGCCTGCTACCTGGCCGGGACGTCGACGATCTTCTACGGCTGGCTGACCTGGCTGTCGCCGTTCTACGAGTCGCAGGGCTGGTCGCCCCAGGGGGCCGGGCTCCTCCTCGCCGTGTGGAGCATTGCTCAGATCCCGTCGGCGCTGCTGTTCCCGGCCGCGGCCGAGCGACGACGCCGGTGGCGGTTCTGGGCGGCGCTGTCCGTACTCAGCTCGGCCGCCGGGACGCTGGGGGTGCTGCTCGCCCCCGCGCAAGGGACGCCACTGCCGTGGCTGTGGGCGATCCTGATCGGGATCGGGGTCGGCGCCGGGTTCCCGCTGGGACTGACCGTGATCGCCTGGCGGACGCCGACCCCTGCCCGCAGCGCCGCCGTCAGCGGCTTCGGCCTCGGTATCGGCTACCTCTCCGCCGGGGTGGGACCGCTGGTGATGGGCCTGGTCATCGACTCCGCCGGGTTCCCGGCCGCGATCGCGTTGCTTCTGATCGGCGCCGCGCTGCAGGGCGGCGCGGTGGTCAGGATCGGGGACCGTCCGCGCTGAGCGGGCGCCGTCTCAGAGCGCCTCGGCCTGCTCGGCCAGACGTTCCCACGCGGCCCACCACTGCTCGCGCAGCGCCTCGGCACGGGCCCGCTCCCGCTCGACCAACCGGCCGCCGACGAAGACCTCGTGGGCGTCGGGGCCGGGGCCCAGCTCGTCGAGCAGGGCGCGGATGCGGTGCTCGGCGACGCAGGCGTCCTGGTGGTCCCCCAGGACCTCCTGCAGTCCGGCGGCGGCCTTCAACATCCGGCGGACCTGACGGGCGTCGTCGGTGCGGGACCCGTCCGCGTCGCGCATCGCCGGTTCGACGAGTTCACCGGTGTAGCGCAGCCGCTTGGTGCGGATCCGCAGGTCGTGCAGGGTCATGTCCGGCGGGTTCGGCCCGGCCCGGCGCACCGCCTTGACGAGCTTGCGGGTCTCGGCCCGGACGAGCTCGATCAGTTCGGGGCGGGCGACCTCGTCCGGCGGCTCCGGCAGCGGAGCGGAGACGGCCTCGACCAGCGAGCGACGCAGTGCCGCGTGCCGGTCGGAGTCGAGCTCGTCGAGCATCTCGGCCCGCGCACCGACCCGCTCGGCCTCCAGCACCGCGATCAGTCGCTCACCGGCGGCCAGTTCGGCCGACGGCAGCGTGGCCACCTCACCGCGGAGGCGGGCGATCATCACGTCGAGGTCGCGCACCGGGCCGAGCGCCCGGCCGAGCCGGCCGAGCTCGGCGCGCAGCAGGTCCGCCCAGGTGTGCTCGAGCAGGGGGTGGGCAGCCTTGAGCGCCGCCCGCATCCGCCGCACGGAGACCCGCATCTGGTGCAGGTCCTCGATCTCGGATCCGTCGCGCACACCGGGCTCGTGCCGCAGCATCGCGCGCAGCCGCTTGTCCAGCAGCGCGCGGACGTGCGCCACCGGCGGGTCCTGCGGTCCCGCGGTCAGCGGCTCACCGAGGTCCGCGGCGCCGTAGAGGTTCCCCGGAGGCTGTGCAGCCCCGTCCATACCCACCATGTCCCTGCCGTCCTGCTTCTGTGGGTCGTTCCGCCGCGAACCGCTGCCGGGCCGTCAGTTGGCGTGCAGCGCTGCGTTGAGGGCGATGCCGTCGCCGGTACGGGCCAGCGCCTCGACCGCGCCGGACACCGAGTTGCGGCGCAGCAGCAGCCCGTTCTGACCGGACAGCTCGCGCGCCGCGGTGGTGCTGCCGTCGGGCAGCGTGACCTTGGTGCCCGCCGTGAGGTAGAGACCGGCCTCGACCACGCAGTCGTCGCCGAGGGAGATGCCCAGGCCCGCGTTCGCGCCGAGCAGACAGCGGCGGCCGATCGAGATGACCTCCTTGCCGCCACCGGACAGCGTCCCCATGATCGAGGCACCGCCGCCGACGTCCGAGCCGTCCCCGACGACGACACCGGCGGAGATCCGGCCCTCGACCATCGACGCGCCGAGAGTGCCGGCGTTGAAGTTGACGAAGCCCTCGTGCATGACGGTCGTGCCCTCGGCGAGGTGTGCGCCGAGCCGGACGCGGTCGGCGTCACCGATGCGGACGCCGGCGGGGATCACGTAGTCGACCATCCGCGGGAACTTGTCGACATGGGTGACGATCACCGGGCCGCGGCCGCGCAGCCTCGCCCGGGTGAGCTCGAACCCGGGCACCGGGCACGGGCCGTGGTTGGTCCAGACGACGTTGGTGAGCAGCCCGAACTGGCCCTCGAGGTTCACCTGGTGTGGCTGGACGAGGCGGTGGCTGAGCAGGTGCAGCCGCAGGTAGACGTCGGCGGCATCGGCGGGCGCGTCGGCCAGCGAGGCGATCTCGGTGCGCACGATCTCGGTGCGGACTCCACGCAGCTCGTCGGTCCCGACGAGGTGCGCCAGGTCGACGGCGTCGTCGGACGAGCCCCCGGCCAGCACCGGCGCCGGGTACCAGACGTCGAGGACGGTGCCGTCGGTCGTGACCGTGGCCAGGCCGGTTCCGGAAGCGCCTTCGCGGCGGTACTCGGTGCTCACGGGCCCCGAACCTACCGGCCCGCCGTCGCCCACGGCACGCCGCGGTGGGTGCGCCGGGACACGTCCTCATGATCGGCTGCCCGTGCCGAGAGCAGCAGGGCCGCGGCCTGCAGATAGCGGAGCACCGCGGTCGGCGCGAACGGCGGCGGTGGCGGGTCGGGCAGCCGCCCGCACGCCCGGCACCGGGCCTGCATCATCATCCAGTGCTCGATGGTCGGCGGTGGCGGCACCGTGCGGAACTGCGCGACCCGCACCTCCCACACGCTGCGCCGCCGCATCGCGTCGCGCAGCGGCCGATCCCGGTGGAACGTCTCCGGCGGTCGGGCGCAGCCGTACCGGTCGCCCCACCACTCGCCGGGCAGCGGGTCGAGGATCACGTCCAGATGTGACGGGAACCTGCGCCCCGCCCCGTCCCGCAGGTCACCCGGCGGGTCCTCCATCGGTGGCACCCGCCGGTTCTCCGCGTCGACGACGACCAGCCGCAGCCCCGCGACCGACAGGATCGCGGCCAGCGTGTCCAGCGCCGGCGCGAGCGACCGGCTCTCGATCCGGGCGATCGTCGACGGCGCCAGCCCCGTCCGCTCCGCGAGCTCCCGCTGCGACAGGTCCGCGCTCCGCCGCACCCGCCGGACCAGGCCGGACAGATCCGGGACGACGACGTCGACCGGTGCCGGCGGCGGCTCCGCGGGCAACCGGTCGCCCTCGATGATGTCCATGCACCGAGCCTGCGTCCGCGAGCCCGGAACGCACCGGTGACCTGCGAACCTGTGGACAACTCGCGCACTTGTGGACAACCCGGCCGTCGCCGGTGCCGGCGATGATCGACACGGCGGGCCGCGGCCGGATCGGTCGCCCGGAGGTGGCCGTCCGTGCGTCGCTTTGCTCTGCTCACCGATACGCAGCGGGCAGGTCCGGGGGCGCCCCCAGAAGGCGAACGGAGACCGTTCACGCCCCGACCCTGCCCCGATCCGGGGGCGACGGGAGGGGCGCGAGAGGCGCCCGTGGGCCCGTGCTGCGTATTGGTGAGCAGAGCAAAGCCACGACCAGGGAGCCCCCCCGGCGACGCGGCACGGGCCGGGGGCGTCGATCCGGCGCCGCGGCGGTCGGTCCGGAGTGCCCGCGCGGCCGGGTCGCGGAGGAGGGGCGCCCGGGCGGGTCGGTAGCGTCGGGCCGGTGACGACGACGCTGCCCGCGCTGGACCTCACGTCCGACCCGGTGACCCTGACCGCCGCGATGGTCGACATCGCCAGTGTGTCCGGGGACGAGCGGCGCCTCGCCGACGCGCTCGAGGCCGCGCTGCGGACCCAGGCACCGCACCTGGAGGTGCTGCGGTCCGGTGACGCGGTGCTCGCGCGCACCGATCTGGGGCGTCCGCACCGCGTGCTGCTGGCCGGGCACATCGACACCGTGCCGATCGCGGACAACGTGCCGTCGCGCCGCGCCGACGGGATCGTGCACGGCTGCGGCACCTCGGACATGAAGTCCGGCGATGCCGTCTTCGCGCATCTCGCGGCCACGCTGCCCGAGCCGAGGCACGACCTCACCCTGGTGTTCTACGACTGCGAGGAGATCGAGGCGGAGCGCAACGGGCTCGGCCGCATCGAGCGCGAGCACCGGGACTGGCTCGACGCCGACCTCGCGATCCTCGGCGAGCCCACCGACGGCACCCTCGAGGCCGGCTGCCAGGGCACCCTCCGCGTCGAGCTGCGGACCGCGGGACGACGCTCGCACTCGGCGCGGTCGTGGCTGGGGGACAACGCGATCCACCGGGCCGGGGAGATCCTCTCGCGGCTGGCGGCGTACCGGCCGCGGTGGGTGGACATCGACGGCTGCGAGTACCGCGAGGGTCTGCAGGCCGTGCGGATCGGCGGCGGGGTCGCGGGCAACGTCGTCCCGGACGAGTGCGTCGTCACCGTGAACTTCCGGTTCGCCCCGGACCGGTCCGCCGAGCAGGCCGTCGAGCACGTCCGAGAGGTGTTCGACGGGTTCCCGCTCGTCGTCACCGACCTCTCGCCGGGTGCGCTGCCGGGCCTGTCCGCGACGGCGGCCGCGGAGTTCGTCGCCGCGACCGGGGCCGTGCCGCGGGCGAAGTACGGCTGGACCGACGTCTCCCGCTTCGCCGCGCTGGGCATCCCGGCGGTGAACTACGGGCCCGGCGACCCGAACCTCGCCCACACCCGCGAAGAGCACGTCGCCGAGGACGCGATCACCGCCTGCACCGAGGTGCTGCGCCGCTACCTCGCGGGCCACCCCGCCTGACCGGAGCCGGCCGGCCGGGCCCGCGCCGACGACAGCGCCGACGACAGCGCCGACGACCCCACCGGCGGGGGCGGGTCGTCGCCGCCCGAATACCGTGATCGCCATGGCCGACGAGAACGCCGATCCCCGGACGCTGCACGAGAAGCAGCCCGAGAAGCAGCGTGGCCCGGTGGTGCTGCGCGGCGAACGCAGCATCGAGCCGACCACCACCGACCAGCGGCTGCTCGACTCCCGGGGCCCGGCCGACTGGGTGCACACCGACCCGTGGCGGGTGCTCCGGATCCAGGCCGAGTTCGTCGAGGGGTTCGGGATGCTCGCCGAACTCCCGCGCGCGGCGACCGTGTTCGGCTCGGCCCGCACGCAGGCCGGCTCCCCGGAGTACGAGCTGGGCCGCGAGCTCGGGGCGCGGCTCGCCGGAGCCGGGTTCGCCGTCATCACCGGGGGCGGCCCGGGCGCGATGGAGGCCGCGAACCGCGGTGCCTCCGAGGCGGGCGGGCTCTCGGTCGGGCTCGGCATCGAGCTGCCGTTCGAGCAGGGCCTGAACCCGTGGGTCGACCTCGGGATCAACTTCCGCTACTTCTTCGCCCGCAAGACGATGTTCGTGAAGTACTCGCAGGCGTTCGTCTGCCTGCCCGGCGGGTTCGGCACGCTCGACGAGCTGTTCGAGGCGCTCGTCCTCGTGCAGACCAAGAAGGTCACGAAGTTCCCGGTCGTCCTGCTCGGCAGCGACTACTGGGGCGGCCTCTACGACTGGATCGCCAAGACCGTCCTCACCGACGGCAAGATCAGCGAGAAGGACCTCGACCTGCTGCACGTCACCGACGACATCGACGACGCCGTCGACGTGGTCAACGAGGCCTACCACGCCTGGGAGGAGACGCACTGATGGCCGGTCCGGAGCCCGGGTTCGCCGTCTGCGTCTACTGCGCCAGCTCCGACGGCGTCGCCCCGCACTACCTCGACCTCGCCCGGGAGGTCGGCCGTGCCGTCGCCGCCCGCGGCTGGACGCTCGTGTCCGGCGGGGGCCGCAAGTCGATGATGGGTGCGGTCGCGGCCGGCGCCCGGGAGGCAGGCGGCCGCACCGTCGGGGTCATCCCGCGGTCCATGGTCGAGCGCGAGTGGGCCGACCACGACAGCGACGAGCTGCTCGTCGTCGAGAGCATGCGCGAGCGCAAGCAGCAGATGGAGGATCGTGCCGACGCGTTCCTCGCGCTGCCCGGCGGCATCGGGACCTGTGAGGAGCTCTTCGAGGTCTGGACCGCCGGGTCGCTCGGCCTGCACGGCAAGCCGGTCGTGCTGCTCGACCCCGACGGCCACTGGGACGGCCTCGTCGACTGGGTCGCCGGCCTCGCCGACCGCGGGTTCGCCTCACGGGCCCCGATCGAGCGGCTGCGGCAGGTCCGCGGCGGCGACTCCGCTCCGGCCGACCCCGCCGGGCTGGCCGACGCGGCGCTCGACGAGTGCGCCCGTCCGCTCACCTGAGCCCGTGACCCTCTCCGCCCGGCTCGCCGCCCGCAAGGACGGCCGTCGCATCGCCGTCGTCCTGCCCGCCCTGGACGAGGAGGCGACGGTCGGTGCGCTCGTCGCCGGGCTGACCCGGCTGTGCGAGGGCCCGTCCCCGCTGGTCGACGACCTCGTCGTCCTCGACTCCGGGAGCACCGACCGCACCGCGGAGTACGCCGCGGCGGCCGGGGCACGGGTGCTCGGCCGCGAGCGGGCGGTGCCCGGCGTCCACGTGCTGCCGGGCAAGGGCGAGGCGATGTGGCGCGCCGTCGTCGCCCTGGGGAACGGGCCGCGCCCGGCCGACCTGGTCTGCTTCGTCGACGCCGACCTCGTCGACCCGCACCCCGAGCTCGTCGAACGGCTCCTCGCGCCGCTGCTCACCCGGCCCGGGACCGCGCTGGTCAAGGGCTACCACCGGCGTCCGCTCACCGGCCCCGGCGGCCCCGGTGGTGCCTGCGGCCCCGACGAGGCGAGCGGGCACGAGGGCGGCCGCGTCACCGAGCTGCTCGCCCGCCCCCTGCTCGCCGCGCTCCGCCCCGGGCTGCGGCACGTCCGCCAGCCCATCGGGGGCGAGTACGCCGCCACCCGCGAGCTGCTCGACCGGCTCCCGTTCGCGACCGGCTACGGCGTCGACATCGGCCTGCTGCTCGACACCGACGCCGACACCGTCGTCGGCGGGACCGCGGCCATCGCGCAGGCCGACCTCGGCGTGCGCCGGCACCGCAACCGCCCGCTGCACGAGCTCGGCCGCACCTCCCGCGAGGTCCTCGCCACGGCCCTGGCCCGCTGCGGGGTCGAGGACTCCGGCGCCGGACTCACCGCGTTCCTCCCCGACGACGCCCTCCCCGGCCACGTGCGCACCGGCCACGGTACGGAGACGGGATGGCGCACCGAGACCCGTCCGTTGCGCCAGGTGGACCGGCCCCCACCAGGCCGGGTGCGCGACGGGGGGTCCGCCGAGCCGGTGGTCGCACCCGCCGCCCGCGTGGGGTGAGACCCGTCGTCGGACCGGCGTGATGAGATGGCGGCATGGGGACCGCCCTCGCGTACGTGATCGTCCTGGCCGGCGTCGCCGCGCTGGTGTTCGTGTTGGCGGCCGCGGTCTTCGGCCGCGGGGAGGAGCTCGCCCCGCTCGCCCCGGACGCGACACCCACCCGGCTGCCCGCCCGCGAGGTCTCCGGAACCGACGTCCGTGACCTGCGTTTCCAGCAGGTGCTGCGCGGATACCGGATGGCTGAGGTGGACTGGGCACTCGACCGGCTGGCCGGCGAGCTGGACCGGGTCCGGACCGACCGGCACGAGCTGGCCGACCGGGTGGCCCGGTTGGAGGCGACGATCGCGCGGATGCGCGCCGAGGAGGACCCGGGTGACGAGCAACGACGGCAGTGGTGACGGCGGTACCGCAGGCAGGAGCGGGGACGGCCGCGACGGCGGGGTCGGCGACCGCACCCCGGGCGTGCGGCCGGCCGGTGGCGGCCGGGTGGAGCTGACGGTCCCGGTCGACGTCAACGTGCCCGCCGACGTCCTGTGGGAGGTCGTCTCCGACCTCGAGGGCCAGTCGGACTGGATGCTCGGCACGACCGTCGAGATCACCGCGGGCGACGGCCGCTCGGTCGGCACCGAGCTGCGCGCGGTCACCGGGGTCGGGCCGCTCGGCGTCGCCGACACAATGCGGGTCACCGAGTGGACCGAGCCGCCCGCCGGTGCGACGGGGGAGCGGCGGATCGTCGTCACCCACACCGGCACCGTGATCCGCGGCGACGGCGTGTTCGTCGTCGTGGAGCTGGGCCCGGCGCGGTCGCGGTTCCTGTGGACCGAGCTGCTCGACCTGCCGCTCGGCGCGCTCGGCCGGTTCGGCTGGCCGCTGGTGCGCCCCGCGTTCCGGGCCGGGGTCGCGCACTCGCTGCGCGGGATGGCCGAGCGGACCGAGGACCGCTACCGGGCCGGCCGGTGACATCGCCCGGCCCCTCGGCCCACGACGACCGCCCCCGCTGCGACTGGGCGCTCTCGGCACCGGACTACGTCGCCTACCACGACGACGAGTGGGGCCGCCCCGTCCACGGCACCGCGGCCTGGTTCGAGCGCATGAGCCTGGAGGCGTTCCAGTCCGGGCTGTCCTGGATCGTCGTACTGCGCAAGCGCCCGGCGTTCCGCGAGGTCTTCGCCGGCTTCGACCCGGACACGGTCGCCCGCTTCGGCGACGACGACGTGGCCCGCCTCCTCGGCGACGCCCGGATCGTGCGCAACCGGATGAAGATCGAGGGCACGATCTCCAACGCCCGCGCCGTGCTCGACCTCCTCGACGCCGGCGACGACCTCGGCGCGTTCCTCGCCTCCTACGCACCCGACCCGGCCGACCACCCGCGCCCGGCACGGCTGTCCGACGTCCCCGGCTCCACACCCGCGTCGACGGCGCTGTCGAAGGCGCTCAAGAAGCGCGGCTTCCGGTTCGTCGGTCCCACCACCTGCTACGCACTCATGCAGGCGACCGGTCTGGTCGACGACCACGTCGCGTACTGCTGGCGTGCCGGGGCCGCCCCGGAGGGCCCGCGGGGGACCGCACCGGGATCGCCGTAGCGTCGCCGGGCCGTTGCGCTGCGTGAACGCCGCGGGTATCGCTGCCGAGCCGTGATCGCCTCGGTTGCACCTCGGCGCCGGTGATGGGGGACAATGTGGTCCCACGGTCGGCGCGTGCCCCGAGCGCGCACCGGGGAACGACAGTTGTGGATGTTGACGGAGGACGGACGAATGGCCGCGATGAAGCCCCGCACCGGCGACGGGCCCATGGAAGTCACCAAGGAGGGCCGGGGCATCGTGATGCGCGTCCCGCTCGAGGGTGGCGGGCGTCTCGTCGTCGAGATGACCCCGGACGAGGCCACCGACCTCAGTGAGGCGCTGAAGTCGACCGTCGGCTGACGGCCGACGGAACGGACACGACGCGGCGGGACCGGGGAACCGGTCCCGCCGTCGTCGTACCCGGGGCCCGGTGACGGGCCTCAGGACACCGACTCGTAGACCTCCAGCGTCCGCCGGGCCATCTCGGCCCAGGCGAACTCGGCGACCGCACGCTCCCGGCCCCGCTCACCCATCGTCGCGGCCCGTCGCGGGTCCGCGACCAGCGCGTTGACCGCCTCGGCCAGTGCCGCCTCGAACGCGGCGGTGTCGGCCGGGTCGTAGTGCGCGAGGAGGCCGGTCACGCCGTCGTCGACGACCTCCGGGATCCCGCCGACGTCGGAGGCGACCACGGCCGTACCGCAGGCCATCGCCTCCAGGTTCACGATGCCCAGCGGCTCGTAGACCGAGGGGCACACGAACACCGTCGCCGCCGACAGCAGCTGGCGGACCTCGGCGGTGGCGAGCATCCGCTGGATCCACACGACGCCGTCGCGCGAGGCGGACAGCTCCGCCACCGCCCGCTCGGTCTCGGCCGCGATCTCCTTCGTGTCCGGGGCACCCGCGCACAGCACGACCTGCGCCGACGGGTCGAACCGGTGTGCCGCCGCGACCAGGTGCCCGAGGCCCTTCTGCCGGGTGATCCGGCCGACGAACACCACGAGCGGCCGGTCCGGGTCGACGCCGTGCGCCAGCAGCGCGTCGCGGGCCGGGTCGGGCGCGTAGAACTGCGTGTCGATGCCGTTGTGCACCACGTGCACCAGGTCCGGGTCGATCGCGGGGTAGGCGTTCAGCACGTCGCGGCGCATGCCGTGGGAGACCGCGATGACGGCGTCCGCCGCCTCGTAGGCGGTCCGCTCCACCCACGACGACAGCCGGTACCCGCCGCCGAGCTGCTCGGCCTTCCACGGCCGCAGCGGCTCCAGCGAGTGGGCCGTGACCACGTGCGGGCGCCCGTGCAGCAGGCCGCCGATGTGGCCCGCCATGTTGGCGTACCAGGTGTGGGAGTGCAGCACGTCGCAGCGCTCCAGCTCGGCGGCCATCGACAGGTCCACCCCGAGCGTGGTCAGCGCCGCGTTCGCCCCGTCCGGCAGCGGCGGCGCGGAGTGCGCGCGCGCGTCGGCCGGGGCGTCGCTGCCCGGTTCGGCGAAGCAGTGCACGTCGACGTCGACGAGCTCCCGCAGGGCGGGGACGAGATGTCCCACGTGGACTCCGGCGCCGCCGTAGACGGCGGGCGGGTATTCACGGGTGAGAAGGCCGACGCGCACGGGCCGGGACGCTACCGGGGCGGGCGGACGCGGCGCGAGGAGTCCGCCGGGCGATCGCTGCGTCCGATCCGGTCCGACCCTGCCCGGCGGGCCCGGACGTATGGCCCCGCCACCGGGCGCCCACTAGTGTTCACGCCATGCGACCGACCGCGTCCGGACGTCTTCCCGGAAGGGTTCTCGGCATCGTGCTGGCCGGTGGCGAGGGGAAGCGGCTCTGGCCGCTCACCGCGGACCGTGCCAAGCCCGCCGTCCCGTTCGGTGGCAACTACCGGCTCATCGACTTCGTGCTGTCCAACCTCGTGAACTGCGGGATGGACCGGCTGTGCGTGCTGACCCAGTACAAGTCGCACTCGCTGGACCGGCACATCTCGACGACGTGGCGGCTGTCGTCGGTGCTCGACCAGTACATCACCACCGTCCCGGCCCAGCAGCGGCTCGGCAGGCGCTGGTACACCGGCTCGGCGGACGCGATCTTCCAGAGCCTCAACCTGGTCTACGACGACCAGCCCGAGTACATCGCCGTGTTCGGCGCCGACCACGTCTACCGGATGGACCCGGCGCAGATGATCGCCCAGCACGCCGAGTCCGGCGCGGGCGTCACCGTCGCGGGGATCCGGGTGCCGCGGGCCGAGGCCAAGGCGTTCGGCTGCATCGCCTCCGACGAGACCGGCCGCATCACCGAGTTCCTCGAGAAGCCGTCCGACCCGCCGCACGTGCCGGACGATCCCGAGGTGACCTTCGCCTCGATGGGCAACTACGTGTTCACCACCGAGGCACTGCTCGACGCGCTGAAGGCCGACGCGGCGAACGCCGACTCCGACCACGACATGGGCGGGGACATCATCCCGGCGCTCGTCGCCAAGGGTGACGCGCACGTCTACGACTTCGCCGACAACGTCGTCCCCGGCGCCACCGAGCGCGACGCCGGCTACTGGCGCGACGTCGGGACCATCGACGCCTACTACGACGCGCACACCGACCTCGTCTCGGTGCACCCGATCTTCAACCTCTACAACCAGCGCTGGCCCATCCGCACCGCGGTGCCCGCGCTGCCGCCGGCGAAGTTCGTCGAGGGCGGCATCGCGCAGGACTCGATCGTCGGCGCGGGCACGATCATCTCCGGGGCGATCGTGCGCCGGTCGGTCATCAGCCCGAACGTGTCGGTGTCGGGCGGCGCGGAGGTCTCGGACTCGGTCGTGCTGCCGGGCGCCCGGATCGGCCGGGGCGCGGTCGTGCGCCGGGCGATCCTCGACAAGAACGTCGTGGTCCCCGACGGCGCCCTGATCGGCGTCGACCTGAACCTCGACCGCAGCCGCTACACCGTCTCCAACGGCGGCGTCGTCGTCCTGGGCAAGGGCGTCACGGCACAGTAGCGCTCACCTGCCGGTGCCGGTGCCGCGTTCGCTCCGCTCACCTGCGGACGGCGCAGAGCATCCCGTCCGCGACCGGGAGCAGCGCCGACAGCAGGCGCTCGTCGTCGCGGACCAGCGCGGCGGTCTCGCGCAGTGCGGCCGTACCCGGGCCGTGCGCGGCACCGGGCTCGGCGACCCGGCCGCCGTCGAGCACACCCTCCAGCACCAGCACCCCGCCCGGCCGCAGCAGCCGGATCGCCTCGGCCAGGTAGCCGGGGTACTCGGCGGGGACGGCGTCGGCGACGACGAGGTCGTAGCCGCCGTCGGTCAGCCGCGGCAGCACCTCCAGCGCCATCCCGTTGATCAGCCGCGCGCGCCCTGGCCCGTACCCGGCGGCGAGGAAGGTGCGCCGGGCCGAGCGCTGCAGCTCCGGGTCGACGTCGATGGTGGTCAGCGTCCCGTCGCCGGCCATGCCGCGCAGCAGGTACAGCCCGCTCACCCCGGCTCCGGTCCCGATCTCGACGACGGCCCGCGCGGAGACCGTCGCGGCGAGCACCGACAGCGCCGCCCCGCCCGCCGCGGAGATGGGGTGCGCGCCCGCCGCCGTGCCCAGTGCGCGGGCCTCGCCGCACGCGTCGTCCTCGGCGAGGTAGCCCTCGGCGTACGCGGCCGCCCCCGCGGGTGTGCTCATGGCGCAAGATTATCGCCGCATGATCCGTCGTCGGTTTCACAGACTTCTCTCAGACGGGTTTCACATCCTCCTCATGGGTGGCGGGCAGTCTGTGGTGCAACGAACGAAGCCGCGCGGCCGATCGACACCACGACACGGTCGCGACTCCACGGAGGTGCCCCGCCCCGATGTCCGCCCCTCGCGCAACCGACGACGCCCCGTTCCGGGACGCCGCCGCCGGTACCCGCCCCGGTGAGGGTGCCGACTGGACCCCGCCCACCTGGGACGAGGTCGTCCGGGAGCACGCCGACCGCGTCTACCGACTCGCCTACCGCCTGTCCGGCAACCAGCACGACGCGGAGGACCTCACCCAGGAGACCTTCATCCGGGTGTTCCGGTCCCTGGCGTCCTACAAGCCGGGCACCTTCGAGGGCTGGCTGCACCGCATCACCACGAACCTGTTCCTCGACATGGTCCGCCGCCGCGCCCGGCTGCGGATGGAGGGCCTGCCCGAGGACACCGACCGTCTCCCGGGCGGTGGCCCCGAGCCCGAGACCGTGTTCGCGATCAACCACCTCGACCCGCACCTGCAGGCCGCGCTGGACGAGCTGCCCCCGGACTTCCGGGTCGCCGTCGTCCTGTGCGACGTCGAGGGCCTGTCCTACGAGGAGATCGGCGCCACCCTCGGGGTGAAGCTCGGCACCGTCCGCAGCCGCATCCACCGGGGCCGGACCGCGCTGCGGGCGTCGCTGGAGCGGCACCGCGCGGCCGCGGCGGAGGAGCAGGCGGTGGCATCCGACCGCGGTCCGGTGGCAGAGTTGGTCCCGTGACCGAGCGACGGCGTTTCCAGGTCGTCCCCCCGGACTGGGGGACGACCCACCTGACGCTCGAGGCGGTCGTCGCCTTCGTGGACGACGAGCTGGCCGCCGGTCCGCACGACCGCGCCACCCGCCACCTCGAGCGTTGCCCCGACTGCGCGGTGGAGGTCGCCGAGCAGCGGCGGGCCCGTACCGCGCTGCGCGGTGCCGACGCCCCCACGCTGCCGCCGTCGCTGATGTCGACGCTGCGCGCGATCCCGCAGGACACCGAGCTGCCCCCGCCGCCGGCGGGCCTGTCGCTCACCCCGGACGGTCAGCTCGTGTCGGTGCTCCGCCCGGCGCCGGTCGAGGGCGACCACGGCCGTCGCGCGGGCCGGTCGCGTCGGGTGCGTCTGGGCACCGGCGCCGCCGTGTCCGGGCTGGCGCTCGGCGCGCTCGCGTTCGGTCTGCCCGCCGCCACGACCGCCACCCCGGCCGGGCCGGTCGTCCCCGGCCCGGGTGCCGCGGCCGTCGCCCGGTTCGCGGCCACCCCGGTGCCCGCCTCGTCGCGGCGGACGGCCGTCCCGGCCGCCACCACGGTGGGCTCGACCGGTGCGCCGCTGTCGCCGACGACCTCGGCCACGCCGACCGGTGACGCCGACATCTCCCCGACGCCCTGACGCGTCACCGATACACCGACTTCACCGCCCGCCGGGCAGGCTGTGCGGGTGTACTGGGTGGAGGCCGTGCCGGCTGATCGATCGTCGGGAGCAGTCTCCCCGGGCTCCGGGGTGACCCGGTGAGCGACGACCGCGGCACCCGCCCGGACGGCGCAGCCGACCCGGAGGCCCACGGCTCCGCTCCGCCGCGGCTGCGACCCCGCCCGCTGGACCGTCCCGCGACCGACCCCGGTGAGCAGGCCGCCTTCGGCCGCCCGGACGGCGTCGGCAGCTCGTTCGCGCCGCCGTCGTCGCACCTCGGGTCGAACGAATCGCTGCCGACGGTGCCCCCACCGACCGCCGCGGTCGCCCGCGCGTTCGGCCGCCCGGACCGCACACCCGACGGCGACCCCGCCGGTGGTCTGCAGCGTCCGCCCGGTGCGTCGGGCGACGCGCTGCGCGGTGGTGAGCAGAGCGCCGAGCAGGACCCGTTCTGGCCCGGCGGCTCGACCGGCGACCCGTGGCGCGACCCGGGCACGCCGGTCGTCGCCGCCCCACCGCCCGGCGACGGCGACGGCCCCGGTGAGGGGCCCCGGCCCGACGGCCCCCGGCTGAGCGTCCGCGAGGTCCTGTTCGGCAAGCGGGTGCAGCCGCGCGCGCTGGCGCTGCTCGGCGTACTCGCCCTCGTCGTCGGTGCGGCGGGCGGCCTGATCGGGCACTGGACGGCCACCGCGGCGAGCGCACTGACCAGCCCCGGAGCCGTGCTGAGCGCGACCGAGCCCGCCCGGGAACGGCCGCCCGGCTCGGTGTCGGAGGTCGCCTCGCGGGTGCTGCCCGCGGTCGTCTCGCTGGAGGTGACCGTCGGCAACCAGGCGGGCAACGGCTCCGGCGTCGTGATCGACCCCGCGGGCTACGTGCTCACCAACGACCACGTCGTCGCGCCGGCGACCGGACCGGGCCAGGGCACCATCGAGGCCCTGTTCTCCGACGGCTCCCGCGTCCCGGCCACCGTGGTCGGCGCGGACCCGATGACCGACCTCGCGGTGGTCAAGGTGCCCGTCGCGAACCCGACGGTCGCCGCGATCGGCCGCTCCGGCGAGCTCGCCGTCGGCGACGCGGTGATCGCGATCGGGTCGCCGTTCGGCCTGGCGGGCACGGTGACGACGGGGATCGTGTCGGCCGTCGACCGCCCGGTGCGGCTCGACCCCGAGGGCAGTGCGGGCGACGCGGTGATCGACGCCGTGCAGACCGACGCCGCGATCAACCCCGGCAACTCCGGCGGCCCGCTGGTGGACGCGACCGGCGCCGTCGTCGGCATCAACACCGCGATCCGTAGCGCGGGCGGCGCCGAGTCCGGGGCGCAGGGCGGCTCGATCGGCCTGGGCTTCGCCATCCCGATCGACGACGCCCGCGCCATCGCCGAGGAGCTCATCCGCACCGGCCGCGTGGCGCACGCCGACCTCGGTGTCAACGCCCGCTCGGTCACCGACGGCGCCACCGACGGCGCCCAGGTGCAGAACGTCGTCGCCGGGGGACCGGCGGCCGCGGCCGGGATCGCCGACGGCGACGTCGTCGTCGACGTCGCCGGACGCCCCATCGCCAGTGCCGACGAGCTCGTCGTCGCCGTCCGCGAACACGCCCCCGGCGAGCAGGTCCCGGTCGGTCTCGTCCGCCAGGGACGACCGCTCACCGTGACCGTCACGCTCGGGCAGCGCTAGTACCCGTACGCTGGCGCTGTGTTCGAGAACATCGGCATGCCGGAGATCCTCGTCCTGGTCGTGGCGGGGCTCTTCATCCTGGGCCCGGAACGGCTGCCCGAGGCCGCGGCCTGGGTCGGTCGCGCGGTCCGCCAGGTCAAGGAGTTCGCGAGCGGCGCCCAGAACCACTTGAAGAAGGAGCTGGGCCCGGAGTTCGACCAGATCCAGCAGCCCCTCAACGACCTGCGCAGCCTGCGCTCGCTCAACCCGCGCACCGCGATCACCCGCAGCCTGTTCTCCGACGACGGGTTCGCCGGCCCGGTCAAGCCGAACGGCTTCGCCCCCGGCGCCGGGACCGCCGCGGCGGCCGGTGGCGCGGCGGCGGCCGGGGGCGCGGCCGCGGCGAGCACCCCGCCGCCCGTCCGGGAGCCGCAGCCCCCGCTCGCCTCGGGCGAGAAGCCCCCGGTCGACTGGGACGCCACCTGAGCCCACCCGCTCCGACGGCCCCCGGCGCCGCACCCGATCCCGGGGTGCGGCGCCGGCGTCGTACGGGACGGGGTCAGCCCAGCAGCGGGGGCCTGCGCAGGTGGTGCGTCGTCGCCTGCTGATAGGCGTGCGCGGCGGCCAGCACCGTGGCGTCGGCGTGCCGCGGCCCGACGACCTGCAGCCCCACCGGCAGCCCGGCGGAGGTGAAGCCGCACGGCACCGACGTCGCGGGCTGCTGGGTCATGTTGAACGGGTAGGTGAACGGTGTCCACGACGTCCAGCGTGGGTCGTGCCAGCCCTCGGGGACCTCCCGGCCGCCCTCGAACGCGGTGATCGGCAGCGTCGGGGTGAGCAGCAGGTCGTACTCGGAGTGGAAGGCGCCCATCAGCGTCCCCAGCTCGTTGCGCACGGCCATCGCGCCCAGGTAGTCCAGCGCCGAGACCCCGGCGCCCTGCTCGGCGATCTCCACCAGCGCCGGGTCCATGGCCTTCCTGGCCTCGGCGCCGATCGGCTCCAGGGACTTCGCGGCCGCGGCGAACCAGAGCGTGTGGAACGGCTCGATCGGGTCGGCGAAACCGGGGTCGGCGTTCTCGACGGTCGCGCCGAGCTCACGGGCGAACACCGCGACCGCCTCGGCGACCAGCGCCGCCACCTCCGGGTCGACGTCGACGAACCCGAGGGTGGGGGAGAACGCGATCCGCAGGCCCTGCGCGCCCCCGGCGAGCCGCTCGACGGCGGACTCGCGGGGCACGTCGAACACCCACGGGTCGCGGGTGTCGGGCTGGGCGACGACGTCGTGCAGCAGCGCGGCGTCGTCGACGGTGCGGGTCATCGGGCCGACGTGGGCGAGCGTCCCGAACGCCGAACCGGGGTAGTGGGCGATCCGGCCGTAGGTCGGCTTGTGCGCGACGGTGCCGGTGAACGCGGCCGGGATGCGGACCGAGCCGCCGGCGTCGGTGCCCAGCGACAGCGGGCCCATCCCCAGCCCGACGGCCGACGCCGAGCCCCCGGACGAGCCGCCGGCCGTCCTCGTCGGGTCCCACGGGTTGGTGGTGACGCCGGTCAGCGGTGAGTCGGTCACGCCCTTCCACGCCAGCTCGGGCGTGGTGTTCTTCCCGATCAGCACCGCACCCGCGGCGCGGACCCTGGCCACCGGCGGGCCGTCGACCTCGAACGGCCCGTCCGGCGACGTCGTCGTCGAGCCGCGGCGGGTGGGCCAGCCGATGGTCAGGAGCATGTCCTTGATCGAGGTGGGGACGCCGTCGAGCGGCCCGACCGGCTCCCCGGCCTGCCAGCGCGCCTCGGAGTCCTTCGCCTGCGACAGCGCCGAGTCGGCGTCGACCAGGCAGAACGCGTTCACCGCGCCGTCGTGGGTCTCGATCCGGTCCAGCGCGTCGCGGGTGGCCTGCACCGGCGAGATCTCGCCGCTGCGGTAGCCCGCCAGCAGCTCGGTGGCGCTGAGGTCTGCGGTCGTCACGGCAGTCACACCTTTCCTGCGGATGAGCTCACGTACCCACGTTCGGGGTCCACCACGTTGCGCAGCTCCCGGCCGTCCCGGAAGCGCGCGAGGTTGTCGGCGAACAGCTCGACGAGCATGTCCTTCCAGCCGACGACGTCACCGGACATGTGCGGGGAGAGGAGCACGTGCTCCATCGCCCACAGCGGCGAGGTCGCGGGCAGCGGCTCGACCTCGAACACGTCCAGGGCGGCGCCGGCGAGCCGCCCGGTCGCGAGCGCGTCGGTCAGGTCGTCCTGCACGACGAGCGCGCCCCGGCCGACGTTGACGACCCGCGCCCGCTCGGGCAGCAGGGCGATCGTCCCGGCGTGCAGCATCCCGCGGGTGGCATCGGTCAGCGGGGCGGCGAGCACCAGGTGGTCGGTGTCGGGCAGCAGGCCGGGCAGCTCGTCGAAGGCGTGTACGCCGTCCGCGGCGCGCCGGCCGACCAGTCGCACCCGCATCCCGACCGCGCCCAGCAGGTCGGCGACGGCGCGTCCGATCGGCCCGCTCCCGACGACCGTCGCGACCTTCCCGGCGACGGTCTCGGTCTCGCGGTGGCGCCAGGTCCGCTCCCGCTGCAGCGCGAGCGAGCGGGCGGTGTCCTTGGCGAACGCGATCACCGCGCCGAGCACGAACTCGGCGATCGGGCGGTCGAAGACCCCGCGCGAGTTGGTGAGCGTCGCGCCCGAGGCGAGCAGCGCGGGGAAGGCGACCCGGTCGACGCCGGCGCTGGCGGTGTGCACCCAGCGCAGCGCGGAGGTGTCGGTGGCCTCCCAGACGTCCTTGACGGCGTCGGAGGTGAAGTCCCAGGTGAGCAGCACGTCGCTGCCGGGCAGTACGGCGGCGAGCTCGCCGGCGTCGGCGGCGAAGCGGAGACGTGCGTCACCGGCGTGCCGCTCGAGGCCGGGCGGGGTCTCCCCACTGTGCAGCACGGCGACGGTGATGGGGTCCTGACCAGCGGAAACCGGCAACGGTAGATCCTGTCGGTAGGGAGGTCGGGCGGCGTTGACACGCTAGGAAGCGCACCTACGATTGTCAACAATCCGCGTATCGGACAGGGGGATCGGATGACGAAGCTGATCAGGATCGAACTCGCGAAGCGTGGCGTCGCGTGCACCGCGAGACTGCTGGAGGCCGAGGCCCCGCGCACCGCCGCGGCGGTCTGGGAGGCGCTGGCCGACGGCCCGCAGGGTGGCGACGCGCAGCACGCCAAGTACGCCCGCAACGAGGTCTACACGATCGTCCCGCGGTTCGGCCCGCGGATCGGGCAGGAGAACCCGACGGTCACGCCCATCCCGGGCGACGTCTGTTACTTCGACTTCCACGGCGGGATGCTCGACAGTGCGTTCAAGGACGACCAGGGCATCGACGCCGCCGAGGGCGGGATCGACCTCGCGATCTTCTACGGGCGCAACAACCTGCTGCTCAACGGCGATGTCGGCTGGGTGCCGGGCAACGTGTTCGCCACCATCGTCGACGGGCTCGAGGAGATGGCGACCGCCTGTCACGACGTGTGGCGCGCGGGGAGCGTGGGGGAACGGCTCGTCTACTCGCGGGCGTCGTGACCCTTGCGGTGACGCGGTCTCTGTAGGATTGTCGACAACATGAGCACGGTCGGATTCCTCTACCCGGGCTTCTCCGCCGAGGACGACTACCCGCGCGCCGAGAAGCTGCTGACCGACGGCAGCCGGCTCGCCCTCGTCCACACCGCGATGCCCGAGGACGCCCACCGCGAGGACGCGCTGCTGGCCATCGGCGGCGACGAGGTCCTCGCCGACGGCGCGCGCCGGGTCGCCGCGGAGGCGGGCCCGCTGGACGCGGTGGTCTGGGCCTGCACCTCGGGGTCGTTCATCTTCGGCCCCGAGGGCGCCGCCCGGCAGGTCGCGGCGCTGGAACGGGTGTCGGGGGTGCCGACGTCGAGCACGTCCTTCGCCTTCGTCGACGCCTGCCGGCGGCTCGGGGTCCACTCGGTGGCGGTCGGGGCGACCTATCCGCCGGACGTCGCCGGCGCCTTCGTGCACTTACTGACCCACCACGACATCTCCGTGCACACGCTGTCCGCCCGCGACATCATCACCGCCGCCGAGGTCGGGACGTTGCCGCCGGAGACCGTGCTGGAGTTCGCCGCCGCGGTGGCCTCGGACGCGCCCGGCGCCGACGCGGTGCTGCTGCCCGACACCGCGCTGCACACCGTGGACGTGCTCGACGCGCTGGACGCACGCGTGGGCAGGCCGGTGCTGACCGCGAACCAGGTGAGCATCTGGCAGGGACTGCGTCTCGCCGGGGCCGACGTCGACCGTCCCGGCCTGGGGACACTGTTCCGGAGAGGGTGAGTCGTGGGGCTGGACGTCTCGGAGCTCGAGCCGGTGAGCCGGCGCTCCACCGCGGAGATCGTCGCCGACCGGATCCGTGCGGCGATCATGCGCGGCACGTTCGCGCCGGGCACCCAGCTCGGCGAGGTGGATCTCGCGAACCGGCTGGGGGTGAGCCGCGGCCCGCTGCGCGAGGCGATGCAGCGCCTCGTCGCCGAGGGTCTGCTGCGCAGCGAACGCCACCGCGGCCTGTTCGTGCGCGAGCTCGGTCCCGACGACGTCCGTGACGTCTACCTGGCCCGCACCGCCGTCGAGCGGGCCGCGGCGCTCAAGGTGCTGGAGGGTGACCGGGCGGCGGCCGTCGTCGCGCTGGAGATCCCGCTCGGCGTGATGGCCGCCGCGGCCGAGGCGGGCGACGCCGTGGCCCTCGCCGACGCCGACCACGACTTCCACGCCGCGCTCGTCGCCGCGTCGGGGAGCCCGCGGCTGCGCCGGATGACCGAGGGTCTGCTCGTCGAGACCCGCATGTGCCTCGCCGCGTTCCAGCAGACGGCCCCGCCCGCCCGGGCGCTGCTCGCCGAGCACGAACGGCTGCGCGACGCCCTGCGCGACGGTCGCACCGAGCTGCTGCTCGACCGGTTGGCCGCCCACATGGACGACGCCGTCACCCGCATCCTCGCCGCGATGCCCGGGGCGGCCTGAGCGCCTGTGAACCGAACCGCCGGACACCCCGGGGACTAGTTCGCATACGTAACATGTCGGCACGTGGTGGGTGTCCTCGAAGGTTTCCTGGTCATCGGCGTCGTCGTGGTCGTCGGGTACGTCCTCGGCCGCGGAGGCCTGCTCGGTGACCAGGGTTCGAAGGTCCTCGCCCGCACCGCCTTCTTCGTCGCGACGCCCGCGCTGCTGTTCACCACGCTCAGCCGTTCGGACGTCGGCGCCGTCCTGTCCTCGGGGCTGGTCGTCACCGCGCTCACCAGCACCCTGGCCTGCCTGCTGTTCGTGCCGGTCGCGCTGCTGCGCCGCCGCCCGGCAGGTGAGGTCGTCGTCGGGGCGATGGCGTCCGGCTACGTCAACGCGGGCAACCTCGGCATCCCGATCGCGGCCTACGTGCTCGGCGACTCCGCCGCCGTCGCCCCGGTGCTGCTGTTCCAGCTCGCGATCCTGACCCCGCTGTTCACCACCCTGATGGACGTCCTGCCCGGCGACGGCCGCGGCGAACGCCCCGGGTGGGTCCGGGTCGCCCTCGCCCCGCTGCGCAACCCGATCGCGATCGCCACCGCCGCCGGGCTGACCGTCTCCGCGACGGGCGTCGTGCTGCCCGAGCCGGTGACCGCCCCGGTCGAGCTGCTCGCCGACCTCGCGGTGCCCGCCATGCTGCTCGCGTTCGGGATCTCCCTGCACGGCGCCCGCCGCCCCGGGACGGGGGAGACCGCGGGCTCGGTGTGGACCGCCGTCCTGATCAAGAACGTGCTGCACCCGCTGATCGCGTGGGCCTTCGCCGCGGGTGTGCTCGGCCTGACGGGCCCGGCGCTGCTCGCCGCGGTGGTGCTGGCCGCCCTGCCCACCGCGCAGAACGTGTTCGGCTACGCCGTGCGCTACGACCGCGCCGTCCCGCTGGCCCGCGACGTGGCGCTGGCCTCGACCGTCGTCGCCGTCCCGGTACTGCTGGTGATCGCCGCACTACTGGCCTGACCAGGGCTTCCTCGTCGCCACGTCCGGGACGTGGGGGTCCTTCGCCCGTCCCTTTGCTCTGCTCACCGATACGCAGCACCGGCCCCGCGCCGGCGTCGGGCGGCCGCACGACGGGCCGGCCACCCGCGTCGAGCGTGCGCCGAGATGCATCCCAGCGGGCGGTGGAGATCGACAACTCCCGTTGAGCTGCATCTCGACGCCGCCGAGGGCTGTCCGCCCGGCAGCGCGGGCCCGCCCGGGGGCGCAGCGCCGGGGCGTTCCGGGCGCGTGCTGCGTATCGGTGAGCAGAGCAAAGGCGGGCCCGACCGACCCTTGCCCGGACCCACCCGCCCGTGTTTCCCTAGGATTGTCGACAACTCGACAACCCGAGACGCACCACCCTCGACGCATCAGGAGCTGCGAACCCATGGCACAGCTGTCCCCGCTGCTCAAGCAGGCCACCCCGGTCCAGGCCGCCCGCGGTGAGGGCGTCTACCTGTACGACACCGATGGGCGCCGCCACCTCGACTTCACCGCCGGCATCGGCGTTACCTCCACCGGGCACTGCCACCCGACGGTCGTCGCGGCCGCCCAGGAGCAGGTGGCCACGCTGATCCACGGCCAGTACACGACCGTGATGCACCAGCCGCTGCTGACGCTGGTCGAGCGGATGGGCGACGTGCTGCCCGAGGGCATCGACTCGGTGTTCTTCACCAACTCCGGCTCCGAGGCCGTCGAGGCGTCGGTGCGGCTGGCCCGCCAGGCCACCGGCCGGCAGCTGATCGTCGCGTTCGACGGCGGCTTCCACGGGCGCACCATGGGTGCCGCGGCGCTCACCACCTCCGGGGCGAAGATCCGGGCCGGGATCGCCCCGATGATGGGCGGGGTCGCGTTCGCGCCCTTCCCCTACGCCTACCGCTACGGCTGGTCCGAGGAGCAGGCCGTCGCGTTCGCCCTGTCCGAGCTCGACCGGCAGCTGGCGAGCACCGCGCCGGCGTCCGACGTCGCCGCGTTCATCGTCGAGCCGGTGCTCGGCGAGGGCGGCTACGTCCCGACCCCGCCCGCGTTCCTGCACGGGCTGCGCGAGCGCGCCGACCGGCACGGCATCCTGCTGATCGCCGACGAGGTCCAGACCGGCTACGGCCGCACCGGGAAGTTCTGGGGCCACCAGCACGCCGAGGGCCTCACCCCGGACATCATCGTCACCGCCAAGGGGCTCGCGTCCGGCTTCCCGCTCTCGGCCATCGCCGCGCCGAAGGCCCTCATGGAGAAGGCGTGGCCCGGCTCGCAGGGCGGTACCTACGGCGGCAACGCCGTCGCCTGTGCCGCCGCGCTCGCCACGCTCGAGGTCGTGCAGGGCGAGGGCCTGGTCGAGAACGCCCGCGTGCAGGGCGAGAAGCTCCTCGCCGGCGTCCGGGACGCCGCGCAGGGCATCGCCGCCATCGGCGACGTCCGCGGCCGGGGCCTGATGGTCGGCATCGAGTTCGTCGACGCCGACGGCAAGCCCGACGGCGCCACCGCGGCGAAGGTGCACGCCGCGGCAGCCGCGCAGGGCCTGCTCCTGCTGACCTGCGGCGTGTACGGCAACGTCGTCCGGATGATCCCGGCGCTCGTCGTGACCGCCGAGCAGGTCGACGAGGCCCTGGCGCTCTGGACCAAGGCACTGAACGACGCGCTGTCCTGAGATCCGCCCCCGGGGGAACGGACGAGGCCCCGCACACCTGCCGGTGTGCGGGGCCTCGTCGTCGGAGGTGCGGGTCAGCGCCCGACGGGGGAGATGTTCAGGCTCATCCCGGCCAGACCGCGGGCCTTCACGGTCAGCTTCTCCGCGATGGCGTCGAGGGCCTGCGCCGCGGCCGACTCCGGCTTGCCGAGCACGATCGGGGTGCCGGCGTCGCCGCCCTCGCGCAGCGCCACGTCGAGCGGGATCTGGCCCAGCAGCGGCACCGTGGTGCCGACCGTGCGGCTCAGCGAGTCCGCGACGATCTGCCCGCCACCGGAGCCGAAGATCTCGTTGCGCGAGCCGTCGGGCATCTCCATCCAGGACATGTTCTCCACGACCCCGGCCAGGCGCTGGCGGGTCTGGGTGGAGATCGACCCGGCCCGCTCGGCGACCTCGGCGGCGGCCTGCTGCGGGGTGGTCACGACCAGCAGCTCGGCGTTCGGCACGAGCTGGGCGGTGGAGATGGCGACGTCGCCGGTACCCGGCGGCAGGTCGAGCAGCAGCACGTCCAGGTCGCCCCAGAACACGTCGGCGAGGAACTGCTGCAGCGCGCGGTGCAGCATCGGGCCACGCCAGACGACCGGGGTGTTGCCGTCGGTGAACATGCCGATCGAGATGACCTTCACGCCGTGCGACTGCGGCGGCATGATCATGTTCTCGATCTTGGTGGGCCGGTCCGCGGCACCGATCATGCGCGGGACCGAGTGGCCGTAGATGTCGGCGTCGACCACGCCGACCTTCATCCCGCGCCGGGCCATGGCCGCGGCCAGGTTGACGGTGACCGAGGACTTGCCGACGCCGCCCTTGCCGGACGCCACGCAGAACACGCGGGTCAGCGAGCCGGGCTGGGCGAAGGGGATGACGGGCTCGTCGGCGTCGCCGCGCAGCGAACGGCGCAGCTCGGTGCGCTGCTCGTCGCTCATCACGTCGAGCTCGACCTCGACCCGCTCGACGCCGGGGACCTTCGAGACCGCCTCGGTGACGCGGGAGGTGATCGTCTCGCGCATCGGGCAGCCCGCGACGGTCAGGTAGACCCCGACGTGGGCGAGGCCGTCGGCGGAGACGTCGACGCTCTTGACCATCCCCAGCTCGGTGATCGGCTTGTGGATCTCCGGGTCCTCGACGGTGCCGAGGGCTGCGCGCACGGCCTCGACGACGGTGCTGGTGCTGCCGGTGACGGACATGGGCTCCTACGACCTCTTTCCTCTCGCGTCACCCCATGCTACGTGGGTGCTTCCGCGGTCTCCGGGTCACCGGCGGTGTCGCCCGGCACGTCCGCGCTGACGAGGTGGTGCGGGTGTCTCTAGCATTCCTGCGATGGACGACACGAGTGGCACCCCGACGCGCGAGCACCCGGCGCGCCGCCGCGTGGTCCCGACCCCGGCCGAGCTCGCGTCGTGGCGCAGCTTCCTACGCGCGCACGCGGGCGTCACCAGACAGCTCGAGACCGAGCTGGAGGGCGAGCAGCAGCTGTCCCTGGCCGCCTACGACGTGCTGGTCCAGCTGTCCGAGGCGCCCGGCCACCGGCTGCGGATGACCGAGCTGGCCGACGCCGTGCTGCTCTCCCGCTCCGGGGTCACCCGGCTCGTCGACCGGCTGGAACGGGTCGGGCTCGTCGCCCGGGCCAAGGTCGCCGACGACGGCCGCGGGGTCACCGCCCGGCTCACCGACACCGGCTACGACCGCCTGCGCACCGCCGCGGTCACCCATCTGCGCGGGGTCCGCGCGCACTTCGTCGAGCGGCTCGACGCCGACGACCTCGCGGCGCTCGAGCGCATCATGGGCCGCCTGGTCCCCGAGCGCTCCTGAGCGCTCAGCGTTCCTTCTTGCGCATCTTCTTCCGGGCACCCGGCTCGACCGGGAGCTCCTCGCCGCGGCTGCGGGCCACGGCGTCGTCGAGCCGGTCGCCCAGCTTCTCCAGCTCGCCGCGCAGGTAGTCCCGGCTCGCGGTCTCCCCGACGGCCAGGCGCAGCGCCGCCAGCTCCCGGGCGAGGAACTCGGTGTCGGCCTTCGTCCGCTCGGCGCGCCGCCGGTCCTCGTCCAGCGCGATCCGGTCCCGGTCGTCCTGCCGGTTCTGGGCCAGCAGGATCAGCGGTGCGGCGTACGCGGCCTGGGTGGAGAAAGCCAGGTTGAGCAGGATGAACGGGTAGGGGTCCCACTGGATCGACCAGGCGACCAGGTTCAGCGCGATCCACACGACGACGATCACCGTCTGGATCGCGAGGAAGCGGCCCGTCCCGAGGAACCGGGCGATCCGCTCGGAGAAGCGGGCGAAGCCGTCCGGGTCCACCTCGAACCGCCGACGCCCGACGCGCGGCTGGTCCAGCCGCCGTCCGATCCCGGGCTCAGGCACCGTGCACCTCCCCGTCGTAAGTACGGTCGCCGGCGCCGTTCGCGGCCCGCGCCGCGCCGCCGTGCACCTCGCCCGGGGCGAGGTCGCGGTCGCGCCAGCCCTGCGGCAGCAGGTGGTCCAGCACGTCGTCGACGGTGACCGCGCCCAGCAGGTGGTCCTCGGCGTCGACGACCGGGCCCGCCACCAGGTTGTAGCTGGCGAAGTAGCGGGTCACCTCGCCGAGCCCGGCCTCGGGCCCCAGCTGCGGCAGGTCGGCGTCGACCATGCCCGCGACCAGCTCGAACGGCGCCGCCCGCAGCAGCTGCTGGGCGTGCACACAGCCCAGGTAGCGCCCGGTCGGGGTCGCGGTCGGCGGGCGGACGACGAACACCATCGACGCCAGCGCCGGGGGCACCTCCGGGTTGCGCACCCGGGCGAGCGCCTCGGCGACGGTCACGTCCGGCCCCAGCGTGATCGGCTCCGGGGTCATCAGGCCGCCCGCGGTGTCCCACTCGTAGCGCAGCAGGCGGCGCACGGGCTCGGACTCGTCGGGCTCCATGAGCTCCAGCAGCCGGCCCGCCTCGTCGTCGTCGAGCTCGCCGAGCAGGTCCGCCGCGTCGTCCGGGCTCATCGCCTCCAGGACGTCGGCGGCACGGTCGTCGTCGAGGTAGCCGAGCAGCTCGCGCTGGTCGGACTCGGACAGCTCCTCGAACACGTCGGCGAGCCGCTCGTCGTCCAGGGCGTCGACGACGTGGCGCTGCCGGTCGTCGGGCAGCCGCGACAGCGCCGCGGCGACGTCGGCCGGGCGCATCGAGTCGAACACCGCGAGCAGCCGGTCCGCGCCCTGCGCGGCGGCGACGTCGAGCCCGGACACGGCCTCCCAGCCGTACACCTCGACCCGCGGCCTGCGCGCCAGCCGGGTCCGCCGGAACCGCAGCGCCACCTTGGTGATCACCCAGTCCCGGGTCCGGCTCGGCTCGACCGCGACGTCGACGACCGAGCCCTCGATCCCGCCCTCGCGCACCGTCGCGGGGGAGTTCAGCAGCTGCCCGAGCACGAGGGTCTCGTTCGGGCGCTGGTCGAACGAGCGCAGGTTCACCGAGCCGCTGGCCAGCGTCACCGCGGTCGGCGCGATGTCGGCGACCCGCAGCATCGGCACGAAGATGCTGCGGCGCGCGGACAGGTCCACGACCAGGCCCAGCACCCGCGGTGGATGACTGTCCACGCGCAGCGACACCACGACGTCGCGGACCTTGCCGATCCGCTCACCGTCCGGGCCGTAGACGGCCAGGCCGGCCATCCGCGCGACGAACACCCGTACCGAGGCCATGGGGCCGAGACTAGAACCCCCGGCGGTACCGCGACCGCCCCGGCCGTGTGACTAGGCTCCCCCGCCGTGAACGAGCCGCAGCACGATCCCGGCCAGGGCCCCGAACCCCTCCGCTACGACATCGTCGACGTGTTCACCGACCGTCCCTACGCCGGTAACCCGCTCGCCGTCGTGCACGGCGCCGAGGCGCTGTCCACGGCCCGGATGCAGGCGATCGCGCGCGAGTTCAACCTGTCGGAGACGACGTTCCCGCTGGCCCCGACCGGCGACGGCGAGGGCGGCGCCGACTACCGGGTGCGGATCTTCACCCCGCTCGCCGAGCTGCCCTTCGCCGGGCACCCCAGCGTCGGCACCGCCTGGGTGCTGGCCCGCGACGGCGCCATCGGCGAGGGCGACCGCGTGCAGGAGTGCGGGGCCGGTCTGCTGCCCGTGCGGGTCGACGACACCGGCGCCCGGGTGTGGGGCGGCGCGCCGTCGGTCGGCGCCGAGCTGAACGCCGTCCGCCTCGCCGCCGCGCTCGGCCTCGGCCCCGACGACGTCGACGGCGCCGCCGTGCCGGGTGTGGCCGGGGCCGGGACCGACTTCGCGATCCTGCTCGTCGTCGCCGGCGCGGTCGCCCGCGCGGTGCCCGACCCCGCGGCGCTGGCCGCCGCGGTCGCCGACAGCGGCGCGACCGGGCTGCTCGTCGCCGCCGTCGACGCCACCGCCGAGCGGGTCCACGCCCGCATGTTCGGCATCGGGATCGGGGTTCCCGAGGACCCGGCGACGGGCTCGGCCGCCGTCGCGCTCGGGATCTTCCTCGCCGACCGCGGTCTGGTCACCGACGACGGCGAGCACTCCTTCGTCGTGACCCAGGGGGTGGAGATGGGCCGTCCGTCCACGTTGTACGCCGGCGTCCGCACCGAGGGCGGCCGGGCCGTCGGCAGCTGGGTCGGCGGGACCGTCGTCGCGGTGGCCAGGGGTTCCCTGACCCCACCTCCCGAACAGGGGTGACCGACGGGTAACCCCGCCTGACCACCGGCGGGTGAGAAACCAATCACCTGGACGGGGCGCCGCGGCCGTCGTCGTGCCAGCATCAGTCCTCAGCCCGAGCGCCCGTGTCGTGACGACGTCGTCGCCGCGACGCGGGCGAGGACGATCTCGACGAGGAGCCCGCCTGTGAGCACCACCCTCCGCGCCCGCCGGTCCTGCCTGGCCGTGCCCGGATCGAGCCAGAAGTTCATCGACAAGGCTCGCACGCTGAACTCCGACCAGGTCTTCCTGGACCTGGAGGACGCCTGCGCCCCGCTGGCCAAGCCCGGTGCGCGGACGACGATCGTCGAGGCCCTCAACGAGGGCGGCTGGGGCGAGAAGATCCGCGTCGTCCGGGTCAACGACTGGACCACCGAGTGGACCTACCGCGACGTCGTCGAGGTCGTCGAGGGCGCCGGCGCCAACCTCGACGCGATCATGCTGCCGAAGGTGCAGACCCCCGAGCAGGTCGTCGCGCTCGACCTGCTGCTGACCCAGATCGAGAAGACCAACGGTCTCGAGGTCGGGAGGATCGGCATCGAGGCGCAGATCGAGAACGCGCTGGGCCTGACCAACGTCAACGCCATCGCCACCGCGTCGCCGCGGGTCGAGACGATCATCTTCGGCCCGGCCGACTTCATGGCCTCGATCAACATGAAGTCGCTGGTCGTCGGCGAGCAGCCCCCCGGCTACGACGTGGGCGACGCCTACCACCACATCCTCATGTCGATCCTGATGGCGGCCCGCGCGCACGACAAGCAGGCCATCGACGGCCCGTACCTGCAGATCAAGGACGTCGACGGGTTCCGCCGGGTCGCCGGCCGGTCCGCGGCACTGGGCTTCGACGGCAAGTGGGTGCTGCACCCCGGCCAGATCGACGCCGCCAACGAGACCTTCTCCCCGGCGCAGAGCGACTACGACCACGCCGAGAACATCCTCGACGCCTACGAGTACTTCACCTCCGAGGCCGGCGGCAAGCGCGGCGCGGCGATGATCGGCGACGAGATGATCGACGAGGCCAGCCGCAAGATGGCGCTGGTGATCTCGGGCAAGGGCCGCGCGGCGGGCATGACCCGCACCGACAAGTGGACCCCGCCGGAGGCCTGAGCCCCGACCGCCCGCCACCGACGACGCTCACCGAGGAGTAACCAGCATGGCCCGGCTCGCCCAGACCGCCGGTCTGACCGACATCCAGACCGAGATCCTGTCCACCGTCCGCTCGTTCGTGGACAAGGAGATCATCCCGCACGCGACGGCGCTGGAGCACGCGGACACCTACCCGCAGGACATCGTCGACGGGATGAAGGAGATGGGGCTGTTCGGCCTCATGATCCCGGAGGAGTACGGCGGCCTCGGCGAGTCGCTGCTCACCTACGCCCTGGTGGTCGAGGAGATCGCCCGCGGCTGGATGAGCGTCTCCGGCGTCATCAACACCCACTTCATCGTGGCGTACATGCTCCGCCAGCACGGCACGCAGGCGCAGAAGGAGAAGTACCTGCCGAGGATGGCCACGGGCGAGACCCGTGGCTCGTTCTCGATGTCCGAGCCCGACCTCGGCTCGGACGTCGCGGCGATCAAGACCCGCGCGAAGCAGGACGGCGACGACTACGTCATCGACGGCGCCAAGATGTGGCTGACCAACGGTGGCACGTCGAACCTGACCGCCGTGCTGGTGAAGACCGACGAGGGCGCCGAGCGTCCGCACCAGAACCTCACCACGTTCCTGGTGGAGAAGCCCACCGGCTACGGCGAGGTCGCCCCCGGCCTGATCGTCCCGGGCAAGATCGACAAGATGGGCTACAAGGGGGTCGACACCACCGAGCTGGTGTTCAAGGACCACCGGATCTCCGGCGAGCAGATCCTCGGCGGGGAGCGTGGCAAGGGCTTCGCGCACATGATGGACGGCGTCGAGGTCGGCCGCGTGAACGTCGCCGCCCGTGCCTGCGGCATCGCGATCCGGGCGTTCGAGCTGGGTGTCGAGTACGCCCAGCAGCGCTCGACCTTCGGCAAGCCGATCGTCCAGCACCAGGCGATCGCGTTCAAGATCGCCGAGATGGCGACCAAGGTCGAGGCCGCGCACCTGATGATGGTCAACGCCGCGCGCCTGAAGGACCGCGGCGAGCGCAACGACGTCGAGGCCGGCATGGCCAAGATGCTCGCCTCGGAGTACTGCAAGGAGGTCACCGAGGAGGCGTTCCGCATCCACGGCGGCTACGGCTACTCCAAGGAGTACGAGATCGAGCGCCTCATGCGCGAGGCGCCGTTCCTGCTCATCGGCGAGGGCACCTCGGAGATCCAGAAGACGATCATCTCCCGGGGTCTGCTGCGCGACTACAAGCTGCGCTGACCGCACCCGCGTCCACGGCCCCGTACCCCGTCCCGGGGTGCGGGGCCGTGTCGTCCGGTCGGTGGGGTGTGACCTGCGGCTCCGCGACTAGTGTTCGGGGCACGTCGCGGTCGGGTCGAACGTTGCACCGACGACGAGACAGGACATCTTCCACGAGGAGCACGCCATGACCAACCCCTTCGGCGGCCAGACTCGTCCGGCTCCGGGCCTGCCGCAGCTGCCCACTCCGCCGACCGGGTGGCCGGTGGGGTCCTACGCCACCTACGAGGAGGCGCAGCGGGCCGTCGACCACCTCGCCGACTCCGACTTCCCGGTCGCCGACGTGACGATCGTCGGCGTCGACCTGATGCTCGTCGAGCGGGTCATCGCCCGCCTGACCTGGGGTCGCGTGCTGGCCTCCGGCGCGGCGCAGGGCGCCTGGCTGGGTCTGTTCGTCGGTGTCCTGCTGTTCGTGTTCTCCCCGGACGGCAACTTCCTGCCCATCGTCGTCGGCCTGGTGTCCGGGGCGGTGTTCTTCATGGCCTTCGCCGCGGTCAGCTACAGCGCGAGCAAGGGCCGCCGGGACTTCCAGTCCGCCAGCCAGATGGTGGCGGGCCGCTACGACGTCCTGTGCGAGCCGCGCAACGCCGAGCGGGCCCGCGAGATGCTGGCCAAGCTGGCGATGGGCGGCCCCGGCGGAGGCTTCTGACCGGCTCCCGCCCCGCCCGCACGACCCCGCGGCCGTGTCACCCGACCGGGTGGCGGCGGCCGTCGTGCGTCGGCAAGCGGACATCGGTTCCCACAGGGCACACCGCCTCCTATAGTTCGCGCGTCGGACATATCGGAGGGGCGCGATGACACAGGTGTCGGGCGGACCGGCGGAGCGTGAGCTCCCGCCGGCGGCGGTGGACGAGGAGGTGCTCCTCGCCGAACAGCGGGCGTGGACACCGTGGAAGATCGCGGTGTGGGCGGGGATCGCCCTGCTGGGCGGTCTGGCGTGGGTGATGCTCGCGCTGGTGCGCGGGGAGACGGTCAACGCGATCTGGTTCGTGTTCGCCGCGGTGAGCACCTACGCGATCGCGTACCGGTTCTACTCCCGCTACATCGAGAACAAGCTGCTGCGTCCGGACGACCGGCGCGCCACCCCGGCCGAGTACAAGGAGAACGGCCAGGACTTCCTGCCGACCGACCGGCGGGTCCTCTACGGCCACCACTTCGCCGCGATCGCCGGTGCCGGTCCGCTGGTCGGACCGGTCCTGGCCGCGCAGATGGGGTACCTGCCCGGCACGATCTGGATCATCGTCGGCGTCATCGTCGCCGGCGCGGTCCAGGACTACCTGGTGCTGTTCTTCTCGATGCGCCGCGGCGGGCGCTCGTTGGGCCAGATGGCCCGCGAGGAGCTCGGCCGGGTCGGCGGGATCGCGGCGATCATCGCGACCCTCGCCATCATGATCATCCTGATCGCGGTGCTCACGCTGGTCGTGGTGAACGCGCTCGGGGAGAGCCCGTGGGGCGTCTTCTCGGTGGCGCTGACCATCCCGATCGCCCTGTTCATGGGCGTCTACCTGCGGTACCTGCGGCCCGGGAAGGTCTCCGAGGTCTCCTGGATCGGCTTCGTGCTGCTGATCGGCGCGATCGTCGCCGGCGGCTGGGTCTCCGAGACCGGCTGGGGCCAGGCGCTGTTCACCCTGGACCGGACCACCATCGCCTGGGGCGTGATCGTCTACGGCTTCGTGGCCGCGGTGCTCCCGGTCTGGCTGCTGCTCGCCCCGCGCGACTACCTGTCGACGTTCATGAAGATCGGCACGATCGTGCTGCTCGCGGTGGCGATCATCGTCGTCCGCCCCGAGCTCGCGGCACCCGCGTTCAGCGAGTTCGCCGGCCGGGACGACGGCCCCGTCGTCGCCGGGTCGCTGTTCCCGTTCCTGTTCGTGACGATCGCCTGCGGCGCGCTGTCCGGCTTCCACGCCCTGATCTCCTCGGGCACCACGCCCAAGCTGGTCGAGAAGGAGCGCCAGACCCGCTTCATCGGCTACGGCGGCATGCTCATGGAGTCCTTCGTGGCGATCATGGCGCTGGTCGCGGCGCTGTCGATCGACCGCGGGCTCTACTTCGCGATGAACGTGCCCGCGTCGCTGACCGAGGGCACCGTCGAGGGCGCGGCCGCGTTCGTGAACTCGCTCGGCCTGATGAACGTCAACGTCACCCCCGACCAGCTCGCGACGACCGCGGCACTGGTCGGCGAGGAGTCGATCGTCTCCCGCACCGGCGGTGCGCCGACGCTGGCGGTCGGCCTGGCGAACATCATGCAGCAGTTCATCGGCGGGCCCGGGATGATGAGCTTCTGGTACCACTTCGCGATCATGTTCGAGGCGCTGTTCATCCTCACCGCCGTCGACGCCGGCACCCGGGTGGCGCGCTTCATGCTGCAGGACGCGATCGGCACCGTGGCCCCGAGGTTCAAGGACACCTCGTGGCGGCCGGCCGCCTGGATCTGCACGGGGCTGATGGTCGGTGCCTGGGGCGCGATCCTGCTGATGGGCGTGACCGACCCGCTGGGCGGGATCAACACGCTCTTCCCGCTGTTCGGCATCGCGAACCAGCTGCTGGCGGCGATCGCGCTCGCGGTGTGCCTGGCGATCGCGGCCCGGCGCGGGCACGTGCGCTACCTGTGGATCATCGTCGTACCGCTGGCGTTCGCCGCCGTCGTGACGGTCACGGCGTCGATGTACAAGATCTTCTCCTCGAACCCGAAGATCGGGTACTGGGCGCAGCACTTCGCCTTCCGGGAGGCCATCGCGTCCGGGGAGACGAGCTTCGGCACCGCGGGAACCCCGCAGGCGATGGCGGCCGTCGTCCGCAACACCTTCGTCCAGGGCACGCTGTCGATCCTGTTCGTGACGCTCGCGCTCGTCGTGATCGTCGCCGCGGTCCTGGCCGCCTGGACGTCGATCTCGACGGGCGGCCGCCCGGACCACGAGGAGGAGCCGGTTACCTCGCGGCTCTACGCCCCGGCCGGCCTGGTCGCGACCCCGGCGGAGAAGGAGCTGGAGAAGGAGTGGGCCGAGACGGTCGGCACCCCGGCCCGGTCGGGGCACTGACCGTGGCGGGACCGACCGTGGCGGCCGCGACGCTGGCCCGGCTGCGGGCGCTGCACGGCTGGTGGCGCGGGGTGATCGGGGCGGACCTGTACGACCGCTACCTCGACCACCACCGTCGCAGCGGGCACGACCACCCGCCGATGACCGAGCGGGAGTACTGGCGGGCCCGCACCGCGTACCAGGAGAGCAACCCGCAGGGCCGCTGCTGCTGAGGCGGCACCCCGTCTCCGGCCGGATCCGCTGCGCCGCACGGGTGGCCGGAGCTCCACGTTCGGCCCAGCGCGCCCTCCCGGGTGGGTGTCACACCCCACCGGGGAGGGCGCGTCGGGTTCCGGACACGGGCTGCTGCGGGCAGGATCAGGCCCCGTGAGCGGCGAGGCGTGGCAGGAGAGCGACCAGATCCGCCCGGCCACGGTGCACCGTGCCTACGGGCGGGGTGCCGCGGGCTTCGACGCCTTCGTCGCGACCCTGCCCGGCTACCGCACCCACCTGCGGGTGTCGGCGTCGCGGATGGGCCTGGGCGACGGCCACGGTCTGCGTCTGCTCGACGTCGGCTGCGGCACCGGGGTGTCCACCGAGGCGCTGCTGACCAGCGTCGGAGGTGCCGAGGTGGTCGCGGTGGACGCGTCCGCGGAGATGCTCGCCGTCGCCCGGAAGAAGAACTGGTCGCCCCGGGTGACGTTCGTGCACTCCCGGCTGGAGACCCTCGCCGAGGCCGGCATCGAGGGCCCGTTCGACGGGATCCTCGCGTCCTTCCTGGTGTCCAACCTGCCCGACGCCGAGCACGGCCTGCGCCGGCTGCTGAGCCTGCTCGCGCCCGGCGCCCCGCTGGCGGTGCACGACTACGCCGTCGGCGGCCGAAGCCGGATGCGCTGGACGACGGCGAACTGGACCTGGATGCTCCCGATGGCCTCGCTGCGCTGGGGGGCCGCGGACCTCGCCCGCTACCGGGCCAGGCGGATCGCGACGGCCGGTGGGCCCGAGCAGATGGTGCACCGGATGGAACGGGCCGGGTTCGACGACGTCCGCGTCCAGACCGTCGGCGGGGTCCAGCAGCACCTCGTGCACACGTTCCTGGGACGGCGCCCCGACGAGCCCGACGTCGTGGGGGAGCGCCAGGAACGCCGCGCCCGCCGCTCGGCCATCGCCGCCGCGGGGTGGCGGCCCCTCCGGGACGAGCCCGCCCCGGCTCCCGGGGACACGACCGAACCCGTCGACGAGGGCAGCCCCGAGGACCCCGGCTACGCCGAGACACTCCCGGAGCAGGTGCTCGAGGACGACGGGGTGGAGGTGGGGGAGGGTGACGCCGACGGCGCCGCGGACCCGGCCCCGTCCGGTGCGGCGGACGACCCCGCCCCCACCGAGGACGACGACCCGGACACCCGCCCGCGCGGGCACGCCGTCGCCCGGGCGCTGCGGTACGGGCTGCCGGACCCCCGTCCCGAGCCCTCCGACCCCGGCGCCGCGGAACCCGGGTCCGGTGCCGCCGAGTCCGACCCCGGTGCCGCCGGACCCGACCGCGGCGCTGCCGAGCCCGGACCTGCCGGCCCCGCCGCCGCGGGCCCCCGGCGCCCGGCGCCCGGCCCCCGTCCGCGCCGCCCGGTCGGGCTCCGGCGCCCCGGCCCCCCGCGGCCGCGCCCCGGGGACGCGCCCCCGCCCGCCGGGGACGACGAGCCGCCGACCCCGCCGACGGGCACCCGCCGGGTCTGACCGGCGGGCGTCCCGCGCCTACAGCCAGCCGTTGCGGCGGAAGTTGCGGTACAGCAGCCCGCACAGCGTCGCGATGACGATCAGGACCATCGGGTAGCCGAAGTCCCAGTGCAGCTCGGGCATCGAGTCGAAGTTCATGCCGTAGACGCCGGCGATCATCGTCGGCACCGAGATGAGGCCCGCGTAGGCGGTGATCTTCCGCATGTCGTTGTTCTGCCGCATGCTGATCTTCGCGAGGACCGCGTCGACCAGGGTGGTCAGCAGCTCGTTGAAACCGGCCACCTGCTCGGCGACGCCGCCGAGGTGGTCGTCGACGTCGCGGAAGTAGGACCGCACGTCGTGCGGGACCAGCGCGCTGTAGCCCTCGGCGAGCTTGCGCATCGGCCCGACCAGCGGCATCACCGCACGACGCAGGTCGAGGATCTCGCGCTTCATGACGTAGATCTGCTCGGGGTTCATCGTCGAGCGCGGCGAGAACACCTCGGCCTCGACGGCGTCGATGTCGTCCTCGATCTGCCCGCAGACCTCGATGTAGGAGTCGACGACGTGGTCGGCGATGGCGTGCAGCACCGCGGCCGGGCCGAGGGACAGCTGCTCCGGGTCGTCCTCGAGCCGTCGCCTGACCTCCCGCAGACCGGTGTGGCGGCCGTGCCGAACGGTCACGACGAAGTCGCGCCCGAGGAAGGCCATGACCTCACCGGTCTCGACGATCTCGTTCGACGTCGTCGGGTCGGCGTGCCCGACGTAGCGGACGGTCTTGAGCACCATGAACAGCGTGTCGTCGTAGCGCTCGAGCTTGGGGCGGTTGTGCGCGTGCACCGCGTCCTCGACGGCGAGCTCGTGCAGGCCGTAGGTCTCGGCGACGCCGGCGATCTGCTCGGAGTCCGGCTCGTGCAGCCCGATCCAGACGAAGCCCTCGCCGCGCTCGCGGACCTCGGCGATCGCCTCGTCGTGGGTCCAGCGGCCGGGGAGACGGCGGCCGTCGACGTAGACGGCGCAGTCGACGACGTAGGCGGACAGCGGGACGCGCAGCCGGACGGGCGGGCTCGCGGCGGCCCGCGCCGCGGCGCGCTCGGCGCGGCGGGACGGGCGGATGGTGGGGCGGAGCTGGGAGAGCGAGGGCATCACGAGGACCACCTCCGGGCGTGCCGGTGCGGCTCGGGGGCGAGCGGCACCGGGGAACGGTGCGACCGCGCTGGGCGGTCGCCGGGCCGGAACTCGCCTCCCGCCGGGATCAGCCCGTGACGTACTCCGGGGCCGTGTGCAGCGGGAGGCGGCACCTACTGCTCGCCGGTGTCTGGGACGCGGACACCGCACTCACCTCCCTGCCGTTCCGGTGGACGTCCTGTGTCTCGTCCGTGCGCGGGCGGACGTCACCGAGATGTGACATCCCCGACCGTGCACGTGTGAGCCGGACCGCCCTTCCTCGCGCGGGCCACCAGATAGATTACTCCCGCAACGAATCGACAGCGTGATGGGAGCGTGAACGGTGCAGTTCGGGCGCTACTACGAGGAGTTCGAGGTCGGTGCGGTCTACAAGCACTGGCCCGGCAAGACGGTCACCGAGTACGACGACCACCTGTTCTGCCTCCTCACCATGAACCACCACCCGCTGCACATGGATGCGCACTACGCGGAGGAGACGACCGACTTCGGCAAGAACGTCGTGGTCGGCAACTACATCTACTCGCTGCTGCTGGGCATGTCCGTGCCGGACGTGTCGGGCAAGGCGATCGCGAACCTCGAGGTCGAGTCGCTCAAGCACACGAAGCCGACCTTCCACGGCGACACGATCTACGGCGAGACCGAGGTCCTCGACAAGACCCCGTCGAAGTCGAAGGACGACCGCGGCGTCGTGTACGTCGAGACCCGCGGCTACAAGCAGGACGGCACCGTCGTGTGCACCTTCCGCCGCAAGGTCATGGTGCCCAAGCGGTCCTACGGCGACAGCCGCGGCGGGGAGCAGCCCGGCCGCCCCACGCCGCAGGCCTGACCCGCGCCACAGCACGCCGGCACCGGCCCCCGACTCCGTCCCGGAGCGGGGGCCGTCGTGTGTCACCCACACGCATACCGCGGGGCCGGACGGGCACCCGCCGTGGCGGTCAGGTCCGGGGCAGGCAGTCCCAGCCGCCGAGGGTCTCGGTGAGGCCCTCGACGACGGCCAGCGCCGCGTAGCCCGCCCGGTCGACGAACCGGGCGTCGGTGGCGTCGTCGCCGGCCCGCGGGATGCCGTCGCCGGTCGCCAGGGTGCAGACGTAGTCGGCGATCCGGTACGGGCCGCGGAGGACCACCCCGGCCAGGCGCCCGGGGACGACCGTCAGGCCGGTCTCCTCGGCGAGCTCGCGGACCACGGCCTCGTGCTCGCTCTCGCCCGCCTCGACCCGGCCGCCGGGGACCGACCAGAGCCCCCGACCAGGCTCGTTCGCCCTGCGGACGAGCAGCAATCGTCCGTCCGGGTCGAACACGATTCCACCCACGCAGGCGACGTGTCGGCTACTGTCGGTCATCCGGAACGACGGTACGCTGCTCGGGTGCCGGTACCGGGGCCAGTCGGCCCTCCGGTACCAATGACATGTCTGTGTGTCCGACACACCGAGAAACGGGTGGGCAGGGAACGTGAAGAAGATCCTGATCCTGGTAGCGGTGGCGCTGGGGATCTTCCTGGTGATCACCAATCCCAATGGTGCGGCCGGTTCGGTCTCGAACGTGGGCAACATCCTCTACGACGCGGCGCAGTCCGTCTCGACCTTCGTCACCAACCTGATCTGAGCCCGTGCTCGCGCCCCGGGAGATCGACGAGTACCTGCTCCCCACGGAGCGACGCGTCATCCGTGTGCGCCAGCACTGGGCGGTGATGGTCAAACACATCTGGCAGACGGCGCTGTTCATCGTCGTGGTGATCGGTGTCGAGCAGCTGCTCGACCGGCCCGGGGTCGACCCGGTGCTGGACGTCGTGGTCGACAACCTGGCGTTCTACCTGGTCGTCGTCGCGGTCCTGCGCTACACGGCGCTGTCGATCCTCTGGTGGATCGAGCGGATCGTGATCACCGACAAGCGGGTGATGATCGCCCAGGGGATCATCGTGCACAACGTCGGCATGATGCCCCTGGGCAAGGTCACCGACCTGACGTTCCAGCGTTCGCTGTCCGGGCGCATGCTCGGCTACGGGACGATGGTCGTCGAGTCCGCGGGCCAGATCCAGGCGCTGAACCGCATCGACTACATGCCGCGCCCCGAGGAGATCTACGAGGCGCTCTCCGAGCTGGTCTTCGGGGAGAAGGGCAAGACCCGCGCGACCGGCATGCTCGCCAAACCGCGCTGGCGGCGCTGACCCGCCGCCACCTCCCCGGAGCGCCGTCCCGGCGCCCCGGCACAGCCCGTCCCGACGCGGGGCCGCGCACCGTGCGCGGCCCCGCGTCGTCGTGTGCGCACCCGGCGTCCGGGTGTGGCCGCGGGCCGTCGCGGGGGCGCCGCCGCAGCCGGTGAGCCCCGCGCGACGGCCTGGACCTGCTGCTCGCCGCCTCGCTCGACGAGGAGACCCGGCCGCACCGGCGGCTGTGGTTCGAGTGCTGGCAGGACGGCGTGTGGGACGACGAACGGTCCCAGCACGAGCGCTACACCGGCTGGCACGCCGTCCTGCGGGACCTGGTCCTCGCCGGGGTCGCCGACGGCTCGCTGCGCTGCGCGGACCCCGACGGCACCGCCGCCCGGCTCGTCGCGCTGGTCGACGGGCTGGCCCTGCAACGGCTGCGCGGGGTGCCCCCGATGTCGTCGGAGCAGGCCGTCGCGCACGTCCGGACCGCGCTGGCCGACTGGACCGGGTCGTCCCACCCGACGGGGGAGTAGGCGCCCCGTCCCGGGGTGCGTCGGCGGTGCGCGGGGCTAGGGTCGGGCGCGTGTCCGTCATCGACCTGCACGCCCACTCCACCGCGTCCGACGGCACCGACTCCCCGGCCGGGCTGGTCCGGGCGGCCGGCGCCGCGGGGCTCGACGTCGTCGCGATCACCGACCACGACACCACCGCCGGATGGGCCGAGGCGGGGGCCGCGCTGCCGGCCGGTCTCGCACTGGTGCGCGGCGCCGAGTTCTCCTGCCTGAGCCCGACCGGCCGCACGGGCGAGCCGCGCTGCTCGGTGCACCTGCTCGGCTACCTGTTCGACCCGGAGCACTCCGCGATCGTCGCGGAGCAGGAGCGGCTGCGGTCCGAGCGCGTGCAGCGACTGGAGACGATGATCGGGCGGATGGCCGCCGACGGGTACCCGGTCGACGTCGACACCGTGTTCGCGCACCTGCCCGAGGGCGGCAGCGCGGGCCGGCCGCACCTGGCCCGGGCGCTCGTCGCGGCCGGCGTCGTCGGGTCGGTCGACGAGGCCTTCGCCGAGCTGCTGCACAACGACAGCCCCTACTACGTGCCACGGGCCGACACCCGGGTCGAGACGGCCGTCGAGATGATCGTCGCGGCGGGCGGGGTCGCGGTGTTCGCGCACCCACTCGCCCGCAGGCGCGGTGTGGTCGTGGAGCCGTCGGTGCTCGTCGACCTCGTCGGCCGGGGGCTGGGCGGGATCGAGGTCGACCACCCGAACCACGCCCCGGCCGACCGCGAGCTGCTGCGCGGGATCACCGCCGAGCACGGCCTGCTCACGACCGGCTCCAGCGACTACCACGGCACGAACAAGACGACCCCGCTCGCCGAGGAGACGACCGACCCGGAGGTCTACGCGGCACTGACCGAACGGGCCACCGGCGTCCCCGTGCTGCACGGCGGATCCGGCGGCACCGCGTGACGGTGCGTCGCCGGGAGTGATCGACGGTCGGTGACCGTCCCGGAGTACCGTGGCGCCCATGGCCCGGACCACCGCTCCCGCCACCGGGACCCCGGACGGTCAGCTCGGCCTGGACCTGCTCGACCCCGGCTTCGGTGCGACCGCGCTGCACCGGGTCACACCGGCCCGGCTCGACACCTGGGACGCCTGCCCGCGCCGCTACCGGATGCTGCACGTCGACCGCCCGGCCCCGCCGCGCGGCGGCGGGTTCGCCCACACCACGATCGGCGCGGTCGTGCACCTGGCGCTGCGATCGCTGGCGGCCCTGCCCGCCGAGCGGCGCACCCCGGAGCAGGCCGCGTCCCTGGTGGACCGGCACTGGACCGGCGAGGGGTTCGCCGACGACGCCCAGGCCGCCCGGTACCGCGAGCGCGCCCGGGACTGGCTGGCCGCCGCCGTCGACGGCCCGGCCGGGCGGGACGAGCCGCTCGCCGTCGAACGGTGGGTGCGGGCCCCCGCCGGGCCGCTGCTGGTCGAGGGCCGGGTCGACCGGATCGACGCGCGCGACGGCGAGGCCGTCGTCGTCGACTTCAAGACCGGGCGCCGGGTGCCGACCGCGGCCGACGCCGCGGACTCCCGGCAGCTCGCGCTCTACGCCGTCGCCACCGCCTCGGTGTTCCGCCGCCCCTGCCGCACGGTCGAGCTGCACCACGTGCCGACCGGGACCGTCGCCGCGCACACCCACGACCAGGCCTCCCTCGACCGGCACGTCGCCGCGGCCGCGGAGTCCGCCGACGCCGCCGCCGGGGCGACGACCGCGCTGGCCGACGGCGGCGACGCCGACACGCTCTTCCCGGCCCGCACCGGCGCGCACTGCGGGACCTGCGCGGTCCGGCGGAACTGCGCTCCGGGCCGCGCCGCCGTCCCGGAGCCGCGACCGTGGGACCTGCTCGCACCGTGACCGCCGACCCGCAGTTCCCCGGTCCGCCGCCCCGCGGCCGCCCCCCGCTCCCGCCGGGCCCGCCCGCCCCGTACCGCGCCGGGCCGTCGTACGGACGCCCGCACCCCGGCCCCGACGGCTACGGCCCCCGCCCGCCGGTCCCGCCGTCCGGCCCGCCCGGCCGGCGTGGCGGCGCCGGGCCCCCGGCCGGTCCGCGCCCCACCGAGGCCCTGCCCGAGTCCCGCCGCGCGCAGCGCCGCGGCGACGCCGGGTCCCGCCGGGGGCTGTCCTCCGGCGCGGACGAGCCGCCGCGCGCCGACGAGCACCCCGCCGCCCGCGCGCCCGGCCGTCGGGCCGACCGCCGCCGCGCCGAGGAGGGCGAGCGGCGGGCACGGCGCCGCACCCCCGGACCCGACGTCGAAGGCGCCGGCGCCCGGCTGCTGCGCGGCCTGGCCGGGGTGCTCGCCGGCGGGCTGGTCGTGCTCGCGCTCGGGCTGGTCGTCGTGGAGTGGGCGGCCGGGAACAGCGGGGTCCCCGGCCCCGGCTCCGGCGCGATCGTCGCGCACGTCGGGGCGGCGGTCGTCGCCGTCGTCGGCCAGGTCGTCGCGGACCGGCGGCGGGACCGCACCGGTCTGCTCGCCGCGCTCGGGGTGGTCGTGACGGCGTCGCTGGTGCTCGGGTTCGGCTGGTTCCTGTAGCCGCGCGGAGCGACGCCGGCTCAGCCGGCGGGCCCCAGCACGACGAGCTCGTCGCCGCGCAGCTCGACCAGCAGGGCGCCCTGGGCGGCGAGCAGGACCGGCGCGGTGACCGGGCCGCGGTCCACCGGCAGGGTCCGGGCGACGACACCGGTGGCCGGGTCGACGTCGGCGATCCCGCCGGGGACGGGCACGAGCAGCCGGTCGCCGTAGCGGGTCCCGGGGCCCAGCGTGCCGGGCAGGCTCCAGCGCGGCTGGAGGCTGCGGGTGTCCAGCGCGACCGTCGCGCCGCCGGTCCACCAGTAGCGGCGCCGGTCGTCGGCCGTGGTGCGGGCGACGCCGTCGGAGGGGGCGGCGACCGTCGCGCCCGCGTCGACCGGGAACTCGCCGATGCTGCGCCCGGACCGGTCGTAGAGGGCCAGGCGGGGTGCGCCCGGCAGCAGGACGGCGACGCGCTCGGACGACGCGGCGACCACCTGGGCACCGTCGGTACCGGTGACCGACGACGAGTCGAACGCGGGCCGGTCACCCTCGGTCCCACTGGGGCGCAGCACCGTCAGCCGCTCGGACGGCTCGCCGGGGCAGCGCTCCAGGATCGCGGCGCGGTCCTCGGCGGTGGCGAACGAACGGAACGTGCACCCCGACCGCGGCTGCGAGCCGGGCTCCTCCAGCGCGCGCACCGTGCCGTACTCGGCGGTGCGGACCAGGTCGGAGCGGAAGGTCTCGACGTAGTCCTGGCCGGTCGCGAGCACCGGGTCCTGGCCGATCAGCCGGGTGCCGGGCCGGGCGTCGAGGGTCCGGGCCGGTCCACGGGCCCCGGAGCCGGGCTGGAGCGTGGACAGCTCCGAGCAGTACTCGTCGTTGCGGTAGAGCGCGAGCACGCGGCCGTCGGCGAACCCGGTGGTGCACAGCGGCAGGTCACGGGAGTAGCTCCAGCGCTCGGCGCCCGTGCGGGCGTCGTGCCCGGAGACCCGCGACCCCGCGGCGACGACGACGCCGTCCCCGACCGCCAGCGGTACCGGGGTGTCCGGGCTGGCCGCCCGCCACAGCTCGGTGAACCCGGCCGGGACCGGGCCGACCGGCGGCGGTGGGGTGGGCGCGGTCGCCGCCGTCACCGACTCGGTGTGCGCGGCCGGGCTCTGCACGGCGTAGAGCACCGCGACCCCGGCCAGCAGCAGCACGAGCACCGCGGCGACCAGTCGGTCGCCGCGGTGTCGTCGTTCGGCGGGGACGCCCGGGAGCGGGAGCCGGTCCCGCAGGGGTCGGCCGCGCAGCACGCGTGGGGTCAGCTGGCGGCCGCGTCGGCCCCGTCGGCGGACTCGCCGCCGCCGGGTCCGCGCCGCGAGCCGCCGCGGCGACGACGGCGGCGCGGCTTGGCCGCCCCGCCCTCGGCCGACGCGCCGGCGTCCGGCCCGTTCTGCGGGGCGCCCTCGGCGGAACCCGCGGAGGCGGCACCCTCGGCGGGGGCCGAGGCACCCGCCTCGACCGCGACCCCGCCGCGGGTCCGGGAACGGGACCGGTTGCGCCGCGGGCGGCGACCGCCCTCGTCGCCGTCGCCGTCGCGGCTGCCCTCGCGGCCGCCGCCGTCGCGCCCGGCGCCGTCACGACGGCTGCCGCGCGGCTTGCGGGCACCCTGGTGGTCGCCCTCGGAGTCGATGTACTCGGCGTCGAGCCCGGCGCGGGTACGCGCGGACAGCGGGAGCCGCCCGGACGCCGTCGTCGGGATGTCGAGGTCGGTGAACAGGTGGTCCGAGGTCGAGTAGGTCTCGACCGGCTCGTCGATGCCCAGCGACAGGTCGTCGGAGATCATCTTCCAGCGCGGGGTCTCGTCCCAGTCCACCAGCGTGACCGCGACGCCCTCGCGCCCGGCGCGGCCGGTGCGGCCGATCCGGTGCACGTAGGTCTTGGCGTCCTCGGGGCACTGGTAGTTGATGACGTGCGTGACGCCGGTGACGTCGATGCCGCGGGCCGCGACGTCGGTCGCGACCAGCACGTCGACCTTCTCCGCGCGGAACGCGCGCAGCGCCTGCTCACGGGCGCCCTGGCCGAGGTCACCGTGCACCGCGGCGGCGGCGAAGCCGCGCTCGGCGAGGTCGTCGGCGACCCGCTGGGCGGTCCGCTTGGTCCGGGTGAAGATCATCGTCAGGCCGCGGTCCTTGGCCTGCAGGGCCCGGGTGACCAGCTCGACCTTGTCCATCGCGTGCGCGCGGTAGACGAGCTGCTTGGTCCGCTCGTGGATGGAGCCCTGGTCGGCCTCCTCCGCACGGATGTGCGTCGGGCGGGTCAGGAAGGCGCGCGAGAGCTGCACGATCGGGCCCGGCATGGTGGCCGAGAACAGCATCGTGTGCCGCTCCTCGGGGAGCATGCGCAGGATCCGCTCGACGTCGGGCAGGAAGCCCAGGTCCAGCATCTCGTCGGCCTCGTCGAGGACGAGCGCCTTGACCCGGCCGAGCACCAGGTGGCGCTGCTCGGCGAGGTCGAGCAGCCGGCCCGGGGTGCCGACGATGACGTCGACGCCCTTGCGCAGGGCCTCCAGCTGCGGCTCGTAGGCACGGCCGCCGTAGATGGCGACGACGCGCACGCCCAGGTTCTTGCCCGCGGCGGCGATGTCCCGGGCGACCTGCACGCACAGCTCGCGGGTCGGGACGACGACGAGCGCCTGCGGGACGTCCTTGGTGCGGTCGGCGGCCTCGCCCTCGGCGGTGGCCGCGGCACGCTCACCGGGCGGGGTGATCCGCTGCAGCAGCGGGACGCCGAAGCCCAGCGTCTTGCCGGTGCCGGTGCGGGCCTGGCCGATGACGTCCTCGCCGGCGAGCGCCAGCGGGAGGGTGAGCTCCTGGATCGCGAACGTGCGCACGATGTCGTTCTCCGCGAGCGCGGAGACGATCTCGGGCCGGACGCCGAGCTCGGCGAAGGTCGGGGGGAGCTTCTCGCCGCCGGGGTTGGTCACGCCGAGCGGGGTCTCGCTGGGGGTGATGCCGGTGGGCAGGAAGCCCGGGTCGGCCTCGGGGGTGTCGGTGCTGTCGACTCGGGACAGTGTGATCGCCTCTCTCCGCGCACAGGAGCCGTGGCGTGGCTCGTCGACCGGCCCCGGGCCGTCGGGGACGGTCCGGGCGGGAGAGCCGCCGAGGCGCTGCGCGCACCAGTTCGGGTGCGGGTCCCGGTGAGACGTGCTCGGCCGTGTCGGCCGCTCGTCCCGTTACCCGGTCCCCGCGCGGTGGGCGCGTCCGCATGGAGTTCCATGAGCCCGAAATCCGGTGACGCGCTGCCCGCATGGTACCCGCCGCGGCGCGCGAACACGACGGCGCGGGCGTCGCCGGGTGTGGTGAGTTCTCTCGCCCCGTGGCCCGGGTGGCCGTCGCGGGCCGCCCGGCGGGCCCGTACGGCCCGGTTAGGGTGGTGGTCATGACCACTGGAGGCGACGCGCCGACGGCCGCGACCGTGGAGCTGCTCGGCGTGCTGGCCTACGGCGAGCTGTCGGCGTTCGACCGGCTCGCCGAGGACGCCCGGGCCGCGCCGACGCTGGCCGGCCGCGCGCAGCTGTCGACGATGGCGGCCGCCGAGATCGGCCACTTCCGCCTCATCGAGGACCACCTGGGCCGCAGCGGGATCGCCGTCGCCGACGCGATGGCGCCGTTCGTCGCGCTGATCGACAGCTACCACGCCTCGACCGCCCCGCGGAGCTGGCTGGAGTCGCTGGTCAAGGCCTACCTCGGAGACGGTCTCGGCGCCGACTTCTACCGGGAGGTCGCGGGCTGGGTGGACCCCGGCACCGGCGACCTGGTGCAGCGGGTGCTCGCCGACACCGGGCACTCCGCCTTCGCCGAGCGCGAGGTGCAGGCCGCCTGCGCCGCCAACCCGGCGCAGCGCGACCGGCTGGCCCTGTGGGGCAGGCGGCTGCTCGGCGAGGCCGTCACCCACGCCCAGCGGGTCGTCGCCGAGCGCGACGAGCTCGCCGAGTTCATCGTGCTCGGCTCGGGGGAGAAGGGCGGCGTGGCCGGGCTCATCCGGACGGTGCAGACCGCCCACGGCCGCCGGATGGGCAGGCTCGGACTCTCCTGAGCCCCGGCCCGGCCGTCCGCTCCCGGCTCGCCGATGCTCCGGCCCGATCTGGACTAGCCTGGCGAGGGCAAGGTGATCAGAAGTGACGGATCGGGAGGACCACCGGTGAAGGTCAAGATCGGCATCGCGGAGACCCCGCGGGAGCTCGTGGTGTCCAGCGACCGCACGCCGGACGAGGTGGCCCAGCTCGTGAGCGGGGCGATGAAGTCCGACGACGGGCTGCTGGACCTCACCGACGACGAGGGCCGTCGCTACGTCGTCCCGGTCGCGCGCATCTCGTACGTGGAGATCGGCCCGACCGAGGAGCGCCGGGTCGGGTTCGGCCTCAGCGGCTGAACGCACACGGAGTCGTCCGGGCCCGGTACCCGTCCGCGGGACCGGGCCCGACGCGTGTCCGGGCCCGGTGTGCGCGGGTCAGTCGGTCTCCGGCGGGGGCGGCCCGTCCAGCGCGAACGGCGGCCTGCCGGTGCCGGTGATCCGGAACCGGTCCCACACGTCCGGCTCGGACAGCGTGCCGACGGCCGCGTGCCCGGGCGTCCGGACCTCGGCGGTGCCGCCGCGGCTGCCGAGCAGCGCGGTGAGCCGGGGGTGCGCGGCGACCCGGCCGGACCAGTGGAGCCTGCCGTCGAAGGGCTCGTGCCGGGCGTCGAGCAGCACCTCGACGTCGACGGTCTCCCCGTCGAGCACCAGGGTGGCGGGGCCGCGGTAGCCCTCGTTGTGATCGTGGTCGCCGCTCACCGGTCGCGCCCCGAGGCGTCGTGCACCTGCGGCTCGGGGACCAGCCGCAGGATGTCGGCGTTCGCGGTGGGGGAGTCGATCCCGGCGACGCCGGCGATCCCGCCCCAGATCAGCGCGGACAGGTAGTTGGTGAGCGCGTCACGGCTCATCGTCCGGCGCTCCAGCCACCACTCGCCCGCGGTCTGGACCATCCCGATGATCCCGTGCGCCCACGCCTCGGCGCCGCCGGAGTCGCGGCCCTCGGCGCGCAGCCGCTCCCCGAACAGGGTGGTCAGCAGGGCGCCGATCTGGCCGCGGACGTCCTGCGCGATCTCGGCGCCCGGCACCGGCTCGGCCGGGTTCGCGACGACGAACCGGTACAGCTGGGGCTCGTCCTCGATCATCCCGAGGTAGGCGTCGATGACGGCGGCGACGTGCTCGATCGGCTCGGCCTCGATCGCCAGCACCGGGTAGATCCGCTGCATCAGCATGTCCGCGGCGTGCTCGCTGACGGCCCGCTGCAGGTCGGCGCGATCGGCGAAGTGCCGGTAGAGCACCGGCTTGGTGATGCCGGCCGCGGCCGCGATCTGGGCGACCGAGACCCCCGGGCCGTGCTCGCGGATCGCCTCGACGGCGGCGGAGACCATCTCGGTCCGCCGTTCCTCCCGTCGGCGGCTGCGCGCGTCCGGCTTGACATCCCTCGCGTCCTGGGGCACGTTACCAGTGGTAACCGTTACCGGCGGTAACAGCAAGGGTTCCGGGTGTGGAACCCGCCACCGCAGGCCCCTCCCAGCAGGAAGGCGCGACCGATGAGCGCTCCCGCCCGCACCGGCAGCAAGACGAACCTCGCCGACCGCGAGGACACCGCCCGACGGCTGCTCAAGAGCTCGGTCACGACCTCCTACGACCCGTCGATCGACATCGACTGGGACGCCCCGCTGGTCGAGGGCAAGTACGGCATCGTCCCCGAGCGCGTGTCGCTCTACGGCACGCCGCTGTGGAACGGCCTCACCGAGGAGCAGCGGATCACGCTGTCGGTGCACGAGTTCTGCAGCGTCGCCCGGATCGGGCTGTGGTTCGAGATGATCCTCATGCAGATGCTGCTGCGCTACGCCTACGACCGCGACCCGCGTCGCGCGCACATCCAGTACGCGCTGGTCGAGATCGCCGACGAGTGCCGGCACTCGATGATGTTCGCCAAGGCCACCGAGCGCTACGGCGTGCCGGACTACGCCCCGCGCCGGCTCACCCACGAGCAGGGCCGGCTGATGAAGACCATCGGCACCGGCCCGGCGATGTTCGCCGGCACCCTCTACGTCGAGGAGATCCTCGACCAGCTCCAGCGGGAGGGCATGCGCGACGAGCGCGTCCAGCCGCTGTCCCGCATGATCAACAAGATCCATGTCACCGAGGAGGCGCGGCACGTCCGCTACGCCCGGGAGGAGCTGCAGCGGATCATGCCGAGGACCAACCGCGCCGAGCGCGTCTGGGCCCGCTACCTCACCGCGCGGATCGCGTTCGTCGTCGCCCGCAACCTCGTCCACCCCGAGGTCTACCGCAGCGTCGGGATCGACCCGGCGGTCGGGCGGAAGGCGGCGCTGGCCAACCCGCACCACCACGAGATGCTGCGCTGGTCCTCGCGCAAGCTCGTGCCGTTCCTGCGCGAGCAGGGGATCGTCGGCGGCCCGACGGAGACCCTGTGGAAGCGCGCCCACCTGATCTGAGGAGGCATCCCGCGATGAGCACACGGATCGTCACCCGCGACGGGACCGGCCTGTTCGCCCGGGTCTCGGGCCCGGAGTCGGCGCCGGTCACGGTGCTGCTGGCGCATGGCTGGACCCTCGACGAGCGCTGCTGGGCCCCGGTCGCCGACGCCCTCGCCGTCGGTGCGCCCGGCGGCGGCCCCGCGCCGCGGGTGATCCGCTACGACCACCGCGCGCACGGCCGCTCCGACGACACCCCCGACGAGCTCAAGACCCTCGACGTCCTCGCCGACGACATGGCCGAGGTGATCACCCGACTCGCCCCGACCGGGCCGCTGGTGATCGCCGGGCACTCGATGGGCGGGATGACGGCGATGGCGCTGGCCCAGCGCCACCCCGACCTCGTCGCGTCCCGGGTCACCGGCGTCGCGCTCGTCGCGACCGCCAGTGGCGGCCTCGGGGCGGCGGCGACGCTCGGGATGACCGGGCGGCCCGCGAAGATGTTCCTGGCCGGCAAGGACAAGGTGACCGTCAGCCCGCTGTGGACCGGGCGCCGGTCGCTGTCGACCCACCCCACGTTGCTGCGGGCCGCGCTGCAGCCGTTGCTGCTCGGCACCCGGCCGGACCGGCTCGCCGTCCGCGCGACCTGCGAGGCGATCGCCGACTGCCGCCCGACGACGATCTCCGGGTTCACCCCGACCCTCACCACCCACGAGCGCGACGAGGCGCTGGCGGCGTTCTCGTCGCTGCCGGTGGAGATCCTCGTGGGGACCCGGGACCGGCTCACACCGCCGCGGTTCGCCCGGCGGATCCACCGCAGCCTGCCGCGCGCCGAGCTGACCGTGTTCCCCGGCGCCGGGCACATGCTCCCGGTGGAGCGGGTCGGCGGGGTCACCGGCCGGATCGCCGCGCTGGTGCGCCGGGCCGGCGCGGAGCAGGCGGCCTGAGCCGCCCGCCCCGCCGCCGGGGCCGGGCCGTCAGATCTGGTCGAGGCCCTGCTTCGGGAACCCGGCGATGCCCCGCCAGGCCAGCGAGGCCATCAGCGCCACGGCCTCGTCGCGCGGGACCCGCTGGTCGGAGTCCAGCCAGAACTGGGCGCCGACCTGGCTCAGCCCGACGAGACCGACGGCGAGCAGCCGCGCACGGTCCTGGTCCAGCCCGGCGTCGGTGGTGACCGCGCCGGCGACCGCGTCGATGCAGCGGTCCAGCGCGCTCTCCACCAGCGCCGCGGCCTCCGGGTCGCCCCGCAGGTCGGACTCGAACACCAGGCGGTAGGCCTTGCCCTCGCCGGCGACGAAGTCGAAGTACGCCGCGACGGCGGCCTGCACGCGCTCCTTGTTGTGCTCGGTCCGCTCGATGGCGTTGGAGACCCGCTCGACGAGCTCCTCGGCGTAGGTCGTGAGCAGCGCCTGGTACAGCTCCAGCTTCCCGGGGAAGTGCTGGTACAGCACGGGCTTGGAGACGCCTGCCCGCTCGGCGATGTCGTCCATCGCGGCGGCGTGGTAGCCCTGGTCGGCGAACACGTCGCGGGCGGCCAGCAGCAGCTGGGCGCGCCGCGCACCGCGGGACAGTCGTGCGCCCCGTGGCGTGGCGGTTCCGGTCATGGGCCCCCTACCTCTCACCCGTCGTGGGAATACCCTACTAGCAGGTAACCGCGTTGACGAACGATCCGTGAAAGGGCTTCTCCGCAGAAGGGTGACAACCTCTCACGATCGGCGGCGCGGGCCCCGGGCGGCGAGCCCGAGCGCACCGAGGACCGGCACGGCGGCCACCACGACCGCGGGCGTCCCGAGCACGGCGAGGACCACGCCGGCGACGGCGAGCACCACGGCCGCACGGACGTACGCGCGGACCTGAGCCCGCGCGCGGCGGGCGATCAGCAGGGCGGCGGCCACCTCGGCGGGGCCGCCACGGGCGCAGATCCTCTCCGATCCGGGTGCGGGCACCACGACCGGGTCCGGCCGCGCGTCCGGGCCGTCGTCGGACCCGGGGCCGGCCCCGTCGTCGGTGGGCCAGGGCACCAGCTCCACGGCCAGGTCGGCGGCGGCCAGGGCGGCCTCGTCGGTGGCCGGGTCGGCCGCCACCGCGACCGTGCGGCCGCGTACCCGCAGCCCGGCGACGGCCGCGGCCCGCGCCGCCGCGTCCAGCCCCGGGCGGACGGCGTCGGGGTCGGCCGGGTCGAGACCGGACGCCGCGGCGAGGGCACGGGCGGCGCCGTCGTCGTCGGGGGTGAGCAGGACCGGCGCGACCCCGGCCGCGGCCAGTTCCGCCACCCCCGGTCGGGCCGCGGGGTGCGGCGCCCGGGGCAGCGCGAGCACGGCGCGGGCGCACCCGTCCCAGGCGACGACGAGGACGGCGCGGCCCTCGGCCACCGCCCGCTCCCGCTCCGCCGACAGCGGCGGGGGCACCCGGATCCCGTGCTCGGCCAGCCAGTCCGGGCCGCCGAGCAGGACCGCGTGCGCGACGACGGTCGCCGTGGTGCCGCCGTCGCCCGGGCCGGGCTCCCGCAGCTCGGCCACCAGGCCGGACACCCCGAGGCCGGGCTGCTCGTCGGCCTCGGCGACGTCGGGCACCGGGCCGTCGACGGCGTCGGCCAGCGCCCGCGCCGCGACGCGCAGGTCCGACCCGGGCCGCGCGCCCGCCGCGACCGACGCGGCCAGCCGCAGCACCAGCGCGGGGTCCTCGCCCCGTCCCGCGTGCACGGTGACCGTCCCGGGGCCGGTGCCGGTCAGCACGTCCGGCCCGGCCAGCGCGACGGTGTCCACCCGGCCCACGAGTCCCGGGCCGCCCGCGGGCCCGGTCCAGCCCACCGGCTCGCGACGCCCGGGCAGTGGCGACGGCAGCCGCACCGTGTCCCCGCCCGCCCGGTCCGCGGCCCGCAGCGCCGCCGGCAACGCGGCCAGCAGCGGCACCGGGCAGGCCCCGACCAGCACCGCGATCCCGGCCGGGACCGCGACGGGCCACGGGGTGCCGGTGCCCGCCGCGAACGCGGTCACCGCGACCGCGGCCAGCGCCGCGGGCGGGGTGAGCAGGGCGCTCCACCGGTCCGCGACGGTGCGCAGGCCCGCGCGGACCTCGTCGGCGTCCCCGCCGGCCGGGCGCCCGGTGCGCTGCACCGCGGCCGCGACGACGGTCAGCACCGCGGCGGCGCCGGGCAGCAGGACGGGCCCGGCGAGCGGGTCGGCCGGCACCGCGCCCGGACCCGCGGGCGAGACCGCCGCGACGGCCAGCACCGCGGCCGACCACCCCAGCGCGGCGAGCACGGCCGCCGCGACGCCGGTCTCGGCGGTCACCGTGCCCTCCCGCAGGCCACGCCCGGCGACGCGCAGACCGGGGCGCCCCGTCGTCGCGACGACGGCGAGGGCGACCAGCAGGGCGGCCGTCGCGCAGGGCGGGGCCCACGCCGCGCCGGCGAGTGCCGGGCCGGCGAGCGGCAGCAGCAGGGCGAGCAGGGCCGCCGTCGGCGGGGCGACGGCCCGCAGGACCGGAGGCAACCGCCGTCAGCTCCCCGGGGCGGTCGGGAGCGTGAACTCGCACGACCGCAGCACACCGCCGGAGCGGTAGTCGAGGAACAGCCGGTAGCTGCCCGGGGCGGGGACCGACACCGCGAACGCCACCCCGGGGCCGGACCGGTCGGTCGCGGCCGCGCCGGTGATCTCGGGACGGACCGGGAACCGGGCCAGGTCGCCCTGGCGGACCGCGGTCATCCGGCCGAACGCGCCGCCGTCGACGGGCTCGAGGTCGGTGACCGGGGTGCCGTCGCGCCCCACCGTCGCGAACAGCCGGGACTCCCCGCCGGGGACCAGGGCGCCGTCGAGACGGACCTGCTGGTCACTGCCCCCGCAGAGCCCCGCCCGGTTCTCGGACGGGAAGGTGAAGGCACCGTAGGTACCGGGGACGTGCAGGTCGGCCCCGAGGTCCAGGTGCGGGCCGCCGGTCGGGGTGAACCCGGCGTAGAGCCGCCACACGCCCTGGCCGGGGAACCGGACCGGTGCCCGCCACACGCCGTCGGGGCCCTGGGTGGCGCGCAGCCGCATGTAGCCGGCGACGTCGCGTCGCAGCACGGCGACGTCCATGACCCCGGAGCCGTCGGAGGGGGCGTCGAACCGGGTCACCGGGGCGCCGTCGGAACCGGTCACGGTGAACGCGACCTCGGTGGGCTCGCGCCAGGGGTGGACGGTCCCGACCGGGGTCAGGGTGTAGCCGGCCGCGGTGGTGAGCACGCCGCCCGCGCCGGTCGTCGCGTCGCCGGTGGCCAGGCCGGCCGCGAGGACGCCGTCGTCGCCGCGCTCGTCGCCGGGGTCGCCGCCGGCCCGCGTGTCGGCGGCCGGGGTCGCCGAGAGGGTGCCCACCGCACCGCCCGCCGTCCAGGCCGCGGTGAACACCAGCACCGACGCGGCGCCGAAACCGGCAAGCCGGGCCGCGGCCGATCCCGCGATCCGCCCCATGCCCACCTCCTCCGTCGCGTCGTCCACGGGGTACAACGTCCGGCGGGCGATCTCGTTGCGCTCCGTGGAGCGCCGGATGCGGACGGTGATCACAGCGAGACGGGGATCACCCGGCGCGGCGGGTGACGCGCACGACACGTCATGCTGGTCGGATGGTCGCCGCCCCGTCGATGTCCGTTCACCCGCCCGTCACCGTGCCCGCCCCGGTGACGGCGCCGGGTGCCGCGACGTCCCCGGGCACCGCGGGACCGGCGGACGCGGAACGGGCCGCGGCGGAGCGCCCGCCGTGGCCGGGCCGCGCGGTCACCTCCGGCGGGGTCACCCTGCACGTGCGCGAGACCCCCGGCTCCGGCGACGCCGACGCCGTCTACGTCCACGGGCTCGCCGGGTCGGCCACGAACTGGACCGACCTCGCCGGGCTCCTCGCACCACGGGCGGCCGGCCTGTCCGTCGACCTGCCCGGGTTCGGGCTGTCCGAGCCGACCGCCGTCGCCGACTTCGGCCCGGACGGCATGGCGGACGCGCTGCTGTGCTGGCTGGCCGGGCGCGACCGCCCGGTGCACCTGGTCGGCAACTCCCTCGGCGGCGTGATCGCGACGACGGTGGCGGCCCGCCGTCCCGAGCTCGTCCGCAGCCTCACCCTGGTCTCGCCCGCGGTGCCGGACCGGCGCCCCGACCCGCGACGCCTGTCGGACCCGCGGATGGCGCTGGCCATGGTGCCGCTGCTCGGGCGCGGCGCGCGGCGGGCGCTGGCCGAGGAGCCGCTGCGGGCCCGCGCCGAGCGGATCGTGAAGGTCTGCTTCGCCGACCCGCAGCGCGGCTCCGCCCGCCGGCTCGAGGAGCTGATCTCCGAACACGAGCACCGCGCGACGCTGCCCTGGGCCGGCGCGGCCACCGACGGCGCCACCCGCGGTCTGCTCGGGCTGTGGGCCGGGCGCGAGATCTGGCGCCGGATGGCCCGGGTGCGGGTGCCGTCGCTGGTGGTGTGGGGCGAGCAGGACCGCATCGTGTCCCCGCGACTGGCCGCGCGGACCGCGGCCACACTGCCCGGGGCGCGGCTGCTGGTGCTGCCCCGGGCCGGGCACGTCGCGCAGATCGAGCGGCCCGCGGCGGTGGCCGACGCCGTCGCCGCGCTGTGGGACACGGTGCCGGTCGGAGCGGGTGCGGGAAGATGACGCGCACGTGGCGCGTTGAGACGCCCTGAGACCCGCACGCAACCCGCGAGGAGTGGACGAGATGGCGCTACCGCCACTGGTGGAGCCGGCAGCCGAGCTCACCAAGGACGAGGTCGAGCGGTACAGCCGCCACCTCATCATCCCCGACGTCGGGATGGACGGGCAGAAGCGCCTGAAGAATGCGAAGGTGCTGGTCGTCGGCGCGGGCGGCCTCGGCTCGCCCGCCCTGCTGTACCTGGCCGCCGCGGGCGTCGGCACCCTGGGCATCGTCGAGTTCGACGTCGTCGACGAGTCGAACCTGCAGCGTCAGGTCATCCACGGGCAGTCCGACGTGGGCCGCCCGAAGGCCGAGTCGGCCCGCGACTCGATCCGCGAGGTCAACCCCTTCGTCGACGTCCGCCTGCACAACGAGCGCCTCACCAGCGAGAACGTGCTGGACGTCTTCCGGGACTACGACCTGATCCTGGACGGCACCGACAACTTCGCCACCCGCTACCTGGTGAACGACGCGGCGGTGCTGCTCGGCAAGCCCTACGTCTGGGGCTCGATCTTCCGGTTCGAGGGCCAGGTGTCGGTCTTCTGGGAGGACGCCCCGAACGGGCAGGGCCTCAACTACCGCGACCTCTACCCCGAGCCGCCGCCGCCCGGGATGGTCCCCTCCTGCGCCGAGGGCGGCGTGCTGGGCGTGCTCTGCGCGTCGATCGGCTCGATCATGGTCAACGAGGCGATCAAGCTGCTCACCGGGATCGGTGAGCCGCTGCTCGGCCGCCTGGTGATCTACGACGCGCTGGAGACCACCTGGCGCCAGGTGAAGATCCGCAAGGACCCGGAGACGCCGAAGATCACCGAGCTGATCGACTACGAGGCGTTCTGCGGCACCGTGACGCAGGAGGCGCAGGACGCGGCCGCCGGCAGCACGATCACCGTCGGCGAGCTCAAGCAGATGATCGACGCGGGCAAGGACTTCCAGCTCATCGACGTCCGCGAGCCGCACGAGTACGAGATCGTGAGGATCCCGGGCTCGGTCCTGATCCCGAAGGACCGGATCCTGTCCGGTGCCGCGCTGTCGGAGATCGCCCAGGACAAGCCCGTCGTGCTGCACTGCAAGTCCGGCGGCCGGTCCGCCGAGGCCCTCGCCGCGCTGCACAAGGCCGGGTTCCGCGACGCCGTCCACGTCGGCGGCGGGGTGCTGTCCTGGGTCAAGCAGATCGACCCGTCGCAGCCCACCTACTGACCGGGGCCGACCCGCTCCGCCCTACACCGACGGCCGCCGTCACCGGTACACCCGGGACGGCGGCCGTCGCCGTTCCTGGTGTGGCACAGCGTGACCGCTCATCGATCGCACACGACCGTCCGAGTGAACATCGTCCGTTCAGCCCTGCATTTCGTCCGTTGGGCGAAACATGTCGACCGATCGCCGCGACATGGGGATGCACGCGATCACTAGGTCGGGAGGACGCTCGGTGGAGGACTCGCTGCGCACATGCGCCCTGCAGGGGTGCGACGCACCGTTGGAGCCCACGGGGGACGTGTCCGGCGACCGTCCACAGCGGCGCTACTGCTCCGCCGCCCACCGGCTGGCGGCCCGCCAGGTCCGCCGGGCCGCGGCACAGGCGGCGGGGGACCAGCGGCTCGCCGACACGCTGCCGTGGCTGCGTGAGCCCGAGGCCGACGAGCGCGTGGAGCCCGCCCGGCGGGGGACGGCGACCCGCCGCCCCGTCGTGGCGCGGCCGGCCGCGTCGGCGGGCCCGGACCGCCCCGGACCGCTGCGTGCCCCGCGCAGCCCGCTGCGGCACCGGCGCACGCTGGCCCTGATCGGGGCGACGGCCGTGCTCCTCGGCGGGTACGCCCTGACGACCTCGCCGGCGGTGACCGGGGTCCCGGCGCCGCAGGACCGCACCGCCGACCAGTGGGCCGGGCAGGCCCGCATCGCGCTGGCGGCGCTCGACGACAAGCTCGGGACGCTCAACGCGAGCGAACGGACCTGGCAGGCGTCCGCGCACGAGTCGGACCGCACCCCGGCCGCGGTCGCGAAGCTGCAGCAGCAGCGCGACACCCTGCTCCAGCAGCGCGCCGCCCTGCAGTCGCAGCTGCAGGTCTACACGTCCCGGCAGGACGCCGTGGACGCGCTGGCCGCCGCCCAGCAGCAGCTCGCCGAGATGGACCGGATCGTCGCCGACCTGCCGCCGGCCACCCGCCGGACTCCCGACCAGATGGCCGCGGCCGCGTCGCTGGAGGAGCAGCGCGACCTGCGCGCCCGCAACCGCGACGCCTGCGCGGAGCGGCTGGCCGCCATCGATGACGGCATCGACCGGGCCCGCACCGCCCCGCTGCCCGGCGACGGCGACGAGACCGAGAAGGTCTCCGACGACGTGCTGGCCCTCGCCCGCGGCGAGGACCCCGCCAAACCGGAGCCGTCCGGGGTGCGCCGCAACCCCGAGGTCCTGGCCGGGGGCCGGGAGACCGCCGGGGACCGCGAGCGCGACGACGTCGGCACCAGTGGCCCGCCGGACCCGCGGGGCCCGCTGGACGAGACCCGGCCGCGGGCCGAGGGGCCGGAGGGCGCCTCGGCCCGCGGGCCGGGCAGCACACCCGGCCGGGACGCGGGTCCGGGGGAGAAGCTGGGTGGTGCCGTGTCCGGTGCCGCCGACGGCGTCGCCGGCCTGACCGGCGGCGAGCCGGGCCCCGGGGCCGGTGCGGGTCCGGGCGCGGGTGCGGGTGCGGGTGCGGGGAAGAAGGCCGACCGGGCCGAGGTCGTACCGGCGTCGTCCGAGGGTTCGGTCAAGAAGGTCGGAAACGGCGTCGGCAAGGCCGCGCAGGGCGTCGGGGACACCGCCGGATCGCTGGGCCGGGGTGTCGACGACGTCGCGGGCGGGCTGACCGGGAAGAAGTCCGGCTCGGGTTCCGGCGGCTCGGACACCGGGTCCTCCGGCTCCTCCGGTCCGTCCGACGAGGCCCCCGCCCGGTCCGCCCCCGCGCCGCGGAAGGACCCCGCGCCGCGGAAGGACCCCGCGCCGCGGGAGGAGCCCGCGCCGCGCGCGGCCGCGTCCCCTGCGAGCCCGCCCGCGTCGACCGCCCCGGCGGAGAGCCCCGGCACGGAGCGCTCCGGCTCGGGAGCGCAGGGGTCCGGCGGGAGCCGCGGCTCCGGCGGCATCGTCAGCGCCGTGGCCGGGTCCTACGTCGAGTCCGCCATGGGGCGGGAGGCGGCGGCGCCGGTGCTGGCGGAGGCCGACCGGCAGGCGGCGGAGCAGATGGCCGAGCGCAGCGGGTCCTCCGGAGCCCGGTCCGGCGGCTCGTCCGGCTCCTCCGACGGCTCGGGATCGGACTCGCGGTCCTCCGGCTCCCGCTCCTCCGGATCGGACTCCGACTCCGGATCCTCGGGGTCGCGGTCGTCCCGGTCCTCGGACTCCGGTTCGTCCGCCCGGTCGTCGGACTCGGGCTCGTCGTCGTCGCGGTCGTCCGGCTCGGGCTCCTCGTCCTCCTCGGACTCGGGGTCGTCGGACTCGGGGTCGTCGCGGAGCAGCGGCTCGGACGACTCCCGCTCCTCGTCCTCGGACTCCGGCTCACGGTCGTCCGGGTCGGACTCGGGGTCGGACTCGGGCGGCGGCAGCTCCTGGTACTGACGGTGTCGCCCGCGGTGGCCGGCTCCCACGGCCGGTCACCCGGGCCGGCCGTGTCACCGGGCCGTGTCACCGTGCCGGCCGTGTCACGGGATCGACCGCCTCGCCCGGCCGACGGCCCCGCCCGCCCCGCCCCACCGGCCCCGATCGGTCCACCGTTCACCCGATCGGTCGTGGCGCGTCGCGCGGTTCGGGCGTGGCGCGACGAACGCGGGCCGGTGACGCGGGTACCGTCCACGCTGTGACCGCTGCCCGCACGCTCGCCACCGCGCCGGCCGCGAGCGTCCTGCCCGAGCACGTCCGCACCGCCTTCGGCGTGCGCGAGACGTCCCCCCGTCCCGTCGTGTGGGCGGGCCAGCGGGCCTGGCAGTGCGGCGACGTGCTGCTGCGGCCGGTGTCCGACCACGTCGTCGCCGCCTGGTCGGCGACGGTCCTGGAGAACCTCGAGGTCGACGGCGTCCGCCTCGCCCGCCCCGTCCGCAGCTCGGACGGCCGGTGGGTCGTGGGCGGCTGGGCCGCGTCCCGGCACGTGCCCGGCGTCCCCGAGCCGCGGCACGACGAGGTCGTCGCCGCGTCGCTGCGGCTGCACGCCGCCACCGCGACCGTGCTGCGCCCGCGCCTGCTCGACGACCGCGACGACCTGCTGTCCCGGTCCGCGGCCGCCGCGTTCGGCGAGCGCCGCCTGGACCTGCACCCCGAGACCGGCGGCCGGCTGTTCGCCGAGCTCGCCGCGCACCGCCGCACGATCCGGCTCACCCCGCAGGTCGTGCACGGCGAGCTGTTCGGCGCCATGCTGTTCGACCCGACGGGGCGGCCCGCGGTGCTCGACCTCGTGCCGTTCTGGCGGCCCGCGGAGTGGGCGGCGGCGGTCGTCGTCGTCGACGCGGTCGCCTGGGGCGGTGCCGACGAGGAGCTGATCGAGCGCTGGTCGGAGCTGCCCGAGTGGCCGCAGTCGCTGCTGCGGGCGGTGCTCTACCGGCTGGCCCTGCACGCCCAGCACCCTGACGCGACGACCGAGTCGCTCACCGGGATCGAGCGGGTCGCGAGCCTGGTCAGCCGCCGGCTCTGACGGGGCCGCTCCCGGCACGCCGCTGCTCACCGGCGCCGCGGGGAACACGGGGACGCCGTTGCGTCCCCGGCCGAACCGGTGCACCACCGGGTGGGCGGCGCGTTCTGCGACGCCCCGCTCGGCGTCCCGATGCGCCGAAGCGGCTCACAGCCGTCGCGACACCCGTGTGAGACAAGCGTTGCGGGGGTGTCACACGGGGCCACCCGTCGGAAACTGGGGGTCCCTAGCGTCGTCGACGACGTGACCGCCGGCGATCAGGAGACCGATCCGTGACCACCACCTCTGCCCCGGGGCGCCGCATCGGCGGCCGCTGGATCGACCACTGGGACCCCGAGGACGAGGGGTTCTGGCAGCGCACCGGCTCGGCGATCGCCCGTCGCAACCTGTGGCAGTCGATCTTCTCCGAGCACATCGGCTTCTCGATCTGGACCATCTGGTCGGTCCTGGTGCTGTTCATGGGGCCCGAGTACGGGTTCACCGCGGCGCAGAAGTTCTTCCTGGTCGCCGTACCCACGCTGGTCGGGTCGATCCTGCGGCTGCCCTACACCTTCGCCGTCGCCCGCTTCGGCGGCCGCAACTGGACGATCTTCGCGGCGTCGTTGCTGATCGTGCCCACGATCCTGGCGATGGTCGTGCTGGAGCCGGGCGTGTCGTACACGACGCTGCTGGTCGTCGCCGCGGTCGCCGGAGTCGGCGGCGGCAACTTCGCGTCGTCGATGGCGAACATCAACGCGTTCTTCCCGGAGAAGGAGAAGGGCTGGGCGCTGGGGCTCAACGCCGGCGGCGGCAACCTCGGCGTGCCGGTCGCGCAGCTGCTCGGCCTGCTCGTGATCGCCACCCTCGGCGCAGGCTCCCCGCGGGTGCTGCTGGCGGTCTACCTGCCGTTCATCGTGATCTCGGCGTTCCTGGCGTGGAAGCGGATGGACAACATCGCCGCGATGTCCAACGACACCGGCGCCTTCACCGAGGCCTGCCGGGACCGCCAGACCTGGATCATGTCGTTCCTCTACATCGGGACGTTCGGGTCGTTCATCGGCTACTCGTTCGCCTTCGGCCTGGTCCTGCAGAACCAGTTCGACCGGACGCCGCTGCAGGCCGCCGCGGTCACCTTCATCGGCCCGCTCATCGGGTCGCTGATCCGCCCCTACGGCGGCAAGCTCGCCGACCGGTTCGGCGGTGCGGTCGTCACGCTGTGGAACTTCGTCGGTATGGCCGTCGCCACGCTGGTGATCATCTTCGCCTCGGGGATCGAGTCGCTGACGCTGTTCACGATCGGCTTCATCGCCCTGTTCACGCTGTCCGGCGTCGGCAACGGGTCGACCTACAAGATGATCCCGGCGATCTTCACCGGGCGGGCGCGCGTCGCGATCGCCGGGGGCGCGGACCGCGGGACCTCGTTCGACACCGCGCGACGGCTCTCCGGCGCGGTCATCGGCATCGCCGGCGCGGTCGGGGCGCTGGGCGGGCTGTTCATCAACCTCGCCTTCCGCCAGTCGTTCATGACAGTGCAGTCCGGCACGCCCGCGTTCTGGAGCTTCCTGGCGTTCTACGTCCTCTGCATCGGCGTCACCTGGGCGGTGTACCTGCGCCCGCGCGCCGCCCTGGTCGGGAGCACCGAGGCCGCCGCGATGGCCCGGGTCTGAGCCGTGGGTCCGGACGACCGGACCGCCACCCACTGCCCGTACTGCGCCCTGCAGTGCGGGCAGTGGGTCGGCCCGTCCGGCGAGGTCGACGCCCGTGACTTCCCGACCAACGCCGGGGGCATGTGCCAGAAGGGCTGGACCTCCGGCGCTCTGCTCACCCATCCGCAACGCCTGACGTCGCCGCTGGTCAGGACCTCGCGGACGGCCGGTTTCGCCGAGACCGGCTGGGACGACGCGCTCACCGGCGTCGCCGCGCGGCTCGCCGCGCTGCGTGCCGAGCACGGGCCCGACTCGGTCGCGGTGTTCGGCGCGGGCGGGCTGACCAACGAGAAGGCCTACCTGCTCGGGAAGTTCGCCCGGGTCGCGCTGGGCACCAGCCAGATCGACTACAACGGACGGTTCTGCATGTCCTCGGCGGCCGCCGCGGGCAACCGGGCCTTCGGCGTCGACCGCGGGCTGCCGTTCCCCGTCACCGACCTCGACGACGCCGAGCTGGTCGTCCTCGCCGGCGCGAACGTCGCCGAGACCATGCCGCCCCTGATGTCGCACCTGACCGGCGCGCGCCTGGTCGTCGTCGACCCGCGGCGCACCCCGACCGCGGAGCGCGCGCTCGCCTCCGGCGGGCTGCACCTGGCGCCGCGCCCGGGCACCGACCTGGTCCTGGCGCTGGGGATGCTGCACGCCGCCGTCGTCGACGGGCACCTCGACCTGTCCTACGTGGACGACCGGACGACCGATTTCGACGACGTCTGGGCGATCGCCTCGCAGTGGTGGCCCGAGCGCGCGGAGCGGGTCTGCGGCGTCGCCGCCATCGACATGCGCACCGTCGTGCGCTGGCTCGCGGAGTCCATGCGGCGCTACGTGCTCACCGCGCGCGGCGCCGAGCAGCACGCGCACGGCGTCGACACCGTCGCCGCGTGGATCAACCTGTCGCTGGCGCTCGGCCTGCCCGGCCGCCCCGGATCCGGGTTCGGGACGATCACCGGGCAGGGCAACGGCCAGGGCGGGCGCGAGCACGGACAGAAGTCCGACCAGCTCCCCGGCTACCGGCACATCACCGATCCGGCCGCCCGCGCGCACGTCGCACGGGTGTGGGGGGTGCCCGAGCCCTCGATCCCCGGGCCCGGCCGCAGCGCCGTCGAGCTCCTCGACTCCCTCGGCCGCCCCGGCGGGCCGAAGGCGCTGCTGGTGTTCGGCTCGAACGTGCTCGTCTCCGCGCCCGACGCCCGCGCCGTCGCCGAGCGGCTCGACGCGCTGGACCTGCTCGTCGTCGCCGACGTGCTGCCCGGTGAGACCGCGCTGCGCGCCGACGTCCTGCTCCCCGTCGCCCAGTGGGCGGAGGAGGAGGGGACCATGACGAACCTGGAGGGACGGGTCCTGCGCCGCCGTCGCGCGCTCGCCCCGCCGCCCGGGGTGCGCACCGACCTCGAGGTGATCGCCGGACTGGCCGCGGCCCTCGACGCGCCGGGGGAGTTCCCCGCCGATCCGCGGACCGTGTTCGACGAGCTGCGGCGCGCCTCGGCCGGTGGGATCGCCGACTACGCGGGCGTGTCCTACGACCGGCTCGACGCGGGCGAGGCCCTGCACTGGCCGGTCCCCGCCGACGACCACCCCGGGACCCCGCGGCTGTTCACCGAGCGCTTCGGCCACCCCGACGGACGCGCCCGGATGCTGCCGGTCGACCACGTCGAGCCGGACGAGGGCACGGACGCCGGCTTTCCCCTGACCGTGACGACCGGCCGGGTGCTGGTGCACTACCAGTCCGGTGCGCAGACCCGCCGGGTCGCCGAGCTGGCGGAGGTGTCGCCGGAGGTCTTCGTGGAGGTGCACCCGGACACCGCCGCCCGGCACGGTCTCGGCGACGGCGACCTGGCCGACGTCGTGTCCCGCCGCGGGACGACGACGGCGCGCGTCCGCTGCGTCACCACGCTGCGCCCGGACACGGTGTTCCTGCCCTTCCACTTCGGTGGGGCGGGGGCGGCGAACAACGTCACCAACCCTGCCCTGGATCCGGTGAGCCGGATGCCGGAGTTCAAGGTGGCCGCGGTGCGGCTGGAACCCGCCTCGACGGACCGAGACCCGTCCGACGGATCCGGCACCGCCGCCGAGCTGAGCCCCACCGGCGCGGGTCGGTCCGCGCGCTGATCCGCTGCTCGCGCGCGTCGGGACACGCGCGAGCAGCGGATCACCGCGCGCTCTGCGGATCACCGCGCGGACGGTGGGCTCCGCGGCCGTTGCGCAGGCGCACCTCGGACGGTCCCACCCCACCTCGCACACGCTGCAGAGGCTGCGAGGGGGGAGGAACCGCTGCGAGGTCCCGGCTCACGGAGGGCGCCCGCCGAGAATGAGGACCTCGTAACGCCCGTGCAATGGCCGGCGTTCTGCCCGTAACCCCCCGTTCCTACCGTCGGTGTCATGAGCAGGCGCGTGGTGGTGATCGGGCACGGCATGGTCGGCGCCCGTTTCGTGGAGGAGGTCCGCCGGCGCGACCCGGACGGCGAGCGGGTGACGCTCACCGTCCTCGGCGCGGAGTCCCGCCCCGCGTACAACCGGGTGCTGCTGTCCACCGTGCTCGCCGGCGGGCTGCGGCCCGCCATGGTCGCGCTGCCCGTCGTCGACGGCGTCGCCCTGCACACCGGCGTCGCGGCGACGGCGCTCGACCGGACCGCGCGCGTCGTCCACGCCGACGACGGCACCGTCCACCCCTACGACGAGCTGGTCCTCGCCACCGGCTGCCGCGCCTGGCTGCCGCCGGTCGACGGTCTCGCCGACCCCGGGGCCCCGGAGGTCCCGGCCCGCGGCGTGAGCCTGTTCCGCGACCTCGACGACTGCGGGCGCATCCTCGACGCGGCCGCGCCGGGCGCGCGGATCGCCGTCGTCGGGGGCGGGCTGCTCGGGGTCGAGGCCGCCCGCGGGCTCGCCGGACGCGGTGTCGCCGTCACCCTCGTGCACCCGCGCACCCACCTGATGGAGCGCCAGCTCGACGCGGGCGCCGGTGAGGTGCTCGCGACCGCGCTGCGCGGGCTCGGGGTCGACGTCCGCTGCGGTGTCGGCGCCAAGGCCTGGGACCCCGAGGCCGGCCTGGACTGCGACGACGGTTCCCGGATCGCCGCGGACCACGTCGTCGTCGCCGCCGGGGTGCGCGCGAACAGCGGGCTCGCCGCCGACGCCGGGCTCGCGGTCGACCGGGGGATCCTCGTCGACGACCGTCTCGCTACCGCCGACGGCCGGGTGCACGCCCTCGGCGACTGCGCGCAGCACGCCGGCGCCCCGGGCGGGCTCGTGCAGTCCGGCTGGGAGCAGGCCGCCGTCCTCGCCGACCTGCTGACCGGCACCGACCCGGCCGCGCGCTACCGCGGCACCCGCCCGGTCACCCGGCTCAAGGCGCGCGGCATCGACCTCGCCGCCCTCGGCGACCCCACCGCGGGCGACGAGGAGCTGCGTGTCTCCGACCCCCGCCGCGGCCGCTACGGCGTGCTCGCGCTGCGCGACGACCGCGTCGTCGGGGCCGTCCTCATGGGACTGCCAGACGCCGCCGCCATGATCACCGGGCTCTACGACTCCGGCGCCCCCGCTCCCTCCGACCGGCTCGCGCTGCTGCTCGGCCGGGCCCTGCCCGGCGAGACGTCGCCCGCCACCGACCCGGTCCGGATGCCGGGAAGTGCCGTGGTCTGCCGCTGCAACAGCGTCACCAAGAACGCGCTGGTCACCGCGTGGCGCGCGGGCGCCCACGACGTCGACGCGCTGTCGCGGCGCACCCGGGCCGCCACCGGCTGCGGGAGCTGCCGCGACGTCGTCTGCGGGATCCGGGACTGGCTGGCCGACATCGACCCGCCGCAGGAGAGCGCGGCATGAAGGAGCAGAGCATGAGTCGTCTGGTCGTCGTCGGGAACGGCATGGTGGGCCACCGCCTCGTCGCCGCGATGCGGGACCGGGACACCGCCGGGGACTGGGAGATCACCGTCCTCGGCGAGGAGACCCGCCGCGCCTACGACCGGGTCGCCCTGTCCTCCTACGTGGACGGACGCTCCGAGGAGGAGCTGCGCCTCGACGACGACGAGCTGCGCGGCGACCCGCTGGTGACCTACCACCTCGGTGACGCCGTCGCGACGGTCGACCGCGACGCCCGCCGCGTCACCACCGCGTCCGGCCGCACCCTGACCTACGACGCGCTGGTGCTCGCCACCGGCTCCTACCCGTTCGTCCCGCCGGTCCCCGGCAAGGACCTGCCCGGGTGCTTCGTCTACCGCACCCTCGACGACCTCGACGCGATCAAGGCGGCCGCCGCGGCCGCCGCCGACGACCCGGGCCGCAGGGGACGGCCGTCGGCGATCGTCGTCGGCGGCGGGCTGCTGGGCCTGGAGGCGGCGCGCGCGATGCGGCTGCTCGGGCTGTCCCCGCAGGTCGTGGAGATCGCGCCGCGGCTGATGCCGGTGCAGGTCGACGCGGGCGGCGGCGCGCTGCTCGAGCGGCTGGTCACCGCGCAGGGCATCGCCGTGCGGACCGGGGTGTCGCTGGCCGCGGTGTCCACCGACCGCGGCAGGCTGGTCGGGACGCTGTCCGACGGCGTCGAGCTCGACGCCGACCTGGTCGTGTTCTCCGCCGGCATCCGGGCCTCCGACCAGCTCGCCCGCGACTGCGGCCTGCCGGTCGGCGAGCGCGGCGGCGTCTGGGTCGACGACCGCTGCCGGACCCGTGACGACGCCGTCTGGGCGATCGGCGAGTGCGCCGCGCTGGAGGGCCGCACCTACGGCCTGGTCGCCCCCGGCTACGCGATGGCCGAGGTCGTCGCGGACCGGCTGCTCGGCGGCGAGGCCCGGATGACGCCCGAGGAGCTGGACATGTCCACCCAGCTCAAGCTGCTCGGCGTCGACGTCGCCAGCTTCGGCGACGCGCACGCGGTCACCGAGGGCGCGCTGGAGATCGTCGTCAACGACCCGGTCGAGGGGACCTACTCCAAGCTGGTCGTGTCCGACGACGCGTCCACCCTGCTCGGCGGTGTCCTGGTCGGCGACGCCTCGCGCTACGGCGCGCTGCGCCCGCTGGTCGGGTCCCGGCTGCCCGACGACCCGGTCACCCTCATCTCCAAGGGCGGCGCCGAGCCCGACGCGTCCGCACTGCCGGACTCGGCCCAGATCTGCTCGTGCAACGCCGTCACCAAGGGCACGCTGTGCGCGGCGATCGCCGACGGTGCGCACACAGTGCCGGAGCTGAAGGCGTGCACCCGCGCCGGTACCACCTGCGGCTCGTGCGTCCCGGCGCTCGCCCGGATCCTGGCCCAGCAGGGCGTCGAGGTCTCGAAGGCCCTGTGCGAGCACTTCGACCACTCCCGCGCCGAGCTCTTCGAGATCGTCGCCGGGGCGGGCATCACCTCGTTCTCCGCGCTGATCTCCCGGTACGGCCGCGGGTCGGGCTGCGACATCTGCAAGCCGGTCGTCGGGTCGATCCTCGCGACGCTCTACAACGAGCACGTCCTCGACGGCGAGCGCGCGACCCTGCAGGACACCAACGACCACTTCCTCGCGAACATGCAGCGCAACGGCACCTACTCGGTGGTGCCGCGGATCGCCGGTGGCGAGGTGACCCCCGAGGGCCTGATCGTCATCGGCGAGGTCGCCCGCGACTACGGGCTCTACACCAAGATCACCGGTGGACAGCGGATCGACATGTTCGGCGCCCGCGTCGAGGACCTGCCGGCGATCTGGCGCCGCCTGGTCGACGCCGGGTTCGAGTCCGGGCACGCCTACGGCAAGTCGCTGCGCACCGTGAAGTCGTGCGTCGGCACGACCTGGTGCCGCTACGGCGTGCAGGACTCGGTCGGCCTCGCCGTCGAGCTGGAGCTGCGCTACCGCGGGCTGCGCAGCCCGCACAAGCTCAAGTCCGGCGTCTCCGGTTGCGCGCGCGAGTGCGCCGAGGCCCGGTCCAAGGACTTCGGCGTGATCGCCACCGAGCACGGCTGGAACCTCTACGTCGGCGGCAACGGCGGCTTCACTCCGCGCCACGCCGAGCTGCTCGTGTCCGACGTGGACACCGCGACGCTGGTCCGGACGATCGACCGGTTCCTGATGTTCTACGTCCGCACCGCCGAGCGGCTGCAGCGCACCGCGCCGTGGATCGAGGCGATGGAGGGCGGGCTGGACCACCTGCGCGCCGTGATCGTCGACGACTCGCTCGGCATCTGCGGCGAGCTCGACGCCGCGATGGCCCGTCACGTCGACTCCTACGCCGACGAGTGGGCCGGCGTCCTGGCCGACCCGCAGAAGCTGGAGCGGTTCGTCTCCTTCGTCAACGCGCCCGACACCCCCGACCCCACCGTCCGGTTCGTCGAGGAGCGGGGACAGAACGTCCCGGCCCCCGGCCGTCCCGACGAGCCCGTCCTGATCGGCCTCCCGGAGGTGTCCTCCCGATGACCACCCGGCTCGACGCGACCACCACGACCACCGCGCCCGCCCCGGCCGGGACCGAGCCCACCGGCTGGCTCACCGTCTGCCCGGTGGACCGGCTGCAGCCCGGCCGGGGGGCCGCCGCACTCGTCGGCGACACCCAGGTCGCGTTGTTCCGTCTCGCCGACGGCTCGGTGTACGCCCTGGGCAACATCGACCCGTTCACCGGGGCCGCGGTCGTCTCGCGCGGCATCGTCGGCGACCGCGGCGGCGAACCGACCGTCGCCTCACCGCTCCACAAGCAGGTCTTCGCCCTGCGCGACGGCCGCTGCCTGGCCGGGGCCGACGACGGCGACGCTGTGAGCCTGCCCGCGTTCGCGGTGCGGGTCATGGGCGACGCGCTGCAGGTCGGGCTACGGTGAACGGGCCTTCCCGCACCGTCGTGCCCACCACCACCCGCGACGCTCCCGGCGACCTCCGCGCGTCCTCCGCGCCGGCCGGCCGGGGTTTCGGAGGAACGGAGAACCGGTGACCCGATCCGCCGCACGAGACACCGCCGCCGCGCCCGACGCGGCCCCGGTGCCACCGCTGGCCGGGTTCACCGTCGGCGTCACCGCAGCCCGACGCGCCGAGGAGCTCGCCACGATGCTGGAGCGCCGCGGCGCGACCGTCCAGCACGGGCCCGCGCTGCGCATCGTGGCCCTCGCCGACGACGCCGACCTCGAGAACCGCACCCGCGAGCTCGTCGCGGCACCACCGGACATCACCGTCGCGACCACCGGGATCGGCTACCGCGGCTGGATCGAGGCCGCCGACGGCTGGGGGCTGGGCGAGGACCTGCTCGCCGCGCTCGGCCGCTCGGAGATGCTCGCCCGCGGCCCCAAGGCGCGTGGCGCGATCCGCGCGTCGGGCCTGGTCGACGCCTGGTCCCCGGAGTCGGAGTCCACCGCCGAGGTGCTGGAGCACCTGCTCGACCGCGGCGTCGAGGGCAGCCGGATCGCGGTGCAGCTGCACGGCGAGCCGCTGCCCGACGTCGTCGACGCCCTGGAGATGGCGGGCGCCGAGGTCGTCACGGTGCCGGTCTACCGGTGGGCGCCGCCGCTGGACCTCGGCCCGCTGGACCGGCTGATCGACACCACCCTGGCCGGCGGGATCGACGTCCTGTCGTTCACCAGCGCCCCCGCCGCGGCCGGGATCCTCGCCCGCGCCGGGGAGCGCGGTCTGCGCGAGGGCCTGCTCACCGCGCTGCGCGGCCCCGTGCTGGCGCTGTGTGTCGGCCCGGTCACCGCGGCACCGCTGGAGGCACTCGACGTGCCGACGGTGCAGCCGCAGCGCTCCCGGCTCGGCGCGATGGTGCGGACCTGCGAGTCCGTCGCCCCGGCCCGCGCCCGCAGGCTCCCGGTCGGCGGCCACCAGCTGGAGCTGCGCGGACACGCGGTGCTCGTCGACGGCACGCTGTGCCCGCTCCCGCCGACGCCCATGGCACTGCTGCGGCTGCTCGCCAAGCGCCCCGGCCGGGTCGTGTCCCGCGCCGAGCTGCTCGCCGCGCAGCCCGGTGGGGCGGGCGACGAGCACGCCGTCGAGAACGCGATCGGCCGGCTCCGTGCGGCGCTCGGCGTCCCCGGCCTGGTGCAGACCGTGGTGCGCCGCGGCTACCGGCTCGCGCTCGAACCCGAGCACGGCGCGCACTGCGCCGAGGACCCGGAGGTGACCCGGTGACCGGGCTCCCGCTGCTCCTCGTCGCGCACGGGTCGCGCTCCGACGCCGCCGACGCGGTGATCCGGTCGCTCGCCGCGGCCGTCGCCGCACATGGCCCGCAGGTCGAGATCTGCTACGTCGACGTCCGCGGTCCCACGGTCGTCGACGCCGTGATCGGGCTGCGGGACCGCGGCCACGACGGCGCCGTCGTCGTCCCCGCGTTCCTCGCCGCCGGCTACCACGTGCGCACCGACCTGCCCGCCCAGCTCGCCGAGGTCGGTGCCGACCCGGCCCGGTTCCCGGTCACCCGCTCCATGGGGCCCGACCCGCTGCTCGCCGCCGCGGCCCTGGACCGGCTGCGCACTGCCGGCTACCGCGACGGCGACGCCGTCGTCCTCGCCGCGGCCGGCTCGTCGGACCCGTCCGCCGTCGCGCAGGTGCACGCGAGCGCCGGAATGCTCGCCCGCCGGGTCGGCCGTCCGGTCCCGGTCGGGTTCGCCGCCACCGGCAGCCCGTCGGTGACCGAGCTGGTCGCCCGGCTGCACGACGCCGGGGAGCGGCGGGTCGCGGTCGCGTCCTGGCTCCTGGCTCCCGGGGTCTTCCAGACGCGGCTGCTCGGATCGGGGGCCGACGTCGTCGCCGACCCGCTGGGCGTGCACGACGACGTGGTGACCGCCGTCCTGAAGCGCTACGCCGCCGGGGCCGCCGCGGTGCTCGCGGCCTGACGGTGCCCCGGCCCGACCCGGACCTGGTCGCCCGGCTGCGGGCGGCGGGCTGCGTGTTCGCCGAGGACGAGGCCGCGCTGCTCGCCGCCGCGGCCGACGGGCCGGAGCTGGAGGTGCTGGTCCGCCGCCGCATCGCCGGGGAGCCGCTCGAGCACGTCCTCGGCCGGGTGGACTTCGACGGGCTGACCGTGCGGGTCACCCCGGGGGTGTTCGTGCCGCGCCGTCGCAGCGAGGCGCTGGTGCACGCGGCCGTCGCCGCGCTGCCGGGCTCCGCGCATCCCGGGCGCCCGCTGGTGGTCGACCTGTGCTGCGGCTGCGGGGCGCTCGGGCTCGCCGTCGCGCGCCGGGCCGCCGTCGACCTCCACGCCGCCGACGCGGACCCGGTCGCGACCGCCTGTGCCGCGCAGAACCTGGCCGGGGTGGGGACGGTGCACACCGGTGACCTGTTCGCCGCGCTGCCGACCGGACTGCGGGGACGCGTCGACGTGCTCGTCGCGAACACCCCCTACGTGCCCAGCGGCGCGATCGGCTCGATGCCCCCGGAGGCCCGCGACCACGAGCCCCGCACCGCGCTCGACGGCGGCCGCGACGGCCTCGACCCGGCCCGCCGGGTGGCCGCGGGGGCGGGGGAGTGGCTCGCGCCGGGCGGGGCGCTGCTGATCGAGACGGGCACGGCCCAGGCTCCGGTGCTGGCACAGGTGTTCGGCGGGCACGGGCTCGTCGCGCACGTCGGGCACGACCAGGACCGTGACGCGACCTGGGTGCAGGGCCGCGCGGCGCCCTGATCGGCCGCCCCTTTGCTCTGCTCACCGATACGCAGCACCCTCGCAGTCCCGTCGAGCGTCGCCCGGCGCATCGAGACGCACGTTTCCGCCCCGGCGAGGGCGAGAACGTGCGCCTCGATCGGGCGGCGGGCCACTGCTGCGTCATGGTGAGCAGAGCGCTCAGCCTGTGGTGACCACGAGGCGTCCGGGCTCGTCCGCGGTCCAGGCCCGCTCCACGTCTCCCAGCTCCGCCACCCGCAGCGGGATCCGGAGCCCCTCGGTCGCGACGGCGTCGAGCAGGCGCGGCAGCTCCGCGAACAGCAGCGCGGGGTCGATGCTGCCCCCGCCGCTGCCGGACACCTCGATCCGGCGGGCACGCAGGATCGACGCGTCGAGGGCGACGGTCCGGCCCGCGAGCGCCCCGATCTGCACGTACCGCACCGGCCGGCCGCCGTGCCGGAGGCTGCCCGACCGCAGTGCCTCGAAGGTCGCCCCGGCGACCGGCCCCACAGGTAGTCGAGGACGACGTCGGGGCCGCCGTCGAGCACGGCCGCGAGGGCGGCGGTCGTCGCGGCGGGGTCGTCGGAGAGCCGGACGGGGACGACCCGGTCGTCGTCGGCGACCTGCTCCAGCGCGGCGGGGTTGCGCCCCGCGGCGATCACCCGGTCCGCGCCGAGGTGCAGGGCGATCCGTACGGCGAGCCCGCCGGAGGCACCCGTCGCGCCGAGGACGAGGACCGTGCCACCCGCCGGGACGCCCCGGTCGACCAGCGGCATCCATGACGACATCGCCGGGTTCACCACCGCCGCGGCCAGCTCGGTCGGCAGCGCGTCCGGCACCGGCACCGCCCACCCCGCCGGGACCACGGTGCGCTCGGCGATCGTCCCGTAGGGGGTGGGGCAGCCGCCGGTGTAGATCCGGCGGCCGTCGAGCTCGGCGACCCCGTCCACCCCGGCGACGAACGGCAGCGTGTCCCCGGCGGAGTAGTGGGTGCCCGCGGCCACGGACCGGACGAGCTGGTGCACCCCGGCGGCGAGCATCCTGACCTCGACCGTGCCCTCACCGGCGACGGGATAGGGGAAGTCGGCGCAGACCGGCGGCGCGTCGAAGGTCGAGACGACGGCTGCTCTCATGAGGACACCTCCGTTGAACGATGTTCAAATCCGAGGTCGCCTACACTTCTCTGAACACTGTTCAACGTCAAGGGGGCGACGTGGCTCTGGACCGCGACGCGATCGTCGACGCCGCGTTCGACCTGCTCGCCGAGGGAGGCCTCGACGCGATCACCGCCCGCGCGCTCGCGACCCGGCTCGGGGTGCGTGCCGGGGCGCTCTACTACCACCTGCCGGACATGGCGGCCCTGCGCGACGAGATGGCGACGCGCATCGTGCGGCGGATGCTGGAACGGGTGGGCGAGGCCGCCGGACTGGGCTGGGCGGACCTGCTGCGGTCGGCGGCGACCACGAGCCGGGACACGCTCCTCGGTCACCGGGACGGCGCTCTGCTCGTGGCCGGCACCTACCTGCTCGACGACGCGGCCCTGCGGTCTCTGGAGGTGCCGCTGGCCGCCCTCGTCGCGCAGGGGTTCACCCCGCTCGACGCGCAACGGGCGCTGACGACGGTGAACGCGTTCGTCGTCGGGCACGTCATCGAGGAGCAGCAGCGACACGACCCGGTCCGGGGTGCGGCCTACACCGCCGAACGGCGCCGGGCCCGGCTCGACCCCGGCGCCCAGCCGCTGACCCACGCGCTGAGCGACGAGGTCGCCGCGCTGCCGGTCGAGACCTTCACCTGGGGGGTGGAGGCGATCGTCGCCGGGATCGGGGCACGCCGGCGGGCCTGAGTCGGCTCAGCGCCTGCGGTGCTCGCGGGGCAGCCGGCCGTCGACCATCAGGATCCCCTCGGCCCGCAGCCGGGCCGCCTGCTCGGCGGCGATGTGCGGGGCCGAGCGCCCGTCGGAGCGCAGCACCCGGTGCCACGGCAGGTCGTGGCCGTCCTCGGCGAGGATCCGGCCGACCAGGCGCGCCGAGCGGATCCCGGCCAGCTCGGCCACCTCGCCGTAGCTGAGGGTCTGCCCGGGCGGGATCGACCGGACGACCTCGCGCACCCGTTCCAGGGTCTCGGAGTCCACGCCTGCAGTCTGACGCTGTCGGTGCCCCGTGGTCTCATCGCCCCATGAGCCGAACAGCCCCCGAGCAGGCGTCGCCGCGCCTGGTGCGTGCGGACCCCCGGCCCGCTCCCGTTCGGGAGTGGACCGGCGCCGCCGCGCGGGTGCTCGCGCACGAGCGCGGCGCGCTGCGGGTGCTGGGCGGCCCGGGCACGGGCAAGACGAGCCTGCTGCTCGACGCGGTGGTCCGCCGCATCCGGGCCGGTGAGCCGCCGGGGTCGGTGCTGCTGCTGGTGGGCAGCCGCCGGGCCGCGGAGGAGCTGCGTGGCCGCCTCACGTCGCTGCTGACCGCGGGCGGGGGTGAGCTCGCCGGGGACTTCGGGGTGCGCACCACCCGCGAGCTGCTGGTGCGGACGGTGCACTCCTACGCGTTCGGGGTGCTGCGGCTGCACGCCGCGCGCTACGAGGACCCGCCGCCGCGGCTGCTGGCCTCGGCCGAGCAGGACGTGGTGGTCCGCGAGCTGCTCGCCGGGGAGATCGACGGCTGGGGCGGCACCGTCCCCGGCTCGGGCTGGCCGGAGCGGCTCGACCCGGCCCTCGGGCTGCCCGGGTTCGCCGCGGAGCTGCGGGAGCTGCTCCTGCGGGCGGCCGAGCGCGGGCTGGGGCCACGCGAGCTGGCCGAGCTGGGACGCGAGCACGGGCGCGAGGAGTGGGTCGCCGCGGCCCGGTTCTTCCGCACCTACGAGGAGGTCACGCTGCTCCGCGGGGCGGCGGGGCGGGGCGCACCACAGGCGACGGCCCCGGCGCTGGACTCCGCCGAGCTCGTCGCCGCCGCGCTGGACACCCTGGCCGCGGACCCGGACCTGCGGGAGCAGGAGCGGCGCCGGGTCCGTCACCTCCTGGTCGACGACGCGCAGGACCTCGACCCGCAGCAGATGGAGCTGGTCGCGGCGCTGGCCGAGCACGCGGGGTCCACGCTGCTCGCGGGCGACCCCGACCAGGCGGTCCTGACCTTCCGTGGTGCGGACCCGCAGGGCCTGACCGTGCTCGACGCGCCCACCGAGGTCCTCACCGTCGACCACCGCCAGCGGCCCGGGGTGCGGGCGGCGGGCCTGCGGGTGGCGGAGAAGCTGCCCGGCTCCGGGGTGACCCGGACCCGGCGCGGCCCGGAGCACGACGCCCCGGCCCCCGAGGCCCCGGATGGGTCCGGGGTGGGCGAGGCGCTACAGGTCCGGGTGTTCGGGTCGCCGTCCGCGGAGGCCGGGTGGATCGCCGACCGGCTGCGGCGCGCACACCTCGTCGACGGGGTGCCCTGGTCGGACATGGCGGTGCTGTCCCGGTCCGCGCGGCGCACCCTGCCCGCGCTGCGCCGGGCGCTGGCCGCGGCCGGGGTCCCGCTGGCCGCACCACCGGACGAGGTGCCGCTGCCGCGCCAGCCCGCCGTCGTGCCGCTGCTCCTGGTGCTGCGCGCGGCATGGCGGCCGTCCGCGGTCGACGCCGACCTCGCGACCTCCCTGCTCACCTCACCGCTGGGCGGCGGCGACCCGATGCGGATGCGGCGGCTGCGCCGCGGCCTGCTGCGGATGCACGCCGCCGCGGGGCACGACGTGCGGACCTTCGCCGACGACGAGCGCGTCGAGGCGGGTGAGGTCGACCCGGCCGCGGCGAGCAGCGACCCGTTGCTGGTCGGGATGCTGCGCGACGCCGTCGCGGGCCGGCCCGACCCGCTGCCGATGCTCTCGCCCGCCGAGGCCGCCCCGATGCGCGACGTGGGCCGCCTCCTCGACACCGCCGCCCGCTCGATCGGCGCGGGCGAGCAGGTCGAGGAGACGTTGTGGAAGGTGTGGCGGCGCACAGGCCTGGCGAAGCGCTGGAGCGAGGCCAGTGCCCGCGGCGGCCCCGGCGGAGCGGCCGCCGACCGGGACCTCGACGCGGTCCTGGCCCTGTTCGACGCCGCCGCCCGCTACACCGACCGGCTGCCCGGCGCCGACGTCGGCGGGTTCCTGGAGTACCTGCTCGACCAGCAGCTGCCGGGGGAGACCCTGGCCCCGCAGGCGCCCCGGGGCGGCGCGGTGGAGCTGCTCACCGCACACGGCGCCCGCGGCCGGGAGTGGACGGTCGTCGCGGTGCCCGGGGTGCAGGAGGGGCTGTGGCCCGACGTACGGCTGCGCGGCAGCCTGCTCGGCCACGAACGGCTCGTCGACCTCGTCGGCGGGGTCGCCGCCCCCGACGACGCGGTCTCCCGCACGGCGCCACTGCTCGCCGAGGAGCGGCGGCTGTTCTACGTCGCCTGCACCCGTGCCCGGACGACGCTGCTGGTCAGCGCCGTGCAGGGGGAGGACGAGCAGCCCTCCCGGTTCCTCGACGAGCTCGACCCCCGCCCCGCCGACGCCGCCGAGGCCCGCCCGGTGCACCGGCCCGAGCGCTCCCTGGTGATGGCCGAGCTGGTCGGGGAGCTGCGGCGCGCCGTCACCGAACCCGACCACGGCGACCCGGGACGCGCCGCACGCCGTCACCGGGCGGCGACCCAGCTGGCCCGGCTCGCCGCCGACGGCGTCCCCGGGGCCCACCCCGACGACTGGTACGGCGTCGCCGACCTGTCCGACGGCGCCCCGCTGCGCGCCGAGGGCGAGCTCGTCCCGATCTCGCCCTCCGACGTCGAGACGATCGCCGGCTGCCCGCTGCGCTGGGTGCTGTCCCGGCACGGCGGCGACGAGACCGGCGCGCTGTCGGCGGTCACCGGGTCCCTGGTGCACGCGCTGGTGCAGGCCCGCGCCGCCGGGGCCGACCCGGTCGAGCTGGAGGAGGCGCTGCGCTCGGCGTGGCGGCGGCTGGACTCCGGGGCGCCGTGGTTCGGGCGCCGCGAGCTGGTCCGGGTGCGCGAGATGCTCGCCGCCTTCGACGACTGGGTCCGCCGCAGCCGTACCGAGGGGCTGGAGCTGGTGGCCGTCGAGCAGCCGGTGCAGCTGGACCTGGACGGCGAGGACGACAGCGAGGGCGACGACCCGGGCCTGGCCCCCGGCGGCATCGGTGCGGGCGACGACGACCCGGCGGGGGCCGCGCTCCTCCCGGTCGACACCGACGGCGACGGCGCGGGCGGACGCGGCGGCGGGGCCGCGCGGGCGGCCCGGCGGGTCCGGCTCCGCGGCCGGGTCGACCGGCTCGAACGCGACGACCAGGGGCGCCCCGTCGTCGTCGACGTCAAGACCGGGAAGACGGCCACCTCGGCCCGGGCCACCGCCGAGCACCACCAGCTGGCCGTCTACCAGCTCGCGGCCTCGCTCGGCGCGTTCGACCAGCTCGTCGGGGGCGGGGTGGAGCCGGGCGGGGCGCGGCTGCTGTTCCTGGCCGACCGCAAGGCCAACGGGGAGGCGAAGGAGCCGCAGCAGGCGGCGCTGCGCCCGGAGGAGATGGGGCACTGGCGCGACGTGCTGATGACCTGCGCCGAGGACTCGGCGGGTGCGGTGTTCGTCGCCCGCGCCGGGCCGGACTGCGACCGGTGCCCGGTCCGCACCAGCTGCCCCGCGGTCGAGACCGGCCGGACGGTGGTGGACGGGTGAGCGGGTCCGGTCCCGTACCCGGACGGGCCTCACACCCGGCCGTGCCGGCCCGCGGTCGGGTCGTGCCGCCGGCCCGGGCTCCACACCTGCGGTGCCGGACCCCGGTCAGGTCGTGCGGACGGGCGGGATCCGGCGGTCGGCGACCCGGTCGATGACCAGCGCCGAGCCCAGCCCGAGTGCGACCGCGGCGCAGAACCCGCCGACGGTGTCGGTGGCGTAGTGCGCCCCGATCCGCACCATGCCCGCGCCGACGGTGCCGCCGGCCAGCAGCGCCGTCGCGGCCAGGGTGGCGACGGCGGGCCCGGTGCGGGCCACCGGCAGCAGCCCCACCAGCAGCAGCGCGACGAGGAGCCCGATCGACACCGCGCCTCCGGTGTGGCCGGAGGGGAAGGCGTAGCCGTCCGCGGTGGCGGTGCCGATGGTCCGGCCGATCAGCGGCTTGAGCACCGTCGTCGCGACGCCGGTCAGGCCGGGGCCGACGACGGCCAGCACGGCCAGGCGCCGTCGTCGCAGGTACAGGGCCAGGCCGGCGACCAGCAGCGCGCACAGCACGACCGTCGGCGGGGACCCGAAGGTCACCGCATCGGCGAGCAGGGAGCCCGGGCGGTGGCCCAGCGCGTCCACCGCGCTGCCGGCGCGCCGGTCGATCCGCCCGGCGGCGGCGTCGCCGCGGTACACCCACGCCAGCACGGCGAAGACGGCGACGGCCGCCGCCACGATCAGTGGCGCCGGCCGTCGCAGCGGTCCCAGCAGGGACGGGTGGTCGGGGGTCGGGCGCACCCGGCCCAGGTTATCCGGCGGTGCCGAGGCCGAGCGCGCTCGCCAGCCGGCGCAGGTCGCCCTCCGGATCGGCCATCCCGGGGGTGATCACCTGGGCGCAGACGTGGTCGGCGCCGGCGTCGAGGTGCTCGTTCAGGCGGGCCGCGACCTGCTCCGGCGTGCCGTGCGCGACGAGCGCGTCGATCAGGGCGTCGCTGCCGCCGTCGTCGAGGTCGGACTCGGCCCAGCCGAGCCGCTTGAGGTTGCTCCGGTAGTTGACCAGCCCCAGGTAGGGCTTCTCGACGACCGGACGGCCCAGGGCCCGCGCGGCCTCCGGGTCGTCGTCGAGCACGACCTTGTGCTCCGGCGCGATCAGCGCCCCGGCGCCGTAGCGTTCGCGCGTGGAGCGGGTGTGCTCGGGCGTGGTCAGGTACGGGTGCGTCCCGGCGGACCGGTCGCGGGCCAGGTCCAGCATCTTCGGCCCGAGTGCCGCGAGTGCGCGTCCCTGCACCGGGACACCGAGCTCGTCGAGCCGGTCCACGTAGGCGACGAGCGCCGCGTACGGGCGGGTGTAGTCGCTGGTGGCCTCCGGGTGCCCGACGCCGATCCCGAGCAGGAAGCGGCCCGGGTGCTTCTTCTCGATGCGGTGGAAGGACTCCGCGACCTCGTCGGCGGGGGTGGCCCAGATGTTCACGATGCCGGTGGCGACCGCGAGCGACGTCGTCGCGTCCAGCAGCGACTCCGCCAGGGCGAGGTCCCCGGGAGGGGAGCCGCCGATCCACACCGCGGTGAACCCGAGCTTCTCGATCCCGGCGGCGAGATCGGGGGACAACCCGGTCTCGTGCCGCCAGACGCCGTACCGGCCGAGGGAGACAGTCATGTCCTTGACTACCACTGCGCGGGCCGGATCATTCCCGGTTCTACGATGACCCCTCCACTACCCGAGAGGCTGGAACAGCAGTGATCGACCTCAAGGCGGCTCGACAGGACCCGGACACCTTCCGCACGGCGCTGTCCCGTCGCGGCGCGTCCGCGGACTTCGACGCCCTGCTGGAGGTCGACGCCCGCTGGCGGGAGGCCACCGACCGCGTCGGCAGCCTGCGCGCCGCGGCCAAGCAGCGGCCCAAGGGCAAGCCGACCCCCGAGCAGGTCGAGCAGTTCAAGCAGGAGAAGGAGGAGCTGCGCGCCGCCGAGGACGCCCTCGCCGCCGCCGACGTCGAGCGTTCCGAGCTCCTCGCCCGCATCCCGAACCTGCCCGACCCGACCGCCGCCGACGGCATGGCCGAGGAGGACGCGGTCACCGTCCGCACCTGGGGCGAGCCGCCGGTCTTCGACTTCACCCCGCGCGACCACCTGGACCTCGCGTCGCCGACCGGCCGGGTCGACATGGCGCGCGGCGCGCGCCTGTCCGGCTCGCGGTTCGCCTACCGCTTCGGCGACGTCGCGCAGCTCGAGATGGCGCTGTTCCGCTACGTCATGGACAAGCTGGCCGGCGAGGGCTTCGTCCCGGTGCTCGGCCCGGTCCTGGCCAACGAGCGGGCGATGTACGGCACCGGCTTCCTGCCGACCGAGGCGTCCAACCTCTACGAGCTGGAGAAGGACGGCCTCTACCTCACCGGGACCTCCGAGGTCGCGCTCGCCGGCATCCACATGGACGAGATCGTCGACCTCGACGCCCTGCCCGCGAAGTACGTCGCGTTCTCGACGAACTTCCGCCGCGAGGCGGGTGCGGCCGGCAAGGACACCAAGGGCATGTTCCGGGTGCACCAGTTCGACAAGGTCGAGATGTTCGTCTACTGCCTGCCGGAGAACTCCCAGGACGTGCACGAGGAGCTGCTCGCCCACGAGGAGTCGATCGTGCAGGAGCTGGGGCTGCCCTACCGGGTGCAGAACATCTCCGTCGGCGACCTCGGCAACCCGGCCGCGAAGAAGTACGACATCGAGGCCTGGTTCCCGGTCCAGGAGCGCTACCGCGAGATCACCTCGTGCTCCAACACGACCGACTACCAGGCAAGACGCCTGAACGTCCGGTTCCGTCGCGAGGCCGGAGCACCGACCGAGAACGTGCACACGCTCAACGGGACCGGCGCCACCGCCCGCGCCATGCTCGCGATCATGGAGAACTTCCAGGACGTGAACGGGACGGTCACGGTGCCGGAGGTCCTGCGGTCCTACGGTGCCCCCGCGACCGTCGGTACCCCGCCCGCCTGATCCCCGGTCGCAGGCGGGGTGACGCGCGCGACCTCCTGACGGGGCAACCGGACGGGGGCCCGCGCGTCCTGCTTGCGTGGAGAGAACGGGGAGTGGTGCGTCGCGGGCCGGGGAGCGCCCGGATACGTCGCGCCACGCCGCCCCCGCCGGGGCCGGCGCCCGCCGTCCCGGCTCCCACCGTTCCGAGGACCGGCCGGACACCGCGGACTCCGGCCGGCACCGCTCGCCCGAGCCGCCCGTCGACGGACGTCGTGCCGCCGCACCGTGGCCGACCGGGCGACGGGCCGCGTCGTCCACGTCCCGGACGACGGCACCCGCGGTCCCGCCCGCGCCGCAGCCTGCCGCCCGGAGGACGGCGGCCCCGGCGGCCGCGCCGACGGGCCCGGTGGACGCGGCGTGGCCGACGGCCGGTCGCCGCGGGCCGGTGCCGCCGGCCCGCCGGACGTCGTCGGCAGCCGGCTCCGAGCCCACCCGGTCCGCCGCCCGCGGACCCGTCGCCCGCCCCGAGGACATCGTGGCGTCGACCGTCGCCCTCCCCGCCGCGGACCGCGCCCCCGCCGACCCTGTCCCGGAGTCCCGCCGCCCCGTACGCGAGGTGCCCGCGCCGTCGCGCCCCGCCCCGGACCCCGTCCCCGGCCCGCGCCGAGCGCCCCGGCCTCCGGCGGCAGCGCAGGCACCCGTGGTCCGGCCCCCCGTGGCGAGGACCCCCGTGGCGCGTGTCTCCACGACGCCGGAGCCGGTCGCCACGACCTCCCGTATCCGCCCCACCGACCGCGGAGCCCGTGCCACGGTCGTCCGGGCCGAGATCCCGGACGGTGCCGGACGGGCGGACCGTGCCGGGCGGACCGGACGTCGTGAGCGCCCGGACCGCGCCGTCACCGGCCTGCGCCGCCGGATCGCGCACGGCACCGGAGCGATGGCGCTGGTGCTCGTCGCCGCCGCCGGGCTGACCTGGACCGTGCTCGTCCCGCCGGACGGCACGGCCGTCGCCGCCGACCCGGCGACCTCCGCACTGGACAACCAGCTGCCGCCCCCGCCCCCGCCGCAGCAGTGGCGCCAGGTCGGTGGCGACGAGTTCGACGGCTCCCGCGTCGATCGCTCCACCTGGAGCGTCTACAACTCGCCCGGCGGGTTCGGCAACGGCCTGCGCCGCCCGTCCGCGGTCGGCGTCGGCGACGGCCTGCTCACCGTGACCGCGCGCCCCCGGGCCGCGGGCGGGGGGGTCTCCGGCGGTGTCGCGATGCACGACGGCCGGCTCTACGGCCGCTGGGAGTTCCGCGCCCGCACCGACGTCGGCAACGGCTACAGCCCCGCGATCCTGCTCTGGCCGGACTCCGAGCGGTTCCCCGACGACGGGGAGCTCGACATGATGGAGATCCCGTTCGGCGACCGGCACGCGGCCACCGCCTTCGTCCACTACGGCGCGCAGAACCACATCCTGTCCACCGACACCCCCGGCGACTTCACCCAGTGGCACACCTTCGCCCTGGAGTGGCTGCCGGACCGGATCACCTGGTACGTCGACGGGGTGAAGAAGTGGGAGGTCACCGACCGCCGCGCGATCCCCACCACCCCGATGCACCTGGCCGTCCAGCTCGACCAGGGCCCGGCGTCGGGGTGGATCCCCGGCCCGGACGCGACCACCCCCGACGAGGTACGCCTGCAGGTCGACTGGGCCCGCGTCTTCGCACCGGTCGACGACGCCGGCCGCTGATCCGCCGCCGGTCCCGGGCCGGGACGGCGCCGGGTGGCGGATCTGTCGGTGACGCCGGGTAGAACGGTCCGTGTGGACCCCACCCCCGCCGAGCTGGCGCACGCGCTCGGTCTGCACCCGCCGACCGAGGAGCAGGCCGCCGTCATCGCCGCGCCCGCCGGGCCGGCGCTCGTCGTCGCCGGGGCGGGGGCCGGCAAGACCGAGACGATGGCGGCCCGCGTCGTCTGGCTGGTCGCGACCGGCCGGGTGCTGCCCGAGCAGGTCCTCGGACTCACCTTCACCCGCAAGGCCGCCCAGCAGCTCGGCACCCGCGTCCGGTCCCGGCTGCGCCGCCTCGCCGGGGCCCGGCTGCTCGACGACCTGGACCCGTCGGGTGCCCGGCGCGCCGCGCTGCTGGCGGGCGAGCCCACCGTCGCGACCTACCACGCCTACGCCGGTCGCCTGGTCGGCGAGCACGCGCTGCGGCTGCCCGCCGAGCCCACCGCCCGGCTGCTCGGCCCGACGGCGGCCTGGCAGCTGGCCCACCGGGTCGTGTCCACCTGGGCCGCGGACCTGGAGATCGACCGGGTCCCCGCGACCGTCACCGGCTACCTGCTCTCCCTGGCCGGGGAGCTGGGGGAGCACCTCGTCGAACCGGACCAGGTGCGGCGCCTCGCCGAGCGGATGCTGCCGGTGCTGGAGCACGCCCCGCCCGGCAAGCGGCAGCGCGCCGAGCCCTCGGCCGGGTACAAGGCCCGGATCGCCGGGCAGCGGATGCGCTGCGAGCTGCTGCCGCTGGTCGAGGAGTTCGCCCGGCGCAAGCAGGCCGAGCAGGCCATGGACTTCGCCGACCAGATGGCCCTCGCGGCCCGGATCGCCGAGGCCGACCCGGAGGTCGGGCGGATCGAGCGTTCCCAGTACCGGGCCGTGCTGCTCGACGAGTACCAGGACACCGGGCACGCCCAGCGGGTGCTGCTCCGCGCCCTGTTCGGCGTGCCGCCCGGGCTCGCCCCGGAGCCGGACGACGGCCCGGACCACCGCTCGGTCACCGCGGTCGGCGACCCCTGCCAGTCGATCTACGGCTGGCGGGGCGCGAGCGCCGGGAACCTGGCGCGCTTCCGCACCGACTTCCCCGCTGCGGGCGGCGACCCCGCGCCCGTGCACGGGCTGCTCACCAGCTTCAGGAACCCGTCCGAGGTGCTCGTCCTGGCCAACCGGGTCTCCGAGCCGCTGCGGACCGCGCCCGGCACCGTGCGGGTGGGGGAGCTGCGCCCGCTCGACGGCGCCGGCCCCGGCACCGTGCGGGCCGCACTGCTGCCCGACGTCGCGGCCGAGGTGGCCTGGACCGCCGACGGCATCGCCGAGCGCTGGCACGCCGGCCACGACGAGGGCACCCCGCCCACCGCGGCCGTGCTGGTCCGGCGCCGCTCCGACATGGACGCACTCGCCGCCGCGCTGCGCGACCGGCGGGTCCCGGTGGAGGTCGTCGGGCTCGGTGGGCTGCTGTCCACCCCCGAGGTCCGCGACCTCGTCTCCGCGCTGCGGGTGGTGTCCGACCCGCTCGCCGGGCCGGCCGCCGTCCGGCTGCTGACCGGGCCGCGGTGGCGGCTCGGGATCGCCGACCTGGCCGCGCTGTGGCAGCGCGCCCGCGAGCTCGTCCCGCACCGCCCGGCCCGCCCCGGGCCGCTGTCGGCCGCCGACCTGGCCCTCGGCGCACTGCCCGGCGAGCAGGCCGAGCAGGCCGGTCTCGTCGACGCCCTCGACGACCCGGGTGGCCCGGAGCGCTACTCCCCGGCCGGGTTCGACCGGATCCGGCGGATCGGCCGTGAGCTCGCCCAGCTGCGCGCCCGCACCGCGGCCCCGCTGACCGACCTGGTGGCCGACGTCGAGCGGACCCTGCTCCTCGACGTCGAGACGATGGCCCGCCCCGGCCCCACCGGCCGGGCGCACCTCGACGCGTTCGCCGACGTCGTCGCGGACTTCGCCGCCGGTGCGGACGTGCCGTCGCTACCGGGTCTGCTCGACTACCTGGAGACCGCCGAGCAGGCCGAGGAGGGGCTGACCCCCGGCGAGGTGGAGGTCGCGCCGGACCGGGTGCAGATCCTCACCGTGCACGCGGCGAAGGGGCTGGAGTGGGAGGTCGTCGCCGTCCCGCACCTGGTCGCGCAGGTCTTCCCCGGCCGCAAGATGTCCGGCTCCTGGCTGAAGGACCCGGCCGCGCTGCCGGTCCCGCTGCGCGGCGACGCCGACGACCTGCCCGGCCTGCACCTGCCCCCGCCCGGCGCCGACCGCAAACAGGTCGAGACCGCGCTCGACGACCACGACGACGCCCTCGACGAGCGCCGCCTCGCCGAGGAACGCCGGCTGTTCTACGTCGCGCTCACCCGGTCCGAACGGGTGCTGCTGGTGTCCGGGCACCGCTGGCCCGCGACGGGGGAGAAGCCGAAGGAACCGTCGGTGTTCCTGACCGAGCTCGCCGAGATCCTGGAGGGCCCCGGCGGCTCCGAGGTCGGTGTGCTGGAGCAGTGGGCACCGCCGCCCGAGCTGGACACCGGCAACCCGGCGCTGGGCGTCGAACGGACCGCGCAGTGGCCGCCGGACCCGTTCGGCGACCGCGCCGACGACGTGCGCTCCGGGGCCGACCTGGTCCGTACCGCGCTGCGGGCCCGGCGCCCGAAGCGGCCGCGCCGCGCCGCGCCCGCCGACCAGCTCGCACTGGAGCTGCCCGCGGCTCCCGGCGCGGAGCCCGGGGCCGGCGTGGTCGACGCCGAGGGTGACCCCGAGGGCTGGGCCGCCGACGTCGACGTCCTGCTCGCGGAGCGGGCCGCCGCCGCGCAGCGGCCCACGGTGTCGCTGCCCGGTCGGCTGTCGGTGAGCCGGCTCGTCGAGCTCGCCGACGACCCGGACGCGCTCGCCGTGCGGCTGCGCCGTCCGGTGCCGATGCCGCCCGACCAGCACGCCCGCCGCGGCACCGCGTTCCACGCCTGGCTGGAGCAGCGCTTCGGCGCGGAACGCCTGCTGGACATCGACGAGCTGCCCGGCGCCGCCGACGAGTCGGTCTCCTCGGAGGCCGACGCGACCGAGCTCGCCGAGCTGCAGGCCGCGTTCGAGGCGTCGGAGTGGGCGGACCGGCGGCCCGTCGACGTCGAGGTGTCGTTCGAGACGGTGCTGGCCGGGGTCGCCGTGCGCGGCCGGATGGACGCGGTGTTCGCCGACCCCGACGGCGGCTGGACGGTCGTGGACTGGAAGACCGGTCGCCTGCCCGCCGAGGACCGCAGGCAGGCGGTCGGGGTGCAGCTCGCCGCCTACCGGCTGGCATGGGCGGCCCTGCAGGACGTCGAGCCGGACCGGGTGCGGGCGGCGTTCCACTACGTCCGCGACGGCGTCACCCTGCGCCCGGCGGACCTGCTCGACGCCCGCGCGCTGCACGACCTCGTCGCCGGGGTGCCGACCGTCTCCGCCGCCGAGGTGTAGCCGCAGGACGCGGAGAGCCCGCGCCCCCGGTGACGGGGACGCGGGCTCTCCGCGTTGGGGTGGCCTGCGGTCAGTGCGCCTCGGCCTTGGCGATGCCGGCACCGGTCAGGGACCGGACCTCCATCTCGGCGTACTTGCTGCCGTCGTGGCGCTTCTGCCCGATGTAGGTACCGATCACGCCGAGCAGGAACGACAGCGGGATCGACACCAGGCCCGGGTTGGCCAGCGGGAACCAGGCGAAGTCCACGGTCGGGAAGATCGAGGTCTCCTTCCCGGAGACCACCGGCGAGAAGACGATCAGCACCAGGGTGCTGATCAGACCGCCGTAGATCGAGAACAGGCCGCCGGTGGTGTTGAACCGCTTCCAGAACAGCGAGTACAGGATCGTCGGCAGGTTCGCCGACGCCGCCACCGCGAAGGCCAGCGCCACGAGGAACGCGACGTTCTGGTCCTTCGCGAGGATGCCGCCGACGATCGCGACCACGCCGATCACGATCGCGGTCCGCCGGGCGACCCGGACCTGGGTGGCCTCGGTGTCCGCCACCTCGCCCCGCTTGATCACGTTGATGTAGACGTCGTGCGCGAACGACGCCGACGCGGTGATCGTGAGCCCGGCGACGACCGCCAGGATCGTCGCGAACGCGATCGCGGCGATGATGCCGAGCAGGACCGGTCCGCCGAGGGCGGCGGCGAGCAGCGGCGCGGCGGAGTTCACCTTGCCCGGCGCGGCCTGGATGGCCTCCGGCCCGACGATCGCACCGGCGGCGAAGCCGATGACCAGGGTGAACAGGTAGAACAGGCCGATCAGCCAGATCGCGACCTCGACCGACTTCCGGGCCTCCTTCGCCGTCGGCACCGTGTAGAAGCGCATCAGCACGTGCGGCAGGCCCGCGGTGCCGAGGACGAGCGCGATCCCGAGGGAGATGAAGTCGATCTGCGAGGTCAGCGACGCGCCGTACTGCTGGCCGGGGGCGAACAGGCCCTCGCCCTTCGGCGAGCCGTCCGCGGCGGCCTGCATGATCGACGAGAAGTTGAAGCCGAACAGGGCGAGCGCCCAGATCGTCATGACCAGCGCGCCCGCGATGAGCAGCACCGCCTTGATCATCTGGACCCAGGTCGTCCCGCGCATGCCGCCGATCAGGACGTAGGTGATCATCACGACGCCGACGACCGCGATCACGACGCCCTGGGCGAAGCCGCCCGAGATGCCGAGCAGCAGCGAGACCAGCGCACCGGCACCGGCCATCTGCGCGAGCAGGTAGAAGAACGACACCGCGAGCGTCGAGGTGGCCGCCGCGGCGCGGATCGGGCGCTGCTTCATCCGGAACGCCAGGACGTCGCCCATGGTGAAGCGGCCGGTGTTGCGCAGCAGCTCCGCGACCAGCAGCAGCGCGACCAGCCACGCGACCAGGAACCCGATCGAGTAGAGGAAGCCGTCGTAGCCGTTGATCGCGATGGCACCGGCGATCCCCAGGAACGACGCCGCCGAGAGGTAGTCACCGGCGATCGCGAACCCGTTCTGGGTGCCGGAGAAGCCGCCGCCGGCGGTGTAGAAGTCGGCCGCGGTCTTCTTGGCGTGCCGGCTGTTGACGTAGAACACGATCCCCAGCGTCACGATGACGAACGCCAGGAAGATCGAGATGTTGAGCGCGGGGTTGCTGTCCGCCGTCGCCGCCAGGACTGTCGGGCTCATCGGGTCCCCTCGATCTCGCCGCGGAGCTTCGACGACAGCGGGTCGAGCACGCGGTCGGCGTAGCGGATGTAGACCACGGTGATCGCGAAGGTCGACACGAACTGCAGCAGCCCGAGGATCAGCCCCAGGTTGATGTTGCCGAGCACCGGGGTGGCCATGAAGTCCGTCGCGAACGTCGCGAGCAGCACGTACAGCAGGTACCAGGCCAGGAACCCGGCGGTCACCGGGAACACGAACCCGCGCAGCCGCTTGCGCAGCTCCTGGAAGTCGGGGCTCGCCTGCACGGCGGCCCAGTCGGGAGTGCCCGGCGTCGGACCGCCGGGCTGCTCGTCGGACTCGGTCGTACTCACGTATGCCTCCTTGCACAAGCCACGCACGGCCACGGGACCGGACCCAGGAAAGGGCCTTCGGGCCGTGTGCGGAACCCCACACGCACGCTCCGGGCGGCCCAAGATGCGAGCGGCCGACGAACGGACGATCGAGCGCGGCACCGAACGACGAGCGGTCTTGACTCCGATGTCGCCGCTACGCTAAAGCGCTCACTCCCGATCGGCCAGATGGAGCCGCAGCATCGTAACTTCCGCGTCCGACGGAACGTGATCGCCCAGTGACACGGCGATCATGACGAGGAATGCGCAGGGCACCGACCACAGCGCGGGCTGGGCGAGCAGCATGCCGGCCGTCCCGCCGAGCCCGAGCGCGGCGCCCAGCGCCATCGACCCGACCGTCGCGAGCAGCCCGGTGACCATTCCTGCGTACGCGCCGCGCGCGGTCAGCCCCTTCCACCACAGGCCGAGCACCAGCAGCGGGCAGAACGTCGACGCCGCGACGGTGAACGCCGAGGTCACCGCCGCGCTGACGTCGACGCGCACCATCAGCAGCGCCGCCGGTACGACGGCCGCCGACGCGGCCAGCGCGGTCAGCCGCAGCCGCCGCAGACCCGAGGGCATGAGGTCGTGGGCGAGCGCCCCGGACAGCGCGAGCAGCAGCCCGAGCGAGGTGGCCAGGAACGCGGCGAACGCCCCCGCGGTGAGCATCGCGGTCAGCGCCGACGCGGTGCCGCCGCCGGTGACCCGGCCGGGCAGCGTGACGATCGCGGTGTCGGTGCCCTGCGAGAGGTACAGCTCGGGGGTGAGCACCGTCCCGAGCAGCCCGTAGACGATCGGGAACAGGTAGAACGCGCCGAGCATCGCGACGGTGATCGCCGCGGTGCGCCGGGCACCGCGCCCGTCCGGACTGGTGTGGAACCGCACGATGATGTGCGGCAGCCCCATCGTCCCCAGCGCCGTCGCGACCAGCACCGACCAGGTCGTCAGCAGCGGCGAGGTGTCGGCGGTGCCGAGCAGCGGCAGCGCCCACTCGGCACCGCCGGGCACCGGCAGGGACGCCCGGTCGCCGCCCAGCTCGGGCACGGCGGCACCGTCGGGGAAGACCCAGACGGCGTCGGCGGCGGCGTGGTGCGGGCCGGGGGCGAGAGGGACCGGCACCCCGTCGACGACCACGACGGTCGGCTCGGTCAGCACGAGCTCGGTGTCGAGCCGGAAGTCGACCGGGGTCTCGGCGGTGAACCGGGTGAACTCCGGCGGTGCGGCCATGTCGGCGCGCAGCTGCGGCCCGGCGAGCAGCAGCAGCCAGATCGCGGGCCCGGCGAACAGCAGGAGCTTGAGCGCGAACTGGAACGCCTGCACGTAGGTGGCAGCGCGCATCCCGCCCAGCGCCAGGGTCAGGCCGACGGCGAGCCCGGACACCACGACCCCGACCCAGTAGTCGACGCCCGACACCAGCGTGAGCAGCTGCCCGGCCGCGACGATCTGCGGCACCAGGTAGAGCACCGCGATCACCACGACGACCACCGCGCAGAACCGGCGCAGCGACCGCGACCCGAGGCGGGCCTCGGCGAACCCGGGCACGGTCAGCGCCCCGGAGCGGCGCATCGGCGCGGCGACCAGCGCGAGCATCAGCAGGTAGCCCGCGGCGAACCCGACCGGGTACCAGAGCGCCCCGGTGCCCTCCTTGATCACCAGCCCGGCGACGCCGAGGAACGACGCCGCCGACAGGTACTCCCCGGAGACCGCGGCCGCGTTGAGCATCGGCGAGGTCCGCCGGGACGCGACGAGGAAGTCCGAGGTGGTGCGCATCGCCGCGACGCCACGTGCCCCGATCAGCACCGTGACCAGCAGCAGGGCGACGACCGCGGCGGCCGTCACGGGCGTTCCGCGCGTTCGGCCCGGCGCAGGTGCCACCACGCCAGCACGCCGAGCAGCGGGTACGGCAGCCAGGCGACCGCGATCCAGCCCAGCGGGAGCCCCCCGACCCGCCACCGGGCCAGGTCCGGCGCGAGCCGCAGCAGCACCGGCAGCCCGAACAGCAGCACCGCGGCGCAGGCCAGGGTGACCACGGCGCGCCGTAGCTGGGCCCGGCGCAGCCCGCGGGCCCGCTCGGCCAGCTCCGGGTCGAGCGCCGCGGCCGGCTGCGGGCGCGGTACGGCGGTACCCCGCTCGGGCGGTGCGCTGACCGCGACCCGGCGCGGGCGGGCGGTCACGGCCGCCCCCGGTCGCTTCCCGGGCCGTCGCCGTCGGGGGCGCGGTGGCCGTCGAGCGCCCCGGCGGTGGCCGCGGCGAGCAGCTGGTCGCGCAGGTCCCGGGCGTGGCGACGACTGACCGGAACGTCACCGGCGTCGGTGTGGGCGAGCAGGCCGCCGCCGGCGTCGCTGCGCAGCTCGCGGACCGCGGGCAGGTGCAGCAGGAAGCTGCGGTGCACGCGGACGAAGCGGTGCGGGTCCCAGTGCTCCTCCAGCCGGGACAGCGGGATCCGCACCAGGTGCGAGCCCCCGGGCAGGTGCAGCCGCACGTAGTCGCCGTGGGCCTCGACGAAGCGGACGTCCTCGCGGCGGACGTAGCGGGTGCGCCCGGCGGCCTCCACCGGCAGCACGGCGAGCTCGTCGACGCGGGGGAGCGCGGGCCCGGCCGGTTCCGGTGCGGCCGCCCCCGGGACGCCCGGCCCGGCGGCCGAGCGGCCCGCCCGGGCCCGGTGCACCCGGCCGAGCGCGTCGGCGAGACGGTCCGCGCCGACCGGTTTGAGCAGGTAGTCGACGGCGCCGAGGCCGTACGCGGCGACGGCGTGCTCCTCGAACGCCGTCACGAAGACGATCTCCGGCGGCGTGGCCATCGCGGCCAGCACACCGCCGAGCTCCAGGCCGTCCATCCCGGGCATGGTGATGTCGAGGAAGACGGCGTCGAACCGGCCGGTGGGGATCGCGCGCAGCGCCTCGACCGCGCCGCCGGCCCGGGCGACCTCGCCGACGTCGGGCGCGTCGGCCAGCAACGCGCAGATCTCGTCGAGGGCGGGGGCGACGTCGTCGACGGCCAGCACGCGCAGCGGCTCGGCGGCGGGTGTCACCTCAGATCACCACCCCGGGCTGGAACCGCGGGATCCGCAGCACGATCCGGGTGCCCGCGCCGGGCGCGGTCTCGATGACCAGGCCGTGATCGGGGCCGTAGACCGCACGCAGCCTGCGGTCGACGTTCACCAGCGCCAGCCCGGCGCCCTCGGCGGTGCCGGCCAGCACGGCGCGGGCGTGCTCGGGGCTCATGCCCGGCCCGTCGTCGTCGACGGTGATCACGCAGACGTCCCCCTCGGCCTCGCCGCTGACCTGCACCAGCCCGCCGTCGGGGGAGCGCTCGACGCCGTGCTGCACCGCGTTCTCGACCAGCGGCTGCAGCGCCAGCACCGGGACCGGCACCGGCAGCACCTCCGGCGCCACCCGCACCTGCACCCGCAGCCGCTCGCCGAGCACGGCGCGGGCGAGGGTCAGGTAGGCCTCGACCGAGCGGAACTCCCCGGCCAGCGGCACGTAGTCGCCACGTGCGGCGAGCGAGTGCCGGATGAACTCGGCGAAGGTCTCCAGCAGGTCGCGGGCGCGCGCCGGGTCCGAGCGGACGAACGAGGCGATCGTGGTGAGCGCGTTGTAGACGAAGTGCGGCGAGATCTGGGCCCGCAGCGCACGCAGCCGGGCGGCCTCGGCCTCGGCCTCCCCGTCGGTCAGGCGGGCGCGTTCGAGGGCGTCGGCGACGAAGGCGGCGGTCCGGCGGGCGGCGGCCGACCCGACCCCACCGGCCAGGACGAGCACCGGCCCGTCGCCGACGGGCAGCGCGGTGCGGCCGGCCTCGGTGAGCCGTCGCCCGCGGGCCCGCCCGGCGAGCGCGACGCCGTCGGCGCGGCCGGGGCCCCACCACGAGTCGGGCAGGCCGGGCCGGACCAGGCCCGCCGCCTCGGCGCCGCAGAGCCCGGCGAGCCGGCGCAGCGCCTCGGTCGCGGCGGCGGACCCCGCGGGCTCGCGCAGGCCCGCGGCCACGGCGACGCCCGTCTCGAGGACCTCGGTCGGGTCCGGTCCGGGTGCGGCGCCGCCGCGGAACCGGCGCGCGCTCAGCCGCGGCCGCAGCGACGTGCGCGCAGCAGGCGTCACACGTTCGTGGTCCCCCTCGGCCGACACCTGAGTGAGGATAGGGCCCGCGCGGTCGGTGCGGCGCGACCTGGGCGCTAGCCTTCGCACGTGATCGGCTCCACCCGGCTCAGCGAACTCGATCCCCAGGTCGAGGGTGCGCTGCGGATGCCGGACCCGCGGTCGGGCCCGGTGCGCTCGCTGGTGACCCGCCTGGCGATCGCGGTGTTCGCGCTCGGCGCGACGACGCTGATCGTCTTCTTCGGGCGCGACGGCTACCTCGACAACAACGGCGCGGGCGAGATCTCGCTGCTCGACGCCCTCTACTACGCGACGGTGTCGCTGTCGACGACCGGCTACGGCGACATCGTGCCGGTCAGCCCGATGGCCCGCTCCATCAACATCGCGGTGATTACCCCGTTGCGGGTGCTGTTCCTGATCGTCCTCGTCGGTACGACCGTCGAGCTGCTCACCGAGCGCTCGCGGCAGTCGTTCCGGATCCAGCGCTGGAGGTCGCGCGTGCGCGAGCACATCGTCGTCGTCGGCTACGGCACCAAGGGGCGCGCGGCGGTGGAGACGCTGCTGGGTGACGACGTGGACCCCGGGAAGATCGTCGTCGTCGACACCGACCGGGCGCGGCTGGACGTGGCCTCCGGGCTGGGCCTGGTCACCGTGTCCGGCAACGCGACCCGCTCCGCGGTGCTGCGCATCGCCGGGGTGCAGCTGGCGACGACGCTGGTCGTCGCCCTGGACCGCGACGACACCGCGGTGCTGGTCACCCTGACCGCCCGCGAGCTGTCCAAGTCGATCTCGATCGTCGCCGCGGTGCGCGAGGCGGAGAACGTGCACCTGCTCCGCCAGTCCGGCGCCAGCTCGGTGATCGTGTCCGACGAGACGGCCGGGCGGCTGCTGGGCGTCGCGACCCGCTCGCCCGCCGTCGTCGAGGTGGTGGAGGACCTGCTCACCCCCGACGCCGGCTTCGCGATCTCCCAGCGCCAGGTCGAGCCGACCGAGGTCGGCGGCTCCCCGCGGCACCTGCCCGACATCGTGCTCGGCGTGGTGCGCGGCGAGCAGCTCCACCGGGTCGACTCGGCCGCCGTCGACGCGCTGGAGCGGGGTGACCAGCTGCTCTACGTCCGCAAGGCGACCCCGCCGGACGAGAGGAGTAGCTCGGCCCCTTGACCTGAAGTCGGCTGCAGGTCACAGGGTGGTCGCATGCGATCACCGACCGGCTACGCCGACCTCGCCGGGCTGATGACCCGGATGACCGGCGACGAGAAGCACGAACCCGCCGCGACCTCCACCCTCGACGTCCTGTGGGTCCTCTACGACCGCATCCTGCGCGTCGACCCGCGGCGTCCCGACGACCCCGACCGCGACCGCTTCCTGGTCTCCAAGGGACACGGCCCGATGGCGCTCTACGCCGTCCTCGTCGCCCGCGGGTTCCTCGACGACCACCTGCTCGACCGGTTCGCCGGGTACGACTCGCCCCTCGGGCAGCACCCCGACCGCACGCTCGTGCCCGGGGTGGAGATCTCCTCCGGCTCGCTCGGCCACGGGCTCGGACTGGCCGTCGGCACCGCGTCGGGGCTGCTGCTGCAGGGCCGCGACGCGCGCACCGTCGTCCTCGTCGGCGACGCCGAGCTCGACGAGGGCTCCAACTTCGAGGCGATCCAGTACGCGGGCCGTGCCGGGCTGTCCGGGCTGAGCGCCGTCGTCGTCGACAACAGCTCGGCCTCGCACGGCTGGCCCGGCGGGATCGCCGGCCGCTTCACCGCGGAGGGCTGGGTCGCCGTCGACGCCGACGGCCGCGACCACGACGACCTGGAACGCGCCTTCCGCACCGCACACCCCGACCGACCGCTCGCCGTCGTCGCGCACGTCGAACCGAAGGGGAGCCACCGATGACCGGCTTTGCTCTGCTCACCGATACGCAGCAGCCCACTCCCTCCGACCCCGTGACCCCGCCCGACCTGCGGGAACGCTTCCATGCGCTGATGCCGGAGCTGATCGCGTCCGACCCGCGGGCCGTCGCGCTGCTGGCCGACATCGGGGCCGGCTACGTCGACTTCCCGCCCGACCTCGCCGACCGCGTGATCAACGTCGGCATCCGCGAGCAGCTGCTCGTCTCCGCCGCCGGTGGGCTCGCGCTGACCGGGATGCGCCCGGTCGTGCACACCTTCGCGCCGTTCCTCGTCGAACGGCCCTACGAGCAGCTCAAGCTCGACCTCGGGCACCAGGGCGTCGGGGCGCTGCTGGTGTCGGCCGGCGGGTCCTACGACATGGCGGGCGCGGGGGAGACCCACTTCGGCCCGCGCGACGTGCCGCTGCTCGACACCCTCGACGGTTGGACCGTCCACGTGCCCGGGCACGCCGAGGAGGCGGAGGCGCAGCTGTGGGCCGCCCTGCCCGGCGACGACCGGGTCTACGTCCGGCTCTCGGGCGCGTCCAACGCGCGGCCCTACGGGGCGGGCCCGTCGATGACGGTGCTGCGGCGGGGGCGCCGGGGGACGGTCGTCGCGGTGGGGCCTCTGGCGGACCGGACGCTCGCCGCCGTCGCCGACCTGGACGTGACCGTCCTGTACGCCGGGACCGTCCGCCCGTTCGACGCGGCCGGCCTGCGCGCCACGCTGTCCGAGCCGGACGTCGTGCTCGTGGAGCCCTACCTCGCCGGGACCTCGGTGCGGCACGTCTCCGACGCGCTCGCCGACCTGCGGCACCGGGTCCTCGGGCTCGGGGTCGGCGCCGCCGAGCTGCGTCGCTACGGCAGCCCGGAGGACCACGACGCCGCGCACGGCCTGGACGTCGCGGGCATCCGCCGGTCGGTGACGCGCTTCCTCTCGTAGGGTCGGGGCGTGCGTCTGGCCACCTGGAACGTGAACTCCGCGAAGTCCCGGCTGCCGCGGCTGCTGCCGTGGCTCGACGAGCGGGAACCCGACGTCGTCTGCCTCCAGGAGACCAAGCTCTCCGACGACGACTTCGCCGCGGCCTTCGACGGGGCACTGGCCGAGCGCGGCTACGCGAGCGCGCACCACGGCCAGGGCCGGTGGAACGGGGTCGCCCTGCTGTCGCGGGTGGGTCTGGACGACGTCGTGCGTGGCCTGCCCGACGAGCCCGTCTTCACCGAGGGCGGGCTGGAGGTCCCGGACGCGCGTGCCGTCACCGCCACCTGCGGCGGGCTGCGGGTCACCTCGGTGTACGTCCCCAACGGCCGCAGCCCGGAGGACCCGCACTACGCCTACAAGCTGCGCTGGCTCGGTGCGCTGCGCGAGCTGGTCGCGACGGGCGACCCCGCGTCGACCGTGGTGGCCGGGGACGTGAACATCGCCCCCACCGACGACGACGTCTGGGACCGTTCCCTGTTCGACGGCGCCACCCACGTCACCCCCGACGAGCGGGCCGCGCTCGCCGCGCTGCTCGGGACCGGGCTGCGGGACGTCCTGCGCGAGCGCTGGCCCGACGAACGCGTGTTCAGCTACTGGGACTACCGGGCCGGCCGGTTCCACCAGGACCAGGGGATGCGGATCGACCTGGTGCTGGCCGGGTCGGGCCCGGCCGACCGTCGCGCGGCGGTGTGGGTGGACCGCAAGGCGCGCAAGGGGAAGCTCCCCAGCGACCACGCCCCGGTCGTCCTGGACCTCGACGAGGCACCCGACGGCGACGTCGGCCCGGTCGTCCCGCCGCCGTCGGCCCCGGCACCGCTCAGCCGTCGGCGATAACCACTCGCCGCCCGCATGGGACCTGTCGTGTGGTTCGAGTTGCAACGTCCGGAGTAAGCCGATAGCCCATCAGGAGTACACCGCTACCTCCGGGGGATGACTCGCATGACGACGACCACGAACCACCCGCGCCGGATCAGCCGCACCGTCGGTGCCGCCGTCGCCGCGGCCGCACTCGTGGGGCTGACCGCCTGCGGTGGCGAGACGCCGCAGGTGCCGAACCTGCCCGACAACCTCCCGCAGGTCCCGGGCGTCGGCGACCCGCGCCAGGCGTTCGGCGACGCGCACCAGAAGGCGCTCGGCCTCGCCGCGCTCGGCGGCATCGGCCTGGAGCAGGGCGTCGGGGACAAGGTCAAGGAGCTCGCGCCGCAGGTGCAGGGCGAGGGCCAGCAGATCAACGACAAGCTGCGGGGGCTGGCGTCGTCGATCGGCGTCTCGCTGCCCGACCAGGTCTCCCCGGAGATCCAGTCCCAGGTCGACGACCTCAAGGCCCGCACCGGTGAGCAGTTCGACCAGGGCTGGCTGCAGGCCGCGCAGGAGCAGGTCGGACAGCTCAGCGACCAGGCCCAGCAGCTGCTGAACGTGCCCGGCCTGCCGCCGGAGCAGCTCGACCAGGCCCGCGCGCAGCTCACGAACCTCGGTGAGCTGAAGACCAAGCTGGACCAGGCCGCGGCCGAGGCCGGGGCCACGACCCCGGGCTCCGGCACGGACAACCCCGGGAACGGCACCGACGGGAACGCCGCCGGGTCCGGCGACGGGACCGCGCCCGGTGCGGGCGCCGGCAACGGCACCGGCAACGGCTCGGCCTCCGGTTCCGGTGACGCCGCGGGCCGGGGCGGCTCCGGCGCGCCCGCCGTCGACGCCGGCACCGGTGGCCAGGCCGCGTCGGCGTCCGACGCCGCGCTGCCCGTGGCGCTCGGCGGTGCCGGGTTGCTGCTGCTCCTCGCCGGTGCCGTCCGGCTGCGTCGCGCCCGCGCGTGACACCGCGGCGCCGGCGCCCGGCCGGGGGCGTACGGGGAGCGGCCGCGCTGCTGCTCCTCGGCGTCGCCCTGCTGGGCGCCGGCGCCGGTCTCGCACTCGGTGACGACGCCCGCGTCGAGGCGAGCGACCTCGGCGCCGTGCCCGCGGGAACCGCCTCCGCCGCGACGCGTGCGGTGCCGGTGGCCCGGGCGCTGCCGGTCCTGGCGCCGCCGGACCCGGCTCCGCCGGTCGGGGCGCCCGACGCCGCGGCGCTGCCGGGGGAGCCGGGGCCCTCCGATGCGGCTGCTGCGGCGACCGCCGTCCTGCCCGCGCCCGCCGCGCAGCCCGCACCTGCTGCGCCGCCCGCACCTGCCGCGCTCCCGGTGGCGCCTGCCGCTCCACCCGTGCTCGCCCCGCTCGCGGCAGCCGCGCCGCCGGCGCCCGACGCGCTTCCGGTGGGCCCGCTCCCCGGTCCCGGCGACCGCACCGGCCCCCCGCCCCGTTCCACCGGCCCGGCGCCCATCGCGCCACGGGAACCGTGGACCGTCTCCGCCGTCTACCCGCTCCCCGCACCCGAGCCCGGCACCGTGTCGCAGCCGGTCGTCCCCGCCGCCCTGGAGCTCCCCGCCCGCGGCCTGTCCGCCCCCGTCGACGCGGTCGGCACCGCCCCGAACGGCGGGATGGTCGTCCCCGACCAGGTGCGCACGGTCGGCTGGTGGGCCCCCGGTGTCCTCCCGGGCGGCGCGTCCGGGAGCGCCGTGATCGCCGGTCACGTCGACTCGCGCACCCAGGGCATCGGGTTCCTGTCGGTGCTGCCGCAGCTCGTCGCGGGCGAGCCGGTCGTCGTCCGTGGCGCCGACGGCCGCACCGCGGCCTACCGGGTCGTCGCGCGTCGCGAGTACGGCAAGCACGACCTGCCCCGCGAGGTGTTCCGCCGCGACGGCGACCCGCAGCTCGTCCTCGTCACCTGCGGCGGGGTGTTCGACCCGGCGGCGGGGAGCTACGAGTCGAACATCGTCGTCTACGCCGTGCCGGCCGCTGCGCCCTGAGCCGTCCTCCCCGGATACCCGGTCGGGCCCGCGACGGCGACCGCCTACCCTGACCTGCGTGAGCAGCACCGTGACCACCCCGCAGGAGACGACCGAGGCGCCCGAGTCCGCCGCCGTCCGTGAGGCCGCGCAGCGCGCCCGGGCCGCCGCCCCGGCCGTCCGCGCGGCGGGAGAGGGCCGGATCGACGACGCCCTGCGCGCCGCCGCCTCGCTGATCCGGGACCGGGCGCACGAGCTGCTCGAGGTCAACGCCGCCGACGTCGCCGCCGCCGAGCGGAACGGCATGGCGGCGGGCCTGCTCGACCGGCTGCGGTTGGACCCCGAGCGGCTCGCCGGCATCGCCACCCAGCTCGAGGTGCTCGCCGCGACCCCCGAGCCGCCCACCGAGTGGCCGGTCCGCACGCTGGAGACCGGCGAGCGGGTGTTCGAGCGGCGCATCCCGGTCGGCGTCATCGGCGCGGTGTTCGAGGCCCGGCCGAACGTGACCGTCGACGTCGCCTCGCAGGTCCTCAAGGCCCGCAGCGCCGCCGTCCTGCGCACCGGGTCCGCCGCGCTCGGCAGTGCCGCCGCGCTCGTCGAGCAGGTGCTGCGCCCCGCACTGGCCGACGCCGGGCTCCCCGAGGCCGCCGTGCAGCTCGTCCCGCTGCCCGGCCACGCCGGCGCCGAGGCCCTCGTCGGGTTGCCCGACCTGGTGCCGCTGGTCGTCGTCCGCGGGTCCGGGGACGTCACCCGCAAGCTGTCCGTGCTCGGCGCGACCGCGGGCACCCGGGTGCTCGCCCACGCCGACGGCGGCGGCGTCCTCTACCTCGACGCCAGCGCCACCGAGGCCGACGTCACGCGCCTGGTCACCGACTCGACCGACCGGCTCGGCGTCTGCAACCGGCTCAACCTGCTGCTCGTCGACCGGCCCGTCTACGACACCCTGCTGCCGGTCGCGAAGGCCGCCCTCGACGCCCGCGGCATCGCGCTGTCGCTGCCCCCGCACGACCACCCGCTCGGTCACGAGTGGGCGCTGGACTCCGGCGCCGAGGCGCACGTGACGGTCGCCGTCGTCGACGGCCCCGACGACGCCGCCGACACCGCCGCCCGGGAGACCTCCGGCCTGGCCGCGACGATCTGCGCCGCCGACGAGCAGGTCGCCCACCGTTTCATCGACCGCTACACCGGCACCGGGGTGTTCTGGAACGCGCCGTCGCGGCTGCTCGACGGCTACAAGCTGCTGGGCCTGCCCGAGACCGGCATCAACGTCGACCACACCCCCGGCCCCCGCGGCCCGGTCACCTACCGCGACCTCGGGCTGCGCCAGTTCGTGATCCTGCCGCCCGAGCACGCCTGACCGGGCAGGTTGTCGGGGGTGGGGGATAGCCTCGCTCCCGTGTCCGTGATCGCCGACAAATCCGCTCTCGAGCTGCACCGGGCCACGCTGGCCAACGGGCTGCGCGTGCTCGTCGTCCCGGACCCGGCCACCCCGGTGGTCGGGGTCTCGGTGCACGTCGACGTGGGCTTCCGTTCCGAGCCGGAGGGCCGCACCGGCTTCGCGCACCTGTTCGAGCACCTGATGTTCCAGGGCAGCGAGAGCCTGGAGAAGCTGGAGCACTTCCGGCAGGTCCAGTCCGCGGGCGGGATCTTCAACGGCTCGACCCACCAGGACTACACCGACTACTTCCAGGTGCTGCCCGGTGCGGCGCTGGAGCGGGCGCTGTTCCTGGAGTCCGACCGGCTGCGCGCCCCGAAGCTCACCGTCGAGAACCTGCGCAACCAGGTGGACGTCGTGAAGGAGGAGATCCGGCTCAACGTCCACAACCGCCCCTACGGCGGGTTCCCGTGGATCCTGCTGCCGCCGGTCCTCTACGACACCTTCCCGAACGCCCACAACGGCTACGGCGACTTCTCCGAGCTGGAGCAGGCGAGCCTGGACGACGCGGCCGCGTTCTTCGACACCTTCTACGCGCCGGGCAACGCGCTGGTCACCGTGCACGGTGACCTGTCCGAGCACGGCGTCGACGGCACCCTCGCCCTGGTCGAGCGGCACTTCGGGGACATCCCCGCCCGGCCCGTCCCGCAGCGGCCGTCGTTCGCCGAGCCCGCCCCCGGCGCGGAGCGGCGGCAGACCGTGGCCGACGCCCACGCCCCGCTGCCCGCCCTGGCGCTCGGCTACCGCGTCCCCGACCCGGCCGCCGAGCCGGACGCCTACCTGGCCCACGCCATGCTCGCCACCGTCCTGGCCGACGGCGAGGCCTCGCGGCTGCAGCGCCGCCTGGTCCACGGCGGCGCCGACGGAGCGGGCCTGGTCACCGACGTCTCGGCATCCAACGGCCTGATGGGCGGCCCGTTCGACGCCCGCGACCCCGACACCTTCACGATCACCGCGGTGCACCCGGCCGAGGTGTCCGCGGACCGGGTCACCGCCGCGGTCGACGAGGAGCTGGACCGCCTCGCCGAGGAGGGCCCCGGCACCGAGGAGCTGGAGCGCCAGACCGCCCGCTGGGTCGCCGCCCTGCACCGCGAGGACGACCGCGTCATGTACCGGATGCTCGGGCTCGGCGCCCGCGAGCTGCTCTACGGCCGCGCCGAGCTCGCCGTGGAGCTCCCCGGCAGGCTGGCCGCCCTGACCGGTGCCGACGTCGCCGCCGCGGCCGCCCGGCTGCGTTCCTCCGGGCGGGCCGTCCTGCTGGTCGAGCCGGCCGCCGAACCGTCCGGGGACGGCGACGCGTGAGCGCCCCGACCCGTCCCGGCACTGTGAACCACACCGAAGGGGGCTCCGCGTGAGCGCCGCCCGCACACACCGCAGCGCGGAGGAGATCGGCCGCACCGAGCGCGGCCCCCGCCCGTTGCCCGCGCTCGGCCGCACCAAGGAGGTGCCGCTTCCGGACGTGCTCACCGAGACCCTGCCGAACGGGCTGACCGTCCTGGCCGCGCGCCGCCCCGGGGTCCCGCTCGTCGAGACCGTCCTGCGTATCCCGGCCGCCTCGCCGGAGCCGGTCGCCGACGCCGCCCGCACCGCGGGCACCGAGGTGCTCGCCGAGACCATCCTGACCGGCACCGCGGGCCGCGACCGGATCGGCATCGACGACGCGCTCGCCTCGGTCGGCGGGGAACTCGGCGTCGCCGTCGACCCGGAGTACCTGCAGGCGGGCGGCTCCGCGCTGGCCACCGGTCTGCCGACGGTCCTCGACGTCCTCGCCGACGTCCTCACCGCCGCCACCCACTCCGACGTCGAGGTCGCCCGCGAGCGGTCCCGGCTGGCCGAGCGGATCGCCGTCGCCCGCGCGCAGCCGCGCACCGTCGCCCGCGAGGCGCTGATGCGCCGCCGCTTCGGCGACCACCCCATCGTCTCGGAGATGCCGACCGCCGAGGCCGTCGCCGCGGTCACCCCCGAGCGCGTGCGGGAGCTGCACGCCGACGTCGTCGTCCCGGACGGGGCGAGCCTGGTCCTCGTCGGGGACATCGACCCCGAGGCCGCGATCGCCGAGGTCGCCCGCCGGCTCGGGGGGTGGACCGGAGACCACCCCGCCCGGTGGCTGTCCGCCCCGCCGGTGCCGCAGGCGGGCGACCTGGAGCTGGTCCACCGGCCCGGCTCCGTGCAGTCCCAGCTGCGTCTCACCGCGCCCGGCCTGGATCGCACCGACGAGCGCTACACCGCGTTCCAGCTCGCGAACCTCGTGTTCGGCGGTTACTTCTCCTCGCGCTGGATGGAGAACATCCGCGAGGACAAGGGCTACACCTACGGTGCGCACTCCGGGCAGGAGTTCGTGCCCGGTGGCGCGGTGCTCGGTCTCGACGCCGACGTCGCCTCCGACGTCACGGCCGCCGCCCTGCTCGAGACCCGCTACGAGCTCGGCCGCATGGTGGCGGTCCCGCCGACCGAGCAGGAGGTCACCTCGGCCCGTCGCTACGCGATCGGTTCGCTGCTGATCTCGCTGGACAGTCAGTCCGCGCTGGCCGGCACCCTGTCCGCGCTGCACGCCGCCGGGCTCGACGTCGACTGGCTCCGGGACCGGCCGCGCCGGCTGGAGGCGGTCACCGTCGACGAGGTCGCCGCGGCCGCCACCGCGCTGTTCGCGCCGACCCGGTTCACCGGGGTGGTCGTCGGTGACGCCGACGTGGTCGGGCCACCGCTCGCCGCGCTCGGCGGCGTGGTCCGCGGAGGCGGGCGATGAGCCCCGGGGACTTCTCCCTGACCGAGGAGCCGGTGCTGTCGCGCAACGCGCTCTCCCGCGACGAGAACCGCCGCCTGGACCCGGCCTACGTGCGCGACACGTGGGCGACGGCGCGCGTGGTCGTCGTCGACGAGTCCGGACGCACCCCGGTGGACTGGGAGGTCGAACCGGGCCGCGAGTTCCGCGAGGTCGACGCCGCCGCCTGGGACGACGCGGCGGGCCGTGGCGGGCACGTCCGGACCCGCGCGGGCACCGACGTCGCCGCGGAGCCGCCGGCCGAGGCCGTGCTGCTCGGCGAGCGCGAGGGCGTCCCGTACTGGGCGGTGCGCGTCGGGACCGAACGCACCGCCGACAGCGACATCTTCACCGGCGAGGGTGAGTGGGCGGACCTGCGCGCCGCGGGCGCGTTCCTCGACCCGCTCGGGTCCGGGCTGCTCACCGGCGCGGTCGCCACGCTGAACTGGCACGACCGGGCCCGGTTCTGCGCGATCGACGGCACCCGCACCCGCCCGCACAACGCGGGCTGGGCCCGGGTCTGCGACAACGGCCACGAGGAGTACCCGCGCACCGACCCGGCGATCATCTGCCTGGTGCACGACGGTGCGGACCGCGTCCTGCTCGCCCGCCAGCCGGTGTGGCCGGCCGGGCGCTACTCGGTGCTCGCCGGGTTCGTCGAGTCCGGCGAGTCGCTGGAGGCGTGCGTGCACCGCGAGATCTCCGAGGAGGTCGGCATCGCCGTGTCCGACGTGCGGTACCTCGGCAGCCAGGCGTGGCCGTTCCCGCGGTCGCTGATGGTCGGCTTCCACGCGATCGGGGACCCGGAGGTCCCGCTGACGCCGCAGGACGGCGAGATCGCCGACGCCCTGTGGATCACCCGGGACACGCTGCGGGCGGCACTGGCCCGCGGCGACTGGGGCACCCGGGACGAGCCCGACCCCACCGACGGACCGGTGGTCATGCTGCCGGGGAAGGTCTCGATCGCACGCACCATGCTGGAGTCCTGGGCCGCCGCCGGGGGCTGACCCCGCAGACGAAGCGGCGGCCCGCCCCCGGTGAGGTACCGGTGGCGGGCCGCCGCGCTCCGTGGTGGGAGATCAGGGGAGGTGTCAGACCCCGAGCCGGGTCTTCACCTCGGAGAAGCTGGGGTTCGTCGCGACCGACTCGTCCGGGAAGACGACGGTCGGCACCGTGCGGTTGCCGCCGTTGGCCTTCTCGACGAACGCCACGGCGTCCGGCTCACGCTCGATGTCGATCTCGCGGTAGCCGATGCCGGCCTGGTCGAGCTGCAGCTTGAGACGACGGCAGAAGCCGCACCAGCTGGTCGTGTACATCGTCAGGTCCGCCATACCGGGTGCAACGGGCTCGCTCGCGGGATTCTTCCCGCCCCGCTGTGACCTGCCCGGCACCCGGACGGGCGGGACGGGCGACCCGTGACCGTCGGGGGTGGGTGTCAGGATGGGTGGGTGCCGTCCCGATCCACCACCCGCCCCGCCCGTGCGACCCGCGCCGTGCCGGACCCGGCGGCCCCGATCGGCGCGGACGGTCTGGACCCCGAGCAGCGGGCCGCGGTGCACGCGCCGCGCGGCCCGGTCTGCGTCCTCGCGGGGGCGGGCACCGGTAAGACCCGCACGATCACCCGGCGGATCGCCCACCTGGTGACCTCGGGCCACGTCGCCGCCACCCAGGTCCTCGCCGTCACCTTCACCGCCCGCGCCGCGGGGGAGCTGCGCACCCGGCTGCGCGCCCTCGACGCCTCCGGGGTGCAGGCCCGCACCTTCCACGCCGCGGCGCTGCGTCAGCTGCGCTACTTCTGGCCACAGATGGTCGGCGGCAGCCCGTGGCCGCTGCTCGACGGCAAGCTGCGGCTCGTCGGCCAGGCGGCTGCCCGCGCCCGGGCCGGCACCGACTCCGACGCGCTGCGCGACCTCGCCTCCGAGATCGAGTGGGCGAAGTCGACCCTGGTCGCCCCGTCGGACTACGCGGCCGAGGTCGCCCGCCGTCGCCGCGACACCCCCGGCCCGGCCGAGCAGGTGGCCGCCGTCTACGCCGCGTACGAGGAGCTGAAGAACGCGAGCGAGCAGCTCGACTTCGACGACCTGCTCCTGCACACCGCGATCGCGCTGGAGGAGCACGGCGGCGTCGCCGAGGAGTTCCGGTCCCGTTACCGGTGCTTCGTGGTCGACGAGTACCAGGACGTCACCCCGTTGCAGCAGCGCCTGCTCGACGCCTGGCTCGGCGACCGCGACGACCTCACCGTCGTCGGCGACGCCAACCAGACGATCTACACCTTCGCCGGCGCCTCTCCCCGGTACCTGCTGGAGTTCCCGCGCCGTTTCCCCGACGCCGCGGTCGTGCGCCTGCAGCGCGACTACCGCTCCACCCCGCAGATCGTCGGCTGCGCGAACCAGCTGATCGGCGCCGCCCGCAACCGGCCCGCCGGGTCCCGGCTGCAGCTCATCGGGCAGCTCCCGCCCGGCCCCGACCCGGACTTCTCCGAGCACGACGACGAGGCCGGGGAGGCCGCCGCCGTCGCGGGCAGGATCCTGACCCTGATCAACGACGGCACCGAGCCGTCGGAGATCGCGGTGCTGTTCCGGATCAACGCCCAGTCCGAGGCGTTCGAGCAGGCCCTGTCCGACGCCGGCGTGCCCTACCAGATCCGCGGCGGCGAGCGGTTCTTCAACCGGCCCGAGATCCGCCGGGCGATGCTCGCGCTGCGGACCGCGGCGCCGGACCAGCGGCCGGGCACCGACCTCGTCGACGTCACCCGCGCGGTGCTCACCGCCCGCGCCGGGCTGACCGACGAGCCGCCGAAGGGCGCGACGCTGCGCGCGCAGTGGGAGTCGCTGCTGGCGCTGGTCGGCGTCGCCGAGGAGCTGGCCGCGGTCGAGCCGCAGGCCGACCTGCGCCGGTTGTGCGGGGAGCTGGAGACCCGCGCCGACCACGCGCAGGCGCCCGTGGTCAACGGCGTCACGCTGGCGTCGCTGCACGCCGCGAAGGGTCTGGAGTGGGACGCGGTGTTCCTCGTCGGACTCGCCGACGGCACGCTCCCCATCGGCCATGCCGGCGACGACGAGGCCGCCGTCGAGGAGGAACGCCGGCTGTTCTACGTCGGCGTCACCCGCGCCCGGCGGGTGCTGTCGATGTCGTGGTCGCTGTCCCGGGCCTCCGGGCGCGGGCCGAAGCGACGCCGCTCGCGGTTCCTGTACGGACTGATCCCGGACTCGCACCCGGCGTCCCGGGTGGCCGGCGAGCGCCGGCCCGGGGGAGCCCGGCCCAAGTGCCGCGTCTGCGGGACCCCGCTGTTCGGGACCACCGCCACCAAGCTCCTGCGCTGCGACGACTGCCCGTCCGATGTGGACCTGGAGCTGCTGGACCGGCTGAAGCAGTGGCGGTCGGCGGCGGCGAAGGCGCAGGACGTGCCCGGCTTCGTCGTGCTCACCGACGCCACGCTCACCGCGATCGCGGAGCAACGGCCCGCCGGACCGTCGGCCCTGGTGGGCATCCCGGGGATCGGCGCGGCCAAGCTGGACCGCTACGGCGACGACGTGCTGCGGGTGCTCGCCGAGCACGCGGCGGAGGGCTCACGACCCTCTCTTCGGTAGGGATCGGCGTGAACTTCCGGCGAGACTTCGAATAATCGGTTGCAGTGCCGTGCGCAGCACTTCTACTGTCGTCGGCACCAGGTGGAGCGCCATGCTCCCGACACAGACGCGTCGCGCGGGAGACCGCGGACGGAACCGGAGGAGGTGACGAGATGGGCACGATCGACACGACCGACCTGATCGGCACCACCCTGTCCGTCCCGGCCCCGGTGTGCGTCCCGGAGCAGACCGTCGTCGCGCACGACGTCGCTCACGCGGGCATCGCGGTCACCGGGGAGTCCGGCGTCCGTCGTCGCCCCCAGGGGGTGGCGCTGCTCGCGCCGTCGACGCTCCGCGCCACGGGTGAGGTGTACCCGCTGGGCGGCATGCCGGTCGCGGTCACCGGCCCGATCTTCGATGACAAGTGCACAGCTGCGTTCGTTCCCGGGCGCCGAGGGGGTACCTGACCCTCAGCACCCAGCGAGTCCCATCGGGGCCGCGGAACCCACGCACACGGGTTCCGCGGCCCCGTTTTTTTGTCCCCGATTCCGTCCCGAGAGATGACAGATCCCGACCAGACCGGTCTGACCAGTTACAGAGAAGTTCGATCGAGGAGGTCGATCGTGTACGTGCGATCCGTTCCGAGTGACGGCGGAATGATCACCGAGCAGTCCGGCGGCGGCGCCGGACCCGACGAGGTGCGGCTGCGGTCCGTGCCGAGCGTGGGCTCAGCCCTGCCCTGCCGCAACGGCGACGCCGACCTGTGGTTCGCCGAGGCCCCGGCCGAGCTGGAGGAGGCGAAGTCCCGCTGCGGCGGCTGCCCGCTCCGGCAGGCCTGCCTGGACGGTGCGCTGGAGCGCGCCGAGCCGTGGGGTGTGTGGGGAGGCGAGATCTTCGACCACGGTCGGGTGATCCCACGCAAGCGCCCGAGGGGGCGTCCCCGCAAGGCCGACCTGGAGCGCGACCGGGCCCTGGCCCTGGCCGCGAGCCGCTGACCACAGCCGTACCGGCGCGACGCGCACCGCGGCGCCCGCCGACCCACCAGACCCGAGGAGACCGAGACATGAACGACCTGAAGCCGGCACCGGCCGTGCGACCGATTCCCCGCACCGACCGTTCGTCCCACCTCGTGAACCAGGAGAACGTGATGACGCTCATCCAGGAAGCGCTGGCGAGATCCCATCAGCAGGAGGCACAACGGGCGGCGGCCGAGCACCGGCTCGCACGCCGGCTCACCGCGGGCCGCGGCTGGTCCCGGATCGCGGCCTGGGCCGCCTCCCGCGCCGAGCGGGCGCGGCTGCGCGCCGGCTGATCCCGCCGCCGACCGATGCGATCGGTGCCCCGTCCGGACCCGACGTCCGGGCGGGGCACCGTCGTGTCCGGGACCTGCCGGTCCGCCGGTGGGAGAGGGTGCCTGCTCGTCGCTTTGCTCTGCTCACCGATACGCAGCACCCCAGGTCAGGGCGCCGGCGACCCCGTGAACGCGTCGGCGAACTCCGCCGACGGGGCGATCTCGGTGATCACGTCGACCAGTACCCCGTCCGGCCCGGCGACGACGAAGTGCCGCTGCCCGAAGTCCTCGTCGCGTACCGGGAGCAGCGCCTCCAACCCACCGCGGACGACGAGACGGTCCCACTCGGCGTCGACGTCGTCGACCTCGAAATTCATCAGCGTCCCGGCGGCGGACCGGCCGCGGTACGCCGCCGGGATCGTCGGATGGTCCCGGTCGAGGACGGCGAGCTCGAAGCGTCCGCGACGGAGGCTGACGTACCAGTCGGTGTCGAAGACGATCTCGAATCCCATCAGGCCGGTCCAGAACGCGCGGGCGGCCGGGACGTCGGCCGTCGCGAGGGCCGGGTAGCAGCTGTGGAGCACGGCACCCTCCTATACGCATACCTTCGGTACGTGAAATCTATCGACGTACCATCAGAACGTCAAATCGGGGAGAGGGCACGGGAACTTTGGTCCGAGCAGCGCGAGCGGATCCGGCGGGCGGTGCTGGACGAGGCGGCGCGCCTGTTCTCCCGCAACGGGTGCGGCGCGGTCGGGCTGCCGGCCGTCGTCGACGGGCCGGGGTGACGAGGGGCACGCTCCACCACCGGTGCGACGACGAGCGGCGCTGTTCGCCGCGGTCCTGGCGCGGTCGGCGGACCGTGTGGCGGACCGGGGTGGTCGACACGGCGGAGGCGGTGCCCGACCCGTGGGGACGGCTCGTCACCGGGTGCCGGCTGTTCCTCGACGCCGCACCGAGCCGTCGGCGGCGCGGATCGTGCTCGTCGACGGGCCCGCGGTGCTGGGCCGGGCGCGCCGGCGCGAGCCTGCGCCGAGTCGTCGGGGCGGCACCTCCCCACGACGCCCCCGAAGGCTCCGCCAGTGGCGCCGACCTGCGCTGCTGCGTACCGGTGAGCAGAGCACAGCGACGACAGGACACCCCCGTCCCGCAGGACCGGAGTGCCGAAGGGGGGGTCAGCCGGTCGGGGCGTCCGGCTCGAACATCTCCGGCTGCCACTCGGCGACGATCTCCCGCAGCCGCACGTGGGAGTCGAGCTGGCACAGGATGCCGACGGTCCCCATCGTCACCCGGTGCACCAGCAGGAACCGCGGGGGCAGGTTCAGCGACCGGCCGATCGCCGCCTCCGGGCTACGGAGATCACCGACCCGCTCGGCCTGCTTCTGGATCCACCGGCGGCTGAAGTGGAACTCCTCGGACCCCAGCGGCTCGGTGAAGGGTGCGAGGTAGCCGAGGATCTGCTCGGACTCGATCCGGGCGCCGTCGCGGACGAACCCGGCCGAGCGCATCAGGGCCATCAGGTCGCCGCTGCGCCCCTCGAGCGCGTACTTGGTCATCGTGACCAGCTCGGGGGGCATGCCGTCGGGCATCCGGGCGACCGCACCGAAGTCGAGGACGAGCAGACGGCCGTCGTCGAGGATCCCGAAGTTACCGGGGTGCGGGTCGGCGTGCAGCAGGTGCGCGCGGTCCGGCGCCGAGTAGTGGAAGCGGGCCAGCTGGTTGCCCGCGTGGTCGCGCTCCTCGCGGGTGCCGTCGCGGATGATCGAGGCCAGCGGGCGGCCCTGTACCCACTCCGTGATGACGGCCTTGGGGGCCGAACCGACCACGCGGGGGATCTTCACGTCCGGGTCGTCCTCGTAGAACGCGGCGAACTCGCGCTGGTACGCGGCCTCGTCGCGGTAGTCGAGCTCCTCCTCCATGCGGTCCTTGAGCTCCGCGACCAGCGGCTTGATCTCCATACCGGGGACCAGCGGCTGCAGGATGCGGCTCATCCGCCCGAGCTGACGCAGGTCCGAGCGCAGCGCCTCCTCGGCGCCGGGGTACTGCACCTTGACCGCGACCTCGCGGCCGTCGCGCTTCCAGACCGCGCGGTGCACCTGGCCGATGCTGGCCGAGGCGGCGGGCGTCTCGTCGAAGTCGGCGAACCGGGACCGCCAGGACCGCCCGAACTGTTGGGTGAGCATGTAGTCGACGTCGGCCATAGGCATCGGCGGCGCCGCGGACTGCAGCTTGGTGAGCGCCTCGCGGTAGGGCTCCGCGTACTCGTCGGGCACGGCCGCCTCGAACACGCTGAGCGCCTGCCCGAACTTCATCGCGCCGCCCTTGAGCTCGCCGAGCACCTCGAACAGCTGCTCGGCGCTCTTGGTCGCGAGCTGGGCCGCGATCTCGTCGCGGTCACCACCCGTGAGACGGCGCCCGAACCCTGCTGCGGCACGTCCGGCGACGCCGAGCGGGAGGCCGGCGAGCTTGGCGGTGCGCGAGGCGGTTCTTCGGGGAATGTCGCTCACACCGTGATTGTCCACCCGGCCGGGGGAGTCCCGCACGCCGCGGTGGGCCCCAGTGCGCTGTCCGGTAGCCCCGCAGCCGCTGTGCCGCAGGGACAACCGGGTCGGCGGAACCCCGGACGGGTGACGACCGTCGCCGCGTCCGCGTCGACCTCCAGCACCGCTCCCCACGACGCGGGCGGCCGGCCGCCACGCACCGGCCCGTCGACGGCGGCGAGCACCTGGCCGACCGCCACCGCCGCCGTCGCGACCAGCACGTGCGGTGCCGCCGACGACGGTCCGCCGGCCGCACCGGGCGCCCCCGCACAACCGGGACACAGCCCCCGACCCGGCAGGACGAGCGGCCCCACCACGCCGCGGCCGTCGCGCAGGGCCACGAACAGCTGCTCCGACGGAGCCTCCGGCGGCATCGGCCCGTCGTCGGCGAGCACCACCAGGTCCGCGGGCACCCGCCGGGGCGGATCGGCGTCGACACCGGCGTCGCGCAGGAACGTGCGCAGCTCCTCCCCGCGGCCCCGGCCCGGCCCCACCGGCAGCCCGGCCAGCACGTCGTCGGCGCCCGTCACCCCGCCGACCTGCGGGTACAGCTGTCCGATCCCGGCCCGGGCCAGCCCGGCGACGACCGCCACGGCGAGCGCGCCGTTGCCGCGGACCTCGACCAGCGTGCTCGCCCGGCGCCGCCGGACCCGGTCCACGACGTCCGGGTCGGCGAGCAGCCCCGCCCGCCACAGGACGGCGAGCAGCACCGCGACCTCGTCGTCGCCCCGGGTGAGCGCACCGGTCGGGCACGGGCCGTCGGCGAGCCGGTCCAGTGCGTCGACGGCGGCGGGGGACAGCTCCTCCAGCAGCCGGGCCCGGGGTGGGCCGGACCCGATCCGGCGGGCTCGTGGCCCGGCCGGGAGGACGGCGAGGTGGGCGGCGAGCGCGAGCCGTGCGGGCAGTCCGGTCACCGGTGCCACGGTGCCCGCTCCGTGCGGCGACGGGGCCGGAACACGTCCGCGCCGTTCGCATCCGCGAACCGGGGCGGCCTACCCTGGAGCCATGGCGAGTCCCCCGGTAGAGGTCCGACGCAGCGCCCGCCGGAAGCGCATGGTCAGTGCCCGGCGGGAGGGGGAACGGCTCGTCGTGTTCATCCCGGGCTGGATGTCCGCCGAACAGGAACGCGACTGGGTCGCGGAGATGGTGCGACGCGTCGAGGCGAGCGAGGCCCGCCGCCGCTCACCGGGCCGCAACAACGACGAGGCCCTGATGCGCCGCGGCCTGGAGCTGTCGAAGCGCTGGCTGGAGGGGCGCGCGCGGCCGTCGTCGATCCGGTGGGTGCCGACGATGCGCACCCGCTGGGCGTCCTGCACCCCCGACGACGCCACGATCCGGATCAGCGAGCGTCTGCGGGACGCGCCGGGCTGGGTCGTCGACTACGTGCTGGTGCACGAGCTGGCCCACCTGCTGTCCGCCGCGCACGACGACGTCTTCTGGTCCTGGGTGCGCCGCTATCCGCGCACCGAGCGGGCCATCGGCTACCTGGAGGGCCTCAACGCGGCCGCGGAGCTCGGCATCACCGGTGTCGACGGCGACCCGGCCACCGCCGACGAGCCCGACGGGGTCGCCGACGCCGACGGTGAGGTCGGCGGGTTCGGCGGGACCGGCCCCGGGAGGGAGCCGGTCCGCGCGACCGGGACCTGAGCCGGGCTCAGGAGTCCTTCCGGTCCGTCCCGTCCTCGCCGTCGGTGTCCTCCGCGGAGGGCTTCTCCGAGGTCCCGGGCTCCTCCGGGGTCCCGGACGACTCGGCCTTCCTCTTCTCCGCGTCGGCGGCCATCTGGCGCTCCAGCTCGGCGATCGGGTCGTCCGGGACGGCCCCGCCGGTCGCGCCGCCGCGCACGAAGGCGGCCGGGTCGTCCAGGTCCTCGGCCGACGGGATCAGGTCCGGGTGCGCCCAGACCGCGTCGCGGCCCTCGACGCCGCGCTCGGCGCCCAGCAGCTTCCACAGGTCCGCCGCGGCCCGCAGCTTCCGCGGCCGCAGCTCCAGCCCGACGATCGTCGCGAACGCCTGCTCCGCGGGCCCGCCCGAGGCGCGGCGGCGGCGCATCGTCTCGCGCATCGCCTCGGCCCCGGGCAGCCGCTCGGTCAGCGCCTCGGCGACGACGGTGTCCACCCAGCCCTCGATCAGGGCGAGCAGGGTCTCCAGCCGGGCCAGCGCCGCCTTCTGCTGCGGTGTGTCCTCCGGCTCGAACATGCCGGACTGCATGGCCTCCTGGATCGACTCCGGGTTCGACGGGTCGATCCCGCGGGCGAGCTCCTCGATCCGCGAGGTGTCCACGGTGATGCCGCGGGCGTACTCCTCGACGGCGCCGAGCAGCCGCTCGCGCAGCCAGTGCACGTGGGTGAACAGCCGCTGGTGGGCGGCCTCGCGCGCGGCGAGGAACAGCGTGACCTCACCGGCCGGGCGGTCCAGGCCCTCGGTGAACCGGGCGACGGCCTCGGGCAGCAGTGCGGAGGTGCGCTCCGGGCCGACCGGGATGCCGAGCTCGGTGGAGGTCAGCACCTCCTTGCCGAGCTGCGCCAGGCCCTGGCCGAGCTGGCTGCCGAACGCCATCCCGCCCATCTTGCCGAGCATCCCCAGCATCGGGCCCGCCGCGCCGCGGACCTCCTCGGGCAGACCCTCGACCCAGGCCGAGGACAGCCGCGTCGCCACCGGGTCGCAGAGCCGCTTCCAGGTCGGCATGCCGGCCCGCACCCAGTCCGACGGCGTCCAGGCCTTCACCTCGCCGCCGGAGGAGGGGAACGACGTCGCCGGGTCGAGCCACAGCTCCGCGAGCTTCACGGCCTCGGCGACCCCGGTGCGCTGGGCGTCGGTGAGCGACGACGTCGACTGCGCGAGCTGCTGGGTGGCGATCCGGGCGGCGAGCTCGTAGTCGACGGGGCCGCCGTCGGAGGAGCCGCTGCTGGAGAGCATCTGGCCGAGCTGGGACAGCATCTGCCCGAGCTGGCTCATGTCGAACTGGCCCCCGCCGGGCATACCCGGCATACCGGGGATCCCGCCCATGCCGAACGCCGCGAACGGGTTCTGGCCCGCGCCGCCGGAGGCGCCGGACGGGTCGTCGGACCGGGGGTGCGACCCGAAGCCGAACGGGTCCTTCGGGCCCTCGGGCTCGCCCTTCCCGTCCTTGCCCGACGTGCCCCCGTCCGTGCCGGAGGCGTCGCCGGAACCCGAGTCGGGCTGGTCGCCGGGCTCGCGGTCGCGGTCACGGTCGGCGGGGCCGAAGCCGAAGGGGACGTCGCTCATGGCGTCCACCGTACGCGGGCCCGGGGGGTGGTCGCCGCCCCGACAGCCGGTGGATCGGGCCTGGTGGGGCGGTGTTCGCCGGGAGCGGACCGGGGAACTACGAGCAGCCGGCGGGCGTACCGCCGGTGTCGAGGGTGGTCAGCGCGCCGACCGCCTCGTCGAGGGTCCCGACGCGCACGAGCTGGAGCCCGTCGGGCGCGTCCTCGGCGGCCTCGGTGCAGTTCGCAGCGGGCACCAGGAACGTCTGCGCACCGACCTCGCGGGCCTTCAGCATCTTGAAGCGGATGCCGCTGATCGGCCCGACCCGGCCCTCGGCGTCGATGGTGCCGGTGCCGGCGACGAACCGGCCGCCGGTCAGCGGACCCGGGGTCAGCTTGTCGACCAGCGCCAGGCTGAACATCAGACCGGCCGAGGGGCCGCCGACGTCGCCCAGCGTGATGGTCAGCTTCTGCCCCTCGGCGGGCGAGGTGGCCGGGGTGATGCCCAGGAAGGCCCGCGCCGGGTCGTCCGGGTGGGCGGCCGGGGTGACGGTGACCTGGCGCGGCGCGGCGTCCCCCCGGCGGACGGTGAGGGTGACCGGCTGACCGGGGCGCGCGGCCCCCATGGCGTCGAGCAGGCCCTGGACCGAGGTCACCGGGGTGGCGCCGACGGCGCGGATCTCGTCGCCGGGTTCCAGCACCCCCGCCGACGGCGAGCCGTCGGTCAGCGCGCCGACCGTGACCCGGGTCGGCAGGTGCAGGTGGTTCAGCGCCGCGGCCTCGGCGTTCGCGATCGAGCCGTCGAACTCCTGCTGGTTGGCCTGGGTGACCTGTTCGGTGGACTCGCCGGGCGGGTACAGCGACCAGCGCGGCGCGAGCCGGTAGGTGCCCGAGGCCCACATGCCGAGCGCCCGCAGCGTCGAGATCCCGTCGGTGACGCCGACGGTGGTCATGTTCAGGTGCCCGGTCGTCGGGTAGGTCGGCAGGCCCTCCGCGGACACGACGGGCGTGCCCTCGACCTCACCGAGGGTGTCGAAGGTCGGTCCCGGCCCGAGGGCGACGACCGGCGCGGGGACCACGGTCCCGACCGCGGTGAGGGCCAGCAGCACGAGGACCGCGGTCACCCACGTCGAAGATCGAACGCCCACGGACGGAACCCTACGATCGTGCGACGACGACGGCGCGCCCGACCCCGGCCCGTCCTGCGACGATGCGGTCGGAGAGCCGGGGGACCGCCGCCCGATGTGTCGTTTTCGTCCCGACACACCGGGACCCGACCGCGACTTCACCGAACCTCCGTACAGTTGCCCTCGGAGAACCGTGCCGTCGCCCCAGCCGGCCGCGCTCTCCACGAGTCGTACCCGAACTGTGGAGTGTGCCCGTGTCGTCCATGCGGCCCCCTGTGGGAGCGCCGTCGCTGACCCGCCGAACCCGGATCCTGCTGGTCGCCGCGGGCGTCCTCGTAGTGCTTCTGCTCGGTGGCTCGCGGCTGCTGAACTTCTATGTCGACTACCTGTGGTTCGGCGAGGTCGGTTTCCGGAGCGTCCAGCTCACCCGGCTGTTCACCCAGATCGTGCTCTTCGGGGTCGTGGCCCTGGTGGTGGGCGGCCTGGTCGCGCTGACGCTGTGGCTGGCCTACCGCTACCGCCCGGTCTTCGTGCCGGTGTCCGGACCCGAGGACCCGGTCGCGCGCTACCGGACCACGATCATCCAGCGCCTGCGCCTGTTCGCCGTCGGCGTTCCGGTCGTGATCGGTCTGATCGCCGGGCTCGCGGCGCCGACGCAGTGGCAGACCGTGCAGATGTTCCTGCACGGCACCCCGTTCGGCCGCGCCGATCCCGAGTTCGGCAACGACATCGGGTTCTACGCCTTCACCCTGCCGTTCCTGCGGATGAGCCTGAACTGGCTGTTCGTCGCCGTCGCGATCTGCTTCGTGCTCGCGCTGGTGACCCACTACATCTTCGGGGGCATCCGGCTGTCCGGCCGCTCCGGCTTCGTCTCCACCGCCGCGCGTGCCCAGCTCGCCGTGCTCGCCGGGGTGTTCGTGCTGCTCAAGGCCGTTGCGTACTGGTTCGACCGCTACGACCTGCTGTGGTCCAACCGCAATGCGCAGACGTTCTACGGCGCCACCTACACCGACCTCAACGCGGTCCTGCCGGCCAAGCTGATCCTGCTGGTCATCGCGGTGATCTGCGCGCTCGCGTTCTTCGTCGCCGCGTTCCGCCAGAACCTGCAGATCCCGGCGGTCGCCGTGGTCATGCTGGTCGTCTCCTCGATCCTGGTCGGCACGGCGTTCCCGCTGGTGCTGCAGCAGTTCGTCGTCGCGCCCAACGCGAACGTCAACGAGGCCCCGTCGATCGAACGCAACATCGCGGCGACCCGGGACGCCTTCGGCATCGGGCCGGACAAGGTCGACATCGCGCCCTACGCGGGCACGTCGGAGGCGACACCGGCCCAGGTCCGGGCCGACACCGACACCATCCCCAACATCCGGCTGCTCGACCCGGGCAAGCTCAATCGCACGTTCACCCAGCTCCAACAGCGACGGAACTTCTACGGGTTCTCGCCCAACCTCGACATCGACCGCTACACCGTCGACGGCGAGACCCGTGACTACGTCGTCGCGGCGCGCGAGATGAACGCCAACGGCCTGGTGAACAACCAGCAGGACTGGATCAACCGGCACCTGGTCTACACCCACGGCAACGGGATCGTGGCCGCTCCGGCGAACCAGGTGAACGAGGCCCTGGAGGATGCGGGCGGCTCCGGCGGCCTGCCGAACTTCCAGGTCTCCGACACCCAGCAGCAGGGCTTCGTGCCCGTCCAGCAGCCCCGCATCTACTACGGCGAGCTGCTCGACAACCAGTACTCGATCGTCGGTGCCGAGCCGGGTACCGCGCCGCGGGAGTACGACTCCGACGAGGCGCAGTACACCTACACCGGTGCCGGCGGCGTCCCGATCGGCGGGCTGTTCAACCGTTCGGTGTTCGCGCTGGCCTACGGCGAGCGGAACATCCTGTTCAACAACTCGATCAACGCCGACTCGAAGATCATGTACGTCCGGAACCCGCGGGACCGCGTGCAGGCGGTGGCCCCGTGGCTGACGCTGGACAACGACCCGTACCCGGCCGTCGTCGACGGGCGGGTGCAGTGGATCGTCGACGGCTACACCACGCTGCAGAACTTCCCCTACGCCGAGCGCGTGCAGCTGGGCGACGCCACGTCGGACTCCCGGCTCGGGCCCAATGGCCAGCAGCTGCCGAACGACACGATCAGCTACCTGCGCAACTCGGTGAAGGCCACGGTCGACGCCTACGACGGCACCGTGAAGCTCTTCGCCTTCGACGAGTCCGACCCGGTGCTGCAGACCTGGGAGAAGGCGTTCCCGGGCACGGTCGAGCCGCGCTCGGCGATCACCCCGGACCTGCAGGCCCACCTGCGCTACCCGGAGGACCAGTTCAAGGTCCAGCGTGAGCTGCTGACCCGCTACCACGTCGACGACCCGAACGAGTTCTTCTCCACCGTGTCGTTCTGGGACGTCCCGTCCGACCCGACCGTGCAGGGCGGCAACGGCGGCAGCCAGGACGCGCAGCCGCCGTACTACATCTACGCGGGTCTTCCGGGGCAGGAGGGCGCGTCGTTCCAGCTCACCAGCGCGCTGGTGAGCCTGCGGCGGCAGTTCCTCGCCTCGTACGTCTCGGCCAGCTCGGACCCGGACACCTACGGGAAGCTGACCGTGCTGCAGCTGCCGAACGAGACCCAGACGCTCGGCCCGCAGCAGGTCCAGGCCCGGTTCCTCGGCTCGCCCGAGGTCTCCTCCGAGCTGAACCTGCTGCGGCAGAACCAGACCACGATCGACTACGGCAACCTGCTGACGCTGCCGGTGGCCGGTGGTCTGCTCTACGTCGAGCCGGTGTACATCGAGCGGGCGGGCGGTCAGGACAACTCGACCTATCCGCAGCTGGCCCGCGTCCTGGTGTTCTACGGCGACCGGCTCGGCTACGACGCGAGCCTGTCCCGGGCCCTCGACGAGGTGTTCGGCGCCGGAGCCGGTGCCGCCGCGGGCGGTGCCGCTCCGACGACCGGGCAGCCCGCCCAGCCGACGACGCCCACGACGCCGGCCACGCCGAACGGACAGGGCGCCCAGACCCCGGCGGCGCCCAACGCGGCGCAGGCGACCGCGGCGCAGCAGATCCGTGCGGCGCTGAACGAGCTCAAGGCGGCCCAGCAGTCCGGTGACTTCGCCAGGCAGGGCGAGGCGCTGGCCGCGCTGGACCGTGCGGTCGCGGCGTTCCAGGGCGCGGGCGGCTGATCATCGTCGGGCCGGCCCCCCCTGCGGGTGGGGTCCGGCCCGGTGTGTAAGGTTGCCCCTGCAACACAGACGGAATGCACGCGGTTCCGTCCGGCGCGGGGTGGAGCAGCTCGGTAGCTCGCTGGGCTCATAACCCAGAGGTCGCAGGTTCGAATCCTGCCCCCGCTACCACCCACGAAGGCCCCCAGGATCTCCTGGGGGCCTTCGTTCTTCGTGGGGTCCGGCCCGGTCGCCGGGAGCGACCCCCCCTCGGAGGTCCGGTGAACGGCCGGTGTACGGTGGTGACACAACACAGACGGGATCGCACGCGGTCCCGGACGGCGCGGGGTGGAGCAGCTCGGTAGCTCGCTGGGCTCATAACCCAGAGGTCGCAGGTTCGAATCCTGCCCCCGCTACCACTCACGAAGGCCCCCGGGGAGCACCCCGGGGGCCTTCGTCCTGTCAGGGGACCCGCGCGTACTCGGCGACGACGACCCCGGAGCGGTACGGCGTCGACCGCACCAGGTCCCACGACCGCGGCCGGTACCCGCCGCCGTCGTCGAACAGGGGCTTGCCCGCCCCGAGCACGACCGGGTTCACCTTGAGCACCAGCCGGTCGATCTCGCCCGCCAGCGCGGCCGCGAGCCGCCCGCCACCGCAGAGCCAGATGCCGGCGCCGGTGCGGTGCTTCAGCTCGCGGACGAGGTCCACCGGGTCGCGCCCGGTCAGGGTGATCCCGGCGGGCACCGCGTCGGCGGGACGGCTGCGCGACAGGACGTACTGCTCCAGGTGCGGGTACGGGTCGGTGGTGGCCGCCAGGCCCGCGGCGTAGGTGTTCCAGCCCATCAGCACGGTGTCGAACCGGCTGTTGTCCGCGGTCAGCCCGAGCATGTTCAGCCCGACGGCCGGGACCGTGTCGGTCCACTCCCGCAGGATCATGTCGATGTGGTCGCCGGTCTGCGGGAAGGCGTCGAAGGTGTCGTCGGGGGCCGCGATGCGGCCGTCGAGCGAGACCGCGACGTAGTAGACGAGCTCGCGCATGCGCGGACCTCCGGGTCGAGGGAACCACGACGGATGTCGTGGTCGCTGAAAGTACAACAGGCGTCGTGGTTCGTCTAGGGTGCCCGCATGGCACGCAACGACGACCGCAGGCAGCGGCTGGCCGACGCGGGGCTGGCCGTCCTGGCCCGCGAGGGCGCCCGGGGACTGACCCACCGCGCGCTGGACCGGGATGCCGGCGTCCCGACCGGCACGGCGTCGAACTACTTCCGGACCCGCGCCGAGCTCGTCCGTGCGCTGGCCGACCGGATCGGGCAGCGCCTGGCGCCGGACCCGGACACCGTCGCCGGCCTGTGCGCGGGGGAGGCGGGGCCCGCGATGTTCGCCGACCACGTCCGCGACATCGTGCGCCGGCTCGGTGCCGAGCGGGACGTGACGCTGGCGCTGTTCGAGCTCCGTCTGGAGGCCGCCCGGCGCCCGGAGGTCGCCGAGGTCATGGGGGAGTGGCTGCGCACCGGGTTCGCCGCCGACGTCGCCTACAACCGGGCCGCGGGACTGCCCGGCGGGCCCGCGGAGATCGCGCTGTTCCACTACGCGGTCGACGGCCTGCTCCTGGACCGGCTGACCCTGTCCATCGACCCGGACACCCCGACCGACACCGTCGTCGACGCACTCGTCGACGGGCTGCTCCCGCCCCCTCAGGGCGCCGGTGCGACCTCCAGCACCCGGTAGCCGCGCTCGGAGGCCAGGCGGGTCGTCGGGAAGCCCTGCTCGTCGTTCAGCCACCGTTGCAGCGAGTCCGAGCCCAGGTTCTTGGCCACCACCAGGTACGCCCGCCCGTCCGGGAGGAGCCGCGAGAGCCAGCGCAGCAGCAGCTCGTGCAGCGCGGCCTTGCCGGAGCGGATCGGCGGGTTGGAGTAGATCCCGGCGAAGGTGACGTCGTCGGGGACCTCCTCGGGCCGGCAGGCGGTCACGTTGCCCAGCCCGGCCGCGTCGGCGTTCTCCCGGGTGAGGCCCAGCGCGCGCTCGTTCAGGTCCACCGCCCACACCGGAAGCCGGCGGCGCCGGCTGGCCAGGGTGAGCGCGATCGGGCCGTAGCCGCAGCCGACGTCGAGCAGCGGGCCGCGGACCGGCGGCATCGGCGCGGTGTCGAGCAGCACCTTCGTCCCGCGGTCGAGGCGGCTGTGCGAGAAGACCCCGGTGTCGGTCACCAGCGACAGGTCCACGCCGGACGTGTGCAGGCGGACCGACCCGCGGTGGCTCGCGACGGACGGCGTGGCGCTGAAGTAGTGGTCACCCACGCCGGGTGATGCTACGGCGGGGACACTGGGGACATGAGGACGCCACAGCCCCCGCAGGACGTGCCCATCCGTGAGGAGCCGATCCGGATCGGTCAGTTCCTGAAGCTCGCCGGCCTCGCCGAGGACGGCGTGCACGCCCGCGAGATCCTGGAGGCGGGCGAGGTCACGGTCAACGGGGCACCGGAGCACCGCCGGGGCGCCCGGATCCGGCGCGGCGACGTCGTCTCCGTGGCCGGGCGGAGCGTCCGCCCGGCCTGAGGCTCACCAGCCGAGGTGGTCGAACGCCGTCGCGAGCGTCGGGGCGAGGGTCTCGGCGTAGGTCGCGGTCAGGTGGTTGTCGTCCATGTAGACGAGCACGTTGCCCACCTCGCTGCGGCAGACCGCCGGGTCGCAGATGCCGTCGGCCACGTCGGCGAACACCACGTTCGGCGGGACGCCCGGGACCGCCGACCACGGCGGGTACGGCTGGTACAGCGTGTGCCGGTCGACCTCGCAGTCCGGCGCCCCCCGGCCCTGCCTGGCGACGCAGTCGACCACGTTGAAGTCGAACCGGGGGTTGTCGCGGACCGCGACGACCGGGATCCCGGCCGCGTCGAGCCGCTGCCAGGCCTGCACGAACCCCTCGGGGGTCTGCTCGTGCAGTCCGGGCCGCACGTCGCGGCTGGCCAGGGTCAGGACCGCGTCGGGGTGCATCGCGACCAGCTGGTCGTGCACCGCGGCGTTCCAGTCGGTGCACCCCTGGTCGTCGGCGACGGTCTCCGAGCGCACCGACATCGGGCAGGCCCCGCGGAACATGCCCACCATCGACCAGTTGCGCTGCTCGGCGATCACCGCGAGCGAGGCGGCGTACTGCTGGGCGTGCGAGTCGCCGACCACGGCGACCGTCCGCTCCGAGGTCTCCGGGGCCGGCGCGGGCACGGTGCAGACCTCGAGCTCCGCGCCGTGCTCGGAGGGCCCGCAGTCCCAGCTGGTGCCGTGGTAGCTCCAGTCGTCGGGCGCCTGCACCAGCGACGGGGTCAGCTCGGCGTCGGCCGGGTCGAGCGAGGCGAGGTCGAACTGCGGGGACAGCGCCGCCGCGCCCGGGTGCGACGGCGAGCCCGCCAGCACCGGCGTCGACGCCCGCGCGGCGGCCAGCCCGTACCAGGAGCCCGCCGCGACGAGCACGGCCAGCGCGAGCACCCCGCCGGTCCGCAGCGCGTGGCGCACGTCGAGCGCGGCGATCCGCTGCTCGACGAACCGGTGGGTCAGCCAGGCCAGCACGAACGACACCGCGATCACGGCGGCGCCCTGCTCGAGGTCCAGCCGGTCCTGCCCGGTGCGCACCAGGGTGAGCGTCAGGATCGGCCAGTGCCACAGGTACAGCGGGAACGAGATGTCGCCGATCGTGCGCAGCACCCGTCCCGACAGCAGTCGGTCGACGCCGAACCGGTGCCCGGACCGCCCGGCGACCAGCACCATCGCCGCGGCCAGCGTCGGCCAGAGCGCCGCCCAGCCGGGGAACGCGCGGTCGACCTGGAGCAGGATCCCGCAGGAGACCAGCGCGGCCACGCCGCCCCAGCCGAGCACCGCGCGGGTGCCGGGGGTCAGCTCCGGCCGGTCCTCGATCCGGGAGATCCACAGCGCGAGCAGCCCGCCGAGCGCGAACTCCCAGATCCGCGTCGCGGAGTGGAAGTAGGCGAGCGGCTGGTTCACCAGCGTCAGGTACACCGAGTACGCGAACGAGGCCCCGCCGACGGCGAGCAGCGTGCCGGTGAGCCGCCGGTGCAGGTCGGCACCGTCCCGCCGGGTCGCGATCGCGACACCGGCCACGACCAGCGGCGCGAGCAGGTAGAACTGACCCTGGATGGACAGCGACCAGAAGTGCTGGACGATGCTCGCCGCGTTGTCGCGGGCCGCGTAGTCGACCGAGTTGTGTGCCAGCTCCCAGTTCTGCAGGAACAGCAGCGACGCGACCGTCTCCCGGACGGTCGGCATCCACCGGTTCTCCGGCAGCAGCCAGAACCCGGCCACCACGCCCGCGACGAGGACGACCGTCACCGCCGGTAGCAGCCGGGAGAACTGGCGTCGCCACGTGGCGAGTACGTCGACCCCGCCCCGCGCCGCCGCCCGGTGGAGACCACCGGTGATGAGGAAGCCGGTGATCAGGAAGAACACGTCGACGCCGCCGGAGACCCGGCCGACCCAGACGTGGTAGACGACCACCAGCACCACCGCCAGGGCGCGCAGACCCTGCAGCTCCGGACGGAACCGGGAGCGCGCGACGCCCCCGGCCGTCGTCGTGGTGCGGCTGGCGGGGGCTCCACCGGGGGACGACACGAGTGGCAGCTCCTCGTTGCGGGCACGATCGGGTAAAGGGAAGTTTACGATTCGACCCCTACAACGACGACGGCGGTCACCGGGTTCCCCCGGTGACCGCCGTCGTGGGGTCAGGGTCTCGCTCAGTATCCGATGTATCCGCCGTGGCTGCCGACCCGGCCACCCGCGTCGAGCGTGTCGATGCCGTAGCGGTCGATCATGTAGCGCACGCCCGCGGTGATGTTCGCGATCGGGTCGGTGATCGCCCGGTCCGCGAAGTCCGGGTGCACGTAGGCCGCGAACGTCGAGGGGATGACCTGCATGAGGCCCTCGGACGGGTTGCCGGCCGCGGCGTTGGAGTCCCAGTTGTTGATGGCGTGCGGGTTCCCGTTGGACTCCTTGAGGATGATGCGCTTGAGCCCGCTCGCGTAGGACTGGGACAGCCCCATGTGGTCCAGGGCCTCGGCGATCCAGCCGTCCAGTCCGCCCTGGGCGACGATCGCGTCGATCCGCGCCTTCTCGGCCTGGCGCGCCTTCTCGGCCGCGGCGGCCTTGGCGTGCTCGGCGGCGATCTTCGTCGCGATCTCGTGCGCCTTGCCCATGGACGCGAGGTCGGCGTCCTGGGCGGGGGCGGCGGCCTGCAGCGCGCCCGACGCGGCGGACGGCTGGGCGAAGGAGACCGGGCTGAAGAAGCCGGAGGTCGAGCCGTCCGTGGCCTTCGTGGCCGAGGGGATGTTCGCGGAGTACGCGGCCAGCGTCGTGGCGGCGGTGGTGCCGCCCTCCTCGGCGTCGGCCTGCGTCGAGGTCCCGTCCAGAGTGGTCGGGACGATCGCGGCGAACGCACCGGAGGCGAGCACGCCGAACGCGGCGCCGGTGGCGGCCGTGCGGGTGCCGGCACGACGCGCGGCGTGCGCGGGGCCGCCGTGCCGCGAGGAACGGAGGGACGGTGCAGCGGCCGTCGCTGCGGGTGTGGTCGCCACGGGTCGGGGGAACCCGTGGTGGCCACCGGGGGAGCGGTGTCCGGGCAAGGAAACGCCTTTCAGATCACGGACGGCACCGCGCACGAACGGCCGGGTCGGGGGTCCCGGGTGAGCCGGTCGGGGAGTCCGGCTCCAGCCCGCTCGTGATCGGGCCGTGATGACTGGGGATGACCGTAGAGGGCCCCGTCGCGGGGGTCCAGCCCCGGGGTCGTCGGTCGCCGCGCGACAGGCACCGTTCACCGGTTCCGTGATCTTGAGAGAGTGCGGGGAGCAACCCGGTGGACGGTGCCCCTCGGCCGACGGACGGCGGTCCCCGCAGGTGGCGGGCTTGCGATGAACGGCGCAATACTGGAGTCGGCTCGAGGTTTGTACGGGCCGTCCCGATGCGCGGAACGGCGTGTGGGACGGCCGCGGCGGGGTAGTGGGACGGGGGACGGGCATGGACACGGGCGACCTGTTGACCATCGGGGAGATCGTCGAGCGCAGCGGGTTCCCGCACTCGGCGTTGCGCTACTACGAGCGCGAAGGGCTGATCTCCGCGACGCGGACCTCGGGCAACCAGCGCCGCTACCGGCGCAGCGTGCTGCGCAGGCTCGCCTTCGTCCGGGCGGCCCGGTCCATCGGGATCGGGCTGGAGGAGGTCCGCTCCGCCCTCGACGCGCTGCCCGCGGACCGCACGCCGACCCGGTCGGACTGGGCCCGGCTGTCGCGGTCCTGGCGCGGCAGGCTCGACGAGCAGATCGACGCGCTGACCGCCCTGCGCGACGGCCTCGACGGCTGCATCGGCTGCGGCTGCCTGTCGATGACGACCTGCCGGCTGGTCAACCCCGACGACGCCGCCGCCGCGTACGGCGACGGTGCCCGGGTGCTGCCCGCCGCGCTGCGCCGCCCGCCGGTGCACGGCCGGTGAACCCTGCCCGGTGACCGCTGCCGTGGCGCCCCGGGCTGCCTAACCTGGGGTCGTGACCGATCTCGTACCGGACCGCTGGTTGACCGTCGACGGCCTCGCCAACGCCCGTGACGTCGGCGGCCTCCCGCTCGACGGCGGGGGTCGCGTCCGCACCGGCGTCCTGCTGCGCACCGAGTCCCTGGAGGGGCTGGGGCCGGCCGCCGTCGCGTACCTCACCGACGAGCTGGGCGTCGCGCAGGTGCTGGACCTGCGCACCGACCACGAACGCACGACCTACGGCCTCGGTGCGCTCGCCGCGGCCGGGGTGCCGGTGCACCGGCTCAGCTTCATCCCCGAGACCGGGATCGCCCTGCCCGAGACCGAGGACGCCCACGCCGCGCTCGACCCGATGCTCGGCCACTACCTGGCCTACCTCGACGGCCGCGGCGAGTACGTCGTGGACGGGGTCCGCCGGATCGCCGGGCTGGAGTCCGGCACGACCGTCGTGCACTGCGCCGCCGGCAAGGACCGGACCGGCGTGCTCGTCGCGCTGGTGTGCGCCGCGGTCGGGGTGCCGCGGGAGGAGATCACCGCCGACTACGCGCTGTCCGCGACCCGGATCGACGCCCTGTTCCGGAAGTGGACGACCGCCTCGGGTGAGCCGATGCCCGGTGCCGACGAGCTGGACCGGCACCGCCCACGGGCCGAGGTCATGGCCGAGTTCCTGCGGCTGCTCGACGAGCGCCACGGCGGCCCGGTCGGCTGGCTGCGCGAGAACGGTCTCACCGAGGACGAGCTGACGCGCCTCCGGACCCGGCTGCGCGACGGGAGCGCCTGAGCACGCTCAGGGCAGCTCCTCGATCGGCACCATCGGGTCGAGCTTGCGCAGCGACCCCGGGTCCCCGGTGACCGCGGGCCAGCCCCGCCGCCGGGCGGCGGTGACGACCTGGCCGGTCACGATGTCGTCGAGTCCCTGGGAGGCCAGCAGCAGCCCGGCCTCCTGGGCGCTCTCGGGCGACAGCTCGTGGATCACGGTGTTCGGCAGACCCAGCAGGACCTGCAGTGCGGCGTGGTGCTCGGCGTCGACCATCGACCAGGCGCGGCCGAGGGCGGCGCTGGGCACCGCGAGCACGATGTTCTCCTCCACCGCGGCCCAGACCAGCGCACGCATATAGACGGGGCGACCGGTCGCGAAGGCCGCCAGAGCCGAGGAGTCGAGTACGCGTCCGCCGATCATCGCGGGCTCAGCCGACGGCCACGGGCGGGACCGGGCGCAGCGAACGGCGCGCGGCATCCAGCTCGTCGGCCGGCGGGGGGCCGCCGTAGAGGTCGGCCAGGGTGGCCAGGGAACGGTCCCGGTCCTGCCGTGCCTGCACGGCCTCCGCCACGTAGGCGGACAGGCTCGCCGCCGATCCGCGGGACACCGCGTCCCTCGCCTCGGCCACCAGCTCCGCCGGCAGCGTGACCGTCACCCGCTCGCTGCGCATACCGAAATGCTACTCCCTGCATACCGCCCGGGCCACGGACACGCCGCGGGAGGCAGGTTACCGGCGGGTATGGAAGGCTCCGGGTCGGGACAGTGCCGACCTCACACGACGAACGGGTGCTCATCCATGGACCTGACCTTCACCCCGGCCGAGGAGGAGTTCCGCGCGGAACTGCGCTCCTGGCTCGGCGCCCACATCCCGCAGGAGTGGACCCGCCCCGGGTTCTGGGAGTCCCTGGAGGACTCCGAGAGCTTCCGGCTGCGGCGCGACTGGGAGCGGGACAAGGCCGACGCCGGGTTCGCCGGCATCCAGTGGCCCGTCGAGTACGGCGGCCGCGGCGGCACGCCGGGCATGAAGGCCATCTACGACGAGGAGACCGTCCGCGCCCAGGCGCCGCGCACGGTCAACCCGCTCGGGCTGACCTTCCTCGCGCCGACGGTCATGGCGATCGGCACCGACGCGCAGAAGAAGGAGATCATCGGCCCGCTGCTGCGCAACGAGGTCGTGTGGTGCCAGGGCTTCTCCGAGCCCGGTGCCGGCTCCGACCTCGCGGCGCTGTCCACCAAGGGCGTCCGCGACGGTGACGACTTCGTCGTCAACGGCCAGAAGGTCTGGACCACCAACGCCGTGCACGGCGACAAGATCTTCACCCTGGTCCGCACCGAGGCCGGGTCGGAGAAGCACCGCGGCATCTCGATGCTGCTCATCGACATGGACCAGCCCGGCGTCACCGCGCGCCCGTTGCGCCAGATGAGCGGGGCCAGCGAGTTCGGCGAGGTCTTCTTCGACGACGCCCGCGTCCCGGCCGCGGACTGTCTCGGCGAGATCGGTGACGGCTGGCGCACCGCGATGCTGCTGCTCTCGTTCGAGCGCGGCGCGTCCGGCATCTCCCAGTACACCGAGTTCCGTCGTCAGTACGACGAGATCGCCGCCGTCGCCCGGAGGCTCGGCCGGGACACCGACCCGGTGATCCGCGACGACCTGGCCCGCGTCCTGGTCGAGCTGGAGTGCCTGAGGCTGCACTCGATGCACGTGCTCACCCAGGTCGAGCAGGGCCGCGATCTCGGCTTCGAGGCGTCGATGACCAAGCTGCAGTGGTCCGAGGCGTTCCAGGACCTGTGGGAGGTCTACGACCGGATCCTCGGCGAGGACGCCACGCTCGACGCGCTGCCCGACGGCACCGACCTGCGCCCGCTGCACGCCCAGGCCATGTGGTCGCGCTCGGTCACCATCTGGGGCGGCTCGTCACAGGTGCAGCGCAACGTCACCGCCGAGCGCGTGCTCGGCCTGCCGCGGTAAGGGGAACGGACACATGTTCTTCGCACTCACCCAGGATCAGCAGGAGTTCGGCGCCGCGGTGCGCGACTACCTGGCCGAGCGCTTCGACCTCGCCGCCGTGCGGGCGGTCGTCGAGAACCCGTCCGACGACGGCAATCCGGCGTCGTTGTGGCGTGCCGCGGGTGAGCAGGGGTGGACCGCGGTCACCGTCGACGAGGAGCACGACGGCCTCGGTCTCGGCCTGGTCGAGGCCCAGGTGATCGCCCGGGCGCTCGGGGCGGGTGTCGCCCCCGGCCCGTGGCGCGGCACCGTGCTGGCCGCCGACGCGATCCGGCTCGCCGGCTCCGACGAGCAGAAGGCGGCCTGGCTGCCGAAGCTCGCCGCGGGCGAGGCGGTCGGTGCGTTCACCACCCGGGGCAGCGCCGCGACCGGTCTGCCGGTCGTGGAGTACGGCGCGCTCGCCGACGTCGTCGTCGCCCCGGCCGAGGACGGCCTGCCCGGGCTGGCGCTGGTCACCGGCGCCACGGCGTCGCCGGTCGGCAGCTTCGACGGCACCACCCGGCTCGCGTCGCTGGGCGGCGGGACCGCCGAGGCGCTGCCCGGCACCACCGTCGAGCTGCAGAAGCAGCTGACCGACCGGGCGACCGTGCTGGTCGCCGCGGACCTGGTCGGCATCGCCCGCGAGGCGTTGACCCGCACCGTCGCCTACGACCGCGAGCGCACCCAGTTCGGTGTGCCCGTCGGGTCGTTCCAGGCGCTCAAGCACGCGCTGGCCGACCTGCACGTCGGGGTCACGATGGCCGAGCACGCGGCGCTCTACGCCGCGCACGCGGTGGACACCGGGCTCGACGGCGCCGAGCTCGCCGTCGCCGTCGCCAAGGCCAAGAGCAGCGACGTGGCGCTCCAGGCGACCGCGGCGATGATCCAGTTCCACGGCGGCATCGGCTACACCTGGGAGCACGAGGCGCACTTCTTCTACAAGCGCGCCAAGCGGCTCGCCGGCCAGTACGGCGACGTCGCCGTCTCCCGCGAGCGGATCGCCTCCCTGACCATCGGGGCCTGACCCGTCCGTGGGCCGCGTGAGGCCACAGTGCACCCCGTCTGCTCAGGGCGGATGTGCGCTGTGGACTCGCGCGCCCGGCGCGGACGTGGGACCGTCGGACGATGGCACCCGTCACACCGGTCAACGCCACCGCCGCCGCCCTCCTCGGTCTGCTCCACGGCGGGCCGATGACCGGCGGGCAGCTGGTGGCGGCGGCCGGTGAGCGGTTCGGCCTGTTCTTCTCCGTCACCCGCAGCCAGGTCTACCGCGAGCTGCCCGCGCTGACCGAGGAGGCACTGCTGCGCCTGGGCAAGCAGGGCCCGCGGGCCAGCCAGCAGTACGTGATCACCGCGGCCGGCAAGCGGTCGTTCAAGCACTGGCTCGCCACCGGCGGCGACGCCGACGCCGTCCGCAGCCCGCTGGTGCTGCGGCTGCTGCACGCGGGGACGCTGACGGTCAAGCAGCGCACCGAGCTCGTCGCGGCCGCCCGCGAGGCCTACGCCGAGCGGCTCGCGGTGGCCCGCGCCGCCGCCCGTGCGACCGACGACCCCTACGGCCGTCCGGTCGCGGACTTCGCCGTCGCCCACACCCGGGCGATGATCAAGCTGATCGACGCGATCCCCCAGGACTGAACCGGGTCGCACCCCGCGTACCCTCGACGGTTGTGAACTCCGACGTCCAGGCCGACCTGAAGGACCTCGACACGACGCTGTCCAGCATCGAGGCCGTCGCCGACGTGCCCCGGCTGCGCCAGGAGATCGAGGAACTGTCCGAGCAGGCGGGCCGGCCGGACCTCTGGGACGACGTCGACGCCGCCCAGCAGATCACCAGCCGGCTGGCCTACGCCCAGGGCGACCTGCGCCGGCTCGACGACCTGCGCCGTCGCCTCGACGACGTGCCGGTGCTCTACGAGCTCGCCGAGGACGAGGGGGACGAGTCCGCCGTCGCGGACGCCGACGCCGAGCGCGCGAAGCTCCGCAGCGAGATCTCCTCGCTGGAGGTCCGCACCCTGCTCTCGGGCGAGTACGACGAGCGCGAGGCCCTGGTGACCATCCGGTCCGAGGCCGGGGGCATCGACGCCGCCGACTTCGCCGAGATGCTGCTGCGCATGTACCTGCGCTGGGCCGAACGCCACGGCTACGGCACCGACGTCTACGAGACGTCCTACGCCGAGGAGGCCGGCATCAAGTCGGCCACCTTCGCCGTCCACGCGCCGTACGCGTTCGGGACGCTGTCGGTCGAGGCCGGCACCCACCGCCTGGTGCGGATCTCGCCGTTCGACAACCAGGGGCGGCGCCAGACGTCGTTCGCCGGTGTCGAGGTGGCCCCGGTCGTCGAGACCTCCGACCACATCGAGATCGACGAGAAGGACCTGCGGGTCGACGTGTTCCGCGCGTCCGGGCCCGGCGGCCAGGGCGTCAACACGACCGACTCGGCGGTCCGGCTGACCCACATCCCGTCCGGGATCGTCGTCGCCTGCCAGAACGAGCGCTCCCAGCTGCAGAACAAGGCGTCGGCGATGGCCGTGCTGCAGGCGAAGCTGCTGGAGCGCCGCCGGCAGGAGGAGCGCGAGCTGCGCGACTCGTTCAAGGAGGCCGGGTCCTCCTGGGGCAACCAGATGCGCAACTACGTGCTGCACCCGTACCAGCTGGTGAAGGACCTGCGCACCGAGCACGAGGAGGGCAACCCCTCGCAGGTGCTCGACGGCCAGATCGACGAGTTCATCGAGGCCGGCATCCGCTGGCGCAAGCAGACCGAATCGGCCTCGTGAGCCGGGGTCGCCGGGCGTCCGCCGTCTGCGGCGCCCTCCTCGTCCTCGCCCTGGCCGGATGCACGACGGGATCCCCGGAGCCGGCCGCCGACGGGGCTCCGCCCGCCTCCGCCGCGCCGTCGGCGCAGGACACCGTGGCCGCCGCCGGCACCGCGCTCGCCGACGCCGGGTCGGCGCGGGTCGACGTCGAGCTCGACTCGGTCACCGGCCCGGTGCGCGCCTCCGGCCCCGCCCGCTTCACCCCGTTCGCCGCGGACCTCACCGTCGCCCTCGGCACCCGTGGTGCCCGGGTCAGGGTGCTCGACGACCGTGCCTGGGTCCGGTTCGGCGGCAGCGACCGCTGGCAGCCGCTGTCCACGGGGCTCCTCCCGGTCGGTGCCGTCGGCGGGATGCTGCACGCCGCGCCCGGACTGCGCGACGTCGCCGCCGCGCCGGGGGCCACCGACGTCGGCGGCGTCGCCGCGACGACGTACACCGGGTCGGTGGACCTCGCCGCCGCACGGGCCGGCGCCCCGGCCCCGGCGGTCGCGACCCGGCTCGACGAGCTCGCCGGGCTGGTCTCACCGACCCCGCGGTTCACCGCCTGGCTCGGTGCCCCCGACGCCGCCCCCGCCGACCGCGGACGGCTGCTCCGGCTGCGCCTGCAGCCGCAGGCCCCGGCCGCCGGGACGCAGAACGCCGGCGCCGCGGTCCCGGGTGCGGTGACCGTCTCCTTCAGCGACCCCGGGCTGCCGGTGGAGATCACCGCCCCCTGACGACGGCCCCGTGTCCCGTGGCCCGCGCGCCTCGACCCGGGTCGGCGCGGTCCACCGAGATGCAGCTCAGCGGGCCGTGGAGATCGACAATTCCCGCTGAGCCGCATCTCGGCGTCACGGCGGCCGGGCCGACGAGTGTCCGGGGCGGGGCGGGCGGGGCGGGCTCAGCGCGGCGCGGTCGTGCCGCGGGTCAGGGCGGCGAGCGACACGGCGGAGAGCGTGGCCGCGGTCAGCATGGTCACGGCCATCGCCGTCGCGCTCGACCCGACCAGCGGCGAGACCAGGGCGCCGAGGCCGAACTGGGTGGCCCCCAGCAGGGCCGAGCCCGTCCCGGCGCGGTCGCGGACCTCGCCGGTCGCCAGCGCCGCGCTGTTGCCCATCACGAACCCGAGCGTGGCCAGGGTCGCGAACAGCAGCACGAGGACGGGCCAGCGGGCGGCGCCGAGCAGCACCACGACGAGCAGCGCCGCGCACAGCACGACCAGCCCCCCGACGGCGACGACGAGCTGGCGGCGCGGGGCGACCCGAGTGGCGAGCCGGCTGCTGACGATGTTGCCCAGCACCAGCCCGGCCGCGTTCGTCCCGAAGGCGAGGGCGTACTGGGTCGTGGAGAGGCCGAGGGTCTGCTGCAGCACGAACGGCGACCCGGAGATGTAGGCGAACATCATCGAGAACGACGTGGCGAACGCGAGCACGTAGCCGACGTAACGACGGCGGCGCAGCAGCGCACCGGTGTCGGAGAAGGTCCGTCGCACACCGCCGGAGGTACGGGCCGGGGCCGGCAGCGTCTCGTGCACCGCGAGCAGCGACGACACCAGCATGAGCAGCGCCAGCCCGGCGAGCACGACGAAGATGCCCCGCCAGCCGACGACCCCGCCGAGCGAGCTGCCGATCACCGGCGCGACCACCGGGGCGATCCCGTTGATCGCCATCATCAGCGAGAACAGCTGCGCGGTCCGCGCGCCGGTGGTGCGGTCGGAGATCATCGCGCGGCTCAGCACCAGACCGGCCGCACCGCCGAAGCCCTGCAGGAACCGGGCGACGACGAGCACCGCGACCGACGGCGCGACCGCGCTCGCCAGGGACGCGACGAACAGCAGGACCGTGCCGGCGAGGACCAGGCGTCGCCGCCCCCAGCTGTCCGAGAGCGGGCCGATCACCAGCTGCCCGAACGCCAGCCCCACCAGGAACGCGGTCAGGGTCAGCTGCGCCGCCGACGCCGACGCCCCCAGCTCGGTCGCCACGGTCGGCAGCACGGGCAGGTACATGTCGGTGGCCAGCGGCGCCACGGCCGTCAGCAGCGCGAGAACACCGATCCACACGCCGTCCGGCACGGTGCGGCCGCGCGCGGTCCTCGGTGCGGCCTGCTCGGTACCCACGGTCATGACGGTCCTCTCTCCCACGGCAATCAGCTATGAAAATATATATGAACAGTCGAGTAGTATCGCGTCTGTGACGGAGATCAAGGAGCGCGAGGACTGGGCGGCGCTGGTGGCCGCCGTCCACGACCTGTCGCGGGTGCTGCGGGCGTCGGGCGAACGCGCGGTCGGCCTGGACGCGATCACCGGATCCGAGCACGAGGTGCTCCGGTGGGTCTCGGCCCGGCCCGGGCACCCGGTGTCGGCGGTGGCCCGCGGTCTCGGGCTGCAGCCCAGCAACGTCAGTACGACCGTCCGGTCACTGGTCGAGCGCGACCTCGTCGAGCGCCGTGCCGACCCGGCCGACGGCCGTCGTGCGCTGCTGTACCCCACGGCCCGGGCGGTCCGGCACCGCGAGCTCCTCGACGCCGCCTGGACGCGGCAGATCCGGCGCGCGCTCGGCGACCTGGACGGTGCCGACGCGGTCGCGCTGCGTGCGGCGGTCCCCGTCCTGGACCGGCTCGCCGGTGCGCTCGACCCGTCGCGGGACCCGGTCGCCGCCGGACCGGCCTGACGGGCGTGTCGTCACGGCCCGTGTACTCCGGGCGGCGGTACCGTCCCGCTCCGTGATCGAGCTGCGGGACGTCACCAAGCGCTACCCGGCGTCCGGGCGTCCGGCGCTGGACCGGGTCTCCGCGACGGTCGGTGCGGGTGAGTTCGTGTTCCTGATCGGACCGTCGGGGTCGGGCAAGTCGACGCTGCTGCGGCTGCTGCTGCGCGAGGACGTCCCCAGCTCGGGATCCATCATCATCGACGGCCTCGACGTCGCCGGGCTGCCCCGGCGCAAGGTGCCGAAGCTGCGCCAGCGGATCGGGTGCGTGTTCCAGGACTTCCGGCTGCTGCCCAAGCGCACCGTCGCCGGCAACGTCGGGTTCGCGCTCGAGGTGCTGGGGCGCAGGCCCTCGGAGATCCGGATCGCCGTCCCGGAGCTGCTGGAGATGGTGGGGCTGCAGGGCAAGGCCGAGCGGCTGCCGCACGAGCTGTCCGGCGGCGAGCAGCAGCGCGTCGCGATCGCCAGGGCGTCGGTCAACCGGCCCCCGCTGCTGCTGGCCGACGAGCCCACCGGCAACCTCGACCCCGAGACCGGGCGGGAGATCATGCAGGTCCTGGAGCGCATCAACCGGGCGGGCACCACGGTGCTGATGGCCACCCACGACTCGTCCATCGTGGATGCGATGCGCCGCCGGGTGATCGAGCTGGCCGACGGCGGCGTGCTGCGCGACGAGGCCCGCGCGGTGTACGGGGCGGGCCGGTAGATGCGCCCCGCCCTGCTCACCCGCGAGGTCTCCTCCGGCCTGCGCCGCAACGTCACGATGACCGTCGCGATGGTCCTGACCACCGCGGTCACCCTCATGTCGGTCGGTGCGGGCCTGCTCGTGCTGCGCACCATCGACGACATCTCCGCGCTCTACACGAACCGGCTCGAGATCCAGGTGGCGCTCACCCCGGACGTCTCGGAGACCGACCCGGACTGCAGCGGGCCGACGTGCGCATCGGTGCGGAGCGCGCTGGAGGCCGCCCCGGGTGTCGGCTCGGTCTCGTTCGAGTCCCAGCAGCAGGCCTGGACCCGCTTCCGCGAGCTGTTCGCCGGGCAGTCGGTCGCCGACGTCGCCCGGCCGCAGTCGCTGCCCGCCACGCTGCGGGTCACCCTGACCGACCAGCAGGCGGGTGCCGCGGCCGCCCGGGCCGCCGTGGAGGGCCGGCCGGGGGTGCGCGGGGTGATCGACCAGCGCGACGTCGTCGGGACCCTGTTCGACTTCCTGAACGGGGTGCGCAACGTGGCGTTCGCGCTCGCCGTCGTGCAGGCGCTCGCGGCGATCCTGCTGATCTCCAACACGGTGCAGGTCTCGGCGTTCATGCGGCGCACGGAGGTCGGCGTGATGCGCCTGGTCGGTGCGACGCGCTGGACCACCCAGCTGCCGTTCCTGGTCGAGGCCGCCATCGCCGGGGCCGTCGGCGGGGCGCTCGCCGGGATCGGCCTGGTCGCGGCCAAGTACGCCGTCGTCGACGACCTGTTCGCCGCGATGGGGCAGGCCGGCGTGATCCCGCCGGTCCGGATCACCGACGTGCTGGTGGTCTCGGCGCTGCTCGTGCCCACCGGGGCGCTCGTCGCCGGGATCACCGGCTACGTGACCCTGCGCGCCTACGTGAAGGTCTGAGCGCTCGCCCCGCGGGGGTGAACGCCGCGGCGTGGTCGCGGGCGAACTCCTCCAGGGTGCGGGCCGGGTGGCCGGTGAGGACGGCCACGGCGTCGTCCACCCGTGCGGCCTCGCCCCGCCCGTAGTGGGCGTAGTCCTCGACCGGTCCCGCGGCCTGCCAGGGCGGCAGCACCCCGTCCAGGGCGGCGGCGAACGCCTCGGGGGTGAGGTCGTCGAACGTGACCGGGTGTCCGGTGGCCCGGGTCAGGGCCGCGGCGATCCCGGCGTGGGTGACCGCGCGCGGCCCGGTGAGGTCGTGCACCGCACCGTCCCCTCCGGCGCCGGTGAGCACGGCCGTGGCGGCGTCGGCGATGTCGCGCACGTCGACCGCGCTCACCGCGGCGTCGCCGATCGGGGCGCCGAACCGGCCGGTCGCGGCGACCAGGGGGGCGAAGGCCAGCAGGCCCTGCAGGAACAGGTTCGGCCGCAGCACCACGTGGCCGATCCCCAGGTCGTGGACGTGCTGCTCCACCGCGGCGTGCCGGCGCAGGAACCGCACCGGGGAGTCCTCCCGTGCCGCGAACTGCGACAGCAGCACCAGCCGGGACACCCCGGCGGTCGCGGCGGCGTCGGCCACCGCGATCTGGGTGGTCGCGGCGTCGGGGGCCGAGGGTGAGTTGAGGAACGCCGCGTCGACCCCGTCCAGTGCCGCGGCGACGGCGTCCGGGTCGCGCAGATCGCCCCGCACGACCTCGACGCCGCCGGCACCGGCGAGGCGGTCCGGGTCGCGGACCAGCGCCCGCACCGTCACGTCGCGGCCGGCCAGCGCGGTCAGCAGGTGCCCGCCGATCCCGCCGGTCGCCCCGGTCACCAGGACCGTCGTCGTCATGTCCGTCTCCTGTGATCGTCGATCCGATACGAGAGCACTGCTCTCGTCACGGAGTCTGCACGCGGCGCCGTCGACACGCAAGAGCGGTGCTCCGGCGATGCCGCGGTCGGATACCGGTGGCGGTACGCGGGTAGGCTGGTCGTGTGAAGGAACAGGGCCGGAAGGTGATCGCGCAGAACCGTCGGGCCCGGCACGACTACGCGATCCTGGAGGAGTTCGAGGCCGGGGTCGCGCTCAAGGGGACCGAGGTGAAGAGCCTCCGTCTGGGCCGGGCGTCGCTGGTCGACGCCTTCGCCACCATCGACGACGGCGAGATCTTCCTGCGCAACCTGCACATCCCGGAGTACGTGCGCGGCAGCTGGACCAACCACGAGCCGCGCCGCACCCGCAAGCTGCTGCTGCACCGCGGGGAGATCGACCGGCTGATGGGCAAGACCCGGGAGGGCGGGCTCACCCTGGTGCCGCTGTCGCTGTACTTCAACGACGGCAAGGTCAAGTGCGAGATCGCGCTCGCCAAGGGCAAGAAGGACTACGACAAGCGCCGCGACCTGGCCAAGAAGGACGCCCAGAAGGAGATCGCGCGCGCCGTCGGCCGTGCGGCCAAGGGGCGGGCCCGGGACCTGCGCGGCTGAGCCACGGCCCGCCTAGGGTGGGGCCGTGGATCTCCCCGTGCCACCCTCCGACGACGCCGACGTGCCCCGCTGGACCGCCGAGCTGGACCTGCCCGGCCTGGTCGACGTGCACGTGCACTTCCTGCCCCAGCGGATGCTCGACAAGGTCTGGGCCTACTTCGACGACGCCGAGACCCACTACGGCACCCCGTGGCCGGTGCAGTACCGGCTGCCCGAACAGGAGCGCTACGCGATCCTCGAACGCCTCGGGGTGCTCGCGTTCGCGCCCCTGACCTACCCGCACAAGCCGGGCATGGGGGAGTGGCTCACCGACTGGGCCGGCGGGTTCGCCGACGCCCACCCGCGCGCGGTGCGCACCGCGACGCTCTACCCGGAACCGTCCGTGGTGGACTACCTCGGCCGTGCCGTCTCCGACGGTGCGCGGATGGTCAAGGTGCACGTCCAGGTCGGCGGGTTCGACCCGCGCGACCCCCTGCTGCGCGACGCCTGGGGCCTGCTGGCCGACGCGGGCGTGCCCGCCGTCGTCCACTGCGGCGACGGCCCGATCCCCGGTGAGCACACCGGGCTCGGGATCTTCGCCGAGGTGCTGGCGACGCACCCCGATCTGCGGATCGTGCTGGCGCACGCGGGCATGCCGGACTTCCGGGGCGCGCTGGAGCTGCTGGACCGGTTCCCGAACCTGGTGCTGGACACGACGATGGTCGGCACCGCGTTCTCCCAGGCGATCGCGCCGCTGCCGCCGGACTGGCCGGCACGCCTGGCCGAGCACCCGGGGCGGATCGTGCTCGGCACCGACTTCCCCAACATCCCCTACGCCTACGCCGAGCAGCTCGCCGCGATCGCCGGCTGGGCCGCGGCCGAGCCCCGCCTCGGCGCGGCCTTCCTGCGCTCGGTCCTGTACGACGCCCCGGCCGCGCTGCTGGGCGTCGACCCCGTCCGACACGCCGCCCCCGGCCCCGCGGCCGAGACCCCGAGGAGCTCCTAGACATGGTCAGCCCGCAGAACGACGGGAACGGCGCGGCCGCCCCGGTCGACATCGCCCTCTACGGCGCGACCGGCTTCGTCGGCGGCCTCATCGCCCGTCACCTCGCCGAGCACGCCCCGCCCGGGGTGCGCATCGCGCTGGCCGGCCGCTCCGAGGCGAAGCTCGCCGCGACCCGGGCGGCGCTGCCGGCGTCGGCGCGGGACTGGCCGCTGATCGTCGCCGACGCCGCCGACCCGGCCGCGACCGACCGGCTCGCCGCGGGCGCACGCGTCGTGCTGAGCACGGTCGGCCCGTACGCGAAGTACGGCCTGGGGCTGGTCGGGTCGTGCGCGAGGGCCGGCACCCACTACGCCGACCTCACCGGCGAGGTGCTGTTCGTCCGCGAGGCGATCGACCGCTTCCACGACACCGCCCGTGCGAGCGGCGCCCGGATCGTGCACTCCTGCGGCTACGACTCCGTCCCCTCCGACCTGGGGGTGTTCCTCGCGCACCGGGCCGCACAGGCCGACGGTGCGGGTGGGCTCACCGAGGTCCGCACGGTCGCGACGATGCGCGGCGGGGTCTCCGGCGGCACGGTGGACTCGTTGCGCGGGCAGCTCGACACCGTCCGCACCGACCGCGACGCCCGGCGCCTGGCCGCCCGCCCGCACTCGCTGAGCCCCGACCCGTCGGCCGAGCCGACGCCGTCGCAGCCGGGTGACGCGGGACCGCCCGCCCGGCTCCCGGACGGCACCTGGACCGCGCCGTTCGTGATGGCGTCCTACAACACCCGGATCGTGCGCCGCTCCAACGCGCTGCTCGACCACGCCTACGGTCGCGGCCTGCGCTACGGCGAGCTCCAGGGCTGTGGTCGCGGGGTGTCCGGGGCGGTCACCGCGGGTGTGGTCACCGGCGGGCTCGGCGCGCTGGTCGGGGCGTTCATGGTGCCGCCGATCCGCCCGCTGCTCGACCGGGTGCTGCCCGCGCCCGGGACCGGGCCGTCGGAGCGGACCCGCGAGCGCGGCTGGTTCCGGATGGACGTGCGTGCCGAGACCGAGTCCGGGCGTCGCTACCGGGTGCGGGTCTCCGGCCCCGGCGACCCCGGCTACGGGGCCACCGCGGTCATGTTCGGCGAGGCGGGCCTCGCACTGGCACTGGGTGGGTCCGCGCTGCCCGACCGTGCGGGCTGCCTCACCCCGGCCACCGCGCTGGGTGACGTGCTGGTCGACCGGCTGCGGGCCGCGGGGCACACCTACGACGTCGCGGCGGGATGACACGCCACCGGGAACCGGGATGATCGGGCGGGCGTGGGGCGTTATGCTGTGCGTCCGCCCGGGTACGTCCGTGCGGAGTGCAGGTGGACTGCGGGTCCTCCGGGATCCGACCAGGGGGTGAACGGTTTCGACTCCGATCGTTGATCGAGGTGAAGCGTGCCGAGGAAGGCGACGATGATCTCGTTAACCATGCGTCGCAAAAAAATAAGTGCCGACAACAGTCGCACTGCCCAGAGCGCTTACGCGCTCGCTGCCTGATCACCAGGTAGGGGCTGTCGGGCCGGAGGCGTCCCCGCTCCGGTTCCCGACATCATTCAGGGGACTCACCCTGCGGTCCGGCCGCGGAACCGCAGGGGACATCCAACAGCGGCTGGGATCGTCACACCGGCTTGTTCGCGTGACCGGTGGATCCGAGTAGAGACAGAGCGGACTGCGCACGGAGAAGCCCTCGTGAACCGACGGAGGACCCGGGTTCGATTCCCGGCACCTCCACCGCCCAGCGGCCCCGTCCCGACCCCGGGACGGGGCCGTTCCTGTGTCCGGCGAAGATCGTTGCGCAATGAAACTATGCATTGCTAACATCCTTGGTGGGAGTGATGCCGATGACCGCCGTGACCGACCATGTGCCCACCTACCCGATGACGCGCGGGTGCCCCTTCGATTCGCCCGCGGAGCTCGCCCGCATCCGGGACGACGGGTGCCCGGCCGGACCGGGGGTCGCCCGGGTCAGGATCTGGGACGGCAGTACGCCGTGGCTCGTCACCCGCTACGACGACGTCCGCGCCGCGCTCGCCGACGAGCGGCTGTCCGCCGACGCCGACCGCGACGGCTACCCGGCCGCGTCGCGGTCGCGCCGCGTGCGTTCCCGGGGGCGCCGGCGCAGCTTCATCATGATGGACGGCCCCGAGCACGCCCGGCACCGGCGGATGCTCATCGGTGAGTTCACCGTGCGCCGTATCGAGCGCCTCCGGCCGCTGGTCGAGCAGACCGTCGCCGAGCTGCTGGACGCCATGGCGGCGGGGGAGGACCCGACCGACCTGGTGCAGGCGTTCGCGCTGCCGCTGCCGTCGCTGGTGATCTGCCACCTGCTCGGGGTCCCCTACGCCGACCACGCGTTCTTCGAGGCACAGAGCCGGATCATGGTCGACCTGACCTCGGGCGCGGAGGTGTCGGCCGCGGCGTCGGACGCGCTGCAGGACTACCTCGCCGGACTCGTCCGGGAGCGGCTGGACCAGCCGCGCGACGACGTGCTCGGCGGGCTGGCCGCCCGGGTCGCGGCCGGGGACCTCACCGTCGACGAGGCGAGCGCTTCGGCGCTGCTGCTGCTCGTCGCCGGGCACGAGACGACGGCGAACATGATCGCGCTCGGCACGCTGACCCTGCTGCACCACCCCGACCAGCTCGCCGTCGTCCGCGACGGCGACGCCGCGCAGGTCCGCGCCGCGGTCGAGGAGCTGCTGCGGGTCCTGACCGTGACCCACATCGGCCGCCGCCGGGTCGCGACCGAGGACCTGGAGATCGGCGGGGTCACGATCCGCGCGGGGGAGGGCGTCGTGCTCGCCGCCGAGGCCGCCAACCGCGACCCCCGCCAGTGGCCGCACCCCGACGAGGTCGACGTGACCCGCGGGACGAACCGGCACGTCGCGTTCGGGTTCGGGGTGCACCAGTGCCTGGGGCAGCCACTGGCCCGCCTCGAGCTGCAGATCGCCTACCCGGCGCTGCTGCGGCGCTTCCCGGGACTGCGGGTCACCGTGCCGGACTCGGAGATCCCGTTCCGCGACGACATGGCCGTCTACGGCGTGCACGCGCTGCCGGTGGCATTCTGATGGCCATGCGCGTGATCGTGGACAAGGAACTGTGCATCGGGGCCGGCCAGTGTGTCGTGACCGCGCCCGACGTCTTCGACCAGGACGACGACGGGATCGTCGAGCTGCTGACCGACTCGCCCGCCGAGGGCGACCGGGACGCGGTGAAGGAGGCCGAGCACGTGTGCCCGGCCCGGGTGATCAGTGTGGAGGACTGACCCTCAGGCGGCGCTGACGCCGATCAGCATGCCGACCAGGTACGTGGCGCCGGCGGCGATGGCGCCGAACGCCAGCTGGCGCAGCGCCGCCGACCACCACGACCGGGAGGTGAACCGCGAGGTCAGCGCCCCCGCGGCGAGCAGGCCGACGCCGCCGACGGCGAGGCCGAGCGCGAGCGAGCCGTAGCCGAGCAGGAACGTGATCAGCGGGATCAGCCCGCCGACCGCGAACGCGGCGAACGACGACACCGCCGCCACCCACGGCGACGGCTTGTCGTCCAGGCTGACCCCCAGCTCCTGGCTGATGTGCATCCGCAGCGCCAGCTCGGGGTCGCGGTGCACCTCCCGGGACACGGCGTCGGCGGTCTGCTCGGACAGGCCCATCTCCCGGAACCGGGCGGCCAGCTCGTGCTGCTCGGCGCGGGGGTGCTGGGCCAGCTCACGGCGCTCGACGGCCGCCTCGGCGTCGAGGGCGTCGTTCTGGGTGCCGACCGAGGCGAACTCGCCGAGCGCCATCGAGAACGCCCCCGCGACGACACCCGCGAGCCCGCTGAGCACGATGACGTCCCGGCCCGCCCCGCCGCCCCCGACACCCGCGACCAGTGCGATCGTGGTGACCAGGCCGTCCATCGCGCCGAAGGTGGCCGCGCGCAGCCAGCCGCCGGAGATGTCACGGTGGGAGTGGTCGTGGTGGTGGTCGGCGAGTTCCGCCTCCAGCTCCGGATCGTTCACGGATGCAACAGTAGGCCGCCGCCGCTCGCCGCGCGGCGCCGCGCGACCACCCCGACACTGGGCCGATGTCGTCCGATGACACGGCTCCGCTCTGGCTGTTCGCCGACCAGCTCGGCCCGCACGTGTGGGACACCGAGGAGTTCGCCGGCCGCGAGATCGTGATCGTCGAGTCCACCCGCGCGCTGGGCCGGCGTCGCCACCACCGCCAGAAGCTGCACCTGGTGCTGTCCGGGATGCGCCACCTCGCCGAGCAGCTCGGCGACCGGGCCACCTACCTGCGCACCGACACCTACCGCGAGGCGCTGGAGCAGGTCGGCCGCCCGGTGGTGGTGCACCAGCCGACGTCGTTCCCGGCCTCGGACATGGTGCGCCGCTTCGTGAAGGAGGGGCTGGTCACCGAGGTCCGGCCCACCCCGACCTTCGCGCTGGGCAAGGACGAGTTCGACGACTGGGCCGGCGACCGCGAGACCTTCCGGATGGAGGAGTTCTACCGCGCCCAGCGCGAGCGGTTCTCCGTGCTCATGGACGGCGAGAAGCCCGTCGGCGGGAAGTGGAACTACGACCACGACAACCGCGAGTCCCCGCCGAAGGGCGCCGAGCGCCTGGAGGTGAAGGCGCCCTGGAAACCCCGCGAGGACGGGATCGACGAGCAGGTCCGCGCCGACCTCGACGCGGCCGGGTACCCCACGGTCGGCAACGACGGGCCGCGCCGCTTCGCCGTCACCCACGAGGAGGCCACCCGGGCGCTGCGGCACTTCGTCCGGCACCGCCTCGACACCTTCGGCCCGTACGAGGACGCGGTGCTGGAGCAGGACTGGGCCATGGCGCACTCGTTGCTGTCGGTGCCGATGAACCTGGGCGCGCTGCACCCGCTGGAGGCGGTGCACGCCGCCGAGCAGGCCTACCACGACGGGGACGCGCGGCTGTCCAGCGTCGAGGGGTTCGTCCGGCAGATCCTCGGCTGGCGGGAGTACGTCTGGCAGCTGTACTGGCGCTTCGGGCGCGGCTACACGCGTCGCAACCACCTGCGGGCCCGCACCCCGCTGCCGGACTGGTGGACCGACCTGGACGCCGACGCCGTCACCGCGAACTGCCTGTCGCACGCCCTGGGCGGGGTCCGCGACCGCGGCTGGACCCACCACATCCCGCGCCTGATGATCCTCGGCAACCACGCCATGCAGCGTGGCTACCGGCCGGCGGAGCTCAACGACTGGTTCGCGACGGCGTTCGTCGACGGGTTCGCCTGGGTGATGCCCGCCAACGTGATCGGGATGAGCCAGCACGCCGACGGCGGCCGGATGGCCACCAAGCCCTACGCCTCCGGCGGCGCCTACATCGACCGGATGACCGACCTGTGCTCGGGCTGCGCGTTCGACCCGAAGGTGCGGGTGGGGGAGAAGGCCTGCCCCTTCACTGCGGGCTACTGGCAGTTCGTGCACCGCCACGAGGAGATGCTGGCGGGCAACAACCGCACCGCCCGCGCCGTCGCCACGATGAAGCGGCTGACCGATCTCGACGCGCTGCTGGAGCAGGAGTCCGCCCGCGAGGAGTTCTGAACCGGCGGGCTCGCTAGGCTCCCCGGTCGTGACCGCAGTCCGCCCGCTCGACGTGCTGGGCACCGTGCTGCGGCTGGGGCTGGCCGTGGTCTGGCTGGTGTCGGGGGCGGTGAAGCTGTCCGAGCCGTTCACCACGGCCGTCGCCGTCGCCGCCTACCGGGTGCTGCCGGACGCGCTCGTCGTGCCGGTCGCGACCCTGCTGCCGCCGCTGGAGATCGCACTCGGCCTGCTGCTGCTCGCGGGCCTCGCCACCCGGCTCGCCGCGGTGGTGGGCACCGTGCTGCTGCTCGCGTTCGTCGCCGGTCTGGTGCAGGCGTGGGCGCGCGGGTTGGCGATCGACTGCGGCTGCTTCGGCGGTGGCGGGCCGGTCGACCCCGACGACACCGGCTACGGCCCGGCCCTGCTGCGCGACCTCGCCTTCGTCGCGGCCGCGGTGTACCTGACGGTGCGCCCGCGGACGCTGTTCTCCCTCGACGGGCGCGGGGACCGGGCCGCGGCACACGACCACGACCGGCGGGCGCCGGCGGACGCGACGGAGGAGCACTGATGGGACAGAGCGAGCGCGAGCGCCGGCAGGCCGCGCAGGCCCGGCTGCAGGCGGCGGGGATCAGCACCGCACGCACCTCGAGCGGGCTCGGTCGCAACCTCGGGATCGGCGCGCTCGTGCTGGTCATCGCCCTGGCCACGGGCGTCTACGTGCTGTACCAGAACTACCAGAAGGCGACCGTCGCGACCTACCCGGTGACCCGCGACGGCGTCGTCGTGAAGGCCGGGAACCAGGCGGCCCCGGTGACCGTCGACCTCTACGAGGACTACCTCTGCCCCGCCTGCAGACAGCTGGAGAGCAGCGTCGGGAACCAGCTCACCACCGCGGTGAACGAGGGCAAGGCGAAGATCAACTACCACCACATCGTGATCCTCGACGAGCGCTCGACCCCGCCCGGTTACTCGACCCGCGCCGGCAACGCCGCGCTGTGCGCCGCCGACGCCGGGATCTTCCCCGCCTACCACTCCCGCCTGTACGCCGACCAGCCCGCCGAGGGCAGTGCCGGCAAGACGGTGCAGGAGCTGACCGCGCTCGGCACCGAGCTGGGGGCCACGGGGGACTTCGCGGGCTGCGTCACCCGCCAGGCGAACACCCAGGCGATCGCCGACGCGACCGAGGCGGCCGTCGCCGACCCGGCGGTGGCGCCCGGCGGCCGCTTCGGGACCCCGACGGTGATGGTGAACGGGGTCAAGATGGATCTGAGCAACGGGGACTGGCTGTCGAGGGTGACGGGCTGACCGCACCCACGGTGAAGCGCGGCAGGAACCACTGCACCAGCGGCCCGACGGCGAGTGCGTAGACCACCGTCACCGGGCCGAAGACACCGCCGAGCGCCCACCCGACGAGCACGACCGTCACCTCGATCGCGGTCCGCACCAGCCGCACCGACAGGCCGGTGCGGGCCGCGAGCCCGGTCATCAGCCCGTCCCGCGGGCCCGGCCCCAGCCCGACCCCGATGTAGGCCGCCGTCGCCGCCGCGTTCAGCACGATCCCGGCGACGGCGTACGCCATCCGCAGCCACAGCGCCTCCGGGGCGGGCAGCACCGCGAGCGCGGTGTCCACCGTGGCCCCGATGACGACGACGTTCGCCACCGTCCCCAGCCCCGGTCGTTCCCGCAGCGGGATCCACAGCAGCAGCACCCCGACCGCGACGACCACGGTCACCGCGCCCACCGACAGGGCCGTACGCCCGGCGACGCCCTGGTGGAACACGTCCCACGGCATCGAGCCGAGGGCCGCGCGCATCATCAGCGCCATCGAGACCGCGTAGGCGACCAGGCCGGCCACGAGCTGGGTGAGCCGCCGGGTGCGCCGCGGCATCCGCAGCGACCAGCGGGAGCTGTCGATCGTCACGAGATGGCATGCTGCCTCGATCGGTGGCCTGTCGTCACCGTGCCACTCGAGCGGAAGTGGATCGGGAATGACGCAGGGGGTCGGGGCGGAGCGCCTCGCCGCGCTGTGCGGTGACGTCCACGGCGGGCGCGGCCCGGCGTACCGGGTGCTGGCCGACGCCGTACGGGTGCTGACCGGCGACGGCAGGCTGCCGTCGGGCACCCGGCTGCCGGCGGAGCGGGCGCTGGCCGAGGCGCTGGGGGTCAGCCGGGTCACCGTCGCCCGCGCCTACCGCGACCTGCGCGACGACGGCTGGGCCGATGCCCGGCACGGGGCGGGCACCTGGGTGCGGCTCCCGGACCGCACCGGGGGCGTCGACGGGGTCTGGGCGCCCGGGCCGGTGGACCGCGGCACGATCGACCTCGCCCACGCCGCGCCCGCCGCGCCCGCGGTGCTGCCCGACCTGGTCGCCCGCGCCGTCGAACGGGGTGCCGCGGACCTGGCCGGACACGGCTACGGCCCGGACGGCCTGCCCGCGCTGCGGGCCGCGATCGCCGACCGGTTCACCGCCCGGGGGCTCCCGACCGGGCCGGAGCAGGTCGTCGTGACCGGCGGGGCGCTGCAGGCGATCGGGATCGTCGTCGCCGAGCTGGCCGGGCCCGGCGACCGGGTGCTCGTCGAGCACCCCACCTACCCGTCGGCGCTCGACGTCGTCGCCGACGCGGGGGCGGTCGCCGTCCCGGTGGCGGCGGACGGCGCCGACGCGACCCCGCAGACCGTGCTGCCGCGGGCCGCCCGGCAGACCGCGGCGCGGGTCGCGTACCTGATGGCGGACTTCCAGAACCCCACCGGCCGCCTCCTCGACGACGACGCCCGCGCCCGGCTCGTGCAGCGCCTCGCCCGCCAGGGCACGGTCGCCCTGGTCGACGAGACCTTCGCCGAGCTGGACCTGCGCGAGGGCGCCACGGGGCCGCTGCCCTGCGCCGCGCACGCCGCCGGTCCCGACGACGTCGTCACCGTCGGCGGGCTGAGCAAGATCGCCTGGGGCGGGCTGCGGATCGGCTGGATCCGGGCCGGCCGCGAGCGCGCCGCCCGGATGCGACGACGGCTGGCCCGCGCCCAGCTGGCGCTGCCGGTGCTGGAGCAGCTCGTCGCCGTCGAGGTGCTGGAGCGGCTCGACGTGCTGCGGGCCGAACGGGTCGGGGTGCTGCGCACCCGGCGCGACCTGCTGGTCGCCGAGCTCGCCGCGGCCCTGCCGGACTGGCGCTTCACCGTCCCCGACGGCGGGCTGGCGCTGTGGTGCGACCTCGGTGCGCACGTCTCGACGGCGCTGACCGCGGCCGCCCCGCGGCACGGCCTGGTGCTGGCGCCCGGCCCGCGGTTCGGGGCCGGGCACGCGTTCACCGACCGCTTGCGGGTGCCCTTCACCCACCCCAGGCCGGTGACGGCCGAGGCGGTGCGGCGCCTGGCCCGCACCGCCCGCGACGTCGGCGGGCCGGGCCGGACGACCGGCGCCGACCCGGCGACCCGGGCCGGCGTCGTCGTCTGAGCGGGGTCAGATCACCAGGTCGATCACCAGCACCAGGACCAGGCCGGAGACCGAGATGACGGTCTCCATGATCGACCAGGTCTTGATGTTCTGGCCGACGGTGAGCCCGAAGTACTCCTTGACCAGCCAGAACCCGGCGTCGTTGACGTGGGAGAAGAACAGCGAGCCCGCGCCGATCGCCAGTACCAGCAGCGAGGTCTGGGTCGGGTCGAGCGTCGGCAGCAGCGGGACGAGGATGCCCGCGGCGGTCACCGTCGCGACGGTCGCCGACCCGGTCGCGAGCCGGATCGCCACCGCGACCAGCCAGCCCAGGAGCAGCGCGGAGATGCCGGCGCCGGTGGCCCAGCCGGCGATCATCGCACCGATCCCGGTGTCGACCAGGGTCTGCTTGAACCCGCCGCCCGCGGCGACGATCAGCACGATCCCGGCGATGGCGGGCAGCGACTTCTCCAGCGAGCCCATGATCCCGGCGCGGTTCATGCCGGATCCGGTGCCGAGGGTGACCATCGCGACCAGCACCGAGAGCAGCAGCGCGACCAGCGGGGTGCCGACGAAGTCCAGCGCGGCGCGCACCGGGTTGCCCTCGGGTGCGGCGATGTCGCCGACGGCCTTGCCCATCATCAGCACGACCGGCAGCAGCACGGTGAGCAGGGTGGCGGCGAACCCGGGGCGCCGGGTGGGCCCGCCGTCCGGGGCGTCGCGATCGACGGCGGCGTCGCTGCCGGACCCGCTGTCCGGGTCGGTGCCGGTGGTGGCGGCGGCCGATCCGCCGGACGCGGTGCTGCTCCCGGCCGCGACCCGGGACTCGAAGAGCGCCGGCGGGGACACGTCGACCCAGCGGGCCGCGACCTTGGCGAACAGCGGCCCGGCCAGGACGACGACCGGGATCGACACGAGCACGCCGAGGACCAGGGTGATGCCCAGGTCGGCGTCGAGGATGCCGATCGCGGCGAGCGGGCCGGGGTGCGGCGGGACCAGGCCGTGCATGGCGGAGAGCCCGGCCAGCGCCGGGATGCCGACGGCGATCAGCGAGACCTGGGCGCGGCGCGCGACCAGGAAGATGACCGGCATCAGGATGACCAGGCCGATCTCGAAGAACATCGGCAGGCCGATCAGTGCGCCGACGGCGGCCATCGACCACGGCAGCGTCCGCGGGCCGGAGCGGGAGACGATCGTGTCGACCAGCCGGTCGGCACCGCCGGAGTCGGCGAGCAGCTTGCCGAACATCGCGCCCAGCGCGATCAGCGTGCCGACGCTCGCGGCGGTGGAGCCGAAGCCGTCGGAGAAGGCCTCCACGGCGTCGCCCATCGACATACCCGCCACGCCCGCGACGAGCAGCGAGCCGATGGTCAGTGCGAGGAACGGGTGCAGCGAGAACTGCGTGATCAGCAGGACCAGCGCCACGATGCCCACCAGCGCGGCGGTCACCAGGCGACCGGCGGAGGCGACCGGCTGGGCCTGCTCCGCGGCCAGGACGAGTGCGGGGTGCAGCGTCATCGCGGGGCCACCTCCGGCCCGGTGACGGCGACGGCGCCCGCGACGATCTCGTCGACCGGCCGGCGGATGTCCAGCGTCGTCCCGGCCTCGTCGGCGGCCAGCGGCTCCAGGGTGGCCAGCTGGGAGTCGAGCAGCGCGGTCGGCATGAAGTGCCCGGAGCGCCCGCCCATGCGCTCGGCGAGCACGGCGGCGTCGCCGGACAGGTGCACGAACACCGTCGACGGCGCGTGCGAGCGCAGCCGGTCGCGGTAGGCGCGGCGCAGCGCCGAGCAGGCGACGACGAGCCCGGTGCCGGTGTGCTCGGCCAGCCGGGCGCCGACGGCGTCGAGCCAGGGCTCGCGGTCGGCGTCGGTGAGCGGGATCCCCTGGGTCATCTTCGCGACGTTCGCGGCCGGGTGCAGGCCGTCGGAGTCGGTGAAGGGGACACCGAGGGCGTCGGCGAGGGCGGCGCCGACGGTGGACTTCCCGGAGCCGGACACCCCCATCACGACGACGAGCGGGTGGGGTGGTGGCTGCTGTGTCGCCGGCTGTTGCGTCACTGCATCGGCTCCTCACGGGTGTGGCGGCATCGGCACGCGGACCGGGAGTACCCGGACCGTTGTGGGGACCAGAGTGAGTTATTAGTAGTACTTTTTCAATACCGAATCGGTTCAGGTATGCCGTATCGCGTCGTCGAGCCTGTGGAGTGGCACGATTCGGGTCGTGGGTGGCGCAACGGAGGGTCTGCACGGGGACGTCCTGGACCGGCTCGGTACCGCGATCGCCGCGGGGACCATCGGGGCGGGTGAGGTCCTGCGGGCCGAGGAGCTGGTCGCGCGCTACGGCGTGTCGCGCACCGTCGTCCGGGAGGCCGTGCGCGTGCTGGAGTCGATGGGCCTGGTGCGCAGCAGGCGCCGGGTCGGCACGACGGTCGCCCCGCGGGAGCAGTGGAACGTGCACGACCCGCGGGTGATCCGCTGGCGGCTGGACGGTCCCGGCCGCGACGAGCAGCTGCGGTCGCTGTCCGAGCTGCGCTGCGGGGTGGAGCCGCTGGCCGCGGAGCTGGCCGCCGACCGGGCCACTCCCGAGCAGTGCGGTGCGCTCGTCGGCGCGGTGATGGACATGACCGTGCACGGTCGGTCCGGGGATCTGCTGGCCTACCTGGAGGCCGACGTCGTGTTCCACCGCACGCTGCTCGCGGCCTCGGGCAACGAGATGGTGGCCGCGCTGGGCGACGTCGTCGCCGAGGTGCTGGCCGGGCGCACCCGGCACCACCTGATGCCCAGCCGTCCGGAGCCCGACGCGATCCGGCTGCACCGCGACGTCGCCGACGCCGTCCGGTCCGGTGACCCGGCGGGTGCCGGAGCGGCGATGCGCGAGATCCTGCGCGAGGCGGACGCGGCGATGCGGGCCGGTGTGGCGCGCGCTCCGGGTCCTCGATTGTGATGATGGTGCGGATCCGGACGTATCAATCCGTCGTCCGCAACCGATCATAGGGAGACCGTCGTGCGCGACGGGGCCGCGGCACCACGTCGCGGGACGGTGCCGAAATGAGTGAGATGATCTCGCAATGGCCGTACGGCGGGTGACGGAAGAGCTGCAGCGACTGGGCTTGTCGGGCTACGAGGCCAAGGCCTACGTGGCGCTGGTCAGCGCGGGCGAGGCGGTCAACGGCTACGAGGTGGCGAAGCGGTCGGGGGTGCCGCGCAGCACCGTCTACGAGACGCTGGGCAAGCTCGTCGGCCGCGGCGCGGCGTTCGAGGTGCGGGCCGCCGACGGCACCGGCTACGTCCCGCTGCCGCCCGCGACGCTGCTGGAGCGGATGCGCCGCGACTTCGACCGCACGCTGGGCATCCTGCAGAACGAGATCCCGCGGCTGACCGCGCCACCGCAGGTGCGGCTGGTGCACTCGCTGACCGAGCGCCGGATGCTGCTCGAACGGGCCGAGGACGTCGCCGCCGCGGCCCGCTCGGAGCTGTACGTGCTCGGCTGGCCGGAGGACGTCGAGGCGCTCAAGCCCACGATCCGCCGGGCCGAGGAGCACGGCGTCGACGTGGCCACGGTCGTCTTCGGCGCCGACGACGACCCGGTCGGCTGGCACACCGAGCACCGCTACTCGGCCCCGTCGGCGGTCGAGGACAACCTCGGCCGGCGGATGCTCATCGTCGTCGCGGACCGCGACCAGGCCGTGATCGGGGGGCTCACCGCCGACCGCACCTGGGGCCTCTACACCGACGACCCGGCCGCGGTGCTGCTCGCGCACCTCTACGTGCGCCACGACATCGCGATCCACCGCGTCGCCGACCGGTTCGCCGAGCACGGGTTCGACGAGTTCTGGGTCGACGACCCCGCCCTGCGACGGCTGCGCGAGCCCGTCGGCGAGCCGGTCCGGGCCGTCGACGGCGCGCCGCGGTCCGTCGGCCCGGAGACCGACGACCAGGGTGTCGACATCGAGGACCTGGGCGACGACGAGGACGGGCGCAGCCGGGCCGGCTGAGCGTCGCAGCTCAGCCGGCGGGGACCTCCTCCGGCCTGCGCCCGCCCAGGTGCCGGCCGACGAAGTCGAGGATGATCTGCGCCCGCTGGACGCGGTGGCGCGGCGACCCGTCGCGCGACATCCCGTGGCTCTCCTCCGGGAACCGCCAGTGCTCCACCGGCCGCCCGAGCAACCGCACCGCGGCGAACAGCGCGTCGGCCTGCTCGACCGGGCACCGCAGATCGTCCTCGGAGTGCAGGATCGGCATCGGCACGTCGATGCCGCGGACGTGGTGCAGCGGGGACATCCGCCGGTACCCCTCCGGCGCGTCCAGCAGTGAGCGGCCCAGCTCGTGGCCGAACCACCCGGCGGCGTCGGAGCTCCAGTCCAGCGACTCCAGGTTGCCCACCGCCCGCTCGCTGCACGCGGCGGCGAACCGGGCGGAGTGGTGGCGGCCGGCCACGAGGTGAGGTGGCCGCCGCAGGACCCGCCGAGGACGCCCACCCGGTCCCGGTCGAGCCGGTCGACGGCGGCAAGGGCGCCGCCGAGCGCGGCGAGCACGTCGTCGCCGTCGTCCGACGTCAGGGGGCTGCACGGGGCCGACGGCAGGTATCGGCTCCGGAAGGGGCACCCCCCTTTCCGGGCCGGAAACCGGCCCGTGTAGTGTTCTTCATGTCGCAAGGGGCTGTGGCGCAGCTGGTAGCGCACTTGACTGGCAGTCAAGGGGTCAGGGGTTCGAATCCCCTCAGCTCCACCCTTCTTCACCAGGCCAGGACCCCGGTCCTGGTCTTTTTCTTTGCCGGGTGTGGCTGGCCCGAGTGACTAACTGAGTGTCTATCGCTCCACGAGCGTCCTGGCTAGCGTTATCCAGTGGATCAGGACCAGTGGGAGTACACGGTCGTCGACACTGTCATCAGCGCCTACCGCGACTCCCAGAACCAGGTCGGGCAGTGGCTCGACAACCTGAACGCTCTAGGAGCGGAGGGCTGGGAGGTGGTCTCGGACACCATCATCTACGGCAAGGGCTCGAACGGGATGCAGTGGCCGGTTCTCCTGCTGAAGCGCCGCAAGCAGGCGACCACGGAGTAGATCAGCCGCCGTCCGAAGCCGGAAAGATCTCGTCCATCGCGATCGCCCCGTGTTCGAGTACCGGCCGGAGCTGTTGCCGGTACACGGCTTCGGTGACTGCGGTCCCGCTGTGGCCGACCAACCGGGAGATGTGCTCTAGGGGCACTCCGGAGTCGGAGAGCAGCGAGACGAAGCTGTGGCGCAGCTCGCGTGGTGTCCACTCGGCCGCATCGAGGCCTGCGTCAGCCGCAACGCGTCGGAACGATCGACGAACGTTGTGCGCGTCCAACTCCGTGCCGTTGCGGGGAGGCGAACACGAGATCAGCCCGCCCCGTGGAGACCTCAGGCCGTTCGGCGTGTGCAGCGAGCGCGCGGACTGCCCGGGACGGCATCGCCAGACGCCGTCGGGACCTGCGGGTCTTGGTGTCGCCGTCCATGCGTACGGAGCGCAGAACGGAGATCGACGGCGGCACCGGTGGATCCTCGCCAGGTGACCCGACCAGGTCGACATCTTCCCAACGCAGCGCGCGCAGCTCCTCCGTGCGTGCTCCGGTGAGCAGCGACAGCACGACATAGGCGCGCATTGAGCTGACCTCTGCGGCCCTGAGCAGCTTCTCGGCCTGGGTGAAGGTCAGTGACTTGGACCGCCGTCCCTCGCGCCCGGTTGGGACCGAGCACAGCTCGACGACGTTGCGCATGACCTTGTCCCGAGCCATTGCGTGACGGACGGCCCGGTTCAGCAACGAGTGCATCAACCGGAGGGTCCGAGTGCTGACGACCCGCGATTCGGCACGAAGCCAACGATCGACGTCATCAGCCGTCAGATCGCGCAGCTTGCGGGCGCCGAGCTGGCCGACGACGTGCTTGTTCGCGATCGTCGTGTAGTTCGAGAGGGTCGCGGGGGAGCGACCTGTGTGAACCGCCCCGGCGTGTCGGGAGACTTGATCTTCTGAGGAGATGGAGTCATGACACGTCGTTCCCAGCCGCCGTATCCGCCGGAGTTGCGTGAGCGGGCGGTGCGCATGGTCGCCGAGGTCGAGTCGGACTACGACTCGCCGTGGGCGGCGATGAACGCCGTCGCCACCAAGCTCGGGGTCGGCACCGGGGAGACGGTGCGCAAGTGGGTCCGTCAAGCCGAGATCGACGGTGGTGTCCGGCCGGGCACCACCACTGAGGAGTCCGAGGAGGTCAAGCGGCTGCGCCGGGAGGTCGCGGAGCTCAAGCGGGCCAACGAGATCCTCAAGGCTGCTTCGGCTTTCTTCGCGGCCGAGATCGACCGGCCACACAAGCGTTGGTGAGGTTCATCGACCAGCACGCCGCCCGCTCCACGGTGGGACGGCGGTGGGGTGTCGCGTCGATCTGCGCCCAGCTCGCCGAGCTGGGCGTGGCGATCGCCCCGTCGACCTACTACGCCGCCCGCGCCGCGGCGTTGAGGGCCCCGAGCAGACAGCAGGTGCGTGACGAGGAACTGACCGCTCAGATCAGCAGGGTGTATGCCGAGAACTATGGCGTCTACGGCGCTCGGAAGGTCTGGATCCAGCTGGGCCGCGAGGGCATCGACGTCGCCCGATGCACGGTCGAGCGGCTGATGCGCGCGGCGGGGCTGGCCGGGGTCCGCCGCGGACGCCGGGTCCGCACCACGATCGACGGTGGTGGGCCGCGGGCCGGTGACCTGGTCGAGCGCCGGTTCGACCGGCCGGCCCCGGACCAGCTCTGGGTTACTGACTTCACCTACGTGCCGACGTGGTCGGGGATGGTCTACGTCGCCTTCGTCATCGATGCCTGTTCGCGGCGGATCCTGGGCTGGCGCGCGGCCACGTCGATGCGTACCGAGCTGGTGCTCGATGCCCTCGAACACGCGGTATGGACTCGCGCCCGACAGGGCCATAAGGACCTGTCCGGGCTGGTCGCACACTCGGATGCGGGGTCGCAATATCGGTCCATCGCCTACACCGAACGACTCGCCGCGGCCGGCGCGGCGCCCTCGGTCGGGTCGGTGGGCGACGCGTATGACAACGCGTTGGCGGAGTCGACGATCGGGCTGTTCAAGACCGAGCTGATCAAGCCGAGAGGTCCGTGGCGCACGGTCGAGCAGGTCGAGATCGCCACCCTCGAGTACGTCGACTGGTTCAACCACCGACGGCTGCACTCCGCTGCCGCGGACCTGCCCCCGGCCGAGCTGGAGGCCGCGCACTACCGTCAACACATCGGCCAGCCCGAGTCAGAGCACTCAACCCGATAGCTCTCCGGACACGCCGGGGCGGTTCAGTTCGCCGTAGCCGGCGCCGCAGACCTGATCGGCCTGCGCCGACAGCATCGCGTTCGCGACCGTCGTGACCATCTGCCGCAACAGATCCGGCGACGCGTCGGCCAGCTGCTCCTCCAGCAACCGCGCAGGGTCCATCATGTGTGGTGCGGCCATCGTGGTGATCCTCTCCGTGAGTTCCTTGGTCGGTACTCATGAAGATCACGCGGTGGCCGTCTCACGTCACGACGCCACGCCGCTCACCAGCGAAGAACCCGTACACCACCTCCGGGGACGTGACCCGACGGCGGTCTGCTTGACCAACTGCCTGACAACGGCCCGCCACGACAACAGCATCCGACGGACGTCGACGGACGGAGTGAGCGTGCTGGCCTGGGGGGTGTTGCACGTCGAGGCGCTGCCCCCGTTGCTTCGGGACGAACAGGTCCCTGCGGTCCACGAGCTGTGCGGATCAGGTCGCAACACGGTTCACTCGCCTATGTGCCAGTCACTGAGCACGAAGTCGAAACGCTCGGGAGACATCACGATGTCGAAGTAGTAGTCCTCAGCTGCCGACCAGCGTGCGTCCCAGTCAGACCGGTACGCGTCACCTTCTCGATCGATCAGCCGCTTTCGACGGATCGCGTGCGGAACATCGAGTAGCACCCGTAGATCAAGTAGGTCATGCAGCTCGGGTCTGCAGCTGTACGCACCTTCGAGCAGGACTATCGCCGCCGGCCGAGCGATCGTGGGAGTTGCTACGAGCGGGACGCTGTCACTGTCCCAATCCTCGGCATCCCAGTCGAAGCTCTGCCACGCGGCAACGCCGTCTCGGCGAAGTCGTTCGAGGACATCTCGCTGGCGACGCCAGTCGATCACCAAGGCGGCTTTCTCCGACGCGGTTCTGCGGTCCCAGGTGTCGGCGCTGCCACCGCTGTAGAAGTCGTCGCCCTCGATCACGGTCACCCTGCCGGTGGCATCGCCTGGTTCCACGAACGCCTGCGACACTCTCGCTGCGACGGTCGACTTTCCGGCTCCGCTGCGGCCGTCGATCCCGACGAACAACGGGCGTTGTCCGACCGTGAGCTGTCGCCGCATTTGAGCGATCAGCGCGGCCTCTGACCGCTGCCCTTCTCCGGTTGTCGCGGACACAGCTGCCCGATCGGGACTCATGCAGCCAGCATGCCCCACAGGCTCCGTTCTTCGGCGAGTGTCCAACTGAGTGACAACGGAGTGGTGCGCCGCCGGACGTCCGTGGACTGTCCAGGACACATGAGCAGCACGGATGCCGATATCAGCGCTGGACACCGTCGTCGTATCGGTGCCTGGCAGTCAAGGGGTCAGGGGTTCGAATCCCCTCAGCTCCACCCGATACGAAAAGCCAGGACTCCGGTCCTGGCTTTTTTGTCGGTCCGAAGGGCCGTACTGCCTCGAGGGGCTTCGGCGCCCTCGCATCCCGCTCTGCCGTGCCCGGTGGTCCCGGACGGTGGGCACGACCGCGGCCTGCACCACGACGTGGCTCAGGACGAACGGCAGCATCCGACGTCGCGTCGCGCGGGCGAGCCCCACCCGGCGGACCCGAGCACGAGCAGCAGCACCCCGAGGGCGAACGGCCCGTCACCGGCCGCGACCCCGGCCGCCCGCGTGACGACGAGCCCGAGGACCAGCCCGGCCAGCCGACAGCGGCCTGATCAGCAGAAGGCCGCCGACACCAGGCGGACCGACTTCCGGCCTGCTCCCGGTGGCCGGCGCACGATGCCGACGCCGAGGTCGAGCGGTGCGGCTCCGCCGATCAGCTGCATCGCGGAGACGAACTCGGTGGCCCGGCCGACGCTCTCCTGCGGCATCGCCCGGGCGGCGACGAGAGAGCCGAGAAGCCCCGCGGCGGAGTCGAAGACCGATGTCGGCGTCAGAGCCGGCGGGGCACCGGGCCCACCACCCCTCCCGACGACGGGTCCGCACACCCGATCGTCGCGCTACGCTCCCGCCGGCACCGCCTGCCCGGTCGAAGGGGTGGAATCCCGGCCTGTGACGCAGTCGTGACTGCGCACGCCCGGTTCCGGCATTACCTTCCGAAAGGCCCGCGACCAGCGTGAGCGACGGAGCGCGCGCGAGATCGAGGAGAGTGCATGAGCGACAGCCCTGACCCGTCGGGACCGGCGATGCGGATCGGTGTGGCCGCGGAGGCGGAGCCCGAGACCCGCGTGGCGATGAGCCCCGAGACGATCGCGAAGGTCGTCGGCCTCGGTTACGCCGTCACGGTCGAGTCCGGGGCGGGTGCCCGTGCCGGGTTCACCGACGAGGCGTACGCCGAGGCCGGTGCCGACGTCGTCGACGGTCCCGTCTGGGACACCGACATCGTGGTGCGGATCAACGCCCCGCAGCCCGACGAGATCGGCAAGCTGCGCGAGGGGTCCGTGCTGATCGCCATGCTCGCGCCGCGCTTCGAGGCCGAGCGGACCGAGGCGCTCACCGCCCAGGGCGTCACCGCACTGTCGATGGACGCGGTGCCGCGGATCTCGCGGGCCCAGTCGATGGACGTGCTGTCGTCGATGGCCAACATCGCGGGCTACCGGGCGGTGATCGAGGCGGCCCACGTGTTCGGCCGGTTCTTCACCGGTCAGGTCACCGCGGCGGGCAAGGTCCCGCCGGCGAAGGTGCTCGTGGCCGGGGCGGGCGTCGCCGGGCTCGCCGCCATCGCCGCGGCCAACAGCCTCGGCGCGGTCGTGCGTGCCACCGACCCGCGCTCCGAGGTCGCCGACCAGGTGCGGTCGCTCGGCGGCGAGTACCTGGCGGTCGAGGTGGAGCAGGAGGCCTCCACCGACGGCTACGCCAAGGCCACCTCGGCGGACTACGACAAGCGCGCGGCCGAGATCTACTCCGAGCAGGCCGCGGACTGCGACATCATCATCACCACCGCGCTGATCCCGGGGCGCCCCGCGCCCAAGCTGATCACCGCCGCGGACGTGGCGTCCATGCGCCCGGGCAGCGTGGTCGTCGACATGGCGGCCTCGCAGGGCGGCAACGTCGAGGGCTCGGTGGCGGGGGAGTCGGTCGTCACCGACCACGGTGTCACGATCGTCGGCTACACCGACCTGGCCGCCCGGCTGCCCGCGCAGGCGTCGCAGCTCTACGGCACGAACGTGCTCAACCTGCTCAAGCTCATGACCCCGGAGAAGGACGGGCGGCTCGCGCTCGACCTCGACGACACCGTGGTCCGCGGCATCACCACCGCGCACGCGGGGGAGACGCTCTGGCCGCCGCCCGAGGTCACGGTGAGCGCGGCGCCCGCGGCCCAGCCGGCCGAGGAGCCGAAGGAGAAGGAGCCGGAGAAGCCGCGTTCCCCGTACGCGGGTCTCGCCGCCGGGATCGTCGGCGCGCTGGCGCTGTTCGCGGTCACGGCTCTGGCCCCGGCCGAGCTCGCCGGGCACCTCACGGTGTTCGTGCTGGCGATCGTCATCGGCTTCTACGTCATCGGCAACGTGCACCACGCGCTGCACACGCCGCTGATGTCGGTCACGAACGCGATCTCCGGGATCATCGTCGTCGGCGCGATCCTGCAGATCGGCACGGGCGGCGACGCCCTGGTCATCGGGCTCGCCGCGGTCGCGGTGCTGCTCGCCGCCATCAACATCGTCGGTGGCTTCGCGGTGACCCGCCGCATGCTGCAGATGTTCACGAGGAGCTGAGCCGTGCAGACGTGGACCACTGCGGCGTACCTGATCGCCGCGATCCTGTTCGTGATCAGCCTCGCGGGGCTGTCGAGGCACGAGACATCGCGCTCCGGTGTGCTGTTCGGCATCGCCGGCATGACGATCGCGCTGGTCGCCACGGCCGTCGTCGCGCTCGGCCAGGCGTCCGGGCTGGGCGTCGCCCTGCTGCTGGTCGCCGTCGTCGTCGGCGGGGCGATCGGGCTCTGGCGGGCCCGCGTCGTCGAGATGACGGGGATGCCCGAGCTCATCGCGCTCATGCACAGCTTCGTCGGCCTCGCCGCGGTGCTGGTCGGCTGGAACGGCTTCCTCGAGGTCGAGTCCGGTCACCTGCAGCTCGAGGGCTCGCTGCTGGGCATCCACCACGCCGAGGTCGCCGTCGGCGTCTTCATCGGCGCGGTGACCTTCACCGGCTCGGTGGTCGCCTACCTGAAGCTGTCGGCGAAGATCAAGTCGGCGCCGCTGATGCTGCCCGGCAAGAACGTCCTCAACCTCGGCGCGCTCGTGGCGTTCGCGGTGCTGACGGTCGTCTTCGTCCTCTCGCCGCAGATGTGGATCCTGGCCGTGCTCACGGTGCTGGCGCTGCTGCTCGGCCTGCACCTGGTCGCCTCGATCGGCGGCGGTGACATGCCGGTCGTGGTGTCGATGCTGAACTCGTACTCCGGCTGGGCCGCCGCGGCGGCGGGCTTCCTGCTCGGCAACGACCTGCTGATCATCACCGGCGCGCTCGTCGGGTCCTCCGGTGCCTACCTGTCCTACATCATGTGCAAGGCGATGAACCGGTCGTTCGTCTCGGTCATCGCCGGTGGCTTCGGCGCCACCTCCTCGGCGGCCGCCGCGGTGGAGGGTGAGCACCGCGAGGTCGACGCCGACGGCGTCGCCGAGCTGCTCGCGAACGCCGAGAGCGTCGTGATCACCCCCGGCTACGGGATGGCGGTCGCCCAGGCCCAGTACCCGGTGGCGGAGCTGACCCGCTCACTGCGCGACGCCGGCGTGAACGTGCGCTTCGGCGTCCACCCGGTCGCGGGGCGGCTCCCCGGGCACATGAACGTGCTCCTCGCCGAGGCCCAGGTGCCCTACGACATCGTCCTGGAGATGGACGAGATCAACGACGACCTCGCCGAGACCGACGTCGTGCTGGTGATCGGCGCCAACGACACGGTCAACCCGGCCGCGTCGGAGGACCCGGGCTCGCCGATCGCCGGGATGCCGGTGCTGCGGGTGTGGGACGCCAAGGACGTGATCGTGTTCAAGCGGTCGATGGCCACCGGCTACGCGGGCGTGCAGAACCCGCTGTTCTTCCGTGACAACACCCAGATGCTGTTCGGCGACGCCAAGGAGCGCGTGCAGGACATCCTGTCCTCGATCAAGAGCCTCACGAAGACGGGCTGACCGGCGGACGACTTCACCCGGGCGGGGCGCAGGTGTTACCGAGCCGACTCCTGCGCTCCGCTTGCCCGGAACGTCCGGTGGGCACTCTGTGTCCATGAGTGAGAGCAGCACGCAGCACGCGAACACGACCTGGCCCCACCCCGAGAGCGAGCAGGCCCGCCACGACGGGCGCTACACCCCGGTCGCCCGGGCGGGACACCGCGGACACCGGTCCGACGACCCGTCCGCCTCCATGCGGGACTGACCACCGCACCACCACGCCCGGTCCGCAGCCGGATCGGACCCGATGAGAACCGGTCGCCGTCACCCGCCCTCGGGCGTGGGGTGCGGCGACCCTGTCGTTGCTGGGGTCCCCGGGCGCGGGGACGGGTCAGGACGCCGGGACGCAGAGCCCCGGACAGCGGCCGATCCGGCCCCGGAACGAGACCGTGGTCCCGTCGGGACCCGGCACCACCCGTACGTCCTCCGCGACCGCCTCGATCATCCCGATGCCCCGTCCGCGGTGTCCGGGGTCGGTGGGCGGGTCGCGCCAGCGCCCGCGGTCGCTGACCTCCATCCGCACCCGGTACCCCTCGGCGTCACCGCGCAGCAGGACCGTCGCGTCCCCGCCCGGGCCGGTGACCCCGTAGGCGTGCTCGATGCAGTTGGAGACGGCCTCGTTCACCGCGAGGACGAGATCCTGCACGGTCGGGCACTGTTCGTCGGTCCCACACAGCGACGCGAGCCACCTCCCGGTCTCCCGGCGGGAGCGGCCTGCCGACCCGGGTTCGACGGGCAGCTCGACACGCAGAGTCGGGGACATGGGAGAGCAGTACCCACCAGGTCGCCGTGCAACTCATCGGAGTGACCGTCGATCGACAGTCGACCAGGTCACGCGACGTTCGACATGCGGGCCCGCGCCACCGGGCCTACCGTCGGTCGGTGATGACAGTCGATCATCGCCGGCCGCGGAGACGGCATGGCTGAGCCGAGCACGGACGCCGAGGGAGCCGAGGCGTCGCGGGCCGACGACACGGTGGGGGACCCGGTGGACGGCACGAGCGGGCACGTCGGGACCGTGCACACCGGTCCCGGGCACCCCGTGGACGAGGCCGCCGGGAACGCCCACGAGACCGCGGACGCCCGTCCCGACGAGTACGCCCACCTCCGCGCGCCCCTGCACGCCTTCGCCGCCGCCGGACCCGACGACCCGGAGCGGGAGCGGCTGCGCTCGGAGCTGGCGAGGGGCTTCCACCCGGTGGTCCGGCACATCGCCGGGCGCTACCGGCACCGCGGCGAGCCCGTCGAGGACCTGGAGCAGGTCGGCACGATCGGGCTGATCAACGCGCTGGACCGGTTCGACCCGGGCCAGGGCACCCCGTTCCTCGCCTACGCGGTCCCCACGATCACCGGGGAGATCCGCCGGTACTTCCGTGACCGCACCTGGTCGATGCGCGTGCCGCGGCGGCTCAAGGACATCCAGAGCCGCATGACCCGCGCCCAGGAGGAGCTGGCCTCGCAGCACGGCCGTGCCCCCAGGGCCTCCGAGCTCGCCGAGCACCTCGGCATCAGCCGCGAGGAGGTCATCGAGGGGCTGCAGGCCCAGGACTCCTACCGGTCGGACTCGCTCGACCAGCTCGTCGGCGACACCGACAACCCCCTCGGCGAGATCGTCGGGGGCATCGACGCCGGGATGGACGCGGTCGAGGCCCGCGAGTCGCTGCGTCCCGCCCTGCGCAAGCTCCCCGAGCGGGAGCGGACCATCCTCATGCTGCGGTTCTTCGGCAACCAGACCCAGACCCAGATCGCCGCCCAGGTCGGGTTGTCGCAGATGCACGTGTCGCGGCTGCTCGCCCGGACCCTGGTGACCCTGCGCGGACACCTCGCCGACGAGCAGACCCACCACGACGGGGTCCCCGAGGCCGGCTGACGCCCGCCCGCTACGACGACCGGGTGGCCGTGGCGGTCCGACCGGGGCAACCGGACCGGTCCGGATCACCTCGCCGTCACCTGCGCGTTTCCCCACCGGCCTCCCGGGGCACCCTGTCGTGTTCCGCGCACGCCGTCGTCCGTCCACCGGGCCACGGTGTCGCGCATACCGAGACATCAGCGAGACCGTCGTCCCGCGACCCGTCACCCGCGCCTCCACGGCCGGTCGGTGCTCCCACCGACCGGTCCCGCGCCGTGCCGCCGGTCGCGACGACAGGAGAGGAACCGGGTATGGCCGTGCAGGAGAAGACGTTCGCCACCGAGCGTGACGGCAAGCAGGCGGAGTGCTCGGCGGCCGCGGCCGCCGGGCGCGCCGAGGTGGCGGCCGCCAGGGCGGAGCGGGCCGCCGCGACGGCGCAGCAGGCCGCGCTGACCGCGGCCGGTGCCGCCGGCCCGGCCCGGGAGGCCGGGACGCCGGGCCCGTCGGCGAAGGACGCGAAGGCCGGAAAGAAGGCCGACGCGAAGAAGGGCAAGAAGGACAGGAAGAGCGGCCGGAAGGCCGTCGAGGCCGCGAAGGCCGACACGAAGAAGGCTCGCCGCAAGGAGGAGAAGGACGCCGAGAAGGCCGTCCGCACCGCCGAGAAGGCGGAGAAGAAGGCCCGCAAGCAGGCGAAGGCCGAGCGGGCCGAGCAGGAGAAGGCCGCGGCCGCGGAGAAGAAGGCCGCCCGGAAGGCCAAGGCCGCGCGGCTGGAGAAGGTCGCCAAGCGCGACGCCGCCGCGAAGGCGGAGAAGAAGGCCCGCAGGCTGGCGAAGGAGCAGGTCGTCGCCGGCCGGCCGGGCAGCGGGGTCGGTACGCCCGAGACCACGCCCGCCGAGCGGGAGAACCGACGTCGCGAGGCCGAGCAGGAGGCGGCCCGGCTGGCCGCCGCGGCCGAGCACAAGGCCACCGCCGAGCGCCCCGCCGAGGTGCACCACACCAACGGCCTGCGCCTCTGACGGCACACCGCAGCCACCGGCGACGCCCGGACCCGGCCGGGTCCGGGCGTCGCCGTGTGTCAGAGCCTGCACACCTGACCGGATGTTCAGGCTTGCACGATCGAACGACGTGGCCGTAGCGTTCGCCCGTGCACATCGCCGAGGGGTATCTGCCGCCGCTGCACGCGGCGGCCTGGACCGTCGTCGCCGCGCCGTTCGTCGTGCACGGCGCCCGCGCCGTGGTGCGCCGCGTGCGGGAGGACCCGGACACCACGCTGCTGCTCGCCGCGGCGGGCGCGTTCACCTTCGTCCTCTCGGCGCTCAAGATCCCGTCGGTGACCGGGTCGTCGTCGCACCCGACCGGAACCGGGCTGGGCGCGGTGCTGTTCCGACCACCGGTGATGGCCCTGCTCGGGACGGTGGTGCTGTTCTTCCAGGCCGTCCTGCTCGCCCACGGCGGGCTCACCACGCTCGGCGCCAACGCCTTCTCGATGGCGATCGCCGGGCCGTGGATCGCCTACGGCGCCTACGTCGTGGTCCGCAGGATCGGGGGCTCGCTGGGGCCCGCGGTGTTCGCCGCGGCCTTCCTCGGTGACCTCGGTACCTACACGATCACCAGCGCGCAGCTCGCGCTCGCGTTCCCCGACCCCACCTCCGGGTTCGGCGGAGCGTTCGTCACCTTCGCCTCGATCTTCTCGATCACGCAGATCCCGCTGGCCGTGGCCGAGGGGCTGCTGACCGTGCTCGTCGTGCGGCTGCTCGTGCGCATCACCCCGGACGAGCTGCGCCGCCTCGGCGTGCTGCGCCCGGCCGCGGGCACCGACACCGGCGGCCCCGCCCCGGCCGCGACCGCGCAGGGCCCGGAGAAGGAGGCGTCGGCGTGAGCCGCTCGACCGTCGTGAACATCCTGCTGGTCGTCGCCGTCGTCGCGTTGTTCGCGGTGCCGGTGCTGTTCGTGCCCGGCGAGTACGCCGGGTCCGACGGCCAGGCGGGCGAGGCCATCGAGGCCACCGGCTACCAGCCGTGGTTCAGCCCGGTGTGGGAGCCGCCGTCGGGCGAGATCGAGTCCGGCATCTTCGCGATGCAGGCCGCGGCCGGCGCGGGCGTGCTCGGCTACTGCATCGGCGTCGCCCGCACCCGCAGCCGGGAGAAGGCCGCCCGGCAGAGCTGATGCTGCTGATCGACGAGACCGCCCACGCCAACCGCTGGCGATCCCGGCACCCCGGGGAGAAGGCGTTCCTCGCCCTGGGGCTGCTGCTGCTCGCCGTCGCGCTCCCACCGTGGCCGGGGGCCGTGCTGACCGGTACCGCGGCGCTGGCGCTGCTGCTGGGCGGGGCCCGGGTGCCGTGGCGGACCGCGTTGCGGCTGCTCGCGCTGCCCCTCGGGTTCGTGATCGTGGGGGCGCTGCCCCTGCTGGTGACCGTGGGCGGGGACCCGTGGCTCGCGCTCGCGCCGGGCGGACCGGCCCGGGCGGCCGCGCTCGTCGGACGCTCGCTGGCGGCGGTGTCCTGCCTGATCCTCTTCGCCGCGACGACGCCGCTCGCCGACACCCTGCCCCGGCTGCGGTGGGTGCCGCCGGCCGTCCTGGAGATCACCCTGCTCGTCTACCGGATGCTGTTCCTGTTGCTGGACTCGCTGACCGCGGTCCGGGAGGCCCAGTCCCTCCGGATGGGATTCCGGACGCGGCGGACCACCTTCCGGTCGCTGGCCGGGCAGGGCGGGGCCGTGTTCGTCCGCGCCTTCGACCGTGCCCGCCGCCTCGAGGCCGGCCTCGCCTCCCGCGGCTACGACGGCTCGCTGCGCGTCCGGGTACCCGCCCGCACCGTCTCGCCCGCCTTCGTCGCGGCGAGCACGGTGCTGCTCGTCGCCGTGCCCGTACTGGCCCTGGCGGTCGTCCCGTGACCGCGGTCCTGGAGGCCCGCGGGCTGGTCTTCGCCTACCCGGACGGGCCGGTCGTGCTCGACGGGGCGGACCTCGTCGTCGACCCGGGGCGCAGGCTCGCGGTGCTCGGCCCCAACGGCGGCGGCAAGACCACCCTGTTCCGGCTGCTGCTCGGGCTGCTCGCCCCGTCGGCCGGGCAGGTCCTGCTCGACGGCGAGCCGGTCCGCCGCACCCGCCGCGGGCTGGTGCGGCTGCGCGAGTCCGCCCAGCTCGTCCTGCAGGACCCCGACGACCAGCTGTTCTCCGCCGACGTCGCGCAGGACGTGTCGTTCGGCCCGCTCAACCTCGGTCTCGACGAGACCGAGGTCGACGCCCGGGTGCACGACGCGCTGTCCGCCGTCGGCATCGCCGACCTCGCCGACCGGCCGACGCACCGGCTGTCGTTCGGGCAGCGCAAGCGGGTCGCGATCGCCGGGGCACTCGCCGTCCGGCCCCGGGTGCTGGTGCTCGACGAGCCGACCGCGGGTCTGGACCCGGCCGGGGTGGAGGAGCTCGTCGTCGTGCTGGCGGACCTGCAGCGCGCCGGGACCGCGGTCGTGCTGTCCACACACGACGTCGACCTCGCCCACCGCTGGGCCGACGACGTCGCCGTCGTCGCGCGCGGGCGGGTACGGCGCGGCCCGGCCGCGGAGGTCCTCGGCGACGCCGCGCTGCTCTCCGACGCCCGGCTCGGGCCGGCCTGGGCGCCCGCGGTCGCGCGGCTGCTCGAGCTGGCCGGCCGTCCCGGCGTCGCCCCCGGCACCGCGGCGGAGCTGCACGATGTCCTGGCGGGACTTGCGACCCGGGAGACACCGGCGAGAGGGTGACGCCCATGACCGCCCCGGAGCCCGTGCCCGACCCGGTGGACGAGATCGACCTGACGCTCCCCAACCCGGCCCGCGTCTACGACTACATGCTCGGCGGCGCCCACAACTTCGCGACCGACCGGGAGTTCGCCGAGCGTGTGCTCGCCGCCCTGCCCGACACCCGGGAGGTCGCGCTCGCCAACCGGGCCTTCCTCGGCCGGGCCGTGCGGGCCTGCCTGGACCGCGGGGTGCGCCAGTTCCTCGACCTCGGGTCCGGCATCCCGACCGCCGAGCCGGTGCACGAGATCGCCCACCGGGCCGACCCCGCGGCGCGCGTGGCCTACGTCGACGTCGAGCCGGTGTCGGTCGCGATGAGCCGCCAGATCCTGACCGGTGTGGACGGTGCCTCGATCACCGCCGCCGACCTCACCGACGCCGGGGCCGTGCTCGCCGCGCCGGGTGTGGCGGACCTGCTCGACCCGGCCGAGCCGGTCGCCGTGCTCGCGGTGTCGGTGCTGCACTTCGTCCGCGACGACGACCTGCTCGGGGCCCTGTTCGACCGCTACGTGACGGCGTTCGGGCCCGGCAGCATGCTCGTCGTGTCGCACGGCAGCACCGACGTCGACGACCCGCACACCGCCGAGCGGATGCGCACCATCGAGCGGTTCACCCGGGACACCGCGCAGCCGGCGCGCTCCCGGGACCGCGCCCTGCTGCGCAGGCTGCTCGTCGACCGGCCCGGACACCGGCTGGAGCTGCTGGAACCGGGCCTGGTCGATGTCAGCGACTGGCGGGCCGAGGACGGGCAGCCACCCGCAGGGATGTACGCGGTCGTCGGGGAGGTCGTCCCGCGACGGTAGGCCGGGTCAGTCCCGGTAGACGCCCTGGCGCTTCTCCATGAACGCGCTGACGGCCTCGGTCAGGTCGGCCGAGACCAGCTGGCCGCCGTTCCAGGTGGCGATCTGGTCGAGCCCGTCGGCGACCGAGTGGTCGCGGGCGTAGGTGATCGCGTGCTTGGTGCCGCGCAGGGCCAGCGGCGATTTCGCGGCCAGCGACGCGGCCAGCTCGGCGACGCCCGCCTCCAGCGCGTCGGCGTCGGCGTACACGTCGTTGACCAGGCGCAGCTCCTTCGCCTCGGTGCCCGACACCGGCCGGCAGGTGTAGGCCAGCTCGCGGGTCACACCCTCGCCGACGATCCGCGGCAGCCGCTGCAGCACGCCGACGTCGGCGGCCAGGCCCATGTCGACCTCCTTCAGCACGAACGACGCGTCGGCGGTCGCGTAGCGCAGGTCGCAGGCGACGACCAGGTCCAGGCCGGCCCCCAGGCAGACGCCCTGGATCGCGGCGACGACCGGCTTCCGGCAGCGCTCGATCGCGGTGAGGCACTCCTGCAGGTCGAGAATGGTGCGGCGCAGCGCGTCGGCGCCGTGTCCTGTCGAGTCGTCCGACGCGGTCTCGCGCAGCCCGCCCAGCATCGACACGTCGATGCCCGAGCAGAAGTGCCGCCCGTTGCCGCTGATCACCACGACCCGCACGGCGGGGTCGGCGTCCAGCTCGCGCACCGCGTCGCGCAACCCGAACCACATCGGCTCGTGCAGCGCGTTCGCCGCCTCCGGGCGGTCCAGGCGCAGCCGCGCGACCCCGTCCGCCACCTCGACCGCGATCCCCGTCGGTTCACCCATGTCGCGTCACTCCGTCCTCGTCGCCGGTCCTCGCTGCGGAGGCTACCGGTAGGTAACCCCCGGCTGGCAGGATGCGACGGTGCGGCAGGGAGGCCGGGGGGACCGGACGTGGCTCGCGGCCTGCGGGCTGCTGTTCGCGACGGCCTTCGGCACGAACGTCCCGACCCCGCTGCTGCTGGTCTACCGGGCCGAGCTCGATCTGTCGGCGAGCACACTCGCCGCGATCTTCGGGGTGTACGCGCTCGGGCTGGCACCGTCGCTGCTGCTGGGCGGGCCGGCGTCGGACCGGTTCGGGCGGGTGCGCGTGCTGCTGCCGGTCGCCGCCGGGGTCGCCGGGGCGTCGCTGCTGTTCCTCGGCGGGGCGTCGGCGCTGTGGCTGCTGTTCGCGGCCCGGTTCCTGCAGGGGCTGGCGTCCGGTGCGGTGTTCTCGGTGGGCAGCGCCTGGTTGCAGGACCTCGCCGGGCCGGACGGCGCGCCGCGGGCCGCGCGGGCGGCGTCGGTCGCCCAGACCGCCGGCTTCTGCCTCGGGCCGCTGACCTCGGGGCTGCTCGCGACCTCCGGGCCGCTGCCGCTCGCCCTGCCCTACCTCGTGCACGTGGCCCTGCTGGTGGTGGCGGTCGCCGCGGTGCTCGCCGCCGTCGGGACGGGGCCCCGCCCGGCCGGGCCGCCGTCCCGCGGCCTGCTGCCCCGGCCGGGCCTGACCCCGGCCGCGCGGCGGGTGTTCGTGCGGGTGGTCGTGCCGACCGCGGTGTGCGTGTACGCGTTCCCGTCGGTCGCGGTGACCGTGCTGCCGCTGCTGCTGCCCGGGATCTCCGGCGCGGTCGCGTTCACCGGGCTGCTCGCCGCGCTGACCCTGGGCACCGGGACGCTGGTGCAGCCCTTCGCGCACCGCCTCGGCCGCCGCACCGGGCCCGCCGGGGCCGGGCTGGGCGCCCTCGGGGCCGCCGCCGCGACGGTCACCGCGCTGCTCGCGCCGCCCGGACCGGCCGCGGTCGCGGGTGTCGCGGTGGCCGGGGTGCTGTTCGGCGCGGGCGGCGGGCTCTGCCTCAACGCCGGGCTCACCCGCGTCGGCCGGCTGGCGCCGGCGTCCGGGCGGGGCGCGGTGAACGGGCTGTTCTACACCGCCGCCTACTCCGGGTTCGCCGCGCCGTGGCTGGCCACCGCATTCGTCGCGACGACGGCGCTCGCCGCCCCGCTGGCGGTGCTCGCCGCCGCGGCCGCGGTCACCGCCGGGTGGCTCGCGGTCCGCTCCGGAGACCCGGACGGGGCACCCGGTCCCGGCCGGTCCCCGGACACCCCGCCATCCTAGGCTCGTCGGGTGCCCGACCTGACCAGTACCGCCAACCCGCGTGTCAAGAACCTGGTCCGGCTGCGCACCCGCCGCCACCGCGACGCGGCGGCCGTCACCGTGATCGAGGGGCACGACGAGCTGGCGCTCGCGCTCGACGCCGGCGTCGAGCCGACCGAGGTGTACTGGGCGCCGGACCTCGTGCGGTCGGACGCGCTGCTGGCCCGGATGCCGTCGGCGCGGGTGTTCTCGGTGACCCGCGAGGTGTTCGCCCGGATCGCCTACCGCGAGTCCCCGGACGGCTGGCTCGCCGTCGCCCCGGCCCCCGGCCGCCCGCTCGACGAGCTGGACCTCGGCCCGGACCCGCTCGTGCTCGTCGCCGAGGGTGTCGAGAAGCCCGGCAACGTCGGGGCGATGCTGCGCACCGCCGAGGCGTGCGGGGTGGACGCGGTGGTGATCGCGACCCCGGAGCGCGGTGGCACCGACTTCGCCAACCCCAACGTGGTGCGGGCGTCGAAGGGGACGGTGTTCGCGGTGCCGGTCGCGTCCGCGTCCACCGCCGAGGTCCTCGACTGGCTCGACCGGCGCGGCATCGCCACCCTCGTCACCACCCCGGCCGGGACGACCGGGCTCGCCGGCACCGACCTGACCGGGCCGACCGCGCTGGTCATCGGGACCGAGGCCACCGGGGTGACCGACGCGTGGCTCGACCGGGCCGACGCCACGGTGGTCATCCCGATGCGCGGGCGGGTCAACTCGCTCAACGCCTCGATCGCCGCGGCCGTGGTGCTCTACGAGGCGGTCCGTCAGCGCGGCTGACCGACGAGCTCGGCGCGCAGCCGCTTCTTGTCGGTCTTGCCGATCCCGGTCAGCGGGATCCGCTCGACGAACTCCACGGTGTCCGGCACGTACATCGCGCCGGCGCGGTCGGCGACCAGGCCGGTCAGCTCGTCCGGGCTCGGCGCCGGGGAGTCGGTGACGACGGCGGCGTGCACGGTCTCGGTGCCGTCGTCGTCGGGCACCCCGAAGACCGCGGCGTGCCGGACGGCCGGGTGCTCCATGAGCAGGTCCTCCAGCTCGGAGGTGTACACGTGCCCGCCCACGACGACGATCATGTCCTTGACCCGGTCGAGCAGGTGCAGGTAGCCGTCGGCGTCCTGGCGGGCGACGTCGCCGGTCCGCACCCACCCGTCGACGACGGTGGCGGCGGTCAGCTCCGGCTGCTTCCAGTAGCCGTCCATCTCCATGCCGGTGTGCACCCACAGCTCACCGCGCCCGCCCGGGGCGACGGGGCGGCCGTCGGCGTCGGTGATCGCGATCGTGGTGGTGGGGATCGGCCGCCCGACGGTGCCGAGCAGGTCGGGGTCCCGGTGCTCCTCGGCGGTGAGCACGCTGATCCCGCCGGCCTCGGTCTGGCCGTAGAACTGGGTGAACACCGGGCCGATCCGGCGCAGCGCCTCGGCGATGCGCCGCGGGTTGGCGGGGGCACCGCCGTAGACCAGCGACCGCAGCGACGACAGGTCGGTCCGGTCCAGGTCGGGGTGGTCGAGCAGGCGGTAGATCAGCGGCGGCAGCAGGAAGCCGTGGGTGATGCGCTCCCGCTCGACGGCGGCGAGGTAGGCGCCGGGCTCGAAGCCGTCCTGCAGGACGACGGTGCCGCCGTCGGTGAGGGTGCGGTCGGCGAGCGACCCCCCGACGTGGGCGACCGGCGTGGCGACGAGCAGGCGCGCGCCGGCGTCGCCGCTGCCGAACCCGCCTGTCCCGCGCCGCATCGCGGCACCGCGACGGTGGTGGTCGAAGGTGTAGGTGATGCCCTTCGGGTGGCCGGTGGTGCCGCCGGTGTGCCGGATCTGCTCGATGGCGTCCGGCCGGGCGCGGCCCCGGACCGGCTCGGTGGACGCCGTCGCGGCCTCGGCCGTCACGTCGGTGTCGGTGCCGTGCGGGCCGAGCCAGAGCACGTCGACGCCGGGGACCAGCGCGAGGACGGGCTCGGCGGCCGCCGCGGCGTCGGCGTCGGCGAGGACGAGCGGCGCCTCGACGTCGTCGACGATGCGGGCCTGCGCGGCGGCGGACAGGCCATCGTGCGGCTGGGCGATGCCCGCCCCGAGCAGCGTCACCGCGAGCCGCGCGACGACCGCCTCGGGCGTGTTGCCGGCCAGCAGCGCCACGACCCGGCCCGGCTCGGCCCGGCCGTCGAGGGCGTGGGCGAGCCGGTGCACGGAGTCCACGAGCTCGCCCGCGGTGATCCTGCGGTCGCGGTGCACCAGGGCCTCGCGGCCGCGGTCGGCGGCGAGGGCGTCGAGGAGCTCCTCGACGTCGCTGTGCAGCGCGGCCCCGCTCTGCGTGGCGGCACCGTTGCGCGGCGCGGTGGCGCTGTCCGGATCGGCGGACATGGCCGGGCTCCTCTCGACGGGATCGTTGTCTTACGCAACGATCAACTCGAGGGCAGGCTTCCCGGAGGTGATCTGATCGACACCTCTCGCTTGTGTGACCTACCAGGCGGTCCTCAGGCGGCCAGGGCGAGCTCCTCACGCCGCTCGGAGCGCTCCATCCGGACCGCCACACCCAACGCGGCCAGCCCCAGCAGCGGCAGCACGGTGGCGACCGCGGCGGGCGCGGTCCAGCCCCATCCGGCGGCCAGGACCAGGGCGCCCAGCGCGGCCCCGAGGGCGTTGGACACGTTGAACGCGGCGTGGTGCAGTGCCGCGCCCAGGGTCGGACCCTCGCGACCGGCGTCCATCAGCCGGGTCGCCAGCGCCGGGGTGGTCGCGGTGGTGGTGAACGCCAGTGCGAACAGCGTGACCAGCGCGAACACCGGCGAGGACGCGGTGAGTGCGAACAGGGCCATCGACACCGCGGCGGCGGCGAGCCCCGAGGCGATCGTGCGGACCGGCGCAGCCTCGGCGAGCCGGCCGCCGACCTGGTTGCCCAGCGTCATCCCGAGCCCGAACACGGCCAGTGCGAGCGGCACGGCCGCGGTGGCGAGCCCGGACACCTCGGTGAGCACCGGGGTGATGTAGCTGTACACGGCGAACGAGCCGCCGAACCCGGTCGCGATGACCGCCATCGTGATCCAGACCTGGCCGCGGCGCAGCGCCGACAGCTCACCCAGCACCGAGCCGCGGCGCTCGTCGCGGACGTCGGGGACCAGTCGCCAGACGGCCAGCATCGTGAGCGCCGCGACGGCGCCGACGGTCAGGTAGGCCGCGGGCCAGCCCGCGTTCTGCCCGAGCCAGGTCGCGCCCGGGACGCCGACGATGTTGGCGATCATCAGCCCGCTCATCACCGTCGCGATCGCGCGTGGCCGCCGCTCGCGGGGGACCAGGGAGGCGGCGAGGACCGAGGCCGTGCCGAAGTAGGCGCCGTGCGGCAGCCCGGCCAGGAACCGGGTGGCGACGAAGGTGCCGAACGTCGGGGCGAACGCCGACGCCACGTTGGTCACCGCCAGCGCGCCCGCCAGGGCCAGGACGAGGTGCTTGCGGGGCCACCGCGCGCCGAGCACGGCGAGCACCGGCGCGCCGACGACGACGCCGAGCGCGTAGGCGCTGATGGCCGTGCCGGCCTGCGGCACGGTGGCGCCGAGGTCGGCGGCGAAGGCAGGCAGCAGGCCCATCGAGGCGAACTCGGTGGTGCCGATGGCCAGACCGCCGAGGGCCATCGCGGCGAGCGCGGGCCCGGTGGTGGAAGACTGGGACGAGGTGAGAGCCTTTTTCATCGTGACACGAGGATAAATCTCGGGAGGCCGGAGGTGTCAAACCGGATGACGTCGATGTCGGCCGGTTCACGTTCCGGCACGGAGGCGCCCGGGCGCGCCGAGACCGACCGCTGGCGCGCCACCGCCGAGGTCCTGGACGAGGTCCGCCGCGAACCCGGCCTCACCCGCGTCGAGCTCGCCCGGCGGCTGCGCCTGGCCAGCGGCTCGGCCACCGAGATCGCGGCCCGGCTGCGCGACCTCGGCTGGGTCACCGAGGAGCGCGCCCCCTGCGGCGGGCGCGGGCGACCGACCACGACCCTGACGCCCAACCCGGACGGGCCGGGCGTCGTCGCCGTCGACGTGCGGTTCGAGGGCTGGCGGGCCGGGTTCGCCGGGCTCGACGGGGCCCCGGTCGCGGTGCGCTCGGGGCGGCACCGCCGTCGCTACCCCGACGCCGTCGCCGCGGAGCTGGCCGGGGTGGTCGGTGAGCTGGTCGCGGACGCGCCCGGACCGGTCGTGGCGGTCGGGATCGGGGTCGCGGCGACCGTCGTCGACGAGTACCTGGCCGAGACGGGCGGCGGGCAGGGCTGGAGCCCGCTCGACGTGCGCCGGATCGGCGCCGGGCTGGGCCTGCCCGTACTGGTCGGCAACGACGCGAACCTGGCCGGGGTCGCCGAGGTCCGGGACGGGGCCGCGGCCGGCGCGGGCACCGCGCTGTTCCTCACCGTCGAGGTGGGCATCGGCGGTGCGCTGCTGCTCGGGGGGCGGGCCCAGACCGGCGCCCGCGGCGCGGCGGGGGAACTGGGGCACCTGCCCTTCGGCGATCCGGCCGCCCGGTGCGCCTGCGGTGCCCGCGGCTGCTGGACCACCGGGGTCGACGGCCGGGCGCTCGCCCGGATGCTGGGCGAGCCGGAGCCGGACGCCCCCTACAGCTACGCCCGCGCGGTGCTCGACCGTGCCGCGGCGGGTGAGCCCGGGCCGTCGGCCGCGGTCACGGGCGCGTCGGCGGCACTGGCCCGCGGCGTCGCCGGGCTGGTCAACGCGCACGACCCGGAGGTCGTCGTGCTGGCCGGGCTCGGGCCCGCGCTGCGGGCCGCGGCGCCCGAGGCGTTCGCCGTCGCCTACGACGCCGGTCTGATGGCCTTCCGCCGCGCCGTCGCGCCGCCGGTGCACGACGACGCGCACGGCGAGGACGGCGTGCTCCGGGGTGCCGCCGCGATCGCGCTCGACCACGCGGTCTCGGCCCCCGGGCTCGCCGCACGCGCCGGCTGACCCGCCCCGCTCAGGGCCGGGGGATCGACCGCAGGTTGCTGCGCGCCAGCTCGACCATCTTCCCGACGCCGCCGTCGAGCACCGTGCGGGTCGCGGCGAGTGCGAACCCGCGGACCTGCGCGGCGGTGATGTGCGGCGGGATGGACAGCGCGTTCGGGTCGGTGCGCACGTCGACCAGCGCCGGACCGCGGTGGTCCAGCGCCCGGCGCAGCGCGGCGCGCACGTCGGACGGGTCGTCGACGGCCTCGGCGTACAGCCCGGCGGCGCGGGCGATCCCGGCCAGGTCGGCCGGGCCGTGGTCGGTCTGGAACGACGGGTAGCCCGCCACCATCATCTCCAGCCGGATCATGCCCAGCGACCCGTTGTTGAACGCGACGACGGTGAGCGGCAGGTCGTGCTCGGCCGCGGTCAGCAGCTCGCCGAGCAGCATCGTCAGCCCGCCGTCGCCGGACAGCGACACCACCTGCCGGTCCGGGTACGCGAACTGGGCGCCGATCGCGTGCGGCAGGGCGTTCGCCATCGTCCCGTGCCGGTAGGAGCCGATGATCCGGCGCCGGCCGTTGGGGGACAGGTAGCGGGCCGCCCACACGTTGCACATGCCGGTGTCGACGGTGGCGACGGCGTCGTCGGCCATCTCCTCGTCGAGGACCGCCGCGACGTGCTCGGGGTGGATCGGGCGCAGGTCGGAGACCTTGCGGGTGTAGGCGCCGACCACCTTCTCCAGCGCCTCGGCGTGCCTGCGCAGCATCCGGTCCAGGAAGGAGCGGTCGGTCTTCTCCGCGATCCGCGGCAGCAGCGCGTCCAGGGTGGACGCGGCGTCGCCGTGCACACCCAGCTCCAGCAGCGTGCGACGCCCCAGGCGCGCGGGGTCGGTGTCGATCTGCACGGTCCGCGCCTGCGGCAGGAACGAGTCGTAGGGGAAGTCGGTGCCGATCAGGACGAGCAGGTCGGCCTCGTGCGTCGCCTCGTAGCAGGCGCCGTAGCCGAGCAGCCCGGACATGCCGACGTCGTGGGCGTTGTCGTACTGGATCCACTCCTTGCCGCGCAGCGAGTGGCCGATCGGCGCCTTCACCTTCTCGGCGAGGGCGAGCACCTGCTCGCGGGCGTGCTCGATCCCGGCGCCGACGAACAGCGTCACGGTGTCCGCGGCGTCGACGAGCCGGGCCAGCTCGGCCACCTGGTCCTCGGACGGCGCCACGACGCCGGTGGGCGGGGACAGGTGCGAGGTGCCGGTGTCGTTCGGGGCGTCGAGCGCGCTGACGTCGCCGGGGAGGACCAGCACCGCCACGTCGGACTCGGCGAGCGCGGTCTGCATCGCGATCCGCTGCATCCGGGGCATCTGCTCGGGCCGCGAGATCAGCTCGCAGTACGCCGAGCACTCGGTGAACAGCCGCTCCGGGTGGGTCTCCTGGAAGTAGCCGGTGCCGATCTGGAGCGAGGGGATGTGCGAGGCGATCGCCAGCACCGGCGCACCGGTGCGGTGGGCGTCCATCAGGCCCTGGATCAGGTGCGTGTTGCCGGGGCCGCAACTGCCGGCACAGACCGCGAGCCGCCCGGTGAGCTGGGCCTCCGCGGCGGCCGCGAGCGCGGCGGCCTCCTCGTTGTGCACGTGCACCCACCGGATGCGGCCGTCGCGGCGGATCGCGTCCGCGATCGGGTTGAGGCTGTCACCGACCAGGCCGTAGATCCGTTCGACGCCGGCCTGGTGCAGCAGCTCGATCATCTGGTCGGCCACGGTGCGGCCCATGTGGTCCTCCTCGCGCTCGGGTGCGAGAGCCGTGTTCCCCTCCGGTGGCGGACCGAACCGTTCCGGCGTGTGACGGTCCCCGCGCACCGTCCGGCGCACGGCAGGTCACGACTCGAACATCGGAATCGATTCCCGCGCTGCGGAGTCCCCCGGACGTGAGTACTTTCTCCTCACATTCCTGGGAGGGGACACGAAATGATCATTCTCGGTCTGATCCTGCTGCTGGTGGGGTATTTCACCAGCATCTCCATTCTCTACTACCTCGGTGGTCTGCTGGTCATCGTCGGTGTGGTCCTGCTGATCCTGGGAGCGATCGGACGGCCGGTGGGCGGGCGGAAAGCCTGGTTCTGACCGGGCCGGCCGGACCCGGCCGCGGACATCCGCGGACCGGGTGACGGCCGGCGTCGTCGAATTCTCCGCGGGGGTGCGTGTCCGGGTCGACCGGAAACGCACCCCCGCGGTGTGTCACGGCGAAAGGATCACCCGCGCGGCCGGATTCCGAGAATGTCGCGGGCGGCCGCGGGGGAGGCCGGTGTCGCGCCCACCCGGTCCAGCACGCGCAGGGCACCGTCGAGCAGCTCCCGGTTCGACGGCGCCGTGCCCCGGCCGTCGTCGAAGTCCTCCAGGCCGACCCGCAGGTGCCCGCCGCGGCGCACCGCCAGCTCGGCCAGCCCGGAGGCGACGACGTCACCGCCCAGCACGGCCACCGACCACGGCAGGCCCGAGGGCTCCAGCAGTTCCAGGTAGGCCTCCAGCGCGGCGGGCGTCGGCGGCAGCCCGAACTGCAGCCGGTCGGCGAAGTACAGCTTCACGATCGCCCCCGGCGGGACCCTCCCGTGCCGGTGCAGGGTCAGCGTGGTGCGCAGGAACCCCGGCTCGAAGATCGAGATGCTCGGGGCGGCGCCCAGCTCGGCGGTGCGGGCGAACATGTACTCGGTGTCGGCGAAGGAGTTCTGGTACGGCTCCGGCGCCGCCGCGTCCGGGCAGGTGCCGTCGTCGAGCAGGCCGACGTTGACCGAGCCGGGGTCGACCAGTGTCATGTGTCCGCGCCGGCCCAGCTCCTCGACGTGCGCCCACCGCCGGGTCACCGGGATGTCGCGGGCCCCGGCCGCCATCGTCGGGTAGAGCAGTGCGTCGGGGTGCGCGGCCAGGACCGGGTCCCAGGCCGCCAGGTACGGCTCGACGGCGTGCACCCCGTCGACGGTGAACATCGGCTCGTCGTTGTGGTGGTGCACGATCGCCGCGCCCGCGTCGAGCACGTCGACGGCCTGGTCGGCCACCTCCGCCGGGGTGCGGGGCACGCGCGGGTTGCGCTCCCGCGTCGTCGTGCCGTTCAGCGCCACTTCCAGGATGACCGCGGTGTCCACGCCCGCCAGCATCGCCGCAGGCGGCGGTGGGGCGCGACCGCTGCGGTCGTAGGCTCGCCGCTGTGATCGGCACACGCGGTACCGCACTGGCCGGGTCGCTCCTGGTCCTGGGACTGCTGGCCGGGTGCGGCGACCAGCCCCTCCCGCTGACCGAGGGGCCGCCCGGCGCGTCCCCGGCCGACGGGCTCATCCGGGTCGTGCAGCTGTCCGCGCAGCGCGCCCAGGTCTCCGACCAGGTCGCCGCGGCGAAGTTCGGGACCGGGGCGGCCGTCACCGACCCGGCGCGGGAGGCGGCCGTCGTCGCGCAGGCGCGGGCGGACGCGACCCGCGACGGCGTCGACCCCGACTGGACGGCCCGGATCGTCGCCGACCAGATCGCGGCGAGCACCCAGGTGCAGAACGACCTGATCCGGCAGTGGACCGACCGGCCCGACACGCGTCCGGCGCAGCGGCCCGAGCTGGCCCGGGTGCGGCCGCAGCTCGACCGGATCGGCGACGAGCTCGTGGCCGCCCTGAAGCTGGCCGGACCGGCACGGGCGAACGAGGAGTGCCCGTCGACCCTGGCCCAGGCCGCGGTCGAGCAGGCGCAGGGGCTCGACGAGGTCCACCGCAACGCCCTCGGGCGGTCGCTGAAGTCCGTCTGCGACGGCGCCCCCGGCTGATCCGCCCCGTGTGACGGTGCCGTTTCCGCTCGTCCGAAGGTCTTGCGTATCCGGATAGTACGTGCTCGGATTAATAGAACGAGACACGGAGGGGCGCGATGGACCAGAACCTGTTCAACGACATCTGCCTGCAGCAGCTGACGCTGTCGGGCGTGCACGAGGGGGAGACGGTCGTCGTGCTCACCCGGGGCGCGGAACGGACCGAGTACGCCGACGCGTTCCTCTGGGCGATCCAGATGCTGGGCGCGACCGGCTACCACATGCGGCTGCCGTCGCCGGCGAGCGCGGGCGGCGCCTGGGCGGTCGGCGACTCCGGCCTGGGGAACATCCCCCTGGCCGTGGACGCCCTCAAGGCCGCGGACATGGTCGTGGACTGCACGTTCCTGCTGTTCAGCGCCGAGCAGTTCGCCATCCAGGACGCGGGCACCCGCATCCTCACCGCGGTGGAGCCGCCCGAGCTGCTGGCCCGGCTGATGCCGACCACCGAGCTGCGCGAGCGCGTCGAGACCGGCGCGGAGCTGCTGGCCAAGGCCTCGACCATGCGGATCACCAGCCCGCACGGCACCGACGTGACCTACCAGCTCGGCATGTACCCGACGCTGAGCGAGTACGGCTACACCGACACCCCCGGTCGCTGGGACCACTGGCCCGCGGCGTTCGTGTTCACCGGCGGCTCCGACGACGGCGTCGACGGGAAGATCGTCCTCGCCCCCGGGGACGTGCTGCTGCCGTTCAACACCTACGTGCAGACCCCGGTCGAGATCACCATCGAGCAGGGCTTCATCCGCGACATCCGCGGCGGCGCCGGCTCCTCCGGTCTCGACGCGGACCTGCTCCGCTCCTACATCGAGTCCTTCGACGACCCGCGCGGCTACGGCATGAGCCACGTCGGCTGGGGCCTCGACGAGCGCGCCCACTGGCACGGCCTGACCCAGTTCGGCGGCGGCATGGGCATGGAGCTGCGCAGCTTCTACGGCAACGTCATGTTCTCCATCGGCCCGAACAACGAGCTCGGCGGCCCGAACGACACCGCCTGCCACTTCGACATCCCGATGCGCGGCAACTCGCTGTTCCTCGACGACGAGCTGATCGTCGACGCCGGCGAGCTGACCGTGTCCGAGATGAAGCCGGTGAACCGGCGGTGAGCCCCCGCGACCACCACATCGGCATGATCGTGCCGAGCTCGAACCTGACGATGGAGACCGAGCTCCCGCGGATGCTGCGCGCCCGGGAGGACGTGCTGCCCGACGACCGGTTCGTCTTCCACGCGGCGCGGGCCCGGATGCAGCACGTGACCCCCGAGCAGCTGCGCGCGATGAACGCCCAGGCCCAGCGGGCCGCGGCCGAGCTGGCCGACGCCCGGCCGGACGTCGTCGCGACGGCCTGCCTGGTCGCGATCATGGCGCAGGGACCGGGCTACCACTGCACCGCCGAGGACGACATCACCGCCGCACTGCGGGTCGAGGGCTCCGACGCCCCCGTCGTCTCCAGTGCCGGGGCGCTGCTGTCGGGGATCGCCGCGCTCGGGGCGAAGCGGGTCGCGATCATCACCCCGTACATGGAGCCTCTGACGAAGGCGGTCGTGGACTACCTCGAGGACGCGGGGGTCGAGGTCGTCGACTCGCTGTCGCTGCAGGTGCCCGACAACCTCGCCGTCGCCCGGCTCGACCCGGCCGACCTGCGCGAGCACTGGCGCAGGCTGGACCTGACCGGCGCCGACGCGCTGGTGCTCAGCGCGTGCGTGCAGATGCCGTCGCTGCCGTCGATCGAGGCGGTGCAGGACGCGGCCGGCATCCCGGTGCTGTCCGCCGCCACCGCGACCACGCACCGCATCCTCACCGGGCTCGGCCTGGAGCCGCGGGTGCCCGGGGCGGGGGCGCTGCTCGCCGGCTGAGGCCGTACGACCGGGACCCGCGTGCCGCGCCGGCACGCGGGTCCTCGTCGTGTCCGCGGGCCATGATCCTTCCCTGAGGAGTGCGGGCGTCCCCGGCGGGCGCTCGCGGCTCCACGGAGAAGGATCACGGGATGCCGGCCGTCCGGCGCAGGGGGTGGACGCGCCTGATTCGGTGCTGTACATGTTTGTACATGTCTGAACAGGGTGGGCGTTCCAAGAGGGCGCGCCTCGTCGAGGACCTCGCCGGGCGGATCCGCTCCGGCCGGTTGCCGCACGGCGAGCAGCTCCCGGGGGAGAACCAGCTCGCCCGCACCTACGCCGTCTCCCGCGGCACCGTCCGCAGCGCACTGGCCGAGCTGGCCCGCCGCGACCTGATCACCACCGAGACCGGCGTCGGGTCGTTCGTGACCTTCGACGGGTCCCCGCTGGACCAGCGGCTCGGCTGGGCGCAGGCGCTCGCCGCGTCCGGCGCGGCCGTGAGCACCGAGCTGCTCGGCATCTCGCCCGGCGGCGACCCCGGGCCCACCGGGTACGAGGGGCCACTGGTCACCGTGCGCCGGCTGCGCCGCGCCGGGACCGTCCCGGTGTCGCTGGAGACGGCGTCGCTGCCCGCCGCCGGCGCGCTGGCGCAGCTGCCCGCGACCGGGCTGGTCGACGGCTCGATCACCGCCACCCTCGCCGCCACCGGGCTGACCGGCGTCGGGGGGGAGCAGTGGATCTCGGTGGCCCCGCTCGGCGCCGCGGACGCCGCCACCCTCGAACGCGCCCCCGGCGAGCCGTTCCTGCAGGCCGTGCGGGTCACCCGGGACGCGACCGGCGGGCTCGTCGAGCACGTGGTCAGCCTCCTGGACCCGCAGCGCTTCCGGTTCCACCTCGAGTTCGGCGGCGGGCGGTGAACCCGGCCCGCGACCGCGCGCTCGGCGCGCTGCTCGGCCTGGCCGTCGGCGACGCGCTCGGCATGCCCACCCAGTCGCTGTCCCGGTCGGCGATCGCCGAGCGCTACGGCGTCGTCGACCGGCTCCTCGACGGCGCCGACGACCAGCCGATCGCCCCGAAGCTCCCCGCCGGCACCGTCACCGACGACACCGAGCAGGCGCTGCTGCTCGCCCGGATCCTGCTCGACCACGACGGCCGGGTCCCGCCCCGGGTGTTCGCCTCCTCCCTGGAGAAGTGGGAGCAGGACATGATCCGGCGCGGGTCGCTGGACCTGCTCGGCCCCTCCACCCGCCGGGCCCTGACCCGGCTCGCGGACGGCGAGCCCCCCGAGATCGCCGGCCGCGACGGCGTCACCAACGGCGCCGCGATGCGTGTCGCGCCCGTCGGCATCGCGTACGCCGGCCCGCGGCTCCTCGACGCCGTCGTCGAGTCGGCGGTCGTCACCCACCACACCGCACCCGGGATCGCGGCCGCCGCCGCGGTGGCCGCCGCGGTGTCGGCCGGGGTGTCCGGCGCGGGGCTCCCTGCCGCGCTGGACGCCGCGCTCGACGCCGCCCGGGCCGGTGCGCGACGCGGCGGCTGGGCGGCCGGTGCCGACGTCGCCGCCCGCCTCGACGTCGCGTTCCGGGTCCTGCCCGGGCTCGGCCGGGCCGCGCTCGCCGACACCCTCGTCGCCGTCGTCGGCACCTCGGTCACCGCGACCGAGTCCGTCGTCGCCGCCCTCGGGCTCGCCGCCGCCCTCGGCGACGACCCGCGGGCCGCGCTGGTCACCGCCGCCTCGCTGGGTGGTGACACCGACACCGTCGCCGCCATCTGCGGCGCGGTCCTCGGGGCGGTGCACGGCGCCGCCGCACTGCCCGCCGACCTCGTGGGCACCGTCCGCCGGGTCAACGCACCCCTGCTCGACCCCCTCGACGACGTGGTCGAGGGACTGCTCCACCTCCGGTCCACCTCCTGAACGGAGGCCGCCATGGCCACCAGCACCACCGACACCGGTACCACCGCCGAGGGCGGCGCCCTCGAGACCCGGGGCATCGAACCGGTCCCCGTCGCCGAGCGCCACGGCCGGCCCGGCCAGCTCTTCTGGGTCTGGTTCGCCGCGAACATCTCCATCCTCGGCCTCCCGCTCGGCGCGACCCTGGTCGCGTCCGGGCTGAACATCACCCAGGCCGTGCTCGCCGCGGTGCTCGGCAGCGTCGGGTCGTTCGCGATCGTCGGCGCGGTGTCGATCGCCGGTCGGCGCGGCGGGGCGCCCGGCCTGACCCTGTCGCGCGCGGTGTTTGGCGCCCGCGGCAACATCGGACCGACCCTGGTGTCGCTGCTGTCGCGGCTGGGCTGGGAGACGGTGAACACCACCACGGCCGCGTTCGCGTTGCTGTCGCTGGTCACGATCGTCGCGGGCACCAGCCCGTCGGCGAAGGACCACCCGGTGATCACGATCGCCTGCATCGCGGTGTTCGTGCTGTGCACGGTGCTCGTCGCCGGGCTGGGGCACGCCGTGCTCGTCGCGGTGCAGCGCTGGGCGACCTGGGTGTTCGGTGCGCTGAACATCGTCGTCGGCGGGTTCCTGGTCGCCACCGTCGACTGGGCCGCGGTCGCCGCGGCCGCCCCCGCGCCGTCGGGTGCGGTCGTCGCCGCGGTCGGGGTGATCGCCGCCGGGACCGGCATCGGCTGGGCCAACGCCTCGGCCGACATGTCCCGCTACCAGTCCCCGTCGGTGCGCGCCGGGTCGCTGGTCGCCTCGGCCGCGGCCGGCGCGGGCATCCCGCTGGTCCTGCTGATCTCGCTGGGCAGCCTGCTCGCCGCCGGGGACCCGACCCTGGCCACCGCGGACGACCCGGTCGCCGCGATCCGCGACCTGCTCCCCGCGTGGATGGCGATCCCGTACCTGGTCGCCGCGTTCGGCGGGCTGCTGCTGTCCAACCACCTGTCGGTCTACTCGGCCGGGCTGACCACCCTGACCCTGGGCGTGCGGCTGCCGCGGGTGTACGCCGTCGTCGTCGACGTGCTGGTGACCTTCGCCGGCGCGATCTACTTCATGCTGATCGCCGACGGGTTCTACCCGCCGTTCATCGCCTTCATCAGCGCCCTCGCCGTCCCGATCACCGCCTGGGTCGGGGTGTTCGCCGTCGACATGCTGCGTCGCCGCCACTACGACCCGGTGGCCCTGATGGACACCTCGCGCGGCAGCGGCTACTGGTACCGCGGCGGGATCGAGCCGCGGGCGACGGCGGCCTGGGCGCTGGCGATCGTCGTCGGCTACCTGTTCGCCACCGTCGGGCCGTCGGCCGAGCCGTGGTTCACCGGGCCGCTGGCCGGCACCTGGTTCGGCGAGAACGGGCTGGCCTGGGTGATCACCTTCGTCGTCGCCGCCGGGGTGTACGCCGCGCTGGGCGGGGCCCGGGAGCAGCGGTGACCGGCAGGCTCGTCCACTCCGGACAGGTCCTGGTCGACCTGGTCATGCGGGTGCCTGCGCTGCCCCCGCCCGGCGGGGACGTGCTCGCCACCGGCACGACGATGCTGCCCGGCGGCGGGTTCAACGTCGTCGCCGCGGCCGCCCGGGCCGGGGCCGAGGTCCTCTACGCCGGCGGGCACGGCACCGGTCCGCACGGTGACCTCGTGCGGGCCGCGCTGGCCGCGGAGGGCGTCACGGCGACCGCGCCGCCCGATCCCGGCGGCGACACCGGCGTCTGCGTGACCCTGGTCGACCCGTCCGGGGAACGGACCTTCGTCACCGGCAGCGGGGTCGAGACCGCGCCGCCCGCCGGGCTCCCGTCGACCACCGCCGACGACGTGCTCTACGTCTCCGGCTACAGCCTGCTCGTCCCGGACAAGGCCGCGTCGCTGGTCGCCGCGGCCGAGGAGTCGTCGGCGACGGTCCTGCTCGATCCGGGGCCCCTGGTCACGGACGTGCCGGACGCGCTGTGGGAGCGGATGCTCGCCGCCACCGGGGTGCTGAGCACCAACGCGCGGGAGGCGCGGCTGCTCACCGGGGAGCCGACCGCGGCGCGTGCCGCCGGGGCCCTGGCCCGGCGGTTGCGCGACGACGCGGCCGTGGTCGTCCGCGACGGTGCCGCCGGCTGCGTGGTCGTCCGCGACGGGGCGGTGGAGGCCGTCCCGGCGCCGGTGGTCGACGCCGTCGACACCAACGGGGCCGGGGACGCCCACTGCGGGGTCCTGGCCGCGGAGCTGCTGCGCGGCACGGCATGGTCCGAGGCGGTCGCGCGGGCCGGCGCGGCCGCGGCGCTCGCGGTCACCCGGTACGGGCCGGCCACCGCGCCGACCCGGGCGGAGCTCGACGCGTTCCTCGCCGGGGCCGCCGCGGGGTGACGGCGCGCTCCGACGGGCGAACTGCGCTCCGACGGGCCGGCTGCGCTCCGTCGGGCACGCTCCGTCGGCAGCGAGCTCCGTCGGCAGGCGCATCCGTCGGCGCGGTGCGGGCCGCCGGTCGGCGCGGTTCCACCCCGTTCATGATCACCGGTTGTGGAGCGCGGAGGTCGTCGAGCACACTCCTGGCTCCACAACCGGTGATCATGGACGGGGGCAGGGTCCTCAGGTCCCGGCGCCGGCGGCCGTCGCCATGCCCTGGGCGGTCTCCTGGACCGCGCGGAAGGCCGGGCCGCAGACGGCGGCGTCGCCCTCGGCGAGGGTGCCCGGGTCGGCCTGGCAGCCCTTCGCGGCGAAGTCGTCGAGCGCCTTCCCGACGAGGTCGGCCTGCGCGGCCGCGGCCGGTGCGTCCTGGCGGACCTGGGGCAGGGCGTTGCGGATCTCGGTGGTGAACCGGCCGCAGCGCGGGAAGACCGTCGCCGGGTCGCTCGACCAGCAGGGGTCCTGGGCGTAGAAGCGGAACTTGGTCCGCAGCGCCTCCAGCCCCGGGGCGCCGACCCGCTCCGAGGCGGTCTGTCCCGGCCAGCGCTCGGTGTCCTGCGCCGACGAGGCGGCGGGGCGGTCGGCGGAGCAGCCGGCGAGGAGCAGGGCGGCCACCAGCACGGTGGCCGCCCGCAGCAGGGAGGCGGTCGGGCGCGGACACGGTTGCACACCGCGACGGTAGGCCCGTCCGATCCGCCCCGCCGCTCCGGCCCGGGGCGTCGGACGGGTCCGGCCGGCCCCGGAGCGGGTCAGCCCCGGTCCGGGCCGCCCAGCGCCCCGCGCAGCAGCCCCAGCGCCTCGGCCGGGTTGTCCCAGAACACCATGTGCCCGGCGTCCGGGACGGCGACGAGCCGGGCGTCGGGCCGGGCGGCGGCGATCTCGGCGACCCCGGACGCGGGCACGACGGGGGAGTCCGCGCCGTACAGCAGGGTCACCGGCGCCGGGACGTGCGGCCACGCGTCGAAGAAGTCCTCGGACTCGAACCCGGCGTGCGTCGCGGCGATCGCGGCCTCGTCGCAGGAGGACAGCCAGCGCGCGCGCAGCTCCTGCTCGCGGCGTGGCCAGCGCGGCCAGGACCGGGCGACCCCGTCGGCGTCGGTGCCGCGCTGCGCCTCGTGCAGCTGGCCCAGGAACGCCTCCAGCGTCGTCGGGTACGGCGCGCGGCCGGGGCCGGACAGCGGCGGATCGACGAGCACGGCGCCGCCGACGGGCCGGCGCGTCGCGGCGACGGCGGCGATCCGGGCGCCCATCGAGTGCCCGAACAGGATGGTGTCGGGGCCGAGCTCCAGCGCGTCGAGCACCGCCAGGACGTCGCCGGCGTAGTCGTCGAGGGTCCACGAGGTGCCGCTGCCGGACAGCCCGCGGCCGCGGACGTCGAGCACCACCGGGCGGCACAGGTCGACGAGCTCGCGGGCGACGAAGTCCATCGTCACCGCCGGGCTGGTGATGCCGGGCAGGACCAGGACGGGGGCGCCGTCGCCGCCGTAGTCGAGGGCGTGCAGCGCCAGGTCGCCGCGGCGGACCCAGCGGGACACGGCGGGGACGTCGGCGAGGTCGGCGAGCGCGTCCTGGCGGACCTGCCGGACCAGGGTGGACGTGACGGTCACAGGAGTCCCTTCAGGTAGGCGAGCGCGTCGTCGAGACCGAGCACGTCGCCGTACTTCGCGTGGATGTCGAACAGGTTCGCCTCGTGCGGCCCGGCCGCGCGGTCGCCGACGCAGTCCCGCGGCACCAGCACACCGAACCCGGACTGGACGGCGTCGACGGCGCTCGCGCGGACGCAGCCCGAGGTGGTGGCCCCGCACACGAGCACGGTGTCCACACCGGACGACCGCAGCAGGGTCGCGAGCCCGGTGTCGAAGAACGCCGACGCGCCCTTCTTGGTGAGCGTGTGGTCGGTGCCGCGGACGTCGAGCCGGGGGTCGAAGCCGACGGCGGCCGAGCCCTCGACCAGCGAGCGCATCCCGGGTGCCTTCACCAGCCAGGGCAGGGTGTCGAGCTCGGCGGGGGTGTAGGCGATCGTCGTCCACACCACCGGCGCGCCGAGCGTGCGGGCCGCCTCGACCAGCGTCGAGGTCGCCGCGACGACCTCGGACAGCTCGCTGCCGGTGGGCAGCGCGGGGTCGGTGAACCCGACCGTCAGGTCCACGACGACGACCGCGGGCCGGGTCCCGCGCCGGGCGGCGGCGCCGAACCCGGCGGTCGCGTAGGTCGCGTCGGTACCGGCCCCGTGCAGACCGGTGGGGTGCGGGCTCATGCGGATGCTCCGTCCAGTGCGGACTGCGGTGCGGACTGCGGTGCGGACTGCGGTGCGGACTGCGGTGCGGACTGTGTCGCGTGCTGCGGGGCGGAGTCCAGTGCGGACTGCAGCGCGGCGCGGCGGCGGCCCGCGCAGTCCTCCACGGCGTCGACGATGGTCTGGTAGCCGGTGCACCGGCACAGGTTCGACGCCACGACCTCGCGGATCTCCTCGCGGCTCGCGTCGGGCTCCTCGGCGAGGTAGCCCTCGGCCAGCATCAGGAACCCGGGCGTGCAGAACCCGCACTGCAGCCCGTGGTGCTCACCGAAGCACTGCTGCAGGTCCGACAGCCCGCCGTCGGGCCCGGACAGCGACTCGACCGTGCGGATCGCGGCGTTCTCCACCTGCACGGCGAACAGCAGGCAGGCGCGGGCGGGCGCGTCGTCGACGAGCACGGTGCACGCCCCGCAGATGCCGTGCTCGCAGCCGACGTGGGTGCCGGTCAGCCCCAGGTCGTGGCGGAGCACGTCGGCCAGCGTGCGGCGCGGTGGGATCGCCAGCTCGTGACGCTCCCCGTTGACGGTCAGCTCGACCAGCTGGATGTCGGTCACGGTGCCTCCCGGTTCAGCGCGGCGAACAGGTCCGCGCGCGACAGTGGGGTGGAGTCCAGCTCGACGCCGGTGGGGCGCAGCGCGTCGTTGACGGCGTTGAGCACGGCCGCGGGCGCGCCGATGGTGCCGCCCTCACCCGCACCCTTCGCGCCGTCGGCGGTGAACGCGCACGGCGTCTCGAGGTGCTCGATCCGCACGTCCGGGATCTCGGCGGCGGTCGGGACCTTGTACTCCATGAAGCTCGGCGCGAGCGGCTGGCCGAGCTCGTCGTAGACGACCTGCTCGAACAGCGCCCCGGCGATGCCCTGGGCGATGCCGCCGCGGGCCTGCCCCTCGACGACGCGCGGGTGGATGGCGACGCCGCAGTCCTCGACGCAGACGTAGCGCAGGATCTCCACGCCGCCGGTGCCCGGGTCGAGCGCGACGACGCAGCCGTGGGTGGCGTTGGAGAACGTGCCGTCGCCGCCGACGTCGAAGCTCGCCGTCGCGGTCAGGCCCGGCCCGACCTCCTTGGGCAGCAGGTGCGCGCGCAGGTAGGCGACGTCGGCCAGCTCGGCGTAGGAGAACGTGCGGTCCCCGGCGCGCACCCCGCCGCGGCCGTCGAGCTCGGCCGAGTCCACGTCGGCGTCGGCCAGGTGGGCGGCCAGCGCACGCAGCTGGTCGCCCAGCTTCACCGCCGCCGCGGCCGCCGCGGACCCGCCGATCGTCACCGAGCGGGACGCGAACGAGCCCCAGCCGTAGGTGATCCGGTCGGTGTCGCCCTGGACGATCTTGACCTTGTCGTAGGGCAGGCCGAGCCGGTCGGCGACGATCTGGGCGAAGGTCGTCTCGTGGCTCTGGCCGTGCGACAGCGTGCCGGTGGTGACGGTGACCGTGCCGTCGAGGTCCATCGTGATCTGGGACAGGTCGAACCCGGGGACGACCTGCATCCTCCGCGCCGCGAACGCGCCGGAGCCGTAGCCGGTGCGCTCGGAGAAGCAGGAGTAGCCGATGCCCAGCACCCGGCCGTCGGGCAGGGTGCGCCCGGGCCAGCCCTCGTCGCGGAGCACCTGCTCGCACAGGTCGAGGGACTCCCGGTAGGAGCCCGGGTCGTAGGTGATGGCGTTGACCCCGCGGTAGGGGAACTCGGTGATCAGGTTGCGCCGGCGGACGTCCAGCGCGTCGAGCCCGAGTTCGCGGGCGGCGCGCTCCATCAGCCGCTCCATCACCATCACGTACTGCGGCCGGGACACCCCGCGGTACGGCGCGGTCGGTGCCTTGTTCGTGGCGACCGCGCGCCCGCGCACCCGGTAGGCGGGGACCCGGTAGACGCCGGGCATCTCCGCCGAGGCCATCAGCGGCTCGATTCCGGCCGTGAACGGGTAGCAGGAGTAGGCGCCCATGTCGCAGACGACGTCGGACTCCAGGGCGAGGATCTCCCCGTCGGCGGTGAACGCGGCGCGGGCGGTGTAGTGCTGTTCGCGGGCCAGGAAGCTCGCGGTCAGCGCCTCGCGCCGGTCCTCGATCCACTTCACCGGACGGCGGAGGCGCCGCGCGGCGGCCGCGGCGGCGATCTCCTCCCGGCCGACGACGCACTTCTGCCCGAACCCGCCGCCCATGTCCGGCACGACGACCCGGACCTGCTTCTCGTCGAGCCCGGCGCAGCGGGCCAGGACCGTGCGGACCTGGTGCGGGACCTGGGTGCAGGTGCGCACCACCAGCTGCTCGTCGCGGTCGTCCCAGTCGGCGACGACGCCGCGGGTCTCCAGCGGCAGCGCGTTCTGCCGCCCGGTGCGGGCCTCCACGGTGACCACCGTGTGCGCCTCGTCGAAGATGCCGTCGATGCCCTCGGTGGCGAACAGCGACACGTCGACGAGTACGTTGCCGGGGGCCTCGTCGTGCACCGGGGGACCGGCCGCGGCCAGCGCGGCGGTCTCGGTCACCACCGGGTCGAGCGGGTCGAGCTCGACGACGGCGGCCTCCACCCCGTCCTCGGCGGCGTAGGGGTCGGTGGCGATCACGACGGCCAGGGGCTCGCCGACGTAGCGGACCTTGTCGCCGGCCAGCACCGGCATCGAGGTGGGGACGAACTCCTCGAGCGGCCGGTCGAGGAGCGCGGTGATGTCGCCCAGGGCGAGATCGGCGGCGTCGAACGCGGCGACGACGCCGGGCACCCGCCGGACCTCGGACAGGTCGACGTCGACCACCCGGGCGTGCGCCTCGGTGCTGCGCACGAACGCCGCGTGCAGCATCCGGGGCAGGGTGATGTCGTCGACGAAGCGGCCGCGGCCGGTGAGCAGCCGCGGGTCCTCCCGGCGCGGGACGGACGCGCCGACCCAGCTGCCGTCGCGGCGGAATCCGGGCTCAGCCACGGGCGGCCTCCTCCCGGGCCCGGGCGACGAGGGTGCGGACCAGCCCGCGGCGGTACTCCGCGGGGATCCCGGCCTCGTCGCGCAGCTCCAGACCGTCGGCGACCTCGTCCGGCGTGCCGGCGTCGGGCACCAGCACCGGGACGGCGCCGACCCCGCCGAGCACGACCTCCTCGGTGTCCAGGTCCACCCCCGCCGCGACGACGGCGAAGTCGCCACGGCGGTCGGCGTACTCGGTGAGCGCCGCCCGCGGCGCGGGACGGGGGAAGACGATCTCCACCATCACCTCGTCGGGGTCCAGGGCGGTGGTGAACGGGCCGAGGAAGAACTCCCGCGCCCGGACCTCCCGGCGCCCGCCCGGCCCCTCGGCGACGACGACGGCGTCGAGCAGCACGGCCAGCAGGCACCACTCGGCGGTGGCGTCGCCGTGCGCGATCGACCCGCCGACGGTGCCCCGGGTGCGGATGGGCAGGTGCCCGACCCAGCGCATCGCGGCGGACAGGACCGCGAAGTCCGGTCCGAGGTCGGCCCGTTCGACGGCCCGGTGGGTGGTGAGCGCGCCGATCCGGAGCGCCCCGTCGGCGTGGTGGATGCCGGCCAGGCCCGGCACGTGGGTGAGGTCGATCAGGTGCCCGGGACGGGCCATCCGGTAGTTCATCATCGCGACCAGGCTCTGCCCGCCGGCGAGCAGCTTGGGCTCGTCGTCGGCCAGCTCGGTCAGCAGGTCGACCGCCCCGCGCACCGACGACGCCCGGTGGTAGGTGAACGCGGCGGGCTTCACGCCTTCTCCACCCGCTCCACCGCCGGCGCGTCGAGCGTCTCCTCGTCGCCGGTGATGCGGTCCAGCTCGCGGCCCCGGGTCTCGGGGGCGCCGAGGGCCATGAAGGTCACGGCGGCGAACACGAGCAGCGCCATCAGGGTGAAGGTCAGCGGCAGGCCGAGGACCGGCCACAGCAGGCTGCCGAAGATCAGCGGGACGAACCCGGTGACCGCCCGGCTCGACGACGACGCCCAGCCGAAGCCCGAGGCCCGCAGCTCGGTCGGGTAGAGCTCGGAGACGTAGGCGTACATCACCGGGATGACGACCAGGGCGAAGAACCCGAACACCGCGATCATCGCGACCGCCGCCGTCGGCGAGCCCATGACCAGTGAGAACACGACCAGCGACAGCGCGGCGCACGGACCGGCGACGCCGATGACCCACTTGCGGCCGACGACCTCGACCAGCAGCACCGAGGTGATGACACCGAGGATGCCGACCGCGTTCATGACGGTGGTGGAGGCGAACGCGGCGACCTCGCCCATGCCCTGGGCGCGCAGGATCGACGGCATCCAGGACAGCGCGGCGTAGTAGACGACCATGACGGTGATGAACAGCGACCAGGCGACGCCGGTGATGCGCGGGTTGAACGCCCACACCATCTTCAGCTGCTCGCCCAGCGCGCCGAGACCGCGGCGGCGCGAGGTGGTCGGTTCCGGTGCGGCGGCGGTGATCGCGTACTGCTCCACCGGGGCGCCGGTGCGGCGGACCATGTCGTCGATGACGTCACGGGCCTCGGCCTCGCGGCCGGTGCGGGCCAGGTAGATCGGCGACTCCGGGACGCCGCGGCGGATCCAGAACAGCAGCAGCGCGGGCAGCACCATCAGCGCGAGCATCCAGCGCCAGCTGCCCTCGACCGGCACGAGCAGCGTCGCCGAGAGCCCGGCGAGGGTGGTGCCGATCGGCCACCAGCCGTCCATCGCGGCGAGCACCTTGCCCCGGTAGCGCCGGGGTGAGAACTCGCTGACGATCGCGTAGTCGACCGGGATGCAGCCGCCGAGCCCGATGCCGGCCAGGAAGCGCAGCGCCAGGAAGACCTCCCAGCTGGGGGAGAAGGCGCCGAGCACCGAGAACAGGGCGAAGATCAGCAGGGTGATGCTGAAGACCCGCTTGCGGCCCATCCGGTCGGCGATCGTGCCGAACGCGACGGCGCCGACGGCCATGCCGATGAGGTTGGCCGTCGCGACGAGGCCGCGCTGGCCGGTCGAGAGGTCGAACTCGACGCCGAGCAGCGGGGTGAGGAAGCCGTTGAGGGCGACGTCCCAGGCGTCGAACATGTAGCCGAGGCCGCCGATGAGGAAAATCTTCCCCTGGACGCCCCAGCGCCAGGGCAGGTCCTGGACGACCTGGTCTCCGGTACGCATGTCGGTGCTCCTCTATCGGGCGAAGGGGTAGGTGACGGACTCGTCGTCCGGGTCGTTCAGCGGGGAGCCCCGCCACAGCCAGTCGTAGGACACGTCGGACTCGCCCTGGAAGCGGCGCAGCTTCTCGTCGCGTTCGCGCTGCTCGGGGCCGTCGGGCAGGTGGTAGAAGTCCATGTTCTGCAGCGAGGCGTCCTGCACGACGCCCGCGTGCTTGGCGCGGCGCTGCACGTAGCGGGCGAGCGCGGTGTCGATCCCGCCGCGGCCGACCGCGCCGAGCTCCTCGGCCAGCACGGCGGCGTCCTCCATCGCCTGGGAGGCGCCCTGGGCCTGGTAGGGGAGCATCGCGTGGCAGGCGTCGCCGAGCAGGGCGACCCGCCCGTCGAGCCAGACCGGGTCGCGGCGGCGCCGGTACAGCGCCCAGACCGAGACGTCGTCCTTGGCCTTGGACAGCATCGCCGGGACGCGGTCGTCCCAGTCGGCGAAGTCGGCGACGAGGTCCTCGGCGGTCGCCGGGGCGCTCCAGTCGCGCTCGACCTGCTCGGTGCAGGGCACGATCGCGACGACGTTGAGGTACTCGCCGCGGCGGATCATGTAGTGCACCAGGTGCTTGCCGGGGCCGTACCAGATCGTGGAGTGGTAGCGGTCGAGCAGGAACCGGGTCGCCGGGTCCGCGGCGATCAGCTCGCCGGGGATCAGGGCGCGGTAGGCCATCTCGCCGGAGAAGACGAGGGTGTCGTCGAACCCGGCGAGGTCGCGGACACCGGACCGGATGCCGTCCGCGCCGACCAGCACGTCGCCCGCGACGCGCAGCCCGCGCGCGGTGACGGCGACCGGGCGGTCCGGGTCGGTGCGGTCGAGCTCGACGACCTTCGCGTCGGTGTGCACGGTGACCGCGGGGCCGGGGCCGTCCGGGTCGAGGCAGGCCTCGAGCAGGATCCGGTGCAGGTCGGCGCGGTGGTAGTGCCAGTACGGGGCGCCGTAGGTGTCGACGACCTGCTGCCCGAGCGGGAGCTGGGCGATGATCGAGCCGTCGGCCCAGCGGCGCCGCACCTGGTCCTGCGGGGCGGTGTGGATCCGCTCCAGCGACCGGCGCAGCCCCAGGCCGAACAGGATCCGGCTGGCGTTGGGGGCGGTCTGGATGCCGGCACCGACCTCGCCGAGCTGCGGCGCGGCCTCCAGCACGGTGGCCCGGAAGCCCTGACGGCGCAGGGCCAGTGCGGCGGTCAGCCCGCCGAGACCGCCGCCCGTGACCGTGATCTCCAGGGACTGGCTGGGTGCCACGACTACCTCCTCGCGTCCGTCGGGCCTGTGACGCGGCCCGCACGAGAAGTAATCCGAGCACGTACTATCCGGATACGCAAGGTTTTCGTGCGAACGACCCGGAAGGGAAACCGGGACGTAACCCGGGCGGCCGGGGCTCAGTCGTTGTCGGGCAACGACGTCCGCTCCGCGACCGCCTCCCAGTGGGCGCCGAGGGTGTTGAGCAGACCGGCGATCTCCGAGCGCCGGTCCTCGGGCACCGCGGCGAGCAGCTCCGCGTCCAGGCGCCGGGTCCGGCGGGTGACCTCGACGAGGGCGGCCGCGCCGTCGTCGGTGAGGGAGAGGATCTTGCGCCGGGCGTCGCGGGGGGACTCGGTGCGCTCGATCAGCCCGCGGCGTTCCATCCGGCGGCAGACGTCGGCCATCGTCGAGGTGTCCAGGGCGACGGCGCCGGCCAGCGAGCTCTGGTCGGACTCCGGGTAGGCACGGATGGCCGAGAGCACCGCGAACTGCGGGCCGGTCAGCACCGGGTCGACGTGACGGCTCCAGGCGGCGAGGTAGGCCTGGTACATCCGGCGCGCCCCGTAGCCGGGGGCGGCGACGAGGTCGGCCGGGGGAGCGGGTGCGACGCCTGTTCCGCCGCGCAACAGCTCACCCATCATGCCTCCGTGCTCGTCCGGGCCGGAGCCCTCGTCCGCGGCAGATCCTACGTGTCCGGACGATCACCCGGGGTGGCCGGGCCGGGGCTCAGCGCGGGCGCAGGCCGTCGACGAGCAGGTCCAGCAGGCGTCCGGCCTGCTCGCGGCCCTGCGGGTCGGCGACGGCCATGCAGATCCCGCTGGTGCCGACGAGCACGTCCGCGGCGTCGACGTCGGCCCGCAGGGTGCCGTCGGCGATGCCCGCCTTCTGGAGCAGGCGGACCGCCTCGACCATCCGCTCGCGGCTCTGCGCGAACGGGTTGTGCCCGCAGGCCACGAGCGCGTGCAGCGAGTCCGCGAGGTGCTTCTTGGTGATCACGTAGTCGACGAAGCGGTCCATCCAGGCCCGCAGTGCCCGGTCCGCGGGCAGCTCGGTGCGCAGCTGTTCGGCGGCGGCGCAGAGCCGGTCGAGCTCGTTGCGGTACACGGCCTCGACCAGGGAGTCCCGGTTCGGGAAGTGCCGGTAGAGCGTGCCGATGCCGACTCCGGCGTCCTTCGCGATGCCGTCGAGGGTCGTGGCGGGGCCGCCACGGCTCTCCGCGGTGAACGCGCGCACGGCCGCGGCCAGCAGCAGCTCACGGTTGCGCGCGGCGTCCGCACGCAGGCCGGAACGTGTGCTGGTGCCCATGGCGGTGCCTCCTCGGGTGGGACTGACGATCCCACGATACGTCTTGCGATCCGGAGGATGCTCCGGATAGAGTCCCGAGTCATACGGAGGATCCTCCGCTTACTTGTCCCCGGGGACACGGCGACGCAACGACGACGTCACCGACCGCGTACCCGGTGCTCAGAAGGGATCACGCCATGCTGTTCCGCTCCACGACCGACCGATCCCGTCCGCTGTCCACCACCGGCACCTCCCGTGCCGTCCTGCCGGCCGCACCGGCCGGGACCACCGCCTCCGACGTGCTCGCCGGCGTCGACCTCACCGGCCGGCGCGCCGTCGTCACCGGTGCGACCACCGGGGTCGGCCTCGCCGCCGCCCGCGCACTGGCCGCCGCCGGGGCCGAGGTCACCCTCGCCGTGCGCGACGCCGAGGCCGGTGCCGTCGCCCGCGACGGCATCGTCGCCGACACCGGCAACGAGCGCGTCGCCGTCGGCGAGCTCGACCTGTCCGACCAGCGCTCCATCGCCCGCTTCGTGCGCCTGTGGGACGGCCCGCTGCACATGCTCGTGCACGCCGCGGCCGTCACCGGTGCCCCGCTGACCCGCACCGTCGACGACTGGGAGCTGCATCTGGCCGTCAACCACCTCGGGCCGGCGTCGCTCACCTCGGGGCTGCACTGGGCGCTCACCGCGGTCGACGGGGCGCGGGTGGTCACCGTGACCTCCGCGGCCCACCGGGACGCGGCGTTCGACCCGGAGGACCCGCACTTCTCCGACGAGCGCTACGACGCCCACCTCGCCCACGCCCGGTCCCGCAGCGCGGCGCTGCTGCACGCGGTCGAGGCCGCGCGTCGCTGGTCGGGCGACGGGATCGCGGTGAACGCCGCCGACCCCGGCCCGGCGGGGGCCGACCCCGAGCAGGGGGCCGCCACGGTCGTGCTGGCAGCGGCGTCGCCGCTGGTCGGGGGGATCAGCGGGCGCTACTTCGCCGGGCTCGCGGAGGCGGGACCGGCCGGGCCGGGCGTGGCGGGCGGGGTCGCCACACACGCACTCGACCCGGTCGCCGCACGGCGGGTCTGGCGCTGGACCGAGCGCACGCTGCGCGAGGTCTGGTTCGCCGGGCTGCCGATCGTGGCCTGACCCCGGGGGGCTGCCCCGAGGGGAACCCTCGTAGCGCTCAAAGCCACGAGAGTTCCCCTGGGGGCGTCCGGGACGGGCGTGCCGGTCAGTGGCGCAGCCACACCGCGGTGTCGGCGGGGACCTCGCCGCGGGCGGTGAGCGGGCCGCTGGACAGCATCACCTCGGCGTCCTCGGGCAGCGACACCGGCGCCGAGGAGACGTTCACCAGGCAGGTGAAGCCGCCGTCGCCGGAGTCCGAGGTGCGGGCCAGTGCCAGCGTGCCCTCCGGCGACTCCTGCCAGGTCAGCGCGCCGCCGCCGAGTGCGGGGTGCGCGCGGCGGATCGCCAGGGCGTCCCGGTAGAGGTGCAGCACCGAGTCCGGGTCGGCCTCCTGCACGTCGGCCGCGTGCCGGGCGAACACCTCCGGCTGCGGCAGCCACGGCGTCCCGGACGGGCCGAACCCGAAGCCGGGCTCGCCCGCGGCCCAGGGCAGCGGGACGCGGCAGCCGTCGCGGCCGCGCAGCGTGTGCCCGGACAGCTCCCAGGTCGGGTCGTCGAGCCGGTCGGTCGGGATGTCCTCGACCTCGGGCAGCCCGAGCTCCTCGCCCTGGTACAGGTACGCGGTACCGGGCAGCGCGAGCATCAGCAGCGTCGCCGCGCGGGCCCGGCGCAGGCCGAGCTCGGGGTCGGCGGGCAGGGCGATCACGTCGTCGAGGTTCCAGCCGCGCCCGGCCTCGGGCTTGCGGGCCAGTCGGCTCGGGTGCCGGCAGACGTCGTGGTTGGACAGCACCCAGGTCGCCGGTGCGCCGACCCGGGTGTTCTCGGCGATCGCGTCGTCGATGTTGGCGCGCAGGTCCTCGGCCAGCCAGGCGGCGGTGAGGAAGTTGAAGCTGAACGCGGTCTGCAGCTCGTCCGGGCGCAGGTAGCGGGCCAGGCGCTGCGGGTCCGGCACCCAGGCCTCGGCGACGAACACCCGCGGCGGGTCGTAGGTGTCGCCGATCCGGCGCCACGACCGGAAGATGTCGTGGACGCCGTCGCGGTCGAGGTAGGGGTGGCCGCCGTCCTGGGCGTCGTTGACGCCCTCGACGACGTCGGGCAGCCCGGGCTCCTTCACCATGGAGTTCGCGACGTCGACCCGGAACCCGTCCACGCCCCGGTCGAACCAGAAGCGCAGGGTCTCCTCGAAGTCGGCGCGGACCTCCGGGTGCTCCCAGTTCACGTCCGGCTGCCGGATGTCGAACAGGTGCAGGTACCACTGCTCCGGCGTCCCGTCGGGGGACACGACCCGCTCCCACGCGGGCCCGCCGAACATCGACTCCCAGTTGTTCGGCGGGAGCTCACCGTGCTCGCCGTGGCCGTCGCGGAAGAGGTAGCGCTCGCGCTCGGGCGAGCCGGGGCCCGCGGCCAGTGCCTGCCGGAACCATACGTGCTCGTCGGAGTGGTGGTTCGGGACGATGTCGAGCAGCACCCGGATGTCGCGTGCGTGGGCCTCGGCGATCAGGGCCTCGGCCTGCGCGGTGTCGCCGAACATCGGGTTGATCGCGCGGTAGTCGGCCACGTCGTAGCCGCCGTCGGCCAGCGGCGACGGGTACCAGGGGTTGATCCAGATCGCGTCGACGCCCAGGCGGGCGAGATGGTCGAGCCTGCTGCGCAGACCGGCGAGGTCACCGGTCCCGTCGCCGTTCCCGTCGGCGAAGCTGCGGATGTAGACCTGGTAGACGACGGCGTTGCGCCACCAGTCCTGCTCGTGCACGGACATGATGCTCCCGGGTACGGATCGTGGGGCGGGGCGGTGTTGCAGAGTGTTTCATCCGGTTGCAACCGCTGTCGAGGCGCGGGCACGATGACCCCCGTGACGGACGAGCCGGTGCACGAGGTCGTACGCCGGGCGGGTGTCCGGCGGGTCGCCGAGCTCGCCGGGGTCTCCCCGGCGACGGTGTCGCGCGCCCTGCGCGAGGGCACCCCCGTCTCGCACGACACCCGCGAACGCGTCCGCCGGGCGGCGGCCTCCCTCGGCTACTCCGTCCCCGTCCGGCCGCTGACGGTCGCCGTGCTCGCCCGCTTCCCGACCCGCTGGTTCTTCGCCGAGGCCGTCGCCGGGGTGGAGGGCGTGCTGTCCGCGGCCGGGCACGTCACCCAGCTCCACAACCTCGGTGACCCGGACGCGCGGGCGCACTTCTTCGCGACGCTGCCGGTGCGCGGGCGCGCCGACGGGCTGATCGTCGTCGCCTCGGCGATCGACACCACCGAGGCCGCGGCGCTGGACGCGCTGGAGATCCCGGTCGTCGTGCTCGGCGGGGACATGCCGGGACGGCCGCGGATCGGCATCGACGACCGCGCCGGAGCCCGCACCGCCGTCCGGCACCTGCTCGGACTCGGGCACCGCGGCGTCGCGCTGGTGTCGTTCGACCCCGACGAGGCCAACGGCCGCGCCACGACCACCGACCGGCGCGACGGCTGGGCCGACGCGCACGCCGAGGCCGGGCGGCCCCGCGGCCCGGTCGTCGCCACCGGGGCCGGGGTGGCCGACGGCGACGCCGCGGCCGCCCAGCTGCTCTCCCTCCCGGTGATGCCGACCGCGGTGTTCGCGATGTCCGACGAACTCGCCGTCGGTGTGCTGCGCACCCTGCGCCGTGCCGGCGTGGCGGTGCCGGGCCAGGTGTCGGTGGTCGGGTTCGACGACCACGACTCGGCCGCCGTCGCCGAGCTCACCACGGTCGCCCAGCCGGTCCGCCGCCAGGGCGAGCTCGCCGCCCGGGCGCTGCTCGCCGCGCTGGGCGGCAGTGTCTCTGGCGATGTCCCCGGCGGCGTCCCCGGTGATGTCGAGGTCCCGACCCGGCTGGTGGTCCGGGCGACGACGGCGCCACCCCGGGTCAGCTGACGAGCCGGTCCGGGCGCAGCTCCACCCGGCGCAGCAGCTGCGCGTTGAGCGCGACGACGACCGTGGACAGGCTCATCAGCAGGGCGCCGACCGCGGGCGGGAGCACGAACCCGACCGGGGCGAGCACCCCGGCCGCGAGCGGCACCGAGACCAGGTTGTAGCCGGCCGCCCACCACAGGTTCTGCAGCATCTTCCGGTACCCGGCACGGGACAGCGCGATCACCGACAGCACCCCGCGCGGGTCGGACGAGGCCAGGACCACCCCGGCCGAGGCGACCGCGACGTCGGTGCCGGCCCCGATCGCGATCCCGACGTCGGCCCGGGCCAGCGCCGGGGCGTCGTTCACGCCGTCGCCGACCATCGCGACGACCGCGCCGCGGTCCTGGAGCCGGGCCACCGCCTCGTCCTTGCCCTCGGGCAGCACCTCGGCGACGACCTCGTCGACGCCCAGGTCGCGGGCGACCGCCTCGGCCACTGGGCGCGCGTCACCGGTGAGCATCACGACCCGTACGCCGCGGGCGTGCAGGGCGTCCACCGCGGCCCGGGACTCCGGGCGGACCGCGTCGGCGAGGGCGAGCGCGCCCACCACCTCGCCGGGGTCCGCACCGGCCACCACGTACAGCACGGTGGCGCCGTCGTCGCTCCACCGGTGCACGTCGCCGGTCAGCTCGGCGGGCACGTCGAGACCACGCCCGCGCAGCAGCGCCGGACCCCCGACGGCGACCGGCCGCCCGTCGACGGTGGCGGACACCCCGCGTCCGGTGTGCGAGCGGAACCCGTGTGCGGCCGGGACGGCCCGCCCGTCCGCCGCGGCGACGACGGCGCGGGCCAGCGGGTGCTCGCTGTCGGCCTCGACGGCGGCGGCCAGGGCCAGGGTGTCCGCAGCGCCCGCGGTCCCGACGACCCGCGGGCTGCCGGTGGTGAGCGTGCCGGTCTTGTCGAACAGCACGGTGTCGACGGTGCGGGTGCGCTCCAGCGCGAGCCGGTCCGTGACCAGCACCCCGGAGCGTGCCGCGCGGGCCGTGGAGATCGCGATGACCAGCGGGATCGCCAGCCCGAGCGCGTGCGGGCAGGCGATCACGAGCACGGTGACGGTGCGGGTGACCGCCTGCGCGGTGTCGCCGAGCAGCGTCCATGCGGCGAAGGTCGCCACCCCGGCACCCGCGGCGAACCAGAACAGCAGCGCCGCCGCGCGGTCGGCGAGTGCCTGGGCCCGGGAGCGTGAGCCCTGCGCGTTCTCCACCAGGCGGCGGATGCCCGACAGCGCCGTGTCCTCGCCGACGGCGTCGACCCGGACCCGCAGCGCCGAGTCGGTGGCGACGGTGCCCGCCACCACCCGGTCGCCGGTGCCGCGCGGGACCGGCCGGGACTCGCCGGTGATCATCGACTCGTCCACCTCGGCGGCACCGTCGACGACCGTGCCGTCGGCGGGCACCCGGGCGCCCGACCGGACCAGCACGACGTCGCCGACGGTCAGGTCGGCCGGTGCGACCGTGCCGACCGTGCCGTCGGCGCCGACCCGCTCGGCGGTGTCGGGCAGCAGCGCGGCCAGCGCGTCGAGGGCCCCGGACGCCTGCCCGAGCGCACGCATCTCGAGCCAGTGCCCGAGCAGCATGATCACGACCAGCAGCGCCAGCTCCCACCAGAAGTCCAGCCCGCCGACGCCGAGCGAGCTCAGCATGCTCGCCACCCACGCGACGCCCACGGCCATGCCGATGAGCAGCATCATCCCGGGCCGGCGCGCCCGGATCTCGGCGACGGCGCCGGACAGGAACGGCCACCCCGGCCAGAAGAGGATCACGGTGCCGAGCACCGGGGGGATCCACGCCGACCACGCCGGGGGCGAGTACCCGAGCAGCATCCCGGTCATCGCGCTGAACCCGACGACGGGGACGGCGAGCACCAGCGCGACGACGAACCGGTCCCGGAACACCGCCGCGTGGCCCGCGTGCCCGTGTCCGGCGTGGCCGCCGTGGGTCCCGGGGGCGCCGCCGGGGTGCGTCCCGTGCTCCCGCGGGGCGGAGGCCGCCCGTGGCTCGTCGTGCATCGTCTACCTCCCGGCGTCGTGGACGCCCGCTGCAGCGCATATACCCCCCCCAGGGTATTCCCGGTGGACGGACCGCGCGGGGTACCGTCGTGGTCGTCCCGCGGGGACACCGCGGGAGGTGGTCGGCGTGGTCCGGGTCGAGGGGCACTGGCGCAACCGCAGCTGGGTCGCCGCGCACCACCGGCACCCGATGCGGCCCGGTGCCGACCAGACGGTGCTCGTCCTGCCGCCCGCCCGGTCGGTGTGCATCGACCTGTCCGCGCACGGCGGACCGTTCCCCGCCGAGCCGGTGGACGGGCGCCCCGCACCGGCGCTGCCCGCACCCCGGCCGCCCGCCGCGCGCTGAGGCGGCAGGATGGTGCCGTGCCGAAGCTGATCGAGAACGCCAGCCGGGTCACCGCCGCCGGGACCCCGCCGAAGACCATCGACGAGTACGTCGGGCGGGTGAACTCCGGCGACGGCCGGGTCTCGGTCGCCCACATGCGCAGCCCGTCGGGCTGGGCCGAGCCCGGCCAGACCCCGGAGTTCGACGAGTACACCCTGGTCCTGCGCGGCGCACTGCGGGTCGAGTTCGACGGCGGGGAGCTCGACGTCGCCGCCGGGCAGGCCGTGCACACCGCGCCGGGGGAGTGGGTGCGCTACAGCTCACCCGGCCCGGACGGCGCGGAGTACGTGGCCGTCTGCCTGCCCGCCTTCGAGATCGGTGCCGCGCACCGTGACGACGAGCCCGGGAGCTGATCCGCCCGGTGGTGCCGCACCACGGGAGCGGTCGGGGGCCCCGATCCGGTACACCTGGGACGTGACGATCCGGACGGTTGCCCTCGCCGCCCTCGCCGCGCTCCTGCTGGCCGGATGCGGCACCGGCGGCACCACGGCCGCCGGTGCGGGCACCACCGGCCCGCACGCGGCCACGGCCGCCGACCTCACCGGTGTCCGCTGGCTGCCCGCCGACGGCACCGCGCAGGGCCGGGCGTTCGCCGAGTTCGCCCCGGACGGCACCTGGACCGGCTCGGACGGCTGCACCGGCCAGAGCGGTGAGTGGACCCTCGGCGACGGCGGTGCCCTGCGGGCGACGGCGGGCCTCAGCACGATGATCGGCTGCGAGAACGTGCCCGTCGCGCGCTGGGTCTCCGACGCCGTCCACGTCGAGACCGAGGGCGACGCCCTGCTCCTGCACCCCGCGACGGGCGAGCCCGTGCGCCTGGTGCGCGCACCCAGCTGACACCGAGGAGCACGTTCCCGCCCCGCGGAGGGCGCGAACGTGCTCCTCGACGCGGGTGCCGGTCGTCGAGCGTCGCGGAACCGTGCCGCCGACCACGGGAGCGCAGCGCCCGGTCCGGGACGGGTCAGCGGGGCAGCGGCAGCCAGTCCAGGACGTCGCGGATCCGGGCGTCCCAGTAGCCCCACTCGTGCTCGCCGGGGCCGAACGCGGTGCTCACGGACACCCCGGCGGCCCGGGCCAGCTCGGCGAAGCGCACCGACTGCGGGTGCAGCGGGTCCTCGGTGCCGGCGCACACGTACAGCGCGGGCGCCGCGGCCGGGTCGAGCCGGGCGAGCAGGGTGGACAGGTCCGCCTCGGTGCCGGCCACCGGGGCGCCGTCGAGGATCCGTTCCCAGATCCGGGGGTCCTCCTCGCGGGGCGGGCCCGCGGCCAGCGCGGCGAGGTCGAGCGCCCCGGACAGCGACGCCGCGGCGGCGAACCGGCCGGGCTCGGCCAGCGCCCAGGACAGCGCGCCGTAGCCGCCCATCGACAGTCCCGCCACGAACGTCTCCGCCGGGTCGGCCGACACTCGGAAGAACCGCGCCACCAGCGCCGGGAGCTCCTCGGTCACCCACGTGCGGTAGCGGCCGCCGTAGGCCTGGTCGGTGTAGAAGCTGCGGTGCACCTGCGGCATGACGACGGCGAGCCCCAGCTCGTCGGCGTACCGCTCGACGGCGGTGTAGCGGGTCCAGGCGGTGTCGTCGTCGGACAGGCCGTGCAGCAGGTAGAGCACCGGTGGCGGGGCGTCGAGGTCGCGCACCCCGGCGCCGATGCGGGTCCGCGACGGCTGGGGCAGCAGCACCGTGACCGAGGTGGCCAGTCCGAGGGAGTCGGCGACGACGTCGCAGCGCAGCCGGGCCATTCCGGTGATCCTCGTCGGCGCGCGACCGGCCGGTCAAGGCACACTCGGGTCGTGCACGTCCTCATGTCGACCACCGCCGCGCACGGCCACGTCCACCCGAACCTGCCGGTGATGGCCGAGCTGGTCGCCCGCGGCCACCGCGTCACCTACCCGGTCCCGGAGCGGTTCGCCGAGGCCGTCGCCGCGACCGGGGCGACGCCGCTGCGGATCCGCACCGACCTGCCCGACCCGGCGAAGGGCGAGCAGTGGCCCGACGGCGGGATCGAGGCCATGCGGCTGTTCTCCGCCGAGGCCCGCTCCGCCTACGACCAGATCGCCGACGCGCTGCAGTACGAGCACCCCGACGTCGTCTGCTACGACGGCAGCGGCTGGGCCGGGCACGCGTTCTCCCGGGTCCGGGGCATCCCGCGGGTGGAGCTGTCCCCGCACATGGTGGCCTGGGACGGCTTCGAGACCGACATGGCCGAGGCCTTCGCGTTCCTGGAGACCCCCGAGGGGCTCGCCTGGCGCGCCGAGCTGGACGCCTGGCTCGACGAGGTCGGCGCCGGTGTCGGGAGCCGGGAGTTCCTCGGCCGCCCCGACCGCTCGGTGGCGCTGATCCCCGAGGCGATGCAGCCCGAGCTCGACCGGGTCGACCGCGACCGCTACACGTTCGTCGGCCCGGTCATCGGCGACCGCTCGCACCAGGGGCTGTGGCCCAAGCCGACGGCCCCGCTGCTGCTGGTGTCGCTCGGCTCGGCCTACACCGACCGGCCGCGGTTCTGGCGGGCCTGCATCGACGCCATGACCGGCACCGGCTGGCAGACCGTGCTCGCCACCGGCCCGCACGTCACCCCGGCCGACCTCGGCGAGGTCCCCGACGACGTCACCGTCCGGGAGTGGGTGCCGCAGCTGGCGGTGCTGGCGCACGCGTCGGCGTTCGTCACCCACGCCGGGATGGGCGGCTGTACCGAGGGGCTGTGGCACGGCGTCCCGATGGTCGCGGTCCCGCAGGCGGTGGACCAGTTCGGCAACGCCGACCGGATCGCCGCGCTCGGCGTCGGCGAGCACCTGCCCGCCGACGCGGTGACCCCGGAGACGCTGCGCGAGGCGGTGCTGCGGGTGTCCTCGTCGGAGGAGGTCGCGCGCCGCTGCGCCGAGGAGAAGGCGACCGCCCGCGGGGCCGGCGGGGCCGCGGCCGCCGCGGACGTCGTCGAGGGGCTCGTCCCGTCCGCACGGTGCGCGACCTGCGCGCTCGTCGGGGGTTGTGGCGGTCGCGGCTGAGACGTCCGTTTCACGTTGATCCGTTCGGGCTACCGTCGGGCGCGGCGATTGTGGACGCAGCGTCGCCGGTGGCACGGTCGGCCTCTCGGTCGGGGGGCGGGCGCGTGCGTCCGGAGAGGTGGAGCCGGTGCGCAGGACGATCATCACGCTGCTCGTCGCCGTGGGGGTGACGCTCGGGACGGCCGGTCCGGCCCTGGCCGCGCCCGCCCCGTCCGCGCCGCCGCCGGGACAGGGCATCACGTGGGGTCCGTGCACGAGCCCGTCGCTGCAGCAGGCCAAGGCCGAGTGCGGTTTCCTGAAGGTCCCGCTGGACCACGCGGAGCCCGCCGGCAAGAAGATCGAGATCGCGGTCTCGCGCGTCCGGCACACCGTCCCGCAGGCGCAGTACCAGGGCGTCGTGCTGGTCAACCCCGGCGGTCCGGGCGGCCCCGGGCTGGGCCTGTCCCGGCTCGGCTCCGCCGTCCCGAAGAACGCCGGCGCCGCCTACGACTGGATCGGCTTCGACCCGCGCGGCGTCGGCACCAGCCGGCCCGCGCTCAGCTGCGACCCCGACTACGGCGGCTACGCGCGTCCGGACTACCGGCCGGAGAACGGCGCCGAGAAGGCGTGGCTGCCGCGGGCCAAGGCCTACGCCCGGGCCTGCGGGAAGGCCGGCGGCGAGCTGCTCGCGCACCTGCGCACCGAGGACACCGTCCGTGACATGGACCTGATCCGCCAGGCGCTCGGCGCGAAGCAGATCAACTACTACGGCTTCTCCTACGGCACGATGCTCGGCCAGGTCTACGCCACGATGTTCCCGGACAAGGTCCGCCGGATGGTCCTCGACGGCGTCGTCGACCCCCGTGACTGGTGGTACCGCGCCAACCTGAACCAGGACGTCGCGTTCCAGCGCAACATCGAGACCTTCTTCGACTGGGTCGCCAAGAACGACGCCACCTACCACCTCGGTAACACCGGCGACGCCGTCGAGAAGCGCTTCTACGACCTCGCCGCGGAGTTCCGGAAGGCCCCGCTCGGCGGGAGGATCGGGTCCTCGGAGTGGACCGACATCTTCCTGCGCGCCGGCTACAACGTGGGGGAGTACACCTCCGTCGCCGACGCGTTCGTCGCCGGCACGAAGAAGGACGCGGCGAAGCTCAAGGCCGCCTACGACCAGGCGGGCTCGCCCACCGACGACAACAACTACGCCGTCTACCTCGCCACCCAGTGCACCGACGCCCCGTTCCCGCACGACTGGGCCACCTGGAAGCGCGACAACACCGCCACCGACCGGAAGGCGCCGTTCGAGACCTGGGGCAACGCCTGGTACAACGCGCCGTGCCGGGACTGGCCGGTGAAGCCCGGGCCCGCACCGAAGGTCGCCGGGACGCTGCGGACCGGCCCGCTGCTGATCTCCGAGACCTACGACGGCGCCACCCCCTACGAGGGCGCACTCCAGGCCCGGCGGACCTTCCCCGGCTCGTCGCTGGTCGAGGGCGTCGGCGGGCACACCCACTCGTCGTCGCTGTCGGGGATCGCGTGCACCGACGACACGGTCGCCGACTACCTGCTCACCGGCGCGCTGCCGAAGCGCACCGGTGGGGACCGGTCGGACCGGCAGTGCCCGCCGCTGCCGCCGCCGTCCCCGGCGGCCGCGGGCGGGTGAGCCGGGCTCAGCCCGCGACGAGCAGGATCACCAGCGGCAGCGGGACGGCGACCAGGGCCAGCAGTACCGCGTTCGCCGTCCGGTACTCGCGCAGCACCGCGACGAACTCGCGCAGCACCGCGCTGGGCCAGTAGTAGCCGGCGGTCGGGGCCCCCACGGCCTGGGCGTCGACGCCGACCCGGCGCGCCAGCAGCGCCGCCCGGAACGCGTGGTAGTTGCTGGTCACGACGAGCCCCGGGCCCTCGCCGACCAGCGCCGCGCTGAACCGCAGGTTCTCCTCCGTGGTGCGCGACGCCGTCTCCGCGGTCACCGTCGCCGGGTCCGCGCCGTGCGCCACCGCCCAGCGGGCCATCGCCTCGCCCTCGGGGAGACGCTCGTCGTCGCCCTTGCCGCCGGAGAGCACCAGCCGCCGGGCCCCGCGCCGCGCCAGCTCGTCCATGCCGGTCGCGATCCGCGACGCCAGCAGCGGCGGCACCTCGCTGCCGTGCAGCCCGGAGCCCAGCACGAGGACCCACTCCGCGGGCCGGTCGCGGACCAGCCACCGGTACAGCCGGGCGTAGCCGAGGAAGGCCGCGAACTGGAACGCCAGGAACCCCACGCCGAGCAGGCAGGCCAGCCACAGCACCCGCAGCCACAGCGAGTCCAGTGCCAGCACCGGCCAGACCGCGACGAGCAGACCGATGATCGCCAGCCCGGTGAGCAGCGACAGCGAGTTGCCGAGCGAGGGACGCTCGCGGCGCAGCATCACCGCGCCGTTGAGGATGCAGAACACCGCGAACAGCACCGTCAGCAGCGGTGACAGGACCACGAGCAGCACGAGTGCGCCGAACACCGGGTTCCCGCCCGTGCCGGCGAGAGAGACCACCCAGCCGACGGACAGCGCGGCGGCCAGGACCCAGTAGGCGTTGCCCAGCCGCCGCGGGTCGCGCCGGACCCGGCGCACGGCGAACACCGTGACCAGCACCGCCGGCACGACGGAGAGCACGGACAGGACGACGGTCAGCAGCAACGCGAGCACCTGGTCGGACATCGTCGGACGATCCTCGTCGCCGGGTCCGGCCGGGGTCGGTCCGCGCGCCCGCGGCCACCCGACCGTGGCGACCGGCGGTCGTCCGGACGCGCCGGGCCGGGGTCCCCGGGACCGCCCCGTGACCCGGTCGGGGAGGATGGCGGCACTGTGTCGTCCCTCTTCGCCCCCACCGTGCGCGTGCCCGGTGGCCGCTTCAAGCCGGACCCACCGGTCCCCGCGCGCGACGTCGCCCGCGCCGACCGCCGGGTCCGCCGTGCCACGGGCGTCCTCGCCGCGCTCGCGGTCCTGCTCGTGCTCGCCTGGTGGGTCGACGGCGGGGGCGCGACCGGGCTGCTGGGGGGCGGCACCGGGGCCGTCGCCGAGACCGGACGGCTCTGCGGGCTGCTGGCGTCGCTGCTGCTGCTCGGGCAGGTGCTGCTCGCCGCCCGGATCCCACTGCTGGAGCACGCGTTCGGCCAGCGGCATCTCATCGCACTGCACCGCGGTACCGGGATCGCCTCGTTCGCCGGGATGCTGGCGCACGTCGGCTGCGCGAGCTGGGCGCACGGCCCCGCCGGTGCGGGCCGCGTCCCCGCCGGGTTCTGGCAGCTGACGTGGACCCGGCCCGGGATGGTCGCGGCCTCGCTCGGCACCGTCCTGGTGGTGCTCGTCGTCGTGACCAGCGCGCGGTGGATCCGCACCCGGCTGCGCTACGAGTGGTGGCACCTGCTGCACCTGTGGGGCTACGCCGGGGTGTTCCTCGCGCTGCCGCACCAGCTGTGGGCGGGGCGGGAATTCACCACCTCGCCGTCGCGGACGGTGTTCTGGTGGGGGCTGTGGTCCGCCGCGGTGCTCGCCGTCGTGGTCTGGCGGGTCGCGGTCCCGGTGCTCCGGTCGCGCCGCCACCGGATCACCGTCGCCGCGGTGCTGCCCGAGGGCGACGGCAGCGTGTCGGTGCACATGACCGGCGACCGGCTGCGCGAGCTCGGCGCCTCGGCCGGGCAGTTCTTCGTCTGGCGGTTCCGGTCCGGGCGTGGCTGGCCCGCGGGCAACCCGTACTCGCTGTCGGCACCGCCGACGGCCCGCTCGCTGCGGATCACCGTCAAGCAGCTCGGCGACGGCAGCGCCGCCGTCCCGAACCTGCGGCAGGGCACCCGGGTCTACATCGAGGGCCCCTACGGCAGGCTCACCCCGCGCACCCGGACCAGCCCGCGGGTCGCGCTGATCGGCGCGGGCGTCGGGATGACCCCGTTGCGGGCGCTGGCGGAGAAGTTCCTCAACGAGTCCGCCGACGTCGTGGTGGTGCACCGCTTCACCCGCGAGCCGCTGTTCGCGCGGGAGTTCACCCGCCTCGCCCGGGAGCGGAACCTGCACGTGGTGGCCTCGCCGGGGCGTCGCCGGGGGACGGGGTCGTGGTGGGGCGCCGACGCGGGCCGGGCCGACGACCTCGCCGCGCTGCGGGCCCGGATCCCGGACATCGCGGTGCGCGAGGTGTACGTGTGCGGGCCCGGCCGGTGGACCGCGATGGTCCGGCGCACCGTGCTCGACGCCGGGGTGCCGGAGCGGCGCGTGCACGTCGAGAACTTCGGCTGACGACGCGTCGGGAGCCCGGGTCGGGAGGCCCGCAGGGCGCGCGGTGTGCGTCCGGTCGGACGGGTCAGGGCGCCAGGCGCTGCAGCAGGGCCATGACCTCGCCGAGGGTCGTCTCGACCACCCGCAGGCGCTGCCCCTCCTCGCCGCCGGGCGCCGCGGGGGGCGCCCGCCGCACCGGGCCGACGCCGGGGCAGCGCGACCGGGGCGCCGGTGCCCGGGGTGCCCGGAGCGTTCGATCCCGTGTCCGGTGAACCCGTACCCGCGACCTCGGGGAACGCGGCCTCCGGGAACGCGGCCTCCGGGGACGCGGCCTCCGGGGACGCGGCGGCCGGGGACGGAGGGATCGGGGACGCAGGGGCCGGGTCGTACCGTCGTCCCAGCTCGTCGAGGCGTTGCAGGGTCGCCTGCAGGGTGGCCTCCGCGCTGTCCGCCCGGACGGTCTCCCGGCGGCCCTGTTCCACGAGGCGGGCGACCCAGCTCGCCCAGGCGTCGACCTCGGCCCGCCGGTAGCCCCACGGGGCTGTGCCGAACACCGGGGGCGACGCGTCGTCGGCGGCGTCGCGGCCGAACCGGGCGGCCACACCCGCGCCGCCGACCCGGTCGTCGGCCCGGTCGGCGGTGTCGCCGTCGCGTTGTGTGCCCGCCGCACCCCGTCCTGTGATCACGGGGTCAGTCAACGGGCCCGATCCGGGGGCGCGCGAGCGCGACGGGCGGCGAACGGTCACCCGTTCGGCGAACGGTGACCACTCTCGGTGAACGGTCCGCTGTGGACGATCAGGCGAGGTGGACGTACTCGTACTCGAAGGGCTTGCCGTTGATCCCGTTCGACGGCGGCGCGATCCAGCCCGCGATCCTCCCGGGCTCGTAGACCGGGCGCATCAGGTTCTGCACGAACGTCCGGTCCGCCTCCGACGGCAGCCAGTCGTCCTGGCGGGACGCCCACACGTCGGCGGAGATCAGGTCGCCCTTCGGGGTGAGCTCGTGGGAGGAGAACAGCCCGACCTGCCGGTTGAACCCGACGTGCGGGAGGTAGACGCGGTCGTCGAACCCGTTCTTCTCCAGGATGCGGTTCCAGCGCTTCAGCCCGGACTGGCAGTCCTTCACGTACTCGTTGCGCAGGTCCAGGTTCAGCGCCAGCAGGGCCGGGACCTCGTCGGTGACGACGCCGCCGTCGCGGACCTGCTCCATGCCGTAGCCGTCCTCGGTCAGCACGTGGTCGTCGCGACGCCGCTCCTCCTGCCAGCGGCCCTTGAGCCCGGCGGTGAAGTAGTTCGCCGCGTTCGTCGACTGCTCGGAGCCGAACAGGTCGAGGCTGACCGAGTAGTGGAAGTTGATGTACTTCTGGATCACGTCCAGCGGGATGCCGCCGTGCGGGGCGATGTCGGCGGTGTCGTGGGAGCGCATCAGCTCGCAGGTCCGCTGGATCACCCGGTCGATACCGGTGGTGCCCACGAACATGTGGTGGGCCTCCTCCTTCAACATGAACTCGCAGGTGCGCGAGAGCGGGTCGAAGGCGGACTCCTTCAACGTGCCGAGCTGGTACTTGCCGTCCCGGTCGGTGAAGTAGGTGAACATGAAGAACGACAGCCAGTCCGGGGTCTCCTCGTTGAACGCGCCGAGGATGCGAGGGCTGTCGAGGTCGCCGGAGTTGCGCTGTAGCAGCGCCTCGGCCTCCTCGCGGCCGTTGCGGCCGAAGTAGGCGTGCAGCAGGTACACCATCGCCCAGAGGTGGCGGCCCTCCTCGACGTTGACCTGGAAGAGGTTGCGCAGGTCGTAGAGGCTGGGGGCGGTCTCGCCGAGGCGGCGCTGCTGCTCCACCGAGGCCGGCTCGGTGTCGCCCTGGATGACGATCAGGCGCTGCAGGTCGGCGCGGTACTCGCCGGGCACCTGCTGCCAGACCGGCTCGCCGCGGTTCTCGCCGAAGGCGATCCGGCGGTCGTCGGAGCGCTCGGCCAGGAACACGCCCCAGCGGTACTCCTCCATCGCGACGTGGCCGAACTGCGCCCAGCCCTCCTTGCCGACGTCGACGGCGGTGCGCAGGTAGACGTCCTGGGTCGGGACGGCCGGGCCCATCGTCTTCCACCAGGTGAGGAAGTTGGGCTGCCAGGACTCCAGGGCGCGCTGCAGCTTGCGGTCCCCGGCGAGGTCGACGTTGTTGGGGATCTTCTCGGAGTAGTCGATGCTCATGGCTCACACCCGCTTGCGGTCGAAGTCGGCCCTGCGGCCCGTCCCGTACTTGCGCAGTGCGCCCTCCGGCCCGGAGGCGTTCGGGCGCACGAAGATCCAGTTCTGCCAGGCGGTGAGCCGGCCGAAGATGCGGCTCTCCATCGTCTCCGGCCCGACGAACCGGTGGTTGGCCTCCATCCCGGTCAGCGCGTCCGGCGAGAGCGAGGCCCGCTCCTCGAGCATGATGCGGACCTCGTCGTCCCAGTCGATGTCGTCCGGGGCGTCGGTGACCAGGCCCAGCTCCAGCGCCTCGCCCGCGGTGAGGCGGCGCCCCACCTCCTTGCGGAGCGTGGCGACGTGGTCGTCGTCGCCGTGGAAGCGGCTCGCGAGCCGGGACGGCCCGTTGGGCATCGGGAAGGTGCCGAAGTTCGACGCCGTGAGCATGATCTGGGCCTCGTCGCCCTGCTCGTCGCCCTCGATCGTGCCGTCGAGCATGTACTGGCGGTCACACGCCAGGGCCAGCTCCAGCAGCGCACCGGCGAAGCAGGAGCCCGGCTCGACCAGCGCGATCAGGCTGCGGCTGGTGACGTCCAGGCGCTTGAGCGTGCGCTTGAAATAGTGCCGGATCTCGTTGACCAGCCAGTCGTCGCCCGAGTGCTGCTCGATGACGCGCTCGAAGGCCAGCGCGTCCTCGACGTCGCCCCGGGTGCGGATCACCCAGGTGCCCAGCTCGGGTTCGTTGCTGCGCAGCCGCAGGATCAGGTCGTCGAGCTGGCGGGTCATGGCCAGCGGCCAGAAGTCCGCGCCGAGGGCGTGCACGCGCTCGATGCTCTCCGGGACGCCGCCCCCGGGCCCGTCGACGGTGATCTCCACCAGGCCGCGGTCACGGTCGAACTCCGCGCGCACGTGCGGGTAGGTGATGCCGTCGGCGGTCTCGGTGCGCTCCAGCGGGGGCAGCTCGATCCCGTCGTCCGCGGGCAGCCGCGTCGACGCCGCCGCGGCCTCGACGGCCCGCTCGGCCACCGTCTCGTCCCAGCGGCGCTTGGGGATCACCTCGTCGACGAGCTTCCACTCGACGGCCTGCCTCCCGCCGAAGCCCTCGGACCTCGTGGCGAACACGTCGGCGCGGTCCTTGCGGACGCGGCGCTTGTCGGTGACGCGGGTGAGGCCGCCGGTGCCGGGCAGCACGCCGAGCAGCGGGACCTCGGGCAGCGCGACGGTGGAGGAGTTGTCGTCGATCAGCAGGATCCGCTCGCAGGCCAGCGCCATCTCGTAGCCGCCGCCGGCGGCCGTGCCGTTGACGGCGGCGATCCAGGTCTGGCCGGAGTACGCGGTCGCGTCCTCGATGCCGTTGCGGGTCTCGTTGGTGAACTTGCAGAAGTTCACCTTCCACGGGTGCGAGGACCCGGCGAGCATCCGGATGTTCGCGCCCGCGCAGAAGTTGCGGTCCTTGGCGCTGGTCAGCACGACGGCCCTGACCCGAGGATGGGTGAACCGCAGCCGCTGGGTGATGTCGTAGAGCTCGATGTCGACGCCGAGGTCGTAGGAGTTCATCTTCAGCTCGTAGCCGGGGACGAGGCCGCCCGCCTCGTCGACGTCGAGCTTCACGTACGCGACCGTGGGGTCGTCCGGGTCGAGCGCGAGCTGCCAGTGCCGGTAGCCCGACGGGTCGCGGTCGAAGTCCACCCGCGGGACGTCTCCGTCGTCCGGGTCGACGGACGGGTCTGCACTGCTCATGGACTCCGCTCCTCCACGCGTCGTTGCGGCCATCAAAGACTACAACCAGATGACGTGACGACGGAAGAGTGTGGAGTATCGGGTGTGGCCCCGGCCGGCTCAGCCCTGGTTCTGCACCAGCGCGGCCGGGACCCGCTTGCGCAGCTCGCCGACGTCGTTGCGGGCGAAGCCGCGCGCGGTGAGCCAGGCGGTCACCGGCTCGGGGTCGGGGTGGCCGTGCGGCACGACGTTGTACAGGTAGTTCAGCCGCCGCCGGCCCGCCTCGGCCTCCAACCGCTCCAGCACGAACGAGCCGACGCCGGAGTGCCGGGCCGCGGGGGCGACGAGGACCAGGATCTCGGCGTCACCCCAGCTGCCGTCGAGCCGGCCGTAGGCGACGGTCGTGCCGTCGGCGTCCTCGACGCGCCACCACTCGTCGCCGAGCGGGTCGCCGTCGCCGGGACGGCCGAGGCCGAACAGCGCGGGGTCGAGACCGTCGAGCACCCGGCCCTTCCGGTCGTCCCAGGTCGCGGGGGTCTCCGGGATCCAGTCCCACGTGTCCACGCCGGCCTCCTCGCCGTCGGTGTGTCCGCCGAGTGAACCCCGGCGGAGCGGCCCGGGTCGAGCGAACGTCCTACATCGAGACACTCCGGACGGTTCTCAGACCACCGTCTCCGGGTCGCCGGGGTGCCCCGTGGCCCCCGGCAGCGCGGCGGCGTGCGCGCGCAGCCGGTAGCGCTGGATCTTCCCGGTGGGGGTCTTGGGCAGCTCGTCGACGGTGACCACGGCGCGCGGCCGCTTGAACGAGGCCAGCCCCTCACGGCAGAACGCGACCAGCTCGGCCTCCGACGGCGCCGCCGCCGGGTCGCGGGGCACGACGAACGCGACCGGCTTGTCCAGTCCGTCGTCGTCCGGGATCCCGACGACGACCGCCTCCGCGAGACCCGGGTGCTCCAGCAGGCGGGTCTCGACCTCGCCGGGGGAGACCCAGATGCCCCCGACCTTGAGGACGTCGTCGGCCCGGCCCAGACAGGTCCACGACCCGTCCTCACCGCGGACGTACTGGTCGCCGGTGCGCATCCAGCGGCCCTGGAACACCGCGCGGTTGACCTCGGTGCGGCACCAGTAGCCGGTGCACACCGAGTCGCCCGCGACGTAGAGCATGCCCTGCTCGCCGGGGCCGTCGATGACGCTGCCGTCCGGCCGTCGCAGCTCCACCTCGTAGCCGGGGACCGGGAAGCCGGAGCTCCCCGGCACGACCTCGCCCGGCCGGTTGGAGATGAAGATGTGCAGTGCCTCGGTGGAGCCGATCCCGTCCAGGACCTCGAAGCCGTAGCGGTCGAGGACGCCGTGGAACATCCGCGCGGGCAGCGCCTCGCCCGCCGACGCGCCGCGGCGCACGGTGGCGAACCGCTCGCGCGGCAGGTCGGCGGCGATCATCGGGCCCCAGAAGCTGGGGACGGCGAAGAACAGCGTCGCGCCGTGCTGCTCGGCGAGGCGGGAGTAGTGCTCGGGGTTCGGCCGGGACGGTTCGAGGACCGCGCAGGCGCCGACCGAGAGCGGGAAGAACATCGAGTTGCCGATGCCGTAGGCGAAGAACAGCTTCGCGACCGACAGGCAGACGTCGTCGCGGTGGATCCCGAGGACCTGGCGGCCGTAGGTGTCGGCGACGAACCGGATGTCGTCGTGGCGGTGCATGGCGCCCTTGGGCTTGCCGGTCGTGCCCGAGGTGTAGAGCCAGAGCGCCTGGGACTCCGCCCAGGTCGGGTGCGGCTCGGGCAGCGGGTCGGCGCCGTCGAGCAGGGCGTCCCAGGTCAGGGAGGTGACCCCGGCGACCAGCGGGTCGGCCCCGGTCAGTACGACGCGCTCCAGGTCGGGCGCCCCCGCGACGGCCTCGGTGAGGTGCGCGGCGAACGCCTCGCCGCCGATCACGGTGGTCGCCCGCGAGTCCCGGACGAGCACGGCGAGCTCGCGTCCGGTCAGCATCGTCGAGCACGGCACGGCGACCGCGCCCGCCCACAGGGTCGCGAGGATCGCGGTGAACAGCTCGACGTCGTCGGGCATCACGAGCAGCACGCGCTGCTCGGGCCGCACGCCGGCCCGGCGCAGGGCGCCGGCCACGAGCCGGACCCGGTCGGTCAGGGCGGCGTAGGTGAGCGAGCCGCCGGGGAACCGGACGGCGGTGCGGCCGCCGTCCCCGGCCCCGACCCGGGCGGCGGTGAGGTGCGCGGCGGCGTTGAACGCCTCCGGCGCCTGCTGCGCGCTGCGGGGGACGGGCACGGCGGTGCGGGCGGGATCGACGTTGTCGACGCTGACGACATCGGCCATGGTGGACGGCTCCTGTGCCGGTTCGGGGACCTGTGATGCTACACACATCGGACGGCGCGTCAACGGTGTGTAGATCGACGACGGCCCGGTGCGGGGCGGCCGGGACCGGCTCCTAGGCTCACCGTCCGTGGGGACCCTCGTCAGCTTCCATGCCCATCCCGACGACGAGTCGATCGGCACCGCGGGCACACTCGCCAAGGCCGCCGCGCTCGGCCACCGCGTCGTCCTCGTCTTCGCCACCCGTGGCGAGCTGGGGGAGCCGGTACCCGGCGTCCTGGCCGAGGGGGAGCAGCTGCCGGTCCGCCGCTCCGCGGAGTGCCACGCCTCGGCCCGCACCCTCGGCGTCGCCCGCGTGGAGTTCCTCGGCTACGTCGACTCCGGGATGATGGGCGAGCCCAGCAACGACGCCCCCTACTGCTTCTGGCAGGCCCCGGTGGAGCACGCGGCCAAGAGGCTCGCGCTGATCCTCGAGGAGGAGGAGGCCGACGTCCTCACCACCTACGACGACAACGGCGGCTACGGCCACCCCGACCACATCCAGGTGCACCGGGTGGGCGCCCGCGCGGGCGAGCTCGCCGGGGTGCCGGTCGTCGCACAGAACACCACCAACCGGGACTGGCTGCTGCGCGGGATGAAGGGGCTGCGCGCCGACGGCGGCGCCGAATTCTCCCTCGACATCCCCGACGACCCGTCGTTCGGCAAGCCCGAGTCCGAGATCACCCACCGGGTCGAGGCCGTCGAGTACGCCGAGACCAAGCGGGCCTCGATGCGGGCGCACGCCAGCCAGATGGGCCCCGACCACTTCATGCTGACGATGCCGGACCCGGTGTTCGCGATGGGGCTGGGCACCGAGTTCTACATCGTCGACGCGCAGCCCAACCCGGCCACCGCGCCCGAGATCTGGACCGAGGTCTTCGAGCCGCTCAGGTGACGCCCGCGCGCCGGTCCCACGCCCGCATCAGCGCGGCGTGGGCCGGGCGTTCCACCAGCCGGGTCAGCACCCAGCCGAGCAGCACCGCCGTCGCCAGCATCGCCGCGGACTGCAGCAGCGGCCCGGCGCCGAGGTCCTGCAGCCGGCGCATCAGCACGTAGCCGACGGTCTGGTGCACCAGGTAGACGCCGTAGGAGATGCCGGCGAGCCTGCGCGCCGCCGTCGCCAGCGGGGCGGGCATCCGCGAGCCCGGCCGGGGCAGCCGGGCCACCACGGCGACGAGCGCGATCCCGGCGCAGACCAGCGCGGCGGCGACCGCGTCGAGGTGGTCGAGGTCGATCCGCACGACGCCGTCGGGCCCCGGCTCGAGGCCGTGCACGAACTGGGCCAGGCCGCACACCGCGAGCAGGGCGATCGCGTGCGGGGTGCGCATCCGCCGGGTCGACCACAGCCACACCGCGATCCCGGCCACGAACAGGTGCAACCGGTGGAACCCCAGCCCGTCGACGACGGTCCGGTACCACCACGGCGGGTCGGCGACGTCGCCCGGCCGCGCCCGCAGCGGCCACAGCAGCAGCGGGACGACCACCATCGCCCACAGCAGCACCCGCAGCCGCGGCCCGTACCCCCAGCGCGTCACGCTCAGCACCGCGGCGGCGGTGAACGCCATCAGCTGCAGCGGCAACGTCCAGAACGCCGGGTCGAGCCACGGGTAGCGCTCGGTGTCCCAGTTCCCCAGCATCAGCCAGTTGACGACCATCTCCCGTGCCGGCGGCGACGCCCAGTCCAGCGGGGACACGAAGCGCAGGGCCACCCAGGCCAGCGGCACCGCGACGACGAACGCCGGCAGCAGCCGCGCGACCCGCCCCCACCAGTAGCGCCCGGGGGAGTGGCGGCCGAGCGTCGCGCAGGCGAAGTAGGCCGAGACGACCAGCAGCAGGCTCGCCCCGACCTGGTGGTCGAAGGAGACGCTGCGCGGCGCCAGCTCCGGGTGGAGCACCGGGCCGAGGTGCGTGGCGTGGTAGAGCACGACCAGCAGCACGAAGGTGCTGCGCAGTACGTCCCAGCCGGGCTCCCGGCGACGGGTCCCCGGCGGGGGTGTCGGAACCACCACATCTCCACCGTCGCACACCGCCGGCGACCTGTTGATCCGGGTGAAGGGCGCCCTGAGTGCGCGGTCGGGGGCTGTCGGTTCTACTCTCCGTAGAGCACAATCGGCGCGCGCCGTGCGACGGGCCGGGACCCACGGAGTGGATCTCCCGGACCGGACGGGCGCCGCTCGCCGGTCGGGAAGTAGAGTCTGCCCGTCCGCGAGGACGTGCTCAGGTCAGGCAAGTGCATGGAGGCCCAGGTGACAGCCGTCGAGCCCAAGCCGATCTCGACGCGCCCGTATCCGGCGCGGCGTGAGGGCAAGGGATCCACGTTCCTCAAGATGTTGAGGACGACGGACCCGAAGGACATCGCGATCCTCTATCTGACGACGTCGTTCGGCTTCTTCGCCGTCGGCGGGGTCATGGCGCTGCTGATCCGCGCCGAGCTCGCGCGGCCGGAGCTCCAGTTCCTGTCGACCGAGCAGTACAATCAGCTGTTCACCATGCACGGCACGATCATGCTGCTGCTGTTCGCGACGCCGATCGTCTTCGGTTTCGCGAACTACATCGTGCCGCTGCAGATCGGTGCCCCCGACGTCGCGTTCCCGCGGCTCAACTCGTTCTCGTACTGGCTGTACCTGTTCGGCGGCCTCATCGTCGTCTCCGGCTTCCTGACCCCCGGTGGTGCCGCCGACTTCGGCTGGTTCGCCTACACCCCGCTGTCGGACGCGGTGCGTTCGCCGGGGCCGGGCGGTGACCTCTGGATCATGGGGCTGGTCGTCTCCGGCCTGGGCACGATCCTGGGTGGCGTCAACTTCGTGACGACCATCGTCTGCATGCGCGCGCCCGGCATGACGATGTTCCGGATGCCGATCTTCACCTGGAACATCTTCATCACCGCGCTGCTGATCCTGATCGCGTTCCCGATCCTGACCGCCGCGCTGCTCGCGCTGGCCGCGGACCGCCACCTCGGCGCCCAGATCTTCAACCCCGCCAACGGTGGCGTGGTGCTCTGGCAGCACCTGTTCTGGTTCTTCGGCCACCCCGAGGTCTACATCGTGGCGCTGCCGTTCTTCGGCATCGTGTCCGAGATCTTCCCGGTGTTCGCCCGCAAGCCGATCTTCGGCTACAAGGGCCTGGTCTTCGCGACCATCGCCATCGCGGCGCTGTCGGTCGCGGTGTGGGCGCACCACATGTACGCCACCGGCGCGATCATGCTCTCGTTCTTCGCCTTCACCACGTTCCTCATCGCCATCCCGACGGGCGTCAAGTTCGTCAACTGGATCGGCACCCTGTGGAAGGGCAAGATCACCTACGAGACGCCGATGCTGTTCTCGGTCGGCTTCCTCGTCACGTTCCTCTTCGGCGGCCTGACCGGCATCCTGCTCGCGATGCCGCCGGTGGACTTCCACGTGTCGGACACCTACTTCGTCGTCGCGCACTTCCACTACGTGCTTTACGGCACGATCGTGTTCGCGACCTTCGGCGGGATCTACTTCTGGTTCCCGAAGATGACCGGCCGCTTCCTCGACGAGAAGCTCGGCAAGATCCACTTCTGGCTGACCTTCCTCGGGTTCCACCTGACCTTCCTGGTGCAGCACTGGCTGGGCAACGAGGGCTACCCGCGTCGCTACGCGGACTACCTGCCCTCGGACGGCTTCACCACGCTGAACACGATCTCCTCGATCGGCGCGTTCATCCTCGGTGCCTCGACGCTGCCGTTCTTCTACAACGTGTTCAAGAGCTACCGGTTCGGCCGGGTCTGCACCGTCGACGACCCGTGGGGCTTCGGCAACTCGCTGGAGTGGGCCACCTCGTCCCCGCCGCCGCGGCACAACTTCACCGAGCTGCCCCGGATCCGCTCCGAGCGCCCGGCGTTCGACCTGCACTACCCGCACCTGGTCGAGAAGGCGCGCGCCGAGGCGCACGTCGGCAACCGGGCGCACCCGACCGAGGTCCTCGCGCAGCAGGTCGGCAAGGAGTCCATGCCGGACGACGACCCCAAGTCGACCTGAGGTGTCGGCGGCTCACCCCGTCCCTCCTGGTCCGGCCCGGCCCACCGTGCTCGTCACGGTGACCGGGCCGGACCGGCCCGGTGTCAGCTCCGTGCTGTTCACCGCGCTCACCACGGCCGGCGTCGAGCTGCTCGACCTGGAACAGGTCGTGGTGAACGGCCGGCTCACCCTGGGCGCGCTCGTCGTGCCGGCAGGGGATCCGGAGGACCTGCAGGAGACGGTGGGCGCGGCGATGGACTCCATCGCCATGACCGTGCACATCGAGATCCAGCGTGACGGCCGTCAGGCCGCCCGGACGCCGTCGACGCACGTCGTCACGGTCCTGGGCAGGCCGATCACGGCCCGCGCGTTCGGCGCGATCGCCGCGGAACTCGCCGCGGTCGGCGCCAACATCGACTCCATCCGCCGGGTCGCCGACTACCCGGTGACGGGGCTGGAGCTGCTCGTCTCCCCGGTCCCCGAGGGCGACGCCGACGACTACCCGCCCGGCACGCTGCGCAGGCGGCTGGTCCGGGTGGCCCGGCAGGCGGGCGTCGACGTCGCGGTGACACGGGCCGGGCTGGCCCGGCGCAGCAAGCGGCTCATCGTGTTCGACGTCGACTCCACCCTGATCCAGGGCGAGGTCATCGAGATGCTGGCCGCCCGCGCCGGGGCCGACGTCGAGGCCGAGGTCCGGCGGGTCACCGAGGAGGCCATGGCGGGCCGGCTCGACTTCACCGAGTCGCTGACCCGCCGCGTCGCCGCGCTGGAGGGGCTGCCCGCCTCCGTCGTCGACGAGGTGGCCGCCGGGATCGAGCTGACCCCCGGCGCCCGCACCACGATCCGCACGCTGCGCAGGCTCGGCTACCGCTGCGGCGTCGTCTCGGGTGGGTTCACCCAGGTCATCGCCGGTCTCGCCCGCGAGCTCAAGCTGGACTTCGTGGCCGCGAACGAGCTGGAGATCTCCGGGGGGACGCTGACCGGGCGGGTCGTCGGCGAGGTCGTCGACCGGGCCGGGAAGGCTGTCGCGCTGCGCCGGTTCGCCGAGTCCCACGACATCCCGCTCGACCAGACCGTCGCGGTCGGCGACGGCGCGAACGACATCGACATGCTCTCCACCGCCGGGCTCGGGGTGGCGTTCAACGCCAAGCAGGCGCTGCGCGAGATCGCCGACACCTCGGTGTCGGTGCCCTACCTCGACGTCGTGCTGTTCGTCCTGGGCATCACCCGCACCGAGGTCGAGGCCGCCGACGCCGCCGAGGGTGTGCTCCGCCGGGTCCCGCTGGCGTGACCGGTCCCGCACCGATCCTGGATCTGCTCGCGGGCCGCTACGGGTCCGGGGCGCGGGAGCGCGACATCGCGCCGGAGGCCGACGGCGTCGTCCGGGCTATGCCGGTCGTGCTGCGGATGGAGCGCGACCCGCTCCCCGGACGCACCGCGCTGCTGGAGGCCGCCGCGACGGCCGCGGTCGCCGTCTGCACCGACCCGCGGGCCCAGCCCGGCGGCGAGTGGTCCGACGCCGTCGCCCCCTGGGTGGACGGGCGCATCCGCAAGATCGCCCGCCGGGCGCGCGGCGCGCACTGGCGTGCGGTCCAGGAGCTGCCCGGCGTGACGGTGCGGATCGGCGACGCCGAGGCCCGCGCGCTGGTGCCCGGACCGGTCGACGAGGCACCGAAGGCGGTGTCGCGGCTGCAGATCGGGGGTACCGAGCTGCCGGTCGACGAGCCGGGCCCGCCCGATCCCGGTGCCCCGCTGGTGCTGCTGTCCCCGTACGCGGAGATGACGGTCGGCAAGGCCGCCGCGCAGGTCGGGCACGCCACGATGCTGCTCGGTGCGGCCCTCGGCTGGCCGGTCGGTGCGGCACCGGTGTGCGCGGTGCGGACCGCGGACCGGGCCGCCTGGGCCCGGCTGTGCCCGGCCGCCGACGACGGCACCGACGGCGTGGTCGGGGTGCGCGACGCGGGCTTCACCGAGGTCGATCCGGGGACCATGACCTGCCTCGCGGTGGCCCGGGCCGCGTTTGCCGGGACCGCCGGGCGGTGATCCACCAGGTGTGACCACACACCCCTCCGCCGGTGCCCGCGACTGGGGCGGCCGGCTGCCCCGCAACGAGACCCTCGTCCTCGACGACGAGCAGCGCGCCGCCGCCGAGCGGCTCCACTCCGGCTCGGTCCGGTGGGCCGAGGAGTCCGGCTTCGCCGCCACCGACGACGACGGCGGCCTCATCGGCCCGTTCAACGCCTTCGTGCTGCGGCCCGGCCCCGGGAAGGCGTTCAACCGCTGGGTCGGCACCGACCAGCGGGACTCGTCGCTGTCGGCCACCGTGCGCGAGGTCGTGATCCTCACCGTCGGCGCGGCCTGGGGCGCGGCGTACGAGCTGTACGCGCACACCGCCGTCGCCCGGTCGGTGGGGCTGGCCGAGGACGCGGTGCGGGCGCTGCACGACGGAACCGCCGCCGACGTGCTGACCGGCGACGAGCTCGTCGTGCACCGGTTCGTCGACGAGCTGGTCCGCACCCACCGGGTCTCCGACGACACCTACGCCGCGGCCGAGGCCGCACTCGGCCGCGACGGGGTGCTCGACACCGTGCACCTCACCGGCATGTACCTGTCGGTGTCGGCGCTGCTGAACGCCTTCGAGATCCCGGCGCCGGAGATCCCCCCGGCACCGTGAGCACCCGGGCCCCGCGGTCAGACGGTCGCGGTGAGGGTGACCTCGACGTTGCCGCGGGTGGCCTTGGAGTACGGGCACACCTGGTGGGCGGCCTCGACGAGCTCGTCCGCGGCCGCCTGGTCCAGGCCCGGCAGGTGCGCGGTGATGTCGGCGGCCACGTGGAAGCTCACATCGTCGGGCGCCAGCTGGATGGTGGCGGTGACCTGCGTGTCGTCGGGGACGGTGATCTTCGCCGTGCGGGCGGCCAGCCTCAGCGCGCCGTGGAAGCAGGCCGCGTAGGCCGCGGCGAACAGCTGCTCGGGGTTGGTGGCGCCCCCGGGGCCGCCCAGCTCCGGCGGCATCGTCAGGTCCTGGTCGATGAAGCCGTCGTCGCTTCGGACGTGGCCGTCGCGGCCGCCGCCGGTCGAGGTGGCCTCGGTCGTGTAGTTCGCCACGGGTGCGCCTCCGGACTCGATTGGTTGCACACAACCTATATCGGGTCGGGGCCCGTCCGCCGTGTGGAGCCGGTCACGAGGACTCGCGCAGCCGGCGCAGTGCGCCGTGCACCTTCTCCCGGTCGGTGGTCTCCCAGAACGGGGGCAGGCTCGCCCGCAGGAAGCCGCCGTACCGCGCGGTCGCGATCCGCGGGTCCAGGATCGCGACGACGCCGCGGTCGTCGGTGGCGCGCAGCAGCCGTCCGGCGCCCTGGGCGAGCAGGAGCGCCGCGTGCGTCGCCGACACCGACAGGAAGCCGTTCCCGCCGCGCGCGTCGGTGGCCTTCTGCCGGGCCGCGATCAGCGGGTCGTCCGGGCGCGGGAACGGGATCCGGTCGATGATCACGCAGGACAGCGACGGGCCGGGCACGTCGACGCCCTGCCACAGCGACAGCGTGCCGAACAGCGAGGTCTCCGGGTCCTCGGCGAACCGCTTCACCAGCAGCATCGTGGAGTCGTCGCCCTGGCACAGCAGGGGGGTGTCGAGCTTGCCGCGCAGCGCCTCGGTGGCCTGCTTCGCCGCGCGGGTCGAGGAGAACAGACCCAGCGTGCGGCCCCCGGCGGCGCGGACGAGTCCCTCGATCTCGTCGAGGGTCTCCGGCGCGAGGCCGTCGCGGCCGGGGCTGGGCAGCCGCCGGGCGAGGTAGAGGATCCCGGACTTGGCGTGCGCGAACGGGGACCCGACGTCGAGGCCCTGCCAGCGCGGCGCCTCCGGGTCCTGGACCGGGCCGTGCCCCTCCTCGACGCGCGACGGCGGGGTGGACCCGGCCTCCCTGGGCTGCGACGCGGGCAGGCCCCACTGCCGGGCCAGCGCGTCGAACGACCCGCCCAGGGCCAGGGTCGCCGAGGTCAGCACGGTGGTGCGGGTGTTGAACAGCCGCTCGCGCAGCAGCCCGCCCACCGACAGCGGCGCGACCCGCAGCACCTTGTGGCGGGAGCCGTCGGGCCCCTGCTCACCCAGCCAGACGACGTCGCGGCGCGTGGCCGCGTCGGTCTCGGAGAACGTCTCCAGCAGCCGCGCGGCGGTGTCGACGACCTCGTCGAGCACGGCCTGGGCGAGCTTGCGCGCTGCGGCGCCCTCGGGGTCGGCGTCGTCGCTGCGCTTGTTCGCGCCCATCGACTGCCGGCAGCCCGCCCCGGCCGACAGGATCGCGTTCAGTGCGCCCGCGGCGGCGGTGGTCAGCGACTCCCAGCGCCCGGGGGGCATGTCCTCCAGCACCGCGGCGAGACCCTCACCGGCCTCCGCGAGCCGGTCCGCGGTGTCCTGGTCGACGAGCTTTCCGCAGCGCCGGGCCGCGGTCGCGACGGTGCCCGCGGTCAGTTCGGCGGTGGCCGCGCCGGTGACCCGGTCGACGAGCTCGTGCGCCTCGTCGACGATCACCACGTCGTGCTCGGGGAGCACCTGAGCCTCACCCATCGCGTCGATCGCGAGAAGGGCGTGGTTGGTGACGACGATGTCGGCCCGCCCCGCCTCGGCCTTCGCCTTCTCGGCGAAGCAGTCCTCGCCGACCGGGCAGCGGCTCGCGCCGAGGCACTCCCGCGCGGTCACCGACACCTGCCGCCACGCGGAGTCCGGGACGCCGGGGACCAGCTCGTCGCGGTCCCCGGTCCCGGTGTCCGACGACCACTCGTGCAGCCGCTTCACCTGCCGCCCGAGCGCCGAGATGGCGAACGCGTCGAACAGTTGCTCGTCGCCCGGATCGTCGTCCATGTCGCCGTGGAGCTTGTTCATGCACAGGTAGTTCCGCCGCCCCTTGAGGATGGCGAAGGTGGGCTCGCGGCCCAGCACCTTCTTCAGGCTCTTCGCGACGCGCGGCAGGTCCCGGTCCACGAGCTGGCGCTGGAGCGCGATCGTCGCCGTCGAGACGACGACCGTGGTGTCGCGGGCGATCGCGTGCCGGATCGCGGGCACGAGGTAGGCCAGCGACTTCCCGGTGCCGGTGCCCGCCTGCACGGCCAGGTGCTCTCCGGACGACAGCGAGCGGCGCACCGCGTCGGCCATCCGGTCCTGGCCCTCGCGGCGTGCGCCGCCGACCGAGGTGACTGCCACCTCGAGCAGCTCGTGCACACCGGGCAGGTCCTGGGTCCGCACGGGGGCCGTCGAGGGGGGAGGCACGTCCGGCAGGTTACCGAGCGCCCCCGACAGGTCCGGCCGTGACCGTGCCGCCCGGCACCCGGGACCGCGCACCCGGCGTACCCGGGCCGCTCACCGGGTGTGATATCGGACGGCCGGTTGCCGGTGAGCGGCGACACAGCGTCACGATGGGGGGGTGACAGCAACCATCACGACGCCGACCGTGCCCGAGCCGGGGATGTTCCCGGTGCTGATCGAGCACGAGGCCCGCTACGCCGACCTCGACCCGAGCCGCCGGATCGGCCGCGACGCCCTCGTGCGCTGGTTCGAGGACGCCCGCGTCGCCGTCGAGCGCGACACCTTCGGCGCCGACCTGGTCGCCCGCCTGCAGTCCCGCGTGCGGCTGCTGCTCGCCGCCATCCGGGTCGACGTGCTGGCCCCGCTGCGGGTCGCCGGCTCCTACCGGATCGGCGTCGGCGTCAGCCACATCGGCACCACGTCGTTCTCCTACCGGTACGCGGTCTTCGCCGGCGACGAGTGCGTCGCCACCGGCGAGTCGACCTCGGTGCACACCGACGGCGACGCCCCGACCCCGCTGACCGACGAGGTCCGCGGCGCGCTGACCACCCTGCGCATCGAGGCCCCCGCCCCGGTCCGTCCCGAGCGCGGCGACGCCCGCGCCGTCCGCGAGAACTACCCGTTCCGCTGGGACGTCCGCACCCGCTTCACCGACCTGGACACCAACCGGCACGTGAACAACGTCGCGCTGGCCTCCTGGTACCTCGACGGCCTCGCCGAGCTGCACTCCGACGTGCTGGGCTACCCCGCGGGCGGCCCGCTCGACGGGCTCTCCCCGTCGACGCTGTCGGTCCAGTACCTCTCCGAGGTGCACTACCCGGGCATCTACCAGATGCGCGTCGCGGTCACCGAGATCGGCGAGGACACCGTCCGCTACGTCTGCGGCCTGTTCCACGACCGCGAGCTCATCGGCCTGGCCGAGGCCGAGGGCTTCCACCACGCCCCGGGTGAGGACGGCGACCCGGTCCTCCTCGCGGAGAAGCTCGCCCCGTTCCGCTTCCGGGACTGACCCCGCACGTGCACCGAGATGCGGCTCAGCGGGAGTTGTGGATCTCCACACCCCGCTGAGCTGCATCTCGGCGGCGGAGGGCCCGATTCAGAGGACCGCGCGGACGGCGGTCTCGAAGCCGACGACGTGGTCGCGGCTGACGGCCTCGGCGCGGTCGGCGTCGCCGTCGGCGATCGCGGTCAGCAGCGCCGCGTGCTCGTGCACGTGGTGGCCGACCTGGTCCATGCGGTCCAGGAACAGGCAGTGGATCCGCGTGGCCAGGTGGTAGTAGCGGGTGAGCGTGTCCTCCAGGTACGGGTTCCCGGCGGCCCGGTACACCGACCGGTGCACCGTCACGTCCCACCGCATGAGCTCGATCCGGCCCATCCGCGGCGCCTCCAGCGACCCCACCCGCACGGCCAGCTCACGCAGCTCGTCACGCCGCCACCGCGGGGCGACGACGGCGGCCCGCCGTGCGGCGGTCGGTTCCAGCACGGTCCGGACCTCGCACACGTCGCGCAGGTCGGAGATGTCGACGGCGGTCGCGAACGTCCCCCGCCGCGGGTAGGACACGACCAGGCGCTCGGTCTCCAGCCGCTTGAGCGCCTCGCGCACCGGGGTGCGGCCCAGGCCGAGCCGGGTCGACAGCGCCTCGTCGTCGATCGGGGCCAGCGGCGGGATCTCCAGCATGATCAGCTGGTCCCGGATGGCCACGTAGGCCCGGTCGGCCAGCGACCGCGGGCTGTCGAAGTCCACGAACACGTCCTCGGTGATCGTCATGCGGGCTGTCCCTCGGGAACGGCCGGGCGGTCCGGCCGCGACGCGACCGCGCCGGGCAGCCGGAACGACCCGGTCACCACGACGGGGTTGCCCCCGCCGGTCGTCAGAGCGTGGTCGACGGCGTCGGCCGGGTCCGCGACGGCGACGGCCGGCACCCCGGCCGCCCCCGCGACCGCGGCGATCTCGGACGGGCTCCAGTGCCGCGACGCGTGCTCCCCGCCCGGCAGCCCGGTCGCGACGACCCGCGCCCCGGCCCCGGCGACCGCCCGGACGGCCTCGCCCAGGTCCTTGTCCCGGGCCAGCGCCAGCACCCAGGTCACCGGGCGTCCCGGGTGGGTCTCGGCCACCGTGGTGGCCAGCGCGGACAGCTTCAGTGCGTCGTGCGCGCCGTCGAGGACCACCGGGGTGCCCGCGACGGTCCGCCGCTCGAACCGCCCCGGCAGCGAGGTCAGCGCCAGCCCCTGACGGACGGCGAGCGGGTCGAGCCGCCAGCCGTCGCGCCGGGCGAGCACCGACACCGCATGCAGCGCCAGCACTGCGTTCCCGGCCTGGTGCCTGCCGTGCAGTCCCAGCGGCACGTCCGACCACCCGGCCAGGTCCACCGTGGTGCCCGCCGGACCGGTCCGGGCCAGCGCGGCCGCGGCGGCGACGTCCACGACGTCGACCAGGGTGTCGCGGCGCACCGCCTCCCGGGCCACCGCGGCGTCGCTCTCGGGGCCGCCACGGGCCAGCACCGCGCGGCCGCCGACCGGCAGGATCCCGGCCTTCTGCGTCGCGATCTCGCCGAGCGTGCTGCCGAGCATGTCGACGTGGTCCAGGCCGATCGCGGTCAGCACGGCCAGCTTGTCCGGTCGGGCGACGACGTTCGTCGGGTCCAGCCTGCCCCCGATACCGGTCTCGACGACGGCGTAGTCGGCCCGTCCGGCGACGGCGGCGAACCCGAGTGCGGTCACGACCTCGAAGAACGAGCAGCGCTCGCCCCGGCGCGCCTCGACTGCGGCCACCGAACGCGCGACGGCGGCGAGCCGGTCGTCGAGCACGTCCGCGCGGACCGGGAGGTCACCGATGCGGAACCGCTCGCGGATGCCGTAGACGTGCGGCGAGGCCTGCACGCCGACCCGGAACCCGTGCCGGGTCAGCAGCGACGCGACGAACGCGCACACCGACCCCTTGCCCGCCGTCCCCGCGACGTGCACGGTCCGCACGGCCTCCTGCGGGTCACCCAGCCCGGCCAGCACCTCGCGGGTGCGCTCACGGGGCGCGTCGGGCGCGGCGCCGTTGCGGCGCCCGGTGGCCGGGCGCGACAGCAGGAACCGCTCCAGCTCGTCCTGTCCGGAGAACACGGCTCAGCACTCGACGATGTTCAGCGCGAGACCACCACGGGCGGTCTCCTTGTACTTGTCCTTCATGTCCGCGCCCGTCTCCCGCATCGTCGTGATGGCCTTGTCCAGCGAGACGTGGTGCACCCCGTCGCCGTGCGCCGACATCCGCGCCGCGGTGATGGCCTTGATCGAGGCGACCGCGTTGCGCTCGATGCACGGGATCTGCACGAGCCCGCCGACCGGGTCGCAGGTCAGCCCGAGATTGTGCTCGATGCCGATCTCGGCGGCGTTCTCGACCTGCTCCGGGGTGGCGCCCATGATCTCGGCGAGCCCGGCGGCCGCCATCGCGCAGGCCGACCCGACCTCGCCCTGGCAGCCGACCTCGGCGCCGGAGATCGAGGCGTTCTCCTTGAACAGCAGCCCGACCGCGCCCGCGGTGAGCAGGAACCGGACGACGGAGTCGTCGTCGAAGCCGGGCAGGAAGCGCTCGGCGTAGTGCAGCACGGCCGGGACGATCCCGGCGGCGCCGTTGGTGGGGGCGGTGACGACGCGTCCACCCGCCGCGTTCTCCTCGTTGACGGCGAGGGCGTAGAGCGTCACCCACTCCATCGCGTGCAGCGCGTCCGGCTCGCCGGTCGCGGCCTCCAGCCGCTCGCGCAGCGCCATCGCCCGGCGCCGGACCTTCAGTCCGCCGGGCAGCGTGCCGCCGGTGCGGGCGCCGCGCTCGACGCACTCCCGCATCACCGACCAGATGTGCAGCAGCTCGCTGCGCACCACGTCCTCGGTGCGCCGGGACAGCTCGTTGGCCAGCATGATGTCGGAGATCGACAGCCCGTGGGCGCGGGTGAGCCCGAGCAGCTCGTCGCCGGTGGTGAAGGGGTGGGCGACCGGGGTCGCGTCCTCCACCAGGACGGGGCGGCCCGCCTCGTCGGAGTCGAGCACGAAGCCGCCGCCCACCGAGTAGTACTCGCGCTTGTCCAGGACGGCGCCGTCGGCGTCGAAGGCCTGCAGCAGCATGCCGTTGGAGTGGAAGTCGAGCCGGCGGGTGCGGTGCAGGACCACGTCGTCGTCGGGGACGAAGGTGATCTCGTGGATCCCGCCGAGGCGGATCCGCCCCTCCGCGCGGACGTCGGCGACCATCGGGTCGGCCGCGACCGGGTCGACGAGGTGCGGCTCGTGCCCGGCGAGCCCGAGCACGACGGCCTTCACGCTGCCGTGGCCGTGCCCCGTCGCGCCGAGGGAGCCGAACAGCTCGACCCGCACGGACGAGGTGCGGGGCAGCTCGCCCGACGCGGCGAGCCGCGCGACGAACCGGGCCGCGGCCCGCATCGGGCCCACGGTGTGCGAGCTCGAGGGTCCGATCCCGACCGTGAACATGTCGAACACGGAGATGCTCACGGCCGCTCCGATCCACGTCGGGCTCTGGTCATGTCGACGATGTTAGACTGATATATCAACTATGCCAAGAGGGGTACGGCGGTCGATCCGCGGCGGGTCAGTGCGTGTGGTCGTAGGGCTGCTCGAGCGGCACGCCCTCGGGCGACATCGGCGGCGCGGGCAGGTCCGCGCTGGAGGTCAGCGGGGCGGCCCCGGCCAGCGGGCGGCCCGCGGTCTCGGGCAGGAACACCACGCCGACCACGCCGACGAGGCCGGCGGCGACGAGGACGTACCCCGGCCAGTCGAGGTTGCCGGTGGCGGTCACGGCGGTCTCGATCAGCGTCGGCGCGGTGCCCGCGAACAGCGACACCGACAGGTTGAACACCACGCCCAGGCCGCCGTAGCGGACCATCGTCGGGAACTGCGCGGGGAGTGTCGACGGCAGCACCGCGGCGAAGCCGACCAGCACCGAGGCCATCAGCAGCAGGCCCACGAACTGGCCGATCATGCCGTCGCGCATCAGCCAGACCGCGGGCAGCCCGACCCCCACCAGGGTCAGGCTCGTGACCATCAGGACCGGCTTGCGGCCGACCCGGTCGCTGAGCCTGCCCACCGCGGTGATCACGCAGAGCATGCCCAGCATGACCGCGACGAGCATGGCGCCGGTGGCGGCCCCCGAGGCGCCGTGCTGGCCGTGCCGGGGGAGCGTCCCGGTCAGGTAGGTGGGCATGTAGTTGGTCAGGACGTAGTTGGTGACGTTCCAGGCGACCACCAGCGCCGCGGTCACCAGGGCCGGTGCCCGGTAGCGGCGGAGGAGGATCTGCATCGCCCGCCGGTAGGGCATCGTCGCGAGTGCGGGCGAGCGCTCCATCAGCTGCCGGAACGCCGGGGTGTCCTCCAGGCGCATCCGCAGGTAGATGCCGGCTATCCCCAGGGGGAGGGCGAGCAGGAACGGGATCCGCCAGCCCCAGGCGAGCAGGTCCTCCTCGGGCAGCACCGCGACGAGCGCGCCGCAGACACCGGCGCCGAGGGTGTAGCCGGTGATCGTGCCGAACTCCAGCCAGCTGCCGAAGAACCCGCGACGGCGGTCGGGCGCGTACTCCGCGACCAGGGTCAGTGCGCCGGTGTACTCCCCGCCCGCGGAGAAGCCCTGCAGCATCCGGATCAGCAGGACCAGCAGCGGTGCGGCGATCCCGGCCGTCTCGTAGGAGGGCACGAAGCCCAGCGCGAGCGTCGCGACGGTCATCAGCAGGACGGTGAAGGCGAGCACCCGGGTGCGGCCGATGCGGTCCCCGAGCGGCCCGAACACGAACCCGCCGAGCGGCCGGACGACGAAGGCGGCCGCGAACGTGGCGAGGGTCAGCACCAGCGACCACTCGCCGGCCTCCGGGAAGAAGACCCGGTTCAGCACCACCGCGGAGAGGAAGGAGAAGAGGCCGAAGTCGTACCACTCGGCGACGTTGCCGACCGAGGCCGCCGCGGCCGCCCGCCGGACCGTGCGCTCCTCCTCGACCGCGACCGGGCCGCGGCGTCGGGGCCTGCGCGGTCCGTCGGTCATGAAAGGTCCCCTCGGATCGATCGGCCGCGCTGCGGCAGCCGTGCCGACGTGGCGTCGCAGTATCGCCACACCACCATTCTCGCGGCCATGGTGTCACGTGTCCACGAGTGATATATCTTTCGTCGACGGGCGGCCCGGAGTGTGCCGGTGCCGGTTTCCCGGGCCTTTCGGTCACCGGGGACAGCCGCTCACATTTCCACGTCGTGACGTCGTTGCCCGCTCCGGGCCGGTCGAAAAATCGCTCGTTGACGGCTGCGACCTGCGGCCTCACCATACGGTTGCGCATGGCATGGCGGGTTTCGCGATAGGCAACAGTGGAGGAAGCATGATCTTCGTGGGCGAGCTGTCCGACATCCCCGTCGGGGAGTCCGTTCGTGTCCAGGGGGCGGTGCCCATCGCCGTCTTCAACGTCGACGGCGATCTGTACGCCATCGACGACACGTGTACCCACCAGGACGCCTCGCTGTCCGACGGATGGCTCGAGGACTGTGCGGTGGAGTGCCCGCTGCACGCGGCCTGCTTCGACCTGCGGACCGGGATGCCGAGCGGCCCGCCGGCGAAGACCCCCGTCCGCACACACCAGGTGGTGATCGCCGACGGTGTGGTCCACGTCGTCGAGTCGGTCCCCGCCTCCGGTGCCGCGACCGGCGTCCGCCCGGGCGTACAGGCCGGCACCTGATGCGTGACGTCACGGTCGTCGGCGCCTCGCTCGCCGGCCTCGCCACGGCGCGAGCCCTGCGCGCCCAGGGCTTCACCGGGACGATCACGGTCGTCGGCGACGAGAAGCACGTCCCCTACGACCGCCCTCCGCTGTCCAAGGAGTTCCTCGCCGGGATCTCCGACGAGGACGCCATCGCCCTGACCGAGGACGACGACGCCGCGCTCGACGTGGTCTGGCGCCTCGGCCGCACCGCACTCGCCCTCGACGGCCCGACCCGGACCGTCACTCTCGACGACGGCTCGACCCTCTCGGCGGACGCCGTCGTGCTCGCCACGGGCGCCCGCGCCCGGAACCTGCCGGGTGAGCTGCCCGGCGGGGTGCACACCCTGCGCACCCTCGACGACGCCCGCGCCCTGCGCGCCGACCTCGTCCCGGGCCGGCGGCTGGTGGTGATCGGCGCCGGGTTCGTCGGGGCCGAGGTCGCCTCGACCGCCCACGGCCTCGGTCTGGACGTCACGATCGTCGAGGCCGCCCCGGTGCCGTTGCAGCGGGCCCTCGGGCCCGAGATGGGCACCGCCTGCGGCCGCCTGCACACCGCCGCCGGGGTGCCGCTGCACCTCGGCACGGGCGTGGCCCGGCTCGTCGGATCGCCCCGGGTCACCGGGGTCGAGCTCACCGACGGCCGCGCGCTGCCCGCCGACGTGGTCGTGGTCGGGATCGGTGCGATCCCGAACGTCGAGTGGCTCGACGGCTCCGGTCTGGAGCTCGACGACGGTGTCGTCACCGACGCCGCGGGCCGCACGACCCTGCCCGGGATCGTCGCGGTGGGGGACTGTGCCAGCACCCACCGCGCCTACACCGGCTCCCGGCTGCGCCTGGAGCACTGGACCAACGCGCTGCAGCAGCCGGCCGTCGCGGCCGCGGCGCTGCTCGGGACCGAGCACTCGCTGCCGGCCCACCACGCGGTGCCCTACTTCTGGTCCGACCAGTACGGGCACACCATCCAGTTCGCCGGGCACCGGGCCGCGGACGGCTCGGTCCGGATCGACGACGGGGACCTCGAGGTCGACGGCGGGTTCCTCGCCGTGTTCCTCGACGCCGCGGGGGAGGCCGTCGGCGTGCTCGGCGTCGACCGTCCCCGGCCCTTCGGGCGGATGCGCCGGGAGCTGGCGAAACGGCTCGCCTGACCCGGCACGTCACCTGTGGCGCAGGTCCTCACGAGGACCTGCGCCGCAGGCGTGTCCGGACCCGTTCGCGCGCACCACGATCAGCCTCTTGACCTGCCGAGAGTGCCGTGCGAGGCTAACCGCAGACAGTTGATATATCAGTCTTCTGGAGAAGATATCTGGAGGTGCCCATGACGACGTTCGCCGTGGATCGGGGTCCGTCGAACGGTGCGACGGGGGTCCTCGACGGGACGCTCGCCGAGACCGACCCGGAGGTGCACGCGGCCGTCGCCGCCGAGCTGGGTCGCCAGCGCGGCACCCTGGAGATGATCGCCAGCGAGAACTTCGCCCCGCTGGCCGTCATGCAGGCGCAGGGCTCGGTGCTCACCAACAAGTACGCCGAGGGCTACCCCGGCCGCCGCTACTACGGCGGCTGCGAGCACGTCGACGTCATCGAGCAGCTCGCCATCGACCGCGTGACGGCGCTGTTCGGCGCCGACTACGCGAACGTCCAGCCGCACTCCGGCGCCCAGGCCAACGCGGCCGTCATGGCCGCGCTGCTCGACCCGGGCGACACGATCCTGGGCCTCGACCTGGCCCACGGCGGGCACCTCACCCACGGCATGCGGCTCAACTTCTCCGGGCGGCTCTACGACGTCGCGGCCTACCACGTCCGCGCCGAGGACCACCGCGTCGACATGGCCGAGGTGGAGCGCCTGGCCCACGAGCGCCGCCCGAAGCTGATCATCGCCGGCTGGTCGGCCTACCCGCGGCAGCTCGACTTCGCCGAGTTCCGGCAGATCGCCGACGCGGTCGGTGCGTACCTGATGGTCGACATGGCGCACTTCGCGGGGCTCGTCGCGGCCGGGCTGCACCCGTCGCCGGTGCCGTACGCCGACATCGTCACCAGCACCACCCACAAGACCCTCGGCGGCCCGCGCGGCGGCATCATCCTGGCCCGCGCCGAGCTCGCCAAGAAGCTCAACTCGCAGGTCTTCCCCGGCCAGCAGGGCGGCCCCCTGGAGCACGTGATCGCGGCCAAGGCCGTCGCGTTCAAGCTCGCCGGTGAGCCCGCGTTCGCCGAGCGGCAGCAGCGCACCCTGTCCGGCGCCCGGATCGTCGCCGAGCGGCTGGCGACCGAGCCCGGCGTCGGCGTGGTCTCCGGCGGCACCGACGTCCACCTGGTCCTGGTCGACCTGCGCGACTCCGAGCTCGACGGCAAGCAGGCCGAGGACCGGCTGCACCGGGTCGGCATCACCGTCAACCGCAACGCCGTCCCGTTCGACCCGCGCCCGCCGACGGTGAGCTCCGGGGTCCGGATCGGGACCCCCGCGCTGGCCGCCCGCGGCTTCGATGCCGAGGACTTCACCGAGGTCGCCGACATCATCGCCTGCGCCCTGCGCCCCGACGCGGGCGACGCCGAGCTCGACGAGCTCGCCGCCCGCGTCACCGTCCTCGCCGACCGCCACCCCCTCTACCCGGAGCTGACGGCATGAGCACCGAGAAGACCGGCACCGGGAACACGCCTCCCGGGGCGCACCTGCCCGAGCACCCCGACGTCCTGTGGCGCAACCCCGAGCCGAAGCGCTCCTACGACGTGGTCATCGTCGGCGGCGGCGGGCACGGTCTGGCCACCGCCCACTACCTGGTCAAGAACCACGGGATCACCAACGTGGCGGTGCTGGAGAAGGGGTGGCTCGCCGGCGGCAACATGGCCCGCAACACCACGCTGATCCGCTCCAACTACCTCCTGGACGAGTCGGCCTTCGTCTACGAGCACGCCCTGAAGCTGTGGGAGGGGCTGGAGGAGGACCTCGGCTACCCGATCCTGTTCTCCCAGCGCGGCGTGCTGAACCTCGCCCACACCGAGCAGGACGTGCGCGACTCGGTCCGCCGGGTCGAGGCGAACCGGCTCAACGGGATCGACGCCGAGTACCTCGGCCCCGACGACGTCGCGAAGATCTGTCCGATCGTCAACGTCTCGCACGACATCCGCTACCCGGTGCTCGGCGCGACCTACCAGCCCCGGGCCGGCATCGCCAAGCACGACTACGTCGCCTGGGGTTTCGCCCGTCGCGCCGACTCCGCCGGGGTCGACCTCATCCAGGACTGCGAGGTGCTGGACTTCGTCACCGAGGGCTCGGTCGAGGACGGGAACGCCCGGGTCCCCGGGATCCGCACCAGCCGCGGCGACATCGCGTGCGGGCAGGTCGCGCTCTGCGCGGCCGGGCACACCTCGACCCTGCTCGACCGGCTCGGCGTGGACACCCCGCTGCAGTCGCACCCACTGCAGGCGCTGGTGTCCGAGCTGCTCGAGCCGGTGCATCCGACGATCGTCATGTCGAACGCGGTGCACGTCTACGTCTCCCAGGCGCACAAGGGCGAGCTCGTGATGGGCGCCGGCGTCGACTCCTACAACGGCTACGGGCAGCGCGGCGCCTTCCACATCATCGAGCGGCAGATGGCCGCCGCCGTCGAGCTGTTCCCGGTGTTCGCGCGGGCGCACCTGTTACGCAGCTGGGCGGGCATCGTCGACGTCACCCCGGACGCATCGCCGATCGTGGGCCGCACGCCGTACTCCAACGTGCTGGTCAACTCCGGGTGGGGGACCGGCGGCTTCAAGGTGACGCCCGGGCTGGGCTGGTGCCTGGCCCACACCATCGCCACCGACGAGCTGCACCCGCACATCGCCCCGTTCGCCCTCGACCGGTTCGTCACCGGCGCGCTCGTCGACGAGCACGGCGCCGCCGGCGTCGCCCACTGACCCCAGGAGCCGCCACCGTGCAACTCATCGACTGCCCCTGGTGCGGCCCCCGCGAGGAGGTCGAGTTCCACTACGGCGGCCAGGCCCACGTCGAGTACCCGGCCGCGCCGGCCGAGCTCGACGACGAGCAGTGGGCGCACTACGTGTTCTTCCGGGACAACCCGAAAGGCCCGTTCGCCGAGCGCTGGAACCACTCCGCAGGCTGCCGCCGCTGGTTCAACGCCGTCCGCGACACCCACACCTACCGGTTCCTCGCCGTCTACCCGATGGGCGGGGCCCGGCCGCAGATCCCGGGGGCCCGAGCATGACCCGCGTCGACGGTTTCGGTCGCGTGGACCGGACCCGCACCCTGACCTTCGTCTTCGACGGCACCACCTACACCGGCCACCCGGGTGACACGCTGGCCTCCGCGCTGCTCGCGAACGGGGTCACCGTGCTGGGCGGCTCGGTCAAGCTCGGCCGCCCGCGCGGTATCGGCGGGGCCTGGACCGAGGACCCGGTCGGCCTCGTGCAGGTCGAGGAGCCGTTCCCCGAGCCGATGCTGCAGGCCGCCACCGTCGAGCTCCACGAGGGCCTGGTCGCCCGCGGCCTGAACGGGCAGGGCCGGCTCGCGACGGTGCCCGACACCGCGCGGTACGACCGTCGCCACGCCCACTGCGACACCCTGGTGATCGGCGCCGGCCCGGCCGGGCTGCTCGCCGCACGCACCGCGGCCCGCCGCGGCGACCGCGTGGTGCTCGTCGACGACCGTCCGGAGGCCGGTGGCGCGCTCGTCCCGACCGACCGGATCGACGGGCGCGCCGCGCACCGCTGGGTCGCCGACGTCGTCGCCGAGCTCGCGGAGAACCCCGAGGTGCGCCAGCTGCAGCGCACCACCGCCTTCGGCCACTACGACGACGGGTTCGTCCTGGCCCTGGAGCGGCGCACCGACCACCTCGGCGCGGCCGCCCCCACCCACCGGTCCCGCCAGCGGGTGCACCGGATCCGGGCCGGGCGGGTCGCCGTCGCGGCCGGCGCGATCGAGCGCCCCGTGGTGTTCGCCGACAACGACCGGCCGGGTGTCATGCTCGCGTCCGCGGCGCGGGAGTACCTGCACCGCTACGGCGTGCTCGCCGGACGCGAGGTCGTCGTGTTCACCACCGACGACGCCGCCTACCTCGCCGCCGCCGACCTGGCCGGGGCCGGGGCGCGCGTCACCCTCGTCGACGCCCGCGCCACGCCGCCCACCGAGCGCGCGCGGGAGTGCACCGAGGCCGGGGTGACCGTGACGGCCGGCGCCACCGTCGTCGGCTCCGACGGCGACGCCGCGGGCCGGGTGTCCGCCGCGCACGTCGCGACCGGCGACGGCACCGAGGTGCTGGCGTGCGACCTGCTGCTGGTCTCCGGTGGCTGGACGCCCACCGCGCACCTGTTCAGCCATGTGCGCGGACAGCTGGTCTTCGACTCCGGTCTGGGAGCCTTCCGGCCGGGCGCCGACATCGCGGGCACCGAGGTGATCGGCGCCGCGAACGGTATCCTCGACCTGGCGGGCTGCCTGGCCGAGGGCGCGGGCGGCGACGCCCCGAGCTGCGCCCCGGAGCCCGCGCGCACCCCCGGCCTGGTGCTGTGGCGCACCGCGGGCGACTCCGCGCGCCAGTTCGTCGACGTCCAGCGGGACGCGACCGTCGCCGACATCGAGCGGGCCGTCGGCGCCGGGCTCCGCTCGGTGGAGCACGTGAAGCGCTACACCACCATCGGCACCGCCCACGACCAGGGCAAGACCTCCGGCACCATCGCCTCCGGGATCACCTCGGAGCTGCTGGGCCGCCCGGCGGGCGACCTCGGGACCACCACGTTCCGCCCGCCCTACACCCCGGTGTCGTTCGCCGCGCTCGCCGGCCGCGAGCGTGGGGACCTGTTCGACCCGGTCCGCACCACCGCGGTGCACCCGTGGCACGTCGCACACGGCGCGGTGTTCGAGGACGTCGGCCAGTGGAAGCGGCCCCGCCACTTCCCGCGGGCCGGTGAGGACATGGATGCCGCGGTGCTGCGCGAGTGCGCCGCGGCCCGCCGCGACGTCGCGATCATGGACGGCTCCACGCTCGGCAAGATCGACGTCCAGGGCCCGGACGCGGACACGTTCCTCGACCTCGTCTACACGAACCTGATGAGCAGCCTGAAGGTCGGCCGCGTCCGCTACGGCGTCATGTGCGGCAACGACGGCATGGTCACCGACGACGGCACCGTGCTCCGCATCGCCGAGGACCGGTTCCTGCTCACCACGACCACCGGCGGCGCCGCCTCGGTGCTCGGCCACCTGGAGGACTGGCGCCAGACCGAGGTCCCGCACCTGAAGGTGAACCTCACGTCGGTCACCGAGCACTGGGCGGTGTTCCCGGTCGTCGGGCCCCGCTCGCGCGACGTGATCTCCGCAGTGTTCCCCGGTGTCGACGCCTCCGCCGCGGCGTTCGAGTTCATGACCTGGCGCGACACCGAGCTCGACGGGGTGCCGGTCCGGCTGGCCCGGATCTCCTTCTCCGGCGAGCTGGCGTTCGAGGTCAACGTCGACTCCCGGTACGGCCTGGCCGTGTGGGAGCGGCTGGTCGCGGCCGGCGAGCCGTACGGCATCACCCCCTACGGCACCGAGACGATGCACGTGCTGCGCGCCGAGAAGGGCTACCCGATCATCGGGCAGGACACCGACGGCACCGTCTCCCCGCACGACCTGGGGATGAGCTGGGCGGTGTCGAAGAAGAAGGTCGACTTCGTCGGCAAGCGCTCCTTCGCCCGCGCCTCCAACACCGACCCGATGCGCAGGCACCTGGTCGGGCTGCTCCCCACCGACCGCGGCACCCGGCTGCCCGAGGGGGCGCAGATCGTCGAGTTCTCGCCCGACGGCACCCTGCCCCCGCCGCCGGTCCCGATGCTCGGCCACGTCACGTCCAGCTACCTGTCCGCGGAGCTGGAGCGGCCGTTCGCGCTGGCCCTGCTCGAGGGCGGGCGCGACCGCATCGGCGACGTCGTGCACGTCCCGCACCAGGGGGCGCTGGTCCCGGTCGAGATCACCGGACCCGTCCTCGTCGACCCGGAAGGAGCCCGCCGTGACGGCTGAGCTCGCCACCACGCACCCGCTCGACGCCCACGCCACGGCACTGACCGGGCTCGCCCGGGACACCGACGGCGGCCTCTCGGTCGAGGTCCTGCCGACCGCGCAGTCGGTGACCCTGCGTCTCGACCCGGCGGGCCCGGCCCGCGCCGGTGTCGACGCCGCGCTCGGCACCGCGCTGCCGACAGGTGCGAACACCTGGGTCGCCGCCGGTGACGGCGAGGTCGTCTGGCTCGGACCCGACGAGTGGCTGGTCACCAGCCGCTCCGCGAACGCCGCGGTCTCCGAGGCGGCGCTGCGCGCGCTCGTCGCCGGGGAGGCGGGCGGCGCCGCCGTCGACACCTCCGCCCAGCGGGTCGTGCTGCGGATCGGTGGGCGCCTGGCCCGCGAGCTGCTGTCCTTCGGCTGCTCGCTGGACCTGCACCCGCGCTCGTTCCCGGCCGGGCGCAGCGCCCAGACGCTGCTCGGCGGGGCGGGGGTGCTCCTCCTGGCCCGTGACGCCGCCGCCGACGCCGACGGGGGAGCGGTCCTCGACGTGCACGTCCGCAGCTCGTTCGCCGGCCACCTCGCCGACTGGCTGCTCGACGCCGCCCAGGAGTTCCGCGACGACCCCGCCGCCGACCCCGCCGCGTCGCCGGCCCTCGCCGGCTGACCCGCCCGACGACCACGCAGAAGGAGACCACCATGACCCCCCGTGTCGTCATCATCGGAGCCGGGATCGTCGGGGCGAACCTGGCCGACGAGCTCACCACCCGCGGCTGGACCGACGTCACCGTCCTGGACCAGGGGCCGCTGCCGCTGACCGGCGGTTCCACCTCGCACGCCCCCGGCCTGGTCTTCCAGACCACCGGGTCGAAGACCATGACCGCGTTCGCGACCTACACCGTCGAGAAGCTGAAGAGCCTGGACGTCGACGGCGGCTGGTGCTTCAACCAGGTCGGCGGCCTGGAGGTCGCGACCACCCCGGAGCGGCTCGCCGACCTGCACCGCAAGCGGGGCTGGGCGGTCTCCCGCGGGGTCCCGGCGTCGGTCGTGGACGCCGCCGAGTGCGCGCGGCTGCACCCGCTGCTCGACGCCGACCAGGTCCTCGGCGGCCTGCACACCCCCACCGACGGCCTGGCCAAGGCGGCCCGCGCGGTCGTCGCGCTGGCCCGGCGTGCCGAGTCCCGCGGTGCGGTCTTCCGCGGCTCGGTGCGCGTCACCGGCATCGCGCAGTCCGGCGGCCGGGTCACCGGCGTCGAGACCGCCGACGGCGAGACCGTCCCCGCCGACATCGTCGTGTCCTGCGCCGGGTTCTGGGGCCGCGAGCTCGGAAAGCTCGTCGGGATGCGGGTGCCGCTGCTGCCCCTGGCCCACCAGTACGCCCGCACCACCCAGGTCGAGCAGCTCGTCGGCCGCAACGACGAGCTGATCGAGGCGCGGCTGCCGATCCTGCGCCACCAGGACGCCGACCTCTACTACCGCGAGCACAACGACTGCATCGGCATCGGCTCCTACGCCCACCGCCCGATGCCGGTGTCGATCTCCGACCTGCCCGAGGTCGGCGACGGCGAGGTAGGCGAGCGCACCCAGCCCTCGATGCTGCCCTTCACCTCCGACGACTTCGCGCTGCAGTGGGAGCAGAGCACGCAGCTGCTGCCCGGTCTGCAGCGCTCCACGATCGAGCACGGCTTCAACGGGGTCTTCTCCTTCACCCCCGACGGCGGCCCGCTGATCGGCGAGTCCGCCGACGTCGCCGGCTTCTGGATCGCCGAGGCCGTGTGGGTCACCCACTCCTCCGGCGTCGCCCGCTCGGTTGCGCAGCTGCTCGTCGAGGGCCGCAGCGAGCTCGACCTGCACGGCTGCGACGTGCACCGCTTCGACGAGGTCGAGACCACCGACGCCTACGTCGACGAGACCTCGCAGCAGAACTTCATCGAGATCTACGACGTGCTGCACCCGCTGCAGCCGAAGCTGTCCCCGCGCGACCTGCGGACCAGCCCGTTCGTGGACCGCCAGCGCGAGCTCGGGGCGTTCTTCCTGGAGTCCCACGCCTGGGAACGTCCGCACTGGTACGAGGCCAACGCGGTGCTGGCGAAGGACCTGCCCGCCGAGTGGCGTGCCCCGTCCCGCGACGCGTGGTCGGCGATGTTCCACTCGCCGGTCGTCGCGGTCGAGGCGTGGCGGACCCGCACCGCGGTCGCGATGTACGACATGACCCCGCTGAAGCGCCTGGAGGTGTCCGGGCCGGGTGCGTGCGCGTTCCTGGAGGGCCTGACCACCGGCACGATGGACAAGTCCGTCGGCGCCGTCACCTACACCCTCATGCTCGACGAGGCCGGCGGCGTCCGCAGCGACCTCACCGTCGCCCGGCTGGGCGAGCAGCTGTTCCAGGTCGGCGCGAACTCCCACCTCGACCTCGACCATCTGCGGCGTGCGCTGCCCGACGACCACTCGGTGGTCGTCCGCGACATCACCGGCGGTACCTGCTGCATCGGCGTCTGGGGCCCGCTGGCCCGCGACCTGGTGCAGCCGCTGTCGGGCGACGACTTCTCCCACGAGGGGCTGAAGTACTTCCGCGCGAAGTCCGCGCACATCGCCGGCATCCCGGTGACGGCGATGCGGCTGTCCTACGTCGGCGAGCTCGGCTGGGAGATCTACACCAGCGCCGAGTACGGCCGGAAGCTGTGGGACGTGCTGTACGAGGCCGGGCGCCCGCTCGGCGTCGTCGCGGCCGGGCGCGCGGCGTTCAACAGCCTGCGGCTGGAGAAGGGCTACCGCTCCTGGGGCGCGGACATGTCCACCGAGCACAACCCGTACGAGGCCGGTCTCGGTTTCGCGGTCCGCCCGCACACCAAGGGCGACTTCGTGGGCCGCGCAGCCGTCGAGAAGATCGACCCCGACGCCGTCACCCGCAGGCTGACCTGCCTCACGATCGACGACGGCCGCAGCGTCGTCCTCGGCCACGAGGCGGTGTTCGTCGACGGCGAGCCCGCCGGCTACGTCACCTCCGCGGCGTACGCCTACACCCTGGGGACCCCGGTCGCCTACGCCTGGCTGCCCGCCGGGCTGCCGGTCGGGGGAGGGGTCGAGATCCAGTACTTCGACCGGCGGATCCGCGCCTCGGTCGCGGCCGAGCCGCTGTTCGACCCGGAGATGAGCCGCATCCGGCGCTGACCCGCACGGCCCGGGGCCGGCCCACCCCCCCCGGGGCCCCGGGCCCCGACGTGCCACCCCCGTCGCACCGCCGCACGGAAGGACCCCATGCGTTCCGACACCCTCGACCGGTTCCTCTGGGACCTGGCCGCCCGCGTCCCCGCCCCGGGCGGCGGCGCGACGGCGGGCCAGCACCTCGCGCAGGCCGCCGCCCTGCTCGGCATGGTCGCCCGCCACACCAACGGCGAGCGATACGCCGGGCACACCGACACCGTGCTCGACATCCGCAACCGGGCCGACGCGCTGCGCATCACCGGCCTCGGACTCGCCGAGGACGACGCCCGCGCGTTCGGCGCGGCCTACACGCTCCCGCGCGACACCGAGGAGGCGGGGCGGACCCGCACCGCGGCGATCGCCGCCGCACTGGTCGAGGCGGGACGGATCCCGGCGCAGGTCATCCGCGCCGCGGAGCAGGTGGGCGACCTCGCCGAGCGGCTGCGGCCGATCGGCAACCCCCACGTGATCAGCGACGGGGGAGCCGCGGCCGACGCCGCCCGGGCCGCGGCCGGCACCGCCCGGCTCGACGTCGAGATCAACCTGGCGGCCTCACCGACCCGCCGGCGCGCGACGAGCTGTCCGCGGCACTGACCGGCGTCGACGACCTGCTGCGCCGGGCCGACACGGTGACCGACGACGTACGGGAGCAGATCCGCCGATGACCCCGCAGGCCCCCACCCCGCCGCCCCCCCGCCCCGACCACGTCGTGCTCGACGGCACCGCGCGCGCCCGCGAGCTGCGCCGGGGCGTGCACGCCGAGGCCGCCGCGCTCACCCTGCTCGGCGTCGCACCGCGGCTGGCCGTCGTCGTCGCCACCGCCGACGAGGGCGCCGGCTGGTACGTCCGCTCGCTGTCCGGCGCCGCCCGCCGGGTCGGCGTCGAGTGCGAGGTCGTCGACCTCGGCCCGGACGCCGCGCCCGAGCTCATCGGCGCCACCCTGGCCCGCCTGAGCAGCGACGACACCGTGCACGGCATCATCCTGCAGACCCCGCTGCCCGACGGAGCGCGGGTCGAGGAGCTGGCCGCGTCGATCGTCCCGGAGAAGGACGTCGACGGCGCCAACCCGCTGTCCGCGGGCCGGCTCGCCGCGGGCCTGCCCGCCTACCCGCCGGCCACCGCGGCCGCGGTGCTCGAGCTGCTCGACCACCACGGCGTCGAGCTGGCCGGGCGCAGCGCGGTCGTCGTCGGGCGCTCGCTGGTCGTCGGCAAGCCGACCGCCCAGCTGCTGCTGCAGCGCGACGCGACGGTCGGGATCTGCCACCGCCACACCAAGGACCTCGCCGAGCACACCCGCACCGCGGACGTGCTGGTCGTCGCGGTCGGGCGGATCGGGCTGATCCGCGCCGAGCACGTCGCCGACGGCGCGGTCGTGGTCGACGTCGGTACCAACACCGCGCCCGACGGCAGCCTGGTCGGCGACGTCGACGCGGTCGACGTCGCGCGGAGGCCGGGGGCGCTCACGCCGGTGCCCGGTGGTGTCGGTCCGGTGACCACGGCGCTGCTGCTGGCGCACACCGTCCGCTCGGCGCGCACCCACGTCCGAGCCCCGCTCAGACGACCTGGCGGACCGCCTTCTCGAACCCGATGACGTGCGCGCGGGCCCGTTCGGCCGCCTCGTCGGCCTGCTGGCCCGCGATGGCCCGCAGCAGCCCCGAGTGCTCGCCGACGTGCTGGTCGAAGTCGGTCATCCGGTCCAGGAACAGGCAGAAGATCCGGGTCGCCAGGTTGTCGTAGCGGATCAGGGTGTCCTCGAGGTGCGGGTTGGCCGCCGCGGAGTAGATCGTCCGGTGCACGTGCAGGTCCCAGCGCATCAGCTCGTCGCGGTCCAGTGTGCGCACGTCGATCCGGTCGATCGTGTCGGCGAGCTCGGCGAGGTCGGCCCGGGTCGCGGGGCCGGAGTACTCGGCGGCACGGCGCGCGGCGAGCGGCTCGAGCTGCACACGGATCTCGGAGATGTAGGCGAGGTCGGTGATGTCGACGCCGGTCGCGAACGTCCCGCGGCGCGGGTAGGAGACGACCAGCCGGTCGATCTCGAGCCGCTTGAGCGCCTCCCGGACGGGGGTGCGACCGACCTCGAGGGACTTCGCGAGGGCGACGTCGTCGATGGCCGTCATCGGCGGGATGTCGAGCATGATCAGCCGATCCCGGATCACCGTGTACGCCTTGTCGGCGAGGGACGTGTACTCCGGCTCGGCGTCGTCGGGAAGTGCGGTCACCGTCGCATGTTAACGCGACATGTGTGATTAACAGTCCTCGGACAGCCCCACACCTCTTGACTGAGACTGATATATCAATGCACTATCTACAGCGTGCCGCGGTCTCCGCGGACCGCGTCCGACCGAGGAGAGGCCGCCGTGTCCCGTTCCTTCATCCTGACCCTGGACTGCCCGAACCGCACCGGCATCGTGCGGGCGGTCAGCGCGTTCCTGTTCGAGCACGGCTGCGACATCGGTGAGTACCAGCAGTTCGACGACCCGCTGCGCGGCCGCCTCTACCTGCGCACCCAGGTCGGCGCGGAGCAGGACGTGGACCTCGACGCCGTCAGTCGCGACTTCGAGGCCGTCGCGGCGGAGTTCGGCATGAGCTTCACCTTCACCGACGGTGTCCCCGCCCGGATCCTGGTGATGGTCTCCAAGCTCGGCCACTGCCTCAACGACCTCATCTTCCGCTGGCGGGCCGGCAGCCTCGGCGCCGACATCGTCGCCGTCGTGTCCAACCACTCCGACCTGCGCCCGATGGCCGAGGCGGCGGGGCTGCCGTTCGTGCACGTCCCGGTGACCGCGGAGACCAAGCCCGAGGCCGAGGTGCGGCTGCTGTCGCTCGTCGACGAGTTCGACGCCGAGCTGGTGGTGCTCGCCCGCTACATGCAGGTGCTCTCCGACGAGACCTGCAAGGCCCTCGAGGGCCGGGCGATCAACATCCACCACTCGTTCCTGCCCGGTTTCAAGGGCGCCCGCCCCTACCACCAGGCCTACGAGCGCGGCGTCAAGCAGGTCGGCGCCACCGCCCACTACGTCACCCCGGACCTGGACGAGGGCCCGATCATCGAGCAGGAGGTGATCCGGATCGACCACTCCTACGACCCGAAGGCCCTGCAGATGGTCGGCCGCGACGCCGAGGCGCTCGCCCTGTCCCGTGCGGTCCGCTGGCACTGCGAGCGACGGGTGCTGCTGACCGGCGGCAGCACGGTCGTCTTCCGGTGACGCCGCTCCGGCCTCCACGGCCCCGTCCCCGCACCGCGGGGGCGGGGCCGTTCCGCGTTCTGTCGGTCGTGTCCCGCCTGCCGCTGCCCGGCCCGGCGACACCTCGCGTCTCGTGGCACCCGACGCGTGGGGTGCCACGCGTCGTGGTGGGGTGCCACGGTGTTCGTGCACTTCTGCCCGATGCCGGGGGGCGGGAAGGGGGAGTGGGGCGCACGACCGCCCCGCGCCGGCGGGCCGGGCGGGGCGGTCGTGGTGGTGCGGGACGGAGCGGGGATCAGCCCACCCGGTCGCGCACCCAGTCGTGGAACTCGCCGATGTGGTGCTCGCTGGGCACGAGCACGCCGCCCTTCTCGTAGGAGCGCGAGTCCATCGCGAGCTGACAGCGCTCGCAGGCGTCGAAGTCCTGGACGTTGACCCGGTGGAACAGCTCCACCGAGCGGTCGATGTCGGCGCCGGAGTCGACGACCTCGGGCAGGTAGAGCCAGTCGCAGACGACCAGGGTCCGCTCGGCGGTCAGCGGGAACATGCGGTGGAACACCACGTGGTCGGGGACCAGGTTGATGAACACCGACGGTCGCACGGTGATGGCGTAGTAGCGGCGGTCCTGCTCCTGCGCGACGCCCGGGATGCGGGTGAGCCCCTCCGAGCCGTCGACGGTGAACCCCTTGATCTCCTCGCCGAACTCCGCGCCGTGCCCGACGAAGTACTGGGCGGCGAGGCCGTCGGCGAACTCGGGCAGCACCTCGGTGAGCTCGGGGTGGATCGTCGCGCAGTGGTAGCACTCCATGAAGTTCTCGACGATCTGCTTCCAGTTCGCCGTGACGTCGTAGGAGATGCGCCGGCCGAGCTTCAGGTTCTCGACGTCGTAGCCGACGATCGCGTCCGGCGAGCCGAGCCGGGTGGTGACGTCACCGATCACCGTCTCGGTGAAGGAGGGCGGCTCCTCGGCCAGGCTCAGCCAGACGTAGCCCAGCCACTCGCGGACGTGCACGGTGTGCAGGCCGTACTCGACCTTGTCGACGTCGGGCATCGAGCTGAGGTTCGGCGCCGCGATGAGCTTGCCGTCCAGGCCGTAGGTCCAGGCGTGGTACGGACACTGGAAGGAGCGCTTGACCTCGCCCTTCTCCTCCGTGCACAGCCGCGCGCCGCGGTGCCGGCAGACGTTGAGGTAGGCCCGCACGGAGTTGTCCCTGGCCCGCGTGACGATCACGCTCTCCCGTCCGATCTGGACGGTCTCGAACGCGCCGGGCTTGTCCAGGTCCGCGGCCAGCACCGCGCAGAACCACGTCTTGTGGAAGATGTTGTCCTGCTCGGCCCGGAAGATCGCGGGGTCGGTGTAGTAGTGGCCGGCGAGGGTCTCTCGCAGGCTGTCCGGGAGGCTCTGCCCCTCGGTGGCGGGGGTCGACAACTCACCGGTCGTCATGGCGGTACTCCTCGTGGGCGACGGTCGGGCGTGCGGCTGCGGGGCGGGGTGCGAGGCCGGTAGCCGTCGACGGGTGGGCCTCCGGCGGGCCGAGCTCGGGATCGGTGCGACGGCGTCGGGGTGCTACGGAGGCCGGCGCCGCGGGACCGGGGGTTCACGCGACGGCCGGGCGCCGGAGGCGACCGGCGTGCGGTCACGGTGGAAGCGTTGCGGCACAGCGGATCACCTCCTGCAGTGGGATTCCGACGCGATGACGGCGGCGATCGGGGCCGCGGAAACTCACGAGAAACACGGGAAACTGTTGCGTAACAAGCAACGAGTCGCTCAATGCGCACCACGATGGGAGCGCGTCTCCCGGGTCGGTGTCAAGGGGTCGCGGCAGTGGTGTTCGTGCAGGCCCGGGGTGTGGGCCGGTCGTCCCGGGCGGGGCGACGGAACTGCTGGGGGCACGGTGGCGACTCCGGTGTCGGCGGGCTCCGAGCGGCCGGTGGGGTCTTGACCGCCGCTTCGGGGCCATCATAACGTGCACAGATATATTAATCGAGTATCTGATGGGGAGCAGGTGAGGCCGGGCGCGGTCCCGGCCGGCCGCCGCCCCTCCGGCGCCGCCTGCGCGGCCGGGAGGGACCCGCCCCCGCACCCGTCGCGCCGGCGATCCCGGCCGCGGGACCGCACGACCCACGGAGCGGCGCACGGACCGCACTTCCCCCGCACCCGGACAGAGGTGGAGACGTCATGACGCAAGTCGATCCCCGGTCGTGTACCGAGGACCCCGGAGCGCCCCCGGAGCGCCCCCGCACGGACTGGACGGTCTTCGGGATCGGCGCCGCGCTGGCCCTGCTGTTCGTCGTCTGGGGGGTCGCGGCGCCGGAGAACCTGCGTACGACCGCGTCCGGGATGATCGAGGCCCTGATGCGCGGGGGCGGCTGGGGCTTCATCCTCGCCGCGACCGCCTTCGTCGCGTTCGCGCTGTTCCTGGCCTTCAGCCGCTTCGGGCGCATCAAGCTCGGCGCCGACGACGAGGAGCCCGAGTTCCGCACGGTCTCCTGGATCGCGATGATGTTCTCCGCCGGGATGGGCATCGGGCTGATGTTCTTCGGGGTCACCGAGCCGCTGACCTTCTTCCGTTCCCCGCCGCCCGGGTCCGCCGCGCCCGCGACGACCGAGGCGATGCAGGTCGCGATGGCGACGTCGCTGTTCCACTGGACGCTGCACCCGTGGGCGATCTACGCCGTCGTCGGCCTCGCCATCGCCTACTCCACCTTCCGCCGGGGCCGGCGGCAGCTGATCAGCCAGGCGTTCGTCCCGCTGATCGGGCAGAAGGCCGCCGACGGGGCGATCGGCAGGGCGATCGACATCCTCGCGATCTTCGCGACGCTGTTCGGCTCCGCGGCCTCGCTGGGTCTGGGCGCGTTCCAGATCGGCGGCGGCATGCAGACCGTCGGCTGGGTCGACGGTGTGCCGGGGGCCGGCGTGCTCGCCGCGATCATCGTCGTGCTGACCGCGGCGTTCATCCTGTCCGCGGTGTCGGGCGTCGCCAAGGGCATCCAGTGGCTGTCCAACACCAACATGGTGCTGGCCGGGGCGCTGGCGCTGTTCGTGTTCGTCGTCGGCCCGACGGTGATCATCCTGGACCTGGTGCCGACCGCGCTGGGCGCCTACTTCGCGCAGTTCTTCGAGATGGTCGGGCGCACCGAGGCCGTCGGCGGCGAGCCGATGCTCGAGTGGCTGTCGAGCTGGACCGTCTTCTACTGGGCGTGGTGGATCTCGTGGACGCCGTTCGTCGGCATGTTCCTGGCGCGGATCTCGCGCGGGCGCACCATCCGTGAGTTCGTCGGCGGCGTCATCCTCGCGCCGAGCCTGGTCTCGCTGGTCTGGTTCTGCATCTTCGGCGGCGCCGCCGTCGAGCAGGCCCAGCAGGGTGCGCAGTTCTCCGACGACTCCAACGTCCAGCTCTTCCAGATGCTCGGCGCCTACCCGTGGGCCACGGCCACCGGCCTGCTCGTGATGGTCCTGGTGGCGATCTTCTTCGTGTCCGGCGCCGACGCCGCGTCGATCGTGATGGGCACGCTGTCCCAGCGCGGCACCATCGAGCCGAGCAGGTGGGTCGTGGTCTTCTGGGGTGCCGCGATGGGCGCGGTCGCGGTGCTGATGCTGGTCACCGGGGGTGAGGACGCCCTGTCGGGCATCCAGAACCTGACGATCCTGGTCGCCGCGCCGTTCGTGGTGATCATGGTGCTGCTGTGCCTGGCGCTGCACCGCGACGTGCGCCGGGACAAGGTTATCCTGCGCGCCGAGAAGAGCGCCGAGGTGATGGAGCAGGCCGTCGAGTGGGCGACCGACAACCACGGCGACGACTTCTACGTGAAGGTCGGGTCCTTCGCGAAGGACGACTCCGGTGAGCCCGCCTCCCCGGACGGCACCCACCCCGCCGCGACCGCCGCCGCGACCGCCGACGGGGCGGGGGACCGGGCCGAGCCCGTCCCGGTCGCCGTCGTCGACCCCCTCGCCCCGGTCGACCGGCCCGACGACGACCGGCCCGCCCCCGTCGGCACCGCCGACCGGCACTGAGTCCGGCACCGAGTCCGGCCGGTCCGGCGCCGGGGCCGCCGGGGGTCAGGCGGTGCGGAGCTCCACGCCGGCCTCGGTCAGCGCGGCGAGCGCCCGCTCCGTCGTCTCCGGTGCCACCCCGGCGCAGTGGTGCAGCAGCACCGTCGTCGCCAGCCCGAGCCGGGACGCGTCGAGCGCGGTCGCCCGGACGCAGTGGTCGGTCGCCAGGCCGACGACGTCGACCTCGGTCACCCCGTGCTTGGTGAGCCAGTCGCCCAGCGGGGTGCCCGACTCGTTCGCGCTCGCGCCCTCGAACCCGGAGTAGGCGCTGGTGTAGGCGCCCTTGTCGAAGACGCACTCGATCGGCGCCACGTCCAGTGCCGGGTGGAACGACGCGCCCGGCGTCCCCGCGCGGCAGTGCGGCGGCCAGGAGTCGACGAAGTCCGGGGTGTCGGAGAAGTGCGGCCCCGGGTCCACGTGCACGTCCCGGGTGGCGACGACGTGGTCGTAGACCCGCCCGTCGCGGCCACCGGTCGCGAGCGGCCCGATCCCGGCGGCCACGGCGGCCCCGCCGGCCACCGCGAGGGCGCCGCCCTCGCAGAAGTCGTTCTGGACGTCGACGACGATCAACGCTCGTGCCATGGCTCAGCTCCCGGTGAGGAAGGTGGTCGGGATCGCAGGCTCGCCGCGGGACAGCTTCAGCCCCTCCCACGGTACGGCGACCAGCGCCGTCCGCAGCCGCTCCCGGGCGGCCTCCAGCCCGGTGACGACGTCGTCGGCGACGACCTTCCCGTCCCGCACCAGCGGCACCGGCAGCACCCGGTCGTGCGGGCCGAGGACCGGGTCGGTGCCGTAGGGGTACACGACCTCCTCGACCGCGGTCCCGGTCGGCTTGAACCGGCGCAGCGCCGCCTTGCGCCCGCCGCGGGACTCCTTCGCGCTCGACCGCTTGGCCACCGGGCGCCCGTCGACCTCGACGAGCTTGTAGACCATCCCGGCCGTCGGCGAGCCCGACCCGGTGACCACCGAGGTCCCCACGCCGTAGGAGTCGACCGGCTCGGCGCGCAGCGAGGCGATCGCGTACTCGTCGAGGTCGCCGGAGAGCACGATCCGGGTGCCGGTGGCGCCGAGCGCGTCGAGCTGCTCGCGGGCCTGGCGGGCCAGCTCGCCGAGGTCGCCCGAGTCGATGCGGACCGCCCCCAGCCCGGGCCCGGCGGCCGCGACGGCGTACTCGATGCCGCGGCGGATGTCGTAGGTGTCGACGAGCAGCGTGGTGCCGGTGCCCAGCGCGGCGACCTGGCTGGCGAAGGCCGCCGGCTCGTCGTCGTGCAGCAGGACCCAGGCGTGCGCGGCGGTGCCCGCGGTCGGGATGCCGTGCCGGGCACCCGCGGCGAGGTTCGACGTCGTCGCGAAGCCCGCCAGGTACGCGGCCCGGGCCGAGGCCACGGCGGCCTCCTCGTGGGTGCGCCGCGAGCCCATCTCGATGAGCGGCCTGCCGGCCGCCGCGGTCACCATCCGGGCCGCCGCCGAGGCGATCGCGCAGTCGTGGTTGTAGATCGACAGGGCGACGGTCTCCAGGATCACCGCGTCGGCGAAGGTGCCGGTCACGGTGAGGACGGGGGAGCCGGGGAAGTACAGCTCGCCCTCCGGGTAGCCGTCGACGTCGCCGGAGAAGCGGTAGTCGCCCAGGCGCTCCAGGGTCGCCGCGTCGACGACCGGGGCGAGGAACTCCAGGTCGGCGGCGGAGAACCGGAAGCGCTCCAGCGCCTCCAGCAGCCGCCCCGTCCCGGCGACGACGCCGTAGCGGCGCCCGTCGGGCAGGCGGCGCGCGAACAGCTCGAAGACGCAGTGGCGTTCCGCGGTGCCGTCGGCGAGGGCCGCCGCCACCATCGTCAGCTCGTAGCGGTCGGTCAGCAGGGCCGTGCCGGTCATGACCGGGAGCCTACGGCTCCTGTGCCACCATGGGGCGCATGTCCGCGCCGTCCCCAGCGCCGTCCCCGGCGCCCACCGAGCAGGTCACGCCCGACCTGGACGAGTCCGCCGGCCCCGACACGCCGTGGCAGGCCATCGTCTGGAACGACCCGGTCAACCTCATGTCGTACGTGACCTACGTGCTGCAGAAGGTGTTCCACTACCCCGAGGCGAAGGCCACCGCGCTGATGCTCGACGTGCACCACAAGGGACGCGCCGCGGTGTCGGCGGGGGACAAGGACACCGTGGAGGGCCACGTCGCCCAGCTCCACGCGGCCGGCCTGTGGGCCACCATGCAGCGGGCCTGAGCGTGAACGGCTGGAAGCGCAGCGGGCGGGGCGACCGCGTCCGCTACACGTCCGGGTTCTCCGGCGAGGAGGCCGTCGTCCTGCGGGGCCTGTTCGTCGAGATCCGCCAGATGCTCGCCGGTCGTGCCGAGCTCGCGCCCACCGACGAGCTGGCCGAGCTGACCGGCATCCGCACCGGCCCGACGTCGCGGCCGACCGACCGGGTGCTGGCCCGGTTGCTGCCGGACTTCACCACCGAGGACTCCGATCTCGCCGGCGGGATGCGCTCGCTGCACGAGCCGTCGCTGATCGAGGCCAAGGACACCGCCGCGGCGACCGTGCTGGACACGCTGCCCGAGGCGGGCGGACGGCTCGAGCTCACCGAGGCCCAGGTCGACGCCTGGCTGGCCGCCCTCAACGACGTGCGGCTCGCGCTCGGCACCGCCCTCGACGTGAACGAGGACATGCCCGAGCAGCTGTCCGACGACGACCCGCGGGCCCAGCACCTGGGCGTCTACCACTGGCTGACCTACGTGCAGGACTCCCTGGTCCGGGTCCGCGTCCGCGGGCTCTGACCCGCCCGGCCGACCCTCAGCGGCGCACGATCCGGTCGGTCGACGGCGCGGCCAGGCCCGGGTTCGCGCCCAGGTACGCGACGAACGCGTCGAGGTCCACCGGGCCGCCGACCAGCTCGGTCCCGGCGGTGAAGGTGTCGAAGCCGTCGCCGCCCGCGGACAGGAAGTTGTTCGTCGCGACCCGGTAGCGGCCGTCGTCGGTGACTCCGACGCCGCCGATGGAGATGTCACCGACCCGGTTCCCGGCCACCACCGTGTAACGCAGGTTCGACGAGCTCTGCAGCACCGTCGGACCGTCGTCGACGGTGAACTGCTGGTCGAGCACCGCGCGCAGCTGAGCGCCGGTGAGCGTCATGGTCTGCAGGATGTTGCCGAAGGGCTGCACCGTGTAGGCCTGCCCGTAGGTGACCCGCCCGCCCGGGCCCGGCACCAGGTCCGCGCGCACCCCGCCGGGGTTGGTCAGCGCGAGCTGTGCGCCGTCACCGCGCGAGGCCGCCAGCTGGGCGTCGGCGATGACCGTGCCGAGCGGGGACAGCCCGGTCGGTGCGGCCGCACGCAGCAGCGGCCCGGTCACCGTTCCGACCGGCCGTTCGGCCAGCGGCCGCGACTGCGCGACCGCACGGTCGACGATGTCGGCGACGGCCGGGTCGGGGGCGACGTCGCGGGTGACGACCTCGTTGCGGGCCGTCGTCGCGCCGCGGTCCACGTCGCCGTCGCCGGTCAGGGCGAGGTCGACCACCGACAGCAACCTGCCGGACGACAGGCCCTGCACGAACGGTCGCGGGTTCCCGGCCGGGTCTGTCGCCGAGCACGCGTACTGCTGGTGGGTGTGCGCGGAGAACACCGCGTCGACGTCGGCGGACACCGCGGCCGCGATCCGCGACCCCGGCCCGCCGGGCTCGATCGCACAGGCGTCCGGGCCGCCGTCGCCGGTCGCCTCGTCGCCCTGGTGCAGCAGCAGCACCTGTGCCCGCACCCCCTGCGCGGTCAGTTCGCGCGACGCCGCGTCGACCGCGGCGACCTCGTCGCCGACCTCCAGGCCGCGGATGCCGTCGGGGGAGACCAGGTCGGGCAGCTCGGACAGAGTGGCGCCGATGACGCCGATCCGGGCGCCGCCCGTCTCCACCACCGTCGACGCGGCGAGCGCGGGCTTCCCCTCGGTCACGTTCGCCGACAGGATCGGGAACGACGCGCCGTCGTAGGACGGGGTGAAGCGGCAGCCGTCGGCCGGGTGGCAGCCGCCGCGCTGCAGCCGGCGCAGCTCGGTGATGCCCTCGTCGAACTCGTGGTTCCCCGCGGCGGACGCCGCGACGCCGATCCGCTCCAGCACCTCGACGGTCGGCTCGTCGCGGAACAGCGCCGACGCCAGCGGAGACGCGCCGACGTTGTCGCCGGTGGACAGCACCACGCTCGCCGGGGCCTGCGCCCGCAGCGCCGCGACGTGCGCGGCGACGAACGCGGCGCCGCCGGCCTCGACCTGCGCGCCGGCGTCGTCGGTCACCCGGCCCGAGGACCCCGAGGGCGGCTCCAGGTTGCCGTGCAGGTCGTTGAGCGCGATGAGCCGCACCGTGCCGGAGCCGGGCGCGCCCGCGGCGGGGCGGCCCGAGAGCGTCACCGCCTCGACGGTGACCGCGACCGCGAGGACGACGACGAGCACGGCGGCGAGGACGAATCCGACACGGCGACCGGAGGGGGGGGCACGCAGCGCAGTATGGACGCACCCCCGCCCGGGAGGTCGTGGCCGGGATCACAGAACGTGGTGTCGGGTGCGTGAACGGCCGGTTCCGGCCCGGCGGGTGTTCGGTCCCGCGGCCGGGGCCGCGTATCCTCGGGTCGTGCTCGTCCTCCGGTCCGACCTCGTCGATGCGATCGTCGCGCATGCCCGCCGGGACTTCCCGGTCGAGTCGTGCGGGCAGCTCGTCGGTCCCGAGACCGGCGAGCACCCCGAGCGCTACGTGCCGATGACCAACGCCGACGAGTTGGCGAGCGACTTCGCCTTCGCCCCGGCCGAGGACATCCGCCTGGAGCGCGAGCTGGACGCGGCCGGTGAGCGCCGCATGCTCGTCGTCCACTCCCACACGCGGCTGCCGCGGCGCCCGGTGGCGCACACCGGCCTGCCCGAGGCCTACCCGTCGCCCAAGGACGTCGCCCAGATGGAGTGGACCCCCGACCAGCACTGGCTGATCGTGGGCCTCGCCACCGCCGACGCCGAGCCCGAGGTGCGCTCCTACCACCTCGCCGACGGCGAGGTCGTGGAGGACGAGTTGGCGGTCGTGGAGTCCTACATGTTCTCCCACACCGGTTCCGACGACGTGCCCGACCGGGCCTGATCGACCCTCTCGCGCACCCGCGCCGGAGGTCGCGCGGGAATGTCGCCGTACTCCGGCCGCGTTGTCGCGCGTGAGAAATCCACGCCAGAGCGACCCACCAGGAGTGATCACAGAGATGGCCGTCTCCGTCTCCATCCCCACCATCCTTCGCACGCACACCGACGGTGAGAAGACCGTCGAGGCGAAGGGCGACACCGTCTCGGCGGTCATCGACGACCTGGAGTCGCGGCACAGCGGCATCAAGGACCGTCTGATCACCGACGGCAAGCTGCACCGCTTCGTCAACATCTACGTCGACGACGAGGACATCCGTTTCGCCGGCGGCCTGGAGGCCCCGGTCTCCGAGTCCTCCACGTTCACGATCCTCCCGGCCGTGGCCGGCGGTCGCTGAGCCCACCGGACCCCGGCACCGGGCGGCGTCCCCGCCCGGTGCCGTCGTGTGAGGAGAACCCGTGCGTTACGACTCGTTGCTGGACGCCGTCGGCGACACCCCGCTGGTCGGGCTGCCGTCCCTGTCGCCGTCGGAGGACGTGCGGCTGTGGGCGAAGCTGGAGGACCGCAACCCCACCGGCTCGATCAAGGACCGGCCCGCGCTGGCGATGATCACCGACGCCGAGAAGCAGGGGTTGCTCACGCCCGGCTGCACGATCCTGGAGCCCACCTCGGGTAACACCGGGATCTCGCTCGCGATGGCCGCGAGGCTCAAGGGCTACGAGATCATCTGCGTGATGCCGGAGAACACCTCCTCCGAGCGCAGGCAGCTGCTCGCCATGTACGGCGCGCAGATCATCTCCTCGCCGGCGGCGGGCGGGTCGAACCAGGCCGTCGCCGTCGCCAAGCAGCTCGCCACCGAGCACCCGGACTGGGTGATGCTCTACCAGTACGGCAACCCGGCCAACACCGACGCGCACTACCGCGGTACCGGCCCGGAGATCCTGCGGGACCTGCCGTCGATCACCCACTTCGTCGCCGGGCTCGGCACCACCGGCACCCTCGTCGGCGCCGGGCGCTACCTGCGCGAGCACAAGCCCGACGTGCAGGTCGTCGCGGCGGAGCCGCGGTACGGCGAGCTCGTCTACGGCCTGCGGAACCTCTCGGAGGGCTTCGTCCCGGAGCTCTACGACGAGACCGTGCTGACCGGACGGTTCTCGGTCGGCTCCTACGACGCGCTGCGCCGCACCCGCCAGCTCGTCGAGCAGGAGGGCATCTTCGCCGGGATCTCCTCCGGCGCGATCCTGCACGCCGCACTCGGCGTCGCGAACAAGGCGCTCGACGCCGGGCAGCGCGCCGACGTCGTCATGATCGTGTGTGACGGCGGCTGGAAGTACCTGTCCACCGGCGCGTACTCCGGTGACCTGGGGACCGCCGCGCAGGGCATCGACGGGCACCTCTGGGCCTGAGCCGGGCACAACGGGCATAGCGGGCGGCCGAGCCGGTACCGTGGGTGACATGACCGCACTCCCGGACGGCCGCCCCGCCCGCGTGCTGCCGCCCGCGCCGGTGCGCGCCGCGGTGATCATGCTGGCGTTCACCGCCGCGCTCTACGCGATCGAGGCGGTCGACCAGGCGTCCGGCGGGATGGTCGACGCCGCCGCGGCGATCTACCCGCGCAGCACCGACGGCCTCGCGGGGATCCTCACCGCGCCGCTGCTGCACGGCGACTGGGCGCACCTCGCCGCCAACAGTCTGCCGTTCCTGATCTTCGGGTTCCTCGCCATGTCCGGCGGGCCGGTGCAGTGGGTCGCGGTCACCGCGACGATCTGGGTGATCAGTGGGCTGGGGGTGTGGCTGACCTCGCCGCTGCCGGTGCTCGGCGCCTCCGGCATCGTGTTCGGCTGGTTCCTGTTCCTGCTCACCCGCGGCTTCCTGGCCCGCAACGGACGGCAGATCCTGCTCGCCGTCGTGCTGTTCCTCTTCTACGGCTCGATCCTCTGGGGTGTGCTGCCGTCGGACCCGATGGTCTCCTGGCAGGGGCACCTGTTCGGCGCGATCGGCGGCGTCGTCGCCGCCCGCTGGGTCGCGAAGGCCGACCGCCTACCCTCCTAGGGTGTGAGCGACGCGCCCGGTATCGACGCCCCGATCGGCATCTTCGACTCCGGAGTCGGGGGGCTCACCGTCGCCCGCTCGGTCATCGACCTGCTGCCCGCCGAACAGATCGTCTACGTCGGCGACACCGCGCACAGCCCCTACGGGCCCCGCCCGCTCGCCGACATCCGGCGCCTCGCGCTCGCGATCGGCGACGAGCTCGTCGACTCGGGGGTCAAGGCGCTGGTCATCGCCTGCAACTCCGCCTCGGCGGCCTGTCTCGCCGACTTCCGCGAGCGCTACCCGGTCCCGGTGGTCGAGGTCGTCCGCCCGGCCGTGCGCCGCGCCGTCGCCACCACCCGCAACGGCCGGATCGGCGTCATCGGCACCGCCGCGACCATCGCCTCGGGCGCCTACGCCGACGCCTTCGACGCCGCCCGCGACACCGAGATCACCTCGGTGGCCTGCCCCCGGTTCGTCGACTTCGTGGAGCGCGGCACCACCAGCGGACGCCAGGTCCTCGGCGTCGCCCAGGGGTACCTGGAGCCGCTGCAGCGCGCCGGGGTCGACACCGTCGTCCTCGGCTGCACCCACTACCCGCTGCTGTCCGGGGTGCTGGAGATCGTCCTCGGCCCGGACGTAACGCTGGTGTCCTCGGCCGACGAGACCGCCCGCACCCTGGTCCGGACCCTGCACGCGCACGACCTGCTGCGCGACGACACGACCCCGCCCGCGCCGCACCGCTTCCTCGCCACCGGCGACCCGGAACCCTTCGCCCGGCTCGGCCGCCGCTTCCTGGGCCCCGAGATCGGCTCGGTCGTGGGCCGCGCGGGCGCCGCGCTCCCGTCCGCCTGACAGCCACACCCGCTTCCCCGGACCCACACCTGCCGCAGCAGGTGTGGGAACCGGTCGACAGGTGTGGATGCGGACCGGGCGCGGGCGGGTCCGGCGCGGCGGTCGGGGGAGGCGGGGGTAGCGTTCCCGCCGTGATCGGAACGCTCGTCCTGGTGATCACCGTGGCGCTCTCGGCCACCGCGCTGTTCGGGCTGGTCACGACGGCGCTGAACCGGCCCCCGAGCCGGGTGCACACCGTCGCCGTCGGGATCTGTGTGGCGCTCATCGTCGTGCAGGCGGCGATCGCGGCGTACCGGGTCCTGCTCGGCGGGGTCACCCTGCCCGAGCAGTCGACCTTCCTCATCTACCTCGCCGTCGCGGTCTGCGTCCCGGTGATCGCACTGCAGTTCGCCACCGCCGAGCCGAGCCGCTGGGGCGGCGCCGTGATCGCCGTCGGCGCGATCGGGACGCTCGTCGCCGTGCTGCGCCTGCAGGGCCTGTGGATCCCGGGGGTGCCCGGTGCCTGAGCCCCGCGCCACCGCCACCGGCCCCGGGCGCATCCTCATCGCCGTCTACGGCATCTTCGCGCTCTCGGCCTCGGCGCGGGCCGGCGTGCAGATCGCCGAACGCTTCGGTGAGGCGCCGCTCGCGTACTCGCTGTCCGCGCTCGCCGGCTTCGTCTACATCCTGGCCACCGTCGGTCTGGCGGGCACCGGCCCCGGCTTCCGCCGCCTCGCCTGGTCCGCCGTGGTGTTCGAGCTCGTCGGCGTGCTCGCCGTCGGCGCGTTCACCACGTTCGTCCCCGCCGACTTCCCCCGCGAGACGGTCTGGTCGCACTTCGGCGCCGGCTACGGCTTCGTCCCGCTGGTGCTGCCGTTCGTCGGGCTCTGGTGGCTGCGGCGTACCTCACGAACGGGTTAGGGTCGCGCATGCGGCTGATCGTTCTCGGGTGCTCCGGCAGCGGCCCCGGACCCGAGTCCCCGGCATCGGGCTACCTCGTCGAGGCCGGGACGACCCGCCTCACGCTCGACCTCGGCAACGGCACCCTCGGTGCCCTGCAACGGCACGCCGACCCGTTCTCCCTCGACGCCGCGGTGTTCAGCCATCTGCACCCCGACCACTGCTCGGACTTCCCGTCGCTGGTGGTGCACCGTCGCTACCACCCCCGGCCCCCGTTCGACGCGACCGCGCGCAAGCTGGCCGTGCACGCCCCGGCCGGTGCGCACACCCGCTTCGTCCGCGCCGACGCCGTCACCGAGGCCGACTACGCCCGCACCGATCTCACCGACGTCTTCTCCTTCCACGACCTCGTGGTCGGCGAGCCGTTCACCGTCGGCACCGGGGACGACGCCGTCACCGTCACCGCGTACGAGGTCGTGCACGTCTGCCCCGCCTACGCGCTGCGCCTCGAGCACCGCGGCCGGGTCCTGACCTACTCCGGGGACACCGCAGCCTGCCCCGGGCTCGTCGAGGCCGCCCGCGACGCCGACCTGCTGCTCTGCGAGGCCAGCTGGCCGCACGCCGAGGCCGGGCCGCCCGGGGTGCACCTGTCCGGACGGGAGGCGGGCGAGCACGCCGCGGCCGCCGGGGCCCGGCGCCTGGTCGTCACCCACGTCCCGGCCTGGTTCGACCGCGAGTCCCTCGGCGCCGAGGCCAAGGCGGCCTTCGGCGGGACCGTCGAGCTCGCCCGGCCCGACGCGGTGTTCGAGGTCTGAACCGGCTTCCTACGATGGCCGGGTGACACGAACAGAGGGCAGGGCCGACGGCCGGACCGACGACGAGATGCGGCCGGTGACCATCACCCGGGGCTTCCAGAAGCACCCCGCGGGATCGGTGCTGGTGGAGTTCGGGGACACGAAGGTGCTGTGCGCCGCCAGCGTCACCGACGGGGTACCGCGGTGGCGGAAGGGATCCGGCCTCGGCTGGGTCACCGCCGAGTACGCGATGCTGCCCTCGGCGACCGACACCCGCTCGTCGCGCGAGTCGGTGAAGGGCAGGATCGGCGGCCGCACCCACGAGATCTCCCGGCTGATCGGCCGGTCCCTGCGCGCCTGCATCGACCTGCGCGCGCTCGGCGAGAACACGATCGCGATCGACTGCGACGTCCTGCAGGCCGACGGCGGCACCCGCACCGCGGCCATCACCGGTGCCTACGTGGCCCTGTGCGACGCCGTCACCTGGCTCGGCGAGCAGGGCAAGCTGTCCGATCCCAAGCCGATCTCCTGTCAGGTCGCCGCGGTGTCTGTCGGCGTCGTCGACGGCCGCGTCCGGCTCGACCTCCCCTACTCCGAGGACTCGCGGGCCGAGGTCGACACGAACGTCGTCGCCACCGAGACCGGCACCCTCATCGAGGTCCAGGGCACCGGCGAGGGCGCCACGTTCTCCCGCTCGACCCTCGACGCCATGCTGGACTCCGCGCTCGCCGGGATCGCCGAACTGGCGCGCCTGCAGGTCGAGGTGCTCGCCGCGCCGCACCCGAAGACGGCCGCGCGGGCCGCCGCCGACGTCCCGGACACCGCGGGGGAGGGCGAGGCGTGAAGATCCTGCTCGCCACCCGCAACGCCAAGAAGCTCGTCGAGCTGCGCCGGATCACCGAGGCCGCCGGGCTCTCCGGGGTGGAGATCGTCGGGCTCGCCGACGTCCCCGAGTTCCCGGAGGCCCCCGAGACCGGCGCGACCTTCGCCGCGAACGCGCTCGCCAAGGCCCGCGACGCCGCCGCCGCGACCGGGCTGCCCGCGATCGCCGACGACTCCGGCATCACCGTCGACGCCCTGAACGGCATGCCGGGCATCTTCTCCGCCCGCTGGTCCGGCCGGCACGGCGACGACGAGGCCAACCTGCAGTTGCTCCTCGGGCAGACCACCGACGTCCCCGACGAGCGCCGTGGCGCCGCGTTCGTGTGCGCCGCCGCACTGGTGACGCCCGACGCGGCCACCGCAGGCCCCGACCCCGCCCCCGGCGACACCGACGGCACCGGCGGCCCGGACGCGGAGGCCTCCGTGCCCGGGCGCACGGTGGTGCACGGGACGTGGCGCGGCACCCTGCTGCGCGCCCCGCGGGGTGAGAACGGCTTCGGCTATGACCCGATCTTCGCCCCGGAGGGCGACGACCGCTCCTCGGCCGAGCTCAGCGCCGAGGAGAAGGACGCCGCCTCGCACCGGGGGACCGCGCTGCGCGCGCTCGTCCCGCACCTGCAGGCGCTCCTCGCCGACGGCTGAGGGACTTACTCGGGAGCGGGCTCGGCCAGGACGCGCTGCGCGATCCGGAACGCCGAGTTCGCCGCCGGGACCCCGCAGTAGATCGCGGTCTGCAGGATGATCTCGACGATCTCGTCGCGGGTCAGGCCGTTGCGCCGGGCCGCCCGCACGTGCAGCTCGAACTCCTCCCAGTGTCCGTGCGCGACGAGCGCGGTCAGCGTCACCGCCGAGCGCATCCGGCGCTCCAGCCCGGGGCGGGTCCAGATCTCGTTCCACGCGTAGCGGGTGATCAGCTTCTGGAAGTCCGCGGTCGTCTCGTCGACGCGGCCCAGCGCCGCGTCGACGTAGTCCGAGCCGAGGACCTCGCGGCGCACGGCCAGCCCGTCGGCGTCCAGTTCGGCGGGGTCGATACCCGAGTCGCTCATGGTCGGCAGCCTCTCACGACCGACCGCGGCGGCACGCGCGCCGACCGCGGCCAGCGGCGCGCCCGGAGGTGCCCGGCCACGCGGACGGCCGCGGCCGGTGGCGCACGCGGGGGAGTCCGGTCACGTGCGACGACCGCGGCCGACGGCACCGGCACGGGTCTCGGTACCGTGATCTCCGTGCGGTGGTGGCGGTTTCTGCTGGGCTGCCTCGGGCTGGTGCTCGCGGCCGCACTCGTCGTACTCGTGGCCCGGTCCCTGGGGCTGTCCGCCGTCCCTCGGTTCGGTGAGCTGCGCCGGGCCGTGGAGGCCGCCGGGATCTGGGGCCCGGTCGTGTTCGTGCTGCTCCAGGTCGCGCTGAACGTCCCGCCCTTCCCCCGGACGGTGTTCACCGTGTCCGCCGGGGTGCTGTTCGGCGCCCTCGGCGGTGCGGCGCTGACCCTGTTCGCGACCGCGCTGTCCGCGGTCGTGGCGTTCGCGCTCGTCCGGGCCACCGGCGGGCGGCTCGTCGCCCGCTACGCCGGCCACCCGCGCGCGGTGTGGGTGCGCCGCAGGCTCGACCACCACGGCGTGCTCGCGGTGACGTCGCTGCGGCTGATCCCGATGGTGCCGTTCGCGGTGCTCAACTATCTGTCCGGGCTGTCCCAGGTGCGGTTCTGGCCCTACCTGGTCGGCACCGTGATCGGGTCGGCGCCGAGCACCATCGCCGTCGTCGCGCTCGGCGACGCCGTGACCGGGCACGTACCACCGACCCTGCTGCTGGTCTCCGGGATCTGCGCGGTGCTCGGTCTCGGCGGGGTGCTGCTCGCCGCGCGGCGGCCACTGCCGGACGAGGCCGGCGGAGTCGCGCCCGGGGGGACGGAGCCGGCCGGGACCGCGCCGCCCGCCGGGTGAGGCGGGCGACGCGATGCGTGCCGGCGGCGGGATTCGAACCCGCACTTGCACGGACCTAAACCGTGTCTCTCTGCCAGTTGGAGTACGCCGGCTAGTTCTTTCGGCCGCACCAGGTATCGGTGAGGGCGTGGCAGTTCGCGCACAGGATACGAAGGTTCTCGAGCCGGTTGTCGGTGTGGTCGCCGTTCACGTGGTCGAGCTGGAGCGGGACGGGTCGTCCCTGCCACTCGGTCAGGCCACACCCCTCGCACCGCGCGGCCTTCAGCCCCTCCGCGACGAGCCGCCGGCGCAGGGTCGCGCTGCTGCGGTAGCTCGACCCGCGGACCAGGATGTCCGCCAGCGGCCGTGCCCGCCGCCCCGGGAAGGTCCGGCCCCGGGCCCAGGAACGCCCCGTGAAGTGTGTCGTGTCGAGCTCGAGCGTCCGGATATGCGCGACCACCGCCCGGAACATGCCGCCGCTGGGCTCGTACCCGAGCCGCCGGAGCACGGCGTGCACGCTGACCTCGGCCGCGACGGCCGCCCGCAGCTCGCCGTCGGTGTAGCGCCGTCGGTGGTTGCGGTGCCCGGGGTCGAACGCGCCCGGGATGTGGCTCGCGTCCGCGCCGGTCCGGACGATGTGGGCTCGCAGCTGGTCGTACCGCCCGGGCCGGATGCCCAGCCGGTGACACACCTCGCTCAACCGTCGCGACGCCGCCACCGCCGCGAGCAGCTCCTCGTCGGTCCACCGGCGGGCGCGGGGCACGTCCGCTCACCCCGCGCCCGCCGGCCGGACGGGCATCAGACCTTCCAGTCCCGGCGCAGCTTTGCCACGTGCCCGGTCGCCTTCACGTTGTACTGCGCGTCGACGATCGTGCCGTCCTCGCCGACCAGGAAGGTGGAGCGGATGACCCCGGTGACCGTCTTGCCGTAGAGCTTCTTCTCGCCGAAGGCGCCCCAGGCGGTGAGGACCTCGCGGTCCGGGTCGGACAGCAGCGGGAAGGTCAGCTCCTCGTCGTCGCGGAACGTCGCGAGCTTGGCGGGCTTGTCCGGGGAGATGCCCAGCACGTCGATGCCCGCGCCGTTCAGCTCGGCGAGGTTGTCGCGGAAGTCGCAGGCCTCCTTCGTGCAGCCCGGGGTGCTCGCCGCCGGGTAGAAGTAGACGACGACCTTGCGGCCGCGGTAGTCCGCCAGGGAGACGGCCGTGCCGTCGGCGTCGTCGAGGGTGAAGTCGGGGGCGGTGTCGCCCGCCTGCAGCCGTGTGCTCATGACGATCAGCGTGCCACCCGTGTCCCCGCCCTCGGCGCCAAGCACGCGGTCTGTGGACGGACCGTCCGGTTGTGGACGGAGTGGGCTCAGGGCTCCCCGGCGAGCCGTTCCAGCCGTCGCAGCTGGCCGTCGAGGTAGGGCCGTGCACGGCGCAGGCCGCCGCGTTCGGCGATCGCCGCGGCGAGCGAGCGCAGCGTGCCGAGCACCGCGGGCAGGTCCGGGTCCCAGCCGCGCCTGCGGCACTCGGCGAACCAGTCCGCGGGGCTCGTGTGACCGCGAGCCCGGTTGCAGCGACCGCAGGCGACGACCTCGTTCTCCAGCCACGACGGTCCGCCCTTCACCTTCGGGACGAGGTGGTCGGTCGTGGCGCGGACCGGTCCGGTGCAGTCGCGGCGGCACCATACACAGTGAGCCTTTGCCAACCTGACGGACGGGCAGGTCAGAGCGTGTGCGGCGTGGCGTGACCTCGAAGGGGTGAAGCTCCTGGTAGACGAGCGGTTGCTGAGACCAATCCGTCCGACCAGGAGCTTCAAGGTGCTGTCCTACCCGTCCGGGATGACCGTGTCCACCCACACGCTGAAGATGGTCAGCACGCTGCTGCGTCGTCACCGCCGCGAACGCGCGACCCGCTGGCGCAGGCTCACCCCGGGCCGTCAAGCCCTGCTGGTCGTGGCGCACCTGCGCACCGGTGACACCTACGCCCAGCTGGCCTGCGGATTCAAGGTCGGGACCTCCACGGTGTACCGCTACCTGCGCGAGGCCATCGACCTGCTCGCTGCGATGGCCCCGACCCTGGAGCAAGCGATGCAGGTCGCGGCGCGCAAAGCGTTCGTGATCATCGACGGGACCCTGCTGCGCATCGACCGGGTCGGCATGGCGAGCGGCTATGACCGGGGGTTCTACTCGGGCAAGCACAAATGCCACGGGCTGAACGTGCAGGTCATCGCCGACCCGGTCGGCCGGTTGGTGTGGATCTCCCCGCCGCTGCCCGGGGCCCGTCACGACATGGGCGCAGCCCGCGAGCACGGCATCATCGACGCGCTCACCGAGTACGCGATCCCGGCCGCCGGCGACACCGCCTACCAGGGTGCCGGGCCTACGGTCGCGGTCCCGCAGCGCCGTCGGCGCCTCGACCCCGACACCGGTCGTTACCGACCCTTGTCGGTGAACCAGAAGGCGGTCAACGCCGCGCACGCCCGCCGTCGCGGGCCGGGCGAGCGGGTCAACGCCGAGCTGAAGACCTGGAAGGTCCTGCGCAAGATCCGCTCCAGCCCGAACCAGGCCGCAGCGCTCATCGCCGCAGTTCAGACCCTCATGATCGCCAACACTTGATCAGGTTGGCAAAGGCTCAGTGCCCGCCGTCGCGGAGCGCGGCCAGCGCCAGGCGCTGCGCGCGCCCGGGCTGGGCGGGGGAGGGGGTCACGGAACGGTCAGAACGCGTAGCGGATGCGTAGCCACGGTGCGTGCCGCTCGACGAGGGCGCGCAGTTCACGCACCCCGCGGGCCTTCACGGTGTCCCGGTAGCGCACGTTCCACATGCCGTTGCCGCTGCGCTTGCCCTGCTGGATCGCGGGTCGCCACAGCACCTCCTCCGCCCGCGGGTGCCAGCCGAGGTTCACCTCGTGCAATCCCTCGTTGTGGGTCAGCAGGATCACCTCGGCGGCGGCCTGCGCACGGAACGCGGGGCCGGTGACGTCGCCGATCCGGGTCAGGAGCTCGGCCCAGTCGGCCTGCCAGCCCTCGCGCAGCACCACCGGGGACAGGTTGAGGTGCACCTCGTAGCCCGCGGCCACGAAGTCGTCGATCGCGGCGATCCGCCGGGCGACCGGGGTGGTGCGCACGTCGAGCAGCCTGCTGTCGCGTTCGGGCATCAGCGAGAACCGGATGCGGGTGCCGCCCTGCGGGTCGAGGCCCAGCAGCTCGCGGTTGACGTACTTCGTCGCGAAGCTGGCCCGCGCGCCGGGCAGATCCCGGAAGCAGCCGACCAGGTCGGCCACGTTGTCCGAGAGCAGCGCGTCGACCGCGACGTCGGAGTTCTCCCCGATGTCGTAGACCCAGTCGGTGTGGTGGACCTGGTTCGGTTCGGTCTTGGGCCCCTGACGCCGTACGTGCCCGCGCAGGTAGCGGACGATCCGGTCGATGTTGGTGAAAACGGTGACCGGGTTCGCGTAGCCCTTCTGCCGGGGGACGTAGCAGTAGGCGCAGGCCAGCGCGCAGCCGCGGTGGAGGGGGCGATGAAGTCCGCGGAGCGGCCGTTGGGGCGGGCCGAGAGCGACTTCTTCTCGCCCAGGACCAGATTCTCGGTCTTGACCCGGACCCAGCGGTCCACGTTGCCGGCGTTGCCGTGCAGCGCCTCGATGTTCCAGTGCGAGGCGACCTCGACGATCTCGGCGTCGGGGAACGACAGTGCGACCTGCTGTCCGCGCGGCGACGCCAGCGCGTCCGGTTCGGCCCAGATCCGGCGGATGTCGAACAACTGTTCCACACTCACCGGTCCAGCCTCGCAGGATCGTGCGGGTACCGCCCGGCGACCGTCCGCGGAACCCGAATCGGCGGCGCGCCGTGGGCGGGCGCGCGGACCGGCCCGTGCGGTGGCTACGGTGTGTGCCACGCCGCTCGCGGTGCCCCGACGTCGGTGTCGGGGCAGCGTCGGGCGCGAGCAGCAGGAGTCCCGGGCGCGGACGCGTACCGGCCGAACCGGAGGTGGACGTGGTGGCCCGCGACCCCGAGAACATCCAGCGCGAGATCGAGAAGACCCGGGACGCGCTGGCCGAGAGTCTGGACGCCCTGGCGGACCGGGCGAACCCGAAGAACCTCATCGAGGGCGGCAAGGAGCAGCTCGCGGAGCGGCTCGCCGACCCGAAGGTCAAGTACTCGCTGATCGCGGTCGGCGCGCTGGTCGGGCTGGCGATCGTCCGCTCGATCTTCCGCTAGACCGCCTGCACACCACGCCCGGCCGGTGCCCGCACCGGCCGGGCGTTCGTGTGTCAGGACAGCGAGTCGCGCAGCTCCAGCGTCGCGGCGCGGTCGGCACCCTCGGCCAGCGGGCGGCGGTAGCGGGCGACGAGCCGGGCCGCGCCGAACCCGGCGACGGCGACGAGGTCGTCGCCGCGCAGGTAGCCGAGCACGGTGCCCTTCACCGGGCCGTCGTCGAGACCCTCGCCGTGCAGCGGCAGCAGCGAGTCCGCGCGGTCCGGCCGCCCGACGAGCTGGATCTTCATGCCGAACTGGTCGGACCAGAAGAACGGCACCGCGGCGGGCGGCGGGGTCGTGCCGGTGATGTCCGCGGCGACCGCGGCGGCCTGGTCGCTCGCCGAGGTCCAGTGCTCCAGCCGGGTGCGCTCGCCGGTGTCCGGGTCGGTCCAGGCGGCCGCGTCGCCCGCCGCCCACACCCCGGGCAGCCCGTCGACCCGGCCGCGGTGGTCGCAGGGGATGCCGTCGGCGACGTCGACGCCGGTGGCCTCCAGCCAGCCCAGGTCGAGCATCCCGCCGACGCCGACGACGATCTCGTCGGCCGTCACCGTCGACCCGTCGGAGAGCGTGGCGCCCGAGTCCGTCAGCTCCGACACCGACACCCCGGTGCGCAGGTCGACCCCGGCGTCGCTCATCAGCCGGGCCACGACCGCACCGGCCCGGTCGCCCAGCAGCCGTGCCATCGGCACGGTGCCGGTCTCGACCACGGTGACCGTGACACCCCGATCCCGGGCGGTGCTCGCGACCTCGGCCCCGATGAACCCGGCACCCACCACGAGCAGCGACGACGCCGAGGCCAGCGCGTCGCGCAGCTGCTCGGACTCGTCGACGGCGCGCAGCAGGTGCGCGGAGTCGGGCTGGTCGTCGAGCATCCGGGAGGTGACCCCCACGGCGAGGACGACGGCGTCGGCGTGCAGCACGGTGCCGTCGTCGAGCTCGACCTCGGAGCCGTCGGCCGGGTCCTCGGCGGGCCGCAGGGCGACCGCGGAGCGGCCGAGGTGGGTGCGTACGCCGAGCTCGTCGAGGTCCTCGGCGGTGCACAGGTCGACCTTGGTGCGCTCCCACTCACCGGCCAGGAACTGCTTGGACAGCGGCGGTCGGTCGTAGGGGAGGTGCTCCTCGGCCCCCACCAGGCTGATCCGGCCCTCGTAACCGTCCCGGCGCAGGTTCTCCACCGTGCGCAGTCCGGCCAGTCCTGCGCCGACCACCAGCACGTGTTCCGGCACGCTCATCTCCTACCTCCCCGCTCCGGGCCCGGACGGTGCGCCGGTCCCGCCCCGATCCTCGCGGACGGGGCACGGCGCCGCTGCGCGGCCCGGGCGTCAGAAGGTGCGGTCCTCCGGGTCGAGCCGGTTGCGCAGCCGGGACAGCGTCTGCGCGAGCAGCCGGGAGACGTGCATCTGGGAGATGCCGACCTCCTGGGCGATCTGGGTCTGGGTGCGGTTGCCGAAGAACCGCAGCATCACGATGGTCCGCTCGCGGGGCGCCAGCTCGGCGAGCAGCGGGCGCAGCGACTCGCGGTAGTCGACCCGGTCGAGCTCGGCGTCGGCGTCGCCGACCAGCTCGCCGACGGTGGCGCTGCCGTCCTCCGACGACAGCATCTCGTCGAGCGAGGAGCTGCGGTAGGCCTCGGCGGCCTCCAGGCCCTCCAGGACCTCGGCGACGGGCAGGTCGAGGTACTCGGCGAGCTCCGAGGGCCGGGGCGCGCGACCGAGGGTCTGGGACAGCTCGGACACCGCGCCGTTGATCGACACGTGCATGTCCTTGAGCCGTCGAGGCACCCGCATCGACCAGCTCTGGTCCCGGAAGTGCCGGCGTACCTCACCGGAGATCGTGGGCACGGCGAAGGAGAAGAACTCACCGCCCTTCTCCGGGTCGAACCGGTCGATGGCGTTGATCAGCCCGACCGTCGCGACCTGCACGAGGTCGTCGAGGGGCTCGCCGCGGTGGTTGAACCGGCGGGCGATGTGCTGGGCGACGGGCAGGTAGCCGGTGACGAGCTGCTCGCGCAGCCGTTCCCGGCGGGGGTCGCCGTCGTCGAGACCCGCGTACTGCTCGAGCAGCGGGGTGAGGTGGGCGTACTGAGGGTCCGACGTCACGTCACAGCCCGTGACCCGCGAGCTTGTGCAGGCGGATGGTGAGGGCCGGGCGCCCGCCGTCCTCCTCACCGGACTCGACCGCGACGTGGTCGGCCAGGGTCTGCAGGACCCGCCAGCCGAAGGAGTCGGTGGGCAGCTGCGCACCGGTGCCGGTCTCGACCCGGGCGGTGACCTCGATCCGCTCGTCGGAGACGGCGAAGGTGCACCGCAGCGGCGATCCGGGGGCGGCCATCGCGACCAGCGTCGCGCACGCCTCGTCGACGGCCATCCGCAGGTCGGAGACCGCGTCCAGGTCGAAGTCCGCGCGTGCGGCGAGGTCGGAGGCCACCGCACGGACCGTGGGGATCAGCGCGGGCCGCGCCGCGACCCTGATCTCGACGGTGTTGTCGGTGCCGGCGCCGTGCGCCGTGCCTGCCACGTCCTCCTGGGCCACGCTGACGAGTCCTTTCGTGCGACGGGGGTGTCGGGCCGGATCATGTCGCCTCCGGCGGGGGTGTGCAGGACCGGGTGCCCGCTCAGGCGCCGGGAATGCCCGCCTGGTCGGGCAGGACGGTGAACAGCTGGGCGGAGCCGGTGACCTCGAGCGGCCGGAGCACGGCCCGGTTGGTGGCGACGACGAACAGCCGCCGTCCGTCCCGGGCGGCCCGCCGGGCGGTGTGGATGAGCACGCCGAGGCCGCTGGAGGCGAGGAACGTGACGCCCTCCAGGTCCACGGCGAGGTCGCGGCCGTCGCCGTCGGGGGCGAGGTCCAGCAGCTCGTCGAGGGCGGTCTCGAGACGCGGTGCGGTCAGGGTGTCGACCTCGCCGCGCACGGTGAGCACGGTCAGGCCGCTGCGCGGTGAGGAGAAGCCGACGCCGAGGTGGGCGGAGTCGGTGCCGTCCAGCTCGGCGTCCCCGTCCCCCCGGGACGGTTGCGCCGGCGCGGATCCGGGCAGGGTGATCACCTCCGTGTCGGGCGCCGGGCGGCGCGGAAGCGTTGTGGAGCGCCGCCGTGCTCTCGACGGGCAGGTGTCTTCTCGCGCCGCACGACGCACCGGGGTCGCGGCGGGGCCGTCCTGGCCCGCGCCGGGTCCGGTCCACCCACGACAGGAGACCGGGCCCGACGATACCGGCCGGGCTCGGCGGGCCCGGCACGGCGCCTGCCCTTAGGCTCGCCCGGGTGACGCGGTACTCCGATCTCGGCCCCGACGCCCCGGCCGGTCCCCCCGGCGACGCGGTGGACCGGGCCGTCGACCAGGCGGTCGCGACCTCGGTGGAATCCTTCGGCGAGCAGCCGAGCACCCCGGCCATGCCGCACGTGCGCGGCGGGGCGCAGGTGGCCGTCCTGATGATCGACCTCTCCGAGCGCCGGATCGTCTACGCCAACACCACCGCGCTGGAGCTGGCCGGTGACCGCCCGGTGCGGCTGCCCATCGGGGTCCGCGAGTGGAGCGAGGCCGCGCGGCTGACCGACCTGGACGGCCGTCCGTACACCGGCGAGGGGTCCCCACTGGCCCGGATCGCCTCCGGCGAGGCGGTGTCCGGCGAGCCGGTCGCGCTGCACGGACCGGGACTCATGCCCGACCGCGACGGCGTCCCGGTCCCGGGGGAGGGGGCCATGGCCAGCAGCACCCTGGTCTGGGTGACCGGGTTCGCGCTGGCCGACCCCGGAGCCCAGGGACAGGGAACCTACGCGCAAGCCTCGGCCACCGGGCCCGGCCGGGCGCTGGCCGTGCTGCTGCCGCTGTCGGACTCCGAGGTCGGCCAGGGCGGGGACCGCGACCGGATGGGGTTCCTGCGCGACCGTGCGGTGCTCGCCACCGAGATGTCGTTCACCATCTCCGACCCGCAGCGTGAGGACGACCCGCTGGCCTGGGTGAACCCGTCGTTCGAACGGCTGACCGGGTACCCCCTCGACGAGGTGGTCGGGCGCAACTGCCGGTTCCTGCAGGGCCCCAACACCGACCGGTCCGCGGTCCGCCGGGTGCGCGAGGCGCTGCGGGAACGGCGGGCGATCACCGAGGTGCTGCTCAACTACCGGCGCGACGGCACCGCGTTCTGGAACCAGGTGTCCATCTCGCCGGTGCACGACGGCGACGGCGAGCTGGTCAACTTCGTCGGCGTGCAGAGCGACGTCACCGAGCGGGTCGTCGTCGAGCAGGAGCGGCGGGCGGCGCTCGCCGACGCCGAGGCCGCGCGGGCCCAGCTGCGGCTGCTGGCCGAGGCGACCACCCAGATGACGACGGCGCTCGACGTGGCCGACGCCTGCCGCCGCTTCTCCCGGATCGTGGTGCCGGAGCTGGCCGACCTGTGCACGGTGGACCTGCTCGACACCCCCGACGGGGCGACCCGCGAACGGATGGCCGTCGCGGCCCGGGACGCCGACGACGAGGCGCTGCTGTCGCGGTCCGGTCCGCTGGGGGCCGTGCGGATCGAGCAGCAGGCCGAGACCGCGGTGCGGACCGGCAAGCCGTACCTGGTGCAGGAGCTGCCCGACGACGGCCGCGAGGTCTACCCCGACGACCCGGAGGCGGCCGACGCCTATGAGCGGCTGCGGCTGCGCTCGGCGATGGTCGTCCCGCTGCTCGGCCGCGGCCGGGTGCTCGGCCTGGTGACGCTGTCCACCCAGTTCCCCTACGGCCGTCGCTGGACCCAGCGCGACCTGCACCTGGCCTCGGACCTCGCGGGCCGCGCCGGGCTGGCCGTCGACAACGCCCGGCTCTACGAGGTGGAGCGGGCCGCGGCGGCGACCCTGCAGCACAGCCTGCTCCCGGCGCTGCCGCAGGTCCCGGGGATGCGGGTCGCGGCCCGCTACCTGGTGGGCGCGGACGGCAACCAGGTGGGCGGGGACTGGTACGACGTGCTGCCGATGCCGGACGGCTCGGTCGGCGCCGCGGTGGGCGACGTCGTCGGCCACGACCTGTCGGCGGCGGCCGCGATGGGGCAGCTGCGCGGCGTGCTGCGCTCCTACGCCTGGGGCGGGGACGCGCCCGGGCCGGTGCTCGACCGCTGCGACCAGCTGGTGCAGGGCCTGGACATCGCCGCGATGGCGACCGCGGTGTACGCCCGGTTCGGGCCGGTGGCCCCCGACGGCGGACGCGAGCTGACCTACGCCAACGCCGGGCACCCGCCGCCGCTGCTGCGCGACCCGCAGGGCCGGCTGCACCGGCTCGACGCGCACCACTCGCCGATGCTCGGCGCGGTGCCGGACTTCGGGCGGGCCGCCGGGGCGCACCGCGGCGGCGCCACGGTCCCGTGTGCCGCCGGGTCGCTGCTCGTGTTCTACACCGACGGCCTGACCGACATCATCGGTGAGGACGCCGACGCCCGCACCGAGCTCATCGAGCGCACGCTGGAGGAGCTGCCGTCCGACGCCGACCCGGAGCGGGTGGTGGAGCGGGTGCTCGAGGTCTGCCTGCCGGACCGGCTCGACGACGACATCGCCCTGCTCGCGATCCGTCTGGACCACCCGGCCTGACGGTCCGGTCGGCTGGACCGTCACCCGTCCGGACCCGGCCGCGCGGAGCGACCCGATCGGCCGCACCGGCCGACCCGATCGGCGGCCGGCCTGCCGTGTCGGCGTTCCCGGCCGGACGAGTCGACCGCTCCGGCCGCGTCGGGCGTCCGGGTTCGACCGTCCGGGGCGTCCGCCCACCGGCGGTGCCCCGCCCGGCGGCGGGGCGGCGCCGTTCGACCGTCCGGCCCATCCGCGCTACCGGTGGGCGGGCCGAGGTCACGGCGGTGTTGCGGTCGGCGCCGTCCGTGGGTTCCGGACAGGGGGTCGTCGCCCGCTCGTGGACCGGGTGACCCCACTCGTCCGTCCAGGTGGGTAATCGACGCCCGAATCGGGGATCCGGGCGTTGTACTCGACGGACGAGGACGTGTGGGATCGACGGGGGCGAGCGTGAGGCAGGGGACGACGCGACCGCGGAGGCTGGTCGCGGTGGCACTGACCGCGGCGGAGTCCGCCCGTGCGGGGGGCCCGCTCGCGGCGCTCTCCGGTGAGGCGGGGGAGACCGACCTGCTGGTCGTGCGGGACGACCCGGCCCCCACCCGGCGCCCGCTCACACCGGCCGAGGCGCGGGAGCTGCTGGCGGCCGAGGACGACACCGAGGACGTGCCGGTCGCGGCGCTGCCGGTCGAGCGGGTGCGGTTGCACCGGCTCGGGCTGCGCTGGGCGGTGCAGGACGGCGACGAGGCGGACCTCGTCGCGGCCCTCTCGGAGCTCGTCGGGTTCGACCCCGACGACGACACCTGGTGCGTGGCCCCGGCCGCCGCCGGGCCGGTGCACGACCCGGAGATCGAGGTGGTCCGCCGCGCGGTGCGCCGCGTCGCCCGGGTCTACGGCCTGCCGGTGCTGCCCTACCGGCCCGCCGGACCCGTCGCGGAGGACCTCACGGAACCGGAGGCTCTGCCCTCGGCGGTGTGACGCCGGCCGGAACGGCCGAGCGGTGGAACGGCCGAGCAGCAGAACGGCCCGCCCGGAACCCGGGCGGGCCGTGCCGGATCGATGATCCGTGGTCCGTCGTCCGTCAGACGACGGCGGCGAGGCCGGGACCCTGCTCGGCGACGATGCGTTCGGCGTCGCGACGCTCGATGATGGCGCGGCGCTCGGACTCGCCCAGCCCGCCCCACACGCCGAACGGCTCACGGCTGGCCAGCGCGAAGCGGCGGCACTCCTGCAGCACGGGACATCCCCGGCAGACCTGCTTCGCGCGCTCGGTGCGACGCGACCGGGAGGGGTTGCGCTCCCCGTCGGGATGGAAGAACACGGCGCTGTCCATGCCGCGGCACGCACCCAGCCGCTGCCACTGCCACACGTCGTCCATCGGGCCGGGAAGCCGGGAAACGTCGCTCACGTGCTCACCTCGTCGCTCGGGGCCCGGGAGGACCGGGTTGGCTCCTCACCCCGGTTCCCGAGGGGGTTCGAGATCAAACCTGCGCGACGCCGGGATCGGTGCTAGCGACGGGCCGCGCGAGGCGTCCCGGGCCGGCCGCGCGGTCGGACGGACCGGGCATCGCCCCTGTTCACGACACCGCCACGCACCCCCGCGCCGCGCACCGCGCCCCGCGAGAGGGCGGATCCCGGCACTCCGAGATGTGACTCAGGTCACTTCCTCAGGAGTCGAGTGCGGCCTGCACGTCGTCGTGGATGTCGAACAGATGGTGCAGCCCGGCGATGCCGATCGGGCGCAGGACACGCCGCTCGGTGCACGCCAGACGCAGCTCGACCCCGGCCCGGTGGGCCTGCTCCCGCAGCTCGATCAGCGCCGCCAGCCCGGAGGTGCCGAGGAAACGGACCCCGTCGAGGTCCAGCACGACCAGCGAGGCCGCGGAGATCTGCTCGGCCACCGCGTGCCGCAGCTCCGGCGCGGTCAGCATGTCCAGCTCACCGGTCACGGCGACGACGACCGTCCCGTCCGCGGGCCGGGAGGTCTCCAGCCGCAGCCCGTCGCAGGTGTCGGTGACATCGGGTGACGTCCCGCCCGAGCCGTCGGTGGTGCCGGCGGCGGGCGGACGGGGGTCGGTCATTGGGTCGACGGTAGGCACCGCGGCACGGCGTCGCCACTCGGAGCCCGCTCAGCGCAGGCGATGTGTCCCGTCGGGCATCCGCACCGTGAGGCCCCTGCGGGCCAGCAGCTCCAGCAGCGGCACGACGACGCGGCGGCTGCTCCCGAGTACCTCCCGCGCGGCGGAGACGGTGAACGCGCCGTCGAGCCCGTCGAGCGCGGCGACCGCCCGCTCCGGCGCGTCGGGGCCGAGCACGACCTCCGGGGCCACCCGCAGCAGCTCCCCGGCGCGGTCGAGCACCGCCAGCTCCCGCGGCCCGAGCCCCAGCTCCGCGAGCCGGGCCGCCCCCGGCGCGGCGAACGGGGCCCCGTCGAGGTCGGCGCGCACGCGGGCCGCGGCGTCGCGCAGGGCCGCAGGCGGGCCGGTGTCCGCGGCGGCCCGCACCCGCCCGTCGCGCAGGACGAGACCGGACCCGCCGACGGCGGACAGCACAGCCTCCACCAGCGCGACGTCCGGCAGTCCCGCGGCGCGCCGGGCCGCGGCGAGCGGCAGCCCGGGGTCGAGGGGGTCCTCGGCGTCGTGCGCGGCGACGGCGGCGGCCAGTGCGGCGGCCGACGACGCGGCGGTGGCCGGGTGCAGCAACCGGCCCGCCGCGCCGGGAACCCGGGCCGCGAGCGCGGCCACCTCGCCGGCGGGCACGCCCCAGCGCACCAGGTCGTCGGCCAGGACGGTGCCGCGCCGGGCGAGCTCGGCGTCGGCGTCGGGGACGGCACCGGCCCCCGCGAGCTCGTCGGCCCGGCGGCGGGCCGCGCCGCGCCTGCGCAGCGGCGGCGGTGCCGGGTCCAGCACCGTCACCCCGGCCACGATCCGCCCGGCACCCGGATCACGCAGCACCGCCCGGTCCCCGATCCGCAGCGGCAGCGGCCGTGCCGGGGTCAGCCGCACGACCGGGTCGCCGCCCGCCGGGCCGGGACCGAGCGGGCGGACCCGCACCGGCACGGCCGCCGAGCCGACGTGCAGGGTCAGCCCGACCGGCGACGACGGCAGCGGCACCGGCCCGCCGACCCCGTGCAGCCGGGCGTCGGCCTCCCCGGTCACCGGCCACGCCCCCGGGCCGAGCAGCGCGTCGCCGCGGTCGACCCGGTCGCGGGGGACGCCCCGCAGGTTCAGCGCGACCCGCGCGACCGCGGCGGCGGCGTCGACCGGCTCGCCGAGCTCCTGCACCCCGCGCACGGTCACCGGTGCCCGCCCGGCGCCGCCGTCGAGCTCCAGGGTGTCGCCGGGGCGCACGGTGCCGCTGCGCAGCGTGCCGGTGACGACGGTCCCGGCCCCGCGCACGGTGAACGCCCGGTCCACCCACAGCCGCACCGGCCCGTCCGGGTCGGGTGCGGGCAGCCGTGCGGTGAGCGCGGCCAGCGCGCCGCGCAGCGCGTCGAGACCGGTGCCGGTGCGGGCGGAGACGGCGACCGAGGACCAGCCGCCGAGCCCGCGGGCGGCGAGCGCGGCGCGGGCGTCGTCGAGGGCCAGCTCGGGATCGAGCAGGTCGGAGCGGGTGACCACGAGCAGTCCGTCGGTGACGCCCGCGGCCGCGAGCGCGTCGGCGTGCTCCCCGGACTGCGGCATCCAGCCCTCGTCCGCGGCGACGACGAACAGCGCCGCCGGGACCGGACCGGCCCCGGCGAGCATCGTGGCGACGAAGCGTTCGTGCCCGGGGACGTCGACGAAGGCGACCGTGCCCGCCCCCGGCACCTCGGTCCACGCGAAGCCCAGGTCGATGGTCATCCCGCGGCGGCGTTCCTCGGCGTACCGGTCGGGTTCCATCCCGGTCAGCGCCCGGACCAGCGTGGACTTGCCGTGGTCGACGTGGCCCGCGGTGCAGAGGACGTGCACGGCTCAGTCCTCCGGAGGCACGGGCACCGCGCGCACGGCCCCGGCCAGCGCCGCGTCCGCCGACGGCGGCAGCGCCCGCAGGTCGAGCAGGCAGCGCCCGTCGGCGACCCGGCCCAGCACCGGCGGGTCACCGGCACGCAGTGCGGCCGCGTACCGCTCGGGCAGCGCGACCGCGGCGCTGGGCAGCTCCACCCCGGGTGCGCCGCCCCCGCCGACCCCGGCGACGGTGTCCGTCGCGGTCGCGTCGATCCCGTCGGCGGCCAGGGCCGCGGCGAGCGTGTCGGCCCGCGCCCGCAGCGCGGCCGGGTCGACGTCGAGGAACTCCCGGACGGGCGTCGGCGGACCGGCCACCGACGCCTCCAGCGCCGCGAGGGTCAGCTTGTCGACGCGCATCGCCCGGGCCAGCGGGAAGCGCCGCACCCGCTCGACCAGGGCGGCGCCGCGGTCCCCGCCGCCGAGGAGCAGACCGGCCTGCGGTCCGCCGAGGAGCTTGTCCCCGGAGGCGGTGACGAGGTCGGCGCCGTCGGCGAGGGTGCCCGCGGCGTCGGGCTCGTCGGGCAGCAGCGGGTGCGGGGTCAGCAGCCCGGACCCGATGTCGACGACGACCGGTGGCCCCAGTCCGGCCAGCTCCCGGACCCCGACGGCCGAGACGAACCCCGTCACCACGAAGTTCGACGGGTGCACCACCAGCACGAACGCGGTGTCCGGGCCGATCGCGCCGGCGTAGTCGCGCAGGTGGGTGCGGTTGGTGGTGCCGACCGGGCGGAGCCGGGCCCCGGTGGACTCGATCAGCTCGGGGATGCGGAAGCCGTCGCCGATCTCGACGAGCTGGCCCCGGGAGACCACGACCTCGCGGCCGGTCCCGGCGAGGGCGGCGCAGACCAGCGCGAGGGCGGCGGCGCCGTTGTTCGCCACCCAGGCCGCCCCCGCACCCGGGACGGCGTCGCGCAGCGCGGCCAGCGCGTCCGTGCCGCGCGGCCCGCGGCGCCCGGTCGCCAGGTCCAGCTCGACGTCGCAGGTGCCCGCGGCCACCCCCAGCGCGTCGACGGCGGCGGCCGACAGCGGCGCCCGGCCCAGGTTGGTGTGCAGCAGGACGCCGCTCGCGTTGAGGACCGCCCGGATCCCGGTCGCGGCGGCGGGCAGCGACGCCCCGGCGACGGCGGCGACCTCCTCGGGGGCGATCCGGCCCGCCCGCGCGTCCTGCTGCGCCGCGACGACGGCGCGTTTGACCCGCGGCCGGCCGAGCCGCGCGGCGGCCCCGGCCAGTGCCGGGTCGGCCAGGACGACGTCGGTCCGGGGGACACGCCGGCGCGGGTCGGGCTCGACGTGGGTCACCGGCGCACCGTAACCCCCGTCACACCGTGCTGTCCCGTGCTCCGCGCCGTCGCGCTCCGGGGCCCGGGGTCAGGACGTCCGCTGCCCGCTGCCCTCGGTGGTGGCGGCGGTGCCGGTCGCCGGGGCCACATCGGCCGGCGGCTCCGGCTCCCGCTGCTCGGGCAGCACCACCGCCGGGAGGTCGACGGCCTCCTCGTCGTGGTCCTCGACCACGGCGGGGTCGGCGACGGGGGACCCGTCGGCCCCGGGCGTCTCCCCGGTCCGCAGGGCGTGCGCCGGGCCGCCCACCGGGCGCCGGACACGCTCGCCCTGGTCGGCGCCGCGCGCGGCCCGGGCGGGCGCGTCGAGCCTGCCGAGCTCGGACCCCAGCATCCCGTGCAGCCGGGCGATCTCCTCGCGCACCGAGGAGCGCAGCGCGGACACGTGGGCGTGCATCGACGCCGCGGTGTCCGCGACGAGCTCGCTGTCCCGCCGCGCGGCCACCCCGGCCGCACGCAGCCGGTCGACCTCCGCGCGGGCGTCGTCGACGATCCGGGCGGCCTCGTCGCGGGCGGCGTCCACCAGCTGCGCGGCCTCGGTCTCGGCGGTGCGTCGGCGCATCGCGGCCTCGTGCTCGGCCATCCGCAGCACCTTGTCCGCGCGCATGCCGAAGGTCTCCGCGGGCCGGGACCGGGCGTCCTCGAGGGCGGCGGCGAGTGCCTCGGCCCGGCGCTCGGCGGCGTCGCGGGCGTGCTCGGCCGCGGCGAGGCGGCCCACCAGGTCCTCGACGGTGTGCTCGACGCTGCGGGCGCCGTCGCCGCCGCGCGGGGCGCGCTGCGGCAGTCCGGCGGCCGTCGTCGGAGGGAGCACGGCGTCGGGAACGGGCCCGGCCGGGGGGACCGCGTCCCCGGAGCGGGTCGTCTCGTCGTCGCGTACGTCCTCGGCCGTCACCTCGGCGCCGGTATCCGTGACACCGTCGGTCACCTCGTCGTACCCCCCGTGCAGCTGTTCACGGTGCGTCAGTCTCCGTGTCCCCGGCGCAGCCCGACAGCCCCCGTTCGGCGGACGGCGGCGGTCCGGCGGTCGACGGTGTGTGACGCGGGCGATCACGGAGCGACGCTGCCAGGATGGGGGCATGTCCGACACCGGTGTCGTCCGTCGTCTCACCGAGTTCAGCCACGGCGCGGGCTGCGGCTGCAAGCTCGGACCGGCCCAGCTGGGGGAGGTCCTGGCGGCGGTCACGCCCCCGTCCCATCCGGACCTGCTGGTCGGCACCGACACCGGCGACGACGCCGCGGTCTGGCGGCTGTCCGCGGACCGTGCGCTGGTCGCGACCACCGACTTCTTCACCCCGATCGTCGACGACCCGGGGACCTGGGGCGCGATCGCCGCCACCAACGCCGTCTCCGACGTCTACGCCATGGGCGGCACCCCGCTGTTCGCGCTGAACCTGGTCTGCTGGCCGTCCGAGCAGCTCGGGCCGGACGTGCTGGCCGCCGTTCTGGAGGGCGGCGCCGGGGTGGGGCGGCGGTGCGGGTTCGCCGTCGTCGGCGGGCACACGATCGACGACCCGGAGCCGAAGTACGGCCTCGCGGTGGTGGGGGAGGTCCACCCGGACCGGGTCCTGACCAACGCCGGGCTGCGCCCGGGTGACGAGCTGGTGCTGACCAAGCCGCTCGGGATCGGCGTGACCACCACCGCGGTGAAACGCGGGGTGGCCGCGGACGTCGACGCCGCCGTCGCCGTCATGACCACCCCGAACGCCGACGCCGCGACGGCCGCCCGCGAGGCGGGCGCCACCGGCTGCACCGACGTCACCGGCTACGGCCTGCTCGGGCACCTGACGAAGATGACCGTCGCCTCGGGGGTGGACGCCCACGTCGACGTCGCCGCGGTGCCGCTGCTCGGCGGGGTGCGGGAGCTGGTGGCCGACGGCGTCGTCCCCGGCGGCACGCTGCGCAACCGCGCCTGGATCGACGACCGGGTCGTCGCGGGCTCCGCGGGCGAGGAGGACCTCCTGGTCCTGTCCGACGCCCAGACCTCCGGCGGGCTGCTGTTCGGCGCCGCCCCCGGCCGCGGCGACGCCGCCGTCGCGTGGCTGCGCGGGCGCGGGCACGACGCGGCCCGGATCGGCACCGTGACCGAGGGGACCGGGCTGGTCCGGCTCTGAGCCCGATCTAGGGTCGGGGGCGTGCAGCCCGTCGACCGTTCCTGTGCCCGTACCCGCGCCTGGGTCGACGAGGCGATGCGCCGCGTCCAGGCCGACGCGAACCGTTCCGCCGACACGCACCTGCACGTGCTGGACCTGCCCGCCGAGTGGGGCGTGCAGGTCTACCTCAAGGACGAGTCGGTGCACCCCACCGGCAGCCTCAAGCACCGGCTGGCCCGGTCGCTGTTCCTCTACGCGCTCGCGTCGGGCTGGATCACCGAGGGCACCACGGTCGTCGAGGCCAGCTCCGGGTCGACGGCGGTCTCCGAGGCGTACTTCGCCCGGCTGCTCGGGGTGCCGTTCGTGGCCGTCATGCCGCGCTCGACCAGCCCGGAGAAGATCGCGCTGATCGAGCGGGAGGGCGGACGCTGCCACTTCGTCGACCACGGCGGCGAGGTCTACGCCGAGGCCGAGCGGCTCGCCGCGGACACCGGCGGGCACTACCTCGACCAGTTCACCTACGCCGAGCGCGCGACCGACTGGCGCGGCAACAACAACATCGCCGAGTCGATCCTGGCCCAGCTGGCCGAGGAGCCGCACCCGGTGCCGGAGTGGATCGTCGTCGGGGCCGGGACCGGGGGCACCTCGGCCACGATCGGCCGCTACCTGCGCTACCGGCGGCTCGCGACCCGGCTGGCCGTCGTCGACCCGGAGGGGTCGGCGTTCCTGCCCGGCTGGACGGCGGGGGACCCGTCGTACGCGACCGGGGCGGCGTCGCGGATCGAGGGGATCGGGCGGCCCCGGATGGAGCCGAGCTTCGTCCCGTCGGTGATCGACCGGATGGTCCCGGTGCCCGACGCGGCCAGCGTCGCCGCCGCCCGGCACCTGCGCGACCGCACCGGCCGGTGGGCGGGCGGGTCGACCGGTACCAACCTGTGGGGCGTCTACCAGGTCGTCGCGGAGATGCTCCGCGCCGGACGCGCGGGCAGCGTCGTGACCCTGCTGTGCGACGGCGGCGAGCGCTACCGCCACAGCTACTACGACGACGCCTGGGTCGCCGCCCAGGGGATGGACCTGGCGCCCTACGCGGAGACCCTCGACCGGTTCGTCGCGACCGGGGTCTGGTCCCCGCCCGCGGACTGAGCCGGGCCGGGGATCATTCCCCGGCGAGCAGGGCGGCGGTCGCGAGCAGCCGCCGCTCCGACCCGGGCCGGCCCACGAGCTGCACGCAGCCGTGCTCCCCCGGCCGGTGCACCGGCGCGACCAGTGACGGCAGCCCGGCCAGGTTCCACGCGGCCATCCCGGTGGACCCGGCCCCGGACGCACCGGGCGGGGCAGGCAGCAGACCGGCCTCGGCGCCGGCGTCGTCGAGCCAGGCGACCATCCGCTGCCGCCACGACGCGGGGGTCGCGGGACGCAGCCCGCCCAGGCGTCGGACGCGGCGGCCGCGCCGGACCAGGCTGCGGGCGCTGCGCGGCAGCTCGGCGGGGTCGAGGCCGAGGTCCTCGACCCGGCGGGCGAGCCCGGCCTGACGGCGGCGGGCCGAGTGCACGACCAGCACGGCCCGGTACGGCGGGTCGGCCGCGACGAGGCCCAGCCCGGCGTCCTGCAGCAGCCGGATCGCCGCGTGCACCGCGGACGCGGAGTCCGGCCCGGCGAGCCGGGTGCGGCCGGTGCGCAGCGACGCGGCCAGCGAGGAGACGGGCGCCGCGGCCGGACCGGCGCCGGCGCCGGCGGGGGTGGTGAGCCGCAGCACCGACGACGGCGCGGGCGGCCCGCCGGTGCCGCGCGAGAGCGCGTCGAGCACCGCGGTGAGGTCCTCCGCGCGCCCGGCGAGCAGGGTGGGCTCGGCCAGCCCGCACCAGCGTCGCTCGGCGGCGTCGGGCAGCGGGAGCACCCGGCGGCCCGGCTTGAGCGCGGCGATCCCGTGGGCGGCGGCGGCGCAGCGCAGCGTGCCGTCGCCGTCGACACCGATCCCGAGCGGGACGACGCCGGAGGCGACCACGGTCGCGGTGGCCCGGCCACCCGGGGTGGCGTCGAGGCCCACCTCGTGCTCGGCGGTCCGCGCCCGCCCTGCGACGAGTGCTCCCGCGGCCCGCAGCCTGCGCACGATCTCGTCCCCGCGCCCGGCCACGGAGATGCCGTCCTCGACCACCACCGGGACCCCGGCCAGCGGCAGGGCGAACCGGTCGGTGCGCCGGTCGAGCGCCGCGGCGGCCGCGCGCAGCGGCGCGGGGTCCACCACCAGCCCGGCGCCCACGGGGACCGCGCCGTCGGGGGTGGCGAGGAGCCGCTCGGCGACGGTGGCCGCGCTCAGCCGCCCCTCGCGTACCGCGGCCGCGAGCTCCGGCACACCGGACGGGCCGTCACCCGAGGTGGGGGACAGCTCGTCCAGGTGCAGGATGCTCATCGCGGTGGGGCTCGTCGTCCCGGTCGTCGGGGGTGGTGGTCGGCGGAGGCGGACGGGAATCGAACCCGCCTGGCCGAGATGCTCGGCCACGTCGGTGTTGAAGACCGCGGGGGCCACCAGGCACCCATACGCCTCCGGGTCGTCAGGCCGTGCGGAGTGCCTCCGGCACGCCGTCGGCCACGTCGAACAGGGACATCAGGTTGGTCGCCTCGAGCGCGCGGGTGACGGCGTGCGAGCCGCAGACCAGCCGCAGCCGGCTGCCGGCGTTCTCCGCCTTCTCCTTGCCCTCGACGAGCGCCGCCAGCCCGGCCGACCCGAGGAACGTGACCCGGGTCAGGTCCACCACGAGCAGGCTCGCGGAGCCGATCCGCTCGGCGAGTCGTTCGCTCAGCACGGGCGCGGTCATCGTGTCGATCTCGCCGTGCACTCCGACGACGACGGCGCCGTCACCGTGCTCGGTCACCTCGAAGCGGACGACCTCGCCGACGTCGGGGCCCTGGTCTCCCCCCACCCCGGTGGGCGTCTCACTGCTCATGTGTCGTGCTCCCTCGCGAGTCGTCGCCGTCGGCGCCGTGCTCGTGTCCGTTCCCGGACGCGCCATCGACGTCACCGTGAGTGACAACCGGCCGCCGTTGCTTGACGTACCGCTCGTGCTGCCTCCGCACCAGCCTAGTCAGCGCGGTCACCCACCCTACGACCGCGGTCGCAGGTGGCACAAACGTCCCGGGACACGGTCGGGCGCGCTGCCCGGGGTGGTCCGGCCCGGCTGGCAGGGTGTGGACCATGAGCGTCGAGCAGTCTCCGCCGTTCGGGGTCCGGATCGCTGTCCGCAGCTACGAGATGGACGTGAACGGGCACGTCAACCATGCCGTCTACCATCAGTACGGCGAGCACGCCCGGATGGAGCACTTCCGTGCCGCCGGGCTGTCCCAGCACGCGCTCGGCGCACACGGCCTGACGATCGTGCTGCTCTCGACGACGGTGCACTTCCGGGCCGAGCTGCGCGCCGGGGACGAGCTGCGGATCGACTCGGTGATCGCGTTCACGTCGCGCAAGCCGTTCACGATGAGTCACCGGATCGTCCGGGTGGCCGCGGCCGACGGGGACCGGACGGACGATCTCGCGGCCGAGGTGGAGTGCACCCTCGGGGTCCTCGACACCACGACGCGACGGCTGGTCGCCGACCCGCACGGCAGGCTCGTCGCCGCGTCGTCGGACCCGGCCCTGCTGGGGCCGGGTCCGGACGTCACCACGTCCTGACGCGGGCCGTGGCGGCGGGGCGTCGCCACGGACCCGCGGCGGCTCAGCCGCGCCGGGCGGGGCCGGCGCCGTACGGGCCGCCGGTGCGGGCGGGGACGGGCCGGTACCCGCCGGTGTCCTGCGGCCGCCCGGGGGTGGCGGCCGGGTGGCCCCCGGTGCCCTGGGACCGGGCCGGGGCGACGGCCGGGTACCCGCCGGTGCCGTGCGGCCGGGCGGGGGTGACGGCCGGGTGGCCGCCGGTCGCCAGGATCTTGTGCGGGGCGGTCGTCCCGGCCCGCGCCGGCCCGATCAGCGGCGGCACCGCTCCGCCGGCCCGCCGCACCGCGCGGCGCGACCGGAGGTAGGCCCGCGGGCCGTTCAGCAGACCCCGGTTGCGCGTCTGGTCGGCGTCGGCGGGCATCGCCACGCCGGCGCCTGCCTCGCGGTCGGAGATGTGGCGCAGCCGGGCGACCGCCGCCGGGAGCCGGCGCAGCGCGACCGACCGGCCCTGCGGCGACAGCGCCACCTTCGCCAGGAAGCTGCCCAGCCCGACGGCGTAGCCCTCCATCTGCTTGCGCAGCGCGGCCTGGTCGGGTCGGTGGTGGTGCCACAGGTAGGCGCCCGGGGCGTAGCCGAGGACGTTGCCGGCCAGGATCATGCGGACCAGGAACTCGCAGTCCTCGCCGCCGTGGGTGGGGGTGCCCGGGCCCATGGCCTCGTCGAAGCCGCCGACGGCGCGGGCGGCCCCGGCCCGCACGGCGAGGTTGGCGCCGATGCCGAACAGGCCGGGTGCGAACGGGAAGATCGGGGAGTCCGCGGGGGGCTCGGCGAGGGTGAACCGGCGTGGGGTGAAGCCCTTGTTCCAGGCCAGGGCGACGTCGGCGGCGCGCTCCTCGGGGCTGCCCAGGCGGGCGGCCAGTACCGGGCCGGAGACGCAGGCGAGTTCGGGGTCCGCGGCGAAGGCGCCGGCGATGCGCGAGGCCCAGGCGGGGTCGACCTCGGTGTCGTCGTCGGTGAAGGCGACGATCTCGGTGCGGGCCTCGGCCAGGCCCCGGTTGCGCCCGACCGACGCGCCCCGGCGGGGCTCGCGCACGTAGCGGACCCGCGGGGACCCGGCGGCGGCGACGGCGTCGCGGGTGAGCTCGTCCGGCGGGTCGTTGTCGACGACGACGACCGACAGTGCCGGGTGGTCGGAGGCGAGGACCGCGCGCAGGCAGCGGGCCAGCGACTCGGGCCGGTTGCGGGTCGCGATCACCACCGTCACGGGGTCGCCCGCGACCGGAGCCGGGACCACCCGCTCGGGCGACCCCAGGGTGATCAGTGCGGACCGCAGCTCCGCGATCGTGGCGCGACCGCCACGCAGCGGCACGGTCACCTGACCGTGCGGCGTGCCACCGACGGTGACGAGCAGACGGGCGGCGTGGAACGCCGGGTCGACCCGCAGATCACGCAGCGGGCCGAGCCGGTCCAGCTCACCGACCCAGGTCGCGGCGTCGTTCGGCGCAGACATCCCTGACATGGGACACAGTGTCGGGTATGCCCGCTGTGGTCACACTGAGAGTGCGCGGTTGCCGGAAAACGGACACCGTGCGTGTGCGCGGTCGCGGAGTTCACCGGATGTGGTGCGACGGACGGCGTCGGCGCAGGTCGGAGCCGTACCGTCCGATCGTGCGCCGTACGGGTGACGACGGCGGCCGCGCGGGGCGGTTGCCCGCGGCCGTCCGGGGGCACGACGAGCGGCATTCGCGATGCGACGACACGCCGGAGTGGTCCGGTTCCGGGCGTGTCGTGCACCATCGTCACCCGAACGAGTGGCAGGTCCACACCGGACGGCGTCCCGACGCCCCGGACCTGCACCGATGGTGACCCCGTGCGCGGCGGGGTGCGGACCTTCCGGCGCGGGTAGGTTCGGATCATGAGCGAGTCCCGTCCCACCGCGTCGGTCCTGGTCACCGGGAGCGAGCTGCTCACCGGCCACGTCACCGACGCCAACGGTCCCTTCGTCGCCCGCTCCCTCGGCGAGCTCGGCTTCGCCGTATCGCGGGTCCTGCTGGTGGGGGACCGCCCGGAGGACCTGCGCTCGGCGCTGGAGTTCGTCGCCTCCGACGACCTCGTCGTCACCTCGGGCGGGCTCGGGCCGACCGCCGACGACCTGACCGCCGAGGTCGTCGCCGGGTTCGCGGGCGCGGAGATGGAGGTCGACACCGCGCTGCAGGGCCGGATCCACGACCGGGTCGCCGGCTGGGCGAGCCGCGCCGGCTGGGCCGGGCCCGCGCTCGACGCGGCGACGGCCAAACAGGCCAGGGTGCCGCGCGGCGCGAGCGTCCTCGAGCCGGTCGGGACCGCGCCGGGGCTGGCCGTGACGCGACCGGGTGGGCCGCTGGTCGTCGTGCTGCCGGGGCCCCCGCGCGAGCTGCAGGGCATGTGGCCCGCCGCGCTGGAGTCGGCGCCCGTGGCGGAGCTGCTGACCCGGGTGCCCCGTGCGGAGGCCACGCTCCTGCGCTTCGCCGGGCTGCCGGAGTCCGAGATCGCCGAGACGCTGCGCGTCCTGGAGGCCGAGCTCGACATGTCCGGGGTGGAGGTGACCACCTGCCTGCGACGCTCGGAGCTGGAGGTCGACCTGCACCCGCTGCCCGGCGCCGAGCCCGTGGCTCGCGAGCTGGCCGCCCGCATCGTCGACCGCCACCGCCGCGCACTCATCAGCGACGACGGCAGCACCACCGACGAGCTGCTCGCCGCGGCGCTGGCCACGAAGGGCTGGACGGTCGCGACCGGCGAGTCCTGCACCGGCGGGCTGCTGGCCGGGCGGCTCGTCGACCGGGCCGGGTCGTCGGCCTACGTCGCCGGGGGCGTGGTCGCGTACTCGAACGAGGCCAAGACCGCGCTGCTCGACGTCCCCGCCGCGCTCATCGAGGCGCACGGGGCCGTGTCGCCGGAGGTCGCGCGGGCACTGGCGGACGGTGCGCGGGCGAGGTTCGGGGCGGACGTCGGCGTCGGTGTCACCGGCGTCGCGGGACCCGGCGGCGGTACCGAGGCCAAGCCCGTCGGCTACGTCTGCTTCTGCGTGACCACCGCCGACGGCCAGGTCATCGCGCGCGACCCGCAGCTGCCCGGCGGGCGAGCCGACGTCCGCGAGCGTTCGGTCGACCTGGCGATGCACCTGCTGCTGCGCGCCACCGGCGTCACAGGGCCGGGCGCGCACCGCTGAGGGCACGACGCCCCGCCCGGGGCTCCCGGGCGGGGCGCGGTCGCGGTGCGGGGAGGCTCAGCCCTTCGCGGCGGCGAACCGCTCGGCGGCGTCGGCCCAGTTGACGACGTTCCACCAGGCCTTGACGTAGTCGGGCTTGACGTTCTTGTACTGCAGGTAGAAGGCGTGCTCCCACATGTCGAGCAGGACGATGGGGGTCTGGCCGGCGGGGAGCTGGGACTGCTGGTCGTAGAGCTGGTGGATGAGCAGGCGGTCGCCGAGCCGGTCGTGGCCGAGGACGGCCCAGCCGGAGCCCTGGATGGTGGTGGCGGCGGCGGTGAAGTGGGCCTGGAAGCCGTCGAAGGAGCCGAAGTCGGCGTCGATGGCGGCGGCGAGGTCGCCGGTGGGCTTGTCGCCGCCGTCGGGGGAGAGGTTGTTCCAGAAGGCGGAGTGGTTGACGTGGCCGCCGAGGTTGAACGCGAGGGTCTTCTCGAGTCCGACGATGGCGCCGAAGTCGTTCTTGTCGCGGGCCTCGGCGAGCTTGTCGAGGGTGGTGTTGAGGCCCTGGACGTAGGTGTTGTGGTGCTTGGAGTGGTGCAGCTCCATGATCTCGGGCGCGATGTGCGGGGCGAGCGCGGAGTAGTCGTAGGGCAGGTCCGGAAGTGTGTACTCGGCCATGGGGCCTCTCCTCGTCGGGGATGCGCGGCGGGATGCCACGCGCGGTCATTTGCCACTATGTAGCAACTGCTGCCTACCCGCGACGGGCGACGCGCACGCATGGACGCAGCGATTCGCCACATGTACTCTTCTGCAAGTCACTTGCAGAAATGCGGGCGACGCGGTGGGGATCGTTCTGGCAGCTCGAGTCCGCCGTCGACGGCGCCGTGCGTCACGTCCGACCGGACGCGGCCGCGGTGCCGTCGCGTGTCCGGCTCAGCCCAGGAGCTCGGCCAGCTTCACCACGGTCGCCCGGTTCCGCATCGTCCCGCCCTGGTCGCCGGCCCTCGTCCGGGCGGCCAGCCGGGTGGCGAGCTCGCTGCGTCCCAGCCCGTCGGGCAGGTGCAGCCAGACCACCCGCCCGCGGGCGACGGCGTCGCCCCGTCCGCCCTTCGCCCGCTCGGCCGCCAGCGCGGCCACGATCCGCTCGCGGTCGTCGTCGGACACCGGGCCGGCCCGGAACAGGGCGTGCAGCTGCTTCGGGGCGGTGACCTCCGGGTACGGGTTCGCGGCCACCGCGGCGAGGTAGTCGTCGCGGCCGAACACGACCACCGGGCGCTCGACGCCGAACTCCTCGACCAGCGCCGCGGCGACCGTGGCGGCGACCTCGTCGACGCCCGCGGGGCTGGTCAGGGCGACGTTGCCGGACTGGATGTGGGTGACGACGTCGGCGCAGCCGCGCCCGCCGAGCACCCGGCGCAGGTCGGCCATCGGGACCTTCCCGTGGCCGCCGACGTTGATCCCGCGCAGCAGCGCGACGTGGGTACGCACGCCGGAATGGTGCCGCGGCTACGCGGCGGTCGGAAGGGTGAAGGCCGAGGCCGGATCGTGCGCGGATCTCCCGGCCCTCACGACGGACGGTCGGCGGCGGCCAGCACGGTGTCGGCCGGCTCCGTCGGGGTGAGCCGGTCCGAGCGCAGGACGAGGGTCCCCGCCGGCTGCCGGCCCGCGGCGGCCGGGTCCAGTCGGCTCAGGGCCCAGTCGAGGGCCGACCCGTCCGGTCGGTGGTCGCCAGGTGGCGGCGTACGGGCGCGGAGCCGGTCCCGCAGCACCTCGGGGGCGGTGTCCAGGAAGACGTGCAGGACCTCCTCGCCCGCGGCGGCCAGGCCGTCGAGGATCTCCGTCCGGTAGCCGTCGCGCAGGAGCGACATCGGCACGATCAGTGTCCGCGCGTGGTGCCTGCGCAGCGACAGGGCCGTCGCGACGACCAGCTCCCGCCAGCTCGGCAGGTCCTGGAAGTCCTCGTTCGGCGGGAGCCACTTCGAGAGCATCAGGCCGACGTCCTCGGGGTCGTACACGACCGCGTCCGGGAGGCGGCGGTGCAGCTCGGCGGCCAGGGTCGTCTTGCCCGCTCCGAACCCGCCGTTCAGCCAGACGATCACGCGGGCACCGTAGGGCCGGGGTCCGGACTCACCGAGGTGCCGGGGCTCCTGGCCCGAGCACCGCACGGTAGTGCGCGACGAGGGCCTCGTCGGGTCCCGTCGTGGTGCCGGGGTCGCTCCCGCCGAGGTGTGCGGCGAGTGCCTCGAAGCAGCGGTCCCACCCGGCGGCGGTGTTCGCCGACCAGCGGGGGTCGAGCACGGTGTTGCCGAGACGCAGCACGCAACCGTCGCCGTCGGGTTCGAGGGTCCAGCGCAGCCTCTCGTCGGCCCAGGTGAACCCGAACGCCGTCGGTGGCTCGAGCTCGGTGATCTCGGCGTGGTCCTGCTCGCCGTCCTCGAAGGTCAGCGTGATCGTTCCCCCGACGCGCATCTCTGCCTGCACCTCGCAGGGGAACCAGCGGCTCATCTGGGCGGGTTCGGTCAGTGCGGCCCAGACCTTCTCGATCGGATGCGGATAGCGGCGCGCGAAGCGCAGGACCGGGCCGTCGGGATCGACGGTGACCTGGATGCTCACGATGGTTCCTCTCCGTGGGGGCTGTCGAGGGAGTCGAGGTGTGCGCCCAGGGCGTCGAGTCGTTCCTCCCAGAAGGCGCGATGCGGCGCGAGCCAGGTCTCGATCTCGGCCAGCGCGTCCGCCCGGAGGACGTAGCGACGGCGCTGGGACTCGACGACGACGTCGACCATGCCCATGTGACGCAGCACGCGCAGGTGCTTCGACACCGCGGTCTGGTTCAGCTCCAGCGCGGTCACGAGCTCTCCGACGACGCAGCCCTGCGGCGTCCGCAGCCGGTCCAGGATCGCTCGTCTCGTCGGGTCCGCCAGGACGTCGAAGGAGTCACGCACCCGCTGAACATGCCATGGCGGGTATATGCCGGTCAAGGCATATACCCGCCGTGGCCCGGAAACGACGACGGCGCTGACCACGGGGAAAGGTTCCCGCTGGTCAGCGCCGTCTCAGGGCCTGTGATCAGGCAGCCTGCTTGGTCTCCCAGAAGATCTTGTCGATCTGGGCGATGTAGTCGAGCAGCTCCTGGCCGGTGGCCGGGTCGTTCGAGCCCTTGGTGCCCGACGCGCCGGCGGCCTTGGTGGCCTTGTTGAACAGCTCGTGCAGCTCCGGGTACTTCTCGAAGTGCGGCGGCTTGAAGTAGTCGGTCCAGAGCACCCACAGGTGGTGCTTGACCAGGTCGGAGCGCTGCTCCTTGATCTCGATGGCGCGGGCCCGGAAGTCCACGTCCTCGTTGCCCTGGTACTTCTCCTGGATCGCCTTGACCGACTCGGCCTCGATCCGGGCCTGGGCCGGGTCGTACACGCCGCAGGGGAGGTCGCAGTGCGCGGTGGCCTCCAGTCGCGGACGGAGAATGCGGGACAGCCGCATGAGTGTCCTCCCTGGTGGGGTGATCGTTCTGGCACCGGCGACCCTACCCTCGCGGCGGTGGTCGGGCAGGACGACCACCGCCGCGAGAGATCCACTCTGGAGGGAGTCCGCGATGCGCCTGCGGAGGGTGACGGTGCGGGGGCCGTCGATGTCCCCGGCCCTGTCCGACGGCGACGTCGTGCTGGTCCGGTTCGGCGCGCCCGTCCGGTCCGGCGACGTCGTCCTCGTGACCTGGGCGTCCCGCCCCGGACAGCTGTCGGTGAAGCGGGCCGTGCACCCCGACGGCGACGGCTGGCACGTCCGCGGCGACAACCCGTTCGGTTCCACGGACTCGGCCACCCTGGGCCCTGCCTCCGTCCACGCCGTCGCCCGCCACCGCCTCTGGCCCCGCCCCGGCCGGGTGCCCGGACCCCGCCACTGAGCCCCGCACGGGACCCGGCGTCCCACACGGTCCCGAACCGGTGCCGGAGCCGTGGGCTGACGTAGCGTCGGGGTCGTGGGTGCCGGTGAGGGTGTGCAGGTCGGGGACGGGCTGGCCGTCGGGCCGGATCTCGTCGGCGCCGCGGAGGTCGCGACGGGGCAGGCGCTGGCCGCGCTCGGCGTCGTCCCCGACCTCGTGGTGTTCTTCGTCTGCCCCGGTGCGGGGGCGGCCGCGCCGGTCGAGGAGGTCGAGGCCGCGGGGCTGCGGGTGATGGAGCTCGCCGCGCCCGGCGCGACGATCGGGACCACCGCGCACGGCGTGATGGCCGACGGACGCGGTGTCGAGGGCGAGCCCGCCGTCGCCGTCTGGGCGGCGTCGCTGCCCGGCACCCGGGTCCGGACGATCTTCCCGGTCGCCGAGCGCCGCCCCGGCGCCGGACCGGACGGCCGCGACGCGATCGGCGTGCGCGGCCTGGTCCCGCCCGCCGAGGACGACCGCGTCGCCGTCCTGCTCGCCGACCCGTTCACGTTCCCGGTCAGCGGGGTGCTGGACCGGCTCGCGTCGACGAACCCGGGCTTCCCGGTGATCGGCGGCCTGGCGAGCGGCCCCGGCGGTCCCGGGGCCGGCCGGCTGTTCGCCGGCGGCACCGTGCACCACGGCGGCGCGGTCGGGGTGCTGCTCGGCGGCACGTCCGACGCGCGGGTCGTCGTCAGTCAGGGATGCCGCCCGATCGGGCCGCCGATGGTCGTCACCCGCGCCGAGCGGAACCGGATCGCCGAGCTCGCCGGGCGGCCCGCGGCCCAGCGGCTGCGCGAGATCGTCACCGCGCTGCCGCCCGAGGAGCAGCAGCAGGCGCTGACCGGGCTGCACCTGGGCGTCGCGGTCGACGAGTACGCCGAGTCCCACGACCGTGGGGACTTCCTGGTCCGCGCGGTGCTGGCCGTCGACGTCGGCGACGGTGCCGTCGTCGCGGGCGACGTCGTCGAGATCGGCACCACCGTGCGCTTCCAGGTCCGCGACGCCGCGGGCGCCGCCCAGGACCTGCACGAGCTGCTCGCCCCGGTGCGCCACACCGCGCCGGTCGCGGGCGCGCTGCTGTTCTCCTGCAACGGCCGCGGCGCCGGCATGTTCGGCGACGCCGACCACGACGTGCACGCCGTGCGCGTCGGCCTCGACCCGCACGCGGGCGGATCCGGCGACGCGGCCGGCCCCCGGGTGGCCGGCTTCTTCGCCGCCGGGGAGATCGGACCGGTCGGGCCGGGCAACCACCTGCACGCGTTCACCGCGTCCGTGCTGGTGGTCTGAGACCTCAGCGCAGGGTGCGGAAGAACCCCCGCACCTCGTCGACGAAGGACTCGGGCTGCTCCAGCGACGGGAAGTGCCCGCCGACGTCGGGACGCGAGAACCAGCGCAGGTCGGTGTAGCGGCGCTCCAGCCAGGACCGGGGGAGCTTGACCATCTCGTGCGGGAACTGGGCGACGCCGGTCGGGACCTCGACGTCGTCGAGGCGGCGGCGGGCGAAGCTCTCCCAGTAGATCCGCGCCGACGACGCGCCGGCCGAGCCCAGCCAGTACTGCATGACGTTGTCCAGCAGCCGGTCCCGGCTGATCACGTTCTCCGGGTGGCCCGCGCAGTCGGTCCAGTCCCAGAACTTCTCCACGATCCACGTGCACTGCGCGGCGGGGGAGTCGGCGAGCCCGTAGCCGACGGTCTGCGGACGGGTGGACTGCTCGGCGGAGTAGCCGGAGCCGTAGCGGGAGAACTCCTTGGAGAAGCGGATGTCGGCCTTCTCCTGCGCGGTGAGCCCGGCGGCGTCGTCGGGCTTGGGCGCCAGCGCCATCGTCAGGTGGATGCCGTACAGCATCTCCGGGGCCGCGGTCCCCAGCGCCGAGGTGATCATCGAGCCCCAGTCGCCGCCCTGCGCGGCGAAGCGCTCGTAGCCGAGCCGGTCCATCAGCTGCGCCCAGGCGACGGCGATCCGCTCGACCCCCCACCCGGTCGTCGTGGGCTTGCCGGAGAACCCGAACCCGGGCAGCGTCGGCACGACGACGTGGAAGGCGTCGGCGGGGTCCTCGGGATCGGTCAGCGCGGGCAGCACGCCGAGGAACTCGACCAGCGAGCCCGGCCAGCCGTGGGTGAGCAGCAGCGGCATCGCGTCCGGGTGCTTCGAGCGGGCGTGCAGCACGTGGATCTCGACCGAGTCGTCGCCGCCGCCGTCGAGGCCGGTGCGGAACTGCGGCCACGCGTTGATCTCGGCCTCGACGCGGCGCCAGTCGTAGCGGGTGCGCCAGTACTCGCACAGCTCGCGGGCGTAGTCCAGCGGGACGCCCTGGGACCAGCCGTCGACGGTCGCCGGGTTCGGCCAGCGGGTGCGGGCGAGCCGCTCACGCAGGTCGTCCAGCTCGGCGTCGGGGATCTCGATCCGGAAGTCACGCACGTCGTCACGGTGGCACGGAACGCCACGGCGGGCGTACCGGTCACGGCATCGGAACGATCACGATGCGGCGAGCGCCCGGCTGATCCCACGGGCCGCCGCGCGCACCGCGGGCACCAGGGTGTGCGGGTTCGTCGCGGCCGGCACGACGATCGACAGCCCGGCGACCACCGGACCGTCCCCGCTGCGCACCGGGGCGGCCACCGACATCGACACCTCCTCGATCTGCCGGTCGGACACCACGAACCCACCGGTGCGGGCCTGGGCGAGCAGCGCCCGGACACCGTCGGCGCGGCACACCGTGAACGGGGTGAACCGGCGGATCGGGCGGGCCAGCACGGCCTCGACCGCGGCCGGGTCGGCGTGGGCGAGCAGCACCAGCCCGACCCCGGTCGCCGTCGACGGCAGCCGCGACCCGGTCCGGGTGACGATCGAGACGGCGTCGCGGCTGGACAGGCGCTCGACGTAGACGACCTCGCCGGCGTCGTCGGGGTCGAGGACGGCGAGCTGCACGTTGTGCCGGGTGACCTCGTGCAGGTCCTCCAGGAACGGCATCGCGGCCTCCCGCAGCCCGTGGCTGGCCGGGGCCAGGTGCGCGATCTCCCAGAGCCGCAGCCCGATCCGGTAGCGGCCGTCGTCGCCGCGGTCCAGCGCCCCGCCCGCGGCGAGCTCACCGGCGATCCTGTGCACCGTCGTCAGCGGGAGCCCGGTGCGCCGGGCGATGTCGGTCAGCCCGAGCACCGGGTCCTTCGCGCTGAACGCGCCCAGCACGTCCAGCACCCGCGCGGTGACCCCCGAGCGGACCGGACGCGTCGTCATGACCGGGCATTCTTCCGTAGAGCGGAAGCTCGGTCGAACGGCCGTGCCGGGAACGGGAAGGTGACTCCCATGACGCAGCGACGCGAGTCCCGGACCCAGGTCGGCATCGTCGGGGCGGGCCCCGCCGGGCTCGTGCTGGCGAAACTGCTGGCGCTGGCCGGTGTCGACTCGGTCGTGCTGGAGGCCCGCGACCGCGCCTACGTCGAGGCCCGGGTCCGCGCCGGGGTGCTGGAGGCGCCCACGGTCGAGCTGCTGCGCGGGATGGGCGTCGCCGGACGGCTGGACCGCGAGGGCATGCCGCACACCGGCATCTCGCTGCGCTTCGCCGAGGCCCCCGGCGCCCCGGCCGCCGACCACCGGATCGACTTCGCCGACCTCGTCGGCACCGGGATCACCGTCTACGGCCAGCAGGAGGTCGTGAAGGACCTGCTCGCCGACCGCGTCGACGACGCGGGCCTGCCGGTCGAGTTCGGCGTCTCCGGCGTCGCCCTGCACGACGTCGACACCGACGCCCCGTCGGTCACCTACGCCGACGCCGACGGCGCCGAGCACGTCCTGCGCTGCGACGTGATCGCCGGCTGCGACGGCTTCCACGGCGTCTCCCGCCCGCTGGTGGCACCGGACATCGCCGAGCGGGTCTACCCGTTCTCCTGGCTCGGGGTGCTCGCGAAGGCCGCGCCCACCACCGACGAGCTCGTCTACGCCCACCACGACGACGGCTTCGCGCTCTACTCGATGCGCAGCCCCGAGGTGACCCGGCTCTACGTCCAGGTCCCGAACGACACCAGGTCGGCCGACTGGTCCGACGCCCGCATCTGGGACGCCCTGCACACCCGCCTGGCCTGCGAGGGCTTCACGATGAACGAGGGCGAGTTCCTCGAGAAGCCCTCGGTCACCCCGATGCGCAGCATGGTCGCCTCCCCGATGCGCCGCGGACGGCTGTTCCTCGCCGGCGACGCCGCGCACATCGTCCCGCCCACCGGGGCGAAGGGCATGAACCTCGCCATCGCCGACGTCCGGGTGCTCGCCGACGCGGTCGTGCGCGCGCTGCGCGACGGCGACACAGGCGGCCTCGACTCCTACTCCGACACCTGCCTGCGCCGGGTCTGGCGGGCCGAGCACTTCTCCTGGTTCATGACCTCGATGCTCCACCGCTTCGACCCCGCCACCGAGGGCGGCGACGCGTTCGGCGTCGGCCTGCAGCGCTCCCAGCTGCGCTACAGCGTGACCTCCCGCGCCGCCGCGACGAGCCTCGCCGAGAACTACGTCGGCCTCCCGCACGGTGCCGTCTAGATCCCACCCACCACGAGGAAGGACCGCCGATGCAGGGCTACACCCCCGTCCCGGCCGGGACCCACGCACCGCTGCTCTCACCGGACTACCGCAGCACCGCGCTGCGGGCGCCGTCCGAGCAGCCGGTGATCCTGCCCCAGCGCCTCACCGAGATCACCGGCCCGCTGCTCACCGGCCCGGTCCGCCCCGGCGACGACGACCTCACCGTCGGCGCCGGCGGTGAGGCGCTCGGCCAGCGGATCGTCGTCGCCGGGCGGGTGCTCGACTCCGACGGCCGCCCCGTGCCGGACACCCTCGTCGAGGTCTGGCAGGCCAACGCCGCGGGCCGCTACGCCCACCGCTGGGACAACTGGCCGGCGCCGCTCGACCCGAACTTCACCGGCGGCGGCCGGGTCCTCACCGACGCGCAGGGCAACTACTCGTTCACCACGATCAAGCCCGGCGCCTACCCGTGGGGCAACCACCACAACGCCTGGCGGCCCGCCCACATCCACTTCTCGCTGTTCGGGCGTGCCTTCACCCAGCGGCTGGTCACCCAGATGTACTTCCCGGACGACCCGCTGTTCGGCCAGGACCCGATCTACAACGCGACGCCGGAGGAGGCCCGCGGGCGGCTGGTGTCCACCTTCGACCTCGACGCGACCCGCCCCGAGTGGGCACTGGCCTTCCGCTTCGACATCGTGCTGCGCGGCCGCGGCGCCACCCCGTTCGAGGAGCCCCACGCATGAGCCTGCCGCTGACCCCCACCCAGACCGTCGGCCCGTACCTGTCGCTGGGGCTGCCCTGGCCGGACGGCCCGGACGTCGTGCCCGACGGCACGCCGGGCGCCGTCCTCGTCGGCGGGACCGTGGTCGACGGCACCGGCGCGCTCGTGCCCGACGCGCTGGTCGAGACCTGGCAGGCGGATCCGGACGGGCGCTTCGACCACCCCGACGACCCGCGCGGCGCGGCGAAGTCCACGGTGGAGGGCTTCCGCGGCTTCGGTCGCTGCCCCACCGACGACGACGGCCGCTGGCAGGTCCGCACCGTCCTGCCCGGGGCCCTGCCGGACGAGGCCCCGCACATCGACGTCTCGGTGTTCGCCCGCGGCCTGCTCGACCGCGTCGTCACCCGCATCTACTTCCCCGAGCACGCCGACGCCCACGCCACCGACCCGCTGCTCGCGGCGGTCCCGGAGGCGCGCCGGCACACGCTCGTCGCCGTGGCGGAGGGCCCGGGCCGGTACCGGTTCGACATCCGCCTGCGCGGCGAGGGGGAGACGGTGTTCCTCGCTCTGTGACGGTGCCCGGCCGCGCGCGCACCCGCCCGGGGCATCACACCGTGGAGGTGTGACGCGTCCGGTTGATTCCCGGTGATCCGTCGGGGGTACTCCTGCGAAGATCTACCCAGCAGGGGCGGGAGGACCGGTGGACGCAGCACAGTCGGCGGCACACGTGCCGTTCGGGGACCCGGCGACCTCCGCGGCCCGGGTCCCCGGGCGCGTCACCGGTACCGTCGTCGCGTTGTCGCGGCGGTACCCGCTGGCCGTGCAGCTCGCCCGCTACGCCGCCGTCGGCGGTGGGGCGACGGCGCTGAACGCCGCCCTGTTCCTGCTGTTCCGCCCGGTGCTCCCGGCCGTCCCGGCGAACCTGGTCGCGCTGGTCCTCACCACCGCGATCAGCACCGAGGCCAGCCGCCGTTTCGCCTTCGACGGCGCCCCCGCGCACCGGCTGCGCGAGTGGGTGCAGGACGCGGGCACCGTCGCGTTCTACACGACCTACACCTCCGCGGTGCTGCTCGCGCTGCACCAGCTGGCCGGGGCCACCACGCCGGGGGAGGAGGCCGCGGTCGTCGCGGTCGCCAGCCTCGCCGGCGGGCTGCTGCGGTTCGCGGTGCTGCGGTTCTGGGTGTTCGATGTGGCGCGGCCGGCCGCCGGTGCGCGACCCGACCAGGGAGGACGGCACCCGTGCCCGGAACAGTCGACTTCGACGCCTTCGACCTGACCGTCGGCCCGCCCGAGGAGCGGGTCGTCGTCCACGGGGTGCGCGGCGGCGAGGGCCCGCCCGTCCTGCTGCTGCACGGCTTCCCGCAGACCCACGCCATGTGGGGGCCGCTCGCGGCGGACCTGGCGCGCGACCACACCGTCGTCGCCACCGACCTGCGCGGCTACGGCGAGTCCGGCCGCCCCTCCGACGGCGAGAACCACGCCGGCTACTCGTTCCGGGCGATGGCCGCCGACCAGGTCGACGTCATGGCGCGGCTCGGGTTCGACAGCTTCGCCGTGGTCGGTCACGACCGCGGCGCCCGTGTCACCCACCGGATGCTGCTCGACCACCCCGAGCGCGTCGCGCGGGCCGCGCTGCTCGACATCCTCCCCACCGCCTACGTCTACGCGCACACCGACCGGGCGCTGGCGACGGCGTACTACCACTGGTTCCTGTTCATCCAGCCTGCCGACCTGCCCGAGCGACTCATCGCCGGGGACCCGATCGGCTACCTGCACTCGCTGCTCGGCGGCTGGGGCTCCGGACTGGACGCGCACCCGCCCGAGGCACTGGCCAGCTACGAGCGCGCGTTCGCCGACCCGGCGGCCCGGCACGCGATGCTGGAGGACTACCGCGCCGGCGCCTCGATCGACCTGGAGCACGACGCCGCCTCCGACGCGGCGGGCGAGCGGATCGCCGCGCCCACCCTGGTGCTGTGGGGCGAGCGCGGCGTCGTCGGCGCCAACGGCGAGAGCCCGCTGGAGGTCTGGCGCCGCGCGGCCGCCGATCCCGGGCTGGTCACCGGGGAGGCGGTCACCGGGGCCGGGCACTTCCTCGTCGACGAGCAGCCCGCCGCCACCACCGCGGCGGTGCGCGCCTTCCTCTGCGGCTGACCGGGCGATCCGGAAGACTCGTGCGTATGCGACGAACCACCCCTCTCCGGGCGCTGCTCGGCACCCTCGCGGCGCTCGCGCTCGTCCTCACGACCGCCGCGTCCTGCGGCGGCGGGTCCGCGACCCCCGCGCCGGCCCCCCAGCAGCAGCAACAGCAGCAGGGCACGGACGACGACGACCGCGACGGCGACGACGACCAGGACGGCCGGCAGGACGGCGACGACGGCGGCAACGACGCCGACGACGACGGCTGAGCGCGCCCGGCCCGTGCCCCGTGCGGGGTCCGGGCCGGAGCCCGTCCTCAGGCCCGGACCGCGTGCACGATCCCCCAGGTGAGCTTGCCGGCGCGGCCACCGTCCACCCAGTGCTGCAGGCCCGCCTTCATCGCCGTCAGGTAGGGCCCCGAGATCGACGACGACAGCTCCTCCTCGTGCGCCACCAGCTCCTCGCGCACCCGGCGGTAGTGGGTCGCGAGGTGCTCGGCGTGGTCGAGGAACCGGACCCCGGTGAAGCCCCGCCGCTCCAGGCCGTCGGTGTAGAAGCCGGGCGTGGCCATCGTGGACAGTGCGATGCGGTCGAGGATCGGCTGGATCGAGGACTGGTCGAGCCCGTCGACGGCCATCGGGTCGGTGAACACCACCTGCCCGCCGGGGCGGAGCACCCGGGCGACCTCGTCCAGCACGGTGTCGCGGGAGCCGGAGTGCAGGAACGCGTCCTGCGACCACACCAGGTCGACCGAGGCGTCCTCGACCGGCACGTCCTCGTAGCTGCCGGTGGTCACCTCGACCCGACCGGCCAGGCCCTGCTCCCGGGTCATCCGCTCGTTGCGGGCGTTCTCCACCGGGGAGAGGTTGAGGCAGTGCACCGTGGCCCCGTGGGCGGCCGCCAGCCGGCGGGCCGCGCCGCCGTAGCCCGCCCCGAGGTCGAGCACCCGGGTGCCGGGGCCGACCCTGGCGACCTCGGCCATCCGGGTCACGGTGCGGGCGCTGGCGACCGAGATCAGCTCGTCCGGTGCGTCGTAGACGCCGACGTGGATGTCCTCGCCGCCCCAGACCCGGGAGTAGAAGGTGTCGGCGTCGTCGGAGTCGTAGTAGGACCGGGCGGTGTGCTCGGCGGTGTCCTGGGTCGTCCGTGTCACTCGGCGTCCTCCTGGTCGAGGTAGGCCTTCTCGGCGATGTGCACGAAGAAGTCGGGCTCGTCGTCGGCGTAGGTCGACTGGAAGTCGCCGTAGGTGTCGACCCGCTGGAACCCGACCTCGTGCATGAGGCGGCGGGTGTAGTCCTTGCGCAGGGGGAACATGTTCAGGTGGTACTGGGACCCGTCGGGGAACCGGTAGCGGAACCGGGCGAGACCGTCGTCGACGTACTCCGGCTCGGCGACGACGTCGTCGCCGCAGTAGTAGTACCGGTGCTTCGAGGTGAAGCCGTTGTCCAGGATCGCGTCGTAGTTGCGCTGGTCCAGGATCAGCACGCCGTCGTGGGAGAGCATCGCGTAGAACTCGGCGAGCGCCTTGCGGCGGTCCCGCTCGGAGAACAGGTGGGTGAACGAGTTCCCGAGACAGATGATCGCGTCGTACTCGCCGTGCACGTCCCGGTTGAGCCACCGCCAGTCGGCCTGCACGACGCGCAGCACGTGCCCGCCGAACTTCATCCCGTTGTCGAAGGCCTTCGCCAGCATCTCGGCGCTGCCGTCGGCGGACACGACGGTCTCGAAGCCCTCCTCCAGCAGCCGGACGGAGTGGAAGCCGGTACCGGTCGCCACGTCGAGCACGCTGGTGACCCCGCGCGTGCGGAGCTGGTCCACGAAGAACCGCCCCTCGCTGGCGTAGCGGGCCCGCCAGTCGATCAGCTCGTCCCACTTGTCGACGAACGTCTGCACGTACTCGTGCTTGTAGTGGGTGGACTCGCGGACCTCGGTGGGCGCGTCGCCGAACTCCTGCACGGTGCTGGCGGGCCCCCGGAGCCCGCTGCGGTGGTCTGCCGTCATGGGCGCGCCTCCTCGGCGCTCGGGTGCGGGACGGCCCTGACCGTAGGTGCCCCCGCGGCCCCTGTCCGCTCACCCAGGGTGAGCCTGGAACAGCCGCCGGAGTTGTGTTATGCGCAACTCAGCCGGTCATCCGGGGACTTTCCGGGCGGCGACGATCAGTCCCGGACGGCGAACGACGGCGTGCGCGCCCACCAGTGACGTCATGTGGTCGTCACACGTCGTGGGTCCGGAGTGGACGGCGTGGCACGGCCGTCCGGCCGGCGGCGGCCCGCGGCCGGGACGTCGGCGATCCGTTCACCCCGGGTGATCTGTGGTTCCGGTCACACCATGGATCGGAGTTCATCCGTCCGGCGTAACGGCGCCGTCCCACAGGGCGCTCAGCGCGCGTCGCCGCTCCCCGCGGCCGAGCCCCCGCAGGTCCGCCGTACCCCGTTCGGTGACGACCACGTCGACGTCGTGCGACGGCGTCGTCACCGGTCCGCCGAGCCGCTCCACCAGCGTCGGGCGCCCGCGGTGCGCCGCGGGCAGCGCGATCACCGACAGTCCCGGCCCGCGGACCGCGGCCGCCGCGAAGTCCGGGTGCCCGCCGATCATCCCGGCCGCCGAGCCGGCGACGCCCTCGACGTTGACCTGGCCGTCCCGGTCGATCTCCAGCGCGGTGTTCAGCGCGACCAGCGGCCCCGGGTCCGTGCTGAGCCGGGACACGTCGTGGGTGTGCTCGACCGGCCGGACCGTGCCGCGGCCGGCCCGGCCCAGCCGGTCGGCCCAGTCGTAGAGCCGGGGGCTGCCGTAGAGCGCCGTCGACGACGGTGTCCCGCGCAGCAGCCCGCGCTCGTCCAGGTCGACGACCGCGTCGGCGAGCAGCCCGGAGTCCACCGCGACCGGCACGTCCAGGGCCTCGACGAGTGCCGCGGCCAGCCGCCCGGGGCCGAACTGGATCCGCGCCCCCGCCGGGACGAGGCCCGCGACCGCGGCGGCCACCGCCCGGTCGGCGTCGCGCGGCGCGGGGGTGGCGACGGTGTGCGGGGCCCCGTCCGGTCCGTCGACCTCACCGAGCACCGCCACTCCGGCCAGCGGGGGACCGGCGTCGGCGTGCGGCGCGGAGCGGGACACGACCGCCGCGACCGGGACCCCGGCGTCGTACAGGCCGCGCATCCAGGAGGCCTCCGCGCCGAACCGCAGGTCACCGCGGTCGTCGCGGACGACGGTCGCCAGCAGCAGGTCCGGGCGCAGCGGGCCGGCCAGCAGCGCGGGCGTCGCCGAGAGCCGGGCCGGGACCCGGTGCGCGCGCCCGGACTCGATCAGCGCCCGCGCTCCCGGCCCCCCGACGACGGTGCGGATGTCGGCGAACGCGTCCGGCTCGAGGTCCGGGGCCGGGCCGGGCACCCAGCCCAGCACGAGCCGCACACCCCCGGCCCGGGCCGCGACCGCCGAGAGCGGGCGGGCGAGCGCGTAGGGGAGCCCGCAGCTGTCGGCCAGCGCCACCCGGGAACCCGGCGCGACCAGCTCGGACAGACCGCGTGCGAGGTCACCGTCGACGCCCATGCGCCCATCCGACCACAGGGCTAGCGTTGGCGGGCATGGGGACCGACCAGGACAGCGGTGAGTTCGTACGGGAGGCGCTCGGGGTGGCCGAGCGGATCACGGCCGACGGGTCGTCGCCGTGGCCGGTCGAGGCGGGCCGCTACCGCCTCGTCGGCGCACGCGCCTGCCCCTGGGCGAACCGGGTGATCATCACCCGGCGGCTGCTCGGGCTGGAGGACGCGATCTCGATGGGCATCGCGGGCCCGCTGCACGACGAGCGCAGCTGGCGCTTCCACCTCGACCCGGGGAACGTCGACCCCGTGCTCGGCATCGAGTACCTGCGCGAGGCCTACGAGAAGGCCGTCCCCGGCTACGACGAGGGCGTCACCGTCCCCGCCATGGTCGAGGTCGCCTCGGGCAAGGTCGTCACCAACGAGTACGCGCTGCTGGAGCGCGACCTGTCCACCCAGTGGCGGGGGCTCCACCGCGACGGCGCCCCGGACCTGTGGACCGACCCGGAGGCGATCGACGAGATCGGGGAGGGGATCCTCCACGATGTCAACAACGGCGTCTACAAGTGCGGGTTCGCCTCGTCCCAGCGCGCCTACGACCGCGCCTACGACGCCCTGTGGTCGCGGATGGACGAGCTGTCCGAGCACCTGTCGACGCGCCGCTACCTGGTCGGTGACTCGATCACCCAGGCCGACATCCGGCTGTGGGTGACCCTGGTCCGCTTCGACGCCGCCTACCACGGCCACTTCAAGGCCAACCGGCACAAGCTCACCGAGCTCCCCGTGCTGTGGGCCTACGCCCGGGACCTGTTCCAGACCCCCGGCTTCGGCGACACCATCGACTTCGAGCAGGTCAAGCAGCACTACTACGGCGTGCACGCGTCGGTGAACCCGACCGGGATCGTCCCGAAGGGGCCCGACACCGCAGGCTGGACGACCGCGCACGGCCGCGAGGAGCTGGGCGGGCGCCCGTTCGGCGACGGCACCCCGCCCGGCCCGCCGCCGGAGTCCGAGCGGGTCCCCGCGGTCGGCTGAGCCCCGCACCCGGCGCAGCGGGCCGGGCCGGGGGAGCCGGTGACCGCGGCGCGGCGGGGGCGCCGGGCCGGGACGGGCCTGTCACGATGGTCGCGATGCGAGTGCCTGGACGACCCCACCCCGTGATCCGGCAGCGACGCCGTCGCAGCACCGGACTGCTCACCGCCGCCGTCGTGGGCGCGCTGACGGCGGGGCTCGTCGCCGTCGCCGGGCCGCAGCCGACCGCGAACAGCACCGACGCCGCCCCGCCGGGCGCAGCGCCGCAGGCGGCCCGGCCCGCACCGGACCCGGACACCTGCGCCCCGATGGTGGCGGCGTTGTCCCCGCGCGACCGGCTCGCCCAGCGCCTGATGGTCGGGGTGGACGCCGCCGACCCGGCCGGCGCCACCGCGATCGTGCGGGAGTCGCAGGTCGGCGGGGTGTTCCTCGGTGGGAACGCGACCGCGCTGCTGCAGGACGACCGGCTCGCGGCACTGCAGAAGGCGTCCCGCACGCCGCTCGCCGTCGCCGTCGACGAGGAGGGCGGCCGGGTCCAGCGCATCGACGAGCTCGACGGCGACGTCCCCAGCGCCCGGCAGATGGCCGCGTCCGACAGCCCCGAGGAGGTCGCCGGGATCGCCCGCGAGCGCGCCGGGCAGCTGAGGGCCCGTGGCGTCACCTGGAACCTCGCGCCGTCGGTCGACGTCTCCGACCAGCCGCGCACCGCCGTCATCGGGGACCGCTCGTTCTCCGACGACCCGGCCACCGTCACCCGCTACGCCGCCGCCTGGGCCGAGGGGCAGCAGGCCGGCGGGGTGTTCGGGGTCCTCAAGCACTTCCCCGGCCACGGGCACAGCTCCGGTGACTCGCACAAGGGCTCGGTGAGCACGCCGCCGCTGGACCGGCTGCGTGCCGGTGACCTCCGGCCCTACGCCGACCTCGTCGGACCGGGGAAGCCGCTCGACGGGCGGGTCGGGGTCATGCTCGGCCACCTCGACGTCCCGGGCCTGACCACCGACGTGCCCACCAGCATCGCCCCGGCCGCCTACCGGCTGCTGCGCGAGGACTACCGGTTCGACGGCCTCGCCATGACCGACGACCTCGGTGCGATGAAGGCGATCACCGACCGCTTCGGGCTCGCCGAGGCCACCACCCGGGCCCTGACCGCAGGCGCGGACATGGCGCTGTTCTCCAACGTCACCCCGGTCGCCCCGCTGCTCGACGCCGCGGAGAAGGCGCTGGCCGAGGGGCGGATCACGGCGCAGGACAACGACACCGCCGTCGCGCGGGTGCTGGCGGCCAAGGGGCTCTGCAGCCGCGGCTGAGCTCGCCCCTCAGCCGGCGAAGAACGCCCGGATGTCGGCCGCCACGTCGGCCGGCCGTTCCAGGGCGGCGAAGTGCCCGCCCTCGTCGAAGGTGCTCCAGTGCTCGATCCGGGTGTTGTCGCGCTCGGCGAACACCCGGACGGTCCGGAAGTCCGAGGCGAACACGGCCACCCCGGTCCGGGCGTGGTTCACCCGCGGCTCCGCGCCGGCGCGTGCGTCCTCGAAGTAGATCCTGGCCGATGTCGCCGCGGTGTTGGTCAGCCAGTACAGCGACACCTGGGTCAGCAGCTGGTCACGGGTCACCAGCGCGGTGCCGTTGCCGAACGACGCGAACAGCTCGGAGTAGGCCAGCTGCCCGACCGGTGAGTCGGCCAGCGCCGCGCCGATCGTCTGCGGGCGGGAGGCGTTCATCCCGTTGTAGCCGCCGACCGAGGAGAACCACTGCATGAACTCCAGTGCGGCGTGGTCGTCCGGTCCCAGCCGCTCGAACTCGGCCGGGTCGCCCGACGGGAACGAGAACAGCTGCAGCACGTGCAGCCCGAGGAACCCGGGCGGGTCGAGCAGGCCCAGCTCCCGTGCGACGAGTGCCCCGGCGTCGCTGCCGTGCGCCCCGTAGGAGGTGTAGCCGAGCCGGCGCATCAGGGTGTCCAGCGTCGCGGCGATCCGGGCGGTGGTCCAGCCTCCCTCGGGGAGCGGGGTGCTGAAGCCGAACCCGGGCAACGACGGCACCACCACCGAGCAGGCGTCCTCGGCCCGGCCGCCGTGCGCGACCGGATCGGTCAGCGGGCCGATCACGTCGAGGAACTCCGCGAACGAGCCGGGCCAGCTGTGCAGCAGCAGCACCGGCGTCGCGCCGGGCTCGGCCGAGGGGACGTGCAGGTAGTGCAGGACCTGGCCGTCGATCTCGGTGAGGTACTGCGGGTGGGCGTTCATCCGGGCCTCCTGGGCCCGCCAGTCGAACCCGTCGCGCCAGTACGCGACGGTCGCGGCCAGCCACGCGTTCGGGGTGCCGTAGGTCCAGTCGTCGCCCGGCGCGGGACGGGGCAGCCGGGTGCGGGACAGACGGTCGGCGAGGTCGTCGAGGTCGGACTGCGGGATCTGCACGGTGAACGACGTCATGGGTACTACGGTGCCGGTCGATCAGGCACGTTCCCTTCCTGTTCGCGACCGGATCCGGAGATTCTCGTGGCCGACACCGCCGCCCGCATGCTCGCGCTGCTCGGGCTGCTGCAGAGCCGTCCGGAGTGGACCGCACCCGAACTGGCGGAGCGGCTGGGCGTCAGCACCCGCACCATCCGCAACGACGTCGCCCGGCTCCGCGGACTCGACTACCCGGTGCACGCCGTCCGGGGCGGCGCCGGGCACTACCGGCTCGGGCCCGGCGCGCGGCTGCCCCCGCTGCAGCTCGACGACGCCGAGGCCGTCGCCGTGGCGATCGGGCTGCGCACCGTGAGCGCGCACGGCGGGCGGCTGGGGGACAGCGGCGACCGCGTCCTGGCCAAGCTCGACCAGGTGCTCCCGGACCGGCTGCGCCGCCGCGTCGCCGCCATCCACGACGGCACCGTCGCGGGGCCGCGCAACACCGACACCGTCGACCCGGATCCGGAGGTCGACCCGGCGGTGCTCACCGAGCTCACCACCGCGATCCGCGACCACACCTGCGTGCGGCTCGACCTGCCCGGGCAGGAGTGGCCGGTCACGGTCGAGCCGTACCGGATGGTCTCCTGGCAGGGCCGCTGGTACCTGGTCGGACGGCTCGACGGCGGGTGGCGGACGTGGCGGGTCGACCTGGTCCGCCCGCGTACGGCGACCGGCCGCCGGTTCGTCCCGGACCCGCTGCCCGGCGGGGACTACCCGGCCCTGGTCCTGCGGGAGGCCGCGTCGACCGGGTGGCAGGTGCACGTCCGCATCACCGTCGACGCACCGGCGGCGACGGTGCTCGCCCGGATCAACCCGGCCGTCGGCGCGGTCGAGGAGGTCGACGACACGCACTGCGTCCTCGTGACCGGGGCGGACAGCATCGAGACCGTCGCGGTGTACATCGGGCTGCTCGACCTGGACTTCCACGTCACCGAGCCACCGGAGCTGGTGGCGCGGCTGCGCGCACTGGCCGACCGCTACACCCGGGCGACCACGGTCCCCTGAGTACGCACGAGGGCCCCGCACGACACTGTGCGAGGCCCTCGGCAGGGGAGAACGACGGTCAGGACGCCATGTCCAGCCCGCCGTTCACGCTGATGACCGAGCCGGTCACGTAGCCGGCGCGGTCGTCGACGAGGAACTGCACGGCGCGGGCGATCTCGTCGGCCTGGCCGAGGCGGCCGACCGGGATCTTCGAGACGATCTTCTCGAGCGCCTTCTCCGGCACGGCGGCGACCATCTCGGTCTCGATGAAGCCCGGCGCGACGCAGTTGACGGTGACGCCCTTGCGGGCGACCTCCTGGGCCAGCGACTTCGAGAAGCCGATCAGGCCGGCCTTCGACGAGGCGTAGTTGGCCTGGCCCATCGCGCCGGTCTGACCGATCACCGAGGAGATGTTCACGATCCGGCCGAACTCGTTGCCGGTCATGTGCTCCAGCACGGCCTTGGTCATGTAGAACGCGCCGGACAGGTTGATCCGCAGCACGGCGTGCCAGTCGTCGACGGTCAGCTTGCGGACGGTCTTGTCGACGGTGATGCCGGCGTTGTTGATCAGGTAGTCGACGCGGCCCCGCTGCTCCAGGACCTCGGTGACGACCCGCTGGCAGTCCTCGGGCGAGCCGACGTTGCCCTGGTGCACCGAGATCGACGCGCCCTCGGCCTCCAGCTTGCCCTTCAGCTCGTCGGCGGCCTTGGAGTTCGACGAGTACCCCGCGGCGACGTGCACCCCGGTGCGGGCCAGCGCGGTGGTGATCGCGGCGCCGATCCCGCGCGCACCCCCGGTCACGATGGCGACGCGCTGCTCCGGGTGGGTATCGGTGATCGCGGTCATGCGTTTCCTCCAAAGGTGTCGAGAGTGCGCTTCATGCCCCGCTGGACCGCGTCGGCCAGGTACGGCCGGAGCTGGTCGGGGGAGACGATCCGGTGCACCGAGCCGACGGACTGCGCCCGCTCGATGGAGTGCTTGGTGTCGAACTCGTCCGCGACCTGGCCGAGCTTCTCGGAGCGGACGTCCGGGCGGAGGGTGGCGAGGTCGCCGCGCAGCCGTGCCGCCGTCGCCTCGTCCCCGTCGGTGACGGCCTGCTTGATCCGGGTCTCCAGGTCGGTGACCCGCTCGTCCTTGGCGGTGCGGTCGTTGACCTCGCCGGCGAACACGACGGCCGCGGCGGGCGCCCCGCCGAGCACGGAGGCGTAGGAGCCGGTGATCGCGGCGACCTCCATGTTGTCGTTCAGCGTTCCGGAGAACACCACGAACGCGCCGCCGTGGTAGCGGGAGACCACGCAGAACACGATCGGGCCGTCGAAGTTGACGATGGCCCGGCCGATCTCGGCGCCGTTCTCCAGCTGCAGGCCGCGCAGCGACTCCGGCGAGCCGTCGAACCCGGACAGGTTCGCCAGCACGACCAGCGGCCGATTGCCGGACGCGGCGTTGATGGCCCGCGCGCACTTGCGCGACGAGCGCGGGAACAGCGTCCCGGCGGTGAACTGCGACGGCCCGTCGACCGGGCGCGGCCCGCGCCGCGGCAGCGGCCGCGACTCGATGCCGATCATCGCGATCGGCTGGCCGCCGAGGTGGGCGTCGAGCGCGACGACCGAGTCGGCGTCGTGCATGTCGGCCCACCGCTCCGACGTCGGGTGGTCGGCGTCGGCGACGCCGCGCAGCACCGAGCGGATGTCGAACGGCTTCTTCCGCTCCCGGTTGGTCTCCGGCGCCCAGATCTCGCCGAGCGTGGTGAAGTCGCAGTTCGGCCCGGAGTGCGGCGCCGTGGTGACGTCGCGGGAGACCGGGTCGGTGGTCGGCGCGGGTCGCGGGAACCGCTCGCCCGGCTGGGTCCAGGTGTGGGCGTAGTGCGCCAGCAGCACGCCCACGGCGCCGCCCAGGTCCGGCGCCCAGTACTGCGCCTGCCCGTTCGGGCCCATGATCCGGTCGTAGCCGCCGATGCCGAAGTTGTCCTCGGCCGAGACACCGCCGGAGAAGTCCAGCGAGTGCTTGCCGGTCAGCACCATGGCCGAGTCCGGCGTCATCACCAGGATGCCCTTGGTGTGCATGAGCATCGTCGCCTCGGCGTTCCAGTAGGGCTGGGCGCCGACGTTGATGCCGGTGACGACGACGTTGAGCTCCCCGCCGTCCTGGGTGAACTCGATGATCCCGCGCAGCACCCGGGAGATCCAGTCCATGTTCTCCGTGCCGGAGTCCATCGCGATCTTCGCGCCGGCCGAGACGGCGAACCACTCGATCGGCACGTCCAGCTCACGGGCCAGGTGGATCGCGGCCATCACGCGGCGGCACTCCGGCTCGGCGATCGCGCCGAGGGCCCGGGTCGGGTCGCCGAGCAGCACGACCCGCTTCATCCCGTCCGGGTAGCGCCGGGTCGGCACCGAGACGACGCCGAGCACCAGGTTGGCGCTGTTGCCGCCGGGCGCGCGGTCGACCGGCACCGGCAGCGCCGGGTCGGCCGGGTCGACGAGGTCGTACTCCTGCCAGGTGCCCGGGCCGGCGTCGACCGGGGCGGTGAGCAGCGGGACGATCTCGTAGGGGTAGACGGCGCCGCGGCGACGGGCCTTGAGCACCTTCTGGTCGTAGGCGTCGAGCTCGCGCATCGGCTCGGTCGGGGGCTGGTCGAGCTTGACCGTGAGCCCCGCGCCGGGCGGGCGCGACATGCGCAGCAGCATCGAGCGCGGACCGCCCTGGCCGCCGGTGACCTGCGGGTCGGCGGTGCGGAACTCGACGAGGACCTGCTCCAGCCCGAGGTTGGCCGTGCGCGGCGCGAGCCGGCGGACCACCGAGTCCAGCTCGGCGAGCGGGACGTCGACCTCCGGCCACACGTAGAGCGCGATCCGGTTCCACGACATCCGGGCCAGGGTGCGGTCCCCGGCGCGGGCGGCACGCAGCGAGTTGATGCAGGCGTCGAGCGCGCGCTCGAACTGCGGCAGCGAGCGGACCTTCCCGGTCTCCTCGTCGCGCAGCACGGTCAGCTCGCGGACATCGGCCATCGCGACCAGCCGGTCGTCGGCGGTGACCTCGCGGCCGGTGGCCCGGAACAGGTGCACGTCGGTGGCGGCGGGCAGGCGGTGCAGCTCGAAGTTGCGGAAGCGCCACAGCCGCAGCCGGTCCGCGACCAGCGGGTGCATGCCCCGCAGCGTGCGGTCCTCGACCAGCTCGCCGGTCTCGTCGGGCCGGAAGGTGAACCAGGTCGGCGGCTCGGCCTCGTCGCTCGCCGTACCCGCGGCGCGCGGGTTCGGGCGGACGGCGACGGCGACCCGGTGCAGGTGCGCGGGAACCTTCCCCAGTGCGGCGCGGACGCGCTCGGCGCGGGCGTCGGGGTCACCGCCGTCGTCGGCCTTGGTCGAGGTGACGTAGAGGTCGACGAGCGCGGTGCGGTCCCCGTCGAGCTCGCCGACGCGGCGGCGCAGCTCGTCGGACACGGCCTGCGCGGCGGCCGGGTCGTTGTTGTCGATCACCGAGGCGAAGACCGTGCGGTCCCGGCCCAGGTGCTGGTAGCGGGCGGTCAGCAGCGGCTTGCCCGCGTGCTCGACGAGCTCCAGGTCGCGCAGCACCCGCACCCGGTAGTAGCGCCGGGTCATGACCTCGAGCAGCACGGCGTCGTGCCGCTCCCCGAACACGCCCAGGATCGGCTCCGAGGACCCGACGAGGGTGTCGATCCGGCGGGCCCGGTCCGCGGTCCCCGGGTCCGAGGCGAGCACGTCCAGGCTCTCCCGGACCTCGGCCAGCGCCCGGTCCCGCTCGGCGGCGACGACCGGGGCGTCGAACGCCCGGTAGCGGGCCAGCCGCGCGGTGTCCCCGACGACGGGGTGCCGCAGCTGGGTGGCGACGACGACCTCGTCGAGGGTGCGCAGGTAGTCCTCGCGCGCCGCGGGGGAGAGGTTCGCGACCGACTCCGGGTGGCGCAGCCGCCAGTTGAGCAGGTCCAGCACCACCGGCACCTGCTGCGGTGCGCGGCGGTGGGCCAGGAACATCCGGTACAGCGCCGGGCCCAGGTCGTCGGCGCGGCCGGTCCCGCCGTCGATCTCGGTGACGCCGTAGTGGGCCAGCGCCCGGCGCAGCTTGGCCTGGAACGACTCGGGCAGGCCCTCGTCGTCGGCGTCGCGGGAGCGCAGGTAGGCGTAGAGGTACTCCTGCGGGTTGCGCTCGGTCTCGCCGGTCTCGTCGTCGGTCTCGGACCGGTTGCGCGAGAGCTGACAGAGGTCGGCGAAGATCTGCAGGACGGCGGTCTCCCCGGCCAGCACGGCCGGGTCGTCGGCGGCCAGCTGCTCGCGGGCGGCGGCGAGGCGGCGCAGCTGCGGGCGGGCCTGGCGCTCGTCGACGTCGAAGCCCAGCACCTGGAAGCGCAGCGCGGACAACGCGTCGGCCGCGGTCGCGGCGGCGTCGGTGTCGGCGCCGGCCGCGGCGAACGCGGACAGGTCGGCGCGCTCCCCGCTGGGGCCTGCCGCGTCCGCGTCGGCCGACGGCTCCAGCCGCACGAGCTTGGTGCCGCCGTCGACCTGGGTGTTGGCCGGGACGAGGATCTCGGCGACGGTGCCGTCGAACGGCGCCCGCAGCGAGGTCTCCAGCTTCATCGACTCGACGATGGCGAGGGTGTCGCCCTCGGACACGGTCTGGCCCGCGGTGACCGGCAGCGCGACGACCATCGCCGGGGCGGGGGCGCGGACGATGCCGGCCTCGCCGCCGGAGATGCGGTGCACGGCGCCGTCGACCTCGACGAGGTAGTCCGCCTCCTGCGCGACCGACAGCACGGTCCAGGACAGGTCGCCGACGGTGAGCCGGCGCTCGTAGGCGCCGTTGCGCTCGACGTCGACGTCGACCGACACGCCGTCCAGCTCGACGGTGTAGCGGCCGGCGCGGGTGCGGGCGACCGTCAGCTTGTAGGACTGCCCGGCGACGGTGACGTCCGTCTGGTGCCAGGTCTCGTAGCCCACCTCGGGCCGGCCGGCCTCGGCGGAGCGGAACAGCCGCTCCTGCTGGCGGGCGACGTGGCCGTCGTGGCTCTGCACGGCCGTGGCGAGCAGCGCGACGTCGAGGCGGCGCGGCGGCGCGTAGCCGCCGGCCATCATCGTGTCGAGCCAGGTGGTCTGCAGCTCGCCCGAGCGGAACTCGTCGCGGTCGAGCAGGTCCAGCAGGAACGCCTTGTTCGTGGAGCCGCCGTCGATCACCGCGGAGGTCTGGCGCAGCGCCCGGGACAGCCGCGCGCGGGCCTCGTCGCGGTCGCGGCCCCAGGCGATCACCTTGGCGATCATGGAGTCGAACTGGGGCGGGATGACGTCACCGGCGGCGACGCCGGTGTCGACCCGGATGCCCGGACCGGACGGCAGCGCCAGGTGCTCGATGCGGCCCGGGGCGGGCGCGAACTCGCGCTCCGGGTCCTCGGCGGTCAGCCGGGCCTCGATCGCCCAGCCCTGGGCCGCCGGGACCTCGCGTGCGACCTCGGCGAGGGTGCCGCCCGCGGCGACGTGCAGCTGCAGCTTCACGATGTCGACGCCGGTGCACGCCTCGGTGACCGGGTGCTCGACCTGCAGCCGGGTGTTGACCTCGAGGAAGGAGAGGAGCTTCTCCTCGGGCTGGTAGAGGAACTCGACGGTGCCGGCGTTGACGTAGCCCGCGGCGCGGGCCAGCTCGGCGGCCGAGCTGCGCAGCAGCGCCTCCTGCTCGGCGTCGAGTGCGGTGGACGCCGACTCCTCGATGACCTTCTGGTTGCGCCGCTGCACCGAGCAGTCGCGTACCCCGAGGGTCCAGACGTCGCCGGTGGCGTCGGCGACGACCTGCACCTCGACGTGGCGTCCGCCCGACACCGCGCGCTCCAGGAACACGGTCGCGTCCCCGGCGGTCCTCGACGCCTCCGACGCGGCCCGCTCGAAGGCATCGTCGAGCTGCTCGGGGCCCGGCACGTAGCGGATGCCGCGGCCCCCGCCGCCCGCGGTCGCCTTCACCATCAGCGGGTAGCCGACGGTCTCGGCGGCCTTGCGCGCCGTCTCGACGTCGGCCACCGGACCGCCGGACCACGGCGCCATCGGCACGCCGACCGACTCGGCCAGCTGCTTGGAGGCGATCTTGTCCCCGAGCCTGCGCATCACCTCGGCCGACGGGCCGACGAAGGTGATCCCCAGCCGCTCGCACAGCTCGGCGAAGTCCGCCTTCTCCGAGACGAAGCCCCAGCCCGGCCAGACCGCGTCGGCGCGGGTGGCGCGCAGCGCGCGCTCCAGCTCGGCGTGATCGAGGTAGGGGCTGGTGCCCATGTGGTCCGGGTCGTCCGGCCCGATCAGGACGGCCTCGTCGGCCTCACGGACGTACATCGCCCGCCGGTCGACGGCGGTGTGCAGCGCGATCGTGCGCAGGCGGCGGTCGGGCCCGTTCTGGGCGTTCCACTCACGGACGGCGTTGATCAGCCGCATGGCGGGTTCGCCGCGGTTGACGATGGCGATGCGCGAGAACATGGCTGGGCTTCACTGCTCCTACGGGTGCTGCGACGAGGTGGCGGCGGTGTGCCGCATCGACATCGTCGTCGTGCGGTCGGCGGGTCGGTGCGGACGGTGGCCCGGTCGGTGCCGGAATGCGGGCGGGCTCACCTCCCGGACGGGGATCTTCCCGCCCACTGTGGCCCGTGTCACCCGGTCGTGGCTACTCGCCGAAGGCGATCCGGACGTCGTCGGAGGTGGGCGCGGCGGCCGGCTCGGCCGTCGCCGCGGCGGTCGGGTCGAGGTGGACCTCCGGGGCCATGACGGCGGGGTCGACCTCGAGGACCGCGTAGCCGCCCACCGCGCCGGCCCCGAATCCGGGCGCGAAGACCCGGGTCCGGCCGGCCACGACGCCGTCGGCGACGGAGTCGAACAGCGCGATCGGGATGGACGCCGCGGAGACGTTCCCCATCGACTCGATGTTGAAGTACAGCTGCTCCGCCGAGAGCCCCGCCTTGCCCGCGAGCTGCAGGATCATCGTCTTGTTGGCCTGGTGCGGGACGATCAGGTCGACGGCGTCGAGCATCGAGCCCTCGCCGTCGGGGCCGGCCTGCTCGGTGAGCTCGCCGATCATCTGCGACAGGTAGCGGGCGACGAGCGCCTTCACCTCGGGGCCGTAGACGGTGATGTCGTTGTCGAACTCCGGGTTCGGCCAGATGATCGAGTTCACCTGGGTGTCCGGGCCCGACGCGTAGGTCTGCAGCAGGTCGATGTCGCCGCGCTCGCCCTCGGCGGCCGGGGCGATCACCATCGCGGCCGCACCGTCACCGAAGATCATCCGCGAGGTGCGGACGTTGCCGATCTTGTCGGAGAACTTCTCGACGCAGACCAGCAGGACCGGCCGGTTCACCTCCTGCAGCTGGCGCACGGCCTCGGACAGGCCGTAGGGCAGCCCGGCGCAGGCGGCGACGATGTCGGCCGAGCAGTGCGTCTGGAGCAGCCCGAGCCGCCCGGACAGCCACGTCGACAGCGACGGGATCAGCCGCTCGCTGGTGCAGGTGGCGACGAGCACGGCGCCGATCTCGGAGCGGTCGCGGCCGGAGTGCTCCAGCGCGCGGACCGCGGCGGCCCAGGCCAGGTCCTCGATGTCCAGCTCGGTGTAGCGGCGCTGGTCGATCCCGGTCTTGGCGGAGATCTCGTCGGCGCTCATCGGCGACCAGGAGAACGCGGAGTTGCGGACGACGTCGTCGTTGGAGCAGACGTGCTCGCCCCGGACGACGGCGAGCGCCTCGACCTTCGGCTGAACCGCGAACGTCTCACGGACCCGGATCGGCGGCAGCGGGGTGGCGGGCTCGACCGGGTCGGACTGCGTGGAGAGCCGGCCCCGGCGCGCCGGGCGGGTGCCGGTGGCGCGGTCCAGGAACTGCTCGACGTCGCGGTTGCGGGGGTGGAAGGCGATGACGTACTCGTCGTCGCCGATCTCGTCGGCGGTCCGCAGCTCGGTGGCGGCACGGTCCCAGGGGTACTGGTTGTGCAGCACCATCGCCCAGCGGGTCAGGGCCTCGAGCTCGGGACGCTCGGCGTGCGCGTCGAGGATCTCGTTGAAGGAGAAGACCGGGTAGTCCGGGTCGTGCTGCGGTACGACGAAGGTCTGCGCACCCGGTGTGGTGAGGAACTGCTCGACGGTCGGCTTGACGGCCGGCAGCTCGGTCGCGTGGTGCCGACGGTTGCCGTAGACGTCGAAGAGGAGGTCGAAGATGCGGCGCTCGGTCGCCTCGTCCCAGGTGCTGGGGAGCGCGGCGAAGGCGTCGGCGACGGCCCGGACCTTCTTCTCGAGGTCGCGCCACGGGGTGAGCAGCGGGAGGAAGACGTCGCTCCGGTGGCGGGGGAGGTCGCGCCAGCGGGTCGGACGCTTCTCGAACATGGTGAGCGTGTACCGGTTGACCCAGAACAGGTTCTGGCTCATGTCGCGCAGCAGCGCGAAGCGGCTCTCGTAGGCGCCGCTGGTGACCCGCTCGAGGATGTCGGTGCCGGTGGGCGCCTTTGCCTCGAAATCGCGACCGACGATGGCGGTGAACTGCTCCATATCGTCGATGACGGAGAAGTCGAGTTCTCCGAGAAAATTGGCGGGAAAGACCAGTCGGTCGTGGTTGTTGACCACGAACGGTTTCATGTGACGACCTCCAGCAGCGGCGTCGACCGGCGGAATCGCCAGGCGGGACGCGGTGCGGCCTGGTCGATCGGATCGGTTGCGGTGCCTGCAACGCTATCGATGAACAGTCACGATCGGAATGTGATCCAGCCGCCGAGTGTGCGCTCTCACGGATGGTCGGTCAACTCGGACTGTTACCGGCGAGAATGTTACCGGCCGGTTCTACTCGTCGGTTCCCCGAAAGAATTCCGCAGATCCGCAGGTTGGCGGGCGGAGGTCGTCCACAGTGGAATGATCACCACGTGTGTCCGGTCGGTCCCGACGCGTGCACATGCAGGCGGGAGCGTGGTCGTCGGCGTCACAGCCCGTGCGGCGATCGTCACCCGCACCTGGTGGGGTGCACCATCGTCCGAACGGGGGAGGACGGTGTCGAGCCTCCGATGTGGACGGTCGTGCGCGGGGTCGCGGCGGGCGGGCCGGACCGGCGGGCGGTGTGCGGGACGGAATGAGCCTTTGCCAACCTGATCATCCGTTGGCGATCATGAGGGTCTGAACTGCGGCGACGAGCTCGGCGGCCCGGGTCGGGCAGGATCTGATCTTGCGCAGAACCTTCCAGTTCTTCAGCTCGGCGTTGACCCGCTCACCCGGCCCGCGTCGGCGGGCGTGTGCGGCGTTGACCTCCCTCTGGTTGCGCGACAGGCGCCGGTAGCGCCCGGTGTCCGGGTCGATGCGCCGACGCCGCTGCGGCACGGCCACCATCGGACCGGCGCCTTGGTAGGCGGTGTCGGCGACCGCGGGGATCTCATGCGCGGTCAGCGCCTCGATGATCCCGTGGTCGCGGGCGGCTCCCATGTCGTGCCGCGCGCCAGGCAGCGGCGGGGAGATCCACACCAGCCTGCCGACCGGGTCGGCGATGACCTGCACGTTCAGCCCGTGGGCCTTGTGCTTGCCGCTGTAGTAGGGGCGGTCTCGGCCGGACGCCATGCCGACCCGGTCGATCCGCAGCAGGCTGCCGTCGACGATCACGAACGCCTTGCGTGAGGCGACCTCGATCGCCTGCTCCAGCGTCGGGGCCATCGCCGCGAGCAGGGCGAGCGCTTCGCGCACGTAGCGGTAGACCGTTGACGTGCCGATCTCGAACCCGCAGGCCAGGTCGGCATAGGTCTCGCCCTTGCGCAGATAGGCCACCACCAGCAGGGCCTGGCGGCCGGCGGAGAGCTTGCGCCAGCGTGTAGCCCGCTGGTTGCGGTGCGCGCGCAGCGCGTCGGCGAGCAGGCCGAGCGCGCGGCTGGACACGGTCATCCCGGACGGGTAAGACAACACTCTGAAGCTCCTGGTCAGGCGGATTGATCTAGGCAATCGCCCGTCTACCAGGAGCTTCACCCTTTCGAGGTCACGCCACGCCGCACGCCAGCTGACCTGCTCGTCCATCAGGTTGGCAAAGGCTCAATGTGTCGGCGGAATGTGGTCGCCCATTTCCGGGGCACCGTTCCCGGGGGGTCCGGTGCTCAGCCGTGGGCGGTGGCCGGGGCCGGGGCCGCGACGGTCTCCGCCGCCGGTGCGGGCGTGAGCAGCACCAGCACCGTGGCGAGCAGCCCGGCGGCGCCCGCCGCGACGAAGGAGATCGTGTACGCCGTCGCCGAGGGGGGTCCGCCGTCGCCGAGCACGTAGGTCGCCGTCACGGCCGCGACGACCGCGGTGCACGAGCTCGTGCCCAGCTGGCGGGCCAGGGTGTTGAGGCTGTTCGCCGCGGCGGTCTCCGACTCCGGCACCGCGCGCATGATCGTCAGCGGGATCGCCGAGTAGGCGAGCGCGGCGCCGACCGCGGCCACGGTGGAGGCGGCCATCAGCAGCGGCACCGTCGAGGGCATCGCGGCGAAGGCGAAGTTGCCCGCCCCCAGCAGGAGCGTGCCGAGCACCAGCGTGGTGCGCGGGCCGCGCAGCCGCGACAGGCGCGCCGAGGCCGAGGAGAACACCACCATCGACCCGCCCATCGGCAGCAGCACCAGCCCGGCGACGACGAGCGAGAGCCCGAACCCGTAGCCGGTCGTGACCGGCGCCTGGAGGATCTGGGTGGCGAGCACGAAGCCGGCGAACATCGCGAAGCCCACCAGCACCGAGGCCAGGTTGGTGAGCAGCACCGCGGGCCGTGCCGAGACCCGCAGGTCCACCAGCGGTGCGGGGACGCGCAGCTCGTACCGGGCGGTCGCGGCCACCAGCACCACGGTGCCGGCGAACAGGCCGAGCACGGTCGGGGAGGCCCAGCCCCAGTCGTTGCCCTTGGAGATCGCCAGCAGCAGGCACACCAGGGCCCCGCCGACACCGAGCGCCCCGGGCACGTCGAACCGGCCGCCGGTGCGCAGCCGCGACTCGGTCACCAGCCACCGGACCAGCAGGATCTGCACGACACCGAGCACCGCGGCCCCGGCGAACAGCCAGCGCCAGCTCGCGAACTGGGCGACGACGCCGGTGATCGGCAGCCCGATGGCCCCGCCGAAGCCGAGCGAGGACGACATCAGCCCGACCCCGGACCCGACCCGGTCGGCGGGCAGGACGTCGCGCATCAGGCTCATCCCGAGCGCGATCACCCCGAACGCGGCGCCCTGCAGCACCCGGGCGACGAGCAGCAGCCCGATCCCGGGCGCCAGCGCGCCGAGCAGCGACCCCACCCCGACCAGGCCGAGCGCGACGAGCAGCATCCGCCGCTTGCCGAACATGTCGCCGAGCCGCCCCAGCACCGGCGCCGACACCGCGCCGGCGACCAGGTTGGCGGTGATCAGCCACGACGCGGTCGACCCGCTGACGTCGAGCAGCTCCGGGAACCGCGGGAGCAGCGGGACGACCATGGTCTGGACCAGCGAGACGAGCAGCCCGCAGGAGGCCAGGACGGCGATCGCGACGCCGGGGCGTGGCGGCACCGGTGCGGATCCCTCGGGGTGGGTGCTCTCGGGCTGCTGGTGCGGGCGGCGTGCCCGGAACACTCGACCTCCGTGGTGGGTGACAGATCGTGCCGGCGGACGACCCCGCTGAAGCGGGAGTCACCCATCAGATGAGCACGCCGGTCACCCGTCCGGCAAGCCGGGTCACCTCCCGCGTGCGGGGACCGGCTCGGGCGCCGGCGGGCCGTCGTAGACCGCGGAGGGCCGGATCAGCCGTCGCTCGGCGGCCTGCTCCAGCACGTGCGCGCACCAGCCGACGACCCGGCTGACCGCGAACGTCGGCGTGAACATGCTGCGGGGGATCCCGCAGCCCTCCATCACCACGCCCGCGTGGAACTCGACGTTCGCGAACAGCGGGTGGTCCGGGCGCAGCTCCGCGAGGGTGGCGGCCACCCGCCGTTCGACGTCGGCGGCCCGCGCGGGCAGCGGCCCGCCCAGCTCCGCGGCGACCTCGCGCAGCAGCGCCGAGCGCGGGTCCGGCCCGCGGTAGACGGCGTGGCCGAACCCCATGATCCGCATCCCCGCGGCGAGCCGGTCGGCCACCCAGCGCTCCGGCGAGCCGCCGGCGTCGCGGTCGATCGCGTCGAGGCTCTCCAGCGCCCGGTCGGGGGCGCCGCCGTGCAGCGGCCCGGCGAACGCCCCGAGCGCGGCGACCACGCAGGACGCGACGTCGGCGCCGGTGGAGGCGACCACCCGGGCGGTGAAGGTGGAGGCGTTGAAGCCGTGGTCCACCGTCGCGACGAGGTAGGCGTCGAGCGCGCGGACGTGCGCCGGCGCGGGCTCGGCCCCGTCCAGCATCCACAGCCAGTTCGCGGCGGAGGACAGGTCGGTGCGCGGCGCGACCGGGTCGAGGCCGTGCCGCAGCCGGTGCAGCGCGGCGAGGACGGTCGGTGTCGCGGCGCAGACGGTCGCGGCGTCGCGGGTGCCCGCCGCCGGGTCGTCCCAGAGCGGGCGCATCCCGTGCTGCGGGCCGAGCAGCGACAGCGCGGTGCGCAGCCCGGCGAGCAGGTCGGGCCCGCAGGCGTCGGCGATCGCGGGCAGCTGCGCGGCGACGGCGTCGGGCAGCGCCCGGCGCTCCGCGGTGGCGGCGGCGAACTCCGCGGCCTCGCCCGCGTCCGGGAGACGGCCGTGGACGAACAGGAACCACACGTCGTCGAAGGTGCGGGTGCGCGCGAGGTCGACCGCGGAGTACCGGCTGTAGTGGTAGAAGCCCTCGTCGCCGCGGACGTCCCCGATGCGGGTGCTGGTGACGGCGACGCCGCGCAGGCCCGGTGGGACCTGCCCGGCGGCGGCGCCGATGCTGTCGGTGCTGGTCATGACGGGACCGTCCGCCCGTCGGGGACCATTGTCAATATTGATGCAGTCAATGTTGATATGGTCCACGTCGTGGAGTACCTGACCGTCGCCGAGACCGCGGAACGCCTCGGGGTGAAGCGGGAGACCGTGTACGCCTACGCCAGCCGCGGGCTGCTGACCAGCGTGCGCGGCGCGCAGCGGCGGGGCAGCCTGTTCGCCCAGGACGAGGTGGAGGCCCTCGCCGCGCGCGGCCGCGAGTCGGGCGAGCCGTCCGGGACGGTCGAGCGCATCAGGACGCGGATCACACTCGTCGCCGACGGCGGGCCGTGGTTCCGCGGGCTGGCGGTGCCCGCGCTCGCGGGGTCGGAGGATCTCGAGCACGTCGCGGCGCTGCTGTGGGAGGTCCCCGGCCGGGTGCCGTTCGACGCCGACCCGGACCTGCTCGCCCCGGCGCGTGCCGTGCTCGCCGCCGCCCCCGCCGGGGCCCGGGCGACCGACCGGTTCCGGCTCGCCGTCGCCGCGGTGGCCGCGGCCGACCCGCTGCGCGCCGACGCGCGGCCGGGAGCGGTGGTGGCGACGGCGTCGTCGCTGCTGGGGACGGTCGTGACCGCGCTCGCCGGGGACCCGGGAGCCGCGGGCGGGCCGGGTGTCGCGGGGGCTGGCCTGGCGGAGCGGCTGCTTCCGGCTCTGGTCCGTGACCCGGACCGGGCACCCGCGCCGGCAACGGCCGGACACGTCCGCGCCGCGCTGGTCCTGCTCGCCGACCACGGCCTGGCGTCGTCGACGGTCGCGGCCCGGGTCGCCGCGAGCACCCTGGCCGACGTGCACGCCGTCGTCTCGGCCGGGCTCGGCGCCCTCGACGGGCCCCGGCACGGACTGGTCAGCGGGCTCGCGCACCGCTTCCTCGCCGACGCCCTGCACGACCCGCCCGGCGCGCTCGCCCAGCGGCTGCGGGCCGGCGAGCGGGTCCCGGGCTTCGGCCACTCGGTCTACCGGGGCACCGACCCGCGGGCCACGGTGCTGCTCGACCGGCTGCGCGCCGACCCGGCCGCGGACGACGTCGTGGCCTGCGTCGACGCCGTCGTCGCGGGGATGGACCGCGGCGGCGACGGCCCCGCCGCGAACGTCGACCTCGCGCTCGCCGCGCTGATGCACGCCCACGACCTGCGCCCGGACGCCGGCGAGCTGCTGTTCGCCTGCGCCCGGACGGTCGGCTGGGTGGCGCACGCCCTGGAGGAGTACGCCGAACCCGGTCTGCGGTTCCGGCCGACCGGCGTCTACACCGGGCCGCGGCCCGGGTCGACCAGCGAGGCGAGCACCACGACGTTGTCGGTGTAGCTGCGCACACCCCGGTCGAACGTCCCGCCGCAGGTGATCATCCGCAGGCCCGCGCCGGGCAGGTCGCCGTAGACCGCCGCGGTGGGGAAGCGGTCCTTGGCGTAGCGACGCACCGCCTGGACCTCGAACGTCGCGGTGACCCCGTCGGCACGGTCGACGGTCACCAGGTCACCCGGGGCGAGCTCGTGCAGCCGGAAGAACGGGCCCGGCTCGTGGTCCCAGTCGACGTGCGCCGCCAGTACCGCGGGCCCGCGGGCCCCCGGCGTGGGGGCGCCGGTGTACCAGCCGGTGTCGGCGCCGTCGGGCGGCACCTCGAGGGCTCCGCGACCGGTCAGGCCGAGCGGGACGAGCCCGCTGTCGAGCCCGATCGAGGGCGCCCGCACCCGCACCGGCTCCGACGGCGGCAGCGGGGCCGCCGCCGGACGGAGCGTGGTGGTGGGCAGCGGCGGCACCGCCCCGCCGACCGCCACCGGCGGCGCCCCGAGCGGGACGGCCAGCGCCAGCACGACGAGCACCCCCCACCACACCCGTCGCACGGCACGGGGCCCGAGCGGCCCCCGCGGACCTCGGACGCGCGCGGGGTCGGAGGACGCGTCCCCGATCGGGAGCGCGTTCTCCGGAGCGCCGCGCGTGCGGTGTCCCCACGGGGCCGCGGGAGCGGGTGCGGGGGCGGGGGTCACGAGTGGCGGGTGGTCAGGGGGAGCGCGGCGCGGCCGGTGCGACGCCCGCTCCACACGACGACGCCCGCCCCGGTGGCGAGGACCGCGCCCGTCCCGACCAGCAGGAACACCGTGGGGTCGACCCCGGCGCCGCCGGAGCCGTCACCGGCCTCGACGCCACCACCCGGGACCGCGCGGACCTGCCCGGTACCGGCGGCCGCGACGAGGTCCGAGCCCTCGCAGGCCCGGCCGTCGTTGTCGCGGTCCAGGTTGTTCGGGTCCGACGGGTCGGCGGCGAGCACGGCCTGGGCCCGGGCCCGGGAGAGATCGACGCAGTCCAGGTCGCTGCCGCGCCCGGCGGCGGGGGCCCCGGCCGCGGGAGTCGTCGCCTCCGGGGCCGCGGCGGTCTCCGCGGGCGCGGTCCCCTCGGGACCGGTCGCGTCCGGGGCGGTGGCCTCGGGGTCCTCGTCGGCCGGCGTCGCGTCGTCCGCGGGCTCCTCGGCGGGCGGCTCCTCGGTGTCCTCCTGGGCCGGGGCCGTCACGACCGGGCCCACGGTGGCGACGGCGGCCGGTGCCGTGACGGCGCCCGCCACCGGGGTGACGGCCGGTTCCGCGGCCGACGCCGCTCCCGCCAGCGGGACCCCGGCGAGCGCGGCGAGGGTGAGGGCCGCGGCGACGGCGCCGGTGCGGCGGACGAGCGAACGTGCGGTCATGATCCACTCCCTGTGACGAACGTGATCCTGGTGACCGGTGGGGCGAACGGGACGCCCTGTCCGATGGCGGAGAGTGAAGCGACACCCCGTCGACAGGGCCAGGGAAGTCGCCCGTACGGGGATCACCGGGGCGGGTGGCGTCGCCCGGAGTGACCGGCGCCTCGGCGTGCCGGGGCGCGCGGGGCCCGGCGCGACGTCCAGGATGGCGACCGTGACGACCACCCCCGAACCGCCCCGGCGTCGCCGCCGGTCCCTCGACGACGGTGTCTCCGACGCGTTCGTCGAGCTCTGGTCCCAGCGCCGCCCGTGCGTCCTGGTGACCCCGCGCCGCGACGGCACCCCGCACGCGGTACCGGTGGGGGTGACCGTCGACGTGGCCGGGCGCACCGCCCGGGTGATCTGCAGCGGCGGGTCGCAGAAGGCGCGCAACGTCGCCGCGGCCGGGCCGGACGGGGCGCGGGTCAGCGTCACCGTCGTCGACGGGCGCACCTGGTCCACGCTGGAGGGCCGCGCCGTCGTGCGGGACGAGCCCGACGTCGTCGCCGACGCCGAGCGCCGCTACGCCGCCGAGTACAAGCAGCCCCGGGAGAACCCTGCACGGGTGGTGCTGCAGATCGCCGTCGACCGGGTCCTCGGCAACGCCTGAGGGGATACTCGACGGTGTGGACCTGCCGGAGACGACCTTCCTCGGCCACAGCACCCTGCGGCTGCGGATCGGCGGGCGCACCGTCCTGACCGACCCGGTGCTGGGGCGGTCGGTCGGACCGCTGCGCCGCGCCGCGCCGGCCGTCGACCCGACGGGGCCCGCCGGGGCCGACCTGGTCCTGATCTCCCACCTGCACGCCGACCACCTGCACCTCGCCTCGTTGCGCCGGCTGCCCCGCGCGGTGGAGGTCGTGGTCCCCGCGGGCGCCGGCGACTGGCTCCGCCGTCGTGGTGTCGCCCGGGTTTCCGAGCTCGCCGTGGGGCAGACCCGTGTCTTCGACGGGCTGCGCGTCACCGGCACCCCGGCCGACCACTCCGGGCACCGGTGGGGACCCCGGTTCACCCACGGCCCGCAGGCCGACGCGATGGGGCACCTGCTGGAGGGCGACGGGCTGCGCGTCTACGTCGCCGGTGACACCGGCCTGTTCCCCGGGCTCGACGACGTCGCCGCCCAGGGCCCGATCGACCTCGCCGCGCTGCCGGTGTGGGGGTGGGGCCCGAACCTCGGCCCCGGCCACCTCGACCCGGCCGGTGCCGCCGAGGCCGTCCGTCGGCTCGCACCGGCGGTCGCGCTGCCGGTGCACTGGGGGACCCTCGCCGTGGCCGGGCTGTGCTCGGTCCCGGGACGGACCGGGTCCCGGATGCGGGAGCTGCTCGTGCGCCCGCCGCACGACTTCGCCGACGCCGTCGCCGCGGCCGGGCTGCCCACCCGCACCCTCGTGCTCCCGCCCGGCGCCGCCGTCGGAACGCCGGCGTGAGCGCGCCGCACCTGCTGGCCGCGTCCGCCCAGGAGTGGCTGGACGCCGAACTCAGCCCGGACGCCGGGCGGATCGCCTACCTCGTCGTCGCCGGGGGAGTGCTGCTCGGGTCGGTGGTGCCGGTCGTGCCGACCGGTGCGATCGTCGGCGCCGCCGCCGCGACGGCGATGACCAGCTCCGCCCTGTCGCTGCCGGTGGTGCTGCTGCTGTCCTTCGCCGCGGCCCTGCTCGGTGACGTCATCACCTTCGCCGTCGCCCGCCTGGCCGGTGACCCGGTCCGCGCCGCCGTCGCCGGCGGGCGGCTCGGCGGTGAGCGCACCGCGGCCCGGATCGAACGGATGCGCGGCGCGTTCGCCGAGCGCGGCTGGCTGGTCGTGCTGGTCGGACGGGTCGCCCCTGCGGGGCGGGTGCCGACCCTGATCGCCGCCGCGGTCTCCGGGATGGCCTGGGCGAAGCTGGTGCCCGCGGTCGCGGCCGGGGCGGTGCTGTGGACGCTGCTCTACGGCGTGCTCGGGGTGCTGACCGGCAACCTCACCGACTCCCCGCTGGTGGCCGCGCTGCTCGCGGTCGGGCTGGTGGCCGTCGTCGCGGCGGTCACCGCGCTGGCCGGGCGGGTGCGGCTACGGGCCCGGCACCCCACCGGCTGAGTACCGGCAGCCCCGCCGTCCCGGCACGCCCGTCCACCGTGCACACGGAACCGGCCGGGCGCGACGGGAGGGGGGTGTCGCGCCCGGCCGGAGCGGGTGCCCGGGGCGTGGCGTCGCCCCGGGGGATCAGGTCAGTTGCCGCCCCCGAAGGGGTTGATGCCGAACGGCAGCTCGCCGGTGGAGCCGCCCTCGGGCACGGTGCGCGCCCCGTTCTGGGCGGTCGCGGCGGCGGTGTCGCGCACGCTGCCGAGCGTCACCGGCACCTCGCGGGCACCGGACCCGCTGCCGACGGTCAGCGTGACCTGCTGGCCGGGGGTGAAGTTGCCGACCCGGGCGATCAGGTCCGCGAAGCTCGACACCGGGTACTCGTTGACCTTGGTGACGACGTCGCCCGCCGTGATGCCCGCGGCGGCCGCCGGCGAGTTCGGCTCCACCGTCGTGATCTGGGCGCCCGCGGTCCCGCTCGGGGCGCTGCCGGAGGCCGACACCGAACCCTGCACACCGAGCTGCGGCTTGGTCGCGACGCCGGAGTCCATCAGCTCCTGGGCGACCCGCTTGGCGGTGTCGACCGGGATCGCGAAGCCCAGCCCGATCGAGCCGGAGCTCTGCCCGGCGGTGGCGATCGCGGAGTTGATGCCGACGACCTGCCCGGCCAGGTTGACCAGCGGGCCGCCGGAGTTGCCCTGGTTGATGGGGGCGTCGGTCTGCAGGCCGTTGTAGACGACCGGGGCCTGGCCGTCGCCGCCCGCGGTGACGGTCCGGTTCAGCGCCGAGACGATGCCCGCGGTGACGGTGCCGGACAGGCCCTGCGGCGAGCCGTTCGCGACGACCTGCTCGCCGACCTGCACGCTCGAGGACTCCCCGAGGGTGGCGGGCTTGAGGTCCGTGGCGCCCTGCAGCTTGATGACGGCGAGGTCGTAGCTGGGGGAGGTGCCGACGACGGTCGCGGTGTACTGCCTCCCGTCGGCGGTGGACACGGTGATCCGGCCGCCGTCGGTGGCGTTGGCGACCACGTGGTTGTTGGTGAGGATCTGGCCGTCGGAGGTCAGGATGACCCCGGAGCCCTCGGCGACGCTCTGCGCGGTGCGGACCTGGATGTCCACCGTGCTCGGGGTGATCGCGGCCGCGGCACCGGCGATCGAGCCGTCGGCGGGGGTGGCCGGGGTGCCGGGGGCGGCGGCGCTGGTCAGCGTGGCCGGGGTGGAGGAACCGTCGAGCACCAGGTAGGCGCCGCCGACACCGGCCGCACCGCCGACGAGGGCGGCCGTCAGCGCGACGGCGGCCAGGCCCGCCCCGAACCGGCGCGGCGGCCTCGGTGCCGGACCCTGCTGCGGGAACGGCGGGTACACCGAGGTGGGCGGGCTCCCCGCGCCGTAGGCCGGGATCGTGGGGTTGCTCGTCGTCGCCCACGGCGGGGGCGTCTGGGTCCCGTGGCCGCCGCCCGGGTCGCCCCCCTGGCTGCCGCCCTGCTGCCGGTGGTCGGTGTCGGTCACGGTGGTCGCCTCCTGTGCGTGGGTGCCGTCGTCGCCGGCCGGGTGGGCGGGGACCGCCCCCTCGTGACGCCGTGCGGGCCGGACGGGGTCGGTGGCGCCGCCTCCGGTGGAGGTCCGTCCGTCGGACGACTCGCCCGTTCCCGGCCCGTTCTCGGTCATGGGGCAACTGTGCGCCGTGACCCTGAGACGACCCTGTGACCGCGCTGGGAATCGCTCGGGCATCGGGTGAGAGTGCCCGGCACGCGGGTCCTCACCGGCGGTCCGGGCAGGTCAGGAGATCGCGCCGACCACCGTGAGCACCAGTCCCAGCACCGCGAGGGCGGCCCCGCCGCGGGCCCACAGCCGCTGCGCGCGCCGGTCGGAGGCGGTCAGCTCGGCCTCGGTGCGGGTGGACAGCACGAAGGTCCCGCCGGCGTCCTGCGGCGGCCGGATCACCAGTGGCCCGTCGCGGTCGTCGACCTCGCCGAGGACGTACATCGCGACGCCGGGGCGCAGCACCCACTCCTGGTTGCGGTAGCCGACGGTCCGGTCCCCGCCCCGGCCCCGGTCGTCGGCCGGGTCGAACCGGTCCAGCACCCGTTCCACCGGGTCCGGGTGCCGCCCGCCCGGGTCGACGCCGATGGTGTGCCCGTCGCGCAGCAGCGCCCAGCCGTGCGGGGACGTCCGTTCGGACACGGTCTCGGTGTGGGTCTGCGTCCGGGTGCGGCCCTCGTCGTCGCGCTCACGGCGCTCGAACCGGCGCTCGACCCGCTGCATGTGCCACACGCAGTCGACGCCCGCGAGGTCCGAGCGCAGCACCCCGACCGGGGCGGGCGCGGTCTGCCCGACGACCTCGCAGACCTTCCGGAACGTGCCCGGCCGCCCGGCGAGCTCCGCCGCGACGCCCGCGAGGTCGAGCAGCTCGGGCACCGACAGTGTCTCGGCCGCCATCATCGCGTGCACCCGGCGCTGGGTACGGACCGCGACCCAGATGCAGGCGGCCCCGGCCAGCAGCGCGATGATCCCCACCCACAGCACGGGCGGAACCTAGCAGGTCAGGCGACCAGCTCCACGATCGTGGCGTTGGCGGTGCCGCCGCCCTCGCACATGGTCTGCAGCCCGTAGCGGATCCCGCGGTCGCGCATGTGGTGCACCAGGCGGGTGAGCAGCACGGTGCCCGAGGCCCCCAGCGGGTGCCCGACGGCGATCGCCCCGCCGAGCGGGTTCAGCACGGCGTCGTCGGCGCCCAGCTCGGCCTGCCAGGCCAGCGGGACCGGCGCGAACGCCTCGTTCACCTCGAACGCGCCGATGTCGCCGATCGAGAGCCCGGAGCGCTTCAGCACCTTCTGCGTCGCCGGGACGGGCCCGGTCAGCATCCGCAGCGGGTCCGCGCCGGACACGGCCCCGGAGTGGTAGCGCACGATCGGGGTCAGGCCGAGCTCGCGGGCCCGCTCCGGCGTGGTCACGAGCACCGCCGACGCGCCGTCGGAGATCTGCGAGCTGTTCCCGGCGTGGATCACCCCGTCCGCGGAGAACGACGGCTTCAGCGCGGCCAGGGTGTCGGCGGTGGTGCCACGGCGCAGGCCCTCGTCGGCGGTGAACCCGGGCGCTCCGGGCACGTCGACGAGCTGGTCGTCGAACACGCCGGCGTCGATCGCGGCGGCGGCGAGCTCGTGGCTGCGTGCCGCGTACTCGTCGAGCCGGGTCCGCGACAGTCCCCAGTCCCGGGCGATCCGCTCGGCGCCGACGCCCTGGTTGAAGTCCCCGTTCGGGAACTCCCCGGACTCCAGGTCGGCGCGGTAGCGCTCGCGCACCAGCGGCCCGTAGGGACGTCCCAGGTCGCGGCCCGCGCCCAGCGGCACCCGGGTCATCGACTCCACCCCACCGGCGACGACGACGTCGTACTGCCCGGCCAGCACCATCCCGGCCGCGAAGTCGAACGAGGACTGGCTCGACCCGCACGCGCGGTTCACCGTCACCCCGGGCACCGTCTCCGGCCAGCCCGCGGCGAGCAGCGCGTAGCGGCCGATCTGCGCGGCCTGGTCGCCGACCTGGTTCACACAGCCCCACACGACGTCGTCGACGACGGCGGGGTCGATCCCGGTCCGCTCGGCCAGGGCGCTCAGCACGGCGGCGGACAGGTCGACCGGGTGGACCTCGGCCAGGGACCCCTTCCGCTTCCCGATCGGTGTGCGGACGGCGGCACAGACGACGGCCTCGGGCATGGGGGTCCTCCTCGGTCACCGGTGACACGACTCGTTCGCGACGCTAAGCCATCGGAGGGGGTCGGCGCTGAGAGGGCGATCACAGCGTCGTATGTGCATCAGGTGTCGAGGCGCCCTGGATCGATGAGGTACCGTCTCCGGCGTACGCGAAGGGGAGTAGCTCCCAACGCTGCGCTCGACATACTGGTCCGCCTCGTACTCCGACGGCCGACCCGGGTGCAGCGGCCTGACCACGACCAGGCGAGCGAGACCTTCGATCCGGATATACCGGGTCGAGGGCACCCCAACCTCGGTCCGGTCGAGATCGAGGGATGGACATGGACGGATTCCTGATCGCGTTCGCGATCAGCTTCGGCGTCATCTTCGTGGCCGAGCTGGGCGACAAGTCGCAGCTCATGGCCCTCACGTTCGCGACGCGCTTCAACGCGGTCCCGGTCCTGATCGGGATCACGATCGCCACCTCGGTGACCCACCTCGTGTCGGTCGCCGTCGGCTACGGCCTGGGCGCGTCGATCCCGACCGGCTGGATCGCGCTGGTCGCGGCGGTCGCGTTCCTGGCGTTCGGTGCCTGGACACTGCGCGGTGACAGCCTCTCCGAGGACGAGGAGGCGAAGGCCAAGCGGGCCGGCGGGTCCGCCGTCGTCGCCGCGTCGGTCGCGTTCTTCCTCGCCGAGCTCGGTGACAAGACGATGCTCGCGACGATCACCCTGGCCGCCCAGCACGGGACCCTCGCCGGGTCGATCGGCATCTGGGCCGGGTCCACGGTCGGCATGGTCGCCGCGGACGGGCTGGCCATCGTCGTCGGGCGTCAGCTCGGCAAGCGGCTCCCGGAGCGGGCCATCTCGATCGGCGCCGCGGTGATGTTCTTCGTCTTCGGCGCCTGGCTGCTCTACGAGGCCGTCCCGCAGGTGTGGGGCGAGGACGCCTGGGGCCGCGTGGTCGACGTCGCCGGGCACCACGGGCTCGGCTGGGCCGCGCTGGTGCTGGGGACCCTCGCCGTCGGTGCCGGGCTGTGGTTCCGCGGTCGTGCGCACCGCGCCCGCGGGGAGCGCAGGCTCGACGTCGCCCGGACCCCGGGCAGCCCGGCCTGGTGGGCCCGCACGCTGTTCGTGCTGGCCGCGGTGCTCGGGTTCGGTGCGCCGCTGCTGGTCGCCCTCGACGTGCTGCAGCCGATCTCGGTGCTGGCCCGGCCGGCGGTCGCCGTCGTCGGGGCGGGGCTGCTGCTGCTCGGTTTCGCCGTCGTCGCGGTCGCGATGCTGCAGCTCGGCACGGTGTGGCGCCGCTCGGCCACCGAGGCCGGAGCGGCCGCGGCCGGTGACCCGGACGCCGCACGACGCCCGGTGCTCGCCACCGGCGGGATCTACCGCCGCGTCCGCAACCCCGCCCTGACGGGCCTGATCGTCGGGTGCGCCGGGATGCTGTTCATGGCCCCGACCCTGCTCGGCGTGCTCGCCGGGGTGCTGATCCTGGTCGCGGTGCAGATCCAGGCCCGTGCGGTCTACGAGCCCGGCCTGGGCAGCGCACTGGGCGCCGAGTACGACGAGTACCGCGCCCGGACCGGCCGGTTCCTCCCGCGGGTCCGCGCCGACCGCACCCCCGCGGGTGAGGGCGACCGCACGACCGTCGGCTGAGCGGCCCGCCGCGACGCCACTGCGGCGACGACACCGCCCGCCCCGGCGCGACCGGGGCGGGCGGTGTCGTCCGGGGGGACCGGGGTCCGCAGGCGGGTCAGGAGTACCAGGTCGGCTCGGGCAGCTCGTCGCGCAGCACCCACGCCCCGACCTCGCGCCGCTTGTAGGCGACCGGGTCGTGGAGGGTGTGCGTGCGGACGTTGCGCCAGAACCGGTCGAAGCCCAGCTCCGTGGTCGTCGCGCGGGCCCCGAGGCCCTCGAAGATCCCCGAGGTGATCTCCAGCGCGACGTCGGTGGCACGCGCCTTCACCGCGGCGACCCGCACCTCGTGCCGGCCGCGCTGCTCGGCGGTGACGCCGTCGGCGTCACGGTGGATCGCCTGCTGCTCCTGCGCGACGGCGTCGGCCAGCGCCTCCACCGCCCACAGCTTCGCGTGCAGGTCGCCGTAGAGGTCGAGCTGGTAGGGCTCGTCGACGGCACGCTCGTGGCCGCCGTGGAGCCACGGCCGGGTCCGCTCGCGGGTGAAGCGCGCCGCGGTCTCGAGCGCCCCGCGGGCGATCCCGAGGTAGAACTCCACGAAGACGAGCTGGATGATCGGCACGTTGAGCGTGTTGTAGACCCGCGGCGTGAACACCCTGTCGGTGAACCCGGCGGCCGCCGCCCACGGCACCCGGACGTCGGTGATCGTGACGCTGCCGGACTCGGTGAGGCGCTGGCCGATGTTGTCCCAGTCGTCGCCGAAGACGATGCCCTCCTGGTGGCTCGGCACGATGGCGAAGACGTGGGTGTCGGTCCCCTCGATCACCCCCTCCAGCACGGTGACGTCGGAGACCCTGCTGCCGGTGGAGAAGGACTTGCGGCCGGAGTAGACGAGCTCGTCGCCCTCGTCGCGGATGGTCAGCTCGGCGTCGCGCGGGTTGACCGCGCCCCCGAAGAACCAGCGGTTGCGGGTGGCGTCGGCCTCGACCGCCGCGATCTGCTCGGGCGTCCCGACCAGCCGGGCGGCCCAGAACCAGAGCAGGTGGTAGCCGAGCAGCTGGCCGATGGAGCCGTCGCCCGCCGCGACCTCGCGGATCACCCGGTAGGCCAGCGGCCACTCCTGTCCGCCGCCCCCGTGCTCGACCGGCCCCAGGATGGTGACCAGGCCGGAGTCCTTGAGCAGGGCGACCTCGTCGTGCGGGGTGGCGCCCGCCCGGTCGCGGGCCGCGGCGTCACGCTCCAGGACACGGCGGACGTCGCGGGCCCGGGCCAGCCAGTCCGGGGCGTCGGTGGGCGTGGTGGACCAGTCGAGCGACTCGACGGTGGTGGGCTCGGAACGGTTCTCGGTCGTGGTCACGGTGTGTCTCCTCGTCGTCGGAGAAAGGTGTCCGGGCGCGGCGGCGCACGATGCGGCGGATACGCGCGGGAATGCGCACCGGATCGGCGGAGGAACGGTGGGCCCGGACGGGAGGGAACTGTCGGGGCGGTCACCGGCGACCGGGGTCGCCGGCCGCGGCGCAGGTCAGGGAGCCTGCTCCGCGGGGATGCCGGTCAGCGACAGAGCGACGAGGTCACACGCGAGAGGTCGACGTGGCGTCGACGGGTGAGCTCGGTGAACAGCACGGCCCCAGTGTTCGGGGAGATCACGGTGGAAGTCAACGAGACGTTCCCGGGAATGGGACGCGGCGCGGGATGTCCGGTCAGGACGGGCCCCGGGAACGCGGACGGGCCCGGCGACGACGGTCGCCGGGCCCGTGCGGACGGTGTCGCTCAGACGGTGGTGAGCTGCGGCTCGCGGGCGGCCAGCTCGGCCTCCTTCTCGCGGATGATCGGCAGCACCTTCGCGCCGAAGTACTCGACCTCCTCCTGGAAGTGCAGGAAGCCGAGCAGCAGCAGGTTCGCGCCGCGCCGCTTGTACTCGATCGCGCGGTCGGCGATCTGCTCCGGGGTGCCGATCAGCTGGGTCTTGAAGCCGTCGTTGTACTGGACGAGGTCCTCGAACGACGAGTCCGCCCACATGCCGCGCTTGTCGCCGGTGGAGTTGCCGGCCTGCTGGACGGCGTCGCGGAAGCCCTCGACGGCGGGCCGGTTGGCCTTCTCGATGATCTCGCGCAGGGTGTCCCGGGCCTCCTTCTCGCCGTCCCGGGCGATCATGAAGCCGTTGAGGCCGAACCGGACGGGCTGCAGGCGTTCGGCGGTCTTCGCGTGGCCGAGGACCTCCTCGACCTGCTCGGAGAAGCCGTCGTAGTCCTTGCCGTTGGAGAAGTACCAGTCCGACACGGTGCCGCCGTTGTAGCGGGCCGCGGTGGAGTTGCCGCCCTGGAAGATCTCCGGGTGCGGACGGCCGGGGACCTCGACCGGGCGGGGCTTGAGGTCGAAGTCGCGGATCCGGTAGAAGTCGCCGGCGAACTCGGCGCCGCCGTCGGAGGTCCAGATCTCGCGCAGTACCCGGATGAACTCGTTGCTGCGGCGGTAGCGCTCGTCGTGCTCGAGCCACGGCTGGCCCATCGCGGTGAACTCGGCCTTCAGCCAGCCGGAGACGACGTTGACCGCGAGCCGGCCGTTCGTCAGGTGGTCGGCGGTGGCGACCCACTTGGCCAGCACCGAGGGCTCCCACAGGCCGGGGTGGACGGCGGCGATCACCTTGAGCCGCTCGGTGGCCAGGCCCAGCGCGAGGGAGAATGCGGTGGCCTCGTGCTGGTGGTCGGCGCCGTAGCTGGCCATGTAGCGGATCTGGGACAGCGCGTACTCGAAGCCGTTGTTCTCGGCGGTCTGCGCCAGCTTCCTGTTGTACTCGAAGCCCCAGTCGGTGCGCTGTTCGATGGTGCTGGTGACCAGCCCGCCGGAGACGTTCGGGACCCAGTACGCGAACTTCAGCGGCTCCTGGATCCGGGTGTTGGGCGTGGTGGCGAGAGCATCGGACACGGGAGACTCCTCGGGGGTGTGCCGGGCACGGCAGACAGGCACACGACGGCGCCGGAAAGAGAAAAGAGGGAGGAAACGGATCTGCGGTGACGCGATCAGCGACAGGCCTGGCTCACGACGACGAGGTTGTCGACGTGACGGCGTCGGGTCAGCAGGAAGCCGGTCACGCTTCCACCGAACCCGCGGTGCGAATCGTTGTCAACCGGATGCCGGGGAGATCACCACGGGTCCTCACCGGTGGACCGGGTCGACGCCGAGCAGACCGTGCGCCAGCCCGCCGAGCAACCCCACGAGCCGGTGCTGGTCCAGGCCGCTGCGGAAGAACAGCGTCGACTGGATTGCGCCGACGCAGGCGTGCACCAGCACGCGCAGCTCGCCGTCGGACAGGTCCGGACGCAGCGGGGCGAGCACGTGCACCCAGTCCTCGACGTGGTGGCGCTGACGGCGCCGCAGGTCGCGGCGGGCCTCGGCGGGCAGGGTGTGGACCTCGCCGTAGTAGACGGCGAACTCGGTGCGGTTCTCGGTCACCAGCCGGATGTGGTCGGCCACCAGGACGGTCAGCGTCTCGCGCTCGGGTGTGCCCGCGGCCAGCGCCGCCGCCGCGGAGGCCTCCAGCCGGGCCATGCCGCGGTCGAGCAGGGCGAGCAGGACGGCCTCCTTGGAGGCGAAGTGCCGGTAGATCCCGGACCCGACGATGCCGGCCTCGGCGCCGATCTCGGCCATCCCGACGGTGTGGAAGCCGCGCCCGGCCGCAAGCCGGGCCGCCGCCTCGAGGATCCGCTCCCCGCGTTCCGGGTCGCGCCGCCGCGGGGGTCCCGCGGTTCCGGAGCTGGTTCGCGTCGGCATCTTTCCAGCATCGCATCCGCGCGGTACGGTCCGCCACAAGTGAACAACGGATCACTAGGGAGTCGGCGTGGACTTCACCGAGACCGACGAGGAACGCGATCTGCGGGCGGCCGTCGGCGCCATCGCGGCCTCCTACGGCAGCGAGTACTACCTGCGGTGCGCCCGGGAGGGCCGGCACACCCACGAGCTGTGGAAGGCGATGGGGCAGGCCGGGTTCCTGGGCGTCAACGTCGCCGAGGAGCACGGGGGCGGTGGCGGCGGGCTCGTGGAGCTGTCCATCGTCTGCGAGGAGGCCGCGGCGCAGGGCGCCCCGCTGCTGCTGGTGCTGGTGTCCGCCGCGATCTCGGCCGAGGTGATCGGGGAGTTCGGCTCCGAGGAGCTGCGCCGTCGCTGGCTGCCCGGGCTCGCCGACGGCTCGACCAAGGTCGTCTTCGCGATCACCGAGCCGGAGGCGGGGTCCAACACCCACCGGATGGCGACCCGCGCCGACCGTGACGGCGACGACTGGGTGCTCACCGGCACCAAGCACTACATCTCCGGCACCGACGACGCCGAGGCCGTGCTGGTCGTCGCGCGGACCGGGAGGGCGCCGGACGGGAAGGCGCGCCTGAGCCTGTTCGTCGTGCCGGTCGACTCGCCCGGGCTGACCCGCACCCCGCTGCCGGTGGACCTCATCGCCCCGGACAAGCAGCACGTCCTGCACTTCGACGACGTCCGCGTCCCGGCGGGCAACCTGGTCGGCGCCGAGGGCGACGGGTTCCGCCAGGTCTTCCGCGGGCTCAACCCCGAGCGGATCACCGGCGCCGCGCTCGGCGTCGGCATCGCCCGGTTCGCGCTGGCCAAGGCGGCCGACTACGCCCGCACCCGGCAGGTCTGGGACACCCCGATCGGTGCCCACCAGGGCGTCTCGCACCCGCTGGCGCGGGCCCGGATCGAGACCGAGCTCGCGGCGCTGATGACCCGCAAGGCCGCGTGGCTGCACGACCGCGGGATGCCCGCGGGCGAGGAGTCCAACATGGCCAAGTACGCGGCGGCGGAGGCGGCGACGCACGCCGTCGAGGCGGCCATGCAGACCCACGGCGGCAACGGTCTGGCCGGCGAATACGGGCTGATCCCGTACTGGGGGATGGCCCGGCTCATGCAGGTCGCGCCGGTCAACCGCGAGATGATCCTCAACCACGTCGCCCAGCACGGGCTCGGGCTGCCGAGGTCGTACTGATGGGTGCCGGCGAGCTCGGCCGGAACCTGATCGGGCGGGTCAACGTCGCCGACGCGCTCGGCCGCAGCGCCGCCGCCCGGCCGGGGCGGACCGCCGTCGTCGACGGGGAGCGGTCCTGGACCTACGCCGAGCTGGACGCCTGGGTGGACCGGCTGGCCCGCGGGCTCGCCGCGCGCGGCTGGACCCGCGGCGACGCGCTCGCGCTGGCCTCGGGCAACAGCGCCGAGTTCCTCGCCGTCTACTACGCCTGCGCCCGCCTCGGCCTGGTCTGCGTGCCGGTGAACCTGGGCTGGCGCCCGGACGAGGTCGCCTACGTCCTGGGCCACTCCCGGGCCCGCGGGATCGTCGTCGAGGCGCAGCTGGTCGCGGCGCTCGCGCCGGCCTGGGAGCAGGTGCCCGCGCTGACCGAGGTGTTCGTCGCGCCCGGCACCGGCGGGCCGGCCGGGGCCGGGGTCCCGCTGGCCGACGTCGAGGCCGGGGGAGGTGACGGCGCCGGGCCGGTCGAGGTGCTGGTCGAGGACCGGGACCCGCTGTCCTACCTGTACACCTCGGGGACGACGTCGTTCCCCAAGGGCGTCGTCACCTCGCACCTGGCGGTCACCCTGGAGTCGTTCTCCGCGGCGCTGGACTCGGGCTGGTCGGCGGCGGACAGCTTCCTGGCGATGATGCCGATGTTCCACACCGCGCAGCTCAACGCGTTCTGCACCCCGGCGGTGCTGGTCGGGGCGACGATCCACCTCTCCCGGGGGTTCGAGCCCGCCGCGTTCCTCGACACGGTCGAGCGCGAGCGGATCACCCAGGTGTTCGGACTGCCGATGATGTACCGGGCGGCGCTGGAGCACCCGTCGTTCGCCGGGCGGGACCTGTCGTCGCTGCGGCGCGCGGTGTACGCGATGGCGCCGATGCCCGAGCCGCTGATCCGGGCCTGCCTGGACGGCTTCGGCTGCGACTTCGCGCTGCTGTTCGGGCAGACCGAGATGAGCCCGTGCACCACCCTGTTCCGTCCCGAGCACCAGCTGACCCACATCGGTGCGGTCGGCACCCCGATCACCGGGGTCCGGGTCGCGGTCATGGACTCCGGCGGGACCCTGCTCGGCCCGGGGGAGGAGGGCGAGATCGTCTACCGCGGCCCGTCCACCATGAACGGCTACCTCGACGACCGCGCCGCGACCGACGAGGCGTTCCGGCACGGCTGGTTCCACTCCGGCGACGTCGGCCGGCTCGGCGAGGACGGCGTGCTGTGGTTCGCCGACCGGGTCAAGGACGTGATCAAGACGGGAGGCGAGAACGTGGCCTCGCTGGAGGTCGAGCGCGCCGTCTACGCGGCCGCACCGGACGTCGCGGAGGTGGTCGTGGTCGGGCTGCCGCACGAGCGGTGGAGCGAGGCGATCACCGCGGTGGTCGTGCCCCGGCCCGGTGCGACGGTCGACCCGGAGGCGCTGCTGGCCGCGCTGCGCGCGCACCTCGACCCCTACAAGGTCCCGAAGGCGGTGATCGTCGCCGACGAGCTGCCGCGCACCTCGACCGGGAAGATCCGCAAGAACGTCGTCCGCGAGACCCACGCCGGCCACTACGGGCCGCCCTAGCCGACGTGCACCACGGGAGGCCGGGCCACGTCGGGCTCGGCCTCCCGCAGGATCTCCCGGGTGATCGGGGCGACCTCGCCGACGCCGGTGACCTCGCACCGGGCGTGGCGCGGGTGCTCCGGTTTGGGCCGGGCGTGCGGGCCCTGCCGGTGGGGACGGTGCGCGTCCTGCAGGAGCCAGGAGCCCACCCGGTTGCGGACCCGCCGCGGGGCCTCGGTGACCGCCACCGGCCCAGGATTGCGCTACGACACCGTCGGCGCCGCTCCTGCGGGCGGATCGTCCGGATCCGGTGGGGTGACGGTGGCCGCGTCGGTGCAGGCGAGCAGCGCACCGGCGAGCGGGCCGCGCCCGGCGACGAGCTCGACGACCCGCGCGTCGTAGCCGCGGACCTCGAGGAACCGGGCGGCGTCGCGCTGCGGGTCCCCGGTCCGGCGGGTGACCGGCGAGTGCCCGATGGGGTGCAGCACCGCGGCCGTCATCAGCAGGTCCCGGTCGTGCCCGTTGTCCTCGGCGGCGGCGCGGGCCGCGATCGCCGCCCGCTGGGCGCGCTCCCACAGCTCCGGGCGCTGGTGGGCCAGCAGCGTCTCGGCGAGCGCGCGGGCGGCGTCGAACCCCATGACCCGATCCTGCCCCACCCGCCGTGGGGTGATCCGCTGCGCGCGCGGTGATCCGTGCCGCGCGTGCGTCCGGACGCGCGCGGCGCACGGATCACCGCGCGGACGACGACGCCCCGCGGCCGGTGCGGCCGCGGGGCGTGTCGGGGCACCGACCGGGTCAGACCGTCTCGGACTCCCGGTCGCCCCGCTGGGCGCGGACCGCGCGGAGCACGACCGGGGCGACCAGCAGGATCGCGATCAGCGAGTACACGACGATCGCGAGCGGGGTGGAGACCAGCGTGGTGACGTCGCCGTCGGCGATCTGCAGGGCGCGGCGCAGCTGCAGCTCCGCGTCCGGGCCGAGGATGACGCCGATGATCGCCGGCAGCACCGGCAGCCCGAACCGGCGCATCAGGAACCCGATGCCGCCGATCGCGAGCAGCACCAGCAGGTCGACCGGCTGGCCGGACACCGCGTAGGCGCCGACACAGGCGAAGAACAGGATGCCCGCGTAGAGGTACGGCCGCGGGATCCGCAGCAGCGTCGCCCAGGCCGGGGCCAGCGGAAGGTTCAGCACCAGCAGCATGACCAGGCCGATGAACAGGCTCGCGATGAGCGTCCAGACCAGGTCAGGCTCCTTCTGGAACAGCAGCGGGCCGGGCTGGATGCCGAACTGCTGGAACGCGGCGAGCATGACGGCGGCGATCGCCGTCGTCGGCAGGCCGAGGGTCAGCATCGTCGCCAGCGTCCCCGCCGACGACGCGCTGGCCGCGGACTCCGGCCCGGCGACGCCCTCGATGGCGCCCTTCCCGAACTGCTCCGGGTGCTTCGAGAGCTTCCGCTCGGTCACGTACGCCATGAAGGTCGACATCTCGGCGCCGCCGGCCGGGATCGAACCGAAGCCGAAGCCGATGAACGGGCCGCGCAGCCACGGCTTCCAGGTCCGCCGCAGGTCCTCGCGGCCCAGCCACGGGCGCCCGACCGGGATGACCTCCTGCTTGCGTCGTCGCAGGTGGGCGGCCACCCACAGCGCCTCGCCGATCGCGAACAGCCCGACCGCGACGATGATGACGTCGATGCCGTCGGCCAGCTGCGGCACCCCGAAGGTGAGCCGCGGCTGCCCGGAGATCGGGTCGAGCCCGACCAGGCCGATCGTGAGGCCCAGGGCGAGCGCGGCGAACCCGCGGACCCGCGAGGCGCCCAGCACGCCGCTGACGGCGACGAAGGCCAGGACCATGATCGCGAAGTAGTCCGGGGCGCCGATGTCGACGGCCACCGAGGCGATCAGCGGGGCGACCAGGACCAGCCCGGTCACGCCGACGATGCCGCCGATGAAGTGCCCGATCGCGGCGGTGGCGAGCGCCTGGGCGCCGCGCCCGGACTTCGCCATCGGGTTGCCCTCGATGGCCGCCATCACCGAGGCGGACTCGCCGGGGGTGTTCAGCAGGATCGACGTCGTCGACCCGCCGAACATCGCCCCGAAGTAGATGCCGGCGAACATGATGAACGCACCGGTCGGGTCGAACGCGTAGGTCACCGGCAGCAGCAGTGCCACCGCCATCGCCGGGCCGATGCCCGGCAGCACGCCGATCGCGGTACCGAGCAGCACCCCGAACGCGGCGAACAGCAGGTTCTGCGGGGTCAGCGCGTGTGCGAACCCGTGCATGAGCAGGTCGAACGTGCCCATCAGCCGAACACCCCCATCAGCGGGCCGCCCGGGAGGTCGACGCCGAGCACGGCGTCGAACAGCACCCAGGTCAGCAGCGAGACCGCGGCGGCGATGCCGAGGTCGCGGAGCACCGCGCGCGAGCCGAGCGCGTAGGTGGCGCCGGCGAACAGGACGGTCCCGGCGATCGGCCAGCCGGCGAGCGGGATGAGCGCCGCCGTCGCGACGATCACCCCGGCCAGCATCCCGACCGTGCGCAGGTCCACGGCGGTGTCGAGGTCGACGTCCTCGCCGCCCTCGGCCTCGCCGCGGCCGCCGCGCAGGACGTCGACGGTCAGCAGCGCCGCCAGCACCAGCAGCGCCGCGCCGAGCACGAACGCGACGGTGCGCGGTCCGAGCGGGTCGGACGCGCTGCCGCCGCCGCCCTCGGCGAGGGTGTCGCCGAGCACCAGCAGGCCGGTGAGGGCCAGCAGCACCGACACACCCAGCTCCGAGTGCTCCTTCCACCAGGAGCGAGCGGTCCCGGTGTCCCCGATGGTCGTCACGTCAGCCCCAGCCCGGTCAGTACCCGCTCGACGCGGGCGTCCTCGTCGGCCAGGAACCGGCCGAACTCCGGCCCCGGCAGGTACGCGTCCTGCCAGCCGTTGCGGGCCAGCACCTCGCGCCACTCCGGCGTCGTGTGCAGCTCGGCGTAGGCGCTCTCCAGCTCGGCGACGCCCTCGGGGTCCAGCCCCGGCGGCGCGACGACACCGCGCCAGTTGGTGAACTCGACGTCGACGCCGGACTCGCGCAGCGTCGGCGCGTCGAGGCCGGGGATCCGCTCGCCCGCGGTCACCGCGAGCACCCGCAGGTCGCCCGAGGCGATCTGGTCGGCGAACTCGCCGAGCCCGGACACCCCGAACGCGACCTTGCCGCCGAGGACGGCGGCGAGCAGCTCGCCGCCGCCGTCGTAGGAGACGTAGTTGACCGCGCGCGGGTCCACGCCGGCGCCCTCGGCCATCAGCATCGGGGCCAGGTGGTCCGGGCCGCCGGGGGAGGAGCCGCCGCCGACCGGGGTCTTCCCGGGGGCCGCCCGCCAGGCGGCCAGCAGGTCGCCCACGTTCCGGTAGGGCGAGTCACCGGGGACGACGACGATCTCGGTCTCCTCGGTGAGCCGCGCGATCGGTGTGGTCTGCTCGAGCGTGGCCGGCGAGTCGTTGGAGTACACGCTCCCGACCACGCCCAGGCCCATGCTCATCACGAGCCGGTCGTCGCCGGCCTCGTTGACGGTCCGGCCGAGCCCGACCGTGCCGCCCGCACCGGGCAGGTTGAAGACCTCGACCGACCCGGTCAGCCCGGCGTCCTCCATGGCCTTGGCCGCGCTGCGGGCGGTGACGTCGTAGCCGCCGCCGGGGGCGTTCGGGACCAGCATCCGCAGCCCGCGGAGCTGGGTGCCGTCGCCGCCGCCGCCGATCGCGCCCACCGCGGGCGGGACGAGGAGCAGGGCGGCCAGCACGGCCACCACCGTGCCGAGGAGAGGTCCGACCCGGGGCCGCGGCCCGGGCGACGTGGGGTCGTCCGGCGGGGGCCGGTCCTGCGTTCGTGGAGGAGCCGTCTGAGGCATCTGCGTCCGATCTCACCGTTGCGAAGCGAACGCGTTGCAGTGTGCGGAGTCACCCCTCCGATGTCTCCGTAACGGCCACAACGGTCGTTGTGGTCGTTACGGTCACCGCGGCCCGGGTGCGCGGGTCAGCGTGACCGCAGCCCCAGCTCGCCCAGGACGTGCTCCACCCGCTCGTTCTCGGCGGCGGTGAACCGGGCGAAGTCCGCGCCCGGGAGCCAGGCGTCGCGCCACCCGTTCGCGGCCAGCACCTGCCGCCACTCGGGGGTGTCGCGCATCGCGGACACGGCGTCGGCCAGCGCGGCGCGGTCGGCGTCGGCCAGCCCGGGCGGCGCGACCAGCCCGCGCCAGTTGCTGAACTCCACGTCCACCCCCGACTCGCGCAGCGTCGGCACGTCGAGGCCGGGTACCCGCTCGCCCGCGGTCACCGCGAGCACCCGCAGGTCACCGGACCCGATCTGGTCGGCGAACTCGCCCACCCCGGACACCGCGAAGCCCACCTCGCCGCGCAGCACCGCCGCGAGCAACGGACCCCCGCCCTCGTAGGACACGTAGCGGACCCGGGCGGGCGCGATGCCGGTGCCCTCGGCGAGCAGCATCGTGGCGAGGTGGTCCGGCCCACCGACGCTCGAGCCGCCGCCGACGGTGAGCCCGCCGGGGGCGGCGCGCCAGGCGTCGAGCAGGGCGCGGACGTCGCGGTAGGGCGAGTCCGCGGGCACGACGACGATCTCCGACTCCTCGGTCAGCCGCGCGATCGGCGTGGTGCCGGAGAGCGAGAGCGGGGTGTCGCGGGACGCGGTCGCCCCGACGATCCCGAGCCCCATGCTCATCAGGAGCCTGCCGTTGCCCGCCTCGCCCTCGACCCGGCCGAGCCCGGCGATCCCGCCGGCACCGGACAGGTTGAACACCTCGACCGGGCCGGCGATCCCGGTGTCGGACAGCACCTTGGCCGCGCTGCGGGCGGTGACGTCGTAGCCGCCGCCGGGTGGGTTGGGGACCAGGATGCGCAGGTCGGACAGCGGCCGCGGCCCGTCGGTCAGCACGATCGGGACGACGACCGCGGCGAGGGCCAGCACGAGCACCACGACCAGCGAGACGACCGGACCCCGGCGGGCGCCGCGGGCGATCGGCGCCCCGCCGGGCCGCGTCACCGTCCCCGCCATGCCCACCCGCCCGTCGCCGTGCCGCCGCCGGTGAGTCTGCGCGTCCGCGGCCGGGCCGGTCCACCGAGGTGAGCCGCGCGACGCGTCGTGGTCCCGCCGCCTCGCGTGCCCGCCGCCGTCGCCGCACGTCCTACGCTGGGCGCATGCGACGGCGCGCCGGGGGGACGGGTGGACCGCTGGCCCGCCAGTTCCTCGTCTGGCAGCTGGTGGTCGTGGTCGTGCTGCTCGGCGCGGTCGCGGCGCTGGCCGCCGTGCAGTCCTCGGAGTCGTTCCGCGAGACCCAGGGACGCCGGATGCTGTCGGTCGCCGAGGACGTCGCGTCCGTACCGACCGTGCGCGAGGCGTTGCAGACCCGCCGCTACGACCTGCTTCCGTCGTTCGCCCGCAGCGCGGAGAACCTGTCCGGGGCCGACGAGATCGAGATCGTCGACGCCGGTCTGGTCGTGCGCACCTCACCGGACCCGTCCCGGGTCCGGCAGCGGTTCGACCCCGGTGCCAGCACCGCGCCGCAGGGCCGGGCCTGGGTCGGCAACCCCGACGGGCGCGCCGTCGTCGCCCAGGTGCCGGTGATCGACGACCGCGGCGCCGTCGCCGGGCTGGTGTCGGCCGGGATCCGCGCCCCGTCGCTGTGGGAGTCCCTCGCCGGGGCCCGCGCGGAGACCGGCGCGCTGCTGGGGCTGGCCCTGGGCGTCGGCGTCCTCGGGTCGCTGCTGCTCGCCCGGCGGGTCCGCCGCCAGACCCTCGGCCTGGAGCCCGACGAGATCGTCGAGCTGGTGCAGCGCCGCGAGGCGATGCTGCTCGGCATCAAGGAGGGCGTGGTCGGGCTGGACACCGCCGACCGGATCACCCTGCTCAACCCGGTCGCCCGCGAGCTGCTGGAGCTGCCCGGCGCCCGCGAGGGCGACGCCGTCGCCGACCTCGGCCTCGACGACCGGCTCCGCGAGGTCCTCACCGGTGCCGCCGACGGCGAGGACCAGCTCGTGCTGCGCGACACCCGGGCCCTGGTGCTCAACCGCCGCCCGGTCCGCGTCGACGGCCGCGACGTGGGCGCCGTGGTCACCCTGCGGGACCGCACCGAGCTCACCACCCTGCAGCACCGGCTCGACGCCTCGCACACCGTCACCGACACCCTGCGCGCCCAGGCCCACGAGTTCTCCAACCGGCTGCACACCATCGCCGGTCTCACCGAGCTCGGCGAGCACGACGAGGTGCGCCGGTTCGTCGCCGGGATCGTCGCCGCCTCGGAGGGGTGGCGCCGCGAGGTCACCGCCAGCGTCGGCGACCCGGCGACGGCCGCGCTGCTCGTCGCGAAGAACAGCCAGGCCGCCGAGCGCGGCGTCGAGCTGGCCCTGGACCCGGAGTCCCGGCTCGACCCGACCGACCCCGACCACGACCCGGACCTGTCCGCCGACCTCGTGACCGTGCTCGGCAACCTGATCGACAACGCGATCGACGCGACCGCCGGGCGGGACGGCCCGCGCCGGATCGAGATCGGGCTCGCCGGCGGCGGCGACACCGACGGCGACGAGGTCTGGGTCGAGGTCCGCGACTCCGGCCCCGGGATCGCCTCCGAGCTGGCCGAGGAGGTGTTCCGGGCCGGCTACTCGACCAAGGCCGCCGAGATCGGCGGCCGCGGGCTCGGCCTGGCCCTGGCCCGGCAGGCGTGTCTGCGCCGGGGTGGCACCATCGCGGTGCGGCCGGCGCCGGCGGGCCGGGTCGGTGCGGTGTTCGAGGCGGTGCTGCCGGTGGCGCCGACGGGGGTGCGGGTGTGAGGGTCCTGGTCGTCGACGACGACTTCATGGTCGCCAAGGTCCACTCCGGCTACGTGGAGCGGATCGAGGGCTGCACCGTGGTCGGCGTCGCGCACAACGGCGCCGACGCCCTCGACGCCGCCGCCCGGCTCCGCCCGGAGCTGGTGCTGCTCGACGTCTACCTCCCCGACATGTCCGGCTTGGAGGTGCTGACGCGGCTGCGCACCGGGGCCGCCGACGACCCGTTCGTGCTGGTCGTGACGGCCGCCGACGACTCCGACACGGTCGCCGCCGCCCTGCACGGCGGCGCGCTGCACTACCTCGTCAAGCCGTTCGACTCCGCCGCGCTCGCCGCCCAGGTGCACCGCGCGACGCGGATCCGGCGCGACCTGGACCGGGTCCGCGACCAGTCCGACATCGACCGGCTCTTCGGCGGCACCGGCGCCGCCCCGGCCCGCACCCCCGGCGGCCCGGAACGGATGCCGAAGGGGCTGACCACCCCGACCGCGGAGCTCGTCGCGGGCACGCTGCGCGCGCACTCGGGGACCGACGCGGAGGCGGACCTGTCGGCGACCGAGTGCGCCGAGGCCACCCGGCTGTCCCGGGTCAGCGCACGCCGCTACCTGGAGCACTTCGTGTCGACCGGGCAGGTCACCGTACGGCTGCGCTACGGCGGCACCGGCCGCCCGGAGCGCCGCTACCGCTGGGTCGGCTGACCGGCCCCCCGCAGCGCCTCCGCGTGCGGCGCCGCCGGCTCGGTCTCCGCCTGCGGTGCCACCGGGTCGGTCTCCGCCTGCGGTGCCACCGGGTCGGCCTCCGCCTCCTCGGCCTCGGCGGCGTGCTCCAGCAGCACCGCCGCGATCGGCTCGCACAGCAGGTCCGGCAGCGCGTGCCCCATCCCGTCCACCGTGACGAGCTGCGCGGCCGCCCCGATCCGCGCCGCCAGGTGGTCGGCGTGCGGCGGCGGGTGCACCGGGTCCTCCGGCGCCTCGACGACGAGCGTCGGCACCGTGACCGAGCCCAGCTCGGCGCCGCGGTCCAGCCCGTCGGGATCGGCCTGGGCGTGCGCGGTGCACGGCTCGACCCGCCCGGTGTGCTCCATGATCCGCCGCTCCCGCGCGGCGAACTCCGCGGTGTCGAACGGCAGCACCCCGCCGGAGACGCGTCGCCAGTACTCGACCCGCCAGGCCAGCTCCCCGGCCTCGTCACGCGGGTCGCCCAGCTCCTGCCACATCCGCTGCACGTCCCGGGTCGGGCCGGGCAGGTCGGCGTCGCCGGTGTCGAGCGCCGCGGTGCACAGCAGCGTCGCGCTGACCATGCGGTGCGGCGCGTCGAGCGCGAGCAGCTGGACCAGCGTCCCGCCCATCGACATCCCGACCAGGTGCGCCCGGTCGATCCCGCAGCCGTCGAGCACCGCGAGTGCGTCGGTCGCCAGGTCGGCGACGGCGTAGGGCCGGTCCTCGAACGCGTGGGTCGAACGGCCGGTGTCGCGATGGTCGTAGCGGACCACCCGGTGCCGCTCGCGCAGCACCTCGACCAGCGCGTCCGGCCAGCCGTACCCGGCCGAGCCCGCCCCGTTCACCAGCAGCACCGGCGCCGCCGGCGTCGGCCGGTGTGCGGGCAGGTCCTGCACCCAGAGGGTCACGCCCGGCTCGGTCTCGACCTCGCGTACGGTGCCGGCGATCTCCACATGCGCAGGCTGCCAGACCGGTGACGACCCGCCTCCGCCGACCGGGCCCTACCCGGAACGCGCGACGGCCCGGTCCGCACAGTGTGCGTACCGGGCCGTCGCGAGGAGCTGGGGGAAGGTCAGCCGACCTTCTCGATCAGCGCGGCGCGCTGACGGTCGCCGAGGCCGGCGGCACGGCGCGACACGTCGATGCCGGCCTCCTCCATCACCTTGGAGACCTTCGCCGGGCCCCAGCCCGGGACGCTCTTGAGCAGGTCCGCGACCTTGGTCTTCCCGACGATCTGGTCGGTCTTCGCGCGACCCAGCACCGCGGGGATGGTCTCCTCGCCGCTGGCGATCTTGTCGCGGAGCTCCTTGCGGGCGGTACGGGCCGCAGCCGCCTTCTTGAGCGCCTCGGCGCGCTGCTCCGGGGTCAGGGTGGGCAGAGCCATCGCTGACAACTCCTCTCGGTTCACGCACCCCGCTCACCGGGGTGGACTGCCATCTCCGATCGCGGTACAGACTGGCAGAGACATCGCCACGACCTGCGGGAACCCCCTCCTCAGGGCGTGTCGGCCCTGTTCGGGGCCGTCCGTGGCGCGGCTCACCGCACCCGGGCGACCGCCCGTCGCACGGCGCGGGGTCGGGGCTGTTGCCGCAGGTCAGCGGCATGAAAGCGCGGAAGCGGTGACGATGGGCTCACCGTTCGAGCACGGAGCGCAGTCCCGTGACGTCCCAGAGGGTCCGGACCTCGTCGATCCGGCCCTGCCGCACCCGCACCAGCTGCACCGCCAGCACCTCCGCCGCGCGTCCGGTGGGGGCGAGCCCGGGCACCAGCCACGGCAGCTCCCGGTCGTGGGTGAAGCCGACGCGGACCTCGTCGACCACCCGGCGGACGTCGACGGTGCGCGACACCCGGGTCCGGGTCAGCCCGGACGGCCGGGCCGCCGCGAGGGCGGCCAGGTGCGCGGCGACCGCGTCCCGGCCGTGGCCCCCGGCGCCGGTCGGCAGCTCGGTCCAGCTCACGTCGGTGGCCAGCGCGGCCGTCGCCGGGCCGGGGTCGCCCGCCGCGTAGAGCGCGTCGGCCGCGGTGTCCCAGAGCCGTGCGATGTCGCGCATCAGGACCTGCATCGCCGGGGTCACCGGATCACGGTGCCACGCCCCGGCCCACCCGCGCACGCGACGACGCCCGGGGGCACGTGGCCCCCGGGCGTCGGTCGTGGTGCGTGGCCGGCTCAGGCCGTGGCGGCCGGGCGCTCCTCGGGCGCGGGCGGCGTGCCGGGCGAGACCCGCGGGTCCAGCTCGGCGCGCTCGTCGGTCTTCTCGCCCAGCGGCTTCTCCGGGTCGACCGCCTTGTCGTAGGAGGCGGTGACGCTGATCAGCCGGTGCCCGCGGAAGCGGGCGTAGCGCAGCGACCGCAGCCAGTTGTAGAGCGTGCCGAAGCGGTTGCCCCAGCCGATCAGGAACATCACGTGCACGTAGCACCAGATGAAGTACCCGAGCCAGCCGGTGAGCTTGATGCCGCGGACGTCGGCGACGGCCTCGCGGGCGCCGATGGTGGCCATCGAGCCCTTGTCGAAGTACTTGAACGGGGCCGGGGTGGTGTCGTCGCCCTTCGCCCGTGCCTTGATCAGCTTGCCGACGTAGGTGCCCTGCTGCATCGCGACCTGCGCGACGCCGGGCAGCCGGTCGATGGTGGAGACCATGTCGCCGATCGCGAACACGTCGCGGCGGTCCGGCAGGCTGCAGTCCGGGTCCACGGTGAGACGGCCCGCGCGGTCCACCTCGCCGCCGGAGGCCTTCGCCAGCAGCTCGCCCAGCGGCGACGCCTGGACGCCCGCGGCCCACACCTTGGTGCGGGCGGTGATGCGCTCCTCGCCGTTCGGGCCCTTCACCGTGATGGAGTCGGCGTCCATCCCGGTCGCCATGGTGTTCAGGCGGACCTCGATACCCTTCTTCTCCAGCGTCTTGCGCGTGTAGTTCTGCAGCTTCTTCGCGAACGGCGGGAGCACCGCCGGCGCCGCGTCGAGCAGGATGATCCGCGCGGAGCGGGTGTCGATCGACCGGTACTCACGCGGCAGCACGTACTGCGCCAGCTCGGCGAGCTGACCGGCGAGCTCGACGCCGGTGGGGCCGGCGCCGACGACCACGAAGGTCATCCACGCCTGCTTCTCCTCCTCGGTCGTCGCGACCTCGGCGAGCTCGTAGGCACCCAGGATGCGCGAGCGCAGCAGCCGGGCGTCCTCGATCGACTTCATGCCGGGCGCGTGCTCGGCCCACTCCGGGTGCCCGAAGTAGGCGTGCGTGGCGCCCGCGGCGACGACGAGGGTGTCGTAGGGCAGCACGATCCGCTGCCCGTCCGGCGCGGCCGCGTGGACGACCTTGGCCTCGAGGTCGATGTCGCCGACCTCGGCGAGCAGAGTGCGGACGTTGCTCTGCTTCTTCAGCACCCGGCGCAGGGCCGGGGCGATCAGGCCGGGGGACAGGATGCCCGTCGCGACCTGGTAGAGCAGCGGCTGGAAGAGGTGGTGGTTCGTGCGGTCGACGATCGTCACGTCGACATCGGCGCCCTTGAGCGCCTTGGCGGCCTGCACACCGCCGAACCCTCCGCCGACGATCACGACCTTGTGCCGGCCCTGCCGCTCGTCGTGCTCTGCCGTGCTCACCTGAGTCCGCCCCTTGTCGGTCGGTCCTGGCGCGGCATCACCGCGCACCTGCTCGATGGCCGGTGTCGGTCCCCGCCTCCGGACCCTGAGTCCTGGTGTCGGCGGTGGACGGCGGCCGTCCTGGCCGGTCTCCGACCGTACGAACCCACGGCCGCCGGGGCAATTCGGATCGCTCCGGAAACGCCTTTCAGAGTCCGAACTCACACGGTGGGGGAGCGGAAGCCGGGATGCGGGTGCGCACGACCGTGCGACGATGGAGCCCATGTGCGGGATCGTGGCTGCGTTCGGTGGACCCACGGCGTGGCCGGGCGGTGAGCCCGCCGACCCCGGGAAGTACGAGCGGATGCTCGCCCGGGTGGCGCACCGCGGCCCCGACGACACCGGCGTGCAGGTCGTGGGGAACACCTGGCTCGGCCATCAGCGCCTGTCGATCATGGACGTCAGCGGTGGGCACCAGCCGATGTCCGACGTCGCCCGCACCGCGTGGATCGTCGGCAACGGCGAGATCTACAACCACGAGCGCATCGCCAAGGCGTTCCCGGACGGCACGGTGCGCACCAAGTCCGACACCGAGGCCGCGCTGCACGCGGTGATGTGGGACGGCCAGGCCGCGGTCGCCTCCCTGAACGGCATGTTCGCCGTCGCCATGGGGCGCACCGACGGCGCCGGGCTCGTCGCCCGGGATCCGTTCGGCGTGAAGCCGTTGTACTGGGTGCCGCCGGCAGAGCTCCGTGACGGCGGCGGTGCGGCCGGGGCCGTCCCGTACACCGCGCCGGACCCGTCGGAGACGGTGCTGTTCGCCAGCGAGCTCCGCGCGTTCGACCCCGAGGACCGCCCGCACGTGCGCTCGTTCCCGCCCGGCTGCCTGTGGAGCCCGTCGTCGGGGCTGGTGCGGTTCGCCGACGCCGTGCCGGTCGAGGTCCGCCCGGCACGCCGCGCGATCCGCCCCGGCTGGGACGACGCGGACCTGTCCCGGGTGCGCGAGGCCGTGGTGTCCGCGGTCCGTCGCCGGATGATGTCCGACGTCGGGGTCGGCGTGTTCCTGTCCGGTGGCCTGGACTCGGCGCTGGTCGCGGCCATCGCCGCGCAGGAGGCCCGGGCCCGTGGCGAGCAGCTGCCCACCTTCGCCGTCGGGACCGCCGAGTCCGGTGACCTGATCGCGGCCCGCAAGGTCGCCGCGCACATCGGGTCGGACCACCACGAGATCCTGGTGACCCCCGAGGACATCGCCGAGGCCCTCGACCACGCCGTCGAGGTCATCGAGCACTACGACCCGGCCCTGGTCCGCAGCGCGGTGCCCAACCTGATCCTCGCCCGCGAGGCGGCGAAGAAGGTCAAGGTCGTGCTCACCGGGGAGGGCGCCGACGAGCTGTTCGCCGGGTACTCCTACATCCACGGCCCCGAGTACGCCGACCCGGACACCCTGCAGGCCGAGCTGGTCCGCTCGCTGGAGCAGCTGCACCACCTCAACCTGCAGCGCTGCGACCGCACCACCATGTACTTCGGCCTGGAGGCCCGCGAGCCGTTCCTGGACTCCGGCCTGGTCCGGGCCGCGCTGGCGCTGCCGCCGGAGTGGAAGCAGTGCCCGGACGGCCGCCCCGAGAAGGCGATCCTGCGCGAGGCGTTCGAGGGCTGGCTGCCCGAGGACCTGCTGTGGCGCGGCAAGGAGCAGTTCGGCGACGGCTCCGGCGCCGGCACCGTGCTCGCCGAGCTGGCCGCCCGCAAGGCCGCCGCCGCGGCCGACGCCGGGGTGACCGACGGGGTGCCCGAGCACCCGTCCGACTCCTGGCCGCTGCGCAGCGAGGAGGAGGTCCTCTACCACGGGATCTGGCGCTCCCACTTCGACGGGATCCGGCCGGACCACGTGCTCGGGGCGTTCGCGACGGCCTGAGCCGCAGGTCGGCCCCGGGTCAGCCCCGGGCCCGGGCCGCCCGGTCGGCGCGGGACGCGTCGGCGAGCTCCTTCAGGCCGGGGGTGTCGTCGCCGTCGCCCCAGCTGTCGGGGTCCCACAGGCCGGCCGCGGTCAGCGCCCGGCCGCAGTGCACGTAGGCGTCGTGCACGTCGACCAGCAGCGCCAGCGGCGGTGGCCGGTGGGCCGCCGGGCCCCGGGCGTCGGCGTCGGACGGGCCCCACAACGCCAGCACCCCGGGGTCCCGGGTGACCCGGGCCCGGCCGTGCACGCGCAGCACGTGGGCCGAGCGCGGCATGCAGAACGTCAGGCCGACGCCGTCGCGGGCGAGCAGGTTGCGCATGCTGTCGACGCGGCGGTTGCCCGGTCGTTCCGGGACGGCGAGGCGGCGACCGCCGTCGAGGACCCGCACGGAGCCGGGCGCGTCGCCGCGCGGGGTCACCGTCACGGTGCCGTCGGGGGCGGTGGTGCCCAGGAAGACCAGCGGCGACGCGGCGACGAACCGGGCGGCGACCTCGTCGACCCGGTCGGTGGACTTGTGCGCGACCAGCGGGTGCGGCTCCGCGACGACGGCGCGCAGCTCCTCCTCGGTCCGGATCCCGGAACCGTCGGCCGCGCCGGTGCCCGGTGCGGCGAGCGGGTGGTGCCGGCCGGCCGGGACGACCATCGGGGTGCCCGCGACCGGGTCGGGCACCACCCGCGACTCCATCCCGAACACCCGGCGCACCAGGTCTGCGGTCATCGTCGTCGCGGGCGGGCCCTGCGCGACGATCGCGCCGTCGGCCATCGCGATCAGGTGGTCGGCGTAGCGGCAGGCCAGGTTCAGGTCGTGCAGGACGACGACGACCGTGCTGCCCCGCACCCGGTTCCGGTCGACGAGCAGGTCCAGCACCTCGACCGCGTGCGGCAGGTCCAGGAACGTGGTCGGCTCGTCGAGCAGCAGCGCCCCGGTGTCCTGGGCCAGCACCATCGCGATCCACACGCGCTGCCGCTGACCGCCGGACAGCTCGTCGACCGGCCGGTCGGCCAGCTCCAGCACCCCGGTCGCGCGCATCGCGTCGGCGACGGCGGCGTCGTCGGCGTCGCCGCGGCCGCCGAACCAGCCCTGGTGCGGCGACCGGCCGCGTTCCACCAGGTCGGCGACGGTGATGCCGTCCGGGGCGGTCGGGGACTGGGGGAGCAGCCCGAGCCGCCGGGCCAGCTCGCGGCCGGGCAGCGTCCGGACGTCGGTGCCGTCGAGACGCACGGTCCCGGCGGCCGGGGCGACGATCCGGCCCAGCCCACGCAGCAGCGTGGACTTGCCGCAGGCGTTCGGACCGACGATCACGGTGATCCGGCCGGGCGGGACGTGCACGGTCAGGCCGTCGACGACGACGCGCTCGTCGTAGCGCAGGACCAGGTCGTCGGCGTCCAACGCGGGCCCGGCGGGGGCGGTGGCGGGCGTGGTCACGGGGTTCCTCCGGTCCGGGAGCGGGCGAGCAGCCACAGCAGGTAGGGGGCGCCGATCGCGCCGGTGACGACGCCCGCGGGCAGCGCGACCTCGGCGATCAGGGTGCGGGCGACGACGTCGGCGAGCAGTACCAGTGCGGCCCCGATCCCGGCGGCGTGCGGCAGCGACGCCCGCCCGGGGCCGGCGAGCCGCGCGGCGAGCGGCCCGCTGACGAGCGCGACGAACGAGACCGGCCCGGCCGCGGCGACCGCGGCGGCGACCAGCAGGACGGCCACCGCCAGCAGCGCGGCCCGGGCCCGGCCGACGGGCAGCCCGAGCGCGGTCGCGGTGTCGTCGCCGAGCTCCAGGCGGGGCAACGCGCGGGCCAGCAGCAGCCCGGCCGGGACGAGCACGGCGCAGGCGAGCGCCAGCGAGACCGCGGTGGACCAGCCGGTCTCGGTGACGCTGCCGGTCAGCCAGACCAGCGTCTGCTGTGCCGTGGTCAGCGACGCGGTGATCATCAGGTAGGGCACGACGGCCATCGCCGCCGACCCGATCCCGACCCCGACCAGCACGAAGCGGGTGCCGCCGAGGCCGTCGCGGCGGGCCAGGACGGTGATGAGCAGCGCCGCCGCGACGGCGCCGAGGACCGCGCCGGCCGAGGTCCCGGTGGCGGACAGGCCGAGCACGACCGAGGCGGTGACCGCACCGACGGCCGCACCGGCACCCACACCGATCACGTCCGGGCTGGCCAGGGTGTTGCGCAGCACCCGCTGGAACAACGCCCCGGCCAGGCCGAGCGCCGCGCCGACCAGCAACGCGGTCAGCGCCCGCGGCATCCGCAGCCGCAGCACCACCAGCTCGGTGCGCGGCGTGCCGAGCCCGGTCAGCGCGGCCAGCACGTCGCCGGGACCGAGGCCCTGCGCACCCACCGAGAGGGAGGCGACGAACGCGGCGAGCGCGGCGACGGTGACGGCGAGCCCGGCCGTCGTACGACGGCGCCGGGATCGGGCCCGGATCCGGCGCAGCACCGCGGTGGGATCCCCGACGGGGACGGTCCCGGTGCTCATCGCAGGAATCTCCGCCGCCGGACCAGCGCGACGAACAGCGGGGCGCCGACCACGGCCGTCACCACCCCGGCCTGGACCTCGCCGGGCGGGGTGACGACCCGCCCGAGGACGTCCGCGGCCAGCAGCAGGACGGGCCCGGCGAGCGCCGCCAGCGGCAGCACCACCCGGTGGTCGGTCCCGGCGAGGCGTCGCACCAGGTGCGGCACGGCCAGCCCGAGGAAGGCGATCGGTCCCGCGGCGGCGGTCGCCGCCCCGGCCAGCTCGACCAGGGCCACCCCGCACACGGCGCGGTCGGTCCCGACCGCGCGGCCGAACGACCGGGCGACGTCGTCGCCCAGCGCCAGCGCGTTGAGCCGCGGACCGCAGGTCAGGGCCAGCGCGAGCCCCGCGACGACGAACGGCGCGGCCTGCGCGGCGATCCCCAGGTCCCGTCCGGCGACCGAGCCGACCTGCCAGAACCGGTAGTCGTCGAAGGCCTGGGGGTCGGTGAGCAGGAACAGGGTGGTGATCGACTGCAGGCCTGCGGCGAGCGCGGCGCCCGCCAGGGCCAGCGTGGCGGGGGAGACGCTGCCGCGCCGGCCGATCCCGGCCACCCCCGCGACGACGACGGCCGCCACCGCCGCCCCGGCGAAGCCGAACCAGACGTAGCCGGTGAGGGTGTCGACGCCGAGCAGCGCGATCCCGAGCACGACGGCGAGCGCGGCGCCGGTGTTGAGCCCGAGGATGCCGGGCTCGGCGATCGGGTTGCGCGTCATGCCCTGCGCGAGCACCCCGGCCACGCCGAGCGCGGCCCCGGCGAGGACCGCCAGCACCGTGCGCGGCAGCCGCACCTCGGTGACGACGAGCGCGTCCGGCGAGGACCGGTCGACGGCGCCGGTGAGCACGTCCAGCACGAACCCCGGCGCGAGCGGCCGGGCGCCGACCAGCAGGCCGAGCGCGGCCACGGCCAGCAGCGCGGCGGCCAGCCCGGCCGCGGCGGGCCACCGCCGGCGCCGCACCGTCGCCGGTGCGCCCGGCGGGGGCGGGACGGGGGCGGTGGTCGCCGGGGCGGTCACCGCGCCTTCGCCGCCGCGTCCGCGAGCGGGGCCACGGTGCGGTCGAGGGCGTAGCGCCAGCCGTCGACCGAGGCGCTGGAGAACGCCTGGGAGACGTCGCGGTCCGACAGCAGCACACTTCGACCGGCGGCGACCGACGGCACGGCCTTCCACAGCGGGTCGCCCGCGATGGCCGAGGTGTCCTTCGAGATCGCCTGCATGACGGTGACGTCGGCGTCGAGGAGATTCATCCGCTCCCGCGAGATCGGGACGGAGAAGCCGTCGGTGCGCTGCGACGCGATCTGCGGGGCATTGACCATGCCCAGCTCCTGGAGGAACGCCAGGCGCCCGGAGTCACCGGTGTAGGCGGCGTACTCGCCGAGGGTGTTGCGGGCCCCGGACACGACGGTGGCGCCCTGCAGCTGCGGGTGCTGTGCCCGGGCGTCGGCGAAGCGCTGCTCCAGGTCGGCCTGCGCGCGCCGCCTCCTGCGGCTTCCCCAGGGCGGCGCCGACCGTGCGGAGCTGGTCGCGCCAGGTCGTCTTGTAGTTCTCCGCGCCGGCGGGGATGCCGACCACCGGGACGCCGAGCTGGGTCAGCCGGTCGTGGCGGTCGCGTGCGCCGGATGCCCGGGTGTCCAGGACGAGGTCCGGGTCCAGCGCGGCGACGGCCTCCAGGTCGACCTCGAGCGTGCCGAGGATCTGCGGCGGGGTGGTGTAGCGGGCCTGCTCCCACGGTCCGAGGCCGTCGCCGCCGACGGCCAGCCAGTCCGCGGCCCCGACCGGCTCGACGCCCAGGGCCAGTGCGGTCTCGGCGTCGCTCCACCCGAGGGCGACGACCCGGCGGGGCTGCTCGGGGACGGTGACGTCGCCGAACGCGGTCGGGATCGTCACCGGGAACGCGCCGTCCCCGGACGGAGCCGTCCCCGGCGCGGGCGCGGGCGCCGGTGAGCCGCATCCGGCCAGCACCATCACCACGGTGAGCAGACCGGCGAACAGGGGGAGCGTTCGACGCACGGTAAGGGCCGCCATTCCACTGAACAGGTGACCCTTACTTCACCATCCCGGGTGCGGCGAACGGAAGAGCGGACCGCAGCCGTCTGCGCCACAACTGGCGCCGCACGGCCCCCGGTACGGCGGGCCCGGGTGCGGAGCGCTCAGTTCTGGTCAGGACGGAGGCCGTCGACCTGATCGGAGCCGGAGGCCCCGGTCGAACCGGTCGCGGAGGGGTCCTGCGACGTGCCGGGCTCGCCCCCGGCGGGGACGTCGGCCGCGCCCGTCGCCGCGCAGGACTCCTCGACCGACTGCGGCAGCGCCGCGGCCGGGTCGGGGGTCGGCGACGCGCTCGCCGAGGACGACAGCGACGACTCCGTGCTCGGGGACGGCTGCGTCGTCGGGGCGGCGGGCGCCGGGGCGCTCCCGGGCGCCGGCTCCGGGGCCGGGTCGGCGATGGCGTTGCGGACGACCTCGCGCATGTAGGAGACGTCGGGGTCGGCGGTGACGAAGTAGCCCGTCGAGGAGTTCGGGTCCGGCAGCGACGGGTCGAACGCGACGCTCTCCAGCCGGAACCCCTCGTCGGCCAGGACGGCCAGCGCGGGCAGCACCTGCTGGGGCATGTCGGTGGCGACGTTGTCCCGGGTCACCGCGGCGATGCTCTGGAACCGGGAGATCAGCTCGGTCGCGGTCGTCTGCGAGATGACCGCCTGGATCAGGCAGCGCTGGCGGCCCATCCGCTGGTAGTCGGTGCCGTCCCGGCGGGAGCGCGCGAACCACAGCGCGTCCTCGCCGCCCAGGGTCTGCACCCCGGGGCTGATGTAGCGGTCCGGGGTGACGTGCCTGCCGAACGCGGTGACGCCACCGACCGGGATCGGCTCGGGCCCGACGTTCACGGTGACCCCGCCGACGGCGTCGATCATCGAGGAGAACCCGGCCATGTTGACCTCGAGGTAGTAGTCCAGCGGCAGGCCGGTCATGTACGCGATCGAGGACTGGAGCAGGTTGATGCCCGGCGACGACGTCGGTCCCGACGGCGCGATCTCCGGGTGCTGCTCGGCATAGGCGTAGACGGCGTTGAGCAGGTAGTCGCCCGACAACGGCTGCGACGGGTCGTGGAAGCCGTCCGGGAACTCCTCCGCGGCCGGGCTGCCCGGCGGGAACTCGGCCCGCTGGATGTTGCGGGGCAGGCTGAACAGCGTCGTCCGGCCGGAACGGGTGTCGATGCTGGCGACCATCATGGTGTCGGTACGGGTACCGGTCCGGTCGTCGCCGGCGTCGCTGCCCAGCAGCAGCACGTTCAGCCGGGGCTTGCCCAGCGCCTCGGCCGCCGAGGTCCCGCCGCCCTGGAACAGCGAGTTCAGCAGCCCGCGCTGGGAGTTCATCAGCTCGACGCCGTAGCCGAAGGGCACGGCGACGGTGAGGCACAGCAGGGCCGCGGTCCCGGTGCCGAGGATCTTCCGGCCGAGCGGCATCCCGCGCGGCCGGGCCAGTGCGTAGGTCCGCGCGACCTGGGCGATCCAGGCGATCCCGGCGACCACCAGCGCCACCGCGATGACGGTCAGCGTGGTCGTCGACAGCAGGTTCTGGAGCAGCGTCGAGCGCCGGGCCAGGAGTACCACCGCCGCCAGCCCGACGACGATCGCGACCACTGTGCCGAGGATCAGCCCACCGGTACGACGGCGGCGCAGCGCGAGGTGTCCGCTGCCGGGCACCACGGTGGACGCCACGGTGAGTCCGAGCGCGGCGGCGAGGGTGCGCCGCGCGGGGTCGGGTGCGGCCGACCTGCCGGCGGGCGGGGACAGCGTGCTGTTCCCGTCGCGCCTCTCACCGCGGCCGCCCCGGGCCTTCGCCGCGGAGTCTCCCGCCGCCGAGCCTGCTGCGGCGGTTCCTGCCGCGGCGGTGCCTGCCGCGGCACCGGCGGCGAGACCGGTGTGCGGTGGCCGAGGAGGAGCGGAACGCGAGGTGTCGCGCGGGGCCTCCGGCGCGGACCCGCCCGGACCTGCCGGGCGTGTGTCGGCGGGGCGTGCCTGCGGTCCGTCCGGTCTGCCGGTGTCGGACCGACCGGGGGCGCCGTCCGGGCGGGCGGTGCCGGACGACCGCGCACCGGAGGGGGGCGCGGTGGCGCCGCCGGGCTGCCCGGTCGCGGTGGAACGGCCCGGTACGGCCTGCGGGCCGCTGTCGGGCCGGCCGTCGGACCGCGGGTCGGGAGCACCGGGACGGGCCTCACCGGGGCGCCGGGCGCCACGCGGCGGCAGCGGCCCCGGGCCCGCCTGGCCCGGACGCGACCGACCCGGACCGCTCGGGACCGCGGGACCGCCGGGGCGCGACGGTGCGTCCGGGCGCGAACCCGTGGGCGCGGACGCACCGGCACCACCGGGCACCGCGCCACCGGAGTCCGGGCCACCGGGCCGGCGCGGGACGATCGGCAGCTCGCCGCTGAGCCGGGCCGCGCGGTCACGCTCCTCCGGCGGGGCGTCGGGCTCGGAGGCGCGGTGCCGCCGGTGCTCCGCGGCGGTGTCCGGCCGGCCGGGGACCTTCACGGTGTCACCGATGCCACGACGGGTCGCGCGGATGGAACGGATGTCGGTGGGCCTGCTGTCGCTGTGCCCACCACGGCCCGGGGTCTCCTCCCGGGTCGCGCGGGACGACCAGGCGGCGGCCTGCCGGACCGCGGCCCGGGCCTCCCGCTCGCGTCGGGGGAGCCAGGACTCGTCCTCGGCGGGGCGCCCGGCACCGTCCGGCGGGCCGGGGGGCCTGCCACCGGGACGCGCCGCGGGACCGGTCCCGGGGCGCGGGTCACCGGCGGGCGGGCGTGGCGCACCGGGTGCGGGCGGACCGGGTCGTCGCCGGGGGCCCGACGGCTGCTCCTGGGGAGGCCTCCCGGACTGCGGGGGCCTGCGGTCACCGGGCCTGCCGGACTGCGGGGCCGGGGGCCCGGCGGGGCCGGGCGGGGGTGTGGCACCGCCACGGGTGGGCGGCGGGGTGTCGCGACGGTCGTTCGGCGGCGGGGTCTCACCGCGGTCCCGGGGCGGGGTGCCACGCCGGGCCTCGTCCCGCAGGTGCGGGCGGTCGTCGCGGCGGGCGCGCTCGGGAGGGCCGGGTCGTCGTGGCCGGTCCGGACCGGTCGGGCGGGAGCCCTCCTGCGGTCGTTCGTCCACCCGGAGCACCCCCTTCACTGGTCGGCACGGGCGGGGTGGCCGTGCCGCGCGGAGGAGCCGCGGCACGTGCCTGCGCACCCGGCGGCGACGACGGCGCTCGGGTCCCGGTGAGGGTACTTGCCGTGATCACGATCTCGGTGAGCGGCCACCCACCCCGGTGGGTGGCGCCGGGCAGGGCGGACATACCCGTCACTGGTAGGACACGAAGACGGGCGACTCGGGCCGGACGGCGTAGGTCTCGCGCGGGGTGAAGGTCGGCTCGTCCTCGTCGATGAAGTTCTTCCAGCCCCACCACAGACCGGGCGGACGGGGTGCGGCGTGCAGTGCGTTCCAGGTCTCGGTCTTCTCCTGGCGGGTGCCGTAGCCGTCGGCGTGCAGCACGGTCGCGAGCTCGCGGTGGGAGGTGACCACGGTCTGCCGGTCGGAGATCATCGAGACCCGGAACTGGTGGATGAGGAACACCTTCTGCGGCAGCTTCTTCGCGCGCACCAGCCCGGCCAGCCACTCCGAGGTCCGGTTGATCTCGGCCGCGGTCACCGAGCCGACCTGCACGCCGTGGCGCCGGCCCGGCTCCAGCCGCCACTCGGGGTCGAGCGCGAGCCCGACGTGCGGCTGCGCGAGCAGCTCGGCGTAGCGCTTCGCCTGGGTCAGGAAGTCGGTGGTCCCGGGCTGCAGGTCCAGCACCACGTAGACGCCGGCCTTCCCGGCCTGCTCGACCCACGGTCGCAGCTCCTCGACGCTCATCTCCGCCGAGTAGTCGCCGTCCGGGCCGGGGGCACGGTCGGCGACCGTCGTGATGATCTCGAACGCCGGCACGACGGGCTCGCGCACGAGCGGCTGGAAGTCGGCGGCGAGGTCCTTCGCGCGGGCGATCGAGCGCGGCAGGTCCTGCTCGCCGAGGACGCCCATCGACGGGGTGCCCGGGTGTCCGTAGAGCGCTGCCATCCGGCGGCCCGGGAAGACCTCGGTGCCACCACCGGGAAGCTCCGGCACCGCGGGCGCGGCGGAGGTGGGCGCCGGCTGCTCGGGGGACGGCGGGGCGGCCGGAGCCGGGGCGGGGGCGGCGGCGCTCGCGGAGCAGCCCGCGACCAGCGCGCACGCGGTCAGCAGCGCCACGAGCAACGCAGGCGGACGCAGGCGACGCGCGCGGCGACGACGGCTGGTGACGGACAGGACGTGCGAGGACTCACCCGAGATGGACACCGGTCACCAGGCTAGGCGACAGGATCGCGCACGGCAGTACGGACGGTGACCGGGCGTGTCGGCCACGCGACGGGCCGTGGCCCGCCGCGGTCGTCCGACCCGGGTCAGCGCGGGACGACGGGCCCGTCCGGGCCGTCCTCGGGCCCGCGCTGCGGACGCGGTGGACGTCCCCGCAGGATCCGCTTGAGGCCCGCGGTGTGCCGCCTGCTGACGGGCAGCTCGACCGCCCCCGGCCCGTTGCCGAGGCGGACCACGTACCCCGACCCGGACATGCGCAGCTCGGTGATGAGCGGCAGCGACACCAGGTAGGCGCGGTGGATCCGCACGAACCCGGCCTCGCCCCAGCGGTCCTCCAGCACCGAGACCGGTATCCGGACCAGGTGGCTGCCCTCGCTGGTGTGCAGCCGGGCGTAGTCGCCCTGGGCCTCGACGAACCGGATCGAGGAGCGGGGGACGAGTTTCGTGGTGCCGGCCAGCTCGACCGGCACCACCTCGTCGTCGGTGGTCGCGGCGGGGGCACCCCGGCGGGCGGCCGCGGGATCGGGCCTGCCGCCCTGCTCGACGCCGTGGCGCGGCGGCGCCGGGGGTGGGCCGGGGGCGGCCCGGCGGGCGGCGCGCAGCGCCATGGTGCGGTCCAGCGAGCCGGACAGGCGCTCGGTGCGCAGCGGCTTGAGCAGGTAGTCGACGGCGCCGACCTCGTAGGCGTCGACGGCGCGGTCGTCGTGGGCGGTCACGAACACCACCGGCGGCGGGTCGGCCATCGCGTTCAGCACCCGGGCGAGCTCCAGGCCGTCGAGGCCGGGCATCCGGATGTCGAGGAACACGACGTCGACGGTCGGGGTGCTCGCGTCGGCCTGCGAGCCGTGCAGGATGCGCAGCGCCTCGGTGGCGTCCGGCGCGGTCAGCACGGTCGCGACCCGCTGGTCCTCGCCGAGCAGGTGCGCCAGCTCGAGCAGGGCCGGTTCCTCGTCGTCGACGGCGAGCACGGTGAGCCGTGTCCCCGCCGGGGCGGCAGGCGGTGGTTGCGGCGGCTCCGGGGCGCGGAGCTGTCCCGGGACCCCGATGGGCCGGTGGTTGCTCGCGGCGCCGTACCCGGGCTGCAGCACGTGGCCGACCGGGCCGGCGGGCGTCGCGCCCGAAGCGTGCCCACCCCGCGCGTGGCTGTACACGGCTCCTCCTTGCCGCGGGCACACCGCCCGCTGACCGGTGACTGCGGGCACACCGTATCGAGACAGCGGAGCGTCACCGACGGCCGGTCCGGCCTCCCGTCCCACACGATCCGGGGTGGGCCTTCGGAGTGGGCGTGACAGCGGAGCGTCACGAGTCGTGGCAGCCGGTCGTGGACGCGGTCCGTCCTCGGGGCCTGGGACGGCGTCGTGGCTGGTCGGGCGGAGGGTCGTTCCCCCGCCGATCGGACGGGCTGCGAGCGGGTGTCATTGTGGCACTCGGTGCCGAAACGCTACCGTGCCGTGAGACCCGCCACGTGGGACCGTCTCGTACGCGGTCGGCGTGTCGGACCGGCCGCGACCGACGGTGGCCGGGCGCAAACCTCCGACTGCGAAGGGGCAGGCATGGCGAGCACGAAGGACTGGTTCGAGACGGTCGCGGAGGCGCAGCGACGGGCGCGCAAGCGCCTGCCGAAGTCGGTCTACTACGCGCTGGTCGCCGGCGCGGAGCAGGGGATCACGCTGGCGGACAACGTCGCCGCCTTCGACGAGCTCGGTTTCCGCCCGCACATCGCGGGGCTGCCGCCGCAGCGGGAGCAGAAGACCTCGGTGATGGGCGTCGACATCGACTTCCCGGTCATGATCTCCCCGACCGGTGTGCAGGCCGTCGACCCCGAGGGCGAGGTCGCGGTCGCGCGCGCCGCGCACAGCTCCAACATCCAGAACCCGCTGAACCCCGAGCAGACCGTGTCGACGGCGATGGGTCTGTCGTCGTTCGCGTCCCGCTCGGTCGAGGACGTCTGCGCGGTCCACGACAAGGTCTTCTTCCAGGTCTACTGGGCCGGGTCGAAGGAGGACATCCTCGAGCGCGCCCTGCGTGCGAAGCGGGCGGGCGCCAAGGGCCTCATCGTGACCCTGGACTGGACCTTCGCCACCCGCCGCGACTGGGGCAGCCCGCCCATCCCCGAGAAGGTCGACGTCAAGGCCGCGCTGCAGTTCGCGCCCGAGATGATCACCAAGCCGCGCTACGTGCTGGACTGGGCGAAGTCCGGGAGGATCCCGGACCTCAAGGCCCCGAACATGGCGCCCCCCGGCGGCGGCGACGCCCCCACCTTCTTCGGCGCCTACGGCGTCTGGTGGACCACCCCGCTGCCGACCTGGGACGACATCGCCTGGCTCCGCGAGAAGTGGGGCGGCCCGTTCATGATCAAGGGCATCATGCACCCCGACGACGCCCGTCGCGCCGTCGACGCGGGCGCCACCGCGGTCTCGGTGTCCAACCACGGCGGCAACAACCTCGACGGCACCCCGGCCGCGATCCGGGCGCTGCCCGCGATCGTCGACGCCGTCGGGGACCAGGTCGAGGTCGTGATGGACGGCGGCATCCGACGCGGTGCCGACGTCGTCAAGGCGCTCGCGCTCGGTGCCCGCGCGGTCCTGATCGGCCGCGCCTACCTGTGGGGGATGGCCGCGCAGGGCGAGCGCGGGGTCACCAACGTCCTGTCGATCCTCTACAAGGGGATCGACGAGGCGCTGCTGGGCCTGGGCAAGAAGTCGATCCACGAGCTCTCCCGCGACGACCTGATCGTCCCGGAGAACTTCACCCGCGTCTCGAAGCTCTGAGACACCCGGTGGTGCGGGGGCCCGGCGCGACCGGGCCCCCGCACCACCGCCTGCTCACAGCGGGTACGTGACCCGGGTCAGCTCCTCGGCGCGCTCCCAGAGCGCCCGCTGCATCTGGCGGTCGTGCGAGGCCGCCGTGGACCCCACCGGCCGCGGGTTGCCGCGTGCCTCGCCGATCCCGTCGGGTCCGATGTAGGCACCGCCGGGCAGGTCCGGGACGGTCGCGGCGAACAGCGTCGGCAGCGCCCCTGCCGACGCGGACTGGGCGACCACCTTGTTGAGCACGCCCATCAGTGCGTCCTGGACGGACTCGGTGCGCGACTGCAGGTTCGTCGCCGCATACCCGGGGTGCGCGGCCATCGACCGCAGCCGCGACCCGGCCGCCACGAACCGGTGCTCCAGCTCGTAGGCGAACATCAGGCAGGCGAGCTTGGACTGGCCGTAGGCGGTCCAGCGCTCGTAGCGGCGGCGCTCGAAGTTCAGGTCGTCGATGCCGATCCGGCCCATCCGGTGGGCCACGCTGGACAGCGTCACCACGCGGTCGGTGATCCGGTCGGCCAGCAGACCGGTCAGCGCGAAGTGGCCGAGGAAGTTGACCCCGAGCTGGGTCTCGAATCCGTCCGCGGTGCGGGAGAACGGCACCGCCATCAGGCCGGCGTTGTTGACCAGGACGTCGGCGGTGCCCTCGAACCCGGCGGCGAACTCGCGGACCGAGGTGAGGTCGGCCAGGTCGAGCCGGCGCACCGACACCGCGCCACCGAGCTCGGAGGCGATCTCCTCGCCGCGGGTGGTGTCCCGTACGGCCAGCACGACACGCGCACCGGCGTGCACCAGGGCCCGGGTGGTCTCCAGCCCGAGGCCGCTGGTGGCGCCGGTGACGATCACGGTCCTGCCCTGCTGGGGCGGGATGTCCGCCGTCGTCCAGGGGGCGGGTGAGGTCCGTAACACGGGGTGACTCCTTCACGGGGAACGGGTGTCCAGGTCTACCCGCTCGGGCCGGTGCCCACCCGCCGGCGCCCCGGACGGGTCAGCCCGCGGGCTCGGCCGCCGTCCGGTCCCGCTGGGCCGCGACCAGGGCGTCGACGAGCAGGAACAGGATCAGCGAGACCCCCAGCACCGGCAGCACCAGCCCGGCCGCCACCGCGGCCAGCCCGACCAGCGCCACCGCGGCGGGGGAGGGCCGCTCCCGGGACCCCGGCGGCCCGGCGGGTCCGCGCGACCCGTCCGGCCGGGTCGGCCTGCGCAGCCACCACATCCGGTAGCCCCACACGACCAGCACGACCACGGCTGACGCGAGGGCGGCGAGCGCGACCAGGTTGACGGTGCCGAACAGCAGGCCCATGTGCGCGTCGATGCCCCAGCGGGCGAGCTTCGCCGCGACCGGCCAGTCCGCGAAGGCGAGCCGGTCGGTGATCGTCCCGGTCGCCGGGTCCACGGCGACGGAGTCCTGCTGCGACGGCCAGCTGCGCACGGTCTGCTGGACCGTCCAGGCCTCCCCGGGCTCGCCCGGGGTGAGCTCGACCGGTCCGGAGAGGCCGTCGGCGCGCGCGGCGTCGAGGACCCGCTGGGCGACGGCCGGGACCGCCCGCGGGGCCGCCGGTGCGGTCGCGGTGCCCGTCACGGGCGCGGCCGCGTCGCCACCGGCGGCGGGCAGCGTGCTGCTGACCGACGGCGTCGTCCAGTCCAGGGCGGTGCGCAGTGCGCCCACGTTGGCCCCGGCGAACTGCGACCAGGTCAGGCCGGTCGCGGCGAGGAACAGGAAGCCGACCGAGGCCCAGACGCCCACCGCGCCGTGCCAGGACCGCAGCCGCGACCGCGACGACCCGCCGGTCCGCGGCAGCAGCCGCTCCCGGCGTCGTCGTACCCGGCGGGTCACCTGCACCACGAGGCCGGACAGGGTGAGCACGGCCAGCCAGGACGCCGCGAGCTCGGTGTAGACCTGCCCGGGGGCTCCCAGCAGCAGTGAGCGGTGCAGGTTGTCGATCACACCGCGGGCGGGGAGCCACTCGGCGTAGGTGTCGAGGGTGGCCCGCACCTGCGCGGTGTACGGGTCGACGAACACGGTGCGGCTGTAGCTCTCGGGCAGGTCGGCGTCGAAGGACACCCGGGTCGTCGCGCCGGGCTCGCGCGACGGCCGGATCTCGGTGACGGGCAGGCCGGGCTGGGTCGCGACGGCCGCCTCGACCTGACGGGACAGCGGGAGCTCCGGGCCACTGACCGGGGCGGTCAGCGCATCGGCGTACATCCAGCGCTCGATCGGTGGCGACAGCGTGTAGAGCAGTCCCGTGAGCGCCGCGACCAGCAGGAACGGGCCGACGAACAGGCCCGCGTAGAAGTGGATCCGGGTGACGAGTCCCTTCAGGCCCCGGAACAGCGGGGGCCGCTCCGGCGGCGGGACGGGCGCCCCGGGCCGGGTGTCGAGGCCGGTGCTCACCAGCCCGCCACCATCGCCGCGAGCATGACGACCATGCCGACGCTCATCGCGGCGTGGCAGGCGGCGTCCGAGCGCGCGCCCAGCCGCCCCGCGGGTCGCGCGGGCGTCCCGACCCGCTCGGCGAGCGCGGTGGTCGCCCCGGCCGCCCCGTCCGGCGCCGGCTGCGCGGCCGCCGTGGGGTCGGCGCAGTCGCAGGCGGCCCGGTCGGTCGCCTCGGCGGCCGTCGCCGCGTCGTCGGGGGTCAGCGGGTCCCCGGCGTCGCGGTCGTGGCTCAGCGCGCGGGCACCCCAGTACCCGGCGGCGGCCAGCAGCACCGCGCACAGCGCCACGGTCACCGCGACCGCCCATCCGGCCGGGCCTGCGGCATGGGCAGCCCCGGACATGTCCATGGTGTCGCCGCCGTGGTGGGCGTGGGCACCGCCGCCGCCCGCGGCCGCCGGCGGTGAGGCCATGATCAGCGGCATCGCGGCCAGCATCCAGACCATCGCCGCGGCCATCAGTGCGTGCGCCGCACCCGCGACCCGCCCCGAGGGTCCGCAGGGCACCCCGCGTGACGCGGTGACCAGGAAGAACACACCCAGCACGGAGAACAGGACGATCTGGGTCCACAGCCCCGCGCTGCCGTACCAGGTCCAGGTCATGACGACCATCGCCGCGCTCATCAGCAGGTGCGCGAGCTCCGCGGTGCGGTGCGCGGCGGAGCGGCGCTCCGAGACCGCGGTGGCCCAGCGGGCCAGCGCGTAGAACCCGGTGGCGGCGAACACCGCCGTCAGGGCCCAGGCCAGCGGCAACGACGAGATCACAGGTACTCCTCGGGGGCGGGGGAGGTGCGGGGGCGCACGCCGGAAGTGGTCGCCGGTGGGGCCCGTCCGGTTCCCGCGGGTACCGGTCCGAGGGGTGCGACGCCGGTCACTCCCGTCGTGATCGCCGGAGGGCGGTGGCCGGGTGGCGCAGAGGCACGGATGCCGCGGCGGGCGGGTGCAGCGACCGGGGGCGTCCGTGGTCGGATGCCGCTGTGGTCGGGGCGGCGGCCCGGGGCACGCCGGGTGCGGCGCGGTCTCAGGGGCGGGCGGCGCGACGGACGCCGGACGCGGGCGCCCCGGCGGTCCCGGTCCCGTCCTCGCCGAGCGCGCGCAGCAGGTCCTCGCGGGCCCGGGCGACCCGGGACCGGATGGTGCCGACCGGGCAGCCGCAGACCTGTGCGGCCTCGGCGTAGCCCAGGTCCAGGACCTGGGTCAGGACGAACGCCTCACGGCGGTCGTCGGGCAGTGCGTCGACCAGTGTCCGCAGCAGGACGGCCTCCTGCGCGCCGGTGCGCGGCACCGCGCGCTCCAGCACCTCCTGGGTGTCCTCGCCCAGGTCCCGCACGCGGGGACGGCGGACCGCGGTGCGCACCGCGTCGACGGCGACCCGGCGGGCGACCGACAGCAGCCAGGTGCGGGCGGTGGAGCGGCCCGCGAACGAGGGCAGCGACCGCAGGGCCCGCAGGAACGTCTCCTGGGCGAGGTCCTCGGCGTCGTCGCGGCCGGCGAGGTGGACGAGGAAGCGGTGGACGTCGACCTGGGTCGCCCGCACGAACTCCGCGAGCGCGGCGGTGTCACCGGCACCCGCGGCCAACGCCCACGCCGTCACGGTGGCGTCGTCGTGGCGTTCGGGCACGCCGGTCACGGTAGCCGTCGGCCGTGCGGGGCAGAAGCCCGACCCGGTCACCGTCCGCTCCGTGGGAGCACGGTGTGTGACCGGATCGATGCTGTCCGGACGCTACCGTCGCAGGGTGTCCGACATGTGGGTCAGCTGGTCCGGGGGCAAGGACGCGGCGACGGCGCTGGCCGCCGCGCGGCGGGCCGGAGCGCGGGTGACCGGGCTGCTCAGCACCGTCACGGCAGGGCCCGGTGGCGCGGAGATCGCGGTGCACGGCGTGGGGGCCGCGCTCGTCGCCGCCCAGGCCGACGCGCTGGGCCTGCCGCTGCACCGGGTGGAGCTGCCGCCGTCGTGCCCCGACGGCGAGTACCGGGCCCGGCTGCGGGCCGCGCTCGCGCCGGCCGCCGCGTCCGGTGTCACCGGGCTGGTGCACGGCGACCTGGCGCTGGCCGACGTCCGTGCGTTCCGCGAGGAGGTCCTCGACGGCACCGGGGTCACCGGGGTGTTCCCGCTGTGGGGCGCGGCGACCGGTGCGCTGGCCGCCGGGATGCTCGACGCCGGGTTGCGGGCGGTCGTCGTCGCCGTCGACCCGGGCCGGGTCCCCGCGCGGCTCGCCGGGGCTGCGTTCGACGCCGAGTTCCTGGCAGCGCTGCCACCGGGGGTGGACCCGTGCGGGGAGAACGGCGAGTTCCACACCTTCGTCACCGGCGGGCCGGGGTTCGCCCACGACGTGCCGGTCGCGGTCACCGGCACCGTCGCCCGCGACGGCCACGTGCAGGCCGTGCTGGCCCCGGCCGGCTGAGACCGGGTCCGGGCCCGCCGGGCGGCTCAGCCCGCGGTGCGGGAGGCGAGCAGCCGGAACGCCGGCGTCGGCAGCTCGGGGGCGAGGTCGACCACGCAGGTCCGGGCCAGGATCTCCAGGGTGCGCGGGCAGGCGCCGGGGCCGTGGTCGATCTCGGTGCCGTTCGCTGCGTACGGGTCGAACCCGGGGTGCAGCGGGTTGCGGGCCCGCAGCGAGCGCCAGTTCGTGTACACGTGCCGGCCGGTGTCGATGAGCCGGTGCACCCCGCGGCGGGTGCCGAACTCCGCCGCCGCCTCGGCCGACGGGAAGGCCAGCGCCAGCCCGGCGGCGTGCGCCGGGTCGTGGTGCGGCACCGGCTCCAGGTCGCGCCCGATCCGGTCCGACAGCGCCGACAGCATGATGTCGCGGTGCCGCCCGCGCCGGGCGATCTGCGCACGCAGGCCGGCCAGCTGCGGACGCAGCACCGCCGCGGACAGCTCGGGCATCCGCAGGTTGACCCCGACGATCAGGTCCGCGTCGGCCCCGGCGAATCCGGCGCGTTCGTAGCTGCCCACGTCGTGGTACATCGACGCCCGCTCGAACAGCTTCGGGTCCCGGGTGACCAGGGCGCCGCCCTCGCCGGAGCGGATGTTCTTGTGCTGGTTGAAGCTGAAGGCGCCGGCGTGGCCGATCGACCCGGCCGGGCGCCCCCGGTACGTGACGCCGATGGCCTGGCAGGCGTCCTCGATCACGACGAGGTCGTGGGCGGCCGCACGTCCATGATCGCGTCCATGTCGGCGACATGGTTGAGCATGTGCACCGGCAGCACCGCTCGGCTGCGCGGGGTGATCCGGTCCTTGAGGTCGGCCGGGTCCATCGTGAGCGAGGCGTCGACCTCGACCAGGACCGGCACGGCGCCGACGGCGAGTGCCGCGGCGGCCGTCGACACCCAGGTATAGGCGGGGACGAGCACCTCGTCGCCGGGGCCGACCCCGGCGCCGACGAGTGCCGCGACCAGGGCGCTGGTGCCGCTGTTGACGGCCAGTGCGTGCGAGGTCCCGAGGAACCCGGCGAGCTCGGACTCGAACCGTGCGACCTCCGAGCGGTCGCCGCCGGTGAAGCGGCCCAGCTCCCCGCGCCCGAGGACCCGGACCGTCGCGGCCATCCCCCGTGCGGTCGTCGCCATGGCGGCGAGTCCCATACCGTGCTCCTCCGGATGCGAACCGTGTGAACCGGACACGACGGTACCGGGCGGGTCGGCACGCCCCCGGCGACGGGAGGCCGGGAGCAGCCACAGCGTCCTCACAGCCGAGCCGGGGCACCATCGGTGGCAGTACCGCACCACGTTCGGAAGGAACCGCCCTCCATGCTCATCGACACCCGGCGCGCGCTCCCCGGCTCCATCTTCGAGGCCGAGGTCTGCGTGATCGGCAGCGGTCCGGCCGGGGCCGCTGCCGCGACCGAGTTGGCCGACCGCGGCCTGCGCGTCGTCGTCCTGGAGGGTGGCGGCCCGGGTCTGAGCCGCACCGCCCGCGACACCTACCGGGGCATCACCGGGCGGGGCAAGCACGACCCGGTCGACGCCGTCCGGCAGAAGCGCCTCGGCGGCACCTCCCTGGTGTGGGGCGGGCGCTGCGCTCCGCTCGACGACGTCGACTTCTCCGACCGCGAGTGGATGCCCGGTGCCGCGTGGCCGATCCGGCACGAGGAGCTGCGCGCCTGGTACCCGGCCGCCCAGCGGCACCTCGACGCCGGCGCCTGCGAGTACTCGGCCCCGGAGTCGGGCTTCCCGGCCGGCCCGCCCGGGATCCACAGCGACACCCTGCGCTGGGACGACCTGTGGCGCTGGAGCCCGCCGACGTCGTTCGCGCCGACCGTGGAGACCATGGCGAAGGCGGGGCGGATCCGGCTGTTCCTGCACGCCACCGTCGCCCGTCTGGAGCGCGACCCGGTGTCGGGCACCGCGACCGAGGCCGTCGTCGTCCCGCGGCCGGGATGCGACATCCGGATCCGGGCGCGGCATTTCGTCGTCGCGGCGGGGGGCCTGGAGTCGGTCCGGATCCTGCTCGCCTCCGACGGCTACGGCGGCACCGGGACCGGAGCCGGGATCGGCGACGAGTACGGCCAGGTCGGGCGGCACTACATGACCCACCCGGTGGGCGAGGTGGGGCGGCTGCGGCTGACCACGGCCGGGCGCACGCTGGGCCTGGGCTATCTGCCCACCGACGACGGCGTCTACGCCCGCCGGATGCTCTCGCTGTCCCCGCAGGTCCAGGCCGACCACCGGCTGGGCAACCTGAAGGCAGCGCTGTGGTTCGCCGACCCGAAGGACGCCGAGCACGGCGACGCGCTGCTGTCGACGTTCGCGCTGACCTACTGGGGCCTGGGCAAGCTCCGCACCGGGTTCAAGGCCGCCGGGACGCACGCCCAGTACAGCCACACCACCGACATCGGCCACCACGTGCGCAACGTCGCCGCCGACCCGCTGCGGGTGGCACGCTTCGCCCGTGGGTGGGCCCGGCCGCGGATCACCGGGGAGCGGCGGGTGCCGTCGTTCATGCCGCTGGACTCCGCGCACTGCCGGCTGCGGTTCGACGCCGAGCAGACCCCCGACCCGGGGAACCGGGTCACGCTCGACCGCGAGCGCGACGCGCTGGGCCAGCACCGGCTGCGGGTCGACTACCGGGTCTCCGCCGCTGACCGGGAGGCGATCGTGACGTCGCTGTCCCTGATCGGCAAGGAGCTGGAGCGGACCGGGCTCGCCCACGTCGACCTGTCCGACGTGGAGCACGTGCACGACATGGACATGACCGACGGCACCCACCAGATGGGGCTGCTGCGCATGTCGGACTCGCCGCGCACCGGCGTCGTGGACCCGGAGTGCCGGGTCCACGGCACGCCGAACGTGCACATCGCCTCCAGCGCGGTGTTCCCGTCGGCCGGCGCGGTCGGGCCGACGCTGGCGCTGGTCGCGCTGGCCTGCCGGACCGCGGAGCTGATCACGGCCGACGTCCGGGGCTGAGCCCGCGCGGTCAGCCGCGCAGCAGCGTGACCCCGGTCCCGGCGTCGTCGAGCGCCGCCCACATCTCCTCGAGGGGAAGTGGGCGGTGCCGGGTCCGGGTGATCACCGCGTGCGACGGCGTCGGGACGAACGGGAACACCGCCGCCAGCCCGGCGACGGTCTCGCAGAGCCGCTCGGCGGCCGCGGCCAGGGACCGGACGTCGGCGCCGGGCAGCAGCAGGAGGAACTCCTCGCGCCCGACGCGCACCGGCCGCCCGGCGGACCCGACCTGCCCGGTGAGCAGCCGGGCGATCCCGCGGAGCACCGCGGTCTCGGCACGGAACCCGTGCCGCCGGGTCATCGACCCCAGCCCCTGCACCCGCAGCAGCACCAGGCCCAGCGGCAGGGTGCCCGGCGCGGACCCGTCGAGCCAGCGCTCCAGGAACGCCCGGGTCGGCAGCCCGCTGCGCGGGTCGCGCTCGGCGCCGGGTTCGAGCTCGTCGAGCCGGGTCTGCGCGGCGTCGGCGCGGCGGCGTTCCAGCGACAGCTCGCGGGCGAGGGTGTCGGCCGCGGCGTCGTAACGGTGGTCGGTGGCCGTGCCGGGGATGGGGACGACCCGGGAGAGCACCTCGTCGAGGCCGCCGGTGTGCCGCGAGCCGAGCCGCGCGCCGAGCTGGTGACGCAGCCGCAGCAGCTCGGAGTGGGCGTCGGCGTGCCGGAAGGACCAGCGGGCGGAGAACAGCCTGCCCCGCTCCAGCGAGCGCGCCGCCCCGTCGACGGCCTCCAGGTCGTGGGCGACGACGGTCGCCCCGGACCGCGGCGTCAGGACGGTGACGCTCCGCTCGCGGGCCGCGTCCTCGCCGTCGGTGAGCCGGATGTGCCCGAGGCCGTCGGGGAGCCCGTCGGGGGCGTCGCCGACGGTGGCGACGACGGCGCCGTCCCCGCAGACGGCGGCGAGCCGGTCCCAGACGCCGAGCGCCGGCCGGAGGTACTCCGACCGCTGGACGAGCCCGACGACCGCCATCGGCCGGTCCCGGGACGGGGCGAGGGCGAACTCCTCGATCGCCAGGGCGAGCGCGTCGAGCAGCGGCTTCGTGACGGTCCGTGAGGGGCGGTGCGCGACGCCGGGCATGAGTGCGGAGTCCCCGGCACTGATCACTCACGCCTCACTCATTTGCAGTAACGCTTGTCACAAAGTTATACGTGCGTGAACGGTTAAGCGGTTGCCTGTGTGATGCGAGTCTCGGTCCCTCCCCGTAACAGTGCGGCGGCAAGTACCGCACCGATCACGAGGAGTGATGCCCCGATCCACATGGCGCTCGTGAACCCCGGCCCGAACGAGGCCGGGTCGGCCGGGGCGTCCCCGCGGATCCCTGCGATCGCGGGCACGGCCGCCACCGCGAGCAGGCCCGCCGCCCGCGCGATCGCGTTGTTGACCCCCGACGCGACGCCCGCGTGCCGGTCCGCCGCCGCGTCGAGCACCGCCGTGGTCAGCGGCGCGACGGCCGCGGACAGCCCCAGCCCGACCAGCGCCGTCGCCGGGAGCACGTCGGTGAGCCAGGTCGCGCCGGGCCCGATCCGCGACGCCAGCAGCATCCCGGCCGCGGCCAGCAGCAGCCCGCCGGTGACCAGCGGCGCCGGGCCCGTGCGCGTCGCGAGCCGCCCGGCGCGGGCCGACAGCAGCAGCATGAGCACGGTGACCGGCAGGGTCGCGGTCCCCGCCAGCAACGGGGAGAACCCGGCCACGATCTGCAGCTGCACGGCGAGCAGCACGAACAGCAGCCCCAGCGCCGCATAGACGGCGACGGTCACGACGTTCGCGCCGGTGAACCGGCGCCCGTCCCCGGCGTCGCCGGTGCCGGTGAACAGCTCCGGTGGAACCAGCGGGGACCGGCTGCGCCGTTCGACCAGCGCGAACGCCACGAGTGCCGCCACTCCGGCGAGGCCCGCGCCCCACACCTGCAGCCCGGGCGATGCACCGGCGCCGGCCGCCGTCCCGGCCCAGGTCAGCAACGCCAGCCCGGCGACCGCGAGCACGCTGCCCGGGACGTCGAGCCGGTGCGCGGCGTCGGGGTCACGCGACTCGGGCACGTGCCGCACCGCCACCGCGACGACGACCGCCGCGAGCGGCAGGTTGATCAGGAACACCGCCCGCCACGACCACTCCACGAGCGTCCCGCCGACGAACGGGCCCAGCGCCCCCGCGACCCCGCCGAGCCCGGACCAGGCCCCGATCGCCGCCGCCCGGTCCGCCCCGTGGAACGACGCCGAGATCAGCGCCAGGCTGCCCGGGGTCAGCAGCGCCCCGCCCACCCCCTGCAGGGCCCGGGCCGCGGCGAGCACCTCGACGCTCGGCGCCAGCCCGCACAGCAGCGAGGCCAGCGCGAACCAGACCGCCCCGGTCACGAAGATCCGCCGCCTGCCGAACCGGTCGCCCAGCGAGCCGCCGAGCAGGATCAGCCCGGCCAGGGTCAGCGTGTAGCCGTTGACCGTCCACTGGAGACCGGCGAATCCGGCGCCGAGGTCCTCGGCGATGCGGGGCAGGGCGATCGTGACGACGGTGTTGTCGAGCATCGCCATGCCCGAGCCGAGCACGCAGGCCGTGATGACCCAACGGCCGGCCGCGGTGCCGGTGCGCAGTCCGGTGTCCATGGTCGGCGAACACCGGGATGTCCTGGTCTCTTCCGTCGCCGCGACGTGCCGTTCCTGTCAGGGGGTGCCTGCACACTGCCGGCCATGGCGGAACGGGCGGCGCGGCCGCTGATCGGGATCGAGGACCTGGCGGTCCCGGAGTGGGCGCGGACGATGCAGGTGGCCGCCGAGGCCGGGGTCCTCGCCGTCGCCCGGTCGGTGCCGAGGACCGCGATGTCGCTGACCCGGTGGGCGTGGCGGGCCGCGCCGGGATGGACGCTGCTGGCCGGGATCGTGCATCTGCTGGCGGGTGTCGCGACCGCGTTCGGACTGCTCGCCACGGCCGACGTGTTCACCCGGCTGCTCGCGGACGGTCCGACCCCGGAACGGGTGGTGGCGTCCCTGCCGGCCGTCGCCCTCGTCGTGGCGGCACTGTCGGCGCGCGCAGCCCTCGAGCTCGCCGTCCGTGCCGTCACGACGACGCTCGCGCCCCGGGTCGAGCGACTGGTCGAGCGCGAGCTGCTGGAGCACGTCGCCGGGGTCGAGCTGATCGCCTTCGACGACGCCGACTTCACGCTGCTCGTGCAGCGGGCCGATCAGGCGACGGCCCGGATCAGGGAGGGCGTCCGGATGGTCGGCGACCTGCTCGGGAACTGCATCGGCCTGCTCGCCGCGGCCGCCACGGTGGGCGTGGTCCATCCCCTGCTGGTCCCGGTGGTGCTCCTCGCCGCCCTGCCGCAGGCGTGGGCGACCCTGCGCACGATCCGCAACACCTTCCTGTCCCACCTGCGGATGATGGCCAACCACCGACGTCTCGCCATCAGCGGTGGCCTGCTGACCAGCCGCGGCGACGCGGCCGAGGTCCGCGCCTTCACCGTGCAGGACACACTCCTGGCCGAGCACGCGCGCATCGCCGCGGTGGTCGCGGAGGAATCCGTCCGGGTCGGCCACCGCGCCACGCTCGTCACCGCGGTCGGCCGCGTCCTCGGGGGCGTCGGGGCCGGAGCGGGGTATGCGGTTCTCGGCCTGTTGCTCCACGGCGGATGGCTCCCGCTGGCGCTGGCGGGTACGGGGGTCCTCGCGCTCCGGACCGCGACGTCGTCAGCGGTGGGGGTGGTGCTGGGGGTGAACAACCTGTTCGACGCCGGACTGTTCGCCGAGCTCTACGACCGGTGTCTCGTCGAAGCGCGCGACCGCCGGTCCCGCGGGACCGCTGCGCCCGCCGGCGATCCGGACGAGATCCGCTTCTCCGGCGTCACCTTCACCTACCCCGGCCAGCCCGATCCGGCACTGGCGGGGATCGACCTCACCCTCCGCCGCGGCGAGGTCGTCGCGTTGGTGGGGGAGAACGGCTCGGGGAAGTCGACGCTCGCCAAGCTCGCGGTCGGGCTCTATCGGCCGCAGACCGGCAGCGTCCGGTGGGACGGCCTCGACACCGGCGGCCTCGACCAGCGCGCACTCCACGACCGGGTGGCCCTCGTGCTGCAGGAACCGGTGCACTGGCCGGTGTCGGCGGAGGACAACATCCGCCTCGGCCGCCTCGACCGCCCCGACGCCGGTGGGACCGCGCTGGCCGACGCCGTCGAGCGGTCCGGGGCCCGCGCGGTGCTCGACGACCTGCCGGACGGCGGCGCGACGGTGCTGTCCCGGGCGTTCCAGGGCGGTCGGGATCTGTCCGGTGGGCAGTGGCAGCGCATCGCGGTCGCGCGTGGTCTCTACCGCGATGCGGCCGTCGTCGTCGCCGACGAACCGACGGCCGCCCTGGACGCCCGTGCCGAGCACGCCGTGTTCGGCGCGTTGCGCGAGCTGTCCGGTGGCCGTGACCGGATCACCGTCCTCGTCACGCACCGCCTGGCGAACATCCGCGGCGTGGACCGCATCGTCGTACTCGACCGCGGCCGCATCATCGAGCAGGGCACGCACGCCGAGCTCATGGCGAACGACGGCCCCTACCGGGAGCTCTTCACCCTGCAGGGGGCCGCCTACGCCGACCTGTGAGCCGTGCGGCCGCGTCCCAGCCGGGGTCAGCCGGTGACCACCCCCGCCCGCCGCCCGGCCTCGGCGAGCCGCTCGGCCAGCAGCGCCGCGGCCGCCTCGTCCACCCGCCCCACCGACAGCCGCAGCATCTGCCGGTCGTCGGGCAGGAACGCGGTGCCGGGGATGGTCAGGGTGTCGTGGTCGAGCAGCAGCGTCCGGACGACGTCGAGGGTCGGGCGGTCCGGGAACGGATGGCGCACCCAGGCGAAGAACCCGCCGAGGGCGGCGACCTCGAACCCACCCGGCCGGTCGGCGAGTGCGGCACCGACCCACTCCCGCCGCCGGGCGATCTCCGCGACCCGGTCGGCCCGCCACGCCCCGGCGCGGGTGAGCCCGGCCACCGCGGCCTCCTGCCCGGTCCGCGGTGCGCAGATGGCGATGCAGTCGAGCAGCTTGAGCACCTGGCGTCGCAGCTCGGGGCCCGCGATCACCGATCCGACCCGGTACGCCGGGATGGCCAGGTCCTTGGAGTAGGAGTGCAGGCCGACCACGGTCGAACGCCACGCCGGGTCGGCGAACAGCGTGTGCGACGGCTCGGTCGTGTCCGGGCGGAACGAGCGGTAGGTCTCGTCGAGGACGAGCGCGATGTCGTGGCGCCGGGCCAGCTCGGCGAACGCGGTGATCTCCTCGGGCGGGACCGTCACCCCGCTCGGGTTCCCCGGGGTGACCAGCACGATCGCCCGGGTCCGCGGGGTGAGGAGCGCCTCGGCGTCGGCGGCCCGCGGGACCAGGTCGGCGTCGGGCTCCAGGTACACCGGCGTGACGCCGCGCATCCGCAGCCACATGTCGTGGTTGAAGTAGTAGGGCAGCGGCGAGATCACCTCGTCGCCCGGACCGGCGAGCGCGTCGGCGACCACGGCGAACGCCTGGTTGCAGCCCGCGGTGACCACGACGTCGTCGGGGGTGAGGTCCCCGCCGTGCTCGCGGGCCAGCTCGTCGGCGATCGCCCGCCGCAGCGGCGGGATGCCCGGCACCGGCGCGTAGCCGGACAGGCCGGGGTCCCGTGCGACCTCGACGACGCGCTCGACGACCTCGGGTGCCGGCGGGTACGGCGGCGCGGCCTGCGACAGGTCCAGCAACGGGTGCGTCGCGTTCCGCGCCGGGTCCCGCTCGCCGGCCAGCGCGAGGGCCGCACCGATGGGGGAGTCGCTGCCGGCCGCCGTCGTGGGGTCGAGTCGCACCGTGGGATGCCGCCTTCCGGGTCGTCCTGCGTCGGTCCTGCGGTCCGATCGTCGCCGACGCGGCCCGGGGCGGTCCAGCGACCCTCGGGATACGGTCGCCGCACGAGGCGTTGCGAGGTGGCACGGTGGTCGAGGTCCGCACGGCGCCCGGCGCGGGGTTCCGCCGCCGGGTCCTGCTCGTCCTGTGCCTCACCGAGATCACCAGCTGGGGCGTCCTCTACTACGCGTTCCCGGTGCTCGCGCCGTCGATCTCGGCGGACACCGGCTGGTCGGTGAGCGCGGTGACCGGCGCGTTCTCCGCGGGCCTCGGGGTGTCCGCGCTGGCCGGGATCGTCGTCGGACGGCTGCTGGACCGGTGGGGCCCGCGCTGGGTGATGACGGCCGGATCGCTGCTGGGGGTGCCCGCCGTCGTCGGGATCGCGGTCGCGCCGTCCTGGCCGTGGTTCCTCGTCGCGTGGCTGGTCGCGGGGCTCGCGCAGTCCGCGACGCTGTACCCGCCCGCGTTCGCGGCGCTGACCCGCTGGTGGGGGAGCGACCGGGTGCGCGCGCTGACCGGGCTCACCCTGGCCGGCGGCCTGGCCAGCACGGTGTTCGCTCCGATGTCGGCGGCGCTGCTCGGCGGGTTCGGCTGGCGCGGCACCTACCTGGTGCTCGCCGTCGTCCTGCTGGTCGTGACGGTCCCCGCGCACCTGCTCGGGCTGCGCGGCCCGTGGCCGGAGGCACCCGCCCCGCCCGAGCACGCCGACCCGGGCGCGATCGCGCGCAGCCGCCCGTTCCTGCTGACCGTGGCCGCGGTGTTCCTCGGCACGTTCTGCGGGTTCGCGGTCGCGGTGAACCAGGTGCCGCTGCTCATCGAGCGGGGACTCGACGTACAGACGGCGGCCTGGGCGCTGGGGCTCGGCGGGGTCGGGCAGGTCGCCGGGCGTGCCCTCTACACCCGTGCCGTGGGACGGGTGGCCCCACCGGCACGGGCGGTGCTCGTCCTGGTGGCGCTGGCCGCGTCGACCGCGCTGCTGGGACTGCTGCCCGGCCCGGCGTGGCTGCTGGTCGGCGCGGCGGTGCTGACCGGCGCGGCCCGTGGGATCACGACGCTGCTGCAGGCCACAGCGGTGTCGGACCGGTGGCCGTCGCGGTTCTACGGGCGGCTCGGCGGGCTGCTGTCGGCGCCCGCGACGGTGGCGGTCGCGGTCTCGCCGTGGGCCGGCGCGGCGCTGGCCGGGCCGCTCGGGGGCTACCCGCAGTTGTTCGCGGTGCTCGCCGGGGCCGCCGCGGTGGGGGCGGTGCTGGCCGTCGGCACCCGGGTCCGTGATCCGCGGTGACCCGGCCGGGCCGTGCCCGTGCCCCCGGGACCTGCCGCCGGTGGTGGCGCGGCGTCGCGTGTCCCGGCCGCCCCGCGACGACCACGCCGCGCCGATCCTCCCTCACGGATGGGCGACGGGCCCGGAACGCACGAAACCGGCCACGGAGGACCGTGACCGGTTTCGGAGGATGTGTGTCCGAGGGGGGACTTGAACCCCCACCCCCTTATACGGGGACTAGCACCTCAAGCTAGCGCGTCTGCCATTCCGCCACTCGGACGTCGCGATCTCTCGATCGCGTCGTGGGGGAAGCATAGCCGAGGCCCACGGCCGGGTTGCGGCGGGGTCGGCACGCGTCGCCGGTGGTAGAACGACGCCCATGACCGCTTCAGCGAACGACGACCCGAGCAGTGCCGAGGACGAGGTCGTGCAGCTGTGTTCGGAGCTGATCCGGATCGACACGACCAACACCGCCGACCCGGAGACCCTCGTCGGTGAGGCCGAGGCGGCCGACTACGTGGCGGACAAGCTGCGCGAGGTCGGCTACGACGTCGAGCTCGTCGAGTCCGGCATGCCCGGGCGGATGAACGTGATCGCCCGGCTCGAGGGCGCCGACCGCACCCGCGGTGCACTGCTGATGCACGGCCACCTCGACGTCGTCCCCGCGGACGCGGGCGAGTGGTCGGTGCACCCCTTCTCCGGGGCCGTGCAGGACGGCTACGTCTGGGGCCGCGGCGCCGTCGACATGAAGGACATGGACGCGATGATGCTGGCGGTCGCCCGCCGCTTCAAGCGCGAGGGTGTCGTGCCGCCGCGGGACATCGTGTGGGCCTTCGTCGCCGACGAGGAGGCCGGCGGGAAGTGGGGCGCGCAGTGGCTGGTCGAGCACCGGCCCGATCTCTTCGAGGGGTGCACCGAGGCCGTCGGCGAGGTCGGTGGGTTCTCGCTGACCCTCGGTGAGGACCAGCGGGCGTACCTGATCGAGGCCGCGGAGAAGGGCATCGCCTGGATGCGGCTGCGGGCCAAGGGCAAGCCCGGCCACGGCTCGTTCCTGCACGACGACAACGCCGTCACCATCCTGGCCGAGGCCGTCGCCCGGCTCGGGAACCACACCTTCCCGCTCACGATCACCGACACGGTGCAGGCGTTCCTGGACCGGATGACCGAGCTGACCGGCGTCGAGTACCCGGAGGACGACCTCGAGGGCGCCCTGGCCAAGCTCGGACCGATCTCGCGGATCATCGGCGCGACCGTGCGGGACACCGCGAACCCGACGATGCTCAACGCCGGGTACAAGGCCAACGTCATCCCGTCGACGGCCGAGGCGGTCGTCGACTGCCGGGTGCTGCCGGGCCGCGAGGAGGCGTTCCTGCGCGAGGTCGACGAGCTGCTCGGCCCGGACGTCGAGCGCGAGTGGGTCACCGACCTGCCGGCCGTCGAGACGCCGTTCGAGGGTGCGCTGACCGACGCGATGCAGGCCGCGCTGCGCACCGAGGACCCGACCGCCGAGATCGTCCCGTACATGCTGTCCGGGGGGACCGACGCGAAGGCGTTCTCGACGCTGGGCATGAAGTGCTACGGCTTCGCGCCGCTGCGGCTGCCCCCGGAGCTGGACTTCGCGTCGCTGTTCCACGGCATCGACGAGCGGGTGCCGGTGGACGCGCTGAGGTTCGGCACCCGGGTGCTCGACCGCTTCCTGCGCACGGTGTGACGGGGACGCCGGGCCCGGCCGGCCCGGCACCCCGCTCCGTGACGGCACCGGCCGCCGGGTGGCAGGGTGGCGGCATGGATCTCTCGGGCAAGGTCGCCCTGGTCACCGGAGGCGCGTCGGGCATCGGCGCGGCCGCGGTCGACCGGCTGGTGGCGGCGGGTGCGCAGGTCGTGGTCGTCGACCGGGACGCCGACGGCGCCGCGGCCGTCGCGGAGAGGGCCGGTGGGCTCGCCCACGCGGCCGACGTCACCGACCCCGCGGCGATGGCCGCCGCGGTGGCCGCGGCCGAGGAGCGTTTCGGGCGGCTCGACATCGTGCTGCTCAACGCCGGCGTCACGGCGGGCCAGTCCGGCGTCACCGACCTCGACCTGGACGGCTACCGGCGCATCCTCGGCGTGAACCTCGACCACGTGGTGTTCGGGCTCAACGCCGCCGTCCCGGCGCTGCGCCGCGCCGGGGGCGGTCACGTGGTGGCGACCGCGTCGCTGGCCGGGCTGATCGGCCTGCCCGGCGACGCGCTCTACACCGCGACCAAGCACGCCGTCGTCGGCTACGTCCGGGCCGCGGGCCCGGCGCTGGCGGGGGAGGGCATCCGGGTCACCGCCGTGTGCCCCGGGTTCGCCGACACCCCGCTGATCGGCAACGTCCGCGCCCAGTTCGGCGACTTCCCGCTGCTGGGGGCCGACGACGTCGCCGCGGCCGTCGAGCAGATCCTGGAGCGGGGCGAGCCGGGGGAGTGCTGGTACGTGCAGCCCGGCCGCGAGCCCGCGCCCTACGGCTTCCGGGGGGTGCCCAGCCCGCGCGGGGCGGGCACGCCGCCGGAGGTCGGCTGGCAGGACGCCTGAGCCGGGTCTTGACCTCGACTGCGGTGCAGGTCACATCCTGGGGGCATGGCCGAGCTGAACCACACCATCGTCCACTCCCGTGACAAGCGCGCCGGGGCGGCGTACCTGACCGAGATCCTGGGGCTGCCCGAGCCGACGTCGTTCGGGCCGTTCCGGGTCGTGCGCGTCGCGAACGGCGTCGACCTGGACTTCATGGACGCCGACCCGGCGACGATCGTCCCGCAGCACTACGCGTTCCTGGTCTCCGACGACGAGTTCGACGCCGCGTTCGCCCGGATCACCGCCCGCGGCCAGGAGTACTGGGCCGACCCCGGCGGGAGCCGTCCCGGCGAGATCAACACCCACGACGGCGGCCGGGGCGTGTACTTCGACGACCCGTCCGGGCACCGCATGGAGCTCATCACGGTGCCCTACGGCGGCTGACGGGCGGGGACCGTCAGAAGGTGGGCTCGGGCAGCAGGCCCTGCTGGGCACCGAGCCGTCGTCGCAGCACGATCTTGCGCACTCCGCCGGGGTAGAGGCGCAGCCGGGACAGTTCCCAGCCGGAGAACTCGGCCTGGATCGCCAGCCGCACCGACGCCGTCAGCCGGGAGACGTCCCCCTCGATGCGCACCGGGCGGTACTCGTACCGGTCGTCGGTCCAGCCGTCGCCGTCCCGAGTCCCGGCCACCCGATTCCCGGCGGCGGAGTCCTCCGACCCGTTCCCAGCGCCCTCGGTCATGCGTGCCTCCCGGTCGTGCCGTGCTCGTCGGTGCCCACCGGATGAACGGCGGGTGTCGCGTCGGGCATTCCCACTGTAAAGGGCACCCGGGCCGGCGGGGGAGGCTCAGACGGGGTCGCTCACGTCGTCGAGCGCGGTGCGGATCTCGGCGGGCAGCACGAGGTCCTCGGCTGCGAGCGAGGCCCGCAGCTGGGCCGCGTCCCGCGCCCCGACGACGGCCGAGGCGACCCCCGGGCGGTCCCGCACCCAGGTCAGCGCCACCGACAGCGGCGAGGTGCCGAGCCCGTCGGCGGCGGTGAGGACCGACTGGACGATCCGCGCCGAGTGCTCGGTGCGGCGCGCCTCCACGTACGAGGCCAGCAGCGCGCTCGCGCCCCGCGAGTCCGCCGGGGTGCCGTCGGTGTACTTGCCCGTCAGCACTCCCCGGCCCAGCGGGGCCCAGGCCAGCAGCCCAAGGCCGTGGTGCCGGGCGGCGGGCAGGAGCTCGGCCTCCGGTTCCCGGGCGAGCAGCGAGTACTCCACCTGCGCCGACACCGGACGGCAGACGGCCGGGTCGGGCCCGGCGGTGGCGCCACCCGCGACGGTCGCCAGCTGCCAGCCGGCCGGGGCGACCAGCCCGGCGTAGCGCACCCGTCCGGAGTAGACGGCGACCTGCACCGCGGACAGCGTCTCGTCCAGCGGCACCCGGGGGTCCCAGCCGGGGAACTGCCACAGGTCCAGGTGCTCGGTGCCCAGCCGGCGCAGCGTGCGGTCCAGTGAGCGCAGCAGCGCGGTCCGCGAGGCCCGTTCACCCGCGTCGGGGGCTGCCGTGCCGCGCCCGGCGAGGACGACGTCGTCGCGACGGACGGTGCCCCGCAGCAGCCCGCCGAGCACCTGCTGGGCGGCGCCGCCGCCGTAGTCCTCGGCGGTCTCGACGAGGGTCCCGCCGACGTCGACGAACGCGCGCAGCTGGTCCGCGGCGTCGGCCGGGGAGGTGTCCTCGCCCCAGGTCATGGTGCCCAGACCGACCCGCGACACCTCGAGGCCGCTGCCGCCCACCGGTCTGCGTTGCACGGTCGTCGAGCCTAGGCGCGCGGGCCCGCGGGACCGGTGAGGGCGCGCAGAGTGACCCCCGTCTCGGCGAGTACGGTGACGGCCCGTGATCAACCAGGAGCCGAGCCGCCAGGACCGGACGACCCCGGACCGGAGCACGCCGGACCGCGGCCGCGACGGGAGCCGTTCGTGAGCTGGCTCGAGGTCGTCGTCCTCGGGATCGTCCAGGGGCTCACCGAGTTCCTCCCGGTGTCCTCCTCGGCGCACCTGCGGATCGTCTCGGCGGTCGGTTTCGGCGGGGACCCGGGGGCGGCGTTCACCGCCGTCTCCCAGCTCGGCACCGAGGCCGCGGTGATCGTCTACTTCGCCAAGGACATCTGGCACCTGTTCCTCACCTGGGTGCGCGGGTTCCGCGACGCGGAGGTCCGCGCCACCGACGACTACCGGCTGGCCTGGCTGGTCATCATCGGGTCGGTCCCGATCGCCGTGCTCGGGGTGCTGTTCAAGGACCAGATCGAGGGCGTCGCCCGGAACCTCTGGCTGGTCGCGACCACGCTGATCGTGTTCGGTGTCCTGCTCGGCCTGGCCGAGCGCTTCGGCAAGCAGGTCAAGCCGGTCGAACGGATCACCGTCAAGGACGGCATCCTGCTCGGCTTCGCCCAGGCCATGGCGCTGATCCCGGGCGTCTCGCGGTCCGGCGGCACGATCACCGCCGGCCTGTTCCTGGGGCTGACCCGGCCCGCGATCGTGCGGTACTCGTTCCTGCTGGCGATCCCGTCGGTCTTCGGTGCCGGCCTGTTCACGCTGCCCGACGTGTTCGCCGGCGACGGCCCGTCCGGGCCGCAGATGCTCGTGGCCGTGCTGGTCGCGTTCGTCGTCGGCTACGCGGTGATCGCCTGGTTGCTCCGCTTCGTGGAGAACAACACCGTCTACGTGTTCGTCGCCTACCGGATCGCGCTGGGCGTCGCCCTGCTCGCCGCCCTGTCGCTCGGCGCGGTCAGCGCGTACTGACCGCCCTCGCTCCCGTAGCCTCGGTCGGCGTGACGACCTTGATCCTGCTGCGGCACGGCCGGTCCACCGCGAACACCGCGGGCGTGCTGGCCGGGCGCACCCCGGGCGTGGAGCTCGACGACCGCGGCCGGGAGCAGGCGGCGGCCGTCGTCGACCGGCTCGCGGCCCTGCCGATCGCCTCGGTCGTGACCTCCCCGCTGGAGCGGTGCCGCCAGACCGTCGCGCCGCTCGCGGCGGCCCGCGGCCTGGAGCCGGTCGTCGAGGACGACCTGGCCGAGGTCGACTACGGCGCGTGGACCGGGCGGAAGATCACCGACCTGCTCAAGGAGGACCTGTGGAAGGTCGTCCAGGCGCACCCGTCGGCCGCGACCTTCCCGGACGGCGAGTCCCTGGCCGGGATGCAGGCCCGCTCGGTCGCGGCGGTGCGTCGCCACGTCGCCCGGGTCCGGGCCGAGCACGGCGAGGACGCGATCGTCCTGGCCTGCAGCCACGGTGACGTGATCAAGGCGATCCTCGCCGACGCGCTGGCCAGCCACCTCGACAACTTCCAGCGGATCGTCGTCGACACCTGCTCGGTGAGCGTCGTCACCTACACCGAGCTGCGGCCGTTCGTCGCGCGGATGAACGAGCAGTCCGGCGACGTCGCGAGCCTGGTCCCCAAGCCGAAGCCCGCCGAGGGCGAGGAACAGCCGGTGAACGCCTCCGACGCCGTGGTCGGGGGTTCCACGAACGCGTGAGGCGGGGTGATCCACCTCGCATCGTCCCTGGTGGACGCACCCACAGGTGACCGCGGGGATGCCCCCGCAGCCGGATACGCCTACCCTGGGAAGGGTCATGGCACGCGTCATCCACGTCTTCCGCCGACCCGACCGCTTCGTGGCCGGGACCGTCGGCGAGCCCGGCGATCGCGCCTTCTACCTGCAGGCGATCGAGAGCAGCCGCACGATCAGTGTGCTGCTGGAGAAACAGCAGGTCTCGGTGCTCGCCGAACGCATCACGGCGCTGCTGGGCGAGGTGTCCAAGCGCTTCGGCGAGGACAACCTGCTCGGCGCGACCGTGACCACGGGGTCCTCGGACAACGACCCGCTCGCGGTCCCGCTGGAGGAGGAGTTCCGGGTCGGGACGATGGGGCTGGGCTGGGACGCCGACTCGAGCTCGATCGTCGTCGAGCTGCTCGCGGTCACCGAGGAGGAGATCGACGAGTCGGTCGTCCTCGACGACACCGAGGAGGGCCCGGACGCGCTGCGCGTGTTCCTGTCCCCGACGGCGGCGAAGGCCTTCGCCGAGCGCGCCGAGAAGGTCGTCGACGCCGGCCGTGCCCCGTGCCCGCTGTGTGCCGAGCCACTCGACCCGACGGGCCACGTCTGCGTGCGCCTCAACGGCTATCACGACCGCAACCCCGTGGCCGGGACGGAGTGACGCTCGACCTGCGCGACCCCGCGGTGTTCGAGGTCCTGCGCACCGGCCGCATGGACATCACCGGCCGGATGGTCGACGCCTCCAACGCCACCCTGTTCGGCACCGTCTCCCTCGACGGCGTCGAGCTGCGCTGCGTGTACAAGCCGGTGCGCGGGGAGCGCCCGCTGTGGGACTTCCCGGACGGCACCCTCGCCGGGCGCGAGGTCGGTGCCTTCCTCGTCTCCCAGATCTCCGGGCTCGACGTCGTCCCGCCCACGGTGCTGCGCGACCAGGCCCCGTTCGGGACCGGCATGGTGCAGGCCTGGGTCTCCTCGGGTGACGAGAGCGCCCTGTCCGAGCCGCCCGCCGACGGCGCGGGCGACGAGCTGGACGGCGACATCACCGAGGAGACCGTCCAGCTCGCCACCGAGTCGCTGGTCGAGCTGTGCGAGCCGCACGAGATCCCCGGCGGCTGGCTGCCGGTGCTCCGTGCCCGGGACGGCGCGGGGGACCCGGTGGTGCTGGTCCACGCCGACCACCCGCAGCTGCGGGACATGGCGCTGTTCGACGTCGTCGTCAACAACGCCGACCGCAAGGGCGGGCACGTGATCCTCGCCGGGGACGGCGACGTCTACGGCGTGGACCACGGCCTGACCCTGCACACCGAGCCGAAGCTGCGCACCGTCCTGTGGGGCTGGGTCGGGGACGAGCTCGGCGAGGAGCAGACGGCCGTCCTCAAGGAGCTGCGCGCCCGGCTGGCGGGCGAGTTCGCCGACGTCCTCGGCGAGCACGTCACCCGCCGCGAGGTCGCGGCGCTGCGCTCCCGGATCGACCACCTGCTCGCCGAGCCGCGCTTCCCCGGCCCGGACGGCTACGGCCCGGCCATCCCCTGGCCGGCGTTCTAGCCGGTCACATCCAGGAGCCCGAGCCGCTGCGTCGCGCGGGTCATCGCGACGTAGAGGTCCGCCGGGTCGGCCGCCCGGATCCGCTCCGGGTCGACGATCACGACGGCGTCGAACTCCAGGCCCTTCGACGACACCGGGGTGTGCACCGGCACGCCGGGTGACCCCAGGTCGGTGCCGGGCGGGGCGATGACGGTGACCGTCCCGTCGGCGGTGCGGGCCCGCTCGTCGTCGACGGCGGCGCGGACCGCGGCGCGGAGCTCCCCGGCCGGGACCGTGCGGGTCCACGGCTGCTCACCGGTGCTGCGCACCGACTCCGGCGGGCGACGGTCCGGGGCGTAGGTCGCCAGCACCCGCGCGGCGGCGTCCATGATCTCCGACGGCGTCCGGTAGTTCACCGTCAGCGTGCGGTGCGTCCAGCGTCCGGCCAGGTGCGGGGCGAGCACGTCGGCCCAGGCCCGGGCGCCGGCCGGGGCGCTGCGCTGGGCGAGGTCGCCGACCGCGGTGATCGACCGCGCAGGGCAGCGCCGCAGCAGCACGTGCCAGTCCATCGCGGACAGCTCCTGCGCCTCGTCGACGACGAGGTGCCCGTAGCGCCAGTCCCGGTCCGACGCCGCGCGCTCGGCCACGGTCAGCGGCACCCCGGCGACGTGCCGCTGCGCGAGCATGTCCGCGGTCACGAAGTCGGTGGGCCGCAGCTCGTCCGGGTCCTCCCCGGCGAGCGACCGGTCCGCGGACTCCAGCACGGTCAGCACCTCGGCGGCGTAGGCGCTGTCCGGCTCCGGTGCCGCGGCGGGTGTCCCGTCCGGGACCGGGCCGAGGAGCTCGGCGAGCTCGTCGAGCAGGGGCGCGTCGGCCACGGTCCACGGCGTGCCCGGTTCCCGCCGCAGCGACTCCGGAGCGCCCGCGGCGGCCAGCCGGTCCGGGTCGGCGTACAGCTCGGCCAGGGCCCGCTGCGGGGTCAGCACCGGCCACAGCTGCTCGACGGCCGCGTGGAACCGGGGGTCGGTGCGCAGCGCGTCGCGCAGCTCGGCCCGCATCTCGGCCGACACCTCGGCCGCCCCGGCGGGCTCGATCTCCGGGATGTCCAGCCCGGCCAGCAGCTCCGCGAGCTCCGGCGGGTCCTCCAGACCGACCTCGAGCCGCTCCAGCCCCTGGTCGACGAGCAGCCGCCCGAGGATGTCGCGGAACGTGGCGCGGGCGGTGTTGTGCGGCTGCCCGGCGGCGCGGGCCCGCCGGCGCGCCTCGGCGGCCAGCGTCGCGTCGATCTCGACGGTGACGTCGTCCATCCCGATCGCGACCGGTGCCCCGGGCAGCTCCTGGCGGTCGCCGACGGCGCGGCGCAGCACGTCGACCATCGCGAGGTCGCCCTTGAGCCGCGCCGTCCCCGGCGGGTCGGTCGCGTCGGCGACGACGCCGTGCGCGAGGCGTCCCGGGGTGGTGAACACGACCGCGGACTCGCCGAGCGCGGGCAGCACACCGCCGACGTAGTGCACGAACCCCGCACTCGGCCCGACGACCAGCACGCCGCTGCGGGCGAGCCGGTCACGGTGCGTGTAGAGCAGGTAGGCGATCCGGTGCAGCGCGACGGCGGTCTTGCCGGTCCCGGGGCCGCCCTCGATCACGACGGTGCCCGACAGCGGCAGCCGGATGATCTCGTCCTGCTCGGACTGGATCGTCGTGACGATGTCGCGCATGCGGGTCCCGCGCGGCGCGGTGAGGGCGGCGAGGAGCGCGGGGTCCGACGCCGACACGGTCCCGGTGCCGGGCCCGTCGCCGTCGAGGAGGTCGTCGTGGAAGCCGGCGACCCGCTCGTGCGGGGCGGTGCCGGCGACGGTGTAGTGCCGGCGCCGGGTCACCCCGAGCGGGGTGACCGGGGTGGCGCAGTAGAACGGCTGCGCGGCCGGGGCCCGCCAGTCGACCAGCGCGCTCTCGCCGTCGGCCGGGTCCGTCAGCCCGATCCGGCCGACCCGGGTCGGGGCGGCCCCGTCGACGTGGTCGAGACGCCCGAAGCACAGTCCCGCGCGGGCCGCGGTGAGGGTGCGCACCCGCTCCGAGGCGCGGTGCACCGACACGTCGCGTTCCCAGCGCGCGCTGAGCTGCTCCCCGGCGCGCTCGGCTGCGGCGCCCCGGGCCTGCGCGCCCGCCGCGGCGAGCTCGTCGTCGAGCAGGGCGTGCAGCCCGCGGAGGTGCCGGGTCTCGCGGGTCAGCTCCGCCTCGTAGGAGGAGTGGGTGGTCGCCGGGGCCTTGCCATCCGTGTTATGCTGAGACTGTACGGTTACGTCCTCGTGTTCTGCGCGCACCCCACAGGGTAGCGCGATCCCGGCCTCCTGCGCACTCATCTCCCTCGTCGGCGGACGAGTCCGACCGTCTCGCGCAGCGCCATCGCCGTCGCGAACGTGCCGAACACCAGCCCCAGTACGACCGCGTCGAGCGCCAGGCCGAGGAACGCGCCCGCCACCGTGCCCGGTGCGGCGGTCAGCGCCAGCACCGTGCCCCACCTCCCGGACGCGGTGCCCTGCCGCAGGTGCACGACCGTCCCGACGATCGAGCTCGGGATGAACATCAGCAGCGACGTCCCGGCCGCGACGTGCAGGTCCGTGCCGAACAGCAGCACCATCGCCGGCACCGCGAGCAGCCCGCCACCGAGTCCCATCGCACCCGCCCAGGCGCCGATGACCAGGCCGACCACCGTCGCCGTCGGGTACAGGAACCAGGGATCGGCGACCAGCGACGCCGGCACCACCGCCCCGCCGAGCAGCGGCACGCCCAGCGCGTCGACGAGCAGCTTCGCCGCCGTCAGCACCAGTACGGCCACCAGCAGCACCCGCAGCAGCGTCTCCGACGCGCGCGCCAGCAGCTTCGGCCCGATCCACCCGCCGACCGTGCCACCGACGATCAGCCCGGCGCCGGTCCGCAGGTCCAGCGAACCGCCGCCGAGCGCGTAGGCGACCGCACCGGCGACGCAGACCCCGATGTTCGCGATCGTCGACGAGCCGTGGATCCGGGCCCGCGACATCGCGGTGAACCGGTCGAGCGCGGGCACGAACAGCACTCCGCTGCCGCCGCCGATCAGCCCGCCGACCACGCCGCCGATCAGGCCGATCACGCCCACCGGCACGGCCCGGCCGTCCCGGTCCGTGTCGGGGGAGAGGCGGACCATCGGGCCAGTGTCACCCCGACGGCGGTCCCGCCGTGCGCGGCGTCCCAGCGGGCGGGAACCGGGGATACGGTCGGCCCATGACCCTCCCGGCCCCGCAGCGGATCACCGTCCCCGGCACGACCCTGCCCGAGATCGCCCTGTCCGTGCACGACACCGGCGGCGACGGCGACCCCGTCCTGCTGCTGCACGGCTGGCCGGACCGCGCGAGCCTGTGGACCCACCAGGCCACCGCGCTCGCCGGGGCCGGGTACCGGGTCGTCGTCCCGGACCTGCGCGGCTTCGGGGACTCCGACCGGCCCGCCGAGGTCGAGCACTACCGGATGCGGGCCCTGGCCGCCGACGTCCTCGGCGTCGCGGACGCGCTCGGCATCGACCGGTTCGCCCTCGCCGGGCACGACTGGGGCGCCTCCCTCGGCTGGGCCCTCACCCTCGCCTCGCCGCGGGTGACCCGCTACGCCGCGTTCTCCGTCGGGCATCCCGCCGCGTTCGCCACCGCGGGGTTCCGGCAGAAGGCGATGTCCTGGTACATGCTCTGGTTCCAGTTCCCCGGCGTCGCCGAGCAGGTGATGCCGGCCGACGACTGGCAGTTCCTGCGCGGCTGGCTGCACGCGACGCTGCCCGAGGGACACCCGATGGCCGCCCGCCAGCTCGCCGACCTGTCCCGGCCGGGCGCCCTGACGGCGTCGTTGAACTGGTACCGCGCCAACATCGACCCGGCGACGTTCGTGCCCACCACGATCCCCCAGCCCCCGCGGATCACGGTGCCGACGATGGGGGTGTGGAGCGACGGCGACCTCGCGCTCACCGAGGGGCAGATGCGGGGCTCCTCGGCGTACGTCGACGACTTCCGCTTCGAGCGCGTCGAGGGCTGCGGGCACTGGATCCCGGAGGAGGCGCCGGAGACCGCGAGCGCCCTGCTCGCCGACTTCCTCGCGGGGTGACCGAGGGGACACGCGCTCCTCGCTGCGCCGCCGGGGGCCGCGGGCCAGGATGGGGCGGGTACAGCGGCGTCGGAACGACACGGAGGAAGCACTGATGGCGGAGAAGAGCCGGATCGGGGTCACCGGGCTGGCGGTGATGGGGGCGAACCTCGCCCGCAACATGGCCCGCCGTGGCTTCCCGGTGGCGGTGCACAACCGCACCACCTCGAAGACGACCGAGTTCATGAAGGACTACGGCGACGAGGGTGCCTTCACCGGCACCGAGTCGCTGCAGGAGTTCGTCGACGCGCTGGAGACCCCGCGCAAGATCGTCGTCATGGTGAAGGCGGGCAAGCCGGTCGACGCCGTCATCGACGAGCTGGCCCCGCTGCTCGACTCCGGCGACATCATCATCGACGCCGGCAACTCGCACTTCCCCGACACCGACCGTCGCGCCGCGTACTGCGAGGAGCGGGGCCTGCGGTTCATGGGGATCGGCGTGTCCGGCGGCGAGGAGGGCGCACTCAACGGGCCGAGCATCATGCCCGGCGGACCGCAGGAGGCCTACGGCGAGGTCGAGGAGATCCTCACCGCGATCGCCGCGAACGTCGACGGCACCCCGTGCTGCACCCACGTCGGCCCCGGCGGCGCCGGGCACTACGTGAAGATGGTGCACAACGGCATCGAGTACGCCGACATCCAGCTCATCGCCGAGGCCTACGACCTGCTCACGCACGTCGCCGGGCTGTCCGCGCCGGAGATCGGGACGATCTTCGAGGAGTGGAACTCGGGCGACCTCGAGTCCTTCCTCATCGAGATCACCGGCATCGTGCTGGCCAAGACCGATGAGAAGACCGGGAAGCCGCTCGTCGACGTCATCGTCGACCAGGCCGAGCAGAAGGGCACCGGCCGCTGGACGGCCATCGACGCGCTCGACCTCGGCGTCCCGCTGACCGGCATCACCGAGGCCGTGTTCGCCCGCACGCTGTCCAACCTGCGCGACGAGCGCCGGGAGGCCTCGACCACGCTGGGCGGCCCGACCCCGGGCTCGGGGAAGAACCGCGACGAGCTCGTCGAGGACATCCGCCAGGCCCTCTACGCGTCCAAGGTCGTCGCCTACGCCCAGGGCTTCGCGCAGATGCGCGCCGCCTCGCAGGCCAACGACTGGGACCTCGACCTCGGCGCGATGGCCCGGATCTGGCGCGGTGGCTGCATCATCCGCGCCCAGTTCCTCAACCGGATCACCGAGGCCTACGAGTCCCACCCGGACCTGGACAACCTGCTGATGGTCCCGTACTTCACCGAGGCCGTCGCGAACGCACAGGACGCGTGGCGCCGGGTCGTGGTGACCGCGACCGAGCAGGGCGTGGCGATCCCCGCGTTCTCCTCCAGCCTGTCCTACTACGACGGCTACCGTCGCGAGCGCGGCCCGGCCAACCTCATCCAGGGGCTGCGCGACTACTTCGGCGCGCACACCTACGCGCGCACCGACGCCGACGGCAAGTTCCACACCCGCTGGAGCCAGGACGGCAGCGAGGTCGCCGCGGACTGACCCCCCGCGCCGTGACACCCCGGCCCGGCCCCGGCACCATGGGGCCGGGGCCGGGGCCGCGGTGTGCCGGGCGGGCCCTCAGCCGCGGGTGGCCGCCGGCCGCGCCGCGCCGGACGCGTCGCCGTCGGTCGCCACGGGCCCGTCGACGTGGTGGTACTTCCCGCCGCGCAGTGCGCTCGCCACCGCGGCGACCAGGCAGGCGACGGCGGCGAACCCGAGCGCGAAGGTCAGCCCGTCGGCGAACGGGCCGGAGATCAGCTGCGGGAAGAACTCCCGTCCGGTCAGGTACGCCGACTGTGCGGGCGCCAGCGCGCCGAGGACCTGCGGGCCGAGCAACGTCGCGATCGGGTTGTAGCCCAGCAGCGCCGCGAACAGGATCCCGACCGGCGGCAGCGCCGCGACCCGGTCCGCCGCGAGCTCCGGCACGCCCTGGGCCATGAGCCCGTCGTGCAGCGACGTGGGCAGCGTCGTCGACAGGCCCGCGATGAGCAGCGAGAAGAACACCCCGATCGACAGCACCGTCGCCGCGTTCTGGAAGGTCGAGGTCATGCCGGCCCCGGCGCCACGCTGGTGCGCGGGCAGCGAGTTCATGATCGCCGCCCGGTTCGGGGAGCTGAACAGGCCCATCGCCAGGCCGTTGAGCGCCAGCAGCAGCGCGAACGCCCGGTAGTCGAAGTCCACCGGCAGCGCCAGCAGCGCGAGGAACGTCGCGGCCGCACCGAGCATCCCGACGGTGGCGAAGGCGCGGGCGCCGTAGCGGTCGGACAGGATGCCCGACACCGGCCCGGCGACGAGGAACCCGATCGTCAGCGGGACCATGTAGATGCCGGCCCACAGCGGCGTCGTCTCGAACGGGAAGCCGTGCTCGGGCAGCCAGATGCCCTGCAGCCAGATGATCAGGATGAACTGCAGCCCGCCGCGGCCGAGCGCGGCCAGCAGGCTCGCGATGTTGCCCGCGGTGAACGCGCGGATCGAGAACAGCGAGACGTGGAACATCGGCTCGGGCACCCGGCGCTCGATCCAGGTGAACAACGCCAGCACCGCGATCCCGCCGAGGATCAGGCCGAGGACGAGGGGGCTGGTCCAGCCCATGACGTCGTCGCCGTAGGGCTGGATGCCGTAGGTGATGCCCATCAGGACGGCGACGAGCCCGACCGCGAACGTCAGGTTGCCCCACCAGTCGATCCGCGCCGCGCGGCGGGCGCCGGTGTCGCGGAGCCGGGCGTAGGCCCAGATCGTGCCGAACACCCCGACCGGGACCGACACCAGGAACACCAGGTGCCAGTTCACCGGGGCGAGCACCCCGCCGACGACCAGTCCGAGGAACGAGCCGGCGATCGCCGCGACGGAGTTGATCCCGAGCGCGAGGCCACGCTGGTGCACCGGGAAGGCGTCGGTCAGGATCGCGGTGGAGTTGGCGAGCAGCAGCGCCCCGCCGACACCCTGCAGCACCCGCATCGTGATCAGCCAGACCGCGCCGGCGTCGCCCTGCATCCAGGTGGCGGCCAGCAGCACCGAGAACACCGTGAAGACGGCGAAGCCCAGGTTGTACATCCGGGTGCGGCCGTACATGTCGCCGAGCCGGCCGAAGCTGACCACCAGCACCGCCGTGACGACCAGGTACCCCATGATCAGCCACAGAAGGTAGTCGATGTTGTCCGGCGCCAGCGGGTCGATCCCGATGCCGCGGAAGATGTCCGGCAGCGCGATCAGCAGGATCGACATGTTGATCGTCACGATCAGCACGCCCATCGTGGTGTTCGACAGTGCGACCCACTTGTACCGGTCGGCCGGTCCCGAGTTGTTGAGCATCGCTAATAACTGTAGCTCTCCGGTGCGTGTTCGCGCCACGGTCTCGCCCGGCTCGTCCGGTCCGTCCCGATCCTCCCTCGGGTAAAGGAATTCCCAGGTCGGACGGGGTCTACAGTCCGCGGCGTGAGGTGGCGAGGGGTGGAGCCGTCCGCCGGGAGGACCCGGCGCGAGGTGCTGCGCGCGGCGGCCGCCGCAGCCCTGCTCGCGGTGACGGAGGCGCTCTGGCGGATCCCCGGGAAGGCGAGTCCCGACATGGGTAACGTCTCGGCCGACGGCCGGACCCTGTGGTTGTCCGGGCGCGACGACCGGGAGGTGTACGTGCTCTCCACCGACGACGGGCACCTGATCCGGCGGATCCCGGTCGGTGACGGCCCGCACGGGCTGTGCGTGTGGCCGCAGCCCGGCCGCTACTCCCTCGGCCACACCGGGATCACCCGGTGACCGCCGGACCGACGGCGACGACGACCTCGGCCCGCCGGACCGAGCAGCTGTTCCGCGTCGCCCTGGTCGTGAAGGGCATCGACGGGGCGGCGGAGCTGCTGGGCGCCGTCGCGCTGGTGCTGGTGTCGGGGGACTGGCTGCACCGGGTCGTCGCGCAGATCCTCGCCCGCGACCTGATCGGTCCGCCGAACGGCACCCTGGCCCGGCACCTGACCGAGGGCGTCGACCGCTTCGCCGGCGGGGACCGCACCTTCGTCATCGTCTACCTCGGGCTGCACGGCGTGCTCAAGCTCGGCCTGGTCGCGGCGCTGCTGACCCGCTGGCGACCCGCCTACCCGCCCGCGGTGGTGATCCTGGCGGTGTTCGTCGTGTACGAGCTGGTCCACGCCTGGCACACGCACTCCGTCGTGCTGCCGTTCCTCGCCGCGCTCGACCTCGCGATCATCGTGATGGTGATCCGCGAGTACCGGCTGCTCGGCCGGGAGGCCGCCGACTCAGGCGCCGGCCGCGACCGGTAGCCGCTCCAGGACCGCGCGCGCCGCGGCGCGGCCGGCCCGGTCGGCGCCGATCGTGCTCGCCGAGGGGCCGTAGCCGACCAGGTGCACCCGCGGGTCGGCGACGACGCCGGTGTCGCGCGGCCCGCCCATCACGATCCCGCCGCCCGGTCCGCGCAGCCGCAGCGGGGCGAGGTGGCCCAGCGCGGGCCGCCAGCCGGTCGCCCACAGCAGCACGTCCGCGGGCGCGCGGGTGCCGTCGGACCACTCCACCCCGTCCGGCACGACCCGGGTGAACATCGGCCTGCGCGCCAGCACCCCGCTCGCGATCCCGGCCCGCACCCCGGGCGTGAGCCCCAGCCCGGTCACGCCGACGACGCTGCGCGGCGGCAGCCCGGCCCGGACCCGCTCCTCGACCCGGGCGACGGCGGCGCGCCCCTGCTCGGGCCCGAACGGCGTGCTGTGCCACTCGGGCTCCCGGCGGGTGACCCAGGTCGTCGCGGCGGCGTACGGGGCGATCTCCAGCAGCAGCTGCACCGCGGTGATCCCGCCGCCGACCACGACGACCCGCCGGCCGGCCATGGCCTCGGGACCCGGGTACCCACGGGCGTGCAGGCTCGTGCCGCGGAACGTCGCGAGGCCCGGGTAGGCGGGGACGAACGGGCGGGTCCAGGTACCGGTGGCGTTGATCAGGTGGTCGGCGACCCAGGTGCCGCGGTCGGTGTCGACGGTCAGCGACCCGCCGGTGTCGACGGCCGGCGGCCCGCCGGCGTCGGCGTCCGGCGACCCGCCGGTGTCGGAGACCCGGTGGACGTGCACCGGGCGCACGACCCGCAGGTCCAGCTCGCGTTCGATGCGCCCGAAGTAGGCCGGGACGGCGTCGCGCGCGGGGAGGTCCGGGTCGGCTCCGGGGTCGTCGAACCCGGAGCGGACCCCGGCGACGTCGTGGATGCCGTTCACCGTGCGCATCCGCAGCGTCGGCCAGCGGTGCCGCCACGCCCCGCCGGGGCCGTCCTCGCCGTCGAGCACGACGAAACCGGGGCCCGGCTCCAGCCCGCCGCGCCGCAGCCCGGCCGCCGCCGACAGGCCCGCCTGGCCCGCGCCGATCACCACGACCCCGGTCCGCTCCACACCCGGGCCAACGCCCCGGCCGCACACGGTCATCCCGCGGCGAGCACCGGTTGCGGAGCATCACGCCCGCCTCGCGGACGCCGCGCGCCACAACCGGTGATCACGGCTGCGCCGCGGCGCGGACCACGTCGGCGACGTCGGCGTTGGCGCCGCAGACCACCAGGGCGAGCCGGGCGTCCGGGTGCCGCTGCACGATCCGGCGGGCGGCCGGGACCAGGCAGCCCGCGGCCGGCTCGGCCCAGATCCCGGCGTGCTCGGCGAGGGTGAGGGTGCCGCGGCAGGCCTCGGCGTCGTCGACGACGAGGACCTCGTGCACCAGGGCACGGACGTGGTCGTAGGTCAGCTGCGACGCCGACGGCGCGGACAACGTGGTGATCGCCGACGAGATCGTGACGGGCGTCGGGCCGCCCGCGGCCAGGGCGGCGGACATCGCCTCGGCGCCGACGGTCTCCACACCCCACACCCGGGTGCCGGGCAGCAGCGCGTGGACCGCGGTGGCGACCCCGGAGATCAGCGCCCCGCCGCCGATGGAGACCAGCACGTCGGTCGGCGGCTCGCCGAGAGCGACGGCGTCGCGGGCCAGCTCCAGCCCCACGGTGCCCTGCGCGGCGACGATCACCGGGTCGTCGAACGGGTGCACCAGCGTCCGCCCGGCCCGCTGCAGGTCCCCGGCCTGCGCGAACGCGGCCGCGATGTCGGAGGTGAGCCGTACCTCGGCACCGGCGGCGCGGGCCGCGGCGACCGACCGGGCCGGCGCGGTGCGCGGCATGACGACGACCGCGTCCACCCCCGCGGCGCCCGCGACCTCGGCGACGGCGAGCCCGTGGTTGCCGCCCGACACCGCGACGACGCCCGCGGCGCGCTCGGCGCCGGTCAGCGACGCGAGCTTGGCCAGCACCCCGCGCGGCTTGAACGACCCGGCCCGCTGCAGGTGCTCCAGCTTGAGCAGCACGGGCGCGCCGAGGGCCGCGGACAGCCCGGGGGAGGGGACGGTCGGGGTGCGCACCACGCCCCCGGCGATCCGCTCCGCCGCCGTCTCGATGTCTGCGATGCTCACCTGGTCCGCCACCGCCGCAACGTAACCCCGGCCCCGCGGCCGTCCGGGGCCGCCCCGGGCGGCGACCGTGTGGCCCGTGGCGGTCGCCGCGGAACCGGTGGCGGGCGGGTCGGCACGACCGCGTCGAACCCGCCCGGGATCCGTGCGGCGCCGTTCGCCCGGCTCAGCCCATCGTCCGCGCGCCGTCGATCGCCTCGCGGATGACGTCGGCGTGCCCGGCGTGCTGGCTGGTCTCGGCGAGCACGTGGATCGCGACCCGGCGGACCGACCAGGACGTGTTCGGCTCGAACCACGGCGCGACCGGCAGGGCGTGCGAGGAGTCCAGGTCCGCGGTCCGCAGCACCTCCTCGGTGCGCGCGGCGACCTGCTCGACCCGGGCCCGCAGGTACTCCAGGGTCTCGTGGTCGGCCAGGACGAACCGGGTGTCCACCCACTCCTCGCCGGAGGCGGACCAGTCACCGCCGTTCGCGCCGGCCTCGGCGTCGACGGCGTCCCAGTCGACGGAGTCGTTGTAGACCTCGACGTCACCGAACGCGGCGGCACCCTCGACGGCGAAGCGGAACCACTGCTCCTCGGTGTCCGCGACGTGCTTGAGCAGCGAGGCGATCGTCAGCGCACTCACCGTGCTGCGGGTGCGCGCCTGCTCCTCGGTCAGCCCGTCGGCGGTCTGCAGCAGGAAGCCGCGGTGCCGCTCCAGGGTGGCGATCAGCTCGGCACGCTCGCCGGTCAGGGCCTGCTTCTCGTCGGTGGCGTTCATCTCCGGGGCCGCCTCTCGGGGTCCGCGGACCGGGGCCGTCCCGGTCCGACGGGAACGACGATAGGACCGATCGCGGACGGATCCGGTCCTCGATCAGGAACTGCCGGCGGGGCGGTCGCCGAGGTCGTGCAGCGCGGTCTCCCAGCGCTCCCGGCGGGCGTCGTCGTCCAGCTCCCACCAGGGGGTGCCGCGCTCGCCGAGGCCGTGCTTGGCCGCGGACACCCGTGTCCGGGCGGCGGCGACGCGCTCGTCGTCGCCGGTCCGCCTGCCGGCCCCGACCTCGGCGCGGGCGTTCCCGAGGTGCTGCTGCAGCGCGGACCGCACGTCGTCGGGGATCGTCGGGTCGGTGGCGCGCCACCGGCGGCCCCGGACGACGATGTACCGCCCGTCCGGGGTCCGCTCGGGTTCGCTCACGGGATGGCGGCGGCGCTCAGCCGCTGACCGGCACCACGTCCGGCGCGCCGAGGCGGGCGGCGTCGGCGGTGGCGTCGTCGGGCATCTTCTGGCTCTCCCGCTCGGCCTCGACCCGCTTGACGTAGTGGTCGACCTCGCGGGCGATCTGCTCGTCGCTCCAGCCCAGCACCGGGGCGACCAGGATCGCGGTCTCCTCGGCGGCACCCACGCCCCGGTCGAAGGTCTCGATCGAGATCCGGGTGCGGCGGGCGAGGATGTCCTCCAGGTGCCGCGCCCCCTCGTGCGAGGCGCCGTAGACGACCTCGGCCCGCAGGTAGTCCTCGGCGCCGGTGAGCGGCTCGGCCAGGGTCGGGTCGGCGATCAGCAGATCGAGGACCTCGTCGATCAGCGAGCCGTACCGGCCGAGCAGGTGCTCGATCCGCACCGGGTGCAGCCCGCTGCGCGCGGCGAGCTGGTGGGTCGAGTTGCGCAGCGCCGTGAAGCCCTCGGCGCCGAGCAGCGGGACCTTCTCGGTGCAGGAGGCGGGCACCTTCGCGTCGAGCGAGTGCACGGCGGCGTCGACGGCGTCCTTGGCCATCACGCGGTAGGTCGTGTACTTGCCCCCGGCCACGACGACCAGACCGGGCACCGGCGTGGCGACGGCGTGCTCGCGGGACAGCTTCGAGGTCGCCTCGGACTCGCCGTGCAGCAGCGGGCGCAGACCGGCGTAGACGCCCTCGACGTCCTCGTGGGTCAGCGGCTGCTCGAGCACCTCGTTGACGTGCGCGAGCAGGTACTCGATGTCGGCCGCGCTCGCCGCCGGGTGCGCCTTGTCCAGGTCCCAGTCGGTGTCGGTGGTGCCGATGATCCAGTGCCGGCCCCACGGGATGACGAACAGCACCGACTTCTCGGTGCGCAGGATCAGCCCGGCGTCGCCGCGGATCCGGTCGCGGGGGACGACCAGGTGGATGCCCTTGGACGCGCGCACCTTGAACTGGCCGCGCTCGCCGGCGAGGCCCTGGGTGTCGTCGGTCCACACCCCGGTGGCGTTGATGACCTCCTTGGCGCGGACGTCGAACCGGTCCCCGGACTCCAGGTCCTGCACGGTCGCGCCGATCACGCGGCCGGAGTCCTTCAGCAGTCCGACGACGCGGGCGCGGGTCGCCACGTGCGCGCCGTAGGCGGCCGCGGTGCGGGCGATCTCCATGGTGTGGCGGGCGTCGTCGACCTGGGCGTCGTAGTACTCCAGGGCCCCGACCAGGGCGTCCTTGCGCAGCGACGGCACGACCTTGCGGGCGCCGCGACGGGTGAGGTGCCGGTGGTGCGGCAGGCCGCGGGCGCGGCCGGACAGCAGCCCGAGCGAGTCGTAGAGCGCGACGCCGGCACCGGCGTAGAAGCGCTCCCACACGTGGTGCTTGAGCGGGTAGACGAACGGCACCGGGCGGACCAGGTGCGGCGCGAGGGTCTGGATCAGCAGGCCCCGCTCCTGGAGTGCCTCGGCCACCAGGCGGAAGTCGAGCATCTCCAGGTAGCGCAGGCCGCCGTGGATGAGCTTGGAGGAACGGCTCGACGTGCCGGACGCGAAGTCGCGGGCCTCGACCAGGCCGGTCGTCAGACCACGGGTGGCCGCGTCGAGGGCGGCACCGGCGCCGACGACGCCACCGCCGACGACCAGCACGTCCAGTTCGCGGTCGCCCATCGCCTGCAGCGCCGTGGTACGGGCCTCCGGGGAGAGCGCCACCGATTTCATGATCAGACCTTCCTGAGTGGTTCGTGCTCGTGCTGTCCCGCCGGGGGACTACCCGCTGAACACCCGTCCGATCGCGGGTGTGCCCGGTGTCGCCCCCACGTGTGGTGAGGGCGACACCGGGCGGGTGGTCCTACTCGACGTCGACCCAGTCCAGGGTCCGCTCGACGGCCTTCTTCCACCGGCCGTAGCCCTCGTCGCGCTGCTCCTGCGACCAGGTCGGCTCCCAGCGCCGGGCCTCGTTCCAGTTCTCCCGCAGCTCGTCGGTGTTCTTCCAGAACCCGACGGCCAGCCCGGCCGCGTAGGCCGCACCGAGCGCGGTGGTCTCGGCGACGACGGGCCGCGAGACCGGAACACCCAGCACGTCGGCCTGGATCTGCATGCACAGCTCGTTCTGGGTGACGCCGCCGTCGACCTTCAGCGTCTCCAGGGTCACCCCGGAGTCCTTGGTCATGGCGTCGCTGACGTCGCGGGACTGGTAGCAGATCGCCTCCAGCGTGGCCCGCGCCAGGTGCGCGTTGGTGTTGAACCGGGACAGGCCGACGATCGCGCCGCGGGCGTCGGAACGCCAGTACGGCGCGAACAGGCCGGAGAACGCCGGGACGAAGTACACGCCGCCGTTGTCCTCGACCTGGCGGGCCAGCGACTCCGACTGCGAGGCGCCGGAGATGATGCCGAGCTGGTCGCGCAGCCACTGCACGGCCGAGCCGGTGACCGCGATGGAGCCCTCCAGCGCGTAGACCGGACGCTCGCCCTCGAACTGGTAGCACATCGTGGTGAGCAGCCCGGACTCCGAGCGGACCAGCTCGGTGCCGGTGTTCAGCAGCATGAAGTTGCCGGTGCCGTAGGTGTTCTTGGCCTCGCCGGGGGCGAAGCAGACCTGGCCGACGGTCGCGGCCTGCTGGTCGCCCAGGTCACCGGTGATGGGGACCTCGCCACCGAGCGGGCCCCCTCCGAGGGTCGTCCCGAACGCGGTCGCCGACGACGACGGCTTGATCTCCGGCAGCATCTGCCGCGGGATGCCGAAGAAGCCGAGCAGCTCGTCGTCCCAGTCGAGGGTCTCGAGGTCCATCAGCATGGTGCGGCTGGCGTTGGTCACGTCGGTGACGTGCAGCCCGCCGTGGGTGCCGCCGGTGAGGTTCCAGATGACCCAGGTGTCGGTGTTGCCGAAGACCGCGTCGCCGTTCTCCGCGGCCTCGCGGACGCCGTCGACGTTCTCCAGGATCCACTGGATCTTGCCGCCGGAGAAGTACGTGGCGGGCGGGAGGCCCGCCTTGCGGCGGATGACGTCGCCGCGGCCGTCGCGGTCGAGCGCGGTCGCGATCCGGTCGGTGCGGGTGTCCTGCCAGACGATCGCGTTGTAGTACGGGCGCCCGGTGCGCCGATTCCACACGACGGTGGTCTCCCGCTGGTTGGTGATGCCCAGCGCGACCAGGTCGGACGCGGACAGCCCGGTCTTGGTGAGTGCCTGCTGCAGGCAGGTGTTGGTGCGCTCGATGATCTCGATCGGGTCGTGCTCGACCCAGCCGGCCTGCGGCAGGATCTGCTCGTGCTCCAGCTGGTGGCGACCCACCTCGTTGCCGCTGTGGTCGAAGATCATGAAGCGGCTGGAGGTGGTGCCCTGGTCGACGGCGCCGACGAACTCGGCCATTGAGCTCTCCTTCTTGCGGGGATCGGGGCGTGGGTGCGGTGGGGACGGCGTTCGGCCGGGTCAGGCCCGCCCGACCTCCTGCGGTGCGTCCTCGGCGGGGATGTAGCGGTCGATCAGCAGCTTGAACAGGCCGCCGCCGACGAGGGCGCCGATCAGCGGCGCGACGATCGGCAGCCACCAGTACGGCGTGCCGTCGCCGGTGACCCACGCGGTCTCGTACCCGGTGATCCACGATGCCAGGCGCGGGCCGAAGTCGCGGGCCGGGTTGATGGCGTAACCGGCGTTCGCGCCCCAGGCCATCCCGATGCCCACGACCAGGATGCCGATCATGAACGGCGCCATGTTGGACAGCGGGCCCTTGTTGCGCGGGTGGACCAGCGCGAAGATCACGAACACCAGGATCGCGGTGCCGACGACCTGGTCGAAGAACGCCGTCGTGATCGTCGTCGGGTCGCCCGGGGAGGTCGAGAAGATGCCCTGGGTGTCGGTCAGGTTCGGGTCGACCGAGCGGATGAAGTCGGCGTAGACGAACCGGACGATCAGCGCGGCGACGAACGCGCCGAGGGTCTGGGCCAGCACGAACGGCGCGACCTTCCGCCACGGGAAGCCCTCGTAGACGGCGAAGGCCAGCGTGACGGCCGGGTTCAGGTGGGCGCCGGAGATCCGGCCCGCCACGTAGACACCCAGCATCACGCCGAAGCCCCAGGCCCAGGCGATCGAGTCGTAGGCGCCCTTCGAGCCGTCGGGCGTGGTGACGACCTGCGCGACGACGCCGACGCCGAACAGGATCAGGATCATCGTCCCGGCGAACTCGGCGCTCAGCTCGCCGATCAGCGACGGCGCCTTCGGGGCGGCCGACGGGGTCGCCCGTGCGGTCCGTTCCGCGGGTGCGGGATCGGCCGCGGTGTTCTCGGAGCTCGTCATCGAACCCCCTCCTGGTGAGTCCCCCTCACGGGACCGGGCGGCCCCGCTGTGTGACGTGGGACGCTAGGAGTGCTCGCGGTCGTGGGCAACGAGGATCGTTCGACGATGCCGAACGTTGCGGGTCGATCGGTCCATGATCCAGTCCGCGGAGCGTCCGGACGGCCTACGATCGCTGCGTGGCACGGGCGATCCAGTCGGTGGAGCGGGCGGCGGCGCTGCTGCGGCTGCTCGGCGGTGCGGGGCGCCCGCTGGCGCTGGCCGAGCTGGCGGCGGCCCTGGACCTGCCGCGCCCGACCGCGCACGGGCTGCTGCGCACCCTGCGCGAGGAGGGGCTGGTGGCGCAGGAGTCGTCGTCGGGCCGCTACCTGCTGGGCGAGGGGCTGGGGCGGCTGGGCACCCCGTGGGACCGGCACGACCTGCGCGCCCGGGCGATGAACTGGGCCGACGCGCTGGCGGCGGGCACCGGCTGCGCGGTGTACCTGGGAGTGCCGTCCGCCGACGGGGCCGGGGTCGACCTGGTGCACCACGTGTTCCGGCCGGACGACACACCGCAGCGGCTGCGGACCAACACCACCCAGCCGTTGCACGCGACGGCGTGGGGGCGGTGCCTGCTGGCCTTCGCGCCGGCGTCGGTGCGGGCGGTCGAGCCGCTGGAGACCTACACGCGGGCGACCGTGACCGACCCGGCGGCGCTGACCCGGGAGATCACGGCGACGCGGCGGCGCGGCTGGGCGGCCGACGCCGGCGGCTGGGAGCCGGGCGCCGGCGGGCTCGCGGTGCCGGTCCGCAGCGGGGGCGGGCTGACCGTTGCGGCGCTGGGGATCGGCGCCCCGGTCGAGGAGCTGTTCGCCGCGGACGGCCGCGCTCGCCCGGAGGTCGTCGTCGAGCTCGTCGCCGCGGCCGCCGAGATCGCCGACGGGCTGGAGGGACTGACGTGAGCGGCCTGTCGCCGGGGGAGCGGGTGGTCGCCGCGATCGACCAGGGGACGACGTCGACGCGCTGCCTGCTGTTCACCCGCTCGGGCCGGATGGTCGCGGTCGCCCAGCGGGAGCACCGGCAGCACTTCCCGAGCCCGGGCCGCGCCGAGCACGACGCCTCGGAGATCTGGCGCGCGGTGACCCGGGTCGTGCCCGCCGCGCTGCGCCGCGCCGGCCTGGGGCCGCAGAACGTGGTCGCGCTCGGGATCGCGAACCAGCGCGAGACGACGGTCGTCTGGAACCGCCGCACCGGGGTCCCGCTCGCGCGGGCGATCACCTGGCAGGACACCCGGACCACCGACATCGTCGCCGGTCTCGCCGCTGACGCCGACGCCGCCCGCTGGGCCCGGGTCAGCGGGCTCGGCCCGGCGACGTACTTCGCGGGACCGCGGCTGCAGTGGCTGCTCGACCACGTGCCGGGTGCGCGCGACGGCGCCGAACGCGGCGAGGTCCTGTTCGGGACGATGGAGTCCTGGCTGATCTGGAACCTCACCGGCGGCCCCGACGGCGGCGTGCACGTCACCGACGTCACCAACGCCAGCCGCACGATGCTGATGGACCTGCGCACGCTGGAGTGGTCCGACGCGCTGTGTTCGGCGCTGCGGGTGCCGCGGGGGATGCTGCCGACCATCGTGCCGAACGCCCGCGTCTACGGCCGGTGCTCCGGTCTGCTGGACGGTGTGCCGGTCGCCGGTGCCCTCGGCGACCAGCAGGCGGCGCTGGTCGGCCAGACCTGCTTCGCGCCCGGCGAGGCGAAGTGCACCTACGGCACGGGTGCGTTCCTGCTGAAGAACACCGGCTCCCGCATCGCCGGGTCCGAGGCCGGCCTGATCCCGACCGTCGGCTACCTGTTCGGCGACCGGCCGGTCTACGCGCTCGAGGGCTCGATTGCGATGACCGGCTCGCTGGTGCAGTGGTTCCGCGACGCGCTGGGCATGATCTCCACGGCGGCCCGGATCGAGACGCTCGCACTGACCGTCCCGGACAACGGCGGCTGCTATGTCGTCCCCGCCTTCTCCGGTCTCTACGCCCCGCACTGGTACCCCGACGCCCGCGGCGTGATCGTCGGCCTGACCTCCTACATCCACCGCGGCCACCTCGCCCGCGCGGTGCTGGAGGCGACCGCGTGGCAGACCCGTGAGGTGCTCGACGCGATGAACGCCGACTCCGGCCTGCCCGTCACCCGCCTGAAGGTCGACGGCGGCATGACCGCGAACCACCTGCTCATGCAGTGCGTCGCCGATGTCCTGGACCTCACGGTGGAACGTCCCCTGGGTTCGGAGGCGGTGTCGCTCGGCGCGGCGTACGCGGCCGGCCTGGCCGTCGGTTACTGGCCGGACCCGGAGGTACTGCGCCGCAACTGGCACCGGGCGGCCGCCTGGGAGCCGACGATGGACCCCGGCCTGCGCCGCCGCGAGCACGACAACTGGAAGCGGGCGGTGCAGCGGAGCACGGGGTGGGCGCGCCCGGACTGAGCCTCGCGGGGACGTGCCGCGGACGCCTCAGCGTTCTGCCGCCCGCTGCCGACGCCGTCGGACCCGGTCCCGGTACTGGTGGTCCCGCATCTCCTGGAACCGGCGCACGGCGACGTCGAGGATCCGCCCGGTCACCGGCGCGAACCAGTCGATCCACTCCCCGGGGACACCGGTCACGATCCGCCGGGCGCCGGTGTCGGTCACGTCCTCCCAGAGGATCTCGTGGGCCCGGGCGGACGCCAGGACGAGCAGCCGGCGACCGTCCTCGGGATCCGGCTCGCGTTCGATCAGGTCGCGCTCCTCCAGCCGCGCGAGCAGCCGGGTGGTGCCTCCGGTCGCGAGCCCGACGGTCTCCGCGACCTCCGCGCCGGTCATGGCCCGACGGGCGAGCAGCAGCTCGGCGAGCACCGTGTACTCGTGCACCGTCAGCCCGAACCGCTCGGCGACGGACCGGATCCGGTAGAAGCCGAGCAGCTCCGCCCTGGCGAGGAGCGGTCCGAGCACCTCCGCGGTCTCGGCCCGGATCCGGCGGTCCTCCTCCGCCTCCGTCCGCCACGCGCGCGTGTCCCGTCCGACGGCCCCGATGTCCCCGACGGCCCCGGCGGCCCCGGTGCCCCCGGCGGCCCCGGTGTCCCCGGCGGCCCCGATGTCCCCGGCGGCCCCGGCGGCCCCGGTGCCCCCGGCGGCCCCGGTGTCCCCGGCGGCCCCGATGTCCCCGGCGGCCCCGGCGGCCCCGGTGTCTCCGGCTGCCCCGGTGACTCCGACGTCTCGGACGGCCTCCGATGATCCGAGGCCATCGGGGAGCGGGCTCCCCGGAGTGGAGTCCGGACGGATTCGCTTACCGGGTAAGCGAGTTCCGCGGACCTCCCCACCCGACGCGACGGTCGACCGGTCCTCGCCGCGTGGCCGGGCGGAGCCGGGGTCGGAGCCGGGGTCGGGGTCGGAGCCGCCGGCCGGATCCGACGACCCCTTCCCGCGAATTCGCTTACCCAGTAAGCGAATTCGCGGAACAGCGATACCCCGGGACCTCCGGTCGGGTCCGCCGAGCATGTCGTGGGAGGTGTCGTGGGAGGTGTCGCGCCGCATGGGGAAGCGGTAGCAGACCGGGCGGTCCACCACTGCGGATTCCGCTGAGCGGTTCGCGATCGTGGCGCCCGGCCGGAGGGCGCCGTCGGTGAAGGTGGGATGGGCGGTCAGCGGGTGAACGCCCCGGCGTCGGTCAGGTCGGCGGTGCGGGTCTCGTGCAGGCCCCACACGCACAGGCCCGACACGGCGGCCAGTCCGGCGATCAGCAGCGACACCGGCCAGGACGCGCCGGTCGCGGCGACCAGGCTGGTGGCGAGCAGTGGCGTGATGCCGCCGCCGACGATGCTGGAGGCGTTGTAGCCGATCGACGCGCCGGTGTAGCGGTAGCGCGTCGCGAACAGTTCCGGCAGGAACGCGCCCATCGGGGCGAACACACCGGCGAAGGCGATCATCGCGACCGAGAAGCCGACGGCGATGAGGACCCCGTCACCGGTCCCGAGCAGCCAGAACAGCGGGAACGCCCACAGCACCGCCAGGATGCAGGCCCACAGACACACCCGGCGCCGTCCGACCCGGTCCGAGAGCACCGCGAGGACCGGGGTCGCCACGCCCATCACCGCCGCCGCGACCATGGCCGCGACCAGCAGGGTCGTCCGGGACAGACCGAGCTCGGAGGTGCCGTAGGACAGGCTGAACGTGGTGACCGTGTAGAAGATCGTGTGGGTGATGATCATTCCGCCGGTCGCGAGGAGCAGGGACCGGGGCTGACGGCGCACCACCTCGGCGACCGGCGCCTTCTCGCGCTCCTGCTCGCGCATCGCCTTCTCGAACACGGGGGTCTCGGCGATCCGCAGCCCGATGTAGAGCCCGACGACCACCAGGACCGCGCTGGCCAGGAACGGCACCCGCCAGCCCCAGGCGGCGAACTGGGCGTCGGTCAGGGCGGCGGAGAGCGCGAGGAACGCCCCGCTCGCGATGATGAACCCGACCGCCGGGCCGACCTGCGGGAAGCTCGAATAGAGTCCGCGACGTCCCTCGGGCGCGTGCTCGGTGGCCATCAGGACCGCACCGCCCCACTCGCCGCCGAGCCCGAAGCCCTGCAGGAACCGGCACAGCACCAGCAGTACCGGCGCGGCGATCCCGATCGTCGAGTACGTCGGCAGCAGTCCGATCGCGACGGTGCCGACGCCCATCGTCAGCAGCGAGACCACCAGGGTCGCCTTGCGGCCGACCCGGTCGCCGAAGTGCCCGAAGGCGACCGCGCCGACCGGGCGTGCGACGAACCCGACGCCGAAGGTCGCGAACGCCGCCAGCGTGCCGACCAGGGGGTCGAGGTCGGGGAAGAACAGCGTGCCGAAGACCAGGGCCGCGGCGGTGCCGTAGATGTAGAAGTCGTAGAACTCGATCGCGGTGCCGATGAAGCTGGCGACGGCGATGCGCTGCGCCGACATGGTCGGTGCGGTCTCCGCGTCCGGCCCCCTCGTCGCCCCCGGTCCGGTCGATGCGTCCGGTTCGGTCACTGGTCCCCCTCCTCGCGCGGCATCCGCCGCAGCAGCTCCGGTCCGAAGCGGGTCACGTGGGCCCGCGCGGCGGCCTCGGCGCGGGCCGGGTCGCCGGAGGTGATGTCGTCGAGCAGCGAGCGGTGGCTGTCGGCGATGTCGCCCAGGTCGTCGTAGAGGTCGCGGGACAGCCGGAAGACGTGCTGCAGCGGGGCCGAGATCGTCTCCCAGGTGTGCAGCAGGCGCCGTCGTCCGCAGAGCTCGTGGATCCGGCGGTGCAGTGCGAAGTCCAGGGTCACCGCGGCGGCGCTGTCCCGCGCTGCGCAGGCGGCGTGCAGGTCGTCGACGATCCGGCCGAGCTCCCGGGCGTGCTCCGCCGATCCGGTCGTGGCCAGGGCCCGCACGGCCAGCGGCTCGGTCGCGGCGCGCAGCGCGATGATCTCCTCGGCGTCGTCGGCGGTCAGCGTCGCGACCCGGGCGCCGCGGCGGGGGAGCAGCACGACCAGCCCCTCGGCGTCGAGCCTGCGCAGCGCGTCGCGGACCGGGCCGCGGCTGATCCCCAGCCGCGCGGCGAGCTCGCGCTCGACCAGCCGGTCACCGTCGCGCAGCGAACCGGACAGGATCAGGCCCCGCACCCGGTCGGCCGCCGCGTCGCCGAGGCCGGGATGGGCGGCGAGGTCCCCGACCTCCGGCGTCGGGCTGGTCACCCGGCCTCCAGCTCCGCCCGCAACCGGTGGGCGACACCGGACCCGGTCACCGGCTCGACGTCGTCGCGGGTCACCGGGGCGCCCGCGGCGACGGCGCGCCGCAGCGTGACACCGTCGGCCAGCCCGATCGGCAGGAAACCGCCGGTCCGGGCCGCGGCGGCCGGGCGGACCACCCCGTGCACGGTCGAGCCGCCCTCGCCGTCGAGCCGGTCCCCGGGGACCAGGTCGCGCTTGGCGGTGGCGACGACGTCGGCCACCCAGCCCCGCGGCAGCCCGGAGTCCGCGCCGCGGGCCCCCGCGGCGCACACGCTCTGGGCCAGCTCCAGCCCGATGAGGTGGTACGGCCGGTACATCGCGGTGTAGCGGCCCGAGGGGTCGGTGCGCAGCCCGTAGTTCGCGAAGCAGCCCGCGACGTAGTCGCTCGGCGCCTCCAGCGTCACGTAGACGCCCCACCGCAGGTCCCGGTCCACGGGGCTCCCGTCGCGGTGCAGCGACGACACGACCTCCACCGTCCCGGTCCGGTCCAGCACCCCGCCCGCCTCGCGCGGGATGCACACCCGCTGCAGGTCGTCGGTGCCCGCGGGCGGGAAGGCGAGCCCGTCCTCCGGCGGGAGCAGGCCGGTCGCGTTCGCGACGGCGGCCATCTCGATCGCGGACTTCGTGCCGTCGAGGAAGGAGTTGAACATGACCGGGTTCAGCCCGGACCCCGCCGCGTGCTCGGGGGTGAACCCGTAGTGCCCCCACACCGTCTCCGGCGTGGAGCGGTGGTACTCCGGCAGGTACTTGGTCCCCTTCCCGGCGGCGACGACAGCGAAGCCGTTGGTCCGCGCCCAGTCCACCAGCTCGCAGATCAGGCTGGGCTGGTCGCCCGAGGCCATCGTGTAGACCACGCCCCGCTCGGCCGCGCGGGCCGCGAGCACCGGACCGACGAGCACGTCGGCCTCGACGGTCACCATCACGACGTGCTGCCCGGCCTCGATCGCGCCCAGCGCGTGCGCGGCGCCCGCGACGGGGGAGCCGGTCGCCTCGACGACGACGTCCACGTCGTCGGCCCCGAGCACCGCGTCGACCGAGGTCGCGACCCGGGTCCCGGTGAGCCCGGCGGTGTCCAGCGCGGCGCGGCCGCGCTCCTCCGAGAGGTCGACGACGGCGCTGACCTGCAGGTTCGGCACCCGGGCCGCCTGGTGCAGGAACATCGTCGCGAACGTGCCCGCACCGATCACGCCGGCCCGGACCGGTGTGGAGCGCTGCTGCATCGTCTCGAACAGACCCATCCGGTGCCCCTCCACGCCGCGCCGCCGTGCCACCCCGCTGTGGCCGACGATCGCACCGTGCGCCGGTGCACGGTCGACTGTCAATGGTTGACCAGACTGTGGAACGCCGCGATGTGGTCGCTTGCTCACGATGTGGGTGATCTGTCACGGTGTCGACCGGCCCGGTCACCGCCGTCCGGGCCGGTCGACACCGAGGAGCGAGGCCGATGGGGCCCGAGATCATCGCGATCGCCGTGCTGGTGGTCATGTTCGTGATCGCCACGACGATGCCGGTCAACCTCGGCGCACTGGGGTTGCTGGGCGCGACCGCGGTCGGGATCGGCGTGCTGGGGCTGAGCCTCGACGACGTCCTCGCGGGCTTCCCCGGAGACCTGTTCCTGCTGCTCGTCGGGCTGACCTACCTGTTCGCGCTGGCGACGGCCAACGGCACCGTCGACCTGATCGTCCACTGGGCGATGCGGGCCGTCCGCGGACGGCTGGTGCTCGCGCCGTTCGTGTTCTTCGCGATCTCGTGCGGGCTCTCGGGGCTCGGGGCGTTGTTCGCGGTCGCGATCGTCGCACCGCTGGCGATGCCCTTCGCCCGGCGCTACGGCATCAACCTGCTGCTCATGGGCATGATGGTCGTGCACGGCGCGCTCGGCGGGGCGTTCTCGCCGATCACCGTCTACGGCGCGTTCGTGAACTCGACGATGGCGGGCGTGGGCCTGCCCAGCGACCCGATCGCGCTGTTCCTGACCCCGCTCGTGGTCAACGTCGTGATCGCCGTCGTGATCTTCCTGGTGCTCGGCGGCCGGTCGCTCGTCGGGCGCACGGTCGACCCGGTCGAGGCTCCGGACGCCGACGCCGCCCCCGCCGGGGGCACCGGGGCCGGGAGCGGCGCCGCGGCCGGCACCGTGACCGGGGCCCCGGTCGCCGGCCGGGTGGGGCTGGAGCAGGGCATCACGCTGGCCGGCATCGCGCTCATGGCCGTCGGCTCCGCCGCGTTCGGCTGGGACGTCGGCGTCGTCGCGCTCGCCGTCGCGATCGTGCTGCGGCTGGTCGCCCCGCGCCGCCCGGACGTCGTCGGGAGGATCTCCTGGTCCACCGTCCTGCTGATCTGCGGTGTCGTCACCTACGTCGGCGTGCTCCTGGAGGCCGGTGCGGTCGACCTTGTCTCCTCGGGGATCAGCGGGATCGGCGCACCGCTGCTCGCGGCGCTGCTGCTCTGCTACGTCGGCGGCGTGCTCTCGGCGTTCGCGTCCTCGGTGGCGATCCTCGGCGTCGCGATCCCGCTCGCCCTGCCGATCCTGCAGCAGGGTGAGGTGTCCGCGGTCGGGATGGTGGCGGCGCTCGCGGTCGCCGCGACCGTCGTCGACGTCAGCCCGTTCTCCACGAACGGGGCGCTGGTGCTCGCCAACGCGCCCGCCGACGTCGACCGGGACCGCTTCTACCGGCAGATGCTCGCCTACGCCGGCGTGGTCGTGCTGGTCGGTCCGCTGCTGGCCTGGGCACTGCTCGTACTGCCCGGGGTGCTCTGAACGGGTTAACGTCCGGGCATGAACGACGCCGCCGTCGCCGCCGGGCGCCTCGCCCGTGGGCTGGAACCGCTGCACTCCCAGGTCTACTTCGCCCCCGAGGGCGAACCGGCCTACACCGCCGCCGGGCTGGAGCCGGGCCGGATGAGCTACTTCGCCCCGCGGGCCGCACCGATGGGCGCGGTCGGCGCCTCGGTGGTCACCGCGACGTTCTACAACTTCTCCCCGCGCCTGGTCGCGAAGTCGGTCCCGCGGGCGTGGGAGCTGGTGTCCGCACCGGACCTGCTCGACGTGCGGTTCGCCGTCGCCGACGCCTCGCTGCGCCGCACCCTGGGCGACGACGCCGTCGCCTCGCCCGAGATGGCCGAGGCCGCCGGGCTGGCCCGGACCGCGGCCGGGGCCGTCACCCCCGACGGGCGCCCGCTCGCCGCCGGCCACCTCGACGTGCCCTGGCCGACCGCGCCGCACCTGGTCCTCTGGCACGCGCTGTCGATCCTGCGCGAGCACCGCGGCGACGGGCACATCGCGCTCCTGGTCGAGGCCGGGCTGTCCGGGCTGGAGGCGCTGGTGACCGCGACCGCGACGGGCACCGGGTTCACCGTGGCCTTCGCCCGCGGCAGCCGCGGCTGGTCGGCCGCCGAGTGGAACGCCGCCGTCGCCGGACTCGCGGACCGTGGTCTGCTGCAGCCGGCCGACACGGCCGGGGACGACGCCGTCGAACCGGTCCTGACCGAGGAGGGCACGGCGCTGCGCAAGCGGATCGAGAACGACACCCACCGCCTCGGCGCCGCCCCGTGGTCCGCGCTCGGCGCCGACGGGGCCACGCGGCTCGGGGAGCTCGGCGGGGCGTTCGTCCGGACGGCCCTGGCGAACGGGGCGTTCCCCGCCGAGGGGGTCTTCGCGGCGCGTCCGAAGGGCTGATCGCACTCCGCGCCCGGCCTCAGGACGGGCGCGGTGTCCTGACTGCCCGATATGGTGCGCTCCGCAACCGACCATCGTGGTCGGTGTGGTGACCTGCAGGAGGACCCCGGTGCTCGAGATCAGCGACCTCGAATGGGCCGTCACGATCGGCGTGATCATCGCGCTGCTCGCGTTCGACCTCGTCCTGGGCTGGCTGCGGCCGCACCGGGTGGGATTCAAGGAGGCCACCGCCTGGTCGGTGTTCTACATCCTGGTCGCGATCGCGTTCGGGCTGGTGTTCGCGACGATCCACGGCTGGGACTTCGGCACCCAGTACTTCACGGGCTACATCGTCGAGAAGAGCCTGTCGGTCGACAACCTGTTCGTCTTCGTCGTGATCATGACGACGTTCGCGGTGCCGGAGGAGCACCAGCACAAGGTGCTGACCTTCGGCATCGTGCTCGCCCTGATCATGCGCGCGATCTTCATCGCGGTCGGGGCGACGCTGCTGAACCTGTTCTCGTTCATGTTCCTGGTCTTCGGTCTGCTCCTGCTGTGGACCGCCGTGCAGCTCTACCGGCACAAGGACGAGGACCCCGACATCGAGGACAACATGGTCGTGAAGGGCGCGCGCAGGCTCTTCCCGGTCACCGAGGAGTACGATGGCGGGAAGCTGTTCACCCGGGACAACGGCCGCCGGGTCGCCACCCCGATGTTCATCGTGCTGGTCTCGATCGGCGGCATCGACCTGCTGTTCGCGCTCGACTCGATCCCCGCGGTGTTCGGCGTGACCCAGGAGGCGTTCATCGTCTTCACCGCGAACGCCTTCGCCCTGCTCGGCCTGCGGGCGCTGTTCTTCCTGGTCAAGGGCCTGCTGGACCGCCTGGTCTACCTCTCGACCGGCTTGGCGGTCATCCTGGGCTTCATCGGGGTGAAGCTGGTCCTGCACTGGGCCCACGTCGACATCAACCCGGCCGTCCCGGAGATCCCGACCATGGCCAGCCTGGTCGTGATCCTGGGGATCCTCGCCGTGGTCACCGTCGCGAGCCTGATCAAGACGCGCAACGACCCGTCGATGACCGCCCACGCCGGGTCGCTGCGTGCCCGCAAGGAGCGCTCCGAGCAGCGCGACTGAGCCGGTCCGGCCGGCCCGGCGCTCAGCCGGGCAGGCCGGCCAGGCCGGGCCCGCCGAGCGGGGTGACCTCGATGTAGTCCGGCGGGGCGGTGAGCAGCGCCAGCACGTCGCCCAGGCCGCTCTCGCCGATGTCGCGGCTCAGCGCCGCCTCCGACGACGCGGCGTCGGACCACATCTCGGTGACCCAGACGACGTCGGGCTCGTCCGGGGTGGCGTTCACGACGTAGGCGAGGCAGCCGGGCTGGGCGGCCATGTCGTCGGCGACGCGGAGCAGCGCGCCCGCCAGCTCGGTCCCCTGTCCCTCCAGGGCCACCATCCGCACGTACCGGCCGACCCGCTCGCTCGTCTCCACGGCGGCGACCGTAGACGGCCGCTCCCGGCGTCGCGGGGCCGGGGCGGGCTCGGCCGGCGGGCCGGGCGGCGTCGCCGGGGCCGTCCCTCCGCACCGGAGGCGGTGCCGACGATCTCCTCGGATGCCGTGGTTCCGGTCCACTCCGATCCACCCGCCGCCATCCAGGACAGGATCGGACCGGAATCGGCGGCACACTGGTCGTCGTGATGGGGACATCGGCGCGGCTGCTGCGCCTGCTCGGGCTGCTGCAGGTGCCGCGCGACTGGACGGGGCCCGCCCTGGCCGAGCGCCTCGACGTCGACGTGCGCACCGTCCGCCGCGACGTCGACAAGCTCCGCACCCTCGGCTACCCGGTCCACTCCACACCCGGGGTGACCGGCGGCTACCGGCTCGGCGCCGGGGCCGCGCTGCCACCCCTGCTGCTCGACGACGACGAGGCCGTCGCCGTCGCGGTCGGGCTGCGGACCGCCGCGGGCGGGTCGGTCTCGGGCATCGAGGAGACCTCGGTCCGGGCCCTGGCCAAGCTGGAGCAGGTCCTGCCGAACCGGCTGCGCCGCCGCGTCGCCGCGCTGGGCACCGCGACGTCCACGCTCGCCGCGCGCGGCCCGACCGTCGACGCGGACGTGCTGTCCGCACTGGCCGCCGCCTGCCGCGACCACGAGGTCCTGCGGTTCGACTACGTCGCGGGGGACGGGACCGAGACCCGCCGGGTCGCCGAACCCGAGGGTCTCGTGCACACCGGGCGCCGCTGGTACCTCGTCGCCTGGGACACCGGCCGCGACGACCGCCGCACCTTCCGGGTCGACCGGATGCGGCCCAAGCTGCCCGCCGGGCCGCGCTTCGTCCCGCGCCCGGAACCGGAGGGCGGGCTCGCCGCGTTCGCCCAGCGCGGTATCTCCTCGGGTGCCTACCCGCACCGGGCGCGGATCGTGTTCCACGCCCCGGCGGAGCGGATCGCCGAGCACGTCACCCCGGCGTCGGGGATCGTGACCGACCTCGGCGGGGACCGCTGCGAGCTCGCGGCCGGGGCCTGGACCCTGGAGTCGCTGGCGGTGTGGCTGTGCTTCTTCGGCGTCGACTTCGAGGTGGTCGAGCCGGTCGAGCTGGTGGAGCACCTCGACGCGGTCGCCGCCCGCCTCGGGCGGGCCGCGGACCACGCGCGCGCGAACGGCGGCGGCTGACCGGACCGCTCAGCCCACGGCGCGGACCGCGCCCACGGGCGTGCCGTGGCCGAGCACGTCGGTGCGGGTCGCGGCGGTGAGCGCGTCGGACCCGGTGCCGAGGGACTCCAGCACGGCGCGGGCGACGACCGGCAGCGGCCGCGGCGACCCGTCCAGCACGGTGACGGCGAACGCCCGCCCGTCGGGCAGCGCGGCCGCCAGCACACCCTCGGCTCCGTCCTTGACGACCAGGCCCGGCACCGCGCCGGCCAACCGGGTCACCGGCCGGTCCGTGCCGCCGACCCACCACGGGTGCGCGCGGACCGCGGCCGCGACCCGCCCCTCGGGGGTGTCCGGTGCGGCCGTCGCCAGCATCGCGAAGGCCCTGGCCAGCCCGGCCGGGGTGGTGCCGAACAGCGGGGCGCCGCAGCCGTCGACGGTGGTGAGGTCGACCGGCACCCCGGTCAGCTCGGCGACGGTCTCCCGGACCAGCCACTGCAACGGGTGCGCGGGGTCGCGGTAGCCGGCCGTCGGCCACCCCGCGGCCACGCAGGCGGCGAGCATCGCGGCGTGCTTGCCCGAGCAGTTCTGCAGCACCGGCGACGGTCCCGACCCCGCCGCGCGGACGGCCGCCGCGGCCGCCGGCCCCAGCGGCAGGTCCGGGGTGTTGTCCAGGTCGGCCTCGTCGAGCCCGGCACCGGTGAGGATGCGCCGCACGCCGTCGACGTGGCCGGGCTCGCCGGAGTGCGAGGCACAGGCCAGCGCGAGCAGCTCGCCGTCGAGGTCCAGCCCGGCCCGCAGCATCGCCACCGCCTGCACCGGCTTGAGCGCCGAGCGCGGCAGGAACGCCACGTCCGGGTCGCCGGAGCCGGTCACGGTGCCGCCGGGGCGGTGCACCGCGACGGTGCCCAGGTGCACCGACTCCACCGTGCCCTCCCGCTCCACGACGGCCAGCGGGACGGCGGCGGCCAGGACGGGTGGGACGGTGCCGGGTGTGCTCATGCGGCCGACGCTACGTCCGCCGCGGCGGACGCTCAGGCGGGGACCGGGGCCAGACCCAGCTCCCGTGCCAGCTCCGGCGTCGGATGCACCGGGACGGGACCGTAGGCGTTGTCCCGGGCCGAGCGCCGCCGCACGGCGGGCAGGCGCATCAGCAGCCGGACGAACGCGGGAGGGGCGATGGTGCGGCCGCGCTCGCGGGCCCGTGCGACGCCCCGCTCGATGCGGACCTGTCGGCTCTGCACGGACACGATCGCGGGCTCCCGCTCGGCCTGGACCGCGGCGAGCGTCGCGGTGCCGACCGTGCCCGCCCGCAGCGCGGGCACCAGGTGGTTCGCCGCGGCGAGCGCGTCCTGCAGGGCCATCAGGATCCCGTTGCCGCCGACGGGGGAGATGACGTGCGCGGCGTCGCCGATCAGCAGCAGACCGGGCCGGTGCCAGTCCGGGACCCGGGAGATGTCGACCGACAGGAGCGTGGCGTCGTCGAGGTCGGTGAGCAGACCGACCCGGCCGGCCAGCCACGGCACCAGCCCGGCGACCTCGCGGCGCACGTGCTCCACCCCGGCCTCGCGCAGCGCCGGATAGCCGCCCTTGGGCAGCGACAGGCCGACCTGCCAGCGGTCCTCGCCGCCGAGCAGGCCGACGTAGCTGCGGGTGCCGAGGAACAGGTCGACGGCGGCGTCGGGCGGGTCGTCGTCGTGGCGGGGCAGGGCGAACCACAGCAGGTCGGTGGTGGCCCCCTGGGACTCCGCGGTCAGGCCGGCGAGGGTGCGCAGGCGGGAGAACCGGCCGTCGGCGGCGACGACCAGCCCGGCGTCGATCCGCTCCCCGGACCGCAGGGTCACCCCGCGGACGGGGTCGTCGGCGGTGCCGGCGCCGAGCAGGCCGTTCACCGCGGCGCCGGTGCGCAGCTCGAAGGTCGGCAGGGTCGCCGCCTCGGCGGCGAGGACGTCGAGGAACCGGGCCTGCGGCATGAGCGCGACGTAGTCGTAGGGGGTGTCGAGCAGGCCGTAGTCGGTGGTGGTGACCGTCCCGCGACCGGTGCGGAAGCGGAACCGCCGGGCCGGGACGTGCGGCTGCTCCAGCAGGCGTCCGGCGAGCCCGAGCCGGTCGAACAGCTCGAGCGTCCACGGGTGCAGGGAGTCGCCGCGGAAGTCGCGGTCGAAGTCCCGGTGGCGTTCGAGCAGTGTCACCGGCAGGCCCGCCCGGGCCAGCAGGTAGGCGAGCAGCATGCCGCCGGGGCCACCGCCCGCGACGATCGTCCGTTCCGCGGTCACCCGACCATGTTAGCTCGCCGATCGAGTGTCTTGTCCATCGAGGGAGTTGAACTGGGGGAGCGGTCGGCGGCACAGGAAGGTGCGGGCGGGCGGCGGGTTGCGCCACTCGGTCGCGGTCTCCACGACCTCGTCGAAGTGGGTGTCGAGCAGGTCGCGCAGCACCCGCACCCGGTTCGGCAGCGCCATCCAGGTGATGATCATGCTCATCACCCCGCCCGGGACCAGTCGGCGCGCGATCGTGCCCATGACCTGCAGGCGCAGGGTCTGCGGGAACACCGCCCACGGCAGGGTCGAGACGAACGCGTCGACCTCGGTGATGCCGGCCTCGTCGAGGATCCGGTCCAGGTCGGCGACGTCGCCCTGCACGACCTCCAGCCACGGCTTGTGCCGGCGCAGGTGCGCGACCAGCTCGGAGTCGATCTCGATCGCGAGGTAGCGCGCGTGCGGCCCGAGCCGCTCGCGGATCGGCTCGGCGAGCACCCCCGGTCCGGCGCCGAGCTCGACGACGACGCCGTTCGTCCCGCGCGGGACGACGGCGGCGAGCTGGCGGCACAGTCGCCGTCCGGTGAGGAACGGGGTCGCGAGCTGGTCCATCTTCGAGAACGAGCGTTTGAGGAAGACGGCGTGGTCGGGTCGGCCCATGCGGTACATCGTGGCCGTTCGCGCGGTCCCGGTCATGTCCGGGCGATCCGGGTCACCCGGCGACGGGCGTGTGTCGGTCGGTGTCGTTCCTGTTAAGCGAGCGCCGAGGGGCTTCCGTACACGCTGTATCCACCGTATACAGAGCACATGGCACCGGAAGATCCGCTGGTCGACGCCCTGCGTCGCGCGATCGTGGAAGGCGTGTACCCGCCCGGCCACCGGCTGGTGCAGGAGGAGCTCGCGGACCGCTACGGCGTCAGCCGCATCCCGCTGCGGGAGGCGCTGCGCACCCTGGTCGGCGAGGGCCTGCTGCGCAGCGAGGCCGGCCGCGGCACCTTCGTCACCGAGCTGGACCTGGCCGAGATCGACGAGATCTACGACCTGCGGCGCATGGTCGAGCCGAGCTTCGCCCCGCACGTCGCGGACCGGGTGTCCCGGCGCGACGTCGCGCGGTTCGACGGCATGGCCGGCGACATGGACCAGGTCGCCCGGACCGGCGCCGCCGAGTGGTCCCGCACCAACCTGGCCTTCCACCTCGACATGTACCGGCTCGCCCGGCTGCCGCTGCGCTACGAGCTGATCTCCCAGCTCTACCACCGCCTGGAGCCCTACTCCCGGTTCTACGTGCACGGCACCGGCGCCTACGAGCGCGTGCAGGACGAGCACCGGGGCATGGTGCAGGCACTGGCCGACGGCGACGCCGACGAGCTCGGCCGTCTCGTGCTGGCCCACATCGACGGCGGCCAGGAGGGCCTGCACGCGGCCTGGTCGGCCGACCGGGGCGAGCTCTCCGCGTTCTGGGCGGCACGGGAGGCGAGGTGCGACATCGACCTCCTCGGCCGGCTCCGGCCCGGGGATCCCCTGCGTCTGGACGCCATCGTGTCCGGCCGCGACACCGAAGGATGAGAGGTACCCCAGTGTCCGCACCGACCACGGAAACCCCCGCGATCGTCACGTCCGTCCGCCCGCCGTTCCACCTGGCGATCCCGGTGGACGACATCGAGGCGGCCCGGGAGTTCTACGGCACGCTGCTCGGCTTCGGCCGCGGCCGCTCCGCCGAGCGCTGGGCGGACTGGAACGTCGCCGGGCACCAGGTCGTCACCCACCAGGTCGGCGAGCCGTCGGACACCCCGCGCGCCGGTGTGGCCGGGACCAACCCCGTCGACGGCCACGACGTGCCGGTCCCGCACTTCGGCCTGGTCCTGAGCGTCCCGGAGTTCCGCGCGCTGGCCGAGCGGCTCACCGCCGCGGGCACCGACTTCGTCATCGAGCCCTACGTGCGGTTCGAGGGCGAGCCGGGGGAGCAGTGGACGATGTTCTTCCTCGACCCCGCGGGCAACGCGCTGGAGTTCAAGGCCTTCGCCGACCCGGAGCAGCTCTTCGCCGTCTGAGCCGTACCCGGTCGCGGCCCGTCCCCGGACGGCCCGCGGCCGGGGTCATCGGCGGGATGCCGCCGCCCCCCCGCTCAGGACGCGCGGGCGGGGGACGGGGCCGCGGGGAACAGCGCCGCGACCCGTGCTGCCGACGCACGGGCCCGCGCCGTCGTCCCCAGCACGCCGAGCACCACGACCACCACCGTCAGCGGCGTCACGACCGCCCACGCCGTCGCGACCCCGGCGGCGGTGCTCGCCGCGGTGGCGACCACGGTCCCGCTGACCGCGACGCCGAACGACTGCCCGGCCTGCCTGCTCGTCGAGGCCACCGCGGCGGCGACCCCGGCCCGCTCCGGCGGCATCCCGTTCACCGCGGTGTTCGTGATCGGCGGGTTGAGCAGGGCGAACCCGCAGCCGAACACCCCGTGCGCGAGCAGGATCAGCCACAGCGGCGTCGTCGGGGAGAGCTGGGAGAAGGTGAGCGCGACCAGCACCATCGCGCTCCCGCCCAGCACCAGCGGCAGGCGTGCCCCGCGGGCGGCGACCATCCGCCCGGACAGCGGCGCGACCACCGTGGTGGCGACGGCGGCCGGCAGCAGGGTCAGCCCGGCCTGCAGCGCACCGAGCCCGCGGACGTCCTGCAGGTAGAGCGCGGACAGGAACAGCAGCGAGCCGAACGCGGCGAACGCGCAGACCGCGATCACCGTCGCCGAGGCGAACGGGGCGCTCCGGAAGAACCGCAGTTCCACCAGCGGTTCGGGGTGGCGCCGCTCCCAGACGACCAGGGACACCAGCGCGACGACGGCCAGCACCGCCAGCCCGAGAACCCCCGCCGACGACCAGCCCAGCCGCGGCCCCTCGATCACCGCCGCCACCGTCGACCCGAGCAGCGCCACCACGAGGAGCTGACCCACCGGGTCGGCCCGCCGCGGACGGGCGGCCCGCGACTCCGGGACGAGCCGGGCCGTCAGGACCCAGGCCGCCAGCACGACGGGGATGTTCACCCAGAAGATCGCCCGCCAGCCGACGCTGTCCACGAGCAGCCCGCCGAGCACCGGGCCGACGCCCAGCGAGATGCCGACCATCGCGCCCCACACCCCGATCGCGCGGGCCCGCTCCCGGACGTCGGTGAAGACGTTGGTGATGATCGACATGGCGACCGGGTTGAGCATCGCGCCGCCGAGCGCCTGGACCACCCGTGCCCCGATCAGCCAGCCGACCGTCGGGGCCAGGCTGCACAGCAGCGACCCGATCCCGAACAGGACGAGCCCGGTCTGGAAGACGCGGCGGCGCCCGACCCGGTCGGCCGTCGCACCGGCCAGCATCAGGAAGCAGGCCAGGACGACGGTGTAGGCGTCGACGGTCCACTGCAGCTCGGTGATCGAGGCGCGCAGGTCGGTGACCAGCGCGGGCAGCGCCACGTTGATGATCGTGACGTCCATCGAGACGACGAGGATGCTCGTGCACAGCACGGCCAGGATCAGCAGCCGGTGCCGGCGTCCGGCGGGACCGGCCGGTACGACGACGTCGTTCCCCACGACATCTCCTTGTCCGGAGCTAACGAAACTGGGACGACGATAACCCGGGAACGACGACGGCCGCCCTCCCGTGTGAGGAGGACGGCCGTGGCGGTGCGCCGTCAGGGACTTGAACCCCGAACCCGCTGGTTAAGAGCCAGCTGCTCTGCCAATTGAGCTAACGGCGCATGTGTTCAGTTGTGGTACTGCGTGCGCCGTCAGGGACTCGAACCCCGAACCCGCTGGTTAAGAGCCAGCTGCTCTGCCAATTGAGCTAACGGCGCGTGTGGAGTTGTCGTGCCTCGCCCACGCACGGAAGATCGACCCCGGACGTGCGGTGGGATCGATCGCCGAGGCGGCGACCGGGTGAGTGACGGGACTTGAACCCGCGGCCCCCTGGACCACAACCAGGTGCTCTACCAACTGAGCTACACCCACCATGCGTTCTCCCGGGCACTCCCGGAAGCGCTGAACCACTGTAGCCCGCCCGCTCCGGGGGGTGTCAGGCGGGGGTCGTACCGCCCTCCGGGGGCGCCGCGACGTGCGCGACCGCGGCCGCCGCGGCCTGCGCCTGCTCGGTCGTCGGACCGGGCGGGGCCACGAACAGCGCCTGCCGGTAGTAGGCCAGCTCGCGGATCGACTCGCGGATGTCGGCGAGCGCGCGGTGCGCGAGGCCCTTCTCCGGCTTCGCGTAGAACACCCGCGGGAACCAGCGCCGCGCCAGTTCCTTCACCGAGCTGACGTCGATCATGCGGTAGTGCAGGTACCCGTCGAGCTCGGTCATGTCCCGGGCGATGAAGCCGCGGTCGGTCGCGATCGAGTTGCCCGCCAGCGGCGCCGAGCGGGCGTCCGGGACGTGGGTGCGGACGTAGTCGAGCACCATCTTCTCGGCCTGCTCGATCGTGACCGTCGCGCGCCGGACCTCCTCGGTCAGCCCGGACCGGGCGTGCATGTCGCGCACGACGTCGGGCATCGCGTCGAGCTTCGCGTCGTCACAGGCGATCACCACGTCGACGCCCTCGCCGAGGATGTTGAGGTCGCCGTCGGTGACCAGTGCCGCGATCTCGATCAGGGCGTCGGAGCCCAGATCCAGCCCGGTCATCTCGCAGTCGATCCACACCAGCCGATCGGTCATCGCCACAGCCTAGGTGACGTCGTCGCGACCGGCGCGAGCCTCGGCCGTCACCGTCGGGGGAGTGCCCTAGGCTCGCGCCGTGGCTGACGACACACCTGCCCGCACCATCGCCGCCGGATACGCCACCGAGGGGGCCGCGCTCGAGCTCGGCGCCGTCCTGGTCGACGGGGTGTGCGACCCGCAGGCACGGGTCCGGATCCCGCTCGCGACGCTGAACCGGCACGGCCTGGTGGCCGGGGCGACCGGCACCGGCAAGACCAAGACCCTGCAGGCCCTGGCCGGGCAGCTGTCCGACGCCGGGGTCCCGGTCCTGCTCGCCGACGTCAAGGGCGACCTGTCCGGCATGGCCCGTGCGGGCGAGCCGAACGACAAGGTCACCGCCCGCGCGACCGACACCGGCGACGACTGGGTCCCGACCGCGTACCCGGTGCAGTTCCTGTCGCTGGGCGACGGCGGCGTCGCCGTACCGGTGCGGGCGACGCTGACCCAGTTCGGCCCGATCCTGCTGGCCAAGGTGCTCGGCCTCAACGCCACCCAGGAGTCCACCCTCGGCCTGATCTTCCACTGGGCCGACCAGCGCGGGCTGCCGCTGCTCGACACCAAGGACCTGCGCGCGGTCATCCGGCACCTCACCTCCGACCAGGGCAAGGCCGACCTCAAGGGCATCGGCGGGGTCTCCCCGGCGACGGCCGGGGTCATCCTGCGCGCGCTGGTCAACCTGGAGGCCCAGGGCGGCGAGGAGTTCTTCGGCGAGCCCGAGTTCGACCCCGCCGACCTGATGCGTCAGATCGACGGCAAGGGCGTCGTCACCCTGCTGGAGCTGGCCGAACGCGCCGCGAACCCGGTGCTGTTCTCCACGTTCCTGATGTGGCTGCTCGCCGAGCTGTACGAGGAGTTGCCCGAGGCGGGCGACCTCGACCGGCCCAAGCTGGTGTTCTTCTTCGACGAGGCCCATCTGCTGTTCACCGATGCCTCGAAGGCGTTCCTCGACCGCATCGAGCAGACCGTCAAGCTCATCCGGTCCAAGGGCGTCGGCGTCTTCTTCTGCACCCAGCTGCCCACCGACGTGCCGAACGAGGTGCTGTCCCAGCTGGGCGCGCGGATCCAGCACGCGCTGCGGGCCTTCACCCCGGACGACCAGAAGGCGCTGTCGCGCACGGTGCGGACCTACCCGAAGTCCGACGTCTACGACCTGGAGTCGGCGCTGACCTCGCTGGGTACCGGTGAGGCGGTCGTCACGGTGCTGTCCGAGCGCGGCGCGCCCACCCCGGTCGCCTGGACCCGGCTGCGGGCCCCGCGCTCGCTGATGGCGGCCCTGCCGGTCGAGGACGTCCGCGCCGACGCCGCCGCCTCACCGCTGCAGGCGAAGTACGGCCAGATGGTCGACCGCGAGTCCGCCTACGAGAAGCTCACCGCGAGCATCGCGGCCGGGCCGGGCGGCGAGGCGACGCCGGTCGAGGCGCCCCCGGCACCCGCCCCGGAGACGGGCCAGGCCCCGCCGCCCCCGCCGCAGGACTCGCCGGGCGGCGGGTTCTTCTCCAAGATCGGGGACTTCCTGCAGTCGCCGACCGGTCGTCAGCTCACCAACACGGTCACCCGCGAGATCACCCGCAGCCTGTTCGGGACCCGCCGGCGTCGCTGACCCACGGGTCAGACCCGGAACGGGGCGACCGCGTCCGGGGTCACCGCGGCCATCAGCGCGACGGCGTCGGCGGGGTCGAGGTCCAGCACCTGCACCGCCCCGCCGCCCGCGGCGGTGGTCGCCTCCAGCGTCAGCACCCCGGCGCGGCGCTGGAACAGGCTCTGCCGCACCCGCCATCCGATGACGCCGTCGCGGCGCAGCGCGGTCGTCGTGCGCAGCAGCGACCCGTGCCGGGCGACGAGGTAGCGCTCGTCGAGCCGGTGCCCCAGGGCGCGGTAGCGGTCCAACGCGAGCGGTACGGCCACCACGACCAGCGCAACGCCGACGACGACCGGCCAGACCGCGGCGTCGAACCAGGCGACCACCCCGAGGGCGACGGCCGGGACGAGCGCGGGGCCGACCGCGCGCACCAGGCGCCGGGTCCGGGCCCGCGCCGGGTGCGCCCGCAGCGGGCCGTCGGTGACCGGGCCGGTCGCGCGTGCGGCCGTCGCGGCGACGGCGTGGGCGTGCGCGCGGCGCACCGGCGGGCCGAGGGCGCCACCGCCGGAGTCCTTGTCCTCCCCGGCGAGCCCGACGGTCAGCGCCCCGGCCTGGGCGCCGCCGCCCAGGGCACGCACCAGCAGTGGCTCGGACACCGTCACCCCGCGCAGCCGCTGCTCGGACACCGACAGCGACCGCTTGGTCAGCAGGCCGCGTCGCACCCGCAGCGTGCCGTCGGGCTCGCGGCTGAGCCGGTAGTCCCACCAGCGCTCCACGAACAGCACGATGCTGCCTGCGACCATGACCAGCAGCAGGAGCCCGACCGCGACGAGCGCCGTCGCCCAGACCGGTGCGGCCGACAGCTCCCCGGCGACGGCGTCCGCGCCGGGCAGCGAGCGCGGGTCGAGGCCGGTCTCGTTGAGTACGTTCCAGCCGGCGCCGGCCAGCGCACCGATCGCGGCCAGCGAGCTGACCGTCAGCGGGGCGAAGCGCAGCGAGGACCAGCGGATCCGGTCGAGCTCTGCGCCCGCGGGGTCGACGTGATCGGCCGGGCCTGCGGTCCCGTCGCCGGCGGCCACGTCCCCGTCGGCACCGTTGCCGTCGGCACCGTCCCCCTCGACCCGGGCCCGGTCCGCCCCGGTCCCGCCGGCGACCGCGGCCGGTCCGCGTGCCGGGGCGGGGCGGGCGAGCAGCTCGCGGCGCAGCCGTTCGGCCTCGTCGGTGGTGACGGCGTCGAGGTCGAGGCCCGCGTCCGACCCGCTCTGCCCGGAGCCGACCTTCACCACCGACAGCCCGACGAGCCGGTGCAGCAGCGGTGCGGTCAGGTCGACGGTGCGGATCCGGTCCCGCGGCACCGAGCGGCGCTGCCGGTTCAGCAGTCCGCTGTGCAGCTCGACGCGCTCGTCGGTGATCCGGTAGCGGGTGGTGCGCCAGCGCACGACGCCCACCGCGACCGCGACGACGACCGCCGCCCCCGCGATCCAGACCTGGGTGGAGTTGCCGCTGCCCGCGCCGAACAGGACCAGCACGACCAGCGCGGGGGCCAGCCGCAGCAGCGCGGTGGCCGGGCCGACGAGCAGCATCCGGCCCGGCAGCCGTCGCCAGCCGACCTCGTCGGGGGTCGTGCCGGTGCCGTCCGCGGGGGCGACGGGCGCGGGCTCGGTCACGTCGCGTCCCCGCTGTACCGCCCGGTCGTCTCGGTGAGCCGGCGGGCGAGCTCGGCGGCGGCGTCGGCGTCGAGCCCGGCGATGCGGACCGGGCCGCGGGCCGACGCGGTCGTGACGGTCACCGTCGCCAGGCGCAGCGCCTGCTGCAGCGGGCCGTGCTCGGTGTCGACGGTCTGCACCCGCGGGATCGGCGCGATCCGCCACTCCCGCACCAGCCAGCCCGACCGGGTGTAGACGGCGTCCTCGGTCACCTCCCAGCGGTGCAGCCGGTACCGCAGACCGGGCACGACGAGCGTCCCGACCAGCAGCCACAGCACCGTCAGCACCACGGTCGCGATCAGCACCCCGTGCCACGGGACCGCGGGCAGCAGGAACCACGCGACGACCTGGCCGGCGAGCAGCACGAGCGGGACCGGCGCCGCCGAGAGCCGCCACCACCAGATCGCGCGGGGGTCGACCCGGTTCGCGGGTGGGCGCAACGGGAGCGGCGGCGCGTCGGTCGGGATCCCGGGTCCGGGGTCGCCGGTGCGGGGGCCGGAGGCGGTCATGGTCCCACTCTGCCGAACCGCACCTGGCGGGAGCATCCGAGCACGCCGTCGGAGATCCCACTGTGGCCGAAAGTGGGGGCGTGGCCGACAGAGGGGGGCCGCCGAGTGGCACACCACGTGCGTCCGGGATCCGGGTCCGGGTACGAGGTGTGCCACTCGGCGGGCGACGACGGTCAGTGGGCCGGTGCGGACAGGTCGTAGACGGTGGTGCCGTCGACGGTCGTCGCGGTGTAGTGCTGCGCGACCCAGGCGGCGATCTCCGCCCCGGTGCCGCCGCGACCACCGCCGGGGCCGCCCCGCTCGCCGCCGCTGACGAAGTACCGGACCTCGCCCTGCGCGACGTACTGCCGGAACTGCTCCAGGGTGGGGGAGGGGTCGCTGCCGGAGAAGCCGCCGATCGCCATGACGGCGGTGTCCCCGCCCGCGGCGAGCATCATCGACGCCGCGCCCTGCGAGCCGATCGTCGCCGCGGCCCAGCGGGCAGGGCCCGCGTCCCGCAGCAGCGCGACGACCTGCGCGCCGGTCCGCTCGGTCCCCGGACCGCCGCCGGACGTCCCGCCCGGCCCACCCGCGCCGCCCTGCCCGGTTCCGCTCGGCCCGGTTCCGCCCTGCCACGCAGCGCCCTGCCCGGTACCGGCCGGGAGTCCGCCGCCGGCCGACGGGTCGGCACCGGCCGGGGTTCCGGTACCACCGGGAGCTGCCGCTACCGGGGCCCCGGTGCCGTCGGGAGCTGCCGCCGCCGGGGCCCCGGGAGCGCCGGCAGCCGCCGCGCCGGTCCCGTCCAGGCCCCGGTCCCGGTCGCCCCGCCGGTCGCGGAACCCGCCCGGGCCCCGGTCGCCTCCGGCGACCTCCGGCCCGGCGGTCGGGATGGAGCCCTCGTGCGGGGTCGCCACGGTCTGGACCGCGTAGGCCGCGGGGGCGGCGACCCCGCTCAGGACCGCGACGCCGAGTGCCACGGCGAGCCACCGCCGTCCGCGGGCGGGGACCAGCAGGGCCGCGCCGGCCACGACGCCCGCCACCAGCACCACCCAGCGCAGCCAGGGCAGGAACTGCGGCGACCAGCCGAGCATCACGAACGCCCACACCGCGGTCCCGGCGACGGCGACGGCGAGCACCCCGCGGACCCACCGGGCGTCCCGGTGCCCGAGCAGCTCGCGACCGCCGACCGCGACCAGCGCCGCGATCCCGGGCGCCAGCGCGACCGTGTAGTAGGGGTGGACGATCCCCTCCATGAACGACAGCACCAGCACCGTCACCAGCGTCCAGCCGCCCCACACGAGCAGCGAGCCGCGGACGGCGTCGGTGCGCACCGCGCGGCCGCGCACCACCAGCGCTGCGACGAGCAGCAGCAGCGCGGCCGGGAGCAGCCAGGAGACCTGGGTGCCGAACGACGTCTCGAACATCCGCAGGAACCCGGCCTGACCGCCGAAGCTCCCACCACCCGGACTACCCGGCGGCATGCCGCCACCGGCGGGGGCGCCACCCGGGAACGCACCGGCCGCGGCGTCGCCCACGGTGTCACGGCCGCGGCCGCCCTCGCCGCCGACGATCCGGCCCAGCCCGTTGTAGCCGAAGGCCAGGCCGAGCGGGGTGTCGTCCCCGGACCCGCCGATGTACGGGCGGGCGTCGGCCGGCCACAGCGCGACGGCGAGCAGCCACCAGCCGGCGCCGACGACGATCCCGGCACCGCCGACGAGCAGCTGCCACACCCGTCGCCACGGACGGCCGGGTGCGGCCCACAGCCAGGCCAGGGCCAGACCGGGCAGCACCAGGAACGCCTGCAGCGACTTGGTCAGGAACGCGAACCCGAGCACCAGCCCGACCGCGGCGATCCACCGGGTCCGGCCGTCCTCCAGGCCCCGGACCAGCAGATACGCCGCCGCGACGAGCAGCAGCGTCAGCAGCGCGTCGGGGTTGTCGAAGCGGAACATCAGCGCCGCGACGGGCGTCAGCGCCAGCAGTGCCCCGGCGAGCAGCCCGGCGCCGTGCCCGGACACCCGGCGCACCGCGGCGTACAGCAGCCCGACCGCGGCGACGCCCATCAGCGCCTGCGGCACCAGCAGGCTCCAGGACGAGAACCCGAAGATCCGTGCGGAGATCTCCATCGGCCACAATGACGCGGGCGGCTTGTCGACGGTGATCGCGTTCGCCGGGTCGAGGGAGCCGAAGAAGAAGGCCGTCCAGTCGTCCGCCCCGGCCTGCACCGCGGCGGCGTAGAAGGAGTTGGCCCAGCCCGAGGCGCCCAGGTTCCACAGGTAGAACGCGCCCGTCGCGACGAGCAGCGCGGCGACCGGGACGGGCCGGGTCCAGCGGCGCGGACCGTCGGACGGGGGCGGGGGAGGGTCGGCCCGGGTGGGGAACCGGTCGAGGGTGCTGGTCATGCGGCGGTCGCCTTCTCGAGCGGTGCGGTGGTGGACCGGGTGCGGAACACCCAGGAGCGGAACAGGACGAAGCGCAGCACCGTCGCGACCAGGTTGGCCCCGACGATCACCGCGGCCTCGACGGCCAGGTGCGCGCCGGGTGCGACGACGCCGAGCACGGCGAGGGCGCCGGTGGTCAGGACGAGGCCGAGCGCGAACACGATCAGCCCCTGGAACTGGTGGGTGACCGCGCGGTCCCGGCCACGGACCCCGAAGGTGAACCGCCGGTTCAGCGCGGTGTTGGCGACCGCGCAGACCAGCAGCGCGACGACGTTCGCCGCGATCGGCCCGAGCATCCCGCGCAGGGTGAGGAACAGCAGCAGGTTCGCCACCGTCGACGCGACGCCGATCGCGGCGAAGCGGGCCAGCTGGAACGGCATCGCCCGCGGCACCCCGGGCACCTCCGGCGGGGCCAGCGGCGCCCGCCCGAGCTGCGCGCGGACCTCGGCCAGCGGCAGCGCACCGGTCGCCAGTGCCCGGCCGACCCGCCACACGCCCTTCAGGTCCGCGACGGCCGTCGCCACGATGTCCACGCTGGAGTCCGGGTCGTCGACCCAGTCGACGGGCACCTCGTGGATGCGCAGCCCGGACCGCTCGGCCAGCAGCAGCAGCTCGGTGTCGAAGAACCAGCCGGTGTCCTCGACCAGCGGCAGCAGCCGCCGCGCCACGTCGGACCGGATCGCCTTGAACCCGCACTGGGCGTCGGAGAAGCGGGCCGAGAGCGCACCGCGCAGGATCAGGTTGTAGCTGCGCGAGATGAACTCCCGCTTCGGGCCGCGCACCACCCGCGAGCCGCGACCCAGCCGGGTCCCGATCGCGAGGTCGGAGTGCCCGGACACGAGCGGGGCGACGAGCGGGAGCAGCGCGCCGAGGTCGGTGGACAGGTCGACGTCGCAGTAGGCGAGGACATCGGCGTCGGAGTCCGACCAGACCCGGCGCAGGGCGCGGCCGCGGCCCTTCTGCTCCAGGCGCACCGTGCGGACCTCGGGGATCTCGGCGGCCAGCCGCCCGGCGATCACCGGGGTGGCGTCGGTGCTGGCGTTGTCGGCGACCGTGATCCGGAAGGAGTAAGGGAACCCGGAGGTGAGGAACGCGTGCAGGCGCCGCACCGAGGACTCCAGGTCGCGCTCCTCGTCGAAGACGGGGACGACGATGTCGAGCACGGTCCGGCCGCGGTCGGACGGACGCGCCTCGGGGTGGTCCGGGTGGGTGCCGGTCGCGGGGCCGGCGACGACTGTGGTCATGGGATCGACGATCGGGGCCTGCGCTGTCGCAGCCGTGTGATCGACCTGTGCGTCGGCTGTGAGCCTGTCTGCCGCCCGCCGGGTCACGACGCGCTCAGGTCGTGGAGGGTGACGCCGTCGACGGTGCGGGCCGGGAACGTCGCCGCGACCCACTCGGCGATGAGGCGCGCCTCGTCGCTGCCGCCGGAGGCGGTGGAGATCATGTCGCTGCCCGCGGAGCCGACGAACCAGTGGATCCGGTGCTGCGCCACCATCTGCCGGAACTGCGCGAGCGTCGGGTAGGGGTCGGTGCCGTTGAATCCGCCGACGGCGAGCACCGGTGCCCCCGAGGCGAGCTGGTAGCCCGCCGCCTGCATGGAGCTCACCGTGGCCGCGGCCCAGGTGAAGTCGTCCGCGTCCGCCGCGATCAACCCCGTGACCTGCGACGACGGCGTGGGGGCGCTGAGGATGCCGCCCGGCCCGCCGCCGCGCCCGCCGGCAACCCCCGGCCCCCGGGTGGGTCCGCCACCGGCCCACCGGCCGCCCGGCCCGCGCGCCGTCGCGGCACCCGGTGCGCCCGCGGCCCCACCGGTCCCGGCCGAGCCCGCAGCCGCGCCGCCCCCGGCCGCGCCCGGTGCCCCGACGGCCCCACCGGTGACGGTTCCGGCCGGGCCGGATGCGCCACCCGGGGCGCCGGCCCCGGAACCGGCCCACGGCCCGCGCATCCCGCCGGGGCCACCCCGGCCCCCGCCCGGTCCGGACGCGTAGCCCTCCGGCCCGGAGCTCGGGATCGCGCCGGTGTGCGGGGTCGCCGCCGTCCCCAGCGCCCAGGCCGTCGTCCCACCGGCCCCCGCCAGCAGCGCCGCGGTGAGCACCCCGGTGGCCAGCACCCGCGGCATCCGGTGCACCCCGAGCAGGGCGAGCGCCGCGCCGAGCCCGACCACGAGCATCGCCGGGCGCAGCCATCCCAGCCAGGCCGCGGGCAGCAGCGCGTACGCCCACACCGCCGTCGCCGCGACCGCCGCGGCCAGCCACCAGCGGGCGGCCGCGGACGCACGGTCCCGCCACAGCGTCGCCCCGCCGATCCCGACCAGCGCGGCGACCGCCGGGGCCAGCGCGACGGTGTAGTAGCTGTGCACGATCCCGGCCATCAGGCTGAACGTCAGCCCGGTGACCAGCAACCAGCCGCCCCACAGCACGGTCGCCGCACGCAGCGGGTCGGTGCGCGGTGCCCGCCGGGTCCACCACAGCAGGACCCCGAGCAGCACCAGCGCCGCGGGCAGCAGCCAGGACGCCTCCCGGCCCATCTCCGACCCGAACAGCCGCAGCAGCCCGGTCTCGCCCCAGCCACCGGCACGTCCGCCCGCGCCGCCGCCGACGGAGCCGACCTCGTCGCCGGTGAGCCGGCCGAAGCCGTTGTAGCCGAAGACCAGCTCCAGCACGCTGTCGCCCTGGGAGCCGCCGATCCAGGGCCGGTCCGCGGCCGGCCACAGCTCCACAACGAGCACCCACCAGCCCGCCGAGACCAGCAGCGCGGCACCGGCGACGAGCAGCGCCCGGATCCGCGGCCACCAGGCGAGCGGGGCGGCGAGCAGCCACACGGCGGAGAACGCCGGCAGCACCAGGAAGGCCTGCAGCATCTTGGTGAGGAAGCCGTAGCCGACCAGGAGACCGACGAGCACCAGCCACCGGGTGCGGCCCTGCTCGACCGCCCGGGTGAGGGAGTAGGCGGCGCCGGTCAGGACGAGCACGAGCATCGCGTCGGGGTTGTCGAAGCGGAACATCAGCACCGCGACCGGGGTGAGCGCGAGCGCGGCCCCGGCCACCAGCCCGGCCCCCGGCCCGGCGACGCGCCGGACCGCGGCGTGCAGCAGCGCGACCGCGCCGACGCCCATCAGCGCCTGCGGCACCAGCACGCTCCAGCTCGACAGCCCGAACAGCCGCACCGCCAGCCCGATCGGCCACAGCGCCCCCGGCGCCTTGTCGACGGTGATCCCGCCGGCCGCGTCGGAGGCGCCGAAGAACCACGCCGACCAGCTCTGCCCGCCCGCCTGCGCGGCCGCCGCGTAGAACGCGTTGGCCCAGCCCGAGGCCGACAGACCCCACAGGTACAGCGCGGCCGTCGCGGCGAGCAGCACCGCGAGCGGCAGGTGCCGCCACCGGCGGGTCGGCGGCGGGGACGGTGCGGGGGCGGGCCGGGGCCGGGACAGGGTGCTCGTCACCCGGGCGACGCTGCTCCGCCGCGCTGTGCGGAACCGGTGATCGACCTGTGAACCACCTGTGCCGGTCACCCCCGGTCCGTCGATCAGTACCTGAGCGCTGCGAGCCCGGGTCGTGCCAGCCCTCATGTACTGATCGACGCAGGGACGCCCGGGCGGACGCGGGTGGTGTGACGCGGGACGGCGCCGCGGTGCGGGGTGGGCGGGTGCGGGGGAGGATCGGCGACGTGCCGGTCCCCGCGTCGACCCCGGAGTCGGTCCTGGCCGGGCCACGACTGCTGCTGCCCGGCTGGACCCCGGAGGTCGCGGCGGCCGTCGTCGCCGGGACCCGGCGCGGCGACTGGGCGCCGGACTTCCCCGCCGAGGGCGACCGGGTGATCGCCCGGCTGCTCGCCCGCGACCCGGCCGGGCCGGGCTGGGGCGAGCTCGGGCACCGGCTGCTCGTCGAACGCGACGGCGGCACGGTCGTCGGCGGCGCGGGCCTGTTCCCCGCCCCCGACGACGGCCCGGCCGCCGTCGAGCTCGGCTACGGCGTGGTGCCGTCCCGGCGCGGCCGCGGCTACGCCGTCGAGGCCGCCCGCCTGCTGCTCGCGCTGGCCCGCTCGGCCGGGGCGTCCCCGCTGGTCGCGGGCGTCGAGCCCGGCAACCCCGCCTCGGAGCGGGTGCTGCAGCGGATCGGGATGCGCCCCACCGGGACCCGCGACGGCGTCGCACGGTTCCGGCTCGACGTAGGGTCGACCACGTGATCAGGCTCGTCGCGCTCGACATCGACGGCACCATCGTCCACGGGCGCAGGCCCCCGAGCCCCGCGGTCCTCGATGCCATCGCGCTCGCCGGGACCCGGGCCGAGGTGATGCTGTGCACCGGCCGGACCGTCGTCGGCGTGGCCGGCGCGCTGGACGCGATCGGGCTGCGCGACGGCGTCACCCTGACCTCCAACGGTGCGGTCGAGATGGAGACCGCGACCCGCCGGGTGCTGGCGATGGAGCGGCTCGCCCCCGAGGCCGTGACCGCGGCCCTCGACGCGATGACCGAGCTGTTCCCGGGGGCGGTGTTCGCCTGCGAGCACGTCGGGGTCGGGCAGCGGGTCAGCGCCCCGTTCCCGGACGGCGTGCTCGCCGGCACCGTGACCGAGGTCGGCCGCGCCGGTCTGCTCGACGAGCCGACGCCCAAGCTCGTCATGTACTGGCCGGGGCGCGATCCGGACGAGACCGCCGTCCGCGCGGCCCGGCTGCACGTTCCCGGCACCGAGCCGACCCTGGACCACGAGCTGCCGTGGGTGACGCTGGTGCCGGCCGGGGTGTCCAAGGCGTCCGGGCTCGCGCGGGTCGCGGCCCGGCTCGGCGTCGACCGCTCCGAGGTCCTCGCCGTCGGCGACGGCGACAACGACCGCGCGATGCTGCGCTGGGCGGGCCGCGGGATCGCGATGGGGCAGGCCCCGCCGCAGGTGCACGCCGACGCCGACGAGTCCACCGGCACCGTCGCGCAGGACGGCCTGGCCCGCGCCCTGGAGCGCGTGTTCGGCTAGTGCTCGACGGGGGTGCCGGCGACCAGCGGCGTCGCCGCCTCGAGGGCCGCCCCGCACGACGGCGGCCGCGGCGGCAGCGAGGTGTCGAGGACCACCGGCACGGTCCAGACGCGGCCGTCGCGGGACCGGACCGTGACGTCCCCAGGACCGTCGACGGCGTCGACGAGCAGTGCTGCGGCGTCGCCGATGCCGGTGTGCTCGCGCACGGCGAGCTCGGCGAGCTGGCGGACCGGGTCCAGCCCGGTGTGCCCGCGGCAGCCCCACGGGTCGACGCCGCCCCCGGCCGCGGCCTTCAGCGCGGCCAGCGCGCCGCCGGTGTCGAGGCGGCCGTAGGCGTAGCCGGTGGGCAGCACCAGTGCGGTCGGTGCGAACCGGTGCCCGCCCAGGTGGGTGCACTCCCAGACGTCGGCGCCCTCGGCGACCAGTTCCCCGGCGAGCGCGCGGCCCCGGACGGCGCAGCAGACGTCACGCCTGCCGTGCGCGCACACCAGCATCACCGGATCGGTGACCGGGGTGCCCGCGCCCGGGTCGAGGTCGATGCGGGCGAGGTGGTCGGTGCCGCGCACGGTGCGCGACCACGCCCGCGAGCCGCCCGGGGCGAGGTCGGCGACGTAGACGGTGCGGTCGCCGTCGGCGTCGCAGCGGCCCTCGCGGCCGGGGCGGCGGATCAGCAGGAGGACGACGTCGTCGGCGCGGAGCCGGTCGGACAACGCGGTGACCGCCGGGTCCGGATGGTCGGCGACCTTCCGCGGCCACGCCCCGATGTGCTCGACGGCGACGAGGCGGCGCACGTGCGGCGCGGTGCCGGTCATCGGCTCGCCGACGGCCTCGCTCAGCCCGGCACAGCCCCCGGCGGGCGCCCCGGCGGGGGGACCGCCGAGTGCGCCACGTGCCGCGGTGACCGTCATCGGGCCATCTTAGGGAAGGTTTCCCTGACTTCAACCCGGGACGCCCGGTCGGGTCACTCCCGGCCGGGGAGCTCCGTGCGCAGGACCTTGCCGGTCTGGTTGCGCGGCAGCTCGTCCAGGAAGTGCACGTCCCGTGGGGCGGCGAACTTCTCGAGGTCGGACTTCACCCGGCTGCGGATCGCGTCCGCGGTGACGTCGGCTCCCGGCTCGAGCACCACCCAAGCAGCGAAGCGCTGGCCGTACTCGTCGTCGTCCACCCCGAGCACACAGGCCTCGCGCACCCCGTCCATCCCCGAGACGAGCTCCTCGACCGGGCCCGGGTGCAGGTTCTCCCCGCCCGAGACGATCATGTCGTCGGCCCGGCCGGTGAGGAACAGCCGTCCCTGCTCGTCGAGGTGTCCGACGTCGCCGGTCCCGAGCAGCCCGTCGCGCTCCTCCAGGCCGTCCTCGCCGCCGGTGTAGCCCTCGAACGGCAGGTCGTTGCCCACGAACACCCGGCCGTCGACGCCTGCCGCGGCGGGCCGGTCGTCGTCGTCGAGGATGACCAGGGTGGTCCCGGCCGGGGCGCGGCCCGCGGTGCCGGGGGCGTCGCGCAGGTCCTCCGGTCCGGCGATCGAGACCCAGGAGACCTCGGTGGAGCCGTAGAGGTTGTAGAGGCAGTCGCCGAAGCGGTCCATGAACCGGTTGGCCTGCCCGCCGGGCAGCGCCGACCCGGAGACGGCCACGATCCGCGGGCCCGCCGGGTCGTCCCAGCCGTCGCCCCAGCCCTCGGCCTCGGACTCCAGGACGCGCTGGAGCATCACCGGCACCGCGAACACCGTCGTGCACCGGCGCTCGCGCACGGCGTCGAGGAACCCCTCGGGGGTGAACCTGCGGCGCAGTACGACGGTCGCGCCGTGCAGCGAGGCGAGCAGCAGCCCCGCGTTGCCCCAGGTGTGGAACAGCGGCGCGGCGATGTGCGTCGGCTCACCGGCGCGCAGCGGGATCGCCGACAGGATCGACGCCGCCGGGGCGAGGGTCGACGGGTGCGGCCGCTTGGCGCCCTTCGGCGTCCCGGTGGTGCCGGAGGTCAGCACGATCTGCTTGGACGGCTCCGGCTTGAACGGCAGCTCGCCCGGCCCGCCGCGCTCGACCATCGCCTCGAGGTCGTCGAGCGCGCGGTCGCCCGCGGGGCGCGGCCCGTCCGGGGTGCGGGTCAGCACGACGCGCGGCCCGTCCGGGACGATGTCGAGGAAGTCCGGGTCGGCGACGAGGGTGTGCAGCTGCTGCTGCTCCTGCACCCCGCGCAGCTGCTCGGCCGAGAGCCCGGTGTTCACCAGCACGACGTCGGCGCCCGCCTTGCCCGCCGCGACCATCGCCTCGATCGGCGCGCGGGCGTTCCGGCACAGCACGCCGACCGGGGCGCCCGGCCCGGCACCGGAGTCGAGCAGCGCCAGCGCGAGGCTGTCGGTGCGGGCCTCCAGCTCGGCGTAGGTGGTGACCCCGTCGTCGTCGACGACGGCGAGCCGGTACGGGTGGCGGGCCGCTCCGACGGCGAACGCGGCGGTGATGCTGTTGCCGTAGCGCACCAGGGCCCGGCCCATCCCGTACAGCTTCCCGGGGCCGAGCGGGCGGACGACACCCGAGCGGGTCAGGGCCACGGCGGCGCGGGCGGTGCCGCTGCCCAGCTCGTACGCGGTACGGGCGGTGCCGGAGAGGTTCTGGAGCAGCGGGGAGCCAGCCATGCGGCGCAGTCTGTCAGGGCCACCCGTCGGGTCGCCGGGTCCGGTGCGGTGATCTGTGTCAGAGGTCACTGAGCATGTCCGTCATGTTTCGTAGGGTGAAGACGATGTGTCCCTCGGTGACCCACAGGTCGCCGAACTCCACCACACACCGTCGGGGATCCTGATGCGCCTCTACCTGCCCACACGCACGTCCGCTTCCGGCCGCACCCTGGTCCGCGCGGGACGTCCGACCAAGTCGATGCCCGGGTTCGGCGGCCTCGCCGGCGTCTGCCGCTGCGGTGCGGCCCGGCCCGCCGACGCGCGCGCCCTGCCGTGGCGCGACTGTCCGTCCTGCATGCCGCAGCGGGCCCGCGCCGGGCGCTGAACGCCCCGGCCTCGTAGGTTCCCGGGTCGGCGGGCACCGGGTCCGCCGACCGCGGAGGCCCCATGAGTACGCCCACCCCCGAGATGCGGCTGCGCGCCCTCGAGCGCGAGGACCTGCCGTTCGTCCACGGGCTGTCGAACGACTCCGGGATCATGTCGTACTGGTTCGAGGAGCCCTACGAGTCGCTCGTCGAGCTGCAGGAGATCTTCGCCCGGCACGTGCACGACAACCGCGAGCGGCGGTTCATCATCGACTGCGCGGGCGAGCGCGCCGGCCTGGTCGAGCTGGTGGAGATCGACTACATCCACCGCAACGCGGAGTTCCAGATCATCGTCGCCCCCGCCTTCCAGGGCCGGGGTCTGGCCGCCCGCGCCACCGCCGCGGCCCTCGACTACGCCTTCGGCGTGCTGAACCTGCACAAGGTGTACCTCGTCGTCGACGTCGACAACGCCCGTGCCGTACGCGCCTACGAACGCACCGGTTTCGTCGTCGAGGGCGAGCTGCGCGAGGAGTACTTCGCCAGCGGCCGCTACCACGACGCGTACCGGATGGCGGTGCTGCAGCGTGAGCACCTCGGGCGCACCGTCGACGGACCGCGCTGACCGGACCGGGCCGGCCGGCAGGGAGGGGGACCCGTCGGCCGGCCCGGCGTGCACCGGTCGCGGGCATGCGACCGGGGTCGGGCGCGTCGACCGTGATGACGACGACACCCATGAACAGTACTATCCCGCCACGTAGTCGTGTCAACGTTCCGCTACGCTGCGCCCATGACCAGCAAGAACCGGGTGTGGGTCGGGGTCTGCTCGATGTCGCGGTGCGGATCGGACAACCGGTGACATCGTTGATCGTCGGGTGAGCGCCCGCGACCGTCGTCGCCGCGGGTCACGGGTGGTTGCGGCCCGCCCGTCGTCGCCGTGCGCGCCCGGTTGCCCCGGGTAGGATCCGCCCCGATGTCCGGAACGCCGACGGCCGGGGACGAGTTCCCGATCGACACGCTCGCCGCGCGTGCCGGCATGACCGTCCGCAACGTGCGCGCCCACCTGTCCCGCGGGCTGCTGCAGCCGGGGGAGATGCGCGGGCGCACCGCCTGGTACGGCCCTGTCCACCTGGCCCGGCTGGAGCTGATCGCCGGCCTGCAGCGGCGCGGGTTCTCGCTCGCCGCGATCGGCGTGCTGATCAACCAGACTCCCTCCGGCAGCGCCGAGGAGGCGTTGCGCCTCTACCGCGGCATGCTCGCCCCGTGGCAGCCGGAGGAGCCGGTCGAGCTCGCCGAGGAGGACCTGGCCGAGTGGGCCGGCGCCCGGACGTCCCCGGAGTTCGTCGGGCAGCTGGTCGCCTCCGGGATGATCGAGCGCACCGGCCCGGGGCGGCTGCGTGTGCTCAACCCGTCGATGGTCCGCTCCGAGGCGCACGCCGTCGCCCTCGGTCTGGCCCCGGAGGCGGTGCAGCAGGTCGGCGACGAGCTGCTGACCCGCACCCGTGAGATCGCCGAGATCTTCGTCGAGCTGTTCCGGGAGCAGGTCTGGGCGGCGCACGTCGCGGCCGGGCTGCCCCGCAGCGGCGTCGCGGACCTGCGCACGGCGGTCGAGGCCCTGCAGCCGGTCGCCACCCAGTCGCTGCTCGGCGCCTTCCGCCAGACGATGCAGCAGGCGATGGACGACTTCATCCGCCGGCTGTCCACCGACCTCGCCCCGGCCGACCCGCCCGTCGACCCCGGGGCCGCGGAGCCGTACTCAGACCGGTAGGTCGACGGTGAACACCGTCCGGCCGGGGTCGCTGTCGACCCCGACCGTCCCGTCGTGGGCGGCGACGACCGCGGCCACGATCGCCAGGCCCAGCCCGGTGCTGGGGGTGTCGTTCCCGGCGCGGGTGCGTCCCTCCGCACCGCGGGCGAACCGCTCGAACACCCGCGGCAGCACGTCCGGGGCGATGCCGGGGCCGTCGTCGGCGACCCGCAACCGGACCCGGCCGGGGACGGGCCGGTCGAGGGAGACGGTGACCGTCGTGCCGGGCGGGGTGTGGGTGCGGGCGTTCGCGAGCAGGTTGGTGACCACCTGGGCGAGCCGGTGGGCGTCACCGGTGACCGTGACCGGCTCGTCGGGCAGGTGCGGGAACCAGCGGTAGTCGCGGCCCGCCACGTGGGCGTCCCCGACGGCGTCGAGGACCAGCCGGGTGAGGTCCACCTCGGCGCGCTCCAGCGGGCGGCCCGCGTCGAGCCGGGCGAGCAGCAGCAGGTCCTCGACCAGGGTGGACATGCGTTCGGCCTGCGAGCTGATCCGGGCCAGTGCGTGCGTGGTCCGCTCCGGGACCGGGTCGCGCTCGCGGCGCGACAGCTCGGCGTAGCCGCGGATCGCCGTTAGCGGGGTGCGCAGCTCGTGGCTGGCGTCGGCGACGAAGCGCCGCAGCCGGGTCTCGGACTCCTGGCGGGCGGCGAGCGCGCCCTCGACGTTGTCGAGCATGTGGTTGAGCGCGGTGCCGACCTGGCCGACCTCGGTGCGCGGGTCGGGGTCGGGGACGCGGGCGGCGAGGTGGACCTCGCCCCGGTCCAGCGGCAGGTCCCCGACCTGCGCGGCGACGCCGGCGACGCGTTCGAGCGGGCGCAGCTCACGGCGCACCAGCACGGCCGCCGCGATGCCCGCGAGCACCACCGCCCCGCCCAGCACGACGAGCTCGGTGACGACGAGCCTGGTCACGGTGGCACCGGCGTTGTCCGGCTGCGCGATCAGGTAGGTCGTCGTCCCCTCGGTCCAGCCGACCGCCCGGTAGTCGCCCAGGGACAGGGTGACGTCGTGCGGTGCGGTGTCGGCGGGCACCGATCGGAGCGCGCCGAGGTCGTCGCCGGACACCGCGGTGCTGGTGCCGCCGCGCTGGGCGAGCCGGGCCACGACGACACGGCCGTCGTCGAACACCGCGCCGATCGCGTTCGCGCTCGGGCCGGGACCGAGGAACACCCCGTCGGGCGGGCCGGGGCGCCGGCCGCCGTCCCCGGACGGGGCGCCGGTCCCGTCGCCCTCGTCCTGGGTCAGCCGCCCGGGGGCGCGCCCGGTCTGCTGGGCGACGAAGCCCTCCAGGGAGAACGACAGCTCGTGGTCCTGCCGGGTGGACAGGTAGCGGTCGAGGGAGAGCGTCGTCGCGACGCCGATCGCCACGCACGCCACCGTGAACAGCAGCAGCACCGTGACGACCAGCCGGGCCCGCAGCGAGCGGACCCGGCCGGAGACGCGGGTGACGACCACCGGGTCACTCCGCCGCGGGACGCAGCACGTAGCCGGCGCCGCGCACCGTGTGGATCATCGGCCGGCGCCCGGCGTCGATCTTCTTGCGCAGGTAGGAGACGTAGAGCTCGACCACGTTGGACTGGCCGCCGAAGTCGTAGTTCCACACCCGGTCGAGGATCTGGGCCTTCGACAGCACCCGGCGGGGATTGCGCATGAGGTAGCGCAGCAGCTCGAACTCGGTCGCGGTCAGCTCCACCGGGTCGCCGGCGCGCGACACCTCGTGCGCGTCCTCGTCGAGCACCAGGTCGCCGACGACCAGCTCCGAGGAGCGGTGGGCGGCGGCCATCCCGGCGCGGCGCAGCAGCCCGCGCAGCCGCGCGACCAGCTCCTCCAGCGAGAACGGCTTGGTGACGTAGTCGTCGCCGCCCGCGGTGAGGCCCGCGACCCGGTCCTCGACGGCGTCGCGCGCGGTCAGGAACAGCACCGGCACCTCGGGGGTGTCGGCGCGGACCCGGCGCAGCACCTCGAAGCCGTCGACGTCGGGCAGCATCACGTCCAGCACGATCGCGTCCGGGCGGAACTCGCGGGCGTGGCGCACCGCGGACATGCCGTCGGCGGCGGCGCGGACCTCCCAGCCCTCGTAGCGCAGGGCCATCGACAGCAGGTCCGACAGCGTCGACTCGTCGTCCACCACGAGCACCCGGATCGGGCCGCCGTCGGCGCGGCGCAGCGGGTCGGCGTCCCGGTCCATCACCTCGGTCATGCTAGGAGCACACCGCACGAACCTGTGCGACGGCTGTGCGCCTGCTGTCGGTTCACCGGGCGCGCCAGTACCCCGTGGCGTAGACGGCGCGCCGGTCGAACCCCCGCTCGCCGAGCAGGTGCGCGCGCAGCTCCTTGACCGCGGCGGACTCCCCGGACAGCCACGCCTGGCCGTGCCCGCCCGGCAGCTGCGCGGCCCGCACCGCCGCGACCAGCGGCTCACCCGCCGGGGCGTCGCCCCGGTGCACCCAGGTGACGGCGGCGTCGCCGGGCAGGGTCTGCTCCTCGCCGGCGTCGGCGACCTCGGCGACGACCCGGACCGGCACCCCGGGGGCGGCCTCGGCGAGGGTCTCGCAGACGGTCGCGATGGCGGGCAGCGCGGACTCGTCGCCGATCACGAGGTGGTGCGCGGCGGCCGGGTCCGGCTCCCAGCGCCCGCCGGGCTCGGACACCCCGACCCAGTCCCCGGGGGCGGCCGACACGGCCCAGGCGGCGGCCGGGCCGTGCCCGGCGTGCACGACGAAGTCGACGTCGAGCTCACCGTGGCCGCCGGTGTCGGGGGCGAAGCGGCGCACCGTGTAGGTGCGGATCGCCGGGCGGGCCTCCCCGGCGGGCCACACCGGTCCGCCGGTCGAGGCGCGCGGGACGGCGGGCCGTTGCTGGCCCTCGACCGGGAAGAACATCTTGATCCGGCGGTCCGGGCCGTGCCCGGGGAACCCGGCCAGCTCCTCGCCGGTCAGGGTCACCCGGACCATGCCGGGGGTGACCCGCTCGGTGCGGGCCACCTGCAGCAGGCGTGGTGCGGTCGTGCTCATGGCCGGGAATTGTCCCGGATGCGCGCTCAGGCCCGGTGGCCGAGGCCCGCCAGGCCGGTCCAGACCAGGTCCATCAGGTACTCGGTGGCCTGCTCGGCGGTGACCGACTCGTCCTGGCCGCGCCAGACGGCGAGCCGCTCGCAGGCCCCGACGATCACCTGCGCCCAGCCGGTCAGCCGGGCCGGTTCGGTGCCGGGGACCTGCGCGGCCAGCAGGGCGGCGGTGAAGTCGGTCTGCTGGGCGCGGATCTCCTCCAGCGCGGTGTCGGTGACCCCGGCCTCGGAGCAGAACAGCTGCCAGGCGGGCGCCCGCCGGTCGAGGTAGCGGAAGAAGGCCAGCGTCCCGCCCCGCAGCATCGCCTCCGGCGACTCCGCGGCCCCCGCCGCCTGTGCGACGACGTCGAGCAGCTCGGACCGGGCCCGCGCGATCGCGGCCAGCAGCAGGCCCTCCTTGGAGCCGAAGTGGGTGTAGAGCACCGGCTTGGTGACCCCGACCCGCTCCGCGACCTGCTCCATCGAGACCTCGGCGTAGCCCCGCTCGCCGAAGACGGCGACGGCCGCGTCGACGATCTGACGCTCCCGCTCCGCCCTGGGCACGCGGCGGCGGGGGCCGGGTACGGTCTGCGCGGTCACGTCGGAGACTTTACCCGCAGTAAGTTACTGGCGGTAGGAAGCGAGCGGGAATGGACGTCTACTCCCTGCCGATGACCACCCGATTCCGCGGGATCACCGTGCGCGAGGGCCTCCTGCTGCCCGGCCCGGCAGGCTGGGGGGAGTTCTGCCCCTTCCCCGAGTACGACGACCGCGAGGCCGTCGCGTGGCTCGCCGCGGCCCGCGAGGCGGCCGAGGTGGGCTGGCCGGAGCCGGTGCGCGACCGCGTGCCGGTCAACTGCACCGTGCCCGCCGTCGGCCCCGAGCACGCGCAGCGGATCGTGCGCGCCTCCGGCTGCACCACCGCGAAGGTCAAGGTCGCCGACGCCGGTGCCCCGTTGTCCGGGGACGTCGAGCGCGTCGCCGCCGTCCGCGACGCGCTCGGCCCCACCGGGCTGGTGCGGGTGGACGCCAACGCCGCCTGGGACGTCGACACGGCCGTCGCCGCGATCGGCGAGCTGGACCGGGCCGCCGGGGGACTGGAGTACGTCGAGCAGCCCTGCTGGGAGGTTGAGGACCTCGCCGCCGTCCGCCGGAAGGTGGACGTGCCGATCGCCGCCGACGAGTCGATCCGTCGCGCCGAGGACCCGATGCGGGTGGTGCGGGCCGGGGCGGCCGACGTCGTCGTGCTGAAGGTGTCGCCGCTGGGCGGGGTGCGCCGGTCCCTGCGGATCGCCGAGGAGGTCGGGCTGCCGGTCGTCGTGTCCTCGGCGGTGGAGTCGAGCGTCGGGCTCGCCGCCGGACTCGCGCTGGCCGGGGCGCTGCCGGAGCTGCACCACGCCTGCGGGCTCGGGACGGTCTCGCTGCTGGCCGCCGACGTCGTCGCCGAGCCGCTCGCCCCGCAGGAGGGCTTCCTGCCCGTGCCGCGGGTCGCGCCCGAGCCGGTGCACCGGGCCGCGGTCGCCGCCGCCCCGGACCGCGCCGCCTGGTGGCGCGACCGGTACGACCGCGTCGCCGCCCTGCTCGACGCGGCCACCGGCGCCGGCCGGGTCAGTACTGGTTGACCCGCCCGTCGCGGCGCAGCGCCGCGTCGATCGCCCGCGCCGGACCGGGCACCCGGTACTGGCCCTTCACCAGCTTCCCGGCGCTGGGCACCGCGCCGGTGCCCGGCCAGGTCGCCGTGTCCCACAGCGCCGAGCGCAGGAACGCCTTCGCGCAGTGCAGGAACAGCTCGTCGATCTCGACGACGATCGCCACCTCGGGCGTCGAGCCCTTCACGGTGAGCCGGTCGGCGAAGTCCGGCCGGTACACGATCCGGGCCCGCCCGTTGATCCGCACGGTGTCGTTCGACCCCGGCACGACGACGATCATCCCGACCCGGGGGTCGTGCAGGATGTTGCGCATCGAGTCGAGCCTGCGGTTCCCCTTGCGGTCGGCGAAGGCGATCGTGTGCTCGTCGAGGACCAGCAGACAGCCCGCCGGGTCGCCCCGGGGCGAGACGTCGACGCCGTCCGGCCCGGTCGTCGCCAGCAGGAAGAACGGCGCCGCGGCCAGGAACTCCGCGGTCACCGGGTCGACCCGGTCGCGCGCCTTGTCCCGGATGAACGCGGGCACCTCGCCGATGATCTCCCGGAGCCTGGCCTCGTCGGTCACGTGTTCCATCGCATCCCCCTCGTTGTTAGGTCACCCTAACCGTGGACGTGCTGCCGGGGCGACCCCCGCCTAGGGTCCCGGTGTGGGTGTGATCGTGATCGGGGCCGGCATCGCCGGGGTGACCTGCGCCGCGGAGCTGGCCGCCCGCGGCGTGGACGTGACGGTGTACGAGCGGGCCCGCGGAGCCGGGGGACGGCTCGCGGTGCACCGGCACGACGGCCGTCCCGCCGACATCGGTGCCGCCTACTTCACCGTCTCCGACGACCGGTTCGACGCCCGCGTCCGCCGCTGGCGCGACGACGGCCTGGTCCGCGGGTGGACCGACACCCTCGCGGTGTTCGACGGCACCGGCCGGGGCGCGGACAACCCGGGCCCGCTGCGGTTAGCGGCGCCGGCCGGGCTGCGGTCGCTGGTCACCGACACCGCCCGTGACCTCGACGTCCGCACCGGCCGCACCGTCGAGCGGGTCCGCTCCGGCCCGGACGGCCCGACCGTCGACGGCGAGCGCGCCGACGCCGTCGTGCTGGCGATGCCCGACCCGCAGGCCGCCCGGCTGCTCGACCCGGACACCCCCGCGGGCGCCGCGGTCGCCGGGCGGGAGTGGAACCCGGTGCTCGCCCTGACCGCCGGGTTCGCCGCGCGGGACTGGCCGCGGCTGCCCGCGGCGTTCGTCAACGACCACCCCGTCCTGTCCCTCGTCGCCGACGACGGCGACCGCCGCGGCGACGACGCCCCGGTGCTCGTCGCGCACTCCACCGGCGACCTCGCCCGCGCCCACGACGCCGACCCCGCCGGCGCGGTGCCCGCGATGACCGCCGCCGTCCGGGAGCTGCTGGGCATCACCGCGGAGCCGGACTGGACGCACGTGCACCGCTGGCGCTTCGCCGCCCCCGCCGGCACGCGGGAGCAGACCTTCCACCTCGACGACGACGGCGTCGCCCTGGCCGGGGACGGCTGGGGCCGGTCCCGGGTGCAGACGGCCTGGCTGTCCGGGCTGGAGCTGGCCGGGGAGCTCGCGGGACGCCTGGGTCGCTGATCCCTGGCCGCGTCGGCGTCGGCGACCTACCGTCGTGGTCATGCCCGACCGCGCCACCGCTGCCGCCCCCGTCGTCGTCGAACCGGAGGGGCGGCCGTTCGGCGGGTCCACCGCGCCCGCGGAGCTGGACGCCTCCGGCCCGGACGCCGCCGGGCGCGCGGTGCTCGCCGAGCTGGCCGCCGCCCTCGACGCCGACCGGGTCCTCACCGACCCCGACGTCGTGCGCCCCTACGTCCACGACGAGGCCGAGTGGGCCGAGTACGGAACGCCGCTCTGCGTGGTGCGGGCACGAACCACCGCCGACGTCGCCGCGACCGTGCGGGCCTGTGCGGCCCACCGGGTCCCGGTCGTCGCGCGGGGAGCGGGCACCGGGCTGTCCGGCGGGGCGAACGCAGTCGACGGCTGTGTCGTGGTCGGCCTGGAACGGATGACCGCGATCCGCGAGATCTCGGCGGGGGAGAGGCTCGCCGTCGTCGAACCGGGGGTGGTCAACGACGACCTGCGGGCCGCCTGCGCGGAGCAGGGCCTCTGGTACCCGCCGGACCCGGCGTCGGCGCCCTGGTCGACGATCGGCGGCAACGTCGCGACCAACGCGGGCGGGCTGTGCTGCGTCAAGTACGGCGTCACCCGCGACTACGTGCTCGCCCTCGAGGTCGTCACCGCCACCGGTGAGGTCGTGCGGGTCGGGCGGCGCACCGCGAAGGGCGTCGTCGGCTACGACCTCGCCGGGCTGATGGTCGGCTCGGAGGGGACGCTCGGGATCATCACCGAGATCACCGTGAAGCTGCGCCCGGCCCGCCCGGCCGCGCCGCGCACCGTCGTCGGGTTCTTCGACTCCCTCGCCGACTGCGGGGCCGCGGTCGCCGCCGTCACCGAGCAGGGGCTGCAGCCCGCGGTGTTCGAGCTGGTCGACCGGGAGTGCCTGGCCGCGGTCAACGCGTGGCGCAACGCGGGCCTGCCGACCGGTGCCGCGGCGCTGCTCATCGCCCAGACCGACCTGCCCGAGCCCGCCGCACAGGCCGAGGCCGAGGCGATCCTGGCAGCGTTCACCGCGCACGGGGCGACCGAGGCGATGGCCTCGACCGACGAGACCGAGTCCGAGGCGCTGTTCGCCGCCCGCCGGATGGCCTACCCGGCGCTGGAGCAGCTCGGGATGGGGATGCTGACCGAGGACGTCTGCGTCCCCCGGCCGCGGATGGCCGAGATGCTCGCCAGGATCGAGGACATCGGCCGTCGCCGCGGGGTCCGGATCGCGACCGTCGCGCACGCCGGCGACGGGAACCTGCACCCGCTGATGCTCACCCCGCACGACGACCCGGACGCCCGGGACCGCACCCGCGCCGCGTTCGACGAGATCATCGGCGCGGCCGTCGAGCTGGGCGGGACGGTCACCGGCGAGCACGGCGTCGGCCTGCTCAAGCGCGACGGGATGGAGCGCGAGCTCGGCCCGGAGGTGCTCGCCCTGCAGCGGGCGGTGAAGGCGGCCCTGGACCCGGACGGCATCCTGAACCCGGGCAAGGCCGTCTGAACCGGCCGTATCGCCCGGATGGCCGCGCGTGATCGTCCCCGCGCCGGGGAACCCCGGAGGATGAGTACGACCGACCCGGCCCTGGTCCCGTCCGCGCTCGCCCTGACCTACCGGGGTCCGGCGCACACCGGCGCGCCGCGGCTGTCCGGCGTGGACGGCGTGCACGAGGTGGTGCCGGTGGTGGCGGCCGAGGTCCGCGAGGTCGAACGCCTCGACACCGCCGACCTTCGGCTGTTCTCCGCGGGCATCGAGCTCCTCATCGAGCACGTGGTGCCCGACCGGGCCTCGGTGGTGGCGCCCGGCTCGGCCTGGGTGCTGCGGCTGCCCGACGCCGGCCCCGACGACGACCTGCGCGTCCCGCTGTCCGGCAGCGAGGTCGAGGGCGTCGCCGACCGGTCGGTCCCCGACGGCATCGACGCGCTCGTCCGCCGGGTCCGCGGCGACGCGCCGCTGGTGCCGGTGGGCCGGGTGCACGTCACCCGCACCGTCAGCAGGATGCGCGACGACGCCGGGCGCGACCTGGCCACCCTGACCCGCGAGCAGGTCGACGTCGCGACGCTGGGCGGGTCCGCGACCGTCGAGAGCTGGACCGAGGCCGTCGTCGAACCGGGGACGGCCGGGACCGCCCTGCTGCAGCAGCTCGACGACGCCCTGCGCACCACCGGCCTCGTCCGTGCCCCGCGCGGCGGGTACGCCCGGCTGACCGCGCTGCTGGCCGAGGCGGCGCCCGTCGACCCGCCGCGGCGGACCGGGCGCAGGGGCAGCGCCGGTGCGCTGCTGCTGCGTTACCTCGGGGACCAGGTCGACGCGCTCGCCGCGCGCGAGCAGGACCTGCGCGCCGACCGCCCGGACGCGGTGCACCAGATGCGCATCGCCGCCCGCCGGATGCGCAGCGCGCTGCGCACCTACGCGGGGCTCCTGGAGGGCCCGCGGGCCGCGCACGTGGTCGCCGAGCTGCGCTGGCTGGGCCGGGCGCTGGCCGGTGAGCGCGACGCCGAGGTCCAGGAGGAGCGCCTGAACGCCCGGCTGACCGCACTGGAGCCGGAGCTGCTGCTGGGACCCGTGCGGGCCGCCGTCACCCGGCACTTCGCCCGCACCCGCGCCGAGACCGGGGCGGCGGTGCTCGACGTCGTCGACGGGGAGCGCTACGCCGCGCTGCAGGGCGCGCTGCGCCGGCTGCTCGCCGACCCGCCGCTGTCGCGCCGGGCCCGCAAGCCCGCGATCACCGTCCTCCCCGCGATGGTGGGCCGCACGGCCCGCAAGCTGGAGCGGCGGATGGAACGCGCGCTGGCCGACCTCGACGCCGGTCAGGTCGCCCCCGACTCGCTGCACGACGCCCGCAAGACCGGCAAGCAGCTCCGCTACGCCACCGAGGTCGCCCGGCCCAGCGTCGGGAAGGACGCGCGGGCGTTCGCGAAGCGGCTCAAGAAGGTCTCCGACGTGCTCGGCGAGCACCAGGACGCCGTCGTCTCCCGGGAGACCCTGCGGACCCTCGGGGCCCGCGCCGGCGCCGAGCGGGACAACGGGTTCACCTTCGGTGTGCTGCACGGCCGGGACACCGCGACGATGCTCGACCTGGAGCGCAGGCTGCCCACGGTGTGGGAGACGGCGTGGACGCGACGCGCCCGCCGGTGGATGCGCCGCTAGCCTGCGCGGGGTGAGAGACGCCGTCGCCGACCTCCGCCGGATCGCGTTCCTCCTCGAACGCGCCCAGGAGTCGACCTACCGGGTGCGCGCGTTCCGGACCGCGGCCGCCGCGCTGCGCGGTCGCGACGCCGAGGAGCTGGCCCGGCTGCACGCCTCGGGCGGCCTCACGGACCTGAAGGGCGTCGGCGAGGTGACCGCGCGCTGCGTGGGGGAGTCCGTCGCCGGGAAGGAACCGGTCTACCTGCGACGGCTGGAGGACGCCGTCGCCCGCGCCGACGCCACCGGGGTGCCCCTGGCCGAGGCGGCGCTGCGGCTGCGCGAGGGCCTGCGCGGGGACTGCCACAGCCACACCGACGCCTCCGACGGCGGCTCCCCGCTCGCCGAGATGGCCGAGACCGCGATCGGGCTGGGCCACGACTACCTCGTCGTCACCGACCACTCACCGCGCCTGACCGTCGCGAACGGGCTGTCCGCGGACCGGCTGCGCCGCCAGGTCGAGCAGATCGCGCAGCTCAACGAGCGGATCACCGCGTCCGGGTCGGACTTCCGGGTGCTCACCGGCATCGAGGTGGACATCCTCGACGACGGCGCCCTCGACCAGTCCGAGGACCTGCTCGCCTCGCTCGACGTGGTGGTGGCCAGCGTGCACTCGAAGCTGCGGATGCCCCGCGACGAGATGACCGAGCGGATGCTCACCGCCGTCGCGAACCCGCACGTCGACGTGCTCGGGCACTGCACGGGCCGGATGGTCACCGGCCGCCGCACGCGCCCCGAGTCCGAGTTCGACGCCGACGCCGTCTTCGCCGCCTGCGCGGAACACGGCGTCGCCGTGGAGATCAACGCCCGGCCCGAGCGCCTCGACCCGCCCAAGCGGCTGCTGCGCCTGGCCGTCGAGGCCGGGTGCGAGTTCACGATCGACACCGACGCGCACGCCCCCGGGCAGCTCGACTGGCTCGACCACGGCTGCGCCCGCGCCGTCGCCTGCGGGGTGGCCCCGGAGCGGATCCGCAACACCCGCGACCTCGCGGGCCTGCTGCGCCGCTGACCCGCTGCGTCCCCGTGCTGCCCCCGTGCCGCGCTGCGCGCTGCCCTGCAGCCGCTGCGCCGGTGAGGGCCGCGCCGCCGACCTTACTGCGCCGGCGGGCTCCCGGGCGCCCGGGTCAGCGCAGCTCGAAGTCGGCGACGTCGAAGCCGGGTGAGACGACGCAGCTGACCAGGACCGCCCCCGGCCCCGCCGGCTCCGCCCGCTGCCACACCCCGGGCGGGACCTCCTGCTGCGGGCCGGCCGGCCCGAGCCGCAACCGGGCGCCGGGGACGGGGTCCGGTCCGTCACCACCGAGGACCAGGTCCGCCTCGGGACCCGAGTGCCGGCACCACAGCTCGGTGGACCGGACGCGGTGCCACCGGCCGGGGGCGTCGAAGAGGTAGAGGATCGCCGTCGCCGAGGGGCGTGGACCGTACGGGGTCGCGACGACGACCGGTGAGGTCCAGGTCCGCCGGTACCAGCCACCCTCCGGGTGCGGGGCGAGGTCCAGCGCGACGGCGAGGTCGGGGCGAGCCACGCCGCCACTGTGGCAGGCGGACGCGCGGTCCGTCCCCGGTCCCCACCCCGGGGCGCCCCGGGGCATCGGCCCCGGGGCGCGTCGCACCCCTGGTGCGGTCGCCGCACCCGTCGCGGCGGGTGCGGGAGCCCCCGCCGGGGTGCGGCACCTTCGTCCGTGGGGTGCGGCGACCCGCCACCGCGCCCGGCACCCCGCGCGCGGGGCGCCCCGCGCCGCGACGGGGTGCCGCACCCGCGGCCGCGCACCGGGACGGTCACCCGTCGTCACCGGTGTCCGCAGGAGAGTCACTTTCCGTTCACGGGCGAGCGCATTCCACTCGTCCGCGCGCTCCCCGGACGGGTGGTTCGACTGGTGCTCCTCACCCACCGCACGTGAGATGGGACCGCAGGTGACCGAGTGACGGGAGTGATCCACGGTGCGGACCAGGACCAGGACGACGGTGGCGGTGCTCGCCGCGACGCTCGCGCTGTCGGCGGTCACGACGGCCGGTGCGTCGGCGGCGTCGGCGGCACCCGCGGCTCCGGCGGCCGCCGTGACCCGGACCGTCGCCGACGACCCGGTGCCCCCGCGGGACGACAGCGGCGCGGCCGCGCCCGCCCCGGCCGGCGGAGACCCGACCGGCCCGGCCGCGGGCACCGCGACCCCGGGAGGCGACCCGGCCGGCGGGACGGTGAAGACCCCGGCCGACCCCGCCGCACCCCCGGCGTCGTCGCACTGCACCGAGACCGCGGCGCAGGAGCTCGGCTGGGGCGCGCCCGCCCGCGAGTCCGACTTCGACGGCACCACGGTCCCGCCGGACTGGCACCCCTACGGCCCCGAGCCCGGCCACAACAAGAAGGGCACCCGCACCCCGGAGGCGGTCACCGTCGCCGACGGGGCGATGACCATCTCCGCCGACGCCGACGGCAACACCGGCGCCGTCAGCTGGCACCCCGGCCAGCGCTACGGCCGGTGGGAGGCCTGCGTGAAGTCGGACGAGGGCCGGGGCGGGATCAACGCGCTGCTGCTGCTCTGGCCGGTGGCCGAGGACTTCCCGGTCGGCGGCGAGGTCGACTGGATGGAGATCATGGACGACTCCCGCCAGAAGACCAGCTTCTTCCTCCACTACGGTCCGGGCAACGACCAGGACTACGGGTCGGTGAAGCACGACTCGACGCAGTGGTCGGCCTACGCGCTGGAATGGACCCCGGAGAAGATCACCGCGTACGTGAACGGGAAGGAGTGGTACTCCAACACCGACACCGACCAGTTCCCGCCGCGCCCGATGAACATGACCATGCAGCTGGACTACTTCGGCAACGCCGGCGGCCCCACCGCGATGCACATGGACTGGGCCCGGCAGTGGGCGCTGCCGCAGAGCACCGTGGCCACGCTGAGCCTGCCGCCCGGCTCGGCCGCGACCGGGCAGCCCCGCGACTTCCCCGACCGGAAGCCGCGCGAGCTGTCGGAGCCCGAGCAGCAGGCGCAGACCGCGATGCTCGCCCGTGAGCACCGCTGAGGCTCAGACCGCGGCGTCGAGCTCCGCGCGGGTGGGCGGGTTCGCGCCGTGCCGCGAGCAGGTGATCGCCGACGCCGCGACGGCCTCGGTCAGCACGGCCTCCAGCGTCGGCCGGTCGATGCGGTAGAGGTCGTCGCGGGCGGTCGCGCCGAGCAGCCCGCGCCGGTGCAGCCCGGCGAGCAGCGCCGCGGAGAAGCTGTCCCCGGCACCGACGGTGTCGACGACCTCGACGGTGCGGCCGGGCAGCACCAGGTGCAGCCCCGACGACGTCCCGGCCAGCACCCCGTTCGCCCCGAGGGTGACCACGACGACCGCCGGACCGAGCTCGAGCCACTCGCCGACGACGTCGCCGGGCTCGCGGCCCGGGTGCAGCCAGCCCAGGTCCTCCTCACTGACCTTCACCACGTCGGCCACGCCGAGCAGCTCGTGCACGCCGGGCAGGATCTCCTCCGGCGTCCCCATCAGCAGCGGCCGGAAGTTCGGGTCGTAGCTCACCGTCGCGGTGTCCACAGCGGAGGCGAGCAGCTCGCGCAGCGCGTCGTGACCGGGCGCGGTGGTCAGCGCCAGCGATCCGGAGTGGACGGCGACGACCGGGCCGGCCGGGCCGTCGTCGAGGGCACCGGCGAGCTCGTCGTCGGTCCACTGCCAGTCCGCGGTGCCCGCGATCCGGAAGTCGTAGGACGCCTGCCCGTCGGCGGCCAGCTCCACGATCGCCAGCGACGACGGCTCGTCCGCCTCGACCGAGTGCGACAGGTCGACGCCGTTGTCCGCGAGATGGTCGCGCAGCTTGCGCCCGAGCAGGTCGTCGGCGAGCCGGGCCAGCATCCGGGCCGGCACGTCGAGGCGGGACAGCCCGACCGCGACGTTCGCGGGGCTGCCGCCGGGCGCGAGCTCCCAGTACCCCTGCGCGGGGGCGGGGACGATGTCGACGAGGGCTTCTCCGGCGACGGCGATCACTCCGCGTGGCGGGCGTCCGGCAGCTGTGTCGGGCATGGCCGCACTGTAGTGGTCCGATCGGGGTCCCCGGACAGGTCCGTGACGGGTCACGACCACGTCACGGTGCGTCGACACGCACGTGGTAGGCATGACGGATGCCCCGGAAGATCCCGGTCGTGGTGCTGGCCGGATTCCTCGGAGCCGGCAAGACGACACTGCTGAACCACCTCCTCGCCGCGGGCGGGGACGCGCGGATCGGCGTGGTCGTCAACGACTTCGGGTCGGTCGGCATCGACGCGATGCGCGTGGCCGGTCAGGCCGGCGACGTCGTCGGGCTCGGCAACGGCTGCCTGTGCTGCGAGGTCGGTGAGGGCGGCGTCTCCTCGGTGCTGGAGAAGCTGACCCGCCGCCGCGACGAGATCGACGTCGTCGTCATCGAGGCCAGCGGCATCGCCGAGCCCGGCACGCTGGTCCAGCTCGTGCTCGACGCGCTGGGCCAGCACCTGAGCTTCGGCGGGCTCGTCGAGGTCGTCGACGCCGCGGAGTTCGAGGACTCGCGGCGCCGCCACCCCCAGCTCGACAAGCACGTCGGCATGGCCGACCTCGTGGTCCTGAACAAGATCGACCGGGTGGGGCCGGGGCCGCTGTGGCGGGTCCGGCGGCTGTGCCGCGAGGCGAACCCGCGGGCCCCGATCGTCCCGGTCCGCGACGGCGCGGTGGACCCGGCGCTGCTGTTCGACATCGAGATCGTGCCGGGCCGCCAGCTGATGCTGGGCGAGCGCGTCGACGAGCCGCACTCCCACCACCTGCACGCCGGCTACCAGAGCCTGACGTTCCTGTGCGACGAGCCGCTCGACGCCGCCCGCCTGCAGGACCTCCTCGACGCCCGGCCGTCCGGGCTGTACCGGATCAAGGGCTCGGTGCGCTTCGCCGCCGCCCCGGACCGGGAACGCTGGGACCTGCACACCGTCGGCCGGTACGTACGGTTCCGCCGGAGCCGGTGGGACCCCGACGAGCCCCGCCGCACCACCCTGGTCCTGATCGGGACCGGGCTGGACGAGGCCGCGTTGGAACGCGCGCTGCGCGCCTGCGTCGCGACCGACTCCGACCGTCGCGACGTCGACGCCCTCCTCCCCGTCGCCCGCTACGCCGTCTGACCCGTCTTCCCCTGCTGCTGTTGCTCCCAGTGTCACTTTCGGGGCGTAGAGCGCTACGAGGGTGACCCTGGGGACATGACGCGGGGCTCGAGCGGCGGGTGGGGGCGGTTGGACCCGAGATCAGACCGAGGTGAGGTCCGGGCCCGTCGCCGGCTCGGCCAGCTGGGTCAGCGCGTCGGCGGCCCACGCCTCCCCACCGGCCACGGCGGTCCACAGCAGGACACCGAGGGTGCGGGTCGGGTCGATCCGTCCTGCCTGCCACGACGGCGTCGCCGCGAGCCGCTCGGCGCGTGCGCAGAGTTGCCAGGAGGCGGGGTCGGTCGCGGCGATGTCGCGGGCGAAACGGGTGTGCCCGGTGCGGGCGCGGTAGGCCCGGACCGGGTCGGTGACCGCGTGGATGATCGAGAGCACCCCGATCGCCAGCCCGAGCGCGACGGGCAGGCAGGCGAGGAACGCCAGCGCCGACCAGGACCAGCTGTTCTCACCCACGGTGAGCGCCACCACGGCGGCGGCGACGACGGCGGTGCCGGTCATCGCACCGGCCGGGAGCTTCGTGTAGACGAGGTCGCCCGCGTCGTCGACGACGTAGTCGGTGCCGGTGATCAGAGCCGGGTCGTACACGCGGTATCCGGTACGGGTGCGGACGAGGGTGGGCAGGCGGTCGGCGGGGGCGCCGGTGACGAAGTCGTTCATGGTCGTGCTCGATCTGTGAGAATGCTGCTGCTCGCGGCCCACCTGATGGCCGTCTCGCCCGGTCAGTCGCCCACGATGCCGGTCGGTGTTACAGATTCACAACGTTCCTCGGCGCGTCCGGTCTGTGATGTTCGCCTCCCCCGCTTGCGAGCAACCCGGACGGCTCACCCGGGTGGCCAGGCGTCGCCCCACGCGGTGTCACGGGCGTGCCGGAACAGCTCCCTGCGACTGCGCGGGACGGGGGTGTCCCGCAGCGTCCCGTCCGCCTCGCAGACACGCAGCGTCACCAGTCCCTTGCGTGTGTGCGGGTGCCGGACCACCCGGCCCGGGGCCCGTCCGACGGTGCCGTCGTCGTCACGCACGGCGACGACGTAGGAGAACTTCTCGTCCTCGTGGCCCAGCGAGCCGGCCTTCAGCACCCGGTGGCGCGAGCTGCGCCCGACGCGCACGGCGAAGTGGCACCAGTCGTCACCGGTCACCGGGCAGGCGCCGTCGTGTGGGCAGGGCGCGGCGACGGTCAGGCCCGCGGCGAGCAGCCGGGCACGGGCGTCGAGGATGCGCGCGTGCCCGGCCGGCGTCCCCGGCTCGACGAGCACGACCACCCGCGCGGCCCGGGCGGCGGCGTCGACGACGGCGTCGCGCACCGGCACCGGCAGCTCCCCGAGCAGGTAGCAGGCGGTCAGTAGGTCGGTGTCCGGCAGCGCCGGGGCGGTGCCGAGCACCGCGGCCTCCCAGCGGGCGCCGCGCAGCAACGCCGACGGAGCCCCGCCCGCGAGCCTGCGCCCCAGCGCCCGGGCCGGCGCCGCGGCCTCCAGCACCGTGGCCCGCTCCAGCGACGGCCACACCTGCGCCGCGGCCCACACCGCGGCACCGGTCCCCCCGCCGAGGTCGAGCAGCGACACCGGCTCCGGCACCCGCGCGGCGGCCCGCTCCAGCACGTCGACGACCGCCGCGTGCGTCGCGGGCATCCGGTAGGCGGCGTAGGCCGCCGCGTCGTCGTCGGTGCGCAGGATCGGCGCGGTGGGCACGGTGCCGCTGCGGTAGTCGCGGATCAGCCGGTCGACCACCGGCGCGAGCCGCGCGGCGGGGACCCGGTCGAGCGCGTCGTCGAGGGCGGCGCCGAGTGCGCCGGACAGGTCGGGGGACAGGTCGGGGACCACCCGCCCATTCCACCAGTCCCGGGCTCAGCCCCGGGCGCCGACCAGCAGCGGGTCGGCCAGCACGTCGAGCAGCGGGGCCTGCATCCGCGCCCACGGCGACAGCCCGGAGGCCGGGTCGTCGGCGGCGGCGCGGAAGCGCGACCAGCTCCACCAGGCCACGTCCTCGACCTCGTCGGGGCGCGGCTCGGGCTCGCCGCTGATCCGGGCGACGAACACCGGGCAGAGCTCGTTCTCCTCGATCCCGTCCTGCGACGCGCGGTAGCTGAAGTCCGGTAACACCATCCGCAGCTCGGTCGCGCGGATGCCCAGCTCGTCGGCCAGCCTGCGGTGCACCGCGTCGGCCATGTCCTCGCCGGGGGCGGGGTGCCCGCAGCAGGTGTTGGTCCAGACCAGCGGGAAGGCGGTCTTGGTGCGGGCGCGCCGGGTCACCAGCAGCCGGCCGGCGTCGTCGACGCCGTAGCAGGAGAACGCCAGGTGCCGCGGGGTGCTCGCACCGTGCACGGTGGCCTTGTCCGCGACGCCGACCGGGTTGCCGTCGTCGTCCAGCAGCACGACCTGTTCCATGCCGTCCTGTCTACCGGAGCCCGGCGGCCGCGGCCCGTCGGCCGGTACCGGCTCACACCCCGGGGCGGGCGGCTGCGCGGCGCCGGACCGCGCCGCCGAGCGCGGCACCCGGCAGGTGCGCGGCGACGACCGCGAGTGCGGCGGGGGAGACCGTGCCCCGCGCCAGCCCCAGCTCGACCGCGCAGTCGAACACCCGCCTGCTCCGGGCGGCGGCGCCGATCGCGGCGTCGAGGAACGCGGGACGCGCGGCCAGCCGGGCGAGCGTCCCGACGTGGCGGTGGTGGCGGGCGAAGGTCCGCTCCATGGCGGCGCGGTGGGCGGCGCCCGCGTCGTCGCCGCGCAGCGCGCTGCGCCCGGCGAGGATCCCGGAGGCGACGGCGTCGAAGATCCCCTCGCCGGTCAGCGGGTTCACCTTCGCCGCGGCGTCGCCGGCCAGCAGCACCCGGCCGTCGGGCTGGAACCGGGGCGCGGTGGACAGCGGCAGGTGGTGCGCGCGCAGCGTCGACGGGTCCGGTTCCTGGCCGGGCAGCAGCGCGGCGAGCCGCTCCAGCAGCGACGCCCGGTTCCCGGCGCCGCGCTCGTCGAACACGCCGTAGCCGACGTTCGCGCCGCCGCCCGCGATCGGGAACGACCAGGCGTAGGCCGGGACGGCGCCGCCGGCGTACTCGATCGACAGCGTCCCCGGTTCGGCGGCGACCGGGGTGTACCCGCGGATCGCCACCGCCGTCGACGACGGCGGCACGCCCGGCGCGCCGAGCGCGCGGCGGACCACCGAGTGGGCCCCGTCGGCGCCGATCACGATCCTCGCGACGACGTCGTCGTCGAGCAGCACCCGGTCGCCGTGCGGGACGACGGTGCGGACCCGGTGGCGGCGCAGCTGCGCCCCGGCGGCGACGGCCGCGTCGACCAGCGCCGCGTCCAGCTCCAGCCGCGTGACCACCCGGTTCGGCCGGGGTGCGGTGCGGTGCACGACCCGGCCCTGGGGGGTGCGCAGGCGCAGCCGCGGTGCCGCGACGCCGAGGGCCCGGACCCCGGTGGCACCCAGCTCGTCGAGCAGGTCGAACACCTCGGCCGCGACGCCGTCGCCGCAGGTCTTGTCGCGGGGGAAGGCCGCGGCGTCGAGCAGGAGCACCGACGCCGACGGTCGCAGCCGCAGCACGTTGAGTGCCGCGGCGCAGCCGGCGGGACCGGCCCCGACCACGACGACGTCGTAGGTGGACATGGCGCCATTGTCCCCCTCCGCGCCCGGGCGGAAACGGCTCGCCACCGCCCGCCCGGCCGTGGTGCACTCGCACACCGCCACCCCCTCGTCCGGCCGCGCCGTGTGCCGGCGCCGCGGGTGGGCGCGTCCGTCACGTACCGAGGAGCACGCTGTGACCACCGAGCCGGCCGCCGGCCGCGACGCCGAGCGGCTGCCCGCCGGAGCCCTGCTGATCATCTCGCTGCTCGTCGGCTCGGCGTTCGTGATGATCCTCAACGAGACGATCATGAGCGTGGCGCTGCCCGCGCTGATCGCCGACCTGCGGGTCACCCCGGCCACCGCGCAGTGGCTGACCAGTGGCTTCCTGCTGACGATGGCCGTGGTCATCCCGATCACCGGCTACCTGCTGGGGCGGTTCCCGCCGCGGTCGGTCTACCTCGCCTCGATGGGCCTGTTCAGCACCGGCACCCTGCTGTGCGCGGTCGCGCCGACGTTCGGGTTCCTGCTGGCCGGGCGGGTCGTGCAGGCCACCGGCACCGCGGTGATGATCCCGCTGCTCATGACGACGATCCTGCGCCTGGTCCCGGCGAGCCGCCGCGGGCAGACGATGGGGACGATCTCGATCGTCATCGCGGTGGCGCCCGCGGTCGGCCCGACGCTGTCCGGGGTGATCCTCTCCGCGCTGGGCTGGCGCTGGATGTTCTGGATCGTGCTGCCGATCGCGCTGGTCGCCCTGGTCGCGGGGGCGCTGCGGCTGCGGGTCGCCGCGGAGACCACGCGGGCCCCACTCGACGTCGCCTCGGTCCTGATCTCGGCGGTCGCGTTCTCCGGGATCGTCTACGGGCTGTCCGCGATCGGCGAGTCCGCCGCCGGGGGCGCGCACACCGCGGTGCCGCCGTGGGTGCCGCTGGTGCTCGGTGCGGCGGCGCTGGCGGTGTTCGTGCACCGCCAGGTCCGGCTGCAGCGCGGCATCGGCACGGCTCCGCTGCTGGACCTGCGCCCGTTCGCGGTCCGCCGGTACTCGCTGTCGCTGGTGCTCGTCGCGACCGGGTTCATGTCGCTGTTCGGCGCGATCATCCTGCTGCCGCTCTACATCCAGGAGGTGCTGGGCGACAGCGCGTTCGTCGCCGGCCTGGTGGTGCTGCCGGGCGGGCTCGTGATGGGGCTGCTGGGCCCGTTCGTCGGCCGGGCCTACGACCGGGTCGGCGCCCGTCCGCTGGTGCTGCCCGGCTCGGTCCTGCTCGCGATCGTGATGTGGGGGTTCACCACCCTGGCCGCGGCGACGCCGATCTGGCTGGTCGTGGTGCTGCACGTAGGCCTGTCCGCAGCGCTGGCGCTGATGTTCACGCCGCTGATGACCGACGCGCTCGGCTCGCTGCCCGGCGAGCTGTACTCGCACGGCAGCGCCATCCTCACCACGCTGCAGCAGGTCGCGGGCGCGGCGGGGACGGCGCTGTTCATCACCGTGATGACGCTGGCCTCGGCCGGCGCCGGCGTCGACGCGGCCGGGGTGCACGCGGCCTTCCTGGTCGCGGCGGGCGTGTCCCTGGTGACGGTGGTCGTCGCGGTGGCCGCGTCCCGCCTACCGGCACCCACCGCGGCCCCGCAGGACGCCCGGACCTGAGGCCCGTCCGCCGGGTCAGCGGGTCGCGGTCCTCCCGGTGGTGCCGGCGGGGGCGGGGACGTCCGGGTCGTCCAGCCCGTCGCGGGAGGTCTCGCGCAGGGCGAGCACCGACCCGACCGAGACCAGCGCCAGCAGCCCGATCACCGCCGACAGCGTCCCGGTGCCGAACCCGGCGGCCTGCAGCGACGCGAACAGCACCGGCGAGAGGCCCGCGCCCATCCCGGAGATCTGGTAGCCCAGGGAGGCCCCGGTGTAGCGCGAGCCGGTGGAGAACATCTCCGAGTACAGCGCCGCGGACGGCCCGAACCAGGCCGCGTGCGTCACGCCCTGCCCGACCACCACGGCGAGGGTGAGCAGCACCGCCGAGCCGGTGTCGATCATCGGGAAGATCGCGACGCACCACAGCCCGGTGGCGACCGCCCCGCCCAGGACGACCGGCCGTCGTCCGACCCGGTCCGACAGCGCGGAGAAGCCGATGATCCCCACGATGGCGACCAGCGAGGACAGCGTCAGCGCGTTCAGCACAGTCTGGCGCTCGAACCCGGCACCGACGGCGTAGGAGATCAGGAACGTGGTGAGCGTCCCCTGCGCGACGAAGGCCCCGAACCCCACGCCGACGGCGAGCAGCAGGTTGCGCGGCCGGGACAGCACCTCCAGCAGCGGGGCGCGGGCCGGCGTCGTCGGCTGTGCGGCGGCCGCCGCGGCGAACACCGGGGTCTCGGTGACCGACAGCCGGACGAACAGGCCGATGCCCAGCAGCACCACGCTCAGCAGGAACGGGATCCGCCAGCCCCAGGTGAGGAACGCGTCCCCGGTCAGCGCCGCCGACAGCGCCAGCACCAGCGTCGACAGCACCATGCCGCTCGGCGCGCCGGCGTTCGTGAAGCTCGCCCACAGGCCCCGCCGCGACGACGCGTGCTCGGCCGACATCAGGACCGCGCCGCCCCACTCCCCGCCGACCGCGACGCCCTGCACGACCCGCAGCACGATCAGCAGTACCGGGGCCAGCGCGCCGACCTGCGCGTAGGTCGGGAGTAGGCCGATCAGGATGCTCGCCACCCCCATCAGCACCATGCTGATGACCAGCATCCTCTTGCGCCCGACCCGGTCCCCGAAGTGGCCGAACACGATCCCGCCTAGCGGGCGGGCCAGGTAGCCGGTGGCCAGCGTGCCGAAGGCGGCGACGGTGCCGACCAGTGGGTCGAGGTCGGAGAAGAAGACCGCGTTGAACACGACGGCCGAGGCCGTCGCGTACAGCAGGAAGTCGTAGTACTCGATCAGGCTGCCGAGATAGCTCGACAGGACCGCGCGCCGGCGCTGGGTCGAGGAGAACCGGGGGTGCGTCATCGCAGCTCCCTGCCTTCCGTGAGATGGAAAGCAGCTTTATAGCAAGTTACTTGTGATCAGCGCCACGATCGTTAGGATCGCACACGTGACGGATGCGGCGTCGGTACCGACGGGGACGCGGGGGCAGCGGTTGACCTACCTGGTCAAGCGCCTGCAGATGGCCGAGCGGGCCCGGATGGAGGAGGCGCTGCGCCCGCTGGGCGTGACGCTGGCCCAGTACACCGCGCTCAGCGTGCTGGAGCGCCGCGGCGGGCTGTCCTCGGCGCAGCTCGCGCGACGGCACTTCGTGACCCCGCAGGCGATGCAGCAGCTCGTCGCCGCGATGGAGCGCGACGGGATCGTCGAGCGCCGGCCGGACCCGGACAACCGCCGGATCCTGCAGGTCTGGCTCACCCCGCACGGCGACGCGACGCTGGCCCGCTGCCACGCGGCGGCCGGGGTCGTCGAGCGCCGGATGCTCGACGCGCTGGAGCCCGACCAGGCCGAGGTGTTCGCCGACGCCCTCGAACGGTGCCTCGCCGCGCTGGCCGGTCGCGACGGGATCCCGCCGGACGGCGATGCTTGACCCCATGGCAAGCACCTTGCTATCAAGCTAGTTGATATCAAGGAGCGAGGGAGCCCCATGAGCCCGATCACCGGTCCCGGCCTCGGGCTGGGCACCTGGCCCGCCCGCCGCGCGCGGATCAGTCCGCACGCGCCGGCTCTGTCCGACGGGGAGCGGGCGGTCGACCACGCCGAGCTGGCCGGGCGCGCCGCCCGGATCGCCGGCGGTCTGGCGGAGCGGGGCGTCGGGCCGGGGGACCGGGTCGCCTGGCTGGGGGTGAACGCCGTCGCCACCCTGGAGACCTGCTTCGCGGCGTGGCGGCTCGGCGCGGTCGCGGTCCCGCTGAACTACCGCCTGGCCCCCGCCGAGGTCGGCTACATGCTCGACGACTGCGGCGCGACGCTGCTCGTGCACGGCGCCGACGCCGACGACCTCGTCGCCGCGACCTCGCCGCGGATCCCGGTCGTGCGCGGCGTCGAGGACCTCGCCCGCGGGCCCGCCCGCGACGACGCCGGTGCCGGTCTCGACGACCCGGCCGTGCTGCTCTACACCTCCGGCACCACCGGTCGTCCGAAGGCGGCGGTGCTGACCCACGGCAACCTGACCTGGAACACGGTCAACCAGCTCGCCCACGTCGACGTCTGCTCGGACGAGCGCACGCTGTGCATCTCGCCGCTGTTCCACTGCGTCGGGCTCTCCCAGGTCACGCTGCCCACGCTGTTCAAGGGCGGCAGCGTCGAGCTCGTCGCCCGGTTCGACCCGGCGGCGGTCCTGGGCCGGATCGCCGAGGCCGGGATCACCAGCTTCGCCGCCGTCCCGACGATGCTGCAGATGCTGTGCGAGTCCCCGTCGTTCGCGGGCACGGACCTGTCGTCGCTGCGCACCGTGGTCTACGGCGGGTCCCCGGTGCAGGAGCGGGTCGCCAGGGCCTGGCTGGAGCGCGGCGTCGCGCTGCAGCAGGGCTACGGGATGACCGAGGCCTCGCCCGGGGTGCACATGGCGACCCGCGACGGCACGGCCGCGCACCCGCCGACCTCGGTCGGGGTGCCGCACTTCTTCACCGACGTCGCCGTCGAGCGCGACGGCGAGCTCGCCCCCCTCGACGACGAGCCCGGCGAACTGCTGGTCCGCGGGCCGCACGTCAGCCCCGGCTACTGGAACCGCCCGGACGAGACCGCGGCGTCGCGGCGCGGGGAGTGGTTCCGCACCGGCGACGTGCTCCGGGCCGGCGAGGACGGCTGGGCGTTCGCCGTCGACCGGGTCAAGGACATGATCATCTCGGGCGGCGAGAACGTGTACCCGGCCGAGGTCGAGGCGGTCGCGGTCACCCATCCCGACATCGCCGACTGCGCCGTCGTCGGGGTCCCCGACGAACGCTGGGGTGAGGTCGGCGCGGCCTACGTGCAGCTGCGCCCCGGCACCGACCTCGACGCCGACGCGGTGCGCGCGCTGCTCGCCGGGCGGCTGGCGCGCTACAAGGTCCCGAAGTACGTGCGGTTCGTCGACGAGCTGCCCCGCAACGCGTCCGGCAAGGTCCGGCGCGTCGACCTGCGTGCGGCCGCGGCCGTCGCCGAGGAGCTGTCGTGAGTTCTCTGCCGGAGTCGCTGACCGTGGAACGCCACGACGAGGTGGCCGTGCTGCGCCTGTCCCGGCCCCGCAAGCGCAACGCCCTCGACGACGCGACCGTGCTCGGCATCGAGGACTTCTTCGCCCGCCCGCCCGAGGGGGTGCGCGCCGTCGTCCTCGACGCCGAGGGCGACCACTTCTGCGCCGGGCTGGACCTGTCCGAGCTCGGGGACCGCGACGTCGTCGCGGCGATGGAGCACTCCCGGATGTGGCACCGCGCGTTCGCCCGGCTCGCCGAGGGACGGCTGCCGGTCGTCTCGGTGCTCAAGGGCGCCGTCGTCGGCGGCGGGCTGGAGCTGGCCTCGGCCACCCACCTGCGCGTCGCCGAGGACTCCACCTTCTACGCGCTGCCCGAGGGCCAGCACGGCCTGTTCGTCGGAGGCGGCGGGTCGGTGCGGGTGCCGCGGCTGATCGGCGTGCACCGGATGACCGACATGATGCTGACCGGCCGCGTCCTCGACGCCGACGAGGGCCACACGCTGGGCCTGTCGCACTACCGCACCGGCCCGGGGGAGGGCCTGGCCCGCGCCTGCGAGCTGGCCCGCACCGTCGCCGGGAACTCGGCGATCACCAACGTCGCCGTGCTCCAGGCGCTGCCGCGGATCGCCGAGGCCTCCCCGGACCACGGCTTCATGATGGAGTCGCTGGTCGCCGCCGTCGCCTCGTCCAGTGCCGAGGCCCAGGAGAGGATGCGGGCCTTCCTCGACGGCCGCGGCGGGAAGGTGCGCCGGTGAGCGAGCTGCTGCGCCCCGTCGCCGACGACGTCCGGGAGACCACGGAGATCGGCCGGTTCGTCACCGCCGTCGAGCGCGGGCACGGCCTGACCCTGCCCGACTACGCCGCGCTGCACCGCTGGTCGGTGACCGAGCCCGAGGCGTTCTGGTCCGCGGTCGCGACCCACCTCGGCGTCCGGTTCGACACCCCGCCCCGGGCGGTGCTCGGGCGCCGGGGGATGCCCGGCGCCGAATGGTTCCCGGGCGCGACGCTGAACTACGCCGCGCACGCCCTGGACGGCCCCGAGGGCGACGTCGCCGTCGTGGGTTGCTCCCAGACCCGCGACCGGGTGGAGCTCACCTGGGGCGGGCTGCGCGAGCAGGTCGCCCGCGCCCGGGCCGGGCTGCGCAGGCTCGGCGTCGGCCGCGGCGACCGCGTCGCGGCGTACCTGCCGAACCTGCCCGAGACCGTCGTCGCGTTCCTCGCGACGGCCTCGCTCGGCGCGGTCTGGACGAGCTGCGCCCCCGAGTTCGGCGCCCGCAGCGTGCTCGACCGGTTCGGCCAGGTCGACCCGGTGGTGCTGCTCACCGTCGGCGGCTACGGCTGGGCCGGACGCGACGTCGACCGCCGTGACGAGGTCGCCGCCCTGCGCGCCGGGCTGCCCGGGGTGCGCCACGTCGTCGCCGTGCCGTACGGGCCGCACACCGTGCCCGACGCGATGACCTGGGACGAGCTGCTGGCCGCCGACCCGGAGCCGGGTGCCGACCCGGTCCCGTTCGACCACCCGCTGTGCGTGCTGTTCTCCTCCGGCACCACCGGGCTGCCCAAGGCGATCGTGCACGGCCACGGCGGCATCCTGGTCGAGCACCTCAAGAACCACGCCCTGAGCTGGGACCTCGGCCCCGGCGACCGGATCCTCTGGTACTCCACGACCGCCTGGATGATGTGGAACGCGCTGGTGTCCGGGCTGCTGCGGCAGGCCTCGATCGTGCTGATCGACGGCAACCCGGCCCACCCCGACCTCGGGTGGCAGTGGCGTCTCGCCGCCGAGACCGGCGCGACGCTGCTGGGTGCCAGCCCCGGGTTCCTCATGGCCTCGCGCGCCGCGGGCCTGCGCCCGGCCGCCGAGCACGACCTGTCCGCGGTCCGCCAGATCGGCGCCGCCGGGAGCCCTCTCCCGCCGGAGGGCTACCGCTGGGTGGCCGAGCAGTTCGGCCCCGAGGTACTGCTCAACGTGGGCAGCGGCGGCACCGACGTCTGCTCCGGCATCGTGCAGGGGAGCCCCTTCCAGCCGGTGTGGTCCGGCGAGATCTCCGGGCCCTGCCTCGGGGTCGACGCCGCCGCCTTCGACGACGCGGGCCGCCCGGTCGTCGGCGAGCTCGGCGAGCTGGTCATCCGGGCCCCCATGCCGTCGATGCCCGTCGGCTTCTGGGGCGACGACGACGGCAGCCGCTACCGCGACACCTACTTCGCCACCTGGCCCGGGGTGTGGCGGCACGGCGACTGGGTCCGCTTCTCGGCCGACGGCTCCGCGGTCGTCGCCGGCCGCTCCGACGCCACCCTCAACCGGGGCGGCGTCCGGCTGGGGACCGCCGAGTTCTACCGCGTCGTCGAGGAACTGCCCGAGGTCGAGGACTCGCTCGTGGTGCACCTGGAGGACCCCGCGGGCGGCAACGGTGAGCTGCTGCTGTTCGTGCAGCCCGCCGACGGCACCCCCCTCGACGACGCCCTGGTCACCCGGATCCGCACCGCGCTGCGTGGCGAGCTCACCCCGCGCCACGTCCCGGACCGGATCGAGGCGGTGCCGGTCGTGCCGCGCAACCGCACCGGCAAGAAGCTGGAGGTCCCCGTGAAGCGCATCCTGCTCGGCGCGGCCGTCGACGACGTCGCCTCCCGCGACGTGCTCGCCGACCCGACCGCGCTCGACGCGTTCGTCCACCTCGCCTCCGGGACGCCGGCGTGAGCGCGCCCGGGACCCCCGGCGGCGCCGGTGCCGCGGCCGGGGTCGGCACCGTCGCCGTCGTCGGGACGGGGGTGATCGGCGTCGGCTGGACGGCGCTGTTCCTGGCCCGCGGCTTGCACGTGCGCGCCTTCGACCCCGCACCGGGCGCCGAGGACCGGCTGCGCGCCGACCTCGCCGCGCTCGGCCCGTTCCCCGGCCACGACGGCCCGCTGCCGGTGGCGAACCTGGTGTTCGCCGGCAGCGCCGGTGACGCCGCCGGGCCCGCCGGGTTCGTGCAGGAAAACGGCCCCGAGCGCGAGGACCTCAAGCACACCCTGTTCGCCGAGCTGGACTCCGCCGCCGCCCCCGGCGTCGTGCTCGCCTCCAGCTCCTCGGGCCTGCTGCCGACGACGATCGCCCGCGGCGCGGCACGCCACCCCGAGCGGGTGCTCGTCGGGCACCCGTTCCACCCGCCGCAGGTCATCCCGCTGGTCGAGGTCGTACCGGGGGAGCGGACGGCGGAGTCCGCCGTCGAGGCCGCGCTCGCCTTCTACACCGCGTTGGGCAAGCGGCCGGTCCGGCTGCGGGCCGAAGTGCCGGGCCACCTGGCCAACCGGCTGCAGGCCGCGCTGTGGCAGGAGGCGTACTCGCTGGTCGAGCGGGGTGTCGCGACGGTCGCCGACGTCGACGCCGCCATCTCCCACGGCCCCGGCCTGCGCTGGGCGGTGCTCGGCCCGTTCGCCAACCAGCACCTGTCCGGCGGTCCCGGCGGCCTCGCGCACATCCTGGAGCATCTCGGTCCGCCCACCGAGCGGTGGTGGCGCGACCTCGGCCAGGTCACGCTCACCCCCGAGCTGGCCGCGACGCTGGTCGACGGCGTCCGCGACGAGCTGGGCGACCTCGACGGCCCCGCGCTCGCCGCCCGCCGCGACAGCGTCCTCGCCGCGCTGCTCGAGGCCAAGTCCCGTACCGAGCTCCCCTGACGGAGGTTCCCCATGCCCATCGACCTCGCTGCCGTCGACGCGATCGACGTGCACGTCCACGTGGAACAGGACGGCCACGGCTGTCTGGCCCTCGACCAGGAGCTGCTCGACGCCTCGGCGAAGTACTTCAAGGCCGACCAGGACCGCACGCCGACCATCGACGCGATCGCCGAGCACTACCGGGCACGCCGGATCGCCGCGGTGGTGTTCACCGTCGACGCACCGTCGGGCACCGGGCACCCGCCGCTGTCCAGCGAGGAGATCGCCGACGCCGCCGCGGCGCACGCCGACATCCTCATCCCGTTCGGCTCGGTGGACCCGCACGCCGGCAAGGCCGCCGTCGCGCGCGCCCGGCGCCTGGTCACCGAGCACGGCGTGCGCGGGTTCAAGTTCCACCCGAGCCTGCAGGCCTTCGAGCCGAACGACCGGGCCTTCTACCCGCTCTACGAGGCCATCTCCGAGCTCGGGGTGCCCGCGCTGTTCCATACCGGACAGACCGGGATCGGTGCCGGCCTGCCCGGCGGACGCGGCATCAAGCTGCGCTACTCGAACCCGATGCTGCTCGACGACGTCGCCGCCGACCATCCCGACCTCACCGTGGTGCTCGCCCACCCGTCGGTGCCCTGGCAGGACGAGGCGATCTCGATCGCCACCCACAAGTCCAACGTGTACATCGACCTGTCGGGCTGGTCGCCGAAGTACTTCCCGCCGCAGCTGGTGCGGGCCGCGAACACGATGCTGCGCCGCAAGGTGCTGTTCGGCTCGGACTACCCGGTCATCACCCCCGACCGGTGGCTCGCGGACTTCGAGACCCTCGAGATGAAGCCCGACGTCCGGCCGATGATCCTCAAGGACAACGCGGTGCGGATGCTCGGACTGGGGTGATCGTCGACGGCGAGGGGTCCGCTGCCGGATGCGGCACCGGACCCCTCGCTCGTGCCGGTCACGGGATCGACGGCCGCCCGGGTTGTCCGGACGGGTTCCCGTACGGCCCGTCGCGTCGTGCGTCGTCGCAGGTCAGCGCCTCGAAGCGAACCGGTTCCCGACGTCGTTGACACGATCAGGTGATTCGTTTCGCCGTGTTCCGGCACCGCGGGGCGGGTCGTCCCGGTCCGTACGGAGTAGCCCAGGTCACTCCCCACGCCCGATCTCGGGGCTCTGCGACCCCGTTCCCATGATGTGGACCTGTCCGGTGTCGAGTTGCTCCGAACGGGTCTGTTTACTGATTCCCATGCACCTCGTCTCCCGGTTCGCGGTTCGGCGCCACGTCGACCTGCGCCGCCAGGCGAGCGCGCTCTGTTCCGGCGCCTGACCGCGCCCGGCTCCCGGGGCGCGCCCGCGCTCCGCCGCACGCCGTCCCCGGCACGGGGTCCGCAGCCGCGGTAGCCACGGGACCGCCCCCGCACTCCCCGACACACCACCGCGCCCCCGCGCGGACCTCCCGCCCCGCCCTCCCGGCGGCCCGGGAGGGCGGGGTCCGACGCCCCTCGGAGGGCACGCCCGCACCTGCCCGCGCCCCGCGGCGCCGTCCACGACGGACGACGCCGCGGCTCGCCGCTCGGCGGATGTCCACATCGGACCCCACCTCGCTCCCCGTCACGAATGAAGGAGACACGTCGTGCCTCAGCACCGCGCACGGTCCGCGTCCCGGGCCCGGCTGATCGCCGGCGGCGCCGCTCTCGCCGGCACCGCCCTGATCGGCCTGTCCGGCGCGGCCCAGGCGGCCACCCCGGACCTGGTCCCCGACCTCGGCCCGATCCTCAGCTCCGACTCCTCCGGGCCCGCGAACGACGACCAGCCCGACCCGGCGCCCACCGCGCCGCCCGTCGAGTCGTCCTACGAGGCGTTCGACTCCGACCAGCCGATCCAGCAGCTGCGCGACTTCGCCCCCGCGGGCGTCCCCGCCGCCGGGCTGGTCGACGTCGTGTCGAAGGCGCCCAAGCAGATCACCCCGACCTTCCTGTCCGGTGGGGCCGGCGAATGAGCCTGCTCCCGCAGTCCCGCTGGGCGCGGCGGGGGCTCATCGCCCTCGCGAGCGCCGCCGTCGTCGCCGGGGTCGTCGCGATCCCCGCGTCGGCCCAGGGAACGATCGACAAGGTCAAGTCCGAGGTCATCGGCGCCGACGGCAAGAACTACTGGGTCGAGAACAACCTCACGCCGGAGGCCCGTCAGCAGTCCGCCGACGGGCCCAAGAAGGAGTACGCGCTGGTCTGGGCCGGTGACGAGAACGTCGCCGACACCGCGGTCGCCGACGTGCGCAACCTGCCGGGGTCGCTGCTCGACCCGGTCGACAAGGTCCGCGACGCACTCCCCGGTCCGGACTTCCTGGCCGTCGTCGACGTCACCAAGGGCACCCCGGACTACGGCAAGGTCGTCAACACCGCGACCGTCGGCCCGCTCGTGGAGAACGAGCCGCACCACATGCAGTACTCGTGGCGCAAGGGCGACAAGATCTACGCGGGCGGCCTGTTCTCCGCGGCCACCTACGTCTTCGACGTCGCGGCGCTTCCGGAGATCAAGCTCTCCGGCATCTCGCTGCCGTCGCAGACGCTCTGCGGCTCGGTGCCGGACGCCTACTGGGTCCTCAAGGACGGCACCGCCTACGGCACCTACATGGGCGGCCCCGTCGCCCCTGGTCCGTGCCGTTACACCAACGGCGAGGTCCGCACCGGCAACGGCTTCGCGGGCTCTCCCGGCTCGGTGATCCGGTTCGACCAGGAGGGCAGGAACCTCGTCGAGGCCCCGGCCGCGACCGAGACGCCCGAGGACCCGACCCAGTGCCTCAACATGCCGGCCCTGGGCAACCCCACCTGCGCGAATCCGCACGGCATCCAGGTCCGCGAGGACCTGAACACCATGGTCACCAGTGACTACGCGGAGCCGCGGTCGATCATCCTCGACCCGGTGAAGAACCCGTCGCCGTACCTGCGCCGGCCCACCGTGCGGACCTGGGACATCTCCGACCTGAACAAGCCGAAGGTCAAGTCGGTCCAGTACCTGCCGACCGGTCCGCGCTCCAACGGGGTCGACCCGCTGCGCAACGAGAACCGCGCCGTCATGGAGACCACGGTCACCAACCGGCCGGAGAACAAGGGCGCGTTCGCCCAGACCATGCAGGGCGGCGCGATCTTCTACACGCCGGACATCACCGCCGAGAACCCGGAGTGGAAGGAGGTCTTCGACCTGGGGACCTCCGCGCCCGAGCTGGGCGTCGGTGGCGAGAACGGCGGCCCGAGCGCCAACGGTGGCTGGATCCAGACCAGCGCCGACGACACGACGCTCTACCACGCCACGATCGGTCGCAAGGCCGGCACGCTGGGCCCGGACGACAAGGGCACCGCGGGCGGGGTCATCGCGCTCGACATCGAGAAGCTCCTGGCCTCCGGCAACGCGCCGCAGTGCTCGATCGACACGATCGAGGAGACCACCGCCGGTGGCGCCGAGAGCGACTGCCCGACGATCAAGGGCACGGTCGGCATCAACCCGGACCAGACCGGCGCGGGCCCGCACTGGGGCGCGCTGGACAACCTGGAGCGCGGTGACGACGGCTACTACCGCCACACCGACCGGCCCACGCGCCTCGCGACCGCGAACTACTTCGTGGCCCGCACCGGGCTCGACGGCGACCACCGCCTGTGCATGACCGACATCGCCCCGGACGGCTCGCTGAGCCTGGACGAGTCGTTCACGGACGAGGACACCGGCGACACGTGCGTGAGCTTCAACCGCCAGCACTGGCCGCACGGCGACTTCGGCAACGCCAAGCCGCACTCGATGCTGTTCGTCGCGGCCGACGAGAACATCAAGGACTGATGATGTCCCCCTCGTCGATCGTGACGCCCGTGCCGGCCGGCGGGCTCGTGCCCGCCGGCCCGGCCGGGGACGCCCCCGCCCTGCTCCGTGCAGTGGCGGGGGCCGCCCCGGCGGTCCTCGCCCGAGGACCCTTCGACGGCGTGCCGTTCGCGGACACGGCCCTGCGGCTGGTCCTGCTCACCGCGCTCGCCGTGGTGGCCGGAACCGGTCTGGTCCGGGTCCTGGCCGGTGCGCCCGGACGCGCCGAGCGGGTCGTCGCGGGAGTCGCGGCGCTCGTCGCCGTCTCCGCCGCGGTTGCCGCGGTGACCCGGTCCGGCGCCGGGCTCACCGGCTGGACCCTGTTCCTCCTCCTGGTCACGGTCGCGGTACCGGCGCTGCTCGTCGGTCCCCGCCCGGTACTCGCCGTGCTGCCCGCAGTCGCCGTGACCGCGCTGCTGGCCCTCCAGCTCGCCGGCACCCCCGGCGCGCCGTGGTTCGCGCCGGACGCCGGGTACGCCGTCGCCGGGTCCCTGGCCGCCGGTGCGGCGGTGCACCTGGTCACCACCCGCACCGACGACGACACGCGGCCCGCCCGGGTGCGCGTGCTCGGCATCGCGGCGGGCACGGTGGGGGCCGTGCTCGCCGCGGTGCGGCTCGCCGTCGCCGGGCCGTTCTCGCTCACCGACGTGCACGGCACCGGGTTCGGCCGCGCCGCGCTGGTGACGGTCGTGGCCCCGGCCGCGGTCGCGGCCCTGCTGCTCGCCGAGACGCTGCTGATCCGCCGTGCGGCCAACCGGGTCCGCGCCGACGAGGTGCGCGACCGCGTCCGCACCCCCGCCGCGCTGGCCGCGGTCGTCGCCGTCGGTGCGGCGTCGCTGCTCGCCGCCCTCCCGGCGCCGGCGCCCGCGGCCGTCCCGGGACAGGCCCTGCTGCGCTCGGTCGACCTCGGTGCCGGACCGCTCACCCTGGCGGTCTCCCCGATGCGCCCCGGCCCCAACCTCGTCCAGCTCACCGGCGCCGGGGTCACCGTGACCGGGCCCGACGCCACGATGTCCACCGGGCACGGGGACACCGGTGCCCCCGCCGGCTACGCCGTCCGCACCGGTGACCGGGACGTGCCGTTCACGGCCCGATCCGGCGCACCGGGCGGCTGGGCACTGGTCGACCTGCCCGAGGGCACCACCTCGATCACCGTCACCGCCGGAGGACTGGCCCGCGCGGTGCCGGTCGACGTCGGCACCGACCGGACCGCGCCCGCCGGCGCGAGCGGTGCCGACGGGCCGGAGTGCCTGTCCGCCGCCGTCGGGCGGATCCTGGCCGGGGGCGACCCCGCAGCCGGCCCGTGCCCGTCGGAGGGGCTCGACCCGGCCGACGCCCTGGCGCTGCGCGGCACCGTCCGCGCGCTCGCCTCCCAGGGGGCGCCGGGTCTGGCGATCGCCGGTGACGTGTCGCCCCGCTCCCGTGCGGCCGCCGACGTCGTCCGTACCGAAGCCGGTGCCGCCGGGCTGCCGGTGCGCCCGGCCCCCGGCCCGGACGACGCCCTGGTCGTCGTGTCCGGCTGGCAGCACGCCGCGACGACGGTCCGCGACACCGCCCGCGCGGCGCAGACCACGCCGACCGCGCTCGGCGGGACCTACCTCGCGCCGTGGCTGCTGACCGGGGGAGTGCTCGGGCAGAGCCCGGGCACCCTGCTCCCGCTGGACTTCGGCCCGCAGGAACAGGTCCCGCAGCGCTACGTCCGGACGCTCGCCGCCGTCGCACCGGGATCCGCCCCGTCGCTGTCGGGGCTGCGCGCCTGGGCGGCGACGACCGGAGAGGCCTACACCGACCCGGCACCGGCTCTGTACGGTGCCGCCCCGGTGAGCGTGCCGATGACCGCCGCCGACGACGACGGCGGGCACCACGGTGGCCCCAACGAGGCCGCCTGGTTCCCGGGCGGCGCGATCGTCCGGATCGGCTCCGCGCTGACCGGGCCCGGACGGGCGGACACCGACCCCGGGACCGGCGCCCCTGCCGGACCCACCCCCTGACCAGCACCACCCACGAGGAGGCTCCCGTGTCGATCACGAAGGACCCGCCCGGCCGGTCGCCGGGAACACTGGCCCGCGCGTTGCGCGAGCTGCCCGGCAGCGGGCGCACCGCGTTCGGGCCGCAGGACCGCGCCGCCGCCCCGCCGCAGTGGCGGGTCGTCGCCGTCGGCCTGGTCCTGGCCGTGCTGTTCCTGGTCGGGGTGGGCACGGTGGCCCCGGTGACGATGGTCGGCACCGCCGCGCTCGGCCTGGCCCTGGGCTTCACCCTGTTCCACTCCCGGTTCGGCTTCACCTCCGGCTGGCGCCAGCTCGTCGCCGTCGGGCAGGGCGCCGCGATCCGCGCGCACATGGTCATGCTGGCGACGGCGTCGGTGCTGTTCGCGGTGATCCTCTCGTCCGGGTTCGCCCTCGCCGGCGAGCCGAAGGGGTTCACCAACCCGATCGGCATCGGGCTCGTCGTCGGCGCGTTCCTGTTCGGCGTCGGCATGCAGGTCGGCGGGTCGTGCGCCTCGGGCACGCTGTTCGCCGTCGGCAGCGGGCAGTCCGCGATCGTGCTGACCCTGCTCGGGTTCGTCGTCGGCTCGATGTTCGCGGTGTTCACCCACACCTTCTGGACGCAGACCGTGCCGCAGGGCCCGAGCGTCAACCTGGCCCAGCTGCTCGGCTACCCCGGCGCCGTCGCCGTCACCCTGCTGGTGACGGCCGCGATCACCGCGGTCACCTGGGTGGTCGCCCGCCGGCGGACCCCGCCGCCGGTCGAGCGCCCGCCGTCGGCGCGCGGCGTCGCGCGGGTCCTGCGCGGATCGTGGCCGATGTGGGTCGGCGCGGTCGTGCTCGCCGTGCTCAACGCGGCGGTCCTGTTCGTCTCCGCCGCCCCGTGGGGCGTGACCTCGGCGTTCGCGCTGTGGGGCTCGAAGCTCCTGCAGGCCGTCGGGTTCGACATGGCGGGGCTGGCGTACTGGCAGGTCCCGGCGAACGCGCGGTCGCTGGCCGCCCCGGTGCTGGCCGACCGCATCTCCAACCTCGACGTCGGCATCATGATCGGCGCGCTGGTGGCCTCCGCGGTGGGCGGCGCGTTCGTGCTGCACAAGCGGATCCCGTGGAAGCTCGCCCTCGGCGCGGTCCTCGGCGGCATCGCCATGGGCTACGGCGCGCGTCTCGCGGGCGGCTGCAACATCGGTGCCTACTTCTCCGGCATCGCCTCGTTCAGCCTGCACGGCTGGATCTGGGCCGTCGTCGCGCTCGGCGGCACCTGGGTCGGGCTGCGGCTGCGGCCGCTGTTCGGCCTGACCAACCCCAAGCCTGCCGACTCGCTCTGCTGAGCCGGCCGGACGCTACCCCCACCAGAGAGGTTCACACGATGACCGCACGTACCACCGTCCGCGCGCTGGCCGCCGTCGCCGGCGCCGGGGCGCTGGCCACCCTGGCCGGCGGCCTCGCGCACGCCGACGAGGGCCACCACGGCAGCCGCCACGGCCACGGCGACGCGCACTACGACGGCTCCGTCTGGCACTACGACGGCGAGGCGACGCCGAGCGACTCGGCCGACCTGAACGAGTCCGCAGGCGACCGCGCGGACGGCGACACCCCGGTGTACCTGCTGAAGGACGTCCCGGCGGCGGCGGCGCCCGAGGACCTGCTGAAGCCGGTCGACCTGACCGCGCCCGCGTTCGGCGTGCTGGACGGCCTGAGCTGAGACCCGTCCCGGGCGGCTGTGCACAGGGCCGCCCGGGCCGAGCCGACCGCCCCGCCCGGACCGCGCGTCCGGGCGGGGCGGCCGTGCGCCGGGGGTGGGTCAGTCCTCCTGCAGGACGGCCTGCACGTCGAGGTCGATCCGCAGCGTCCGGCCGACGGCCAGCACCCCGGCCAGCACCGACTGGTTCCAGTCGATCGCGAACTCGTCGCGGGAGATCTCGGTGGTGGCGGTGAACGCCGCCCGGGTGCCGCCCCACAGGTCGGGGCCGGTGCCGCCGTAGGTCATGTGCAGGTCGACGGGGGCCTTGACGCCCTTGAGCGCCAGCATCCCGTGCACCGTCCAGCGGGTGGCGTCGACGCGGGTCAGGCCGTCGCCCTCGTAGCCGATGGCCGGGTGGGTCTCGACGTCGAGGAAGTCCGCGGTCCGCAGGTGGGTGTCGCGGTCGGGGTCGTCGGAGTCCACCGAGCCCGCGTCGATCGACACGCTCACCGAGCTGGCCTCGAACGGGTCGGCCACCCGCAGGTCGCCGGAGAACCGGCGCAGCCTGCCGTGGATGCGGCTCATCCCCAGGTGCAGCGCGGTGGCCCGGATGCTGGAGTGCTGCGGGTCGATCCGCCACAGGCCCGGGGTGGGCAGCACCGCGCCGCCCGCCCGGGCGAGCTCGACGCGGCCCAGGTCGGTGCCGTCCCCGGCGAGGGAGACCGCCCGCGCCGACGGCTCGTACCCCGCCGCGGCGACGACGACCGTGTGCGGCCCCGCCGCCAGCTCCGCCACCGCGAACCCGCCGTCGGCCCGGCTGGCCGCCCGGCCCCGCTGCACGCCGGTGGCGTCCATGACGGTGACCGTCGCGCCGGTCACCGGCCAGCCGTCGGGGGTGCTCAGCCGTCCGTAGAGCTCAGCCACGTCCCTGCTCCGTCCTCGTCGGGTCGCCGATCCGGTCGTCGGTCGGGTCGGGGGCGCCGAAGCGCACCTCGACCGGTGTGGTCGCGCCGCGCGCCACCTGCACCGCGACGACGACCGGCGCCCAGCCGCTCGCCGTCAGCTCGTGCCGTCCGGGCGGGAGCCCGTGCAGCTCGTAGCTGCCGTCCCGGCCGGTGGTGGTCTCGGCGACGGTGCGCCCGTCGCTGTCGCCGATCACGATCCGCGCCCCGGGGACCGGGCGGCCGTCGCCGCTGCGCGCGACGCCGGCGATCCCGGCCAGGGCCGGGAACCGCAGCTCCACCGGCGGCCCGGCCGGGTCGGCGTCGACCGTGCGGGCCAGCGGCCCGTGCCCGGGTGCGGTCGCGGTGAGGGTGTGCGGGCCGGTACCGGGGGTCTCGGCCAGGAACCGGCCCGCCGGGTCGGTCGGCGTGTGCGCGACGACCTCGCCCGCGGTGTCGATCAGCGTGACGGCGGCGCCCCCGATCGGGCGGCCCGCGGCGTCGGTCAGCGTGCCCCGCACCGTGCCGCCGCCGGCGACGGTCACGTCGTGCCGCGCGGGGGAGGCGACGACGGCGACGAGCCCGGCGTCGGGCCCGGCACCGTCGGTGCGGGTCACCACCAGATAGGTCCCGCCGGTGGTCAGGGCCACGGCGTAGGTGCCGTCGCCGCCGGTGACGGCCCGCCCGTGCTGGCGCCCGTCCAGGTCGGTGACGGTGACGGTCGCGCCCGGCACGGGGGTGCCGGACCGCCCCCGCACGGTGCCGACGACCGCAGGTCCGTCCCGTTCCGGTGTCACGTCGCGACCTCCCAGGTTAGTTGCGCATCGCAACGATAACCCTCCCGGGTGGACGGTGCGTCACCCGCACCGGTGTCGCCGGGCGGTGATCGTGTCGTGCCGCATCCCAGGACTTGCGTCACGTGTAACCGGTGGTAACGTTACCGGCGGTTACAGCACTGACGTCGTTGTCTGCGAGGAGTCGACATGACCGCCACCGTTCCGGAGCACGGGCTCGAGGCCGGGGACGTCCGGCACGCAGCGGACCGGCACACCGCCGAGCGTCACGACACCGCCGAGCGTCTCCTGCGCTCGTCCGCGGAGCTGTCGTTCGACCCGTCCACCCAGGTCGACTGGGAGACCCCGCTGAACCCCGACGACCACGGCATGAGCCCGGAGTGGAGCAGCCTCTACGGCACCGACTACTGGGCGGGGCTGTCCGAGGCGAAGCGCAAGGAGCTGACCCGCCACGAGGCCGCCTCGGTCGCCTCCACCGGCATCTGGTTCGAGATGATCCTGCAGCAGCTGGTCCTGCGGGACTTCTACGCCAAGGACCCGACCGACCCGTCGTTCCAGTGGGCCCTGACCGAGATCGCCGACGAGTGCCGGCACTCGATCATGTTCGCCCGCGGTTCGGCGAAGCTCGGGGCCCCCGCGTACGTCCCGAAGCGCTCCACGGTCGCGCTCGGCCGCTTCTGCGCCGCCACCTGGCGGGGCGAGGCCGCCTACGCCTCCATCCTGGTCGCCGAGGAGGTCCTCGACGTCATGCAGCGCGACTGGATGCGCGACGAGCGGGTCGCCCCGTTCGTGCGGACCATCTCCAACATCCACGTGGTGGAGGAGTCGCGGCACATGAAGTTCGCCCGCGAGGAGACCAAGGAGAACCTGCGCGGCGCCGGCCCTGTCCGTCGTCACTGGCAGGCGCTGGCCGTCGCGATGGCCGCGTACTTCATCGTGACCAGCATGTGGAACGAGGAGGTCTACGCCAACGTCGGCCTCGACACCCGGCGGGCCCTGCGCGAGGCGGCCGCCAACGAGCACCACAAGGCGCTGCTGCGCTCCTCCTGCGCCGGGCTCATGGAGTTCCTGGGATCCTGCGGCCTGCTGACCAGGCCCGCGCTGTACTTCTACCGTCGCGCGAACCTGATCTGACCCGGAGCCGGCCGTGCCCTTCGCGATCACCCAGACCTGCTGCACCGACGCGTCCTGCGTGGCGGCCTGCCCGGTCAACTGCATCCACCCGACGCCCGACGAGGCGGACTTCGCCACGACCGACATGCTCTACATCGACCCGCGGGCGTGCATCGACTGCGGGGCGTGTGCCGACGCCTGCCCGGTCGACGCGATCTTCCCGGTGGAGAGGCTGAGCGCGTCGCTCGCCGGGTACGCAGAGGTCAACGCGGACTACTACGAGGGCAAGCCGGTCGCCGGGAAGCTGGAGGACGACTCCCCGCTGTTCCACCAGTGGTACCCGCTCAGGTTCACGCGGTCGCTGCCCGCGGACATGGCCCCGCTCGACGTCGCCGTCGTCGGGACCGGGCCCGCCGGGATGTACGCCGCCCAGGACCTGCTCCTGCACACCTCGTCGACGGTCACGCTCTACGACCGGCTCGACGTCGCGGGCGGGCTGGTGCGGTTCGGGGTCGCGCCCGACCACCCGTCGACGAAGGGGATCGGGGAGTCCTTCGCCCGCTTCCACACCCACCCGCGGGTGCGGATGCGCCTGGGTACCGAGGTCGGCCGCGACGTCACCGCCGACGAGCTCGCGCAGCGCCACGACGCCGTCATCTGGGCCGTCGGGGCGCCCGTGCCGCGCGACCTGGGCCTGCCGGGGGAGGGGCGAGTCGGCAGCATCGCCGCCGACACCGTCGTGGGCTGGTACAACGGCCACCCCGACGTGCCGCGTGACGCCGTGGACACCGCGGCGGGACGGGTCGTCGTGGTCGGCACCGGCAACGTCGCGATCGACGTCGCCCGGGTCCTCACCGCGCCCGCCGCGGACCTGGAGGGCACCCCGATCGATCCTGCCGCGCTGGCCGCCCTGCGCACCGGTGCGATCACCGAGGTCGTGCTGCTCGCCCGCCGTGGCCCGGAAGCGGTCGCCGCGACCGCGCCGGAGCTGCGCGAGCTGCTGGGCCGCAGCACGGTCGAGGTCGTGGTCGACGAGCACGACCCCCGCATCGCCGAGTCCCTCGACGGCCCCGCCGCGTCCCCGTCGCACGCGCTGCTGCGCGGCGCCCGCCGGGAGAAGATCGACTGGTCGGTGCCCGCGGAGCGCCCGCGGGTGGTGTTCCGGTTCCACTCGGCGCCCGAACGGGTCGACGGCACCACCCGGGCCCGCGGGGTGCACACCGCCGACGGGACCGACATCCCGGCCGACCTGGTCGTGCGCGCCGTCGGGCACCGAGGCCGCCCGGTCGCCGGCCTGCCCTTCGACGACGACCGCGGCGTCGTCCCGCACGACGCGGGCCGCGTCGAGGGCCGTCCCGGCCACTACGTCGTCGGCTGGATCAAGCGGGGCCCGTCCGGGGGGATCGGCACCAACCGCACCTGCGCGGCCGAGACCGTCGGGTCCCTGCTCGACGACGCCGTCGCCGGCCGGCTCCCGTCGCGCCGCCCGGCCTCGCGCCTGGGCGCCATCACCCGGCGGCTCCGCCGGAGCTGACCGCCCCTGGTCAGCGGCTCAGGTCCAGCAGGGACAGCGCGCCGCGCAGCACGTCGTCGATCCGTGCGAGCGGGACGGTGCGGCGCCACCCGTCGAGCCCGGCGCGCACCAGGATCCGCCCGGGAGCCAGGTCGATCCCGTGCAGCCGCAGCGCACCGGGCAGCCCGGGCAGCTCGACCCGGCCCGAGCGGATCGCCGCCAGCGGGCTGCGGTCGACCACCGCCCGCACCGAGCGACGGGTGTCCGCCGACCGGGGTGGCCCCATCCACCGCCCGGCGACGGTCAGGCCGGTGACCTTCCAGGACAGGGTGTGCCCGTCCACCGACACGGCGAGGTCGGCGGCCCCGAGCCCGGGACGGCGACGCAGCCGGGCCCGGGCGACGCCGTCGGCGTCGACACCCACCTCGACCTGCGGCACGTGCTCGCGCAGCCGCCCGGCGACCCAGTCCGGGTCGAGCTCGGCCTCGATCTCCACCGGACCGGCCACCAGCTCCGGGGCGAGCCCGGGGCGCAGCCGCACGTCGGCGGCGGTCACGGTGAGCCCGCGCAGCGCGAGGCCGGACCGGACGACGTCGCGCGCGGCCAGGGTGACCGTGGCGAACCGCCCGGTCGTCAGCGCCCGGGCACCGAGCCCCGACGACGTGACGGCCGTCGGCACCAGCCGTACCTCCGACCCGCGGGAACGCAGCGTGGTCGGGCGTCCGACGTAGCGCAGCCGCGCGGCTTCCAGCAGCGCGCGCAGCAGCAGCGCCGACCCGGGCGCCGTGCCCGCGTCCAGCAGGGCCGACGCCGCGGAGACCCCGGCCGGCGTCTCGACTGCCATGGCGCTGGGGGCTCCCTCGGACGGTGGACGGGGTCGGTCCGAGCCTCGCAGGCCCGGCGGCGACCCGCCCGGCCGCGGCCGGGGTGTGCGACGACCCGCACGGCGTGGTCGGCCGGTGGCGCGACGGCGGTCGCGCGGCGCCGGCGCACCGGCACCGCCGGCCGCCCCCGGTCGTCCGGTCGCGGACGGCGGGCCACCCCGGCGGAGCGCGGGGGGACCGTCGTCCTTCCGCTGTCCCGCAAGGCCTTCCGGGTCCCGGGAATGGCCTCATCGGGTTGTTTACGGACGCTCGTGAGAGTGATCGACGGGCTCCGGTCTGCACAGGTGCACAGGTGGTGTCGGCACCGTCTGTCATGGCAGTGATGCGCTCTCCCGTCCCGGAGACCGACGTGATCGCCGGCCGCTACATCCTGGCGACCCATGTCGGTATCGGGTCGACGGGCGACGGTGTACCGGGCGTGGGACCCGCACGAGGACCGGGTGGTCGCGGTCAAGCTGTTCCTCGACCGCCACGACGCCGACGGCGTGGACCGGCAGTGCCGTGAGCTGCGGACCATGGCCCACCTGGACCATCCGGGCCTGGTGCGGCTGCTGGGCGGGGGAGTCGACCGCGGCCGACCCTTCCTGGTGGCCGAGCTCGTCGAGGGGGAGACGCTCGCGGCCCGGCTGGCCCGTGGCCCGCTGCCGGTCGAGCGGGCCGTCGCGATCGGCGCCGACATCGCGTCGGGGCTCGCGCACCTGCACAGCCGTGGGGTGGTGCACCGCGACGTGAAGCCCGCCAACATCCTGCTCTGTTCCGACACCGGCCGGGCGCGGCTCACCGACTTCGGCATCGCCCGCGTGCTGGGCCACTCCGTGCTGACCCGGACCGACGCCGTCCTGGGGACCGCGGCCTACCTCGCGCCCGAGCAGGTCGCCGGTGCGACCGTCGGGCCCGCCGCGGACGTGCACGCTCTCGGCCTGGTCCTGCTCGAGGCGCTCACCGGAGAGCGGGAGTACCCGGGGACCACGGTGGAGTCCGCCGTCGCCCGGCTGCACCGGCCACCGCGTGTCCCGGACGAGCTGCCGGCCCGGCTGCACCGGGCGTTGTCCGACTCGACCAGCCGGCACCCGGGGGACCGGCCGGCCGTCGCCGACCTCGCCGTCGGCCTCCGGTACCCCCGACGACCGCCGGAACTCCGGGGAGACGGTGGGTCCGGATCGTCGTAGCCTGCGCGGGTGCCGGACATCACCACCTTGATCCTCGACGACCACGCCTGGTTCCGCCGACAGTTCGCCGCGCTGGACGAGCTCCAGGCCCGCGACTCCGACCCCCGTGAGCTCGCCCGCCTCTGGGAGCCGCTCGCCGCGCGCCTCGACGTGCACGCCCTCGCCGAGGAGAAGATCTTCTACCCGCAGCTCCTCGCGCACGGGGAGGACCCGGAGGACGAGACGCTCGACGCCATCGGGGACCACAACGAGATCCGCGACGGCGTCGCGCAGGCCGAGCGCAGCCCGGTCGGCAGCGGCCAGTGGTGGGAGGGCGTGTGGGCCGCCCGCCGCGCCAACGACGAGCACATGGGCGAGGAGGAGAACGAGGGCCTCGCCAACTTCCGCCTGAACGCCACCACCGGCCTGCGCGAGTCGCTCGGCCGGCAGTTCGCCGAGTTCCTCGACGCCCACCCCACCACCGCGGGCCTCGACAACTCCGACAAGGACCCCGAGGCCTACGTCGACGAGGTCCGGGCCGAGATCGACCCGTCCGACCCGACCCGTGACGGGCTCGGCATCGGCAGTCTGAAGGGGAAGTAGACGTGGCCGTGCACGACCACCTCCTGCGGGAGAAGGCACCCATCCCCACGACCGCCTGGAAGGCCGTCGACGACGAGGCGCGCGAGCGCCTGACCCCGCTCCTGGCCGGGCGCCGCCTCGCCGACTGGACCGGGACCGCGGGCTGGCAGACGTCGTCGGTCGACCTCGGTCGCTCACAGCGGCTCGACGGGCCGCCGCCGGGCGTCGCCGTCGACGGCATCACGGCCCGCCTGCGCCGGGTGCAGCCGCTCGCCGAGTTCCGGGTCCCGTTCACGGTGTCCCGCGACGAGATCGACGACCTGCAGCGCGGCGCGCAGGACCCGGAGTTCGACGACCTCGCCCGCGCCGCGCGCGCGGCCGCCGCGATCGAGAACCGCGCGATCTTCCACGGCTGGCCGGAGGCCGGCTTCGCCGGCATCGCGGACGTCTCGCCCTACGACACCGTGGCCCTGGGCGACAACCCCGACACCTACCCCGGCGCCGTCGCCCGTGCGGTGGACCAGCTGCGCCGCAACGGCATCGAGGGCCCCTACGCGATGGCGATCGCGCCCGAGGGCTACACCCGCATCGTGGAGACCGCCGAGCACGGCGGCTACCCGCTGTTCGAACACCTGAGCCGCATCCTCGGCGGGCAGATCCTGCGCGCCCACGGCCTCGACGGGGCCGTGGTCGTCAGCCAGCGCGGCGGGGACTTCCTGCTCGACGTCGGCCAGGACCTGGCGATCGGCTACTCCGACCACGACGCGCGCGAGGTGCACCTCTACCTGGAGGAGAGCTTCACCTTCCGCGCCGTCGAGCCGGACGCGAGCGTGCGCCTGCGCTGACCCGCGACCCGCCACCGGCCGTGCCCCGTCGTGATCCGGCGGGGCACAGTCGTGTGCGGATAGTGTGCCCCCGGCAGGACTCGAACCTGCGACCTAGAGATTAGAAGGCTCTTGCTCTATCCAGCTGAGCTACGAGGGCCGGCCGCCCCGGACCTCGTCCGGTGCGCTCCCACCGTAGCGAGGAGGGCAAGCGATCACGGCTGCGGCACCGCCGTCACGAACCACCCGATCCGGCCCGTGTGCTGGGCGGAGTGCCATCCGACCGGTTGAAGCACACGCCGAACGGGCCTCGCCTGCGACGCTGACGGACCGTGACGTCCATACTGTCCCCATGGTGCTGGGACTGCGATCCGCGCTCGGGTCGGATGTGGGCCGTCGCCGGACGTCGAACCAGGACTCCGGAGCGACGACCGGCCGACTGCTGATCGTGGCCGACGGGATGGGCGGTCACGCCCATGGCGAGATCGCGAGTGCGACGACGGTGTCGGTGTTCACCGAGCTGGAGGCCCGCCTCCCGCAGGACCTCAGCGACATCGATCTTGCCGCCGAGCTGACCGAGGCACTCAACGACGCCACGGACCGGCTGGCCCGCCGCGCCGCGGACGAGCCGGAGATGCGGGGGATGGGCACGACCGTCGTCTCGCTGCTCCTCACCGGTGACCAGCTCGCGCTCGCCCACATCGGCGACTCGCGCATCTACCTGCTGCGGGGTGGCGAGCTGAGCCGTCTCACCCACGACCACACGATGGTCCAGCAGCTCGTCGACCAGGGTCAGATCACCCTGGAGGAGGCGGCGCACCACCCGCGCCGGTCCGTCCTGATGCGTGCGCTGAGCACCGACCACGCGCCGGACCCGGACCTCGACCGCGTCGACATCCTCGCCGGGGACCGCTATCTGCTCTGCTCGGACGGCGTCACCGCGGTGCTCGACGACGACGCCCTGCACCGCGAGCTCGCCTCCGGCGCCGAGCCGGACCAGGTCGTCACCCGGCTCATCGCACTCGCCAACGAGGGCGGCGGGCCCGACAACATCACCGCGATCGTCGCCGACGTCGTGGAGATCGACGACCTCGACGGCCCGGGTCAGGACCTGCGGATCGCCGGGGCCGTCGCCGAGATCGCCACCGCGGACTGACGCTCAGCGCCGGGCCACCACCCGGCGCAGCCGCACCGTGCGGACCGCCGAACGGTGCGCCGCGAGGTCCGCCCGGGCCCGCTCCGGCAGATCGGGCGGGTAGACGCCGGCCGCGCACAGCTCGTCCGCACCCTTCGACGCCTCGACCCCGTCGAGGGTGAAGTCGAGACGGTCGTCGGCGAGTACGGCGAAGTCCGCGGCGGCCGCGAGCCATTCCGGGTGTTCGACGGCCGACCGGTGCCGCCACGCGTCACGCACCGCCTTCCGCAGCGCGCCCCCACCCCAGCCGAACGACCGGGGCGCCGGCACCAGGACCGAGATGAGCCCGTGAGGGGCGAGTACCCGCCGCAGCTCCGCGAAGAGACCGTCGATGTCCCGGAGGGGGGGAGCAGCATCGGCACGGCGACCCGGTCCACCGACCGCGTCCGCAGCGGGAGCGCCACGGCCGAGGATGTGATCCACAGGGGCTCGCTGTCCCCCGCCTCCACCACCAGCCGCCCGGCGACGACGGTCGCCCGTACCCGGCTCGTCGCACCCGGGGTACGGCACCAGGCCGCCGCGGTGAGCTCCGCGCCGGCACGCAGCCGGTGCAGGACGGGCGGGAGGACGTCTCCGTCGGGGTGCACGCGCCGAGTCTCGCGTGCCGACGGACGGCTCCCACCAGCCACCACGACGAACGGCCGACCGCGGACGACGATCGTGATCACCTGCCCCGACCGGTCTCCGTCGGGGAGGAGCCCCCGCCTGCCGACCGCTCGTCGCGGCCGGACGCCGCGACGGACGGTCGAAAAAAATTCTGAAACTTGTTGGCGGGCAGGCGGACGCGGGACGAACGACGGGTGGAGCACCGGTTCCGGACGCCGTCGTGAGCTTCCACTTGCGCGATCGGCGCTGGTCAACCAGTATCCGGAGTGAGCTCGTCAGGGCGACCGTTCGTCGCTCGACAGGGTCGGGCTCGACCGTGGTGCTGTGCGGCCCGGAGGCGGGTTCGCCCAGGTCAGCGCGGGTTTCCGACCCCGGTTTGACGTGCCCGAATGCCATGCCGTAACTTTCTTCCTGTCAGCGAGTGAGCCGGACAGAACGGGCCCTGAGGCCCGGTCAACAGGCCCCGCGGACAGTGACCCCCGGTGGTTCATCGAGTTTCTCGGTGTGATTGTCTTGGTGGGTCAAGGCGATCCGTCTTCAGGATCCTGCTTCCTTGTTGGGGGGTGGGTGAGTGCGGTGCGGGTGTCTTTTGAGAACTCAACAGTGTGTCGAGCTATTTTGATTCGGTTTGGCGTTTTGTGCCAAATTGTTTGTTTGGTTGCAGCATTCGATCCCGTCGGGTGTTGTGGCTAGTTGTTTGTTGCAAGTCAGGGTTTTGTTGGAGAGTTTGATCCTGGCTCAGGACGAACGCTGGCGGCGTGCTTAACACATGCAAGTCGAGCGGTAAGGCCCTTTCGGGGGTACACGAGCGGCGAACGGGTGAGTAACACGTGGGTGACCTGCCCTCCACTCTGGGATAAGCCCGGGAAACTGGGTCTAATACCGGATAGGACCACTGATCGCATGGTTGGTGGTGGAAAGTTTTTTCGGTGGGGGATGGGCCCGCGGCCTATCAGCTTGTTGGTGGGGTGATGGCCTACCAAGGCGGTGACGGGTAGCCGGCCTGAGAGGGCGACCGGCCACACTGGGACTGAGACACGGCCCAGACTCCTACGGGAGGCAGCAGTGGGGAATATTGCGCAATGGGCGGAAGCCTGACGCAGCGACGCCGCGTGGGGGATGACGGCCTTCGGGTTGTAAACCTCTTTCGCCAGGGACGAAGAGCGATTGACGGTACCTGGAGAAGAAGCACCGGCCAACTACGTGCCAGCAGCCGCGGTAACACGTAGGGTGCGAGCGTTGTCCGGAATTATTGGGCGTAAAGAGCTCGTAGGCGGTGTGTCGCGTCGGCCGTGAAAACTTGGGGCTTAACTCTGAGCGTGCGGTCGATACGGGCATCACTTGAGTTCGGCAGGGGAGACTGGAATTCCTGGTGTAGCGGTGAAATGCGCAGATATCAGGAGGAACACCGGTGGCGAAGGCGGGTCTCTGGGCCGATACTGACGCTGAGGAGCGAAAGCGTGGGGAGCGAACAGGATTAGATACCCTGGTAGTCCACGCCGTAAACGTTGGGCGCTAGGTGTGGGGACCATTCCACGGTTTCTGTGCCGCAGCTAACGCATTAAGCGCCCCGCCTGGGGAGTACGGCCGCAAGGCTAAAACTCAAAGGAATTGACGGGGGCCCGCACAAGCGGCGGAGCATGTGGATTAATTCGATGCAACGCGAAGAACCTTACCTGGGTTTGACATGCACCAGACATCCCTAGAGATAGGGCTTCCCTTGTGGTTGGTGTGCAGGTGGTGCATGGCTGTCGTCAGCTCGTGTCGTGAGATGTTGGGTTAAGTCCCGCAACGAGCGCAACCCTTGTTCCATGTTGCCAGCACGTAATGGTGGGGACTCATGGGAGACTGCCGGGGTCAACTCGGAGGAAGGTGGGGATGACGTCAAGTCATCATGCCCCTTATGTCCAGGGCTTCACACATGCTACAATGGCTCATACAGAGGGCTGCGAGACCGTGAGGTGGAGCGAATCCCTTAAAGTGAGTCTCAGTTCGGATCGGGGTCTGCAACTCGACCCCGTGAAGTTGGAGTCGCTAGTAATCGCAGATCAGCAACGCTGCGGTGAATACGTTCCCGGGCCTTGTACACACCGCCCGTCACGTCACGAAAGTTGGTAACACCCGAAGCCGGCGGCCCAACCCTTGTGGAGGGAGCTGTCGAAGGTGGGACTGGCGATTGGGACGAAGTCGTAACAAGGTAGCCGTACCGGAAGGTGCGGCTGGATCACCTCCTTTCTAAGGAGTCCCATCATGTGATGGGGCGCCACGATGCTCTGTGAGTTGTGCTCATGGTGAGTCTGTGGTTCCTTCATTGAATCGCATTTGCGGCCTCGTTCGTGGGTCGGGTGCGTTGGGTGGAACGCAGTACGTCGGACCGTTTGGCTTGGCACACTGTTGGGTCCTGAGAGGACATCCTGTGGTTCTTCGGAGCTGGGGTTGTTTTCTTTGGCCGCTCTGGTTGAGAGCTTCCTAACGCCTGCGTGTGTGGGTGGTGGTTGTTTCTTGGTCTGGTGTGGTTGTGGGTTGAGTGTTGCATAGTGGATGCGAGCATCTTGTTGTGGTCAAGTTGTTAAGAGCACATGGTGGATGCCTGGGCATCAGGAGCCGATGAAGGACGTGGGAGGCCGCGATAGGCCTCGGGGAGCTGTCAACCGAGCTGTGATCCGAGGGTGTCCGAATGGGGAAACCCAGCGCCCGTCATGGGGCGTTACCCGTACCTGAATTCATAGGGTGCGTGGAGGGAACGTGGGGAAGTGAAACATCTCAGTACCCACAGGAAGAGAAAACAATAGTGATTCCGTGAGTAGTGGCGAGCGAAAGCGGAAGAGGCTAAACCGTGTCCGTGTCAAGCCGGCAGGCGTTGCGGGTGCGGGGTTGTGAGACGTGTCGTTCATCTTCTGCCGAGGGTGGGACAGCAAGTGCCTGTGTTAGCGGAACGACTCTGGGATGGTCGGCCGTAGTGGGTGATAGCCCCGTACGCGAAAACACTGGGTTCTGTTGTGGGCGTGTTCTCGAGTAGCAGCGAGCCCGTGAAATTCGCTGTGAATCTGGCGGGACCACCCGTCAAGCCTAAATACTACCTGATGACCGATAGCGGACAAGTACCGTGAGGGAAAGGTGAAAAGTACCCCGGGAGGGGAGTGAAATAGTACCTGAAACCGTGTGCTTACAAGCCGTCAGAGCCTTTCGGGGTGATGGCGTGCCTTTTGAAGAATGAGCCTGCGAGTTATGCTTCGTGGCGAGGTTAACCTGTGTGGGGTAGCCGTAGCGAAAGCGAGTCCGAATAGGGCGTCTGAGTCGCGGGGTGTAGACCCGAAGCGGAGTGATCTACCCATGGCCAGGGTGAAGCGTCGGTAAGACGTCGTGGAGGCCCGAACCCACCAGGGTTGAAAACCTGGGGGATGAGCTGTGGGTAGGGGTGAAAGGCCAATCAAACTTCGTGATAGCTGGTTCTCCCCGAAATGCATTTAGGTGCAGCGTCGTGTGTTTCTCACCGGAGGTAGAGCACTGGATGGCCTAGGGGGCCGACAAGCTTACCGAAGTCAGCCAAACTCCGAATGCCGGTGAGTGAGAGCGCGGCAGTGAGACTGCGGGGGATAAGCTTCGTGGTCGAGAGGGAAACAGCCCAGATCACCGGCTAAGGCCCCTAAGCGTGCGCTAAGTGGGAAAGGATGTGGGATCGCCCGGACAACCAGGAGGTTGGCTTAGAAGCAGCCACCCTTGAAAGAGTGCGTAATAGCTCACTGGTCAAGTGGTCCTGCGCCGACAATGTAGCGGGGCTCAAGCGCACCGCCGAAGCCGTGGCAATGACACTTAGGTGTTGTTGGGTAGGGGAGCGTCCTGCATCTGGTGAAGCCCGGGAGTGATTTACGGGTGGAGGGTGTGGGAGTGAGAATGCAGGCATGAGTAGCGAATGCAGAGTGAGAATCTCTGCCGCCGGATGACCAAGGGTTCCTGGGCCAGGTTGTTCCGCCCAGGGTGAGCCGGGACCTAAGGCGAGGCCGTCAGGCGTAGTCGATGGACAACGGGTTGATATTCCCGTGCTCGTGATAGTGCGTCCATGCCGAGGCTGGTGATGCTAACCATCCGAACCCACCTTCGTTCCTTCGGGAGTGTTGTTTGTGGGGGAGCGTGGGATCCGATCTGGTAGTAGGCAAGTGATGGGGTGACGCAGGAGGGTAGCTCCGCCACGCGGTGGTTGTCGTGGTGTAAGCCTGTAGCCCGAGTCCTAGGTAAATCCGGGGCTCATTTAAGGGTGAGAGGTGATGCGTAGCCGATTGAGGCGAAGAGGGTGATCCCATGCTGTCGAGAAAAGCCTCTAGCGAGTGCTGTTGCGGCCCGTACCCCAAACCGACACAGGTGGTCAGGTAGAGAATACCGAGGCGATCGAGCGAACTGTGGTTAAGGAATTCGGCAAAATACCTCCGTAACTTCGGGAGAAGGAGGGCCGGTTGTCTTGAGGCTCCTTGCGGGCTAGGGACGGCCGGTCGCAGAGACCAGGCCCAAGCGACTGTTTACTAAAAACACAGGTCCGTGCGAAGTCGCAAGACGATGTATACGGACTGACGCCTGCCCGGTGCTGGAACGTTAAGAGGACCTGTTAGCTCTTCGGGGCGAAGCGGAGAATTTAAGCGCCAGTAAACGGCGGTGGTAACTATAACCATCCTAAGGTAGCGAAATTCCTTGTCGGGTAAGTTCCGACCTGCACGAATGGCGTAACGACTTGGGCGCTGTCTCGACCACAGACTCGGCGAAATTGCACTACGAGTAAAGATGCTCGTTACGCGCGGCAGGACGGAAAGACCCCGGGACCTTTACTATAGCTTGGTATTGGTGCTCGGTTCGGCTTGTGTAGGATAGGTGGGAGACTGTGAAATCGCCACGCCAGTGGTGGTGGAGTCGTTGTTGAAATACCACTCTGGTCGAATTGGGTGTCTTAACCTCGGGCCATGATCTGGTTCAGGGACAGTGCCTGGTGGGTAGTTTAACTGGGGCGGTTGCCTCCCAAAGAGTAACGGAGGCGCCCAAAGGTTCCCTCAGCCTGGTTGGCAATCAGGTGTTGAGTGTAAGTGCACAAGGGAGCTTGACTGTGAGACTGACGGGTCGAGCAGGGACGAAAGTCGGGACTAGTGATCCGGCACCACCTTGTGGAAGGGGTGTCGCTCAACGGATAAAAGGTACCCCGGGGATAACAGGCTGATCTTGCCCAAGAGTCCATATCGACGGCATGGTTTGGCACCTCGATGTCGGCTCGTCGCATCCTGGGGCTGGAGTAGGTCCCAAGGGTTGGGCTGTTCGCCCATTAAAGCGGTACGCGAGCTGGGTTTAGAACGTCGTGAGACAGTTCGGTCCCTATCCGCCGCGCGCGTTGGAGACTTGAGGAAGGCTGTCCCTAGTACGAGAGGACCGGGACGGACGAACCTCTGGTGTGCCAGTTGTCCCGCCAGGGGCACGGCTGGTTGGCTATGTTCGGGAGGGATAACCGCTGAAGGCATCTAAGCGGGAAGCCTGTTCCAAGATGAGGTCTCCCACCACCTTCGAGTGGGTAAGGCTCCCAGTAGATGACTGGGTTGATAGGCCGGAGATGGAAGCCCTGTGAGGGGTGGAGTTGACCGGTACTAATAGGCCGAGGGCTTGCCACAACGAGTTGTTCGCATCCACTGTGTGACCCTGAGTCCACAACCGTCCATGTTCCCGGTGATCCGGGGATCGTGGGGTCGGTTGGTGTGCTCGACCCCCGTCTCTCGGGTTTTTCTGGGGGGTGGGGTGATAGTTGGATAGTGTTGTCGGTGGTCATTGCGGTAGGGAAACGCCCGGTCCCATTCCGAACCCGGTAGCTAAGCCTTCCAGCGCCGATGGTACTGCACTCGCCAGGGTGTGGGAGAGTAGGTCGTCGCCGACATTCAACTTTCATGGGAGATGCCCCGGACTTTCGAGTCCGGGGCATTTCTCGTTTCCGGACCGTTTCTCGGTCCGATGCGTGATACCCGGCCCGGGTCGGGTATCGGGGTGTCCGATCCCGAGCACTGGTGCGGGTCCCCCTGGGGTCGCTGGTCAGGGGCGTGCCGCTCCCCCGGCGGAGTCGGGAGTCGCATCTCGGGCCCGTCCTGCCGGTCGGCCGCACCTCGCACCCCTTCCTGTGACCTCGCACCCTCTGCAGGGCCTGCGAGGTCACAGAAACATGAGCGACGTGGGGTCCCCGGTGCGGCGTGCCGAACGGCTCGGTCGTCACGGTGCCCGGACAGTGTTGTGTGCGTCGCGGGGCCCGTCGGGCGCTGCCGGGCACGTTCATCGGGTGCGGCGCCCGGCTCGTGGCGGCCGCACGGGACCCCCACCGGCGTCCGTGACATCCACGGCATGCGGCCTACGGCGGACCGTGTCGGGGCGTCCCGCTGATCGCCGGGCGTTCGATGCCGTGCGATCGAGAGCCCGCGTCCGGTGCGTGAGGGAGCAGGAGGCGTCGGGCGGGCGATGGGGACCGCTCCGATCAAGCAGCGGGGTCCGTCTCCGGTCGGCAGGGGACAGGTGAGGTGACGACGCGGGCCGTGCGGCCGCGGTGTCACCGCCCCGGGACGCCGGCCACGGGGACGGACACGTCGGGGTGGGGGAAGCACACCCGACCGACAGTCGTCGTCGCCGGACCGGGTCGGAACGGCCGGTCATCCCCAACGGGCACGGTTGTCCACAGGCTCTGAAGCGACCGCGTCGACGGGGCGTCGGCGGGTGAAGCTCATGGGGACAACGCACCCCAGAGCCCCGGAGGATCCGATGAGCGACAACACCGCCACCATCGTCGGCAACCTGACCCGCACCCCCGTCCTGCGCTACACCGCCAACAGCATCCCGGTCACGGACCTGACGGTCGCGGTCAACCACCGTCGCAAGGACCCGATGACCGAGCAGTGGCACGACGTCGCGTGCACCTACTACACGGTGACGTGCTGGCGGACCCTGGCCGAGCACGCGGTGCGGACGTTCGAGAAGGGACACCGCGTCATCGTCATCGGCCGGATGTACGTCGAGGAGTGGACAGGCCGGGAGGGCAACGTGCGGCAGAGCATCCGGATCGAGCCGTCCAGCGTCGGACTCGACATCCGCTTCTCCCCGGCGGCCGTCGCGCCTCGTCCGTCGGTGTCACAGGGTCCGTCGGTGCCGCAGGCCCGGGACACCGACGACGCCGCGACGCGGTGGGGCGCCCCGCCCGTGGAGGAGCCGGACCACGACGGGTACGACGACGCCTCGGACGAGGCCGAGAGCGCGGAGCTCGACGAGCTCGCGAGGCTGGCGACCGCACCGGCCTCGAGCGGCTGAGCGGGCCCGATCTACCATCGCATCGTGGCGGATCTGATTTACACGATGCGGAACGTGCGTAAGGCGCACGGCGACAAGGTCATCCTGGAGAACGCGTCGATCAGCTTCCTGCCGGGGGCGAAGATCGGCGTCGTGGGCCCCAACGGCGCCGGGAAGTCGACCGTCCTCAAGATCATGGCAGGGCTGGAGAACGCGAACAACGGCGACGCCTTCCTCAAGCCCGGGGCGACGGTCGGCATCCTCCAGCAGGAGCCCCCGCTCAACGAGGAGAAGACCGTCCTCGGGAACGTCGAGGAGGGTCTCGGCGACGTGAAGGTCAAGCTCGATCGGTACAACGCGATCGCCGAGGAGATGGCGACCAACTACACCGACGAGCTGATGGAGGAGATGGGCCAGCTCCAGGAGGAGCTCGACCACGCCGACGCGTGGGAGATCGACTCCCAGCTCGAGCAGGCGATGGACGCACTGCGTTGCCCGCCCGGGGACGCCGAGGTCACCCACCTCTCCGGTGGTGAGCGCCGGCGCGTCGCGCTGTGCAAGCTGCTGCTGTCCCAGCCCGACCTCCTCCTGCTCGACGAGCCCACCAACCACCTCGACGCCGAGAGCGTCCTGTGGCTCGAGCAGTTCCTCGCGAACTACCCGGGCGCCGTCCTCGCGGTCACCCACGACCGGTACTTCCTGGACAACGTCGCGGGCTGGATCCTCGAGCTCGACCGCGGACGCACCTTCCCCTACGAGGGCAACTACTCCACCTACCTGGAGAAGAAGGGCGAGCGCCTCGCCGTCCAGGGCAAGAAGGACGCGAAGCTCCAGAAGCGCCTGAAGGAGGAGCTGGCCTGGGTCCGCTCCAACCCCAAGGCCCGCCAGGCGAAGAGCCGCTCGCGGCTCGACCGCTACGAGGAGATGGCGACCGAGGCCGAGCGGCACAAGAAGCTCGACTTCGAGGAGATCCAGATCCCGCCGGGCCCGCGCCTGGGCAGCCAGGTCGTCGAGGTCTCCCACCTCGACAAGGGTTTCGACGGTCGCCAGCTGATCAAGGATCTCTCCTTCACGCTGCCGCGCAACGGCATCGTCGGCGTGATCGGTCCGAACGGTGTCGGTAAGACGACGCTGTTCAAGACGATCGTCGGTCTGGAGCACCCGGACTCCGGCGAGGTCAAGATCGGCGACACGGTCAAGCTGTCCTACGTCGACCAGAACCGCGGCGGGATCGACCCGAAGAAGACCGTCTTCGAAGTGGTCTCCGACGGGCTCGACTACATCCAGGTCGGCAACACCGAGATGCCGTCGCGCGCCTACGTCGCGGCGTTCGGTTTCAAGGGGCCGGACCAGCAGAAGCCGGCCGGGGTCCTGTCCGGTGGTGAGCGCAACCGCCTCAACCTGGCGCTGACGCTCAAGCAGGGCGGCAACCTGATCCTGCTCGACGAGCCGACGAACGACCTGGACGTCGAGACCCTCGGTTCGCTGGAGAACGCGCTCGAGCAGTTCCCCGGCTGCGCCGTGGTCATCTCCCACGACCGCTGGTTCCTCGACCGGACCTGTACGCACATCCTGGCGTGGGAGGGCACGGACGAGAACCCGGCCGAGTGGTTCTGGTTCGAGGGCAACTTCGAGGCCTACGAGAAGAACAAAGTGGAGCGGCTCGGCGCGGAGGCGGCGCGACCGCACCGGGTCACCCACCGTAAGCTCACCCGCGACTGATCACCGCCCGGTCCGGACCTCCCCATCCGGTCGGGCCGGTCCCCGGCGACGGGGTGACCGGCTCCCTCGGGAGGTCCGGACGGTGGTGTCACTCACGGGAGGCGATGTGACGTTCGACCTGCAAGGTCGGGCCGCCGGCGCGACGACGGCCGAACTGCGCACGGCGGCGGCCCTGCGCTGGCAGCGGCCCCTGCTCACCGCGGAACTGGCCGAGCAGGCGTGCGCGCGAGCTGTCGCAGACGGTGACGATCTGCGCTGGCTGCAGGCCGCGGGCTGGCTGCTCGACGGCCACGCGGCCGGTGGGGACGCCCGCGACGTCGCCACTGCCGTCGTCGCCGGGGTGACCGGTCATGCCACCCCGGGTGACAGCACGGTCCCCGTGCCCCTCCGCACGCCCGGTACCGAGATCCTCACCCGCCCCGAGAGCGCCCGTCTGCGGGTGGAGCTGGCCGGGGTCGCCCAGGCCGACGGAGAGCTCGAGGCGGCTCGGGCACTCGTCGTCGGCCTGCCGGACGACGCCCCGGGCGAGGACCCGGGGCTGTTGCGCCTCGACCGACTCGCGGTCGAGGTGCGCTGCGCACTCGCCGGCGCCTCCGCCTCCGAGCTCGAGCGGCTGCGCAGCGACGTCGACGCCTGCGGCTCCGGCTTCGGTGGCGAACCGGCGGCGTACGCGGACCTCGTCGTCGGGTCGGTGCACCGGGCCCGGCGCGAACACGATGCCGCCGTGGACCGCGCGTTGCGCGGCCTGGCCCAGCTCGGATGGACACCGGAACGACCCGGGTCCCGCCCGCTGTCGACCCACCTCGCCGCGGCACTGCTCAGCCAGTGGATCACTGCGCTGCTCGACTCCGGGCACGTCCCGCCCGACGCGGTCGCCGCGGCCGCCGTGCAGCGCGAGGCCGAGGACGCCGGTCGGCAGGGTGTGCTGCTGCGGCTCACACTGGCCCGGGTGCAGGCGGGACGTGCGGACCACGCAGCCCGCGCGCTGGTCGAGGCCGCCGACGGCGCCGAACAGGCGGGTGTCCCCGCGCTGGTCGCGGCCTGCCGAACCGCCCAGTCCGAGCTGCACGAGGGCTCGGGCCGGTACCGCGAGGCCCTGGAGACCATGCGCGCCGCGATGGAGGCCGACCAGGTCGACCGCGACCGCGGGACGCGCTTCCGCGACGCGGTGGCGGCGTTGCTGCCGCTCGCCGCCGTCCGCACCAGCACCACCGAGCGACCCACCCCGTTCCCGCGCACGGGCGGGTCGCCTGCCGTACCCGCCGAACGTCCGGCCGCGACCGGAGGCACCGTTGCCGGTGCTCCGACGGGCGGACCCGGTGCCGGTAACCGGGACAGCGCCGGTCGCAGTACGCCGGAACCAGGGTTCGCCGCGTCCCGCCCCGCCAGCGGGGACCCGTCCTCCGGCGCGGACCAGCGGGACAGAGCCGCCCCGCCCGCCGGGACGCCCGTCGAGGAAGGCGAGGTCGGTGCCGGGACCGACCGACCCGCCGGAACCGGCCACACCGAGCCCGACCACGATCGCCCGACCGACGATCGGCCCGGGGACGACCGGTTCACCGGCACGGAGAGCAGGAACGGTCGCTCGGACGGAGCCGGGGACGACCATCCGACCGGGCCCGGGAACGACGGCGCCACGGGAGCCGGGGCCACGAACGGCCTCCCGGCGAACGGCCTCCCGGCGGCCGGACGCTTCCCGGTGCGCTGGGCGCCGTCCGAGAGCCTGCTCCAGGACCCCGGGACCAGGAACGGCGCCGGAACCGCCGACCCGTCGCCGGACGACCGGACCGTGGGCGGATCCGCCGGGGCGAACCGGAACGGTCGCCGTCCCGGCGAGGCCGCTCTCGAGGCGGATGCGTCGTCGGCGACCGGTACGCCGGGCACGACGGACACCGCCGGTACGCCGGACAGTGCGGACGCCGCAGGGGCGGCCGACCGGGCGTCGGACGACACGACGGATGCCGGCGATCGACGACCCGCGGGCATCGACCCCGCCGACCCGTTGGGCGTCTCCGGGCTCCTCGCGGACGGCCCGGCACCGATGGCACCCCGGGACTCCTCGTGGACCGGCCCGTCGTGGACCCCCGACGCGGCAGGCGGTTCGCCGCTCGCCGACGCCCTCCTTGCCGAGTGGCGGGCCCCCGAGCAGCCCGCGGCCATGCACCGCAACGGGGCCCACGGTCCGGCCGACGCCGTCCCGCGGAACGGAGCTCGGCACGAGGCGGCCCACCGGCCCGGCGACGGCCACGGGGCCGGCCCGGCAGCCGGGCCAGGTCCCGTCGACGGTGACCGGAACGGGGCTCCCACGCCGGAGCCGGCCGTCGCCGCCGAGCGGGCTGCGACTGAGCCGCCCGCCGTCGCCGGGCGTGCTGCGGGCGAGCCGACCGTGGTCGCCGGGCGTGCTGCGGGCGAGCCGAACCCCGCCGAGGCCGACCCGAGGTCCGATCGGGCGAGCGCGCGCGCCGCGGCCCGTGCCGGGGACAGCGGCCCGGCCGCGGCACCGACGGCCCCTGCGGCCCCGACGGGGCCACCCGGTACGGCGGAGCGGTCGATCGTCCTCGACCTCGTCGACGGCGACCTCGAGACCGTCACCGGTACGGCGGCGGTCGGGGCCCTGCACGACGTGGTCACCCGGGCCCGCCGGCTGGTTCCGCCGTCCGGAACCACACGTCGCGACGACGACACGGTGCGGGTCACCCTGCCCGACGTCGACCACGTCACCGTCCTGCTCTGGGCACGGTCGCTCGCGACGCACCTCGGCGGCCGCGTGCGCCGGGGCGGGCTGCCGGCGGGGACGTCCCTGCGGATGCAGGCCGTCGGACCGCACGGTGTCGAGGGCGACGAGATCATCACCGAGCTGACCGGGCCGGACACACCGGCGCCCCTCCCCGAGGCCCCCTCGGCCCGGGCCGGCGGGCAGTCCGGCGCCGCGCAGACCGGGGACGCGGGATCGGGTGCCGGTGAGCCGGCGGCCGCCCCGGTGCCGGTCGCGGGGCCGGCGCTGGCGACGCCGCTGGACCTGTCCGGCGAGCGAGCGGCCCGAGGGGGGCGGCGACGGGCCGCCGGCGACGGGACGGCGTCGTTGAGCGCCGTCGGTCTCACCGTCCGGCCCGGGAGCGGTGGGCGGCGCCGCTCCGACGGAGCCCTCCGGGACCCGGCGGCCCGTGACCGGACCGTCCGGCACCGGGCCGCCCACGACTCCGGTGCCCGCGATCGTGACCCCGGACATCCCGCCGCGCCACACCCCTCCGCCCGCGACAATGCCCGCGACGAGGCCCGCGACGAGGTGGGCAGCCACCCCGCCGGGCCGGCGAGGGACGAGCCGTCGCGGGTGTGGGGCGGTTCCGCCCCGGCGGACCCCACGCCGGTGCCGGACCTGCTGGACACCCGGTTCGCGCTGCCCCCGGAACCGGACCGGCGCCTCGCCGAGGCGGTCCGGGCCCACCTCGACCTCCCCGGACCGGATGGCGCCGCCTCCCGCTTCGACGGCCCGGCCCGGGAACGTTCCGGGCTGCCGGTGCGGTGGTCCGGGGTCGACGACGGAGCGGGGGAGTCAGCGCTGCCGCGTCGTCGTGGGCGGGACGCCACCCCACCGGCCGATGACGGAGACGGCGGGGCCGCCGGTCTGTTCGACGGGGGCGGGACCACGTCCGCAGGCGGCCACCGTGCGTCCGGCGATCCCGACGGCAGCGGCGTGGGCGTGGGGACCTGGACGGTGCGTACCGCGACCGGACCGACCGTGGTGCGGGGTGCGGCGGCCGTCGTCGCCCCGGCGACCGGTGACGCTGCCGCGGGCGGTGACGCTGCCGTGAGCGGTGACGCCGCTGCGGGCGGTGACGCTGCCGTGACCGGTGACGCTGCCGTGGTCGGTGACGCCGCCGTGATCGGTGACGCCGCCGCGGGCGGCGACGACGAACCGTCGACCGGCGCCGTCCCCACACCGACGACGGGCCTACGACCCGGCGGGAACCGACCGGACGCAGGCGGGCGGGCGCCGGACGCCGGCACCGCGACCCGACGCGCTCGCTCCCGCCGAGCGGTCCCCGCGGACGGACCGGTGCCGTCGGACACCGCGACACGGGAGGACGGCCCGGCCACGAGGGACGAGCCGCCGACCTCCCCGCGTGACGACGCCCCGGCCGCGACGCGGGACGGCGCGTCACCGGTGACGCCCGGACGGCAGGACAGCGCTGCCGACGCCCCGGGGACGACGTCGTCACCGGCCGACGGCACACCGGGCGCGGCGGCCCCGTCCGACCCCGCCGGCATCCCCGAGGACATGGGCCTCGCCGATCTCCTCGCCGGGGCCCTCGCGGCCTACCGCGAGATCTGACCGGCCGCCGGGAACCGCTCGCCCGGTCGTCGCGGACGCGGCCGTCCCGGTCCGCCGATGGCGTCGGTACCCCGGGATAGGGTGACGGCCGTCAGCACACGCACGGGGCCGGAGTGGATCGTGAGCAGCGGGACGACGGGGCAGACCGGGAACACCACGAGCACCGACGGGCCGGGCGGTGATCCCCGCCCCGGGAGCGGTGCCGCCGCGGACCTCGTCCGTCTCTACGCCCGGCACACCCCCGAGACCGACACGACCGGCGGCGCGGAACTGCCCGGGCCGGCGACCGTCGTCGACACCCATCTCGCGCTCGGTGCGCACCGCGCACCCGGGCGGGCCGCCGTCCGGGTGACCGCCGCCGGGGGAGACGCGGTGACGGTCGACATCGTCACCGACGACATGCCCTACATCGTCGAGTCGGCGCTCGCCGGGATCGGCCGGGCCGGCGGCACCGCGCGGCGCGTCGTGCACCCGATCCTGGTCGTGCACCGCGCCGCCGACGGCACGCTGACCGGCGTCGACACCGCCGCCGACCCGACCGACCCGACCGAGGGCGCCTCGGTCGAGTCCTGGATGCACGTCGACGTCGTGTCCTCCGGGGACCTCGACCCCGACGCGCTGCACGCCGAGCTGGAGCACACGCTCGCCGCGGTCCGGCAGGTCGTCGACGACACCGCCGCGATGACCCTGCGCGCCCGCGCCCTCGCCGACGACCTCTCCGGAACCGGTGCCGCCACGGCCGCCGACACCGACGAGGACGACGTGCACCCGGCCGAGGTCGCGGACCTGCTGCGCTGGCTCGTCGACGACCACTTCGTGTTCGTCGGCTACCGCCACTACTCCCGGCGCACCGACGACGGGGGAGACCCGGACGGGCGCCTGCGGCCCGACACCGACACCGGTCTCGGCGTCCTGCGCCCCGGCGACGCCGGCGCGAACGTCTTCCTCCCCGAGGAGACCGGCGCCGCCGACCCCGCGGGCCTGCTCCTGTTCACCCGGGCCAGCGAGCGCAGCCGGGTGCTGCGTGCGGTGCACCCGTACTACGTGGGGGTCCGCACCCGCGACGCCGACGGGACCGTCACCGGCGAGCACCGCTTCCTCGGGATGCTGACCGTCCCGGCCCGGCACGAGTCGGTCCTGGACATCCCGGTCGTCGCCCGCCGCATCCGTGGCGCCATCCGGCGCGCGGGCTTCCCGGCCGACTCCTACTCCGGGCAGCAGATGCTCGAGGTGTTCTCCCAGCTGCCGCGCGCGGAGCTGTTCACCTCGTCGCAGGATCGGCTGCACGACACCGCCGTCGGGGTGCTGGAGGCGGGCGCCCGCCGCGCGGTGCGGCTGTTCGTGCACCCCGACCCGTACCGCCGCTTCCTGTCCTGCCTGGTCTACCTGCCGCGCGACCGCTACACGACCGCGACCCGGCTGAAGATCACCGACATCCTGCGCACCCGGCTCGGCGGCACCGACGTCAGCTACACCGCGCAGGTCGGCGACGTCGAGCTGGCGCTGCTGCACCTGACGATCACCACCGATCCCGGCGCCGAGCCGGTGACGGTGGACCTGGCCGAGCTGCAGGACCACGTCGCCGAGGCGACCCGCACGTGGGACGACCTGCTCGTCGCCGCGCTCGGCGACGCCGGGCCCGCCGCCCGCCCGATGCTGGCCGGGGTCCCCGAGTCCTACAAGGCGACGGTGACCCCGCTGCGCGCCGTCGAGGACCTGCGGCGGCTGATGACGCTGGGGGAGAAGGGCGAGGACGCGTTCGACCTGCGGCTGTACCGCAGCATCGAGGGCGACATCCGGTTCGCGCTCTACGTCGGCGACGACCCGGTCACCCTCACCGGTGTGCTGCCGCTGCTGCAGCAGCTCGACGTCGAGGTCGTCGACGAGCGGCCCTACGAGTTCCGCCGCCCCGACGGCCGTCGCTGCTGGCTCTACGACTTCGGGCTCCGGCCCCCGCAGCCCGCCGGAGCCCCCGCGGTCCCGACGGTCACCGTCGAGGACGCCGGACGACGGTTCGAGGAGGCGTTCGCCGCGGCCTGGCGGGGCGACGCCGAGTCCGACCGGTTCTCCGCGCTCGTCCTGCGCGCCGGTCTGCACTGGCGCGAGGCCGCCGTTCTGCGGGCCTACAGCCGCTACACCCGCCAGCTCGGCGGGCTGTTCACCCTGCAGTACACGGCCGGCGTCCTGGTCGCCCACCCGCAGGTCGCGCAGGGTCTGATCACCCTGTTCCGCGCCCGGTTCGACCCGGCCACGGCCGACGCCGACGAGCGCGAGGCCGCCCACCAGCGGGCCCTGGAGAACGTCACCACCCTGATCGACCAGGTCTCCGGTCTCGACGCCGACCGCATCCTGCGGGGCCTGCTGGCCGTCATCGAGGCGACGCTGCGGACCAACTGGTTCCGGGGCCGCCCGTTCTTCTCCTTCAAGCTGGACCCGGCCGCCGTGCCGGACATGCCGCTGCCCCGCCCGCGGTTCGAGATCTTCGTGTACTCGCCCGCGGTGGAGGGCGTGCACCTGCGGTTCGGCCCGGTCGCCCGCGGCGGTCTGCGCTTCTCCGACCGCCAGCAGGACTACCGCACCGAGGTGCTCGGCCTGGTCAAGGCCCAGGCGGTGAAGAACGCCGTCATCGTCCCGGTCGGGGCGAAGGGCGGGTTCGTCGTGCGCAGGCCCGGGCCGGCGCCCGAGCACGTCCGCGACTGCTACCGGACCTTCATCTCCGGGCTGCTCGACATCACCGACAACCTGCTGACCCACGCCGACGGCACCACCGAGACGCTGCCGCCCACCGACGTGGTGCGTCACGACGGCGACGACTCCTACCTCGTCGTCGCCGCGGACAAGGGCACCGCCACGTTCTCCGACCTGGCCAACTCCGTCGCCGAGTCCTACGGCTTCTGGCTGGGCGACGCGTTCGCCTCCGGCGGCTCGGTCGGCTACGACCACAAGGCCATGGGCATCACCGCCCGCGGCGCGTGGGAGTCGGTCAAGCGGCACTTCCGCGAGCTGGGTGTCGACACCCAGCGCGAGGAGTTCACCGTCGTCGGCGTCGGCGACATGTCCGGTGACGTGTTCGGCAACGGGATGCTGCTGTCGGAGCACATCCGGCTCGTCGCGGCGTTCGACCACCGGCACGTGTTCGTCGACCCGACCCCGGACGCCGCGACCTCCTACGCCGAGCGTCGCAGGCTCTTCGAGCTGCCGCGCAGCTCGTGGGCCGACTACGACACCTCCCTGATCAGCGCGGGTGGCGGGGTGTGGCCGCGGACCGCGAAGAAGGTGCCGGTCGGGCCGGAGATCCGGGCCGCGCTCGGGCTGGCCGACACGGTCACTGCGCTGTCCCCGCCCGAGCTGATCCACGCGATCCTGCTCGCCCCCGCCGATCTGCTGTGGAACGGCGGCATCGGCACCTACGTCAAGGCGTCCGGCGAGACCGACGGCGAGGTGGGGGACAAGGCCAACGACGCCATCCGGGTCGACGGCCGCGCCCTGCGGGTGCGCGTCGTCGGCGAGGGCGGCAACCTCGGGCTCACCCAGCGCGGGCGGATCGAGTTCGCCCGCCGCGGCGGCCCGGACGGTGCCGGCGGCCGGGTCAACACCGACGCCATCGACAACTCCGCGGGTGTCGACTGCTCCGACCACGAGGTCAACATCAAGATCCTGCTGGACCGCCCGGTCGCGGACGGCTCCCTGGACCGCGACGCCCGCAACGAGCTGCTCGCGTCGATGACCGACGAGGTCTCCGCCCTCGTGCTCGCCGACAACGTCGCGCAGAACGAGGTGCTCGGCGTCGCCCGCGCCCACGCCCCGGACATGGTCGGTGTGCACGCCCGGATGGTCACCGACCTCGCCGGGCGCACCGGGCTCGACCGCACGCTGGAGGTCCTGCCCGACGAGGCGGGGTTCGCGCGCCTGGCCGCCGACGGTCTCGGTCTCACCGGCCCCGAGCTGGCGACGCTGCTCGCCCACACCAAGCTCGACCTGACCCACCGGCTGCTGCAGACCGACCTGCCCGACCTGCCCGCGTTCGCGCCGGCGCTGCCCGGCTACTTCCCGCACCCGCTGCGGGAGCGCTTCGAGCACGCCGTGCGCAACCACCCGCTGCGTCGGGAGATCATCGGTACGTCGCTGGTCAACGACATGGTCGACGGTGCCGGGATCAGCTACGCGTTCCGGCTGGGCGAGGAGATCTCCGCGGGTCCCGACGACGTGGTGCGCGCGTACACCGTCACCACCCGCGTGTTCGGGCTGCCCGCGCTGTGGGAGGCCGTCCGCCGGGCCGAGGTCGGAGTCCCGATCGCCGACGCGGTGGTGCTGGAGTCGCGGCGGCTGCTCGACCGGGTGTCGCGCTGGTTCCTGACCAACCGGCCGCAGCCGCTCGCCGTCGGCGCGGAGGTCAACCGGTTCGCCGGCCCCATCGCGGAGCTGCGGGCGCGGCTGCCCGAGCTGCTGCAGGGCCGCGAGCTCGACGCGGTTCAGGAACGTGCCGCGGAGCTGCGCGCCTGCGGGGTGCCCGAGGAGATGGTGGAGTCGGCCGCACTGTCGCTCTACGCCTACGGCCTGCTCGACGTCGTCGAGCTGGTGGAGCTGTCCGACCGCGAGGCCGAGCCACGGCCCGGCGCCGAGGTGGCCCGCCTGTACTACGCGCTGTCCGAGCACCTCGGCGTCGACCAGGCGCTGACCGCGGTGTCCCGGCTCGACCGCGGGGACCGCTGGCACGCGCTGGCGCGGCTCGCGCTGCGTGACGACCTCTACGGGTCGCTGCGTTCGATCACCCTCGACGCGCTGCGCGAGACTCCGCCCGGCACGGGTGTCGACGACGCGATCGCCGCCTGGGAGCAGGCCAACTCCTCGAAGCTCGCACGCGCCCGCAGCGCGCTGGAGGAGATCGGGGCGTCGGCGTCGCTGGACCTCGCGACCCTGTCGGTGATCTCGCGTCAGCTGCGCGGACTGGCCCGGTAGGAGCTCCCCGTGACCGCCTTCGTCGCCGAGGTCCCACTGCGCTGGACCGACCAGGACGCCTACCGCCACGTCAACCACGCCCGGATCGTCACGCTCGTCGAGGAGGCCCGCGTCGCGCTGGCCTTCACCGCCGCCGGGCGGGAGGGGCTCGCCGGGTTCTCCTCCGGTCTGCTCGTCGCCGGGCTGCACGTGGAGTACAAGCGGCAGCTGCCGTGGCGCCCCGAGCCGCTTCGGTGCGCGATCACCGTGCGGGAGCTGCGGGCCGCGTCGTTCGTCCTCGACTACGCCCTGCACGACGGACCCGGCGCGGACGACCCGGTCGCGGTCACCGCCTGGACCCGGATGGCCCTCTACGACCTCGAGGCGGACCGGGTCCGCCGACTCACCGTCGACGAGCGGAACTTCCTCGAGCGCCACCGGGGAGACGTGTTGTGACCCTGCGACTGGCGGACGCGACCGAGCGCGACGACCTCGGCGCGTTCACCGCGCGCGTCGCCCGGCTCGACCAGACCGCCGCGATCCGGCTCGCCGCCGGTGCCGGCCGGATCACGGCGTGGGCCCGCACCCCGTTCGACGTCCTCGTGACCCGGTCGGTGGCCGGGGAGCTCGACCCGGCGCTGCCGGTCATCGCGCAGGCGTCGACGCTGCTGACGGCGCTGGCCGTCGACCGCTCCGCCGCGGTCGACCCCGGCCCGCCCGCGCCGTGGCTCGACGAGCTCCCGCCCGAGGACGGCTGGTCCCGGGTCGACGACGTCCCCGCCGCGGAGCTCGACGAGCTCGCCGACCGGGGGCTGGCACTGGCCCGGGAGCACGCAGGCCCGATGGGGCCGCCGGCGTCGCTGCTGGACCAGACGGTGCTGACGGTGTCCCCGCCGGACGCGGGCCGCCCGGTGACCGTGCCGATGCGGGTGCTGTTCGCGATGTCCGGGATGGGTTTCCTCGGCTCGGCGCCGCAGGAGACCGACGGGCCGCGCGTACGGGTGTCCGCGTCGGGCTCGTGGATGCGGCTCGACGCCCGGTACGGGGCGGTGGTGAAGCGGCGCGTGGTGTCGCTGCCGCTGTCGGTCGCGCGCTGACGGGCCGGGCCCGCAGCAGGGGCCGGCCCGGGCTCAGGTCAGGTTCAGCACGCTGACCGCGCCGTCGCCGGTGACCCAGCCGGTGCGGCCGTCGGGGGCGACCGCGACAGCGGTCGGGTTCGGGGCGACGTCGGTGGTCCCGGTGACCTGCCAGGACCCGGTGTCGACGGTGACGAGGGCCTGCCGGGTCGCGACGTAGAGGTGGCGGCCGTCGGGGGCGAAGGCCATGCCGGTGGCGCCGCCGTCGACCTGCACGGTCGCGATCTCGCGGCCGTCGGCGGGGTCCAGGACGGTCACGGTGCCGGACTCCGGACCGCCGACCGCGACCACGGTCCGCGGGACCGACGCGGGGCTGACGGCCAGGGACTCCGCGCCGCCACGCACCGGGAAGCTGCCGAGCACGGTGAGGCTGTCCGGGTCGAGGACGGTGAGCTGGTCGGCGCCGCGGGTGGCGAGGTAGACGCGGTCGCCCGCGTCGTTCGTGGCGCTCGCGTAGGGGTCGCGGGACACCGGCACGGTCCGGGTGACGGTGCCCGCGTTCGGGTCGAGCTCCTGCACGGTGGCGTCCGCGCGGGACGGCACGTAGAGGAACCGGCCGTCGGGGGACACCGCGGCCGCGGCCGGATCCCCGCCGACGGCAGCGGTCGAGACGACGGTCCGCCCCGGCACGTCGACGACGGCGATCTGCCCGCCGCCCTGGCCGGCGGTGCTGACGTAGGCGCGGGTGCCGTCCGGGGAGGTCACCACCCCCTGCGGTGCGGCCGGGAGCTCGATCTCCCCGGCGACGGCGTCGGACGCGGTGTCGACGACCGCGAGCCGGTTCGCGTCACGGACCGCGACGAGGGCCGTCGAGCCGTCCGGGATGGCCGCGACGGCGACCGGCGCGCCGCCGAGGGGCACGGTCGCCCGCACCGTCGGCTGCGCCAGGCTCGCCCCGGCCGCGACCGCGTCCGGACGCGGCCCCGTGCCCGGACCGGCGGAGACGGCGGGCCGGGTCGCGTTCGCGCCCGGGTCGGACTGGCTGGGCGACAGCATCGCCCACAGCGTCAGCGCGCCGAGCAGCACGATCGCCAGCGCGATCGCGAGCCCGGCCGCGGACGGGCTGCGACGGCCGTTGCGCGGCTTCGCCGACATGATCGCCTCGCGGCGCGGGGTGACCGGCGGCTTCTCACCGGTCGCCGCCGCGGCCGCGGGCTGGACCGCGGTGCCCGGACCGGTGTCGCTGACCGTGCCGTCCCGGCCGGACGCGGCGCGGGCGGCGGCCACCGAGACGGCCCCGACCGAGGCCGCGGCGGCGGCGTTGCGGCTGGTCGTCGAGGCGTCCGGCCGGTCCGGGCCCGACGGGCCGCCCGTGTCGTCCGTCGCCGGGGCGTCCGGGTGTCCGGTGACCGGGGTGTGGCCCTGCAGCGTGGGCGGCTCGCCGTCGGTGCCGACGGGCCGCAGGACCACGGTGGTCTCGTTCTCGGACGGAGCGTCCGGTCGCGGTGCGGGCCGTCCGTCCGGTCCTCCGGGGCCCGGGCGGTCCGGGGCGGGGGCCCAGGAACGGGCACCGGGGGCGCCGTTCGACGGGTGGGCACCGGTACCGGGCCCGTCCGGGCGGCCACCGGCCCCCGGGGCGCCGGGCCGGTCGGTCGGAGACGAACCGAAGCCCCGCCCACCGGGGCGGTCGACGGGGTACCCCCCCGTGCCCGGACCACCGGAGCGGTCGGTCGGGAACGCGCCGGTGCCCGGTCCGCCGGTTCGGTCGGTGGGGTACGCGCCGGTGCCCGGTCCGCCGGGCCGGTCGGTGGGGTACGCCCCGGTGCCCGGTCCGCCGCGCCGCTCGTCCGGGCCCGCGCCGGGGGCGGGGAACGCCCCGGTCCGCGCCGGTCCGGAGAACGCAGCGGCTCGGTGGTCCGGGGCCGCGGCCGACCCGGAGCGCGACGGCGTGTCGCCGTACGACCCCGGCGTCGGGAACGCGCCGTCGCGGGACGGTGCGACGTCGTCCGTGGGCGGACGGCCGGTGTCCCACGCCGGGGCGTCCCGGGCGGAATCCTCACCGGTGGTGTCGTCACGGTGGACGTCGTCGGGGGAGGGCCCGTCGGTGCCGGGCGCGGAGGCCGCGGTGTCGTCGCGGGAACGCCACGGGTCGTCGGCGCGGCCCGGGAGCCGGCCGAAGCCGCTGCCCGAGTCACCGCCGGCGGTGGCGAACAGGTCGTTGCCCGACAGCCCGGCCATCGCCGGACCGGACGGTGCCCCACCCATCGCCGGACGGGGCACCGGACGCTGCTCCGGGCCCGCCGGCGCGGAAGGCCTGCGACCGGGCATCGTCGGACGGTTCCCGGACGGTGGGGTCGAGGGCCGCGCGGGCGGCTGCTCGGTCCGGTCGTCGGAGGGGTCCGCGCTCGGGTAGTGCCCGATCAGTGCGCCGGGCGGCAGGATGTCGGTCTCCGGACCGTCGGCGCCGCTGCGCGCCGGGCGGGGCGGCCACCGCTTGGTGGTGTGCTGTCCCGCGGTGTCGCGGTCCCCGTCGCGGGAGCCGGTGCCGCCGGACTCCGTGGTGTCCCCGGCCGAGGGCGACGGGGTGGCGTCCTGGTCCGGGGCGGAGCCGGCGGTGGAACGGGTGCCGTCGCCGAGCGGCCGCGGGGTGGGCGCGATCGGCGGGACGACGGTCGGTGCGGGTGCGGTCACCGGGACACCGTCCGGCCCGGGACCGGCATCGGTGCGACGACCGCCCTCCGCCGGAGTGGCGGCGGGGTCGGGCCGGCCCGCACCGGGCCCGGGCCCGGGACGCCCCGTCTGCGCGGGGTCCGGCCGGGGCGCCGGCGGGAGGGCGCCCGCTGCGTCCGGCCCGGGGGCCGACGGGGCGACGTCCGACGAGCCGGACCGGGGGGCCGCCGGAACGGCGTCCGCCAGGCCGGGCCGGGGTGACGCCGGGCCGCCGTCCGCCGAGTCCGGCCGCGGTGCCGCGGGGGTGGCGTCGGCCGGGCCGGGCGTCGGCGCGGCCGGGGTGCGGCCGGTCGCGGGAGGTGTCGTCCCACCCGGTGTGCCCGGCGCGAACGACGGCGGCGGCGCGAAGCGGTCCGCCGGGGTGTGCAGGGGGTCGAGACCGTCGTCGCCGGGCTCGTCGGGCAGCGGCCCGACGCCCAGCGGGTCGTCGCCGAGGTCGCCGAGATCGGCGTAGTCACCCGCATCCGACGGCGGTTCGGGGACGGCGGGCCGCGGTCCCGGGGTGGGCCGTGGGGCGGGCGCGGGACCCCGTTCGCGGGACACCAGTTCGGTGAACCCGGTCGGGGTCGGCTCGCGCCGGGCGCCGTCGTCCTCGGACGTGGCCTCCGGCTCCGGGGCCTCGCCCGAGCCGGACCGCATGACCAGGTCGACCAGGGAGCCGGGGACCACCGGCACGCGGCCGGTCCGGATCGCCTCGCCGAGCCCGTCGGGGTTCGGTTCGGGGTCCGGCGGGCCGTCGGCACGCCGGGGGGAGCGGTCGTCGGGGCCCGGGTGACCGGGCGCCGACGTCATGCGTTCTGCGGCGGTCGGGTGCACATAACGATTCGATTATCGCGAGCGTCGTCCCGGGCCCGGACCCCGGGTGGCCCCCCGGCCCGTCCTGGTCGTCCCACCTGCGACGTCCGTCCTGGTCCGGGGCTGGTCACGCCCCGTCCCGAGGTCACCGAACGGGAGGACCCCGATCGAGGTGAGCGAGATCGGCGGGATGCGGCCGACGGTGGTGCTGTCGGGGTCCTCCTCGGCCGGGCGGTGCCCGGGACCGAGGAGCAGGGAACCGGTGGCGGGCGCGTCCTCGTCCTCGGCGGGAGCGCCGGCCTCGGAGCGGGAGCCGCCGGCGTCGGCCGACGGCCTGCTGCCGAGCTCGGACACCGAGGCGATCGAACCCTCGTCCGACGCCGGCGCCGAGGACGACGAGGAGGCCGAGGAGAGGCTCGAGGACGACGAGGCCGAGGGTGGCAGGGAGACGGGCGGCAGGGAGACGGGCGACGGGGAGACCGGCGGCAGGGAGACGGGCGCGGGGCCGAACAGGGCGTCGTCGAGGGCGGCCGAGACCGGCTCACGGTCCAGCTCCTCGGTGAGGGTGCGCTGCACCCGGGCCAGCTCGTCCCGGACGTCGTCGCGCAGCGCGGCGAGCCGCTCGACGTCGCGCACGACCGCCGAGCGCCGCTCCCCGGCGCCCTGCTCGGCGTCGCGGAGCAGTGCGGCGGCCTCGGCGCGCGCGGTGGACAGCGTCTGCTCGGCGTCGGAGCGGGCGTCGGCGAGGATCCGCTCGGCCTCGGTGCGGACGCCGGACAGCCGGTCGGACACGGTGCGCTCCCGCTCGGCGAGGTCGCGGTCGCGGCGGTCGGCGTCGTGCTCACGGTCGTCGAGGGTGCTGCTGCGGGAGGCGAACTCGCGGTCCAGGGTGGCGGCGCGGCCGAGCAGCGCCTCCTCGGTGCGGGAACGACGGTCCTCGGCCTCGCGGCGGGCGCGCTCCACGATCTCCGCGGCCTCGTCGGCCGCACGCTCGCGCAGCTCGGCCGCCTCCTGCTCGGCGGCCTGCAGGACGCGCTCGACGCGGCGGCCGAAGCCGGCCTCCTCGGCGCGGCGCTCCTCACCGGCCCGGGCGGCGGAGTCGTTCTCCAGCTGCTCCTGCAGCCGCCGGACCTGCGCGCGGGCCGCGGACAGCGACTGCTCGGCGGCGTCCGCGCGGCGGATCTCGTCGTGGATGCGGTGGTCGAGCTCGGCCAGCCGGGTGTCGACCTCGCCGCGGTCGTAGCCGCGCAGCACGACGGTGAACCAGGAGCCGTCCTCGCCCTCGTGGCGGTCGGGGTGGGCCCCGGAGTCGCCGCTGCGGTGCGCGTGCCGCGACGACCCGTTGACCGGCTCGTGCCGATGCGGACCGGACAGCGAGGGAGAGACGCTCACGATGAACCCCCAAGACGGGTGACTACGAGCCGCCCGACGTGCCGGGGCGGCGTCCCGTCCAACGAGACCGGACGCGTTCGGTCACGTTCAGCGCTGGATCAACCCGTAATGCGCCCGAATGCCACTCGAATGGCCGCCGGACGGACGGGCTAACGATCACACTGTGTGGTAACGCCCCTACTCGGGTCAGAACTCCGAGTTCTGCATGCTCACCGCGGCGTACTGCAGGTAGTTCCACAGCTGCTCGCGGTGCTCCGGGGAGAGGTTCTCCTCGTCGACGGCGATCCGCATGCAGCGCAGCCAGGCGTCGCGCTCGATCGGGCCGATCTTGAACGGCACGTGCCGCATCCGGAGCCGGGGGTGGCCGCGCTGGTCGGAGTAGGTGCGCGGGCCGCCCCAGTACTGCTCCAGGAACAGCCGCAGGCGGTCCTCGGCCGGGCCGAGGTCCTCCTCCGGGTACAGCGGCCGCAACACCTCGTCCCGGGCGACCTCCTCGTAGAACCGGTGGACGATCCGGTGGAAGACCGGGGCGCCACCCACCTCGGCGTAGAAGTTCTGCGGTGCACTCACGCCGACCAGTCTCCCAGGAGTCGTCAGTTCTGCTTCTGCGCCTGGCCGTCGAAGGCCGCGCCGGGGTAGACCATCGGCCGCGGGATGCCGTGGTCGTCGAACGCGTCGGTGATCGCGCCGTTGAGCGCGCGCTGCACCGCCCACTGCCGGCCGGGGCTGACCCGCACGGTGATCCGCAGCGTGACGCCCTCCGGGCCGATCTTGTCGACGCCGAGCACCTCGGGGGCCTCCAGCACGTCACCGGCGATGTCGTCCTGGGAGGCGCGCTCGGTGGCGGTGCTCCCGGCCAGCTCGGTGGCCTCCTCGACGTCGGCGTGGTGCGCGATCGGCAGGTCGACCACCGCGACCGCGTAGCCCTGGCTCATGTTGCCCACGCGCAGGATCTCGCCGTTGCGGACGTACCAGACGGTGCCCTTGATGTCGCGGATCGTGGTGATCCGCAGGCCGACCGCCTCGACGGTGCCGACGGCCTCCCCGACGTCGACGACGTCGCCGACGCCGTACTGGTCCTCCAGCAGCATGAACATGCCGGACAGGAAGTCGCGCACCAGGTTCTGCGCACCGAAACCGATGGCGAGCCCGATCACCCCGGCGCCGGCCAGCAACGGGCCCAGCGGGTAGCCGAGCTCGTTCATCACCATCATCACCGCGACGAGCAGCACGACCGCCGAGACGATCGAGCGCAGCACCGAGCCGATGGTGCGTGCCCGCTGCGCCCGTCGCTGGGTGCCCGGGTCCGCCGCCGGCGCGACGGCGGCGCCGCCACCCGGACGCAGCCGGCGGGCCCGGCCCACCAGCGCGGTGAACCGGCCGTTGGTGGCGCCGTCGACCATCCGCGCGATCGCCCGGTGCGCCAGCCACCGGAACAGCACCGCGATCACGACGATCACGGTGATCGCCACGGTCCTGCTGACCAGGGTGTCCGCGTGCTGGGCCAGGAAGTCGTTGCTGGTCCAGCGGTAGAGCGTGGCGCACCACGAACCGGCGTCCTGCACGCAGTCCGGCATCAGCGTCACGTTCTGCAGGGGTACGTCGGGCAGCACGACGGGGGTCACGAGTCCTCCTCGGGGGCGGTGAGGGCTGCGTCGGAACCCCCGAGGCTACGTCACCCGCCGGTGTGACGACGGTCGCGCACGTGGTCCGGAACCGACCGGTGTCGTTGCAGGTCAGGGGCGGTCTCCGGAGGCCCGGCGACGGTACGCAGCGGCACCACGCCGGCCCAGGCGAGACCGGCGGCGACGTCGGCCTCGTCGTCGGACGGCGGCCCGGAGCGGCTCTTCACGCTGGCCTCGGTCAGGTCGAGCGCGAACACCGCGGTGGCGGCCAGCTCCCGGCGGTCCGGGCGGCGGGCGTGGTCCCATGCGCCCGGGGTGAGGTGCTCGACGATCACCCGCAGCGCGTGCAGACGCTCGTCGTCGCCGGTGACGCGGCGGGCGTCGCCGTGCACGACCGCGCTGCGGTAGTTCATCGAGAAGTGCATGAGCGCGCGGGCGTGCACGATGCCGTCGAGGTGGGTCACGGTCACGCAGCAGGGCAGCGTGTCGCCGGTCAGGTAGCGGGCCCCGGACGAGCCGTGCAGGTAGAGCGTGTCGCCGTCGCGGCCGTAGGCGGTCGGGAGGACGACGGGTGCGTCGTCGCGGACGAAGCCCAGGTGGGCGACGAGGCCGTCGTCGAGGACCGCGTGCAGGTCGGACCGGTCGACGGCGGCCCGGTCGCGCTTGCGGCCCAGCGTGCTGCGGGTGGTGGGGGAGAGCGTCACCAGCCGAGGATGGCTCTCGACAGTGGCATCCTGGAACGGCCACTTCCGGTCGCGGACGAAAGGCCACTGTGCAGGATCTCCCGATCGTCCTCGACCGCGCCGCGGCGACCCCACTGGCGGTCCAGCTCGCCGACGGTCTCCGCGCCGCGGCCGTGGGCGGGGCACTGCGCCCCGGTGACCGGCTGCCGTCGACCCGGGGGCTCGCGACGACGCTGCGGGTGAGCCGGACGGTCACCGCCGCCGCCTACGACCAACTGCTCGCCGAGGGCTGGGTCGCCGGCCGGGTCGGCGCGGGGACGTTCGTGACCGCGGTCCCCGGGCCCGCCCCGGCGGGCCCGGCCGCGCCCGCCGGGCCCCGGCCGCAGGCCGAGCCGTCGGTGCTGGACCCGGGGCGGCCGTGTGTCGCCGCGCTGGACCCCGCGATGTGGCGCCGCGCCTGGCGGGCCGCCGCCGATCCGCCCCCGGACGACCGGCCCCGCGCCGACGGGCTGCCCGCGTTCCACGACGCCGTCACCGGCCACCTGCTGCGTCACCGCGGGCTCACCCCGCCCGCGGGCACCGTGCTGGCCACCGCCGGGACCTCCGCCGCCGTCGCCGAGCTGGCCCGGCTGCTGCCTGCGGGGGCCACCGTCGCCGTCGAGGAGCCGGGGTACCCGCGGGCGGTCAGCGCGCTGCGGGCCGCCGGGCTGCGGGTCCTCGGCGTGCCCGTGGACGACGACGGCCTGGTCGTCGACGCCGTCCCCGCCGGCTGCGCGGCCGTCTACACCACGCCCGCGCACCAGTTCCCGACCGCGGTGCGCCTGTCCGCCGCCCGCCGGGTCGCCCTGGTCGGGCGTGCCCGCGCCGAGGACTTCCTGGTCATCGAGGACGACTACGACGGAGAGCTCCGCTACGACGTCGCCCCGCTGCCCCTGCTCGCCGCCCTCGCGCCCGGCCACGTCGTGCACCTGGGCACCGCGAGCAAGATCCTCAGCCCGACGCTGGGGGTCGGCTGGGCGGTCGCGCCGCCCGCCGTCGTCGACGCGTGGCGGGACCTGCGCGCCCGGACCGGCACCCGGCCGTCGCCCGCGGGGCAGCTGGTCCTCACCGCACTCGCCGCACACGGCGACCTGTCCCGGCACCTGCGACGGCTGCGCCGCGAGCTCCGTGAGCGGCGGGCCCTGGTCCTGGACACCGCCCGCACGGCGGGCTGGGCCGCGCACGGGGACCCGGCCGGGGCGCACCTCGTGCTGCGCCCTCCCGAGGGGGAGCGGGCCGCGATCGCCGCGGCCGCCCGGCGCGGCGTCGCCGTGCGCGGGCTGGCCGACTACCACCGGGACGGACCCGGCACGTCCGGCCTGGTCGTCGGGTACGCCGCCGGGACCCGGGCCGAGCTGACCGCCGCGCTGGCGGCGCTGGTGGGGTGAGCGGCCCGCCCGGCAGTGCCGAGGGCCGGACCGACGCCCGGCCGTGCCGGGGGGCCGGGCCGACGCCCGGCTGTGCGACCCGGCGGAGCCGCCGCCTACCCTCGGGCCCCATGAGTGCCGACCGGGTCAAGGTCGCCGTCGTCTTCGGCGGCCGCAGTTCCGAGCACGCGATCTCGTGCGTGTCCGCGGGCAGCGTGCTGACCCACCTCGACCCGGAGCGGTTCGAGGCGGTCCCGGTCGGGATCACCCCGCACGGCGCGTGGGTGGTCGGCCCGTCCGACCCGGTCCGGCTGGCGATCTCCGGTCGCGAGCTGCCCGAGGTCGACGGGACCGCCGAGGCCCTGGTGCTGCCCGGCGAACCGGGCCGCGGCCTGGTCCGCCTCGACGCGCGCGAGGCGCTGACCTCGGTCGACGTCGTCTTCCCGATCCTGCACGGGGCCTTCGGCGAGGACGGCACCATCCAGGGTCTGCTGGAGATGGCCGGGCTGCCCTACGTCGGCGCCGGCGTGCTGGCCTCCGCGGTCGGCATGGACAAGGAGTTCGCGAAGAAGCTGCTGCGCGCCGAGGGCCTGAACGTCGCCGACGGCGTCGTGCTCCGCCCCGGCACCGACATCGGGTTCGCCGACCGCGACCGGCTCGGGCTGCCGCTGTTCGTGAAGCCGGCCCGCGCCGGGTCCTCGATGGGCGTCACCCGGGTCACCGACCCGGCCGCGCTCGACGCGGCCGTCGCCGAGGCCCGCCGGCACGACCCGAAGGTGCTCGTCGAGGCGGCCGTGCCCGGCCGCGAGATCGAGTGCGCGGTGCTGGAGTTCCCCGACGGCAGCGTCCGCGCCAGCCTGCCCGCCGAGCTGCGCTACAACGGCGAGTTCTACGACTTCGAGTCCAAGTACCTCGACACCTCCGAGCTGCAGATCCCCGCCAAGCTCGACGACGAGATCACCGAGTCGCTGCGCTGGAAGGCGATCACCGCGTTCCGCGCGCTCGACGTGCAGGGTCTGGCCCGGGTCGACTTCTTCGTCACCGACGACGGCGACATCACCGTCAACGAGGTCAACACGATGCCCGGGTTCACCCCGAGCTCGGCGTTCCCGAAGATGTGGGCGGTCACCGGGCTCGACTACTCCGAGCTGCTCAGCACCATGGTCGACACCGCGCTGGCCCGCGGGACCGGGCTGCGGTAGCTACCGGACCCGCACCGGCTGCGGCGGGAGGGTGTCGACGACCGCGTCGGACACCGCCTGCAGCGGCCCCGGACCGGTCTCCGCGGGCGCGGACAGCTCCAGGTACACCCCGCGGTCGACGACGGCGTAGGTCGTCGCGAGCGCGCCCTGCGGGGTCGCCAGCGGCAGCCAGCTCACCCCGTTGACGACGATCAGCGGTGAGGTCGGCCCGAGCTCGGCCGGCCGTTCGGTGCCGCAGCGCAGCACCACCGGCTCCGGCTCGGCGACCCACGCCCGCGCGCCGGGGACCGGCGGGTCGATCTCGCGCGGCGCGAGGTCCCCGGTGTCGCCGGGGATGCCCGCCCCCAGCGCGCGCAGCACCGCGTCGCACGACGTCGACGACGCCTGCGGTGCGGCCTGCGCGGGCAGCTCCAGGGGGCCGGTGTCCGGCCCCGTCGTCAGGCGGGCCCAGACCGCGAGCCCCGCCACGACGAGGGCGAGCAGCAGGGGCAGCGCGATCGCCACCACGACCGGTGGTGACACGCGTGCCCCTGCCACGTCTCCGCCCGTCTCAGCTCAGCTTGACCACGGGGCAGGTGAGCGTCCGGGTGATCCCGTTGACGTTCTGCACCCGGGCCACGACCAGCCGGCCGAGCTCGTCGACGTCGTCCGCCTCGGCGCGCACGATCACGTCGTACGGGCCGGTGACGTCCTCGGCCGAGACCACGCCCGGCAGACCCCCGATCTCGGAGGCGACGGAGGCGGCCTTGCCGACCTCGGTCTGGACGAGGATGTATGCCTGCACCACGGCGTGCCCCTTTCCGGTAACTGCCGACCTGCCGGATGGTTGGCGGCAGGAATGTCGGACGCAGAACCTACCGGAGGCCGCCCCCGTGTCCCCATCCGCGATCACGCCCGAGGGCGGTTCCGAGACCGGTGTCTCACTCCGGGAGGTCGGTGAGTTCGCACTGATCGACCGGGTCACCACGGACCGTGTCCAACCGGCTACGACGGAGCTCGGTCCCGGGGACGACTCGGCCGTCGTCACCGCCGCCGACGGGCGGGTCGTCGCCTGCACCGACGTGCTCGTCGAGGGCGTGCACTTCCGGCTCGACTGGTCGAGTCCCGAGCAGGTCGGGCGCAAGGCCGCGGCCGCGAACCTGGCCGACATCGCCGCGATGGGGGCGGTGCCCACGTCGCTGCTGGTGGGGCTGGCGTGCCCCTCGTCGACGCCCGCGGCGCAGCTCGAGCAGCTGGCCGACGGGCTGTGGGCCGAGGCCCGCTCGACCGGGGCCGGGCTCGTCGGGGGCGACCTGACCTCGGCGCCGGTGATCGTCGTCTCGGTGACGGCGCTGGGGGACCTGCAGGGCCGGGCCCCGGTGCTGCGCTCCGGGGCCCGGGCGGGGGACCGGATCGCGGTCTGCGGGCGGCTGGGCTGGTCCGCGGCCGGGCTGGCGGTGCTCGGGCGCGGGTTCCGCTCCCCGGCGGCGCTGGTCGACGCGCACCGGGTCCCGGAACCGCCCTACTCCGCCGGTCCGCAGGCCGCCGACGCCGGCGCCACATCCATGATCGACGTCTCGGACGGCCTGCTGGCCGACCTGGCACACGTCGCGCGGGCCTCGGGGGTGGCGCTGCGGCTGCGGTCGCGGCCGTTCACGGTGGCCCCGCGGATGGCGGAGATCGCGTCCGCGCTGGGCCTGGACCCGCTGCGCTGGGTCCTGACCGGCGGTGAGGACCACGCGCTGGCGGCGACCTTCCCCGGGGACGCGCCGCTGCCCGAGGGCTGGACCGAGGTGGGGGCGGTGGAGGCACCGGACGAGGCGGGCCCGGGGGTCACCGTCGACGGCCGTCCCTACGACGGCGACGGCGGCTGGGTCCACTTCGCGAAATACTGATTCCACATCGTGCTTGCGCGGCGCCGGGACGGGTGACATCGTGCCCTCACGATCGGGCGATTCGGGCACGTGTCGCGATTCGCCCCGCACCGGAGGGGTGTCACCGTGGACAACCTGGGCGTACTCAGCCTGCTCGCTCTCACCCCCATCCTCGTCGTCGCGGTTTTGCTGGTCGGGCTGCGCTGGCCCGCGAAGTACGCGATGCCGCTCGGCTTCGTCGCGGCGGCCCTGATCGGGTCGCTGGTCTGGGGGATGGGCACCACCGCGATCGTCGCGTCGACGATCGAGGGCCTGATCATCGCGGTCGGCCTGCTCTACATCATCTTCGGTGCGCTGCTGCTGCTGCAGACGCTCACCCAGAGCGGCGCGCTCGCGACGATCCGTGCCGGGTTCACCGGCATCAGCCCGGACCGGCGGGTCCAGGCGATCATCATCGGCTGGCTGTTCGGGTCGTTCATCGAGGGTGCGTCGGGGTTCGGGACCCCGGCAGCCGTCGTCGCGCCGTTGTTGCTGGCGCTCGGCTTCCCGGCGCTGGCCGCGGTGCTGGTCGGCATGGTGATCCAGTCGACGCCGGTCAGCTTCGGCGCCGCCGGGACGCCCGTACTCACCGGCATCGGGCAGGGGCTGTCCGGGTCGGCGGAGGTCGACGCGCGCACCGCTGCGCTCGGCCTGGACGCGACCGGCTACCTGTCCGCGATCGGGTTCGAGGTCGCGGCGCTGCACGCCGTCGCCGGGACGCTCGTCCCACTGTTCCTGGTGTGCCTGCTGACCCGCTTCTTCGGGGAGAACCGCAGCTTCGCCGAGGGCCTAGCGGTCGCCCCGTTCGCGCTCTACGCCGCGTTCGCGATGACCGTGCCCTACGTGCTGGTCGCCGCGCTGCTCGGCCCGGAGTTCCCGTCACTGCTCGGCGGGCTCGTCGGGCTGGCGCTGGTGATGTTCACCTCCAGCCGCGGCTTCCTCATGCCGCGCACGGTGTGGGACTTCCCGCCGCGCGAGCGGTGGCTCGACCGCTGGACCGGCGCCATCTCCGCGGGTGCCGACGACGGCGTCACCGGCACCCGGATGAGCACCTGGCTGGCCTGGTCGCCCTACGTGCTCGTCGCGGCGGTGCTGGTGCTGACCCGCACCGTCGCACCGGTGAAGGACGCGCTGTCGGGAATCACCGTCGGACCCGCGGACATCCTCGGGACCGGCATCGACGAGACGCTGCAGCCGCTCTACTCGCCGGGCGCGGTGTTCCTGCTGGTCTGTCTGGTCACCTACGGCCTGCACCGGATGAACGGCCGCCAGGTCGCGACGTCATGGGCCGTGTCGGGACGCCAGCTCGCCGGTGCCGCGGTCGCGCTGCTGTTCGCGCTGCCGCTGGTCCGCATCCTGATCAACTCCGGTGCCGAGCTGAACACGACCGGGCTGGCCTCGATGCCGCTGACGCTGGCCGAGGGGGCCGCCGCCGTCGCCGGGCCGGCCTGGCCGGTCCTGGCACCGTGGATCGGCGCCCTGGGGGCCTTCGTCGCCGGGTCGAACACGGTGTCCAACCTGACGTTCGCCCTGTTCCAGTTCGCGACCGCGGAGAACATCGGCGCCACCCCGGAGACGGTGGTCGCGGCCCAGGCGGTCGGCGGCGCCGCCGGGAACATGATCACCGTGCACAACGTCGTCGCCGCGTCGGCGACGGTGGGGCTGCTCGGCCGGGAGGGCGACGTGATCCGGATGACGATCATCCCGATGACGTACTACTGCCTGCTCTCGGGCGGGCTGGCGTTCGTGCTGATCCACGGCGTCGGGCTCAACACCGGCACGGTGCTGCTCACCCTGGTGCTGCTGACACTGGCCGCGATCGTGGTGGGCCTGCGGCGGGCGGCGACCCGGCTGCCGGCCTGACCCGGAGACGACGACGGCCCGGTCCCCATCGCTGCGGGGACCGGGCCGTCGTCGTGTGGATCAGGAGCCGCGGCGCCAGAACAGCAGCACCCGGCGCAGCCGGCTCCGCAGGCTCGGGTGACCGGGCACGGACCGCTGCGGGGCCGGGAACTGCCGGAACTCCGCGGGCGGCGGGGTCAGGTGGGCCGCCGGGAGGGTGGGCGGGTCCATCGCGACCAGGGTCTGGGGGAAGTGGCGCGCATCGGGCGACGGGGTCTTCTCGGGGTGCACGGTCGTCTCCTCCACGGCCGGTCCATCGCTCGCGGTGGTCGGGTCGTTACCGACGGCCTGCTGCATCTCCGGCCTCCTCACGGTCTCGGGCGGGGCGCATCGCCGGGACCCGTACCCGCCGGGGCCGGGGTCCACCCGCACGGGCCGCATCCGGGACGGGGCACCGCCGGGCCCGGGAGGCGAGCGCGGGGCGGCGGTGCCTGCACACCCAGGGTACCGACGTGACGTGCTCCGGAGACGTGTGCGGTGGCTCACCCGGCACGCCGTCGGAGACCCGGGTGCTCGCTACGGTGAGTGCCGAGCAGGTGGGACGGGTGGACGGAGCGGGCGTGTCGGGGCTGGTGGCGGTGGTGGCGTGGGCCGCCCTGGCGGGGTGGATCGCCGCCGGTGTGCTGCTCGTACTGGCCCACCGGCGGCTGGAGCGGCTCGAGCGGGAGCACACCGCCCGCAAGTGGGACATCGTCGCGCTGCGTGCCCAGCTGCGGGCGTTGCACCGGCGGCCGGACGAGCTGTCCGACCCCGCCGCGTCCACCGGTGCCGGCCCGTCCGTGCCGCGGCACCCCGGAGGTGACCCCGGGTCCCCGGTCCCGGCCGGCGGGACGCCCGGGCGTACCCGGACGGCCGGCGCCACGGCATGGCGCCGGTCGCACCGGCGCCCGGTGGGCCGTGCCCGGCGGCGTCCCTCCTGACGGGGGGCGGGGGTCAGCGCCGTGGCACCGCCGCCCCCCGGATGCTCGCGTCCAGCAGCTGCACCGGGTGCAGCAGCGGAACGTCGGCGAAGTCCTCGTTCGGCAGGTACTTGCCGATCTGCAGCAGGCAGCCCGGGTTCGCGGTGACCACGACGTCCGGCTTCGCGTCGCGGATCTTCTCCGCCTTCCGCACGCCCAGATCGGCGGCCGCGTCCGGCTTCACCATGTTGTAGATGCCGGCCGAGCCGCAGCACAGCGACGCCTCGGCGATGTCGACGAGCTCCAGCTCGGGGATGGTCCGGAGCACCTCGCGCGGCTGGTTACGGACGCCCTGGGCGTGCCCGAGGTGACAGGCGTCGTGGTAGGCGACGCGGCCGGTGACCGGGGTCCGCGGGGCGCGGGGGCCGCCGTCGTCCTCCCGGGAGTACAGGTCGGCCAGGACCTCGTGCACGTCGCGGCAGCGGGCGGAGAAGCGCGCCGCGCGCTCGGCCCAGGCGGGGTCGTCGGCGAGCAGGTGGCCGTAGTCCTTCATCGACGAGCCGCAGCCCGCGACGTTCGTGACCACCGCGTCGACGTCGAGGGTCTCGAAGCGGGCGATGGTGCGCCGGGCCCGGTCCAGCGCGGACTCCTCGCGCCCGGCGTGCACCTCCAGCGCGCCGCAGCACTGCTGGTCGCGGGGGACGAGCACGTCGCAGCCCTCGGCGGCGAGCACCCGCACGGTGGCCTCGTTGACCCGGTGGAAGAACACGTCCTGCACGCAGCCGGTGAGCAGTGCGACCCGGGCCCGGCGGGTGCCGACCGCGGGGGTGTGCACCGGGAGCGTCGCGAACGCCTCGCGCACCGAGACCGGCGGCAGCAGCGACTCCATCGCCGCGAGCTGACCGGGCAGCTTCTCGGCGAGCTTCCGGATCGCGGGGACCTTCCGCAGCTGCTGGTACAGCGCGCCGGGCAGGGCGGCCGCCCGCAGCCGTCGCTTGTAGGGGAACAGCGCGAAGATCGCGTCGCGGAACAGCTTGTCCGACGTACTGCGGGGCACGTTGCGCTCGATCTGCGGGCGCACCGACTCCAGCAGCTTGTCGTACTGCACCCCGGACGGGCAGGCGGTCACGCACGCCATGCAGCCCAGGCAGTTGTCCATGTGCTCGGTGAACGGCCCGTCGAGGCCGATGTCGCCCTTCTCTGCCAGGTCCATCAGCAGGATCCGGCCGCGCGGGGAGTCCATCTCCTCGCCCCACAGCACGTAGGTGGGGCAGGTCGGCAGGCAGAAGCCGCAGTGGACGCAGTCGTCGAGCAGCTCGCGCTGCGGCGGGTGGACGTCGTCGAACGCGCTCGGGCCCTGCTGGGGGATCTTGGTCTCGGCCGCCCCGGTCGGGGTGCCTGCGGGCTCGTGGGTGCTCGTCATGCGTGCCTCACATCCAGGGAGCGAAGCGACCGGCGGCGAACCGGGCCTCGGGGTCGAGCTGGGTCTTGACGGCCCTGAGCAGGGCGAGTGCGGACGGTGCGGGGCCCCACGCGGGGGCGTCGAGGGTCTCGGGCCGGTCACGCAGCACGCTGGTGCCACCGACCGCGGCGACGGCGTCGTGCACCTCCGCGACGGCGGCCCCCGGCACGGTGACGGTCGCGACGCCGGTCGCGAGGCCGGCCGTGACGGCGGTGGCGGGCAGCTGCTCCACCAGCGGCGCCAGCCGGGTCGGTGCGCACCCGATCCGGACGACGGCGCCGTCGAGGGCGAGTCCGTCGCCGTCACCGCCGGCGTGCGGACCGTCGGTCAGCGACGTGTGGGCGTCCCACGCGTCCGCGCCCACCTCCCGGGCGTCGGCGCCGAGCAGCTCACGCAGCCGCTCCACCCGTGCGGGCAGGGTCCGGGCGCCGCCCTCCAACCGGACCAGCAGGCGTCCCGGGTCACCGGAGACCCACTCGACGGCGATCGGCTCCAGCGGGCTGGCCATCAGCTCCAGCACCCGCGAGGCGGCCTCGGCCACCGGGCCGTCGACGCCCACGCAGGCGACGGCCTTCGGGACCGGGTGCAGCCGCAGGACGACCTCGACCAGCGGGCCGAAGGTGCCGTAGGAGCCGTGCATCAGCTTGGCCATGTCGTAGCCGGCGACGTTCTTGATGACGTGCCCGCCGGAGCGGACCATCGTGCCGTCGGCGAGTACCGAGGTGGTGCCGATGACCAGGTCCCGCAGACCGCCCCAGACCAGGGCGGACGGGCCGGCGTCGGCGGTGGCGAGGAGCCCGCCGACCGTGGCGCCGCGGGCGACCCGGGCGGCGTCGAACGCGAGGCGCTGACCGTGCTCGGCCAGCTGCTCCTGCAGCGCGCGGACCGGGGTCCCGGCGTGCACCGAGACGGTCATGTCGCCGGGGTTGTGGTGGATCACCCCGGACAGCGCGGAGAGGTCGAGCGTCGCGGCGACGTCGTCGGCCGCGCGGCCGGCCCAGCCGGTGGCGGTGCCGGCGCCGGTGATCGCGAGGCGGCCGGGGGTGTCCAGGACGGCGTCCCGGACCTCCTTCGCCGAGGTGGGGCGCAGCGTGGTGGGAGCAGCGCGTGTCATGTCGTCGGGCCCTTCCGGGTCTCGTACGGGTCGGTCGGACAGGTCGGCCGGACGGGTCACAGCCGTTCGATCAGGCCCGCCTCCTCCAGCGGGTGCGGCCGGTAGAGCCCCGGCTTCTCCCCGCACAGCCGCGGGGTGGGCAGGAGCTTGCCGGGGTTGCAGATGTGGTCGGGGTCGAAGCCGTCGCGGATGCGACGCATGACGGCCAGGTCGTCCTCGCCGAACATCCGCGGCATGGAGCAGGCCTTGTCGGTGCCGATGCCGTGCTCGCCCGACAGCGAGCCGCCCATCTCGACGCACAGCTCCGCGATCTGCGCCGACAGGTGCTCGGCCTGCTCGGTCTGGCCCTCGGCGGCGGAGAACAGGACCAGCGGGTGCAGGTTGCCGTCGCCGGCGTGGAAGACGTTCGCGACGCGCAGCCCGGCGTCGGTGCCCATCTCGTCGATCCGTTCGAGGATCTCGGCGAGCCGGGTCCGGGGGACCACGCCGTCCTGGACGATGTAGTCCGGCGAGATCCGGCCGACCGCGGCGAACGCGGCCTTGCGGCCCCGCCAGATGTTCGCCCGTTCCTCGGGGGAGCCCGCGATGTGCAGCCGGGTGCAGCCGTGCCGGTCGCAGATCTCCTTGACCAGCGCGAACTGCTCCTCGCACTCCTCGACGGTCCCGTCCAGCTCGACGACGAGCGCGGCCGGGGTGTCGAGGGAGTAGCCGGCGCCGGTGGCGCCCTCGGCGGCCTCGATGGCCAGCGCGTCCATCATCTCGACCGCGGCGGGCACGATCCCGGCCGCGACGATGTCGGAGACGACCTGCCCGCCCGCCGACACCGACGGGAAGTCCGCCAGCAGCGTGCGCATGACCTCGGGGGTGCGCAGCAGCCGGACGGTGACCTTCGTGACGATGCCGAGCGTGCCCTCGGAGCCGAGGAACACCCCGCGCAGGTCGGGCCCGGGCTGCTCCATCGTGTCCGAGCCGAGGGTGACCACCTCGCCGTCGGGGAGCACGACCTCCATCGACAGCACGTGGTTGGTGGTGAAGCCGTACTTGAGGCAGTGCGCGCCGCCGGAGTTCTCCGCGACGTTGCCGCCGATCGTGCACACCTGCTGGCTCGACGGGTCCGGGGCGTAGTAGAGCCCGTACGGCGACGCGGCCGCGGTGATCTCGAGGTTGGTGACGCCCGGCTCCAGTACCGCGCGCCGGTTCTCCGGGTCGACCTCGAGCACCCGGTTGAGCCGGTTCAGCCCGATGACGACGCCCTCGGCGACCGGCAGCGCGCCGCCGGACAGGCCGGTCCCGGCGCCGCGGGCGACGAACGGGATCCGGTGGCGCGCGCAGATCCGCACGCAGCCGGCGACGTCCTCGGCGGTGCGGGGTAGCAGGACCAGCTCGGGGACGACCCGGCTGCCGGTCAGGCCGTCGCACTCGTAGGTGCGGGTGCGGACCGGGTCGTCGAGCACGTCCGCCGCGCCCAGGAGGGCGACGAACTCGTCGTGGACGGTGCGGGCCAGAGGCATCGCTGCACTCCTTTGCTGCGCGTGGCGGGGCTCACGGAAGGGTAAGCCGACACCGGATCGCGACGCCTGTTCGGAGATCACGATCGGAGCCGCGTCACTTCCGTGATGCGGAAAAGATAATCCACTGGTAGAAATGCAGCCAGTCCTTCAACCACACGGAGAGGGTGGTCACAGATGGCCGACACCGCCGGCCTGCAGGTCGATCCGCACCTGAAGTCCTTCGTCGAGGACGAGCTGCTGTCCGACGTCGAGGTGTCGGCGGGCGACTTCTGGTCGACCCTCGCGCGGCTCCAGGGGCACTTCGGCCCGAGGATCGCGGACGCGCTCGCGCGCCGCGACGAGATCCAGGCGCGCATCGACGAGTGGCACCGCGAGCACGGCACCGGCTCGGTCGAGGACTACGAGAAGTTCCTCACCGATCTGGGCTACCTGCTGCCCGAGCAGTCCCCGAGCATCTCGGTCGACCGGGTCGACCCGGAGATCGCCGAGGTCCCCGGCCCACAGCTGGTCGTCCCCTCGACCGTCCCGCGGTATGCGCTCAACGCCGCCAACGCGCGGTGGGGCTCGCTGTTCGACGCCTTCTACGGCACCGACGCGCTCCCGCAGGACGGGGAGCTCGCCCGGGGCTATGACGAGCGCCGCGGCGCGCAGGTGATCACCGCCGCCGACGAGCTGCTCGACGAGCTGTTCCCGCTCGCGAAGGGCCGCCACGCCGACGCCACCGCCTACCGGGCTTCGACCGACGGGCTCGTCGTCGACACCGGCGCGACCGGCACGGTCGGGCTGGCCGACTCCGCGCAGTTCGCCGGGTTCCGCCCGGTCGACGGCGACGGCCGCGGCGCGGTCCTGCTGACCCGCAACGGGCTGCACCTGGAGATCACGATCGACCCGACCACCCAGGTCGGCACCCAGCACCACGCCGACGTCGCCGACGTCGTGCTCGAGTCCGCGGTCACCACGATCGTCGACCTCGAGGACTCTGTCGCGACCGTGGACGGCGAGGACAAGGCGCTGGCCTACCGCACCTGGCTCGGGCTGCTGCGCGGCGACCTGACCGCCGAGTTCCGCAAGGGCGGGAAGACCGTCACCCGCCGGGTCAACCCGGACCGCGAGTACACCGCGGCCGACGGCTCCGATCTCACCCTGCCCGGGCGCTCGCTGATGCTGGTCCGCAACTGCGGCCACCACATGACGACGAACGCGGTGCGCACCGCCGACGGCGCCGAGGTCGCCGAGGGCGTGCTCGACGCGCTCGTCTCGGCCGTCGCCGGGCTCTACGACCTGCAGGGGAAGGGCCCGCACACCAACTCCCGCGCGGGCAGCGTCTACATCGTCAAGCCCAAGCAGCACGGGCCCGAGGAGGTCGCGCTCACCGTCGAGCTGTTCGGCGCCGTCGAGGAGGCCCTCGGGCTGCAGGCGAACACGCTCAAGATCGGCATCATGGACGAGGAGAAGCGGACCACGGTCAACCTCTCCGCCTGCATCGCCGAGGCCGCGAACCGGGTCATCTTCGTCAACACCGGCTTCCTGGACCGCACCGGCGACGAGATCCACACCTGCTTCGCCGCGGGCCCGGTGCTGCGCAAGGGCGACATGAAGTCCACCACCTGGCTGAAGACCTACGAGGACCGCAACGTCGACGTCGCGCTCGCGGCCGGGTTCGCGCACACCGCGCAGGTCGGCAAGGGCATGTGGGCCAAGCCCGCCGCCATGGCCGAGATGATCGAGCAGAAGATCGGCCACCCGAAGGCCGGTGCGAACTGCGCATGGGTGCCCTCGCCCACCGCGGCCACCCTGCACGCGTTGCACTACCTGCGCGTCGACGTGCACGCGGTGCAGGACGAGATCGCCTCCCGCGCCACCGCGGACCGTCGCAAGCTGCTCGAGGTCCCGGTGACCGACGCGTCGTCGCTGTCGGCGCAGGACGTGACCCACGAGCTGGAGACCAACGCCCAGTCGATCCTCGGTTACGTGGTGCGCTGGGTCGGCATGGGCATCGGCTGCTCCACCGTCCCGGACCTGGAGGGCGTCGGGCTGATGGAGGACCGCGCCACCCTGCGGATCTCCGCCCAGCTGGTCGCGAACTGGCTCGCCCACGGTGTGGTCGACGAGCAGACCGTGCGGGACACCTTCGCCCGGATGGCCGCCGTCGTCGACGAGCAGAACGCCGGCGAGGACGGCTACCCCGCGATGGCCAAGGACCTGGACTCCAGCGAGTCGTTCCAGGCCGCACTGGAGCTGGTGTTCAGCGGGGCGACCGAGCCCAACGGCTACACCGAGCGGACGCTGACCCGCTGGCGTCAGCGGGCCAAGGCCGCGGCCTAGGCCGCACCACCACCGTCGACGACGACGCCCCCGGGACCGGTCCCCGGGGGCGTCGTCGCGTTCCGAGGAGGAGACCGATCGTGAAGCCGTGGACGCGGCCGGCCGCCGTGCTGTTCGGCGTCGGCTACGGCGCCAACCAGTTCAGCCCGCTGATGGTCATGTACCGCGAGCAGGGGCACTACTCGCCGACCGTGGTCGCCGCGTTCTTCGGTGTCTACGTGCTCGGTCTCGCCCCGGGCCTGCTCGTCGGCGGGCCCGCGTCGGACCGCTGGGGCCGCCGCCGGGTGCTGCTGCCCGCGACGGCCGCGTCGATCCCGGCCAGTGCCGTCATCGCGCTCGGTGCGTTCTCCGAGATCCTGCTCTACGCCGGCAGGCTGCTGTTCGGCCTGTGCATCGGCGTCGCGATGGCGGTGGCGACGACGTGGGTCAAGGAGCTGTCCGGCGAGGGGGAGGGCGCCCGGCGGGCGGCGCTCGCGCTCACCGCGGGCTTCGGCCTCGGACCGTTGGTCGGCGGGCTGCTCGCGCAGTTCGCACCGCTGCCGATGGAGCTGCCCTACCTGGTCCACATCGCGCTCATGGTCCCCGTCACCTGGTGGCTCGTGGCGGCCCCGGAGACGGTCGTGCCGGGCCGCTCCCGGTCCTGGCTGCGCGACCTGCGGGTGCCCGCCGCCGCGCACCCCCGCTTCCGGTGGCTGGTGCTGCCCGCCGCGGCGTGGGTGTTCGGCGCCGCCGCGCTGTCGTTCGCGGTGCAGCCGACCGCGCTCGGCGACGTCGTCGGCGGCTACGGGCTGCTCGTCGCGACGCTGCTCACCGCCGTCACCCTGGGCTGCGGCTTCCTCGCCCAGTCCGCGGCCCGGACGATCGACGCACGCTCGCCGCTCGCCGCCACCCGGATCGGGCTCGCGCTCGTCGTCGTCGGGACGGTGGTGGCCGCGGCGGGTGCCGCCGGCCGCTCCGTCCCGGTCGCGTTCGGTGCCGCCGCGTTGCTCGGCGCCGGCTACGGCTTCGTGCTGCTGTCAGGACTGCAGGAGGTCCAGCGCATCGCCGCGCCGGAGCACCTGGCCGGGCTCACCGCGGTGTTCTACTCGCTGACCTACGCCGGTTTCCTGCTGCCGATGCTGCTGTCCGCCCTGACCGGGGCCGCGAGATACCCGGTCCTGCTGCTCGTCGTCGCCGGGGTGCAGGCGGTCTGCCTGGGCCTGGTCTGGGCGGGGGCGCACCGGGTGCGCCGGTCCCCACGGGAGCGGACCGCGGTGCCCTGACCCGTGGCCACGGCCCCGGTGTGGTCGCGGTCCGCGCGCTGATCCGCTCCGCGCGCGCATCCGGGTCCGCGCGCGCCGCGGATCACCGCGCGCGGTGCGGATCCCCCGCCGTCCGAGCCGGGAGGCCGTCGGGGTCGGCGCGCGCCGCCGCCCCCGGCCGGGGGTCCACCCGATGTCCACCCCGGGACGGAGGCGGCCACCGGCCGGCGCTCGTACCGTCGGTCGGGTGACCACCACCACCGGTCCGGACGCCACGGACCTGCCGCGCCTCCCGTTCCCGCGCCACGACGTCCTCGAGCTCCCGCCGCTGTTCGACCGGCTGCGGGAGCGGTCCCCGATCACCCCGGTCCGGACCCCGGCCGGTGATGTCGCGTGGCTGGTCACCGGTTACGACGAGGCCCGCGCCCTGTTCGCCGACGACCGGCTCGGCCGCAGCCACCCCGAGCCGGAGCGGGCCGCGCGCATCTCCGACTCGATCATCTTCGGCGGGCCGAGCGGCGACTCACCGGAGACCGAGCGCGCGAACCACACCCTGATGCGCAGACTGCTCGCGCCCGCGTTCTCCGCGCGCCGGATGCGCAGGCTCTCCGGGCACGTCGCGGAGCTGGTGGCCCGGCAGCTCGACGTCGTCGAGGCCGCCGGTCCCGGCGCCGACCTGCACGAGCTGTTCTCCTTCCCGCTGCCGGTGCTGGTCATCTGCGAGCTGCTCGGCGTCCCCTACGACGACCGCGAGGAGTTCCGGCGCTGGTCCGGCGAGCTCGGGCTGCTCCACGACCGGCCCCGCGCCGAGGCCGCCGCGCAGGCACTGTTCGCCTACGTCCGCGGCCTCGTCGACCGCAAGGACGACGAGCCGGGGGAGGACGTGCTGTCGGACTTCGCCGCGCTCGGCTCGGCGCCGGAGCAGCGCGACCGGCTCGCCGCGCTCGGTGCCGGACTGCTGTTCGCCGGGCACGAGACGACGGTCGGCCGGATCGACACCGGCACCGTCCTGCTGCTGGACCGCCCGGGGGAGTGGGCGGCCCTCGCCGCGGACCCGGAGCGCGCCCCGGGGGCGGTCGAGGAGGTCCTGCGGCTGGCGGTGCCCAGCGGGGGCAACGGCGGCATCCCGCGCTACGCGCACGCCGACGTCGACATCGCCGGGGTGCACATCCCGGCGGGCGACGCGATCCTGCTCGCCCCGGGCGCGGCGAACCGGGACCCGCGGCACTTCGACGGGGCGACCGAGTTCGACGCGGAGAGGAAGTCCTCGCACCTCGCGTTCGGGCACGGGCCGTATTTCTGCGTGGGCGCGAGCCTGGCCCGGGTCGAGCTGACCGAGGTGTTCCGGGCGCTGCCCGCCCGGTTCCCGTCGCTGCGCCTCGCCGTGCCGCGCACCGAGCTGGAGCTGCGCTCGGACGTGCTCACCGGAGGGCTGCGTGCGCTGCCGGTCACCTGGGACCGATCATGAGGACGTGGGGGAACTCGAACTGCGCGTGGCGGGGCTCGACCATCCGGACGTGACGCCACTGATGCGGCGGCTGCAGGCGTTCTACGGCGAGGTCTACGGCGACGGCGACGCCACCGCCGTCGACCCGGCCGACTTCCGGACCCCGTCCGGGTTGTTCCTGGTCGGCTACGACGACGGCGTCCCCGTCGCGACCGGGGCGTGGCGCGCCGTCGACGCCGACCCGGCCGACCCGGCGCGCCGTGACGGCGACGCCGAGCTGAAGCGGATGTACGTCGAGCCCGCCGCCCGCGGCCGGGGACACGCCCGGGCGGTGCTCGTCGCGCTGGAGCGTGCGGCCGCCGCCGCCGGGCGTCGTCGCATGATCCTCGAGACGGGTGACGGCCAGCCCGCTGCGATCGCGCTGTACGAGACCAGCGGATACCGTCGGACCAGCAACTTCGGTGCGTACCGGAACGACCCCCGCTCCCGGTGCTTCGCCAAACCGCTCGCGGCGTGAGACTCGGTACGGTCACGGGCGAAACGTCCGGTTGCGCCGATAGGATGACCTCGGCGTCGTCGCCGCGTCCCTTCCGGTGATCGTGCGGCGGCCTCTTCCGGCGCTCCCCGGGTCCGGCCGTGACGTGAGCGGAACCGCTGGTCCGAACGACCCCGTGACTCCAGGAGGTGTCGGTGCTCGCCGTCGTGGCCGCCCATCTCGTCCTGGCGCTGTGCCTGCCCGCGCTCGCCCGGTACCACCGGCGGCTGGCGTTCGGCGCCGGCGCCGCCCTGCTCGCCGCCACCCTCGTGTGGGCGATGACGCAGGCCTCGACCGCGCTCTCCGGCGGGGTGACCGACCGCGTCGAGTGGGCGCCCGAGCTGGGGCTGACGCTGAGCCTGCGGATGGACGCGCTCGCGATCGCGATGATCGTGCTCGTCTCCGGCGTCGGAGCGCTGATCATGATCTACGCGGCCTGGTACTTCGGACCGCGCTCCACCGACGCGGCCCGCTCCGCGGCGCTGCTGGTCGCCTTCGCCGGGATGATGCTCGGCCTGGTGCTGGCCGACGACCTGCTGACCCTCTACGTGTTCTGGGAGCTGACGTCGCTGACGTCGTTCCTGCTCGTCGGGCAGGGCGGCCAGTACCGGGAGAACCGCCGCGCCGCGGTCCAGGCGCTCGTCGTGACCGTGTTCGGCGGGCTGGCGATGCTGCTCGGGATCGTGCTGCTGGGCCAGCTGGCCGGCACGTACTCGATCCCGGAGATCACCGCGGCCGCGACCTCCGGCACGCTCGCCCCCGACAGCCCGGTCGCGCTGTCGGTGTCGCTGGTGCTGATCCTGCTGGGCGCGCTGACCAAGTCCGCGCAGCTGCCGTTCCACCCCTGGCTTCCGTACGCGATGGCCGCCCCGACCCCGATCTCGGCGTACCTGCACGCGGCGTCGATGGTGAAGGCCGGGGTCGTGCTCGTCGCGCGGCTCGGGCCCGCGTTCTCGGTGCACCCCGTGTGGTGGGCGCCGGTCATGGTGCTCGGCCTCGCGACGATGGTGCTGGGCGGCTGGCGCGCGATGCGCCAGACCGACCTCAAGCGGCTGCTGGCCTTCGGCACCGTCTCCCAGCTCGGGTTCCTCATGGTGCTGTTCGGGTCCGGCTCGCGGGTGGCCGGGCTCGCCGGCATCGCGATGCTGCTGGCGCACGGCCTGTTCAAGGCGCCGCTGTTCATGGTGGTCGGGGCTATCGACAAGGCCTGCGGCACCCGTGACCTGCGGGAGCTGTGCGGTCTCGGGCGCCGCCGGCGCGGGCTGGCCGTCGTCGCCACGCTCGCCGGGCTGTCGATGGCGGGGCTCCCGCCGATGCTCGGCTTCGTCGGCAAGGAGGCCGCGTTCGAGGCGTTCGTGCTCGAGGGCGGCGTCCGCGGCTGGATCGCGGCGATCGGACTGGTCGCGGGCTCGTTGCTGACCGTCGCCTACACCGCACGGTTCCTGTGGGGCGCGTTCTCCACCAAGGGGCTGCACCCCACCGGCGGCGACCCGGTCCCGCTCGGCCTGTCCGGCCCGGCGTGGCTGTGCGCGCTGACCGGGATCGCGGCCGGGTTCGCCGCGCCGCTGGTCCAGCAGCTCGCCGCCTCCTACGCCGCGTCGCTGCCCCCGCTCGGCGACGCCTACGCCGCCCGCTACGAGCTGGCCCTGTGGCACACCCCCGCGCTGCCGCTGCTGTTCACCGGCGTCGCGCTGGCCGGCGGGCTCCTCCTGCACCGCTACGGACAGACCCTGACCGGGCACCTCTCGGTGCCGCACGTGTCCGCCCAGCGCGGGTACGAGGCCGTCGTGACCGGGCTGGAGCGCTCGGCGATCACGGTCACCGGCCGGCTGCAGATCGGCTCGCTGCCGGTCTACCTCGGCTGCATCCTCGCGACACTGATCGCGCTGCCCGGCCCGGTCCTCGCCGTGACCGGCACGTTCCCGACCGACCAGGCGCCGTACCACTCGATCATGCAGGTCCCGGTCGGGCTGATGGTGATCGTCGCGGCGATCGCGCTGTGCCTGGCGCACCGCCGGTTCACCGCGGTGCTGCTGGTCGGCGCCGTCGGCTACGGCATCGGCGGCCTGTTCGTCATCGACGGTGCCCCCGACCTGGCGCTCGCCCAGTTCCTGGTCGAGACGCTCACCCTGGTGGCGTTCGTCTTCGTGCTGCGACGCCTGCCCGCCCACTTCGACGAGCCGGACAGCGAGCGCCGCGTCCGCGCCCCCAAGGCCGCGGTCGCCGCGGTCGGCGGACTGCTCGTCGCGGGGATGGCCGTGGTGCTCTCCGGGGCCCGCACGCTGCCGCCCGCCACCACCGGGCCGTTCATCGCCGGCGCGCCGGAGGCCGGTGCGACCAACCTGATCAGCGCGATCCTGGTGGACTTCCGCGCGCTCGACACGGTCGGTGAGATCACCGTGCTGCTGATCTGTGCCGCCGGCACCGCGAGCCTGGTGCTCGCGACCCGTTACGACAAGAGGAAGGGCGGCACGGTCGTGCGCAGCGGCTCGGGATCGCCGAAGCACGAGCAGGAGGTGCTCGGATGACGGCCTCGCAGGAGAAGCCCGCACCCCCGCCGGGGGACGCCGAGAGCTGGGCCCGGATGGACCAGCCCAGCGGGCGGTGGATGCTCCCCGGCGCCTGCCCGGACGTCCGCGAGCGGACCCTCGTGCTGGAGGCCGCGGCCCGGCTGCTGTTCCCCGTGGTGCTGGTGTTCTCGGTGTTCCTGCTGCTGGAGGGCCACTACGGCCCCGGCGGCGGGTTCTCCGGCGGCCTGGTCGCCGGGCTCGCGTTCGTGCTGCGCCACATCGCGGGCGGCGACGACAACCTGGGCTCCCGGTTCCGGATCCGCCCGCCCGTGCTGGTCGGCACCGGGCTGATCGTCGCGGTGCTCACCGCACTGGCCCCGGTCGCCTGGGGCGATCCGGTGCTCGCCTCGGTCAAGTGGACCATCACCTTCGGCCGGTTCGGCTACCTCGACATCGTGACCAGCCTGCTGCTCGACGTCGGCGTCTACCTGCTGATCATCGGCGTGGTGCTCGACCTGCTGCGCTCGCTCGGCTCCGGCATCGCCCGCGATGCCCGCGAGGCCGGCGAGGACGTCCCGGGCGGAGGTGGTCGCGGATGAACACCACGATCAACCTGAGCATGGCGATCGTGCTCGCGGTGCTGTACTCGGTCGGGTTCTACCTGCTGATGCAGCGATCGCTCATGCGCATCCTGATCGGCATCGTGGTGCTCGGGCACGGCGCGAACCTGCTGCTGCAGGTCTCCGGCGGCCCGCCCGGCCGCGCCCCGATCCTCGACGCGGTGCTGCCCGAGCAGATCACCGACCCGCTCCCGCAGGCGCTGGCGTTGACCGCCATCGTCATCACCTTCGCCCTCACCACGCTGCTGCTGGCCCTGGGCTACCGCTCCTGGGTGCTCGTCGGGCACGACGAGGTGCAGGACGACGTGGAGGACCGCCGCATCGCCGACCGGCAGAAGCCCAAGGGCGCGATGGAGGAGGGCACCGCGGACGAGACCGACGCCGAGCCCGAGGACACCGCCGACTCCCACGAGCTCGAGGAGGGCCGCCGGTGACCCCGCTACAGGCCCTGGTCACGCTGCCGGTGCTGCTGCCCATGCTCGGTGCCGCGACCAGCGTCGTCGTCAGCCGCCGCGCCTCGGCCCAGCGGGTCATCGGCGTGGTGACCCTGACGCTGGTGTGCGTCGTCGCCGCCGTGCTGCTGGTCGCGGCCGACGCGAACGGCCCGGTCGTCGCCGAGCTCGGCGGCTGGTCGGCCCCGATGGGCATCGTGCTCGTCGCCGACCGGATGTCGGCGCTGCTGCTGCTCATCTCGACGGTGGTGACCCTCGCGGTGCTCGTCTACGCGATCGACCAGCGGATCTCCGACTACGGCCGGGAGACCGCCAGCACCACCTTCCACCCGATCTTCCTGCTGCTGTCGACGGGGGTGTCGCTGGCCTACCTGACCGGCGACCTGTTCACCCTGTTCGTCGCGTTCGAGATCATGCTGGCGTCGAGCTACGTGCTCATCACCCGGCGCACGTCGGCGTCGCGGATCCGGTCCGGCATGACCTACGTGATCGTGTCGCTGACCTCGTCGCTGCTGTTCCTCACCGCGGTGGGGCTCGTCTACGCCGCCACCGGCACGGTCAACCTGGCCGACCTCGCCGGGCGGATGGGTGCGCTGCCGGAGGGCCTGCGCGCGGTCCTGGCCCTGGTGCTGATCGTGGTGTTCGGCATCAAGGCGGCGATCGTGCCGCTGCACTTCTGGCTGCCCGACAGCTACCCGAACGCGCCCGCCCCGGTCACCGCGCTGTTCGCGGGCCTGCTCACCAAGGTCGGCATCTACGCGCTGCTGCGCACCCAGACGCTGGTGTTCCCGCAGGACAGCCCGTCGACGCTGCTGCTGGTGATCGCCGCCGTCACGATGGTGGTCGGGGCACTCGGCGCCGTCGCCCAGGACGACCTCAACCGGCTGCTGTCGTTCCTGCTGGTCAGCCACATCGGGTTCATGGTGTTCGGGCTCGCCCTGCACACCCCCGACGGCATCGCCGGGACCGGGCTCTACGTCGTCCACCACATCACGGTCCAGGCGACGTTGTTCCTGGTCAGCGGGCTCATCACCCGGCGGACCGGGACGGTGTCGATCTCCCAGATGGGTGGGCTGGCCCAGCGGGCACCGCACCTGGCCGTGCTGTTCGCGATCCCCGCGATCACCCTCGCCGGGCTGCCACCCACCTCGGGGTTCGTCGCGAAGCTCGCGCTGCTGCAGGCCGGTGCGGGCGCGGGCCCCGCCGGGGCGCTGGTCGCCGCCGTCGTCGTGCTGGCGAGCCTGCTGACCCTCTACGCCGTCGCCCGGGTCTGGGTGCGGGTGTTCTGGGGCGCCCCCAAGGAGCCCCTCGCCGACGACGACCCGAACGACGAGCTCGTCGTCGGGACCGCGCGCAGCGCCCGCGGCATGTACGTCGGCGCGTCCGCGCTGGTCGTGGTCAGCGTCGCGATCGCGCTGTTCGCCGGCCCGCTGTCCGGGGTGACCGCCCGGGCCGGGGTGGACCTGCACGACCGGACCGGTTACACCGACGCCGTCCTCGGGCCGGGCGCGGACCCCGGCAGCGATGGGACCATCAGCGCCGGCGGGCCGGCCGGCGGCGTCGACGGGAACACGACCGTCCGGACCGCGGCCGGCGACACCCCGGAGGTGACCCCGTGAGCGAGCAGACCCCGAGCCGCGGTGGCGCGGGCACGGCCGACGGCCCGGACCCGCAGGACCGCCCCGACGGCGACGACCGCGAGGACCGGGTGCTGTCCTCACCGGAGGCTCGCCGGGAGGCCGAGATGGGAGCGGCCGAGGTCGGCGACCCGCCCGACCACGTCCCCACCCCCGCCCGGGTGCCCCCGCCGGCCCCCGACTCCGTCGCCGAGCCGACGGGTGGGAGCTCCCGGGGCGGGAGCGTGCGCCGGCGGGTCCCGCAGGTGCTCGCGCTGGCGCTGGTGTGGGTGCTGCTGTGGGGGAGTCTCTCCCCGGCTGCGATCGTGGGCGGGCTGCTCGTCGGTGCCGCGGTCACGGCGGTCTTCCCACTGCCGCTACTGCCCGAGCCGCTCCCGATCCGCCCGTGGAAGCTGCTGCGGCTGCTGGGTTTCCTGGTCTCGGACCTGGTCGTCTCCGGCATCCGGGTCAGCATGGTGACGCTACGGCACGGGCCGCGCGCCCGGTCCGGGATCGTCGGGCTGCCGCTGTGCACCGGCTCGGACCGCACCGCGACGACGATCGTCGCGGCCTGCGCGCTGTCCCCGGGCAGCTTCACGCTGCAGATCGACCGCGCCCGGCACCGCTGGTACGTCTACGCACTCGGCCTGCACCGACCCGGCGCCGTCGAACGGACTCGCCGGGACATGATGCGGCTGCAGATGCGGGTCATCGACGCCGTCGGCAGCCAGGAGGACCGGGATCGGTGCGCCGCCGCGGTCACCGCCGAGGACGCGGGGAGGAACGACCGGTGACCGTCGTCCACACGCTGGTACTGATCATGCTGACCGCCGCGGCGGCGCTGACGATGTGGCGGCTCCTGACGGGCCCCACCACGCTGGACCGCATCGCGGCCCTGGACGTGTTCGTCGTGCTCATCGTGGCCGCGGCCGCGGTGTACGCGGCGATCTACTCCGACGGGTCGAACATCCCGCTGCTGGCCGCGGTCGCGCTGATCGCGCTGGTCGGCTCGGCGACGGCGGCCCGTCTGGTCGAACGATGGGAGCGGCACCGCTGATGGGCGTGCACGACGTGCTCGACGTGGTCTCCGCCGCGCTGATGCTCGCCGGCGGGCTGTCCTGCCTGCTCGGCGCGCTCGGGCTGGTCCGGCTGCCGGACCTGCCCGCCCGGCTGCAGGCCACCACCAAGCCGCAGACCCTGGGGCTGCTGCTGATCCTGCTGGGCGTCGCGGTGAACCTGGAGTTCGAGAACTCCTCGACGCTGATCCTGGTGGTGCTGTTCCAGGTGCTGACGGCGCCGGTCATCTCGCAGGTGGTCGGTCGCTCGGCCTACCGCAGCGGCGCGATCGACCGGGACGCACTCGTCGTCGACGACCTGGGGGAGGACATCGACGCCGACGCGCGCGCCCGGGAGGTGCGGACGGTTCAGCCGTCGTCGCCGGAGCCGGGTCCGTCCTCGCGCAGCGTCGACGGGGTCGACCGGGCACCGGAGCGGTAGGACGGCCGCCCCGGAGGGCGACGTACACGGTTCGGGGCCCCGGCGTGGCGGTCCGCGGGCGCTTCGTACCCTCGCGGTGTGCCTCTGTACGCGCTCGGTGACGCCGAACCGGACATCCACCCGACCGCCTACGTCCATCCGGACGCCGTCGTGATCGGCAACGTGACGCTGGGCCCGGAGTCCACCGTCTGGCCCACCGCGGTGCTGCGCGGCGACGACGGCCGGATCGAGGTCGGTGCCCGCAGCAGCATCCAGGACGGGTCGATCATCCACACCACCCTGGAGCAGCCGACGATCATCGGGGACGAGGTGACCGTCGGGCACAACGTGCACATCGAGGCGGCCACCATCGGCGACCGGGCGCTCATCTCCTCGGGCTCGGTGGTGCTGAACGGCTCGACGATCGGCGAGGGCGCGATCGTCGCCGCCGGCGCGGTGGTGTCGCCGAAGGCCGACGTGCCCGCGTACCGGATGGCGCTGGGCGTGCCCGCCCGCGTCCGCGACGGCTACGAGGTGCCCGCCGACCGCTGGCGGTACGCCGTGGAGTCCTACGTCGACCGGGGCCGCCGCTTCGCGTCGCAGCTGCGCCGGCTGGAGGGCTGATGGCCAAGCCGCTGAACGAGGTCGTCGAGGCCGGGTGGGCCCAGGCACTGGAACCGGTCGCCGAGACGATCACCGCGATGGGCGAGTTCCTGCGCGCCGAGATCGCCGCGGGCCGCCGTTACCTGCCCGCCGGGGCGAACGTGCTGCGCGCGTTCCAGCAGCCCTTCGACGAGGTCCGGGTGCTGCTCGTCGGACAGGACCCGTACCCGACCCCGGGCCACGCGGTCGGGCTGTCGTTCTCCGTCGCCCCCGAGACCCGCCCGCTGCCGCGCTCGCTGCAGAACATCTTCCGCGAGTACGCCGAGGACCTCGGGCACCCGGCGCCCACCTCGGGCGACCTGACCCCGTGGACCGAGCAGGGCGTGCTGCTGCTCAACCGGTGCCTGACCGTCGCCCCCGGGGAGCCGGCCTCGCACCGCAACAAGGGCTGGGAGGAGGTCACCGAGCAGGCGATCCGCGCCCTGGTGGCCCGCGACGCCGAGCCGATGGTCGCGATCCTCTGGGGCCGCGACGCCCGCAACCTCGCCCGTCTTCTGGAGGACGTGCCGACGATCGAGTCGGCCCACCCGTCGCCGATGTCGGCCGACCGCGGCTTCTTCGGGTCGCGGCCCTTCAGCCGGGCCAACGATCTGCTGGAGGAGATCGGCGGGGAACCCGTCGACTGGAAGCTGCCCTAGGCTGGACCGGGTGGACGACCCGGGGGACATGCGCATATCGGACGCCGACCGCGAGGCGGCGGCCCGCCGGCTGCACGACGCGGTCGGCGAGGGCCGCATCACGTTGAGCGAGCTGGAGGAACGGCTCGACGCGGTCTACGCCGCGCGCGTCGCCCGGGACCTGCAGCCGCCGCTGGCGGACCTGCCGGGCGGGCTGCCGCCGTCGGTCACCGCGCTCGCGCCCGTCCCCGCGCGTCCGCCCGCGCCGTCGGAGCGGGTGCGGCTGACGACCGCGGCGGGGACGATCAAGCGCACCGGGGACTGGCAGGTGCCGGCGGCGCTGCACCTGTCGTCGTCGATGGGGACCATCCACCTCGATCTGTCCGAGGTGCGGTCGCTGCCGCCGCGGATCGACATCGAGGTCGCACTCGGGATGGGCGAGGTCGTGCTGGTCCTGCCCGAGGGCGGCACCGCCGACGTCGACGGCACGAAGGCGTCCTGGGGCGAGGTGAAGACCCGGGTGCCGGCGACGCCCGGGGCGGCCGGGCCGCACCTCGTGGTGCACGGCAAGGTCGGCATGGGGTCGGTCACCGTGCGCGGGGCACGCCGCGGCTGGTGGCGGTCCGTGGTCGGCTGATCCGGCCCCGGGAACGACGAAGGCCCGGTCCCCAGGGGACCGGGCCTCGATCGTGGTTCGGGTCTCGCGCACTCAGACGCGGGTCACCTTGCCCGCCTTCAGGCAGGAGGTGCAGGCGTTGATCCGACGGCGGTTGCCGCCGTTGATCGCGGCGCGCACCGTCTGGATGTTGGGGTTCCAGCGGCGGTGGGTGCGGCGGTGCGAGTGCGAGACGGACATGCCGAAGCCCGGACCCTTGCCACAGACGTCGCAGACGGCAGCCACGTCGGACACTCCTCGGGTTGACGAACAGATTCACGAACAGATTCTCGGCACGGACGTGCCGAGGCTCGGCCTTCAATTCTAGCCACGCCCGTGTCGTGACCGGCGCGCGGGGCCGTCCCGCGGCACCGGAGGCCTCCGCGCACCTAGTGTGGGGCCCGTGGCCTCGCCGTTCGACCCCGCGCTGCTGCGCCGCTGGATCGACGCCGCCGCCGAGCGGCTCACCGCAGGCCGGGCCGAGATCGACCGCATCAACGTCTTCCCGGTCGCCGACCACGACACCGGGTCGAACCTCCTGCTGACCGCCCGTGCGGCGGCCTCGGCCCCGCTGGACGGGGACTCCCCGGCCGCCGACGCCCCCGCCGCGGACCCCGCCGCCGAGGACGTCCGGCCGGTGCGCGCCGCGGCGGCCCTGGCCGCGGCCGCGGTGCGCGGGGCCCGCGGGAACTCCGGCCTGATCCTGTCCCAGCTGTTCCGGGGTCTGGCCGAGGAGCTGGAGGCCGCGGCCGCACGACGGCCGAACACCCCGGCCGGTGAGCTGCTCGCCGGGGCGCTGCGGCGGGCAGCGGCGCTGGCGGCCGTCGCGGTGTCCGCGCCGCGCCCGGGGACCGCGCTCACCGTGCTCGACGCCGCCGCCGCGGCCGTGGCGGCGCGGGTGGCGGCCGGGGCGGCCACCGGGCCGTCCTCCGCCGGTGCGGAGCTCACCCGGGTCGCCGACCTGCCCGACCCGTCCGGCGGCACCGACCCGTCGAGGGGCACCGACCCGTCCGGCCGCGCCGACCTCGACGGCGCGGGCCTCGACACGACCGGTGCGCTCGCCGAGGCCGCCCGGGTGGCCGCGGACGCGGCCCGGGCCGCACTGGCCCGGGCCACCGGGCGACCGCCGGAGCTGGTGCGGGCCGGGGTCGTCGACGCGGGCGGACTGGGCCTGGTCGTCGTGCTGGACGCGCTGGTCGCCGCGGCGGGCGGTGATCCGGGGCCGCCGCCGTCGTCGCAGGTGGGGACGCCCGGCCCGGCCTCGGCGGTCACCGCCGACGGCGAGCTCGTGCCGTGGGTGCCCCAGCCGGTCTACGAGGTCACCTACTGGCTGCCCGGTCCCGACCCGGCCGCGCTGGAGACGCTGCGTGCCCGGCTCGCCGGGCTCGGGGACTCGGTCGGCCTCGCCGGGGACGGCGGTGGCGGGGTGATGGTGCACGTGCACACCACCGAGGCCGGGCCCGCGGTCGAGGCGGGGCTGGCGGTCGGGCGCCCGTCGGGGATCCGGATCGAGGCGCTGCCGCCGGCGCCGCCGACCCGGGACCGCGCGGTCCTGCTGATGATCGAGAGCAGCGGGGCCGGGGCGCTGGCCCGGGCCGCGGGCGGGAACGTGCTGGTCGCCGACCCGGACCCGACCGTCGACGAGGTCCTGGCCGCGATCCGCGCGACCGGCGCCGAGCACGTCGTGGTGCTGCCGTGTGCCACGCACCGGCGCACGGTCACCGAGACCGCGGCCGAGCGGGTGCGGTTCGAGGGCATCGACGTGGTGGTGATCCCGGCGAGCTCGGTGCTGCAGGGCCTGGCCGCGCTCGCGGTGCACGACCCGGCCCGCCGTGCCCCGGACGACGTCGTCGCGATGGCCGAGGCCGCGGCCGCCACCCGGACCGGTGGGCTGGCCGTCGCCGAGGCCGAGGCGCTCACCTGGGCCGGTCCCTGCCGCCCGGGGGAGATCCTCGGGATCTCCGACGGCGAGGTCGTGCTGATCGCCCCGGATCTCGCTGTCGGTGCCCTGTGGTTGGCTCACCGCATGCTCACTCCGGGTGGGGAGCTGGTGACCGTGCTGCTCGGCTCGGCCGCCCCCGACGAGCTCGGGGAGCGGTTCGCCGAGGACCTGCGCCGCACCCACCCGGAGGTCGACGTCGTGGTGCACCGGGGGGAGCAGGGCGACTACCCGCTGGTGCTGGGAGTGGAGTAGATGGACGACGGGTTCGACCTCGACAGCAGGCTCGACGGGCCGCTCGGGCGCAAGGCCGCCGACGCGCTGGCCCCGCTCGGGCTGGAGACCGTCGGGGACCTGCTGCGGCACTACCCGCGGCGCTACGTCGACCGCGGCCGGCTCACCGAGATCGCCGGGCTGGTCGCGGGCGAGCACGTCACCGTCGTCGCGGCGGTGGCGCGTGCCGAGCTGCGGGAGATGCGCAACCGGCGCGGGAAGATGCTCAAGGCCGTCATCCGGGACGAGAAGGGCGGCGAGCTCGACGCCACCTTCTTCAACGGCTGGAAGCTGCAGGGCTTCATCAAGCAGGGCGTCGTCGGCGTGTTCTCCGGCAAGGTCGGGGTGTTCAACAACCGGCTGCAGCTGACCCACCCGCAGTTCGAGGAGATCGAGGAGAGCGACTCGCTGCGCCCGTTCCTGTCGGTCTACCCGGCGAACGCGAAGGTGACCTCGCAGGCCATCGCACGCTCGGTGCGCCAGGTCCTGGAGCAGATCGACGACCCGACCGACCCGCTGCCCGAGTCGCTGCGGAAGCGGGAGAAGCTGCCCGAGCTGGGGCGGGCGCTGCGGCGCATCCACGTGCCGGAGACCGAGGCCGACCTGTTCGCCGCCCGGCACCGCCTGGTGTGGGACGAGGCGCTCGGTGTGCAGCTGGCGCTCGCGCTCCGGCGGGAGGCCGCCGTCGCGCGGCCGGCCCCGGTGTGCCCGCGCCGCGACGACGGCCTGCTCGCCGCGTTCGACGCGGACCTGCCGTTCCCGCTGACCGAGGGCCAGCAGGAGGTCGGCGAGCAGATCGCCGCGGACCTCGCCCGCGCGTACCCGATGAACCGCCTCGTGCAGGGCGACGTCGGCGCGGGCAAGACGATCGTCGCGCTGCGGGCGATGCTGCAGGCCGTCGACGCGGGCACCCAGGCCGCGATGCTGGCCCCCACCGAGGTCCTCGCCGCCCAGCACGCCCGCTCGCTGCGCGCGATGCTCGGCGCGCTCGGCCGCGGCGGCGAGCTCGGCGCCGGGGAGGACACGACCGCGGTGACGCTGCTGACCGGGTCGATGGGGGCGAAGGCCAAGCGGCAGGCGCTGCTCGACGCGCAGTCCGGGGCGGCGGGGATCGTCGTCGGGACCCACGCGCTGATCCAGGACACCGTCGGCTTCGCCGAGCTGGGGCTGGTCGTGGTCGACGAGCAGCACCGGTTCGGGGTGGAGCAGCGCGACGCGCTGCGCGCCCGCGGGAGCGCGGCCCCGCACATGCTGGTCATGACGGCGACGCCGATCCCGCGCACCGTGGCCATGACCGTCTACGGCGACCTGGCGGTGTCCGAGCTGAAGGGGTTGCCGAAGGGCCGCTCCCCGGTCGCGACGACGGTCGTGCCGCTGGCCGAGCACCCGTCGTGGATCGAGCGGGTGTGGCAGCGGATCCGCGAGGAGGTCGAGGCGGGCCACCAGTGCTACGTCGTGTGCCCCCGGGTCGGTGGTACCGAGAAGGAGGGTGCCGAGAAGAAGGAGGACGCCGAGGAGCCCCCGCCGGACGACGACGGCGGCGAGGAGCGGCGCGCCCCGCTCGCGGTGCTCGACATCGCCCCGCTGATCGAGGAGAAGCTGGCCGGGCTGCGGGTCGGGATCCTGCACGGCAAGCTCCCGCCGGAGGAGAAGGACACCGTGATGCGGGCCTTCGAACGCGCCGAACTCGACGTGCTCGTCGCGACCACGGTGATCGAGGTCGGCGTCGACGTGCCGAACGCGACCGGGATCGTGCTGCTCGACGCGGACCGCTTCGGCCTGTCCCAGCTGCACCAGCTGCGCGGCCGGGTCGGCCGGGGCAGCGCACCCGGCCTGTGCCTGCTGGTCACCGACATGCCCGCCGCGACCGCCGCCCGCGAACGGCTCGACGCCATCGCCGGGACCACCGACGGCTTCGAGCTGGCCCGCCTCGACCTGGAGCTGCGCCGTGAGGGCGACGTGCTCGGGTCGAGCCAGTCCGGCTCCCGCTCGGGGCTCAAGCTGCTGTCGCTGCTGCGCCACGGCGAGGTCATCGAGAAGGCCCAGGTGTACGCCCGGCACCTGGTCGCCGACGACCCGGGCCTGGCCGGCCACCCGCGGCTGCGGGACCTGGTGGGGGAGACCCTCGGCGACGAGGAGCGGGCCGCCTACCTGGACAAGTCCTGACCGGTCACGGCCCGGGGAGCTCGCCCCGGGCCGCGGCGTCCAGCCGGGCGCGGGCCGGGCGGGGCAGGTGTACCCGCCCGGCCCGTTCCAGCCGGTCCAGCTCGACGCGGGCGCGGCCGTAGGCGGCGAGCCGCTCGGGTTCGGAGTCGGAGTCCCGCGCGGTGGTCAGCAGCTTCACCACCCGCTCGACGGTGCGTCGTTCCTCGGGGTCCAGCCCGGCGAGCCGGATCCGGTCGGCGGCGTCGACCGCGGCGGTCCAGGCGCGGCGGGCGGCGTCGACGGCGCGCACGTGGGTCCCGGCGTGCGGCTCGCCCGGGTAGCCGTCGGTGTCCAGCGCCTGGGCCTCGGCGAACGCGTCGACGAACCGGGCGGTGGCCGCCACCGTGGTGTCCGACAGCGCGGGGCGGCGCAGTACGGCCAGCGGGTCCGCCTCGTGCGCGGCGAACTCCGCGCGCAGCCGCTGGAACTCCGCCCGCGCGCGTCGCCACGCCTGCTCCGCGGCAACGGCCTCGGACGACAGCACGGGACGTGCGGCCGGTTCCGGGGCGGGGGCGGGGCCGGGACCGGGGCCGCGGTCGGCGCGCAGCCGCCGGTAGGCGCCGATCACGGCCATCGCCAGCAGCGCGAACGACAGCAACTGGAACACCACGGCCACCACGCCACCACCTCCCCGCCGCGCCGGCCGACGGGGCCGGTGCCCGCCCCACGGTGCCCGAGGTGTCCGGATCGCGCCACGCACCGGCCCGCGACGGCACGTCGTGCCACGCCACGGGGCACCACCGGCACGCCGGGACCGGGCGACGTCCCGCTGTGTGGGCACCCTGTCCCGAGCAGTGGTCGGGACCTGGCCGGTCGTGTCAGGATCACGCGTCCGTCGCGCGGGAACCCTCGCCGCCACGGGCGTCGTCGCCGATCGTGATGAGGAGAACGATGTTCCGCAAGGTGCTGGTGGCCAACCGGGGCGAGATCGCCATCCGGGCGTTCCGGGCCGCGTTCGAGCTGGGTGTCTCGACGGTGGCGGTGTTCCCGTACGAGGACCGCAACTCGCTGCACCGCGCGAAGGCCGACGAGTCCTACCAGATCGGGGAGCCGGGGCACCCGGTCCGCGCCTACCTGTCGGTGGAGGAGGTCATCCGGGCGGCGAAGAAGGCCGGCGCGGACGCGGTCTACCCCGGCTACGGCTTCATGTCGGAGAACCCCGATCTGGCCCGTGCCTGCGCCGAGGAGGGCATCACCTTCGTCGGGCCGCCGACGGAGGTCCTGCACCTGACGGGCAACAAGTTCCGCGCCGTCGCCGCCGCCCGGGAGGCGGGCGTGCCGGTACTGGAGTCCTCCGAGCCGTCCTCGGACGTCGAGGAGCTGCTCGCGGCGGCCGAGAACATCGACTTCCCGATCTTCGTCAAGGCGGTCGCCGGGGGTGGCGGACGCGGGATGCGCCGGGTCACCGAGCCCGGCGACCTGCGTGACGCGATCGAGGCCGCGAGCCGGGAGGCGGAGTCCGCGTTCGGCGACGGCACCGTCTTCCTGGAGCAGGCCGTGGTCAACCCGCGGCACATCGAGGTCCAGATCCTGGCCGACGCCGACGGCAACGTCGTGCACCTGTTCGAGCGCGACTGCTCGGTGCAGCGCCGCCACCAGAAGGTCGTCGAGATCGCCCCGGCCCCGAACCTGGACCCGGAGCTGCGGGACCGGATCTGCGCCGACGCGGTGAACTTCGCGCGGAAGATCGGCTACGTCAACGCGGGGACCGTGGAGTTCCTGCTCGACGAGCGCGGCAAGCACCACTTCATCGAGATGAACCCGCGCATCCAGGTCGAGCACACCGTCACCGAGCAGGTGACCGACCGCGACCTGGTCATCGCCCAGCTGCGGATCGCCTCGGGCATGACGCTGCCGGAGCTGCGGCTGACCCAGGACGACATCACCCTCACCGGTGCGGCGATGCAGACCCGCATCACCACCGAGGACCCGGCCAACGAGTTCCGGCCCGACGTCGGCACGCTGTCGGTCTACCGCTCCCCGGGCGGACCGGGCGTGCGCCTGGACGGCGGCACCGTGCACGTCGGCGCCGAGGTCTCCGCGCACTTCGACTCGATGCTGGTCAAGCTGACCTGTCACGGCCACGACTTCGCCAACGCCGCCCGGCGCGCCCGTCGCGCGCTGGCCGAGTTCCGGATCCGTGGCGTGGCGACGAACCTGCCGTTCCTCGCCGCCGTGCTGGAGGACGAGGACTTCAAGCAGGGCCGGGTCACCACCAGCTTCATCGAGGAGCGCCCGCACCTGCTCAAGGCCCGTCCGTCGGCCGACCGCGGCTCGCGCATCCTGCAGTACCTGGGCGAGGTCACGGTCAACAAGCCGAACGGCGACCGGCCGCTGGTCGTGGAGCCGGTCGACAAGCTGCCCGCCGGCGTCGACCTGGAGACGCCCGCGCCGGACGGCTCGGCGCAGCTGCTGCGCGAGCTCGGGCCCGAGGGCTTCGCGCGCCGGCTGCGTGAGCAGACCGCGGTCGCGGTCACCGACACGACGTTCCGCGACGCCCACCAGTCGCTGCTGGCGACCCGGATCCGGACCCGGGACCTGGTCGCGGTCGCGCCCTACGTCGCGCGGACCATGCCCGAGCTGCTGTCGCTGGAGTGCTGGGGCGGCGCGACCTACGACGTCGCGCTGCGCTTCCTGGCCGAGGACCCGTGGGACCGGCTCGCCGCGCTCAAGGCCGCGGCGCCGAACATCTGCACCCAGATGCTGCTGCGCGGGCGCAACACCGTCGGTTACACGCCCTACCCGACGGAGGTGACCGACGCCTTCGTGCAGGAGGCGGCGGACACCGGCATGGACATCTTCCGGATCTTCGACGCCCTCAACGACGTCTCCCAGATGCGCCCGGCGATCGACGCCGTCCGGAACACCGGCACGGCGCTGGCCGAGGTCGCGCTCTGCTACACCGCGGACCTGTCCGACCCGGGCGAGAAGCTCTACACCCTGGACTACTACCTGCGCCTGGCCGAGGAGATCGTCGACGCGGGCGCGCACGTCCTGGCGATCAAGGACATGGCCGGCCTGCTGCGCCCGCCCGCGGCGAAGAAGCTGGTCACGGCGCTGCGGGAGCGCTTCGACCTCCCCGTGCACCTGCACACCCACGACACCGCGGGCGGGCAGCTCGCGACACTGGTCGCGGCGATCGACGCCGGGGTCGACGCCGTCGACGGCGCGGTCGCCTCGATGGCCGGCACCACCAGCCAGCCGTCGCTGTCGGCGCTGGTCGCGGCCACCGACCACACCGACCGCGCGACCGGGCTGAGCCTGACCGCGGTCGGGGACATGGAGCCGTACTGGGAGGCGGTGCGGAAGGTCTACGCGCCGTTCGAGTCCGGCCTCGCGTCGCCGACCGGGCGGGTCTACCACCACGAGATCCCCGGCGGTCAGCTGTCGAACCTGCGCCAGCAGGCGATCGCGCTCGGGCTGGGCGACAGGTTCGAGCTGATCGAGGACTGCTACGCCGCCGCGGACCGGATGCTGGGCAGGCTGGTGAAGGTGACGCCGTCGTCGAAGGTCGTCGGTGACCTGGCCCTGCACCTGGTCGGGGCCGGGGTGGACGCCGCGGACTTCGAGAAGGACCCGGCGGGCTTCGACATCCCGGACTCGGTCATCGGGTTCCTGCGCGGTGAGCTGGGCTCGCCGCCCGCGGGCTGGCCGGAGCCGTTCCGGACCCGCGCGCTGGAGGGCCGCAGCCCCGAGGCGGAGAAGGCGGAGCTGTCCATCGAGGACCGTCGCGGGCTGCGTGACGAGCGTCGCCGCACGCTGAACCGGCTGCTGTTCCCCGGCCCGACCAAGGACTTCGACAGCCACCGCGAGCAGTACGGCAACACCGCGGTGCTGTCGTCGAAGGACTTCTTCTACGGGCTGGAGGAGGACCTCGAGCACACCGTGGACCTGGAGCCCGGCGTCACCCTGATCATCGAGCTGGAGGCCGTCTCCGAGCCCGACGAGCGCGGCTACCGCACCCTGCTGACCACGCTCAACGGGCAGCTGCGCCCGGTGGCGGTGCGCGACGAGTCGGTCGCGACCGAGGTCAAGGCCGCGGAGAAGGCCGACAAGGGGAACGACGCGCACGTCGCGGCCCCGTTCGCCGGGGTCGTGACGCTGCAGGTCGACGAGGGCGACACCGTCGACGACGGCCAGACCGTCGCCACCATCGAGGCCATGAAGATGGAGGCGTCGATCACCGCGCACCGGGCCGGCACCGTGAAGCGGCTCGCGATCGGGCAGGTCACCCAGGTCGAGGGCGGGGACCTGCTGGTCGAGCTGGACTGAGCCGCACGGCACGATGGAGCGATGACCAGGCTGATCGCGGGCACGGCGGGCGGACGACGGCTCGCCGTGCCGCCGTCGGGGACCCGGCCGACCTCCGACCGGGTCCGTGAGGCGCTGTTCTCCGCGCTCGACCACGATCCGGGGCTCGGCGGTGCCGCCGTGCTGGACGTGTGCGCCGGGTCGGGCGCGCTCGGGCTGGAGGCGCTGTCGCGGGGCGCGACCGACGCGGTGTTCATCGAGTCGGACAAGCGGGCCGCGGGGGTGCTGCGGCGCAACCTGGCCGCGGTCGGGCTCGGCGGGTCGGTCGTCACCGGGCGGGCCGGGACGGTGCTGGCCGGGCCCGCGCCGCGGGCGTTCGACGTCGTGTTCGTCGACCCGCCCTACGCGGTGCCCGACGAGGAGGTCGCGGGCTGGCTGACCGCCGCCACCACCCACGGCTGGCTCGCGCCCGGTGCGGCGGTCGTCGTCGAGCGGGCGAAGTCGTCGGGGGAGTTCGGCTGGCCCGCCGGGTTCACCGCGGGCCGGTCCCGCCGCTACGGCGACACCGTCCTGCACCACGGCTCGCTCGGGAGCTGAGCCCGGATCAGGCCGCCGGGCCCAGCAGCCGGCCGGGCGTCAGGTCCGGCACCGTCCGGTGTGCCCCGGCGGCGGTCAGCTCCGCGTCCCCGGCCGTCGTCCGGACCCCGACGATGGTGCCCATCCCGGCCGCGACCAGCGAGGACACCCCGGCAACGGAGTCCTCGAACGCGACGCAGCCGGCCGGGTCGGCGTCGAGGCGACGGCACGCGGTGAGGTAGCCCTCCGGGTCCGGCTTGCCGCGCACGACGTCCTCGGCGGTGACGACGAGCTCGACCAGCGGTGCCGCATCGAGCACCTCGCCCAGCACCCGGTCGGCCCAGCCGCGGCGGGCGCTCGTCACCACCGCGAGCCGGTGCCCGCGCCCGGCCAGCGACCGGAGCAGCGCGGGAGCGCCGGGGACGACGTCGACGTCGTCGGCGAGGGCGGAGCCGTGCCCGGCCAGCTGCGCGGCGAGCTCGTCGGGGTCCGCGTCGCGCCACGGCCCGTCGACCTCGCGCAGCGTGTCGGCCGCGCGGCGGCCCATGAACCGGTGCCGGCAGGTCTCGTCGTCGACCTCGGCGTCCCACTCGGCGAAGAACCGGGCCCAGGTCCGGCGGTGCACGTGCTCGCTGCGCACGAGGGTGCCGTCGAGGTCGAACACGACCGGGGCGCCGTCGGGAACGGTGCCCGTCACAGGCGGAACAGCTCGTCGCCGGCGCGGACCGTGTGCCCGGTGGGGGCGCTCACCGAGCCGGCGGGGGAGTCCAGCACGACGACCGGGCAGGTCGGCGCGAGGCCGGCCGCCCGCACGGCGGCGAGGTCCACGGTCAGTACCGGCGCGCCCCGCTCGACCGCGTCGCCCTTCGCGACGTGCGTGGTGAAACCGGCCCCGCCGAGCGAGACCGTGTCGATGCCGACGTGGACCAGGATCCCGGGGCCACCGTCGGCGGTGATCACGAAGGCGTGCGGGTGCAGCGCCGCGACGGTGCCGGCGACCGGGGCCAGCACGACCGCCTCGGTGGCGTCCGCGGGCGGCTCGACGGCCGTCCCGCCGCCGAGCAGCTCGTCGCGGAAGACCGGGTCGGGCACCCCCGCGGGGCCGACCACCGCGCCGTCGACGGGCGCGACGACGGACGTCACAGCAGGTCCCGGACGTCGTCGCAGAGGTTCTCCGCCTCCGGCCCGATCACGACCTGCACGACGGTCCCGGACCGGACCACACCGTGCGCCCCGGCGGCCTTCAACGCCGCGTCGTCGACCAGGCCGGGGTCGCCGACCTCGGTCCGGAGCCGGGTGATGCACGCCTCGATGTCGGTGATGTTCGCGGACCCGCCCAGCCCCGCCACGATGTCGTCGGCCCTGCTCATAGGAGGTCTCCCTCTGGTAGCAACTGGTTATGACCAGTGTCTTGACAGGGTGTCGTCCAGCCCGCACCCTCACTGGTTATAACCAGACCGTACCGGCTGACGCGACGGCTCCACAACGCCCGCGCACCGGCCCCGGTCGCCGACACCCTCACGAGGAGTGCGAGCCCATGAGCACCTCCACAGCGGAACCGGTACGACGACGGGCCGGGCTGGCCGGCCTGCAGCGTCTCGGCCGGAGCCTGATGCTCCCGATCGCCGTCCTGCCCGCGGCCGGCCTGCTGCTGCGCCTCGGGCAGGACGACCTGCTCGGCGGCGTCGAGGCGCTGAAGCAGCCCGCGGCCGTGCTCGCCGCGGCAGGCGGCGCGCTGTTCGACCACCTGCCGATGATCTTCGCGCTCGGCATCGCGATCGGCTGGGCGCGCCGCTCCGACGGGTCCACCGCGCTGGCCGCCCTCGTCGGCTACCTCGTGATGGACGGCGTGTTCACCGCGCTGTCCCCGGTGCTGCTGCCCGGGGTGCTCGACTCGAAGGGCGAGCAGGCCACGATCGACTTCGGGGTGCTGGGCGGCATCGTCGCGGGCCTGGTCGCGGCACTGCTGTGGCAGCGCTTCCACCGCACGACGCTGCCGACCTTCCTCGGCTTCTTCAACGGCCGCCGGCTGGTCCCGATCCTCACCGCCGTGTCGATGATGGTGATCGCGTCGGTCATGAGCCTGGTCTACCCGGTGTTCAACGCCGGGCTGACCGGGCTGGGCAACGCCGTCGGGGAGAACGCCGTCGTCGGCGGCGGGATCTTCGGCCTGGTCAACCGGCTGCTGCTGCCCGTCGGGCTGCACCACATCGTCAACTCGGTCGTCTGGTTCCTCATCGGTGACTTCGACGGCACCCGCGGCGACCTGAACCGCTTCTTCGCCGGTGACCCGACCGCCGGGGCGTTCATGACCGGCTTCTTCCCGATCATGATGTTCGCGCTGCCAGCCGCCGCACTGGCCATCTGGCACGAGGCCCGCCCGGAGAAGCGCAAGCTCGTCGGCGGGATCATGGTGTCGGTCGCGCTGACCTCCTTCGTCACCGGTATCACCGAGCCGCTGGAGTACGCCTTCGTCTACGTGGCGTGGCCGCTGTACCTGATCCACGCGGTGCTCACCGGCACCTCGCTGGCGCTGGTCAACGCCCTCGACATCCACAGCGGGTTCGCCTTCTCCGCCGGTGCCATCGACTACGTCCTCAACTTCGGCCAGGCCACCCGGCCGCTGTGGCTGATCCCGATCGGGCTCGCCTACGCCGTCGTCTACTACGTGCTGTTCCGCTTCGTGATCCGTCGCTGGAACCTGCGCACCCCCGGCCGGGAGGACGACGAGACCACCGGCGCCACGGACACCACCCAGACCACTGGCACCACGGACACCACCCGGACCACCGGCACCGCGGGCAAGGCCGACCGGTGACCGCCGCCGAGGAGCAGGAGAGCACCGTGCACACCCGCACCGCCGTCGTCGCGTCCCGGGTGGGGCTGCACGCCCGCCCGGCCGCACTGTTCGCCCGCGCCGCCGCCGCCACCGGGCTGCCCGTCACCGTCGCGACCGACGGGAAGGACCCGGTCGACGCGCGCAGTGTCCTCGGGCTCATGACCCTCGGCGTCGTCTTCGGCGACGAGGTCGTGCTGCGGGCCGACGGCGACGGCGCCCCGGCTGCGCTGGACGGCCTCGTGACGCTGCTCGAGACGGACCACGACGCGTGACGGCAGACCGCATGCTCCGCGGCACCGTCGTCACCGACGGCCGGCTGCTCCCGGACTCGGTCGTCGCGGTCGCGGGGGACCGGATCGTCGCGGTCCTCCCGGCCGCGGCGTACGACGGTCCGCTCCCGCCCGCGTCGTCGTCGCTGCTGCTGCCCGGGCTGGTCGACGTGCACGACCACGGCGGAGCCGGGCACGGCTTCCCGGACGCGACGGCGGCGGGGGCGGCGGCCGCCGTCGCCCACCACCGCGCCCACGGCACGACGACGATCCTCGCCTCGCTGGTCTCCGCCCCGCCGACCGTGCTGGCGGAGCGGATCGCGACGCTGCGCCCGCTCGTCGTCGCCGGGGACCTCGCCGGGATCCACCTGGAGGGCCCGTTCCTGGCCGCCGCGCGGTGCGGCGCGCACGACCCGCGCGCGATCCTCCCGGGCGACCCCGCGCTGCTCGACGAGCTGCTGACCAAGGCCGACGGCGCCGTCGCGTCGGTGACCTACGCGCCGGAGACCGCGCACGCGGCGGACCTGCTCGCGGTGCTCGCCACACACGGGGTGCTGCCGAGCATCGGTCACACCGACGCCGACGCCCGCACCACCGCGACCGGGATCGCACGGGCGGGCGGCGCGCCGATGAGCGCCACCCACCTGTTCAACGCGATGCCCCCGATGCACCACCGGGCGCCCGGGCCGATCGCGGCGTGCCTGGCCGCGGCCGGCCGGGGCGAGCTCGTCGTGGAGCTCGTCGCGGACGGGGTGCACCTGTCGCCCGACACCGTCGCCGCGGTGTTCGACCTGGTCGGGCCGGACCGGGTCGCGCTGGTCACCGACGCGATGGCCGCGGCCGGGATGCCCGACGGCCGCTACCACCTGGGCACGATGCAGGTCCGGGTCGACGACGGCGTCGCCCGGATCCCGGACGGGCCCATCGCGGGCGGCACCGCGTGCCTGGTCGACGTCGTGCGCGCCACGGTGCGCGACGCGGGGGTCCGGCTGCAGGACGCGGTGCTCGCCGCGACCCGCACCCCGGCCCGGCTGCTCGGGCTCGACGGCGAGGTCGGGTCGCTGGCCCCGGGCCACCGCGCCGACGTGCTCGTCACCGACGCGGACCTGCGGCCGCAGCAGGTGCTGCGCGCCGGCCTGCCCGTCACCGACGGGGGTGCGTGATGGAGATCGTGGTCCTCGACGACCCGCGGGCCTGCGGGCGGGCGGTCGCCGACGCCGTCGCCGACGTCCTGGCCCGCGGCACCGGCCGGCCGCCGACCCTCGGGCTCGCCACCGGCAGCTCCCCGCTGCCCGCCTACGCCGAGCTGGTCCGCCGCCACCGCGACGAGGGGCTGTCCTTCGCCGGGGCCCGCGCCTTCCTGCTCGACGAGTACCTGGGCCTGCCCGCCGGGCACCCGCAGTCCTACCGCGAGGTCATCCGCCGCGAGCTCACCGACCATCTCGACATCGACCCGGCCGCGGTGCACGCCCCGGACGGCACCCGCGCGGACCCGGCCGAGGCCGCGGCGGACTACGAACGGCTGCTCGCCGCGTGCGGCCCGGTGGACCTGCAGATCCTCGGTATCGGCGGCAACGGGCACATCGGGTTCAACGAGCCCGGCTCGGCGTTCGGCTCGCGCACCCGGGTCGCGACGCTGACCGAGCGGACCCGCGCCGACAACGCCCGCTTCTTCGACCGTCCCACGGACGTGCCGCACCGGGTGCTCACCCAGGGGCCTGCCACGATCATGGAGGCCCGGCGGATCGTGCTCGTCGCGACCGGGGAGGGCAAGCGCGCGGCCGTGGCGGCGACGGTGTCCGGACCGGTCACGACCGACGTGCCCGCGACCGTGCTGCGCGACCACCCGCACTGCACGCTGGTGCTCGACCGGGCGGCCGCCGGGGAGCGGGCCGGGCCCGTCGCGGCCGGGCAGGTCGGCGGACCGGGACGGGGGCGGTAGTGGCTACGGTGGACGGCACCATGAACGGCGAGGTCAGGATCGGCGACGGGGTCGTGCCCAAGCACGAGCAGCTCCGCGTCCTGCTCGCGGAGACGATCGCGCGGGACTTCGCGCCCGGCGACGCCTTCCCCAGCGAGCGCAGGCTGTGCCTGGACCACGGCGTGAGCCGGGTGACGGTGCGGGCCGCCGTCGGCGAGCTGGAGCGCGACGGGCTGCTGACCCGGGTGCGCGGCAAGGGCACCTACGTCGCGGCCCGCACCGCGCGCTCCCGGCTGCACCTCGCGTCCTTCCACGACGACATGCGCCGGCTCGGGCTGACCCCGACCACGGTCGTCCTCGAGGTCGCGCTCACCACCGGACCGCCGGAGGCCGTCCGCGCGCTCGGCCAGGGCCCCGACGGCAGGTGCTGGCACCTGCGGCGGCTGCGCGTCGCCGACGGGGTGCCGATGTCGATCGACGACGCCTGGTACGACGCCGAACAGGTCCCCGACCTCGACGTCCACGACCTCAGCGGCTCGGTCTACGGGATCCTGCAGGAGCACTACCGGCTCCCCATCGACCGCGCCGAGCAGACCGTCGCCGCCCAGCAGGCCGACGAGGCCTCGGCGGTCCTGCTCGGGATCCCCGCCGGGCACCCGATCCTGGTGTTCGACCGGACCTCCAGCTCCGGCGACCGGCCGGTCGAGTACACCGTGTCGCGCTACCGCGGTGACCGCTACGAGCTGCACATGTCGCTGGACCGCAGCTGGGCCTGACCGGTGATCACCGGCTGATAGGTTCCGGCCATGCCCGAGGTCCGTCGCGCCGTCTGCCCCGGTTCCTACGACCCGCCGACGGTCGGTCACCTCGACGTCATCGCCCGCACCGCGGCGCTGTTCGACGAGGTGTTCGTCGCGATCCTGGTGAACCCCCGCAAGGAGGGGCTGTTCTCCGTCGACGAGCGCGTCGCGATGCTCACCGAGATCACCGCGGATTTGCCGGGCGTGCGGGTCGAGTCGTTCCAGGGGCTCGTCGTCGACTACTGCCGCGAGCGCGGCGCCCAGGCGATGGTCAAGGGCCTGCGCGGGGCGACGGACTACGACTACGAGCTCCCGATGGCGCACATGAACCGGCACCTGACCGGGGTCGAGACGCTGTTCCTGCCCGGTGCGCCCGGTCAGGTCTACGTGTCGAGCTCACTGGTCAAGGAGGTCGCCCGCGGCGGCGGCGACGTCACCGCGTTCCTCCCGCCGAGCGTGCACACCCGGCTTCTGGACCGGCTCGCCTGACACGCGGGAGCGGCGCCCAATAACGGGTCCGCGCCCGTGACGGTGAGAGGATCCGTCGCGTGTACCGGGTCTTCGAGTCGCTGGACGCGCTGGTGACGATCGTCGAGGAGGCGCGCAGCGTCCCGATGACGTCGAACTGCGTGGTCCCGCGCGGCGACGTGCTGGAGCTCCTCGACGACGTCCGCGAGGCGATCCCGGGCGAGATGGACGACGCCCAGGACGTGCTCGACCGGCGCGACGACGTCGTGTCCGAGGCCGAGCGCGAGGCGGAGGAGACCCGGACCGCGGCGAACTCCGAGGCCGAGGAGACGCTGCAGAACGCGCGCACCGAGGCCGAACGGCTCGTCGCCGAGGCGCAGGAGGAGGCCGGGCGCACCCTGGCCGAGGCCCGCCACGAGGCGGAGCGCGTGGTCGCCGAGGGCCGCCGCCAGTACGCCGAGGTCACCGACCGGGCCCGGGACGAGGCCGAGCGGATGAGCCACGCCGGCCGGGCCGCGCACGACCGGCTCATCGCCGACGGGCAGAACGAGCAGACCCGGCTGGTGTCCCAGACGGAGGTCGTCCGCTCCGCGCACGCCGAGGCCGGCCGGATCGTCGACGGCGCACACGCCGAGGCCGACCGGCTGCGCCGGGAGTGCGACGACTACGTCGACACCACCCTGGGCGAGCTGGAGACCACCCTGAACAACGCGCTCGGCGTCGTCGGGCGCGGGCGCAGCCAGATCTGGCGCGGCCAGTACGGCCCGAACTACGGCGGCGGACGGCCCCCGGAGCCGGGCCGCACCGGCACCGGGATGGACCTGATCGACTGACGGCCGCGGCGGCTCGGGCGGTCCCGGCCGGGCATCGACGCGGCGCTCACCCCGGGTCCACCGAGCCGCGGACCCGGAGCGCGGCCCCGGCGGCACCCGCGACCGACATCACCACGACCACACCGCACAGGACCGAGGCCACCGGCGCCAGGCCCCACACGTCGACCGCGGCTCCCGCGAGCAGGCTCGCCACGGCGGCCGCGAGGTAGCAGTACAGGTAGACCGCGGCGAGGGTGCCGGCGCGCGTGCCCTCCGGGCTCCGGTCGAGCAGGACCCGGATCGCGCCGGCGAACGCGACACCGAACCCGGCCCCGGCCGCGACCGCGGCGGCGAGGTAGGCGGCGAAGTTCCCGAGGGCGATCGCGACGACGAACCCGGCGGTGCCGGCCGCCAGCACGACGGCCCCACCGGTCAGCGCGCGTGCGGCGGGCAGCCGGGCGGCCGCGAGCCCCGCCGCCGGTCCCGCGAGGTGGTAGACGGCGACGGCCAGGGCGCCGCTGAACAGGTCGTCGCGGCCCAGGACGGAGGCCGCGAGCGACGGGGCCAGCGCCTGGGTGAACCCGCCGAGGACGTAGGTCGCCGCGACGACGACACACACCATCGGGAACAGTCGGCGCGCGGCGCGGGGCACCCGGACCTCCGGCCGCAGCGACCGCAGCGCCCCGGGCCGCCGGACCGCGGTCTCCGGCAGCAGGGCGAGCGCCGCGGCGGCCACGACGAGCAGTCCCGCTGCGACGACGAAGGACCGGACGGGTGCGCCGTCCGGCGCGAGCTGCACCGCGGCTCCGGAGGCGAGCGCGCCGAGCGCGATGCCGCCCGGCGGCGCGCCGCTCGTGATCGCCCCGGCCAGCCCGGGACGCGCCGGAGGCGCCAGGTCGACGACGTAGCCGCCGAGCGCGGCCAGCGCGAGCCCCACCGACACTCCCTGGACCGCCCGCCCGATGATCAACGGTGCGGACGAGTCGACGGTGGCGAGCACCAGGCACGCCACCGCGCCGACGATCAGTGCGGGCACCGCCACCCGGCGCCGGCCCACGTGGTCGGACAGGCTGCCGCAGCACAGCAGGGCCACCAGCAGCGGCACGACGTAGACGGCGAACGCCCCGGTGAGCGCGACCGTCGAGATGCCGTAGGACCGCTGGTAGACGACGTAGAGCGGGGCCGGCACCCCGGCCGCGGCGCAGACCACCACGAAGGACACCGATGCCGTGGCGAAGGCCAGCGGGAGCGATCGGGGCCGGAGCACCGGTCTCAGGTCGCCGGGACGACGGACAGCGGAGCAGCGAGGATCACCGTCCGAGACTAGGCGTTCCGGATCGGCGTCCGGGACCGGAGGGCCCGCGGCGCACCGTCCGGCGCCGGGGCCGACCGGGCCGCCGTGCCCTCAGCCCTGCTGCGCCGCCCACTCCTCGACCCGGCGCGCGCTCTCCTCCGGCGACAGGTCCTCCACCCGGGTCATCACCGCCCACCGCACCCCGTACGGGTCGACGACCGAGCCGAACCGGTCCCCGGACACGAACGTCGAGACCGGCTCGCGCACCGTCGACCCGGCCTCGACCAGCGTCGCGACGGCCGCGTCCACGTCGGGTACGTACACCGCGAGCGACAGCGACACCGGGTGGTCACCCGCCGGGGCGGCGACGAGGCCGTAGTCGGGCATCGCGTCGGAGACGGTGAACCGGCCGGCCGCCAGCTCCAGCTCGGCGTGCCCGACCATCCCGCCCATCTCGGTGACCGAGAGCACCCGGGCCCCGAAGGCGGCGCAGTAGAGTTCGATCGCCGCGCGGGCGGGCGATGCCACCAGGTGCGGGGTGAGTGAGGTGACCCCGTGCGGACGGCCGTCGGTGGTGTGGGCGCCGGTGACACTGCTCGTGAGCTCCATGCGACGAGTCTCCCCGCCCCGCGACGGCGCGGATTGAACATTGCCGACAGGGGGTTGGTCGATGACCGTCGAGTCGCGCGGACACCTCAACCCGGGTGCCCCCGAGGTCGCGCTCGACCGGGCGCCCATCGGGCTCGACGACCTCGTCCGGTGGGTGTGGACCGCCCGCTGGGACGTCCCGCCGGGGCGCACGGTGCGCCAGCGGGTGCTGCAGTACCCGGCGTTCAACCTCGTCACCGACCCGGTCACCGCGACGCTGCACGGGCCGCGCACCGGCGTCGACATCCGGGAGCTGGCCGGGCGGTCGTGGGTCGTCGGCGTCCTGCTGCGGCCCGGCGCGACCCCGCTGTTCACGGCCACCGCACCCGCCGCGCTGCGCGGGACCGCCGAGGAGGTCCGCGGCGCGCCGGTGGCGGAGCTCACCGCGGCCGTGCCGGCCGGCGACCCGGCCGCGACGGTGCGGGACTGGCTCGCCCCGCTGGCGGACCGGGTCACCGACGCCGGACGCCTGGTCAACCGGGCCTGCGCGTTGGCCGAGTCCCGCGCCGACGTCCTGCGCGCCGACCAGCTCGCCGAGCTCGTCGGCGTCGCACCGCGGACCCTGGAACGCCTGGTCCGCGGCCACGTCGGACTGACCCCGCTGTGGCTGATCGAGTGCCGTCGCCTGCAGCACGCCGCCGCGGTGCTCCGGACCGACCCGGACACCGCGCTGGCCGGGCTGGCCGCCGATCTCGGCTACGCCGACCAGGCCCACTTCACCCGTCGCTACCGGGCGGTGCTCGGTGAGACGCCCGGCGCGACCCGGCAGGCGGCCCGCGCGGCCGGGTGATCACGGGTACCGCTGCGACACAAGGTGCTTCACCACGCGCAGTCGCTGTGGTCGGATACGCCGGACGCAGGAATCCAGGTCACCCGCCGTACTACCCTCCCGCGCATGGCACGCCGGCCCGAACCCGACCCGACGACCTGGTGGGCACGCTACGGGCACCGGCTGGAAGGACCCCCCGTGACGAACCCGGCGCAGCCCCCGGCTCCCGAGGTCCCGCGTCCCGAGCTCCCACGTTCCGAGGCCCCGCGCAGGAACCCCGGGGCGGCCGCGGCGGACCTGCGTGAGGACACCATGCTGCGCGCGCGGCCCGACCGGCCGCGCACCGGCTGGCGGCGCGCGCTCTACGACGTCACCGGCGGCCGTGTGAACCCCGGCCCGAGCGACGCCGAGGAGCTCCGCTCCGGGCTGCTGGCCCGGGTCCGCGCGCCGCTGGCCGGGGCGCACCGGGTGGCGGTCATGTCGGTGAAGGGCGGCGTCGGCAAGACCACGGTCGCGGCCTGCCTCGGACAGGCGCTGGCCGAGCACCGCGGGGACCGGGCCGTCGTCCTCGACGCCAACCCCGACGCCGGCACGCTCGCCGACCGCCTCACCGGCGACTCCCGGATCACCGTCCGCGAGCTGCTGAACGATCTGGACTCGGTCGGCACCTGGACCGACGTGTCCCGCTACACGAGCCTCGCCGGGCGCCTGCAGGTCCTGGCCTCGGAGCAGGACCCCGCCTCGGGCGAGGCGTTCTCCCGCGACGAGTACGAGCGCGTGGTCGACCTCCTGGGCCGCTTCTTCAACATCATCATCACCGATTCCGGCACCGGGATGGTGCACTCCACGATGCAGGGCACCCTCGCGCGCGCCGACTCGGTCGTCGTGGTCGGGGCCCCGACCGTCGACGGCGCGGGCCGGGCCAGCAAGACGCTGGACTGGCTGGTCGCACACGGCCACGGCGACCTCGTCCGCGACGCGGTGGTCGTGCTGTCCTGCGACCGGCGCAGCGCCGAGGTCGACGCCGCCCGGATCCGCGAGCACTTCGCCCAGCGGGTGCGCGGGGTCGTCGAGGTCCCGCACGACCCGCACCTGGCCACCGGCGGCCGGGTCGACCCGGCCCGGCTCCGCCCGGCGACCGCGGACGCGTTCCTGGAGCTGGGCGCCCTGGTCGCCGACGCGTTCGACGTGCGACGACGCGACTGACCGGGCCGCGTACGCTGGTCCGCGAGATGAACACCGCGCGCAGCCAGAACCGTCCCGACGACAACCCCTGGGTCCTCTCCACCCGTGAGCTGGCCCGCCGCCCCGGTAACCAGCGCACCGTGGCCCGTACGGTCCCCGCGCCGTCGGGCGACGCCGAGATCGGCCTGACCGGGGTGATCACCGTCCCCGGCGGGTCCGACGTCGAGCTCGACGTGTCCCTGGAGTCGGTGACCGAGGGCGTCTACGTCTCCGGCACGGCCGATGCCCGGCTGGCGGGGGAGTGCTCGCGCTGCCTGGAGCCGATCGGTGAGGACGTGCAGGTCCGGATCGGCGAGCTGTTCGCCTACCCGGACTCGGTCACCGAGGAGACCACCGACGCCGACGAGATCCCGCGCCTGGTCGACGAGCGCATCGACCTCACCCAGACCGTGCGCGACGCGATCGTCACCGAGCTCCCGATGGCGCCCCTGTGCCGCGAGGACTGCCCCGGTCTGTGCGTCGAGTGCGGCGAGAGGTGGGCCGATCTCCCGTCGGATCACGGGCATGAGACACTGGATCCTCGTTGGGCGGCGCTCCGTGAGCGCCTGCCCTCCACCGACTGAGCGGCGGCTCCACATGAGCCCGCTCCCCGGTGGGCAGACCTGATCGTTCGAAGTACCGAGGAGTGTCATCATGGCCGTTCCCAAGCGCCGGATGTCGCGGTCGAACACGCGTGCGCGCCGGTCGCAGTGGAAGGCCACTGCGCCGACCCTGGTCGCCTGCTCGAACCGCGCCTGCCGTGAGCCGAAGCTGCAGCACATCGCCTGCCCGACCTGTGGGCAGTACGACGGCCGTCAGGTCACCAGCCCGGCCTGATCGCAGCAGTGGGCGACAAGAGCGTGACCGGTCCGGTGACGGACCGGTCACCTCTGCTGTCCGCACTCGGTGTGGACCTGGACGAGGCGCTGCTCACGCTGGCGCTCACCCACCGGTCCTACGCCTACGAGCACGGCGGTCTGCCGACCAACGAGCGCCTGGAGTTCCTGGGCGACTCGGTGCTGTCGATCGTGATCACCGAGCGGCTCTACCGGGACCACCCGGACCTGCCCGAGGGGCAGCTGGCGAAGCTGCGCGCGAGCGTGGTCAACATGCACGCGCTCGCCACCGTCGCGGTGGCGCTGCCGACGCCGGACGACGGGCCGCACGGCCTCGGCGCGTACCTGTACCTGGGGCGCGGTGAGGAGCTGACCGGTGGCCGGTCGAAGGCCAGCATCCTGGCCGACGCCACCGAGGCGCTGCTCGGCGCGGTGTACCTCGCGCACGGCCTCGAGCCGTCCCGCGAGCTGATCCACCGGCTGTTCGCGGACCTGCTGCACAGTGCCCCGCTGCTCGGCGCGGGCCTGGACTGGAAGACCAGCCTGCAGGAGCTCACCGCCGCCGGCGGGCACGGCGTGCCCGAGTACCGGATCGACGAGGAGGGCCCGGACCACCTGAAGGTGTTCACCGCGACGGCCGTCGTCGGGGGTCGTGACCTCGGCAGCGGTGCGGGGCGCACCAAGAAGGAGGCCGAGCAGAAGGCGGCCGAGATCGCCTGGCACGCGCTGTCCGACGAGAGTGCCGGCTCCGGGCGGTAGCCGTCGATGCCGGAACTGCCCGAGGTCGAGGTCGTCCGCCGCGGCCTCGCCGACCACGTGCTGGACCGGCGGATCGCCCGCGTCGAGGTGCTGCATCCGCGCGCGGTACGCCGGCACCCGACCGGCGCGGACGACTTCACCGGCCGGCTGACCGGGCGCACGCTGTCCGCGGCCGCGCGGCGCGGCAAGTACCTCTGGCTGGAGCTGGACACCGCGGGCACCGGCGACGACGCACTGCTCGCGCACCTGGGCATGTCCGGGCAGATGCTGGTGGAGCCCCCGGACGCGCCCGACGAGAAGCACCTGCGGGTCCGCGTCCGGTTCGACGACGACGGCCCCGAGCTCCGCTTCGTCGACCAGCGCACCTTCGGCGGGCTGTCGGTGCAGCCGCTCGCCGCGGCCGCGGGCGGCGGCCTGGTGCCCGAGCCGGTCGCGCACATCGCGCGCGACCCGATGGACCCGGCGTTCTCGGCCGACGACGCCGTCGCGGCGCTGCGTCGCCGTCGCACCGAGGTCAAGCGGGCGCTGCTCGACCAGACCGTCGTCTCCGGGATCGGCAACATCTACGCCGACGAGGCGCTGTGGCGGGCCCGGCTGCACGGCACCCGGCCCACCGGGAAGCTCACCCGGGCCCAGGGTCACGCCGTCCTCGACGCCGCGACGACCGTCATGCACGAGGCGCTCGCCCAGGGCGGGACCTCCTTCGACGCGCTGTACGTCAACGTCAACGGCGCCTCGGGCTACTTCGACCGCTCTCTGAACGTCTACGGCCGGGCGGACCGGGCGTGCCGTCGCTGCGGCACCCCGATCCGCCGGGACGCGTTCATGAACCGCTCGTCGTTCACCTGCCCGCGGTGCCAGCCGGCGCCGCGGCCGCGTCCCTGAGCGGCGCGGGGGTCAGGAGCAGTCGCGGCGCAGCAGGTCCTCCGGGGTGTCGCGGCGCAGCAGCGGCAGCGACGCCCCCGCGGCGACGGCGATCACCGGCGGGCGTGGGACCTGGTTGTAGGTCGAGGCCATCGACGCGTGGTACGCGCCGGACACCGGCACCGCCAGCAGGTCCCCGGGCGCGACGTCGGCGGGCAGCCGGACGCCGTCGGCGATCACGTCGGAGGACTCGCAGTGCCGCCCCGCCACGCGGACCGTCTCCAGCGGCGCCCGGGTGGCGCGCCCGACGAGCCGGACCGGGTAGCGGGCGCCGTAGAGGGCGGGGCGCGGGTCGTCGCTCATGCCGCCGTCGACCAGCACGGTGGTGCGGCCGTCGCCGCAGCGCTGCACGGCGCCGACCCGGTAGAGCGTCACCCCGGCCCGGGCGACGACCGCGCGTCCCGGCTCGACCAGCAGCCGCGGCTCGTCGATCCCGTGCGCCGCGCAGGTCCGGGCCAGGGTGCCGCGCACGGCCCGGCCGAACGTCGCCGGGTCCAGGCAGGGCTCGCCCTCGGCGTAGCCGACCGCGTGGCCGCCGCCCAGGTCCAGCTCGGCGACGGTGATCCCGTACCGCGCGCGCAGCGCCGCGATCACGCCCACCATCCGGACCGCGGCGCGCTCGTAGCGCGACACCGACGGCAGCTGCGAGCCGAGGTGGCAGTGCAGCCCGGCCAGCTCCAGCTCGGGGCGGGCCAGCACCCGTCCGGCGACCTCGCACGCCTCGGCGGGCGGCATCCCGAACCACGACGACGCGGTGCCGGTCGTGAGCCCCGGGTGGGTGCCGGCGTCGACGTCCGGGCTGATCCGCAGCAGCACCTTCTGCCGGTGCGGCGCGAGCGCGGCGATCCGGTCGACCTCCGCCGCCGAGTCCAGCACGATCCGCCCGACGCCCGCGGCGAACGCCGCCTTGAGGTCCTCGTCGGTCTTGACGGTGCCGTGCAGCACGATCCGGTCGCCGGGCAGCCCCGCGGCCGCGGCCACCGCGACCTCACCGCCGGAGCAGGCGTCGACCGAACAGCCCTCGTCGGCGACCAGGCGGGCCATCCCGCGGCAGAGGAACGCCTTGCCGGCGTAGACGATCTCGGCGTCGGGCAGCGCGGCCCGGTAGGCGCGGCAGCGGGCGCGGACGTCGGCGGTGTCGAGCATCTGCACCGGGGTGCCGAAGCGGGCGGCGAGCCCGGCGAGGTCGACCCCGCCGATCTGCAGGGCGCCGTCGGAGGTGGCGCGGGTCGTGAGCGGCCACAGGCCCGGCTCGAGGCGGGCGGCCAGCGTCGGGCGGAGGGAGGGGAGCAGGTCGGCGAGGGTCACCGGGATGACTCCTTGGTGGCGGGCGCCCGGTGCGGGCGCCGTGCTCCTCCGTTGTCACTCCGCGGGCGCCTCCGTGCCCGTTCCCGCTACGCCGCCCTGACGGGGCCGGTGCCACCACTGGCGGCACCTTGACACGCACGGGGTGCAGTGGTGCGCGCACTACTGCGCACTGCGTAGTACTCTCCGGTGCGCAAGGAGGTGCGATGGACACCAGTCAGCTGCTCAAGGGAGTGCTCGACCTCGCGGTGCTCGCCGTGCTCGACCGCGGGGACGGCTACGGCTACGAGGTCGTCCGTGCGCTGCGCGCGGCCGGGCTCAGCGAGGTGGGGGACGCGTCGGTCTACGGCACGCTGCGCCGGCTCTACGGTGCGGGCCTGCTGACCTCCTACGTCGTCCCCAGCGAGGAGGGGCCGCACCGCAAGTACTACGCGATCAACGAGCCGGGCCGGGCCCGGCTGCGGGAGACGACCGACCGGTGGCGCGCGTTCGCCACCACGATGGAAGGCCTGGTGGGCACGTGAGCACCGACGGCACCGGCGGCCCCGACGGCGCCGCCACGACCCGGATCGGCGACCCGGTCGGCACCGAGTACCTGCTCGGGTTGCGGGAGGCGCTGTCCGACCTGCCCCCGGCGGAGGTCGAGGAGATCGTCGAGGACGCGCGGGGCCACCTCGCCGACCTCTCCGACGAGCTGGGCCCCGGCTTCGACCGGGCCGCGGTCCGCGAGCGCCTCGGCACGCCGGAGGCCTACGCGGCGGAGCTGCGCGCGGCCGCGGGCTATCCGGCCCCGCAGGCGCCCGCCGGACGCCCCCGCACGGGCGGGGCGTGGTTCGCGGTGGCCGCGCTCCTCGGCGCCACCGGCCTGATGGTCCTCGCGGGTCCCGCCGTGTGGCAGGTCGGGCCGTCGGCGTCGTTCCCGATGTTCCTCGCGGCCCTGGCCGCCGGGGCCGGTGTGCTCGCCGTGTGGACCGACGGGCCGGGACAGCCGTCGGTCGCGGCGCTGCCGTCGGTGGTGGCGCTGCGCGAGCGGATCGCCCGGACCCGGGCCGACGGCGGGGTCGGCGGGTTCGTCCTGACCCTCCAGCCCGGCTGGTGGGTGCTGCGCGGGCTGGTCGCGGCCGGGCTCGTCGGATGGGTGTTCGGCGGGGGCGGGTCCGCCGGGCTGCTGATCACCGTCGTCCTGGCCGTCGCCGCGGTGCCGCTGTCGGTGCTGCTCGGCCGCCGCAGCGCGGTCGACCGCCGGCTGCTGTGGGCCGTGGTGCCGCTGAACGCACTGGCCGCGGGCCTGCTGGTGGCCGGGGTGCCGGCCCAGGGGCAGGACCGCACCACCGACGTGTCGTCGTACTCGCCGCCGCCGGGGCTGACCCTGGACGGGAACACGGTGTCCGACGTGCGGCCCTTCGACGCGAACGGCAGGCCGCTGACCGGGGTCTACCTGTTCGACGAGAACGGCCGCCCGCTCGCCGTCGACGACGGTCACTGCCCCACCGACGGCTCCGCGGCCACCTCGACCGTCCCGGCGCCCGGGCCGTACCCGCAGGGTGTGCGCACGACCGACCCGTCGTCGGGGGAGTGCGTGACCGTGCCCCCGCCGCCGCTGGTCGTGACGATCCCGCAGACCACGGCGGCCCGTCCGGGTACGCAGGCGCCGCCGACCGCACCGCGGGCGACCCCGGCACCGGCCACGCCCGGAGCCGGCGGCTGAACCGGGGGGCCGGGCGTCCACGGGGGGTGGGCGCCCGACCCTCAGAGCCAGTCGTTGTGCTTGAACGCCAGGTACAGCCCCAGTCCGAGCAGCAGCATCAGCCCGATGGCCATCGGGTAGCCCAGCGCCCAGTGCAGCTCCGGCATCTCGTCGAAGTTCATGCCGTAGATGCCGGCGATCAGGGTCGGCGCGAACAGGATCGCCGCCCACGACGACACCCGCTTCATCTGCTCGTTCTGCGCGAAGCCCGCCTCGGTGAGCCGGGTCATCTCCTCGTTCTGCCGCTGCGCGACCAGGGTCGAGTTGACCGTCAGGATGTTGCCGAGCAGGTCGCGGAACCCCTCGACGCGCTCCCGCACCCGCGTGGCGTGGTCGATCACGTCGCGCATCGCCCGGCGCAGCTCCAGGTCCGGGGCGTCGCCGGACTTGGCGAACCGGGCCCGCAGCTCGACGAAGATCTCCTGCAGCGGCTCGACGGCCCGCTGGAACGCGATGACCTGCCGGGTCAGCTGGTAGATGCGCCGCGACACGTTCGGGTCGCCGCGGAAGACCTGCACCTCGATCTCGTCGATGTCGTCCTGCAGGCCGTCGAGGACGGGGAAGTAGTCGTCGACGACCCGGTCCAGCACCGCGTAGAGCACCGCCATCGGGCCGTGCGAGAGCAGGTCCGGGTCGCTCTCCAGCCGGTCGCGGACCTCACCGAGCTGCGGCTCGGCGGCGTGCCGGACGGTGATGACGAAGTCCGGTCCGAGGAACAGGTGCACCTCGCCGATCTCGACGACCTCGTCGGAGTCGACGTAGCGGGCCGGGCGCAGCACCACGAACTCGGTGCTGCCGTAGCGCTCCAGCTTGGGGCGCTGGTGGGCGTTGACGGTGTCCTCGATCGCCAGCGCGTGCAGCCCGAACTCCGCCGCGACCTGGTGGATCTCGTCGACGCCCGGCCGCAGCATGCCGATCCAGCAGAACGCGGGTGCCTCGCCGCCGTGGTCGGCACGGCAGCCCTGCAGCGCCTCGACCGCGCTGTCGACGGAGTCGGGCGCCGCCGCCCGCTTGCCGTCGACGTAGACCGCGTTGTCGATCACCGACATGCACAGACCTCCCCGCCGGGCCGGCCGGGCGGGTGCCCGGGCCGTCACCGAGCAGGGTAACCAGCGCTGTGCCGCGCAACCGCCGGGACGAGGAGGTGGGCCACCAGCGCGGTCGCCGGCAGCCCGGCCAGGAGCTCCAGGTCCCGCGCGCCGGTGTGCAGCTCGGCGAGGCGGTGCAGCCCGAAGCCGTCGGCGAACCCCCAGCAGACCGCCGCGGCGGCCGGCGCACCGGCCGCCGTCGTCGCGACGGCGAGCGCCGCCGTCCCCACCACCGCGACGGCGACCGCGACCGCGGCGACGAGGCCGGGCCCGGCACCGGCGGCCCCCGCGGCACCGGCGGCGAGCCCCGCGGCGACGCCGGTGGCGATCGCGGCGACGAACCCGGCGCCCCCGGGCAGGGGCGGCGGGACCGGACGGGCGGGGCGGCGCTGCAGCATGCGCGGGAGCGTGCGCCCCCGGCGGCGGACCGGCCCGGCCCCTGACGCGGTGTTGGCGTCGTCACGCGCGTGTGTTGACGGGTTCCTGAGACCGACCGCCCGTCCGGGGGACGTGATGGCCACCACCGGGCGTCAAGAACGCGTCAACGCGCGCCCCGGTGGGCGTCAATCCGCCGTCATCGCCGCGGGCACGACCCCCGGTGCGGCGCACGATCCCCGCAGCCCGCCGGACATGCCGGCGGGTGGGCACGACCGAGGAGAGTCCCGTGGCCGACCTGGCCTACACCGCGTTGCTGGTGGCGTCCTTCGCCGTCCTCGCGCTCACCCTGCGCGGGATGGAGAAGCTGTGATCGCGAACATCGCCGGGGGTGTGCTCGCCCTGGCCCTGCTGGTCTACCTGGTGATCGCGCTGCTCCGCCCGGAGCGGTTCTGATGGCGGGGCTCGCGCAGGCGGCGGCGCTGGTGGCGCTGCTCGCCGTGACCTGGAAGCCGCTGGGCGACTGGATGGCGCGGGTCTACACCGACACCCGGCACTGGCGGATCGAGCGGTTCGTCTACCGGGTCTGCCGGATCGACGCCGCGTCCCCGCAGCGCTGGACGACCTACGCCGCGGGTGTGCTGGGCTTCTCGTTCGTCTCGATCGCGCTGCTCTACCTGATGCAGCGGCTGCAGGCCTTCCTCCCGCTCGGGTTCGGCCGCGGCACCGACGGCGCCACCTCGGTGTCGCCCGCGATGGCGTTCAACACCGCGGTGTCGTTCGTGACCAACACGAACTGGCAGTCCTACGTGCCCGAGCAGGTGCTCGGCCACACCGTGCAGATGGCCGGCCTGACCGTGCAGAACGTCGTGTCCGCCGCCGTCGGCATGGCGGTCGCGGTCGCGCTGGTCCGCGGCTTCGTCTCCCACGGTGCGACCGGCGACGACGAGGGGGGCCGGATCGGGAACTTCTGGGTCGACCTGACCCGCGGCGTCGTCCGGATCCTGCTGCCGATCGCCGCCGTCGCCGCGGTCGTGCTCGTCGCCACCGGCGTGGTGCAGTCGCTGCGGTCCGGTGTCGACGTGACGACCGTCGACGGCAGCGTCCACACCCTGCCGCTCGCCCCGGCCGCCTCGCAGGAGGCGGTCAAGGAGCTCGGCACCAACGGCGGCGGCATCCTCAACGCCAACTCCGCGCACCCGTTCGAGAACCCGAACCCGCTGTCGAACCTGCTCGAGATCTTCCTGCTGCTCGTCGTCCCGGTCGCGCTGACCCGCACGTTCGGCGTGCTGGTCGGGCGGGTCCGCCAGGGCGTCGTGCTGCTGTCGGTCATGGGTGGGCTGTGGGCGCTGTTCCTCGCCGCGACCTGGCTCGCCGAGCTGCACCCCAACGGCCCGGCCGCGCTCGCCGCGGGCGGGGCGATGGAGGGCAAGGAGGTGCGCTTCGGCATCCCCGGCTCCGCCCTGTTCGTCGTGTCCACCACGGGCACGTCCACCGGCGCGGTCAACGCCACCCATGACAGCCTCACCGGTGCGGGCGGCGGCGTCGCGCTGCTGAACATGCTGCTCGGCGAGGTCGCCCCCGGCGGCGTCGGCTCCGGGCTCTACGGCCTGCTGGTGCTCGCGGTCGTCGCGGTGTTCCTGGCCGGGCTGATGGTCGGGCGCACCCCGGAGTACCTGGGCAAGAAGCTCGGCCGGCGCGAGATCACCTACGCCGCCGTGTCGATCCTGGTCATGCCCGCGTTCGTCCTGATCGGCGCGGGCCTGGCCATCGCGCTGCCGGGCACCGCCGACGCGCTGGGCAACGACGGCGCGCACGGCTTCTCCGAGGTCCTCTACGCCTGGGCCTCGGCGGCCAACAACAACGGCTCCGCGTTCGGCGGGCTCACCGTGACGAGCGACTTCTTCCAGGCCGGGCTGGGACTGGCCATGCTGTTCGGCCGGTTCGTGCCCATGCTGGCGGTGCTGGCGCTCGCCGGCTCGCTGGCCCGCCAGCGCCGCGTCCCGGCCGGCGCCGGGACGCTCCCGACCGACGGCCCGCTGTTCGCCGGCCTGGTCGGCGGCACCGTCCTGCTCGTGTCCGCGCTGACCTTCTTCCCGGCGCTCGCGCTCGGCCCGATCGCCGAGGCCCTCTCGTGAGCCGTCGCCCCACCCCGCCCCCCGCCCCCACCCCGACCCCGACCCCGTCGTCCGCCTCCGGCGGTGCCCCCAGGGGAACCTTCGTGGCTTACAGCGCTACGAAAGTGACCCTCGGAGCGGACGGCGGTGGGGGGACCCCTCGACCGGAGGAGACCGTGTCCGTGTCCACCGAGCGGCCCACCGGGCCGCAGACGCCCGGCCCGGCGCCGGCGCCCGTCGCCGGCGGGGCCTTCGCCCCACGCCAGCTGCTGGCGGCGCTGCCCGAGGCGCTGCGCAAGCTCGATCCGCGCGTGCAGGCCCGCAACCCGGTCATGTTCGTCGTCTGGGTCGGGTCCGTGCTGGTCACGGTGCTCGCCGTCGCGGACCCGAGCGTGTTCGCGGTGCTCGTCGCGGTGTGGCTGTGGTTCACCGTGCTGTTCGCCAACCTCGCCGAGGCCGTCGCCGAGGGGCGCGGCAAGGCCCAGGCCGCCTCGCTGCGCGCCACCCAGCGCGACACCGTCGCCCGCAGGCTGGTCACCGACTCGCCCGCCGACCGCGACGCCGCCGAGGAGCAGGTCCCCGGCGCCCAGCTGCGCCTCGGCGACCTCGTCGTCGTCGAGGCGGGGGAGACGATCCCCGGCGACGGCGACGTCGTCCACGGCATCGCCTCGGTCGACGAGTCCGCCATCACCGGCGAGTCCGCGCCGGTCATCCGGGAGGCGGGCGGCGACCGCTGCGCCGTCACCGGCGGCACCACCGTGCTCTCGGATCGGATCGTCGTGCGGATCACGACGAAGCCGGGGGAGTCCTTCGTGGACCGGATGATCGCGCTCGTCGAGGGCGCCGCCCGGCAGAAGACGCCGAACGAGATCGCCCTGACCATCCTGCTGTCGGCGCTGACGATCATCTTCCTGCTCGCCGTGGTCGCGATCGCCCCGATGAGCGCCTACGCCGGCACCCAGGTGCCGCTGCTGGTGCTCACCGCGCTGCTGGTCTGCCTCATCCCGACGACCATCGGGGCGCTGCTGTCGGCGATCGGGATCGCCGGGATGGACCGGCTCGTGCAGCGCAACGTGCTCGCCACGTCCGGGCGCGCGGTCGAGGCCGCCGGCGACGTCGACACCCTGCTGCTCGACAAGACCGGCACCATCACCTTCGGCAACCGGCGCGCCACCGCGCTGCACCCCGTCGGCGGCACCGGGGTCGAGGAGCTGGCCCGCGCCGCGCGGCTGTCCAGCCTCGCCGACCAGACCCCCGAGGGCCGCAGCATCGTCGAGCTCTGCGCGGCCGAGCACGGCCTCCCGCCGGAGGCCGACGCGACCGAGGCCGTCGCCGAGTTCGTGCCCTTCACCGCCCAGACCCGGATGTCCGGTATCGACCTCCCCGGTGGCGTCGTCCGCAAGGGTGCCGCGGCCGCGGTCCTCGACTGGGCCCACGCGGGCGACCGCGCCGAGGTGGACCGGCTGGTGGAGACCGTCTCCGACGCCGGCGGCACCCCGCTGGTCGTGGCCAGGGCCTCCGGGCCGGCAGGCACCGACGGGCGGGTGCTCGGCGTCATCGAGCTGTCCGACGTCGTCAAGCCCGGCATGGCGGAGCGCTTCGCCGAGCTGCGGGCCATGGGCACCCGCACCGTGATGGTCACCGGCGACAACCCGCGCACCGCGGCCGCGATCGCCGCCCAGGCCGGCGTCGACGACCACATCGCCGAGGCTACCCCCGAGGACAAGCTCGCCTACATCCGCCGCGAGCAGGAGGGGGGCCGGCTGGTCGCGATGACCGGCGACGGCACCAACGACGCGCCCGCACTGGCCCAGGCCGACGTCGGCGTCGCCATGAACACCGGCACCTCCGCCGCCAAGGAGGCCGGGAACATGGTGGACCTGGACTCCGACCCGACCAAGCTCATCGAGATCGTCGAGATCGGCAAACAGCTGCTGATCACCCGCGGCGCGCTCACGACGTTCTCCGTCGCGAACGACCTCGCGAAGTACTTCGCGATCCTGCCCGCGATGTTCGTCGCGCTGTACCCGTCGCTGGGGCTGCTCAACGTCATGGGCCTGGCCACGCCGGAGTCCGCGATCCTCTCCGCGGTGATCTTCAACGCGCTGGTGATCGTCGCGCTGATCCCGCTCGCCCTGCGCGGGGTGCGGTACCGGCCGTCGTCGGCGGCGTCGCTGCTGCGGCGCAACCTGCTGATCTACGGCCTCGGCGGGGTCGTCACCCCGTTCGTCGGGATCTTCCTCATCGACCTGCTCGTCCGCTTCGTCCCGGGGATCTGATGCTCACCACCCTGCGCCGCCAGACCGCGACCGGCCTGCGCGTGCTCCTCGTCATGACCGTCCTGTGCGGCATCGCGTACCCGCTCGCGATCTGGGGCGTCTCCCGGATCCCCGGGCTCTCCGCGCAGGCCGAGGGCTCGGTGCTGCCCGGCGGCACCGGCTCGTCGCTGATCGGGATCGACCCGGTCGCCGCCGACCCGGCCGCCGACCCGTACTTCCACACCCGGCCCTCGGCGACCGCGGAGGCCGACGCCGGGCTCGGCCCGGCCGACACGACGACCTCCGGCGGATCCAACAAGGGCGGCTTCGACACCGGGCTGCTGGAGGCGGTGCAGCAGCGCCGCGCGGTGATCGCCGCCCGGGAGGGCGTCGACCCCGCCGCCGTCCCCACCGACGCCGTCACCGCGTCCGGCTCCGGGCTCGACCCCGACATCAGCCCGGCCTACGCCGCGCTCCAGGCACCACGCGTCGCCCGGGTCACCGGGCTGTCGCTCGACCGGGTGGAGCAGCTGGTGGCCGACGCGACCAGCGGACGCACCCTCGGCTTCCTCGGCGAGCCCCGGGTGGACGTCACCGAACTCAACCTGTCCGTGCGGGACGCGCGGTAGTGGGGCGGGACCACAATGGCCGGGTGAGGGGAGAACTGCGCATCCATCTCGGTGCCGCACCCGGGGTCGGGAAGAGCTTCGCCATGCTCGGCGAGGCCCACCGGCGGGTCGGCCGCGGTGCCGACGTGGTCGTCGGCGTCGTCGAGACCCACGGCCGCGAGCGCACCGCCGGGCTGCTCGAGGGACTGGAGGTGGTACCGCGGCGCACCGTCGCGCACGGCGGCACCGAGCTGCACGAGATGGACGTCGACGCGGTGCTGGCCCGCCGCCCCCAGGTCGCCCTGGTCGACGAGCTCGCCCACACCAACGCGCCCGGCTCGCGCCACGCCAAGCGCTGGCAGGACGTGGAGGAGCTGCTCGACGCCGGCATCGACGTCATCTCCACGGTCAACGTGCAGCACCTGGAGTCCCTCGGCGACGTCGTCGAGACCATCACCGGGGCCCGCCAGCAGGAGACCGTGCCCGACGACGTGGTCCGCCGCGCCGAGCAGATCGAGATCGTCGACATCACCCCGGAGGCGCTGCGCCGCAGGCTCGCGCACGGCAACGTCTACCCGCCCGAACGCGTCGACGCCGCGCTGGCGCACTACTTCCGGGTGCCCAACCTCGTCGCCCTCCGGGAGCTCGCGCTGCTGTGGATCGCCGACGAGGTGGACGTGGTGCTGCGCCGCTACCGCACCGAGCAGCAGGTGTCCGACGTGTGGGAGACCCGCGAGCGGGTGGTCGTCGCGCTGACCGGCGGCCGGGAGTCCGAGACGGTGCTGCGCCGTGCCGCACGGATCGCGAAACGCTCCGGCGGCGCCGACCTGATGGCGGTGCACGTGCTGCGCGGCGACGGCCTGGTCCCCGGCCGCGCCGGGGCGCCGGTGGTCGCCGCGGACCGGGTGCGGCGGATGGCCGAGGGGGTCGGGGCGAGCTTCCACACCGTCGTCGGCGAGTCCGTCGACGACGCCCTGCTCGACTTCGCCCGCGGGGCCAACGCCACCCAGCTGGTGCTGGGCACCTCCCGGCGCTCCCGGCTGGCCCGGGTGTTCGACCCCGGCATCGGGGCGCGGGTGGTGCAGGAGTCCGGACCGATCGACGTGCACATGGTCACCCACTCGGCCGCCGGGCGGGCCCTGCGGCTGCCGAGGCTGCGCAGCGGCCTGCCCGCGGGCCGTCAGGCCGCCGGCTGGGCGACCGCCGTGCTCGCGCCGGCGGCGGCGACCCTGGTCGGGATCGCGCTGACCGACTGGGTGGACCTGTCCACCGACGTCGTCCTCTACTTCCTCGCGACCGTGCTCGCCGCGCTGGCCGGCGGGCTCGGCCCGGCGCTGCTCGCGGCGCTGCTCGGCGGGCTGCTGCTGAACTTCTTCCTGTCCCCGCCGCTGTACTCCTTCGCGATCGCCAACCCCGGCAACGTCATCACCGTGGCGACCATGCTGCTGGTGGGGGTGCTGGTGGCGCTCGTCGTCGACCGGGCGGCCCGGCGGGCGGAGCAGGCGGCGCGGGCCCGGGCGGAGGCCGCGCTGCTGGCGTCGTTCGCGCGGACCGTCCTGACCCGGTCCGACCCGCTTCCGCGGTTGCTGGACCGGGTCCGGGAGACCTGGGCGCTGCAGTCGGTGGCACTGCTCGAGCAGGGCGAGGACCGGGTGTGGCGCCGGGTCGCCTGCACCGGCGACGCCGGGGCGTGCGACCGGCCGGAGAAGGCCGACGTGGACGTCGTCGTCGACGAGGGGCTGCACCTGGTCGGGACCGGCCGCGCCCTGCCCGCGGCCGACCGCAGGCTGCTGGAGGTCGTCGGCGGGCAGGCGCTGCTGGCGCTGCGCGGGCAGCGCGCCGAGGCCGGGGCCGCCGACGCCGAGCGCCGCGCGGCCGCCAACGAGACCCGCGGCGCGCTGCTCTCGGCCGTCGGGCACGACCTGCGCAGCCCGCTGACCTCGATCAAAGCGGCCGCGAGCAGCCTGCGCGACGAGCACCTGCCGCTCGGACCGGACGACCGCGCCGAGCTGCTGGCGACCGTCGAGGAGTCCGCGGACCGGCTCACCGGCCTGGTCGACAACCTGCTCGACTCCTCCCGGCTCGCCGCGGGCGCGGTGACCCCGCTGCTGGCCCCGGTCGGTTACGACGAGGTCGCCGCCACCGCGCTCCTCGGCCTGGAGGGCGCCGCCCGGGTCCGTGTCGAGATCGACGAGGACCTGCCCGACGTCCTCGCCGACGCGGGCCTGCTCGACCGGGTGCTCGCCAACGTCGTGGACAACGCGCTGCGGCACGGCGGGACCGAGGTGGTCCTGCGCGCCAGCGCCTACTCCGACCGGGTCGAGCTGCGCGTCGTCGACCGGGGGCGTGGTGTCGCACCGCGCGAGCGTGACGCGCTGTTCGCCGCGTTCCAGCGCCTCGGCGACCGCGACGCGACGTCCGGGCTCGGCCTGGGCCTGTCGGTGGCGCAGGGGCTGACCGTGGTGATGGGCGGCGAGCTGACCGCGGAGGACACCCCGGGCGGCGGTCTCACCGTCGTCGTCTCGCTGCCCGCCGCACCGGTGGGGGTGGCCCGGTGAGCGGGGGCGGGCACGGCGTGCGGGTGCTGGTCGTCGACGACGACCCGCAGATCCTGCGGGCGCTGCGGATCAACCTCACCGCGCACGGCTACACGGTGCTCGTCGCCGCCGACGGCTCGGCCGCGCTGCGGGCGGCCGCGGACGGGCATCCGGACGTCGTCGTCCTCGACCTGGGGCTGCCCGACCTCGACGGCACCGAGGTCGTCGAGGGGCTGCGCGGCTGGAGCACGGTGCCGGTGATCGTCCTGTCCGCGCGCACCGACTCCACCGACAAGGTCCGGGCGCTCGACGCCGGCGCCGACGACTACGTCACCAAGCCGTTCGGGATGTCCGAGCTGCTGGCCCGGCTCCGGGCCGCGGTGCGCCGCGCCGCCGTGTCGACCGTCGACGGCGAGGCCGTCGTGACCACCGCGGACTTCACCGTCGACCTGGCCGCCAAGACGGTCGCACGCACCGACGGCGCCGAGGTGCACCTGACCCCGACCGAGTGGGGGATCCTGGAGCTGCTGGTGCGCCACCGCGGCAAGCTCGTCGAGCAGAAGCGGCTGCTGCGCGAGGTCTGGGGCCCGCAGTACGGCACCGAGACCCACTACCTGCGGGTCTACCTCGCCCAGCTGCGCCGCAAGCTGGAGCCGGTGCCGTCGCGGCCGAAGTACCTGATCACCGAGGCGGGGATGGGGTACCGGTTCGACGACTGAGCAGGCCTCAGCGGCCGAAGTCCTGGGTCCAGTACCCGTCGGCCAGCCCGACGCCGATCGTGGTCAGCGAGCAGTCCAGGATGTTCTTCCGGTGCCCGGGGGACTCCATCCAGTCCTGCACGACGGTCGCCGCGTCCGGCTGGCCCATCGCGATGTTCTCCGCACCGGGGGAGCCGTAGCCCGCCGCGGTGATGCGGTCGGCGAAGTCCCGGCCGTCGCGGCTGTCGTGGGCGAAGTAGCCCTGGGCGGCCATGTCCTCGCTGTGGCCCTGGGCGGCCGCGCTGATCCGCGGGTCGGCCCGCAGCGCACCGCAGCCCGCGGCGGCCCGCTCGGCGTTGGTCAGCTCCACGACCCGGGCGAGCTCGCCGGACAACCCGGCCACCGCGCCCCTCGCCGACGGGACCGCCGGCCGGGCCGCGGGGCCCGGCCCGGAGGCGCGGCCGGTGACGGGCTCGGCGGTGGCGGCCGCGGCGGTGGCCGCCTCGTGCGCGGAGAGCGCGTCGAGCGCGGTCCGGGCGGAGGAACCCGGGTCGGCCGGGGCGGCGGCGAGCGCACCGCGGACGAGCGCGGCGCCGTCGACCGGGGCGCCGTCACCGGCCGGGGCCGTCGTCGCGTAGGCGGCGCCGACCGCCCGGAGCGGCCGGGTGTCGGAGACCGGTCCACCGGGCCGTTCGGCGTCGGGCGAGCCCACTGCCGTGAGCGCCGGTGCGGCGAGCGGGGCGGCCATGGCCAGCACGGCGCCGGCCCCCACCCCGCCGAGCACGGCGCTCGCGGCGCGCGGTGTGCGTCGTCGGGTCACGGCCGCGTAACGTACCAGCACTGTGAGTGGCAACACGGATTCGACCGTTCGGCTGATCGCATGGGTCCAGGGGGAGGTGCAGGGCGTCGGTTTCCGCTGGTGGACGCGGTCGCGGGCGCTCGAGCTCGGCCTCGTCGGCCAGGCCCGCAACCTGTCCGACGGCCGGGTCGCGGTGACCGCGGAGGGTGACCGCTCCGCCTGTGACCGTCTGCTGGACCTGCTGCGCGGCGGGGGCACCCCGGGGCGGGTGACGTCGGTGTCGGAGCAGTGGGCTGAGCCGTCCGGCGCATTCTCCGGGTTCGTCGAGGCCTGACCGCTCAGTTCTGTCGGTGCGGGGGTCTACACCTGTGCCCACACCGACACCGGGAGGTCGCGATGCCCGTCCAGATGAACCCCTACCTGCACTTCGAGAACCAGGCGCGGGAGGCGATGGAGTTCTACCGCTCCGTGCTCGGCGGAGAGCTGCAGGTCATGACCTTCGGCGACATGGGCGCCGAGGGCCCCGTCCCCCCGCCGGACGGCGTCATGCACGCCTACCTCGGCACCCCCGACGGCTTCGCCCTGATGGCCTCCGACGGTGACCCGCAGCGCCCGGTGGGGCCGCCGTCGGGCATCTCGGTCAGCCTGTCCGGCGACGACCCGGACAAGCTGCGTGGCTTCTTCGCCGGGCTCGCCGAGGGCGGCGTCGTCGACGTCCCGATGGAGAAGCAGATGTGGGGAGACGAGTTCGGCCAGCTCACCGACCGTTTCGGCGTCCGCTGGCTAGTCAACGCCTCCGCCCCCACCACCTGAGGGTGCGCGGGCGGGCCGTCGGGCACGGCGGCCCGCCCGGCTACCCTGGTCGCCCCCGCGCACCTGGAGATCCCCGCCCGTGCACCTCAAGACGCTGACGATGAAGGGCTTCAAGTCCTTCGCCTCGGCCACCACGCTGCGCCTGGAGCCCGGGATCACCTGCGTCGTCGGGCCGAACGGCTCGGGCAAGTCCAACGTCGTCGACGCGATCAGCTGGGTGCTCGGCGAGCAGGGCGCCAAGGCGCTGCGCGGCGGCAAGATGGAGGACGTGATCTTCGCCGGCACGTCCGGCCGGGCGGCGCTGGGCCGCGCCGAGGTCACCCTCACCATCGACAACTCCGACGGCGCCCTGCCGATCGACTACTCCGAGGTCTCGGTGACCCGCCGGATGTTCCGCGACGGCGCAGGCGAGTACGAGATCAACGGCTCCCGCGCCCGGCTGCTCGACGTGCAGGAGCTGCTCAGCGACTCGGGCATCGGCCGGGAGATGCACGTCATCGTCGGGCAGGGCCAGCTCGACGGGGTGCTGCAGTCCAAGCCGGAGGACCGCCGCTCCTACATCGAGGAGGCCGCCGGGGTCCTCAAGCACCGCAAGCGCAAGGAGAAGGCCCTCCGCAAGCTCGACGCGATGCAGGCCAACCTCACCCGGCTCACCGACCTCACCGCCGAGCTGCGCCGCCAGCTCAAGCCGCTGGGCCGCCAGGCCGAGATCGCCCGCCGCGCCCAGGCCGTGCAGACCGAGCTGCGCGACGCCCGGCTCCGCCTGGCCGCCGACGACTACGTGACCCTGTCCGAGGAGACCCTGCGGGAGGAGGCGTCCCAGGAGCAGGCCCGGCGCCGCCGCGCCGAGGTCGAGGAGCAGCTCGACGTCGCCCGCGGGCGCCAGGACGAGCTGGAGACCGCGCTCGCCGCGGACGCGCCGCGGCTGCAGGTCGCCCAGGACACCTGGTACCAGCTCTCCGCACTGGCCGAGCGGCTGCGCGGCACCGTGCGCCTCGCCGAGGAACGCGTCCGCCACCTCACCTCCTCGGCCGAGGCGGGGCGCACCCCCGGCCGCGACCCGGACGAGACCGAGGCCGAGGCCGACGCGGTCGCCGAGCAGGAGGACGAGCTGGTGGCCGCCGTCGCCGACGCCCGGCGCCTGCTCGACGAGGCCGTCACCGAGAAGGCCGAGCGCGAGCGGACCCTCGCCGCCGCCGAACGCGAGCACCTGGCCGCCGTGCGTGCCATCGCCGACCGTCGCGCGGGGATCGCCACCCTCGCCGGGAAGGCCGACGCGCTGCGCTCCGGCGTCGCCGCGACCGCGGAGGAGATCGAGCGGCTGTCCGAGGCGCTCGCCGAGGCGGGCGCCCGCACCGCCGAGTCCGAGGCCGAGCTGGAGACCGCGCGGGAGTCCCTCGGCGTGTCCGGGAGCGACGCGGACACCGACGCGCTCGCAGCCCGGGTCGAGCAGGCCGAGGCCGCGCACCGCAGCGCGGCCGAGCGGGTCGCCGAGCTGGTCGCCGCCGAACGCGACGCCGAGCAGCGCCGCGCGCACTGGCGCGCCCGGGTCGACGCCCTGCAGGTCGGCCTGGTCCGCCGCGACGGCACCGGCGCCCTGCTCGACTCCGGCGACGACGGGGTGCTCGGCGCCGTCGCCGAGCTCGTCGAGGTCGAGCCGAACGGGCGGGCCGCGGTCGCCGCGGCGCTGGGCGAGCTCGCCGAGGGCGTCGCCGTCGCCTCCGTGGTGTCCGCGGCCGAGGCGCTGCGGTCCCTGCGCCGTGGTGACGCGGGCCGGGCCGCGCTGCTCGTCGGCGCCGGGGCCGCGGGAGCGGACCGCTCCGCCGGGCGGGTGCCGGTCCCGGTCCCCGAGGACGCCCCGCCCGCCGGGCGCTGGGCGGCCGCGCTCGTCACCGCCCCGCCCGCGCTCGCCCCGGCGCTGGGGGAGCTGCTGGCCGGGGTGGTCGTCGTCGACGGCCTGGACGCGGCGGCCACCGCCGTCGGGGCCCGGCCGGGGCTGACCGCGGTCACGACCGAGGGGGACCTGCTCACCGCGCACACCGCCCGCGGCGGCACCGGCGCAGGGGAGGGCGCGCTGCAGCTGCAGGCCGCCGTCGACGACGCGGTCACCGCCCGCGACGCCGTCGACGCCGAGCTGGAGTCGCTGCGCCCCACCTGCGAGGGCGCCCGCGCCGAGGAGGCCGCCCGCGGGGCCGACCTGACCGCGGCCCGCGCCGCCGTCGCCGACGCCGACCGGCGCCGCTCGGCCGCCGCCGCCCAGCTCGGGCGGCTCGAACAGGTCGTCACCTCCGCCCGCGCCGAGGCCCAGCGGCTGCGCGACCGCCGCGACACCGTCGAACGGCGGCGGTCGGACTCGCTGATCGAGCTGGAGGCCGCCGAGCGCCAGCTGTCGCTGGCCTCCGACGCCCCGGTCGACGACGAGCCCGACACCGAGCTGCGCGACGAGGCCGCCGAGCGGGTCGAACAGGTCCGCTCCGAGGAGGTCGAGTGCCGCCTCGCGCTGCGCACCGCCGAGGAGCGGGCCCGCGCCATCGCCGGGCGCGCCGAGACCCTGCGCCGCCAGGCGCACGCCGAGCGCCTCGCCCGGTCCCGGGCCGCCGCCGCGGCTGCCGAACGGGAGCGGGCCTCCGAGGTCGCCCGGCTCGTCGTCGACGCCGGGCACGTCGCCGCCGAGCGGATCGAACGCTCCCTGGCCGCCGCGGCCGCCGAGCGCGACGAGATCCAGGCCGCCCGCGCCGAACGGGAGCGGGCCCACACCGAGGCCCGCGACACCACGACGAAGCTCACCGCGCTGCTGGAGAAGCTCACCGACGCCGTCCACCGCGACGAGATGGTGCGCCAGCAGACCCGGATGCGCCTGGAGCAGCTGACCGAGAAGATCCTGGGTGACCACGGCATCGGCGTCGACGACCTCGTCGCCGAGTACGGGCCCGAGGTCCCGGTGCCGCCGTCGGCCGCCGAGACCGCCGAGTACGAGGCCGCACGCGAGCGCGGCGAGCAGGTCTCCGCGCCGCCGCCGGTCCCGTTCGACCGGCCCACCCAGGAGCGCCGTCTCCAGCGCGCCGAGAAGGACCTGTCGCTGCTCGGCAAGGTCAACCCGCTCGCGCTGGAGGAGTTCGCGGCGCTGGAGGAGCGCTACAAGTTCCTGTCCACCCAGCTCGAGGACCTGAAGAACACCCGGCGTGACCTGCTCACCGTCGTCCGCGAGGTCGACGACAAGATCCTCGAGGTCTTCACCACCGCCTACCACGACGTCGCCGCCGAGTTCGAGACCGTGTTCGCGACGCTGTTCCCCGGAGGCGACGGCAGGCTCGTGCTCACCGACCCCGACGACATGCTCACCACCGGCATCGAGGTCGAGGCCCGCCCGCCGGGCAAGAAGGTCAAGCGGCTCTCGCTGCTGTCCGGCGGGGAGCGCTCACTGACCGCGATGGCGCTGCTCGTCGCGATCTTCCGGGCCCGGCCCTCGCCGTTCTACGTTCTCGACGAGATCGAGGCCGCCCTCGACGACGTCAACCTGCGCCGGCTCATCTCGCTGATGGAGGAGCTGCGCACCACCAGCCAGCTCATCGTCATCACCCATCAGAAGCCGACGATGGAGGTCGCCGACGCCCTCTACGGTGTCTCGATGCGCGGCGACGGCATCACCCAGGTCATCTCCCAGCGCCTGCGCCCCGCCTCCTGACCGGCTGACCGGCCCGTCCTGCACGGCGGGTCGGCCGGGCGTGGCAGGGTGGCGTCGTGACCACGCAGACCCTCTGGATCGTCGTCGCGATCGTCGTGGCGGTGTTGCTGATCGCCGTCGTCGCCGGGCTGGTGATCGCCCGCCGACGGCGCATCAGCCTGCGGTCCGACGAGCAGCAGCGCGAGCTCGGGACCGGTACGGACGAGCCACCGCGCACCGGCGGCAGCTACCAGGCCGGGGGCGGGTTCGCGTTCTCCTCCGGGACGGCCACCGCGCCCGAGCGGCCGCGCGCCCCCGGCGACGACGCGCCGACCGCCGCCACACCGACCCCCGCCACCCCGGCCGCGCCGGCGCCGCCCGCCGAGGCCGCCGACGCGCCGACCGCCGACGAGGTCCGGACCCCGCCCGGCGGCACCCCCGTCGTCGACGGGGCGACGGAGGCCCGCACCCCGCCCGGGGGCATCCCGGTCAGCACCGCCCCGCCGGTCCCGTCGACCGCGCCGCCCAGCAGCCCGACCGTCCCCACCGAGCAGACCGGGACCGTCACCGGCACCCCGGACGCCCGCATCATCGACACGGCCGAGGCCAGCAAGGACCCGGCCACCCGCCAGCTCCGCCGCCCCGAGGGCCCCTCCGGGGCCGCCGGGACCGTGGCGACGCCCGACGGCGGCACCACCGAGCAGATCCCGGCCCCGCCCGCCGCACCCGCCGCGAGTGCCCCGACCGAGCCGGTCGCACGCCCGGAGCTCGCACCGAGTGCCCCGACCGAGCCGGTCGCGCGTCCGGGGGCGGCGGACCCGCAGGCGCCGGTCGCCCCGGGCGCGCCCACCGAGGAGATCGCCCCGGCCGAGGGCCGGATCGGCCGGCTGCGCGGGCGGCTGTCCCGCTCGCGCTCCGGGCTCGGCCAGAGCCTGCTGGGCCTGCTCGGCGCCGGCGACCTCGACGAGGAGTCGTGGGAGGACGTCGAGGCCACCCTGCTGCAGGCCGACCTGGGCCCCGAGACGACCGCGGAGATCGTCGGGAAGCTGCGCGAACAGATCGCGACCCGCGGTGTCCGCACCGCCGAGGCGGCCCGTGCCGCCCTGCGTGACGTGCTCGTCGAGGCCCTCGGCACCGGCCAGGACCGCTCGGTGCACGCGCTGCCGCACGACGGGCGGCCCGCGGTGCTGCTGGTCGTCGGCGTCAACGGCACCGGCAAGACCACCACCACCGGCAAGCTCGCCCGGGTGCTGGTCGCGGGTGGGCACCGGGTGACACTCGGCGCGGCCGACACCTTCCGGGCCGCCGCCGCCGAGCAGCTCGTCACCTGGGGCGAGCGCTCCGGTGCGGGTGTCGTCCGCGGGCCCGAGGGCGCCGACCCGGCCTCGGTCGCCTTCGACGCCGTCAAGCGCGGCACCGACGACGGGGTCGACGCCGTCCTGCTCGACACCGCGGGCCGGCTGCACACCAAGACCGGCCTGATGGACGAGCTGGGCAAGGTCAAGCGCGTCGTCGAGAAGCAGGCCCGGGTCGACGAGGTCCTGCTCGTCCTCGACGCCACCACCGGCCAGAACGGGCTGACCCAGGCGCGGGTGTTCGGTGAGGTCGTGGACGTCACCGGGGTGGTGCTCACCAAGCTCGACGGCACCGCCAAGGGCGGCATCGTGTTCCGCGTGCAGCGCGAGCTGGGGGTGCCGGTCAAGCTCGTCGGGCTCGGTGAGGGCCCCGACGACCTGGCCCCGTTCGAGCCCACCGCGTTCGTCGAGGCACTGCTCGACTGAGGTCACGGTGCGGGCCGTCGCGGACGGCCCGCACCGTGCGCCATGTCACGAACCGGACCATCCGGATGACCGTCGATCCTCCGGATCCGGTTGGGTAACCCAACCGTCATCCGTCGCGGCTGCCTGTTAACCGTTACGAAACGGACAGGCGCCGAATGCGAAACACGCGATCACCATTCTTCCTCCCCAGTCAGCCAGATGGACGGACATGGGAGGAACAGTGCCTGCAGAGGCCCTCAACGGCGGAGACACCGCCTGGATCCTGGCGAGCGCCGCGCTCGTACTGCTCATGACACCGGGGGTCGCGCTGTTCTACGGCGGCCAGGCCCGGTCCAAGAGCGTGCTGAACATGATGATGATGTGCTTCAGCTCGCTGGGCCTCGTCGGAGTCCTCTGGATCCTGTTCGGCTACTCGATGACCTTCGGCCCGGACCTCGGCGGCGGCCTGCTGGGCGACCCGTTCGCCTACTTCGGCCTCACCGCGATCCTGGCGAACGACCAGGCCGCCGAGACGCTGCCGCGGCTGGCCTTCGTCAGCTTCCAGGCGATGTTCGCGATCCTGACGGTCGCGCTGATCGCCGGTGCCGCCGCCGACCGCATGAAGTTCGGCGCGTGGATGCTCTTCTCCGGCCTGTGGGCCGTCCTGGTCTACTTCCCGATCGCGCACTGGGTCTTCGACCTGGAGCAGGGCTGGATCGCCACCTCGCTGGGCGCGCTCGACTTCGCCGGCGGCACCGCGGTCCACATCAACGCCGGTATGGCCGCCCTGGTCCTCTGCATCATCCTGGGCAAGCGCCGCGGCTGGCCGCGTGAGGCCATGCGCCCGCACAACCTGACCATGGTCATGCTCGGCGCCGGCCTGCTCTGGTTCGGCTGGTTCGGCTTCAACGCCGGGTCCTCCGGTGCCGCCGACTGGGCCGCCGCCTACGCCTTCACCAACACCATCGCCGCCACCGCCGCCGCCATCCTCGGCTGGCTGCTGATCGAGAAGATCCGCTACGGCAAGGCCACCTCGCTCGGCGCCGCCTCCGGCATCGTCGCGGGTCTGGTCGCGATCACCCCGGCCTGCGCCTCGGTCTCCCCGCTGGGCGCGCTCGCCATCGGTGTCCTCGCCGGTGCGCTGTCGGCCTACGCGGTCGGCTGGAAGTACAAGCTCGGCTACGACGACTCGTTCGACGTCGTCGGCGTCCACCTCGTCGCCGGCCTCTGGGGCACCCTGGCCATCGGGTTCTTCGCCACCGACATCGCCCCCGACGAGACCAACGGTCTGTTCTACGGCGGCGGCGTCGACCAGCTCTGGCGCCAGGCCGTGGCCGCGCTCGCCACGCTGGTCTACTGCGGCATCGTGACCGCGATCATCGCCTTCATCGTCAAGGCCACCCTGGGCCTGCGCGTCGAGGACGAGGCCGAGCAGGCCGGCATCGACGAGGCGGAGCACGCCGAGACCGGCTACGAGTTCTCCGGCCTGCGCGGCGGCAGCGGTCTCGGCTCCTCGCCGAAGCCGGCCACCGAGGCGAAGGCCACCCCCGTCGCGAAGCAGGAGGTCTGACCCGTGAAGCTCGTGACCGCCATCGTCAAGCCGTTCGTCCTGGAGGACGTCAAGGGCGCCCTGGAGCAGATCGGCGTGCTCGGTCTGACCATCAGCGAGGTCCAGGGCTACGGCCGCCAGAAGGGCCACACCGAGGTCTACCGGGGCGCGGAGTACTCGGTCGACTTCGTGCCGAAGGTCCGCGTCGAGGTCGTGGTCGACGACGCGCTGCAGGACAAGGTCGTCGACGCGGTCGTCGAGGCCGCCCGCACCGGCAAGATCGGTGACGGGAAGGTCTGGGTGACCCCGGTCGAGACCGTGGTCCGCGTCCGTACCGGAGAACGCGGCGCCGACGCCATCTGACCGACGGTCCCTCGCGACGGCCCGTCGTGCTCCCTTCCCGGAGTGCGGCGGGCCGTCCGCCGTCCGGACTCGAATCGGACATCACGGCATGTATGCGGTCGACTACTCGAACGAACAGGAAGCGGGTGGCGCGGGGCGATGACGGTCCTCGGGTCGGGCGAAGCGGCGGACCTGGTCAAGGCGAAATCGGTCCTCCTGGAATCCAACGGCCGGCACCACCACGGCCCGGAGGCGTTGCGGGCCGCGCTGGTCGACCTGCACGACTTCTGGCTCTCCTCCCGGTGCGCGGCACTCGGGGTCGGCGGTGAGGGCAGCGGGACGGCGCTGGCGGCCGTCGGTGCGCTCGGCCGGCGCGAGCTGTGCCCCTGGTCCGACCTCGACCTCGTGCTCCTGCACGACGGCCGGACCGACGTCGACGCGCTCGCGGAGAAGCTCTGGTACCCGCTCTGGGACGCCGGGATCGGGCTCGACCACTCGGTGCGCACCCCCGGACAGGCCGTGCAGATCGCGGCGACCGACCTGCGGGCGGCCCTCGGGCTGCTGGAGCTGCGGCACGTCGCCGGGGACGCGACGCTCACCGCGAAGGTCCGCGACGCCGTCCGCGCGGCCTGGCGGGCCGGGATGCGCAGCCGCTTCGACGAGATCGTCGACACCACCACCGACCGCTGGCGGCGCAACGGCGACGTCGCCCACCGCATCGAGCCGGACCTGAAGAACGGCCACGGCGGCCTGCGGGACGTGCAGCTGCTCGACGCCCTGGCCACCGCCCAGCTCGTCGACCGGCCGGGGCCCGACGTCGTCGCCGCCCGTGCGCTGCTGCTGGACGTGCGCACCGAGCTGCACCGGCTCTCCGGCCGGGCCCGCGACGTCCTGCGCGCCCAGGAGGCCGACGACATCGCCACGATCCTCGACGTCGGGGACCGTTTCGACCTGGCCCGCGCCCTGTCGGGTGCGGCCCGCGCGGTCGCCTTCGCGGCCGAGGTCGGGCTGCGCCAGGCCCGCAACGCGCTGCCCCGCCGGGGGCTCGCCGCGCTCCGCCGCCCGCCGGTGCGCAGGCCGCTGGACTCCGGCGTCGTCGAGCACGCGGGGGAGGTCGGGCTCGCCCGCGACGCGTCCGCGGCGAAGGACCCGGCCCTGGTCCTGCGGGTCGCCGCCACCGCCGCCCGCACCGGGCTGCCGATCTCCGCGGGCACTCTGTCCCGGCTCGCCGACACCGCCCCGGAGCTGCGCGCACCGTGGCCGCGGACCGCGCTGGCCGAGCTGCTCGCCCTGCTCGGGACCGGCAAGGCCGCCGTCGCGGTGATCGAGTCGCTGGACCGCACCGGGCTGTGGGGGCGGCTGTTCCCCGAGTGGGGCGCCGTCCGCGACCTGCCGCCCCGGGACCGCACGCACGTCTGGACCGTCGACCGCCACCTCGTCGAGGTCTGTGCCGAGGCCGCCCGGCTCACCACCCGGGTCGCGCGCCCGGACCTGCTGCTGGTCGGCGCGCTGCTGCACGACATCGGCAAGGGCCGCGGCGGTGACCACTCGGTGGTGGGGGAGTCGCTGGTCCGCCAGATCGGCGAGCGGCTCGGGCTGCGCGAGGGCGACCTCGTGCTGCTCGCGGCGATGGTGCGTCACCACCTGCTGCTGCCGCACACCGCGACCCGTCGCGACCCGGAGGACCCGGCGACGGTGTCGCGGGTGCTCGAGACGCTGCGCGAGGCGGTCGCCCCGACCGGCCGGGGCGACGCCGACGTGGCGCTGCTCCTCGAGCTGCTCGGCGCGCTGGCCGAGGCCGACTCGCTCGGCACCGGGCCCGGCGTCTGGAGCCCGTGGCGGCGCACCCTGATCCAGGGGCTGGCCGGGCGCTGCCTGTCCGCGCTCGACGGCCGTCCGTTCGTCGAGCCCGGCCCGCCGGACCCGGCCCACCGGGAGATGGTCGACGCCGTCACGGTGGCGGGGGAGCCGCAGGTCCGCTTCGCGGGCGACGGCGACGTCGCGTCGGTCACCGTCGCGCTGCCGGACGGGCGCGGGGTGCTGTCGGCCGTCGCCGGGGTGCTCGCCCTGCACTCGCTGCAGGTGCACACCGCCGACGTGAACGTGTCCGACGGGGTCGCGGTCGAGACGTTCGCGGTGACCCCGCGGTTCGGCGGCCTGCCCGACCCGGCGCTGGTCCGCTCCGACCTGGTGCGGGTGCGCGCCGGGTCGCTGGACCTGGTGCAGGCGCTGGCCCGCAAGGAACGCGACTACGCGCCGTCGACGCCGGAGGTGGAACGGACCGCCCCGCCGCGGGTGCTGTGGTTCGACGACGAGGCCACCGGCGCGGTCGTGCTGGAGCTGCGCGGCACCGACCGCATCGGGCTGCTCCACCACGTCACCGCCGCGCTCGAACGGACCGGGGTCGACCTCGTCTGGGCCCGGGTCGAGACCCTCGGCGCCTCGGTCGTCGACTCCTTCGGCATCGGCGGGTCCCCGGACCTGTCGGCCCGCAGCGAGATCGAGAAGGCGGTCCTCACGGTGGCCGCCGGGCGCGGGGAGGCCCGACCGACGACGTGACGCAGGTCGTGTCGCCTTGCAACAGCGGCGGCCCGGCGACGATCATGCTCGTCGCCGGTGCGGGCCCGCCCGGTGCGGCGTGCGACGAGGAGTGTCGACGTGGACACCGGGAACACCGCCTACCTGCTCGGCTGTGCCTCCCTGGTCATGCTCATGACCCCGGGTCTGGCGCTGTTCTACGGCGGCATGGTCCGTGCCAAGAGCGTGCTCAACATGATGATGATGAGCATCGTCTGCCTCGGCGTGATCGGGCTCGTCTGGGTCGTGTTCGGGTTCTCGCTGGCCTTCGGTGACTCGCACGGCGGGGTGATCGGCGGGTTCGAGCTGGCCGGGATCACCGACCCGAACGCGCTGGTCGGCGACGTGCCGGTGCAGGCGTTCGCGATGTTCCAGCTGATGTTCGCCGTGATCACCGGGGCACTGGTGTCCGGCGCCGTCGCCGACCGGGCCCGGTTCCGGGCGTGGACGCTGTTCGTCGCGGTCTGGGTGGTCGTGGTCTACATCCCGCTGGCGCACTGGACCTTCGCCGTCGACGGAGCGGTGTCGCAGCGTGGCGGCTGGCTGGTCAACACCGTCGGCGCCCTCGACTTCGCGGGCGGCGCCGCGGTCGAGGTGAACTCCGTCGCCTCGGCGCTCGCGCTCGCGCTGGTCCTCGGCGCCCGCCGTGGCTGGCCGCGTGAGCCGATGCGCCCGCACAACCTGCCGCTGGTGCTGCTCGGGGCGGGCCTGCTGTGGTTCGGCTGGTTCGGGTTCAACGCCGGGTCCGCGCTCGCCGCCGGGGCCACCGCGGCCAACGCCTTCGTCACCACGATGACCGCCGCGTCCGCCGCCGTCGTCGCGTGGCTGCTCCTGGAGGACCGGCTCGACGGCCGTCCGACCAGCCTGGGGGCCGCCTCGGCCGCCGTCGCCGGGCTGGTCGCGATCACCCCGGCCTGCGGCTACGTCGACACCTGGGGCGCCCTGGCGATCGGCGTGCTCGCGGGGCTGCTGTGCCAGCTCGCGATCCGGCTGAAGTACCGGTTCGGTTACGACGACTCGCTCGACGTCGTCGCGATCCACGGGATCGGCGGAGTCATCGGCATGCTGATGCTGGGTCTCGTCGCGACCGACGCGGTCAACCCGGCGGGCGCCGACGGCCTGTTCTACGGCGGCGGCTCCGCGCAGCTCGGCAGGCAGGCGCTGTCGGTGCTGGTCGCGGCGGTCTGGGCGTTCGGGATGACGGCGCTGATCGCCTGGGTGGTGTCGCGGACGATCGGCTTCCGCGCCGCCCCCGACGACGAGCACGGCGGCATCGACGAGGCCGAGCACGCCGAGACCGCGTACGAGTTCAGCACGATGCGCACGGCGGGCCGCGGGCCGGCCGGGCGGATCACCGAGGAGGGGGACCGATGAAGCTGGTGACCGCGATCGTCAAGCCGTTCGTCCTGGGCGACGTCAAGGACGCGCTCGAGGGGCTCGGGGTGCTGGGCCTGACGACCTCGGAGGTCCAGGGCTTCGGCCGCCAGAAGGGGCACACCGAGGTCTACCGGGGCGCGGAGTACTCGGTCGACTTCGTCCCGAAGGTCAAGGTCGAGGTCGTCGTCGACGTCGAGCAGGCCGACCGGGTCGTGCAGGCGGTCGTCGACGCCGCGCACACCGGCCGGATCGGCGACGGCAAGGTCTGGGTCGTCCCGGTGGAGAACGTCGTCCGCGTCCGCACCGGGGAGCGTGGCACCGACGCCCTGTAGCCCTGCGGCCGACCGGGTGATCGTCACCGGCCCCGCCGCCCCGGCCCACCCGGCGCCCGCCCCACCCGCACCGGGGCGTTGATCAGCGCGTTCGCGCCCCGCGGAGGGCGGGAACGTGCGTCTCGCGGCCTGGCGGACCGGGCCGGGGACGGTCCGCGGCGGGCCGGACACACCGGGTGATCGGAACGATCCGGGCGACCGGACCGTTTCACCACACATGACCACCGCCCGTGCCGTGCCGACCGGCGCCGTCCCGCCGACCCGCGACACCGAGCACCGCCCCACCGAGCACCGCCCCACCGAGCACCGCCCCACCGGGCACCGCCGCACCGATCCCGACGGCACCGGCGTGCCCGTTCGCCCCGGCCCTCCGTCCGACGGCGGCCCGGCGGCGCCGCTGGTCGTCGTCCTGCCGGGACGGTCGCTGCTGCTGGTCGCGGGCCTGCCGGGGGCGGGCAAGACCACGCTGCTCGCCGGGCTCGACGCCCCGGCGGGCACCCGGGTCCTCGACTCCGGGGCCACCCGGGCCGTGCTCGCACGGCTGCTCCCGGCCGCGACGCCGTACCCGGCCTACCGGTGGCTGACCCACCTGACCCACCGGGCGTCGGTGGTCACCGCGGCCCTCGGCCCCGCGGACACCGTCGTGGTCCACCTGCCCGCGACCGCGCCCCGGGTGCGCGCCGCGGTCCGCGCGCTGGCCCGCCTCGGCGGCCGCGCACCGCACCTGCTGTGGCTCGACACCGCCCCCGACCAGGCACTCGACGGCCAGCACGCCCGCGGACGGGTGGTCCGGTCGCGGCCGTTCGCGGCGCACGCGCGGCGCGCCCGGGACACCGCCGACGCCCTGCGGGCGGGCACCGAGACCGGCTGGTCCTCGGTCCGTCGCACCGATCGCTCCGGTGCCCGTGGGGGACTGGCGCTGGCCAAGTAGGCTGGTAAGGGTGTTCGACTCCCTCTCCGAGCGGCTCGGATCCACGCTGCGCGACCTGCGCGGCAAGGGCCGGCTCTCCGACGCCGACATCGACGCCACCGCGCGCGAGATCCGGATCGCGCTGCTGGAGGCGGACGTCGCCCTGCCGGTGGTGCGCGGGTTCATCACGCGTATCAAGGACCGGGCCAAGGGGACGGAGGTCTCCCAGGCCCTGAACCCGGCCCAGCAGGTCGTCAAGATCGTCAACGAGGAGCTCGTCGCGATCCTCGGCGGCGAGACGCGGCGGCTGCACCTGGCCAAGGAACCGCCGACGGTCATCATGCTGGCGGGTCTGCAGGGTGCCGGTAAGACGACCCTGGCCGGCAAGCTCGCGCGCTGGCTCCGGGGGCAGGGGCACACCCCGCTGCTCGTGGCCTGTGACCTGCAGCGTCCCAACGCGGTCAACCAGCTGCAGATCGTCGGTGAGCGCGCCGGCGTCCCGACCTACGCGCCGCACCCCGGGGCCACCGGCTCCGGCGAACTCCCCGAGGGCCCCGGCGACCCGGTCGGCGTCGCCCGCGACGGCATCGCGCACGCCCGCGACAAGCAGTACGACGTGGTCGTCGTCGACACCGCGGGCCGTCTCGGCGTCGACGAGGAGCTGATGCGCCAGGCGTCCGACATCCGGGACGCGGTGCAGCCCGACGAGGTCCTGTTCGTCGTCGACGCGATGATCGGTCAGGACGCCGTGGCCACGGCCGAGGCGTTCCGCGACGGCGTCGGCTTCACCGGTGTCGTGCTCACCAAGCTCGACGGCGACGCCCGCGGTGGTGCCGCGCTGAGCGTCCGCGAGGTCACCGGCCAGCCGATCCTCTTCGCCTCCAACGGCGAGAAGCTCGAGGACTTCGACGTCTTCCACCCCGACCGGATGTCCTCGCGCATCCTCGGGATGGGCGACCTGCTCACCCTCATCGAGCAGGCCGAGCAGGTCTTCGACGCCGAGCAGTCCGCGGCCGCCGCCGCGAAGATCAGCTCCGGTGAGCTGTCCCTGGAGGACTTCCTCCAGCAGATGCTGCAGCTGCGCAAGATGGGGCCGATCGGCAACATCCTGAACATGCTCCCGGGGATGAACTCCGGGCAGGCGAAGGCCGCGCTCGAGCAGGTCGACGACCGTCAGATCGACCGCCTGCAGGCCATCATCCGCGGTATGACCCCCGCCGAGCGGGAGGACCCGAAGATCATCAACGCGTCGCGCCGCCAGCGCATCGCGACCGGGTCCGGTGTGTCGGTCTCCGACGTGAACGACCTGGTCAACCGCTTCTTCGAGGCCCGCAAGATGATGAAGCAGATGGCCGGCCAGTTCGGCTTCGGCGGCGGCGGGCGCAGCGCGACCAAGAAGGTCCCGAAGAACCCGCGCAAGGCCCGGCAGGCCAAGAAGGGCCGGCGCAGCGGCAACCCCGCGAACCGTGCCGCGGCCGGTGCGCCGGACCTGTCGAACCTGCCGCCGAGCCTGCAGCAGCTCCCGCCCGGACTGGGCAACCTCGACCAGCTGCCGCCCGGGTTCGACCCGTCGAAGCTGAACTTCGGGAAGAAGAAGTAGCTAGGGTCGCCACCCATGACCGATCTTCCGGCCGCGGGGTGGCGGCTCCGCGGAACGCTGCTGGGCCCCGACGGTGCCGCGGGCGCCGACCTGTACGTCGACGGCTCCGGGCGGGTCAGCCCGGAGCCGCTGCCCGGCGCGGAGGACCTGGTCACCGACGGCTGGATCGTCCCCGGCCTGGTCGACGCGCACTGCCACGTCGGGCTCGGCCCGGACGGCCCGGTCACCGACCTGGAGGAGTGCGCGGCGCAGGCCCGCACCGACCGCGACGCGGGCACCCTGCTGCTGCGCGACTGCGGGTCCCCGGTCGACACCTCGCCGCTGCAGGCCCGCGAGGACCTGCCCGAGATCATCCGGGCCGGGCGGCACGTCGCCCGCCCGAAGCGCTACATCCCCGGGCTCGCCGCCGAGCTCGACGACCCGCGCCTGCTCGTCGACGAGGTCCGGGCCCAGGCCGCCCGCGGCGACGGCTGGGTGAAGCTCGTGGGGGACTGGATCGACCGCGCGGCGGGCCCCGACGACGCCGACCTCGCCCCGCTCTGGCCGGACGAGGTGCTCGCCGAGGCCGTCGACGCGGCGCACGGGGCCGGCGCCCGCGTCACCGCGCACGTCTTCGGCACCGAGGCGCTGCCCGGGCTGATCCGGGCCGGGATCGACTGCATCGAGCACGGCACCGGGCTCTCCGACGAGCTCATCGAGGAGATGGCCGCCCGTGGCACCGCCCTGGTGCCGACCCTGATCAACGTCGAGACCTTCCCCGGGATCGCCGAGAAGGCGACGCGCTACCCCCGCTACGCCGCCCACATGCGCGACCTGCACGCCCACGCCTGGGAGACCGTCGGGCGCGCGATCGAGGCCGGGGTCCCGGTCTACGCGGGCACCGACGCCGGCGGCGGCATCCGGCACGGCCGCATCGCCGACGAGATCGCCGAGCTGGCCCGCGCCGGGCACCCGGACCCGATCGGCGCCGCGAGCTGGGCCGCGCGGTCCTGGCTGGGCCGCCCGGCGGGTCCGCTGCCCGGTGCGCCGGCCGACCTGGTCGTGTACGACCGCGACCCGCGGGGGGATCTCGGCGTGCTGCGGGCCCCGTCGGTGGTCCTGATCCGCGGACGTCGGGTATCAACGGGGGCATGAGCAGTTCGCCCGGGTCGCCGCCGGGACCGCCCGGAGCCTCCGCCGACGACCCGGCCGGCTCCACCCCGTCCGACGCCGCCGGTCCGCCGCCCGCCGGGTGGCCGCCCGCGGGGTGGCCGGGCGGGCCGGCGCAGTACGGCCCCGCCGGGCCCGGGCAGTACGGCCCCGCCGGGCCCGGGCAGTACGGCCCGGGTGGTCCGGCGACCCACGGTCCTGGCGCGCCGTACGGTCCGCCGCCGCGGCGCGGGCTGTTCGGGATCGAGCCGTCGCCGCCCCCGCCGCGACCGTTCCGCGGACTGCTCGCCTTCCTGGTCGTCGAGATCGTGTTCCTCGGCTCGTCGTTCCTGCTGGCGCTGGGCCTGGGGGAGGTCGACTCCGCGCAGGAGGTCCTGCTCGCGATCGTCGTCCCGACGATCCTGGCCGCGCTCACCTGCGTGGTCTGGACCCGGGTGTTCGGCAGCGGGCCCGTGGCCGACCTGGGCCTGCGGTTCCGCTGGGAGGACGTCGGCATCGGGCTGCTGATCGGTGTCGCCGGGCTGTTCGTCACGATCCCGGCCGCGCTGGCCTACCTCTACCTGGTCGGCCCGGACCTGACGACCTCGGTCGGCGTCGCCTTCGAGGGCATCCGCACGACGTGGCCGGTCGCGCTGGCCGTGATGGTCGGCGTCGTGGTGGTCGCCCCGGTCTGCGAGGAGATCGTCTACCGCGGCCTGCTGTGGAACGCCATCGCGCACTGGGTCGGCAACCGGTGGGTCGTGTTCGTGCTGACCACGGCGGTGTTCGCGCTGGCCCACCTGGAGTTCCTGCGCGCGCCGCTGCTGTTCGTCGTCGCCCTGCCGCTGGGGGTCGCACGGCTGCTGACCGGCCGCGTCACCGCCGGGATCGTGGCGCACGCGGTCAACAACTTCCTGCCCGGGCTGGCCCTGGCCCTCATGCTGGTCGGGGCCTTTCCCGCGGTCTGAACGACGTCTGGCAGAATGGCCGATCGGGTCCGTGGCCGGCCCTCTACCTGCCACGGCCGACACCTACGAGTGAGCGAGCCCGTAACCCCACGCGAGGCCGGCTGACTCATCGCAGCACGAATCGACATTCGCGAGGAGCACCACAGCGTGGCCGTCAAGATCAAGCTGATGCGTCTGGGCAAGATCCGTCAGCCGTACTACCGCGTCGTCGTCGCGGACTCCCGTACGCGCCGCAACGGCCGGGCCATCGAGACGATCGGCAAGTACCACCCGAAGAACGAGCCGAGCCTGATCGAGATCGACTCGGACCGTGCGCAGTACTGGCTGGGTGTCGGCGCGCAGCCGACCGAGTCGGTGCAGAACCTGCTCGAGATCACCGGCGACTGGCAGAAGTTCAAGGGCCTGCCGGGCACCGAGGGCACCCTGAAGCCGCAGGCCGAGAAGGCCGACAAGCTGGCCCGCTTCAACGAGGCGCTGGCGGCGGCGAACGAGGAGCCGACCACCGCGGCCACCACTCCGAAGAAGAAGGGTGGCGACCGCGTCGGTAAGACCGCTGACGCCGCCCCGGCCGAGGCCGCGACGAAGAGCGACGACGTCGCCGACGCGACCAAGGACGCGGCCGAGCCGGCCACCGAGTCGACCCAGTCGTGACTCTCATGGCGGACGCGCTCGAGCACCTCGTGCGCGGCATCGTCGACCACCCCGACGACGTCCGGGTGGACCTGGTCACCGGGCGTCGCGGTCGGATCCTCGAGGTCCGGGTGCACCCCGACGATCTCGGCAAGGTGATCGGCCGGGGTGGCCGCACCGCCACCGCCCTGCGCAACGTCATCGGTGGTGTGGGCGGTCGCGGCGTGCGCGTCGACGTCGTCGACACCGACCGGTGACGAGCTCCGCACCCGACGACGCCGGCCAGGTCCTGGTCGGCGTCGTCGTACGTGTGCACGGTCTGCGCGGCGAGGTCGTCGTCGAGCCCCGCACCGACGCACCGGCGGAGCGGTTCGCGCCCGGTGCCGTCCTGCAGGGCCACCGGCCCCGCGCGGCGGGCCCCGGGCCGCTCACCGTCACCGGTGCGCGCGCCCACTCGGGCCGCTGGCTCGTGCTCTTCGAGGGCGTGGCCGACCGCGACGCCGCCGAGGCCCTGCGCGGGGTCCAGCTCCGGCTGCCGACCTCCGCGCTCGCCGAGCCGGAGGACCCGGAGGAGTTCCACGTCCACCAGCTGACCGGTCTGCGGGCCGAGCTGGTCGACGGGACCGAGGCGGGCACCGTCACCGACGTCGTCCACGGCCCCGGCGGGTCCCTGCTGGTCGTCCGGCGGCCGGCCGGGCACGAGGCACTCGTCCCGTTCGTCGGGGCGATCGTGCCCACCGTCGACTTGGCGGGCGGACGCGTGGTCCTCGACCCGCCCGACGGGCTGCTCGACCCGCAGGACTGATCCCGGCCCGGCACCCCGTGGTGCCGGGCCGTTCTCGTGGTCGCAGTGTCAACCAGAGTTGACATCCTCGCGGTGTCAACCTATGTTGACGGTCATGAGTGATGCGACGGCGGTGGCCGCGGCGGCGTCCAGCACGGACCCGGCCGTGGGGCTGCGGGCGGTGGTGGCACTGCGCGACCTGCAGGACTCACTGGAGGAGCTGCAGGTCACCAACGCCCGCGACCAGGGATGGTCCTGGCAGCAGATCGCCGACGCACTGCGGATCAGCCGGCAGGCGGTGCACAAGAAGTACCGCAGGCTCGGCGTGTAGAGGGGAGACGCACGTGTTCGCACGGTTCACCGGCGAGGCCCGCAGGGTCGTCGTCCTGGCCCAGGAGATCGCACGGATGAGGCACGCGGGGCGGATCGGGACGGAGCACCTGCTGCTCGGGATCCTGCGCAGCCCCGGCACACCGGGGGAGGAGCTCCTCGCCGCGGCCGGGATCGACGCCCGCGCCGTCGTCGAGGAGCTCGACCGGGCGGACGGCGTGCCCGATCGCGACGCCGACGCCCTCGCCACCCTGGGCATCGACCTCGACGCCGTCCGGAGCGCGGTGGAGGCGGGCTTCGGGCCCGGCGCGCTCGACCGTCCGCGGCGCGGACGGTGGTGGGCCGGGCACATCCCGTTCGCGCGGTCCTCGAAGAAGGCCCTCGAGCTGGCGCTGCGCGAGGCGATCCGGCTCGGCGACCGGTCGATCGGGACCGAGCACGTCCTGCTCGGGCTGCTGCACCCGGACACCGCGGCCTCGCAGGTGCTCGACCGGCACGGGATGACGCTGTACGGGACCCGGCGCGCCGCCGAGCGACGGCGGCCCCGCCGGGCGGGCTGAGCCGGGCCCGCTCGTCGGCTCAGTCGTCGGCTCAGTCGTCGGCGCGGTCCGGGTCGTCCGGGTCCTCGGTCGGGTCGACCCGGGTCTCCGCCGAGCGCACCCCGTCGGTCTCCGACAGCGCGGCGGCCAGGCCGGGCAGGTCGCCCCGGCCGTCGAGACGCAGGGTCAGCGCCGCGACCCGGACGCCGTCGGCGGCCACCGAGCCGCGGTGCACGGCCACCCCCGCCACCGAGAACCCGGCCGCGGTGCAGCGCTCCAGGACCCCGCGCAGGACGCCGTAGCCGTCGTCGTAGCGGATCCGCAGCACCGGGGGTCGGCGACGGTGCCGCCGCACCACCCGCGCGACCGGCTGCAGGCCCCGGGTCACCAGGAAGTGCGCCGCCGTCGCCAGGACGGCCAGCGGGGCCAGGCCCGCACCGCACGCCGTCCCGACCGCGGCGGCCAGCCAGATCGTGGCCGCGGTGGTGAGCCCGCGCACGACGTCCTGCCGGACGAAGATCAGCCCGGCACCGATGAACCCGATCCCCGACACGATCTGGGCCGCGATCCGGGACGGGTCCAGCGCGACGTGCTCGGTCGCGAGCAGGTCGGCGAAGCCGTACTTCGAGATGACCATGAACACCGCCGCGCCGACGCCGACCAGCACGTGCGTGCGCAGACCGGCGCTCTTCGCGCCGGCCTCGCGCTCCAGGCCGATCGCCGTCGTCAGGAGCAGGGCGAGCAGCACCGGCGGCAGCAGGCTCCACTGCGCCGCCGTCGACCAGAGTGGCTCGGCCCAGGACTCCGACATCGCATGACCTCCTTCTGCACGGGGGGACGGGCGCCTGCGACGATCCGCGCCGTGCGGATCGACGTCGTCACCATCTTCCCGTCCTACCTGCAGCCGTTGCGCGAGGCACTGCTGGGGCGGGCGATCGACCGCGGGCTGCTCGAGGTCGCCGTGCACGACCTGCGGGACTGGACCCACGACGTGCACCAGGCCGTCGACGACTCCCCGTACGGCGGCGGGCCGGGCATGGTGATGCGCCCCCAGGTGTGGGGCGAGGCCCTCGACGAGGTGCTGGCCACCCCCGACCCGCCCGCCCGGCTGGTCGTCCCGACCCCGGCCGGGCGGCCGTTCACCCAGGCCACCGCGCACGCCTGGGCGGCCGAGGAGCGGCTGGTCTTCGCCTGCGGCCGCTACGAGGGCATCGACGAGCGCGTGCTGCTCGACGCCCGGGCCCGCGGCATCACCGTCGACGAGGTGTCGATCGGCGACTACGTGCTCGTCGGCGGGGAGGTCGCCGTGCTCGTGATGGTCGAGGCCGTCGCCCGGCTGCTGCCCGGGGTGCTGGGCAACCCGCGCTCGGCCGCCGAGGACTCCTTCTCCGACGGGCTGCTGGAGGGCCCGTCCTACACCCGTCCCGAGGTGTGGCGGGACCTGGCCGTGCCGGACGTGCTCCGCGGCGGCAACCACGCCGCGATCGCCCGCTGGCGGCGCGACCGGGCCCTGGAACGGACCCGGGACCGGCGCCCCGACCTGCTCGACGCGCTCGGGCCGGACGCCCTGGACGCCGCCGACCGCGCCGTGCTCGCCGCCCGGCGCCCCGACGACGACGCCGACGCCCCCACCACCTGAGCGTTCCCGCCGGTGGGCGTCCGCGGCCCGGCTCCGGGGCCGGCGCGGGGGACCGTTCCGCCGTCGCCCGGCGGGCCCCCACCGGCGACCGGCGGTGCCCGGTCCGTCCGGTACGACCGGGCCCGCGGAGCCGCTCCGGACGCCCTCGCACCACCGGGTGTCCGGAGCGATCTGCCCGTCTGGCACTATGGACGGGTTGCCAGCGCCGCGTGTGGTGCCCGGTGACGGTCACGTGTGCCCCCGGTCCCGCCGGTGGCGCCGGCCGTACCGAGCCCGCCACGTGAGGAGCGTCGTCGCCGTACGGCACGACCGCCCCGTGGCCCGGGCGCGATCCCGGATCGACCCGGGACCGGCACCGCACGACCCGCACGAACGACACACGAGGACGGACCGTCGACATGAACACCCTGGACGCACTGGACGCGGAGACCCTGCGCTCCGACATCCCGAACTTCCGGCCCGGGGACACCCTCAAGGTGCACGTGAAGGTCATCGAGGGCAACCGCACCCGTACCCAGATCTTCCAGGGCGTCGTCATCCGCCGCCACGGCTCGGGTGCCCGCGAGACCTTCACCGTCCGCAAGATCTCGTTCGGCGTCGGCGTCGAGCGCACCTTCCCGGTGCACACGCCGAACATCGAGAAGATCGAGGTCGCCACCCGCGGCGACGTCCGCCGGGCGAAGCTGTACTACCTCCGCGACCTCCGCGGCAAGGCCGCGAAGATCAAGGAGCGCCGGGAGACCACCGCGTCCTGACCGTCACCCTGTCGTGACGGACCGGTGACGTAATCTCGACGCGTGGCCTTCCCCGAGCTCCCCGACGACCGCCGGGCCCGCCCCCGGCGGTATCGCGGCAGCGATGTTCCCGAGCGCCCCGGTCGGCGGCGGGCCCCCGAGGGCCCGCCGCCCGCCGGTGGTGAGCCGGGCGGTGACGAGCAGCAGTGGCTGCTCGGCACCGCGCTGCCGCACGGGGTGCCGGCCCGGGACGGCTCCGCGGACGGTGAGCCCGAGGGCGCACCGCGCGGGGTCCGTACCCGGCACGCGGGCCCGGAGGACGGCGCCGACGAGGCCCGTCCCCGCGGGCGTCGCTACCGCAACGGTTTCGACGAACTCGCCGCCGGACGTTCCGGGCGGCACGGCGTCGACGCGGGCGGCCCGCTCCCCGAGGAGCGGCCCGCCCCGGCCACCGAGGGCCCGGACACGCTGCGGGCCCGCTACGCGGCCCGGCTGAACCGGCCCGACGGCCCCGAGCCCGGCGCCGCACCGAACGGCAGGCCGTGGCCGCCGTCCGGCAGCCGTCCGGAGCAGGCCCCGGACCCCCGTCATCCGGCGCCGCCGGCCGGGCGCCCCGAGGGCACCGGACGTCACGGCGTCCGCCCGGGCCCCGACCAGCCCGCCCCCGACGGCAGGCCCGGTCGCCGGGCCTCCGGGTTCGACCCGTCCGCCGCACCGCCCCTGCGCGGCCCCGACGCGCGCCGGCGCAACGGCCGGCCCCCCGCCGCCCCCGGCTTCGGCCCCTCCGGTCCCGCGCCCGGCGCCCCCGACGGCCACACCCCCCGCGACCACGGTGTCGACGGCTACCCGGCGGATGGTCGTGCGCCCGAGGGCCGCGGCCCCGACGGGTACGCGACCGAGGGCTACGGCCGCCCCGACCCGCGCGGTCGTATCGCCGGCCGTCCGCCCGTCCGCGGCCCGTCCGCCGAGTACTCCGACGGCGCCCGCCCGGAGCCCCGCCCCGACGGTGGTGTCCCGGGTCGCCGGCCCGTCGGCCCGCCCGTCGACGGTGCCGCACCGACGACCCGCCGTCCCGTCCCACCGGACGCCGACGGGGCCCCGACCACCCGTCGCCCGGCCCCGCCGGACCCCGACGCCGCCGCGACCACGCGTCGCCGGGTGCCTCCGGAGGCCGACCCGCGGCGCGCCCGCGCGGCCGCCGCCCCGGTCGGCGACGACGTCGACGCCGACCCCGGGACCGTCGCCGTCCCGTACCCCGGCGCCGACGCGCCGGCGCGGCCCCCGCGCCGCCGTCGCCCGGCCGCCGCCCCGGCGGAACCGGCAGAGGACCCCGACGACATCCCCGCCGACCCGCAGGACGCGACGGACGAGCCGGAGCGCGCCACCGGTGGCCGCGCCGCGCGCCGCAGCGGCCCCGTCGGCGTCGGCGGCCGGATCGCCGCCCTGACCGGGCGCGGCTCCGCCGCGGCCGCGGCGGGCGAGGAGAAGCCCAAGACGGCGTTCTGGAAGGAGATCCTGCTCCTGGCCGGGGTCGCCATCCTGCTGACGGTCCTCATCCAGACCTTCCTCGCGAAGGTCTACGTCATCCCGTCCGGCTCGATGGAGACGACGCTGCACGGCTGCACCGGCTGCAACAACGACCGCGTGCTCGTCGACAAGGTCACCTACAACTTCACCGACATCACCCCGGGCGACATCGTCGTGTTCCGCGGCACCGACGGCTGGGCCAGCGAGACCTACAGCGGCGAGGGCAGCGAGAACCCGCTGCTCAAGGGCCTGCAGTCGCTCGGCTCGCTGGTCGGCATCGCCCCGCCCGACGAGAAGGACTTCGTCAAGCGGGTGATCGCCGTCGGCGGCCAGACCGTCTCCTGCTGCGACGCGCTGAACCAGGTCGTCGTCGACGGGCAGCCGCTGGAGGAGCCCTACATCTACTACCTGCCCGAGGCGGGTCCGGCCCGGCAGATCCCGTTCGGCCCGATCACCGTCCCCGAGGGCCAGTACTGGATGATGGGCGACTCGCGGAACAACTCCGCGGACTCCCGGGCGGCCGGGCACGGCCCCATCCCCGAGGCCAACATCATCGGCAAGGTCCGGCTGATCGTGCTGCCCTTCGACCGGTTCGGCTGGGTCAGCGCGGTCGACCCGCAGACCACCGCCGAGGCGGCCGGCCTCCCGGGGCTGCCCGCCGGGCTGCCGCTGGCGCTGGGCATCCTGGGGACCCTGCCGCTCGCGGCCGGCCGGCGACGCGCTCTGCTCGCCCGGGCCGAGGCCGAGCGGTTCCTGCCCGCGACGCGCCCCCCGCACGGGTGGCGCCGGAGAGCCTGACCGGGAGCACCGTGCCGGTTCCGCCCAGCCGCGCCCGTCCCACCGGACGGCCGCGCGCCCGCCGACGGCCCGTACGGGTCCTGCCCGACGGGCTGCGTCCGCCGCGTGCCGTCGTCCGCGACGGCGGCACCTGGACCCTGCAGACGGTCCTGCAGCGCCACGGGCTCGGCCCGGTCGCCGGCGTCGACGAGGCCGGTCGCGGTGCGAGTGCCGGACCGCTGGTCGTCGCCGCGGCGGTGCTGCGGCCCGCGGACGCGAAGGCCCTCGACGGGTTGACCGACTCCAAGCTGCTGACCCCGGCCGCCCGCGACCACTGGTACGACCGCATCCGCGCCCGGGCGCTGGACCACGCCGTCGTCGTGATCCCGGCGGCCGAGGTCGACCGCCGTGGGGTGCACGTGGCCAACATCGAGGGCATGCGTCGCGCGGTGGCCGCGCTGAGCGCGGTCCCGCCCGGCTACGTCCTGACCGACGGCTTCCCGGTCCGCGGCTTCGGCCGCCCCGCCCTCGCCGTGCCGAAGGGGGACCGGGTGGCGGCCTGCATCGCGGCGGCGTCGGTGCTGGCCAAGGTCACCCGGGATCGCATCATGACCGCGCTCGACGCCGAGCACGACCGCTACGGCTTCGCCGTGCACAAGGGCTACAGCACGCCGGACCACGAGGCCGCGCTGCGCGCACACGGGCCCTGCCCGGAGCACCGGTTCTCCTTCGCGAACGTCGCCGCGGTGGCCGGGCGCGAGGTCCCGGCGGGGCTGGTCCACAATGGGGCGCTCCCCGAGCAGGAACCCGACCCCGGAGACCCGGAGGACACGGTCGGGGCGTGGGAGCCGTTGGAGATCGTCACAGGAGGAGCGGGCCGGTGAGCGCCGAGGATCTCGAGAAGTACGAGACCGAGATGGAGCTCACGCTCTACAAGGAGTACCGCGACATCGTCGCCCAGTTCTCCTACGTCGTGGAGACGGAGCGTCGGTTCTACCTGGCCAACTCCGTCGACGTCGCCCCGCGCAACGCCGACGGCGAGGTCTACTTCGAGGTCCGCATGTCCGACGCGTGGGTGTGGGACATGTACCGCCCGGCGCGGTTCGTCAAGAACGTGCGGGTGGTGACGTTCAAGGACGTCAACATCGAGGAGCTCGACACCCCTGACCTGCGGCTCCCCGACGACGACCAGTTCCCGGGCTGAGCGCGTAGCAGACCCCACCGACGGTTCCGCCGCCCCGGCGGCGCGGCCGGCGGTGCCCGTCCCCAACCGGCGGATCCGTCCACAGCCTGCCGATCCACCCCCGCGACGGGCCCGTCCGGCCCGATCGTGGACCCATGGCAGCGAAGGACGAGCTCGGCCGCCGCGGTGAGGACACCGCCGCCGAGTACCTCGAGCGGGCACACGGGATGGTCGTGCTCAGCCGCAACTGGCGGTGCACGCACGGCGAGATCGACATCGTCGCGGTCGACCCGCAGCAACGGCTGGTGTTCTGCGAGGTCAAGACCCGTTCCGGGCTCCGCTACGGCGAGCCCGCCGAGGCGGTGACCCGCCGCAAGACACGCCGGATCCGGTTGCTGGCGAAGGCGTTCATGGCCGCCCACCGGGTGAGCTGGGTGGAGATCAGGTTCGACGTCGTGGCGGTCCTGATCCGGCCCGGCCGGCCGGTCACGCTCACCCACTACCCGGCGGCGTTCTGATGCGGCCCCCGGCACGGATCTGGTCGGTGGCGCTGCACGGCGTCGACGGCGTCCCCGTCGAGATCGAGGCGGTCATCGGCGGCGGGATGCCCGGCGTGCACCTCGTGGGCCTGCCCGACGCCGCCCTCAACGAGTCCAAGGACCGGGTCCGGTCCGCGATCGTGCACTCCGGCCGCACCTGGCCCAACGAGCGGATCGTGCTCGCCCTCTCCCCGGCGACCCTGCGCAAGACCGGCAGCCGGTTCGACCTCGCCCTGGCGCTGGGCGTCCTCGTCGCCGCGGACGCGGTGCCGCCCGACCGGCTGCGCGGCACCGCGCTGCTCGGCGAGCTCGCCCTCGACGGCAGGCTGCGGCCGGTGCTCGGCGTGCTGCCCTGTCTGCTCGCCGCGCGCGACGCCGGGATGGTCCGCGCCGTCGTGCCCCGAGCCGCGCTCGCCGAGGCCGCGCTGGTCGACGGGATCGAGGCGTTCGGTGCCGACAGCCTCGGCGACGTCCTGGACTGGGCGTCGGGCAACCGGCTGCTGCACCGGCACGACGGCGGGCAGGAGGAGGCCCCGGCCGTCGCGGCACCCGAGCTGGCCGACGTGCTCGGCCAGCACGACGCCCGGCGCGCCCTGGAGATCGCCGCCGCCGGCGGGCACCACCTGCTGATGGTCGGCCCACCCGGCACCGGCAAGACGATGCTGGCCCAGCGCGTGGTGGGGCTGCTGCCCGAGCTCGATCGCGCCGAGGCGCTGCAGCTCGCCGCGATCCGCTCGGTGGCCGGCCGGCTCGGCGACAGCGGGGCGCTCAGTACGTGCGCGCCGTTCGTGGCGCCGCACCACTCGGCGTCGACCGCGGCGCTGCTCGGCGGGGGCAGCGGCGTCGCCCGGCCCGGTGCGGTGTCGCTGGCCCACCGCGGTGTGCTCTTCCTCGACGAGTGCCCGCACTGGCCGGCCTCGGTCCTCGACGGGCTGCGCACTCCTCTGGAGGAGGGCGAGGTCCGGCTGTCCCGCGCCGACGGCACCGTGCGCTACCCGGCCCGGTTCCAGCTCGTGCTCGCGGCGAACCCGTGCCCGTGCGCACCGCCGATCGACCGCGACTGCACCTGCCGCCCCGACGTCCGCCGCCGCTACATGTCCCGGCTGTCCGGCCCGCTGCTCGACCGGGTCGACCTGCGGGTGGCGATGGAGCCGGTGACCGCGCTGCGGGTGACCGAGAAGCGGGGCGAGGACACCGCGACCGTCCGCCGCCGGGTGCTCGACGCCCGCGCCGCCGCCGTCGCGCGCTGGTCGGAGCACGGGTGGCGGTGCAACGCCGAGGTGCCCGGCCCCGCCCTGCGGAACCGCTTCCCACTGCCCGCCCGGGTGATCGCACCGCTGGAGGCCCGGCTGCGGGCCGGGGACCTCAGTGCCCGCGGCGCGGACCGCGCGCTGCGGGTCGCGTGGACGCTCAGCGACCTCGCCGGGGCCGAACGGCCCGACCGCGGCCTGGTCGACGCGGCGCTGTACTTCCGCGAGCGGGGTGCCGCGTGAGCGCCCCGGTCCCGGCCGTCCGCCCGGGTACCGACGCCGGCACGGTGCCCGAGGAGGTCCTGCAGGCCCGCGCCTACCTGCTGCGCTGCGTCGAACCCCCGAACCGGCACCTCGTCGCCCTGGTCGACCGGTACGGGCCGGTCGAGGCGGCCGACCGGCTGCGTCGCGGTGCCGTCCCCGACGAGCTGCTGCGCGCCGCGGCGGCCCGGCGGGGTACCGACCGCTCCGAGGCCGACCTGGAGGCGGCCGCGGCAGCCGGGGCCCGGCTGCTCGTGCCGGAGGACCGGGGCTGGCCGTCGTGGCCGTTCCGGTCGTTCGCCGAGGCCCCGCGGGCCGACCTCGCGCCCCCGATCGCGCTGTGGGCCCGCGGGCCGGGGGAGATCGCGACGCTCGCCGACCGGTCGGTCACCGTCGTCGGGTCGCGTGCCGCGACCCCGTACGGGCTGAACGTGGCCGCGGACTTCTCCGCGACGCTGGCCCGGCGCGGCGTCGCGGTCCTCTCCGGCGCCGCGTTCGGGATCGACGCCGCCGCGCACCGCGGAGCGCTCGCCGTCGACGGCGCGACGGTCGCGGTGCTGGCCTGCGGCCCGGACCGCGTCTACCCGGCCGCGCACACCGGTCTCCTGGAGCGGATCGCCGCGACCGGACTGGTGCTCACCGAGTACCCGCCCGGCACGATCCCCGGGCGGCTGCGGTTCCTCGTCCGCAACCGGCTGCTGGCCGCACTCGGTGTCGGGACCCTGGTCGTCGAGGCCGGGGCACGCAGCGGGACGAAGCGCACCGCCGCCGACGCGACCGCGCTCGGGCGCCCGCTGATGGCGGTGCCGGGCCCGGTGACCTCGGGGATGTCGGTCGGCTGCCACGAGCTGGTCCGCTCCCACCAGGCGGGTCTCGTCGGACGTCCCGAGGACGTCCTGGAGGTCGTCGGCCGGCTGGGTGTGGACCTCGCCCTGCCGCCGCAGGGGGAGTCCCGCCCGACCGACGGGCTCGACCCGCGGGTGCTGGCGGTCCACGACGCGCTGCCCGCCCGGGCCGCGTGGCCGCCGGGACGGATCGGGGAGGCAGCGGGCGTCGGACCCGACGAGCTGCGCGCGGCGCTGACCGAACTGGAGGACCGTGGGCTCGCCGAGTACCACCAGGGGCTGTGGCAGCGTCCGGCACGCCGCGCGGGTCCTTGACCGGGGCCCCGCGGCGGCGGACCGTCCGGGCATGGCGCGCACAGAGTCCTCCGGTCCCGCGGGGTCGTCCGGTCCCGCGGCCACCGAGCCGGTCCCCGGCGCGGTCGACGGGCCGGCCGTGGGCCCGGCGGGCGCCCGTGCCGCGGGCGCCGGGTCCGCAGGGAGCGCCGGGCCGGCGGGCAGCGACGGGGCCGCCGCCGGTGACGGGCTCGCGCCGGACGTCGCCACCGCCGTCGAGGAGTTCACCGGGCACCTGAGTCACGAGCGGAACCGTTCGCCGCACACCGTCCGCGGCTACCGCTCGGACCTCACCGACCTGCTCCGCGGGCTCCCCGGCCTCGGTGCGCTCGACCTGGACCACCTGCGTCGGCGGCTCGGCGCGACGCACGCCGCAGGCGCCGGGCGGGCCACCGTCGCCCGGCGCACCGCCGCGGCCCGCACGTTCTGCGCCTGGGCGGTGCGCACCGGGCGGCTCGACCACGACCCGGCCGCCCGGCTCGGGTCGCCGCGCGCGGGCACCGTCCTGCCGGAGGTGCCTGCCGCGGCGGAAACCGCGGCGGTGCTGGCCGCCGTGACCTCCGGCGCGGCCGAGGACGCCCCGGAGGCGCTGCGCGACCTGCTGGTCCTCGAACTGCTCTACGCGACCGGGATCCGGGTCGCGGAGCTGTGCGGGCTGGACGTCGGGGCGGTCGACGAGTCCGCCCGTACGCTGCGGGTCCGGGGCAAGGGCGACCGGGAACGGACCGTCGTGTTCGGGGTGCCCGCCGCGCGCGCCCTGCGCCGCTGGCTCGACCACGGCCGACCGGCGCTGGCGACCCCGTCGTCGCCGCCGGCGCTGCTGCTGGGCGTGCGGGGCGGGCGGCTGGACCCGCGCGTCGCCCGGACCGTCGTGCACCGCGCGATCCGGTCGGTACCGGGCGTCCCCGACGTCGGACCGCACGGTCTGCGGCACGCCGCGGCGACCCATCTGCTCGAGGGCGGAGCCGACCTTCGTTACGTACAGGAGTTACTCGGTCACGCTACGCTGTCGACGACACAGCTCTACACGCATGTGACCGTCGACCGGTTGAAGGTGGTTCATGACCAGGCGCACCCTCGGGCCTGAGGCGTCCCCCACGACGCCCCGCCGTCCCGACGCGTTCCCCACCGCCCTGGCCACGGCCCTCGACCGGAGGGCCGCGGGGGCCGACATGCCCCGCGCGGCCGTCCTCGGACCGGTCCCCGACCCACCCGGGCACCCGCGCCGCGGCCCCCTCGACGCCACCACCGGACGACCGCCGGCGGGCGCGGCCCCCGCGTGCATCGCCCTCGTCCCGGCGACGGGCCGGGCGCCCCGCGACACGCCCGACGCCGCACCGGGTCACCTGAACGAGACCGTCGAGCCGGCCGTCGTGCCGCTGTGGCGCGAGTTCCTCGCCACCCGCGGCGCCGCCGCGCGACGAGGCCTGGTCGAGCACCACGCCCCGCTCGTGCGCGGTGTGGGGACGAAGCTGGCGGTGCGGCTGCCGTCGTCGATCGAGCTCGCCGACCTGCTGCAGTCCGGGACGTTCGGCCTGATGGAGGCCGTCGACCGGTTCGACCCCGCCCGCGGGATCCGCTTCGAGGCCTACGCGGCCCAGCGGGTCCGGGGCGCCATGCTCGACGAGCTGCGTGCCCAGGACTGGGTGCCCCGCACCGTGCGGGCGCGCAGCCGCGAGGTCGAACGGGCCCGTGAGGCGGTGCAGTTCCGCGCCGGGCGCCCCGCGACCGACGGCGAGCTGGCCGCGGAGCTGGGCGTCGCGGTGCGCGACCTCCGTCAGGCCCGGCGGCCGATGTACCTGGTCAGCGCCGAGGACCTCGGCGCGGTCGGCCCGGCGGGCTCGCCGCTGTCGACGCTCCCGGCCGACGACTCGGTGGACCCGGTGACCGCGGCGGTCCGGAGGGAGACCGGGGCGGAGCTGCGTGCCGCGATCGGGCTGCTGGGGGAGCGGGACCGGCTGGTCCTGCATCTCTACTACGTCGAGAACCGGACGCTGGCCGAGATCGGCGGGGTCCTCGGGGTCACCGAGTCCCGGGTCTGCCAGCTGCACGCCCGGGTGATCACCCGGCTGCGGGCGTCGATGCGGCCGGCGCTGGCGGGCTGACCCGGCCCGGAGCGTCCTCCGCGGGTTCCGGCGCCCCCTCCCAGGGGAGCAGCCGCACCCGGGGAGGCCGCAGCAGCACCAGTGGGTCCAGGTGGTCGAGCCGCTCCCGGCGCACGCCCCAGTGCAGGCAGGCCGCGACCGGGCACCCGATGTGCCCGGGTTCCAGCGTCCCCACCGGGTCGCCCCCGGCGAGCCGCGCCCCGGCGACGACGACGGCGGTCACCGGCTCGTAGGTGCTCCGCAGCCCGTCGGGGTGGTCGACGGAGACGACGCCGCGCCCGGCGATCCGCCCGGCGAACACCACTACCCCCTCCCGTGCGACGAGCACCGCCTGCCCGGGGGAGCCACCGAGGTCGGCGCCGCGGTGCCCGCGGCCGTAGCGGAACGCGGGCTTGCGGAACACCGCGGTGACCGACGGGGGCGGGAGCAGCGGCCAGGCGTAGTCCGCCCCCGGGGCCGGGATCCCCGCTCCGGGCGGCCGCGGCGGCGCGGGCGCCGGGCCCGCTCCGTCCGGGGGCCCGCCCGGAGTGGGCCCGGCGCCGGGCGGGGGCGGGACGCCGTCGGCCCCGGGAGGTGGCCCCGGAGCCGGGACGGCGGTCCCCGACGCCGCGACCGCCGGCGCGGTGACCGCCGCTGCTGCGACCGCCGGTGCCGCGACCACCGGTGAAGGGACCGCCGGTGCCGGGACCACCGGTGAAGGGACCGCCGGTGCGGCGACCGCCGCCCCCGGCGGCACGAGCGCCGCTCCGGTCACGACCACGGCGAGCAGCACCGCCCCCGCCCGTAGCCCGGTCCGCCATCCGGGGAGGGACGCGTGACGCGGGTCCCGGGGCGGGGGAGCGGACGGCGAGGGGAGAGGCACCCGTCCAGCCTGCGACGACGACCGCTCGTCGCCGGGGTGGATCGTCGTCCTGGGGACGTACCGGCCGGTTGTGGACTGCCGCCGCCGGAACCGGGCTCCGCCGCGATCGGCCCGGAGGCCCCGGCGTACACTGGAGCCCGCACCACGTCCGTCGTGGTGACTTCGCGCGCCCGCTCGCCCGTTGCGCCGTCCCCCCAGGGTACGGCGTCGGGAGCGGAGGCCGGGCGGTCCTGCGATCCCGACGTCACGCTCACGTGTGACCAGGGGGAGCGGGTCCGGCTCCGCCGCGGGCGCCAGGGTGGTCCGCCGACCGGTGGGCCCACGAACCGCCTGCGCGGCATCCGCCGCGCCCGACCGAGAGGTGATCGCAGGCCATGGCCGTCGTCACCATGAAGCAGCTGCTCGACAGCGGCGTGCACTTCGGGCACCAGACCCGTCGCTGGAACCCGAAGATGAAGCGCTACATCCTCACCGAGCGCAACGGCATCTACATCATCGACCTCCAGCAGACGCTGTCGTACATCGACCGCGCCTACGAGTTCGTGCGCGAGACCGTCGCGCACGGCGGGACGATCATGTTCGTCGGCACCAAGAAGCAGGCCCAGGAGGTCATCGCCGAGGAGGCGGCCCGGGTCAACATGCCGTACGTCAACCAGCGCTGGCTGGGCGGCATGCTCACCAACTTCCAGACCGTCCACCGTCGCCTGCAGCGCCTCAAGGAGCTCGAGGCGATGGAGCAGAACGGTGGCTTCGAGGGCCGCTCGAAGCGCGAGATCCTCACGCTGACCCGTGAGAAGGACAAGCTCGAGAAGACCCTCGGCGGTATTCGCGACATGTCCAAGGTCCCGTCCGCCGTCTGGATCGTGGACACCAAGAAGGAGCACATCGCCGTCGGCGAGGCCCGGAAGCTCAAGATCCCGGTCGTCTCCATCCTGGACACGAACTGCGACCCGGACGAGGTCGACTTCCCGATCCCGGGCAACGACGACGCGATCCGCTCGGCCGCGCTGCTGACCAAGGTCATCGCCAAGGCCGCCGCCGACGGTCTGGTCTCCCGTGGCCAGCGCCGGGGCGAGGGTGGCGAGGCCGCCGCCGAGCAGCCGCTCGCCGAGTGGGAGCAGGACGTCCTGGCGGGCAACGAGGTCGGCTCCGACGGTGCCAGCCTCTCCGCCGCCGGTGGCGACGGTGCGGCGGCCGCGGCCGCCCCCGCCTCCACCAGCAACGGCACCCAGAACTGAGTGCGCGCGTCCGGCGGGCCCACGCACCGTGGGCCCGCCGGACGCGACCCGGTGATCCATTCCCGTCACGACCCAGAGGACGAGAGACACCCGATGGCGAACTACACCGCCGCCGACGTCAAGCGGCTCCGTGAGCTCACCGGCTCCGGGATGATGGACTGCAAGAAGGCGCTCGAGGAGTCCGAGGGCGACTTCGACAAGGCCGTCGAGCTCCTCCGCATCAAGGGCGCGAAGGACGTGGGCAAGCGCGCCGAGCGCGCCACCGCCAACGGCCTGGTCGTCGCCGACGGCGGCACCCTGGTCGAGCTGGACTGCGAGACCGACTTCGTCGCGAAGTCCGACGACTTCATCGCGCTGGCCGAGAAGATCCTGGCCACCGCGGTCGCCGAGAAGCCGGCCGACCTCGACGCCCTGCGCGAGACCAAGCTCGAGGACGGCACCGTGGGCGAGGCCGTGCAGGCCCTGTCCGCCCGCATCGGCGAGAAGTTCGAGCTGAAGCGCTACGCCCGGGTCGACGGCCAGGCTGCCGTCTACTTGCACAAGCGCGCCACCGACCTGCCCCCGCAGATCGGTGTCCTGCTCGCCTACGACGGCGGCGACGCCGAGGCCGCCCGCGGTCTCGCGATGCAGGTCGCGGCGGCCCGGCCGGAGTACCTGACCCGTGAGCAGGTCCCCGCCGAGATCGTCGAGAACGAGAAGAAGATCGCGGAGGCGACCGCCCGCGAGGAGGGCAAGCCCGAGCAGGTCCTGCCCCGCATCGTCGAGGGCCGGGTCAACGGCTACTACAAGGACGTCGTGCTCCTGGAGCAGGCCTCCGTCGTCGACCCGAAGAAGTCGGTCAAGGCCGTCGCCGACGAGGCGGGTCTGACCATCACCGACTTCGTGCGCTTCGAGGTCGGCCAGAACTGATCCTTCCCACCCCCGCCCGGGTGGTGCTCCGCGCACCGCCCGGGCGGAGGGTGAGAGGATCGTGACCGCCAGCGAGTACGACCAGGCCGGGGGATGCAACCGTGATCGAGGAAACCCTCTTCGACGTCGAGGAGAAGATGGAGAAGGCCGTCACGGTCGCCCGTGACGATCTGGCGTCGGTGCGTACCGGCCGGGCCACTCCGAACATGTTCTCCCGGATCGTCGTGGACTACTACGGCGCGTGGACCCCGCTGAACCAGCTCGCCTCGGTGTCGATCCCCGAGGCGCGGATGGCGGTCATCAAGCCCTACGACGCCAGCCAGCTCAAGCAGCTCGAGAAGGCCATCGCCGACTCGGACCTCGGGGTCAACCCGTCCAACGACGGGCAGATCATCCGCGTGATCATCCCGCAGCTCTCCGAGGAGCGGCGCCGGGACATGGTCAAGGTCGCCCGCGGCAAGGGCGAGGACGCGCGTGTCGTGCTCCGCGGCCTGCGCCGCAAGGCGATGGACGAGCTGCACCGCATCCAGCGTGACGGTGAGGCCGGCGAGGACGAGGTCGCCCGCGCCGAGAAGGAGCTGCAGGGCGTCACGGACCGCTACGTCGCGCAGATCGACGAGCTGGTCAAGAACAAGGAATCCGAGCTCCTCGAGGTCTGAGCCCGGTGCCCTCCTCCTTCGACGCCGCCGTCCCCGTGACCTCCGACCTCCCCGGTGACGGGCCGGCCGGCGTGTCGGCGACTCCGGATGTGCCGAAGCCCGTCCGGGGGCAGAAGGGGTACAAGCGGTCCCGGCTGGGCCGCAACCTCGTCGCGGCGATCGCGGTCGGCGTCGGGCTCGGCGTCATCATCCTGCTGAGCCTGCTGATCCAGCGTCAGGGCTTCGTCCTGGTGCTCGCCTGCGTCACCGCGGTGGGTACCTGGGAGCTCGCGGGCGCGCTGCGCCGGGGTGCCGACATCCGGGTCTCGCTGCCGGTGCTGCTGGTCGGCGGCCAGGCCGTCGTCTGGCTGTCCTGGCCGTTCGGCCTCTACGGGGCCGCGGTCGCCCTCGCCGCGACGGTGCTGGGCTGCCTGCTGTGGCGGATGCGGACCGGCGCCGCGCACTTCGTGCGCGACATCAGCGCCTCGCTGTTCGTCGCGGTCTACGTCCCGCTGCTCGTGGCCTTCGCCGTGCAGCTGACCGTCGCCCCGGACGGCGTGGGCCGGGTCCTGACCTTCCTGCTCTGCGTGGTCGCCTCCGACGTCGGCGGGTACGCGGCGGGCGTCGTCGCGGGCCGGCACCCGATGGCCCCCACGATCAGCCCGAAGAAGTCCTGGGAGGGCTTCGCCGGTTCGCTGGTCGCCGGGATGGCCGCGGGCTCGCTCTGCATCGGTCTGATGCTGGACGCGCCCTGGTACTGGGGGCCGCTCGTCGGTGCACTGCTCGTCGCGACGGCCACCCTGGGCGACCTGGTCGAGTCGCTGGTGAAGCGCGACATCGGCGTCAAGGACATGGGCAACCTGCTGCCCGGGCACGGCGGTCTGATGGACCGTCTGGACTCGCTGCTGCCGACCGCGTTCGTCGCCTGGGCGATCCTCGGGATCGTCGTCCCGATCGCGTGAAGCGCACCTACCAGGGGTTCGGCGGTCAGCCGAAGCCCGGCCCGGCCATCCCCAGCCCGAACATCTGGAACTGGCCCGAGGTCTACGAGACCGAGAACCGCGCCCAGGACGCCGACGGCGAGCTCTGGGCCGCGCTGTGGGCCGAGACCGGCGGCTGGGCGGGGGCCGACGTCGTCGACGTCGGCTGCGGGGACGGCTTCCACCTGCCGCGCTTCGCCGAGCAGGCCGCCACCGTCACCGGTGTCGAGCCGCACCCGCCGCTGGTCGAACGGGCACGACGGCGCGTGGCCGGAGACGACCGCATCACCGTGCACGCCGCGGGCGCCGAGCGGCTCCCGCTGCCCGATGCCTGCGCGGACCTGGTCCACGCCCGCACCGCGTACTTCTTCGGGCCGGGCTGTGAACCGGGGCTCGCCGAGGCCGAGCGGGTACTGCGCCCGGGCGGGGTGCTCGCCGTCGTCGACCTGGACTTCACGGTGCGGCCGTACGGGACGTGGCTGCGTGCCGACCTGCCCCGCTACGACCCGCCCGCGGTCGACCGGTTCTTCGCCGCCCACGGCTTCGCGCTGCGCCGGGTCGTCTCGACCTGGCGGTTCGACACCCGCGCGGACCTGGAGGAGGTCCTGCGCATCGAGTTCTCCGCCCGGACCGCGCGCCGGGCGATCGACGACGTCGCCGACCGCACCGTGCGCGTGGGCTACCGGCTCCACACCCGGCGCCGCGCCGACGGCCTCGTCCTGCCGTCCTGAGCCCGCGGCGCCGGGAGCGGCCTCAGGCCAGGGTGATCGACCCGTCCGCGACGGTGACCTGCCGCGGGTCGAGCGGCCGCTGGGCCGGCCCGTCGACGACGGCGCCGTCGAGGGAGAAGCGGCTGTTGTGGCACGGGCAGACGATCTGGCCGTCGGTGACCTGGCTGACGGTGCAGCCCTGGTGCGGGCAGATCGCGGACAGGCCGGTGAACGTCCCCTGCTGCGGCTGGGTCACGACGACCTGCGCGTCGGCGTAGATCGCGCCGCCGCCGACCGGCACCGCGGACGCCGGGCCGAGGACGGTGCCGGGGGAGCCCTCCGGGGCGTCCCCGGTCTGGGCCTGCCCGCCGCCTGCGGTGGTGCTGGAACCGCCGCCACCGCAGGCGGCGACCGCGCCGATCGCGGCCACGCCGGCACCGGCGATCATCGCGCGGCGGCCGAGGGCAGGCCCTCCGGCGCGCGGGGCGGGGTCGGGCTCGGTGGAGGACGTCGTGGGGAGGGTCATGGCTCTCCTGGGGGAGGCCGGGCGGGCCCGGCGGTGTGGTGGTGGCGGCCCGGGGCTCGGGGACCCGGGGCACGTGACGAGCCTCCCATGATGTCCGGTTCGAGGTAGGACGGGTGTGTCGTTCCGCCACACCTGCGCCGTGTCCCGGGCCGCTCTCGCTACCGTGGATGCATGCCGTACACGATGCGCCAGCCGTCGCTGGGCGTTCCCGTGCCGAGCCTGGAGATCGTCCTGGGCCTGCTGGCCTGGGTGGTCGGTGCGGGCGGCCTCGGGAACGGGTTCGCCACCGTCCTCGTCGCGCTCGGGATCTTCCTGACCGCGTACCTGTGGATCGTGCGCCGGCGCAACGCCGCAATGGCGGTGACCCTGCACCCCGAGCGGAAGCGGCGGATGCAGCGGCTGGTCGTGATCGGCGTCGCCGGGGTCGTGCTGCTTCCGTCGCTGCTGTCCCTGGTCGACTACGGCGAGCTGGCCACCGCCCTGTCCGCCGCCCTCGTCGGGGTGCTGCTGATCCAGGCGTCCACCGTGCTGGAGGAGCGCAGCCTCGTCGCGACCGGCGGCCTGGTGCTGCTCATCGCCGCGTTCGGCGCCTTCCTGGCCCTGACCTACCAGGGCCAGGGGACCGGGTCCGCGGTGCCGGTGACCGGGCTCTGCGCCGGGATCGTGCTGTGGGTCGCGGCCGCGCGCAGGCTCGGGATCCTGGAGGACCTGTCCCGGCGCTACAACGTGCGGATCCCCGGGATCCGCTGACCCGCGGCCGGGCTGGCACACTGGAGGTGCCATGTCCAGCCTCCCGCTCGTCTTCGACGCACCCCGCCGCGGTACTCCGCCCCGCCACCTCGCCGACGTCGACCCGGCCGACCGTGCCGCCGTCGCGCAGGAGCTCGGCGTACCGCGGTTCCGCCTCGACCAGTTGGCCCGCCACTGGTTCGGTCGTCTCACCGACGACCTCGACACCATGAGCGACCTCGGCGGTGACGTCCGGGAGAAGCTGCGCCCGCTGCTCCCGCCGCTGGTCACGCCGCTGACCGAGAAGGCCTGCGACGGCGGCGCCACCCGCAAGACGCTGTGGCGCGGCCACGACGGCGTGCTCGCCGAGAGCGTGCTGATGCGCTACCCGGACCGGGCGACGGTCTGCATCTCCAGCCAGGCCGGCTGCGGGATGGCGTGCCCGTTCTGCGCCACCGGCCAGGGCGGCCTGCAGCGCAACCTGTCGACCGCCGAGATCGTCGACCAGGTCCGCCGCGCCGCCGCCCAGGCCCGCGACGGCGTGCTGGACGAGCCGACCCGGCTGTCGAACGTCGTGTTCATGGGGATGGGCGAGCCGCTCGCCAACTACAAGCGGGTCGTCGCCGCCGTCCGCCGGATCACCGAGCCGGCCCCGGACGGGCTGGGCATCTCCGCGCGCGGGGTCACCGTGTCCACCGTCGGGCTCGTCCCGGCGATCGACCGGCTCCGCGAGGAGGGGATCCCGGTCACCCTGGCCATCTCGCTGCACTGCCCGGACGACGAGCTGCGCGACACCCTCGTACCGGTCAACAACCGGTGGAAGGTGGCCGAGGTCCTCGACGCGGGCCGGCGCTACGCCACCACGACCGGCCGCCGCGTCTCCATCGAGTACGCGCTGATCCGCGACGTGAACGACCAGCCGTGGCGCGCCGACATGCTGGCGAAGGTCCTGCGGCAGCACATCGGCACGTCCCGGGTGCACGTCAACCTCATCCCGCTGAACCCGACGCCGGGCAGCGAGTGGGACGCGTCGCCGAAGCCCGTCGAGGAGGAGTTCGTGCGCCGGGTGCGCGCGGCCGGCGTCGCCTGCACCGTCCGCGACACCCGCGGCCAGGAGATCGACGCGGCCTGCGGACAGCTCGCCGCGTCGCATCCGGGCTGACCCGCCCGGCGACCCCCTCGGCAGCTCGCCGCGTCGCGTCCGGGCCCGCCCGCCCGGCGACCCCCTCGCGTCGCCGGGCGGACCCGCTCAGAGCCGGTCGCCGCTCTCCGGGTGGAACAGGTGCAGCCCCTCGGTCGACGGCGTCAGTGCGACCCGGTCCCCGCGCCGCGCCCCGGTACGCCCCGCGGTCCGCACGACGACGGCGTCGTCGCGCGAGCCGGTCAGCGACGCCGTCGCCGACAGGTCACCGGAGGACTCGGCCAGGGTGCCGTAGAGGTAGGCGTCCGACCCGAGCTCCTCGACGACGTCGACCCGGGCCGGGATGCCCTCGCCGCCGTCGGGGGAGACCGTCCACTGCTCGGGACGGATGCCCAGGGTCACCTCGGTGAGCTGGTGCGCCCCGATCGTCGACCGGACGTCCTGGGGCAGCGCGACCTCCCGCCCGGCGAGGGTCACCCCGCGCTCGGTCACCTTCGCGGTGAACAGGTTCATCGCCGGCGAACCGATGAACCCGGCGACGAACGCGTTCTGCGGCCGGTCGTACAGGTCGGCCGGGCTGGCGAACTGCTGCAGCTTCCCGTCGGCGAGCAGCGCGACGCGGTCGCCCATCGTCATGGCCTCGACCTGGTCGTGGGTGACGTAGACGGTGGTGACGCCCAGACGTCGCTGCAGCGCCGCGATCTCGGTGCGGGTCTGCACCCGCATCTTCGCGTCGAGGTTCGACAGCGGCTCGTCCATCAGGAAGACCCGCGGCTCGCGCACGATCGCCCGGCCCATCGCGACGCGCTGGCGCTGGCCGCCGGACAGGGCGCGCGGCTTGCGGTCGAGGTAGTCGGTCAGGCCGAGGATCTCGGCGGCCTCCTTGACCTTGACCGCGCGCTCGGCCTTGTCGATCCCGGCCATCTTCAGCGGGAACGCCATGTTCTCCCCGACGGTCTTGTTCGGGTAGAGCGCGTAGTTCTGGAACACCATGGCGATGTCCCGGTCCCGGGAGGGGACCCCGACCATGTTCTCGCCGTCGATCCGGATCGAGCCGCCGTCGATCTCCTCGAGGCCCGCGAGCATCCGCAGCGCCGTCGACTTGCCCGATCCGGACGGCCCGACGAGCACGACGAACTCGCCGTCCTCGATCGTCAGGTCCAGCCGGTCGACGGCCGGCTTGGCTCCGGGGGTGTAGATCCGAGATGCCTGGTCGAACACCACGTCAGCCACGGCGGGCTCCCATCCTGGTCACGAACACGATCACTTGACGGCCCCGAAGGACAGGCCCTGGACCAGCTTGTTCTGGGCGATCCAGCCGGCGATGACGACCGGCAGCGCGGCCACGGTGGCCGCCGCGCAGAGGCTGGCGAAGTACAGGCCCTCGGAGGTGATGAACCCGACGAGGTACACGGGCACGGTCGCGGCCCGCGAGGCGGTCAGGTTCACCGCGAAGAAGAACTCGTTCCAGGCGAAGATCATGCAGATCAGCGCGGTGGCGGCCATGCCGGGCGAGATGATCGGCAGCACGACCTCGCGCAGCGAGCGCCACAGCGACGCCCCGTCCATGCTCGCGGCCTCCAGGAGCTCCTTGGGGACCTCCAGGAAGAACGACCGCATCATCCACACCGCGATCGGCAGGTTCATCGCCGTGTAGAGCACGACGAGCGTCCAGATGTTGTCCAGGGCACCCAGGTAGTTCACGACGACGTAGATCGGCACGATCGCCGCGACGACCGGCAGCATCTTGGTCGAGATGAAGAAGAACAGCACGTCCTGGGTCTTGCGCACCGGCCGCAGCGACAGCGCGAACGCGGCCGGGGTGCCCAGCAGGAGCACCAGGACCGTCGAGGCGACCGTCGCGAACAGCGAGTTGAGCAGGTAGGGCCCGACCCCGCCGCCGAACACCTCGGCGAAGTTGTCGAACGTGGGGACGAAGAACACCGTCGGCGGGATCGTGACGGCCTGCGCCTCGGTCTTGAAGGCGGTCATCACCATCCACAGCACGGGGAAGAAGAACCCGAGCCCGACGATCCAGGCCAGCACGCTCAGCAGCGGCCCGGCCCCGCGCGGCGCCTTCCGCGGCGTCGTCGCGGGGGTGGAGGTCCGTTCGGCGACTGCGGTCATCACGCCTCCTCGGCGGCGGAGAAGCTGCGGAAGATCAGGCGCAGCGCCAGGGTGGCGACGATGATCGTCGCCACCACGGTGACCACGCCCATCGCGGCGGACTCGCCGATGTCGAAGCCCAGGAACGCCCGCTGGTAGATGTAGAACGGCAGGTTCGCCGACGCCGTACCCGGACCGCCCTGGGTCATCATGTAGATCGTGTCGAACGTGTTGACCAGGTAGATGGCGCCGAGCACGACACCGAGCTCGATGAACCGCTGCAGGTGCGGCAGCGTCACCTCGCGGAACACCGCGAACCCGGTCGCCCCGTCCATCCGGGCGGCCTCGAGGACCTCCTGCGGCTGGGAGCCGAGCCCGGCGAGGATCAGCAGCATCATGAACGGCGTCCACTGCCACACCAGCGCGATGATCACCGCGGCCCGCGGGAAGGTGGACACCCAGTCGGTCTGCCCGGCGCCGAACGGCGAGAGCAGGAAGTTCACCAGGCCGTAGGTGGGGTCGAACAGCACCGACTTCCACATCAGCGCACCGGCGACGGGAGTGATCAGGAACGGCGTGATGATCAGCGTCCGGACGATGCCGCGGCCGAGGAACGCGCGGTTGAGCAGCAGCGCGATCAGCAGCCCGAGCACCATCGCGATCGCGACCGCGCCCAGGGTGAGCAGGATCGAGTTCAGCGCGACGCCGCGGAACTGCGAGTCGGTGAACACCGTCGCGTAGTTCTCCAGCCCGACGAAGCGCTGGCTGCCGGGGCGCACCAGGTTCCAGGACTGCAGCGAGTACCAGATCGTCACCAGGAACGGCAGCTGCGTGACGATGATCGTGAAGATCAGCGCGGGCAGCAGCGGTGCCCGGCGGATCCAGCCGTCGCGGCGTTCCGCGGCCGGTGAGGTCTGCCGTTCCGGTGCCGCCTGCGGTGGTGCCTCTGTGGTCGTCACCGGTCGCCCCCGCTCTGCTGGTAGGACTCGCCGACGGTCTCGGCGTACTGCTGGGCCTGGTCGAGGGCCTCGTCAGCGGTCTGCTGCCCGGCGATGGCCGCGGAGATCTGCTGGCTGACCCGGGTCCCCAGGTCCTGGAACTCGGGGATCCCGACGAACTGCAGCCCGGTGTACGGGACGGGGTCGCGGGTCGGCCGGTCCTGGTCGGCGGCGTTGATCGCGGCGATGGTCTGCGGCGCGTAGGCCTTCGACGCCGCGACGTACTCGGGGATCCGGTAGGTCGACTGGCGGGCGCCGGGCGGGACCGAGGTCCAGCCGAGCTCCTCGCCGACCATCTTCTGGTACGGCTTGGACGTCATCCAGGACAGGAACTTCCAGGTCGCGTCGACCTGCTCGGGGCCCTTCTCCGCGGTGGTGCGGGGGATGGCCAGCGCCCACGAGTACAGCCAGCCCGAGGACAGGCCGTCGACGCCGGTCGGCGCCGGCGCGTAGCCGACCTTCCCGGCGACGTTGGACTGGGCCGGGTCCTCCAGCAGACCTGCGGCGACGGTGGCGTCGAACCACATCGCGGTGTTGCCCTGGCTGAACTGGTTGCCGCACTCGGAGAACCCGGAGCCCGCGGCGCCGGCCTGGCCGTCGCGGCGGACGAGGTCGACGTAGAAGTTGACCGCCTTGCGCACCTCGGGGGAGGTCAGCTGGGCGTTCCACCGGTCGTCGAACCAGCGGCCGCCGTAGGAGTTGATCATCGCGTCGACCGGGGCCATGACCTCGCCCCAGCCGGGCTTGCCGCGCAGGCAGATGCCACCGCGGCCTTGCTCGCGGTCGGTGAGACGGTCGGCGAACTGCGCGACCTGGTCCCAGGTCGGCTTCGCGGGCATCGTCAGCCCGGCCTGCTCGAACAGGTCCTTGCGGTACATCAGGAACGCGGACTCGCCGTAGAACGGCACCGAGTACATGTGTCCGTCGGGGCCGGACAGGGCGCCGCGGATGGTCGGTGTGAAGTCGTCCCGGTCGTAGCCGGGCGTGGCGTCCATCAGCGGGTCGAGGTCGACCAGCCAGCCGTTGCGGGCCCACTGGGGGGTCTCGTAGTTCGAGATCATCACGGCGTCGAACTCGTCGCCGCCGGTGGCGACCGACGCGGTGATCTTCGCGCGGGCCTCGTTCTCGGACAGGCTCACGAAGCGCACGGTGATGCCGGGATTCTCGGCCTCGAACCGGGGGCTGAGCTCGATCGCGTCCTCCATCTGCGGGTTGGACACGATCGCGATCGTCACGATCCGGGTGCCCTGAGGCAGGCCGAACGTTCCGGCCCCGGCGCAGCCGGTGAGGGCGAGACCGATGACCGCCAGCAACGCGGTGAGGACGGCGGGACGCGACCTGGTTCTCGGGCGCACGGGCACTCTCCTCGTCGTCGAGGGCTCCGACGGGTGTGCAACGGGGTGGTCCGGGACACGTCCGTCCGGTATGACCGGTGCACGGTATGCGTGGAGTAACCGCTTGCGCAACCGGTTGCCTGTACGCTGTCGCCAACCCGTGACCCGCCTCGGAGGTGCGTGATCGCGACCATGGCCGAGGTCGCCCGGCTCGCCGGGGTCTCCACCGCGACCGTGTCCCACGTCCTGAACGGCACCCGGCCCGTCCGGGAGACCACCCGCGAGCAGGTGCTGGCCGCGATGGCGCAGGTGCACTACACACCCAACGCCGCCGCACGCTCGCTCGCGACCGCGCGCACCCGGACCGTCGGGCTCGCGCTGTCGGCGATCTCCAACCCGTACCTGGGCGAGCTGCTGCACGCGATCGAGGACGAGTCCGCCGCGGCCGGGCACACCCTGCTGCTCGCCGACCCGCACGACGACCCGGGCTACGAGGCGACGGCCGTCGCGCAGCTCCGCAGCCGCGTCGACGGCGTGCTGTTCGCCCCCTCGGGCGACTCCACCGCGACCCTCGAGGCGCTCGCGGCACAGGGCGTGCCGACGGTGCTGGTGGACCGGATGCGCGACGGCGAGCTGGACGAGGTCGGCTCGGAGAACGTCGAGCCCGTCGCCGGGCTGGTCACCCACCTGGCCGAGGCCGGGCACGCGAGCATCGGCTTCGTCGCCGGCCTGGCCGGACTCGCGACGACCGTCGAGCGCCTCGCCGGGTACCGCCTCGGGATGCGCCGGGCCGGCCTCCCGCCCGGGCCGGTGGTGGAGGGACGCTCGGACAGCGAGCCCGCCCGCGTCGTCGTGCGCGAGCTGCTGGCCTCGCCCGAGCGGCCCGCCGCGCTGGTCACCGGCAACAACGCGATGACGATCGGCGCCGTCCAGGCCGCCCACGACCTGGGCCTGCACATCCCCGGGGACCTGGCGCTGGCCGCGTTCGACGACTTCCCGTGGGCCGACGCGTTCAGCCCGCGCCTCACCGTCGTCGCGCAGCCGTTCGCGGACATCGGGCGCGAGGCGGTCCGGCTGCTGCTGCGCCGCATGGCCGAGCCCGAGGCGCAGCGGCGCTCGCTGCGGCTGCCGACGACCTTCGTGCACCGGGAGTCCTGCGGCTGCCGACCATGATCCTTCTCTGCGGAGCGTGCGATGCCCCGCAGGGTGCGCCGGGCTCCGCGGAGAAGGATCACCGCAGTGCCGACCGGATCCGGCCCACCGTGTCGCCCGGCCGGTCCCGGACGTCCTGCCAGGTGAACCGCAGCACCGTCCACCCGGCGGCGACCAGGGCGTTCTGCTTGCGCCGCCCGGAAGCGGGTCGGGTCCGAGTGGAACGCCCAGCCGTCGAGCTCCACCGCGACCCGCTCCGGCACGAACGCGACGTCCACCCGCCACGGACCGAAGGGCCATCCGAGGACGAACCCGGTGAGCCCCGCCCGTCGCAGGTGCGCGACGAGGCGACGTTCGGCCCGCGAGTCGGCGCGGTCGGCGGCCTCGACGACGAGCTCGCGGGCCCGAGCCCACCCGTGGGTCCCGACCCCGCGCTGGAAAGCGGCGAGCAGCTCGGGGAAGGGCAGTCCCCGCTGCAACACACGGTCGAGGAAGGTGGTGCCGTCGGTGAGGGCGACGGCCGTCTCCAGCGCGGTCAGGGCCGGCGCCGTGACGGCGACCCCGCGCCGTTCCGTCCGGTCCGCCGCGTCCAGGGTGCGCCGGCGGACCCGGATCCGGTCCGGTGGTGTGCGCCGCGCGTGCGCGGGGACGGTCACCCCCACGACCGGGAACGCGGTGCTGGGTACCGACATCCGGTGCAGGAACGCCGCCGCGGGCCCGTCGACGACGGCGCCCGGTCCGGCCCACAACGCGGCGGCCACCACCCGTCCCCATGCGGTGGGCCGGTGCGACGCCGCCCGGTACACCCCCGGTGCGACGACCACGACGGCGCCGCGGGCGACCCGGCTGCGCAGTGCCTTCGCCGAGATCCCGCACGCCGTCGCCTGTGCTCGGGAGAACACGCCGTCCTGGCCGCGCAGCACCGTGTCCAGGTCCATGCGGGGCACCCTGGCCGGGAACTGCGCGCGCCACGGGCGAACTCGGGGGAGCCGTTCGCAGTCGTGACCCTTCTCCGCGGAGTCCAGGGTCCCCCGCAGGGCGGCGCGGGTTCCGCGGAGAAGGATCACCCGCGCCCGGCGAGCACCTCCGCGAGGTCGAAGTTCACGGGGCGCTCCAGCTGCTCGTAGGTGCACGAGGCAGGCTCGCGGTCCGGGCGCCACCGCACGAACTGGGTGGTGTGGCGGAACCGCTCGCCCTCCATGTAGTCGTAGCGGACCTCGACCACCCGCTCCGGGCGCAGCGGGACGAAGGACAGGTCCTTGCCGGCGTTCCACCGGCTCGTCTCGGACTTGCGCGGCGTCCGCTCGCCCTCCAGCTGCTTCGCCCAGGCCCACGGGTGGTCGTCGAAGTCGGTGACCAGCGGCTGCAGCTCGGTCATGAGCTCACGGCGGCGCGCCATCGGGAACGCCCCGACGACCCCGACCGACACCAGCACCCCGCGGGCGTCGTGCAGGCCGAGCAGCAGCGACCCGACGGCGTCCGGGCCGGACTTGTGCACCCGGTACCCGGCGACGACGCAGTCCGCGGTCCGCTCGTGCTTCACCTTGGTCATGACGCGCTTGTCGGGCTGGTAGGTCCCGGCCGGGTCCTTCGCGATGAGCCCGTCGAGCCCGGCGCCCTCGAACTTCTCGAACCAGCGGCGCGCGGTGGCGGTGTCGTCGGTGACCGGGGTGAGGTGCACCGGCGGGGCGACGCCGGCGAACGCCTCCTCCAGCAGCGCGCGGCGCTCGGCGAACGGGCGCGCGGTGAGGTCGTCGTCGCCGAGCGCCAGCAGATCGAAGGCGACGAACGACGCCGGCGTCTCGGTCGAGAGCAGGGTCACCCGGCTGGCCGCGGGGTGGATCCGCTGCTGGAGCGCCTCGAAGTCCAGTGCGTTCCCGGAGGCGACGACGATCTCCCCGTCGACGACCGCGCGCGGGGGGAAGTGCGCCTTCACCGCCTCGACGACCTCGGGGAAGTAGCGGGTCATCGGCTTCTCGTTGCGGGAGCCGATCTCCACCTCGTCACCGTCGCGGAAGACGATCGAGCGGAAGCCGTCCCACTTGGGCTCGTAGAGCCTGCCCTCGGGGATCGACGGGGCGGGCTTGGCCAGCATCGGCTTCACCGGGGGCATCACGGGCAGGTCCACGGCGGACGAGTCTCCTCTCGATCGTCGGCGCGAGCATCCCGGCTCGCCCGTCCGAGGGGGGACCGGCCCGGTGCGCCAGACTGATCGGTGTGGGACGACTGCCCGACCGGGAGGCGCTGGAGCGGGCGCGGGACGCGACGATCGACGACGTCCTGCCCGGGCCCGGCGACCCGCCGCTGCGGGTGCTGTTCTGCGGCATCAACCCCGGCCTGGTGTCGGCCGCGACCGGGCACCACTTCGCCCGTCCCGGCAACCGGTTCTGGCCGGTGCTGCACGGGTCCGGGTTCACCCCGCGCCTGCTGGCCCCGGCCGAGCAGGGCGAGCTGGCGCGGCTCGGGCTCGGCATCACGAACATGGCTCCCCGGGCCACCGCGCGGGCCGACGAGCTGTCCGACGACGAGGTCGTCGCCGGTGGGGAGCGGCTGCGCGCGCTCGTCGCGGCGCGGGAGCCGGGGTGGCTGGCCGTCGTCGGCATCGGGGCCTACCGGACCGCGTTCGGGCGGCGCGACGCGGCGGTGGGGGAGCAGACCGACCGGCTGGGGACGACCGGGATCTGGGTGCTGCCGAACCCCTCGGGGCTCAACGCGCACTGGTCGCGCGCGGCGATGGTCGCCGAGTTCGCGCGGCTGCGGGCCCGCGCCCGGGAGCAGGGGCCGGGCTAGGCCCCCGGGGTCGTCGAGCGCAGGAACAGCCCGAGCGCCAGGCCGACGGCGAGGAAGACCAGCAGCCACCACCACGTGCCGGACAGCACCCATACGGCGGACCCGACGGCGAGACCACCGCCGATCCCGTACCCGAGGCGGTTCAACCTGTCCTTGCGTGGCCCGTCGTCCATGGGCGCCGAGCCTAGCGGCCGCCCCCGTCGAGATCGGGCAGATCGGGCGTCTCCGCGCCGTCGCGCTCGTCGCGGTCGGCCCACTCCAGCAACGGCTCGATGCCGAACACGGCCTCGTCGATGCCGGCGTGCAGGTCGCCCAGCTCGGCGTAGCGTGCCGGGACGGTGGCGATCGTGAAGTCCCGGGGCTCGCAGTCGTCGATCTCGTCCCAGGCCACCGGGGCCGACACCCGCGCGTCGGGGGTGCCGCGCACCGAGTAGGCGCAGGCGATCGTGTGGTCGCGGGCGTTCTGGTTGTAGTCGACGAAGACCGTCGACGGGTCGCGGTCCTTGCGCCACCAGGACAGGTCGACGCGGTCGCAGCGGCGCTCCACCTCGCGGGCGAACGCGTGCGCGGCGCGGCGGACGTCGGCGAACCCGTGGTCGGGCGGGATGCGCACGTAGACGTGCAGTCCGGAGCCGCCGGAGGTCTTCGGGAACCCGGTCGCGCCCAGCTCGTCGAGCACCTCGTGCACCACGCCGGCGACGCGGCGGACGTCGGTCCAGGAGGCGTCGGGCATCGGGTCCAGGTCGATGCGCCACTCGTCGGGGGACTCGACGTCGGCGGCGCGGGAGTTCCAGGGGTGGAACTCGACGGTGGACATCTGCACCGCCCAGACGACGTCGGCCGGGTGGGCGACGCACAGCTCGTCGGCGGTGCGGTTGTACCGCGGGAAGGTCACGCGGACGGTGCGCACCCAGTCGGGGGCGCCGCGCGGCAGCCGCTTCTGGTGCACCTTCTCCCCGGTGACGCCGGTGGGGAAGCGGTGCAGCATGCACGGCCGGTCGCGCAGCGCGCGGACGACGCCGTCGCCGACGGCGGTGTAGTAGTCGGCGAGGTCCCGCTTGGTCTCGCCCCGCTCGGGGAAATAGACGCGGTCGGGGCTGGACAGCCGCACCACGCGGTCGCCGATCGTCAGCTCGACCGGCTCACCCGCCCCGCGCGCGGCCACCCGTGGCTCAGAGCCGGCGACGCCGCCGGTAGACCGGGTACGCGACCGCGCCGATCAGGCAGACGGCAGCGGGCACGGCCGAGAACAGGAACTCGGTCCAGCTCACCGGGTGCCCGATGGTGAACAGCAGCAGCACGATGCCGGTGACGGCGGCCGCGATCGGCAGACCCTTGGGGAAGTTCTGGTGCCAGCCCCAGTCGACCGACGGCTCGTCGGCCGGGTCGACCCCGGAGGCGACCGCGATCTCGCGGGTCTTGCTGGTCGTTGCGCTGTGCGCCACTGCCTTGCTGGCCACCGTGTGTCCTCCTGCTCCGGCTCCGTGCGGGGTCATCGTCGCACAGCTCGCGGGCCGAGGATGATGTGCGGTGATGAAGTCACTCGTCGTGTTGGGCAGCACCGGGTCGATCGGCACCCAGGCCCTGGACGTGATCACCCGCGCCGGCGGGTTCACGGTGTCCGGGCTGGCCGCGGGCGGATCGGACGTGGACCTGCTGGTGTCCCAGGTCCGCACGCACCGGGTCGGGCGGGTCGCGGTCGCGTCCGCCGCGGCGGCGGCGCGGCTGCGGGAGGAGCTGCCCGGCGTCGAGGTGCTCGACGGCCCGGACGCCGCGACCGAGCTGGTCACCGCGTGCGGCGCCGACATCGTCCTGAACGGCATCACCGGCTCCCGCGGCCTCGGCCCGACCCTGGCCGCGCTCGCCACCGGTGCCCGGCTCGCGCTGGCGAACAAGGAGTCGCTGGTCGCGGGTGGTCCGCTGGTGTCGGCGGCGGCCGCGCCGGGGCAGATCGTGCCGGTCGACTCCGAGCACTCCGCGCTCGCGCAGTGCCTGCGCGGCGGGCGGGAGTCCGAGGTCGACCGGCTGGTCCTCACCGCCTCGGGCGGCCCGTTCCGCGGCCGGTCGCGCGCGTCGCTGCGGGACGTGACCGTCGAGCAGGCCCTGAAGCACCCGACCTGGGACATGGGCCCGGTCATCACCATCAACTCGGCGACGCTGGTGAACAAGGGCCTCGAGGTGATCGAGGCGCACCTGCTGTTCGGGGTGCCCTACGACCGCATCGACGTCACCGTGCACCCGCAGTCGATCGTGCACTCGATGGTCACCTTCACCGACGGCTCGACGATCGCGCAGGCGTCGCCGCCGGACATGCGGCTGCCGATCGCGCTGGCGCTCGGCTGGCCGGACCGCATCGCCGGCGCCTCGGCGCCGTGCCGCTGGGACACCGCGCAGAGCTGGACCTTCGAGCCCCTCGACGACGACGCGTTCCCCGGTGTGCGGCTGGCGCGCGCCGCCGGGACCACGGGCGGCTGCCTGCCCGCGGTGCTCAACGCGGCCAACGAGGAGCTCGTCGAGGCGTTCGTCGCCGGGGCGATCGGCTACACCGACGTCACCGACCTCCTCGGCGGGGTGCTGGAGGCGGCCGACGCCTGGACGGGTGACCCGGCTACCGTGGACGACGTGCTGGCTGCCGAGACCTGGGCCCGCGCCCACGCGCGCGAGAAGGCGGGAACGTGACCATCGTCTGGACGGTCGTCGGTATCGCGATCTTCTTCTTCGGGCTGCTGCTGTCGATCGCCTGGCACGAGCTCGGGCACTTCACCACGGCCCGCTGGTTCGGGATCAAGGTCCCGGAGTTCATGGTCGGCTTCGGCCGCACCCTCTGGTCGGTGCGTCGTGGCGAGACCGAGTACGGCATCAAGATGATCCCGCTGGGCGGCTACGTCCGGATGATCGGGATGCTGCCGCCCGCGAAGGGCGGGACGCTGGGCCGCAACCGTCGCACCGGTCCCTTCCAGGGGCTGATGGACGACGCCAGGGCGCAGTCGCAGATGGACGTGCGGCCGGAGGACGCGGACCGGCAGTTCTGGACGCGGTCACCGTGGAAGCGGATCGTCGTCATGTTCGCCGGGCCGTTCATGAACCTGATCCTGGCGGTGGTGCTTTTTTCCCTGGTCCTGATGGGGATCGGCGTACCGACCGCTACCACCCAGATCGAGTCGCTCGAGAAGTGCGTGCTCCCGGCCGTCGCGGTCCAGGACGGTGTCCCGCAGGAGTGCCCGGCCGGAGCGCCGCTCGCCCCTGCGCTCGCGGCCGGGGTCCAGCCCGACGACCGCATCCTGTCGGTCCGTGGGCAGGAGTTCGGGCCGGACGACGGTACCGCGCTCCAGGATGCGATCCGCGCGTCGTCGGGGCCCACCCCGGTCGTCGTGGAGCGGGCCGGCCGGCAGATCCCGCTGACCGTCGACGTCATCCCAAACGTCCTGCCGGCACGGGGCTCTGCGGACCCCTACGCCACGGTGACGGCGGGCTATCTCGGTGTTGCGCTCGACACGCAGTACACGCAGCTCGGGCCGGGTGACGTCGCCGCTCAGATCGGCAACGGCGTCGTCCGCACGGCGGAGGCGATCACCCAGATCCCCGCCCGCATCCCGGCCCTGTTCGGTGCCGCGTTCCTCGGCGAGGAGCGGAGCCAGGACAGCCCCATGGGCGTCGTCGGCGTCTCGCGGATCGGCGGCGAGATCCTCGCCCAGCAGGACGTCCCGTGGCAGGCCGATGTCAGCCGGTTCCTGATGATGCTGGCCGCGGTGAACCTGTCGCTGTTCCTGCTGAACCTGCTCCCGGTCCCGCCGCTGGACGGCGGCCAGATCGTCCCGGCGATCTGGGAGGCCATCAAGCGCAACACCGCGAAGCTGCTCGGGCGCCCCGACCCCGGGCCGGTCGACGCGGCCAAGCTCCTGCCCGTCGCCTACGTCTTCGTGATCGTCTTCCTGGGGTTCTCCGTCATGGTCGCGATCGCCGACATCGTCAACCCGGTGCGGCTGTTCGGGTGAGCGCAGCACCCGAGGGCGCACGCCCGCTGGCCGTCTTCGACATCGACGGCGTCCTCGCCGACGTCTCGCACCGGCTGCACTTCCTCGACGTGCACCGGTGGGAGAAGTTCTTCGCCGCCGCGCACGCCGACCCGCTGCTCGACGAGGGCGCGGACCGGTTGCGCGCGGCCCAGGACGAGTACGACGTCGTCTACCTGACCGGTCGCCCCGAGCGGAACCGCAGGCTGACCGAGACCTGGCTGAGGGGCTTCGGCCTGCCGACCGGGCCGCTGTTCATGCGCCCCGACGACGACCACCGCCCCGCCCGCTACGTCAAGCGCGAGGTCCTGCGGCTGCTGGCCCGGGAGCGCGAGATCGCGATGATCCTCGACGACGACCCCGCCGTCGTCCGGGTGCTGGAGGCCGACGGGTGGCCGGTCGAGCTCGCGACCTGGCTGCCGCACAGCTCGACGCTGCAGGACGCGCAGGAGAACCAGGGCCGCACGTAGTGCCCCTGCTCACCGGGTACGGCGGGTCCCGCGGCGCGGTGGGATAGTGGAGGTCGTGAGCGTCTCCCTGGGTATGCCGTCCGCGCCCGCGCCGACCCTGGCCCCGCGCCGGAGGACGCGGCAGCTGCAGGTCGGCCCGGTCGGTGTCGGATCCGACCACCCGATCTCCGTCCAGTCCATGACGACCACCCTGACCTCCGACGTCAACGCGACCCTCCAGCAGATCGCCGAGCTGACCGCGGCCGGCTGCGACATCGTGCGCGTCGCCTGCCCGTCCGCCGACGACGCCGAGGCCCTGCCCGCGATCGCGCAGAAGTCGCAGATCCCGGTGATCGCCGACATCCACTTCCAGCCCAAGTACGTGTTCGCCGCGATCGAGGCAGGCTGTGCCGCGGTGCGGGTGAACCCGGGCAACATCCGCAAGTTCGACGACCAGGTCAAGGAGATCGCGCAGGCCGCGAAGGACCACGGCACGCCGATCCGGATCGGTGTCAACGCGGGCTCGCTCGACAAGCGCCTGATGGAGAAGTACGGCAAGGCGACGCCCGAGGCGCTCGCCGAGTCGGCCATGTGGGAGGCGGGCCTGTTCGCCGAGCACGACTTCCACGACATCAAGATCTCGGTCAAGCACAACGACCCGGTCGTCATGGTGCGGGCCTACGAGCTGCTCGCCGAGCAGTGCGACTACCCGCTGCACCTGGGCGTCACCGAGGCCGGGCCCGCGTTCCAGGGCACGATCAAGTCGGCCGTCGCGTTCGGGGCGCTGCTGCGCCAGGGCATCGGCGACACCATCCGGGTCTCGCTGTCCGCGCCGCCGGTCGAGGAGATCAAGGTCGGCCAGCAGATCCTGGAGTCGCTGAACCTGCGCCCGCGCAAGCTGGAGATCGTCTCCTGCCCGTCCTGCGGTCGGGCCCAGGTCGACGTCTACACCCTCGCCGACGAGGTCACCGCCGGTCTGACCGGCATGGAGGTCCCGCTGCGCGTGGCCGTCATGGGCTGCGTCGTCAACGGTCCCGGCGAGGCGCGCGAGGCCGATCTCGGCGTCGCCTCCGGCAACGGCAAGGGCCAGATCTTCGTCAAGGGCGAGGTCATCAAGACCGTCCCCGAGCACAAGATCGTGGAGACGCTGATCGAGGAGGCCATGCGGCTCGCCGAGGAGATGGGCGAGAGCGTGGACGGTGTGACGGGTGAACCGCAGGTGACCGTCGGCTGAGCGAGTGCCGGTACCGGACGGGCGTCGGCGTGGCATCATGAACCCGTGCTGAGGGTGGCCGGAGCACGGCTTCTCGACGATCGTCACCGCTCCGGGGTGCACGACGTGCTCGACGCCGACCCGGTCGCCGCGTGCATGGTCGCCTCCCGTATCGAGGCGGTCGGCCTCGACCCGTGGCGGCTGGGCGGTGAGCTGTGGTCCCACGGGGCCCCGGCGGACGGTCTGTGCTTCTCCGGGGCGAACCTGGTGCCGCTGCGCGGTGACCGGGCGGCGCTGCGTGCCTTCGCCGACCGGGCCCGCCGGGCCGGACGGGTGTGCTCGTCGCTGGTGGGGCGGGCCGAGCTCGTCCTGCCGCTGTGGGAGGAGCTCGCACCGGGCTGGGGCCCGGCCCGCGAGATCCGGCCCGACCAGCCGCTGATGACCCTCGAACGGCCGCCCATGATCGCGCCCGACGCCCGGGTGCGTCCGGTCCGGATCTCCGAGCTCGACCGCTACCTGCCGGCCGCCGTCGCGATGTTCACCGAGGAGGTCGGCGTCGACCCCCGGGAGGGCGACGGCGGGGCGGGCTACCGGGCCCGGGTCGCCGAGCTGATCACGTCCGGGCGGGCGTTCGCCCGGTTCCACGACGGTGAGGTCGTGTTCAAGGCCGAGATCGGCGCCCTGTCGCGCACCGTCGGCCAGATCCAGGGGGTCTGGGTGGACCCGGCCTGGCGCGGGCACGGGCTCGGCACGGCCGGGACGTCGGCGGTCGCGGTCGCGCTCGCCGGGATGGGCCGCTGCGCCAGCCTGTACGTCAACGCCTTCAACGCTCCGGCCCGGGCCGCGTACCAGCGGGTCGGGTTCGTGCAGGTCGCGCGGTTCGCCACCGTCTTGTTCTGACCGCGATCGGGTCGCGGTGCTTGACCGTGCCGCAACGGCACGGTGTCGACTCGGCCGTGGCCGCGGACATCCGCCGCGCCACCACGAGCAGGGAGGTCGTCGTGTCCCGTTCCAGCTCCGCGTCGCCGGTCGTCACCGGGACCGGTCCGCGCCCGGGGTGGGTGGAGGTCGTCGTCGGCCTGGTCGTGCTGGCCGCCGTCGCCTACGGTGGCGGACCGCTGGTGCTGCGGACCCTCGACCCCGGTCCGCTCGCCGGGGGCCTGTTCCTCGCGGCGCTGTCGGGGATCGCGGGCATCGCCGGGTTCGCCGCGGCCGTCGCGGTCCGGCGTCGCCCGCTGCCGGAGTTCGGCGTGCGGGCGACGTCCGTGCGCTGGCTGCTGCTCGGCGCCGCCGGGGCGGTCCTGGCGTTCGTCGTCAGCCGGCTGCTGGTGGTCGGGATGGTCGCGCTCGGGATCGAGCCGGAGAACATCCAGGGCGCCTACGCCGACGCGGGCAGCGGCGGGGCCTGGTCGGTCGCGCTGTCGCTGCTGTTCCTCGCGGTGCTGACACCGCTGGGGGAGGAGCTGCTGTTCCGCGGGGTGGTCACCTCGGCGCTGCTGCGCTACGGCGCCGTCGTCGGTGTGCTGGGCAGTGCCGTGGTCTTCGCGCTGGCGCACGGGCTGAACGTGGTGTTCCTGACGGCGCTGGTCGTCGGGCTGGTCGCGGGTGAGCTGCGACGACGCAGCGGCTCGGTGTGGCCGGGGGCGGTCACGCACCTGGTGCACAACGCCATGGCCCAGGTCGTCGCACTGGCGTTCGCCGGGGTGCTGTGAGCGACGGGCAGCTACCAGGCGCCTGATAGCGTCCGGTCCGTGCCCGACGAGGACGTGCCGCTCTGGGAGCTCATCCGGACGGCCCACGTCGTCGCCCGGGGGTTCCAGCGGGTGTTCGCCCGGGCCGGCCTGACCGCGACCGGCTTCGGCGTGCTCGCCGAGCTCGCCGACCGCGAACGGACGGGCGGGCCGCCGCCGTCGCAGGCCGAGCTCGCCCGGATCGTGCTGCTGCGCCCGCAGAGCGTGGGGGAGCTGGTCACCGACCTCGTCGCCCGCGGCCTCGTCCGCCGCGACGGGCCGGGGGGCCGTGGGCGCCGCGCCGGTCTGGAGCTCACCGACGACGGCCGCGCCGCGCTGCAGCGTGCCCGGCCGCTGGTGCAGGAGTTCACCGCGCCGGAGGCCATCGGGCTCGACCGGGACCGGACCGCCGAGCTGACCGCGATGCTGCGGACCGTGCGCGAGACGCTGGCCGCGGCGGAGGACTGACGGGCGCCCGGACACCCGGGCCTCACACCGGGCGCGGCATACTCGCTGATCGTGATCGCCACTCTGCGGAAGCGCCCCCTGGTCCTGGCCGCCGCGATCGTCGTGCTCGTCGCGGTGGGTGTCGTGGTGGCGCTGCTGCGCCCCTGGGGAGGTGCCGGGACGACCGCCGAGCGGTACGTCACGGCCTGGGCCGCGGGGGACGCGCCGGGTGCGGCCGTCTACACCACGGACGCGGAGGCGGCGGGCGCCTACCTGCAGAAGTCCCGCGACGACCTCGCCCCGGCCGGCATGACCGCCCGGGTGACCGGCACCCGCACCGACGGCGACCGCGCGACGTCGACGGTGGAGGTCGCCTGGGACCTGGGGCAGGGCCGGGCCTGGAACTACACCCTGGACCTGCCGCTCGTCGCCGCCGACGACGCCGCGGGCAACGACACCGGCTGGGCGGTCGACTGGTCGCCCGCCGCGTTCGCGCCGGGCCTCACCGACGGCCAGCGCCCGGTGACCCGCACCGTGACCGCCGCCCCGGCGCCCGTCCTCGACGCCGGCGGGGCCACGCTGCTCGCGCCCACGCCGGTCGTCACCGTCACCCTGGACAAGGCGCAGGTCGGGCAGGCCGCGGGTGGGCTCGGCTCCGCACTGGGCACGATCGACCCCGCGATCACGGCGTCGAGCATCACCGCGGGTGCGAACGCCGTGCCGGACGGACAGGCCTACACCGTCGTCGTGCTGCGGGAGCCCGACTACCAGCGGGTCCGCGACCGGATCTACGACCTGCCCGGCGTCCGGTTCGTGTCCTCGACGCGGCTGCTGCCGCCTGACCAGGGCTTCGCGGGGCAGCTGATGCAGGGCGCTCGCGCCGACATCGAGAAGGCCGCCGGCGGGACGCCCGGCTGGTCGGTCGACGTCGTCGGCGCCCGCGGCGAGACCGTCCGCTCGGTGGCCGGCCAGCCCGCCGGGCCGGGGAAGCCGGTCACCCTGGAGCTCGACCGCACCGTGCAGGACGCGGCGCAGGCCGCCGTCGACGCCGACTCCAAGCAGGCCATGATCGTCGCGATCCGGCCGTCCACCGGGGCGGTGCTCGCGGTGGCGCAGAACGCGGCCGCCGACCGCGACGGCGCGCTGGCCCTGACCGGCCGCTACCCGCCCGGCTCCACCTTCAAGATCGTCACCGCGTACGGGGCGATGCCGGCGGAGAACCTCACCCCGCAGTCCCCGGTCGAGTGCCCCGGCACCACCGTCATCGACGGGCGCACCATCCCCAACGAGGACTCCTTCGTGCTCGGCACCGTGCCGCTGACCGAGGCGTTCGCGCAGTCCTGCAACACCACGTTCTCCCGGCTCGCCCTCGGCCTGCCCGCCGGCGGCCTCCCGGACGCCGGGAAGGCGCTCGGCTTCGGCGCGGACTGGAAGATCCCCGGGATGACGACGATCACCGGTACCGTCTCGCCCGCGACCGACGACCTGCAGCGGGCCAGCGACGGCTTCGGACAGGGCGACGTCCTCGCCTCCCCGTTCGGCATGGCGCTGGTGTCGGCGACGGTCCAGCACGGCGCGCCCGTCACGCCGTCGCTGATCCGCGGGGCGACGACCGAGGCCGCCGTCGCGCCGGGCACCCCGGACCGCGCGGTGCTCGACCAGCTGCGCCCGATGATGCGCGCCGTCGTCACCTCCGGGACGGCGCGGGCCGCCGCCGGGCAGGGCGAGGTGTACGGCAAGACCGGCACCGCCGAGTACGCGGGCCCCGACGGCGGCAACCGCTCGCACGGCTGGTTCACCGGTTACCGCGGTGACCTGGCCTTCGCCACCCTCATCGTCGACGGCGGGTCGTCCGGGCCCGCGGTGCAGATGACGGCGCGCTTCCTGGCGGGCGTCCCGCGCTGAGCGACCGGCCGGGCGGCGGCGGGACGGCGTCGTGCCGGGCGCCCTACCCTGGTCGTCGTGCACCCCAGCCGGATCCCCGCCCTGGCGTTCGTGGCCGACCTCGTCGCCGTCGTGGTGTTCGCCGCCATCGGGAGGCTGAGCCACGCCGAGGCCGACAGCGTGCTCGGCCTGCTCGGCACCGCGCTGCCGTTCGCGCTGGGGGTCGCGGCGGCCTGGGCGACGCCGTGGGTGCGGTCGGCGCCGGCGTCGCTGCGCGCCGGGGCGGTCGTGCTCGCCGGGGCCGTGGTCGTCGGGCTCGTGCTGCGGCTGGGGTTCCTGGGGCGGCTGCCGCTGTCGTTCGCCGTCGTCGCGACGATCTCGCTGGCGGTGCTGCTGCTGGGCTGGCGGGGGATCTCCGCCGCCGTCGCGCGGATGCGGGCCCCGCGCACCCCGACCCGCTGAGGGCCCCGGACGTACGATGGGGGTCATGTCGACCCGCACGCTGCTCGTCCCCGGTACGCCGACCCCAAGTCGCGAGGTGCCGTCGCACATCCCGCGTCCGGAGTACGTCGGCAAGCCGGCCCCGGCACGCAGCCGCCGCGGCGACATCCAGACGCCCGAGACGATCGAGCTGATGCGCCACGCCGGGAAGATCGCGGCCCAGGCGCTGCAGCTCGCGGGGGAGACCGTCCGCCCCGGCATCACCACCGACGAGATCGACCGCGTGGTCCACGAGTTCCTCGTCGACCACGATGCGTACCCCTCGACGCTGGGCTACCGCGGCTTCCCCAAGTCGTGCTGCACCAGCCTGAACGAGGTCATCTGCCACGGCATCCCGGACACGACCGTGATCGACGACGGCGACGTGCTCAACGTCGACGTCACCGCGTTCGTCGGCGGGGTGCACGGCGACACCAACGCGACCTTCCTCGCCGGTGACGTGTCGGAGGAGGCGCGGCTGCTCGTCGAGCGCACCCGCGAGGCCACGATGCGCGCCATCAAGGCCGTCCGCCCCGGGCGTGAGCTGAACGTCGTCGGCCGGGTCATCGAGTCCTACGCCAAGCGCTTCGGCTATGGCGTGGTCCGCGACTTCACCGGCCACGGCATCGCCCACGAGTTCCACTCCGGGCTGGTCGTACTGCACTACGACCAGCCCGACGTGCACACCGTCCTCGAGCCGGGGATGACCTTCACCATCGAGCCGATGATCACCCTCGGCGGCATCGACTACGACACCTGGGACGACGACTGGACCGTCGTCACCAAGGACAAGTCGTGGGTCGCGCAGTTCGAGCACACCATCGTGGTGACCGACGACGGCGCGGAGATCCTGACCCTGCCCTGAGGCGGGGCCGCCCGGCGTGTGCGGTCAGGCGGCGGCGCGCTCGCGCAGCAGGGCCAGCGCCTCGTCGGCGTGCTTGTTCATGTCGGTCTCGGACCCGACCTCGGCGAGGACCGCGCGGTCCGGGCCGATCACGAACGTCTTGCGGCGGGTGTGGAAGTTCCCCGGGAGCCAGGCGCGGTAGGCGCCGAAGGACTTCGCGACGGCGTGGTCGGCGTCGGACAGCAGCGGGAACCCGAAGCCGTTCGCGGCGGCGAACATGTTCTGCTTGTCCGGCCGGTCCGAGGAGATCCCGACCGGCTGCGCGCCGACCTCGGCGAACTCGGCCGCGAGGTCCCGGAAGTGGCAGGCCTCGGCCGTGCAGCCACCGGTCATCGCGGCCGGGTAGAAGAACAGGACGACGGGCCCGGCCGCCAGCAGGTCGGACAGCCGGCGCGGTGCGCCGGCCTCGTCGGGCAGCTCGAAGTCGGTGGCGGTGTCGCCGACGGCCATGGTGTCTCCTCGGGTCGCGGGTGCGGGGTGGGTCAGGAACGTGGGGGCAGCGGGAGGAACCCGCTGGTGCGGCGGACGTAGTCGGCGTAGCCGGGGCGCCGGTCGGCGATGTCGCGTTCCAGCAGCGCCGCGCCGGTGCCCTTCATCAGGTTCGCCGTGATCACAGCGACCCCGACGAGGCCGATCAGCCCGGCCGGGTGGTGCAGGGCGAGGATGCCCAGGCCCCACCAGACGCAGGCGTCGCCGAAGTAGTTGGGGTGGCGGGTGAACCGCCACAGCCCGCGGTCCATCACCTCGCCGCGGTTCGCGGGGTCGGCGGTGAACCGGGCGAGCTGGGCGTCGCCGACGGACTCGAAGGTGAACCCGACCGCCCAGAGGAGCACGCCGAGCACGGTGACGGCGACCAGCCATCCGGCGGGCGCGGTGCCGTACTGGGCGACCTGCACGGGGAGCGAGACGACCCACATCACCGCGCCCTGGGTGAGGTAGACGCGCCGGCCGATCGAGCCGCGCTCGCGCAGGTCGACGTAGCGCCGGTCCTCGGGCTTCCCGTGGTTGCGCCGCGCGATGTGGCGGGCCAGCCGCCCGCCCCACACCGCGACGAGCACGACCACCAGGGCGCGCCGCCAGCCGTCGCCGGTCGGGTCGAGGGCCGTCGCGGTCACCGCGGTGACGAACGCGACCCACACGAACCCGAGCCCCCATACGACGTCGACGCCGTCGTGCCGGCCGCGCCGCACGCCGATCGCGTACGCGAGGGCCATGAGCACGGCGACGGCGACGGCGGTGACGCCGAGGTTGACGGCCCACGCCGCCCAGGGGAACGGGTTCACCCCGGTCATGCTGTCGCGGCCGGCGACGGCGCGCCCGCCGGGGCGGACCCGACGGCCGGGTCGAGCCCCAGGATCCCGGTGCGGCTGCGCGGGAGCCCGGAGGTGCCGTCGGCACCGGGGCGGACGGTGAGGATCTGGTGCACGCCCATCCGGTTCTCCTCGAACGCCAGCGCGGCGCCGGCCAGGTACAGCAGCCAGATCCGCCACTGCTCCTCGCCGATCATCCGGACCGCGGTGTCGCGGTGCGCCTGCAGCGTCTCCAGCCAGGGCCGGACCGTCCACACGTAGTGCTCGCGCAGCGAGTGCACGTCGACGATCTCGTGCCCGGCCTGCTCCAGGAACCCGAGGGTCTCACCGAGCGGGCGCATGTACATGTCCGGCGCGACGTAGGCCTCCATGAACGCGCCGCCGCCGGGTGCGGTGTTCGCCCCGACCGACCCGCGCGACATCTGCTGCAGCAGCAGGCGTCCGTGCGGGCGCAGCATGCGGTGCAGCTGTGCGGCGTACACGCCGTAGTTCTCCTGCCCGACGTGCTCGCCCATCTCGATGGAGGACACGGCGTCGAAGGGCTGCTCGGAGATCTCGCGGTAGTCCTGCAGCCGGATCTCCACCCGCTCGGACAGCCCCGCCCGGCGGACGCGCTCGACGCCGTAGTCGCGCTGCTGGGCGGACAGGGTCACGCCGGTGGCGTGCACGCCGTAGTGCTCGGCCGCGTGCACGAGCAGCGAGGCCCACCCGCAGCCGACGTCGAGCAGCCGCATCCCCGGCGCCAGGCCGAGCTTGCGGCAGATCAGGTCCAGCTTGTCGCGCTGGGCGTCGACCAGGGTGTAGCCGGGCCCCTCGTCGCGGGTCCAGTAGCCGCACGAGTACGCCATCTGCGGATCGAGCAGGAAGGCGTAGAACTCGTTCGACAGGTCGTAGTGGTGGCTGATCGCGTCGCGGTCGCGGCGACGGCTGTGCCGCCGCCCGCCCAGCCGGGCCTCCGACGCCGGCGGTCGCGGCGGGGGGCCGACGGCGCCGAGCCGGGCCGCGGTGCCCAGCGCACCCAGCTTCTGACGCAGGTCGAGCGTCGCCGAACCGGTCCCCGGCTTCGCGAGCGCCCAGAACCGGGACAGCCCGTCGGCGACGTCCCCGTCGACGGACAGGTCGCCGGAGACGAACGCGCGGGCCAGGCCGAGCTCGCCCGGCGCCCACAGCAGCCGGCGCAGGGCCCGGCGGCGGTTCACGATCACCGTCGGTGGGTTCGGGTCGTCGGGGGTGCCGGTGCGGCCTGCCTCGCTGCCGTCCCAGGCGCGCAGCCGCACCGGGAGCGGGGCGCCGAGGACGTCCTCCAGGAGCGAGGTGAGGCGCTCCGCGGGGGTGGTGGTCATGGGGGCACCTCTCAGAAGGACGGGCGGCGCTGCAGCGAGAACTGGACGACGTCGAGGTAGCCGACGCGGAACCCGGCCTCGCAGTAGCCGAGGTAGAACTCCCACATCCGCCGGAACGTCTCGTCGAAGCCGAGCGCCTCGACCTCGTCCCACCGCGCGAGGAAGCGGGTGCGCCAGTGGCCCAGGGTGCGGGCGTAGTCGTAGCCCAGGCTCCGGCGCTCGGCGACGCGCAGCCCGCCGGTGTGCCGGGCGAGGTTGTCCTCGATGGCCTCGACCGACGGGATGATCCCGCCGGGGAAGACGTACTTGTGGATCCAGGTGTAGTCGTTGCGGGCGACCATCATCCGGTCGTGCGGCATGGTGATCGACTGCAGGCCGACCCGCCCGCCCGGCTTGAGCAGCCGGTCCAGCGCGGCGAAGTACGTCGGCCAGTACTCGACGCCGACGGCCTCGATCATCTCGACCGACACGACGGCGTCGTAGGAGCCCTGGGCCTCGCGGTAGTCGCGCAGCAGCACCTGCACCCGGTCGGCCACGCCCGCCTCGGCGAGCCGCGCCTCGGCGAGGGTCTTCTGCTCCTGCGAGATCGTCAGCGTGGTGACCCGGGCGCCGCGCTGCGCGGCCCGCGTCGCGAGCCCGCCCCAGCCGGTGCCGATCTCCAGCACGTGCATCCCGGCCTCGACGCCCGCCATGTCCAGGATGCCGTCGATCTTGCGTTCCTGGGCGAGGACGAGGTCGTCGGAACCGTCGGCGAACCAGCCGGCGGAGTAGGACATGGTGTCGTCGAGGAACAGCGCGAACAGCTCGTTGGACAGGTCGTAGTGGCGGTGGATGTTCTCCCGCGACCCCTCGACCGAGTTGACCTCGACGGTGGGCCGGCGGGCCTCGGCGAACCGGCGGCCCAGCCGCTGCAGGGCGGGCGGCACCAGCGTCGACAGCCGGGCGGCGAACGGGGTGAGCAGCCCGGGCAGGTCGGTGGTCGTCCAGTCGCCGACCATGTACGACTCGCCGAACCCGATCTTGGAGTTCGCGCCGAGCCGGTGGAAGAACGCCGACGGGCGCTCGATGCGCATGACCGGCGAGGTCGGGCCGCCCGCACCGAGCCGCTCCCCGCCGGGGAACACCACCCGCACCGGCAGCGACCGGACCGCGTTGCGGAACAGCGACTCCGCGATCCGGGCCTTGGCCGGAGCCACGGGCGGTGTCGCCAGACCGGGCCACACACCCTCGTTGGGGCGGGGCACGGCGTGCCTACGGGGCCGGGCGCCGCGCACGCCACCGGGGGTGGGCACGGCGATCCCGTCGTGCTGCATGGTCATCGCGTGACCCCTTCCTGGTGCTGATCCTGTGTGGAGTGTTCGTCGGGGAGGCCCGCGCGGTTCTGTGGTGGCCGGGCCGGTTTCGGCACGACCGGCAGCTTCGTCCACAGCGCGATGCCGTGGCGCCGGATCAGCGCCGCGGTCCGCTGGGTGACCAGTGGGCGGCGCAGCACCGTGCGCGCCACCTGCCGGGTGGTCGCGGGCCTGCGGATCCCGGCCAGGGTGGCGACGAAGGCGGGCGCACCGTCCTGGTGCAGCGTGATCGCGATGCCGAGCCGGTCGTCGGGCTCGGGCAGGCGCATCGTGTAGTGGCCGTCGACCGTGAGGAACGGCGAGACGTAGAACTCCTTGTCCACGCCCGCCCGCCCCGACGGGTCCGGGTGCAGCAGGTAGCAGTGCCGCTCGCCGTAGGTGTTGTGCACCTCCGCGACCACGCAGGCGAGCGTGCCGTCGGCGCGGTGGCACCAGAACACCGAGATCGGGTTGAACACGTAGCCGAGCACCCGGGCGTGGGCGAGCATCAGGACCCGGCCCCCGGCCAGGTCGATGCCGTGCGCGGCCAGGTAGGTGTCGACGTTCTCCCGGATCCCGCGCTCCGGGTCCCCGAGGTGGTCGCGGGCGTCGAAGCGGGCGAACGGGCGCAGCCAGAACGGCAGCCGCGGCAGCGCGTCCAGGTCGACGAGCCAGTAGTAGATCGAATGCGAGAACGCCGTCTCCAGGTCGCGCCTGCGGGCGTGACGGACCTCGGCGTCGTAGAGCGCCGGGGTGCTCACCAGCTCACCCCGAGCGCGCGGGCGGCGCGCACGCCCGAGGCGCAGCCGTCCTCGTGGAAGCCCCAGCCGTGGTAGGCACCGGCGTAGGCGGTGACCGGGGTGTTCAGCTCCGGCAGGCGGCGCTGGGCGGCCACCGATTCCGGCGTGTACACCGGGTGCTCGTAGGTCATCCGCGCGACGACGGCGTCCGGGTCGATCCGCCCGGCGCCGTTCAGCGTGACCACCCAGTCGTCGGGGTCGGTGAGGCGCATCAGCCGGTTCATGTCGTAGCTGACCAGGACCGGGGCCGCGGTGCCGTCGGATCCGCCCGGCCCGCCCGTGGCGTCCGCACAGGCGGGCTTGAGGTAGTTCCAGGACGCCCGGGCGCCGGACCGGCGCGGCAGCAGCGAGGTGTCGTGGTGCAGCCAGGTCTCGTTGCGGGAGTAGGTGAACGCCCCCAGCACGGCCCGCTCGTCGGCGGTGGCGCCGTCGCCGAGGACCGCCAGCGCCTGGTCGGGGTGGGTCGCGAGCACGACGTGGTCGAACGCGGCGACGGTGTCGGCGTCGTCGCGGACCTCGACGCCCGCGGTCGAGCGCAGGACCGAGCGGACCGGCGTCGCGGTGCGCACCGCCGGGAGCTGCTTGACGACACGGTCCACGTAGGAGCGGGACCCGCCGGTGACGGTCCGCCACTGCGGGGAGCCGCCGATCCCGAGCATGCCGTGGTGGTCGAGGAAGGTGAACAGGTAGCGCGCCGGGTAGTCCAGCGAGAGCGCCGCGCCCGCCGACCACACGCAGGACACCACCGGGATCATGAAGTGCTGCACGAAGTAGCGGGAGTAGCCGCCGATCGCGAGGAACGCCCCGAGCGTCACATCGCCGGCGGACTCCTCGGCCAGGACCCGGCGTGCGTGCCGGTGGAACCGCACGACCTCGCCGAGCATCCGCAGGTAGGCCGGCCGGGCCACGTTGGAGGCCTGCGGGAACAGACCACCCAGCTTGCGGGCACCGGCGTACTCCAGCCCGCAGCCGTCGCAGCGCACCGACATCGACATGTCGGAGTCCTGGGTGGCCACCCCCAGCTCGCCGAACAGGCGCAGCAGGTTCGGGTAGGTGCGGTCGTTGTGGACGATGAACCCGGAGTCGACGTGGGTGGTCCCGCCGTCCGAGGACGCCAGCTCGTGGGTGTGGGCGTGCCCGCCCGGGCGGGCGTCGGCCTCGTACAGCGTCACGTCGTGGCTGCGGGACAGCAGGTAGGCGGCCGTCAGACCGGACACCCCGCTGCCGACCACGGCGACGGTCGGACGCGCCTGCGGTGCACTCACCTGTCAACTCCTTCGAGGGCGACCCGCAGCCCGGCCGGGGCGGGTTCCGCCATGGCGTTCGCGATGACCGGGTCACGGGGTTCGGCCCCGAGCTCGCCGAGTGCGAAACGTCGCACCAGGGCGGTCCAGTCACCGGCGCGGCGGAGCATGGCGTGGCCGTCGCCGAGCACGTCGAAGCGGGCGACCCGGTCGGTCACCGACCGGGCGCGCAGGGCGTAGGCGTAGGACGCCGCGGGGTCGGTCATCCGCTCCCGGTCGCCGTGCGCGATCAGCACCGACCGCCCGGCGAGCTGGTCGACCGGGTCGGAGCCCTCCAGCCAGGGGGCGAGCCCGCACACCGCGACGACGCCGGGTGCGCCCGCCGCCCGCAGCACCGCGCGGGCACCCATCGAGTGCCCGACGAGCACGACCGGGCGGCCCGGGTAGCGGCGCGCGAGCTCGTGGACGGCCCACTCGGCGTCGCGGTAGGCGTCCATGGCCGGGCCGTTCCAGCCCCGCACCCGGTAGCGCAGCAGGTGCACCGCGACGCCCGAGCCCGTCCCGGTCCGGTGGGCGCGCCCGCCGCGCTCCAGGGAGTGCGCGAACGGCAGCATGCGCAGCAGGGCCAGCCCGCGCCGGGCGGGCGCCGTGGAGTGCGACTTCCCGCCGTGGGCGACGAGCACGACACCGGCCGGTTCGGGGTGTCGGTCGCCGGCGTTCTCCAGCCACGGACTCGGATCGGGCACGGGGCGCCTCGCAGGGGACGGGGTGCACGGGGCACCGGGACGGTCTCGGCGCGTGTTCGTCCGGCGGCCCGGTGGTGGCCGGTCGGTGGGACCGTCCTCACATCGGGTCGGCCCGGACACGGTCCGCGACCGGTGCGTACCCGTCGACCCTAGATCGGGTCCGCAGTACCTCGCTCGTCGAGACATCTCGGCGCGCGGGGATCGCTCGAACGGGTGAGGTGTGCATCACCTCCGGTGGTCGCGGCCGGGGTGGGTAGGACCACGGACGCATCCGGTCGTCGTGAGGGGCGAAGATGGTCGCGTGCCCGGGACCGGGCGCCGCGGACGGACGGGCGGGGAGAGGACGACGACGATGGGCGTGCCACCGGAGCTGACGGTGTGGCAGAAGGTCGTGGCGACGGTGCGACGCCGGCGTCGCGGGTCGGGCTTCTGGTTCGGGCTCGCGATCGCGGTGATCTGGCCGTTCGTCGTCTTCGGGACCCGGCTGGGCTGGCGCGGCGCGGAGCACCTGCCGCGCACCGGCGGCGCCCTGCTGGTCGGCAACCACGTCTCGTTCTCCGACCCGATCTTCGACATCGCCTTCGGCACCGCGCACGGCCGGATCCCGCGGTTCCTGGCCAAGGGCGAGCTGTGGTCGGTGCCGGTGGTGAAGTGGGTGCTCGGGCACGGCGGGCACATCCCGGTGTACCGGTCGTCGAAGCGGGCGGCGGAGTCGTTCACCGGCTCGATCGACGCCCTGGAGCGCGGGGAGATCGTCGCGATCTACCCGGAGGGCACCTACACCCGCGACCCCGGGCACTGGCCGATGAAGCCGAAGAACGGCGTCGCCCGGATCGCGCTGCGCTCCGGCGCCCCGGTGATCCCCATGGCGAACTGGGGCACCCAGGACTTCCTGCCCGCCGACGGGAAGCCGACGCCGTTCCCGCGCAAGCGGGTCACGGTCGCGCTCGGCCCGCCGGTGGACCTCTCGGAGTTCGCCGGGAAGCCGCTCACGAAGACCACCCTCGACGCGGCCACCGCGAAGATCATGGACGCGGTGACCGGGCTGCTCGAGGAGCTGCGCGGGGAGACCCGTCCGGCGACGACGTACGACCCGGAGGCGCGGCCGCGTCCGGAGGCGCCCGGCGAGCCGCTCGACCCGGCCGAGCGCGCCGCCGGCTGATCCTCAGATCTCCAGGCCGAGCAGGGCGTTCTCGATGACCTCGGGCAGCGCCGGGTGGATCCAGTACTGCCCGGTCGCGATCTCGGAGACCGTCTGGCCGAACACCATCGCCTGGATCAGCTGCTGGACCAGCGTCGACGCCTGCGGCCCGAGCAGGTGCGCGCCCAGCAGCCGTCCGGTGCCCTTCTCCGCGACCAGCTTGCAGATGCCGGTGCGGTCCTCCATCGCCCAGCCGTAGGCGACGTCGCCGACGTTCTGCACCTTGACCGCGATGTCGAACCCGGCGTCGCGGGCCTCGGTCTCGGTCATGCCGACCGAGGCGATCTGCGGCTCGGTGAACACCGCGGCCGGGACGAAGTCGTGGTTGGTGGCGCGCAGGTCGTCCGGGTGCGCCAGGTTGTGCCCGACGATCTTGGCCTCGTGGTTGGCCACGTGCTTGAGCTGGTGGGGCGAACTCACGTCGCCCAGCGCCCACACGCCCGCGGCGGAGACGCTGCGCTGGTACTCGTCGACGGCGACCCGGCCGTCGGCGTGTACGGTCACGCCGCCCCGGTCCAGGTCCATCCGGTCGCCGTTGGGCATCCGGCCGGTGGCGACGAGCAGCGTGTCGGCGACGACGGTGGAGCCGTCGTCGAGGGTGATCTCCACCTCGCCGGGGCCGCCGCTGCCGTCGCCGGACAGCGCGGTGACCTGACGGCCCAGCCGGCAGTCCCAGCGGGCGGTGGCGACCTCGGTGAACCGGTCGGACAGCGTGTCGTCGAGGTGGCGCAGCAGCTTCGGGCCGCGGGCGATCACGGTGACCTCGGCGCCGAGCGCGGAGAACACGTGCGCGAACTCGGACGCGATGTAGCCGCCGCCGAGGATCGCGAGCCGGCGCGGGACGTCGTCGATCCGCATCACGGTGTCGGAGGTCTCGAACGGCACACCGGCGTCGCGGACCAGCGGCGGGATGCTCGGCCGCGACCCGGCGGCGATGACGATCCGGTCGCCGGTGACGGTGTCGGTGCCGGAGCCGTCGGTGCGCTCGACGCCCAGCTCGCGCTCGCCGGTGAAGCGGGCGTGCCCGAAGTGCACGGTGACGTTGGGGCTGCGGTCGACCCGGTAGGAGCGCCCACCGTCGGAGATCGGGTCGATCCGGCCGAACACCCGGTCCCGGATGTCGGCCCAGCGGATCTTGTCGACGGTGCCGTCGACGCCGTAGGTGTGCGCGTGCCGGATGGTCTCGGCGACGTCCGCGGCGTAGACGTACATCTTGGTCGGGATGCAGCCGACGTTCAGACAGGTCCCGCCGAACACCCCGTGCTCGACGATCGCGACGTCGAGATCGGCGAAGCGTTCGTCGATGAAGGTGTTTCCGGAACCGGTGCCGATGACGACCAGATCATGGTGGGCCACGTCGCGAGGCTAACCGCTTCCGCGGGCCCGCGACGCTCTGGTACCCCTCTGCGGATGACCGTTCCCACACCGGCCGCGGCGACCCCGACCCTGCACCGCGCCTGGGCCGCCGACCTCGACCCGGCCACCCTGTACGCGCTGCTCGCGCTGCGCACCGCGATCTTCGTCGTCGAGCAGGAGTGCCCCTACCAGGAGCTCGACGGGCGCGACCTCGAACCGCGCACCCGGCACCACTGGCTGGCCGACGACGGCACGGTCGTCGCGACCCTGCGGCTGCTGGCCGATCCCGGCGGGGTGCTGCGGATCGGCCGGGTCTGCACCCGCGCCGACGCGCGCGGACGTGGGCTGGGGCACCGGCTGATGGACTCGGTGCTTGCTGAGGTCGGGGACCGCCCCTGCGTGCTCGACGCCCAGGAGGTCCAGGAGCCGTTCTACGCGCGGCACGGATTCGTGCCGGCGGGGGAGCGGTTCGTCGAGGACGGCATCCCGCACGTCCCGATGGAGCGCCGCCGCTCCTGAGCGGGGCTCGGCCCGCGGCCCGCTTGCGCAGGTCCGGCGGGAACTGCCCGGCGTCGATGCAGGCCTGCGACCAGCGGTCCAGGTCGGCGACGACGCCGTCGAGGTCGTCGCCCAGCGCGGCGACCAGGTCGTCCTGGGACGCGTCGGTGGCGGCCTCGACCCGCTCGCGGAAGCGGCGGCCGTCGTCGGTGAGGGCGGCGTCGGACCCGGCGGAGGTGGTCAGGCCCTCCTCGGCGAGCCTGCGGGCGCCCGCGTCGGCCATGTCCTGCGGCCAGGCGCGGGTGCCGGAGTACTCGCCGAGCGGGTAGCCGACCCACAGCTCGGCGAGGATGCCCATCCGCACCGGGTCCAGCCCGGCCGCGACGGAGGCGGCCACGTGGCCGTCGCCGCGGTGCTCGCGCACCAGGTCGGCGGCCCGCCACAGCCGCCCGGCCGGGTCCTGCGGCCGGGGCCGGGCACGCAGGGCGGAGAACAGCGGCCTGCCCGCGCCGGACACCGCGTCGACGGCACGCTCCAGGATCCCGGCGACCTCGGCGACGCGGCCCGCGTCGGTCTCGTCGCCGAGGACCGCGCGCAGGCTCGCGGCGGTCTCGGCGTCGCGCAGCTGCTGCAGCTCCTCGACGTCGACAAGACGCAGCGCGTCCTCCCAGGTGGAACCCACGAACCCGGGCTCGAACACGGCGAACGCGGCCGCGACCAGCGCCCCGGGCGCCCGGCCGCCGAACGGTCCGCCGCGCCCGCCGACGTAGGCGGTGAAGAAGTCCAGGCCGCGGGCGCCGACGGCGTCGCCGACCCGGGAGGACCAGACGTCGTGCATCGCGACCGGTTCGAGCGCGTCGCGCAGCCGGCGGGCCGGTGCGCCCCCGGTCACCGCGCCGGGCACCTCGATCCCCTCCGGTGCGGCGGCGAAGAAGATCCGGACGGCTTCGGCGTGGTCCACGTGCGCTCCTCGCGGGGTTCGGCGGCGCTGCCGGCCCGACGGTAGTTCCAAGGCCGGTGTCGCACGACCGGACGGCGGGCGTGCCCCGCGCGTCGCCGTCGCCGGGACGCCGAGTGCGCGATACTCCCGCGCGTGCCCGGACCCAGAGGGTGCACGGGCGGACACGCTGGGAGAGGAAGGCGGAACGGATGAGCGACGACCGACGGGGCGGCGACTCCCCGGCCTGGGGGCGGGTCGGACCGGAGGACCCGACGGCGGACCCGGCGACCCATCCGGCGCTGCGCACACCCGACCCCACGGCCGATCAGCCGACCGTGGCGGTGCCGGTGGAGGGCGGCGGCCCGGACTCCGAGGCCACCACCGAGAAGCGCGCGATCCCGCACACCCGCACCGGCGGGCTGTGGGCCGCGCTGATCCTCTCGGCGGTCGTGCTGATCTTCCTGCTGGTGTTCATCCTGCAGAACACCGAGCCGGTCGCGATCAACTTCCTGTGGCTGACCGGGACGCTGCCCACCGGGGTGGCGCTGCTGTTCGCCGCGATCGCCGGGATCCTGCTGGTCGCCGTGCCCGGGACGGGCCGGATCCTGCAGCTGCGCCGGCAGGCGCGGCGGGGCTGACCCGCACGGGTCGCGGCCGGGGATGCGGCCGCGACCCCGGGGAGGTCAGCGCCGGCGGCGCGGCCGGTCGGTGCGCGCGGCCCCGCCCGCGGCCGGGCGGCGGCGGGGCGCCGGCTTCGGCGGCTTGGCGACGACGATCGGCTCGCCGGACGGCTCCCGCGCACCGGTCACGCGGACCAGGTCCGGGTGCCCCGGGCGGACCGTCGAGACCTCGGCGGAGACCCCGGCCTGGCGGGTGAGCAGGTCCACCTCGGCGCGCTGCTCGGGCATCGCCAGCGTCACCACGACGCCGTCCTCACCGGCCCGGGCGGTACGCCCTGCACGGTGCAGGTAGGCCTTGGGGTCGGCGGGCGGGTCGACGTGCACGACGAGCCCGACGTCGTCGATGTGGATGCCGCGGGCCGCGACGTCGGTCGCGACGAGCACCGGCACCGCACCGGAGCGGAAGTCGTCGAGCGCGCGGTTGCGCTGGCTCTGCGAGCGGCCACCGTGCAGCGGCCCGGCGGCGACGCCTTCGCGGCGCAGCACCCGCACCATCCGGTCGGCGCCGTGCTTGGTGCGCACGAACAGGATCGTGCGGCCCTCCCGGGCGGCGATCTCGGCGACGACGCGGGACCGGTCGTCGCGGTCGACGACGAGCACGTGGTGCTCCATCGTCGCGACGCTGCCGGTCGGCGGGGCGACCGAGCGGGTCACCGGGTCGGTGAGGTGACGCCGGACCAGGGTGTCGACGTCGCCGTCGAGGGTCGCGGAGAACAGCAGGCGCTGCCCGTCGGCGGGGGTGCGGTCGAGGATCGCGCGGACCTGGGGCAGGAAGCCCATGTCGGCCATGCGGTCGGCCTCGTCCAGCGCGGTGATCGTGACCTCGGACAGGTCGCAGGTGCGCTGCTGCAGGTGGTCGGACAGCCGGCCCGGGGTGGCGACCAGCAGGTCGATCCCGCGCCGGAGCTCGGCGACCTGCTTGTTCATCGACATCCCGCCGACGATGTCGGTCACCCGCAGGTCGACCGCCTTCGCCAGCGGCGCCAAGACCTCGACGACCTGGGTGGCGAGCTCGCGGGTCGGGACCAGCACCAGGCCGCGCGGGGCGGTCGGGCGGGAGCGCTCCCCGGCCAGGCGGGCCAGCAGCGCGAGCCCGAAGGCGAGGGTCTTGCCGGACCCGGTCTGGCCGCGTCCGAGCAGGTCGCGCCCGGCGAGGGTGTCGGGCAGCGTGGCCGCCTGCACCGGGAACGGGGCGGTGAAGCCCTGCTCGGCCAGCGCCTTGGTCAGGCGCTCGGGCAGGCCCAGCTCGGCGAACGACGGCATGCCGTCCTCGGGCTCGACCCACTGCGGCTCCGGCTCCGCCTTCGGGGCGGCGACGGCGGCGGCGCGGGCCGGGGCCGGACGCGATGCCGCGGCGGCGCCACCACCGCGGCGGCCGCGGCGGGCGGCCGGACGGTCACCGCCGCGCTGCGCGGACCGGGCGGGGCCGCGGTCGACCCGGCTCCCGTCCTGGAGGTGCTCGCGACGCTCGGCGCGGTTGCCGCCGCCGTCGCCGGAGCGCTCGCCCCGGGCGGGGCGGTCCCCACGGGGGGCGCCGGAGCGCTCGCCGCGGGCGGGGCCGCCGGTGCGGGCGCCCCGGGCCGGACGCGGGGCGTCGCGGCGGTCGTCGTCCCGGGCGGGACGGTCGCGGCGGTCGTCGCCGCGGGTCTCGGTGCGGCGGTCGTCGCGCCGGGCGGACCCGCGCTGGGCACCGCCGTCGGCGGACGGGCCGGACGGGCGGGTGGCCCGCCGGCGGGCGGGACGGTCGGACGTGGTGCCGGCGTCGGACGACGGCGGGCGGAACTGCGGCCTGGTCAAGACAGGTCTCCTCGAGAACGTGGCACGTCCTGCGGAGACCTCGGGGGAGGTGTGCTCGGCCGACGGGCCCGGGCGCGGCGGCGCGTCGTCGCGGTGCGCGCTCCGTGATGGAAGGGCTCGGCCCGGCGGCTCTGGCGGCCGGACGCTCGTCGATCCACACTACGCGCCGTACCCGTGCTCCCCGGTGCCGGGCCGCCGGGACGCGACGCGTGACGCCGCGTCGCGCCCCGGGGGAGCGGCGGGCCGGGTCAGCCCAGCAGGGTGCGTTCCCGCAGCTCGGCGAGGAGTCGCCCGGGTGCGGCGGGGTCGAGCCCGCGGGCGACGAACCACTCGCCGATGCGTCGGACGTCACGGTCCAGGAACTCCGGTCCCTGCGGGTTCCCGACGACGTCGACGACCTGTGGCAGGTCGATCAGCACCGCCCGGCCGTGGTGGACGAGCACGTTGTAGGCCGACAGGTCGCCGTGCGCCCAGCCGAGGTCGGCGAGCACGCCGAGGGCGTCGACGAGGTCGTGCCACAGCGCGGTCAGCTCGCCCGCGTCCGGGCGCAGCGCGGCGAGCCGGGGTGCGGCGCGCCCGTCGGGCGTGCCGAGGAACTCCAGCAGGACCTCGGTCCCGTCGACCGACACCGGGTAGGGCACCGGGGCGCCCGCGGAGTGCAGCCGGGCGAGTGCGGCGAACTCGGCCGCCGCCCACTGCCCGGCGATGAGGTCGCGGCCCAGCGCGGTGCGCTGCGCCATCGCCCGTGTCTCCCGGGAGCGCCGGACGCGGCGCCCCTCCAGGTAGCCGGCGTCGCGGTGGAACATGCGGTGCGCGGGGTCGCGGTAGCGCTTGGCGGCGAGCAGCACCCCGTCACGGCCGGGGAGACCGCGTTCGACGAGGTGCACGTCGGCCTCCTTGCCGGTCTTGAGCACCCCGCGCTCGTGGTCGACGGCGCCGGCGTCGGTCACCAGCCAGCCGGGGCGGGGGTGCGGGCCACGGGCACCGGCGGGCAGCCCGGGCCAGGTGGACCAGCGGTCACCACCGCCGGGGACCTCGGCGGTGTCGGGGTCGTGCCCGGCCCGGCCGTCCAGGGCGAGCGCGGCGGTGTCGGCGCGGCCGGGACGGGGGCGGGGCTCGTCGTCGTCGAAACGGCGGCGACGGCGGACGGGATCGGGACGGTCGGAGGAGTACACGTGCGGCTCCGGAGGCGGCAGGGAGTGCCGCGCGGAGCCGGTCCTCAGGGACCGGTCGTGCCGCGCGGCGGGGACGGTGCGGGCGGGCACGCGCTGCGCACCCGGACACGACGGACGGCCATCGGTACGCACCTCCCCGCTCGCACCGCGCGGCCCTGCCGCGCCACCGGTCCCTCCGGCCGGTGGCGACCCTGCCGGAGGCCGTCCCGGCCCGCCACCGGTTTTCCGCGCCGCGCGGGGCCGGTGCTCAGCCGAAGGCGCTGAGCGCGCCGAGCCCGATCGCGGCGAACAGCGCCGCCCACACCACGACGGCCACGACCTGCCAGATCACGACCTGCCGCCGGTCCAGCCCCGCCGCGACCATCCCGAACGCGGTCACCGAGATCGCCATCAGGGTCGGGGCCAGCAGCGACGCGACCGGGACGCCGTAGCGGTCCACCCGGGCGATCACCTTCTGCCGCCGCTCCGACGGCGGCCGCGACGCGCGGCGGCCGAGTCCCCGCCGGGCCCGGTCGCCCAGCCGCACCGCGACGACCAGGGCCAGCACGTTGCCCGCGATCGCCCCGGCGGCGGCGAGGAGCACCGGCATGCCGGTGATCGTCCCGACCAGCGTGCCCGTGTAGGACTCCAGGAACGGCACGACGCCGATCACGAACACCGCCAGGAACTGCCACACCGGGTGCAGGGCGTCGACCCACAGGTTCAGCTGCTCGACCATGCCCGGATCATGCCGTATGTCCGACTCGGTGTGCGGCTTCAGGCCGGGATGACGAGATCCAGGTGGTCGCCGTCGCGCTCGACGAGGTGTCCCGCCCGCCGCGCGATCCGGGCCACCGCGCCGGCGTCGGCGGGCTCGGCCCGGGAGGTCGCCAGCAGCCGGGCCAGGCCGCCCTTGTGCGACTTGTTGTGGTGGCTGACGACCGACCGGCTCCCGTCCGGGCGCTGGGCCAGCACGTTCACCGTCACCGCGCCGGGGACCGTGCCGAGCGCGGCGTAGCCGCCCGAGCGGAGGTCGACGACTAGCTCGCCGCCGGCGATGCGGGCCAGCAGCGGGTCGAGCGCCGGGCGCCAGCGCGCGGCCAGGGTGCCCGAGCCGGGCAGCCTGGAGCCCGCCGAGAGCCGGTAGGGCGGGATCGGGTCGTCGGCCCCGAGCAGCCCGAACAGGGCCGAGCACACCGCGAGCCGGGACCGGGCCCGGTCCCGGGTGGCGCGGGTGAAGGAGCCGGCGTCGAGGGCGTCGTAGAGGACCCCGGTGTAGCGGTCCAGCGCGGGAAGCGTCGGGTTCGTGCGCAGCGCGGCGTTGCGGTCGATCTCGGCGTCCTGGCGCTGTGAGACCCCGAGCGCGGCGCGCGCGGCAGGCCGGTCGCCGGCCAGTGCGACGAGCTCGTCGCAGAGGTCCGTGCGGACGGGGCCGAGGTCGGCGTGGTGGGACAGGGCGGCGAGGTCGAGCGGCGGGCCGTCGCCGCCGTCACGCTTGGTCTCCGAGGGCGGCAGCACGACGAGCACGGCGCATCAGACTAGTGATCGCTTCCGCGGGCCGTTGTGCCCGCCGGGGGACCGCACTAGGTTCGGGCCCGTGACCTGCCTGGTGGCGCGCATCCACGTCGACTGCATGCGGATCACGAGCGCGGCCTGTCGCCCCTGCCGCTGACCCGCGCTCGTCCGAGGGCCCACGTACGCGTCCGCCCCGCCACAGCCCTGAAGCCGCCGCGATCGACCGACCCGGGCCCGGCCCGCCTCGGCACGCTCACACCGGCGGTCGACCCGAAGAGGAGTTCCACCGTGACCGACCCCGACACCACCGCCAACTGGTCGTTCGAGACCAAGCAGGTGCACGCCGGCGCCGCGCCCGACCCGACCACGAACGCCCGGGCGACGCCGATCTACCAGACGACGTCCTACGTCTTCCGCGACACCGACCACGCCGCGAACCTGTTCGGGCTCGCCGAGTTCGGCAACATCTACACGCGGATCATGAACCCCACCCAGGACGTGCTGGAGCAGCGCGTCGCCGCGCTGGAGGGCGGGGCCGCGGCCCTGGCCGTCGCGTCCGGGCAGGCCGCGCAGGCGCTCGCGGTCCAGAACATCGCCGAGGCCGGGGACCACATCGTCTCCAGCGCCTCGCTCTACGGCGGCACCTACAACCAGTTCCACTACACCTTCCCGAAGATGGGCATCGAGGTCACCTTCGTGGAGGACCCCGACGACCTGGAGGAGTGGAAGGCCGCGATCCGGCCGAACACCAAGGCCCTCTACGGCGAGACGCTGGGCAACCCGCGCGGCAACATCCTCGACATCGCCGCCGTCGCCGGTGTCGCGCACGACGCCGGGGTCCCGCTGATCGTCGACAACACCGTCCCGACCCCGTACCTGGTGCGGCCGATCGAGCACGGCGCCGACATCGTCGTCGAGTCCCTGACCAAGTTCCTCGGCGGCCACGGCACCTCGGTCGGCGGCATCATCGTCGACTCCGGGAAGTTCGACTGGGTCGCCAACAAGGACAGGTTCCCCGGCCTGACCAGCCCGGACCCGAGCTACCACGGCGCGGTGTTCACCGACGCCGTCGGCCCGATCGCCTACATCATCAAGGCCCGCGTGCAGCTGCTGCGCGACCTCGGCCCGGCGATCTCCCCGCAGAACGCGTTCCTGATCATCCAGGGCATCGAGACGCTGTCGCTGCGGATGGACCGGCACAACCAGAACGCCCAGGCGCTGGCCGAGTGGCTCGAGGCCCGCGACGAGGTGGAGAAGGTCCACTACGCCGGTCTCCCGTCCAGCCCGTGGCACGCCCTCCAGCAGAAGTACCTGCCCAAGGGCGGTGGCGCGATCGTGGCGTTCGAGCTGCAGGGCGGCATCGAGGCGGGCAAGAAGTTCGTCAACGCCCTCGAGCTGCACAGCCACCTCGCCAACATCGGCGACGTCCGCAGCCTGGTCATCCACCCGGCGTCGACCACGCACAGCCAGCTCTCCGCGGAGGAGCAGCTCGCCTCCGGCGTGACCCCGGGCCTGGTCCGGCTGTCGGTGGGCCTCGAGGGAATCGAGGACCTCAAGGCCGACCTGGACGCCGGGTTCCGCGCCGCGAAGGGCGCCTGAGAGCGGATCTGATTACCTGGTGTCCGTGAACGACATCGAGCTCCCTCCCGCCAGCGGCGCCTGGCGGGAGGGGGACGACCCCGGCCGCCGCCACTTCCTCGACCTGCCCGCGCCGCTGAAGCTGGCGGCCGGCGGGGAGCTGCCGGGCGTGCGCCTGGCCTACGAGACCTGGGGCGAGCTCGCACCGGACGGCTCCAACGCCGTCCTCGTCCTGCACGCCCTCACCGGCGACGCGCACCTGGAGGGCCCGGCCGGCCCCGGTCACCCGACGTCCGGCTGGTGGCCCGGGCTGATCGAGCCGGGTGGCCCGCTGGACCCGGCCCGCTGGTTCGTCGTCGCGCCGAACGCGGTCGGCGGCTGCCAGGGCAGCACCGGTCCGGCGTCCCGCGCGCCGGACGGGCGGACCTGGGGCAGCCGGTTCCCGACGGTCACCGTGCGGGACACGGTCGTCGCCGAGCAGTACCTGGCCGACGCGCTCGGCATCGACGCGTTCGCCTGCGTGATCGGCGGCTCCATGGGGTCCATGCGGTCCCTGGAGTGGGCGGCCACCGAGCCCGACCGGGTACGGCGGCTGTTCCTGCTCGCCGGGCCCGCGGCGTCGTCGGCGGACCAGATCGGCTGGGCGAGCCCGCAGATCCAGGCCATCACCTCCGACCCGCACTGGCACGGCGGCGACTACCACGACACGCCCGAGGGGCCCTGGCGTGGGCTGGGCGTCGCGCGGCGGATCGCGCACCTGTCGTACCGGTCGGGCTTCGAGCTGGCGACCCGGTTCGGCCGTGACCCGCAGTCCGGTGAGGACCCCCTCGACGGCGGCCGCTACGCCGTGGAGTCCTACCTGGACCACCACGCGCACAAGCTGGTGCACCGCTTCGACGCCGCGTCCTACGTGCGGCTGACCCAGGCGATGAACCACCACGACGTGGGCCGTGACCGGGGCGGGGTGGCGTCGGCGCTGTCGCGGGTCCGGGCCAGGACCTACGTCGCCGGGGTCACCTCCGACCGGCTCTACCCGCTCGCCGAGCAGCAGGAGCTGGCCGACGGCATCCCCGGCGCCGACCCGCTCAAGGTGATCGACTCGCCGTACGGGCACGACGGGTTCCTGGTGGAGACGCCGACGGTGGCCCGGCTGCTGGCCGAGCTGCTGGACGAGGCGGTCTGAGCCGCCGGGACCGCGCCCACCGGGCGCGGCCACCGGCCGGAACGCCGTCAGCCCAGGTTCTCCCCGTAGACGCGCTGCACCCGCATCGTCATCAGCACCCGCCGGTCCCGGACCATGACCTCGCGGTACTCGTCCCAGTCCGGGTGCTCCCCGGCGGCGGCGCGGTACCAGTCGACCAGCGCCTGCACGGCCGGTCCGTCGGGCGAGTCGTCGGGCCCGACGAGCTCGACCGGGCCCTCGGCCGTCGCCCAGGAGCGGCCGTCGGTGCTCTCCACCGACAGCGCCGCCCGCGGGTCCCGCCGCAGGTTCGCGGTCTTCGCCCGCCCCTCGGTCATCGACACCTGCACCGTCCCGGCCGCCCGGTCGTAGTACGGCGTCACCGGCGACAGCTGGGGCATGCCACTGCGCTTGATCGTCGCGAGGACGCCCTGGCGTGCCCCCGCGAGCAGCTCGTGCTGTTCGTCTCCCATGCCCCGAGTCTGCCCGCTCCGGAACCGGGATGAGCGGCGCCGGGGTCCCTCGCTACCCTTCTGCAGGTGTTGACCCGGATGTCGTCGCTGTTCCTGCGCACCCTGCGTGAGGACCCGGCCGACGCGGAGGTACCCAGCCACAAGCTGCTGGTCCGCGCCGGTTACGTCCGTCGCGTGGCCCCGGGCGTGTACTCCTGGCTCCCGCTCGGTCTCACGGTGCTCCGCCGCATCGAGAACGTGGTGCGCGAGGAGATGGACGCCATGGGCGGCCAGGAGATCCAGTTCCCGGCCCTGCTGCCGCGCGAGCCCTACGAGACGACGAACCGGTGGACCGAGTACGGCCCGAACCTGTTCCGCCTCAAGGACCGCAAGGGCGGCGACTACCTGCTCGGCCCGACCCACGAGGAACTGTTCACCCTCGCGGTCAAGGGCGAGTACTCGTCCTACAAGGACTACCCGGTCATCCTCTACCAGATCCAGAACAAGTACCGCGACGAGGAGCGCCCCCGCGCGGGCATCCTGCGCGGCCGCGAGTTCCTCATGAAGGACTCCTACTCCTTCGACCTCACCGACGAGGGACTGTCGGAGTCCTACCGCAAGCACCGCGACGCCTACGTGAAGATCTTCGACCGGCTCGGGCTGCGCTACGTGATCGTGTCCGCGACCTCGGGTGCGATGGGCGGCTCGGCGTCGGAGGAGTTCCTCGCCGAGTCCGAGACCGGCGAGGACACCTTCGTCCGCGGTCCCGGCGGCTACGCGGCCAACGTCGAGGCCGTCACGACGCCCGCGCCCCCGGCGATCCCGCTCGACGGGCTGCCCGCGGCGCAGGTGCACCACACCCCGGACACCCCGACCATCGAGTCGCTGGTCGACTTCCTCAACGCGCACCGCGAGAGCAGCGTCAGCGGAACGAGCCTCGGCGCCGAGCGGACCTTCACCGCGGCCGACACGCTGAAGAACGTGCTGGTCAAGACGCGGCAGCCGGGCGCGGCCGAGTGGGAGCTGCTGGGGATCGGCGTCCCCGGCGACCGCGAGGTCGACATGAAGCGCCTGGAGGCGTCGCTGGAGCCCGCCGAGGTGGCGCTGCTCGACGAGGCCGACTTCGCCCGCAACGGGTTCCTGGTCAAGGGCTACATCGGGCCGGGCGCGCTCGCCGCGAACGGCGTCCGCTACCTCGTGGACCCGCGGATCGTCACCGGCACCGCCTGGGTCACCGGCGCGGACAAGGCCGACCACCACGTCGTCGACCTCGTCGCGGGCCGCGACTTCACCCCGGACGGCACGATCGAGGCCGCCGAGGTCCGCGCCGGGGACCCGTCCCCGGACGGCACCGGCGTGCTGGAGGCCGCCCGCGGCATCGAGATCGGGCACATCTTCCAGCTCGGCCGCAAGTACGCCGACGCCTTCTCCCTCGACGCGCTCGGCCCGGACTCCAAGCCGGTCCGGATCACGATGGGCTCCTACGGCATCGGTGTCTCCCGGCTGGTCGCCGCGATCGCCGAGCAGTCCCACGACGGCTCCGGCCTGGTGTGGCCGCGGTCGGTGGCGCCGTTCGACGTGCACGTCGTCGTCGCGGGCAAGTCCGCGGAGCTGCTGGCGGGCGGCGAGGCCGTCGCCGCCGAGCTGGAGGCCCAGGGCCTGTCGGTCGTGCTCGACGACCGCAAGGCGAGCCCCGGCGTGAAGTTCGCCGACGCCGAGCTGATCGGCGTGCCGACGATCGTCGTCGTCGGGCGGGGGCTCGCCGACGGGAAGCTGGAGCTCAAGGACCGCGCCACCGGCGAGCGGAGCGAGATCGACCGCGCCGGTGCCGCCGAGCTGGTCGCGGGGATCGTCCGCGGGGCCTGAGCGGCACCGCCACCCCGCGCCGCCGCCACCCCGCGTCCGCACGAACGGGCCCTTCGTGCGAACCTTTCGTACGAAGGGCCCGTTCGTGCGAGCCAGGCGGGGGTCAGCCGGGGCGGACCGCCGAGGCGGCGAGGTCGGTGAGGGCCGAGCGGGGGACCGCGTCGCCCGGGCCGCCGCCCGCGTCCGCGGCGACGACCAGCATCGCGACGCCGACCGACCCGTCCCGGGCCTGGGTGCGGGGGACCGCCAGCACCCCGACCGCGCCGTCGGTGGCGCGGCACCCGCCGGCCCCCGACGCGGTGCCGTCGGTGCGGACCGTGGCCTCGACCCACGTCCCCGGCTCACCGCTGCCCGGGCGCGGTCCGGGCGGCCCGACCGCCACCTGCGGTGCGGAGCCGGCGTAGGCCGACTCCCCGGCGCCGCGGGCGAACGCCTGCGCGGCCTGCTCGACCGTCGTCCCGGCCGGGACGGCGACGAGTGCGGCCGCGGCGACCCCGCGCGGCGCGGCGCCGACGGGGCAGTCGCCCGCGGCGAACGGCGGCGCCTCGGCGAGCCGGGCGAACGGCACCCCGAACACGTCCAGGGCCGGCGCCCCGGCGGTCGGGGCCGTCCAACCGGGCGGGGGCGTGACGGCGAACGCGGCGGGCTCCGCGGCCGGGGCGGGTGCGGGGGCGGCCGGTCCGGCCGATCCGGCCGGGGTGGCGGTGGTGGAGTCCGGGCGGATGCCGCCGAGCCCGGCCACCGCGCCGGCCACGACCAGCACGGCGACGGCGGCGGCCAGCGCGGGACGCAGCCGTCGCCCGGAACCGGGGGAGGGGGCGCCCGGGCGCGACGGTGTCGCGGGAGCCGGGCGGTCGGTCGTCGTCGTCCGGCCGGAGGTCACCGGCGCAGCGTACGGCGGTGTCGCGCGACCCCGACGCGGTGTTCCGGCGGGCGGCCGACCGCGGTCGCCCGGCGGTCCGGGGCGTGCGGCGGGGCTCAGCCCGGCAGCAGCGTCAGCCGCACCGAACGCGTCGGGTTGTCGATGTTGGTGTCGACCAGGCAGATCGACTGCCAGGTCCCCAGCGCGGGGCGGCCGTCGATCACCGGCACCGTCGTCGACGGCGGCACGAACGCGGGCAGTACGTGGTCGCGCCCGTGCCCGGAGCTGCCGTGCCGGTGCCGCCACCGGTCGTCGGCGGGGAGCAGCTCGCGCAGCTGCTCGAGCAGGTCGGAGTCGCTGCCCGCGCCGGTCTCGATGACGGCGATGCCTGCCGTCGCGTGCGGCACGAAGACGTTGAGCAGGCCGTCACCGGCACCGCAGTCGGACAGGAAGCGTTCGATCCGATGCGTCAGGTCCACGACGGTCTCCTCGGAACCGGTCCGGATCTCGATCAGCTCGCTGTGCACACCGGAGACACTAGGACGCTCACTACGCTCGGGCAGCGTGGACGACACCGTCACCGTCGCCGGGTGGGAACTGCCACACCGGCCCGGCTACCTGAACACCGCGAGCATCGGCATCCCGCCGCTGCGGGCGTCGGCGGTGGTCGCCGACGTCGTGGCGCGCTGGGCGGTCGGCGCGGCCTCGCCGAAGGACTTCGACGACGACGTCGAGGCGGCCCGCGCGGGGTTCGCCGCGATCACCGGGGTGCCGGTCGCCGACGTCGCGCAGGGCGCCACGACCTCCGGCCTGATCGGTCCGCTCGCCGCGTCGGTGCCCGACGGCACCCGCGTGCTCGTCGCCCGCGGCGAGTTCTCCTCGGTGACCCGGCCGTTCGCGGTGCAGGCCCACCGCGGGGTCCGGGTGACCGAGGTGCCGCTCCCGGAGCTGGCGGCCCACGCCGCCGACCACGACCTCGTCGCGGTGTCGGTGGTGCAGTCCGCCGACGGCGCGATCACCGACGTCGACGCGCTGCTCGCCGCCCGCGCCCGCAGCGGCGTGCGGCTGCTGTTCGACGTCACCCAGGCCGCCGGGTGGCTCCCGCTGCGTCTGCACGACGCCGACGCCGTCGTCGGTGCCGGGTACAAGTGGCTGCTCGCGCCGCGCGGCACCGCCTGGCTGGCCCGGCGTCCGTCGTGGGTGGACGGGCCCGCCCGCCGGGGCGTGCTGGCCGGAGCCCGTCCCGCACTCCGCGGGCTGGTACGGCACCCGGGACCGCTGGGGCGGCGGGCTCTACACCCCGGACCCGCCCGCGCGGCCCGGGCCGGCCGGCGGCGAGGAGGCCCCCGTCTGGTTCGCCCACGCCGGCGCCGCGGTGACGCTGCCCTGGCTGGCCTCGCTCGACGCCGACGGCCTGCGCGCGCACTGCGTCGGTCTCGCGGACACCCTGCGCGAGCGGCTCGGGATGCCGCCCGCCGGGTCGGCCATCGTGTCGGTGCGCGCCGAGGGGGCGGCCGACCGGCTGGCCGCGGCCGGGATCACCGCCGCCGTGCGTGACGGGGCCGCCCGGCTGGCGTTCCACCTGTCGACCACCCCTGACGACGTCGAGGCGGCCGCCGCGGCGCTCCGCTGAGCGCCGCGACCCCTCAGCTGCGGCCGGGGAACACCGGTACGACGGGGGACCGCTCGGTGACCCCGCGCCAGTACGCGAGCCGGCCGGTGCACTCGACCATCGCCTTGAGCCCGGCCTCGCGCAGCGGGACCGACGACGACCGCTCGGTCACCGACCGCCAGGCGGCGATCGCGTCGGTCTCGGCCGACACCAGCAGCGCCCCGGCCGACACCCCGTCGACGACGGGCTGCGGGGCGGCGTACGCCGGCTGCGCCGAGACCGGCCGCTGCCCGATGTCGGACAGGGTCTGGGTGATCTGACCGCGCAGGGTGGTGTGGGCCTCGATGTCGCCGCGGGCCCGGGTCGCCCACTCCGGCGGGATGAACGCGAGCGCCATCTTGTACGCCCACAGCGCCGCGTGCTCGCAGGCGAGTGCCCGCTGCAGCGCCTCGACGGTGACCTGGGGGACCTGCGGCTCGTCGTCGGAGGACTGCCGCGGCCGAGGACCCGCGCTCACGCCGGCGCCCCGGTCAGGACCGCCGCGTAGGTGGCGCAGCAGGCGGCGACCTCGGCGACCAGACCCACCTGCAGCGCCGAGGCTCGGGGGACGACCTCGCCCGCGCTGCGGGCCGACCCGGCGACCGCGTCGCGCACCGCGGCGAGGTCCCCCGACGGCGGTGTCGCGGGGGCGGCGATCTGGCCGGGAGTGCGCCCGCCCGCCTGGTCCAGCGCGGCGGCGTGCTCCATCCGGGCCGCGCGCAGCGGCTCCAGCCGGCCCGCGAGCGACGGGTCGCCGGTCACCGCGGCGACGACCAGCGCGGCGTCGGACCGGGCTGCGTCGGCGAGCGCGAGCAGGGCGTCGGAGGCGTCCTCGGTGCGCGTCGTCGCGCTCGAGCAGCCCGCCAGCGGCACCGTCGCGGCCACCGCGGCCGCGGTGGCCAGCACCTGACGCCGCGTCGGGCGGACACCGCCGCGGCGGGTCACCGGCGACGGGGCCACCGACGGCGGCGGCCCGGCCGGGGACACCCGGGGCGACACGGATGGCTCGCGGTCGTTCACGTCGGGTCATGCTGCCAGCACGTGCCGGGCCGCCCGGCACCGACCGTGCCCGCCCGGGCCGCGGACGACCGCCCACCGACGGGCCACCGACCGGCGGCCCGCCGGGCCGACGCGCTAGGCTCGTCGGCCGTCCCCACCGTCACCGGCACCGTCCGGTCCCGGCCGGACGCGTCGCGGTGTGCGGCGCCGACGTCGCATGCCGTCCGCACGCGTCCGACGTGCCCGCCCACCGGCGGTCACGGCACCACGATCGACGCCCACCCGAAGCCCCGCCGACCGGTCGCCACCGCGGCGGGCACCCTGACACGAGGAGAGTCACCCGATGCGCAGTCCGGACCCCGCACAGCTGGCAGACCAGCTGCGCGGCGTGCTCGAGCCGGTGGTCCACGGGGCCGGGCTGGAGATCGACGCCGTGGAGGTCCGCACCGCCGGGCGACGGCACTCGGTCAAGCTCGTCGTCGACCTGCCCGAGTCCTCGCCCGCGACCGGCATCGACCTCGACGTCATCGCCCGGCTCAGCCGCTCCGCGGCCGCCGAGCTGGACCCGCACGAGCACCTCATCGAGGGCTCGTACACGCTCGAGGTGACCTCGCCCGGGATCGACCGGCCGCTCACCGAGCCCCGGCACTGGCGGCGGGCCTACCTGCGCCTGGCGCGGATCACCCTGACCGACGGCACCGTCGTCGAGGCCCGGGTCGGCCGGCTCGACGGCGACACGGTCGCCGTCGCGGTCCCCGGCCGGAAGGCGCCGGAACGGCGGGAGATCCCGCTCGCCGGGATCCGGCACGCCCAGGTGCAGGTCGAGTTCAAGCCCGCACCGCCCGCCGAGACCGCACTGCTCGACCCGGACGCGCTGTCCGGCAGCACCGACGGGGCCGACGGGGCCCCCACGAACCACGACGGCGGCGCCGCCGAGACCGTCCGCGACGAGGAGAACCGGTGAACGTCGACATCCCCGCGCTGCGCGCGATCGAGCGGGACAAGGAGATCCCGTTCGAGACGGTCCTCTCGGCCATCGAGACGGCGCTGCTCACCGCCTACCGGCACACCGACGGCCACCACGCGGACGCCCGCGTCGACATCGACCGCAAGACCGGTGTGGTGCGGGTCATGGTCCGCGACGCGGCCGACGCCTCCGAGGACGGCACCCCCGGCCCGGAGTTCGACGACACCCCGGAGGGCTTCGGCCGGATCGCGGCGACCACCGCCCGCCAGGTCATCCTGCAGCGGCTGCGCGACGCCGAGCACGAACGCACCTACGGCGAGTTCTCCACCAAGGAGGGCGAGGTCGTCGCGGGCATCGTGCAGCGCGACGCGCGCGCCAACGCCCGCGGCGTCGTCGTGGTCGAGCTCTCCGGCGGCACCGAGGCCGTGCTGCCCGCCGCCGAGCAGGTGCCGGGTGAGGTCTACCGGCACGGCGACCGGATCCGCTGCTTCGTCATCGGCGTGAACCGCGGCCCGCGGGGCACCTCGATCACACTCTCGCGGACCCACCCGAACCTGGTGCGGAAGCTGTTCGCCCTCGAGGTGCCCGAGCTCGTCGACGGCTCCGTCGAGATCGTCTCGGTGGCCCGTGAGGCCGGGTTCCGTTCCAAGATCGCGGTGCGCTCGACCCGCTCCGGGCTCAACGCCAAGGGCGCCTGCATCGGCCCGATGGGTGCCCGGGTGCGCGGTGTGATGGGCGAGCTGGCCGGCGAGAAGATCGACATCATCGACTGGTCCGAGGACCCGGCCGAGTTCGTCGGCAACGCGCTCTCGCCGTCGAAGGTGGTCTCGGTGACCGTGCTCGACGAGCGCGCCCGGATCGCCCGCGTCGTCGTGCCGGACTTCCAGCTGTCGCTGGCGATCGGCAAGGAGGGGCAGAACGCCCGGCTCGCCGCCCGTCTCACCGGCTGGAAGATCGACATCCGCAGCGACGCCGACCCGCGCGACCCGGTCACCCCCGACGGTGGGCCGGCCGACCCCGCCGGGGAGCCGTCCTGACCGACGGAGATCAACAGCAGGGGTCGGGCGAGGGAATGCCCGACGATCGCCCTGCGCTACACTCGTCATCGGCCCGCGGTCGCGGACCGTCGCCCACGCACACCCGGTCGGTTCCGATCCGGACCTGTGTGGGGTGCCGGACCCGGGAACGGGCCGACGTACTGTTGCGGGTGGTCGTGGAGAACGGACGTTGCATTCCGGATCCGCGCCGCCGTCTCCCCGGACGGGGTGCCTGGTTGCACCTCTCGACGGGGTGCCTGGACAGGGCCGAGCGACGCTCGGCGTTCGCCCGGGCGTTACGCGTCCGCTCGGCACCGGACGTCACCGCCGTCAGGCGGTGGCTGCAGGAGCCGCGCGACCCGCTGGGGCCCGGGAACCTCTCGGACCCGTCATCGGAAGAAAGCAAGGTCGACCCGTCATGAGCCAGCAGTGAAGATCGCACCATGAACGTGCTTCGACACTAGGTTCGAGGTCGAGCGGGATGCTGCCGCCCGGCCTCCGGTCAGGATGAGGAGAGCAGTGGCAGGCAAGGCCCGCGTGCACGAGCTCGCGAAAGAGCTCGGAATCAGCAGTAAGCAGGTCCTCAGCAAGCTGCAGGACCTGGGGGAGTACGTGAAGTCCCCCTCCTCCACCGTGGAGGCCCCGGTCGCGCGCAAGCTGCGCGACGCGATGGCCTCCGGTGGGGGCGCCGCCGGCGGTCAGCGCCGCGGTTCCGGCGCGCCCGGTGGCGGTCGTCCGCGCGCCGGTGGCTCCGGCGCCCCGTCGCCGTCGCGCCCGACCCCGGGTCCGGCCCCCAAGCCCGGCCCGCGTCCGGGTCCGCCGGCCCCCGCGGCACCCACCCCGGGTGCCCCGTCGCCGGCGCAGCCGGCGGCGCGCACCGACGTCCCGAAGCCGGGACCGGCCGCGCCCAAGCCCGGCCCGCAGGCCCCGGCGGCCCCGGCCGTCGAGACCCCCGCCGCGGCCGCCGAGGCCCCGGCCGCGCCGCGGCCCGGTTCCGCCGCGCCGAAGCCCGGTCCGGCGGCCCCGAAGCCGGGTCCGGCCGCGCCGAAGCCCGCCCCCGCCCCCGCCCCCGCGCCCCGTCCGGGCCAGGGACAGGGACAGGGACAGGGTGGCCAGGGCGGCGGCGCCCCGCGTCCCGCCGGCCAGCCCGGCGAGCGTGGCGCCCGTCCGGGCCCGCGCCAGCCGCGCGTCGGCAACAACCCGTTCGGCGTCGGCCAGGGTTCGCCCAAGCCGGGCCCGCGTCCCGGCCCGCCGCAGCCCCAGCAGGGCGGTGGCGGCCAGCAGGGCGGCGGCCGTCCCGAGGCTCCGGCCGCGCGTTCCGGTGAGGCTCCGCCGCGTCCGCCCCGTCCGGGCGGCGCTCCGGGTTCGGGCGGTCCCCGTCCGAACCCGGGCAACATGCCTCCGCGGCCGAACCCGGGCATGATGCCCGCGCGTCCGGCTGCCGGGCGTCCCGGCGCCGGTGCCGGTGGCCGTGGTGGCCCCGGCGGCGGTCGTGGTGGCCCCGGCGGTGGCCGTGGTGGCCCCGGTGGCGGTCGTCCCGGTGGCGGTGGCGGCGGTTTCCGTCCCGGTGGCGGCGGTCCCGGTGGTCCGCCCCCGGCCGGTGGATTCCGTGGTCGTCCCGGTGGCGGCGGTCGTCCCGGTGGCCGCGGCGGTGCCGCGGGTGCCTTCGGCCGTCCCGGCGGACCGGCCCGCAGGGGTCGCAAGTCGAAGCGGCAGAAGCGCCAGGAGTACGACGCCATGGCTGCTCCCTCGGTGGGCGGCGTCCGCCTGCCGAAGGGCAACGGCGAGACCGTCCGGCTGCCGCGTGGCGCGTCGCTGACCGACTTCGCCGAGAAGATCAACGCCAACCCGGCCTCGCTGGTGCAGGTGTTGTTCCACCTCGGTGAGATGGTCACGGCCACCGCGTCGGTCTCGGACGAGATCCTGGAGCTGCTCGGCCAGGAGATGAACTACCGCGTGCAGGTCGTCTCCCCCGAGGAGGAGGACCGTGCGCTGCTGGAGTCGTTCGACATCGAGTTCGGTGACCCGGGCGACGAGGACGCGCTCGAGGCGCGTCCGCCGGTCGTGACCGTCATGGGTCACGTCGACCACGGTAAGACGCGGCTGCTGGACACGGTCCGCAAGGCGAACGTCCGCGAGGGCGAGGCCGGCGGCATCACCCAGCACATCGGCGCCTACCAGGTCGCGGCCGAGCTCGAGGGCGAGGAGCGGCTCATCACGTTCATCGACACCCCGGGTCACGAGGCGTTCACCGCCATGCGTGCCCGTGGTGCGAAGTCCACCGACATCGCGGTCATCGTGGTGGCGGCGGACGACGGCGTGATGCCGCAGACCGTCGAGTCGATCAACCACGCGCAGGCGGCCGGTCTGCCGATCGTCGTCGCGGTCAACAAGATCGACGTCGAGGGTGCGAACCCGCAGAAGATCCGCCAGCAGCTCACCGAGTACAACCTGGTGGCCGAGGAGTACGGCGGCGACACCATGTTCGTCGACATCTCCGCGAAGCAGGGCACCAACATCGAGGCCCTGCTCGAGGCGATCCTGCTGACCGCCGACGCGGCGCTCGACCTGCGGGCCAACCCCGAGATGGAGGCGCAGGGCGTCACCATCGAGGGTCACCTGGACCGCGGCCGCGGCCCGGTGGCCACGGTGCTGGTCCAGCGCGGAACGCTCCGGGTCGGCGACTCGGTCGTGGCCGGCGACGCCTCCGGGCGCGTCCGGCGCATGGTCGACGAGCACGGCCAGGACGTCACCGAGGCGCTCCCGTCGCGTCCGGTGCAGGTCATCGGTCTGACGTCGGTGCCGGGTGCGGGCGACACGTTCCTCGTCGTGGACGAGGACCGGGTCGCGCGCCAGATCGCCGACCGGCGGCGTGCCCGCGAGCGGAACGCCGAGCTGGCGAGCCGTCGCAAGCGCGTCAGCCTGGAGGACCTGGACGCCGCGCTGAAGGAGACCAACACCCTCAACCTGATCATCAAGGGTGACAACTCGGGCACCGTCGAGGCGCTCGAGGAAGCCCTGATGAAGCTGGACGTGGGTGAGGAGGTCGAGCTGCGGGTCATCCACCGCGGCGTCGGCGGAATCACCGAGGGCGACATCAACCTCGCCATCGCGGACAACGTCATCGTCATGGGCTTCAACGTCCGTGCCGAGGGCAAGGCCACCGAGCTGGCCAACCGCGAGGGCGTCGAGATCCGCTACTACTCGGTGATCTACCAGGCGATCGACGAGATCGAGGCGGCCCTCAAGGGCATGCTCAAGCCGGAGTACGAGGAGGTCGAGCTGGGCCGCGCGGAGGTCCGCGAGGTCTTCAAGTCCTCGAAGTTCGGCACGATCGCCGGTTGCCTGGTGATGAGCGGGGAGATCCGCCGGAACGCCCGGGCGCGCCTGCTGCGCGACTCGAAGGTGATCCACGAGAACCTCCCGATCTCGTCGCTGCGCCGGTTCAAGGACGACGTGGTCGAGGTCCGCGAGGGCTTCGAGTGCGGTCTGACGCTCGGTACCTACGGCGACATCAAGGTCGACGACGTCATCGAGACGTTCGAGATGCGGGAGAAGCCGCGCGACTAGCGGCTGACGAACGCGCTCCGACGGGGCGGCCGGTCACCGGCCGCCCCGTCGGCGTCAGCGGAGGTGTGTGTGTACGTCGGCTCCCTGGAGTGTGACGTGCTGCTCGGCGACGTCCGGTCGCTGAAGCAGAAGCGTTCGGCGGTGCGTCCGCTGCTGGCCGAGCTGCGCCGGTTCGAGGTGGCGGCGGCCGAGGCGGGCCATCTGGACCTGCACCGCCGTGCGCTGATCGGGGTGAGCTGTGTCGCCGCCGACGCGGGGCACGTCCGTGCCCTGCTGGAGCGGTGCGAGCGGCTGGTGGCCGCCCGCCCCGAGCTGGAGCTGCTGTCGGCCCGGACCCGGCTGTTCGGCCCCGACGACGACTGAGTCCCGGCGGGCGGGGGACGAACCGGCAGGACCGAGAATCGAACGCGGCGTGACCCCGCGACCCGTGCCTAGACTCGGGCTCGCACGACCCGCTGGAAGGAGCAGGACATGGTCGACCAGGCCCGCGCGCGTAAGCTCGCGAAGCGGATCTCGCAGATCGTCGCGGAGGCCCTCGAGCGCGAGGTGAAGGATCCGCGGCTGGCGATGGTGACGATCACCGACACCCGTGTCACCGGCGACCTGCGCGAGGCGACCGTGTTCTACACGGTCATGGGTGCCTCGCTGGAGGAGGAGCCGGACACCGCGGGGGCCGCCGCCGCGCTGCAGAGCGCGAGCGGGGTGCTCCGCAGCCGGGTGGGGCAGCAGACCGGGGTGCGGCACACGCCGAGCCTCGCGTTCGTGCTGGACGCGGTGCCGGACACGGCCCGCCGGATGGAGGAGCTGCTGGCCCGCACCCGCGCCTCCGACGAGGAGGTGGCCCGGCTGGCGGCCACGGCGTCGCCGGCGGGGGACGCGGACCCGTACAAGGCCCCGCGGGAGACCGACGCCGAGTGACCGGCGGCGCGCACGAGCCCGTCCCGGGTCCCGGTCCGGTCGACCCGGCCGGGGCCGCGGCGGTGCTGCGCCGGGCCCGTGACGTGCTCGTGGTCGGGCACGTCCGGCCCGACGCGGACGCCGCGGGCAGCGCCCTGGCCCTGGCCACGGCGCTGCACCGCGCGGGGACCCCGGTCACCGTGTCGTTCGGCGGGCCGGACCCGGTGCCCGCCGGGCTGGTCGACACCCTCGACCCCGACGGGCTGGTCGTCGCCTCGGTGGACGCGCCGCGCGCGCCGGACCTGCTGGTCTGCTGCGACATCTCGTCGTCCCGCCGGCTGGGGGACCTGGAACCGGTGCTGGACACGTCCGGGTCGTCGCTGGCGGTGGACCACCACGCGTCGTTCGTGGCGTTCACGGACCGGTACCTCGTCGACCCGGGCGCCCCGGCGACGGTGACGCTCGTCCGGGCGGTGCTCGCCGAGCTGGGCGCCCCGCTGGACGCGGTCCTCGCCCGGTCCCTGTTCGCGGGGCTCTACACCGACACCGGTGGTTTCCGGCGGGGTGGTGCGGAGGCGCTCCGGCTGGGCGCCGAGCTCGTCGAGGCCGGTGCCGAGCCCGCGCCGCTGCTGCGGGACATCGGCGGTCCGGTGCCGTTCGCATGGCTCGCCGCGCAGGCCACGGTGCTGGCCGGGGCGCACCGGGAGGCGGGCGTCGCGGCGGGGGCCGACCTGGTATGGGCCGCCGTCGACGTGGCGACGGCGACCCGGTTCCGGGACCGCACGGTCGCCCTGGTCGGGCCGCTGCAGGCCGCGGCCGGGGGCGGGGTGGCGGCGCTGCTGACCGAGACGGCACCGGGGGAGTGGTCGGTGTCGCTGCGCGGTAACGGGTCCCCGGACCTGTCCCGGGTGGCGACGACGCTCGGCGGCGGCGGGCACACCGGTGCCGCCGGGTTCGAGCGCTCCGGTACCCGCGACGGGCTCCTGGAGCTGCTCCGGGCGGAGCTGGCCCGCTGAGCACGTGCCCGGTTGATCGGGTTCATCCGGGGTACATCGCCGCGACACCACGATCGGATGGACCTCGGGGCGGTCCGGTGTCGCGGCACCGGGGCACGTAGCGTGTCCCGCGAGACCAGGAGGTGAGCGGTGCGATCCGAGCCCGCTGCGGCCCGCGGGGGCGACGACAGTCACGGCAACGAGCCCAGCGGGTGGCCGGAGTTCCTCCGGGCCTGGCTGCGCAACCCGGCCCAGGTGGGTGCGGTGTGGCCGAGCTCGCCGCGGCTGTCGGCCAAGCTGGCCCGTATCGCGCCGGGTCACGGCGCGCCGGTCGTCGTGGAGCTGGGGCCGGGCACCGGCGCCGTCACCACGCAGGTCGGCAGGCGGCTCCCGCCGGAGGGCCGGCATCTGGCCGTCGAGCTCGACCCGCGGATGGCCCGCTTCCTGCAGGACCGCCACCCGGGCGTCGAGGTCGTGAACGGTGACGCCCGCAAGCTGGGGTCGCTGCTCGCCGAGCGCGACATCACCTCGGTCGACGCGGTGATCTCCGGGCTGCCCTGGTCGCTGTTCGACCGGGCGATGCAGCAGGAGATCCTCGACCAGGTCGTCGGGGCGGTGGGGGAGACCGGTGCGTTCGCGACGTTCGCCTACTCCCACACCCTGCCGATGCCCTCGGCGCGGCGGTTCAAGGCGGCCCTGCACGACACGTTCGACGAGGTCGTGATGACCCGCACGGTGTGGCGCAACCTGCCGCCCGCATTCTGCTTCCTCTGCCGTCGTCCCCGTCGGTGACCCGGTCCGCCCCCATCGCGGGCGGGCCCCGTGACATCCTCCGGCTCGCACTGCCCGCGCTCCCGGTGCTGGCGGCCGAGCCGCTGTTCCTGCTGGTCGACACCGCCGTCGTCGGGCGGCTGGGTGGGCTGCCGCTGGCCTCGCTCGCCGTCGCGGCGGTGCTGTTCGCGCAGGTCACGACCCAGCTGACGTTCCTGTCCTACGGGACGACGGCGCGCGCGGCCCGGTTCTACGGTGCCGGGCGCCGGTCGGCCGCGGTGGCGGAGGGTGTGCAGGCGACCTGGCTGGCGCTGGGCGTCGGGCTGCTGGTCGTCGTGCTCGGACAGCTCGCCGCGGCACCGCTGGCGGGGCTGCTCGCCGGGGACCCGGTGATCGCCGAGGGCGCGGTGTCGTGGCTGCGGATCGCGCTGCTCGGCGCCCCGCTGGTCCTGGTGACGCTGGCCGGCAACGGCTGGATGCGCGGGGTGCAGGACACCCGTCGCCCGATGTGGATCGTGATCGGCGGCAACCTGCTGTCCGCGCTGCTCTGCCCGCTGCTGGTGCACGGGGCGGGGGACTGGGCGGGCTGGGGGCTGGAGGGCTCGGCGATCGCCAACGTCGCGGGGCAGGCCGTCGCGGCGTCGCTGTTCCTGCGGGCGCTGGTCGTCGAACGCCGGCGCGCGCCCGCCGGTGACCCGGTCCGCTTCGCCCCGGACGCCGCGGTGCTCCGTTCGCAGGCGACGATGGGCCGCGACCTGATCGTGCGGTCGCTGGGGTTCCAGGCCTGCTTCCTGTCCGCGACGGCGGTCGCCGCCCGGTTCGGGTCCGAGTCCGTCGCCGCGCACCAGATCGTGCTGCAGCTGTGGGTGTTCCAGTCCCTCGTGCTCGATGCGGTCGCGATCGCGGCGCAGTCGCTGGTCGGGGCCGCCCTGGGTGGCGCGGACGGCGGACACGGTGCGGACGGCGGACACGGTGCGGACGGCGACCGTGCGGACACCGGACCGGCGCGGTCGCTCGCCGCCCGGGTCACCCGCTACGGCCTCGTGCTCGGCTGCGGGTTCGGCGTGCTGTTCGCCGCGCTCTACCCCGTCCTGCCGCCGGTGTTCACCCGCGACGCGGCGGTCCTCGCGGCGATCCCCGCGGCGTGGTGGTTCTTCACCGCGCTGCAGCCGATCGCCGGGGTGGTGTTCGCCCTGGACGGCGTGCTGCTCGGCGCCGGTGACGCGGCCTTCCTGCGCACCACGACGCTGCTCGCCGCGCTCGGCGGGTTCCTGCCGATGATCTGGCTGTCGCTGCTGTTCGGGTGGGGGCTGGCCGGGATCTGGACCGGGCTCGCCGCGTTCATGGTGGTGCGCCTGGTCGCGGTGGGGCTGCGGGCGCGGTCGGGGCGCTGGGCGGTCCCGGGGGAGGTCCGGGCCTGACGCGCGTGGCCCGTCGACGGAGCCCGGGCGGCGGAGTGGCACACCCGGCACCCGGTGCGGAGGTCCGGAGGTGCACGACGTGCCACCGGGCGGTTCCGGGACGGGGCACCGGGCGACGTCCCGCGCGGCGCGCCCGGGGCCCGGTGGTGGCGGGGTTCAGCCCCGGTCGGTGGCCGGGGTCTCCGGACGGTGGACGGCGGCACCCGGCCGGTGGAGCGGCGCCCCGGGGTCCTCCGGCGGCCCGGTGTTCCCGTCGTCCCCGGGGGACCCGGCCGGGAGCGGCAGCCGCACGGTGAACACGGCGCCGCTGCCGTCGTCGCGGGTACCGACCGTCACCGACCCGCCGAGGCGGCGGGCGATCCGGTCGACCAGGGCCAGCCCGATGCCGCGGGGGCGGCCGCCGCGCGTGGCCCGGGTGCTGAACCCGAAGGTGAACAGCTCGCGGGCGGTGTCCTCGGGCACGCCGGGACCGCTGTCGGCGACCTCCAGCCGCAGCTCGCGGTCGTCCGGAGGGGTGCTCAGCGCGACCGCGACCGACCGCTCCCCGGTGCGCCCGGCGACCACCTCGATCGCGTTGTCGACGAGGTTCCCGGCCAGCGAGACCAGGTCGTCCGCGGCGAACGGCAGCCGCAGGTCCGGCAGGACGCCGGGGTCGCAGGTGTCGGTGACGGTCAGGATGACGTCCTGCTCGGCGGCCTGCCACGCCTTGTCCGCGAGCAGCGCGGCGAGGACCGGGTCGTAGACCGCGGCCACGACCTGCGCGGCGGGGCCGCGGGTGCGGTCGAGCGCGGCGGTTCCGGCCTTCGCGGCGTCGGCGGTGTCGCCGAGCTCGATCAAGGTCAGGACGGTCTGCATCCGGTTGCCGAACTCGTGGGCCTGGCCCGACAGCGCGGCGACGGTGTCGCGGGCCTCGTCGCGCTCGCGCAGCACCCCGGCCAGCTCGGTGCGGTCGCGCAGCGTGAACACCCGCGTCCCCGGGCCCGCGGCCGGCCCGGCGTGCCTGCTGTTGACCAGCAGCACCCGCTCCCCGGCCAGGGCGGCCCGGTCACGCAGGTCCGAGCGCAGCCCGCTCGTGAGCACGGCGGCGACGGCAGGATCCATGCCGAGGCCTGCGAGCGGCCGCCCCGGTACGGCGGGGTCGTCGGGGGAGTCGTGGCCGGGCAGGCCGAGCAGCCGCCGGGCCTCGGCGTTGACGACGACGAGCCGCCCGTCGCCGTCGACGACCAGCAGCCCCTCGCCGACGGCGTGCAGCACCGCCTCGTGGTGGGTGTAGGCGGCGGTGATGTCCTCGGGCTCCAGCCCCAGGGTCTGGCGGCGCAGCCGCCGGGCCAGCAGCACCGCCAGCCCCGAGCCGACGAGCACCGCCGCCGCGGCGGCCGCGACGATCCCGGGCAGCGAGCGCAGGGCGAGGTCGCTGATCCGGGTCTGCAGCACGCCGACGGACACGACGGCGGCGATCCGGCCGTCGACCAGGACCGGGGTGACGGTGCGAACCGAGGGCCCGAGGGTGCCGGTGTAGACCTCGGTCGAGGTCCGCCCGGCCAGCGCGGGGGCGATGTTGCCCTGGTAGGGCAGCCCGATCTCGTCGGGGTTGTAGTGGCTGTAGCGGATGCCCTGCGGGGACATCACGACGATGAAGCCGGTGGTGGTGGCCCGCCGGACCCGCTCGGCGATGGGCTGGAGGCGGGCGGAGAGGGCGGCGAGACCGCCGCCGTCGCGGACGGCGTCGACGACCTCGGGGTCCGAGGCGAGCGACAGCGCGATCCCGGTGGTGAGCCGGCCCGCGGCGTCGTGCTCCAGGCGGCTCGCCCCGTAGCCGCCGAGCGCGGCGAGCCCGCCGACGGTGAGCAGCACCGTGACGACCTGCAGCAGGAACAGCCGACGCACCAGCCGCGAGCGGCGCAGCGGAGGGAAGGAACGGAGCGGCCGGCGCACGGGCCCAGCCTGCCACCGCGGGGGCGGCAGTGGGACCCGTGCACCGGCCGGGACGTCGACACCCCCGCGGGCCTCGGGGCTCCGCGGGGGTGCGACGGTCATGGGAGGAGGACGTGCCCGGTCAGGAGCCCGCGCCGACCTTCTCGCGACGGGACTCGTCGGCGTCCGGCTTCGCGGCGCCGTCGGCGGCCTCGTCGATCTCGGCGTCCGCGGCCCCGCCACCGTGCGCGGCCTCCATGTCGGCCTCGACCAGCGTCGGGTCGTCGAGCACCGCGGCGAGCCGCTCACGGTCGAGCTCGCCGTTCCAGCGGGCGACGACCAGGGTGGCGACGACGTTGCCGATCGCGTTGGTCAGTGCGCGGCCCTCGGACATCATGCGGTCGATGCCGACGATCAGCGCGAGGCCGACGACGATGGCCTCGGGGGTGAAGAACTCCCCGCCGAAGGCCTGCAGCGACGCGGCCAGGGTGACCAGCCCGGCGCCGGTGACACCGGCGGCGCCCTTCGAGGTCAGCACCATGAGCACGGCCAGCGCGATCTGCGCGCCGATCGGCAGGACCTCGCCCCCGGCCTGGATGATGAACAGCGCACCCAGGGTCAGGTAGATGCAGGTGCCGTCGAGGTTGAACGAGTAGCCGGTCGGGATGACCATGCCGACGGTCTGCTTCGACGCACCGGCGGACTGGAGCTTCGTGAGGAAGCGGGGGAGCACCGACTCCGACGACGAGGTGCCGACGATGATCAGCAGCTCGTCCTTGATCAGCCGGATGACCTTGAAGACGTTGAACCCGGCGGCCCAGGAGACCGCGCCGAGGACGACGACCACGAACACCGCGCAGGTGCCCCAGAACACGGCCATCAGCTTGAGCAGGTTGACCAGCGACCCGCCGCCCATCTGGCCGACGGTGTAGGCCATGCCGCCGAACGCGGCGACCGGTGCGGCCCACATGATGATCTTGATGATGCCGAAGATGACCTGGGCGATGCCCTCGATGCCGCCGACCAGGCGGCTGCGCAGGGCCGGGTTCAGCGAGGAGATGGCGCAGGCCGACAGGATCGCCAGCACCAGGACCTGCAGCACCGAGTTCTCGACGAACGGGCCGAAGAAGCTGTGCGGGAGCAGCGAGTCCTGGATGAACGGGATGACACCCGACTCCTGACTGCCGGTCGCGGCCTGGTCGGTGGCCTTCGCGAGGTCGGACGTGCTCGGCTGGCCGGTGAATCCGGCGCCCGGCTGGAACACGTTGCCCGCGACGAGCCCCATCGTCAGCGCGATGACGGTCATGACCAGGAAGTAGCCCAGCGCCCGGGCGGCGAGACCGCCGGCGCGGGCCAGGTTGCCCAGCGAGGCGATGCCGACGACCACGGTGCAGAAGATGACCGGGCCGATGATGACCTTGATCATCTGGACGAACGTGTCGGCCAGCCACTTGGTCTCCTTGGCGAACCCGGGGGCGAGGAAGCCCACCAGGATCCCGGAGACGATGCCGACGATGACCCAGAACCAGAGCTGGGTGTAGACCTTCTTCTTGGTCCGGGTGGGGGTGGTCGACCCCGTCCCGGACGAGCCGTCTGCGTTGGCGACCTCGGCCATGTCCGTCCTCCTCGACGTGTGCGGTGGGGAAACGATGGGGTCGGGTCGTGTCGTGGGGCAACCGCGGGGACACCGGGCTTGAGGAAGCTTTGAGGAAAGCGTGGCTAGGGTGGGCGGCGTGCGGGTGCTGCTGGTCGAGGACGACGCGATCCTCGGCGACGCGTTGCGCCGCAGCCTCGTCCGCCAGGGCTACCCGACCGACCTCGTGACCAGCGGGTCCGCGGCCATCGCGGCCGTCGCCGAGCGGGAGCCCGACGTGGTGCTGCTCGACATGGGCCTGCCCGACCGCGACGGCATCGGCGTCTGCCGGGAGATCCGGGAGCGGTCCCGGGTGCCGATCCTGGCGATCACCGGCCGCGGCGACGTCGCGGCGCGGGTGCAGGGCCTGCGCTCGGGCGCGGACGACTACCTGGTCAAGCCGGTCTCCACCGAGGAGCTCGTCGCCCGGATCGAGGCCGTCCTGCGTCGTGCCACCGGCGCGGCGGTGGCCGCGACGGTGAGCGTCGGCGACGTCGTCGTCGACCTCGACCGGCGCGCGGTGACCGCGGGCGGCGCCGAGGTCGCGCTGACCCGCAAGGAGTTCGACCTGCTCGCCGCGCTCGCCCGCCGCGAGGGTGCGGTGCTGCCGCGTACCGAGTTGCTGGAGCAGGTGTGGGGGATCGCCGACGCCTCCGCGGCACGCACCCTGGAGGCGCACGTGGCGTCGCTGCGGTCGAAGCTGGGCACCCGCGACGTCGTGGTGACGGTCCGTGGAGTCGGGTACCGGCTGGCGCGTTAGCGTCCCGGCGTGCCCGCACGCAACCCGCCCCCGCCGCCCGGACTCGTGATCGTCGACAAGGACCGGGGCCCGACCAGTCACGACGTCGTCGGGAAGCTCCGCCGGATCATGGGCACCCGCAAGGTCGGCCACGCCGGGACGCTGGACCCGATGGCGACCGGGGTGCTGGTCGTCGGCATCGAGCGGGCCACCAAGCTGCTCGGGCACCTGTCGCTGGACACCAAGGCCTACACCGCCACCGTGCGCCTCGGGCAGGCCACCGACACCGACGACGCCGAGGGCACGCCCGTCGGCGAGCCCGTCCCGGTCGATGCCGACGACGCCGCTCTCCGGACCGCGATGGCCGCGCTGACGGGCGGGATCATGCAGGTCCCCAGCGCGGTCTCCGCGGTCAGGATCGACGGGAAGCGCGCCTACCAGCGGGTCCGCGACGGCGAGACCGTCGAGATCCCGGCCCGCCCGGTCACCGTGTCCGCCTTCGAGCTGCTCGCGGTGCGCCGCGAGGGGCCGTGGTGCGACCTGGACGTCGCCGTCGACTGCTCCTCGGGCACCTACGTCCGCGCGCTCGCCCGCGACCTCGGCGCCGCGCTGGGCTCCGCCGGCCACCTGACCGCGCTGCGACGCACCCGGGTCGGACCGTTCACCCTGGAGCACGCGCGCACCGTCGAGCAGCTCGCCGACGACCCGGGTCTGTCGCTGGACCTCGCCGCGGCCGTCGCGACGGCGTTCCCCCGCGTCGACCTCGACGCGTCCGCCGCCACCGACGTGCGGTTCGGCAAGTCGCTGCCCGCGGCCGGGATCGAGGGCACCTACGGCGTGTTCGCCCCGGACGGCGCCGCGTTGGCCCTGATGGCCGACCGCGGCGCCGCCGCCCGCCCGGTCGTCGTGCTCGCCCCGGCCGGCTGAGCCCCGGACCGGCCGCGGTCGCCCGCTGCGCGGGATCCCACCCGGTTCGCCTAGGCTCGCGGCCGTGCAGCGGTGGCGTGGTCTGGAGGCGGTTCCGCCCGGCTGGGGCCGGTGCGTCGTCACCGTCGGCGTGTTCGACGGGGTGCACCGGGGACACCGGCAGCTGATCGCCCGCGCGGTGGAACGGGCGCACGAACGCGGCCTGCCCGCCGTCGTCGTGACGTTCGACCCGCACCCGGCCGAGCTGATCCGGCCGGGCACGCACCCGGCGCGGCTGTCCACACTCGACCGGCGGGCGGAGCTCGTGGCCGAGGCGGGCGCGGACGTCTTCTGCGTCATCCCGTTCACCGAGTCGCTGTCCCGGATGGCGCCCGCCGGGTTCGCGCACGAGGTGCTGGTGGACCGGCTGCACGCGGCCGTCGTCGTCGTGGGCAGCAACTTCACCTTCGGCCACCGGGCCGAGGGCGACGTCGGGACCCTCGCCGAGCTGGGCCGTCGCTTCGGGTTCGCCTGCGAGGCCCTCGACCTGGTCTCCGACCGCGACGTGACCTTCTCCTCCACCTACATCCGGTCCTGCATCGATGCCGGGGCCGTCCGCGACGCCGCGCACGCGCTGGGCCGCTGGCACCGGGTGGACGGCGTGATCGTGCACGGCCACAAGCGTGGCCGTGACCTGGGCTATCCGACGGCGAACGTCGCCAGCCCGCCGCACACGGCGATCCCCGCCGACGGCGTCTACGCGGGCTGGTTCCGCATCGGCGACCGCCGCCTGATGGGCGCCGTCTCGGTGGGGACCAACCCCACGTTCTCCGGGCGGGTGCGCACCGTCGAGGTCTACGTGCTCGACGTCGACGAGAACTTCTACGGCCACGAGGTCGGCGTCGAGTTCGTCGAGCGGCTGCGCGGCCAGGAGCACTACGACGGCATCGAGGCGCTCGTCGCGCAGATGGGCCGCGACGTCGCGACCTGCCGCGAGATCCTCACCGCGGCCGGCGACGCGACCGGACCCGACGGGGCTCCGGGTTAGGTGAAAACCCCCTGCCGGGGCCGAACGTCCACGCCCGCACCGCGTGGTCGCCGAGGCTGTCCGGCATGGACGACCCCCGCACCGCGGACCCGGTGGCGCAGGAGATCGCGCGCAACCGCGACCGCCAGAGCGCGATCTACGGCGAGCCCCTCGACGAGCGCATCCGCCGGCTCACGACCGGTCTCGGCATCACCCAGGCCCGCCTCGCGGCCGCGGTCGGGCTGAGCCCGGCGATGCTGTCCCAGCTGGCGGGTGGGCGCCGGGTCAAGATCGGGGACCCGGCGGTGCTGGGCCGGATGACCGCGCTGGACCGGCGGCTCGCGCACGGCCCGGTGCCCGACGCCGAGCGCGACGTGCTGCTGGCCCGGGTCCGCCAGGAGCCGACGCCGTGGGGCCCCACCGGCGCCTGCCGCTGCGCCGAGCAGACCCCCGCCACCGGGCCGGCGGTGCCGCGACCGCGACGGGCCCCGGCCGAGCCGACCGCGGAGGACGCGCTGCGCGGGGTGAGCGCACCGGCCCGGCTCGTCGCGGCGGCGGCCGAGCTGGCGCCGGCGTTCCCGGAGATCGCGGAGGTGCTGCGCCGGGCCGCCGCCGGACGGCGCTGACAGGCTGTGCGGATGCGGCTGTTCACCGCGCTGTGGCCGCCGCCCGGGGCGGTGGCGGCGCTGACCCGCGCACTCGGCGGGGCCCCGTCCCCGCTCCCGGACGGCGCGCGCCGGGCCGGCCCGTCGACCTGGCACGTGACGCTGTGCTTCCACGGCGACGACGACCCGGACGCCCGCGCCGCGACCCTGGACATCGCGCTGACCGGCGCCGTCGCGCCCCGGCTGCGGATCGCCGGCACCGGCACCTTCCCGGGCGTGCTGTGGGCCGGGGTCGAGGAGCGCGACGGCCCCGCCGCGGGCGCCCTCGCCGAGCTGGCCGCCCGGGCCGGTGCGACGGGGCCCCGGCCGTACCGCCCGCACGTCACCCTGGCCCGGTGGGACCGGCGCCGCGGGGACGCGACCGTGGGCGGCGACGACATCGCCGCGGGCCCCTGGTGGACACCGGGGGAGGCGGTGCTCGTGCGCAGCGAGCCCGGTGCGCGCTACACCGTGGTCCACCGGGTCCCGCTGCGCCCCGGCACACCGGACCGCACACCGGGGTGACACGGGTCGGCGGCGGTCGGCGCACCCGTCGCTGGTACCGTTTCACACCGGGTCCGGCTGCAGTCCGTGGCGGCCGAGACCGACTTCCTGCCGTCCCCCCCCGGTTCATCCGGGTTTCGTCGGACGTCACGGCCCCACGGACCGTCTCAAGGATGAAGGAGTTGAGCAGTGGCACTGACCACCGCCGAGAAGAAGAGCACGCTCGAGCAGTACGGCACCCACGCCACCGACACCGGGTCCCCCGAGGCCCAGGTCGCGCTGCTGACGCAGCGCATCGTCGGCCTGACCGAGCACCTGAAGCAGCACAAGCACGACCACCACAGCCGGCGCGGCCTGCTGCTGCTGGTCGGTCGTCGTCGCCGGCTGCTCAAGTACCTGCGCGAGGTGGACGTCGCCCGCTACCGCGCGCTGATCGAGAAGCTGGGTCTGCGCCGCTGACCCGCCCGGCCGACCCGGCACCGGTTCCCGGTGCCGGGTCGTTCCGTAACACCGAGCGACACAACTGAACAGAGCCCGCCACTCGGGCGACCGGACATCCGCCGGTCCTCGGTAGTGGCCCCCGGAGCGCGACGCGCGGCCGGGGGCTTCGATCGAAGACCGGCCCAGCAGGGGATCGAGCCGGCGCCACGGTGGTGGGGGTAGACGAAGACCACTCCCAACGACGAGGAGAACACCCCCGTATGACTGACGTCATCTCCGAGGACGGCGTGCACGAGAGCACCGCCGTCATCGACAACGGCACCTACGGCACCCGCACCGTCCGGTTCGAGACCGGCCGGCTCGCCCGCCAGGCCGCCGGGTCCGTCGTCGCGTACCTCGACGACGAGACCATGCTGCTGTCCGCCACGACCGCCTCGAAGCGGCCGAAGGACCAGTTCGACTTCTTCCCGCTCACGGTGGACGTCGAGGAGCGGATGTACGCCGCGGGCCGGATCCCCGGCTCGTTCTTCCGCCGCGAGGGCCGCCCGGGCACCGACGCGATCCTGACCTGCCGCCTCATCGACCGCCCGCTGCGCCCGTCCTTCGTCGACGGTCTCCGCAACGAGATCCAGGTCGTCGTGACGGTCATGTCGCTCGACCCGAAGGACCCCTACGACGTCGTGGCGATCAACGCCGCGTCGGCGTCCACCCAGCTCGCCGGCCTGCCGTTCTCCGGCCCGGTCGGCGGCGTCCGCGTCGCGCTCATCGCGAACGAGGCGGGCACCGACACCCAGTGGGTCGCCTTCCCGACCCACGACCAGCTCGACCGCGCCGCGTTCGACATGGTCGTCGCGGGCCGCATCGTCGGTGACGACGTCGCGATCATGATGGTCGAGGCCGAGGCCACCGAGAACACCATCGACCTCGTCGCCGGTGGGGCCACCGCCCCGACCGAGGGCGTCGTCGCGGACGGGCTGGAGGCGGCGAAGCCGTTCATCCGCAGCCTGTGCGTCGCCCAGCAGCAGCTGGCCGACGTCGCGGCCAAGCCGACCGCCGACTACCCGGTGTTCCCGGCCTACCAGCCGGACGCCTTCGAGGCGGTCTCCGAGGCCGTCGAGCAGGAGCTGGCGCAGGCGCTGACCATCGCCGGCAAGCAGGAGCGCGAGACCCGGACCGACGAGATCAAGGCGTCGGTGCTGGACAAGCTCGGCGAGCGCTTCGTCGGCCGCGAGTCCGAGCTCGGCAACGCCTTCCGCTCGCTGAACAAGAAGCTGGTCCGCCGCCGCATCCTGACCGACCAGGTCCGGATCGACGGCCGCGGCCTGACCGACATCCGGCCGCTGTCGGCCGAGGTCGAGGTCGTCCCGCGGGCGCACGGCTCGGCGCTGTTCGAGCGTGGCGAGACCCAGATCATGGGCGTCACCACGCTGAACATGCTCCGCATGGAGCAGCAGATCGACCAGCTGGGGCCGGAGACGCGCAAGCGCTACCTGCACCACTACAACTTCCCGCCGTACTCGACCGGTGAGACCGGCCGTGTCGGCTCGCCGAAGCGCCGCGAGATCGGCCACGGCGCGCTCGCCGAGCGGGCCCTGATCCCGGTCCTGCCGAACCGCGAGGAGTTCCCCTACGCGATCCGCCAGGTCTCCGAGGCCCTCGGCTCGAACGGCTCGACCTCGATGGGCTCGGTCTGCGCGTCCACGATGTCGCTGCTCAACGCCGGTGTGCCGCTGAAGGCGCCGGTCGCGGGCATCGCGATGGGCCTGGTGTCCGACGAGGTCGACGGCCAGACGCGCTACGTCGCGCTGACCGACATCCTCGGTGCCGAGGACGCGTTCGGCGACATGGACTTCAAGGTCGCCGGGACCAAGGAGTTCGTCACGGCGCTGCAGCTGGACACCAAGCTGGACGGCATCCCGTCCGAGGTGCTCGCCGCCGCGCTGAACCAGGCCAAGGACGCCCGCCTGACCATCCTCGAGGTGATCGGCGAGGCCATCGACGGCCCGGACGAGATGAGCAAGTACGCGCCGCGGGTCACCGCGGTGAAGGTCCCGGTCGACAAGATCGGCGAGGTCATCGGCCCGAAGGGCAAGATGATCAACTCGATCACCGAGAAGACCGGCGCCGACATCTCGATCGAGGACGACGGCACGATCTACGTCGGTGCGAACGACGGCCCCTCCGCGGAGGAGGCGATCGGCATGATCAACGCGATCGCCAACCCGCAGCTGCCGAAGGTCGGCGAGCGGTTCCTCGGCACGGTGGTCAAGGCCGCCGCGTTCGGTGCCTTCGTCTCGCTCGTCCCCGGCAAGGACGGCCTGGTCCACATCTCGAAGCTCGGCAACGGGAAGCGGATCAGCAAGGTCGAGGACGTCGTCAAGGTCGGCGACAAGCTGCGCGTCGAGGTCACCGACATCGACAACCGCGGCAAGATCTCGCTGATCCCGGTGGTCGAGGAGTCCGCCTCCGCGGACGTCACCGAGGCCCCGGCCGCCGAGGTCGCCGTCGACGCCGAGGCCCCGGCCGAGGCCGCCAACCCGAGCTGAACTGTTGGCACCTGAGAACGACCACGCGGCGGCGGCCCGGGAACCCTCCCGGGCCGCCGCCCGCGTGTCCCCGCCGCCCGTGGCCACCGCCGACGACACCACCGACACGGTCCGCCGCAGCGACCTGCCCGGCGGGGTCCGGCTCGTCACCGAGACGGTGCCGGGCGTCCGCTCGGTCGCGCTGGGCATCTGGATCGGGATCGGCTCGGTCGACGAGACCCCCGAGCAGGCCGGTGCCGCGCACTTCCTGGAGCACCTGCTCTTCAAGGGCACCCGGCGGCGCACCGCGGCAGGCATCGCCGAGGAGATGGACGCCGTCGGCGGTGAGCTGAACGCGTTCACCGCCAAGGAACACACCTGCTACTACGCCCACGTCCTCGACACCGACGTGGCGCTGGCGGTGGACGTGCTGGCCGACGTCGTCACCGACGCCGAGCTGGCCCACACCGACGTCGAGCTGGAACGGGGCGTCGTGCTCGAGGAGATCTCGATGCGCGACGACGACCCGGAGGACCTGCTCGGCGACCTGTTCGACGAGACCCTGTTCGGCGACCACCCGCTCGGGCGCCCGGTGATCGGCTCCGAGGACTCGATCCGGGCGATGAGCCGCGACACCCTCCACAGCTTCTGGCGCGGGGAGTACACGGCGCCGCGGATGGTCGTCGCCGCGGCCGGGAACCTGGACCACGACCACGTCGCGGAGCTCGTCGCCGCCGCACTGGACCGTGCGTCGCGGGGCCACACCGGCGCGCGCCCGGTGCCGCCGCGGACGGCGACCGGGGCCCGCCCCGTGCGCACCGGAGCCCTCGGCCTGCTCGACGACGACTCCGAGCAGGCCCACATGATGCTCGGCGTGCCCACCGCGGGCCGCGCCGGGCGCGGCCTGCCGGTGCTGGCGGTGCTGAACTCCGCCCTCGGCGGGGGACTGTCGTCGCGGCTGTTCCAGCAGGTCCGCGAGCAGCGCGGACTGGCCTACCAGGTCTACTCCTCGACCGTCCGCTACGCCGACGCCGGCGCGCTGTCGGTGTACGCCGGGTGCGCCCCGGAGCGGCTGGGCGAGGTCGTCGCCGTGGTGCGTGACGTGCTCGGCGAGGTCGCGGCCGACGGCCTGACCGAGGCCGAGGTCGTCCGCGCCCGGGGCGCCCTGCGCGGGGGACTGGTGCTGGGCTGCGAGGACACCGCGTCGCGGATGAACCGGCTCGGCCGCGCCGAGCTGGACCACGGGCGGCAGCGGTCGCTGGCCGACAGCCTGGCCCGCATCGACGCCGTCACCCCGGCCGAGGTCGCCGCGCTGGCGGGGGAGCTGCTGGCCCAGCCGCTCACCGCGGCCGTGGTGGGTCCCTACGGCGACGTGGACGACCTCCCCGCCGCGCTGCGCGACCTGGCCTGACCTCCCCCGAACCTGCTCCGAGGGTCACTTTCGTGGCTTCTACGGCCCCGAGAGTGACTCTCGGGGCATCCGGGGTGGTGGGTGAGACGGGCAGAGCCCCGGACCGGGCGGTCCGGGGCTCTGTGCCGTCACTGGGTCGAGGGCGACGACCGCGACGTCGGCGAGCATGGCGCCGACCGCCGTCGTCACCGCGCCGAACGCCGCCGTGGCGACGACGCCGTGGATGTCGTTGGTCGAGATGGTGCGGATGAAGTAGTCGCCCATGCCCTGCCAGGCGAAGGTCTTCTCGGTGATCACCGCGCCGGTGAACAGCGCCGGGATCGCGAACGCCACCTGGGTGGCGACCGGGATCATCGAGCTGCGCAGCCCGTGGCGGCGGATGGCCTGCCTGCGGGTCAGCCCCTTGGCCCGGGCGGTCCGCACGTAGTCGGAGTTGACCACGTCGAGCAGCATCGAGCGCTGCAGCAGGTGGTAGCCCGCGTAGGAGATGACCAGCAGCGAGATCGTCGGCAGCACCAGGTGCTGGGCCCGGTCGAGGAGCAGCGGCCAGAACCCGGTGACCCCGGGCGACTCGGACCCCGCGACGTAGAACAGCGTCCCGCCGACACCCTGGTTGATCGCGATGGCGACGAACACGACCGCCAGCGCCGCGACCGCCGACGGGATGTTCAGGGTGAACACCGAGGTCAGCTGGGCGGCGCGGTCACCGAGCCGGTACTGGCGCTGGGCCGAGTAGACCCCGAGCGCCACCCCGATCACGATCGACAGCAGCAGCGAGAAGAACACCAGCTGCCCGGACACCACGACGCGGAACGCCACCTGCGCGTTCACCGGGTCACCGATCGGGCTGGTGCCCCAGTCCCACCGGGTCACGATCCCGGTGACCCAGATCCACCACCGCTCCAGGACCGGGACGTTCGAGTCCAGGTTGTACTGGCCCAGCGAACGGGCGATCTCCGCGTCGGTGCGCGGCGGCCGCAGCTGCAGGTAGTTGACCCGGGGGTCGAGGAACGAGTTCGCGAGGAAGTAGACCAGGTTGGTCGCGACGACGATCATCGCGAGCCACCCGGCGCCCCTGCGCAGGAGGTACCGGAGCACGCTGCTCTTCTCTGTTCGTCCGCGGTGCGGTGGTGGTGACCGGCACGCGCGGGTGGTGGGACGACCGCAGGTGAGCGGGTGTCACTGTTTCGGGTGACATCGAGGCTGGCACGCCAGTACCAGAAATCGGTAGACCCGGCTCACAGCGTGTACCCATTCGTGATGATGACACCCGGCCGTCATCGCGGGTTCGTCCGCTCGGCGCGTGTGACCTGCTGGCAGGCTGGGTGTCATGACCGCCCTCGCCGTCGTCGCCGGCCTGATGATGCTCGTCGGCCTGGCCGGGATCGTGCTGCCGGTGCTGCCCGGGCCGCTGCTGATCGTCGGCGGGGTGGCGGTCTGGGCGGTCCCGCGCGGCGACGCGGTCGGGTGGTGGGTGCTCGGCATCGCGGTGCTCGTCACCGTCGCCGGTCAGGTCGCGAAGTACCTGCTCCCGGGACGCCGGCTCAAGGCCGCCGGGGTCCCGACGCGCACCCTGTTCGCGGGGCTCGTGCTGGGGGTCGTCGGGTTCTTCGTCGTGCCCGTCGTCGGGCTGTTCCTCGGGTTCGTGCTCGGGGTGTGGCTGGCCGAGCTGGCCCGCCTGCCCGATGCCGCCACCGCCTGGCGCTCGGCACGCGAGGCGCTCACCGCCGTCGGCTGGAGCATCCTCATCGAGCTCGCGGCCGGGCTGGTGACGGTCGCGGTGTGGATCGGCGGCCTGGTCGTCGGCTGAGCCCGGCCGACCGTGCCCCGCGGTCGCGGACCGGGCACCGTCCGCACCGGCGTGGGACCGGTCCGGTGCCGGATCCGGGATCACGCCGGGCCGTTGCATAGACTCCGCGGCGGTCCACGACGTCGAGGTGCGCGAGGTGTACGGGTGAGCGGGACGATCAAGGTGGCGGTCCTCGGGGCGAAGGGCCGGATGGGCTCCGAGGTGTGCCGGGCGGTCGAGGCCGCCGGGGACACCGAGCTGGTCGCCGCGCTGGACGCGGACGACGACCTGTCCGCCCTCGACGGCGCCGACGTCGCCGTGGACTTCACCCACCCCGGCGCCGCGATCGCCAACATCCGGGAGTGCCTGGCGCGCGGGGTCGCGCCCGTCGTCGGGACCAGCGGCTTCGACGCCGCCAGGTTCGACGAGGTCCGCGCGATCCTCGACGAGCGCGGCTCCGGCAGCGTGCTCGTCGCCCCGAACTTCGGGGTCGGCGCCGTGCTGATGATGCACTTCGCGGCGCAGGCCGCCCGCTTCTTCGACTCCGCCGAGGTCGTCGAGCTGCACCACGCCGGCAAGGTCGACGCGCCGTCCGGTACCGCCGCGCGGACCGCGTCGGTGATCGGCGCGGCACGACGCGAGGCCGGGCTCGGCGAGGTCCCCGACGCCACCACCGACGACCCGCACGGTGCCCGCGGCGCGGTCGTCGAGGGCGTCCACGTGCACGCGGTCCGGATGCCCGGGCTGATCGCGCACCAGGAGGTCATCCTCGGCACCGACGGCGAGGTGCTCACCCTGCGCCACGACTCGATGAACCGGACCAGCTTCATGCCGGGGGTGCTGCTCGCGGTGCGCGCCGTCCGCGACCGCCCGGGCCTGACCATCGGCCTGGAGCCGCTGCTCGGGCTCGGCTGAGCCCTCAGTCGACCAGGTGCAGGTCCAGCGTCCCGGCGTGGCGGACCTCGCGCAGCGTCGACGTGCCGGTGTCCAGCGTGCGCACCGCGCCGTCGGGTGCCCAGCCGGCGCGGCCGTAGAAGTTCCGTGAGGCGGTGTCGGCCTCGGCCACCCAGGTGCGCCCCGAGTCCGAGCCGGACTCCCGCAGCGCGGCCGCGGCGGCGGCGAGCAGCCGTCCGCCGTGCCCGCGCCTGCCCCAGCGCGGCTCCACGAGCAGCGTGCTGACCTCGGCGATCGCCATGCCGTCGGCCCCGGCGTAGCGGGCGGCGGCGGCGAACCCGACGGTCTCTTCCCCCTCGACGGCGACGAACAGGTGGAAGCCGTCCCCGGCGTGCACGGCGTCGCTCCAGTGCGAGCGCGCGGCGTCCGAGGTGAGCCCGGCGAACGCCTCCTCGGGCAGCAGCCCGGCGTAGGCGGTGCGCCAGGTGCGGTCCTGGATCGCCATGATCGCGCCGACGTCGTCATCGGTGGCGGGGCGGACGGTCGCGGTGGCCATGGGTCATGCCTACCGTGCGACCCCGCGGGCCGCGTCACCGCCCGGGTCCACAGCGGCCGCACAGGTCGTTGCGATCCGCGCCCCATCCCCGGTCCCTAGCGTCGTCGTCGGTTCCGCACGACAGTTCCCGACGACGACGCACCGGAGGACCCGCCATGCCCCGCTACCAGGGCCGTGACCTGCCCCGCCCCGACGACGAGGTCGTCGACCAGGGCCTCGGGTTCGACCTCGGCACCCTGCTGAGCAGGCGCCGCATGCTGGCCGTGCTCGGCGTCGGCGCCGTCACCGCCGGGCTCGCGGCCTGCGGTACCGCGGCCCCGTCGGCGACGACCGCGACCACGACCGGCGAGATCCCGGACGAGACGGCGGGTCCGTACCCCGGCGACGGCTCCAACGGTGCGAACGTGCTCACCGACTCCGGGGTGGTGCGCAGCGACATCCGGTCGAGCTTCGGCACCGGCTCGGCGACCGCGGCCGGGGTGCCGATGACCCTCGAGCTGACGATCACCGACATGGCCGCCGCGGGCATGGCGGGTGCCGCGGTCTACGTCTGGCACTGCGATCGCGACGGCCGGTACTCCCTGTACTCCGAGGGGCTGGAGGACGAGAACTACCTGCGAGGGGTCCAGGTCGCCGGCAGCGACGGGAAGGTGCGCTTCACCAGCATCTTCCCGGCCTGCTACAAGGGGCGCTGGCCGCACATCCACTTCGAGGTCTACCCCTCCGAGGCCGACATCACCGACGCCGCCGACGCGGTCGCCACCTCGCAGGTCGCCCTGCCGCAGGCCGACTGCGACACCGTCTACGCCACCACGGGATACGAGCAGTCGGTGTCCAACCTGGCCGAGCTGAGCCTGGCGTCCGACAACGTCTTCGGCGACGACGGCGGCGCCCTCCAGCTCGCGACCGTCACCGGCGACCCGGCCACGGGCTACACGGTCGCACTGACCGCCGCCGTCGACCCCACCACCGAGCCGGCCGCGGGAGCCGCCCCGGGCGGTGGCGGGCCGGGTGCCGGCGGCCCGCCGCCCGGCAGCTGACCGGCCGGATGTCATCCGGCGCGGTGCCGCGGGTCCGCTGCCGCCCGGTGTGGTGCGGCCCGGCCACCGGTCCGGGCGGTACCGGATCCTGTCGGTGCCCCGTGGCAGCATCCCGGCCGTGCGCACGATCTCAGCCGACGTCGCCCGTCGGACGTTCCTCGCGGCCCAGGGCTTCACCGACCCGCGGCCGTCCGGGCCGGTCACCCGTCGTCATCTCGGACGGGTGCTGGACCGGGTGAAGCTGCTGCAGCTCGACTCGGTCAACATCGCGGTGCGCGCGCACTACATGCCGCTGTTCAGCAGGCTCGGTGCCTATCCCGCCGCCCTCCTCGACGACGCCGCCTGGTCGCCCGACGCGCGCCGCCCGCGGCTGCTGGTGGAGACCTGGGCGCACGAGGCGAGCCTCGTCCCGGTCGTCGACCGGCCGCTGCTCTCCCACGAGACGCTGCCGCGGCGGTGGTGGAAGCACTACGGGCCGCTGCTGGAGAAGCACCCGCGGCTGGCCGGGGACATCCTCGACGTCGTCGCGGAGGCGGGGCCGATGGGCGCCGGGGCGATCGAGAAGGCGCTGGCCCCGGCCGGCCGGGCCGGTGAGGTGCGCCCGCGTCCGCCCGGCGCGACCTGGTGGGAACGCTCGGAGGTCAAGCGGGTCTGCGAGTACCTGTTCGCGACGGGGGAGCTGTCGGTCGGCACGCGCGTCCACTTCGAACGCCGCTACGACCTGCCCTCCCGGGTCCTGCCGCCGGAGATCCTGGCGCTGCCCGAGCCGGATCCGGCGGACGCCGCTCGCGAGCTCGTGGCCAAGTCCGCGTCGGCGCTGGGGATCGGCACCGAGACCGACCTGCGCGACTACTACCGGCTCGGCCCGGACCGCACCCGCACCGCGATCGCCGAGCTGGTCGACGCGGGTGCCCTGGAGCCGGTGAGCGTGCGCGGCTGGGACCGGCCCGCCTACCGGGACCCGGCGGCCCGGGTGCCGCGCGCGGTGACCGGGCGGGCGCTGCTGTGCCCGTTCGACCCGCTGGTGTGGGAGCGGGACCGGACCGAGCGGATCTTCGGGTTCCGCTACCGCATCGAGGTCTACGTGCCGGAGCCGAAGCGGGAGTACGGCTACTACGTCTTCCCGTTCCTGCTCGACGGCGAGCTGGTCGGCCGGGTCGACCTCAAGGCCGACCGGGCGGCCGGGGTGCTGCGGGTGCCCGGCGTGTTCGCCGAGCCCGGGGCGAGCGCCCCGCGCCCGCGGATCGCGGCCGAGCTGGCCGGTGAGCTCGCGACGATGGCGGGCTGGCTCGGGCTCGACGGCGTCGCCGTGGGGGAGCGGGGCGATCTGGCCGCCGAGCTCCGCGCCGAGGTCGCCGCCCGCTGAGGGGTCAGGCGGGATCGAGGCGGAACACGGCGATCGTGTCCAGGTGCTCGGCGACCTGTTCCTCGGTGGCGTCGGCCGGCACCGGGAACGCCGACAGCGCCCACGGCACGTCGAGCGCCCGCAGGTAGCCGACGACGGCGGCCGCGGCCTCGGCGCGCCCGGGCTCGACCGCGCGGTGCGGCTCGTCGCCCGTGGCGGAGCGGATCGCGCACTCCGGCGTCGCCCGCAGGTTGCGCACCCAGTCCCGCCCACCGGTGGGGGAGACCAGGTAGCCGGCACCACCGTGCCCGACGACACCGATCGGGGTGTCGCGCGGCTCCCCGCTGCGCCGCCCGCGGGTACGCAGCACGCGCAGGGCGTAGCCGCCGTCGGGGACGGGGCCGGCGGGCATCTGCAGCACCCGGGCGGTCATGGAGGCGTTCGTCGCGGCGATCTCGGTGCGGTCCACGACGCCGAGCCTACGCCGGTACCTCGCTCACCGATCATCTCGATGAGCGAGGAACTGGTCGCGGGGTCAGACCGCGGCGGCCGACGCCCGGGTCACGAGGACGTCGCCGCTGCCGGTGCGTCCGGACAGCCGCACCGCGGGCGCCGTGGACGGGGTGTCGTGGCGGACGTCGAGCTCGGATCGGGCGCGGCCCGACCCGGTCGACAGGTCCAGCTCGGCGGCCACACCGGAGTGCACCCCGACCCGGACCGACCCCGACCCGGTGCCGAGCCGGACGTCACCGGAGACCGCGTCGGCGACGACGACGTCCCCCGACCCCGAGCGCACCTCGAGGTCCGCGGTGAGCTCGCCGACGCGGACGTCGCCGCTGCCGGTCCGGATGCGCGACGCGTCGCCGAGCGACCCGGCCTCGACGCTGCCGGAGCCGGCACGCAGATGCGCCCGGCCCGAGCACGTGCCCAGGTCGATCGACCCCGACCCGGTGGTGACGTCGGCGTCGCCGTGCACCTGGGCCACGCGGGCCGCGCCGGACCCGGTCCGCACCGCGGCCCAGGACGCCCGGCCGGTCAGCTCGACCGAGGCCGCGCCGGTCCGCACCGCGGGCCGCGACCCGGCGGGGGCGGAGACGGTGACCACGAGCGGCACCGCGCCGAGGGCCGGGTCGTCCGGCCCGCGGACCACCAGGCGTCGCGACGAGGCCGACCACTCGACGGTGACGGCGTCGACGGCGTCCGCCGACGGGTCGCCGGTGGCCTCCCAGGGGGCACCGACGATCGGGTCGAACCCGCGGCCGGACCAGCCCGCCCCGGCCCGGGGCACGCCGGAGCCGCCGGTCATCGAGCTGCCGATCCAGTCGAGCAGCCCGCCGAGGCCGCCGGACCACGGCGCGGTGCTGCGGTCGGCGGTGACCTCCGCGCGGACCTCGTCGGCCCCGTCGACCAGGTCGATCCGGACCCGGCCGGCGCCGGTCGTCACCTCGATCTCGGCGGCGCCGGCGCAGTCGAACCGCTCGCTGCGGGAGGGTGTTCCGGCGCCGCCCGTGGAGCCGTGGCCGCCGCCTGTGCTGTCGCCGCCTGTGCTGCCGGTGCCCGCGCTGCCGGTGTCGCCGGTCGGCGTGTGGCCGGTGCCATCGCCGTCGCCGCCACTCGCGCCGGTGGAGGCGCCGCTCTCCCCGGTGGGGCGGCTCCGGGAGCCGGTGTGGGCGTCGCCGTCGTGCGTGGCGTCACCGCTGCCGTCGTCCGGTCCGGGGCCCGTCTGTCCGTCGCTCATCCCTGCACCCATCCCCTCAGGTTGCGCCCGTCGCGGTGCGGACGGCCGGCGCGTCCCTCCGCGCCGGCCAGTGCCCCCTGCACCGCCTGGGACACCCAGGTGTTGAGCGAGACGCCCTGGGACTGGGCGGCACGCTCGGCCTGGGCCTTGATCTGCTCGACGATGCGCAGGGTGACCCGGCTGATGTCCCCGGCGTCACCGGAGAACGGCGAGCCACCGGAGGTCGGGCCACCGGAGGCGCCGCCGCCGAACGGGAAGCCGCCGAACGGCGAGGTCCCCTCGCTCGCCGGGGCCGGGTCCGGGGTGGCGGAGTGTCCCGGCTCCGGGTCGCCCCCGGACACCGACACGCGCACCTCCCGGCCGTGCAGGCGGACCTCGACCGAGCGGTCGCCGAGCGCGGCGGTCGCCTCCGAGGCCAGGTCGGACAGGGCGTTCATGATCGCGAGCCGGGCGGCGGGCTCGATCGCGGAGCCGAGCAGAGCCGCCGTGCGGCGGGTCTGCTCGTCGCCCGCGGCCGCCGCGGCGGCGAGGTCGTCGCGCAGCTGCGCGACATACGACGTGAGGTCCATGACACCACTATGGCGTCACTCCTGACATCACGCCACTCGTTCGTGGCGTCGGTGGCGACGTCGCAGCGCACCGGGGGTGCCGCGGCCGCCACCGTCGGTGCGGGCGCGGGGCCCGGCGGGTGCCGGAGACGCCGGTCGTTACCCTCGCGGCATGCCGGAGACCGCGCCGAAGACCGTCCCGCTGACCGTGCAGCTCGTCGCGAAGACCGAGTTCACCCCGCCCGCGGACGTCCCGTGGTCCACCGACGCCGACGGCGGCCAGGCGCTGGCCGAGTTCGCCGGCCGCGCCTGCTACCAGTCGTGGACCAAGCCGAACCCGCGCACCGCGACCAACGCCGGCTACATCGCCCACATCCTCGAGGTCGGGCATCTCTCGGTCCTCGAGCACGGCTCGGTCAGCTTCTACCTGACCGGTATCTCGCGCTCCCTGACCCACGAGCTGATCCGGCACCGCCACTTCTCCTACTCCCAGCTCTCGCAGCGCTACGTCCCCGAGCGTGACGCCGCGATGGTGGAGCCCGACGTCATCGCCCAGGACCCGGAGCTGCACGAGCTGTTCCTGCAGGCCTCGGCCGACGCGCTCGCGTCCTACGAGAAGCTCCTCGAGGGTCTGGAGGCGCGCTTCGCCGACGTGCCGAACGGCACGCTGCGGCGCAAGCAGGCCCGCCAGGCCGCGCGGTCGGTGCTGCCGAACGCCACCGAGACCAAGATCGTCGTCACCGGGAACTACCGGGCGTGGCGGCACTTCATCGCGATGCGCGCCTCCGAGGCCGCCGACGTCGAGATCCGCAACCTCGCCGTCGAGTGCCTGCGCCAGCTGCAGGTCGAGGTGCCGAACGTGTTCGCGGACTTCCAGATCCAGACCCTCGCCGACGGCACCGAGATCGCCTCCAGCCCACTGGTGGCCGAGGGCTGAGCGAGGCTCACCGAGCGGGTACCGGCGCCGAGCACCGGCTCAGGCCAGGACGGCGTGCACCCGTCGTCGCAGGTCCGGTAGGTCCCGCACGACGAACCCGCGTCCCTCCTTCTCCAGCAGGCCCTCCGCGACCAGCCGGGACAGCTCACGGCTGGTCGTGACCCGGGTGAGCCCCACGAGCAGCCCCAGCTCGTCGACGGCGGGGCGGATCGACAGCCGGGCCACCTCGTCGAGCGCGATCTCGCCGTAGGCCTCCACCAGGTGGCCGAGCAGCAGGATGATCCGCTCGCGGGCGGGCAGCCCCTCGATGAGCACGTGCAGCTGCATGACGCGCTGCTTGTAGGCGATCCGTCGGGTGATCTCGAGCAGCAGTTCCGGCTCCTCGCGGGCGGCGCTCAGCAACGCGTCGCGGCTCACCGAGACGATCTCCGACGGCCGGGTGCAGACCGAGGCGAGGTGGCGCGGCCGTCCGTCGACGCAGGCCGCCTCGCCGAGGCTGGCGCCGGGCTCGGCGTAGGCCAGGGAGCGTTCCGAGCCGTCGGGCCGGTGCAGGTAGATCCGCACCCGCCCGGACACGACGAGGTGGAACCGCGACGACAGCTGGCCCTGGGTGTAGACGTGCTCGCCGCGGGCGTAGTGGCGGGGGCTGCCCAGCTGCGCGATCCGCGAGGTCAGCGACGTCCACGGGGCGGTCAGGAACGGCGAGACCGGGTGGTCGTCGAGATCGGGGGCGGGCAGCGCGCGTACGGAGCCGTTGGGCCGCCGCGCCGCGCCGCTGCTCATGGTCCCGCCTCCCGGCCGTCGCCGATGGTCCGTCCGGACGGTAGCGGGCTGGGGCGCCTGCGGGTAGGCGGGACGACCCGGACGCCGAGGGGTGCGTCCGGGCCGTCGGGGTCCGGGGGTGCCGGCCGGCGGCCGCCGGCACCGGGTGGGTGCGGTGCGGCCCGCCCGGACGGGCCGCACCGGTGGCCGGTCAGGCGGCCGCGAGCTGTGCGTCCTGCTCGGCGAGGGAGTCCGCGTCGGTCTGCGGCAGGGCCAGCGTGCAGAGCAGGCTGATCAGCGAGACCGCCGAGAGCAGCAGGCCGATGCCGAGGCTGCCCAGCGTCGACGCGGCGAGCGCCGCGGCGAACAGCGGGACCACGCCGCCGCCGAAGACGCCGGCGAGGTTGTAGGCGATCCCGGCGCCGGTGTAGCGGAACCGGGTCGGGAACAGCTCCGGCAGCTGGGCGCCGATCGGGCCGTAGGCGATGCCGACGACGCCGAGCACCAGCGACAGGCCGAGACCGAACGACCACACCGTGCCGATGTCGATGATCGGGAACGCGACGAGCCCGGCGACGACCGAGGCGATGTTGCCGCCGACGACCATCTTCCGGCGCCCGACCCGGTCGGACAGGATCGCCGAGGCGATCGTCGTCAGCGCGAAGACGATGCCGCCGACGATGCCCATGGCCAGCACCGACGGCCGCGGCAGCTGCAGCTGCTGGGTGCCGTAGCTGGTCAGGTAGGTGACGCCGATGTAGAAGAAGGCGAAGACCGCGGTCGTCGAGCCGGCGCCGAGGAACACCGCGGCCGGACGGCTGGTGAAGACCTCGGTGATCGGGAGCTTCGTCGAGACCGGGCCGCTGTTCTTGAAGCCCGCGGTCTCCTCCAGCGCGAGCCGCACGTAGAGCCCGACGGCCACGAGCAGCACCGACCCGATGAACGGGATGCGCCAGCCCCAGGCCAGGAACGCCTCGTTGCTCATGGTCAGCGCGGTGACCAGGAAGGTCGCCGACGCCAGCGCGAACGCGACCGACGGGCCCAGCTGCGGGAACAGGGCGTACTTGCCCCGCGCCTTGGTCGGCGCGTTCTCCGCGGTCAGCAGCGTGGCACCGGCCCACTCGCCGCCGACGGCGAGGCCCTGCAGGATGCGCAGCACCACGAGCAGGATCGGCGCGAGGACGCCGATCGTGCCGGTGGTGGGCAGCAGGCCGATGGCCAGCGTCGAGAAGCCCATCAGCAGCAGCGTGGTGACCAGCGTGCCCTTGCGGCCGAGCCGGTCGCCGAAGTGGCCGAACAGGACCGACCCGAACGGGCGCGCGACGAACGCGACGCCGAAGGTGGCCAGGGCGAGCGCGGTACCGGCCGCCGCCCCGAGCTCGGGGAAGAAGACCTTGTTGAACACCAGGGCCGCGGCGGTGCCGTAGATGAAGAAGTCGTAGAACTCGATGACCGTGCCGGTCATGCTCGCGAGCGCGATCCGGCGCATCGACCGCGGCGGCTGCGTGGTGGCAGCGTTCGTCACGTGTGTTCTCCCCGTCGAGAAGCGTGTAGTGGGACGGACCGGAGTATCCGGACACGGACAGGTGAGATCTGTATCACCGGCTACAGATGGCCTGCGTTCCGTCAGCCGTTTGTCGACCGTTCGTCGCGCGGTGCGGCCCGGGGCGGGCCGGACTAGGTTGGGGGCGTGAGCCTCGCCACCGCCGAACGTGCCGCCCTGTGTGCCGAATTCGAACGCTCGGGCCCCGACCGCCCGACGTTGTGCGAGGGGTGGAACGCCCGGGACCTGCTCACCCACCTGCTGGTGCGGGAGCGGCAGCCGTGGAACGCCGCGGGGATCGTGGTGCCCGCCCTGTCGGGCATGACCGACAAGGCGATGGACGGCTACGCGTCCGCGGCCTGGCCGAACATGATCGACGACCTGCGCAAGGGCCCGCCCGCGTGGTCGCCGTTCAAGGTCGGCAAGGTCGACGAGATCGCCAACGGCGCCGAGTTCTTCGTCCACCACGAGGATCTGCGCCGCGGGGAGCCCGGCTGGGAGCCCCGCCCGTCCGACCCGGAGCGCGACGGACAGCTGTGGAACCTGCTGCACACCCAGGCCAAGCTGCTGTTCCGGCGCAGCCCGGTCGGCGTGGTCCTGGCCCGCCCGGAGGGTGCGACCCAGGTCGTCGCGACCGGTTTCGGCGTGGTCACGGTGACCGGCGAGCCCGCCGAGCTCGTGCTGCACGCCTTCGGCCGGGACGCCGCGCGGGTCGAGGTGACCGGTCTGCCCGCCGACGTGGAGGCCTACCGCGGCGCCCCGTCCGGGATGTGACCGGGATCCGTCGGCCCCGGGCGGTACCGTCACCAGTCATGAGCACCGGTCCCGAGCCCGCCCCCGGCGGGCAGCAGCACCCGCCGCGCCGACCGTTCGGCGAGGTGCTGACCGCGATGGTCACGCCGTTCGACGCCGACGGCGAGCTGGACCTGGCGAAGGCCGAGGAGCTGGCGAACCACCTGGTCGATCTCGGTAACGACGGGCTGGTCGTCAACGGCACGACCGGTGAGGGACCGACGACGTCGGACATCGAGAAGTCGGAGCTGATCCGCGCCGTCGTGTCGGCGGTGGGGGACCGGGCGACGATCGTCGCCGGGGCGGGCACCTACGACACCGCGCACTCGATCGAGCTGGCCCGCAGCGCGGAGCGCGCCGGTGCGCACGGACTGCTCGTGGTGACGCCGTACTACTCGCGGCCGCCGCAGGAGGGCCTGCTCGCCCACTTCACCGCCGTCGCCGACGCGGGCGACCTGCCGGTGATGCTCTACGACATCCCGCCGCGCAGCGTGATCGGCATCGATGTCGACACCTTCCAGCGCCTGGCGCAGAACCCGCGCATCGTCGCGGTGAAGGACGCACGCAACGACCTGCGGGTCGGCACCGAGGTGCTCGCCACGACCACGCTGGCCTACTACTCCGGCGACGACCCGGTGAACCTGCCGTGGCTCTCGGTCGGGGCGGTCGGTTTCGTCAGCGTGATCGGCCACGTCGTCGCCGACCGGCTGCGCGCCATGATCGACGCCTACCACGCCGGTGAACACCAGCGGGCCCGTGCGCTGCACTACGCGATGCTCCCGGTGATCCGCGGGATGGGCCGGGTCGGCGGCGCGGTGTTCGCCAAGACGGCACTGCGGCTGCGCGGCATCGACGTCGGCGACACCCGGCTGCCGCTGCCGCCCGCCACCGAGGACCAGGTCGCGGCGATCGCCGGCGACCTCGCCGTCGCCGGGGTGGCGCTGGACCCGCAGGCCCGCCCGAACGCCCCCGCCTACCAGCCCGGCCACGGCGCCCTGGGCGGACGCACCGCAGCCGACGTCGGCGCCGAGGTCGCATACCACCGCACCTGAGCAGGTGCGCCGGCTCCGCACCCGAGCGGGCCCCGAGAACACGAACCAGAGAACACGAACCCATGTGAGGCACGAACCCCTGTGAGTCCCCAGCGCAACGACCGACGCAACCGGCCCGGCCGGACGCTCTCCGCGCCGCCGGAGAACATCGAGCGCCCGGAGCTCCCGGACGCCCCGCCACCCGCCCTCGCACGGGGCGGCCTGCGCGTCTACGCGCTCGGCGGCATCGGCGAGGTCGGTCGCAACATGACCGTCTTCGAGTACGAGGGCCGGCTGCTCGTCGTCGACTGCGGCGTGCTGTTCCCGTCCGACTCCGAGCCGGGCATCGACCTGATCCTGCCCGACTTCCGGACCCTCGAGGGCCGCCTCGACGACATCGACGCGCTCGTGCTGACCCATGGCCACGAGGACCACATCGGTGCCGTGCCGTGGCTGCTGCGCATGCGCCCGGACATCCCCGTCGTCGGGTCCCGGTTCACGCTCGCCCTGGTCGCGGCCAAGTGCAAGGAACACCGCCTGACCCCGCACCTGCAGGAGATCAAGGAGGGCGACCGGGTGTCCCACGGCGGGTGGGACTGCGAGTACTTCGCGGTCAACCACTCGATCCCCGACGCCGTCGCCGTCGCGATCCGCACGCCCGCCGGACTGCTGCTGCACACCGGCGACATCAAGCTCGACCAGCTCCCGCTCGACGGGCGGCTCACCGACCTGGGCGGGTTCTCCCGGCTGGGCGAGGAGGGCGTCGACCTCTTCCTGGTCGACTCCACCAACGCCGAGGTGCCGGGCTTCGTCACCCCCGAGGCCGACATCGGGCCGGTCATCTCCGACCTGGTCCGCCGGGCGCCGTCGCGGATCATCCTGGCCTGCTTCGCCAGCCACGTGCACCGTGTCCAGCAGGTGCTCGACGCCGCGCACGCGCACGGCCGCAAGGTGTGCCTGACCGGGCGCTCGATGGTCCGCAACATGGGCCTGGCCGACGACCACTCGCTGCTGAACATCCCCGACGGGCTGCTCGTCGACATCGACGAGGCGATGCGCCTGCCCGACGAGAAGCTGGTGCTCGTCTCCACCGGATCGCAGGGCGAGCCGCTCGCCGCGCTGTCCCGGATGGCGCGCGGGGACCACCGCAGCATCACGATCCGTCCGGACGACACGATCATCCTGGCCAGCTCGCTGATCCCGGGCAACGAGACCGCCGTGTTCGGCGTGATCAACGGGCTGACCCGGCTCGGCGCGACCGTCGTGCACCAGGGCAACGCCCAGGTGCACGTCTCCGGGCACGCCCCGGCCGGCGAGCTGTTGTTCCTCTACAACGCGGTGCGCCCGTCGAACGTCATGCCGGTGCACGGGGAGTGGCGCCACCTGCGGGCCAACGCCGCGCTCGCGCGTCGCACGGGGGTGCCCGAGGAGTCGGTGGTCATCGCGGAGAACGGCGTGGTCGTGGACCTCGTCGACGGCCGCGCGGCGATCACCGGCCGGGTCGAGGTCGGGCAGGTCTACGTCGACGGGCTGTCGGTCGGTGACGTGGGCGAGACCACTCTCGGTGACCGCATCGCGCTCGGCGAGGGCGGTTTCATCGCGATCAACGTGGCGATCGACCACAAGACCGGCCGTGCGCTGTCGCGTCCGACGCTGTCCGGCCGTGGGTTCTCCGACGACCCCAAGGCGCTCGACGCCGCCCAGTCGCTGGTCGAGGACGAGCTGTCCCGGCTGGAGAACGAGAACGTCACCGACCCGCACCGGATCGCCCAGGGCGTGCGGCGCGTCGTCGGCCGCTGGGTGTCGGACACCTACCGCCGCCGCCCCATGATCGTCCCCACGGTCATCGCCGTCTGAGTGTGTGGAGGGGTCGTCGACCCCTCCACACCCGCGTCGGTCCCCGGTTCGATCACCGAACCGGGCTACCGTGTGTGACATGGCGGGACGCACGGGCACGGGCAGGACCACCACGACTGCGGCCGCGGGCCGCGGCTCGGGGCGGTCGGGCTCGCGCGCGTCCACCGCCCGCAAGCGCCCGTCGGCAGGCCGCAGGCCACCGGCCCGCCGCCAGGGCCCGGACCTGGTCGACCGCGGGATCGACGCGGTCGGCCGGGGCGTGGCGAAGACCGTCCGCGCCTCCGGGCGCGCGGTCGGGCGCACCCGCGAGATCGACCCCGCGCACCGCCGTGACGGCATCGGCTTCGGCATGCTCGTGCTCGCCGTCATCGCCGCCGCCGGGCTGTGGTGGCAGGCGGGCGGCTCGGTCGGCTACTGGTTCACCTTCCTCGTGCAGGCGGTGATGGGCCAGGCCGGCGTGGCGCTGCCGGCGATCCTGCTGGGCATCGGCATCGTGCTGGTCACCACCGAGGGGCACCCGGAGGCCCGGCCGCGGATCGTGACCGGCAGCCTGCTGCTCGCCCTCGGCGTGCTCGGGCTGGTGCACCTGGGCGCCGGAGCGCCCGCCGAGCCCGACGCCTGGCGCGGCGCGGGCGGCGCGGTCGGCTACGTCGCGGGGACCCCGCTGAAGGCCGGGCTCAGCCTGTGGACGGCCGTCCCCGTTCTCGTCCTCCTGACGCTGTACTCGGTCCTGCTGGTCACCGGCATCCCGGTGCGGGAGCTGCCGGACCGTTTCCGCAGGCTCACCGGACAGCTGCCGCCCGAGCAGGACGACGAGGAGGACACCGGCGCGGGCCGCCCGCGCACGGTGGCCGACGCCGTCGCCGAGCGGGACGGGCAGGCCGGGGACGCCGCGGAGGCCCCGAAGAAGCGGCGCCCGGCGCGGCGCAGGCAGGGGGCCGCGGAGGCCGACGCGTTCCGGACGGAGGAGGGCGAGCACGCCCCGGCCCCGGTGGACCCGTCGCTGCCCGGCGTCCCGGACGAGGAGGCGCCCGCCGCCGTCCCCGCCGCGGCCGCACCGCCGGCGACGAAGCCGCGCAAGCCCGTCGTCGAGACGCCGCAGGTCGCGGACGAGCCGCTCGAGGGAGAGCAGCTCTCGATGGCGATCCGCGAGCCGCAGTCCGACACCGAGTACATCCTGCCGCCGGCGGACACCCTGGAGTCCGGGCCGCCGCCGAAGTCGCGCAGCTCCGCCAACGACGCGATGATCGAGGCGATCACCGGGGTCCTCGACCAGTTCAACGTCGACGCCCAGGTCACCGGCTTCACCCGCGGCCCGACGGTCACCCGCTACGAGATCGAGCTCGGCCCGGCGGTGAAGGTCGAGAAGATCACCCAGCTGCAGCGCAACCTCGCCTACGCCGTCGCCAACGACAACGTGCGGCTGCTCGCGCCGATCCCCGGCAAGTCCGCGGTCGGCATCGAGGTGCCCAACACCGACCGCGAGATGGTCCGCCTCGGCGACGTGCTGCGCTCGGGCAACGCCCGCGCCGAGCAGCACCCGATGGGCATCGGCCTGGGCAAGGACATCGAGGGCCACTACCTCGTCGCGAACCTGGCGAAGATGCCGCACCTGCTGGTCGCGGGCTCCACCGGTTCCGGTAAGTCCAGCTTCGTCAACTCGATGCTGGTGTCGCTGCTGACGCGGGCCACGCCGGACGAGGTCCGGATGATCCTCATCGACCCGAAGATGGTCGAGCTGACGCCCTACGAGGGCATCCCGCACCTGATCACGCCCATCATCACCCAGCCGAAGAAGGCCGCCGCGGCGCTGTCCTGGCTGGTGGAGGAGATGGAGCAGCGCTACCAGGACATGCAGGCCAACCGGGTCCGCCACGTCGACGACTTCAACCGCAAGGTCCGCACCGGGGAGATCACCGCCCCGCCCGGGTCCGAGCGGGTGTACCGGCCCTACCCGTACATCATGTGCATCGTCGACGAGCTCGCCGACCTCATGATGACCGCGCCGCGCGACGTCGAGGACGCGATCGTCCGGATCACACAGAAGGCGCGTGCGGCCGGGATCCACCTGATCCTGGCGACCCAGCGGCCGTCGGTGGACGTCGTCACCGGTCTGATCAAGACCAACGTCCCCAGCCGCCTGGCGTTCGCGACGTCCTCGCTCACCGACTCGCGGGTCATCCTCGACCAGCCGGGCGCGGAGAAGCTGATCGGCATGGGCGACGCGCTGTACCTGCCGATGGGCGCCGGCAAGCCGGTCCGCATGCAGGGCGCCTTCGTCGACGACGACGAGATCTCGAAGGTCGTCGCGTTCACCAAGGAGCAGGCCGAGCCCAGCTACACCGAGGGCGTCACCGCGCAGAAGGCCGGCGAGAAGAAGGAGATCGACGCCGACATCGGCGACGACCTCGACCTGCTGCTGCAGGCCACCGAGCTGATCGTCACCTCGCAGTTCGGGTCGACCTCGATGCTGCAGCGCAAGCTGCGGGTCGGGTTCGCGAAGGCGGGCCGGCTGATGGACCTGCTCGAGACCCGCAACATCGTCGGCCCCTCGGAGGGCTCGAAGGCCCGCGACGTGCTGGTCAAGCCGGACGAGCTGGAGGGTGCTCTCCTCCTGATCCGCGGCGGCGGGACCGCCGACGGCGGCGAGATCGCCGACGAGGACGAGTGACGCCGCGGGTGACGGTTGCGGGGCGGTGATGATCCCGACACCGTCGGTGATCGACTTTTCGGGCCGACGGGTTAACGGGACGGTCACGTTCGTGCCAGAGTGACCAGGGGTCGCCGGCCGGCGACCGCACGTCGTGCTGCCCGTCGTCGCCGGGCAGAGGAGGTTGTGGCTGGTGTTCTGGAGGAAGAAGGACCGTCGTCGCCCGGCGCGGGGCACCACCGACCGGCATGCGCTCGTCCCGATTCCGCTGACCGGCGGTGTGCTGTCCGGTCAGGTCCGCGACCAGCAGGGCGGTGCCCTGGCCGGTACCGAGGTGTCGGTGATGGACCCCGCCGACCGGCGCGCGGTGCACGTCGAGACCGACCCGTTCGGCCGGTTCGCCGCGTCGCTGATGCCCGGCCGGTACCGGGTGCGTGTCGAGGCCGGCGGCTACCAGCAGGTCACCGACGTCGTCGAGGTGTCCTGGGGCGAGCACGCCGACATGGGCCACATCGTCCTCGGCGAGGACCCGGCGCTGCGCCCGCCGCGCCCCGGCGTCTTCGTGATCGACGGCGACCACAGCTCGGTGCGCTTCGTCGCCCGGCACATCGGCATGTCCAAGGTGTACGGCCGGTTCAACCGGTTACAGGGGCAGATCCGGATCGCCGAGCCGTTCGAGGAGTCCTCGGTGGACGTCGTGATCGACGCGGCCAGCGTCGACACCAATGTCGCAGCCCGCGACACGCACCTGCGCTCGGCCGACTTCCTGGACGTCGAACGCTTCCCCGAACTGCGCTTCTCCAGCGTGCGCTTCGTCGCGCACGGCGGGAACCGGTGGACCGTGGACGGCGACCTCACGCTGCACGGCCTCACCAGCGACGTCTCGCTGGACACCACGTTCCTGGGCACCGCGGAGTGGAACGGTGACCGGGTCGGCGCGGTGGCCACCACCCAGCTGCACCGCGAGCACTACACGCTCAACTGGCAGCAGACCATCGCCAAGGGACTGCCCGTGGTCGGGTCGACGATCCAGATCCAGCTCGACGTGCAGGCGATCCGGCAGTCCTGACCTCCGGTGCTCAGTACTCCGGGAGCGCGAGGGCCGTGGCGGCGGTCGCGGCCCAGTGCTCGGCGAGCCCGGGAGCGGCGGCGTCCGGGGCGGTCAGCTCCCGGACGCGTGCGGCGTTGGTCAGCGCCAGCTCCTGGTTCGCCTCCACCCAGCCGCGCATCCGCCGCTCGTGGGCGGCGGCCGCAGGCCCGGGGGCGCCGCCGGTGCGCGCGAGCTCGCCGGCCAGCACGTAGGCACCGACCACGGCCAGCGTCGTGCCCTGGCCGGACAGCAGCGTGGGGCACCAGGCGGCGTCGCCGACGAGCGCGACCGGACCGCGCGACCAGGCCGGCAGCCGCACCTGGGTGACCGGGGTGAGGTACAGGTCCTCGGCGCGGGTCATGCCGGCGAGCAGCTCGGGCAGCCACCAGCCCCCGCCGGCGAAGTGCCGCGCCACCAGGGCGCGCTGCGCCCCGAGGTCGCGATGGTGGTAGGTGGCGTCCGGGTCGGAGAAGCCGAGCATCACCCGGACCTCGGTGTCGTCGCGTGCGGTGTAGAGCCCGGCCATCGCGTCGGGGCGCTGCAGGAACACCTGCCAGCGGCTCAGCTCGAAGGTGTTGGGCAGGGTGAACACGGCGACGTGCTGGCCGAGCGGGACCAGCCGGCCGTCGTCGTCGGGGCCCAGGGCCAGGCGCCGGACGCCGGAGTGCTGGCCGTCGGCGCTCACCACGACGTCGTAGTGCTCCTCGGTGCCGGACGCGAAGCGGACCCGGGTACCGCCCGCCGGGTCCGGGTCGAGGGCGACGACGCGGTCGCCCCACCGGTGCTCGACGCCGTCGAGCGCGCCGGTGAGCAGGGCGGCGAGGTCGTCGCGGAGGATCTCGACGTCGTCGCTCGCGACCGGCCCGCCGGTGAGCGTCACCTCGGTACTGCGGAAGACCTCGGTGCCGTCCTCGTCGACCAGGGACATGCCGTCCATCGCGGTGCGTGCGGCTCGCAGCGCGGCTCCGAGCCCCATCCGGTCGACGACGGTCAGCGCGGGCCCCCGGACGTCGACGGCCTGCCCGCCGGGCCGCGGTCCCGGCGCCGACTCGACGACGACGGGCCGGAACCCGTGCCGCCGCAGCCACCACGCGAGTGTCGCCCCGGCGATGCCGGCCCCGCTGATCAGGATGTCGGTCATGCGTCCTCCCTCGGTACGGTGTACGAGATCACCATGACCTCACGAGCTGGGACGACGCCTGGCCTGTAGCGGTACAGGTGGTACAGGGAGGTGCGGTGGACGGGTCGCCGACGGACCGGGTCGCGGCCGCGGTGCGCGCCCGCATCGAGGCGGGCGACCTGCGCCCCGGGGACCGTGCGCCGTCGGTGCGCGCGCTGGTGGCCGAGCACGGCGTCGCGATGTCCACCGCCGCCCGGGCGCTGACCCGGCTGCGCGAGGAGGGTGTGCTGCACACGACGGCCCGGGTCGGTTCCGTCGTCGCCGGGCCGGCGGGACACCCGGGTCCGGTGCCGCCGCCGGACACGGACCGGCTGGTGCGGACCGCGATCGGCATCGCCGACGACGAGGGCCTGGCCGCACTGTCCATGCGCCGCCTCGCCGGTGCGTTCGGCGTGCCGACGATGTCGCTGTACCGGCTGGTCCGCAGCCGCGACGAGCTGCTGCTCGCGATGCTCGAGGCGGCGTTCGCCGAGCTGGTGCTGCCCCCGGCCGACGGGCCGTGGCGGGCCCGGCTGGAGGGGGCGGTGCACGCGCAGTGGCGGGTGCACCGGCGGCACCCGTGGCTCGCGCGGGTGCTGTCGCTGTCCCGTCCGCAGGCGCTGCCGTCGCTGCTGCGCTTCGCCGAGTTCGAGCTCGCCGCGCTGGAGGAGGTCGTCGCCGACCCGGTGGAGCGGTTCGACCTGCACCTGGCGCTGACCGGGTTCGTGCGGGGGATGGCGCTGACCCTGGCCGCGGAGCAGGAGGCGCAGGCCGACACCGGCGTCGACGCCGACACCTGGGCCGACCACGACCCCGGGCTGCGCACCGCGCTGCGGCGCCACGGCGGGCCCGCGCTGCGCCGGATCGGGGACCACCCCTACGACCTGCAGCGGGTCCTCGACACCGGGATCGCCCGGTTCCTCGACGGGATCAGCTGAACCCCTGCTGCCGCCACGCCTCGTAGACGGCGACGGCGGCGGCGTTGGCCAGGTTCAGCGAGCGGTTCGACGGCCGCATGGGCAGCGCCACCGTGCCCGTCACCCAGTCCGCGCCCGCCACCTCCGGCGGCAGCCCGGTCGACTCGCGGCCGAACAGCAGCACGTCCCCGTCGGAGTAGGCGACGTCGGTGTAGCGGACCGGCGCGCCCGGCACGAACGCGAACACCCGGGCCCCCGCGGCGCGCACCCAGCCGGCGAACGCGGCCGTGTCGTCGTGCACGACGACCTCGGCGAGGTCGGCGTAGTCGAGCCCGGCCCGGCGAACCGAGCGCTCGTCGAGGGAGAAGCCGAGCGGCCGGACCAGGTGCAGCTCGGCGCCGGTGTTCGCGGCGAGCCGGATCGCGTTGCCGGTGTTCGGCGGGATCTCCGGGGTGTGCAGGGCGAGGCGGACCACGCGCTACTCGTACCAGGTGCCCCCGCTCCAATGGTTGCCGTCCGGGTCGGCGATCTCGAACAGGCGGCTGCCGTAGTCGGCGTCGAAGGGCGCGTGCACGACGGTGGCACCGGCCGCGACGGCGCGGGCGAACAGGGCGTCCGGGTCGTCGCAGACGAGGTGGACGGCCGCGCCGCCGGGTGGGCGGCACCCGTCGTGGGCGGGGCCGAGCATCACGCCGCCGGGGGCACCGGTGGACCCCGTGCGCACCAGCTCGGCGTGGACGATCGTGCCGTCGTCGCCGGTGTGGACGGCGCGCTCGGTGAAGTCCAGCGCCGAGGTCAGGAACGTGACCAGGGCGCGCGGGTCGGGGCTGGACAGGCTGGGCCAGAGGCCGGGCAGGTCGCTCATGGGTGCGAGGGTGCCGGGGACGGGCTCCGCGGTCGTGGACGAATCGGAGCCGCCGGCCGGACCCGCTCGGCCCGCCAGGTCGACGCGGTGGTGCCCGCCAGGTCGCGGAAGTCGCGGGCCAGGTGCTGCTGGTCGGCGTAGCCGCAGATCGCGGCCAGCTCGGCGAGCGGGGGAGCCGACGGGCGGCGCAGCAGCGTGCACGTCCGCTCGAACCGGATGACCCGTGCCGCGGACTTCGTCGCGAGCCCGGTCTCGCGTCGCAGCCGCTCACCGAGGTGGCGCTGCGACCAGCCGACCTCCCCCGCGACGTCCGCGACGCGCGCGGTCCCGCCGCTGCGGGCCAGCAGCTCCCAGGCGCGCACCACCTCCGGCGGCGCGTCGCCCGGACGGTCCCGGGCGTCGGCGACGGCGCACAGTGCGGCGTCGAGCAGCGCGCAGCGCCCGGCCCACCCCGGCTCGGCGCGCAGCCGGTCCAGCAGGGTGTCCAGGCCGGGGAGGAGCAGTGCGAGGTCGACGACGTCGCCGGCCAGCTCGCCGGCGGGCAGCCCGAGCAGCGTGCGGGCCCCGCGCCAGGTCATCTCCAGCTGCATCCCGGCCTGCCGGGGGCCGGTCGCGAGCACCGCGGGTGCGGCGTGCAGGCCGGCTGCCGAGGCGGCGAACCGGCCCGGGCCGCGCCGCGGATCCGGAGCGGCGAGCAGGTCGACCGCACCGTCCAGGCAGAGCACGACGGTCAGGTGGGCGCTCGACACGCCCTGGTGCGTCCCCGCCGGACCCGCGGGGGAGGACCAGCACCAGATCCCGGACACGAACGGGCGCAGGCGGACGGAGGGACGCCAGCGCCGGGCCCCGTCGGACATACGGGCCAGGGTAGCGCCGCCGGGACGGGGAGGCCGGGAGTCCGGAACGGACGATCGTCGGCGACGCCCGGACGCGCCCGTGCCGCCAGGTGTTCCGCGGTCGTTCGTCGAACGGTCGACGGGGGTCCACCGGGGGTGCCCGGCGATCCTGAGAACGGCCGCTGGGCCGAAAAGTGAGCGGTTGTCGCACGCGGCCGTCCGTCGTAGTGGACAGGGCTCTTCACGGAATGGATCTTAGGGCGGTCGTCGCCCAATCGCTCCGTTCGGACGAAACATTTCCTTAATCGATCCCATGTCCATTCGATCTCTCTGGAGATCGAAATGACACCGGGTCGGCAAGATCGGAATTGTGAGATCTCCCGGTCCGTATTCGTCGGGGGAGGCAGATCGGTTCGTGGTGTGTCATGGTTCCGATTCGGAGTGGGGAACGCGGGGCGTTCCGGGGTGCTGTCCGGTAATCGCTCAATGGAGAGGGACGGGGTCATGAGTAACGCCTCCAAGATCGGAATGGCCGTCGTCGGCGGCTATGTGCTGGGAAGAACGAAGAAGGCCAAGCTGGCGATCATGCTCGGGGGTGCGCTCGCCGGGCGGAAGCTGAATCTGACGCCTGCCGGAGTCGTGTCGCAGGCGTCGAAGGTGGTGGCGGGGTCGCCGGAGCTGACCCGGCTGTCCGACGCCGTGCGCGGCCGGCTGTTCGAGGCGGGCAAACAGGCCGCGGTGTCCGCGGCCGGCAACCGGCTCGAGGCGCTGACCAACTCGCTCGTCGAGCGGGTCGAGAACCTCGGCAGGCCGGTCGAGGAGGTCGCCGGCGCCGCCGGTGACGCTGCCGGGGCGGGTGTGGAGAAGACCGGTGACGCGGCCGGTGCGGCCGTCGAGGGCGCCGGTGCTGCCGCCGGTGCCGCCGGGGACACCGCGGAGAGCGCGACCGACGCCGTCGGGGACACGACCGACGCCGTCGGGGACACGACCGACGCCGTCGGCGACGCCGCCGGGGAGGCTCCGGTGGTCGGCCGGGCCGCGAAGGGCACCACCCGCGCGGCCGGGTCGGCGACGCGGGGAGCGGGCCGGGCGGTCGCGGGCACGACGTCGAAGGCGCGCCGTCCGCGGTCGGCCGACGCCGACTCCGAGGACCCCCCGCGCCGGCGGACCGCACGGTCGTCGGGCTCGGGGTCGTCGTCGGGACGTGCGGGATCGTCGAGCCGGTCGTCGTCGGACTCCGACTCCGAGGGCCGCGCGGCCCCGGCCCGGCGGACCGCGCGGTCCTCCTCGGGCCGCAGCTCCGAGTCGTCGTCCTCGTCGTCCTCGGGGTCGTCGGGCAAGGGCGGCTCGCGCAACGGCCGGGCGCCGCGCTCGGGCGGGCGTGCGACGAAGAAGTCGGAGGCGCGGGCCGATGGCTGAGGAGCGGGACGGCAGCACCTCGGTGCTGGACCAGCTGCCCACCGACCGCCTGAAACAGGCCGGGCAGCTGCTGTTGAAGGCGGCCGCCGACCGTGCGGTCGGCGCCGCGATGAACCAGGTGGAGGGACTCACCGAGCGGCTGACGGGCGTCGCCGAGAACGGTGGGACGGGTCTGGGTGCGGCCCTCGGCGGGGGTGGCTCGGAGGAGGGGGGCAATCCGGTGACGAACGCGGTGAAGGGCGGGTTCTCGGCCGTCAAGGACAAGGTGATGGGGGCCGTCGGGCTCGGCGGCGACGACGACTCCGAGGACTCCGAGGGCGGCTCCGGCGGCGGTGGTTCCGGCGGGGGCCGCGGCAAGTTCAAGTTCATGAACATCGTCGAGCACCTCGACGTCGGTGTCCCGGTGCGGGTCGCCTACGACCAGTGGACGCAGTTCGCGGACTTCTCGACCTTCATGAAGAAGGTGCAGTCGGTCGACCAGGAGTCCGACGAGAAGACGAACTGGAAGGCCCAGGTGTTCTGGTCGAAGCGCACCTGGAGCGCGACGATCATCGAGCAGATTCCGGACACCCACATCATCTGGCGTTCGCAGGGTGCCAAGGGTTATGCCAACGGGTGCGTGTCGTTCCACGAACTCGCGCCGAACCTGACCCGCGTCGTGCTGATCCTCGAGTACTACCCGGTCGGCCTGTTCGAGAAGACCGGCAACATCTGGCGCGCCGTCGGCCGCCGGGCCCGGCTGGAGTTCAAGCACTACGGCCGGCACGTGATGGTCGAGACCCTGCTCAATCGCGAGGAGCTGGAGGGCTGGCGCGGGGAGATCCGCGACAGCGAGGTCGTCAAGACCCACGAGGAGGGGCTCGAGGAGGAGCGCGAGGCCGAGTACGACGACGAGGACGCCGAGTACGACGACGAGGACGCCGAGTACGACGACGACTACGAGGACGCCGAGTACGACGACGACCTCGCGGAGGACGACGACCTCGCGGAGGACGACGACCTCGCCGACGAGGAACCGGTCGAGGACGACGACCTCGCCGACGAGGAACCGGTCGAGGACGACGACTACGCGGAGGAGGACCTCGACGAGGACGACCTCGCCGACGACGAGGCCGTGGACGAGGAACCGGCCGACGGGCCCGACCCGGAGTACGACGACGCCGAGTACGACGACCCCGAGTACGACGACGCCGAGCCGGAGGAGGCCGAGGCCGAGGAGCCCGAGCCGGAGGAGGACGGCGGCCGACGGGCCGGGAGCCGTCGCCGTCGCACGGCGGGCTCCCGTGCCTGACCCGGCCCGGCACCTGCGAACGGAGGGACGGACACCGTGACCGTCAGCCATCGACAGGGGGGCGGCGGCCGTGTCGACCGCGCCCCGCAGGGCGACCTCGCCCAGGTCATCGACCTGATCCTGGACAAGGGTCTCGTCATCGACATCTTCGTGAAGGTGTCGCTGGTCGGGATCGAGCTCGTCACGATCGACGCCCGCATCGTCGTCGCCAGTGTGGACACCTACCTGCGGTTCGCGGAGGCCACCAACCGCCTCGACCTGCACCAGAAGGGCGGCAAGGACCTCGGCGAGGTCGTCAGCGGCATCTCGGAGGGCGGCTCGAAAGGGGTCTCGAAAGGAGCCACCAAAGGAGTGATCGAGGCGGGCAAGGAGAAGTTCGACGACCTCCGGGGTGAGCGTCGCTCGCGGAAGGAGAAGAGCGGGTGAGCAGCGCGACCTACGTCTACGCCGTCGTCGCCGCCGACATCGACCTGCCCGAGGGGCTGACCCCCGTCGGCGGCGGTGAGGAGGTGGCGGTGATCGACCACGGGCGGCTCGCCGCAGTCGTCAGCGACGTCCCGCGCGACGCCCCGCTGGGCAGCCGCGAGGACCTCCTGGCCCACGAGCGCACCGTGAACACCCTGGCCGGGAGCACGACCGTGCTGCCGATGCGGTTCGGCGGCGTCGTCGACGACGACCGCGCCGTCGTCGACGAGCTCCTCGCCGCGCACCAGGACTACTTCGCCTGGGCGCTGGAGCAGCTCGACGGCTGCCGACAGTTCGTGCTGACCGGCCGCTACGACTCCGACCGCCTGGTGGCGGGCATCGTCGAGGCCGACCCGGAGATCCAGCAGCTCGGTGAGGCCGTGCGCGGCAAGGACCCGGACGCCACGTACTACGAGCGCATCCGGCTCGGTGAGGCGATCGCGGGCCACGTCGAGCGCATCCGGTCCGACGACGCGGACCTCGCCGTGGAGCGGCTGGGCCCGTTCGCGGTCGCGACGTCGGTGAAGGAGCCCGCCGCCGAGGACGGCGCCGTCGAGCTGGCGCTGCTGGTGCACCGCGACCGGGTCGGCGACTTCGAGCAGGCGGTCGACGCGCTCGGCGACGAGTGGGACGAGCGGGTGCGGCTGCGCCTGATCGGCCCGGTCGCACCGTACGACTTCCTGCCCGAACCACCGGAGGCCGAGGGCTGATGGGGCTCTTGCGCGGCCTGCTCGGGCTGCCGCTCGCACCGCTGCGCGGCGTCGTCTGGGTGGGGGAGCAGCTGCAGGACCAGGCCCATGCCCGGCTCTACGACCCGGTCGCGGTGCGCCGGCAGATCGACGAGGTCGAACGGGCCTACGAGCAGGGGGAGATCTCCGAGGCCGACCGCGACGCGCGTCAGGAGGTCCTGCTGGCCCGGCTGACGGGGCGACCGGGGGACGGCCGTGGCTGAGCCGGAGGACCGGCCGTCCGACGAGCGACCGCGTCGTCGCAGGTCGGGAGAGCCGGCCCGTCGGCGGGACGGATCGGAGGCTCCGGTGCGGCGACGGGCGGGGGAGGCTCCGCCGCGTCGGTCGCGGGACGGGGAGGACCCGCCCCGCCGCCGGTCGGCGGACGACGACGCCGCGCCGCGCCGCCGGTCGGCGGACGGGGGGCAACCGCCCCGGCGGCGCCGTCGGGCCGACGGCGGGTCGTCGCGCCGCCGCTCCGACACCGCGGACGACCGGGCGGCCGACGCGCCGTCGGCGCGGGACGGACGCGGTGCACCCGACGGCGGGTCCGAGCGGCGTCGCGACACCGGCGAGCGGCCGGTGCGTCGTCGCTCCGCCGGGGACGAGCCCGCCCGTCGTCGCCGGTCCGGCGACGACGGTGCGACCCGGGAGCGGCCCGCGCGCCGCACCCGGCCCCGCGCCGGCGACCGGGCCTCGGCGACGCCACGACGTCGCCGTGACGACACGGAGGAGCAGCCCCCGCAGCGGCGGCGTCGCCCGGCGGGCGGAGGCCCGCGGCGGGGACGCGCCGGCCGCGACGAGCCGGACCGGGAGCCGGTGGGCGACCGGGACGAGGAGGTCCTGGACGACACCGGGGCCGACGACGGGACCGGGGACGAGGTCCGGCCCGGCGACGGGGCCGACACCGACACCGGGGACGACCGGGAGTCCGATCTCGACGTCGACGAGCCCGATCCCGATCCCGAGTCCGAGGAGGAGGAGGAGGAGCCCGAGCCGATGGCGGACGAGCTCGGTGCCGACGACGAGGACGACGGCTCCGACGAGGACGACGGCTCCGACGAGGACGACTTCCCCGAGGACGAGGGACCGGACGACGAGGTGACGGAGGACGAGGAGCCCGGGGACTCCGAGGACGAGGAGCCGGAGGAGCGACCCGACCCACCCCGGCGTCGCATCGGCGCCCGCGCGGCCGCCCGCGCCGCCGTCGAACAGATCGTGGAGATGACCGGCCGCGCACCGGAGGGGGTCACGTTCGTCCGCAGGCAGGACGACGGCTGGCTGGTCGGTGTCGAGGTCGTCGAGACCGAGCGCATCCCCGACTCCTCCGACGTCCTCGCCGTCTACGAGGCCGAGCTCGACGACGAGGCCGAGCTGATGTCGTACCAGCGGGTCCGGCGCTACCCGCGCGGCCGCGGCGACGACGACTGAGGGAGGACCATGAGCGACGCCGTCCGCTGGAGCAGCCCCGGTGCGCCGCAGCGCCGCAGCGAGCAACCACCCCGGCAGTCGGGCACCGACCTGGCCGACATCCTCGAGCGCGTCCTGGACAAGGGCATCGTCATCGCCGGCGACATCCAGGTGAACCTGCTCGACATCGAGCTGCTGACCATCAAGATCCGCCTGGTCGTGGCCTCGGTGGACCGCGCCAAGGAGATGGGCATCGACTGGTGGGAGCGCGACCCGACGCTGTCGGGCGGCCGCGACGAGCTGGAGGAGGAGAACGCACGGCTGCGTGACCGGGTGGAGCGCCTCGAACGCCTGCTCCCCGCCGACGAGCGGTCCACGCCGTCCGACGACACCCACGACGGTCCCGACGGGGAGTCGGCCCGGGCCGACGACGCCGCCGTCGAGAGGTCGATCGACCGGGCCGTCGCGGACCGGGACGAGGACGGACCCGAGGCCCCACCGCGTCGCACCCGCCCCGCCGCCACCCGGCGGCGCCGCACGACCACCACCCGTCGCCCGGCACGCGGGAAGGACTGAGCCGTGGACCTGACCTACGTCTACGCCGTGGGCGACGCGGCCCCGCCCGACCTGGCCGGGCTCACAGGCATCGGGGGCCGCCCGGTGCACACGGTGACCGGCGGTGACGCGCTCTGGGCCGCCACCGGCACCGTCCCCGAGTCCGACTTCGGCGAGAGCGCCCTGACCGCCCGGCTGGAGGACCTGACCTGGCTGGCGACCACCGCGCGGGAGCACCACGCCGTCGTCGACGCGCTCGGTGCGCGCACCGTCGTCGCGCCGCTCGCCCTCGCGACGGTCTACCGCGACGACGACCGGGTCCGCGCCGTGCTGACCGAACGGCGCACCGCGTTCGCCGAGGTCCTGGACCGGCTCCGGGGCCGCACCGAGTGGGGCGTGAAGGCCTACGCCACGCCGCGGCCGGAGGGCCGCGACGCCGGGCGGGCCTCGTCCGGGGCCGAGTACCTGCGCCGCCGTCGCCGGGAGCTCGACCGCGTCGCGGGTGACGACGACGCCGCCCACGCCGCGGCGCAACGGCTGCACGAGGCGGCGGCGCGGGCCGCGGTGACGACGCGACGGCACCGGCTGCACGCCCCTGCGCTGACCGGACGCACCGAGCCGATGGTCCTCAACGGCGCCTACCTGGTCGACGACGCCGACCGCGACACCTGGCGCGCCGCCGTCGCGGGGGCCGCGGACGGCGCCGGGCTCACCGTCGAGGTCACCGGGCCGTGGGTGCCGTACTCGTTCGTCGAGGAGGAGCGGTGAGCACGGGGGAGACCGGCCTCGCCCACCGCGAGGTCGCGCTGGTCGACCTGCTGGACCGGCTGCTCGCCGGCGGGGTCGTGCTGGCCGGGGACGTCACCGTCTCGCTGGCCGGGGTGGACCTGATCCGCATCTCGCTGCGCGCGCTGATCGTGTCGATCGCCCCGGCCGGGCAGCAGGCGGGGGAGGAGCCGCCCGATGACGCCTGACCCGCGCCCCGGTGGCCGGATCGACATCGACCGCGACGCCGTCCGCCGCGACCTCATGAAGCTGGTGCTGACGATCGTCGAGCTGCTGCGTCAGCTCATGGAGCGCCAGGCGCTGCGCCGTGTCGAGCAGGGCGACCTCACCGACGACGAGGTCGAGGACCTCGGCACCGCCCTCATGCACCTCGAGGAGGCGATGGACGAGCTCACCGCGGAGTTCGGTCTGACCGCGGCGGACCTGAACCTCGAGCTCGGCCCGCTCGGCCCGCTGCTGCCCCGGCACCGCTCGTGACACCCCCGCCGGGCAGCACCGCGCGCACCGCCCGCACGTGCGCCTCGAACTCGCGGGTCCGTGACCTCAGCACCCGCTCCCCGCCCGGGGTCAGCCGGTACCCGCGGCTGCCGGCCGGGCGTCGCACCAGCCGGTTCCGTTCGAGCCGGTGCAGTGCCCGGTACACCGGGCCCGCCGACAGGACGAGCGCGCCGCCGGAGCGGTCGAGCACGGCGTCGCGGACCGCGGCCCCGTCGCCGGGGGCGTCGTGGATCGCGCCGAGGAGCAGCAGGTCCAGCGTCGACCGGTCCGGTGGCCGCATGGGCGCGCTCCCTCCGCTCGTCGGCTCGAACTGCAGCGTTCCCCCGACCGGGCGGGCGGAAACCGACACACACCCGGAACCGAGAGGACCGATCGTCATGGCCGTACCCGCGAGGACCCGATGAGCACCGCGACACAGGAGGCCCCCGCGGTCCCGCAGGCCCGGGCGCCGCGCACGGCGACCCCGCCGGCGCCGCCCGACCCGATGTCGCAGCTGCGCGACGCCGGGGAGCGGCTCCTGGCCGCACTCGTCGACCGGCTCGCCGCGCTCGCCTGCGACCAGGTCGACCGCCTGGCCGACTCGCTGGAGCGGATGGCGGCCGACGGCGGGCCCGGTCTCGGCGCCGCGCTCGGGGCGGGCAAGGCCCTCGCCCGCGGTGACAACCCGGTGTGGGGCGCGATCAAGGGCGGGTTCGCCGCGCTCGGGACCGCGGCGAAGGTGCTGATCGGCGTCGTCGTGGCGCTGGCGCCGGTGCTGCTGCTGGTGGCACTGGTCGTCGCGATCGTCGCCGCGCTGGTGTGGGCCGTGGTCGCGGCGGTGAGGGCCGCCACCGGCTGAGGTCAGAGGGTGAGCAGCATCCGCACGTTGCCCAGGGTGTTCGGCTTCACGTGGGCGAGGTCGAGGAACTCGGCGACGCCGGCGTCGTAGCTGCGCAGCATCGCCGCGAACACCTCGGCCGACACCGGTGTCCCGTCGATCTCGGCGAAGCCGTGCCGGGCGAAGAACTGCTTCTCGAACGTGAGCACGAACAGCCGCTCCAGCCCGAGCTCGCGCGCGCCGTCGATCAGGGCGGCGACGATGCGGTGCCCGACCCCGCGGCCCAGCACCGACGGCGACACCGCGACCGTGCGGATCTCACCCAGGTCCTCCCAGAGCACGTGCAGGGCGCCGCAGCCGACGACCGTGCCGTCGACCTCGGCGACGAGGAACTCCGGGACCGCCTCGTAGAGGGTCACGGTCTCCTTGGCCAGCAGCACCGTGCCCGCGTACTCGTCGACGAGCTCGCGGATCCGGCGGACGTCGCGGGTGCGGGCACGGCGGACGACCACGTCGGGAACCGGGGCGGGGACGGGCTCGGGCACGGCAGGAGAGCCTAGACCGGGGCCGTCGGACTCGGCGTCTACCCTGGTACCCGTGGCTTCCCCCGAGAACGCACCCCGCCGCGCCGCCCTGCTGACGCTGGGCTGCGCGCGCAACGAGGTCGATTCCGAGGAGCTCGCGGGCCGCCTGGCCGGGTCCGGCTGGGAGCTGGTCGACGCCGAGGACGGCAGCCCCGACGTCATCGTCGTCAACACCTGCGGATTCGTCGAGCAGGCGAAGAAGGACTCGATCGACACCGTGCTGGCCGCCTCGGACGTGGCCCGCCCGGCGGGGGCGAAGGTCGTCGCCGTGGGCTGTCTCGCCGAGCGCTACGGCGCCGAGCTGGCCGCCGACCTGCCCGAGGCGGACGCGGTGCTCGGCTTCGACGCCTACCCCGAGCTCGCCGAGCGCCTCGGCGACGTCCTGGGCGGGCACGCCCCGGCCCCGCACGTCCCCACCGACCGCCGCACGCTGCTGCCGATCTCGCCGGTCGAGCGCCCGGCCGCGGCGGCGGACGTCTCGGTCCCCGGTCACGACTGGGTGCCCGACATCGCGCGCACCCGCCTGTCCGGCGGACCGGTCGCGTCGCTGAAGCTCGCGTCGGGCTGCGACCGCCGCTGCGCCTTCTGCGCCATCCCGAGCTTCCGCGGCAGCTTCGTGTCCCGCCCGCCGGCCGACGTGCTCGGCGAGGCCGCCTGGCTCGCCCGGCAGGACGTGCGCGAGATCGTGCTGGTCAGCGAGAACTCCACCAGCTACGGCAAGGACCTCCCCGGCGGCACCCGCGCGCTGGTCGACCTGCTCCCGCAGCTCGCCGGGATCGACGGGATCGAGCGGATCCGGGTCGCCTACCTGCAGCCGGCCGAGCTGCGGCCCGACCTGCTCCGGGTCATCGCGACCACGCCGGGCGTCGCGCCCTACTTCGACCTGTCGTTCCAGCACGCGTCGGCGCGGGTGCTGCGCCGGATGCGCCGCTTCGGGTCGCGCACCGACTTCCTCGACCTCTGCGAGCGCATCCGCGCGCTCGCCCCGGAGGCCGGGATCCGCTCCAACGTCATCGTCGGGTTCCCCGGCGAGACCGAGGAGGACCTCGCCGAGCTGGAGGCCTTCCTCACCGGTGCCCGGCTCGACGCCGTCGGTGTGTTCGGCTACTCCGACGAGGACGGCACCGAGGCCGAGGGCTACGACGGCCACGTCGACCCGGCCGAGGTGCAGGCCCGCGTCGCGCGGATCTCCGCGCTGGTCGACGAGCTGATGGAACAGCGCGCCGAGGAACGCATCGGCACCGAGGTCGTCGTGCTCGTCGAGTCCGGGGAGAGCGACGAGGACGACTGCACCGGCCGCGCCGCGCACCAGGGCCCCGACGCCGACGGCGAGTCCACCGTCGTCGGGGCGGCGCAGGACGGCCCGGAGCCGGACTCGCTGCGACCCGGTGACCTGGTCCGCTGCCGCGTCGTGGACACCGAGGGTGTCGACCTGCTGGTGGAGGCCCTGGAACTGCTCGACCCGCGTGTGCCGGCCGCGGCCGTCCCGGCGGCCTCCGCAGCCGGATGAGCTCGCACCCGGCCGGGGGCACCGCCGGAGTCGGTGACCCGCCGCTGCTGAACATCGCGAACGCGCTGACCGTCCTGCGGCTGCTGCTCGTCCCGGTGTTCGTCGTCGCGCTGTTCGTCGACGGCGGCGAGGACGTGGTGTGGCGGCTGGTCGCGTTCGCCGTGTTCGTCATCGCGGCGGCCACCGACCGGCTCGACGGCCAGCTGGCCCGCAGCCGCGGGCTCGTCACCTGGTTCGGTGCGCTGGTCGACCCGATCGCGGACAAGGCCCTGATGGGCGCCGCCCTGATCGGGCTGTCGCTCCTCGGGGTGCTGCCGTGGTGGGTGACGATCGTGATCGTCGTCCGCGAGCTCGGCATCACCGCGCTGCGCTTCGTCGTGATCCGCCGTCGCGGGGTCATCCCGGCCAGCCGCGGTGGCAAGGCCAAGACCGTCGCCCAGACCGTCGCGATCGGGCTGTTCCTGCTGCCGCTGCCGGAGCTGCTGGGCCCCGGCACCGCCGCCGCGACCGCCGTGCTCGTCCTCCAGTGGGCGGTGATGGCCGTCGCGCTGGTGCTCACGGTGGTGACCGGTGCCGACTACGTCCGCAAGGCCGTCCGTCCCCGGCCCGCCTGACCTGCGGGGACGATCCGGGGCCCGCGCGGCGTTGAGGTGTTCGCCGTGGGCGGACAGCGTCACGGCGCGTGGGAACCGGGGAAGTCGGTACGGTGAGACATCACCGGGTGTCCGGGGAGCAGTCGAGGAGGGCACATGCTGCTGCGGGAAGCGATCGGCAGTGGGCTGCGTGAGGTGCGCACCGCGCGCCGGCGCACGCTGCGCGACATCTCGCGGGCCGCGCGGGTGAGCCTCGGGTACCTCTCCGAGGTCGAGCGCGGGCGCAAGGAGCCCTCCAGCGAGCTGCTCGCGGCGATCTGCGAGGCGCTCGGGGTCTCCGTGCCGGACCTGTTGACCACCGTCGCCGCCGAGATGGCGACGGCGACGTCCGCCGCGGCCGCGGGCCGTCGCGACGACGTGCTCGTCCCGATCGGGCAGCGGCACGCCGAGCTGCGGCTGGCCGGGCGGCCGGGTTCCGTGGTCGCCGCACCGGCGTCCTCGGGCGGGCCGGTGGCCTCGGCCGCCTGATCGCACGGCCCGCCCCGGCCGACCGCTCCTGCGCGGTAGGGTGCGGACAGACCGGCAGCGATGCCAGGATGGACAGGGCCGGAGGTCCGGTGCCGACCACGGGGGGAACGCGGGGTCGGTCCGGGGTCCGCACGCCCGCCGTGGTGGCGGGCACGGTCGCGAGCGAACGCAGGCGGAGGACGCGCAGAGATGGCCAACGGATTCACCAAGTTCTTCAGCTATCTGTCGGCCCTGTTCTCGTCGAAGGTCGACGAGCACGCCGACCCGAAGGTGCAGATCCAGCAGGCCATCGAGGACGCCCAGCGCCAGCACCAGCAGCTGTCGCAGCAGGCGGCCGCGGTGATCGGCAACCAGCGCCAGCTGGAGATGAAGCTGAACCGGCAGCTGGGTGAGATCGAGAAGCTGCAGTCGTCGGCGCGGCAGGCACTCGTGCTGGCCGACCAGGCCCGCTCCCAGGGCGACGAGCAGAAGGCCCAGCAGTACGAGCAGTCGGCGCAGACCTTCGCGACCCAGCTGGTGACCGCGGAGCAGGGCGTCGAGGACCTCAAGACGCTGCACGACCAGTCGATCGGTGCCGCCGCACAGGCCAAGCAGGCCGTCGAGCGGAACTCGATGATGCTGCAGCAGAAGATCGCCGAGCGCACCAAGCTGCTCAGCCAGCTCGAGCAGGCCAAGATGCAGGAGCAGGCCGCGAAGTCGCTGCAGCAGATGAGCGAGCTGTCCGCGCCGCGCAACGCCCCCTCGCTCGACGAGGTCCGCGACAAGATCGAGAAGCGGTACGCCACCGCGCTCGGGTCCGCGGAGCTGGCCCAGAACTCGGTGCAGGGCCGGATGCTGGAGGTCCAGCAGTCGACCACCGACATGGCCGGCATGTCGCGGCTGGAGCAGATCCGGGCGTCGATGTCGGGGGCGCCGATCGCCGGGGGCCAGCAGGCCCCGCAGGTGGGCCAGGGGGAGCCGCAGCAGCAGCTGCCGTCCTCGCCGGCGCCGGCCCAGCAGCAGAACACCCAGAACCAGCAGCAGCCCGGCACCGCCTGAGCCGCTCGCCCGTTCCGCACCGTCCGCCGCGGCCCCGCCCAGGGACCGCGGCGGACGTGTGTCCGGGCCCGGGCGGCCCTCCGCGGGCCCCGGCCGCCGGTGGCGCCCGTGGCAGCAGGGCTCAGCGGGTGCGGGCGGCGCCGGGCGGCGGTCGCCCGGGGGCACCGCGGCGCGGGCCGGTGGCCCGGCGCACCGGCCGCGGGGACGGTCCCGTCTGGCAGCGCGGGCACCAGTAGGTGACCCGGGCCCGGTGGTCGTCGCCATGGTCGGCGGTCCGGATGCGGGTCCCGCACCGGCGGCACGGACGTCCGGGCCGCTCGAACACCCAGTGCGCCTCGCCGGCGGCCAGCGAGCCGGTCGTCGTCTGCTCCGGGCGGTCCTTGTTCGACGACAGCAGCCGCCGCGACAGGTCGATGACCCCGGGCAGGTCGGGCACGTCGCGGATCGGCACCCAGGGCGTGAGCCCGAGCAGGAAGCAGATGTCGTTGCGGTAGAGGTTGCCGAGACCGGCCATGACCCGCTGTTCGAGCAGCACCAGCCCGAGCGGGTGGTCGGCCCGGGCGGTCATCCGGCGCAGCGCCTCGGCGTCGTGGCCGGGGCCCCACTCCGGGTCGAGCAGGTCGGGCCCGAGATGCCCGACGAGGGTTTCCTCGTCGTCGGTGGGGAGCAGCTCCAGGTCGTGCAGGGCGAACCCGACGGCGACCCGGTCGGCGGTCTCCAGCACCGCGCGCGCCTCGTGCGCGACCCGGCGCCACCGCATGCCGGGCCGGTACAGGTGCCAGGAACCGTCCATCCGGAAGTGGCTGTGCAGGCTGCGGCCGTCGTCGAAGCGGGTGAACAGGTGCTTGCCGACGGAGACGACGCCGGTCACGGTCAGCCCGGCCAGGTCGTGCTCGACCAGGCGCGGATGGCGCAGCTCGCCGCGCAGCAGCTCGTGCCCGGACAGCGCGGTGTGCAGCCGCTTGCCGGCCAGGTACACGGTGTCTCCCTCGGGCACGACCGCGACGCTACCCGGGCGGGCCCGGACCGGCCGGGCTCAGTCCACGACGAGCGTCCGCAGCTGCGGCCACACCTGCGACCACGGGTGCGTCATGCCCTCGCCCAGCCAGACGCGGTTCCCGTCGCCGAGGTCGGTGACCGGTCGCAGTACCACCCCGGTGGGCGCCAGCAGGCCGGGGTCCCTGCCGAGGAAGATCACGACGTCGTGGTCGTCCGGGGGCGGGTCGAAGTAGCCGTAGCTGCGGTTGCCGCTGTACCCGGGCGGCAGGCCGAGCGCGGGGTCGGCGGTGTCGACGTAGGCGGCGAAGATGTACGAGCCGCCCACCACGACGGAGCGGTCCCGCTGGTCCGGGGGCAGCCCGTCGCGGACGCGGGCGACCTCGCCGACGATCCGCTCCGGCACGGCGGGGTCGGCCGCCCCGGCGCTCGCGGACAGCATCGCCGCGGCGAGGGCGACCGACAGCACCCCGGCCGGCCACGCCACCCAGGACCACCGCCGTCGCCCGGTCGCGCGCCGTTCCTGGAACCACACCGCCCCGAGCGCGGCGACGGCACCGTGCAGACCGCACAGGTAGTAGGCACGCCCCACGGTCACCGCGAACACGATCCACAGCACGAGGAAGGTCACCGCGACGAAGCGGTACGGCCGCAGCCGCGGCGTCGTGAACGCCGCGACCGCCCCGACCACGACGAGCACGGTGCCGAGCAGCCCGGCCAGCAGGAGCATCGCCACCGCGTTGGGGCCCGGCCCGCCGAACAGCACCGATTCCTGCGCGACGACCGACGTCATGCGCAGCTGCGGCCACCCGTGCACGGCCTGCCACACCAGTGTCGGTGACGCGATCAGTGCACCGAGCAGGGCGGCCCACCAGAACGCGGGCCGCCGCAGCATCGCCCGCGGCCCGGCCAGGCCGATCGCGAGGACCAGCACCGCGCCCAGCAGGATCACCTGGAACTTCGTCAGCGCGGCCAGGCCGAGGAGCGGGCCGACGGCGAGGAGCAGCCGGTCGTCGCGCACGCGGGTCCAGCGCACCAGCAGCCACAGCAGCAGCGCCCACTGCAGCGGTTCCAGCGAGTACGGCGTGAGGAAGTGCCCGAACAGCGTCACCCACAGCCCGGTGGCCTGGGCGAGCGCGGTGAGGACCTGGGCGCGGCGGTCGCCGCCCAGCTCACGGGCGATCAGTGCGGCGACGACGACCGCACCCGCCGTCGCCAGCGACGGCGCGATCCGCAGCACCCCGTTCACCCCGGGTGCGAGGACGTCGGCGAGCCCGGCCAGCGCCGGTGCGACCGGGGGCTGGTCGGCCGACCCCCAGTCGAGGTGGTGCCGTCCGATCGCCAGCATCAGCGCCTCGTCGAACCAGTACCCGCGCCCCAGCGCCCCCATGACGAGGTGGACGACGGCCACCACCCCGGCGACGATCCCGACGGGCAGCCGCGCGAGCCGCGGAACCGCCGTGGGTGCAGCGGCGGAGTCCCGGACCGTGGTCGACGACGTCATGTGTCCCCCCGAGCGACGACGTGGACACCGGCGGTCCCGGGCCCGGCGCCATCAGACCCCGGCGGGTCCGTCCGGTGCAGCGGGCATCGGGCGGTGGACGATCGACTTCGGTCTACCGGCGGTCCACCCTCCGGTCAGCCGCGCGGGGCGCTGCGGGCGATCCGCACCGCCCACAGCACCAGCGGGACCTGCAGCGGCAGCCGTCCCCAGCCGATCGCCCGGTACAGCGGGTCCGTGCGGTTCCAGTGCAGCGCCATCGACACGTTCGCCGGGAACACCGCCACGAACAGCGCTGCCGCGGCCCAGCCGCCCGCACGCCGGGTCCGCGGATGCGCGACCGCCGCGGCGACGGCGCCCTCGGCGGCCCCGGAGGCGTAGGTCCAGAACCGGGGCTCCCCGGGCAGGCTGCGCGGCACGATCGAGTCGAACGGCTCGGGACGCACCACGTGCAGGACGGCGGCGGTGCCGAGCAGCCCCGCGAGCCCGAGAGCGAGACGGCGGTCGCGGGACGGGGTGCCGGGGGAGCGACGGATCATGACAGCGATGGTGCCACCCGGTACGGGCGGCGGCCGCGCCCGCCGATGCGGCGGGCGTCACGGTCGGCGCCGGGTGCCCGCGGGCGATCCCGGCCACGTCCACCGGACCTGCTGACCGGTCCCCGCCGGGCGGCCGGTCAGCCGATCGGCTCCGGGAGCCGGTCGACCTCGTAGGCCAGGCCGATCGTGTCGCCGGTGGCCGGGTCGTGCAGCTCCACCCTCCAGGCGTCGGCGAACTGGTCGACCCCCGACCTCATCGCGACGGTCCCCGACAGCAGGACGGTGCCGGGCACCAGCCAGCCGCGCTCGCGCAGCAGACCGACCCAGTACCCGGGCGGGAGCAGGGCGGCCAGCGTCGCGTCCTGCACGAGCTCCTCGGTGCCGCCGTGACGGACCCACGCGCGCAGGGTGATGTCGTCGAGCCGGTCGGCGACCTCCGACAGCCGCCAGGCCTTCCGGCCCAGGACGTCGAGACCCGCATTCTTGCTCCACGCCACGCCGTGCACCTCCAGGGCGCGGTCGGTGTGGTCGCAGGCGACGGTCAGCAGCGGGTCCGGTCACGTCGTCACCGACGACCAGCGCCCACTCCGCCTCGCCGGAGGTCCGGCCGTGCTGGGCGGGGACCCGGTCGGTCTGCGACGCCAGGTACGGCGAGACCGGGTAGAGCGCCGGCACCGTGTCCGGGGCCGGCACGCCCAGCTCGGCCAGCTCGGCGACGTGCGCGGCGACCTCCTCCTGGGCGCGTCCGGCGTACCCGGCGTTGAAGACCCGGTGGACCTCCACCGAGCGGGTGCTGCCGTCGGGCAGGGCCAGTTCGAGCGTCACGGGGGACCTCCGTCAGATGTGTACCGACTCCGGCCGCCCGCGCGCCTGCCCCGGCCGCACCCCCCACGGTCCGGCCGCGGGCGTCCGACGGGGGTAGGTGCCCGGTCAGGCCCGCAGCCGCAGCCCCTTCGGCGTCACCCGGAACCCGGCCTCGGTGAGGACCTCGGACAGCGCCGAGACCAGCGAGTCCTGCCCGTCGGCGCGCTCCACGGCGAGCGACCCGAGCCAGCCCTCGTGCACCGCCCCGGCGAGCGACTCGGCGCCGGCGCGCAGCTCGTCGCGGTCCTCGGTGAACGACAGCAGCGACTTCCCGCCCCGTTCGACGTACAGCGCGGGCGCCCCGTCGACCAGGGTGACCAGAGCGCCGGCCTTGCGACCGGGGCGGTGCCGGGTCTCACCGGTCGTCTCCGGCCAGGGCAGGGCCGCGCCGTAGGGCTGGGCGGGGTCGGTGGCGGCGAGCACCACCCGGGACAGCTCGCGCCACGCCTCCCGCGGCGACTGCGGGCGGCGACCGGCGCCGTCGAACTCGCCGTGGCGGCTGGCGCCGCCGAGCCCGCCCAGGCCGCCGCGCAGGTCGTCGGGCACTCCCGCGTACGGGTCGTCGCCGTGCGGGAGCCCCGCGACGTCGCCGGCGAGGTCGTCGGAGCCCGGGAACCCGGCCGCCTCGCCGGAGAGGTCGTCGGGCAGGGGCTCGCCGTCCCCGGTCGGGTCCACGGACCCGGCCGGGTCGGCGGAACCGGCGCGGTCGGTGGGGTCGGCGACGACCGCGCCCGGCCCGGCACCGAGGCGGCGCGGACCGGTCGGCGGGGCGGGGGACGGGCCGCCGTCGGTCCCGGCGAGGGCCCGGACCCGGTCGATCGCGCCCGGTACCGCGAACTGCGCCGCGCCGAGCCCCTCGACGATGTAGCCGCGCCGGCACCGGCCGGACTCCTCCATCGCCCGGAGCACCTTGTAGACCGCGGCGAACCCGCCGGTGACCCGCTCGGTGCCCAACGCGCCCCGGGTGAGCACGCCGTGGCGTTCCAGGAACGCCTCCGCGGTGGCGTGCGCACGGCGGGTCGGGTCGGGCTCGCGCGGCACGGCCACCGACCAGCGCCCGCCGACCGACGGCGGCCCGGTCCGGCTGGGCATCGACGGCCGCCCCGCACGCAGCTGCGCGTAACGCCCGCGGGCCGGCCGGCGTGCCGTGCGGTGCGCCCCGCCCTGCCGCCCGGACGCGCCACGCCGCCCGCCGCCCCCGGACAGCCGGGCCCGTAGCGGGCCGAGCGTGTCGTTGGTGAGCGCGCCCGCCCAGACCAGGTCCCAGACCGCCGCGACGACGTCGTCGTCGGAGGGGGCCGGTTCGTCCTGCTCGGTCAGCAGCACCCCGGCCCGGGTCGCGAGCTCGCGGAAGAACAGCGCGCCGCCCCCGGAGTCCGGTGCGGCCTCCGGGTCGGTCAGCGCGGCCGGGTCGGTCAGCCCGAGCGCGGCCAGCACCGCGGTGTGCAGCGGGGTGCCCGCGGTGTCCAGGTCGGGGGCGGGCAGCAGCAGGTCCGCCACGTCGGCCGGGGCCAGTGCCAGCCAGCCGTCCTGCCCGGACAGTGCGCCGCACCCGACCCAGGTCACCTCACCGGCGGCGGTCAGCTCGTCGAGCAGCGCGGGGGTGTAGCCCGGTAGCCGGGCCGGTAGCACCAGCGACTCGACCGCGCTCGCCGGCAGCGGCGCCCCGGCGAGCTGCTCGACCACACCGAGCACGTCCTCGGCACCCGGTGCGCGGCGCACCCGGCCTCGCCGCTCGGAGCCCGACCGCACCTGGACGCCCTGCCACTGCGGCAGGAACCGGCCCAGCGCCCGCTGTTCGACGGGCTCGACCTCGTGCCGCAGTTTCGCCAGCGACGCGCGCCGCAGCCGTCGCAGCACCTCGGCGTCGCAGTACTCCAGCTCGCCGCCGGAGCCGGCGGGCACCGACGCCTGCGGGCGCAGCTCGCCCTTCATCAGCCGACCGGTGCCGGTGAGCCGCTCCAGCACCCCGGCGACCACGGCCACGCCCAGCCCGAAGCGGCGGGCGAGCTCGGCGGCGGTGAACGGCCCGTGCGTGCGTGCCCAGCGCAGCACGAGATCCCCGAGCGGGTCGGGCACCGGCTCGGTGAACGCCTCCGGCACCCCGACCGGCAGCGCCGTGCCCAGCGCGTCCCGGATCCGGCCGGCGTCCTCGATCGCGATGAACCGTTCCTCGCCGGCGATCCGCACCCGCAGCGCCCGGCGGTCGCGCTCCAGCTGCGCCAGCCACGCCGGATCGACACCGCGGGCCCGCCCGTCGGCCTCGGACAGGTCGCCGACGAAGCGGAGCAGGTCCGCGGCGCCCTCCATGTCGCGGGCGTGCCGGTCCGGGTCGGTGCGCTGCAGCTGGCCCTCGATCTCGGCCAGCATCTCCGGATCGAGCAGCTCCCGGATCGCCTCGGAGCCGAGCAGTTCCGCCAGCAGCGTCGAGTCCAGCGACAGCGCGGCCGCGCGGCGCTCGGCCAGCGGCGCGTCGGCCTCGTAGAGGAACATCCCGACGTAGCCGAACAACAGGCTGCGCGCGAACGGCGACGGCTGCGACGACTCGACCTCGGCGACCTTCACCTTCCGCGCGGCGACGTCGCCCATCAGCTCGCGCAGGCCGGGGAGGTCGTAGACGTCCTGCACGCACTCCCGCATCGCCTCCAGGGTGATCGGGAACTGCTCGAACTTGCCCGCGACGCTCAGCAGCTGCGCCGACTTCTGCCGCTGCTGCCACAGCGGGCTGCGGCGGCGCGGGTCGCGCCGGGGCAGCAGCAGCGCCCGCGCGGCGCACTCCCGGAACCGCGACGCGTACAGCGCCGAGTTCCCCAGCTCAGCGACGACGATCTGCTCGATCTCGCCCGGCTCCAGCAGCACGTCCTCCGCGCTCGGGACGACCTCGGTGCCGTTGTCGTCGACGGCGTCCGGCAGGCGCAGGACGATCCCGTCGTCGGCGCCCGACGCGCTCACCTCGACCCCGCGGCGCTCCCGCATCCGGGCGGCGATCGCCAGCGCCCACGGCCCGTTCACCTGCGCCCCGAACGGCGAGTGCACGACGAGGCGCCAGTCGCCCAGCTCGTCGCGGAACCGCTCGACGAGGATCGTGCGGTCGCTCGGCACGTGCCGGGTCGCCTCGCGCTGCTCGCGCAGGTAGGACAGCAGGTTGTCGCAGGCCCACTCGTCGAGCCCGGCCGCGCCGGCGCGCTCGCGGGCGTCGGCGTCGGCCAGCCCGGACATCTCGCGCACGAACGCGCCGACGGCCCGGCCCAGCTCCAGCGGCCGCCCGATCGACTCGCCCTTCCAGAACGGCATCCGGGCGGGCACCCCCGGCGCCGGGGTGACGATCACGCGGTCGTGGGTGATGTCCTCGACCCGCCACGACGAGGTCCCCAGCAGGAACGTGTCCCCGACGCGGGACTCGTAGACCATCTCCTCGTCGAGCTCGCCGACCCGCGACCCGGCGCCGTCCGCGCCGCCCGGGGTCATGACGGTGAACAGGCCGCGGTCGGGGATGGTGCCGCCGGAGGTGACGGCCAGGCGCTGCGCGCCCGGGCGGCCGCGCAGCTCGTCGGTGACCCGGTCCCAGGTGATGCGGGCGCGCAGCTCCCCGAACTCCTCGGACGGGTAGCGCCCGGCCAGCATGTCCAGCACCGAGTGCAGCGCGGAGTCCGGCAGCGCCGCGAACGGGGCCGCCCGGCGGATCGTCGCGGCGAGGTCGGACAGCTGCCACGACTCCATCGCGACCATCGCGACGATCTGCTGGGCCAGCACGTCGAGCGGGTTGCGCGGGTAGCGCGTGGACTCGATCGACCCGGTCGTCATCCGTTCGGCGACGACGGCGCAGGACACGAGGTCCCCGCGGTACTTCGGGAACACGACGCCCTCGGACACCGCGCCCACCTGGTGCCCGGCGCGCCCGACCCGCTGCAGCCCGGACGCGACCGACGGCGGCGCCTCGACCTGCACGACCAGGTCGACCGCCCCCATGTCGATGCCCAACTCCAGGCTGGAGGTCGCGACGACGCACGGCAGCACGCCGGACTTCAGCTCCTCCTCGACCAGGGTCCGCTGGTCGCGCGACATCGAGCCGTGGTGGGCCTTGGCGACCGTCGGCGCGGCCCCGCCGCCCACCCCCGACTGCCCGACCGCCTCGGCCGGGAACGCGCCCGGGGCGTCGGCGTCGAGGTCGGCGGCCTCCTCCAGGGCCGCGGCCTCCTGCTCGGCGGCGAGTTCGTTCAGCCGGGAGGTGAGCCGCTCGGCGAGCCGGCGGGAGTTGGAGAACACGATGGTCGAACGGTGCTCGCGCACCAGGCCGAGCAGCCGCTCCTCCACCGCGGGCCAGATCGAGGGCTTGCGCGCCGTGCCCGCGGCGGACCCGACGACCTCCTCGTCGGTGCTGCCCGGGGCGGGCCGCTCGTCGAGCGCGGCCAGGTCGGGCACCGGGACCTGCACCTCGACCCGGATCGTCTTGGGGATCGCGGGCTGCACGACCTCGACCGGGCGGGTGCCGGACAGGAACGTCGAGACCTCGTCCACCGGGCGCACGGTCGCCGAGAGCCCGATCCGCTGCGGGGTGGCCTCGGTGATCTCCTCGAGGCGTTCCAGCGACACCGCCAGGTGCGCCCCCCGCTTCGTCCCGGCGACGGCGTGCACCTCGTCGAGGATCACCGTCGTCACCCCGCGCAGCGACTCCCGCGCGGCCGAGGTGAGCAGCAGGAACAGCGACTCCGGGGTGGTCACCAGCACGTCCGGCGGGGTGCGCTGGAACTGGCGTCGCTCGTCGGCCGGGGTGTCGCCGGTGCGCATCCCGACGGTGATGTCGGGGACCGGCTCGTCGAGCCGCTGTGCGGCCTGGCGGATGCCCGTCAGCGGCGAGCGCAGGTTGCGCTGCACGTCGACGGCGAGCGCCTTGAGCGGTGAGACGTAGAGGACCCGGCAGCGGTGCTTCGGCTCGGCGGGCGGCGGGGTGGCGGCGAGCCGGTCCAGCGCCCAGAGGAACGCGGCGAGGGTCTTGCCGGACCCGGTCGGCGCGACGACGAGCGCGTTGCGCCCGGCCTGCGCCGCGGACCAGGCGCCCTCCTGGGCCGCCGTGGGCGCGGCGAAGGCCCCCTCGAACCACTGGCGGGTGGCGGGGAAGAAGCCCTCGAGTGCGGTCACGCCGACAATCATGCGGGTGGGGTCCGACAGTCACCCGTCGAACGCCCGTCGGACCGGGCGTGACCTGCGACGTCAGCGGGCGGCGTCGGCCCTCGTGCGGGGCCAGACCTCCGCGGTGTCCTCGGCCGGGAACTCGGCGACGACCGCCGCGACCGTCCAGACCATCGACGCCAGGAAGTCCACGCCCAGCGCGTCGACGTAGTGCGAGGTCTCGCGGGCGTCGGCCGGGTCGACGAGCGGGGCGACCGTGTAGCGGGCCCGGGCCGCGTAGCGCGGGCCCAGGTTGCTCCCGATCCAGCCCAGCGCCCGCTCGGAGCGGTCGTCGTGGTCGGCGAGCGCGGTGCGGGCGGCGTCGTACCAGTCGGCCAGCACCAGGAAGGCCAGCGACCAGCCGGGCGGGGTGGCGTCCGGCGGCATGTCCCGGTCGACCGCGGTCAGCCTGCGCACGGCGAACCGGGCCGGGTCGGGCCCCGGCGCGGCGAGGGTCTCGCGCACCGCTCCGGCCAGCACGTCGGAGACCATGCGGTAGGCGTTCTGCAGCTCCGCGTCGTCCGTGCCCGCCGACCTGCGTGTGTTCGGGGTCGTGCCTGCCATGTCCACCGTCCTCCGCTCGTGTGGCCGGGCCGGAGCGTAACGCCCTGGCGCGCGGCGGCCGTGGCACGGCAGCATCCGTCCGTGACCGCCGCACCCGACGCCGCCTCCCCGCCGCAGGACCCCGCCCAGCCCCGCCTGCTGGCGGTGCTCGCGATCGGGCAGGTGCTCGGCGGGACGGCCGTGGCGACCTCGATCGCCGCGAGCTCGCTGGTCGCGTCCCGGCTGTCCGGCTCGCCCGCGGTCGGTGGCGTCGCGTCGACGGCGAGCGTGCTGGGCGCGGCGGGTGCGGCCGCCGTCGTCGCACGCGTGGCCCAGGCCCGGGGACGGCGTCCCGCGCTGGTCGGCGGTCACCTGGTGGGACTGCTCGGTGCGGTCGGTGCGGTCGTCGCGGCGACGACCGGCTCGGTGGCGCTGCTGCTGGTGTCGTTGCTGCTGATCGGTTCGGGGACGGCGGTCGGGCTCGCCGCGCGCTACGCCGCCACCGACCTGGCCGCGCCGGCGCGGGCCGGCCGCGCGCTCGCGCTGGTGGTGTGGGCGACGACGGTCGGTGCGGTCGCCGGGCCGAACCTGCTCGGTCCGCCGGCCGCCGTGGCCGTGTCGGCCGGGCTGCCCGGTGTCGCCGGTCCGTACCTGCTCTGCGCGGTCGCCTTCGCCCTGGCGGCCCTGACCGGGTGGCTGGGTCTGCGGCCCGACCCGCTGCTGCGGGCCCGGGAGCACGCGGGGACGCCGGCCACCGCGCCCGGGGCCGCGGCGGTGCGGCCGTGGGCGGTGCTGCGGGCCTCGCGCCCCGCGCTGCTCGGCGCGGTCGGCATCGTGCTCGGGCACGCGGTGATGGTCGGGCTGATGTCGATGACCCCGGTGCACATGGACCACGGCGGCGCGGCGCTGTCGGTCGTCGGGCTGGTGATCAGCCTGCACATCGCGGGGATGTACGCGCTCAGCCCGCTGTTCGGGTGGCTCGCCGACCGGCTCGGACCGGCCCGGGTGCTGGCCGGTGCCGGGGTGCTGCTGCCGCTGGCGGGGGTGGTCTGCGCCCTCGCCGCGCCGACCTCGACCGGCCTGCTGTCCGTGGGCCTGGTGCTGCTCGGTCTGGGCTGGTCGGCAGCGGTGGTGGGCGGGTCGGCGCAGCTCACGGCGTCGCTGGCGGTGGCCGACCGGCCGCGGGTGCAGGGCTGGGTGGACGTGGCGATGAACCTGGCCGGCGCCGCCGCCGGGATCGTGGCCGGGGTGCTCGTGACGGTGTCGTCCTACGCGCTGCTCGGCGCGCTGGTGGTCGTGGCGACGGTGCCGTTCCTGCTGGTGGTCGCGCGCCCGGCCCGCACGGCGGCCGGCTGAGCGGGACCCTCAGCGACGGCGCTGGTGGAGCCACCAGCGCACCAGCACGACCAGCGCGGACAGCAGCGCGAGCAGCGACACGACCTGCCACGCCAGGGGCGACCCGATGCCGGTCGTCGCGAGGACCTCGTCGGCGACGTCGACCGGGACGGTCGCGAGCAGTTCGGACATATCACCCAGGCTACCGGCTCCGGGGCCGTCAACGGGCGGACACCACACGGAACGGGTGACCCGTCTACCCTCGCGGGCGTGCGACTGAGCCACTTCCGGGAACTGATGGAGGGCGAGTTCGGGCCGGTGCGGGCGGCGTCGCTGTCCCGCGACCACGTCTTCTCCGACCTCGGCGGCCGGACCGTCGAGCAGGCGATCGAGGCGGGTCTCGACCTGCGCCGGGTCTGGCGCGCGGTCTGCGCGGCCTACGAGGTCCCACCCGCACGGCGGTAGCGGCGTCCCGGGCGGTCGTGGGGACCGCTCGGCTCCCGTGGTTGCCCGGTCGGCGTGTCGCGGTGTCGGATCGAACGCGTGTTCGTCTACGGTTCCGCCAGGGCTCGCGGTACCGGTCCTGCGGCGCGGTGTCGGACGAGTTGTCCACAGGCGCCGATCCGGGCCCGTAACTGTCAGGGGTACCCCATACCGTTGTGGTGTGCCTCCCCGAAAGACACCAGCAGGACCCGATCGTCGACCACCAGCGAGGAGTCAAGAGATGTCCGCTCCGGACCGCGGCAAGGCGCTCGAACTCGCCCTCGCCCAGATCGAGAAGAACCACGGCAAGGGATCGGTGATGCGCCTGGGCGACCAGACCCGCGTCCCGATCAGTGCCATCTCCACGGGCTCCATCGCGCTCGACGTCGCGCTCGGCGTCGGGGGCATCCCGCGCGGCCGCGTCGTCGAGATCTACGGCCCGGAGTCCAGCGGCAAGACGACCGTCGCGCTGCACGCCGTCGCGAGCGCGCAGGCCGCCGGAGGCGTCGCGGCGTTCATCGACGCCGAGCACGCGCTCGACCCGGAGTACGCCAAGGCGCTCGGCGTCGACACCGACGACCTGCTGGTCTCCCAGCCGGACACCGGTGAGCAGGCGCTGGAGATCGCGGACATGCTGATCCGCTCCGGCGCGCTCGACATCATCGTCATCGACTCGGTGGCCGCGCTCGTGCCGCGCGCCGAGATCGAGGGCGAGATGGGCGACAGCCATGTCGGCCTGCAGGCCCGGCTGATGAGCCAGGCGCTGCGGAAGATCACCGGTGCGCTCAGCAACTCCGGCACCACCGCGATCTTCATCAACCAGCTGCGCGAGAAGATCGGCGTGATGTTCGGGTCCCCGGAGACCACGACCGGTGGTAAGGCGCTGAAGTTCTACGCGTCGGTCCGCATGGACATCCGCCGCATCGAGACCCTGAAGGACGGCACCGACATGGTCGGCAGCCGGACCCGGGTCAAGGTCGTGAAGAACAAGGTGGCCCCGCCGTTCAAGCAGGCGGAGTTCGACGTGCTCTACGGCGTCGGCATCTCCAAGGAGGGTTCGCTGATCGACGTGGGCGTCGAGCAGGGGATCATCCGCAAGTCCGGTGCCTGGTACACCTACGAGGGCGACCAGATGGGGCAGGGCAAGGAGAACGCCCGCAAGTTCCTCAAGGAGAACCCGGACGTCGCCGCCGAGGTCGAGAAGCGCATCAAGGAGAAGCTGGGGATCGGCGCCGTCGTCGACGCCGAGGAGACCAGCCCGGTCGAGCCCCTCCCGGCCCCGGTCGACTTCTGAGCGTGGCCGGCGAGCGCGACGGGTCCGGAGGCACGTCCGGACGGGACGGTGCGGAGCCGGTCAGGCCCCGCACCGTCCCGCTCGACGAACTGTTCGGCGTGACCCCGTCGGTCACCGACGAGCAGGATCCGCCCGCGATCCGGACCGCCGACCCGACCGGCGGTGAGCCGGACGAGTCCGTCGCCGAGCCCCCGGCGGTCCCCGGCTGGGACACGAGCCCCCACCAGGTCTCGTTCGCCGCGCTGAGCGGTGCCGACGAGGCCCCCACGACGGCGACCGACCCGCCGGCTGCCTGGTCCACGGGACCGGCGGCGGACGGCGCGACGGACGGGGCGGCGGCCCCCGCCCCGGTCCGCAGGCTGACCCTCGACGGCCCCGGCCCCGGCCCCGGCCCCGGCCCCGGCCCCGGGCTCGACCCGGCCTCCGGGGAGAGCGCCGACGGCGGCGTCGGCGGTGCGGGACCCGGCTCACCCCGTGTGGTCTCCTTCGAGGAGCTGTCCGGACGGGGCGTTCGCCGCAGCGGACCCCGTCGCGACGGCGCGACCGCGCGTCGGCGTCCGGCCGCCGTGGCAGGCGCGACCGACCGTGCCGCCGCGCCCGAGGACACCGGGCCGGACCCGGTCGAGGAGAGCACCACCCCCCGTGGCCGGCGCCGCGGAGAGGGCCGTGGCCGGGGGAGACGTCGGGGCGAGGACGCCACCCCACGCGTCGAGACACCGCAGGAGCAGGAGACCCGCGCCCGCGACATCTGCCTGCGCCTGCTCACCGACCGCGCCCGCACGGTCAAGGAGCTCGGCGACGCGCTGCGTCGCAAGGAGATCCCCGACGAGGTCGCGCACCGCGTCCTCGACCGGTTCGACGAGGTCGGACTCGTCGACGACCAGGCCTTCGCCGAACAGTGGGTCCGGTCCCGCCACCGCCACCGCGGCCTCGGCAAGCGGGCGATCGCGATGGAGCTGCACCGCAAGGGCGTCGACCGCGAGATCGCCGACGAGGCGCTCACCGGTATCGACGACGACTCCGAACGCGACCGGGCCCGCGAGCTCGTCGTACGGCGGCTGCGGAGCCTGCCCGTCGGGAGCCGCGAGGAGCGGCAGTCCAGCGCCCGCAAGCTGGTCGGCATGCTCGCGCGCAAGGGCTACGGGCCCGGGGTCGCCTACGGGGTGGTCAAGGAGGAGATCGCCGCCGCCGGTGCGGAGGCCGACGAGCTGGGTGAGGCCCCGCCCGAGGACTGACCCGTCCCGGGCGGGACCCACCGCCCGGTCACGACCGCAGGTACCAGGCGAACCAGTCCCGCATCGTCGGCGTGAGGTAGTGGGTGGGCGGCACCTGCTCGGCCGGGAACAGCGCGAACCCCTGCGGGGTGTGCCCGGGCCGGTCGTGGAAGTAGGTCCCGCTCACCCAGGCCGGGTTGATGTCCAGCTCCATGCCGCGGACCACGCCGGCGTCGGCGAGCAGCCTGCCCAGCGTGCACACCGACAGCGCCGGTCCGGCGACGTACACCTCGGTGCCGTCGGCGGTCACGCCGAACCCGGACCGGTGGACGAACGCGTTCTGCCCGACCGTGCTGCCCCACTCCGCGGTGCCGCCGGTGGCGCACGTCGGGTTCACCGCGCCGTCGTCGACGAGCGGGAGCAGGTTCTGCCGCACGCTCGCGACGTCCGGCCCCATCCCGACCTCGGTGCCCCAGGCCCCGACGTCGGCCCGGCCGTCGGTGTGCAGGACCAGGCTGGCCTTGCCGGGCAGCAGCGGCGCGACCGTGCGGCCCTCGGCGTAGTAGCCGTTGTGACTGGGGTCGGACAGCTTGAACCCGCCGTTGAACGCCACCGCCACGCCGGCACCCGCCCTCCCGGCCAGCGACGTCGACGCGTGCCAGTGCCCGGCGGGCTCGCCGACGCCCGGGTGCAGGGTGCCCCGCACCAGCGCGGGGTCCATCCGCAGCACCCCGGCGAGGTAGGAGGTGTGGGTGTCGTCGACCCGCAGCGTCGTCACCTGCACCGCGGGCCGCCCGTGGGCGGCGACGACGGTCTGCCACACGCCCTCCCCGGGCAGCGGGGCTCCCGCCGCGACCGGCGGCGTCGTCGCCGGGTCGGACAGCGCACCCGGAGCCCGCGGGATCCCGCCGGCCGGGCTCCCGCCCTCGGACGGCGCGTCCACGGCGTACTGGAGCTTCTCCAGGCCGGTGACCAGCCAGTTCAGCCCGTGGTCGCGGGCCCACTCGGCGGTCGCCTCGACCGGCCCGGTACCGGGGGGCGCGGCCAGCGTCACCGCGCCCACCCCGGCGCCCGCGCCGCCGAGCAGCACCACGAGCACCCCCAGCACGGCACCCGCCCGACGCCTGCGGCGGCGGCGCCGCGACGGCTCCGGGCCCGGTGCGATCCCGGCGGTGGTCTCGACCGCGCTCACCGCTGCACCGCCGGGCACGGGGTGGATCCGTCGCGCCCGCGGGGCGCCCCCACCGCCGTCGTCCCCGGGGCCGGGGCCCCCGGCGGGACCAGCGTCTCCAGCACCATGCGCCGTCGTCCTCCTGCGTCGTGGCGGCACGATCCGCCGCCGCGGGTGACCCTTCCGGTCGTTGCGCAGAGCAAGCCCAGAGGACGCTGAGCGATCACTGAGAGTCCACAGTCGAGCCGCACACCGGAGATCCGGTCCTGCGTGCCGATCGGGAGTGCGTAACCGGTGATTGCGTGCATAAGATGCCTGCCGAGCCGCAGTTCGTGATCGGCGAACAGCGCGGGGAGTCGATCCCGGGAGGGTGTTCGTGAGGATCCGAGGACGAGTGGCCGGCGCCGCGCTGGCGGTGACGGCGCTGTTCGCGCTGGCGGGCTGCGGCGGGGGAGCCGGGGGCGGCGGGAGCGCCGCGCAGCCGAGCGGCGAGGCGCAGGGCGGCACGCTGACGGTGTTCGCCGCGGCGTCGCTGACCGGCACGTTCGGTGACCTGGAGAAGAAGTTCGAGGCCGCCAACCCGGGCACGGACGTGGTGTTCAACTTCGCCGGGTCCTCGGCCCTGGCCCAGCAGATCAACCAGGGCGCACCGGCCGACGTGTTCGCCTCGGCCGACCAGAACAACATGACCAAGGTGACCGACGCGGGCAACGCCCAGGGGCAGCCCGAGGTCTTCGCCACCAACACCCTGCAGATCGCGGTCGCTCCGCAGAACCCGAAGCAGATCGCGTCGCTGCAGGACCTGGGCAGGCCCGGTCTGCGCACCGTGGTCTGCGCCCCGCAGGTGCCGTGCGGCTCGGCGACGGAGAAGGTGGAGAAGGCCGCCGGCGTGGACATCACGCCCGTCTCCGAGGAGCAGGACGTCAAGTCGGTGCTGCAGAAGGTCACCACCGGCAACGCCGACGCCGGGCTCGTCTACCGGACCGACGTCACCGCGTCGAAGGGGCAGGCGCAGGGCGTCGACATCCCGCAGGCGTCGGAGGCGGTCAACCAGTACCCGATCGTCGTCCTGAAGGACACGAGGAACGCCGAGCTGGCGCAGAAGTGGGTGCAGTTCGTGAACGGCGACGAGGGCCGTCAGGTCCTCGGGGCGGCCGGCTTCGGCGCCCCCTGACCCCGGGTCAGGGCGCGGGGTCCGACACCCGTCCCGCGAGCCAGGGGTAGGAGTCCGACAGCGCCTGGGAGAACAGGTCGAAGTCGTGCCCGCCCCCGGGCACGATCACCAGCCGGTTCTCGGCACCGGCCCGGGTCGCCACCGCCGAGAGTGTGCGCGCGGCGGCGGCCGGGTCGGTGTCGGCGTCACCCGCCTCGAACCAGCCGGCGATCCCGGGGACCCGGTTCGCGGCCAGCAGCGTCGCCGGGTCGTGTGCGGCGAACGCGGCCTGCGACCCGCCGAACAGCCCGGCGACGGTGTCCGGGACTCCACCGTTGGAGTCCCCGACCCGCGGGCCGAGCAGTCCGGCGTAGTCACCGAACGTGGCGAACACCGTGGGGTGGCGCAGCGCCAGCATCGCCGCGCAGCTGCCGCCCTCGGACAACCCCGCCACCGCCCACGACGGCCCCGGCGGCCGTGTCCCCAGCAGCCTGCTCACCACCCGGGGCACGTCGCGGGTCAGGTAGGTCTCGACCTTCGCGGTCGGGGTGTCGACGCACTCGGAGTCCGCGGTGTAGGTCCCGTTGACGTCGGGCATCACCAGGATCGGTGCCACCCCGTGGTGCTGGGCGGCCCAGGCGTTCGCGACGTCGGCGGCGCCCCCGGAGTCCACCCAGTCCACCGGACGGCCGGGGGTCCCGTGCAGCAGCACGATCACCGGCAGCTGCGGCCGGGGCCGCTCGTACCAGGCGGGCGGCACCCACACGACCGCGGGCCGGGCCGCGAAGTGCGACGCCGTGCCCGGGATCGGGATCTGCACGACCTGACCGGTGGCCGGGACCTTCCGGCTCAGCAGCAGCTGGGCGACCCCGATCCCCTCCACCGGCCCGGTCCCGGCCACGTCGCCGACGGTCCGCAGGTAGTCCAGCCCGGCGTTCACCCCGACCAGGACGTTCGCCGGCAGCACCACCGCGACGACACCCGTCGCGCCCAGCCGCGCGAGGATCCGCAGCGACCGGTGCCGGGACCGCCCGGCCCGCCGCACCCCCAGGACGGTCAGGACGAGGAGCACCACACCGGCGAGGACGAACCCCGTCACGAACTGCCACGTGGTGATCGGGACCGCGTCGATCCCGGTGGTGCCGGCGCCCATGGACCGTTCTCCTCGTGTCGTGCCCGCGAGATCATCCCCTGCCGCTGTGAGGCCCGGGTGAGAACCCGGTGAGGATCTGCTGAGTTCACTGTCCGGAGGGGTGACGCCGGTCCTAGCGTCGTCGGTGTGGAGTCGACGATCGCCGGGCTGCCGGCGCACATCCTGCTGGTGCACGGCATCGTGGTGCTGGTCCCGCTGACCGCCCTCGGGCTGGTGCTGGTCGCCGTCTGGCCCGCGGCACGGGTACGTCTGGTCTGGCCGACCGTGGTGCTCGCCGCGGTCATGCTGGCCCTGGTCCCGGTGACCACCGAGGCGGGGGAGTGGCTGGAGCACCGGCTGCCGCGGACCCCGCTCATCCGGGCCCACACCGAGCTGGGCGACGGGCTGCTGCCGTGGGCCGCCGGGCTGGCCGTGGTCGCCGTCGTGGTCGCGGTGCGCCACGTCGTGGCGGTCCGGGCCGCGCGCCGCGTCCCCGCGACGGCCGGCGGCGGGGCCCCGGAGGTCCCGGCCGGGACGGCGCCCGGCGGGACCGTCGCGACGGTGGTCGTGGCCGTGCTGGCCGTCGTCGTCGCGGTCGGGGCGGTGGTGACGACGGTGCGGATCGGGGACTCCGGGGCGCGTGCCGCCTGGACCGGTCAGGTCGCCGAACAGCCGCTGGGCGGGTCGCAGGGGGAGACGGACCGCGGCTGACCGCCCGCGCCCATCGACCCCCCGGCACCGCCCTCAGCGCGGCGCGCCGTGCCAGCGCCACCGGACCGGCGCGGGCACACCGCGCCACGACGCCCGGCCGGTGTGGTGCAGCAGCGCCCCGGCCGGGTCGTCGCCCGCGTCGACGTCCGGCCACAGCCGGGCGAGCACGCCCCGGCACGGCGCCGCCGGCAACGTCCACGCCGGGTCGGTGGCCCGGGTGATGTCGTGGGTGTGCACCAGGACCTCGGTGACGCCCATCGCGGCGAACCCGGCGGCGTCGGCGTCGCCGTAGGGGTGCCAGCCGCGCACCCCCGCGGGTGCGGTCCGGACGGCGGCGGCAAGCATCGCCCCGCCGGTCGCGACGACCTGCAGCAGACCGGCGGTGCCGACGCCGCCGGGCACCACGATCTCGAACGGCGGGTAGTCGTCGGGCGGGGCGAGCGCCACCTGGGCGGCATAGCCGAACAGGTCGTCCGCGACGTGCACCACGGTGTCGCGGCACGACCAGTCGAGCGGTCCGGCCGGGGCGGACCAGCCGTCGTCGGGCACCGTCCCCAGGGCTCCGACGATCATCGTCACCGCGTCCTCGACGTCCTCCGCGCGCATCGGAGCACCGTGCCCTGCGGGCGGGCATCCGGGCCAGCGCATTAGGCTTCCGCGGTGGCCCACGAGGACGAACGCATCGCACTGCTGCTCGACTACGAGAATCTCGCGATCGGCGCCCGCGACGGGCTCGGGGTCGTCCCCTTCGACTTCGGCCCGGTGGCCGACGCGCTCGCCGAACGCGGGCGGGTCGTGGTCCGCCGCGCCTACGCCGACTGGTCCTCCTTCGACGAGGACCGCCGCCTGATGGCCCGCGCCCAGGTGGAGCTCATCGAGATCCCGCAGCGGATCGGCGGCTCCCGCAAGAACGCGGCCGACATCAAGCTCGCCGTCGACGCGATCGAGCTCGCCTACGAGCGGGAGTTCATCACCACCTTCGCCATCGGCACCGGCGACTCCGACTTCACCCCGCTCATGCACAAGCTGCGCGAGCTGGACAAACGCGTGATCGGGATCGGGGTGCAGTCCTCGACCTCGGCGCTGCTGCCGCCCGCCTGCGACGAGTTCCTGTTCTACGACCGGCTCCCCGGTGTCGAGCCGACCCAGGCGCCCGCGCCGCCGCGTCGTCGCCGGGGGAGTCCCCGCCCGGCCCCGGCCGTGGGACAGGTGTCGACGCCCGCTCCGGTCGCGGTCCCGGCGCCGGAGCCGGAACCGGCCCCGATCGTCCCGCCGGACCCGTTCGACGTGACCTTCTCCGACGGCAGCGACGACACCGCCACCACCGGCGCCGAGGAGCGCGACGTCGCGGGGCTCGTCGTCAGCACCCTGGGCGGTCTCGCCCGGCAGGCCGACGGCACTGTGCTGGCGTCGCGGCTCAAGCGCGCGATCCTGCGCAAGGACCCCACGTTCGACGAGGCCGACCACGGCTTCCGCGGTTTCGGCGAGCTGCTGCGCCACCTGCAGGACCGCGGTGCGGTCACGCTGACCACCGGTGCGGCGCAGGGCGACCCCGAGGTGGCGCTGCCCGACGACCCGGACGCCGACCACGACGCGTTCGCGCTGCTGGTCGACGTGGTGCGCGGGATCGCCGCGGCCGGGGACCCGCCGCAGCTGTCCGGGCTGAAGAACCAGCTCCGCAAGCGGGTGCCCGACTTCTCCGAGAAGCGCTACGGCTTCGGCAGCTTCCTGTCCTTCGCGAAGGCGGCCCGCGCCCGGGACCTCATCGCGATGGAGTGGAGCGACGACACCGGCGACTACGTGCTGCGCCCGACGTCCTGACCGCAGACGACCGCGCCCCCGCCGACGGGGTCGGCGGGGGCGCGGTCGCGGTACGACGGGGACTCAGCGGCCTGCGGCCTTGCGGGTCCCGCGCTGGAACAGCTTGCCCGCGCGCGAGGTGACCGCACCGGTCACCCCGAACGCGGTGGCGACCGCCCCGGCGGCGACGCGGCTGGTGAACCGGATCGGGTTCAGCGGCTTGTAGACGCGCAGGGCGAAGTCGTCCAGCTGCGAGGCGGCACGCTCGCCGTTCTCGTAGAGCCGGCGGGCCAGGCGGGCCCCGGTGTCGTCGAGGTCGTCCTCGACGCGGGCGCTCACGCGCGCGGCCCGGTCCGCGGTGCGCACCGCGGAGTCGGCACCCTGCTCGGCGACGGCCTTGACGGTGGCGGCGGACCGCTCCGCGGACGCCGACACCTCGCCGGCGACCTGCTTTCCGGTGCGCTGGGCGTTCCCGGCCAGCTGCTCGCCGGTGGCCTTCGCGGCCTCGGCGGCGGCCTTGCCCGCCTTCTTCGGGTCCTTGCCCTGGTCGTCGACCTTGCGGGCCTCGGCGGCGACCTTGTCGGCGCCCTTCTTGACGGTCTCGCCGGCCTTCGCCGCACTGTCACCGGTCTCGCCGGCGACCTTCTTGGCGGTGGTCCTCGTGTCGGCACCGATCTTGTCGGCGGCCTTGCCCGTGGTCTCGGCGGCCTTCGACGCGGTGTCGCCGGCCCCGGTGGCGGTGGCGCTCGCGACGGCCTTCGTGGCGGTGCCGCCGTCGGCGTCGGAGTCGATGGAGCGGCGTTCGCGCACCGAGCCGTCGGTGCCGTACACGACGAGGTTGCCGCCGCCGTCGTTGGCGATGATCTCCACCGCCCGGGTGATGGCCTCGGCCTGGGTGCTCGTACGGGCACTCGGGCGCTGGGCGTCTTCCTTCTCGACGGTCCAGCCGTCGTCGACCGGCTTGACGTGGCGGTCGGCCATGGCGGGTTCCTCCCCCTTGCGGGACTGACTCGGGCGAACCGGGGTGTCCGGATCGGTCTTCTCTCCCTGGAGATGCCCGATGATCGCTGTGCGTAAACGCAGGTCAGCGAGGCGTGGCGAGCGTCTCGTTCCGTCGCGCGACCGCGATCACGGCGGCCAGGGCGCCCAGGACCAGCGGCATGACGACCAGGGCCCCGCCGTGCAGGACGAACGCCTGGGTGAGCGCCGCACCGATCATCAGCAGGACGAGCCCGGAGGCGGCCGGGGCGGCGAGGCGCCGGGTGCACAGGCCGATCCCGCCGGCCAGCTCGAGGAACCCGACGACGTAGCGCAGCCACTGTCCGAGGCCGATCCCGTCGAAGATCGCGACGGCGAACGGGTCGCCCCAGAACTTCGGCAGCGCCGAGGCCAGGACGAAGAACAGGCCGAGCAGGATCTGCAGCACCCACAGCGCACGGTGTGCGGCGACCGGCATGCGACGGGTGGGGGAGGGGGCGGTCATGGTGGCCTCCGCGGGCACGGCCCCGGCGGTTCCGGGGCACTCACCGCCTACGACCGGCGGGCCCCGGAGAACTCATCGCCGCGCGCGGCGACCGGCGCGGGATACACCACCGGGCATCGGGCCCGCGGCGCGTGGCCGCGGTACCCGATGACCCGATGGTGCCCGGCATCGACAGGGGCTCCCGGTTCTGCAGATGCCGGTCACGGGGTTCAACGCCCGACCCGCCGTCGGGTTGTGGGTGCAGTGGCCCCTGTCTCGCCCGCCACCGTGAGCGGCGCCGCCCCCGCGACGGGCGGGAGCGGATCGCGGTGTGCGTCCGGCGGGGAGCATTCCGTCACGATCGCCGGTAGAAGACCGGCGACGGACGGAGAGATCCGGGGCATACTCGTCGCATGCGCGATGAGCGGTGGCGGGTCGAGGTCGGTACGGAGAACGCGACGTGGCTGGCTACGCAGTGCCGCACCGCCATGCTGGCCCGGGAGTACCGGCCGGTCGACGTGGGTGACGGCGTCGTGGAGTTCGACCGGCTCGCCCTCGGCGCTATCCGCGAGCTCGGCGAGGACGAGGACGGCTACATCTCCGACGACGCCGAGGGCGTGCGGATCTGGATCGGCGACGACGCGTACGAGCTGGAACGCGTGGACTGACCCCGACACACGAGAGGGGCCCGGCCTGTGCGGCCGGGCCCCTCGTGCGCGTGTACGACGTCAGGCGATCTGGCGGTCGCCCGGGTCGATCGGGCGGGGCAGCACCGAGCGGCCGGTGAGCCACTCGTCCACACCGGCGGCCGCGGAGCGGCCTTCGGCGATGGCCCACACGATCAGCGACTGGCCGCGGCCGATGTCACCGGCGACGAACACACCGTCGACCGAGGACATGTAGCGGTCGTCGCGGGCGACGTTGCCGCGCTCGTCGAGATCGACCTCGAGGTCGTTCAGCAGGGCGCCCTTCTCCGGGCCGACGAAGCCCATCGCGAGGAGCACCAGCTGGGCCGGGAGCTCCTTCTCGGTGCCCTCGACCGGCTCGAAGCCCTTCTCGCCGCGCGTGACCTCGACGATCCGGATGCCGGCGAGCTTGCCGTCGGCGTCCTTCACGAACTCGGTCGTGTTGACCGAGAACAGGCGTTCGCCGCCCTCCTCGTGGGCCGAGGAGACGCGGTAGACCATCGGGTAGGTCGGCCAGGGCATGCCGTCGGTGCGGTGCTCCGGCGGCGTCGGCATGATCTCCAGCTGGGTCACCGACTTCGCGCCCTGACGGTGCGAGGTGCCCAGGCAGTCGGCGCCGGTGTCACCGCCGCCGATGATCACGACGTCCTTGCCCTCGGCGGAGATGGGCGGCGCGTCCATGTCGCCCTGCTGCACGTGGTTGGCCCACGGCAGGAACTCCATCGCCTGGTAGACGCCCTCGGCGTCGCGGCCGTCGGCGGGCAGGTCGCGCCACGCCGTCGCGCCACCGGCGAGGACGACCGCGTCGAAGTCGGCCCGCAGCTGCTCGACGGTGATGTCGGTGCCGACGTCGACCGAGGCCCGGAAGTGGGTGCCCTCGGCGACCATCTGCTCCAGGCGCCGGTCCAGGCGCGCCTTCTCCATCTTGAACTCGGGGATGCCGTAGCGCAGCAGCCCGCCGATGCGGTCGGCCCGCTCGAACACGACGACGTCGTGCCCCACCCGGGTCAGCTGCTGGGCGGCGGCCAGCCCGGCCGGACCCGACCCGACGACGGCGACCTTCTTGCCGGTCTTCACCTCGGGCACCTGCGGGCCGACCCAGCCCTCGTCCCAGGCCTTGTCGATGATCTCGATCTCGACCTGCTTGATCGTGACCGCGTCGTCGTTGATGGCCAGCACGCACGCCGCCTCGCACGGGGCGGGGCACAGCGTCCCGGTGAACTCCGGGAAGTTGTTCGTCGCGTGCAGCCGCTCGATCGCCTCCCGCCAATCGTGGCGGTAGACCAGGTCGTTCCACTCGGGGATGAGGTTCCCGAGCGGACAGCCCTGGTGGCAGAACGGGATGCCGCAGTTCATGCAGCGCCCGGCCTGGGACTCCAGGGTCGTGGTCGGGAAGTCCTCGTAGACCTCGCGCCAGTCCATCAGCCGCAGGTCCACCGGCCGCCGGGTGGGCGTCTGCCGAGGAGTGGTCATGAAGCCCTTGGGGTCACCCATGAGCAGCCTCCATGATCGCCTGGTTGACATCGCGGCCCTCGCGCTCGGCGTTCTCCGTCGCGAGCAGCACGCGCTTGTAGTCCTTGGGCATGACCTTGCCGAACCGCTCGACCGCGTTGTCCCAGTCGGTGAGCAGCGCGTGCGCCACCGCGGAGCCGGTCTCGGCGTGGTGCCGCTCGACGAGGTCGTGCACGATCGAGCGGTCCTCGTCCGACAGCGGGTCGAGGTCGACCATCTCCGGGTTGACCCGGTTCTTGTCGATGTCGAGCAGGTAGGCGACGCCACCGGACATGCCGGCCGCGAAGTTGCGCCCGGTCCGCCCGAGGACGACGACCCGGCCACCGGTCATGTACTCGCAACCGTGGTCACCGACGCCCTCGACGACGGCCACCGCGCCCGAGTTCCGGACGCAGAACCGCTCGCCGACGACACCGCGGATGAACATCTCGCCCGAGGTCGCGCCGTAGCCGATCACGTTGCCGGCGATGACGTTCTCCTCGGCGGCGAACGGCGACGACGGGTCCGGCTGCAGGGTCAGCCGGCCACCGGACAGGCCCTTGCCGAAGTAGTCGTTGGTGTCGCCGACCAGCCGCAGCGTGATGCCCTTGGGCACGAAGGCACCGAAGCTCTGCCCGGCCGCGCCGGTGAACGTGATGTCGATCGTGTCGTCGGGCAGGCCCTTGCCGCCGTGCGCCCGGGTCAGCTCGGACCCGAGCATGGTCCCGACCGTGCGGTTGACGTTGCGCACCGGCAGGTCCAGGCGGAGCCGGTCGCCGTTGCGCAGCGCGCCCTCGGCCAGCTGGATCATGGTGTTGTCCAGCGCCTTGTCCAGGCCGTGGTCCTGCTCGCGGGTCCGCTTGCGCGGCGCGTCGTCCGGCACGTCGGCGATCCGGAAGATCGGCGAGAGGTCCAGGTGCTGGGACTTCCAGTGCTGGGCGGCGGAGTCGACGTCGAGCACGTCGGCCCGGCCGATCGCCTCGTCGAGCGAGCGGAAGCCCAGCCCGGCGAGGATCTCGCGGACCTCCTGCGCCACGAACCTCATGAAGTTCACGACGTACTCGGCCTTGCCGTTGAACTTCTTGCGGAGCTCCGGGTTCTGCGTCGCGACGCCCACCGGACAGGTGTCCAGGTGGCAGACGCGCATCATGATGCAGCCCGAGACCACCAGCGGGGCGGTGGCGAAGCCGTACTCCTCGGCGCCGAGCAGCGCCGCGATGACGACGTCACGACCGGTCTTGAGCTGGCCGTCGGCCTGGACCGTGATCCGGTCGCGCAGCCCGTTGGCCATCAGCGTCTGCTGGGTCTCGGCCAGGCCGAGCTCCCAGGGACCACCCGCGTGCTTGATCGAGGACAGCGGCGAGGCGCCGGTGCCGCCGTCGTGGCCCGAGATGAGCACGACGTCGGAGTGCGCCTTGGACACGCCGGCCGCCACGGTCCCGACGCCGACCTGGGACACCAGCTTCACGTGGATGCGGGCCCGCGGGTTGGCGTTCTTCAGGTCGTGGATGAGCTGCTTGATGTCCTCGATCGAGTAGATGTCGTGGTGCGGCGGCGGCGAGATGAGGCCGACACCCGGCGTCGAGTACCGGGTGGTCGCGATCCACGGGTAGACCTTGCCGCCGGGCAGCTGACCGCCCTCGCCGGGCTTGGCACCCTGGGCGATCTTGATCTGGATGTCGTCGGCGTTGACCAGGTACTCGCTGGTGACGCCGAACCGGCCGGACGCCGCCTGCTTGACCGCGCTGCGGCGCGAGTCCCCGTTCGGGTCCGGGGTGAAGCGGTCCGGGTCCTCGCCGCCCTCACCGGTGTTCGAGCGGCCGCCGATGCGGTTCATCGCGATCGCCAGGGTCTCGTGCATCTCCTGGGAGATGGAGCCGTAGGAGATCGCGCCGGTCGCGAACCGGGTCATGATCGACTCGACGGACTCGACCTCGTCGATCGAGACCGGCTCGCGCAGGCCGTCCTTGAACCGGAACAGGCCGCGCAGCGTCATCAGCCGCTTCGCCTGCTCGTCGACGGCCTTCGTGTACTCCTTGAAGACCTCGTACTTCCCGGCCCGCGTGGAGTGCTGCAGCTTGAAGACGGTCTGCGGGTTGAACAGGTGCAGCTCGCCCTCGCGGCGCCACTGGTACTCGCCGCCGACCGGCAGCGCCCGGTGCGAGGCACGGACGTCGTCGGCGGGGTACGCGCGGCGGTGGTGGGAGAGGACCTCCTCGGCGAGGACGTCGAAGCCGACGCCGCCGATCCGCGACGCAGTGCCGCGGAACGCCGAGTCGATGACCTCCGCGCCCAGGCCGACGGCCTCGAAGATCTGCGCGCCGGTGTAGGACGCGACCGTCGAGACACCCATCTTCGACATGGTCTTGCGGACGCCCTTGCCGAGCGCCTTGACCAGGTTCTTCGCCGCGGTCCGGCCGTCGACGCCCGGGACGTCGCCGCGCTCGGCGAGGTCCTCGACCGTGGCCATCGCCAGGTACGGGTTCACCGCGGAGGCGCCGTAGCCGAGCAGCAGCGCGATGTGGTGCACCTCGCGGGCGTCCGCGGACTCCACGACCAGCCCGACGCGGGTGCGCGAGCGCTCCCGGACGAGGTGGTGGTGCACGGTGCCGGTGAGCAGCAGCGACGGGATCGGCGCGTGCTCGGCGTCCACCCCGCGCTGAGACAGCACGATCAGGCGGGCCCCGTTCTCGATCGCGCGGGACACCTCCTGCTTGATCTCGGCCAGCCGCGAGAGCATGCCCTTGCCGCCGTCGCGGGCGGTGAACGTGCCGCGGACGACGTGCGAGGCGAAGCCGGGGAACTCCCCGTCGTCGTTGATGTGGACGATCTTCGCCAGGTCGTCGTTGGTCAGCACCGGGAACGGCACGACGATCGTCCGGCAGTGCGCCGGCGTCGCGTCGAGCAGGTTCTGCTCCGGCCCGAGCTGGCTGAACAGCGAGGTGACGAGCTCCTCGCGGATCGCGTCCAGCGGCGGGTTGGTGACCTGGGCGAACAGCTGGATGAAGTAGTCGTAGAGCTGGCGCGGGCGCTCGGCGATCGCGGCGATCGGCGCGTCGTTGCCCATCGAGCCGATCGGCTCCGCCCCGGTGACCGCCATCGGGCGGAGCAGGACGTTGAGCTCCTCCTCGGTGTAGCCGAGGGCCTGCTGACGCAGGTTGAGGGTCTCGTGGGTCGGGGTCTCGCGGGTACGCGCGGGCAGGTCGTCGAGCCGGATCAGTCCGGCGTGCAGCCAGTCGGCGTACGGCTGCTCGGCGGCCAGCGCGCCCTTGACCTCGTCGTCGTCGACGATCTTGCCGCGCTCGGTGTCGATGAGGAACATGCGGCCCGGCTCGAGGCGGCCCTTGCGGACGACCTTGTCGGGCGCGACGTCCAGCACGCCGACCTCGGAGGCGAGCACGACCAGGCCGTCCTCGGTGACCCAGTAGCGGGCCGGGCGCAGACCGTTGCGGTCCAGCACCGCGCCGATCCGGGTGCCGTCGGTGAACGCCACCAGGGCCGGTCCGTCCCACGGCTCCATCAGCGTGGAGTGGTACTCGTAGAACGCCCGCCGGGCGGGGTCCATCTCGGTGTTGTGCTCCCAGGCCTCCGGGATCATCATCAGCACCGCGTGCGGCAGGCTGCGCCCGGACAGGTGCAGCAGCTCCAGGACCTCGTCGAAGGTGGCCGAGTCCGACGCGTCCGGGGTGACGATCGGGGTCAGCCGCGACAGGTCGCCGGGCAGGTTCGCGGACTCCAGCAGCGACTCGCGGGCCGCCATCCAGTTCCGGTTGCCGCGCAGCGTGTTGATCTCACCGTTGTGCGCCACGTAGCGGAACGGGTGCGCCAGCGGCCACGCCGGGAACGTGTTCGTGGAGAAGCGCGAGTGCACGATCGCGAGCGCCGAGGTGACGCGCTCGTCGTTCAGGTCCGGGTAGAACGCCGCGACCTGGGGCTCGGCGAGCATGCCCTTGTAGATGACGGTGCGCGGCGAGAGCGACGGGAAGTAGGTCTCGGTGTCGTGCTCGACCCGCTTGCGGAAGCAGAACGCCCGACGCTCCAGGTCGATGCCGGCCGGGGCGGTCCCGGGGGAGTCCCCGGCCAGCTCCACGCCGCCGACGAACAGCTGGCGGAACCCGGGCATCGCGTCCCGGGCGATCGAGCCCAGGTCCGCGGCGTCGGGGTCGGTGGGCAGCTCGCGCCACCCCAGGACGGTGAGGTCCTCCTCGGCGGCGAGTTCGCCGATCCGCTCGATCGCCGCGGCGGCCTCGGCCTCGTCACGCGGCAACATCGCGATGCCGGTGGCGTAGGCGCCCTCCGCGGGCAGGTCGAAGTCGGTGACCTCGCGGTAGAACGCGTCCGGGACCTGGATCAGGATCCCGGCACCGTCACCGGTGTTGTACTCGGCGCCACGCGCACCGCGGTGCTCCAGTCGCAGCAGGGCCTCGATGGCCTTCTGCACGATGGCATGGCTGCGCTTGCCGGTGACGTCGGCCAACATGGCCACACCGCAGGCGTCGTGCTCGTGATCGGCGGCGTACAGCCCACCGGGCGAGGGGCGACGCGTCTGGTCACTGATCGCGGCCAACTGCTCCTCCTGTCGTCTCGGTGCACCTGAGTCACCCGCATCGGACGACCCGGACCGGGCAGCTCGCTGCGGTCCGAAGAAAGATCTCAGGATACAGCGCGCAGCCCGAGTGGGACGTGCGACGAGGGCCGTTCAGGTGCACCGTGCCGCCGGGTGGGTGACCGGCGGACGGAATCTTCCTCCGGGCACGCCGAGCGGCCGGGCGCTGACTTCCAGTACCCGGCCATTCCTGCGGCACGGTTCGACCGCACACCCCGGCGAGTGCGGTCTGGCGAGTGCACAGAGTCGCACGTCGCCACCGGGGTGCGCTACTGAGAGCGGCCCACCGGTCCCGTGATGTGGATCGCTGACCATGCGAGCAGGTCAACGTTGCCGTCCCGTGTCCGGACGGTGAGCGAGGCGTGACCATCCGTCGGGACCGGCCTTCTTCTGCATGGGATCGCCGGGGGCGTCCGGACCGTTACGCAACGCGTATCCGGGTCGGGCAGACTGCTCCCCCGTGAACGTGCCCCCGATCCGCGTCGCCACACCCGGGCCGCTGCCTGGTTCACCCGGACGGGTGACCGACGGCCGGGTGGCGGAGGTCCTCGCCGACGTCGCGACCATCGGTCCCTGGTTCGCGGTGGCGACCCCCGCCGCCTCCGGGACCGTCCGGTGGGACGACCTCCACGCCGCGCCGGTCCCCGGCGGCCCGGACCCGCTCGGCCGGCGGATCGACGAGGTCACCACCGCGCTCGGCGGGGACCGGCGGATCGGTGCCTCGGTGGCGGTGATGGGGCTCGCGGCGCGGATCGTGTCGATGCCCTTCGCGGCCGTCGCCCTGCACGGTGTGCTCCCGTCGCTCGGGGAGCTGCGCCGCGACCCCGGCGCCGACGACCCGTGGGCGCCGAGCCTGCCCGCCGGGTCCACCGGCGTCGCCACCCCGGACGTGGCCGACGACCCGGCCGGCGCCGCGGACCTGCTCGCCCGCGAGCTCGCCACCACCCACCTCGATCCGCTGTACGCCGCCGTCGCGGCCCGGGCCGTGGTGTCGCCGCGGGTGCTGCGCGGCAACGTCGTGTCCTCGATCGGCGGGGCGGCACGGGTCATGGAGACCGTGCGACGCCCGGACCGGCGCCGCTGTCTGGCCCTGCTCGACGCGCTCGCCGACCACCCGGTGCTGCGCGGGCCGCTGCCGTCGGGTGCCACCGGCCGGCTGCTCCGCCTCGACGACACCGACCCGGACACCGAGTGGGCGTTCCGGCGCCGCTCCTGCTGCCTCTACGTCCGCGCCCCCGGCGGCGGGACCTGCGGCGACTGCGTGCTCGCCGGCCGGGCCTGACCCGCTCTCCGCGCGCGGAGAGAAGGGGCCGCGGCTCAGGCCGGCAGCGCGATGTCGGCGACGGTCACCCGCACCCGGGCGTCGAGGCCGCACACCGTCGCGACCTCCTCGGTCACCTCCCGGCGCACCCGCTCGGCCAGCTCGGCGCAGTTCGTGCCGAACCGCACCCCGACCGTCACCCGGATCTCGGCCTCGTGCCCGTGCACCGACGCGACCAGGCCCTGCACCCGCAGCTCCTCGGGGACCGGGTCGCGGGGCAGCCAGTCCGCGGCCAGTCCCAGCAGGGTCTGCGTGACGTCGCCCATCAGCGCCGCCACCCCCGGCACCCGCCGGACCCGCCGCGCCGCCACCCGTGCGACGGCCAGGTCGGAGACGGTGACCGTCGTGCGCCCGCTCATGCCGGTTCCTCCCACAGGTCCTCGACCAGGATGTCGACCCCGGCGATCGGCACGCCGAGCGTGCGGTCCCCTGCCGAGATCATCATCTGCCGGACGCGCGCGGTGACCGAGGCGAGGTCGACCCCGAACCGGGCCGCGACGGTCACCCGCACCCACACCGCGGCCGGGCCGTCCCCGGAACCGTCCGGGGCGCGCAGCTGCTCGATCCGGCACCGGCGGGCCCGCAGCCCGTCCATCGTGTCCACGACGTGCCGCAGCGCCGCCTCCGCGGTCGGCCTGCCCAGCCAGGCGTCCGGCCCCAGGGCGAGCAGCTCGTGCGGGCGCAGGTCCGCGACGACCGCGCCCATCACCTGCTCCAGCACCGACGGCGGCGGCCGCAGCGGCTCGGCCGCCATCCGCGCCACCAGCCCGCCGAGCCGGTCGTGGTCCGCGTGCGCGCGCACGCAGTGCGGACAGGTCAGCTCGTGCTCGTCGAGCACACCCGCCTCCGCGTGGTCCCAGACGTCGGCGGCGTCCCGGCCGCAGGCCAGTGGCTCGACGCGCTCCGCCCCGCTCCTCTCTACCGCCATGCCCGCATCCTCTCCGCCAGTGCCCCGCGCGCCCGGTGGATCCGGCCGCGGACGGCGGTCTCACCCGCCCCGGTGATCTGCGAGATCTCGCTGTAGCCCAGCCCCTCCAGCTCCCGCAGCACCCAGGCCGTGCGCTGGTCCTCCGGCAGCGACGCGACGGCCCGCGACAGGGCCGCCATCTCCGCGTCGACCTCGGCCGCCCGCTCCGGGGTGGGGGAGCGGTCGTCGGCCGGGGCGCCCGGCCCGTCGTCGGTCGGGAGCGGGTCGGTCCGTCGCCGCCGCCGGACCAGCGCGGTGCAGCGGTGGGTGACGATGCGGTACATCCATGTGGAGAAGGCCGCCTCGCCGCGGAAGCCGCCGATCCGCCGCCAGGCGTCGATGAGCGCGTCCTGCAGGGCGTCCTCGGCGTCGGTGGCGTCGCCGAGCACCCGGACCGCGACCCGGAACAGGGCGTTCTGGTGGCGGCGGGCCAGCTCCTCGAAGGCGCCGACGTCGCCGTCCTGGGCCCGGACGACCAGCGTGGTCTCGTCCAGCGCGGCCCGCGACGGCACCCGCGCCGACGGCACGCCGGGGCCCGGAGGCCCGGCGGCCGGTGGGCCGCTGACCTGTGCGTTCGCCATGGACGCCCCGTCGGGGTGTGGGAAGTGGAGGGTGGGGGTAGTCCACCCCGTCAGCGACGGTAGCGACCGGCTCGCACCCCCGCCCGCCGGACACGCGATCAGGAATCAGGTGAGCCCCATGGGTCTCGGAGACAAGATCAGCAACAAGGCCGAGGAGCTGGGTGGCAAGGCCAAGGAGGCCACCGGCAAGGCCACCGACGACAAGGACCTGCAGGCCGAGGGCAAGGCGGACCAGGCCACCGGCAACCTGAAGCAGGCCGGCGAGAAGCTCAAGGACACCTTCACGAGCTGACCCGCACGACGACGACGGCGGCGGCACCCCGCAGCGGGGTGCCGCCGCCGTCGTGTGTGGCTAGGGTCCGACCCGTGACCGACCCCGCCGCAGGACCCGGCCCGCAGGCCGTCGTGGACGCCGTGCTCGCCCACCCGTCGGTGCTGCGGCTCGACGGCGGCCCGTTCGGCTCGATCGCGTCGTACCTGCCCGGGCACCGGGTCCAGGGTGTGCGGCTGGCCGACCCGGTGGAGATCGCCGTCGTCCTCCGGCTGGGCAGGCCGTTCTCCGTGGTCGCCGACGAGGTCGCCGACCGGGTCCGTGCCGTCCTCGGTGACGACACCCTGGCCGTCGACGTGACCGTCGCCGACGTCGGTGCGGGCGGGGCCGTCGCACCCTGACCCGCGCCCGGGCCGTCGCACGGTGACCGGGCTCGCCTAGACTCGCGCGAGCCCCGCCGTCACCGGGCGCGTCCCACGTACCCGGCGGCCGGTGGCACGGGACGCCCGGCGCAGAGCCGGGATCGTCCGGCGCCGGCGGGCGGGGCCACCGACCGGGGGCCGCGCGAGCCGCGGCCCGTTGCAGCACTCGTACCGCCCAAGGAGTTCCACCGTGAAGAGCACCGTCGAGCACCTCAGCCCGACGCGCGTCCGGATCAACGTCGAGGTGCCGTTCGACGAGCTCAAGCCCGACTTCGACCGCGCGTACAAGAAGATCGCCCAGCAGGTCCGCATCCCCGGCTTCCGCCCGGGCAAGGCGCCGGCCCGCATCCTGGAGGCCCGGATCGGCCGTGGCCCCGTCCTGGACGAGGTCGTGAACGCCGCGATCCCGGTGAAGTACCAGGAGGCCGTGGTGACGTCCGAGGACGTCAAGCCGATCGGCCGGCCCGACATCGAGGTCACCGAGATCGCCGACGGCGAGCGCATCGCGTTCACCGCCGAGGTCGACATCCGCCCCGAGATCACCCTCCCCGACCTGGACGGCCTGACCGTCGAGGTCGACGAGACCGAGGTGACCGAGGACGAGGTCACCGAGCAGCTCGACCAGCTGCGCGCCCGGTTCGGCACCCTGGCCGGTGTCGAGCGTCCCGCGCAGTCCGGTGACTACGTCCAGATCGACCTCTCCGCCGCCGTCGACGGCACGGAGATCGAGGAGGCCACCACCACCGGCTTCTCCTACGAGGTCGGCCAGGGCGGTCTCATCGACGGCATCGACGAGGCCCTCGAGGGCATGTCGGCCGGCGAGGAGAAGACCTTCACCTCGAAGCTGGTCGCCGGTGAGCACGCCGACTCCGACGCGGAGATCACCGTCAAGGTGACCACCGTGAAGGAGCGTCACCTCCCCGACGCCGACGACGAGTTCGCCCAGCTGGCCTCGGAGTTCGACACGCTCGACGAGCTGACCGAGAACCTGCGCGAGCGTCTGGGCCGGTCCAAGCGGATGGAGCAGGCCGCGCAGGCCCGTGACCGTCTCCTGGACAAGCTCGTCGAGGACACCGAGGTGCCGCTGCCGGAGTCGGTCGTCGCCGCCGAGGTCGAGACCCGCACCCACGACGCGGTGCACGCCTTCGACCACGACGAGGACAAGTTCGGCGAGTTCCTCTCCTCGCAGGACAAGACCCGCGAGCAGTTCGACACCGAGACGCGCGAGGAGGCCGAGAAGGCCGTCCGCTACCGCCTCGTGCTCGACACCCTGGCCGACCGCGAGGAGATCTCGGTCGGGGACCAGGAGCTCACCGAGCGGATCGTCTACCAGGCGCAGCAGTACGGCATGGCCCCGGAGCAGTTCGTCCAGCAGATCCAGCAGGCCGGCCAGCTCGGCGTGATCTACCAGGACGTCCGCCGCTCCAAGGCGCTGATCACCGCGGTGCGCTCCGCCACCGTCACCCTGCCGGGTGGCGAGGCCGTCGACCTGTCCGACCTGCTCGGGCCGGACGAGGACGAGACCACCGTCGAGGAGATCCCCGCGACCGACGTGGACGGTGCCGACGACACCGCCGACGACGCCGCGGACACCACCGCCGACGAGGCCTCCGACAAGGCCGACGCGAAGGCCTGATCGGCGGTCGTCGCGCGGTCCCGCACGACTCGTCGTGCGCTGTCGGCGAACATCGGGCGTCGTTCCCTACGCGGGGCATCCGCTCCGCGTAGGGTCGGCTCCGAACCGGTCCCCAACCGGACCGTGAACGGGTTCGCAAGACCCGACACCGGAGAACCGAGAGCGATCCAGAGGAAGACTCCGGGACCCTCTCCCGCGGCGTCCGCGCCACGGGGGCGGGCCCGACTTCGGAAAGCAGGGTGAAGTGAGCCAGCAGGACACCGGCCCGTCCGCGGGCCGCGGCACCGGGCCGCAGATGCGGTCCGGCATCAGCGCGATGTCGCTGTCCGACTCCGTGTACGACCGCCTGCTCCAGCAGCGCATCATCGTGCTCGGTCAGCAGGTGGACGCGGAGATCTCGAACCGCATCGCGGCGCAGATGCTGCTGCTCGCGGCCGAGGACCCGGACAAGGACATCGAGCTCTACATCAACTCGCCCGGTGGCTCGGTCACCGACGGCATGGCCATCTTCGACACGATGAACCTGATCCCGTGCGACGTGGCGACCACGGCGATGGGCATGGCCGCGTCGATGGGGCAGTTCCTGCTGTCGGCGGGCACCCCGGGCAAGCGCTCGGCGCTGCCGCACGCACGGATCATGATGCACCAGCCGTCCGCGGGCGTCGGTGGCACCGAAGCCGACATCACCATCCAGGCCGAGCAGTTCCGCCGCACCAAGCGGGAGATGGCGGAGCTGATCGCCCAGCACACCGGTCAGTCGGTCGAGACCATCGAGCGGGACTCCGACCGTGACCGCTGGTTCTCCGCGCCGGAGGCCAAGGACTACGGCTTCGTCGACCACGTCGTGACGCACGCCGGGCGGATCGGCGAGCAGAACGGGAGCGACAAGTGAGCACCTTCGACCCTCGCCACCCGGAGTCGATGACCGACCTGCGCGGCCCCGGCGGCTGGGCACCGGACCCGGCCCGCTCCCGGTACGTGCTCCCGTCCTACGTGGAGCGCACCAGCTACGGGGTCAAGGAGTCGAACCCGTACAACAAGCTCTTCGAGGAGCGCATCATCTTCCTCGGTGAGCAGATCAACGACACCTCGGCGAACGACACCATGGCGCAGCTGCTGGTGCTCGAGTCGCTCGACCCGGACCGCGAGATCTCGCTGTACATCAACTCGCCGGGCGGGTCGTTCACGTCGCTGATGGCGATCTACGACACCATGCAGTTCATCCGTCCCGACATCCAGACCGTCTGCCTCGGGCAGGCGGCGTCGGCCGCGGCGGTGCTGCTGTGCGCGGGCACCCCGGGCCGCCGCATGGCGGTCGAGAACGCCCGCATCCTGATCCACCAGCCGGCCACGCAGGGCGTGTACGGCCAGGTGTCGGACCTGGAGATCCAGGCGGCGGAGATCTCCCGCATCCGCAAGCGGATGGAGGAGGTCATCGCGCGGCACTCGAACCGTTCCGCGGACCAGGTGCGCGAGGACATCGACCGGGACAAGATCCTGACGGCCGAGGAGGCCAAGGAGTACGGCCTGGTCGACGAGATCGTGCAGAGCCGCAAGCTGTCCGGTACCGCCGGCGGCAAGTGACACCCGGGTCACCGGCGGCCGGTTCCGGCCGCCGGTGACCGCCCGGCGACCCGCCGGGGAACCGGACACCGCTTCCGGTCCCCGTGCGGGCCGCGGGCAGGTACCGTCAACCCGCACGGGGCGACGGGCGCGACGCGAGAACGCCGGACCAGGACTGGGGATCGACACCTATGGCACGCATCGGCGACGGCGGGGACCTGCTCAAGTGCTCGTTCTGCGGGAAGAGCCAGAAGCAGGTCAAGAAGCTCATCGCCGGCCCCGGCGTCTACATCTGCGACGAGTGCATCGATCTCTGCAACGAGATCATCGAGGAGGAGCTGGCCGAGGCCGGTGAGGTCAAGCTCGACGAGCTGCCCAAGCCCACCGAGATCCACGAGTTCCTCGACCAGTACGTCGTCGGTCAGGCCACCACCAAGCGCACGCTGTCGGTGGCGGTCTACAACCACTACAAGCGCATCCAGGCGGGCGAGCGCAGCCGTGCCGCGGGCGGCGACGCCTCCGACGGCATCGAGATCGCCAAGTCGAACATCCTGATGCTCGGCCCCACCGGGTGCGGCAAGACCTACCTGGCGCAGACGCTGGCCAAGATGCTCAACGTCCCGTTCGCCATCGCCGACGCGACCGCCCTCACCGAGGCCGGCTACGTGGGCGAGGACGTCGAGAACATCCTGCTCAAGCTCATCCAGGCCGCCGACTACGACGTGAAGCGCGCCGAGACCGGCATCATCTACATCGACGAGGTCGACAAGATCGCGCGGAAGTCGGAGAACCCGTCGATCACCCGCGACGTGTCCGGCGAGGGTGTGCAGCAGGCGCTGCTGAAGATCCTCGAGGGCACCACCGCGAGCGTCCCGCCGCAGGGCGGCCGCAAGCACCCGCACCAGGAGTTCATCCAGATCGACACGACGAACGTCCTGTTCATCGTGGCCGGCGCCTTCGCCGGGCTGGAGCGGATCATCGGCGAGCGGGTCGGCCAGTCCGGTATCGGCTTCGGCGCCGACATCCGCTCGAAGAAGGACCTGGACTCCGCGGAGCGCTTCGCCGAGACCCTCCCCGAGGACCTGATCAAGTTCGGCCTGATCCCCGAGTTCATCGGCCGGCTGCCGATCGTCGCCTCGGTGACCTCGCTCGACAAGGACGCCCTGGTCAAGATCCTGACCGAGCCGCGGAACGCCCTGGTGAAGCAGTACCGCAAGCTGTTCGAGATGGACGGCGTGGAGCTGGAGTTCGCCGAGGACGCCCTCGACGCCGTCGCCGACCAGGCGATCCTGCGCGGCACCGGCGCCCGTGGCCTGCGGGCGATCATGGAGGAGGTGCTCCTCCCGGTCATGTACGACATCCCCAGCCGCGACGACGTGGCGAAGGTCGTGGTGACGGCACAGACGGTGAAGGACAACGTCAACCCGACGATCGTCCCGCGCCAGCCGCAGCGCCGGGAGCGGCGCGACCGCTCGGCCTGAGCCCGCCGCGAGATCCGACCCGACGCCGGTCCCACCTGCAGGTGGGACCGGCGTTGTCGTTTCGAGACCCGCTCGGGTTGCTGCACCCTTCCGCACTACTTAGCGTTGCTCCGTCAACTACGACGGAGGGCGACATGTCCGGATTTCTCACGCGGGAGCGCATCGTCGCTCCACCCGGATGGAGCCGTTGGCTCGTCCCACCGGCCGCGCTGTCCATCCACCTGGCCATCGGCCAGGTCTACGCCTGGAGCGTCTTCAAGACCCCGCTGGCGAACGCGCTCGACCTGTCGGGCGTCGCCACGGCGCTGCCCTTCACGCTCGGCATCATCATGCTGGGCCTGTCCTCGGCGCTGTTCGGCACGAAGGTCGACAGCAACGGCCCGCGCTGGGCGATGGTCGTCGCGTCGAGCTGTTTCGTCGCCGGGTTCCTGATCTCGGGTCTCGGTCTCTACGCCGAGCAGTACTGGCTGGTCGTGCTGGGCTACGGCTTCGTCGGCGGCATCGGCCTGGGCATCGGCTACATCTCGCCGGTCTCCACATTGATCAAGTGGTTCCCGGACCGACCGGGTCTGTCCACCGGCCTGGCGATCATGGGCTTCGGTGGCGGCGCGCTCATCGCGACCCCGCTCACGAACTCGCTGCTGTCGGCGTTCGGCGGGTCCGGTGACGGGGCCACCTCGGCCGGCATCGGGTCCACGTTCCTCACGATGGGCCTGATCTACCTCGTCTTCATGTCGGTCGGCTGGATCCTCATCCGGGTGCCCGCCGAGGGCTGGACGCCGCCGGGCTGGGACCCGTCGACGGCCAAGAAGAGCGGGATGATCTCGACCGGCAACGTCTCGGCGAACAACGCGATCCGCACGCTGCAGTTCTGGCTGCTGTGGGTCGTGCTGTGCTTCAACGTCACCGCGGGCATCGGCATCCTGGAACGGGCCTCGCCGATCTTCCAGGACTTCTTCGCGGAGAACGGGGCCACGGCCACCCTCGCCGCGGCGGCGGGCGGGTTCGTCGCGATCCTGTCGCTGGCGAACTCGGCCGGGCGCATCGCCTGGTCGTCGCTGTCGGACGTGCTGGGTCGCAAGAACATGTACCGCATCTACCTGGGCGTCGGCGCGCTGCTGTACCTGCTGATCACGCTGATCCCGAACCAGTCGCGGGCGCTGTTCATCGTCGCCGCGGTGCTGATCCTGTCGTTCTACGGCGCCGGGTTCGCCACCGTCCCGGCGTATCTGCGGGACCTGTTCGGCACCTATCAGGTCGGCGCGATCCACGGCCGCCTGCTGACGGCGTGGTCCACCGCGGGCGTCCTCGGTCCGCTGATCGTCAACGCGATCGCCGACGCGCGGATCGACGCCGGTGTCGAGGGACCGGCCCGCTACACGACCGCGTTCATCATCATGATCGTGTTGCTGGTCATCGCGTTCGTCTGCAACGAGCTGATCCGCCCGGTCGACGGGAAGTTCCACGAGCCCACCGCCGCGGCGGCCGCGCCGGGCTCGACACAGCAGAAGGAGACCGCGTGAGCAGCGTTGCCGAGACCGGCGGGTCGTCGACCTGGGGGCCGGTGCAGTGGATCGGGGCCGTCCTGGCCTGGGTGTGGGTCGGCGTCCCGTTCGCCTACGGGCTGTACGAGCTCGTCCTGAAGATCCCCGCCCTGTTCGGCTGAGTCTTCGCCCGCCGTTCACCCGTACGGTCCGGTTCATGGTCACTCGTCCGGGTTAGAACGGCGGGCGTGGCTCTCTCCCGACGCTCCCTGTTCCGCACCGCGGCCGCCGGCGGTCTCGCCGGCGCCGCGGCACTGGCCCTGCCCGGCACCGCACCGGCCGCGCCCGCACTCGTCCGCTCGGGGCGGCCCGTCCTCACCCACGGGGTGCAGGCCGGGGACGTCCGGCCGGGGTCGGGGCTGGTGTGGACGCGCGCCGACCGGCCGTCGCGGATGGTCGTGGAGGTCGCGGGCTCGCCGGACTTCCGGCGGGCCCTGCGGGTCCCCGGCCCGGTGCTGACCCCGGACACCGACCTCACCGGGAAGCTGCGGGTCCCGACGACGCGGGGGCGGGTGCACTACCGCGTCGTCGCCGAGCCGCTCGACGGCGGTCCCGCGAGCGCGCCGCTGACCGGCTCCTTCCGGGCGGTCCCCGGGCGCGGCGAGCCGGTGCGGATCCAGTGGTCCGGCGACGTCGTCGGGCAGGGCTGGGGCATCGACCGCGCCACCGGCGGCATGCGGATCTTCTCCGCGATGGCCGACCGCGACCCCGACCTGTTCCTGCACTCCGGCGACACCGTCTACGCCGACGGCCCGCTCACCGAGACCGTCACGCTGCCCGACGGCCGGGTGTGGCGCAACGAGATGACGCCCGAGAAGGCGAAGGTCGCCGAGACCCTGACCGAGTTCCGCGGCCAGTTCGCCTACAACCTGCGCGACGACAACCTGCGCCGGTTCGCCGCCTCGGTCGGTCAGATCGTGCAGTGGGACGACCACGAGGTCACCAACAACTGGTACCCGGGGGAGATCCTCACCGGCGAGGTGGGGGAGCGCTACACCGAGAAGCGGGTGGACGTGCTCGCGGCCCGCGGGTTCCGCGCGTTCCACGAGTGGCAGCCGGTCGACCCACGCACCGCCGTCGACGGACGGGTGTACCGGCGGGTGCCGTTCGGCCCGCACGTCGAGGTGTTCGTGCTGGACATGCGCACCTACCGCGGCGCGAACTCCGCCAACACCGGCCGCGGCGAGCGGATCCTGGGGGAGGCCCAGGCCCGCTGGCTCGTCGACGCGCTCGCGTCGTCGCGGGCGACCTGGAAGATCGTCGCCTCGGACATGCCGATCGGCGTGCTGGTGCCCGACGGCGACACCGCCTGGGAGGCCGTGGCCAACGGGGTGCCCGGTCCGCCGAGCGGACGGGAGTCCGAGATCGCCGGGGTGCTGGCCGGGATTCGCCGGCGGAGGGTCCGCAACGTGGTCTGGGTGACCGCGGACGTGCACTACACCGCCGCCCACCACTACGCCCCGGAGCGCGCCGCGTTCACCGACTTCGACCCGTTCTGGGAGTTCGTGTCCGGCCCGCTGCACGCCGGTGCCTTCGGTCCGAACGAGCTCGACCCGACCTTCGGTCCGCGGGCGGAGTTCGTGCGCGGACCGTCCCGGCAGGGCGCGAGCCCGCTGGAGGGGTTCCAGCACTTCGGGGAGCTCGACGTCGCCCCCGACGGGACGACCCTGGAGGTCCACCTGCGCGACCAGGCCGGCGCCTCCCTCTGGACCACCACCCTGCGCCGGACCTGACGACCGCGTCCGCGGCCCCCGCGCCCGGAGCCCCCGTGGCGGTCACCGGCGGCCCGCCGCACCCCTGCGGGGGTCGTCGCACCCTCCGCGGCGGGTGCGACGACCCCGGCCGGGGTGCGACGGCTCCTCCGGCCGCGCCCACACCCTCCGGCGGGCACCCACACCTGTCGCGACGGGTGTGGGAGCCCGCCAGGGGGTGTGGATCCAGGCGACGGCCGGGTGCCCACGCCCGGGTCAGCGCCGGGGTGCGGAGTCCGGCTCCGCGGGGAGCCGGGCGGCGGTGGCCGGTCCGGGGACGGGGGTGGTGGTCACGGCCACGGCGGCCTCCGCGGCGGGGGTGACGGACCCGGTGGGCCCGGTCGCGTAGGCGGCGGACAGGCGACGGTAGGGGCGGCTCGCCAGGGCGGCGAGGGTCAGCACCACGCCCAGGGCGCCGCAGACCACGAACACCAGGGCGATCGCGCGGGCGGTGCCGGTGCCGAACCAGGAGCCGATCGCGGCCGCACCGGCGCCGCCGTCGCTCATGTAGGGAACCACCACCAGCTCGGTGAACGGGGCCAGCAGGAACGCGGTCAGCGGCGACGCGGCCTGCTCCACGCTCTGCGCGAACCCGAAGACCCGGCCCTGCCGCCCGTAGGGCACGACCCGCTGCAGCACGGTCTGCTCGGCGGCCTCGGCGAACGGCATGAGCAGCATGAACACCGCCATGCCGAGCGTGAGCAGCAGGATCGAGGCCTGCAGCGGGAACAGCATCGTCGAGGCCCAGAGCACGGCGTTGACCAGCAGCAACGACCGGACCGGGCGGCTGCCCAGCCCGATCCGGGCGACGAGGAGCCCGCCGACGATCACCCCGGCGGACAGCACGCCCCACAGCAGCCCCCAGGCCGCGACCGACATCATCGACAGGCCGTAGGGGTCCATCAGCGCCATGAACGCCCCGCCGAGCAGGTTGTTCACACAGGAGAACACGATCAGTGCGGGCAGCCCCGGCACACCCGCGACGAGCCGGACGGTGCCGCGCAGGTCGAGGCCGCCCCGCTCCTCGACGGTCACGGGGACGGCCGGGCCGGCCGCTGCGGGCGCGGCCGGGATCCGGACCCGTGACAGGTGCACCAGCGACACGACCAGCACGACGAGGGCGGCGACGAGCACCGACCGCATCCCGTCCACCGCGACGAGCAGCCCGGACGCGACCGAGGTGACCAGGAAGCTCACCCCGGTCGCGGTCCCGACCAGTCCGTTGGCGCGGTCCCGGACCGCGGCCGGGACGAGCAGGGTGACCAGGGTCGGGAGCGCGATCGTGCGCAGGTTCCCGGCGATCACCCCCAGCATCAGCGCGACGACCAGCGTCCACAGCAACGGGCCCGTCGGGTCGCGGAACGCCCCGTCGGGGGCGAGCAGCAGCAGGGCCAGACACAGCGCGTAGACCACGGCGGACACCGCCGCCGAGACCTGCATGACCGCGCGCTTGCCGAACCGGTCCACGACCCCGCCGAACGGGATCCCGGTCAGCGCCGTCGCCACCAGGAAGATCCCGGCGATGATGCCGGTCGCCGCGACCGACCCCGTCTCCAGGAACACCCAGAACGTCACGGCGAACCACACCGTGAAGTTCACGACCGACACGACCAGGGTGCTCACCAGCAGGTGCGCGAAGACCCGTTGCGTGCCGTGCCGGAGGTCGAGCTGCGCCATGGTCCACCGTCCTCTCGGGGTGATGGACCGACGCCGACGGCCGAACTCATCGCCCGCCGCGACGGTGGACGGTGAACCGGACTTCAGGTCAACCGATCACGCCGTCATGTCGAGGTGGGCGACCACCTTCGTCGGGCGGATCCGGACGACGAGCTCGCCGGGCACGCCGTTGCGCCGGCCGAACTCCTCGGCCCGGTCGGCGCCCATGTAGCGGCCTCCGAGCGCGGTCGCGGTGCGCAGGAGCTCGTCGGGGTCCGTGCTGATCTCGGCGACACCCTGCACCTGCACGAAGGCGTACGGCGGTGCGGGCAGGTCGGCGGTGAGCACGACCCGCGGGTCGCGGACGATCGCCCGTCCCTTCGCGGTGTCCGCCCCGGTGTCGAAGACGATCGTGTCGTCCTCGACGAGGAACCAGACCGGCGCGACGAGCGGGCGCCCGTCCTTCGCCGTCCAGCCGAGCATTCCGGTACGGGTGCCGTGGTTCAGGAACTCGACGACCTCGGGTGAGAGAACGGGCATGTCGCCGAGCCTAGGCCGGGAACCCGCCCGACCACCCGGGCGACACCGGGTCGTGTCCGCCCGGACCGGCCGTGACCACACGCGCCCACCGCCGGGCCGTGCCGGCAGGCAGCCGTAGCCGCCGCCCGGCGGTCCCACGGACCCGCCCGGGGGTGCCGCGCCGCGCGCCGCCGGGGGAGGGTGTCCGCCATGGACGAGCTCACACCCGGCACCCTGCTCGGCCGCCAGGTCGACGGTGTCACGTGCGGACCCTCGGTGCTGGTGGTGACCGCGGTGCTGGCCGGCTCGGGGTGGCCCGGCGTGGTGGCGGACCGGTTCGCCGCCGCCCAGCGGACCGCGCACCGCCAGGCCAACCGGCTCTGGCCGCGCGCCCTGGGGACGACGCCGTGGGGGATGCGGGCGTGGCTGCGCCGGCACGCACCCGCCGCGGGACCGTTCCGGATCCGCCCGGCGACCCGCGACGCGCTCGCCGCGGTGCCCGCCGCCGTCGGCCCGGTTCCGCTGCTGGTCGGGTCCCGGTGGCTGCCGCGGCACTGGGTGCTGGTCCTGGGCGTCGACGCCGACGGCCGGTGGCGCGTCTACGAGCCCGGCTCCGGCCGGGTGCGGGCGTTCGACCCGGCGTCGCTCCGGCGGGGCGACCCGGCGGCCGTCGGCGGGGTGCTGGGGTGGCCGCGGCCGTGGTGCCTGCTGCTGCCCGCGGGCCGGGCGTAAACGAGCGGTGATCCGGACGTAACGGACGCGGGTGAGGGTGGGGACATGGCTCCCCCCGATCCCCGCCCGCTGCTCGCCGCGCTCGGCCGGCGCGACTTCCTCCGCGCGGCCGCCGCCGTCACCGCGGCCGGAGGGCTGGCCGGCTGCGGCACGTCCGCCGCCGCCCCCGGGCCCGCCGCGGCGGCGCTGCCGGACGGTCCGCTGCAGCCCGGTGCGGGCGACATCCCCGGCGACCACTACCTCGGGTCCGACCCGGCCGACGTGCGCTGGGGCTACGTCCCGGCGATCGGGGCCGCGCCGGTGCTGACGATGCGGTCGGGGCAGACGGTCACCATCGACACCGTCTCCCACGAGGGCATCCTGGAGGACCAGGGCCGGGACCCGGTCGCCTGGTTCGGGCGGCACGGGGTGGCGGCCGACGGTGTGCTCTCCGACGCCGTCGCGGTCGCCCGGGACTACCGGCGCACGCCGCGCGACTTCGACGCCGACGGCCCGCACGTCATCACCGGGCCGGTGTTCGTCGAGGGGGCGCGCCCCCTCGACGTCCTGAAGGTCGAGACCCTGTCCGCGGTGCCCCGGGTGCCGTACGGCGTCGTCTCCAGCAGGCACGGGAAGGGGGCACTCGGGCGCACCGCGTCCGGCGCGCCGCCCGCCGGGATCGTCCTCGACGAGGTCATGCCGCCGCCGGCCACCGACGGTCGCGCCACCGGCGACCCCGCGCGCTACGGCAACGTCTCGGTGTTCACCCCGGTCCGCGACGGGGCGGACGGCCCCGAGGCCTACCTGGCGTTCGGCGAGGGCCAGGAGGCGTCGTTCCCGCTGCGCCCGTTCATGGGCACCATGGGGGTGGCCCACGCCGCGGCCGACGCCGAGAACGCCCCGGAGCTGAACTCGATCCCGCCGACCCTGGGCGGCGGCAACATCGACATCCGGCTGCTCGGCCCGGACTCGGCGTTCTACCTGCCGGTCCGCGCGGAGGGGGCGCTGTTCCACGTCGGCGACCCGCACCTGGCGATGGGCGACGGGGAGGTCGCCCTGACCGCGCTGGAGGGCTCGCTGCGCGCCACGTTCCGGCTCACCGTGTGCCGGCCGGGGGAGGGCACGGCGCCGTCGGTGGCCTTCGGCTACCCGTTCGGCGAGACCCCGGACGCCTGGGTGCCCATCGGGCTCTCCGACCCGGACGGGAGCATCGGCGGGCAGCAGGGCGACCTGGACGTCGCGATGCGCCGGGCCGTGGTCAACGCGCTCGACTTCCTGCAGGAGGACCGGGGCATGGACCGGGCGACGGCCTACGCCTACCTCTCCGCGGCGGCGGACTTCGCGGTCTCGCAGGTGGTGGACCGGACCGTCGGGGTGCACGGGGTCATCCCCAAGGCGCACTTCCGGTCCTGAGCGCGCGGGTCCGGGGGCCGGGAAACGTGTCGGTGTCGACTCGTAGACTTGACATGTGACCGAGACCCTGCCAGCGCGTACCGCCGACCTGCCCGCCAAGTGGACCCCGGGCGAGGTAGAGGGCGACATGTACCGCCGCTGGGTCGACGCCGGGTACTTCCGGGCCGACCCGTCGTCGGACAAGGACCCGTTCTGCATCGTCATCCCGCCGCCGAACGTCACCGGCAGCCTGCACCTGGGCCACGCGATGGACCACACGCTCATCGACGTGCTGACCCGGCGCGCCCGCATGCAGGGCCGTGACGCGCTGTGGCTGCCCGGGATGGACCACGCCGGCATCGCGACCCAGTCGGTCGTCGAGCGGCGGATGGCGGCCGCGGGCGAGCCGGACCGGCACGCGATCGGCCGTGCGGCGTTCGTCGAGAAGGTCTGGCAGTGGAAGGCCGAGTCCGGCGGCTCGATCCTCGGGCAGATGGAGCGCCTGGGCGACGGCGTCGACTGGTCCCGCGAGCGCTTCACCCTCGACGAGGGCCTGTCCCGCGCCGTCGCCACCGTCTTCAAGAAGATGTTCGACGACGGACTGATCTACCGGGCCGAGCGCCTGGTCAACTGGTCCCCGGCGCTGCGCTCGGCGATCTCCGACATCGAGGTCGACCACATCGAGACCGAGGGCGAGCTGGTCTCGATGCGCTACGGCGACGGGGACGCCTCGCTCGTCGTCGCGACCACCCGGGTCGAGACGATGCTCGGTGACACCGCGGTCGCCGTCCACCCCGACGACGAGCGCTACGCGCACCTGGTCGGCACCGAGATCGAGATGCCGATCACCGGCCGGCGGATCCCGGTCGTCGCCGACGACTACGTCGACCCCGAGTTCGGCTCGGGCGCCGTCAAGATCACCCCGGCGCACGACCCGAACGACTTCGAGCTGGGCCGCCGCCACGACCTGCCGATGCCGACGATCATGGACGAGGCCGGCACCATCGCCGGGACCGGCACCCGCTTCGACGGCATGGACCGCTTCGAGGCGCGCGTCGCGATCCGCGAGGAGCTGCGCGCGCAGGGCCGGATCGTCGCCGAGAAGCGCCCCTACCTGCACTCGGTCGGGCACGACTCGCGCACCGGCGTCCCGATCGAGCCGCGGCTGAGCCTGCAGTGGTTCGTCAAGGTCGAGCCGCTCGCCCGGTCCGCGGGCGACGCCGTCCGCTCCGGCGAGACCGTCCTGCACCCGAAGGAGCAGGCCAAGCGGTACTTCGACTGGGTCGACAACATGCACGACTGGACCATCAGCCGTCAGCTCTGGTGGGGGCACCGCATCCCGGTCTGGTACGGCCCGGCCGGCGAGGTCGTCTGCGTCGGACCGGACGAGCAGCCGCCGTCGGGCGAGGGCTGGCGTCAGGACCCCGACGTCCTCGACACGTGGTTCTCCTCCGGGCTGTGGCCGTTCTCCACGCTCGGCTGGCCGGACGAGACCCCGGACCTGGAGCGCTACTACCCGAACTCGGTCCTGGTCACCGGCTACGACATCCTGTTCTTCTGGGTCGTCCGGATGATGATGTTCGGGACCTACGTGATGGGGAAGGCCCCGTTCCGCGACGTCTACCTGCACGGGCTCATCCGCGACGAGCACGGCAAGAAGATGTCGAAGTCCAAGGGCAACGTCATCGACCCGCTGGCGCTGATCGACTCCTACGGCGCGGACGCGCTCCGGTTCACCATCGCCCGCGGCTCCAACCCCGGCACCGACATGTCGCTGTCGGAGGAGTGGGTCGCCGGGTCCCGGAACTTCACCACGAAGCTCTGGAACATCACCCGGTTCGCCCTGGCCAAGGGCGCGGACGCGAGCCTGCCGCTGCCCGCGCACGCCGACCGGACCGACGCCGACCGCTGGATCCTGGGCCGGCTCGCGGAGGTCCGCGCGCAGACCGACGAGCTGCTCGACGGCTACCAGTTCGCCAAGGCGACCGAGGGGCTCTACCACTTCGCCTGGGACGAGCTGGCCGACTGGTACGTCGAGCTCTGCAAGACCCAGCTCGACGACCCGGCCACCGAGCCGGGCACCCGGGCCGTCCTCGGGCACGTCCTCGACGCGCTGCTGCGGATGCTGCACCCGATCGCGCCGTTCGTCACCGAGGCGCTGTGGACCGCGCTGACCGGCGGCGAGACCGTCGTGACCGCGGCCTGGCCGACGGCCGAGGGCACCGGCGCGCCGGTCGACGCGGCCGCCACGGCCCGGGTCACCGACGCGCAGAAGGTCATCACCGAGGTCCGCCGGTTCCGCACCGAGCAGGGGCTGCCCGACCGCAAGGCCGTCGCCGCCCGCCTCACCGGCCTCGACGCCGCCGGGCTGGCCGCGCACGAGCGCGCGCTGCGCTTCCTCAACCGGCTCGACCCGGCCGGTGACGACTTCGCCGCCACCGCGAGCTTCGAGGTCGCCACCTCCGGCGGTCCGGTCACCGTCGAGCTGGACACCTCGGGGGCGATCGACGTCGCCGCCGAGCGGGCCCGGCTCGGCAAGGACCTCGCCGTCGCCGAGAAGGAGCGCGACCAGGCGGACAAGAAGCTGACCAACCCCAAGTTCACCGAGAAGGCACCGGCCGAGGTCGTCGACGGGATCCGTGCCCGGCACGCGACCGCCGTCGCCGACATCGACCGCATCACCGCGCGGCTCGCCGCGCTCCCGGAGGCCTGATCCCGCCGTGGCGAAGGAGTACGACGAGTTCGACGACTTCACCGAGGCCGACTCGCCGACCTACGGCGGCGACCGGTGGGCCGAGGGCGGGTTCGGCGACTCGCCCGACGCTGAGCCGTCCGGCGGCGACGCCGAGCAGCAGCAGGACGACGAGCCCGGTGGCGAGGACCGCTCCGAGGACCCCGAGGCGTCCGCCGCGGCACCGGAGGACACCCAGGAGGCCCTGATCGCGGCCGTCCTGGACGAGATCCGCGGCGGGGGAGACCCCGACGTCGTCCCGGCCCAGTCCACGGTGACCGGCTACGCCGAGTTCCTCGCCGTCGACGCGGCGCTGGACCGGCGCTGGCCGGAGTCGGTGATGGAGCCGTCGCTGGAGCGCATGCAGGCGCTGTGCGACGCGCTGGGCGACCCGCAGCGCGGCTACCCGGTCGTGCACCTGACCGGCACCAACGGCAAGACCTCCACCTCCCGGATGGTCGACGCGCTGCTCACCGAGATCGGGCTGCGGACCGGGCGCTACACCAGCCCGCACCTGCAGCGCGCCACCGAGCGGATCAACCTGGACAACCGCCCGGTCACCCCCGAGCGCTACGTCGCGGCCTACCGCGAGGTCGAGCCGCTGGTCGAGCTCGTCGACGCCGAGCGCGGCGACGCGCCCGCGCTGAGCAAGTTCGAGGTGCTCACCGCGATGGCCTTCGCGGCGTTCTCCGACGCCCCGGTCGAGGCCGCGGTCGTCGAGGTCGGGCTCGGCGGGCGCTGGGACGCCACGAACGTCGCCGACGGGAACGTGGCGGTGGTCCTGCCGGTCGGGCTCGACCACGCCGAGTACCTCGGCGACGACATCACCGACATCGCCCGCGAGAAGGCCGGGATCATCAAGGAGGGGTCGGTCGCCGTCCTCGCGGCCCAGGACAAGCGGGTCGCCGAGGTCCTCCTGGAGCGCTGCGCCGAGGTCGGCGCACAGGTCGCCCGGGAGGGCGCCGAGTTCGGCGTCGTGGAGCGGGAGCTCGCCGTCGGCGGGCAGCGCCTGGAGCTGCAGGGTCTGTCCGGCCGCTACGACGAGATCTTCCTGCCGCTGCACGGCGAGCACCAGGCGTCGAACGCGGCGGTCGCACTGGCCGCGGCCGAGGCACTCGTCGGCGCCGGTACCGCGCAGCCCCTCGACCCCGACGCGGTCCGCGCCGCGTTCGCCTCGGTCCGCTCACCCGGGCGGCTCGAGCCCGTCGAGGGCGGGCCGGACCGGCCGACCGTGCTGCTCGACGCCGCGCACAACCCGGCCGGCGCCACCGCGCTCGCGGGCGCGCTGGGCTCGGAGTTCCGCTTCACCCGGCTCGTCGGCGTGATCGGGGTGCTGCAGGGCAAGGACGCCCGCGGCATCCTGGAGGGGCTGCAGCCGGCGCTGCACGAGGTCGTCGTCACCACCAACTCCTCGCCCCGCGCGATGGACCCCGACGAGCTCGGCGCGCTCGCCGCCGAGGTGTTCGGCTCCGAGCGGGTCAGTGTCGAGCCGTCGCTGGCCGAGGCCGTCGAGCAGGCCCGTGAGATCGCCGAGGAGGCGGGCGGGTCCGGGGTCGGCGTCGTCGTCACCGGGTCGGTCGTCACCGTCGGCGAGGCGCGGGCGCTGTTCGGGAAGGTACCGGAGTGAGCGACGTGCCGGGTGTGCCCGAGGGTGTGCGGCCGCCGCCCACCGACCCCATGAAGGGTGCCCGCGGCGTGTTCGCCGCGACGCTGATCCTGGAGGCGATCGTCGTCCTCCTGGCGCTGCTGGTGCTCCCGCGCTTCGGCACCGGGTCGACCGCGCTCGGCTTCGGGGTGGTGGCGGGCATCGCCGTCGCCATGATCCTGGCGTCCGGGGTGCAGCGGCGGCCGTGGGGGCTCACCGCGGCACTGGTGCTGCAGGGGGCGCTGCTCGTCGCGGCGCTGGTGTTCCTGTCCTCGCTGGTCGTGGTCGCGGTGGTGTTCATCCTCGTGTGGGCGGTCCTGGTCTGGATGCGGCGCGAGGTGGCCCGCCGGATGGCGGCGGGGACGCTGCCGTCGCAGCAGCAGGACTGACACACGGCGGTCCGGGCGCACTCGTGACGGTGGGTGCCGGACCCCCGGTGGGTCGTCGCTACCCTGTCGCGCGTGACTGAACGCACTCTCGTCCTGGTCAAGCCCGACGGCGTCGCGCGCAAGCTCGTCGGTGAGGTCGTCTCGCGCATCGAGCGCAAGGGCCTCGGCCTGGTGGCCCTCGACCTGCGCACGGTGGACCGTGAGCTGGCCGCCCAGCACTACGCCGAGCACGACGGCAAGCCCTTCTTCGAGGAGCTGCTGTCGTTCATCACCTCCGGCCCGGTCCTGGCCGCGGTCGTCGAGGGCCCCCGCGCCATCGCCGCCTGGCGGCAGATCGCCGGCGGCACCGACCCGGTGGAGAAGGCCACCCCCGGCAGCATCCGTGGCGACCTCGCCCTGGAGACCGGTTCCAACCTGGTGCACGGCTCGGACTCCCCGGAGTCGGCCGACCGGGAGATCAAGCTCTGGTTCCCGAACCTGTGACCGCAGGCGTCCCGGCCGTCCGCCGGGTCGTCGACCCCCGCCCCGGCGCCGCCGCCGCGCTCGGTGATCTCTGGATCGCCGTGACCGAGGCCGGCGGCGCCGTGGACTTCGTGCCCGGCGCCGACCCGGACGAGGTCCGCGCGCTGGCGGTCGAGACCGTCGACGCCGCCCGGTCCGGCGCGTCCCTGATGTTCGTGCTGGGGGAGGACACCGCGCCGCTGGGCACGGTCTTCCTGGTCCCGGGCACCGGCATCGCCGCGCACCGCGCGGACGTGCAGCGCCTCATGGTGCACCCGGACCTGCAGGGACGTGGTCTCGGTACGGTCCTGCTCGACGCCGCCGTCACCCACGCCCGGGAGACGGGCCTGGCGATGCTGACCCTCGGCGCCCGCGGCGGCACCCCGCTGCCCGCGTTCTACGCCGCCCGTGGCTTCGTCGAGTACGGCAGGCTGCCCGGCGGGGTGCTGCTCTCCCCGGAGGACGCGCGCGACGTCCACCTGTTCTTCCTGCCGCTCGGCTGACCCCCGGCCCGCGGGAAGATCGATTCCCCCCGACGGCCGGATGGCAGAGGCCGTCCCCGCGGTCCACCATGTGGGCCATGACCGTGCTCACCCCGCGCCCGACGACCGCGGACCTGGTCCGTGGAGTCGTCGTGGCGGTCCTGGCGATCCTGCAGGTGCTCGTGTCGGCGTTCGGGGGGTCGGGGATCGGCGCCGTCGCGCGCGACTACGACACCCCGCTGCTGGCCGCGGGCTGGGCGTTCTCGATCTGGGGGCTGATCTACCTGGGCGTGCTGGTCTACGCCGGCTACGCCCTGCTGCCCGGCCAGCGCGGCCGCGAGGTGCACCGCCGCGTCGGCTGGTGGGTCGCGGCGACCGCCGTGCTCAACCCGCTGTGGATCGCGGCCTTCTCGAACCGCTGGGTGGTCACCGCCGAGGTGCTGCTGGTCCTGCTCGTCGTCGCGCTCGGTGTCGTCTACGGCCGGCTGTCCCGCGGCGTCGCCGACGGCTGGGCGGAACGGCTGGCGATGCGGCTGCCGCTGGCCATCTACCTCGGCTGGGCCTCGGCCGCGCTGGTGCTGGGTCTGATGGCGGCCGGCGTCGCGGTCGGGCTGCCGTCCGACGGGGTGCTCCCGCAGGTCGCGGCCATCCTGCTGCTCGTGATCCTCACCGCGGTCGTGCTGTCGGTCGTCGGTTCCACCGCCGGGTTCGCGGGCTTCGCCGGAGCGCTGTGCTGGGCGCTGATCGGCATCGTGGCGGGCGACCGGCCGATCGCCGTCACCCTGGTCGCGACGGTCGCGGCCGGGGCGATCGCGGTGCAGGCGGTGCGCCGGATCACGCGGTCGGTCCAGCCCGCCCGGCTGGCCCTGGGCTGAGCCGGCGGCTGAGAGGAAACCCGCACCGGGACGTCGGTCCCGCTTGCTACGGTCGCACCGGCAGGAGCAGCGGTACCAGGGAGGCCCGGCATGATCACCGGAAGCATCGTCGCGATCGTGACCCCGATGCACGACAGCGGCGAGGTCGACCACACGGCCCTCGGCGAGCTCGTCGAGCGGCAGGTCGACGCGGGCACCGCGGCGATCGTCTCGGTCGGCACGACCGGCGAGTCGTCCACGCTGTCGGTGCTCGAGCACACCGAGGTCATGCGGCGCACCATCGAGGTCGCGAACGGCCGGGTCCCGGTCATCGCCGGCACCGGGGCGAACTCCACCGACGAGGCGATCCACCTGACCCGCGCCGCGCGGGCGGCCGGCGCCGACGGCGCGCTGCTCGTGACGCCGTACTACAACAAGCCCCCGCAGGAGGGCCTCTACCAGCACTTCAAGCGGATCGCCGAGACCGTCGACATCCCGCAGTACCTCTACAACGTCCCGGGCCGCACGGCCTGCGACATGCTGCCGTCGACGGTGGCCCGGCTGGCGGAGATCCCGAACATCGTCGGTCTCAAGGAGGCCAAGGGCGACCTGGACCGGGTCCGCGAGCTCGTCGCGCTGGGCCTGGACGACTTCGCGCTGTACTCCGGTGACGACGGCACCGCCCGCGCGTCGATGCTCGCCGGGTTCCACGGCGACATCTCGGTGACGGCGAACGTCGCCCCCGAGACGATGGCCCGGATGTGCAAGGCCGCCGTCGCCGGTGACGCCGAGACCGCCTCCGCGCTCGACGCCGACCTCGCGGGCCTGCACGCGGCGCTGTTCTCCGAGCCGAACCCGATCCCGGTGAAGTGGGCGCTGGCCGAGCTGGGGCTCATGCCCGGCGGGATCCGGCTGCCGCTGGTGCCGCTGGACGAGTGGCACCACGAGGACGTCCGCGCCGCGCTGCGGGCCGCGGGCCTGCTGTCCTGAGTCCTACGCTCCCCGGGGCGCTGCTCGTCGCCAACCGCGCCGAGATCGCGGTCCGGATCATGGAGACGGCGTCGGCGCTGGGCGTGCGCACGGTCGCCGTGCACGCGGCCGACGACGCCGCCTGCGCGCACGTCGCCCGCGCCGACGCCGCCGTCGCGCTGCCCGGCACCGGCGCCGCCGCCTACCTCGACGTCGATGCGCTGGTGCGGGCCGCCGTCGACGGCGGGGCCGGTGCGCTGCACCCCGGCTACGGGTTCGCCTCCGAGAGCCCGGCGCTGGCCCGGGCCTGCGCGGACGCCGGCGTGGTGTTCGTCGGGCCGTCGCCGCGGACGCTGGAGCTGTTCGGGGACAAGGCCGCCGCCCGCGACCACGCGGGCGCGCTCGGCGTACCGGTGCTGGAGGCCGTCGAACCCGCCGACGGCGCCGCGCTGCTGTCCCGCCTCGGCCCCGGCGGCGCCGTCATGGTCAAGGTCCGCTCCGGCGGCGGCGGGCGCGGGATGCGCCCGGTCACCGACCCGGCCGACCTCGACGACGCCGTCGCCCGCTGCTCGTCCGAGGCGCTCGCCGCGTTCGGCGACGGTGCGGTGCAGGTCGAACGCCTCCTGCCGGCCGCCCGGCACGTCGAGGTGCAGGTCCTCGGTGACGGCACCGGCGCCGTCGTGCTGGGGGACCGGGACTGCTCCGCGCAGCGCCGCCGGCAGAAGCTCGTCGAGATCGCGCCCGCCCCCGCCGTGCCCGCCCCGGTGCGCACACGGCTGCACGAGGCCGCGCTGCGCCTGTGCGACGGCTACCGCGGCCTCGCCACCGTCGAGTTCCTGCTCGCCGGGCAGGAGATCGCTTTCCTGGAGGTCAACCCGCGGATCCAGGTCGAGCACACCGTCACCGAGGAGACCACCGGCCTCGACCTCGTCGAGCTGGGGCTGCGGGTCGCCTACGGCGCCCGGCTCGCCGACCTCGGCCTCGTCGCCCCGCCCGCGCCGCGCGGGGCCGCGGTGCAGGCCCGGGTGACGACCGAGACCGTCGGGCAGGACGGGACCCTCGTCCCGGCCGCCGGGACCCTGACCCGCTTCCAGCCGCCCGCCGGGCGCGGGGTCCGCGTCGACACCCACGGCTACGCCGGGTACCGGGTCGGGCCGCGCTACGATCCGCTGCTGGCCAAGGTCGTCGCCCGCGGGGCGACGCCGGAGGCCGCGGCCGCCGCCACCCGGCGTGCCCTCGCCGGGTTCGACGTGGCCGGCGTCGCGGTCACCCTGGGGCTGCTGCAGGCCGTCCTCGCCCGCCCCGAGCTGGTCGACGGGACCCTGGACACCACCTTCGTCGACCGGCACCTGGCCGAGCTGTCCGCGACGCCCCGCGAGACCGTGCTGCCCGCACCCGGTGCGCCGGCGCCCGGTGCGCCCGCGGCCGGTGACGCCGCCGGGAACGGATCGGCGCCGGGCCCGGCGGTCGAGGTCCCCGCGGACCGGACCGCCGTGCGCGCGTCCCGGCCCGGCGTCGTCGTGGCGCTGCCCACCCCGGCCGGGCAGGTCGTCGCCGCGGGCGGCGAGGTCGTCGTCCTCGAGTCGATGAAGATGGAGCACCCGGTCACCGCGGAGCGGCCGGCCCGGGTGGAGACGGTCGTCGTCGCCGTCGGGGACGCGGTCGAGGCGGGGGAGCTGCTCGCCGTCCTCGCCGACGCCGACGCCGCGGACGTCCCCGGCCGTGGCGAGGGCGTCGACCCCGACCGGATCCGGCCCGACCTGGCCGAGGTCCGCGACCGCCGCCACGGCGGGCTCGACGCCGGCCGGCCTGCCGCCGTCGCACGCCAGCGGTCGGCGGGGCGGCGCACCGCCCGGGAGAACGTCGCCGACCTGCTCGACCCCGACAGCCTCGTCGAGTACGGCGCGCTGACCCTGGCGGCGCAGCGGGCCCGGCGCAGCACCGCCGAGCTCGTCGCCCGCACCCCCGCCGACGGCATCGTCACCGGCACCGGGACCGTCGGCGGACGCCCGGTCGCCGTGCTGGCCTACGACTACACCGTGCTCGCCGGCACCCAGGGCGTGCTCAACCACCGCAAGACCGACCGGCTCCTCGAGCTCGCCGAGCGCGACCGGCTGCCGGTCGTCGTGTTCGCCGAAGGCGGCGGCGGCCGGCCGGGGGACACCGACACCTCCGCCGTCACCCAGCTCGACGTGCCGACCTTCCGGCTGTTCGCCCGCCTGCGCGACCGGGTCCCGACCGTCGCGGTCGTCGCCGGCTACTGCTTCGCCGGCAACGCGGCCCTCGCCGGGGCCTGCGAGCTGATCGTCGCGACCGAGGGCAGCAGCCTGGGCATGGGCGGCCCGGCGATGATCGAGGGCGGCGGGCTCGGCGTCGTCGCACCCGGTGACGTCGGACCGATGCCGGTGCAGTGGGCGAACGGCGTGGTCGACCTGCTCGTGCCCGACGACCGGGCCGCGGCCGCCGCGGCCCGCCGGTACCTGCGTCACGTCGCCGGGGACCCGGTGGCCGGCGGGCACGCCGACCAGCGGCTGCTGCGCCACCTCGTCCCGGAGAACCGGCTGCGCGCCTACGACGTCCGCCGCGTCGTCGACACCCTGTGCGACACCGGTTCCGTCGTCGAGCTGCGCGGCGGGTTCGGCGCGGGGATGGTCACCGCACTGGCCCGGCTCGACGGCCGCGCCGTCGGCGTGATCGCCAACGACCCCGAGCACCTCGGTGGCGCGATCGACGGCGACGCCGCGGACAAGGCCACCGCGTTCCTGACGCTGTGCCAGGCCCGCGGGCTGCCGGTCGTGTCGCTGTGCGACACCCCGGGGTTCATGGTCGGCCCGGACGCCGAGCGCACCGCGACCGTCCGCCGGTTCGGGGCGATGTTCGTCGCCGGCGCACGGCTGACGGTGCCGCTGGTGACGGTCGTCCTGCGCAAGGGCTACGGCCTCGGCGCGATGGCGATGGCCGGCGGTGACCTGCACGCACCGGTGCTGACCGTGGCCTGGCCCACCGGCGAGTTCGGCGGGATGGGGCTGGAGGGCGCGGTCCGCCTCGGCTTCCGCGACGAGCTGGCCGCGATCACCGACGAGACCGCGCGGCGGGCCCGCTACGACGAGCTCGTCGCCGGGTACTACGAGCGCGGCAAGGCGCTCGGCGTGGCGACCGTGTTCGAGATCGACGACGTCATCGACCCCGCCGACACCCGGGCCGTCGTCTCCCGCGCGCTGCGCGGACGCTGACCGGCGCCGGTGGTCAGGACGGCTCCGCCCCGTCCGCGGACGGCCCCGCGGCGTCGGGTGCGACCGTGGGGCCCGCGCTCGTGGTCTTCACGTTGCGCACGATGTCGCGGCCGAAGGTGACGTCGACCCGCTCGGCCACGGCCAGCTCCAGCACGGCGATCATGACCTCGCCGGAGATACGGCGCATCCGCTCGATCGTCTCGTAGACGCGCGGCCACTGGTCGTCGGGACGGCCCTCGGCGTCGAAGGGCTGCCAGATCTCGCCGAGGAACAGGTCGACGTAGAGCCGGGCGACGGCGTCGGCGTGCTTGCGCAGCTGCTCCACGACGTCGAGCGAGCGGGTGATCGGGATGCCGAGACCGGTCAGCTCGGCGGCGGCGTTCATCAGCCGCGGGCTGATCTCCTCGTAGGTGTCGTCGCCCAGCTCGCGCAGCAGGCCCATCTTGACCCCGCGCTTGGCGACGCCGACGTCGGTGCTCTCGTACCGTTCGGCGAGCTCGGCGAGGTGCACGATCTGCCGGTCCTCGGGCGCGAACAGCGCGCGGACGGTCCGGATGAACTGCACGACCTGCTCGGTGGAGCCACCGGTGGTGTCGAGCAGCTTCTTGATCGTGTCGAGCTTGACGCCCTCGTCCTGCAGGTCCTGGATCAGCTCCAGACGCGCCGCGTGACCGGGGCCGTAGTAGCCCGTCCGGGCCTTGACCTGCGGCGGGGGCAGCAGCCCCCGGGACTGGTAGGCGCGGATGTTGCGCACCGTGACACCGCTGGACCGCGCCAGCTCGTCGATGGTGCGCCAGTCCGCCGACTCCGGGTCCTCGACCATGACACGGAGAATAGCAGGCGGGCATGTGACACAGGATCCAGACAGACCCGGTTGCTATGTGACATAGGACCGTGCACAGTTGATGTCATGTTCCGATCCGCTCCTGGCACGACCACGCGCCGCCGGGGCCTGCTGGCCGCCGCGAGCGCCCTCACGACCCCGCTGCTGCCCGAGGACTTCCTGACGCTGGTCGACCCGCTCTGGTCGACCACGTCGCTGCGCGGCCGGGTCGTCGCCCGTCGCCGCGAGACCGGCCGTGCGGTCTCGGTGATCATCGAGCCCGGGCGCGCCTGGGTCGGGCACCGCGCCGGCCAGTACGTCGGCATCGGCGTCGAGGTCGACGGCGTCCGGCTCACCCGGAGCTACTCGCTGACCTCCCCGGAGGGCGCGGAGCACCTCACCGTGACCGTGCAGGAGGTCGACGGCGGCGCCGTGTCGCCGACCCTGGTCCGCGACCTGCCGATCGGCACGATCGTCGAGCTCGACCAGGCGGCGGGCGGTTTCGTCCTGCCCGACCCGCTCCCGGGGAAGCTGCTGTTCGTCACCGCGGGCAGCGGCATCACCCCGGTGATGGGCATGCTGCGCACGCTCGACCGCGCCGGGACGATGCCCGACGTCGTGCTCGTGCACGGCGCCCGCACGCCGGAGGACACGATCTTCCGCGCCGAGCTGGCCGGCCTCGCCGCGCGGCACCCGTCGCTGCGGGTCGTGCTGCGTCACAGCGCCGTCTCCGGGCGGCTCGACCCCGCGACCCTCGACGCCGCCGTCGCCGACCGGGCCGACCGGGCCGTGTACGCCTGCGGCCCCGACGGCCTGCTCGACGCCCTGGAGGATGCCTGGGACGGCGTCACCGCCGAGCGCTTCACCCCGCCGGCCCGCGCCACCGAGGGCACCGGCGGCACCGTCGACCTCGGCGGCGACGACGTCGTCGTCGAGTCCGGCCAGAGCCTCCTCGAGGCGGGGGAGGCCGCCGGGAAGCTCATGCCCAGCGGCTGCCGGATGGGCATCTGCTTCGGCTGCGTGTTGCCGCTGCGCGAGGGCCGGGTGCGCGACCTTCGCACCGGCGAGGCGCACGGCGAGCCCGGCGACCTGGTCCAGACCTGCATCAACTCCGCGTGCGGGCCCGCCCGCATCGACCTTCCCTGACACACCCGCTCCGACCGAAGGAGGTCCTCATGACCGCCGTCCTGGAGAACCCCACGCACGCCGAGCCCGGCCCCGAGGAGACCGGCCGCGAGCAGCACCCGCAGCGCCCGGTGCTGGAGCTCGTGCCGTCGTCGCGCCGCGAGGACGTGGCCGCGACCACCGACCTGACCGCCGAGCAGATCGAGGAGCTCGGGCGTCGCCTCGACGCGATCCGTGACCGGGTCCTCGCCGAGCGCGGCGCCTCGGACGCCGAGTACATCCGCGGCGTCATCCGCAAGCAGCGGGCGCTGGAGATCGGCGGCCGCGCGCTGCTGTTCGCCGGTGTCCTGCCCCCGGCCTGGATCGCCGGGACCGCCATGCTCTCGATCGCCAAGATCCTCGAGAACATGGAGATCGGGCACAACGTCATGCACGGCCAGTGGGACTGGATGCGTGACCCGAAGATCCACTCATCGACCTGGGAGTGGGACAACGTCTCGTCCTCGGCGGAGTGGAAGCACTCGCACAACTACATGCACCACACCTACACCAACGTCGTCGGCAAGGACCGCGACGTGGGCTACGGGATCCTGCGGCTGTCCGAGGAACAGCGGTGGACGCCGTACTACCTGGGCAACCCGCTGTACAACCTCCTGCTCAGCCTGTTCTTCGAGTACGGCGTCGCGCTGCACGACCTCGAGGTCGAGAAGGTCGTGGCGGGGGAGAAGCCGCTGAGCCGGGTGTGGCAGCAGGTCAAGTCGATCGGCCGCAAGACCGGGCGCCAGATCCTGAAGGACTACGTCGCGTTCCCCGCGCTGGCCGGGCCGTTCTTCCTGCCGGTGCTCGCGGGCAACCTCACCGCGAACCTGGTGCGCAACGTCTGGTCGCACGCGGTCATCTTCTGCGGGCACTTCCCGACCGGCGCGGTGCAGTTCACCGAGGAGCAGCTGGAGGACGAGAGCCGCGGCGAGTGGTACGTCCGTCAGCTGCTGGGCTCGGCCAACCTCGAGGGCGGCCGGTTCTTCCATCTGATGACCGGCCAGCTGTCCTTCCAGATCGAGCACCACCTGTTCCCCGACCTGCCCAGCAACCGCTACGCCGAGATCGCGCCCGAGGTGCGGGAGCTGTGCCGGGAGTACGGGCTGGAGTACACGACCGGGCCGCTGTGGAAGCAGTACATGCAGGTCCTGGGCACGATCAACCGACTGGCCCTGCCGAACGGGAAGCGCTGATAGCTTCCGTTCCGTCCGATCCGTCCGGGTCGGCGGAGGGGGCGGTCGTGCGGCACCTGGTGGGGATCCTGGTCGGGCTCGTCGGGACGGCGGTGGCGCTGGTCGTCGCCGGTGCGGGGATGGGCATCGCCTACGAGTCGATGATGCGGATGGACCTCGACCGGGTCCCCGCGGGCTCGGGCCTGCTGCTCGTCGGCGGGCTGCTCCTGGGCGCGGTGGTGCTCGCCGCGCGCCTGTCCCCGGGCGCACCGCTGACCGGGGCCGTACTGCTCCTGGCCGGCTCGGCGTGGACGCTGTTCGACCCGCAGGCGCCGTTCGTGCTGGGCCGGGGGCTCGGCTACCTCCTGAGCCTGCAGTACGGGATGCTCCTGGCCGGGCTGCTGGCCGTGGCCGCGTTCGCCGTCCCGCGGCGGCGGGCCGAACCCGGCCCGCCGCCGTCCTGGGCGCACGGCCCGTCGTCGGGGCCGGTCGTCCACTGACCGGCCCGGCCCGTCACAGGGCGGGGACGACGTCGAGGAAGCCGTGCACCTGCGCGATCCGGCCGTCGCCGTCGGTCACGATGACGTCGAACCCGACCACCGGAGGCTCGGCGCCCGCCGCGAAGACCTCCGGCGGCGCCGCCTGCCAGCGGAACCGCGCCCGGTCGTGGTGCGCGTCGATCTCGCCGTACAGCCGGAACTCGAACCCGGCCAGCTTCTCCCGGGCCGCGTCCAGGAACCCGGCGACGCCGTCGCGCCCGGTGACGTCGGCGAGCGGGTCGGTGTAGCGGACGTCGGTGGTGAACAGCTCGGCGACGCGGGCCTTCCGCGCCGACGGGTGAGCCCCGCTCAGCCCGCGACGCCCGGGGACAGCGACAGCACCGGCACCGTCCCGTTCAGCGCGAAGGCCCCGACCACCTGCTGCTTGTAGACGATCGGGTTGTGCACGGCGACGGTGCGCGCGTTGCGCCAGTGCCGGTCCAGCGCCCGGTCGACGTCGACGGTGGACGCGCCGCCGACCTCGAACAGCTCCGAGGTCGCGTCCAGCACCAGCTGCGGCACCGTCGACTGGGCCCGGTACACGTCGAGCTCGGCGGCCGGGCCGTGGCCGGGCTCGGACAACGCCCGCTCCAGCGAGGCGGCCGCGGCGTCGACGACGGCGGCGACGGTGAACGCCGCCGCGTCGACCTTCCCGACGACCTGCTGCACCAGCGGGTCGTCCCTGGGCAGGTCGGCGTTGCCGTAGGGCCAGTTGCGGCGCCGGTCGCGGACGTAGGCGGCGGCGTCGTCGGCGGCGCGGCGGGCGATCCCGGCCAGCGCCGCCAGCTGCACCAGCTGCAGGAACCCCTGCCGGACCGGCTGGTGGGCATCGGTCGGCGCGGGCCGCACCTGGGCCGGGTCGACCTCGACCGCGGTGAACCGGGTCGTGCCGCTGGCGGTCAGCTTCTGCCCGAACCCGCGCCAGTCGTCGATCCGCTCGACACCGGGCGCGGAGGTCTCCACCAGCACGCTCACCCGGCTGCCGTCCTCGTCGAGCGCGACGACGTCGACGAGGTCGGCGTAGAGCGTGCCGGTGCAGTAGAACTTCTCGCCCTCGAGCAGCAGCCTGTCCCCGTCGCGGTGCAGCACCGTGGTGGAGGAGTTGCGCACGACGCCGCCGCGCTCGGAGATGGCGTTGCCGACGAGCCGGCCGGCCGCGACCTGCTCCAGCCGACCGCGCAGCACCGGGTCGTCGGCGGCACCGGCCGACCACAGCTCGGCGAACAGCAGGTGCGTCCGCAGCGCCTGCGGGATGTTCGAGTCCGCCGCGCCCAGCTCGACGAGCAGCGCGAACAGCTGGCGCAGCGAGGCCCCCGCGCCGCCGGCCTCCACCGGCAGCCGGACCGCGCCGAACCCGGCGTCGCGCAGGGCGGCGATCTCCTCGACGGGCAGCCTGCGGCTCAGCTCGCGCTCCACCGCGCCGGCGGCGATCTTCTCGAACAGCGGGCGGAACCGGGCGTGCAGCTCGGCGTCGGTCACGGGCACGGGGGTCTCCTGGGAGTTCGGGGACGCGCGTGGGGAGCAGGTCGGCGCCAGCGTAGGTGCCCGGCCCGCCGGTCCGCCGTGACCCGTGCCTCAGCGGGTGTGCGCCCGGGCGGCGGTCCGCACGATCCCCTCGACGAGCTCCGGCCAGACCCACCGCGGCAGGTCGTGGCCCATCCCCGGTACCTCCACCAGCTCGGCGCCGGGGACGGCCGCGGCGGTCGCACGGCCCCCGTCGGGGCGGATGACCCGGTCCTCACACCCGTGCAGCACCAGCGCCGGGCAGGTCAGCGCCCGCAGGTCCGCGGTGCGGTCCCGCTCGGCGACGATCGCCGCCAGCTGCCTGCCGGCCCCGCTGCCGTCGCCGGTCTCGCGGGCCTGCGCCCGCCGGAACGTGACGCGGACGTCCTCGTCGTCCACGGCGGTCCGGTCGTGGGAGCCGATCCGGCGGAACGACCGGACCATGCCCTCGACCGGGTCCGCGGGCGGCGGGCGCAGGAACTCCGGCAGCATCCGCGGCGCGGTCCGCCCGGTGCCGTCGCCGGGGCGGCCCATCACCGAGGTCAGCGACCGGACCAGGCCGGGGTGGCGGATCGCGGTCTCCTGGGCGACCGAGGCCCCCAGCGAGGCACCGACCACGTGCCCCCCGGACGGCGCGACCCGGGCGATCAGCCCGCCGGTGTCGTCGGCCATGTCGGCCAGGGTGTAGACCGGCCGGGCCCGGCGGGTCAGGAACCCCCACGCCGAGATCCCGGGGCCGGACAGGTGCGTCGAGCGGCCGACGTCGCGGTTGTCGAACCGCACCACCCGGAACCCGCGGCCGGCCAGGGCGGTGCAGAGGTCCTCGCGCCACCAGTCCAGCGACAGACCCAGGCCCATCACCAGGACCACCACCGGGTCGGCCGGGTCGCCGACGGACTGGTGGCACAGCCGGACCGCGCCGACGTCGGTGTACTGCTCGGGTTCCACACCCCGCGTTCGGCCGGACGCGACCCGCCGGTTCGTCCCGAACGGACGTGGCTACCCTGGTGCAGCGTGGCACCCACCTCCGTATTCCCCGCCCTGGAGCCGATCCTGCCCCGCGTCGCCAAGCCGGTGCAGTACGTCGGCGGTGAGGGGAACTCGCAGGTCAAGCCGTGGGACTCCGCGGCCGTCCGCTGGGCACTGCTCTATCCGGACGCCTACGAGGTCGGCCTGCCCAACCAGGGCGTCCAGATCCTGTACGAGGTCCTCAACGAGCGCGCCGACGCACTGGCCGAGCGCTGCTACGCGGTCTGGCCCGATCTCGAGGCCCTGATGCGCGAGTCGGGGGTGCCGTCGTTCACCGTCGACGCCCACCACGCGGTCGGTGACTTCGACGTCCTCGGCGTCTCGTTCTCCACCGAGCTCGGATACACCAACCTGCTCACCACGCTCGACCTGGCGGGGATCCCGCTGCACGCCCAGGACCGCGACGAGAGCCACCCGGTCGTCGTCGCCGGTGGGCACGCGGCGTTCAACCCGGAGCCGGTCGCGGACTTCGTCGACGTCGCCGCGCTCGGTGACGGCGAGGAGGTCGTCGGCGACATCACCGACGTCGTGCGGGACTGGAAGGAGCAGGGACGCCCGGGCGGGCGCCGGGAGCTGCTGCTGCGGCTGTCGTCGACGCCGGGCTGCTACGTGCCGTCCCTCTACGACGTGACCTACGCCGACGACGGTCACATCGCCGCCGTCACCCCGGCCGACGAGCGGGTCCCCGCGAGCGTGCAGAAGCGCACCACGATCGAGCTGGACGACTGGCCGTACCCGAAGAAGCCGCTGGTCCCGCTGGCCGAGACCGTGCACGAGCGGGCCAGCGTCGAGATCTTCCGCGGCTGCACCCGCGGCTGCCGGTTCTGCCAGGCCGGGATGATCACCCGCCCGGTGCGGGAGCGGTCGCTGCAGGGCGTCGGCGAGATGGTCGACGCCGCCGTGCGGGCCTCGGGCTTCGACGAGGTCGGTCTGCTGTCGCTGTCGAGCGCCGACCACTCCGAGATCGCCGAGATCACCAAGGGCCTCGCCGACCGCTACGAGGGCACCAACACCTCGCTGTCGCTGCCGAGCACCCGGGTCGACGCGTTCAACATCGACCTGGCCAACGAGATCTCCCGCAACGGCCGTCGCTCGGGGCTGACCTTCGCCCCCGAGGGCGGCTCCGAGCGCATCCGCCGCGTGATCAACAAGATGGTCTCCGAGGAGGACCTCATCCGGACCTGCGCCGAGGCGTTCTCCCAGGGCTGGCGGCAGGTCAAGCTGTACTTCATGTGCGGGCTGCCCACCGAGACCGACGAGGACGTCCTGGAGATCGCCGGGATGGCCTACCGGGTGATCGAGGCCGGGCGGAGGGCGTCGGGGCGCAACGACGTCCGCTGCACCATCTCCATCGGCGGGTTCGTCCCGAAGCCGCACACCCCGTTCCAGTGGGCCGCGCAGTGCCACCCCGAGGTCGTCGACTCCCGGCTGCGCAAGCTGCGCGAGGCGGTCAACGCCGACCGGAAGATCGGCCGCAACATCGGCATGCGCTACCACGACGGCGAGCCCTCGCTGATCGAGGGACTGCTCGCCCGCGGCGACCGCCGGGTCGGCGCCGTCATCGAGAAGGTCTGGCGCGACGGCGGCCGGTTCGACGGCTGGTCCGAGCACTTCTCCTACCGCCGCTGGGTCGACTCCGCCGCCGAGGCCCTGGAGCCGCAGGGGGTGTCGCTGGACTGGTTCACCACCCGCGAGCGCGACGCCGACGAGATCCTGCCCTGGGACCACCTCGACTCCGGCCTGGAGCGCGACTGGCTCTGGGAGGACTGGCAGGACGCGCTCGACGGCCGCGAGCAGGACGACTGCCGCTGGACGCCGTGCTTCGACTGCGGCGTCTGCCCGTCCACCGGTACCGACATCGAGGTCGGCCCCAGCGGGACCACCCTGCTGCCGCTGACCGTGGTCAACCCGACGGCCTCGGCCGCGGGGTCGCTCGGGGGCGCACACCCGGGTGACTGAGAACGGACTGTCCTCGATCCCGGACCCGGCCGTCGCCGACGCCGACGGATCCTCCTGGGAGTACGGCGGGAGGCGCCTGCGGGTCCGGGTCGCCGACGAGCGTGACGTCGCCGCGCTCGCCCGGCTGCGCCGCCTCTGGCTGGAGGAGCGCGCCGGGCGGCCGGTCGAGGACCCGTCGTTCGCCGAGTCGTTCGCCGCCTGGTGGCGGGTCGAGCAGCCGCGGCGGGCGTTCTGGGTGGCCGAGGCGGGCAGTGACCGCGCCGGGTGGACACCGGTCGGGTCGATCAACGTGCTGGAGACCGTGCAGATGCCCCGCCCCGGGGGCCGTGGCACGCGCAGCGGGCAGGTCGGCAACGCCTTCGTCCTCGCCGCGTTCACCGAGGCGGGGGTGCCGCGGGTGCTGCTCGCGGCGGTCGTCGCGCACGCCAGGGCCCGCGGGTACCGGCGGCTGATGCTCGCCCCGACCGCGGGGAGCGCCGCGTTCTACCGGCGTGCCGGGTTCCGGCCCGCCGGCGACGCGCTGCTGGTGCTGGAGCAGTAGACCTCCTGCAGCCGCTGCCCGGCGCGGGACAGGTCGAGCCGGCGGCCGTGCAGCCAGGCGGCGAACTCCGGCACGTCCGGCTCGCAGCCCTCCAGCAGCGGCAGCGTCGCCTCGGCGACCGGCCAGTACCGCGGCCGTCGCCCGGCCAGCACGTCGAGCACGTCGACGACCGTCCCCTCGGCCGGCTCGACGCGCAGCGGGTCACCACCGAGCCGTAGCGCGTTCCCGGTGGCCCGCCGCGCCCGGCTGAGCGTCCAGCGCAGCGCGGCCCCCGGGTCCTCGGCACCGGGGAACAGGAGCCCGACGGCGCGGCAGCGCGGGACCGGGCCGCTGCTGCACAGCACGAGCGCCAGCAGCGCCCACGGCTTGCGGCCCCGGACCGGTTCCGCGGCGCCCGCGCGGGGCGGGCCGAGCAGCCGGACGACGGTCACACGGCACCTCCCTGCCCGCAGGGGGAGGATGACACCGCCGCCGGGCCGCGGGAACCGGCCGTTCGGCCCCTCCTCTCAGAGGCGAACGGCCGTGACCAGCAGGTACTCGGAGTCCCAGTGGTCGCCGGTGCGGGCGGCGGTCAGCTGGTGGAGGAACGCGGCGTCCAGCTCGGCGGTCCGTTCCGGGGCGTCGGCGATGCGGGCGTAGGTGGTGACGATCGGCCCGTAGCGCTGCTTCCACCAGTCGCGGAACGCGGCCGGGGAGTCGGTGACCGCGAACCGGGCGGACCCCAGTGAGGTGTGCAGGTCCCGCACCCCGTCCCCGAGCAGCGTGCCCACGTGTGCCTCGTCCCCCCAGCGGACCGGCGGTGCCGAGCCGGGCGGCGGGGCGGGCACGAACGGGCGCAGCGTGGCGAGCAGCCCACCGACGAACCCGCCCGGTGTCCAGGAGAGCAGCCCGATCCGGCCGCCCGGACGGCAGACCCGCAGCAGCTCGGCCGCCGCCCGCTCGTGGAACGGGGCGAACATCACGCCCACGCAGGACAGCACGACGTCGAACGCGGCGTCGGGGAAGGGCAGCGCCTGGGCGTCGGCCTCGACCCACTCGAGCGCGGCCCCCCGGTCCGCGGCGAGCCGGGCGCCGACGGTCAGCAGCTCCGGGGTCAGGTCCGCGGCGACGACCGTGGCGCCGCGCAGCGCGGCCGGGATCGCCGCGTTGCCGGTGCCCGCGGCGATGTCGAGGACCCGGTCACCGGGGCCGACGGTCACCGCGTCGACGACGACCTCGCCCAGGCCGGGTATGAGTTCGGCCGCGACGGCCGGGTAGTCGCCGGAGGCCCACACGGCGCGGTGGGCCGCGCCGAGCGTGCCGAGGTCGGGAACGATGGTCATGGTGGGGTGCTCCTCCCGAGCGGCTGGTCGCCCCGCGAGGATCGGCGCGGACCGTGTGCCCGACCGTGTGCACACCCCTCCTAGACTCGGGTGCATGGCGCGCGTGAAGGCAGGAGCGGCGGCGAACCCGGCACCCCCGACGGTGCAGCGGGTCCGCCTGCGCTTCGCCAAGCGCGGACGGCTGCGGTTCCTCTCGCACCGCGACGTGGCCCGCAGCTTCGAACGCGCGGTCCGCCGGGCCGGTGTCCCGGTCTCGCACTCGCACGGCTTCAGCCCGCACCCGCGGCTGTCCTGGGTCGGCGCCGCCCCGACCGGGGCGGCCAGCGAGGCCGAGTACGTCGAGATGGGGCTGACCCGCGAGGTCGACCCGGAGCTGGTCCGGGAGGCCATGGACCGGGCGCTGCCCGACGGGCTCGACGTCGTCGCGGCGGCGGTCGCGACGCCGCCCGCGCTGGCCGACCGGATCGACGCCGCCCGCTGGCGGCTCGAGATCCGCGGGCTCGACCCCGCCGAGGTGCGGTCCGCGGTCGAGCGGTTCCTCGCCGAGACCTCGGTCGTGGTGACCCGGGTGACCCCGTCCGGGCGCAAGGAGATCGACGTGCGCGCCGCCGTCGTGACTCTGTCGGTCGAACCGCAGGTGAACGGCACACCGGCCGATCATGACCCGTCCGGGGCGGCGGGTTCCCCGGGTTCGGTCACCGACTGTGCGATACTGACGGCGGTCGTACGGCTGACGACACCGACCGTCCGACCCGATGACGTACTGGGCGCGCTCACCGTCGTCGCAGACCTGGCGCCGCCGGTACCGGTGACGGCCACCCGGTTGGCGCAGGGCCTGCTCGACGACGGGGGCGACCTGGTGGATCCGCTCGGTGCGGTCCCGGCGACCCGGGCCCGGCCGGACGGTTCCTGACACGGACGGCACTTCCCGCCTCCGGTCCGGCGTCGAGCACCATCCCCGAAGACCGGGGAGCGACACCAGATGTGCCGTACCGCGCAACCCGCGCGAGCTGCGGAACGTACGCGCAAGGTCCCTGAGCGGCCGCCTCCGACGTGAGGCGCCCGGGGGCGAAGGAGCTGAATGTCCGTGAACGACGCGCCCGCCGGTAGCACCGGCGGGCTCTCCGAGCTGCCGGAGAAGATGCGGGTCCACGCCCTGGCCAAGCTGCTGGGCACGGCGAGCCGCGATGTCCTGGCGACCCTGGTCGGTCTGGGCCAGGAGGTCCGTAGCGCCCAGTCCAGCATCACCCGTGCGACGGCCGAGCAGGTCGTCGCGGCGCTGCGCCCGGTCACGGACGCGGCCGGGGCCACCTCCCCGGACCCCGCCGACGGTGCCGAGCCCGCCGCGGCGGAGCCCGCCCCCGCGTCCGGCGCGCCGGACGCCGCCCTCGCCGAGGCCGCGGCCGTACTCGACATCGGCCCCGCCGACGCCGGGGACGCGACCACCGAGGTCCCGGCGAACCCGTTCGACACCGGTTCCGGTGCCTCCCGGGGCGGGGCCGCGCCCGCACTGGCGCCGGTCTTCGCCGTCCCGATGTTCCAGGCCCCCACCGCCCAGGGCACCGCGCAGACCGCTCCGGCGGCGGCCGAGCCCGCCGGCGACGACGCGGCCGAGCAGCCCGGTGGCGAGGACGGCACCGACGGCGGCCCCCGCCGCGGCCGCAAGAGCCGCCGCCGCAAGGACCGCGACACCGACACCACCGCGGCCCCGGCCGCGGACACCGGGGCCACCACCCCGGCCGCCGACGACGCCGACGGGACCACCGACGCCGACGACCGGGGCGACGGCTCCGACGACGACGGCGAGGACGAGAACGGCAACCGTCGCCGCCGCCGCCGGGGCCGTCGTGGCCGCGGCCGCGGCAAGGGCGGCGAGGACTCCGGCGAGGACGGTGACGACTCGGAGGACTCCGACGAGTCCGGTTCCGAGGACCCCGGTTCCACCGGGGCCGACTCCGAGGACTCCGACGACGCCGACGACGACTCCGACGAGCAGTCCTCGGGCGGCTCGCGCCGCCGGCGGCGCCGTCGTCGTCGCGGGGGGTCCGACGTCGAGGACCGTTCCGAGGACGACCCGCCCAACACCGTCACCCGGGTCCGCGAGGCCCGGAGCGAGTCCCGCCAGGACTCCGGGTCGTCCTCCGACGACCAGGTCCAGGGCGTGCGCGGCTCCACCCGGCTCGAGGCCAAGCGCCAGCGCCGGCGGGACGGCCGCGACGCGGGCCGCCGCCGTCCGCCGATCCTGTCCGAGTCGGAGTTCCTGGCCCGGCGCGAGTCGGTCGACCGCCAGATGGTGATCCGCCAGCGCTCCGACCGCACCGAGATCGGCGTGCTCGAGGACGACATCCTCGTCGAGCACTTCATCACCGGCGGCAACTCCGGCAGCTCGATGGTCGGCAACGTCTACCTCGGCCGCGTGCAGAACGTGCTGCCCTCGATGGAGGCGGCCTTCGTCGACATCGGGCGCGGCCGCAACGCCGTGCTCTACGCCGGTGAGGTCGACTGGGACGCCGCCGGCCTCAACGGTAAGGCGCGCAAGATCGAGCAGGCGCTGTCCTCCGGCGACCAGGTGCTGGTGCAGGTCACGAAGGACCCGGTCGGCCACAAGGGTGCCCGGCTGACCACGCAGATCTCCCTCGCCGGCCGCTTCCTGGTCTACGTGCCCTCCGGCGGCGCCGCGGGGATCTCCCGCAAGCTGCCCGACACCGAGCGCAAGCGCCTCAAGGAGATGCTGAAGGAGATCGTCCCGGCCGACGCCGGTGTGATCATCCGGACCGCCTCCGAGGGTGTCTCGCACGAGGCCCTCGAGCGCGACGTCCGCCGCCTGCAGGCGCAGTGGGAGGTCGTCAAGGAGAAGGCGAACAAGACCGGCCCGGGCGCGCCCAAGGCCCCGACGCTCCTCTACGAGGAGCCGGACATGCTGGTCAAGGTCGTCCGCGACCAGTTCAACGAGGACTTCTCGAAGCTGATCGTGTCCGGCGCCGACGCCTGGGACACCGTGTCCGGCTACGTCGGGCACGTCGCGCCCGAGCTCACCGACCGGATGCACCGCCACACCGGCCCGTCCGACGTCTTCACCGAGTACCGGATCGACGAGCAGCTGCTCAAGGCACTGGACCGCAAGGTCTGGCTGCCCTCGGGCGGCACCCTGGTGATCGACCGGACCGAGGCGATGACCGTCGTCGACGTCAACACCGGCAAGTTCACCGGCTCCGGCGGCAACCTCGAGGAGACCGTCACCCGCAACAACCTGGAGGCGGCCGAGGAGGTCGTCCGCCAGCTGCGGCTGCGTGACATCGGCGGGATCATCGTCGTCGACTTCATCGACATGGTGCTCGAGGCGAACCGGGACCTGGTCCTGCGCCGCCTCACCGAGTGCCTCGCCCGGGACCGCACCCGCCACCAGGTCGCCGAGGTGACCTCGCTCGGCCTGGTCCAGATGACCCGCAAGCGGGTCGGGGGCGGGCTGCTGGAGCACTTCTCCACCACCTGCGAGCACTGCCGCGGGCGGGGCGTGATCGTCTCGACCGACACCGGTCCGGACCACCAGCACGGCCGTTCCGGCAACGGCGCGCAGTACGGGAACGGCTCCGGCAACGGGAACGGCAACGGCGGCGGATCCGGCAACGGGTCCGGCTCCGGGAACGCCGGCAACGGCGACTCCGACGGCGGCGGGCGTCGCCGTCGTCGCCGCGGTGGCAACGGCAACGGCGAGTCCGGCAACGGCGAGTCCGGCCACGCCGCCTCCGGCAACGGGGACGCCGACCGCCACGACGCCGACCGCCACGCGCCCGACCGCAACGGCTCCGGGCACCGCAACGGTGCCGACCGTGCCGAGGACCGGGACGGCTCCGGCGAGACCGGGCGCGTCGACGCCGCCGCGGGTGCCGCGGCCGTCGCCGCGGGCAGTACCCCGAAGGGCGACGACGGCGCGGCCGCCGGGTCCACCGGGGTCTCCGTCCCGGCCACGGCCGACACCACCGTCACCGACGCCGCACCCGCACCGGCCCCGGCCGACGACGAGACCGTCGTCGCCGAGCCGCGCGGTGAGCTGACCGGTCCGGCCGCCCCGGTGGTCGCCGAGCCCACCGGGGCCCCGCAGGCCGCGACACCGGCCCAGGACGTGGCCCCTGCCCAGGACGTGGCCCCGGAGCCGGCGGGGACGACCCCCGCCGCCCCGGAGCCCGACGCACCCGCACCGCGCCGCCGCCGGGTCAGCCGCTCCGCCGGCGCCCCGGTCCGCGGTGGTGAGGCGGTGGTCATCACGACCGCCTCGACGCCGGAGGAGTCCGCTCCGCCGGCGGCCACGGCGGCACCGGCCGACGCGGGAACGGCGGCCGCTCCGGCCGTCGCCGCGCAGCCGGAGCCCGCCGCGGCCGTCACCCGTACCCGCCGTCCACGCCGGGCGGCCTCCCGTCCGGCGGGTCCGCCCCAGGACGGAGGGTGACGGCGACCCCGGCGGAGAGCACTCCGACGGGGTCGCGTAACCTTGACCGACAGAAGCCACGCCTCTGCACACGACAGTGTTCGGCACGGGGGCCGTGGTGTGCGCGCCGGGGACCGGCGCGAGCTGTGAAAGCCCGAGCGCACCAGATGCGCCCCCGATGTTCAGGAGTCGTGCGTCAGCGATGTACGCGATCGTCAAGACCGGCGGCAAGCAGTACAAGGTGGCCGTCGACGACGTGGTCACCGTCGAGAAGCTCGACGGTGAGCCCGGCGCCGAGATCATTCTGCCCGCCGTGCTGCTCGTCGACGGCGACCAGGTGACCACCGACGCCAGCGGCCTCACCTCCGCGGTGACGGCCACCGTCGTCGAGCACACCAAGGGTCCGAAGATCCGGATCCACAAGTTCAAGAACAAGACCGGGTACCACAAGCGTCAGGGGCACCGTCAGCCCCTGACGAAGGTCCAGGTCACCGCGATCGGCAAGTAAGGAGCCCGCGTCATGGCACACAAGAAGGGTGCGTCCAGCTCCCGTAACGGTCGCGACTCCAACGCCCAGTACCTGGGTGTGAAGCGGTTCGGCGGCCAGTCGGTCAAGGCCGGCGAGATCCTCATCCGTCAGCGCGGCACCGCCACCCACCCGGGTGTCAACGTCGGGCGCGGCAAGGACGACACGCTGTTCGCCCTCGCCGCCGGGACCGTCGAGTTCGGTTCCAAGCGCGGCCGCAAGACCGTGAACATCGTGCCGGCCGAGGTCTGAGCGACCCGCCAGCACAGCGACGCCGACGGCGGGTCACCCCGGTAACGGGGGGGCCCGCCGTTCGTCGTGTCACCACCCACCGCGGCCCCGCCGCGGAACGACAACGACAGGAGCACCGTCATGTCCCGGTTCGTGGACCGCGTCGTGCTGCACGCGACCGCGGGTGCCGGGGGCAACGGCTGCGCCTCGGTACACCGCGAGAAGTTCAAGCCGCTCGGCGGCCCCGACGGCGGCAACGGCGGCCGGGGCGGCTCGGTCGTGCTCGTCGTCGACGCGGGTGTGCACACCCTGCTCGACTACCACCACCGCCCCCGCGCGGAGGCGAAGAACGGCACCCAGGGGCAGGGCGCGTTCAAGCAGGGCGCGAACGCCCCGGACCTGGAGCTGCGGGTGCCCGACGGCACCGTCGTGCTCGACGCCGGCGGCGAGGTCGTCGCCGACCTGGTCGGTGTCGGCACCCGGTTCGTCGCCGCCGAGGGCGGACGGGGCGGGCTCGGCAACGCCGCGCTGTCCTCCGCCGCCCGCAAGGCCCCCGGCTTCGCGCTGCTCGGTGAGCCCGGCGACGAGGTCGAGCTGACCCTGGAGCTGCGCAGCCTCGCCGACGTCGGCCTCGTCGGGTTCCCCAGCGCGGGCAAGTCCTCGCTGGTGGCGGCCCTGTCCGCGGCCCGCCCGAAGATCGCCGACTACCCGTTCACCACCCTCGTGCCCCAGCTCGGGGTGGTCAGCGCGGGGGACGACACCTTCACCGTCGCCGACGTCCCCGGCCTCATCCCGGGCGCCGCCGACGGCCGCGGCCTCGGCCTGGAGTTCCTGCGCCACATCGAGCGCTGCTCGGTGCTGGTGCACGTCGTGGACTGCGCGACCTTCGAGACCGAGCGCGACCCGGTGTCCGACATCGAGGCACTGGAGACCGAGCTGGCGCACTACGCCGAGGCCCTCGGCACCAGCGCGCTGGGGGAGCGGATCGACCAGCGCCCGCGCCTGGTCGCGCTCAACAAGATCGACGTCCCGGACGCCGCGGACCTGGTCGACATGGTCCGCGAGGACCTGACCGAGCGCTTCGGCTGGCCGGTGTTCGCGATCTCCACCGCGTCCCGGGCCGGGCTGCGGGAGCTGAGCTTCGCGATGGCCGAGCGGGTCGCCGCGGCCCGTGCCGCGCGCCCGGAGGCCGAGCCGAGCCGGGTCGTGCTGCGCCCGCGCGCCGTCGATGACACCGGCTTCACCATCACGCCCGACCCGGAGCTCGACGGCGGGTTCGTCGTGCGCGGGGAGCGCCCCGAGCGGTGGATCCGCCAGACCGCGTTCGAGAACGACGAGGCCGTCGGCTACCTCGCCGACCGGCTCGCCCGGCTCGGCGTGGAGGAGGCGCTCGCCAAGGCCGGAGCCGTCCCCGGCTGCCCGGTCACCATCGGCCAGGTCACCTTCGACTGGGAGCCGTCCACCCCGGCCGGCGTCGCCGCCCTGCTCACCGGGCGCGGCACCGACATCCGGCTGGAGGGCAACGACCGGGTCGGCGCCGCCGAGCGCAAGCGCGCCCGGGTCGCGCGCCGGAACCACCTGTCCGACGCCGAGCTCGCCGCGGGCGCCCGCTACTCGTCGGACCACGAGATCGAGGAGTGAGACCCGCGTGAGCACGCGCGCCGCACTGGGTGCGGCGAAGCGGATCGTGGTGAAGGTCGGGTCGTCGTCACTGACGAGCCTGACCGGTGGTCTCGACCCGGCCCGGCTCGACGCCCTGGTCGACGCCCTGGTGGGGCGCCGCACCGCCGGTGCGCAGGTCGTGCTCGTCTCCTCGGGGGCGATCGCGGCCGGCCTCGCGCCGTTGCAGCTGCGCCGCCGGCCGCGGGACCTGGCGACCCAGCAGGCCGCCGCGTCGGTCGGGCAGCTGCTGCTCGCCCACGCCTACTCGGCGTCGTTCGCCCGGCACGGGCAGGGCATCGGGCAGGTGCTGCTCACCGCCGACGACATGATCCGCCGCTCGAACTACCGCAACGCCCAGCGCACCCTCGAGCGGCTGCTGCAGCTCGGGTCGCTGCCGGTGGTCAACGAGAACGACACCGTCGCCACCGCCGAGATCCGGGTGGGCGACAACGACCGGCTCGCCGCGCTCGTCGCGCACATCGTCGGCGCCGACGCGCTCGTGCTGCTCTCCGACGTCGACGGCCTCTACGACGGCCACCCGCGCGACCCTGGGACGTCGCTGATCACCGAGGTCGACGACCCGGCCGAGCTCGCCGGGGTCAGCGTCACCCGCCCCGGGTCGGGACTGGGCACCGGCGGCATGGCCACCAAGGTCGAGGCGGCCGCGATGGCGTCGGCGGCCGGGATCCCGGTGCTGCTGACCTCCGCCGACCGGATCGCCGACGCCCTGGCCACCACCGAGGACGGCCCGAAGGTCGGCACGGTGTTCCGCGCCGCGGGGACCCGGATGGGTGCCCGCCGGTTCTGGCTGCGGCACGCCGCCGACGTCCGCGGGGCCCTCGACCTCGACGACGGCGCGGTCGAGGCCGTCCGCCGCCGTCGCCGCTCGCTGCTCGCCGCCGGGGTGCACGGCGTGTCCGGTGACTTCGACGCCGGCGACGTCGTCGAGCTGCTCGCCCCCGGTGGGCGGGCCATCGCGCGGGGTGTCGTCTCCTACGACGCGACCGAGCTGCCGCACATGATCGGCCGACGGACCCGCGAGCTGCCGCCCGAGCAGCGGCGCGAGCTCGTCCACGCGGACGACCTCGTTCTGCTCTAGACGGCGGCAGGGGCACAATGCCCGCATGTCGGCCGACCGCGCCCGTTCCGCGCTGGTCGCGTCCCTGGTCCGCGACGGCCGGGTGCGCACCCCCGCGGTCCGCGCGGCACTGGAGACGGTGCCGCGCCACCTGTTCCTGCCCGCCCTCGACCCCGGCGGGGCCTACAACGACGTCGCCGTCCCGATCAAGGTCGACGACGGCGTGACGGTCAGCTCGGTCTCCCAGCCGTCGATGGTCGCGATCATGCTGGAACAGCTGGAGGCCGGGCCGGGGCACCGGGTGCTGGAGATCGGTGCGGGGGCCGGCTGGAACGCGGCGCTGCTGGCGGAGCTGGTCGGTCCGGACGGGGCCGTGACCACCCTCGACATCGACGACGACCTGGTCGCCGGGGCCCGGGCGAACCTGGACGCCGCCGGGTTCGACGGCGTCGACGTCGTCGTCGGGGACGGGGCGCTCGGGTACCCGCCCGCCGCGCCCTACGACCGGATCGAGCTGACCGTCGGCTCCACCGGCGTCCGGCCGGAGTGGGTCGCCCAGCTCGCGCCCGGTGGGCGGCTGCTGCTGCCGCTCACGGTGCGCGGCAGCCAGCTGTCGGTGGCGTTCGCCCACACCGCCCCGGGACGGCTGCACTCGCGGTCGGTGCGCAGCTGCGCGTTCGTCCGGCTGCGCGGGGAGGGCGCCGACCCGGGCGCCGAGGTCGCGCTTCCGGACGGCCGGTGGCGGGTGCAGCCCGCCTGCGGCTCCGACGACGCCGACGTCCCGGACCCGCGGGCGCTGGCCCGCGCGACCACCGGTGCGGGCACCGACCGGCCGGTGGCCGCGGCGGGCACGGTGGCGGACCTGTGGGACGGGCTCGGGCTGTGGTGCGCGGTCGCGGACCCGGGGGTGGTGCGGCTGTTCGGCCCGGCCGGGGGCGGGGTCGCACCGGCGCTGTTCGACCTCGGTGGCGTCCGCGCGACGCTGGGCCTGGTCGCGGGCGACGGGTGCGCGGTGCTGCTGGGGGACCCGGAGGCGACGGTGCGGGCCTGCGGGCCGGACGGTGACCTCGCCGCCGAGCGGCTGGCCGGGCTGGTCGCGGGGTGGGTCGACGCGGGCCGGCCGCACGCGGCGGACCTGCGGATCGAGGCGGTCGTCCCGTCGCTCGCGGGTCCCGGTGGCGGGGCGGAGCGCGGCTCCGGTGTGGACCGGGCCGGGCCGGGGGACGTGGTGGTGGACGGCGCGGGTACCCGGCTGACGCTGCGCTGGGGTCCGGCCACGGGCTGACACGCGGGGACACGGCCCGGAGCCGGGCCCGGGGCGACACGGTCCCGCACCGCTGCTGCGGCGCGGAGCCCGTGGCCCGGTGCCCCGGCCCACCGGCGTCCCCGGGCGGGCCGCCGGCGGACCCCGGGCCCGCCGGCGGCCCGCCCGCGGTGACCGGGGCACGGTGCTCACCGGGACCGGGTCGTCCGCTTCGGACCCGTCGTCTTCGTCGTGGTCCGCGGCGCCGCGGTCGCCCGGGGGGCCGGGGTCCGCGCGGCGGTGGTCCGCGGTGTGCCCGGGGACCGGGCGACGACCGTGCGGTGGTGGTCGTGGTCGTCGTCGTCGAGCGCGGAGACCGGCACCCACCGCGGCCCGGCCGGTGACACGACCGCCTCGGGCGCCGGGCAGGCGGCCGGGTCCACCTCCAGGTAGTCGTCGCCGTCGGCCTCCAGGACCCCGCACACCTGCCGTTCCGGTCCGGTCGAGCAGGCGGTCAGCGGGGCCCCGGCGACGACGACCAGTGCGAGTGCGGAGAGCCAGGTCGCGGTCCGCACGGCTCAGACCTGCTCGACGTCGAAGTTGACCAGACCGCCCTGGATCTCGGTCACGGTCGCGCGGACGTCGATCGAGTCCTCGCCGGAGGTGACGCGGCAGCCGACGGCCTGGCCGGTGGTGGGGGCGAGGTCGCCGTCGCAGGTGGTGGTGTCGATCGGGACGCCGGCGTTCTGCGCGACGAGCGAGCCGACGGTGTCCTGCAGCAGGGCCTTCGGCACCGGGCGGGGCTCGGTGGTGATGTCGAAGGAGACGTTGTCCCCGTCGACGGCGGTGACGGTGACGACCGCGCCGACCGGCTGGCCACCGGAGTGGAACTCGCAGGTCTGGCTCGCCCCGACGGTCGCGTCGAGGTCGGTGGCGCAGTCGGCCTTCCCGTTGTCGAGGGAGACGCCCTGCGCGCCCAGCTTGCTGACGATCTGCTGCTCGACGCTGTCCGCCGGGACGGAGGCGAGGCTGCAGGCCGTGGTGCCGAACAGGACGGTGCCGGTCGCCGCGGCGACCAGGCCGAGCCGGGCGAGGCTGCGCAGGGTGGCGTTCATGGTGTCTCCTCGGGTGGTGGCCCCGGCGGCCCGGGCGGCCGGTGGGGCGAACACCACGAACTCTGCGGTGGGCCACTGGCAATCCACTTGCAGCGGCCTTGCAGGGTCCTGCACGCGGTCCCGCGGAGCGCGGCTCAGGCGCTCCGGCCCACCACCCGGGTGGCGACGGTGCCGCCGTCACCGAGCTCGTCGAGGACTGCGGCGATCGCCGCCCGTCCACCCGCGACGCCCTCGGTGAACGCGGTGGCGTACCGCTCCGCCGAGCCGCCGAGCGCGGCCCGGACCAGGGCGACGTTGCGCTCGGAGTCCTGCGGGTCCATCTCCTCGGGCCGGTAGCCGACCTCGCCGCCGACCGCGGACACCGCCCCCAGCAGCCGGGCGCCCCGCGCTCCGTCGCCGGACTGTCCCAGCGCGCCCGCGAGCGTGTGCACCGCGACCAGCCAGGACGTCACGTCGGGTTCGCCACCGAGGAACCGCACGAGCGACTCGGCCTCGTCCAGCGCAGCCGGATCGCCGCGGTCGAGCAGGGTCTTCACCAGGTGCCAGCGCGAGGACCCGTCGGCGAACCCGTGCCCGGCCCGCCGCGCCACGGCCACCGCGGACCGCAGCACGTCCAGCGCCGTCGCCGTGTCCCCGCCGAGGCGCGCGAGGTGCCCGGCGGCCATCAGCGTCTCGGACTCACCGGGGCCGTCCCCGGCCGCGCGCGAGACCGCGAGTGCCTCGCCCAGCAGGGCCTGCGCGGCCGCCGGGTCGGCCGCCGCGGCCAGGTAGGCGCGGAACGCGAGCCCGCGGGCGACCTTCGTCGGGTGCCGGGCCGGGTCCATCCGTTCCAGCCCGGCGGCGACGTCGGCGGCCGCACCGGCCGGGTCACCGGCCAGGTAGCGCAGGGGACCGGAGGCGAAGTGCGCCAGCCCGACGGCCTCCGGGTCGGCGTCCGGCCCGGCCGCGGCCAGCGCGGCGGTGGCCCACCCGATGCCCTCGGCGACCCGGCCGAAGCGGTACCAGTACCAGCCCATCGCCCCGGCCAGGCGCAGCGCGTCGTCGACCGCGGCGGCACCGCCGTCGGCCAGCGCGGCACCGAACGCGGCCCGCACGTTCGGCTGCTCGGCGCGGACCCGCCCGAACCAGCGGGCCGCGTCGTGGCCGAGCCACGCGGCGTCGGCCTCGGTGACGACGTCGAGGACCCAGCGCCGGTGCGCGGTGCGGGCCGCGGTGCGCGCGGCGTCGTCGAGCAGGGTGTCGCCGAAGGCCCGCAGGGTCTCCAGCAGCGCGAACCGGCGGGGGCCCGGCGTACCGGTGTCGACGCCGACCAGGGACTTCGCGACGAGCGTGGCCAGCCCGTCGCGGACCGGCACCCCGGCGACGGCGGCGGCCGCGGCCGCGTCGAACCCGCCGGTGAACACCGACAGCGCCCCGAACAGCCGCCGGTCGGCCGGGCCGAGGTCGTCGACCGACAGCGCGATGGTGTGCTCCAGGCTCCGGTGCCGGGCGGGGGTACCCCGGCCGGCCCCCACGAGCAGGGAGAACCGGTCGTCGAGGGCGTCGGCGATCTCCCCGACCGACAGGGTGCGGCTGCGGGCGGCCGCCAGCTCGACGGCCAGCGGGAGCCCGTCGAGCCGGGCGCAGACCTCGGCGACGCGGGCCCGGTCGTCGCCGGTGGGGGCCGCGCCGGGGGCCGCGGCCGACGCGCGGTCCAGGAACAGCTGCTCGGCCGCGGCGGAGGACAGCGGCGCGAGCTCCAGCAGCTGCTCACCGGGCAGGTCGACGGGCTCGCGGCTGGTCGCGACCACCCGCACGCCGGGGCACGCGGACAGCAGCGTGGTGAGCAGCTCGGCGACGGCGTCGAGGACGTGCTCGCAGTTGTCGAGCACCAGCAGGCCGGGGGCGCCGGCCAGGGCGGCGGCGAGCTGGTCGGCGCCCTGGGCGGTGAGCACCCCGGCGGCCTCGGCGACGACCGGGGCGAGCAGCGCGCCGGAGGTCCCCGGGGCGAGGTCGGCGAGCTCGGCCCACCACACCGGACCGCCCGCGTCGGCGGCGAGCGCCAGCGCCACGCGGGTCTTGCCCACCCCGCCGGGGCCGACGACGGTGACGAGCCGGTGGGCGTCGAGGGCGGCGCGCAGCCGGACGAGGTCGTCGTCGCGGCCGAGCAGCGCCGTCGACGGCACCGGCAGCGGCCTGCGGGTGGTCCCGGCGGCGGGCGCCGGGGCGTCGGCGGCGGGGGCCCGGCGCAGCAGCTCCGGGTCGTGGGCGAGCACCGCCCGTTCGGTCGCGGCGAGGCCGGGCCCCGGGTCGACGCCGAGCTCCTCGGCGAGCAGGTCCCGCGCGGTCCGCAGGACGGCGAGGGCGTCGGCCTGGCGCCCGGCGCGGTAGAGCGCGCCCGCAGCTCCCACGCGCGCTCGCGCAGGGGGTACTCGGCGGTGAGCGCGGCCAGGTCGTCGAGCAGCGTCACGTCCTCGCCGGTGGCGAGCGCGGCGGCGGCCCGGTCCTCGCGGATCCCGGCGCGCAGCTCGGTCAGCGCGGCCACCTCGGCGGCCAGGAAGGCACGGTCGGCGAGGTCGCCGAACGGGGTGCCGTCGCCGGTGGCCAGCGCCAGGTCCAGCACGGACACCGCCTCGTGCGGGCGTCGCTGCGCCAGCGCGGTCGCGCCCCGGGCGGCGAGCTCGCGCATCGCCCACACGTCGACCTGCTCGGGCCGGAGGGCCAAGGTGTAGCCGCCGCTGCCGCGGACCAGCACCGTCGCGGCCCCGCGCGCCGAGCGGCCGGGCTCCAGGACACCGCGCAGCCGGGCGACGTAGGTGTGCAGCGCCTGCTTCGCGGCCGGGGCGGGTTCGGAGTCCCAGACGGCGTCGATGAGCAGGTCCTCGGTGGCCGGACGCCCGGCGGCGACGACGAGCGCGGCGAGCAGGGCCCGCGGGCGCGGCCCGCCGAGCCCCAGGTCGTCGCCGTCACGGCTCGCCCGCACACCTCCGAGGACCGAGAGCTGCAGTGACGACGCCTGCGGGGGGACCGCCTCCGCAGGCACGGCAGGACCGGACATGCCCCGACCCTACGAAGATGATCCGGATCTCCGGAATCATCTGCCCTGATGATGCGTGGCCGGTCAGCCGCGCGGCTCCAGGTGGACCAGCGGGATCTCGCGGGTGGTGCTGCGCTGGTAGCCGGCGTAGTTGCGGTACTTCCCGGCGATCTGCGGCCAGAGCGTCGCGCGGTCGGCCGGGTCGGCGATCCGGGCGCGCATCGGTACGCGGGGCCCGCCCTGCACGGCGACCTCGACGTCCGGGTCCGCACGCAGGTTGAGGAACCAGGCGGGGTGGCGGTCGTCGCCGCCCCGGGAGGCGACGACGACGTAGCTCCCGTCACCGTGGACCGGTGCCGTCAGCAGCACCGTGCGCGGCTCGCCGGAGCGCCGGCCGCGGGTGGTCAGCTCGACGACGGGCATCCCCATCGCCGAGTGGCCGACCTTCCCACCGGTCAGCCGGATCAGCAGACGGTGGCCCGCGTTCATGGCCTTCAGCGCGATGTCGGGTGGGTTCACGACCCCGAGCCTACCGGCGGGTAGCCGGGCTCGTCAGCTCGTCGCGACCTTCTCCAGTGCGGGCCGCAGCCCGTCGAGCAGCCAGCCCACCGACACCACGTTCGGCGCCTGCAGGGCGATGGCCTGGTCCAGCGTCACCGGTGTGTAGGTGCCCTGCCGCACCGCTCGCACCCGGCGCACCAGCTCGTCGCCCTCGAACCTCGCGCGGTCGGTCGGCCCCGCGAAGGTCATCAGGAGCAGGTCGGCCTCCGACAGCCTGCCGACCTCTTCGTAGGACACCCCCACCGTGCCCGGGGCCAGCGCGTCGCTCGCCGGCGCGTCCCGGAACGACGCCGGCACCTCCAGACCCAGCGACCGCAGGAACACCGTGGACTGGTTCTGCTCGCCGACCACCATCGGCAGGATCTCCCCGCGGGCCTGCCCGTAGAGGTAGGTCCTCCCGGCGAGCCCGGGCAGCCGGTCACGGGTCTCGGCGATGCGGCGGTCCGCCTCGGCGACCAGCGTCTCGACGGCGTCCCCGCGGCCCAGCGCCCGACCGATCTGGCGGGCGTCGTCCTGCATGGAGGAGGTGTACAGGCCCTCGGCGTAGGTGACGGTCGGCGCGATCCGCGACAGCGCCTCGTAGCCCGCTCGGTCGCTGACCTGGAACGCCGAGACCCCGAGGACCAGGTCGGGCCGGAACGCCGCGATCTGCTCCAGCGGCAGCGTCCCGTCGGGCTCGATCGCCAGCACCTCGGGCGGGAGGGGGTCGAGGTAGGGGAGCACGGGACCGCTGTCGCCGGAGCTGCGGACCGCGCCGACGACCGGTGCGTCGACGGCCTGGGCGACGGCCAGGTCGTTCATGCCCAACGCGACGACCCGCTGCGGGGGTGCGGGCACCGTCGTCTCGCCGAAGGCGTGCCGGACGGTCACCGGGAACGCGGCCCCGTCGGACGGCGTCGCCGGGGCGGTGCCGGTGCCGCCGGGCGACGCGCCGCAGCCGGTCAGGACCAGGGCCGCACCGAGCAGCGTCGCGAGCAGCGTGGTTCCACGGTGCCTCATCGTTCTCCTCAGGTGAGGTGAGGCTCACCTTGTATCAGAGAACAGGTACGGCGAGGAAGTCTCACCCGGCGACGGCCAGCACCAGCGGCAGCACCTCCGGGGCCCCGGCCCGGCGCAGCGCCCGCGCGGCGACCGTCATCGTCCATCCCGAGTCGACGACGTCGTCGACCAGCAGCACCGGCCCGTCCACCCCGGACAGGTCCGGCACGGTCGCGCTGTCGATCCCCTCCCACACCACGGCCAGGCGCTGGGCGGAGTTCTCGGTCGCCGCGGGGCGCTCGCCGGCGGGGGACAGGGTGCCGAGCAGCGGCAGCCTGCCGATCTCGGCGATCCGCCGGGCGAGGTGGTCGAGCTGGTGCGGGCGGGTGCGTGAGCCGATCCCGACCACGCCCACCGGGCGCTGTTCCCAGCCCCACCCGGCGAGCACCCGGACCAGCGCGTCGAGCACGTCGGCCGGCACCGGGTCGTCGCCGCCGGTCACGAGCTCGCGCAGCCGGGTGCCCCACCCGATGTCGGACAGCCGCCCGATCGCCCGGCCGGACGCGGCCTGCTCGCCCGCGCCGATCCTCCCGGACAGCGGGACCCCGATGTCCTTCATCCCGGACGGCCACATCTTCCGCGGCGCGACCTCGATCCCGGGCCGGGTCAGGCGCTCGGCGGCGGCCTGCTCGCCGTCGGCGGACACCTCGTCGGACCAGACGGTGCCGGTGCAGGTGTCGCAGCGCCCGCACGGCGTCGGGTCCGGGTCGTCGAGCTGGCGGCGCAGGAACACCAGCCGGCACTCGGTGGTCGCGATGTAGTCGAGCATCGCCTGCTGCTCGGACCGGCGGGCGGAGTTCACGCGCTCGTGCCGCTCGGTGTCGTAGACCCACTCCCGGCCGGTCGCGACCCAGCCGCCCTTGACCCGCTTCGCGGCGCCGTCGGCGTCGAGGACCTTGAGCAGCATCTCCAGCCGGGTGCGGGACAGGTCGACCCGGGTCTCGATCGAGGCGGTGGACTGCGGCCGGTCCGACAGCACGGCGAGGGTCTGACGGACCAGCGGCTCGGGCGGGAACGCCAGCGACGCGAAGTAGGCCCAGATGTCGCGGTCCTCGCGGCCGGGCAGCAGCACCACCTCGGCCCGGTCCAGCGCACGCCCGGCACGGCCGATCTGCTGGTAGTAGGCGACCGGCGAGGCGGGCGCGCCGAGGTGCACGACGAACCCGAGGTCGGGCTTGTCGAAGCCCATGCCCAGCGCGGAGGTCGCGACCAGGGCCTTCACCCGGTTCTCCATCAGGTCGGACTCGGCGGCGAGGCGGTCCTCGGGGTCGGTGCGCCCGGAGTAGGAGCGCACGGCGACGCCGCGCTCGCGCAGGAACTCGGCGACGTCGTCGGCCGCCTGGACGGTGAGCGTGTACACGATCCCGGCGCCGGGCATCTCGTCGAGCCTGGCCGCGAGCCAGGCCAGCCGCCGCGCCGGGCTCGGGAGCCGGACCACCGCCAGGCGCAGCGACTCGCGGTCCAGCGACCCGCGCAGGACCAGCGTGTCCTGCTGGTCGCGCCCCATGCCGAGCTGCTCGGAGACGTCGGTGACGACCCGGTCGTTCGCCGTCGCCGTCGTGGCCAGCACCGGGATCCCCGACGGCAGCTCGGCGATCAGCGTGCGCAGCCGCCGGTAGTCCGGGCGGAAGTCGTGGCCCCAGTCGGAGACGCAGTGCGCCTCGTCGACCACCAGCATCCCCGCGCTCGCCGCCAGCTCCGGCAGCACCCGGTCCCGGAAGTCGGGGTTGTTGAGCCGCTCCGGGGACACGAGCAGCACGTCGACGTCGCCGTTCGCGATGTCGGCGTAGACCGCGTCCCACTCGTCGGCGTTCGCCGAGTTCACCGTGACCGCCACGATCCCGGAGCGGATCGCGGCGTCGATCTGGTTGCGCATCAGCGCCAGCAGCGGCGACACGATCACCGTCGGCCCGGCGCCCTGGGCGCGCAGCAGCGCGGTCGCCACGAAGTAGACCGCGGACTTGCCCCAGCCGGTGCGCTGCACGACCAGCGCGCGGCGGTGCTGGGCGACGAGTGCCTCGATCGCCCTCCACTGGTCCTCGCGCAGCCGGGCCTGCGGGCCGGCCAGCTGCTGCAGGACGGTCTCGGCGCGCTCGCGCAGGTCGGTGCTCGATGCGGTGGTCACGGCACCCATGGTGGACCCGACCCCCGACAGCGACCCGACGCGGGCCACCGGGGTGTGAACCGGGCCACCCGTCCGACGCGCGGCGGGCCGGGCGTGCAGGATGATCGCGTGTCGTCCGACAGCCCCGTCCACCGCCCGGTCTTCGGCTCCGTGGCGGACGTGACCGCCCGGCTCGCCGACGCCGGCTACCTGGCCTCGACGGCCGTCGCGACGACGGTGTTCCTCGCGGACCGGCTCGGCAAGCCGCTGCTCGTCGAGGGCCCCGCAGGCGTCGGGAAGACCGAGCTGGCCAAGGCCGTGGCCGCGGCGACGGAGTCCGGGCTGGTCCGTCTGCAGTGCTACGAGGGCATCGACGAGGCCCGCGCGCTCTACGAGTGGAACCACGCCAAGCAGCTGCTGCGGATCACCGCCGGGCAGCGCGGTGACGACGGCGCGGACTGGGACGCCACCCGCGACGACGTGTTCTCCGAGGAGTTCCTGCTCCCGCGCCCGCTGCTCACCGCGATCCGGCGCACCGACCCGACCGTGCTGCTGATCGACGAGATCGACAAGGCCGACGTCGAGGTCGAGGGCCTGCTGCTGGAGGTCCTGTCCGACTTCCAGGTCTCCATCCCCGAGCTGGGCACGGTCACCGCGAACCGGCGCCCGTTCGTGCTGCTGACCTCGAACTCCACCCGTGAGCTGTCCGAGGCGCTCAAGCGCCGCTGCCTGTTCCTGCACCTGGACTTCCCCGACGCCGACCTGGAGCGCCGGATCGTGCTCACCCGCGTCCCGGAGCTGACCGAACAGCTCACCGACGCCCTGGTGCGCACCGTGCGGGTGCTGCGCGCGATGGAGCTGCGCAAGGCCCCCAGCGTCGCCGAGACGATCGACTGGGGCCGCACCCTGCTCGCCCTGGGCCTCGACACCCTCGACGACGACGCCGTCCGCGCCACCCTCGGTGTCGTGCTGAAGCACCGCTCGGACGCCGACAAGGCCGCCGCCGAGCTGCGACTGAACTGAACGGCCCAGTCACGCACCGCTGATCGGCTGTCAAGATCTGCGCCCCTATGGAGTGAAGATCGGATCGATCGGGGCACCGGGCGTAACCGGGACGGGTGGCGCGAGTTGTTCCGGTTACACGCTCCCCAGCGACCGGAGGTCCACCGATGACCGCCCTCCCGGAACTGCCCCGCACCGCCCGCCGCCTGCTGCGCGCCGGACTGGCCGCCGGTGCCGTGCTCGCGCTCGGGCTCGCCGCCGCAGGCACCGCGTCGGCGCAGGACGGCGCCCCGGACGCCGGTGTGCACCCGGGGGTCATGACCCGTACCGGACCCGAGGGTGCGCAGTGCACCGCGAACTTCGTCTTCACCGACGGGTCCGCGACCTACCTCGGGCAGGCCGCACACTGCGCGGGCACCGGCGGGTCCACCGAGGTGGACGGGTGCGAGGCCGGGTCGCTGCCGCTCGGCACCCCGGTCGAGGTCGAGGGCGCCGCCGCACCGGGGCGGCTCGTGTACTCCTCCTGGCTGAGCATGCAGGAGCGGGGCGAGACCGACCCGGACACCTGCCGGTTCAACGACTTCGCGCTGGTCGAGCTCAGCCCGGACGACGCCGCTCGCACGAGCCCCACGGTGCCCTTCTACGGCGGCCCGGCCGGGGTGGCCGCCGACGGCGTCGCGACCGGCGGGATCGTCTACGGCTACGGCAACTCCTCGCTGCGCCAGGGCGTGCGCGCGCTGCGGCCGAAGACCGGCACCTCGACCGGCACCGGGGGCGGCGGCTGGACGCACACCGTCGTGACCGTCCCGCCCGGCGTGCCCGGTGACTCCGGCTCGGGCTACCTGACCGCCGACGGCCGTGCCCTCGGCGTCCTCTCGACGCTGAACCTCGCTCCGGCGCCCGGCACGAACGGCATCAGCGACCTGCGGAGGATCCTCGACTACGCCAACGGCCCCGGCGGCCACGGCGGAGCACTGCGCCTGGTCGAGGGCGACCGTCCCTTCACCCCGCAGCCGATGCCGATCGACCCCGCCTTCTAGGCGGAGGACCCCCGCGGTGTGGGACCGCGGTGCACCCCGGCGCTCCGGGCGTGGCTCGGCGGCTCGACCGGAGCGCCGGTGTACGTGCTCGCCGACGACCCCGGCGGGGTCGACCCCGTCCGCACCCGGTACCCGGACCCCGGCGCGACCTACGCCTGGAGCCTGTGGACGGTGGGCTGACCACCCTCGCCGACCACGCCCGCGTCACGCATGATGGACCGGTGACGATCCCGCCCGCCACCGCGCTCGCCCCGGAGCACGGCCTGCCCGGGCACCTCGTCGACTTCGTCTCCGCGCTGCGCCGCCACCACGTCGCGGTCGGCCCGGGGGAGACCGTCGACGCGGCCCGCGTGCTCGGCGCCCTGGACCTGCTGCACCGGGACCAGCTGCGGGAGGGGCTCGCCGCGGCGCTGCTGCGCCGCTCCGGGCAGCGCGGCACCTTCGACGCGATGTTCGACCTGTGGTTCCCGCCCGCGCTGGGCGCCGGGTCGTCCGACGTCGACGTCCCGCGGATCGACGACGAGTCCGGGGAGGGTACCGGCCCGGTCGACGTCGACGCGCTGCGCGAGATCCTCGCCGACCTGCTCCGCGACGGCGACGAGGAGACCCTGCGCGAGCTCGCCCGCGCCGCCGTCGACGCGATCGGGACCTCCGGTGCCGCCGGGCAGGGCGTCCGCGGGCAGACGGCGAAGCCGAACTGGTCGGCCTACCAGGCGCTGGGCGCGCTGTCCCCGGACACGTTGCTCGCCCGGATCCTCGACGGGCTGCGGGAGGAGGGCGACACCGACTTCGTGTCCGAGGTCCGCCGCCGCGAGATCCGCGACCGCATCGCCCGGTTCCGCGACGTCGTCCGCGAGGAGGTCCGCCGCCGCACCGCCGAGCAGCGGGGCCGCGAGCAGATCGCTCGCACCACCACCCCCACCCAGACCGACCAGGTCGACTTCCTCACCGCGAACGCCACCCAGCTCGCCGACCTGCGCCGCACCGTGCAGCCGCTGGCCCGGCGGCTCGCGTCGCGGCTGTCGGCGCGGCGGCGCCGCTCGAACCGCGGCCGGCTCGACCTGCGGCGCACGCTGCGCCGGTCGATGTCCACCGGCGGCGTGCCGATGGACCCGGCGCACAAGGTGCGCCGCCCCGGCCGCCCCGAGCTGGTGCTGCTGTGCGACGTGTCCGGCTCCGTCGCCGGTTTCAGCCACTTCACGTTGCTGCTGGTCCAGGCGCTGCGCGAGCAGTTCTCCAAGGTGCGGGTGTTCGCGTTCATCGAGCGCACCGACGAGGTCACGCACCTGTTCGAACCCGGCGCGGAGCTGTCCGGGGTGATGCAGCGGGTGCTGCGCGAGGCCACGCTCACCGCGTTCGACGGGCACTCCGACTACGGCAGCGCGTTCGGCGACTTCCTGGAGCACCACGGCGACGCGCTCACCCCGAAGACGTCGTTGCTGGTGCTCGGCGACGGCCGCACCAACTACCGCGACCCCAATCTGCGGGCGCTGACGATGATGGCCGGGCGGGTCCGGCACGCGCACTGGCTCAACCCCGAGCCCGAGCGCAGCTGGGGCTCCGGCGACTCGGCCGCCACCCGCTACGGCGAGGTGCTCCCGATGCACGAGTGCCGTACCGCCGCGCAGCTCACCGACGTCGTCCAGGCGCTGCTGCCGGTCTGATCCTCCGGGCGATCATCCCGGGAGGGCTGACACCGGCGTCGTCGCGTCCTAGATTGCCGGGGTGCAGGAGATCACGGTCCGGGTCCTCGGCCCGCTCCGTGTGACGGCCGGCGGCGCGGCGGTCGAGGTCGGCTCCGGCCGCCGCCGCGAGCTGCTCGCCCGGCTCGCCGCGGCCGGCGGCGAGGTCGTCGCCGTCGACACGCTGGTGGAGGACCTGTGGCAGGGCGCCCCGCCCGCGCAGGCACACGGCGGGCTGCAGGTCCACGTCTCCCGGCTGCGACGGGTGCTCGAACCCGACCGGTCCCCGCGGGCGGTCCCGACGGTGCTGGTCAGCCGCCCACCCGGCTACGCGCTGGCACTCGGCCCCGACGGGCTCGACGCGCGCGCGTTCACCGACCTCCTCGACCGCGCCGCCGAGGCCGCACCGGACCGGGCCGACGCCCTTCTCGGCGAGGCCCTGGCGCTGTGGGACGGTCCCGCCTACGCCGAGTTCGCCGACGCCGCCTGGGCGCGCGCCGAGGCCGAACGCCTCGACGAGCTGCGTCAGGTCGCGCTCGAGCGACGGGCCCGCGCGCGGCTGCGGCTGGGCCGGGCCGACGCCGTCGTCCCGGACCTGACGTCGCTGGCGGGGGAGCACCCGCTGCGCGAGGACGCGGTCGGGCTGCTGGCCGTCGCGCTGTACCGCACCGGCAGACAGGCCGACGCGCTGGCCGTGCTGGCCCGCACCCGTCGCCTGCTCGCCGACGAGCTGGGAGTCGACCCCGGCCCCGGGCTGCGCGCGATCGAGGCGGACGTGCTCGCCCACCGCGACCCCGGCGGCGACCCCGGCGGGGGAACCGGCGTCGGTCCCGCCGGCCGCACCGACGCGCCCGCGTCCGGGACCGCGCCGCGCCCGCCCGGACCGGCCGACACGTCCCCGCGGACCCCGGCCCTGCTCGGACGGGCGGCCGAGCTCGGCAGGCTCACCGCCGCCGCGGAGCGGGCCCGCGGCGGTGGGCAGCTGGTGCTCGTCGCCGCCGACGCGGGCGCGGGCAAGTCCACGCTGCTCGCCGCGTTCGCCGCCGCCGCGACCGCCGACGGCTGGACCGCCGTCACCGGCCGCTGCCCGGAGATCGACGGCGCCCCGCCGGCCTGGGCGTGGCGGGAGATCGTCGACGCGCTCGTCACGGCGCACGACCCGCCCGCCGACCTGGTCGAGCGGCTCGCCCCGCTGCGCTCCCCGGCCGGGCCCGGCGGCGCCGAGGTCACGTTCTGGCTGGCCCGGGCGGTGGTGGAGCTGCTCGCCGTCGCGGGGCGGGAGCGGCCGCTGCTGCTGGTCCTCGACGACCTGCACCGCGCCGAGTCCGAGACCCTCGCCCTGCTGCGCGCGGTCGTCGCCGGGGTCGCGGAGCTGCCCGTGCTCGTCGCCGCGGGCCTGCGCCCGGCCGAGGCGGGCGCCGAGCTGCAGGCCGCGCTCGCCGCCCTCGCCGAGCCCACGGCGGACCGCATCGAGCCGGCGCCGATGACCGCGGGCGACGTCGCCGGGATGCTGGCCCGGCACGGCGTGCCCGCCGCCGCGCCCGAGCTGGTCGCCCGGATCACCGAACGGACCGGCGGGAACCCGCTCTTCGTCCGCGAGCTGGCCCGCCTCGTCGCCGCCGAGGGCCCGTCCGCCGCGGCCGACGCCGTCCCGGCCGGGGTCCGCGAGGTGCTGCGCCGGCGCCTGGCCCGGCTGCCCGCGACGACCCGCACCGCGCTGGCCCGGGTCTCGGTGCTCGGCCGCGACCTGGACACCGACGACGCCCTCGACCTCGCCGCCACCGCCGACGGCGTCGACCCGCTGGACGCCCTGGAGCCCGCGGTGCTCGGCGGGATGCTGCTCGAACCCGGGCCGGGACGGCTGCGGTTCTCCCACGACCTGGTCCGGGACACCCTCTACGGCGACATCCCGCAGCTGCGTCGCGCCCGGCTGCACGCCGCGGCCCACGCGATCCTCACCCGCAGGCGGCCCGACGACCCGGTCCCGCTGGCCCACCACGCACTCGCCGCCGGGTCCGCCGTCGAACCGGACCGTGCCCTGGCCGCGGTCCGTGCCGCCGCCGCGGCCGCCGCCGGGTTCGGCTCGCACCGCGAGGCCGCCCGGTTCTACGGCCGCGCCGTCGAGCTCGCCGGACGGGCCGGGACCGGCGTCGACGACGAGCTGGCCCTGCGCTGCGCGCTGGTCGCCGAGCTCGCCCGCGGCGGCGACGGCCACACCGCCCTCATCGAACGCCGGACCGCCGTCGACCAGGCGACGGCCGCCGCACCGCAGTGGCTCGGCGCCGTCCTGACCAGCTACGACACCCCGGTCAGCTGGACCATCCGGCCGGGCCAGAACATCGACGCCGAGCTGATCGACCTCATCGTGACCGAGCTCGCGGAGACCCCGCCCGACGCCGTCGACCGGCGGGTGCGGCTGCTCGCCGCCCTGGTGTTCGAGATCGAGGGGCACGACGACGACCGGGTCCGCTCTGCCTCGGCGGAGGCCATGGCGCTCACCGGGCGCGGCGTCGACCCGCTGCTGCGCTGCCGGGCGCTCAACGCCCGGTTCTTCGCCGTCCTCGCCCCGGACCTGTGGCACGAGATGGCCCCGGTGGGGGAGGAGCTGGCCGAGCTCGGCGGCCGGGCCGGGCACGCCGGCTACCGCACGCAGGCCCACCACCTGCAGCTCATGGTCGCCGCCGGCAGCCACGACCTCGACGCGGCGACACGGCACGCGGAGGCCGCCGTCGCCGGGGCCCCGGGCGGGCAGCTGGAGTTCACGCTCGGCTGGGCCTACATCTTCTCGGCGCTGCGCGCACTCGTCGCGGGGGAGCTGGGCACCGCCGAGGAGCGCTACACCGAGCTCGCGACCCGGCTGGTCGGTGCCGGCCAGGTCAACGGGGCGCTGATGGGGCTGCTCGGGAGGTTCGTCGTGCGGCACGACCAGGGCCGCCTCGGGGAGCTGGCCCCCGAGCTCGAGACGCTCCGCGACGCGCTGCCGCCGACCTTCGGCGACTTCCTCGCGCTGGCCCACCTGCACGCGGGCGACCCCGTCCGGGCCCGCGAGATGTGGGCGCCGGACGCGGAGCTGGCCCGCAGCTACTACTGGCTGATCTGGACCTGCGTGCGCGCCGAGGTGGCGGTCGGCCTGGCCGACCGGGACGTCGCCGCGCGGTGCCGGGAGCAGCTGCGCCCGTGGACGGGAACGGTGGCGGGGCTGTCGTCGGGCACGATCGCGCTCGGGCCCACCGACCTGGTGCTCGCCGGTCTGGAGGGGCTGCTCGACCCGGCAGGCGGCGGCCGGGTCCACCACCTGCGCGAGGCCGAGCGGGTCGCGGCGGAGCTGGGTGCCCCGGTGTGGCGCGACCGCGCCCGGCGGCTGCTCTCGGCGGCCGGCGCCGACCCCTCGACGGCACCGGCTCCCGGGGCTCAGGACGTGCCGAACACCAGCGCACAGCGCCTGCGGTAGCCGCCGCGCAGCAGGCGCTCCAGCAGCACGACCACCGGCCCGGCCTCGCGGCGCATCCCGGCCCATTCCTGCGGGGTGGTCACCGCGACGATCCGCGGCAGCATGAACCGCAGGCCCGGCCCGGACTTCTGCACCTGCGCGACGACGGCGTCCCAGTCGTCGGCGGGCACGTGGCGCTCGATCACCGGGAACAGGTCGCGCTCCTCGGCGTCGAGGTGCTCGTCGATCTCGTCGCGGACGACGGCGAGCCGGTCCGCGAGTACGCCCGCCGCCCGCGCCCGGGCCGGTCCCTGCGCCGCGGCGACGACGGCGGCCGCGGCCTCCCGCACCGCGGCGAGCAGCGGGTCGAGGCGGCCGTGGTCGTCGCTGAGCTCGTCCAGGTCGACGGCGTGCCCGGCGTGCCGGGCGATCACCGGCCAGGCGATGTCGTCCTCGGCGGTGTGGTGGCCGTGGATCTCGTGCTCCAGCTGCTCCAGCCAGGTCCGCAGCGCGCGGGCGCGCCGGTCCGGGCAGGGCGCGCCGTCGGCGATCGCGCGGGCGGCGTCGGCGAGCCGGTGCAGGTCGACCCGCATGACGCGGTGGGCGAGGGTGATGCCGACCAGGTCGGCGGTACGGGTGTCGCGTGCGGTGGTCACCGGGGTCTCCTACGGGTTCGGGGCGGTCGGTCTCGACACCGCAGATCGTGCGCCCACCCGCCGGCCGGGGACTTGCACCTCACTTGTGCCACCGTTCGCCGGGTCTTGACCGGCCGGCCAACCAAGAGTAGACCGGAGGCATCCCCACAGGGACCTCACAGGAGAAGGTGACTGACGATGGCTGGGACCACTGGTCGTACCTGGCAGCGGTGGCAGGACTGGGCCGCTCTCGTGATCGGTGTGCTGACGGCCCTCTCGCCTCTCGTGACGACGACGAACGCCGCCGCCGCGTGGACGATGGTCGTACTGGGCGTGGTGCTCGCCGCCACGTCGCTCTGGTCGCTCGCCGTGCCCGGCTCGGTGGCGAGCGAATGGGTGCACGGTGTGCTCGGCGTGCTGCTGTTCCTCGCCCCCTGGGTGATGGGCTACAGCGCGCTGACCGGGGCGTCGTGGACGTCCTGGGTGGCGGGCGTCCTCGCGGTCGTCGTGGCGGCCTCGGCGCTGCCCGCGGCGAACGCGGAGCACCGCACGCTCGCGACGCACTGACCGTCCGGCAGCACGACGACCAGGTGAGGGGCCGCGACCCGGAGGGGTCGCGGCCTCCGCCGCGTCCGGGGGAGGATCGCACCGTGGACCACGAGTTCGACCCGGACGCACCCGCCCGGGACCGCATCCTCGACGCGGCCGAGGGGCTGTTCGCCGAGCACGGCTTCGACGCGACGCCCACCTCGCGCATCGCCGAGCGTGCCGGGGTGCCGAAGGGGCTGGTGCACTACTACTTCCGCCGCAAGCCCGACCTGCTCGAGGCGCTCGTCGAACGGCTCCCGCACCCGGTGCACGGGGCGGACGTCGCCGTCGCCGGGGACGTGCTCGCCGGGCTGCGTGCGCTGGTCGCCGCCCTGGACCGGGCGCTCGACGCGTCCTCGGTCCTGTCCCACCTGCTGTGGCGCGAGGCCGACACCCACCCGGTCGTCCGCGACGCGCTGCTGCGCCGCTCCGGTGAGCTGGAGGACGCGGTGCGCGAGGTCCTCGCCACCGGCGGCGGGGCGCCGGAGCGGATCCGCGGCGCCGCCCGACTGCTGGCCGCGGCGATCGGGCACCGCTACGCCCTCGATCGGCACGGCGACGACGACCGCACCGACATGGAGGCCGAGCTGTCCTTCGTCGCCGCGGGCCTGTAGCGGCGCTCCCCGAGCGGGATCAGGGCCAGGGGCGCCAGGGGGCGCCGGACTCCTCGTAGCGCGGGACGGTGTGCCTGCGGTCGGCGAGCCGGTGCAGCGCGTGCGCCGTCCATGTCCGCCCCCCCAGCAGGGCCAGCAGCACCACGATCAGCCCGGCGGTCAGCGGGCCGGCCCAGCCGAGCGGACCCGAGGCGTTGACCGCGGCCATGACCAGCGGGCCGAGCAGCGCGAACACCGCGCCCGCGACCTGCGGGAGCCGGGCGTCGGCGAGCACGTCGACGGCGATCAGCCTGCGCTGCTCACCGTCCGGGGTGCCTCCCGTGCGCAGCACCTTCCGTGCGGCCGCGCGGTCGCGCACCAGTCCCATGTCCGGCCCGCGGGCCGGGGTGACCCGCACCGGGATCCGCGACGCCGACAGCCACAGCAGCACCACGCCGAGCAGGCTCAGCAGCCCGCCGACGACGATCGCGGCCAGCAGGTGGTCGGCGCGGGCGTGCACGTCGGTGGTGATCGAGTAGACGACGCCGAACCACGCCGCCGCGACCCCGGCCGCGACCCGGCCGACGACGACGGCCCGCAGCGACGGCGGTCGCACGGTCGGCCACGGCCCGGCCGGCGCGACGGCTGCGGCCGGCTCGCCGGGCCGGTCGCCGGGACGGCCCTCGGGCACCGGCGGCGCGGGCGGGGCCAGCACCGGGCCGGGTGCACCCGGGGGACCCGGGGGCGGCGGGGCCGCGGGCTCGTGCGGCGGCCGACGTCCGCCGGGCGCGGGCGGAGGGGCCGGGGGACCGGGCGCGGGGGAGCGGGGGCCGGCGTCGCGGTCGGCCCGGTCGCCGGTGTCCGGAGCACGCATGGCCGCGACGCTACCCGCGGGTCGGGGTGCTCCGGCCGGGGTGTCGGTCCCGCGCGACGGGTGCGGCCCCCGGGGCGCCGAACGAGCGGTACGGATCACGCGGAGTCGACGAACCGGTCAGGTTAGGCTCGCCTTCCTAACTCGAAGGAGGCTCCCGTGCCGCTCGCCGCAGCACCCCTGTCCGCCCGTTCCGTGAGCCGTCGCGGCGTCCTCGCCGGCGCCGCCGGTCTGCTGGTCCTCGCCGGGTGCGGGACCCGGACGCAGGACGGGCAGGGGACCGACGGTGCGGCCGCGGAGGGTTACCCGGTGACGGTGCGGCACGCGCTGGGCGAGACGGTCGTCCCCGACCGGCCGCAGCGCGTCGTCACGCTGAGCGCGGCGAACACCGACGTCGCGCTGGCGATGGGGGTGCTGCCGGTCGCGATCCCACGCACCGTCTACGGCGGCGACGCCGAGGGTGTGCTGCCCTGGGTGCGCGACGCGATCACCGCGCACGGTGGCGCGTTTCCGCAGGTCATCGGCTCCGACGACCTGTCGGTGACGCCGATCGAACAGGTCGCTGCGGCCCGGCCGGACCTGGTGCTGGCCACCTACTCGGGGCTGACGCGGGCCGAGTACGACCAGCTGTCGGCGATCGCCCCGACCGTCGCCTACCCCAACGCCCCCTACTCCACCGGCTGGCAGGACCAGACCCGGATCGCCGGTCAGGTGTTCGGCGACCCGGCGCGGGCCCGGCAGCTGATCGACTCCACCGGGCAGCGCCTGCGCACCGCGGCCCAGCGGTATCCGCAGCTGGCGGGCGCCACGTTCGTCTACACCGGAGGGATGGACTCCGGTGCGCTCGGTGTCTTCCGGGCGGGCGACGTCCGCGTCCAGCTGGTCACCGACCTCGGGCTCACCCTGGCGCCCTACGTCGAGCAGAACGCGCCGGGCGGTGGGGAGGTCTACTACACCGTCAGCGGTGAGCTGCTCTCGCGCGTCGAGTCCGACCTCGTCATCGGCTTCTTCGCGACGCCGGCCGAGGAGCAGGCCTTCCGGAGCGCGCCCGGCGTCGGGCTGCTGCCGGCGATGGCCCGTGGCGGGTTCGCCCCGGTCGTCGGGGCCGACCGGGTGGTGGCGAGCTCGGCGCCGTCGGTCCTGTCGATCCCGTGGGTGCTCGACGCGTACCTGCCGATCCTGGCCGACGCCGCCGCCCGTTCGCGCGGTTGATCCGGTCACCCACCTGCCGTAGTCGAAGTCTGACTATCAGTTATCTCCGCAGGTGACGCGAACGGGTGAATGCGCGTTGCGGGCACGGTCGCCCCTCGTTGAGTGGGCAAGACCGTTTGCGACGGTCTAACGACCAACCATGGAGGTTGTGAGATGCGGAAGTCCGTTCGCGGCGCGCTCGTCGGCGCAGCGCTGCTCCCCCTGGCCGTCGCGGCGCCCGCCGCGGCCTTCGCCGGCACCACCGGCTACGACGAGGGTGGCAAGGACAAGGGTCACTCGAAGCACGAGGGTGACAAGGACAAGGGCCACCACAAGAAGCACGGTCACCACAAGAAGTGGGACCACGAGAAGCACGACGACAAGAAGCACGACCTCGCGCTGCCGGCCCCGCTGGACAGCGTCGTCGACATGATCACCGGTGCCACCGGCGGCGACCTGCCGTCGGCGCCGGCGACCCCGGTCGGCTGACCGACCCCGGTCCCGTGACGGGCCGGTCCGGACCCTCGAGGGGTGTCCGGACCGGCCCGTCCGCCGTTGCGGGGCCGGTGTCGTACGGGCGGGTCAGATCACCGGCGCAGGGTCCTGCGTCGGTGGGTCCTTCAGGATCGTGTCGCCCTTGACGAACCACGCGACACCGAACGCGAGGATCGCGACGGCCTCCAGCCAGAACAGGGTGTGGAACCGCTCGGCGACGGCGTCGGGCACCAGTGCCGCGTCCAGTGCGGCCAGCACGAGGCAGGTCACGATCGTCGCGCCGCAGACCCGGTAGACGAGGTTGCGGGCGGCCTTGCTCCGCGTCCCGGATCCGCCGCGGGTGAACAGGACCAGGCAGAACCAGGCCAGGCCCGCGAAGAACACCGTCGCCGCGGCCAGGTGGAGGTAGCCGACGACGGTCGCCGCCGTCGTCGCCGCGCCGTCGGGCCGGGTGGGCAGCAGCGCGACGGCGATCGCCGCCGTCCCGGTGATGTTGGCGAGCCGGTTGTCCGGCCGCTCGTAGCGGTAGCAGAAGAGGAACACGCCGACCGCGCACAGCGAGCCGACGAACACGTCGCGCATCGGCGAGTAGTAGTAGCGGCTGATGGAGTCCCGCAGCCCGTCGCCGCCGAGGGCCAGGTCGCCCGCCACCAGCACGAACGGGAGCAGGATCCCGATCACGCCGACGGCACGCCGCAGACCCAGGTAGGACAGCACGGCACCGTCGGCACGCGAGGACATGGCGAAGATCGTCGCAGAGACGTCACTCGAACTCTCGTTCGATCCGGCGTAGCGTCCGGGGGGTGGACGTCGGTGGGCAGGCCTCGCTCTTCGCGATTGGGGGTGCGGCCCCGGCGTACCGGCACGAGCTCACCGCCGGGGCGTGGGTCGACGTCGCGGTTGGCTGGGCCCCCGATGCGGACGAGCTGTTCGCGCTGCTCCGCGCGACCGTGCCGTTCCGCGGCCACCGCCGCCGCATGTACGACCGCGTGGTCGACGAGCCGCGCCTCACCCACCGCTGGGTCCTGCCCGACGACGCGGTGCCCCACCGGCTGCGCGACATGGGCCGGACGCTGGGGGAGCGCTACGGCCACGACTTCACCCAGATCGGCGTGAACCTCTACCGCGACGGCGCCGACGGCGTGGCCTGGCACGGCGACCGGGTCGCCCGCGAGCGGCCCGAGGCCGTCGTCGCGCTGGTCGCCCTCGGCGCGACGCGGCCGCTGCGGCTGCGCCCGGCCGGCGGCGGCGCGTCGGTGTCGTTCCCGCTCGCCTCGGGCGACCTGCTGGTCATGGGCGGGACGTGCCAGCGGACCTGGCAGCACAGCGTGCCGAAGGTGGCGTGCAGCGGTCCGCGCATCAGCGTCCAGTTCCGCCACCTGTATCCGGGGATGCCGCCGGGTGGGCGACCGACATAGTCTGCGTCGATGCAGCGCAAGATCGGCGTGATGGGCGGGACGTTCGACCCCGTCCACCACGGCCACCTCGTCGCCGCCAGTGAGGTGGCGGACCGCTTCGCCCTCGACGAGGTGATCTTCGTACCGACCGGGAGACCGTGGCAGAAGACCGGCCGCGACGTCTCGCCGGCCGAGGACCGCTACCTGATGACGGTCATCGCGACGGCGTCGAACCCCCGGTTCTCGGTCAGCCGCGTCGACGTCGACCGCGACGGCCCCACCTACACCGCGGACACCCTCGCCGACCTGCACGACGCCATGCCCGACGCGCAGCTGTTCTTCATCACCGGCGCCGACGCGCTCCAGCAGATCCTGTCCTGGCGCAAGGTCGACGAGCTGTTCCGCTACGCGCACTTCGTCGGTGTGACCCGGCCCGGGTACGAGCTGGCCGACGGGCACCTGCCCCAGGGGTCGGTGACGACGGTCGAGGTGCCCGCGATGGCGATCTCGTCCAGCGAGTGCCGGGCGCGCGTGGGTGCGGGGAGGCCGGTCTGGTACCTCGTGCCGGACGGGGTGGTGCAGTACATCTCCAAGCGCAGTCTGTACTTGAATCCGGACGTCTGACCTGCGGTTCCTCCCACCGGCCCTGTGCTCGAACGGCTCCGTACGGGGCTCGCCGGTCTGTGGGTCGGTCCAGCGGACCCGCCTGCGTCTCCCGCGGCCGTGGCGCCGCTGTCCACGTCGTCGTTCGGCGATGGCGAGTGCGATCTCCCGTGCGGCGTCGTCGACCGCGCGGTCCTCATCGACGTCGACGCTCACGGTGGCCCGCCACCTCCGTGACGACCGGTGCGGCGAGCTCGACTGCGAGCAGCAGGTCATGGAACCGGTGCGGCCGGCCCAGGGTCGCGCGGGTCGCGAGCCGTCCGATCCCCCCGAGGGCCATCAGCCCGGCGAGGAGCCGCATGCGGTCCAGGTTCGGTTCGTCGTCGGCCACGGCGTCGAGCCAGGCGACTCCGTAGCCGGCGAAGACAGGCCCCATGAAGCGGACGTGCGAGTCGACCGTCGCGTCGTCGGTCATGCCCGGCTCCCCGCGTGTTCCGTCGACGAGCTGGATCCCACCGATCGCGATGCATGCCCACCCGGTCAGACGTCCCACGGTTCGCAGCGTCGACATGAGGTGATCCTGGCACGAGCGGCGGCAGTGGTCGGACCGGATATCGACGGACCGTAGGGGGAGGCGGGCGTCAGCTGTCCAGGACTGTGCCCGATGTCGACGATCGCAACGGGGTCGATGTACCTGGCTCTCTCATAACTCGCGGACGAGCCGGGCCGGGTTCCCTGCGACGAGAACGCGGTCGGGCACATCCCGCGTCACAACGCTTCCTGCCCCGACCACGGCATCCGCCCCGATGGTCACGTCAGGGCAGACGATGACCCCGGCGCCGAGCCAGGTGTTGCTCGCGATGCTGATGGGGAGAGGACGTTCCCATCCCTCGCGACGGCGGTCACGGTCGTCGACGGGGTGCTGTGCCGTGAGGAGTTGGGTGCGCGGTCCGATGCGGACGTCATCGCCGATGGTGATGGCGGCGTCGTCCATGAAGAGGGCGTCGTGGTTGACGAAAGCGCGGTCGCCGAGCGAGATGTGGGTGCCGTAGCTGCACAGGAAGCGGGGCAGTACCACCACGCCGCCGCCGACGTGTCCGACGATGTCGCGGAGGAGCATGGCGCGTTCGTCGTCGTCATCGGCGCCGGTCGCGTTGAACCGGTCGAGGAGACGCCAGCAGCGACGTCGGTGCTCGGCCAGGTCGGGTTCGTCGAGGTACCAGTCGTTGCGGAGCATGCGTTCCTTGTGCTCGCCCACGCTTCTGATCCTGCGTCCCGAGGGCCTTCGGGTACAAATCCGGTACATGCCGGCCCGGCCGGCGAGGCCCGACGACGACCGGTCACCACCACGGGGCCGGGGACCGCCGGGTGGACGGGAGCTCGGCCGGCCTGTCGGTGCGCCGGGTGTGATCGCCACGGTGGAGGTGCCGGTGCACCTCTGCACCGCGCCCGGGGAGGAGTGCGGATCCTGCCCCATCCACCCCGGGCGACGACGAGGTCCCGTCGATCAGTACAGGAGTGCTGTGCGCGCCCCACGCGAGCGCGCTCAGGTACTGATGGACAGGCGACCGGCCGGCCACGCGGCGGGCCTGAACCGGGGTGCGGGTTCAGGTCCGCTGCAGCTCCAGCACCGGGATGGTCCGCTCCGTCGAGCGCTGGTACTCGCCGAACTGCGGCTCCAGTGCGACCTGGCGGGCGTAGACCTCGTCCCGCTCGGGACCGGTGACCTCCCGCACCCGCACGGGCAGGGTCTCGGTGCCCAGCTCGACGCGGGTGCCGGGGTTCGCCAGGAGGTTGTGGTACCAGTCCGGGTTGGTGTCGGCGCCGCCCTTACTGGCGAAGATGAAGATCCGCTCGCCGTCGAGGAGCGGGACCAGGGGCGCGATCCGCTCGGTGCCGGACCGGGCTCCCGTGTGGTGCACCAGCACGAGCGGCTTGCCCTCGAACATGCCGCCCGCCCGTCCTCCGGTCGCCCGGAACTCCTCGATCACGGCGCGGTTCATCGCCGCCATATCGAACGGGGCCGACGCGTCACTCATCTCGTGCTCCTCCCACGGGTGTCCGGCGCCGTCGGCACCGCTCCGGTCACCCTCACCCCGTCGTCGGCCATTCCGGCGGGCCGCAACCCGATCGACGGACCCGGCCGCGTCGGGTACCCGGGAGCCGTGGAGCCCGTCGGGTTCGTGCGCCTGTCCGACGGGCTCGTGTGCCGGTTCCACCGCGAGGCGTCCGACGCGGACGGGCGACCGGTCCACCGGCGGCCGGACCGGGTCGTGTGGCGCCGGTGGCTCGACGGTGCCGGCCGGTGCGTCGTCGACGGCGAGGGCCGGCCGGACGGGTGGCCGATCGGCGCACGGCCCGGGAGACCCGGGGCACCGCTACCCGGCCGCCTCCATGGCCACGTCGCTCCCGCGCCACTCCGCCGCCAGCTCCACCAGCGGCACCCCGAGCGCCTCGCCCAGGCACACGATCGTCCCGAACCCGGGCGACGGCAGCCGTCCGGTCTCGAGCTTGCGCAGCGTCTCGGGGGAGATGCCGGCCGCCCGCGCGACGTCGACCGGGTCGCGGTCGCCCCGGGCCCGGCGCAGCAGCGCGCCGAGACGGCGGCCGGCCTCGATCTGCTCGGGCGTGAGGGGCTGACGGACCATGCGTCGAGCGTAGGGTCGGTATTACTGTACCGGCAAGCCGTGACGGTCCGGTATAGTAATACCGTGATCGAACTGAAGACACCGGCCGAGATCGACCGGATGCACACGACCGGCAGGTTCGTCGCCGAGGTGCTCACCGAGGTCGGCCGGATCGCCGACGTCGGCGTGAACCTCCTCGACATCGAGCAGCACGTGCGCGGCATGATCGCCGAACGCGGCGCCGAGTCCTGCTACTGGGACTACGCCCCGTCCTTCGGGCGCGGCCCGTTCCGCAACGTCATCTGTCTGTCGGTCAACGACGCCGTGCTGCACGGGCTCCCGCACGACTACGTCCTGCGCGACGGCGACGTCCTCAGCGCCGACATCGCCGTCAGCATCGACGGCTGGGTCGCGGACTCCGCCCGGACGGTCGTCGTCGGCACGACGGCCGACGAGGGCGACCTGCGCGTCATCCGGGCCACCGAGGACGCCCTGGAGGCCGCGATCGACGCGGCCCGGCCGGGCAACCGGCTCGGCGACATCTCCGCCGCCATCGGCGGGGTCGCCCGCGACTACGGCTACCCGGTCAACACCGAGTTCGGCGGGCACGACCTCGGCCGCACCATGCACGGCGACATCCACATCCCGAACGCCGGGCGGGCCGGTCGCGGCCTGACCCTGCGCCCGGGGCTGACCCTCGCACTCGAGCCCTGGTTCGCACGGACCACCGACAAGATCGTGTTCGACCCGGACGGCTGGACGATCCGCTCCGCCGACGGCTCGCGCACCGCGCATTCCGAGCACACCGTCGCGATCACCGAGGACGGCCCCACGGTGCTGACCCGCCGCGGGAAGGACTGATCGGCCCGTGCGTGTCGCCCTCGACGCACTGACCGTGCCGGTCCCGCCGGTCGACGCCGAGCGGACCCGGGCCTTCTACGGTTCCCGTCCGGCGGGCCGCGGCCCCGCCGACGCCGACGAGCTCCGCGCGGTCCGCGCCGCGGCCGCCACGCCACCGCCCGCGGTGCCGCCCGCGGTGGGGGAGGTCGCCGTCGCCGACGGCCGTCGGGTGCCGGTGCGGATCTGCCTCCCGCCGGGCACGGCGCGCGGGGTGCTCCTGCAGATCCACGGCGGCGGTTCCTACCTGGGCTCGGCCGCGCGGGACGACGTCGGGAACCGGGCGCTGTCCGACGCGCTCGGCGTCGCGGTCGTCGCCGTCGACCACCGGCTCGCCCCGGAGCACCCCTGGCCCGCCGCCCCCGACGACTGCGCGACCGCGGCACTGTGGCTGCTCGACCGTGCGCCGGAGCTGTTCGGCACCGACCGGGTCGCGTTCACGGGCGTCTCCGCTGGAGCCACCCTGGCCGTGACGACGCTGCTGCGGCTGCGCGACCGCGGCCTGGCCGACCGCGTCGCCGGGGCCGAGCTGCGGTACGGCACCTACGACCTGAGTGCCCGCACCCCGGCCGGTCGCCGCATCGCCGACGAGTACTTCCTGCGCGCCTACGCCGGCCACGTCGCCGACCGGACCGTCCCGGACCTCTCCCCGGTGTTCGCCGACCTCACCGGCCTGCCACCGCTGCTGATGACGGTCGGTACCGACGACGTACTGCTGGAGGACAACCTCGCGATGGCCGCCCGGCTCGCGACGGCCGGGGTCGAGGTCGACCTGCGCGTCCACCCGGGCGTCCCGCACGGCTTCGCCGGACACGACACCCCGGTCGCCGCGACCGCGCTGCGGTACGCACGGGACCGGCTGTCCGCCCGGATCGACGGCGCGTCCCCGCCGCCCGGCGTGTGACGACCCGACCCCGCACACCGTGCCCCGACCTCGCAGCCACTGCGGGGGCTGCGAGGTCCGGGAAGCCTCTGCGAGGTGCGATGCCGCGACCCGACCGATCACGGTGAGTCATGCAACGCGTGTTCTCGGTCTACGGAAAGTGAACCCGGTGGGCGGACGTGAGCCACCGTCCGCGACATCGATCTTCCTGCGGCACACGAGAGACGGGAACGCAGTGCCTGCGACCCGGCCCCGCGCGTTACCACCGTATGAACTCCGACGACCTGACCATGCCCATCCTCGACCCCGCCCAGCTCGCCGAGCTGCGCCGCAGCACCGACCCGGCCCCCGCCGCGGCGCCACCGAACGCCGCGGCCTGGCTGCTGATGACGGTGCTGGGACTCGGCATCGTCGTGACGATGCTGGGGCTCGTCGTCGCCTGGAGCTGAGCACGGCCCGGTCGGGATCTTGTGCCACGCGTCACAAGGGAGAAGAGTCGTCCCGGTCCGCGTCTTCGACGGAGCAGGAGCGTGACAGCAGTGACGACCGGGACGACAGCGCAGCCGACGGCGATCGAGAATCCCTACTACACCCACGAGTTCCACGGCGACTACGACCTGATCAGCTTGGGGGAGTTCGCGCTGGAGGAGGGCGGGGTGATCCCCGACCTGCAGCTCGCGGTGGCCACCTTCGGCACGCTGAACGCGGCGAAGGACAACGCGATCCTCGTGACGACCTGGTACTCGGGCACGCACCAGATCTTCCGCGACGTCTACATCGGCCCGGACCACGCGCTGAACCCGGAGCGGTACTTCATCGTCGTGGTCAACCAGATCGGCAACGGTCTGTCGACCAGCCCGCACAACGCCTCGGGCGCCAACGCGGGCATCGCGATGTCGAACTTCCCGCACGTCCGCATCGGCGACGACGTCCGGGCCCAGGAGCAGCTCCTGCGCGAGCACTACGGGATCGACCGGCTCGCGCTGGTCGTCGGGGGCTCGATGGGCGCGCAGCAGACCTACGAGTGGATGGTCCGGTTCCCGCAGAAGGTGCGCCGCGCCGCGCCGATCGCCGGGACCGCGCAGAACACCCCGCACGACTTCCTCTACACGCAGGCCCTGATCGAGGCGATCACCTCCGACCCCGGCTTCGCCGGCGGCAACTACCGCAGCAACACCGAGGTCGAGGCCGGGCTGAAGCGGCACGCCGGCATCTGGGCGGTGATGGGGTTCTCCACGGAGTTCTGGAAGCAGGAGGTGTGGCGCGCCCTGGAGTTCGAGTCCCGCGAGGCGTTCATGGCCGGCTTCCTGGAGCCGTACTTCACCGCGATGGACCCCAACGACCTGCTGTGCATGGCGTGGAAGTGGCAACGGGGCGACGTCGCCCGCCACACCGGCGGGGACCTCGCCGAGGCGCTCGGGCGCAACGAGTCCGTCGCCCGGGTCATCCCGATCAACGAGGACATGTTCTTCCCGGTCCGTGACCACGAGGCCGAGCTGGAGCTGACCCCGCACGCGACGATCCGCGTCGTCGACGACCTGCTCGGGCACCTCGCCCTGTTCGGCGTCGCGCCCACCTACATGCCGCAGATCGACCAGTACCTGCAGGAGCTGCTCGACAGCCCGGCGTGACCGCGGACCCGGACCGTCCCCGACCCGCCCGTTCGGGGACGGTCCGGCGCACTCCGGACACATTCGTGGCAGATACTGCCAACAAATCGTAGGCTGGGGATCACCACCACGACCCCAGGAGTGTCGATGACCCTCGCCACCGAGCGTCCCCGCCTGCCGTTCACCCGACCGAACCTGCTCGACCTCGCGCCGTTCTACGAGGTCCTGCGCCGCGAGGCACCGATCGCGCCGGTGACCACCCCGGCCGGGGACCCGGCCTGGCTGGTGACCCGGTTCGCCGAGGTCCGCGAGCTGCTCGGGGACAAGCGGTTCGGCCGGTCGCACCCGGAGCCGGAGAAGGCGTCGAGGATCAGCACCGCCGCCGTCCAGGACGGGCCGACCGGCACCTACGAGAACGAGGCGGAGGAGCACGGCCGGATGCGCCGGCTGCTCACCCCGGCCTTCTCCGCCAAGCGGATGCGGACGCTGTCGGGGCACGTGCAGGAGCTCGTCGACGGCTACGTCGACGCGATGGTCGCCGAGCACGACGCCGCGGGCCCGGGTGCCATCGTGGACCTGCACACCCACCTCGCCTTCCCGCTGCCCGTCGCGGTCATCTGCTCGCTGCTCGGTGTCCCCGAGTCCGACGGCGAGTACTTCCGCGCCCTGTCCGACCGGATGGCCACCTTCTCCGGGGAGGACGCCCACCTCGCCCGCGAGGAGTTCGGCCGCTACATGGCCGGGCTCGCCGAGGGCAAGCGCGCCGAGCCGGGCGAGGACGTCATCACCGACCTCGTGCAGGCCCAGGCCGAGGACCCCGGGTTCGGCTACCCCGAGATGGTCCGGCTCTGCGTCGGGCTGCTTTTCGCCGGCCACGAGACCACGGTGAACCGCATCGGGCTCGGCATCCTGTTCCTGATGACCAACCGCGACGAGTGGGACAGGCTCGCCGGGGACCCGGACGGCCGGGTCGACGCCGTCATCGAGGAGGTCATGCGCCTCGGCGCGCCCGGGGACCTGGGGCTGCTGCGCTACGCCCACTCCGACGTGGAGATCGCCGGGGTCACCGTCGCGCGCGGCGACGCGGTGATCCTCTCGGTCAACGCCGCCAACCGCGACGCCGACGTCTTCGACCACGCCGAGACCTTCGACCCCGACCGCACCGAGCGCGGGCACGTCGGCTTCGGCCACGGGCCGCACTTCTGCATCGGCGCGAGCCTGGCCCGCACCGAGCTGCGCGCGGTGTTCGCGACGCTCGCCCGGCGGCTTCCCGGGCTGGACCTCGCCGTCGGCATGGACGAGCTCGACGTGCGCACCGACCACATCACCGGCGGCGTCCGCAGCCTGCCGGTCCGCTGGTGAGGGAGGGGACCGCGATGAAGGTCGAGGTCGACCAGCACGCGTGCGTCGGTTCCGGGCAGTGCCTGCTCACCGCCCCGGACGTGTTCGACCAGCGCGACTCCGACGCCGTCGTCGAGCTGCTCACCGACACCCCGCCGGACGGCCAGGAGCAGGCCGTGCGCAACGCGGCGCGCGGCTGCCCGGCGTCGGCGATCACCGTCGTCGACGGCTGAGCGGAGCGATGAGTCCGGGACGCCTCCGCGGTCGACCATGGTGTACGACGCACCGACGACCGTGGAGGCACCTCCCGTGCGCACCCTCGCGATCACCCAGAACATCACCCTCGACGGCGCCGTCGAGTTCCTCGGCGACTGGTTCGACCCGAGCGCCGAGGGCCAGGACGACGTCCTGGCCGAGCTGCACCGCCAGGACTCCGCGTCCGACGCGACCCTGCTCGGCCGTCGCACGTTCTGCGACTTCCGCGGTTTCTGGCCCGCTCAGACCGACGACGCCACCGGCATCACCGACTACCTGAACCAGGTCGACAAGTACGTGGTGTCGTCCACGCTGACCGACCCGGAGTGGCAGAACTCGACGATCCTGTCCGGGGACCCGGTGGCCGAGGTGGCGGCGCTCAAGGAGCAGCCGGGCACCGACATCGTGCTGACCGGCAGCATCACGCTCTGCCACACGCTCATCGCCGCCGGGCTCGTCGACGAGTTCCGGCTCTTCCACCACCCCGTGGTCCAGGGTGCCGGCCGGCGGCTGTTCCCCGACGGCTGGAACGCCGAGGGGCTACGGCTCCTCGACGCCCGCTCGTTCGGCGGCGGGATCGTCTACACCGCTCACGCGCCGCGCTGAGCCGTCCGCGCTGCCAGCAGCTCCCGGCCCGGGCCGGACAGCTCCGCGACCGCGTCCGCCCGCCCCGCGGCGGCCATCAGCAGCGCCTCGGCGGGCCCGGCGACCTCCGGGCCGTCACCGTGGCGGAAGTCGAGGTCGGTCGCGACCAGCCGCAGGCCCGCGACCCGCCTGCGGGCGCCCAGCGGCGGTGCCGTCATCGTGAACGGCAGCGCGGCGGCGAGCCGGTCGGCCGGGACGCTGCGGTGCAGCCCGAGCGGGCGGCGGATGTCCTGGTGGTGGATCAGGGCGTCGGTGAGCCCGATCCGCCCGCCGAAGGCGGCGGTGACCCCGCGTGGACGCAGATGCGCCCGTACGGCCGCCACCACCTCGGTGACCGGACGATCGGCCCACTGCGCGACGACGAGGTCGTTCGGGTCGCGGCCGGTGGCCCGGGCCCGCACCACGGTGCCGAGGAACCCGCGCAGCCCCGCCACGTCGTAGCCGATCAGGTGTGCGACGACGTCGCGCACCCGCCAGCCGGCGCACAGCGAGTCCGACACCCACTGGCCGGGCGTGAGAGTGTCGAGCAGACCGGCCAGGTCGGCACGCTCCGCGGCGGCGAGGTCGTGCACCGGGCCGAGCCTCACTGCGCCGTCTCCTCCCGGGCCGCTGCCCGCTCGACCCGGTGCCGCACGTACCGCGACACCACCAGCCCGCCGACCACGGCGACGACCAGCCCGATCCAGGAGAACCGCTTCAACCAGGTCTCGGCGACGATCCCGAGCAGGTAGATCAACGCGACCGTGCCGCCCGCCCACAGCACCGCGCCGGTCGCGTTCGCGGCGAGGAACTTCGGGTAGTGCATCTTCATCGTCCCGGCGAGAGGGCCCGCGAGGATGCGCAGGATCGCCACGAAGCGGCCGAACAGCACCGCCCACACCCCGTGCCGGTCGAAGATCCGCCGGGCCACGGTCATGTGCGCCGGACCGAGGTGCTTGGGGAAACGGCGGCCGAGCCGGTCGAGCAGGCCGGTGCCGTAGCGGCGGCCCACCGAGTAGCCGATCGAGTCGCCGACGATCGCCCCGGCCGTCGCCGCCGCGGCGACGGCAACCGGATCGATGTGCGATCCCGGGCGGGCCGCGAGCAGGGCCGCGCCGACCAGCACGATCTCACCGGGCAGCGGGACGCCGATGCTCTCGACCCCGACCACCGCCGCGCACAGGAAGTAGATCGCGAGCGGAGGGATCGCCATCAGCAGCATGTCGACGTGCACCACTCCATCATGCACACGTCTCGGTGGTGCGGTGACGGCCCGGTGCGGGCATCATGCGCGGGCGTGAGCACACCGCTGGAGCAGGTCTTCCTGGCCGCCCACGACGACCTGCCCCGTGAGGCGCCGGGGTCGGAGGAGACGACGGCGCTGCTGCTGCGGCTGGCCGGTGACCTGCCCGAGCGGCCGCGGATCGTCGACATCGGCTGCGGGACGGGCCCCTCGACGCTCCCGCTGGCCGCGGCGACCGGTGGTGAGGTCGTCGCCGTCGACCTGCACGAGCCCTTCCTCCGTCGGCTGCGGACCCGCGCCGCGACGTCCGGGCTGGGGGAGCGGGTGCGTCCGCTCGTCGCGGCGATGGACGACCTCCCGCTCCCCGACGGCGAGGCCGACCTCGTCTGGTCCGAGGGAGCGGCCTACATCATGGGGTTCGACGCCGCGCTGGCCGGCTGGCGGCGGCTGCTCGCCCCGGGCGGTGTGCTGGTCCTCACCGAGGCCGAGTGGACGACCACCGAGCCGTCGCCCGGCGCGCGGGAGTTCTGGGACACGGGCTACCCGGGGATGCGGACGACCGCGGAGAACGTCGCCGCCGCGCAGCGCGCCGGGTACACGGTGCAGGCGGTCTACCTGCTCCCCGACTCCGACTGGGACGCCTACTACCGGCCGCTGGCCTGCCGGATCGCCACCTTGCGGGAGGACGGCGTCGACCCGGCGGCGCTGGACGAGGTGGGCGACGAGATCACCGTGCGGGAACGGTTCGGCGCCGAGTACGGCTACACCGGCTACGTCCTGCGTCCGCGCTGACCCGGCGGCCGGACGTGGTCGTACGCCCCCGCACCGACGACGACCTGCCGGGCTGCGTCACGGTGCTGCGCGCCGTGCACGCCGCCGACCGCTACCCGTCGACCTGGCCGGCCGACCCGGCGGCGTTCCTGTCGCCGACGGGGCTGGTCACCGCGCTGGTCGTCACGGTGGGGGAGCGGGTCACCGGGCACGCCGCGCTCGTCGCCGACGACGCGGGCGACCCCGGTGCGCTGCGGCTGACCCGGGTGTTCGTCGACCCGGCGGTCCGTCGTGCCGGACATGCCCGCGCCCTGCTGGCGGGCGTCGCCGCCGCGCTGGCGGCCCGCGGCCGCGACGGGGTTCTCGACGTCGTCGAGTCCGTCCCGGCCGAACGCCTCTACCGGGCGGCCGGCTGGGTTCGCACCGGGACCGCGCCCGCCGGGTGGCGGTTCCCGGACGGCCGCGAGCCGGTCGCCGCGCTCTACCGACTACCGGTCACGCAGCGCCGAAAGGGTGACGACACAGCGCGATAATCAACCATCGGTCACGCTACGCTGCGCCGATCGGGCTACGGTGATCCTCGTGATCGAGGTCCCCACCCCGACGGTGGCCGGTCTGCTGCTCCGCGCGGTGCCGCAGCCCGTCCGCCGGGACGCCCACGCCGCGATGCACACCCTCGCCCCGTGGGGCGCGGTGTCGGCGCAGCTCGTGCAGGACTCCGGCGGCGGCGTCGCCGACCACGACGTGCACGTCGACGGCGACCCGGTCCACATCCCGTTCCGGACGTCGTTCCCCTGGCCGTCGTCGGCCGTGCTCGCCCGGATGGGCACGCGCCGCCGCGCCGTCGTCGCCGCGTGGATGTCGCGCAGCGAGAACGCCGGGCACCGCCAGCGCGCCGTGCGCGACCTGCTCGGCGTACACGAGGCGTGGGTGGTGCCGTTCGTGGTCGCCCCCTGCGGGGAGTACGTCCACGAGATCGGCGCCGACGTCGACCGGTTCGTCCGCACCGAGCTGGGCCGCCACCCCGTGCTCCGGTACGCCTACGCCCGTTTCGTGCGGGACAACCCGCGCTTCCTGGCCACCACGCGGCACCGCGCGGTGTCCTTCCGCCACCTGGACCACCGGTGGCCGCACCGGGGCGACCCGGACCGGACCTACCCGCAGCTCGCGGCGCTCGACGCGCTGTCCGCCCTCGCCTATCGGGGAGGTCAGGACTACCCGGGGGACCCGGCGCCGCCGCGGGTCACCGCGGCGGCGTCCTGAGCACTCAGGCGGACGGGGCCGCCGCCGTGACCTCCGCGGTGCCGCGGTCCAGCACCACCTCGCCGTCGACGGCGGTCCGGAACGCGACCGTGCCGTCGCCGGTGTCCCACACCGAGACGGTCAGGGACTGCCCGGGCACGACCGGGCGGGTGAACCGGGCGTCCATCGCGACGAGGCGACGGGCGTCGCCGTCGCAGACGGTCGCGACCAGCGCACGCGTGGTGAACCCGTAGGTGCACATGCCGTGCAGGATCGGCCGGTCGAAACCGCCCTTCGCGGCGAACTGCGGGTCGCTGTGCAGCGGGTTGCGGTCCCCGGTCAGCCGGTACAGCAGGGCCTGGCCGGGCGTGGTCCGGTAGGTCACCTCGTGGTCGGGCGCCCGGTCGGGGACGGGGCTCGGCGCGCTGTCACCGCGGGGGCCGCCGAAGCCGCCCTCGCCGCCGAGGAACAACGTCTTCGTGCTGGTCAGCACCGGTTCCCCGGTGCCGGCGTCGACGGCCTCGGCCTCGGTGCGCACCAGCGCCCCGGACCCCTTGTCGAGCACCTCGGTGACCGTCGCGGTCACCCGAACCCGCCCCTCCACCGGCAGCGGGCCGACCACCCGGAACGCCTGCTCGGCGTGCACGACGCGCGAGGCGTCCACGTCACCGAGGTCGACCTTCGCGCCCGCCGTGACGATCTCCGCGAACGACGGCAGCACCGCCGTCCGCACGCCCCCGGTGTTCTCCGTGGTCAGCGACAGCTCGGCGGTGGGGTCCTCACCCCCTGCGCCGACGGCGACCGCGTACAGGAGCACGTCGTCCCGTGCCCACGCGAAGCTGACCGGTTCGCACTGCGTGCCCTCGAGATCGGGCGCCAGGGGCATGGGGAGTCTCCTTCGACGATCCACCGTGAGGCGGAAACCTATCCCGCCCGGTGCCCGCCGCCCAAGCCCCCGGTGCCCGGCTGACACACTGTCGAGGTCAATCGTGGTCGTGAAGGGAAGAGTGTGGTGACGGCATCACCGGAGGCGGTCGAGCTGGCGAAGGTGGCCGCGGCCGCCGCGGCCGACAAGAAGGCCGTCGACATCGTCGCGCTCGACGTGTCCGACCAGCTCGCGCTGACCGACTGCTTCGTGCTGGCGTCGGCGGCCAACGAGCGTCAGGTCCAGGCCATCGTCGACGAGGTCGAGGAGAAGCTGCGCGAGCGCGGCAGCAAGCCGACCCGGCGCGAGGGCGACAACGACAACGGCTGGGTCCTGCTGGACTTCAACGACATCGTCGTGCACGTCATGCACACCGAGCAGCGCGGCTTCTACGGCCTGGACCGGCTCTGGAAGGACTGCCCGGCGATCGAGGTGCCCGACCCCCAGGGCGCCCCGGACGGCACTGCATGACGCTGCGCCGGGTCACCCTGCTGCGGCACGGGCAGACCGAGTACAACTCCGTCGGCCGGATGCAGGGGCACCTGGACACCCGGCTGACCGACGCCGGGCGCGCGCAGGCCGCGGCCGTCGCGCCGCGGCTCGCGCAGGAACGGTTCGACCGGATCATCACCTCGGACCTGACCCGCGCCCACGACACCGCGACCGCCGTGGCCGAGGCCGTCGGGCTGCCGCTGTCGGTGGACAAGCGGCTGCGGGAGACCCACCTCGGGGACTGGCAGGGACGCACCATCGCCGAGATCGGTGCCGACGACCCGGGCGCGATCGCCGAGTGGCGGTCCGACCCGCGGTTCACCCCGCCCGGCGGGGAGTCCCGGGTCGACGTCGTCGTCCGGTCGCTGCCGGTCGTCGAGGAGCTGGACCTCGAGTACGCCTCCGACCCGGAGGAGCGCTCCGTGCTGCTCGTCGCGCACGGCGGCATGATCGCCGGGATGGTGTGCGGGCTGCTCGACCTGCCGCAGTCGTCCTGGCCGGTGATCGGCGGGCTGGGCAACACCCGCTGGGCCGTCGTCGCCCGTCGTGACGACCACCCCCGCTGGCGCCTGTCGGGGTACAACATCGGTGCCTGACCTGCTGGTCGTCGGGGACTCGCTGGCCTTCCACGGGCCCGAGCGGCCCTGCCCGGCCGACGAGCCGAGGCTGTGGCCCAACATCGCCGCCGCCCGGCTCGGGGGCCGCGCCGAGATCGTCGCGCGTGCCGGGTGGACCGCCCGGCACGCCTGGTCGGCGATCACCGGGGACCCGCGGGTGTGGGCGGCGCTGCCGCGGGTCGGAGCGGTCGTGCTCGGGGTGTCCGGGATGGACTCGCTGCCGTCCCCGCTGCCGACCGCGCTGCGCGAGCTGATCCCGGTACTGCGGCCCGCCCCGCTGCGCCACGCGGCCCGCAGCGCCTACCGGCGCGCCCAGCCGCGGCTGGCCCCGGCACTGGCGCGGCTGCCCGGCGGGGGACCGGCGACCCTGCCGCCCCGCCTCACCGCCGCCTACCTGGAACGCTGCCGCGCCGGGGTGCACGCGCTGCGCCCCGGGCTGCCGGTGGTGGCGCTGGCACCGTCGGTGCACCGCGCCGCCGACTACGGCCTGGCCCACCCGCACCGCGCCGCCACCGACGCCGCGATCCACCGCTGGGCGGCCGGCGCCCCGGCGGTGACGGTGCTCGACGTGCCCGCCCTGGTCGGCGAGCACGTCCTCGGTGGACACGGCAACCCCGACGGGCTGCACTGGGGCTGGGCAGGACACGCCGCCGTCGGGGAGGCACTGGCCGGGCTCCTCGCGGCCGCGGGGGACCGGCCGTGACCCTGCTCGGTATCGACCTCGGCACCACCTCGGTCAAGGCGGCGGTGTTCACCGGCGACGGCGTCCGGGTCGCCGCGGCCCGGGCCGCCCACCCCACCGCGCGGCCCGCACCCGGGCACGCCGAGCAGGACCCGCACGACTGGTGGTCCGGGCTCACCGAGGTGGTCGGCGCGCTCGGCCCGGCACTGGCCGGGGTGACGGCGGTCGGGGTGTGCGCCCAGGTCAACACCCATCTGTTCGTCGACGACGACGGTGCCCCCGTGCACCCGGCGATCACCTGGCAGGACGGCCGGTGCGGCCCGGTCGCGGCGACACTGACCGGACGGCTCACCCCCGCCGACCGGGCCCGGGTCCGGGGCGGGCTGGGCACCGTCGACGCCTCGCACGCGGCCGCCCGCGCCGCCTGGCTCGCCGCGCACCGGCCCGACGCGTGGGCCCGCGCACGCAGGCTGCTCGCCCCCAAGGACTGGCTGCTCGAACGGCTCACCGGCACCGCCGTGGCCGACCCGTTGTCCTCGACCGGGCTCCTCGGCCCCGACGGCCGGTACCCGGACTGGCTCGACCTGCTCGTCCCCGGGCTGCGCGCGATGCCGGCGCCCCTGGCCGACCCGGCGTCGGTCGCGGGGGAGACCACCGGCGCGGGCGGACTCCCGGCCGGGCTGCCCGTCGCCGTCGGGACGATGGACGCCTGGGCGGCGCTGCTCGGCGGCGGGATCGCCGCCCCCGGAGACGCGATCGACATCGCGGGCACCTCGGAGGTCCTGGCCCTCGCCGCGACGCCCGGCGGCGGCGCCCCGGGCATCGTCACGTTCCCGTCGTGGCGCGGGCTGCACGTGCACGCCGGGCCCACCCAGGCTGGCGGCGACGCCCTGACCTGGGCGTCCGCGGTGCTCGGCGTCGCACCGGGCGAGCTGTTGGACCGCGCCGCCTGCCCCGACCCGGGCCAGGTCCTGTTCCTGCCCCAGCTCGCCGGGGAACGGGCCCCGCTGTGGGACCCGGACCTGCGAGGGCACTGGCTCGGCGCGGGCTTCGCCACCGGGTCCGCCGAGCTGGGCCGCGCCGTGCTGGAGGGCGTCGCGCACGCCGCCCGGCACGTCCTGGGGCCGCTGGAGGCCGCCGCCGGACGTCGCGCCGACACGATCGCCGCCTGCGGCGGTGGTGCGGCGAGCGACCTCTGGTGCCAGATCAAGGCCGACGTGCTGGACCGGCCGCTGCGCCGCACCGCCGAGCGCGACGCCGGGGTGCTCGGTGCCGCGATGCTCGCCGCGCTCGCGACCGGCGACGCCGCCTCGGTCGGCGAGCTCGCCGGGCGCATGGTGCGCCTCGACCGGGAGTTCACCCCCGACCCGCGCACCCGCGGTCGCCTCGACGACGCGCACGGCCGCTACCTCGCCGCGCAGCGGGCACTGGCACCGCTGTTCCGCCCGACGGGTGGATAGGGTCCGGCCGTGCCCCCCTCGCCGGTCGCCGTGGTCACCGACTCCACCGCCCACCTGCCGCCCGGCGTCGCGGAACGGCGGGGCATCCACGTCGTCCCGCTGGAGGTGCGGCTCGGTGAGCGCACCGCCCGTGACGGTGTCGACGTGTCCGCCGCCGAGCTGATCACCGCCCTCGCCGACCGCACCCTGCTGGTGCAGACCTCGCGCCCGACCCCGGCCGCGTTCGCCGAGCGCTTCACCGCCCTGCTCGACGACGGCGCCCCCGCCGTCGTGGCCGTGCACCTGTCCCGGGAGCTGTCCGGCACCTGGGACGCGGCCCGGCTCGCCGCACAGGAGGTCGCCCCGGACCGGATCCGGGTCGTCGACTCCGGCGCCGTCGCGATGGGTCTGGGCTTCGCCGTGCTGGCCGCCGCCGACGCCGCCGGGGCAGGTGCGGCCCCGGAGGAGGTCGAGGCCGTGGCCGGTGCCGTCGCCGCACGGGCACGGGTCCTGTTCGCGGTGCAGGACCTGGAACGGCTGCGCCGTGGCGGGCGGATCGGTGCCGCGTCCGCGCTGGTGGGCACGGCCCTGTCGGTCAAGCCGATCCTGCACCTGCGCGACGGCCGGATCGCGCCGCTGGAGAAGGTGCGGACGACCTCGCGCGCGACCGAACGGCTCGTCGCGCTCGCGGTCTCCGCGGCGGGTCCGGGGGCGCACGTCGCCGTGCACCACCTCGGTGCCGAGGACCGGGCCGAGGACATCGCCGATCGGCTGCGCGAACAGCTGCCCGACGCCGCCGGGATGCACGTCTCCGAGGTCGGCGCGGTGATCGGGGCGCACGCGGGACCCGGGCTGGTGGGGGTCGTGGTGGTGCCGGCGGGCTGACCGCCTCCCCGAGGGTGGCCGGCTCCGGACGCCTGCCAGGGCCGGCGGGGCCCCGCCGGTGTGTAGCACGGACCGCCGACGGTCCGGCCCCGTGACGGCCCACGGGATGCCGTCGGTCCCCAAGCGACGGATCCGTCCACAGGCCGGACACCGGCCGGTCGGAACGGGGGTCACGGACCTAGCGTCGGATGCGTGACCAGGACCGACACCGCCCTCGACCCGGCCCGGCGGCTCGCCGGGATCGGGAGGCGCGGGCGCCCGGACACGGTCGCGGACCGGCTCGGACCCCCGACGGTCCCGTTGCCCGCGCTGCCGGTGCCTCCCGGCCCGGCCGGGTCACGCCCCGGACGACCGCCCGCACCCGGGCCACTCCCGCCGCATGATGTCAGCGGTGCCGTTCCGCCGGGTCCGATGCCGTCCGCCTCCCGACGCGACACCCCGCACCGTGCGACACCTGTCCGGCACGCCGACCCCGACGCCTCGCACGGTGCGGGACCGGAGTGGCCCGCCGACCCGCAGGGCGCGAGGCCGGTGTGGACCGCCGACCCCGACGCCGGCCACCCCCTGGCCCTGCTGGCCCGGGACGACCCCGCCCCGCCCGAGGAGACTCTCGCCGACGACGGCCCGCACGGCGGACGCCCCTCCTGGCTGCGCCGCCGGGCCCAGCGGTGGCTGCCGTCGTCGCTGGCCGGGGCGCGGGTCGACCCGGGCCGCCCCGGTGCGCTCGCGCTGGTGGCGGTGGTGCTCGTCGGTGCGCTCGTCGCCGGGGTGGGTGTGTGGCTCGACCGCCCCACCGTGCAGCCCGTCGGCGGCCTCCCCGAGGTGACGGCGGTGCCCGGCGGGGCGGCGGCCGAGGAGACCGACCGGTCGGCGGACGCGGGCGCACCGGCACCCGTCGCGGCGGCCCCGGTCACCGCGGGGCCGCTCGTCGTCAGCGTCGTCGGGCGGGTCGCCCGGCCCGGCCTCGTCCGGGTGCCCGACGGGTCGCGTGTCGCCGACGCCCTCGACGCCGCGGGGGGCCCGCTGCCCGAGGTCGACCTCGGCGTGCTCAACCTGGCGCGGCGGCTCGGGGACGGCGAACAGATCGCGGTCGGCGTCCCACCGGCCGCCGACGCCGCCCCGGTCCTGCCCGCCCCGGGCTCCGAGCCCGCGTCGGGCACCGAACCGGGCGCCCCCGCCCCGCCCGGCGCCCCCGGCGGGAAGATCGACCTGAACACCGCGACCGCGTCCGACCTCGACGCCCTGCCCGGCGTCGGCCCGGTCACCGCGAAGAAGATCATCGACTGGCGCAATGCCAACGGGCGCTTCAGCCGGGTCGAGCAGCTGCGGGAGATCGACGGCATCGGCGAGCGCCGCTTCGCCCAGCTCCAGGAACTGGTACGGGTGTGACCCGCGCCGGAGCCCGCCGGGCGGACCCGGTCCACGGGGAGCACGACGACGAGCACGAGGGGCAGGCCGAGCGTCCCGCCCCACCCGACCTGCGCCTCGTCCCCGCCGCGCTCGCCACGTGGGCCGCCGTCCTCGCCGGACTGCTCGGCGGCACTGCGGGTGGGATCACCGCCGCCGCCCTCGCCGCGCTCGCCCTGCCGGTCGCGCTGCTCCGCGCCCGGACCAGCGCCCGTGCCGCGGCACCGTCCTCGATCGTGCTCGCCGCGGCCGGGTGCGCGCTCGTCGCGGCCGTCCTGGGGACCGTCCACGCGGCCGCGCTGGCGTCGCACCCGCTGCGGGCACCCGCCGACCGCGGCGCCGCCGCCGAGGTCCGCGTCCGGCTCACCGAGGACCCCCGGGTCCTGCGCAGCACCACCGGTGGTGGCGACGAGTCCGGCGCCGCCCGGGCGATGGCGCTGGTACCCACCGAGCTAGTCACGGCCACCGTCGGCGGGGACCGGGCGACCACCGGCGGGAAGCTCCTGCTCCTGGCCCCGGCGGCGAGCTGGACCGGGCTGCTCCCCGGCCAGGAGGTCTCCGCCGCCGGGCTGCTCATGCCCGCACAGCGCCCCGACCTCACGGTCGCCGTGCTGAAGGTCCGGGGTGCGCCGCAGGACGTGACCGCGCCGCCCTGGTGGCAGACCGGGGCCGGGGCGCTGCGCGACGGCCTGCGCGACGCGGCGGTCTCCGCGCTGCCCGAGGCACCCGCGGGACTGCTGCCCGGGCTCGCGATCGGGGACACCCGCGCCCAGCTCGCCGAGACCGAGCAGGACTTCCGCACCGCCGGGCTCGCGCATCTCACCGCCGTCTCCGGGGCCAACGTCGCGATCATCACCGGGGCGGTGCTGCTCCTCCTGCGCCTGTTCCGGACCGACCCGCGGATCGCGGCCGCGGCAGCGATGCTGGCCCTGGTCGGGTTCGTCGTGCTGGCCCGGCCGTCACCGTCGGTACTGCGGGCGGCGGTCATGGGCGGGGTGGTGCTGATCGCGTTCGCGGCCGGCCGCGCCCGGTCGGCGGTGCCCGCGCTGGCGGTGGCCGTGCTCGGCCTGCTGCTGGCCGCCCCCGCCCTGGCCGTCGACGCCGGGTTCGTGCTCTCCGTCGTCGCCACCGGTGCGCTGGTCCTGCTCGGCCCGGGCTGGACGGCGGCGTTGCGGCGGCGTGGGCTGCCGTCCGGACCGGCCGAGGCACTGGTCGTCCCGGTCGCCGCGGCCCTGGCCACCGCGCCGGTGATCGCCGGGCTCAACGGGGGAGTCGGGCTGGTCACCGTGGTGGCGAACCTGCTCGCGGCGCCCGCCGTCGCCCCCGCGACGGTGCTGGGCGTGCTCGGTGCGGTGCTGTCCGCGGTGAGCCCGGCCGCCGCGTGGTGCTGCGCCTGGCTGGCGGGACCGTTCGTGTGGTGGCTGGTGGTGGTCGGGGACCGGGCCGCCGCGGTCCCCGGTGCCACCGTGCCGTGGCCCGCGGGGGCGGGCGGCGCGCTGCTGCTCACCGGGGTGCTGGTCGTGCTGCTGGCGATGGGCCGGGTGCCCCGGCTGCGGGCGCTGTTGCTGGCCCTGCTGGTCGGGCTGCTCGTCGTCCTCGTCCCGACCCGGTTCGCGCCGCCCGGATGGCCGCCCGCCGGGTGGCGGATGGTGGCCTGCGACGTCGGTCAGGGCGACGCGCTCGTCCTCGCCACCGGTACCCCCGGGCACGCCGTCCTGGTCGACACCGGGCCGACCGACGACGCCGTCGACACCTGCCTGAACCGGCTCGGCGTCCGGGTCCTGGAACTCGTGGTGATCACCCACTTCCACGCCGACCACGACGGCGGACTCGCCGGCGCGCTGCGTGGCCGCGCCGCGGGCGGCATCGCCGTCGGGCCGGTACGGGAGCCGGCGTCCGGGCTGCGTGACATCACCCGGCGTGCCGAGGAGGCCGGTGCCCCGGTGGTGGGGCTCGCGCGCGGGATGGCGCTGGGCTGGCCGGAGCTGCGCCTGCAGGTCCTCGGTCCGGTCCACCCGGCCCTGACGGTCGACGGCAGCGACGGGACGGCGGTCAACGACATCTCGCTGCTGCTGCGCGCGACCACCCCGGCCGCGACGATCCTGCTGACCGGCGACGCCGAGCTGGTCGCCCAGGACGACCTGCTCGACTCCGGGGCCGACCTGCGGGCGGACGTGCTGAAGATGCCCCACCACGGGTCCCGCAAGGTGGTCCCGCGGCTGATCACGGCCGTCGCGCCGCGGGCGGCGGTGATCAGCGTCGGCAACGGCAACAGCTACCGGCACCCCAACGCGGAGCTGGTGGACCGGCTCGCCGGGGCGGGGATCGTCGTCGCACGCACCGACCGGTCCGGCGACCTGGCCCTGACCGGCGACGACCCGGCCGGGCTGGCGGTGGTCGCGCGAGGCGACCCCCGTCCGGCGCCCGGCCGGCGGGGCCGGTCAGCCCCGGTTCGCCAGCGCCTCGCGGACCGCGGCGGACGTCGACGGCACGGTCGCCGTCGGGCCGACCTCGCCGGAGACGGCGTCGAGGGTCTTGAGGCCGTCTCCGGTGATCATGAGGACGGTCTCGGCGTCGGGGTCGAGTGCCCCGGCCTCGAGCAGCTTCCTGGTGGTCGCGATGGTGACCCCGCCCGCGGTCTCGGCGAACACGCCCTCGGTGCGGGCCAGGAGCCGGATGCCGGCGACGACCTCCTCGTCGGACACGTGCCCCACCGAGCCGCCGGTGCGGCGCACCGAGTCGAGGACGTACGGACCGTCGGCCGGGTTCCCGATCGCCAGCGAGCGCGCGATGGTGTCCGGCTTCTGCGGCTGGATCACGTCGTGGCCGGCCTCGAAGGCCCGCGCGACCGGCGAGCAGCCGGTGGCCTGGGCGCCGAACACGGTGTACGGGGTGGGCTCGACCAGACCCAGGGTGCCGAGCTCGGTGAACCCCTTGTCGATCTTGGTAAGCTGGGAGCCGGAGGCGACCGGGACGACGACCTGCTGCGGGAGCCGCCAGCCGAGCTGCTCGGCGACCTCGTAGCCCAGGGTCTTCGAACCCTCGGCGTAGTACGGCCGGACGTTGACGTTCACGAACGCCCAGTCCTCGTGCTCGGCGGCCAGCTCGGTGGCGAGCCGGTTGACGTCGTCGTAGTTGCCGTCGACGGCGAGCAGGGTGCCGCCGTAGACGGCGGTGGTGACGATCTTCGCCTGCTCCAGCGAGGACGGGATCAGCACGACCGAGTCCCAGCCCGCGCGGGCGGCCGCGGCGGCGACGGCGTTGGCCAGGTTACCCGTCGAGGGGCAGCACAGCACCGAGAAGCCGAGCTCACGGGCGGCGGCGAGCGCGACGGCGACGACGCGGTCCTTGAACGAGTGCGTCGGGTTGCCCGTGTCGTCCTTGATCCAGATCTTGCGGACGCCGAGCGCGCGGGCCAGGTTGTCGGCCTCGATCAGCCGGGTCAGGCCGGGCTCGGTGTTCGCGTGCTGCTCGACGGTCGACGGCACCGGCAGCAGGTCCTTGTAGCGCCAGATCGACTTCGGCCCGGCCTCGATGGAGGCGCGGGTGACCGTCGGGAACTCGTAGGCGACCTCGAGGGGGCCGAAACAGCGCGGACACGCGAACTCCGCGGCGAGCGGGATCTCGTGGCGGCACTCGCGGCACGCGAGAGCGCGCGCGGAACCGAGGTCGTAGGCGGAGGTGGTTTCGGGCGCAGCAGTGAGAGTCACGAGATCTCCTCATCTGTCCCGCCGGAGGTGGCGGGCCGGAATTGGCACCGTGTTCGTCGACGTCCTCGCCACGCGGAATGCGCAGGTCTGGGCGGATCGTCGTGCGACGCCGGTTGCCGGGGCTTCAACGGGCCGTTCCCTCTGCCCCTCTGGATGAGCCATATGCGGTTGTGGTGCTCCGGACGCCGGGCGCCGGAATCGACGACGACCGTACGCGAGCGGGCCGCCCCACCGCCAGACGGCGTCCTCCGGTCGGGACGCGGCTCACCCGTTGTCGGAGGTGTGGGCCACCATGGGGGTGTGAGCAGCACGAGCGAACCGGGCCCGCTGCAGCTGGTCGTCGGGGACGAGGAGTTCCTGGCCGAGCGGGCGGTGTCCGACCTGGTCCGGCGCGCACGGCAGCGCGATCCGGAGACCGAGCTGCGCCGCTTCCGCACCTCCGAGGTGGCACCCGGCGAGCTCGCCGGGCACCTCAGCCCCTCGCTCTTCGCGGAGGGCAGGGTGATCGTGCTCACCCACGGCCAGGACGCGAACAAGGACATGACCGCCGCCATCGCCGACTACGTGAAGGACCCGGCCGACGGGATCGTGCTCGTGGTCCAGCACGCCGGGGGGGCGAAGGGCAAGGCGGTCCTGGACTTGATGCGCAAGGCCGGGGCGCACACCGTCACCTGCAACCGCATCACCCGCGCCGACGAGCGGTCGGACTTCGTGCGCGACGAGGTCCGCCGGCACGGCGGCACGATCACGCCCGGGGCGCTCGCGGTGCTGGTCGAGGCGGTCGGGTCGGACCTGCGGGAGCTGGCGGCCGCGGCCGGGCAGCTCGTCGCGGACACCGGCGGCGCCGTGGACGAGGCCGGGGTGCGGCGCTACCACCGCGGCCGGGCCGAGTCCTCGGGCTTCGCGGTGGCCGACGCGGCGGTCGCGGGGGACCGGCGGGCGGCGATGGAGGCGCTGCGGTGGGCGCTGGTGCTCGGTGTCCCGCACGTGCTGATCGCCGACGCCCTCGCGGACTCGGTGCGCACCCTGGCCAAGGTCGGCTCGGCCGGGCGGGGCGACCCGAACCGGCTGGCCGGGGAGCTGGGCATGCCGCCCTGGAAGATCCGCAAGGCCCAGCAGACGGTCCGGCAGTGGCGGCCGGAGCAGCTCGCCGTCGCCATCGCGGCGACGGCGCGGGTGAACGCCGACGTCAAGGGCGTCGCCGCGGACGCGGAGTACGCGTTGGAACGGGCCGTACTGGCCGTCGTCTCCGCGCGCACCCCGCGCTGACCCGGCCGGACCCCCGAGCGCTCCGACACCGCCCGGGGCCCGGAAACACGACGACGGCGCCGCCCGGGTGGGGCGGCGCCGTCGTCGGAAGAACCGGGGTGGCTCAGGCCTGGACGTCGTTGAGACGCTTGGCCAGGGCCGACTTGCGGTTCGCCGCCTGGTTCCGGTGGATGACGCCCTTGCCGGCCGCCTTGTCGAGGGCCTTGGCCGCCTTGCGCTGCAGCTCCACGACGTTGTCGGCGCCGGAGTCGGCGGCCTCGCGGAAGTGGCGGATCGCGGTCTTGACCGACGACTTCACCGACTTGTTGCGCTGCCGGCGCTTCTCGTTGGTCTTGACTCGCTTGATCTGCGACTTGATGTTGGCCACGTCTGCCTCTGGTCTTCCTGCCTGCTGGTCGGCTGGTGAGTGTTCTCGTCCGGGTCCGCTCCGGCGGCACCGAACAGCATCACTGGAGAGAGGGTCCAGGCCGTTTCGGGCGAGCACGCCGAGCGCTCGACGCACAAGGTTACCAGCGGCGTCGTCGCGCCCTGTGCCGGGTCACCAGACGCGGTAGGGCAGGAACTTCCCGTTGAGGGTGATCACAGCCCGGTCGCCCTTGGGGTCGGGCACCCGCTGCAGGTCCAGTTCGAAGTCGATGGCCGAGACGATGCCGTCGCCGAACTCCTCGCGGACCAGCTCCGAGATCGTCGTTCCGTACACCTGGACCATTTCCGAGAGCCGGTAGACCAGTGGATCGGTGAGGTCCACCGCGGACGCGCCGCGGACCGGCGGGAGGGTGAGCGCATCGACGACGTCGGGGTCCAGGTCGAGCAGTGAACCGGCGGTCTCGGCCTGCTCGCGGGTCAGCGTCTGCTGCCCGAGCAGGGCCGAGGTGGACCACTCGACCGGGTGGCCCAACGCCTCGGCGATCTTGTCCCAGGTGAGGCCCAGCTTCTTCTTGCGGGCCAGCACGACGCGGGCGGCGCCCAGTCGGTCGAGCGGGGGGACGGGGGTGACCGACACGGTGACTCCTCCGGGTGGGGGTGGCTGACCGTTCGATCGTGCGCGATCGGTGGGCGGGCGGCAACGCCGGGACGCGTCGCGTGAACGGCGTGTGACGATCTGCGGTGCCACCACGGCGGTCGCCCGGCCCGACATGGGACGATGGGTCCCAGTGCCCCGAGCCCCGAGTGCCCTGAGCACCCGAAGTGCCCGAAGCCCCACGCATGAGCGAAAGCCGAGTACAGCCGAGTGACGACGTACGCCGACCGCACGTTCACCCCGCCGGAGCGCATCCGGAACTTCTGCATCATCGCCCACATCGACCACGGGAAGTCCACCCTGGCCGACCGGATGCTGCAGGTCACCGGGGTGCTCAGCGCGCGTGACGCCCGGGCCCAGTACCTGGACCGGATGGACATCGAGCGCGAGCGCGGCATCACGATCAAGGCGCAGAACGTGCGGCTGCCGTGGACGGCGAAGAACGCCGACGGCGTCGAGACCGAGCACGTGCTGCACCTGATCGACACCCCGGGCCACGTCGACTTCACCTACGAGGTGTCCCGGGCGCTCGAGGCGTGCGAGGGCGCGATCCTGCTGGTCGACGCCGCGCAGGGGATCGAGGCGCAGACCCTGGCCAACCTGTACCTGGCCATGGAGAAGGACCTGCACATCATCCCGGTCCTCAACAAGATCGACCTGCCGGCGGCGGACCCGGAGCGCTACGCCGCGGAGATCGCGCACATCACCGGCTGCGAGCCGGAGGACGTGCTGCGGTGCAGCGCCAAGACCGGTGAGGGTGTGGAGGCGGTGCTGGACGCCGTCATCGCGCAGGTCCCCGCTCCGGTCGGCGACGCCGACGCCCCCGCCCGCGCGATGATCTTCGACTCGGTCTACGACACCTACCGCGGCGTCGTCACCTACATCCGGGTCGTCGACGGCAAGCTCTCGCCGCGCGAGAAGATCAAGATGATGTCCACCGGTGCCGAGCACGAGCTGCTCGAGATCGGGATCGTCTCCCCGGAGCCCAAGCCGTCCGACGGCCTCGGCGTCGGCGAGGTCGGCTACCTCATCACCGGGGTGAAGGACGTCCGTCAGTCCAAGGTCGGCGACACCGTCACGTCCAAGCGCAACGGGGCCACCGCGCCACTGACCGGCTACCGCGAGCCGCAGCCGATGGTCTACTCCGGGCTCTACCCGATCGACGGCTCGCAGTACCCCGACCTGCGTGAGGCGCTGGACAAGCTGCAGCTCAACGACGCCGCGCTCACCTACGAGCCGGAGACCTCGGCCGCGCTGGGCTTCGGCTTCCGCTGCGGCTTCCTCGGCCTGCTGCATCTGGAGATCACCCGCGAGCGGCTCGAGCGCGAGTTCGACCTCGACCTGATCTCCACCGCACCCAACGTCGTCTACCAGGTCACCACCGACGACGGCGAGGAGATCGAGGTGACCAACCCCAGCGACTGGCCGGTGGGCAAGGTGGCCGAGGTCCGCGAGCCGATCACCAAGATCACCATCCTGGCGCCGTCGGAGTTCGTCGGCACCATCATGGAGCTCTGCCAGAGCCGGCGCGGCCAGCTCGGCGGGATGGACTACCTGTCCGAGACCCGCGTCGAGCTGCGCTACACGATGCCGCTCGGCGAGATCATCTTCGACTTCTTCGACAACCTGAAGTCCCGCACGCGCGGCTACGCCAGCCTCGACTACGAGGAGGCCGGCGAGCAGGTGGCCGACCTGGTCAAGGTCGACATCCTGCTGCAGGGCGAGGCCGTCGACGCGTTCTCCGCGATCGTGCACAAGGAGTCGGCGTACTCCTACGGCACCTCGATGGCGACCAAGCTGCGCGAGCTCATCCCGCGCCAGCAGTTCGAGGTGCCGATCCAGGCCGCCGTCGGCGCCCGGATCATCGCCCGCGAGACGATCCGCGCGATCCGCAAGGACGTCCTCGCCAAGTGCTACGGCGGCGACATCTCCCGCAAGCGCAAGCTGCTGGAGAAGCAGAAGGAGGGCAAGAAGCGGATGAAGACGATCGGCCGCGTCGAGGTCCCGCAGGAGGCCTTCGTCGCCGCGCTGTCCACCGGTGGCGGGACGGCTACCGAGAAGCCCAAGAAGTAGCCCCCCGGACGCGAAGGGGGCCCGACTCCCGGCTGGGGGTCGGGCCCGACGTGTACGTGGTGGGGGGCGGGGGAGCGCGGGGGCGGTCTACATGACCGAGCCCGCCCGGGGGCCGGGGATCGGCCCGTCGCACGACGCGGGCCGGGCGGCGGGGGCACGGCGCGGCGACAGGATGCGCTGCACCCGCTGGCAGACGGACTCGACGACCGTCCGGCCCTCGGCCGACAGGTGCACCAGCACGCGGCGCCGGTCGAGCGGGTCGGCCGACCGGTAGGCCAGCTTCTTCTCGACGAGGCGGTCCACGATCCGGGTGGCCGTGGGGGCGGGCAGCGACGTGTGTCCCGCGACCTCGCCCATGCTGCGGCCGGTGCCGCGGGCGAGCATCAACAGGACCCGCCAGCCGTCACGGCTGACGTCCGTCGAGGACGGGTTGGTGGACAGGGCTGTGGCCACGGCGTGGTCGACCCGGTCCAGGAACTCGACGACACCCGCGGCTCCAGGCGTCGGGGCAGCCATGGTGGCAGTCCCCGACGCCCGTCGACTCAAAGGCTCGGTCACGATGACGCACTGTACTTGCCGAACGGGCGAAATCCGACCCTGTCCTGGGCAAACGTCCCCCGAGCGCCGGGCGGTCGTCACGCAGCGATGACCGACAGGCCGACGACCAGCGATTACGTAGACCGCTTGACGTTCACCAACGACATCACGACTGCATCACACCCGGATCACGTAACGCCCTAGCGGGTCAGGACGATCTTCCCCGCCGTGCGCCCCGCGGCCATCGCCTCGAACGCCTCCTTCGCGGAGTCCATCGGCAGTTCTGTCCCGATCTCCGGCGCGATCCCGGCCGTCGCCACGAAGTTCATGAGATCCGCGAGCTCCTGCCGCGTCCCCATGGTCGCGCCGACCACCTCGAGCTGGAGGAAGAACAGCCGCTGCAGGTCCGCGGGCGGGTTCGGGCCCGAGGTGGAGCCGCAGACGACGATGCGGCCACCGGGACGCAGCGCCCGCATGGAGTGCTTCCAGGTGGCCTCGCCGACCGACTCCATGACGGCGTCGACCTTGCCCGGCAGCCTCGCCCCGGACTCGAACGTGGCGTGCGCGCCGAGCCGCTCGGCCAGTGCGCGCTTCTCCTCGTCGCGGCCGGTGACCCACACCTGGAAGCCCGCGGCGCGGCCCAGCTGGACCAGCGCCGTCGAGACGCCGCCGGAGGCGCCCTGGACGAGCACCGTCTGGCCCGGCTGCAGGCCCGACTTGGTGAACAGCATCCGGTACGCGGTCAGCCAGGCGGTGCCCAGGACGGCGCCCTGGCCGGGGGTGAGGCCCTTCGGGGCGGGGACCGCGTTGCGCGCCGGGACGATCACCGTGTCGGCCATCGTGCCCTGGTGGCGCTCGGTGAGCAGGGTGCGCTTCGGGTCGAGCGTCTCGTCGCCGCGCCAGTCAGGGTCGCCGATGATCGGGTAGAGGACGACCTCGGTGCCGTCGTCGAGGGTCCCGGCGCCGTCGCAGCCGAGGATCATGGGGAACTGGTCGGGCTTGATGCCGACCCCGCGCAGCGTCCACAGGTCGTGCATGTTGAGGCTGGCGGCGGAGACGTTGACGGAGACCCAGCCGTCGGGGACCTCCGGGTCGGGCCGCTCGCCCACGACGAGGGAGTCGAGGGGAGCGTCGGCGTTGGGCTCCTGCGCATAGACAGCGAACATGGCCCCGAACCTAATGCCTGGGCCCGGGGACTACCGTGTGGAGTGTGCGCACGATCATCGACGGCTGGGACGCGTTCGAGCTGTGGCTCACCGGCCTGCCGTTCGTGGTGCAGGTCGTGTTCGTGACGGTGGTGGTCCTGCCCGCGTGCGCGCTGGTCGCGATCGGTGCCGACCGGGCCACCCGGCGCTTCGACACCCCCCGCGGGCGTCGCGACGGCGGGGCCTGAGCGCTCAGACCGGCTGGGCCGCGAGTGCGGCGAGCGCCTCCGAGCAGCCCGCGTCGACGCGCAGGTCGGCGAGTTCGTCGCCCCGGGTCGCCCCGCGGTTGACGATCACGACCGGCACCTCCGCCCGGTGCGCGGCCCGGACGAACCGCAGCCCCGACATGACGGTGAGCGAGGACCCGGCGACGAGCAGCGCGCCGTCCTCGGGGGTCAGCGCGGCCACCATCGCGTAGCAGCGCGCCACCCGGTCCTTCGGCACGTTCTCCCCGAAGAACACGACGTGCGGTTTGAGGACCCCGCCGCACGACGCGCACGGCGCGATCCGGAAGCCGTCGGTGATCTCCACCGCGGCGTCGCCGTCGGGGGCCGTCTCGACCTGCGCGCTGTGCGCCTCGGTGAAGCCGGGGTTGAGCGCGGTGAGCCGGGCCTGCAGCGCGTCGCGCGGGGTGATGCGGCGGCAGTCCAGGCAGACGACCTCGTCGATGCGCCCGTGCAGGTCGACCACGCCGCGGCTGCCGGCCACGGAGTGCAGGCCGTCGACGTTCTGTGTGATCAGTCCGTCGACGACGCCCGCCGCCCCCAGTGCGGCCAGCGCGCGGTGTCCGGGGTTGGGGTCGGCGCGACGCATCCGGGCCCAGCCGACGTGGCTGCGCGCCCAGTACCGTCGCTGCGCGGGCTCCCCGGACACGAACTCGGAGTAGGTCATCGGGTTGCGCGGTCGTGAGCCCGGGCCGCGGTAGTCGGGGATGCCGGAGTCGGTGGACAGCCCGGCCCCGGTGAGGACGACGAGGCGCCGCCCGGCGAGCAGGTCCGGTGCCGCGCCCGGGTCGGTGCTGACGACGGGGACGCTCATGCTCTCCAGGGTAGGCGCGCCCGGTGGCTCCCCGCCCCTCGGCGGCCCGCCCCACCTCCGCACCTCGCCCCGCCGCCGCGGAGCCCACTTCGCCGAGCCGCAGCAGGACCCCCTCGCGGCACACCCCCCCCGGCTCTCCGGGCCGCCCGGCCCGCTTTGCCGAGTGGCACACCGTGGACCTGTCGGGGCCGGTCCCGGGTCCGTGGTGTGCCACTCGGCGCACTCCGGCGACCGGACCGGTTCGCGATCGCACACCGGCGACGCCGAACGGCCCCGCCCGGCGCGGTGTCCCCGGATCCTGCGTCGGTGGACGTGCCGGGGTGGCCCCTCATCTTCCGTGGCTCGGCCGCCGTCGGCGCGGGCCTCGTGACGGCGCGACGGCTGCAGGGCCCGGCGTTCGTCCGGGTGCTGCCCGACACCTGGGCCGCCCGGCACCTCGTCCCGCTCGGACACGCCGACCGGTGCCGGGCGGTGTTCCGCTGGTCCGGCGGTCGCGGGGTGATCGCGGGATGGGCCGCGGCTGAGCTGTCCGGCGCACCGTGCGCGCCGGCCGGGGCGCCGGTCGACGTGGTGCTCCCGGTCCGGGCCCGGGCCCCGGCCGGGGTGCGCGTGCGCCGCGACCGGCTGCACCCCGGTGAGATCGGGTGGTGCGACGGGGTCCGGGTCACCACGCCGCTGCGGACCGCGTTCGACCTGGCCCGGGGTCGCGACGAGACTGCCGCCGTCGTCGCGGTGGACGCGCTGGCGTTCCGGCACGGGTTCGCTCCGGACCTGCTGCTGAACTTCGCGGTCCGCTACCGGGGGCTGCGCGGGGTGGCCGGCGTTCCCGGCGTCCTGGGGCTCGCCGACCGGCGCGCCATGTCCCCGCCCGAGACCCGGCTGCGGTTGCTCCTGGTCCGGGCCGGCCTGCCGCGACCTGAGGTCCAGCACCCGGTGCTCGACGACGCCCGGCGCCGCGCGGTGTGGCTCGATCTCGCCTATCCCGCGCCGCGCGTCGGCATCGAGTACGAGGGCGCCGACCACACCGGCCCCGACCGGGTCCTGCGCGACGCCACGAGGGTGACCCGCCTCGTCGACGCCGGGTGGCGGATCTACCGCTACACCCGGTTCGACCTGCGCGACGAGCCCGGGCGCATCGTCGCGGAGATCGGCAGGGCGCTGGACCACGCACCGACGAGTGGTACGCCGTGAACCTGCCCGAGGGGGTCCGAGGTGCCCGGTGTGCCACTCGGCTGTCCGGGCCGGGATGGACCCGGGCCGTGGCGAGCCGGGCCGGCGCGGGGCGAGCCGGGCCTGTCGAGCCGGAGCGGGCCTGGGCCGTGGCGAGCCGGGCCGGGGGCGCGGGGCTCAGCCCTCCGGCACCCAGGACGGCGTCCGCTTCTCCCCGAAGGCCAGGATGCCCTCCTGCCCCTCCTCGGAGGCGAAGTACGAGGCGGACAGCGTGTTCATCGCGGCGAAGTCGTCGCTCATCGTCGCCGGGCGCTCGCGGCGCAGCATCGCCTTCGCCCCGGCCAGGGCGCCGGGCGCACCGAGGCGCAGCATGCCGGTGTAGCGGGCCACCTCGTCGTCGAGGGTCTCCGCCGGGACGGCGCTGTTGATCAGCCCGACGGCCGCCGCGCGCCGCGCGTCGAAGGTCTCCCCGGTGAGGAAGAGCTCGTGCGCGGCGCGGGCGGACAGCCGGGGCAGCACGGTCACCGAGATGACCGCGGGCACCACCCCGATCCGGACCTCGGAGAACGCGAAGGTGACCGACTCGGCGGCGACGGCGATGTCGCACGCCGCCACGATCCCGACCCCACCGGCGCGGGCCGGGCCCGACAGCCGGGCGACGACCGGCTTGGGGGAGTCCCACAGCGTCGTCAGGATCCGCGGCACCTCGGTGACGCCCTGCTGCTCGGCGCCCGCGCCACGGGACTCCTTGAGGTCCATGCCCGCGCAGAACACCGTGCCGGTGTGGGTCAGCACGATGACCCGCACCGCGTCGTCGGCGATCGCCGCGTCGAGGTGCGCGATCAGCTCCCGGCGCAGCTGCGCCGAGAGTGCGTTGCGGTTGCGCGGGGAGTCCAGGGTGATCGTCGCGATCCCGGCCTCGACGGCCAGGTGGACGAGCTCGGGGGAGTCGACGGTGTCTGCCACCCCCGCAGACTAGGACCTCAGGCCTTCGTCCAGGTGCTGGTGATCGACACCCCGGCCAGGGCGAACAGCTGCGACACCGGGCAGCGGCGCTCGGTCTCCCGGGCCAGCTGCGCGACCTGCTCGTCGGTGCCGTCGGTGGTGATCACGGCGTCGACCCGCAGGTTCTGGAAGGTGGTCTCGCCGTCGCGGTGGGTCCCGGTGGTCATCGTCGTCGGGTTGAAGTCGGCGGCGACGTCGAAGCGCACGTGCTCGATCGTGATGCCGAGCTCCTTCGCGACGATCGAGCTGGTGACCTGGTTGCACGACGACAGCGACGCAAGCGTGTAGGCGAGCGGGCTGGGGTGCTCGTCCTTGCCGCCGAAGGCGGGGTAGGCGTCGGTCTCGATGACGTAGCCGGCGCCGTCGACCGCGACGGTCTGCGCGACGCCGGTGCCCTGGCCGCTGACGGCGAAGGTGACCAGAGGCATGGGTGAACTCCTGTACGAGGGGCTGCGGGGGGACGGGGTCAGGAGCGGGGACAGAGGGCCCCGGCCGTCCGGCTCAGGTCGATGTGCAGCCTCCGCACGAGCACGATCACCGGATCAGTGAACCGCACCGAACGGTCGTGCGCGACGTGACGGAGCCGACCGAACCGGCGACGCCCGCGGTCCGATGGGCGCGGTGGCGCCGGTCGCCGGGAGAGGGCTAGGCTCGAAACGGAGTTGGCTCCGTTTACGAGAGGACATGCCGTGAGGATCGGACTGCACATCGCGGACTTCACCTACCCGGCCGGACCGGCGGGCCTGGCCGACGACCTGTCCCGGATCGCCGTCGCGGCCGAGGAGCAGGGCTTCTCCCGGGTGAGCGTCATGGACCACCTCTGGCAGATCCGGCCGGTCGGGCCGGTCGAGACCGACATGCTCGAGGCCTACACCGTGCTCGGCTACCTGGCCGCCCGCACCGAGAAGGTCGACCTGCTGGCCTGGGTGACCGCGGTGACCTACCGCGACCCCGGCCTGCTGGTGAAGGCCGTGACCACCCTGGACGTGCTGTCGAAGGGCCGCGCGATGCTGGGTGTCGGCGCCGCCTGGAACGACGAGGAGGCCACCGGGCTCGGGCTGTTCTTCCCGCCGACCGCGGAGCGGTTCGAACGGCTGGAGGAGACGCTGCGCATCGCCCGTCAGATGTGGAGCGACGACGACGGCCCCTTCGAGGGGACCCACTACCGGCTCGGCGCCACGCTGAACACCCCGCAGCCGCTGCGCAGGCCGTATCCGCCGATCCTGATCGGCGGCGGTGGGGAGCGGAAGACGCTGCGCCTGGTCGCGCAGTACGCCGACGCGTGCAACCTGTTCGGCGGCCCCGAGCTGGAGCGCAAGCTGGACGTGCTGCGCACCCGTTGCGAGGAGGTCGGGCGCGACTACGACGAGATCGAGAAGACGGTCATGGCGCGGCTCGACCCGGCCGACCCGAAGGCCGCGGTCGAGGAGCTGCGCGGCTACGCGGCGCTCGGTGTGCAGCACGTGCACACGGTGGTGCCGGACGTGGCGACGATCGAGCCGCTGCGGGTGTTCGGGTCGGAGATCATCCCGGCGGCGGCCGAGCTCTGACCCGCGTGGGTCAGCTGCCGGGTTGGCGGGGCATCGTCCGCAGGATCGCCACCTGTTGGTCCAGCTCGGCCGCGATCAGCTCGGCGTGCAGGGCGGCGGAGGCGCCGTCGTGCGCGGCGAGCGCGCGGTGCCGGCGCACCAGGTCGTCGATCGAGTCCAGCAGCCGGTCCACGGTCGAGCGGCCGGCCTGGGGTGCCGGGAGCTCCACGGGTGCGGGAGCCTCGGGCAGGGGGTGAATCAACTCTGCGGTCATGCGACGTTCTCCGTTGAACGTGTCGGGATCGGGGCGTGTCATGCGCAGTCGTTCCTGGTCTCTCGAGCTCCGTTGTACCCGCTTCAACACGCTTTTACTGCGCGTAGAACAGGGGTGCGACGCAGGACACGGTGACCGGATGCACCTACGCGGTGACCGGTCGTGATCATGGCCCGTCACCGGCCCGCCGATGCGGTCGGCGGGCGAACGGAGGGTGGTCGTCGCGGCAGCCGTGGAAACAGCGGGTGACGGGACGGTGGCGGTTCGTCGCGACGTCTGTACCCGAACGGGTGACCCGGCCTAGCGTCCGGACCATGATCATTCGACCGGATGCGCGGTCCGGGACGCGTGCCCTGATCGTCGGGGCACTCGTCGCCGTTCTGGCCGCCCTCGGCCTCGCCCTGCCCGCCGCGGCCGCCGCCGCACCCGCTCCGGCCGTGCCTGCCGCCGTCGCCGCTCCCGTCGCCCCGGCCGCCGTGCCGGGGGAGCAGGAGTCCGGGCTGCCGGTGCGGGCGCTGTCGTCGCTGCCGTCCCAGGCCACCGACACCTACCGGCTGATCCGCTCCGGCGGGCCGTACCCGTACAGCCAGGACGGGACGACCTTCCAGAACCGGGAGGGGATCCTGCCCGCGAAGTCCTCGGGCTACTACCAGGAGTTCACCGTGCCGACCCCCGGCGCGAGCACCCGCGGCGCCCGGCGGATCGTCACCGGATCGGGCGGGGAGTACTACTACACGGCCGACCACTACGCCTCGTTCGTCGTGGTAGACGTCTCGAGGTGAGCACCCTTCCCCGTGAGAGCGCCGGAACCGCCCCCGCCGTCGACGCGGCCCGGGGGCGGGCCGGTGGCTCCGGTCTCGTCGCCGTCGTCGAAGGGGTCGCGGACCGCGCCGCGGTCCTGTCCGCCCTCGGCCGGGCGCTGAGCTTCCCCGAGTACTACGGCCACAACCTCGACGCGCTGGCGGACTGCCTGGGCGATCTGTCCTGGCTGCCCGCCGGACCCGTCGAGCTCGTCGTCGCCGACGGTCCGCTCGCCGCGGCCGACCCCGGCACCCACGCGACGGTCCTGGAGATCCTCGCCGAGGCCGTCGCCGCGACGGCGGGGACCGACCGGCCGCTGCACGTCACCCTGGCCGGCCCGGCCGCCTGACGACCGTGCCGCCACCGCCCCGCGCTCACGGACGGGGTGCGGAATCCCGGAGGCCCGGTGCGGTGTTGAGCCAGGTGGACCGACCGTGGCGGGTGGCCACGGCGAGGGAGGCGACCTACCGTGGCATCCATGGGTCTTCGGCTGGTGAGGCGCAGGCACGTCGACCTGTGCCGCCTGCGGTGGGCGCCGTGAGGGGTCGTCCCCCTCCGTCCGCCGACCCAGGAGCGCCCCGATGTCCCGTAGCCCGCACGCCCCGTCCGTCGTGATCGTCGGCGCCGGCCCCCGAGGGGCCGGCGTGCTGGAGCGCATGGTCGCGAGTGCGCCCGAGCTGCTGTCCGACGCCCTCGCCGGACCCGGCGTCGACGTCCACCTCGTCGACCCGTTCCCGGCCGGGGCGGGCCGCATCTGGCGGCACGCGCAGTCCCCGCTGCTCGCGATGAACTCGATGGCCGCCGACGTCACGATGTGGACCGACTCCTCGGTCGTCTGCGACGGCCCGGTGGCGCCCGGCCCGTCGTTCTGGGACTGGGCGCAGGACCTGCGGGAGCACGGCGACCCGCGGGCCGAGCTCGGACCGGAGCTCGCCGACGAGCTGGCCCAGGTCACGGCGTCGACGTTCCCGTCGCGGCGGCTGCAGAGCCACTACCTCGCCGCGGTGCTGCGCGAGGTCGTCGGCCGGGCGCCGGCCGGGATGCGGGTGCACGTGCACCGCACCACCGCCGAGGCCCTCGACGAGACCGACGGCAGGCAGGTCGTGACCCTCGCCGACGGCACCGTCCTGCGCGGCGACGCCGTCGTGCTCGCCTCCGGGCACCTCGACGCCACCCCCACCGACGACGAGATCGCGCTCGCCGCCCGCGCCGACGAGTTCGGCCTGCGCTACCTGCCCCCGGAGCAGACCTCCGACTCCGACCTGTCGGTGATCGCGCCGGGCGAGACCGTGCTGGCCCGCGGGCTGGGGCTGGCGTTCGTCGACCTCGTGGTGCTGTTGTTCGAGGGCCGCGGCGGGCGCTTCGTCCCCGACCCGGACGACGCCGACCCGGGCCGGCTGCGGTACGAGCCGTGCGGGCGGGAGCCGGTGCTCGTCGGCGGGTCCCCGCGCGGCGCGACCTACCACTCCAAGACCCACTACCAGCTACGGGCCGGGCTTCCGCCGCTGCCGCGGTTCCTCGGCCCCGACGTCACCGACGACCTCATCGCCTCCGGCGGCCCGGTCGACGTCGCCACCCGGGTGTGGCCGCTGATGGCCAAGGAGATCGGCTGGGGCTGGTACCACGAGCTGTTCGTCGGCCACCCCGACCGCGTCCGCGCCGGGTGGGACGAGTTCGCCCGGCGGTTCTCCGCCGTCGCGCACGGCTCGTCCGAGGAGGTGGCGCTGATCGCCGAGCTGGTGCCCGACCCGCTCGACCGGCTCGACCTGACCGCGCTGGACCGCCCGCTCGACGGCGTGCACGCCCCGGACCTCGAGGCGCTGCAACCCCTGGTGCGCGAACGCATCGCCGAGGACCTGCGCCAGCACGTCGACGAGCGGCACACCCCGCACCTCGGCGCGTTCGTCGCGATGCTGTCGGTCTACACCGAGACCACCCGCCTGGCCGGGTCCGGGGTGCTCTCGCCGCGCTCGCGGGCGAGGGACATGCCGTGGTGGCAGTCGTTCTTCAACTCGGTCGCGTCCGGCCCACCCGGTTTCCGGGTCCGCCAGATGCTCGCCCTGTCCCGTGCCGGGTACCTGCGGTTCCTCGGCGCCGGGATGAGCGTCGACATCGACGCCGACGGCTTCCACGCCACCAGCACCACCCTGGCCGGGGCGACGCCGGTGACGACCCGGGTCCTGGTCGACGCCCGGCTGCCCGACCCGAGCGTCTCGCGCACGGTGGACGGGCTGCTGGGCGGCCTGCTCGCCCGCGGCGAGGCCGTCGAGGAGGTCCTCCACGACGACGACGGCGCCCCGCTGCGCAACACCGGCCTGCTGTCGGTCCGTCCGGCCGACGGCGCGCTGCACACCGCGGACGGCGGGGTGCACGAGCGGCGGTTCGCGGTCGGGCCGCACACGACGGTCAAGGTCGCCGGGGCGTTCACCCGGCCCGGGATGAACGCGCAGAGCCTGCGCTACAACGACGCCGTCGCCCGCGCCGTGCTGGGCGCCCTGCCCGGCGCCGCGTCCCGCGCCGTCCCGGCGGCCTGAGCCGTCCCGCCCGGCGTGCCCGGGCGGGACGGGGACCTCAGACGGTGAGCCCGGAGAACAGCAGCACCGCCAGCCCGAGTCCGACGGCCAGGTTGACCCCGGTCGCCGCGGCGAACACCCCGATCGGGCGCCATCCGGCCTCCCGCAGCGGCGCCACCCGGAACTCCAGCCCGATCGACACGAACGCCAGGATCAGGAACATCGTCCGGAAGGCGTTCACGTCGCCGATCAGCGGCTTCGCGACGTCGGACCCGGCGGTCGCGACGAACACCGTCGCGATCACCGAGGCGGCGAGGAACCCGAGCACGAACTTCGGGAAGCGCTCACAGAACTCGCGCAGCCCCGGCCTGCCCGCCGACCCGCTGCGTTCCACCTTCAGCGTGAACCAGGCCGTCAGCGCCACCGCGACGACGCCCAGCAGCGCGTTCTGCGTGGTCTTGACGATGGTCGCGATCTGCAGCGCCTCCTCGCCCACGATGGCCCCGGCCGCGCTGACCGCGGCGGTGGTGTCGATGTTGCCGCCGATCCACGCCCCGGCGACGGCCGGGGACAGACCCAGCGCCCCGACCGCGGCGGGCAGCAGGAAGATCGACGGGAGGGCGAAGATGATCACGAGGCTGGCCGTGTAGGCGAGCTGCTCCTTCCTGGCCTGCACCGCGCCGGCGGCGGCGATCGCCGCGCTGACCCCGCAGATGGACACCGCGGACGCCAGCAGGGCGCGGAGCTTGTCGTCGACCCCGGCCCGCCCGGCGAGCCACCAGGTGAAGCCGAAGACCACGGTGATCAGGACGACCGCCTGCACCACGGCCGGTCCGGCGGCGCGGACGATGACCGCGAAGTCGATCGAGGCGCCGAGCAGGACCAGGCCGGTCTTGATGAAGAACTCGGTGCGGAACCCGCCCGAGAGCCGTTCGCGCAGCCCGGTCACGGTGAGCAGGACGTTGCCGAGCAGCCCGAGCGCGATCGCGTAGACCGGGTACTCGATCGCGTCGGCGATCCCGGACAGCGCGGTGCCCTCGGCGGCGTCCGGGACGGTCTGTTCGAGGAAGCGGACGAGTCCGCCGAGGACGAGGACGACCGCGACGCCCCCGAGCCCCCACAGGACGGGGGAGCGGGTCGGCGCCGGTGGCCCGGTGTCGGGCCCGGCCTGCGGTGCGGTCGGCGGCGTGGTGTGCGGCTCGGCCGGTCGGCCGGCGTGCTGGTCGGTCACGGGACCAGCCACCCCGGCCAGAGCCCGGACAGGATCAGGACGAGCAGCAGGAGGCCGACGACGGTCGCGGCCCAGTCCTCGTTCAGGGCGAGACGCCGCTGGGCGGGCACGTCCCCTGGCTCGCGGTCGGTCCCGGCGCGGGAGCCGGGTGGGGTGTCGGACGGGGTGCTCACGGGTGACCCCCGGAGGTGGTGCGGGACATGGGGTTCCTCACGACGGGTGGGTGCGGGCGCAGGACGGCGCGCGACCCGGCCCGGGGCGCGCGTCAGCGCCGCGGACAGAACTCGTCGTAGGCGTGCGGCCGCCGGGACGGCCAGAACTCCTCCCGGTGCCGCGCGAGGTGCGCGAGGACCGCGGGGTGCGTCGCGCAGCGACGGGACACCGGGGCGGTCATGGCCCGATCGTGCGCGGTCGGACCGAAGGGGACAAGGTGTCGCCCACGGGACGGACGGGATGTCCGTACATCCCGTCCGTCCGGCCCGTGGGGAGGTCAGCCGGTGGAGACCGGCTGCTCCGCCTCGGCCGGGGACGCCGCGCCCTCGGTCCGGCTGCGGCGCAGCCGGGTGACCGCTACACCGATCGCCAGCGCCCACAGCGCGAGGATGACGACGTAGACGCCCGCGGTCACCGGACCGCTCGCGTCGGCGGCCCGCAGCAGCGTCCGGGCGTTGGTGAGGATGATGACGCCGCCGACCGCCGAGCCCAGTACCGGCGCCGGGATGCGGGTGACGAGCCAGGCCGCCAGCGGTGCGGCCAGCACCCCGCCGATCAGCAGCCCGCCGATGGTGGAGGGGTCGAGCACCTCGTGGCCGAGCCCGACGAGGAACCCGACGCTCGCGGCGAGCGCCACCAGGAACTCCGAGGCGCTGACCGAACCGACGACGGTGCGCGGTGCGGTCCGCCCGGCGCCGAGCAGCGCCGGGGTGGAGACCGGGCCCCACCCGCCGCCGCCCGACGCGTCGACGAAGCCGGCGACCAGCCCGAGCGGGGACAGGAACCGGGCGCCGTGCGGGGAGGTGCGGGCGGTGGCGACCCTCGGCGGCCGCACGCTGAAGCGCAGCAGGACGTAGACGCCGAGGGCGAGCAGGATCCCCGACATGTACGGGGCGGCGTTCTCGGTGGACAGGGCCGACAGCAGCGTCGCTCCCAGGAACGCGCCGACCGCACCGGGCACGCCCAGCTTGAGCACGAGCTTCCAGTCGACGTTGCCGAAGCGCCAGTGCGAGGCGCCGGAGGCGAGCGTGGTGCCGACCTCGGCCAGGTGCACCGAGGCACTCGCGGTGGCCGGGTTGATCCCGGCGAAGATCAGCAGCGAGGTCGAGGTGACGCCGTAGGCCATGCCGAGTGCGCCGTCGACCAGCTGGGCGGCGAGGCCGACGAGGGCGAAGACGATGAGTGTGGGCACGGACGATCCTTCCCGGGCTGCCGGTGGACGCGGTCCCGGGCCCCGGCACGTCCCGATGAGGACGCGGGGTGAGGGGCGGCCGCGGTCACGGTGACCGGTGGTGTGGTGGGGGTGGCGCTCGGCGCCGTGGGCCGGGTCAGCGAGCGCGACAGAACTCGTCGAACGCGTCGAGCCGGCGCGACGGCCAGAACCGCTCGAGGTGCGCGACGAGGTGCCAGGACACCGCCGGATCCGCCTGCGAGCGGCCGGGTGACAGGACCCGGTCGGTGGGCGTGGCGGTGGTGGTCACCGATCCATGGTGGAACGCGAGCGGGGTGTCGACAAGCCGACGTCCGCAGGTCGGGACCGCGGCGAAGATGTCCGGACAACGGCTGTGACCAGCTGGTTTCGGGATGGTTTCGGGGTCGGCCCGCTGTCGTGGGCTGCGGCTGTGACCCGATACACCGGGGCCGGTCCGGACACCGTGCGCCATCGCGCCCACCCGGTGATCGCTGGCAGTGAGGGGATCGGTGCCGGTTCCGGCACCGATCCCCTCACTCGTCGCGATCATCGCCGGATCGCGACGCCACGGGCCCGTCGGTCGCGGTCGTCGTCGCGGGGCCGGGGACGACCGCGGCCCCGCACCCGGAGCGGGTGCGGGGCCGTCGGGCGCGGTCACCGTCAGCCGGCGGCCGGCACCGCCGCGAGCGGGTCGCCCACCAGACCGGCGGCGAGCGTGTTGCCCGTCGGCGGGTCGATCAGCAGGAACCCGCCGGTGGTGCGGACCCGGGCGTAGGAGTCGACCGGCAGCGGGTCGGCGACGCGCAGCGACACCCGGCCGATGTCGTTGATCTCCAGCTTCTCCGGCGCGGCGGCGTAGGACACCGTCTCGGTGTCCAGCCGCGACCCCAGCGCCCCGACGATCACCTGGGTGGTGCGGGTGCCGTGCTTGAGCAGCAGCCGCGCGCCCGGGAGCAGCGGCTTCTCGGCCAGCCAGCACAGCGTCGCGTCGATCTCGGAGGTGACCTCCGGGACGTCGGACGCGGCCGCGATCAGGGCGCCGCGGGGGGCGTCGATGTCGTCGGCGAGCAGCACCGTCACGCTCAGGCCCGCCCCGGCGGCGGCCAGCGGGCCGTCGGCGGTCCGGACCTCGGAGACGGTGGTGCGGTGCCCCTCGGGCAGGACGACGACCTCGTCGCCCGGACGGACGGTGCCCGAGGCGACCTGGCCGGCGTAGCCGCGGTAGTCGTGCAGGTCACCGAGCGAAGCGTCAGCGGAGCGGGACTCGGCACCGTTCCTGGGGCGGATCACGTACTGGACCGGCATCCGGAACGGGGCGTCGGCGTCGGGGCCGTCGACCGGGACCGACTCCAGGTGCTCCAGCAGCGTCGGCCCGGTGTACCAGGACGTGTTCCCGCTGCGGAACGCCACGTTGTCCCCGACCAGCGCGGACACCGGGATGACCTGGACGGCGTCGTCGGTGAAGCCCAGCGAGCGGGTCAGCTCGGTGAACTCGCGCTCGATGTCGGCGATCTTCGCCTGGTCGTACTCGATCAGGTCGATCTTGTTGATCGCCAGGACCAGGCGCGGGACGCGCAGCAGCGACAGCACCGCGGCGTGCCGGCGGGTCTGGGAGACCACGCCGTTGCGGGCGTCGACCAGCAGCACCGCCAGCTCGGCGGTGGACGCGCCGGTGACGGTGTTGCGGGTGTACTGGACGTGGCCCGGGGTGTCGGCGAGGACGAACTCCCGGGTCGGCGTGCCGAAGTAGCGGTAGGCGACGTCGATGGTGATGCCCTGCTCGCGCTCGGCGCGCAGGCCGTCGACGAGCAGCGACAGGTCCGGCGTCGACATCCCCTTGTCGACCGAGGCGCGCTCGACGGCCTCGATCTGGTCGGCCAGCACCGACTTGGTGTCGTAGAGCAGGCGCCCGACCAGGGTGGACTTGCCGTCGTCGACGGAGCCCGCCGTGGCGAAGCGCAGCAGGGACCGGGAGGTGGTGTCGGCAGTGCCCGTCATCAGAAGTAGCCCTCCTTCTTCCGGTCCTCCATCGCGGCCTCGGACAGCCGGTCGTCGGCCCGGGTCGCGCCACGCTCGGTGAGCCGCGACGCGGTGACCTCGGCGATGACCTCGTCGAGGGTGGTGGCGGTGGACTCGACGGCGCCGGTGCACGAGCCGTCGCCCACCGTGCGGTAGCGGATGGACCTGCGCTCCAGCCGCTCGCCGTCGCGCGCTCCGCCCCAGGGGCCCTCGGCGAGCCACATGCCGTCGCGCTGGAAGACCTCGCGCTCGTGCGCGTAGTAGATCGACGGCAGCTCGATGCCCTCGCGCCGGATGTAGCGCCAGACGTCGAGCTCGGTCCAGTTGGAGATGGGGAAGACGCGGACGTGCTCACCGGCGGCGTGCCGTCCGTTGTAGAGGTTCCACAGCTCCGGGCGCTGCTTGCGCGGGTCCCAGCGGCCGAACGCGTCGCGCAGGCTCATGATCCGCTCCTTGGCCCGTGCGCGTTCCTCGTCGCGCCGGCCGCCGCCGAACACGGCGTCGAAGCGGTGCTCGGCGATCGCGTCGAGCAGCGGCTGGGTCTGCAGCGGGTTGCGGGTGCCGTCGGCGCGCTCGACGAGCCGCCCGTCGGCGAGGTAGTCCTCGACGCGGGCGACCTCCAGGCGCAGCCCGTGCTGCGCCGCGACCCGGTCCCGGAACTCGATGACCTCCGGGTAGTTGTGCCCGGTGTCGACGTGCAGCAGGCCGAAGGGCACCTTGGCCGGCGCGAACGCCTTGATGGCCAGGTGCACCAGCAGCGTCGAGTCCTTGCCGCCGGAGAACAGGATCACCGGGCGGTCGAACTCGCCGGCGACCTCGCGGAACACGTGGATCGCCTCGGACTCCAGCGCGTCGAGCGCGTCCAGGGCCGGGGTCGTGACGGCGGCGGTCACGGCGGTCTCCTCCAGGGTCGTCATGCGTGCAGCCCGCACTCGGTCTTGGCACGCCCGGCCCAGCGGCCGGAGCGGGGGTCCTCGCCGGGTTTCGGCTTCGCGGTGCAGGGCGCGCAGCCGATGCTCGGGTAGCCGGCGTCGACGAGCGGGTTCACCAGGATCCCGTGCTCGGCGATGTAGGCGTCCATGTCCTCGTCGGACCACGCGGCGATCGGGTTGATCTTCACCAGGCCGAACTTCTCGTCGTAGGTGACCAGCGGCGTGTTCGCCCGGGTCGGGGCCTCGACGCGGCGGACGCCGGTGACCCAGGCGTCGTAGCCGGACAGCGTCCGCTCCAGCGGGACGACCTTGCGCAGCGCGCAGCAGCGGTCCGGTTCGCGGGCGAACAGGTCCTTGCCGTACTCGGCGTCCTGCTCGGCGACCGTCTGGTCCGCCTGTGCGTTCACAATGCGCAGCCGCGGGTAGACGGCGTCGACCGCGTCGCGGGTGCCGATGGTCTCCGCGAAGTGGTAGCCGGTCTCCAGGAACAGCACGTCGACGTCCGGCCGGGCCCGCTGGGCCAGGTCGACCAGGACGGCGTCCTGCATGTTGGAGGCGACGATCAGCCGGTCACCGAAGGTCTCCGCGGCCCAGGCGAGCAGCTGCTCGGCGGTCGCGTCCGGGCCCAGCTCGGCGGCACCGCGCTCGGCGGTGGCGCGCAGGTCGGTCTCCAGGGCAACACTCATGATTCCGCTCCCGAGGTCTCGGGGACGCCGATCCCCACGAAGGTCACGACGAAGGTGCGCAGGCAGCCCGCGCACCACCAGGCGGCGCCGGGGACCTTCTCGGACCGCTCGGCCGGGCGCAGGTCCTCCTCGCCGCAGTACGGACAGTGGAACGGCGTGACGCGCCCGCTCACTTCAGGTCCTCCTCGTCGGCCCGCAGGACCCACTGGGCGAACCGCTCGTCGCCGTCGCGCTGCTCGGCGAAGCGGCGCACGACGCGCTCGACGTAGTCACCCAGCTCGGCGCTGGTGACCTTGAGCCCGCGCAGCTTGCGCCCGAAACCGGAGTCCAGCCCCAGCCCGCCGCCCAGGTGGACCTGGAAGCCCTCGACCTGGTTGCCGTCCGCGTCGGTGACGATCTGGCCCTTGAGGCCGATGTCGGCGACCTGGGTGCGGGCGCAGGCGTTCGGGCAGCCGTTGAGGTGCAGCGAGATCGGCACGTCGGGCACGACGTCGGCGAGACGCTTCTCCAGGTCCTCCACCAGCCGGATCGCGCGTTCCTTGGTCTCGACGATCGCGAGCTTGCAGAACTCGATGCCGGTGCAGGCCATCGTGGAACGGCGCCAGGTCGACGGCCGGGCCGGCAGGCCGAGCCGGTTCAGGTCCTCGATCAGCCCGTCGAGCCTGTCGTCGGCCACGTCCAGCACGACGATCTTCTGGTACGGGGTGAACCGGATCCGGTCCGACCCGGCGCGCTCGGCGGCGTCGGCGACGGCGAGCAGCGTGGTGCCCGAGACCCGGCCCGAGGGCGGGGCGACGCCGACGTAGTTGCGGCCGTCCTTCTGCTTGTGGACGCCGACGTGGTCGATGGGCCGCTCGGGGACCGCCGGGGCGGGGCCGTCGACGAGCTTCCGGCCCAGGTACTCGTCCTCCAGGATCTGGCGGAACTTCTCCGGGCCCCAGTCGGCGATGAGGAACTTGATGCGGGCGCGGTGGCGCAGGCGGCGGTAGCCGTAGTCGCGGAACACCTGGATGACGCCGTGCCACACGTCGGGGACCTCGTCGAGCGGGACCCAGGCGCCGAGCCGCTCGGCGATCCGCGGGTTGGTCGACAGTCCGCCGCCGACCCACAGGTCGAAGCCGGGGCCGTGCTCGGGGTGCTCGACGCCGACGAAGGAGATGTCGTTGATCTCGTGCGCGACGTCCTGCTGCCAGGAGATCGCGGACTTGAACTTGCGCGGGAGGTTCGACAGCTCGCGGTCGCCGATGAAGCGGCGCACGATCTCGTCGATGGCCGGGGTCGGGTCGACCACCTCGTCGGCCGAGACGCCGGCGACCGGGGACCCCATGACCACACGGGGGCAGTCGCCGCAGGCCTCGGTGGTCTGCATGCCCAGCGGCTCGATCAGTTTCCAGATCGCCGGGACGTCCTCGACGCGGATCCAGTGGTACTGGATGTTCTCCCGGTCGGTGACGTCGGCGGTGTCGCGGCCGTAGCGCTGCGAGACCTCACCGAGCGCGCGCAGCTGCTCGACCGAGACCGAGCCGCCGTCGAGGCGCACGCGCATCATGAAGTACTCGTCGTCGAGCTCCTCGGGCTCCAGCGCCGCGGTGCGGCCGCCGTCGATCCCGGGCCTGCGCTGGGTGTAGAGCCCCATCCAGCGGAACCGTCCGCGCAGGTCGGCGGGGTCGATCGAGTCGAAGCCGCGCCGGGCGTAGACGTTCTCGATCCGCGCGCGCACGTTCAGCGGATTGTCGTCGCGCTTGCTGCGCTCGTTGGGGTTCAGCGGTTCGCGGTGGCCGAGCTTCCACTGCCCCTGGCCCTTCGGGCGGCGGGGTGCGGTCTTCGAGGGCGCCATGTGGTGGGTGCTCCGATGTCGGGCGGACCGGGCACACCCCGGCCCGGGACAGGGCACGGAGCGGCCCGGGGCGGTTCGGGAGGGGCCGTCGGGTCAGCGACGACGACAGAGCGCGCTACGGGTCCGGTTCAGGTCCACGTGGCGACGCGCCACGAGGCGGAGACGGAGTGCGGGCACGGATACAGGGTGCCACGGTGTCCGGACCTGCCACAAAGTGATGTTCGCATCCTGGGAGGGGTGGGCGGATAGGTCCGGACGTTCGCCGCGCGGTGTCCGGTTCACCCGGAACCACCGGGGTCACGGGCCCGGTGGAACCCGTCGTCCACCGCGGGGCCCCCGGGTGCCACCCCGTCGCGACCGGCCCGTCCCGCGCGCCCCGGACGTGCCGGGGAGCGGTCCGGGCCCGAGGTGCGCCCGGCACCCACCGGCCCGGCGGTGGCACACTCGCCGGACGTGACCCCCGTGCCGCCGGCCTTCGGGCTCTACGTCCACGTGCCGTTCTGCGCGACCCGCTGCGGCTACTGCGACTTCAACACCTACACCGCCTCCGAGCTCGCGGGCGACGCCGCGTCCCCGGACGGCTGGCTCGCCGCCGCCCGCGCCGAGATCGCGCTCGCCGCCCGCACGGTGGGGGACCGCACCGTGGAGACGGTGTTCGTCGGCGGCGGCACCCCGTCGCTGATCGGCGCCGACCGGCTCGTCGCGATGCTCGACGCGGTCCGCGAGCACCTCCGGCTCGCCGACGACGCCGAGGTCACCACCGAGTCCAACCCCGAGTCGGTCTCGCCGGAGTTCTTCGACCGGCTCCGGGCCGGCGGGTTCACCCGCATCTCGCTGGGCATGCAGTCCGCCGCCCCGCACGTGCTCGCCGTACTGGACCGCACGCACACCCCGGGGCGCGCCGTCGCCGCCGCCCGGGAGGCCCGGGCCGCCGGGTTCGGCCACGTCAACCTGGACCTGATCTACGCCACCCCCGGCGAGACCGACGACGACCTGCGCGCCTCCGCCGACGCCGTCCTCGATGCGGGGGTGGACCACGTCTCGGCCTACGCGCTGATCGTCGAGGACGGCACCGCGCTGGCCCGCCGGGTCCGCCGCGGGGAGCTGCCCGCCCCCGACGACGACGTCGCCGCCACTCGCTACGAGCTGCTCGACGCGCGGCTGCGCGACGCCGGGCTGTCCTGGTACGAGGTGTCGAACTGGTCGCTGCCCGGCGCCGAGTGCCGGCACAACCTGGGCTACTGGCGCGACGGCGACTGGTGGGGGATCGGCCCCGGCGCCCACTCCCATCTGGCCGGGACGCGCTGGTGGAACGTCAAGCACCCGGCGCGCTGGGCGGGCGCGCTCGCCGCGGGGGAGACCCCCGAGGGCGGTCGCGAGGAGCTCACCGCGGACGAGCGGCACACCGAGCGGGTCATGCTGCGGCTGCGCCTCGCCGAGGGCATGGCCCTGACCCTGCTGCACGACGGCGGTCGTGCGGCCGCCGCCCGCGCCGTCACCGACGGGCTGCTGGACCCGGCGGCGCACGCCGCGGGCCGCGCGGTGCTGACCGACCGCGGACGGCTGCTGGCCGACCGGGTCGTCACCGACCTGCTGATCGCCGACGACACCCCGGCCGCCGGCACCCCGGCGGGGGCCCGGTGAGCCCGCGCCGCCGGGCGCTGCTGGTCGTCGCCGCACTGCTGGTGGTGGTGGGCGTGGTGGCCGCCGTCGTCGCGGCCCTGCCCGAGGGGGCCCGCGGAGCCGGCGGGCCCGTCGCCCAGGACCGGCCGGGCCCGGTCCTGCTCGTCCCCGGCTACGGCGGCGACCGCACCGGCCTGGAGGTCCTCGCCGGGGCCCTGCGCACCCAGGGCCGCGACGCGCGCGTCCTGGCCCTGGACGGCGACGGCACCGGCGACCTCGACCGGCAGGTGGAGGTCCTGGACCGCGCGGTCACCGTCGCCACCGACGCCGGGGCGCCGTCGGTCGACGTCGTCGGCTACTCCGCGGGCGGCGTCGTCGCGGGGCTGTGGGCGATCCGCGACGACGGCCCGGCGCGGGCCCGGCGGATCGTGTCGATCGGCTCCCCGCTGGCCGGGACGACGGTGGCCGGCTCCGCCGCGGCCGTGGCCCCGGAGGCGTGCCCGCAGGCGTGCCGTCAGCTCGCCCCGGGGTCGGCGCTGCTGGGGGAGCTCGCCGGGGCCGGGACGGTGGTGCCCTGGCTGTCGGTGTGGACCGACCGTGACCAGGTCGTCACCCCGCCGACCTCGGCCCGCCTCGACGGTGCGGTCAACGTGGAGCTGCAGCAGCTGTGCCCGGGCTCGACCGTGGGCCACGGCGGCCTGCCCGCCGACGACGCCGTGATCGGCCTGGTCGTCCGTGCCCTGTCCACCGCACCGATCGACGAGGCCCCGGCCGCCTGCGGCACCCTGCGCGCCGCGGGCTGAGGCGGCCCGGCGCGGCGGGCGGTCAGCTCGCGATGTCCTTGGTCGCCAGGTTCGCCCACGCCGCCCCGACGGCGACGGCGACCCAGCCCGCCTGCACCCACGCCCCGGTGCGGGCGGCGTCGTAGAGGACCGGGTCGCGGTAGAGGTCGATCCAGGCCAGCCAGTGCGCCGTCGGCAGGAAGTCGACGAAGGCGGCCGAGGCGTCGAGGGCCTGCAGCGACGCGCTGGTCACCACGACCGCGAGCACCGCCAGCGCCGCCGCCAGCGGGGAGTCGGTCAGGGTGGAGAAGAAGATCCCCAGCGCGCCCAGGGTGAGCATGCACAGCGCCAGGTAGGCCACGGTCAGCCCGGTCCGGGTCGCCAGGTCCACCGGTTCGATCACCGTCCCGGACAGCGACGCGACCGAGCCGGGCCCGGCGTCGACCGGGGGCAGGGTGAGACCGCCGGTGGCGGTGGTGGTGCCGGTGCCGAACACCGCGATCCCCACCGCGTAGGACGTCAGCACCACCAGCGTCACCGCGGTGACCACGAAGAACGCCACCGACACCAGCTTCGCCACCAGCAGCCGCCCGACCGGCCGGATCAGCAGGTAGCGCAGGGTCCCCGCGGCGGCCTCCCCGGCGACGGTGTCCCCGGCGACCACCGCCACGGTGATCGGCAGCAGGAACGGCAGCACCAGCGCCAGCGCGAACGCCGGGAAGATCTGCCCGTTCGTCGCGACCGCGGACAGGAACGCGGGCCCCTGCCCGGGCGGCGGGAGGATCCCGGTGGCCGACACGACCACCGCGACGAGCGCCGGCAGCGCGCACAGCAGCAGCCAGCACAGCCACACCCGGGTGCGGCGCAGCAGCAGCGCCAGCTCGACGAGGATCACCGCGCCACCCCCTGCCCGGCCGTGGCCACCCGGTCCGAGCCGTCACCGGTCCGTGCCAGCACCACCTGTTCCAGGGTGCGGCGCTCCGGTTCCAGCGACGCCACCGGCACCCCGGCCCGCACCAGGTGCGCGTTGAGGTCGGCGGGGTCGACGGCGCGGACCACGAGCCGGTCGCCGTCGGCGGACTCCAGCGCCCGGCCGAGCACCCGCGCCGCGGCCGCCGGGGCCGGGGTGCGGACGACGACCCGGCCGGTCGGTGCCCGCAGCTCGTCGAGGTCCTGGGTGAGCACGAGGTGCCCGGCGTCCATCACCCCGACCCGGGTGCACAGCGTCTCCACCTCGGCGAGCAGGTGGCTGGACAGCACCACGGTCGTGCCCCGTTCGTTCAGCGCGGTCAGCAGGGCGCGCATCTCGCCGATGCCCCGCGGGTCCAGGCCGTTGGTCGGTTCGTCGAGCAGCAGCAGTGCCGGGGCGCGCAGCAGCGCCGAGGCGATGCCCAGGCGCTGGCGCATCCCCAGCGAGTAGGCCCGCACCGGGCGGCGGTCGACCCCGCCCAGGCCGACCTGCTCCAGGGCCTCCTGCACGCGTCGTCGCCGGTCGGCGGGCCGGTGCAGCGGGCCGCCCACCGAGCCCGCCGCGTCGAGCAGGGCCAGGTTCGCCCGGCCCGACAGCCCCGGCCAGGCGGCGGGGGACTCGACCAGCGCACCGACCCGCGGCAGCACCGTGCGGGCGGCCCGCGGCATCGGCGAGCCCAGCACCTCGATCGACCCCGAGGTGGCGTGCACCAGCCCGAGCAGCATCCGCACCAGCGTCGTCTTGCCGGAGCCGTTCGGGCCCAGCAGCCCGAACCGGGAGCCGGCGGGCACCGCCAGGTCGACGCCGTCGACGGCGGTGACCCGGCCGAACCGCTTGGTCACCGCGTGCGTCGCGAACACCGGGTCGTTCACCGGCGGGTCCCCATCAGCTCGACGGCGGCGGACTCCAGGACCCCGGGTCGCACCGTCCCGGCCAGCAGCACCCCGCGCCGTCGCCGACGGGCGACGACGAGGCTGAGCAGCGGCGTCGCCACCCGGGCGGCCGAGCCGCCGGGCAGGCCGGCCACGTCCACCCCGCCCGCGGCGGCCGAGCCGCGCACGATCCCGTCGACGACCTCCGGCCCGGCCGGGACCAGCACGAACCGGCCGACCCCGGTGCCGTAGACACCGACCCCGGGCAGCAGCTCGGCGGCCGGGACGTCCCCGGACACCGGCAGCTCCACCCGGTCCCGGCCGGCGAGCCGGTCCGGCGGGGGCGCCGCTCCGGCCCCGCGCAGCGAGCCGGTCAGGTCGTCGGGACGGGCCCGCACCCGCTCCGCCGACGACGGCGGCGCCGGGACCAGCGCCGCGGCCCGCGGCGCGGCGGTGTCCACCGCCTCGAACGCCGTCTCCAGGAGCGGGCCCGCGCCGTCCCGGGCGGCGATCTCGACCGCGACCGGGAGGGCGCCGTCGCCGACGGGAACCGACCACACGTCGATCCGCCCGGCCAGGCTGTCCGGGTCGGCCGGGGTCACCCGCAGCCCGGCCGCGGCCCGCCCGGCCACCCGCCGTGCCGGCAGCGCCGTCACCGGGTCGTCGGGGGTCGCGCCGAGCAGCCGGCGGGCCAGGTCGGACGGGGCGAGGTCCGAGGCCCGCGGGAAACGCACCGGGGCGAGCGGGGAGACCGTGGTCAGCCGGTTCGCGCCGTAGTCCCAGATCCGCTCGACCTGTCCGTCGCGGTAGGTGTCGACCTCGCCGACCGGCGTCAGCTCGTCGACCCGCCAGCGGCCCGCGTCGGCGACCTGGACGCGGATCCGGGTGGTCGTGGACAGCAGCCGGGCCGCGGACCCGATCGGCGCGACGGTGGGCAGCCCGAGCCGGCCGGTCGCCGTCGCCAGGCCGGAGTGGGGGACGACACCCGCCAGCATCCGGGCCCGCAGCGCGGCCGGGTCCGGGGTCCCGGCGACGTCGCCGACGGGGAGCCAGCGGTCGGTCGTACCCACCGCGACCAGGGCGACGGCACCGGCACCGACGAGCAGGGAGCGCCGGCCGAAGCGGCGTGCGGACATCACCCCACCCACCGTGCCACGCCGCGTGCCCCGGCCGCGCGGCCACGAGGGCGCCTAGGATGGACGGGGCACAGCGGGGGAGGTGTGAGGAGATGAACGCCGACGAGCGGCGGTTCGCCGTGCTGCGGGCCATCGTGGCCGACTACGTCTCGACGCAGGAGCCCGTGGGCTCGAAGGCCATCGTCGACCGGCACAACCTCGGGGTGTCGAGCGCGACGGTGCGCAACGACATGGCCGTCCTCGAGGAGGACGGCCTGATCGCGCAGCCGCACACCAGCGCGGGCCGGATCCCGACGGACAAGGGCTACCGGCAGTTCGTCGACCGGATCTCGCAGGTCAAGCCGCTGTCGTCGGCCGAGAAGCGGGCCGTGCAGACGTTCCTGGACGGCGCCGTCGACCTCGACGACGTGCTGCGCCGCTCGGTGCGGCTGCTCGCGCAGCTGACCCGCCAGGTCGCCGTCGTGCAGTACCCGACGCTCACCCGATCCACGGTCCGCCACCTCGAGGTCGTGCAGCTGACCCCGGCCCGGCTGATGCTGGTGCTGATCACCGACTCCGGGCGCGTCGACCAGCGCGTCGTCGACCTGGGGGACGTGCTCGCCGACGCCGACGTCGCCCGGCTGCGCGAGATCCTCGGCAACGCTCTGGGCGGTCGCAAGCTCGCCGAGGCCTCCGCGGCCGTGGCCGAGCTGCCGGAGACGGCTCCGGAGGACCTGCGCACCCCGCTGCTGCACCTCGCGACGGTGCTCATCGAGACCCTCGTCGAGCACCCCGAGGAGCGGATGGTGCTGGGCGGCACGGCCAACCTGACCCGCAGCCACGCCGACTTCCCCGGCTCGCTGCGCCAGGTCCTGGAGGCCCTGGAGGAGCAGGTCGTGGTCATGCGGCTGCTCGCGGCCTCGCAGGACTCCGGGCTGGTGACGGTCCGGATCGGCGAGGAGAACGAGGCCGAGGACCTGCGCACCGCGTCCGTGGTCACGGTGGGGTACGGATCGGGTACCCCGCTGGGCGGGATGGGCGTCGTCGGGCCGACCCGGATGGACTACCCGGGCACGATCTCGGCGGTGCATGCGGTCGCCCGGTACGTGGGTGAGATCCTGACCGGTCGGTAGACCTTTCATCGTCGTTGTACGTACTTCACTGAGGAAAAGAGCCAGGTGGCACGCGACTACTACGGGATCCTGGGCGTCGAGCGCGGCGCCGACGCCTCGGAGATCAAGCGGGCGTACCGCAAGCTCGCCCGTGAGCTGCACCCGGACGTCAACCCCGACCCCGCGGCACAGGAGCGGTTCCGGGAGGTCAGCGCCGCCTACGAGGTGCTGACCGACCCCGAGAAGCGCCGGGTCGTCGACCTCGGCGGCGACCCCCTCGACGCCCGCGGCGGGGGTGGCGGCGGCGGTGACCCGTTCGCCGGGTTCGGCGGGTTCAGCGACATCATGGACGCGTTCTTCGGCGGCACCGCCGGCGGCGGACGCGGGCGCGGCCCGCGCAGCCGGGTCCAGCCCGGCGCCGACGCGCTGATCCGGATGGAGCTGACGCTGGAGGACTGCGCCGCCGGTGTGCAGCGCGACCTCGCCGTCGACACCGCGGTCCTGTGCACCCAGTGCCAGGGCTCCGGCTGCGCCGAGGGCACCCACCCCACCGCCTGCGACACCTGCGGCGGCTCCGGGGAGATCCAGAGCGTGCAGCGCTCGTTCCTCGGGCAGGTCGTCACCGCACGGCCCTGCCCGACCTGCCGCGGGTTCGGCGAGGTCATCCCCGACCCCTGCCGCCAGTGCGCGGGCGACGGCCGGGTCCGGTCGCGGCGCACCGTCGCCGTCAAGATCCCGGCGGGCGTCGCCGAGGGCATGCGGGTGCGCCTGTCCGGCCAGGGCGAGGTCGGTTCCGGCGGCGGTCCCGCCGGTGACCTCTACGTCGAGGTGGAGGAGGCGCCGCACGAGCTGTTCACCCGCGACGGCGCCGACCTGCACTGCACGCTCCCGCTGCCGATGACCGCGGCCGCGCTCGGCACCACGTTGCCGTTGCCGCTGCTCGACGGCTCGGTCGCCGAGATCGACGTCGAGGCGGGCACCCAGCACGGCACGGTCCGCACGCTGCGCGGCAAGGGCATGCCCCGGCTGCGCTCCACCGGGCGCATCGACGGCCACGGCGACCTCCTGGTGCACGTCGAGGTGGCGGTGCCGACCCGGCTGGACAAGGAGCAGACCGACCTGCTGCGCCGGCTCGCCGAGCTGCGCGGGGAGGAGCAGCCGGACCTGATCGGCGGCTCCCGCAACGGGCACGGCCTGTTCTCCAAGCTGCGCGACAGCTGGACCGGACGCTGACCCGGTGACGACGGCGCCGCTGTTCCTGGTCGACGACGTCGGGTCCCTCCCGGGCCCGGGCTCCGACACGGTGATCGACGGCCCGGAGGGGCGCCACGCCGCGACCGTGCGACGGCTGCGCCCCGGCGAGGCGCTGGTGCTGTCCGACGGCCGGGGCGGGCTCGCCCGCGCCGAGGTCGTCGACGTCGCCGGGCGGGACGCGCTGACCGTGCGGCTGCACGAGGTGTCCCGGGTGCCCGCACCCGCGGTCCGCGTCGTCGTCGCGCAGGCGCTGGTCAAGGGCGACCGCGGCGAGCTCGCCGTGGAGACCGCCACCGAGGCCGGCGCCGACGGGTTCGTCCCCTGGAGGGCGGCCCGCTGCGTCACCCGCTGGGACGACGGCCCGCGCGGCGCGAAGGCCCTCGAACGCTGGCGGTCCACCGTCCGCGAGGCCGCCAAGCAGGCCCGCCGCCCGTGGCAGCCCGACGTCGCGGGCCCGGTGACCACCGCGCAGCTCGCCGCCCGGGTCGGTGCCGCCGACACCGCGCTGGTGCTGCACGAGTCCGCGGGCGAGGACCTCGCCTCGGTCGCGCTGCCCGCGGCGGGGGAGGTGTTGCTCGCCGTCGGACCGGAGGGCGGCGTCGACGACGCCGAGCTCGACCGCCTCACCGAGGCCGGCGCCGTCCCGGTCCGGATGGGGCCCGAGGTGCTGCGGGCCTCCACCGCGGCCTGCGTCGCGCTCGGCGCGCTCGCCGTGCGCACCGGCCGCTGGGCCCGCTGAGCCCCCTCGCCGACCCGCCCCGGATGCCCCCAGGGGAACTTTCGGGGCTTAGAGCGCTACGAGGGTGACCCTGGGAGCAGGGCACGGAGGGACCGACGCGCGTCACGATCCGGCGAACCGGTCGTCGGGGACCGGGCGCGGGTGTCATCATCCGCCGCGTGAGTGACCACGCTCCCCGGATCGGACGCCGCGCGCTGCTGGCCGGCCTCGCCGCCACCCCGCTGCTCGGCGCCTGCGGCAACGACGCCCCCGCGGCCCCGCGGCGGCCCCCGCGCGACGAGACCGCCCCGCGGACCGAGCGGATGGCCTACGGCGGCCAGCCCGACCAGTTCGGCGAGCTGACCTTCCCGGCGAGCCGGGACCTGCCCCGCGGCACCGTGATCGTCGTGCACGGCGGTTTCTGGCGGGCCGGCACCGACCTCACGATCATGCGCCCGGTCGTCGACGCGCTGGTCGCGGCGGACTTCGCGGTCTGGAACATCGAGTACCGGAAGGTGGGCGCCGGCGGCGGCTGGCCCTCCACCTTCGACGACGTCGCGATGGCCGCCGACCACCTCGCCACCCTGCGCTCCACCCGGCTCGACCTGCGCCGGCTCGTCGTGCTCGGGCACTCGGCGGGCGGACACCTCGCGGGCTGGCTGGCGATGCGCGCGACGCTCGCCCCCGGCGACCCGGGCGCGACGCCCGTGGTCCGCCCGGCCGGGGTGGTCTCGCTGGCCGGGGTGCTCGACCTGGCAGGCGGGACGCTGCTCGGCGACGGGGCCGTCGCCGACCTCGTCGCGGCGACCCCGGGCGCCGACCCGGCCCGCTTCCGGGCGACCAGCCCGCTGGAGGCCGTCCCGCTCGGCGTGCCGTCGGTGTGCGTGCACGGCACCGCCGACGAGGTGGTCCCGCTCTCCCAGAGCGAGGACTTCGTCGCCGCCGCGACGGCCGCCGGTGACCGGTCGGAGCTCGTGCGGGTCGAGGGCGCGAACCACCTGCAGCTCATCGACGTCGCCCACCCCGGCTGGGCCGCCGCGCTGCAGGCCGTGGAACGGCTGAGCACCCCCGCCTGATCCGCGGGGAGAATCCCCGGGTGCCGTCGGCGGTCCGACCGGTACGATCGGTGCAGTCCGGCGACCCGACGTACGAGGCAGGCGAACACACTCTTGACCGGCACCGAACCCGGCCCCACCCCTCGGACCGACGAGCGGTCCGACGTAGCACCGGGCGGGACCGTCCGGTCGAGGATGGCCGTGCCGGACACCGCCCTCCTGTCCCTGCTCGGCTCGCGTGACGACAGCCTGCGCGCCGCCGAGGAGGAGCTGACCGCCGACGTCCACGTCCGCGGCAACGAGCTGACCCTGTCCGGGGACCCGGGCGACGTCGCGTTCGCCGAGCGGGTCTTCACCGAGCTGATCACCCTGGCCGAGCGCGGCCAGCTGGTCGGCGCGGACACCGTGCGCCGCACCGTGCAGATGCTCTCGGCGGAGAACACCGCCGACGAGCGCCTGGGCGAGTCCCCGGCCGAGGTGCTGAGCCTGGACATCCTGTCCCGGCGCGGGAAGACCATCCGGCCCAAGACGCTCAACCAGAAGCGCTACGTCGACGCCATCGACGCGTTCACCATCGTCTTCGGCATCGGCCCGGCCGGTACCGGCAAGACCTACCTGGCGATGGCCAAGGCCGTGCAGGCGCTGCAGGCCAAGCAGGTCAACCGGATCATCCTGACCCGGCCCGCGGTCGAGGCGGGGGAGCGGCTGGGCTACCTGCCCGGCACGCTGTTCGAGAAGATCGACCCGTACCTGCGCCCGCTCTACGACGCGCTGCACGACATGATCGACCCCGAGTCCATCCCGAAGCTGATGGCCGCCGGGACGATCGAGGTCGCGCCGCTGGCCTACATGCGCGGCCGCACCCTCAACGACGCGTTCATCATCCTCGACGAGGCGCAGAACACCACGCCCGAGCAGATGAAGATGTTCCTCACCCGGCTCGGCTTCGGCTCGCGGATCGTGGTGACCGGCGACATCACCCAGGTCGACCTCCCGGGCAACGCCCGGTCCGGCCTGGCCGTCGTGCAGGACATCCTCGACGGCGTCGACGACGTGCACTTCTCCCGGCTCGAGAGCGCCGACGTGGTCCGGCACCGCCTGGTGTCCGACATCGTCGACGCCTACGCCCGGTTCGACGCGTCCGAGCACCGCGCGGCCGCCGTCGGCAACGGCGCACCCCGCAACGGCCCCGCGCGGCGTCCCGACCGGCGGCGGTGACCGGGGGGCGGGTGGCACCGGGACCGTCGGTACGGCCGTCTAGGCTGCCCCCTACATCCGTATCGGCGAGCAGGGGCAGGGCAGCGGCGGCGTGAGCATCGAGGTCGTCAACGAGTCCGGGATCACGGTCGACGAGGCGCAGATCGTGTCGGTCGCCCGGTACGCGCTGGACGCGATGAAGGTGAGCCCGTCCGCCGAGCTGGCGATCACCGCCGTCGGGCTGGACGCGATGGAGGAGCTGCACGTCCGCTGGATGGACGAGCCCGGCCCCACCGACGTCATGGCGTTCCCCATGGACTCCCTCGCCGAGGACACCCGGCGCCCCGACGCGCCGGACCTGGGCCCCGCCCTGCTCGGCGACGTCGTGCTCTGCCCGGCCTTCGCCCGGGACCAGGCACGCAAGGCCGGGCACACCCTGGCCGACGAGCTGCACCTGCTGACCGTGCACGGCATCCTGCACCTGCTGGGGTACGACCACCTCGAGCCCGAGGACGAGCGCGAGATGTTCGCGCTGCAGAACCGGCTGCTGGTCCGCTGGCGGGAGGACCGGGCCCGCGAGCGCGCCCGGGACGCCCAGAAGCGCAGCGACGACCGCCTGCTCGGTGCCGCCGGCTTCGAGGACGAGTCCGGCCGGTGACCGGAAGACCCACGACCACGTTCTCCGAGGAGCAGAAGTGACCACCGTCTGGCTGATCGTCGCGACGGTCCTGCTCGTGCTGCTGGCCGGCGTGTTCGCCGCCGCGGACTCGGCCCTCATGTCGATCTCGCGCGCCCGGGTGGACGCCGTGGTGCGCGCCGGCCGCGCCGGCGCGAAGGCGCTCGCCGCTGTCGTCGCGGACCGGCCGCGGCACGTCAACCTGCTGATGCTGCTGCGGGTCACCTGCGAGACGGTCGCGATCATCCTGCTGGCCCTCGCGCTCGCGCCGCTGTTCTCCGCCACCTGGATCGGGCTGCTGCTCACCGGCGTGCTCATGGTGCTCGCCAGCTACGTCCTGATCGGCGTCGGCCCGCGGACGCTGGGCCGCCAGCACCCGTACCGGATCGGGCTGCTGCTCGCGGGCCCGATCCGCGCGATCGGCGTCGTGCTGTCCCCGCTGGCCAAGCTGCTGATCCTGCTGGGCAACGCGATCACCCCGGGCCCCGGTTTCCGCGACGGCCCGTTCTCCACCGAGGTCGAGCTGCGCGAGCTCGTCGACATGGCCAGCAACCGCGGCGTGGTCGACGAGGGCGAGCGCAAGATGATCCACTCGGTGTTCGAGCTGGGGGAGACCCCGGTCCGCGACATCATGGTGCCGCGGCCGGACCTGATCTGGACCGAGCGCGACACCCCGGTGGAGAAGGTGCTGCGCCTGGCGCTCAAGAGCGGCTACTCGCGCATCCCGGTGCTCGGCGAGGGCGTGGACGACGTCATCGGCATCGCCTACCTCAAGGACCTGGTCCGGGCCCGCGAGGAGGCCCGGCGCGGGGAGCGCGAGGTCCCGCTGCTCGACATCCTGCGCCCCGCGGCCTTCGTGCCGGACTCCAAGCGCAGCGACGACCTCATGCGCGAGATGCAGCGCACCCGCAACCACATGGCCGTGGTCGTCGACGAGTACGGCGGCACCGCCGGCGTGGTGACGATCGAGGACATCCTGGAGGAGATCGTCGGCGAGATCACCGACGAGTACGACACCGAGGAGGTGCCCGACGTCGCCGAGGCCTCCGACGGCGCCTTCCGGGTCTCCGCCCGGCTGCCCGCCGAGGACCTCGAGGAGCTGTTCGCCGGCCGGTTCCGCGGCACCCCGCGGGAGGACGAGCTGCACGAGGCGCTGGAGAACGCCGACGTCGACACCGTCGGCGGGCTGCTCGCCCAGCGGCTGGGCAAGGTGCCGCTGCCCGGCGCCACCGCGGAGCTGGACGGCCTGCTGCGGCTCCAGGGCGAGGGCGGCAAGGACGCCCGGGGTCGTGTCCGCATCACCTCGGTGCTGGTCAGCCCGCTCGACCCGGCCGAGACCGAGGACACCGACCACGACGAGCCGCGTGGGGACACCCGGGAGTCCGACGTGCCCGACCACGTCGCGGGCGACCCCACCGAGCACGCCGGCGCCGACCGGCACTGACCTGGCCGCCCCCGCCACGGGGAGCGACCGACGGACGTGACGTCCCGCCACGGGTGGGACGCGAGGAGGACCTGATGGCTGCCCGCACGACCATCCCCGCGGAGCGTGCCCGGTGACCGGGCTGCCCGCGACACCGCGCTACGACCTGGTCGTCGTCGGCGGTGGGATCGTCGGCCTGGCCACCGCGTACGCCGCCACCCGCAACGGGCTCAGCGTCGCCGTCGTCGAGCGTGAGCAGCGCCTGGCGAACCACCAGACCGGCAACAACTCCAACGTCGTGCACTCCGGGCTGTACTACGCGCCGGGCGGCTACAAGGCCCGCCTGGCCGTCGCCGGGTGTGCCGAGACCATCGCGTTCTGCCGCGAGCACGACCTGCCGCACCAGGTGTGCGGCAAGCTCGTCGTCGCGACCGAGCCCGAGGAGCTGCCCCGGCTCGACGAGCTGGCCCGCCGCGGCGACGCCAACGGCGTGGAGAACCACCGCCTCGACGAGCACGGCATCCGCACCTACGAGCCCGACGTCCGCGGTCTCGCCGCGCTGTGGGTGCCCTCGACCGGCATCACCGACTACCGGCTGGTCGCGGAGAAGCTGGGCGAGCTGGTGGAGAAGAACGGCGGCGAGGTCCACCTGGGCCGCACCGTCACCGGGTTCGCCCGCCGCCCGTCCGACGTCGTCGTGCGCACCACCCGCGGTGACCTGCTCGGCACCCGCGCGGTCGTCTGCGGCGGCCTGCGCTGCGACGAGCTCGCCCGCCTGGCCGGCGCCGACCCCGGGGTGCGGATCGTGCCGTTCCGCGGCGAGTACTCCGGCTTCTCCGAGCGGGCCGCCTCGCTGGTCCGCGGCCTGATCTACCCGGTGCCCGACCCGGCGTTCCCGTTCCTCGGGGTGCACGCCACCCGCGGCATCGACGGCACCGTCCACGCCGGCCCGAACGCCGTGCTCGCGATGGCCCGCGAGGGCTACGACTGGCGCACGGTCAGGCCGAGGGAACTGCTGGGCACGCTGACCTACCCCGGCATGGTCAAGGTGGCGCGCACGCACTGGCGCTACGGCATCGGCGAGGTCCGCCGCTCGCTGTCGACGCGGGCGATGGTCCGCCAGATCCAGCGGATGCTGCCCGACGTCACCGCCGCCGACCTGCACCCGGCCGGCGCCGGGGTGCGGGCCCAGGCGGTGAAGGCCGACGGCACCCTGGTCGACGACTTCCTGTTCCTCGACCAGGCCGGCCCGGACGGCGCGGGCCGCCCCGGCTCGATCCTGCACGTGCTGAACGCACCGTCCCCGGCGGCGACGGCGGCCCTGCCGATCGGCCGCGAGATCCTCGACCGGCTGGGTGCGGCGTGACCGGCGCACAGCCCGAGGGCTTCCGGTCCGGGTTCGCCTGCTTCGTCGGCAGGCCCAACGCCGGCAAGTCGACGCTGACCAACGCGCTGGTCGGGGAGAAGATCGCGATCACCTCCTCGCGACCGCAGACCACCCGGCACGCGATCCGCGGGATCGTGCACCGCCCGGACGCCCAGATCGTCCTGGTCGACACCCCGGGGCTGCACCGCCCGCGGACCCTGCTCGGGTCGCGGCTCAACGACCTGGTGCGCGAGACCTGGTCCGAGGTCGACGTCGTCGGGTTCTGCGTGCCCGCGAACGAGAAGGTCGGCAAGGGCGACCGGTTCATCGCCGAGGAGCTGCGGCGGATCGCCGCGCACACCCCGGTGGTCGCCGTCGTCACCAAGACCGACACCGCCCGCCCCGAGCAGGTCGCCGAGCGGCTCACCGAGGTGTCGGCCCTGATGGAATTCACCGAGGTCGTGCCGACCTCGGCGCGGTCGGGCTTCCAGGTGTCGCTGCTCTCGGACCTGCTGGTCGGACTGCTGCCGGAGGGTCCGCAGCTCTACCCGGACGGCGACCTCACCGACGAGCCGACCGACGTGCTCGTCGCCGAGCTCGTGCGGGAGGCGGCGCTGGAGGGCGTGCGCGACGAGCTGCCGCACTCGATCGCCGTCGTCGTCGAGGAGACGATCGAGAAGAAGGACCTCCTGGAGATCTACGCGATCATCTACGTCGAGCGGTCCAGCCAGAAGGGCATCGTGATCGGCAAGGGCGGTGCCCGGCTCAAGCAGGTCGGCAGCGACGCCCGTCGCCAGATCGAGAAGCTGCTGGGCACCCGGGTGCACCTCGACCTGCACGTGAAGATCGCCGAGGACTGGCAGCGGGACCCGAAGCAGCTGCGCAAGCTGGGGTTCTGAGCAGGACCTAGACTGGGTGCGTGGCCCAGCTCTACCGCGACACCGGGATCGTGCTCCGGGTGCAGAAGCTGGGCGAGGCGGACCGGATCATCACGATGCTGACCCGCCGGCACGGCAAGATCCGGGTGGTCGCCAAGGGCGTGCGCCGCACCCGGTCGCGGTGGGGCGCACGGCTGGAGCCGTTCAACCACGTCGACGTCCAGTGCTACACCGGGCGCACGCTGGACGTGGTCACCCAGGCCCAGACCGTCGACGCGTTCGCCCCGGCGATCGTCGCGGACTGGTCGGCGTACTCCTGCGGCTGCGCGATCCTGGAGACCGCGGACCGGCTGGTGTCCGAGGAGGGTGAGCCGAGCCTGCGGGTGTACCTGCTGCTGCTCGGCGCCACCCGGGCGCTGGCCGACGGCGCCCGTGAACCGGCCCTGGTGCTCGACGCGTTCCTGCTGCGGGCGATGAGCCACGCGGGGTGGGCGCCGTCGCTGTCGGAGTGCGCGCGCTGCGCCACCCCCGGCCCGCACCGGTCGTTCACCGTCGCCGGGGGCGGCATGGTGTGCCCGCGCTGCCGCCCGCCGGGCTCGGTGACCCCGGCGACCGAGACGGTGGCCCTGCTGTCCGCGCTGCTGCACGGCGACTGGGACACCGCGGACGCCTCGGGCACCCCGACCCGGCGGGAGGCCAGCGGCCTGGTCGCGGCGCACCTGCAGTGGCACCTGGAGCGGCAGCTGCGCTCGCTGCCCCTGGTCGACCGCCGCGCCCGGGTCCGGCCCGCCGCCGCCGTCGCACCCGGGGTGCCGGGGCCCGCCCCGGAACCGCCGGACGGCGGAACCGCGACACCCCCGGACGCGCTCCCCGGTTAGTCCGATCGGACCTGTGTCCGGCGTGGGGTGCCGTGAGCGGGCCGTCCGCTCCGTCGAGCGGTTGACGTACGGGCGTGCCGGCCCTCTCGGTGCCGCCGGTCGCGTCGTACGGGACTTCCGCCGACTCCACCGGGTGATCATCGCTTTCGACGGGCAACCGGTTCCGCCGTCTCGTTACGCTCCTGTGATCGAGGGGACCCCAGCCCCGTCGGAGAGGCAGTCGTGAACCGACCCCAAACCCCGCCGCCGGACGACGACCACACCGGTCGCACCCACCGACTCCCGGCCGCTACGCAGCGCATCCCGGTGCCGCCGACCCAGCAGTTCCCGGTCCGCACCGAGGCGATGCCGGAGTCCCCGCAGGACGGGCCCACCCGCGCGATGCGTCAGGTCCGCGCCCGCACCGAGGACGGCGCGTGGCCGGCCATCCCGATGCTGCCGGTGATCCGGCCCGACGAGTCCGAGCCGATGTCGGAGGCCGACCGGATCCGCGGGCACCGCGGGATGCGCCGGCTGCGCGAGACCATCGAGCGGCTGGAGGACCCGGCCGTGCCGGCCTGGCCGCAGCCCGACCACCGCGACTGAACCCGTCCGCCGTCCCCGACGTAAGGTCGGCGACGTGCCGTTCCAGCCTCCCGCACCGCACCCGTCCGGTGCCCGGCCCCCGGCGATCCCGCCGGAGCTGGTGCCACGCCACGTCGCCCTGGTGATGGACGGCAACGGCCGCTGGGCCAACGCCCGCGGCCTGCCCCGCACGGAGGGCCACAAGCGGGGCGAGGCCTCGCTGATGGACGTCGCCCGCGGCTGCATCGACCTGGGCGTGCGCTGGCTGTCGGCGTACGCGTTCTCCACCGAGAACTGGCGGCGCAGCCCCGACGAGGTCCGTTTCCTGATGGGCTTCAACCGCGACGTGATCCGCCGCCGCGTCGACGAGATGGACGCGATGGGGGTCCGGGTCCGCTGGGCGGGCCGGCGCCCGCGGCTGTGGCGCTCGGTGATCAAGGAGCTGGAGATCGCCGAGGAGCGCACCCGCGGCAACGACGTGCTGAACCTGACCATGTGCGTCAACTACGGCGGCCGCGCCGAGATCGTCGACTCCGTGCGGCAGCTCGCCCGCCTCGCCGCGGAGGGCCGGATCAACCCCGACAAGATCGACGAGCGGATGCTGGCCCGGTACCTCGACGAGCCGGACATGCCCGACGTCGACCTGTTCGTGCGCTCCTCGGGGGAGCAGCGGACGTCGAACTTCCTGCTCTGGCAGAGCGCCTACGCCGAGATGGTCTTCCTGGACACGCTGTTCCCGGACTTCGACCGCCGCCACATCTGGCAGGCGATCGAGATCTACGCGCGCCGGGACCGGCGTTTCGGGGGAGCTTCCGAGCGTCGCGGAGCGGACGCGAGCATCGACACGGCCGCCGCCGCCGTCCCGAACGATGGAGTGACACCGTGACCACCGATGTGATCCCCGGGATGCTCACCACCGCCAAGGGGGCGCTGGAGCGGTTCCACGACGTCACCACCGACGACGACGGCACGCTGACCTTCGCCCACGGCGGCGTGCTGTGCGTGGTGCAGGGCACCGAGCTGGAGGAGGGTCTGCCCGTCCTCAACCTGACCTGCGTCGTCGCGTGGGACCTGCCGGAGTCCGCCGACCCGGAGCACGACGTGCCGCGCCGGGTCGGCCTCGGGGTGGGGGAGGGCCTGTTCGGCACGCCCCGGGTGGTGCGCGGCGAGCGCGGCTGGGACGTGACCCTGCGCTACGCCTTCCCCGCGGCCGGGCTGGACGAGGGGCCGATGGGCACCCTGCTGATGCTGGTCGTGTCCTCGGCGTCGAGCATGCGCGCGGAGCTGGTCGAGAGCTGAGACCGTCCGGCCGGGGGCGTGCCCCCGGCCGTGGTCCGGTCACTTCTTGCGGTTGGTCCCGAGCTCCTCGGCGATCGGGTTGACCGGGTCGGCGTCCGTGCCGGACTCCGACAGGCCCGAGGCGGTGTGCCCGGTGCGTCGCTGCCGGCGCAGCTGCTCGGTCTCCTCGCGGGTCTCCCCGTCGGTGTCGCCCGCGGTCTGCGCGGCCGGGTCGTCGTCGCGGAGGTCGGTGGCGGAGACCACGGCACCGATCGAGGAGTAGTACTCCTCGGCCGGCACCGCCCGCAGGGCCTCGACCGTCGCGGCGTCGGCGCCGTTGCGCTCGGCGGTCCACGCCAGGTCGTCCTTGGAAGCGGGGAACTCGAGACCGTGCAGGGCGCTGCGGACGGCGTCGGCGGTCGTCGTACGGGCTGTCATGGGTCACCTCTCGTCGTGGACGTTCGGTGACCGGGTAGCCGGTGTGCGGCCGTCCATGCACGGACGGCCGCACCCGTCAGCCGTCGGTGTCTGTGGTCTCCCCGGCGGCGTCCCCGGAGTCGCTGAGGTGCACGATCGGCAGCGCCGCCAGCTGGCCCGCGGTCATCGCGTGCGCCACGCCCAGCACGTCGTTCTGGGCCTTGGTCATCCGCGCGTCCACCAGCCCGGACAGGCGGTAGGCGACCCGGCCGAGCAGCCGCACCGTGGTCTCGTCGACCTGGGGGCGCGGGGTGGAGACGACCGCGACACCGCGCGGGGCACCGTCGTTGGACTGGGCGACGCCGATCTCGTAGGACTCACGCGGGTTGACGTGCCGCGACGCGTAGTGGTCGCGCAGCGTCGCCATCATGTCGTGGAACCCGGTGACGTCACCCTCGAGCTCCAGGGTGGACAGGTCGTCCTTCGTGAGGGTCTTCGTGCGGCCGGAGAAGCAGCGCACGTAGCCGATCACCGCACCGGTCCACAGTGCCTCGACCAGGGCCGGGTCGGCGGCCACCCGGACCGGACCGGACTCCGGACCGCCGAGCGCGGTCACCAGGTGCTCGCAGCACTGCAGCACGTACTGCAGGTCGTCGAACACCGCCGCCAGCTGGGCAAGCTCGCCGGACTCCGGGACGTCGATCCGCCGTACCGTGCCCGGGGCGGGTTGCGTGTCGGTCATCGTTCAGACGCTATCCGGGGTGGCGACGGTCACGGTGTCTCCTTCTGAGACGGTCTGCTAGCTTCGGCGGCGAAGGTCACGAGTGCCAGCGCGAAGCCCCGGCTCGCTGGACGGCAACCCTCCTCCGCGGTGGGGTGCCCCGGGTGATGACCGGGCCGACGCGACACCCGCAGTTGGCAAGCGCGGATCCGTGCGCCACGCCGGGTCCCCGAGATCGGCCGGAGGCCCGATCATGACCCTCGCCCTGTCGCGTCCCGTCCAGCACGCGCTACCCCGTGTCGTCGGCGCGGACCTCACCGTCCCGCTCGTCGACGGCAGGTGGGCCCGCTACTGCGACCTCGACTCCGCCGCGTCGGCGCCGGCGCTGGAGAGCGTCGCCGCGCACGTCGCGCAGGTGCTGCCCTACCACGGCAGCGTGCACCGCGGCGCCGGCTGGACCTCGAAGGTCTGCACCGCCCTGGTGGAGAACGCCCGCGCCGACGTCGCCCGGTTCGTCCGGGCCCGCGCCGACGACGTCGTGGTGTTCACCCGCAACACCACCGACGCGCTCGGCCTGCTCGCCCGCGCCGTGCCCGGCCCGGTGGTGACCCTCGACCTGGAGCACCACGCGACGCTGCTGGCCTGGCGGGGCGGTACCGGCGGCGCCGAGCACCGGGTCGTGCGGGCCGGCCACGGTATCGCCGCGACCCTCGACGCACTGCGGGCCGAGCTCGCCGCCCGTCCCGACGCCGCGCTGGTCGCGGTCACCGGTGCGTCCAACGTGACCGGCGAGCTCCTCCCGGTCGCCGAGATCGCCCGGATCGCGCACGCCGCGGGCGCCCGGCTGTGCGTCGACGCCGCGCAGCTCGCCCCGCACCGGCGTGTCGACCTGGCCGGGTGGGGCGCGGACTACGTCGCACTGTCCGGGCACAAGCTCTACGCGCCCTACGGCGCAGGGGTCCTCGTCGGCCGCCGGGACTGGCTCGACGCCGCGGAGCCGCACGTCGCGGGCGGGGGAGCGGTCCGGTCGGTCGGCGTCACGGCCGACGACGCCGTCGACGGCCCGGGCGGCACCGTGACCGAGTGGCTGCCTGCGCCGCAACGCCACGAGGGCGGCACCCCGAACGTGCTCGGCGCCGCCGCGCTGGGCGCGGCCTGCCGCACCCTCGAGGACCTGATCGACGACGCCGTGCCCGCCCACGAGCGCGAGCTCGCCGCCCGGCTGCGCGCGGGCCTGGCGACCGTTCCCGGCCTGCGGATCCTGTCCTGCTTCGACGACGGGCCCGACGCCGACCGCACCGCGACCGTCTCGTTCACCCTCGGCGAGCTGCCCGCCGGCCTCGTCGCGGCGGCGCTGTCCGCCGAGTACGGCATCGGCGTCCGCGACGGGCGGTTCTGCGCGCACCCGCTGCTGGAGCGGCTCACCGGCGGCCGCGATGCGGTGCGCGCCTCGCTGGGCCTGCGCACCGGCTCCTCCGACGTCGACCGGCTGGTGGACGCGCTGACCGACCTGGCGCGGCGCGGTCCGGCCTGGACCTACGCCCTCGTCGACGGCCGGTGGGCGCCCACCCCGGACCCGCGCCCGGCCGACCCGTTCGCCCGGGACCGGGAGCTGCCGGCCGTCCCCGGCTGCGGGGACTGAGCCCCGGGCGTCAACCCGCCGAGCAGCGGCCGCAGAGGCCGAAGATCTCCAGGGTGTGCGACACCTCGGTGAAGCCGTGCTTCTGTGCGACCGACTCGGTCCAGGACTCCACCGCGGGGCCCTCGATCTCGACGGCGGCGCCGCACCGGCGGCACACCAGATGATGGTGGTGGTGTTCGGTCTCGCAGCGCCGGTAGACCGCCTCACCGGACGCGACCCGCAGCACGTCGACCTCGCCGCCGTCGGCGAGGGTCTGCAGCGTCCGGTAGACCGTGGTCAGACCGATGCCCTCACCGGCGCGCCGCAGCTCCTCGTGGATCTCCTGGGCGGACCGGAAGTCCTCCAGACGGTCGAGCAGCGCGGTGACGGCGGCCCGCTGCCGGGTGGCGCGGATGCCGCGCGGCCCGGCGGTGGACCGCTGCGTGATCGTCGCCGCGGTCGTCCGGTCGGTCGTCTCCGTCACGTGTCCTCCTCGACGTGGGCGACGGCGTCCACCACGATGTGTGCCAGGTGGTCGTCCACCAGCGAGTACAGCACCTCACGGCCCTTCCGCTCGCCCTCGACCACCCCGGCGGCCTTGAGGACCCGCAGGTGCTGGCTGATCAGGGGCTGGGTGACCCCGAGCGCGTCCACCAGGTCGTGCACGCACCGGGAGTGTTCCAGCAGCTGCAGGACGATGGCGATCCGGACCGGTGCGGCGAGTGCCCGCAGCAGGTCGCCCGCGGCGGCCAGGGTGCGCGGGTCGCGGGTCGGGCCGGGCTCGGGCGCGGGGTGGTGGTCGTCGTCCGCACCCGGGCCGGCTCCCGGTGCGTGCGTGGTCTGGGCTGCGGCAGACATGTGGTGGACCCGTCCGTTCCCCGGAGGCGGCGGCCACACCCCCCGGCGCTGCTGTGCCGTGCCGGCCGCACCCGACATGGTAGGCGTGTTCGTTATCGTCGCGTCGTGCTGCTGGTCTGCCGCTTCCGCGTGTCCCCCTCCGAGGAGGCCGCGTTCACCGCGCGCGCGGCCCGCGCGCTGGAGCTCCTGGCCGCCCGGCCGGGCTGCCGCGGGGGTGAGGCGGGCCGGGCGATCGAGGATGCCGGGCAGTGGGTCCTGACCGTCCGGTTCGACTCCGTCGACGCCTACCGGCGCGCCCTGGGGCCGTTCGCGGTCCGTGAGCACGTGCACCCGCTGCTGGCCGAGGCCGACACGACCACGGAGGCGACCTACGAGTCCCTGATCACGGTGGCCGCCGGCGCCGCCCCCGTCCACCACCCCAGCCTGCTGAGCTGACCCCGACCTCGCACATCGTCCTGCGACCTCGCAGCCGCTGCAGACGGTGCGAGGTCGCAGGACGATGTGCGAGGTCCGGCGGGGCCGGGTTGTCCACAGCACGCGCTCGACGCCCGGCGCGAGCCGGGACCGTCCACGGCCGGACGGGTGACGGGCTTCCCCGCTCCCGGTGCACGGCGACGGTGGGGACATGGACCCCGACCCGCGACCGGCGCACGGTTCGCCCGCCCCCGTGCTGCGCCGGGACCTGGTCGCGGCGGGCGTGGGCGACGACGAGCTCCGCAGGCTCCGGGCCTCGGGCCGACTCGTCCGGCTGCGCCGCGGCGCCTACGTCGGAGCCGGTGACCTCGGACGGGTGGAACGACACCGGCAGACGGTGCGTGCGGCGGTCCGCACCCTGTCCCCGGACGCGGTGTTCAGCCACGTCTCGGCGGCCGCGATGCACGGGATCGGGCTGTGGCGGGTCCCGCTCGACCGGGTGGAGGTGACCAGGAACCGGCGCAGCGGTGCGCGGACGGCGCCGTCGGCGCGGGTCCATGCGGCGACGCTCGCCGCGGACGAGATCACCGTCGTCGACGGCGTCCCGGTGACGACGGTCCCGCGCACGGTCGTCGACCTGGCCCGCGCTCTGCCCTTCGTCGTGGCGGTCGCGGTCACCGACGCGGCGCTGCACGCCGGAGCCGTCACCGCCGACGAACTCGCTGCCGCCGTGGCCCGGTCCGCGCGACGTCCCGGTACCCCGGCCGCCCGCCGGGTGCTCGCCGCGGCCGACGGCGGCGCGGACGGCCCGGGGGAGACCCGCAGCAGGCTCCTCCTCCACTCCTGCGGCCTGCCCGCAGCGGCCACCCAGCAGGAGCTGCGGGATCCGGCGGGACGGTTCCTCGGCCGGGTCGACTTCTGGTGGGAGCAGGCCCGGGTGGCGGGGGAGTTCGACGGGCGCATCAAGTACGGCCGGCGGCTCGACCCCGGCGGCGACCTCGAGGAGGTCCTGTGGCGGGAGAAGCTGCGGGAGGACGCGATCCGGGCCGAGGGAGTCGCTGTGGTGCGCTGGGTGTGGGGCGACCTGCGCAGCGCGGCGTCGTTCGCCCCGACCGTCGCCCGCCTGCACCGTGCCCTGGACCGTGCCGCGTGAGCGCTCGACCTCGCAGACCGTTCTGCGACCTCGCAGCCTCTGCGGGGTGTGCGAGGTCGCAGGAACCTGTGCGAGGTCGGCCGGTCGGAGCCACCGCGGCGGGGGTGGGGCGGGGCAGGGGGTGGGGATGCATGGCGGGTCGGTAATCTGGGACGCCCCGTATCCGGGGGACCTCCGAACCACCTTCTCTGGAGTGCCGCCAGTGGCCAGCAAGCCCACCTCCGCCAAGATCGAGACCATCGTCGCGCTGACCAAGCGGCGCGGATTCGTCTTCGCCTCCGGTGAGATCTACGGCGGTACCCGGTCGGCGTGGGACTACGGGCCCCTCGGCGTCGAGCTGAAGGACAACATCAAGCGCCAGTGGTGGAAGACCATGGTGACCGGCCGCGACGACGTCGTCGGCCTGGACTCCTCGGTCATCCTGCCGCGCCAGACCTGGGTCGCGTCGGGCCACGTCGGCACCTTCTCCGACCCGCTGGTCGAGTGCGAGTCCTGCCACAAGCGCTACCGCGCCGACCAGCTCGCCGAGGAGTTCGCCGAGCGCAAGGGCCGCGACCCGGAGCAGGCCGACCAGAACGACCTCTCCGAGGTCCCCTGCCCGAACTGCGGCACCCGCGGCCGGTTCACCGCGCCCCGCGAGTTCAACATGATGCTCAAGACGTTCCTCGGCCCGGTGGAGTCCGAGGAGGGGCTGCACTACCTGCGCCCGGAAACCGCGCAGGGCATCTTCGTGAACTTCCTGAACGTGCAGACGACCTCGCGCAAGAAGCCGCCGTTCGGCATCGGTCAGATTGGCAAGAGCTTCCGCAACGAGATCACCCCGGGCAACTTCATCTTCCGCACGCGCGAGTTCGAGCAGATGGAGATGGAGTACTTCGTCGAGCCCGGCAGCGACGAGGAGCTGCACCAGTACTGGATCGACGAGCGCACCCGCTGGTACACCGACCTGGGCATCTCCTCGGAGAACCTGCGGCACTACGAGCACGCCAAGGAAAAGCTCTCCCACTACTCGAAGCGCACCGTCGACATCGAGTACCGGTTCAACTTCACCGGCCAGGAGTGGGGCGAGCTCGAGGGCATCGCGAACCGCACCGACTTCGACCTCACGGCGCACTCGAACCACTCGGGCGTCGACCTGTCGTTCTACGACCAGGCCTCCGACACCCGGTACAAGCCGTACGTGATCGAGCCCGCCGCCGGCGTCGGCCGGTCGATGATGGCCTTCCTCATCGAGGCCTACACCGAGGACGAGGCGCCGAACGCGAAGGGCGGCGTCGACAAGCGCGTCGTGCTGAAGCTCGACCGCAGGCTCGCCCCGGTCAAGGCCGCCGTGCTGCCGCTGTCGCGCAACGCCGACCTCTCGCCCAAGGCGAAGGACCTGGCCGCGCAGCTCCGGAAGAACTGGAACGTCGACTTCGACGACGCCGGCGCCATCGGCCGCCGGTACCGCCGCCAGGACGAGATCGGCACCCCGTTCTGCATCACGGTCGACTTCGACACCCTCACCGACCAGGCGGTGACGATCCGCGAGCGCGACTCGATGGCGCAGGAGCGGGTCGCCCTCGACCAGGTCGAGACCTACCTGGCGACGCGCCTGCTCGGCTGCTGAGCAGGCTCCGGACCGACGAACGCCCCCGCCCGGGACCCGGGCGGGGGCGTTCGTCGTGAGTGGGTCAGCGCCGGTAGGCCAGCAGCTGTACGCCCAGCTCGGACTCGGCGCGGCGCACCTCCTCCAGCTGCTCGGCGGTCAGCGCGGCGTAGGGCGACTCGGGCCGGTAGGCCACGAGCGGGCCGCCGATGCGGTCCTCGAGCTGCTTGAGCCTGGCCAACGCCGTGTCGTCGAGATCGGCGGGACGCAGCGTCGGAGCGGTCATCACAACCTCCGTGGGTGATCGGGAGGCGACCCAGAGTAGGACCGCCCCGGACCGGGCGCAGCTCGGGTACCCGGTCCGGGGTCGCTCCTACACCGGCTCGGGGAGGAGCCGTTCCACCAGGTCGGAGAGGGTGACGATGCCGACCGGGCGGTCGTCGGACTCCACCAGCGCCAGGTGCGCACGCTGCTCACGCATCGTGTTCACCGCAGTGTGGTACTGCGTGTCCGCCGACAGGGTGAGCACCGGGCGCATCAGGTCCCGGGCCCGGGTCCCCGGGGCCCGCGTCAGGGTGTCGCGGACGTGCACGTACCCGATCGGGGTGTCGCCGTCGCGGACGACCAGCCGGAGGTGACCGGTCCGGCGACAGGTCGCCTGGATGGCGGCGACGTCGTCGTCCGCGGCGACCCCGGAGGGCTCCCGCGCGAGCTCGCCGAGCGGGGTCCGCTCCAGCTCCAGCGCCGTGACCAGCTGGTCACGGCGCCCCTGGTCCAGGGTGCCGGTCTTCGCCGAGTGGTCGACCAGCTGGCGCAGGTCGTCGGCGTTGCGGCCCGAGGCCATCTCGTCCACCGGCTGGACCCCGCACAGCCGCAGGCAGCGGTTGGCGGCACCGTTGAGCAGGAGCAGCACCGGCCGGGCCACCACCATGAACCCGCGCATCGGGATCGCCAGCATGATCGCCGAGCGCTCCGGGTGCGAGATCGCCCAGGACTTCGGCGCCATCTCCCCGACGACCAGGTGCAGGAACGTCACCACGATCAGCGAGATGACGAACGACGCCACCCCGGCGACCCCGGCGGGGATGCCCCAGCCCTCCAGGACCGGGCGCAGCGCGTAGTCCACGGCCGGCTTGCTGATGGCGCCCAGTCCCAGCACACAGAGCGTGATGCCGAGCTGGGACCCGGCGAGCAGCACGGAGATGTCCTTGGAGCTGCGCAGGGCGGCCCGGGCGGCGGCCGAGGTCTGTGCGGCCTCCTCCAGCCGGTAGTTGCGAGCCGCGATCAGGGCGAACTCGATCGCGACGAAGAAGGCGCTCGCCCCGATCAGGACGATGGTCGCGATGATCTGGAAAGCACTCATGCCCGCACCTCCCGCTCGTCGCTGTCCTGCTCGGAACCGGCGATCACCGGTCCGGTCCACTCCAGGCGGACCGCCGACGGGACCCGCCGGTCGACCTCCTGCACCACCAGGCGCAGGGCGCGGTCCTCGTCGTCCGGGCTCTCGGCCGGGATCGTCACGACGACCGCGTCGCCGGCGTCCGGCAGCCGCTGCAGCTCGGCCATCACCAGACCGCCGACGGTCTGGTAGTCGCCCTCGGGCAGCTCGGCGTCGATCAACCTGCCGACCTCGTCGACGTGCCGGTCACCCGGCACGACCCAGCCGTCGTCGGACCGCAGTGCCTGGTCCGTCCCGGCCTGGTCGTGCTCGTCGGTGATCTCACCGACGAGCTCCTCGGCGACGTCCTCGACGGTGATGACACCGGCGAGGCCGCCGTACTCGTCGAGCACGCAGGCGAGCTCCTCGTCGTCGGCACGCAGCTGGGCCAGCACCTGCGGCAGCGGCAGGGACGAGGGCACCAGCACCGGGGCCCGCATCAGGTCCGACACCAGCACCTGGTCGAACGGCCGGTCGTCGCGGTCGGCGAGGGCCAGCACGTCCTTCAGGCAGACCACGCCCACCAGCTCCAGCGCGTTCTCGGTGTCCGTCGCCTCGGCGGGCGGCCCGAGCACCGGGTACCGCGAGTGCTGGACGGCCATCTGGCCGACCAGGCTCTCGACGGTCGCGTCGGCGCGGACCCACGACACCCGCGGCCGCGGGATCATCGCGGCCCGCGCGGTGCGGTCGCCGAAGTCGACGGCGCGGTCCAGCAGCACCGCGAGCTCCGGGTTGAGGTCACCCGAGTCCTTCGAGTCGTCGATGATCGCCTCGAGGTCGCGCGGGGTGGCCGAGTGCTCGACGTCGTGCACCGGCTCGATCCGCAGCGCGCGCAGCAGCAGGTTGGAAGCCGCGTCGAAGATCCGGATGATCCACCCGAACAGCGCCAGGTAGGTCTTGGTGGACAGCGCCAGCCAGCGGGCCACCGGCTCCGGCCGGGCGATCGCCAGGTTCTTCGGGAACAGCTCGCCGAACACCATCTGGACGACGGTGGCGAACAGCAGCGCGATCACGGTGCCGATCGCGACACCGACGCCGAGCGGGACGTCGACCAGGCCCAGCAGCTCACCGATGCCGTTACCGATCAGCGGCTCGGCGACGTAACCGACCAGCAGACCGGTGACGGTGATGCCGAGCTGGGCGCCCGACAGCATGAACGAGGTGCGACGGGTGATGTCGAGGGCTCGGGACGCTCCGGTGTCGCCCTCGGCCGCACGGGCCTTGAGCCGGGAGCGGTCGACGGCCATGTAGCCGAACTCCTGGGCCACGAAGTAGCCGGTCAGGGCGGTGATCGCGAGGACCACCAGGATGCCCAGGAGGATGCCGAGGATCGTGCCGATCACCGGGAGGTCACCGCCCGGGTCTCGGGCCCGGCCGGGATGTGCACGGCGTGGGCGGGGACGAGGACGATGCGGGGTCGCCGGCCGTCACGGGGACGGTCGGCGCGCGGACTGCAGGTGGGGTCCATGACTCCTGACTCGCGGTCTGATGGGTGTTCGACGCGTACAACGCGTGCCGGAATCGTACGGTTCCGGAACGCAGCCGTCGCGGTGGTCACCCTGTGATAGCCCGAACGGCGGTACCGGTGTTTGGTGCAACGCGGGAGCGGGTCATCCCCGTCCGTGATCACGTCTCGCCTGGAACAGGCCGGTCCGCCCTGGTTCGGGACGGTGATGGGGACCGGGATCGTCGCGGTCGCGACCACCTCGTTCCCGGTGCCGGTGCCGGGCCTGCGCCTCGTGGGGACCGTGCTGTGGCTGCTCGCGGCGGCGTTGCTGGTGGCGCTGGGCGTGCTGGTCGTGCGGGCCGGGGCGGCGCGACGACGGCGTGGTGACCGCCCCGACCCGTCGGACCTGCCGTTCCTCGGTGCACCCGGCCTCGGGATGCTCACCGTCGGCGCGGGGGCGGTCGAGCTCGGTCCCGGCCTGTTCGGCGAGCCGGCCGCGGCCGCACTGAGCTGGACGTTGTGGTCGTCGGGCACCGTGGTGGTGCTGGTCGTCGCGGTGTGGGTGCCGTTCCGCTGGATCAGCAGGCCCGGATCGGCCACCGACCCGGCGCCCGCCTGGATCATGCCGGTGGTCGGGCCGATGGTCGCCGCCGCCGACGGCGCGCTGCTGATCGGACACACCCCGGGCCCGGCTGCGGCGTCGACGATGCTGCTGGTCTGCGTGGCCCTGTTCGGGCTGGGCGTGGTGTCGGCGCTGGCCCTGCTGCCACGGGTGCTGGCCCGGCTCGGCACGGCCGGGCTCGCCCTGGCCGACACCCCGACCGTCGTCATCGTGCTGGGGCCCTTCGGGCAGTCGGTGACGGCGGCGAACCTGCTCGCGGGACAGGCGCAGGGCCTGCTGACCGAGCCGTTCGCCGGCGTCGCGATCGGTGCGGGACTGCTCTACGGCGCGCCCGCCTGGGGCTTCGCGGTCGGCTGGACGGTGCTGTCGGCGGTGCTGATCGGCCACGCCCTGCGCCGGGGGATGCCCTTCAGCGCCTCCTGGTGGGCGGTGACGTTCCCGTTCGGCACCCTGGTGACCGGCACGAACGCGCTCGCCGCGCGGACGGCGCTGCCCCCGGTCGTCGGGGCGGCGGTGGTGCTGTTCGCGGTACTGGTCCTGGTGTGGGTGGTGGTCGCGGCCGCCACCGTGCTGTCGGCACTGTCCGACGTCGCCGACGAGATCGGGCCGGCGCGACGGTCGGTACGGGCCTGACCCCGGACACGGTCCTCGTGAGCGGCGCGCGGTGGCCCGTTCTCAGCTCACCGTCAGGCCCCGTCGCTACCCTGGCGACCGTGAGCACCTCGGCGACTTCCTCCGCGGCACGGCCACCGGCCGACCCCCGTCGTGACCTGGGCGCGGCCCTGCGCCGCTGGGCGGTGACCGGCGGCCCGGGGATCGGCGTCGTCCGGGTGCTCGACCGGCACGGGTTCGGCTCCGTCGAGTCCGGCCAGCTGGTCGCGGGCACCACCGACGGCGAGGTCGGCGGCCTGCTCTACCTCGGCGCCCTCGACGACTCCGCGCACCCGCTCGCCGCCGAGGCGGCGTCCGGGACGGCCACGGTGCGCGAGGCGCACGTCGGGGAGTCCTCCGCGGTCGCGGCCGGGCTCGCCTGCGCCGGCGGGGCGACGCTGCTCGCCCACCCGCTGCCCGCCGCTCCCGCCGCCGCGCTGGGGGAGGCGCTGGAGGCCGGTCGGCCCGCCGCGCTGCTGTCGGTCGTGGACACCGGCGCGGCCCTCGTGCTCACCGGGCCCGGCCTGGAGGAGTCGACCGGTGACCTCGGCGGGGTCACCGCCGCGGCGGCCGAGCAGGCCCGCGCCCTGCTGCGCCGCGGGGCCACGGCCACCGAGCGGCTCGACGTCGACGGCACCGCGGTCCTGGTCGACCTGCTGGTGCCGGTCCCGTCGGTGCTGGTCGTCGGGGAGGGTGCGCTCGGGGCTGCCCTGCACGCCCAGGCGGGCCTGCTCGGCTGGAGCGCCCGCACCGTCACCACCGTCGACGACGCGCGCGCCGCGGTCGCCGCCTTCACCGAGGCCGACGTGCTGGTGCTGCTCGACCACGACCCGGCCTTCGACGCGGCCCTGCTCGACGGCCTCGCCCACGGCCGCGGGTTCCTCGGGGCGCTCGGGTCGCGGCGCACCCAGGCCGCGCGCCGCGAGCGGCTGCTCGCCGCCGGGGTCACCGAGGACGCCCTGGCCGCGGTCCACGGGCCGGTCGGTCTCGACCTCGGTGCCCGCACCCCGGCCGAGACCGCGGTGTCGATCGTCGCCCAGGTCGTGGCGCTGCGCGCCGGGCGCTCGGCGTCGGCGCTCGCCTCCTCCGCCGGTCGGATCGGCGGATGACCGGCACGTCGTCGCGGCGCGGGCTCGGCGGCGCACCGCCGGAGCCCGGTCCGGACCGGCGCACCGTGCGCCGCCCGGTGCGGACCGGCATGACCTGGGGCGCGCGGCTGCTCGTCGGCGGGCTGGTCATGCTCGTCGCGGTGGTCGGGGTGACCGCGCTGCGGGTCTGGCAGGTCGCCCGGGTGGACGACCAGCGCCCCAGTGACGCGGTCGTCGTGCTCGGCGCCGCCCAGTACAACGGCGAGCCCAGCGCGGTGCTGGCCAACCGTCTCAAGCACGCCGAACAGCTGTGGCGCGACGGCGTGGCCCCGCGGATCGTCACCGTCGGCGGCGGGCGGACGGGGGACCGCTACACCGAGGCCGAGGCCAGCCGGGACTGGCTGATCGAGCAGGGCGTGCCGTCCTCGGCGGTCGAGGCCGTGCCCGAGGGCGCGGACACGCTCGGCAGCCTGCAGGCGGTCGCGGCGACCGCGCGGCAGCAGGGCTGGTCCTCGGCGCTGCTGGTGTCCGACCCGTGGCACAGCCTGCGGGCCCGCACCATGGCCCGCGACGCCGGGCTGAAGGCCTACACCTCCCCGACCCGCAGCGGCCCGATCGTGCAGACCCGTGAGACGCAGCTGCGCTACATCTACCGCGAGACCGGTGCCCTGTTGTTCTACGAGCTGACGCACGCCTCGGTCGACACCGCGAGCAGCGGTCTGGGATGAGCGTCCAGCACGCCCCGGCCGATCCGGGTTACACCGCCGCCGACGCCGAGCGCCGCCACCCCGAGGCCCCGAAGGGGTCCGGGCTGGGGGAGCGCGGCCGCGTCGAGCGGCGCAGCCCCTACTCCCGGGACCGGGCCCGGGTGCTGCACTGCGCGGCGCTGCGCCGGCTCGCGGGCAAGACCCAGGTGGTCGGGCCGGGGGAGGGCGCCGAGGTCAGCGGCATCCCGCGGACCCGGCTGACGCACTCGCTGGAGGTCGCCCAGATCGGCCGCGGCGTCGCCGAGGAGCTGGGGCTCGACCCGGACGTCGTCGACGCCGCCGGGCTCGCCCACGACATCGGCCACCCGCCGTTCGGGCACAACGGCGAGCGGGCGCTCGACGTCGCGGGTGCGGAGTGCGGCGGGTTCGAGGGCAACGCCCAGACCCTGCGCATCCTGACCCGCCTGGAGCCGAAGGCCCGCTCCGGCGACGGTCTCGTCCCCGGTGGGCTCAACCTGACCCGGGCGACGCTGGACGCCGCCACCAAATACCCGTGGGCGCGCCGCGGCGCGGAGCGCAAGTTCGGCGCCTACGCCGACGACCTGCCCGCCCTGGAGTGGCTGCGCGCCGGGGCCCGGCCGGGGGTGCGGAGCATGGAGGCCCAGGTCATGGACTGGGCCGACGACGTGGCCTACTCGGTGCACGACGTCGAGGACGCGGTGCACGCCGGCCGCATGGACCTGGCCGTGCTGTCCTCGCCCGCCGAGCGCGCGGCGCTCGCGGTGGAGGCGTCGCTGCGCTTCGGCGAGGACGAGGGCGCCTGCGCCGAGGCCGCCGCCCGGCTCGACGCGCTGCCGGTGGTCCGCGCGGTCCGCGGGTTCGACGCCGCCACCGCCGCGGGCGACGACCTGGTCGCGATGAAGCGGATGACCTCCGAGCTGGTGGGCCGGTTCGCGCTGGCCGCCACCGACGCGACCCTGGACACCTACGGCGACGCACCGCTGGCCCGGCACCGCGCCGACCTGGTGGTCCCGGTCGTCGCGGCGGCGGAGGTCGTGGTGCTCAAGGCGCTGGCCACCCGCTACGTGATGAGCGACCCGCGGCGGCTGGAGATGCAGTCCCGTCAGCGCGACCTGCTGCACGACCTCGTCGCGGCGTTGTGCGCCCGGGGGCCCGACGCCCTGGACCCGGCCCGCGCGGAGGACTGGACGGCCGCCCCCGACGACCGGGCGCGGCTGCGCGTCGTGATCGACCAGGTCGCGACGCTGACCGACCCGCAGGCGCACGCCTGGCACCGCACGCTCTGCCGACCCTGAGACCACACCGGCCCCGGGACGCCGACGGCCCCGCCGTCCGGTCGGACGGCAGGGCCGGCAGAGGTCAGCGCAGGGTGATCGCGGGCTTCGCCGCGTCGGCCTCGCTGGTGACGGCTCGGGTCGGGCAGGTCCCGAGGACCCTGTCGATCGCGTCGCGCTCGGCGCCGGTCACCCACAGCTTGTACTTCTTCTTCACCGCGACCTGCCGCGCGACATAGGCGCAGCGGTAGCGGTTGTCCGGCGGGAGCCAGGTCGCGGCGTCGCCGTCGCCCTTGCGGCCGTTGGTCGGGCCGTCGACCGCGATCAGGTTCAGCGGGTCGTTCCCGATCTTCTCCCGGGTGGTCGCGTCGAGCTGCTGGGCGCCCTTCTGCCAGGCGTCGGACAGCGCGACGACGTGGTCGATCTGCACCTTCTCGCTGGTGCCCTGACCGCGGGTGAAGGAGATGGTGGTGCCGGTGTAGGAGTCGCGCAGCGACCCGGTGAGCACGACGCAGTCGTGGGTGCCCGCCTTGAACGTCTCGCGGTCCATGTCCCGGGCGAGGATCTGGTTGCGCTGGTCACAGCCGTCGCGGTCGATGTCGGTCCAGCGGCGTCCGAACTGCTCGCGGGTGTAGCCGGTCTTCGGCGCCCGGCCCTTCACCGCCAGCGTCTTCAGCGTCGTCGACGCGCTGCCCGCGGCCGCGCCCTCCACGGTCCCGGGTGTCACCGGGGCGACCACACCGACGTCGACGGCGCCGGTGTCGAGCGCCGCGTCCAGCACGTCCACGAACGACCCGGGGGATCCGCACCCGGCCATGACCATCATCGTCGCCAGAAGCCCGGCGACCCGCACACCTCGTACACGCACGCCGTAGATGGTCGCGAACGCGCGCGCCGGAACCGCGCCAACACGCCGCGTGTTCGTCACTCAGGGTGAAGTAGCTTGCCAGGAGGCTCCCAGTCCGTTCACAGGGTCGGGGCGGACCGCGGGGGCGTGATCACGCTCATCGACCTGTTGTCCACCACGGCCGGGGTGGGAGGGGGGCACGCCCGGGCTACGCGTGCTCGTCGCGACGGCGTCGCCGGCCGGCCGGCCCGCCGCCGGGCCCGGCACACGGCCGGGCCCGGCGGCGGGGTCAGGCGTTGATCGCCGGCCGGTCGGAGTCGTGCCCGGACTCCACGGCGATCGTCCGCGGCTTGGCCGCCTCGGCGACGGGGATGCGGATGCGCAGCACCCCGGCGTCGTACGACGCGTGGATGGCGGACGTGTCGAGGTTGTCGCCGAGGAGCAGCTGACGGGCGAACACGCCGTAGGCCCGCTCGGAGGCGACCCACTCGACCTGGTCGGTGGTCCCGGTGTGGGTGGGCCGGCGTTCCGCCTTGACCGTCAGGGTGCTGCGCTCGACGGAGAGTTCGACGGCGTCCGGGTCGATGCCGGGCAGGTCGAACTCCACGACGAACTCGTCACCGTGACGCCAGGCGTCCATCGGCATCGCCGCCGGGCGCGACCAGGTGCCGCCGGACTCGAACGCCTGCGCGGCGAGCCGGTCCAGGGCCCGGAACGGGTCGGTACGCAGCAGCATCGTGAACCACTCCCTTCCAGCCGTGCCGGTTCGCGACCGGTCGGCTGACTCCTCGTCGTCCTTCGTCGGGTCGGTACTCCGGAGAGGAGCTCCGGATATCTCCAGTTATAGCTAGAGATTTTCTGTTGTCAAGGGGTTCGGGCGGGCGTCGGCGCCGAGCTCGGTCTGCAGCTGCGCGAGCTCCGTGCGCAGGCGCTCGATCTCGCGGTGCGCGGCGCCGAGGCGGTCCTCGCTGTCGGCGAGCTCCCCGCGCAGCCGGTCGATCCACGACGCCGACCCCAGCGGGTGCCCCTCGTCCAGCAGGGTGCGCAGGCGGGCGGCCTGCTCCAGCTGGTTGCGCGAGTAGCGGCGGTGCCCGCCCGCGGAGCGGTGCGGATTCACCACGCCCGCGCTGTCCAGGCTGCGCAGGAAGGCGGGCTCGACCTCCAGCAGGTGCGCGGCCTGGCCCATCGCGACGGTCGGGTAGTCGGGGTCGTCGAGTCGGTCCAGTGCCATGGTCGGTCCTCCCTCGCGGTCCGCGGCGCACTCCTGGGCGCCCGGGCCGATCCTCCGTCGACCCCGAGTGTAGCCACCCGATGGCGAAAATCTTACCTGTGCGCTAGAGATATGAGTGAGACGACGATCCGGGAGGAGAGCGTGATGAACGAGAGCAGGGTCCGCACCGACCGTCCCCGGGAGGACGTCCTCCGCGTCCGCGTGGAGGGCGAGCTGGATGCGGCGGCGGGCGCGTCGCTGTTGCGCCAGGTCGACGCGCACCTCGCCGTCGCCGGCGCCGGCTGGGTGCCGGCGCGGCACGTCCTCGTCGACCTGGGCACCGGGGTCACCGCGCGCGGGGCGCGGGCGCTGCACCACCTGCGGCACATGGCGCGGAACCGTGGCCTGGACGTCCGGCTGATCGGCGCCGCACGCGTCGCGCCGCGCATGGTGCCGGGCGCCCGGGCGGTCCTGCACGGGATGAGCAACCACCCGGACCTGGCCTCGGCGCTCGCCGAGCTGGAGCCGCCGGCCGTCGTCGCGGCCTGACCGGACCTCGGGTGAGGCTCCCGCCGCCCCGGCTTGCCCCGATCGTTAGCACTGCGATGGAGTGAGGGCGTGACCTCCTCGCGTTGGCTCGTCCCGGTGCTGGCCGTGCTCTTCGTCCCGCTGTGGGCGTCCGGCTTCATCGCGGGCAAGATCGCGACCGGGTCGACCGACGTGCCCGCGGTCCTGTTCTGGCGGTTCGTGATCGCGCTGGTCGTGATGCTCGCCGCGGTCGCGGTGCTGCGACCGGGCCTGCCGCACGGCCGGGCCTGGCTGCACCTGGCGGTCACCGCGTTGCTGCTGCAGGTCGGGCAGTTCACCTTCGTCTACAGCGGGCTCGCCTCGGGCGTCCCCGCCGGGCTCTCGAGCCTCATCCTCGGGATGGCGCCGCTGCTGGTCGGGCTCCTGACCCCGTTGCTGCTGGCCGCCCGTCTGGGCGTCGGACCGGTGCTGGGCCTGCTGATCGGCGCCACCGGCGTCTACGTCGTGCTGGCCGACGACCTCGGCGCCGGTCTCGGCGGCAACCTCGTCTTTCCGGTGCTGGGCGTGCTGTCGCTGGCGGCAGGCACGCTCTACCAGAAGCGGTTCAACGACAGCACGCCCGTGGTGACCAGCGTCGTGGTCCAGATGGCGACCTCGCTGGTCGCGACCCTGGCCGCCTGGCCGTTCCTCGGTGCGGACTGGCTGCCCCGCGCGCCGTCGGGCTGGGCGGCCGTGGCCTTCCTGGGAGTCGTGAACTCGGCGGGCGCCTTCGTGCTGATGTTCGTGCTGCTGCGACGCCGCTCGACGGTATTCGTGTCGTCGCTGCTCAACCTGGTCCCGGCGACGACGGCGCTGGTCGCCGTGCCCGTGCTCGGCGAGCCGCTCACCGTGCAGGCGCTGCTGGGCCTGGGCATCGCCCTGGTCGGCATGTTCGTCGGGCTGGGCCGGGTGCCCGGCCTGCGCGGCCGCCGGGTGGTCGCCGACACGGCCGTCGCCGCCCCGTCCGGTCGGCCCGACGGACACACCGTCGCACCGGCGGCGGGCGGACCGGGGCGCCGGGCCACAGGCGCCTAGACTGGCCCGCGTGGCAGGACGGATCCGGGACGCCGACATCACCGAGGTCCGCAACCGCACGCGGGTCGAGGAGATCGTCGAGGAGTACGTGGCCCTCCGCCGCGCCGGGGCGGGCTCGCTGAAGGGCCTGTGCCCGTTCCACGACGAGAAGTCCCCGTCGTTCACCGTCCGCCCCTCGCACGGCACGTTCCACTGCTTCGGCTGCGGCGAGCACGGCAGCGTCATCGACTTCGTCATGAAGATGGAGGTCATCGGGTTCCCCGAGGCCGTCGAGCGGCTCGCCGAGCGGTGCGGGGTCCGGCTGACCTACGAGGGCGGCGGGTCCTCGGTGCAGCGCGACCGCGGCACCCGCAGCCGCCTGCTGGAGATCAACAAAAAGGCCCAGGCGTTCTACGCCGAGCAGCTCGCCACCCCCGCGGGCCGCGCGGGCGTGCAGTTCCTCGCCGACCGCGGCTTCGACGCTGCCGCCGCCGAGAAGTTCGGCTGCGGCTACGCCCCGGCCGGCTGGGACACCGTCACCAAGCACCTGCTGTCCCAGGGGTTCGCGCTCGACGAGCTGATCAAGGCCGGCATCTCCAAGGAGGGCAGGCGCGGCGCGATCGACCGGTTCCACCGGCGTCTGCTGTGGCCGATCCGCGACCTGGGCGGCGACGTCGTCGGCTTCGGCGCGCGCCGGCTGTTCGACGACGACGGCATCGAGGCCAAGTACCTCAACACCTCCGAGACGCCGGTCTACCGCAAGACCCACGTGCTGTTCGGCCTCGACCAGGCCAAGCGGGAGATCGCGAAGACCCGGCAGGTGGTCGTCGTCGAGGGCTACACCGACGTCATGGCGATGCACCTGGCCGGGGTGACCACGGCGGTCGCGTCCTGTGGGACGGCGTTCGGCACCGAGCACGTCTCGGTCATCCGCCGGCTGATCGGCGACGACTCCTTCGACCGCGGGGAGGTCATCTACACCTTCGACGGCGACGCGGCCGGGCAGAGCGCCGCGATGAAGGCGTTCGAGGGCGACCAGAACTTCGCCGCGCAGACCTTCGTCGCCGTCGCCCCGGACGGCCAGGACCCCTGCGACCTGCGCAACAACCACGGCGATGCCGCCGTGAAGGACCTCGTCGCCCGGCGCGAGCCGCTGTTCGAGTTCGCCATCCGCACCGAGCTGCGCAGCCACGACCTCGCCAGCGCCGAGGGCCGGGTCGCGGCGCTGCAGCGGACCGTCCCCCTGGTCGCGCAGATCAAGCGGGAGGACCTGCGCGACGAGTACGCGCGGCGGCTGGCCGGCTGGGTCGGCTGGGACGACATCGCCGTCGTCGTGCGACGGGTGCGCGAGAGCGCCGGGGTGCAGCCCGAGGGGGGCCGCTCCCGGCGTCGCGCCCCGCTGCCCGCCCCGAGACGTGACGACACCCAGCTGCACCTGCAGCGCGAGGCGCTCAAGGCGGCCCTGCAGATCCCCGGCGTCGTCGGGCCCGGCTTCGACGAGCTGCCCGAGGCCGGGTTCACCCACCCGCAGCTGGCCGCGGTGCACCGGGCGATCATGGCCGCGGGCGGGGTGTGCGCCGGGCTGGACGGGTCGGACTGGCTCGACGCCGTCGTCGCCGAGGGTGCGGGCGACGACGTGAAGCGCCTGGTCAGCGAGCTGGCCGTGGAGAACCTGGAGCTCCCCAAGCGCAACACCGACGAGGTCCGCTACGTCAACGGCGTCCTCGCCGGGGTTCGGCTCGGCCTGGTCGAGCGCGAGATCGCCGACCTCAAGTCGCAGCTGCAGCGCACCAACGCCGAGACCGACCACGACGAGTACATGGACCTGTTCGGCGTGCTCGTCCCGCTGGAGCAGTACAAGATCCAGCTGCGCGAGCAGGCGTCCGGGGTCGCGTCGTGACGGGCTTCTGGGCGCGGCTGCTCGGCCGCGAGCCGGTGCCCGACGCGGTCGCCGACGCCCTCGCCGACTCCGAGGCCGTCGTCGCCACCGCGCAGGCCCCGGACGGGATGCTCGTGGTCACCTCGTGGGGGATCTGGCCGCCCGGTGGGGAGCGGCTGGGCTGGCACGAGATCGCGAAGGCCACCTGGGACAAGGTCAGCCTGGTCGTGACGCCGACCTCGGCCGAGCAGATCGCCCCCGGCACCGAGCTGCTCACCGACGGGCGCCCGCTGCGGTTCCGCCTCGTCGAACCGGGGAAGGTGCCGCAGGCCGTGCAGGAGCGGGTCACCCAGTCCATCCGCACCCGCAACCGCCGTGAGCTGCCCGGGGGAGGGGTCTGGGTGCTGCAGCGCCGGGTCCCCGGCCGCGACGGGCTGGTGCTGCAGGTCCGGCCCGACCCAGGCACCGATCCGGTCGCCGCCCGGAGGCTGGCGGAGGGCATCGCCGCACGACTCCCGGAGGAACCGTGACCACGACCAGCTGGGACCCGGAGCTCTACCGCGCCTTCGACGACCACCGCTCGCGCCCGTTCCTGGACCTGCTGGCCCGGGTCGGGGAGCCCGACCCCGCGCTGACCCGGGTCGTCGACGCCGGCTGCGGCCCCGGCCACCTGACCGGGCTGCTCGCCCGGCGGTGGCCGACGGCGACGGTCGAGGCGTTCGACTCCTCCCCGGACATGGTCGCCGCGGCCCGCGCCGCCGGCGTCGACGCCACGCAGGTCGACGTGCGCGACTGGACCCCGCCCCGCGACACCGGGGTGCTCGTGACCAACGCGGTGCTGCAGTGGGTGCCGGAGCACCCCGACGTGCTGCGCCGCTGGGTGGCCTCGCTCGCGCCCGGCGCGTGGATCGCGGTGCAGGTCCCCGGCAACTTCGACGCCCCGTCCCACGTGCTGACCCGCGAGGTGGCGACGCTCCCGCAGTGGCGGGACCGGATTCTGCTCCGCGGCACCGAGACCGTGCTCGACCCGCTCGGCTACGCCGACATCCTGGCCGCCGCGGGCGCCGACGTCGACGCCTGGGAGACGACCTACCTGCAGCGGCTCGACGGCGACGACGCGGTCCTGCGCTGGATCTCCGGCACCGCCCTGCGCCCGGTCCGCGACGCCCTCGACGACGACGCCTACGACGCGTTCGTCCGCGAGCTCGCGCCCCGGCTGCGGGCGGCCTACCCGCCGAGCGCCGACGGCGGCACCTGGTTCCCGTTCCGCCGCGTCTTCGCGGTGGCCCGCACACGCTGACCCGCCCGTCCCGTGACCCGGGGACGGGGCACGGGACGGGGCGAGCCCTCAGTGCCCGGTGCTCGGGCCGCCGCGCACCTTGTCGAGCGCACCCTCGACACCCGCCCGCGCGACGCCCGCGGCGCCCTGCACCGCGGGGTGGTCCGCCGCCCGGTGATAGGCACGGACGAGCTGTTCGTAGCGCTCGTGACCGGCTCTGGTGCCGAGGACGTACCCGACGGCGACACCCACGAGGAATTTGACCATTCCCCTCACCTCCGACCGCGACCGTACCCGGCCCGCGGCCGTTGTCCGACCGCCACCCGGATGGGGCTCCGACCTGCGGGAACAGCGGCCGAACGGGGGGTTGCGAGAGGGCTGTCGGGGGTGTTGTAGAGTTCTTCTCGTCGCCGGGAACACCACCCGGAACGGCATGAACGGTCCTCCGTAGCTCAATGGCAGAGCACCCGACTGTTAATCGGGCGGTTATTGGTTCGAGTCCAATCGGAGGAGCACTTTCCACAGGTAGATCACTTGTGATCAGAGAACCTGCGGCTCCCACCCGGCGCTTACCCGGCGGAAACACCGACCGGGGCGTCACCACCGTCATCTTCCGGGTCGTCCTCACGGGCGGCCCGGTAGACGTCGTCCAGGGCGTCGGCGGCGCCCTCACCGAGAATCTGCCGGCCGAAGTAGACGTCCTGCGTCATCGACACCCGGGCGTGCCCGAGCTGATCGGCGACGTCGCGAGCCGAGAGTCCGGCCTGCTCCATCCACGTGGCGGCGCTCTTTCGAAACACGTGGCTCGTGACCCACGCGAATTCGTCCGAACCGCGGGCGTTCCGCAGATCCCGCGAGGCGTTCGACGGGTCGCGCCATCCGCCTCGCGAGTCCGGGAACAACGGCCCGTTGGCACCGGATTCGAGCTTCCGCCGGCGCAGCATGGCGACCGCGAAACGTGGGAGCCGCAAGGTCCGCTCGCCGGATTCGGTCTTGGTCGTCTTCCGGACCAGGCCGACCCCCTTGCTCCGGATGATCGTGTGTTCGATGATGACCAGGCGCGCGGACAGGTCGACGTCGTCCCACGTCACCGCCAGAGCCTCGCCGATCCGGACACCGGTGGCGAGCATGAACTCGCACAGGTCGGGAAGATCCTTCCGCCGTGCGGCCGGGTCGGCGGCCAGGCGCCGAACCCAGCTCTGGCGCTCCTCGACAGTGAGTGCGCGGGGCGCCCGACGCGCAGCCCCGGTGATCCGCCCGACGTCGCGGGCCGGGTTGCTCGGGATCGCGCCGTAGCGCACCGCCAGCCCGAGCAGCCCGGACAGCACAGTCCGGGACACCTTGGCCGTGGCGGTCCCCTTGTGGAGCTGCATGGTCTGGATGACGTGGTCGAGGCGCGGAACGGTCACCTCGCGTAGACGCAGCTCGCCGAGCGCGGGCAGGACGTGTGAGTCCAGCGTGATCCGGTAGAGCTGGGCCGTGTTCGGCGAGCGCTGCCCGAGCGTGACGAGCTGCTCGACCCGGCTCATCCAGAGCTCGGCTGCCTCCCGGAGCCGGGAGTCACCGTTGAGACCCTCGCGGGGCCCCTGCTGGGCCCGGTCGCGCAGATGCTCGCGGAGCCGGTTCTTCGCCGCCGTCGCGCTCGGTCCGGTGCGCTCGACCTTCCGCGTGACGCCGTCGAGGTCCCGGAACCGGGTCGACGCCCGGACCTCACCGTTCGTCAGGGTGGTCGTGTGGATCGCCCCGTAGGTGCCGATCGGCAGGGGAGGGCGGGGCATCAGCCGGCCTCCCTGCACTGCCGGTCGAACCATGCCCGCACGTCCTCGGGGCGGTAGCGGACGTACCGGCCGACCCGCGTGCCCTTCGGGCCGTACCCGGTTCGGCGCCAGTGGTAGATCGTCATGACGGGGACGCCCAGGTACGCCGAGACGTCCTGCACACCCCACAACCGTCCTGCGGTGCGATCCATCGTGATCACCTTGTCGCTCTCGATCAGTCCTCGTGTCGTGTCGCTCATCGCTGCTCCTCATCCGGCAGTGCTGGTCAGTTCCTCGCGTGCGGTGCGCCTCCTGGCCCGAGCCTGGGCAGCCGCGGTGTTCGCCAGCAGGGCGTCGGCGGTGGTGTGCCAGCCGATCCCGGCGAAGTGCAGCGCGGAGATGACGACCTCGGTGGTGTCCTCGCCGTCGTCCAGGCGCTCGACGTCGTCGGCCGCGGGGCGGGGGTTGGCGTGGTCGCGTTGCCAGTCCCGCCGTGCCTGCCGCAACGCGGTCAACGTCGTGGAGTAGCGCCGCGAGCGGGTGGAGAAGTGGCCGGCGAACCCGAGCATGTGCGCCCACCGCCACAGCCGTCCCCAGGACGCCGCCCACTCCTCGGGGTCCCAGCCACCGGGCCGCTGACCGAGGCGCCAGCAAGCGTCGATCTGACGGCCGGAGTGAGTGGCGTGGTCGGTGTAGGAGCGCACGGTGTCCGGCCGCAGCCGGGTCGAGAGGTGCCCGGCGGTCTCGGTGGCCTTCGTGGCGTACTTGGCGAGGTAGGCGGCGACGGCGGTCGTGGTGATCTCCGCGGCGTCGTCGAGGTCGCGGGCGGCGAGCCGCACCGGGCGCGGGTCGACCTGCTCACCCCACGCGATCGGCCAGCCCTGGGGCCGGGCCGGGTGCGGAGCGGTGGTGAACGCGGTCTCGGTGACCGCTCCCCGGAGCAGCAGGGCGACCTGGGCGGCGGAGATCCCGGGCGGCGGCGACAGGGTCAGGTGCGACAGGGCCGGGTCGGGGTCGCGGCCGTCGAGCCGGACCAGGGCGTGCAGGTGGACCGCGCCTCGGGCCTGGAACTCGGCGACCTTGGTGTAGGACAGCCGCAGTTTGGCGTCGGTGAGCTTCTCGAGCTGCCGCAGGTTGCGGGTGGCAGCGATCATCGTGCGGCGCCACAGCTCGCCGACGTGCAGGTTCCACACCGCCTGGTGCGGGTGGTCGTAGCAGTCCAGACACAGCGGCTGGCCCACGCGCGGGTCGTCGGCGGCATGGCGCTCCCAGCAGGCGTGCCCGGTCCCGTGCTCGCAGCTCGTGTCGTCTCGACGGGGGCGGCACGGAAGTAGCCGGCCTTTCCGGTCGCTGCGGTGGGCGTGGACCGGTCCGAACGACGGGGCGGTGACGGTCAGGAACACGCACGGGTGCGCAGCGACGCTGGCCGGGGTGCCTTTGCCTCCGACCAGTCCGGCGGTGACGAGCTGGAAGGTGTCGGCGCGGTAGGTCTCGGCACACGAGGGGCAGACGGACGCTCGGCGGTTGCCGCAGGCGCTGTAGATCAGCCCGTCGGGCATCTCGGCGGTGTGCCGCTCGGAGGTGATGCGGCCGGTGGCCTGTTCGACGCGGAACACGGTTCCGGACAGTCGGATGGGGTGGGCGCATCCGGCGGCGGGGGTGACGTGGCGCAGCCAGCCGGCGAAATCCTCACGTCGTCCGGCAGCAGCGACCAGCTCGGCGGCGGGGGTCTGTCCGGCCAGGCGCGTGAGCCGTCGGGCCGCGAGGCTGTCGACGGTCGCCGAGCCGTGGCCGGTGCTCATCACGCCACCCGAGCCGGCGTGGTGGTGCGGGCGTGGTCGCGGGCGGAGTCGGCCCAGTGTGCGGCGTCGTTCAGCGCGGCGCCCTGGGCAGCGGCGACGGCTGCGATGTAGATCAGGGGAACCGAGTGGTCCTGTACCGCGACGCGGGCGAGGACTCCCCACCACCGGGCCTCCCGAGCGTGGGAGTGGGCGAGGGCGGTGCGCCACTGCACCGGGGTGATCGCGCCCCGCTGGTAGCGGGCGATGGCGACACGGCGGGTCTCGCCGGCGCGGTGCAGCCCGGCGTGGACCAGCTCGGCGGTCGTCGGGCGGGCAGTCATGCGGCACCACTGGTGGTGTCGTCGAGGTCCTGGCCGTGGGCGAGCCGTCGCATGGCGGCGCGGTCGGCCAGGGCGTAGACCTGCTCGTCGGACAGGTGCGCGGCCTTGATCCGGCGCGGGATGCCGCCCTCGGCGAGCAGGAACCCGATGCCCTTGGTCTCCGGAGCCACCGAGGCCGCGGAGTGGCCGCGGGCTGCCCAGCCGTGTCCGAGCACGATGTCCGAGCTGGTGTCGGTGGTGCATCGGAACGCCCACCGGTAGCCGAACAGGTCCCGCAGGCTCGTCGGGATGATGTCCGAGGACGGGCGCTGCGTGGCTGCGACGACGATGATCCCGGCGGCGCGGCCCCGGGCCACGAGATCACGGACCAGGACCGAGAAGGCTTCCTGCTCGCGCTTGGTCCCGACGGTGGCGGAGAAGTAGGCCAGTTCGTCGAGGACGACCATGATCGGCGGGACGCCGTCGGCGGGGGCGATCTTGCGGCGGCGCTCGTCGTCGAGGACGGCGTAGCGCTGATCCATCTCCGACTGCAGGTCCAGCAGAGCGCCAATGGCGTCGTCGAGGCTATTGGCGACGAACCGGTCCGCGCAGGAACGCCACAGACCGAGTTCGACGATCTTGCCGTCGAACAGCCACAGGCGGCAGTCGGTCGCGAGGGCGGCGTGGGCGACGATGTTGTTCAGCCCCACCGACTTCCCGGCGCCGGGCTCACCGGCCAGGAGCATGTTGCGGTAGATCAGCGGGACCCGGACGGGGCGTCCGTTCTCGTCGGTGCCGAGGTGGATCGGCTCCCAGATCGACGGACCGGCGTCGGTGCGACGGGCCCGGCGGCGGGCGGTGAACTCCTCGGCCCAGCGGGCCAGGACCAGCAGCGGCCGGACGAGGCGGTCAGACGCCTCGGTCTCGGCCAGAGGCAGCGGCAGGGTCGGAGGGTTGCTCGGCTCAGACATAGTCCGACCAGTCCCCACCACGCCCGCCGTCGGACGGGCCGTCGAACGCCGGCTGAGGCGCCGCGGGCAGGGCCGGGCGGGACGGCTCACGGCGCGGGGCCGGGACCGGCGAGTCGGGGCCGTCGTAAGCGGGCCAGCCCGGGTCGTGGATGTCGCCGGAGGCGTAGCGGAACAGGTCCGAGCGGATCAGGTTCGGCGCCAGCGGGTCGCGGCGGATGATCTCGACCCGCACGATGGTCGAAAGCCGCGGCCACGGGATGACACGGGCCTCGCGGGCGAAGCACGCCGACGCCAGCTCCTCAACCTGCTCGGCGACGGCGGACGGGGAGATCCCGGCGCGCAGAACGACCCACACGACTTCCCCGACCCGGGTCGGACGGGCCCACACGGTGAGCGGGCAGGCCCGGGACCGTGAGTTGAGGACCCGGCACTCCAGCAGCGTCTGCCGGACCCGGTGGCGGGTCAGGACGGCCTGGGCGCGGTGGAACAGGGATCGCCGCGTCCAGGGCAGCCCGGCCACCACCAGGGCGACGCCGACGAACACCGCGGTGCGGGTGGTGGTGTCCCAGCCGCTGTCGGGAACCGCGACCCAGCGGCCGGCGGCGTCGCGGACATGGTCAGGACCCAGCCACACCCAGGCGGTCAGCAGGACCACGGCGACGGCCAGCTCGGCGCGCAGGCGCAGCAGCAGCGCCAGGACCCGGACGGCCGGGTTTCGGGGCGGGGCGGAGATGATCTCGAACGAGTCCACACGGGACTTTCCGAGTCCGAATGAGCGGGACGGAGCAGCGGCGCGAGCCATGATCAGGGCCTTCCGAGCGCAGACGGGCGAGAGCAACGGACGCCGGGGCGCGGGGCGGGACGCCGGGGAAGAAGCGCCCCGACCCGCACCTCCGACCGAGCGGGTCAGGACGCCTTGGACGCCTGCGCGTGCGCGGGCTCGATCCGGTCGGCCTTGAACGCCACACCGGCCCGCTGGCCCTGCTGCCACGGGATCGCGATCAACCCCACCGGCCGGACCTCCGCGCCCTGCTCCACCTGCGGAGCACCCGGAGTCGTGATCGTGAGGATCTCCGCGCCCTCGGCGTCGACCTTGACCAGCTGCGTGGTGAACAGCGGCGTCCCGGTCTGGCGGTCGGTGCGCTGACGGCCGTCCATGTCGTTCTTCGGACGCGGAGCCGCGCCCACGGTGTAGCGGGTACCGGTGGTGTCGACCTTGATCGTCGCCATGACGGTCCTCCTGGGACTCAGCCGCTCGTGTCCCGAACCCTTCGGGAGCGACTGAAACCAGGCTGACCTGCGAGAACAGTCATCTCTGTCCCGTGCGTGGACCACCTCGACCCACGTTCTCCCGAATGAGTCTCATTTTTGTCTCACGTGGTCTAGACTGCTGGTCACGGCCACGGAGGGGGTCCCATGGCGACGACGGAGACCGTGCTCAAGAACCTGCTCAAGCAGCAGCACCTACAGGAACATCGACTGTTCCTGCGTGCCTACGACCGGGCCGCGAGCAAGCTCGACAAGGAGCTGATCGGCAGCGGGCCGAGCAAGGCGACGTTCTACCGCTGGCTCGCCGGGCAGATGACCCGTCTGCCACACCCCGGACACTGCCGGGTCCTCGAAGCGATGCTCCCCGGCTGGACCGCCGACGAGCTGTTCCAGGCATGGATCGACGGCGCGCCGCCGCAGCCGCGTCTACGGCCTGCCGACAGCGAGCCACGCACCGCGGCCGAGCTGCCCCAGGTCTCCGCGCGCCCGGCGCGGCTCGCCGACTTGTCGGCGGTGTTCACCAGCCGGACCGAGTTCACCCACGAGCTGCCACCCGCGGTCCTGTTCGACGGCGCGACCTCCATTCGGTCCGCCGGGCTCTCCCTGAACATGCTCTGCCAGCAGTACGGCGACCGTGCCCTCGGCGCCCTGCTCGACGCCGGATGCGATGTGCGGCTCCTGTTCCTGCGCCCGCGCGGGAACGCGATCACCGCCCGCGAGGACGAGGAGGGGCTCACCGCCGGCCACCTGTCGATGCTCACCGAACTGAACATCGAGGTCGCCCAGCGGCTCCGCCGGAAACTGTCGACGGAATCCGCGGAACGGCTATGCATCAGGACATACGACGAAACCATTCGATTCAACATCACAATCGTGAGTGATCGAACGTGTGTCGTGCAGCCGTATCTTCCCGATGCTCGCGGTTTGGATGCACCGACGTTCATTGCCGACCGAGCTGCCGACGGCGAGGCCGGCCTCTACGGTATCTTCAATGGTGTGTTCGACTCACTCTGGGACCGGGCGGAATCGCAGTGACGACCGCGGCTGACCTTCTCGGAATCGGGCAGGCCGCGATGAAAGTCGCCCTGGACCTCATCGCGTCGCGGGACCCGGGCAGGGTGACGATCAAGAGTGACCGGGACGTCGCGAGCGAGGTCGACTACGCCGTGGAGAACGAGCTCCGTGCCTTCCTCGCCCGCGAGACCCCCGACATCGGGTTCCTTGGCGAGGAGAACGGCGAGACCGACGACCGCGAGACCCTGTGGGTCCTCGACCCGGTCGACGGCACGGCCAACTTCGTTCGCGGGGTACCGCTCTACGCCGTGTCTCTGGCGCTGGTCGAGGAGGGACAGCCCGTCGTCGGACTCATCAGCCTGCCGGTGGTCGACCTGCACTACGCAGCCATGCAACACGGCGGAGCACGCTGCAACGGCGACCTCATCCGCTCCCGGGCCACCGCGTCTCTACAGGACGCGATGGTGTCGCTCGGGGACTACGCCGTGGGCGAGTCCGCGACCGAGAAGAACGTCGACCGACTGGCCATCACCGCCCGACTGGCCGAACGGGTTGAGCGGATCCGCATGGTCGGGTCGGCAGCCACCGACCTCGCATGGGTCGCTCACGGGAAGATCGACGCGACTGTCATCCTTGCGAACAAGCCGTGGGACACAGCGGCCGGGACGCTGATCGCCCGTGAGGCCGGTGCTTTGGTCGTCGACCGGTTCGGCGAGCAGCATTCGCTGGAATCCACTAGCACAGTCGCTCTTTCGCCGGAACTGTTCGGTGACTTGATTCCGCTGCTCGCCGAGTAGTAGCAGCGACCTCTATCGGCCGCCTTTCGAGCGGTTTGCGTCGATGGCGATACCCTGGCCACCTAGCCGACCGATCGTTCGGCTTCCGGTCGGTGAGGACTTTCTTTACGTCTTCAAGCCGGCCCTGACGGGCCGGACGGGCGGCGTCGCTGCCGGTTCGCCTCCTGCCTCCGGCCCGGCGACCGGCGCGCGCACGCCCGCCACTGTCGACCAGCTCGAAACGCGAGAAGACCGCACCCCGGAACGGCCGAAGGTGCGGCAACGAGACTGAGTCGGGCCCGGATGCATCTCAGGGTTTCCACCGGAGGTGAGCCGGTCGGAACGGGACGACGATGCGGACATGGCCACCGAGACGCTGTTCGTCGCCATCCTCCTGTTCGAGTCGTCGTCATCTGCGCCGGACTACCGGCCGCTCTACCGCGAGGACATCGTCACGCTGCGAGCGCCGTCACTGCGTGAGGCGCGTGATCGGGCAGAGCGACACGGGCGCGACGCCCAGATCTCCTACAGCAATGAGGCGGGGGAGGAAATCAGGGATCGACTGGTGGAGGTCGTCGACGTAGCAGTCGCCCTGGCCGAGCCCGACACTTTGCCCGCCGACCTATACAGCCGCCACTTCCGGGACTTGACCTCCTACCGCACGTTCGAGCCCCTCCTCGACGGCGAAGCGCTCTGAATGGCGTCGGCTCCGCTCGGCCCAGCCCTGAGGGTCTCGGTGCCCGTCACCCCACCGAGGTCCGGAAGATCCCTGAGGACCGCCTCGATCCGCGGTGCCAACATCCGGGACATGGAGAAGAGCGCGTCCCGGCCGAACACCGACCGCAAGGCCTACTTCGAACTCAAGGTCGGCGTGTACTGCACGGAGGCGCAAGCGAGGAATCTGGTCGACGAGATCGGACTCCTCTTGTGTCCTGACCCGGAGCACAACGGACCGTGCCCGACCCCCTGGACGACAACGTACTTGCCCCTCGACAGGCCAGAGGCCGTTGAGATCTACCCCGTGCTGGTCGAGCAAGTCCAATTCGAGCAAGGCGAAGATCAGAGCTAGCGCACCGAGGAAGGGACAGCCCGCCCCCGATGCCGGAAACGGTCGTACGTGGTCCGCGCGGCATCCAGGGCGAACCTGCGCGGGGCCCCTACCCCACACAGAACCGTCGCTGCGCGAGCGCCTGCGGCGCCCCTGGACGCCCCACGGACCACGCCCAAGCCGGCCTCTATCGGGGAAGGGCCCAGCGTGGCGACTGACCACAACGAGTGCTCGATAATGGCCGAATACCTCATGAGCTACGGGCCGGACTTCGCAGACCGCGGCCGACTCCGCGGAGCGCTGTAGCTCACCCGGAGTCGGCGGGCCCAAGCAGGTCCCAGCGGTTCCCGGAGATATCGCGGAAGACGACGACCCGACCGTAAGCCTCTGTTCGTGGCTCCGTAAGGAACTCAACCCCAGCCGCTCGCATGCGTGCGTACCGATTCTCGAAGTCGTCATCCCACAGGAAGAACCCGACCCGTCCAGCGTGCTGATCACCGACTGCCGCGACTTGACGTTCTCCGTCGGCCCGAGCGAGCAGGATCCCGGTCTCTGCGCCCGCTGGCCGGACGACAACCCATCGCTTGGGGCGGCCGTCGTTGGTGTGCGCTGCTGAGTCCTCGACGAGGTCGAAGCCCAGCGTGTCCACGAAGAAGCTGATCGCCTCGTCGTAGTCGTTAACGACGAGCGCGGTGAGCTGTAGGTACGCCATGCGCAAGAGCGTGGCACCTCCGTCTCGCATCGAGCTGCGGTCCGTCGTCCTTTGACCACAACCGTGACCGCAACCCACCGGAGAACGGCGAGACACCACCGGACAGCCACGTACGCCCGACCAGCCAGAACGGGTCCACGACCAGGCGCCCCAGTGGCCTTGAAAGCGGATCCGGAGATGATGGGACAGGTGAAGCTCCGGTCCTCCCTATGGCTCGGCCCATGTCCACGATGTGCCGCGTCGATGCCGCTTGTCCGACGCCCCACGTCGTTCCGGCAGGCTCTCGCTGGCGGCTGGACCTGCCGAGGCTGCGGGGTGGAGCTGGACAGGGTGGGTCGACCGCTCGATGAGTACCCGCCACCGGGGCCGCACTGGTACTGGACCCAGACGATGCGCGGCGCCGTCGGCATGCTCGTCGTGGCGTTCGTGTGGATCGTTTTCGCCTGCGCACTCGTCTGGGCGGCGGTCGCCCTTCCCGAGCTGGCCCGCTGGTGGTGGTGGCTCACGGCAGCAGGATTCGTAGTCATGGCCACGCCGACGATCGTGATCTGCGCGATGTCGGTGTATGCACATCGTGGGCAGCGTCTACCCTCGCGCGACGTGAGCTGATTCGGCCCGCCGGACGCCACCGCTTACCTCCCGCTACCCGTTGCCAGTGAGCCTTTGCCAACCTGATCATCCGTTGGCGATCATGAGGGTCTGAACTGCGGCGACGAGCTCGGCGGCCCGGGTCGGGCAGGATCTGATCTTGCGCAGAACCTTCCAGTTCTTCAGCTCGGCGTTGACCCGCTCACCCGGCCCGCGTCGGCGGGCGTGTGCGGCGTTGACCTCCCTCTGGTTGCGCGACAGGCGCCGGTAGCGCCCGGTGTCCGGGTCGATGCGCCGACGCCGCTGCGGCACGGCCACCATCGGACCGGCGCCTTGGTAGGCGGTGTCGGCGACCGCGGGGATCTCATGCGCGGTCAGCGCCTCGATGATCCCGTGGTCGCGGGCGGCTCCCATGTCGTGCCGCGCGCCAGGCAGCGGCGGGGAGATCCACACCAGCCTGCCGACCGGGTCGGCGATGACCTGCACGTTCAGCCCGTGGGCCTTGTGCTTGCCGCTGTAGTAGGGGCGGTCTCGGCCGGACGCCATGCCGACCCGGTCGATCCGCAGCAGGCTGCCGTCGACGATCACGAACGCCTTGCGTGAGGCGACCTCGATCGCCTGCTCCAGCGTCGGGGCCATCGCCGCGAGCAGGGCGAGCGCTTCGCGCACGTAGCGGTAGACCGTTGACGTGCCGATCTCGAACCCGCAGGCCAGGTCGGCATAGGTCTCGCCCTTGCGCAGATAGGCCACCACCAGCAGGGCCTGGCGGCCGGCGGAGAGCTTGCGCCAGCGTGTAGCCCGCTGGTTGCGGTGCGCGCGCAGCGCGTCGGCGAGCAGGCCGAGCGCGCGGCTGGACACGGTCATCCCGGACGGGTAAGACAACACTCTGAAGCTCCTGGTCAGGCGGATTGATCTAGGCAATCGCCCGTCTACCAGGAGCTTCACCCTTTCGAGGTCACGCCACGCCGCACGCCAGCTGACCTGCTCGTCCATCAGGTTGGCAAAGGCTCAGTGTCTGCAATCGCTACGTACCTGTCAGGGGTGCCGGATCGTTTCACCGCAGGTCACAACGGTTTTTCGGCGGCAACCACGAACGGTGCCCAACCTCGACAGAGAGTCGGGCGGTTATTGGTTCGAGTCCAATCGGAGGAGCATTTCCCCGAGGTCAGACCGTGACCCGGGGTGGCAACTCACGATCGACCCCCAGGAGACCCACACCGATGGGTTCCGGGGGTCGACGTCGTTCCGGCGACCTCCAGGCCCCCTCGCCCCGGTCGTGGCCAGGTGAACCCACGTCTGCCCACACGACCGCGGTGGATCGGACGCGAGAGCGGTCGGAGCCGAGCTGCGATCAGGGGCGGGTGTGCGCGAAGATCATGGCCCCCGGGACGTCCTCATCCGGCCGGATGACGAGGTGGGCGTCGATGGTGAACCCCGCGCCCGCAGCCGGGCTGCCACCGTGCTCGGCCGGCGGTGGTGGTTCTCGATGGAGACCGGTCGGCCCGTGTAGCCCTCGGACGTGTGTCGGGTCTCGTCGCCGACGTGGAAGCCGACGAGCAGCGGTGCTCGGGGGCGCAGCACTCGGTGGAACTGTCCGAACACCCCGGGTAGGGCGTGGTCGGGCACGTGGACGATCGACCAGAACGCCACGAGACCGGCGACCGAGCCGTCGGCGAGGTCGAGGTCGAGGTCGGTCATCGTCCCCACCTCGAAGCGGAGCCCGGGGTAGTCGCGGCGTGCGATCGCGATCAGCTCGGGTGACAGGTCGATGCCGAATGCGTCCACTCCGGCGTCCTGGAGGTGGCGGGTGACGTAGCCGGGGCCGCAGCCGACGTCGGCGACCGGGCCGCCACCGGCCCTGTGCACCGACTCGGCGAACAACCCGAGGCCCGCGCGCAGGTAGGGATTGTCGTCGAGCAGGCCACGGACCTTCTCGGCATATCCGGCGGCGTCGGTGTCGTACGACGAGCGGGTATCGGACAGCCAGGTGTCGGACATGGGCGACACGGTAGGCCGCTCACGAGCAGTTGTGGCGTCGTGCTGCGGACGGGAGGGCAGGAGAGGGAGTGCACCGAGACCGTCACGCGCCGGGAACCGTCGGATCTGGACGGGATCCCGGCGGACAGGGTCGTCCGCCTCGACCGTGAGATCGTCGCCGACGGTATGTGGAGCGCCGCTCGGGAACGGTTCGCCGAGGCCGGTCCGGGGACGACGCTCCGGGTGAGCGAGAACGAGTACCGGTTCAGCAGCCTGTCCATGCGACTGGCGGCGCCACTCCTGCGCGGCGTCTTCCGCCGGCAGTCACGACTGCACATGCAGGACGTCGCGGCATTCGCCGAGCGGGGGGCCGACGTCCGCGAAGCGGAGGGCCGACCGCCGCGCGCGCGAGGGTGCACGGGCCCGCCGGGGCGGTGTAACGCGGTACCGCGGCGATCCGACATCGGGACCGCAACCACCCACACCGGACGTGGAGGACCCCGCGATGTCGACGCTCGTGCTCAAGCTCGCCCAGGCGATCGGGATCGTCGTGCTCGCCGTCCTCGTCGTCGGCACGGTGATCGGCGTCCTGCAGTGGGTCGTGGTCGCCGCCGGTCTGGTCGCGCTGCCGGTGGCGGGCATCTGGTTGTACTCCCGCCTGTCCGGCCGTCCGACGGCGCGCCCCGCGCGGCGGTCGGCCCCGCGGCCCACCCGCGCCGACCGTGCGGTCACGGCCCGTCGGGCCGAGTTGGAGGGCCGGGCGGTCTACGACGCGGTGGGCCGCTGCGGGTGGTGCGGCTCGGGGACACGGCACCAGGACCGGTACGGGTTCCCGGCCACGCCCCTCGCGTTCCACCGCGGCGAGATCGACGCGATGCTGTAGCCGTCTCAGCCCACGTCGCGCGCCCGGAGCGGCGCCTCGTGCGGGTGCATCCGCTGCTCCTCCGGGGACAGTGCCAGGCTGAGGATCCGGGTCGGACGGATCCGGATGATCGCCCTCGACGCCGTCGGCTGCCCCGCCGAGTCCGGCGGCTCGGTCAGCGCCTCGCCTCGTCCGCGGACCTCGACGAACCGCACCCGCCACGGGTCGGTCGAGCTGGAGTCGGGTCGGGGTCAAGCCGCCCGCGCCCGGGCGACGGCGGCACGCGCGTCGGCCACGGGGACCCCGAGGGTCAGCAGGTGCCCGAGGGCGACGTCGGCCTCGTCGCCGTCCCACCGCCCGTCCTGTGCGGCGTGCTGGTAGGCCATCGACCCCGCCTGCAGCACCTCGGCCAGCACCGGGGCCGTGACGTGCCGGGAGAACACACCGGCCCGCTGCCCGTTCTCCAGCAGCCGGATCATGATCGTGTGGAACGGCGCCATCGCGGCGCGGATCTCGTCGTCGGCGGTCCGGCGGGCCAGCGCGATGACCGGGCCGTAGCGGCGCGACGTGCTCCAGGTACGCAGGAGGGTGGCCGCGAGCTCCCCGGCCGGGTCGGAGGTGTCGGGGTCGACCTCGCCGACCTGCTCGACGAAGTCCGCCGACGCCGCCCGGACGAGCGCGACGACGAGGTCGTGACGGCTGGGGAAGTGGCCGTAGACGGTGCGTCGCACGACGCCGGCGCGGCTCGCGACCTCGTCGAGCGAGGCGTCCGGGTCCTCGCGCAGCACGGCCTGTGCCGCGTCGAGGATCGACCGCCGGTTGCGCTCCCTGGCCGAGAGGCGCCCCTCCATCCCATTCATCACGCGTGCAATTTTGCACGAGACGTGCAATCGTGACCAGGGAGCCCGGTGGACGAGGACAGGACGAGGAGCCGACGATGACGATCGACCACGACACCCGGCCGGTGGTGCTGGACCAGGACTTCTTCGACGATCCCGATGCGCTCTACCGGGAGCTGCGCGACGCGCGCCCCGTCGCCCGTGCGACCGGCCCGAACGGGCTGACGTTCTGGATGATCACCCGCTACGACGACGCCCGCGCCGCGCTGAACGACCCGCGGCTGCGGAAGGACTCCCGGCGGCTGCCCGAGGTGCTGCAGCGGCACGGCGCGACCTCGTTCCGCCAGTTCGCCGACTCGCTCGTCGGGCACATGCTCAACGCCGACCCACCGGACCACACCCGGCTGCGCAAGCTGGTCGGGCGGGCGTTCACCGTCCGCTCGATCGCCCGGCTGCGGCCGCGGATCGAGCAGATCGCCACCGAGCTCGCCGACGCCGCCGAGCAGGCGGGTCCCGAGCTGGACCTGCTGGACCACTTCGCGTTCCCGCTGCCGATGACGGTCATCTCCGAGATCCTCGGCGTCCCGGGGGAGCGGCGCGAGGACTTCCGGCACTGGTCGAACCTGCTGCTCTCCAGCGGCCCCGACGAGGAGCGCGCCGCGGCCGCCGCGTCGATGGCGCAGTTCCTGTCCGAGCTCGTCGCCGACAAGTCCGCCCATCCCGGCGACGACATGCTGTCCGAGATCGTCCGCGCCTCGGAGGACGGCGACTCGCTCAGCTCCACCGAGGTCACCGCGATGGCGTTCCTGCTGCTGGTCGCCGGGCACGAGACCACGGTCAACCTCATCGGCAACGGCATGCTGGCGCTGCTGCGCGACCCCGACCGGCACGCCCGGCTGCGCGCCGACCCCGACCGGGTGCCGCAGGCGGTCGAGGAGTTCCTGCGGTACGACGGACCGGTCAACCTCGCCACGATCCGCTTCACCGACGAGCCCGTCGAGTACTCCGGGGTGACGATCCCGGCCGGCGAGGTCGTGCTGGTCTCACTGATCGGGGCCAACCGCGACCCCGGGCGCTACCCGGACCCGCAGCGGTTCGACCCCGATCGCGACACCTCCGGGCACCTCGCTTTCGGCTACGGCATCCACCACTGCCTCGGCGCCCCGCTGGCCCGCCTCGAGGCCGACGTCGCGTTCCGGACGCTGCTCGCGCGGTTCCCGGACATGGCGCTCGCCGGCGCCCCCGGGCAGTACCGGGAGAGCACGCTGATCCACGCGCTCACGGCGCTCCCGGTGCGCCTGAACGCATGACCGGTACCCGGTTCAGCCCGCGCTGAACTGCTCGCTACCGATCACCCGGAGCAGTTCCAGTCGTCGTCCGGTCTCGCTGCGCGGCGCCGCGGTGAGCACGAGCAGCGCCTGGGACCGGTCCTCGGTGAACAGCGCCTGGCAGTCCACCTCCAGCTCGCCGAGCTCCGGGTGCAGCAGCGTCTTGTGGTCGGCGAACCGGCGCCCGACCTCGTGCAGCTCCCACAGGGCGGCGAACTCGGGGCTGCGCTCCGACAGCACCTCCACCAGCTCCCCGGCCCGCGACCGGGGCCCGAGCATCGCCAGTGCCGCCCGCAGCGTCGCCACCTGCGCGCGGCTCTGGCGGGGCCGGTCGTCGGGCGGGTACATGCGCCGGGCGTCCGGATCGGTGAACCAGCGGAAGACCTCGCTGCGGGCGAGCCCGGTGTGGTGGGTGTGGTCGCCGAACAGCGCCCGGGCCATGTCGTTCTGCACGAGCGTCTCGCCGAGCACGGTCAGGATCAGGGCCGGGCTGTCGTGCAGCCGGTCCAGCACCCGCAGCAGTGCCGGGGTCACGTGCTCGGACACCGGGCCCGACGCCGGCGCGTTGCGGCCCGCGCACCGGAACAGGTAGTCGCGCTCCTCGCTGCCCAGCCGCAGCGCCCGGGCCAGCGACGCCAGCATCTGCTCACTCGGCTGCGGGCCGCGCTGCTGCTCCAGCCGCGTGTAGTAGTCGGTCGACATGACCGCGAGCGCCGCGACCTCCTCGCGGCGCAGCCCCGCCGTGCGTCGGCGCGGCCCGTCGGGGAGCCCGACGTCGCCGGGGCGGAGGCCGGCGCGGTGCCGGTGCAGGAAGTCGGCCAGGGCTGCTCGGTCCACGGCGTCGAGTATCCGTGGGCACCCGCCGGGCGACCAGGGACCGGCGATCCCCCGATGACCGGTCTCTGCCGTCCCGTCCGCCGCGCGGCGACGGTGGGGACATGCAGATCACCGGACGCACCGTCTTCATCCCCGGCTCGACGAGCGGCATCGGACTCGCCCTGGCCCTGGCGCTGCACGAGCGCGGCAACACCGTGGTCCTCGGCGGCCGGCGGCGCGACCTGCTCGACGAGCTCGACGCCGCCCACCCCGGCCTCGACGCCGTCGAGATCGACACGGCCGACCCGGCGAGCGTCACGACGGCCGTCACCGAGGTCCTCGACCGGCACCCCGACCTCGACGTGCTCGTCGCGATGGCCGGGATCATGCGGGTCGAGGACTGGCACGGCCCCGAGGGCTTCCTCGCCTCGGCCGAGCAGGTCGTCACCACCAACCTGCTCGGCCCGATCCGGCTGATCGGCGCGCTCGTGGAGCACCTGCGGGGACGGCCGGTCGCGTCGGTGGTCACCGTGTCGTCCGGTCTGGCCTTCGTACCGCTCGCCGCGACGCCCAGCTACAACGCCACCAAGGCCGCGGTGCACATGCTCACCGAGTCGCTGCGCCTGCAGCTCGCCGACACCACCGTCGAGCTCGTCGAGATCGTGCCGCCGTCCGTGGCGACCGAGCTGCTCCCCGGCCAGCGGGACAGCCCGATCGCGATGCCGCTCGACGACTTCGTCGCCGAGGTCCTCGCACTGCTCGAGGCCGGAGCGCCGGGCGGGGAGGTCCTCGTCGAGCGGGTGCTTCCGCTGCGCCGCGCCGAGGCCCGCGGCGAGTACGCCGACGTCGTCGCCCGGCTCAACGCCGCCGACCCGCACTGACCACCACACCGCACCCGACCGTGCACCCGGAACAGGAGACACCCGTGCCTTTCGCCAACCTCAAGGTCCCCGCGGGCCTGCTCGACGCCGACGCCAAGCGCGAGCTCGTCGAGCAGGTCACCGACCTCTACGCCGCCGTCTTCGGCGACGAGGTCCGCGCCAACACCATGGTCCTCGTCGACGAGGTCGCCGACGGCGGCTGGGGCATCCGCGGGCAGGTCCTGACCCTCGCCGACCTGCGGGGACGGTGACCGTCCGGCCCGCCGCCCACCCCGGACGCGGCCCGGTCCCGCGTCCGTCCGGGACGGGCGGCCCGGCCCGTAGGCTGACCGCGCGACGACGGGGGAGGGCGCCATGACGGCACCGGGCCGGGCTCGGCAGGAACGGATCTACCGCGAGGGCGTCGCCGGCGCCCGGCCCCGGGTCCCGACCGGTCCCGACGAGCTGGAGCGCCGCGGGCGGCGGGCCATGAGCCGGCGCGCCGACGCCTACGTCACCGGCGGCGCGGGCGCCGAGACCACGATGCGCGCCAACCGGGCGGCGTTCGCGCGCCGGGAGATCGTGCCGCGGGTGCTGCGCGACGTCGGCGAGCGCGACCTGACCGTCGAGCTGTTCGGTCGCACGCTGCCCGCCCCGCTGCTCCTCGCCCCGATCGGCGCGCTGGACCTGGTCCGGCGCGGCGCCGACCTCGCCGTCGCCCGCGGGGCCGCGGCCGCCGGGGTCCCGATGGTGATCTCCAACCAGGCAGGGACGCCGATGGAGGACATCGCCGCGGTCGGCGGCCCCACCTGGTTCCAGCTGTACTGGTCCACCTCCGACGAGCTCGTCGACAGCTTCCTGCGCCGCGCCGAGGCCTCTGGCTGCGACGCCGTCGTCGTCACCCTCGACACGACGATGCTCGGCTGGCGCCCCCGCGACCTCGACCTGGGCCACCTGCCCTTCGCCCGCGGCATCGGGATCGCCCAGTACACCTCCGACCCGGTGTTCCGCGGCCTGGTGGAACAGACCCTCGCCGCGCCGTCCACCGGTGCGCCGCCGAAGGTCACCCCGCAGGCCGTGCGCACCCTGCTCGAGATCACCCGCAACGCCCCCGGACGGTTCCGGGACAACCTGCGCTCGCCCGTCCCGCGGGCGGCCGTGGAGACCTTCCTGCGGGTCTACTCGCGACCGCGGCTGTCCTGGGAGGACCTGGCGACCCTGCGCTCGCGGACCCGGCTGCCGATCCTGCTCAAGGGGGTCCTGCACCCCGACGACGCCCGCCGCGCCGCCGACGCCGGTGTGGACGGTGTCGTCGTGTCCAACCACGGGGGCCGCCAGATCGACCACGCGGTCGCCTCGCTGGACGCGCTGCCCGGTGTCGTCGACGCCGTCGGTGACGCGCTGCCGGTGCTGCTCGACTCCGGGGTGCGCACCGGCGCCGACGTCGCGACCGCGGTCCGGCTCGGCGCCCGCGCCGTGCTGCTGGGGCGCCCGTTCGTGCACGGACTCGCCCTGGACGGGGCCCGTGGCGTCGCGCAGGTGCTGCAGAACGTCGTCGCCGAGCTCGACCTGGTCTGCGGGCTGGCGGGGGCCACCACCCCGGCCGGGATCGAGCTGCGCGAGCGTCCCTGACGGGTCACCCGGCGGTGCGGTCCGGCGCGCCCGGCCGCCCGGGCCGTGGCACCGTCGGATCATGACGCGCACGACGGCCACCCGTACCCGCCAGGACGTCGCCCGCCTCGCGCTCGGCGCGATGCTGGTGTTCGCCGGGACCTCGCACCTCACCGTCGCCCGCTGCGAGTTCCGCGCCCAGGTCCCGCCGTGGGTCCCGATGGACACCGACGACGTCGTGCTGCTCTCCGGGGCCGCCGAGATCGCGCTCGGCGCCGCGCTGGCCGGCCTCCCGAAGGAGCGCCGCCGGGTCGGCGGCCTGGCCGCGGCGTTCTTCACCGCGATCTTCCCGGGCAACGTCTCGCAGTACCGCAACCGCGTCGACGGGTTCGGCCTCGACACCGACACGAAGCGCGCCGCGCGGCTGGCCGGGCAGCCGCTGCTGGTGGCGTGGGCGCTCTACGCGGGAGGGCTGATCCCGCGCCGGTGAGCCGGTGCCGGTCCGCCGCCGGCCGATTGTCATGATCACCGGATGGACGCGATGGTGCGGATCGGGCTCGTCGAGCTCGCGCTCGGCGCGATGCTGGGCTGGGCGGTGGTCGTGTCGGTGACCCGTCCCGACGCGTGTCGGCGGGTCGGGATCGTGGAACCACGCCGGCTGCTGCAGGCGCACCTCGACTTCGTGCTGATGGGGCTGATCCTGGTCGCCGTCGGGCTGGCCGCGCCGGACCTGCCGGACCGGCTCGTGGCCGTGCTGGTGTTCGGCACCTGGGTCAACCCGGCGCTGTTCCTGCCGATGGCCTGGGGACCGGACGTCGTCCGGCACCCGGTCTTCCGGGTCGTCAGCGGTTTGTCCTTCGTCGCGACCAGCGGCGGGCTGGTGCTGGCCGCGATCCTCGGCTGAGCGCCCCGGGGACCCGGAAAACCGGGCGAACGGGACGCCCGGCGCGACGCGCCGGTACCCGATCGCACGTCGCCTGTAGCACGGCGGGGTCCGGTACGGCTAATGTCCACCCCGTAGGAACCGGCAAGACGCGAGGAGACATCCGGATGCCACAGGGAACCGTCAAGTGGTTCAACGCGGAGAAGGGGTACGGGTTCATCACGCCGGACGGAGGCGGGCAGGACCTGTTCGTCCACTTCAGCGCGATCCAGTCCTCCGGATACCGCAGCCTCGACGAGGGGCAGACCGTGACCTTCGAGGTCACCCAGGGTCAGAAGGGTCCGCAGGCGGACCAGGTCGTTCCCACCTGACCGCCTGATCCGACGCCGACGCCCGGGGTGCTCACGCGAAGCACCCCGGGCGTCGTCGTGTCGGGGGTCAGGACGCCAGGCGGGTCTCCAGCCCGGCGACGACCAGCTCGACGCGGCTCAGCGTCCAGCTGCGCGGCGGGTCGTCGATCCGGTCCCGGAACACCGACCGGATCTGGGCGTCGAACGGCTCGGTCGACTCCAGCACCTGGTCGCGCCGGCGCACGTCCCCGATGCCGGAGGAGTTGGCCGCCAGCCACGGCTGCATTCCCATCTGGATGGCGGTCGAGGCGCCCAGCGCCGCGTCCTCGGCGGTGAAGCCCGCCTCCAGCAGCCGGTCTGTCAGTCGCCGGAACGCCGACATCATCGCGTCGGGGGACTCCGGCAGCCGCACCATCGCGGGGGCGAGTCCCGGGTGCTCGGCCATCACGTCGAACGTCGCCGCCGCGAACGCCAGCATCTGCTCCTGCCACCGGCCCTCGTCGGTCGCGGGGAAGACGTCGTCGGTCACCACGTCGTCCACCAGCGCGGCGACGAGCGCCTCCAGGCTGGGGAAGTGGCGGTAGAACGTGGAGTACTTCACGCCGACCCGGGCGGTCACCGCGCCGACCGTCAGGTCGGAGAAGCCGAGCTCGCGCGCAGCGGCCAGCAGTGTCGCGCGGTCGGTCAGTGGCGGACGGCCGGTGCGCCGTGCCGGTCTGCTCTCGGTCTCGGTCACGCCCGCATGCTACTGCCCGTGCCCACGTCCGGGACAGGCTAGTCGCGGTTCGTCTGACGACTACCTGTGACCTGGCCCATCTCTCGTTCATTGAGCGGTCGTTCGTTCGGCCGGACGGACGTGCGGTGGTCTCGCAAAGCGGATCGCCCATGACGGAGCGTCACGGCGGAACGGGTGCTCCGGCGACGATCCGGCCCAGGGTGCTCAGGCTCGGCGAGCCGGGGTCCCAGTAGCCGCCGTGCGCGGCGGCGAACGCGGACTCGTCGTTCGGGGTGGCCGGGTCGTCCGGGCGCGGGAGCGCCGACCCGGGGGCCGAGCCGAACACCCGTGCACCGAACGCCGGTGCCGCCGGGTCCGGGCCGTGCAGGAGCCCGGTCGGGGCGAGACCGCGCGAGGTCGCGAAGACCTCGACCCCGGGCACCCGGCCGATCGGGTCGTGCCGCGCGGTCGTCGCCCAGACGTGCCCGGGTGCGGTGCCGAGCTCGGAGGCGTGCCCCGCGCCGGTCCCGGGGCTGCCGACGAACACGACGTCGTCGGCGGCGAGGCCGCCGCCCCGGGCGGCGTTCCCGAGCACCGTCGAGCCGTAGGAGTGCCCGACGACGGTCAGGTGGACCGGTCCGGCGTGCCCGGCCCGCAGGCCGTCCTGGAAGGACCGCAGGTCCCCGGCGGCGGCGCGGGCGGCAGCGGGGTCCGCCGCCGCGAGCAGGTCCGGGGGAGCGTCGTAGCCGGTCCACAGGACCGCGGCGACGGCACCGTCCGGCGCGGCCGCCCGGGCGGCCGCGCGGGTCGCCTCGACCCGGGCCAGGTCGCCGGGCACCGTGCCCCAGCCCGCGGTCGTCCCGGGGACGTGGGTGAGCACGTGCGCGGCGCGTTCCGGGTCGCCGACGGCGAGCACGAGCCGCCCGCCGGTGTCCCCGCGCTCCAGGCGGAGCAGGTACGCGTCGCCGCCGTCCAGGCGTCGACGGGTGGTCTCCAGCCCGGCCGAGGCCCGCCGGGCGCGGTCCGCGCCCGCGGTGTCCCCGGCCCGGTCCAGCAGCGCCGCCCGGGCCCGCAGCCGGGACAGCTCGGCGTCGAGCAGGACCCGGTTCGCCCGGTCCCGGACTGCGACCGGGACGCCGTCCAGCCCGCCGACGAGCCCGGGCCGGGTGTGCAGCAGCTGCTCCCGGTCGGCCCCGGGCAGCCCGGTCCACCAGGACCGCACGGCGCCGGCGTCCGCACCGGCGGGCGGCGCCGCGGCGGGCGCGACCGGGCGGGGCACCGCCGCGGGGGCCGGGCGGAGCGCGTCGAGCGCGGCGGCCGTGGCGTGGTCGGACCGGGTGGCGGCGCCGACGGCGTCGGCCACCGCGGTGGACAGGCGGACCAGGTCCGCCCCGAAGCGGGCGACCGTCGCGGGCAGCCGCCACACACCCGGCGGGTGCGCGGCGGGGCCGGCGCACAGCGTGCCGCGCTCGAGGTCGACGACGAACTGCGGGTGCACCGCCAGCGCGGCGACGACGAGCCGGCGCTGGGCGTCGAGCACCTCACCGGCGTGGGTGCCCAGCACCTGCGCGGCCCGGGACGCGGTGCCCGCGTCGGCACGCAGCCTGCGCACCTGCTCGGCGCGGGCGAGCGCGGCCGCGTCGGCGTCGGCCCCGCTCCACGACTCCGGTGCGGAGCGTTCCAGCTCGGCCGCGCGGTCGGACAGGGCGCGGGACACCCCGTCCCAGGTGCCGGCGCGGCGCAGCCACGCGCCGGGGTCGGCGGCCACGAGGTCGCCCAGCGCGGGCCCGGCGCTCACGAGGCGTGCCCGGCGAACGCCACCGCGGCGTCGTCGTCGGCGGCGCGCCAGGCCGCGGCGGCCGCGCGCAGGGCCGACGCCGTCGACGCGGTGTGCCCTGCGTGCTCCCGGACGGCCCGCACCATCGCGTCCTCCCAGGCCGCCGCGGCCGTCCCGGTCGCAAAGCCGGGCACCGGCACGGCGGGGCCGACGAGCGCCGCGTCCCCGGCGAGGCCCTCGGCGACGCGGTCGAGCGCCGTGGCGGCGGCGTCGAGCCCGTCCGGGTCGGAGCGCGCCACCCCGCCCGGCGACGGGTGCGGTCCGGGACGGGCGCGGCCGCTCGTCCACGGCGTCCCCGGTCGGTCTCGGTCGTGCACCGCGGCACCTCCGTCGTCGGTGGCGGGCCCGCCCGGCCCGCCCGCGTCGGGGGGAGTGTGCGTGCCGCGCGCCCCCGGCACGGTCGTTCCGGGGAAACCGGCACGGGGCTCTCGATCATGACCGGTCGCCGTGAGACCATCTGCGCCGGTCGGGAGCAGCGGGCCGGGTCCCGAGCGGCGCCCGGCCGGGGAGAGGAGCGTCGTGGTCGGCGTCCAGCGGGTGATGACGGTGTCCACCCCTGCCGAGACGGTGCTCGGTTACCTGGCCGACCACGGGCACAGCGAGATCTGGGACCCCACCGTGCGCTCCAGCACCCGCTCCGACGGCGGCGGCCCGGTCGCGGTCGGCGCCGCCTGGCACACGGTGTCGGTGTGGGGCGGACGGGAGAGCGAGCTCGACCACACGCTGCGGGAGCTGACGGCCGGTCGGGTCGTGTTCGTCGGGGAGAACCCGACGGTCACCGCGACCGAGGAGATCGTCGTCGAGCCGGCCGAGGGCGGGGGGAGCGTCGTGAGCTTCCACGCCCGGGTGCGGCTCAAGGGTCTGCTGAAGCTGGCGGCGCCCTTCCTGCGGCGCGAGTTCGAGCGGCACGGCGACGAGCTGGAGCGCACCCTGCCGCCGGTGCTGGAACGTCTGCAGGGGCCCGCGCCGGCCCCGCCGCCGTAGGCCCGCGGCTCAGCGGTCGCGCCAGAACCCCATGCGACGGCTGATCTCACGCCCCGCGGCGACGACCTCCGGGGTGATCCGCTCGATCCGCTCGGCGGAGAGCCGGTAGGCGGGCCCGGACACCGACAGGGCGGCCACCACCGCACCACCGTGGTCCAGCACCGGCGCGGCGACGGCGTTGAGGCCGGTCTCCAGCTCCTCCAGCGACCACGCGTACCCGTGCCGGCGGACCCGGCGCAGCTCCTCGACGAGTGTGTCGCGGCCCTGCTCCGGCACCGTGTCCGGCATCGTCCCCGGGTCGTCGAGGACCACCGAGGCGAGGAGCACCTTGCCGCTGGAGGTGTTGTGCATCGGGGTGATCCGGCCGAGCCAGTTGAACGTGGTGACCATCGACGGGCCGCGGGCCTGGTCGACGTTGACCGCCCACCCGCGGTCGGGGATGGCGATGTTGACGGTCTCGCCGAGCCGCTCCGCGAGCGTCTCGCAGACCGGGTGGCCCTGGGTGGTGACCTCCAGGCGCTCGGCGACACGGCCGGCGAGCGGGATCAGCCCGAACCCGAGGCGGTACTTGCCGCGGTCGGCGATCTGCTCGACCAGTCCACGCTCCTCCAGCGCCCCGAGCAGCCGGAAGGCGGTCGACTTGTGGACGTCGAGCGAGGCCGCGAGCTCGCTGACCCCCGCCTCGCTGCGGTCGGCCAGCAGGGTCAGCAGGGTGATGGCCCGGTCGACCGACTGCACCCCGGGCTCCCGTCCACGCACCGTGTTGCCCATCGCGCAACCCTAACCCGGCATTCGGCACGTTGCCACGCGGGGCCGGCTGGAAAGCGTGACCGTCTCCCCCCGCAAGGACACCGGCCCGGGTTTGCACATCGACCGGTTCCCGGTGAAAGCTCGCGCCGTGCCGAGCCTCTACATCGACGGAAGCTGGACCACCGGGTCCGCCGGGACCGCCCCGGTGGTCAACCCCTACGACGCCTCGACCGTCACCGAGGTCGACCAGGCCGGGCCCGACGACGTCGACCGTGCCGTCGCCGCCGCGCGCCGCGCCTTCGACGACGGGCCGTGGCGGCGGACCACGACCGGCGAGCGCGGTGCGCTCCTCGGGCGGATCGCCGACCTGCTGGTGCGCGACCGGGAGAGGATCGCCCGGCTGGAGACCCTCGACACGGGCAAGACGATCGCGGAGGGCCGCCAGGACGTCGACGACGTCACCGCCGTCTTCCGCTACTACGCCGGGCTCGCCGACAAGGACGCCGGGCGGGTCGTCGACACCGGCAACCCGGCCGTGGTGTCGCGGATCGTGCACGAGCCGGTCGGCGTCTGCGCCCTGATCACGCCGTGGAACTACCCGCTGCTGCAGCTGTCCTGGAAGGTCGCCCCGGCGATCGCCGCGGGCAACACCATGGTGATCAAGCCCAGCGAGGTCACCCCGCTCACCTCGATCGTGCTGGTGGAGCTGTGCGAGGAGGTCGGGGTCCCGGCCGGCGTGGTGAACATCGTGCTCGGCGACGGGCCGTCGATCGGCGCCCCGCTGACCGAGCACCCGGACGTGGACATGGTCAGCTTCACCGGTGGCCTGTCCACCGGCCAGAAGATCATCCGGGCGTCGGCCGAGACGGTGAAGCGCACCGCCGTCGAGCTGGGCGGGAAGAACCCGAACATCGTCTTCGCCGACACCGACTTCGAGCTCGCCGTCGACTACGTGATGCTCGCGGTGTTCCTGCACTCCGGCCAGGTCTGCTCCGCGGGGGCCCGGCTGATCATCGAGGACTCCGTCGCCGACGCCGTTGTCGACGAGGTGGTGCGCCGCGCGCAGCTGATCCGGCTCGGCAACGGTCTCACCGACGGCGTCGAGGTCGGCCCGCTGGTCTCCGCCGCGCACCTGGCCAAGATCGAGGACTTCGTCGCGGCCGCCCGCGCCGAGGGCGCCACGATCCAGTGCGGCGGTGCCCGCCCGGACGACCCGGACCTGGCGCAGGGCTACTTCTACCTGCCGACGGTGATCACCGACCTGGCCCCGGGGTCGCGGCTGATCCGCGAGGAGACCTTCGGCCCGCTGCTGACCGTCGAGCGGTTCCACACCGAGGAGGAGGCCGTCCGCCTGGGCAACGACACCGAGTACGGGCTGGCCGGTGCGGTGTTCACCGCCGACATGGGCCGCGCCCACCGGGTCGCGTCCGCGCTGCGCCACGGCACCGTCTGGATCAACGACTTCCACCCGTACTTCCCGGGCGCGGAGTGGGGCGGCATGGGCCGGTCCGGCAACGGCCGCGAGCTGGGTCCGACCGGGCTGGCCGAGTACCAGGAGATCAAGCACGTGTGGACCAACACCGCTCCGCAGCCCCAGGGATGGTTCTCGGGCCGCTGACGGCGCCTTGATGACGCGACGCAACGGCCCAGGAGGTCCACGATGACCGTTCCCGAACCGACCCGGCGCAACCCGTCCCCGGACACGGACGGCGACGGGGGAGGGCTCGCCGAGTTCGGCTACAGCCAGACCCTCGACCGCAGCATCGGCAAGTTCGCCAGCTTCGCGGCCGGGATCAGCTACATCTCGATCCTGACCGGCACGTTCCAGCTGTTCTACTTCGGCTTCGGCACCGGCGGCGCGGCCTACTGGTGGTCCTGGCCGATGGTGTTCGCCGGCCAGTTCATGGTGGCGCTGTCCTTCGCCGAGCTGGCCGGGCGCTACCCGGTCGCCGGGTCGGTCTACAACTGGTCCAAGCAGCTGGCCGGGCCGACCGTGTCCTGGCTGGCCGGCTGGATGATGTTCACGGCCTCGGTGGTGTCGCTGTCGGCGGTCGCCCTGGCCGCGCAGCTGACCTTCCCCCAGATCTGGTCGGGTTTCCAGCTCGTCGGCGACGCCTCCGATGCCGGCGACGCCGCCGTCAACGGCGTGCTGCTCGGGGCGATCCTCATCGTGCTCACCACGGTCATCAATGCCGTCGGCGTCAAGCTGATGGCGCGGATCAACTCCACCGGGGTGTTCATCGAGCTGATCGCCGCGGTGGTCATCGTCGTGGCGCTGCTGCTGAGCATCCGCAACCCGGTCTCGGTGCTGTTCGAGACCCCGGCACCGGCCGCGGGCGGTGGCGGATACTTCGGCACGTTCCTCGTCGCGGCGCTCGCCTCGGCCTACGTCATGTACGGCTTCGACACCGCCAGCTCGCTCGGTGAGGAGACGGTCGACCCGCGGCGCACCGCCCCGGCGGCGATCCTGCGCGCGGTGATCGCCTCGTTCGTGCTCGGCGGACTGATCCTGCTCGGCATCATCCTGGCCGCACCGGACCTGGCCGACCCGCGCCTGGGCAGCAAGGACGGCGGTGGGCAGCTCGTGCTGCTGGAGGTCGCCGGCGGCACGATCGGCCGGATCTTCCTGATCACCATCAGCATCGCGGTGATCGTCTGCCTGCTCGCGGTGCACACCGCGGCGATCCGGCTGATGTTCGCGATGGCCCGCGACAACGCACTGCCCGCCGGCTCCGTGCTGGCGCGGATCGACCCGAAGCACAAGACGCCGGTGGTGCCGGCGATCGTCGTCGGGCTGGTCGCGATCCTGATCCTGGTCGCGAACGTCGGCGTGCCCGAGGTCTTCACCGCGGTCACCAGCGTCGCGATCATCATGATCTACATCGCGTACCTGCTGGTCACGGTGCCGATGCTGGTGCGGCGGCTGCGCGGGCAGTGGCCGGACGAGGGCCAGAAGGGGTACTTCTCGCTGGGGCGTCTCGGCCTGCCGGTGAACGTGCTCGCGGTGCTGTGGGGCGCGGCGATGGCGATCAACCTGGCCTGGCCGCGCGAGGAGGTCTACGGCACCGGGTGGCTGCGGTTCATCGCGTTCCTGTTCATCGGCGTCGTGGCACTGGCCGGGCTGACGTGGTTCCGGCTGCGTGGCCGCCACGGACTGGGCTGCCTGCCCGAGCACCGGGCGAAGGAGATCGAGCAGGGCATGGGGGAGACGGCATGACCGACCGGTTCGACTACGTCGTGGTGGGCGGCGGCTCGGCGGGCTGTGCGCTCGCGGCGCGGCTCTCCGAGGATCCCGCCGTGCGGGTGCTGCTGCTGGAGGCGGGCCCGTCCGACGTCGGCGACCCGAACATCCTGCGGCTCACCGACTGGATGGCGCTGCTCGACTCCGGCTACGACTGGGACTACCCGGTCGAGCCGCAGGAGCGCGGCAACTCCCACATGCGCCACGCCCGCGCGAAGGTGCTCGGCGGCTGCGGCTCGCACAACTCCTGCATCGCCTTCTGGACCCCGCGCGAGGACCTCGACGAGTGGGCCGCGTCCGGCCTGACCGGCTGGTCCGCCGACGAGTGCTGGCCACTGATCCGGCGCCTGGAGACCAACGACGGCGACTGGGACGGCCACGGCCGCTCCGGCCCGGTCAACCTCATGCAGATCCCCGCGAAGGATCCCTGCGGCGACGCCGTGCTGGCCGCCGCCGCGCAGGTCGGCATGCCGACGGTGCGGTTCAACGAGGGACACACCGTCACCGACGGCGCCGGGTACTTCCAGATCAACTCCTTCCCCGACGGCACCCGCGCGTCGGCCTCGGTGTCCTACCTGCACCCGATCCTGGACTCCCGCCCGAACCTGGAGGTGCACACCGACTGCTGGGCCTCGCAGGTGCTGTTCGACGGCACCCGCGCCACCGGCGTCGAGTACCAGCGGGGGATCGGCCCGGGCCGCGAGACCGCGCACGCCGAGCGCGAGGTGATCCTCTCCGCGGGGGCGATCGACACCCCCAAGCTGCTGATGCTCTCGGGCATCGGCCCGGGGGAGCACCTGCGCGAGTTCGGCATCGAGGTCCGCTCGGACCTGCCCGGCGTCGGCTCGAACCTCGACGACCACGTCGAGGGCCTGGTCTTCTGGGACGCGGCGAAGCCGATGGTCACCGAGTCGACCCAGTGGTGGGAGATCGGGCTGTTCCACCGCACCGACCCGGCCCTGGACCGGCCGGACCTGATGATGCACTACGGCTCGGTGCCGTTCGACATGAACACGCTGCGTTGGGGCTACCCGACCACCGACAACGGGTTCTGCCTCACCCCGAACGTCACCCGTGGCCGGTCCCGGGGCACCGTGCGGCTGCGCACCCGCGACTTCCGGGACCGGGCCCGGGTCGACCCGCGCTACTTCACCGACCCCGAGGGCCACGACATGCGGGTGATGACCGCGGGCGTCCGGCTGGCCCGCCGCATCGCCGAGCAGCCGCAGCTGAAGGAGTGGATCGCCGCCGAGCTGGCACCGGGCCCGGACGCCGTGACCGACGACGAGCTCGCCGACTACATCACCAAGACCCACAACACCGTGTACCACCCGGCGTGCACCGCGCGGATGGGCGCCGACGGCGACCCGGACGCCGTCCTGGACCCGCAGCTGCGGGTCCGCGGGGTGCAGGGCCTGCGGGTCGCCGACGCGTCGGCGATGCCCTTCCTGCCGGCGATCAACCCGAACATCACCACGATGATGATCGGGGAGAAGTGCTCGGACCTGGTGCGGGCCGCGCACGCCGGCTGACCCGGACCGGACCGGCTCAGCCGGGAACGGCCGCCAGGAGCCGGTCGACGAGGTCGTCGACCGGCACGTCGTCGGCGGAGTTGTCCAGCGTCACGTGCGTCGCGCCGGTCCGGTGGACGAGGTCACGCTCGAGCCCGCCACGGGCTGACCGCTCAGCCCTCGCCGACGACCTCCACCGTCGCGTGCAGCGGGGTGTCGGTCACGGAGAACCCGAGGTGCAGGTCGTAGGTCCCCGGCTCGGTCGCCCACGTCCCGCCCGCACGGTGGCGGAACGCGCGCCGCGACACCGCCACGGTGGCCGTTGTCGTGCCGGGGGCGGCGTCGACGACCGCCCAGCCGGCCAGCCAGCGGACGGGCCGCTCGACGTCGGAGCCGGGCCGGGACAGGTAGGCCTGCACGACCTGGCGGCCCGCCCGGTCGCCGGTGTTGGTCAGGGTGACCGTCACCGCGATGCCGTCGGCCGACCAGGGCCCGGCGACGGCGTCGTCGAGGGTCCAGGTGGTGTAGCCGAGCCCGTGCCCGAACGGGTACGCCGGCGTCTCGCCGTGGCGCAGCCAGTTGCGGTGCCCGACGTGCACGCCCTCGTCGTAGCGCAGCACGCCGCCGGTCGGGCGCCCGGACAGCACCGAGCGCTCCTCGCCCGTGGCGGGCCAGGTGGTCGGTAGCCGCCCACCCGGCTCGGCGTGCCCGAGCAGCACGTCGGCGACGGCGTCGCCGAAGCGCTCCCCGCCGAACCAGCCGAGCAGCACCGCGGCCACCTCGTCGCACCAGGGCAGCAGCACCGGGGCGCCGGAGTTGACCACCACCACGGTGCGCGGGTTGGCCGCGGCGACGGCCCGGACCAGGTCGTCCTGGTGGCCGGGCAGTGCCAGCGAGGTGCGGTCGAAGCCCTCGCTCTCGATCCGGTCGCTGGTCCCGACCACGACGACGGCGACGTCGCAGGCCGCCGCCAGCGCGGCCGCCGCGGCCACCTCGGCCTGCGGGTCGGCGACGACGGTCTCGGTCCCGACGGTGAGCGCGAACAGCGCCATGCCGGCCTCGCCGCCGGACGGGCGGAACCGGAAGACCAGGTCGACCGGTCCGTCGGTGTCGACCTCCCCGGTCACCGAGGGGGCCTCGAAGATCGCCGCGCCCGGACCCTCGTCGCCGGTCAGGACGGCCTCGGTGTCGAGCACCACCGTCCCGTCGGCGTGCACCGTCACGTGCCCGACGGCGGCGGCCCCGACCCGGTGCGTCCCGGGCTCGGGTGCCCACCGCGCCGACACCTCGACGGTCTCGGCGCCGTCGGGGATCTCGGCGCCCATCCAGATCAGCGAGGCGCCGAGCCGGTGCTCGCTGCGCAGCGCGGAGCCGTCCGCGGCGCGGAACACCGCGCGCAGTCCGGGTTCCCCGGTGACCGGGTCGGTGACCGTGGCCGGGTCGAAGGGCTGCACGCCCTCGGCGACCTGCGCGCCCAGCCGGTACCGCACCCGGTCCTCGCCGAGCGCGGCGCGCAGCCCGTCCAGCGGCGCGACGACCGCGGCGGGCCGGACCGTGGCGCTCCCGCCGCCCTGGGTGCGGGCGAGCGCGGCGTTGTGCCCGAGCACCGCGACCGTGCCGAGCGACGAGGCGTCCCACGGCAGCTCGCCGGTGTTGCGGAGCAGGACGCTGCCCGCGGCGGCGAGCCCGCGGGCCACGCCGGCGCCGTCCTCGGCGGCCGGGGCGGCGGGCGGCGTCGGTGCCCCCTCCAGCGCGCCGACCCGGGCGGCCAGGCGCAGCAGCCTCCGCAGCTTGCCGTCGACGACGGACTCCTGGACCTCGCCGTCGCGCACCGCGGCGACCAGGCGTTCGCCCCAGGCGCCCACCGGGCCGGGCATCACCAGGTGCTGCTCGGCGCGCGCCGACGCGACCGTGGTGCGCACCGCGCCCCAGTCCGACATCACGAGCCCGTCGAAGCCCCACTCGCCGGTGAGCGGCTCGGCGAGCAGCGGGTTCTCGCTCATCGTCGCCCCGTTGACTCCGTTGTAGGCCGACATCACCGCCCACGCCCCGGCCCGGGTGACGGCCGGTTCGAACGCGGCCAGGTACAGCTCGTGCAGCGCCCGCTCGCCGACCGCGTCGTCCACGGTGAAGCGCTCGGACTCGGCGTCGTTGGCGACGTAGTGCTTCGGTGTCGCGGCGACCCCGTGCGCCTGCAGCCCCTCCACGTAGGCCGCGGCGAGCTCGCCGGTCAGCAGCGGGTCCTCCGACAGCGCCTCGAAGTGGCGGCCGCCGAAGGGGGTGCGGTGCAGGTTGATCGTCGGCCCGAGGACGACGTCGGCGTGCTGCCGGCGGGCCTCGGCGCCGAGGGCCGACCCGTAGCGGCGGGCGAGCTCCGGGTCCCAGGTCGCGCCCAGCGCCGTCGACGACGGCAGCGACAGCGACGGTGACCGCTCGTCGAAGCTCTCCCCGCGCACCCCGGACGGCCCGTCCGACAGCACCATCCGGCGCAGCCCGATCGCGGGCTCGGCCGGGGTGGACCAGAAGTCGGCCCCGGTCAGCAGCCGGACCTTCGCCTCCAGGTCGAGCCGGGCGATGAGTGTGGTGAGCAGGTCCTCGTCGACGGAAGGCATGGGGCCACCGTACCCGTGAAAATCTAGTGACACTCGGGATTCGTGGGTTAGCCTCGACCGGTGACGACGGCACGCGGGCGCTACGCCAAGGGGCGGCAGCGGCGGGAGCAGATCCTGGACACGGCGCTGGAGGTGTTCGCGACCGGCGGGTTCCACGCGTCGTCGACGAAGGAGATCGCGCGCCGGGTCGGGGTCAGCGAGCCGACCCTGTTCCACTACTTCGGGTCCAAGCAGGCGCTGCTGGTCGCGGTGCTGCAGGCCCGCGACGAGCGCTCCGCCGCCGCGCGCGCCGAGCCCGGGACCGGCCCCGAGGCGCTGCTGGAGACCGTGCGCGACAACGGGTCCGAGCCCGGTCTGGTCCGGCTGTACGCGGTCACCTCGGCCGAGGCGACCGACCCGGGCCACGCCGCCCACGACTGGTTCGCCCGGCGCTACGACCGGCTGCGCACCGCGCTCGCCGCGGAGCTGGAGCCCGGAGCGGGTCCCGGTGCGGACCCCGGAGCCGGCGCGGCGCCCGCCGGGGAGCTCACCCCGGACCGGGTGGCCCGGCTGCTGCTGGCCGCGGCCGACGGGCTGCAGGTCCAGTGGCTGCTCGACCGCCCTCCCGGCGGTGACCCGGCCGCCCCGGCCGACCCCGCCGACCCCGGCGGATTCGACATGGCGGCCGATCTGCGTGCCCTCGTCGCGGCGCTCGTCCCGCCGCGGTGACGACGCCCGGGGGCGCTCAGCGGGTCCCGAGCGCGGCGGGCAGCTCCCGCGCCGCCTCCACCAGGCTCGGCCCGTACCAGGTCAGCAGCCGCCCGCTGACCAGTGCCGACGGCGCGTCGAACGCCTCGGGCCCGTCGTCGGCGGTGAACAGGTACGGCTCGTCGGGCAGCACGACGAGGTCGTGCTCCGGCAGCGCCGCGGGGTCGATCCGCGGGTAGCGCTCGGGGGAGTCGGCGAGCGCGTTGTCGATCCCGAGCCGTTCCAGCACCGCGCCGGTGAAGGTGTCCGAGCCGACGGCCATCCACGGCCGCCGCCAGATCGGCACCACGGCGCGCCGCCGCGGCGACGCGGGCTCCACGGCCGCCCACAGCTCGCGGGCCTCGCGCAGCCAGCCGGGCTCGCCGAGCCCGCAGGCGGCGAGCAGCCGGCCCAGCGAGGCGAGGCCGCCGTCGACGTCACGGATGTCGGTGACGTAGACCGGCAGCCCCGCGGCGCGCAGCGCGTCCAGGTCGGGGAGGCGGTTCTCCTCCTGGTTGGCGACGACCAGGTCCGGGGCCAGCGCGACGACCCGCTCGACGTCGGGGTTCTTCGTCCCCCGGATCCGTTCCGCGCCGAGGTCGCCGGGGTGGGTGCACCAGTCGGTCGCGCCGACGACGATGCCGGGTGCGGTCGCCTCCAGCGCCTCGGTCAGCGACGGCACGATCGACACGACCCGCCGCACGGTGCCCGGGATCGGGACCCCGCGGCCCTCGTCGTCGACCGGTGCCGCAGTCCGCGCAGTCATGGGCCGACGGTATCCCGGGGGGCCGGGCCGGACGTGTCCCTGTCCGGCACCGCGGCCGTCCGCCGGGTCCGCCGACCCCGTTTCACCCGTGGTCGGCCAGCCACCGGGGCCCGTGCCGGACGACGAACTCCCGCAGGTCCCGCACCGGCGCCGTCGGCCGCGGGTCGGCCGCGTGCACCATCCCCAGCGTCCGCACGGTGTGCGGGCTGCGCACCGGCACCTGCACCACCCCCGGCACGTCCGGCCCGGCGGGGAGCAGCGCGACGCCCAGCCCGGCCCCGACCAGGCCGCGCAGCGTCGCCGTCTCCCCGCCCTCGAACGCCCGGCGCGGGCGGAACCCGGCCTGCGCGCACCACGACTCCACCACCCCCTGCAGCCCGTAGCCGCGGGCGAACAGCAGGAACGGGTCGTCGGCGACCTCGGCGAGGTCCGCGGCACCCGCGCCCGCCAGCCGGTGCCCGGACGGCACCGCGAGGCGCAGCTCCTCCTCGGCCAGCGGGGTCGCGACCAGGCCCGGCTCGTCGGGCACGGGGGAGGTGAGGGCCAGGTCGACCGCGCCGTCGCGGACCCGTTCCAGCAGTGCCGCGTGCGGCACCTGCACCAGCTCGATCCGCACCCGCGGGTGGTGCTCCCGGAACTCCCGCAGGATCCCCGGCACCGCGGAGGTGCCCATCGTCCCGAGGAAGCCGAGCGCGACCCGGCCGGTGACCGGGTCGGCGTCGCCCGCCAGCTCGGCGACGCCCGCACCGAGCTCGGCCAGCGCGGCCTCGGCGCGCGGCAGCAGCGTCCGCCCGGCCGCGGTCAGCGCCAGCCCGCGCCCGGAACGCCGGAACAGCGCGACGCCCAGCTCGCCCTCCAGCCGGGCGATCGCCCGCGACAGCGTGGGTTGCGGGACCCCGATCCGCTCCGCGGCGCGGGTGAGGTGACCGTCGCGCGCGACCGCGACGAAGCGGTGCAGCGCCGGCGCCAACGACTCATGCATCGATGCATGGTACGTCGGAGAAGCATGCATTGGACGCATCCGACGTCGACACCTACGGTCGTGTGCGATGACAACGACCGAGCGTCCCCCGGCTCCGACCGCCACCCGGCCCGCCCCGCCCCATGAGCGCGGCACCCCCGGCTACCGGCGGCTCGGCATCGCCCTGTGGCTCTCGGGTCTGGCGACGTTCGTGCTGGTCTACAGCGTGCAGGGGCTGCTGCCGACGCTCTCGGCGGAGTTCGGCGTGCCCTCGTCGACGGCCAGCCTGGTCCTGTCGGCGACGACCGGCACCCTCGCCCTCGCCGTACTGCCGCTTTCCGCGCTCACCGAGTCCTGGGGCCGCGCGCGGGTCATGACCTGGGCGCTCGCGGCGTCGGCGGTCCTCGCACTGCTCGCCCCGCTGGCGCCCACCTTCGAGACCCTCGTCGTCGTCCGCGGGCTGCAGGGCATCGCCCTCGCGGCGCTGCCCGCCCTGTCGATGGCCCACCTCACCCACGAGGTCGCGCCGCGGCACCTCGGCGGCGCGGTCGGTCTGCTCATCGCCGGCAACACCCTCGGCGGGCTGTCCGGGCGGCTCGTCGCGTCCTGGGTCGCCGAGCTCGGCGGCTGGCGGGCCGGGCTCGCGGCCGTCGGTGCGGTCTCGGTGCTCGCGACCGTCGCGTTCCGGCTGCTCCTGCCGCCCGCGACGGCGCCCGCCCCGGCCCGCACCCGGCTGCGCGATCTCGGTGGACCGCTGCGCCGCCACCTCACCGACCGGGGCCTGCTCTGCCTGTTCGGGATGGCGTTCCTGCTGATGGGCGCGTTCGTGACCGTCTACAACTACCTGGGGTTCCGGCTGCTGGCCCCGCCGTTCTCGCTGCCCGGCACCCTGGTGGGGCTGGTGTTCCTCGGCTACCTCGCCGGCAGCTGGGCCTCCACCGGCGCGGGCAGGCTGGGGGACCGGTTCGGGCGCCGCCCGGTGCTGTGGGTGGCGACGCTGGTCGCGCTCGGCGGGATCTGGGTGACCCTGCCCGACCTGCTCCCCACCACCCTGGCCGGGCTGCTGCTGGTGACCGTCGGCTTCTTCGGCGCCCACTCGGTCGCCAGCTCCTGGGTGGGGCGTCGCTCGGCGATGCTGCCCGGTGCGGTGCCGGCCCAGGCGTCGTCGCTCTACCTGGTCGGTTACTACGCCGGGTCCAGCATCGGCGGCGCCGTCGGCGGGGTCGCCTACGACCACGCCGGCTGGGCGGGCGTCGTCGGTTACGTCAGCGCGCTGCTGGTGGGGGCCCTGGCGCTGGCGCTGGTCCTGAGCCGGACCCCGGCGCCCGCGGTGTGAGACGCGCTTCTCCCCACCTGGAGCAGTGGCCCGGCGCGTCCACCCCGGCGTTGCTCCGTCGGTGCCACCGCCACCCGACACGCCGTGCCGCGGTGCTCCGCCCGGGTGGTCGACGTCCGCGACGGGACCGGACGCTGTCCGGTTCGTCACCCTCATGGACCAGTGCCCCCGTGTCGACGACTCGCCGTCGTCTGTCACGGTGAGGTCTCGCCCCCAGCACCAGACACATCTTCGGAGGAACCCCGATGCGGAAGGCCGGACGCAAGCTCTCCAAGGCTGCCGAGTCGTTCGTCGAGGCGATCGGCATCCTCGGCGGCTGGAACCGCGGCCGTCGACGCAGCCGCCCCCGCCGCTGAGCCGGCCGGGCGGCCGCCCCGCCCGAGGTGTTTAGCTTGTGGTAAGCACATCATGTCCGTTTCCTCCGGGAAGACAGGTGTGCCCACCACGTGACCGACGCCGCCCACGACACCCACCGCCCGGCCGGGGACGGCTCCGCCGGGCCGCCCGGCGACGACCCGCTGCCCCGGCGCGTGCCGGTCTTCGCCGTCGTCGGTCTGGCGCTGCTGATGTTCTCCCTCGACGGGACGTCGGTCGCCACCGCGCTGACGACGATCAGCGGCGACCTCGGCGCCGACCTGGCCTGGACCGGCTGGGTCGTGACCGTCGCCGCCGTCGGGCAGATCCTGGCGCTGCCACTGGGCGGATGGCTGTCCGACCGCTTCGGCGGCCGGCGGATGTTCCTGGCCGGGGTCGCCGTGTTCACGGTGATGTCCGGGCTGAGCGCGCTCAGCCCCTCGATCGGCGTGCTCATCGCCTGCCGGCTGGTGCAGGGCCTCGCCGGCGGTGTGATGCTGCCGGCCGCCAACGGGATCGTCGCGCACCAGTTCGGCCGTGACCGGGACCGGGCGCTCGCGCTGTTCACCAGCGTCTTCCCGATCGGCGCGATCCTCGGGCCGCTGGTCGGCGGGCTGGTGCTCACCACCTGGACCTGGCACGGCATCTTCCTGGTGAACGTGCCGATCGGGATCCTGCTCGTCGCCGTCGGGCTGGCCCTGGTCGACGATCCTCCGCACCGGCGGACCGCGCGGATCGACGCCGCCGGTATCGCGCTGCTCGTCGTGACCCTGCTGGCCACGATGCTCACCATCACCCGGCTCGGCTCGCCGGGGTCGGGGCCCGGCTGGACCGCCCTGGCCGGGGTGGTCGCGCTGACGGCGGGTGCGGTGTTCGTCCGGCACGCCCGGCGACGGCCCGACGCGGTCGTCCCGATGCACCTGCTCGCCGGGCGCGGTCTGGGCATCATGAACGTCACCAACGTCGTCTTCGGCGCCGTGGTGATCGGGTTCTCGGCGACCCTGCCGCTCTACGCCCAGGTCCGCTACGACCTGCCCGCGTTCGTCGCCGGGGCGCTGCTGACCGGCCGCGCGGTCGGCACCATCGTCACCTCGGCGGCCGCGGTCGCGCTGCTGCGCCGGCTGGGCTTCCGGCCGCTGCTGCTCGGTGGCCTGGTCGCCGTCGTCGCCGGGCTGGTGGTCACCGCGGTGGCGCCCCCGTTCGGCGGGCCCACGGTGTGGCTGCTCGCCGGCTCCACCCTGCTCGGGCTGGGCACGGGCCTGTCCGGGCCGGCCGCCAACAACGCCGGCATGCACCTGGTGCCCGACGAGGTCGCCGCGGTGTCCGGGCTGCGCATCATGTTCCGGCAGATGGGTGGGATCGCCGCGGTGTCGGTGCTGACCGCCGCGGTGACCGCCGCCGAGGACCCGGGCGTCGCCGCCGGGATCGCCTACGGGGTGCTGGCGGTGGCGCTCGCGGCGGTCGGCCTGGCGGCCGCACGGATCCCCAACCGGCGCGGCCGCTGGTGAGGGAGGCGGGGCCGGGCGGACCGGCCCCGCCCGTCGTCACATGTTGCGCCGGTACTGTCCGCCGACCTCGAAGAACGCCGTGGTCAGCTGACCCAGCGAGCACACCCGCGCGGCCCGCATCAGCTCGTCGAACACGTTGCCGTCACCGGTCGCGACGTCCTGCAGCCGCCGCAGCGCCTGCTCGGCCTCGGTGCGGTGCCGGGACTGGAAGTCCGCGAGCCGGTCGAGCTGGGACTGCTTCTCGGCCTCGGTGGCGCGGGCCAGCTCGATCTCCTGGTGCGCCTCGTCCGGGTCGGCCGGCTTGAGGAAGGTGTTGACGCCGACGATCGGCAGTTCACCGGTGTGCTTGCGGTGCTCGTACAGCATCGACTCGTCCTGGATCCGGCCGCGCTGGTAGCCGGTCTCCATCGCCCCGAGCACGCCGCCACGCTCCGCGATCGACTCGAACTCGCGCAGCACCGCCTCCTCCACGAGGTCGGTGAGCTCGTCCACGACGAACGAGCCCTGCAGCGGGTTCTCGTTCAGCGACAGACCCCACTCCTTGTTGATGATCATCTGGATGGCCATCGCGCGGCGCACCGACTCCTGCGTGGGCGTGGTGACCGCCTCGTCGTAGGCGTTGGTGTGCAGGGAGTTCGCGTTGTCGTAGAGCGCGCAGAGCGCCTGCAGCGTGGTGCGGATGTCGTTGAAGTTCATCTCCTGCGCGTGCAGGGACCGTCCCGAGGTCTGGACGTGGTACTTCAGCTTCTGGGAGCGCTCGTTGGCCCCGTAGCGCTCCTTCATCGCGACCGCCCAGATGCGGCGGGCGACCCGGCCGATCACCGTGTACTCGGCGTCCATGCCGTTGGAGAAGAAGAACGACAGGTTCGGCGCGAAGTCGTCGACGTCCATCCCGCGCGCCAGGTAGCTCTCGACGAAGGTGAACCCGTTCGCGAGGGTGAAGGCGAGCTGGCTGATCGGGTTCGCCCCGGCCTCGGCGATGTGGTATCCGGAGATCGAGACGGAGTAGAAGTTGCGCACCTTGTGCGCGATGAACCACTCCTGGATGTCGGCCATCATCCGCAGCGAGAACTCGGTGGAGAAGATGCAGGTGTTCTGGCCCTGGTCCTCCTTGAGGATGTCGGCCTGCACCGTGCCCCGGACGTTCGCCAGCGCGTAGGCGACGAGCTCCTCGCGCTCACCCCCGTCGGGCTCGCGGCCCTGCTCGTCGCGGAACCGGTCGACCTGCTGGTCGATCGCGGCGTTGAGGAAGTAGGCGAGGATCGTCGGCGCCGGGCCGTTGATCGTCATCGACACCGAGGTCGTCGGCGAGCACAGGTCGAAGCCGTCGTAGAGGGCCTTGAGGTCGTCCAGGGTCGCGATCGAGACGCCCGAGGTGCCGACCTTGCCGTAGATGTCGGGGCGGGTGTCCGGGTCGTGGCCGTAGAGGGTGACCGAGTCGAACGCCGTCGACAGGCGCTTGGCGTCCGAGCTCTCCGACAGGTACTTGAACCGCCGGTTGGTGCGGAACGGGTCGCCCTCGCCGGCGAACATGCGGGCCGGGTCCTCACCCTCCCGCTTGAACGGGAACACCCCGGCGGTGAAGGGGTAGAAGCCGGGCAGGTTCTCCCGGCGCAGGAAGCGCAGCAGCGCGGCGTCGTCGTCGAACTTCGGCAGCGCGACCCGGCGCACCGGGTTGCCGGACAGCGTCTCGCGCGTCAGCTTCGTGCGGAACTCCTTGTCCCGCACGGTGTAGACGTACTCGTCGCCGGAGTAGTCCGCGACCCGCGACGGCCAGGACTCCAGCAGCTCGGCGGACTCGGCGGGGACCTTCTTCTCGGCGGTGCGCAGCGCCTCGTCGAGGTCGTCGCCGCCGACCAGCTCGGCAGCGGTGCGCAGGTGCTGCGCGGTGCGGGCCGCGTGGGCGTGGGTCTCGGTGTCGGCGTGGTAGTCCCGCACCGCACCGGCGATGTCGGCGAGGTAGCGGACCCGCTCCGGCGGGATGACGGCCGCGTAGTCGCTGGAGGTCTTGGTGTCGACGCGGGGGAGACGCCCCTCGCCGACGGTCAGCCCGCCCTCGGCGAGCAGGTCGCGCAGGTGCTGGTAGAGCGCGGTGACGCCGTCGTCGTTGAAGGTGGCGGCCGAGGTGCCGTAGACCGGCATGTCCTCCCAGGTCGCGCCGAACTCCTCACGGTTGCGCACCAGCTGGCGGCCGACGTCGCGCCGGGCGTCCTCGGCGCCGCGGCGCTCGAACTTGTTGATCGCGACGACGTCGGCGAAGTCCAGCATGTCGATCTTCTCGAGCTGGGACGCGGCGCCGAACTCCGGCGTCATCACGTACAGCGAGTGGTCGACGAACGGGACGATGCCCGCGTCGCCCTGGCCGATGCCGGGCGTCTCGACGACCACCAGGTCGAACCCGGCGGAGCGGAGCACCGCGATGGTGTCGCCGAGCCGCTCGGGCAGCGAGCCGCCGTCGTTGCCGCGGGTGGCGAGGCTGCGGAAGAAGACCGGGCTGTGACTGCCTCCTGCGCCGGCGGGCCCGGAAGACAGCGCGTTCATCCGGATGCGGTCGCCGAGCAGCGCGCCACCGCCCTTGCGTCGGGTCGGGTCCACCGCGAGCACCGCGATGCGGAGCTTGTCCTCCTGGTCGAGCCGGAAGCGGCGGACCAGCTCGTCGGTCAGCGAGGACTTGCCGGAGCCGCCGGTGCCGGTGATGCCGAGGACCGGCACCGGGCGCTCGGCGGCGGCGACGCGCTCGCGGACCTCCTGGGGCAGCGTCCCGGACTCCGCGAGGGTCAGCGCCCGCGCCAGCGTCGCGGTCTCCCCGGAGAACAGCCCGTCGAACGACGACGGCGGTTGCGCCGCGAGATCGGTGTCGCACTCGCGGATCATGATGTTGATCATCCCGGGGAGGCCCAGGTGCTGGCCGTCCTCGGGGGAGAAGATGCGCGCGACGCCGCGGGAGTGCAGCAGCTCGATCTCCTCGGGGACGATCACGCCGCCGCCCCCGCCGTAGACCCTGATGTGGCCGGCGCCGCGCTCGCGCAGCAGCTCGACCAGGTAGGAGAAGTACTCGACGTGCCCGCCCTGGTAGGAGGAGATGGCGACGCCCTGCACGTCCTCCTGGATCGCGGCGGTCACGACCTCGTCGACCGAGCGGTTGTGGCCGAGGTGGATCACCTCGGCGCCCTGCCGCTGCAGGATCCGGCGCATGATGTTGATGGCGGCGTCGTGCCCGTCGAACAGGCTGGCCGCGGTCACGAAACGGACCGGGTGCGTGGGGACGTGCAGCTCGGCCTGTGCGTTCGTGTCCGTGCTCATCGGGGACGTTCCTCCCGCCGGGCGGACGGCGGTGTCCCGGCCGGTTTAGTTTGACATCCTAGTATCGGACGTACAAGGAATCCGGCGAGCGTCACAGGGGTCGTACGGTGCGGGTCAGGCCGCGTCGCGTGCCACGGGCTCCCCGGTGGCCGGAGCGGCCTGGTCGCGGCCCCGGCGGGCGTGCCGGCCGGTCGGCCAGGAGCTCTCCGGACCGGTCGTGTCGGGCTCGTCCTCGTGCGCGACGAGGTCCTCGTCGGCGGATGGGCCGGGGTCGACGACGTCGGACAGCACGCGACGCGCCCGGGCGAGCTTGCGTGCCCGCCAGCGCTTCCCGGCCAGCCCGGCGACGAGGCCGAGGGTGGGCAGCAGAATCCCGGAGGCGATGACCAGCACCACGGAGTACGCGGGGAATGCGGCCACCAGCAGGAAGGCCGTCAACGGCCAGTACAGCAGTGCCCGCCCCGCGCCCCGTCGCGTCCAGTCGCGATGAGGCGGCATGATCCCTGCCTACCCGAACTCCGCGATCGTCATGCACGACTCGCCGCAACCCGCCCACATGTTCCGCGACCGGGGGTACGAATTCATGACCACGACACCGGACCGCACCGCGGTCGACCCGTACGCCGCCGTCCTCCTCTCGGAGAACGACCGGCTGGCCACCCTCCTGACGACGGCCGATCCGGCCACCCCGGTCCCGACCTGCCCGGGCTGGTCGCTGCTGCAGCTGCTCCGCCACGTCGGGCGCGGGCACCGGTGGGCGGCCCGGATGGTCGCCACCGGCGCCACCGAGGCCCTCGACCCGCGCGAGGTGCCCGGCGGGAAGCCGCCCGAGGGCGGCCCGGAGGTCGCGGCGCAGTGGCTGCGCGACGGCGCGACCGAGCTGCTCGACGCCGTCGTCGCGGCCGGGCCGACCGCGCCGGTGTGGACCTTCACCGGTCCGCAGCCCTCGGCGTGGTGGGTGCGGCGGCGGCTGCACGAGGCGACGGTGCACCGCGCCGACGCCGCCGTCGCGCTGGGGGCGCCGTTCCCGATCGACCCGCAGGTCGCCGCCGACGGCGTCTCGGAGTGGCTGGGCCTGCTCGCCGCCCGCCCCGCCGCCGACGAGCCCCCGCTCGCCGACGGCGCCACGCTGCACCTGCACTCCACCGACGACGTGCCGGACGCGGCGGGGGAGTGGATGGTGCGCGGCGCGGGCGGGCGCGTGGTCTGGGAGCACGGGCACGGCAAGGGCGACGCCGCCGTCCGCGGCACCGCCGCCGACCTGCTCCGGGGCGTCACCCGCCGCATCCCCGCCGACGACGACCGTCTCCAGGTCCTCGGCGACGCCGAGGTCTGGACGGGCTGGCTGGCCCGTACCGGGTTCTGACGGGCCGTCGCCGAGGCCCCCGGTCAGACCGCCGGGGTGGTCCCCCTCCGCTGCCGGGCCGCCATGGGCGGGGCCTGCGGGGTCAGCACGACCTCGGCCGCGGTGTCGAGCACCGCGGCCGAGCGCGGCCGCTCGAACCGGCACGACGCCCGTCGCCCGTCGGTCTCCAGGGTCGCGACGAGGTTGCCGAACAGCGGACCGGTCGTCCGCTCCCAGGCCACGCCCGCGCTGCCGGCCCCGGTCCGGCGGGTCCAGCGGGTCGTCATCCTGCCCAGCAGCCGCGACCAGGTGATCCGGAACATCACCCGCATCACCGCGGGGACCACGTTGTGCACCGGTGAGCAGGTCAGCTGGTGGACCCGGGTGCCCTCCGGGCCGCGGCCGGGCCGGTCCCCGGGGGTGTGGGTGTGCACGTCGGCGACGGCGGCGTAGGAGTGGTGGACGTCGCCGGACAGCACCGACACCGTGGCGGGCGGGGCGTCCCCGGCGCGCGGGCGGCACGCCTCGCGGATCAGCTCGGCGAGCCGGGCGAAGGAGTGCCCGAACGCGGGCCAGTGCTCCAGGTCGGCCTCCTGGCGGGCCCACTCGGCGACGGCGGCGACCCGGCCGGAGCCGTTCGCGCCCTTCTCGGTCGCGGCCTCCAGGTCGGAGATGACCTGGGGCATCAGCCAGGGCACCGAGGTGCCCAGGACGAGGTGGTCCACGTCGCCGGGGGCGAGCGCCTTGGCGGAGATCCAGTCGAACTCGGCGTCGGACACCATCCGGCGCGGCGTGGACTCCACGATCCGCCCGTTGCGGGAGTCGATGACGATCAGCCGGGTGCGGCCGAGCTCCCAGCAGAAGGAGAACCGCTCGTCCTTGCGGGTGTCGTCGCCGTCGCCGGTCTCGCGGTCCCACAGGGCGGCCCGCTCGGACAGCAGCGGCCAGACGTCGCCCTCGGCGGCCTGCACCTCCTGCCAGGTCCGGTCGGCGGCGAGCTCGGCGGGGGAGAGGTTGCCCAGGTGCTGGTGGACCCAGTACGAGGCCAGGCCGGAGCGGATGCGCTCGGACCACCAGGGTGTGCGGGCGATCTGCTCGCGCCAGGCGCCGGAGGTGTTCCAGTCGTCGCGGACGTCGTGGTCGTCGAAGATCATCGCGGTGGGGACGGTGGAGAGCATCCACCGCACCTCGGGGTCCGACCAGGTGTCGCGGTAGAGGCCCGAGTACTCGTCGAAGCCGACGATCTCGTCGTCGGGCCAGTCCGGGTGCCGCTCCCGCCGCCCGGCGATCCGCCGCCGGGTCTGCGGGGTGAGCTCGTCGGCGTAGACCTGGTCGCCGAGCAGCAGCAGGGTGGTCGGCCAGGTCTCCGGGGGCAGCCCGGCCATCCGGCCGGCGTAGACGTCGAGCGCGTCGAGGCCGTACTGCCGGGCCAGCTTCGGGTCGGCCAGCTTCACGTAGCGGCAGGAGCCGAAGACGATCCGCTGGTGGGCCTCGGTGTCCGCGCCGCGTGTCGCGATCAGGCTCGGCGGGAACGGCGAGTGCGGCAGCGGCCAGACCTGCTCGCCGTCGAGGTGGACCTCGTAGGCGGTGCGGGTGCCCGGCGTCAGCCCGGTCACCCGCACCAGGGCGAAGTGGTGGCCCGACACCTCGAAGGTCGCGGCGTCGCAGCCGAGCACCGAGACGCGGCACGGGCCGGAGGTCTGCACCCAGACCAGCGCGCTGGTCTCGTCGACGTGCCGCAGCACCGGTCCGAGCAGGAGTGTCACCCGTCCGAGCGTAGTCGTGCCCCGGCCCCGTTGCGGGACGAGATCAGGTCTCCTCCAGCGCCAGCAGCCCCGCACCGATCTTCCCGGCGTCGCCCTTGTAGGTGGCGGGCAGCACCGGCGGGATCGGGCGGACCTCGGGCGGGCCGTAGTGGAACTCCCGGGCCGCCCGGCGCGCCGGCTCGAGCAGCAGCTCGCCCGCGTCGACCAGGCCGCCGCCGATCAGCACGACCTCGAACTCGAAGATCGCGTTGATGCTGGCGATGCCGATCCCCAGCGAGCGCCCGAGCCGCTGGAACAGCGACGCCGCCGTGCTGTCGCCCGCCATCGCGGCCATCGTCACGTGCTGGCCGGTGACCTCGCCCCCGGCCTCCGCGGCCAGGGTCGCGATCATGCCCCGCGGGTCGTGCAGGGCGGCGCTGCGGCCCATCCGGGTCAGCGCGGTCCCCGACGCGACCGCCTCCAGGCAGCCGTAGTTGCCGCAGCCGCACTGCGGGCCGTCCGGGTTGACGTTCATGTGCCCGACCTCGGCACCGAGCCCGTGCGCGCCGCGGTAGATCTTCCCGTCGAGCACGATCCCCGCCCCGACGCCCGTGCCGACGGTCAGCAGCACCATGTCGTCGTTGCGGGTCCCGCCGAGCCGGGCCTCGGCCAGACCGGCGACGTTGCCGTCGTTGTCGACGACCACCGGCAGCCCGCACGCGGACTCCAGGAGACCGCGGACGTCCCAGTTCTCGTAGTTGTTGTTGGGTGCCCAGCGGATCCGGCCGACCGGCCACTCCACGGTCCCCGCGGCACCGACCCCGATCGCGGACACGTCCGCCCCCTCGGCGTCGCCGCGCAGCTCCTCGACCATCTCCCGCAACAGGGTGGTCATCGTGTCCGCATCGGACGTGTCCGGGGTGTTGCGCCGCAGCTCGGCGTGGACCGTGCCATCCTCGCCCACGATCGCTCCGGCGACCTTCGTTCCTCCGATGTCGAGCCCGATGGCCCGCCGTCCGTTCGTCACCCGGGCATGATTGCCATCCCACGGCGGTGACGCCACACCCACCCCGGGTTTGCGGACGGACGAGCCGGGGAAAGGTGCCCCATGCCAGTCTTGCGACGTGTAGCCCGACCCGCCCTCGCGGCCGTCTTCATCTACGGCGGAATCAACGAGCTGCGGAACGCCGACGCGTTGACTTCCGCCGCACAGCCCGTTCTCGACCAGGCCGCCCCGGCCATCGACAAGGTCGTGGAGAACGCCCCGCTGGACCGGCGCCCCGACAACGAGACCCTGGTCAAGGTCGACGCCGGAGTGAAGATCGTGGCGGGCTCGCTGCTCGCCCTGGGCAAGTTCCCCCGCCTGTCGGCCACCGCGCTGGCCGCCTCGCTGGTCCCGACCACCCTGGCCGGGCACCGCTTCTGGGAGGAGACCGACCAGCAGAAGCGCGCCAACGAGCAGATCCACTTCCTGAAGAACGTCGGCCTGCTCGGCGGGCTGCTCATCGCGGCCGCCGACACCCACGGCAAGCCGTCGCACGCCTACCGGACGCGCCAGGCCGCCGAGCGCGCCCAGGCCCGGCTGTCCGGCTCCGGTTCCGACACCGGTGCCCAGCTCGCCGCGGGACTGGCCGGCGCGGGCACCTCGATCGCCGCGGCCGCCGCGGGTAGCCGGGAGAAGCTGGCCGAGGCCGTCGAGGAGTACGGCCCGGTCGTGCGTGAGCGCGCCACCGAGTGGGGCGGCAAGGCCTCCGAGCAGGCCGCGCACCTGTCCGAGGTCGCCTCGGACAAGGCGTCCACCTGGTCCGAGCAGCTCTCGGCCGCCGCCGAGCGCACCTCCAAGGCCGCCCAGAAGCAGGCCGAGGTCGCCGAGAAGCGCGGCGCCAAGCTGGCCAAGGCGGCCGAGAAGCGCGGCGCCCAGCTCGAGAAGGTCGTGGACAAGAAGGGTGCCCAGTACCGCAAGGCCGCCGGGCGCACCGGCGACCGGTGGGTGCGCGAGGCCGAGAAGCGTCGCGTCCGCTGGGAGAAGCAGGCCCGCAAGGCCACCGCCCGCGCGGAGAAGCGTGCCCCCGAGTACGCCGACCGCTTCTCCACCCTGGTCACCCAGGCCCAGTCGCAGGCCGCGAAGCTCGGATCGGACCTGGCCGACCGCGCGTCGGTGGCCGGCGCCGAGGCCGCCAAGCAGGCCAAGGCGTCGGCGAAGGACGCGCGCAAGCGCGCCAAGGCCGTCGCCCGCTGACCCACCGCGACACCCGTCCACGGCCCTCCCGACCGCCCCCGCGCCGGACGGGAGGGCCGTGACGTGTCCGGGGTCAGACCGGGCGCAGCACCTGCAGCTCGCCCGAGTCGAGCGACCGCACCTCGACGACGACCCGGCCGTCCCACACCGGGGAGCGCAGCGCGTTCGCCATCCGCGTGAACAGCGCCTGGCTGCGCGCGTTGGCCGTCGCCTGGTCGGCGATCAGGTTCGGCATCATCCCGCCGGAGCGCTTGCGCACGGTCTGCGGGAGCGTCGACAGCGTGGTCAGCAGCCGGTGCAGCCGCGCGACGTCGGCGGCCCGGCCCGCGAGGTCGCTCTCGACCAGGGGCCGCAGCGCGGTCAGCGGCCGGTTCGGGGCGCGCAGCAGGTGGTCGGCCGCGGTGAGCAGGATGCGCCGGGCGTCCAGCACGAGTGCCTGGTAGGCGCCGTGCACCGCGGCCGGGAACCCGGTCCAGCCGAGCTTGCCGACCTCACCGAGCGCGTCCCGCAGCGCCAGGCCGGGCGTCCCCGACGGGTCCGCCCCGGCGACGACCCGCTCCCAGCCCGCGATCCAGGCGTGCGTCTGGTGGCGCAGGACCGACAGGTTCGCGACGGCCGTCTCGAGCCCGCGCGACGGGGAACCGCTGTCGGTCGTGTCGCCGTCGACGACGAGCGAGCCGCGTTCGAGCAGCTCGGTCTGGGCCTCGCGCAGCGACTCCTCGGCCGCGCGGAGCCGCGAGTCCAGCCGCATCACGCACGACGGTGCCAGCTGGTCGACCGCGGTGGTCAGCTCGTCGAGCACCCGGGTCTGGGTGCCCGTCGCGGCGATCTCGGCCGCGGTGGTCAGGGTGAGCAGGCCCAGCCCGGCGCCGTGCCGGTCACCGGGTGCGGTGGGGGCGACCGGCACCAGCGCCGACGACCCGGGGGCCGCCACGGCCGTCTCGCCGCCGGCCAGGCGCAGCAGCGGCTCGGCGCCGAACGCCTCGGGCAGCGCGAGCCGGAAGGTGAGCCCGGCGGCGGGTGCGCGGCCGGCGTCGGGCGCGAGCCGCCGCGCCAGCTCGCTCGACGCCGACAGTGTCGCCCAGGTGCGGTCGTCGTCGTCGACGGCCGGGGTGGGGGTCCAGCTCAGCAGCAGTGCCGGGCCGGGGGGAGGGGTCCCGTTGCGGAGGGGACGCGGGCCACCGTTGCGTTCGGGGGCGCCGGTCTCCGTTCCGCCGGGCCGCCCGTCGAGCGGGAGCACGATGCCTCGCGGGTCGTCCGGTTGACCGAGCATGTCTCTCCAACGACGTCACGGGCCCCGAGGTCACGAGCCCGGCGGAAGGGGGGCGTGTCCATGGTGCCCTGCGCCGTCCGGGCTCCGGCCCTCGCCCCGGGTGCCCGGGTCCGGGTAGAACTCCTGTGTGGGGACCGCATACGTGATCGGCACGTTCGACACCAAGGGCGCCGAGCTGGCGTGGGTGGCCGAGCTGATGGCCGCCGACGGCGCCGACGTGCGCCGGGTGGACGTGTCCACCTCCGGTGCGGCGGGCCCCGGTCCGGACGTCACCGCGGCCGAGGTCGCCGCCTGCCACCCCGGTGGCGCCGGCCCGGTGTTCACCGGTGAGCGCGGCAGCGCGGTGGGGGCGATGGCGCAGGCGCTGCGGGCCTTCCTCGCCGGCTGCGACGACGTCGGCGGCGTCCTCGGGCTCGGCGGCTCGGGCGGGACCGCACTGGTCACCCCGGCGATGCGCGACCTGCCGGTCGGGGTCCCCAAACTGATGGTCTCCACGGTCGCCTCCGGCGACACCGCGCCCTACGTGGGGGCGAGCGACGTCGCGATGCTGTACGCCGTCACCGACGTCGCCGGCCTCAACCGCATCTCGCGACGGGTACTGGGCAACGCCGCGCACATGCTGGCCGCCGCCGTCACCGCCCCGCCGCCGGAGACCGGTGCCGACCTGCCCGCCGTCGGGCTGACCATGTTCGGGGTGACCACGCCGCTGGTCACCGCGGTCCGCGAACGGCTCGGCGACGGCGTCGACGCCCTGGTCTTCCACGCCACCGGCTCCGGCGGGCCGTCGATGGAGAAGCTCGTCGATTCCGGCCTGGTCGACTCGGTGCTGGACCTGACCACCACCGAGGTCGCGGACCTGCTCGTCGGCGGGGTGATGGCCTGCGGCCCCGACCGGCTCGACGCGATCGCCCGCACCGCGGTGCCGTGGGTCGGGTCCTGCGGTGCACTGGACATGGTCAACTTCGGCGCACGGGCGACCGTCCCGGAACGCTTCGCCGGCCGCCTGTTCCACGAGCACAACGCGAACGTCACCCTGATGCGCACCACCGTCGACGAGAACCGGGAGATCGGTGCCTGGCTGGCGGCGAAGCTGAACGCGCTGACCGGGCCGTGGCGGTTCCTGCTCCCGCTGGGCGGGGTGTCCGCACTGGACGCGCCGGGCGCGGCGTTCCACGATCCCGAGGCCGATGCGGCACTGTTCGCCGCGATCGAGTCCGGTGCGGACTCCCCGGGGAACGTCCGGCGGGTCGCGCACCACGTCAACGACCCGGAGTTCGCCGACGCGGTGCTCTCGGCCTGGCAGGAGGTACGGCGATGAGGCGGTTCACCCGCGCGGAGCTGATGGAGCGGTTCGGCGAGATGGCCGCCCGCGGCGAGCCGATCGTCGGCGGCGGCGCGGGCACCGGGCTGTCGGCCAAGTGCGAGGAGGCCGGCGGGATCGACCTCATCGTCATCTACAACTCCGGGCGCTACCGGATGGCGGGCCGCGGCTCGCTCGCCGGGCTGCTGGCCTACGGCAACGCCAACGACATCGTCGTCGAGATGGCGGCCGAGGTGCTGCCGGTGGTCCGCCGCACCCCGGTGCTGGCCGGGGTCAACGGCACCGACCCGTTCCTGTTCACCGACCGCTTCCTCGACGAGCTGTCCTCGCTCGGGTTCGCCGGCATCCAGAACTTCCCGACCGTCGGGCTGATCGACGGCACCTTCCGGGCCAACCTGGAGGAGACCGGGATGGGCTACGCGCTGGAGGTCGACCTCGTCGCCGCGGCGCGGGCCAAGGACATGCTCACCACGCCGTACGTCTTCTCCGCCGACGACGCCCGCGCCATGGCCCGGGCCGGTGCCGACATCGTGGTGTGCCACATGGGGCTCACCACCGGCGGCGCGATCGGGGCGGGCACCGCGAAGACCCTCGACGACTGCGTCGCGCTCGTCGACGAGTGGGCGCAGGCGGCGCTGGAGGTCCGCGACGACGTGCTCGTCCTCGTCCACGGCGGGCCGGTCGCGATGCCCGAGGACGCCGCGCACGTGCTCCGCACGGCGAAGGTCTGCCACGGCTTCTACGGGGCCTCGTCGATGGAGCGGCTGCCGACCGAGACCGCGCTGACCGAGCAGACGCGCGCCTTCAAGAACGTGCTGGAGCGGTGATGGCGCGTGGAATGCCCGCCCCGCCGCCCGGCGGGGACTGGCGGCGACGGATGGCGGTGCGCGGGGGCAGGGTGTCGCACGCCCTCGCCGCGCACGGGTGGCTGGTGCTCCTGCTGGCCGGGGCGGCCCTCGGTGTGCTGATCGGGGTGATCGTCGGCATCACGCAGGTGGGGCAGTACCCGGCCGACGAGCTGCTCGGCCGGACGCTGGGCTACGCGATCGCCTCGGCGGTGTTCTGCGCGGTCCCGGCGGTGCTGTTCGTCGGGCTGCCCGCCCAGGCGCTGGCCCGTTCCTACCTGCGCTCCGCGAGCCCCGCCGAGCGCGAGGCCATGCGACGGGCCGCCGAGAACGCCCCCGCCTCCCTGCCCGGCGGCCTCGTCGCCGGGTCGCGCTGGGCCCGCGCCTACTCCGGCTGCGTCGGCTCGGTGACCGCCTTCCACGGCGTCGTGCGCACGGTGCCCGACGGCCCGGCCAGGGACTGGCTGCACGACATCGGCCGCAACCTCGACGCCGAGCTCGCCGAGGCCCTGCGCACCGCGCGGATGGGGGAGAGCCTGGAGAGCGCGGGCCAGGGCAGCGAGATGGCCCGCACCGTGGGCGCCCGCCTCGAGGTCGCCCGCACCGCCTTCCACGACACCGCGGAACTGGCCGCGTCGATCGCGCTGGACCTGCGGGTCGACAGCGGCTTCGACGACGTCCGCGCCCAGCTCGACCAGCTCGCGGCGCAGGCCCCCCACCTGCGCCGGCAGTCCTGACACTCCCGAGGAGGAGTCCCCGATGCCCCGTCCCTACTCCAGCGCCGTGATCACGGCACCGCTGGCCGAGGTGTGGCCGCACGTCCGCGACTTCGGTGGCCTGCACCGCTGGCACCCGGCGATCGCGACCTGCGAGCTGATCCGCGGCGCCTCCGGCAGCGAGATCGGCGCGCAGCGACGCCTGACCCTCGCCGAGGGCGGCGGCACCGTCGTCGAGGAGCTGACCGCACTCGACGAGCGCGGCCACGCCCTCACCTACGAGATCCTCGAGTCGCCGTTCCCGGTGCGCCGCTACGTCTCCACCGTACGGCTGGCCCCGGTCACCGCGGTCGGGCACACCTTCGGCGAGTGGTGGACCGAGTTCGACGCCGACGGCCCCGACGAGGGCGACCTCGCGGGCCTGTTCGCGAACGGCGTGTTCGGTACGGGCTTGGCGGCGCTGGGGGAGAGGTTCGGCCGGTAGGCCTCACCAGCCGCGCAGGTCGACCGCCCAGGTCTCCAGCACCTCGTCGCCGTCGACGAGGTGCATCCGCTCGTGCAGCGCGACGGTCGGGTCGACGTGTGCCGGCACGATCCGCACCCGGTCACCGGTGCGCGGCGGGGCGTCGGCGGCGAACACCAGGTGCTCGTCGGAGCAGAACCACACGTTCCCACCGGGCACCGTGGGGTTGCCGTGGTCCATGCCGAACGCCTTGAGGCCCGCGTCGGCGACCGCCCAGCCGGGCATGTCGCCGTCGGGTGCGGTCGTCGAGACCACGGTGGACAGCACCGTCAGCGCCTGGCGGAAAGGCAGCCCGGCGGCGGTGTAGGCGGTGTCCATCAGCGCGTAGGACCCGGCCTGGATCTCGGTGCAGGCGGTGTTCATCGCGTGCGTGCCGGTGCCGCCGCCGGAGACCACCTCGCCGCCGACGTCGGCGTGCGCGGCCAGCAGCCGGTCGGTGCACTCGGTGGTGAGCCGGGCGCGTTCGGCTGCGTCGTCGAGCATCTGCAGGTGGCCCTCGTAGCCCATCACGCCGCGCACGACGAGCCCGGCGGCGCGGGCGGCGTCGGCGAGCGCCCCGGCCCGCGCGGGCGCGATGCCGCAGCGGGGCAGGCCGACGTTGACATCGACGAGCACCTCGCGGACGCCGCCGTCCACGGCGGCCCGCAGCGTCTGCTCCGAGTCGATCGCGACGGTGACCCGCGCGCCCGACCCGACGACGGCGCCGAGCCGGCGGGCGTCGAGCACCTCGTTGGCGAGCAGCAGGTCCGCGCCCAGCCCGGCCGCCGCCATGCCCTCCACCTCCCGCACGGTGGCGCAGGTGAACCCGGTGTGGCCGTGGGCGGCCTGCCGCCGGGCCAGCTCGGTCGTCTTGTGCGCCTTGACGTGCGGCCGCAGCCGCGGGCCGGGCAGCAGCGCGGCCATGTCGGCGAGGTTCGCCTCCAGCGCGGCGGCGTCGACGAGCAGCGCGGGTGTGGTCAGGTCGTCGACGCGCACGGCACTCCCAGGACCCGGTCGAGGTAGGGGTTGCGGAACCGGCCCGCCGGGTCGAGTCGGTCACGTGCGGCGACGAACGCGTCGAACCGCGGGTAGCGGGGACGCAGCTGCTCCGCGGTGCGGGTGTGCAGCTTGCCCCAGTGCGGCCGTCCGTCCAGTGCGGACAGCACCGACTCGACGGCCCCGAAGTACGCCTCGTGCGGGCGTCCCGAGTGGACGTGCACGGCGAGGTAGGCGGTGTCCCGTCCGTACGCGGTGGACAGCGCGATGTCGTCGCCGCGCAGGATCCGCACCTCGACCGGGAACGCGACGTCGTGGGCGTGCCGCGCGGCGGCGGCCCGCAGCCCGGCGAACGCCTCGGGCAGCGCGGCCCGCGGCACGGCGTACTCCATCTCCAGGAACCGGACACGGCGCGGGCTGCAGAACACCGCGTACGACGGGGCCACGTACTCCCCGGCGGCCATCTGCCCGGCCATGACCCGGTTGAGCCGCGGGACCAGCGGTGGGGCGAGCGCGGCGACGCGCTGGACGAGCCCGAAGGCGCCGTTGCCGAGCACCTCGTCGCCGACCAGCGCGGCGACCCGGCCGCGCCCGGGCGAGCGCCGTTCCGTCCGGTCGTTCGTCTTGAGCACCGCGGTCGTGGTGTGCGGGAACCAGTAGAACTCGACGTGGTCGTGGCCGGCGGCGAGATCGTCGAGGCGCTCGAGGACCTCGGTGAGCGGGCGCGCGGACTCGCGGGCGTGCAGGTGGAACGCGGGCACGGTCGCCAGCGTCACCTCGACCAGGACACCGAGCGCCCCGAGCCCCACCCGCGCCAGGTCGAACAGGTCGGGGTCGGCGGCCGGGCCCAGCTCGTGGAGCTCCCCGAGCCCGTCGACCAGGCGCAGCCGGCGCACCCCGTCGGCGATGCCGCGGTATCCGGCGCCGGTGCCGTGGGTGCCGGTGGAGATCGCGCCGGCGACGGTCTGGGCCTCGATGTCGCCGAGGTTGGGCAGGGCGCGGCCGTGGGCCCACAGCCACCGGTTCAGCGTGTGCAGGGTGACCCCGGCCGGGACGGTGACGAGCCCGCCGTCGAGCCGGATCGCGGCGGGGTCGGCGGGGACGGCGAGGGCGACGCCGTCGGGCACGCCGATGCCGGTGAAGGAGTGGCCGCTGCCGAGCGGGCGGACCCGCAGGTCGCCCTCGGCGGCGTCGCGCACCGCCCGGACGACGTCGTCGGCGTCGCGGGCGTGGACCGTCCTGATCGGACGGGTGCGCTGGTTGCCCGCCCAGTTGCGCCAATGGTCCGTCACGCTGCGAGCCTGCGCGGCCCGGCGGGCACGGTCAAGACCGGCACGCGTGTCGGCGACCCGGCGTCACGGTATCGCGCGGTTACCCTCCGTGTCCGTTCGGAAGGGGTGGGGTCACGATGATGGGGCGTACGCACGCGTTGTCGGGCGCGGTGCTGGGGCTCGCGGTCTGCTCGGCGGTCCCGCCGCCACCGGTGCTGGTGCCGGTGGTCGTGGTGGTGTGCGCGCTGGCGGCCTTCGCGCCCGACCTCGACCACCCGTCGAGCGTCGCCGCGCGGTCGCTGCCGCCGGTCACCTGGCTCCTGTGCCGGGCGATCCGGTGGCTGTCCCGGGTGACGACCGGGGTCTCGCACCGTGGCCTATCGCACTCGCCGGTCTTCGCGGCCGCGGTCGGGCTGCTGGCGTGGTGGGGGACCGGTGTCCTGCTGCCCGGGGAGACGGCGGTCTGGACCGGTGTCGCGGCCGGCGCGGGCTGCTGGGTCGGGGCGATCGGCGACGAGCTGACCTCCCACGGCAACCGGTTCGCCTTCTGGCCGCTGGAGGGGATCCGCTGGCCACGGGCCCTGCGGTTCCGCACGGGCGGGACGGGGGAGCACGTCGTCGTCGGGCTGCTGGCCGTCACCGGCGTGGCACTGCTGACCGGGACCTGGGCCTTCTGAGGACACTGCGTTCGACATCGCTCTGTATAGCTGATACATGTAGCTATACAGTCGATACAGGAGGAACGCATGAGCGTGCAGTCGTTGCAGGGCCGGACCGTTCTCGTCGCCGCGGGCGGCAAGAACCTCGGCGGGCTGATCAGCCGCCAGGTCGCCGAGGCGGGGGCGAACGTCGCGATCCACTACAACTCCGCGTCCTCGCGCGCCGAGGCCGAGGAGACGCTGAAGGCGGTCGAGGCAGCGGGTCGCGAAGGGGTGCTCCTGCAGGGCGACCTGACCGTCCCGGCGCAGGTCGAGCGGCTCTTCGCCGACGCGGCGGGGTCGCTCGGGCCGATCGACGTCGCCGTCAACGCCGTCGGCAAGGTGCTCCGCAAGCCGATCGTGGACACCACGGAGGCCGAGTACGACGCGATGTTCGACATCAACTCCAAGGCCGCGTACTTCTTCATCAAGGAGGCGGGCCGCAGTCTCGCCGACAACGGCGCGATCATCACCGTCGTCACGTCGCTGCTGGCGGCCTTCACCGACGGCTACTCCACCTACGCCGGCGGCAAGGCCCCGGTCGAGCACTTCACCCGTGCGGCGGCCAAGGAGTTCGCCGACCGCGGGATCTCGGTGAACAACGTCGCCCCCGGCCCGATGGACACGCCGTTCTTCTACCCGCAGGAGACCCCGGACCGGGTCGAGTTCCACAAGTCGATGGCCATGGGTGGGCGGCTCACCGAGATCGAGGACATCGCGCCGATCGTGCGCTTCCTCGCGACCGAGGGGCGCTGGATCACCGGCCAGACGATCTTCGCCAACGGCGGCTACACCACGCGCTGAGGGTGGTCCGGTGGGTGCCGGGGGCGGGCGGCGGCCGGCCCGCGGTCCGCGCCCCGGCTCCGGCCGGGCGTCCTACAGTGGGGTCGTGGCAGATCAACCGGCCGAGGTCGGGACCCGCGACCGGCTCCTGCGTGCGGCTGCCGACCTCATCGCGGCGTCGCCGGGGGAGACCGTCCCGCTGCGGGCCATCTGCGACGCCGCCGGCGTCCGGCTCCCCACGCTGTACCACTTCTTCGGGAGCAAGGAGGGCCTGCTCGACGCCGTGGTCGAGCACGGGTTCGAGCAGTACCTGTCCGCGAAGCGGGCCCGGGAGTCCAGCGGTGACCCGATCCAGGACATCCGCGACGGGTGGGACGCCCACGTCGAGTTCGGCATCGCCAACCCGGGCTTCTACGCCCTGATGTACGGGCAGGTCACCCCCGGGCGACGGCCGTCCGCCCAGGACGGACCGGCTGCCGCCCTGCTCGGGCTGACCCGGGAGGCCGACCGCCGGGGCCGGCTCACCGTGAGCCCGGAACGCGCCGCGGCCCACGTCCTCGCCGCCAATGTCGGTGTCACCCTGCGACAGATCATCACCGCGCGCCCGGACCCCGGGCTGTCGGTCGACATGCGCGAGGCCACCCTCGCCGCGATCACCGGTGGGCACGCGGAGCACGCACCCGGCGGGCCGGGGGTCGGCGACGCCGCGGCGGCCCTGCTCGCGCTGCCCGACGACAACGACGTCCTCGGGGCGCCGGAGACGGTGCTGCTCAAGAAGTGGCTGGCCGAGCTCGCGCGGCGGGGGTGAGCGTCACCGCCGCCGGAACGTCCGGGCCGGCTTCCCGACCGTCCCGGCGCGGACCTGCCCCGTCTCGACGAGGCCGTCGGCGACCCGGCGGCGGAAGGTGTCCTTCTGCAGGCGTCGTCCCTCGACGGCCTCGTGCACGCCCTGCAGTTCCAGCAGCGTGAACTCCTCGCCCACCAGTCCCGCTGGGTCCGGCGCCGCCGCGTAGCGCTCGCGGGCCCAGGCCAGCGCGTGGGCGACGACGAGGTCGTGGTCGAAGCCGAGCGGGTACGGCAGTGTCCCGTCCTCGACCGGGGCGAGGACGCCGGTCGTGTCCTGGATCCGGTCGTGCGGCACGAGGTCGACGTGCGCCACCGACAGCACGCGCCCGCGCGGGTCGCGCCCCGGGTCGTCGAACACCCGCAGCTGGGCGGGTTCGCGTCCGGTGACGCCGATCTTGTCGCGCAGCGCGCGCAGCGCCGCCTCGCGCAGCGTCTCGCCCCGTTCGACGTGCAGGAACGTCCCGGGCAGCGCGGGCAGCCCGCGGGTGTGGGCGCCCGTGGGCCCGTGCACGACGACGGCGAGCCGCCCGCCGGCGTCGAGTGTCAGTAGGGCGACGTCGACGGCCACCGACGGCCGCGCGTAGTCCTCGAGCGAGCGGCCGTGCTCGTCGATCCAGGTCATGCTGGACAGATTAGCGCACTCGTGCTCTTATGTATTAGAGCAACGATGAGCTAATACGGAGGACAACATGGACCTGCACGTGGGCAACCCGATGGTGCGCGGCGCGCTGACCCTGTTCCCGGTCTTCAACGGCGGGGCCGTGCGCGGCCGCGGCTACGATCTCGGAGGCGGGTCGCTGCACGTCGCGGAGCGCGCGGGGACGCCGGTGGTCGACCAGCTGGTCGTGACGAACCGGGGGCCGCGCCCGGCGCTGCTGACCGAGGGGGAGCTTCTCACCGGCGGCCGCCAGGACCGGGTCGTGACCCGGCCGGTGCTGGTCGCGGCGGGCCGGTCGGTGGTCGTCGCGGTGCGCTGCGTCGAGGCGGGCCGCTGGGCGGGCGGGGCCGGGCACGTCCGGGCCGGGGAGCGCGCGCCGGTCGCGGTGCGCGCGGCGACGGACGACCAGTCCGCGGTGTGGCGGCGGGTCGCCGGCTACGGCACCGGCGCCACCGGGGCGCTGCGCGACACCACCCGCGACCGTCGCGAGCGGGCCCGGCTGCTGGTCGGCGCGACGGCGCCGCTGCCGTTCCAGTGCGGGGTGCTGGCCGGGGTCGCCGGGCAGCCGCTGCTGCTGGAGGTGTTCGACTCTCCGCGCACCCTCGCCGCGGCGTGGGACGGGCTGCTCGCGGGGATCGCCGTCGACGCCGTCGACGCCGACCCGGTCGTCACCCCCGGCCGCCGGGCCCGCCGGTTCGCCGGGCAGGTCGCCGCGGTGCCGACCGCGCCGGTGTCCGGCGGGGGAGCGGCGACCGCGTTCGCCGGGGCGACGCCCGCCGCTCGCGTCGGGTGCCTGTCCTGGCGGGGGCGTGCGATCGTCACCGTCGCGACGAACCCGGCGCACCCGCTGGTGTCGGCGTGAGCGCGCCCGACGCCGCGATCGCGGACCGGGCGGCCGGGGCGCTGCTCGGCGTCGCGGCCGGGGACGCGCTCGGGGTGCCCTACGAGTACGGCTCCCGCCCTCTGACCGGGGCACCGCAGATGCTGGGCGGCGGCCTCGGTGACTACGCGCCCGGTCAGTGGAGCGACGACACCGAGATGACCTGCGTGCTCGCCCGGGTCGCCGCGACCGGCGCGGACCTGCGCGCCCCCGGGGCGCTCGACGCGGTCGCCGACGGCTTCCTCGCCTGGTACGCCTCGGGCCCGCGCGACGTCGGGATCCAGACCCGCGGCGTACTCGCCCGGGTGGAGCCCGGCCCCGGCTCGGCGGCCCGGCTGCGCGGGACCGCCGCCGAGCTGCACCGCGAGCGCGGCCGCAGCGCCGGCAACGGGTCGCTGATGCGCACCGCCCCGGTCGCGCTGGCCCACCTCGGCGACCCGGACGCGATCGTCGAGGCCGCGCACGCGGTCAGCGCACTGACCCACCACGACCCCGTCGCGGGGGAGGCGTGCGCGCTGTGGTGCCTGGCGATCGACCACGCGGTGCGCACCGGCGTCGCCGACCTGCAAGTCGGGCTGCCCCGGCTCGATCCGCAGTGGACGCGGTGGCTCGACGAGTCGCCGTACCAGCCCCCGGGCGCCTTCGGCGCGAACAACGGCTGGGTGGTCGCGGCGCTGTTCGGGGCGTGGTCGGCGGTGGAGCGGGCGACGTCGTTCGAGGACGGGGTGGTGGCCGCCGTCGGGGGCGGTGGGGACACCGACACCGTCGCGGCCATCGCCGGGGCGCTGCTCGGGGCCCGGTTCGGGGCGTCCGGGATCCCCCGCCGGTACCGCGACGCCGTCCACGGATGGCCGGGGCTGCGGGCCGGGGACCTCACGGGGCTCGCCGGGCGGGTGGTGGGGACGCACCGGTGAGGGCCGCGGCCGGCCGTGTGGGGTCGGCCGGCCGCGGTGGGTGGGCTCAGGGCGCGGGTCGCGCAACCGCCCCTCGGCCTAGTCACACACCGACACAGTCCCGTCGTCGAATCAGGCGATCGATAAGTCGGACAGTGCTGCGGTCTTCGGATCAAGATCGGCCAGCTCGTCACAGCGCCGACCCCGTGGTGGATGAGACCGGGACTCCGCGCGCCACGGAGTAGTCCGGCATGGTGGCCACGTCTGCCTGTGCCGCAGATGCGTCCGGCCTGCGGCGGTACAACTATCCCCCCGAAGTCTGCAGAGAACTAGGATGGATCCGATTCGCGGACTCGGTCTGCTAGCTGTACGAGCGACCGGTTCTGCAACGCAGCCCAGTGCTCGTCTTGCACCCCGTCCGGGACATCCGGATCATCGAGCACCCACCACGCCGTTCCCTGAACGCCGACGACCGGTCCACCGGTGAGTTCCTCGAGCACCCGGGTCGCGATGCCGGTCGGGGTGTCGGCAGTGTCGTCCTGTTCCCAGACGAGTGGCTTCCCGGCGTCCTGATTCCATCGTGCCCAGCGCCGTGTGGGGTCGGCCTGCAGCCACTGATGGATTGAGGCCTGTTGGGTTTGAGTGGCGCCGTGTGACGGCACCATACGGAACCGGGTGCCTTGGGGAAACCATCCTGACTCCCGCAGCACGGCCACCGCATTGCGGGCCCGGTTGCGCTGCTCGACCTTTGTCGCGACATGGGCGGCATCTCCACGCGCCGGAGCCAGAGTGAACTCCTCGACTGATGACGGCGGGTACATCTGCCCGAATCCAATGACATGTTGTTCTCCGACTTGCCAAGAGGAGACCTGAACGAGGCGGATCTGAACTGACATCTCGGACAGCCACACTGCAGTGTGCGTGACCGACCGAGGAAACGAGGCTGCGACGAGGACAAGCCGGGGTCGGCGCAGGACGTCTTCATCGAGATCACCATCGACGTGTTCGAGAAGACGCGTCCGAGCTTCCTCTACACCGAGCTGAGGCTCCCCCCGGGTACGCAGGAAATCCCTGTGGGCTACTGCGAGAGTGTCGATCGTGAACCGGGAGACCAGCGCGGCGTAAGTGATCGCCTGCAGGTGCACGTCCCGGCCGGATCCATCCCGCTTGATCTCGACAACGACGAGTTGGCCGGTGTCATCGAGTCCGAGGACGTCGAGTCGATCGGCGGCTGTCGCTCCATCGGACTCACTGGTCCACCTGTTGTACTCCGATGTCACGACAAGAACATCTGCGCCGATGACCTGCGGGTTGGCGATGATCCACTCTTGAAGGTGGGTTCGTTCCAAGAACTTCGCGGCCGGCAGGCTGGTCCGTCCTGCCGGGGCGGCGGTGCTTCCCTCGACGACAAGCAGGTGGTCCACGAAGCCTCCTCAGCGGCGCGCCTTCGACCGGCACAGTGTGGACCGGTTCGATTCCTGAGGGCTTTCCACAGCCCGATCGTGTCAACTTCCCTATTGACGATTGCGGGACACTTGCTTTCCTGCCGACCCGATGCTTACGGCGACGGTCCCCGGGGATTGGGCCGCAGATACCTCGGCTCTGCCCCGAGGGTGTCAGAAACGGCGCAGAGCTGTCCTCCTGGCTCAGCCGCCCAGGGCGGCGACCAGGCGCTCGGCCTCCCGGTGCCAGGAGCGCAGCTCGTCGGCGGTGGGGGCCAGCTCGTAGGCGTGGTGGTGCGCGGCCCGGCTGAGCCGCGACCACAGCTCCCACGCACGCTGCCCGGTGTCGGGCTCGCGGTGGCGCAGCACCACAAACTGCGCGGTCCGGTTGCGGGACCGCCCGACCGCGGGCTCGGTGCGCGCCCAGTAGCCGTCGACGGCGTGCTCGACCGCGATCCGGATCAGCCAGGTGCACGCCCGCGGCCAGACGGCGTGCTCGACCACCTCGGGATCGCGCAGCAGCCGGTCGGCGACGGCGAGCCGGGCACCGGCGTCCACCGCCGGGGTCACTTCTGCAGCCATCGCACGAGCGTGCGGACGTCGTCCAGGAAACGGGGCAGCGGGACGGTGATCCCGGTGTGCGCCCCGGCCCGGCAGTTCTGGAACGCCGTCGTCGCCGCCCCGCCCGCGCCGGCGTTGAGCCGGCCGAGCAGGTCCGACGCGCGTCCGGGATCGTCGAACACCGCCAGCGTCGCGAGCTGGTGGGTGGTGCGGGCCTCCGCGAGCAACTCCTCGATCCGGGCGTGCGTCGCGCCGGCCCGCAGCCGGGTCCGCCGTACCCGGTCCTGGCAGGCGGCCTCGATGGCGCTGCGGCAGCTGGTCGCGATGAGCTCGCCGCGGATCGGCAGCGGGATCTCCTCGACGTGCGCGAGCGCCCGCGCGTCGGCCAGGTAGCGGGTGACCGGGTCGTCGCTGCGGTGGATCTCGACGGCCGACCGCTCCCGGCGCTGCACCTCCCAGATGGTCGCCGGGCGGGCGAGGCGGCGCACCGAGTCGGCGAGCCGGTCGTCGTGGCTGAACACGACGACCTGCCGGTCCCGCGCGATCTCCGAGAGCAGGGCGGCGAGGCCGTCGACCTTCGCCGGGTCCATCGCCTGCACCGGGTCGTCGATGACGACGAACCGGAACGGGCTCTCCGCGACCGTCGCGCGCGGCAGGAACAGCGACAGGCCGAGCGCGTGCAGCTCCCCCTGGCTCATCACCCCGAGCGCAGTGCCGCCGTCGACGTCGTCGACCTGCACCGACAGGTCCAGCTTGCGGCGCGGGCCCTTGCCGTCGAGCCGGACCCGGCCCAGGCGCACATTGGACTGCTGGCGCAGGGTCTGCCAGACGTGCTCGGAGGCGTCGGCGAACGGGGCGAGCCGCTCGTCTCGCAGGGTGCCCGCGGTGGCGGACAGCCAGCCGTCGGCGTCGGCCAGCTGGGTGCGGGCCACGGCGTCGCGCCGCACGGCGGCCGCGTGGTCGTGCCAGGTCGCGAGCCGCCGGGCCAGGGGCGCCCACACCTCGTCGCGGTGCGCGAGCTCGGCCTCGACGGCCTTCACGGTCGCGGCAACCGCGGCGACCAGCGGCGGGTGCGCTCGCTCGAGCGCGTCCGGGTCGTCCGCCGCGAGCGACCAGGACCGCCACGCAGCGACGAGCGGCTCGGTGTCGACCGGGGCGGCGACCGTCTCCGGCGGCAGCGCGGCGACGAGCCGGGCGACGCCCGCGCGGGCGGTGTCCAGGTCCTGCTTCGCGGCCCGCAGCTCCCGTGCGGTGGTCTCCAGCTCGTCGGCACGGGTGCTCGCGCGGTCGCGCCACGCGCCGTCGAGGACCCCGGTGGTGCACACCGGACAGACGCCGTCGCCGTGGCCGCCGTGGTGGACCAGCGCCGCTCGCAGCAGCACCGCGGTCTCGTCGGCCTCGCGGGCGCCCACGGTGGCCAGCGCGTGGTAGTGTTCCCGGGCGCCCCGCAGGGCCGACGCGGCCTGCGTGACCTGCTCCGCGGTGGGGATCTCGACGCCGGCCAGCGCACGCAGGGCCTCACCGGCGCCGGTGTCGTCGTCGGAGCCGACGGCCAGCGCGGCGACCTCGTCGAGGTCCGGGGCGGTCTTCCGGAGCAGGGACGCGGCACGCGCGGCCCGGTCGTCCTCGACGGACTCCAGTGCGGTGCGCAGCTCGCGCCGTGTCGCGTTGGCCGCGCGGGCGGCGTCGTCGAGGGGCCTGCGGGCGGCCTTGAGCCGGTCCTGGGCGTCGGTGAGGGGGCCGAGGCCGAGCAGCCGGAACAGCGCGTCGTGCAGCTCGCTGGGCTTGCCGTCGATCAGCGCGCCCAGCTCGCCGTAGGACAGGAACGGCCGATAGGTCTCCATCTCCGCGGCCCACGGCCCCCCGTCGTGGGGGACGCGCCTGCCGCCGGAGGACTGCACCGTCCACGTCGCGTCGTCGAGACCCGCGTCGGGCGCCCAGGAGCGGGTGATCCGGGTGGTGCCGGGGGCGCCCGCGGTGACCAGGTCGACCGACACCGAGGTCGGTCCACCGGCGTGCAGGTTGCGCCAGCCCTCCCGCCAGACGATCGATGCCCGGTTGCGCCAGCGACTGCTCGTGCCGGTCAGCGCGATCTCCGCACCCTCGGCGAAGCTGGACTTGCCCGACCCGTTGCGGCCGGTCACCAGGGTCAGGCCAGGGACGGGTTTGAGCGGCAGCGTCGCGTCCTGGCCGATGCCGCGGAACCCCGCCACGTGCACCGCCGCGAGGTAGGCCTCGGGGCGCTGCGGCGCCGGGACCGGCGCGTGCGGGTCAGCCGACGCCGGCGCCCGGCCGGCCAGGGCGTGGGTGAGGTCCTCCGTCCCGGACCACGCGGCGAGGACCAGCGCCGCGACGGCGTCGTCCACCGCGTCGTCGGCCAGCAGCTTCTCGACGAGCAGATCGTGCAGGCCACGCTCGGCTTCGCGCATCGGTCACCTTCCCGGGGGGCGAGGGGGTCACGCGGACGGTATCGGTGGGCACCGACGGTCACCGGCGGGTGTCGTGACCGAGGCGTCCGAGGAGTTCTCCCACCGCGGTGCCCGCCGGGGTGGACCACTCGTCGGGGCCGAACGATCCGGCGAGCTCCGTCAGCAGGGAGGCGACCCGTTGCTCGGCGGGTGTGAGCACCGCGTGGAACCGCGGGTCGAGGACGTGGCCGAGCCCGGTGTCGGAGTGCGCGAGCAGGTGGTCGAGGAACATCTCCATCCGTCGTGCCCGGTCCTCGACCCGGGTGTGGACGCCTCCGCCGTCGAGCGGGACCAGGTCCAGGTCGGCGCCCCACAGTCGTCGCTGCAGGTCCGAGGTGGACAGCATCAGCGCGGTCCCGAGCTTCGGGCCGTGACCGCCGGACCGGCGGACCGCCCGGACGTCGTGCACGACCTCGTGGAAGTGGTCGTCGGTGAGCCCGAACCCGACGAACAGCAGGTGACGAGTCAGGAACACCGCCTTGGCCAGCGCGGCGAGGGCGTCGCGGCCGCTGCGGAAGTCGAGGTAGTCACGGCGGGTCAAGACGATCGAGGCGGGGTCGCGCACCGTCCCGTGCAGCTTGAGCAGCCAGCGCTGTCCCGCCTCCGCGGACTCCCCGGGCAGGATCGCGGTCCGTCTGCCCAGGGCGTCGCCTGCCATCTCGTAGAGCTCGTCGTAGTTGAGCGTGACCGCCTCGCGGCACGGCAGCCCGGAGAGCAGCGCCGGGGCGACGCCGTAGCGGGTGGCCGTGGTGTGGCGGACGACGGCCGCCGCGAACGCCGCGCGGTCGTCGTGCCGGCGTTCGAGGATCTCGGCCTGGTCGAGGATGTCGAGGCCGCCGAACTCCCGACGGTCGACCGGCTCCGGGTGGTCGCCGAGCAGCCGGTCGACCAGCCCCGTCCAGGAGGGCAGTCCCGCCGACATCGACACCCCCGCTCCGATGAACGGCACCAGCCGACCCCGGCGTGCCTCCTCGGCGAGCCGGAGGGACGTCGTGCGCAGGTCCCCCTCCAGTTCGGGCCACCACCGGTCGATCTCGCCGCACCGGATCCGCTGGGCGTGGGCGAGGTCGCGCGGCGTGCGCAGGACGAGCGCGACGTCCACCGGCGCCCGGCGGGCGGCCTCCAGGACGGCCCGGACGAGCGTTCCGCGGAACGCGTCCCCGCCGCCCGCCGCGGTGCCGAACAGCGGCGTCGCGACCAGCGGGCGGCCCCGTGGACCGGTGCGGCGCCGGGCGACGCGGGCGGCCTCGGCGAGTCCCGCGGTCACGCGCTCCTCGACGTCGGCGGGGGAGCGGACGCCGTGGAAGGGCACCGCGGTCAGGACCGGTGTCGGGCGGTCGTCCCGGCAGGGCAGCGCGAACGCGAGGGTGTTCTCCTCGCGCAGATCCCGGGAAGCGGGGTCGCGCTCGGCGGCGCGCATCGCCCCGGCCAACCCGTCGACGGTGTCGAGCCACGGACGTTCGACGTTCAGAGTCCGGTCCGAGGGAAGCAACCAGGCGTCGCAGGCGAAGCGGGTGATGTCGCCGGGGACGACGAAGACGTGGCCCATTCCCGAGAGCGTGCCGCATATCCGACCGCCCGGCGTGTCACCCGAACCGGTCATCCGTTCGCGGAGTGTGTCGGCGAGGGCCGCGCGGGAACCATCCTGTCCGGGCCGGTATACGTCCGGTGCCGGGTGTCGGGCACGAGGGGTGGGCATGGACGGGGACGGTCTCGGGACGTGGTCGGTCGAGCTCGAGGTCCGGCCGGTCCTCAGCTACGCCATGGCGCACAACGGGGTCCCGGTGGTGTCCCGGGCCGTGGTGCACGGGGCGAGGACCGACACGACGGTGCGGCTCTCGCTCGGGGTGACCGACGCGACCGGCCCGATCGGGGCCCCCACCGGGCGCGACGTGGCCGTGCGCGCCGACGAACCCGCCGTCGTCACCGATCTCGACCTGCGCCTCGACGCCGGCGCGGTCCTGCAGATCGAGGAGCGTCGCCCGGGACGGGTGCACGCCACGGTCGAGCTCGACGGTGCGGTCGTCGCCACGCACGACGTGGCGGTGACGCTCCTGGCCGCCCACCAGTGGCGGGCCGAGCCGCTCGCGCTGTCGATGGAGATGCTCGCCGCGCACGTCATGCCGAACCACCCGGCGATCGGCGTCCTCATGCGGGAGACGGCCACCGTTCTCGGGCAGATCACCGGCAGCACGGCGATCCAGGGCTACCAGTCGGGACCGGAGCGGGTCGACCAGATCGTGGTCGCGACGTTCCTCGCCATGCACGCCCGGGGGATCGCCTACTCGATGCCCCCGGCGAGCTGGGCCGACGACGGGCAGAAGGTGCGCAATCCCGACGAGGTCCTCAACGGGCGGGTCGGCACGTGCCTCGACACCGTCGTGGTGATGGCCGCGGCCCTGGAGCACGCGGGGATCCACCCGCTGCTCTGGCTCATCCACGGGCACGCCTTCCTCGGCTACTGGCGTGAGCCGCTGTCCTTCGCCTCGACCGTCGAGCTCGACGCCGCGAGTGCGGTCAACCAGGTCGACCTGGGCACCATCGGCCTGATCGAGACGACCGCGCTGACCGGCGACGAGGGACCGGACGCCCTGGTGGCGTCGATGCGCTCGGCGCGGGAGCACCTGCACGGCGACCTCGGCCACGTGGACGGCGTCGTCGACGTCCGGCGGGCCCGGAAGGACTCCGTGCTCCCGCTCCCGGCGCGCGTGCGGGACGTCGACGGTGCGGTGCAGGTGGTCACCTACGCCCCGCCCACGCCCGTCGTCGCGACCCCGGCCCCCGTGAGGCCCGCCGCCGACGGGGCCCGCCGCGGCCCCGCTCCCGCCGAGCCACCCCGGGTGACCCGCTGGAAGAACGCGCTGCTCGACCTGAGCCTCCGCAACCGGCTCATCAACTTCACCGACCGGGGGGCCCTGTCGCTGATGCTGCCCGACGGCGGCGCTGGCCCGCTCGAGGACCTCCTGCACCAGGGCACCGCGGTCACCCTGCGGGCGTCGGACGAGATCACCCGGATCGCCGTCGAGCGCGGCGCCCGCACCGCCCGCGACCTGGGCGACCAGCCGCTCGCCGAGCTGCTGCACCACGACCGCTCCGTGCATGTCGACGTGACCGCCGCGGCCTACCCGACCCGGCTGCGCGGGCTCGCCCACAAGGCCCGCACCATCACCGACGAGACCGGCGCGAACAACCTCTACCTGGCGCTCGGCACGCTGGTCTGGGACCTCGACGGGCGGACCCTGCGTTCGCCGCTGATCCTCGTGCCCGTCGTGCTCCGGCCGGCGCGTCGCGGCGGCCGGTACCGCCTCTCGCTCGACGAGTCGGGCACCTCGACCCCGAACTACTGCCTGGTCGAGAAGCTCCGCCAGACGCACGGCCTGACGATTCCCGGCCTGGCGGACCCGGCCGAGGACGGTGCGGGCATCGACCTCGACGCCGCGTTCGACGCGACCCGCCGGGCGATCGCCGAGCGCGGGCTCAACTTCCGGGTCGAGCCGACCGCGGACATCTCCATCCTGCAGTTCGCCAAGTTCCGGCTGTGGAAGGACCTCGACGAGAACTGGTCGACCTTCGCCGCGAACCCCCTGGTCGCACACCTGGTGCACACACCGACCGAGCCCTTCGCCGACCCGGTTCTCGACCCGGGGACCCACGACCTCGACGGACTCGACGAGCGGTGCCCGGTCCCGGCCGACGCCTCGCAGCTGCGGGCGGTCGCCGACGCCGTCGCCGGGCGCACGTTCGTCCTGGAGGGCCCGCCGGGGACCGGCAAGTCCCAGACGATCACGAACCTGCTGGCCCACGCGGTGAGCGAGGGCCGCCGGGTGCTGTTCGTCGCGGAGAAGCGGGCGGCACTCGACGTCGTGCAGAGGCGGCTCGACGCCGTCGGTCTCGGCCCGCTGTGCCTGGACCTGCACGACAAGGGCAGCAAGCCGATCGCCGTGCGGCAGCGGATCGCCGCGGCGCTCGACCACACCGTCGCCGTCGACCCGGTCGAGCACGAGGCGCGGCTCGAGGAGACCCGTGCCGCTCGCCGCGCGCTGACCCGCTACGCCTACCGGCTCGGGGAGCGCAACGGGGCCGGGATGTCGCTGCCCGAGGCCCGCTCGGCCGAGCTGGCCCACGCCGACGCCGACGCCCTCGCGGTGCCCGAGGCCGTCGCCGCCGCGGACGCCGAGACCACGGCCACCCTGCGCCGCGTCCTGGGGCGGCTCCCCGGGGTCGCCGACGTCGCCCGTCCTCGACCCGGCCATCCGTGGGGGTTCGTCGACGTCTCCGCCGGCGTCGACCCGGTCGCCGTCGCGGCGGCCGCGGCGCGGCTGGACGCGGCCGTCCCGCATCTCCCGGCGCGGCTGCGACCCTGCCTCGACGCGGCCGTCACCCCCGGCGAGCTGGAGCTTCTGGGCAGACTGACCGCCCAGCGGACGCCGCTGCCGGTGCTCGACGAGGTCCGCAGCCCGCGCTGGTCCGCGGCTGTCGAGGGCGCCCTGGCCGGGATCGACCGGCTGCGCGGCGAGCCGCACCCGGTCCTCGGGACCGTCCGGCCCGCGGCGCTGGACCTGCCGCTCGCCGACCTGGACCGTGAGGCCCGGGCCGCGGCCGCCTCCGGGCTCCTCGGTCGGAAGAAGCGGCTGGCCGCGGTCGGCGCCCGGCTGACACCGGTCCTGCGCCCCGGCGTCGTCCCGACGCCGAAACAGGTGCCCGAGCTGGTTGCGCAGCTGCTCGTGCTGCGGGAACGCGTCGACGCGGCCGTCGCCGCCCTGGGTGCGCTCCCCGGCGTCGGGCGGCCGCCGCACGGCCTGCCCTACGTCGACGCGGCGCGCGCCGAGGTCGGCGTGCGGATCGACCGGCTGAGGTGGGCGGCGACCGTCGTCGACCCCGCCGTCTCGACGGGCATGCGGCCCGCGTTCGTCGAGCCGCTGCGCCGTGCACTGGCCGCCGGCGCCGCGGATCCCGCCCCGGTGTTCGAGGCGGCGGCGGCCGGATCCGCGCTGGTCGCCGCCTGCCGGTGCACCCCGGAGGCGCTGGCGGGGTGGGCGGGCGCGACCGGACTCGTCCCGCGCTGGTGGACGGCGAGGGCCGAGCGCGGGCCGGTCGACGGCCGGGCCCCCGTCCTGCGGGCGTGGCTGGACCTGGTCGGACTCGTGGAACCGCTGCGCGCGACCCTGCCCGAGGTCCGGATCCGCATCCTCGAGGGCCGGCTGGACCCCGACGAGGCCCGGCGCTCCTTCGAGCTGGGGCTGGCCCGGGCCTCGGTGCGCGAACGGCTGCGCAGCACCGAGCTCGACCGCTTCGACCCGGCGGCCCACGACCGGTCCATCCACCGCTTCGGCCTCGCCGGCGCCGCCGTCCGAGAACACCTGGTGTCGCACCTGCCGCACCGGGTCCTCGGGACGCGCGACTTCGACGCCGGGGCCACCGCCGGCCGGATCGGCGCGCTGCGCCGCGCCCTGGGGGCGCGCCGGGGCGGCATGCGGATCAGGGAGCTGATGTCGACGCACGGGGACCTGATCACCCGTGCGCTGCCCTGTGTGCTCGTCTCCCCTGACTCGCTGTCCCGGTTCTTCCCCGCCGAGGCCGACCTGTTCGACGTCGTGGTGTTCGACGAGGCGTCCCAGGTCCGGGTGGCCGACGCCGTGGGCGCGATGGGGCGGGCGCGGTCGGTCGTGGTCGTCGGCGACTCGAAGCAGATGCCGCCGACCAGCTTCGCCGACACCGGCGGTGGACCCGACGACGAGGCCGCCGATCCGGTGGAGACGGTCGACGACGAGGAGTCGATCCTCACCGAATGCGTCCAGGCGCGGGTCCCGTCCCAGCGACTCGGCTGGCACTACCGTAGCCAGGACGAGGCGCTGATCGCGTTCAGCAACCGGCACTACTACGACGGTGCGCTCTCGTCGTTCCCCGCCCCGGAACGGGGCACGGCCGCGGTGTCGCTGGTCAGGGTGGACGGCGATTTCCACCGCAGCGGCCGCGGCCCGCTGCTGCGCACCAACCCGATCGAGGCCCGTGCCGTCGTCGACGACGTCGTCCGCCGGTTCGCGGCATCGCCGGACGCCCTGCCCTCGCTCGGCGTCGTCACCTTCAACCAGCAGCAGCGGGCCCACATCGAGGGCCTGCTGCGGGACCTGGACGACCCCCGGATCGTCGAGGCGCTGGAGGCCCCGGAGGGGCTGTTCGTGAAGAACCTGGAGAACGTGCAGGGCGACGAGCGGGACACGATCCTGTTCTCGACGGGGTTCGGGGTCAACGACCGCGGGGTGCTGCCGCTGAACTTCGGGCCCCTGAACCGGGCGGGCGGGGAGCGACGGCTGAACGTCGCCGTCACCCGTGCCCGGCGCCAGGTCGTCGTGTTCACCAGCTTCGACCCGTCGCAGATGCGCACCGAGGAGACGTCGTCGGTCGGGGTGCGGCACCTGCGGACCTACCTCGAACTCGCCGCGAACGGGCCGTCGGCGCTGCCGCGGGACCGGGAACGGCCGGCCGTGCGGGACCGGCACCGCGACGAGATCGCCGACCGGCTGCGGGCGCGGGGACTGCGGGTGCGGACCGGGGTCGGGTTGTCGGACTTCACCATCGACCTCGTCGTCTCGGCCCCGGGGGCGCCCGCCGGCCGCGACGTGGCGGTCCTGCTCGACGGCGCGTCCTGGTCCCGCCGCCTGACCGTGCGCGACCGGGACCACCTGCCCGTCGAGGTGCTGCACCGGGTCCTGGGCTGGGCCCGGGTGGAACGGGTGTGGCTGCCGCAGTGGCTGACCGCGCCCGACGCCGTCCTCGACGCCCTCGCGGCGGCCGCCGACCAGGCCGCCCGGGTGCCGTCGACCGGGCCGGACGCGGAGACCACGGTCCGCGTTCCCGCGCAGGCGCCCGCCGCACCGGAGCCGGCTCAGCCCCCTCCGGACGGTGGACGCCGGCGCCGCCTCGAACCGGACGGGCGGACCCCGGTGATCGCCGCGGCGGCACCGGCCGCCCGCACGGGCTCGGCGTGGCCGGGTGACGCGACGGAGTTCGCCCCATGGCACCCCCGCCGCCTCGGCGGTCGCGACGTGCTCGACGCGCTGCCGGACCGGGCGGCCGCGGACCTGGTCCGGCGGGCGATCGGAGAGGTCGTGACGGCGGAGGGGCCCGTCCGGGCCGAGCGGCTCGCCTCGCTCGTCGCGAACGCGTTCGACCTGACCAAGGTCAACGAGAACCGGCGCGAGCAGATCCTCCGGCACGTACCGCCGGAGCTGCGACGAGACCGGGTCGAGGACGTCGTGTGGCCGGCCGGCGTCGACCCGGAGGCCTGGACGAGGTACCGCCCGGCGGGGGAGTCCTCACCGCGCCGGTTCACCGAGGTGCCGTTGCGGGAGATCGGCAACGCGATGGCCGCCCTCGTCGCGGCCGGCGGTGGGATGGAACGCGCCGAGCTGCACGGCGAGACGCTGCGGGTGTTCGGGCTGCTGCGGCGGACGCAGGCGGCCGTCGAGCGGCTGGACACCGCCCTGGAACTGAGCCGGGGCCGCTACCTGGACGTCGACGAGCACGACATGGTTCGAACGCTCGGCCGGTGACCGATCCGGTCCCGACCGGTCACCGGCCCCTACCGGGACGGGCGCACCACCGGCCGCGGCCGCATCGCGGGCGTGAGGTCGTCGTCGGTGTCGACCTCCTCGACGCCTGCGGGCCCGTGCGCCGGCCCCGCCACCCCGAGGAACGGCCGCACGAAGCGCGCGGTCCGCTCCATCACCTCGTCGTGCACGTCGGCGCGCACGGTCGACGGCTGGGCCTGCACGATGATCTCGCCCGCCCACGGGAGGGCGGGGTCGGCCAGCAGCTCGTCGATGATCCGGCCGGTCGAGTGGCCCGCCGGCAGCGGCCGGGACAGCGCGACGCGCGGGACCCCGCGGGCGTAGGTCCAGTACCGGGCCAGCTCGGACACGACGTCGCCGTCCGACGACGGCGGCCTGCCCGACAGCACCCCCACCCCGCGGGCCGCGGCGGCGTCCACGGATGACGGCGTCGCCGTCGCCCACCACACCCGCTGCGCGGCGAGCGCGGGCGGCAGCATCTCCAGCAGGACGTCCAGCGCGGCGACGGTGTCACGGTGCCGGTCGTCGTGATGACGCCCGAAGCGTCGCGCCGCGTCGGGGTCGGCACCCGCGCCGATGCCGAGCTCCAGGCGTCCGCCGGAGAGCGCGTCCAGCACGCCGGCGTCCTCGGCGAGGCGGCGCGGGTCCTCCAGCGGCAGCGCGACGACGGCCGTCCCCAGCCGGATCAGCCGGGTGCGTTCGGCGACCGCGGCCAGCAGGACCAGCGGCGACGGCAGCCGCCCACCGAGATGCCCGTCGTGGTGCTGGGCCACCCAGAACGAGTCGTACCCGAGCTCCTCGGCCCGCTCCGCCAACCGGATCGTCTCGCGGTAGGCGCGTGACGGATCGTCACCGGTGACGTGCGTGAGGTAACCGAGCCGCATGGCGTCGCAGCCTAGGCCGGATCCTCTCCGGCCTGGCGGAGGACCGGGGTGACGCGGGTGCGGGGTGTCCCGGCTCCGGTACTCTCCGGCTCGCCGCGGCGGTAGCTCAATTGGTCAGAGCAGCGGACTCATAACCCGTCAGGTTGCCGGTTCGAGCCCGGCCCGCCGCACAGAGGTGCAGCTCAGGGGCTGGTGCTGTTGCTCCGACGTGGTGGCCTTCGACGATCGACACCCGATGGACATCCGTCGGAAGTCGTCGGGTCCGCTCGATCGGAGGTGCGCGGCGTCGCCGGGCCCGACCCCGGCCCTGCCACCGGTGTGACGGAGGGCGGCAACTCCGGCGGGAACGAGCGGTCCGGACGACATCGACGCGCGCGTGCGGGCCCTGCCCGCCGAGCTCACCGCCGACCGCGGCGGGTCGACCCGGGCCGTCCCGTCCTGACCCACCCGACCGTGCTGTTCGTCGGTGTCCGCGACGGCGGGAGAGCGCAGACGGCCATCGGATCGATGCGCACCACAGCCCTTCCGCGGGGTGCGCGGGTGTCCGGTGCCGCGGGGCCTGCAGCAACCGGGCGCGGACGGCGTGGTCGTCGTCGGCGGGCAGGCAGCCCGGCCCCCGGACGGCCGTGTGCCGGCACCCGCGGGGAGCGGGTACCGGCACACGGAGGTCGGTCGGGGACGCCCCGGTCGCGTGGGTGGGGTCCCGTCCCGACGTCGTCGGGGGTGCTGGCCGGCGGGGTCAGAACGCCCCGGGCAGGACCAGGACCGCCCACGCGGCGAGCGGGCCGAGGGCCACGATCCCGCAGGTGTAGGTGATGACCTGGCGGTAGAAGCGGGTGCGGTCCACACCCCGGGCGTTGGCCAGCACCAGGGCGCCGTTGGTGGAGAACGGGGACACGTCGACGATCGTGGTGGAGATGGCCATCGCCGCGATCACGCCCGCCGCGGGCAGCGAACCGGTCAGCAGCAGCGGGATCGCCATCGGGATCACCGCGGTCAGGATCGCCGTCGAGGACGCGAAAGCCGAGGTGATGCCGACGACCAGGCACAGGACCAGGGCCACCAGCAGCGGGGCGCCCAGGTGCACGGCGCCCTCGGACACCCACTCGATGGTGCCCGCGTGCTCCAGTACACCGACGTAGGTGACCATGCCCGCGACCAGCAGGATCGTCGGCCAGCTGATGCCGTCGATCGCCTTGCCGAGGTTGTCGCGGTCCATCAGGGCCAGGACGGCACCGGCGGCCAGGGCCAGGAAGCCGATCTGCAGGTGGAAGGCCAGGGCGCCGACGACGAGGCCGACCAGCGCGACGAGCGTGGCGCGCTGCTGCCAGGTCACGACGCGGGGCTGCGTGCGGACCATCGTCGCCACACCGCCGCCCCCGGTGGGCAGCTCGTCGTCGTCGGCGGGTTCGGGCCGCTCGACGAAGCTCTCCTCGCCACGACGGCGCAGCAGCAGGTAGGTGATGCCGCCGAGCAGGGCGTTGAACGCGAGGCTGGCGAAGAACAGCACGGCCTGGGACACGGCGAGGCCGGAGTCGGCGACGATCCCGAAGACCAGCGCCCCGGAGACGGCCATCGGGGAGAACGCCCCGGCGTGCGCGCCGCAGATGACCATCATGCCGATCATCAGCGGGCTGATGCGGTACTTGAACGCGAAGTTCATGCCGACCGGGACGAGCAGTGCGACGGCGGCCGGGGTGAAGGTGCCGAGTGCGGTGAGCACCGCGGCGACGGCGAACAGCACCCAGGGCACCAGGATCGCGCGGCCCCGCACCAGGCGGATCCCGGCGTCGACGAGCAGGTCGATGGTGCCGTTCAGCTTGGCCACGGAGAACAGGTACGTGACGCCGACGACGGTGATGAACAGCGAGACCGGGAAGCCCTCGAAGATCTCCTTCTCGTCGAGGCCGAGGGCGAACGTCCCGACCACGAACGAGGCGACGAAGGCGAGGATCCCGATGTTGATCGGCAGCATCGTCGCGACGACGAACATGCCGGCCAGGACCAGGACCAGGACGGAGAGGAGTTGGGGTGACATCGTTGTCCTTCGTGACTCGGAGCGGTCCGGGTGTGGGCGGGAGCCGGCCGGTGGTGCCGGTCCCGGGGCGGTGTCAGGCGGCGTGCACCGCGGCGGTCGGGACGGTGGCGGCGGTCGCGGGCTCCGGCAGGGCCAGGAGCGCGTCCGCGATCCGGCGCGCGGTGCGGCGGACCGCGACCGCGGGCAGGCCGTCACGGCTGCCGTGCACGGTGGCGATCACGCCGGCCGGGGTGTCGATCAGCAGGTCCTCCCGCTCCGTCGCGACGAGGTCGTGCAGGACGGTACCGGCGGTGCGGGTCGCAAGGGTGAGCGCGATGCTGCCGGTCACGGCGAGTGCCGGGTGGGTGCGCCCCATCGACAGCATGCGGACGGCCACGTCGGACCGGCCCGGCGCGCCCTCGGCGACCAGCGCCAGCTTGGGGACGGCGCGGGCGGCGTCGCGCGGGGTGTCGGCCAGGCCCATGCGGACGGCCGCGGCCCGGCGGAGCACGTCCAGCCGGTCCAGCAGGCCCGGCAGCGCGTCGATCTCGGCGGGCGACTCGTGCCCGGTGATCCCGACGGCCGCCGCCGGGACGACGACGACCGGGGCGCCGGCGTCGACGAGGGTGACCGGCACGCCGTGCACGACGTCGGCCGGGTTCCCGCTGGGCAGCAGCGACCCGGTCGTGCGACCGGCCGGGTCGACGAACCACATGCGGATGCCGACGCCGGGGGTCGGGACCCCGGGGATGTGCTCGTGGCCCTCCTCGACGACGCGCCCGCCGGGGGTCGGCACCTCCAGCACGATCAGCTGGCCGGTGTTGGTGTTGTGCACGCGGACCTCGGTGACGTCCCCGGTGGGGACGACCCACCCGCGGCGCAGCGCCCACGGCCCGACGACCGCGGAGCAGTTCCCGCAGTTGCTGGTCCGGTCCACCCGGCCGTCGGCGATGCCGACCTGGGCGAAGGTGTAGTCGACGTCCGCGCCGGGGCGGGTGCTGCGGGAGAGGATCACGGCCTTGCTGGTGGTGGACGTCGCGCCGCCGACGCCGTCGATCTGGCGCGGGTCCGGGCTGCCGTAGAGCCGGAGCAGCACCTCGTCCGCGGTGCGGCCGTCGACCCGGAGGTCGTCGGCGTCGAAGACCCAGCACTTGCTGGTCCCACCGCGCATCCACGTGGCGGAGATGTCTCGCATGGCTGCTCCCGGGGTTGCGGCGCGGCCGCCGGGGGTCGGCGACGTCGTCGACGGTGACGCCGACCGACGTGCAGCACAATCACGAGTTGTGGCACCCTCGTGAAGTCCTGCTTCATGACGGCGAAGGCCGGAACGGGGCGGGGAACCGGCGTCGGCGCGTCACTATCCAGCTCGGCAGCGTGAAGTAGAACTGCACGACCCCCAGCAGAACGCTGATTCACCGACCCCTCGTCATCGGTCGCTTCGCGCGGCCGTCCGGCCCCCGGAGGCCCCCGTGCTCGACGTCCGACGGCTCGCGCTGCTCGCCGCGGTGCTCGACTCCGGCTCCATGACCGCGGCCGCCGAACAGCTCGGCTACTCACCGTCGGCGGTGTCCCAGCAGCTGCGCCGGCTGGAGAAGGAGGCCGGCCAGCCGCTGCTGCAGCGCCAGGCCCGCGGGGTGCTCCCCACCGAGGCCGGCGCGGTGCTCGCCGGGCACGCCCGGCACGTGCTGCGCCGCCTCGAGGCCGCCGAGGCGGACCTCGCCGAGCTGGCCGGGCTGCGCCGCGGGACGCTCGCGATCGGTACGTTCCCGACGATCGCGAGCGCGCTGATGCCACGGGTCGTCAGCCGCTTCCGCCGCCAGTACCCCGACATCCGGCTCGACGTCCGCAGCGCCCGCCACGACGAGCTCATCGCGATGCTGGAGAGCGGCCGGGTCGGGATCTCGCTGCTCTGGGACTACGCCTGGGACCGGGTCGACCCAGGGCAGTTCTCGCTCACCCCGCTGCTCGACGACCCGACCGTCCTCGTCGTCGCCGACGACCACCGCCTCGCCCGCCGCCGCAGCGTCACCATGGCCGAGCTGGCCGACGAGGACTGGATCGTCCGCGCCCACGACCACCCGGTGGCCGAGGTGCTGGAACGCAGCTGCCGGGCCGCCGGGTTCTCCCCGCGCATCGCCTTCGAGGCGAACGACTACCAGGAGGCGCAGGCGATGGTCAGCGTCGGCGTCGGGGTGGCGCTGGCCCCGCGGACGGCGGTCAGCGCACCCCGTCCTGACGTGCGGGTGCTCGGTCTCGGACGGGAGGCGCCGTCGCGGCGGGTGCTGCTGGCGCACCGGCCGGACCGGCTGCGGGCGCCGGCGGAGCTGGCGATGCACCAGATGCTGGTCGACGTCGCGCGGGAGTACCAGACGCAGCCGTGAGCCCGGACGGTCGCGTCGGTGTCCCCGTACCTCCCGCGCCGGCGTTCTCAGCGCCGCCACAGCACCGGCGCGGGACAGTTGCACGGTGAACACCGCCGATGCACAGCAGGCCGCGGGACTCGTCCTGACACTCGGATGGCTGCTCGTCGCGGTCGTCCTGTTCGCCCACCGGGCGGGCCTGGTGACGTCGGGGCCGCTGATCGGTCGCGACGTCCGGGTCCCCGGCCCGTTGCTGTGGGGATCGGGTGCGGCGGTGGCGTTCTACACCGGGCAGGCCGTCGTCGTCGACGCGGTGGAGGACGCCCCGAACCGCATCGTCGCCGGGGCCGACCGGCCGGTGCTGGACTGGATGATCGTCCACCGCACCCCGGACCTGACGTCGCTGATGGAGGCGGTCAGCCGCTACGGGGGTACGAACGGGACGCTGCTGCTCGCGGCGGCGGCCGTCGCCGTCCTGCTGGTGACGCGTCGCTGGTGGGACGCACTGGCCGTCGCCGTCGCGACCGGCGGTGTGGCGGTGCTGGTGCCGACCTTCAAGGACCTCTACGGCCGCACCCGCCCGCCGGTGGCGACCCAGCTGGTCGTCGAGCCGGACCTGTCGCTGCCCTCCGGCCACGCCCTCGGCGCGATCGTGGTCATCGGGATCATCGCGGTGGTCCTGGGGCGCGCGGTGCGGTCCACCGGGTGGCGGGTCGTGGTCGGCGCCGTCGCCGCCGCCGCGGTCCTCACGATCAGCGTCAGCCGGCTCTACCTGGGGGTGCACTGGGTCACCGACGTCGCGACCAGCTGGACGCTCGGCGGGGCCTGGCTCGCGGTCGTCGTCACGGGTCTGATGTGGGTGACCGGACGGGGCTCGGGCGCCGGCGCACGCGGCCGGACGGCCGGACGCCCCGGGCCGCCCGCCGCGGGCTGATCGGCTCGACGCGGACGACGCACTCGGTGGACGCGTTCTCAGGGTTCCGGACCGACGCCACCGGGCCCGGGCCCTTCGGCCCTTCGCCTCCCCGCCGCCCGCGAGCACCATGGAGGCCTCGGGGGGATGCCGTCCACCCGCCGCTGGGGAGCAGGCGGGTGGACGAGGGCCGGGGCCGGCCACGCTCGGGGAGCGTGGCCGGCCCCGGTGGTCCCCGAGAGCGCGGGGGAACGGCTCTCTCGGATTCCGACAATGCAGCACGGCGTGAGGTATGTGTTCCGTGCAAGCCGGTCGCGACGATTCTCGGGCGACATTGCTCCGGAAGGCCCTCGAATCCGCATGCCCGGTCCCGAGACCCTCGAGCGAGACGTGCCGGTCACGGAGCCGGAACCTGTCCTGGGAGCCACCGACATGCCGGACGACGACAGGAGACCGCCGACCGGGCGCCGTCGGGCGGACGCACGGGCCGGGTCCGTGACATGACCGGGCCGCCACGACGGTCCCCGCGGGAGCGACAGGTCCCGGACCTGCGTCTCGTGACCGGGGGCCGCCCGGCCGTCCCGGGGTCCGTCCCCGCCGTCCCGGGGTCCGCCCCGGCCCCCGGCACGGGCCCCGGCGCCGTCGCCGCCGGGCATCCTCGGCCGACCCCGCGGCCGCTCGCCGCCCGGCCCCTCGCGGTGGCGCGCCCCGGCACGGCCCCGCCGGGACGGATCGGCACCACCACGGACGACATGTCCGGTGCCGACGCGACACTCGACGCGCACCTGGGATGGACGCTGTACCGGGTGCTCGACGGGCTGCGGTTCCCGGTGCCACGCTGGCGCGTCCTCGCGCAGGCCGACGCCTGGGGGGCGGCGGCAGCCTCCGGCTCTGGCTGACCGACCTCCCCGAGGGCAGCTATGCCGGCGTCCACACCGTCGTCGCGGAGATCCGCCGGAGCCGGCGGACCTCCTGACGGCCGACGGGACGGCCCCGGTGCGCGGCTCCCCGGCGCATCGGGGCGCATCCCGTCCGATCCCCGCCCACCGGTCCCGCACCGTTCGAGGAGCGCGACGCCGAGCCCGGCGGCCGGGTCGACCTGGACGTCCCGCACGGCGGGGGCCCGGCTGCGGTGGCCGGTCCCGCTGCGGGCCCCGTCGGTGCCGAGCCCCGGGCCCCGACCGGTAACGGAGCAGCGGCGCACGCCGAGTCCGTGTCGGAGACGACGGTGGGGGGCGGGATGTGACGAGGTCCTGCGCGGCCGGGCGAGACGTGGCGAACCCGGCGAGGGGGTGGCTGCGGGCCCAGCTCGACCGCGAGGTCGACTGCTCCGTGCACACGCTGCTCGGCGCGATGACCGAGCGGCTGTCGATCGCGGCCGGCAGCGCCGCGACGTTACGGAGGCTCTCCGCGGACGGCGAGTGCCTGTCGCCCGTCGCCGCCCACCACCCCGACCCGGGGATGACCGCGGCCATGACCGCGATCGTGGAGGAGACGGCCCCTCGCGCCCGGTCGGGGCTGTGGCGACCGGTCGTCGAGGAGCGCCGCGCCGTCCGCTACCGCGTCGACCCCGGGAGCACGCCCGCCGAGGCGTCCGACGAGCAGGCCCGATTCCTCGACCGCTTCCCGGTCACGGCGGTGCTCGGCGTCCCGGTGGAGCACGACGGACGGCTGGTGGGCGGGACGGCACTCGTGCGCTACTCCGTCCCACGCCCGTTCGACGACGCGGACGAAGCACTGCTGGTCGACTTCGCCGCTCGCGCCGGTGTCGTGCTGGCGATGCTGGAGGAGTACACGACCCGCCACACCTCCGGCGGCTGAGACCGCCGGGCCGGCGACGGCCGTACACCCCCGACATCGACCACGGTCCGACCCTCCACCGTCCGCTCCCTCCCTCCGCACCCCGGACCGGGGCACCGCGATGGTTCCGCGTCCGTCGACGATGACACCGGTGTCGACCCGTGCGGCAGGGTCGTTGGGCCCGGCGGCCCGGGCCCGTGGTGACCGGTGCGGTGACGAGCGGTGACCGGACCGCAGGCGTCCCGACGGCCCGGCCCGGCCCGGCGCGACCGTCCGTCGCCGGGCGCGACCTCCGGCCCGTCCGCGGGGGCCCTTTGGCCGGGGCGCGGGCGGCGGGCGGCGGGCCAGCGTGGGGGACGAGGGAGGGAGCCCGATGAACGATGCGAACGAGTCCCCCGAGGTGGTCGGTGTCGACGGGTCGGAGTCCGCGCTGAGGGCGGTGCGGTGGGCGGCCCGGGACGCGGCCGCGGCCGGACGCCCCCTGCGCCTGGTCGCGGTGAGTACGGACCCGCCGCCGCTCGCCGACGCCGGACCCGAGGTGTGGGCCGAGCTGAGGGCGGCCACCGTCGCGGCGGCCGAGGACCACCTCCGGGCGGCGGCCGCGGCGGTGGCGCCGCTCCTGCCCCCCGAGCGGGTCGGGACCGTCGTCCGGGACGGGAGACCCGCCGCGGTGCTCGCCGACGAGTCACGGCACGCCGCGGTCGTCGTGGTCGGCAACCGCGGACGAGGTGGCTTCCGCGGTCTGCTGCTGGGGTCGACGGGTGTCGCACTGACCGCGTCGGCGCACTGCCCGCTCGTCGTCGTACGGGGGAACGAGGCCGCCGACGGCCCCGTCGTCGTCGGGGTGGACGGGTCGGACGGCTCCGAGGCGGCACTCGCCTACGCCGTCGAGACGGCCGCGCAGCGGCGGACCGCACTGGTCGCCGTACGGGCCTGGGGGGAGCCGGCCATGGACCCGGCGGTCGCGGCGCTGCTCGACACGGTGGAGCTGCGCCGCGCGCAGGCCGAGGAGCTGGAGCAGGCGGTGGCGGCGCTGCGCGAGAAGTACCCGGACGTACCGGTCACGACGCACGTCACCCACGGGTCGGCCGCGGCGGCCCTGAAGGGGGCCTCGGCCGAGGCCGGGATGGTCGTCGTCGGGGCGCGCGGGCGGGGAGGTCTCGCCGGTCTCGTCCTGGGCTCGGTCGCCCAGTCCCTGGTGCACCACGCCGCCTGCCCGGTGGCCGTCGTCCGTCCCGAGGACTCCCGGCGGGTGGCGGGATGACGGGCCCGGCGACGGCCGGCCCCCGCGTCCTGGTCGGGTTCGACGGGTCGCCTGCCGCGATCGCCGCACTGGGGGTGGCCGCCGACCTGCTGCCCGGCGCCGACGCGACCGTGCTGCACCTGTGGACGCCACCCTTCGCCGGGGACGTCCTGCGACGCCGGCTCGTCGACCGGGCCCGCACCGTCGACGAGCTGATGGGGCTCGTCGAGCAGGAGGGTGCCGCCGAGGCCCAACGGGTGGCACGGCTCGGCTGCGTCGTCGCCCGGGCGGAGGGGTGGACGGCCACGGCGCGGGTGGCACGCAGCTACGGCGGCGACGGCCTGCGCTTCGCGGCCGTGGCCCAGGAGAGCGGTGCGGACCTGGTGCTCGTCGGGGCCCGCGGCCTGAGCGGCGTCTCCGCGGTGCTGGACAGCACGACCGACCTCGTCGTCCAGCACAGCCCCGTGCCGGTGCTCGTCGTGCCGTTCCCGATGCTCGTCGACGAACGCGAGCGGGCCCGGACGGGGCCGGTGGTCGTCGGGTGGGACGGGTCGCCGGGGGCGGCGCAGGCGCTGCACGAGGCCGAGGCGCTGCTCCCCGGACGGCCCCGGGTCGCCGTCGTCGTCGGCGACGACGATCGGGGCGCGGTGCCGCTCGATGGCGACGGCCGCGGGGTGGCCCTGCGGCGGGTGCCGGCCCCGCACCCGGTGCCCGGCCCGGCGCGGGCGACCGCCCGCGCCCTGGCCGAGGCGGCCCGCCGGGAGGCGGCGTCGGTCGTCGTGGTGGGGTCCCGGGGGCGGTCCACCTGGCGGACGGAGCTGCTCGGGAGCACGGCGCTGGCCGTGCTGCGGCGTACCCACGTCCCGGTGCTGGTGGTTCCGGCGGCGGCCCGGGTCACCCTGGGTGCCGAGCCGGTCGGGTCGGGCGCGGAGAGCGGCTGAGCCGCCCGGCCCGGCCCCGCCGTGGCCGGGCCGGGCGGGCGGGCGCGGGATCAGGGCCGGGGCGTCCCCCGCCGGTCGACCTGGTCGACGAGTGCCCGGCGGGGGGTCGCCGGCGGGGGAGCGGCGACGCTCGGCCAGCCCACGCGCAGGACGACCTGCGGCGACAGCGAGCCGCCGAGCACGCGCTCGGCCACGGCCTCGGTGGTCCTCGCGACCTCCAGCGGCTCCGTGAGCGGGCACGTGGCGAGCCCGAGCTCCGTCGCCTGGAGCAGGACCGCGCTGAGCGCCTCACCGGCCCGCAGCCGCGCGAGCCGGTCGTCGGAGGACGTGCCGAGCACGAGCAGCGTCGCGCCGTCCTCCCCGTGCGGCGCCGGGGGGGAGCTCGGCCCCGGCGAACCGGCGGTGCGGCAGACCCGCACCGGGCCCCGACGGCACCGGTACGTTCGCGGCCGGGACGCCGTCGTCGGTGACACGGCGGCCGGACCACAGCCCGAGCTCGAGGTCGTAGCCGGGCGTGGCGTCGTGCGTGGTCGCGGCCTCCCGGAAGGCGTCGGCCAGCGCCCGCCGCGCGCCGGGATCGTCGACCGGGCGCAGCACGGCGCCGCAGCCGGACGCCCGCCGGCACAGGAGGTCGAGCTGGGCGTCGGTGAGCGGCCAGTCGGTGAAGCGCCGCCGGTCGGTGCGCCGGGCCGGGATCGCCGCCGCGGTGTCGACCGCGGCGGGATCGGGGTTGCGCGTCCCGCCGGTGACGTGCACGGCGGCCACGACCTCGGGGCGCCCGGCGTACGGGAGACGGGTGACGGTGCACCGCAGGCCCAGGCCGGCGAGCGCCACCGTGAGGTGGTGCAGCGCGGCGCCGCAGCTCAGCAGCATGTCCCGGCCGTCGGCGTCGGCCGAGCCCAGCCGGCGTGTCGCGTCGGCCTCGAGCTCGATCCCCGTGTCGTCCCACCGCCAGCGCCAGGGCTGGGTGTTGTGCACGGACGGGGCACGGGCGGCCAGCGTGAGGGCGGCGCGCAACGTTCCGGGGTCGATGGGGGACATGGCAGGCCTTCCGTCGGTGCTCCCCTGCGGGAGCCGTACCCGCCATCCCCCCACCGCCCGGGGCCCGGCGGCAGGGCCACCCCGACCCGGGGACCGCCGCCGTCGGTCACCACGATCGCGGGACCGAGGACCCACCCGCGGCGGGTCGCGCTGCCCTGACCGGCGACCGGGCGGGAGCGGACCCTCGCGCCATGACGACTTCGACGCCCGTTCCCGCCCGCGGTGAGGACTCCCCGGTGCGGATCCAGGCCCGCACCGACGAGCACCTGTCCCGCGGCCTGTGGTTGGTCAAGTGGTTGCTGCTGGTCCCGCACCTGGTGGTGCTCGGCGTGCTCGGCGTCGCGTTCTGGGTGCTGACCGTGGTGGCCCTGTTCGCGGTCCTGGTCACCGGCCGGTACCCGCGGACGATGTTCGCCTACAACGTCGGCGTCCTGCGCTGGGGGTGGCGGGTCACCTGGTACGGCTACGGCGGGCTCGGCACCGACCGGTACCCGCGATTCGCGCTCGACGACCGTCCGGACGACGCGGCGCGGCTGGACATCGCCTATCCGGGGCGGCTGTCCCGCGGGCTGGTCCTGGTGAAGTGGTGGCTGCTGGCGCTGCCGCACTATCTCGTGCTGGCGCTGCTCGTCGGCGCCGGCGGCACGATCGTGGGCCGTGTCGGCGGGGGCGGGGCCTTCGGCACCGAGGGCGGCGGGCTGCTGTCGCTGCTGGTGCTGTTCGTGGGGGTCCTGCTGCTGTTCACCGGGCGCTACCCGGCCGGTCTGCTGGACCTGGTGACCGGCATCGACCGCTGGGTGCTGCGGGTCGTCGCCTACGCGGCGCTGATGACCGACAGCTACCCGCCGATGCGGCTCGACCAGGGCCCGCAGGACCCGGCCGGACCGTTGCCCGGTGACGGGCCGGACCGGACCACGGCCGCCCCGGCCGCCGGGGCCGCGGAGGGCAGGGGCGGACAGGCCCTGCTCACCCGCCCCGAGGCGCCCCCGGCGCGGGTCGCGGCGGCGCCGCTCGCGCCGCCGCCGGCCGGGCGTGCGGTGCTGCTGACCGCCGGGGCCTGGGCCCTGCTGCTCGGGCTCGCGGGGGGTGTCGCCGGGGCCGTCGACACCACGGGCACCGGATCCGTGACCGGCGCGACCGGTCCGGGCGCGACGGCCGTCGCGCTGGTCGCGGGAGGTGTCCTGGCCCTGGCCGGGGCGGTCCTCGTCGCCGTCGGCGCCCGCCCGGTCGGCGGGGAGGGCGGGCGACGATGACCGGTGCGGAGCCGGCGGGGTCCGGCCCGCCCCCGGCCCCCGGTGCCGCGGCCGGAGGGCCCGTCGTCGCCGCCGTCGACGGATCGGACTCCTCCTACGCCGCCGCGCGGTGGGCCACCGAAGAGGCCGCGTGCCGGCAGGTCCCGCTGCTGCTGGTCGTCGCCGTGCCCTGGACGACGTTCCTGCCGGTCGGGCTCCCGCATCTCGGCGAGGAGTACGGCCGCGACGCCATGGTCCGGCACGCCGAACGGTGCCTGGAGCAGGCGGCCGGACCGGCCCGCCGGACCCTCGGCCCCGAACGCGTCGGCTCCGAGGTGCGGGGCGGCTCCGCGGCGGAGGTGCTGTGGGAGGTGTCCGGCACCGCGGGCCTGCTGGTGCTCGGCAGCCGCGGTCGCGGCGGGTTCGCCACGCTGCTCGCCGGGTCGGTCGCGGTCGCCGCGGCCGCGACCGCGCAGTGCCCCGTCGTGGTGCACCGGGCCCCGGGCGACCCGGGCGGCCCGGTCGTCGTCGGGGTGCACGACCTCACCGGCCCCGCGCTCGGCTTCGCCGTGGAGCACGCGCTGGCGCACCGGGCGCCGCTGGTCGCGGTGCACGCCTGGTTCGACCACGACATGGACCCCTACACCGCGGAGCTGCTCGCCCGCGACGGCAGGCAGGCCGCCGCCCTGGACGCGGCGGCCGACCGGGTCCGCACCGCGCTCGCGCCGTGGCGGTCCCGGTACCCGGAGCTCGACGCCCGGGAACGGGTCCTGCTGGACAACCCGGCCGGGGCGCTGGTCGGGGAGTCCCCGCGGGCCCGGCTGGTCGTCGTCGGGACACACGGGCGGGGCGCGCTGTCCGGGGCGCTCCTCGGATCCACCGGTCAGGCGGTCCTGCGGCACGCCGGGTGCCCGGTGGCGGTCGTCGGAGCGCCGGGGACCCGATGACCGGGTCCGTGGACGACGACGTCACCGCGGTGGACCGGTGGTGGCGGACGGCCAACTACCTGGTGGTCGCGCAGATGCACCTGCTGGACATCCCGCTGCCGGCCGAGCCGCTGCTGCCCGGGCACGTCCGGCCGGAACCCCGGGGCCACTGGTCCACGGCCCCGGGCCTCACGTTCTGCTGGGCCCACGTCGCCCGAGCAGCCGCCCGGCACGGCACACCGGCGCTGGTCGTCGCCGGACCGGTGCACGCCGGAGCCGCGGTGCGGGCCGCCGCCTGGCTGGAGGGCACCCTCGGCGCCCGCGACCACGGGCTGCGCCGCGACGGCGACGGCCTTCGGGCCCTGGTCCGCGGGTACGGCAGCCCCACCGGCGTCCGGGTCACCACCTCCGCCGCGACGCCCGGGGTGCTGCACCCCACCGACACCCCGGGGCAGGCGCTCGCCCACGCCCAGGGCGCCGCGGACGACAACCCCGGGCTGGTCGTGGCGTGCGTCGTGGGCGACGGCGAGGCCGAGAGCGACCCGTCGGACGCCGCGTGGCAGGCCGGGACGCTGTCCGACCCGGCCACCGACGGCGCCGTGCTGCCGCTGCTGCACCTCGACGGCAGCCGGATCGAGGGCGCGCCGCCGGGGCTGCTCGCCCGGCTCCCGGCCGAGGACCTGCGCAGCCTGCTGCGCGGCCGCGGGTACACGCCCCTCGAGGTGACCGTCGACCCCGACGGTGCCGCCGCGGACGCGCACGCACCGATGGCCGCCGCGCTCGACGAGGCGTGGGCCCGGATCGCCGACGCCCGGGCCCGGGCCGCCCGCGGCGCCGCCGTCGTCCGCGACGGGCGGCCGGTCGTCGTGCTGCGCAGCCCGCCGGGCTGGACCGGGCCGCCGACCGGGGACCCGGCCCCGGCGGGCCGGGCACCGTCCGGGACGCCCCTGCCGCGGGCCCGCACCGACCCGGAGCAGCGGACCGCCCTGGAGGAGTGGCTGCGCAGCTACCGCCCCGAGGAGCTGTTCGACGACCGCGGCGCGCCGCGGGTCGCTCCGGTCCCGGCCGCCGAGGGCCGGTGCGTGCCGCCGCCGAGTGCGTGCCCGCAGGCCGACGGCGGCGCCCTCGTACGGCCGTTGGACCTGCCGACGATCCGGACCCACCAGCGCCCGGTCCCGGTCCCCGGCGTGACCGTCGCGGGCGCGACCCGGATGCTCGGCGGCTGGGTCCGCGAGGTGCTCGCGGCCAACCCGGACCGCTTCCGGGTGGTCGCCCCCGGCGGGGTCGCCGACGCCCGCCTCGGCGGGGCGCTGGACGACGACCGCCCCGACGGGGCCGGGCCGCCCGAGCGGCACCGGGTCCTGGGCATCGCCTCGGCCCGGGTCTGCCAGGGGCGCCTGGAGGGCTACGTGCTGTCCGGCCGCCACGGCCTGGCGGTCCTGCCCGAGGAGCAGGTCCGTGAGGTCGACGCGATGCTCGACGGCTACGCGAGCGTGCTGGCCGAGATCGACACCGTGCCCTGGCGGCGGTCTCCGGCGGCGCTGACGGTGCTGGTGGCTGACCGCGGCGGGGAACACGGCCCGGACGGGCACGCCGGGCCGGTCCCGGGGCTCGCCGACCACGTGGTGGGGGACGGTCCGTGGGGCGCGCGGCTGTTCCTTCCCCCGGACGGGAACACCCTGCTGTGCGTGACCCGCCGGTGCCTGGGCCCGGGCAGCGGGCTCAACGTCGTCGTCGCGGGGACCGCACCCGGCCCGCAGTGGCTCGACCCCGACGCGGCCGCGGCGCACGTGCGCCGCGGCGGCGGGGTCTGGGAGTGGGCGGGGACCGTCGATCCCGGTGCCCTGCCCGACGTCGTCCTCGCCGGGTGCGGGGCCGCCACCACCGTCGAGGTCGTGGCGGCGGCGTCGCTGCTGCGCGAGCACCTGCCCGGGCTCGCGGTGCGGGTCGTCGACGTCGTCGAGCCGGGCCGCCTCGCGACGCCCGCGCAACGGCCCGAGGGGTGGCCCGCCCGCGACCACGACGCGCTGTTCCCGCCCGGGGTCCCGGTCGTCCTGGCCTTCCACGGCCGCCCCGCCCTGATCGACCACCTGCTGGCCCGGCGCCCCGGGCGCGAGCTCTGGCACGTGGCGGGCCGCGGACGGCGGGGCGGCCCGGCGACCCCGTTCGGGGTGCTCGCCCGCGACGGGCTGGACCGCTTCCGGCTGGCGGTCGACGCGCTCGACCGGGTCCCCGGGCTCGCCGTGCGCCGGACGGGCCTGCGGCAGCGACTGCTGGACCTGCGTGCGGTCTGCCTCGCTCACGCCGACGAGACGGGGGAGGACGCCCCGCTGGTGCGGGACTGGTCCTGGCCGGGGTGAGCCCGCCGGCGGGAACGCCGCAGCTCCTCGGCCTCGACCAGCACCGACGGCACCGCCGCCGCGCCGACCGCGATCGCGAGCTCCGCCGGGCCGAGCGCGACGGTGTGGAACAGCAGGCCCGCACCGGGCAGGTAGACCACGGCGAGCGTCGCCAGCACGCTGGTGGCGGCGGCCACGTACAGGAACGGGTTGCTGCGCACCGGGAGCCGCCACAGCGGCGTGCTGTCCGACCGGGTGGTCAGGGCGAGTCCCAGCTGGCTCAGCGCGAGCGTCACGAACAGCATGGTCTGCCAGGGCCGTCCGGTCGCGGCCGCCGTCGTCGCCACCACCAGCGAGCAGCCGGCGACGACGCCGCCGAGCACCGCGGTCTCGACGACCGTGCGCCGGGTGAGGATGCCCTGCCGTGGCGGCTGCGGCGGGCGGGACAGCACGTCGGCCTCGGCCGCCTCGGACCCCATCGCGACCCCCGGCAGCCCGTGGGTCACCAGGTTCACCCACAGGATCTGCGCGGGCAGCAGCGGGAGACCGAGCGCCAGGAAGGGCCCCGCGACCATCACGAGCAGCTCGGCGAGGCCGCCCGCCAGGCCGTAGCGGACGAAGCGGCGCACGTTGTCGGCGACCCGGCGGCCCTCGGCGACGGCGGCCACGATCCGGCCCAGCCCGTCGTCGCCCAGCACGACGTCGGCGGCCTCCTTGGCCACCTCCGTGCCGCGCCCGCCCATCGCGACGCCGACGTCGGCGACCCGCAGCGCCGGGGCGTCGTTGACGCCGTCGCCGGTCATGGCGACGATCTCGCCGGCCGCGCGCAGCGACTCGACGAGCGCCAGCTTCGTGCCGGGGTCCGCACGGGCGTGCACGGCGGGCAGGCCGTCGCGCTCCCCGGTGTCCAGACCGACGGCGGCGGCCACCGCGGCGGCCGTCGCCGGATGGTCACCGGTGATCATCATGGTGCGGACGCCCGCGGTGCGGGCCGCGCCGACCGCGGCCGCGGCGTCGTCGCGGACCGGATCGTCGAGGCGCAGCAGCCCGGTCTCCCGCCGCCCTGCGCGCACCGCCAGGACCCGCGCCCCGGCCCGCGCCCAGGCCTCGACGACGGCCGCGGCGTCGGCACGTCCGGGCAGCACGACCTCGGGGGCCCCGACGACGACCTCCAGCGGGCCGTCCGGGCCGTCGTGGCGGCTGACGGTGCACCGCCGGTGCGCGTCGAACGGGCGCACCGCCGTGCGCGGCCGGCGGGACCGCACCGCACGCAGGTCCAGCCCGGCGCCGACCGCGGCCCGGGCCACCGCGCCCTCGGTCCCCGGCGTGCCCTCCTCGGCGTCGCCACCCAGCACCGCGGCCTCGAGCACCGCCCGCGCCGGTCCCGCGGGCAGCGGACCGGTCAGCTCCGTCGTACCGGTGTCCGGATGCCACACCGCGGTGCAGGTGATCCGTCCGGTGGTCAGCGTCCCGGTCTTGTCGACGGCCAGCACGGTCACCGAGCCCAGTGCCTCCACCGCGGGCAGCGTGCGCACGATGACGCCCAGCCGCGCCATGCGGCGGGTCGCCCCGGCCAGCGCCAGCGCCACGACGGCGGGCAGCGACTCGGGGATCGCCGCGACGGCCAGGCTCAGCGCGGTCAGCACCACCAGCGGCCACGGCTCGCCCCGGGCCAGCCCCGCCACGCCGACCAGCACGCAGGCCACGACCACCCCGAGCGAGATCGCCCGGCCGAGCCGGGCGAGCCGGCGCTGCAGCGGTGTCGGCGGCGGCCGGCGGCGCTGCAGCAGCACGTCCACCGTGCCGAGCTCGGTCCGCAGCCCGACGGCGGTGACCACCGCCCGCCCGCGCCCGCGCACGACGAGCGTGCCGGCGTGCACCACGGTGCTCCGGTCGGCCACCGGTGTGTCCTCCGCGCAGGCCGGGGCGGCCCGGCGGTCCGAGGGCTGCGACTCGCCGGTCAGCGCGGACTCGTCGACCTGCAGCTCGTGGGCCGTCAGCAGCCGGGCGTCGGCGGCCACCACGTCGCCCCGGCCCAGGACGAGCAGGTCACCGACGACGACCTCGGCCGCGGGCACCTCGTGACGGCGCCCGTCGCGGACCACCGTCGCCCGCGGTGCGGCCCGCGCCCGCAGCGCCGCCACGGCCCCGGTGGCCCGACGTTCCTGCGCGACGCCGACCGTCGTGTTCAGGACGACGACCAGCACGATGACGGCCGCGTCGCCGGCGTCGCCGACGGCCACGCTCAGCGCCGCCGCGCCCAGCAGCACCAGGATCATGGTCTCCCGCAGCTGGGCGAGGACCGAGGCGGCGAGGCTGCGGTCCAGCCCGGGGGAGGGCCGGTCGGCGTCCGCGACCGCACGGTCGGCGACCGCCGACCCGCCGAGCCCCTCGTCGGGGTCGGTCCCCAGCTGCTCCGCGAGCGCGACCGCGTCCTGCGCCCACGGGTGGGGCGGTGGCGCGACCGGGGACACGTCACCCGCCACGGGGCTCACGCGCGCAGCAGCGCGGTCTCGCGGACCGGTCCGGCCGATCCGCCGGTCAGCCAGGTCAGGGCGGCGGCGCGCTCCTCCGGTGCGAACACCCGCACCCGCACGGGCCGCAGCGACGACGCGATCCGGCGGGCGGTCGCGTGGGTGTCCGGCGCGGCCAGCACGGCGCAGGACCCGACGCGGGCCAGCCGCGGGACCCGCCGCGGCGCGGACGCCCCGGGCACCGCCGTGTCGGTGGTGTCGGCGACCTGCAGAAGCAGCGGCACCGGACCGGCGACGGCGGTCAGCACCGGGGCCAGGCCGTCCACCAGGTCGGCGACGGTCACCACCCCGCTCGCGGCCACCCCCACCGTCCCCTCGGGCAGGTCGTCGATGAGCCGCAGCATGGGTGGTCCTCCTCGGGGCGCCGTCCCGGCGACCGTCGCAGGGGCGTGCGTGCGCGGGCAGATCCGGAAGACCGTCGGCGCCCGGCCGAAGGTCCCGCTACGGGGTCCCGGCGCCCCCGACGCGGACCGTCGCCATCATCCCGGCGTCCTCGTGGTCGAGGACGTGGCAGTGCAGGACGGTCCGGCCGGTCGCGCCGGTGAACGCCACCCGCAGCACCACCCGGCCGCCGGCGGGCACCGTCACGACGTCCCGCACGGCGCCGTCCGAGCCCGCGGCGTCGAGCACCGTCATCGGCCAGGTGTGCAGGTGCAGCGGGTGCAGCATGGTCCCCGGGTTCTCGACCACCCACTCCTCCACGGTCCCGGGGACGACGACGAGGTCGTCACGGGCCGGGTCGAACCCGCGACCGTCGATCCCGAAGCCCATGCCCCCGCCGCCCATCGGCGCGGTCAGGGTCAGCACCCGTGTCCGGTCCGGGGGCCCCGGTGGCACCACCGGCGCGGGCAGCACCGCCGGGGGCGGCGGGGTCGGGGCCGCGGCCCCCGTGACGCGCAGCGTGGCGAGCACGACGGGCCCGGTGCCGGTCGTGCCACCCGTGCCGCCCATGCCTCCCGTGCCCGTGCCACCCATCCCTCCCGTGCCCGTGCCGCCCATCCCTCCCATGCCGCCCCGGTCGACGTCCGCGGCGAGCAGGTCGACGTCGCCGGGGACGTCCGGGGGGCGCACGACGACGTCGGCACGGTTGCCCGGCGCGAGCCGCACCCGGTCGCGGACGACCGGACGGGGCAGGAACACCCCGTCGGTCGCGACGTGGACGAGGTCCTGCCCGTCGAGCGACACGTCGAACACCCGTGAGCAGGTCGCGTTGACCAGCCGCCACCGCTGGGAGCGCTGCGGCGCCCCGGCCAGTACCGGCCGCCGCAGCCCGTTGACCAGCACGAGCTCGCCCTCCCGGCCGGCGACCCGGTCCATGGGACCGGCCGCGGCGACCCGGCCGTCGTCGCCCACCGTCGTGTCGGTCACGACGAGGACGTGGTCCTCCGCCGTGCCCAGGTCCGGTCCGCCCTCGACCACGATCGCCCCGACGAGACCGGCGAACACCTGGTCGGCCACCGTCCCGTGGTGGTGCGGGTGGTACCAGAACGTGCCGGCGGGATGGTCGCGCGGCACCCGGATCCGGTAGTCCGCGGTCCCGCCGGGGCCGACCATCCGGAACGGGTCGTCACCGCCCGGGTCGGGCGGCACCCGCAGCCCGTGCAGGTGCAGGTTGGTCGGGGTGTCGAGCCCGTTCTCCAGGCGCAGCGCGAGCTCGTCGCCGGGCCGCAGCCGCAGGGTCGGGCCCGGGGAGGTCCCGTCGTAGCCGAGGCCGGCACCGGCGGCACCGGCGAGGTCCACCCCCGGGGTCGCCCTCAGCACACCGGACAGGACCCCGGCGCGCGCGACTCGCTCCGGGGGATCGGCGAAGGGGAGCCCGGCCACCGGCCCGGGACGGCCGGAGCCGGACACCGGCATCCCCGTGCACGCGGCCACCCCGCCGACCACCCCCGCGGCCGCCGCGACACCCAGCAGGCGCCGCCGGGTGAGCGGCGTTCGCCCGGTCACGGCGCGCTCCCGGCGCCGGACGTCACCGGCTCGGGGAGCCGGACGGCCTCGGACGGCCGGAGCAACGGGCGGGCGGCGGGGGGCACGCGACCGAGCAGGTGCTCGGCGCCGACCACGGTGAAGGCGCACCCGCGCCGGCTCACGGTGCGCACGGCGTGCGGGATCGCCTTCAGCCCGGCGGCGGAGACGGCCGTGACCCCGGTGAGGTCGGCGACGACGGTCCGGGTCGTCCCCCCGACGGTGTCCCTGTCGCGGGCCCACGCGTCGAGCTGACGCAGCAGGTGCGCCCCGGCCGCGGTGTCGAAGACCCCCGACACCCGCACCCGGTAGGTACCCGTCCGGGGCGTGTCGGCGGTGAGCAGATGGTCGTTCATCGCGGATCCTTCGTCGTCGTGGGCGTCCCGTGCCGGTGGCGCGGGTTGCGAGTGTCGTCCCGCCCCGCTCCGGTGACCCAGGGGCGGAGGGCACGCGATCGGGTCGCCCGCGGCCCGGCCGGTCCGCCGACGCCCACCGCGCCGTCCACGGGGGCCCGCCGGCCGCCCGCGGCACCGGTGGCCGGCGGGTCGTCAGGTGCTCCGCGACGTGCTGCCCCCGCCGCCCGAGCGGTCCCGGAACCGGGTCCGCAGCCGGTGCCACACCCGTCGGCGCTCCAGCAGGCGGTACACCGGCCAGCAGCCCAGGACCCCGAGCACGAGGGCGTCGCCGGGCCGGCCGAGCGCCAGCAGACCCACCGCCGCGGCCAGCCCGAGCGCTGCCGTCGCCGCCGGGAGCAGCCACACCCGCAGGCGCGACGGGTTCCGGAACCGGCGGGCGAGCCGGGGGGCCTCCGCCGTCAGCTCGTGTTCGATCCGGACCAGCCGCCGTCGTTCGCCCTCGCTCAACATCGTCGTCCCCTCCGCTCGGCCCGGGTCCCGGGAGCTGTGCCTCCCCGCCGCCGCGACCGGCGACGGTGCGACCCTGCCCAGCGCCGGCCCGGCGCCACCAGGCCCGTAGGTCCCGCGGCCGGGGTACCGGACGGCACCCGCCCGGGAGCCGTCCGGCACGACGGCGGACGTCGCCGGCGGACCGGCCGGGGCGCCCGGAGGGTCAGCCCTCCCCATCGAGCAGGCGCTGCCGCGCGAGCCGCTCCACGAGCTCGGGCAGCGCCGGGACGGGCGCCCCGGCGAGGTCGGCCAGCGACCGGCGGACGACGGCGACGACCCTCCGTCCCGGGAACTCGGGCCGGAGGCGGGCGACGGCCGCGGGAACGACCGCGGCGGGTGCGTGCGGGAACAGGGTCGGACAGCTCGGGGCCACGGAGCTCCTCCGGTCGGCTCGGCGGATCGGAGGGCCCACCGCACCCCCGCCCGCCGCGTCCGGCCAGGGCCGTTGGTCCCGGACGCCGGTCGGGACGGTGGTGCCGTGCCCCGAGCACTCCGGCCCTGGCCGGACCGGGTGCCGCCGGAGACGCTCGGTGGGCCGCGGGCCGGTGCCCGCGTGCACCGAGACGAGGAGGCAGCCATGCACGTCCGAGACGTCATGCGGACCGGCGTGACCACGGTCCGGGCGGACACCCCGATCGCGGTCGCGGCACGCGTGCTCGTGGGCCGGGGGCACGCCTCGTCCCCGGTGGTCGACGCCGAGGACCGGGTGGTCGGTGTGGTCAGCGAGTCGGACCTGCTGGCCGGCCGGGTGCCGGTCGGCGGCGACCCGGGGGAGATCGACCCGGAGGAGGTCGTCGCCGCGGTGATGACCCACCACCCGTTCACCGCCGGTCCCGACGACGACCTGGCCTTCACCGTGGCCCGGATGTTGGAGAACGGCCTGCGCGCGCTCCCGATCGAGTCCGGTGGGCGCTGCGTGGGGCTGCTGTCGCGCCACGACGTGCTGCGCGAGGTCGCGCGCGGTTCCCTGCAGTCCGAGGAGCGCTGGCGTGAGCACGCCGGGATGGCGAGCCGTGACCGCGGCTGAGGGCACCCGGGTCGCGCCCGGCGCGACCGGCGGGCCGGGCGTCCGGCCGCTCGCCGGGCTCGGCCGGGCCGACGCGGCCACCGTCGGCGGCAAGGCCGCCGGTCTCGGAGACCTGATCGCGGCCGGGTTCGCGGTCCCGCCCGGATTCGTGGTGACGGCTCCCGCCTACCGCGAGGCGATGCGGGCGGGCGGGGTGCTGGACGCCCTGGACGAGCGCTTCGACCGGCTGCTGGCGCAGGTGGGGGCCGGCGAGTCCCGGGACGACCCGGGGCCGGACTGCGCGCGCCTGCAGGAGCTCGTCCGCGCCGCCGGCCCGCCGCCCGAGCTGGCCGAGGAGATCCACCGCGCCTACGCCGCACTGGCGGACGGGTCCGGCCCGGTGGCGGTCGCGGTCCGGTCGTCGGCGATCGGTGAGGACAGCGGGGCGCACTCCTTCGCCGGCATCCACTCCAGCTTCACCCACGTCCGGGGCGAGGACGAGCTCGACCGTCGCGTCGCCGACTGCTGGGCGTCGGCGTTCGCCCCGCGCGCGCTCGCCTACCGCGCCGGTCGCGGTCTGACGGGCCCACCGGCGGTCGCGGTCGTCGTGCAGCGGATGGTCGAGTCCGACTGCGCCGGGGTGGCGTTCACCGCCGACCCGGTGACCGGCCGTACCGACCGGGTCGTCGTCGAGGCCGCGCTGGGGCTGGGCGAGGTCGTGGTCGGGGGTCTCGTCGAGCCCGACACCTCCGTGTTCGCGCTGCCCGGCCTGGAGCCGGTGTTCGAGCACATCGGGGTGCAGTCCCACGCCGTCGTACCCGGCCCCGACGGCCACGACCGCTCCGTCGCCCTCGACCCGGACCGGGCGTCGGCCCGCGTCCTGACCCCGGAACAGGCGGCCACGGTCGCCCGGCTCGCCCAGCGGGTGCAGGAGCACTTCGGCGTCCCGCAGGACGTCGAGTGGGCACTGGAGGGCGACACCCTCTACCTGGTGCAGGCCCGCCCGGTGACCACCACGGCCGGGACCGGCACCGACGGCGCCGGGGGCCGGGCGGCCTCCGGCGAGGTCCTCGTCACCGGCGTCGCGGCGGGACCGGGTCGCCGCAGCGGTCCCGCGCGGATCCTGTCCTCACCGGCGGACGGGGCGCAGCTGACGACCGGCGACGTCCTCGTCGCCCCGCGGACCGACCCGGACTGGCTGCCGACGCTGCGCCGCGCGGCCGCGGTGGTGACCGACCACGGCGGCGTCACCTGCCACGCCGCCATCGTCGCCCGCGAGCTGGGCATCCCCTGTGTGGTCGGCAGCCGGACGGCCACCGCCGACATCACCCCGGGCCGCCTGGTCACCGTCGACGGGGGCACCGGCACGGTGTCGGCCGGCACGGTGTCGGCCGGCACGGCCCGGCCGGCCACGACCGCCGTCGCCCGCCACGCCGCTGCGGCCCCGCCGGAGCCGCTCGCCACCGAGGTGCACGTGAACGTGGCGACCCCGCAGGCGGCACGGCGCGCCGCCGCCCTCCCCGTCGACGGCGTCGGGCTGCTGCGCGCCGAGATCGCGCTGACCGACGCGCTGCGCGGCCGCCACCCGCTCGCGATGATCGCCGCGGGCGACGCCGAGGAGTTCGTCACCGCGATGGCCGGGGCCGTCGGGGAGGTCGGCGAGGCGTTCCGGCCACGGCCGGTCCTCTACCGGGCGGCCGACCTGCGCAGCAACGAGTTCCGCCTGCTCACCGGCGGCGCCGACCACGAGCCGGTCGAACGGAACCCGATGATCGGCTTCCGCGGCGCCTACCGCTACCTGCGGGAGCCGGAGCTGTTCCGGCTCGAGCTGCGGATGCTCGCCCGGGTCAGGGAGCGCTGCCCGAACGTCCACCTCATGCTGCCGTTCGTGCGGACCCGCTGGGAGCTCGCCGCGGTGCTCGACCTCGTCGACGGCGCCGAGACGGGCCGCGACCGGCTCCTGCAGCGGTGGCTGACCGCCGAGGTGCCGTCGGTCGTGCACTGGCTGCCCGAGTACGTCGCGGCAGGGATCGACGGCGTGTCGATCGGCAGCAACGACCTCACCCAGCTGGTCCTCGGCGTCGACCGGGACTCCGAGCGGCTCGCCGAGCTCTACGACGAGTCGGACCCGGCGGTGCTGGCCGCGATCACGGCGATCGTGGAGCTCGCGGCCCTGTCGGGCGTGCCCAGCTCGCTGTGCGGCCAGGCACCCAGCCGCGACCCCGCGTTCGTCCGGCACCTCGTCGAGGCAGGGATCACGGCGGTCTCGGTCGACCCGGACGCCGTCGGCGCGGTGCGGCGGGCGCTCGGCGCGGCCGAACGACGGGTGCTCCTCGACGCCGCGCGCCGCGGTGCGCACTGAGTCGCCGGTGGCGACCGACTGCCCCGCCTGCGCGCCGACGGGCGACGGCTGGTCGGTCTGCTTCCACGGCTTCGACCCGGCCGACGAGGGCCGGCGGGAGGCGCTGTGCACGCTCGGCAACGGCTACCAGGCGGTCCGCGGGGCGGCCGCCGCGGCCTCCGCCGGCGGACCGCACTACCCGGGCACCTACGCCGCGGGCGTCTACAACCGGCTCGTCGACACCCTCGGCGACCGGGTCGTGGAGAACGAGAGCATGGTCGCCCTGCCGGACTGGACGTGGCTGCGGGCCGGACCGGACGGGACCGACGTCGACCCGTTCGGCCCCGCCGCGCTGCTGGAGAACCGGGCCCTGCTCGACCTGCGCCACGGCGTGCTGACCCGGCTCGTCCGCTACGTCGACGCCGAGGGCAGGCGCACCGCGCTGCACGAGCGGCGCCTGGTCCACCGCACCCGCAGACACGTCGCCGCGACCGAGACCACCGTCGTCGCGGAGAACTGGTCGGGGCGGCTGCGCGTCCGCTCCCGGATCGACGGGGCGGTCGGCAACACCGGCGTCGCCCGGTACCGCGGCCTGGCCGCGCACCACCTGCACACCGAGCGGGTCGACGCACCCCGGCCCGGGACCGTGCTGCTGACGACGCGCACCTCCCGGTCCGACGTCCGCATCGCGGTCGCGGCCCGGACCCGGGTCCGGCCGGACAGCGCCGCCGCGTCCGTGGTGCGCACCGGCGACGCCGTCGGGTACGACCACGTGCTCGACGTGCCCCGCGGGTCCGCCGTCCGGGTCGACACCGTCGTGACGCTGGTGACCTCCCGCGACGTCGCCATCGCCGACCCGGCGACCACCGCGCTCGACCTGCTCGCCGACGCCCCCGACGTCCCCGCGCTGCTCGAGGAGCAGGCCGTGAGCTGGCGGCACGTGTGGCGGCGGTTCCGCTTCGACCTGGCGGGCACCGGTGTGCCCGACGCCCCGGACACCGCGCGCGACCTGCGGCTGGGGCTGTTCCACGTGCTCCAGGCCGTGTCCCTGCACGCCCTCGACGTCGACGCCGGTGTGCCCGCACGGGGCCTGCACGGCGAGGCCTACCGCGGCCACGTGTTCTGGGACGAGCTGTTCGTGCTGCCGGTGCTGACGCTGCGGATGCCCGAGGTGACCCGGGCCCTGCTGCACTACCGGGTCCGTCGGCTCGACGCCGCCCGCCGGGCCGCCCGGGCGACCGGCCGGCGGGGCGCCATGTTCCCGTGGCAGTCCGGCAGCGACGGCCGCGAGGAGAGCCAGAGCCTGCACCTCAACCCGCTGTCGGGCCGCTGGCTGCCCGACGTCAGCGCCCTGCAGAAGCACGTCGGCCTGGCCGTGGCCTACAACGTGTGGCACTACGTGCAGGCGACCGGTGACCGCGACTTCCTGGCCGCGCACGGCGCGGAGGTGATGCTGGAGGTGGCGCGCTACCTCGCGGAGCTGTCGGAGCTCGACCCGGAGCGGGGCCGCTACCGCATCCGCGGGGTGATGGGGCCCGACGAGTTCTCCACCCGCTACCCGGGTGCCGACCGCCCCGGCGTCGACGACAACACCTACACCACGGTGATGGCGGTGTGGCTCTGGCGGCGGGCCCGCGAGTGCCTCGACCTGATCCCGGTCCGGCGCCGCGACGAGCTGCTCGAACAGCTCGGCCTCACCGACCGGGAGCTGCGGTCCTGGGCGGACCGCACCCGGCGGTCCTACGTCCCGATCCGCCCCGACGGCGTGCTGGAGCAGTTCGAGGGCGCGAGCGCGCTGCCCGAGCTGGACTGGGAGCACTACCGCCGCCGCTACGGCGACCTGCAGCGGCTGGACCGCATCCTGGAGGCCGAGGGCCGGTCGGTGGACGACTACCAGGTCACCAAGCAGGCCGACGTGCTCATGCTGTTCTACCTGCTGTCCACCGACGAGCTGCGCGAGCTCCTGCACGGCCTGGGCTACCGGCTCCCGGCCGACGCCGTCCGGCGCACGATCGACCACCACCTCGCCCGCACCGTGCACGGGTCCACGCTCAGCTCCCTGGTGCACGCCTGGGTTCTGGCCCGCGCGCACCGCGAGGACGCCCTCGACCACTTCCGGCGCGCCGTGCGCAGCGACCTCGCCGACGTCCAGGGCGGCACCACCGCCGAGGGCGTGCACCTCGGCGCGATGGCCGGGTCGGTCGACCTGCTCCAGCGCTGCTTCGCCGGGGTCGAGGTGCGCGACGGCGCCCTGTGGTTCAACCCGCACTGGCCGCGCGACTCCGGCCGGCTGTCCTTCGAGATCCGCTACCGCGACCTGGTGGTCGACGTCCGGGTGCGCGGCCGCGAGGTGCTGGTCCGTGCGGCGTGCGGCCCCGGCGACCCGATCACCGTGCGGTGCGGCGCGACGCGGCGGGTCCTGCGTCCCGGGGGGTCGGTGCGGCTGCGCGCCCGGCCCGGGGCACCGGAGGGGGAACCGGGCCGGGGCCTGTGGCCCTCCGTGGGCGGGGCGCACGGCCCTGGGCCCGGGGGCCGCGTCCCGACACCGTGGTGGAGGCCGGTCCTCGAGTTCCGGCCGTGGAGGAGGAGACCCCGATGAGCTACGCCGAGCAGTGGACGGTCACGATCGACATCAGCGAGGAGCCGGGCCGGACGCGGGCGACCGCCCGGCTGACCACGCGCGACGACACCCGGCTGGTGGGCGCCGGCGAGGCCCACCGGCACCCGCAGGACCGCGAGGTCCCGGAGATCGGGGCGGAGCTGGCCGTCGCCCGGGCACTGGCCGACCTGCAGCACCGGCTGTTCGAGTCCACGGTGTTCGACATCGAGCAGTCCACCGGCACGCGGGCGCACCTCACGCGCTGACCCCGGCCCGATGGACGTCCCGGACCGCCCGGACGGGCCCGGCCCGACGATGCTCGACGCCGTCGGCTGGGCCCTGCGGGCCCCCTCGCTGCACAACAGCCAGCCCTGGCGCTGGCGGGTGGACGCGGCGCGGGCCGCCCTGTACGCCGACCCCCTGCGCCGGCTGTACGAGACCGACCCGGACCGCCGCGACCTGCTCGTCAGCTGCGGGGCCTGCCTGCACCACCTGCACGTCGCACTCGCCGCGGCCGGGACGGCGGTGCGCACGGTGCGCCTGCCCGACCCGGAGGACACGGACCTGCTCGCCGTGGTCACGGCCGTCGACGGTCCCGCCGACGCCGCCGAGGCGGACCTGTGGCCCGCGCTGCCGCGCCGGCGCACCGACCGGCGGCGCTACGACGACCGCCCGGTGCCCGGGTCCGTGCTGGAGGCGGTGACGGCGGCCGCGCGACGCCACGGGGCGCTGCTGCTGCCCGTGTCCGGGCAGGCCCGGCGGGCCGGGCTCGACGCCGTCCTGGCGCGCGCGGCCGACGAGCAGCGCTGCCGCCCCGGTTACCTGGCCGAGCTGATGACCTGGACGAACCGCTACGCCGGCGCGCACGACGGGATCCCCGCGTCGGCACGGCCGACCCGGCCCGCCCCACGGGGGACCGGCCCGAACCGGGCCTTCCCGGCCGGTCGGCTGACCGGGACGGCGGCGGCACCGGCCGGCGGGGGCGTGCTCGCCGTGCTCTGCACCCGGCGCGACGGACCCGAGGACCGGCTGCGGGCGGGCGAGGCGACCAGCGCCGTGCTGCTCACCGCGGTGCGCGCGGGCCTGGCGACCACGCCGCTGAGCCAGGCGCTCGAGCTGTCCGCGACGCGGTCGGTGCTCGCCCGCGACGTCCTGCACGTCGACGCCCACCCACAGCTGATCGTGCGGCTCGGCTACCCGGCCGACGACCGCGAGCTGCCCGCCACCCCCCGGCGCGCGCTGTCCGCGGTGCTGGCCCCCTGAGCGTCGCGACCGGGTGCCGGCCCGACGGGGCGCACCAGGACCGGGCACGCGGCCAGACACGCCAGCTCCTCCGGGGTGGAACGCCGGAGCGGCCCGCCCACGTGCGGCCGTGCCCCGACGACCAGCAGGCCGGCGTGCTCGGCGGCCCGGAGCAGCGCCGGCAGCGGACGGTCGTCGACGACCTCGAGCTCGACGTCCACCGCGTCCGAGCGCTCGTCCCAGTGCCGGGCGAGCTCGGCGAACACCGCGGTGACGGCCGGAGCGGAGCCGTGCCCCGGGCGCAGCGCGTGCACGATCCGCAGCACGCCGCCGCCGCGGCGGGCGCAGGCGTGGGCGTCGTGCAGCAGCTCCGCGTCGGTGCGCGGGTACTCCAGGCCGACCACGACCGGGCCGGTGCCCTCGGCCGTCGAGGCGTGGACGACGGCGACCGGCACCCGCACCCGGTCGAGGACCCGGTGCAGGACCGGATCGGCCGGTCCGTCCGCCGGGTGCCCCGAGCCGACCGCCCCGAGCACCAGCAGCTCGGCGCCGAGAGCCTCGGCCTCCAGCGCAGCGACGGGCGGCTGCTCGACGAGCACGGTCTCCAGCACCACCCCGGGGGCGGCACCGCGGGCGGTCGCCGCCGCACGCGACAGCACCAGGCGGGCGTGCCGGTGCCAGGCGGGGACGTCGCCGGTGTCGTAGTCCGCGGCGTGCACGACCCGCAGCACCCGCTGACGCGCGAGGGCCTCTCGCGCCGCCCACCGGGCCACCGCCTGCGACGACGGCGCCCCGGTGACGCCGACGACCACCGGCCGCCCGCTCACCGGGCGCCGTCCGCACGGGTCGTCGCCGGCAGCAGCGCGGCGCCCCACTCGCGGGCGCGCTCCAGCTCGCCGGGCCGCAGCGGTCCGTTGCCGCGCACCAGGAACGACCGGGGGGCGCCTGCGGAACGGTAGCCGCGGCGACCCAGCACCCGCGCCGCGGCGTGGGCCGCCGACCCCGGCACCCACCGCGAGACCCGGGTGTCCGCGCAGACGGTCGCCGGTGCGTCCGGGCCGGCGTCGGGCAACCGGTCGAGCCACTCACGGATCCCGTCCGACGGGGGAGCGGTGGCGCCCTGCCGGACGGCGTCCTCGCGCGTCGCGGGCCGGGTCATGCCGAACGCGTGCGTCGGACCGAGCACCACGAGCAGCTCACCTGGCCGCAGCGGTGTCGAGGGGCCGGGCGGGTCGACGTCGACGTCGCACCCCCGGGCGAGCAGGCCGTCGGCGACGGCCTCGGCCACGGCGCGCGTGGTGCCGAACAGCGACTCCACCACGATCTGTACGTGCACGGCTTCTCCTCGGGTCGTCGGTCACGGCCGCCGGGAGCACGGCCCCGGCGGGCGTCGCCGGCGTGCCGGGAGGCTGCGGAGGTCCTCGGCGACCCTGCCGGGGGACGGCGGCCGGGCCCACCCGCGAAGGCCCCGCGACCGGCGGGCCGTTGGTCCCGCGTGGCCACGCCGGGCGCGGCGGGACCGGACGGCCCCGGTTCCGCGGGACGTTCGCCCGGCGCGGCGCCCGGCCCGGGGCGCGGACGCTGGGCCCCTCGTCACGAGGAGGGCGTCATGGAGCAGGAGAGGACGGTGCGGGACGACGAGATCGTCGTCGGCACCGACGGGTCGCAGGGCGGCCGGGCGGCGCTCGCCTGGGCGGTCGCCGAGGCCGCCCGCAGCGGCCGGTGGGTACGGGCGGTGCGGGTGTGGGACCCGGCGCCGCTGTTCGCGCCGCCGGCGCCGGTGTTCGTGGTGGGGTCGGTCGTCCGTGACGACGAGGAACGTGCGCTGGAGAACGACCTGGCGGAGATCCCGGTCCCCGAGGGGGTGCGGGTGGAGGGCGAGCTCATCGAGGGCGTCGTCGTCGGTGAGCTCGTGGCGCAGTCGGCGGAGGCGGCGATGCTCGTCGTGGGCAGCCACGGGCACGGACCGCTGGGCCGTGCCGTGCTGGGCTCGGTCAGCGCCGCGTGCGTCCGCCGGGCCGGCTGCCCGGTCGTCGTGGTCACCCCGCGCCGGGCGGCGGTCCTGCTCGGCGCGACGGGAGCGGGGGCGGCCTCGGACGCTTCCCGGTGACCGACACCCGGCACCGGCCGGCCGGCCCCGTCCCCGGGACCGGCGGACCCGCCGACGACCCGCCCGCAGGGGGTGTCCCGGACCCCCGGGAGCCCGCGGCCCGGCTGCTGCGGGACCTGCGCTCCGGACCGGCCGGGCTCTCCGGGCGTGATGCGGCGCGGCGGCTCGCCCGGTTCGGGCCGAACACACCGGCCCGGGCGGGGAGCCGGTCGACCTGGCGGGCGCTGCGACGGCAGCTGACCCACCCGCTGGCGGTGCTGCTGCTGGTGGCGGCGGCCCTCGCCGTCGCCGCCGGCACCGCTCAGCTGGGCACGGCGATCCTGGTGGTGGTCGTGCTCAACGCCGGGTTCGCGTTCCTCCAGGAGCGCCACGCCGGCCGGGCCGTCGAGGCACTGGGCCGCTACCTGCCCCCGCACGCCCGGGTCCGCCGCGACGGGACGGTGCGCAGCGTCCCCGCCGCCGAGCTCGTTCCCGGTGACGTGCTGCTGCTGGCCGAGGGCGACCGGGTGCCCGCCGACGCCCGGCTGCTGTCGGGCGGCCTGCAGGTCGACGCGTCGGCGCTGACCGGGGAGTCGGTCCCCGTCGTCCGCGACGCCTCGGCACCCGACACCGCGGCGAGTGCGCTGGACTCGCCGGTCCTGGTGTTCAGCGGGACCGGGTGCGTCGCCGGCGCGGCCGAGGCCGTCGTGCACGCCACCGGGGCGCACACCGAGATCGGCCGCATCGCGGCGCTCGCCGGAACCCGGCCGACCGACGAGAGCCCGCTCGAACGGCAGGTCCGCCGTGTCGCCCGGCTGATCGCGGCGGTCGCCGTCGGGGTCGGTGTCGCCTTCGTGCCGCTCGGCGTGGTGGCCGGGCTCTCGCTCACCGAGGCCCTGGTGCTGGCCGTCGGCCTGATCGTGGCGAACGTGCCCGAGGGGCTGCTGCCGACGATCACCCTGGCGCTGGCCGTGGGGGTCCGCGCCATGGCCGACCGCGGTGCGCTGGTGAAACGACTCTCCGCGGTGGAGACCCTCGGCTCGACCACGGTGATCTGCACGGACAAGACCGGCACGCTCACGACCGGCACCATGCGGGTGGTCGACGTCCGCGGCCCGGGCCCCACGTCCGCGCCGCCCGGGCCCGCGTTCTGGACGACGCTGGCGCGCTGCAGCACGGCCGACCCGCGGACCGGCGCGGGGGACCCGACCGAGCTCGCCCTGCTGGAGGGGGCCGCGGCCGCCGGTGCCGGCGTGGACGCCGGGGTGCGCGACGCCGAACGGCTGGTCCTCCACGCCTTCGACCCGCACCGGATGCTGATGTCCACCCTGGACCCCGGCCCGGACGGGCCGGTGCTGCACGTCAAGGGCGCCCCCGGTCCGGTGCTGGCGCGCTGCGTGCTGCCCGCCGACCGGCGGGCCGCGGTCGAGGAGGCGGTCGCCGACATGGCCGGGCGGGGTCTGCGGGTCCTCGCCGTGGCCCGCCGCGACCCCGCCGCCGCCGACCCCGCCGCCGCCGACCCCGCCGCGCGTGACGCCGCGGAGAGCGGCCTGACCCTGCTCGGGCTCGTCGGCCTGCTGGACCCGCCCCGCCCGGAGGCGCCCGCCGCCGTCGCGTCGTGCCACCACGCGGGCATCCGGGTGCACGTCGTCAGCGGCGACGACGGGCGCACGGCCGCCGAGATCGCCCGCCGGGTGGGCATCGGCGCCGACCGGGTCGTGGACGGCCCGGTCCTGGACGCCATGACCGAGCCCGAGCTGGAGCGGTTCTTCGCCGCCTCCGGCGAGGTGGTGGTGGCGCGTGCCGCGCCGGAGGCCAAGCTGCGCATCGCCGACGCGCTGCGTGCCCGCGGCCAGGTGGTGGCGATGACCGGGGACGGGGTGAACGACGCGCCCGCACTGCGGCACGCCGACATCGGCGTCGCCATGGGCCGGTCCGGGACCGAGGTGGCCCGCGAGGCCGCGACGCTGGTGCTGACCGACGACGACTTCGCGACCGTCGTCGCCGGGGTCGAGGAGGGCAGGCGGGTCTATGACAACGTGCGCAAGTTCGTCGTCTACATCTTCGGCCACCTGCTGCCCGAGCTCGTGCCGTTCCTGGCGTTCGCGCTCTCCGGTGGGCTGGTCCCGCTGCCGATCGGCGTGCTGCAGATACTCGCGATCGACCTCGGCACCGACCTGCTGCCCGCGCTGGCCCTGAGCCGCGAGCCCGCCGAGCCCGGACTGATGGACCGGCCACCGCGCCCGCGGCGCGAGAACGTCATCACCGGCGAGATGCTCCTGCGGGCCTGGGGCCTGATGGGCCCGGTGGCGGCCGTGCTCGCGACCGGGCTGTTCCTGGCCGTCCTCGTGCGGGGCGGGTGGACGCCCGGTGCCGCGACCGGTCCCGGATCGCCGCTGCACACCACCTACCGGCAGGCCACCACCGCGACCTTCGCAGCGATCGTCGCCTGCCAGGTCGGCACGGCGTTCGCCGCCCGCACCCGGCGCGCGTCGCTGCGGTCGGTGGGCGTCACGACGAACCGGCTGCTGCTCGGTGCCCTCGCCGCCGAGCTCGCCTTCGCGGCGGCCGCGATCTTCCTGCCGGTGGCGAACTCCCTGCTCGGGACCACGCCGCCCCCGGCGTGGGTGTTCGCCTGCCTCCTGCCGATGCCCCTGCTCGTCTGGGGGACCGACGAGGCGTACCGGGCCGTGCGGCGGGCGCGGGGGCCCACCGCACGGCACCCCGCACCACCGGTGGCCGGGCCGTGACCCGGCGACGACCCGGCGTCCGGCAGGGGCGCAGGGGAGGGGGTGCGGTCGGTGGACCGGTGCGCGGCCGGGAGGACGCGATGACGGCGGCGGCGGGTCCGCGGCGGGGACCGGTCGTGGTCGTCGGCCGCGACGAGCTGGACCCGGACGACGTCCGCTGGGCCGCCGACGTCGCCCGCCGGTCGGGGCGGGACCTGCGGCTGGTCGTCGTGGTCCCGCCGCCACGCCGGACGGTCGGCGGTCCGCCGACCGGGGCCGCCCGGACGGAGATGGCGCGGCGGCTGCTCGACGCGGTCACCGACGAGGTCGCCGTCGAGACCGGCGAGGTGGACCTCGAGGCCGAGCTGCGCAGGGACGGCTGGGACCGGGTGCTGAGGGACGAGGCGAGGACCGCCGGGCTCGTCGTGCTGGCCCGGTACGCGGCGTGGCCCGCGCGCCCGCCCGCCGGGTGCCCGGTCGTGCGGGCCGGGCGGGCGTCGCGACGACGGGACCCGGCGCCGGAGCCGGCGACGTTCCACCGGCTGACCGCCGGCGACGCCGCCCCCGGTCCCCTCCCGCAGGGGTGACGGCGGCCGGGACCGGGTCGTGGACCCGGCCCCGGCCGCCGTGCCGTGACCGCTCCGGGGTCAGCCGGTACTGATCGGGATCATCGTGGCCTCGGCCGGTGCGGGCGGTTCGGGCATCGGCACCCTGATCTCCAGGATGCCGTCGGTGTAGCTCGCCGCGATGTCGTCGGCGATGACACCCTCGGGCAGCTGGAGCACGCGCGACATGGTGCCGCGCCACAGCTCGCGCCTCCGGTAGCCGTCCTCGGACCGCTCCTCCTCGCCGCCCCGCTCCGCCCGTACGGTCAGCAGGCCGTCGGCCACGGTGACCGAGACGTCGGCGGCGGGGTCGACCCCGGGCAGCTCGGCCCGGATGACCAGCGACCCGTCCTCGACGAACTCGTCGACGCGGATCGCCGCCTCCTCGCGCAGCCGGCCGGCGTACACCGGGCGCCGCACGGGGAACGCGCGGAACCAGTCGTCGACCATCCGTTCCATCTCGGTGAGTGCGCCGGGCAGTGCCCCGGCCCGGCGCGTGATCGTGCTGCTCATCGGACGTCCTCCCTCGTGTGTCCAGGACGCCCCCACGGTGGCCCGCGGGCGGGGGCGCGACCAGGGACGGTCGGCCCGGTGCCCGCGGCCCGAGGATCTGCACGTCGCGGCGGTCACCGCCGTCGCCGAAGGTCCCGCCCGCCGGGCGCCCTCCGGCCCTGCTCCGCGGCCGGCGCCGTACCTAGCGTCGGCCGCGACCTCAGTTCTCTCCGCCGCAGCCCCACCGGCCCGCCGCCGGTGACCGAGGAGCAGCCGTGAACACGATGCGCGCCGCCGTCGTCCCCGCACTGGGAGCGCCCCTGGAGATCCGGGAGATCCCGGTGCCGGTCCCCGGCCCCGGGCAGGTCCTGGTCCGGATGGAGGCCAGCGGCATCTGCCACACCGACGTCCACGCCGCGCGCGGGGACTGGCCGGTGAAGCCCCGCCCGCCGTTCGTCCCCGGGCACGAGGGGATCGGCACCGTCGTGGAGTCGGTGCACGGTCCCCACCACCGGACGATCGGGCGACGGGTCGCGATCCCGTGGCTCGGGTCGGCCTGCGGCCGGTGCCGCTACTGCGTCAGCGGCCGGGAGACGCTGTGCGAGAGCCAGACCAACAGCGGCTACTCGGTGGACGGCGCGTGGGCCGAGTACGCGGTGGTCGACGAGCGCTTCGCCGTGCCGGTGCCCGACGACATCCCCCCGGTCGAAGCCGCTCCGCTGACCTGCGCCGGGGTCACCACCTACGCGGCGATCCGCAACGCGCGGGTCGCCCCCGACGAACGGGTCGGGGTGTTCGGCATCGGCGGCCTGGGCCACCTGGCCGTCCAGTACGCCCGGCTGGTCGGCGCCTCGGTCGTCGGCGTCGACGTCGAGGACGCCAAGCTCGCACTGGCGACCGGGCTGGGCGCCGACGCCGTGGTGGACGCCCGCACGACCGACCCCGTCGAGGCGATCCACGACCTGGGCGGGCTCGACGTCGCCGTCGCGCTGGCCCCCTCGCCGGACTCCTTCGGGCAGGCGCTGCGCTCGCTGCGGCGCGGCGGCAGGCTCGTGTGCGTCGCGCTGCCCGCCGACGGCACGCTGGCCGTGCCGATCTTCGACCTCGTGCTGGGCGGGCTGACCGTGCTCGGGTCGATCGTGGGTACCCGCGAGGAGCTGGCCGAGGTGTTCGACCTGCACGCCCGCGGCCGCACCCGGGTGGTCACCGAGACCCGCAAGCTCGACGACGTCAACGCCGCCGTCGACGACCTCCTCGCCGGGCGGGTCCCGGCCCGGCTCGTGATGGAGTTCTGATGGGCGTCCCCGCGTCGGCGACGACCCGGTCGGGGGATCCGTCGGAGCCCGTCGCCGGCCGCGGTCACGACGTCCTGCTGGGTGACGGCCGCAGGGCCGTCGTCCGGCCGCTGGACCGGTCCGACCTGCCTGCGGTGACCGCCCTGCACACCGGTCTCGACACGACCGACCGGCACTTCCGCTACCTGTCCGCCTCGGCCCCCGACCCGCGGCGGACCGCCCGCTCGGTGCTCGCCCCGACCGGTCACGCGGTGGGCGTGTTCGAGGCGGGGGAGCTGCTCGGCGTCGCCCACTACGTGCCCGTCCCGGACGGCTCCACCGCCGAGTTCGCCGTCCTGGTCGCGCCCGCGGCGCGCCACCGCGGTGCCGGGACCCTGCTGATGGAGGCACTCGCCGGGGCCGCGACCGCGGCCGGTCTCGCCACGCTGACCGGGGAGGTGGCCTCCGACAACGCCCCCATGATGCGGGTGCTGACCGACCTCGGGCGCCCGCTGCGGACCCGTCCGGACGGGCCCGTCACCCACGTCCGGCTGGAGACGGGCGACCCCACCCCGCTGTCGGACGACCCGCACTGGTCCCGGGTCTCCGCGGCGTCGGCGATCTCGCTGACCCCGGTGCTCGCCCCGGCCTCGGTCGCGGTCGTCGGGGCCTCGCGCCGGCCGGGCACGGTCGGCCGGGCCGTGCTGGACCGGATCCGGCGCGGCGGGTTCAGCGGGCCGCTCGCGGTGGTGAACCCGCGCGGTACGCCGGCCCCGGACCTGCCGTGGGCGGGCACCGTCGGCGAGCTCGGCACCGTGCCGGACCTGGCCGTCCTCTGCGTCCCGGCCGACGCCGTCGTGCCGGTCGCCGAGGACTGCGGCCGGGCCGGGGTCGGCGCGCTGCTCGTGCTCACCTCCGGCGTCACCGGCGCCGACGCCGGCCGGCTCGCCGCGGTCTGCGCGCACCACCGGATGCGCCTCGTGGGCCCCAACTGTTTGGGCCTGGTCGACACCGCCCCCGGGGTCGCCCTCGACGCCACGTTCGCCACCACCGCCCCGGCGGGGGAGATCGGCGTGGCCGCCCAGTCCGGCGGGATCGCCGTCGCGCTGGGCCACGAGCTGGCCGCCGCGGGACTCGGGATCAGCTCGCTGGTCAGCACCGGCGACGCCCTGGACGTCGCGGCCGACGACCTGCTCGCCTGGTGGGCGCACGACGGCCGCACCCGGGGCGCCGTGCTCTACCTGGAGTCCGCCCGGCGTCCGCACGAGTTCGCCGCCGTCGCGCGGCGGGCCGCGCGCACGATGCCGGTCGTGGTGATCCCGTCGGGGAGCAGCGACGCCGGGCGGCGGGCCGCGGCGTCGCACACCGCGTCCACGGCGACCCCGCGCACCGCCCGCGACGCGCTGTACCGGCAGGCCGGGCTGCTGCTCGCCCGCGACCCGCGCGAGGCCGTCCAGATGCTCGCCACCCTGCAGAGCGCGCCGCTGCCCGCGGGGCCCCGGGTCGGGATCGTCAGCAACGCCGGCGGCCTGGGCGTGCTCGCCGCCGACGCGTGCACCGACGCCGGGCTGCAGGTGGCCCGGATGGAGGCCGGCACCCGGTTCGCGCTGGCCGGCATCCTGCCGGCGACCGCGGCCGTCGGCGGCCCGGTCGACACGACCGCCGTGGTCGGGGCCCGGGCCTTCGCCCGCGCCGTCACCGTCGTCGCGCACGACCCGGGGGTGGACGCCGTGGTCGTCACCGGGGTGCCCACGGACCTGGGGGACCCGCTCGCGGAGATCGGCGACGCCGCGGGGGAGCCCGTGCCGGTCGTGGTCGTGGCGCCGGGCGGCTCCCGCCCGCGTGACCGGGTCCCGGTGCACGACGACGTGACCTCCGCCGCCGCGGCGGTCGCTGCCGGGGTGCGCCGCGGACACTGGCTCCGGCACGCCGCGGACCCGGTCCCGGCCCTGCTCCGGACCGACGCCACCCGGGCCCACGCCGCCGTCGCGGGGGCCGGCGAGGGCTGGCTCGACCCGCTCGGGGTCCTGGAGCTGCTCGGCGCCGCGGGGATCCCCGCGGCGCCGGTGGCGCGGGTGCGCACCGCGGACGGGGCGGTGCAGCGGTGGCGGGCCGCCGGGGGACCGGTCGCGCTCAAGGCCGAGGCCACCGGTCTGCTGCACAAGGCCGCGGCCGGCGGTGTCGTGCTGGACGTGGACTCCGCGGACGGGGTCCGCGCGGCGGTCGGGCGGTTCGCGGCCCGGTTCGGCGACACCCTGCGCGGTGTCCTGGTCCAGCCCATGGTGTCCGGCGGCGACGAGGTCCTGGTCGGGGCGACCGTCGACGCCGTCGTCGGACCGGTGCTCACGGTGGGCCCCGGGGGGAGCGCCACCGACGCGGTCGGCGGACGGAGCCACCTGCTCGCCGTCGCCTCCCCCGACGACGCCGACGGCGCCGTCGCCGACTCCGCGCTCGGGCCGCGGCTGGCCGCGCAGGGCCGCTCCGCGGTCCGCGACGTGCTGCTGCGGTGGGGCTGGCTGGTGCGGACCGTGCCGCGGATGGTGGAGGCGGAGATCAACCCGCTGGTCCTGCGACCCGACGGCCGGGGCGGGGTGGGGGCGACGGCGGTCGACGCCCGGATACGGCTGCGCGGCTGAGCGCCCCGGCCACCGGGTCGAGGTGTCCCGCCCCGCGGCCCCTCAGCACCCGACGCCCGCGGACCATGCCGACAGGGCTGCCGACAGGGCCGCTCCGGACGCGGCGCCGGGGCCGCCCGCGGTGTCGATCCGGACCGCCTCCGGCCACGGGGCGGCGGCGGCCCGCATCCGGGCGGCGACCGCGGCGTCGGCGTCCGACGGCGACGGCCCGCGGGCCGCGATCCGGGCGTCGGCGGTGCGGGGGTCCACCGCGCACCGCAGCTCCACGCAGACGGCGTGGTGCCGCGCGGCGAGCGCCCGGGCGGCGAGCCGGCGCTCCGCGGTGGTCCACGACGCGTCGAGGACCACCGACTCACCCCGCCCCAGCAGCGGACCGGCCGCATCGAGCAGGGCGGTGTAGACCGCTGCGACCCGCTCGGGTGTGTACCGGCCGGTGCCGTAGCCCCCGGTGCCGCCGCCCCCGGTGCCGCCGCCCCCGGTGCCGTTGCCGCCGGTGCCGCTGCCCGGGCGGGCACCGTCGCCGGGACGGCCGCGGTCGAGGTCGTCGCGGATCAGGTCGCTCGACAGCAGCCGGGCGCCGGTCGCCGCGGCCAGCGCCCCGGCGAGGGTGGTCTTGCCGCTGCCGGGCGGCCCACCGACCAGGGCCAGCCGCACCGCACCCGCCTGCAGCCCGCGCAGCCCGAGCGCCGACAGCGCGTCGACCTCGGCGGCCGCGCCGGCGGCGCCCTGGCGGCCCCGCAGCGCGGCGACCTTGGCGCGGACGACCGCCCGGTAGGCCACGAAGTGGTGGAGCAGCGAGTCCGGTGCGTCGTCGCCGGTGAACCGCCGGTACCCGTCGACGAGTGCCCGGGCCGCCCCGGGCATGCCGTGGTGGTCGAGGTCCATCGCCAGGGTCGCCACGTCGTCGAGCACGTCGACCTGGCGCAGGTCGTCGTCGAAGTCGAGGCAGTCCAGCAGCCGCGGACCGTCGTCGAGGCAGTACACGTCGTCGGCGAGCAGGTCCCCGTGCCCGTCGACCACCCGGGTCTCGCGGAGCCCGAACAGCTCGGTGCGCCCGGCCAGGTAGTCCCGGGCCAGCGTCCGCATCGGGGCCAGCCGGTCCTGCACCGCCCGGTCGGCGGTGAGCTCGCCGAGCTCGGTGAGGTTGGCCGACCAGCGCGCCGCGAGCGCCGCCGGCCCGGCCCGGCCGGGATCGCCGCGCGGTGCGCGCCGGTGGGCGTCGGCCACCGCGCGGGCCACCGAGCGGACCAGCTCGTCGCGCTCGTCCGGGCCGGCGCACGACAGCGCCGCGGTCAGGCTCCGGTCCGCCGGCATCCGCCGCATGACCAGGACGGGCTCCGCGGTGGCGCCGTCCGGTGACCGGAAGCTCCCGAGACCCAGGTAGACGTCGGGTGCGAAGCGCCGGTTGAGCTCCAGCTCGCGGGCCAGCGCCCGCCGCCGGAGCGCGGCACTGCCGAAGTCGCAGTACGGCGTCCGCACCGCCTTCTTGACCTTGTACGCCCGGTCCCCGGCGAGAACGACCAGACCGGTGTGGGTCTCCCGGATCCCGGCCGGCTCGGTGCTCACCGGGTGTCAGGACTCCACCGCGGCCGGCTTGCCGGCAGCCGCCCAGGCGATCGCGGCCTCGACGTCGCGGTGGGCGAAGTGCTTCACGGCCGGGTGCAGCACCGCTCCGGCCAGGGCCGGGGCCACGGTGGGGAGCAGTCCGTCGACGGCGAGCGCGATCCGGTGCACGCGCCGGTGCTCCTCGAGCAGGAACGTGACGTGCCGGACCATGCCCTCGACGTTCTCCCAGCCCGGGAACGAGGGCGCCACCAGCACCAGCCCGCCGAGCTCACCGTGGGCGGCGCTCCAGGACTCGATCTCCCGGGTCAGCCGGTCGAAGTCGGCGGCCCGCAGCGGGCGGTCGACGCGCACGACCGCGATGCCGTCGTCCGGGCGCAGGTCGATCGCGAACCCGGCGGCCGGCAGCCCCACCAGCCAGCTCACGGCGCTGTCCTGCTGCGCCTCGGGGAACACCGCCAGCGAGTACGGCGCCACGACGGCCGCGACGCGGCAGGCGATCCGGACGGACTCCCGGTCGCTGACGACCGCGCACCCGTCGAACAGCGGCAGCGCGCGCATGCCGAGCTCGAGGTCCTCCCACACCGCGTCGGGGGTGATGCCGGTGAAGGAGCTGTCGAGCACCGCGACCACCCGCAGCCGTCGACCGGTGGCCGCCGCCGCCGCGACCAGCGGTGCGACGACGTCGTCGTAGTCGGCACGGGTCACGGTGCCGGACACGCGGACGCCGTCGATGCCCGGCGGGAGCCCGTCGATGGTCGAGATCATGGGGTCCTCCTCGTGGTGCCGCCCCGCGGGGCCGTGCCACCACGGTGTCCGTCGCGCCCGGCACGGAGCAGTACCGAAGGTCCCGTACCGGCCATGACCGATGCCCCGCCGGGACGGGCGGCCCGGCCCTGCCCGGTGTGCTCCCCGCCGGACCACGCTGTTCGTGGGGACGACACGGGGAGGTGGCCCGATGGCGGAGGGCCTGCGCACGGTGTCCACAGCGGACCGGACACGGCGGCGCGCCCAGCGTCTGGAGGACGCCGGCACCGTACTGCTGGCCGTCCTGCTCGTGCTGTCGGCGGCCGGGTGCTGGGCGGTCGTCACGAGCGTGCACGGGGCGACGACCGACCGGGCGCGGGCCGAGGCCCGGCAGCGGACGGCGACCGACGCGGTGCTGGTGTACGACATCGCGGCGAGCGGGAGCCGCGTCTCCGGACAGCCCTACCCGGCCACGGTCCGGTGGACCGGTCACGACGGCCTCCCGCGCACCGGCACCACCCGCACGGAGCCTCCCGGCGACGCGGGCGACCGGGTCCGGGTCTGGACGACGGCCGACGACCGGCTGGTGCCGGCACCGGTCACCGCGGCCGACGCGGTCGCTGCGGCGGTCATCGCCGGTGTCCTCGTCGCGATCACGGCCGGGGCGACGGTCCTGGGGCTCGGCGCCGGGCTCTACCGGTGGACCGGCCGGCGTTTCGCGCGGGCGTGGGAGGAGGACTGGGCGTGCGTGGAACCGGTCTGGACCGGGCGCGCGCGGCAGTGAACGCGGCGGCCGCGTCCGGTGACCACACCACCGGACCACACCGGACCACACGGAGGAGACCATGAGTGCACCCCGATCCTTCCTCGCCGTCGGCGTCGACGGCTCACCGCGCGACCGCGCCGCGGTCACCTGGGCTGCGGAAGCCGCCGGGAGCCGGCACCTCCCGCTGCGCCTGCTGCACGCGCAGGGGCGGCGGTTCGACCGGGCCGGAGCGGACGCCGTGAGCGCGGCGGCCGAGCACGCCCGGCTCGTCGCGCCCGCGGTGGAGGTACAGAGCCGGGTACTGACCGGGGACCCGGTCGCGGTCCTGCGGGACCAGAGCCGCGACGCCGTGATGTTGGTACTGGCCCCGCACACCGGTGAGCCCCTGGAGGCGTTCGGGTGGAGCACGGCCGCGGCCCTGACGGTGTTGTCGCCCTGCCCGGTGGTGGCCGTCCCTCCTCGCCGCGGTCCCGCCCGGACCGCCGGTGCGGTGGTGGTCGGGGTGGACGGCTCCGAGCTCGGCGGGGCCGCCCTCGCCTTCGCCTTCGACCACGCCGCGGCCGCGGGGACCGCGCTCGTCGCCGTGCACGCCTGGCAGGACGCGGCCGGTGATCGGGTGGACGACCGCGCGGGCGGGTTCGACCGCGTCGAGGCGGAGCAGGCGCAGGAACGCGTACTGGCCGAGGCCCTCGCCGGCTGGGCCGAGAAGTACCCCGACGTCCCCGTCCGCCGGATCGTGGCGCACGGTCCCGCGCGGGCGGCGCTGCTGGCCCGGGCGGGCATCGCGCAGCTGCTGGTCGTCGGGTCGGCGGGGCGGGCCGGGCTGACCGGGCTGCTGCACGGTTCGACGAGCCAGGCGCTGCTCTACGAGCTGCCGTGCCCGCTGGCCGTCGTGCGCGCGGACGGTGCCCGGTGAGCGCCACGACGACGGGTCCGCCCCGTGGCCCGGTGCCGGTGCGCAGTGTCCTGCGGTCCCCGGTCAGCGAGGTCGAGTGGGACCGGAGCCTGCGCGACGCCGCCCGTGACCTGGCCGCCGACGAGATCGGCGTCCTGCTCGTCGTGCGCCGGCGCTCGGCACTCGGCGTCGTCTCCGAACGCGACCTGGTGGCGGCGGTCGCCGCGGGTCTCGATCCCGACGACACGATCGTCGAGGACGCGATGACCACCGAGATCGTGTCGGTGGACGTGTCCGCCGCGGTCACGACGGCCGCCGGGGTGATGCTCGAGGCGGGCATCCGGCACCTGCTGGCCACCCGGGACGGGAGCCCCGCGGGGATCGTGTCGATCCGCGACGTCCTGGCCGCCGTCCTGGAGGAACACGGGCCGGGGAACGACGGCAACGGTGATTCTCCGGTCCCGAGAGGCACCGGAGCCGCGTAGTCCGCGTCGCCGACATCTCCCGCGGAACTGCTCCACCCGGCCCACGAGGGCGGGCCCCGCCGACGGCCACTCTGGAACCGTCCTCCCGACCGGCGGGGGAGCGAGGCCGGAGGTGCCCGTGCGCAAGGAACTCGAGATCCGTCTGTGCGAGCGATGCTGGACCCCGATCCCCCCGGACCGGGCCTGCCTCGTCGCTGCGCACCCGGAGCCGGGGCGGCCGCTGCTGCGCCCCGGCCGTAGCTACCGGCATCTGCGCGACGACCCGACCTGTACCGGCGAGCAGTTCGGACCGGACGGCGGGGCGGCCGCATGACCGCGACCGACCTCCGGCCGGTCGCCCGGGGGACGGGGCGCGGGCTGCGCCTCGTCGTGCCCGGAGAGCTCCCGGACGGCGCGCCCGCTGTCCCGTGCCCGCCGGCTGCCCCGGCTGCCCTGGCTGCCCCGGCGGCCCCGGCGCGGCCGTCGGGCCGCCGGGTGCCGCCGCAGCCGCCGGAGGTCCTGCTCCGCTCCGTGGGTCCCGTCCTGGCCGGGCTGGCGTTTCCCGCCCAGCGCTGGCAGGTGCTGGCCGAGGCCGACGCCTGGGACGCGCCCGGTGTGCTGCGCCGGCTCCTGGCCGAGCTGCCCTCCGGCCGGTACGCCGACCTCGACTCGGTGGTCCGCGCCGTCCGGACCGTCCACCCGCGCCGTCGGGTCCGGTGACGGCACCGGCATCGACCCACCCGGACGGAGGGCGGTCAGCCGTCCGTCGGCCGGACGGGGCGCGGCACCTGTCCGCCGCGCACGGCCGTGCGGCTGCGCAGCGCCGCCGTGACGGCCTCCAACGTCGCCGCGACGTCCTGGGCGTGGGCCGAGGCGCCCTCGGCCACCCGGTCGATGCCGCTGACGAAGGTCGAGCACCGGACGGATCCGGTCGGAGGCACCGGGGGCGAGGGTCACCAGCGTGCTGCGGCGGTCCGCCGGGTTGGCGACCCGCTCGACGAGTCCCGCCGACTCGAGCTGGTCGACCACGGCGGTGACGCTGGAGGAGGACAGCCCCACCCGGCGGGAGATCGCGCTCGGTGTGCGCGGGCTGCGCAGGACCAGCTCCTCCAGGACGCCCACCCCGCTGGCCCCGACACCGAGGACCTCGGCCGCGGCGTCCCGGTAGGCCTCGGTGGCCGCGATGACGTCGCGCAGGCGGGCGGCCAGCGTGAGGGTGCGACGGGCGAGCCGCTGCTCGACCGTGACGTCGGCGGCGACCACCATGACGTGGTCGGGGGCGACGCGGACGAAGCGCAGCTCCACCTGCGGGCCCCCGTCCGGCGGGACGTTCACGACGACGCGGGTCCCGGGGTGCAGCGGCCCGAGCCGCTCGGGCCGGGTGGTCAGCATCGCCGACAGCCCGGGGGCGAGCCGGTCGAGCACGGGGTGGAGCCGGTCCAGGTCCTCGCCGGGCCGCAGTGCGGGGGCGAGCATCCGGACGGCGGCCGGGTTGACCCGGCGCACCCGTCCGTCGTCGTGGGCGTCGACCAGGCCGACGGGACACTGGTAGAAGAACTGCAGCAGGTCCTCGAGCTCGGCCGCCGCGTCGGGCGGCGGGCCGGACGCGGTCATCGCGGCCTGATCGCCAGGTAACGGCGGTGCCCGCCGGCGGCCGCGAGCAGCCGCAGGCGGACCGGGGTCGGGCGCATGCGGAAGGTGAAGACGTAGTCCAGCTCCTCGTCGAGGTCGCCGTCGGTCCGGTACCGCTCGGCGACCATGAAGTTGTTCAGGCACGGCGCGACGTCGACGAACAGGTCCCGGCCCAGGACCCGCTCCGCCCGGATACCGGCCCGACCGGACTCGTACCGGTTGTAGCCGATGACGCGGTCGTCGGACCGGATCGTGATCACACCGAAGTCGAGCAGGTCGGTGTCGCGGATCTCGTGACCGTCGAGCCATTGAGCCTTTGCCAACCTGATCATCCGTTGGCGATCATGAGGGTCTGAACTGCGGCGACGAGCTCGGCGGCCCGGGTCGGGCAGGATCTGATCTTGCGCAGAACCTTCCAGTTCTTCAGCTCGGCGTTGACCCGCTCACCCGGCCCGCGTCGGCGGGCGTGTGCGGCGTTGACCTCCCTCTGGTTGCGCGACAGGCGCCGGTAGCGCCCGGTGTCCGGGTCGATGCGCCGACGCCGCTGCGGCACGGCCACCATCGGACCGGCGCCTTGGTAGGCGGTGTCGGCGACCGCGGGGATCTCATGCGCGGTCAGCGCCTCGATGATCCCGTGGTCGCGGGCGGCTCCCATGTCGTGCCGCGCGCCAGGCAGCGGCGGGGAGATCCACACCAGCCTGCCGACCGGGTCGGCGATGACCTGCACGTTCAGCCCGTGGGCCTTGTGCTTGCCGCTGTAGTAGGGGCGGTCTCGGCCGGACGCCATGCCGACCCGGTCGATCCGCAGCAGGCTGCCGTCGACGATCACGAACGCCTTGCGTGAGGCGACCTCGATCGCCTGCTCCAGCGTCGGGGCCATCGCCGCGAGCAGGGCGAGCGCTTCGCGCACGTAGCGGTAGACCGTTGACGTGCCGATCTCGAACCCGCAGGCCAGGTCGGCATAGGTCTCGCCCTTGCGCAGATAGGCCACCACCAGCAGGGCCTGGCGGCCGGCGGAGAGCTTGCGCCAGCGTGTAGCCCGCTGGTTGCGGTGCGCGCGCAGCGCGTCGGCGAGCAGGCCGAGCGCGCGGCTGGACACGGTCATCCCGGACGGGTAAGACAACACTCTGAAGCTCCTGGTCAGGCGGATTGATCTAGGCAATCGCCCGTCTACCAGGAGCTTCACCCTTTCGAGGTCACGCCACGCCGCACGCCAGCTGACCTGCTCGTCCATCAGGTTGGCAAAGGCTCAGTGCAGCAATGCCGCATCGGAGAACGTCGGCCACTCGTTTGGATCGTTCGGCCACGCCGTCGATGATTTCTCGTCACCTTTCATGGGACCACGGTAGCGCCACCGGCGTGTGTCGGAACCCGTGCGCCGGATACGTTTCCCGTGCGCGCGCCGAACGGTGACGGATGGCCCGGCGAGGCCCTGCCGGCCAGGGTACTTCGGTCCTCTATCGGCAGGCCGAAGGTCCCGCGGCCGCCCGACCGGCACGATTCGGATCTCGCGGCCGAACGGCCGGTCGTAGCACTCGCGCCATGATATCCGGTCGCCGTACAAATCGTTTCCAATCGGACCGTGAATCGCGGCACCCGCCGTTTACGCTGATGGGGTCCGCAACATCGGTGGACCACGACGAGAGGGGGTTCCCATGTCCGAGGGAATGATCTGCAGAAGCCCGGGTGGCGCGCCGATGCGCGCGATGCTGGGCATGGCGGACGTGCTGCTGGCCTCACCCGACCGGCGGATCATCTGCGACCGTCTGGTGGAGGGGCACCGGTCCGACCCCGTGGGCCGATGCGAGCACCCCGTGCACGCCGGCCGTCCCGAGCGGCACCCGTGCCCGCTGGTGCGCCTGGTGCAGCTGGTCGACGGCCTCGCTGGTGCGGGGGAGACCGTCTGACCCCGGGGTGGCGGGTCCGGGGTCAGACGGGTTCCGTGCTCGGGGTGCTCGAATCCGGCCCGCCCTCCGCCACCCGCCGGGTCAGGTCCCGGGCGACGGTCGCCGGGTCCGCGACCCGTTGGTGCAGCGCCGCCGCGATCCGCGCCAGGACGGCGGTGAACTCGCGGACGTGCTCCGGCTGCGCGGAGTGCACCGCGCGCAGGATGTCCTCGGTGAACATGGCGAACATCGCCGCGGTCGCCTGGCGGCCGCGCGGCGTCAGCACGACGAGGACGCTGCGCCGGTCGGTGGGGTGCGGCACGCGCTGCGCCAGCCCGGCCGCCGTCAGCCGGTCCAGCAGCGTGGTGACGCTCGCCGACGCTACGCCGAGCCGGGTCACCAGTGCCGAGGGCGGCAGCGGGCCGCGGTGGTAGAGCTCGCCGAGGGCCGCGGACTCGGTGAGGCCGACGCCGAGCGCGGCGGCCTCCGCACGCCGGTACTCGTCGCTGGCGACGATGACGTTCCGCAGCTGCACAGCCATCCGGTCCATTGCCGTCCTTCCGACCGGGGCGACGCTAGGCCACCGCGACGGACGGGCGTCAGGATCGGACGGCAGGGGAGATCGGGACCTTCGGCCCGTGGCGGCCGGCGCCCGCCGGGTGGTCGGGTCCGTACGCGCCCGATGTCGCCGGGGCGGCGCCGCGGGGCATCCGGTCGATCCCGGTGCGGCGGTGGGGCCGCGCGCCGGCCGGAGCGCTCAGCTCGGGGTGGCGATGGTCCCGGCCGCCTCGGCGTCGGAGGTCTCGTAGAGGTCGCGGCGGTAGCGCTCCTTCAGCGTCGCCACCGCGACGAAGGTGACCACGGACGTGGCGATGATGTAGAGCGCGACCGACCAGGAGGCACCCGTGCCCGCCAGCAACGCGGTCATGATGAACGGGGCGAGGCCGCCGGCGAACACCGAGGCGAACTGGTAGCCCAGCGAGGCACCCGAGTAGCGGACGTCCGCCGGGAACATCTCGGCGTACAGGGTGGCCTGGGGGCCGTACATCGTCGCGTGGATGGTGAACCCGACCAGCAGGGCGAGGAACACCAGTGGCAGCGAGCCGGTGTCGATCAGCAGGAACATCGGGAAGGCCCAGACCGCCATCAGCACCGTGCCGGTCAGGTAGAGCTTCTTCCGCGAGCCCATCCGGTCGGTCAGACCGCCGAAGAACGGCATCGAGACGACCTGTGTCAGGCCCGCGCCCATGACACACCACAGGATCGCCGACCGGGACATGCCGACCTGTGTGGTGGCGTAGCTCAGCATCCCGCTGATCAGGATGTAGAAGGTGGCGTTGACGACGAAGAACGCGCCCGCGGCCTGCAGGATCTCCCGCCAGTAGTGCCGCACGGCCTGGACGAGCGGTGCCTTGCGCAGTCCGGCGTCGCGCCGGGACTCCGCCGACCGTTGCTGCAGGTCGTGGAACACCGGGGTGTCCTCGATCTTGAGCTGCACGTAGGCGCCGATCAGGACCAGGGCGAGGCCGGAGAGGAACGGGACGCGCCACCCCCAGGCGACGAACTGCTCCTCGGACAGGACGGTGGTCAGCAGGAGGAAGAAGAGGTTGCCCGCGACCGCTCCTGCGATGGCGCCGGTCTGCACGAGCGACCCGTAGAACCCGCGCCGCTCGACCGGGGCGTGCTCGGTGAGCAGCAGTGCGGCGCCGCCCCACTGGGCGCCGACGCCCAGGCCCTGGACCAGGCGGGCGACCACCAGCAGGACCGGTGCCCAGATCCCGATGGTCGCGTACCCGGGCAGGACGCCGATCGCGAACGTCGCCACGCCCATCAGCAGCATGGCGGCGACCAGCGGGGGCTTGCGGCCGAAGCGGTCGCCGACGTGCCCGGCGATGATGCCGCCGAGCGGTCGCGCGACGAAGCCGACGGCGAACGTCGCGAAGGAGGCCAGGGTGCCGGCCACCGGGCTGACCGAGGGGAAGAACAGGTGCCCGAACACGAGGGCGGCGGCCGTGGCGTAGATGAGGAAGTCGAACCATTCGAGCGCGGTGGCGAAGACCGCCGCGGCAGCGAGCCGGCCCATCTTCTTCGGGGGTGCGTGCTGGTCCATCCGGGTCCACCTCCAGGCCGCAACGGTGCGGCGGTGAGGGTGCCGGAGAACGAGGAGCTCCGACACGAGTACGAACGATCGTTCTTAGAACGCTAGCGACTCGGGTCACCACGGACAAGAGGCATCTCGCCGGGTCGCCCCCGGCGGCGGGCGTCAGTGCGTGAGGGGGGCCTCGAGCAGGGCCAGGGCGTAGCGCGCGTACTGCTCGGCGAGCTGGCCGCGGCCCAGTGCGCCGTCCGGGCGGTACCAGCTCGCGATCGCCGCGACGGCACCGAGGATCGTGCGTGCCGCGTCGGTGGCGTAGGGCGTGCGGAAGGCTCCGTCGGCGACGCCCTGGGCGACGATGCGCTCGAAGGCGTCCTGGGTGGCGTCCCGGTCCTCCACCAGCGCGGCACGGTCCCCGGGGTCGAGGTAGCGGAGCTCGTTGGTCGCCACCAGGGTCGCCGTCTGGTGTTCGACGACGAACCCGACGTGCGCGCGGACCGCCTCGCGCATGCGGGACGGGGCGTCGTCGCCGGCCAGCTCCACGGCCGACAGGACGCGGCTGCGCAGCTCGGCGTTGGCGTGTCGCAGCGCCGCGGCCAGCAGCTTGGACTTCGACGGGAAGTAGTTGTAGAGGTTGGACAGGCTGGTCTCGGCGCCGCGGGCCACGTCGCGCATCGAGGCACCGTTGAACCCCTGGGTGCCGAAGGCGTGGATCGCGGCGTTGAGGATCGCGGCCTCGTTCCGCCGCCCCGTCTCGGCGACCAGGGTCGGGGAACGGTCGTTCATGTCGCTCACGGTAGCGCACCCGCCACGACGCCCCTGCTCTTGACGGGCCGGGAAGCTGCTGATTGCATGGAAGACGTAAGAACGTTCGTTCATGTCGTCGCGAGCCCGTCGGGGACGATGATCGCGACGGCCCGTCGGAGAGGACGGTCGATGAGCACCAGTGCCACCACCGGGTCCCCGGTGCACGCCGGTGGGCCCGGGGCAGGGACGGCCGCGCCCCATTTCGAGGACTTCGAGGTCGGGCAGGTCTACACCGGCCCGGCGCGGAGCTTCTCCGCGGCGGTGGTCGCGGCCTTCGCCGAGGTCAGCGGGGACCGGGCCGCGCTGCACACCGAGCACGGCCGGTCCGCCGACGGCCGCCCGCTGGTCCACGGTCCGCTGGGCCTGGCCGGCTTCTTCGGCTGGCACCACGAGCGCGGCCTGTCGGCGCACGTCGAGGCGGCGTTCGACACGCACTGGGACTTCGTGGCGCCGATCCACGTCGGCGACTCGGTCACCTACGAGATGACGGTGACCCGCACCCGTCGCACGTCGGCACTGCGCAACGGTGTCGTCGGCAGGCACGTGGTGGTCCGCAACCAGCACGACGAGGTCGTGCAAGTGGGCCGGACCGCCGCGCTGGTCACGGCGCGCGAGGCGGTCGACGACCGCCGCGCCCGGCTCGGCCGGTCCTTCCCGTCCGTGGAGTGGGCGCGGGCGCTGGCCACCGCGCTCGGCGACTCGGCCGCGTTCACCCGGGCCACCGGGACCTGGGACGGCACCCTCGGCCTGCGCCTCGGCGGCGACCTGGTGGTGTTCCGCGTCTACAAGGGACGGGTGCTCGAGGCCGGGACCCGGACACCGGACGGGCCGGCGTTCGTCCTCTCCGCGCCCGACGTCGTGTGGGCCGGGCTGCTGACCGGTCCGCGGAACGACTTCACCGAGCGGACCCTGCGCGACGAGTTCGAGGTCGAGGGCAGTGCCTACGAGTACCTGCGGCTGACCGCGGCGGTCGTCGCGCTGGTCGACGAGGCGCGGGCGTTCGCCCGCACGGAGGGGACACGATGAGGGCCGACTACGTCGAGGTGGGCGGGACCCGCGCCTTCGTGCTGGAGGAGGGCGCGGGGCGGCCGGTGCTGTGCCTGCACACGGCGGGTCAGAACGGTGTGCAGTGGCGGGAGGTCCAGCCGCGGCTCGCCGAACTGGGCTACCGGGTGGTGGTCCCGGACCTGCCGGGGCACGGTCGCTCGGAGCCCGCCCCCGGCGGCCCGGTGCGGGACCTGGGCGTCTACGCGCAGTGGTGCGAGGAGCTCATGGACCGGCTCGGGATGGACCGGCCCTTCGTGGTCGGCTGTTCCATCGGAGGCGCCATCACCCTGCAGCTCGCGGTGCGTCGCGGCGAACGCCTGGCCGGCGCCGTCGCGCTGGCGGCACGCGGCGGCACCGACTCGACGATGCTGAGCGTCCGCGGGCTGGAGCGCGAGCTGGTCGACTCGGCCGCGCCCAGCCGGTCGGACCGGACCTACCTCGGGACGCTCGCCGTCGTCGGGCGGCGGGTGGCGGCCGAGCGGGCGGAGCTGATCGCGCGCATGCACCGCCGCGAGGACCCCGAGATCTCCACCAGCGACCTCATCGGCTGGGCCACCCACGACGTGCGGGCGACGCTCGACGGCGTGGCCTGCCCGACCCACCTCGTCGTCGGGGACGACGACCTGTGGCTCGACCCCGCGGACGTCCGCCGCGCCGCCGAGCTCATCCCGGACTCCCGCTTCACCCTGCTGGAGGGCATCGGGCACTACCCGATGGAGGAGGTCGAGGGCTTCGCCGACGTCCTGCACGGCTGGCTCGGTGAGCTGGGCGCCCGTGAGAGCCGGGGTGCCGCATGACCGGCCGCACGACCACCCTGGCCGACCTGCTGGCCGACACCGCCGCGGCCGCCCCGGAGAGCACCGTGGTCATCGACGGCGGGCCCGCCCCGCGCCGCGTCTCCCGGGCGGAGCTGGTCGCACGCGTCCTCACGTTGCGCGAGGACCTGCGTGCCCACGGCGTCGGCGAGGGCGACTGCGTGGGCGTGTGGCTGCCGAACTGGTCCGAGTCGCTGGTGGCGCAGTTCGCCGCGGCCGCGCTGGGCGCCCACGTCATCGGCATCAACACCCGCTACGGCGTGGCGGACGTCGCGCACGTCCTGGACCGGGCCCGGCCGCGGGTGGTGCTGATCGCCCACGACTTCCTCGGCCTGGACCTGCGGGCGAGGCTGCGCGAAGCGGTCGCCGAGGCGGACGTGCCCGCCCCCGGCATCGCCGTCGTGACCGGACCCGGCCGTCCACCCGCGGACGAGGCCGTCGCCGCGACCTACGACGTCGGCGCGGGGGCCTGGGTGCCCGGCCCGCCGTCGGACGCGGCCGACCCGCAGGCGCTGCGCGGCACCCGGGACGCCCTGGCCGTGGCGTTCACGACCTCCGGCTCGACCGGCATGCCGAAGCTCGCCGCCCACCTCGGTAGCGGCGTGGCCACCCACGCGCGGAACGTCGCCGCCGCGGGCGGCTGGGACGCGGAGTCGGTCAGCCTGGTCGTGCTGCCGCTGTCCGGGGTCTTCGGCTACGTCCCGGCGCTCGCCGCGATCGCCGCCGGCGGGGCGGCGCTGCTGGAGCCCACGTTCGACGACGACCTGGTCGTGGCCCACATGGGCGAGTTCGGGGTGACCCACCTGGCCGGCGCGGACGACGTGGCCGGGCGGCTGATGGAGAGCCACCGCGCCCACGGCGGCGACCTGTCCGCGTGGCGCCGCCTGCTCATCGGGGACTTCTACGGCAAGTCCATCCAGGTCGCGGAGTGGGCCGAGAAGGAGACCGGCACCCCGACCATGGGGATCTTCGGCTCCAGCGAGCTGTTCTCGCTGCTGTCGTTCTGGCTCGAGCACGACCCGGCGCCCGCGCGGTGGCGGGCGGGCGGGCGACCCGTGTCCCCGGACATCGAGGTGCGCGCCGTCGACCCGGTCACCGGCGGGCCGCCGCCCGAGGGCGAGCCCGGTGAGCTGCAGTTCCGCGGCTACGCCGTGGTCGACGGCTACCTCGGCGACACCGACGGTGCGATCCGCGCGCGCTCGTTCACCGCCGACGGCTGGTTCCGCTCCGGCGACCTGGGCACGGTCCACCCGGACGGCGCGTTCGACTACGCGGGCCGGATGGGCGACTCGTTCCGGCTGCGCGGCTTCCTCGTGGAGCCCGCCGAGATCGAGATCCGCCTGGCCGAGCACCCGGACGTGGCCCGGAGCAAGGTCGTCGGCGTCACGGTGGACGGGGACACCAGGGCCGTCGCGTTCGTCGAGGCCGTGCCCGGCACCACCCCGGACCCGGCCGCCTTGCGGGCCTGGTGTGCCCAGGCGCTCGCGACGTTCAAGGTGCCCGACTCCGTGCACCTCGTCGAGCAGATGCCGACCACCGTCGGCACCAACGGTTCCAAGATCAAGGCCGCCGCGCTGCGCGAGCTCGCGGCGCGGCTGTACAGCACGGAGGTCCCGACGTGAGCCCGTCCGACGTGGTCGTCTGCGACCCGGTGCGCACGCCGGTCGGCGTCGACGGCGGGGTGTTCGCCACCCTGACCGCCGCGGACCTGGCCACCCAAGCCCTGCAGGGGCTGATCGCCCGGACCGGGCTGGGGGAGGGCGACGTCGACGACGTCGTGCTCGGCTACTGCTACCCGACGAGCGAGGCGCCCGCCATCGGCCGGGTCGCCGCGCTGAACGCGGGGCTCGGCGTCGGCGTGGCCGGCATGCAGCTCGACCGCCGCTGCGGCTCCGGGCTGCAGGCCGTCCTGCAGGCGGCGCTCACCGTCGGGCAGGGCTGGGCGGACCTGGTCGTCGCCGGTGGCGTCGAGGCGATGAGCCAGGCCGAGTACTACGCGCTGGGCCTGCAGAAGGGCGTCCGCGGCGACGAGCTGCGGATGGTCAACCGGATCGCCCGCGGCCGCACCACGGCGGGCGGGGTGAACTTCCCGGTCCCCGGCGGCATGCTCGAGACCGCCGAGAACCTGCGCGCCCAGTACGCGATCAGCCGCACCGAGCAGGACGAGTTCGCGCTCGCCTCGCAGGAGAAGGCCGTCGGCGCGGTGAAGGAGGGCCGGTTCGCCGAGGAGATCGTGCCGGTCACGGTGCCCGGGACCCGCCGCACGCCGGAGACCGTGGTGACCCTCGACGAGCACCCGCGCGCCGGTCTCACCCTGGACGACCTGGCGCGGCTGCGGCCGGTCCGCCGCCACGAGGACCCGGACGCCACGGTGACCGCGGGCAACGCCTGCGGGCAGAGCGACGGCGCGTCGGTCTGCGTCGTGACCAGCGCGGCGCGGGCCGCCGAGCTCGGCCTCACGCCGTTCCTCCGCATCGTGACCTCCGCGTCGGCCGGGGTGCCGCCGCGGACGATGGGGATCGGGCCGGTCCCCGCGGTGGCCACGGCGCTCCGGCGCGCCGAGCTGGGGTGGGCGGACATCGACCTGATCGAGGTCAACGAGGCGTTCGCGGCCCAGGTCATCGCCTGCCTGCGGGAATGGGGCCTCCCCTCGGACGAGCCGCGGCTCAACGTGAACGGCTCGGGGATCTCCCTCGGTCACCCGGCCGGGGCGACCGGCTGCCGGATCCTCACCACCCTGGCGTACGAGATGCGCCGCCGCGGGAGCCGCTACGGCCTGGAGACGATGTGCATGGGCGGCGGCCAGGGCCTCGCCGCGATCGTCGAGCTCGTCGCGTGAGGGTCCTCTGGGTCCTCGCCCATCCCGAGCCCCGCTCGCTGAACGGGGCGCTGAAGGACGCGGGCGTCGCCGCGCTCGAGCAGGCCGGGCACGAGGTCGTCGTCTCCGACCTGCACGCCATGGCCTGGAACCCGGTGGTCACGGCGGCGGACTACGGCCACGACCCGGACGAGCGGTTCCGGGTCGGGCCGGTGTCGGCCCAGGCCTACGCCGCCGGTGCGTTGAGCGCGGACGTGCGCGCCGAGCAGGCCAAGGTCGCGGCCGCCGACACGCTCGTCGTCCAGTTCCCGCTCTGGTGGTACGGCATGCCCGCGATCCTCAAGGGCTGGTTCGACCGCGTGTTCCTCAAGGGCTTCGCCTACGGCGTCACCGATCCCGACCACCCCGGCCGCACCCTGCGCTACGGCGAGGGCCCGCTCGCCGGCAAGCGGGCACTGGTGGTGACCACGGTCGGCGGGCGCGGCCCGGACCTCGGACCCCGCGGCGTCCACGGGCACCTCGACGAGCTGCTCTTCCCCCTGCAGCACGGCACCCTGTTCTACGTCGGCTACGAGGTCCTGCCGCCCGTCGTCGTCACGGGCGCGAACCGGGTGTCCGACGACGAGTTCGCCACGGCCGCGACGGAGCTGTGCGCGCGGGTGCTCGCCGTCCCGCACACGACCCCGCTGCCGTTCCGCAGGCAGAACGGCGGGGACTACGACGACGACCTCGTCCTGCGCGACCACCTCGCCCCCGGCCGGGCCGGGCTCGGCATCCACCTGCGCGATCGACCCACGGAGACGGAGAGATGACCGAACCGTTCCTCACCGAGGACCGCCTGGCGATCCAGGCGATGGCCCGCGACTTCGCGATGAAGGAGGTCCTGCCCGTCGCCAACGAGCTCGACCCCGAGCACGGCGAGATCCCGATGGCCCTGCGGGAGAAGATGGCCGGGCTGGGCTTCTTCGGCATCCTCATCCCGGAGGAGTACGGCGGGCTCGGCCTGGGCCTGTCCGAGTACGCGATCATCGTCGAGGAGCTGGCCCGCGCCTGGATGAGCGTGGCCAGCCTGATCGCCCGCGGGCAGCAGTTCACCGCCGGGTTCGACGCCGACCAGCGCGCCCGCTACCTGCCCGCGATGGCGCGCGGCGAGTTCCTCAGCGCGTTCGCGCTGTCCGAGGCCGAGGCGGGGTCCGACGTCGCGAACCTGAGCTGCCGCGCCGTCCCGGACGGCGAGGGCTGGCGGATCACCGGCCAGAAGATGTGGTGCACCTTCGCCGACGGCTCGGACTATCTGCAGGTCTTCGCGCGGACCGAGCCCGTCGACCCCGCACACCGCTCGCGCGGGGTGACCTGCTTCTTGATGCCGAAGCAGCGGGGCACCCTGCCCGAGGGCGTCACCGGCACCCCGGTCCGCAAGATCGGCTACCACGGCTGGAGGACTTGGGAGCTCGCCTTCGACGGCGCCTGGGCGAGTGAGATCGTCGGCGAACCGGGCAAGGGCTTCCGGATCGCCATGGGCGACCTGGACACCGCCCGCATCCACACCGCGGCCCGGGCGATCGGGCTGGCCCGCGGGGCGCTGGAGGACTCGATCGCCTACGTCGGCGAGCGGGTCCAGTTCGGCCGCCCGATCGGCGTCAACCAGGGGCTGCGGTTCAGGATCGCCGACATGGCGGCGCAGGTCGAGGCCGCGCGGGCCCTGATGTACCAGGTGTGCACCGCGGTCGACGCCGGGCGGCCCAGTCCGACACAGGCCTCGATGGTCAAGCTCGTGGCCTCCGAGATGGCCGAGCGGGTGACCAGCGAGGGCCTGCAGATCCACGGCGGCGCCGGCTACACCACGGACTTCCCGGCCGAACGCTACTGGCGGGACGCCCGGCTCACCAAGATCTTCGAGGGGACGTCGGAGATCCAGCTGCGGATCATCTCCGACGCTCTGCTGGGGAGGACCGACCGTGCCTGAGACGCACCGCTCCTGAGACACACAGCCCGTCGTCCCTCCGCCGCGGCAACCGGATCGGTGGGGCACGCCCACCGCTGCACGACGCCCGGTTCGCCATCCGACTGCGCGGTGGGCCAGGGCGCGAGCCGCGGGCCCCGACGGTTCGGCGCCGGCTGGGCCGTGGACCGCTGTCCCGTCAGGCGTCTGCGCGCGAGCTCGGATGCAGCCCAGGCATCCCGGCGGGGCTGCCGTGCGGGATCCACCGGGCCAGCAGGTCCCGGCCGAACAGCTCGTCGACGACCATGCAGCCCGCCCCGGTCGGGCCCGCTCGTTCGCCCAGCGACGCCCGCGCGATCTGCAGGTCGCGGGTGGCCAGCGGCAGAGACCGGCGGTAGACCGACTGGCGAACCCCGGCCAACAGCAGATCGCCGGAGGTCCCGACCCGGCCGCCGAGCAGGATCGTCGACGGGTTGAAGAAGTTGACGATGGCCGCCACGGTGTCGCCGACCAGGCGACCGGCACGCGACAACAGCTCGACCGCGACCCGATCGCCGAACTCGGCGGCGCGCACGACGTCGTCGGACGTGATCTCGCCCGCCTTAGCCAGCCGCTCGGTCAGGTGCTCCCCCCGGTTGTCCAGGGCGGCCGCCGTCGCATCCCGTGCCAGTGCGGCGCCGCCCGCGAACGCCTCCAGGCAGCCGACGTTGCCGCAACGGCACACCACCTGCTCCGCGCCGGGGACCGATCCGGTCAACCCGACGTGTCCGATGTCGCCCGCCGAGCCCTGCGCACCGCGGTGCAGCCGTCCGCCGGAGATCAGTCCCGCCCCGATCCCGGTACCGATCTTGACCAGGACCAGGTCCGGGGATCCGACCCCCCGGCCCGCCCGGTACTCGCCCAGCGCCATCAGGTTGACCTCGTTGTCCACGAACGCGGGCGCGTCGTAGCGGGTGGCCAGCCGGTCGCGGACCGGGTAGCCGTCCCAGCCCGGCATGATCGGTGGCGCCACCGGACGGCCGGAGGCGAACTCGACGGGGCCCGGCACCCCCAGACCGACGCCCCAGACGGCGGGAGCGCCCCGGTCGGCGAGCAGCTCGTCGAACAGGCTCTCCACCCGGCTCAGGCTGGCCTCCGGCCCGGTGGCGATGTCCCAGGCGCGACTCCGGTGGTCGACCAGACGTCCGCTCAGGTCGGCCACACCGGCGTCGAATCCGGTCACCCCGAGCGAGGCCACCAGCAGCACCCCCGCATCGGCACGGAAGCGCAGCTCGCGCGGCGCTCGGCCGCCGGTGGACGTGCCGAGGTCGCCTTCGGTCACCAGACCCGCTGCCTCCAGCTGCCCGAGCCGCTGCGAGACGACCGTGCGTCCCAGCCCGGAGCGACGGGCCAGCTCCGGACGTGTGCGCGCGCCGCCGGAACGAACCAGGTCGAGCACGGTGACCAGCGTGTCCAGCTGGTCCGGCGCGACCCCTTGCACGGACGGTCCCACTCGGCGACCTCCTCGTTCCGCCTCGGCCAGGCTTCCGAGGATAGTCCATTGACTTTTGTGTAGATCAAACTTTACTGTCATCGCATCGATCGCAAGTGCGGCGCCGTGGCCGCACCGAAGGAGGTGGGTCGTGCGTCTCGGCTATCACTCGATCACCTGGGGCGGCGTCACCGGCGCCGCGGCCGGGGTGACCAGCGTCAAGGACCTCGTCTACCGGGTCCCCGGAGACATGGACCGGGCGCTGCGCGACATCTCCGCCGCCGGCTACCGGGGCGTCGAGATGTTCGACGGGAACGTGCGCGAGTTCGCCGAGGTCCGCGACGACCACCCCGGCTCGCTGCACCGGCTGCTCGACGAGACCGGGCTGTCGCTGGTCGGGGTCTACACGGGCGGGAACTTCGTCTACCCCGAGATCCTGCCCGACGAGCTGCACCGGGTGCGCCGGGCCGCTGAGGACGCCGCCCGGTTCGGCGCGGCACAGCTGGTGGTCGGTGGCGGTGCGCCGCGAGCGCAGGGGATCGCCGACGGCGACCACGACCGGCTCGCCCGGGCCCTCGACACGGTCGCCGGGATCGCGGCGGAACACGGCCTGTCCGCCTGCTACCACCCGCACCTGGGCACGATCGGCCAGTCCCCGGAACAGATCGAGGCCGTGTTCTCCCGGTCCACGATCGGCTTCTGCCCGGACACCGCCCACCTGGCCGCCGGTGGTGGCGACCCGGCCGCGCTCATCCGCCGCCACGCGGACCGGATCCGGCACGTGCACCTCAAGGACCTCGGGTCCGAGGGTGCGACGTTCCTGCCGCTCGGCCGCGGCGCGCTCGACCTGGACGGCGTGCTCGCCGCCGTCGCCGAGGTCGGCTACGACGACTGGCTGGTCGTCGAGCTGGACTCCTACGACGGCGACCCGGCCGAGGCGGCCCGGATCAGCCGCGCCTGGCTCGACGACGCGCTGGACCGGGCCGGACTGACCGTGACGACGAGTTGAGACAGGAGCAAGCGATGGCGGACAGGCTCCGCGCCGGGATCATCGGCGCCGGGTTCATCGGCGGCGTGCACGCACACGCCGTCCGGGCGGCCGGGGGCGAGGTGACCCGTGTCGCGGCCTCGCGCCCCGACCGGTCGGAGGAGGCCGCCGTCCGCCTCGGTGCCCGCACCGCGGCCGTGAGCGGCGAGGCACTGGTCGACGCCGACGACGTCGACGTGGTGCACGTGTGCACCCCGAACTCCACCCACGTCGCCCTGGCCCGCCGGGCGCTGGCCGCGGGCAAGACGGTGGTCTGCGAGAAGCCGCTCGCGACGACGCTGGACGACGCGCGGGCGCTGGTCGCCGCGGCCCGAGGCCGGGTCGCGACGGTGCCCTTCGTCTACCGCTTCCACCCCGCGGCCCGGGAGATCCGGGCCCGGGTCCACGCGGGCGGGGCCGGGCCGCTGCACCTGCTGCACGGTGCCTACCTCCAGGACTGGCAGGCGGCCGGAGCGCCGGCCGGATGGCGCGGCGACGCCGCCGAGGGCGGCGCGCACCGTGCGTTCGCCGACGTCGGTGTGCACTGGTGCGACCTGGTCGAGTTCACCAGCGGGCACCGGATCACCCGCCTGCTCGCCGCGACCGCGGGCGGGGGCACGGCCAGCACCGTCCAGTTCGAGACCGACAGCGGCGCCACCGGCTCGGTCGTGGTCAGCCAGACCGCGCTCGGCCGGCGCAACGCGCTGCGCATCTCCCTCGACGGCGAGCGGGCGGCCTACCGCTTCGACCAGGAGTCGCCCGAACAGCTGTGGATCGGTGACCGCGACGGCGACCGGGTGCTGCACCGCGGCGCGCCCGCGTACTCGCCGGCCGCGGCACGGTACTCACTGCTCCCGCCCGGCCACCCGCAGGGCTACCAGGACTGCTTCAACGCGTTCGTGGCCGACACCTACTCCGCGGTCCACGGCGATGCACCGGACGGGTTGCCCACGTTCGCCGACGGCCTGCGTGCTGCCGCACTGACCGACGCGGTGATCCGCTCGTCGGAGTCCTCGACCTGGGTGGAGGTGCCCTCGTGAAACTCGGAATGCTCACCGCCTGTCTGCCCGATCGGCCGCTGGACGAGATCGCCCGATGGGCCGCGGGAGCGGGCTACGAGGCCCTCGAGGTGGCGGCCTGGCCGGCGATCGGCGACCGGCCGTTCACCGCCAGCCACCTCGACGTCGCCGCGTTCGGCGAGCGCGAGGCCGACACCACGCGCGCGCTGTTCGACGAGCACGGTCTGACACTGAGCTCGCTGGCGTTCTACGACAACAACCTGCACCCCGACCCGGCCGAACGCGCCGCCGTGCACGCCCACCTCGCGGCCTGCATCGACGCCGCCGCGCTGCTCGGCTGCCCGACCGTCGGGACGTTCGTCGGGCGCCATCCCGGCCGGACGGTGGCGGAGAACCTGCGCGACGCCGAGGAGATCTTCCCACCGCTGGTGGAGCGGGCCGGCGAACACGGCGTCAAGCTGATCGTCGAGAACTGCGTGATGGAGGGCTGGCACCCGGACGGCTACCCGGGCAACCTCGCCTACTCGCCCGAGCTGTGGGAGTGGATGTTCTCGCTCGGGCTCTACCTCAACTACGACCCGAGCCACCTGGTGTGGATGGGCATCGACCCGGTCGAGGCCCTGCGTCCCTACGTCGACCGCGTCCCGCACGCCCAGGCCAAGGACATCCAGCTCTTCCCGGAGCGGCGCCACCGCTACGGCTGGCCGGGCAAGGCCGTCGTGCGCGAGGACCCGTTCGACGTCGGCTGGTGGCGTTACCGCGTGCCCGGACTCGGTGACGTGGACTGGCGCCGGGTCGTCGACACCCTCTACGAGGGCGGCTTCGACGGCGTGCTCTCGGTCGTGCGCGAGGACCCGGTCTGGGGCGGCACCGAGGACCGGATCCACACCGGTCTGGAGGTCGCCCACCGCACCCTGCGGCCGCTGATCGTGGCGTGAGGAGAGAAGTGCGCTACACCGCAGAGATCCTGCCGTACCACGACTATCCGCTCGAGGTGGCGATCCGCGAACTCGCCGGGCTCGGGTTCACCGAGGTCAACCTGTGGTCCTCGGCCGCGCCGCTGGCCCACCACGTGACCCCGGGCGACGACCCGTCGGCGATCCGCGCGGTGCTCGACCGCTACGGCGTGCGCCCCTGCGGCCTGACGATGTACGGGAAGACACAGGACGAGATGCTCGAGCGCATCGAGTTCGCCCGCGACCTCGGCATCGACACCGTGATCTTCGACTGCGAGGCCAACTACCCCGACTTCGTCGCGACGTTCCTCCCCACCCTGGTGGAGGCCGCCGCCCGTAACGGCGTCCGGATCGCCGTGGAGAACCACCTCACCGTGCCGTTCAACGCCGACTTCGAGTCCGGTCACGGTGAGGAGCAGCGCTGGGATGAAGGCGTCGACACACTCGCGCAGATCAAGCGGTTGGTACGCGACATCGACCACCCGAACCTCGGGATCTGCCTCGCCCCGCCACACCTGTGGGTCATGCAGGACGGCATCAGCGAGGCCATCACCTGGCTCGCCGAGCGCCGGAAGCTCTTCTACTACTACATCTGGGACATCGACCGGGCCTACCGCCACGGCGTCGACGGTCTGAACTTCGGGTCGGGGGAGCAGCAGCTGCCCCGCGTCGGCGGCACTCTCGACCACGCCGTCCCGCTCGGCACGCTCGCCCGCGTCGGCTACTCCGGCCCCGCCAGCCTCAAGTGCCACGGCACCGGCGGCTGGCCCCTGCACCACATCACCGACGAACTGGCCAAGGCCGACGCGTACGTGCGTTCGTGCCTGCCGCGCTGAGGGGAAGACCTTGTCCGAGATCGACAGCTACGGCGGCTCGACCCGCTGGAGGTTCGATGCCACCGGGGCGTTCCGGCTCGACCGCGACAGCGGCCGGTGGTGGCTCGTGGACCCGTTGGGCAACGGCTTCCTGTCCGTCGGCCTGAACCACATCGACGACTCCGACCTCAAGTACCCGCACAACCTGGAGGTCTGGCAGAAGCGCTACGGCGGCTCGCGGGAGCGCTGGATCTCCGAGGGCGTCGTCGCCGACCTACGCAACTGGGGGTTCAACTCGATCGGCTGGACCCAGCAGTACATCGGCGGCGGCTGGCGCGAGAAGTTCGACTGGTCGCAGATCGTCGTCGTCGAGCACGGCGCGCAGTGGACCGTGGCCGACCTCGAGGCCGCCGGAATGCCCTACATCATCCAGATGCGACTGGCGGAGAACGAGAACTGGAACGGGCGCCCGTACTACCCCGACGTCTTCGACGCCGACTTCGACGACCACTGCGCCTACCTCGCGCGCAGCATCTGCGTGGACGCCGCGGCGAGCAAGAACCTCATCGGCTACTCGTTCGTCGACGCCCCGCTGTGGTTCCGCCACCCCGCGGGCGCGGACTGGCCGGGGCTCGAGGGGCTCGAGGGGGACAAGCGCGAGGCGAAGCTGTTCGAGATCGCCACGAAGTACTACGAGACGATCCACCGCCACATCCGCACCTACGACCCGCACCACCTGATCCTGGGCGACCGCTACAACGGCGACAACGAGCTCCCCGACGTGGTGCTCGAGGCCGCGAAGCCCTACATCGACGTGCTGTCGGTGCAGTACTACCCGGGCAACGACCAGGCCTCGCGCGACCACGTGATCACCCACGCCCGCGGGCTCCACGAGCGGGTCGGCAAGCCGATCCTCATCCCCGACATCGGCAACTGGACCGCTACCGAGCTCAACCCCCAGCGCACGATGGACGGCGTCCCGGACCAGGCCACTCGCGCCCGCCACTACATCGAAACGTTCACCGACCTGGTGCGCGAGCCGTGGCTCCTGGGCTGGCACTGGTGCGGCTACGTCGAGAACCTCTCGCGCGGGTGGGGCATGAAGGACCCGTGGGACGAGCCGTACGGCGAGTACGTCGACCCGATCGCGGACTTCAACCGCACCGTCTACGACCTGCTCTGAGAGGAAAATCCATGCGCATCGTCGACCATCGCGGCGACCTCGTCCCACACGGGCGGGCCACCGTCAACGGGGTACGGCTGCACTACCTGACCGCCGGCGAGGGCGAGCCGGTGCTGTTGCTGCACGGCGTGCCCAAGACGTCCTACCACTGGCGGCACGTGATCCCGCTGCTCACGTCGCGGTACCGCGTGATCGTCCCGGACATGCGCGGGCTCGGCGACTCCGAGCACGCAGGAGACGGCTACGACATGCGCAACGTGGCCGAGGACTTCGCGCAGCTGATGACCGAGCTGGGTCACGAGCGGTTCCGCGTGGTCGGTGAGGACTGGGGCGCCGCGGCCGCCTACCAGCTCGCCGCCCGGCACCCCGACCGCGTCCAGCAACTGGTCTACCAGGAGATGATCCTTCCCGGGTTCGGGCTGGAGGACTACTCGTTCCTGACCCCGGACAACGTCCGCAGCTACGTCTGGCTCTGGCACATCAACTTCTACTCGGTGCCCGAGTTCCCGGAGATGCTGATCAGTGGGCACGAGCGGGAGTACTTCTCCTACTTCATGAAGCACGAGACGCACGACCCGTCGGCGATCACCCCGGACGCGCTCGACGAGTACGTGCGCTGCTACTCCTCGCCCGGCGGCGTGAAGTGCATGTGCGAGATCTACCGGGCCACGCTCACCGACGGCGACCAGAACAGGGAGTCCGCGAAGACCCGGCTCCCGATGCCGGTGCTGGCCGTGGGCAGCGAGCACTTCATCGGCGCCGACAACGAGCGGCAGATGCGCGAGGTCGCCGACGACGTGCGGGCGGTGACCCTGCCGTGGGGCCACCAGCTCGCCGAGGAGGCACCCGACGAGCTGGCCGGGCACTACCTCCGCTTCTTCGCCGGGGAGCTGTAGAGATGGCGACGTTCGCGGTCCGCGACGGGCGGCTGGTCGACCCGGACGGGAAACCGTTCCTGTCCCTGGCCCTGAACCACGTGGACGAGACCAACCTCAAGTTCCCGTACAACCGCGACATCTGGCGGGAGCGCTACGGCTCCCGCGAACGTTGGATCGCCGACGGGGCCGTCGCCGACCTTCGGAACTGGTCGTTCAACACACTGGGCTGGACGCAGGAGTACGTCGCGGGCGGCTGGGGCGAGGCGCTGGACTGGTTCGGCGACCCGATCGACCTCAAGCACTCCACCCCGTGGTCGGCCACCGAGCTGCGCGGGGCGGGCATCCCCTACGTCGCGCAGGTGCCGGTGCAGGAGATCGAGGACTGGAACGGCTACCCCGCGTTCCGGCCCATGGACCCTGCTCACGGAGGCGACGACTTCGCGGTCTGGTGCGACTACCTCGCGCGCAGCATCGCCGCCGAGCACGCCGATTCGCCCGACCTGCTCGGCTACTTCCTCGTCGACATCCCGGCCTGGCTGCCGCACGCCTCCGGCGCCGACTTCGCCGAGCTCCAGGGCCTGGACGCGGCCGAGCGGGAGAAGAAGCTCTACGACGTCGCGAGCCGCTACTACGAGACGATCGTGACGGCGATCCGCCGCTACGACCCCGACCACCTGATCCTCGGCGACCGGTTCAACGGCAACAAGGGCATCCCGGAGCCTGTGCTGCGGGCGATGGAGCCCTTCGTCGACGTGCTGTCGGTGCAGTACTTCACCGAGCCGACCGAGGAGTCCCGCACGCAGCTGCGCGCGGACCTCGCGCGCTGGCGCGAACAGTGCGGGGGCAAGCCGGTGATCGTCGCCGACGCCGGCAACTGGACGCCGACCGAGCTCAACCCGCACCGCGAGGGCCTGCCCGACCACGCCGCCCGCGGGGTCGACTACGGCGCCGCCCTGGACGCCGTGCTCGACGAGCCGTGGTTCGCCGGCTGGCACTGGTGCGGCTACGTGGAGAACACCGGCGGTCGCGGCTGGGGGCTCAAGGACCCGTGGGACGAGCCCTACCGCGACCTGACCGACGCCATCACCGAACACAACCGCCGCGCGCTCGCGCAGCACGGGAAGGACTGACATGGGGCAGCTCGACGGCAAGGTCGCCGTGATCACCGGCGGCGGGCGCGGGCAGGGCCGGTCCCACGCCATCCGGCTGGCCCAGGAGGGCGCCGACATCGTCGTCTGCGACATCACGCAGCAGGTGGCCACCGTCCCGTTCCCGACGGGGCGGCCCGGTGACCTGGACGAGACCGTCGCCGCGGTGGAGAAGCTCGACCGGCGCTGTGTCGCGATCGAGGCCGACGTCCGGAAGACCGCGGACATGGAGCGCCTCGCCGACACGGCGATGAGCGAGTTCGGGCGCATCGACATCCACCTGGCCAACGCCGGGATCCTCAGCCTGTCGGAGAACACCTGGGAGCTCACCGACGAGGCCTGGGACGACATGATCGACATCAACCTGACGGGCGTGTTCAAGTCCTGCCGCGCCGTCGTCCCGCACATCCGCGCGGGCGGCAACGGCGGCACGATCCTCATCACGTCGTCGATCGCGGGCCTGCGCGCGGTCGCCGGCTGCACCCACTACACGGCGGCCAAGCACGGCATCGTCGGCCTGATGCGGACGCTGGCGCGCGAGCTGGCGCCGGAGTCGATCCGGGTCAACACGATCCACCCGACGGGTGTCGGCTCGCCGATGTCGAACAACGACTACTTCCCGCAGTGGCTCACCGAGCACGAGGAACTCGGCAACGCCATGCGCTTCAACCTCATGCCGGTGGACGCGCTGCCCGAGCGCGACGTGTCCGACGTCGTCGCCTTCCTCTGCTCCGACGCGGGCAAATGGATCACGGGGACGACCGTGCCGATCGACGCCGGCTTCATGCTCAAGTAGGACGGAACGGAGGTCCCCATGGGCGCCTACGACATGACCGACCACGCCGGACAGCGGCTCACCCACGGCCGCCCCGAGGTCAACGGCGTGAACATCCACTACGCGATGGGTGGCTCCGGCGACCCGGTGATCCTGCTGCACGGCGTGCCGAAGACGATGTTCTTCTGGCGCAAGGTGATCCCGCTGCTCACCCCGCACCACACCGTCGTCGCGGTGGACTGCCGCGGCTACGGCGACTCCGAGCGGCCGCAGACCGGGTACGACACGCAGACGATGGCGCAGGACATCGTCGCGCTCGCCGACCACCTGGGCTTCGAGCGCTTCCGGATCGTCGGGGAGGACTGGGGCGCCGCCATCGCCTACGCGGTGGCCGCGTTCCACCGCGACCGCGTGGAGCAACTCGTGTTCCAGGAGATGCTCCTGCCGGGGCTCGGGTACGGCAGCGACGACGTCGCGGGTCGTACCAGGACCTTGAAGAAGGAGGACACCCGCACGATGTGGCACCTGGACTTCTTCAACGTGCCGCACTACCCCGAGATGCTCATGCCCGGCCGGGAGCGCGAGTTCTGGTCGTTCTTCATGAAGCGCGAGATGTACGACCCCAGCGCAGCCACCGACGAGGACGTCGACGAGCAGGTCCGCTGGTTGGAGTCGCCGGGCGGCACACACACGATCCTCGAGGTGTACCGGGCCAACGACCTCGACGGCGAGCAGAACGCACCCCAGTTCGAACACAAGCTGACCATCCCGGTGCTGGCCGTCGGCGGCGAGGCGTTCTTCGGCGACGAGGTCCGCCACCAGATGGAGCCGGTCGCGCAGGACGTCCGCAGCGTCGTGATCGAGCGGTGTGGGCACAACCCGTCCCTGGAGCGGCCCGACGAGCTGGCGCGGATCTATCTGGAGTTCTTCGGGGAAACGGTGGCGGCATGAACGACCTCGCGGAGATGACCGGGACCGCTCTGCTGGAGACCGGCGTCCGGATGCACTACTACGAGGCCGGGACCGGCGAGGACACGCTGGTGCTGCTGCACGGCTGGCCGGAGACCTCGTGGCAGTGGCGTCACGTCCTGCCGATGTTCGCCGCCGAGGGCTACCACGTCGTGGCGCCCGACTACCGCGGCGCGGGCAACACGTCGCGCCCGCGTCTGGACCTCGGCCGCACCGTGGACCCACGGGTCGAGGACCTGCCTCCCGGTGGCTACACCAAGCGGGAGATGGCGGAGGACATCCACCAGCTCCTGCACGACCATCTCGGGCTGACCGGGCCCGCCTTCGTGCTCGGGCACGACCTGGGCGGCCAACTCGCCACCGCGTACGCCCTCCGCTACCCCGGTGACACCCGCGCCATGGGCTACGGGGAGGCGCCGCTGCCCGGCACCGAGGTGCACGACCGGATGAAGAACGACCCCACCCTGTTCCACTTCGCGTTCCATACGATCCTGGACCTGCCCGAGGCACTCACCGCTGGCCGCGAGCGCTGGTATCTGCAGCACTTCTACGACAAGCTCGGCTTCCGCCCCACCGCGGTGGACACCCACCACTTCGCCGCCGCGTACGCCGAGCCGGGCGCGATGCGCGCCGGGTTCGACCTCTACCGCGCCTTCGAGCAGGACGCCGTCGACACGCGGGCGGCACTGGCGGCGAACGGGAAGCTGACGATGCCTGTGCTCGGGCTGCACGGCCAGGTCAGCCTGTTCGACTCCGTCACCGAGGAGATGGGCCGCGAGGTCGCCGAGAACGTCACCGTCGAGTCGGTGCCGCAGGCCGGGCACTGGATCGCCGAGGAGAACCCGGCCGCGCTGGTGGAGATCGTGACCCGGTTCGACCGCACCACCAGGGAGCACTGATGTTGGACGTCACCGACCACACCGGCACCCCCGTCACGCACGGCCGCAAGACCGTCAACGGGGTGCGGCTGCACTACGTCACCGCCGGGTCGGGGCCCGCGCTCGTGCTGCTGCACGGCGTGCCGAAGACCTGGTACTACTGGCACCGCGTCATCCCGCTGCTCACCGAGCACTTCACCGTGATCGCCCCCGACGTGCGCGGGTTCGGCGACTCCGAGCGGCCCGAGGGCGGCTACGACATGGGCACGATCGCCGAGGATGTCGGCGCGCTGCTCACCGAGCTGGGCCACGAGACGTTCGCCGTGGCGGGCGAGGACTGGGGCGCCGCGTTCGCCTACGCAGTCGCCGCCACGTTCCCCGAGCGCGTCACCAAGCTGTCCTACGGCGAGATGCTGCTGCCCGGCTTCGGGCTGGAGGACTGGTCGGCGCTCACCGCGGACAACGTGCGGTCCAGCCACTTCCTGTGGCACGTCGGCTTCTTCCACGTCCCGGACTTCCCGGAAATGCTGATCAGCGGTCGGGAGGAGATCTTCTGGTCGACGTGGATGAAGAACGAGACCTACAACCCCGCCGCGATCACTCCGGACTGCGTGGCCGAGTGGACGCGTTGCTCATCCGCGCCGGGCGGGCTGCGGGCGATCTTCGAGGTCTACCGCGCCACGTTCACCAACATCGCGCTCGACGAGGAGTGGGGCCGGACCAAGCTGCCCATGCCGGTGCTCGCGGTGGCCAGTGAACTGTTCATCGGCGAGGAGACCCGCCGGCAGATGGAGCGCGTGAGCGACGACGTGCGCTACGTCGAGATCGCCGAGTGCGGACACAGCATGGCGCTGGAGCAGCCGGCGGAGCTGGCCGGTGTCCTGCGTGAGTTCTTCGCTGCGTGAGAGAGACGGAAGGAACTGACATGGGCCGCATGGACGGCAAGGTCGCGGTGATCACCGGCGGCGGGCGCGGGCAGGGCCGCTCGCATGCGGTCACGCTCGCGAGCGAGGGCGCCGACGTCGTCATCCTCGACGCGCCGGGCGACATCGCCACCATCGACTACGCGATGAGCAGCGCCGACGACATGGCCGAGACCGTGGCGTTGGTGGAGAAGCACGACCGGCGCTGCCTGGCGATCGAGGCCGACATCCGCGATACCGCGGCGGTCCAGCGTGCCGCCGACGTCACGATGACCGAGTTCGGACGCGTCGACGCGCTGGTGTCCAACGCCGGCGTCATGGGCGCCGCGGACAGCACGTGGCAGCTCAGCGACGAGCAGTGGCAGGACATGCTCGACATCAACGTCACGGGTGGCTGGAAGGTCTGCCGGGCGTTCATCCCGCACATGATCTCCGGGAAGCGCGGCGGGGCGATCACGCTCACCGGCTCCACCGGCGGCCTGCGCTCGGTGGCCGGCTGCACCCACTACAACGTGGCCAAGCACGGGCTGATCGCACTGATGCGCACGCTGGCGTGGGAGCTGGCGCCGGAGATGATCCGGGTCAACGTCGTGCACCCCACCGGCGTGAACACCGAGATGTCCAACAACCAGTGGTTCGTCGACTGGATGGGCACCCACGAACGGCTCACCGGCCCGATGCGCGGCAACCTCATGCCCGTGGATGTCGTGCAGCCCGAGGACGTGTCGAAGATGATCGCGTTCCTGGTCAGCGACGACGCCCGCTACGTCACCGGTACAGAGGTGCGGGTGGACGCCGGCTTCATGCTGAAGTAGGCCCTGCTCGGACGGCGCGGTGCTCCGGCAGGCCGGCGTTGCCGTCGTCGAGTTGATGCAGGCCGTGCGGCGTGTCGGCCGGACAGGGGTGCGGCCACCGCTTGGCTTGCCGAGCGCGCAGCATCCATGACCGTTGTTGCAGTGCGTCGCCGGCAGGAGCCGGACCCAGGCAGCCGCAGCGCCGACGTCGGGAACTGGACCCCGACCGAGCTCGACCCGCACCGCGAGGGCCTGCCCGACCACGCCGCCCGCGGGGTCGACTACGGCGCCGCCCTGGACGCCGTGCTCGACGAGCCGTGGTTCGCCGGGTGGCACTGGTGCGGCTACGTCGAGAACACCGGTGGGCGCGGCTGGGGGCTCAAGGACCCGTGGGACGAGCCCTACCGGCCGTTGACCGACGCCATCACCGAACACAACCGCCGCGCCGCGGCGTACCGGAAGGGGAACTGAGATGGGACAGCTGGACGGCAAGGTCGCGGTGATCACCGGCGGCGGGCGCGGGCAGGGACGGGCGCACGCGCTCCGCCTCGCCCGCGAGGGCGCCGACATCGTCACCTGCGACATCACCGAGCAGGTGGCCACGGTCCCGTTCGCCACCGGGCGCCCCGGCGACCTCGAGGAGACCGTCGCGCAGGTGGAGGAGCTGGGTCGTCGCTGCATCGCGCTCGAGGGCGACGTGCGCCGCACCGCGGACATGGCCCGGCTCGCCGACACGGCGATGAGCGAGTTCGGCCGCATCGACGTCCTGCTGGCCAACGCCGGGATCCTGAGCCTGTCGGACAACACCTGGGAGCTCACCGACGAGGCCTGGGACGACATGATCGACATCAACCTCACCGGCGTGTTCAAGGCCTGCCGGGCGGTGGTCCCGCACATCCGGGCGGGCGGCGACGGCGGCTCGATCGTGATCACGTCGTCGATCGCGGGGCTGCGCGGCGTGGCCGGCTGCACGCACTACACGGCGGCCAAGCACGGCATCGTCGGCCTGATGCGCACGCTGGCCACCGAGCTCGCGCCGGAGTCGATCCGGGTGAACACCATCCACCCCACCGGCGTCGCGTCGCCGATGTCGAACAACGACTTCTTCCCGCAGTGGCTGACCGAGCACGAGGAGCTGGGCAACGCCATGCGGTTCAACCTGATGCCGGTGGACGCCCTGGCCGAGACCGACGTGTCCGAGGTGATCGCGTTCCTCTGCTCCGACGCGGGGAGGTGGATCACCGGGACGACCGTCCCCGTGGACGCGGGCTTCCTGCTCAAGTAGGCCGCACCGGTGGTGCTCGGCCACCGCACCGCGCGTCCTGCCGTGGCGTCCCCAGGCCGATCGGGTCGTCGGTGACGGCCTGGTCGACGCAGGCGTCGCCGCCGTGGAGGGCGACGCCGTGCTGGGCCGCCTCGACCGTCAGCGTGGATGGCGCCCCGGCCGGGTCGGTGATCCACGGGGTGGGCGGGCCCGGCGGCTCGGGCCACCCCCCCCGGGAGCCACCCGACTCCGCGCCGGGCGGTTCCCGGGGGCACCACCGGCAGCGCTCCGGGTCGAGAGCCCCCGGGAGCAACCGGCGGGGGCGCGTCGTCTCCCCGGCACCCGGGGCCGCGGGGAGGGTCAGTAGACCCGCAGCTCCCAGCGGGTGGAGTCGGTGGTGGGGTTGCCGTTCCCGATGCAGGTGAAGGTGGTCGGGGCCCCCGGGGCCGCGTTGACGATCTTCGCGCCCTGCTGCTGGCAGACCGTCTTGTTGTTGTAGTAGCCGACCGTCTCCGCGAACGCGGGTGCGGCCACGGCGAGCGATGCACCCATGGCGATCGCCGCTCCACCGATGAGGATGCCCAGTCGCTTCGTCATCTGCTCTCCTGCCTCGTCGCGGCGTCACCTCCGGGGTGCGCCGCCGGTCGTCGTTGCGGACGGACCGAAGCTAGATCGGTGGTCCCGGGACCCCTCCCGGGACGGGACCGGTCCGGCGCGCGACGACGCCGACGACGTCGGAGGCGGTGACGATGCCGTCGATCCGGTCGCCGTCCGCGACGAGGACGGCGTCCCGCCCGTCGGCCGCCATCGCCGCGGCGGCCGCCGACAGGGGCGCCGAGGACGGCAGTACCGCGACCGGCCCGTGGACCTCGGCGACGGTGAGGACGGCCTGGCCCAGCGGACCCCACTGGGCGGCGACGCCCCGGAGCAGGTCGGACTCGGTCACGAGGCCGATGCAGCGCGGACCTGCGAACACGGGGAGGTGGTGGACGTCGTGGGCCAGCATCAGGTCCAGCGCGGTCCGGACCGGGGTCTGCGGGGTGACCGCGACCAGGCGCGAGGCCACGACCGCGTGCAGCGGCGGGTCGTCGTCGACGGTCTCGGGCGGGGCGTCGAGCCGGAATCGTGTGCGGTCGTCCTGCTGGCCCATCGTGATCCCTCCGTCGGCCGACACGCGCAGCCTGCCCCGCCACCGCCCCCGGAGGGACGGGCCGGAGGTCCCGCTGCGCCCCTCGGTCCGCCCCCGCCCCGGGCCACCGACCACCATCAGTCGATAACGACATCCGCTACTGTTAAGGCGTGTCCCCTCCGTCGTTCGGCGTCATGCTGTTCACCCACCGCTTCCCCGGGCAGAGCGCGACCGAGGTGTTCGCGCTGGCCGCGGACGTCGCGCAGGCGGCCGAGGCACACGGGTTCGCGTCGGTGTGGACCACCGAGCACCACTTCCTGACCGGTTACGGCGTCAACCCCTCCGCGACGACGCTGGCCGCGTTCCTGCTCGGCCGCACCCGGCGGGTGCGGGTCGGCACGGCGGTGACGACCCTGCCGACGCACCCGCCGGTGCACGTCGCGGAGCAGGCGGCGCTGCTCGACCAGCTCTCCGGCGGCCGGTTCGACCTCGGCGTCGGCCGGGCCGGGCCGGTGGTGGACCACGAGGTCCTCGGCACCGGCATCGAGCGGTGGCGCACCGGGCTGCCCGAGGCGCTCGGCCTGGTCCTCGACTCCTTCACCGGGCGGGTGTCCGCCGACTCCGAGCACTACCGGTTCCGCGAGGTCGCACCCGGCCCGGAGCCGTACACGCGTCCGCACCCGCCGGTGCACGTGGCCGCGACCTCGGTCACCGGGGTGGAGCTGGCCGCCCGGCACGGCCTGCCGATGCTGTTCTTCTTCTCCCAGACCGCCGACGAGCAGGCACGGCTGGTCGCCGACTACGAGCAGCTCACCGCGGCGCGGCCGGTGCACGGCACCGCGGCCCTGGCCCATGTCACCGACTCGGTCGCCGAGGCCGAACGGGTCGTCCACGAGCGGCTGGCGCCGGTGTTCGCCTCCGGCTACGCCGAGTACGTGATGGTCGAGGAGTACCGCGCCCCGCGGCCCACCCCCGACGAGCTGGCCGCGGGCATCCTCGCCCGTCAGCCGATCGGGCCGCCCGAGCTCTGTGTCCGCCGGCTCGTCGACCTGGTCCGGGGGAGCGGGGCCGGCCGGGTGCTGCTGCACGTCGAGTCCTCCGGCGAGCGCGACGCGGTGCTCGCCAACGTCGAACGCCTCGCGACCGAGGTCCTGCCCGCCGTCCGCACGGAACTGGAGAACGCGTGAACGACACCTACGACGTGGTGGTCGTCGGCGGTGGGCCCGCGGGCCTGTCGGCGACCCTCGTGCTCGGCCGCCAGCGGCGTCGCGTCCTGCTCGTCGACGCCGGCGAGCCGCACAACGCCCCGGCCGCCGAGATGCACATGTACCTCGGCCGCGACGGCGGGGACCCGGCGCAGCTGCTCGCCGACGGCCGCGCGGAGGTCGACGCCTACCCGACGGTGACCCGCCGGGCGGGCCGGGTCACCGGCGTGCGCGGCGCCCTCGACGACTTCGTCCTCGACCTCGACGACGGCACCGTCGTGCGGGCGCGCCGGCTGCTGCTGGCCGGCGGCCAGGTCGACGAGCCGCTCGAGGTGCCCGGGCTGGCGCAGCGGTGGGGCGGCTCGGTGTTCCACTGCCCGTTCTGCCACGGCTACGAGACCACCGGCATGGCGCTCGTGGTGATCGGCAACGGCCTGGCCGGGATGCTCGCCGCCTACGTGCGGGACCGGTTCAGCGACGACGTCGTCCTCGCCACCCACGGCCCCGCCGAGCTGCCCGGCTGGGTCGCGGCGAACCTGGAGGCGGGCGGCGTGCGGGTCGTGGAGTCCCCGATCACGGCGATCGACGGCGACCTCGGCGCACTCGAGCTGCGCTTCGCCGACGGCACCACCCTCGCCCGCGACGGCATCTACCACCGCGCCCCGACCCGCCCCGGCACCGCGCTGGCCGGGAGCCTCGGCGCGACCGTGCTCGACGACGGCACGATCGCCGTCGACGAGTGCGGCCGGACCTCGGTCCCGGGGGTCTCCGCCGCAGGCGACGCGGCCCGGCAGCCCGGGCTGCCCGACGGCGTGACACTGGTGAGCGTGGGCGCCGGGAGCGGCGTCGCCGCGGCGGTGTGGCTGGAGCAGGAGCTGTTCCGGACCGGTCTGCCGGTCGCCCCCGGCCAGGGGTGAGCCCGGCGGGCGCCCCGGACGCGGTCCGGGGCGCCCGGGTCAGTACCGCAGCTCGTCCACCGAGGGGTCGGCGGCCAGCCGGGCGGCCGTCGTCACCGGGTCGAGGACCTCGGCGGCCCGGCCGACCCCGTGCGGGACCCGGCCCGCCAGCACGTCGGTGACGGCGAGCGCGGTGAACGCGCCGGTCAGGGCGAGCGAGTCGGTGGACCGCAGCAGCGTGCGGCGGGCCCCGTCGGCGTAGCGCGCCGACGCGAGCAGGGTGATGGCGACGCCGTGCGCGGCCACGTCGGCGTCGGCGGCGGCGATGACGGCGTCGACGTGCGCCGGCGGGTCGCCCGACGCCCAGGCGGACGCGAGGGTGTCCGGCAGCCCCGGCCCCGGGAACACCGAGTAGGCCCGCAGCTGCGCCGCACCGGTGTCCGCGGCCAGGCGCTCCCTCGACCCGGTCCCCGGGGAGGGGCTGCGCGCCCGCGTCGCGGGCCCCGAGCCGCAGCCGCACCCGGCCCGTCGCGGCCAGTCGACCGGCCGCGGCCCGCCCGGTCGCCCCCGACGCGCCCAGCACGGCGACCAGCGGACGGGGGGCTCCGGCCATCAGGACGCCCGTCCGGCCGCCGCGACCCCGGCGACCGTCGGGTCGGCTCGTGCTCGCCGCGCGCCCGCGCCGGGTGCTGGAGCTGGGCTGCGGCACGGGGATGCTGCTGGAGCGGATCGCCCCGCACGTCGAGGCCTACGTCGGCACCGACATCGCGGGCGACGTCGTCGACCGGCACCGCGCCGCCGCCGCGCCCGGGGTGCGGGTCGTGCGGGGCGCCGCGCACGAGGCCGGCTCGGCCGCCGTCCGGGAGGCGCTCGGCGGGCGGGCACCGGACTGCGTGGTGATCAACTCGGTGACGCAGTGCTTCCCCGACCTCGCCTACCTGACCGAGGTGCTCCGTACCGCGACCGCGGTCGTCGCGGCCGGGGGGACGGTCGTCGTCGGCGACGTGCGGCACGCGGGCCTGCACCTGCGGCACTGGCGGGAGACCGTCACCGCCACCGAGCCAGACCTCGACGACGACACCCTGGCGCGCACCGTCGCCGACCGCGCCGCGACGGACCGTGAGCTGCTGGTCGACCCGGCCGCCCTCGCCACCGCGGCCCTCGCAGGCGGGCGCCGGATCGCCGTCGCCGTGCACGCCAAGACCCTCACCGACGACACCGAGCTGTCGCGCCACCGGTTCGACGCCGTCCTGCACGTCGACGCAGGACCCTCGCCGGTTCCGCAGGTCCTGGACTGGACCGGCGACCCGCTGGCCGGGACGGAGCCGGTCCTGCTGCGCGGCATCCCCAACGCGCTGCTGCGTCCCGGCCCGCACGCGGTCACCGCGGCCCGGCTGCGCACCGACCTCGCCGGTCACGACGCCGCCGTCCTGCTCGACCCGGACGACCCCGAGCTGCTGGCGGTCGCCCGGCCCGCCGCCGCGGCCGCCCGGCCCGCCGCCGGGCTGGCCGGCCCGGGCCGGGCCCACGAGCCGTTCCCCGCGTTCGTGCGGAGCCGGGTCGGGCCGCTCGCGCGGCGTCTCACCGGCACCGACGCGACGGTCCTGCTGCCCGTCGCCGGGCCGGACGACGTCGCCGCGGCCGACGCGGCGGGCCGGGCCGCGCTGCCCGGCGGCGCACCGGCCGGCGACGCGGGCCCCGCCGACGCGGTCACCCGGCTCGACGCCGTCGCGCTGCGTGCCATGGCCTCGGTGCTCGACGCGGGTGACCCCGACGTCGCCCCGCGGCACGCGTGGCTGGTGCGGCGGTGGCGGGCCGAGCTCGCCGCGCACGGCGACCCCGGGCCGCAGCCGGACGGCGCGCTGCACGCGGCCTGCACCGACCTGGGCTACCCGCCCGCGATGGTCGAGTTCTTCGCCGCCGCCATGGCCCACCTGCCCGCGCTGCTGCGCGACGAGGTGCCGCTGCAGGCGCTGCTGTTCCCCGACGGCGAGATCGCCACCGCCCTGGCGAGCTACCAGGACAACACGATCACCACCTACCTCAACGGGGCGCTGGCCCACCTCGCCGCGACCACCGCACGGACCCGGGCGGAGCCGCTGCGCGTCCTGGAGCTGGGCGGCGGCGTCGGCGGCAGCACCCGCGCCGTCCTCGACGGCCTGGGGGAGGCGCCGGTCGACTACCTGTTCACCGACGTCTCACGGTTCTTCCTCGACCTGGCCGCGACCCGGTTCCCCGGGGTGCGGACCGCGCTGCTCGACGTCACCACCGACCTGGCCGCCCACGACGGCCGCCACGACCTCGTCGTCGCGGCGAACGTCCTGCACAACGCCGTCGACGTCCGCGCGACGCTCGCCGCCGTCCGCGGGGTGCTGGCCCCCGGCGGGGTGCTCGCCCTGGTCGAGTCGACCCGCGAGCACCTCCCGGCGCTGGTGTCGATGCAGTTCCTCATGTCCGCGCGTCCGGGCGCGGCCGCCGCCGGCAGCGGGGACCTGCGCGCCGGCACCGACCGGATCTTCCTGACCGAACGGCAGTGGTGGGCCGAGCTCGCCGCCGCCGGTCTGCGGCCGGTCGCGGCGCTGCCCGGTGACACGGACCCGCTGCGGGCGCTGGGGCAGCAGCTGCTGGTGGCGACGTAGTCACCCCGCCCCGGCGGCGGTACGGCGTGGTGCGGTCACCCCTTCGCGCAGACGCACCCCTGCGAGGACCCACCCGCGATCTTCGCCGAGCAGAACCTCCGGTCGATCGCGTCGTGGTCCTCCCAGGGGTGCGGGCAGACCGGGCACAGCTCGTCCGGGGTGGTGTGGTCGGAGGCGGTCGAGGGGGTCGGGTCGTCCATGGTGGTGGTTCTCCTTCGGGGTTGTCGCCCCGAGCGGACCCGGGGACGGGTCAGCCGGCCGGTGGCCCGGTGGGGCGCCGCAGCGGGGCGCCGACCTCGTGCAGGTGACGGAGGACCTCGGCGTAGGAACGCAGGGGACCGGTCCGGGTGTAGGGCAGGCCGTGGGTGGTGCAGAACTCCTGCACGATCGGCTGAGCGCGGCGCAGGTGCGGGCGCGGCATCCGGGGGAACAGGTGGTGCTCGATCTGGTAGTTCAGGCCGCCCAGCGCGACGTCGAGGACCCGGCCTCCGAGCACGTTGCGCGAGGTCAGCACCTGCTTGTGCAGGTGGTCCAGTCGACGGCCGGCCGGGATGACCGGCATCCCCTTGTGGTTCGGAGCGAACGCCAGGCCCATGTACACGCCCCAGAGCCCCTGGTGCACGACGACGAACGCGACGGCCTGCACCGGCGCGAGGACCCAGAACACCGCCCCCAGGTACCCGACGGCGTGCGCGACGAGCAACGCCGCCTCCAGCCGCGGGCGGGGGACCTCTCGACGCAGGATCGCCCGGACGGCGGTGAGGTGCAGGCTCCACCCCTCCAGGAACAGCAGCGGGAGGAACAGGTACGCCTGGTGGCCGACCATCCATCGGACGGGGCCCCGCGTGGCGGCGGCCTGCTCGGGGCTGAAGGCGAGCACCGGGATGTCGATGTCCGGGTCGTCGTCGGCGTGGTTGGGATGGGCGTGGTGTGCGGTGTGCTGGGTGACCCAGGCACCGTAGCTCAGCCCGACCAGCCCGCCGTGGAGGTAGCCGACGACGTCGTTGGCACGCCGGCCGGCGAAGATCTGACGGTGGCCCGCGTCGTGGCCGATGAAGGCCAGCTGCGTGGTCACGACCGCGAAGAACACCGCGAGCAGCAGCTGCCACCAGGACGGGCCGAGCCACACGAACACCGTGAGGCCGCCGGCGAGCAGGACCGCGTTCGCCGCGAACAGGAGCAGGTAGGTGCGGCGGGCCTCCTGCAGCAGACCCGCCCCGGACACCAGGGCGGCCAGCTCGCCGAACCCGCCCTCCGTCGTCGGACGGGTACGACGGGGGGACGTGCCGGTGGGTGGGGACGTCGTCATGCGTGCTCTCCGATCGACCCTCGGGACACGGGACGAGCGGTCCTCACGACCGCACGGCTCACGCGTCGGAACGAGCCGCCGGGACAGCGACCACGCGGCCTGGCCGGTGCGGGAGCGGCCGGAACCGCACCACGGGACGGCACGGTCACGCCTCCGTAATGTGGCACACCGGTCGCCGGGCCGCACGCCCACGCCCGGTCGCAGCCCGGCCGGGGGCCTCCTCATCAGCCGCGCCGGAAGGCACGGCGGGCCGCCGCCGACAGGGCCGCCCTGCGGCGCTCGTGCACCGCGGCGGCGTCGGCCGGGTCGGCGGTGATCGTGGGGGAGGCGGGGGACCAGGCCGGTGAGAGGCCGATGACCAGGGGTGGACGTCGCGCGCGTCGAGATCGGGGTCGACGAGGCCGTCGGCCTGCGCCGCGCCGGGCTCCGGCCGCCCGGCGGGCGCTCAGCGCTGCCGGACCGGCCGGACGAGGATCTCGTTGACGTCGATCTCGGGGGAGGTGCCGACCGCGTAGGCGACGGCGTCGGCGACGGCCTCCGGTGCGATCGCGTGCCTGCGGTAGACGGCCATGGCGTCGCGGGCGGTCGGGTCGGTGATGCCGGCGGCGAGCTCGGAGGTCACGACACCGGGGGACACCGTGGTGACCCGGATGCCCGGCGACGACTCCAGACGCAGGCCCTCGGTGATCGCCCACGCCGCGTGCTTGGTGCCGGCGTAGACCGCCGCCGTCGCGTCCACCTCGTGGGCGCCGACCGAGGCCGTCGTCACGAAGTGGCCCCGGTCCGCGGAGGTGAAGTGCCCCAGGACGGCGTGGATCGTGTGGAGGAGCCCCCGGACGTTCACGTCGACCATGCGGTCCCACTCCTGCACCAGGCCGGCGTCGAGGCGCGACAGCGGCATCACCCCGGCGTTGGCGACGGCGACGTCGATCCACCCGTGCCGGGCGACGACGTCGTCGACGAGCGTGACGAGGGCGTCGCGGTCCACGACGTCGACCGGGTGCGGCTCGACACCGGGCACCTGTGCGGCGAGGTCGGCGAGCCGGTCGGCCCGCCGGGCGGTGGCGATCACGTGGTGGCCGTCGTGGGCGAGCCGGGTGGCGATCGCGCGGCCGATGCCGCTGCTCGCGCCGGTCACCAGGTCCACGGGGGTGGGGTTCGTGTCGGTCATGCCCCCTTCCTACGAGCCGCGGCGACGGCGCGGCAGGGCGCGACGGTCGTGGGAGTGCCGCACCCACCCCGGCCGGCGCGGGGTCGCCTAGGGTCGCGTCCATGGTGGCCACACCGCTCGGCGAGTACCTGCGGACCCTGCGCGCACAGGTGACCCCCGACGCCGTCGGCCTGGTCCCGGCGGGGGTCCGTCGTGTCCCGGGGCTGCGTCGGGAGGAGGTCGCGCTGCTGGCCGGGATGAGCGCCGACTACTACGTGCGGCTGGAGCAGGGCCGCGAGCGGAACCCGTCGGCGCAGGTGCTGGAGGCGCTCGCGGCCGTCCTGCGGCTCGACGACGACGCCCGGATGCACCTGTTCCGGCTGGCGGGTGCGGCGCCGCGGCCCCGGGCCCCGATCGCGGACGAGCGGCTCGACCCGCAACTGGCGGCCCTGCTCGACAGCTGGCCGGGCCTGCCCGCGATCGTCCTCGGCCGCGCCTACGATGTGCTGGGCGCCAACCGGCTCGGGGCGGCGCTCGGGTTCGCCCCCGGGACCAACCTCGTCGAGAAGGTCTTCGGGGACCCGGCCTCCCGCACCTTCTACGCCGACTGGACCGCCGCGGCGGCGAACACCGTCGCCGGGTTCCGGGTGCTGCACGGCCAGGCCCCCGACGCCCCCCGTGTCCGGCAGGTCCTCACGGCGATGCTCGACCGCAGCCCCGAGTTCGCCGAGCACTGGGCCCGGCACGACGCCCGGGGCAAGGGTGCCGAGCACAAGCGGCTGGTGCACCCCGACGTCGGCGCGCTGGACCTGCACCGGCAGTCGTTCGACGTCCGGTCGGCGCCGGGGCAGCAGCTCGTCGTCTACGGGTGCGAGCCGGGGTCGGAGACGGCGGACCGGCTGGAGCTGCTGGGGATCGCCGCCGCGTCCCGCGCCTGACGCCGTCGCCCGCCCCGGGGCCTCAGTGCGCCGCGTCCACCACGTCCTCGCGGGTCAGCCGCCGCCGGAACACCCAGAACGTCCACGCCTGGTAGGCGAGCACGACCGGCGTGACGACCGCGGCCACCCACGTCATGATCGTCAGCGTGTAGGGCGTCGACGCCGCGTTGACCACGGTCAGCGAGAAGGCCGGGTCGGTCGTCGACGGCAGCACGTCCGGGTACAGCGACCCGAACAGCGTCACCGCGACGGCGACGATCGCGACCGTGGTCGCGGTGAACGACCGGCCCGAGCGGCCCCGGACGGCGGCGAGGGTCCCGACGGCCAGCCCGAGGGCCGCGACCAGGACCGGGGCGAGGATCCACGCCGGGGCACCGTCGAGCAGCGTCCAGACCAGGAACACCGCACCCGCCGGGATCGCGCCCAGCCCGGCCGTCACCGCGACGGTGGCGGCGCGCTCGCGCACCGGGCCGTCGGTCTTCAGGGCCAGGAAGGCGGCTCCGTGCAGGGCGAAGACCAGGACCGTTGTGACGCCGCCGAGCAGCGCGTAGGGGTGGAGCAGGGTGAGCAGCGTGCCGGTGAACTCGTGGTCGGCGTCGAGCGGGACACCGTGCACGATGTTCGCCAGCGCCACCCCGAGCAGCAGTGCCGCGGCGAGCGACGAGCCGGTCAGCACGCGGTCCAGCACCGGGGCCCAGCGCGGCTCCTTGGCCCGGTACTCCAGCGCGATCCCGCGCAGGATCAGCGCGACGAGCAGCAGCAGGAACGCCAGGTAGAAGCCGGAGAACAGGCTCGCGTACCACTCGGGGAAGGCGGCGAAGGTCGCCCCGCCCGCGACGAGCAGCCACACCTCGTTGCCGTCCCACACCGGGCCGATCGTGCCGAGCGCGACGCGACGGTCGGTCTCGTCGCGGGCGACGACGGGCAGCAGCATCCCCACCCCGAAGTCGAAGCCCTCCAGGCAGAGGTACCCGGTCCACAGGACCGCGATCAGGACGAACCAGACGTCGATGAGCGCCATGGCGGTCTCCTCCTCAGTAGGTCGCCACGGGGGCGGCGGTGCCGGACGGTTCCGGGACGGCCGGAGCCACAGGGGGCGGCGGACCGGCCTGGACGGCCCGGACGAGCAGGACGACCTCGACGACGGCCAGCGCGCCGTAGAGCAGCGTGAACACGACCAGCGAGGTGAGCACCGACGCCCAGCCGACGCTCGGCGAGACGCCGTCGGCGGTGCGCAGCACGCCGTAGACGACCCAGGGCTGGCGGCCCGCCTCGGTGAAGATCCAGCCCGCGGTGTTCGCGAGCAGCGGTGCGGCCAGACCCAGACCGGCGGCCGGGCCGAACCAGCGCGGCAGCCGCCGAGTGGCCCGCGCACGCCGGGTCAGCCAGAGCCCCGTGACGGCGAGCAGCCCCGCCAGCACCCCGAAACCGATCATGAGCCGGAACATCCAGTAGCTGAGCGGGATGTCCGGTGTGTACAGACCCGGCCCGAACGCGGCGACGGCCTTCTCCTGCAGCTGGTGGATGCCCTCCACCTCGCCGTCCCAGGTGCCGGTGGCCAGGAACGACAGCAGCCGCGGCACCCGCAGGCTCCACAGCTCGCGGGTGCCGTCGAGGGAGCCGACGGTGAACACCGAGAACGACGCCGGCGCGACGGTGTCGTAGAGCGCCTCCGCCGCGGCCATCTTCATCGGCTGCTGCTCGGTCATCAGCCGGGCCTGCAGGTCCCCGGTGAGGACGACGCCGAGGCTCCCGGCCAGCGTCGTCCACAGCCCGACCCGGATCGAGGGACGGAAGACCTCGGGGTGGCGGTCCCGCACCAGGTTCCACGCGCTGATCGCGACCAGGAACATCCCGGCCGTCACCAGGCAGGCGGTCAGGGTGTGCGAGAACGCCCCGACCGCGGTGGAGTTGGTCAGCAGCGCACCGAAGTCGGTCAGCTCCGCCCGGCCGGTCGCGGCGTCCACGGTGGACCCGACCGGGTGCTGCATCCAGGAGTTCGCGGCGAGGATGAAGTAGGCGCTCAGCACCGTGCCGGTCGCGGCCAGCCAGATGCAGGCCAGGTGCACGCCCTTCGACAGCCGGTCCCAGCCGAAGATCCACAGACCGAGGAAGGTGGACTCCAGGAAGAAGGCGAGCAGTCCCTCGATCGCCAGCGGGGCACCGAAGACGTCGCCGACGAAGCGGCTGTAGTCGCTCCAGTTCATCCCGAACTGGAACTCCTGCACGATGCCGGTGACGACGCCCATCGCGAAGTTGATCAGGAAGAGCTTTCCCCAGAACTGCGTCGCGCGCAGCCAGCGGTCGTCGGCGGTGACGAACCAGGTGGTCTGCAGGCCCGCGACGAGCAGGGACAGGCCGATCGTCAGCGGGACGAACAGGAAGTGGTAGACGGTGGTGATCGCGAACTGCCACCGCGCGAGGTCGAGGTTCATCACGCCCCTCCGGAGCCGGCGGGTCCCGTGTGGACCCGTCACCCGATCGTCGTCCGCGCCGGGTGGACGGGGCTCCGGGCGAAGGTCGGCCCGCGGCCCACCGGAGGGCCCGCCGGCCCGGGACGAAGGTCCCGCACCGGCGGGCCGGGTCAGCCCGGGTCGACCAGGTCGGCGGCCGGGCGCCGCGGCGTCGCCGGGACGGGGACCCCGTGGCCCAGGCGCAGGACGACCTGCGGGGGCCGGTCCCGGGCGAGCGAGCGGCGCACCCGCTCCCGCACGTCGGGGATCTCCACCAGCTGGGACACCGGCGAGGCCGACAGGCCCTCGGCGGTCGCGGTCAGCAGCACCCGCGCCATGGCCTCGCCGGCGCGCAGGTCGTCGCGGGGGCCGTCGAGGTGCGAGGTCAGCACCGCGATCAGCGGCGCCGACTCGAACGCGGCCGGCGCGGGCCGCGGGTGGGCGGGGCCGCCGAAGTCCCGGGTCACCCACGGGTGGTTCGGGGCCGGCAGCGGTCCGCCCGCGGAGGCGGGGACACCGTCGTCGTGGCCGCCGTGCCGCCCGGTCCAGGCCGCCATCTCCGCGACGAACGCGGGGTCGGCGGACTGGCGGGCGTGCGCCTCGCGGGCGAGGCGGCCCAGTACGGCGAGGTCGTCCGGGTCGGTCACCAGCTGCAGCCAGGCGCCCTCCTCGTAGGCGGCGCGGGTGAGCGCGGTGCGGGCCGGGGCCGGCACCGGCACGTCGGAGAACGGTCGCCGGTTCGTGTGCCGGCGCGGCACCGCCTCCAGCAGCCGTCGCTGCTCGGGGGTCGGCGGCATCACGGCGCCGCGACGGACCACCGCCAGCAGCTCCGGGTCCGACGGGTCGGGGAGGCGGGTGACGAGCGGGCGGATCCCGGCCCCGGCCAGCGCGAGACGCAGCGAGTACAGCGCCGCCCCGCAGCCGATCCGCAGCTCGCGGTCGGTCGGGTCGGCGACCGGCAGCCGTCGCGCGGGGTCGGCCCGCAGCTCGACGTGGTCGGCGCCGGTCCGGAACCGCCACGGCTGGGCGTTGTGCAGCGACGGCGCCCGACCCGCCGTGGCCAGCACCCGGGCGGTCGTCGCGGCGTCGAGACCGAGGATCGGGGTGACCGGCGCGTCCGCATCGACGGTGTCCATGATGTGCGTCCTTCCCGGGACCGGGCGTTCACCGGTGCCTGCGGGGGCGATGGTCGGCGCTGCCGGTTCCGGTCGGACAGGTGCGAAGGTCCCGGACCCCGACGGCCGTATCGTCGGGGTGGGGCGGCCCGGGACGCGGCTCCCCGAGGAGGCGGTGCCAGTGACGACCGACGACGCCGGTGACGGGACCGGGGAGATCTCCGGGCTCCTGGCCGGGCTGCGCCTGGACCACCTCATCGCCGAGGTGCAGGAGCGTCTCGCCGAGATCGCCTCCACCCGTCGGCGGACGCAGCGGCTGCTCGACGCGGTGCTCGGGGTCGCGGCCGGCCTGGAGCTGGACACCACGCTGCAGCGGATCGTGCAGTCCGCGGTGGATCTGGTCGACGCCCGCTACGGCGCACTGGGGGTGCTCGCCCCGGACGGCGGCATCGCCCGCTTCATCGACGTCGGCCTGGACGAGGCGACCCGTACCGCGCTGGGGCGCCCGCCCGAGGGCCGTGGCCTGCTCGGCCAGCTGATCGCCGACCCCCGGCCGTTGCGCCTGCACGACCTGTCGGCGCACCCGTCCTCGGTCGGCTTCCCGCCGCACCACCCGCCGATGCGCAGCTTCATCGGCGTCCCCGTGCTGGTCCGTGACTCCGTCTACGGCAATCTCTACCTCACCGAGAAGCGCACCGGCACCGAGTTCACCGCCGACGACGAGCTGATCCTCATGGCGCTCGCCGCCGCCGCCGGGATCGCCGTGCAGAACGCCGACCTGTTCGAGAAGGGCCTGCTCCGGCAGCAGTGGCTGGAGGCGCTGGCCGAGATCCGCGGGGAGGTACTGGCCGGAGCCGACGAGGCCGCGACACTCGGCCTCGTCGCCCGCCGCAGCCTGGAGCTGTCGCGCGCCGACGGGACGTCGATCGCGCTGGGCCCGGACCAGGACGGCGGGTTCCGCGAGGGTGCGACCGCGGGCCGCCCGCCGCTCGTCAGCGGTCCCCAGGACGCGCTGCTGCGCCGGGCCGTCGAGCTCGGCCAGCCGGTCCTGGCCGACATCACCGAGGTCGCGGTCAGCGTCGACGGTGCCCACGGGCCCGTCGTGGCGGTGCCGATGCGGGTCGTGGGAACGGTGCGCGGGGTCCTGGTGGCCCGCCGCGCCGCCGGGGACCCGCCGTTCCGTCCGTCGGAGGTGCCGCTGCTGGTGTCCTTCGCCGACCAGGCGGCGCTGGCCCTGGAGCTGGGGGAGAAGCAACGGACCCAGCGCGAGGTCGCGGTGCTCGCCGACCGCGACCGCATCGCCCGCGACCTGCACGACCACGTCATCCAGCGGCTGTTCGCGGTCGGCCTCACACTGCAGAGCACGTTGCGCCGCGTCGGCGACGACCCCGCGGGCGCGGGCGTGCGCGAACAGGTGGGGCAGGCCGTCGACGAGCTGGACCGCACGGTCCGCGAGATCCGCACCTCGATCTTCGACCTGCACACCGCTGGCCAGGACGGCGGCGGTCTGCGACGGCAGCTGCTCGACACCGTCGCGCACGGGACGGCCGCGTCCGGGATCGACACGACCGTCGACACCGCGGGGGCGATCGACACCGTCGTGCCGGCGCACGTCGCCGTGCACCTGCTGGCCGTGGTGCGTGAGGCCGTGTCGAACGCGGTCCGCCACTCCGGTGCGAGCACGCTGCACGTGACCGTCGAGGCCGGGCGTGAGCTGACCGCGGAGGTCGTCGACGACGGCTGCGGCATCGGCCCGACCGACCGGCGCAGCGGGCTGCGCAACATCGCCGACCGCGCGGCCGAACTCGGCGGCACCTCGGTCGCCGAGAGTGTTGCAACCGGTGGCACCCGGCTGCGGTGGCGGGTCCCGCTGGACTGAGCGAGTCAGTGCCCGTGGCGGCGCTCGACCGCGTACACGGCGGCCTCGGTGCGCCGGGAGAACCCGAGCTTGTGCAGGATCGAGGACACGTAGTTCTTCACGGTCTTCTCGGCCAGGTGCAGGGTGGCGCCGATCTGGCGGTTGGTGAGCCCGTCGGCGACGAGCCCGAGGATCCGCTGTTCCTGTGGGCTGAGGGTGTCGTAGCGGGGGTCGGCGTCGGCGTCGGAGCCGCCGGTGCGCAGCCGCTGCAGCACCGCGGCTGTCGCCCGCGGGTCGAGCAGCGAACCCCCGGCGGCGACCGTGCGCACGGCACCCACGAGGTCGACGCCCGCGACCTGCTTGAGCAGGTACCCGGCGGCCCCGGCCATGATCGCGCCGAACAGCGCCTCGTCGTCGGAGTACGAGGTCAGCATCAGACAGGCCGGCGGCGGGACGACCGCGGAGCGCAGGTCGCGGCACACCGAGACGCCGTCGCCGTCGGGCAGCCGGACGTCGAGCAGTGCGACGTCCGGGCGCAGGGCGGGGACGCGGGCGAGGGCCTGCGCCGCGGCCTCGCCGACGATCTCGATGTCGTCCTCCATGCCGAGCAGCTGGGCCAGCCCGCGGCGGACGATCTCGTGGTCGTCGAGCAGGAACACCGAGATCGTCATCGTCGTCCTCCTGGGCCGGGTCGTCGTCGGACCGAGGCTAACCGGCGTTCCGGGCACACCGGGCGGGCCGAAGGTCCCGGCGCCCGGGTGCTCCCCGTCACCGGGACGCCGGCGCGGCAGCCGGTGCGGCGGTCAGTGCAGCAGGACGTCGGCGGGGCTCCGGCGCGGTGTCTCCGGCAGCTCCGCGTCGTCCTGGGCCCGGCCGACGCGCAGCAGCAGCTGCGGGTGGTCGGCGGTGCGCAGGACCTGCCGGGCCAGGTCCGCCCGGGTCCGCGAGGTCTCCAGCACCCGCGAGAGCGGGCAGGTCGCGAGACCGAGCGCGGTGGCGGCGAGCAGCACGACCCCGGTCGCCTCCCCGGCGGCGAGCCGGGCCGGGTCGTCGTCGGCGTGGGTGGTCAGCACCATGATGGTGGCCTCGTCGCGGACGGCGGCTCGGGCCGGCAAGGAGCCGCCCGGGAAGCGCACACCCAGGTCGGGACCCGGCCGCCACGGGGCGCCGCGGGGAAGCGACCCGGCAGCCACCCCGTCGTGGGAACCCGGATAGCGGTGGGTCCAGACCAGCAGCTCGGCGGCCTGGCCGGGGCGGGCACGGATCTCCCGCGCGGCCGTGTCCTCCAGCGCGGCGAGGTGCTCGCGGGCGACCGCGTCGGTCACGGTGTGCAGGGTGGTGCCGTAGCGCGCCGCGTGCTCGCCGAGGACCGCGCGCGCGTGCCGCGAGTCCACGCCCTCGCGGAAGGGCCGCCGGTCGGTGCGACGGCGCGGGATCGCCCGGGCCAGCGCCGCGACGGTGTGGTCGGCGGGGTCCGGGGCCGCCCCGGTGAGCCGGACCGTCGCCAGGTGGTTCCGGTCCCCGGTCGGGAACCGGACGACCTCGTGGCCCGCCCCCAGCGCGGCGAGCGCGACGTGCAGGAAGCCCAGCGCGGACCCGCAGCTGACCAGCAGGTCGCGCCGGTCGGGGTCGGTGTAGGGCAGCCGTCGGTCGGGATCGGCGTGCAGCTCCAGCCGGTCGGACGTGACCCGCCAGCGCCACGGCTGGGTGTTGTGCACCGAGGGCGCGCGCACCGCCGCGGCGAGCGCACGCCGCAACACCTCCGGTCCGGCCGGCGACGCCGTCACCGCGACACCGCCGCGGCGGCGGGCCCGACCGCCCTCTCCCGACCGCCGTGTGTCCGGGCGGTGTGCAGCCGCACCGGGAGCTCCAGATCCGGCGCCGGAACCGGGTGGGGGTGACCGTCCCCGGCGGGCGCGGCGTCGACCATCCACAGCGGACGGACCCGCAGCACGGTCGCGTGCCGGTGCAGGAACCGGCTCGCGGCGGCGCGGGCCCACGGCCTGCCCCACGCCCCGACGAGCACGACCCCGGCGACCCCGGCGAGCGTGTCCGCGTCGCCCGCCCGGACGAGGAGTGGCCGCAGCCCCTGCACCACCAGCTCGGTACCGATCGCGGCCGCGGTGTCCAGCGACCGCCGGTCGGCACCGGCCAGCGCGACCATCACCGTGAACTGCCCGCGCACCCCGGCCTCGACCATGGTGACCTCCTCCGTCGTCCCCGATCCGATGCTCCGCCGGGCACCGGGTGCAGGGCAGGGCCTGGCGGCACGCCCGGCCCGGCCGAAGGTCCCGCACTACGACTTCGGTCGGAGGCCGTGGCCGTAGGACCGATGTGCGGAGCCGGACGGCGTTCCTAGCGTCCGTCCCGACCGCGACGAGGGGACGGGAACGATGCGAGGACGACGGAGCCTCCTACGGGCGACGGTGCCGGCGCTGCTGGCCGGGCTGATCGGTGCGGCGGTCGCCGCACCCGCGGGGGCGGCGGAACCCGCGGCGGGGCCGGAGTGGGGCCCCTGCCCCGCGGACGTGGTGGCGCCGCTGGTGGCGCTGCAGTGCACGCAGATCCCGGTGCCGCTGGACCACGGCAGCCCCGACGGCACGCAGATCACGATCACGGTGTCGCGGCTGGCGAGCACGAAGCCGGAGAAGCGCCGCGGGATCCTGATCCTGAACCCCGGGGGTCCGGGCGGGTCCGGGCTGGCGTTCGCGAACGACCTGATGAAGCGCGGTCTGCCGGCGAGCGTGCAGGACAGCTACGACATCATCGGGTTCGACACCCGCGGGGTCGGCCACTCGGACCCGGTGAGCTGCGGATTCACCACCGACCAGGACTACATCGGCAACATCCCGCCGTACGCCGCCGACGACGCGGCGGTCCTGCGGACGGCCGAGGTCGCGCGGGAGGTGGCGCAGCGGTGCGCGGCGAACGACCGCAACGGGCACCTGCGGCACGTCACGACCGCCAACGTCGCCCGGGACATGGACCGCATCCGGGCCGCGCTCGGCGAGGAGAAGGCGAGCTTCCTCGGCTTCTCCTACGGGTCGGCGCTCGGGGCGGCCTACGCCTCCCTGTTCCCCGACCGCTCCGACCGCGTCGTACTCGACAGCAACGTCGGTGACACCCACCTCGACCCCGACGGCATCCGCCGCTACGCACTCGGCGCCGAGGAGACCTTCGGGGACTTCGCCCGCTGGGCCGCCGACCGGCACGGCACCTACGGGCTGGGCGCCACCCCGGAGGAGGTGCGGCAGACCTACCTCCGGCTCGCCGCGCAGCTCGACGACCGGCCGTCGGGCGGGGTCGACGGCCGGATGTTCCGGGCGGCCACCTTCGTCGGCCTGTACGGCCCGACCCTCTACGGCAGCACCGCCGCGGCCTGGCAGTCGCTGCTGTCCGGCGACGCGCCGCCCGCCCCGGCACCGCCCGAGGGCCCGTCGCCGCAGGACAACGCGTACACGGCGTTCCTCGCCACCACCTGCAACGACGTCGCCTGGCCGCGGGACGTCGCGGTCTACCAGCGGGCGGTGGCGCAGGACCGCGAGCGGTTCCCCGTGTACGGCGCGGCGAGCGCGAACGTGCTGCCCTGCGCCTTCTGGCCGTACGAGCCGGCCGAGCCGCCGGTCGCTGTGCTCGACGAGGGCCCGGCGAACGTGCTGATCGTGCAGAACCGCCACGACCCGGTCACCCCGCTGCGCGGCGGTGAGCTCCTCCGGGAGAAGTTCGGCGACCGGGCCCGGCTCGTCGTCGAGAACGGGAGCGGCCACGGCGTCTACGCCGGCGTCGGGAACACCCCGTGCGCGCTGGGGGTCACGACGTCGTACCTGGTCGACGGGACACTCCCGCCCGACGACGTGGTCTGCCGCTGACCCGCTCGCGACGGCTCGGCAGGCAGCTGTGTGCCGGGCCGCCGGGCCCTCACCCCAGGAGCGTGAGCAGCCCGGAGAGCTCCAGCGCGTGCCGCGCCGGACCCGGCGGCACCTCGACCCGCAGCCGGTGCCCGCGGGCGCCCGCCCGGTCGGCGGCCTCGGCGAGCAGGGCGGCGCCGTTGCTCGCGACGTAGGTCGGTCCGTCGAGGGCGAGGAGCACCGGCCCGGCGGCGACCAGCTCCAGGAGCCGGTCGCGGATCTCGGCGGCCCCGGCGAGGTCGAGGTCGCCGGCCAGGGTGAGGCGGCGGGCGTCGCCGCTGCGGCCGTCGTCGTGCAGCTCGGTGCGCCGGCGTCCGGGGGAGGGCCGTACGGGCGGCGCGGGCTGCTGCGCCACGGCGGGCGTGCGCGGGTCCGGGGTGATCTGCATGCGCACCACGGTGCCCCCGCCCGCCGTGTCGATCTCGGCGGTGGTGGCGATGGCGCGGATCATCTGCAGGCCGCGCCCGCGGTAGCCGGGGTCGGGCGGCGGCGGCCGCCAGCGGCCGGTGTCGGCGACCCGGGCCCGGACACCGTCGTGCGGGCTGTACCCGAGACGCAGGTGCACCTCGCCGGGCGGGTCGAACTCGGCGTAGCCGTGCTCGACGCTGTTGGCGGCGGCCTCGTCGATCGCGCGGACCAGGTCGTCGCCGAGGTCCTCGCCCAGGCCCACGTGGCCGGCCCAGCGCCGGACCCGGCGGCGCATCGCCGGCAGCTCCCGGGCGGACCCGGGGACGGTGAGGTCGATGTCGGGCGGGAGGACGCGGACGCAGACCAGCGCGGCGTCGTCGGTGTGGGCGGCCCCGGCCAGGGCCCGGCCGACGATCTGGTCGGCGAACTGCTCGGGCGGCAGCCCCGCGACCTCGGCGGCGATCCGGGCCAGCCGGTCCAGCCCCTCGTCGACGACCTCGCCGCGGCGCTCGACGAGACCGTCGGTGTAGAGGACCAGCGTCTGCCCGGCCGCGATCGGGGCGACACCCTCGCCGAAGGGCGGCCGGCCGCGGACGCCGAGGACGGGGTTGTGGCCGCCCGCGAGGTAACGGCTGCCGTTCTCGTCGACCACCAGCACGGGCAGGTGCCCGGCCCGCGCCCAGCGCAGCTCCCCGCGGCCGGGGTCGACGACCACGCAGGCCGCTGTCGAGTAGCGGGCACCGGGGATCCAGGTCGCGAACTCGTCCAGCAGCTCCAGCGCGGCCGCGGGGTCGCGGCCCTGCCGGACGGCGCCGGAGAGCACGGTGCGCAGCTGGGCCATCACCGCGGCCGCCGCGACGCCCTGTCCGACGACGTCGCCCACCGACAGCCCGACCCGCCCGTCGCCGAGGTCGACGACGTCGTACCAGTCGCCGCCGGCCTCGGTGCCCGCGGCGCCGGCCTGGTAGCGCACCGCGATCTCCACGGTGTCGAGGTCGGGCAGCCGGGTGGGCAGCAGCGTGCGCTGCAGGGTGTGGGCCACCTCCCGCTCGGCGCGGTAGAGCCGGGCGCGTTCGAGCGCCTGCGCGGCCGGGTCGGTCAGGGCGAGCAGGGTGGCGCGCTCGTTCGGGGTGAGCGGGCGCGGCGTCCCGAACGCGACCGCGATGACGCCGACGGTGCGGGCGGCGGTGACCAGCGGGAGGGTGAAGACGGTCGCGTGGCCGAGGCCGTCGAGCAGGGTGGCGATCTCCGGGTGGCGCTCCCGCCAGTCGGTGCCCGGTTCCAGCCACAGCGCGCGGGCCTGGCGGGCGGTCACCGCCGCCGGCACCGGCGAGGTCAGCGGCACCTCGCGCCACGCCTGCGGGTCGGCGACGCCGTGCAGGGCCAATGCCCGCAGCTGCTGCCCGGCCGGGTCGAGCTCGTAGACCGCGATCCGGCAGGTGCCGAGCAGCGCCGTCAGGTGGGTGACGACGGTCCGGGCCACCTCGGTCGGGTCAGCGGCGGCCGACAGCTCCGCGGTGGCCCGCTGCAGCAGCGCCAGCCGGTCGGCGTTGGCCCGCTCGTCGGCGAGCAGCAGCGCGTTGTCGAGCGCGAGCGCGGCCCGGTCGGCGAGCTCGGTGACGAGCTCGATGTCGTCAGGGGTGTACGGGGTGGTCCGCGGGCCCCGGACCAGCACCAGGACAGCCAGCGTCCGGCCGCGCGCGGACAGCGGCACCCCGATCGCGGAGCGTGCGGGGATCGAGGAGCCGGGGACCATCGCGCCGGGGGCGGTGTCGTCCCACAGGACGGCGGCGCCGGTGTCGAGGACCCGGAGGCCGAACGAGGTCTCGGCGGGGCGCTCGTCGAGCGCCTCCTCGGTCGCGGCGTCCGGACCGTACCGGGCGATGCGGACGAGCTGCCCGGCGTCGTCGACGCGGCGGACCGTGCACACGTCGGCCAGCCGGGTCTCGACGAGCAGGGCGGTCAGCCGCCGCAGCCGGTCGTCGACGCCGTCGGAGCCGTCCAGCTCCCGGCTGAGCCGGGCGAGCAGCGTCTGGCGTTCGGACTCGCGGTACCGGGCGTTGATGTCGGTGCCGCTGCCCACCCAGCCGGTGACCGTCCCGTCGGTACCGGTGTGCAGCGGGACGGCGTGCTCGAGGATCCAGCGGAAGGCGCCGTCGGCACGGCGGAGCCGGTACTCGATCTGCCAGCCCGTCCCGGACGCGAGCGCCGGGGTCACGCGGTCGCGGTAGCGCTGCCGGTCCTGGGGGTGCAGCCCGTCGGTCCAGCCGTCGCCGAGGTCCGCGGGGACCTCCCGGCCGGTGAACTCCTGCCAGCCGGAGTTGACGTAAATCCGCGCGCCGTCCGGGTCCGCGACCCAGATCAGGGCCGGGGCCAGATCGGCCATGGCGGTGAACCGGGCCTCGGCGTCGCGGCGAACCCGCCCCAGCTTCAGGTGGGCGTTGACCCGGGCCACGAGCTCGGCCGCGGAGAACGGCTTCACCAGGTAGTCGTCCGCGCCGGCGCCGAGGCCCTCGATCGCGGCCTCCTCACCGGCCCGGGCGGAGAGCAGCAGGACGGGCACCCCGGCGGTACGACGGTCGCCGCGCAGCGCCGCCAGCAGCTCCATGCCGTCGAGGACCGGCATCATGATGTCGGTGACAACCAGGTCCGGCGGGCGTTCCCGGGCCGCGGTCAGCGCGGACTTCCCGTCCTCGACGAGCTGGACCTCGTAGCGGTCGGCCAGCAGCCGCTGCAGGTACTCGCGCATGTCGGCGTTGTCGTCGGCGACGAGGATCCGGCCCGCGGAGGCCGGTGCATCCGGGCCCGCCCCCTCCACGACGACGGGCGCCGGTGCCGGGCCGGGCAGCCAGCGCAGCGCCTCGCCGACGAACGCCTCCGAGGTCGCGGTCGGTGCGCCGCCCGACGCCGTGTCGGTGACGCGGTCCGGGTCGAGGTGGGCGGTGCCGGTCGGGATCCGGACGGTGAACGTGGAGCCCGCGCCCGCGGTGCTCGCCGCGGTGATCGTCCCCCCGTGCAGGGTGACCAGCTCGCGGGTCATGGCGAGCCCGATGCCCGACCCCTCGGTCGAGCGGGCGCGGGCGCCGGCGATGCGGTGGAACCGCTCGAACAGCCGGGGCAGCTCCTCGGCCGCGATCCCGGCCCCGGTGTCGGCGACGGTCAGCTCGACCGCGTCGTCGCCGTCGGCGCGCAGGGCGACCGCGACGCGGCCGTCCAGGGTGAACTTCAGCGCGTTGGACAGCAGGTTGAGGACGACCTTCTCCCAGGACTCCCGGTCGACGTGGACCGGCCCGGGCAGCGGCGGGCAGTCCACCGTGTACTCCAGCCCGGCGCGCTCCATCGCCGACCGGAACAGGCTGGTCAGCTCGGTGGTGAAGGCGGCGAGGTCGGTCGGCTCGAACGTGGCGCGCAGCCGCCCGGCCTGCAGCCGGGAGAAGTCGAGCAGCGTGGTGACCAGCCGCCCGAGGCGCAGCGCGTTGCGGTGCACGACGTCGAGCTCCGCGGCGAGCCGGTCCGGCCCCGGCGGGTCGTCGCGCAGCTGCTCGACCGGTCCCATGATGAGCGTCAGGGGCGTGCGGAACTCGTGGCTGACGTTGGAGAAGAAGTCGGTCTTGGCGCGGTCGAGCTCGGCGAGCGCCTCGGCCCGCTCGCGCTCGGCCTCGTAGGCGCCCGCGGCGACCAGCGCGGCCCCGATCTGGCCCGCCAGGAGGTCGACGAAGGCCCGGTAGCGCTCGTCGAAGATCCGGAACGGGTTCAGCCCGACGACCAGCGCCCCCCGGATCCGGGTCTCGCCCTGCGCCCCGGCGAGCGGGACCAGCACGGCGTGCGACGGCGGCCGGTCCCAGGCGCCGTGGGGCAGGCCCGGCAGGCGGGAGGCCAGGTCCTCGACGACCGCGGTGCCGCCCTCGCGCACCGGGTCGAGCGGCCAGCCGGCCGGATCGGCACCGGGCGCGTCGGCCGCGATGCCCGCAGAGCCGGCGAGCCGGGTCCCGCCGTCCTCGGTGAACTCGTAGACCAGCCCGAACGGCACGTCCTGCGGGTTGCCGGCCAGCGCGCGCCCGACCGCCGCGTACACCTGCGCCCCGGTGCGGGTCGGCCCCAGGTCGGCGGCGAGGTCGCGCAGGGTCTGCATGCGCCGTTCGCTGAGCACGCGGTCGGTGTTCTCGGTGACCACGCACAGCATCCCGGCGACGGCGCCGTCCTCGTGCAGCGGGCTGTAGGAGAAGGTGTGGTAGGTCTCCTCGGGGTGGCCGCTGCGTTCGAGGAACAGCAGGAGGTCCTCGTCCCAGGTGGCCCCGCCGCCGGCGAGCACCGACCCGATCAGCGGGCCGACGTCGTCCCAGACCTCGGCCCACACCTCGCGCGCGGAGCGGCCGAGCGCCGACGGGTGCTTGTCGCGCAGCGTGTCGCCCCGGTAGGCGTCGTTGTAGAACATCGTGAGGTCCGGGCCCCACGCCATCCACATCGAGAACCGGGAGTCGAGCAGCATCCGGACGACGCTGCGCAGGTCCGGTGACCAGCGCTCGGGCGGGCCGAGCGGGTGGGAGGACCAGTCGTGGGCCGCCATCGCGGCGTGGACGTGGTCGGACCGCGTGCTCTCGACCGCGTCGTCGTCGCCGCGCATGAACCACCTCCTCGGCCCCGTCGGGCGGCCGTGGAAAATCTAGCCGACACCGTCCGGACGTGCGCCACTCGTCTCCGCGGCGCGACAGCATCTGCGACGCCGTCGTCCAGGTGAACGGGCTCGTCGACGGGCCGTTCGACAGCCCGCTCGACCACGCGGCGGACGGGCCGTTCGCCGACGCCCGCCCACGACCACCTCGGTAGGAGCGCCTCCGTGGCGACCGAGCGGTCGTGGACGCCGCCCGCCGGGACGCTGCCGGACCGGCTCGTGGACCGGCGTCGACGCCGGGGCTGCCGGGCGCCCTCGGTAGGCTCGGGGTCATGTCCGGAGCGACCGTGAACGACCCCATCGCCGAGCTCATCGCGTGCCGGGACTGCGGCCAGGACTGCCTGCTACAGGTCGCGGACCTCTGCGCCGACTGCATCGCCCGGATCGGGACCGCCGCCGACGACGCCGACTACCGCGCCTGGCGGACGGAGAACGAGCGCCGCGTGGTCACCGGGGAGCTGACCGGCGCGATCTGACCGGCCGGTCGGCGGACCGCGCTCACTCCCCGGTCGGTGCCGCGGTCGCCGGTGTCGCCGGGTTCCCGGGAATCGACCGGAATGCGCGTGTCACCGGTCGTAGTCGATGGTCACCTCGTCGGTGGTGGGCCGGGACTGGCAGGTGAGGATCGCGCCGCAGGCCACCTCGTCGTCGGTGAGGGCGTAGTTCTGCTGCATGTGCACCGCGCCGGTGACGACCTGCGCGCGGCAGGTGCCGCAGATGCCGCCCGCGCACAGGTACGGGGCCTCGACCCCGGCCTCGAGTGCGGTCTCCAGCAGCGACGCGGTGCCCCGGCTCCGGGTGACGGTCTCCCGCCCGCCGCGGCGCACGGTGACCACGGCCGGACGGGTCGGGACGGCGTCGCCGTCGTCGCCGGTGGGGGCGACGAAGAACTCCCGGTGGACCCGGTCCGGGGTGACGCCGTGGGCGTCGAGGACGCCGACGAGCTCGTCGAGCATCGGCGGCGGCCCGCAGAGGAACCAGTCCGCGTCGTCCACCGGCAGCGCGGTGAGGTGCTCGGCGAACCGGTCCGCGCCGAGGCGGCCCGGGACGACGGTGCGCGTCGTGCCGTCCGGTGCGGACCCGTCGGCGGACCCGGCGGCACCGGACCGCGAGTGGTGGTGCACGACGGTGAGCCGCCCCCCGGAGCGGCGGACGAGTTCGTCGAGCTCGTCGGCGAACATCGTGTGCTCGGTGTCGCGGTTGGCGTAGAGCAGGACGGCGCGGCGGTCGGGGTCCTCGTCGAGGGCGGCGGTGAGGATCGCGATGACCGGGGTGATGCCGCTGCCCGCGGCGACCGCGGCGACGGTGCGGTCCCCGCTGGGGCCGGCGGGCAGGACGAACTGCCCCGAGGGCGGCGTGACCTCGAGGGTGTCGCCGACGGCGAGCGCGGAGCCCACCCACGTCGAGAACCGTCCGCCGTCGACGCGGCGCACGGCGATGCGCAGCGCCGACCCGTCGGTGGAGCAGATCGAGTAGCTGCGCCGCACGAGCTCGCCGTCGATCCGCGTGCCCACGGTGACATGGCGGCCGGGGCGGTGGGCGAACACGTCGCGCAGCTCGCCGGGCACCTCCAGGGTGACCGCGACCGCGTCCGGGGTGAGCCGGTCCACCGCGGTCACGCGCAGCGGGTGCGGGCGGGTCGGGAGGTCGGCGTCGCGGTCGGTGTGGGAGGTCAGCCGTCGCCACGCCCGGTACTCGGCGGGGGACAGGTCCGAGCCGAGGACCGTCGTGATCGGGACCGGGCGGTCGAGCCAGTCCGACATCGCCCGGCGCCACACGTCCTGGTAGCGGTAGAACGGGACGGTCGGGTGGATGTGGTGGACCAGGTGGTAGTTCTGGCCGAGCATCAACGGGGTGACCAGGCGTTCCCAGCCGACCCGCATGCGGGTCGCGGCGAACCGGTCGGACCGGGCGGTCTCCCCGAGATCATGGTGGGGCAGCCAGTCGAACCACCAGGCGAGCAGCGCGATGCCGAGCCGCTGCGGGATCAGGTAGATCACCAGCAGCTCCCAGCCGTGGCCGGTCACCGCCGTCGCGACGAACGCGGAGACCACGACGAGGAACACCACGGCCTGCTCGACGAGCTCGGCCCGCGGCCTGCTCGGGATCCGGGGCAGGTAGAAGCGCACGTACCAGAGGTCGATGGTCATCCAGCGCAGCGGCCAGCTCCACGCCGGGCCCGACTCGGTCCACGCGTCGGGGTCGCGGGAGGTGTCCTCGTTGGTGTTGCGGTGGTGCTCGATGTGCAGGTAACGCAGCATCGGGAACGCGGCCCAGGCCACCACGAACAGCATCGACAGCCGGCCGAGCACCTCGTTGACCCACCGCAGGCGTCCGCCCGCGAGGTGGACGGTCTCGTGCAGCACCGTGAACATCGCGAACGTGACCAGGGCGTGCACCGGCACCGTGACCAGGTAGCGCCACGGGTCGGTCCCGGTCAGGACCAGGGCGGTCGCCCCCACCCAGGCCGCGAGCGAGCCCAGGAACAACGCCAGGGTCGGCAGTGCGACGACGGGGAGCGTGATCCCCGGGGTGGGTACGGGCCGCCCGGGGTCCGCGGGCCGGTCGCCGCCGGCTCCCTCGCGTGTGGTTCCCGCCGCCGTGCTCATGGCTGCCTCCTGACCGGACGGAGCGCGGTCGTCGTCGACCGCCAGTAGGAATAGTTGACAATCACGGGTCATCTGTCAACAGATCAGTCATCGGTGGTTGCTCTGTACAGTGCAGGCGTGGCGGGCTCGGGTGCGTTCCGGCGGGAGCGGCGGGAGGTTCTCCGCACGCGGCTCCTCGACGCCGCGCGGGACATCACGACGGAGTCGGGGTGGTCGTCGCTGACGATGAGCGCCGTCGCCGGGCGTGCGGGAATCAGCCGCCAGCACCTCTACAACGAGATCGGCACCAAGGCGGAGCTGGGCAGCGCGCTGGTGGGCCGCGAGACCGACGGGTTCGTCGCGGTGATGTGCGAACAGATGCGCGCCCACCCCGCGGACGCCGTCGCCGGCGTGGTGGCCGCGGTCCGCGACGTGCTGGAGTACGGGGCGCGCAACGCGCTCCTGACGTCGATCCTCACCGTCGACGAGGGCGTGGGGGAGAGCCTGCTCCCGCTGGTGACGGCCCGGCCCGACGTGGTGCGCGACCGGGCGGCGACGGCGCTGCTGCGCGAGATCTCCGCGCTCCACCCGGCCCTGGCCGGGGTCGCGGACCTGCCCCGGCTCGTCGACGGGGTGGTGCGGCTGGTGGTCAGCCACGCCACGTCACCGGGGGACTCCACCGAGCCGGCGGTCGCGCAGGCCGGGTGGCTGCTCCGCGGCTTCCTCGGCGGCGCCGCCGGGCCGGGCGGGACCGGGGTCAGCCCCGGCTGAGGACGTCGAACCCGGTCGTGACGACGCCGTCGCCGACGCAGCGCTGGATGTGCGGCCGCGCGACGCCGATCGCTGCGACGCCGGGCACCGAGCCGCCCGCACCGAGCAGTGCCCGCCCGGCGGCCCGCAGGACCGCTGCGCCCCCGCGCCGGTGCCCGTCGCAGGACGGGATCACCGACAGGCACACGCGCTGGCACACCGTGCCGTCGGCGGCGGCGCGCGGCGGCGACCAGGTCAGGGCGAGCACGTCCTCGGACGCGCGGGCAGGCACGGCGTACGACCCGCCGATCCCCGGTAGCGCGACGACGCTCGCGAAGGTGACACCGGACCGGATGAGGGCCGGGTCGCCGGCGAGAAGAAGCAGGGTCTGGTCGCGGGCGAACTCGGCGGGTCCGACGAGCTGCAGATCCGGCTGGATCATCGGGCCTCCGGGGACGGTCGTCGCTGTGTCCCCGACGCTAGGACGCCCCACCTCAGCCCGCGGACAGCCCTGGGGAAGCCGACGGTAAAAACGGGCCGGGCTCAGCCGAGCAGGTGCTCGCCGAACCGGTCCCGGGCCGGGTGCCCGGACGCGGTGAAGCCGTCGGCGTCGGCGTCGGCGTGGCCGCCGGGGCGCCCGTCACCGGGTCCGGGCGCCCCGGCGGGGATCAGGCGTGGATGTCCGACGGGTGCGTGGCCAGCGGGGTCACCTGCATCGTCATGTACGGGAACAGCGGCAGACCCCAGAGGATCTCGTGGAGCTGCTCGTTGTCGCGCACCTCGAAGATCGACAGGTTGGCGTACTCGCCGACGCAGCGCCAGATGCTCACCCACTCACCCGAGCGCTGCCACTGCTGCGACCAGGCCTTCTCCCGGGCCAGCAGGTCGGCCCGGGCGTCGGCGTCCATGTCGGCGGGGAGGTCGACCTCCATCCGGACGGCGAAGCGGGCCATCAGGCGGGGTCCAGCGCGAAGTCGTAGGTGACCTCGTTGCCGGTGCCGCTCGCGGCCGGGCCGGGGTGCAGGACCAGCTCCGGCTTGACGGCCTGGGCGACGTCGTCGGCGACGTAGTCCCCGCCGTCGAAGTAGAGCTGGGTGGTGACGGGCTGCTTGCCGGGCGCGGACACCTTGAGGTGCAGGTGCGCGGGCCGCCACGGGTGCCAGCCCGCCGCGTCGATGAACGCGCCGGTCGAGCCGTCGGTCGGGATCTGGTACGGCGCGGGCTGCATGGTGTGGAACGCGAAGTGCCCGTCGGCGCCGGTGTGGACGACCGCGCGCAGGTTCCACTCGGGGATGCCGGGGGCGAACTGGGAGTAGTAGCCCTCGTCGTCGGCGTGCCAGAGATCGACCGTCGCGCCGGCGACCGGGGCGCCGTCGAGGTCGGTGACGGTGCCCTGGAACAGCAGTGGGGTGCCCTTCTCATCGGGACGCATCGGCATCGCGGACCCGGACTCGATGACCGGGGCGCCCGGCACGTAGTACGGGCCCTCGATGGTGCCGACGGCGCCGCGGCGGTCGGCGTTAGCGACCTCCTCGACGACGTGCTCGACGAACACGTCGAGGAACAGCGGCCACTCGCCGTCGGCGCCGACCTGGATCAGCCACGCCTTGAGCGCGTCGTACTCGGCGTAGGTCAGCTCGTGCTTGCGGATGACCTCGTGCAGGGCCTGCAGGGTGTCGGTGGCGATGGCGGACACCCGGGCCGGGTCGGCGGCGGCGCCGGTGCGCTCCTTCCTCGCGAAAGTGGCGGTGGCGTTCGCGCCGGAGCCGGCGGCGGTGGCGGTCTCGGACATGTCTCTCTCCTGTGGTGGGGCGGTGCTCAGGTGTCGGTGCGGTAGTGGGCGAGCTTGTCGGGGTCGACGGCGACGCCGATCCCGGGCCCGCCGGGGACGCGCAGCTCGCCGCCGCTGATCCGCAGCGGCTCGGTGAGCAGGTCGTCGCTCATGTCGAGGTAGTTCGACAGCTCCCCGGCGCGGGTGCTGGTGTGGCGGTGCGCCGCGCCGAAGGCGACCGTGCAGGCGGTGCCGAGCTGACCGTCGATCTGGTTGCCCATGACCACCTCGGTGCCGAGTCCCTCGCACAGGTGCAGCACCCGCTGCGAGCCGGTGAACCCGGTCCGCGCGGTCTTGATGCTGATCATGGTGGCGGCGCCGTCGAGCAGCTCGCGGGTCACCTCGCCGGGCCGGGTGGCGGACTCGTCGGCGACGGTCGGGACGGTGGTGCGGGCGGTGAGCCAGCGTCGCCCGAGCACCTGGTCGGCGGGCATGAGCTCCTCGGACAGGGTCAGGCCGAGGTCGGCCATCTCGTCCAGGGCCCGGGCCGCCTCCGACGCGGTCCAGCCGCGGTTGCCGTCGACGTAGAGCTCCACGTCGGGGCCCAGCGCCTCGCGCAGCGCCCGGCAGGCGCCGGTGTCCAGCGCGACGGGGCGGCGGCCGACCTTGACCTTGAAGGTGGTGACGCCGTGCTCGTCGCGCATCCGCTGCGCCTCGGCGACCATCACGTCGTCGGGGGCGAAGCCGACCATGTGCGAGACCCGCATCCGGTCGGTGTATCCGCCGAGCAGCTCGGAGACGCCGACACCGAGCCGGCGCCCGATGACGTCCCAGACTGCCATGTCGATCGCGGCCTTCGCGGTGGGGTTGCCGATCGTGCGGTCCAGGACGGCGTGGATGCGTTCCCGTTCGAACACGCTCAGGCCCACGATCTCCGGGGCGAACACGGTGTCGACCACCGCGCGGATGGAGGCCTGGGTCTCGCCGTAGGTGTAGGGGCGGGGCGGGGCCTCGGCGACGCCGACGACGCCGTCCTCGGCGTGCACCCGCACCAGCACGTGGTCGGCGGTGTGCACCTCGCCGGAGGCGAACCGCAGCGGTTTGCGGTAGGGCACGGCGAACGGGATCGCCTCGACGGCCACGATCTTCACTGCGGTCCTCCGGGGACGGTGGCGGGGCGGGGGTCCAGCTCGTGGGCGCACTCGGCGAGCACGTCGAGCAGCCGGACGAGGGCGGGGGAGTCGTCGTCGGTGCGCCAGGCCAGGGCCAGGTCGACGCGCAGCTCGCGGTCCAGGTCGGCGTAGACCACGCCCTCGGTGCCCAGGGCGCGCACCGACTCGGGCAGCAGCGCGACCCCGGCACCGGCGGCGACGTGGGTGAGCAGGATGGGGGTGTCGCGGGCCTCGGTGCGGCGCCGCGGGAGGAATCCGGAGTCCAGGCAGCCCTGGGTGGCGACCGAGTCGACCACCGACCCGGGTGCGCCGTAGGCGACGAAGTCGTCGCCGCGCAGCTCGGCCAGCGCGACCGTCCCGGCCCCGGCGAGCCGGTGCGTGGCCGGCAGCACCGCGAGGAGCCGTTCCTGGGCGATCGGGCGGACCGACATCTCCGGGCGCACCACCGGTGGGCGCAGCACGGCGAGGTCGATGCGGCGCTCGTCGAGCGCGTCCTCCTGGGCCGCGGTGAGGAGCCCGGGCAGGAACCGCAGCGAGACGCCCGGCATCCGGCGGGCGGCGACCCCGGCCAGCCGCGGCAGCAGCCGGTAGGCGGCGAGGTCGGTGGCACCGACGGTCACCACGCCCTCGGTGCCCGCGGCGACCTGCTCGACGCGGCGGCGCGCGTCCTCGACGCCGGCGAGGATCCGCCGTGCGTCCTCCAGCAGCGAGGTCCCCGCCGGGGTCAGGTCGACCCGGCGGGTGGTGCGCTCGAACAGGGTGGCGCCGACCTGGCTCTCCAGCTGGCGGATGGCCTGGGAGAGCGGGGACTGGGCCATGTGCAGCCGCTCGGCGGCGCGGCCGAAGTGCCGCGTCTCCGCGACCGCCACGAAGTAGCGGAGCTGCCGCAGATCCATTCCCGTCACCTCCCTCGCATCTGGCGCGTCACCTGACGGTAAGCGGGTGACTCTGTAGACACAAAGACCGGAAAAGGCCCGATTCAGAGATGGAGCAGCTGAATCTCGGGTCAGGCCGGTACGGGCCGGGTGTCGGCCCGCGCGTCGACGCCGTGGATCCAGGTCAACCACGGGTCCAGCCCGGTCAGCCCCGCGTTGCGGGCGTCGGCCGCCGGGCCGTCGGGCAGGTGCAGCAGCCCGCTGGTGACCAGCGAGCTGCGCTGGATCGACCGGGTCCGCGCCCGGCGCAGCCGCTGGTAGCGGTCGAACACCGCGGTGTGGCCGCCGTCGAGCGCACCGGGGGCGGCGAGCAGGTCGGCGAGCACCGCCGCGTCCTCGATGGACTGGTTCGCGCCCTGACCGTGGTGCGGCAGCATCGTGTGCACGGCGTCGCCGAGCAGGACGACGCGGCCGCGGGACCAGCGCGTCATCGGGGGAAGCGTGTACAGCGGCCAGCGCGGGGACTGCGGCACCGCCGTCAGCATCTGCACGACGCCCGGGGACCAGCCGTCGAAGGCCCGCGCCAGGGTGCCGGGGTCGGTCTCGGTCGGCCCGGTCTCGCCCGTCCACGGGTCGGGGCCCTCCAGCACCGCGAAGAAGTTGATCTGCTCGGCGTGCGGGCCGATCGCGTAGTGCAGCACGTGCGCGTCCGGGCCCATCCAGAACTGGATCGCGCCGGGGTCGGGCAGCAGCGGGGCGTCGGCGACGTCGACGATCCCGCGGAAGGCCGACGTCCCGGTGTAGCGGGGGCGGGCCGCGGGGTCGACGACCGAGCGCACCCGGGAGTGCACCCCGTCCGCACCGACGACGACCGAGCCCCGGACGCGCTCCCCGGAGGAGAGGGTGACCGTCCCGTCCGGGTCGACCGCGGTCACCTCGCAGCCGAGCCGCACCATCCCGGCGGGGCAGGCGCCGGCGAGGACCCGCTGGAACTCCGCGCGGTGGATGCCCAGGTGGGGGGCGCCGAAGCGGCGCCGGTAGCTGCCGTCGGAGCCGACCGGGAAGGCGGTCACCCGCTCGTCGTCGCGCCAGCCGCGGTGGATGAGCTCGGTCGGCTGGGCGGACACCTTCTCCAGCTCGCCCAGCAGGCCGAGCTCGTCCAGCGGGCGCAGCCCGTTCGCCGACAGCGCGACGGCCGCGCCGACCTCGCGCAGCTCGGCCGCCCGCTCGAGCACGGTGACCCGGACGCCGCGGGCGTGCAGCGAGAGGGCCAGCGAGAGGCCCCCGATCCCGGCACCGACGATCACCACTGATTCGTCCATGACTCTGATCCTGACACGGATACCGATGGGGTGTTCCTCCACGGATCGTCTCAGTCGGGACCCCTTTCGGCACGACCCGCACGGCATCTTCTCCGGGCCCCGCCGGTCCGCCAGGCTCACCCGCCGGGGGCCGTTGCCCCGTTCCGACCTCGACGAGGAGTGAGCGATGTCCGAGACGTTCGTGCTGGTGACCGGTGCCTGGCACGGGGGCTGGGCCTGGCGCCCGGTCGCCGAGCGGCTGCGTGCGGCGGGACACCGCGTGCTGACCCCCACCCTGCCGGGGGCTGCACGACGGTGACGACCCGACCCGCTACCGGCTGTCCGACACCGTGGACGCGGTCGTCGACCTGATCGAGTCGCACGACCTGACCGACGTGACGCTCGTCGGGCACAGCTGGGGCGGCTACGTGATCACCGGTGCCGCGCACCGGGTCTCCTCCCGGCTGCGCAAGCTCGTCTACTGGAGCGCGTTCGTGCCCGCCGCGGGCCGCTCGCTCAACGACGAGGTGCCCCCGCAGTACCGGGAGCTGTTCGCCGGTCAGGCCGCCGCCTCGGGGAACAACTCCGTGGCACTGCCGTTCGAGGTGTGGCAGGGCGCGTTCATGAACGACGCCGACGAGCCGGTCCAGCGCCTGGTGCACGAGCTCCTGGTGCCGCAGCCGCTGCAGTACTTCACCGAGACCGTGGAACCGATCGACCCGGCGACGCTCGGGGTGCCGGTGGCCTACGTGCTCTCGACCGAGGACGTCGCGCTGCCGCCCGGCGAGTACGGCTGGGACCGCTTCCCGCAGCGGCTCGGGGTCACCCCGGTCACCGTGCCGGGCAGCCACGAGGGCTGCTTCACCCGCCCCGACGCCCTGGCCGAGGCCCTGCTGAAGGCCTGAGTCGCGTCCTGACCCACCGGAGCGAGCCCCCGGGTGTTCCGGGGGCCCGTGCCCGTGCCCGTGCCCGTGCCCGTGCCCGTGCCCGTGCGGAGGGTCAGCCGGTCGGGTGCTCCTGCGCGCCGTCACCGGGCGCCGGGTCCTGGCCGAGCTGGTTCGGCGGGAACCGCAGGGGCGGGAGCTCCTGCAGCGGCGCCTGCGGGGCGTTGCCCACCTCCGGCGGGAGCGGCGTGCCCTGCGCCGGGTTGCCGAGCGGCGCCAGCGGGTCGGCGGGCGCGTCCCGGAGAGGTCGCCGTCCGCGATCGCGCGCTTCTGGTTCCGGTAGGGCGCCTCGAAGGGCTCGTGGAACCGGAAGGCCGCGTCGGAGAACGCCGACGGCGTCGGGTCGCCGACGACGGCGCCGCCGGGGTGCGTCGCGTCCGCGGTGACCTGCGGGAGGAGGTAGGCGTCGGCGTCGCTGTCCCACAGCCCGGCCGCGGCGGCGAGTCGCTGCGTCCCGTCGGCGGGGTCTCACGCGGAGTGCGGCACGCGGATCCCGACCTGGCGCCGCTCGACGTCGACGTGCACCTGTGGTGCGTCGGGGTGGGGCCGCCCGGTGGGCGCGTCGACGATGTCGCCCCCGCTGCCGTGCACCGTCACGAACAGCCGGGCCGGCATGACGGTGTTCGCGCCGTGCGGGGCCTCGCGCGGGGTGTCCGAGCCGCCGAGCGCGAGGGTCAGGCCGAACAGCCCGGTGACGTGCGACGACGACTTATCGTTAGCCCGAATGGACTAGGATCGTCCGGATCTGGATGCGGCCGCCATGGTTCTCCTGGTGTAGAAAAACCGGGAGCTACCACGAGGAGCGGCCGTGCCGAAGCGGGTGGACCACGAGCAGCGCCGGGGCGAGATCGCCGACGCCGCCTGGCGGCTGATCGCCGAGCGCGGTCCGGACGCGGTCACGCTGCGGGAGGTCAGCGCGGCACTGGGGGTCGCACACGGGGCGCCGGCGCACTACTTCGCCGGCCGCGCCGCGATCGTGGAGTGCGCGTTCCGGCGGGCCCTCGACGACCTCGACGCCCGGGTGGCGCGGCGCGCGGCCGGGCTGTCCGGGACGGCGGCGCTGCAGGTGTTCTGCGAGGAGGTCACCGCGCACACCGGGACGCCGTTCGCCCGGGTCGCGGCGTCCGGGCCCGGGCCGGCCGCGGTCCTCGCCGAGGTGACCGCGCGGTGGCGGACCCGGCTGGTGGCCCGGTTCGAGGAGGCCCGGCGGGCGGGCGGGATCGTCGTCCCGGCTCCGGACGGGGTGCTCGTGGAGCAGCTGCTGGCCCTGCTCCACGGGGTGCAGGCACTGGCCGAGCCGGGGCCCGGCGTGGCGGGGGCGACGCCGGAGCCGGGCGGAGCGGGGACGGCGCCTGGGTCGGGCGGGGCGGGGGCGGCGCCGGGCGAGGTGGTCGCCGCGTTCCTCGCAGGGCTCGGTGGCGGCGCGACCCGGGCCGGGACCGCCGGGCCGGGCGGGGACCCGCCGGGGGCCGGGGCGCGGTCACCGGGCCGGGCGGCGGCCGCACGGGACGGAGCCGGCGACGGCGTGGACGGCAGCGGGAACGACGTGGACGGGTTCCTCACCTTCACCGACGTCGCGCTCGCCCGCACCGGCGATCGGCTCCCCGGCACCGACCGCGAGGCCATGGCGCTGGTGCTGAACCTGCACCGGATCGCCGGCTCCCTGGTCTACGACCTCGAGTCGACCGTGCACCGCCCCGCCGGATGGAGCTGGTCGGCGTTCCGGCTGCTGTTCACGCTGTGGGTCGCGGGCGGGCAGGAGGCGGGCCGGGCGGCGGAGCTGTGCGGGATGAGCCGGGCCGCGGTGTCCAGCCTGGCCAACACCCTCGCGGCCGGTGAGCTGGTCCGGCGCACGCCGGCCGCCGGGGACCGGCGGACCGTGCACCTGTCGCTGACCGACGCGGGGACCGACCGGCTGGTCGCCGCGTTCGGCACCCACAACCGTCGCGAGTCGGAGTGGGCGGCGCTGCTCGGCGCCGACGACCTCGCCGCCCTGAACGCCCTGCTCGTCCGCCTCGCCCGGGCGGCGCACCGGGCGGACTGGATCAACCGGCGGACCTGAACCGCTCGGCGCGCGCCGCCGGACCGGCCCTGGCGCCGGGGGGCGCGGCCCTCTACGGTCCTGCACAAGTGATTCAACCTTTGATCGTCGGGTGTGTCCGGCCGGTCGGAGGTCCCGACGACGGGTCGCCGCGGTCGCCGCCCGTCTCCCGGCTCCGAGAGGACACCCGCCGTGGCCAAGCCCTTCGCCTCCTCCGCCGACACCGCCGCCAAGGAGCAGACCCTCGAGGTGCTCGCGGACGGCGTCTACGCCCTCACCGCCGAGGGCGACCCGAACATCGGCGCGATCGAGGGGGAGGACTTCGTCGTCTGCTTCGAGGCCCTCGCGACCCCGGTCGCCGCCCGGAAGTGGCTCGCGATGCTGCGCGAGCACACCGACAAGCCGGTCCGGTACCTCGTGCTGTCGCACTACCACGCGGTCCGGGTGCTGGGCGCGAGTGCGTTCGACGCGCAGACCGTCGTCGCGCACGAGACGACCGCGGCCCTGATCGCCGAGCGTGGCATGGAGGACTGGGCCTCGGAGTTCGCGCGGATGCCGCGGCTGGCCGAGGCCGCCGACTCCGTGCCCGGACTCACCTGGCCGACGCTCACCTTCGCCGACCGTCTCACCCTCGACCTGGGCGGTGACCGCGGCGAGCTGGTGCTGCAGTTCCACGGCCGCGGCCACACCGAGGGCGACATCACCGCCTGGCTGCCGCGGCACCGGATCCTGTTCGCCGGTGACCTCGTGGAGGCCCGGGCCGCGCTCTACACCGGCGACGCGTTCCACCGCGACTGGGCGGGCGGCACCCTCGACCGGCTCGCCGCGCTCGGCGCCGAGCAGCTCGTCGGCGGGCGCGGCGCGGTCAGCCGCGGCCGCGCCGAGGTCGACGCCGCGATCGCCCAGACCCGCGGGTTCCTGCAGGTCATGATCCGGGAGGTCGGCGCGGTGCAGGGGCGCGGCGGCACGCTGAAGGAGGCGTTCGAGGCGACCCACGCCGCACTCGTCGACGACTACGGGCACTGGCCGATCTTCGAGCACTGTCTGCCGTTCGACGTCTCCCGGCTGTGGGACGAGCTGTCCGGTGTGGAGCGTCCGGTGATCTGGACCGCGGAACGCGACCAGGAGGTCTGGGCCCGGCTGCAGGGCTGAGACACCGGCGAGGGGAGGGAACCCATGTCGACGTCCGCCGCGCCGGCCTGGCCGTCGTCGCCCGTCCTGGTGCTCGGCGCCGGGCCGGTCGGGCAGACCACCGCGCTGCTGCTGGCCCGCCACGGCGTCCCGACGGTCGTGCTGGACCGCCGCCCGGAGCGGGACCGGACCGGGTCGAAGGCGATCTGTCAGCAGCGCGACGTCCTCGACGTGTGGGAGTCCGTCGGTGCCGGGCGCCGGATCGCCGACGAGGGCGTCACCTGGACCACCGCGCGCACCTTCCACCGCGACACCGAGCTGTTCGCCCACACCTTCGCCGAGCCGGGGCGGCCCGCGTTCCCGCCGTTCGTGAACCTCTCGCAGGCCCGGACCGAGCAGATCCTCGACGAGCGGATCGCCGACGAGGCCCTGGTGGACCTGCGCTGGGGGCACGACGTCGTCGGCGTGGAGCAGACCGCCGACGGTGTCGCCGTCACCCTCGACGGCGGTGGGCGGGTCGCGGGGAGCTTCCTGGTCGTCTGTGCCGGTGCCCGCGGCGACGCGCTGCGCGGGTTGCTCGGAGTCACCTTCGAGGGCACCAGCTTCGACGACCGCTTCCTGATCTGCGACGTCCGCGCCGACCTCCCGGGGTGGGCCACCGAGCGCCGCTTCCACTTCGACCCGCCCGCGAACCCCGGCCGCCAGGTGCTGGTCCACCCCTGCCCGGACTCGACGTTCCGGATCGACTGGCAGGTCCCGGCCGGATACGACCTCGACGCCGAGACCGCGTCCGGCGCGCTGGACGCCCGGATCCGTGCGGTCATCGGCGACGTCGACCACGAGGTGGTCTGGTCCTCGGTCTACCGGTTCCACTCGCGCGTGGTGGACCGGATGCGGTGCGGCCGGGTCCTGCTGGCGGGCGACGCGGCGCACCTGGTGTCCCCGTTCGGTGCCCGCGGGCTGAACTCCGGCGTCGCCGACGCGGAGAACGCCGCCTGGAAGATCGCCTGGGTCGGCCGCGGCTGGGCGCCGGAGGGGCTCCTGGAGAGCTACCACGCCGAGCGGCACGCGGCCGCCCGGGAGAACGTCGCCGTCACCACCGCGACGATGGACTTCCTGGTCCCGCGCGACGCGGAGCGGGCGCGGGCCCGCGCGGAGGTCCTCGCCGCGGCGGCGACGGACCCCGCGGCCCGGGCGCGGGTCGACTCGGGCCGGCTGGCCGAGCCGTTCTGGTACGTCGACTCCGCCCTGACCACCGCCGACGCGCGGCGCCCGTTCGCCGGGCGCCCCGCCCGCGGCGAGGTGCCGCCCGCGGGACCGGGGGTGCTCGTCCCGGACGCCCCGGTGCGCACCCCGGCCGGTCCGGGACGGCTGCGCGCGCTGGCCAGAGACGGGTTCCTGCTGCTCACCGGCCCGCTGGCCGACGCGGACGCGGTCGCCGCAGCGGCGGCCGGTGCGCCCGGCCCGGTCCGGGTGCTCGCCCTCGACGAGCTGGACGGCCGCACGGGCACCGTCGCCGGAGCCCTCGGCGGAGCCGGGGCCGGAGCCGGAGACGGGGACGGAGCCGGAGCCGCAGACGGGGACGGGGACGGGGACGGGCCGACGGTGACGGCCACCCTGGCCGCCCGGCCCGACGAGGTGTGGCTGCTCCGCCCGGACGCCCACGTCGCCGCCGTGCTCGCCGCCCCGTCCCGCGACGACGTCGCGGCCGCCCTCGCCCGCGCGACCGCCCGCGGCACGACGGCGCCACCGCCACGGGCACGGACATCGAACGGACCGGAGGAGGGCCACGATGGCGTACTACAGGCGAGCCGGTGACGTCCCGCCGAAGCGGCACACCCAGCACCGGCGTCCCGACGGGACGCTCTACTACGAGGAGCTGATGGGGGAGGAGGGCTTCTCCTCGGACTCCTCGCTGCTCTACCACGCGGGCGTCCCGTCGGCGATCGTCGACGCCACCCCCTGGGACCCGGGCGACCAGTCGCTGACCGACAACCGGCCGCTCCTCCCGCGCCACCTGCGGCTGCACGACCTCGGCACCCCGGACTGGAAGTCGGTCGACGTCGTGACCGGGCGCCGGCTGGTGCTCGGCAACGCCGACGTGCGGATCTCCTACGTCGTCGCGGGGGAGACCAGCCCGCTCTACCGCAATGCCGTCGGCGACGAGGTCGTCTACCTGGAGTCCGGGTCGGCGATCGTCGAGACCGTGTTCGGCGCGCTGGACGTGGCCGGGGGCGACTACGTCGTCCTCCCGCGGGCGACGACCCACCGCTGGGTCCCCACCGGTTCCGAGCCGCTGCGCGCCTACGCCATCGAGGCGTCGTCGCACATCGCCCCGCCCAAGCGGTACCTGTCGCGCTACGGCCAGCTGCTCGAGCACGCCCCGTACTGCGAGCGCGACCTGCACGGACCGGGGGCGCCGCTGCTCGTCGAGCAGACCGACGTCGAGGTGCTGGTGAAGCACCGGGGCGGGCCCGACGGGATCACCGGCACCCGCTACGTGGTGCCCACCCACCCGTTCGACGTCGTCGGCTGGGACGGCTGCCTGTACCCGTACACGTTCAACGTCGCCGACTTCGAGCCGATCACCGGCCGCGTGCACCAGCCACCGCCGGTGCACCAGGTCTTCGAGGGCTCCGGCTTCGTGATCTGCAACTTCGTGCCGCGCAAGGTCGACTACCACCCGCTCGCCGTACCGGTGCCCTATTACCACGCCAATGTGGACTCCGACGAGGTCATGTTCTACTGCGGTGGCGACTACGAGGCCCGCAAGGGCTCCGGGATCGGGCAGGGATCGATCTCGCTGCACCCGGGCGGGCACAGCCACGGCCCGCAGCCCGGCGCCGTCGAGCGGGCGCTCGGCGCGGAGTCCTTCGACGAGCTCGCGGTCATGGTCGACACGTTCCGGCCGCTGGCCCTCGGTGAGGGCGGACGGGCCTGCGAGGACCCGTCGTACGCCTGGAGCTGGGCGGGGCGCGGCCCGGCCCGGTGACCGGGCCGACCGCTCACCGGGCGGGGACGAGCACCGGCACCAGCCGTACCAGCACGACCAGGGCGACGAGCTCGACCAGGGTCTGGGTGACGACGGCGAGCGGGGCGAGGGCGAGCGCGCCGGGCAGCGCCAGCGCGAGCGGGAGGACGACCAGCGAGTTGCGGGTCGTCACCGAGAACACCACCGCCCGGGTGGCCGGCACGTCCAGGCGGGCCACCCGGGCGGTGAGCAGACCGATCACCACGGCCGCGACGACGAACGCCAGGTAGAGCGGCACCAGCCGCACCAGGGTGAGCGCCTGCGCCCCGACGGCGGCGGTCTGCGAGCCCACGACCGCGGCCAGGGTCGCCGCCATCAGCGGCACCATCGCCCCGGCGACGGCGCCCTCGACACGGACTGCGCGGCCGGCCGGGCGCCGTCGTCGCAGGCCCTGGACCAGGGCCGCCGCGGCCAGCGGGGCCAGGACCAGTACGAGGAACGCGTGCAGGAACGGCCCGGCCTCGACCACGGCGAGGACCTCCGGTCCGGCCGCGAGCCACAGGTAGCCGGGCAGCAGGAGCATCTGCGCGACCATCAGCAGCGGTGTCGCGGCGAGCATCTGCGCGCGGGCGCCACCGGCGAGCCCGGTGAACACGACGACGTAGTCGATGCACGGCGTCAGCAGCACGAGCAGGACGCCCACGAGCAGGCCGCGGTCGTCGGCGACCCATCGCGACAGCCCGATCGCGACCGGCGGGACCACCACGGCGTTCGCCACCAGCACGACCACCGGGAAACGGGTACCGGTCAGGGCCCGCGCGAGGTCGGCGAGCGGGACCGCGAGGAACGTCGCGAACAGCAGCAGCGCGAGCAGCGGGGTGACCGACGCGGCGAGCGCGGGCGCGATCCGCGGCGCGAGGAGACCGAGGAGCGCCCCGGCGAGGATCGCGGCCAGGTACAGCGCGACCTGGTGGCGGTCCCACCAGGCGACGAGCCGGCTCAGTCGGTGCCCCCGGCCGAGCGGTACGCCGACTGCACGGCCGGGCCGAGGTCGGCGCCGTAGGAGACGTCGGGGGAGTCCCCGCCCTGCTGGTAGCCACCGGTGACGGCCAGGATCTCGGAGTCGTCCGGGCCGGTCAGCCACGGGCCGCCGCTGGAACCCTGGTCGAGGCCGGGCCGGTCGAGCTGCCACTGGTCCTCGTCGAGCGTCCCGGCGGTGCCGGACACCGTCGTCGCGTCCTCGTCGCCGTCGGCGACGCAGTGCGCGGCGGTGACGACGAGGTCGCCGGTGGTGGACTCGACCACCGAGGCGGAGCAGAAGTGGTCACCGGGGTCCTCGGCCGGCCCGTCGAACAGGGCGCCAGTCGCGGGCCGCGCGAGCGCGGCGCCGAGCAGCCCGGGGACGTGCCACCGCGGGCGGGAGGGGCCGTGGCCGGGCCGGGTGTCGGTCCGCACGTCCACCTCCCACGCTCGTCCCGCTGACCGGATCAACGGTAGAGGGTACTCCTGTGATCCGTCGGCCGGACCGCTGTGGACGCGCTGCGAATCCCGGTCCGGTCGGTGGCCGGCCCCGCCCGCGGGCGGACCGGTGGCCGGTGTCCGACGACCGGTCCGGCGTGTCCGTCCGCGTGTCGTCGTTGCGTCGACGGTGGGAGCCGACCGTGCCCCGACCGGCTCACCTGGTGATGCTCCGAGTGGGTCATCAGCTCTGATGAGGTCGTGTAGCGACCGTGGCCGCCGCCACGACACAGGGGCCGTCGGGAGCGCAGAGGCCCCGGCGACGACGGCCCGGGGACGGGCGGAGCGGTGGAGGCAGTCATGGCGCGTCGGGTCGGGGAGCACGGAGCACGGGTGGGCGGACGACGCCTGCTGGCGGCCGCGCTGGTGGGCGGTCGGGTTCGTCCCGCTCGTCGCCGGGACCGCCGCCGCCTCCGACGGCGTCCGGGTCTCCGACGACCAGATCCCGGCGTGCGGCGCGACGGTGAGCCCGACCGGGTACTGCACGGCTGTCCGCAACGCCGGTACGGCCGCCGTCGTCGACGATGCCAGGGCCCGCACCGGACACGGCTACCTGCGCCTGGACACCCCCGGCGGCGGTGACAAGGTCACCGTGTACGCCCAGGCCTTCGACGGGCGCAAGCTCTCGGAGATCACCGACCTCGAGTACCAGACCCTCGTCGAGCAGGTGGGCGGCCCGCAGCAGGCACCCGCCCTGAACATCCCGGTCAACCCGATGAAGGACGGCTCGACCTTCACGACCCTGGTGTTCGAGCCGGTCTACACCGGAACCGCCCCGGTGCAGACCGGGGCGTGGCAGACGTGGCCCGCGTCGAGCACCCCCGCGGGCAGCGGCGGCTGGTGGGCCAGCGGCAGCATCACCGGCACCGGCACGCCCAACCGGTACGGCTTCGACACCTACACCGCCGACTTCGCCGCGGTGAAGGCCGCGCTGCCCGACGCCGTCGTCATCGGCGGGATCGGGATCAACCAGGGCAGCGGCAACCCGGGGCTGCGCTCGGGCGTCGACAACCTGCGGATCAACGGCACCACGGTGGACTTCGACAACCCGGTCGTCCCGACCGCGCTCGCCGCAACCGGCGGCAACGGGCAGAGCGCCCAGGTCCGCACCGTCTTCGCCCAGCCGCTGTCGGCCACCCTCACCGGAGCGGGCAACGCCCCGGTGGCGGGCCAGGACGTCACCTTCACGGTGACCGGCGGCAGCGCCGCCTTCCCCGGCGGGGCCACCGCCACCGCCACCACCGGCGCCGACGGCGTCGCCACCGGCCCGGCACTGTCCGCCGGTGACACCGCGGGCCCGGTGACGGTCACCGCCACCGCCGGCACGATGAGCACCACGTTCGCCCTCACCGTGACCCCCGCGCCGGTGATCCCGCGGGAGGCCGACCTCTCGATCAGGCTCGGCGTGCCGGGCACGACGAAGGCGGGCACCACCGCCCCCGTCACCGTGACCATCCGCAACGCGGGCCCGGCCGGCGCGACCCGGGTCGCCGGTGCCGTCACCCTCCCGACCGGTCTGCGGGCCACCGCGGCCCAGGGCGGGATCGTCAGCGGCGGCCGCAGCGTCGCCTACCTGGTCCCGAGCATCGCCGCGGGCACCGAGCGGACCTTCACGATCACCGTGACCGTGGACCGCACGGCGGCCGGGGTGCGGACCCTCGACGCGGGCGTCGCCCCGTCGCAGGTCCGTGACCCGAAGCTCGCCAACAACGCCACACGGGTGACCACGACCGTCGTGCGCTGACCCCGGGGCCCCGGCGGGCGGGTCGCGGCGCACGGGCGCCGCGACCCGCCCGTCACCCGTTCCCGGGTCCGGATCTGATACGTCTGTGCGTACCGGCCGCCCCTGCCGGGGTGCGGTGGGCCGGCGACGAACGGGAGTGGCATGGACGCGGACGTGATCGTCGTCGGGGCCGGGCTGGCCGGTCTGGTCGCCACCCACGAGCTGACCCGGCGGGGCCGCCGGGTCGCCGTCGTCGACCAGGAGGGGCCGGTCGACCTGGGCGGGCAGGCGTGGTGGTCCTTCGGCGGCATCTTCCTCGTCGACAGCCCCGAGCAGCGCCGCATGCGGGTGCACGACTCGGTCGAGCTGGCCTGGAGCGACTGGCAGGGCAGCGCCGGCTTCGACCGCCTCGACGACGAGGACACCCACGCCGCGCGCTGGGCCCGCGCCTACGTCGAGTTCGCCGCGGGGGAGAAGCGCGCCTACCTCACCGAGCTGGGCATCTCCTTCCTCCCCACGGTCGGCTGGGCCGAGCGCGGCGACCTCACCGCCACCGGCCACGGCAATTCCGTGCCCCGCTTCCACGTGAGCTGGGGGACCGGTACGGGCGTCGTCGGACCGTTCGTCGACTCCGCCCTGCGCGCCGCCGAGGCCGGGCTGGTGACCTTCCACCACCGGCACCGCGTCGACGGGCTGGTCCGCACCGACGGCGCCGTCACCGGCGTCCGCGGCGCCGTCCTCGCCCCGGACGACTCGCCGCGCGGCGCACCCAGCAACCGCGACGTGACCGGGGAGTTCACCCTCTCCGCGACCGCGGTCGTCCTGGCCACCGGCGGGATCGGCGCGAACCACGAGATGGTCCGCCGGTACTGGCCCGAGCGGATGGGCACCCCGCCGTCGTCGATGATCACCGGGGTGCCCGCCTATGTGGACGGCCGGATGCTCGACATCGCCGCCGACGCGGGTGTGCGGCTGGTCAACCGCGACCGCATGTGGCACTACACCGAGGGCGTCGTGAACTGGGACCCGGTCTGGCCCGGCCACGCCATCCGCATCCTGCCCGGGCCGTCGTCGATGTGGTTCGACGCGCTGGGGCGGCGGCTGCCCGCGCCGTACCTGCCCGGCTACGACACCCTCGGCACCCTGCGCCACCTGCGCACCACCCCGGACATCGCGCCCTACGACCACTCCTGGTTCGTGCTCACCCAGAAGATCGTCGAGAAGGAGTTCGCGCTGTCGGGCTCCGAGCAGAACCCCGACATCACCTCCGGTCGCCGCAGTGCCTTCCTCCGCGAACGGCTGCTCAGCCGGGGTGCGCCCGGCCCGGTCGAGGCGTTCACGACCCACGGGGAGGACTTCGTCGTCGCCGACACCCTCGACGAGCTCGTCGCGGGGATGAACGCCCTCACCGACGCCCCGCCGCTCGACCCGGCCCTGATCCGCGGCCAGATCGAGGCCCGTGACCGGCAGCTGGCCCACCCCTACAGCAAGGACGCCCAGGTCCAGGGCATCCACAACGCCCGCCGCTCGCTCGGTGACCGGATCGGGCGGGTCGCGGCGCCGCACCGGATCCTCGACCCCGCCGCCGGTCCGCTGATCGGGGTGAAGCTGCACGTGCTGACCCGCAAGACCCTCGGCGGGATCCAGACCGACCTCGACTCCCGCGCCCTCGACGCCCACGGCGAACCGATCCCCGGGCTCTACGCGGCGGGGGAGGCCGCCGGGTTCGGCGGGGGCGGGGTGCACGGGTACAACGCGCTGGAGGGCACGTTCCTCGGTGGCTGCATCTTCTCCGGCCGGGCCGCCGGCCGGAGCCTGGCGGGAACCGCCTGAACCCGGTCTCTCACTGAGCGAGAGTCGCCTTCCCGGACGGTGGCCTCGCGACGGATGCTCGGCTCCTCGACGACGAGGGGAGCAGCGGTGACCGGTGCCGAGAACCGCACGGTCCGGGTGGCGGGCCGCCACCGGGAGTCCGACGGCGTGGTGTCGCTGGAGCTGGTCGCCGCCGACGGCGGGCGGCTGCCGGACTGGACCCCCGGTGCGCACGTCGACCTCGTCCTGCCCGGCGGGCACACCCGCCAGTACTCGCTGTGCGGGGACCGGTGGGACGCCCACCGCTACCGCGTCGCCGTACTGCGCGAGCCCGCCGGACGCGGCGGCTCGGCCTGGGTCCACGACCGCCTCGCGGTCGGGGACGAGATTGGTCTCGGCGGGCCGCGCAACAACTTCCCGCTGGTCCCGGCCCCGCGCTACCTGTTCGTCGCGGGCGGCATCGGGATCACCCCGATCCTGCCGATGATCACCACGGCGGACCTGCTCGGCGCGGACTGGGCGCTGCTCTACGGCGGCCGTACCCGCGCATCGATGGCGTTCACCCGTGAGCTCGCGGTCCACGGGGACCGGGTCCGGATCGTCCCGCAGGACGAGCACGGCCTGCTCGACCTCCCCGGCTTCCTGGGGCGGCCCACCCCGGACACCCGGGTGTACGGCTGCGGTCCCGCCCCGCTGCTCGCGGCGCTGGCCGAGACCACGGCCGGGTGGCCGTCGCACACGGTGCGGACCGAGCGCTTCGTCCCGCGCGCGACCGGCCCGGTCCGCGACACCGCCTTCGCGGTCGACCTCGCCCGCCGCGGGACCGAGGTGACCGTGCCGCCCGGGCGCAGCGTGCTCGACGCGGTCGCCGACGCCGGCGTCGACGTCCTGTCCTCCTGCAGGCAGGGCACCTGCGGGACCTGCGAGACGACCGTGCTGGCGGGCGAGCCGGACCACCGCGACTCCGTCCTCGACGACGACGAGCGCGCCGCCGCCGACTGCATGCTCGTCTGCGTCTCGCGCTCGGTCGGCCCGCGACTGGTCCTCGACCTCTGAGCCGTACCCCGACCCGATCCGACCGGAAGGCAGCGCCCATGACGGCCGCGCTCGACCACCTGCCCACCACCGACGTCGACCCGTTCGCCCCCGAGGTCCTCACCGACCCGCTCGCGTTCCACGAGGAACTCCGCGCCGCGGGCCCGCTGGTCCGGCTCACCCGCTACGACGTGCTCGCCCTCGGCCGCTACACCGATGTCCGGGCCGCGCTCGTCGACTGGCAGTCCTTCCGTTCCGGGGCCGGGGTCGGGATGCTGAACTTCCACACCGAACCACCGTGGCGGCCGCCGTCGCTGCTGCTGGAGGCCGATCCGCCGCACCACGACGCGCCCCGCCGCGTGCTCGGGAAGGTCCTCGGCCCCCGGGCGTTGCGCGTGCTGCGGGAGCGCTGGGCGGCCGACGCCGAGATCCTCGTCGACGAGGTGCTGGCCGGCGGGTACGAGTTCGACGCCGTCCCCGCCGTCGCCGAGGCGTTCCCGCTGCGCGTGTTCCCCGACGCCGTCGGGCTACCCGAGCAGGGCCGGGAGAACCTGCTGCCCTACGGCGACCTGCTGTTCAACGCCTTCGGCCCGCGCAACGCGCTGCTGGAAGAGAAGCTTCCGCGGCTCGGGGAGCTCTCGGCCTGGGTGAACGCCCAGTGCGCCCGCGACGCCCTGGCCGGGGAGGGGTTCGGTGCCGACATCTGGGCCGCCGCCGACCGCGGCGACATCACCGCCGAGCAGGCTCCGCTGGTCGTGCGGTCGCTCCTGTCGGCCGGGGTCGACACCACCGTCACCGGGCTCGCGGCGGTGCTGCACGCCGTCGCCCGGTACCCGGATCAGTGGGCGCGGCTGCGCGCCGACCCCGGGCTCGCCCGGGTCGCGTTCGACGAGGCGGTCCGCTGGGAGTCACCGGTACAGACCTTCTTCCGCACGACGGCGACCGACACCGAGCTCGCCGGCGTGCGGGTCCCGGCCGGGCGCAAGGTGCTGATGTTCCTCGGCTCGGCGAACCGGGACCCTCGGCACTGGGGCCCCGGCGCGGGCACCTTCGACCTCGACCGTGACCCGTCGGGCCACGTCGGGTTCGGGATGGGGCTGCACCAGTGCGTCGGCCAGCACGTCGCCCGGCTGGAGGCCGAGGCGGTGCTGGCCGCGCTCGCCGCGCGGGTCGCGACGATCACCCCCGCCGGGCCACCGCGCCGACGGCCGAACAACACCATGCGCGCCTGGGCGTCGATGCCGCTGCGGGTCACGCCGGCCTAGGTGGTGGTGGGATCGGACAGGTGTCGCAGGCGCTCGGCGCTGGCGACGAAGTCCGCGACCAGCGGGTGCGCGGCCAACCGGGGCCAGGCCAGCGTGATCGGTACCCGTGGCGAGTCGGAGACGAGCCGGTAGCGGATCTGCGGGTGGGTGTAGAGCCGTCCGGTGGACGCGGGGGTGAGCCCGACGCCCCGCCCGGCCGCGATCGCCTCCATCCATTCGTCGACGTTCCGCACACGCACGACGGTGTCCGGGCGCCGGGCCGGCTCCCAGAGATCGAGCGTGGTCGTGCCCGACACCACGTTGATCACGATCGCCTCGTCGGCGAGGTCGTCCAGCACCACGGTCCCGCCGTCCACCAGCCGGTGGTCCGCCGGCAGGGCCACGACGCGGGGCTCGTCGGCGAGCACCAGCGTCCCGAACCGGGGGTCACCGGGGTCACCCGGCAGGAAACCCACGTGCGTACGCCCGTCTGCCAGACCGGCCACGGTGTCGTCGTAACGCCGGATCTCCACCGTCACGTCCGGGTGGGCACGTTCGAAGTCGCGCACGATCGGCGCGGTGTACTCGGCCGTGGAGCCCCAGGTGAAGCCGACCCGCAGGGTGGGAGGTGCGCCGGTCGCGGCGCCGACCGCCTCGTCGAGCGCCGCCAGCACCCGGTGCACGTGTGGCAGGACCTGCTGACCGGCGGCGGTCAACTGCACCGTCCGGCGGTTCCGTGCCAGGAGCGTGGTGCCGAGCAGTCGTTCCAGCGAGGCGACGGTGCGGCTCAGAGCAGGCTGGGTGATCCGGAGATGGTGCGCAGCGCGGGTGAAGTTCCGCTCCCGGGCCACGGCCACGAAGGCGCGGAGATGCCGGAACTCCACTCCGTGCTCCGCAGGAATCTCTGTCATGCACCGGAAGCATAAGCGGTGCTGAAACGGCATTTCATCCCGCATGGTCGACCGGCCTAGCGTCGGTGTCAGCGCGCTGATCCGACGAGGAGAAGCCGAGCCGACGACGAGAGGACGGAACCGACGATGGTCTCCTTCCACGGGGTGATCCCGGCGCATCTGCTCCCGTTCACCGACGACCTGCAGATCGACGAGACCAACCTCCGCCGCCACCTGCGTGCGCTGCTCGACGTCGAGGGCGTCGCGGGCATCACGACCAACGCGCACGCCTCCGAGGTGGCCACGCTGACTGCGGACGAGCAGCGCCGCCAGCTCGACATCGTCCTCGACGAGGTCGCCGGGCGGGTCCCGGTCATCTCCGGGGTGTACCAGGACGGCTCGGCCAAGGCCGCGCGGATCGCCGCGGATGCCGAAGCCGCCGGAGCCGACGGCCTGCTGGTGTTCCCCACGGTCGTGTTCGAGGGCGGCGCACAGCTGCGCCCGGAGATGGCGGTGAGCCACTACGCCACGATCGCCGATGCCACGTCGCTCCCGATGATCGCGTTCGTCTACCCGGCGACGTCCGGGCTCCGGCTGGACACCGACACCCTGGTCCGGGTCTGTTCGGAGATCCCGACCGTGGCCGCGGTCAAGGAGTGGTCGAACGACATCGTCGCCTACGAGCGCAACCTGCGGGCGCTGCGGAGCCTGGACCGGCCGGTGTCGCTGCTGTCCAGCTTCAGCCGCTCGCTGCTCGCCTCCCTGGTGCTCGGCGCCGACGGGATCCTCTCCGGGCACGGCAGCCTCGTCGTGGACCTGCAGGTGGAGCTGTTCCGCGCCGTCGAGAAGCAGGACCTGGGCGAGGCACGCCGGGTCTGGGACCGCATCCAGCCGGTCGCCGAGGCCTGCTACGCGGACCCGTTCCTGGACGGGCACAACCGGATGAAGGTCGCGCTGGCGCAGCTGGGCCGGATCGACGCCGCGCACGTCCGCCCACCCCTGCAGCCGGTGTCCGACACCGAGCGGGCCACGCTGCGGGCGGCCGTCGAGCGGGCGGAGCTGCCCCGTGGCTGAGGTCCCCGGCCTGTTCGACCCGATCGAGATCGGGGGAGTGCGGCTCCGCAACCGCACGCTGCTGCCCTCGATGACCACCCGCCTCGCGGACGACGCCGGGCACGTCACCGACGCGACGCTCGCCTACTACCGGGCCCGCGCCGAAGGTGGCGTCGGCCTGGTCACCGTCGAGATGGCCTCACCCGAGATCGCCGGCAAGCACCGGTTCCGCGAGCTGGGCATCTACGACGACATGTTCCTGCCCGGCCTGCGCCGGCTGGTGGACACGCTGCACGAGGCCGGGGCGCGGGCGTCGATCCAGCTCGGGCACGGCGGCAGCCGGGCGCGGTCCGTCGTCTCCGGCACCACGCCCGTGGCGCCGTCGGCGGTGCCCACCCCGGTCTTCGAGATCGAGGCCGAGCTCGCCGTCCCCGAGGCCATGTCGGCTGCCCGGATGCGCGAGACGGTCGACGCCTACGTGGCCGCGGCGGCCCGCGCGCAGCGGGCCGGGTTCGACATGGTCGAGCTGCACGGCGCGCACGGCTACCTGATCTCGCAGTTCCTGTCCCCGCTGGAGAACACCCGCTCCGACTCCTACGGCGGGTCGCTGGAGAACCGCGCACGCTTCGGGCTGGAGATCCTGCGCCGCATCAAGTCCGAGGTCCCCGGCCTGCCGGTGATCTTCCGGATCGGGGTGGAGGACTTCTTCCCGGGCGGGCTCACCGCCGACGAGGGCATGCAGGTCGGCCGGTGGGCGGAGCGGGACGGCGCCGACGCGGTCAGTGTGACCGCCGGGCACTACCGCTCCCTGCCGGCCGCCGAGCGGATGATCCCGCCGATGGCGTACCCCGCGGCGACGTTCGTCGAGTACGCGGCACGGATGAAGCAGCTGGTGGACGTCCCGGTGATCGGGGTCGGGCGGCTCGGCGACCCCGAGGTCGCCGCCGGCGCCGTGGCCGACGGCAAGCTCGACATCGTGGCCCTGGGCCGCCCACTGATCGCGGACCCGCACTGGGTGGCCAAGGCACAGGCCGGAGTTCCGGTCCGGCGTTGCCTGGCCTGCAACCACTGCATCACGAACATGCGCTCCGGCGCGCAGCTGTCCTGTGTGGTCAACCCGGCGACCGGCCGGGAGGAGGTCTACGCCGGCACGAGCGCGCCGGGAGGCCGCCGGATCGTGGTGCTCGGCGCCGGACCGGCCGGGCTGACCTACGCCTCCCAGGTCGCCGAGGGCAACGACGTCATGGTGATCGACAGGGCGGAACGCGCCGGCGGGGCGTTCCGGCTCACCGGGCTCGCACCCCGGTTCAACGACGTCGCCGCGGCCGAACCGACGTTCACCGCCTACGTCGACGAGCTGGAACGGACCTGCCGGCTCGGCGGCGTCCGGTTCCGCTACGGCTCCGAAGCCACCGGTGACGACCTGCGCGGCGCCGACCTGGTGGTCGTGGCCACCGGCGCGCACTACCGGTTCGGCCTCGGCGCCGTCGTCCCCCGCCTGCTGCGCACCCGTGCCGCCCGCTCGCGGGCAGCCGCCCGCCTGTTCGCCTCCCCGCGGATCCGGGACGCCCTCTACTACCGGCTCCGCACCGGACGCGGCGCCGAACTGGCCCGCCGACTGCCCGTCGACCCGGGGAGCACGGTGCTCGTCGTCGGCGACGCCGCCCGGGCCGGCAAGGCCCGCGAGGCCATCACCAGCGCCTTCGACGCCGCCCTGGCCCCCAGCGCCCGATCCGCCCCCACCCCCTGACATCGACAAGAGGTCCCCTGCCATGACAGAGCCGTCAGTGAGCGCAGTACACGCACCACCGGGCAACCGGCGGCAGAGCAGCAAGGTCGCCTTCGCCAGCCTGATCGGCACCACCGTCGAGTGGTACGACTTCTACATCTACGGCACCGCCGCAGCGCTGGTGTTCCCGAAGCTGTTCTTCCCCGAGTTCTCCCCGGGTGCGGGCCTGCTCGCCTCGCTGTCCACCTACGCGGTGGGCTTCGCCGCCCGCCCGCTCGGCGGCATCGTGTTCGGCCACTTCGGCGACCGGGTCGGCCGCAAGAAGATGCTGGTGGTCTCGCTGCTCGCGATGGGCCTCGGCACCCTGGCGATGGGGCTGGTCCCCGGCTTCGCCGAGATCGGCATCCTGGCCCCGGTCCTCATCGTGGCGCTCCGGTTCCTGCAGGGCGTCGCCGTCGGCGGCGAATGGGGCGGTGCGGTGCTGATGGCCGTCGAGCACGCGCCGCCCGGCAGGGCCGGCTGGTACGGGTCGTGGCCGCAGGTCGGCAGCCCGCTCGGGCTCGTGCTGTCCACCGCGGCGTTCTCCGCGGTGAGCAGCCTGCCCGACGAGGACTTCCTGTCCTGGGGCTGGCGGGTGCCGTTCCTGGCCAGCGCGCTGCTCATCGTCGTCGGGCTCGTCGTCCGGCTGCGGCTGATGGAGTCCCCGGTGTTCGCGCAGATGCAGTCGGCCGGGGAGACCGCACGGCTGCCCGTGCGCGACGCACTGGCCCGGCACCCGGGCAGTGTGCTCGGCGCCGCCGGCGCGTTCATCGTGATCAACACGGTCTTCTACCTGGTCACCGTGCTCGGGCTGTCCTGGGCCACGTCGCACCTGGGCATCCCGCGCGGCACGTTCCTCGCCGCCGTCCTGGTCGCCGCCGTGATCATGTGCGGCACCGTCCCGCTGTTCGGCGCGCTGTCGGACCGGGTCGGCCGACGACCGGTGTTCGCGGCCGGGGCGATCCTGGTGGCGGTGTTCGCGTTCCCGCTGTTCTGGCTGATCGAGACGATGTCGACACCGCTGCTGTTCCTCGGTGTCATCGTGATCATGGGCATCGGGCACCCGTTGATGTACGGGCCGCAGGCGGCGCTGTACTCGGAGATGTTCCCGCCCGCGCTCCGCTACTCGGGTGCCTCCCTGGGTTACCAGATCGGCGGCATGCTCGGCGGGCTGGTCCCGCTCGTGGCCAGCGCACTGCTGGTCGCCTACGACCAGGCGTCCTGGCCGATGGCCGCGCTCCTCGTCGCCACCGCCGTGATCAGCCTGGCGTCCCTGCTCACCATGCGGGCCCGGTACGCCGACCACACCACCGGGGAGGTCGCGTCGTGACCGCACTCGATCTCACCGGTCGCACCGCCGCCGTCACCGGCGCGGCCCGCGGCATCGGCCGGGCCATCGCCACGGCGCTGGCCGACGCCGGGGCCCGGGTGGCGGTGATCGACAAGGACGCCGACGGCGCGCGGTTGGTCGCCGAGGAGCTCGGCGGCGTCCCGGTGTCGGCCGACCTCACCGACGCCGACGCCGTCGACCGGGCGTTCGCCGAGGTCGTCGAGCGGCTCGGGGCACCCGAGGTGTTCGTCAACAACGCCGGCATCCTGCGGGCCGGTGACCTGGTCACCTCCGCCGTCGAGGACTGGGACGCCCAGTTCGCCGTCAACACCCGGGCGGCGTTCCTGTCGGTGCGCGCCGCGGCGGGCCACATGCGTGCCCGCGGCGGGCCCGGCTCGATCGTCGTGGTCACCTCGAACTGTGCCCGGACCCCGCGGATGGACCTGGGTGCGTACTGCGCGTCCAAGGCGGCCACGGACATGATGGCCCGCTGCCTGGCGCTGGAACTCGCCGCCGAGCAGATCCGGGTCAACACGCTGTGCCCCGGCTCCTGCGACACCGAGCTGCAACGCGCCCAGTGGCGTGAGCTCGGCGTCGGCCCGGAGCGCCAGATCCACGGTGACCCCGCGAAGTACCGCACCGGCATCCCGATGGGACGTCTCACCACCCCGCAGGACGTCGCCGACCTGGCCCTGGTGCTCGCCTCGGACACCAGCCGGTTCGTCACCGGGCAGTCCTGGCACGTCGACGGAGGACAGACCCTGCCATGACCGACACCACCACCGACCCCCGCGCGGACTTCGCCGGGCTGACCGCCGTCGTCACCGGCGGGGCCTCCGGCATCGGCGCAGCCACGGCGGCCCTGTTCGCGGCGCGCGGCGCCCGGGTCGCCGTGCTCGACCTCGATCCGGGCGATGTGCCGAGCCCGCTGCTCGGCGTGCGCGCCGACGTCACCGACGACGACTCCGTCACCGCCGCCGTCGACGAGGTCATGACGGCGTTCGGCCGGATCGACATCCTGGTCAACAACGCCGGTGTCGGCGCGGCCGGCACCGTCGAGGCCAACGACCTCGACGAGTGGCGTCGGGTTCTCGACGTGAACCTGCTCGGGCTGGTGCGCACGACCAGGGCCGCGCTACCCGCACTGCGCCGCGCGGGCTCGGCCTCGGTCGTGAACGTCGGCTCCATCGTGGCCACCGCCGGACTGCCCGACCGGGCGTTGTACTCGGCGAGCAAGGGGGCCGTGCTGTCCCTGACGCGGGCCATGGCCGCCGACCACGTCCGCGACGGCATCCGCGTCAACTGCGTGTGCCCCGGCACCGTGGACACCCCGTGGATCGGCCGGCTGCTCGACGCCGCCGCCGACCCCGACACCGAGCTCGCGGCGTTGCGCAGCCGCCAGCCGACCGGGGGCCTCGTGGGGATGGAGGAGGTCGCGCGGGCCATCCTCCACCTCGCCGACCCGCACCAGCGCTCTCTCACCGGCGCCGTCCTAGCGGTCGACGGCGGGATGTCGGGCCTCCGCGTCCCGCAGGGCTGAGCCACGGGGCGGTATCCGTCCGACGGTCCGTACGGGGCACCCGCGACGACGGGCCCGGGCCGGCCCGCCCGTCGCGGCGTCACGGGCAGGTGATCGCCACCGGGCCGCGTGACCGGGGACGCACCCTGGGGCAGACTCCACCCGTGGTCGCGGGCGAACCGGTGCTGGCCCGGGCGGTGCGGATCCTGTCGGTGTTCGAGCCCGGGCGGCCCGAGCTGGGCGTCGCCGAGATCGCCCGCGCCTCCGGGCTGCACGTCGCGACCGCGTCCCGGCTGGTCGGGCAGCTCGTCGAGCAGGGGCTGCTCACCCGCACCGGCTCCGGGCGGCTGCGGATCGGGATGCGGCTGTGGGAGCTGGGGCAGCGGGCGTCGCCGACGCTGACCCTGCGGGCCGCGGCGCTGCCGTTCCTCGGGGACCTGCACGCCGTCGTCGGGCACCACGTGCAGCTGGGTGTCCTCGACGGCGACGAGGTCATCTTCCTGGAGCGGCTCTCCGCGCCCGGGGCGGTGGTCAACCTGACCCGGATCGCCGGGCGGCTGCCGCTGCACGTCTCGTCGTCGGGGCTGGTGCTGCTCGCCCACGCGCCGCCCGAGCAGCAGGAACGGGTGCTCGCGGCGCCCCTGGAACGACGGACGCCCGCCACGGTGACCGACCCGGACCGGCTGCGGGTGCTGCTCGCCCGTGTCCGGCGCGACGGGTACGTCGTCACCGACGGGCACGTCCATCCGGACGCGACGGGCGTCGCCGTCCCGGTCCGCGGGCGCGACGGGGCCGTGGTCGCCGCGCTGTCGACGGTGCAGCCGCACGACGGCCGGGCGCGCACGCTCGTCCCCGCCCTGCGCGCCGCGGCCCACGGCATCGCCCGGGCGCACGGCGGGGGAGACCCCGTGCCCTGAGTGCGCTCAGCCGAGGAACTTCTCCACCACCGCGTCGAACGCGGCCGGGTTCTCCAGGAACACGAAGTGCGAGTTCGCCTCGTCGGGCCCGAACACGTGCAGCACCGCGCCGGGGACACGGTCGGCGATCCAACGCTGCGATTCCGGGCTCACGTGGCTGCCCTCGCACCCGAGGACCAGCGTCGGGACGTCGATCCTAGGCAGCACGTCGCGCCAGTCCTGTGCGCAGTGGTCGAACAGCAGCGGTACCCCGGCGTGGGCGGGGGTGTGGGTGATCTCCCGGGCGACCAGGGACCAGACGTCGTCGGCGGGGGTGCCGGAGAACATCGAGCGGACGAACGCCTCCCGCACCGTGTCCCCGTCGGGGCCGGCGAGGCTGCCGGCGAGGTCCAGCAGGCCGCCGACGTCGAAGATGGCGCCCGACCCGGCCTGCTCCTGCGCCGACATCCACGGCATCGCGGCGACGGCCGCGGGCTGGTCGACCAGCACCAGCCGGCCGATCCGGCCCGTGCCGTGGGTGTCGATGTGGCTCCACAGCACCGAGGCGCCCATGGACCAGCCGAGCAGGTCGGCACGGTCGAGACCGAGGTGGTCGAGCAGCTCGACCAGGTCCTGCGCGAGCCGGGCGATGCGGTAGCCGTGGTGCGGCTTGTCCGAGACGCCGTGCCCGCGCTGGTCGTAGGTGACCACGCGGCGCCGCGCGCCGAGGCCGGTGAGCTGGTGGGCGAACATCGCCTGGGTCTGGCCCCAGCCGTGCAGCATCACCAGCGGGACGCCCTCCCCGCCGGAGTCGCGGTAGTCGAGCGTCACACCGTCGGCGGTGGTGAAGGTGGGCATCGGTGTCCTCCTCGGGGCCGCGGAGGAGTCTGGGCCGCAGTGGCGCCGGTCACCACCGCCGGTGGTCGAGGGATCAGGCCGGTGTGTGCTCCGTCTGTCGAAGCTCCCGGCCGGGTGCCGGGTGCCGGGCCGCGACGACGTCGAGCGCGACCAGCCCCAGGTGCAGCGCCAGCCGGGTCGCGCCGTCGGAGACGTCGAGACCGGTGAGCCGGGTGACCCGGTCGAGCCGGTAGTAGAGCGAGGTGCGGTGGATGTGCAGGCGGGCGGCCGCGGCCGGGCCGTTGCCCGCCTCGTCGAGGTAGGCGCGGACGGTGGCCACCAGCCGTCCGTCGGGGTCGGCGGCACGCAGCCGGCGCACCTCGTCGGGGACCACGTCGTCGGTCAGCAGGGCCGGCGGGAGAGCGAGCAGCGGGCCGAGCGCCCCGAGCCCGGCCCACCGGGCGACCGGGGGCCGGAGCCCGAGCTCGGCGGCCGTGCACGCGGTCCGGGCCCGCGTCACCGACCCGGCCAGCAGCTCCGGTGCGGGGGCCGGGTCGCCGATCCCGGCGACGCAGCGGAAGCGGCCGTGGGCCAGCTCGCCGACGCGATCGACGACCCGGCGCACCCGCGCGGGGAGGTCCTCGGAGCCGGGCGTCGGCGGCGCGGCGAGCAGGACCGCGGTGCCGCCGGCGACGGCGGTGAGCCACCCGTCGGTCCCGTCGCGGCGGCGCCCGGACAGGGCCGTACGCAGGGCGATCCCGGCGTGTTCGTGGTACCCGTCCGCCCCGGGCACCGCGACGACGACGGCCGTCGCGCCCGGCTCCGGCGCCCGGCCCGCCGTGGTGAGGGCGGCCGCCGCCCGGACCCGGGCCACCGGGTCGTCGCCGACGAGGTCGAGCACCCGGCGCTCGTCCTCGCGGGCCGCGTCGGCGGTGCGCGCCAGGTCCTGCAGCGACAGTGCCAGCTGCTCGGCGACCGCGGTGATGCGCCCGAGCTCGCCGGTGGTCAGCGAGCCGTCGGCGTCCATCACCATCAGCAGAGCCAGCAGCCGGCCCTCCCAGCGGACCGGGACGCACACCCGGGCGTGCATGCCCAGCTCGTCGCTGGCCGGGATGATCCCGGGACGGGTCCAGGACAGCACACCGTGGGCGAGCACGTAGCCGCGGACGCGGGGCTCCGCGCCGCGGTTGAGCACCGCCGCGACGCGGGTGGGGTCCGCGTCGCCGTAGTGCGCGCCGGCGTAGAGGACCTGCACGGCGGGGTCGTCGACGACGACCGACCGGGACAGCTCCTCGGCGAGCCGGTCGATCAGCGCCGTCGCCGCGTCACCGAGCACCCGGCGATCCTACAGACGGAGCACACCGCGGCCGCCGTGTTCGTCGGCGGACGGTGTCGGCCGCGCGCACCGCGGGCGCACCGTGGCCGGAAGCAGGGGACGGCGCGGCAGGGCACGACGAGGCGGGGAGGGTCCGGTGCGGGATCTGGAGGGCCGGGTGGCGGTGGTGTTCGGCGCGGGGTCGGGCGGGCGGGGGACGAGCAACGGCGAGGCCGCGGCGCTGGCCTACGCCGGGGCCGGTGCGGTCGTCGCCGCGGTCGACCGCGACACCGCCGAGGCCGCCCGGGTGGCGGGGGAGATCACCCGAGCCGGTGGCGCGGCGCTGGCGGTCACCGCCGACGTCACCGACGAGGACGACGTCGCCCGCGCCGTCGCCGCGGTCGTGGACACCCTCGGGGTGCCGCACGTACTGCACAACAACGTCGGCGCCGCGGTGCTCGGTGAGGTCGTCGACCTCGACCTCGCCGGGTGGAACCGGGCGCTCGCGCTGAACCTGACCAGCGCCTACCTGACCTGCCGGCACACGCTGCCGCACATGCGCGCCGCCGGTCGCGGGGCGATCGTGAACGTGTCGTCGCTGGCCGCGATCCGCGACACCGGCTACGTCTACCCCGCCTACAGCGCGGCCAAGGCGGGTGTCGACCAGCTGACCGTGTCGCTGGCGCTGACCTACGCCCGCGACGGGATCCGCGCCAACGCGGTGCTGCCCGGCCTGATCGACACCCCGATGGTGCGCGAGCAGGTCGTCGACGACCCCGGCGCGCTGGCCACCCGGCACGAGGTGAGCCCCACCGGCCGGATGGGCTCCCCGCACGACGTCGCCCAGGCCGCGCTGTTCCTCGCGTCGGACCGCGCCGCCTACGTCAACGGGGTCTGTCTACCGGTCGACGGCGGGCTGTCCGCACGGTCGCGGTGAGGCCCGGCGCTCAGGCCCCGGCGCCCGCGCCGACCGGCACCGGGCGCAGGGTCAGCGGCAGCAGGTCGCGGACCTCGGCGCGCAGGGTGTCCAACGCGTGCGGGTCGTCGCCGGTGAGGAACCCCAGCAGGGCCTGCTGGAACACGCCGTCGACCATCCCGTAGGCGGCGTGCGGGCTCAGCGCGACCGCGGTGCCGGTGAGGTCGGCGTAACGGGTGACGACCCGCCACACCATGTCCTCCAGGGTGCGGTCGATCTGCCCGACGGCCTCGCGCAGGTTCGGCTCGAACATGCTCTGGGCGCGCAGGTCGTACCAGAGGCGGTGCATCGGGGCCTCGTCGACGATCGTCTCGCACAGCTTGTCCGCGAACGCGGTGACCAGGCCGTCGGCCGTCGTCGCGTCGGCGACGGCGCCGTCGTAGCGGGTCACGCACACCGCCTTGTACTGCCGCACGCAGTAGACGATCAGCTCCAGCTTGTCGGCGAAGTAGTAGTGCACGACGCCGTGGCTGTACGGGGAGTTCTGCGCGATCTCGCGCAGCGACGCCCGGGCGTAGCCGAGCTCGCCCAGGGTCTGCAGGGCCGAGTCCGCCAGCGCTCGGCGGCGCGCGTCGTGCTTGTCGACCGGGTTCGCCCGTGCCACGCGGCCCCCTCCCGTCGTCCGCCGGGAGCCACTGTAACCGACCGCTGCGTCTCCGACGCCGTCGTTCTGGACGCCCGCCCGACGATATCTTGACAACTGGTCAGAGATCGCGGCAGGGTGTGGCCCACATCACCGATCGACACTGGAGTCGCCGTGACGCAGATCGACCTGACCGGACGCACCGTGCTCGTGACCGGGGGCGCACAGGGGCTGGGCGAGGGGATGGCCCGCGCGCTGGCCGACTCGGGCGGCCGGGTCGTCGTCGCCGACCTGCAGGACGAGGCGGGCGGCACGCTCGCGAAGTCCCTGGGGGAGCAGCACGGGTTCGTGCACCTGGACGTCACCGACGACGCCTCGTGGACCGCCGCGGTCGCCGAGACCGTGGAGCGGTTCGGCGGCCTCGACGTCGTCGTCAACAACGCGGGCGTCGAGGTCACCCAGCTGCTCGTCGACACCGAGCCCGACGACGTCCGCCGGATGCTCGAGGTCAACCTGCTCGGCACGATGCTCGGCATCAAGCACGCCTTCCGTGCCATGCGCCCGGGTGGTGCGGCGGGCCGCGGCGGAGCCGTGATCAACGTGGCCTCGGTCGCCGCGACCATCGCGTTCCCCTCCATCGGCGGCTACTCCGCGACCAAGTCCGGGGTCGACCGGCTCACCCGGGTCGCGGCGATGGAGTCGGGCAAGCTCGGCTACGGGGTGCGGGTCAACTGCGTGTACCCCGGGCTCGTCCCGACCGCGATGGGGCAGAAGCTCGCCGTCGAGACCGCCGGGCTCGGGCTGTTCGAGAGCCCGGAGGCCGCGGTCGGCGCGGTGGTCGAGCTGACCCCGTCGGGCCGGCTCGGCGAGGTCGCCGACATCGCCGACGCGGTCGCCTTCCTGGCCTCCGACGCCGCCCGGTTCGTCAACGGCGCCGGGCTGCCGGTCGACGGCGGCATGGGCATGTGACCCGCCGGGTCCCCGCCGCCCGGGATCACCGGTCCCGGGCGGCGAGGACCTCGTCGAGCACCACGGTGGCGCGGAACCCGCACAGCACCAGGATGTGCAGCAGGTAGAGCCACAGCGCCAGCGCCGACACCGTCCCGACCACGGGGAGCCCGGCGAACGGTGCCGACCACTCGATCGGGATGGCCAGGAACAGCAGGAAACCCTGCAGGAACCCGGCCAGCACCGACCCGGTGCCGAACGCGCCGAGCACCAGCGCGCGCCGGCCCAGCCGCCCCGGCCCGACCAGCCCGAACACCGCGAGCAGCGCGGTCGACAGCGTCACCCACACCACGTGGAACGCCACGACGACGCCCCACACCAGCGACCAGCCACCCGCGGCGTAGAGCGGCCCGACGTAGGGAGCCGCGCCCAGCACGACCAGCACGAGGAACGGCGCGACCGCCGCGACCCCCAGCAGCCCGGCGCGGCCGCGCCAGCCGGTGAGCCGGTCGCGGGCTGCGGACATCTGGACGAACGCGCGGCGCAGGCCCTCGCCGTAGAGACTGGCCGGGAACAGCACGACCAGTGCCTGCCACCAGGCCATCGACAGCGACACCGCGGCCAGTGTGCGCAGCGCCTCGGGCGTGCCGTGCCCGCCGGGGAGCCCGCCGATCGCCGCGTCCATCGCCGTGGTCACCGTCTCCGGCCCGGCCAGCGCACCGACGCCCCACAGCGCGACCATCGCCAGCGGCACCAGCCCGATCACCCCGAAGTAGGTCGCACCGGCGGCCCACAGCGCGATGTCGCTGCCGGGGAAGGTGTTCCCGAGCCGGCGGGCGAGGGTGCGGGCCCGGTTCACGGCGCGCCCCCGCTGCGGCGCTGGCACGCTGGTCCGATGACGACCGGGGACGACGACGGCTGGTCGGCCCTGCACGGCGGCATCCGGCCCTCCCCGGTGGTACGCGGCTGGCTCCGGATGGTGCGGGTCCTCTCCACGGGCCCGGTGGCCCGGGTCCCGCCGGACGTGCTGTCGGCGTCCGGCGTGGTCGTGCTGGCCGGGGCGTGGGCGGTCGCGCTCGCCGGGGCGCCGTGGACGGCGGCGACGGCTCTGCTCGTCGTCGCCGCGGGGGTGCTCGACGGCCTCGACGGCGCCGTCGCGCTGCGCACCGGGCGGGCCCGGCCGCTGGGTGCGGTGGTCGACGCCGTCGCCGACCGCCTCGGGGACCTGCTGCTCGGGGCGGTGCTGGTCGCGCTCGGCGCCGCGCCCGGCTGGGTCCTCGCGGCGCTCGCGCTGGTGTTCGTGCACGAGTTCCTGCGGGCCCGCGCGCAGTCGGTCGGCATGCCGGGGGTGGGCGCGGTGACCGTCGCCGAGCGGCCGACCCGGCTGGTCGTGGTCGCCCTGCCCGCACTCGGTGCGGCGGTGCTCCCGGCCGGCCCGCCGCTGGTCGGGGTGTCGTGGGGGACCGTCTTCGCCCTCACCTGGACGGTCCTGGGTGCGATCGGGCTGGCGCAGCTCGCGGTGGGCGTGGTCCGGACGACCCCGCCGCGGTTCCCGGGGTCCCCGCCGGGCCGATGAGCCCGGCGACGATCTCGGCCGACATCAGCACCAGCGGGATGCCGCCGCCCGGGTGCGCGGACCCGCCCACCAGGTAGAGGCCCGGCACCGGGCCGCGGTTGGCGGGCCGGCGCAGCGCGGCCCGGGGGCCGTGCGAGGCGGTGCCGTAGATCGCGCCGCCCGGCGAACCGGTGCGCCGCTCCAGCTCGGCCGGTGTCAGGACCTCGGCGAACCGCAGGCGGTCGCGTACGTCGGTGCCGCGGGCGGCGAGCACGCCGAGCACCCGGTCCCGGTAGCGCTCCGCGAGCCCGGGGGCGTCCCAGTCGACACCGCGCCCCGGGGCGTGCAGGGGTGCGTTGACCAGCACGAACCAGCCCTCGGAGGCGTCGTCGGGGCGCAGCGCCGGGTCGTCGGGGGCGTGCACGTACACCGTCGGGTCGGGCACCGGGCGGGGCTCGCGACCGAAGATCGCGTCGAACTCGGCGTGCTGGTCGCGCGGGAACCAGACCCGGTGCGCCGGCCCTGGCTCCCGGCCGGACAGCCCGAGCAGCAGCACGAACCCGGCGGTCGAGCGGGGCGTGCGGCGCAGCCGCCTGCGGGCCCGGCGCGCGACGTCGCGGGGGAGCAGCCGCTCGTGCAGCACGTGCGCGTCGACCCCGGAGACGACGACGTCGGCGCGCACCTCGCGGCCCCCGGCCCGGACCCCGGCGGCCCGGCCGCGCTCCACGAGGACCTCGTCGACGGCCGTGCCCGGGTGCAGCGTGACGCCGAGGGCGAGGCAGCGGTCCACGACGGCGTCGACGATGCGGCGCAGCCCGCCCGGCACCCACCACGCGCCGAACTCCTGCTCGACGAAGGCGGTCACCGCCAGCACCGCCGGTGTGCGACGCGGGTCGGAACCGGAGTAGGTGGCGTAGCGGTTCAGCCAGGTCCGCAGCCGCGGGTCGGGCAGCAGCCGCGCGCCCAGCCCGTCGAGGGTCCGCCACGGCGCGACCGCGCGCAGGTCGGCCGGGCGGGCGCTCATCCGGGCGAGCGCGGCCGTGGTGAGCGGGCGGCGCAGGACCGGCTCGCCGACGAGGCCCCACAGGCGTCGCGAGTGCTCGTGCAGCGCCGCCCAGGACGCGCCGGCGCCGTCGCCCAGGGCGGCGTCGAGGGCGGCCGGGACCGCGGCCGCGGCGTGCGGGAGGTCCAACCGCGTGCCGTCGGAGAAGACGTGGCCGCAGGCCGGGTCGACCGGCGTGACCGGCAGGTCCGCGGGACCGCCGGTCGCGGCGAACAGGTCGTCGAGCAGGTCCGGCATCGTGAGCAGCGACGGGCCGGTGTCGAAGGTGAACCCGTCCCGGGTGATGACGCCGAGCTTCCCGCCCGGGGTGTCGGCCCGCTCGAACACGGTGACCGCGTGCCCGGCGGCGGCCAGCCGCGCCGCCGCCGCGAGCCCGCCCAGCCCGGCGCCGACCACCACGACCCGGCTCACAACGCACGCCCCTTCCAGCTCAGCGTGCCGCGCAGCCTGCCCGCCCACGAGGACGCGAGCAGCCCGAGCAGGGCCAGCACCGACACCGGGTGGGCGAGCGCGTCGACCGCGCCGCCGCCCGACGGCCCGGTGACCCACCGCGCGGCGGGCACCCGCCCGGCGACGGCGGCGGCGTACCCGAGCAGCCCGGCCCGCGACCCGGTCAGCGCGGCGAGCGCGGGCAGCACGTAGACCAGCACCAGCCCGGCGCCGACCGCGACCGCCCCGGCGGGCGAGCCGAACGCCGCCCACAGCGACTTGCGGTAGCCCGCCCGCAGCTCCGCGCCGGTCGCGTACATCCGGCAGGACGCGACCTGCGACCCGTCGGCGATGCCGGTCCGGCCCCCGGCGGCGCGGACCGCCCGGGCCAGCCCGATGTCGTCGAGGACGGCGCCCGACACCGCGGCCCAGCCGCCCGCCCGGGCCAGTGCGGCCGCCTCGACCAGCAGGAACTGCCCGTTCGCGACGGCCATCGACCCCCGTCCGGACCGTTCCGCTACGGCCAGCGGCAGCGTCGTCAGCCACGACCAGGCCAGCAGCGGTTGCACCAGCCGGCCGAGCGGGCCGGAGGCGACCTGCCGCGGCCACGGGCACAGCAGGTCCAGCGGCCGGTCCCGGTCGCGCAGCAGCGCCACCGCGGCGGCGACGGCGTGCGGGACGAGGACGACGTCGGCGTCGACGAAGACGAGGACCTCACCGCGGGCGGCCGCGGCCAGCGCGGCACAGGCGTGCGGTTTGCCCAGCACCCCGGGCGGGGGCGGGGTGCCGGTGAGCACCCGTAGCCGGGGGTCGCCGCCGGCCGCGGTACGGACGACGGCGGCGGTCCCGTCGGTGGAGCCGTCGTCGAGGACGAGGATCTCGACGTCGGCCAGCCCGCGCTGCCCGGTCAGCGCCCGCACGGTCGGCGCGATCCGGTGTGCCTCGTCGCGGGCCGGGACCAGCACCGACACCGGCACGGTCACCGTGGGCGGCGCGGCGGGCGGGCGTCGCAGCCCGGCCCGGTTCACCCAGGCCTGCACCGTCCCGGCCGCGGCGAGGACGGACCCGGCGGCCACGAGCGGACGGACGGCGCGCAGCGGCCGGCGGAGGAGCACGCAGGCGACCCTACGGAGGGGGCGGCCCGGCCGCGCGACGTCGCCGCGGCCGCGGACGACGCGCGGGTGTGCCCGGGTGGTGGCACCGTGGGACCACCCCCGACCGGACCGTGTGGAGGTTCCCGCGTGGCGTTGGCCGCTGCCCCCCGGGCACTGCGCACGACCCTGCCCGCCTGGGTGCTGGTCGCCGGAGCGGTGACCGTCCAGATCCTCTACCCGCTCACCCCCGCCCCGCTGCGGACGTCGGTGACGGTGCTGAGCGTCGCGGTGTTCTTCCTGGCCGCGGTCGCCGACGTCGTCCGGGTGCACGGCACCCGGGGCGGGCTGGTGCTGCTCGGCGTCGCGGGCGGCGGGGGACTGGTCGCGGAGTCCGTCGGGCTGGCCACGGGGTGGCCGTTCGGCGCCTACGCCTACACCGGGACCCTCGGCGCCGAGGTGGCCGGTGTCCCGCTGGTCGTGCCGATGGCCTGGGCGATGATGGCGTGGCCCGCGCTGGTCGTGGGCAGGGCGCTGGCCCGGCGCGGGGCGGGGACCGTCGCCGTCGGTGCGTTCGCCCTGGCCGCCTGGGACGTGTTCCTCGACCCGCAGATGGTCGACGCGGGCCACTGGGTGTGGGCGCGCCCCGACCCGGGTCTCCCGCTGGTGCCCGGCATCCCGCTGACCAACTACGCCGGCTGGCTGGTCGTCTCGCTGGTGATCGTCGGGACCCTGCACCGTGCGCTGCCCGGCGGCCCCCGGCGCTCGGGGCCCGCGGCCGCGCTGTACCTGTGGGTCTACGCCTCCTCGGTGCTCGCCCACCTGGTGTTCTTCGGCCTGCCCGGCTCGGCCCTGGTCGGCGGGGTGCTGATGGGGCTGGTCGCGGTCCCGTACGCGCTCGTCCTGCGCCGCGACCGCGCCGCCCACCGCCCCGGGACCCGCCACCGCGGTGCCCACGACTCCGCCGCCCACGGCTCCGCTGCCAGCCATCCCGGCGGACACGGTCCGCACGTCCGTCCCGGAGGGACCCTGTGACCGACCCGCTGCGGCACCGCGCCGCACCGCTGCGCATGCGCCGACGACGGCTGGTGACCCCCGACCCGCTGCTGCCGCGTGCGGTGCCCGCCGGGTCGGAGGCGGTCGTCGTCGGGGGCGGGATCGCCGGGGTGTCCGCGGCGGTGGTGCTGGCCGAACGCGGGGTGCGGGTCACCCTGCTCGAGGCGGCCGACCACCTCGGCGGACGGCTCGGGGCCTGGCCGCACACCCTCTCCGACGGCACCGTCGCGCAGGTCGAGCACGGCTTCCACGCCTTCTTCCGGCAGTACTACACCTGGCGGTCGATCCTGCGCCGCGCCGACCCGCAGCTGTCGTTCCTGCGCCCGGTCGGGAACTACCCGGTGATCTCCGCGCGGTGGCCCGACGAGGACCTGTCGGGACTGCCCGCCGCCCCGCCGTTCAACCTGCTCGCGCTGGCGCTGCGCAGCAGGAGCCTGTCGCGGCGCGAGCTCACCTCCGCCGACCCCGACGCCGGACGCGCCCTGCTGGCCTACGACCGGGCCACCACCACGACCGAGCTCGACGGCGTCGACGCCGCGTCGTTCCTCGACCGGCTCGGGATGACCGAGCGCACCCGCAGCATGCTGTTCGAGGCGTTCGCCCGGTCGTTCTTCTGCAACCAGGGCGACCTGTCCGCCGCCGAGCTCGTCGCGATGTTCCACTACTACTTCCTCGGCAACCCCGAGGGCATCGCCTTCGACGCCCCGTGCACCGACCACGCCACCGCCGTGTGGCAGCCGCTGTGGCGCCACCTGACCTCCCTCGGGGCGCAGGTCCGCACCGGGGCGCGGGTCACCGCGGTGCACCCCGACGGCGCAGGCTGGCGGGTCGAGGGCCCCGGGGCGACCACCACCCGGCACCTCGTGCTCGCCCTCGACCCGGGTGCGCTGCGCGCGCTGGTCACCGGCTCACCCGGGCTGGCGACGACGGCGCCGCGGCTGCACGCGCAGTGTGCGGCGCTGCGCGTCGCGCCCCCGTTCGCGGTCAGCAGGCTGTGGCTGGACCGCGACGTCGACCCGGGACGGGCGGTGTTCAGTGCCGTCAGCGGGCAGCCGACCCTGGACTCGGTCACCGTCTACTCCCGGCTGGAGGAGCCCTCGGCCCGGTGGGCCGCCGGGACCGGCGGGTCGGTGGTGGAGCTGCACTCCTACTCCTGCGCCGAGCCCGACGCGGCGTCCGCCGCGGCCGCGCTGCGCGCCGAGCTGGCCGTGCTGTGGCCCGAGACCGCGGACGCGACCGTCCTCGACCGGTACGACCGGCTGGAGGCCACCGCGCCCGCGTTCCCGCCCGGGACGGCGGGCACCCGGCCGGGGGTGCGGACCGACGCGCGCGGCCTGCGGGTGGCCGGTGACTTCGTGGAGACGCCCTACCTCGCCGGGCTGATGGAGCGCTCGTCGATGTCGGGGGTGCTCGCCGCGAACGACGTGCTCGCCGAGCTGGGGGCGGCCGCCGAACCGGTCGACGGGATCCCGCAGCGCGGGCTGCTCGCCGGCGTCCCGGCGCTGCGCGGGGCCCGCGGACGCCACGCCGCGACCCGCTGACCGCGGCCGTGCGGGTCGCGTCGCTGAACCTCGCCTCCGGACGTGGGGCGGACGGGCGGTACCTGACCGGCCCCGCGCTCGGGGCGGCCGTCGCCGGGGTGGGCGCCGACGTCGTCGCGGTGCAGGAGGTCGACACCGGCCAGTCCCGCTCGGCGGGCGACGACCAGCCGTCGCTGCTCGCGGCCGGGCTCGGTGCCGTGGACTGGCGCTGCGCCGCGACCATGCACGGCGAGCCGCGTCCGGACCCGCTGCCGTCGTGGACCCCGCTCGACCCCCCGGTCCTGCGCGGTCCCGGCGACCCCGCGCCCGGGCCGCGCTACGGCGTCGCGCTGTTCTCCCGGCTCCCGGTGCGCCGCTGGCACGTGCTGGGGTTCGAGGCCGGCCGGGCCCGGCTGCCGGTGCCGGTGCCCGCCCCCGGCGGGGGGACCCGGCTCGCCTGGTTCCTCGACGAGCCGCGCGCCGCCGTCGCCGCGGAGCTGGGGACGCTCACGGTGGTGGCGACCCATCTGTCGTTCGCCCCGCCGACGGCGGTCCGCCAGCTCCGGGCGCTGCGGCGCTGGACGGCACGGCTGCCCGGGCCGGTGGTCGTCGCCGGGGACCTGAACCTGCCCGGCTCGCTCCCCGCGACGGTGACCGGCGGCCGGCGGCTCGTCGACGGGCGGACGTTCCCGGCGGCGACGCCGCGCGCCCAGCTCGACCACCTGATCGCGCTCGGCCGCCTGACCGGGCGGGACCCGGCCGTGCTGCAGCTCGACGTCGGTGACCACCGCGCCGTCGCCGCGACGGTCGGGCCCGGCTGAGCCCTCAGCCGTCCGCGGGCGGGTCGGCGCGCGAGCGGGCCGGCCGGCGCCGGGCCAGGACGACCCCGGTCAGCACGACGACCCCGAGCCCGGCCACCGAGACCAGGAACGGCAGCGACCCGGGGTCGGTGCCGAACGCGCCGACCGCGACCAGCGCCGTCGTGCCCGGGGTGACCCCCAGGACGGTGCCGAGGAGGTAGTGCCGGAACCGGACCGCGGTCAGCCCCCACAGCAGGTTCAGCACCGAGTACGGCAGGACCGGCGCGAGCCGGACCCCCACCACGGCCAGGAGGCCGCGACGGCGTACCAGGTCGTCGACCACCGCCATCCGCTCCGCGCCCCGGCCCGAGCGGTCCACCAGCCGCAGCACCGTGTCCCGGCCCAGCCGCCGCGCCAGGGCGAACCCGACCGCCGCGCCGACGAACTTCCCGGCGAGCGTGGCGGGCAGCCCCTCGCCGAACCCGAACAGCACCCCGCCGAGCACGGCGAGCAGGCTGACCGGCACCGGGGTGAGCGACAGTCCGGCGTACAGCGCCGCCCACAGCAGCGGTCCCGCCCATCCGGTCCCGGCCAGGCCGTCACGGAGCTGCTCCACCGAGGGCACCCCGACGGCGACCGCGACGCCGACCGCGACACCCACCAGCGCCACGAGCAGGACGGGACGCCAGAGGCGGGCGACGACGGGCCCGGTCACCGGGCTCCGGCGGGCGGTCGGGGCCCGGCGGCCCGGGGGATCTCCGGTGCGGTCGGCATCGTCGTGAGTATCCCCGCCGCGGCGCCGGCCCGCCGGGGAGCGGACCGCACCCTGGACACCCGGTGTCGGCGACGGCTACGGTGACGGGCCGGGCCCGTCGACCGTGACGATCCCGGTCCAGCTCGACGCATCTTCGGGCGACGCCTCCTCGGAGCCGTCGCCGTTCGGTCGTCCGGTACAGCTCAGTGCCCCGACGGCACCACGGGCTGACCGTCCCCGCAGCGGGACCGGCCCCACCTCCCTCCTGGCGGACCCATGACCGCGCCCACGCCATCCCGTCGTCTCCTCCTCGTCCCCGAGCCCGAGCCCACTCACGCCGGCCCGCAGGTCGAGGTCGGGTGCGGTCCCGCCGCGACCGTCGTCATCGGCGTGTCCGGCGACCTCGACCTCGCCACCGGACCCGCGGTCGAGGTGCGCGTGCTCGCCGCCGTCGACCTCGCGGTGGGTGGCCGGGTCGTACTCGACCTCAACGCCGTCCGTTTCCTCGGACTGCGCGGGGTCACGATCCTGCGCGCGGCCGCCGACCGCGCCCGTGCCCACGGGACCGCGGTCGTGGTGGTACTGGACCCGGCGGCGCCTGCGGCCCGGGTCCTGAGGCTGGTGCCCTCCCTCGGTCTCACCGTGGTCGCGGTCGACACCCCGGTGGCCGACGCGTCCTGACCGGGCGGGTGCCGGCGTCGCCGCTCCACGCCCCCGGTGCCACCGGCGGAGTCAGCGGGGCGCCGGGGTCTGCCGCGGGGCCGTCGGCGACGTGGGCAGTGGCGGTGCGGCGGGGGCGTCGAACCAGGGCTCGTCCGGGATCGACGGGTCCGGCGTCTCCCGGACCGCCGGGTCCCCGACGCCGTCGGTGGCCTGCACCGGTCGGGTCGCGCCGAGGTAGTCGTCGCCGCGCCACCGGTACCAGGAGGTCTGCACCGGCAGCCCGAACGTCGGAGCGCTCACCATCCGGTCCTGCCCGACGAACAGTCCGACGTGGTGGACCTTGTCGACGGTGCCGTAGAAGACCAGGTCACCCGGGCGCAGCGGGGAGCCGGCCGGGACCCGCGGGCCGCGGCGGTACTGGGCGTGCGCGGTCCGTGGCAGGACGACGCCGGCCTTGCCGTAGGCGAACGCGGTCAGCCCGGAGCAGTCGAAGCCGCGGTCGCCGTTCTCCGGCCCGTTGCCGCCCCACACGAACGGCAGCCGATCTGGCGCAGTGCGACCTCGACCGCGGTGGCCGCACGCTGCTCGGGCGTCGCCGCCGGCCCGGCCGCGGCCACACCGCCGGTGACCAGCAGCAGGACCACGGCGGCGAGCATCGTCGCGAACGGGGACCGAAGCGGCACGGCGTTCCTCCCGGTCGCCCGCGGTCGGCGGGTGCGACGGGGCCACCGGGCGGTGACCTGCGCCGAACCTAGGGACGGGACCGCGGCGACCGGAAGCGGAAGCGATCGAGCGGGTGAACGGGGTGACCCGGTCGGTGCCGCGTGGGTCCGGGGACCGGCGCGGGCCACCGACCGGGGCGGGTCAGCCCAGGCCCGGGATGCCCGGCATCTGCGGCAGCACCGGCGTCGAGGCGAACAGGTCGAGGTACATGCCGCCGGACACCAGCAGCCCCAGGACGCCGAGCACCAGGCCGCCGAGGGCGACCGGCCGGACCCAGGCGCCCGCGGCGGGCCGGGCGGCGGGGCCGAGGACCAGGACGAGCCCGAGGAGGACCGCGACCAGCGCGACGACGCCGTTGACCACGGCGGCGACGTCCCAGGGCGCGCCGTAGAAGGACTCGATGGTGTCGCCCGGGCCGCCGGTCGCGGCCTGGATCTGCCCGACGAGCGACTCGCGCTCGCGCAGCATGTCGCCCACCGAGGTGCCGGTCAGCGAGGCGAGACCGAGCCCCGCGGCGACGACGGCGCCCGCACCGGCGAGGCCACCGCCGGAGGCGGTGTCGGCCGGGGCCCCGGCGGGGGTGGCGGCCGCGGTGCGCACGGGGGCGGCGCGGCCGGTGGCGGCGTCGTCGGTGGCCGCGCCCGCGGTCGCGGTGGAGCCGGTCGCGGTGCCGTCGGTGGCGGTGGAGCCGGCCGTGGTGGAGCCGGTCGCGGTGCCGTCGGTGGCGGTGGAGCCGGCCGTGGTGGAGCCGGTCGCGGTGCCGTCGGTGGCGGTGGAGCCCGCCGTGGTGGAGCCGGTGGCCGTTGTGCCGGTGGCCGCGCCGTCGGCGGTGTCGGTGGCGGTCGTGGCGGGGCCGTCGGCGGTCGCCCGGTCCGTCGCGACGGAGCCGGCCGCGTCGTCGGTCTCCGGGGTGCCGGTCGCCGTGCTGCGGTCCGTGGGCCTGCTCGTGTCGGAAGCCATGGGCCGCACCGTACGCGAGGTCAAGATCGCCGCGACGGCCCCCCACCTGGGCGGATACGCCGTCGTGTCCGTTCCGCCGGGCCCGTCACCGGATGGGGGCGGTGACCGGTCGCTACCCGACGGTCGCGCCGGCTGCGGCCCGGCCGGCGGGTTCGCCGGTGCCGGCGAGCACGGTGACACCGTCCGCGGGGGACCCGGCCCCGACCCGTCGCACGGGGCCGTCGCGCAGCCCGGACAGCACGACCTCGATCCGGGCCAGCACCGCCGTGCGGGTGCGTCCGTCGACGCCGACGACGTCGACGACCACCGTGCCGAGCGCCGCCGAACCCGACGCCGCCCACTGCCCGGACCAGCCGAGCACGATGCCCGGTCCCGCGGGCGGGGGCGCGGACCCGACGGAGCGGTGGTCGAACCCGAGGGTCCGCAGGACCGGGTCGGCGGTGAGGGCGTCGCGGATCCGCTGGTCGGGCGTCGTGGTCATGCGGGCCTCCCGGTGCCGACCGTCGTCGATCATGTCCGGTACCGACGGTAGGGAGCCCGTGTGCCACGGGGGATGAGGTGGAGGTTAGGAGGAGGTAAGCGATCGGCCGTCCCGGACCGGTTCCAGCGGCAGCAGCAGGGTGACCACCGACGGCGACCGGCGGGCGGTGAGCCGTCCGCCCTCGGCCTCGGCGAGCCGCCGGGCGAGGGCGACCCCGAGGCCGCGCCGGCCGTCGCTGCCCGACAGGTCCTCCTCGGCCACCCCGGGCCCCTCGTCGGCGACGTCGACGGCCACGGCGTCCGGCCCGGCCTCCCGCGCGGTCAGCGCGACCGCACCGGCCCCGTGCTGGACGGCGTTGTCGAGCAGCGCGGCGACGATCTGGCGGACCGCCGCGGCGGAGGCGGGCGGGTCGGGCAGGGCGCCGTCGCGGGACACCGAGAACGACCGCCCGGCGCGGGACAGCCGGTCGCCCCACTCGGCCTGCGCCTCGTCGAAGAGCCGGGCGAGGTCGACCGGAACGGCGTCACGGCTGCGTTCGCGGGCGAGCAGCAGCAGCTCGTCGATGGTGCGCTCCAGCCGGTCGACCGAGGCCAGCCCGTCCTCCACGGTCGCGGGCCGCAGCAGCGCCGGGTCGTCGAGCGCGGACTCCAGCCGCAGCCGCAGCCCGGCCAGCGGCGTCCGCAGCTGGTGCGAGGCCTCCGCGGAGAACGCCCGCTCGCGGGCCAGCAGGTCGTCGAGGCGGCCTGCGGTGTGGCCGAGCGCGGACCCGACACGGTCGAGCTCCCCGATGCCGGTGGGCGCGGGACGGACCCCGAAGTCGCCCTCGCCGAGCCGGGCCGCGTCGCGGGCCATCGACTCCAGCGGCGCCGACAGGTGCGCGGCCAGGCGCATCGCGAGCGCCCACACCGCGACCAGCACCAGCCCGGCCAGCGCGACCATGCCGAGGTAGAGCGGTACGAGCGAGGACCACACCGCCGAGGTCGGGCGCGCCGCGCGCACCACCCCGACGACGTCGTCGCCGTCGGTCACCGGGGACACCGCGACGAGCTGCCCCGGCGGGGAGGACGACAGACCCCGGTCCAGGACCCGGTCGACGCCCTCGTCGCCCTCCGGCGGGCCGTCGCCGGTGGTGCGGTCGCCGTCGGAGTCGTAGAGCGCGACGGCGGTGTCGTCGTCGCGGCCGTCGGGCAGCCGGGCCGGGACCCGGTCGTGGACGACGTCGTCGTAGACCGAGCGGGCGGCGAAGTCCGCGATGCGCTGCAGCGACTCACGCTGCTGGGCGACGGTGTAGCGCTCCAGCCCGGCGGCCAGCGGGACCCCGAACAGCACCAGCGTCACCCCGACCGCCACGAGGGTGAGGCGCACGATGCGGCGTCTCACCGGAGGCCCCCGGGCAGCTCCAGGCGGTACCCGTGCCCGCGCAGGGTGGTGATCAGCGGGACCCGGGGGCCGTCGTGCGCGGCGAGGTGGCGGCGCACCGCGGCCACGTGCACGTCGAGGGTCTTGGTGGAGCCGAACCAGTGCGCGTCCCACACGTCGGTCATCAGCACCTCGCGGCTCAGCGCGGTGCCCGGGTCGGTCGCGAGCCGGGCGAGCAGGTCGAACTCGCGGGTGCGCAGGACCAGCTCCCGCCCGGCGACGGTGGCGCGGCGCGCCCCGGTGTCGACGCGCAGGTCCCCGACCTCCAGCACGTCCCCGGTGCGGTCGCCGCCGGCGCGCCGCAGGTGCGCCCGGATCCGGGCGAGCAGCTCGGCCAGGCGTACCGGCTTGGTCAGGTAGTCGTCGGCGCCGGCCTCCAGGCCGAGTACCACGTCCATCTCCGCGGTCCGGGCGGTCAGCACGACCAGCACCGCGTCGGGGCGCAGCGTGCGCAGCCGACGGCACACCTCGACGCCGTCGAGGTCGGGCAGCCCGAGGTCGAGCAGGACGAGGTCGAACGGGGTGTGCCCGGCCGCCGCGAGCGCCGGGCCGCCCGCCTGCTCCCACCGGACGTCGTAGCCGTGCCCGGTCAGGCTGCCGCGCAGGACGTCACCGATCGTGCGGTCGTCCTCGACGAGCAGGATGCGGGCGTTCACCGGCCCGATCATCGTCCATCCGGCCGGGCCGCCGCACCCCGTGCGGCCTAGGAACCGCCGTAGGGCGGCTCACCCGTCTCCGGGACGAGCACCGGGGTGTCCTCGTCGAGGGTCTCGCCGCGGAAGAACGGCCGCAGCCGCACCGCGCAGGCCAGCATCAGCGGCACACCGAGCGCAATCATGCCGACGCCGATCACGAACACCCCGCCGACCGGACCGAAGGAGGTCTCGCCGTAGGCCGGGTCGAGCATGTCGACCGAGCTCTGCACGAACGCCCACACCATGACCACGCCGCCGAGCAGCGGCAGCAGACCGCGCAGCAGCAGGTCGCGTGGCGAGCGGAGCAGGGTGCGCCGGAAGTACCAGACGCAGGCGAAGGCGGTGATGCCGTAGTAGAACGCCACGGCCAGGCCGAGCGAGGCGACGGTGTCGAGCAGCGCGTCGGAGCTGACCAGCCCCAGCACCAGGTAGAACACCACCGCGGACAACCCCATGACGACGGTGGCGAACCCGGGCGTCGCGTAGCGGGGGTGGACGTTGCCGAAGCGGCGCGGGACCGCCCCGTAGACGGCCATCGCCAGCGCGCCGCGCGCGGTGGGCAGGATCGTGGTCTGGGTCGACGACGCCGCCGACACCGCGACGGTCAGCAGCAGCACCGCGGTGAGCACCGAGCCGCCCATCGGGGCGCCGAGCAGGGTGAGCACGTCCTCGGAGTGCTCGGGGTTCGCCAGGCCGATCCCGGTGTCGCCGAACCCTGCGTAGGACTGCAGCGCGACGGCGACGACGACGTAGATCGCCAGCAGGATCACGGTGGCGAGCAGCGCGGCGCGGCCCGGGGTGCTGGTCGAGCCGCGGGTCTCCTCGCCGACGGCCAGACAGGCGTCCCAGCCCCAGTAGACGAAGATGCAGAGGATCAGCGCCTGCGCGGCGGCGGAGCCGGAGATCCCGGTCGGGTCGAACCAGCTCCAGCTCGGCAGCACGGCCTGCGGGCCGGCGTCGCCGGAGTACACGAGCCACAGCGCCCCGGCGGCCAGGACGGCGAGCACCACGATCTGGAACACGATCAGCGCGTTCTGGAACCGCTCGGACAGCACGATCCCGCGGTGGCTGACCCAGGTCATGACCAGGATGAACAGCACCCCGACGCCGACCTTGACCAGCGTATTCTCCGCGGCGGCGACGAACCCGAGCGCGCGCAGGGTGTACACGGCGGCGATCTCGGCGACGTTGGCCAGCACGATGATCGCCGACACCGCGACGCCCCAGCCGCCCATCCACCCGACCCACGGCCCGAAGGCCTTGGTGCCCCAGGTGAACGTCGTCCCGCAGTCGGGCACGGCGCGGTTCAGCTCGCGGTAGGCGACGGCGACGAACAGCATCGGCACGAACGCGACGAGGAACATCGCGGGCGCCTTCTCGCCGACGGCGAGGACGACGTAGCCGAGCGTCGCGGCCAGGCTGTAGGCCGGTGCGGTGGCGCCGAGCCCGATGACGGTGTTGCCCCACAGGCCCAGCGCTCCGGTGCGGAGACCCTTCGGGCCGGCCTCCACGACGGGAGGCGGTGCGGCGGCGGTCAACCGCCGTTCTCGGCGGTGAGGATGGTCAGCACGGTGGTCGTTCCCCGTCTCGTCGGCTCCCGCCCGGGCCGGCGGCGGCACACAGGATGCGGCACGGACGCGCCCGAACGGAAACAGCGGTGTCGCGTCTCACGCCGCGCCCCCGCCGTGGTCAGAACTGCCGGTGCGGCGTGCCCCGCACGCTGAACCAGTAGGCGCCCGCCTCGGCGCCCGAGATCCCGGTGCGGACCTCCGCGGTGGCCGGACGGCCGAAACGGCGCCGGATCGCCTTGCGGGCCGTCTTCTCGATGCGTGCGGCGAGCCGCTCCGGCTCGGAGCACCCGGACATGGTCAGCACGGCGACGAAGGCGTACCGGGCGGGTCCGCTCCGCGGCCAGGGGCCGGTGCCGTCGGCCAGGGACAGCTCGACGGTCATCGGACGCTTGCGGTGTGTGTACAGGGCGCGGGTCAGCTCGGCCTCCACGACGTCCGCCTCGACGCCCGCGGGTGCCTCGACCCGGACGACCGCCATCACGGCGTTCGCCGCGGCCCCACCTGTCACCACGGTCACGGTCTCGGACTCCTTCCGGGTGCGCGTCACCCCCGACGGAACGCGCATCACGGACATTCATCCCCGGTCCCGGGGGGTCTAAACAAGGACTTGACCGAAAAAGAGGCGTCAGGATCACGAAAATCGCTCATCTCGTCACCCGTTCGAGCACCTCCAGGACGTGCTCGTAGTCACGCCCGGTAGCGCGGCTCATGCCGAGCTCGCAGGTCCGGTTGCAGGAGGCGTGGGCGTCGGCGTCGACCCCGGCGAGCTCCCAGGCCTGCGGTGCGGTGGCCGCCGCGGTCAGCTCCGGGTGCAGCATCCCGCGGTCCCCGGCGAACCCGCAGCAGCTCCACGAGTCGGGGACGACGACGTCGTCGGCGACGGCCCCGGCCAGGCGCCGCAGCGGGTCGAGCAGGCCGAGCTGGGTGGCCGAGCAGGTCGGGTGCAGCACGAGCCGGGCCAGCCGGGCGGACACGGTGAGCGCGGGCAGGATCCGGTCGGCGGTGAACTCGACGGCGTCGAGGACCCGCAGGCCGCGGTAGCGCTCGGGGCCGGACGCGACCATCACCCGCAGCCCCTCGGTGCACGACGACGCGTCGGACACCACCGGGACCGCCCCGGCGCGGGTCGTCGTCCACAGCGCGGGCAGGACCCGCTCGGCCATCGCGGCGGCGCCGTCGGTGAGCCCCTTGGACTTCCACGGCGTGCCGCAGCACAGCGACCCCAGGCCGGCGGGTGCGCTCGCCCGCAGGCCCGCCCGCGCGCAGAGCCGGGCGAACGCCTCGCCCGCGCCGGTGCCCGCCGAGCCGAACATGGCGCCGGTACACGAGGAGAACAGGACGAGGTCGGCGTCGGTGGACACGAGCCCGCCGGGGACCCGGTTCCCGCCGCCGCGGGGCAGGTCGGGGCTCCACTGCGGGACCTGCTCGGGGTCGGCGACCCGGCGGAGCGCGGCCGAGACGGGTGCGGCGCCGGGTACGGCCCGCGCGAGGGTGAGGGCCAGCCCGGCGGCCCGGGTGGTGGCGCCCCAGTGCTTCGCCGCGAGGGTCCAGCCCGCGCCCGCGGCGCCGTGGTCGCGTTCGCCGCGCAGCCGTCGCACCAGGTCGCCGGTGTTGATCAGGACCGGGCAGGCGGTGCCGCACATGCCGTCGACGGCGCAGGTGTCGACGCCGTCGTAGGCGTAGTCGGCCTCCAGCTCGGCGAGCAGGGCCTCGTCGCCCGCGGCCCGGGCGGCGGCCATCTCGCGGCGCAGCACGATCCGCTGCCGCGGGGTGGTGGTCAGGTCACGGCTGGGGCAGACCGGCTCGCAGAACCCGCACTCCACGCAGCGGTCCACCTCGGACTCGACGGCCGGGGCGGACTTGAGTCCGGCCAGGTGCGCGGTCGGGTCGTCGTCGAGGACGACGCCGGGGGAGAGGATCCCCTGCGGGTCGCAGAGCCGCTTGATCTCCTGCATGACCTCGTAGAGCTCGTCGCCGTACTGGCGGCGGACGAACGGCGACATCATCCGGCCGGTGCCGTGCTCGGCCTTGAGCGTCCCGCCGTGGGCCAGCACGAGGTCGACCATGTCGTCGGTGAACCGGCCGAAGCGGTCCCGGCCGCCCGCCGTGCCCGAGTCGTCGAGGTCCTCGGTGAGCATGAAGTGGACGTTGCCGTCCTTGGCGTGCCCGAAGATCACGGCGTGGTCGTAGTCGTGCTTCGCGAACAGCGCGATGAGGCCCTCGCAGGTCGCGAGCAGATCCGGGACGGGGACGGCGACGTCCTCCAGCAGCGCCGCGGTGCCCGGCGGGCGGGCGCCCGCGACCTTGGCGTAGAGCGCCTTGCGCAGCGTCCACAGCCCGGCCTTCGCGACCGGGTCCGCGGACAGCTCCCGCGGGCCCCGCAGCGGCAGCCCGGAGATCAGCCCGGAGGCGTCCCCGGCGAGCTGGGTGACCTCCTCGACGGTGTGCCCGCGGTACTCCACGAGGAACGCGGCGTGCTCGTCGACGGTCAGTGCCCGCAGCCGCGGGTCGGCGTCGGTGTCGCGCTGTCCGACCCGCAGCGACGTGGCGTCCAGCAGCTCGATCGTCGCGGCGCCGGAGTCCACCAGGCCGGGCAGCGCGCGGTTGGCGGCGGCGAGGTCGTCGAACACCAGCAGCCCGGTGCGGGTGTGGGCCAGCACCGGAACGGTGCGCATGGTGATCGAGGCGAGGAACGCCAGCGTCCCCTCCGAGCCGACGAGCAGCCGGGCCAGGATCTGCACCGGGTCGTGGTGGTCGAGGAAGGAGTTCAGGCCGTAGCCCATGGTGTTCTTCAGGGAGAACTGGCGCTCGATCTCGGTGCGCAGCGCCGCGTCGCCGCGGAGCCGGTCGCGCAGCCGCGCCAGGCCCGCCCACAGCCGGGGCTCGCGGGCGCGCAGCTCGTCGTCGGCGCCGGGGGCACCGGTGTCCAGGGTGGTGCCCGAGGGCAGGACGAGCTCGACGGAGTCCAGCAGCGCGTAGCTGTTCGCGGCGGTGCCGCAGGCCATGCCCGAGGAGTTGTTCGCGACGACCCCGCCGAGGGTGCAGGCGACCTCGCTGGCCGGGTCCGGGCCGAGCATCCGGCCGTACCGGGCCAGGCGGGTGTTGACCGAGCGCACCGTCGCGCCCGGCCCGACCCGCACCCGGGCGCCGTCGTCCTCGATCTCGATGCCGCGGAAGTGGCGGCGGACGTCGACGAGGATGCCGTCGGTGACGGCCTGGCCGGACAGGCTCGTCCCGCCGGAGCGGAAGGTCACCGGCACCCCGCCCGCGGCGCGGAACAGCGCGGCGACCTCGGCGGCGCTCGACGCCGTCACCACCGCGGCCGGGGTGCGGGCGAAGTGCGACGCGTCGTGCGCCATCCGGAGCCGGTCGATCGCCCGGGTGGCGACGGCGGCGGGGCGGACCGCGGCGGCGAGCCGGTCGTGCAGGGCGTGCACGTGAGGGCGGCCTGCTGGGTCGGTGGGCGGTGTCTCCGCGGGCGATCCGGTGAGGGTCACGGTGGTGCTCCTGGCGTGTGGTGGGACGCGCGTGCACCCACCCTGCCCCAGGGTCAGCCCCGTGCCGAGGGGAAGTTCGGGGGACGCTTCTCGCGCAGCGCGGCGGCGCCCTCCACAACGTCGGGGCCCATGAAGGTCAACATCTCGTAGGCGGCGGACTGCTCGAAGGCCGGTCCGGCGCTGCGCAGCCACGAGTTCAGTGCCCGCTTGGTGAGCCGGATGGCCTGCTGGGAGCCGGTGCCCAGGGCGTGCGCGACCCGCAGCGCCTCGTCGAGGACCTGCTCGCGCGGCACCGCCTTGGCGACCATCCCGAGCCGCTCGGCCTCGGCGCCGGTGACCATCTCGCCGGTCAGCAGGTAGTAGCGGGCCTTCGCCATCCCGGCCAGCAGCGGCCAGATGATCGCGGCGTGGTCCCCGGCGGCGACGCCGAGCCTCACGTGGCCGTCGCCCAGCTTCGCGTCCTCGGCGGCGATCGCGATGTCGGCGAGCAACGCGACGACCACCCCGGCGCCGACGGCGACCCCGTTGATCGCCGACACGACCGGCTTCTCGCAGTCGATGATGTTCCAGACCAGGTCGGACATCTCCCGGAGCATGTGGGCGACGCGCTCGTGGTCGCCGGCCATCCGCTCGACCATGCCGAGGTCCCCGCCCGCGGAGAACGCCCTCCCGGCCCCGGTGATCACCGCGACCCGGGTGGCGGCGTCGGACGACACGTCCCGCCAGACCCGCGCGAGCTCGCCGTGCAGGACCTCGTCGGCGGCGTTGTACTTCGCCGGGTTGTCGATGGTGATGAGCAGGACGCCGTCGTCGCGGCGCTCGAACCGCAGCTGGGTGTAGGTGCTCGGGTCGAGGGTCATGGGGGTCCTCCCGGGGGGCTGCGGTCAGAGCATGGACAGGCCGCCGCTGACGCTGACGGTCTGCCCGGTGAGGTAGTCGGCGTCGGGTGAGGCGAGGAAGGCGACGGTGGCGGCGACGTCCTCGGGGCGGGCCAGGCGGCGGAACGGGATCGCCTTCACCAGGGCGTCGCGCAGCCGGTCGTTCCCCTCGACGACGTCGGCGAACAGCGCCGTGTCGGTGGGCCCGGGGCACACGCAGTTGACGTTGACACCGTGCCGGGCGACCTCGCGGGCGAGGGTCTTGGTGAACGCGATGACCCCGCCCTTGGCGGCGGAGTAGACCGCCTCGCCGCTGGACCCGACGCGGCCCGCCTCGGAGGCGAGGTTCACCACCGTCCCGGAGCCCTGCGCGATCAGGTGCGGGACGACGGCGTGCGCGGTGTGCAGCACCCCGAACAGGTTGATCCGCACGATCCGGTCCCAGTCGGCCGGGTCGGAGTCGACGAACGCGCCGACCTTGTCCCAGCCGGCGTTGTTGATCAGCACGTCGATCCGGCCGAGGTCGCCGCGGACCCGCTCGACGATGTCGCGCACGGCGTCGGGGTCGGCGACGTCGAGGGCGTACGCGGTCCCGGCCCCGCCCAGCTCCGCGGCGGTCGCGGCGGCGGTGTCACCGTCGAGGTCGGTCACCGCGACCCGGGCGCCCTCCCCGGCGAGCCGCAGTGCGGTGGCACGGCCGATGCCGCGCCCGGCCCCGGTGACGAGCACCGTCCGGTCGTCCATCCTGCCCACGGGCCGGTCCACCTCCTGGTCGCCGACACCGGTGTCGGACCCCGCCCACCATGACGACACCGGCCCCCATGGTCAATCTCCGACGGCGGGTCCGTGACGCCGGGCCGGGTCAGCGCACCACGGGCAGCGGGCCGGAGGGCCGGTCGAAGAACAGCGGGAGGGTCTCCTCGCGCGGGTCGGGGGTCCGGGGGAGGACCCCGGTCGTGGGCTCGTCGTCCTCCCGCGGACGGCGCATCCGCGGGAGGACGCCGGTCGGGGGCTCGGGCTCCCCGGACGGCGGGCGCATCCGCGGCAGGACGCCCGTGGGCGGCTCGGCCCCGTCGGCGGGTTCCCCGGCGGGCCGCACGGCGGGCACCGCGGCCGGTCGCACGCCGGGCTCCCCGGTGGTCGCGGTGGCGGGTGCCGTCGCGTGTCCCGCGGAGTCGGCCGCGGCGCGGCAGTCGGTGAGCAGCTCCCGCACGTCGTCGGTCACCGCGTGCCCGGCGCCGAGCACCCGCTCGGCGATCTCGAGCGTCGCGGCGAGCAGGCCGGCCGCGCCGCGCAGGTCGCCGGTCTCGGCACGGGCGAGCGCCAGCGCGGCCCGGGACGCGATCGTGCAGGGGTGGGACCCGCCGAGCACCCGCGCCCGCCGGGTGATCACGTCCTCGTGCCGGCGGACCGCCTCCTCGGCGTCGCCGGTCACCCGGTGGGCCGCGGCCAGGGCGTCGGCGGCCGCGAGCGACGCCGGGTGGTCCGGGCCCAGCAGCGCCTCGCGAGCGGCGAGGTTGCGGGTGGCGATCTCCAGCCCGCCGGCGTGGTCGTAGCCCAGCAGCAGCGCGACGGCGAGGCTCCCCTCGGCGACGAGCGTGTCGGCGTCGTCCGGGCCGAGGTCGCGACGGGCGGTGGTGAGGACCTGCTGGACGCGACGGGTCGCGTCCAGCAGCGCGGGCATGTCGCCGCTGCGTCCCGCGGCGCGCACGTCGGTCGCGGCGCGGTCGTGACGGGACCGCAGGGCCTCGCGCAGGGGGTCGGCGGTCGTCGTCGACCGGTCCGCACCGTGGTGCGGGACGGTCACTCGCCGGTCGGCCACGGACACCCGACCTCCCCCCTCACCGCGACGAGCAGTCCGGACTCACCCGGACGGCCCACTGAATCGTGACCGAACGTACCTGTAACCGGCGGTATCGCGCGCTCCGGACGCGCATCCGAGGCGAAGGCCACCCTTACCGATCACTGTGCGTCGCAGGAGGCGCACCGACGGTCCGAGGCCGGCGGACCCGTCCGGACGCAGTCACCCGGCCGTGCGGTCCCTGCCCCCGGACGGGTGCACGTCCGCCGCGGTGCCTGGAGTGCGGTGTCCGGGGGCTCGACAATCGCGCGCACGCCGTGCGGAGAGGGGGCCTCGTGTCGGGGCAGGGGGACGCCGACCACACCGATGGTGAGGTCGCGGACGACGCAGGGGCGGTGAGGCGTCGAGACACCGGCGCCGACCCCGCCACCGGAGACCCAGCGGGACGGCCCGCGCGCCGACCGCCCCGGCCGCCGCCTCCGCGGCCCCCGCTGCGGCCGACCTCGCCGTTCCTGGGGGTGGCGCCACCCGTCGCACCGCCCGCGGACGAGCCCGGTCCTCCGGGCATCGAGGCCTTCGGGGCGGGAGGGACGCGACCCCGGGCGGTGCCCGGTGCTCCGGCCCCTGCCGACCCGGTGTCCGCGGCCCCGGGCGCCGCAACGCCGGCCCCGGCAACCCCGGACCCGGCGACCTTCGCTCCGGCAGGCCCGGCGCCGGACGCCGCAGCGCCGGACGCCCTCGCACCCGACGCCGACGACCCGGCGTCCGCCGTGGCGGTGTCGGCCGTGCCGACGCCGGCCCACCCGGCTACCGCGCCGGGGTCCGTCGACCCGGGCCCGCAGGCGCCGGATCCGGACGTGGAGCCGTCGGGTGCTGTCGTGCCGGACGGTGCGCCCCCGGGCGCCGCGACGACGGATCCCCCGGTGCCGGACAGCGGTTCCCCCACGCCGGCCGGCCGGCCGACGGCGCCGGACAGCTGCTCCACCGGATCGGGCAGCGGTTCCACGGGATCGGGCAGCGGCTCCACGGGACCGGACAGCGGGACGACGGTGCCCGCCGACCCGGACCCGATCCCGTCGACCGGGAGCGAGGCATCGGCGGCCGCCGCGCCGGACGGCACCGGGACGGGCGCGACCGTGGCGACGGCCGTCCCGGCCCCCGACGCGATCCCGCCCCGGCCGCCCACGACCGGCCCCGACCCGACCCTGCACGGTGTCCCCGCGGTCACGCCGCGCCCGATCCCCCGGCTCACGGCCGTGGTGCTGGTCGGGTCGCTGCTCGCGGCCGCCGGTGCGGCCGCGGGCGCGGTCGCCCTGGCCTCCCAGCAGAGCGACGGCGCAGGCTGGCCCGGCGCGACCGACCCGACGGCGGTGACCCGCCCGGACGGGGTGACCGCCGGCCTCCCGGGGGCCCCGGCTCCTCTCGTCCCGGTGCCCGAGGGCTCCTCCGGGGCCGCGGAGCGCGACCGGGCCGTGTCGCCGGAGCCGCGCCGCACCGACCCGGACACCGACCGCGCGTCCCGCCCGGACCCGTCCGCGGGCCCGGGGGAGCGGCGGGCCGATCCCACGGCACCGCGCCCGGCGCCGGGCGTCGGCCGTACCCCGTCGGCACCCGCCGCTCCGCCGGCACCGGATGCACCGGCCCCGGGCGGCCCTGCGGCCCCGGGCGGCCCGGGTAGCCCGGTCGCTCCGGCGCCCGGCGGTTCCGGGACCGTCCCGGCAGAGCCCGGCGCCCCGGCCGGGGGTGCGCCCCCGGGGGCGCCCGGCACCCCACCGGGCGGTTCGGACCCGGGCGGGCCCGTCACACCCGGTGCGGGCACGAACCCGTCGGACCCCGGCGGCTCCGGCGCGGGTCAGCCCTCCGACGGCGGCGCGGGACCCGGCACCGCGCCGGGTCCCGAGCCCACGGCGGGATCCGGTCCCACCTCGGGTCCGGGCACCGCACCGGGATCGGGGTCGGGATCCGGCCCGGGTACCGGGAACGGTGCCCCGGACGCGACCGGCACCGGGCCGGACGAGGGCGCGGGCAGCGGCGGCCCGTCGACCGGCACCCCGCAGGCGGGCAACGTCGACAGCCGCGGCAGGGACGGCGGCGGCAGGGACGGCGACAACAGGACCGGCGGCGGCGTCGACAGCGGCAGCACCGGCGGCCGCGGCACCACGACCCCATCAGGATCCTGAGTCCGGAGGGCCGACGGACGTGCGGCGGCGGGCGACTCGGCCCGCCGCCGGCACTTGTTCCCGCGGGACGGCGGTGTGCCCGCGGCGTGCGCAGGGCCTGCAGGTGCAGCCGGCGCACCGTGACCGGGCGCGACGACCATCACGGAGGAGGGGTCGCCCACGAGGGCGGCCCTAGGACCGTGGTCGGACAGCGCAGATCGTTCCCCGCTCCGACGCGCCCGGGCCGCCCCGGCCCGCACCGTTGCCGCATGACCACGACAGACCGGGCCCCCGTCCCACCGTCGAAACCACCCGCCGGACCGCACAGCGGGTCGTGGCCGCGCGGCCGGCACCGTCCCGGCCGGCACCGTCCCGGGCGCGCCCGGGTGGCCGGTGTCGACGCCGCCCGCGGCCTCGCCGTGCTCGGCATGATCGTCGCGCACGTCGCCGTCGCCGCGGGGTCGTCCTGGCTGGTCCAGGCGGTGAACGGGCGCGCGGCGGTGCTGTTCGCGGTGCTCGGCGGGGTGTCGCCGGCCCTGATGGCCGCGCCCGTCCTCGCCGCGCCGTCCGCGCGGAACCGGGTGTGGCTGCGTCGCCGGATCGCGGTCCGCGGACTGCTCCTGGTGGTCCTCGGGCTGCTCCTGGCCGAGGTCAGCAGCGGGCCGATGGTCATCCTCGTCGTCTACGGGGTGCTGTTCTGGCTGCTCCTGCCGGTGCTGTTCGCCCCGGCCCGGGCGCTGGCGGTCGCCGCCGCGGTCGGGGCGGTCGCCGGGCCGCTGCTGTCCTGGGTGCTGCGCGCCCGGTTCGGGTCCCCGGCCGACGCCGACGGGCGGACGGTGCTCGGCGCGACCGTGCACCTGTCCGACCTCACCTCGCCCGCCGGGCTCGTGCACGCGCTCGACACGGTGCTGCTCAGCGGTGCCTACCCGGTCCTGACCTGGATGCCGTTCCTGCTGCTCGGGATGGCGGTCGGCCGGCTCGACCTGCGTACGGCGGGCACCCGGCTGGTCGCCGGCGGGGCCGCCGGTGCGGTGCTCGGCTACGGCGGGTCCTGGCTGGCGCTGGACGTCCTGGGCGGCCGCGACGCGCTCCTCGCGTCGGTCGCGCCCGTCGCCGACCGGCTCGGTGTGCCCGCCGCGCTCGCGCTGCAGCTGCTCGGTGGCAGCGCCCTGGGCACGGTCGCCACCACCACACCCGCCTGGCTGCTCGCCGCGACCCCGCACAGCGGCAGCCCGTTCGACGTCGTCGGGGCGGCCGGGGTCGCCGTCGCCGTGCTCGGCCTGTGTCTGCTCACCGCCCGGTACGGGGGCCGTCTGCTCGCCCCGCTCACGGCGACCGGAGCGCTCGCGCTGACCCTCTACGCCGGGCACATCGCGCTGCTCGCCTCGCTCGGCGGGTGGCCGCAGACCGCGCCGTGGGCGGCGACGGCGCTGGTCGCGGTCCTGGCCGTGGCCTCCGCGTGGGCCTGGCGCGGGCTCGTCGGGCGCGGTCCGCTGGAGGCGCTGGTGCACAGCGTCTCCGTGCGCGCGGCCGGTTCTCCGCCCACGGTCGGAGACCGGGGATCGGACCCCGCTCCGATGCCCGGCGGGTCCGCGGCGCGGGAGGCTCGGGACATGCAGAACGGCACGACGGGCCGCGCGCCCGACACGATCGGGTACCGGGGATCATCGGACCCGGTGCGGGAGGAGGCGCGATGAGCATCGCGACACGGATGCGGGACTCCCTGCGCCGGCTGCCCGCACTCCGGTCGAGCCCGTCGGAGGCGCCCACGCTCGTCGAGCGGGCCGTCGCCCTCGGGCGGCGCAACCCCGTCGTCGTCGACGCCGTGCTGGCCGCGCTGCTCATCTGGGTCGCGGTCAGCTGGACCCTCGAGGGCAAGGGTGTCCGCTCGGACATGCGGATCGAGGCGCTCGTCGTCTCGGTGCTGGCGGCACTTCCGGTGCCGCTGCGCCGCGTGTACCCGATGCCCGCCGCGATCGCGACCGCGGTCGTCGCGCTGGTCTGCTCCTTCGCGCTGCCCGGCACGATGGCCGCGTTCCTGCTGCCGTCGCTGGTCATGGGGTACTCGGCCGTGGCCTACGGGCCCCGCTGGGCCGGCTGGCTGGCGCTGGTCGTGCTCACGGTCGGGGTGTTCGGACCGTTCGTGGCGCGCGGTCCCGCGGCGCTGTTCGCCTCCCCGGACATGACCCCGCTGGTGGTACTGGCCCTGTTCGGCGCGATGGCGACGGTCCCGCTGCTGGTGTGGCTGCTCGGGTCGCTGCGCCGTGCCGCCCACCGCCGCACCCTGGACCTGCGCGAACGCAACCGGCTGCTGGAGGAGAGCCGCCGCCAGGAGGTCCGTCTCGAGCTGCTGGCCGAGCGGTCGCGGATCTCCCGCGAGGTGCACGACGTCGTCGCCCACTCGTTGTCCGGGATCATCGCCCAGGCCGACGGCGGCCAGTTCGCCGCGCAGCGCGACCCGGCGAAGGCCGTCGAGGTGCTCTCCGGCATCGCGTCGACGGGCCGGTCCGCGCTGTCCGACGTCCGCGGCCTGCTGTCGATGCTGCGCGACACCGGCCCGGACGACGACTCCGACACCGACCCGGCGCGTCCGCAGCCCGGCGCCGGCGACGTCCCCGCACTCGTCGAGCAGGTCCGCACCGGCGGGCTGCCGGTCGACCTGCAGACCATCGGCAGCCCGCGGGAGCTCCCGACCGGTCCCGGCCTGACCGTCTACCGGATCGTGCAGGAGTCGCTGACCAACGTCATCAAGCACGCCGGGCCCGGCGTGCCCACCCACGTCGACCTGCGGTGGACCACCGACGAGCTGACCGTGCGCGTCCACGACGAGGGAGCCCGCGGCCCCGTCCCCACCCCACCGCGCGGCGGCCACGGCCTGACCGGCATGCGGGAGCGCGCCGCCCTGCACGGCGGCTCGGTCGAGGCCGGTCCGCACGCCGACGGCGGCTGGACGGTCCGGCTGCGCCTGCCCCTCACACCCCCGGCCCGAGGAGAACGGTGAACCCCGTACGACTGATGCTCGTCGACGACCAGGAGCTGGTCCGCACCGGCTTCGCGATGGTGCTCGACTCGTGCGACGACCTCGCCGTCGTCGCCCAGGCCGGTGACGGCGAGGCCGCGCTCGCCGAGCTGGGCCGCACCGAGGTCGACGTCGTGCTGATGGACGTGCGGATGCCCCGCCTCGACGGCATCGCCGCCACCCGCCGGGTCGTCGCCGAGCACCCCGGGGTGCGGGTCCTGGTGCTCACCACCTTCGACCTCGACGAGTCCGTCACCGAGGCCATCGCCGCCGGTGCCAGCGGCTTCCTGCTCAAGGACGTGTCCCCGCAGGACCTCATCGAGGCCGTCCGCACCGTGCACCGCGGCGACTCGGTCGTCGACCCCGTCTCCACCCGGCGGCTGCTGCGCGCCACCCGGCCGCTGCTCACCGCGCCCGAGCCGGCCGCCGCGGAGCCGTCGGTGGACGCCGTCGCCGCGCTCGCCGACCTGACCCCGCGGGAGCGGGAGGTGCTCGTCCTCGTCGGCAACGGCCGGTCCAACGCCGAGATCCGGGCCGACCTCGTCGTCTCCGAGGCGACGGTGAAGACCCACATCGGGCACCTGCTCGCCAAGACGCAGTCGCGTGACCGGGTGCAGCTCGTCGCGCTGGCGTTCCGGGCGGGTCTGGTCAGCTGAGCGGCGTGGTGAAGCCGGGGTGGTCGCGCAGGTTGACCTGGTCGCAGGTCAGCGCGAACGCGTCGACCTCCTCCGCCGACGGCGGCGTCGCCCGCGCCGCGAACTCCGCCAGCCCCCGGAAGTATCGCTCCCGCGGTGCGCCGGGCACGAACAGGATGAGGAACCGCGCGTCGCTGTCCGGGCCGGTGCGGAACGCGTGCACCCCCCGGTGCGGGACGTGCACCAGGTCGCCCGGCCCGGCCTCGGTCCAGGTGTCGCCGGTCATGACCCGCAGTGCGCCGTCGAGGACGTAGAAGCTCTCGGTGAACCCGGTGTGCAGGTGCGGCAGCGCGCCCGGGGAGTCCGCCGGGATCCACGACTCGAACAGCCCGAACCTTCCGCCGACCTCCGCGCCGGGTGCGGCGAACCGGGTCCACGAGCCGGTCGGGGAGGTCACGGCGCGTTCGGTGGTCGCGGCGGGGCGCCACACCGCGCCGGGCTCGGGGAAGCTCACGCACCGACCGTAGCGGCCCGGCGACCGGGCGTCCCGGCGCGGCGGCCGGTCGCCACCCACGCGGGCCGTGGGGGAGCACCGGGGCGGCGAGGGCCCCTCGGTATCGTCGTGGGCGCTGCCGGAGGCGTCCGGCCGTGGTCGGAGCGGAGAGGTGGGGTGAGGCACGTGCGCGTCCTCGCCCCGATGGCGTTGCTGGTCCTGGCCCTGGTGCTGTGCGCGGGCCCCGCCGTCGCGACCGCCCCGGGCGCCCACGGCACCACCCCTGCGGTCGTCGTCGGCTCGGACTGCTCGCAGCACCCGCTCACGCTGATGCACGCGGGGGACTGCGAGCAGGCCCCCCGCCGCGACGACGACGTGCCCGTCCCGTCGCTGCTGCCGGTCGCCGTGGTCGCCGTCCTGGCGGCCGGGCACACCGGCACCGCGCCGCCCGCCGCACCGGAACGGACGCTGTGCGCGCCGTCGCCGGTGGAGCACCTCTGCGTGGACCGCAACTGAGGCGTGCGGACACCCCGCCACCGCGTCCCCGCACCCGTTCCGACCCGGCCACCGCGCCGGGCCCCGTGGAGGAAGACTCCCGATGACCCGCAACGTCAAGATCTCCCTGGCCGTCGTCGGCGCGTTCGCGCTGATCGTCGCCGCGCTGCTGTTCGCGACGCGACCCGGCACCCCGGAGACCGGCGCCGCCGCCGGTGCGCCCGACAGCCTCGTCACCGCCGACGCCGCCCGCCTCAACGACGCCCCGAACGCCTCGGCCACCCTGGTCGAGTTCGCCGACTTCCAGTGCCCCGCCTGCGGCCAGGTCCAGCCGATCATGGACCAGCTGGTGCAGCAGTACGGCGACCGCGTGCAGTTCGTGTTCCGCAACTTCCCGCTGCCGATGCACCAGAACGCCGAGGCCGCCGCGCTCGCCGGTGAGGCGGCCCGCGCCCAGGGCGCGTTCCACCCGATGTACGAGCGCCTGTTCCAGACCCAGCGCGACTGGTCCGAGTCCCCGGACGCGGCGACGGTGTTCCGCGGCTACGCCCAGGACCTGGGCCTCGACCTGAACGCCTACGACGCCGCCGTCGCCGACCCGGCGACCGCCGCGAAGATCCAGGCCGACAAGGACGCCGGGCTCGCCGCCGGCGTCGAGGGCACCCCGACGATCTTCGTCAACGGTGAGAAGGTGCAGCTCCGCTCGGTGCAGGACATCACCGACGCCCTCGACGCCGCGGTGAACCGGTGAGCGTCCCCGCCGCGGCGCGGACCGAGGAGTTCTCCCGCGTCACCACCGGCGCCCCGGCCGTGCCGGGGCCGGTGCCGCGGTTCCTGCCGTGGCTGCTCGTCGTCGGCGGCGTGCTGGGGCTGATCTCGGCGTTCACGCTGACCGTCGAGCGCATCGAGCTGCTGATCGACCCGGCCTACACGCCGTCGTGCAGCATCAACCCGGTGCTGTCCTGCGGGTCGGTCATGACGACCCCGCAGGCGGCGTTCTTCGGGTTCCCGAACCCGCTGCTCGGGATCGGGGCGTTCGCGGTCGTGGTGACGACGGGTGCGGCCCTGCTGGCCGGGGCCCGCTTCCCGCGCTGGTGGTGGGTGGGGCTGACGGCCGGGTCGGCGCTCGGCGTCGTCTTCGTCCACTACCTGATCGTCCAGAGCCTGTACCGGATCGGCGCGCTCTGCCCGTACTGCATGGTCGTGTGGGCCGTGACGATCCCGATCTTCTGGTACTCGCTGCTCGCGACCCTGGACGCCCTCGGCGGCGGCGCGCGTGCGCTGCACGCCCGGATCACCGGCTACCACGCGGTGCCGGTGGTGCTGTGGTTCCTGGTGGTCGTCGGGCTGATCCTGCAGCGCTTCTGGACTTACTGGTCCTCGCTGCTCTGAACCGGCCCGCGGGGCCGGGGACGTGCGTCCCCGGCCCCGCGACGGTCAGCGCTCGCCGGTGGTCCGTTCCTCCGCGACCCGCTCCCGGGCCGCCGGCTCCCCGGCGGGCCGCTCCTCGAGGTCCCGGTCCTCGGAGCGGGCCGCGCCGTCCTCGCGGGTCCCGCTCAGCTCGGACTTCAGGATGCGGGTGGACCGGCCCACCGAGCGGGCCAGGTCGGGCAGCTTCTTCGCGCCGAACAGCAGCACGACGACCAGCAGGACGACGAGCAGCTGGGTCGGTCCGGGTGGGGTCATCGGATCCTCTCCTTCTCCTGCCGGGGGTCCGCGGGGCGGATCCCCAGCACGTGACGCAGGTACAGCGGCCGCGTCGCGGCCACACACGACAGGAACGGCAGCACGACGGCCGCCAGCAGCGGCCACACCGCGGGCGGTGGCGCCGCCATCCCGAACAGGGGGGCGAGCGGGGTGAACGGCACCGCCAGCCCGGCCAGGACCACGGCCGTCACCGTCGCCACCACCGGCCGCGCGGCGCGCCCGGCCCGGGTCCGCAGCAGGAGCAGCACCAGGACCTGGGACAGCACCCCCTCCATGAACCAGACGGCCTGGAACACCGCCTGCTCCTGCGGGGTGTCCAGGCCCAGGAAGCGCCACACCGCCCAGAACGTGACCAGGTCGAACGCCGAGGCCAGCGGCCCGAGGACCGCCATGAACCACAGCATCCCGCGGGTGTCCCAGCGCCGGGGCCGCGCCGTCCAGCCCGGCTCGACCCGGTCGAACGACAGCGACAGCGCGGCCACCCCGAACAGCACGCCCTGCAGCAGCAGCTGCGCGGGCAGCAGCGGCAGGAACGGCAGCACCGCCGAGGCGACCAGCACCGACAGGGCGTTGCCGACGTTCAGCGCCGCGGTCACCGTCAGGTAGCGGGTGGCGCGGCCCAGGGTCCGCCTGCCCTCCTCGACCGCGGAGACGACGACGTCGGGGCTGCGGTCGGCCAGCACGATGTCCGCGGCCGCCCGGGCGGCGGGCACCGCCCCGTCGACGCCGATCCCGACGTCGGCGATCCGCAGCGCGCCGACGTCGTTGAGGCCGTCGCCGAGGAACCCGACGGTGTGCCCGCGGGCCTGCAGCGCGGCGACGACCCGCTCCTTCTGCAACGGCCCGAGCCGGGTGAACAGGGTGATGCGCGCCACCGCCCGGGCCAGCGCGACGTCGTTGAGGGCATCGAGCCCGGCGCCGTCGAGCACCCCGGTGACCGCGATCCCGGCCCGCGCGCACACCTGCTCGGCGACAGCGGTGTCGTCGCCGGTCAGGACCTTCACCGCGACGCCCTGCTCGGCGAAGCGCTCCACCGCGCGGGCCGCGGACTCCCGCACCGGGTCGACCATCCCGACGAAGCCCAGCAGCAGCAGGTCGCGCTCGGGGTCGTCGTCGTCACCGGCGCCGAGCGGACGCAGCAGCGGTGTCCGACGGGTGGCGACGGCGACGACCCGCAGCCCGGTCGCGCGGTGCCCGGCCGCGGCGTCGGCGGCCGCGGCCCGCAGCGACGCGGTCAGCTCCACGGCCCCGCCGTCGCGGGCGACCCGGGTGCAGCGGGGGAGCACGGTGTCCGGGTCGCCCCGCACGATCACCAGCTCACCGGGGTCGTGCGCGTCGCGCAGCACCATCGCCGAGCGCCGCCGGGAATGGTCGAAGGGCAGCTCCTCGACCCGGGTGAGCAGGCCGTGGGCCAGCAGCGCCGACCCGTCCCGGTCGGCGGCGGACACCGCGTCGTCGAGGCCGTCGCGCGGGGTGGTCTGGAAGCGCACCGCGACCGCGGCCGCGTCGGCCGGGGCGGGGTCGGGACGGCCGTCGACGTCGACGGAGTGGGTGAACACCACCCGGTCCTCGGTGAGCGTGCCGGTCTTGTCCAGGCAGGCGACGTCGATCGAGCCGAGGTCGTGGATGGCCTCCGGGCGGGTCACCAGCACCCCGGACTCGCGCAGCCGGTACGCGCCGCGCAACAGCGTGGTCCCGACGATCAGCGGCAGCAGCTCCGGGGCCAGGCCGACCGTCACGACGACGGCGAACAGCAGCGCCTGCCGCACGTCACCGGACACCTCGACGTTCACCAGCAGCACCAGCGGCGCCGCGAGCAGCATGCAGCGCACCAGCGCCCGGCGCACCGACCGCAGTCCCCGGTCCACCTCGGACTCCGGACGGGGACGGCGGCCGCGCCCGGCCAGCTCCTCGGTGTGGGTGTGCGCCCCGGTGGCCAGCACGACCGCCGTCGCGGTGCCGCGGACCACGGTGCTCCCGGCGAACAGCAGCGCCGGGTGCGCGGTGACCGGGCCGTCGTCGGTCCCCGCCCGCGACGACCGTCGCCGCGGCGCCGGGCGCGGCTCGCGTGACGACGGCGGTGCCTTCGCCACCGGCAGCAGCTCCCCGGACAGCGACGACTGGTCGACCAGCAGGTCCCGGGCGTGCAGCAGCCGCGCGTCGGCCGGGACGGGGTCGCCCGCGCCGAGCAGCACGACGTCGCCGGGCACCAGGTCCTCCGGCGGCACCTCGCTGTCGCGCGGTGCGGTCCCGGGGGCCGGGCGGCGGCGGACCGTCACGGTGGTCGCGGCGTGCGCGCGCAGCTCCCGCGACAGCCGGTCGCCGCGGGCGGCGTGCCACAGGCGCAGCCCGACGCCGAGCGCGGCGACGACGAGCACCAGCGTCGCGCTGCCGGGGCTGCCCGCGACGGCGAGCAGCACCCCGAGCACGGTCATCAGGCCGGAGAACGGGCCGGCGAGCGCGCGGCGGGCCCACACGGCCGCGCCCGGGCGCCGGACGGCATCGGTGGCGTTGTCGCCGTGGGCGTGCAGGCGTAGTGCGGCGGTGTCCTCGCACAGTCCGCGGCGCGAGGACTCCAGGCCCCGGAGCAGCGCGAACGCGTCGGCGCCCGCCCAGTGCCGCAGCGCGGGCTCGCCGGGGGTGACGGGCGGATCGGCCGGCGGGGGCGGTGGCCGCGCCGCGGCACCGTCGCGCCCGATCGTCCGGTCCAACGGTGCCCCTCCGGTCCCCGGCACCGCGTCCGGCGCCGCCCGGTACGGTAACAGTTGCGTAAGTGACGCAACTGTCTGGAGGCCCGGTGGAGACCGCCCCCGAGGACCCGCAGCCCCTCGACCCCGAGCTGCTGGCCGACGCGGCCGCGGCGTTCGGGATGCTCGCCGCGACCTCGCGGCTGCAGATCGTCTGGCTGCTCGCCGACGGCCCGCGCGACGTCGGCACCCTCGCGACGACCCTCGGCCAGCCGGTGGCGACGGTGAGCCAGCACCTGGCGAAGCTCAAGCTCGCCGGGCTGGTCCGCGCCCGCCGCGAGGGCCGCCACCAGATCTACGTCATCGCGGACGCCGGCATGGTCGAGGTGGTCCGGACCGTGGTGGCCGCGCAGGAGCGCAGGCGTGAGCCGGACGCCGTGCGCGGGCGGGGGATCGTGTGACGCCGCCGCCGGGTCCGGTGCCCCCGGACCGTCCGCGTCCGGACCGGGCCGGCGCACCCCGTGTCCCCGGCGTCCCGCCGGCTCCGGGCGCGCCGCGGACCGGGACCCGGGGTGCAGCGCCGCGGGACACCCGGTCGCCGGGCGCGTGGCCCCGTTCCGGCGGCCCGCCGGCGGCGCGCCCCGGCGCCCCGGCCGGTCCCCGTCCGTCGCGCGCGGTCCCCGGTGCTCCGTCGGGCCGCCCGGCCCGGCCCGGCGATCGGCCCGCGTCGGCCGGCCCGCGGGCCCGGCCCGCCGACCCCGGCGCCCGCCCCACCACCCCGATGCGCCCGGTCGCCCCCTGGCCGCGCGCCGAGCAGGGCGCCCCCGCCCCGCGGCGGCACCGCGTCCGCGGCCTCGTCGCGGCACTGTCGGTCGCGGTCTTCCTCGCCACCGGCGCCGGCTGGGCCATGGTCGGCGGCACCAGCGGTCTGACCACCGCGGACGTGACCGGACCGCACGTCGCCGACGGCGCGACCGACATCCTGCTGGTCGGCAGCGACTCCCGGGTCGACGCCCGCGGCAACCCGCTGCCCCGCGAGGTCCTCGACGCCCTGGACGCGGGCGACGCCGACGGCCAGGACAACACCGACACCCTGATGCTGGTCCGCATCCCGGACGACCCCGACCTCGGCGCCTCCGCGGTGTCGATCCCGCGCGACTCCTGGGTCGACGTCCCCGGCCTCGGCAAACACAAGATCAACTCTGCGCTGGCGCGCGGGGCGGCGATCGCCCGGCCGGACCTGATCCGGCGGGGGCTGAGCGGGCCGGACCTGGAGCGGGAGGCCAACGCCGCGGGCAGCAGGCTGCTCGTGCGCACAGTCGAGGAGCTCACCGGCGTCTCGATCGACCACTACGCCCAGGTCAACCTGGCCGGGTTCGCCGAGATCACCCGCGCGCTCGGCGGCGTCCCGGTGTGCCTCAGGGCCCCGGTGCGCGACAGCTACTCCGGCGCGGACTTCGCCGCGGGCCCGCAGACCGTGCAGGGCGCCCAGGCCCTGCAGTTCGTCCGGCAGCGGCACGGCCTGCCCGAGGGGGACCTCGACCGGGTCCGTCGCCAGCAGGCGTTCCTCGCGGGGCTGACCCACCGGCTCCTGTCGGCGGGCACCCTCACCGACCCGACGGCCGTCGCCGACCTGATGCAGGCGGTCAACGGTGCCGTCGTGCTCGACCAGGGCTGGGACCTCACCTCGATGCTCGCCCACGCGGCGCAGCTGCGCGGTGACCGGGTCACCTTCCGCACCATCCCCACCGGCCGGGCCGACTACCGGACCGGCAGCGAGGGCGTCGCGGTGAAGGTCGACCCGGGGCAGGTCACGGCGTTCTTCGCCGGGCTGACCGCGCCCGGGGCACCGGCCGATCCCGGTGACGGCGACGACGCGGACACCGCCGCGCCGGCGGCACCGGCCCCGACGGAGAGCGGGACCGGACGGGCCGCGGCGCCCCGGGGTGACCCGACCCCGGCCGCCGACACCCAGCCCGAGCTGACCGCCGACGGGGTGCCCTGCGTCGACTGACGCGGCCCCGTCACCCCGGCCGAGGAGCCTCCCATCACCGAGATCATCGACTTCCTGACCTCCGTCCCGTTGTGGGTGGTGGTGCTCGTCGCGGGGCTGGTCACCCTCGGCGAGACCACGATCGGCGTCGGGCTGGTCCTGCCCGGCGAGACCGTGCTCATCGCCGCCGCGATGGCCGTTCCGGACGTCCCGGCCGCGGTGCTGGTCACCGGCGTGGTCGCGGTCGCCGCCGCCTGCGGCGACGCGATCGGCTACGCGATCGGCCGCCGTTTCGGCCCGCGGCTGCGCGAGTCGCGGATCATCGGCCGGATGGGCCGCGACGCCTGGGACGACGCCGCCCGCACCCTGCGCCGCTGGGGTCCGTGGGCGGTGCTCGGCGCCCGGTTCCTGCCGGTGGTGCGCACGATGACCCCGGCCGCGGCGGGGGCGTCCGGGCTGCCGCTGCGGCGGTTCCTGCCCGCCGTCGTCGTCGGGGCGACGGTCTGGTCGGCCGTGCACGTGACCGCCGGGTTCCTGCTGCGCGAGGCCGCCGAGCAGTTCGAGAAGGCCTTCGGGATCGCCGGCTGGGTGGTCCTGGCGGTCGTGGTCGTCGCCGGCGTCGGCGGGTGGCGGGTGCGGCGTCGTCGCGCCGAGGCCCGCCGGGCCGCCGCCCGCGAGACCGTCGCCGCCCTGGCCGAGGAGCGCCGCGACGCCGCCTGACGCCGGTCGTGCCGCACCGGGTGCGGGCCCGGACCGGCGACGGCAGGATGGCCGGGGTGAAGGCAGTGAGCTACTCCCGTGAGGGCACCGCCCGCGACGTCCTGACTGTCGGTGAGATCGACACCCCGCAGCCCGGCCCGGGGCAGGTCCGGGTCCGGGTCCGCATCTCGGCGGTCAACCCGACCGACACCAAGACCCGCGACGGCACCACGTCACGGCCCTTCGACGGGGTCCGCGTCCCGCACCAGGACGGCGTGGGCGAGATCGACGCCGTGGGGGAGGGGGTCGACACGTCCCGGGTCGGGCAGCGGGTCTGGACCTGGCTCGCGTCGCCGGGCGGTGCCGGCGGCGCCGCGCTCGCCGAGTGGGGCACCTGCGCGCAGTACACGGTGCTGCCGGCCGAGCAGGCCACCGTGCTGCCCGACGGCGCGCCGGACGACCTCGGCGCCTGCCTGGGCGTCCCGGCGATGACCGCCTACCACTGCCTGTTCGCCGACGGCCCGGTCGCCGGACGGACGGTGCTGGTCACCGGCGGTGCGGGCGCGGTCGGGCACTACGGCATCCAGCTCGCCCGCTGGGCCGGGGCGACCGTGGTGACCACCGTGTCCGGTCCGGAGAAGGCCGAGCTGGCCCGGGCCGCCGGCGCGCACCACGTCGTCAACTACCGCGACGGCGACCCCGGCGCCGCGATCCTCGACGCCGCCGGACCGGTCGACCGGATCGTCGAGGTCTCGCTCGCCCAGAACCTGGCGCAGGACCTCGCGGTGCTGCGCAACGGGGGCGCTGTCGTCTCCTACGCCGCCACCCCGCAGGACCCGTCGATCCCGGTCCGCGCGCTGATGGGGGCGAACGCGGTGCTGCGGTTCGCGCTGCTCTACACCGTGCCCCGCCCGGTGCTGGCCGACGCGGCCCACGGGCTGGGCGTGGCGGCCGCGCACGGAGCGCTGACCCCGCTGCCGGTCACCCGGTTCGGGATCGACGACGTCGTCGCCGCGCACGAGGCCGTCGAGGCGGGGACGACGGGCAAGGTCGTGGTCGACCTCTGACCGGTTCCGGTCGGCCACCCCCGCCGGTCCGGCGCGCCCTCAGCGCCGGATCGGCGGGTTCCGGTCGCGCCGGGCCAGCAGCACGGCGGCCCCCGCCGCGACGACGACGAGCCCGGCCAGCAGCAGCGACCAGCCCAGGATCGACGGCGCGTTCGGATCGGTCGAGATCACCGAGGCGTTGATCTGCGAGACCTCACCTGGGACGAACTCCCAGGTGACGGTGCCGCCGTCGGTCTCGCCGTCGGACTCGACGACCTCGCCGGGAAAGCTCATCGCGAGCCGCACGTCGGCCCGGTCCACCGGCATCGTGGTCAGGTCGGCCCGGCCCTGCACGGCGATCCGCTCCCCGACCCGGCGCAGCTCCAGGTTCGCCCGTCCCGACGCGTTCCCGCCGAGCAGGTTCAGCTGCGAGACCTGGGCGAAGGTCAGGTTCTCGAAGGCCGCACGGGTGCCGACGAAGCCGTCCTGGTCGTACGGCGACAGCTCGACATCGCCCGCGAGGTCGGCCGGGACCTCCAGCTGCGGGCCGCGGCCGTCCGGCGCGCCCTCGGGCGTCGCGACGACGATCGTGCCGTCGACGGTGTCGTCCGGCTGCACGGCCAGGGCCACCTGGACCCGGGTGCAGCCGGTCAGCGCGAGGAGGGCCAGCACCGCGAGCAGCACGAGCGCACGCGTCCGGGATCGACGGCGTGCGGGTGGCGCGGTGCGGTGCGACGGCATGGCGTCATCGTGCCACCCGGGCACGACGGTCCCGGCGTCACTCGGGGGCGTGTGTCGGGTGATCCGTGGGGAGCAGCGGCAGCTCGCGCCCGAGCACGGCGAACGGGCGCGGGTCCCCGGTGAACAGGTGCTCGCGCAGCACGTCGACGAACCCGGCACGACGGTAGAGCCGCCACGCCCGGCCGGGCGTGGCGCGACCGTACTCGGGGGTGGACAGCAGCATCCGGGCCCGGGCGGCGTCGCGGGCCAGCGCCCGCAGCAGCGACTCGCCGATGCCCGAGCCCTGGGCCTGCGGGTGGACGTGCAGCTCGGTCAGCTCGAAGTAGTCGGTCAGCCAGTCGGCGCTCACGGCCCCGGGCTCCCCGCGACGGGCGCGCAGCCCGCGCCGGACCTCCTCGAACCACCACTGCCCGGGGCCGCCCCAGTAGCCGTAGCCGATGCCGGTGAGCCGGTCCTGCGCGTCGAGCCAGCCGACCGAGCGCCAGCCCGGCCGGTAGGAGTGCTCGAGCCACAGCGAGCGGCGCTGGCGTGCGGTCGACCGCGGGTAGCCCATCGCGGTGACGTAGACGTCGATCGCCTCGCCCAGCCGGTCGGCGAAGTCGCTGCGGCCGAGGCCGACCAGGCGCGCACGCGACGGTGCGGCGGTCACCGCGAGCACCGGCCCCGGTGGGGACCGCACGCCCGCGCCGGGGCGGGGTCGGTGTCCGGGTACATGCCCCCATCACACCACGTCCGGCCGGTCCCGGCGGGTCCGGACCGGGCACCCCGCCGCGGTGCCGGTGGGTGAGTGGCGCCACCCGGTCGCCCGACTTGACGCGACGATCGAACACGCGTTCTACTGACGCATGTCGAACGCGCGTTCGACGCCGGGGCGTCCGGTGGGCGGAGTGGGGGAAGCACCCCGTCGCCGGGCGTCCCGGAGACCGATTCCGGTGGTGGGAACCGAGGCCCGGCCACCGGGTGGAGGGCGTGGTGATGCCAGTGGGCGGCTTCTCGCGTTTGTTCCGGTCCCGCCAGCCGGCGGCGATCGACGTGCGCTGGCAGAACGGTGAGCCGGTCGAGTTCTCGCGGCGTCCGTCGCGCCGCGGGGAACATTTCCTGGTCACCGGGGTTCGAGACCAGTGGATCGAGGAGTCCCCGTGGCCGTTCCCGTCGCCGATGCCGGTGGGCGGGGACCGGTTGAGCTGTTGGCGGGTGCTCGCCCGGTCGGTGCAGGACCCGCAGGAGCCGCCGCGCGAGGTGGTGCTGCGGATGCGGTCCGGTCCAGGCGTGTGGGACCTGGTGAAGGTCGACTGAGAGGTGCGGGAGGTGCGCGTGCGGAGCAGGACGATGGAACTGGACCTGGCGCTGCCGTCGCCGCGGTCCGCCGGGGCGCGACGGCCGGGCGACGCCCCGGCGGGCGCCGCGCGGCCGGAGCGGCGGTCCGGCCGGGTGCGGCCGGTCGCCGACGGGTTGTGGCCGCTGGACTGCGGCGCGGCCCGGGGCACGGGTCGGGGCGCCGCCGACCGTACGGGGGCCGCCGCCGGGGCGGCGCCGTCCCGGCGGGGGAGCGGTCGCACCGGTGCGGACCCGGCCGGGACCGGGTGCACCGGCCGGCCGGGCCGGGCCGGGGAGACCGGCGCCGCCGGCCGGTCCGGGCAGGTGGTCCCCCTGCCGGGCGCACCCGTGCCGTCGGACGGGGGCGCCCCGCAGCGGACCGGGAGCACCGCACGGTCGGCCGGGGGCACGGCCCGTCCGGCCGGGAGCGCTGCCGGGGCGGACAGGAGCGCTGCCGGGTCGGCCGGGGGCGCGGCACGGCCGGCCGGGCCGGCGCCCCTCCGGTCGCCTGCGCCCGCCCCGCCGTCGCGGGACGCGCTCGGGCTGCTGCGCCAGGCCGCCGAGCAGCTCGCCGAGGCGCACCGGGAGACCGAGCCGCTGCGCCGCTACCCGGCCGCCTACCTCGCCGCGCTGCGTGCCGGGGCGGCGGTGCTGGCGATGCGGGCCCGGCCCCGGACCCGCCGGGGCGCCCCGCGCGACGTCTGGCGGCTCCTCGCCGAGGTCGCTCCGGAGCTGGAGGAGTGGGCGGCGTTCTTCGCCGGGTGCTCGCGGCTGCGGATCGAGGCCGAGGTCGGGATCGGGCGGCACGTCGACCGGCGCGCCGCCGACGACCTGCTGCGCCAGGCCGAGCAGTTCGTGACCCGGGTGCAGCTGCTGCTGCCCCGGTGAGGTCCGTCCGCCGGGGGCGGCGGGCCGCACGGGGGAGCGGATCGGCGGACGGAGGAGAACGCGAGCGGACGGGCCGAGAAGCGGGCCGGGAGGGGCCGGTCAGGCCGAGGCGGCGGGGCGCGAGGCGCTGCGCAGCACCCGGCCCAGCAGCGCGGTGAACACCGCGGAGATCTCCCGGGCGCCCGGGGTGTCCCAGGCCTGGATCGGCAGGCAGGCGCCCTGGGCCTGCTGGACCGCCGAGCGGTCGGGCAGGACGCTGTTGAACACCAGGGGGCCGAAGAGCTCGCGCAGCTCCGAGATCCGGAACTCGTGCTCGGTGTTGCGCGGCCGCACCCGGTTGACCAGTACACCCAGCGGCTGAAGCCGGTCGTTGGACCGCTCGCGCTCGGTCTGGACCGCGTCGAACGCGCGCTGCACGCCGGACACCGAGAACATCGTCGGGTCGGTCACCAGGATCGCCCGGTCCGCGGCGGACAGCGCGCTGCGGGTCAGCTGCCCCAGCGACGGCGGGCAGTCCACGATCACCAGCCGGTAGCGCTCCTCGGCGTGCTCGGAGCCACCGGAGTCGTCGGTGATCAGCTCACCGGCCAGCCGCTGCAGGGCGCGGTCCAGCCGGTACAGCTGCGCCGCCCCCGGGTCGGGGTGGTTGTGCCGCTCGGTCTGCTCCGCGCCGACCAGCACGTCGAGGCCCTCGCCCCACGCCGACGGCGCGATGGCCCGTTCGACGACTGCGCGGCGCGGCTCGTCCAGCACGTCGGCGACGGTCGCCGTGGTGGGCTCCGGGTCGAGCGCGGTGGTGGCGTTGGCCTGCGGGTCGAGATCCACCACGAGGGTGGAGACGCCGTGCCGCTGCGCCGCGCCGGCCAGACCCAGTGCGACCGTGGTCTTGCCGACGCCACCCTTGAGACTGAGCGTGGCGACGACCTGCACCCACCCAACCTACCGTGCGGTCCGGCACGGTCGCCGAGCGGAGTGCCGGTGATCGTCGGGCGCCCGGTCGTGGGCGTCCCGCCGGGCGGGCGGGCCGGGCACCGGCGGGGGCCACTAGTCTCGGTGCCGTGGGATCGCCGACACGCGAGCAGGCCGGAGCAGCGCGCGGGGCCGCCGTGTTCCGGGTGCTGGACAGGGAGATCGACCGTGTCCGCCGGGACACCGGGGCCGCGCCCCGGGTGCTCGACGTCGGCGGGGGCAGCGGCACCTGGGCGGTGCCGCTGGCGATCGCCGGCTGCGCGGTGACCGTCGTCGACACCAGTCCCAACGCGCTGGCGACGCTGGCCCGGCGCGCCGGTGAGGCCGGCGTGACCGACCGGATCACCCCGGTGAACGGCGACGTCGACACCCTCGCCGAGGTCGCCCCGGCCGACGGCGCCGACCTCGTGCTGGGACACGGGCTGCTCGAGGTCGTCGACGGCCCGGGCCGGGTGCTCGCCGCGCTCGCCGCGGCCGCCGCCCCGGGCGGGGCGGTGTCGGTGCTCACGGTGGGGCGCTACGGCGCGTTCATCGGGCGGCTGGCCACCGGCCGGCTCGCCGAGGCCCGTGCCCTGCTCACCGACCCCGAGGGCCGCACCGGTACCGACGACCGGCTGCTGCGCCGGTTCGACGCGCACCGGCTGCAGGAGCTCACCGCCGGGACCGGACGGCTGCGGACCGAGATCCTGCAGGGCGACGGCACCCTCGAGGCGTGGCTGCCCGGCCCCGGCCAGGAGGGCGAGGCGGCGGGCCGCGACGAGCGCGACGAGCTGGACGCGCTCGCGTCGCAGGTCGGCGCCCTCGCCGAGGTCGCCCCGCGGTTGCATCTGCTCGCCCGGCGGTACTGACACCCGTCCCCGCCGCCGGTGTCCGACGGTCGCCGTCCGGCTGCCGTCGGTGACCGGTCGTCCGGCGTTCACCCGGCTGCCCACCCCCGTCCGGGTGGGTCTGCGACAGTCCGGGTGAGCGACGACACGCCGCGCCACGCCGCCCGCTCGACGATCAGCCGAGCGGGTTGGACGGTCCGGGTGGTCGCGGCACGATTCGCCTCGTACTCTGGACATCAGACGCCCAGGTTGGGGCGCCCGTCGTACCGGCCGGGGCGAGGAGGCCCGGGCTGAATGCGGCCTACCGTCCGATTACGTGTGCCGGAGGTGAAGGCATGCCGCTCTCCGAGCACGAGCAGCGCCTGCTCGAACAGATCGAACGCGCCCTCTACCAGGAGGACCCCAAGTTCGCGTCCTCGGTCAGCGGTAGCCGGCGGAGCAAGCCCGCCCGGCGCCGCCGGATCCAGGGCGCCGTCCTGTTCGTGGTGGGCCTCGTGCTGCTCGTCGCCGGGATCCCCTTCCGGGCACTCTGGCTCGGCGACCTGCCGATCCTGAGCATCGTCGGCTTCCTCGCCATGCTCGGCGGCGCGCTGCTGGCGGTCACCTCGATCGGCGCCCGTCGCGGCGGCGAGGAGACGACCGGTCAGGGCGGGGCCGCCCCGAAGGACAAGCAGTCCGGCGAGAGCGGCGGTGGCTTCACCGGCCGTATGGAGGAGCGCTTCCGGCGCCGTTTCGAGCAGGAGTGACACGGGGCGGCCCACGTGGCCGCCCGTACGACACCCGGCGGGGCGGGACACCGATGCGGTGGCCCGCCCCGCCGTCGTGTGTCCGGCGCCGGCCGTCCGCTGTACCGGCGTCGGGCCCGGGTGTCACCGGGGACGGGAGCCCGGCGATCGGGACCGGCCCGCGCCGTCCGACGGCCGCCGGCCGGACGACACCGCCGGCCGGACGACACCGCCGGCCGGGCGACGCCGCCGGCCGATGCCGCCGACCGGACGATGCCGCCGACCGGACGACGCCCCCGATCGGATGCCGGGCGCTGATCCGGGGTGCCGGGGGCTGCGAACCCCGTGCCGCGGTGGGCGGGTCGGCCGCGCGCGCTGGGCGGGGCGGCCGTGCGCGCCGGGCGCGTCAGCCGCGCTCGGCAGGTTCCCCGGCCGTGTCGGCGGCGCCGTCGTCGGCCGTCGGGTCGTCGTCGGACGGGCGGCGCCCGCGCCGGACCGCCTCCGGCACCACCGAGGCAGGCAGCACCCGTGCCCGCAACGACGTCCCGCCGGCCGCGATCGCCGTCCGCACCTCGTCCACCAGGCCGTCGAGCGTGCCGGGCTCGGGCAGCATCCCGCCGTACCAGCTCGCCTCGACCCGGCCCGCCAGCTCCCGCAGCGCCTCGGCGGGGCGCCCGGACAGGCCGTGCCGCTCGGTGATGCGGTCGGCGGCCGCGCGGACGGTGTCCCCGGGCGGCACCGGGACCCCGTGGTCGCGGGAGGCGGCCAGGACCTCGTCCCATGCCGCCGCCGCAGCGCCGTCGCCGCCCGCCCGGGCCAGCCCGGCCCGGCGGGAGTACTGGTGCCGGCGCCACAGGCCCGGGGTCAGCACGACCGCGAGCACCGCGGCCGCCAGCAGCAGCGCCACGACCAGCGGCCACCACGACCCGGTCGCGGCCGTCGGCCGGTCGGCCGCCTGCTCCTCGGTGGGCGGAGGCTCCGGGGTGGGGCCACCGGCCTCGGGGGGCGGCGGCGTCGCGGACGGCTCGGGCTGCGGGGTCTGCTCGGCGGCGGGCGTGCCGCCGTCCTGCTCCCGGGCCTGCTGGACATAGGCCGGGTCGATGGTGCGGCCGTCGGCGAGCGGGGTCGGGTCGAAGGTCATCCAGCCGTAGCCGGGGAACCACGCCTCGACCCAGGCGTGGGCGTCCTCGGTGGTGATCGTGCGGGCCCCGGAACCGTCGGCGTCGCCTGCGGTGAAACCGACCGCCACCCGGGCCGGGACGTCGACGGCGCGCAGCATGACCGCCATCGCCGAGGCGTACTGCTCGCAGTAGCCGGTCCGGCCGCGGGTCAGGAAGTCGACCAGGGCGTCGCCGTTGCCACCCGGCGCGGTCGCCAGGCTGTAGGTGAACGGGGAGCCGGGCCCGGTGAAGTGGTCCTCCAGCGCCATCGCCCGGTCGAACGGCGTCGTGGCCCCGGCGGTCACCTCCCGGGCGATCGCGGTGACCCGTGGGTCGACACCGTCGGTGTCGAGGTAGGACCGGTCGACCGTGGTCGGCCCGGAGGCCGCGCGCAGCTGGTCGGCCGACGGCTCCGGCAGCCGCATCGACTGGGTCCAGCCGTCCTCGGACTGTGCGCGCTCGCTGTAGACGATGCCGCCGTCGGCGTCGTAGGCCCAGCTCGGTGAGTTCACCGCGATCCGGGTCGGGTCGCCGAACACCGGCAGCCAGTAGTCGCGGAAGCCCAGGTTGTCGACCTGCACGTCCTGGGACGCGGCCGGCCCGGACGTCGACGGCGGCAGCGGCCCGGTCAGCGGCACGCCCGGCAGCGGGCGCCCCGCCTTCCAGCCCTCCTGCGGCACGTAGGACTGCAGGGTGAGCGCGCGCAGGTAGGTCGGGGTCTGCAGACCCCGGACGCTGAACAGCGGGCGCGGCTCGCTGCGGGTCAGCTGTCCGCGCAGCGAGGTGAACGGGTTCAGCCCGATCGAGCCGTCGGCGTCGCCCCCGGTCCCGCCGGTGGCGTCGAAGCGTCCCGAGGTTCCCACCGACGATGCCAGCAGTCCCGCCAGCAGCGAGCCCACGACGGCGACCGCGACGACCGCGGCCCCGGCCGGGATCTGCCGCAGCCGGTCCGGGCGCAGGAGCAGCAGCACGCCGTAGCCGAGCGTCGCCGCGACCACGGTCCACCAGGGCAGCAGGTCCGGCTGCAGCGCCGTCGGCACCGCGAACACCACCAGCAGCGGCACCCCGGCCGCGGCCGGGGCGGCCACGGTCACCGCGAGCCCGAACACCGCGATCGCGATCGTGCCGAACCCGAGGGTGACCAGCAGCAGGATCTCCGGGCTCGCCGCGACCGGCGGCAGCCCGCTGTCGATCTGCTGCCCGGCCCCGCCGAGCAGGCCCGACAGCTCGCCGAACGCCGACGGCCCGGGGAGCACCCCGAGCACGCCGCTACCGGTGAACCACGCGGTCACCAGCAGGACCAGGGCCAGCAGCTGGCCGGGCGCGACCAGCCAGGCCCGCAGCGGCAGCAGCAGGCCGCCGACCAGCGAGACCAGCACGACCGCGACGGCGGCGTGGGCGAACCAGGTCGCGCCCTGCACGACCGAGCTCATCGCCGTCCCGGCGAGCAGCACCGCGACGACCGTCGCGACCGGTCCCAGCACGACCGTCCAGGCCGGGGCACCCGGCGTCCGGCCCGCGGGTGCGGCATCGGGGACGGGCGCGGCGGGCTGCGGCGCGGGCCGGACGGGGGGCCGGGTCGGCGCGCTCATCCGGTCGCCCCCGCGATACCGGGCGAGCCGCAGGCGTCCGCCCAGGCCCGCTGGACGGTCATGTCGGAGGTGACGACGGTGGCGTGCCACCCGGCACGGCGGAGCGCGGCCGCCGCGACCGACGCCGGGCGGGACCGCGTCGCGGCCGACCAGGTGTCGACGTCGAGGACGACGGCGTGCCCGCCGCGCGGCCAGGCCGAGACCAGCGCGGTGACGTCCTGCGGCGCGGTCCCGCCGAGCACCGCGAGCACACCCTCCGGGTGCCCGGGCCCGGGGCCGGGCGCGGTGAACCCGGTGCTCGCCGAGGGCCGCAGCACCGCGAGCGACTCCAGCCGCGGGGGGACGGCGTCCGCACCGGTCACACCGGGCGGCACGTCGCCGACGGCCTCGCCGGACTCGTCGACGAGCGCGACGGCCTCGCCGCGCTGCAGCAGGTGCACCGCGACGCTCGCGGTGAACGCCACCGCCCACTCCAGGCTGGAGGCGGGCCCGTGCCCGCGGTGGGCGCTGTCGCGCCGGTCGATCAGCAGGGTCACCCCGGACGGGTCGGGACGGTCGTCGAGGCGGACCATCAGCTCGTCGCGCCGGGCGCTGGAGCGCCAGTGCACACGGCGCAGCTCGTCGCCCTGGCGGTAGGGGCGGATCAGCACGTCCGGGGTGCCGGGGCCGGGACGGCTGCCGCCCTCGGCGCCGCGCCCGGCGGCGGTGGAGGTCAGGGCCGGGCGCCCGGTCAGCGGGGTGACCCGGGGGAGGACCAGCAGCCGGTCGGCGGGGAGCAGGTCGTGGCGGAACTCGGCGAGGCCGAGCGCGTCGGTGCCGCGACCGCGCAGCGGACCGATCCGGTACGCGCCGCGGACCGCGGGCCGCACCGGGTAGCCGACCCGGGCACCGCGCCGGCCGAGCCGGTGCACGGTGAACCGCGGCGGGTAACGGTCGGCGGGACCGGCGGCGTCGGGCACGTGGTCGGCGATCCGCAGTGCGCCCAGCAGGGCGCCGCCGGCGATCCGCAGCAGCACCGTGCCGCCGCTGCCCGCCTCCAGCCGCGCCGGCTCCAGGGTGCGCCCGACCTGCAGCGAGCGGCGCGACCGCAGCGCGACGACGAGTGCCAGCAGCGGCAGGAACAGCACGAACGCGCCGATCCGGACGAGGTCGCGCTCGTCGAGCGCGATCGCCGAGACGACCATCGCGGCGCCGCCGGCGAGCAGGCAGCGCCCGCGCACGGTCAGCCCGGCCCGCCGTTCCCGGCGCGGCGCGCCGCCGGCCGCGAGCGGCGCCGACGACCCGGGTGCCGCCGGGGCACCGGGCTCGGTGGGAGCCGGTGGCCCGGACGGCGGCGCGGTCGGCGCCATCTCAGCCCCGCGGCGGGGACGGCACCGCGACCCGCGCGACGGCGGCCCGCACCAGGTCCGCCGGTGTCCGGCGGGCCGCGACCCCCTCGGGGCCCAGCACCAGCCGGTGCGCGAGGACGGGGACGGCCACGGCCTGGACGTCGTCGGGCACGACGTAGCCGCGCCCGGCGGTCGCCGCCCAGGCGCGGGCGGCCCGCAGCAGGTGCAGGGTCGCGCGCGGCGACGCGCCGAGGCGGACCTCGGGCAGCCGTCGCGTCGCCCCGACGACCTCGACGCAGTAGCGGCGCACCTCCGCCGCGGTGTGCAGGCCGCGGACCCCGGCGATCATCGACCGCAGCGTGCGCAGGTCGGTCACCGGCCACAGCCGCTCCAGCGGGTCGGTCGAGCCGTGCTCCTCGAGCATCGCCAGCTCGGCCGCCGGGTCGGGGTAGCCGACCGAGACGCGGATCGTGAACCGGTCCTGCTGGGCCTCGGGGAGCGGGTAGGTGCCGTCCATCTCCACCGGGTTCTGGGTGGCGACGACCATGAACGGGTCACCCAGCGGGTAGGTGCCGCCGTCGACGGTGACCTGGTGCTCGGCCATGCACTCCAGCAGTGCCGACTGGGTCTTGGGCGACGCACGGTTGATCTCGTCGGCGATCACGACGTTGGCGAACACCGGGCCGGGCCGGAACTCGAACTCCGAGGTCTGCCGGTTGTAGACCGACGAGCCGGTGATGTCGCCGGGCAGCAGGTCCGGGGTGAACTGCACCCGGCTCACCGCCCCGTCGACGGCCCGGGCGAGTGCCTTGGCCAGCGTGGTCTTGCCGACGCCCGGCACGTCCTCGACGAGCAGGTGCCCCTCGGCGAGCATCGCGACCAGGGCCAGCCGGATGGTGTCGGGCTTGCCGACGATGATCCGGGCCATCGCGGCGGCGATCCGGCCCGCCGCGTCGGCGACGGCGACGGCGTCCATCGGCTCGGGCGCGTAACCGGGGTGCGCACCGCTGGCCTCGGCCCGGCGGAGGGGACCACCGGACGGCGACGGGACGGGTGGCACGGAGGGCGCGGACGGCGCGCTCGACGACAACGGGCCTCCTCAGGAGACGGCTCGGGTGACCCCAGTCTGTCAAACGTCCCCCGATCGGGACCGGGCGCCGCCACCCGCCTCGCCCCGCTGCTCCGTACGGCCGAACGCGGAGCGCTCCGGGGCTCGCCGGCGGCCCCGGGCGGGAGGTCCCCCACGAGGTCCCCCCACGGCGCCCCACGGTGGTTCCCCACGCCGCTCCACCGCGCGTCCGCCGATCCCCCCACCGCCCCCCACCCGGGCTCACCACGGTCCCCCCACCGGCTCCCCATCCGTCCCCACCCCGGACGACCCGATCGGCCCGGAAACCGTCCCTGACCTGGGACGACGCCGGTGGGGGAGCGGTGGGGCGCAGGTGCGGCCGGAGCGGCCGGAAACGGCCTCCGGGCGTCGCGCGACCGGGTGGCGCGTCGCGTGCCCCCACCGCGCCCCACCGTCCTTGACCTGGGAAAACATCGGATGAACGGTCGAAGATCCACCCGTCTCGGGTTGACGGTGGGTGAGTGTGGGGTAGTGTGGTGATCGCTGGGGCGAACAGGGGTCCCAGGTGGAGGTGGGGTCGGTGTTCCTCGGCACCTACACCCCGAAGCTGGACGACAAGGGGCGGCTCACGCTGCCCGCGAAATTCCGCGACGAGTTGCGAGGCGGCTGCATGATCACGAAAGGGCAGGACCACTGCCTCTACGTGTTCACCCGTGACGCCTTCACCGAGATGGCGCGCAAGATCGCCGCGGCCCCGCTGACGAACGAGTCGGCGCGGGTGTTCCAGCGGAACCTCTTCTCGGGCACCGACGAGCAGAACCCCGACGGCCAGGGCCGGATCGCGATCCAGTCCGAGCTGCGCCGGTACGCCGGACTGTCCAAGGACTGCGTGGTGATCGGCGCGTTCACGCGCGCCGAGATCTGGGACGCGCAGGCCTGGCAGGAGTACCAGGAGCGGCACGAGGACGAGTTCGCCAAGGCCCAGGAGGAGGTTCTGCCCGGGCTGTTCTGAGTTCCGCTGGCGGGCGGGACGACGGACGGCGGCAGTACCTGAGCAGGACAGCACGACCGACAGCGGACGACACCACCGTCGCCGCCCCGACCCGGGTGCCGTGATCGAGTCGGCCCTGGCACACCTTCCCCGGTGCCAGGTCCGTCTCGGCACGGCCCCCGGGTGGGGACGGCGCCGGCGCCCACCCCGACTGGGGAGTTCGGGTGGCGCGGTGGCGCCCGCGCGTCTTCGGGCGTGGAGCGGACCGGTTGTGGGAGCCGGCACGCCACACCCACGGACATCGACCCACCCGGTCCCGGCCCCCGTGGCCGGGACCGGGTACGGCCGCCGCACCGGCGGCCCGCACGACACGCACGCACCACACGGGGACGGACGGCGCACCGGGGGGTGGGACGTGGACGGTACTTCCGGCGACGGCGCCACCCCGCGCGACGAGCGCGCGCCCGGTGACCGGCACACCCCGGTCCTGCTGGAGCGCGTCTCCGAGCTGCTCGACCCCGCACTGCGCGACCGCGACGCCGTCTACGTGGACGCCACCCTCGGCATGGGCGGCCACGCGGCGGCGCTGCTGGCCGCGCACCCCCGGCTGACCGTCGTCGGCATGGACCGCGACCCGCAGGCCCTCGAGCTCGCGGGCCGCAGGCTGACCGCCTACGCCGACCGGCTGCACCGGGTGCACACCGTCTACGACGACGTCGCCGGCGCGCTGGAGCAGGCGGGCGTGTCCGCCGCCGACGGCATCCTGTTCGACCTGGGCGTCTCCTCGCTCCAGCTCGACGAGGACGCCCGCGGCTTCTCCTACTCCCGCGACGCCGACCTCGACATGCGGATGGACCCGACCACCGGGCCGACCGCCGCCGACGTCCTGAACTCCTACACCGCCGGCGAGCTGCGCCGGATCCTGCGGGAGTACGGCGAGGAGCGGTTCGCCGGACCGATCGCCAACGCGATCGTCCGGACCCGGGAGAAGCGCCCGTTCACCCGCAGCACCGAGCTCGTCGAGCTGCTCTACGGCGTGGTCCCCGCCGCGTCCCGGCGCACCGGCGGGCACCCGGCGAAGCGGACCTTCCAGGCCCTGCGCATCGAGGTGAACCGCGAGCTCGAGGTGCTGCGCGACGCGCTGCCCGCGGCACTGGACACGCTCGCCCCGGGCGGGCGGATCGTCGTCCTGTCCTACCACTCGCTGGAGGACCGGATCACCAAGCGCGTGCTCGCCGAGCGCGTCCGCTCGCGGACCCCGGTGGACCTGCCGGTGGAGCTCCCCGGACACGGACCGGAGTTCCGGCTGCTCAGCCGGGGCTCCGAACAGGCGTCCGACTCCGAGATCGCCCGCAACCCCCGGGCCGCCCCGGTACGCCTGCGCGCGGCGGAACGCGTGGAGGACGAGCCGTGAGCACCCGTGGCACGGACCCGAGCACGCAGGCAGCACCGGCACGGCGGAGAGGCAGGAACCCCCGATGAGCACACCCGTCATCGAGCGCCCGGGCACCCCGGGCGGTGGCCGGCAGCGGCCCGACACCCGCCAGAGCCGTCGTACCGCGGCACCTCCGCGGATCCCGGCCCAGCGCGGCCCCGGCGACGCCCGACGGGTGGCCGACCAGCGCCGCCGCAGCGCGGCGAGGGAGAACACCGGCCGCGCGAAGTTCGTGCTGGTCGTGATGGTCCTGCTGGTCTCGGGCCTGATCGCGACGCTGTGGCTGTCGACCGCCGCGGCGGCCGACTCCTACGCGCTGCAGGCGGCCCGGGAGCGGACCGCGTCGCTCACCGAGCAGTCCGAGGCGCTCCGCAAGGAGGTCACGGTGCTGCAGAGCCCCGGCTCGCTCGCCGACCGCGCCGCGGCCCAGGGCATGGTCCGGGTGACCGACCCGGCACGCCTGGTCGTCGCACCGGACGGACGCGTCGACGTCGTCGGGGAGCCGAGTGCCGCCGTCGCCGCGGCGCCGCCCGCCCCGCCCGCCGCCGACGCACCGGCCCCGCAGGCCCCGCCCGCGCAGCAGGCGCAGCAGCCGGGCGCGGCCACCACCGACCCGGCCGCCGAGGGCGGTGACGCCGCTCCGGGCGCCGCCGCGGGTGGCGCCGCCGGTGCCGGTGAGGGCACCGAGCACGAGGTCCCGGCCGACACCCGGGCGGCGGGCGGGAACTGATGGTCTACGCGCCGCCGCGCCCCCGGCCGCGGGGGCAGGGTCCGCGGGGCGGCCGGCGCCGGTCCCCGGCCGACGACCCGCGGTTCCGGCTGCGCCTGGCCTGGGTGGCGCTGGCCGCCCTGCTGCTGGTGTCCGGGGCCAAGCTCGTCGTCGTCCAGACGGTGCAGGCGGGCACGCTGACCGCGGACGCGGAGAAGCAACGCGCCAGCCGGATCGTCATCCCGGCCGAGCGCGGCGCGATCAGCGACCGCAACGGCGCCGTGCTGGCGTTCTCCACCGAGTCCAAGGCGCTCGTCACCAATCCGCGCCTGATCAACTCCACCAAGGGCGCGGACGCGGTGGCCTACAAGAACCGGATGGCCGACGCCGTCGCCGCGGTGACCCACGGCGACCCCGAGGAGCTGAAGCGGGCGCTGAACAGCGACCGCGGCTACGTCGTGATGGCCACCGCGGTCGACCCCGGTCCCGCCCGTGACCTCCGGACGCAGTTCCCGGAGATCGCCGAGGAGAGCCGCGAGGCGCGCCAGTACCCCAACGGGACGCTGGCCTCGAACATCATCGGCGCCGCGACCTGGAGCGCCGACGCGCAGAAGCTGATCGGCCGGATCGGCCTGGAGTCCTCCGACGACGAACTGCTCGCCGGTCGCGACGGCTTCCAGATCGCCGACACCGCCGAGGGCAGCGGCACCGTCATCCCCGGCAGCGTGCGCTCCGAGCAGGCCGCGGTGTCCGGCTCCGACGTGCAGCTGACGATCGACTCCGACCTGCAGTTCCAGGTGCAGCGGATGCTCGCCGACTACGCGGGCCGCGCCGAGGCGCGCAGCGGCTCGGCCGTCGTCCTCGACCGGGCCACCGGGCAGGTGCTCGCGCTCGCCGACAACACCTCGTTCGACCCGGCCCAGCTGCTGTCCGCGGACCCGAACTCGCTGGGCAACAAGGGCGTCACCACGCCCTTCGAGCCCGGCTCGGTCAACAAGGTCGTCACCATGGCCGCCGCACTGGAGGCCGGCGTCGCCAAGCCCGACGACGTGCTCGACGTGCCCGGCAGCATCGAGGTCGCCGACCGCACGATCAAGGACGCCTGGGCGCACGGCGTCGACCGCTACACGCTGACCGGCGTGCTGGCGAAGTCCTCCAACGTCGGCACCCTGATGATCGCGCAGAAGGTCGGCGAGGACCGCTTCTCGGACATGCTCGCGAAGATGGGCATCGGGCAGAAGACCGGTGTCGGGCTGCCCGGCGAGAGCGGCGGACGGGTCCCGGCCCGCGCGACCTGGTCCGGCTCCACCTTCGGCAACCTGCCGATCGGGCAGGGCCTGTCGATGACCGTGCTGCAGATGGCCGGGATGTACCAGGCCATCGCCAACGACGGCGTCCGGGTCCCGCCGCGGATCGTCGCCGCGACGACCGGCCCGGACGGCGTCCGGGTGCCGACCGAGGCGCCCGAGCCGGTACAGGTGATGTCGCCGCAGACCGCGCAGACCCTGCGGACGATGCTCACCGCCGTCACCCAGAAGGCGCACGGCCAGTCCGGCACCGGGCCCGCCGCCGCGGTGCCCGGCTACGAGGTGGCGGGCAAGACCGGTACCGCCCAGCAGGTGGACCCGGCGACCGGGGCCTACTCGCGCTCCCAGTACTGGATCACCTTCGCCGGGATGCTCCCGGCCCAGGACCCGCGGTTCGTGATCGGGATCATGCTCGACGCCCCGAAGGGCGGGACGAGCGCGGCGCCGCTGTTCCACGACATCGCCTCCTACCTGGCCCAGCGCGACGCCGTGCCGGTCCAGACCGTGCCGCAGCCGGTGCAGACCCTGCAGATCAGGTGACGGCGCGGCCGGGTGCGGTCCGGCTGCGTCGGACGGTCCCGGCCACTGCTCACCCGTACGGGTGCCGTCCGGGCCGCCGTGCACCCCGCCCGACGAGCCGCCCACCGGCCCGGAACCTGCGCCGGATGGCCGTATCCGGCTCGTCGGACGACCGTGTGCCGGTCGTCGTTCCGCCGCCCGCCGCGACCGCCTCCGCGAGCGGTCGCGGGCGCCTGACCGGGACGAGGGGCGGCCCGCGGCGGTCGGTAACCTCCGGCCCTGTGCCCGACCTCCACACCGCAGCCACCGCCCGCTCCCGGAGCGCCGGCGGATCCGCGCTCGGCGGCGGGCCGGGTGGTGTGCAGGGCGACCGGACGGGGACGGGTGACGTGGCGGGATCCCTCGAGTCGCTGCCGGACCGCCCGTCGCAGGTGCGCCCGGTCGACGTCGCCCTGCTCGGGCGGCTCGTCGGCGCCGAGCTGAACCCGCGCACCGCCGGCAGCGGGCCCGGCCCGCTGCTCGACCCCGCGGCCGGACCGCACACCGTCACCGGCGCCACCCTGCGGGCGGGCTCGGTGCGCCCCGGCGACCTGTTCGCGGCCCTGCCCGGCGCCCGCGCCCACGGCGCCGACTTCGCCGCGCAGGCCGTCGCCTCGGGCGCCGGCGCGATCCTCACCGACGCCGCGGGCGCGGACCGCGCCGAGATCCGGCACTCCCGGCTCCCGGTGCTGGTGCACCCGAACCCGCGTGAGGTCCTCGGCCCGGTCTCGGCCGCCGTCTACGGCGAGCCCACCGCCCGCCTGCGGGTGCTCGGGGTGACCGGCACCTCGGGCAAGACCACCGTCGCGCACCTGCTGGAGGCGGGCCTGACCGCCGCCGGGCGGGCCACCGGCCTGCTCGGCACCGTGCGGACCCGGGTCCAGGTCCCCGGCCACCCGGCCCGGGCGCTGCCCAGCGCGTTCACCACCCCCGAGGCCCCGGACCTGCAGGCGCTGTTCGCGGTCATGGTCGAGGCCGGCGTGACCGACGTGGCCATGGAGGTCTCCAGCCACGCGCTCGCGCTCGGCCGGGTCGGCGGGTCCCGCTTCACCGCCGGGGCCTTCACCAACCTGTCCCAGGACCACCTGGACTTCCACCCCACGATGACCGACTACTTCGAGGCCAAGGCCCGGCTGTTCGGCGGCGGCGGGGCGGGCGTGGAGGCCGCGCGGCACGGCGTCGTCTGCGTCGACGACGAGTGGGGCCGCCGGCTGGCGGCCCGCCACCGGGACGCGGTCACCGTCTCCTCCGACCCGCGCGGCGCGCCCGCCACCTGGACGGTCCGCGACCTCACCGCCCACCCCGACGGCACCCAGACCTTCACCGCGGTCGGCCCCGGCGGGCTCGCGGTGCCGGTCACGCTGAGCCTGCCCGGCCGCTACAACGTCGCGAACGCGCTCGTCGCGCTGGCCGTGCTCGACGCCGACGGGATCGACCCCGAGGTGGCCGCGGCCGGGTTCGCCCGGGCGTCGGTGCCGGGCCGGATGCAGCGCGTCGACGCCGGTCAGCCCTGGCTGGGCGTGGTCGACTACGCGCACAAGCCGGCCGCCGTCGCCGCGCTGCTGGACGCGCTGCGCCGCCAGGTCCGCCCGCACGCGCGGGTGATCACCGTGCTCGGCTGCGGCGGGGACCGCGACACCGGCAAGCGCCCGCTGATGGGCGCCGCGGCCGCGATCCGGTCCGACGTGCTCGTCGTGACCGACGACAACCCCCGCAGCGAGGAGCCCGGCGCGATCCGCCGCGCGATGCTCGACGGCGCGTTCGGCGAGCCCGCCCGCGGTGACGTCATCGAGATCGGCGACCGGCGCAGCGCGATCGTCTACGCGGTCCGCTCGGCCCGCCCGGGCGACGCGGTGGTGGTCGCCGGCAAGGGCCACGAGGCCGGCCAGGAGATCAACGGCGTCAAGTACCCGTTCGACGACACCGACGAGCTGGTGGCGGCGATCCGGGCGGCGACGTGACGCGCCGCGGGGCGGCAGGGCAGGGCGTGCCGGCACCCGGCACGGACCGCGCACGGGCAGGAGGACGGATCGGACCGGTGGAGGCGAGCGGGCGATGATCGAGATGACGCCGGCGGAGATCGCGGCCGTGACCGGCGGCCGCTTGCACCGCATCGACGAGGAGGCCGCCGCCGTGCCGGTCACCGCCGTCGAGTTCGACTCCCGGAGGGTCGGGCCGGGCGGGCTGTTCCTGGCGCTGCCGGGGGAGCGGGCCGACGGCCACGACTTCGCCGCGCAGGCCGTCACCCGCGGTGCGACCGCGGTGCTGGCGGGCCGCGAGGTCGACGCCCCCGCGGTCGTCGTGCCGCCGGTCGAGGTCCGCGACAGCCACACCTACCTCGGTGCGGTCGACCCCGACGGGACCGGCGCCGCCGTCCTGGCCGGGCTGGGGCGCCTCGCCCGGCACGTGCTGGGCGCCCTGCCGGGCCTCGCCGTCGTCGGCGTGACCGGGTCGGCGGGCAAGACCTCCACCAAGGACCTGCTGGCCGCGGTGCTGTCCCCGCTGGGGCCGACCGTCGCGCCGCCGGAGTCGTTCAACAACGAGCTCGGGACGCCGTACACGGCGCTGCGCGCGGACGCGGGCACCCGCAACCTCGTGCTGGAGTTCTCCGCCCGCGGGATCGGCCACATCGCCGCGCTGTGCGCGGTCGCGCCACCGCGGATCGGGGTCGTCCTCAACGTCGGCTCCGCCCACCTCGGCGAGTTCGGCTCCCGCGCCGCGATCGCCACGGCGAAGGGCGAGCTCGTCGAGGCGCTGCCACCGGGTGACCTGCCCGGCGGGCGGGGCGGCGTCGCCGTCCTCAACGCCGACGACGAGCTGGTCGCCGCCATGGCGACCCGCACCCCCGCCCGGGTCGTCACCTTCGGACGCGCCGCGGACGCGCACGTGCGGGCCACCGACGTCACCCTGACCGCGGGCCGGGCGTCGTTCCGGCTGGTCACCCCGGCCGGGTCGGCCGACGTCGCGCTGCGGCTGGTGGGGGAGCACCAGGTCTCCAACGCGCTCGCCGCCGCCGCGGTCGCCCTCGAGCTGGGCGGCACCCCGGACGGGATCGCGGCGGCGCTGTCCGCCGCGACACCGGCGTCGCGCTGGCGGATGGAGGTCACCGACCGCGCCGACGGGGTGACCGTCGTCAACGACGCCTACAACGCCAACCCCGAGTCCGTCCGCGCCGCGATCACCGCGCTCGGGCAGATCGCCGGCCCGGACCGCCGGGCCTGGGCCGTGCTCGGCCCGATGGCCGAGATCGGCGACGGCGCGGCCGCCGAGCACGCCGCGGCAGCGGAGAACGCCCGCGCCGCCGGGGCCCGGGTGGTCGCCGTCGGCGCACCCGACTACGGGCCCGGCGCCGAGCACGTCGCCGACGTGCCCGCCGCCCTGACCCTGCTGCGGGAGCGGACCCGGCCCGGCGACGTCGTGCTGGTCAAGGCCTCCCGCAGCGCCGGGCTGGAGCGGCTCGCCGCCGGCCTGCTGACGACCGAGGGAATGGTGTGCCGGTGAGGGGCCTGTTCCTGGCCGCGGGTCTCGCGCTCGCGGTGTCGATCCTGCTCACCCCGTACCTGATCCGCTTCTTCGCGCGGCAGGGCTTCGGGCAGGAGATCCGCGAGGAGGGCCCGCAGAGCCACCAGTCCAAGCGCGGTACGCCGACGATGGGCGGCGTGGCGATCCTGCTCGCCATCTGGGTGGGCTACCTGGGCTCGCACGCGTTCACCCGGGAGCCGATCACGGCCTCGGCGCTGCTGGTGCTGTTCCTGACCACCGCGCTGGGCGTCGTCGGGTTCCTCGACGACTTCCTCAAGATCCGTCGCCAGCGCAACCTCGGGTTGAACAAGACCTCCAAGATCGTCGGCCAGGTCCTGACCGCGACGATCTTCGGTGTGCTCGCGGTGCGCTTCGTGAACGAGCGCAACCTCGCGCCCGCCTCGGAGAGCCTGTCGTTCGTCCGCGACATCACGGTGCTGAGCTTCGGCGTCGTCGGGTTCGTGCTGCTGTGCAACCTGATCGTCGCCGCCTGGTCGAACGCGGTGAACCTCACCGACGGCCTCGACGGCCTGGCCGCCGGTACCGCCGCGATGGTGCTCGGCACCTACGTGATCATCGCGTTCTGGCAGTTCCGCAACAACTGCGCGATCGCCGCGACCGCGGGCTGCTACGAGGTCCGCGACCCGCTCGACGTCGGCCTGGTCGCCGCCGCCGCGATGGGCGGCTGCATCGGGTTCCTCTGGTGGAACGCCGCCCCGGCCCGCATCTTCATGGGCGACACGGGGTCGCTCGCGCTGGGCGGCCTGCTCGCCGGGCTGTCGATGGTGACCCGCACCGAGCTGCTGCTCGTCGTCATCGGCGGCGTGTTCGTCGTCGAGGCGCTGTCGGTGTCGCTGCAGATCATCGTGTTCCGCACCTCGCGCCGCCGGCTGTTCCGGATGGCGCCGTTCCACCACCACTTCGAGCTCGCCGGATGGGCCGAGACGACCGTCATCATCCGGTTCTGGCTGCTCGCCGCGATCTGCGCGGCGATGGGGCTGGGCATCTTCTACTCCGAGTGGCTGTCCATGTCGGGTTCCGGGTGAGCGGCCCGTTCGGCGGGGACCCGGTCCTGGTCGCGGGGGCCGGTGTCTCGGGTCTCGCGGCCGCGACGGCCCTGGTGGACGCGGGGGCCCGGGTGCTCCTGTCCGACGACCGCGCCGACGCGCTGGCCGCGCTGCCCGACGGCGTCGAGCCGTGGCGTGGCGGCGGGATCCCCGAGGGGGTCCGCACCGTCGTCACCTCGCCCGGGCGCCGGCCGGACCACCCGCTGGTCGCCGAGGCCGCCGGGCTCGGCGTCGAGGTCATCGGGGAGCCCGAGCTCGCCTGGCGGCTCGGCGCGCTGCGCGACACGCCGCCGTCGTGGCTGGTCGTGACCGGCACCAACGGCAAGACCACCACCACCGAGATGCTCGCCGCGATCCTCGCGCGCGCCGGGGTCGACGCCGTCGCCTGCGGCAACATCGGCCACCCGGTGGTCACCGCGGTCGCGGAGGGCCACGAGGTGCTCGCGGTCGAGCTGTCGAGCTTCCAGCTGCACTGGTCGCCGTCGGTGCGCCCGGCCGCGGGCGTGGTGCTCAACGTCGCCGAGGACCACCTGGACTGGCACGGCGGGATGGACGCCTACGCCGCGGCCAAGGCACGTGCGCTGCTGGGCGACGTCGCGGTCGGCGGGGTCGACGACCCCGTGGCCGCACGGCTGCTCGGGGAGTCCCCGGCACCGCGACGCGTCGGGGTCACCCTCGGCCCGCCCGGACCGGACCAGCTCGGCGTCGCCGACGGGGTGCTGACCGACCGCGCGTTCGGCGGCGGGGCGCTGCTGGCGGCCGACGCCGTCGTCCCCCCGGGGCCGCCCGGGATCACCGACGCGCTCGCCGCGGCCGCGCTGGCCCGCGCGCACGGTGTCGACCCGGAGCACGTCGGCGCCGCCCTGGCGGCGTTCGCCCCCGGCCCGCACCGCAGCGCCCCGGCCGGCGAGCACGCCGGTGTCACCTACCTCGACGACTCCAAGGCGACCAACCCGCACGCCGCCGGGGCCGCGCTGGCCGCCGTCGCCGCCCGGCGGCCCGGTGCCCGCGCCGTCTGGGTGGTCGGCGGGCTGCTCAAGGGGGTCGACCCGGCCGAGCTCGGCAGGCTCGCCGCCGCGCACGCCGAGCGGCTGGCGGGGATCGTCGTGATCGGGACGGACCGGACACCGATCGTCGAGGCGCTGACGCGACACGCGCCCGGCCTCCCGGTCGAGGAGGTCGCGCCGGGACACGATGGTCCGATGGCGCCCTCCGACCCGCAGGACCCGATGCCGGCCGCGGTCCGCCGCGCGTCCGGCCTGGCCCGCCCCGGCGACGTCGTGCTGCTCGCCCCGGCCGCCGCCTCGATGGACCAGTTCCGCGACTACGCCCACCGCGGCGACGCGTTCGCCGCCGCCGTCGCCGGCCTGGCCGCCGCCGGGGTGTCCCGGTGAGCCCGGCCGCGCCGGACCGCACGCTCGGCCAGGCCGCCGTGACCGGCACCCGCGGGGCCGTGCGACGGCTGCGGCGCTGGCTGCGCCGCCCGCTGACCTCGCTGCACCTGATCCTCGGCGTCTTCGGGCTGCTGACCCTGTTCGGGCTGGTGATGGTGCTGTCCGCGTCGTCGGTCGGCGACGGCTCGTCGTACTCGGTGTTCACCCGTCAGCTGATGTTCTGCGCGGTCGGGCTGGTGCTGTTCTACGTGGGCCTGCGGGTCCCCCCGCGTCGCCTGCGCGCCGCGGCACCGGTCCTGCTGATCATCGGCCTGGTCGCGCTGGTCCTGGTGCTGATCCCGGGGATCGGTGCGCTGCGCGGCGGCGCCCGGTCCTGGTTCGCGTTCGGCCCGGTCTCGCTGCAGCCGTCGGAGGGCGTGAAGATCGCGCTGACGCTGTGGGGCGCCCACGTGCTCGCCGCCCGCCGCGCCGTGATGCACCGCTGGAAGCACGCCCTCAACCCGGTCGTCCCGGTGACGCTGGTGATCTTCACGCTGCTCGTCCTGGAGCCCGACCTCGGCATGACGATCTCGGTCGGGATCATCATGCTCGCGCTGCTGTACTTCGGCGGCGCCCCGGTGAAGCTGCTCGCGCTGATCGCGGGCGGCGGCCTGGCCGGCGCGGTGATCCTCGGGCTGACCGCCGGGTACCGGGCCAGCCGGATCACGGCGTTCCTGTCGTCGTCGGCGGACCCGCTGGGCCCGGCCTACCAGGCGACGCAGGCGCTGTACGCGCTCGCCGACGGCGGCCTGTTCGGCGTCGGTCTCGGCCAGGGCCGGGCGAAGTGGGACTACCTGCCCAACGCCCACAACGACTTCATCTTCGCGATCATCGGCGAGGAGCTGGGCCTGGTCGGCGCGGGAGCGGTACTCGCGCTCTTCGCGACGCTGGCCTACACCGGCATGCGGATCGCCGCCCGCAACACCGACCCGTGGCTGCGGATCGTCGTTGCGACGTCGACGGCGGGCATGGTCGTGCAGGCGTCGATCAACATCGGGTACGTCGTGGGACTGCTGCCGGTGACCGGGCTGCAGCTCCCGCTGATCTCCTCCGGCGGTACCTCGCTGGTGGTGACCATGTTCCTGTTCGGGCTGCTCACGAACGCGGCCCGGCACGAGCCGGAGGCGGTCGCCGCGCTCCGGAAGGACGGGCAGGGGCGGCTGGCGAAGCTGCTGCGCCTGCCGTTGCCGCAGCCCTACCGCGCACCGGCACCGGTGTCGCGGTGGGCGGCGCGTTAGGGCGCTCCCACTCCGGGTGGGAGCGGACACGACGGACGACGCAAGGGGCACGAGAGCGTGACGGGTACGGATCAGACCGGCGGGAACGACGGCACCGGCTCGGGCCGGGAGCCCGGCCGGCGTCCGACCATGGGCGGCCGCGCCCCCGGGCCCCACGAGGTCCGGCCGGACGGTGTGGTCTTCGGCGCCCCGGACGGGGCGGGCGGCACGGGCGGTCGCCCGGCCTGGCCCACGGAGTCCCCGTCGGGTGCGGACCTGTTCGGTGCCTCCGCTGCTCCGGAGTCCGCGTCGGCGCAGGTCCCCGCGTCGCAGCCGTCCGTCGAGCCGGGTCCGCGTGGTCCGCAGCGGCTGCCCGGTACCGGGTGGGACCCGCATGCGCAGTCCCGCCGCCCGGGTGGCGCCCCGCGCAGCGGTGACGGGCCGCAGGGGACGAACGGCGTCGCGCACGGCGACCGCGGCGCGGCCCGGCCGGCGAACGGCGCCGCGCACGAGGACCTCGGGCCCGACGGCGCCGACCGCCACGACGGCCCGCGCACCGACGGCCCGCGGAACGGCGTCGCACGCAACGGTGCCGACCGCCACGACGCCCCGCACGACGGTGACCCGCGCAACGGCACTCCGCAGAACGGCACTCCGCAGAACGGCACTCCGCAGAACGGCGCCCCCCGCAACGGCGGCTCCCGGAACGGCGCACCGGGCAACGGTGTCCCGCGCGGCGCGGCCGAGGGGGACCAGGGTGCTCCGCAGGGCCCGAACGGCGTGTCCCACGGCCCGGACGGCGTCGCCCCGGACGGTGGCCCGCGCGGCCTGAACGGCGCACCGCGCCCCGCCGACGACGCCGGACAGCAGCCGGGCGGCCTGCCGCGCCGCCGGCCCGGGGGACCGGTGCCGCCCGGAGCGATGCCGGCGCGTCCCGGCGCGGCCGACGACCTGTTCACCCCCCGCGGGAGCACCGGACGCAGCGGCCCGGACCCGACCCGGTCCGGCGCCCCGGCGAACGGCGTGCCGCGCACCGGCCCGGGGGAGGACGGCCCCACCGCCGGCCCCGCACCCGCCGGTCCGGGGCCGCACGTCCCCGGCGCGCCGGGGACGGACACCGGCCCCACCGTCGCCGCCACCGGCCCGGACCCGGTCGACACGACCGGACCGGACGCCGGGACGGGCCCGCAGCAGCCCGTCGCCGACGGCCGGGACACCGCAGCGGCCGAGGACCCCACGGCGACCGACCCCGGGCGGAGCGCCCCGCAGCGGACCGGCCCGCAGCAGCCCCGGCGGACCGGCCCGGCGACCCCGGGGCCGGAGTCCACCGGATCCACCCCGGCCCGCCGGGAGCAGGCGGCCGGCGAACCGCCGACCGTCGCGCACCCCGCGGGCGACGCCGCCGGGCTCCCGGCCGCCGCCTCGGCGGACACCCCGTCGGGCACCGGGTGGCAGCAGGCCCGGACCCCGTCGGCCCCGCAGCAGCGCCCGGCGCAGCCCGGCGAGCGTGAGCACGCCGGCGTCACCGCCACCGGTCCGCAGAGCGGGCCCGAGCCGGGCGCGCTGTCGGCGACCGGTCCCCGTGGCCCGGTACCCCCGCACGGCAGGTTCGCCCCCGGTCCGTACGCGCCCGGACGTCCCGGCGCCGGTCCCCACGGCCCCGTCCCCGGTGGCCCCGGCCCGCAGCAGTTCGGGCGTCCCGGCCCCGCGGGCCCGAACGCCCTGACCGGCACCGGCCCGCACCACCCCGCCGCCGGACAGCAGGGCCCCGGACAGCAGGGCCCCGGACAGCAGGGCCCCGGAGCACAGGGCCCGGGCACCGCCCGCCCGCGTCCGCAGGGTCCCGGATCGCAGGCGCCGGGTCAGCAGGGCCCCGCACGTCAGGGGCCCGGGTACGCGGGCCCCGGCCGCCCGGGTCCCGCGGGAACCGGCCCGTTCCGCCCGGTCGGCCCGGGCGGGTTCGGTCCGGCCACCCCCGGCCCGTACGGCCCCGGCGGACCCGGTGCACCCGGCCGGCAGGGCCCCGGTGGTCCGGTCACCCCCGGACCGCAGGGCCCGGGTGCCCCCCAGGGCCCCGGCGGCCCGCAGCCGCACGGCCTCCAGGGACCCGGCCCCCAGGGACCCGGCCCCCAGCCGAACGGCCCGCAGCAGAACCCGCAGGGCGACGGCGTGCCCGGGCCCGGCGTGCCCGGACCCACCTGCCCCGACGCGACCCGCACCTTCGGCCCCGCCACCACGCGACCCGCGGGGGAGCAGGCGCCGGCGCCGGTGCGGGGCGGCCTGTCGGTCGTCGTCGCCGGGGGTGGGTCGGCCGGGCACATCGAGCCCGCGCTGGCCGTCGCCGACGCGATCCGGCGGCTCGTCCCGGGAGCCCGGGTCACCGCGCTCGGCACCGAGAAGGGCCTCGACACCCAGCTGATCCCGGCCCGCGGCTACCCGCTCGAGCTGATCCCGCCGGTGCCGCTGCCCCGCAAGCCCACCGCCGACCTGTTCAAGCTCCCCGGCAACGTCCGGGGCGCGGTGAAGCGGGTCCGTGAGGTGCTCGAGGCGGCCGAGGCCGACGTCGTCGTCGGGTTCGGCGGGTTCGTCTCGCTGCCCGCCTACCTCGGCGCCCGCGGCCGGGTGCCGATCGTCGTGCACGAGGCGAACGCCCGCGCCGGGCTCGCGAACAAGGTCGGTGCGCGGTTCGCCTCCGCCGTCTGCGTCGCGGTGCCCGGCACCGGACTCGCGAACGAGGAGGTGGTCGGGATGCCGCTGCGCCGCTCGATCACCACTCTGGACCGGGCGTCGCTGCGGCCGGAGGCCCGGACGCACTTCAACCTCCCGCCGCACGGACCGGTGCTGCTGGTCTTCGGCGGCTCCCAGGGCGCCCGGACCCTGAACGACGCGGTCGCCGAGTCCCTGCCCGCCTTCACCGAGCGGGGCATCTCGGTCCTGCACGCGTACGGGAAGAACGGCACCCCCGCCGACCCGCGGCCCGGCTACGTGCCGGTGCCCTACATCGAGCGGATGGACCTCGCCTACGCCGCCGCGGACGTCGTCCTCGGCCGGTCCGGCATGACCACCGTCGCCGAGCTCACCGCCGTCGGGCTGCCCGCGGTGTACGTGCCGCTGCCGCACGGCAACGGTGAGCAGGCGCTCAACGCCCGCCCGGTCGTCGAGGCCGGGGGCGGCAAGCTCGTGCAGGACGAGGACATGAACGGCGACCGCGCGATCGACGAGCTGATGCCGATGCTCACCGACCCCGACCTGGCCCTCGCGATGGGCCGCCGCGCCCGCGCCGCCGGGCACGGCGAGGCCGACGAGAGGATCGCCCGCATCGTCATGGAGGTGGCGGGCCGGTGAGCGTGCTCTCCGACCACGTCCACCTCATCGGGATCGGCGGCGCCGGGATGAGCGGGATCGCGCGGATCCTGCTCGCCCGCGGAGCGACCGTCTCCGGGTCCGACGCGCGGGACTCCCGCACGGTCACCGCGCTGCGCGCGCTCGGCGCACGCGTCGAGACCGGGCACGACGCCGGCCACCTGCGCCACGACGGCGAGACCCCGCCGACCGTGGTCGTCTCCACCGCGATCCGGGAGACCAACCCGGAGCTGGCCGCCGCCCGCGAGCGCGGCTACGACGTCGTCCACCGGGCGGTCGCACTGGCCGCGCTCACCGAGGGACGGCGGCTGGTCGCCGTCGCCGGGACGCACGGCAAGACCTCGACGACGTCGATGGTCACCGTCGCCCTGCAGCACGCCGGGGCCGACCCGTCGTTCGCGATCGGCGGCGACCTGTCGGTGTCCGGGTCGGGCGCCCACCACGGCAGCGGCGACGTGTTCGTCGTCGAGGCCGACGAGAGCGACGGCTCGTTCACCGCGTTCGCCCCGTCGGTCGCGATCGTCACCAACGTCGAGCCCGACCACCTCGACCACCACGGCGACGAGGCCGCCTACCGGGCGGTGTTCGAGCGGTTCCTGGAACGGCTCGTCCCCGGCGCCACGCTGGTCGCCTGCGCCGACGACCCGGGGTCCGCCGAGGTCGCGGTGCGGGCGGAGGAGTCGGGCGTCACCGTGCTGCGCTACGGCCGCACCGCGACCGGCCCGCACGACGCCCGGCTGCTCGAGTTCACCCCGGACGGCACCGGCTGCCGTGCGCGGTTCCGCACCGGCGACGCCGAGCACGAGCTCACCCTCGGCGTCCCGGGCGAGCACATGGTCCTCAACGCGCTCGGTGCGTTCCTCGCCGGCGTCGCCGTCGGGACCGACCCGGCCGTGCTGCTGGAGGGCCTCGCCGGGTTCGGCGGGGTGCAGCGCCGGTTCGAGTTCAAGGGCCGCGCCCGCGGCGTGTCGGTCTACGACGACTACGCCCACCACCCCACCGAGGTCGCCGCCACCCTGCGCGCCGCCCGCGAGGCCGCGCCGGTCCGCGACGGGCGACGCGGCCGCGTCCTGGTCGCGTTCCAGCCGCACCTGTACTCCCGCACCCGGCTGTTCGCCGCCGAGTTCGGCGCGTCGCTGTCGCTGGCGGACGAGGTGATGGTGCTCGACGTCTACGGTGCCCGGGAGGATCCCGAACCCGGCGTCGGTCCGGCGCTCATCTCCGACGCGGTGACGTTGCCGGCCGGGCGGGTGCACCGAGCCCCCTCGTGGGAGCGGACACCCGCGGCGATCGCCGCGCTCGCGACCGACGGCGACGTCGTGATCACCATGGGCGCCGGTGACGTCACCGCGCTCGGGCCGGAGATCCTGCGGGAGCTCGCCGGCGAGGGGTGAGCGCGCGACACGGCGGCGGCACAGCGGGGGCACGATGAGCAGCGACGAGCAGGACACCGGCGACGACCGGGCCCGGGACGGTGCCCGCTCGCCGGGCCGCCGTGACCCCGAGCAGGAGCGCCGCGCCGCCGAGCGCGCCCGGCGCATCCGGGAGCGCCGCGCCGCCGAACGCCGCGCCGCCGCCGGGACCCCCGCCGCCGACGGCCACGACCAGCCCGACGAGCCCGACGAGCCCGGGGAGGCCGGCGACCGGGCCGCCGACACCGAGGAGGTGGCCGGCCCGGCGGGCCGGGGGAGCGGGCGCGGCGCGGCTGCCGCGGTCCGGGAGCGCACGGCGGCCCGCGCGGCCGAACGGTCCCGCAGCCGCGACCCGCGCTACCGGCGCCGTCGCCTCGTCGCCCTGCTGGCCACCGCCGCCGTCGTGCTCCTCGGGGTGTCCGCGGCCGGCTGGTGGGCGCTGGGCCGGTACGGCCCCCCGGTGGCCACCGTGCGGGTCGACGGCACCCGCCAGATCCCCGTCCGCGACGTCGAGGACGCCGCGGGCGACCAGACCGGTGTCCCGCTCGCCGCGGTCGACACCGACGGCGTCGCCGCCCGCGTGTCGGCCATCCCCGGCGTCGCCGCGGTGGAGGTCGACCGGTCCTGGCCGGACACCCTGGTGGTGGCCGTGACCGAACGCACCCCGGCCGCGCTGCTCGACACCCCGGACGGGCCGAAGCTCGTCGACGTCACCGGGTTCGTCTACCGCGACGCCCCGCCCGACGTCCGGCTGCCCCGGCTCCAGCTGCCGCGCGTCGCCCCGGACGACCCCGCCACCCTCGCCGCGGTCGGCGTCCTGCAGGCACTGCCGGTCCCGGTCCGCGACCAGGTGCAGACGCTGTCGCTCGGCGGGGGCGGATCCACCTTCGAGCTGGGGCTCACCGAGGACCGGCGGGTCCTGTGGGGCCCGTGGCCGGACACCGACCGGACCGCCGCCCGGGCCCGGGTCCTCGGACCGGTGCTGCAGCGCGAGGGCGCCGTCTACGACGTCTCCAGCCCGTCGCTGGTCACCGTCCGGCAGCGCTGACCCGCCGCACCCGGCCAGATCGTCGCGGTGGGTGACCGTCCGACGACCGTGCGGGTTTCCACCGGCGGCGAGGTCGAACCACCCGGGCGGGGTGTTGTCGTCGTGCGGCGCGCCTGCTGGACCCGGGCACCGCACTCCACTTAGCGTGCGCACCCGAAGGCCCGGGGCACCCGGAGCTTGACCCACCCGAACCCCGGACCCCGAGCGACTGGAAGGTGCCGCGCATGACGCCCCCGCACAACTACCTGGCAGTGATCAAGGTGGTCGGCATCGGTGGCGGCGGCGTCAACGCCGTCAACCGGATGATCGAGGTCGGCCTCAAGGGCGTCGAGTTCATCGCGGTGAACACCGACGCCCAGGCCCTCCTCATGTCCGACGCCGACGTGAAGCTCGACATCGGTCGTGAGCTGACCCGCGGCCTCGGTGCCGGCGCCAACCCCGAGGTCGGGGGCAAGGCCGCCGAGGACCACGCCGAGGAGATCGAGGAGGTCCTCAAGGGGGCCGACATGGTCTTCGTCACCGCGGGCGAGGGCGGCGGCACCGGCACCGGCGGCGCACCCGTCGTCGCGTCGATCGCCCGCAAGCTCGGCGCGCTGACCATCGGTGTCGTCACCCGCCCGTTCACCTTCGAGGGGCGCCGCCGCGCCGGGCAGGCCGAGGAGGGCATCCAGGCGCTCCGCAACGAGTGCGACACCCTCATCGTCATCCCGAACGACCGGCTCCTGCAGCTCGGCGACGTCGGCGTCTCGCTGATGGACGCCTTCCGCTCCGCCGACGAGGTGCTCCTCTCCGGTGTCCAGGGCATCACCAACCTGATCACCACCCCCGGCCTGATCAACCTCGACTTCGCCGACGTCAAGTCGGTCATGTCCGGGGCCGGGTCGGCGCTGATGGGAATAGGGTCCGCACGCGGCGAGGGCCGCGCGGTGCAGGCCGCCGAGAAGGCGATCAACTCGCCGCTGCTCGAGGCGTCGATGGACGGCGCGCAGGGCGTGCTGCTGTCGATCGCGGGCGGCTCGGACCTCGGTCTGTTCGAGATCCACGAGGCGGCGTCGCTGGTCCAGGAGGCCGCGCACCCCGAGGCGAACATCATCTTCGGCACCGTGATCGACGACTCGCTCGGTGACGAGGTGCGGGTCACCGTGATAGCGGCCGGCTTCGAGGGCGGCACGCCGACCCACAAGAAGCTCGAGCCCGCCGTGTTCGCCCGCGGCACCCGGACGTCCGCCGAGCCCGCACCGCAGGCCGCGCCGCCCGCGGCGCCGCAGCAGGCCGAGCAGACCCAGCAGCACCACACCCAGCAGCACCAGGGCCAGCAGCCGCAGGGCCAGCAGCCGCAGGGCCAGTCCCGCTGGGCCGCGACGACCGCGACCACCCCGTCGGCGCCGCACCTGCCCGCCACGGCGCAGGCCCCCGAGCGCACCGGGACGCTGCCGCCCGCGCAGCCCACCGCCCCGGCCCCGCGCCAGGGCGACACCCAGCACCACGGCGGCGACGGCGCGTCCGTCCCGAGCGGTCCGATGTCCGCGCCGGCCTCGCCGACGTCGGCCCCGGCCCAGCACGGGACCGTCGGCGGGAACCCCGCGGCGCGTCCGGCCGAGCCGGTCGAGGACGAGGTGGACGTCCCGCCGTTCATGCGGCGCTGACCCGCGTGCCGGACTCACCGATGCCGGCCACGGCGGCCCGCGCGGGCGGCACCCGCCGCGCGCGGATCCGCCGGGTCACCACCACCCGGGCCGGTGGCCGGTCCGAGGGCCCGTTCACCTCGTTCAACCTGTCGTCGGGGGTCGGGGACGACCCGGCCGCGGTGACCGGGAACCGGGCCCGCGTCGTGCGTGAGCTCGGCCTGTCCGGACTGGTGTTCCTGAACCAGGTCCACGGCCGCGACGTCGCCGTGCTGCGCGAGCCCCCGCGGGCCCGCCCCGGCACCGGTGGTGTCGCCCCGGACATCGCCGACGTCGACGCCGTCGTCACCGACGTGCCGCTGCTCGGCGTCGCGGTGCTCGCGGCCGACTGCGTACCGGTGCTGCTCGGCGACCCGGTCGCCGGCGTCGTCGGGGCCGCCCACGCGGGCCGCGTCGGCGCGGCCGCGGGCGTCGTCGACGCCGTCGTGACCGAGATGACCGCACTGGGCGCGCAGCCCGCACGGCTGGAGGTCCTGCTCGGGCCGTCGGTCTGCGGCCGCTGCTACGAGGTGCCCCCGGCCATGCGCGCCGAGGTCGACGCCGCGCTGCCGGGCAGCGCGTCCACCACCCGCACCGGCACCGCCGGCCTGGACCTGCGCGCCGGGCTCACCCGCCGCCTCGCCGACCTCGGCGTCACGAAGGTCGCGACCGACCCGCGCTGCACCGTCGAGGACCCGGACCTGTTCAGCCACCGCCGCGACGGCCGCTGCGGCCGCCAGGCCGGGATCACCTGGCTCGACCCGCGCTGACCGGCGGCCCGGTCCGGCGATCCACGCCACGCGGGGCTCGCGGGCGCCCCCGCGGGCGGGAACGATGGACGCCGTGTCCGATCCCCGCACCCCCACCGCCGACCGCGTCGGCGAACTGACCGACCGACTGGCCGCCGTCCGCGAGCGGGTGGCCGAGGCCTGCCGCGCCGCCGGCCGCGACCCCTCCGAGGTCGGGCTGCTCGCCGTCACCAAGACGATCCCGGCCGCCGACGTGGCCGCGCTGGTCGACCTCGGGCTGGACGCCTTCGCCGAGAACCGCGCGCAGGAGGCGGCGTCCAAGGTGGACGAGGTCCGGGCGCTGCGCCCGGACGCCTCCCCGGACTGGTTCTTCGTCGGCGGGCTGCAGCGGAACAAGGTACGGACGGTGCTCCCGTGGGTGACACGGATCGACTCCGTCGACTCGCCCCGGCTGGCCCGCGCGATCGACAAGGAGGTCGCGAAGGCCCGCGACGCGGGGGAGCGCGGCGGCCCGCTGCCGGTGCTCGTGCAGTACAGCGTCGACGGCGACGCCGACCGCGGCGGCGTCGCCCCGGAGGGGCTCGTCGAGCTGACGGACCTGGTCACGGAGCTGCCGGGGCTGGAACTGGCCGGGCTGATGGCCGTCGCGCCGCTGGGCTGGGAGCCCGATGCGGCGTTCGAGCGGATCGCCGAGGCGCACCGGGAGACCGTCGGGCGGCACCCCGGGGCGACGGTCCTGTCCGCCGGGATGAGCGGGGACCTGGAGTCGGCGATCGGTCACGGATCGACGGTGGTGCGTGTCGGTACGGCCCTTGTGGGGGATCGGCGGATAGCCTCCGAGTAATCGCTGGTGGGTGTGGGTACTGAGCAGGTGGCGGAGACCGCACCGTCGGCGAGACCGTCGCCAGAACGCGGGGTGCGCGTGCGGTTGGGACGCGTACGGAGTCGAGCAGTACTGCGAGGGGACAGCGGATGAGCGCGATGTACCGGCTGAAGGCGTACTTCGGCATGGTCCCGGCCGACGAGATGGACTATGTGGACGAACCGGATCACTACCGGGGCGGCCACGAGCACCACGCCGGCCCGCGCGGTGACCGTTGGTCCGCCGGGGCCGGTCGGTTCGCCGACCAGGCGTCCTACGACGGCGACCGCTACGAGACCGCGGTCCGCTACGAGGACGGTTGGGGCGCCCGCCCGGCGCGGGAGACCCTCCGTCCGGCGCGCGCCGTGCGGCAGGATCCGCGCGGCGAGCGGGAGACGCTCGGGCTGGTCCCGGAGCGCGGGAACCTTCCCACTCCCCTCGGAGGCGGCCCCGGAGCGGCCGTCCGCGGGGCGCTGGCGATGGACCCGGAGACCCTCCGGGGTCCGGCACGCGAGGAGCGGAACGAGCCCGTCGTGGCCCCCGCGCCGGTGCCGGAGCAGCGCGACCGGGCGGCCGCGGGACCGGCGTCGATCACGACGCTGCACCCCCGCAGCTACAACGAGGCCCGCACCATCGGCGAGCGCTACCGCGACGGTGTGCCCGTCATCATGAACCTCACGGATCTGGACGGCGCGGCAGCGAAACGCCTGGTGGACTTCGCCGCGGGCCTGGCGTTCGCCCTGCGCGGGAGCATCGACAAGGTCACCGATCGGGTGTTCCTTCTCACGCCGGCCGACGTCGAGGTCTCCGCGGACGACGCGCGGAGGCTCGCCGAGCGCGGAGCTTTCCGACAGGATTGAGTCGTGGCCGACCCGATCCTGACGCTGATCTATTACGTCCTGTTCTTCTTCTGGCTGCTGCTCGCGGCCCGCATCGTCGTCGAGATGGTCCGGTCGTTCGCGCGCCAGTGGCGACCCGCCGGAGCGCCCGCCGTGGCGCTCGAGGTCGTCTTCACCGTGACCGACCCTCCGGTCAAGTTGCTGCGGAGAGTGATCCCCGTGGTCCGTATCGGAGGCGTAGGACTGGACCTGTCGATTATGGTTCTGTTGCTGGTGGTGTTCATCTCGATGAGCGCCGTCAGATCACAGCTCCTGGGATGAGCCCCAGTCACCCGGGAGTGCCGCCGAGGACCGCATGAGGTGATCCGATGCCGCTGACGCCCGCCGACGTTCATAACGTCGCGTTCAGCAAACCCCCGATCGGGAAGCGGGGTTACAACGAGGACGAGGTCGACGCCTTCCTCGATCTGGTCGAGGCCGAACTGGCCCGGCTGATCGGGGAGAACGACGACCTGCGCGACCAGGTCGCGCAGCTGGAGCAGCGTCTCGGCGATGCCGAGGCCGACCTGGAGGAGGCACGGAGCCAGCCGGCTCCGGCGCAGACCCAGGCCCTGGCCGCCTCCCCGTCGCCGATGGGCCGTGGTGCGGGTGCTCCCGCTCCGCAGCTGGCCGGTGCCGGCCCCGCCGATGCCGACGGCGGTGACCACCACGTGCAGGCCGCCAAGGTCCTGGGCCTCGCCCAGGAGATGGCGGACCGCCTGACCGCGGAGGCCAAGAACGAGGCCGACACGATGCTGTCGGACGCCCGGAACAAGTCCGAGCAGCTCCTGTCGGACGCCCGGACGAAGGCCGACGGCCTGGTCAACGACGCGCGCTCGCGTGCCGAGACCATGCTCAACGACGCCCGCACGCGGGCCGAGACGCTCGAGCGCCAGTCGCGCGAGAAGGCGTCCGGCCTGGTCAGTGAGGCCGAGCGCAAGCAGAACGAGATCATGGGCGCCATCCAGCGCGACAAGTCCGTTCTGGAGAAGAAGATCGACGAGCTCCGGACCTTCGAGCGGGAGTACCGCACCCGTCTGAAGACCTACCTGGAGTCGCAGCTGCGTGACCTGGAGGGTCGCGGTTCGGCTGCCCCGTCGGACGGCACCGGTGCCACCAGGTCGGGCTCGAACGGCGGGTACGCCGCCTCCGGGTACGGCCAGCGGGCCGACACCGGGAGCTGACCGCCCCACGGCGCCTCCGAGGTGCCGGGGACGACCGACGACGACCGGGTAGCGGACAGGTGCCGCTGCCGACCGACGGAGTTCGCCGATGCTGGTGCTGGTCCTGATCCTCGTGGTCATCGCGTTGGTGCTGCTGCTCGCAGGATGGTTCCTGCACGTGGTGGCACTGGCGTGGACATCGGTGGTCATCAGTCTGATCGCGGGCCTGGTGCTCGCCTACGACTGGTGGCAGACCCGTGCCGCGGTGAGGGCAGGTGACCGGGCGGAGGCCGACGCCTCCGGTCGTGGCACCGGTGCCCCCGCGGCGCCGGACCGGGCCGACCGGGCCGACATGGAGGCGCGCTACGGCGCCGACATGGAGCCCGCGACGCAGGTCCTGCCGGTCGTCCGGCCGGACAGCGGCGCGGCCTCGGGTACGCCCGAGGCGGCGCAGAACGCGACCGACCAGACCATCCAGATGCCGGTTGTCAGGCCGTCCGGCTCTGCGGAGGGACCGCCCGGCGCATCTCGATCGGGTGGACTTTCGTCACGCACGGTGACCGAATCCGGTGCCGGGGACGCGGCCGACCCGAGTGGGGTGGCCGCGTCGCACGCGGGCGCCCCGGCGGGACCGGACGGGGAGGACGGTGCGGGTCGTGGCGGCGACCCGGCACGGTCCGGCCCCGGCGAACCCGGCACCGCGGAACCGCCCGCCGAGGCGACGACGCGGGCGACGGACTCGCGGCCGACCGGAACCGGCGCCGCCGGCACGACGTCGGCCGTGACGGCGGCAGCCGCAGGCGCGGTCGCCGCCGGGACGGCCGGTGCCGTGGCAGCCGGCCGCGACGGCGGGTCGGGCTCGGACCCGGCAGCACGTTCCGGTGCCCACGACGGTGCCGACGACCCGGGCTTCGGCTCGGGGTCGGGCACCGGCTCGGGCGCCGACGGCACGGGAGATGCCGGCACGGGCACCCCGCCCGCCGCCGGATCCGACCGGCCGGACAGCACGGAGGGCCGGTCCGGCCCCTCCGACGCGACCACCGCGACCCGTACCCCGGGAACGGCGGACACGACCACCGTGAACGGCGCTCCGGGAGCGGCGGACGCCACCACGGCGGACCACGTCCCGGGGGCGGCGGACGCGACCATTGCGACCCGCACCCCCGGAGCGGCCGACGCCACCACGGCGACCCGCGCCGCGGGCGCACCCGGCGATCCGGACGCGGGCAGCCCCGGCGGACCGGTCGGAGCGGGCGGCCCGTCCGGCGCAGGCCTTCCCGACGCCGCTGCCCCCGTGGGCGCCGCGGCCGCCGGATCCAAGGCCCCGGCCGACGACGACCGGGCCGGGACACCGGCGGGCACGCCCGCCGGAGCCGGCGTGGACACGAACGGCACCCCGGCCGACGCCGTCGGGGCCGACGCGCCGACCGGGACCGACGGCGACTCCCCGGAGGAGCCGCGCGACCCGACCCTCGCCGCACTCGCCGCGCGCCTCCCCGACGAGGTGCTCGTCATCGACGAACACCCCCGGTACCACGTGCAGACCTGCCGCGCCCTCACCGGTCGCCCGGTGATCCCGCTGCCGGTCAGCGAGGCCGTCGAGCTCGGGTTCACCCCGTGCGGCTGGTGCGCACCGAACCGGACCCTCGGCGACCGTCACCCCGCCCAGGCCCGCTGACCAGCAGCGCGGCGCGCCCCACGGAATAACGGGGCGCGGTCGCGCGCTACCCTGGTTCCACAGGCACCGATCCGGCCATCACCGGGGAGCCTCCGGAAGAAACGGCCCCGGGCCGGAGTAGAACCGGACGGGTGCGGCCCGTCATCGCCGTCGAACGAGAGGCCCGTGCACCCGTGCACGGGCAAGCGGGGTGGTACCGCGGCCCGGCTCTCCAGAGCCGTCGTCGTCCCCGTGCGAAGCGAGAGCACGCACGAGGAGCGACACACGTGAGCGGCTATCCCGACGTCCCGGCGCACCCGTCGTTCCCGACGCTCGAGCAGGACGTGCTCGCGTCGTGGGACACCGACGACACCTTCCGCGCGTCGGTCGACCGGCGCCCCGCCGGTGAGAACGGGGCCGACGAGTACGTCTTCTACGACGGCCCGCCCTTCGCCAACGGCCTGCCGCACTACGGCCACCTGCTGACCGGCTACGTCAAGGACGTCGTCCCGCGGTACCGCACCATGCGCGGCCACCGAGTCGAGCGCCGCTTCGGCTGGGACACCCACGGCCTGCCCGCCGAGGTCGAGACCGAGAACCAGCTCGGCATCAAGCACAAGTCCGAGATCGACGAGATGGGCGTCGCCGCGTTCAACGAGGCGTGCCGCACGTCCGTGCTGCGCTACACCGGCGAGTGGCGCGACTACGTGACCCGCCAGGCCCGCTGGGTCGACTTCGACAACGACTACAAGACCCTGGACCTGGACTACATGGAGTCCGTCCTCTGGGCGTTCAAGTCGCTGTGGGACAAGGGTCTCGTCTACTCCGGCTTCCGGGTGCTCTGGTACTGCTGGCGCTGCGAGACGCCGCTGAGCGCCACCGAGACCAAGATGGACGACGTCTACACCGACCGGCAGGACCCTGCGGTCACCGTCGGGCTGCGCCTGTCGACGCCGGACCGCCCGGAGACCGACGGCGCCCTCGCCGTGGTCTGGACGACCACTCCGTGGACCCTGCCGTCGAACCTCGCCGTGGCCGTGCACCCCGACGTCGACTACGTGGTGGTGGAGGCGAACTCCGAGCGCTGGCTGCTCGCGGAGGCCCGGGTCGCCGCGTACGCCCGCGAGCTGGGGGAGGAGCCGCCGGTGCTGGCGCGGGTGACGGGGTCCGACCTGCTCGGCGCGAGCTACACCCCGCCGTTCGACTTCTTCACCGGCCGCGAGAACGCCCACCGCGTGCTCGCCGCGGACTACGTCACCACCGAGGACGGCACCGGGCTGGTCCACATCGCCCCCGCCTTCGGTGAGGAGGACAAGGAGGTCACCGACGCGGCCGGCATCGAGGTCGTCAACCCGGTCGACTCCCGCGGCGAGTTCACCACCGAGGTCCCGCCGTACGCCGGCATGCAGGTGTTCGACGCGAACCCGCAGGTCATCCGCGACCTGAAGGACGGCAACGCGCACGCGCAGGGCGTCCTGCTGCGCCACGAGACCTACGACCACCCGTACCCGCACTGCTGGCGCTGCGGCAACGCGCTGATCCAGCGCGCCGTCGACTCCTGGTTCGTGCGCGTCACCCGGTTCCGGGACCGGATGGTCGAGCTCAACCAGGAGATCGACTGGACGCCCGCGCACGTGCGCGACGGCCAGTTCGGCAAGTGGCTCGAGGGTGCCCGCGACTGGGGCATCTCCCGCAACCGCTACTGGGGCAGCCCGATCCCGGTGTGGCAGTCCGACGACCCGCGCTACCCGCGCACCGACGTCTACGGCTCGCTCGACGAGATCGAGCGCGACTTCGGCGTGCGCCCGACCGACCTGCACCGGCCGTACGTCGACCAGCTGACCCGGCCCAACCCGGACGACCCGACCGGGCGCTCGACCATGCGCCGGGTGCCGGAGGTGCTCGACTGCTGGTTCGAGTCCGGCTCGATGCCGTTCGCGCAGGTCCACTACCCGTTCGAGAACCGCGACTGGTTCGAGCACCACTACCCGGGCGACTTCATCGTCGAGTACAACGGCCAGACCCGCGGCTGGTTCTACACGCTGCACGTGCTGGCCACCGCCCTGTTCGACCGGCCCGCGTTCCGCAACTGCGTCGCGCACGGCATCGTCCTGGGCGACGACGGCGCGAAGATGTCCAAGTCGCGCAAGAACTACCCCGACGTCAACGAGGTCTTCGACCGCGACGGCAGCGACGCCATGCGGTGGTTCCTCATGGCGAGCCCGATCCTGCGCGGCGGCAACCTCGTCGTCACCGAGCAGGGCATCCGCGAGGGCGTCCGCCAGGCGATCCTGCCGCTGTGGAACACCTGGTACTTCCTGTCGCTCTACGCGGGCGGGGAGCGCGGCACGTTCCGCACCGACAGCCCGCACGTCCTCGACCGGTACGTGCTGGCCAAGACCGCCGACCTCGTCGACGGCGTCACCGCGGCCATGGACGCCTACGACATCGCCGGGGCCTGCGAGCGGATCCGCGACCACGCCGAGACGCTGACCAACTGGTACGTCCGCCGCTCCCGCGAGCGGTTCTGGTCCGGGGACCCGGCCGTGCGCCAGGACGCCGTCGACACCCTGCACACCGTGCTGGAGGTGACCTGCCGGGTCGCGGCGCCGCTGCTGCCGCTGACCACCGAGGCCATCTGGCGCGGTCTCACGGGGGAGCGGTCGGTGCACCTCACCGACTGGCCCGCCGGGTCGGACGCCTCGGTCTCGCACCGTGAGGCCGGAGCCGGGCTGCCGCACGACGCCGGTCTCGTCGCCGGGATGGACCGGATCCGGCAGGTCGCGAGCGCGGCGCTGTCGCTGCGCAAGTCCGCGAAGGTGCGGGTGCGCCAGCCGCTGCCCGCGCTGACCGTCGCCGCCGGCGACGCCACGGCGCTGGAGGACTTCACCGGGCTGCTCGCCGACGAGGTCAACGTCCGCTCGGTCGAGCTGACCGACGACGTCGCCACGCACGGCCGGTTCGAGATCGCCGTCAACGCCCGGGTCGCCGGACCGCGCCTGGGCAAGGACGTCCAGACCTGCATCCGCGCGGTCAAGGCGGGGGAGTGGTCCCAGGAGGGCGACACCGTCGTGGCCGCGGGGATCGCGCTGCAGCCGGGGGAGTTCACCGAGAAGCTCGTCGCCGCCGACCCGGAGCGGACCCAGGCCCTGCCCGGGAACGCGGGGCTCGTCGTCCTCGACACCACGGTGACGCCGGAGCTGGCCGCGGAGGGCACCGCCCGCGACGTCGTGCGCGTCGTGCAGCAGGCCCGCCGTGACGCGGGTCTGGACGTGTCCGACCGGATCGCGCTGACCCTCGACGGTCCGGACGCGGTGCTCGACGCCGTCCGGACCCACGAGGCGTTCGTCGCCGGGGAGGTGCTGGCGACCTCGGTCGCCTACGGCGCCGCCGGGGACGGCGCGTCGAGCGGGCAGGTCGTCGGCCCCGACGGCACGTCGGTCACGCTGTCGGCCGCGGTCGCCCGCGCCTGACCGGTACCGGCGCCGACCACCGCTCAGGGGCGGGGTGTCACCGTGAGACGGACGCGGTGGTCGGCGCCGGAGACCCGGGTGACCTCGACGGTCGCCGGGACCCCGTCGACCCGGCACACGACCGTCGCGCCCTCGGCCACCGGCGGGCAGCGCGGGGACAGGAGCACCGCGTCGTGGCCCGCGGCGCGCAGCGGGTCGCGCACGGCGAACATCAGGACCCCGGCCAGCGTGTCGGTCCCGGTCGGGCCGGGGCCGAGGCCGGGGACGACCACGTCCAGCTCCGCGACGCCGTCGGCGGACACCGGGAAGTCCCAGCGGGTCCGCACGACGTCCTGCGGGGTGGACCCGCGGGCGCCCTCCACCCGCGTCCCGTCGACGCGCACGGTGCCCCAGCCGTGGCGGCCCTCGTCGTCGCGCATCCGGCAGCCGAGGACCGGGTCGTCACCGTCCAGGACCCGGCAGTCGGCGGTGACGCCGGAGTGCTCCCGGCCCGTCGCCGCCTCGACCAGCAGCGCCGCGCCCTCGGCAGGCGACGGCAGCGGCTCGTGCTGCGACCACAGCACCAGCGCGGTCGGGAGGACCACGACGACGACGAGCGGCAGCCACCACCGGGGCGGACGGGGTCGATCGGGCACGGGGGCAGTCTGGCCGACCGGGACCGGCCGCAACTCCGCAGAACCACCGGGCCCTATCCTCACCCCATGGGTGACGCGGCGGAACGGTGGCGGAAACGCCAGACCGGCCGCGGGATCCCCGACCACGTCCTCCGGCACGCCCCCGCCGACCCGTGGACCCACGACCCCGCCGACTTCACCCCGCCCGCGGAGCCGGCCGACACGCCGTCGCACCGGGCGGCGCGGGCGATCGCCGAGCGTGCCGCCGCGTGGACCTGCGCCGGGGCGTCGGTGCTCGACGTCGGCTGCGGGGGCGGGGACGCCGCGTTCGGCGCGGCGTGGCCCGAGCCGTCGCCGGTGGCGCGGGTGGTCGGCGTCGACCGGCAGGCCGACATGCTGGCGGTGTTCACCGCGGCGGCCCGCGCCCGGGACCTGCCCCACGGCACCGTGCACGGCAGCTGGCCCGACGCGGCCGGGGACGCCGGACGGCACGACGTCGTCGTCTGCCACCACGTCCTGCACAACGTCGTCGACCTGCCCCCGTTCCTCGCCGCGCTGACCGGCGCCGTCCGCACCCGCGGCGGGATCGGCGGCGTCGTGGTCGAGATGCTGACCGAGCACCCGCTGGCCTGGCTGGACCCGCTGTGGGAGCGCTTCCACGACGTGGTCCGGCCGCCGTCGGCGACCCACGACGACGCCGTCGCGGTGCTGCGCGAACAGCAGGGCGTCGACCCGGAGGTGCTGACCTGGACCCGTGCGGCCCGCCTGCCGCACGACGCCGCCTGGGTCACCCGCCGGCTCTGCCTGCCCGCCGACCGCGTCGAGGCGGTCGCCGCCGCGCTGGTGGACCTCCCGCCGCGGCGCACCGACGCCGTCACCCTGACCTGGTCGCCCTGAGCAGGGGGCCCCGGTGAGTCTGGAACTGCTGCTCGGCATCTCCGCGGGGGTGCTGCTGCTCGGCGTGCTCGCGGTGCGCGTCTCGGTGCGGCTCGGCCTGCCGTCGCTGCTGCTCTACCTGGGCATCGGCGTGCTGCTCGGCGAGTCCGTGCTGGGCATCCGGTTCGACGACACCGGCCTCACCGAGTCCCTCGGCCTCACCGCGCTCGTGCTGATCCTCACCGAGGGCGGGCTCACCACCCGCTGGTCGGCGGTGCGGCCCGCGCTCGGGCTCGGGCTGCTGCTGTCGACGCTGTCGGTGCTGGTGTCGATCGCCGTCGCGGGCGGGCTGCTGCACCTGCTGCTCGACCTGGAGTGGCGCACCGCGCTGCTGTGGGGCGCGGTGCTGTCCTCCACCGACGCCGCAGCGGTGTTCTCCGTGCTGCGCGGGGTCGCCGTCCCGCAGCGCCTCGCCGGGACCCTGGAGCTCGAGTCCGGGATGAACGACGCGCCGGTGGTGATCGCCGTCGTCGTCCTGGCCGGGACCGAGGCCATCAGCTGGACGACGCCGCTGCTGGTCGTCTATGAGCTCGTCGCGGGCGCCGTCGTCGGTGTGCTGCTCGGGCTGGGCGCGGCCTGGGCGCTGCGCCGCGCCGCGCTGCCCTCGACCGGCCTGTACCCGCTCGCGGCGATCGCGTCCTGCCTGCTGGCCTTCGCCGCCGGGCAGGGTGTGCACGCCTCGGGGTTGCTCGCCACCTACTGCGCCGCGCTGGTGCTGGGCAACTCCCGGCTGCCGCACCGCAGCGGTGTCGTCTCCTTCGCCGAGGGCACCGGGTGGATCGCCCAGATCGGGCTGTTCGTGCTGCTCGGCCTGTACGCGGTGCCCGAGCGGCTGCCCGCCGCCGTGGTGCCCGCGCTGATCTGCGCGGCGGTCGTCCTGCTCGCCGCGCGGCCGCTGTCGGTGGCCGCCGCCGCACTGCCGTTCCGGGTGCCCTGGCGCGAACAGGCGTTCCTGTCCTGGGCGGGGCTGCGCGGAGCCGTGCCGATCGTGCTCGCCCTCGTCGCGGTCACCGAGGGCGGCGGCCAGAACCAACGCCTGGTCGACGTCGTGTTCGTGCTGGTCGTGCTGCTCACCCTGGTCCAGGGCACCAGCCTGCCCTGGGTGGCGCGGCTGCTCGGGGTGGTCTCGCGCACCGACACCCGCGGCGTCGAGGTCGACGCCGCCCCGCTCGACGAGGTCGACGCCGAGCTCCTGCAGGTGAAGGTGCCCCCCGGGTCCCGGCTGCACGGCGTCTACCTGCGCGAGCTGCGGCTGCCCCGCGGGGCCACGGTCAGCCTGGTCGTACGCGACGCCGAGGCGTTCTCCCCGGGCGGGGACACCCGGCTGCGCGAGGGGGACCAGTTCCTCGTCGTCAGTACCCGGGACAACCGGGAGGACACCGAACAGCGGATCCGCGACGTCGACCGCGGCGGCAAGCTGGTCCGCTGGCACGAGGGCCGGGGCCGGCCGAGCGGGCGGGCGGGCTGACCGGCCGGTCGGCGGTGTCGGGGCGACCCGCATAATCACGGGTGTGAGTGCCGACCCCCCACCCCCCACCGCGCCGATCGACCCCGCCGTACGACGGCGCGGTGTGGCGCTGCTGGCGGGCATCGCCGCGGTGTGGCTGGCGCTCGACCTCGTCACCAAGGTCGCCGCCGTCGCCACGCTGGAGGGGCAGCGGCCGGTCACCGTGATCGACGGGTTCTTCTACCTCACGCTGCTGCGCAACCCGGGCGCCGCCTGGTCCATGGCCACCGGCTACACCTGGGTGCTGACGATCGTCGCCGTGGTGGTCGTCGGCGTGATCATCCGGATCGCGCGGCGGCTCGCCTCGACCGGCTGGGCGATCGGCCTCGGCCTGGTCCTCGGCGGCGCGCTGGGCAACCTGGTCGACCGGTTCTTCCGCGCACCCGGACCGATGCGCGGGCACGTCGTGGACATGCTGGCCTTCTTCTCCCCGGACGGGAGCGTCTTCCCCGTGTTCAACATCGCCGACACCGGCATCGTGTGCGGCGGCATCCTGCTGGTGCTGATGGCCGTGCGCGGCATCGAGATCGACGGGAGCCGCGAACGTGGGTGAGGTACGCAGCATGCCGGTGCCCGACGGGCTGGACGGCATGCGGATCGACGCCGGGCTGTCCCGGCTGCTGGGCCTGTCCCGGACCGTCGTCGCGACCCTGGCCGAGTCCGGCCGGATCTCGGTCGACGGCCGCGAGGCCGGCAAGTCCGACCGGCTGCCCGGCGGGTCCTGGCTGGAGGTCGAGCTGCCCGACGCGCCGGCGCCCGCGGTCATCGAGGGCCCGGCGGAGGTCGTCGCGGGCCTGACGGTGCTGCACTCCGACGACGACATAGTCGTCGTCGACAAGCCGGTCGGGGTGGCCGCGCACGCCTCCCCGGGCTGGACCGGTCCGACCGTGACCGGCGGGCTCGCCGCGCTCGGGTTCCGGCTGTCCACCTCCGGCGCCGCCGAGCGGCAGGGCATCGTGCACCGGCTCGACGTCGGCACCACCGGGGTGATGGTCGTCGCCACCTCCGAGCACGCCTACACCGAGCTCAAGCGGGCCTTCAAGGAACGCACCGTCGACAAGCGCTACCACGCCGTCGTGCAGGGGCACCCGGACCCGTCGTCGGGCACGATCGACGCCCCGATCGACCGGCACCCGCGCCACGACTACCGGTTCGCGGTGATGCAGAGCGGCAAGCCCAGCGTCACCCACTACGACACCATCGAGGCGTTCCGCTCGGCGAGCCTGCTCGACGTGCACCTGGAGACCGGGCGCACCCACCAGATCCGGGTGCACTTCTCCGCACTGCGCCACCCCTGCGTCGGCGACATCACCTACGGCGCCGACCCGACGCTGGCCAAGCGGGTCGGGCTGTCCCGGCAGTGGCTGCACGCCCGCACGCTCGGGTTCGCCCACCCCGCCGACGGGCGGCACGTCGAGTTCACCAGCCCCTACCCGGCCGACCTCGACGCGGCGCTGGACGTCCTGCGGGACTGACGCGTGACCGGTCTGAGCACCCGGGCCCTGGCGTGGATCGCCGCGGCGATGGCGGTGGTGTTCCTCGGTGCGCTCTGGGCCGCCGGGTCCGGTCCGCCGGCCGGGCCCCCGGCGGCGACGGGGTCGGTGCGGCTGGGCCCCGACCCCGGCCAGGACGTCGCCGGCTACCTCGCCGGGCTGCCCGCGACACTGCCTGCACCGGGGGTGTCCGTGCCTGCGCTCGTGCAGTTCACCCGCCCGCTGGCCCCGTCCGACGCCGCGGCCGCGGGCTCCGGCACGACGACCACGACCGCGGTGTTCCGGGTGCCGTTCGACCGGGTGCAGACCGCGCTGCGGTTCGAGCCGGTCACCGGCACCGGGGACCCGGCGGCCGCGCTCGGCGTCGCCCGTGAGCGGGCCGCCCACGCCGCCGAGGCCGACGCCGACCGCGCCGTCCGCGACGGTGGGGGAGCGGCCACCCCGGAGGCCCGCGCGGCACTGACCCGGCGGGCCGCCGTGGCCGCGGCCGAGCGACGCGCGCTCGCCGACCCGGGCTGCGCCTGCGTGGTCGCGCTGGTCGTGACCGCCGACCGGGCCGGGCTCGAGGCGCTCGCCGCGCGCCCGGGCGTGCGCGGCGTCCAGGCCGCGCCGGCCGGGACCGGCGCACCGGAGCTCGCACTGTCGCCGCTGCTGCCCGAGCAGACCACCACCGCGAGCCCGCCGCCCGACGACGGCCCCGTCCCCTGAGCCGCGCGCGTCCCCGAGCCGCGTTCCCGGCCCTCGTCAGCCCCCGGCCCTCGTCAGGCCCCGGCCCTCGTCAGACCCCGGCCCTCGTCCGACCCGGGCCCGGCCGGCCGCGGACCTCGTCCGGCCTCGCGGTCTCCGGCCGGCCCCCGGCCTCCGGGCGGCCCCCGGGCTACCGCCCGCCCGTGCCCGGCCCCGTCCGGTCGCGCGGCCCTGGTCGCTCCGGCCGCCCGCCCATGATCAGCACGAGTGAGCCGATCGGTGCCGGATGTGGCACCGATCGCTGCACAGACGTCGATCACGGGGTCGCGGCGCCGGTCCCCCGCCCGGCAGCCCGGCCATGATCGCCGTGATGGAGGTGATCGGTGCCGGACGTGGCACCGATCGCTGCACGCGTGCCGATCATGAGCCCGACGGGGCCCGAGGTCGGCGGACCCCCTGACCGCAGTGCACGGCAGTGCACGACCGTCGCTGCCGCTGGTCCCGGGGACCGGTCAGCCCAGCACCCCGCGCTCGCGCAGCACCCGCACGGCCCGGGCGGCGCCCTCCCAGCGGTGGGCGTCCCAGCCGTGCGCGGACGCGGCACGGACGTTGTCGACGCGGTCGTCGAAGAACAGCACCTGCTCCGGTGCGGTGCCGAACTCGACGTCGGCGCGCCGGAAGATGTCCTGCGACGGTTTCGCGGCGCCCACGTCGGCGGAGAACAGCAACCGGTCGAACGGGCTGCTCCAGGCCGCGGCGCGCACCGCGGAGGCCAGCCCGCGCGGTGCGTTGGACAGCACGGCGAGGCGCACCCGGGCCCGCGCGAGGTCGGCGATCAGCATCGACGACGACGGCGGCAGCGTCGACCAGAACGTGACGTCCACCCGCTCGGCGGCGTCGATCCGGGCGCGCTCGGGTGCCAGGCCCAGGTCGGCGCAGGCGGCGGTCCAGTAGCGGTCCGGCGGGTCGCCCAGGTCGTGCCGGGCGCGGTGGCGCCAGTACGCCTCGCGCAGCACGGGTTCGGGAACGGCGAACACCCCGGCCAGCCGGCGCTCCAGGCCCGCGGACGGCACCAGCACCTCACCGAGGTCGAACACCACGGTGCCGGGTGGCGTCGTCGGCTCGGGGGCGGTGGGCATCGTGGCCCGACCCTAACCCGCCGCCGGACCGTCCGCGACACGCCGTCGTCCGGGGTGGACAGGGGGTGAGCAGGCCCGACACGCGGAGCCCGATCGTGCCCGGCCGCCGTCGCCGGAACCGTCGGACCCCACCGTTACGCTGGGGCCCTCACCGATCCGGTCGGCCCGGACCCGCAGGGTCCACCGGCTCCGGCGAGCGGGCCCCGCCAGGTCCGCGCACCGGCGCCGATGCCCCTGCCCGTCCGCGCCGCCGGCCCGGTGTCGGCACGTCCGCCCCGACGGGCGTGCGCACCAGCGGAGGTCCGCGCCGTCCCAGCGGCGCGGGAGAGGAGCGCGGGACACACATGGGCAGTGCCGGATCCGGGAGTCGCTCCTTCGTCCATCTGCACACGCACACCGAGTTCTCGATGCTGGACGGTGCCGCCCGGCTCGACGACCTGTTCTCCGAGGCCGCCAAGCACGAGATGCCGGCCATCGCGATGACCGACCACGGCAACGTCTACGGCGCCTTCGAGTTCTGGCGCAAGGCGAAGGCGCACGACGTCAAGCCGATCATCGGCATGGAGGGCTACCTCGCGCCCGGGTCGCGGCACGAGCGCAAGCGCACCGCGCTGGGCAACGGCAGCGAGAACAACCCCGACCTCATGTACACCCACATGACGCTGCTCGCGGAGAACACGGAGGGGATGCACAACCTCTTCCGGCTCTCCTCGCTGGCCAGCCTCGAGGGCTACTACTACAAGCCGCGTATGGACCGCGAGCTGCTGGAGAAGTACGGCAAGGGCCTGATCGCGACGACGGGCTGCCCGTCCGGCGAGGTCGCGCGCCTGCTCCAGCAGCACGACTTCGACGCGGCCTGCCAGGCCGCGAGCGACTACCGCGACATCTTCGGGAAGGACAACTTCTTCCTGGAGCTGATGGACCACGGCATCGAGATCGAGAAGCGGGTCCAGGAGGACCTGTTCCGGCTCAAGGACAAGCTCGACCTGCCCGGCCTCGCGACGAACGACCTGCACTACACCTACCCGGACGACACCAAGGCGCACGAGGTGCTCCTGTGCGTCCAGACCGGCAAGACCCTCGCGGACCCGAACCGGTTCAAGTTCGACGCGCAGGACTTCTACCTCAAGTCCGCCGCCGAGATGCGCCAGCTCTGGGACCCGATCCACCCCGAGGCCTGCGACAACACGCTGCTCGTCGCCGAGCGCTGCAACATCGACTTCACCACCGGCCAGGACCTCCAGCCCAAGGCGCCCGTCCCCGAGGGGGAGACCGAGGAGTCCTGGCTGATCAAGGAGGTCGAGCGGGGACTGCACATGCGGTTCCCCGACGGCGTCACCGAGAAGTACCGGCAGCAGGCCAACTACGAGGTCGGCGTCATCATCAAGATGGGCTACCCCGGCTACTTCCTGGTGACCGCGGACCTCATCCAGCACGCCAAGTCCGTCGGCATCCGCTGCGGCCCCGGCCGTGGCTCGGCGGCGGGCTCGCTGGTCGCCTACGTCCTGGGCATCACCGACCTCGACCCGATCCGGCACAAGCTGATCTTCGAGCGGTTCCTCAACCCCGACCGCGTCTCGATGCCCGACATCGACATGGACTTCGACGAGCGCCGGCGCGGCGAGATGATCCGCTACGTCACCGAGAAGTACGGCGAGGACCGGATCGCGCAGATCATCACCTACTCCACGATCAAGGCGAAGGCCGCGATCAAGGACTCGGCGCGGGTGCTCTACGGCCAGCCCGGCTACTCCGTCGCCGACCGCATCTCCAAGGCCATGCCGCCCGCGGTGATGGGCAAGGACATCCCGCTGTCGGGCATCTTCGACCCGTCGCACAAGCGGTACTCCGAGGCGACCGAGGTCCGCGCCCTCTACGAGGCGGACCCGCAGGTCAAGGAGATCATCGACACCGCGCGGGGCCTCGAGGGACTGAAGCGGCAGTGGGGTGTGCACGCCGCGGGCGTGATCATGTCCTCGACGCCGTTGATCGACGTGATCCCGATCCAGCGCCGCGAGTCCGACGGCGCGATCATCACGCAGTTCGACATGGGCGTCTGCGAGACCATCGGCCTGCTGAAGATGGACTTCCTGGGGCTGCGCAACCTCACCATCCTCGACGACGCCCTGGAGAACATCGAGCTCAACGGCAAGCCCGCCGTCGACCTGGACAAGGTCGAGCTCGACGACCGGAAGACCTACGAGCTGCTCTCCCGCGGCGACACCCTCGGCGTGTTCCAGCTCGACGGCGGCCCGATGCGGGACCTGCTCCGCCGCATGGCGCCCAGCGAGTTCGAGCACATCTCCGCGGTCGGCGCGCTGTACCGCCCGGGCCCGATGGGTGCGAACGCGCACAACGACTACGCCGACCGCAAGAACGGCCGGCAGGAGATCACGCCGATCCACCCGGAGCTGGCCGAGCCGCTCAAGGACGTCCTCGGTGAGACCTTCGGCCTGATCGTGTACCAGGAACAGGTCATGTCCATCGCGCAGGTGCTGGCGGGCTACACGCTCGGCCAGGCGGACCTGCTCCGCCGCGCGATGGGCAAGAAGAAGAAGGAGATCCTGGACAAGGAGTACGCCGGCTTCGCCCAGGGCATGAAGGACAACGGCTACTCCGCGGCCGCGGTCAAGACGCTCTGGGACATCCTGCTCCCGTTCTCCGACTACGCCTTCAACCGCGCCCACTCCGCCGCCTACGGCGTGGTGTCGTACTGGACGGCCTACCTCAAGGCGAACTACCCGGCCGAGTACATGGCCGGCGTGCTCACCTCGGTGCGCGACGACAAGGACAAGGCCGCGGTCTACCTGGCGGAGTGCCGCCGGATGGGCATCACGGTCCTCCCGCCCGACGTCAACGACTCGGTGCGCAACTTCGCCCCGGTCGGCGACGACATCCGTTTCGGCCTCGGCGGCATCCGCAACGTCGGGCACAACGTCGTCGACGCGATCGTCGCCGCGCGGCGGGAGAAGGGGAACTTCGTCGACTTCTCCGACTTCCTGCGCAAGGTCGACGCGGTCGTCTGCAACAAGAAGGTCGTCGAGTCGCTGATCAAGGCGGGCGCGTTCGACTCGCTCGGCCACTCCCGCAAGGGCCTGCTGCTCGTGCACGCCGACGCCATCGACGCGGTGATGAGCACCAAGAAGGCCGCCTCGATGGGCCAGTTCGACCTGTTCGGCTCGCTGGACGGGCCGGGCGAGGGCGACGACGGCGGTCTCGGTGGCATCTTCGACGTGAAGGTGCCCGACGAGGAGTGGGACACCAAGCACAAGCTCGCCGTCGAGCGGGAGATGCTCGGCCTCTACGTGTCCGGGCACCCGTTGCAGGGCCTCGAGCAGGCGCTCGCCGCGAAGTCCGACACCTCGATCGCCGACATCGTCGAGGGCTCGGTCGCCGAGGGTGCGCAGGTCACGGTCGGCGGCATCCTCGCCAACGTCAACCGCCGGGTGAACAAGAACGGCGAGCCGTGGGCGTCGGCGCAGATCGAGGACCTCGCCGGCGGCATCGAGGTGCTGTTCTTCCCGCGGGCGTACCAGGTGGTCGGCGTCGACGTCGCCGAGGACGCGATCGTGCTGGTCAAGGCGCGGGTCAACAAGCGCGACGACCGCGTCTCGCTGATCGCGAACGACCTCGCGGTGCCCGAGCTGGCCACCGGCGAGGCCGGGCTGCCGATCCGCGTCAGCCTGCGCACCGACCAGTGCACCCCCGAGCGCGTCGCGAAGCTCAAGGAGGTGCTGACCCACCACCCCGGTACCTCCGAGGTGCACCTGACCCTGGTCTACGGCACCAAGATGACCGCCCTGCGGCTGGACGACTCGCTCAAGGTCATGCACACCTCGGCGCTGATGGGGGACCTGAAGGCCCTGCTCGGCCCCGGCTGCCTCGGCGGCTGACCGCCCACACCCCTCCCCGGGCGTCCACACCCGTGCCACGGGTGCGGACACCGGGCCACGGGTGTGGGTGCGGCGCCGACCGGTCCGTGCCGCCGGCGCGCGACGGGCGGCCCGGGTGCGGCGGGGTGTCGCGGTGGGCAGGGCTCAGGCCCGGCGGGCCAGGTCGGCCCAGGCGGCGCGGGCGGGGGCGTCCCAGCGCTCGTGCAGCGTGGTGAACAGCTCCGCCGCGCGGGACCCGGCCCACTGCTCGGGCAGCAGCTCGGCGGGCAGCTCGGGGTCCAGGAACGGGAACCGTCGCCAGGCGTGGACCAGGCGGACCTGGCGGGCCAGGACGTCGCCGTCGCCGTCGCCGCCGTCGTCGGTGGCGGGCCCGGCGGCGCCCGGGGCCGAGGTGGCGGCGGCCGCGCAGGACGCGGCGGAGACCGCGTCGAGGTGGGGGCCGAACTCGTCGAGGAACTCCGAGTAGGCCCGTTCCACGACGTCGAGGTCCCAGGCCTGGGCCACGATGTCGTCGGCGCGGCCGATGCCGCCGTAGTGCCCGACGAAAGAGTACCCGGACCCGGCGAGGTCGAGCTCGTCGAGCACCGCCGCGACGCGGGCCTCCTTGCCGGGGTCGGGACTGACCCACACCCCGGGGGCGGGGGAGCCCAGCCCGGCCCAGGCCAGCCGGGTGCGCAGCCGGTGGCGCAGGCGTCGGCGCGACTCCGGGACCGAGGCGAGCAGGACCAGCCAGCGGCCGTCCCAGCCGGTCGTCGGACGGCCGAAGCCGTAGATGCGGGCGGCGCCGTCGGACAGCAGCTCCGACCCGGCGGGGGTGAGCGACCAGCGGACCCGGCGGCCGTCGCGGTCGGAGGTCAGCAGGCCCTCGCCCGCGGTGCGGGCCAGCGCCTGGCGGGCCGACTTGGCCTCCACCCCGAGCGCGCCCAGCACGTCGAGCAGGGCCCGGGTCCAGACCGGTTCCCCGGCCGGGAGGACGAACTCGCCCAGCACGGTGAGCAGCAACGATCGTGCGGAGGTCTGCCCGAGCTCGCGACGGCGCAGGGCCGACCCGTCGGGCCCCTCCGGCTCGTACACGGAGTCGGGCGTGGCCATGGTCGGGCCAGCGTAGAGGGTCGGCACTAGCGTGGGCGTCCGTGACCACCGCAGGCCCCGGGCGTGTCCCGGACCCGACCCTCTCCGGATCCCCGCTCGACACGGGGGCACTGCTCGCCACCGACCGGGACCACGTCTGGCACCCCTACGCGCCGATGCCGGCGACCCGGGCGCCGATCGTCGTGGAGTCCGCGCAGGGGGTGCGGCTGAGGCTGCCCGACGGCCGTGAGCTCGTCGACGGGATGTCGTCGTGGTGGTCGGCCATCCACGGCTACCGCCACCCGCGGCTCGACGCGGCGGTGCGCGACCAGCTCGGCCGGATGAGCCACGTGATGTTCGGCGGTCTGACCCACGGCCCGGCCGTCGACCTGGCCCGGCTGCTCGTGGACGTCAGCCCGGAGGGGCTGGAGCACGTGTTCCTGGCCGACTCCGGATCGGTGTCGGTCGAGGTCGCCATCAAGATGTGCCTGCAGTACTGGCGGTCCCGCGGCCGCCCCGGCAAGCACCGGCTGATGACGTGGCGGCGCGGCTACCACGGCGACACCTTCGGCGCGATGAGCGTCTGCGACCCCGACGGCGGCATGCACTCGCTCTGGTCCGACGTCCTCCCGCAGCAGGTGTTCGCCGACGCCCCGCCCGAGGACTTCACCCACGACTACGTCGCCCACCTCGCCGAGCTCGTCGAGACCCACGCCGACGAGCTGGCCGCGGTGGTCGTCGAGCCGGTGGTGCAGGGCGCCGGGGGGATGCGCTTCCACGACCCCCGCTACCTGCACGTGCTGCGCGAGCTGTGCCACGCCCACGACGTGCTGCTCGTGTTCGACGAGATCGCCACCGGCTTCGGCCGCACCGGCGAGCTGTTCGCCGCCGACCACGCCGCCGTCGCCCCGGACGTGATGTGCGTCGGCAAGGCGCTGACCGGCGGCTACCTGACGATGGCCGCGACCCTGTGCAGCACCCGGGTGGCCCGCGGCATCACCGACGGCGAGGCCGGGGTGCTCATGCACGGGCCGACGTTCATGGGCAACCCGCTCGCCGCCGCCGTCGCCCACGCCTCGGTGTCGCTGCTGCTCGAACGCGACTGGCGGCGCGAGGTGAAGGACGTCGCCGCCGGGCTGCGCGCCGGGCTGGCCCCCGCCCGGTCGCTGCCGGGCGTGCGGGAGGTCCGGATCCTGGGCGCGATCGGTGTCGTCGAGATGGCCGAGGAGGTCGACGTCGCCGCCGCGACCGCCGCCGCGGTGCTCGCCGGGGTCTGGCTACGGCCCTTCCGCAACCTCGTCTACGCGATGCCACCGTTCGTCAGCACCCGCGACGACGTGGCGCTGATCACCGCCGGGATGCGGGCCGCAGCCCTTGCCGGGCAGCGGGATCAGCGCTGAGTTCGTGATCCGGACCACCGATCCGGTGGACTTCGGTGTGTTCCACCTCACGTTACGCAGAGGTGTACGGCGCTGACCGGGCGTTTCGTCGTGGACGTCCGAAACGATGAGAAGCGTTCTCATCATGATCCGTTTCCGTGGTCGGGGTGAAACGGTGTCGGCCGGTCGCATTCGTCCGGTCGGCCGCACCCGCTCCGCCGGTCGCGCATCGCGCGACCCGCCCCTGTCGACCGCACCGTCGCGGTCCGGCGCCCCCCACGGACCGATACGGAGGATCCGGTGCCCACGCACAGTCACTCCAGCACCACCAGCCCCACGAGTAACTCCGAACACCGCGTGCAGGACCACGAGCACGCCCCGGCCGAGTCCGGCCGCGGTGAGCACTCGCCGCCGGGCGGCTCCTGGTTCGGCCGCACGTTCCCGCACGCCCGGGCGGACTTCTCCGCCTCGATCGTCGTGTTCCTCGTGGCGGTGCCCCTGTCGCTGGGCATCGCCGTCGCCTCCGGCGCCCCGATCCTGGCCGGCCTCATCGCCGCCGTCGTCGGTGCCGTCGTCGCCGGTCTGCTCGGCGGCTCCAAGCTCCAGGTCTCCGGCCCCGCCGCCGGTCTGACCGTCATCGTCGCCGAGCTGGTCAACACCTTCGGCTGGCAGGTCACCACGCTGATCACCGCGGGCGCCGGTGTCCTGCAGATCGTCTTCGGGCTGACCCGGCTGTCCCGGTTCGCCCAGGCCATCCCGCCCGCCGTCGTGCACGGCATGCTGGCGGGCATCGGCGCCACCATCGCCCTCGGCCAGCTGAACGTCGTGTTCGGTGGTCAGGCGCAGACCGGTGGCGTCAACTCGATCGCCGCGCTGCCCGGCGCGATCGCGAACCTGTCCTGGCCCGCGCTGCTCCTCGGCGGCATCGTCATCGCGATCATGCTGACCTGGAACCGGCTGCCCGCGAAGGTGACCGTCGTCCCGGCCGCGCTGGTCGCGATCGTCACGGCCACCGTCGTCTCCCTCGCCTTCGCCGACGTCGTCCGGGTGCAGCTGGGGGGCTCGCTCCTGGACGCGCTGTCCCTGCCCGCGCTGCCGGAGTCGAACTGGGGCGGCGTGCTGTTCGGCATGCTGACCATCGCGCTGATCGCGAGCGTCGAGTCGCTGCTGTCCGCCGTCGCGGTGGAGCGCATGAGGCCCGGGACCCGCACCGACACCGACCGCGAGCTGCTCGGCCAGGGTGCGGCCAACACCGTCTCCGGCATGATCGGCGGCCTGCCCATCACCGGCGTGATCGTCCGGTCCGCCGCGAACGTCAAGGCCGGTGCCGAGACCCGCGCGTCGGCGGTGCTGCACGGCGTCTGGATCGCGTTGTTCGCGATCGTGCTGATCGGCGTCATCGAGCTCATCCCGATGGCCGCGCTGGCCGGTCTGCTGGTCATGATGGGTGTCGGGCTGGTCAAGCCGGCCGAGATCCGCACCGCGCGGCAGCACGGTGAGCTGGTCATCTACGCCGCCACCCTGCTCGGCGTCGTGTTCCTGAACCTGCTCGAGGGCGTCGTCCTCGGGCTGGTCCTGGCCGGGCTGATGCTGCTCTGGCGCGCCGTCCGGTCCCGCCCGCACCTGGAGCAGGCCGACGACGGCAGCTGCGAGCTCGTCGTCGAGGGCTCGCTGAGCTTCCTGGCCGTGCCGCGGCTGTCCCGCGAGCTGAACTCCGTCCCGCGCGGCTGCGACGTCACCGTCCGGCTGGTTACCGACTACCTCGACCACGCCGCCTACGACCACCTGCTCGCCTGGAAGGCCCGCCACGAGGGCACCGGCGCCACCGTGACCGTGATCGAGCCCGAGCAGGCCCGCCGCGCCACCGCGCCCGGCGCCGGCTTCCTGACCTGGGGCGAGTGGCAGGGCAGGGAGACCGAGGGGCGTGCGTCGGGGACGCTGATGGCGGGCGTCGCCGCGTACCACGACAACACCTCCGAGGCGATCCTCCCGACCATGACCGGGCTCGCCGACGGGCAGTCCCCGTCCGCGATGATGATCACCTGCGCGGACTCCCGGGTGCTGCCGCACGTCATCACCCACAGCGGCCCGGGCGACGTGTTCACCGTGCAGAACGTCGGCAACCTCGTCGTCGGGCCCGGCACCGCGGCCGCCGTCGAGTTCGCGACCGGCACCCTCGACGTCCCGATCGTCGCCGTCTGCGGCCACTCCGGCTGCGGCGCGATGCAGGGGCTGCTCGCCGGCGGCGCGAGCGGGGACTCCGCGCTCGGCCAGTGGCTGCGCGAGGCGCGGCCGGTGCTGCGCGCCTACGAGAACGGTCACCCGGTCGCCGTCGCCGCCGCGCGGGACGGATTCGGCGAGGCCGACCAGCTGGCGATGGTGAACGTCACGATGCAGCTGGAGATGCTGCGGGCGCAGGACTCCGGCGCCGAGGTGCTGGGCCTGTTCTACGACATCCGCAGGGCCCGTGTGCTCGTCCTCGACGAGGACGCGGGCCGGTTCGTCGAGCCCCGCGCCGACCTCGGCATCGGGGTCTCGGACCTCGACCGGATCGCCGCCGGACACGGGCACGGGGCCACCGCCGCCGCCCGCCGGCTGCTGAAGGTCTGAGCCCGCGCATCCGGGAACAATCCGCACCCACGACGTCGTTGGGGACCGTATGGCCACCGTGGAACTGACCACCGACAACTTCGACGACGTCGTGGGTGCGCCCGGGACGACCGTGCTCATCGACTTCTGGGCGTCCTGGTGCGGGCCGTGCACCCAGTTCGCCCCCGTCTACGACGCCGCCTCCGAGAAGCACCAGGACGTGACCTTCGGCAAGGTCGACACCGAGGCCCAGCAGGCGCTGGCCGGCGCGTTCGGGATCTCCTCGATCCCGACCGTGATGGCCGTCCGCGACGGCGTGGTGCTCTACTCCGAGCCGGGCGCGCTGCCCGCCGAGGCCCTCGAGGACCTCATCGGTCAGGTGAAGGCGGTCGACATGGACGAGGTCCGTGCCGCCGTCGCCGAGCAGGAGAAGCAGCAGGGCGAGGCGCCGCAGGCCTGACCCGGCGTCCGCACGACCCACGGAGCCCCGCACACCCCAGGGTGGGCGGGGCTCCGTCGTGCCTAGGTGTACCCGGCCAGGAGGTTGGTGACGGTGCGGATGTCGCGACACGCAGTCGCGAGTCGTTGATCGTGAGGAGAGCCCCCAGGTGGGGTGTGGCTTGTCTAGGACCCACACCACCTGGAGGCTCTCGTGGCCCACCGTAATGCCCGCCTGACGTTCCACGGCCGGGTCCTGCTGGTCGACCGGATCGTGCGTCAGGGACGTCCTCGTGCCCACGTCGCGGCGGAGATGGGGGTCTCGCGCCAGTGCGCCGGCCGCTGGGTCGCCCGCTACCGCGCCGAAGGCGAGAACGGCCTGCACGACCGGTCCTCGCGCCCGCATCGCTGCCCAACTCGCACCACGGCCGACACCGAGGCTCGCGTGCTGGCCGTGCGCGCCCGCGACCGTCGTGGGCCCGATGAGATCGGCCCCGAACTCGGCCTCACCCCACGCACGGTGTCGCGGATCCTGCGCCGCCACCACGTCCCCTACCTGCGTGAACTCGACCCGCTCACCGGTGAGCGCATCCGCGCCAGCAAGACCACCGCGGTGCGCTACGAACGCGCCCGCCCCGGCGAGCTGGTACACATGGACGTCAAGAAGATCGGACGCATCCCCGACGGCGGCGGCTGGCGCGCGCACGGCCGCGCCAGCCGCGACGCCACTCGCGACCGTTCGACCAGAGTCGGGTTCGACTACATCCACTCGCTGGTCGATGACCACTCCCGGCTGGCCTACTCCGAGGTCCTGACCGACGAGAAGGGCACCACCTGCGCCGGGTTCCTCGCCCGGGCCGCGGGCTACTTCGCCAGACACGGCATCACCAGGATCGAACGGGTCATGACCGACAACGCCTGGGCCTACAAGTGGTCCCTACGGTCAGTGGTCGCCGACCTCGGGGCCCGGCAGGTGTTCATCAAGCCGCACTGCCCCTGGCAGAACGGCAAGGTCGAACGTCTCAATCGGACCCTGGCCACCGAGTGGGCCTACCGGCAGGTCTTCACCAGCAACGCCGAACGCACCGCAGCGCTTGCCCCCTGGATCGAGCACTACAACACTCGACGACGCCACAGCGCGCTCGGCGGGCTCCCACCGACCAGCCGACTGGCACCAACGTCATGACCGGGTACACCTAGGGTGTGGGCGTGACCGGCCCCGACCCGACGCCGCCCGGACCCCGCCCGCTGGCCTGGCTCGACACCCACGCCCGCGCCCGAACCGAGGCCGGTCTGCGCCGCAGGCTGTCCCCGCGTCCGGCCGGTCCCGCGGGCGGGCCCGCGCTCGACCTCGCCGGCAACGACTACCTCGGGCTCTCGACCGACCCGCGGGTCGTCGCCGGGGCGACCGCGGCGCTGCGCACCTGGGGTGCGGGCGCCACCGGGTCACGGCTGGTCACCGGCTCGACCGCGCTGCACGCCGAGCTGGAGGCCGAGCTCGCCGCGTTCTGCGGACACGACGACGCCCTGGTGTTCTCCTCCGGCTACACCGCCAACCTCGGGGTGGTCACCGCGCTCACCGGCCCCGGCGCGCTGATCGTGTCCGACGCCGCCGCGCACGCCTCCCTGGTCGACGCCTGCCGGCTCTCCCGGGCCCGGGTGGTCGTCGTGCCGCACGCCGACGTCGACGCCGTCGACGCCGCGCTGGCCGCCCGCACCGAGACCCGCGCGCTCGTCGTCACCGACTCGGTCGGGTCCGCCGACGGCGACCTCGCCCCGCTCGCCGCGCTGCACCGGGTCTGCCGGGCCCGCGGCGCGGTGCTGCTCGCCGACGAGGCCCACGGTCTCGGGGTACGCGGTCCGGGCGGGCGTGGCCTGCTCGCCGAGACCGGGCTGGCCGGGGCGGACGACGTCGTCGCCACCGTGACCCTGTCCAAGGCGCTCGGCAGCCAGGGCGGTGCGGTACTCGGCCCGGCCGCGGTCACCGCGCACCTGGTCGACTCCGCGCGCTCGTTCATCTTCGACACCGGCCTCGCCCCCGCCGCGACGGGCGCGGCGCTGGCCGCGCTGCGGGTGCTCGCCTCCGAGCCCGAGCGGGCCGCGGACGTGCTGCGGGTCGCCGGTGCGCTCGCCGCCGCCTGCGACGCGGCGGTGCCGGTGTCCGCGGTCGTCCCGGTGGTGCTGGGCGAGCCCGGCCCCGCGGTCGCCGCGGCCGCCGCCTGCCTGCGACGCGGTCTGCGGGTGGGCTGCTTCCGGCCGCCGTCGGTCCCGCCGGGCACGTCCCGGCTGCGGCTCACCGCCCGCGCCGGGCTGACCGGGGCGCAGCTGTCGTTCGCGACCGGCGTGCTCGCCGAGGTGCTCGCCGACGCCCGGACGGGGGCCCCGGCGTGACCGGGCGGTTCGTGGTCGTCACCGGTACCGGCACCGGGGTCGGCAAGACCGTCGCCACCGCCGCGCTGGCCGCCGTCGCGGTCGCGGCGGGGGAGCGGGTGGCGGTGCTCAAGCCCGCCCAGACCGGGGTCGGCCGGGACGACCCCGGCGACGTCGACGAGGTCGCCCGCCTCGTCCCCGAGGTCACCACCCGGGAGCTGGCCCGCTACCCCGACCCGCTGGCCCCGGCGACCGCGGCCCGGCGCTGCGGGGCGCGCCCGGTGACCCCGGAGCAGGCCGCGGCGACCGCGCGGACGCTGGCCGACCACCACGACCTCGTCCTCGTCGAAGGTGCGGGTGGGCTGCTGGTCCGATTCACCGACGAGGGCGGCACCCTCGCCGACGTCGCCCGGCTGCTCGACGCCCCGGTCGTGGTGGTCGCGGCGGCCGGGCTCGGCACGCTCAACCACACCGCGCTCACCGTCGAGGCGCTCCGGGTGCGCGGCCTGACCTGCGCGGGGATCGTGATCGGGTCCTGGCCGGCGGAGCCGGACCTGGCCGAGCGCTGCAACCTCCAGGACCTGCCGATGATCACCCGGGTGCTGGTCCGGGGCCTGCTGCCCGAGGGCCTCGGACGGGTGACGCCGGACCGTTTCGCCGCGGTGGCCCGGGACACACTGGGTCCGATCCAGCCGGGTGACTGGCAGGATCCACGGGCATGACGACCGCCCGGACCGACGTCCTCACCGTCGCGCGCGACCAGGTCCTCGACCAGGGTCGCGGCCTCACCGTCACCCAGGTGCGCGAGGTGCTCGACCTGCCCGACGACCGTCTCGACGACCTGCTCGAGCTGGCCCACGAGGTGCGGATGCGCTGGTGCGGGCCGGACGTCGAGGTCGAGGGGATCATCTCGCTCAAGACCGGCGGATGCCCGGAGGACTGTCACTTCTGCTCCCAGTCGGGCCTGTTCGCGTCGCCGGTGCGCTCGGCCTGGCTGGACATCCCGATGCTCGTCGAGGCCGCCAAACAGACCGCGAAGACCGGGGCCACCGAGTTCTGCATCGTCGCCGCCGTCCGCGGGCCCGACGAGCGGCTCATGTCCCAGGTCGCCGCCGGCATCGCGGCGATCCGGGACGAGGTCGACATCAACATCGCCTGCTCGCTGGGGATGCTCACGGCCGAGCAGGTCGGCGAGCTCGCCGCGATGGGCGTGCACCGCTACAACCACAACCTCGAGACCGCCCGCAGCCACTTCCCGAACGTGGTCACCACCCACACCTGGGAGGAGCGCTGGGGCACCCTGCGCATGGTCCGTGAGGCCGGCATGGAGGTGTGCTGCGGCGGCATCGTCGGGATGGGGGAGACCCTGGACCAGCGCGCCGAGTTCGCCGGGCAGCTCGCCGAGCTGGAGCCCGACGAGGTGCCGCTGAACTTCCTCAACCCGCGCCCGGGCACCCCGTTCGGGGACCTGGAGCCGATGTCCGGGCCGGACGCGCTGCGCACCGTCGCCGCGTTCCGCCTGGCGCTGCCGCGCACGATCCTGCGCTTCGCCGGTGGCCGCGAGATCACCCTCGGCGACCTGGGCGCCCGCAAGGGCCTGCTCGGCGGGATCAACGCGGTGATCGTCGGGAACTACCTGACGACGCTGGGGCGTCCCGCCGAGTCCGACATCGACCTGCTCGGCGAGCTGGAGATGCCGATCAAGGCCCTCAACGAGACGCTGTGACGGCGCCGGTGGGCACGCCGACCCGCGAGGACGGGGGCCGGTACTGCGACCAGTGCGGGTCGCCGGACTCCGCGGCCGGGCACGACCGGTGCGCGGCGCGGCGCGAGCTGGAGCCGCCGCGGTTCTGCCCGGACTGCGCACGGCGGATGGTGGTGCAGGTCCACCCGGTCGGCTGGACGGCCCGGTGCAGCCGGCACGGCGAGCGCACCTCGCCCTGACCCGCCGCCGCGCGCGGCCCCCGCGGTGGCGGGGGCCGCGCCGGTGTCCGCGCGGGTCAGGGCTTGATCAGGACCTTCAGCGCCTCGCGGTCGTTCATCGCGCGGTAGCCGTCGGGGACCTCGTCGAGGCCGATGGTGCGGTCGAAGACCCGTCCGGGCTGGATACGGCCCTCCAGCACGTCGGGCAGCAACTCCTCGATGTAGGCGCGCGCCGGGGCGACGCCACCGTGCACGCCGACGTTGCGCATGAACTCGCCGACGCCGAGCGGGATGTCGGAGTACTGCGAGACGCCGACGCGGCCGACCAGCCTGCCGTCCTTCGTCACGTCGATGGCGGTGCGGATCGCCTCCACGTAGCCGACGCACTCCAGCGCGGCGTCCACGCCGTCGCCGCCGGTCAGCTCGCGCACCTTCTCGACCGCCTCGTCGCCGCGCTCGGCCACGACGTCGGTGGCGCCGAACTCGCGGCCCAGGTCGGTGCGGTCGGTGTGCCTGCCGAGCAGGATGATCCGCTCGGCGCCGAGGCGCTTCGCCGCGAGCACCGCGCACAGCCCGACCGCGCCGTCGCCGACGACGGCCACGGTGTCCCCGCGGCGCACCCGCGCCGAGACCGCGGCGTGGTGGCCGGTGGAGAACACGTCGGACAGGGTGAGCATCGACGCGAGCAGCGCGTCGTCCGGCTCGCCCGGCATCGGGACCAGGGTGCCGTCGGCGAACGGGACGCGCACCGCCTCGCCCTGGCCGCCGTCGGTGCCGTCGGAGCCCCAGCCGCCGCCGTGCCGGCACGAGGTCTGCAGCCCCTGCGCGCAGAAGTCGCAGGTGTTGTCGGCCCAGACGAACGGTGCGACGACGAGCTGGCCCGCCGTGCGGTTCCGCACCCCGGACCCGACCTCCTCGATCACGCCGAGGAACTCGTGGCCGATCCGGTCGCCCTGCGGGTTGTCCTCGGCCGAGTTGTACGGCCACAGGTCGCTGCCGCAGATGCAGGAGCGCAGCACGCGCACGATCGCATCGGTGTCGTCACGGATGACCGGGTCCGGTACGTCGGACGAGACCCGGATGTCGTGCGTGCCGTGGATCAGAGTCGCCTTCATGCCCCCGGACTTCCCGTATGCGGAACCGTTCATGCGCGCCCGGTGGTCGTGACGTGCCGCACGTGCGGCAGGCTGGGCGGCATGGCGATCAACTGGGGCTCGGTGCTGCGCAAGGCCGCGGATCTGGCGGTGCAGTTCCTGAAGGACTCGCAGAAGGACGGGCAGGACCCGCGGCGCGGCCACGGCGGCGCCCGGCCCGGCCCGCCGCCGACGGCCGGGCGGGTGCGCACCGCGCCCACCGGCGACCGCGCCCGGGAGGTCGCCTATGCCCCCGAGCCCGACGGCGCCGCGGACCCCGGCGAGATCGTCTGGACCTGGGTGCCCTACGAGGAGGACGCGAGCCAGGGCAAGGACCGGCCGCTGCTCGTCGTCGGGCGGTCGGGTGGCGAGCTGCTCGGGCTGATGCTGTCCAGCCAGGACAAGCGGGCCCACGACCCGGACTGGGTCGGGATCGGCTCCGGCGCCTGGGACCGCGAGGGCCGCGACTCCTACATCCGGCTCGACCGGGTGCTGGAGGTCGAGGAGCACGGCATCCGCCGGGAGGGTGCGGTGCTGGACCGCGCGCGGTTCGACCGGGTCGCGGACGAGCTGCGGTCGCGCTACGGCTGGCGCTGAAACCCGGGTGCGCCCGTGCGGGCGCACCCGGTAGGGTCGCCGTCATCATGAGGCACTGACGACCCCCTCGACCGCGGACGCGGCACACGCCCCTGCGGTCCTCCTCCGTCTCCACCGGAGTCGTCGTCATGTCATCGACCGAGCAGGTCCACGCCGTCACCGCCCGCGGGCTGGTCCGTTCCCACGCCACCCGCGCCGGCCGTTCGCCGGTGCTCGACGGCGTCGACCTCGTCGCCGCGCCGGGCACCCGGGTCGGCCTGATCGGGGAGAACGGCTCGGGCAAGTCCACGCTGCTGCGGCTGCTCGCCGGCGTCGACACCCCGGACGGCGGGACGCTCACGGTTCCCGCGGACCGGGTGTACCTGCCGCAGGAACCCGACCTGGGCGACGGGGGGACCGTGGGCGACCTGCTCGACGCGGCGCTGCGCCCGCTGCACGACGCCGTCGCCGAGCTGGAGCGCCTGGCCGCCGGTCTGGCCGACGGCAGCGGCGCCGCCGCCTACGACCGGGTGCTGGCCTGGGCGATCGCCCACGACGCGTGGGACGCCGACCGGCGCGCCGAGGTCACCGCGGGCACGCTCGGTGTCGCCGACCTGGAGCGCGACCGGCCGGTCGCGACCCTGTCCGGGGGCGAGCGCACCCGGCTCGCGATGGCCGCCGCCCTGGTCCGCCGCCCCGCGGTGCTGCTGCTCGACGAACCCACCAACCACCTCGACGACGCCGCCCTGGAGCTGCTGGAACGCTCGCTGGTGGAGCTGCCCGGCGTCGTCGTCGCGGCGAGCCACGACCGCACCTTCCTCGACCGGGTCTGCACCGAACTGCTCGACCTCGACGCCGGCGAGCTCGGCACCGACGGGTACGGCGGGCGCCGGTTCGGCGGCTCGTTCACCGAGTACCTCGACGCCGCCGCGGCGAGCCGCCGCCGCTGGGAGGAGCGCTTCGCCGCGGAGCAGGAGGAGATCGCCGCGCTGCGGGAGAAGGCGCGGGCCGGGCTGTCGACGATCGCCCCCGGGCGCGGCCCGCGCGACAACGACAAGTTCATCCACGCCTTCAAGGGGGCGGGCGTCGAACGCACCCGGGCCCGCCGGGTCCACGACGCGCAGCGCCGCCTGGAGGTCGCCGAGCGCGAGGCGGTCCGCAGGCCGCCCCGGCCGCTGGAGTTCGCCGGGCACCTCACCGGCGACACCCCGGCCGGCGGGCTCGCCGTGAGCGTGCGGGACCTGCGGGTCGACGGCAGGCTGCGGCTCGACCTGCTCGACCTGGCCGTGGGGGAGAAGCTGCTGGTCACCGGCCCCAACGGGGCCGGGAAGTCGACCCTGCTGGCGGTCCTGCACGCCGATCTCGCTCCGGACGCGGGCACCGTGGACGTCCGGGCGCGCCGGGTCGGCCTGCTGGCCCAGGACCCCGACGTCGGCCCGCCCGACCGCAGCGCCGCGGCCGCCTACGCCGAGGCCGTCGGCGTGGAGCGGGCGGAGACCGTCCCGCTGCGCGAGCTGGGGCTGCTGCACCCGCGCGAGCACGGCACCGCGGTCGGAGAGCTCAGCCTCGGCCAGCGGCGGCGGCTGGCCCTGGCCGTCGTCGTCGCCGACGCCCCGGACCTGCTGCTGCTCGACGAGCCGACCAACCACGTCTCGCTGCGGCTGGCCGGGGAGCTGGAGTCGGCGCTCGGCACTGCGCCGGGGACGGTCGTCGTCACCTCGCACGACCGGTGGCTGCGCCGGCGCTGGGAGGGGCCGCACCTCGCCGTCGGCGGGTGAGCTCAGTTCGGGCTGTGCTCGTCGGGGAACGACCCGAGCGGCGCGGGCACCGCCCGCAGGGTCTCCAGCAGGCCGCGCTCGCGGGCGAGCAGCCTGCGGATCTCCCGGAGCCGCTGCACCGCGCTGGTCTGCTCCAGCAGGAGCTGGCGGTCGCCCAGGGGCAGCAGGCAGTCCCCGGCCAGCAGGTGCGCGAGGTCGGCGGTGGGGGTGTCGTCGGCGGGCTCGGACCAGTCACCGGTCCGCCACGCGGTGTCGCAGTACTCGCGGTGCGCCGCGCGGGCGGACCGCTCCAGCATCGCCACCAGCCGCGGGTCGGCCTCGTCGCCGGTGTCGTCGGGCAGGAACTCGACCTCGCCGCAGAGGTAGGAGTGCGAGCCCGCGTCGAGGTCGAGCAGCCGGAAGCGGCGGGCCCCGCGGGTGACGACGTCGTAGCGGCCGTCGGGCAGCCGGCGGGCGTCGATGAGCACCGCGGTGCAGCCGACGGCGTGCATCCCGGCGGCCCCGGAACGGTCCGGCGAATGGCCCTCGCGCACCGCGACGACACCGAACTCGCGGTCGTGGACGGCACCGGTGAGCAGGTCGACGGTGAGCTGGCGGTAGCGGGGCTCGAAGATGTGGAGGGGAAGCGCCGCACCCGGCATCAGCACCGTCCCCAGCGGGAACAGCGGGAGCATGGCGGACACCGGCTCACGGTAGTACGCCGTCGCGGGGCCCGCCGGGTCGCGCAGGTGGCCGGAGCACGGCGAACGCGTCGGTGACCCGCATCCCGCGGTCGGTGAACCGGAAGACCGCGGCCGGGCGGCCGCCGGAACGGCCCGACGGGACGACCTCCCCGGTGGGCTCCAGCAGGCCGCGACGGGTGAGGACGCGCTGCAGGTTCGTCGCCGAGACCTCGTGGCCCAGCGCGGCCACGTAGTGCTCGCGCAGGGTCGAGATCGTGAACTCCGCGGGGGCGAGCGCGAACCCGAGGTTGGTGTAGGAGAGCTTGGCGCGCAGGCGGTCCCGCCCCGCCGCGACGATCGCGGCGTGGTCGAACGCGGTCGCGGGCAGGTCCTCGACGTCGTGCCACGCCGTGTCCCCGGGCAGCTCGGGGTCCGCGTCGGAGGGGACCAGGCCGAGGAACGCGGTGGCGATGCGGCGCTCCCCGGACACCCGGGCCGGGTCGGAGAAGACCGACAGCTGCTCGACGTGGGCGACCTCGCGGACGTCGACCTTCTCGGCAAGCTGGCGGCGCACGGAGGTCTCGACGTCCTCGTCGGGGCCCAGGGTGCCGCCGGGCAGCGCCCAGCGTCCGGCGTCCGGGTCCAGGGCCCGCTGCCAGAGCAGGGCGCCCGCCCGGCCATCCCGGATCCTGAGCACGACGGCGAGGACCTCGTGCAGGGCGGGTGGCGGTGTCACGGGGCCAGCCTAGGGCGGACCGGCCGCGGCACCGGGACGTGACGGCGGGGTGTCCGTCGGGTGAGGTCCCGGTCACGACGGAGGTGCCGGTGGCGCGCGACCGGTGCTACCATCCGCTCAGTTTCCGCCCGCTAGGCGAAAACCCGACACGGCCCGGGAGGGCGCAATGACCGGAACGCTGACGGCACCCGGCGGCACGGGGACCGACCCCGGCTGGGCCGACGAGGTGCGTGCGCTGGCCCGCGAGCGGGACGCGGTCCTGCTGGCGCACAACTACCAGCTGCCCGAGATCCAGGACGTCGCCGACCACGTGGGGGACTCGCTCGCGCTGTCCCGGATCGCGGCCGAGTCCCAGGCGTCGACGATCGTGTTCTGCGGCGTGCACTTCATGGCCGAGACCGCCAAGATCCTCAGCCCGGACAAGACCGTGCTGATCCCCGACGCGCGGGCCGGCTGCTCGCTGGCCGACTCGATCACCGCCGACCAGCTGCGGGAGTGGAAGGCCGAGCACCCGGGCGCCGTCGTCGTCTCCTACGTCAACACCACCGCCGCGGTGAAGGCCGAGACCGACATCTGCTGCACCTCCTCCAACGCCGTCGAGGTCGTCGACTCGATCCCGCGTGACCGCGAGGTGCTCTTCCTGCCCGACCAGTTCCTCGGCGCGCACGTCCGGCGCACCCTGGAGCGGGAGAACATGCACGTCTGGGCCGGGGAGTGCCACGTGCACGCCGGCATCAACGGCAAGCAGCTCACCGAGCGGGCCGCGGCCCACCCCGGCGCCGACCTGTTCGTGCACCCCGAGTGCGGCTGCGCGACCTCGGCGCTCTACCTGGCGGGCACCGGCGCGGTGCCCGCCGAGCAGGTCAGGATCCTCTCCACCGGCGGCATGATCGACGCCGCCCGCGCCACCGGCGCGACGGAGGTGCTCGTCGCGACCGAGGTCGGGATGCTGCACCAGCTGCGCCTGGCCGCCCCGGAGATCGCGTTCCGCGCGGTGAACGAGAACGCGTCCTGCCCCTACATGAAGATGATCACCGCCGAGGCGCTGCTGCGGTCGGTCCGCGAGGGCACCGACGAGGTCCACGTCGACCCCGACCTCGCCGCGCGCGGCCGCGCCGCCGTGCAGCGGATGATCGAGATCGGTCAGCCGGGAGGTGGGGAGTGACGGCGCGGGGGGTGAGCTGGGAGGCCGGAGCCGACCTGGTCGTCGTCGGGTCCGGGGTGGCCGGGCTGACCGCCGCGCTCGACGCGGCCGCGGCCGGGCTGCGCGTCGTGGTGGTCACAAAGGACGGCATCGGCGAGGGCTCCACCCGCTGGGCGCAGGGCGGGGTGGCCGTCGTGCTCGGCGACGTCGCGGGGGACTCGCTCGACTCCCACGTCGCCGACACGGTCGCCGCGGGCGGCGGGCTGAACGACGTCGCCGCGGTCGGGACGATCGTGCGCGCCGGACCGGACGCGGTGCGCAGGCTGTGCGGCCGCGGCGCCCTGTTCGACCGGAGCGGGGACCGCCCCGCGCGGACCCGGGAGGGTGGCCACTCGGCGTACCGGGTGGTCCACGCCGGGGGTGACGCGACCGGCGCGGAGATCGAGCGCGCCCTGGTCGCCGCCACCCGCTCGGCGCAGCTCACCGTGCTCGACGGGCACGTCGCCGCCGAGGTGCTGCGTGACGCCGGCCGGGTCGCCGGCCTCACGGTGCTCGACGCCCACGGTCGCGCCGGGGTGCTGTCCGCGCCCGCGGTGCTGCTCGCGACCGGCGGCTACGGCCAGCTCTACGCCTCCACCACCAACCCGGGCACCTCCACCGGCGACGGCGTCGCGCTCGCCCTGCGCGCCGGTGCGGTCGCCGCGGACCTGGAGTTCGTGCAGTTCCACCCGACCGTGCTGTGGACCGGGCCCGGCAGCGGCACCGCCGGGCGCCGCCCGCTGGTGACCGAGGCCGTCCGCGGCGAGGGCGCGGTCCTGCGCGACCGGGCCGGCACCGCGTTCATGGCCGGGGTCCACCCGCGGGCCGACCTCGCCCCGCGCGACGTCGTCGCCGCGGCGATCACCCGCCGGATGGCCGAGACCGGCAGCGCGTGCGCCTGGCTCGACGCCACCGCGCTCGACGGGTTCGCCGCACGGTTCCCGACCGTGTACGCGTCCTGCCGGGCCGCCGGGATCGACCCGCTGACCGAGCCGATCCCGGTGACCCCCGCCGCGCACTACGCCTGTGGCGGCGTCGTCACCGACACGTCCGGGCGGACCGGGGTGCCGGGCCTCTACGCCGCGGGCGAGGTCGCCCGGACGGGGCTGCACGGGGCGAACCGGCTGGCGTCGAACTCGCTGCTGGAGGGACTGGTCGTGGGGGAGCGGGTGGTCCGCGCGGTGCTCGCCGACGCGGGCCCGACCGGGGTGCCGACCCCGGCCGCGACGGTCCCGGCGCTGCCGGTGGCCGACCGCGCCGTGGTGCAGCGGGCGATGTCGGTGAGCGCCGGGATCGGCCGCGACGCCGCCGGGCTCGCCGGGGCGTCGGACGCGATCGAGGCCGTCACCGCCACCGCGGTCCCGGCCGGCCGCGCCGCGGTCGAGGACGCCGCGCTCACCCTGGTCGCCCAGGCCGTGCTGGCCGCGGCCGGTACCCGCCGGGAGACCCGCGGCTGCCACGTGCGCACCGACTTCCCGGACCGGGACGACACCTACCAGCGCTCGTCGCTGCGGGTGCGGGTCGACGCCACGGGACGGCCGGTCGTCGTGGCCGGCGAGACGCTGGCGGGTGTCGCATGAGCACCGTCGCCGCCGGGGTCGGCGGGGTCACCGAGGTCGGCGTCCCCGACCCCGACGACCTGCTGCGCGTCGTGCGCACCGCGCTGGAGGAGGACCTGCGGTACGGCCCGGACGCGACGACGGCGGCGACCGTGCCCGCCGGGGCCGTGGCGACCGCGTCGTTCACCCCGCGGGCCGACGGGGTGCTCGCCGGGCTCCCGGCCGCCCGCGCCGTGCTCGACGAGGTGCTGGGCGCGGGCGGGTACGCGGTGCTCGCCGGGGCCGCCGACGGTGACCGGCTCACCGCCGGGACCCCGGCGCTCACGGTGCGGGCCCCGGTCCGCGGACTGCTCACCGCCGAGCGCACGGCGCTGAACCTGCTCACGCACCTGTCCGGGATCGCTACGGCCACCCGCGCCTGGGTGGACGCCGTCGACGGCACCGGGGCCCGGATCCGGGACACCCGCAAGACGCTGCCGGGCCTGCGGCTGCTGGAGAAGTACGCCGTGCGGTGCGGCGGCGGGGTGAACCACCGGCTCGGGCTGGGCGACGCGGTGCTGATCAAGGACAACCACGTCGCGGCGGCCGGGTCGGTGTCCGCGGCGCTGGCCGCGGCCCGCGCGCTCGCCCCGGACCTGCCGTGCGAGGTGGAGGTCGACTCGCTCGACCAGCTCGACGAGGTCCTGGAGCTCGCCGCCGAGCTGGTGCTGCTGGACAACTTCACCGTCGCGGAGACGGCCGAGGCGGTACGGCGGCGCGGGGACCGGGCGACGCTGCTGGAGTCCTCCGGCGGGCTGGCACCGGGCAGCGCCCGGGACTACGCGGCCACCGGCGTGGACTTCCTCGCCGTCGGCGGGCTGACCCACTCGGTGACCGCGCTGGACCTGGGGCTCGACCTGGGGTGAGCACGGCCGGCCGGCACGCCCGGGCCCCGTCACGGAGGGGTCCGCGGCGTGCCACCTCGGGCCGGGCACCCTCAGGCGAGCAGCCGGGGCTGGGCGGGGGCGGGGAAGCGGGCGGAGAACCGGGCGTCGCCGAGGAACTCGCGCAGCCGTCGCGCCGCGGCCGCCACCTCGGTCCGCGCCCGGTCCGCGACCGGCGTGAGCAGCAGGGTCGCGATCCCGCCGTCCGGGCGCTGCACCCAGGTCCCGACGATCCGCCCGTCCACCCAGACCGTCGGCCCGCCGTTGCCGTTGCGGTCGAACAGCTCCGGTGCCACCTCGGCGGGCAGGTACCAGTCGCGGGCCTTCCAGCCCATCGTCGACGGGTCGAGGCTCGGCAGCAGCGCCACCGACGGCCCGGGGTCGGGGACCGGGTCCAGGTCGTCGGGGAGCAGGAACCCGGTGCCCCCGCCGTCGAGGGTCACCTCGACCGCGCCGACGTCGGCCAGCGCCGTCGTGGTGGTGGCGACGGTCCAGCCCGCCCACCACCGCAGGTCGTCGCGGCGGACCGGCCCGAACGCCCGCAGCTGGGCGCGGGCCAGCCCGGCCGCGGCGACGCGACGGGCGTCACCGTCCGGGCCGGGGGCGGGGCCGATCCCGCCGGGGACCCAGGCGTCGGCCGCGGCCCATCGGTACTGGCCGTTGATCCACGTCCCGATCGGCCGGGTCCGCAGCACCCGGCCCTCGAACCCGAGCACCAGCAGCACCCGGGTGTGGGCGGGCTGCGGGCCCCCACCGGGCAGGACGAGCCGCTGCGTGGCGAGCTCGGGCAGTGCGCGGGCGACGTCGCGGGCGGCGGTGGGACCCCGTTCGGCGAGGACCTCCAGGACCTGCCCGGCGGCCTCGGCGTACCACGCCCCGGGGTCGGCGTGGCCGGCCGCGGCGGCCTGGCGCAGCAGTTCGCGGCGCTGGACGGCGGCGACGTCGACGGTGGCGGCGTGGTGGGCGAGCGCGGCGTGGGCGTGGCCGAACACCCAGAGCGTGCGGCGCATCGCGTGGTGGCGCAGCAGCGTGCGGTCGGTGTGCAGCGCGGCGTCGACCGGGGCGAGCGACGGGGCCGCCATCCGCGCGGCCGCCGACAGGTACACCGTGACCGGGTCGGTGGAGTGCAGCGCGACCAGGTCGTCGCTGATCGCGACGACGTCGTCGGTGCGGGTGTGCGGGGCGAGCCGGTGCCGGGTCACCAGCCGGGCCCGGCGTTCGGCGTCGCTCACGTGGCGGGTCACGCCGCGGAGACTGCCACGGCCCACCGACGGCGAGGACGTGGCTCACCCCGCCGGGATGGGACCGTGTCGGACCCCCGCCGTACCCTGGGGTCATGCTCCGCCGCCTCGACCTGCGAGCCGAACCGCTGCCCCGTCCGGCCACCCTGCGCGGCATGATGCCGCGCGCCGAGCTGGACATCGACGCCGCTCTGGAGCGTGCCCGCCCGCTGGTGGAGGACGTGCGCGACCGCGGCGCCGCCGCCGCGCTGGACGCCACCGAGCGCTTCGACCGGGTCCGTCCGGCGACCGTGCGCGTCCCGGCCGAGGCGATCTCCGCCGCCCTGCGCGACCTCGACCCGGACGTGCGCGCGGCGCTGGAGACCTCGATCGAGCGCGCCCGGATCGTGCACGCCGAGCAGCGCAGGCCCGACGTGGTCACCCAGGTCGTCCCCGGCGGCACCGTCACCGAGCGGTTCGTCCCGGTCCGCCGGGTCGGGCTCTACGCCCCGGGCGGGCTGGCGGTCTACCCGTCGAGCGTGGTCATGAACGTGGTCCCGGCGCAGGCGGCCGGCGTGGAGTCGCTGGTCGTCGCCTCCCCGGCGCAGGCGGAGTTCGGCGGACGCCCGCACCCGACGATCCTGGCGGCGGCCGCGCTGCTCGGCGTCGACGAGGTGTGGGCCGTCGGCGGCGCCCAGTGCGTCGCGCTGCTGGCCTACGGCGGCACCGACACCGACGGCGCCGAGCTGGAGCCGGTCGACATGGTCACCGGCCCCGGCAACGTCTACGTCACCGCGGCCAAGCGGATGCTGCGCGGCCTGGTCGGGATCGACGCCGAGGCCGGCACCACCGAGATCGCGATCCTCGCCGACGACACCGCGGACGCCGCGCACGTCGCCGCGGACCTCGTCTCGCAGGCCGAACACGACCCGAACGCCGCATCGGTGCTGGTCACGACCTCCGACGCGCTGGTGGAGCGGGTCGAGGCCGAGCTGGAGACCCGGGTCGGCGCGACCAAGCACACCGAGCGGGTGCGCACCGCGCTGACCGGGCCGCAGTCCGGGGTCATCCTGGTGTCCTCGACCGCCGACGGGGTCGCCGTCGTCGACGCCTACGCCGCCGAGCACCTGGAGATCCAGACCGCCGACTCCGCGGGCGACGCGGCGAAGGTCCGCAACGCGGGCGCGATCTTCGTCGGGGCCTGGTCGCCGGTGTCGCTGGGCGACTACTGCGCCGGGTCGAACCACGTGCTCCCGACCGGGGGCTGCGCGCGACACTCCGGCGGGCTGTCGACGGCGACGTTCCTGCGCGGTATCCACGTCGTCGACTACGGCCGCGCGGCGCTGGCCGAGGTCGCCGGCCGGGTCGTGACCCTGGCGAACGCCGAGGACCTGCCCGCCCACGGCGAGGCCGTGACCGCCCGGTTCGAGGGGGCCGGGGCGTGACCGCCGGTTCGACGGTCCGGCTCGCGGACCTGCCGCTGCGCGAGGACCTGCGCGGGAAGAGCCCCTACGGCGCGCCGCAGCTCGACGTCGCGGTGCGGCTCAACACCAACGAGAACCCGTACCCGCCGCCGCCCGAGCTGGTCGCCGACGTCGCGGCCTCGGTGGAGGAGGCGGCCCGTGAGCTGCACCGGTACCCCGACCGCGACCTCGTCGCGCTGCGGGGCGACCTCGCCGCCTACCTGTCCCGGCAGACCGGGGTCGAGCTGACCACGGCGAACCTGTGGGCCGCGAACGGGTCCAACGAGATCCTCCAGCAGATCCTGCAGACCTTCGGCGGTCCCGGCCGCACCGCGCTCGGCTTCGTGCCCAGCTACTCGATGCACCCGATCCTCGCCTCCGGTACGCAGACCGAGTTCGTCCCGGTGCCGCGCCGCGACGACTTCACCCTCGACGTCGACGCCGCCGTCACCGTCCTGGCCGGGAAGGCCCCGGACGTCACGTTCGTGACCAGCCCGAACAACCCGACCGGGCAGTCGATCGCCCCGGACGACCTGGCCCGGCTGGTCGACGCCGCCCCCGGGATGGTCGTCGTCGACGAGGCCTACGCCGAGTTCGCCGAGGCCACCGGCCGCCCGAGCGCCACGACCCTGCTGGCGACGCACGGCCACAAGCTCGTGGTCTCCCGCACGATGAGCAAGGCGTTCGCCTTCGCCGGCGGTCGGCTGGGCTACCTCGCCGCCGCGCCCGCGGTGATCGACGCACTCCAGCTCGTGCGGCTGCCGTACCACCTGTCGGTGCTGTCGCAGGCCGCCGCGCGGGCCGCGCTCCGCCACGCCGAGGCCACCCTCGGCTCGGTGGCGCTGCTCGCCGCCGAGCGCGACCGGATCTCCGGCGAGCTGGCCGCCGCCGGCTACGACGTCGTCGCCTCCGACGCCAACTTCATCCTCTTCGGACGCTTCGCCGACGCCGGCCGCGCCTGGAAGGGGTTCCTCGACCAGGGCGTGCTGATCCGCGACGTCGGCATCCCCGAGCGGCTGCGGGTCACCGTGGGCACGCCGGAGGAGAACGACGCCTTCCTCGCCGCCGCCACCGACCTCGCCACCAAGGAGCTGTTGTGACGACCGACAAGGTGAGCCGCATCGGACGCGTCGAACGCGTCACCAAGGAGACCCGGATCGTCGTCGAGATCGACCTCGACGGCACCGGGCGCACCGACATCGCCACCAAGGTCCCGTTCTTCGACCACATGCTCGACGCGTTCGGCAAGCACGGCAGCTTCGACCTGTCCGTGCACGCCGAGGGCGACATCGAGATCGACTCCCACCACACCGTGGAGGACGTCGCGATCGTGCTGGGGCAGGCGATCCGCCAGGCGCTGGGGGACAAGAAGGGCATCCGCCGCTTCGGCGACGCCTGGATCCCGATGGACGAGGCGCTGGCCCAGGCCGTCGTCGACGTCTCCGGCCGCCCCTACACCGTGTGCACCGGCGAGCCGGAGATGATGCGCGGCTTCGTCGTCGGCGGGCACTACCCGACCGTGCTGAACAAGCACGTGTTCGAGTCCCTGGCCTTCCACGGGCACCTCGCCCTGCACGTCCGGGTGCTCGACGGCCGCGACCCGCACCACATCACCGAGGCCGAGTTCAAGGCCGTCGCCCGCGCGCTGCGGGCCGCGACCGAGCCCGACCCGCGGGTCACCGGCGTGCCGTCCACCAAGGGCGCCCTCTGACGGAATGTTGAGCCCTCAACTTCTGTTGCAGAGGGCATGACGAAGATCGGGTTCCTGTCGTTCGGGCACCACGGGGAGGTCCCCGGGTCCCGGACCCCCACCGCCGCCGACGCGCTGCGCCAGACCGTGGAGCTGGCGCGCGCCGCGGAGGACATCGGCATCGACGGCGCCTTCGTGCGCGTGCACCACTTCGAGCGCCAGCTGGCCGCGCCGTTCCCGCTGCTCGCAGCGATCGCGGCGACCACCAGCCGGATCGAGATGGGCACCGGCGTGATCGACATGCGCTACGAGAACCCGCTCTACATGGCCGAGGAGGCCGCCGCGACCGACCTGCTCTCCGGCGGGCGGCTGCAGCTCGGCGTGAGCCGGGGGTCGCCCGAGATCGCGCTGAACGGTGCCGAGGCCTTCGGGTACCGGCCCGCCGACGGGCAGACCCACGCCGACGCCGCCCGCGCCAAGGCCGAGGTGTTTCTCGCCGCGATCCGCGGTGCCGGGGTGGCGCCCGCCGACCCGTCCCGCACCCGCGGGCGGCACGTCGCGCTGCCGGTGCAGCCGCAGTCCCCGGGCCTCGGCGACCGGATCTGGTGGGGCGCGGGCACCCGGGCCACCGCCGAGTGGGCCGCGACCCAGGGCATGAACCTGCAGAGCTCGACGCTGCTCACCGAGGACACCGGCGAGTCGTTCGACCGGCTGCAGGCCGAGCAGATCCTGCGCTACCGCGAGGCCTGGGCCGCCGCCGGGCACGAGCGCACCCCGCTGGTGTCGGTGTCGCGCAGCGTCATCCCGGTCACGACCGACCTCGACCGCCGCTACTTCGGTGAGCGCGGCGAGGACGACCAGGTCGGGATCCTCGACGGCGCCCGGTCCCGGTTCGGCCGCAGCTACGTCGGTGACCCGGACCGGATCGCCGCCGAGCTCGCCGAGGACGCCGCGGTGCGGGAGGCGGACTACGTGCTGTTCACCGTGCCCAACCAGCTCGGTGTCGAGTACAACGCGCACCTGCTGCGCTCGATCGCCGAGCGGGTCGCCCCGGCGATCGGCTGGGCGCCGGCCGGTCACCAGGTGGCGGCGGCGGTCCCCAGCAGCTGAGGCGGGCCGGGCAGCGGCGCGGGCCGGCCGTCGAACTCCAGCGGGAGCACGGGTTCGACGAGCCGGCCCATCGGCCCGTCGACGGCGTGCGTGGCGATGGTCGCCGTACCGGGCCGGGGGAGGTCCGCGACCTCCGCCGCGGTGAACATCCCGAGCCCCCGGACCCAGGTGCAGACCCCGGCGAGGGTGACCCGCACCCGCCACGAGCCGCCCTCGACGGCGCGCCGGCGCAGCGCCGCGAGCACCCCGGCGGCACCGAGCCAGGCGGCGAGGTAGTCGTTGAGCAGGTGCGTCGGCGGTAGCGACGGGGTGCCGTCCCGGCCCTCCTCGACCGCGAAGCCGGTCGCGGAGCAGGCCAGCTGGTCGAACCCGCCGCGCGCGGCCCACGGCCCGTCGGCGCCCCAGCAGTGCAGGTCCAGGGCGACGATCCCGGGCCGGAGCGCCGCCAGGTCCTCCGGTCCGAAGCCCCGGGCGGCGGTGCCCCGGTAGGCGTTGACGAACACGTCCGCCCCGCCCACCAGGTCGCGCAGCGTCGCCGCCTGCGCCGGGTCCCGCAGGTCCAGCCAGGCGTTGCGCTTCCCGCCGCCGGTCAGCGCGACCATCGCGAGCGGGTCGGGCAGGTCCGGGCGGGACACGTGCAGGACGTCCGCGCCGAACGTGCCGAGCAGCTTGGCCGCGACCGGCCCGGCGATGACGTGGGTGTCGTCGAGCACCCGCGGCCGGTCCGGGACCGGCTCCGGCGCCGCGTCGCCGATCCGCTCCACCTCGACGACCGGGCGCCCGGCCAGGTGGCGGCCCGCCGGGTGCGCGGCCCACCGGTCGGCACTCCGGACGGCCGCGGCCACCCCGCCCGCCGCGCACACCGCGTCCTCCAGGTCGACCGCGCGCCACCGGGCGGCCTCCTCGGCGATCCGCGGCCGCAGCGGCGGGCAGTCCAGCACCCGGCAGACGGCGTCGCGCTGGTGCGGGTAGGTGGTGATCAGGAAGATCCACCCGTCGGTGGTGCGGACGAAGCCGTTGTTGGCCAGCGCGGTCGGGTCCTCGGCGACGGACTGCACGTCGACCCCGCCGAGGGTGGTGAGGAACGGGGCGCGCAGGGTGTCGATCGCGTCGGCCGCCCGCACCCGGATCTCGCGGGGTGCGCCGCCGGAGTCCTCGGCGAGCCCCGCGACCTGCAGCCCGAACGCCCCGACCGCCGCGGACATCGCGTCGGCGAGACGGTGCACCGACGGCGTGAGCGGATCCGAGCCGGTCACCCGCAGCGTCGAACGCACCGGGGGAGCGTCCGGCAGCAAGGTCGCCGCCGTATCGGCGGCGGAGGGGAACCGTGCGGGCGGGGTCGTCGTGGTCATGGCTCCAGCCTGCGACGGGACGGCGGGACTCTCCACGACCTCCGTATATCCGTAGCTCAGTCGGGTGTCCGGACCCGTCGCCTCCGCCCGCGCGGTCGGCCGGGCCGACCGCATCCTGGAGCTGGTCGCGACCGCTGCGACACCCCCGTCGGTGACCGCGGTGGCCCGCGCGCTCGACCTGCCGCTCAGCTCCACCGCGGACCTGCTGCGCGAGCTGCGGGCCACCGGCTGGGTACGGCTGCGGGGGCGCGGCCACGTCCTGGGTCACCGGCCGTACGTGCTGGGACTGCTCGCCGGGGTGGGCCCGCCGACCGCGCTCACGCACACCGATCTCGACGCGCTCAGCCTCGCCGCCCGGGCCCCCGTGGCGCTCGCCGTGCTGGTCGGCGGGCAGGTGCGCTACGTCGACCACGCCGGTCCTCGGGCCCCCGACCGGCTGCAACGGGTGACGGACGTCCACCGGCCCCGCCCGCCGCTGCGCACCGCGGCGGGACGGCTGCTGCTGGCCCTGGGCGATACCGAGGAGTCCGCCCGCGGGCTGGCCGGGGTCGACGACCCGCCGGCGGTCGCGGCCTACCTCGCCGAGCGACCGGAGATCGTCCGTACCCGGCTGGCCCGCAGCGACGGGCTGGCGGACCCGGCGATCCGCGCCGTCGCCGTCCCGGTGGAGGAGGGCGGGGAGACGGTCGCGGCGGCGGTGCTCACCGGCACCCGGCGGGGCCGGGCCGACCGCAGCGTCACCCTGGACCGCGCCGCGGCCCGGCTGGCCGCCGCCCTCGCGGCCCGGGGGACGCAGGCGTCCTGGGGTGCGCCCGTGGCCGGACCCACTGGGGCGAGCACCCACCTGCAGCCGCCGCGGGCGCTCGTCATCCCCGACGATGTCGGGCTGTCCGGCACCGGCACCCGGCGCACCCCCGGGCTCCACCGCGAGGCGGTGGCGACGCCGGCGGGCATCGGCATCGACCACCACGTGCGGCTGGAGAAGGGACGCGACACCAAACCGTAGGCCCAGGTCGCCACTGCTCGCCCGCGTCCTGCAGCTCGACACCGCGGTCACGGCCCACTCGCACGGGCCGGTCCGGCCGGAGGGAGGCCGGAAACCCCGGTCCGGCTGGGGAGGTGCCCGAGGGCAGCCGGTTGCTGCTCGACGCCGTCGAGCGCGCGCAGCAACCGGACCGGGACCGCGAGGCCGCGACGCTGGTGGTCGAGTCGCGGCCTCGCGGTCCCGACCTCGCGACGCCCGCCGTCGCCGCCCGGCTCCGAGGAACTGTCGGTGGCGAGCGCGACGTTCCGCGAGGTCCGGCGATGCCACGACGTCGGCCTGCTCACCGGCGTCGTCGTGCTGGGCGTACCCGCGGCCCGGGGCCCTGGCGCTGCGCCGGGTCGACCACCCGGTTCCGTGCCCCCGGGCCACCCGGCGGCGACGACACCGACCGCCTCGCCGACCTCACCCCTCGTTGATTGCGGGTTCGCGCGGAGATCCGCCCCTCGCGCGCGTCCGGACGCACGCGGACGGAGGATCTGCGCGCGGACCGCTGATCACCGGGTGGGGCGTTGTGAGGACCCCGAACGGCGGGGCCTGTGCACCCGCCCCCGGCCGGGCCGGGCTGGTGGGGCCGGCACCGCCCCCCGGACGAGCGACACCCGGTGAGCCGGGGCACCGTGGTCCGTGGCCAGGTCCTGTGCCCGGTGTCGTGGCCACCGAGCTCCACAGCCGCCAGGGACCCGACCTGGGCGCCGTCCCGCGGATGAGTCCCGAGGATGTCGTCACCGCCGGTCTGCGGGGGCCAGCGCGAGCTCGGCGAGGTGGTGTGCGCCCGGGTGTCGAGGACGCGGTCCTGCTCCGGTCGCGGCCGAGGCGGGGCTCGCCGCGTTCGCCGGACAGAGCACGGAACGGCGACGCGCTACCGCGCGGTCCGACCCCGTACCCGGCGGCACGATCATCGGTACTCGAGCGCCGTCGCCGGTCGGCCCGAGCAGCGCACAGGTACCGATGATCACGGCGTCGCCCCCCGGGCCGCGGGGAGACGCGCGGGGCGGCGACTACGCTGGTCGCGTGGCACGCATCGTCGTCCTCGACTACGGCTCCGGGAACCTGCGCTCCGCCGAGCGCGCCCTCGAACGCGTCGGCGCGGACGTCACCGTGACGTCCGACTTCGACGCGGCGACCGAGGCCGACGGTCTCGTCGTCCCCGGGGTGGGCGCCTTCGCGGCGTGCATGCAGGGCCTGCACGCGGTCCGCGGCCCGCAGATCATCGGGCGCCGCCTCGCCGGTGGCCGCCCGGTCCTCGGCATCTGCGTCGGCATGCAGGTGATGTTCGAGCGCGGCGTCGAGTTCGACGAGGACACCGAGGGCTGCGGCGAGTGGCCCGGCACCGTCGAGCGGATCCAGGCCGACGTGCTGCCGCACATGGGGTGGAACACCGTCCGGACCCCGCAGGACAGCACCCTGTTCGCCGGGCTCGACGCCGACACCCGCTTCTACTTCGTGCACTCGTTCGGCGTCCGGCGCTGGACCCTGGAGCCCTCGCACGCGATCGCGGCGCCGAAGGTGACCTGGACCCACCACGGCGAGGACGTCGTCGCCGCGGTCGAGAACGGGCCGCTGTCGGCGACCCAGTTCCACCCGGAGAAGTCCGGCGACGCCGGCGCCGCGGTCCTGGAGAACTGGCTGCGCTCGGTCAAGGGCTGAGCCGAGGGCGGCGTCGGGGCGAGCGGGCCCATTCCGCGGAACGCGCCTCAGCCCAGCGCGTACTCCCCGGAGCGCAGGTCGAAGGTCACCGTCCGCCTGTCCGAGCGCAGCGCCTCGAGCACCTGCCCGACGAGCGTCGCGACGTCGGAACCGGCCCTGATGCCGGACGGCACCGTCCCGGCGACGGCGCGGTCGGCGAGCCCGGTCTCGATGTGCGGCGGCCGCACGTCGAGCACCCGCACCCCCTGCTTGCGCAGGCCACCGCGGGTCGCGGTCAGCCACGCCGACAGCGCCGCCTTCGACGCCGAGTAGGCCGCCATTCCCGGCGTCGGCACGTCCGCCAGGATCGCCGAGATCATCGCGAGGGTGCCACCGGAGTCGGTGAGGTGCGGGAGGGCGGCCCGGCCGATCGCCATCGGCGCCTGCGCGTTGACCGTCAGCAGGTGCTCGGTGACGACGTCGTTCTCCGACTCCTCCCCGAACCCGGCCACCCCGATCGCCACGAACACCAGGTCCAGCCCGCCCAGGGCGTCCGCCGCCTCGTCGACGACGGCGGCACAGCGCTCGAGGTCGAGTGCGTCGAGCGTGAACGTGGGCTCGCCGTCGGCCCCGGAGGGATCGGTGCGGCCCGCCGGCGCGAGCGTCGCGCCCTGGTCGCGCAGCGCCTCGGTGAGCGCGCCGCCCAGCACACCCGTCGCCCCGACCACCAGCGTCCGCGCCCCGGAGAGTTCCATGATCCGACGGTAGGGCGAACCGGCGACGACCGCGCGCTCACCGCTGGCAGCGCGGGCACCACCAGGTCTCGCGGCCGTGCGGGGTGCGCTCCGGCGCCGCGAACGCCACCGCGGTGCCGCAGCGCAGACAGGGCCGCCGGTAGCGGCCGTAGACGAAGTGCCGCGGCCGGACCCGCCCGGTGGTGTTCTGCGCCGGGTTGCGCACGACGGCGTCGCGCAGCAGCGCGCGGCCGTGCCCGAGGAGCGCGCCGGGGTCGTCGACCGCGGAGCACGCCCGCCACGGGGAGACCCGCTCCAGGAACAGCAGCTCCTGGGCCCACATGTTCCCCAGCCCGGCGACGACGCGCTGGTCCAGCAGCGCCGCCAGCACCGCCCGGCCGGGGCCGGCGCGCAGCCGGGCGAGGGCCGCGTCGCCGTCGAAGGTGTCGCCCAGCAGGTCCGGGCCCAGGTGCCCGACGACGGTGTGCTCGTCGCGGGTCGGGAGCACCGCCAGCACCGGCAGCCCGATCCCGGCCAGGGTGCGGCCGTCGACGAGGTGCAGCGCGATCCGCAGGTCGGCCGCGACGGCGCGGGGGAGCCACTTCCCGGGCCGCAGCACCGACCACCGCCCGGACATCCGCAGGTGCGAGTGCACCGTCCAGCCGCCCGCGGTGCGGGCCAGCAGGTGCTTGCCGCGCGGCACCCAGCCGGTGATCTCCTCCCCGGCGAGGTCGGCGCCGGCGAGGCGGGGGTGGCGCACGTCCGAGCGTGCGATCACCGCGCCCGCGGTGGCCGCGTCCAGCCGCGCCGCGAGCCGGAAGATGCTGTCCCCCTCGGCCACCCCCGGAGGCTACGAGCGGCGCGGATACGCTGGCGCGGTGAGCTTCACGTTGCTTCCCGCGGTGGACGTCGTCGACGGGCAGGCCGTCCGGCTGGTGCAGGGCGAGGCCGGCACCGAGACCGGCTACGGCTCGCCCCTGGACGCTGCCCTGAACTGGCAGGCCGGCGGCGCCGAGTGGGTCCATCTGGTCGATCTCGACGCGGCGTTCGGCCGCGGCTCGAACGCCGAGCTGCTGGCCGAGGTGGTCGGGAAGCTCGACCTGCGGGTCGAGCTGTCCGGCGGCATCCGCGACGACGAGTCCCTGGAGCGCGCGCTGTCCACCGGCGCGGCCCGGCTCAACCTGGGCACCGCCGCGCTCGAGCAGCCCGAGTGGTGCCGGAAGGTCCTCGCCGAGCACGGCGAGAAGATCGCGATCGGCCTCGACGTCAAGATGATCGACGGCAGGCGCCGCGTCGCCGGGCGCGGCTGGACCTCCGACGGCGGCGACCTCTGGGAGGTCCTCGCCCGCCTCGACGCCGACGGCGCCACCCGCTACATCGTCACCGACGTCTCCAAGGACGGCACCCTCCAGGGCCCGAACGTCGAGCTGCTCACCGAGGTCGCGAAGGCCACCACCGCCCCGGTGATCGCCTCCGGCGGGATCTCCGAGGTCGCCGACCTGGTGCGGCTGGCCGAGGTCGCCGCGACCGGGGTGAACATCGAGGGGTCGATCATCGGCAAGGCGCTCTACGCCGGCCGGTTCACCCTGCCCGAGGCGATCGAGGCCGTCGACGCGGTGAGCGCCTGATGGGCGTCGCGGTCCGCGTCATCCCCTGCCTGGACGTCGACGCCGGGCGCGTGGTGAAGGGCGTCAACTTCAAGGAGCTCCGCGACGCGGGCGACCCGGTCGAGATGGCGCGGGTCTACGACGCGGAGGGCGCCGACGAGCTGACCTTCCTCGACGTCACCGCGTCGTCGTCGGAGCGCGGCACCATGATCGACGTGGTGCGCCGCACCGCCGAGCAGGTGTTCATCCCGCTGACCGTCGGCGGCGGCATCCGCACCCCCGACGACGTCGACCGGATGCTCCGCGCGGGCGCGGACAAGGTCTCGGTGAACACCGCCGCGATCGCCCGGCCCACGCTGCTGCACGAGATGTCGCGGCGCTTCGGCAGCCAGTGCATCGTGCTGTCGGTCGACGCCCGTCGCGTCCCCGAGGGCGAGCAGCCGCAGCCGTCGGGCTGGGAGGTCACCACGCACGGCGGGCGCCGCTCCGCCGGGATCGACGCCGTCGAGTGGGCGCAGCGCGGCCAGGAGCTCGGCGTCGGGGAGATCCTGCTCAACTCGATGGACGCCGACGGCACCCGCGCCGGGTTCGACCTGGAGATGCTGACCGCGGTCCGGAAGGTCGTCGACGTCCCGGTGATCGCCTCCGGTGGTGCCGGCGCGGTCGAGCACTTCGCCCCGGCCGTGCGGGCCGGAGCGGACGCGGTGCTGGCCGCGAGCGTGTTCCACTTCGGGCAGCTGCGGATCGGCCAGGTCAAGGACGCGCTGCGGGGCGAGGGGGTCGAGATCCGATGACCGCACAGAGCGTGCGCCTGTCCGCGGCCGAGTCCGCGCTGGACCCGGCGGTCGCGGCCCGCCTCAAGCGCGACGCCGACGGCCTGGTCTGCGCCGTCGTGCAGTCCCGCGCCGGCGAGGTGCTGATGGTCGGCTGGATGGACGACGAGGCGCTGCACCGCACCCTGACCACCGGCCGGGGGACCTACTGGTCGCGGTCGCGGCAGGAGTACTGGGTCAAGGGCGGCACGTCGGGGCACGTGCAGCACGTGCACGAGGTCCGGCTGGACTGCGACGGCGACGCGGTGCTCGTCGTCGTCGACCAGGAGGGGCCGGCCTGTCACACCGGGACCCGGACCTGCTTCGACTCCGACGTCCTGCTCGCCGGGAGCTGAGCGCGCGCCCGGTCAGGGGTGCGCCGGGGGCATCGGCGGGGGAGCGGGCTGTGGTGTGCTCGTCACCCACCGGATGCCTGCGGTGATCGCGTGCCCGCCCGCTCGCACGACCGTCCGCTCGGCCACCGGCAGCCACGGCAGCCGCAGCGGCAGCCGCGTCCAGCGCGGCATCAGCCCGACCGACGCGGCGGCCAGCACCGCGTACGGCACCCGCGCGGAGAGCGGCAGCGGCGGCTCCCACAACAGGAACCGGGCGGCGTCGCGCGCCTCGGGGGTGCCGGCCAGCTCGGGCCGGTACCCGTCGAGCTGCGCCTTCAGCTCCGCGGTGGACTCCGGCGGGTCGGGCACGCCCAGCTCACGGGCGACGCGTGCGGCGTCGGCGACATAGGCGTCGCGGCCCGCGGCGTCCAGCGGTGCGCTGCCGTAGCGGTCGTGCGCGGTGAGGAAGCTGTCGATCTCGGCGATGTGCACCCATCGCAGCAGATGCGGGTCCGACGCCGAGTAGGGGCGCCCGTCCGGCGCGGTCCCGCGGACGTGGACGTGCGCCCGCCGGATCCGGGCGATCACCCGCTCGGCCTCCTCGGCCGGGCCGAACGTCGTCGCGGCCAGGAAGTAGGAGGTGCGCTGCAGCCGTCCCCACGGGTCGCCCCGGAACCCGGAGTGCCCGGCGACCCCGGCCATGGCCAGCGGGTGCAGCGACTGCAGCAGCAGCGCCCGCAGCCCGCCGACGAACATCGACGCGTCGCCGTGCACCGTGCGGATCGCCGCGTCCTCGGGGAACCAGCGCGGGCCCTCGGCGCCGAGCACACGGGCCCGGCGGCCGGAGCCCTCGTCCCCGGCGACCCGGCTGAACACCGCCGACCCGGCCCGCGAGCGCAGGGCCGCGAGCCGGTCGGTGACGGCGTCGGGGAGCCGGGCGGACAGATCGACCATGGCCCCAGTGTGCGGTCGTGCCCCGGCGGCGGCCACCGGGTCGGGTGCCTCCGGCGGTCCCGAGGGCAGGACGGCTGCGGCAGTCGGGTGACAGTCCTGCTCCCGGGGTGGCGTGCTCACCGGCCGCTCGGCGAGGCGATGCGGGGACACGCCGACGGGCGCGGTAGGACGGTGACCGGCGTACGGAGGGGAGCGATGACGAGCGACGCGACGGTCGGCGTCCTGCTGGTCGACGACGAGGAGCTGATCCGCACCGGGCTGCGCGCGGTGCTCGAGGCCGACCCCGGCATCACCGTCCTCGGCGAGGCCGCCGACGGCGCCGAGGTCCCCGGGCTGGTCGCCCGGCTGCGGCCGGACGTCGTGCTGATGGACGTCCGGATGCCCGCGGTCGACGGCATCACCGCCACCCGGGCGCTGCTGCGCAGGCCCCACCCACCGCGGGTGCTGGTGCTCACCACGTTCGGCCACGACCGGCACGTCCTGGACGCGTTGCGCGCCGGGGCCGGTGGCTTCCTGCTGAAGCGGACCCCGCCGCGCGACGTGGTGCGGGCCGTGCACACCGTCGCCGCGGGGGAGTCGCTGCTGTTCCCGGCGGCGGTGCGTGAGCTCGTGGCCGGGTTCGCCGCCGACGACGGCGACCGGCTCGCCTCCGCCGGGCTGACCGCGCGCGAGGGCGAGGTGCTGCGCCTCGTGGCGCGCGGGCTGTCCAACGCCGAGATCGCGGAGGAGCTGGTGCTGGGCGTGGAGACGGTGAAGACCCACGTCGCCGCGGTGCTGGCCAAGACCGGGTCGCGGGACCGGACCCAGGCCGTCGTCGCCGCCTACTCCTCGGGGTTCGTCGACCCCAGGTTCCCGGTCAGGTAGCGCTGCACGGTCGGCCCGACCGCGGCGACGACGTCCTCGCGCGGCGCCGAGGCCAGCGGCTCCAGCCGCACCACGTAGCGCATCATGCCGAGCCCGATCAGCTGGGAGCCGACGAGCGCGCCCCGCTCGTCGGGCCGGTCGGGGGAGTGCGCCCGGGTGACCGGGCGCAGGATCCCGCCGCCGACGAACTCACGCAGCATCCGGGCCGCGATGTCGTGACCCGCGACGCTGCGCAGCACCGCCGCCATCGGGGCGCCGCCGCCGGTGTCCCAGACCGTCAGGAACCCCCGTACGATCCGCTCGCCGACCCGGTCGGCGGGGCCGTCCAGCACCATCCGCCGGACCTGTGCGGGGTCGACCGGCAGGTCCAGCGCGGCGAGGAACAGCTTCTCCTTGCCGCCGAACCAGTGGTTCACCATGGCCGGGTCCACCCCGGCCCGTTCGGCGATCCGGCGGACCGTGGCGCCGTCGAAGCCGCGGTCGGCGAACTCGGCGCGGGCGGCCGCGAGCAGCCCGGCCCGGGTGTCCGCGCCGCCGGACCGGCGGCCACGACGCCGTGGCGACGCCCCCGGGCCCGGGGGTGCGGTGGCGCTCGGTTCGGTCATGCGCCCCATCCTCACCCGCGCGAGGGCGGCCGTCACTGCTCGGGGACAATGAGTCGCATGACCCAGCGGACCCAGAACGCATCCGGTGGCGCGACGACGACCGGGGCCCCCGCGGCTCCCGCGGTCGCGGCCCTGGGCGCGGTGAGCCCCACCCGTGAGGAGTTCCGGGAGCTGGCGCGCGCGCACCGGGTCATCCCGGTGACCCGGCGGCTGCTGGCCGACGACGAGACCCCGGTCGGGGTCTACCGCAAGCTCGCGGGCGGGACCGCGGGCACGTTCCTGCTGGAGTCCGCCGAGAACGGTCGGTCCTGGTCGCGGTGGTCGTTCGTCGGGGCCCGCAGCGCCGCCGCGCTCACCGCCGTCGACGGCGAGCTGGTCTGGACCGGGGAGGTGCCCGACGGCCTGCCCACCACCGGCGACCCGCTCGACGCGCTGCGCACCGTGGTCACCGAGCTGCACTCCGAGCCGCTGCCCGGGCTCCCGCCGCTGACCGGCGGCATGGTCGGCTACCTCGGCTACGACATCGTCCGCCGCGTCGAGCGCATCGCGGACCCGGACGACCCCGCCGTCGACGACCTGGCGCTGCCCGAGCTGGTCATGCTGCTGGCCACCGACCTGGCCGCGCTCGACCACCACGAGGGCACCGTCACCCTGATCGCGAACGCGATCAACTGGGACGCCACCGACGAGCGCGTCGACCAGGCCTACGACGACGCCGTCGCCCGGCTGGACCGGATGACCGGCGAGCTCGCCGTGCCGGCGCCCAGCTCGGTCGCGGTGTACACCCCGACCCGCCCCGAGTTCCTCCGCCGGCGCACCCCCGAGCAGCACCACGCCGCGATCGAGGACGCCAAGGAGCAGATCCGCGCCGGCGAGGCGTTCCAGATCGTGCTCTCGCAGCGCTTCGAGATGGAGTGCGACGCCGACCCGCTCGAGGTCTACCGGATCCTGCGCACCACGAACCCGAGCCCGTACATGTACCTGCTGCGTCTCGACGACGCGGCGGGCGGGCCGCCGTTCTCCATCGTCGGGTCCAGCCCGGAGGCGCTGGTCAGCGTGCTCGACGGGCGTGCCACCACGCACCCCATCGCGGGCACCCGCTGGCGCGGCGCGACCGACGAGGAGGACCAGCTCCTGGAGAAGGAGCTGCGCGGCGACGAGAAGGAGCGCGCCGAGCACCTGATGCTCGTCGACCTCGGCCGCAACGACCTCGGCCGGGTGTGCGAGCCCGGCACGGTGACCGTGCGGAACTTCTTCGAGATCGAGCGCTACAGCCACGTCATGCACCTGGTGTCGACGGTGACCGGGCTGCTGCGCGGCGACCGCACCGCGTTCGACGCCGTCGTCGCCTGCTTCCCGGCCGGCACCCTGTCCGGGGCGCCGAAGGTGCGGGCCATGCAGGTCATCGACCGGCTGGAGCCGACCCGGCGCGGTCAGTACGGCGGCATCGTCGGCTACCTCGACTTCGCGGGCAACGCCGACACCGCGATCGCCATCCGCACCGCGATGATCCGCAACGGGACCGCGTACGTGCAGGCGGGCGGGGGGATCGTCGCCGACTCCGACCCGGCCGCGGAGGACATGGAGTGCCTGAACAAGGCCCGGGCGGTGCTCTCGGCCGTCGCGGCGGCCGGGTCCATGTCACCCCCGCCGGCCCCGGGCAGCGCGTGACGGCGCCCGGCGACGACGGCGCCGCCGCGCACACGGCGGACCGCAGCGACCGGCGGGCACTGGGCCTGACCGCGCTCGGACTGCTGCTCGGCGCCGGTGCGCTGTGGGGTGCCGGTGCGGCCGAGTGGTTCGTGCTGGAGGTGCCCACCGCGACCCGCGGCACCGTCGAGCTCGGCGCCACCGGCGCACAGCTGCAGCCCGCCGTCACCGCGGTCGCGGCGCTGCTGGTGGCGGCCGTCGCCGCGCTGGTCGCACTGTCCGGGATCGCCCGCCGCGTGCTGGGCGTGCTGGTCGGGCTCGCCGGGGCGGCCGCGGTGGTGCTGACCCTGCGGCTGGTCGCCGTGCCGCCGTCGGCGGTGGAGCTGGCCTCCGCCCGTTCCGGGCTGACCGCCCCGAACGCCCCCGCGGGCTCCGGCGCGGTCTCGGCGACGCCGTGGCCCTGGCTGGCCGTCGCCGGCGGGGTCGTCGCGCTCGCCGCGGCGGTGCTGCTGGTGGTCCGCGAGCCGCGGCTGCCGCGGCTCGGCGCCCGGTACGCCGCACCCGGGACGCAGGCGGCCACGACACCGGCCGACCCCGACCGGGCGGCCTGGGAACGGCTCGACGCCGGCGGCGACCCGACCGTCGGCCCGCGTGAGGGGGAGAACTAGCATGACCTCGACGTCCGGGCGACGCGCGAGCGGAGGAGGAGTCGGCCCTGTGAGCACTACGGGCACTGCCGGTACTGCCGGACACCCGAACGGGACACCGGGTCGCGTACCCAGCGTCCTCGAGTCCATCGTGGACGGGGTCCGGGAGGACCTCGCCGAGCGCGAGAGCGTCGTCGACCTCGCCGAGATCAAACGGCGGGCCGCGGCCGCGCCGCCGCCGCGGGACGCGATGGCGGCCCTGCGCGAGCCGGGTGTCGGCGTCATCGCCGAGGTGAAGCGGGCCAGCCCGTCGAAGGGGTCGCTCGCCGACATCCCCGATCCGGCCGACCTCGCCGAGGCCTACTCCGCCAACGGCGCGCGGGTGATCAGCGTGCTCACCGAGCAGCGCCGCTTCGGCGGCTCGCTGGCCGACTTCGACGCCGTCCGCGCCCGGGTCGACACCCCGCTGCTGCGCAAGGACTTCGTCGTCACGCCGTACCAGGTGCACGAGGCCCGTGCGCACGGCGCGGACGTCGTGCTGCTGATCGTCGCCGCGCTGGAGCAGCCGGTGCTCGCCTCGCTGCTGGACCGCATCGAGTCCCTCGGTATGACCCCGCTGGTCGAGGTGCACACCGAGGAGGAGTGCGACCGCGCCCTGGAGGCCGGCGCCACCCTGATCGGCGTGAACGCCCGCAACCTGCACACCCTCGAGGTGAACCGGTCGGTCTTCGGTGAGATCGCCCCCGGGCTGCCGTCGCACGTGCTCAAGGTCGCCGAGTCCGGTGTCCGTGGCCCCGGTGACCTGCTCACCTACGCGGGCTGGGGTGCGGACGCGGTGCTGGTCGGCGAGGGCCTGGTGACCAGCGGTGACCCGGCGGCCGCGGTGCGCGGGCTGGTCGCGGCCGGGTTCCACCCGTCCTGCAGCCGCAACGGCGGCTGAGCCGTGCTCGTCACGCTCGCCACCGTCCTGCCCGCCGCGCTCCCGGCCTCGATCCCGAGCCCGGACCGCGGTGTCTGGCACCTCGGCCCGGTCCCGATCCGGGCGTACGCGCTGTGCATCATCGCCGGCATCGCGGTCGCCCTGTGGTGGGGCGAGCGTCGGCTGCAGGCGCGCGGCGGGCGGGCCGGGACGGTGCTCGACGTCGCGGTGTGGGCGGTGCCGTTCGGCCTGCTCGGCGGGCGGCTCTACCACGTCGCCACCGACTGGCGGACCTACTTCGGCCCCGGCGGCAACCCGTGGGGTGCGCTGGAGATCTGGAACGGCGGGCTCGGGATCTGGGGCGCCATCGCGCTCGGCGGGGTCGGGGCCTGGATCGGCTGCCGCCGCCACGGCGTCCCGCTGCCGCTGTTCGCCGACGCGGTCGCGCCCGGCATCATCGTCGCCCAGGCGATCGGGCGGCTCGGGAACTGGTTCAACCAGGAGCTCTACGGCGGTCCGACCACCCTGCCCTGGGGCCTGGAGATCTACCGTCGGGTCGACCCCGCGACCGGGCTGGACGACCCGCTCGGCGGCGTCGCGCTCGACCCCACGCCGATCGCGGTCGTGCACCCCACCTTCCTCTACGAGCTGCTGTGGAACCTCGTCGTCGCCGCGCTGATCGTGCTGGCCGACCGCCGGTTCCGGCTCGGCCACGGCAAGGTGTTCGCGCTCTACGTCGCGGGCTACACCCTCGGCCGGTTCTTCATCGAGCTCATGCGCACGGATCCGGCGACCCGCGTGTTCGGCGACGTCCGGATCAACGTCGTCGTCTCGGCCGTCGTGTTCGTCGGGGCGGTGCTCTACGTCGCGTTCGCCCGGCGCGGCCGCGAGGAGTTCGTCGCGCCCGAGCCGGAGGACACCACCGCTCCCGGGGAGCAGGGCACGCCCCAGGAGCGCGAGGACGCGTGAGCGCGTTCGCGGGCTTCGGCGACGGCGCCGTCGAGTTCTACGACGGCCTGCTCGCCGACAACTCCCGGGCGTACTGGACCGACCAGCGCGAGGTCTACGAGAGCGACGTCCGCGGCCCGATGACGGCGCTGCTCGCCGACCTCGAACCGGAGTTCGGGGCGGGCAAGGTGTTCCGGCCCTACCGCGACGTGCGCTTCGCCGCGGACAAGACGCCGTACAAGACCCACTGCGGCGGCTTCGCCGAGCCGTTCTACGTCGAGGTGTCCGCGGACGGGATGCTCGCCGCGGGCGGCTACTACCACATGGCGCCCGACCAGCTGACCCGCTACCGCGAGAGCGTCGACGACCAGCGCCGCGGCGAGGACCTGCGGGCCCGGCTCGACACCGCCCGCGCCGCCGGGCTCACCGTCGACGGCGCGACGCTCAGGACCCGCCCGCGCGGCACCGATCCCGGCCATCCGCGGCTCGACCTGCTGCGGCACAAGGGGCTCTACGTGTCGCGGAGCTGGCCGCCGGACGACGTGCTGCACGGCCCGCGGGCCCGGGACCGGGTCCGCACGGTGTGGCGGGCCTCCCGCCCGGTCACCGAGTGGCTCGACGACCACGTCGGCCCCAGCGAGCTCCCGCGCCGCTGGCCCGCCGCGGCGGCGCCGACGGTCCGGGCGGCGCCGGACGGGTTTCCGTGACACGGTCGACAACCTGCGCGGTGATCCGGACGACGGCCGGGGTACGAACACCGCGGACGGGCCGACGCGGTCCGGGTCGACGCACGGGGGAGTGGGCATGGGAGTGCAGGGGCGGACGCGGGGCCGGCGCAGCCGTGACGGGCTGCTGGCGCTGGTGACGGCGGCGTTCGTCGTCGCCGGGTGCACCGCCGCCGGGCCCGCCACCGCGCCGCCGCCCGCCGGGGCGCTGTCCCAGCAGGTCACGGGCGCCGCGACCGGCGAGGCCGCGGTGCCGCACCTGCGGGCCCTGGAACGCATCGCCGACGACAACGGCGGCAACCGCGCCGCCGGGACCCCCGGCTACGACGCGACGGTCGACTACGTCGCCGGCGTGCTGCGCGACGCCGGGTTCGACGTCACCACCCCCACCTACGACGCCGGGGACGGCCGCGAGCTGCGCAACGTCGTCGCCCGCACCCGCGGCGGCGACCCCGCCCGGATCGTGCTCGCCGGCGCCCACCTCGACTCCGTGCGGGCCGGCCCCGGCATCAACGACGACGGCAGCGGCATCGCCGGGCTGCTCGCCGCGGCGACCGCGCTCGGCCCGCAGCCGGGCGTCGGCGCCACCGTCTCCTTCGGCTTCTGGGGCTCGGAGGAGGACGACCTGCAGGGCTCGACCGGCTACGTGCGGTCCCTGTCGGAGGAGGAGCGCGAGCACCACCTGCTCTACCTCAACGCCGACATGCTCGGCTCACCCAACGGCGGCTACTTCGTGCAGGGCGGCCGCGGCGAGGACGACGAGGAGCGGGGCCCGTCCGGGTCCGGCGTCGTCGCCTCGGTGCTGGCCGAGGAGCTGGCCGCGGCGGGCGCCCCGCAGCCCGAGACCATCGGCCTCTACGGCGACGACGACGGCCCCTTCGCCGAGGTCGGCATCCCGGTCGCGGGCGCGGTCACCGGCGACGAGGACACCAAGTCCCGCTCCCAGGCCCAGCTCTGGGGCGGTGAGGCGGGCCGGGCCTACGACGGCTGCTACCACTCGGCCTGCGACCGGATCGGCAACGTCGACACCGTGAAGCTGGACCGCTACACCCGTGCGATCGCGGCGACCCTGGCCCGTTTCGCCGACGCCACCCAGCGCCCCTCGGGCTGAGCCGACCGACCGGTCCCACGGGCGGCCGTGGGGACCGGTTCCGGCTCAGAGCCGCGACGACGTCTCGCGGTCCGGCCTGCGGCGCGCCACCAGCACGGCCAGCCCCACCCCGAGTGCCGCCCCGGCGACGTCGACGAGGGCGTCGAGGACGTCCCCGCTGCGCCCGATCGGCAGCAGCGCCTGCGCGACCTCCGACGCCGCGGCGTAGACGACGAGCCCGCCCAGCAGCGGCCACACCCGGATCCCGGCGGCCCGCCCGGTCCAGGCCAGCAGCGCGAACAGCAGCAGGTGGCCGACCTTGTCGGTGCCCGGAGGCGCCGTCGGGACCCCGGACGCCGGGGTGAACAGGACCACCAGGCTCAGCAGGACCGACAAGACGAACGGCTGGACGCGCACACCCCCAGTCTGCTCCACCGGTGACCGCCGGGATGAACACCGTCGGACCGGACGCCGACAGGCCGGGTTCCGATCGTCCTGATCGTTCCAGACAGCGCTACCCTGATAGCCGTGACACGTCGAACCAAGATCGTCTGCACCATCGGACCGGCCACGGCGACCCCGGACCGGATCCGTGACCTCGTGGAGGCGGGCATGGACGTGGCCCGGCTCAACTTCAGTCACGGGGACCGCGCCGACCACAAGCGCGTCTACGACATGGTCCGCGCCGCCGCCGACTCGACCGGGCGCGCCGTCGGCATCCTCGCCGACCTGCAGGGCCCGAAGATCCGGCTCGGCCGCTTCACCGACGGGCCCACCGAGTGGGCGACCGGCGAGGAGGTGCGGATCACGGTCGACGACGTGGCCGGCACCCCCGACCGGGTCTCCACCACCTACAAGGGCCTCGCCCAGGACGCCCAGGTCGACGACCGGATGCTCGTCGACGACGGCAAGGTCGGCCTGCGGGTCGTCGCCGTCGACGGCAACGACGTGGTCTGCCGGGTCACCGAGGGCGGCCCCGTCTCGGACAACAAGGGCCTGTCGCTGCCCGGCATGAACATCTCGGTGCCCGCGTTGTCGGACAAGGACATCGCGGACCTCGAGTTCGCGATGTCGCTGCGGGTCGACGTCGTCGCGCTGTCGTTCGTGCGCAGCCCCGCCGACATCGACCTCGTCCACAAGATCATGGACAACACCGGTGCCGGCCGCGTCCCGGTGATCGCGAAGCTGGAGAAGCCGGAGGCCGTCGACAACCTCGAGGCCGTCGTGCTCGCCTTCGACGGCATCATGGTCGCCCGCGGTGACCTGGGCGTGGAGCTGCCGCTGCAGAACGTGCCGCTGGTGCAGAAGCGCGCGGTGCAGATCGCGCGGGAGAACGCCAAGCCGGTCATCGTCGCGACCCAGATGCTGGAGTCGATGATCACCAGCTCGCGCCCGACCCGCGCCGAGGCCTCCGACGTCGCGAACGCCGTCCTCGACGGCACCGACGCCGTGATGCTGTCCGGTGAGACCAGCGTCGGCCGCTACCCGATCAAGACCGTGCGGACGATGGCCGAGATCGTCGAGGCCGTCGAGGCGGGCCCGGCCGACGTGCCGCCGCTCAACCACGTGCCCCGCACCAAGCGTGGCGTGCTGTCCTACGCCGCCCGCGACATCGGCGAGCGTCTCTCGGCGCGGGCGCTGGTCGCGTTCTCCCAGTCCGGTGACACGGTGCGCCGCCTGGCCCGGCTGCACACCCGGCTCCCGCTGCTGGCGTTCACCCCGGAGCCCGCGGTGCGCAGCCAGCTCGCGATGACCTGGGGCGTCGAGACGTTCCTGGTCGACAAGGTCGACTCGACCGACGCCATGATCCGCCAGGTCGACCACGCGATCCTCTCGATCGGCCGGTTCAAGCCGGGTGACCTGGTGGTCGTCGTCGCCGGGTCGCCGCCCTCCACGGTCGGCTCGACCAACCTGATCCGGGTGCACCGCCTGGGCGAGGACGACCACGCCTGAGGCCGGTTGGGCATACTCACCGACCGTGAGTGCCGATTCCGCAACCGCGCAGACCGCCGCCGACGGTGAACCGCGCGGCCAGGCCGTCCTCGACGACCTGGTCGCGCTGCTGGACCTGGAGCGGCTGGAGGACAACCTCTTCCGCGGGGTGAGCCCGCCGGTGTCGCTGCCCCGTGTGTTCGGCGGGCAGGTCGCGGGCCAGGCGCTGGTCGCCGCGGGCCGCACGGTGGCGGCCGACCGGGGCGTCCACTCGCTGCACGCCTACTTCATCCGGCCCGGGGACCCGAGCATCCCGATCGTCTACGAGACCGAGCGGGTCCGCGACGGCCGGTCGTTCACCACCCGCCGGGTGCTCGCCATCCAGCGCGGCGAGCCGATCTTCTCGCTGTCGGCGTCGTTCCAGCTGCCGCAGAACGGCCTGGAACACTCCCAGCCGATGCCCTCGGACGTCCCCGCGCCGGACGCCGTCGACGACCTCGGCACCCGCGCCGCCCGCGGCGACGGCGGCTGGATGGCCGGGCTGCCGCGCCCGCTGGACATCCGGCTGATCGACGAGCCGTCCTGGTCGCAGGACCACCCCGGTCCGTCCGACGACCCGATGCGGCTGTGGCTGCGCGCCGACGGCGAGCTGCCCGACGACCCGCTGCTGCACGTGTGCCTGCTCACCTACGCCAGCGACCTGACCCTGCTGGGGTCGGTCGTCGCCCGCCACGACGTGCCCCGGACCGGGCTGCAGATGGCGAGCCTGGACCACGCGATGTGGTTCCACGCGCCGTTCCGGGCCGACGAGTGGCTGCTGTACTCGTGCTTCTCGCCGGCCGCGTCGGGCGGGCGCGGCCTCGCGAGCGGACGCTTCTTCACCGCCGACGGCCGCCTGGTCGCCACCACCATGCAGGAGGGACTCGTCCGGGTCCCGCGCGCCGGGAGAGACGCACGCCCATGACCGTCGAGTCCGAGATCTCGCTGCCCAGCGTCAACGGCGGCAGGCTGCCCGGCTTCCTGGCCCGCCCCGAGACCACCACCCCGGGCCCGGCGATCGTGATGATCTACGAGATCTTCGGGATGACCCCGGAGATGCGCCGGATCGCCCGCGAGCTGGCCCGCGAGGGCTACACCGTGCTCATCCCGGACCTGTTCGCCCGCGGCCGGGTGACGCCGCTGTGCATCGCCTCGACGGTGGCGACGATGGCCACCGGCCGCGGCGCCGCGCTCGGCGACTGCGAGTCCGCGCGGCGCTGGCTGGCCGACCAGCCCACCGTCGACGCCGACCGGATCGGGGTCATGGGGTTCTGCATGGGCGGCGGGTTCGCGATGCTGCTGTCCCAGAGCGGTCTGTACCGGGTCGCGGTGCCGTTCTACGGCCGCGCCGGCGTCGAGGTGGAACCGGTCTGCCCGGTCGTCGCCAGCTTCGGCGGCCGGGACGCGCAGTTCGCCGACGGCTACCCGCAGCGCCTGGAGGCCGACCTGACCGAGCGGGGGATCCCGCACGACGTCGTCGTCTACCCCGAGGCCGGGCACTCGTTCATGACGCGCACGCCGGGCGTGAAGGGCGCGGTGGCGCGCCGGACACCGCTGCACGCGGAGTACCACGAGCCGTCGGCGACGGACGCGACGGAGCGGGTACGGGCCTTCCTGCGCGACCACCTGTAGCCGGGGCAGGATGGGGGGTGTGAGCGAGCGCGATGATCAGCAGGACCGGGCCTGGGGCTTCCGCACCCGGGCCGTGCACGCGGGGACGGTGCCGGACGCCGCGACCGGTTCCCGGGCGGTGCCGATCCACCAGACGACCAGCTACGTCTTCCGCGACACCGACGACGCCGCGGCGCTGTTCGCGCTGCAGAAGTACGGGCTGATCTACTCCCGGATCGCCAACCCGACGGTGTCGGCGTTGGAGGAACGCCTGGCCAGCCTCGACGGGGGCATCGGCGCGGTGTGCACGGCCAGCGGGCAGGCCGCCGAGTTCCTCACCTTCGCCGCGCTCGCCGGGGCGGGGGACCACGCCGTCGCCGCGGCCGGGCTGTACGGCGGCACCATCACCCAGCTCGACGTGACGCTGCGCCGCTTCGGCGTCGACACGACCTTCGTGCCGGGCACCGACCCGGCCGACTACGCCGCCGCGATCCGCGACAACACCAAGTTCGTCTTCGCCGAGGTCGTGTCCAACCCGGGCGGCGAGGTCGCCGACATCGCCGGGCTCGCCGAAATCGCGCACGCGGCCGGGCTCCCGCTGATCATCGACGCGACGCTGGCGACGCCGTACCTGTGCCGACCGCTGGAGCACGGCGCGGACATCGTGATCCACTCGGTGACGAAGTTCCTCGGCGGGCACGGCACCACCCTCGGCGGCGTCGTGATCGAGTCCGGCCGCTTCGACTGGGGCAACGGCCGCTTCCCCGGTATGACCGAGCCGGTCCCGTCCTACGGCGGGCTCACCTGGTGGGGCAACTTCCAGGAGCTCGGGTTCCTCACCAAGCTGCGTGCCGAGCAGCTGCGCGACGTCGGCGCCACGCTGTCCGCGCACTCGGCGTTCCTGCTGATGCAGGGTGTCGAGACGCTGCCGCAGCGGATGGAGTCCCACGTCGCGAACGCGCAGAAGGTCGCCGAGTGGCTCGAGGCCGACCCGCGGGTGGAGTACGTGACCTATCCCGGGCTGCCGTCGCACCGCCACCACGAGCGGGCTCGCCGGTACCTGCTCGCGGGGCCGGGTGCAGTGTTCGCGTTCGGGGTGCGCGGTGGCCGGGCCGCCGGGGCGCGGTTCATCGAGTCGGTGCAGCTGTGCAGCCACCTCGCCAACGTCGGCGACGCCCGCACCCTCGTCCTGCACCCCGGGTCCACCACCCACCAGCAGCTGACCACCGAGCAGCTGGAGCACGCCGGCGTCCCCGAGGACATGATCCGGATCTCGGTCGGGCTGGAGGACCCGGACGACATCGTCTGGGACCTCGACCAGGCCCTCACCGCCTCGCAGAAGCAGACCGCGTGACCTGGGAGAACCCGCCCGCGTGGCGGCGGCAGCAGATCCTGCGCGACACCCGCACCGTCGCCGTCGTCGGGGCGAGCCCCAACCCGGCCCGGGCCAGCAACTTCGTCGCCACCTACCTGCTGGCCTCGACCGGGTTCGAGGTGTACTTCGTCAACCCGAACGCGACCACGATCCTCGGGCGCCCGGTGTACCCCTCGCTCGCGGAGCTCCCGGTGACGCCCGACCTGGTCGACGTGTTCCGGCGGCCCGAGGACCTCGGCGGCGTGCTCGACGAGGCCCTCGCCCTCGACCCGGTCCCGTCGACGTTCTGGCTGCAGTTCGGGCTGTTCGACGAGGACCTGGCCCGCCGCGCCGAGAGCGCGGGCCTGACCGTCGTCATGGACCGCTGCCTCAAGGTCGAGCACGCGCGGTTCGCCGGTGGACTGCACCTGGCCGGGTTCGACACCGGAGTGATCACCTCGCGGCGCCGGGACTGACCCGGGTGCCCCCGGCGGTCAGATCCGTTCGGGGGCCCGCCCGGCGTCGTCGACGACCTCCTCGCTCGCCGCCGGGGGACCGGCCTCGGCGCGGGCCTGCTCCGCCGCCTCGTCGGCCTCCTCCCGGGTGGCGTACTCGGTGAGGACCCCGCACCCGCAGTCGCAGCGCACCACCCACCGGTCGGCGACGTCGGCCATCATCAGCACCTGCGGGTCGTGACCGTCCACGGGGGCCTCCTTCGGTGGCGTGACGGGCATCATTGCGCGCCGCAGCGACGTGCGCCATTCGTGGCGCGGGTCCGGTCCGCCGTCGTCAACCGTGACGAAATCCGGGTCGGGACCGTGACAGCGGCTGTGACGGGGGACACGGTGGACCGCCGTCGTCCGTCGACCCGCAGATCCGGGGGAACCGCCATGACCGCCACCGTCGACCACGTCGCCCTCCTCCGCGCCCGGGTGCGGGGCCCCGTCCTCGGACCCGCCGACCCCGGCTACGACGCCGCGCGGCGGGTCTGGAACGCCGCGATCGACCAGCGACCTGCCGTCCTGGTCCGCTGCGCCGACGTGGAGGACGTCGTGACCGCCCTCGACCACGCCCGGAGGTCCGGGCTCGAGGTCGCCGTCCGCGGTGGCGCCCACAACTCCGCCGGGCACAGCGCGGGGGACGGCGCCCTGGTGATCGACCTGGGTGACCTCGACGCCGTCGTCGTCGACCCGGACGCCCGCCGGGTGCGGGTGGGCGGTGGCGCCCTGCTGAGCGGGATGGACGCCGCCACCCAGGAGCACGGGCTCGCGGTCCCGGCCGGGGAGATCGGGCACACCGGTGTCGGCGGGCTGACCCTCGGCGGTGGCATGGGCTGGCTGACCCGGCGGGCCGGGCTGACCGTCGACCACCTGGTGTCGGCGCAGGTCGTGCTCGCCGACGGCCGGGTCGTGCGGGCCGCCGCCGACGAGCACCCCGACCTGTTCTGGGCGCTGCGCGGCGGGGGCGGCAACTGCGGCATCGTCACCGAGTTCGAGTTCACGGCGGTACCGGTCGGCCCGCTCGTGTCGGTCGGGATGTTCTTCTGCGGCCTCGACGACGGGCCGGCCCTGCTGCGCGCCGCCCGCGACGCGATCGGGCGGCTGCCGTCGACGGTCGGGTTTCAGATCGTCGCCGTGAACGCACCGCCCGCCCCGTTCGTCCCGGAGGAGGTGCGCCTGCGTCCCGGATGGGCGGTGATGGTCGTCGGCACCACCGGAGCCGTCCCGGACCCGGACGCGGAGCAGGTGCACGACCTGCTCCGCGCGACGCTGCCGGACCGGCTGTTCGAGTTCTGCACCCCGATGCCCTGGACGGCGCTGCAGCAGATGTTCGACGAGCCCAACGGCTGGGGCGTGCACTGCTACGAGAAGGGCTGCTTCCTGCCGTCGCTGACCGACGCGGCCGTCGAGGACCTCGCCGCGCACGTCGCGCGGAAGGTCTCGCCGATGTCGGTCGTGCACCTGTACACCCTCGACGGCGCCTTCTCCGCCGTCGACGACGACGCGACCGCGTTCGGCGGCGGCCGCAGCCCGCGGCTCGGGCTGTTCGCGGTCGGGCTCACCACCGACCCGCAGGGCCTCGCCGCGGAGCGGGAGTGGGTCCGGGGCCTGGCCGCGGCGATGGCCCCGCACGCGCTCGGCGCCGGCGTGTACGTCAACTCGATGATGGGCGACGACGCCGGTCGGGTCCGCGCCACCTATGGCCCCAACTATGCACGGCTCGCTGCGGTCAAGGCGGTCTACGACCCGGACAACGTCTTCCACCGCAACGTCAACGTCCCGCCCGCGAGCTGATCCGGCTCACCAGCCGAGCAGGCCGACCAGGAACGCGTGGACCAGCCAGAACGGGGCGAACGCCAGGGCGACCAGCCCGCCGGGCCCCACGCCGCGCCGGGCCGGGAACACCAGTGCGACGGCGGCGAGCCCCCAGGGGACGAGCAGGGCGACGCCGCGCAGCGGCCAGGACGCGACCCCGGTGGCCAGCGCGAGCAGCAGTGCCACCGCGACCCAGCCGGCCGTCGCGGCCAGGCACCGGGGCAGCACCGCGGCCGGCCGCGGGAGCGCCGCCGGCCGGTCGGCGACCGCGGCCCGCTCGGGCTCGGTGCCCGGCGGGTACGGCGGCGCGCCGGGCAGCGGGGCGTGCGGCCCGACCTCCGCGGACCCGGACGGCAGCGGGTCCACCCCGGACCAGCCGGTCGCGCCCTGCCACGCGGGCGGCGGACCGTCCGGCCCGGAGCCCGGAACGGCGGCGCCGCCGTCCCGGCCGTCGTCCGCCCGGTCGCCGTGGGTGCCGTCGCCGCGGGTGCCGCTCATGCGGCGAGGGTAGCGAGGCGGGCCGCGGCCCCGCGGCCGTCGACGCCGGCCCGGGTGGACCGGGTCAGCGGGCCGCGGCGGGCGCGGGGCCGTAGGTCAGCCGTCGCAGCAGCACCTCCGCGGGCCCGCGCCGTCCGCGCTGCCGGGCCACCACCGCCGCGACGACGGTCAGCAGCCACACCCCGGCCCCGCAGAGCGTCGCCGCCCACAACGGCAGACCGGCCCCCAGCCCCAGCGTCCACGCCGGGAACAGGCCGACGAACACCACCGACTGCGCCAGGTACCCGCTCAGCGACCGTCGCCCGAGCGCCACCAGCGCGCCCGCGACCGGCCGGGTCGCCGACCCCCGGGCCACCACCAGCGCCGCGGCGGCCGCGTACCCGGCCCCGGCCGCGTAGCCGGTCACCGCGTGCAGCACCCCGACCACGAGCGCCACCGGCTCCGACGGCGCCCACACCCCGGCGGCGACCAGCCCCAGCGGCACGCCGCCCACGACCCCGGCCCCGATCCCCGCGACGGCGACCCGGCGCAGCGCCCGCCGGTGCCGGGCCGGGGCGTCGAGCCACCCGGCGCGGGCGACGAGGACCCCCGCGACCGCCGCGCCGAGGAGCCCGACCGCGCTGATCAGCAGGTTGCCGAACAACCACTCGCCGAACCGCTCCACCGCCGCCGACAGCACGTCCGGCGCGACCAGCGAGGGCGACGCCGACGCCGCGTCGGACCGGGTCAGCGCGACGGGGGCGTAGAGCAGCGCCAGCAGCGTCGTCGCGGCCACCCCGGTGAGCACCAGCACCGCGGTCGACCCACGGACCAGTACCGGCGCGAGGACCACCGCGATCAGCCCGTAGGCGGCGACGAAGTCCCCGTGCCACAGCAGCACCGCGTGCGCGGCTCCGACGGCGAACAGCGCCCCGCCCCGGCGACGCACCAGGGCCAGGACCTGGTCGGGCCCGGCACCGTCGCGGGCCGCACGGCGGGCGAGCCCGGCGATGCCGTAGCCGAACAGCAGCGCGAACAGCGGATAGGCCCGGCCGTCGACCAGGGTGAGCTGCGCCGCGGCGAGCCAGGCGTCGACGCCGGTCGGGTCGAGCGGGTAGGCACGCACCCCGATGCCGCGGTGGGTGACGAAGGTGTGGGCGTTCGCGACGGCGATCAGCAGCAGCGCCGCGCCGCGGGCCAGGTCCGGCGCCGGTGCACGACCGGTCACCGGGACGTCACGCATCACGCCCTACGCTACCGGCGGTGTGGTTCCCGCCACGCGTGGCGGTGGGTGTGCTCCCCGTCGCGGTACGCGGGCGCGATCAGGGCTAGGGTCCGTGGCGTGTCTGCTACCCCCGTTACCGTTACCGTCACCGGAGCCGCTGGCCAGATCGGTTACGCGCTGCTCTTCCGGATCGCCTCCGGGCAGCTGCTGGGGCCCGACACCCCGGTGAAGCTGAACCTGCTGGAGATCCCGCAGGCCGTGAAGGCCGCCGAGGGCACCGCGATGGAGCTCGACGACTGCGCCTTCCCGCTGCTGCGCGGCATCGACATCTTCGACGACGCGAACGCCGCGTTCTCCGGCACCAACGTCGCGCTGCTCGTCGGCGCCCGTCCCCGCAGCAAGGGGATGGAGCGGGGCGACCTGCTCGAGGCCAACGGCGGCATCTTCGGCCCGCAGGGCAAGGCGATCAACGCCGGTGCCGCGGACGACGTGCGCGTCCTGGTCGTCGGGAACCCGGCCAACACCAACGCCCTGATCGCCCAGGCCTCGGCGCCGGACGTGCCGGCGGACCGGTTCACCGCGATGACCCGCCTCGACCACAACCGCGCGCTGGCGCAGCTGTCGACGAAGCTCGGCGTCGGCCTCGACGAGATCAGCAAGCTCACGATCTGGGGCAACCACTCGGCCACCCAGTACCCGGACCTCTTCCACGCCGAGGTCGGCGGCAAGATCGCCGCCGAGCAGGTCGAGCGGGAGTGGCTGGAGAACGACTTCATCCCGACCGTCGCCAAGCGCGGTGCCGCGATCATCGAGGCCCGGGGCGCGTCCTCGGCCGCGTCGGCCGCGAACGCCGCCATCGACCACGTCCACGACTGGGTCAACGGCACCCCGGCCGGCGACTGGACCTCCGCCGCGATCCCGTCGGACGGCTCCTACGGCGTCCCCGAGGGCATCATCTCCTCGTTCCCGGTCACCTCCGAGAACGGCGAGTGGAAGATCGTCCAGGGCCTGGAGATCGACGAGTTCTCCCGCGGGAGGATCGACGCGAGCGTCGCGGAGCTGGTCGAGGAGCGCGACACCGTCGCCAAGCTCGGCCTCATCTGAGCCGACCGCACACGGACCGCGGCCCCGCACCCGTCACGGGTGCGGGGCCGCGGTGCGCTCACCGGTGATCGCCGATCCGCGCGGTGATCCGCGCCGCGCGCGCGTCCGGACACGCGCGCCGAGCGGATCATGACGCGGGCTGCGGATCACCACGCTGCGCGGCACGACCGGCGGCGGCAGGCCGGGTCACCCCAGGCGGGCGCCGGTGCCGCCGTCGAAAAGGTGGGTGCGGTCCGGGTCGGGGACCAGCCGCAGCCGGGTCCCGCGCTCCGGCGGGGTGCGCGCGTCGACCCGGGCGACGAGCGTCGTCCCGGCCCCGTCGTGTCCCACGTCCTCGGTGAGGGTGCCGTAGACGTAGGCGTCGGCACCCAGCTCCTCGACGACGTCGACGGTCACCTCCAGCCCGTCCCCGGCCCCGGCCGGGCGCAGGTCCTCCGGCCGGATCCCGACCGTGACCGTGCCCGACGTCGAGGCCGGCACCGCGATCTGTGCCCCACCCAGGGCGACCTGCCCGGAGCCGTCCACCGGCACCGTCACCAGGTTCATCGCCGGCGACCCCACGAACCCGGCGACGAAGGCGTTCACCGGCCGCTCGTAGAGCTCCCGCGGGGTGGCGCACTGCTGCAGCACCCCGCCCGAGAGCACCGCGACGCGGTCGCCCATCGTCATCGCCTCCACCTGATCGTGGGTGACGTAGACGGTGGTGACACCCAGGCGCCGCTGCAGCGACGCGATCTGGGTGCGGGTGGACACCCGCAGCTTCGCGTCCAGGTTGGACAGGGGCTCGTCCATGCAGAACACGGCGGGCTCGCGCACGATGGCCCGGCCCATCGCGACCCGCTGACGCTGCCCGCCCGACAGGGCACGCGGCTTGCGGTCCAGCAGCCCCTCCAGGTCGAGGATCTTGGCCGCCTCGGCGACGCGGCGGGCGATCTCGTCCTTCGGGCGGCCCGCGTTGGTCAGCGCGAAGCCCATGTTCGCGGCGACCGTCATGTGCGGGTAGAGCGCGTAGTTCTGGAACACCATCGCGATGTCGCGGTCCTTGGGCCGGACGTCGGTGACGTCGCGGTCGCCGATCCGGATGGCGCCGGCGTCGACGTCCTCCAGGCCCGCGAGCATCCGCAGCGACGTCGACTTCCCGCAGCCGGAGGGCCCGACGAGCACGAGGAACTCGCCGTCGGCGATCTCCAGGTCCAGCCCGTCGACGGCGGGGGTGTCCGACCCGGGGTAGATCCGCGTCGCCGAGTCGTAGGTGACCGTTGCCATGTCAGCGTCCCGCCATCAGATGTTGGGCTTCACGTCGGTGTCGAAGATCCGGGTCAGCGTGCCCTTGAGGGTGGTGAGCTCGCCCTGCACGTCGGCCCGCTGGTTGAGGATGTTGGCACAGGTCCGTGCGATCTCCTGGTCGGCGCCCGGGAAGAACGCGCGTGCCCGGTCCTGGGTGCGGGTCCGGTCGAGCTGGTCGATGGCGATCTTGCGCAGCGGGGTCTCGGCGAGCAGCGGGCCGGTGTCGGCCGAGGTCCGGAGCGGCAGGTAGCCGGTGGCCTGGGAGAACAGCACGGTGTTCTCCGGGCTGGTCAGGAACTTCGCGAACGCCGCCGCGGCGAGCTGGCGCTCCGGCGGGACCCCGGCCGGGATCCCGAGCCCCGCGCCGCCGGTCGGGCACACCGGCCCGGCGACCGGGCCCGCGGGCAGGAAGCCCGCGCCGACGTCGAACCGGGCCGCGTCGAGCACGGTGACCAGCGAGCCGGTGGAGCCGACCGTCGCCGAGACCGCCCCGGCCCCCAGGTCGGTGGTGCCGTCGGTGGCGGCGACGCCGGCCCAGCCCGAGGTCACCGCGTTCTGCAGGGCCGAGACCGCGCGGACCGCCTCGGGGGAGTCGCAGGTGACGTCCCACTCGTCCGACCACGCACCGCCCTCGCCCCAGAGGTTGTTCTGGAACGACCAGCCGGCGTAGTCGGCCAGGGCGGGGAGCTGGTACGCCTTCTGCGCACCGGTGCCCGCGGCCTGCAGCTTCGGCCCCCACTCGGCCATCTCGGCCCAGGTCGCGGGCGCGCGGTCGGGCAGGCCTGCCTTCTGCCAGTGCGCCTTGTTGTAGTAGAAGATCGGCGTCGAGCGGGCCCAGGGCAGCGCCCAGAGCTTGCCGTCGTAGCGGTAGTCCTCGATCAGCTGCTGCCGGTAGTCGGCGGTGTCGATGCCGGTCGCGGCGATCAGCGGGTCCATCGGCACGATGGAGCGCTGCATGTAGTAGCGGAACCACCAGACGTCGGAGAGCACGACGAGGTCGGGCAGCTGGGAGCCGCCGCCGGCCTGTGCGGTCTGGAAGCGCTGCGCGATCTCCTCGTAGTTTGCGCCCGCGGTCACCAGGTTGACCTTCGTGCCCGGGTTGGCCCGCTGGTAGGCGTCGATGATCTGCCGCGACACCTTCTCCGAGCTGCCCGGGTTGTTCGTCCACCAGGTGATCTCCTTCGCCGGCTGCACGCCGGAGTAGTCGACCTCCGGGACGTCGGCGGGCCCGCCGCCGCTGGTGGAGGGGCCACCGCAGGCGGCCAGCGCCGCGGCGGCGCCGGTGATGCCGGCGAACTTCAGGAATCCGCGACGGTCGAGATGCATGGCAGCTGGCGTCCTTTCGGGGTGGGAGGAGGAGCGGGGAGCGGTCTCAGTCCTTGACCGCACCCTGGGTCAGCCCGGCGATGATGTGGCGCTGCAGCGCGATGAAGACGATCAGGACCGGCACGATGACGGCGACCGACCCGGCCATGAGCTGGCCGTAGGCCGCGGCCCGGTTGTCCACGTTGGCCAGCAGGGTGAGCCCGACCGGCAGCGTCATCATCTCCGGCTTCGAGATGATCACGAGCGGCCAGAGGTAGTCGTTCCACTCGTAGACGATGGTGATCAGCGCGACGGTGGCGACGGTCGGCGCGGACACCGGCAGGACGACCCGGGTGAGCCGGCGCCAGTGCCCGGCGCCGTCGAGCTCCGCGGCCTCGAGCAGGCTCGGCGGCAGCGTGCGGAAGTGCTGGCGCAGCAGGAACGTGCCGAACGCCGTCCCGAGACCGGGCAGGATGATGCCCCAGTAGGTGTCCGCGCCACCGAGCGCGGTGATCAGCGTGTAGTTCGGCAGCAGCGCCACCTGCGGCGGCACCATCAGCGTCACCAGCAGCCCGGCGAAGATCCAGTTCTTGAACGGGAAGCGGACGAACACCAGCCCGTAGGCGGTGAACACGGCCAGCGCCACCTTGAGCGCGGCACCGACCGCGGTGACCAGTACCGAATTGAGGAACACCCGGCCGAACGGCAGGCGCTCGGCGACGGTGGAGTAGTTCTCCGTCGTCGGCGCGGCGGGCAGCAGCGCCGGGGTCTGGGTGATGATCTCGGTCAGCGGTTTGAACGACGACAGCGTCATCCACAGCAGCGGGAACAGCACGACGAGCACGGCGACCAGCAGCGGGACGTAGGCGCTGGTCACGACCTCGAACAGGGCCCGCGGCGACAGCGCGCGGGACGACCGGGGCTCCGGAGCGGTGGTGGTCATGCGTAGTGCACCCGCCGTTCCATCCACCGCAGCTGGACCAGGGTGAAGACCACCAGCACCACGAACAGCACCGTCGACACCGCCGCCGAGTAGCCGGCCCGGTTGCTCGACCCGAACGCCTGCAGGTAGGCCTCGTAGATCAGCGTGGTCGTGCCCTGGCCGAGCGGGGTCATGATCCGGATCAGGTCGAAGGCCTGCAGCGAGTTCAGCGCGCTGGTCACGACCAGGAAGAACGTGACCGGTGAGAGCAGCGGCAGCACCACCCGGAAGAACGTCCGCGTCGACGACGCCCCGTCCAGCGCCGCGGCCTCCAGGAGGTCCTTCGGGATCGACTGCAGGCCCGCCAGGTAGATCACCGCGGCGTAGCCCATGTTCTTCCAGACGTAGACGATGCAGATCATCGCCAGGGACATCGACGGGTCGTTGAAGAAGTCCGGTGCGGTCCCGCCGAAGGCCCGGACGACCGCGCCGAGCACCCCGATCGACGGGTCGAACACGAACAGCCACACCAGCCCGACACCGACCCCGGACAGCACGTACGGGGAGAACACCGCGGCCCGCGCGACGCCGGTCCCCGGCACCCGCCGGTTGAGCGCCAGCGCGATCAGCAGACCCAGCACCATCGACCCGCCGACGGTCACGACGGTGAACACCAGCGTCGTCCCGACGATCTCCGCCGACGAGGGCGAGGTCAGGAACGTGACGTAGTTCCCGAGTCCCACGAACGTCGCCGACGGTGACCCGAGGGTCCAGTTCAGCAGCGAGTACCGGACGTTCTCGATGACCGGGCGGTAGGCGAAGGCGACGATCAGCGCGGCGTTGGGCAGCACCAGGGCGAGGAACACCCAGAAGTCGTGCCGGTCCCGGGCGGTGAAGCGTCGCCGTCGCCGCGGCGGGGGGTGCGAGGCCGTACCCGGCGCCGTCGGCGTCGAGGCGGACCGGGTGGGGGTGGACGTCACGTGACCTCACGTCTGTCGCAGGGGCGAACGCGGGATCGCACCGTCGCGACCTCGCAGACCCTCGCAGTCTCGTGTGGCCCGGCGGTGTCACGTGTCCGGCGAACAGGTGAACGAGGGCACTCGGACGGGTGACGCGAGAGGCTCTCGCTACTCCGCCACGCGGCAGATGGCGAATGCCTCCGCCGGAACGGTGAACGAGGAGCCGTCACTCGTCGTCGGCTCGGACGCCAGGAGGATCCGGGTGATCTCCGACCCGAGCGACAGCGTGACCGGCTCCGGACCGAGGTTCACCACCACCCGCATCCGCCCGCGGGCGACGACGAGCGTGCGCGCCTGCTCGTGGACGTCGACGCCGATCCGGTCCAGCCACGGGTCCGACAGCTCCGGCCAGGCGCGGCGCAGCGCGATGAGCTCGCGGTGCATCCGCAGCAGCGTCGCGTGCGGCTCCTGCTCGGGCTCGGACCAGTCGAGCCGGGAGTCGGTGAAGGTGGACTCGGCGTTCGGGTCGGGCACCTCGGCGGCGTCGTCCCAGCCGTGGTCGGCGAACTCGGCGCGACGGCCGTCGCGGACGGCCTTCTGCAGGCCCGGGTCGCCGAAGCGGGAGAAGAACTGCCACGGCGTCCGCGCGCCCCATTCCTCGCCCATGAACAGCATCGGGGTGAACCCGGAGGTGAACAGCAGCGCCGCGCCGCAGGCCAGCAGGCCGGGGGACAGCGTGTGGGTGAGCCGGTCGCCGGTGGCGCGGTTGCCGATCTGGTCGTGGTTCTGCAGGTAGGTGACCAGCCGCGAGCCGGGGATGCGGGCGGTGTCGATCGGGGCGCCGTGGCTGCGCCGCCGGAACGACGACCAGGTGCCCTCGTGCAGGAACCCGCGGGTGAGCACGTGCGCGAGCCCGTCGAGGCCCGCCTCGGCGAAGTCGCCGTAGTAGCCCTGGGACTCGCCGGTGAGCACGGTGTGCAGGCAGTGGTGGACGTCGTCGGCCCACTGGGCGTCGAGGCCGTGGCCGCCGCCCTCCCGGGCGGTGATCATCCTCGGGTCGTTGAGGTCGGACTCGGCGATCAGCGACAGCGGGCGGCCGACGTGTGCCTCCAGCGCGGTCACCTCGACGGCGAGCTGCTCCAGCACGTGCTGGGCGCGGGTGTCGCGCAGCGCGTGGACGGCGTCGATGCGCAGCCCGTCGACGTGGAAGTCGCGCAGCCACATCAGCGCGTTGTCGATCATGTAGCGGCGGACCTCGTCGGAGCCCGCGGCGTCGAGGTTCAGCGACGGGCCCCAGATGTTGGAGCCGGCGAAGTACGGTCCGAACCGGTCGAGGTAGGCCCCGGACGGCCCGAGGTGGTTGTAGACGACGTCGAGGACCACGCCCAGGCCGCGCGCGTGGCAGGCGTCGACGAAGCGCTTGAAGGCGTCGGGGCCGCCGTAGTTCTCGGTGACGGCGTACCAGCCGACGCCGTCGTAGCCCCAGTTCACCGGGCCGTCGACGGCGTTGACCGGCAGCACCTCGACCAGGTCGATCCCGAGCGAGACCAGGTGGTCGAGCCGGCCGATCGCGGAGTCGAACGTGCCGCCGTCGGTGAAGGTGCCGATGTGGCACTCGTAGAGCACCGACCCGGCCAGCGCGCGGCCGGTCCAGGTGTCGTCGGTCCACCAGAACGCGTCGTGGTCGTAGACGCGGGAGCGCTGGTGCACCCCCTTCGGCTGCCAGCGGGAGCGGGGGTCGGGCAGCGGCGTGGCGTCGTCGTCGAGCAGGAACGCGTAGTCGGTCCCGTGCCCGTGGTCGGGCTGGTCCGTGTGCCACCAGCCCCCCGGGGCGGGGTCGAGCGCGATCCGCTGCTCACCCACCAGCACGCTGACGCGGTTCCTGTCGGGGGCCCACACGGCGAACTCCGTCACGGACGCCGATCCTTCCGCACCTTGCGGCGCGTGGCGCGTCCGGCGGGGGTGGGTCGGCTCACGCGTCGCTACGCTGCTGTGATGAGCGACCCCGACTCCGGTGACGACCTCGACTCCGACGCGCAGCTGCAGCCCGAGGACACCCTCGAGTACGGCGGCGTCACCGACGTGCTCGACGAGGGCTACTCACCGCCCGAGCGGCCCTGGAACGACCGCGACGACGAGACCCTCGACGAGCGCCTCGCCGACGAGGAGCCCGACACCTGGGCGTCCGAGCTCGACGCGACCGCCGACGCGGAGGACCGCGACGACGCCCGGTCGGCCGGGGTGGTCGGCGACCCGGACTCCCGCGAGGACTTCTCCGACGTCGACGACGCCACCGGCGACCTGCTCGGGGACGCCCCGGGCACCGACGGCGAGCTGCTCGCCGACGACGAGGTGGGCGACCGCCGCGCCGGTCGCCTCACGATCGACGACGCGAGCGTCGACGGCAGCGACGGCGGCGAGAAGGACCTCGTCGCGGGCGACGCCGGGATCGACGGGGCCGGTGCCTCGGCCGAGGAGGCCGCCGTGCACGTCGTCGACGAGCCCTGACCCCCGCCACGGGTGCCCCCAGGGGAACCTTCGTGGCGTAGAGCGCTACGAAGGTTCCCCTGGGGACCGCCCGGAGGGTGGGCGGTGCCGGGTCAGGCCGGGCGCACCAGCAGCGCGACCGGGTAGCGCGAGAGCAGGTCCGACAGGGCGGGTGCGGGACCGTCCACCGGGCGGTTCGCGATCATGTCGTGCCAGTCGTCGAAGCCGCCGGGCAGCGGCAGCCGGGTGTCGCCCCACCCGCCGCGGAGGGCCAGCCCCTCGGGCAGCCGGGTCGCGACGGCGACGAGCGCGCCCCCGCCGCGGGAGAACGCGACGGCGTGCTCCGCCGCGGTGCCCTGGGCGTCGACCCGGCCGTAGCCGCTGAACAGCTCCGGGCGGAACCGCCGCAGCCGCGCCGTCGCCGAGGTGACCAGCAGCTTCGCCGCACCGCCTCCGTCGACCGGTGGCTGCTCGCCGGCGTCGAGACGCTCCAGGATCGCGCGCCGCGCGTCCCAGTCGACCGGGCGCCGGTTGTCCGGGTCGACCAGCGAGTACTCGAACAGCTCGGTGCCCTGGTAGACGTCCGGCACGCCGGGGCCGGCCATCTGCAGCAGCTTCTGGGACAGCGAGTTCGACCAGCCGGGCTCGGCGATCTCCGCGACGAAGGCCTCGATCTCTGCGACGAGCTCGGTGTCGGCGAGGACCTGCTCCGGCCAGGCCGCGACCGCCTCGTCGACCTCGGAGACGGCGTCGATGTGCGAGGTCACCAGCTTGGCCTCCTTGGAGGCCTTGCCGAGGTAGCCCGCGAGCCGGTCGGCCGGGATCGGCCACGCCCCGACCAGCGACTGCCAGGCCAGCAGCTCCAGCGACCGGTCCGGCAGCGGGTGGCGCACCGACCACTCGCGGACCTTCGCCGCCCACGACGCGGGACGCTCGGCGAGTACGGCGAGCCGCGCCCGGACGTCCTCGGAGCGCTTCGTGTCGTGCGTGGACAGCGAGGTCATGGTGCGCGACCGTCCGGCCTCCCGGCGGGCGAGTCCGGCGTGGAACTCCCCGGGCGTCACCCCGAAGCGGGCCGGGTCGCCCCCGACCTCGTTCAGCGCGACGAGCCGGTTGTACCGGTAGAAGGCGGTGTCCTCGACGCCCTTCGCGGTGACCATCCCGGAGGTCTGCTGCAGTCGGGTCGCGTAGTCCGACCCGGGCTCGCGGACCAGCCCGGAGTGCAGCGCACCCAGCACCGCGGCCAGGTCGGGGCGACGGGTGCGCGCCACCGCGACCGCGGTGTCGGCGGCCGCCCGGCCCTCGGTGATCTCCGGGGTGAGGTAGGAGCGGTAGACCGGGAACCCGCACAGCAGCTCGGCGACCGCGTCGTGCAGGTCCTCGGCGGCGACGTCGGCCAGGTCGAGCCCGGTGGTGCCGGAGTCGGCGCCGGGTCCCGCGCGGAAGGCGTCGGCGATCCGGCGCACCTCCGCGACCAGGATCTCCCGGACGACGAGGTGGCGGCCGTCGTCCTCGACGGCGTGCGCGGAGCGCTTCTCCCCGGTGTGCTCGGCGGCGAACTGGGTGAGCAGCCCCGCCCCGTCCGGGTCGACGAGCACCCCGCAGACCTCGCGCAGCGCCTCGTAGCCGGTGGTGCCGTCGACCGGCCAGGAGATCGGGAGCTCCTCGCCGACCCCGAGGATCTTCTCGACGAGCAGCCACCGGCCCGGGCCGAGCTCGGCGCGCAGCCGGCGCGCGTAGCCGCCCGGGTCGGACAGGCCGTCGGGGTGGTCCACCCGCAGCCCGACGACGGTGTCGTCGGAGCGCACGATGTCGAGCACCGTGCGGTGGGCGTCGGCGAACACCGCCGGGTCCTCGACCCGGACCGCGGCGAGGTCGCTGACGTCGAAGAACCGCCGGTAGGTCAGCTCCGCGGCGCCGCGCCGCCAGGACACGAGCCGGTAGTGCTGGCGGTCGTGCACCTCCTGCGCGGTCCCCTCGCCGGTCCCGGGCGCGACCGGGAAGCGGTGCTCGTAGTAGCGCAGCTCGCCGTCGGTCACCGAGAGCTCGGTGAGCGCCTTCTCCTCGTCGGCGTCGAGCACCGGCAGCAGGATCGGCCCGGCGCCCCAGTCGACGTCGAAGTGGCCCGCCCACCGGGACGCCTCGCCGTGCGTGAGCACGTCCCACCACCACGGGTTCTCCGCGGGCTTCGCGACGCCGACGTGGTTGGGGACGATGTCGATCAGCATCGTCAGCCCGTGCTCGCGCAGCGTCGCGAGCAACGACCGCAGCCCCTGCTCACCACCGCGCTCACCCGACACCCGGGTCGGGTCGGTCACGTCGTAGCCGTGGGTGGATCCGGCCGTGGACTCCAGCAGCGGCGAGGCGTAGAGCGCCCCGATCCCCAGCCGGTCCAGGTAGCCGGTCAGCGCGGCGGCGTCGGCGAAGGTCTGGTCGGCCGACAGCTGCAGCCGGTAGGTCGATCCCGGAAGGCGGGTCACGCCTCAGCCCTTCGATCGCAGGACGAGCAGGGAACGGGCGGGCAGGGTCAGCACCGAGCCCGCGGACACCGGGTCGAGGTCGGTCCCGGTGACGCCGGCGGCGTTCGGCGGGTGCACCTCGCCCGAGTGGGTGTCGACGACGACCTCCCACGCCTGCCCGAACTCGACGGGCGGCAGCGTGGTGTCGATGTCCTCCCAGAAGGAGTTGAAGCACAGCAGGAACGAGTCGTCGACGATCCGCTGGCCGCGCTGGTCGACGTCGGCGATCTGGCTGCCGTTGAGGAACACGACCACCGAGCGGCCCAGGTCGTTGTCCCAGTCCTCCTCGGTCATCTCCCGCCCGGCCGGGGTGAACCAGCCGATGTCGGCGACGTCCTCGCTGGTGGACGACCGGCCGATCGGACGGCCCGCGAAGAACCGGCGCCGGCGGAACACCGGGTGCGCGTGCCGCAGCGCGGCGACGCCCGCGGTGAAGGTGGTCAGCTCGTCGTGCTTGCCCGCGAGCTCCCAGTCCTGCCAGGCGATCTCGTTGTCCTGGCAGTAGACGTTGTTGTTGCCGCCCTGGGTCCGCCCGGCCTCGTCGCCGTGCAGCAGCATCGGGGTGCCCTGGGAGAGCAGCAGCGTCGCCAGGAAGTTGCGCTGCTGCCGGGCCCGCAGCTCGACCACGGTCTCGTCGTCGGTGGGACCCTCGACGCCGCAGTTCCAGGACCGGTTGTGGCTCTCGCCGTCGTTGCCGTCCTCGCCGTTGGCCTCGTTGTGCTTCTCGTTGTAGGACACGAGGTCGGCCAGGGTGAACCCGTCGTGCGCGGTCACGAAGTTGATCGAGGCGTAGGGACGGCGGCCGTCGCCCTGGTAGAGGTCCGAGCTGCCGGTGATCCGGGACGCGAACTCACCGAGCGTGCCGGCCTCGCCGCGCCAGAAGTCGCGCACCGTGTCGCGGTACTTGCCGTTCCACTCGGTCCAGAGCGGCGGGAAGTTGCCGACCTGGTAGCCGCCGGGCCCGACGTCCCACGGCTCGGCGATCAGCTTGACCTGCGAGATCACCGGGTCCTGCTGGACGAGGTCGAAGAAGGTCGAGAGCCGGTCGACGTCGTAGAACTCGCGGGCCAGGGTCGAGGCCAGGTCGAAGCGGAAGCCGTCGACGTGCATCTCGGTCACCCAGTACCGCAGCGAGTCCATGATCAGCTGCAGGGTGTGCGGGTTGCGGACGTTGAGCGAGTTCCCGGTGCCGGTGTAGTCCATGTAGTAGCGCGCGTCGTCGTCGACCAGCCGGTAGTAGGCGTGGTTGTCGATGCCGCGCATGGACAGCGTCGGACCCATGTCCGAACCCTCGGCGGTGTGGTTGTAGACCACGTCGAGGATGACCTCGATGCCCGCGTCGTGCAGGTCGCGCACCATCGCCTTGAACTCCGCGACCTGCGACCCGGACCGGACCGAGCCCGCCGAGTAGGCGTGGTGCGGGGCCAGGAAGCCGATCGTGTTGTAGCCCCAGTAGTTCGACAGGCCCTTCTCGGTGAGGTGGTGGTCCTGCACGAACTCGTGCACCGGCATGAGCTCGACGGCGGTGATCCCGAGCCGCTTGTAGTGCTCGATCATCGCCGGGTGCGCGACACCGGAGTAGGTGCCCCGCAGGTCCTCCTCGACGTCCGGGTGCCGGATCGTCAGGCCCTTGACGTGCGCCTCGTAGACGACGGTCTCGTTGTAGGGGATCTTCGGCGGGCGGTCCGAGCCCCAGTCGAAGTAGGGGTTGACCACGACCGACTTCGGTACGTGCGGCGCCGAGTCGGTGTCGTTGCGCGAGTCCGGGTCGCCGAAGTTGTAGCCGAACACGGCCTCGTCCCAGTCGACCGGGCCGTCGAGGGCCTTGGCGTAGGGGTCGATGACCAGCTTGTTCGGGTTGCAGCGCAGACCCTGGGCGGGGTCGTAGGGGCCGTGCACCCGGTAGCCGTAGCGCTGGCCGGGCTCGACGCCGGGCAGGTAGCCGTGCCAGACGAAGCCGTCGACCTCGGTCAGCGCCACCCGGGTCTCGGCGAGCCCGCCGGGGGCTCCCGGGGCGGGTTCGAACAGGCACAGCTCCACGCCCTCGGCGACCTCGGAGAACAGGGCGAAGTTGGTGCCGGTGCCGTCGTAGCTGGCACCCAACGGATAGGCGTGCCCGGGCCAGGCCTGCATGGTCTGCGTCCTCTCGTCGCGCGCCCCGGCCGCAGACCGGGGGCACGCTCACACTGTGTCGGGCGGGCACCGTTGCCGCATGGTGGGCGGGGCCGTCAGCGGTCCACGCCACATCACCCCCGAGTCCCGCAGCAGCTGCGGACGGGGGCGGTCGATCGTCCCAGGAACGGTCAGGAGTCGGCGAGCCGGGCGGGGAAGCCGCCGGTGGCGACCGGGCTCCACCGGGCCGGGGTGATGCGGATCAGGGCCTTCCCCTGGTCGGACATGGCGCGGCGGTACTCGTCCCAGTCCGGGTGCTCGCCGGAGACGGCACGGAAGTAGTCGACCAGCGGCTCGAGCGCGTCCGGCAGCGTGATGAGCTCGGCGTCGCCCTCGACCTGCACCCAGGCGCCGTCGAACTCCTCGCTCAGCACGACGACCGCGGCCCGGCCGGCCTTCGCGACGTTGGCCGACTTGGCGCGCTCGGGGTAGGTGGCGATCACGATGCGTCCGTCGTCGTCGACGCCGCCGGTGACCGGGGAGGCCTGCACACCGCCGTCGGAACGGGTGGTCATCAGCACCATGTGGTGCCGGGGACGGATGAACTCGAGCAGCTCGTCCCGGTCGACGCGGTCGTTGCGGGCGATGGTGCGGGGCATGCCCGAAATCCTAGGGCGGCCGGGGGCCCCGCGCCCGCCGTTCCTCACCCCGCGCCGCGGGCCACTAGGGTCCGGCTCCGTGGCCACCGTCTTCACGAAGATCATCAACGGCGAGATCCCGGGCCGGTTCGTCTGGGCCGACGAGCAGTGCGTCGGGTTCCTGTCGATCAACCCGCTCGGCCCGGGGCACACGCTCGTCGTACCGCGGGCGGAGATCGACCAGTGGGTCGACGCCGACGCCGGGCTCGTCGCCCACCTCACCGAGGTGTCGCGGACAGTCGGGCTCGCGGTGCGCGAGATCTGGTCGCCGCCCCGGGTCGGTCTGCTGGTCGCCGGGTTCGAGGTGCCCCATCTGCACGTCCACGTGTTCCCGGCCTGGGACATGCGGGCCTTCGACTTCGCGAACGCGGCCGCCACCGTCGACGGCGCCGAGCAGGACGGGCACGCCGAGGCCCTGCGCACGGCGCTGCGGGCCGCCGGGCACGACGCGCACGTCCCGGGCTGAGCGGGTGCACCTGCTGCTCGTCCGGCACGCGCTGCCCGAGGCCGTCGAGCACGACGACGGCACCCACGCCGACCCGGGCCTCGCGCCGCAGGGCCGGGACCAGGCCGCCCGGCTGGTCGACGCGCTGGCCGGCACCCCGGTCGACGCGCTGCACACCAGCACGATGCTCCGCGCGGTCCAGACCGCCGAGCCGCTCGCGCGCGAGCGCGGTCTCACCCCGCACACCCGCTCCGACCTGCGCGAGTACGACGCCGAACGCTCGCTCTACGTGCCGGTCGCCCGGATGGCGCAGGCCGACCCGGCGGCGTGGGAGCGGATGCGGGCCGGGCACCTGCCCGAGCACGTCGACGGCGCCGCGTTCCGGGCCCGGGTGTGCGCCGGGATCGAGGAGGTCGTCGCGGCCCACCCGGGACGGGCGACGGTGGTCGTCGTCGCGCACGCGGGCGTGGTCAACGCCTATCTCGCCGAGGTGCTGGGTATCGGCCGGGACCTGCCGTTCCCGCTGGACTACGTCGGGATCTCGCGGGTGGTGTGCGCCCGTGACGGGATGCGCAAGGTCCGGACGGTGAACGAGACGACGCACGTCGCGGACCTGCTCTGATCCCGGTGCGGACCGTTGTGCGACGGTCACGTCGACCGCTTGCCGTCGACCGTTTGCCGTCGAGGACGGCCCACGTCAGGGACCTGTGACGCCGCTCATACGCCGTTCGCCGCCGTCGTTGCGCCGCCCGGCTTCACGCGGATCATGGGGGGCGACGACCGGGCGGGGGGGTACCTAGGCTCGACGGGAACTCCTGCCCGCCGCCGACGCCGAGGTGGTAGGCCCCGTGCCGAGGTCGGGTGCCGGGTCCGCAGCGGGCCACCCACGCCGGACTCCGAAGGGACCCCACGCCGATGGTCGAGCGCGGCGGCTCCGGGACGCGAGGCGACGAGCCTCGCGACCCCGATCCCGCCGCCGGCGTCCGCGGCCCCTTCTCCGTCCCGGACTTCCGCGCGCTGTGGACCGCGGAGGTCCTGTCGGTCGCCGGCGACCAGGTCGCGCGGGTCGCGCTGACCGTCCTGGTGCTGAGCGAGACCGGCTCGGTCGCGTGGTCGGCGGGGGTCTACGCGCTGACCTTCCTGCCCGCCCTGCTCGGCGGGCTGCTGCTCGGCCACCTCGCCGACCGGTGGCCGCGTCGCCGGCTGCTGATCGGGACCGACCTGGTCCGGGCCGGTCTCGTCGTCGCCATGGCCGTGCCCGGTCCCGGGCTGCCGGTCCTGGGGCCGCTGCTGGTGCTGGTCGTCCTGCTGGGCGGCCCGCACACCGCGGCCCGCTCGGCCCTGCTGCCCGACCTGCTGTCCGGCGACCTGCTCGCCCGCGGTCTGGCACTGCGCCAGGTCTCGGTGCAGGTGGCGCAGGTGGCGGGCTTCGCGGGGGGCGGTCTGCTCGTCGCGACGCTGACCCCGCGCGGCGCGCTGCTGGTCGACGCCGCGACGTTCGTCGGCTCGGCGGTGCTCCTCGCCCTCGGTGTCCGGTCCCGGCACGCGGCGGTCGCGGCCGGACCGTCGGCGGCGACGGCCGCGGCGCTCGCGGCGGCGCCGGGGCCCGGGTCGGCGATGCGGTGGGCGGCCCGGTACGGCGCCTGGTGGCGGACGGCGCTGGCCGGCCTGCCGATCGTGTTCGGCCACCCCCGGCGGCGCTCGCTGGCCCTGATGGCCTGGATGCTCGGCATCTTCGTGCTGCCCGAGGCGCTGGCGGCGGCCTACGCCGTCGCGATCGGGGCGGGCCCGGCGGCGACCGGGCTGCTGATGGCGGCCGACCCGGCGGGCAGCGCGGTCGGGGCCCTCGTCGTCGCCTACGTGCTGCCGGCCCGGCTGCGCGAGCGCGGCCTGGTACCGCTGGCCGTCGGGGCGGCGCTGCCGCTCGCCCTGACGCCGCTGGCGGCGGGCCTGTGGCAGGCGGTCGCACTCTGGGCGGTCTCGGGAGCCTGCGCCACGGCCTGCCTGATCGCGGCCCAGTCGGGCTTCGCGCGGGCCACGCCGAGCGCGGTCCGCGGGAGCGCCGTGGGCGTCGCCGCGTCGGGTCTCGTGGCGACCCAGGGGGTCGCGGTCCTCGCCGGCGGGGTACTGGCCGAGTGGACCGCTCCGGCGACGGCGCTCGGTGTGTTCGGTGCGGTGGGGATCGTGCTCGCCCTCGGTGCGTTCCGGATGCTCCGGTCGGCCGGTCCGGGGGCGGTCGCATGACCCCGGCACGCGTCGTTCCCGGTGATCACCAGCCTCGGTTGCGCACGACGTCACCTCCTGTCGTCCGGTATGGCGTCACCGCCGCCAGCTCCGTCACTCATTGTGACGAACCGACGACCATTGTACCCATTCGGGTGATATCGACGGTGTCGCATGAACGCGATGGGCTGATCGGTCCCGTCCTTTCGGGTAGGTGTCCGTGACCGGGATCCGGGGTGGTGACCCCGAACGGCCCCGCTGGCCCTTCCGCGGCCTGCCGGCGCGGGTGCTCGCCGTGCTGGTGCTCGTCGAGCTCACCGCCGTGGTGCTCGTCGTGGCCGACCTGGCCCGGCTGCCGTGGGACCGCGACACCGGCCTGCTGGCGCTGGGTGCACTCGGTCTGGCGGCGCTCGGCGCGGTGCACACCGAGCTGGCGACCGGCATCGAGCGGGTGCGCCGGCGGGTCGCACACGTCTCCTACTTCGACCTGTCGACGGTCTGGACCTTCGCGGCCGCGCTGCTGCTGCCGCCGGGGGTGGCGGGCCTGGTGGTCGTGGCCGTCTACGGCCACCTGTGGTGGCGGGTCTGGCGTCCCGCCGGGGCGCAGTTGTACCGGCACGCCTACACCACCGCGACCGTCGTGCTGGCCGCGATGGCCGCCTCGGTCCTCGTCCCGTCCGAGTCGCTCACCGCGGCCGCGGGGGTCGGTGGCGGGAGCCGGGTGGTCGGCTACCTGTCGCTCCTGCTGGCCATGGCGGTCTACGGACTGGTCAACCAGCTGCTCGTCGCGACCGCGCTGGCGCTGTCCTCGCCGTATCGCCCCGACTGGCGACGTCTGGTGGGGGACTGGGACGACCACGTGCTGGAGGGCGCGACGCTGTGTCTGGCGGTGCTGGCCGCGCTCGCCGTGCAGCGCCAGGTGCTGCTCGTGCTGCTGGTCCTCCCGCCGCTGCTGGTGCTGCACCGGGCGGTGCTGATCCGGCAGCTGGAGGAGCGGGCGAACACCGACGCCAAGACCAACCTGCTGACCGCCGTCGCGTGGCGGGGCCGGGCGCACCGGGCGCTCGCCCGGGCGCGACGCCAGCGCGGTGCGGTCGCGGTGCTGATCCTCGACCTGGACCACTTCAAGGCCGTCAACGACGGCTACGGCCACCTCGCCGGCGACGAGGTGCTCTCCGCCGTCGCCGGGACGCTGAAGGCCCAGGTCCGCGAGGTCGACCCGGTCGGGCGCTTCGGCGGGGAGGAGTTCGTCGTCCTGCTGGCCGGGCTGCCGGTGGGGCCGGAGGGGCGCGAGCTCGCCCACAACGCGGCCGAGCGCATCCGGCGGACCGTCCGCTCGCTGGCCGTGGACGTCGACGGCCCGGGCGGCGGCATCACCATCTGCGACCTGTCGGTGTCGGTCGGGGTCGCGGTGACCGGCGGCGACGGCGAGTCCCTCGACGAGCTGCTGCAGGTCGCCGACCACGCCCTCTACGCGGCCAAGCGGGCCGGGCGCGACCAGGTCCGGACCGGGCGCGACGGGAGCGTCCCCGGCCGCTGACCCCCGGGCGACCGGGGCCGCCGCACCGGGGCCCCGGGCCGGCGTGGGCGACGGGGGATGGGTCGCCGGGCACGACGGGCTCCGGGCCGCCGGGCCACAGGGGACACCGAGCCGTTGCGGCTGATCGGCTCCGTCCCGGAGGGAACGGGCGTCGGCGCGGGAACGTCAGGCGTGTTCGGGTTCGGCCGGGAAGGTGTGGCGCCCGATCCGCACGGCGTCGCGCCCGGCCCGCTTGGCCGCGTAGAGCGCGGAGTCGGCGACCTCGAGCAGGCCGGTCAGGGCGTGGCCGTCGTCGGGGAACAGCGCCCCGCCGATCGAGACGGTGATCCCGGCGCCGGCCCGGGGCGACGGACGGCCGTCGCTCCGGGCGGCGCCCGGGGACGGTGCGGGCAGCCGCTGGGCCGGGACCCCGTCCGGCGGTGCCACCGGGCCGGAGCCGCCCGCGATCCGCCTGCGCAGCCGCTCGGCGATCTGCCGGACCTCCTCGCGCCCGTCGTTGCCGGAGAGCCGGGGGAGCAGCACGACGAACTCCTCCCCGCCGAACCGGCCGACGAGGTCGTGGTCGCGCAGCTCCTCGCGCAGCATCTGGGCGGTGGCGGCGAGGACCTGGTCGCCGTAGAGGTGGCCGTGCGTGTCGTTGATCTCCTTGAAGTGGTCCAGGTCGAGGATCAGCAGCGCCGCGGGCCGCCGTTCGCGTTCGGCGAGGGTCAGCTCGTGGGTCCCGCGCAGGTGCCAGGCCGCGTGGTTGAGCAGCCCGGTCTTGGCGTCGGTGTCGGCCCGTTCGCGCAGCTGGCGGACCAGGATCGTGCGGTGCAGGGCCAGGATGGGCGGCACCGCGAGCAGCGCGACGAACGGCCCGCTCGCGGCCAGCGCCCCCGCCGTCAGCGCCCCCAGGCAGAGGGTCGCCAGCTCCAGGGTGAGCTCGTCGCCGCCGAACAGGATGCGCACCACCCGGGTGTCCGGGCTGGCCACCGCGACCACGCCGAGGACCAGGCAGGTGTTGACGACGGTGTAGGTCAGCAGCGCGAGCAGCAGCGCGAGGGTGCCGGGCAGGCTGCCGTAGAGCTCGCCGGGCCGGGTCGCGGCGAGCACCCCGGCCGCCGCGTGCACGGACAGGATGACCGTCGCGGTGCTGTAGACCTCGCGGTAGACCGGCCTGCGGTCCGGGGGCGGCACCGGCCGCAGGACCCGGACGTAGAGGTGGGTGTAGACCACCACCACCGCGAATGCGCCCAGTACCGGTGGCAGCAGCAGGGCCGAGGCGAAGGTCCAGACCGAGGTCAGGTTCACGTGGTGGGTCTCGGCGGTGTAGCGCCGGATGCGTTCGACGCCGGCCACGACCTCGGTGTGCAGGATCCCGGCCACGGTCAGCGTGGCGAGCAGCACCAGTGTCGCGTGGTCGAGCCGGGGCGGGTTCAGCAGCCCGGCGAGCACCAGGCAGACCGCCAGCAGTTCCACGGCGAGGACCGGGCCGAGCAGCCGCCCCGGGATGGACCAGATCGGCCAGCGGGTGACCTGGTGCAGCCGGACCGGTTCCGGGGCCATACGTCCCTCCCTCGCCGGCGTCGTCCCACCCGATCCTGCCCGTCCGCGGCAGCGACCGGCGTGCCGCCCCTCCGTGATCCTAACCGCACCCGTCGCCGTCTGTGATCGATACGGCTTCGTGATCGTGTCGTAGCTGCTCGGACGAGTGGTGTGATCACGCTGAGTGCCGGCCGCACGGCCGGACCGGTGATTGTTGATATCGCAATGGTGCTCCCTGGTTTGTTCGCGGGTCGACGGCGGGTCACCCTTTTCGGCGGCGGCACCGGTGAATGCGTGAGAGACCATGTCGGTATGCCGGTAATTGCTGTCCCGTGATGTCACGACGGCGCCACGACGTGGGAGATGTCGATCAGGAAAGGGGTGTCCGATGCGCAACTGGGGTTGGTGAACGCGTCCGCGGTAAGGGCCGCGGCCATTGTGTCGATCAACTGTGGGTCCGAGTGCGAAAGGAGATCGACAATGCGTAACTGGGGTTGGTGAGAACAGTGGACGTACCGCGTCGCAGCACGGGACGCGGCGGGCACCGTCCGGGTGACGGTCGACGCCCGCCGCGCCCGGCAGCGCCATCGGGTCGCCTCGGCTACCGGTCCGTAGAGTGGGACCACGAGTCGATGCCGGTCCTCCGTGGTGGAGGACGCCCGAACGGGGCCGGCGGCGAGGAGGCAGTACGTGACGACGAACCGGGGACTCTCGGCGATCCGGCGCCCGGCCGATCTGCGAGGGCTCGGGCCCGACGAGCTGACCTCGCTCGCGGCCGAGATCCGTGGGTTCCTGATCAAGGCGGTGTCCCGCACCGGGGGCCACCTGGGGCCCAACCTGGGTGTGGTGGAGCTGAGCATCGCCCTGCACCGGGTCTTCGAGTCCCCGCAGGACACCCTGATCTGGGACACCGGGCACCAGGCGTACGTGCACAAGCTGCTGACCGGCCGTCAGGAGGGCTGGGACCGGCTGAAGAAGACCGGCGGGCTGTCGGGCTACCCGAGCCGCGCCGAGTCCGAGCACGACCACGTCGAGTCCAGCCACGCGTCGTCGTCGCTGTCCTGGGCCGACGGGATCGCCCGCGCGCACGCCCTGACCGGGGTCGACCGGCACGTCGTCGCCGTGATCGGCGACGGGGCGCTGACCGGTGGCATGGCCTGGGAGGCGCTCAACAACATCGCGGCCGGCGAGGACCGCAACGTCGTGGTCGTCGTGAACGACAACGGCCGCTCCTACTCGCCGACCATCGGCGGGCTGGCCGACCGGCTCGCGTCGCTGCGGCTGCAGCCCGGCTACGAGCGGGTGCTCGAGGCCGGCAAGCGCACCGTCCGCGGCACCCCCGTGGTCGGGCCCGCGCTCTACGCCGGCCTGCACGCGTTCAAGGCCGGGGTGAAGGACGCGCTCTCCCCGCAGGAGCTGTTCTCCGACCTGGGGCTCAAGTACTTCGGCCCGGTCGACGGCCACGACATCGGCCAGCTCGAGTCGGCGCTGCGCCGGGCGAAGCGCTTCGGCGGGCCGGTCATCGTGCACACGGTCACCCGCAAGGGCAACGGCTACCCGCCCGCGGAGAACGACGAGGCCGAGCAGATGCACAGCCCGGCCGCGTTCGACCCGGAGACCGGTCTGCCCACCGGCACCCCGGTCACCGGCTGGACCGACGTGTTCGCCGAGGAGATGGTGGCGCTGGGGTCGCGGCGCACCGACGTCGTCGCCATCACCGCGGCGATGCTCGGCCCGACCGGCCTGGCGCCGTTCGCGGCCGCCCACCCGGACCGCATCGTCGACGTCGGGATCGCCGAGCAGCACGCGCTGACCACCGCCGCCGGGCTGGCCCGGGCCGGGCGGCACCCCGTCGTCGCGCTGTACTCGACGTTCCTCAACCGCGGTTTCGACCAGCTGCTGATGGACGTGGGCCTGCACCGCGAGCGCGTCACGCTGGTGCTGGACCGCTCCGGGGTCACCGGCAGCGACGGCCCGTCGCACAACGGGATGTGGGACCTGTCGCTGCTGGGCATCGTGCCCGGCATGCGGGTCGCGGCCCCCCGTGACGAGGAGACCCTGCGCGAGGAGTTCCGGGAGGCCACCGCGGTCACCGACGGCCCGACCGCCCTGCGCTACCCCAAGGGCTCGGTGATCGGCTCGGTGCCCGCGCTGCGCCGCCTCGACGGCCCGGCCGGGGTCGACGTGCTGCACGAGCCGTCCGACGGGCGCTCCCAGGTCCTGCTGGTCTGCGTCGGGGCGTTCGCGAAGGCCGGCGTCGCCGTCGCGCAGCGGCTCGCCGACCAGGGCGTCGACGTGACCGTCGTCGACCCGCGGTGGGTGCTGCCGGTCCCGCGGGAGCTGCTCACGCTGGCCGCCGACCACCAGCTCGTGGTCACCGTCTCCGACTGCGGCACGCACGGCGGGTTCGGCTCCGCGCTGTCCGACGCGCTGCGCGCCGCCGAGCTCGACGTGCGCCAGCGCGACCTCGCGCTGCCCCAGGAGTACCTGGAACACGGCAGCCGCGACGACGTGCTCGCCGCGACCGGGCTGACCGAGCAGGACATGGCCCGCCGGATCACCGAGTGGGCGGCCGCGGCGGTCCCCTCGACCCCCGAGGACGCCGTTCCCGGGCGGGAGCGCACCCGCTGATGCGCGTCATCGTCGTCGAGGACGAGCCGGCGATGGCCGACGCCGTCGTGCGCGGCCTGCGCCGGGACGGGATGGCCGTCGACGTGGCCTACGACGGCGACGAGGGCTCGGAGAAGCTGTCGGTGACCCGCTACGACGTCGCCGTCCTCGACCGGGACCTGCCCGGCCGCAGCGGCGACGACCTGTGCGACGAGCTCGTCGCCGCGGGCGGCCTGACCCGGGTGCTGATGCTCACCGCGTCGGGCACCCCGGCCGACAAGGTCGAGGGCCTGTCCCGTGGCGCCGACGACTACCTGGCCAAGCCGTTCGACTTCCCCGAGCTGGTCGCCCGGGTCCGGGCGCTCGGCCGCCGGGCGACCCCGGCGGTGCCGCCCACGCTGCGGGCAGGCGACGTCGTGCTGGACCCGGCCCGGCGCACCGTGCTGCGCTCCGGGCGGCCGGTCGAGCTGACCCGCAAGGAGTTCGGCGTGCTGGAGGTCCTGCTCGCCGCGGGCGGGGCCGTGGTGTCGTCGGAGGAGCTGCTCGAACGCGTCTGGGACGAGAACGCCGACCCGTTCACCACCACGGTGCGGGTCACCGTCATGACCCTGCGCAAGAAGCTCGGTGCGCCGGGTCCGATCGACACCGTCGTCGGTGCCGGGTACCGGGTGCCCGCCGACGGGACCCCCACGGCGTGACGGCGTGGGCGCCCTCCGGCCGCGGCTGACGCTGCTCGCGACGGCGCTCGTCGCCGCGGTCGCCGCGCTGCTGCTCTGGCTCGGCTGGATGCTGGTCGGCGCGGTGGTCGCGGGCACCCCGGCGCTGCCCGGGACGGTGTTCGTCGGCGGGGTCGCCGTGCCCGCCGAGACCGCCCGCGACGCGGTCGCCGCCGCGGCCCGCGCCGAGGTGCTGCGGGCCGGGCTGATCGCGTTCCCGCTGGTCGTCGCGGCCGGGGCGGTCACGTCCTGGGTGCTGGTCGGGCGGGTGCTGTACCCGCTGCGCCGGGTCGTCGAGACCACCTCGCGGCTCTCGGCGAGCTCGCTCGACGAGCGGGTCGCGCTCGCCGGTGCCCGTGGCGAGGTCGCCGAGCTGGCCGCCGCCGTCGACGCGATGCTCGACCGGCTGCAGGCCGCGTTCGACGCGCAGTCCCGGTTCGTCGCCAACGCCGGGCACGAGCTGCGCACCCCGCTCGCGGTGCTGCGCACCGAGATCGACGTGACGCTCCAGGACCCCGACGCCGACGCCGAGGAGCTGCGCCGGATGGCCGGGGTCGTCCGGGAGGCGGGCCGCCGCTGCGACGAGCTGGTCAGCGGGCTGCTGCTGCTCGCCCGCACCGAGGCCGGGGGAGCGATGCCGGGCTCCGACCGGGTGCCGGTGGACCTGGCCGGGCTCGTCGCCGCGGAGCTCGCGGCCGTGACCGGGGACGTCGCCGTCCGCGGCTTGGTCGTGCGCACCGACCCCCGGCCGGCGACGACCCGGGGGAACGAGCCGCTGCTGCGCCGGATGGTGGCGAACCTGCTGGAGAACGCGGTGCGGCACAACCGCGACGGCGGCTGGATCGAGGTCGGCTGCGGGACCGGAACGCCCGGGCCGGGGGTCGTGCTGCGGGTCGCGTCGTCCGGGCCGGAGCTGGCCCCGGACAGGGTGGCCGAGCTGTTCGAGCCGTTCCGGCGGGGCCCGGTGGCCCGCACCGCCCACACCCGCGGCTCCGGCCTGGGGCTGTCGATCGTGCGGTCGGTGGCCACCGCGCACGGCGGGGCCGTCCACGCCGAGGCGGTGCCCGGTGGCGGACTGGAGGTGCACGTCGCGCTGCCCGACGACAGCACGGCCCCGGAGCCCTCGGGCGGGGCCCCGGTCCTCGCCCGCTGACCGGACGCCGACCCGGTCCGGGTGCCTCACCCGGGACGCGGGCCGGGGCGGCTCGGGCGGCTCAGCGGGCGCGGGTGGCCAGGGCCGGTTCGAGCAGCGGGGCGAGCAGCTCGACCTGCCACCGACGGGCGCCGCCGGCGGCCAGGGCGGCCGGCAGGTCGCCGTCGGTGGGCGGGGTCCAGCAGACCCGGCGCAGCAGGTCGGGCTGCAACAGGTTCTCCACCGGCACGTCGTGCTGCTCGGACACCGTGGTCAGTGCCGCGCGGGCGGCGGCGAGCCGGGCCGCGGCGTCGGGGTCGCGGTCGGCCCAGCGCGACACCGGCGGCGGGCCGTCGGTGGTGGCGGCGCCGCGCGGCAGCTCGGCCTCGGGGAGGTCGGCGGCCCGGCGCAGCGCGTCGAACCAGTACCGGGCCAGCCTGCGCTGGGAGCGACCGCGGAACACCGGCAGCTCGGCCAGTGCCTGCGGGGAGTCGGGGTTGCGCACCGCGGCGTCGACGATCGCGGCGTCGGGCAGGACCCGGCCGGGGGCGATGTCGCGCTCGGCGGCGAGGGAGTCACGCGCCTGCCACAGCTCCCGGACCGCGGCGAGCGGGCGGGGGCGGCGGACCTTGTGGATGCCGGAGGTGCGCCGCCAGGGCTCCGCGCGCGGCGGGGACGGCGGGGCGGTGCGGACCGCCTCGAACTCTTGGCGGGCCCAGTCGAGCTTGCCCTGCTCGTCGAGCATCCGGGTCAGGACGGTGCGCAGGTCGACGAGCACCTCGACGTCGAGTGCGGCGTAGACCAGCCAGTCCTCGGGGAGCGGGCGACGCGACCAGTCGGCGGCGCCGTGCCCCTTCTCCAGGCCGAGGCCGAGCAGGTTCTCCACCATCGGGCCGAGCCCGACCCGGGGCAGCCCGGCCAGCCGGCCGGCGAGCTCGGTGTCGAACAGCGACGCCGGGCGCAGGTCCAGCTCGGCCAGGCACGGGAGGTCCTGGGAGGCCGCGTGGAGCACCCACTCCGGGCCGTCGAGGGCCTCGGCGAGCGGGCCCAGCTCGCCGCGCAGCGGGATCGGGTCCACCAGCGCGGACCCGGCCCCGGCACGCCGCAGCTGCACCAGGTAGGCGCGCTGGGAGTACCGGAAGCCGGAGGCACGCTCCGCGTCGACGGCGACCGGGCCGCTGCCGCCGGCGATCGCCGCGGCCACGCGGGCGAGGTCGTCGGCGGTCGCGGTGACCGGGGGGAGGCCGTCGGCGGGACGGAGCAGCGGTACCGGATCGGGTGAACCGTCCGGAGTCGCCGAGACCGGCGGCCGGGTCGTGTCCGTACCGCCGGCGGCGCCGGTCCCGGGAGTCAGCGAATGACCCCCGCGCGCATGGCGAGCGCGACCATCTGGGCGCGGTCGCCGGTGCCGAGCTTGCGGCCGATCCGGGAGAGGTGGCTCTTCACCGTGAGGGCGGAGAGGTTCAGGGCCTCACCGATCTCCTTGTTGGACTGGCCGTCCGCGACGAGCTGCAGCACCTCGACCTCGCGGGCCGAGAGCTCCCGCGGGGTGTTGTCGGTGCCCGGCACGCGGGACCCGGTGGCGAGCAGCGGGGCGACCGTCGGGTCGGCGTAGACGCCGCCGTCGAGGACCCGCTTGACGCCGTCGGTCACGACCGAGGGCGACGCCGACTTCAGCAGGTAGGCCTGCGCGCCGGCCTGGAACGCCGAGCGGACCGCGTACGGGTCGTCGGAGGAGGCGAGCACGACCAGCCGGTTCCAGCCGAGCGAGCGGAGCTCGCTGACCAGGTCCAGCCCGCTGCCGTCCGGCAGGGTCAGGTCGAGGATCGCGAGGTCGCAGGGACCCGCGGCGTGGGCGCGAGCCCGCGCCTCGGTGACCGAGGCGGCCTCGTGCACGGTGCCCGCTCCCATGGAGCGCAGCCGTCCGGCGATCGCCTCGCGGAGCAGCGGGTGGTCGTCCACGACGAGAACCGTGAACAGCTCCTCCCGCGGCTGCGGGACGATCCCCGGCGAGAGCACTGCTCCACCGATCGGAGCGCCACCTGGGGTGGTGCTGCCGGAGCTCTGCGCCGGCACTTGCTGGCCAAGTACAGCCACGTCGTCAACCTTCCTGGAGTCGGTCGTACGCCCCCGACCAACACCGGAACCCGAGGGACGGAGAGTGGCGCTCGGCCGCCCGGGCGGGTGCCATGGAAGAGATGGTATCCCTCCATGCGGCCTAACGTCTGGTGTGCATTCGTCTTTCCGGCCTGGAAAGTTACATGCATGTGGGCGCGGTCCCACCCCTCCGGGTGAAAGATTTCCGACGCGTGCCGTTGACCTGCGACGTTCAGCCGGGTGATCGGCTCAACGGCACTGCGCCGACCGGCGGCAGACCCGCAGCGGTCGACACCAGGGACGCGAACGCGACGGCGTGTCGGGACAGATCGCCGTCGCTCTCCGTGGGCGACCAGGAGGCGCGCAGCTCGACGTCGTCCTCCCGCGGCGGCCCCTCGCCGGGGCCGCCACCGCCGCCGCTGAGCCCGCCGAAGCGGACCGACGAGGTCTGGGTGACGGTCCCGCCGAGCGCGGTGAACCCGGCGCCGGCGTGCTCGAGCGCGTCGGTCAGCCAGGACCAGCCGATCCGCGGCAGCATGTCGTCGCCGAGCTGGCCGGGCTCCAGCCGGGCCTGCACGAAGCAGACCAGCCGGAAGGTGCCCTCCCAGCGTTCCTGGCCGTCGGGGTCGTGGAGCAGGATCAACCGGCCGGAGGTGTCCGGCTCGTCGAGGTCGTCGGTCCCGTCGCCGCGGTGCCCGATGTCGGCCTCGACGCTGGTCGCCCAGCTGTACGGCGCGAGCCGGGGCGGGGCCTCGAGCGGCCGCACCACGAGCTCGGGGCGCGGTCGGACCGACGCGAGCGAGCGGACCGCGCTGCGGAACGCTGCTGGTGGTGGTGAGTTCGGGTCCGGCACGGCGTCGGACTCTAGGGTGCGATACCCGTCGTACCTGGCAGGCGCGCCGGGGCGCCCGAGCACCGGCCCGGTCCGCGTGGGATCATCCGGAGGTCATGACTGCAGGCATCGTCTCCGCGCCCCCCGCCCGCCGCGACCTCGCGGGAGCACCGTTCCTCGACGCAGCGCGCGGTGCGACGCCGTCGCGGTTGCCGGTCTGGTTCATGCGCCAGGCGGGTCGCTCGCTGCCGGAGTACCGGGCCCTGCGCCGGGACAACGCGATGCTCGAGGCGTGTCTCACCCCGGACCTGACCTGCGAGATCACCCTGCAGCCGGTCCGCCGCCACGACATGGACGCGGCCATCCTGTTCTCCGACATCGTGGTGCCGCTGTACCTGGCGGGCATCGGGGTGGACATCGTGCCGGGCACCGGCCCCGTCGTGGACTCACCGGTCCGCACCGCCGCCGACGTCGCGGCACTGCCCGAGCTGGCGCCCGAGCAGGTGGCGCGCGTCACCGAGGCGATCGGCCTGCTGCTGCCCGAGCTGGGCCGCGTCCCGCTGATCGGGTTCGCGGGCGCCCCGTTCACCCTCGCCTCCTACCTCATCGAGGGCGGCCCGAGCCGCAACCACGAGCGGACCAAGTCCCTCATGCGCTCGGCCCCCGACGTGTGGCACGCCCTGCTCGGCAAGCTCGCCGTGCTCACCGGCACGTTCCTGCAGCAGCAGGTCGCCGCCGGGGTGGACGCGGTCCAGCTGTTCGACTCCTGGGCGGGCGCGCTGTCCGAGCGCGACTACCGCGAGTTCGTGCTGCCGCACTCCGCCGCCGTGCTCGGCGCGCTCGCCGGGGCCGGCGTGCCGCGGATCCACTTCGGGGTCGGCACGGCCGAGCTCCTGGGTGCGATGACCGACGCCGGCGCCGACGTGATCGGCGTCGACTGGCGGACCCCGCTCGACGTCGCGGCCCGCCGGGCCGGTGGCGCGGTGCCCGTGCAGGGCAACCTGGACCCGGCGGTGCTGTTCGCCGGTCAGGAGGCCGTCGACGCCGAGGTCGTGCGGATCGCCGCCGAGGGGGCGCGCACCCGCGGGCACGTGTTCAACCTCGGCCACGGTGTCCTGCCCCCCACCGACCCGGACGCGATCACCCGGACCGTCGAGACGGTGCACGCCCAGCCCGTGGCCGGGCCGACGGGCGACCGTCCGTCGCGATGACCCGCGTCGCCGTCGTCGGCGGCGGTGTCTCCGGTCTGGCCTGCGCGCACCGGCTGCGCACGCTGCTCGGCCCGGCCGCCGAGATCGTGGTGCTCGAGCAGCGTGACCGGCTCGGCGGCGTGCTGCGCACGGTCGATCTCGCGGGGGCGCCCTTCGACGTCGGCGCCGAGGCCTTCCTCGCCCGTCGTCCCGAGGTCCCCGCGCTGCTCACCGAGATCGGGCTGGCCGACGCGCTCACCCACCCCACCGCGGCGACGGCGACGATCCGCGCGGGCGGGCGGACCGTCGGCCTGCCCCGCGGCACCCTGATGGGCGTGCCCGGCCGCGACGCCGACCTCGGGGGAGTGCTGTCCGACGCCGGACGGGCCGCGGTCGCCGCCGAGCCGACCACGCCGCTGGACTGGGACCCGGGCACCGACGTCGCGCTCGGGGCGCTGCTGCGCCGCCGGTTCGGCCCCGAGGTCGTCGACCGGATCGCCGACCCGCTCCTGGGCGGTGTCTACGCCGGGCGGGTCGACCGGCTCGGTCTGCGCGCCACCGTCCCGGCGCTGGCCGCCGCGCTCGACGCCGGGGCCGGGTCGCTCACCGAGGCGGCCAGTACCGGGATGGCCGCGTCCGGCCAGCGCAGCGGCACCCTCGCCGCCGGGACACCGGCCGCGGGGGCCGGCGCCACCACACCGCCGGTCGCCGGGAGCCGTGCCGCCGTGGGCACCGGGGCCGGCCCCTCCGCGGTGCCGCAGCCGGTGGCCGTCGGACCGGTCTTCGGCGCCGTGCGCGGCGGCTACCGCGAGGTGATCGCCGCACTCGTCGCCGCGTCCGGGGCCCGGGTGCGCACCGGCGTCACCGTGCGGGAGCTGCACCGCCGCCCCGACGGCTGGCGGCTCGTCCTCGGACCGGTCCCGCAGCCGGAGGCGCTCGACGTCGACGCCGTCGTCCTCGCCGTCCCCGCACCCGCCGCCCGCCGGCTGCTGGAGCCGGTCGCACCGGCCGCGGCCGCCGCGGCCGGGCGGATCGAGCTCGCCTCCTCCGCGGTCGTCGCGCTCGCCTTCCGGGCCGCCGACGTCGCCGGCATGCCCGGCACCTCCGGTTGTCTGGTCGCCGCGGACGAGCCCCTGTCGGTCAAGGGCGTCACCCACGCGTCGACGAAGTGGGCCCACCTCGGTGAGGACGGCCTGGTCCGGCTCCGGGCGTCGATCGGCCGGTTCGGCGAGGAGGCGGGCCTGCAGGTCGACGACGCCGAGCTCGTCGCCCGTGTCCGTGCCGACCTGGCCGTGCTCGACGGCGTCGACGCCGTCCCGGTCGCGTCGTTCGTGCAGCGCTGGGGCGGCGGTCTGCCGCAGTACGGCGTGGGGCACGGCGCGGTCGTCGACGCGCTGGAGTCCGCCGTCGCCGCCGTCGGGGGGCTGGAGGTCGCCGGGTCGATGCTGCACGGGGTCGGCGTCCCCGCCTGTGTCGCGACCGCCCGGGCCGCCGCCGAGCGGCTCGCCCCGGCCCTGCCCGCCGCACGGACCGGTCGCTGAGGGCACCCTCACCGGCCGCGTACCATGCCGGACATGGCCCGCGTGGACGTCAAAGCGATCAACGACACCATCCGCTACACCATGTGGTCGGTCTTCCGGGTCGAGCCCGGCCGCCTCGGCGACGACCGCTCGGCCGCCGCCCGCGAGGCGACCGAGTACCTCGACTCGCTCGCCAACAAGGACGTCGCCGTCCGCGGCGTCTACGACCTCGCCGGTGTGCGGCACGACGCCGACTACATGATCTGGTGGCACGCCTCGGAGATCGAGTCGCTGCAGGCCGCCTACTCCGACCTGCGCCGCACCACCGCGCTCGGCCGGGCGAGCGTGCCGGTCTGGAGCCAGACCGCGCTGCACCGCCCGGCGGAGTTCAACAAGAGCCACGTCCCGGCGTTCATGGCCGGCGAGGACCCGAAGCGCTACGTCTGCGTCTACCCGTTCGTGCGGTCCTACGAGTGGTACCTGCTGCCCGACGCCGAGCGTCGGACGATGCTCGCCGACCACGGCAAGGAGGCCCGGGACTACGCCGACGTGCGCGCCAACACCGTCCCGGCCTTCGCCCTCGGCGACTACGAGTGGATCCTCGCCTTCGAGGCCGACGAGCTGTACCGCATCGTCGACCTCATGCGGCACCTGCGCGGCACCGAGGCCCGCCGCCACGTGCGCGAGGAGATCCCGTTCTACACCGGCCCGCGGGTCGAGGTCGGCGACCTCGTCGCGTCCCTGCCCTGAGCGGCGGGTGGGGACCGCCGCCCGGCGGCCCCTACTCCGCGGCGGGCTCGAGGGTCAGCGACACCGAGTTGATGCAGTAGCGCAGGTCGGTGGGGGTGCCGTAGCCCTCCCCGGCGAACACGTGGCCCAGGTGGCCGTGGCAGGTCGCGCACAGCACCTCGGTGCGCGTCATGCCGAGGCTGGAGTCGGTGCGCTCGATGACGGCCTCACCCGCGAGCGGGGTGAAGAACGACGGCCACCCGCAGTGCGACTCGAACTTGGAGTCGCTGCGGAACAGCTCCGCCCCGCACGCCCGGCAGCGGTAGACGCCGGTGGTGGTCGTGTCGGTGTACTCACCGGTGAACGGGCGCTCGGTCCCGGCCTTGCGGAGCACCTGGTACTCCTCCGGGCTGAGCTGGGCCCGCCACTCGTCGTCGGTCTTCTGCACCGGCGCCGCCGGGAGCTCGGCGTCGGAGGTGGTGGTGTTGCGGCTGAACAGACCCATGCATCCACGGTAACCCGTTGATCGGTCGTGCGCCGCCGGTCGTCAGACCCAGGTGGCGACGACGAACCCGGCCGCGTTCGCGATGACCCAGGCCGCGACGAGCAGCAGCAGCACCGTCACCCCGACGGCGGCGGCGCGCTGCGGCCCCCGGAGCCGGTTCGCCGACTCCGCGAAGTCCCCGACGCCGCGGATGTAGCCCTCCACCGAGCACGACGGCACCCGCTGCATGCGGTCCAGGTGCGCGGCGAACGCCCGCGCCTCCGGGTCGTCCGGGTCGAGGCCCAGCAGGTCGTCGTCGAACCGGGGGGACCGGTCGGAACTCATGGGCACACGATAGACGCCGGGGTAGGTTCGCCGGGTGGCGAGCCGTGAGGTCGTGATGCTGCAGGTGGACGGGCCCGACGGGCCGCGTGAGGTCCGCCTGACCAGCCCGGACAAGGTCGTGTTCGGCGAGCTCGGCATCACCAAGCGCGAGGTGGTCGAGTACTACGTCGCGGTGGGGGAGCCGATGGCCGCCGCGCTGCGCGACCGCCCCACGAACCTGAAGCGGTTCAACTCCGGGGTGGACGGCGAGCCGTTCTTCGTCAAACGCGTCCCGAAGGGCGCGCCGGACTGGGTGCGGACCTGCACGGTGACCTTCCCCAGCGGCCGTACCGCCGAGTCGGTGTCGGTCACCGAGCCCGCGACGATCGTCTGGGCGGCGAACCTCAACACCCTCGACTTCCACCCGTGGCCGGTCCGCTGCCCCGACACCGAGCACCCCGACGAGCTGCGCATCGACCTCGACCCGCAGCCGGGCACCGACTTCGGCGACGCCGTCGTCGTCGCGCAGGCGCTGCGCGAGGTCCTCACCGAGGCCGGGCTGACCGGATGGGCCAAGACCTCCGGCGGGCGGGGCGTGCACGTCGCCTGCCCGATCCGGCCCGAGTGGGACTTCGTGCAGGTCCGGCACGCGGTCATCGCGCTCGCCCGCCGCGTCTGCCGGCGCATCCCGGAGCTCGCCACCGTCGACTGGTGGAAGGAGGAGCGCGGCGAGCGGGTGTTCCTCGACTACAACCAGGCCGCCCGCGACCGCACGATCGCCTCGGCCTGGTCGGTGCGCGGGCTGCCCGCCGCGACCGTCTCCATGCCGGTCACCTGGGACGACCTGCCCGAGGTCGACCCCGCCGGGTTCACCCTGCGCACCGTGCCCGGGCTGCTGGAGCGCCACGGAGACCCGCACGCCGGCGCGGGCGAGGACCGGGGGAGCTGCGCGACCGCGCTGGAGTGGTACGCCGAGGACGAGGCCGAACGGGGGCTGGGGGACCTGCCCTACCCGCCGGAGTACCCCAAGATGCCCGGCGAGCCGCCGCGGGTGCAGCCGAGCCGGGCGCGGAAGCAGGACTGAGCGTCGTCACCGCCGTGGGTCCACCAGCCCGCTGCGGAAGGCGAGGATCACCGCGTTCGTCCGGTTCCCCGTCCCGGTCTTCATGAGGATCCGGTTGACGTGGGTGCGGACGGTCGCGCCGGACAGCACGAGCCCCGCGGCGATCTCGTCGTTGGACCGTCCGTGCGCCATGAGGGTCAGCACCTCGCGCTCACGCGCGGTGAGCCGGGCCAGGAGCTGGGGCGGGTCGTCGCGGTCGGGGTCGGTGGCCACGAGCGCGGCGATCACCCGGCTCGCGACGGCCGGGTCCAGCCACGCGTCGCCCGCCGCGACCCGGCGCACCGCCGGGACCAGGTCCGCCGGGGCCGCGTGCTTGAGCAGGTAGCCGCTGGCACCCGCGCGCAGGGCGCCGTACACGGCGTCGTCGTCGTGGAAGGTGGTGAGCACCAGTACGCGGGTCAGCAGGTCCGGGTCGTCGGCCCGGTCCGCGGTGATCGCCCGCGTGGCGGCGGTCCCGTCGGTGCCCGGCATCCGCAGGTCCATCACGACGACGTCCGGGCGGTCGCGCCGCACCAGCTCGACCGCGGCGGCGCCGTCGGCGGCCTCACCGACCACGGCCAGGTCCGGGGCGCTGCGCAGGAGCATGCCCACACCGGTGCGGACGAGCGGGTCGTCGTCGGCGACGACCACGGTGACGGTCACCGCGCCCCCGCCCCGGAGCCGTCGAGCGGGAGCTCGGCACGCAGGACGAACCCGTCGCCGCCCGGGCCGGACTCGATGTGCCCGCCGACCAGCGCGGCCCGTTCGGCGAGCCCGCGCAGCCCGTGCCCGCCGACCGGCAGCCCGTGGTCCGGGCCGGCGATCCCCGGGGAGCTGCGCACGGTGATCCGCAGCCGTCCGGGCTCCCACAGCTCGTGCACCCGGACCAGTGCCCCGGCGCCGCCGTGCTTGATCGCGTTGGCGAGCCCCTCCTGCACGACCCGGAAGGCGGTCAGCTCCACGCTCGGGTCGGCCCGGCCCGGAGCGCCGTCGACGACGTGCTCGACGTCGAGCCCGGACGCGCGGGAGGTCTCCAGCAGGTGCGGCACGTCGGCCAGGCGCGGTGCGACGACGCCGTCCCCGGCCGGGTCCGGGCCGGGGGAGTGCGCGCGCAGCAGCCCCAGCATCCGGTGCATCTCGGTCATCGCCGTCACCCCGCTCGCCTCCACCGCCGCCAGCGCGGCGACCACCTCGGCCCGGGTCGGGTCGTCGTCGGGGCCCGCGGTCAGGCGGACCCGGGCCCCCGCGGTCTGCAGGACCATCGCGCTGACCGTGTGCGCCACGATGTCGTGCAGCTCCCGGGCCAGGTGCAGCCGCTCGGCCCGGACGGCGTCGGCGGCGTCGCGCTCGCGCAGCTGCTCCACCAGCCGTGTCCGCCGCTCGGCGAGGTGGGTGAGCCGCCCGACCGCCCAGACCGCGGCGAGGACGACGGCCCAGGCCAGGCACAGCGCGGCGAAGAAGCGCGACCCCACCCCACCGGCGGCGTTGGCGTTGCTCACCGCGAGCGGGACCGGGCTCGCCGCGAGCACCGCGAGCGAGTACCGGGCCGGCGCCCGGCAGGCGACGGCGTGCAGCGCCACGAGGAGCCCCGCGAACGGGGCGAACCCGGGCAGCACCAGCCCGGCCAGCGCCCAGCACCACTGGAGGGCGAACACCCGGTACGGGTACCGCCACCGGAGCAGCAGCGTCGCCAGCACGACCACCTCGGCGACCGGCACCACCCACGCCGGGAGCTCCCCGCCGCCGCGCAGCCTGCTGTCGCCGCCGTGTACGTAGAGGTCGGCCCCGACCGCCAGCCCGACGACCAGGATCTCGCCGACCGAGCGGCGCCGGGTGGTCATCACGTCCCTACCGGCAGAAGATCCCGAGGAAGCTGCACAGGATCGACGGGGACTCCGGCGGCGGCCGACGCCCGCCCTCGCCGTCACCCGGGCCGGCCGGCGGCCCGGTGCCGACGCCCGTGCCGTCCTCCTCCGCGTCGCCGGAGTCCGGGACATTGCGACCGGGGGACGGGTCACCGGTCCCACCGGACCGCCCACCGGGACCCGGGTCGACCGTGGCACCCGGGTCGACGGCGGGGGCGGCCGGGCGGGTCACGGCGTCGTACGGGGTGAGCAGGTGCGCCGCGACCGCCTCCTCGCTGCCGAAGCCGTCCGTCCCGGCCCGCGACGACGGCGTCGCCAGCACCAGCCCGACGACCGGCTCGTCCGCCCCGGCCGGGGACCGGCCGCTGACCTGCACCCCCGCGACGTCGATCACCTCGGTGCCGGCCGGGTCCCAGCCGCACACCGCGACCCGGACGGGTGTGGGGCCCTCGCCGTCCCGCAGTCGTCGCGACAGCGGTGGGTGGACGAGGACGGCGGTGGGCGTCACCAGGGTTCCGGTCCCGCCGAGCTCCGGGCGGCCGCCGGCGCCCGGCAGGAGGATCGCCACGAGTGAGTCGGTCATGTCGATCAGCCTCGCGGGCCCACCGACCGGTGTCATCAACTCTCTGCGGTACGTGCGGTCGAACCGTTGCGGCAGCGCCGGGATACGCCGCCGCGCCGATTCCGCGGGCGCCGCCGGTGCCCAGGATCGGACGGCACCGGGACACGGCGACACCGCCGGCGGAGCGCCCGGGGTGAGGGGACACCCACGATGACGACACCGACGACGACACCGACGACGACCACCGGCCGGCCGGCCGGGACCCGACGGCCCCGGGCGGCGCTCGGTGCCGTCCGTCGCCTCGGCGTGGCCGCGGCGCTCGGTGCCGCGCTGCTCGCCGGCGGCGCCGGCACCGCGCTCGCCGCCCCGCCGACGACGCCCGCCCCGGCGGGTCCGGCGCCCGCCGCGCTGCCCTACGGCCCCTACACCTGCAAGAGCGGCTTCGTGTGGCGGGAGATCGGGCCGAGCGACCCGGTCTGCGTGAGCGTCGCCTCGCGCACCACCGCCCGCGCCGAGACCGCGGCGGGCCCCGCGAACCGCGCCGGGTCCGGACCGTACGGCCCGGACACCTGCAAGCCGGGCTTCGTGTGGCGGGAGGCCCAGCCCTCCGACCACGTCTGCGTGTCGTTCTCCGGCGCGGCCCGGGACCGGGTGCGGAGCGAGAACGGCAACGGCGTGCTCAACCTCGCCGACCCCGCCGGCGTCCCGTACGGACGGGTGTCGATCACCAACAGCCGTGACCAGCTGTCCTGCTACATGTACGGCAGCGGGCGGGCCACCCCCGGCGCCGAGCAGTGGTTCTGGAGCGTCGGGGTCCCCGGGTACGGCACGATCCGGGCGGGCGTCGCGCGGGCCGACGGCGCCGGGGTCGTCCCGTCGACCAAGCTGCGCGACGTCTACCGCAACGGCAACGGTCCACTGGGGATCCCGGTCGTCGTCGCCGACACCGCCACCGGGGTGGTGACCCGCGCCGGCACCACCAACTCCTACGGCAACTGCTGAGCCCACGCCCCGCCCGGCCCCCTCGTCCGACGGGGCCGGGCGGGGCACCCGGGGTGGCACAATCGTCTGCCATGTACGCGGTCCTCGACGACGGCCCCTACGCAGGCGAGCAGGTGCGCATCGACCCCGACGCCACCGGCCGTCCGCCGCGGACGATCGAGCTGTCCGACCCCGGCGGGGACCCGAGGGGCTACGTCCTGATCGGCCCGCACGCCGACGCCGACCGCTGGATCTACCGGCGCGCCCGCGGCGACGTCGACGAGTGATCACCGGTTGTGGAGCGCAGCGTCCGCGAGGCGGGCCGGATCCTCCACAACGGGTGATCACTCACCGCGTTCGCGGGCGCGCTTGCGGCGCTTCCCCTCGTGCATGGCCGCGACCCGCGGCACCGGGATCGCCCGGCCCTCGGTGAGCAGGACCTCCGGCAGCGGGGCCGGCGCGGGACGCAGCTCCGCCCAGGTCGGACGGCCCGCGAGCAGCCCGGCCACCGTGCCCACCGTGAAGTCGGCGGGCGTGACCCGGTCCAGCTCGTCCCAGGTGAGGGGGAACGACACCGGCAGGCCGGGGCGGGTGCGCGGGCTGTAGGGCGCGGCGAGGGTGGCTCCGCCCACGCGCGTCGGGTCGAGGAAGACCCGGCCGCCGCGGTCGTCCCGGATGAACGCGGTCGTCGCGACGTCGGGGGCCAGCGCCGCGGCACGGGCGCACACCGCGCGGGTCGCGGCGAACGCGTCGTCGACCGGGAGCGGCTCCGACAGCGGGACCACCAGGTGCAGGCCGGTCGCGCCGCTGGTCTTCACCGCGGCGGCGAGGCCCAGCTCGGCCAGCGCCGCCCGGACCGGGTGCGCGGCCGCGACGACCCGGTCGAAGCCGGCGCCGTCGGGCGGGTCGAGGTCGACGACGAGCTCGCCGGTGGTCGTCGCACCGTGCGGCACGAGCGTCGGGTGGAACTCGACGGCGCGCTGGTTGCCGAACCACAGCAGCGTGCGGCGGTCGTGGCAGAGCGGGTAGTGCACGGTGCGCTGCGACGAGTCCGCCCACACGTCCACGGTGGGAATCCAGTCGGGCGCCCCGCGCGGGAGGTTCTTCTGCATGAACGGCGCCTGGCCGGGGCGGGCCCGCACCACCGACAGGGGCCGGTCGGCCAGCGCGGGGAGCAGCAGCGCGGCGACGGCGTCGAGGTGGTCGAGCAGGGCCCGTTTGGTGACGCCGGCGCCGTCGAAGGCCTCGGCGTCGAGACTGGTGAGCTCCACGCCGTCGCGGACCTCGTCGACCTGCCGGCGCGCCACGGCTCAGCTCCCGATGAACCCGCGCTCGGCCAGCCAGGCCCGCGCGACGTCACGGGGGCTCTGCCCGCCTGCGGAGACCCGGCCGTTGAGCTGCTGCATGGTCTGCTGGTCCAGGGCCGCGGTGATCGGGGCGAACAGGTCGGCGACCTGCGGGGCCCGGTCGAACACGTCGGCCCGGAAGACCGGGACCGCGCTGTAGGTGATGTGGTAGCCGCGGTCGTCGGTGAGGACCTTCAGGCCCAGCGCCGGGATGCGGCCGTCGGTGGCGGCGACCTCGCCGAACAGGCAGACGCCGTCGGCGGTGGACTGGAAGATCAGACCCTGTTCGAGGGTCTCGCGGCGGTCGCGGGGGAGCTCGAAGCCGTAGGCGCGCTGGAGCCCGGCGAGGCCGTCGGCGCGGGAGGCGTACTCGGTCTCGACGCAGACGTCGCCGGGCTGTCCGGAGCGGACGTAGGCGGCCATGTCGCTGATCGTGTTCAGGTTCAGCCGCGCCGCGGTCGCCCCGTCGACGACGAAGGAGTACGTGTTGTCGAACCCGGCGCGGTCCAGCCACACCACGCCGTTCTGCGCGCGGTCGCGGGTGCGCAGCTCGGCGAGGACCTGGTCGTCGGGGAGGGGACGGGTCTCGCGCAGGTACGACGCCCACGCCGTGCCGGTGTACTCCCAGTAGGTCGAGATGTCCCCGGACAGCAGCGCCTGCCGGGTCACGTCGGAGCCCCCGACGTTGCACCGGTCGGTCACCGAGGCCCCGGCGGACTCCAGCGCCGCGATCGAGATCTGGCAGAGGATCTGCTGTTCGTCGAAGTTCTTCGATCCGACGACGTAGGTCCGGCCGGACAGGTCGACGCGCGGGGCGAGCGATCCGGCGGAGGCCCGCGGCCCGCCTCCGGCGAGCCCGGTGCAGCCGCCCGCCAGCAGCGCGACGGCGAGCAGGGCCGGGACCAGCGTCCGCAGCCTGCGGCCGGGGAAGGGACTCACGGGATCGTCCTGGTTCGCGGGGATGGGTGGTCCGGCCAGCCGACCACGTTCCGTCCGTCGGCGCAACGCCCACGCACACACGGTGATCGACCCGGAACACACCGCGTCCCCGCACCCGGTGGAGCCGGGGCGGGGACGCGGTGGGCGTACCGGGACACCTCAGCCGATGAAGCCCTTCTGGGTCAGCCACTCACGGGCGACGTCGCGCTCGTTCTGGCCGAAGGAGGACACCTTGCCGTTCAGGTCGAGGATGGTGTTGTAGTCCAGGGCCTGGGCGATCGGTGCCAGCACCTCCCGGACGGCGGGGTTGGCGTTGTAGACGTCGGCCCGGATGGTCGGCGCCGCGTTGTAGGTGACGTGGTACTTCTTGTCGTCGTCGAGGACCTTGAGCTTCAGGCCGGGGATGCGGCCGTCGGTGGTGAAGACCTCGCCGAACAGGCACTTGTTGTCGGCGGTCGCCTGGTAGATCACGCCGGTGGCGAGCACCTGCGGGTTCTGGGCGGTGAAGCCGTAGGTCTTCTCCAGGCCGCGCAGGCCGTCGTCACGCGAGTTGTACTCGGTCTCCACGCACATCGAGCCGGCCGGCGCCTTGCCCGCCTTGATGTAGTCCGCCATCTGCGACAGCGTCGTGATGCCGAGCTCCTGCGACTTCGCCTCGGTCATGGCGAAGGCGTAGGTGTTGTTGAAGTTGGCCTTGTCCAGCCACTGGATCTTGTTCTGCTCCAGGTCGCGCTGGGCGACGAGGTTGTAGAGCTCGTTGTCGTCGGTGATCCGGCGGGTCTCCTTGAAGAAGGACGCCCAGGCGGTACCGGTGTACTCCCAGTAGATGTTGATGTCCCCGGCCAGCAGTGCCTGGCGGGTGACGTCGGTGCCACCGGTGTTGCAGCGGTCGGTGACGCTGCCGCCTGCCGACTCGAGGGCGGCGACGGTGATCTGGCAGAGCACCAGCTGCTCGTCGAAGTTCTTGCCGCCGACGACGTAGTTCTGTCCGCTCAGGTTGCCGGCCTGGGCCAGGGAGCCGCCCGAGGCCGAGGGGCCGCTGCCGCTCAGGCCGCCACAGCCCGCCAGGGCGAGCGCCGCCGCGGCGGCCATCGCCGTCAGGGCGAGACGCCGGGATCGTCCGAACTTCACGTGTCCTCCAGGGAATGCGGTACTGCGGGGATTCGGGGGCGAACGGGGGCCCGCGTCAGCCGGCGTTGCGGCGGACGGCGTACTCGGCGAGACCGGCGAGCCAGTCCACGATCAGGGCCAGCGCGGCGACGATGGTCGCCGCGACGAGGGTTCCGGTGGGGCGGCCGAGCTCGAGCATCCCCTTGATCGGCTCGCCGAGACCGCCGGCGCCGACGTAGGTGGCCAGGGCCGCGGTGCCGACGTTCAGGACGAGCGCGACGCGGACACCGGCGACCATGACCGGCGTCGCCAGCGGCAGCTCGACGCGCAGCAGCGTCTGCCGCGCCGACATCCCGATGCCGCGGGAGGCCTCGATCAGCGCCTTGTCGACCTGCTGCAGACCGACGACGGTGTTGGTGAGCACCGGCAGCAGCGCGGCCAGCGCGAGCGCGACGACGGCCGTCGGCAGGCCGAGACCGAGCGGGGAGAACGCGAGCAGCACGATCACACCGAACGCGGGCAGCGCCTGCATGAACCCGGTGAACGCCAGGATCGGACGCTGGATGCGACGCGCGGACGGACGGCTGATCGCGATGCCGGCCGGGATCGCCACGATGATCACGACGAGGGTGGACAGCCCGGTCAGGATCAGGTGCTCGCCGAGCCGCTGCCCGAGCGAGGACGCGTTGATGACCGAGGCCTCGACGTCGTCGAGCCCCTGGGACGCGGCGTAGATCAGCACCAGCACCACGCCGGCGACGGCGATGAGCGGGTTGACGATGAGCGACCGGTCCAGCCGCCGCGTCCTGCGGACGACCGGCTCGGCCGAGGGCGACCCGGACGGCGCGGCCGCGCCGGTCTCCTCGGCGGCGGGGGCGCTCACGAACCGGCCTTGGTCTTGAGGCCCTCGACCAGGTCGCGCCACCAGAGCGCGCCCTGCAGCTTCTGCTGCTCGTCGACCACACCGACCAGCTCGGTCTGGGAGTCGAGCATGACGTCGACGGCGTCGTAGACCGTGCCGGTGCGCGGGACCGTCACCAGCTTCGGCAGGTCGGCGGTGCCCGGCAGGTACGCCCAGCGCACCGGGCGGCCCTCGGCGTCGGCCTCGTAGGTGGGGGAGCCGTTGCGGGCGGCGGTCCCGTCGAGGTCGACCGACTGCAGCTCCAGGCGGGACAGCTCCAGCAGCGACAGCCGTCGGACCGCGGCGCCGGCGCCGACGAACTCGGCGACGAAGTCGTTGGCCGGGTGGGTCAGGATCATGTCGGGCGTGTCGTACTGCTGCAGCGTGCCGCCGGGCCCGAACACCGCGATCCGGTCGCCGAGCTTGACCGCCTCGGTGAGGTCGTGGGTGACGAAGCAGATGGTCTTGGCGATCTGCTGCTGCAGCTCGAGGAACTCGTCCTGGATGCGCTCGCGGGTGATCGGGTCGATCGCGCCGAACGGCTCGTCCATCAGCATCACCGACGGGTCCGCGGCGAGCCCGCGGGCGACGCCGACGCGCTGCTGCTGGCCGCCGGAGAGCTGGCGGGGGTAGCGGTCGCGGTACATCTTCGGCTCGAGCCCGACCAGGTGGAGCAGCTCGTCGACCCGGGCGGTGATCCGGTTGCGGTCCCAGCCGAGGATCCGCGGGACGACGGCGATGTTGTCGCCGATCGTGAAGTGCGGGAACAGGCCGACCTGCTGGATGACGTAGCCGATGCGGCGGCGCAGCTCGTCGGCGTTGACGTCGGTGACGTCGTCGCCGTCGAGCAGGATGCGGCCGGTGGTGGGCTCGATGAGCCGGTTCATCATCTTCAGCGTGGTCGTCTTGCCGCAGCCGGACGGCCCGATGAACATCGAGATGGTGCCCTCGGGTACGTGCAGGTCGAGCTCCTGCACGGCCGGGGCGGTGGACTTCGGATAGGTCTTGCTGATGCCTTCGAGAGCGATCATCGGCTTGCCGGAATCAGACACGGATCCCCCTCGGGGTGGTGAAACGCTGCACGATCCAGAAGACGACCTCGTAGACCGCAGCCACGACGAGGCAGCCGAGCGTGGCCGCCAGAACCTGGTTGAACGAGTTGACCGATCCCAGCCGTTGCAGGCCGAGGAAGAGCGAGGAGCCGAAGCCCGGGCCGTTGATGGCGCCGGCGACGACCGCGATACCGATGATGATCAGGACGGCGACCCGGATGCCGGAGAGGATCACCGGCCAGGCCAGCGGCAGCTGGATGGTGAACATCCGCCGGACCGAGCCCATCCCCATCCCGCGGGCGGACTCGAGGACGGCGTCGTCCACCGAGGAGAGCCCGGCCACGACGTTACGCAGCACCGGGTAGATCGCGTAGATCGTCAGCGCCGTCAGCGACGGCGTGACGCCGAGCCCCAGGATCGGCTGCAGCAGACCGAACAGCGCCAGCGACGGGATCGTCAGTGCCGCGGAGAACACGATCAGCAACGCCTCGCGGGAGCCCGCCCGGACCGGCCGGCTCCACGAGTCGGGAGTCAGCCGATTGGTGTGCAGCAGGGTGCCCGCCACCAACGAGATCACGACCGCGATTCCGACCGAGATCGCGACCAGCAGGAAATGCTGCTGGCCGTAGAACATCAACTGGTTCAGCTGGGTGCCGACATAGGTGAAGAAATCCACCGTGCTCCTTCCGCCCGGGGTCCGTGCCCGCCGCTCGGGGCAGGAGCACGGTCCTTCCGCACCACTCGTCGTCGGGTCCGTTCGGCGTTACACCCACCCGAACGACGTGACCGGGAGTTCGTGTACGCCCACCGGTGTGGTGGGAACGACCTGCGGTCTCCCGCTCGCCGGACGGAGCCTAGCCGCAGAACGGTGGCCCCGGTAAGCCGAACGGACTGTTCCGCGACGATGGCGTAGCCATTCCGGAAACGTTTCGTACGCCCGTTGTCGCAGGTGAGGATGGGCGACAACGCCGTTCCCGCAACCGTCCCGGAAATCGGCGGATACGCAATCGTGACCTTCTGCGCCGGTTTCGTCGCATCCCGACCATGGTCCGGACCTACCCAGGGTGAGCCGCCCGGAGCACGCGGTTACGGCGGGCAGACCACGGGCTGGGAGGGCGCCCGGCCGGTCAGCAGCGCCCGGTCGACGACGTCGGTGACGCACGGGGTGCGCGGGTAGGCCCCGGTCCCGCTGCCCTGCCAGCGCACCAGCCGCCCCGTCGCGAGCTGCTGGGCGGTCCGCTCGGCACCGCTCTGCGGCGACCGCGGGTCCTGCGCGGTCCCGATCACGACGACCGGGGGCGGGGGAGCGCCCCGCGGCGCCGCCGGGGTGACCGGCCCGCCCGACGGCCACGGCCCGCAGGCCACGAGCTCCTGCGCCGCCGCGACCCCGAACAGCGGGAAGCGCTGCGCCCACTGCCCGGCCAGGTCCGCGGCCTCACCCGGGGTGACCCGCACCCGGCTGTCGTTGCAGCGGGTGGCCAGGGTGGCGTCGAAACGGCCCTGCGGACCCCCGAGCGGGGCGAGGATGCGGACCAGCCCCGCCGGGTCGCCGTCGCCGGCCGCGACCAGCGCGGACTGCAGCTCCGGCCAGCGCGCGGGCTGGGACATGACCGACCGGACCGCGCGCAGCGTCGCGCCCGCGGTGACCGCGTCGCCGTCGCCGACGGGCAGCGCGGTGCGGGACAGGCGGAACACGAGCTCGTCGAGGTAGCCGCGCGGGTCGGGACCCAGCGGGCAGGTCGGCGACGCGGTGCAGGCCCCGGCGAAGGCGTCGAAGGCCTTCTCCGCCGCCGCGGTCGTGGTCTCGGTCCGGGCCGGCTCGTCGAGAGTGGGGTCACCGGGTCCGTCGAGCACGACCCGCCCGACGGAGCCCGGGTGGGCGCCGATCCAGGCGGCCGCCGCGTCGGCACCGTCGCCGACGGCGAGCAGGTCCAGCCGGGCCGCGCCCAGCACGGACCGCAGCGACTCCAGGTCGTCGGCACCGCTCGCGGCGCGGTAGCTGGTCACCGTGCCCGACAGCAGCAGGTTGCAGTCCTGCACGACCTCGCGGGCCCGCTCCAGCAGCGCCGTCATGGCGGCCTCGTCGCGGCGGTCCGGCCCGGCGTCGAGCAGGGCGGCGCGGGCGTCGACCGGGGCGCAGTCGAGCAGGTCCTCCCCGGCGCCGCGGCGGTCCACGCCGATCACCTGGTAGCGGTCGAGGACGGCGGTGGGGAGCCGGGCGGCGAGGCTCACCGCCGCCCGTGCGGACCCGTCGGTGCCGGTGTCACCCAGCACGACCAGCGCCGGGCGCCCCTTCGCCGCGCCGGGTGTCGTGACCCGGGTCAGGCCGAGCCGGGCCGGTCCGAGCTCGGGACGGTCCCGGTCGGCGGGCACGGTCAGCCGGGCGCAGCCGACGGACAGCACGCGCCCGGCGGGCAGCGGGGTGCCCGCCGTGGTCAGCGCCGCGGCCGTGTCGGCGGTGCAGTCGGTGAACCCGGTGGTGCGGACCGGGTCGGAGTCGGGCAGCAGGTCCGGGTCGGCGGGCGGGCCCGCGGCCGACGTCGGGGGCGCGGCGGGCAGCTGTTCGCCCCGCACCGCCACCGGCGGCCGCTGCGACGGCCCGACCGCACACCCGGCGAGCAGCAGTACGGCGAGCAGCAGGACCCCGAGCACACTCCACCGCCGCACGAGCACCGATCATGCCCGTACCGGGGTGTGGCCGCGGTGAGCGCCCGCACCCCCTACCGGGCGGTCCAGCCGCCGTCCTGGGACAGCGACGTGCCGGTGATCGACGCCGACGCCGGCCCCCACAGCAGCGCGGCCAGCTCCGCGGTCTCGGCGGGCTCGATCAGCCGCTTCACCGCCACCGGGGTGAGCATGATCTTCGTGACGACCTCGTCCTCGGAGATCCCGTGCGTGCGGGCCTGGTCGGCGATCTGGGCCTCGACCAGCGGCGTGCGCACGTAGGCGGGGTTGATGCAGTTGCTGGTGACGCCGTGCTCGGCGCCCTCCAGCGCGGTGACCTTCGACAGGCCCTCCAGGCCGTGCTTGGCCGAGACGTAGGCGGACTTGTACGGCGAGGCCCGCAGGCCGTGCGCGGAGGAGATGTTCACGACCCGCCCCCAGCCTCGGGCGTACATGTGCGGCAGCGACCGGCGGATCAGCCGGAACGGCGACTCCAGCATCAGGCGCAGGATGTTCGAGAACATCTCCGGGTCGAACTCCTCCAGCCGCGAGACGTGCTGGCGGCCGGCGTTGTTGACCAGGATGTCGACGTCGGTGGGCAGCTGCTCCACGGCGTCGAGGTCGGACAGGTCGCAGCCCAGCGGCGTGACCAGGTCGCTCTGGGCGGCCAGTGGGGCCACCCGGTCCTCGGCGAGGTCCACCGCGTACACCCTCGCCCCGTCGGCGACGAGCCTGCGGGCCACGGCGGCCCCGATCCCGCTGCCCGCCCCGGTGACGAGGGCCGTCCTGCCGTCCAGCACTGCGCTCATGCCGACGACCGTACGGTCGCCGACCGGTCCGGACCCTGTGAGCCGGGTCACGGACCCGGCCGGTGGGTCAGGAGACCCGCGGGCGGTCGTCGCGGCGGGCCGCGTCCAGCTCCAGGCGCACCGCGACGGGCAGGTCCGCCATCCCCAGCGCGTCGCGGATCCCGGGCAGGATCTCGGCGTCGAGGCGGCGGCAGATCTCGCTGACCTCCCCGTCGGCGACGTCCTCGCCGACCCACACGGTGGCGCGCACCGCGGGCGCGGAGGTGCTGCCGACCATCCGGGCGCGGGCCCGGGTCACCCCGGGCAGCGTGGCGGCCCCGTCGGCGACGGCGTCGGCCGCGGCGGAGGCGCCGATCCGGATCTCGGTGTCCGGGCCGCCGTCCAGGACCAGGTCCGGCCGGCTCTCCGGGCGCAGCGACCGCGCGGTCCACCAGACTCCGAGCAGCACCAGCACGAGACCGGCCAGGATCGCGACCAGGCGGGCGGCGGTGCCGTTGGCCAGCAGGAACTGCTCGACCACCGGGTCCAGCAGCGGGCGCTGCGGGCGGCCCCGCCCGAAGACCCCGGTCACCAGCAGCACGGTGAGCACGCCGACGGCGAGCAGCACCAGGCCGAGCAGGACGAGCCCGCCGCGGGCGCCGCCCGCGGAGCGGTACTGGGCGCGCCGCGCGGTCCGGGCGGCGCGGCGCGGGTTCGGGCCGGAGGTCCCCGGCGTGCTCCCCGTCGAGGTCACGGCGTCGGCCATCACTGCACTCCCTTCGAGCCCGGCTGCTCCGGGGTGGCGCGCACGGTCAGGCGCGGGCGCCGCGCGAGGGGCAGCGCGTCGAGGACGCCGGAGGCGGCACCGCGGGCCGCCTCACGCAGCGCGTCGGTGTCGCCGCGGCCGCGGGCGTTCACCACGACCGACCGGGCCGACGCGGTCACCGACGCCGCGGTGACCGGGTCCGCGGCCCGGACCCGGGTGCCGACCAGCCGGGCCAGCACCCGCGGCGCGGTGGCGACGGTGAGCCCGGGCGACGGCGCGTCGAGGGCGACGTCGTGGCGGCGGGCGAGCAGCCCGACGAGCAGCAGCACGGCCCCGGCGACGATCACCCCCACGGCGATCCAGAGCACCGGCTGGGCGGTCCACAGGGTGTTCTGGACGGTGGTGCGCCAGTCCCGCCAGGGGACGAGCAGCCCGGCGCCGGAGACCCGGCCGACCCAGGCGGCCACCACCTCGACGACGACGAGCGCGCCGATCGCGGCCACCACCAGGCTCAGCAGCGGCGCGAGAACGCGGAGCAGGACACGCACGGGCCCGGCCTCCCTCTTCCGACTCGTTCAGGATCCGACGGTTCTACTGCACGCGCGGGGAGTCCGGGCGCGGCCGGCCGTCCTCCGGCCGGAGGGCCTCGACCTCGACGGTCAGGCCGCGCAGCCGGTGCCCGGTGGTACGACGGAGGTCGGCGTCGATCCGCTCCCGGACGTCGGCGACGGCGGCCCGCACCGACCCGGGGTGGGCCAGGGTGAGCCGCAGCCGGACGTCGACCTCACCGGCGTCGCCGGTCACGGCGCCGACGGCGGCCCCGACCGTGCCCCGTGCCGGACCGGGCCGCCGGGTCACCCGTGCGGTCGGCCCGGACTCGCCGACGTCGAGCCCGGCGACCCGCCGGGCGCGGTGCCGGGTGGCCGGGGCGGTGTCCGCGGCGTACTCGACGATCTTGCGCAGCACCGCCGGGTCGATCTCCAGGACACCGCGCTCGGCGGGGTCGGGGAGGGTGCTCACCGGTCGCGGCCCCGGCCGAGGCCGGACAGGTCCAGCTCGCCGTCGAGGAGGCGGCCGACGACCAGGCCGATGATGCCGAGCACCAGGGTGATGACGAAGGCGAGGAAGCCGCCGGTGGCACCGGCGACTCCCAGCAGGAGGCCCGCGAGCAGGCCGGTCTGGGTGGCGTTCATGGAAGGTCCTCTCCGGGACGGGTGGAGCGGGGGGCGTGCCGGCCGGGCCGGTCGACCCGGGGGTGCGTGCGACGTCGGATGGTGCGGATCAGGGCCACCAGGACCCGGGTCGGCAGCGGCAGGTCGGGCACGATCTCGATCGGTGCGTCGTAGCGGCGGTCGTCCGGGTCGGGCGTCCGGCCGGTGTCCCGCCCGGACGCCATCGCGCGGAAGCGGGCCAGCCCGGCGCGGAAGACCTCGGGGTCACCGCCGCGGTCGGGGTGGTGGGTACGGACGAACGAGCGGTAGGCCGACCGCTGCGCGGGGGTCAGGCCCCCGTGCCCGCCGGGATCCGGCTCGTCCATCCCGTACCCACCTCCACCTCAGGGGACCTCCACGTCCGCGACCGTCACGTCGACGGGGACCCCGTCGACCAACGGCGCGAGGGACGCCCGCAGCGCCGCGACGGTAGCCGGGATCGGCCGGTCCAGACGCAGCACCACCCCGATCTCGACCGGTTCGTCGGTACGGCCGACGAGCACGCCGACCAACCGCCGCCCGGACAGCCAGGTCGCGACGGTCCCGAAGGCGCCGCCGTCGAGCCGCACCACCGACGGGTGCGCGACGACGGCCTCGGCGACCAGCTCGGCCAGCGCGGCCGGTGCCGGTTCCCGGCGCCGCTGCGCAGCGACCTCCGCCGCACCGGGCGGACCGGTGACGACGGCGGCGGGGGACCGGGCACCGGGCGGGGTCGGCTCGGGCACCGTCACTCCACGACGCGGCCGGTCGGGGCGGGAGCCACCGGGGCCTCGTCGCGGTTGTCGTCCTCGCCGGCCAGGTGGATGTCGTTCACCGAGATGTTGACCTCGATGACCTCCAGCCCGGTCATCCGCTCGACGGCGCCGACGACGTTGCGGCGGACCGCGGAGGCCAGGTCGGCGATGGCGACGCCGTACTCGACGACGACGTCCAGGTCGACCGCGGCCTGCTTCTCGCCGACCTCGACGGCCACGCCCGCGACGGTGGAGGCGCCGCTGGTGCCGCCGCCGGGGATGCGCTCGCGCAGCGCACCGAAGGCGCGGGACGCGCCGGAGCCCATCGAGTACACGCCGGAGACCTCGCGCGCGGCGATGCCGGCGATCTTCTGGACGACGGACGCGGCGATGGTGGTGCGGCCCTGGCCGGTGCCGTCGGCGAGGCGTCCCGCGGGGGCCGCGGCCGGGGTGGTGGCGGGGGTGGTGGTCGGGGTGCCGGAGGTCATCGGTGCTCCTCTCACGGGCCGGCCCCGGGTGGGGGCCCGCCGCGGTGCGTGTGGTGTCCCCCGTGGGATGCCCGTCCGTGGCCCTCCCTCACGGTGGTTCACTCGTTCGGCGGAGCCGGGGTCCCGTGGGCGGCGCGGACGTAGTGCAGCAGCAGGGTCCCGTCGGCGGCCGCCTCGTGGTCCGCCAGGTTCAGCGCGCGCGGTACGGGCAGGGACCGCGGCCCGGTCGCGATCCGCCCCTCCGGGCCCCCGACCAGCACCGGGACCAGGGTGAGGCGCAGCTCGTCGACGACGTCGGCCCCGACCAGCGCGCCGAGCAGGGTCGGCCCGCCCTCGCACAGCACGGAGGTGTGGCCGCGGCGGGCGAGCGCGGCGAGCAGCGCGGCGGGGGAGAGGTCGTCGAGCAGCACGACCTCGGCCCCCGCGGCGGCCAGCGCGGCGCGCCGGTCCGCGGGGGCGGCGGCCGTGGTCAGCACGACCGGCGCCGTGACGGTGTCGGTGAACAGCCGCGCACCCGGGTCCAGCCCGGCCGACCCGCTCACGACGACGACCGGCGGGGGCGGCCCGGGCGGCCGCCCGTCCGGCCCGGGACGGCGTGGCCGGACGCCCCGGTAGTCCTCGTCCCGCGCGGTGCCCGCCCCGACGAGCACGCAGTCGGCCGACCGTCGCAGGGCGCGGAACAGGTCGCGGTCGGCCGGGGTGGACAGGCCGCCGGACCCCGCTCCGCCCGCCGTCACGGCCCCGTCGGCGGAGCTGACCATGACCGCGGTGACCCGCGGCCGGACGGGCGGGGGGCCGGACGCGGAGGGCTCGATGGGCACCGCCCGAGCATCCCGCCGCGCGGGCGACGTGACGCACGGGGGTGTTCTGTCGTAGGGCAGCCTCACTTATGGTGAGCGGAGCCGCACCGGACGGGTGGGGCCATCCGGTCGAGCAGGGGGCCACGAGCAAGGTGAACGCGATCCGCGTCCGACCACCGTCGGTGGAACAGCCGTCGCCCCCACGGCGGTCGCTCCGGCGCAGACGGCTGCTCGGCCTCGCCGCGCTGACCACGGCGCTGCTGCTCGCGGTACTCGCCAGCATCGCGATCGGGACCAAGGTCATCCCGGTGAACGAGGTGTTCTCCGCGCTGGTCGCCCCGACCGGGAGCGAGAACGACGTGGTCGTCCGTTCCCTGCGGATCCCGCGCACCCTGCTCGGGGTACTGGTCGGGATCGCGCTCGGCCTGGCCGGCGCGCTCGTGCAGGGCTTCACCCGCAACCCGCTCGGCGACCCCGGCCTGCTGGGCGTCAACGCGGGTGCGGCGTTCTTCGTCGTCATCGGCATCTACGTCTTCGGTGTCAGCACGCTGTTCGGCTACGTCTGGTTCGCCTTCGCCGGGGCGCTGGTCGCCAGCGTCGTGGTGTTCGTGATCGGCACCCGGGCACCCGGCGGTGCCACCCCGGTGTCGCTGGCCCTCGCCGGTGCCGCCGTCAGCTTCCTGCTGCAGGCGGGCACGTCCTCGGTGGTGCTGCTCGACGAGACCAGCCTCGACGCCTACCGGTTCTGGGTGGTCGGATCGCTCGCCGGGCGCGACGCCGCGGTCGGCGGCCAGGTGGTGTGGTTCATCCTCGCGGGCACGGCGCTGGCGCTGGCCAGTGCGCCCGCCCTCAACGCGCTCTCCCTCGGCGACGACGTCGCCACCTCGCTGGGGCACTCGGTCCGCCGGACCCGGGTCGTCGGCGTCGTCGCGATCACGCTGCTCGCGGGGGCGGCCACCGCCGCCTGCGGGCCGATCGTGTTCCTCGGACTGATCGTGCCGCACGTCGTGCGGGTGTTCACCGGGCCCGACCACCGCTGGCTGCTGCCCGCCTCCGGGCTCGCCGGGGCGGTGCTGCTGCTGCTCGCCGACGTCGTCGGACGGGTGGTGGCCCGCCCCGGTGAGCTGCAGGTCGGCATCGTGGTCGCGCTGATCGGCGGGCCGTTCTTCATCGCGCTCGTGCGCCGTCGCAAGCTGGGGGCCGTGTGAGCACCGTGACCGAACCCGGCCCGCCGAGCACGGTGGCCGTCCCCGGCCGCCGCGCCGTGCGCACGGGCCGCTTCTCCGGCGTGCTGCGCGTCCGCACCGCCGTCGTGCTGCTCGCCTGTGCCGTCGCGCTGGTGCTCGCCGCCGCGGTCAACATGGGCCGCGGCGACTACCCGATCGCGATCACCGACGTGCTGGCGACGCTGTTCGGCGGTGGCGACGCCGGTCAGCAGCTCGTCGTGCTCGAGCTGCGGCTCCCGCGCACCCTGGTCGGTGCGCTGGTCGGCGGCGCGCTCGCCGTCTCCGGCGCGATCCTGCAGTCGGTCGCCCGCAACCCCCTCGCGAGCCCGGACATCATCGGCGTCCAGTGGGGCGCCAGCGCGGCGGCGGTGTTCGTCATCGTGCTCGGGGGCGGCGTGGCCGGGGTCGGCGGCGCCTTCGCCTCGCTCGGCATCCCGCTCGCCGCCCTGATCGGCGGGCTCGTGTCGTCGGTCGCGGTGTACGTCCTGGCCTGGCGCAAGGGCATCCAGGGCTTCCGGCTCGTGCTGATCGGCATCGGCATCCAGGCCGTGCTCGTCGCCGCGGTGCAGTGGCTGCTGACCGTCGCCCAGATCTACCAGGCCGCCCAGGCCCAGGTCTGGCTCAACGGCAGCCTGAACGCGCGCAGCTGGAACGAGGTCGTCCCGCTGTCGATCTCCATGCTGGTGCTCGTGCCCGCGGCGCTGGCCCTGGTGCACCTGCTCGGCGCCCTGCGCTTCGACGACGACACCGCCCGCGGCCTCGGCGTACGGGTGAACGGCGCCCGCACCGCGCTGCTGCTCGTCTCCGTCGGGCTCGCCTCGGTCGCGACCGCGGCCGCCGGCCCGATCGCCTTCATCGCACTGGTCACCCCGCAGATCGCGCGCCGGCTCTGCCGGGTCGGGACCCCGCCGATCGGGGTCTCGCTCGTGCTGGGCGCGGCGCTGACCGTGCTGTCCGACCTGATCGCCCGCACCGCACTGGGGTCGGTCGAGCTCCCGGTCGGCATCGTGACCGCGGTGCTCGGCGCCCCGTTCCTGCTGTACCTGCTCGCCCGCACCCGCCAGGAGGCCCGTCGATGAGCACCGTCGAGGACATCAGCGTCGCGGAGGCCACCACCTCCCGGACGACGACGGCGGGCGACCCCGTCCGTCCCGGTGTGGTCCGGCTGTCGGCCGAGCAGGTCACGCTCGGCTACGGCGACCGCACCATCGTCGACGGGCTCGACCTGGAGGTGCTGCCCGGCGCGGTCACCACCGTCATCGGCCCGAACGGCTGCGGCAAGTCCACCGTGCTGCGCGCGCTGGGGCGGCTGCTGCCCGCCCGGACCGGTCAGGTGCTGCTCGACGGCAAGCGGATCGACCGCACCCCGACCAAGGAGGTCGCCCGGGTCCTGGGGATCCTGCCGCAGTCGCCGCTGGCGCCCGAGGGGCTGACCGTCGGCGACCTCGTCGCCCGCGGGCGGCACCCGCACCAGGCCTGGTACCGGCAGTGGTCCTCGGACGACGAGCGCGCCGTCGCCGAGGCGCTGACCTGGACGGGCCTGTCCGACCTCGCCGAGCGCCCGGTCGACGAGCTGTCCGGCGGCCAGCGCCAGCGGGCCTGGATCTCGATGGCCCTGGCTCAGGAGACCGACCTGCTGCTGCTCGACGAGCCGACCACCTTCCTCGACCTGGCCCACCAGGTCGACGTGCTGGAGCTGGTGCGGCGGCTGCAGTCCGAGGCGGGCCGCACCGTGGTCATGGTGCTGCACGACCTCAACCTGGCCGCCCGCTACGCCGACCGGCTCGTCGCGATGAAGGACGGCCGGATCGTCGCGGCGGGGTCGCCGTCCGAGGTCGTCACCGAGGAGCTGCTGGCCGACGTGTTCGGGCTGCGCGCCCGGGTGCTGCCCGACCCGGTGACCGGCACCCCGCTGGTCGTGCCGGACGCGGGTCCGTCGCTGCGCGCCCCGGAGCCGATCGCCGAGGCATGATCTCCGGCGTGACCTCCGGCGACCGACCGCCCTTCCTCGCCACCCGCGCGGTGCACGCGGGCAACGACGTCGATCCCGGCACCGGCGCGATCCGCCGCCCGATCGTCGCGGCCAACTCCTACGCGCTGCCCGAGGACCCCTCCGAGCTGGACTGGTCGGGCACCGCGACCCGGCTCTACACCCGCAACGGCGGGGCGAACCAGGGCTGGCTGGAGGACAAGCTCGTCGCCCTGGAGGACCCGCACGGGGTGTCCCCGGGCGGCTGCGCGGCGGTCGCGCTCGCCTCGGGGGTCGCGGCGCTGCACGCGGTGTTCTTCACGTTCCTGCGCTCCGGTGACCACGTCGTCAGCTCCGACGTCACCTACGTCGCCACCCACCGGCTGCTGACCGAGCTGCTGCCCGAGCGGTGGGGGATCACCGCGACGCTGGTCGACTCCGGCGACCCGGAGGCGGTGCGCGCCGCGGTCCGCCCGGAGACCCGGCTGGTGCACGTCGAGACCCCGGCGAACCCGACGACCCGGATCACCGACGTCGACGCCGTCGCCGCCGTCGCACACGAGGCGGGTGCCCTGCTCAGCGTGGACGCCACCTTCGCCACCCCGGTGCTGCAACGGCCGCTGGAGCGGGGTGCGGACCTCGTCGTGCACTCGCTGACCAAGTACGTCAACGGCCACGGCGACGCGATGGGCGGCGCCGTGCTGGGCCGCCGCGAGCTGGTCGAGCGGATCCGCGCCGACGCGATGGTCGACGCCGGGGGAGTGATCAGCCCGTTCAACGCCTGGCTGATCGCCCGCGGCGCGGTGACCCTGCCGATGCGGATGCGCGCGCACTGCGCCGGCGCCCAGCAGGTCGCGGAGTACCTGGAGTCCCGCCCGGAGGTCGCCTACGTCGCCTACCCGGGGCTGGCGTCGCACCCGCAGCACGCGCTCGCGACCCGCACCCTCGACGGCGGGTACGGCGGCATGCTCGCCTTCGCCCTCGACGGGCCGCCGGAGCGGCAGAACCGCTTCGTCGCGGGCCTGCGGGTGATCACCTCGGCGGTGTCGCTGGGCCACGACGAGTCGCTGATCGTGCACGTCGGGGCCGGTGGCGACGGCCGGGCGGCGCACTTCCCACCGGAGTTCCGCCGTCTCGGGCACCTGCGCCTGTCGGTGGGGCTGGAGGACCCGCGCGATCTCGTCGCCGACATCGCGCGGGCCCTGGACGGTGCGGGGGCTCCCGTCAGCCGATGAGCGACCGGCCGACGATCTCCTTCATGATCTCGTTCGTGCCGCCGTAGATCGCCTGCACGCGGGAGTCCACGAACGCGCGGGCGATCGGGTACTCGAGCATGTAGCCGTAGCCGCCGTGCAGCTGCACGCAGCGGTCGACGACGCGGTTCTGCAGGTCCGAGCACCACCACTTGGCCTTCGCCGCGTCGGGCACCGACAGCTCGCCCTCGCCGTTGTGCTCGGTGATGCAGCGGTCCACGAAGACCCGGGCGATGGAGACCTCGGTGTCCATCTCGGCGAGCTCGAAGCGGGTGTTCTGGAAGTTCGCCACCGGGCGGCCGAAGGCCTTGCGCTCCTTGGTGTACTCCAGCGTCATCCGCACCGCGGCCTCGGCGCCCGCCACCGAGGCGACGGCGATCGACAGCCGCTCCTGGGCGAGGTTCTGCATCAGGTAGATGAAGCCCTGGCCGACCTCGCCGAGCCGGTTCGCGTCGGGCACCCGGACGTCGGTGAAGCTCAGCTCCGCGGTGTCCTGGGCCTTCATGCCGACCTTCTTCAGGCGGCGGCCGCGCTCGAAGCCCTCCATCCCGCGCTCCACCACGAACAGCGTGAAGCCGAGGTGCTTGGCGTCCGGGTCGGTCTTGGCGACGACGATCACCAGGTCGGCGAGGATGCCGTTGGTGATGAAGGTCTTGGACCCGTTGAGGATCCAGTCGCCGTTCGCGTCCTGCTTGGCGTTGGTGGCGATGCCCTGCAGGTCCGACCCGGTGCCGGGCTCGGTCATGGCGATCGCGGTGATCAGCTCGCCGGAGCAGAAGCCGGGCAGCCAGCGCTGCTTCTGCTCCTCGGTGCACAGCCGCAGCAGGTAGGGCTGCACCACGTCGTTGTGGAGCGGGAAACCGATCCCGCTGGCCCCGGCGGCGACGATCTCCTCGGCCAGGATCGCGTTGTAGCGGAAGTCGTCGACCCCGCCGCCGCCGTACTCCTCGGGGACCGCAGTGCCGAGCAGACCCGCCGCCCCGGCCGCGGTCCACACCGCCCGGTCGACCTGGCCGTCCTCCTCCCACTGCTCGTGGTGCGGGGTGACCTCCTTCGCGATGAAGGTCCGGCACAGGTCGCGGAACGCGTCGTGTTCGTCGTCGAAGATCTCGCGCTGCATGTCCGGCAGTCTCACATACCCGTCGGTAACTCCGGTCGTCCTCACGGGCCGTCGGTGACCCGCGCGTGCCGGTAGGGTGCGGCCGTGGATCTCGTGGACGCCGTCGCCAACGTGTGGGACCGGGCCGTGGTCGGTCACCTCGCCGACCTGCGACGGATGCCGCGCGACGCGGTGGTCGGCTCGCCGCAGGGCATCCTGTTCCGGTACCGCCCGCTGTCCGGTGTGGACCCCTCCGGCGGTGCACCGGTGCTGCTCGTGCCGCCGCTGGGCGCCCCGGACTTCGCCTACGACCTGCGTCGCGGCTGCTCGCTGGTGGAGCACCTGCTGCAGCAGGGCCGGACCGTCTACCTGATCGACTACGGCCCCAAGTCGTTCTCCGACCGGACCCTGGGCATCGAGAGCTGGGTCGACGAGCTGCTGCCCGACACGATCCGCCGGGTCGCCGAGGAGACCGACGACGAGGTGCACCTCGTCGCCTGGTCGCTCGGCGGGATCTTCGCCCTGCTCACCGTCGCCGCCGCGGTGCAGGCGCGCGACCCGCTGCCGGTGCGCTCGGTCGCCGCGATCGGCACCCCGGTCGACATCTCCCGGGTGCCGCTGGTGGCGCCGATCCGGCCGCTCGCGCAGATCACCGGTGGCCGGCTCATCTCCTCGATCTACCGGGGTGTCGGGAGCTTCCCGGCGCCGATGGTGAGCTGGGCGTTCCAGCTGACCGCGGTGGACAAGCTCGTCACCAAGCCGCTGGCGATCGCGTCGCGGATCGACGACCGGGACTGCCTGGCCCAGATCGAGGCCGTCGACCACCTGATGAGCAACATGCACGGCTACCCGGGCCGGGTGTTCGGGCAGATCTTCCACCTGCTGCTGCGCAGCAACGACCTCGCCGACGGCGGACTGCGCCTGGGCGGGCGGGACGTGGAGCTGTCCGACGTCGGGGTGCCGGTGCTCGTCGTCGCCGGGCGGGACGACGTCATCGCCCCGCTGCGGGCGGTGCGCGCCGGCGTGCCGCTGCTGACCGGCAGCCCGGAGGTGCGGTTCACGACCTCACCGGGCGGGCACCTGGGCGTGCTGACCGGGCGCCGGGCCCGAGACACGACCTGGCCCGAGCTCGACCGGGCCCTGGCCGACTGGGACGCCGCCGCGGACACCCCCGACGTCGCCGACGGCCCGGCCGCCGCCGGGGCCTGACCGGGGCCGGTCCGACCCCTGCCGCCTGGGCGGCCCGGTCCGTCCACAGCCCGGCCCGCACGGTGATCCGGAGTGCGCGCGGTGATCCGGAGTGCGCGCGGTGATCCGGAGTGCGCGCGGTGATCCGGAGTGCGCGCGGTGATCCGCGTTCCGCGTGCGTCCGGATGCGCGCGCCCCGCGGATCAGCGCGCGGATTCGTGATCACCACCGTCGGGAGGCGGCGGGACGGGACGGTGGGGGGAGGGTTGACCCGTTATGTCTCTAAGTGATTTAGTCACTTTATGACCGCAGGGGAGACGCTGTCGGAGCGCCTGGCCGACGACATCATGGACATCATCCGGACCGGGAACCTCGGCCCGGGGGACCAGCTCGCGTCCTCCCGCGACCTGGCGCGACGGTTCGAGGTCACCACCCCGACCGTCCGCGAGGCGCTGCGACGCCTGGAGGCCACCGGGGCCGTCGAGTTCCGGCACGGCTCGGGCACCTACGTCGGCGCCGGGGTCGGGCGGCGGCTGCTCGCCAACCCGCACCGGCCGTCCCGGACCCCCGACGGCGTGCACGAGCTGATCCGCGCCCGGCTCGTCCTGGAGCCGCCGATCGCGGCTGCCGCGGCCCGGGAGCGCGACCCCGCCGGGCTCGCGCTGCTCTCGGAGAGCGTCACCAACGCCCTGCATCCGCCGGTCGGCGATCTCCGCCCGGCGGTGCACTTCCACGTCGCACTGGCCGCGACCAGCGGCAACGCGCTGCTCCGGGAGACGGTGGAGGCGCTGCTGCACATCCGGGCGCGCGACCAGGTCGAGATCCGGCACCGCTACGACGATCGCGAGCGCGACCACGCCGAGCACGTCGCGCTGCTCGAGGCCGTCCGTGGGGGCGACCCGGACCTGGCGGAGCGGCTCTGCCGCGAGCACCTCGCCTCGATCGCCGCGGCGGTGGGCGCGTGAGCACGCGGCGCCTGGGGGAGATGACGACGGTCGAGGCCGCGGCCGCCGTCGTCGACAGCCCGGTGGTGCTGCTGCCCGCCGGGGCCTTCGAACAGCACGGGCCGGGGCTGCCGCTCGCGACGGACCTGATCCGTGCCGAGGCGGTCTGCGACCGCGTCGCCGAGGCACTGGGCGGCACCGCGGTCGTCGGACCGTCGTTGCCGGTCGGGGTGTCGCCGCACCACCTGGCCTTCGCCGGCACGGTCAGCCTGACCACCACGACGTTCGCCACGCTCGTGCGCGAGTACGTCGACGGCCTGTACCGCCACGGCTGGCGCCGGATCTGCGTGGTCACGGGCCACGGCGGGAACGACGCCACCCTCGCGACGGTCGCGCAAGACCTCCTCGCGGCCCGTCCGGACCTGCAGTTCGCCTGGAGCCCGCTCACCACGCTGGCCGCCGACGTCGTCGCCGCGGCCGGGCCGCCCGAGGTCAGCGGGCACAGCGGGCAGGCCGAGACGGCGCAGATGCTCGCCGTCGCGCCGCACCTGGTGCACACCGACCGGCTCACGGCCGGGACCACCCGGTTCGCCGAGCTCGACGCCTTCGGCGCACTGGCCCGGCGGCGCGGTGGTCCGACGCTCACCGCGCCCTACGACCGCCTGTCCGGCAACGGGGTCCTCGGCGACCCCCGCCGGGCCGATCCGGAGCACGGGGAGGCGATCGTCGCCGCGATCGTCGACCGGATCGCCGACTTCGTCACGGCCTGGCTCACGGCCTGACGCCCCTCCGACCCGCACGCACCCACAGCACTCCCGCGGTGGCGCCACCCGGTGCCCCCGTCGCACGACCCTGCCCGCGACCCGGGCGGGGCCACAGCACCGGCCGTCGACGACGCCGTCCGAAGGGAACCCCATGTCCGCACCGAGACCGTCCGCACCGAGACCGTCCGCAGCGACACCGTCCGTTCCGGGACACCCGACCGGGGGCGCGACGCGACGTGCCGGGGGACGCCGCCTGCGTGCCGTGGCGGCGGCCTGCCTGGCCGCGGCCGCCCTGACCACCGGCGCCGCCGTCGCGCCGACACCGTCCGACGCCGCCGTGGTCCCGACCGCATCCGGGTCGCCGGCCGGACCCGCCGGTCCCGGTGCTCCCGCCGGACCTGCCGGCCCCGGCGTGGCGGCCGGACCGGCGGGCGGCCCGCCCGGAGCACGGAGCCCCGGCTGCGGCCTCACCCCGCCGCAGGCACCGGGCACCACCGCCGTCCGCACCGTGGACAGCGGCGGCCTGGCCCGCACCGTGCGCGTCCACCTGCCCGAGGGCTACCGCCCCGACCGGCCCACCCCGGTGGTCCTGGTCTTCCACGGCCGCGGCAACGACGGCGCCACCACCGAGGACTTCTCCGGCCTGTCCGGGCTGCCCGCCGTCGTCGCCTACCCCGACGGGGTCCCCGGCGGTGAGGGGAAGCGCTCCTGGCAGGGCGCTCCGTACTCGGCGCCGGGCGTCGACGACGTCGCCTTCACCGGTGACCTCCTCGACGGCCTCGAGGCCGGCCTCTGCGTCGACCCCGGCCGGGTCTTCGCCACCGGAAAGTCCAACGGCGGCGGCTTCACCGAGATCCTGGCCTGCCGGATGTCCGACCGGATCGCCGCGATCGCCCCGGTCGCGGGCGCCTACTACCGCGACGGCGAACCGCCGTGCCGGCCCGGCCGTCCGGTCCCGGCGTTGTTCGTGCACGGCACCGGCGACGCCACCATCCCCTACACCGGCGACGCCGAGCGCGGCCTGCCCGCGATCCCGGCGAAGGTCGCCGAATGGGTCGCCCGCGACGGCTGCCGCGCCCGCCCGCAGACCCGCCGGATCGAGCCCGACGTGACCGTCGCGACCTGGCGCGGCTGCCGCGACGGCGCCCGGGTGCAGCACGTCGCCGTCGACGGCGGCGGCCACACCTGGCCGGGCGCGACCGCGTACTCCGGCGGCGGCGTCACCACGCAGACGGTCCGCGCCACCGCGCTGGTCGGGGACTTCTTCGGCCTCGGGGGACCGCGATGAGCACCCCCGCCGCCACCCGGGACCGGGAGCTGCCCCGTCTCGTGCGGGCGATGGCCGTCGTCGAACGGGTCGGGAACGCGCTGCCGCACCCGTTCTGGCTGTTCTGGGTGCTGTCGGCGATCCTCGCCGTGGTCAGCGCCGGGCTGGCGGCGGCGGGCGTCGCCGTCGTCGCCCCCGACGGCGAGCCCGTCGCGGTGCGGAACCTGCTCTCCGGCGACGGCCTCGCGATGGCCGTCTCGTCGATGATCGACAACTTCGCGCAGTTCCCGCCGATGGCCACCATCGTCACGGTGATCATGGGCGTCGCGGTCGCCGAGCGCAGCGGGCTGCTCGCCGCGGCCATGCGGGCCGGGGTCGCCCGGGTGCCCGCGTCGCTGGTGGTGTTCGCGGTCGCGTTCGCCGGGACCGTCGCGCACGTCGCGTCGGCCGCGGCGTACGTGATCCTGGTGCCGCTCGGCGGGCTCGCGTTCCGGGCGGTCGGGCGCTCGCCGATCCTCGGGATCGTCGTCGCCTACACCGCCATCGCCTCCGGCTACGACGCCAGCCCGGTCCCCACCCCGAACGACGCGATCTTCGCCGGCATCACCACCGCCGCGGCCCGGATCGTGGACCCGGCGGTCGTGGTGACCCCGGTCGGCAACTGGTTCTTCAACATCGCCTCCTCGGTCGTCCTCGCGCTGGTGATCACGCTGGTCACCCGGGTCGTCCTGGCCAAGCGGCCCGACCTGGACCCCGACACCCCGGACCCTCATGCCCCCGACTCTGCCGTCTCCGATGACGTCGCCGGGCTGAGCCTGTCCGCGGCCGAGCGGACCGGCCTGCGCCGCGCCGGCTGGGTGCTGCTGGGTGGTGCGGTGCTGCTCGTCGCGGTCGTGGCGCCGGAGTGGTCCCCGCTGCGCGGGGAGAACGGCTCGATCGTCGAGTCCCCGCTGGTCGAGGGCATCGGCGCGGTCATCGCGCTGCTGTTCGGCCTGCTCGGCACCGTCTTCGGCCGCGCGGTCGGGACGATCACCACCGCCGCCGACGTCCCGAAGCTGATGGCCGACGGGATCCGGCAGATGGCCCCCGTGCTGGCGCTGTTCTTCGCGATCGCCCAGTTCCTGGCCTACTTCGACTGGACCCACGTCGGGGACGTGCTCGCCGTCGTCGCCGCGGACGCGCTGCGCACCACCGGCGTCCCGATCCCGGTCGTCTTCCTGATGGTGCTGGCCGTGCTCACCGTGGTGAACGTGATGGTCACCAGCGGGACGGCGATGTGGTCGATCGCGGCGCCGGTGATCGTGCCGATGCTGATGCTGGTCGAGGTGCCGCCGGAGACCACCCAGGCGCTGTTCCGGATCGCCGACTCCGGCTCGACGGCGATCACCCCGATGAGTCCGTACTTCGTGATGGCGCTGGGGTTCCTGCAGCGCTACCGCAAGGACGCGGGCATCGGGACGCTCGCGTCGTACACGCTGCCCCTGGCCGTCGCCATGACGGCGGTCTGGACGCTGCTGTTCTTCGCCTGGTGGGCACTGGGGATCCCGCTGGGCCCGGGGGCCCCGGTCCGCTGAGGGGACGGACGCGGGGCGGGGACCGGGACGCTCGGGGACACTGGCGCAGGTGCGCTACCTCGACGCTCCCGGTCCCGGCCCACGACGCTGGTCGGTGATGGGCCTGGGCACCTGGCAGTTCGGCACGAGCGAGTGGGGCTACGGCGACGCGCTGGAGGCCGGGCGGATCGTCGCCCGCGCCCGCGAGCTGGGCGTCACCGTGTTCGACACCGCGGAGCTCTACGGCCCGCTGCGCAGCGAACGGATCCTCGGCGACGCGCTGCGTGCCTGCGGTGGCCCCGGGTGGCGCGACGACGTCGTGATCGCGACGAAGTTCTTCCCGGTCCTGCCCCTGGGCCCGGTGCTGCGGCACCGCGCGGCCGCCTCCGCCGCCCGGCTCGGGGTGACCGAGATCGACCTCTACCAGGTGCACAAGCCGCACCCGCTGGTCGGCGACTCCTCGGCGATGCGCGGGATGGCGCAGCTGCAGCGGACCGGGCTGGTCCGCGACGCCGGCGTCTCGTCGTACACGCTGGAGCGCTGGCGGGCCGCGGAGGAGGCGCTCGGCGGACCCGTGCTGTCCAACCAGGTCGAGTTCAGCCTCCTGCGCCGCAGGCCCGTCGCGGCCCTCGTCCCGCACGCCGCCGCGCACGGCCGCATCGTGATGGCCTACAGCCCGCTCGCCCAGGGCCTGCTCACCGGCCGGTACGACGCCGGCCACCGGCCCACCAACGCGGTGCGCCGCAGCAAGCCGGAGTGGCTGCCGGAGAACCTGGCCGCCCTCGCCCCGCTCACCGACGCCCTGCGCGACGTCGCCTCCGCGCACGACGCGACGCCGTCGCAGGTCGCGCTGGCGTGGGTGGTGTACCACCCGAACACGGTGGCGATCCCCGGTGCGTCGAGCGTGGCGCAGCTGGAGTCCAACGTGGCCGCGGCGGACATCGTGCTGACCTCCGACGAGTACGTCGGTCTCACCGCGGCCGCGCAGCGGGTCCGGCTGCGCACCGGTCCCGCCACGCTGCCCGCCGTGGCCCGGGAGCTGCTGCGCTCCCGCTGAGCCGCTACTTGACGTGCTCGCGCAGGAACTGCGTCGCGCGGGTCCACGCGATCTCCGCCTGCTCGGCGTCGTAGGTGCCCATGTGGTTCTCGTCGTTGAAGAACGCGTGCCCGGCCGGGTACTGCAGGAACTCCGGGCGGGTGCCGGACTCGGCCTGGATGCGGTCGGCGAGGGACTCCACCGCGTCCGGCGGGGCCATGGTGTCCTCGGCCCCGAAGTGGCCCTGCACGGCCGCGGTCAGGTTCGCGAACGACGGGTAGTCCTCCTTGAGCACCCCGTAGAAGGGCACGGCGGCCGCGACCTTGTCGCCCTGCTGCGCGGCGAGGACCAGCACGAAGCCGCCGCCCATGCAGAAGCCGACCGCGCCGACGGCCGAGGAGGTGACGTCGTCGCGCCCGAGCAGGAACTCCACGGCCCCGGCCAGGTCGGTCGCCGCGCCGTTCACGGGCAGCTCGCCCATGAGCTTCCCGGCCTCGTCGGAGTCGTGGGTGGTGCGCCCGCCGTAGAGGTCGGGGGCGAGTGCGACGAAGCCCTCGGCGGCGAACCGGTTCGTCACATCCACGATGTGGTCGGTCAGGCCCCACCACTCCTGGATGACGATCAGACCGGGTCCGGCCCCGGACTCGGGCAGGGCCAGGTAGCCGTGCGCGGTGTCGCCGCCGGAGGGGAAGGTGACGTTCTGCGCGGGGTTCTCGTTGGTGTGTGCCACGGGCGCGATGACATCACGACGGTGCCGGTACCGCCCGCCGGGAAGATCGTTGCGTGCTGTGACGGAGGACCCTCCGTTAATCATGAGCGTCGCAAACGATATGGGTCTATCGTCACCGCCATGCCCGCCGGGACCGCCACCCGAACCGCGCACGACGCCGCGGTGGAGAACCTGCGCCGGGCGCGCGCCGGAGCCGGCGCCGTCCAGCTGGGGAAGCCGTCGTCGAACCTGTTCCGGTTCGGCGACCGCGACACCGGCGCCGCCGCGCGCCGCCTCGACACCTCCGCGCTGGACGGTGTCCTCGGCGTGGACCCGGACCGGCGGACCGCCGAGGTACAGGGGATGGCGACCTACGAGACCATCGTGGACGCCACCCTCGTGCACGGGCTGATGCCGCTGGTGGTCCCGCAGCTCAAGACCATCACTCTCGGGGGAGCGGTCACCGGGCTCGGGGTCGAGTCGACGTCGTTCCGCGACGGGCTGCCGCACGAGTCGGTGCTCGAGATGGACGTGCTCACCCCGGCCGGGGAGCTGCTGCTCGTCACCCCCGACGGGGAGCACGCCGACCTGTTCGCGGCGTTCCCCAACTCCTACGGCACGCTCGGCTACGCGGTCCGCCTGGTCGTCGAGCTGGCGCCCGTGAAGCCCTTCGTGAAGCTCACCCACCACCGGTACGCGAGCGCCTCCGCCGCGTCGGCGGCGATCGAGCGGTTCGTGGCGGCGGGCGAGGTCGACTTCCTCGACGGTGTCGTGTTCGGACCCGACGAGCAGTACCTGACCACCGGGGAGTTCGTCGACGCCCCGATGCCGGGCGCCCGGATCTCCGACTACACCGGTCAGGAGGTGTTCTACCGGTCGCTGCAGCGCCGCCCGGTCGACCACCTCACCGTGCACGACTACCTCTGGCGCTGGGACACCGACTGGTTCTGGTGCTCGCGCGCGTTCGGCGTGCAGCACCCGGTGGTGCGCCGGTTCTGGCCACGCCGCCTGCGCCGCTCGGACGTCTACCGCCGTCTCGTCGCCCTCGACCAGCGTCACGGCGCGTCGAACCGGGTCCGGGAGGCGCTCGGCGGGACCGCCGAGGAGATGGTCGTGCAGGACGTGGAGATCCCGGTCGAGCGGCTGCCGGAGTTCCTCGAGTTCTTCCACCGGGAGATCCGGATCGAGCCGGTGTGGCTGTGCCCGCTGCAGCTGCGCGGGGAGCGGAGCTGGCCGCTGTACCCGATGGAGCCGGGCCGGCTCTACGTCAACGTCGGCTTCTGGTCCTCGGTGGCGGAGAAGCCGGGGGACCCGTGGGCACACAACCGGCTGATCGAGGAGTGTGTCGCCGACCTGGGCGGGCACAAGTCGCTGTACTCGACCGTGCACTACGGCGAGGACGAGTTCTGGTCGCACTACAACGGTGCGGCCTACCGGGCGGTGAAGCAGCGGTACGACCCGGACGGTCGGTCTCCCGACCTGTTCGCCAAGGTCACCGGCCGCTGACGAGCGCACCGCGGGGATCGACAGGGGAGGGATCGGCGATGACAGGAGTACTGGAAGGGCGGGCCACGACGACCGAGCCGGTGGCGGGGATCCTGTCCCACGTCCTGGGTTCCACGCGTGAGCTGCGGGTGGAGGGGTTCGACGGATCGCGGTCGGGGCCCGACGACGCCCCGGTCACGTTGCGGGTGAACTCGCCCCGGGCGCTGGCCCGGCTGGTGAGCGCCCCGGGGTCGCTCGGGCTGGCCCGGGCGTACGTGACCGAGGAGCTCGACGTGGAGGGGGACCTCTACACCGCGCTGCGCGCGATGTCGGAGGTGACGCTGCACTCGATCCCGCGCCGGGAGCAGCTGTGGCTGGCGCGCCGGCTGCTGCCCTACTGGCGCGAGCACCGGATGCCGCCGCCCGACCTGGAGGCCCGCCCCAAGGGGCTGCTGCACTCCCGGCGGCGTGACTCGCAGGCCATCTCGCACCACTACGACGTGTCCAACCGGTTCTACGAGTTCGTGCTCGGGCCGTCGATGACCTACACCTGCGCGGCCTACCCCGACGCCGACGCGTCGCTGGAGACCGCACAGGCCACCAAGTACGAGCTGGTGGCGACCAAGCTGGATCTGAAGCCGGGGATGCGGCTGCTCGACGTCGGCTGCGGCTGGGGCGGCATGGTCCGCCACGCCGCCCGCGAGCACGGCGTCCGCGCGCTCGGGGTGACCCTGTCGAAGGAGCAGGCCGCCTGGGCGCAGGAGGCGATCGCCCGCGAGGGGCTGTCCAACCTGGCCGAGGTCCGCCACCTCGACTACCGCGACGTCCCCGACGGCGTCTACGACGCGGTGTCCTCCATCGGCCTCACCGAGCACATCGGCAAGGCCAACCTGGACTCCTACTTCGCCTCGATGTACGCCAAGCTCCGGCCGGGCGGGCGGATGCTGAACCACTGCATCACCCAGCCGCACCGGCCCGACCACCGTCACACCGACCCGTTCATCCACCGCTACGTGTTCCCCGACGGGGAGCTGGAGCCGGTCGCGGCGCTGGTGGACGCGATGAACGAGGCCGGGTTCGAGATCCGGCACGAGGAGAACCTGCGCGAGCACTACGCCATGACGCTGCGGGACTGGGGCGCGAACCTGGAGCGCAACTGGACCGACGCCGTCGCCGAGGTCGGCGTCGGCCGGGCCCGGGTGTGGCGGCTCTACATGGCCGCGTGCCGGCTGGGCTTCGAGCTGAACAACATCCAGCTCCACCAGGTGCTGGGCGTGAAGCTCGGCGACGGCGGCGCCGCCGGGTTCCCGCTGCGCGGGGAGCACGGGGCGTACTGAGACCGGGGGATCAGCGGAGACGGCGCGCGGCCGCGGCGGCCTGCGCGCCGTACCCGCCCCCGAACAGCACGGCGTGCACCAGGAGCGGGAACAGCTGGTGCAGGTCGACCCGCTCGCGCCACCCGTCGGCGAGCGGGGAGTGCTCGTCGTAGGCGGCGAGGACGACGTCGAGGTGCGGCAGCCCGAACAGGTCCAGCATCGCGAGGTCGGACTCGCGGTGCCCGCCGTGCGCGGCCGGGTCGATCAGCCACGCGGCGCCGTCCCCGGGGCCCGACCAGAGCACGTTGCCCGACCACAGGTCCCCGTGCAGGCGGGCCGGCGGCTCGTCCGGACCGGCCAGGGCACCGATCCGTCCGCACACGTCGTCGACGGCGGCGGCGCCGGCCGGGTCGAGGGCGCCGCGGTCCCGGGCGGCCCGCAGGTAGGGCAGCACTCGGTCGGAGGCGAACCAGTCGCCCCACGGGCCGTCGTGCGGACGGTTCTCCATCCGCGTGTGCCCGATCCACGCCCGCGCCGGCCCGCCCGGCGGCGGGGCGCCGAACGCGTCGGCCCCGGCGGCGTGCAGCGTCGCCAGCTCCCGGCCGAACCGCTCCGCGGCGCCGGGCGTCGCCCGGCCCCGGGGGACGAGCTCGGTGACCAGGACCGCGTCGTCGGCGCCGAGCACACGGGGGACCGGCGGTCCGCCCGGCACCGCGATCCAGCGCAGCCCGGCGGCCTCGGCCGGGGCCGCTCCCGGGTCCGCCGAGGCGTCCTTGACCACGACGACGGTGCCGTCGTCCAGGGTCGCGCGCGGCGGGTGCCCGGCCGGTCCGTCCCGCACGGCGCGGCCGGTCAGCCGGGCGACGCGGTCGGTCACGCGTTCCGGGTGACGAACTCGACCAGGCCCGGCACCGCCGCGACGATCATGGCGTGGACCTCGGCGAACCCGTCCGGACCGCCGTAGTAGGGGTCGGGCACCTCGGCACCCGCGGGGGCTGCCGGGTCGAACGAGCGCAGCAGCCGGACCCGCTTGGGATCGGGCACCGACCGCTCGAGGGTCCGCAGGTGCCCCATGTCCAGCGCCACCAGCAGGTCCGCGGAGAGGATCTCCGAGTCGACCTGGCGGGCGCTGTGGGCGGTGTCGTGACCGTGCTCGGCCAGCACCTGGGCGGCGCGGGAGTCCATGGGCTGCCCGATGTGCCAGTGGCCGGTCCCGGCGCTGGTCACGCGCACCCGGTCGGCCAGCCCGGCGGCCTCGACCTCGGCGGCGAGGATCTTCTCGGCGATCGGGGACCGGCAGATGTTGCCGGTACAGACGAAGACGACGTTCACTGCGACGTTCCTCCGGGGAGCGGGGGCACCGACGTCGACCCTGACGCTCGGGTGTGGTGGCCGGGCCATTGTCCACCGCGCACCGGTGCGCGCCGTAGGGTGGCCCGATGCCGTTCGATCACCATGCGGCCGGGACGGATCACGCGGGCGGGCACGACCTGCGGCACCACGGCGACGCCGAGGCCACCGACGGGCTCGTCGACTTCGCCGTCAACGTGATCGGCGACGGCCCCCCGCCCTGGCTGCGGGACCGGCTCGTCGCGACCCTGGACGGACTCGGCCGCTACCCGCGGGCCGACCACGACGCCCGCGCCCGCGCCACCGTCGCGGCGCGGCACGGCCGCCACGCGGACGAGGTGCTGGTGCTCGCGGGCAGCGCGGAGGGCTTCGCGCTGCTCCCGTCGCTGCGCCCCCGGCTCGCCGCCGTCGTGCACCCCGGGTTCACCGAGCCGGAGGCCGCGCTGCGCTGCGGCGGGGTGGACGTGATGCGGGTGCTGACCGACGCCGCGACCGGGCACGCGCTCGACCCGGCCGCGGTGCCCGAGGAGGCCGACCTCGTCGTCGTCGGGAACCCGACGAACCCCACCGGGGTGCTGCACCCGGCCGCCGCGCTGCGCGCGCTCGCCCGCCCGGGACGGACCGTGCTCGTCGACGAGGCGTTCGCCGACGCCGTCCCCGGCGAGCCGGAGACCCTCGCCGGCGACTCCGGCGTGCCGGGCCTGCTGGTGTTCCGCTCGCTGACCAAGACCTGGGCGCTGGCCGGGCTGCGCGCCGGCTACGCGCTCGGCGCCCCCGATCTGCTGGCCCGGCTCGCCGCGACCCGCCCGCTGTGGCCGGTCTCCACCCCCGCCCTGGAGGCGGTCATCGCCTGCTGCGAGCCCGACGCGGTCTCCGCCGCGGACCGGACGGCCCGCGAGCTCGCCGCACACCGCGTCTCGATGGCCGCGGCGCTGTCGGGTCTCGACGGCGTCGGCGTGTCGGCGGGGCCCGCCCCGTACCTGCTGCTGCACCTGCCCGACGGCACCGGCGAGGCGGTGCGGCGCATGCTGCGCGAGGCCGGGATCGCGGTGCGCCGCGGCGACACCTTCCCCGGTCTCGGGCCCGACCACCTGCGCGTCGCGGTCCGCCCGCCGGAGACGGTCCGCCGCCTCGTCGAGTCCCTCGACGCCGCACTGCGCCGGCTGGCGGTGTCGGCGTGAGCACGGTGCGCGACGTCGTCGCCGCCCTCGACGCCGCCTACCCGCCCCGGCTGGCCATGGACTGGGACGCGGTCGGCCTGGTCTGCGGCGACCCCGACGACACCGTCTCCCGGGTGCTGTTCGCCGTCGACCCCACCCCGGAGACCGTCGACGAGGCGATCTCCTCCGGCGCCCAGCTGCTGGTCACCCACCACCCACTGCTGCTCCGCGGGGTGCACGGCGTCGGCGCCGACACCCCCAAGGGCGCCCTGCTGCACCGGCTGATCCGGGCCGGGGTCGCGCTGTTCACCGCACACACCAACGCCGACGTCTCCGACCCGGGCGTCTCCGACGCGCTCGCCGCCGCCCTCGGGCTGACCGTGTCCGGCCCGCTGGAACCGGAGCCCGGCCCTGCCCTGGACAAGATCGTCACGTTCGTGCCGGTCGGCCCGTCGATCGCCGCCGTGCACACCGCCCTGTCCGACGCCGGTGCCGGCGCGATCGGCAACTACTCGCACTGCTCGTTCGCCACCGCCGGGACCGGCCAGTTCCTTCCCCTCGACGGCGCCGCCCCGGTCATCGGGTCGGTCGGCCGCCTGGAGCGCGTCGCGGAGACCCGGCTGGAGATGGTGCTGCCCCGGTCGCGGCGCCGCGACGTCGTCGCCGCGCTGCGGGCCGCGCACCCCTACGAGGAACCGGCCTTCGACCTGCTGGAGATGGCGCCGCTGCCGTCGTCGCTGGGGCTGGGCCGGGTCGGCGAGCTCGCCGCCGCCGAGCCGTTCGCGGCATTCACCCGCCGGGTCGCCGCGGCGCTGCCCGCCACCGCATGGGGGGTGCGCGGTGCCGGGGACCCGGAGCGCCCGATCCGCCGGGTCGCGGTCTGCGGCGGCGCCGGGGACTCGGCCCTGGACTCGGCCGCCCGGGCCGGCGTCGACGCGTTCGTCACCGCCGACCTGCGCCACCACCCCGCGTCCGAGCACACGCTCGCCGGGACCGGCCCCGGCGGCCCGACCCCCGCGCTGGTCGACGTCGCCCACTGGGCCTCGGAGTGGCCGTGGTGCGGGCAGGCGGCCGGGGTCGTGGCCGAGGCCCTCGCAGGTAGCGTCTCGGTCGCGGTCTCGCGGGCCCGTACCGACCCCTGGACCACCGCCGCCCCGAGCAGCGGATCCGACACGACAGCAGGACAACCGGAGGCGAGTGCATGAAGGCCGATCCCACCGCGCAGGCGAAGCTGGTGACGCTGGCCGAGGTGGACGCCGAGATCGGCCGGCTCACCCACCGGCGCTCGACGCTGCCCGAACTCGCGCAGCTGGACGAGGCCGAGCAGCGGGTCCGTGCGGCGCGCGACGCCCTGGTCCGCGCCGAGACCCGCGCCGGTGACCTCGACCGCGACATCGCCCGGCTCGAACGCGACATCGACGGTGTCCGGGCCCGCACCGAGCGCGACCACACCCTGCTCGCCGGCTCGGGCATCTCCGCGAAGCAGGCCACCGAGCTGCAGCACGAGCTCGACACCCTCGCCCGCCGCCAGGGCGTCCTGGAGGACGAGCAGCTGGGGATCATGGAGGAGCGCGAGGCCGTCGGCATCGAGCTCGACCACGCCCGCGGCGAGCTGGCCGAGGCCGAGACCGCCCTCGGCGAGGTGACCGCGAAGCGCGAGTCCGCCGAGGGCGACATCGACGCCACCCGCGCCGGGCGCGACCGCGCCCGCACCGAGGTCGTCGCCGCGTTGCCCGCGGACCTGCTCGCCGACTACGAGCGCATCCGCGCCGGCGGCCGGGTCGCGGCCGGACAGCTGCGCGAGTCCCGCTGCGGCGCGTGCCGGCTCGAGCTCGACCGGACCTTCCTCGGGCAGGTCCGCACGGCGGCCGCCGACGAGGTCGTCCACTGCGAGGAGTGCGGCGCGATCCTGGTGCGTGGCAGGTGAAGCTGGTCGTCGAGGCGGACGGCGGCTCCCGCGGGAACCCCGGGCCCGCCGGCTACGGCGCGGTCGTGCTCGACGCCGGCGCCCGCCAGGTGCTCGGTGAGGTCTACGACGGCCTCGGGACCACCACCAACAACGTCGCCGAGTACCGCGGCCTGATCGCCGGGCTGAGGGCCGCCCGCGACCTGGGGGCCACCGAGGTCGAGGCCCGGATGGACTCCAAGCTCGTCGTCGAGCAGATGAGCGGGCGCTGGAAGATCAAGCACCCGCCGCTGCAGGAGCTCGCCGACACCGCCCGCGAGCTGGCCGCGGGCTTCGACGCGGTCACCTTCGTGTGGATCCCGCGCAAGGACAACGCCCGCGCCGACGCGCTCGCCAACCGGGCGATGGACGGGGAGTCGAACCCCACCCTGGACCCGTCCGGGACGGTGGGACCGGCGCCGAAGCCGCCCGCGGACGCGACCGCGTCGACGGACTCCGCGGCCGCCGCGGCCGCGTGGACCGGGCAGACGGGCCCCCCGACGCGGCTGATCCTGCTGCGCCACGGCCAGACCGAGCTGTCGGTCGAGCGCCGCTACTCCGGCCACGGCGACCCCGAGCTGACCGAGCTGGGCCAGAAGCAGGCCGCCGCCGCGGCCCGCGCGCTGGAGACCCGGCTGTCGGGCCAGGGCGTCGAACCGGCCGTGGTGCTGTCCTCGCCGCTGCGCCGGGCCCGCCAGACCGCGGCCGCCGTCGCCGAGACGACCGGGGCCGACCTCGAGGTCCGCCCCGGCCTGATCGAGACCGACTTCGGCGGCTGGGAGGGCCTCACCTTCACCGAGGCCCGCGAGCGCGACCCCGAGCTGCACGGCCGCTGGCTCGGATCCGCCGACGTCGAACCGCCGGGCGGCGAGAGCTTCCGCGCGGTGGGGGAGCGGGTCGAGGCCGAGCGGGCCCGGATCGTCGAGGAGTTCGCCGGTCGGACGGTGGTCCTGGTCAGCCACGTCACCCCGATCAAGATGCTGCTGCGCACCGCGCTCGGCGCCGGCGACGAGGTGCTCTACCGCATGCACCTGGACCTGGCCTGCCTCAACATCGCCGACTTCTACCCCGACGGGGGCGCCTCGGTGCGTCTGGTCAACGAGACGTCCTACCTGGACGACCTCCGGTAGTCACCGGCCCGTCACCGCCTGCTGGATCGATACCGTCCTGACCCGTTCGGGCGGTGTCGACTCCGGACAGTTGTCCCCGTTCCTCACCTGAGCGATGCTTCGCGTGCACCGTACGGGGTGGTCAACCTACGGAGCGTGAACGACAGTCTCGGTGTCGGCGGGGAACAGGGAGACGGTGAGGACAGCGATGTCGCAGATCCACGAGCACGACTACGGCTACGACCTGGCACACGAGATGAAGGTGATCGCGCGGCGGCCTCAGCAGCGGCGCGGCAGCTCACGCCCGATGGGTGTCCCGGCCCGCGAGATGGACCCGGACACCGACCTCGGCCACGACATGGCCCACGAGTTCTGATCCCTGCCCACCGTCCGCGACCGGCCCCGCCCCTTCCGGGCGGGGCCGTCGTGCTGTCCGGGCCGTGCCGCTACCGGGGAAGCACCGCGAGCGCGGCCCAGAGCGCGGTCGTCGCGGCGAGCAGGCCCAGCGGGACGGTGAGCACCCCCAGGCGCAGGAACGTGCCGAGCTGCGGCGGGTCGCCGTAGCCGGTGGCGATACGCCGCCACAGCAGCGTCGCGAGCGACCCGGCGTAGGTCAGGTTCGGCCCGATGTTGACGCCCAGCAGCATCGCCAGCACCAGGCCGGGGTGCGCGGCCGGGCCGAGTGCGGTGAGCAGCACCAGCGTCGCGGGCAGGTTGTTCACCAGGTTCGCCAGCACCGCCGCGACGGCCGCGGTGACCAGCAGCCCGGTCAGGTCCGGGGTGGCGGGCAGCAGCGCACCGATCCAGCCCGACAGCCCCTGGGCACCGATCCCGGCGACGACCACGCCCAGGGCCAGCACGAACAGGCAGAACCCGGGGGAGGCCGCGGCGACCAGGCGCAGCGGCCCGGTCTCGCGCCGCACCAGCGCCCGCACCGCCAGCACCGCGGCCCCGGCCGCGGCGACCCAGCCCGGTTCGACGCCCAGCGGCGAGGCCAGCGCGAACCCGGCCAGGGTCAGCCCGAGCACCGACAGCGCGACGACCGGTGCCGCCGGGGCGGGCACCGCGGGGTCGGCCGGCGCCGGCTCCGGCTCCGCGGCGAGGTCGCGCCGGAACACCCACCGCAGCACCAGGTACTCGACGACGATCACCGCCACCCACGGCCCGACCATCAGCCCCGCGAAGGTCAGGAACCCCACCCCCGACGCCGAGAACGCCAGCAGGTTCGTCAGGTTCGACACCGGCAGCAGCCCGGACGCCGAGTTCGACAGGTGCGCGCAGGCGAACGAGTGCGGCCGCGACGCTACCCCCAGCCGGGCCGCCGTCGCCAGCACCACCGGGGTCAGCAGGACCACCGTCGCGTCCAGGCTCAGGACCGCGGTCGTCCCGGCCGCCGCGGTGAAGACGGCGACCAGCAGCCGTCGCGGGGACCCGGCCGACGCCGTCGCCAGTCGCGCGCCCAGCCAGCGGAACACGCCCTCGGCGTCGGCGAGGTGCCCGAGCAGCAGGATCGCGGCGAGGAACCCGACGGTCGGGGCGAGCTCGCCGATCTCGGTCCACGCCCCGGCCGGGGTCACCAGCCCGGCGCCGAGGGCGACCAGTGCCGCCGGGACCGCGACCACGGCCTCGGGCAGCCCGAACGGGCGCAGCGTCGCGGCGGCCAGGACCGCGGCCAGCAGGGCGACCGCCAGCAGGAGGCTCACGTGAACAGCAGCGCGACGCCGACGGCCAGGCCCAGCAGGACCACCGCCCAGCGCAGCAGGGTCTGCGGCATCCGCCGCGCGACCAGGGCGCCGACGTAGCCGCCGACCAGCGTGGTCGGGGCGAGCAGCGCGACGGCGAGCCAGTCGACCGGGGCGCCGAGGGCGAACACGACGACCGTCACCGTCGCGACGACCAGCGACAGCACGCCCTTGAGCGCGTTGAGCCTGCGCAGCTCGTCGTGGGCGAACAGCGACAGCGCCGAGATCAGCACCACGCCCAGGGCGCCGCCGAAGTAGCCGCCGTAGACCGCGGCGAGGAACACCGCGACCAACAGCGCCGGGGTGCGGTCCCGCCCCCGGGCGGCCGGGTCGCCGATCCGGCGCTTGAGCCACGGCCCGACCGCCATCGTGAGGCTGGCCAGGATCACCAGGACGGGCACGACGGCGTCGAACACGCTGCTGGGCAGCACCAGCAGCAGGGTGCAGCCCACTCCGCTGCCCAGCGCCGCGGCGACCGCGGTGACCGCGATCCGCCTGCCCTGTCCGGGCAGCTCGCGGCGGGCCCCGAGCACCAGCCCGGCGTAGCCGGGCCACTGGGCGACCGAGTTGGTGACGTTCGCCGCCAGCGGCGGGAACCCCACCCCGAGCAGCGCCGGGAACACCAGCAGCGACCCGCCGCCCGCGACGGCGTTCACCGCACCCGCGAGCAGCCCGGCCAGCAGCAGGAACACCAGCGCCCACGGCTGGGAGAGGTCGATCACCACCGGACGGTATCCCGGTGCAACGCCGCGGTCCTCCCCGGCAGCCGACCGTGCGGGTCCGTAGCCTGGGACCCATGACCGCTGCCACCGAGATCGCGTTCGAGAACACCTTCGTCCGCGACCTGGACGGGCTCTACCTGCCCTGGCAGGCCGCCCCGGCTCCGGACGCCCGGCTGGTGCTGCTCAACGAGTCCCTGGCCGGTGAGCTGGGCCTCGACCCGGCGCAGCTGCGCACGCCCGAGGGTGTCGCGCTGCTCACCGGCACGACCGTGCCCGACTCGGCGACGACCGTCGCGCAGGCGTACGCCGGCCACCAGTTCGGCAACTACTCGCCGCGGCTCGGCGACGGCCGTGCGCTGCTGGTCGGCGAGCTGGTCACCCCCGACGGCGCCCGCCGCGACCTGCACCTCAAGGGGTCCGGACGCACCCCGTTCGCCCGCGGCGGCGACGGGAGGGCCCCGCTCGGGCCGATGCTGCGCGAGTACGTGATCTCCGAGGCGATGCATGCGCTGGGGGTGCCCTCCACGCGGTCGCTGGCCGTCGTCGCCACCGGTGAGCCCGTGCTGCGCGACCGCGGCCCGGAGCCGGGCGCCGTGCTCGCCCGCACCGCGGCCAGCCACCTGCGGGTGGGGACCTTCCAGTTCGCGGCCGCCACGGGGGAGGTCGACGTGCTGCGCCGGCTCGCGGAGTACGCGATCGCCCGGCACCACCCGCAGGCGTCCTCGCCGCTGGAGCTCTACCGCGCGGTGATCGCCGTCCAGGCCGGGCTCGTCGCGCGCTGGATGCAGATCGGGTTCGTGCACGGCGTCATGAACACCGACAACATGACGATCTCCGGCGAGACCATCGACTACGGCCCGTGCGCCTTCCTCGACGCCCACGACCCGGCGACCTGGTACTCCTCGATCGACTCCGGTGGCCGCTACGCCTACGGCAACCAGCCCGGCATCGCCCAGTGGAACCTCGCCCGGCTCGGCGAGTCGCTGCTGGGGCTGTTCGCCGACTCCCAGGAGGAGGCGGTGCGCCTCGCGACCGAGGAGCTGGCGGGCTTCGCCGACGCCTACCTCGCCGCCCGGGACCGCGGCTACCTCGCCAAGATCGGCGTCGGGACCCCGGAGCTGCTCGCCGACCTGTTCGCGGTGATCGAGGACCAGAAGCCCGACCACACCCTGTTCTTCCGACGGCTGTCCGAGGCCGCCCGGGGCGACGCCGGGCCGGTCCGCGCCCTGCTCTCCGACCCGGCCGCGCTGGACCCGTGGCTGGAGTCCTGGCGGGCCGCCGGTCCGGACGCCGACGCGATGGACCGGGTCAACCCGGTCTACGTGCCGCGCAACCACCTGGTCGAGGAGGCGCTGGGCGCCGCCGTCGAGGGGGACCTGGAGCCGGTGCAGTGGCTGCTGCAGGTCCTCGCGCACCCGTTCACCGAGCGCGCGGGCTACGAGCGCTACGCCCAGCCCGCGGGGCCGGACTCGCCGCCGTTCACGACGTTCTGCGGGACGTGAGCAGCGAGCACTGCGCGACCGTGACCAGCCAGTCCCGGTAGCGATCGACCGGCCAGCCACGCAGCACGACCAGGCGCCGGTAGGACGTGCCGTCGTTCATCGTCCACGCCAGGTCCGCGACCGGGCCGGGGTCGAGGTCCGGGTCCAGCGTCGCCAGGTGGGCGGCGAACGCTCGGGCCCCGGCGAGACGCTCGGTCTCGGCACGGTCGCGCAGGGCGGCGACGTCGACGTCGACGTCCGCGGCCGCGTCGATCACCGCGGCCAGCGGCGCGGCGCGGCCCTGGACCCCGACGACCATGTCCACCCAGGCGGCGACCGCGCCGGCCGGGTCGGTGCGTGCCAGGATCCGCGCGACGGCGGGCCGCTCGGCCATCGGGACCGGCTCGTCGTCGCCGACGAGGGTGTGGTCCCAGGCCAGCGACAGCAGCGCCGGCTTGCCTCCGGCGGCGTTGACGACGGTCCGGCGGCTGACCCCGGCGGCCGCGGCGACGGCGTCGAGGGTGGTGGCGGTCCATCCGTCGCGGACGAACAGCTCCGCCGCCGCCGCGACGACGGTCCGCCGGGTCGCGCGCGCCCGCTCGTCGCGCGTCGTGGAGCGGTAGGCCCGCGTCACTGGACATCACCCTCAATTCGGTGCACTCTGAGTGCAGTCAATATAGCCGGGAGGTCGTCGTGCAGGTGGGCATCATCGGCGCCGGCCCCGCGGGCCTGCTCCTCGGGGCCGCGCTGGCGCGACGCGGGCACGCGGTCGTCGCGGTCGACCCCGACCCCGGACCGGACACCGGCGGCCGCTGGGAGCGGCGCGGGGTCATGCAGTTCCACCACCCGCACGGCGTCCGCCAGCAGATGGGGGAGGCGTTGCGCGCGGAGCTGCCCGAGGCGTGGGACGCCTGCCTGGCCGCCGGCGCCGAGCCGCTCGCCTTCGTCCTCGACGACGGCACCCGCCTGCCCGCCGGGATGCGGGTGCGGCGGGAGACCTTCGAGCGGGCACTGCGCTCGGTCGCGGCCCGGGAGCCGGGGCTGACCCTGCGCCGCGGCCACGTCGACCGGGTGGGCGTCGAGGACGGCCGGGCCCGGGGGCTCGTCGTCGACGGCGAGCACCTCCCCGCCGACCTGGTCGTCGACGCCTCGGGCCGCAACGGCCGGGTGACCCGGGACCTCGGCCCGGCACCGGTCGCGGGCGGCGACACCGGCATCGCCTACGTCAGCCGCCAGTACCGGCTGCACGACGGCGCCGAGCCCGGTCCGATGAGCAACCCGCTCGCCTGGGAGGCCCGGCTCGACGGCTACCAGGTGATCGTGTTCCGGCACGAGCGCGGGATCTTCTCGGTGCTCCTCGTCCGCCCGGCCGGCGCGCTGCACGACCTCCGTCACGAGGCCGCGTTCACCGCCGCCAGCCGCGCCGTCCCCGGGCTGTGCGACTGGACCGACCCGGACCGGTCCGCACCGATCACCCCGGTGCTGCCCGGCGGACGGCTGTACAACCACTACCGCGCCCAGCCCGACGTCGGCGGGCTGGTGCTGCTCGGCGACGCCGTCTGCACCACCACCCCGATGTTCGGCCGCGGCCTCGCCACCACCGCGATGCAGGTCCGGGCGCTGCTCGACCGCGTCGACACCGGCGACACCGCCTCGTTCGGGGCGTGGTGCGACGCCGCGATGCTCCCGTGGGTGCACGACCACACCCGCTCCGACGACCACTGGCGACGCGTGTGGTCCGGCGGCGACGTCGACCTCACCCGGCGCATCCCGAGCGACCTGATCCTCGCCGCCGCCGCGGCCGACCCGCGGATCACGCCGACGATCGGGCCCTACCTCGCGATGCTCGCCGGCCCGGAGTCCCTCGACCCGGTCGAGCCGCTCGCCCGCGCCGTCTACCAGGGCGGATGGCGGGCGCCGCTCGCCGACGGCCCCGGCCGCGACGAACTGGCGGAGGTCGTGCGGGCCGCCGTCGCGGCGTGAGTATCCTCGTGGCTGCGGACGAGTCGGTCGGGCGGCCGCGGCGGGACCTCCGGGTCCCGCCGAGGAAAGTCCGGACTCCACAGGGCAGGGTGGTTGTCAACGGCAACCCGGGGCGACCCGCGGGACAGTGCCACAGAGAACAGACCGCCACGCGGCTCCCCGGAGCCGCGGGGTAAGGGTGAAACGGTGGTGTAAGAGACCACCAGCACCCCGGGTGACCGGGGTGGCTCGGTAAACCCCACCCGGAGCAAGGTCGAGAGGCCGTACGTGTACGGCTGCGCAGGCGCACGAGGGCTGCCCGCCCGAGCCTGCGGGTGGACCGCTGGAGCCTGCCGGCGACGGCAGGCCGAGATGGATGGTCGCCGAACGGAGCACCGTGAGGTGCCCGGGAACAGGATCCGGCTTACAGACCGGCTCGTCCGCACCCCAGCCCCGCCCGTCGCCCGATCCCCACCGGGCACCCGGTCCGCGACGGGGGCCGGCACCGGCGCGAGGTCGTGACCACGCCGTCCGGGGCGCCGGGGAGGACCGGGACGGCCCGGCTCCCGTGGTCCGCGTGGGTCGGGTCAGCTCGTCGCCGGGCCGGGGCCCAGTGCGGTCCTGACGGCGAACCCGCCGAGCACGGTGCCGGCCACCCACCGCTGGACCGTCATCGCCCGCGGCCGTGCGGCCAGGAACCCGGAGACGGACGCGGCGGTGAGGACGATCAGCCCGTTGACGGTCACCGCGACGGCGATCTGGACCGCTCCGAGCTGCAGGAGCTGGCTCCCGGTGGCGCCGTCGGCGGGGTTGACGAACTGGGGCAGCAGCGCGGCGTACATCAGCGCGATCTTCGGGTTCAGCAGGTTCGTGAGCAGCCCCATGCCGAACAGGCGCCGATCACGCTCGGGCGCGAGGTCGCGGGCCTCGAACGGCGACCGTCCGCCGGGGCGCAGCATGCCCCAGGCGAGCCAGGCGAGGTAGAGCGCCCCCGCGATCCTGACCGCGGTATAGGCGGCGGGGACGGCGACGAACAGCGCCGAGAGCCCGGCCGTCGCGGCGAGGAGGTAGCAGAGGAAGCCGACTGCGGTACCGGCGAGCGACACGAGTCCGGCGCGCCGGCCCTGCGAGATCGCCCGGGAGGTCAGGTACACCATGTTCGGCCCAGGGGTGAGGACCATGCCGAGGGCGATCACGACGACACCCAGGGCTGCGGACGGTTCGATCACGGCGACTCCTCACCGAACGGCTCGTGACCGGGAGCGAATCACGCCGACGGCCTGCGGACCAGTGGATTCCCGGGTGTGCCGTGTCGCTCGGACGGCTCCGGGACCGGGCTCACCGGCCGGGGGTCCGCGCGGCCGGGGGTGGCGGCGGGGTCCCCGGGCACGTGTGAGGATCTGCCGGTGAGCAGCACCCGCGACCTGCGCGTCGTCGCGCTGGGGGACTCCTTCGTCGCCGGTGTCGGCGACCCCGACTGCCGGGGGTGGTTCGGCCGCCTCGTGGCGGCGGTCGGGCGCCGGGGCGTCCCGACGACCGCCTACAACCTGGGGATCCGCCGCGACACCAGCAGCGACGTCCTCGCCCGCTGGGAGCGCGAGACGGGAGCACGCCGTGCCCCCGGGTGCGACGAGCGCCTGGTCCTGTCCTTCGGTGTGAACGACGGCGTCGAGGAGGACGGCCGGTGCCGGGTGGAGCCGGACGTCACGGTCGCGAACCTGACCCGGCTGCTCGCCGGGGCCGGGGCCGCGGGCCTGCCGGCCTTCGTCGTCGGACCCCCGCCGATCGCCGACGCCGCGGTGAACCGGCGGGTGCGGGACCTGACCGCGCGGTTCCTCGGGGTGTGCGACGCCGCCGGGGTGCCCTTCGTCGACGTGTTCGACGCGCTGTCGGCCGACGAGGTGTGGACGACCGGGGTCCGCGACGGAGACGGCGCCCACCCCGGTGCCGACGGCTACGACCGCCTCGCCCGGCTCGCGATGCCGGCGTGGCTGTCGTGGATCGGCGCGGCCCGGTAGCGGATCCGCACGCGCTCCTCCGCCGTCGAGGACCGGACCTGACCGCATCGGGCGGCACAGTCGTCCTCGAACCGCTCCCGAGCACCGGAGGACCCCATGTACGCACCCGCCCGCCACGACGAGGTCACCGGCCTCCTGAACTACATCGACGTGCAGCTCACGGCGATCCGCTCCGCGCTCCTCGGCCTCACCGAGGAACAGGCCCGCGCGACCCCGTGCCGCAGCGCGCTGTCCGTCGGTGGCCTGGTCAAGCACGCCGCCTACTGCATGCGCGGCGCGCTGGACCGGCTGACCGGTGACGTCACCGAGCAGCCGCTCGACGCGGCCGCGGTCGCCCTGTTCACCGGCAGCTTCACCGTCGGCGACGACGAGACCGTCGCCGCGACCGTCGAGGAGTTCGACCGGGTCCGGGCCGAGCTGCTCGCCACCGTCGCGAAGACCGACCCGGCCGGCGACTCGACCGCCCCGCCGGCCCCCTGGCACGGGATCCACGACGCGCGGCCGATCCACGCCCGCTACTACCTGGTGCACCTGGTCGAGGAGTTCGCCCGGCACGCGGGGCACGCCGACATCCTCCGCGAGCAGATCGACGGCGTCGCGGTACCCGCGCTGGTGCTCACCCTCGCCGGGGCGCCCGCCAACGACTTCTTCCAGCCCTACGAGGCGGCGCCGGGCACGCTGCTGGCCTGAACCGGGCGGTATCCCCGGGCGTCCCCGGTCGTTGATCCCCGCGACCGGCTCGGGGAGGGCGGATGCGTCGAGGACGACGGAACGGACTGATCGCCACGGCCGCGGCCGTCGTCGCGCTCGTGGGGCTCGCCTCGCTGCAGCCCGCCGTCGCGGTCGGTCCGTTCGGCCCGTCGGGGCGGGTGACCGTCACCCCGGCGGCGTCGAACCAGTTCGCCGGGACCCTCGACGAGGGTTCCGGCAGCCGCGAGTTCACCGCTCGCCACGGTGCCCCGCCCGACGGCGGCAGCGGCGCCCTGGAGCTGCGCACCCCGGGCGACGGGGACAAGCGCCAGTACGTCACCGACGAGGTCGCCGGCCCGTTGTCCCGGTTCACCGACGCGAGCTACTGGGCCTACCGCGACCCGGCGTCGTCGAGCGGGGCGATGCCGTCGTTCGCGATCGCCGTCGACGTGAACGGCGGCACCCTGGAGGCTGGCGACCTGTACGTCCTCACCTACCTGCCCGACCGGGCCCCGGCCGGCACCTGGACCCCCTACGACGTCGGGTCCGGCACCTACTGCACGACACAGCAGATCGGCCGGGTCGACGCCTACCGGCAGTGCCGCGACGGCGGCGAGCAGCGCACGCTGTCCGACATCATGGCCGCGTACCCGGACATGACCGCCTACGCCGCCGGGTTCAACCAGGGCGGCGGCGACGCCGGGCTGGTCTCGGCCGTCGACCTGCTCCGGGTCGGCGGGCGGACCTACGACTTCGAGCCCGGCTGAGCCGCTCGCGGCGACCTCAGGTCACGCAGAACTCGTTGCCCTCGGGGTCGCACAGGGTGGTGGTGACCGGGCCGCGGTCGGCCGTCGTCCACAGCACCCGGGCGCCGAGCGCGACCAGGCGCTCCACCTCCGCGGGGGCCTCCTCCGGGCCGACCTGCAGGTCCAGGTGCACCCGGTTCTTGGCCGACTTCGGCTCCGGCACCCGCTGCACGAACAGCCGCGGACCCGGCCCGCGGGCGGTGGCGACGTCGCGGAAGCCGCGCCGGTCGCCGTCGACGAGCACGTCGGCCTCGCCGAGGTGGCCGGCGGCCAGCAGACCGTCGACGACGGCGGTGTGGTCCTCCACCTCGTAGCCGAGGGCGGCCGCCCAGAACCGCGCGAGGGCGTGCGGGTCGGCGGCGTCGAACGCGATCTGCAGGGTAGGGGTCACGGCGACGATCCTGACCCCGGACGCGGACAGTGCCCGTCCGCATCGGACGTGTCGACCCAGGGTACGGAGCTGCCATAGGCTCGGCCGGTGCAGTACGACTTCACCGACCTGCGGCTGTTCCTGCACGTCGTCGCCGAGGGGTCCATCACCGGCGGTGCCGCGCGGGCCAACCTGAGCCTGCCGTCGGCGAGCGCACGGGTCCGCGCCCTGGAACGCCAGGCGGGGGTCGAGCTGCTGGTCCGGGAGCGGCGCGGGGTCCGCACCACCCCGGCCGGGCGGGCACTGGCCCGGCACGCCCGCGAGGTCCTCGACCGGGCGGCGCGACTCGACGGCGCGATCGCCTCCTACTCCCGGCCGGCGAGCGCGCCGCTGTCGCTGCTCGCCGGGAGCTCGGCGATGCACGACCTCGTGCCGCGGGCGGTGACGGCGTTCCTGCTGGCCCGGCCGCACTCCGACGTCGACGTCACCCTGCGGCGCAGTGTCGAGACCGCCCGCACCCTCGCCGACGGCGGGGCGGACCTGGGGATCGTGCTCGACCACGTGGCCGCCGGCCAGGGACTGCGGGCGGAGCCGCTGTGCGACGACTCGCTGGTCGTCGTCGGCGCCGGGCACGGTGTGCTCGACGGCCGGGACACGATCGCGTTCGCCGAGGCGGCCGAGCACCCGATGGTGGGGCTGGCCGCGTCGTCGCCGCTGCAGCTCTCGCTCGACGCGCAGGCGGCCGACGCCGGGCTCGCGCCGCGGTACCGCACCCGCGCCGCGGACCTGGGCACGGTGGTCGCGCTGGCCGAGGCGGGCGCCGGGATCGCCGTCGTGCCCCGTCGCGCGGCCGCCGTCCCGGCCCGTGCCGGGCGTCTGCAGGTGGTCGCGCTGGGGGAGCCGTGGGCGCGGCGCAGGCTGTCGCTGTGCCGGGGCGCGGCCCTCGAGCCGAGCTCGCCGGGATGGCCCGCGGTGCTGGCGCTCGCGGACCACATCCACGCTGTCTCTGTCACAGCCGAAGGCTGAGAGCGGAACTTCCGCATTGTCCGGTGAGCCGGACGGGCCGACCCTCGACCCATGAACCCCTCCGGCGAGCCCGACGGTGTCGAGCGGGCCCTGACCGGGCTGCGGCGGGTCGTCGTGCCCGTCGCGGCCGGACTGCTCCTGCTGCTGGCGATCGCGGTCGGCGACGCCGCCGAGACCGCCGCCGCCCGGGCGGCCGGGACCACCCGGGTGAGCGCGACCGTGCTCGCGACGACCGCGGGACCGGGGCCCGTCGACGTCGGCTGGACCGACGGCCGCGGCGTCGTGCGGACCGCCACGGTGACCGTCGGCGGGCGGGTCGCGCCCGGCCGGACGGTCGGGCTGTGGATCGGCCCCGACGGGGTCCCGGCCGCCCCGGAGCACCCGACCGAGGTCCGGACGGCCGGGATCCTGCGGTCGGCGACGGTGCTGGGCGTCGGCGGGGCCGGCCTGGTCGCGGTGTACACGGCCGCCGGCGTCGCCGGCCGCGCGCGGGCGGCGGGACGGCTGGACCGCGAGTGGCGCGCGGTCGAGGCGCGCTGGCGGGAGCTGCCCCGCGGTTGAGCGGAACTGTCGGGGGTCCGGTGCAGCATGCGTCCCGACCCACCCCCGAGCACCGGAGGCCCCCGTGGACCAGCCCGTCACCGCGGATCCCGTCATGGACGCCGTCGGCGCCGCCGTCGAGGCGGGCCGTGCCGGTGACCGGGCCGGGTCCCGCGCCCGGTTCGACGCCCTGTGGGCGCGGGTGACCGCCGACGGCGACCCGTTCCACCGGTGCACGCTGGCCCACTACGCCGCCGACGTGCAGGACGACCCGCACGCCGAGCTGCTGTGGGACGAGCGCGCCCTGGCCGCCGCCGAGGAGCTGACCGACGAGCGGGCGCAGCGCCACCACTCCGGGCTGACGGTCGGCGGGTTCCTGCCGTCGCTGCACCTGAACCTGGCCGACGTGCACCGCCGCCTCGGCGACGACGACCGGGCGCGCCACCACCTGACCCGGGCCCGGGACCGGGTGGGGGCGCTGCCCGACGACGGCTACGGCGCGATGATCCGCGCCGGGATCGACCGCTGCGGCGAACGCCTCGACCTCGGGGACCGCAGGTGAGGGAGCCGCACTCAGACGACCGCGCCGTCGCCGGCGCGGCGCCGTGCCCGGTCGGCCTTCGACGGGTGCCGCCGTCCCGCCTTGCCGACCGGCTGCTTCGCTCCGGAGGTCCGCGGCGCGGGCCCGGTCCAGCGCTGCTGCAGCAGGATCGACACCGGCCCGGCGACGACGATCGTCGACACCGTCCCGACCACGATGCCCACGATCAGCGCCAGTGCGAAGTCCCCGAGGGTCGCCCCGCCGAGGAACAGCAGCATGACCAGGATCGTCAGCGTCGAGATGCCGGTGTTCACCGTCCGCGGCAGGGTCGAGAGCACCGCCGACCCCACGACCCTGTGGAACGGCACCTTCGCGTTGCGTGCCCAGTGCTCGCGCACGCGGTCGAACACGACCACGGTGTCGTTGACCGAGTAGCCGATGACGGTGAGCAGCGCCGCGAGGAACACGCCGTCGGCGGTGCGCCCGGTCCAGGCGAACACCCCGACCACCACGAGCACGTTGGTCAGCAGCGCCGCGACCGCGCCGGCGCCGAGCGTCCAGCGGAACCGGAACGCGAGGTAGAGGAACTGCGCGGCGAGCGCGACACCGAGCGCGATGATGCCGCCGCGGGCCAGCTCGGCACCGAGGCTGGGGCCGATGAGCTCGTCGCGCAGCACCTCCGCGCCGCCGCCCGCCGCGCCGACGACCTCGCGCAGCTGCCCGACCTGGGCGTCGGTGAGCTCGCCGGAGCGCAGCGCGACCGCACCGTCGCCGGTCTCGGTGACGGTGAGCCCGCCGATCCCGGTGGTGCCGACGGCGTCGCGGACCTGCTCCACGCTCACCGGGTTCGACGTCGTGAACTCGACCAGCCGGCCGCCGGTGAACTCGACACCGAGCTCCAGGCCGCGCACGAACAGCCCGGACACCATCACCACCACCACGACACCGGCGACGGCGAGGTAGCGCCCCGGCCGCCGCAGGAAACCGGGGTCGCTCGCCTCGAGGCGGCGCCGGACCGGGCCGATCTCGGTGATACCGGTGATCCTCGGCCTGCGCTTCACCGCGGGGATCTTGAGCACGGCGAGGGTGAGCAGCCGCGAGAGCACCAGGGCGGAGAACAGCGACACGACCACACCGATGACCAGCGTGACGCCGAACCCGCGGACCGGGCCCGAGGCGAGCCCGAACAGCAGCACGGCGGCGAGCAGCGAGGTCACGGCGACGTCCCCGACCGCGGACAGCGAGTTCGCGTAGCCCATCTCCGAGGCACGTTCCAGGCGTGGCTTCGCCGCGTACTCCTCGCGGGACCGTTCGGCGATCAGCACGTTCGCGTCCACGGCCATGCCGACCGCGAGGACGAACGCGGCCAGGCCGGGCAGCGTCAGCGTGGCACCGAGCCCGGTCTGCACCGCGTAGGCGACGAGTGCGTACCCGCCGAGCGCGACGACGGCGACCAGCCCGACGAGCCGGTACACCACGATGAGGAACGCCCCGGCCAGCGCCGAGCCGATGATCGCGGCCCAGGCGCTCGCGGAGATCGCGTCGGCGCCCAGGGTCGGGCCGACGGTCCGCTGCTCGATGATCTCCACGGGCAGCGGGAGGGCGCCGCCCTCGATCAGCACGGCCAGCTCGGAAGCCTGCTCGGGGGAGAAGTTGCCGCTGATCTGGGTCTGCCCGCCGATCTGGCCGACGTTGCACGCGGTCTGCTCGGTGACCTGCGGGGAGGAGATGACCTGCTGGTCGAGCACGATCGCGATGCGCCGCTGCGGATCGCCGATCGGGGCGCACGCGGCCTGGCCGGTGAGGGACTGCCAGCGGGCGGGGCCCTCGCCGTCGAAGCTGATGTTCACGACGTGCCCGACGCCCTGCGGGTTGGGCGTCGACATCGCGGAGCCGACCAGGTCGCCGGACAGCGCGGCCGGGCCGAGCTGGAGCGGCTGGCCCTGCTCGTCGGTGCCGGGAGCGCCCCCGGCGGCGGGGTCGCCGATCCCGAGCACCGGGTGCATCGTCAGCTGCGCGGTGCGGCCGAGGGTCTCCGCGGCCTCGGCGGGGTCGGTCAGCCCGGGGAGCTCGACGATGATCCGGTTCTCCCCGGACCGGGCCAGGCTGGGCTCTGCGACACCGAGCCCGTCGATGCGCCCGCGCAGCACCTCCAGCACGCGGTCGGTGGCCTCGCCGTCGGCGGCGACCTCGGGGGTGTCGCGGGTCTCCAGGACGATCTGGGTGCCGCCGCGCAGGTCCAGCCCCAGCGTGGGGGCGGTGGTGAGCGCGACGACGGAGGACAGGGCGAGCACGGCGAGCGCGATGAGCGCCCGCCAGAGCACGGGGCGTGGCTTCACAGGGATCCTCGGCGGCGGGCGCCCCGGTCGGGACCGGGGCACGGCGGGGTGGTGCGGGGGAGTGGCGGGCGGTGGCGACCGGCGGGTTCGTCCGGTCAGGCCCGCGGCGGTCCCCGCGACCCGACGTCCGCGCCGGTCCCGGGCTCCGGGGCGGCGGCCGTCGTCCGGTCGTCGACGGGGGCGGGCGCGTCCTGCCCGAGCCCGGCGGCGTCGAGGACCAGCACGTCCAGGGCGGGCCCGGGGTGGCCGGTCGCGTCCGGGGCGACCGGACCGTCGTGCGCGGAGCGCCCCAGCAGCGCGGGCCGGGGTGCCTCGGCGGGCGCGACGTCCTGCCCGACCGAGGCCGCGGCCGTGGCCGGGACGGCCTCGGCGGTCAGCGACCCGGCGATCGGGGCGAGCGCCGCGACCAGCGACAGCAGCAGCACCGCGACGAGGCGGCGGGCCGGGCTGCGGGTCGTGCGCACGAGGGTGATCCGTCCGGTTCGGGGGGTTTCCTGCGGCGACGGTACCGGTCACCGCACCGGCGACGACGGCGCAGGGTCGGGCACCGAACGCGCGGCCGCTCGCCGTTCGGCACAATCGCGACCGCACCAGCGTGACGACCCCAGAGAGGACGACTGACGTGAGCACGGATCCGTCGACCAGCGAGAAGATCGACTCCGACACGACGGGCGGGGAGACGATCGAGTTCCAGGCCGAGGCCCGGCAGCTGCTGCGGTTGATGATCCACTCGATCTACTCGAACAAGGACGTCTTCCTGCGCGAGCTGATCTCCAACGCCTCCGATGCGCTGGACAAGCTCCGCCTCGCCGCCTACCAGGACAAGGACCTGGGCGCCGACACCGAGGACCTGCACGTCGAGCTCGTGCCGGACGCCGGGGCGCGCACCCTCACCGTCCGCGACAACGGCATCGGGATGACCCGCGACGAGGTCGTCGACCTGATCGGCACCATCGCGCGGTCGGGCACCGCGGAGCTCCTCGCGAAGCTCCGGGAGGCCGGCGACGACGCCCGCCAGGAGCTGATCGGCCAGTTCGGCGTCGGCTTCTACTCCTCGTTCATGGTCGCCGACCGCGTCGAGCTCGTGACCCGCAAGGCCGGCGCGGGCGAGGGCGTGCGGTGGACCTCCGACGGTGAGGGCACCTACACGATCGAGCCCGTCGCCGACGCCCCGCAGGGCACCGCGGTCACCCTGCACCTCAAGGCGTCCGACGCCGAGGACCAGCTGCACGACTACGCCGACCCCTCGGTGCTGCGGCGCATCGTGAAGACCTACTCCGACTTCATCACCTGGCCGGTCCGCATGCCTCCCGGAATCGGCACCGCGGGGGACGCGGACGACGCCGCGCCCGAGACGCTGAACTCGATGAAGGCGCTGTGGGCCCGCCCGCAGAAGGACGTGACCGAGGAGGAGTACGCCGAGTTCTACCGGCACGTCAGCCACGACTGGCAGGAGCCGCTGGAGACGATCCGGCTCGCCGCCGAGGGCACCTTCGAGTACCAGGCGCTGCTGTTCCTGCCGAAGGTCGCGCCGATGGACCTCTACATGCGCGACGCCCGCCGCGGCGTCCAGCTCTACGTCCGGCGCGTGTTCATCATGGACGACTGCGAGGCGCTCGTCCCCGAGTACCTGCGGTTCGTCAAGGGCGTCGTCGACGCCGCGGACCTCTCGCTGAACGTGTCGCGGGAGATCCTCCAGCAGGACCGTCAGATCTCGGCGATCCGCAGGCGCCTGGTGAAGAAGGTGCTGTCGGTGCTCGGCTCGCTGCGCGACAACGAGCCGGAGAAGTACGCGACCTTCTGGGAGCAGTGCGGCCGGGCGCTCAAGGAGGGCCTGCTGTCCGACGCCGACAACCGCGACACCATCCTCGGGGTCTCGGCGTTCGCGACCACCCACGACGCCGAGAAGCCGACCTCGCTCGCCGCCTACACGGAGCGGATGCGCGAGGGCCAGGACGCGATCTACTATATGACCGGGGACTCGCGGACCGCGATCGAGGCCTCCCCGCACATGGAGGCGTTCCGGGACAAGGGCTACGAGGTCCTGCTGCTCACCGACCCGGTCGACGAGGTGTGGGTCGACGCCGTCGACGGCTTCGACGGCACCCCGCTGCGCTCCATCGCCAAGGGCCAGGTGGACCTGCAGACCGACGAGGAGAAGGAGGAGGCGGCGGCGAAGCAGACCGAGTTCGCCGACCTCTGCACCTGGATGGCCGAGGTCCTGACCTCCGACGTCAAGGAGGTCCGGCTCTCCACCCGGCTCACCACCTCCCCGGCAGTCCTCGTCGGCGACGAGTTCGACATGACCCCGACCCTGGAGAAGATGTACCGGGCGATGGGGCAGGAGCCGCCGAAGGTGAAGCGGATCCTCGAGCTCAACCCGTCGCACCCGCTGGTCACCGGGCTGCGTGACGCCCGCGCCGCGGGGAAGGACGAGAGCGGCGCCGTCGAGCTGCTGCACGGCATGGCCCTGCTGGCCGAGGGCGGCGAGCTCGCCGACCCGTCCCGGTTCGTGGGGCTGCTCGCGGAGCGCCTGCAGCACGCGCTCTGATGCCGGGCGGCGCGGGGACCGAGCCGTGACGAGAGCCGCACATCTGAAGAGCCGATCAGGTGTTGTGGCTATGCTGTCGCGGTGATCGGGAACCCGCGCCGCTGGGCGCCGCTGCTCGCCGGACTGGTGCTCCTCGCGGGGTGCGGCGCGGGTGACCCGGTCGCGGCACCCGCCGGGCACGGCGACCACGCCACGGGCCCCGCCGCCGACGCGGTCGTCAACTGCGGCGTCGACGTGCCCGTGCAGCGCCCGGAGCGGGTCGTCGCGATGTTCCAGAACGGCATCGAGGCCGTCCTCGCGCTCGGGGCGGGGGACCGGCTGGTCGGCGCGGCCTACCTGGACAACCCGCTGCCGGCACAGCTCGACCCGGACTTCCGGCCGCAGAGCTACTGGCCCGAGGAGTACCCGTCGCGCGAGGAGGTGCTGCGTGTCGCCCCGGACCTCGTCGTCTCCGGCTTCACCGGCGCGTTCACCCGGGAGGGGCTCGGCACCCGCGCCGAGCTCGGTGCCACCGGCACGGAGACCTTCCTGTTCAGCGCCTACTGTCCGACCGCCGACGGCGGCGACCAGCAGAGCATCGGCGACAACGACGTGTCCTTCGCCGGCGTCGAACGCGATCTCACCGACCTCGGGCGCCTGCTGGGCGCCGAGGACCGGGCCGCGCAGGTCGTCGCCGGCATGCGCGGCACCCTCGCCGACGTCGCCGCCCGGCTCGACGGTGTCACCGACCGTCCGCGGGTGGCGATGCTGAACTCCCCGGGCAGTACCGGTGAGCTGCGGGTCTTCGGCACCGGCGACGTCGCGACGACGATCATCGAGGCCGCGGGCGGGCGGCAGGCGTTCGACACCCTCGCCGGCCGGCAGCGCACCGTGTCCCTGGAGGGCGTCGTCGCGGCGAGCCCGGACGTGATCGTGATCCCGGCCTGCTGCGGGCGCGACGTCGGCCCGGAGGGCGCGGAGCCGCTGGCCGAGCGGCTGCGGAACGACCCGGCGCTCGCCACGGTCCCCGCGGTCCGCGACGGGAGGGTGTTCACCACGACCTTCGCCGAGATCAGCCCCGGCATCCGCAACGCCGACGCGGTCGCGACGCTCGCCCGACGGCTGCACCCCGACCGGTTCGGCGGCTGAGAGCGGAATCGGCACCCCGGCCGGTTCGGCGGCCGAGGACGACGCCCGCACCGCGGCCGGTCGGACCGGCGGGCCCGGGGACCACCCGGGTTCCGGGGGCGGGAGTGCGGATCCGCCCGGCGCCGTTGCCGAGCGGACGACCGGAACCGTAGCGGGTCCGCGCCGCCCGCGACAGCGACCGTGCCCCGATCGTTGCTAGGGCTCCTCCGAGCCCGGGGGCAGCGGCGGGTTGCCCGGTCGCAGCCCGTCGAGCAGCAGCGCCAGGTAGCGGGCGCGGTCCTCGCCCGACGCCGTCTCCGCCGCGTCCGACCCCTCGGCGACGGCCAGCGCCATGACCAGGACCGCCGACAGGTCCCGCGGGGTGAGCTCCGGGCGCACCGCGCCCGCCTCGCGCGCCCGGTCCAGCAGCCTGGTCAGCGTCCGGCCGTAGCGCTCGGCGGACTCGACGTCGAACGCGCCGGCCTCGCGGGCAAGCTGCAGGATCGTCCGCCGTCCGGCGATCGCCTCCACCGCCCGGCCCAGTGACCCGGCCAGGTCGGCCCAGGGGTCGCCGTCCCCGGCGGCCGCGGTCGGCTCGATCTCCGCGACGAACACCTGGTCCAGCACCGCCCGCACCAGCACGTCGCGGGTCCGGAACCGGCGGTACAGCGTCGCGACGCCGACCCCGGCCCGGCGCGCGATCTCCTCGAGCGGGACGTCCGCTCCGTCGGACTCGAACGCCGCGGCCGCCGTGTCGACGATCCGGCGGTGGTTGCGGGCGGCGTCGGCGCGCAGCGGACGGCCCGCCGGGGAGCCGTCGAGCGACGAAGCGGTCATCACTGCACGGTATCGCCCGGCCTCACCAGGTCACCGGCAGCGTGTGCATGCCGTAGACGAAGTGGTAGGCCCGGAAGGCCTCGGGCGGGACCGGCCCGGCCGGGGCGAGGGTGGGGAAGCGGCGGAGCAGGGCGGGGAACGCCGTCGCCATCTCCATCCGTGCCAGCGGTGCGCCCAGGCAGTGGTGCACGCCGTGCCCGAACGCGACGTGTCCGGCCGCGCCGCGGGTGAGGTCGAGCCGGGCGGGGTCGTCGAACCCGGACCCGGTGTCGCGGTTGGCGGTGGGCAGCGAGCACATCACCAGCGACCGCGCCGGGATCGGGGTGTCGCGCAGGACGGTGTCGGTCGTCGTCACCCGGACCACCCCGGTGTGCACGATCGACAGCCACCGGAGCAGCTCCTCCACGGCGGGCCGGGCCAGCCCGGGGTCGCTGCGCAGCATCGCGGCCTGCTCCGGGTCCTCCAGCAGCGCCAGGGTGCCCAGCGACAGCATGTTCGACGTCGTCTCGTGCCCGGCGATCAGCAGCAGCGACGCGATCCCGACCAGCTCGTCGTGGCTGATCTCCTCGCCGTGCTCGCGGATCAGCATGCCGAGGATGTCCTCACCCGGGTCGGCCAGAGCCGCGTCGACGAGCCGGGCCATGTAGGCGCGGTTCTCCCGGCCCACGGCCAGTCGCTCCTCGGCGGGCAGGGACACGTCGAGCAGGCGCGTCGACCGGGCGGTGAACTCGTCGCGGTCGGTGTAGGGCACCCCGAGCAGCTCGCAGATGACCATCGACGGCACCGGCAGGGCGAACAGGGAGACCAGGTCGGCACCCGGCCCGGCGGCCTCCAGCGCGTCGAGGTGCTCGTCGACGATCTCGGTGATCCGCGGCTCCAGGCGGGCCATCCGGCGCTGGGTGAACTCGCGGGTGAGGAAGCGGCGCAGCCGGGTGTGCTCCGGCGGGTCCTGCAGCAGCAGCTGGCCGGCCCGCATCTGCTCCTGCTCGCGCTCCGACAGCGGCGGTGCGTCCGGGCGGGTCAGCTCGGCGCTCCCGGCGTTGGAGTAGGTTGCGGCGTCGCCGAGCACGTGCCGCACGTCGTCGTAGCGGGTGACGAGGTAGGCCTCGGCGCCGAAGGCGGTCCGCACCCGTGGGACGTCGCCGGAGTCGCGGATGCGCTCCAGCTCGGCGTCGGGCAGGAACCGGTCGCGGCGCATGTGCAGCGGGAGCGTGAAGTCCGTGGCGGTGTCGGTCATGGTGCTGGCCTCCGGAGGGTCGGCGGGCGCGTCGCACCCACGGTAACCGCTCAAACGACAGTGTGCTCTCGTTTCGCGTCACCTGTCCGGTACGCCCCGGATGACCGCCGGACCGGTGGCACCGGGCGAACCGTGACAGGCTGCAACCGTCATCGGCGACGGCGCCCCGGGGAGATCCGTGTTCCAGCAAGATCCCGAACCACTCGGCAGTCTCTGGCTGTCCGCACTCGTCGCACTGCTCCCGCTGGTGGCGATCTTCGTGACGCTGGGTGCCCTGCGCTGGAAGGCGCACTGGGCCGGGCTGGCCGCACTCGTCGTCGCCGTCGCGGTCGCGGTGGCGGCCTTCGGGATGCCGGTGCACCTGGCCCTGCTCTCGGCCACCGAGGGAGCGGTGTTCGGCCTGTTCCCGATCATGTGGATCGTCTTCACCGCGATCTGGCTCTACCAGCTCACCGTCGCCGCGGGCCGGTTCGAGGACCTGCGCGCCGCCTTCGGGCTGATCTCCGACGACCCCCGGGTGCAGGCGATCATCATCGCGTTCTGCTTCGGTGGTCTGCTCGAGGCGCTGGCCGGGTTCGGTGCCCCGGTGGCGATCACCGGCGTCATGCTGATGGCGCTCGGGTTCTCCCCGGTCCGGGCGGCGGTCGTCGTGCTGCTGGCCAACACCGCCCCCGTCGCGTTCGGCGCGGTCGGCACGCCGATCATCACCGCGGGCACCCTCACCGGGATCCCGTACAACGAGATCGGCGCCGTCGTCGGACACCAGACCCCGGTGCTCGCGTTCATCGTCCCGACGCTGCTGGTGCTGCTCGTCGACGGGAGGCGCGGGGTGCGCCAGGTCTGGCCGGTGGCGCTCGTCATCGGTCTCGCGTTCGCCGTCGCCCAGTGGCTGGCCGCCACCTACCTCTCGGTCGAGCTCACCGACATCGTCGCCTCATTGACCGGGCTGGCGGCCGGCGTGGTCCTGCTGCGCTTCTGGCAGCCGCGCGGCGGCGCCGAGGCGATGGAGACGCTGCGCATCGAGCGCACCGCCGACGCACCCGTCGAGGACCCGGGAGGCGACGGCGGTGGGTCCGTCGCGACCGAGAAGCGCACCCTCGCCGAGCGCTCGCAGGCGCTGTCGGTCGGCAGGCTGTTCATGGCCTTCGCGCCGTACCTGCTGATCATCGTGGTGTTCTCGGTGGCGAAGCTGGTCGGCCCGGTGTCGACCTTCCTGACCGGCACCGACCTCAAGATCGGCTGGCCGGGGCTCGACGGACAGGTCCTCGGCGCGTCCGGGGACCCGGTGTCGACCACGACCTACAGCGTCCAGTGGCTCTCCTCGCCCGGCTCGCTGCTGCTGATCTGCGGCATCGGCGTCGCGGTGATGTACCGGCTCACGCCCGCGACGGCGGTCCGGGAGTTCGCCGCCACCGCGTACAAGCTGCGGTTCGCCTTCCTCACCGTGGCCACCGTCCTCGCGCTGGCCTACGTGATGAACCTGTCCGGGCAGACGATCTCCATCGGCACCTGGATCGCCGGGACCGGCGCGGCGTTCGCGTTCCTCTCGCCGATCCTCGGCTGGCTCGGCACCGCGGTCACCGGCTCGGACACCTCGGCGAACGCCCTGTTCGCGACGCTGCAGCAGACCGCGGCCGAGCAGGCGGGCCTGGACCCGCACCTGATGGTCGCGGCGAACACCTCCGGCGGCGTCGTCGGGAAGATGATCAGTCCGCAGAACCTCACCATCGCGGCGACGGCCGTGGGCGTCGCCGGCCGGGAGTCCGAGCTGTTCCGGCGGACGATCCTGTGGAGCGTCGGGCTGCTCGCGGTGCTGTGCGTGCTGGTGTCCCTGCAGTCGACCCCGGTGCTCGGATGGATGCTCCCGACCTTCTGACCACGCCGCCGGGCGCTGCGGAAAGATCGTCCGGGTGCGCCTGACCGTCCTGCCCACCGCCGATCTCGGGCGCGACGGGCTCCGTGCCCTGCGTGCCCTGCTCGACGCCGCGTTCCCCGCCGACGCCGACGGGGCCGGCGGGTTCGACGACGCCTCGTTCGACCACGCGCTCGGCGGGGTGCACGTGCTGGCCGGTCCGCTGCACGACCCGGTCGGGCACGCGGCCGTCGTGGGCCGCAGGCTGCTGCACGACGGCGTCGCGCTGCGCACCGGCTACGTCGAGGCCGTGGCCGTGCGGCCCGGGAGCCAGGGCGGCGGGCTCGGCGGGCGGCTCATGGCCGAGGTGGACCGGATCGTGCGCGGCGGGTACCGGCTCGGGGCGCTCGGCGCGGCCGCCCGCGCCGCGCGGCTCTACCGCAGGCACGGCTGGGAACCGTGGTGCGGCCCGCTCGCCGCGCTCACCCCTTACGGCGTCGTCGACACCCCCGACGAGCGCGGCACCGTGCACGTCCTGCCCGTCGACGCGCCGCTCGACCCGGCCCGCGCGCTGGTCTGCGACTGGCGCGACGGCGAGCTGTGGTGACGCCCGCCCCGGAGTGACGCGGCCGGTTCACCCGGATGTCGACCAGGAGTCGGGTGATCGTCATCCGGCGCCGGTGGAGTTCACCCGTGCAACTGGCGGTGCTCGACCTGGCGGGTACGACGATGGTCGACGACGGGCTCGTGCTCGCCGGCCTGCGGGCCGGCCTGCGCGCCGCCGGGGTCCGCGTCGACGGTCCCTGCTACCCGGCGCTGGACCGGCAGGCCCGCGCGACGATGGACCGCCCGGTCATGACGGTGCTCGGCGAGCTCCTCGACGGCGACATGTACCGGGCCCGCCGCGCGCACTCCGCGTTCGCCGACCACCTGCACGCCGCGCTGGACGCGGGCCGCGTCCGCCCGGTCCCCGGCGCCGCGCAGACCCTCGACGCGCTCCGCGACGCCGGCCTGAGCGTGGCCCTGACCTGCGGGTTCGATCCCGAGCTGCGGGACCGGCTGGTGTCGGCGCTGGAGTTCACCGAACGGGCGGACATGGTCCTGTCGCCCGCCGACGTCGACGGCCGCGGCCTGCCCGAGCCCGACCTGCTCCACGCCGCGGCACGGCGGGCCGGGACCGAGCACTCCCAGGTCGCGGTGGCCGGTGACGCGACCGCCGACATCGACGCCGCCGTCCGGGCGGGGGCGGGGCTCGCGGTCGGGGTGCGGGGTGGGGCGCACGGCGAGCCGCGGCTGCGTGCGGCGGGCGCCGACGCCGTCATCGACTCGGTCGCGGACCTGCCCGCGCTGCTCGGCCTCCCCAGCTGAGCTCGCACGGCGTAGCGTCCGTCCCGATCTTGACCGGTCCGCGGTGACGACGGGGGTGGCGGCGTGGCCCGACGCACGGTGGCGGTGGCGTCGCTCGGCACGATGCTGGCCCTGGTCAGCTACACCGCGCCGCTGGCCACCCTGGCCCCGATCGCGGCCGACCTGGGCTCCTCGCCGTCCGGGCGCTCCTGGATCCTCAGCTCGATGAGCCTGGGGCTCACCGCGGTGCTGCTGACCGCGGGGACCCTGGCCGACCGGCTGGGGCGGCGCGCGGTGTTCACGACCGGCGCGGTCGTGCTGGCCCTGGCCTCGGCGGGCGGCGCGCTCGCCACCGGCACCGCCGGGTTCGTCGCCGGCCGGATCGGGCAGGGCGTCGGGGCCGCCGCGGTCGTCGCGTGCAGCCTCGCGCTGATCGGGCACGCGCTGCCGCCGGGTCCGCGCCGCTCGGCCGCCACCGGGCTGTGGGGCGCGGCGCTGGCCGCCGGGATCGCGGCCGGTCCGCTGCTCGCGGGCCTGCTGCCGTGGCGGGTGCTCTACCTCGCGGTCGCGGTCGCCGGGCTGGCGCTCGCCGTCGCCGGCGCGACGCTGCTCACCGAGTCCACCGCCGGGCGGCCGCGCCCGGTCGACGTCGCGGGGATGGTGCTGCTCGCCGCCGGGCTGACGGTGCTGCTCGCCGGCCTCACCGAGGCCCGGCGGCTGCCGGTCACCACCACGACCGTCGTGCTGCTGGTCGCCGGGGCGGCGCTGCTGGCGGGGTTCGTCGCCGTCCAGTTCGTCGTCGCGCACCCGATGGCGGGGCCGGAGCTGTTCCGCCATCCCGGGCTGGTCGCGGCGACCGTCGCGAGCATGGCCACCGGGCTCGGCATCATCTCGCTGAGCTCCTACCTGCCCGCGCTGCTCGCCCCGGTGCACGGCACCGCCCCCGCGACGGCGGCGCTGCTGCTGCTCGGCTGGTCGGGCACCAGCATCGTGACCGCGCTGCTCACCCGCCGGATCAGCGAACGGGTCACCGGCGGGGTCCGTCTCGGCGTGGGCCTGCTGGTCATGACGGCCGGTCAGCTCGGGCTGCTCGCGACCGGTTCCGGCACCGGGGCGGTCCTGGCCGCGCTCGTCGTCGTCGGCGTCGGCACCGGGGTCGTGAACGCGACGCTCGGCCGCGAGGCGGTCGCCTCGGTGCCGCCGGACCGGGCGGGCACCGGTAGCGGCATCAACAACACCACCCGCTACCTGGGCGCCGCCGTCGGCGTCACGCTGACCTCGGTGCTGACCTCACCGGCGGGCGACGAGCCGGTGCCGGTGCTGCTGGCCGGCTGGCACGTCGCCGTGCTGGTCGCGACCGGGTTCACCCTGCTCGGCGCACTCATCGCGCTGGCCTGCGCCCGCTCGGCAGCCCGCCCCCGGTCCCGGCGCCGCAGGGTTGACGGCCGGTGCCGCGGCGAGCAGCGTGCGGGGACGTGACGACCCTGCTGGTGATCGGATTCGACCCGGCGCGGATCCCCGGGTACGACCCGGCGCCCGTGCTCACCGCCCTGGAACGGGGCCGCGACGCCTACCGCGCGGCCGGGATCGAGGCGACCGAGGTCCTCGTCGGGCCGGACGGTGAGCTGCCCCGGATCACCGCGGCGCTGACCGCCCGCCGCTACGACTGCGTGCTCGTCGGCGGCGGGCTCCGGAAGCCCCCGGAGTGCCTGGAGCTGTTCGAGCGGGTGGTGAACCTGGTGCACCGGCACGCGCCCGGCTCGGCGATCGCGTTCGGCACCTCGCCCGTCGACGGAGCCGAGGCCGCCCTCCGTGCGCCGGCCGCCGCATGAGGGTGGGGGAGCGGGTCGCCGACGCCCTGGCCGCAGGCCGCCCGGTGCTGGCGTGCGAGTCGACGATCGTCACCCACGGCCTGCCCACACCGCGCAACCTCGCCGTCGCCCGGGAGGCCGAGGAGCTCGTCGGCTCGCTCGGCGTCGTCCCGGCGACCATCGGGGTGCTCGACGGCGAGGTCGTCGTCGGGCTGACCGGCGACGAGCTCTCCCGGCTGGCGGGATCCCCCGGCGTGGCGAAGCTGTCCGCCCGGGACCTGCCGGTGGCCGTGGCGACCGGCGCGAGCGGGGGCACGACGGTCGCGGCGACCGCGCACCTCGCCCACCGGGCCGGCATCCGGGTGTTCGCCACCGGCGGGCTCGGCGGGGTGCACCGCGGTGCCGCGCGCACCTTCGACGAGTCGGCCGACCTGCCCGCGCTCGCCGCGCTGCCGCTGGTGGTGGTGAGCGCCGGGGTGAAGTCGGTGCTCGACGTGCCGGCCACCCTGGAGCGGCTGGAGACCCTCGGTGTCACCGTCGCCGGGTACCGCACGCACGCCTTCCCCGGCTTCTACGTCGCCGACTCCGGGCACCGGGTCGGCCAGCGGGTGGAGTCGCCGGAGCAGGCCGCTGCGGCCTGGCGGGCCGCCCGCGACCTCGGCTTGCCCGGGGCGCTGCTGGTGGCGAACCCGGTCCCGGCCGCCGAGCAGCTCCCGCCCGATGTCCATGACGCCGCCCTGGCCGACGCCCTCGCCGCGCTCGACGGGGCCGGGATCGGCGGACAGGACGCGACGCCGTTCCTGCTGGCGCGGGTCCGCGACGCGACCGGCGACGCCAGCCTGGAGGTCAACGTCGCGGTGTACCGCCACAACGTGGCACTGGGCGCCCGGATCGCCACCGCCCTGACGGGGCGGTGACGTGCCGGTGGCTCCTCAGACGACGGGCGTGATCGCCCGCAGCGCCTCGGAGCCGCGTACGGCCGTGGCCAGGTCGGCCAGCGCCCGCCCGTGCGCCGCCGCGAGCTCCGCGGAGGCCTCGGTGAGGGTGTTGCGGTCCACGTAGCCGGAATGGTCGAGGTAGAGCCCGGGGGACAGAACCTGGACGGCGAAGAACCCGGCCAGCACCGACCGCAGCCCGTCGACGGCGAGGAAGTGGTGCCCGCTCGCGCCGGTCAGCACGACCGCGGCCGCCTTGCCCTGGAGCGGGGCGGTCTTCTCGCCCCACTTCCCGCGCTCGGTGGCCTCCAGAAGCGCCCGCAGCGACGCCGTGTGCCCGGCCCGGTAGACCGGGCTGCCGAACACGACGGCGTCGGCGTCGGCGAAGGCCGCGGTGACCTCGGCGACGGGGGTCTGCGACAGCTCGACCAGGGCGGTGTCGGCCCCGGTGCCGGCGAGGATCCCGGCGACGGCGGCCGCCGTGCGACCGCCCGGCTCCGGGCCCGCGACGACCCCGATGATCCGGCCCACGGTGCCGCTCACGAGCCGGCCCGCGGGGTGAGGGCGTAGGTGCCGCGGTGGAACAGCAGCGGCAGCCGGTCCGGGTCCGCGCCGAGCGCGTCGACCCGGGCGACGACGATCGTGTGGTCGCCGCCGTCGTACTCGTTCCACAGGGTGCAGTCGACCCAAGCGCCGACGCCGTCGAGGACCGGTGAGCCGGACGGCGCCGCCTCCCAGGTCACCCCGGCGAACTTGTCGACCCCGGAGCGGGCGAACCCGGCGCTGTGGTGCTCGTGGTCGGCGGCCAACACGTTCACACAGAACCGGCCCACCTCGCGGATGCGCGGCCAGGTCGAGGACCCGCGCGACGGCGCGAAGCTCACCAGTGGCGGGTCCAGCGACAGCGACGCGAAGGACTGACAGGTGAACCCGATGGGCCCGTCCGGGCCGATCGCGGTGACGACGACGACGCCGGACGCGAACGCGCCCAGTGCGTCGCGCATGGACTCCGGGGTCACGACGGGGGTGACCGGGCCGGGGAGGGAACGCGACATGACCCGACCCTAGGCGGGGACGGTGCGCTCGGCCAACGATCCGGCCCCGGGTGGTGGGGAACACGCCGTGCCGTGTCGCGGCCGCCACCGTGTCGCCGTGACCGCTCCGGAATCGATCCGGTAGAACTCCCCGTGCCGTGCATCCCGAACTCGTGGGGAGCCCCGGGGTGCCCGAGACGGCAACGGCCGGCGGAGCGATCGCTCCGCCGGCCGTCCTTCACCGGGGGCCGGGTGGGGGGACGCCCGGCCGGCCCGGGTCAGCTCGCGTAGGCGCGCAGCTTGTCGGCGCGCTCGCCGACCCGCAGCTTCGACATGACCTCGCGCTCGATCTGGCGCACCCGCTCACGGGAGAGCTTGAAGGCGCGGCCGATCTGGTCGAGCGTGTGCGGCTGGCCGTCGTCGAGGCCGAAGCGCATCCGGATGACCTTCTGCTCGCGGTCCTCCAGGGTCGACAGCACCCGGCGGAGGTCGTCGTGCAGCAGGCTCGAGATCACGGTGTTCTCGGCGTCGGTCGCCTCGGCGTCCTCGATGAAGTCACCGAGTGGCGCCTCCTCCTCGGACCCGACCGGCATGTCCAGGCTCACCGGGTCGCGGGCGTGGTCGAGCAGGTCCTGGATCTTGTGCTCCGGGATCCCCGACTCGGCCGACAGCTCGGCGTCGCTGGGCTCGCGGCCCTGGCGCTGGTGCATGTCCCGCTTGATCCGGGCCAGTTTGTTGACCTGCTCCACCAGGTGCACGGGCAGCCGGATGGTGCGGGCCTGGTCGGCCATGCCCCGCGTGATGGCCTGCCGGATCCACCAGGTCGCGTAGGTCGAGAACTTGAAGCCCTTGGTGTAGTCGAACTTCTCCACCGCGCGGATCAGGCCCAGGTTGCCCTCCTGGATCAGGTCCAGCAGCGGCATCCCGCGCCCGGTGTAGCGCTTGGCGAGCGAGACCACCAGCCGGAGGTTCGCCTCCAGCAGGTGGTTCTTGGCCAGCAGCCCGTCGCGGACGACCGCGCGCAGGTCGCGGCGGTACTGCAGGTCCAGCCCGTCCAGCGTGCCGTCGGCGGCGGCGGTGTCCAGCCGGTGCTGGGCGAACACGCCGGCCTCGATGCGCCGGGCGAGCTCGACCTCCTGCGCCGCGGTCAGCAGTGCGGTCTTGCCGATCCCGTTGAGGTAGACGCGCACCAGGTCCGCGGCGGGACTCTGGGCGTCGAGATCCTCCGCCACCGCGGCCGCGGCACCGGGTACGGTGGCTTCCAGTGCGGTGCCTCCGTCGCCGTCGGTGCGACGGCGGGAGCTGCGAGCGACCTTGGGGGCGGTCCGCTTCGCGCCGGACGACGACACGGTGGCGCGAGCGGGGGCCTCGGTCGTGAGGCGCGGGCCGGGTACGGCCGGAGCGGTCGTGGTCACCGTCATGTGCATTTCCTCCCCTGCGCGGGCTGCGGCGGGCGATTGATGGGCCTCGCCGCTTGCCCTGTACGGGGTCAACGCAGCCGTTCCGGGGATCGTTCCCACGACGAGGCCCCGCAGGCCGGAAATGTGCCTGCGGGGCCGTGTCGTCGGTCACATGCAGTTGCGGTTCTCTCAGGGTCCTCTTAGAGAGCGACCCGGCCGGGCGTACCGGTCAGGGTGCGGGCACCCGCGGGGTGTCCCGCGGGTCGGCCACGGCGCGGACGCTGCTGCGCCGCCGCGACGCCTTGCCGGCCCCGGTGTCCTTCTTCGACGGCACCGAGTGGCCGTAGACGGTCTCCATCAGCACCGGCCAGTCGTGGCGCAGTGCGTCACGGCCCATGAACAGGCCCAGGTGGCCCGCGGTCGCCGTCCGGTAGGTGACGTCCGCGGCCGGGGTCCCGACCTTCTCCGCCGCGGCGAACAGCTGCGGGGCGGGGGTGATGTGGTCCGCGGAGCCCGCCAGCAGCAGCAGCGGGCAGTCGATCGCCCCCATGTCGACGGTCCGGCCGTCGACGGTGAGCGTGCCCTTGATCAACCGGTTCTTCCAGAACAGGTTCTCCACCAGCCACAGGTAGAACGCGCCGGGGATGTCCTGGGTGTACTTGAACCAGTCCTCGAACACCCGGTAGCGCTCGACGTGGGTGGGGTCGTCGATGTTCTCCAGCAGCTGCAGCTGCCGGGAGATCTCCGACTGCGGCTGGATCGAGATGAAGTTCGACAGCACCGCCGAGCCCGGCATGTTGCCGCCGCCCGCGGCGACCAGCGCCTTGTACGGCGCCATCCCCATCGTCCCCGCCATCAGCCGGGTCGAGGCGGCGATCACCGACTCGCCCGCGTGGAAGTCGATCGGCGCACCGGCCAGGGTCAGGGTGTTGACCCGGTCCGGGTGCAGCGCGGCGTAGATCGTGGCCAGCCAGCCGCCCTGGCAGTCGCCCACCAGGTTGGCCTTCCCGCCCATCCGCCGGATGGAGCGGTCGATCACCTCGAGGTAGTCGGTGATCGTGACGTTCTTCGTCGCGGTCGTGGCGGGCCGCCAGTCCAGCGCGTAGACCTTCGTCAGGCCCGAGGCGCGGATCATGGCGATCTGGCTCTGCTGCGGCGAGTAGTCCACGACGGTCGAGGAGTGGCCGGCCTGGGGCGGCAGCACCAGGGTGGGGACCACGTCGTCGTCGCGGTGCTCGGCGGCGGTGAAGTCACGCAGCGACGCGAACGGCGTCGACAGCACGACCTCGTTGGCCAGGTGCCAGGTCGGCTCGCGCCGGTCGGCCATCGCCGAGATCCACAGCAGCCCGCGCCGGGCGGCGTCGCCGGGCCGGGCGATCCGCTGGACCGCGTCGATCCAGTAGGCGCCGGTGGCCCGGCCGACCTCGGCCACCACCTTGGTCAGGTTCCGGGTGTTGTACGACACGAGGTACCGGAGGGGGTCCGGCCGGTCGTCGCTCCCGGTGGCCGCGGCCACGGGGGTCTCGGGAAGGGCACGCGGTCCGTGCTCCCTGGAGGGTGCGGACCGTCGGGTGATCGCCGTGCTCATGGGCCTCTCCCATCAACTCTGATGACCGGGGGCTATCCGGGTTACCGAACGGTAAAACGCGATCGGTATGCCAAGCAAGCGCTGGCCTACTCCGGAGTAGTGCTTTGCTTCGCTTAGCGCAGGTGAGAGGCCTTACAACAATCCGGGGCTGCCTACCGGTGAGTACGCGGTCACCATGTGTCCATCCCGTTGCGCCTCCCGTTCCCTGAGGGAGCGCGGGAACCCAGGCACGGAGACCGAACCGGCCGTCAGGAGTGACGAACAGTGACCACGCAGCCCGTATCCCAGCCCGAGTCCGAGAACGGCAGCGCCGCCGCGTCGAACCAGGCCGCGGAGGTGCTGCGACGGCAGGCGGCCGGTCTCGTGCGGGACCTGCGCGAGCTCGCCAGCCCCGAGGGGCTCGCCGCGAAGGTCGACCCGGTCGGCTTCGGCGGGGCGCTCGGCGAGGCCGCCCGCTCGCTGGTCACCCGGCCCGGCGCGGTGCTGCGCACCGGTCTGGGCTTCGGTGTCGACTCGGCCAAGGCCGTGTCCGCCGCGGCCGCGCGTGCCGTCGGCCGGACGACCACAGGTCCGGCGTCGCTGCCCGAGAAGGACAAGCGCTACGCCGACCCGGCCTGGGAGGGCAACGCCTGGTACTACCTGGCCCGCCAGGAGCACACCCTGCTCGCCGACCGGCTGACCGAGCTGTCGCAGGCCGCCCGCGTCTCGCCGACCGCGCGCCGCAAGCTGGACTGGCTGGTCGGCCAGATCGTCGAGGCGCTGGCCCCGCCGAACGCGGTCGTCACCAACCCGGCCTGGCCGAAGAAGATCGTCGAGACCGGCGGGCTGAACATCGTGCGGGGCGCGCGCAACATGCTGCGCGACGCCGTGCAGAACCAGGGTATGCCGCGCCAGGTCACCCCCGGCGCCTTCCAGGTGGGCAAGGACCTCGCGGTCACCCCGGGCCACGTGGTCTTCCGCAACCGGCTGATCGAGCTCATCCAGTACGAGCCGCAGACGGACAAGGTCCACGAGATCCCGCTGCTCATGAGCCCGCCGTGGATCAACAAGTACTACATCATGGACCTCGCGCCCCAGAAGTCGCTGGTGGAGTGGGCGGTGCAGCACGGCCACACCGTCTTCATGATCAGTTACCGCAACCCGGACTCGTCGCTGGCCGACGTGACGATGAGCGACTACCTGCAGGAGGGCCCGGTCACGGCCCTGGAGGTCGTCCGCGAGATCACCGGCCGGGACACGGTCAACGTCGCCGGGCTCTGCCTGGGCGGCGCGTTGTCCGCCGCGATGACGGCGTGGCTGGAGGCCAAGGGCGACCAGCACGTCAACTCGCTGACCCTGATGAACACGCTGCTCGACTACTCCGGCCCGGGCCAGCTGGGCGTGTTCACCGACGAGAAGACGGTCGACCGGCTCGAGCGGAGCATGCGTAAGGACGGGTACCTGCCCGCCACCAGCATGAAGACGACCTTCGACCTGCTGCGGTCGACCGACCTGGTCTGGAACTACGTCGTCAACGACTGGATGCTCGGCGAGGACCCGAAGCCGTTCGACATGCTGACCTGGAACTCCGACTCCACCCGCATGCCGGCCGCGATGCAGACCGAGTACCTGCGCACGCTGTACCTGGAGAACCGCTTCGCCGAGGGCAAGCTGGAGCTGGCGGGGGAGCGGCTCGACGTGGCCGACATCCGGCCCGACAGCTACATCGTCACCGCCGAGTCCGACCACATCGCGCCCTGGAAGTCGGTCTACACCGGGGCGTCGAAGCTCGGCGGCACGGTGCGGTTCGTGCTGTCGAACTCCGGGCACATCGCCGGCGTGGTCAACCCGCCGTCGCCGAAGTCGCGGCACTGGTTCGGCGAGAGCGACGACCTCCCGGCCCGCGCCGAGGACTGGCGCGACGACGCCACCGAGCGCAAGGCCTCCTGGTGGGAGGACTGGACGCCGTGGATCGCCGAGCGCGCGGGCAAGGAGGTCGCGGCGCCCAAGAAGATCGGGTCGGACGCGCACCCGCCGCTGGAGCCCGCTCCCGGCCGTTACGTGCTGCGCGGCTGAGCCGCCACCCGGAACCCGCCGCCGCCCCGGTGGTCACCGCTGGTCACCGGGGCGGTGCCGTGTCCAGGATGGATGGTCGTCTCCGCTGTCCACTGTCGACGCTGCATCGGATGCGTGCGCAACCGCCGTCCGGCGGGGAGAATGCGTCGCCATGGACCGCGTACGTTCTGTGCCCGCGCGCCGGCGACCGCCGCGCGGGCCCCTCCGGGCGGGGACGCCGTGAGCCGCGCGGGGGAGGCCCCCACGCACGGCGGGCGCCGGCCGCGGAGCGCCGGGGAGACCGCCGCCGACGAGCTGCGCGAGAACGGCCGCCGGGCCGCCGAGGACGCGTGGAGTGCACAGGTGAACGCTCTGGGCGGGTTCATCCGGGCGCAGCGCCAGATGGCCAAGCTCTCGCTGCGCGAGATGGCGGCGATGACCAAGGTGTCCAACGCCTACCTCAGCCAGGTCGAGCGGGGGCTGCACCAGCCGTCGCTGAAGGTGCTGCGCTCGATCGCCGACGCGCTGCACCTCAACACCGACCAGATGCTCAGCCGGGCCGGCTGGTCGGTCGGCGACCCGGACGTCGCGGGCGACGCCGCCCCGGCCGAGCAGGCCGCCCCCGTGGCCGAGTCGCCGCCGGGTGTCGAGGCCGCGATCGAGGCCGACGCACGGCTGTCCGACGAGCAGAAGGCGGCCCTGCTGGGGGTGTACCGGAGCTTCGTGCAGCGGGACTGAGCTGCCGTGCTTGACATACTTAACGGGCGTGCGTAGTTTTCTTGGCATGCCGGGGTGCACGTCAGCACCCCGTCCACGCCGAGAAACGTCTCCCGGGAGGGAAGCACCGATGACCGCCTCCACCGAGCAGTTCGTCGACATCGCCAAGCGCGGCCAGGACCTGGTCACCGAGTCCGTCCGCGGGTGGACCGAGGCCGCGAGCGGCCTGGCCCGCCAGTTCGGCGCCGGTGACCGCCCGCAGCTGCCCGACGCGGGTGCCGCCGTCGAGCGCGTCTTCGACTTCTACGAGCAGGTGCTCGGCCACCAGCGCGAGTTCGCCCGTACCGTCGTCGGCGCGGGCACCTCGGTGTTCGACCAGGTCACCGAGCAGGCCACCAAGGCCGCCGAGGCCGTGACCGAGCACGCCGGGCGCAGCACCGAGGCCGCCGCGGAGAAGACCGCGCGCGCCACCCGGAGTGCCGCCGGCAAGTGACCCCGCCCGACGACGGCCCCCGCCCGGTTCCCGGGTGGGGGCCGTCGTCGTGTGTGACCGGGTCGCGCTGTCCCTACCCACCGGTCCGCGCGAGGGTGACCCCATGAGCCCCCGCACCCGGCCCCGCCGCATCGCGATCGCCTGCCAGGGCGGGGGCAGCCACACCGCGTTCACCGCGGGCGTCATGGCCCGGCTGCTGCGCTCGGACGCGCTCGGCTCCGCCGCGGACCCGGCCGAGGTCGTCGCGATCTCGGGCACCTCGGGCGGCGCGATCTGCGCACTCGTCGCCTGGGACCGGCTGCGCGACGGCCAGACCCCCGACCGGCGCGAGGCCGCGGCGACGGCGCTGGAGGAGTTCTGGGCCGACAACGCCGCCCGCACCCCGCTGGAGCGCCTGACCAACCTGGGCGTGGTGACGGCGGGCGCGCTGCAGGGGCTCGGGCTCGTCCCGGCAGGCACCCCGTACCTGGTGCCGCGCCCGTTCGACGGCACCCGCCAGTTCCTCGACCTGGTCTCACGGCACGTGGACTTCGCCGCCATCGGTCCGGACCCGGCAGGCGCCGCGCCGCTGCTGCTGCTCGGCGCCGTCGACGTGCTGACGGGGGAGTTCCGGGCGTTCTCCAGCCGCACCGACACCCTGACCGCCGAGACCGTGCTCGCCTCGGCCGCGATCCCCACCCTGTTCCGCGCGGTGCACACCGCGGGCGGCGTCTACTGGGACGGGCTGTTCTCGCAGAACCCGCCCACCCGCGACCTGCTCGACACCGACCCCGACGAGCTGTGGGTCGTGCAGATCAACCCGTCGGAGATCGACGGCGAGCCGCGCAGCCCGATCGAGATCGCCGACCGGCGCAACGCACTGGCCGGCAACCTGTCGCTCAACCAGGAGCTCGGGTTCATCGAGACGATCGACCGGCTGCTCGCCGACGGGAGCCTCGGCCCGGACTCGGGCTACCGGCAGGTGACGGTCCGGGTGCTGGAGATGCCGGCCGGCACGGTGCGGTCACGGCTGCTCGGTGCCGCCTCCAAGATCGACCGCGACGTCGCGTTCCTGGACCACCTGCAGCGCCGGGGCGCCGCCGCGGCCGACCGGTTCCTCGGCGCGCTGGCCTTCGAACGGGCGGTGCGCGGCGGCGACCCGGTCGCGCTCGCGGCCGTCGTCACCCCGGACGCGACCCTGACCTCCACCGCCCCGTTCCGGGAGCGGCCGTCCCCGGTGCCGCTGCTCGCCCACCTCGGTGAGCTGCTCGACGGGGAGTTCACCGTCGACCCGACCCGCAAGCAGGTCGCCCGCGACACCGCGGAGTGGGCGGTGCGGGTGCACCGCGACGGCGGTGTCACCGACGGGCTGGCCGAGGCCGGCCTCGACGACGACGGCCGGGTCACCGCGCTGCGGCTCGGGCCACGCCCCTGACCCCGGCCGGGGTCAGAACGGGATCAGCGGCACCACGACCAGCCGCGCCAGCAGCACGGCCACGAACACGATCAGCACCGACAGGTCGAGCCCGACCGCGCCCATCCGGACCGGCTGGACGCGGCGGCGGATCGGGGCGACGACCGGCTCGGTCAGGCCGTGGGTGACACGGCGGGCGGTGTCGAGCACGGCGCCGCCGCGCCCGGAGCCGAGCACGTCGATCCAGTCCACGACGACCCGGGCGACCAGCACGAGCTGGAACAGCCCCAACAGCCAGGACAGCAGGTAGGCGACCATGTCCCCATCGTCCCCTTTCCGGGAGTCCGGTGAGAGACGGCTGAGACCTGGGCCCGGTACCGGGCTCAGACCTCGACCAGGACCGTGAACGGGCCGTCGTTGACCGACTCCACGGCCATCTGCGCGCCGAACTCCCCGGTCCCGACGGTGGCGCCGCGCCCGCGCAGCGCGGCCACCACCGCGTCGACGACCGGCTCGGCGTCCTGCGGGCGGGCCGCCGCCGACCAGGACGGCCTGCGTCCCTTGCGGGTCTCGCCGTACAGGGTGAACTGGCTGACCACCAGCAGCGGGGCGCCGGCGTCCGCGCACGAGCGCTCGTCGCGCAGGAGGCGCAGCTCGTGCAGCTTGCGGGCCATCGTGTCGACCTTCCGCGCGGTCGCGGCGGGGTCGGTGCCGACGTCGTCGGCGTGCACGCCGAGCAGCACCAGCAACCCGGGCCCGATCTCACCGGACACCCGCAGCGGTGTGCCGTCGGGCGCCTCGACCGTCACCGACGCCCGTCGGACGCGGGCGACGACGGCCCTCACCCGACCGGCCCCGACGGCGACGCGGCCGCGGTCCGCGCGGGCACCGGGTGCGGCCAGCCGTCGACCGGCTGGAGCAGGCCGTGCCGGACGAACTCCCGCACCGCGGGCAGCGTCGCCGCGACGAGCGCGTCGACCGGCAGGTCGTGGGCGTAGGACAGCAGCGCGAGCAGCTCGGACAGCGGCAGGTCGCCGCGGCAGCCGGCCAGCAGCGCCGCGGCCGGGGCGTCGACGGGGTGTTCCCAGCCGGGGCCGCCCCAGCGGCGCACGGTCGTCGACAGCTCGGCCCAGCCGCCGTCCGGGTCGACCGACGAGGCCGACTCGAGCACCGTCTCCGGGGCGAGCAGCAGCCGCGCGCCGAGCAGGTCCTCGTCGCGGGTGTGGGCGCGCAGCCAGTCCACCCGGTCCAGCCAGCCGGTCATCTCCCGGCCCAGGCCCTCGCCCAGCTCGCCGGGCAGGTCCTCGACCACGACGGTCGGCTCGCTGTCGGTGCGGCGCAGCATGAGGAAGCCGAACCCGACCCCCTCCACCCGTTCGGCGGCCATCCAGTCCAGCCACGCCCCGGCCTGCTCGCGGGCCGCCCGGGAGGTCGGGACCAGCCCGGCGTCGCGCTGCCAGGTGCCGACGTGCAGGCCCGGGTCGACGACCTCGCGCTGCAGGACCCAGGCGTCGACGCCGTCGGGCAGCCAGGACCGCACCCGGTCCGGCCAGTCCTCGCCGCGCACGTGCAGCCACGACCCCAGCAGCTGCGCGACCCCGCCCGGGTTGAGCAGGCCGGGCAGCTCGCCCAGCAGTCCGGCCAGCGCGGAGTCCCCGGCCGCACCGGAGTCGCGGTAGACGTAGTCCACCCGCGGCGGGCCCGGCACGAACGGCGGGTTGGACACCACCTGGTCGAAGCGCTCCCCGGCCACCGGGGCGAACCACGGGCCCTCCCGCAGGTCGACCTCCACCCCGGACAGCCCCAGCGACAGCCGGGCCAGCGCCAGCGCGCGCGGCAGCACGTCGGTCGCGGTGACCCGCAACGCGTGCCGGGAGCCGTGCAGCGCCTGCACCCCGCAGCCGGTGCCCAGGTCGAGCAGGGTGCCGACCGGGCGGCGGACGGTCGCCGCGGCCAGCGTCAGCGACGCCCCGCCGACGCCGGTGACGTGCTCGCGGTCCTGCCGCGCGGCCGGGGTGTCGATGTCGGACACCACCCACCAGTCGGTGCCCGGCTCGCCGTCGGCGCCGGGGCCCTCGCCGTAGGGGCGCACGTCCAGCGCGGCCCGGATGCCCTCCGGGGTGCGGCGCAGGATCCGGCCCTCCAGCAGCGGGTCCAGGTCGCCGAGCGCCGCGGTCACCGCCGGCTCGGGCTCGGTGTCCTCCAGCAGGAACAGCCGCACCAGGGTGCCGAGCTCCCCGCCGTCGCGGCTGGCCCGGGCCGCGGGCTCCGGCTCGCCGCGGGTCAGTGCGTCGTGCGCGGAGCGGCCCAGCAGGGCGCGCACACCGTCCGGGGTGTAGCCGGCGTCGAGCAGGCAGCCGCGGACGCGTTCGATGTCACCGGCGTCGAGATGGGGGAGCACCCGCCCATTGTCGCGTGCCATCCTGTGCGGCATGAGCGGGATCTGCATCGCCCAGGAACCGGAGGCCGACGCGCTGCTGGAACGCGAGCCCCTCGCGCTGCTGATCGGCATGCTGCTCGACCAGCAGATCCAGATGGAGGTCGCGTTCCGCGGCCCGCTGAAGCTGCACGAGCGCCTCGGCGGGCTCGACGTGCGCGTCATCGCCGACCACGACCCCGAGGGGTTCGCGGCGCTGGCCACCACCCCGCCCGCCATCCACCGCTACGGCGGCTCGATGGCCAGGCGGGTGCAGGAGATGTGCCGCGCGATCGTCGAGGACTGGGACGGGGACCCGGCCGCGATCTGGACCCGCGACGACCCCGACGGGCGCGAGGTGCTGCGCAGGCTCAAGGCGCTGCCCGGCTACGGCGAGCAGAAGGCGAAGATCTTCGTCGCGATCCTCGGCAAGCAGTACGGGGTCACCCCGGACGGCTGGCGGGAGGTCGCCGGGGACTACGGCGCCGACGGCACCCGGCTCTCCGCGGCCGACGTCGTCGACTCCCGGACCCTGCTCGAGGTGCGCGACACGAAGAAGGCGATCAAGGCCGCGGCGCGCGAGAAGAAGGCCGCTGCGGCGAAGTGATCCGCCGACAGGGCTAGCATCACAGGCGTGCACAAGGTTCCGGAGGCGCTCGCCGGCGCACGCGTGATCGACCCGGACCAGGTCTGCGACGCCGTCGCGGTGCTCGCCGACGCCACCAAGGTGGCCGAGGTCGCGACCGTCCTGGACGTCCTGGGCGAGGTCAACCGCCTGTCGCTGCTGCTCGCGCTGCAGCACGCCGGGGACCTCTGCGTCTCCGACCTCGCCGTCGCCGTCGGGATGAGCGACTCGGCCGTCTCGCACGCGCTGCGCCTGCTGCGCGCGCACGGCATGGTCACCGCCCACCGCGAGGGGCGGCTGGTCCGCTACCGGCTGACCGACGGGCTCGCCCGCCGCGTGCTGGAGATCGTGTCGGCGGTCGCCGTCGCCCCGGGCGCGCTGCATGCGCACGGCGCCGACGACGGGGACGCGTCGTGACGCCCGCGATGATCGAACAGGTCCGTCCGCCGGTCCCGGCGGAGAAGCTCGACCACGAGATCGCCCGGCTGCTCGACGCCCTCCAGTCGGTCTACGACGACGGCTGGTACCCCGAGCTCGAGGTCGTGCGCCCCTGGTCGACGCACAACCCGCGCATCTCCGGGGAGTTCGCCCGGCCGTGCGCGATCCGCCGCTACCTGCACCGGGAGCTGCGCGGCCTGCTCGCCGCCGGGGCCACCGTCACCGCCCGCGCGGCCCGCCCGGCCCGGGCGTTCACCGACCCGGAGTTCTTCGCCGCGCTCGACGAGGACCGCTTCGACCTGCGGGTCAAGAAGCTGTTCCTGTTCGGCCCGGAGCGCATGGCGCTCTCGCTGGACCGCCTCTCGCACTACACCGGCACCCCCGCCGAGTCCTTCCAGCGGCACGTGCTGTTCACCAACTACGCGATGCACGTCGAGTCGTTCCTGGAGCGCTTCCCCGACGCCGAGCGGCCCGACCGCGCCGGCGTCCAGATGCCCGCCTACCACCACCCGGGCGCCGACGGCGACGGCGTGACCCTGGTGAACATCGGCGTGGGCCCGGCCAACGCCAAGACCGTCACCGACCACCTCGCCGTGCTCCGCCCGGACACCATGATCATGATCGGGCACTGCGGGGGCCTGCGGAACCGCCAGGAGCTGGGCGACTTCGTGCTGGCCACCGCCTACCAGCGGGCCGACCACGTGCTCGACGAGGTGCTCCCGGCCGACGTGCCGGTCATCCCGAGCATCCGGCTCAACGGCTACCTGATGGACGCGCTCGGCGCGGCCGAGGCGACCTGGCGGCCGGGGGTCGTGCACACCACCGACAACCGCAACTGGGAGTTCAACCAGGCCGCGACGCTGCACCGGATGCGGCTGGCCCGCGCCGTGGCGGTGGACATGGAGTCCGCGACGATCGCCGCCAACGGGTTCCGCTACCGGATCCCGAACGCGACCCTGCTGTGCGTGTCGGACAAGCCGCTGCACGCCGAGCCCAAGCTGGCCGGCGGCGCGCGGGCGTTCTACGAGGCGAGCAAGCGCAAGCACCTCGGGATCGCGCTGGACGCGCTGGACCGGGTCCGCGACGAGCACCCCGACGGCCTGCCCGGCTCCGAGGTCCGCTCCGCCGACGAGCCGCTGCTCGGCAACGGGCCCGACGGCGCCTGACCGACGGCCCGGGCGACGGCGGGGGTCAGAGCGGCCGCGTGTACCCGGCCCGGTCGGGCTCGTAGCCCAGCCGCGCCAGGAACCGGTGCGGCCCGTCCCCGGCGGTGTCCCCGGCCCGCGCCAGGACGGCGCCGCGGGCCCGCCCGTGCTCGTGCGCCCACTCCACCAGCGCCGAGCCGACCCCGCGCCGTCGCCACCCGACGGCGACCCGCAGCCCCTCGACCTGCAGCCGGGTCGCGCCGCGCAGGGCGGGCCCGGGCAGGATCGTGAGCTGCACGGTCGCGACCACCCGGCCGTCGCCGGCGCGGGCGACCGCGAGGAACCGGCCGGGGTCGCGGTCCAGGGCGTCGAAGGCCTCCTCGTAGGGCGCCAGGTCCGGGTCGTCGTCGTCGGCGTCGGCGTCCCCGGAACCCGACAGCAGCGCGACGACCGCCGCGACGTCGGCCCGGGTGGCCCGGTCGACGACGAGCCGGTCCCCGGCCAGCACGACGTCCGCGCCCGCCGGGTGGGCGCTGGACCGGACGCCGTCGACGACCCGGTCCAGCCAGGCGCCGACGTTCTCCCGCGCCTCGTCGGTGTCGGGGTAGCGGCAGCGCAGGTGCAGACCCGCCTCGTCGAGGATGAACCACACCATCACGCCGTCGGCGTCGCCCGCCGAGCTGACGTACTGCGCGTCCAGCCCGGCGTGGTCGATGCGCACCGGCAGCCGTCGCAGGTCCAGCCAGGAGATCGCGAACATGCCGGGCGCCTCGGGCATCCCGCCCCACGGGGCCAGCACGTCGTCGAGCGGCCAGGAGCCGAGCCGCACGGCCTCGCGGACGGCGTCGGCGCAGGCCCGCGGGTCCGGGTCGCGCGCGTCGATCACCGCGTTGGTGATGAACCAGCCGACCGAGCCGTGCCAGCGGTCGTCGTAGCGGCTGTGCACGGGGAACACCGCGCGCAGCGGGGCGTGCGCCAGCTCCCGGGTGGTGCGGGTCATGACCGAGGTGACCAGGGCCAGCGTCGAGACCCCGGACCGGCGGGCCCGGCGCTCGAACAGCGCGCAGTCGTCGACGCCGAGCACGTCACGCACCTCGACGCGCTCCGGGGGAGCCGGGGTGAGCTCGCCCAGCGGCAGCGGGAAGCGGGGCATCACGTCGCCGCCCGCGGCCAGGATCTCGGCCCAGCGCTGCCGGACCTCGTCGGGCGCGGGCTCCCGGCCGGCCAGGGCGGCGGTGTGCTCGGCGAAGGGGCGCACGGTCCCGGGCGGCAGCGTCCCGCCCAGGCCCTGCACGAGGTCGCGCAGGACCACCAGCAGCGACCACATGTCCACGTGGGCGTGGTCGGCGGCCACGACGAGCGTCGGCCGGTCCGCGGTGAGGATCACGCAGAGCCGGTGCGACGGCGCCGCGTAGGGGGTGCAGCGCTCGTCGAGCATCCGGCGGACGGCGTCGTCGACGGCCTGGCCCGGCGCGACCGGGTGGGTGACCCAGCGGCCGGGACGCAGGTCCACCTCGTGCAGCCGGGGACCGTCCGGGCCGGGGGAGAAGACCGTGCGCAGCGTCCCGTGCCGGCGCAGCACCGCCAGCCAGGCCCCGGCCAGCGCGTCGAGGTCCACCGCGGGCAGCCGGCAGGTGATCGCCATCCACGAGCCCGGCCGGTCCCCGCGGCCGACGTGGCGGCGCTGGTCGAACGAGACCGGGACCGGGTGCCCGGTCCGGCCGACGGCGACGTCGTAGCCGAGCAGCGTCCCGTAGGGCAGGCGCAGGTGCGTCACGCTCGTCAGCCGCATGGCCATAACCTAGGCCGACGAAGATCGGGAGGCGTAGCGCATGGCCACGTTCGGGATCGCCGGGGCGACACTGGACTTCGACGTCCGCGACACCTCCGGTGGTCCGGCGGTGGTGGCGCTGCACGGCCTCACCTCCAGCCGTCGCCGGGAGGCCCTGATGCGGCTCGACATCGCCTCCCGGGTCGAGGGCGTGCGGCTGCTGCGCTACGACGCGCGCGGCCACGGCCGCTCCGGTGGTAGCGCCGATCCCGCGGACTACCGGTGGCCCGCGCTGGCCCGGGACCTGCTGGGGCTGCTCGACCACGTCGTGCCGGGGGAGCGGGTGCACGGGGTCGGGCCGTCGATGGGCGCCGGGACGCTGCTGCACGCCGCGCTGGCCGACCCGGGCCGGTTCGCCAGCCTCACCCTCATGCTGCCGCCGACCGCCTGGGGGACCCGCCGCGCCCGGTCCCGCGACTACGAGCGGTCCGCGTCGGCCGTGGAGGCCGACGGTGTCGCCGCGCTCGACGCCGGTGCCGACGACGCGGACCTGCCCCCGGCCGCCCGGGGCCGCCCGCGGACCGGGCCCGACGTGCGTGCCGAGCTGCTCCCGGCGATCCTGCGCGGCGCGGCCGCCACCGACCTCCCCGCACCGGAGGAGCTGGAGCGGATCGCGGTGCCGGTGCAGGTACTGGCCTGGACCGGGGACCCGGGCCATCCGGAGTCCACCGCGCAGACCCTGCGGGAGCGGCTGCCCGCGGCCGGACTGTCGATCGCGGCGACCCCGGACGACGTCGTCTGGTGGTCGCGGCTGCTCGCCGCGCGGCTGCGCCGCTGGGAGACCCTCGACCCCACCGTCGACGGCGGGCCCGCGGGTGTGCGCGAGGCGACCGGCGGGCGCCCGCGCGGGGATCGCGTAGGGGTGTCACCATGGAAAGGGAGGTGGTTCGACAGTGGCTGAGCGGCGACGCGTGGACCCCGTTCTCATCACGGACGCGCAGATGTCCTACGAAGAGGAACTGGAGATCCGCAAGCGGCGCTACAAGTGGACGATGGGCATGCGGATCCCGTGCATGATCCTCGCCGGCGTCTTCTACCAGATCCCGTGGGTCGCGGTGACCCTGCTCGCGATCTCGGTGCCGCTGCCGTGGATCGCGGTGCTCATCGCGAACGACCGGCTGCCGCGCAAGGCGGAGACGCCCAACCGGCACCGGCAGGACCACCGGGCGATCGAGACCGGGCCGCGTCCGGTGATCGACCAGGGCGGCGACGATCCCGCCGGCCCCCGGCCCACCACCGACGACGAACAGCCCACGGGGACCACGGGAGGCGGCACCGCCTCCCCGCCCTGAGACCGGTTTCGGGCATCATGGACGCCATGTCCACGACGACGCTGCCCGAGGTCGATACCCGGCCCGAGACCACCGACAAGACCGGTGACGACCGGCCGGACATGTTCCACTACGTCAAGAAGGACCGGATCGCCGAGAGCGCGGTCCTGGGGAACATGGTCGTGGCGCTGTGCGGAGAGACCTTCCCGGTGACCAAGTCGCCCAAGCCGGGATCGCCGGTGTGCCCGCAGTGCAAGGAGATCTTCGAGGGGCTCCCCCCGGGTGGCGGCGACGGGGAGTGAGACCCCTCAGCCCCGCGCGAGCAGCAGCCGCAGCGGGGTGGAGGACGGGTCGCCGGGCACCGTGCGCAGCACGGTCTCGGTGACCATCCCGGCCGACCGGTAGAGCGCCAGCGCCGCGACGTTGTCCGCGGCCACCTCGAGCCACAGCCGCCCCGGGCCCGCCCACGGCGGTACGCCGGGGGTGTCGCCGGTCGCTCCGGGTACCCCGGCGACGGCGAGGGCGGCACCGAGCAGGGCCCGTCCGGCCCCGGTGCCGCGCCGGTCGCGGTGGACCACGAGCCGGTGCAGCTCGACCCCCGGTTCCGGGCCGCGGGGTGCGGCCAGCACGGCGTAGCCCGCCGGGCCGGGCTCGCCCGGGCGTTCCAGGAGCAGGTGCAGCCGCGCCGGGTCGGCCGCGGCGTCGTCGTGCCACTCCGGTCCGCAGGCGACGCCGATGCCCGGGGCGCCGTCGTCGAGCGCAACCAGTGCGGCGGAGTCCGCCGGGCCGCGCCACGGGCGCAGGACGGCGTCCCGGGCCGGGCGTGCGGGCGTCGTGCGTTCACCGGTCGTCCGTGCGGGGGTCACCACCCGGCCATCGTGGGGCCACCCGCGCGGTCCCGCTCGGCCGGGGCCGCGGTGGCGGGGTCAGGACCGCAGGAAGGCGTCGATCTCCGCCGCGAACGGCTCCGGGTCGAGCAGCAGCTCCAGGTGGCCGCCGGGGTAGCGGCTGATCCGGGAGCGGCGGATCCCGCGGTGCAGCATCGTGGCGTTGCCGCGCGGGACGATCGGGTCGTCGTCGCCGGCGATGATCAGGGTGTCCGCGGTGATCGCCGGCAGCAGCGGCAGGCTGGTCCAGCCCGAGAGCGCCATCAGCTGGTAGTAGTAGCCGCGCATCGGGCCGCGCCGGGCCCCCGCGCCGAGCGCCTCCGCGGCCCGTTCCGGGTGGTCGCGCAGCGAGCCGCCGTAGATGCGGGCGGCGACGGCGTCGACGTAGGACGGGTCCTGGTGGCGCTTCGGCGAGGTCATGACCGCCATCACCCGCGGCGACGCCGGGATCATCAGCGCCCCCGGACCGGTCGCGGCCAGCACGAGCTTGCGCACCCGGCGGCGACGGCTGATCGCCAGCTGCTGGGCAAGCATCCCGCCCCAGGAGAACCCCAGGACGTCGGCCTCCCGCACACCCAGCTTCGTCAGCACCTGCCCGAGCCGGTGCGCCATCCACGTCAGGTGGTACGGCATCCGCGGCACCGCCGACCCGCCGATGCCCGGCGGGTCGAACCGGATGACGTCGAGGTCCGCGGGCAGCGCCGCGACCAGCGGGTCGAGCACGTCGGTGGCGGCGCCGATGCCGTTGCACAGCAGCAGCGGGGTGCGGCGGGGGCCCGGGCCGGAGGCGGGGCGACGCACGACGCGCAGGGCACGGCCGCCGACGAGCACGTCGTGCTCCTCGAGGCCCGCGCCGCCCACGGGCCGGGAGCTGGAAGTGGTCATCACCGCCGAGCCTAGGTGCCACGGCCGGGCGGTGGGGTGCGGACGGCCCCGGGTGTGACGATCCCGGACCCCACCCTCAGACGGGGGCGGGCTCGCCCAGGTAGGTCCCCGGGGCCGGGAACAGCGGGCGCAGACGACGTCCGCCCAGCTCCGGGGGCGCGTCGCGCATCGTGCCCGAGCGTTCGACCAGCCAGGCGGCCAGGTCGTCCCACCAGGAGCCCCCGACGGCCTCGGCCCCGGCCCGCCACCGCTGCGCCACGCCGTCGCCGGTGGAGCAGGGTGCCGCGCGGAACCCGGTCGCCACCGACGGCGGCGCGATCAGCGCGCCCGCCTGGTCGCCGGGGGCCAGGACGAGCCGGCAGGCTCCGCCGAGGCGCTGCGCGGTGCGGTACCCGCCCGTCCAGGGCTGCACCGGGTCGTCGTCGGCGGCGACGAGGTAGCTGTCGCGACGCAGCTCGGCGAACCGGACGGGGGTGCCGAGGACCCGCACGTCGGGCCGGTCCGGGCCCGCGCCGTCGCCGGAGGCCGCGGCCAGCGCGGCGAGGTCGGTGTGCAGCCCGGCGGGCAGCGGCAGCAGGTCGGACACCCAGGCCCGCATCGCCCGCGCGGCGCGTCCGTCCAGGTCGGCGGTCCCGCCACCGTGCGGCACCGCCCACGGCAGCACCCGGTCCGGCCCGCGCCGCCACGCCCAGGCCCGCACCGCCGTCGCGCCGTCGAGGACGCCGTCGCGGGCGGCGAGGCCCGCGGTCTCGGCGACGGTCGCCGGGTCGGGGGCGAAGCCGGGCAGCGCGTCGGACTGGTCGAGGACGGTCGCCAGGTAGGCGACGGCGGCGACCCGGTCGTCGAGCCCGATCGCGGCCTGGTGGGCCTGCACCGCCGCGGTCAGCAGCCCGCCGGTGCGCACGCCGAGCAGCGACACCCGCGAGGCGCGGGTGATGCGCCCGCAGGCGTCGACGGCGTCGAGGACGGCGGCGGCGTGCGCGTCGAGGTCGCGGTCGGCGTCGGCGGGGCCCGCCGGGCGCCAGGACAGCGCGAACACCTGCAGGCCCTTCCCGAGCAGGTGCTCGACCAGCGAGTACCCGGGCGCGAGGTCGGCCAGCCAGTAGCGGTGCACCAGCGGCGGGACGACCAGCACCGGGGTGTCGTGCACCTTCTCGGTCCGCGGCAGGTACTGCAGCAGCTCGAACATCGGGGTGCGCAGGACGACCGCGCCGGGCGTGGCGGCGACGTCGCGGCCGGGGACGGGGCCGCCCCGGGCGTCGCGGGCGCCGGTGTCGAAGGGGACCGGCGGGGTGTCGGCACCGGGGGGTGTGAAGACCCGGTCGGCGACCTCGGCCGCTGCCGGGGAGTCCTGGGTGCCTGCGGTCCCGAGGCCGACCCGACCGTGATCGTCGTCCGGGAGGGGTTCGGTGCCGTCCGTGGCATCGTTCCCCTCCGACCCGGTGATCATGGTCGGGCCGGGGCCTGGGGCAGTGGCCTCCGGGGCGACCCGACCGTGATCGTCGTCCCTGAAGGGATCGGTGCCGTCGATGGCGCCGTTCCCTTCCGATCCGGTGATCACGAGGGGACCCGGGCCGGGGAGCAGGAGGGCGGTCAGCCCGGCGAGGGTCGCGCGCAGCCGCTCGGCGTCCGCGGCGGGCAGCGGCACGTCCGGGCTCGCGACGGCGTCGTCGAGCAGCCCGGAGACCGCCCCGGTCGTCGCGAGCAGCACCTGGGCCGCGCACCGCGCCACCGGCGCGACCGGACCGGCCGGCACGTCCGGGGCGAGGGCGGAGCGGCCCAGGCCGACCCGGCCCAGCTCGGCGACCCAGTCGCCGCCCCGGCGCAGGAGCAGCAGCGGCCGGGCGGACACCGCGGCCGCCAGCCGCAGTCCCGCCGCGGGCAGGGCGAGGGGGCCGGCGTCGGCTGGGGTGCGGTCGCGCTCGCTCATCACCTCCATCATCCCCACCGCCACCGGTCGCGGCGCGTTCACCCCGTCGTCGGACGGCGTTCGGACCGGACCGGCACGGTGACCCGGTCGCGCCGCACGAGACCCCGGAGCCCGATGAGCACCGTCGCCCCGTCCACCCCGTCCCCGCAGGCGTCCCCGGCCGGGACGGGTGCGTTCCTGCGGGAGTTCCTGCGCGACCCGCTGCGCACGGCGTCGGCGCTGCCGAGCTCCCGGGCGCTGGCCCTCGCCGCCACCGCACCGGTCCCCGCGACCGGGGACCCGGTCGTCGTCGAGCTGGGGCCGGGCACCGGGGCGTTCACCGACGTCGTCGCCGAGCGGCTCGGCGGCCGCGGCCACCACCTGGCCGTCGAGCTGAACCCGCGACTGGCCGCGCTGCTGCGGGCCCGCCACCCCGGGCTCGACGTCGCCGTCGCCGACGCGGCCGAGTTGCCCGCGCTGCTCGCCGCCCGCGGGCTCGGCGGCGCCGACGTCGTGGTCTCCGGGCTGCCGTGGGCGGCCTACCCGCGCGACGAGCCCTGGCTGACCGACGTCGTCGCCGGCTGCCTGCACCCCGACGGCGCCCTGACCCAGTTCGGCTACTCGGTGACCCTGGCCCTGCCGCCCGCCCGGCGGCTCCGGCGGCGGCTCGCCGCGGCGTTCGAGGAGGTCGTGCACGGCCGCACGGTGCTCGCCAACGTCCCGCCCGCGTTCGTCCTCACCGCCCGCCGTCCGCGGCAGCCCCGGGGCTGACCTGGCCCGTCGCCGCCGGGGAGACCCCGGGCCCGCCCACCGGGCGGTGACGGTGCGGCCCCCGGCTACCCTGATCCGCGCCCCGCAGCCCGGTCGGCGTCGACGCGCGGACCTGCCGGGGATCGCCGGTTCCCGCCCGGGAACGACCCACGGACCAGGGGAGACGTGTGTCGCAGACCCAGCTCGTGTCGCCCGAGACCCGCCCGCTGCGTGCGTGGCAGCGCAGCGCTCTCGCCCGCTACCTCGCGACCTCGCCGCGGGACTTCCTCGCGGTCGCGACCCCGGGTGCGGGCAAGACGACCTTCGCCCTGCGCGTCGCGTCGGAGCTGCTGCGCGACCGGGTCGTCGACGCGATCACCGTCGTCACCCCGACCGAGCACCTGAAGTACCAGTGGGCCGAGTCGGCCGCGGCCGCCGGCGTCGCGCTCGACCCGGAGTTCCGCAACTCCGCGGGCGGTACCTCGCGGGACTACCAGGGCATCGCGATCACCTACGCCGGCGTCGCCGCGCACCCGATGCTGCACCGCAACCGCACCGAGAACCGCCGGATGCTGGTGATCCTCGACGAGATCCACCACGCGGGCGACGCCAAGAGCTGGGGCGAGGGCGTCTACGAGGCGTTCGAGCCCGCCACCCGGCGCCTCGCCCTGACCGGGACGCCGTTCCGCTCCGACGACAACCCGATCCCGTTCGTCGAGTACGTCCCCGACGCCGAGGGCGCCCCGCGCAGCCGGGCCGACCACCAGTACGGCTACGCCGAGGCGCTGGCCGACAACGTGGTCCGGCCGGTCGTCTTCCTGGCCTACTCCGGTACGTCCAACTGGCGCACCAGCGCGGGCGAGGAGATCTCCGCCCGGCTGGGGGAGCCGCTGACCCGCGAGCAGACCGCGATGGCCTGGCGGACCGCGCTGGACCCCTCGGGGGACTGGATGCCCGCGGTGCTCGCCGCGGCCGACCGGCGCCTGCAGAGCCACCGCGACGGCGGCATGCCCGACGCGGGCGGCCTCGTGATCGCCACCGACCAGACGGCCGCCCGTGCCTACGCCGCGCTGCTCACCGGCATCACCGGGGTCCGGCCCGCGGTCGTCCTGTCCGACGAGGCGGGCGGCTCGGACCGGATCGCGGAGTTCTCCCGCTCCACCGAGCGGTGGATGGTCGCGGTCCGGATGGTGTCCGAGGGTGTCGACGTGCCGCGCCTGGCCGTCGGCGTCTACGCCACCAGCGCCTCCACCCCGCTGTACTTCGCCCAGGCGATCGGCCGGTTCGTGCGGTCGCGGCGGCAGGGCGAGACCGCGTCGGTGTTCGTCCCCAGCGTCCCGGTGCTGCTCGGCCTGGCCAGCGAGCTGGAGGCCCAGCGCGACCACGTCCTCGGCAAGCCGCAGCGGCCCGAGGAGGTCTGGAACGACGCCGAGCTCAACGAGGCCAACAAGGTCAAGGACGAGCCCGGCGAGCAGGAGAAGGCGTTCACCTCCCTCGGCGCCGACGCCGAGCTGGACCAGCTGATCTACGAGGGCGCCACCTACTCCGCCGACGAGGAGGACTACCTCGGGCTGCCCGGGCTGCTGGAGCCCGACCAGGTGCGCACCCTGCTGTCCCAGCGGCAGGCCGACTGGATCGCGAAGGGCTCGCCGCGCACCGGCGCCCAGGCCCGCGCCACCCCGGCGACCGAGCCCACCCCGCCGCCGGCCGCCGAGCGCGGGCAGAGCGTGCGGGAGCGGCTGCAGACGCTGCGCAAGGAGCTCAACACCCTGGTCGCGCTGCACAACCACAAGACCCGCAAGCCGCACGGGAAGATCCACAACGAGCTGCGGGCACACTGCGGCGGCCCGCCGGTGGCGATGGCGACCATCGAGCAGCTCGAGGAACGCATCGCGACCCTGCGGTCCTGGCGCTGAGAGCCGCCGTGGCGGGCCGCCGTGTCGCCGTCGGGCCCTGTCCTGCCCGGAGGCCGTCGCGGCCCGTGCGGGCGCGGCGGGGTCGGCCCGCCACCACCGCGGGACCTCCGCGCCACCGCGAGGATTCGACATCGGCGCGGCGACAGCGACGACGGCGCGTCGGGCCACCCGGTGATCCGTTCCGCGCGCGCAGATCCGCTCGGCGCGCGCGTCCGGACACGCGCGCCGAGCGGATCTGCGCGCGGACTGCGGATCTGCGCGCGGACTGCGGGTCGGCGCGCGGACTGCGGGTCGGCGCGCGGACTGCGGGTCGGCGCGCGGACTGCGGGTCGGCGCGCGGACCGCGGGTCGGCGAGCGGACGTGGCACCGCCCGAACGGTCAGGACGGGGCGGACCGGTCCCGGGCGGACGTGGCGGGGACGGGGACGGGTTCGTCGCCGTCGCGGGACCGCAGGGCCACCGCGGCGACGACCAGCGCGATCCCCACGGCCTCCAGCGGCCCCGGGAGCTGACCGAGCACGACGAGCCCGACCAGCGTCGCGGTGGCGGGCAGCAGCGCCAGCAGGACCGCGAACCGGGCCTGCCCGACCCGGCGCAGCACGACCTGGTCCAGCACGTAGGGGACCACCGAGCTGAGCACACCCAGCCCGACGGACAGGCCGAGCACCACCGGATCGGCGAGCGGCGCGAGGTTCGCGACGCCGAACCCGGTCGCGGCACCCGTACCCCCGGTGAACAGCAGCGGGACCAGGACGACGGCGGCCACGGTGAACCCGGTCGCCAGGTCGTCGATGCCGGAACCGGCCCGCGCGACCCGCTTGCCCAGCACGATGTAGGCCGCCCACATCGCCGCCGCGCCCAGCGCCCACAGCACCCCGGCGGGACTGCCGGACCAGCGGACGTCGGCGATGAGGAGCACGCCCGCCGCGGCCAGGCCGACCGCGCCGACGTCGCGGAACCGGCGCGAGGCGAGCGCCGCGACCAGGACCGGGCCGGTGAACTCGACCGCCACCGCGGTGCCGAGCGGCAGCCGCGCGATCGCCTCGTAGTAGGCGACGTTCATCAGCGCCGTGGCCAGCCCGAACGTCCCCGCGCGGACGAGCCGGACGCCACGCCAGGCGTCGCGGCCGGGACGGCGCCACGCCAGCAGGACCAGCGCGGCACCGATGAGGCGCAGCTCGGCGACCGCCGACGGGGCGAGCCGGTCGAACAGCCCGACGGCCAGCGCGGCCCCCACGTACATCGAGGTCCCACCGGCCAGGAACAGCAACGGAGCGGGAACACGATCGGGCGACGGGCGGGGACTCACCCGGCCAACGTAGACCGCGACACACCGTATTTACCGTGGCGCGCTTGCACGTCGGGCGAGTTGCCCGCATGATTCACACGCAGTCAACTTCATACGCAATCGGTCACCGCGGGTACATCGCGGCGCCACCGAACCGTGCGGCGCACGCCACACGTGACGGACGTCGCGACGCATCCCGGGAACACGTACAGGGGCCTCGAGCGTCTGTACAGGTGTGGGCGAGCCGCTCGTGCGGTCGTCACAGTGATACGGCGGCGAGCGCCCGAAGCCCGCCGCCGCGACGGAGGGAGACCGCTATGCAGCCCGAAACGCTGACCCGGCCCGAACTGACCCTTGCCGACCGTTGCGACCGCTGCGGTGCGGCTGCCAAGGTGCGCGCGATCCTGCCCTCCGGTGGGGAACTCCTGTTCTGCAACCACCACGGCAATGCCCACGCTGCCAAGCTGCGTGAGTCCGGGGTGCAGGTGCAGACCGGGGAGTGACACCCGGGGCGCGACCCGCGCCCCAACTCAGACCCGCGAACGGGGCGGGGATCCGATCGGATCCCCGCCCCGTTCGGCATGTCCGGGGGTGTTCAGGACACCGGTGCGAGCGGCTCCGGGCCGGTGCCCGGGCCCCCGTGCGCCCCGGCCGGCCGCGACGGCGCCGGGTCGGCGGGCAGCGGGGTGGCGCCGGTGACGATGTCCGCGGCCCGCTCGGCCACCATCACCACCGGGCCGTAGGTGTTGGCGTTGGGCACGTCCGGGAAGATCGACGCGTCGACGACCCGCAGACCCTCGGTGCCGTGCACACGCAGCGTCGACGGGTCCACGACGGCGTCGGCGTCGGTACCCATCCGCGCGGTGCTGGTCGGGTGCAGCCCGTTCTGGGCGCGCCGGGACACCCAGTCGAGGATCTCGGCGTCGGAGCGGACACCGTCGCCGGGGAAGGTCTCCCCGGCGTCGAGGCCCGCGAACGCCGGCTGGGTGAGGATCTCCCGGGCCAGGCCGACGGCCTCCACCCAGCGACGCCGGTCGCCGTCGGTGACCAGGTAGTTCTGCACCAGGCGCGGTGGGACGGCGGTGTCGCGGGACACCGCCCGCACCGTCCCGCGGACGTCGCCCGCCATCACCGAGACGTGCATCTCGTAGCCGTGCCCGACCGGCGGGACGTCCGGCGCGAAGCGCATCGCGACCGGCGCGAACAGCATCATGACGTCGGGGATGCCCCCGGCCATCGAGGTGGAGGCGAACCCGCCGATCTCGAAGTGGTTGCTGGCCCCGATCCCGGTGCCCGAGACGAGCCAGCGGGCCGCCGCGGCGGGCAGCCGGTGCGGGGCCCGGTGCGGGGCCAGCGAGATGGGCTGGGAGCAGGCGTGCTGCAGGTGCACCGCGAGGTGGTCCTGCAGGTTCGCGCCGACCCCGGGCAGCGCCACCCGGGTCTCGACGCCGATCCCGGCAAGGTGCTCCGGGTCGCCGAAGCCGGACACCTGGAGCAGCTGCGGGGTGGCGATGGAGCCGGCGGCGAGCAGGGTCTCGCCGGCGTCGACGTCGCGGAGGGTGCCGTCGGCGGCGCGGTAGCGGACGCCGATGACCCGGGTACCGCGGGCGTCGGTGCGCAGCGCGCGGACCAGGGCGCCGGTGCGGACGGTGAGGTTGGGCCGCGAGTCGGCGACCGGGTGCAGCCAGGCGTCGGTCGCCGAGAAGCGGCGCCCGCGCGAGATCGTGCGCTCGGTACGGGAGAAGCCCTCCTGGACCGGGCCGTTCGTGGAGTCGAGCAGCGCGTGCCCGGCCTGCTGCGCCGCGGCCAGGAACGCCGCGTTCAGCGGGCCCGCGGCCGGGGCGCGCTCGAGGACCTGCGGCCCGTGACCGCCGTCGGTCAGCGGGGTGCCGCGCTCGGACATCCGCCGCTCCAGGCGGCGGAAGTAGGGCAGCAGGTGGGCCGAGCTCCACTGCTCGCAGCCGGGCAGGCGGGACCAGCGGTCGTAGTCGCCCGGGTGGGCCCGCTGGTAGACCATCCCGTTGATGCTGCTGCTGCCGCCCAGTACCTTCCCGCGCGGGACGGCGATCCGGCGCCCGGCCAGACCGGCCTCGGGCTCGGTGACGTAGCACCAGTCGTAGCGGGGGTTGCCCCACGCCTTCGACAGCGCGGCGGGCATCCGGATGATCGGGTCCCAGCGGTGGTCGGGCCGGCCCGCCTCGAGCATCAGCACCCGGCGCGTGGGCTCCTCGGTGAGCCGGGCGGCCAGCACCGCCCCCGCGGATCCCCCGCCGACGATGACGACGTCGTACCGGCCCATGCGCGCCCTCCACACCCACTGTCGGGGTTGCCCTGTTCGAGGGAGCAACCCCCCTTGCGTGGATCACGGTACGCCGCGCCCACCGGCCGTCGCCGCCACCCCCGTAGGCTCGATGGTGTGACGACGACCGAGCGTGACGCCGAGGACGGAGCGGACCTCCGCGATGCCGCCGCGGACGACGCCGACGCCGCTTTGGCCGCCCTCGCCGCCCAGCTGGAGGCGTCGGTCGCCGAGCTGTCCTCGGCCCGTGAACGGGTGGCCGAGCTGCAGGAGCTGCGCTCTCAGGGGTTGAGCTGGCGGGCGATCGTCCCGCGCGAGGCACGGCCGCTGATCGTGGAGACCCTCACCCGCACCCTCGACGGCCTGGGCGCCGTCGGTGGCCGGTTCCGCCGCGAGGAGGCCGTCGCGCTGCACGGCGAGGGCGAGACGATCGCCGGGATCGGCAGGCTGTTCGGGGTCAGCCGCCAGCGCGTATCGGCCTACCTGCAGGAACACCAGCAGCTCCTCGAACGGTGTGCGGACCGCCAGGACCGGCCGGAAGCCTGACCCCGGGTCAGCCCTGGTCGTGCCTGCGGTGCCGCGCCTGCCGCTGGGCGGGCACTCGCGGCGCCACCGGCACCACGGGGGAGCGGCGGGCCGCCGGGATCAGCGCGGTGCGGTCGAGCGCGTCGGGCTGTTCCGGCACCGACGGCGGCGCGGCGCGCAGCTGCAGCCGGGCCAGCTCGCGGACGTCGGTGAGCCGGGCCGCCAGCGCGGTCACCACCGGCGCCAGCGCGACGACCAGACGCTCGCCGAGCGGGTCGTCGGGCCCGCCGCGGGCGAACAGCTGCAGGACGCCCGCGGTGCGCCCGGCGACCGGGACCGGCACCGACAGCGAGCGGACCAGGCCGCAGTCGGCCGCGGCGGCGGCCAGCTCGGGCGGTCCGGACCGGGTCAGGTCCGGGGTGGTCAGCGTGCGGTTGCCGCGCTCGGCGGCGGGGCCCGGCCCGGCGTCGGCCCGGCGCTGCAGCTCACCCAGGCGCAGCGCGGCGGTGTCGGAGCCGAACACCCGCCGGGCCTCGGGGTCGCGGGGGTCGGCGGGCTCGCGCAGCAGCAGCGCCGCACCCCCGACCCGGGCGGCGGGCACCAGAGCGACACAGATCCCGGACAGCATCGCGGCGATGTCGGCGTGCGCCACGGAGGTGGCGCCGGCCTGCAACGCGACCCGCACCAGGGCGGGGGCCGGGTCGGGCGTCGGCCGCCCGGTCGTGCCGGAGGTCCAGAGCGAGGCCGCCATCTCGTCCCTTCCGCGTCAGCTCCCGCGAGCGGGGTTCGTGACACAGCGTCGCGGGTGTGGTGGCGAGGATAACGATCGTGGTCCGCGCCGCGGACGGCGGCTCGCCCGGCCGTCCCGACGATCACCGCAGGTGACCGGATCGGACGGCCACGGTGACTGCGGGTGTCCGGCCGGTCCGGTGCGGCGGACGTCGTCCCGGCAGGACCCGGCGGACCGCGTAGGGTTCACGGTCGTACCGCGGGAGCCCGCGCACCGAGGCTGAGAGGGCGGCAGGACCGGCCGCCGACCGTTCGAACCTGATCCGGGTCACACCGGCGTAGGGAGGCCGCCCCGTGCTGTCACGTGCTCTCCGTCCACTCGCCGTCGCGCTGGCGCTCGCGCTGGCCCTGTCCGGCTGCGCCGCGGAGGACGGCTCCGGCGGCTCCGCCGGGGGCGGGCCGATCCGCGTCGCGCTGGACTGGACGCCGAACACCAACCACATCGGGCTGTTCGCCGCCCAGCAGGCGGGCTACTTCCGCGACGCCGGCCTCGACGTCGAGTTCCTGCCGTACAACCAGACCTCGCCTGACACCCTGGTCGGTTCCGGCGCCGCTGACTTCGGCGTCGGCTTCCAGGACTCCTTCACGTTCTCGAAGGCCGCGGGCGCCGACATCACCTCGGTGATGGCGGTCCTGCAGCACTGGGCGACCGAGATCGCGGTGCGCTCCGACCGCACCGACATCCGGCGCCCGCGCGACCTCGACGGCAAGGTCTACGCCGGATTCGGCGGGCCCGGTGAGAACCAGAAGATGCAGGCCGTGATCCGGGCCGACGGCGGGCGCGGCGACTTCCGCACCGAGGTCCTGTCCACCGCGGCCTACGAGGCGCTCTACTCCGGCCAGGCCGACTTCACCGAGCCGTTCGTCAACGTCGAGGGCATCGAGGCGCAGCTGCGGGGCGAGCCGATCCGCACCTTCCGCTACACCGACTACGGCTTCCCGGACTCCTACAACGTGCTGCTGCTGGGCAACTCGACCTGGCTGCGCGACAACCCCGACCGGGCCCGCGCGTTCGTGCAGGCCGTCCAGAAGGGCTACGCGCTGGCCGCGCAGGACCCGGCGACCGCGGCCCGGATGCTGAAGGAGGCCAACCCCGGCGCGTTCACCTCCGACGCGCTGGTCGACCGGGGCGCGCAGATGCTCAGCGAGCGCTTCCTGCGCGACACGCAGGGCCGCGTCGGGTTCCAGACCCCGCAGCAGTGGGCCGGGTTCTCCGGATTCCTCTACGACACCGGCACCGTCGCGGGGCCGGACGGCGCCCCGGTGCGGCAGAAGCCGGACTTCTCGACCTGGTTCACCAACGACTACCTGGCACCGTGATCCGCCGGCTGTGGCCGGCCGCGGCGCTGGTCACCGCCCTGCTGGTCGCCTGGCAGGTCGCGGTCACCGTCGCCGGCACCCGCCCCCAGGTGCTGCCCTCGCCGCTGCGGGTGGTCGAGCAGGGCTGGGCGTTCCGGGCCGAGCTGTGGGCGAACACGCTGCCGACGGTCCAGGTGACGCTGATCGGGTTCACCGTCTCGATGGTGCTGGCCTGGGCGGCCGCGGTCGCGGTGGACTTCTCGCCGTGGCTGCGCCGGGCGCTGACCCCGCTGCTGGTGGCCTCGCAGACGCTGCCGGTGGTCGCGATCGCCCCGCTGCTCATCATCTGGTTCGGGTTCGGCCTGCTGCCGAAGGTGCTGGTCATCGCGCTGGTGACGTTCTTCCCGGTGGCGGTGGGGCTGATCGAGGGCTTCGCCGCGACCGACCGGTCCGCGACCGCGCTGCTGCGGTCGATGGGGGCCTCGCGCTGGCAGCGGTTCCGCTACGTGCGGCTGCCCGGGGCGCTGCCGTCGTTCTTCACGGCGCTGCGGATCGCGATCACCTACGCCGTCACCGGGGCGATCTTCGCCGAGTACGTCGGCGCCCGGGCCGGCCTGGGGATCTTCATGCAGCTGCAGAAGAACCAGTTCCGCACCGACCTGGTGCTCGCGGCCGTCGGGGTGACCGCGGTGCTGTCGGTGACGCTGTTCGCGCTGACCTTCCTGCTGCAGCGCCTGGTCACGCCCTGGTACGTGGCCGACCACGACGGGCACGGTGCGCGGTGAAGGTCGTGGTGCGCGACCTGTCGGTCTCCTACGGCGACCTGCCGGTGCTGTCCGGGGTGAGCCTGGACGTCGCGCCGGGGGAGTTCGTGTCGCTCGTCGGGCCGTCGGGATGCGGCAAGTCGACGCTGTTCGGGGCCCTGGCGGGCATCCTCGACGGGGCGACGGTGACCGGCGGGATCGAGGTCGACGGCGGCCCGGTGCGCGGCGCACCGTTCGGCCTGATGCCCCAGCAGGACCTGCTGTTCCCGTGGCGCACCGTGCTCGACAACACCACCCTCGGGCTGGAGGTCGCCGGCGTGGGGCGCCGCGAGGCCCGCGAGCGTGCCCGCGCGCTGTTCGAGCCGTTCGGGCTCGCGGGCTTCGAGGACGCCCGCCCGGGTGCGCTGTCGGGCGGCATGCGCCAGCGCGCGGCGCTGCTGCGCACCGTCGTCGGGGGGCGCGAGGTGCTGCTGCTCGACGAGCCGTTCGGCGCGCTGGACGCGCTCACCCGGACCGCGATGCAGGACTGGCTGGAGTCGGTGCGCGCCCGCTACGGCTGGACGACGGTCCTGATCACCCACGACGTGCGGGAGGCGGTCCTGCTCTCGGACCGGGTGCTGGTCTTCTCGCCGCGCCCGGCGACCGTGGTGCGGGAGGTCGTCGTCGACGCCGGGCGGCCGCGCAGCCGTACCGACCCGACCCTGGCCGCGGTCGAGGCGGACCTGCTGGAGACCCTGCGCGGCTGAGGCGGGCCCGACCCCGGGGGCGGGGGAGCGGTGGTCACCGCCCGCCACGGCGCGTTCTGGTGCCGTGGCGGCCGTCCGGATCGTGCCGCAGGGCAACAAAGTCGATGTTCGTGACCGGATTGTGATGACGAAACGGGAACTGTCTCGATTCAGAAGGCTGTCGCGGAACCGGTTCCGCCCAATACGTTGGCGCTCGCAACATTCACCCGTTCGTGATCATGCGAGCGGTCCACAACGTGGTGGAGGGAGACCCCGATGGGGGCACGGAACACGGGGCGCGGTCCCCGGCTGCGTCGGGCGGTCGCGGCGGCGGGTCTCGGCCTGCTGCTGGCCGTCGCGGGCTGCGGACAGAACAGCGCCGGCGGCGGCGGGGAGGCCGCCGGCGGCGGCTCCGGCGGCGGGGTGAAGGTCGGGGTGATCCTCCCCGAGACCGACTCCTCGGCCCGCTGGGAGGGCTTCGACAAGCCCATGCTGGACAAGGCGCTGCGCGCCCAGGGCATGGACCCCGACATCCAGAACGCCCAGGGCGACGAGCAGAAGTTCTCCACCCTGGCCGACGGCATGATCTCCAGCGGTGTCAAGGTCATGATCATCGCCTCGATCAGCAGCGACGGCGGGACCGCCGTCGCCCAGAAGGCCAAGGCCCAGGGCATCCCGGTCATCGACTACGACCGGCTCAACCTCGGCGGCGTCAGCGACTACTACGTCTCCTTCGACAACGAGAAGGTCGGCGCCCTGCAGGGAGAGGGCCTGGTCCAGGGCATCGGCGACAAGCCGGGCGCCCAGGTCATCGAGATCGAGGGCGCGCCGACCGACAACAACGCGACCCTGTTCTACAACGGCCAGCAGATCGTGCTGAAGCCCAAGTACGAGTCCGGGGCGCTGAAGCTGGTGCAGAGTCAGAAGATCGACAAGTGGGACAACCAGGTCGGTGGCACCACCTTCGAGCAGATCCTCACCGGCAACGGCGGCAAGGTCGACGGCGTCGTCGCCGCCAACGACGGCCTCGCCGGCGCCATCGTCACGGTGCTGGCCAAGTACGGCCTGAACGGCAAGGTCGTGGTCACCGGCCAGGACGCCACCGCCGACGGGCTCGCCGCGATCCTGCGCGGGGACCAGTACATGACGGTGTTCAAGCCGATCGAGCAGGAGGCCGAGGCCGCCGCGAAGCTCGCCGGTGCCCTGGCCAAGGGCGACACCGCGGCCGCCGACGGCGTCGCCACCCAGACGGTCGAGGACCCGAAGGGCAACCGCGACGTCAAGTCGGTGCTGCTCGAGCCGCAGCTCATCACCAAGGACTCGGTCAAGAAGGTCACCGACGCCGGCTACGTCAAGGCCTCGGAGATCTGCAACGCCGAGACCCAGGCCGCCTGCGGCCAGCTCGGCATCAAGTAGGACCCGCAGCCGGACCGGGCCGCGGCGGAGACCCCGCCGCGGCCCGGCCGACGCCCACGTGGAAGGTGCCCGAAGTGGCCGACCCCATCCTCTCCCTGCGCGGTGTGTCGAAGAGCTTCGGCGCCGTGCAGGTCCTGCACGACGTCGACCTGACCGTGCGCGCCGGCGAGGTCACCGCGCTCGTCGGCGACAACGGCGCGGGCAAGTCCACCCTGGTCAAGTGCGTCGCGGGTATCCACCCGATCGACTCCGGCGAGGTCCTGTTCGAAGGGGCGCCGGTGACCGTCGCCGGGCCGTCGGACGCCTCCCGGCTCGGCATCGAGGTCGTCTACCAGGACCTCGCGCTGGCCGACAACCTCGACATCGTCCAGAACATGTTCCTCGGCCGCGAGCGCGGCCGCTCCTGGATGCTCGACGAGGGCTCGATGGAGCAGGCCGCCCGCGACACCCTCGCGTCGCTCTCGGTCCGCACCGTCACCTCGGTCCGGACCCCGGTCGCGTCGCTGTCCGGCGGGCAGCGCCAGACCGTCGCCATCGCCAAGGCGGTGCTCTGGGACTCGCGCGTCGTGCTGCTCGACGAGCCGACCGCGGCGCTCGGCGTCGCCCAGACCCGCCAGGTGCTCGACCTCGTGCGACGGCTGGCCGAGCAGGGCCTCGGCGTCGTGCTCATCAGCCACAACATGGCCGACGTGTTCGAGGTGTCCGACCGGATCGCCTGCCTCTACCTCGGCCGGATGGTCGCGCAGGTCCCGACCCGCGAGGTCACCCACTCCGACGTCGTCCAGCTCATCACCGCGGGCCGCTCCGGCGAGCTCGGGCTGCCGCGGCCCGAGCAGGCGGTGACCTGATGGCCCCCCACCCCGATCCGTCCGGCCCCGCCGGCCCGGGAGGAGACACCGTGACCGAACGGACGCCCGCGCCCGAGCAGGAGCAGAGCGCGGCCCGCCGGGCGAACCCCGGTAACCGGGCCGCCGACTTCGGCATCGACACCACCGCCCGCACCACCCGCGAGGCGATCACGGCGTACCTGCGCGGCCTGCGTGGCGGTGACCTGGGCTCGCTGCCGGCGCTGCTCGGCCTGGCCGCGCTGTTCGTGCTGTTCAGCGTGCTGGACTCGGGCGGCACCTTCCCGAGCCTGCTCAACCTGGCGAACCTGCTCCAGCAGGGCGCCGGCCCGACCATCATCGCGATGGGCCTGGTGTTCGTGCTGCTCACCGGGGAGATCGACCTGGCCGCCGGTACGGCGTCCGGGCTGGCGGCGGCGCTGATGGCGCTGCACCTGATGAGCGACGGCAACGTGCTCGGCGCCACCGGCACCACCGTGTTCGTGCTGCTCGTGGCGGTGATGCTGGCCGGTGCCGTGCTCGCCGCGCTGGTCCGGGTGTGGGCCGGGTCGGTGATCAGCCTGCTCACCGCGGTCGTGCTCGTGATCGGGGTCCCGGCGAACGCGTTCACCGTGATGGGGCTCGCCGTCGGCGTCGGGGTGGTGATCGGCTGCCTCACCGGGTTCCTCGTGGCCCGGATCGGGATGCCGTCGTTCGTCGTGACGCTGGCGTTGTTCATCACGTGGCAGGGCGTGATCCTGCAGCTCATCGGCGACGGCGGCACCATCGCGCTGCGCGACCCCTTGATCAACGCCGTGGCGAACGGCAATCTCTCGGTCACGGCGTCCTGGGTGCTGTTCGTGGTCGTCGCCGGCGGCTACGCGGCCGTCCAGGTGGTGCGCCTGCGGACCCGGCTCCGCGGCGGGCTGGTCGCGCCGCCGACGGGGCTGGTCGCACTCAAGATCGGAGCGGTGGTGGTGCTCGGCGGGCTGGTGACGTTCGCACTCGTGCAGGACCGCTCGCCCGGCGTCATCGCGATCGCCGGGATCCCCTACGTCGTCCCGGTCGTGCTGGTGCTGCTCGTCGCGGGCACCTGGGTGCTCGACCGGACCCGGTTCGGCCGTCACGTCTACGCCGTCGGCGGCAACCGGGAGGCCGCGCGCCGGGCCGGCATCGACGTCGCCCGCATCCGGGCGTCGGTGTTCGTCATCTCCACCGCCTTCGCCGCGATCGGCGCGATCGTCTATTCGTCGAAGATCGGGTCGGTCAACCCGGCGGCCGGTGGCGGCAACACCCTGCTGTTCGCGGTCGGCGCCGCGGTCATCGGCGGCACGTCGCTGTTCGGCGGCCGCGGCCGCATCAGCAACGCCGTCATCGGCGGCACGGTGCTCGCCACGGTGCAGAACGGTCTGGGCCTGCTCAAGCAGCCCGCCGCGGTCGTGTTCGTGGTGACCGGCCTGGTGCTGCTGCTCGCGGCCGGTGTCGACGTGGCGTCACGGCGCCGGGCGGCGGCCAGCGGCCGGTGACATGACCCAGCCCGGATCGGGGACCCGACCCGACGACGCGCGCCGGCACAACCGGGCCGTCCTGTTGCGCCGGCTGCACGTCGAGGGTCCCTGCACCCGCGCGACGCTGGCCGGCGAGCTCGGCCTCAACCGCAGCACGATCAAGGCGGTGGTGGACGGGCTCGCCGAGGCGGGCGTCGTCACCGAGGCCGTCCCGGCCCAGCGCTCCGGGGCCGGGCGGCCGTCGCTGCTGGTGCTGCCCGACCCGCAGGCGGCGGTGGTGCTCGCCGTCGACATCCGGGTCGAGCAGGTCGCGCTGGCGATGGTCGGCATCGGCGGCCAGATCCTGGGCCGGCACAGCTGGAACCTGCACCGCACCACCCGGCTGCCCGGCGAGGTGATCACCCACCTCGCCGAGTCCGCCGCCCTGCTGCGCGACGAGCTGGGCGTCGCCGAGCAGGCGGTCGGGGTCTCGGTGCCCGGCGTCGTGCGGCGCTCCGACGGCTTCGTGCACGAGGCGCCCAACCTCGGCTGGCGCGACGTCGAGCTGGGGGCCCGGCTCGCCGCCGTCCTCGCCCGGCCGGTGCAGGTCGCCAACGACGCGGAGGCCGGCGCACTCGCCGAGCACCTGCGCGGGATCGGCCGCGACGTCGCCGACATGGTCTACCTCTCGGCCGACGTCGGCGTCGGCGGCGGCGTGGTGTCGGGCGGGCAGCCGCTGCGCGGCACCGGCGGCTACGTCGGCGAGCTCGGCCACCTCATGGTCCGCCCGGACGGGCGGGAGTGTTTCTGCGGCTCGCACGGCTGCTGGGAGACCGAGGTCGGCGAGCCCGCGCTGTGCCGCGCGCTCGGCCTGCCCGAGGACACCCCGCGCGGGGTGCTCGTCGCGGAGCTGCGCGACCTGGCCGTCGTGCCGGGCCGGGCCGACCGGCTGCTGGAGGGCTACGCCGGGTGGATGACCGCCGGGCTGGTCACCGTGGTGAACATGCTGGCCCCCGAGCTCGTCGTGCTGGGCGACCTGTTCGGCGCGCTGCCGCCCTCGGTGGTCGAGCGGATCGGGTCCGAGCTGCGCCGGCGCAGCCTGGTGAGCCGGGCCGCGGGCGGGACCCGGCTCGCGGTCTCCCCGCTCGGCCGCGACGGCGCGCTGGTCGGCGCGGCCGAGATCGCGTTCGAGCCGGTGCTGGCGGCGGTCTGACGGGAGCGGGCCGGACGGCACCGCTCCCGGCGTCCCGCGGGCTCAGGCCAGGTGGCCGGCCAGCTCGGGCAGCGCGCCGACGGTGAAGGTCGGTGGGGTGAGGTACCCGGGCCAGGTGTCGCCGTGGCGGTCCAGCCAGGCCGTCGCCATCCCGGCCCGGGCGGCGCCGTGGAGATCCCACGGGTGCACCGCGACCATCACCGACTCGGCCGCGTCGACCCCGCAGGCCCGCAGCGCGTACGCGTAGGAGGCGGGAGCCGGCTTCCAGATCCCGGCGTCCTCCACCGACAGCACCGCGTCGAACTGCTCGCGCAGGCCGTGGTCGCCGAGCAGCCGCTCGGCCACCGACGCGGCGCCGTTCGACAGCGTCACCAGCCGCAGCCCCGCGGACCGCAGTGCCGCGACCCCGCCGTGGACGTCGTCGTGCACCGGCAGCTCCAGGAAGCCGTCGACGACGTGCCGCGCGCCCGCGTCGGGGTCGGCGACGCCGTGCCGGCGCAGCAGCCCGGCCGCGGTCGCCGTCGCCAGCTCGGCGAAGGGCGTCAGCTCCCCACCGGTGGCCTGCGCCATGCCCTCGCGCAGGGTCGCGGCGAACCAGAGCGGCCCGAGCTCCTCCGGAGCGCCCAGCGCGGCGAACCGGGCCCCCATCGGGGTCAGGTCCGACAGGGTCTCGTTGACGTCGAACACCACGGTCGTGATCGCCATCCCCCTACCCTGACGGGTGTGAGCGCTCCCCGCACGGTGCTGGTCCTCGGCGGTACGACCGAGGGCCGGGCCGCGGCCGCCTCGCTGGCCGGCCGGGACGACGTCCGGGTCGTGTCGTCGCTGGCCGGGGCGGTGCGCAGCCCGGCCCTGCCCGACGGCGAGGTCCGCATCGGCGGCTTCGGCGGTGCCGCGGGGCTGGCCGCGCACCTGCGCGCCGAGCGGGTCGCGGCGGTGCTCGACGCGACCCATCCGTTCGCCTCGACGATGACCGCGAACGCGGCCGCCGCCTGCGCGGGGACCGGGGTGCCGCTGGTCGTGCTGCGCCGGCCGGGCTGGACGCCCGGGCCGGGGGACCGGTGGCACCGGGTCGCCTCGGTCGCCGCCGCCGCGGCCGCGCTGCCCGGCCTGCTCCCCGGTCCGGCCGGGCGGGTCCTGCTGACGACCGGCCGCGGGGGACTGGCGCACTTCGCGGCTGTCGACGCGGCGTTCTGGATCCGCGCGGTCGACCCGCCCGACGGCCCGCTGCCCGCCCGGCACGAGCTGCTGCTCGACCGGGGCCCGTTCGCCCTCGACGACGAGCGCGCCCTGTTCGGGGCCGTGGTCCCGCACGTGCTGGTCACCAAGGACTCCGGCGGTGCGGCGACCGCGCCGAAGCTCACCGCCGCCCGGGAGCGCGGGGTGCCGGTCCTCGTCGTCGACCGGCCGCCGCTGCCCGGCGGGGTCGCGGTGGAGCCCACGGTGGACGCGGCGCTGGCCCGGCTGCTCGGGGACTGATCACCCGGGGACCGGCTGCACCGGGAGGGCCGAGCGGTCCGCGGCCGGGTCCCGGGGCAGGCCGACGAGGATCCCGCCCGGCTCGGGAGCCGCGGCCAGCGCCTCGGCGAGCGCGTCCAGCCCGGTCCGCCGGGTGACCAGCCGGCCCGGGTCGAGCCGCCCGTCGGCGACGAGCGCCATCAGCTCCGGGTAGTCCGCCGCGGCCATGCCGTGGCTGCCGGTGACGGTCAGCTCGTGCGCGATCATCAGCGGCACCGGCACCACCGGCTCCCGGGTGAGCAGACCGACCTGCACCAGCGTCCCGTGCCTGCGCAGCGACCGGACGCCGAGGTCCAGGGCGTCCGCGCGGCCCGCGGCCTCGACCGCGAGGCGGGCGCCGCCGTCGCCGACGGCCCCGCGCACCGCGTCCGGGCCGTCCGCGGTGTCCACCGCCGCGACCGCGCCCAGCTCGACCGCCCGGGCCCGCGCCGCGGGCGAGGGGTCCGCGACGACCGCCTCGGCGCCCAGCGCCGACGCGATCAGCACCGCGGCCAGCCCGACCCCACCCGCTCCGAGCACGAGGACCCGCTCCCCGGAGGTCAGCCGGCCGCGCCCGACGAGCGCCCGGTGCGCGGTGGCGACCCGGCAGCCGAGCAGTGCGGCGCCGGCCGCGTCGGTGTCGTCGGGGACCGGCACCAGGTTGTGGTCGGCGTGGTGCAGCGCGACGAGCTCGGCGAAGGACCCGTCGTGGGTGAACCCGGGCTGCTGCTGGTGCGGGCAGACCTGCGCGCGGCCCGCCCGGCAGTCCGGGCAGGCACCGCAGCCGCAGACGAACGGCGTCGTGACCCGGTCACCGGCCCGGAACCGGGTGACCCCGGCGCCGGTCGCGACCACGTGCCCGACCAGCTCGTGGCCGGGCACGTGGGGGAGCGTCACGTCACCGTCGTGCCCGGCCCAGGCGAACCGGTCGCTGGCGCACAGCCCGGTCGCCTCCACCCGCACGACGACCCCACCCGCGGGCGGGGTGGGGTCCGGCAGGTCCACGACCTCGGGCGGCGCGCCGAACGCGGTGATCCGTACTGCTCGCATGGTGCGATCCTCCCAGCGGGCCTGACCGGGCTGACGGCCCTGCCGGGGCTCGCCGACGCGGTCAGACGGGTCGGGTCATGACGACCAGCCCCGGGCCGGGGTCGCCGTCGGCGACGAACCCGGTGCGGAGGTAGAAGGCGATCGCCCGGGCGTTGCCCGGTTCGACCTTCAGCGACAGGGTGGCCGAGCCGAGCTCGCGCGCGGCCGCGACGACGGCGTCGACGAGCGCGTCGGCCAGCCCGGTCCCGCGCGCGTCGGGATGGACCCACATGCCGTAGAGCTGCCCGTCGCCGTCGTCACCGGTCCGCCAGCAGGCGGTGCCGACCGGCCGGTCGCCGTCGAAGGCGCCGAAGCGGACGTGCTCGGCCAGGACCAGCCGCCAGGCGGCCGGTTCCATGGACGCCTGCTCGCGGTAGAAGTCGCTGTCCTCACCGAAGCCGTCCCGAAGCGAGGCGAGCCGGGCCGCGCGGGCCGGCTCCCAGTCGTCGGGCCCGAAGCGCCGCACCTGCAGTTGCACGGCGTGACGCTAGCGCGGAACCGGCATCCGTCAGGATGTCGACAACCGGCGGATGTGGTCAGTCGGTCGTCGTGCCGCCGGGGCCGTAGTGCCGGGGCGTGAACACGACGGTCGTGCCGCCGCGCTCGACCGCCCGGGTCGTCGACGAGCCGACCACCACCAGGGTGCGCATGTCGACCTGCTCCGGGTCCAGTTGGCCCAGCGTGGTGACGACGATCCGCTGCCCGGCGCCGCCGACGTCGCGGCCCAGCACCACCGGGGTCCCCGGTGCACGGTGCTCCAGCAGCACGTCACGGGCCGCGCCGACCTGCCACGGCCGGGCCCTCGAGCGTGGGTTGTAGATCGCGATCGCCAGGTCCGCCGCGGCCACGGCACGCAGCCGGTCCGCGACCACGTCCCACGGCTTGAGCCGGTCGGACAACGAGATCAGGGCGTGGTCGTGCCCCAGCGGGGCACCGACGGCGGCCGCCACGGCCTGCGCCGCGGACATGCCGGGCAGCACCCGGACCGGGACGTCGTGGTACTTCGGCTCCGCCGCCACCTCCAGCACCGCGGTCGCCATCGCGAACACCCCCGGGTCCCCGGCGGAGACGACGGCGACCCGCCGCCCCGACGCGGCCAGGTCCAGCGCGTGCGCCGCCCGCTCGGACTCGACCTTGTTGTCCGAGGCGTGCCGGGCCTGGCGCGGGTTCGGCGGCACCCGGTCCAGGTAGGGGCCGTAGCCGACGAGGTCGTCCACCTCCGACAGGGCGCGGGCGACCTGCGGGGTCAGCCAGTCCCGCCCGGCGGGACCGGTCCCGACCACGACGACCTCACCCGGCCCGCGCACCGACCGCTCCTCGGCCGCCGCACCTCCGGGCTCCACGACAGACGCGACGGCCTCCTCGGGCACCGAGGCGGCGACCTCACCGGGGACCAGGGCGATCGCGAAGTAGGGCACGTCCGAGGGGTCCACGTCGGACAGCGAGCCGGTCCGCTGGCCCTCCATCGTGGCCCGTTCGACGTAGCGGGCCCGGTCGAGCACGCCGGCGTCGGCCATCGCCCCGCGGACCGTGGTGAAGGTGCGCCCGAGCTTCATCACCGCCGCCGAGTCGGTGCCCGCGAGCCGCCTCGCGAGCTCCTCGCGGGGCAGCGTGCCCGGCAGCACGGTGAGCACCTCGTCGCGCTCCACCAGCGGCTGCCCGATCGCCGCGGCGGCGCCGCTGATCGAGGTGACCCCCGGGACGACCTCGGTCGGGTAGCGCCCGGCCAGCCTCTTGTGCATGTGCATGTAGGAGCCGTAGAAGAGCGGGTCGCCCTCGGCGAGCAGTACGACGTCGCGGCCCGCGTCGAGGTGCGCGGCGAGCCGGGCGGCGGCCTCGGTGTAGAACGCGTCGATCGCACCCTGGTAGCCGCCGGGGTGGTCGGTGGCCTCGGTGGTGACCGGGTAGACCAGCGCCTCCTCGATCGCGGTGCCCGACAGGTGCGGTTCGGCGATCCGGCGCGCGATGGAGCGGCCGTGCCGGGCCGAGTGGTAGGCGATCACGTCGGCGTCGCGGACGAGCCGGGCGGCCTTGATCGTGGTCAGCTCGGGGTCGCCCGGACCGAGGCCGACGCCGTAGAGGGTGCCTGTCACGCTGTGCTGCTGCGCGGCACTCGCACGCTCGTTCACGCGATGATCTCCTGCTCGTGGGCCAACGCGTTCAGCGCCGCCGCGGTGATCGCCGACCCGCCACGCCGGCCGTGGACGACGAGGTGCTCCAGGTCGGTCCGCTCGGCGAGGGCGGCCTTGGACTCGGCGGCGCCGATGAACCCCACCGGGATGCCGATGATCGCGGCCGGGCGGGGTGCGTCGCCGCGGTCGATGAGGTCCAGCACGTGGAACAGCGCGGTCGGGGCGTTCCCGATCGCGAGCACCGCGCCCTCGAAGCGGTCGGCGAGCAGCTCCAGCGCGGCCGCGGACCGGGTGTTGCCGATCCGGCGCGCGTGGTCGGGCACCCGGGCGTCGCGCAGCAGGCAGAGCACCTCGTTGTCCGCGGGCAGCCGGGCGGCGGTCACCCCGGAGGCGACCATCATCGCGTCGCACAGGATCGGGGCACCGGCCCGCAGCGCGGCGCGTGCGGCCGCGACGACGCCGTCGGAGGCGGCGATGTCGTCGACGAGGTCGACCTGGCCGCAGGCGTGGATCATGCGGACGGCGATGTCGTCGACGCCGGGCGGGAGCCCGGAGAGGTCGGTCTCCGCGCGGATCGTCGCGAACGAGCGGCGGTAGATCTCGTTGCCGTCGGTGATGTAGTCGTACCCGCTCAGCGGAGCTCCTCGGTCGTGATCGTGTGTCCGTCGATGACGTAGGTGCCCGGCCCGGTGGCCACGGCGTCGCGGTGCGCGGTGTGCGGGGCGCCGCAGCGGCGGGCGCAGCCGACGACGTGCAGCATGTCCGGCCCCGCGCCCGTCCGCGGGCCGCCCCGGCCGATGAGGTCGAGCGCATGGGCACGCACGTCGGCCAGGGACTTCGCGCAGCCCGGCGACCCGGCGCAGGCGCTCACCCGCAGCGCGGGGTGCCCGGGGTCGACGACGAGTCCCGCCCCGGCCAGTCGGTCGGCGGCACCGGCTGCCGGGGTGGGCAGCACGAGGGTGCGCCACGGGGTGACCAGCAGCCCCGGGGCCTCACCGGCCAGCACGTCGAGCTGCGCGGCCGAGAGCTGCCCGAGCAGGGGCGCGACGCCCAGTGCTCCGCCGTCGGACACGCCGACGAGCACGTTCCCGCCCTCCGCACGGCGGGAACGTGCCGATCGACCACCGGTGTCGCCCGCGGACCGGGCTCCGGGTCCCGGCGCGGGCGTCGTCCAGCGGCCGGAGAGCCGGGCCGCGATCCCGGTCGCGGCTCCGGGCAGCTCCGCGGCGCGCCAGGCCCGCGCGGCCGGGTCGGCGCTGTGTGCGGCCCGCAGGTCGAGGAACGCCGCGGCCGCGTCGAGCAGCAGCACGGGGGCCTCGGCGGGGGGACAGGAGAGGCCGGTCGGCTCGCCCGCCACGACGAGCTCGCCCCCGTCGGAGCCCCGCGCCCGCCAGCACAGGTCGGGGCGCTCGGCGGCGACGTCGCCGCGGCCGTCGTCGAGGGCGAACAGGAACCGGCCGGGCAGCGCCGACAGCGTGGGGCGCCCGCACAGGCCGCGGTCGAGCACGGTGGCCAGGCCGCGGACGTCGGCGAGGCCGCCGTCGATCCCCGACAGGGGGGAGGCCAGCACGTTGCGGACCCGCTCGTGGGTCCTCGACGGCAGCAGCCCGGCCGCCGTCAGCCGCTCCACCGGGCGCGGGTCGGCCGGGTCGAGGCCGCGCAGCTGCAGGTTCCCGCGCGAGGTCAGGTGGACGGCGCCGTCGCCGGCGTCGCGGGCCAGCGCCGCGACCGCACGCAGCGCCGCCGCGGTGACCGTCCCGCCGGGCAGCCGGACCCGCGCCAGGGCCCCGTCCGCCGCCGCGTGCGGCGACACGACGCCGGGGCAGGCGTCGGCGCGGGTACGGGTGGTCGGCGACGGCACGCCGGACACTGTAGGCATCCACGACCGGTGGGGGGACCCGCCCGGGGCGGCGGTCACACCTCGTCAGGTGTTCAGGTCACGGCAGGTACCGGCGGGCACCGGAGTAGGCCGCGTCGAACCGCACCGGGGTCACCCGGACCGGGGTGGCCGCGTCGAAGGCCTCGATCATCGTGCCGTCGCCGGCGTACATCGCGACGTGCGTCGCCGGGGAGTTCCAGAACAGCAGGTCACCGGGACGCAGGTCGGCGGGGTCGTCGACCGGGCGCCCGCCGCGGGACTGGTCGGAGGCGTCCCGCCCGACGGTGATGCCGTGCAGGGCGTAGGTCAGCCCGGTCAGCCCCGAGCAGTCCGGGCCGAACCCGGAACGCCCGCCCCACAGGTAGGGACGGTCCAGGAACAGCCGCGCCGTCGTGACCAGACCCTCCCCGGTCGGGGAGGGCGGGGCCCCTCCGCGCAGCTCACCCGCCGTCAGCCACGCCTGGTCGCCGCCGGGCAGCGCGACCCGGACCGCGTCGCCCGCCTCGCCGACGACCGGCAGCCGGGTGCCCACGCTGACCTCGCGCAGCCGTTCGGTGCGTGCCGGGTCGCGGTACAGCCAGGCCGTCGCGACCCCGTCGACGGTGCCGGTGGGCGCCCCCGCGGCGAGCGCGCCGAACGCGGGGTCGTCGACGAGCTGGGCCGCGGGGACCCAGCCGGGGTAGCCGCGGCCGTCCTTGCCCGACGGCTGGCCGGGCACGACGACCCGCGCCCACCCGTCGCGGCGCTCGGTCACGGTCACCGGGGCGCCGAGCAGCGCCTGGGTCTGGGTCCGCGAGGCGGTGGTGAGCTCGCGGCGGTCCGCGCTGCTCATCGACCCCATCCACGCGGCCGGGTCGGCCGGGGCGGCGACGGCGGCCCGGTCCCGCGGGCGCGGGCTGTCCGGTGAGGTCCACACGGTCGCGACCGACACGGCGACGAACGTGCGCCCCGGTCCGTCGGCGGCCGCGGGCAGGGCGGCCGCGGGCAGGACGGCGCAGCCGAGCACCGCGGCGAACAGGACGGACAGGACACGGGGCACGGCGGGGACTCTCGACAGCCGGATGGGCCGGGGCAAGCAGCCACACCGCCGGGTCACCACGACGGGTGGAGTGGCCCCGCCCACACGGGTGGGTTCTCATGGTGCGGTGCGCCCCCACCGGATCACCACCGCCGTCGTGACGGTGCTGGCTCTGCTCCTGGCCGGCTCACCGCGGACAACCGGCTCATCGACACCGTCGCCGGGGACCCGCTGCCCGAGGACGTCGCGCTGATCCGGCCGATGGACCAGGCCGAGATCGACCGGCTCGACGTCTACACCGCCGAGCAGTTCCGCGGCCGCGTGGTGCACGCCGCCGACCGGCCGTGGGTCGCCGAGCCCTACCTGTGCTCGCGGCTGCCCGGCGGTGGCGCCGAGCTCGCCCCGGTCATCGGCTGGGGCACCGCGGAGAGCCGGGCCGCGGCACCGCGGCTGCTCGACCCGCACGGGTTCGCGCTGGCGTGGCTGCGCGCCCTGCCCGGGGACGGCGTGCTCACCCACCGGCACGACGCGACCCAGGTGCTGACGGTGAAGGCCGGGCACTGGGCGGTCACCCTCAACACCGGCGACGACGCGCGCACCGTCGAGCTCGGCCCGCGGGACACCCTGTCGGTGCCGCCCGGCGCCTGGCGGTCGATGACCGCGCTCGACGCCGACGGCGGCCGGACCGCCACCCCCGGCACCGGTGAGCTGCTGGTCGTCACCGGCGGCGACGGCCGGGTCCGGCACCAGTGGGCGCCCGAGGTCGTGGCCGGTGCCCGTGACCGGGGCCGGGTCCTCGACGCCGACGGCTACCTCGCCCCGGCCGCCGTGCTGGCGTTCGCGGCCGAGGACGACTGAGGACGGGCCGATGCCGCGGACGGGACCCACGGGGCCGACGGGGGCGGCGCCCGGACCGGTGGTGCCGGGTGCCGCCGGTGCGGTGACGGTGGCGGCGTGCCGGATCCCGGCGCGGATCGACGCCCCGGACCCGGCGGTCGCCGAGCGCGCGGTGCGCGAGGCGGTCGCCGGCGGGGCCCGGCTCGTCGTCCTGCCGGAGCTCACCGTCTGCGGCTACGCCTTCGCCGACGCCGCCGAGGCGCTGGCCGCCGCCGAACCCGCCGACGGTCCCACCATCGCCCGCTTCGCGGCCCTGTCGGCGGAGCTGCGCTGCGTCGTCGTCGCCGGGTTCGCCGAGCTCGGCGACGACGGCCGCGTGTACAACAGCGCCGTCCTCGTCGAGAACGGGGTGCGCCGCGCGGTCTACCGCAAGGTCCACCTCTGGGACCGCGAGCACACGCTGTTCACCCCCGGCGACGCCGCACCCCCGGTGGTCGCGACCGCGGCCGGGCGGATCGCCCCGATGGTCTGCTACGACCTGGAGTTCCCCGAGTGGGTGCGCCGGGCCGCGCAGGACGGCGCCGAGATCGTCGCCGCGCCGGTGAACTGGCCGTGGCGCCCGACCCCCGGCGGGCAGCACCCGCTGGAGGTGGCGAAGGTGCGCGCCGTCGCCGGGGCGTACCGGGTGCACGTGGTGGCCGCGGACCGCTGCGGCACCGAGCGCGGGGTCGCCTGGTTCGGGGCGCCGGTGATCGCAGGCGCCGACGGGGACCTGCTCGCCGGGCCCGGCGGTCCGCCGCCGGGGGAGCCCGGCGTGCTGCTGGCCACGCTCGACCCGGCCGCCGCCCGCGACAAGCGCCTCACCGCGCACAACCACGTCCTGCGCGACCGCAGGCCGCCGCTGTACCGCGAGCCCGATCCCCCACCGGAAGGACCACCACCATGGCCGGCGTGACCTACGACGCGGTGACGCGGCGCTACCCCGGGTCGACCCGGGCCGCCGTCGACGCCCTGGACCTCGAGATCGCCGACGGCGAGTTCCTCGTGCTGGTCGGGCCGTCGGGCTGCGGCAAGACCACCTCGCTGCGGATGCTCGCCGGTCTGGAGGACGTCGACGGCGGCCGCATCCGCATCGGCGAGCGCGACGTCACCGGCGTCGCCCCCAAGGAACGCGACACCGCGATGGTGTTCCAGAACTACGCCCTCTACCCGCACATGTCGGTCGCCGAGAACATGGGCTTCGCGCTGCGGATGGCGGGGACCGCGAAGGCCGAGATCGCCCACCGGGTCGCCGAGGCCGCGCGCATCCTCGACCTGGAGGCCTACCTCGAGCGCAAGCCCAAGGCGCTGTCGGGCGGGCAGCGCCAGCGCGTCGCGATGGGACGCGCGATCGTCCGCCAGCCGCAGGTGTTCCTGATGGACGAGCCCCTGTCCAACCTCGACGCCAAGCTGCGCGTGCAGACCCGCACCCAGATCGCCTCGCTGCAGCGCCGGCTCGGGGTCACCACCGTCTACGTCACCCACGACCAGGTCGAGGCCATGACGATGGGCGACCGGGTGGCCGTGCTCAAGGACGGTCTGCTGCAGCAGTGCGCCGCCCCCGGCGAGCTCTACGCCCGCCCGGCCAACGCCTTCGTCGCCGGGTTCATCGGCTCGCCCGCGATGAACCTGCTGAGCCTGCCGGTGACCGCGGACGGCGTCCGGCTGGGCGGTGCCGACGTCGCGGTGCCGCGCGGGGCGGGGGACACGGTCACCCTCGGGGTCCGCCCCGAGGACCTGCACCTCGCCGACGACGGCATCCCCCTGGAGATCGACCTGGTCGAGGAGCTCGGCGCGGACGCCTACGTCTACGGCCGCACCCGCCTCGACGGCGTCGAGCACCCGATGGTCGCCCGGGTGGACGGGCGCCGGCCCCCGGCGCGGGGCACCGGGGTGCACCTGGCACCGGACCCGGCGCGTACCCACCTGTTCGCCGCGGACGGGGCCCGGCTGGGCTGACGGCTCGGGCGCCGCCGCCCGGGTCCCTCCGTCCCGGCCCCGGCGGCGCCCACCCGCCGGTCCCGGCCGGTGCGGACGCCGTCGTCGACGGGGCGGGTTGCGAGCGGGCCGCGACGATCGCAACCAGCCCGGATGCTGCTCGCCCTGCTCGGCCACGCGCGGCTCGGCGGATTCGCCGACGCCGTCCTCGGCCCGTGCGACGCCGACCCGCACGGCCCCGCGCTGCTGCGCGCGGTGGCGGCGTTCGTCGAGCACAACGGCCACTGGGAGGCGACGGCGACCGCGCTGGGCGTGCACCGGCACACCGTGCGGAACCGGATCACCGCGGCCGAGCAGGTCAGCGGACGACGCCTGTCCGCGGCCCAGGACCGCCACCAGCTGTGGCTCGCCCTGCAGGCCCGTGACCTCGGACGGGCCGGTACGGACGGGGTCTCCCCGGGCGGGAACGGCGCCGATCGGCTCTGATGGCGGGGTGCCCACCGCCGGATCCCCCGTCCTGGACCGCTTCGACGGCTGGATCTGCGGGCTGGGCACGACCTCGGGCAGACGGATCGTGGTCGGCCACTGGCCGGACACCCCGCTGGGGTCGTTCACCGACGTCATGACCGAGTCCGCCGACGGGCACCGCACCCTGCTCGCCCCGAGCGAGGAGGTCGCGGAGTTCGTCTCGGCCACCTACACCTTCGACGAGGTCCGGGTCGTGCCGGTGACCCACACCGTCGACGACGACCGGCGACGGGTCGTGGCGGGCCCGCTGGAGGTGAGCTGGCGGATCGGCGGCCGCCCGCTGCTCGGCAGGCTGCTGCGCGCGGTCCCGGGACCGCTCGCGGTGCACCCCTGGTGGTTGCGGGTGATCGACCCGATCGCCCGCAGGGCCGTGCCCGGGGTACGGACCGTCGGCAGTGCCGGCGGCGGCCGGCGCGAGTACTACGGGGCCCGCGACCTGCACAGGGTCGCCGCCGCCTGGGCCCGCTGGGACGACGGCGACTGCGGCGGGCTGGCCGCGGTCGTCCCGCCGGTCCGGTTCGGCTTCGGCTCGGCCCCCGCCACGCCGTCGCACGTGCGGATCACCACCCTGGTCGAGCGCTCCTTGACGTGACCCGGTGGCGCCACCGATGGTGACTCACGACAACCGAAGACGGCGAGCGGAACCCCAGGAAGCCGGTGCGAGTCCGGCGCGGTCCCGCCACTGTGACCCCTCGCCCCGGCGAGGGGGAGCCAGACACTGCGCCCGTTCGCCGCGCCACCCCACCCGGGACGAGGATCCCGAGGAAGGTACGTCGATGACGCGCGCCCACGCCGCCCCCGGAGCCGTCCGGTGATCCTGCTGCTGTCCACCTCGGACACCGACCTCCTCTCGGCCCGGTCCTCGGGCGCGGACTACCGCCTCGCGAACCCGAACCGGGTCACCCACGACGAGCTGGCGGAGATGGCCGACGCGGCCGACGTCGTCGTCGTCCGCGTCCTCGGCGGGTACCGCTACTTCGAGGAGGGGCTGGACCTGCTGCGGGCCCGCGCGACGCCGCTGGTCTGCCTGGGCGGGGAGATGGCCCCGGACGCGGAGATGATGGAGCTGTCCTCGGTGCCCGCGGGCGTCGCGGCGCAGGCCCACACCTACCTCGCGCAGGGCGGCACCGAGAACCTGGCGCAGCTGCACGCGTTCCTGTCCGACACGGTGCTGCTCACCGGCGAGGGGTTCGCGCCGCCGGTGGAGCTGCCCGAGTGGGGCGAGCTGTCCCTGCCCGGCACGGAGGTCGACGGACCGACGGTGGCGGTGCTGTTCTACCGCGCCCAGTTCCTGGCCGGGAACACCCGCTACATCGAGGCGCTCTGCGAGCAGATCGCGGCGAAGGGCGCCCGCGCGCTGCCGATCTGGTGCGCGTCGCTGCGCCAGGCCCCGGCCGCGCTGCTGGAGCGGCTGCGCGGGGCCGACGCCATGGTCGTCACCGTGCTCGCCGCGGGCGGCACCAAGCCCGCAGGCGCCCAGGCCGGCGGCGAGGACGAGGAGTGGGACGTCACCGAGCTGGCCGCGCTCGACGTCCCGATCCTGCAGGGCCTGTGCCTGACCAGCTCCCGCGCCACCTGGGAGGCCAACGACGACGGGATGTCCCCGCTCGACGTCGCCACCCAGGTCGCCGTGCCGGAGTTCGACGGCCGGCTGATCACCGTCCCGTTCTCGTTCAAGGAGACTGACGCCGACGGCCTGTCGGTCTACGTCCCCGACGACGAGCGGGCCGCCCGGGTCGCCGGGATCGCGGTGAAGCACGCGACGCTGCGCCGTGTCCCGAACGCGGACAAGAAGATCGTGCTGATGCTGTCGGCGTACCCGACCAAGCACGCGCGGATCGGCAACGCGGTCGGGCTGGACACCCCGGCGTCCACGGTGGCGCTGCTGCGGACGATGGCCGCGGCGGGCTACGCGGTCGCCACCGAGGGCGAGGCGGCGTTCCCGGGCGTCGAGGCCGGCGACGGCGACGCGCTCATGCACGCCCTGATCGAGGCCGGCGGGCAGGACCCGGACTGGCTGACCGAGGACAAGCTCGCCGGCAACCCGGTCCGGATCTCCGCCGCGACGTACCGCAGCTGGTTCGACACGCTGCCCGAGGACTTCCGGTCCGGCGTCGAGGAGCACTGGGGCGAGGCGCCGGGCGAGCACTACGTCGACCGCTCGCAGAACCCGGACGGCGACATCGTCGTCGCGGCACTGCGCCGCGGCAACGTCACGCTGATCGTGCAGCCGCCCCGCGGGTTCGGGGAGAACCCGGTCGCGATCTACCACGACCCGGACCTGCCGCCGTCGCACCACTACCTGGGCGCCTACCGCTGGCTGGCCGCGCCCGAGTCCGAGGGCGGGTTCGGCGCGCACGCGATCGTGCACATCGGCAAGCACGGCAACCTGGAGTGGCTGCCCGGCAAGACGCTGGGCATGTCGGCCTCCTGCGGCACCGACGCCGTCCTCGGCGACCTGCCGCTGGTCTACCCGTTCCTCGTCAACGACCCGGGGGAGGGCACCCAGGCCAAGCGCCGGGCGCACGCCACCCTGGTCGACCACCTCATCCCGCCGATGGCGCGCGCCGAGTCCTACGGCGACATCGCCCGGCTGGAGCAGCTGCTCGACGAGCACGCGAACATCTCCGCGCTCGACCCGGCGAAGCTGCCCGCGATCCGCCAGCAGATCTGGACGCTGATGACCGCGGCCCAGATGCACCAGGACCTCGGACTGGAGCAGCGTCCCGACGAGGACGTCTTCGACGACATGCTGATGCACGTCGACGGCTGGCTGTGCGAGATCAAGGACGTGCAGATCCGCGACGGCCTGCACGTGCTGGCCCAGGCACCGGCCGGGGAGCAGCGCGTCGACCTGGTGCTCGCGGTGCTGCGCGCCCGGCAGATGTGGGGCGGCGAGCAGTCCGTGCCGGGTCTGCGCCAGGCGCTCGGCCTGGTCGAGGACGGCTCGGAGTCGAACACCCGCACCGACACCGTCGAGACCGTCGCCCGTGCCCTGTGCGCCGCGATGGAATCCCGTTCCTGGGTCCCCGACGCCGTCGACGCGGTGGTCGCCGAGCACCTGGCCCCCGTCCCCGGTGGCCCCCAGGGGAACTCTCGTAGCGCTCTAAGCCACGAGAGTTCCCCTGGGGGCACCGGTGGGGGGCTCCCGGGCGTCGACGTGGACGCGGTCACGGCGGTGCTGCGCTTCGCCGCCGAGGAGGTCGTGCCCCGGCTCGACGCCACCGCGCACGAGCTGGACCGGGTGCTGCACGCCCTCGACGGCGGGTTCATCCCGGCCGGCCCGTCCGGCTCGCCGCTGCGCGGGCTGGTCAACGTGCTCCCGACCGGGCGGAACTTCTACTCCGTCGACCCCAAGGCGGTCCCGTCGAAGCTGGCCTGGGAGACCGGGCAGGCGATGGCCGAGTCGCTGGTCGAGCGCTACCGGGCCGACCACGGCGAGTACCCGCGCAGCGTCGGCCTGTCGGTGTGGGGGACCAGCGCGATGCGGACCTCCGGCGACGACGTCGCCGAGGTGTTCGCCCTGCTCGGCGTCCGCCCGGTGTGGGACGACGCGAGCCGTCGCGTGCGCAGCCTGGAGGTCATCGACCTCGCGGAGCTCGGCCGCCCGCGCGTCGACGTCACGGTCCGCATCTCCGGTTTCTTCCGCGACGCGTTCCCGCACGTCCTGGCCCTGCTCGACGACGCGGTGAAGCTGGTCTCCGAGCTCGACGAGACCCCGGAGCAGAACTACGTCCGCGCCCATGTCGACGCCGACCGCGAGCGCACCGGCGACGACCGTCGCGCCCGCACCCGGATCTTCGGCTCCAAGCCGGGCACCTACGGCGCCGGGCTGCTGCAGCTCGTCGACTCCCGTGACTGGCGCGGTGACGCCGACCTCGCCGAGGTCTACTCCACCTGGGGCGGCTACGCCTACGGCCGCGGCCTCGACGGCGTCCCCGCCCGGGACGACATGGAGAACGCCTACCGGCGGATCGCGGTGGCGGCGAAGAACATCGACACCCGCGAGCACGACATCGCCGACTCCGACGACTACTACCAGTACCACGGCGGCATGGTCGCCACGGTGCGCGCGCTGACCGGTACCGCGCCGGCCGCCTACGTCGGGGACTCGACCCGTCCGGAGGCGGTGCGTACCCGCAGCCTGCACGAGGAGACCGCCCGGGTCTTCCGTGCCCGCGTGGTCAACCCGCGCTGGATCGCCGCGATGCGCCGGCACGGCTACAAGGGCGCGTTCGAGATGGCCGCGACCGTCGACTACCTGTTCGGCTGGGACGCCACCACCGGCGTCATCGCGGACTGGCAGTACGAGACGCTGACCGCCGAGTACGTGCTGGACCCGGACAACCGGAAGTTCCTCGCCGAGTCCAACCCGTGGGCGCTGCACGGCATGGCCGAGCGGCTGCTGGAGGCCGTCGACCGTGGTCTCTGGGAGAGCCCGGAGTCCGCGACGCTGGACGCGCTGCGCCAGGCCTACCTGGAGTCCGAGGGCGACATCGAGGGAGACGGCTGAGCCGCGGGACCCTCCGGCCTTGACACCGATGGTTTCCCAGGAACATATTTCCTGGGAAACCATCTGTCGACCGTCGCCGCTCCCGGAGGATCCCCGTGCCCGAGCCCACCGCCCGGCCCCGCTACGGCCGCGACGAGCCCTACGAGGTCTTCGAGATCGACGACCTCACGCTCGACTGCGGGCGGACGCTGCGCCCGGCCCGGATCGCCTACCGCACCTACGGCGAGCTGAACGCGGCGAAGGACAACGCGATCCTCTACCCGACCTGGTACTCCGGGCGGCACTGGGACAACGAGTGGCTGATCGGTGAGGGGATGGCGCTCGACCCGGACCGCTGGTTCGTCATCGTGCCGAACATGCTGGGCAACGGGCTGTCCACGTCGCCGTCGAACGCCCCGGTGCCGCACGACGGCCCGTCGTTCCCACCGATCCGGGTGCGCGACAACGTCGAGGCCCAGTACAGGCTCGTCACCGAGTGCTTCGGGATCAGCACGCTGCCGCTGGTGCTCGGGTGGTCGATGGGCGCGGGCCAGACCTACCAGTGGGCGGTCAGCCACCCCGAGATGGTGCAGCGCATCCTGCCGTTCTGCGGGTCGCCGCGGACCGCGCCGCACAACCAGGTGTTCCTCGACTCGCTGCGTGCCGCGCTCATGGCCGCGGTGGGGTTCGACGGCGGCCGCTATACGGTCCCGCCGGCGCAGGGGCTGCGCGCGTTCGCCCGGATCTACGCCGGCTGGGGCTTCTCCCAGGCGTTCTACCGCGACGAGGAGTGGCGCCGGCTGGGCAACACCTCACTGGAGGACTTCGTCGTCGACTTCTGGGAGGGCTTCTTCCTCGACGGTCGTGACCCGAACAACCTGCTGACCATGCTCGACACCTGGTGGCACGGCGATGTCGGCGCGACCCCGGGCGCCGGCTCGACCGAGGAGGCACTGGCCTCGATCCGGGCGACGGCGATCGTCATGCCCGCGGAGAAGGACCTGTACTTCCCGCCCGAGGACGAGGCCTGGGCGGTGTCGCACATGCGGGCCGGCACCGAGCTGCGGGTCATCCCCGGGGTGTGGGGCCACTTCGCCGGCGGCGGGAGGAACCCGGTCGACACGGCCTTCATCGACGCCGCCGTGGCCGAGCTGCTCGCCCGCCCGTCCGGGATCTGAGGCTCAGGGCCCCGGTACCCGCGTGCGCGACGCGGTCAGTGCACCGGCGACCGCGGGCACCGCGACCACGACCAGCAGCACCGGCAGCGCGACGGCCGGTGACGGCAGCGCCACCAGCAGCGCGCCGCCCAGGCCGACGAACGCCGCCGTCGCCAGCTGGTCGAGCAGCTGGGCCGCCGAGGAGTGCGAGCCGACGTCGTGGGCGTCGGAGTGGGCGAGGGTCAGGTAGGCGATCGCGGAGAACGCCACACCCATCCCGAGCCCCGACACGCCCCAGAACCCGACGGCGAGCCGGCCCGGAAGCAGTCCCGCGGCGACCGGGACCAGCGCGAGCTGGCCCGCGGCGATCGTCGCGAACCCCGCGCGCAGCATCACCGAGCGGTCGCTGCCGGGCCGGCGGGCCTGCCAGGCGGCCGCCGCCGACCAGCCCAGCGAGGCGACGATCAGCGGCGTCCCAGCGGCGGTCAGCGACCAGCCGTGCGTCGCGGTGAGCACCAGCGGCAGGAACGACACGACCGGGAAGAACGCCGCGGCGACCAGGCCGCGGGCCGCGACGACCGCGGCGACGCCCGGGCGCGCGAGGACGGTCCCGCGGGGCAGCAGCCTGCGCAGCGAGGGCACCAGCGCCGCGACGGCGACGACGCCGGCCACCGCGCCGCCGGGGTCGAGGTTCTCCAGCGCCCAGCTCAGCCCGGCGACGCCGACCGCGGCACCGAGTGCCGCGGGGACCAGGCCCGCCCCGTGGCCGCCCACCGCCGGTCCGGCGGGCGGTCGCAGGACGCGCACCACCGGGGTGACCAGTACCAGGGCCAGCCCCACCACCGGCAGCAGTCCCAGGAAGACCCAGTGCCAGGAGAGGTGCTCGGTCACCAGTCCGGCCAGCGGGGGACCGACGAGCGCGGGCAGCACCCACGCCGAGGAGATCAGCCCGAACACCACCGGGCGCGCCCGCGTGGGGTACACCTCGGCGACGAGCACGTACACCGCGACGCCCTGGGCCCCCGCGCCCAGTCCCTGCAGGACCCGGCCGGCGAGCAGCCCGGTCATCGTCGTCGCGAACCCGGCGACCAGCAGGCCCGCCCCGAACAGGACCGGCGCGGCGACGAGCGGCACCCGCGGGCCCCGGACGTCGCACCAGCGGCCGCCGGCGACGGTGCCGAGGACCGCCGCGGCCAGGAACAGCACGAACGGCCAGGCGTAGCGGGCGACCCCGCCCAGGTCGGCGACGACCGCGGGCATCGCGGTCCCGACGCCCATCGCCTCGAACGCGGTCAGGCTGATCAGCAGCAGGATGCCGACGGTGGTCGGGGCGCGCCCGTGGGACCAGACCCCCGTCCCGTCCGTCCGCGCCTCGACCACGGCGCCACCCTGCTCCCTAAACCCCGGTGCAGGTCAAGTCGATTCAGTGATCACCATTCGTGATCAACAACCACGCTCCGTGTTTCCGGCTCGCGCGATCGGGTATCCCGCGCTATGACCGACATCACAACGATCATCGTCGTCGTCGCCGTGGTGGTGATCGTCGTCGCCGTACTCGCCGTGGCCGCCGCGACGATGCTGCGCCGTCGTCGCTCTGCCGAGCTCCGGGACCAGTTCGGACCCGAGTACGAGCGCACCGTCCGCGACGCGGACGACCCCCGCGACGCGGAGAAGGAACTCGCGCAGCGTCGCAAGCGCCACGACGCGCTGACCTTGCGATCCCTCGACCCGCAGGAGCGCGACGGCTACCGCCGCCGGTGGCAGCAGGTGCAGGAGGGCTTCGTCGACGACCCGTCCCGGGCGGTGCACGACGCCGACGCGCTGGTCGCCGACGTCATGGCGGCCCGCGGATACCCCGCCGAGGACGTCGACCGCCGTGAGGAGGACCTGTCCGTCGCCTACCCGGTCGTCACGCAGCGCTACCGCGAGGCGCGGGCCATCTCCCGTGAGCACTCCGCCGGGCGAGCCGGGACCGAGGACCTCCGGCACGCGGTCACGAGCTACCGCGCGCTGATCGACGCCCTGCTCGACGACGGCGACGGCACCGGTTCCGGTGGCCGTCCCGAGAACGACGGCCGCCACCGCCATGGCGGACCGGACCAGGACACCCGACGGGAGACCACGGCATGAGCGAGCACCAGGGCAGCAGCAAGGCGGCCCGACTGGCCGACTCGATCAAGGACGCCTTCACCGGCCGCAGCGAGGACGAGCGCGACGCCGGCTGGGAGCGCCGTGAGGCGGCGGGCACGGCCGAGCAGGACGCGGGCGTCCCGGGCCGGCGCCACGGCGACCCGGACGCCCCGCCGCTGGCGGGCCCCGGGGCCGGGCCGGGCGACGCCCCCGGTGGACGACTGGCCGAGGACCGTGCGGCCGGCGGGGACCCGCGGGCCGCACGTGCCGGTGACCCCGGCGGGGACCCGCGGGCCGGTGACCCCCGCGGCGCCGGCCCGCTCGGCACCGACCCGGGTGCCGGTGGGCCCCGCGGCGTGGACCCCCGGGACGGCGACCCGCGCGGCGGGGACCTCCGAGGCGGGGACCCGCGGGGCGGCGACCTGCGCGGTGGCGACCCGCGTGGCGGGGACGTACCGGGCGCGGACCCGCGCGGTGCCGACCCCCGTGGCGGGCACCTGCCCGGGGGCGACCCCCACGGTGGCCCGGGCGCACCGGCTGCCGACCCGCGCGACGCCGGCCCGGCCGGACGGCACGACACCCTCGGCGACCCCGCGGCGGCGGGCGGCCGCGGACCGGCCGACGCGGGCGGGGTCCCGCCCGGCGGCGGTGTCGGGAACGTCGCACCGGGGACGGGCGCACCGCCCCACGACGCGGCGCCCGGCTCCGCGGGCGGTGCCGGGACCGCCGCGGCCGCAGGCGGGACGGCGGCCGGCGTGGCCGCCGCGGCGACCACCCGTGGCGCACCGGTACGGGAGGACAGCGCGCCCGGCGGCCGTCACCACGACGCGACACCCGGCCGCGGGCACGACGACCTGCGCGACCCCGGTGACCCGCGGAGCGGCGCGACCGGACCCGGGGCCGACCCGGCGGCGACCGACCCCGCCACCGGCGGCTCGTCGCTGCTCCCGGCCGACCGGGCCCGCGAGTACCAGGACCGCTGGTCGACGCTGAAGGGCGAGTTCGTCGACGAGCCCCGCCGCGCCGTCCACGGGGCGAACGCGCTGGTGGGGGAGATCCTCGACGAGATGGAGTCGCTGTTCCGTCGTCAGCGCGACGACCTGGAGGCCCAGTTCTCCCGCGACGACGCCTCGACCGAGGACCTGCGCCAGGCGCTCACCCGCTACCGCGAGTTCTTCGACCGCCTGCTGTCCCTCTGACGCCGCGCCGCGCGGGTTCCGGGTGCGCCGGCACGGGGAAGAACCCGTGCGGCGCACCGCGGGCCCGCGCGGCGTCCGGCCGCGCGGGCCGGCGCCGACCGGCCGGACGCCGGGGCGGGCCGGACCGCGCGGCCCGGCCGCGCCCTCCGGACGGGAGGGCTCAACCCAGGGCGGGGACGATCGCCTCGACCAGGTGCGGGCCCGGCTCGGCCTGTGCCCTCCGCAGCGCGTCGAGCAGGCCCTCGGTGGTGGTGACCCGCTCGGCGGGCACCCCGAGCCCGGTCGCGAGTGCGGTGAAGTCCGGTGTCGGGTCGGACAGGTCCAGCATCCGGCCCGCCCGCCCGGAGTGCGCCGCCTCCCCGGCCCCCGTGCGGGCCAGCTCCACCCGCAGGATCGAGTACGCCGCGTTGTTGATCAGCACGACGGTGACGTCGAGCCGCTCGCGGGCCATCGTCCACAGCGCCTGGGCGGTGTAGAGCGCGCTGCCGTCGGCCTGCACCGCCACCACCGGACGGTCCGGCGCGGCGACCGCGGCACCCACCGCGGCGGGCAGCCCCATCCCGATCGCGCCACCGGTCAGCGCGATCTGGGTGTGTCGCGGCGCGGTCTGCAACGACATCGCCAGCGACGCCGCCGCCGTCAGCGCCTCGTCGACCACGATCGCGTCCTGCGGCAGCGTCGCGGCGACGGCGGCGCACAGCCCCCGCACGTCGAGCGCCCCCGGCGCGGGCTCCGGCGCCTCGTGCGGGGCGAGCGCGGGGGCCGCGTCGCCGGCGACGGCGTCGGCGAGCGCCTCCAGCGCGGCCGTCGCGTCGGTGGCCGGGTCGGCCAGCCCCACCACGGCGGCCCCCTCGGGCACCAGGTCCCCGGGCACGCCCGGGTAGCCGAAGAACGACACCGGCGACCGCGCCCCGGCCAGCACCAGTGACGACGTGCCGTCCAGCTGCGCGATCGCCTGCTCGGCGAAGTAGGCGAGCTTGTCGATGCGGGTCCGGCCGGCGCCGGTCTCCCAGCACCGGGGGAAGGTCTCCACGAGCAGCCGGGCCCCGGTGGCCGCGGCGATCCGCCCGGCGGCGTCGACCCCCGCGGCGCTCAGGGCGGGCCCGCCCAGCAGCAGCGTCGCACCGGGCGCGCGGACGGCGTCGGCGGCCGCGGCGACCCGCGAGGGGTCCGGGGGGAACGGCCCGGCGGCCGGCAGCGGCGGGGCGGGCGACGCGCCCTCCGACCAGGACACGTCGGCCGGCAGCACCAGCGTCGCGACCTGCCCGCCGCGCTCGCCGGTCGCGGCGAGGGCGCGCATCGCGTCGGCGGCGACGTCGCGGACGTCGCCGCTGGTGTGCACCCACCCGGACACGGTCCGCGCCACCGCGGTGATGTCGGACTCCAGCGGCGCGTCGAAGCGGACGTGGTCGGTCGCGTGCCCGCCGACCACGCACAACAGCGGCGTCCCGGCCCGGCGCGCGTTGTGCAGGTTCGCCAGCCCGTTGCCCAGCCCCGGCCCGAGGTGCAGCAGCACCGCCGCCGGCTTCCCGGCGATGCGCGCGTAGGCGTCGGCGGCACCGGTCGCGACGCCCTCGAACAGGGCCAGCACCCCGCGCATCTCCGGCACCGCGTCGAGCGCCTGCACGAAGTGCATCTCCGAGGTCCCCGGGTTCATGAAGCACACGTCGACCCCGGCCGCGGTGAGCGACCCGACCAGCGCCTCGGCGCCCCTCACGACCGGTTCCCGATCTCTTCGGTCCACATGCCGGTGAGTTCACACGATGTGACGCGTGTCCGCAGGACCCGGGTTCGAGTTGCGGCCCGCATCGCCAGGACGCGGAATGAGGGACTGTGAGCGACGACCGCACCGCGCCCGAGGCGTACACCCCCGACCCGCGACGCTGGCGGGCACTGTCGGTCTGCCTGGTCGCCGGGTTCATGAGCCTGCTCGACGTCAGCATCGTGAACGTCGCGCTGCCCGCCATGCAGGCCGGCCTGCGGGCCTCGGCGGCGCAGCTGTCCTGGATCGTGTCCGGCTACGCGCTGACGTTCGGCCTGGTCCTGGTCGCGTCCGGGCGTCTCGGTGACGACCGCGGCCGCCGTCGCATGTTCGTCACCGGCCTCGCCCTGTTCACCCTGACCAGCGCGGTCGCCGGGTTCGCCCCGAACCCGGAGGTGCTCGTCGCGGTCCGGCTGGTGCAGGGCGTCGCGGCCGGCCTGCTGTCCCCGCAGGTCGTCGGGTTCATCCAGGACCTGTTCCGCGGCCCGGAGCGGGGCACCGCGTTCGGCATGTTCGGCGCCGTCGTCGGGATCTCGACCGCGGTCGGCCCGCTGCTGGGCGGGCTGCTGCTGGCCTGGGCCGGCGACGCCGACGGCTGGCGCTGGGTCTTCTTCATCAACATCCCGATCGGCGCCGCGGCGCTGGTCGCGGCGTTCCGGCTGCTGCCCGCCGACACCGTGACCACGGGGGAGCGGCGCCCGCTGGACCTGGGCGGCTCGGTGCTGCTCGGCGTCGGCGTCGTCGCGCTGATGCTGCCGCTGGTGCTCGCCGAGCGGGACCCGGCGTCGGCGCCGTGGTGGCTGGTGGCGGTCTCGGTCGCGGCGCTGGTGGCGTTCGTGGCGTGGGAGCGTCGGGCCAAGCGCGTCCACGGGCACCCGCTGATCGACTTCGCGCTGCTGCGGACCCGCAGCTACGCCGTCGGGGCCTCGCTGGGCACCGTCTACTTCGCCGGGTTCACCTCGATCTTCTTCGTGCTCACCCTCTACCTGCAGAACGGGCTGGGCTACACCCCGCTGCAGACCGGGCTGACGATGACGGCGTTCGCGCTCGGCTCGGCCGTCACCTCCGCACTCAGCGGGCGCCTGGTGGCGCGGTTCGGGCAGCCGATGATCGTCGTCGGGCTGGCGACGGTGATGGTCGGGCTCGGCGTCACCGACCTGGTCCTGGCCGCGACCGCGCACAGCCCGTGGACCGGGCTCGCGATCGCCGGGCCGCTGCTGCTCGCCGGGGCGGGCGGAGGGCTGGTGATCGCGCCGAACCAGACCCTCGCGCTGTCGGAGATCCCGCACACCTCCGGCGGCACCGCGGGCGGGGTGCTGCAGACCGGGCAGCGGATCGGGACGGCGATCGGGCTGTCCGCGGTCGGCGCGGTGTTCTTCGGCAGGCTCACCGCGTCCGGCGGGGACTGGGCGGACGCCATCTCGCACGGCCTGCTCATCACCGTCGGGCTGGTGGCGCTGGCCCTCGTGCTCGGGGTCACCGACCTGGTCGCGGCCCGGCGTGCCCGCGGACGGGGCACGCCGGTGACCGCGACCGGCGGACGGTAGGGGTCAGGTCCGGGCGACGGCGGCGGTGTTCTCGCGCAGCCCCGACCGCAGCGTCTCGGTCATCAGCCACGAGCAGACCATCGACACCAGCGCGATCCCGACGACGTAGCCGGCGACGGCGTAGAGCGACCCGGTCAGCGCGACGAGCGCGGTGCACAGCAGCGGCGCGAGACCGCCCAGGATCGACGCGATCTGGTAGGCCAGCGACGCCCCCGAGTACCGCATGCTGGTGGAGAACTGCTCGGCGAAGAACGCCGACTGCGGCCCGTACACCGCCGAGCGCGCCACCTGCACGACCAGCCCGCCCAGCAGGAACAGCCAGATGCTGCCGGTCGACACGAGCCAGAAGTACGGCACCGCGAACACCGCGAGCAGCGCCATCCCACCGACGAACATCGGACGACGCCCGATCCGGTCCGACAGCAGACCGAACGCCATGATCAGCGGGATGTCCGACAGCGACAGCACCGAGTTCGCCGCGAGGATCGTCGTGCGGTCGTAGGACAGGGACTGCGTCGCGTAGGTGACCAGCCAGACCGAGGAGACGTAGAACGTCGAGTTCGTCGCCAGGAACGACCCGGCGGCGAGCAGGATCTCCTTCGGGTAGGTGCGCAGCGCCTCCAGCACCGGCATCCGGTTCGCGGCCTTCTCGTCCATCGCCTTCCGGAACACCGGCGACTCGTGGACGCCGAGCCGGATCCACATCCCGACCGCGATCAGCGCGATGCTGGCGAGGAACGGCACCCGCCAGCCCCACGCCAGGAACTGCTCGTCGGTCAGCGTCGCGGACAGCACCGCGAACGTCGCCGTCCCCAGCACCAGGCCGAGCGGCACGCCGACCTGCGGCCAGCTGCCGTAGAACCCGCGCCGGTGCGACGGGGCGTGCTCGACGGCCATCAGCGCCGCACCGCCCCACTCGCCGCCGACGCCGAACCCCTGCAGGAACCGCAGCGTCACCAGCAGGACCGGAGCCCAGACCCCGAGCGTGTCGTAGCCGGGCAGCAGCCCCATCCCGACGGTCGCCGCGCCCATCAGGAGCAGCGAGTAGACGAGCATCGGTTTACGGCCGACCCTGTCGCCGAAGTGCGCGAACACCGCCCCGCCGAGCGGGCGGGCGATGAACCCGACGGCGAACGCGCCGAACGCGGACAGGGTTCCGGTGACGGGGTCGACCGACGGGAAGAACACCCGGTTGAACACCAGGGCCGCGGCCGTGCCGAAGATGAAGAAGTCGTACCACTCGATGGTGGTGCCGACCAGGCTGGCGGTGGCGACCTTGCGGGAGGACCGGAGTGCGGGTCCCGGCGACGCCGGCGGGACGGTGGAGGTCATGCGCGGTGACGCTATGGGGTCGTCCGATTCGTGTCGAGACGCACCGGAGATCCTGTCCGTTCCCGTCGTGATCGTGTCGACCGGCGCTCACATCCGGGCGCGACGACCGGCCAGCACCCCCGCGACGAGCACGACGACCAGCCCGGCCACCGGGACGACCAGCAGCCCGACCCGCAGCGACGTCGCGTCGGCGACCAGCCCGACCACCGGTGGGGACACCAGGAACCCCACCCGCATCAGCCAGGTGACGATCGTCAGCCCGGTCCCCGGGGCCAGCCCCGGCAGGTGGTCGGCGGCGGTCATCGCGGCCGGGACGAGCGTCGCCACCCCGAACCCGGCGAGACCGAACCCGGCGACGGTCCCGGGCACCGTCGGGAACGCCAGCGCGAGCCCCATCCCGGCGAGCACCAGCCCACCGCCGGCACGGGCCACCGCGCGCTGGCCGAACCGGTCGACCATCCGGTCACCGATCAGCCTGCCGACGAACTGGCAGCCCTGCAGCGCCACGAACCCGAGGCCGGCGACGGCCGCGCCGGCCCCGAGCCCCTGCAGGTACACCGCCGCCCAGGTGGCGCCGGAGTCCTCGACCAGGGTGCCGGAGATCGCGACCAGCCCGAACACGGCGAGCAGCGCCACGGTGCGGGGGCCGAGCCCGGTCCACGGCCGCCGCGGCGGTGCACCGTCGACCGCGTCGGAGGCCGGGCGGTCGTCACCGTCGTCGCCGCGCAGCAGCAGCGGGTACACCGCGACGGCGATCACCACCGACAGCAGCGAGGACAGCCCCAGGTGCACCGGCAGCGCCAGCCCGATCCCGGCGGCGGCCGAGCCCATCAGCCCGCCCGCGACCGCCCCGACCGACCAGAGCGCGTGGAACCCGTTGAGGATCGACCGGCCGTAGCGGCGCTGCACCCGCAGGCCGTGCGCGTTCTGCGCGACGTCGACGACGGCGTCGGACGCCCCGACCAGCAGCATCGCCGTGGCGAACAGCGCCCAGGACGGCGCGAACCCCACCAGCACGACACCGAGCGCGATCACCGCCATCCCGAACGAGGCCACCCTCGCCGAGGTGAACCGGGCGATGAGCGGGCCCGCGGTCAGCCCGGCCAGCAGCGCCGCGAACGGCATCGCGGCCACCGCCAGCCCGAGCTGGGTGTTGGACAGGCCGAGATCGGCCTTGATCTGCGGGAAGCGGGGCAGCAGGTTCGCGTAGACCAGGCCGTTGGTGAGGAAGACCAGGGCCACCGCCGCCCGGGCCCGTCGTTCCGTCCGGCCCGCCTCGACTGCCACCACGGCCCCATCATGCGCCGACCGGCGGGCACCGGCGGGCCGCGGGGTCAGCTGTGGCGTTCGAGCAGACGCAGCACCGCCCGTTCGACGGCGACCCGGCTGCGGTGCTCGTCGGCGCCGCGCGGGATGCGGCGCAGCCCGGCCGCGACCGTGTGGCCCTCCTCGAAGGCCCGCACCACACGCGGGTCGACGTAGCTGCTGCGGGCGACGGCCGGGGTGTTGCCCAGTGCCCGGGCGACCTGGCGCATCGCGGCGGCCTCGGCCCGCTTCAGCGCGGTCGCGGACAGCTCGGCGCCACCGGCGGAGCCGTGCTCGGCGAACGCGACCGCGGCGACGACGGTGGCGTTCCAGGTCCGCAGGTCCTTTGCGGTGTGCGCGGCGTCGGTGAGCGACCGGAAGTGGTCGTTGACGTCGTCGGAGCGGATCTCGCGCCAGCGCCGCCCGTCGCGGTGGACGAGGAAGCGGTCGCCGTCCGGGCGGGCCCGGCGCAGTGCCTGGACCAGGCGGACCAGGCCGTCGTCGCGGATCCGGACGCGCCGGTGGATGCCGCCCTTGGCGGTGTAGGAGAACTCGCACCCGCCGCCGCGCAGCCGGACGTGCTCGCGGCGCAGCGTCGACAGCCCGAAGGTGCCGTTCTCCTCGGCGTACTGCTCGCCGCCGGTACGGAACACCCCGAGGTCGAGGATGCGCATCGCCCCGCCGAGCACCCGGTCGCGGCCGGTCCCGCGGCCGTCGAGTGCGCGCTGCACGCGCTCACGGAAACGGGGCAGCCTGCGGGCGAGCTCCAGCACGCGGTCGTGCTTCTCGGTGTCGCGGTCGGCGTGCCAGCGCGGGTGGTAGACGTACTGGCGGCGGCCCGCGTCGTCGTAGCCGACGGCCTGGATGTGGTCGCGTTCCCGCTCGGAGATCCACACGTCCCGCCAGGCGGGCGGGATCACCAGCTCCTCGATCCGGGCCCGCACCGGCGCGGCGACGGCGGCGCCGGTCGCGTCGTGGTAGCTGAACCCCCGCCCCCGACGACGACGGGTGAGGCCGCCGCGGTACGGGATCGCCCTGGTCAGTCGCACGCCGGGGGATACCCGCCGCGCGCCGGGATCATCCCCGCAGCGAGTTGATCTTCACCGCGGTCCGCAGCGCCCCGGACATCCCCTTGTAGGCACCGTTGCGGGCGGTGTCGCGGACGTTGCGCAGCTGCGCGCGACGCTCGCGGCCCGCGCTGCTCCAGGCCAGCAGCGACCGGCCCCACGAGTCCTTCGCGAGCTCCTTCGCGCCCGCCTCGCGGGCGAGCAGCGCCCACCGGTCGCCGAAGTCGTCCAGCCCGTCGCGGTAGGCGAAGACCGCGGGCCGGACGTAGGCCATGCCCGGGTGCTGGCGGCCCATCCGCGGGGCGTAGTCGGCGATGACCTTGTCCAGGCACTCGAACCGCCGCTGCCGGTTGGAGCTGATCGACCCGGTGCGCATCAGGCGCATGTCGAGCAGCCAGCGGCGGGTGCCCCACATCAGCGGGTAGTTCGAGCCGGCGGCGATCCGCAGCCACATCTCGAAGTCGACCGCGGAGGGCAGCGAGCAGTCGAAGCCGCCGACCTGGTCGAAGCAGGCCCGGCGGATCATCAGCGAGCTGCCGTTGTGCGGCGGGTTGTTCTCCACCAGCTGCTTGTCGATGTCGACCTTGCCCGACGGCTGCCAGCGCAGCGCCACGACCTGCCCGGACTCCAGCATCACGCGGGTGTGGCAGTACGCCATCCCGACCCCGGGCGGGGCGGTGTGCATGGTCTCGAGCATGTGCGACAGGAACTCGGGGTGCCAGCGGTCGTCGCCGTCCAGGAACGCGACGAAGGGGGCGGCGCTCTCGGCCAGGGCGCGGTTGCGCGCGGCACCCGAGCCGCCGTTCTCCACCTGGATCAGTCGCACCCGCGGGTCGCGCTCGGCGCGCGAGCGGACGACGTCGGCGGTGTCGTCGGTCGACCCGTCGTCGACGACGAGGTACTCGAACCGGGACTCGGTCTGCGCGAGCACCGAGTCGATGGCCTCGCCGATCCAGGGACCGACGTTGTAGGCCGGGGTGATCACGGTGACGAGAACGTGGGGGTTCCGCACGATCGGCACAGTCGCCTGCTCCTTCCGGGGTGCGCCGGTCTTCGGCGCCGTCGGCCCCGCCTTCACCGTAAGGGGTGACGCAGAGCATTCGGCACGCCCTCGACCGAGGCCGTGCTGCGGGCATTCCTCGCGAATGGCAACGAGCCTGCGCACTGTTGGTGACGTCCGTGCGGCATCCGTGGTTGCCCCGGGCGGCCGGCCACCCGGTCCGGGGCCGGTGCGCCGGGTGGTGGGAGAGGGTCGCTATCGTCCGGAGAATGTCGTTCGACGCACGGGTGATGCTGTCCCGGCGGCTCCGGTTCCTGCCGCACCGCGCCTTCGCGATCGCCCACCACGCCCTGTTCCAGGGGGAGCTGACGACGTTCCGGCGGCCGCGGACCTGGTCCCAGCTGCTCGCGAAGAAGAACCTCGACGACCAGCCCGAGCTGGTGCACGTCACCGCGGACAAGTACGCCGTCCGGGAACACGTGGCCGAGCGGATCGGGGCCCAGCACCTCATCCCGCTCATCCAGGTGGTCGAACGGCCCGAGGACCTCGACCTGGAGGCCCCCGCGGGTCCCTACGTCGTCAAGGGCACCCACGGCTGCGACATGACGATCCTGGTGCGCCACCCGGCCGCCGCCGACCACGCGAAGATCCGGTCGACGGTCGCCCGCTGGCTGCGCACCGACTTCTTCACCCACGGCTGGCGCGAGCGCCCCTACGAGGGGCTCACCCCGCGCGCCGTCGTCGAGGAGATGATCGGCGACGGCACCAAGCCGCCCGCCGACTACAAGTTCTTCGTCTTCCACGGCGAGCCCGCGATGGTCGTCATCGACCAGGACCGCTTCGTCGCCCACACCTCGACGATGCTGCACCCGGACTGGGTGCCGTTCCGGATCTCCGGGCGCTTCTCCCAGGCCGACGCGCTGCCGGAGAAGCCCGCGTCCTACGAGCGGATGCTGGAGATCGCCCGCGCGCTGGGCAAGGACTTCACCTTCGCCCGCGTCGACCTCTACGACGTCGACGGCCACGTCTACTTCGGCGAGATCACCCACAACCCGGGCGGCGGGCTCGTCCGGCTGCGGCCCCGCGCCTTCGACCGGGCGCTGGGGAACCTGTGGCGCAACGGGACCCCGATCCCGGAGAAGTTCATCCAGCGCTCCTGACCGGGCTCTCGCGCAGCCCCTGGTCCTGCGCCGCCCTCGCCGCGCCACACCCTCCGCCCCACCCGTCCGCCGCGCCGAGCCCCGACGACCCCGTGGTGACCCGCCGCCGGCCGCGGCACACCACGCGACGGCCGCCGTGCGTCGTCGCGGGTCGCCGCCCCGTCCACACCCCTTCGCGGGCGGCCACACCCCCTGCAACAGGTGTGGCCGCCCGCGAAGGGGTGTCGCGTCGGGACGGTGTGCCGCCGACGCCGGTCCCCGAGGTGCTGTCCTGGCGGTCGTCGGGGCGGAACCGGGATGCGAGCCGCGGAGAGCGTGCGACGACGGCGCCCGCCGCCGATCGATCAGTACCTGAGCGTTGCCGGCGCCTGGTCGGACAGCACTCAGGTACTGATCGACAGGTCTGTCCCGCACGTCGCCCGGTGGGGCGCTCGTCGGAGCGTGGGTGAGGACCACCCTCGTCGCGCGGCGTGCGATTCCGTGGGGTGCGGACGACCGCGGGGTTCGGCAGGGCGCACGGCCGCGTCGCAGCAGCCGACGAGGTCCTCCGCGCGACCTGCCGCACCCCGCACGGGGTCGTCGCACCCCATGCGGCGGGTGCGACGACCTCGTCCGAGGTGCGACGGGACCGCCGAGCCGGGGGCAGGTGTGGGCCCGGGGCCGGCGTGCCGGGCCGGGCCGGGCCGCGGCGTCGCGGCTGTGGTCGCCCGCGAGTAGGAGCGCTGGGTGGCCAGTGCCCCGGGTGGCCGGCGGACCGCGGGCCGGTCTGTCGCCCGGACGCCCGGAGCTCGCCGGATCGGAGCTCCGGATGCCGGAAGGTCGGGTGAATCGGAGCCCGGAAGCCCGGAGCCCGGTGAATCGGAGGCCCGGAAGCCCGGAGCTCGGTGGATCCGAGCCCCGGGACCTCCGGAGCCCCGAGGCCCTTGAGTCGGAGGGAGCGCCGGAGCCCGCGGTACCGCGGGTCAGTCGCGGACGCGGGGGAACTCGTGGGTCCGTGCCTCCGGCCCGCCGATGGGCCGGGTGTCGTCGTCCCGGGCGAGGGGATCCGGGCCGTCCGGGACGTCCGGGCCGGCGGGGCCGTCCGGGCCGCCGTCGCCGGGCGGGTGCGGCGGGACCGGCCGGCGCAGCCAGCGCACCACCGACGGCAGGAAGGCGATCGCCAGGACCAGCTCGCCCGCGAGCCACATCCAGCCGACGGCGTCGACCCCGAGCATCGGGGCCAGCAGCGGGATCCCGCCGAGCACGATCGCGCAGTGCACGAGCTGCTGGACGGCCAGGGGGAAGGTGCGGTTCGCCAGACGGGACTTCGTCATCCACATCGTCACGATCACGCGCGGGAACATCGAGGCCATCAGCAGCTGCAGCAGCGTCGTGGAGTTCTCGACGTACTGCGGCCCGTAGAACCACAGCAGCAGCGGCGCGGCCAGCGCGATGACCAGCGACGCGGGCCACACCAGCAGGCAGATCCGCCGCAGCACCGCCCGGGCGAACACGTGCGCGTGCGCCGGGTTCCGGGAGCCCTCCACGACCAGCGCCGAGGTGATCGCCATCGACAGCATGCTCATCGCGAGGAAGACCGTTTGGGCCGGCAGCAGGTAGGCACTGGCCGCCTGGCTGATCGTCATGACCACCAGCACCGGCAGGAACGACGACATGGCCTGGTTGAACACCTGGCCCAGGTAGTCGCCGCCCATGTAGCGGGCGAGCGTGGCGCGGTCCGGGGCGCCCGCGTCGTCGCGGTCCGCGGTCTCGGCGGTGTGCCGGGGGAGCAGCCGCCGCGAGATCAGGAGGGTGAACGGCACCAGCAGCGCGATGACCGGCGCGCTCCAGGAGGTGAACACGCCGTCGGACACCGAGGTGAACGCGACGACCACGAGCAGCCCGAGCTTCACGACGCCGTAGACGCCGTTCTCCAGCACCACCCACATCGCCGAGCGCAGCCCGGTGAGGACCTGGTCCTGCAGGTTGAAGATGGACCACGCGGCGGTCGAGACCACGAACCACGCGGCGAAGCCGGGGGAGACGTGCAGCGGGTCGCCGGGGGCGTATGCGACGTGGCAGTAGGTCATGACCGCGGCCGAGCCGACGACCGCCATGGCGGCACTGATCCCGTACGCGAGCCGCACCAGCGACCGTGAGTCGCGTCCGGCCGTCGGGAGGAAGCGGATGAGGGCCTGACCGAAGTTCAGCGAGGTCAGGACCGAGATCAGCATCATCAGGTTCACCATGGCGTTGCCACGGCCGACGTCCTCGGTGCTGAACACGCGCGCGGCGAAGACCCAGTAGAGCAACCCGAAGCCGGAGTTGACGACGGTGTTGAGCATCAGGGCGTACGCGTTGCGGTAGAGCGGGTTGCCCATCTCCCGGCGGACCGAGCGGACCCGGCCGGCGACCATCTCCCCGACGCTCATCGCGCGCACCACCGGACGGCGGCGCGGGACGTCCCGCTGAGTGCGTGCACACCACCACGCTAACCAGGGGTCGACCACCCGGTTACCAGGGGGAGGGGCCCGGACGGCCCGGCACCGGCCGGGGTCGGACACCTCGGACATACACACCCCGTCGTGGCGCGCAATCGCTGCGCTACGGTGCATCCATTCCGGTGACTTGATGAACCGAAGGGGGCTCGCGTGCGTATCGCCTGCGCGGGAGGGGGACCGGCCGGTCTGTATCTGGCGGTCCTCGCCAGGCTCCGGTCCGGTGGACGCGACGAGGTCGTCGTGCACGAACGCAACGAGGCGGGGCGGACCCACGGGTTCGCCGTCACCTACGGCGAGGACATGCTCGACGATGCGTTCCGCAACGACCCCGAGGGCGGTGAGGCCCTGCGTCGCGCGTCGCGGCTGTGGAACGCCCAGGAGATCCGGGTCGGCGACCACCGCCCGGTGCACGTCGGCGGCAAGTACGGCTACGCGATCGCCCGCGTCGACCTGCTCGACGTGCTGGCGCGCCGGGCCGAGCAGCTGGGCGTGACGATCGAGTACGGCTCCCCGGTCGACCGCGCGGACCTCGACGCCGACCTGGTCGTCGCCTGCGACGGCGTCGGCAGCCGGATCCGCACCGCGCGCGCCGAGCACTTCGGCACCACCGTCGACGAGGGGACGAACCCCTACGTCTGGCTCGGCGCCGACAGCGACTCCGACACCTTCGTGTGGGACTTCCAGCCGACCGACGCGGGCTGGATGTGGATCCACCTGTACCCCTCGTCGAACGGGGTCAGCACCTGCATCGTCGAGTGCGAGCCCGACACCTGGGAGGCGCTGGGCCTGGACCACATGTCCGGGGCCGAGGCCGTCCGGCTCGTCGAGTCGGTCTTCCACCGCACGCTGGCCGGGCGCCGGCTCATCGAGCCCCTCGGCGGGCTCGGGGACAAGCCCTGGCTGCGCTTCCGCGAGGTCCGCAACCGGACCTGGCGCGACGGCGACCTCGTGCTGGCCGGCGACGCCGCGCACACCACGCACTTCGGGATCGGCTCGGGCACCGTGCTGGCCATGCAGGACTCGATGGGTCTGGTCGACGCCCTCTACGGCGTCGCGGGCCGGACGGCTGCGGCCGACCTGACCTGCCCGAACGGCCGCGGCGCCGCGCTGTCGGCCTACGACGCCCGCCGGCGTGCGGAGGTCGGCCCGGTCCAGGACGCCGCCCGGCGCAACATGCAGTGGTTCGAGCAGGCCGGTCGTCAGCTCGAGCAGGTCACCGACCCCGTCGAGTTCGCGTGGTCGCTCACCGACCGCCGGGGCGACATGAGCCGCATCCACCGCACCCTGCACCGCGCCACCCAGGTGCCCGCGCTGCGTCAGGTGCGGCGCGGTCTGACCACCGCCCGCCGCGTCCGGCGGTCGGCCCTGCGCGGTCGGCAGAGCTGAGTTCCGCCGCGAAACCGCTCGCCGATGGCATGCGCACCGTCACCGATCGTGGCCGGACCCGATGTCCACACAGGTCCGCCACGTTCGTAGGGTCGTTGCGTCCCAGATCGATGACATCCGATGGAGGTCCGGTGTGAAGATCGTGGTCGTCGGTGGTGGACCGGCCGGTCTGTACTTCTCGATCCTGGCCCGGCTCCGGTCGGGTGGGCAGGACGAGATCGTCCTGGCGGAGCGCAACGCGCCCGGCACGGCCTCCGGCTTCGCGGTCACGCTCGGTGAGGACATCCTCGACGAGCTCTTCCGCACCGATCCCCTCGGTGCCGAGAAGGTGCGGGCCGCGGCGCACGTGTGGGACTCCCAGGTCGTGGAGGTGTCCGGGCGCCCGGTGCACCTCGGCGGGCGCTACGGCTACTCCATCGGCCGTGCGCGACTGCTGGAGGTGCTGGCGGAGCGGGCCCGCCAGGTGGGCGTGAGGCTCATGTTCGACACCGCCGTCGCCGCCGACGGTGACACCGCACGCGACCCGCTGACCGCGGACGCGGACGTCGTCGTCGCCGCGGACGGGGTCGGGTCCGCGATCCGCGCCGCCCGGGCCGACGTCTTCGGCACCCGGGTCGCCCACGGCGCCAACCGCTACGTGTGGTTCGGGACGAGCAAGCCGTTCCGACCGTTCACCTTCGCGTTCGAGAAGACCCACGCCGGCTGGATCTGGTTCCACGCCTACCCCGCGGCGGACTGCGTCAGCACCTGCATCGTGGAGTGCACGCCGGAGACGTGGACGGGTCTGGGGCTCGACACGACGGCGCCCGACGAGGCCATGCGGATGCTCGAGGGCGTCTTCGCCCGCTCGCTCGACGGGCACTCGCTGATCGCCCCGCCCGGCATGGGGTCCTCGCCGTGGCTGCAGTTCCGCGAGGTCCGGAACATGTCCTGGCGCGACGGCAACGTCGTTCTCGCCGGCGACGCGGCGCACACCACGCACTTCGCCATCGGCTCGGGCACCGTGCTCGCGGTCGCCGACTCGATCGCGCTGGCCGAGGAGCTGTACCCGCGGGGGACCCGCGGCACCGACGACGTCGAGGCCGCCCTCGCCGGGTACGACGCGCGCCGCCGCGCCGCGATGGCGCCCATCCAGCGGATGGCCCGGGCCAGCATGGAGTGGTTCGAGACCGTCCCGGAGCGCCTCGAGGGCGCCGACGACGCGCTGGCCTTCTCCTGGTCGCTGCTCGACCGCCGGCACGACCAGGGCCGGCTCAACGAGCGGCTGCACCGCGCGACGCAGGTCGAGCCGGTCCGTCAGGTCCGTCGCAGGCTGACCGCGGCCCGCCGGGTCCGCCGGGCGCTGGCCCGCGGGGAGATCACCCCCCGCGAGGCCCTGCAGCGCTGACCCGCGGCCCGGCGGGACCGGCTCAGGCCCGGTCCCGCCCGGCCCCGGAACCCTCCCGCTCCTCGCGCGCGAGGAACGAGTGCTTCCGCCCGTAGACGCCGTAGACGACGAGGCCGAGCAGCAGCCAGCCGACGAACCGGATCCACGTGTCCAGGTTCAAGTTCAGCATCAGGTAGAGGCACGCGATCGCGGTGATCGCCGGCACCACCGGCGAGAACGGCACGGTGAACGGCCGGTCGAGGTCGGGGCGGGTCCGGCGCAGCACCGGCACCGCGATCGCCACGATGATCATCGCCGAGAGCGCGCCGATCGACACCATGTCGGCCAGTGCGGTGATCGGGGTGAACGCCGCGATCACCGCGCAGACGACACCACCGATGACCGTCATGTGGTGCGGGGTGCCCCACTTCGGGTGCGCGGTGCCGATGGCCTTCGGCAGCAGGCCGTCGCGACCCATCGCGAAGCCGATCCGGCCGATGGTCACGAGCTCCACCATCATCACCGAGGTCAGCCCGGTGACCGCGCCGAGCGCGATCAGCGCGCCCACCCACGGCAGCCCGACGCCGGCGAACGCCGACGCCAGCGGGGCGCCGGTGTCGATCTCGGTGTAGGGGACCATCCCGGTGAGCACGATCGAGACGCCGACGTAGAGCACCGCGCAGATGGCGAGCGCGCCGAGCAGGCCGATCTTCAGGTCGCGGTTGGGACGCTTCGCCTCCTCGCCGAGGTTGGCCAGCGCCTCGAACCCGGTGTAGGCGAAGAAGACCACCGCGGCCGCGGTGAGCATGCCGCCCACGCCGAACACGGTCGGTGCGAGCCCGAACACCCCGGAGATGATCGGCTGGGTGAACACCGAGCCGCCGTCCTCGGGTGCCTGCGCCGGCGGGATGAACGGCTGCAGGTTGGCCGGGTCGATGTAGAACACGCCCACGGCCAGGATCAGCACGCAGACCGCGAGCTTCACCAGCACCAGCAGGTTCGTCAGCTGCGCCGACTGCTGGATGCCCGCCACCGCGACGACCGTCAGCAGCGCGATGATCAGCACCGCGCCGACGTTGACCGTCGCGTCCTCGCCGAACCACGCCGTCGGCAGCCCGAACAGCGATGCCAGGTAGCCGGACCAGCTCCGCGAGACGACGGCGAGGCCGAGGCCGAACTCCAGCAGCAGGTCCCAGCCGATGATCCAGGCGAAGACCTCGCCGAGGGTGGCGAAGGCGTAGGTGTAGGCCGAGCCCGCCGTCGGGACCGAGGAGGCCAGCTCGGCGTAGCAGACGGCGGCGAGCCCGGCGACGACCGCACCGATCAGGAACGACAGCGTGACGGCGGGGCCCGCGTGCTGCTGGGCCTCGACCCCGGCGAGGGTGAAGATGCCGGTGCCGATGATGATGCCGACACCGAATCCGACCAGGTCACGGGCCTTCAGCGTGCGCTTGAGCGGCGTCCCGTGCCCGTCGGCACCCCCGTCCCCGTGCTCGCTCCGGGCCAGGATCCGTTCCACCGGCATCGTGCGCGTCCAGCCCACTCCGCCACCCCCACTCGTCGTCGGTCGACCGGTCGTTGCGTGACGGTATGACGCCGGGTGACGACGCGCCGCACGAGGTGCGTCGACGATCCTGATAATCCCGTGTGAACGTTCTGTTCTCCCTGTCCGGGTCGGCCACGATCGGGGCACGATGTCGGTCGTGGGCAACCGACCGGGTGCCCACGACCGGAGGAGCCGTGGTGGAGCGGAGGCCGGGACGCCGACGGTCCCGGGCGGCACGGGGAGCGGTGCTCGCCGTCGTCGCCGCGCTCGTGCTGGCTCCGGCCGCCGGGGCCGCCGGGGCCGCCAGGGCCGCCAGGCCGGTGTCGACGGCCCTGGCAGGCCCGGCCGAGACACCCCCGTCCGTCGCCCGGCTGCAGCACGCCCCCGCGGCCGACGCGGAGCCGCCCGGCACCCTGCGCGAGCTCCTCGCGGCGATCACCGGGTCGGCGACGGCCGACCCGTTCGACCTCGCGCCCGGCACGCTCGCCGTCGACCGGGAGGGGGAGGAGGGGCTCGCCGTGTCCTGGGCGCTGCTGGACACCGGCGACGGCCGCTGGACCGGTTCCGCGGACGCCGCGACCCGCCGCAGCGAGGCCGAGTCGACGATCAAGGCCTGGCTGGCCCTGGACACCCTGCGGGCCGCCGCGCAGCGGGGCCTCCCGGTCCCGCCCGCCGTACGTGCCGACATCGCCGCCGCCGTCCGCGCCTCCGACGACGCCGCCGCCGAACGCCTCTACCGGGCGCTCGGCCGGGACGCGAGCACCGCGCGGCTCGGCCCGGAGTGCGGGGTGACGGTGTCGACGTCGCGGCCCGGGTGGTGGTCGTACACACAGGTCAGCGCGCTCGACGCCGCCCGCGTCCTCGCCTGCGTGCGCGAGCGCGCCCCGGCCCTGCCCGTCGGACCCGAGCTGCTCGCCGACCTCGACGCCGTCACCCCGGACGGGCGGTCCGGGATCCGGCCCGTGCTGTCCGGCGCCGTCGCGGAGAAGAACGGCTGGACCCTGCACGGCGGCGACGGCTGGAACGTGCACTGCGTGCTGGCCTGGGAGGACCGCGCGCTGGCCGTCCTCACCACCTACCCGGGCGGGCTCGGGGTCGAGCACGGCTGGCAGGTCTGCCGCGACGTCGCCGCGGACGTGCTCGCCACCTCCTGAGGCGGACGGTTTCGACGGGCCCGGCACCGGGAAAGCGGTCGATCGCCCCGACCCGACGAGAGGTGGACGATGACCGACTTCTTCGGCCCCGGCGACCCCCGCGGCCCGGTGCACCGGATCGACCTGACGCGGCTGCTGAGCGGCGGTGCCCGCGAGATCATGGCCCGGGCCGCCCAGGAGGCCGCGGAACGCGGTGACACCGACCTCGACGCCACGCACATCCTGCTGGCCTGCGCCCGCACCGACTCCACCCGCGGCTGGATCGCCCGTGCCGGCGGCGACCCGGACACGATCGCCCGCATCCTGGAGGAGCGCCTGCCACGCCCCGGCGGCGGCCACGACGCGGGGCGGCCGCCGTCGCTGACGCCGTCGGCCAAGCGCGCGCTGCTCGACGCGCACCAGATCTCCCGCTCGCTCGGGTCGAGCTACATCGGACCCGAGCACCTGCTGCTCGCGCTCGCCGCCAACGAGGACTCCGCCGCGGGCCGGCTGCTCGCCCGCTCCCGGTTCAGCCCCGGCGCGATGACCCCGCAGGCCCCCGCCGGGCCGGGCGCGACGGGCACCCCGGACCCGGGCGCGGTCGCGGACACCGGCACCCCGACCCTGGACCAGTACGGCCAGGACCTCACCGAGGCCGCCCGCGGCGGTCGGCTGGACCCGGTCATCGGCCGCGCCGACGAGATCGAGCAGACCGTCGAGGTCCTGTCCCGCCGGACCAAGAACAACCCGGTGCTGATCGGGGAGGCCGGGGTCGGGAAGACCGCCGTCGTCGAGGGGATCGCCCAGCGCATCGCCGACGGCGAGGTGCCCGACACCCTGCGCGGACGCCGTGTCGTGCAGCTGGACCTGGCCGGGGTGGTCGCCGGCACCAAGTACCGCGGCGACTTCGAGGAACGCATGCGCACGCTGATCGAGGAGATCCGGTCGCACAGCGACGCGCTGATCGTGTTCATCGACGAGCTGCACACGATGGTCGGCGCGGGCACCGGGGGAGGGGACGGCGGCGCGATGGACGCCGGGAACCTGCTCAAGCCCGCGCTGGCCCGCGGCGAGCTGCACGTCATCGGCGCCACCACGCTCGACGAGTACCGCCGCCACATCGAGTCCGACAGCGCGCTGGCCCGCCGCTTCCAGCCGGTGCTGGTGCCCGAGCCGTCGGTGGAGGACGCCGTCACGATCCTGCGCGGCCTCGCCGACCGCTACGAGGCCCACCACCAGGTCCGCTACACCCCGGACGCGCTGCGCGCGGCGGTGGAGCTGTCCGACCGCTACGTCACCGACCGGTTCCTGCCGGACAAGGCGATCGACCTGCTCGACCAGGCCGGGGCCCGGGTCCGGCTGCGCACCCGCACCCCCACCGTGGACCGGCGGGCCGTCGAGCAGCGCCTCGACGCGCTGCAGCGCGACAAGGACCAGGCCGTCGCGCACGAGGACTACGAGAAGGCCTCCCAGCTGCGCGACGAGATCACCGCCGCCCGCGAGGAGCTGGCCGCCGACCCCACCGACCCCGACGGCCGCGCACCCGTCGTCGGCGTCGAGGAGATCGCCGAGGTCGTCGCGCGCTCCACCGGCATCCCGGTCGCCCAGCTCACCGAGGCCGAGCGGGACCGGCTGCTCAAGCTGGAGGACGAGCTGCACCAGCGCGTCGTCGGGCAGGACGCCGCGGTCACCGCCGTGGCCGAGGCCATCCGCCGCTCGCGCTCCGGGCTCGGCGACGAGAACCGCCCGGTGGGCAGCTTCCTGTTCCTCGGCCCCACCGGGGTCGGCAAGACCGAGCTGGCGCGCGCCCTGGCCGTCGCGCTGTTCGGCGAGGAGGACCGCATGGTCCGCCTGGACATGAGCGAGTACGGCGAGAAGCACACCGTCGCGCGGATGGTCGGCGCCCCGCCCGGCTACGTCGGCTACGGCGAGTCCGGCGAGCTGACCGAGGCGGTGCGCCGGCGGCCGTACTCGGTGCTGCTGCTCGACGAGATCGAGAAGGCGCACCCGGACGTGTTCAACACGCTGCTGCAGGTCCTCGACGACGGCCGGCTCACCGACGGCCAGGGCCGCACCGTCGACTTCCGGCACACGGTGATCATCATGACCTCCAACGTGGGGTCGGAGCTGATCACCGGGCACGGCACCACGCTCGGCTTCGGCCCGGCCGCCGGTCCGGGCACCACCCCCGCCGAGCGGGAGGACGCGGTGCTGCGCGACCGGCTGATGCCGCGGCTGCGGGAGGTCTTCCGGCCCGAGTTCCTGAACCGGATCGACGAGACCATCGTCTTCCGCCGGCTCGAGGCCGAGCAGCTCACCCGGATCACCCGGCTGCTGCTCGACGACACCCGCGACCGGCTCGGCCGGATGGACATCGGCTTCGAGATCAGCGACGACGCCGTCGCGCTGCTCGCCGAGCACGGGCACGCCCCCGAGTTCGGGGCGCGTCCGCTGCGCCGCACCATCCGCCGCGAGCTCGACAACCCGCTGTCGTCGATGCTGCTCGACGGGCGGATCGGCGCGGGCAGCACCGCCCGGGTCGGCGTCGAGGACGGGGCGTTGAGCATCGAGTCCGTGGTGGTCCCCACCGGCTGAGCCCGGCCGCGAACGCTTCACATGCGAATGTATGCATGTATGGTGGCCGCATGGGGCACGGACACGGACACGGCGGCGGGTCGGGCCACGGGCACGCCGGGGCGGGCACCGACCGCCGCCGGCTCGCGACGGCACTGGCCGTCACCCTCGTCACGGCGGTCCTCGGCGCGGCGGGCGCGGTGTACACCGGCTCGCTCGCGCTGCTGGCCGACCTCGGCCACCTGCTGACCGACGCCGGGGCGCTGGTCGCGGCGCTGATCGCCAGCGTGCTCGCCGCCCGCCCGGCGACGACGTCGCGGACCTACGGGATGGGCCGGGCCGAGGTGCTCGTCGCCGCACTGAACGCGCTGACCCTCGTCGCGGTCGTGGTGTGGGTGGGCGTCGAGGCGGTGCAGCGGCTGTTCGTGCCCGCGGAGATCCCGGGCCTGCCGCTGCTGGTCATCGGCGTGCTCGGCCTGGTCGGCAACCTGGTGTCGCTGGCCGTCCTGGCCGGCGGCGACCGCGGGAACATGAACATGCGCGGTGCCATGCTGCACGTCCTCGGCGACGCCCTCGGCTCGGTGGGCGTGCTCGCCGCCGCCGTCGTCCTGATGACGACCGGCTGGCCCTACGCGGACACGGTCGCCTCGCTGTTCATCGTCGCGCTGATCCTCCCGCGCGCGGTGTCGCTGCTGCGCGAGGCTGCGCACGTCCTGCTGGAGGGGGCGCCCAAGGGCATCGACGCCCAGGAGGTCAAGGCGGCGCTGCTGGCCGTCGAGGGAGTCGCCGACGTGCACGACCTGCACGTGTGGGCGATCAACGACCGCACCCCCGCGATGTCGGCGCACGTCGTCGTCGACGAGGAGGTCTCCGCGCACTGCGGGGACTCCTCGGTGCTCGACCGCGCCGGGCACGAACTGCGCGAGCGGTTCGGGCTCGACCACTCCACCCTGCAGGTCGAGCACGCCGCGCACACCGGGCACGAGAACCACTGCGGCTGAGCCGCGGTGATCCACCGCCGCCCGGGGTAGTCCGTGGAATGGCGCACCTGTTCAGCCCGTACACGCTCCAGGGCGTGACCCTGCGCAACCGCATCGCGATGTCGCCGATGACCATGTACCGCTCACACGACGGGCACATGGGCGACTTCCACCTCATGCACCTCGGGGCCCGGGCGGCGGGCGGGTTCGGACTCGTCTTCGGCGAGCAGATCGCCGTCAGCGCCGAGGGGCGCACCTCGGTGCACTGCGCCGGGCTCTGGCGCGACGACCAGGTCCCCGGGCACGCCCGCACCGTCGCCATGGTCGAGGCGATGGGCGGGGTCGCAGGGATCCAACTGGCCCACACCGGCCGCAAGGGCAGCGAGCAGCTCCCCTGGGAGGGCAAGGCCCAGCTCCCGCCCGAGCATCCCGACGGCTGGCTGACCTCCGGACCGTCGCCGGTGCCGTTCGGCGGGCCGAAGCACGACCACGCCGTCCACGAGCTGACCGTCGCCGAGATCCACGGTCTGCACCGCGCGTGGGCCGACGCCGCCCGCCGTGCCGCCGAGGCGGGCTACCGGTGGATGGAGCTGCACTTCGCCCACGGCTACCTCGGGTCGAGCTTCTTCTCGCCGATCTCCAACCGCCGCACCGACGCCTACGGCGGCAGCCTGGAGAACCGCGCGCGGTTCCTGCTGGAGGCGCTCGACGCCGTCCGCGGGGCGTGGCCGCAGGAGTACCCGCTGACCATGCGGCTCGGCGCCGACGACCTGCACCCCGACGGCACCACCTTCGACGACGCCGTCACCGCGATCGGCTGGATGCGCGAGCACGGCCTGGACCTGGCCGACCTGTCCTTCGGCGGGAACACCCCCGACTCGCGCGACGCGATGCGCGGCGAGCAGGGCGCGTGGGTCGATCGGGCCCGGCGGATCCGTGCGGAGATCGGCATCCCGGTCGCGGCGAGCTGGAACCTCGGTGTACCGCAGACCGCCGACGAGGCCGTCCGGTCCGGCGCCCTGGACGTCGTGTTGCTGGGGCGGCCGGCGCTGGCCAACCCGCATTGGCCGGTGTGGGCCGCCCGCGAGCTCGGCCATGACGACCCGTTCTCACTCGTCCCCGACGACTACGCCTGGTGGCTGCGGAACATGCGTGGCCACACCCCGAGCATCGGCTGGCCCGAGCCGCGGGTGGTCCGGTGAGTGCACGGGCCGTCGCACCGGACGGGACCGGAATCGGGTTCGACGTCCGGGGGAGTGGCGAGCCGCTGGTCCTGCTGGCCGGGCAGGCCAACGCGCGGCACTGGTGGAGCTCCGTACGCGAGGGCCTCGCCGGGTACCGCACCGTCGCCGTCGACACCGCCGGCACCGGGACCAGCGACGACGCGGCCGACCACGACTGGAGCACCCGCCGCTTCGCCCGCGACGTCGTCGCCGTCCTCGACGCGGCTGGGATCGGTCGCGCCCACGTCTACGGCACGTCGATGGGCGGCCGGGTCGCGCAGTGGGTGGCCGCCGACCACCCCGACCGGGTCGGCGCGCTGGTGCTCGGCTGCACCACCGCGGGCGGACCCGGCACCGTCGCGCCCGACCCGGACGTACCGCGCCGCCTGGCCGAGCCGGCGACCCACGCCGGCGAGCTGCGCCGCCTCATGGCAGGCCCAGAGATCCCGGACCCGCTGCCCGTCCTCGGCGACGACACGATGAGTCCGGCTGCGCGGGCGGGCCACCGCCGCGCGAGCGCACGGCACGACGCGTGGGACGCGGTCGCCACGATCACCGCCCCGACCCTGGTGCTGCACGGCGGCGACGACGAGCTCACCCCGCCCGACAACGGGCTCCGCCTCGCCCGGCGCATCCCCGGCGCCGAACTCGTCGTGCTGCCCGGGGCCCGGCACGCCTACTTCCTGGAGCGGCGCGCAACCGACGAGGTACTGACGTTCCTCGTCCGGCACCCGCTCCCGCCCGGCTGAGCCGGCCGGGCCCGCGGTACCGGGCTCAGCCCGCCAGGTGCGACCACCGCACCGACAGCTCGTCCCAGGTGCCCTCGTCGGCGACCCGCCCGCGGTCCAGCACGACCACCCGGTCCGCCCGGGCCAGCGCCGCCCGCTTCGTGCTCGCGCCGACCACGGTGCTGCCGCGGCGGCGCAGCGCGGCCCACAGCTCGATCTCGGTGCGGACGTCCAGCGCGGAGGACACGTCGTCGGCGACGATGAGTTCGGCGCCGGTCGCCAGCGCCCGGGCCATCGCGACCCGCTGCACCTGCCCGCCCGACAGCCGGATGCCCCGGTGTCCGACGACGGCGTCCGGCCCGCCCGCCGCGGCCACGTCCCGGTCGAGTCGGGCGTCGCCGACCGCGTCCTGCACCGGCCGGTCGTGCCCGAGGGCGATGTTGTCGCCGAACGTGCCCGAGAGCACCCGCGGGACCTGCCCGACGTAGGCGACCTGCCCGGGACGCAGGAACGTCTGCGGATCCTCGACCGCGCGCCCGTTCCACCGGATGACGCCCTCGTGCCCCACGAGCCCGGCCAGGCCCGCGAGCAGGCTGGACTTGCCCGACCCGACCTGGCCGGTGACCAGCACCAGCGAGCCCGCGTCGATGTCGAGGTCCACACCCTCGACGCCGACGGTGCCGTCGTCGTGCACGGCGGCGACCTTCTCCAGGCTCAGTCGCTGCAGCGGCTCGCGCTCCACCGGCCCCGGGGCCGGCGCGGCCCCGGTGGCCAGGTCGACCCCCGGCGGCAGCCGGGTCAGGTCCGCGGGACCCGCGAACGGGGCGACGGCCCGCAGCCAGCGCCGTGCGATCGGGGCCTCGGTGACCGCGGCCGCGCACACCTGCCCGAGGAACCCGGCCCCGTTCAGCGTGGTCGACACCAGCAGCGCCGTCGCCAGCGGCCAGGTCCCGGCCAGGTACAGCGACCAGGTGAGCACCACCGCGCCCTGCAGCAGCACACCGGGGACACCGTCGAGCAGCGTGCGCACCCGGTACTCGCGGACCGTGGCCCGGACCCGGTCGCCGTCGACGGCGCCGAGGTGGGCCCGCAGCGCGCCGGTCGCGGCGGCGAGCTTCACCGTGCGCACCGACTCCAGGACCGACCCCAGCGCGGTGCCGAACCGGGCCCGGGCGTCGGCCGCGATCCGCCCGGAGCGCCCCGCGAACGGCGCCCCGATCGCCGCGACGCCCGCGCAGACCAGCAGGAACCCGCCGATGACGGCGGCCGCCCGCACGTCGGCCGCCACCAGCCCGGCCACCACGACGACGACCACCGAGTTGGTGACGTCGACCCAGCGGTCCACGTAGAGGATCATCCGGTCCGAGTCCAGCGCCCGCGCCACGACCTCGCCCGCGGGGGAGCGCGGACCACGCCGCTGCATGGTCTGCCCGCGCAGCACCCCGAGCCGCAGCCGCAGCGTCGTCGCGGACCACCAGCGCGGGTAGGTGCGGAACGCGACGGCGATCCACACCGGGAACAGCATCAGCACCACCGTCAGCGCGACGGCGGGCCCCCACGGCGTGCCGCCGCCCTCCAGCCCCGCGACGACGAGCCCCCACAGCCAGCCGGTGAGCACACCGGTGGCCGAGCCCAGGGTGGCGAGGGTGAACATCGACCCGCCGGCCAGCCCCCAGCGCGGGTGGGCCAGCGCCAGCCGCAGCACGACCCGCCACAACGGGGGAGCGGGCACCGGGTCCACGGGCGGCACCGCACGCCGGACCGCCCGGTGCAGCAGCGGCGACCCCGGGTCGGCGACGGCGACCGCACCGTCGCGCCGCGCCGTCGCGGGCCCGGTCCCGACGGCGCCGGCGGCGCCCGTGGACCCGGGCAGGGACCGGTCCGCGGCGAGCAGGTCGGCGTAGCGGCCCGGCTCGGCGGCCAGCTGCTCCCGCGCACCGTGCTGGACCAGGCGGCCGTCGGACAGCACCGCGACGGCGTCGGCGCGGCGGATCGTCGACAGCCGGTGCGCCACGACGATCCCGGTGCGGCCCGCGAGCAGCGCCCGCGACGCGCGGGTCACCCGCTCCTCGGTGCGCGGGTCCATCCGCGCGGTGGCCTCGTCCAGCACGACGACGGCGACGTCGCGCACCAGCAGCCGGGCGAAGGCCACCAGCTGCTCCTCGCCGGAGGACAGGGCGATCCCGCCGGTGCCGAGGCGGGTGTCCAGGCCGTCGGGCAGGGCCTCGACCCACTCGTCGAGACCCAGCGCGGCCGTCGCGGCCTCGACCGCGCCGCGCGGGACGGCGGGGTCGAACAGGGTGACGTTCTCCGCGAGCGTCGCCGCCAGGACCTCGGTGCGCTGGGTGACGACCCCGACCGCGCGGCGCAGCCCGTCCAGGTCGAGATCGCGCACGTCGACCCCGGCCAGGAACACCTGCCCGCGCGGCGGCTCCACGGCGCGCGAGAGCACCTTGGTGACCGTCGACTTCCCCGAGCCGGTGCGGCCGAGCAGCGCGCACGTCGTCCCGGCCGGGACGGTCAGGTCGATCCCGCCCAGGCGGAACCCGTCGTCGTACCCGGCGGTCAGCCCGCGCAGCTCCACCGCCGCGGGCCCCGGCGGCAGCGGACGGCCGCCCTCGGGCTCCCGCTCGGTCTCCAGCAGCGACGACACCCGGGTGAGCGCGCCCAGACCGGCCTGGATGTCGGGCATCCGGTCGACGACCGCGTCGATCTGCCCGACGAACGCGGTGACCAGCAGCCACAGCGTGACCAGCGCGGCGATCCCGCCCGGGTCGCCGGCGACCAGCCACACCCCGCCGAGCGCGAGCGCCCCGAGCAGCGCGTGCGCGACGGTGCCCGTCCGCAGCCCGAGCCGGGTCGCGATCCGGCACACCTCGTGGGTGCGTGCGACGACCGTCGCGGCCCGGCGGGCGAACCCGGCCACCACGTGCGGCTGGCCCAGCGAGGTGCGCACGTCGTCCTGCCCGGCGACCGCCTCCTCCAGCTGCGCCGCGTGGTCCGACCAGGCCGTCTCCTCGGCGACCTTGGCCCGCGCGATCTGCGGCGTCAACGGCCGCGCCACCAGCACGATCACGGCGGCGACCAGCGGGAACACGACGAACGCCGGCCAGAACACCAGTCCGGCGACGATCCACGCGACGACCGAGCGCAGCAGCGAGCGGCCCGTCTCCCAGCCGATCCGCCGGATGAGCTGGGCGAGCTGGCGGCAGTCGTCGTCGACCCGGTCGAGGAGCTCACCGACCGCCTGGTCCTCCAGCGCGGGCAGCGGCTGCGCCAGCGCGGACCCCACGAGGTCCGACCGGAGCCTTCCCTCCGCGCGCCCGACCACCCCGGAGAACAGGACCCGGCCCAGGGTGTCCAGCAGGGCGGCGCCCAGCAGCAGCGCGGCCAGCACGGCGACCAGGGTGGCCGTCGGCCCGCTCACCACCGCCCCCACCACGGTCGCCGCCGTCGCCTCCGCCACCGCGGCCACCACCGCGGCGCCCACCGCCACGACCGACACCGGTCCACCCAGCCGACGCCAGGACAGCGCGCGCACCCTCGACACCCCCGACGAGACCGCGCTACGGGATCTCCGGCGCCGTCGGTGATCGACGTTAACCGCGACCCCCGACAGAATCGCCCGGTTTTCGGCGGCCCTGCCCCCGATCGGCCGGTCGAAACCGGATCGGGCGGTGCCCCACACGAAGCGGTCGACAACGCCCCGAGGGGGCGCGTCCGGGCCCCGGTGTCCGCATGCTTGCCCCGCAGCGACGCGTGGAACACGAGGGGGAACCGATGGGACCGTGGTCGACCAGGTGGGCCGGGGGCGCGCTCTGCGCGGTGGCGGCACTGGCACTCACCGCGTCACCGGCGCTGGCCGAGGACGCACCCGTACCGGAGCCCCCCACGTTCACCAGCACGCTCACCGCGACCCTGACCCCGGACGCGGTCCGCGCCGACGACGGCGCACCGGTGCCCGGCCAGCAGGGCGCGAGCGGACAGTTCACCCTGCGCCTGAACAGCCGGCAGGACATCGTCTGCTACGACATCCGGATGACCGGGGTCACCCCGCCGTTCAGCAGCCCCGCGCGGACCGCCACGCACCTGCAGGAGGGGCAGCCGAACGAGTTCGGCAACCCGCGGATGGTCTTCCCGGACCCGCAGGGCCCGCCCGGCGGCCCGATGACCAGCAAGGGCTGCCTGCAGGGGCCGTTCACCACCGGCGTGGTCGTCGGCGGCGTCGACACCGGCACCGGGTTCACGGTCAAGGACCTGGAGGCCAACCCGGCGGCCTGGTTCGTGGACACCCACACCGAGCAGTACCGGACCGGCGCGGTGCGCGGGCAGCTGTCCAAGACGGGCTGACGGCGCTGCCGGGGCCGATGAGTCCGCGGCCCCGGCACGGTCGGTAGGGGACGGACCCTCGACCCACCGCGGGAGACACCATGACCGGAGCGGCCACCACCACCCCGTCGCCGACCTCGAGCGGGCACCTGCCGGTCGACGGCCTGGACCTGTACCACGAGGTGTACGGCGAGCTCGGGACGTCGCCGCCGCTGCTCCTGCTGCCGGGTGCGTTCATGGCCGCCGGCTCGATGGCGGCGTGGGCGGCCGGGCTCGCCGGCGACCGCACCGTGGTCGTCGCCGACATGCAGGGCCAGGGCCGGACACCGGACGTGCCCCGTGCGCTGTCCTACGAGCAGTTCGCCGACGACGCCGCGGCGCTGCTCCGCGCCCTGGGCGTCGGCCGGGCGGACGTGATGGGCTACTCGCAGGGCGGCGGCGTGGCGCTGCAGCTCGCGCTCCGGCATCCGGACCTCGTCGGCAAGCTGGTCGTGATGGCCGCGACGTTCCGCCGCGACGGCTGGTACCCGGCCGTGCACGCCGCGATCACGGGGATGGACGCGACGACACTGGCCGGCTCGCCCGTCGAGACGGCCTTCCTGGAGCACACGCCGGACCCCGTCGCGTTCGCGGCGTGGGTGGAGAAGGTGAAGGTCCTCAACGCCGAGGACCAGGAGATCCCCGACGACCGGATGCGTGCGATCACGGCCCGGTCCATGGTGATCGTCGGCGACGCCGACGGCGTGCGGCCCGAGCACGCGGTGGAGATGTTCCGCCTGCTCGGCGGCGGTGACGAACGTGCCGCGGCGACCGGGATGCTGCAGGCGGTCCCCCGTGCGCGCCTGGTGGTGCTGCCCGCGACCTCGCACATCGGCCTGGTGGGGGAGACGGCGACCCTCGTGCCGGCCGTCACCGCGTTCCTCGACGACGTCGCACCCGCGACGCCGGACCTGTTCTGACCGCGGACGACGAGGGCCCCGCCGGATCGTCCGGCGGGGCCCTCGTCGTGCGACGGGTGGTGCTCAGTCCAGGTAGTCGCGCAGCACCTGGGACCGCGACGGGTGCCGCAGCTTCGACATCGTCTTCGACTCGATCTGGCGGATCCGCTCGCGGGTCACGCCGTAGACCTGGCCGATCTCGTCGAGGGTGCGCGGCTGGCCGTCGGTGAGACCGAAGCGCAGCCGGACGACGCCCGCCTCGCGCTCGGACAGCGTCGCCAGCACCGACTGCAGCTGGTCCTGCAGCAGGGTGAAGCTCACCGCGTCGACCGCGACGACGGCCTCGGAGTCCTCGATGAAGTCACCGAGCTGCGAGTCGCCCTCGTCGCCGATGGTCTGGTCCAGGGAGATGGGTTCCCGGGCGTACTGCTGGATCTCCAGCACCTTCTCCGGGGTGATGTCCATTTCCTTGGCGAGCTCCTCGGGAGTGGGCTCGCGCCCGAGATCCTGGAGCAGCTCACGCTGTATGCGGCCGAGCTTGTTGATGACCTCCACCATGTGCACCGGGATGCGGATGGTGCGGGCCTGGTCGGCCATCGCGCGGGTGATGGCCTGCCGGATCCACCACGTGGCGTAGGTCGAGAACTTGTAGCCCTTGGTGTAGTCGAACTTCTCGACCGCACGGATGAGGCCGAGGTTGCCCTCCTGGATCAGGTCCAGGAACGCCATGCCGCGGCCGGTGTAGCGCTTGGCCAGCGAGACCACGAGCCGGAGGTTCGCCTCGAGCAGGTGGTTCTTGGCGCGCTCGCCGTCCCGCACGATCCAGCGCAGGTCGCGCCGCAGCTGCGGGGACAGCTTCTCGTTGGACTCGAAGACCTTGCGGATGCGCTCGGCGCCGTAGAGGCCGGCCTCGATGCGCTTCGCGAGCTCGACCTCCTCCTCGGCGTTGAGGAGCGCGACCTTGCCGATCTGCTTCAGGTACGCGCGGACCGAGTCGGCCGAGGCGGTGAGCTCGGCGTCCTTGCGCGCCTGGCGCAGGGCCTCGGACTCCTCCTCGTCCCAGACGAAGTCCGCCGACTTCTGCTGCGACGCCCGGGTGGTCGGCGCCACCCGGTTCTTGCCGGTGTTGGTCTCGTCGTCGGAGTCGTCGTCATCGTCGTCGTCGGACGACTCGTCGGCGGTCTCCTCCTTCGCGGCCTCGGCCAGATCGGCCTCGATGTCCGAGGCGTCGACCTCGCCGTCCTCGAGGACGACCTCGTCGCCGTCGGCGTCCGGCTCGTCGCCGTCGGCCTTCTTGGTGGAGGCCTTCTTCGGGGCGGCCTTGCGCGGGCCGGTCTTCGGCGCGGCCTTGGTCACCGTGCCACCCGCCGCGGCGGGCTTGCGGGTGCGTGCGGCCGGCTTCTTGGCGGTGCCGGTCGTCGCCGACGCGGTGCTCGTGGTGCCGGAAGTACGGCGGCTGCGGGATGCGGTACCCGACGTCGGTTCGACGGTCGAGTCGCTGCGTGCTGCGGAGTCTGCGGCTGCCACCTGGGCCCTCTCGCTACGTGCGCTGGAGTCGTTACGCGGCCCGGTCGCGGCGCGCTCGTCGGGGGAGACGAGGCCACGACGGCCGGGATGTCCTGTCCTGCCACCGCCTCGGTCGCCGGCGTCGATGGTGGTCGCCGCGCGTCCCGGAGACGGGGAACGCGTTCCATTGTAACTGCGTACCGGCCGGGGGGACGCACCTCACGCCGCCCCGCGCGTCCGGGTGGCTCCGCACGTGGTCGGATGGGGTGGTGAGCCCGCACGAGAGCAGCGATCCCGCCACCCTGCGCGCCGTCGCCGAGCAGGTCGCGGCCGAGGCCGCGGAGCACCTGCGTGGCCTGCCCGCACCGCACGACGACGGCGTCACGACGAAGTCCTCGCCGACCGACGTCGTCACCGCCTCCGACGCGTCGGTGGAGCGCTTCGTCAGGGACCGGCTCGCGCAGCTGCGCCCCGGCGAGCCGGTGTACGGGGAGGAGGGTGCGGGCGACGCCGCCGCCGCGCGCTGGGTGGTCGACCCGATCGACGGCACCGTGAACTACCTCTACGGGCTGCCCTGGTACGGGATCTCGATCGCCGCCGTCCTCGACGGGGAGGGCGTCGCCGGTGCCGTGTCCGAGCCCGCCTCCGGACGGCTCTGGTCGGCCGGGCGCGGGCTCGGCGCGACCCTCGACGGGCGCCCCCTGCGCGCCGCGGCGACGACCGAGCTGGGCCAGTCCCTGGTCGGCACCGGGTTCGCCTACCGCGCCGAGCGGCGCGCCCGCCAGGCCCGGATGGTCGCGGCGATGCTCCCCGAGGTCCGCGACGTGCGCCGGGCCGGCGCGGCGTCGCTGGACCTGTGCGCGGTCGCGGCCGGCTGGCTCGACGGCTACCTCGAGCACGGCTGCAACTGGTGGGACTGGGCGGCCGGTGCGCTGATCGCGACCGAGGCCGGTGCCGTCGTGCACGTCGCGGGCAGCCCCGGCGTCCGCGGTCCCGTCGCCGGCGACGCCCTCGGTGCCGACGTCACCCTCGCCGCCGCGCCCGGGGTCGCCGCCGACCTGGCCGCACTGGCCCGCCGCAGCGGCGCCGACACCGTCTGAGCGGTCCGGACCCCCCGCCCGGACGGTCGCGGCTCAGCAGACCGCGGCGCGGGCCTGGGCCAGCAGGCCCGGGTCCGCCCGCGGGCCGCCCTCGGTCCCCGGCGCGGACAGCTGGTCCAGCACGTCGCGGGCCGCGCGGCCCGGTGCGACGTCGGTGAACGCCGACCCGACGACGACGTCGACCACCGCGCCCTGCCGGTCGTCGCGGATCAGCTCGACGCACGGCAGCGCGAGCGCCAGCGTCGACGCGGAGGCCGCACCGTCCGGGCCGAACCGCAGCTGTCCGATGCAGTCCAGGTCGCCGTCGGGGAACACGGTGTCGTTGCCCGGCGTACCGGCCTCGCCGAACTGCAGGTCCTTCAGCTCGGCCGACACCAGGTTGGCCTGGCCGCGCTGCCCGCCGGCGTTGCGGACCTGGAACCGGACGTCGTCCGGCGCGGTCGGGGCGGCCGACTCCAGCTCCGTGCGGTCGACCTTCGAGCCCGCCAGGGTCCCCGACGACGGCGCCGGGCAGTTCGTCGACGCCGAGCCGTCCGAGGCGGTGCCCAGCACGACCGCCCACGTGGCCACGGCCAGCACGGCCAGCAGCGCGGTGGTGACCAGGATGGGGCGGGTCCGGCGCCGCTCGTAGGGACGGTCGCCGCGGGTACGGGTGGGAAGCATCAGAACGACCCTCCGTCCAGGACGTGGTGCCCCAGCGCGACGAGCGGGCCGACCGACCCGTCGAGGCCCTCGGCCATCTCCTCGGGTACCGACCCGGCCCGGACCCGGGCCAGGATCCCGGCGAGCACGACGGCCAGCTTGAACGCGCCGAACCCGACGTACCAGGGCAGCGGACCGGCGTCGAGGCCGGTCCGCGCGGTGTAGCCCGCGACGAGCTCGCGCCGCGTCGGGAAGCCGGGCAGGCCGGTCGGGCTCGGCAGCGGCTGGGCCGCGGACCAGACGGCGTCGTCGCCGTCCTGCTTCCAGTAGACGAGCAGCAGCCCGAGATCGGCCAGCGGGTCGCCGAGGGTGGACATCTCCCAGTCCAGCACCGCGCGGATGCGGCCGGGGTCCTCGGCGTCGAACACGCAGTTGTCGAGCCGGTAGTCACCGTGCACGACGGTGTGCCGCTGCGCGGCGGGGACGTCGGCGGCCAGCCGCTCGGACAGCCGGGTGAGCTCGGACTCCTCGTCGGCGTCGACGGGGACCGGGTCGTCGCCGTCGCGGGCGGCGGCCCACTGCGTGCCCCAGCGGCGGATCTGGCGCTCCATGAAGCCGTCCGGGCGACCGAAGTCACCCAGCCCCGCCGCGGCCGGGTCGACGGCGTGCAGCGCGGCCAGCACGTCCACCAGTGCGTCGCCCGCGGCGCGGCGCTGCGCCTCGGTGGACGCCCAGCCCTCGGGCAGGTCGTCCAGCGGCACGACGCCGTCGACGAGCTCCATCACGAAGCAGGGGGCGCCGAGCACGTCGCCGTCGTCGGCGGCCAGCACCGCGGGGACCGGCACGGCGCTCGGCCCGAGAGCCGAGATCACGCGCTGCTCGCGGCCCATGTCGTGGGCGGTCGCGGCGACCTCGCCGACCGGCGGACGACGCAGCACGACGGCGCCGGCGGGGGAGGAGACCCGATAGGTCAGGTTGGACCGCCCGGCGCCGATCGAGGTGAGCTGCGCCTCGCGCCACCGTTCGTCGCCGAGGGCCGTGGACAGCCACGCGCCGACGGTGGCGGGGTCGGCACCGGGCGTGGGCGTGCGGGCGCTCGTCGTCACACCGGGCGACACTAGTGCGCCCGGCGGCGCCCGCGCCCGGGCGACACCCGGCGTGATCGGGGGACTCGCTGCGACGCCCGCCGGACGCTGGGCTACCCTCCCCGCCGCCGGTGCCGGACCGGCCGCGACAGGACGCACGGCGGACGAGCCACCCGGACCACCGGGGAAGGTGAGACCGGCGTCACTCCGGGCGCCGGGCACAAACCCGCTTCCCGCGACGTTCCTCAGCGGCACGCGACGACCAACCGATGCGAAGTACCGCTGTTCGAGGGCCGAATCGAGCAGCACGGACGTAAGGCAAGGGTGAGACCTGATGGCGACCGACTACGACGCCCCACGTCGCAATGAGGCCGACGAGATGGCCGAGGACTCGCTCGACGAGCTCAAGCAGCGCCGCAACGAGGCGCAGTCCGCGGTCGTCGACGTCGAGGAGACCGACACCGCGGAGAGCTACGAGCTCCCGGGCGCGGACCTGTCGGGCGAGGAGCTGACGGTGAACGTCCTGCCGAAGCAGGCGGACGAGTTCACCTGTGCGAGCTGCTTCCTGGTGCACCACCGGAGCCGTCTCGCCAGCACCTCGGGCGGGCAGTTCCTCTGCCGCGACTGCGCGGCCTGACCGGGCCCGCACTGCGGGACCACGACGACGGGCCCCGGCGGACTCCGCCGGGGCCCGTCGTGCGTCCGCGGGGTCAGCTCTGCTGGGGGTGCGGCGCCTGCGCGGCGATCGCCGCCCGCAGCGCGTCGGGACGGCGCGTGCTGAGCACCCAGTAGGGCTCCTCGCGGCCGGTCGCCTGGACCCGCACCAGCGGCCCCACCCACGCCCGGTGCAGCACGTAGGCCTGCGGGTCGAGGTCGGGGCCCATCGCCTGCTGCTTGTCGGCGCGCGCGACGGTGTCGGTGACCCCGGCCGCGGACAGCGGCAGCTCCCGGCCGTTCGAGATCAGCACGCCGTCGCGGACGGTGGTGCGGCTGCGGCCCATCCACCACAGGACGCCGACGCACAGCGGCACCATGACCAGATAGCCCAGCCACGCCCGCAGGCCGGGATAGCCCATGTGGATCTGCGCGCCCATCAGGACACCGAGCCCGACGGCGAGCAGGTACCACCACACCGGGACGGACAACCGCTCGTCGAACGCAGCAGGGCCAGCCGTCGCAGAGTCGGTCTCCGGAACCCGTTCGCTCACGGGGCCCAGGGTAGCGTCGCCCGCCGTGCCCGGTTCCGTGCCCGCTCCCCCGGACCAGCCGCCGGCAGCAGCGTCCGTCGACGTCCTGCTGATGCGGCTCGACCCCGACGTCCCCCACCCCGCGTACGCGCGGCCCTGGGACGCCGGGGCCGACCTCGTGACGACCACCGACGTGGTCCTCCAGCCCGGGCGCCGGGCGCTCGTCGGGACCGGGGTGGCGATCGCGCTGCCCGAGGGCTATGCCGGGTTCGTGCACCCGCGGTCCGGCCTCGCGGCCCGCTGCGGGCTGTCGATCGTCAACGCACCCGGCACCGTGGACGCCGGGTACCGCGGCGAGATCACGGTGTGCCTGGTCAACACCGACCCGGACACGCCGGTGGAGCTGCACCGGGGGGATCGCATCGCGCAGCTGGTGGTGCAGCGGGTCGAGACGGCCCGGTTCGTGGAGGTCACCGCGCTGCCCGCGTCGGTACGCGGCGCCGCCGGTCACGGCTCGACCGGCGGGAACGCCGCGCTCGTCGCCGGGGGAGGGGACCAGTAGATGCCGGGACGCGCACGCGGTCGGATGTTCGACATCCGTCCCGAGGACGGGGTCGAGGACACCGGGACGGGTGCCTATCCGGGCTATCCCGGCTACGGCGACTCCGACATCGACGACTTCGACGACTACGCCGACCACTATGCAGAGCAGGACGCCCGTCGCGGGGCGCCGCCGGTGAACGGCGCGGCCCCGCGCAACGGCTCCGGACCCGGTGCGCCGAACGGCAGGCCGCCCGCGCCGGGGCGCAACGGCTCCGTGCCCCCCGCCGGCCCCCGCCCGGTACCGGCGAACGGCCTTCCGGCCGGCCCGCGAACCGGTGCCGTCCCCGCCCCCGACGGCACCGCCGCGGCGACGACGGCGGTGCGCGCGGTCGGCCGCGACGCCACCGGCCGTCCCCCCGCCACCGGCGCCTCCGGGCGCCTGCCCGACCCCGCACCCGCCGCGCACGACGACCGGGTTGCCCCCGACGGCCGCTGGGACGACGAGGAGCCGCCGCTGCTGTCGCACCGGGCCGAGGACGACGAACTCGCCTACGCCCGCGACCGCACCCCGCAGGGCTTCGACGGCGGCGACCCCGACGACCCGTCCTGGGGCCGGCGCCCCTCCGCGCCGCCGTCCGACGACCTCGACGACGAGTACGACGACGACGAGTACGACGACGAGGACGAGTACGACGAGGACGAGTACGACGAGGACGAGTACGGCGTCGGCGACGCCCCGCTCTCGGTCCCGCCGCCCGGCAGCGGCGGCCGCCCGCTGGGCCCGGCCGACGTCGAGGAGCTCGACCCGTCGATGACCGACGCGCTCGCCCGCGTCGACCTCGGTGCCCTGCAGGTCCCGGTGCCCTACGGCGCCGAGCTGAAGCTGGAGCCCACGGGTGCCGAGCGCCCCCAGGCCGTGCACCTGCTGCTGGCCGAGGGCCGGATCGCGGTGAGCGCGCTGGCCGCGCCACGATCGTCCGGTCTGTGGGCGGACCTGTCCGCGGAGATCGAGCAGTCCCTGCGCAAGGGCGGCGCCCGGGTGCGCAACGCCCGCGGCGACTGGGGCCGCGAGCTCCATGCCCGCACCGAGAACGCCGCCTCGGTGTTCGTCGGCTGCGACGGCCCGCGCTGGATGGTCTACGGCGTGGCGACGGCGTCGCTGGAGACCGTCGAGGCCCTCGACGTCGAGCTCCGCCGCGTGCTGCGGGGGATCATCGTCGTCCGCGGGAAGTCGCCGTACCCGCCGCGGACGGTCCTGCCGCTGGAGCTGCCCGAGCACCTGCGCGAGCAGCAGCCCGAGGTCGCCCCCCAGAAACCCAGCATCACCGTCTCCGTCCCGGCCCCCACCGGCGCGACGGGCGCGACCCCGGTGCCGTCGGGCACCACCGGCGCGACCCCGGTGCCGTCCGGCCCGGCGACCGGCGCCCGCCCGGTGCCGGCCGCCGCCTCCGCGGAACCGGCGACGCCGGTGGAGCCCGCCCGCCCGGCCGGTCCGCGCCGCACCGCGCCCGCCGCCCCCGCGGCCCGGGCCACGCAGCCCCCCGCGGGGCCGGTGGGCCCCCGCCCGTCGGTCGAGGACGCCGACCCGCGCACCCGCGCGCTGCCGCAGGTCCGCCGCCCCGCCGCGGCGGCTCCGGCCGAGCTGCCCGCGGAGCGCACGGAGCTCACCCCCGCCGTCCGCGCCGACGAGTCGCCCGCCGAGCGCACCGCGCTGACCGGCGGCCCGCTGGTCACCCCCGGGTCCGAGGCGCGGCCCGGCCGCCGTCGCGGACGTCCGGCCCGGCCCGACCGGACCGGCGCGAACCGCCTCGGCGGCGCCCCGGCCGGGGGCGTCCCCGGCAGCGCGACCCCGACCGGCGCGATCCCGACGACGGGTGGCGTCGCCCCCGCGGCCGGCCCGGCCCGGCCCGGGGCCGACACCGGTGCGCGCCCGCTGCCCGGCCGCGAGCCGATCCACGCCCCGGCGCCGCTGCACGCACCGGACCCGGCGCCGTCCGCGGCCGCCCCGGTCCGGGCCGCCGAGCCCGAGCCGGTGGAGACCCCGGCCCGCCGGGACCCGGCGGTGACCGCGCTGTCGGTCGCCGACCTGCTCGCGGGTGCCGAGGACGACCGGTCCGCGACCCCGCTCACCGGTTTCGGCCGGGGCGCGTCGGCCGGCGACATCCTGGACACCGGCACCCCCGTGCCGGCCGTCCTCGACGACGGCCCCTCCCTGTCCGGCACCGCCCTCGACGGCCGTTCGGCTCTCGACGCCGGTACGGCTCCCGGTGGCGGCCCGGCCCTCGGCGGCGGTGCGGGCACCGGGACCGGCCTCGGGACCGGTGACGCCGCGGACGGGCGCGGGACCCGCGGCAGCACGACCACCGCCGGCGGTGCCGCGGGCACGGCCGCACCGGGCACCGGTGGGGCGGGCCGGCGCTCCCGGCGTGACCGCGCCGCCGACGCCACCCGTGTCGACGCCGCGGACCTGCTCGCCGGGCGCACCCGGGACACCCCGGCCGCCACCCCCGCACCGGCGGCGCAGCCCACCGGGGCCATCGAGGACATCCCGCTGTCGGACGTGCCGCTGATGGAGGCCACGCTCGACCGGCTCCCGGCCCCGCCGGAGCCCGCCGCACCCGCGCCCACCCGTCGTCGGCGGGGCACCCGCCCCTCCGCGGACGCGCCCGGCCACACGGCACCCGCCGACCCCACCCCGGACGACGACGGCTGGCTGTCCGCCGAGATCGCCGCCAGCCGCCGCTCCGGCCGGCACGGAGCGGGGGCGGGCACCTCGGTGGCCGACCTGCTCGCCGCCGTCGCCCTCGATGCCCCCGCGGGCGGCGGACGACGCCGCGAACCCGACGCCGCCCCCGACGCCGGGAGCGGCACCGCGGGTCCCACGCCCGCCGGCCCCGCGTCGGCGAGCCCCGCGTCGGCGAACCCCGCGTCGGCGAACCCCGCGCCGCCGAACCACGTGTCGGCGAAATCCGCGTCGCCGCGCCCGTCCGGCCGGGGAACGGACGACCCGGCGAGACCGGGCCGGCCGGAATCGGGCCGGGCCGAGCCGGGCACGAACGGCCGGGCCGAGCCCGGCACGGACGGCAGGGCCGAACCGGGCCCGGGCGGGGACGACCTGTTCCGGGCCGCGGGCGACGCGGGCCGCCCCTGGCACGGAGGCGGTCCCACCTCGGCCGACGAGGCACGCAGCGCCCTGCAGGACCTGCTCCGCAGCGCGTCGGCCGACCGCGGACCCGACGCCGACGGGCGGGGGGCCGACCGCGCCGACGCGCACGGCGGCGTCACCGGTCTGGCCGACTACCGGGCCAGCCGGGCCGCCGCCGGACGGGCCGCGGCCCGCGCCGCCGAGGACCCCGCGGACGCGGACCCGGCCCGCACCGGCACCGGGGACGACGACACCGACGACGTCCCCGACGCGCTCGACGCCGGCCGTGCGGCGGGCGGGTCCGGGCTGACCGGCCAGTGGTCGTCCGGTCGGCGCGCGGGCGGCACCGGTCCCCGCGACCTCGGACGGCACCGCCGGGACTGAGCGGGAGTGCGGTGGGCGCGGGTGTCCGGTACGCCCGGCCCGCGCCTGCCCACCGACCACCGGGCGCGGCCCGGGAACCGGTCGGCGGGGCGGCGACCGGGAGGTCAGGGCCGCCACGGGCACAAACCGGAGCGTCCGCGCGTTACGCTCTCGGCGCCACCACGACACCCTGTCGGGTCGCCACGCGAGTGCGGGTCACCGGAGGGTCCGGTGACCCCGGGCCGGTACCGGATGCGGGCCGAGGAGAGACATGGGCAGCACGGATGGCGGAGCGTTCCGCCGGATGCTCCGCAAACTCACCAGCGACGTCGACGAGCTCGACGCGCGCGATCTCGCCGAGGACGTCGAGGAGACCGGGGCACGCCCGGCCCGCGACTGCGCCTGCGGCGAGGAGGTCACGATGCTCGGCCGGATCCGCAGCGTCGACCTCTGTCCGCAGAGCGCCGACGCCACGCTGAAGGCCGAGCTGTTCGACGGCACCGACGGCGTCACCCTGGTCTGGATGGGCCGGCGGAGCATCCCCGGCATCGAGGCCGGGCGCACCATGCGGGTCCGTGGACGGATCTCGGTCCGCGACGGTCGCAAGGTGCTCTACAACCCGTACTACGAGATCTGCCAGGCGCAGTGACCCGCGGGACCCTCGCGGTCTGCTCCTGAGCCGACGGATCGGACCGGCTTGAACGACCACCACCACGACGCCCCGACCACCCGGATCCCGCGTGTCCCCGACGTGGACCCGCAGGACCGGACCGCGCCCCTCGGCCGGCCGGTGACGGCACCGGCGCACGCCGCCGGGCCCGAGCCGGAGCGGACCGGGCCCGCGGCGGCACCGGCGACGGACGCGGGCGGGCGGGCTCCGACCCCCACCCTGCTCGAGCAGATGGGCGGGGTCACCGGGATCGTCGCCTCGACGATCCCGGTCGTGGTGTTCGTCGTCGCCAACGTCCTCGGCGACCTGCGGACCGCGCTGTACGCCGCGCTCGGCGCCGGGGTACTGGTGCTGCTCTGGCGGCTGGTCCGGCGCGACCCGGTGATGCCGGCCATCTCCGGCCTGCTCGGCGTCGGGGTGTGCGCGCTCGTCGCGAGCCGGACCGGCGAGGCCCGCGGCTTCTACCTACCCGGTCTGCTCTACAGCGGCGCCCTCGGGATCGTCGCGCTGGTCTCGATCATCGCCCGCTGGCCGCTGGCCGGGGTGATCTGGCACGGCATCAACGGACACGGCACCGAGTGGCGCCGGGACCCCCACCTGGTCCGTGCCTACGGCTGGGCCACCGCGGTGTGGGCGACGACCTTCCTCGCGAAGGTCGTCGTGCAGGGCGGGCTGTACCTGGCCGACTCCGAGACCTGGCTGGGCGTCGCGCGGCTCGCGATGGGCTACCCGCTCACCGGTGTCGCGATCCTGGCCACGATCCTCATCGTGCGCCGCGCCGAGCGCGCCCGCACCGCGACCGCCTGACCCGTACCGGCGCGCGAGGTCCGCGCGCCGGTCCCGGGCGGGGTCACATGAGGGCGGCGCGGATGTCCTCCTCGACCGCCGTCGTCGCCACGAACAGCAGCTCGTCGCCGCCTTCCAGGGCGTCGTCGGGCTGGGGCACGATCACCCGGCCGCCGCGCAGGATCGTCACCAGTGCCGAGTCCGTCGGCAGCTCCAGCACCCGCACCGGCCGTCCGGCCAGCGGGGTGTCCTCGGGCAGCGTCACCTCGACGAGGTTCGCCTGCCCCTGGCGCAGCGTCAGCAGCCGCACCAGGTCACCCACGGCGACGGCCTCCTCGACCAGCGCCGCCAGCAGCCGCGGCGTCGACACCGCGACGTCGACGCCCCAGTTCTCGCCGAACAGCCACTCGTTGCGCGGGTCGTTCACCCGGGCCACCACCCGGCGGACCCCGAACTCGGTCTTCGCCAGCAGCGAGACCACCAGGTTGACCTTGTCGTCGCCGGTCGCGGCGATCACGACGTCGCAGCCCTCGATGCCGGCGTCCTCCAGCGAGGACAGCTCGCAGGCGTCGGCGTGCACCCACTCGGACTCGGGGACGGCGTTCGGGTCGATGTGGGTCAGCTCGCGCTCGATCAGCATGACCCGGTGGTCGGACTCGACCAGTTCCAGCGCGATGGACCGCCCGACGGCGCCCGCCCCCGCGATCGCGACCCGCATCAGTCCTCCTCGGGCGGCGCCGCGGCGGCCGCCGTCACGTCGCTGACCGTGCCCGAGACCGCCGCCACGTAGACGGTGTCCTCGTGCTGCACGGTGGTGTCCTTGGTCGGCAGCACCCCGGTGCCGAACCGCACGATGAACGCGACCCGCGAGTTCGTCGCCCGCTCCAGGTCCCGGATCGGGCGCCCCACCCAGTCCTCGTGCAGCGGCAGCGGCAGGACGGCCACGGTGCCGGTCGGCTCGCGCCAGGCGGTGGCGACGCCGTCGGGCAGGAGCATGCGCAGCAGCCGGTCGGTCGTCCACGGGACGGTCGCGACCGTCGGGATGCCCAGACGCTCGTACACCGCGGCGCGCTTGGCGTCGTAGATCCGGGCGACGACCTTGCCGACGCCGTAGCTCTCGCGCGCCACCCGGGCGGCGATGATGTTGGAGTTGTCCCCGGAGGAGACGGCGGCGAACGCGTCGGCGGACTCCAGCCCGGCCTCGTCGAGGACGCTGCGGTGGAAGCCGAAACCGACGACCTGGCGCCCGCGGAAGTCCGGGCCGAGCCTGCGGAAGGCCTGCGGGTCGCGGTCGATCACCGCGACCTCGTGGCCGAGCCGCTCCAGGCCCGAGGCCAGGGACGCGCCGACGCGGCCACATCCCATGATCACGACGTGCATGGCGTCAGGGGTCCTTCCGCCGGGTGGGGGGCCCGGGATGTACGGTTCGTTCCTTCTGTACGCGGCGACGCGGACGCCGACGACGCGGAGTGAACGCTATCGCGAAGCGCAACGGAGCGGGGGCATAGGCTGCGCCCCGTGTCCAAGCTCGCCGTCGCTCTCAAGCGGCTCGTGGTCGGACGACCGCAGCGCAGCGACCGCCTGACCAGCACCCTGCTCCCGAAGCGGATCGCCCTCCCCGTGTTCGCCTCCGACGCCATGTCGTCGGTCGCCTACGCCCCCGAGGAGATCTTCCTGACCCTGTCGGTCGCCGGTGTCGCCTCGTACGCGATGTCGCCGTGGATCGGTCTCGCGGTCGTCGTCGTCCTGCTGACGGTCGTCGCCAGCTACCGGCAGAACGTCCGCGCCTATCCCTCCGGCGGGGGCGACTACGAGGTCGCGACGGTGAACCTCGGCAAGAACGCCGGACTGACCGTCGCCAGCGCCCTGCTCGTCGACTACACCCTCACCGTCGCCGTCTCGATCTCCGCGGCCGCGGCCAACATCGGTGCGCTGGTGCCGTTCGTCGCCGAGCACAAGGTGCTGTTCGCGGTGTCGGCGATCGTCGTGCTCACCGCGATCAACCTGCGCGGCATCCGCGAGTCCGGCGCGGCCTTCGCGATCCCGGTCTACGCCTTCGTCATCGGCGTCGCGACGATGATCATCTGGGGCCTGACCCGGGTGCTGATCCTCGGCGACTCCGTGCGGGCGGAGAGTGCCGACCTGCGCCTGGTCGCCGAGGGCGACGCGTTCACCGGCCTGGCGCTCGTGCTGCTCGTGCTGCGCAGCTTCACCCAGGGCGCCGCCGCGCTGACCGGTGTCGAGGCGATCTCCAACGGGGTGCCCGCCTTCCGCAAGCCGAAGTCGAGGAACGCGGCCACCACGCTGCTGCTGCTCGGCGTGATGTCGGTGTCGCTGTTCATGGGGCTGATCGCCCTGGCCCAGCTCACCCACGTCCAGATCGCCGAGGACCCGGCCCGCCAGTTCCCCGACGCGCCGCCCGGCTACGAGCAGCACACCATGATCGCCCAGCTCGCCGACGCCGTGTTCGACAACTTCCCGCCGGGCTACTTCTTCGTCATCGTGATGACGGCGCTGATCCTGGTCCTCGCCGCGAACACCGCGTTCAACGGCTTCCCGGTGCTGGGCTCGATCCTGTCCCAGGACCGCTACCTGCCCCGTCAGCTGCACACCCGTGGCGACCGGCTCGCGTTCTCCAACGGCATCGTCGCGCTCGCGCTGTTCGCGATCCTGCTGGTCGTGGGGTTCCAGGCCGAGGTCACCCGGCTCATCCCGCTCTACACCGTCGGCGTGTTCGTGTCGTTCACGCTGTCCCAGGCCGGGATGGTCCGGCACTGGAACCGGGAGCTCGCGCTGGACCCCTCGGCGTCCGAACGCCGCCGGATGCGCCGCGCCCAGTCGATCAACGGGTTCGGCGCCTGCATGACCGGCGTCGTGCTGGTCACGGTGCTCGTCACGAAGTTCGCCCTCGGCGCCTGGATCGCGATCGTCGCGATGGGCGGGTTCTTCGTGCTGATGCGGATGATCCAGCTCCACTACGACCGGGTCGCCGCCGCGCTGGTCGCCGACGAGTCCGACGACGTCCTGCCCTCGCGCAACCACGCCGTCGTCCTGGTCTCGACGCTGCACAAGCCGACCCTGCGGGCGCTGGCCTACGCCCGCGCGACCCGCCCGGACATCCTCGAGGCGGTCACGGTCAACGTCGACGACTCCGAGACCAAGAAGCTCGTCGAGCAGTGGCACAAGCGGAACCTGCCGGTCCCGCTGAAGGTCGTCGAGTCGCCCTACCGGGAGATCACCCGGCCCGTGCTGGACTACGTCAAGCGCATCCGCACCGACTCCCCGCGCAACGTCGTCACCGTCTACATCCCGGAGTACGTCGTCGGGCACTGGTGGGAGCAGGTGCTGCACAACCAGAGCGCGCTGCGGCTCAAGACGCGGCTGCTGTTCCAGCCGGGGGTGATGGTGACCAGCGTGCCGTGGCAGCTGCCGTCGTCGTCGCGCACACGGGCGCTGTCGCCGCTGCAGGCGCCGGGGGCGTCCCGGCGCGGCTACCCGGGCATGGAGCAGCTGCCCGGCGAACGCCGCGACGGCGCGGGCGTCGGGACGGGTGGCGGCACCCCGTCCGCACCCCGGGTGACGAGGAAGGAGAACCGGTGAACGCCGACACGGCGACCGACTGGACCGACCGCATGCTGGAGCTGCGGGTCGGCCCCGTCGCGCACGGCGGCCACTGCGTGGCCCGCGACGGGGACGGTGGCCGGGTCGTGTTCGTCCGGCACGCACTGCCCGGTGAGCTGGTCCGTGCGGTGGTCACCGACGACCCGGGCGGGGCGTTCTGCCGCGCCGACGCCGTCGCCGTGCTGGAGGCGTCCCCGGACCGGGTCGAGCCCGCCTGCCCGTGGGCCGGTCCCGGGGGCTGCGGCGGCTGCGACTTCCAGCACACCGACCACGCCACCCAGCGCGCCCTGAAGACGACGGTCCTGCGCGAGCAGCTGGAGCGCCTCGGCGCCGGCGCCGCGGTCGTCGCCACCGCCGACCTCGCCGCCGTCGAGGTCGAGGAGCTCCCCGGCGGTCCGCTCGGCTGGCGCACCCGGGTGCGGCTGGCCGTCGACGACGACGGCGTCCCCGGCCTGCGCGCCCACCGCAGCCACGACGTGTGCGAGATCGGCGACTGCCCGCTCGTCCCGGCCGGCGCGCTGCCGCCGGTGCTGGAGCGCCGCTTCCGGCCCGACTCCGAGCTCGACGTCACCGTCGTCGGCGACGGCGCCGCCCGGGTCGGCTCCGGCGCGACAGTGCACGCCGCGGACCGCACCTGGGAGCTGTCGGCCGGCACGTTCTGGCAGGTCCACCCTGCGCTGCCGGACACCCTCGCGTCCGTCGTGCGCGACTGGGCCGACGCCCCCACCGGCGGCGTCGCCTGGGACCTCTACGGCGGCGTCGGGCTGCTCGGCTCGGTCCTCGCCGGCCAGGTGGGGGAGTCGGGGACCGTGCTGGTCGTCGAGTCCGCCGCGTCCGCGGTCGCCGACGGCGCCTCCGCGCTCGCCGACCTGCCGCAGGTCCAGTTCGTCCGCGGCCGCGCCGAGCGCGAGATCAGCCGGCTCGGCCCCGACCCCGACGTCGTGGTCACCGACCCGCCGCGCGCCGGGCTCGGGAAGGCCGCGGTGCGCGACCTCGCCGCCCGCGCCCCGCAGCGGATCGTGCACATCGCCTGCGACCCGGCCGCGCTGGCCCGGGACCTGTCGCTGTTCGCCGCCGCCGGGTACCGCACCGCCGCGCTGCGGGCGTTCGACGCGTTCCCGATGACCCACCACATGGAGGCGGCCGCCCTGCTGGAGCGGATCCCGCGGTGACCACCGTCGTCCAGCTGTCGGACCTGCACCTCGGCCGCCCGGACACCGACGGCCGGGCCGCCCGCGCCGTCGCGGGGGTCCGTGCGCTGGACCCGGCGCCGGACGTCGTGCTCGTCACCGGCGACCTCGCCGACGACGGCGCCCCCGAGTTTTACGCCTCCGCGGCACGGCTGCTCGACGGCCTCGGCGCGCTGCACGTGCCCGGCAACCACGACGACCGCGCCGCGATGGCCGACGCCGTCGGACCGGTGGGCGACCGGCTGCACCGCACCGGCGGGACCACCGTCGCGCTGCTCGACACCCTCGTCCCCGGGGCGCCGCACGGTGCGCTGTCCGACGCCGCGGTCGCCCTGCTCGCCGAGGCCGTCCGGGACCCCGCGCCGCTGCTGGTCGCCCTGCACCACCCGCCGGTCGCGGTCGGGCACCCGGTCCTCGACGGGATGCGGCTGCTCGAGGCCGGTGTGTTCGAGGCCCTGCTCGCCGCGCGCAGCGACCCGACGCTGGTGGTGTGCGGGCACGTCCACACCCCGCTGGCGACGACGTTCGCCGGGCACCCGCTCGTCGTCGCCCCGTCGGTGGCGCCCGCCCTGCGCTGGCCGGACGTGCCCGGGACCGGGGGGAGCGACCCCGTCCCGGCGCCGGGTGGGGTGCTGCACGTGCTCGGGGACGGGCCGCCGCGCAGCCGGTTCCTGAGCTGGCCGGTGTGAGGCGGGTCGGCTGCCGCGGGTTGCCCGGAACCCGCTAGGATCGGTTCACCACAGAATGCAGTGAATTGCTTTCGCCCTCGTATTCCAACTGGCAGAGAAAGCGGTCTCAAACACCGTACAGTGTGGGTTCGAATCCCACCGGGGGCACCATTCGCCGATCCGTCCGACGTGTCGGCCCACGGCTCCGGGCACCCGCGTCCCGGGGTGCCTTCGCCGTCTGGCCTGCATGTTCCTCCGGATGGACGTGGTGGGCACACCCTCCCGGTCCGGCTCGGCAAAGGCGGCGCCACACCGTCGACGCCCACCCCGACCGCTTCCCGCGCGGCTTGTCCCCCTTCCGACGACGGTCGCGCCACGAACCGTGTCCGGGCCCGCCGGTCCGACGGTTCCCTGCGCGAGTACGCCACTGTGCGCCGGTTCCTCGGCACCACCTCCGACGACATCGTGCGGCACGCCGAGGCGGCGGCCCGGGACCGGCCGGGGATCGCACACCGGCCGGCGCACGCGACCTCGCCGTCGGTCGCGTGACATGACGCCGTCGCCGCGCCGGAGGCCGCGATCGGCCCGACGACCCGAGCACCGCCGCTCCTGCCCGATCGGACGGGTAATGCGGTCGGCGGATCGTGTTTCCGCACACGAAAGGCCGAAGTGGTTCGGCTGTGCACCCATACCGCCGGTAGCCTGGGCGCTCCGGACACCCCACTGACCGATGAAGGAGTTCTCCGGTGACCGACAACGTTCCCGCAGAGAAGCCGGCCGAGGACGGCCCGCAGCCCGGGTGGCGGGTGCTGGTCGTCGAGGACGAGGCGCTGATCCGCATGGACCTGGCCGAGATGCTCTCCGAGGAGGGCTACCGCATCGCCGGTGAGGCCGGCGACGGCGAGGCCGCCATCACCCAGGCCCGCGAGCTGAGGCCCGACCTGGTGATCATGGACGTCAAGATGCCCAAGAAGGACGGCATCGAGGCGGCGTCGACCATCGTCGAGGAGAAGATCGCGCCGGTGGTCATGCTGACCGCGTTCAGCCAGCGCGAGCTGATCGAGCGCGCCCGCGACGCCGGCGCCATGGCCTACCTGGTCAAGCCGTTCGCGCGGCACGAGCTGGTCCCGGCCATCGAGCTCGCCGTCTCCCGGTTCGCCGAGAAGAAGGCGCTCGAGGACGAGGTCGCCTCGCTCAACGAGCGGTTCGAGACCCGCAAGGTCGTCGACCGGGCCAAGGGCCTGCTCATGACCGCGCAGAAGATGTCCGAGCCGGAGGCCTTCCGCTGGATACAGCGGACCGCGATGGACCGCCGGACGACCATGAAGGCCGTCGCCGAGGCGGTCGTCGAGGGGTTGGCCCCGGCCAAGTCCTCCTGAGGCGCGGGCGGCGGTCGACCACCGCCGCCCGGCACCGTCGTTCCGGCCCCGCCGCGCACCGCGCGGCGGGGCCGGCGTCGTCCGTGCCGGCCGGCGGGCCGCCCTGCCGGGCCCCGAGGGCCGACGGCCCGTCGACGGGACCGGTGCCCCCCGTTCCGATGCGTCACGAGACAATTCCGGTTACCGAATGTGGCCGTCCGGGCACCGGAAAAGATCCACTTGTGTCACGCTGGTGTCCGCGGATCACATTCCTGTCACGAGTGGTGACGGTGTCCCCTTTCCTGGTTCGGGCGTACTACTTTTCCGCCATCCTCCCGCGCTGCTTCGGGCGGGCGGAGAACCGAAGGGGATTCGAATGACGCGAACGACGTGGCGACTCGCCGCCCTCGCCGGGGCGGCGTCGCTGGTACTGGCCGGATGCGGTGGCGGGGACACCGGTTCCGGCGGGGCCACCGGCGGCTCGGAGGAGCCCGCCGCCGCGGGGCAGGCATGCACCCCGCCGCAGGCACAGGCCACCGGCAATCCCGGCACCGCGCCGCTGAAGATCGGCTCCCTGCTGCCGGAGACCGGGAGCCTGGCGTTCCTCGGTCCGCCCGAGTTCGCGGGGGTCGACGTGGCGGTCAAGGAGATCAATGCCGCCGGGGGAGTCCTCGGCAACCCGGTCCAGCACCTGCGCGGTGACTCGGGTGACGACACCACCGACATCGCGAACCAGACCGTCGACCGGCAGCTCGGCGCCGGGACGCAGGTCATCGTCGGTGCCGCCGCGTCGGGTGTGTCGAAGCTGGTCATCGACAAGATCACCGGTGCGGGTGTCGTCCAGTTCTCGCCGGCCAACACCTCCGACGAGTTCACCTGCTGGCAGGACCGCGGCCTGTACTTCCGGACCGCGCCGCCGGACGTCCTGCAGGGGCAGGCGCTCGCGCAGCTGATCACCTCCGACGGTGGCCAGCGGGTGGCGCTGCTCGCCCGCAACGACCCGTACGGCTCGGGCCTGGCGGACAGCGCCGAGCGCAACCTGGTTTCCGCCGGCATCCCGCAGGACCAGATCACCAAGATCATCTACGACCCGAACGCGGCGTCGTTCAACCCCGAGATCGACCAGGTCGCCCAGTTCAACCCGGACTCCGTCGCGGTCATCGGCTTCGACGAGTCCAAGCGGATCCTGTCGCGCATGAGCGAGGTGCAGATCGGACCGGCCCAGAAGGCCGTGTACGGCACCGACGGCAACATGGGCAACGCCCTGGGCGAGGGACTGCCCGCGGGCCTGCTGAACGGGATGAAGGGCACCCTGCCGCTCACCGAGCTGTCGGGCGACTTCCGGCAGCGGCTCACCGCGCAGGACCCGAGCCTGACCGACTTCAACTACGCGGCCGAGTCCTACGACGCCGTCGTGGTCTCGGCGCTGGCCGCCGAGGCCGCGAAGTCGACCAACGGCGCGGACATCGCGACCCAGATCAACGGGATCACCAAGGGCGGCGAGAAGTGCACCGACTTCGCCGGCTGCAAGGCGATCCTCGACCGGGGCGGTGACGTCGACTACGACGGCGCCACCGGCACGCTCGACTTCACCGACGCCGGTGAGCCGGGATCCGGGTCGTACGGGGTCCAGACGTTCAACGCCCAGAACAAGATCGACGAGGCGGCGACCACCTACGTCCGGGTCGGCGCCCAGGGCTGACACACCGCACCACACGCACCGACACGAGGGGGCGGGCCGCCACGGCCCGCCCCCTCATCGTCCCCGGGACCGGCCGCGCCCCACCGGGACGATGCACCGGCCCGGCACCCGGCGCGACGCAGGGCACGACGCCCCGGCGGCACCCGGGGCGCACCGGCGCGGTGGCCCCGGTGGACCCGCACCGGGAACACGACGGCCCCGCCCCCGTGGGTGGGGGCGGGGCCGTCGCTGGACCGGCGCGTCAGGTCACTTCTTCTCGCTGCTGCCGGCCAGCGTCCCCAGGTACAGCTCGATGACCTTCGGGTCGTTCAGCAGGTCCCGGCCACCCGCCGTGTAGGCCGCGCGGCCCTGGTCGAGCACGTAGCCGCGGTCGCAGATCTGCAGGCAGCGACGCGCGTTCTGCTCCACCATGATGACCGAGACCCCGGCCGCGTTGATGCGCTTGCAACGGACGAACACCTCGTCCTGGAGCATCGGGGACAGGCCCGCCGACGGCTCGTCGAGCAGCAGCACCGACGGTTCCATCATCAGGGCCCGCCCCATCGCGACCATCTGGCGCTCACCGCCGGACAGCGACCCCGCCTTGATCTTCCGGCGCTGCCCCAGCATCGGGAACAGGTCCGCGACGACGTCGAAACGGCTCGCGAACGTCTTCGGCCGGAGGAACACGCCCATCTGCATGTTCTCCTCGATCGAGAGCGAGGGGAACACGTTGTCGCGCTGCGGGACGTACCCGAGCCCCTTGGTGACCAGGGCGTGCGCCTTGGCCCCGGTGATCTCGGCGTCGCGCAGCCGGACCGTGCCGCTGCGCACGGGGATCAGCCCGAACATGGCCTTCAGCAGCGTCGACTTGCCGGCGCCGTTGGGCCCGATGATGCCGACGATCTCGCCGTCGCGGAGGAAGAAGTCGCTGCCGGTCAGGATGTCGACGCCCGGCACGTACCCGGCGACGAGGGTGTCGACCCGCAGCACGGCGCCCTCGGCGAGCGCGCGGTGGACCTCCGGGGTGGCGGCCTGCTCCGGTGTCATGGCCCGGTCGGCACCGGGTGCCTGCTCGCTCATGTGCGCTTCCCCTCCTGATCCGGGCGGGCCGGACCGGTGCCGTCGTCGGCGAGGGCGCCCTCGATCTCGGCGGCCTCCATCTCGGCGACGATCTCCGCGGTCTGCCCGACCGGGTTGCCGTGCTCGTCGAACTCGAGGACCTGGCCGTGGTGCGAACCGAGGTAGGCGTCGACGACGGCCTGGTTCGACGACAGCGCCGAGGGCGGCCCCTCCGCGATCACCTGCCCCTGGGCCATGACGACGACCCAGTCGGAGATGTCCCGGATGACGTCCATGTCGTGCTCGACGAACACGACGCTCATGCCCTCGTCGCGCAGCGACTTCACGTGCCCCAGCAGGCTCTGGGTGAGCGCCGGGTTCACCCCGGCCATCGGCTCGTCGAGCATGACGACCTTCGGGTCCATCATCAGGGCCCGCGCCATCTCGAGCAGCTTGCGCTGCCCGCCGGACAGCGACCCGGCCAGGTCCTCGGCCTTGGTGTCGAGCTTGAAGCGGGCCAGCAGCTCGCGGGCCTGCTCGGTGATCCGCCGTTCCTGCGCGCCCCAGCCGGTGAACAGCGCGCCGAGGAAGCTCTCGCCGCGCTGCCCGACCGCGCCGAGCTTCATGTTCTCCAGCACCGTCATGCCCGCGAGGGCCTTGGTGAGCTGGAACGTGCGGACGACGCCCTTACGGGCCACCCGGTGCGGCGGCAGCTTCTGCAGCGGGCTGCCCTCGTAGATCCAGGAGCCCGTGTCGGCCCGGTCGAAGCCGGTCAGCAGGTTGAACAGGGTCGTCTTCCCGGCGCCGTTGGGGCCGATGAGGCCGGTGATGGCGCCGCGCTGGAACTCCAGGTGGGCGACGTCCACGGCCTTCAGGCCGCCGAACGTGCGGGTCACGCCGTCCACGGTGAGCACCGGGTCCGGCTTGGCGACGCCCGGCTCCGGGGCGACGCCGGTCAGCGTGCGGGCCGGGTCGGTCACGGTCGGGTCGGGGGTCGTGTCCTCAGCGGCCATCGCCCAGCACCTCCCTGCGGCGTCCGAAGATGCCCTGTGGTCGGAACACCATCATGAGCCCCAGGAACAGGCCGACGAGCACGAAGCGGATCGCGCCGACGTCCTGGGAGGAGATGAACGGCAGCAGCGGCGACTCCCCGGCCGTCGCCTGGCGCAGGAACGCGTCGGCGACCGACAGCAGGAACCAGAACGCCATCGCGCCGACCACCGGGCCGAAGACCCGTCCCGCGCCGCCCAGGATGAGCGCGGCGTAGGCGAAGAAGGTCTGCGGCGGCGAGTAGAAGTCCGGCGTCAGCGACTGGGTCGCCAGGGCGAACACGATGCCGCCCAGCGCACCGAACACCCCGCCGAGGGCGAGCGCCTGCATCTTGTAGGCGAAGACGTTCTTGCCCAGCGCGCGGGCGGCGTCCTCGTCCTCCCGGATCGCCTTGAGCACGCGGCCCCACGGGCTGCGCACGAGCAGCCAGGTGAGGAGCACGCACAGCCCGACGACCGTCCAGCCGACGAGGATCGACCAGAGGTCCGGCCCCCGCAGCGACAGCACCCCGAAGTCGTAGGTGCCGGTGCCGAACGGGTTGGCGCGGGCGAAGGAGTCGGCGAACCCGGTGAGGCCCTGGGTGCCGCCGGTGAACCCGGTCTGCGAGGTCGACCGGGTGATCAGGCGCAGGATCTCCGACGCCGCGATCGTGACGATCGCCAGGTAGTCCGCGCGCAGCCGCAGCGTCGGAATGCCGAGCACCAGGGCGAGCGCGACCCCGCAGGCCATGCCGATGAGGACGCCCAGCCAGAGCGGGGCGCCGTAGTTCGCGACCGAGATGCCCATGCCGTAGGCGCCGACCAGCGCGAAGCCGATCTGGCCGAAGTTGAGCAGCCCGGTGTAGCCGAAGTGGATGTTGAGGCCGAGGGCCAGCAGCGCGAAGAAGATGGCCGAGGGGCCGATCAGCTGCGAGAGCCCGACCGTGAGGAGCTGTCCGAAGTCGATCATGTCCGCCCCTCAGCCGATCCGTGCCCGGGACCCGAGCAGGCCCTGCGGCCGGAACACGAGGATCACGATCAGCACGGCCAGCCCGCCCAGGTACTTGAGATCCAGCGGCAGCACCAGCGTCGAGAGCTGCACCAGGATGCCGACGATCAGGCAGCCGAGCAGTGCGCCGTAGGCGGTGCCGAGGCCGCCGAGGATGACGCCGGCGAACATGAGCAGCAGCAGGCGGAAGCCCATCTCGTACTGGACGGTGGAGGACAGCTCCGACAGCGCGAACAGCACGCCGCCGAGGGTGGCCAGCGCCCCGCCCAGCATCCAGACGAACAGCACCACGCGGTCGACGTCGATGCCCGACGACGCGGCGAGGTCCCGGTTGTCGGACACCGCGCGCATGGCCTTGCCGATCCGGGTCTTCTGGAGCAGCAGCGCGACCGCGACGAGGACGACGATCGCGATGACGATGGCCGACAGGTCCTTGTCGGTCAGCGCGACCGGGCCGTAGTTCCGGACGGTCTGCCCGGTGTAGTCGGCGAAGGACTCCGACCGGCCACCGAAGATGATCAGCACGAGGTAGCGCAGCGCGATCGACAGGCCGATGGAGACGACGAGCTGGGCGATCAGCCCGGCGCCCCGCCGGCGCAGCCGCCGCCAGATGCCGAGCTCGTTCGCGGCGCCCAGCAGGGCGCCGATGAGCATCGCGACGATCGTCGCGGGGATCAGCTGCACGCCGCCGCCGACGTTGATGAACCAGGCGATGACGGCGCCGATGGTGACCATCTCGCCGTGCGCGAAGTTCGTCAGGCCGGTGGTGCCGAAGATCAGCGACAGGCCGACCGCCGAGATGCCGATGACCAGGCCGAACCGGATGCCGTCGACGAGCAGCCGCAGGAAGGTCGCGAACCCGCCGGTGTCGGCGCCCTCGACCTCGGCGCCGAAGCGGAACACCACGGTGTTCAGCGATCCGGCGGTCACCTCGCGGGTGGTCTCGCCCTGCAGGACCTCGGTGCCGGGCGGCAGCGAGGCCTCGTCGAGCCGGAACAGGTACGAGCCCGCGCCGGGGACCGTCAGGGTCCAGCGGCCGTTGGCCCCGGAACGGGTCTCACCGGCCGGCGCACCGTCGCGCTCGGCGGTGATGCGTACGTCCGGCAGCGGCTGACCGTCCTGGTTCCGCAGCGTGCCGCTGACGTCGATGCCGTCTGCCTGCTGGAACGGGGCGACGGCACCGGGGGAGGCCGGTACGGGGCCGGCGGGGGCGGTCGCCGCGGCGGCCGTCCCGGACAGGACGAGCGCGCCCAGCAGGGTGATGAGCAGGCCCACCAGCCACCGGGCGGTCGTGGGGATCGGGGAGGGCCGGGACGCACCGACGGGCGGGGTGGCCGCGCGATCGGCGCGCGGTCGGCGCGGGAGCGGGGGTGGTGACAACGTTCGTCCTCGGGGGGTCGTCGGACACGACTCTGTGCGACACCCTGATGGGTGATGGGGGCGAACGTAGCCGAGGAGAGAACTGGTACGGACGTCTCGGACCAGGACGTAGCCGAGACGTAACGCGACGGTGTCGCAGGGCGAGCGTCAGGTCACCGGCGGTCGTGTGTCGCGGTGCAGGCAGGTCAGCTTCGCGGTGCAGACGCGGCGGCCGTCGTCGTCGACGAGGACGATCTCGGTGGTCGAGGTGGACCGCCCGACGTGGATCGGCCGCGCGGTCCCGGTGACCCAGCCCGACGTGGCGGAACGGTGGTGGGTGCAGGCCAGCTCCAGCCCGACCGGGAACCGCTCGGGCAGCGCGTGCAGCGCGGACAGGGTCGACCCGAGGGTCTCGGCGAGGACGCCGCTGGCGCCGCCGTGCAGCAGCCCGTAGGGCTGGCGGTTGCCCGCGACCGGCATCCGGCCGACGACCTCGTCGAGGTCGGCCTTGAGGATCTCGATGCCCATCCGGTCGGTGAGCTGCTCGTCGGCGTGCTCGGAGCTCAGCTCCGGCAGCTGGTCGGGGGTGATCGGCACCCACCGACCCTACGACGCGCCGCGGCCCGGGACGACATGGCGCCCCGTGGTCCCGGTCGCCGGTGCCCGCCAGGACCCGGCCACCGGCCGGATGGAGCGGCTCGGGACGCTCCGGGCCGCCTGCCGTGCGGGTCTCGTCACACGGGAGGGGTGCAGCGGCGTGCATGCTTGCCCGCACGGACCCGTTCGCCGATCTTGGTCGGTGAGAAGCCGACCGAGGGAGACCCTATGGCGAACGACAGCAGGCCGACCGCGGCCCAGGCGTGGCAGATGATGCTGGAGGGCAACGGGCGCTGGCAGCGCGACGAGCGCGAGGACCCGCGACGGTCCGCGGAGGAACGCGCCGCCGCCGTGGCGGGGCAGACCCCGGCCGCGATGATCCTCTCCTGCTCGGACTCCCGCGTCCCGGCGGAGCTGGTGTTCGACCTGGGTCTGGGTGACCTGTTCGTGGTGCGGACGGCCGGTCAGGTCGTCGACGACGCGGTGCTCGGCACGCTGGCCTTCGGCGCCGGGGCGCTGGGCATCCCGCTGCTGGTGGTCCTCGGCCACTCCCAGTGCGGCGCGGTGAAGGCGGCCGTGTCGGTCGCCTCCGGGCAGCCCGCGCCGGCGCCGTCGACGCTGGGCGCCCTGGTCGGCGACATCGTCCCGGTGTGCGAGGGGGAGGGCGAGGGCGCCGTGGCCGGCGCGGTCGACGCCAACGTCCGCCGGGTCGTCGCGCAGCTGACCTCCGACCCGTCGCTGTCGGGGGCGGTCTGCAACAACCACCTCACGATCATCGGTGCCCGCTACGACCTGGAGACCGGCGCGGTCCTCGAGGTCTGACGGCTCAGCCCGGCCGGTGGGTCACGAGGATCGCGGTGCCGGGGAACAGCGCGCCGCGCAGCGGCGACCACTGTCCCCACACCCGCTCGTGGCCCTCCGGCCACTCCGGCTCGACCAGGTCGTCGAGCACCAGGCCGGCGGCGACGACGTCGCGCACCCGGTCGCCGAGCGTGCGGTGGTGCTCGACGTAGGTGGCCCGGCCGTCGCCGTCCACCTCCAGGTACGGGGTCCGGTCGAAGTAGGACTGGACGACGGTGAGCCCCTGCTCGCCGGGGTCGTCGGGGAAGACCCAGCGCATCGGGTGGTTCACCGCGAACACCCAGCGCCCGCCGGGACGCAGCACCCGGTGCACCTCGCGCATGACCCGGCCCGGGTCGGCGACGAAGGGGATCGCCCCGAACGCCGAACAGGCGTGGTCGAACGTGGCGTCGGCGAACGGCAGGTGCTCGGCGCCGGCCTGCACGAGCGGCACCGACAGCCCGAGCGCGTCGTTCAGCCGGGCCGCGTGACGCAGCATCCCGCCGGAGACGTCGAGCGCGACCGGGTGCGCCCCGCGGCGGGCCAGCCACCGGCTGCACGGGGCGGAGCCGGCGCCCACCTCCAGCACCCGCTTCCCGGCGAGGTCCGCGGGCGGGCCGAGCAGGCCCGCCTCGTCCTCGTGCAGGTTCTCCGGGCACCAGACGAACGACTCGTCGCCGATGTCGGAACCGTGCTCGGCCAGGTAGTCGTCGGCGTCGGCGTCCCACCAGCGGCGCCCGGCCGCCTCGGACTCGGCGCTGCCGACGCGGCGCCGGGCGACACCGGCGGTCCCCACGGCGTCCTCGGCGGAGAAGTACTCGTCGCGGCTGCTCATGACCACCCGATCGTCGCAAGCCCGTGCGCGCCCGCGGATGGCGGACCCGCATTGCCGGGGGGTTTGCGGGCCGCGTAGCATTCTTCCCGCACCGTGGTCAACGTGTCGGCCGACCGCGCGGCGCCACTCCAGCGCCGGTCTCGCGGGTGTCCGTGCACCGATGTTCCCGACCACGGGAATCGACGCCAGAGGGTGACTGTTACAACGTCACAGCTACACGTACCAGAACCGGGGCGCGCTGCTGCAGCAGAGCCGACCGGGCCGACCATGCCAGAGAAATCCATCGGAGCACCTCACTACATGTCCACCGACACCACCGCCGCCCCGACCACGCCGCAGGTCGCTATCAACGACATCGGGTCGGAGGAGGACTTCCTCGCCGCCATCGACCAGACGATCAAGTACTTCAACGATGGCGACATCGTCGAGGGCACCATCGTCAAGGTCGACCGTGACGAGGTCCTGCTCGACATCGGCTACAAGACCGAGGGCGTCATCCCCTCGCGTGAGCTGTCGATCAAGCACGACGTCGACCCCGCCGAGGTCGTCGAGGTCGGCGAGTTCGTCGAGGCCCTCGTCCTCCAGAAGGAGGACAAGGAGGGCCGTCTGATCCTGTCCAAGAAGCGCGCGCAGTACGAGCGCGCCTGGGGCACGATCGAGGCGCTCAAGGAGGCCGACGAGCCGGTCGAGGGCACCGTCATCGAGGTCGTCAAGGGCGGCCTGATCCTGGACATCGGGCTCCGCGGCTTCCTCCCGGCCTCGCTGGTCGAGATGCGCCGCGTGCGGGACCTGCAGCCCTACGTCGGCCGCAAGATCGAGGCCAAGATCATCGAGCTGGACAAGAACCGCAACAACGTGGTCCTGTCCCGCCGCGCCTGGCTCGAGCAGACCCAGTCCGAGGTCCGCAGCGAGTTCCTCAACCAGCTGCAGCGCGGTCAGGTCCGCAAGGGCGTCGTCTCCTCGGTGGTCAACTTCGGTGCGTTCGTCGACCTGGGCGGGGTCGACGGCCTGGTGCACGTCTCCGAGCTGTCCTGGAAGCACATCGACCACCCGAGCGAGGTCGTCGAGGTCGGCCAGGAGGTCACCGTCGAGGTCCTCGACGTCGACCTGGACCGCGAGCGCGTCTCCCTGTCGCTGAAGGCGACCCAGGAGGACCCGTGGCGCCTGTACGCCCGGACCCACGCGATCGGCCAGATCGTGCCGGGCAAGGTCACCAAGCTCGTCCCGTTCGGTGCGTTCGTCCGCGTCGAGGAGGGCATCGAGGGCCTGGTCCACATCTCCGAGCTGGCCGAGCGCCACGTCGAGATCCCGGAGCAGGTCGTCCAGGTCGGCGACGACGCGATGGTCAAGGTCATCGACATCGACCTCGACCGCCGTCGCATCTCGCTGTCGCTCAAGCAGGCCAACGAGGGCATGACGGTCGACACCGAGTTCGACCCGACCCGCTACGGCATGGCCGCCGAGTACGACGACCAGGGGAACTACATCTACCCCGAGGGCTTCGACGTCGACTCCGGCGACTGGAAGGAAGGCTTCGACGAGGCCCGCGCGGCCTGGGAGAAGCAGTACGCCGAGGCGCAGGCCCGCTACGACCAGCACATGGCGCAGATCCGCAAGGCCGCCGAGGCCGAGGCGGAGGGCGGCAACGACATCGCGCCGGCGAACTACTCCTCCGGCGGTGACGACGACCGTTCGACCGGCGGTGGCGGTGGCCAGGCCGAGTCGGGTGGCTCGCTCGCCAGCGACGAGCAGCTCGCCGCACTGCGCGAGAAGCTCTCCGGCGGGGCCTGACGGTCCCGTGCCGGTCCCACGCGGACCGGCGACTGCACCACACCGGGCCCCGGTGACCGTCACGGTCACCGGGGCCCGGCCCGTTTCCGGTGGCCCTCCGGGTCCCGGTCGATGCCCGTTCACGTCGCCCGGCGTGTCAGAGCGGACACGCCATGTGCAGATCACGGTTCGGCTGCGGTTGGTCACGGCGCGCGCACCGGTCCGGAGTCGATCTTCGGGTCGGCCTAGATTGGGTGTATGGCCGGCCGTACCGTCCGCCGGACGCGTTCCGGCGAGTCCCTGTCCCACGACCGCACGTTCCTGCGTCGCGGGCGGTCCGCGTTCGCGAGCGTCCTGCTCGCCGCGGTCCTCGCCGGATGCGGCACGGCGTCCGGGGACACCGGGATCGCGGTCCCGACGTTCCCGGCCGAGCAGTCCGGCGCCGCCCAGGCAGGGCGGGAACCGATCCCGATCGCGCTGCCCACCGACTGCGTGCAGCTGATGGACCCCGAGCAGGCCGGAGCGCTGTTCGGGCAGGTCCTGGGGTCGGTGTCGGTCCAGTCGGTCCGCGGCGTCCCCGAGGCGTCGGTGAACCGCACCGAGCGCACCGCCTGCACCTACCGCGCGGGCGGCCAGGCCCAGGCCTTCGGCGGGGCGCGCAACTCCGGCCCGGTGCTGTTCCAGCTCAACATCGGCCGCTACGGCGACACCGCGTCCGCGACCCGCCAGTGGCAGCTCAACACCAACGCCGAGCGCGGCTCGGCCACCGCCTCGCGTGACATCACCGTCGGCTCGGTCCCCGGCGTCCTCGTCGAGCGGCCGGACGAGACCACCCTCGCCCTGGTCTACGGCGTCGACACGCTGACGTTCATCCTGCCGGTGGCCGCTCCCGGGCAGACCCGGTCCGCGGCCGAGACCCTGCCCGACCTGGCCCAGCGCATCATCCCGGCGCTGACGCCGACGCAGCCGCCGTCCGCGCGGCCGACGCCCGCCGCACCGCCGGCGGCCACCACCCCGCAGGCCGGCACCGGTGCCGCGGGCAACGCGCGCGGCACCACCTGAGCGCGGCCGGGGCGACCCGGCACGGCCCGCTACGGTGATCACGTGCTGCGGACAGGGCTGACCGGCGGAATCGGTGCGGGCAAGTCGACGGTCGCGACGCGACTGGTCGAACGCGGGGCGGTGCTGGTCGACTCCGACGTGATCGCCCGCGAGGTCGTCGAACCGGGCACCGCGGGGCTGTCGGCGATCGTCGAGGCCTTCGGTCGGGACGTCCTCGACGCCGACGGCCGGCTCGACCGGCCCGCCCTCGCCGCCGTCGTCTTCTCCGACGCCGGGGCACGGCGCACTCTCGACGGCATCGTGCACCCGCTGGTGCGGGCCCGGTCCGACGAGATCGTCGCCGCCGCCCCGGCGGACGCGATCGTCGTGCAGGACATCCCGCTGCTCGTCGAGGGCGGCATGGCGCCGACGTTCCCGCTGGTCGTCGTGGTCGGGGTGGACGCCGAGGAGCGGGTCCGGCGGCTGGTGTCCGCGCGCGGGATGAGCGAGCAGGACGCCCGGGCCCGGATCGCCGCCCAGGCCGGTGACGAGCAGCGCCGCGCCGTCGCCGACGTCTGGCTGGACAACTCGGGGGAGCCGGACGACACCCGTCGCCGGGTGGACGCGCTGTGGGACGGACGGCTCGCCGGGTTCGAGGAGAACCTGCGCACGGGCCGCCCGGCCGCGGACGGACCGCCCCGGCTCGTCGAGCACGACCCGGACTGGGCGGCGCAGGCCCACCGGCTCGCCGAGCGGGTCGCGGTCGCCGCGGGCGGTCCCGGACGCGGGGTGGAGCACGTCGGGTCGACGGCCGTCCCGGGGCTCCCCGCCCGCGACGTGCTCGACCTGCAGCTCGCGGTGGAGTCGCCCGCCGACGCCGGTACGGTCACCGATGCCCTGGTCGCGGCCGGGTTCCCGGTCGACCCCGCCGCCCCGGAGGAGACCACGGGAACGGTGCGGGTGCACCGCTCGGCGGACCCGGGGCGGGCCGCCGTGGTGGCCGTACGGGTATACGGCTCGCCCGCCTGGCGGCACGCGATCGAGCTGCGGGACCGGCTGCGCGCCGACGCGACCGCCCGTGCCGGCTACGCCGCGCACAAGCGTGCGGCGGCGGAACGGCACGCCGACGACCCGGACTCGCGCCACTACCGTGCGTGCACGGCGGAGTGGCGATCCGACCCGAACGGTTGAGCATCTCGGGATGCAGATCACGCGGAACGTGACGATCGGGTCGCGCCGGACCCGTTTCTGTAACGCCGCACGCTCGTTGGTCGATCAGGCGGGGCAGAGGGTGCTCCTGCCCGGATCGGCCGCGGTACCTGCGGGTACCCGTCGATCGGGCCGGTCACCGGGGTGATCGGCACCGGACCGGAGGGTCCGGTGACGGCGACGAGAGGACACGGGGTTGAGCACAGTGGCCCAGCGTTTCGGGGCGGACGGCGAGTTCGCCGAGCCCGAGCGCGCGCCCGCGTTCCCCCACACGGACGAGTACGGCGGTGCGCCGGAGCCGGGCGCACCGGACCACGACGCGTGGACCGGCGCCGAGTACGAGGCCCCGCCGATCAGCGGCGCGGTCGTCCAGCAGCACCGCACGCTCCCGCACGGTGAGCTCCGTGCGGACTTCGGCGCACACCTCGAGACGCACTACCCGCGCCTGGTCGCGCAGCTCTACGCGATCACACTCAACCCGCACGACGCGCACGACGCCGTGCAGGACGCCTACTCGCGGGCCTGGCGGCGCTGGGCCGCGCTGCGCGCCGAGCCCGCGGGCCCGGACCACGAGGACGCGGCCGTCGGCTGGGTCCGGCGGGTCGCGATCCGCACGTCGATGCGGGGGCGGATCCTGCGCCGCCGTCGCAGGCCGTCGCCGGAGGAGACCGACCCGCGCACCGGGGCGCTCCTGGAGGCTCTCGGGAGGCTCGCACCCGTCGACCGCCGGGCCGTGGTGCTGCACCACATGGCCGGCCTGTCGACCGGCGCGGTCGCCGAGCTCGAGCGGGTCACCGAGCACGAGGTGCGGCGCCGGCTCGTCCGCGGTCGCGAGGTCGTGACCGAGGGCATGGCCGAGGTGCTGGAGGAGATCATCGGACCGGCGGGTGACGCGGTCGGGGGACCGCCGCCGGGTCACGGGGCGCCGCAGTACGACCTGCGTGGCGGGTACCCACCCGCCACCGAGGGGGGACGGGTATGAACGGGTTCGCCGACATCGACCGGGAGTTCCACCGGCTCGACGACGTCCTGGCCGCGGCGGTGCCGCTGCCCGCCGTCGACGACGTGATCTCCCGCGCCGCCGGTGCGCGCCGGGCCACCTCGGCCGCGGCCGCGGCGGTGCTCACCGTCGGGTCTCTGGGCGGCATCACCGCCGTCGCGACCGCGGCCGCCCCCGGCGGCAGCTTCGTCGGCCCGCCGTTCGCCATCGCCGCGCCGCAGGAGAGCGGCCCGACCCCGGAGCCGGTCGAGACCGGCGACGCCGGTGGCGCCACCGGTGGTCAGGGCGGTCTCCCGCCGGCGTTCGCCCCGACCGTCGCGGCGACCCAGGGCGGCGCGCTGCCCGGTGGTGGCGGCTCGCCCGCCGCCCCCGCGCCCGGTCCGGCCCCCGCGCCCGGCACCCCCGGCGCGCCGGTGGTCCCGCCGCCGCCCACCGGCGGCGGTCAGCCGACCCCGCCGCCGCACACGACCCCGCCGCGGCCGACCGACGAGGGTTCGCCCGAGCCGACGACGCCTCCGCCGCCCACCACGACGACGCCGCCGACCACGACGAAGCCGCCGGTGACGACGACTCCGCCGCCGGAGACCTCGACGCCGAAGCCGACCGACGAGGGCACCCCGGAGCCGACGACGACCGCCCCGGCCCCGACGACGACCAACTCGGCCGCGCCGACCACCACCTCGCCCGAGCCGACGACCACCACCGGGACCACGACGCCGGAGACCTCGACCAGCGCCGTCGGCCTCGGCCCGGCGCAGTCCTCCGCGCTCTGACCCACCCGGGCCGGCCCCGCCACGGCCGGTCGGTGCACCGGGCGCGCCGTACGGACCGCCCGCGTCGCCGGTCGGTGGCGACGGTCAGTCGCGAGCGTCCTCCGGCCGGTCCCGCGGGCCCAGGTCGATCCCCAGGGACGCCAGCCAGGCCACGTGGTCGTGGTCGTGGCGGACCAGCCCGTCGAGCACGGCGTGCGACCGCTCCAGGGCGTACTCGGCCAGGTCGGTCCCGACCAGCCCCTGCGCCACGGCGGCGACGAACTCGTCGACGTCGATGACGTCGGTCCCGCGGCCGCGGCGCACCACGAGGTCCAGGTAGAGGTCGGTCATGTGCAGCCGCCTGCCCTCACGGGTGATCGCGGCGACGTCGACGTACACGTCCTGGTCGCGTTCGTGCCCCGGCCGCCACCGCCAGTCCGACAGGCACACGCCCAGTTCCGGGAGCACCCAGGTCTCGATCCACCAGGCGTTCGGCCGGGCGACGACGGGCCGGGACAGGTACAGACCCCAGCTCTCCTCGCGCAGTGTGGCGATCTCGCGGTGGGTCCCCTTGGTGTCGATCTGGACGCCCCGTCCGGGGTCGAAGGTCTGCGTCTTGGGCGGGTGCACGGTCGCCCATCCTGCCTCCGCCGGAGGATCCGGCGGGGCGCACGGCGGGAAAGTGTCGGGGGTCGCTCGTACCCTGGTGTCATGGCATTCGCGACCGAGGTCCCGGGCAGCGCGGCGGACTCCCGTGCCCGGGAGGACGAGGCACACCCGGACGCGGGCACCACCCCGGCGGACACCCCGCGTGCGCACTCCGAGCACCGCCCGGTGGGTGCGGTCGAGCGGAGCACGGCCCCGTTCCGGGTGGTCAGCGAGCACGTCCCGGCCGGTGACCAGCCGACCGCGATCGCCGAGCTGGACCGGCGCCTCCGTGCCGGCGAGCAGGACGTCGTCCTGCTGGGCGCCACCGGCACCGGCAAGTCGGCCACCACCGCGTGGCTGATCGAGCAGCAGCAGCGCCCGACGCTGGTGATGGCGCCGAACAAGACCCTGGCCGCGCAGCTGGCGAACGAGCTGCGGGAGATGCTCCCGAACAATGCGGTCGAGTACTTCGTCTCGTACTACGACTACTACCAGCCCGAGGCCTACATCGCGCAGACCGACACCTACATCGAGAAGGACAGCTCGATCAACGACGACGTCGAGCGGCTGCGGCACTCGGCGACGATGAACCTGCTGTCCCGCCGCGACGTCGTCGTGGTCGCCTCGGTGTCGTGCATCTACGGCCTCGGCACCCCGCAGTCCTACCTCGACCGGTCCGTCTCGCTGCGGGTCGGCGAGGAGGTCGAGCGGGACCGGCTGCTGCGGCTGCTGGTCGACGTGCAGTACACCCGCAACGACATGTCCTTCACCCGCGGCACGTTCCGGGTCCGGGGTGACACCGTCGAGATCATCCCCGCCTACCAGGAGCTGGCGCTGCGGATCGAGTTCTTCGGCGACGAGATCGAGGCGCTGTACTACCTCAACCCGCTGACGGGCGAGGAGGTCGAGCAGGTCGACGAGATCAAGGTCTTCCCGGCGACGCACTACGTCGCGGGCCCGGAGGCGATGGAACGCGCCGTGCGCGCCATCGAGGCGGAGCTGGAGGAGCGCCTCGCACAGCTGGAGAACCAGGGCAAGCTGCTCGAGGCCCAGCGGCTGCGGATGCGGACCCAGTACGACATCGAGATGATCCGCCAGGTCGGGTTCTGCTCGGGCATCGAGAACTACTCGCGCCACATCGACGGCCGCGGCGCCGGCACCGCGCCGGCCACCCTGATCGACTACTTCCCGGACGACTTCCTGCTGGTCATCGACGAGTCGCACGTGACCGTGCCGCAGATCGGCGGCATGTACGAGGGCGACATGTCCCGCAAGCGCAACCTCGTCGAGTACGGCTTCCGTCTCCCCTCCGCGGTGGACAACCGGCCGCTCACCTGGGAGGAGTTCGCCGACCGGATCGGCCAGACCGTCTACCTGTCCGCGACCCCGGGCCCCTACGAACTCAACCGCACCGGCGGCGAGTTCGTCGAGCAGGTCATCCGCCCCACCGGCCTGGTCGACCCCGAGGTCGTCGTGAAGCCGACCAAGGGCCAGATCGACGACCTGGTCGCCGAGATCCGGGACCGGACCGCCAAGGACGAACGGGTCCTGGTCACCACGCTGACCAAGAAGATGGCCGAGGACCTCACCGACTACCTGCTCGAGCTCGGGATCAAGGTCCGGTACCTGCACTCCGAGGTCGACACCCTGCGCCGGGTGGAGCTGCTGCGGCAGCTGCGGTCCGGCGAGTACGACGTGCTGGTCGGCATCAACCTGCTCCGCGAGGGTCTCGACCTGCCCGAGGTGTCACTGGTGGCGATCCTCGACGCGGACAAGGAGGGCTTCCTCCGCTCCGGCACGTCACTGATCCAGACCATCGGCCGCGCGGCGCGCAACGTCTCCGGCCAGGTCCACATGTACGCCGACCGGATCACCGACTCGATGCGGTACGCCATCGACGAGACCGACCGGCGCCGCGCCAAGCAGGTCGCCTACAACACCGAGCACGGCATCGACCCGCAGCCGCTGCGCAAGAAGATCGCCGACATCCTCGACCAGGTCTACCGCGAGGCCGAGGACACCGAGGCCGTCCCGGTCGGCGGGTCGGGCCGCAACGCCTCGCGCGGCAAGCGGGCGGCGGGGGAGAAGGGCCGTCCGGCCGCGGCGGGCAGCTCCGGGGTGGCGGCGAAGGACACGGCGGGCATGCCGCGTGCCGAGCTGGCCGACCTCATCCAGCAGATGAACGACCAGATGCTCACCGCCGCACGGGACCTCCAGTTCGAGCTGGCGGCCCGGCTCCGCGACGAGATCGCCGACCTCAAGAAGGAGCTGCGGGGGATGGACGCGGCCGGGGTGTCGTAGGCGGGTCCCGCGGCGGGGCGCGGGGTCGCGCCCCGCTACCGTGGTCCACCGTCGTCCCCAAGCGGCCGCCGGGCTCCGCCCGTCGCGCGGCCCGTACCCGTCCGGCCCGGCCGCACACGGAGGAGCCCGCGTGACCGTCACCCGCACCCCGCACGACCCCGACGTGCCCGCCGCTCGCGGCGGGGCCGCCGCGGTCCTCGTCGGACGGCTGCGGACGGCGGCACTCACCCCCTGGACACTCGTGGTCACGGTGCCGCTGCTGGCCGCGGCGCTGTACTGGTCCTGGTTCCGGCTGCGCGACTACGCACTCGACCTCGACGTCTACCGGATCGGCGTGCAGGTCTGGCTGGACGGCGGTGACATGTACGGTCGGCTCCCGCTGCCCCTGCACGGGCCCGAGCTGCCGTTCATCTACCCGACCTTCGCGGCGATCACGATGGTGCCGCTGACCGTGGTGCCCTACGCCGTCGCGTTCACCGCCCAGTTCGTCGCCTCGGTGCTGTCGCTGGCGGTCTGCATCGCGCTCACGATCCGCGTCGCGTGGCCCGCGGGCGGGCGGCGGGCCCCGTTCGTGCTGGGCGTGCCGGTGCTGGCCGCGGCGCTGCTCATGGAGCCGGTCGCGCAGACCTTCGCCTTCGGCCAGATCAACCTCGTGCTGATGCTGCTCGTGCTGGTCGACCTGCTGGCCCCGCGGACCTGGTGGCCGCGCGGGCTGCTGCTCGGCCTGGCCGCGGCGATCAAGCTGACCCCGGGCGGGTTCGTCCTGTACTTCCTGGTGCGGCGGGACTGGAAGGCGGCGGGCGTCGCCGTCGTCACCGGCATCCTCGCGACCGGCCTCGGGTTCGTCGTCGACCTCGACTCCTCGGTGCGGTACTGGTTCGTCGGGGGACCGGCGGCCGGGGTCAGCGGCTCGACGTTCTTCTCCAACGAGACCGTGCAGGCCGTGCTCGCCCGCCAGGAGGTCCCCGACCCCTGGTTCCACATCCTGTGGCTGGGCATCGTCGCGGTCCTGCTGGCGCTGGCCGTGCCGGTCGTCCGGCGCTCCGAGCCGGTGATCGGGATGTCGGCGACGGCCGCCGTCGTGCTGATGGCGACCCCGACCGCCTGGTCGCACCACTGGGTGTGGGTCGTGCCCGCGCTGATCGGGATCGGTGCGCACGCCCTGCGGTACCGCAGCGCCGGGTGGGCCGCGGTCGGCGCGGTGATCGCCGCGATCTTCTACATCGCGCCGTTCCGCTGGATGCCCAACGTGTGGGGCGTCGAGATGAAGTGGAGCCTCTGGGAGCAGTTCCTCGGGGCCAGCTACGTCATCCCCGCCGCGCTGACCCTCGGACTGGGCTGCTGGTACGTCACCCGGGGCCCGGGCCGTCCCGGTGGTCCGCGGGCCCCGCACCCCGAGCGGCGTCACGTCGGGTCCTGACCCTCCGGCGGGGGCCGGCCCGGGCACGACCGCCCGCGACTATGGCGCGGGTCACGGACACCCGCCTACTGTGGGAGCCGGAGGTGCCGGTGGAGCCAGTCGACGACGACCGGAACCGGGCAGGCGTGTGCGCTGTCCGCCCGGGGACCGACCTCGGTCGGCACGCCCGGATGCTGTCCCGGCTGCACGACGCGGTGCTGTCCGGCGACGCACGCCCCGACGACACGGCGCGCGGACGTCGGCTGATCACCCGCTCCTGGGACCGGGTCCGGGCCCAGGGCGTGGACCCCGACGCCGGTGAGCCGCCCGGCCCGCTGGACGCCGCCGTCGTCGAGCAGCGCCGCGCGACGTCACCGCTGGTGCCGGTGCTGCCCGCACTGCGTGCCGCGCTGACCTCGGTCGCCGAGGACGCCCGGCACGTGATGGTCGTCTGCGACGCCGACGGGGTCCTGCTGTGGCGGGAGGGCTCGACCGCCGTCCGCCGCCGCGCCGACGCGCTCGGGTTCACCGAGGGCGCGGAGTGGTCCGAGCAGTCGGTCGGCACCAACGCGATCGGGACCGCGCTCGCCGAGGGCGGGCCGGTGCAGATCTTCTCCGCCGAGCACTTCGTGCGCAGCCACCACGGCTGGACCTGCACCGCGGCCCCCGTGCACGACCCGCGCAGCGGTGAGCTGCTCGGCGTCGTCGACCTGTCCGGGCCCGCCGAGACCATCCACCCGACGACCGTCGCGCTCGTCGACACCGCGGTGCGGCTCGCCGAGGCCGGGCTGTGGCAGCGTCACGAGGCCCGCCTCGACGCGCTGCGCACCATCGGCGCCCCGATGCTCGCCGGCGACACCGGGCCGGGCCTGGTGGTCGACGACCACGGCTGGGTCGCCGCCGCGTCCGGGCTGCCCGGTGTCGAACGGGTCGCCGCACCGGTGCCGGAGCGCCTGATCGCCGTCCACGGTCTGGGGCCGTGCCTGCCCGAGCCGGTGCCCGGCGGCTGGCTGCTGCGCCCGGCGTCCGGCGGGAGCAGGCGGATGCGGCTGCGCCTGGACCTGGACGGTCGTCCGCCGCAGGCCGTCATCGAGGGCACGACCCGCTGGGTGCACCCGCTGTCGACCCGGCACGCCGAGGTCCTGGCGCTGCTCGCCCGTGCGGGGGCGAGCGGGCTGGACGCGGCCACGCTGTCCCAGGGGCTCTACGGCGACCGGGCGCACCTGGTCACCGTCCGCGCCGAGATGTCGCGGCTGCGCCGGAACCTGGGCGGGATCCTGCTGGCCCGCCCCTACCGGATCGCCCCCGAGGTCGAGCTGGACCTGACGGGGCTGGCCGGCAGCCGCGTCGTGCGGGAGTCGACCGCGCCGGGCGTGGCCGCGCTGCGTCGCGACTGAGCGACCCCGTCGCTGCAACCCGGCTGCAACGCTGTCCGTGACCCGCGTCACCGGTTGGACTGGGGTCGCGGGAACGTCCCGCCGCGGCAGGGACGCCGCCCCCCGGCGGCCTGCGCGAGCGAACTGGGAGGCCGACATGGGTGTCGCCGTGGTCACCGGAGCCGGACGCGGGATCGGGCGGGGCATCGCCCTGCGCCTGTCACGGGACGGGCACGCCGTCGCCGTCAACGACCGGGACGCCCACGGCGCCACCGCCGTCGCCGAGGAGATCCGCTCGGCGGGCGGGACCGCGGTGGCCTACCCGGCCGACGTCACCGACCCCGACGCGGTCACCGCGATGGTCGGCCAGGTCGCCGAGGAGCTCGGCGGTCTGGACGTGATGGTCGCGAACGCCGGTATCGCCCAGGTCAAGCCCCTGCTCGAGGTGACACCCGACGACCTGCGCACCATCTTCGACGTCAACGTGTTCGGCGTCGTCTACTGCCTGCAGGCCGCCGCCCGCGTGATGATCGACCGGGGGACCGGCGGCAAGATCGTCAGCGCCGCGTCGATCGCCGGGCACCAGGGCTTCGACCTCCTCGGGCACTACTCGGCGACCAAGTTCGCCGTCCGTGCCCTCACCCAGGCCGCGGCCAAGGAGCTGGCGCCGCACCGGATCACCGTGAACGCGTACTGCCCGGGGATCGTCGGCACCGACATGTGGGACCTGATCGACGAGCAGATGGGCGCCCGCAGCGGCGCGGGGAAGGGCGAGACGCTCACGCAGTACGCGGCCGCCATCCCGCTGGGCCGGGTGCAGACCGCCGACGACGTCGCCGCCTTCGTCTCCTACCTCGCCGGCCCGGACTCCGACTACATGACCGGCCAGGCCGTCATGATCGACGGCGGGGTGGTCATGGTCTAAGGGCCCACCGGGTGCCGGGCCGCGCGGCCGGCCCGGCACCACGGTCAGCTGGTGATGTCCTTGGTGCGGAACCGCCACGCCGCGAGCCCCAGGAATGCGGTGGCGTAGCAGACCGCGGAGAACGTCCCGTAGGTCATGTCCGACCAGTCGACGTCGGTCGCCAGCAGCGCCGACCAGGCGTCGCCGTAGTGGGTGGGGAGGAAGTCCCGGATGATCCCCAGGTCCTCGATCTGGTCGATGATCTGGGAGACGATCGAGGCCATCACCGCGCCGCCGACCGCGCCCAGCGGGGCGTCGGTGCTCACCGACAGCAGCAGCGCCAGCCCGGCCACCCAGCTCAGCTGCACGGTCACGTACAGCGCGCCGAGCATCACCCGCCCGGCCGCGCTCCAGAACGGCAGCGACTCCCCGATCGGCGAGACCAGGTCCCCGGTGCCGTAGGCGATCGCCCCCACCACCAGCGACGCGACCGGGAGCAGCAGCAGCGCCGCCACCGACAGCACCCCCGCGACGACGGCCTTCTGCCGCAGCAGCCGCGCCCGCGGTACCGGGACGGCCAGCAGGTAGCGCAGCGACGACCACGACGCCTCCGAGGCCACCGTGTCGCCGAAGAACAGCGCGACCAGCACCACCAGCAGGAAGCTCGCCGAGGCGAACAGCGTGAACACCGCGAAGTTCGCGGCGCTGCCCGACGCCAGGTCGACCAGGCTCGGGCCACGGGCTCCGGGCTCGTCGTCGCCGAGGGAGAACGCCGCCCACAGGATGATCGGCATCGCCACCACCAGCGCGAACGCGACCTGGGTGCGACGGCGCTGGAGCTGGCGGACCAGCTCGGTGCGCAGCGGCATGGTCCGGCCCGGGACGGCGGGCGGCGCGGCCCGGCCGGTCACGAGGTCGCCGACGTGCCCGCGGCGGGTCGAGAGCTGACGGTCGTCACTCACGAGGTACCTCCGACGTCGCGCCCCTCGGGGCCCACCAGTTCCAGGAACGCGTCCTCCAGCCGCCCGCGCGGCCCGGCCGCGCTGACCGCGACCCCGCCGGACACCAGCGCGGCGACGGCGTCGGCGCGGGCGGTGCCGTCGAGATCGGCGTGCACGACGCCCGGCTGGTCTCCGGTGACGACGTCGGTGACGCCGTCGAGGGCGGCCAGCACGGCCCGGGCCCGGCCGGTGTCGTCCACGGTGAACGACGAGCCGCCCCCGGCCGCCATCAGCTCGGCGACCGTCCCCGCGGCGACGACCGTGCCGCGGTGCATGACCACGACCTCCGAGCAGGTCTGCTCCACCTCCGACAGCAGGTGGCTGGACACGAGCACGGTCCGGCCGCCCGCGGCGTAGCGGCGCAGCAGCTCGCGCATCGCGTGGATCTGGGGCGGGTCGAGCCCGTTGGTGGGCTCGTCGAGGATGAGCAGCTCGGGCAGGCCCAGCATCGCCTGCGCGATCGCGAGGCGCTGCCGCATGCCCTGGGAGTAGGTGCCGACGCGGCGGTGCACCGAGTCGCCGAGCCCGGCGATCTCCAGCGTCTCCTCCATCCGCGCCTGCTCCGGCGGGCGCCCGGTGGCCTCCCAGTAGAGCCGCAGGTTCTCCGCGCCCGACAGGTGCGGCAGGAACCCGGGTCCCTCGACGAACGCGCCGATCCGGGACAGCACCGCCGCGCCGGGACGGATGGGACGGCCGAACGCCGTCATCGTCCCGGCGGTGGGCGCGATCAGGCCCATGAGCATGCGCAGGACGGTCGTCTTGCCGGCGCCGTTCGGGCCGAGCAGGCCGAGCACCGCGCCGCGCGGCACGGTGAACGACACGTCCGACACCGCGGCGAACCCGTTGCGGTAGGTCTTCGCCAGCCCGCCGACGACCAGCGGCGGAGCGTCGCCGGGCACGTCGTCGTCGGAGGGCTCGGTCCGGCGCGACCGCAGCCGCGCCACCAGCCACACCAGGAGTGCCGCGGCCAGCACCGCGGCGATCCCGAGCACCGGCCACAACGGGACGGTCCCCGCCGACTCGGTGCGGCCGGGCACCTGGGGCACCGACAGCGCGGTGTCCCCGGCGAGCCCGACCCGCCACACGGCCGGGTCGGTGCCGGAGTCGTAGCCCTGGTCGGTCGTCGACAGCTGCACCAGCAGGCGGCTGCCCGCCTGCACCGGCGCGACGACGCCGGGCAGCGTCACCGTCGCCTCGGCGGGGGAGCCGTCGGCGGGGACGGCGATCCGCAGCGGCGCGACGGCGTTGCCCAGCAGCGTGCTGCGCCCGTCGGGGGTGAGCGTGGTGAGCGACGCGAACAGCACCGCGGTGTCCGGGGCGGGCTGTCCGGCGACCCGCGCGACGCGCACCGTCACCCGCGGCGCCCCGGAGGGCTGCATCGCGTCGGCGACGGGTGCGGTGAGGAACCGGGCGGACTGGCCCGGCGTCGTCAGGCCGGACAGGCCGCCGAGCGAGTCCAGCGACCCGAGCGCCGAGCCGAGGCCGGGCAGCGACGTGAGCGCCGACGGGTTCCCGCCTGGCGGGTGGACGACGGTCTGCTCGCCGCCGTCCAGGGGCAGCGCGGCCGTCGGGGCGGGTCCGGAGCCCGCGGTCAGGCCGGGGTAGGCCCCGGCGAGGACGGTCCGGCCGGTGGGGGTGTCGCCGCGGGTGCGGACGGTGCTGCGGACCTGGTAGGCGAAGGGGGCCTCGGCGAGACCACCGGTGGTGCCCTGCGCCGCGGGCAGGCCCCGCAGGTGCTGGTCGAACCAGTCGGCGATGCGGGCGCGGACCTCGGAGTCGGGGCCGCCGCCGTCGTGGCCGCCCGCGAACCACAGCACCGACACCGGGGTGCCGTTCGCGGCGATCTGGCGGGCGTTCGCGTCGGCCTGGTCGAGGCCGAACAGGGTGTCCTGCTCGCCCTGGACCAGCAGCGTCGGTGCGGTGATCCGGTCGGTGACGGTCGCGGGGGAGGAGCGGCGGAGCAGCTCGGCCAGCTCCGGGGAGACGCGGCCGGTGCGGGCGGCCTCGCCGTAGGCGGCGCAGACGTCGCGGGCGAAGCGTCCGCAGATCGGGTCCGACGCCGGCTGCGACGCGTCCGGTGCCCGGCCGGTGGCCGCGCCGGGCGCCGTCGCGCCTCCCGGACCGGCCGCGGTGCCGACCGCGGTGCCCGGTCCCGCGGTGCCGGCGCCGTCCGGCCCGGACGCGCCCGCGGTGCCGGTGCCGTCGGAGGAGGACGCCCCGCCCGAGGACGAGCCGAAACCGCCCCCACCGCCGGAACCGGAGCCACCGAGCCCGCCGGAGGAGCCGGCGGCGGCACCGGCCGGGGAGTCCCCGCCCGCGGGCACCCGGCCACCGGAGCCGAAGAACACCCCGGCCCAGCCGCTCTTGAACACCCCGTCGCCGGCACCCGCACCGGCCGCCGGCGTGACCGGCGGCGTCGCACCGGCCGGGACGGCGTTGTTGGGGAACAGCGCCTGGCCCAGGTCGTTCCAGGTGATCACCGGCACGATCGCGTCGATCCGCCGGTCGTAGCCGGCCAGCAGCAGGGCGAGGCCACCGCCGTAGGACCCACCGGTCACACCGACGCGGGGGTCGCCGTCGGCGTCGCGCTGCACGTCGGCGCGCGCGGCGAGACGGTCCACCAGCCGGGACGCGTCGGCCACCTCGTGGTCGGGGTCGTCCAGCCCGATCGAGCCACCGGAGGCGCCGAAACCGCGCGCGGTCCAGGTCTGCACCACGTAGCCGCGGGCGGCGAGCTCGCGGGCGTCGGAGTCGACGGAGGCCTTGCTGCCGCCGAAGCCGTGCGCCACCAGCACCGCGGGCGCGGGGGAGGCCGCGGTCGCCGAGGCGGGGACGTAGAGCGAGGTGTCCAGGTCGATCGTGCCCGGCTGCCCGGGGCCGGCCGGGACGGCGACCTCCTCCTCGGTCACGGCGACCGCCCCGCCGTCGTCGGCCGCCGCCGCGGCGGGCGCCGGCGCGGCGACCGGCACACCGGGTGCGGCCGACGCGGCCGGGGCGAACGCCAGCACCAGGGCGGCGACCGTCGCCGCCACGATCGGGGTACGGACCCACCGGGTCCGGGGGAGCACGTGCACGTCATCGAAACTACGCAGATCGCCGCGACCGCGTCGCCGGTCGGCGGGTGCGTCCCGCCACGCCCGCCGCCCGGCACCGTTCCGGCACGGGAACCGGCACCGGCCGCGGCGAACCGGGCACCCGGGATGAATGCCGCACCAACGGCGCGTGACCCCGGGGTGTCGCCGGGCGTTCACCCGACGTTCCGCCGTGCAACGCCGACGGGAGACCGAAGCCCGGCACCGTCACCGGGTGTGAGCGTCAACCCCACCGGAGAGACCCCCGGCGTCGGTGTCCCGCGGGCACTCGCCGTCGACATGACGATCGCCGACCAGCAGGACTGGCTCGCCGCCTTCCTGCGACGCCACGCCGTCAGCCGGCGCACCGCGCTGCGCGGCGGCGCCGGAGTCCTGGCGACCCTCGCGGCGTCCGGGTCGCCGTGGGCCCGCGGGGTGGCCGCGGCCGCCGCACCCGCGCCGGTGACCGTCGTCGGACGGCACCTGGCCTACGGGCCCGACCCGGCCCGCTCGATGTCGTTCTCCGGGGAGCTGACCGCGGCCCCGCCGCCCGGCCGGATGGTCGTCGACGTCGGCACCGACTCCGGGTTCGGGCTCACGCTCCCGGTGCAGGTCCGCCCGCTGGAGAGCCTCGTCCCGCAGGTGGACGGCAGCATCCGCGGCACCCGCCAGTGGTTCGCCCACGCCCGCGCCGACGGCCTCACCCCCGGCAGCCGCTACGTCTACCGGTTCCGCATCGAGGGCCCCGGCGGAACCTCGGCGACCACCGCCACCAGCACCTTCCGCACGGCCGCGCCCCGCGGCACCCGGCACCGGTTCACCTTCACCGCCTTCGCCGACCAGGGCGTGAGCACCGGTGGGGAGCCGAACCACTACAAGCCCGACGACACCCACCGCAGCCCGGCGCCCGCGGAGGCGCTGACCGCGCTCGTCGCCGCGGAGGCACCCGTGTTCCACCTGCTCGCCGGCGACATCTGCTACGCCGACCCCTCCGGCGCCGGCCGACCGGCCCGCAACGGCGCCCCGCAGGACGACGAGGCCCACGACAGCTTCGACCCCACCGTCTGGAGCACCTACTTCGCCGCGATCGAACGCTCGGCCGCGTCGACCCCGTGGATGTTCGCCACCGGCAACCACGACATGGAGGCGCTCTACGACCTGAACCGGGCCGACGGCCCCGCGCACGGCTACGCCGGTCACGCCGCCCGGCTCGCGCTGCCCGGGACCGGCCCCCGCGGCTGCCCCTCGGTGTACGCGTTCACCCACGGCACCGTCGGGGTCGTCAGCGTGGACGCCAACGACCTCTCCACCGAGATCCCGACCAACGCCGGCTACTCCGGCGGGACCCAGCTGACCTGGCTGGAGCGGACCCTGGCCGGCTGGCGCGCCGACCCGGACATCGAGTGGATCGTGCTGTTCTTCCACCACTGCGCGTTCGCCACCTCGGGCTCGCACGCCTCCGACGCCGGGGTGCGACGGGCGCTGGCGCCGCTGTGCGACCGCTACCGGGTCGACCTGTGCGTGCAGGGCCACAACCACCAGTACGAGCGCACCGACCCCATCCGCGACGGCCGCCCCACCCGTCCGGCGCCGGACCGCTCCACCGTCCACCCGGAGAGCGACGGCACCACCTACGTCTGCGTCGGCTCCGGCGGACGGCCCCGCTACCGCTGGCAGCCCGGCGAGACCGACAGCTTCCGCGGCCACGAGACCGAGCAGGCGCCGGTCACGAGCTTCCTGGCCGGTCCCGACGACCAGAAGCAGGCCGAGACCGTCACCTGGTCGCGGACCCGCTACCTCGGCTACGCCTACCTGCGCTGCTCGGTGGTCCCCGGTTCCGGCGGCACCGACTCCCGGCTCGTCGTGCACGCGATCTCCGACCTCGGCGAAGAGATCGACATGGTCCGGCTCAGCCGTCGCGCGCGCCGCTGAACCGGACACACCGGACGACTTCCGGCCCCGACCGGGTGCCCTGGGTCACCCCGGCTCGCCATGCAACGGACCAGGGAGGACACTTCACCTACCGCAGGGGAGTATCCCTACCGCGGTGGTGTCGTCAGCACGGTGTCGTCGCGAGCGTGGTTCGCGAGCGGACCCGGCACCACCGGCCACGCTCGGCAGCCGCAGCAACGGGCTGCCGTGGCGGGAGAGACCTCGGGCTGTCTGATGCTGCCCTGGTCTGGAGGAACTTCGTGAACGTACCCCTGTGGGTCTGGCTGGTCACCATCGTCGGGTTCGTGCTGGTGATCGGTGCGGACCTGTGGCTCAACGACCACAAGCCGCACGCCGTGACCCTGGGCGAGGTCACCCGCTGGGTCGTCTTCTACGTGGCGCTGGCCGTCGCGTTCGGCTGCGGGGTCTGGTTCTTCTCCGGGGGCACCTACGCCGGCGAGTTCTTCGCCGGCTACCTGACCGAGTACTCGTTGTCGGTCGACAACCTGTTCGTCTTCCTCATCATTATGTCCGCGTTCAAGGTGCCGGTCCTCCACCAGCACCGGGTGCTGCTGGTCGGCATCGTGATCGCGCTGATCATGCGGAGCATCTTCATCGCCGCGGGCGCGGCGGTCATCGACCGCTTCAGCTGGGTGTTCTTCCTCTTCGCCGCGTTCCTCATCTACACCGCCGTCTCGCTGGTCAAGCAGGCTGCCGGCGGCGACGACGAGGAGTGGAAGGAGGGCCGGGTCCTGCAGTGGGTCCGCAAGGCCTTCCCGGTCACCGACGACTACCACGGTGCCAAGACCACCGTGAAGATCGACGGCAAGCGCTGGCTGACCCCGATGCTGATCGTGATGATCGCGATCGGCGTCACCGACATCATGTTCGCCCTGGACTCGATCCCGGCGATCTTCGGCCTCACCCAGGAGCCCTACCTCGTCTTCACCGCGAACGCGTTCGCGCTGATGGGGCTGCGTCAGCTCTACTTCCTGCTCGGCGGGCTGCTCAACAAGCTGGTCTTCCTGTCCTACGGCCTCGCGGTGCTGCTCGCCTTCATCGGCGTCAAGCTCGCCCTGCACGCCCTGCACGAGAACGAGCTGCCCTTCATCAACGGCGGGGAGCCGGTCCCGGTCCCCGAGGTCGGGATCGGACTCTCGCTCGGCGTCATCGTCGGCGTCCTCGCGCTCACCACGATCGTCAGCCTCGTGGCGGTCCGGATGAAGCCCGAGCTGGCCGAGCAGGGCAGCGGGATCACCGCGCCGCCGCTGGCCCGCACCAAGGAGGAGGCCGCGCAGATCGAGGCCCAGGACGAGCAGGCCGACCACCGGGTGAGCGCGCCCCCGCGCGACTGAGGCCCCCGGCCCGTCGGATCCGCATCGGACACCGGGGCGGGGCCGTGTCGGCCCCGCCCCGCCCGGCGCGCCGCGCCTGTGACCAGGCGAAACGTCCTGCCTGGTGATTGTCAAGTGTTGCTTCGCCACGTGGTCCAGTTCACTATCGGGTGATCCTGGCGTCGTAGCGAGGGGCTGACGCATGATCCCGGTGATCGAGTTCGTCCTGGGCGTCGCCGTGCTGGTCTACAGCGCGGAGAAGCTCATCGGCTACCTGGTCGGGGTGGCGAGTCGCTGGGCGATCTCGCTGTTCCTGATCGCCGTCGTCTTCACCGGGATCGAGTTCGACGACCTCGCGTTCGGGGTCGTGCTGAACATGGAGGACCTCAGCGACGTCGCGCTCGGCGCCGTCATCGGCACCACGATCGCGCTGACCGGCATCGTGCTCGCGCTCGCCGCGATCATCGCGCCGACCCGGGTCGAGGTCCCGCGCGACTACCTCGCGCTCTACGTCGCCGCCCCGGTGGTGATGTTCCTGCTCGCGCTCGGCGGGCTGCTCACCGCCGGCACCGGCGTCGTGCTGATCCTGCTGTTCGTCGCCTTCGTCGGCTGGATCGCCCACCGCGAGTACTCCGCCCGTCGGCCCGTCTGGCGCAACGCCGAGGTCTACGAGCAGCTGGAGAAGGCCGGGGTCGCCGCGGGCGGGAGCACGACGGCGACGGTCGCGCCGAGCGGCCCGCCCCGGACCGACGCGGCGGCCGGCAGCCCCGGGTTCCGGCTGCCCGAGGACCTGCGCGTCGACGACGGGTTCCTCAAGGCCCGCGCCCAGCCGCCCGGGCGGACCATCCTGTTCGCCGTCATCGCGCTGATCGGGCTGGTCGTCGGCGCACTCATCGCCGGGCAGGGCACCGAGGGCATCCTCGAGACCTGGGCGATCAGCGGGACGGTCTTCGGGGTCACCATCGCAACGCTCGCGCTGTCCCTCGAGGACATCCTGATCACCGTCGAGCCGGCCCGGCGCGGCGCGCCCGAGATCGCCGTCGCGAACGTGCTCGGCAGCGTCGTGTTCTCGGTGACCGGCAAGCTCGGCGTGATCCTGCTGGTCGGCGGGGCGATCGTGGTCGACCCGACGGCCCTGGTCTGGCACCTGCCGGTGCTGCTCGGGCTCACCGTGCTCTCCGCGGTGTTCCTGGGCACCGGGCGCATCCGCCGCTGGCACGGCGTGGTGCTGCTGGGGCTCTACGTCGCCTACTTCGTCCTCAGCCTGACCGTCTTCGGCGGCGTCCCCGTCGACGACTGAGCACCTGCAGGGAGACCCGATGCTCACGAAGGACCGGATGGCCGCGGCGCTCGTCGTCGTGGCCGCGCTGGTCGGCCTCGTGCTCGTGTTCGGCACGGGCGAGGGCGCCCGCGACGACGACGACGCCCCGGCGGGCGGCCCGCCGTCGGCCACCCGGGTGGACGACGACGACCGGCGGGCCCCGGCCGCTCCGGCCCCGCAGGACCGGGCGCCGGGGCAGCAGCAACAGCAGCCCGACGACGATGACGACGACGGCTGAGCGGCGGCTGAGCGGCGTCAGAGGTGGTGCAGCACGACGTCGTCGATCCGGCCGTCGTGCAGGGTCAGCGTCATCCAGGTGTGGGTCGGCATCCGGCGCCGGTCGGTCGGCGACCCCGGGTTGAGCAGACGCAGCCCGTCCGCCGCGGAGTCCCACGGGATGTGCGAGTGCCCGAACACCAGCAGGTCGGTGTCGGGGTGGGCGGCGAGCGCCCGGCGTTCGCGGCCCTGCTTCGGGCCGGTCTCGTGGGTCACCGCGACCCGGACCCCGTCGAGGGTCGCCCGGGCCGTCTCCGGCAGCCGGGCGCGCAGCTCGTCGCCGTCGTTGTTGCCCCAGCAGGCGAGCAGCCGGGCCGCGCGGCCCTCGACCCGGTCGAGCAGCTCCACCGAGCACCAGTCACCGGCGTGCACGACGACGTCGGCGGCGTCGACGGCCTCCCACACCGGCCCGGGGAGCCCACCGGAGTGGGCGGCCCCGCGGCTCGGGTGGTGGGTGTCGGAGATCAGCAGGAGCGCGGTCAGCGCACGCCCACCAGGTCGCAGACGAAGATCAGGGTCTCGTTCGGGGCGATGACGCCGCCCGCGCCGCGGGCGCCGTAGCCCAGGTGCGGTGGGATCACGAGCCGGCGGCGGCCGCCGACCTTCATCCCGGCGACGCCGTTGTCCCAGCCGGAGATGACCTGGCCGGCGCCGAGGCCGAACTGCAGCGGCTGGCCGCGGTCGTAGGAGTTGTCGAACTCGCGGCCGGTGGACTGCGAGACCCCGACGTAGTGCACGGCGACGGTGTCACCGGGCTTGGCCTCCGGGCCGTCGCCGACGGTCAGGTCCTCGGTCACGAGGTCGGTGGGCAGCGGGCCGTCGACGATCTCGACGGCGGGCTTCTGCGGTGCGGACACGGACGTGCTCCTCACGGACGGGGACGGCCCGCGGGGGCGGGCCGTGGGTGCGCGACGACCCTGCCAGAACCCGCCGGCGGGTGCGTCCCGGGCCCGCCCGTCGTGGCACGCTGCACACCGTGACCGGTGACCGTGACCTCTCCGGCGGCGCCCCCGACGACGGCGTCGCGACCAACTGGCCCCGCTGGCTCGACGTGCTGGAACGGGCCGGGATCCCGGCCTCGTCCAACCTCCGCGCGCCCGCGGAGCCCGGCGCGGTGGCCGACGCCGAGGCGGTGTTCGGCCGGGAGTTCCCGGCCGCGCTGCGGGCCCTCTACGCGCTCGCCGACGGCCAGCTGGCCGACCACCCGCGCGCCCCCGGCCCGCACCCGGAGGTCGCGACGAGCCTGTTCCCCGCGACCTACCGGTTCGTGCCCCTGGCCGAGGCGACGCGGGAGTACCGCGGCTGGCTCGACGTCGTCGCCGACATGGGGCACGACCACGTGACCGTGCGCGCCGGGGGACCCGGTGCTGGCCCACTACTGGGACGCGGGCTGGTGGCCGCTGGCCGTCGACGGCGGCGGGAACGCCCTGGTCGTCGACACCGTCCCGGAGCCCGGTGGCGCCGTCGGGCAGATCGTCGTCGCCGGTCCGGACGAGGACGAGCGCCGCGTGGTCGGGACCGGCGTGGGGGACTACCTGCGCCGGCTGATCGCCGCCGGACCGGAGGTCGACGACGCGGTCGTCGACCCCTCGGACCGGGCCTACCGCTTCTGGGACGCCACGCACCTGCGCTGACCGGGCGCGGCCCGCTGCCGCTCCGGCCTCAGCGGTGCGGCCGGGGCGCCAGCTCCAGGTCCACCCGCGCCGGCCGGTTCGCCTCGGACACCACGTCCTCGACGAGCCCGTGCTCGGGCGACAGGTGGCACACCGGGTCGGTGGCCGCGGCGTCACCGGTGAGCTGGAACGCCTGGCAGCGGCACCCGCCCAGGTCGATCTCGCGACGGTCGCAGGTCCGGCACGGCTCCTGCATCCAGTCCTCGCCGCGGTAGGCGGTGAACAGCGGCGCCGAGGTCCAGATCTCCTCGAGGCCGCTGTCGCGGACCGAGGCCCGCGGCAGTGGCAGGGTCTGCGCGGCGGGGCAGGGCAGCGCGTCGCCGTTCGGGGCGACGGTGAGCTGACGCTGCGCCCAGCCGCCCATGCACGGCTTGGGGTAGCGGGAGTAGTAGTCGGGCAGCACGTGCACGACCTCCATCGACCCGGCCAGGCGCGCCCGGGCGGCGGTGACGACCTCCTCGGCCCGGTCGAGCTGCTCGCGGGTCGGGAGCAGCGACGACCGGTTGCGCCAGGCCCAGCCGTAGTACTGGGTGTTGGCGAGCTCCACCCGGTCGGCGCCGAGGCGCTCCACGAGGTCGACGATCGCGCCGATCCGCTCGATGTTCTGCCGGTGCAGCACCACGTTGACCGTCAGCGGCCAGCCCAGCTCACGGACGAGCCGGCAGGCCTCCAGCTTCTTGTCGAACGAGCGGATCCCGGCGATCCGGTCGGAGGTGGCGGGCTCGTCGGCCTGCACGCTGACCTGCACGTGGTCCAGCCCCGCCGCGCGCAGCGCCTCGGCCCGCGGCCGGGACAGCCCGATCGCACTGGTCACGAGGTTGGTGTACATACCCAGGTCGCAGGCGGTGCGGACCAGCTCGGGCAGGTCCCGCCGCAGCAGCGGCTCCCCGCCGGACAGGTGGCACTGCAGCACGCCCATGGCGGCGGCCTCGCCGAACACGCGCTGCCAGTCGGCGGTGGACAGCTCGTCGTCGTAGCGGGCCAGCTCGATCGGGTTCGAGCAATAGGCGCACGCCAGCGGGCAACGGTAGGTGAGCTCGGCGAGCAGCCCGAACGGGCGCGGGGCGCTCATCCGAGCGCCACCAGGTTCCGGGCGACGAGCCGGGTCAGGTAGTCGCGCACCTGGTCGCCGACGACCAGCGCGTCGGCCTCGTCGAAGTCCGCGACCAGCGCCGCGACGATGTCGTCGACGCTGCGCTCGCCGTCGCACAGGCGCAGCACCGCGTGCCCGGTCCGGTTCAGTACGACGACGGTCTCCGGCCCGAGCAGCACCCACCCGCCGGTCGGGCGGTCCGGCCGCATCCGCACGTGCCGGCCGAGCCGGGGCCGGGAGTCCCCGGTGACCGCGGGTGTGCGGGCGGCCCGTTCGCCGCGTCGTGGCGCCGGCACCCGTGTCGCGCCGGTGGCGGTCGACCCGTCACGCGTAGGCATGGTCGATCGCATCCATGATCGCCCAGAGCACGTCGCACTTGAACGACAGCGCGGCCTCGGCGGCGTCCTGCTCGGCGGGGGTGCGGCAGTGCGCGACGACGACCTCCAGTGCGTGCTCGGAGTCCCGCGGGGCCTGGAACAGCCGGTTGCGGAAGTACTGGAGCCCGTCCGGGTCGATCCAGGTGTAGTACTTCTCGAACGCCGCCAGCCGCTCGGCCATCAGGTCCGGGGCGAACAGCTCGGTCAGCGACGACGCGACCGCCTCGACCCACGGCCTCGTGCGGGCGAAGCCCACGTAGGCGTCGACGGCGAACCGCACCCCGGGCTGCACGTGCCGGTGGTCGGTGATCTCCGACCGGCTCAGCCCGCACGCCTCGCCGAGCCGCAGCCACGCCTCGATACCCCCCTGTCCGGAGTTCCCGCTGCCCGGTTCCCGGCCGTCGTGGACTCCATCATGATCAGTGATCCGGCGGATCCACCGCCGCCGGACCCCGACGTCGGGGCAGTTCGAGAGGATCGCCGCGTCCTTGACCGGGATGGCCTCCTGGTAGGCGAACCGGTTCGCGACCCAGCCACGGATCTGGTCCGGGGTGAGGGTGCCGTCGTTCATGCGGACGTGGAACGGGTGCGCCGAGTGGTACTGCGCGGCGTGCGCCCGCAGCCGTCGCACCAGCGCGGTGTCCGGAGCGGTCATGTCAGACCTCCAGTTCCAGTCCGTCGAACCCGACGACGACCCCGGCGGCGGTGACCGCGGCGCGTTCGGCGGAGTCCTCCAGCAGGACGGGGTTGGTGTTGTTGACGTGCACGTAGACGATCCGGGGCACACCGAGGGCGGTGAGCACCTCCAGGCTGCCACCCCGGCCGCCGACGTGCAGGTGTCCCATGTCGTGCGCCGTCTTCGCGGCCAGCCCGAGCCGGACCAGCTCGTCGTCGTGCCAGGTCGTGCCGTCGACGAGCAGCAGGTCGGCGCCGTCGATCTCGTCCTGCACGGCGGGGGTCAGCTCCTGCACGCCGGGCAGGTACACCGCGTACCGGCCGGACGCGGTGTCGGTGAACCGGTACCCGACCACCCGCCCGGGCAGGCCCTCGGCGACGCCGAACCGGTCGTGCTTGCCCGTCGGCGCCCCGAACGCGCGGTAGACGAGGCCGCCGAGGTCGTGGTCGGCGCCGGGGACGACCTCGGTCCAGGTGACCGGGCAGAACCGCTCCAGGGTGGGCAGCAGCCCGGATCCCTCGCGCAGGGTCCGCTCGGTCGCCGCGGTCGCGTGCAGCGACACCCCGCGGCCCTCGCGCAGCAGCACCAGCCCCAGGGTGTGGTCGATCTCGGCGTCGGTGAGCAGCACACCCTGCAGCGGGGTCGTCCGGTCGCCGGTCGGGTGCAGCGCGGGAGCGTCGGCGAGCTGGGTGCGGACGTCGGGGGAGGCGTTGACCAGCCACCACCGCCGCCCGTCGGGGGAGACGGCGATCGAGGACTGGGTGCGCGGCGTCGCCGGTCGCGACCCGTCGCGCACCGCCCGGCAGCCCGGACAGCCGCAGTTCCACTGCGGGAAGCCACCGCCCGCCGCCGATCCGAGGATCCGGATCCTCATGGCACCCCCTGTTCCACGGCGACGGCCGGGGGCGCGCTGCGCGCGCCCCCGGCCGTCGGTCACCTCACGCCTCGGTCCGGGCGATGTACATCGTCACCTCGGGCGCGCAGCCGATCTCCTCGAACTCCGGCGCCTCCCACTCGGTGGTCGACTCCATGCGATCACCTCCCTTCTCACAGCGTTCGGGTCCCCGGGGTCGGCCGGATCTACTGCTCGGGCAACGCGAAGCAGAACAACGCGTCGCCCGCGGCCGCACCGAGCAGGCCCGGCAGGAACCCCTCGACCCAGCCGCCCCACCCGGTCGGCACGGCGATGAACTGCCTGCCGTCGACCTCGAAGGTGGTCGGGCTGGAGTGGTGCCCGCTGCCGCACTGGAACGACCAGAGCTTCTCCCCGGTCGAGGCGTCGAGCGCGACGAACTCACCGGTCGGGGTCCCCTGGAAGACCAGGCCGCCCGCGGTGGTGAGCGTCGAGGCGCACATCGGGTACTCGTTGTTCCAGCGCCACTTCTCCTCGCCGGTGAGCGGGTCGATCGCGGCGACGAACCCGTAGAAGTCCTCGATGTCGACGGCGACGCCGGCGCCCCAGTAGGGGATGGACTCCTTGAACTCACGGCGACGCCGGGTGGCGGTCGCCCCGACCTCCTGGACGGGCACGTACATCAACCCGGTCTGCGGGTTGTAGGACATGTGCGTCCATTCCTTGCCGCCCGCCGGGCCCGGCCAGAAGTGCACCGGGACGCCCTCCTCGTCGGGGTAGATCTTCGGCGTCACCTTGCCCTCGGGCGTGATCTCGCCCCAGGTGATCCGGTCGACGAACGGGAACACCCGCACGAGCTCGCCGTTGGTCCGGTCGAGCACGAAGAAGTAGCCGTTCTTGTCCGCGTGGGCGAGCAGCTTGCGCCCGTCCGGCGCGTCGAACAGGACGTTCTCCATCGTGGAGTCGTAGTCCCACAGGTCGTGCGGGGTGAACTGGTAGTGCCACCTGATCTCGCCGGTGTTGACGTCGACCGCGATCGTCGAGTCGGTGTAGAGGTTGTCGCCGGGGCGCACGCCGCCGTCGAAGTCCGGGGCCGGGTTGCCGGTGCCCTGGAACAGCAGCTCCAGCTCCGGGTCGTAGGTGGGCGTCACCCAGCAGTTCGCGCCGCCGCGCTGCCAGGCCTCGCCGTCGTCGGGCCAGGTCTCCGAGCCGGGCTCGCCCGGCTTCGGGACGGTGTAGCAGCGCCAGCGCCGCTCACCGGTCTCCGCGTCGAACGCGTCGAGGTGGCCGCGGACGCCGAACTCCCCGCCGGCGCTGCCGACGATCACCAGGTCCTTGACGATCAGCGGCGCGACCGAGCCGCTCTCCCCGGCGCGGACGTCGCCGTTGACGGTGTCCCACACGACCTTCCCGGTCGTGGCGTCGAGCGCGATGATGTGCGCGTTGAGCGTGTACATGTAGACCTTGCCGTGGCCCACGGCCAGCCCGCGGTTGACGTTGCCGCAGCACAGCGACACGTCGTAGGGCGAGGCGTGCTTGTAGCGCCAGAGCTCCTCGCCGGTCCTCGCGTCGATCGCCCAGGCGCGGCCGTCGGGGCCGGAGACGTACATGACGCCCTCGACGACGATCGGTGACGCCTCGAACGAGTAGGTGGACGCACCGGACTGCATCCCGACGGCGCCGGCCTGGAACACCCAGGCGGGCGACAGTCTGCGGATCGAGTCCTTGTTGATCTGGTCGAGCTCGCTGTAGCGCTGGCCGTCGTAGGTGCCGTAGTAGGTCAGCCAGTTCTGCGGCTCGGAGCGTGCGCCGCGGATCCGGTCGTAGTCCACCGCGGAGGTGGCCGGGGCCTCGCCCCGGACGTTGCTGAGCTGGACGTGCGGGATCGCTTCACCCGCGTCGACGTAGTCCGTCATCTCGGGATCCTTCCTACGGTCGCGGCTGCGGGGGACGGTCGAGCTTGGCGTGGTCGGGTACCTCGCCCCCGATGACGATGGAGCCGGTGAGACCGCGGCCCTCGTCGTTGCCGCTCGCGGAGCCGTAGTAGTACGTGCCCGGCCCGTCGAGGTTGATCTTCGCCGTGCCCTTGGAGTGGTTCACCAGCCAGATGAACTTCGGGTCGCCGTTGCTGGGCAGCACCGCGCAGTGGGTGTTCTTGTCGTCGTTGATGAGGGTCAGCTCGATGTCACCGCCGTGCGGGAGGATGAGCACGCCGGGCTCGTAGCAGATCTCGTCCTCCGGGATCCGGATGGTCGCCCGGAGCACGCCGTCGGGTCCCTCCTCGGCGTAGCCGATGGTCCCGCTGCCGAGCAGCCGACCCAGCGCGAGCCGGTTCTGCCCGTCGAGACCCGCGGCGGCCAGCTGTTCCGCGCGTTCGTCTTCGGTGGTCGTCATTGACACTTTCCTCCCGAGCGCAATTCGTCGGTGGGTACGTGATCACCTTCACACCGCACGGTGGTAAGCGTCAACCCCGTGCGTCCAGCAATTCTGCGCCGACGATCATGAACGCGCGAGCTCGAATGCGGAATGATCTCCCGCGAGGGTCCCGGGCTCGGCTCGGACGATCTCCCCGCAGGTCAGGACCGGCTGCGCGGGGTCGCCCCGTTGCTCGGAAACGATTGTCCGGGAACAATCGGAACATTTCTGCGGACTGTGCCGTGGGGTCGTCCGGAAAATGGTGGGAAATGCGGGCGGGTGCCCCGGAAATCGTGGCCGCCGGAGATCGGTGACGTCGGTGCGGCGACAAGCACCGTCGCGGGGGCCGGGGCGGCCGTCCCCGCCGTGACGTGCGACGCCGCGCCCGGGACGGCGCCGCGGGCTCCGGTGTGGACACCCGCGGTCCCCGCCCGCGGAACCGTCCGTGCCCATTCCGTGCAGGCCACGCGGCCGGCCCCGGAGGAATGAAACACATGTTTCCCGAAAGGGCGGCGACCGGCGTGGGGGTGTCACCAGAACTTGATGCCCGCCGCCTTCAGCCGACGGCGGTGCTGCTTCACCGCGAGCGCGATGGCCTCGGGGGTGATGAGCCCGGCCCAGACCTTCGACGCGGTCTCACCCTGTTCGAGCAGCGCGTCGGCCTCCTCGCCACCCAGCTCGGCGCTCTGCACCACCCGCGCGCCGAAGCCGATGTGCCAGCGCTCGTCGCGCAGGACCAGCTCGGTCCCGCGGTGCACGCCCGGCAGCGGGACGGACAGCCGGTCCAGGGTCTGGAGCATCGCGTGCTGCCCGGCCAGCAGCACCACACCCTCGATGACCATGTGATAGAGCCCGACCGCCCCGGTCAGTCCGGTGTGGTCCTCGGCGAGCCCACGGGCGGTCGCCGGCAGCCGGTGCTCGAACAGGTCGACGAGCTCGGAGCTCACCTCGCGTCGCAGCACGTCCAGCCGGTCGGCCGGGGTGTCGCCGGGGACGCCCAGCACCTGCGCGGCGACCAGGTCGAAGAACCGGGCGTGCCGCGCCTCGTCGCGGGCCTGGGCGCGGAACGCGGCCTGCATGGTGTCGTCGAGCGCCGCCGCCTGGTACGAGCCGAGCTGCCCGGCGACCGAGGCCTCGGCGATGCAGAAGCCGGCGACGAGCCCGCGCACGGTCGCCGCCTCGTCCGGCGCGAGCCGGGCCCACGCGTCGCGGTCCGGGCCCAGGTCGAGGTCGGTCTCGTCCCACTGCAGCGACTCGGCCAGCTGGACGAAGTGGTCGTATCCGGCGATCATGACCATGGTCTCGGTGTCCTCACCCCGGGAACTGTTCTCCCGGCTCCAACGGGCGGAAGTCCGACTTGGCGGCGCCGCAGATCGGGCACATCCAGTCGTCGGGGATGTCCTCGAAGGGCGTGCCCGGCTCGATGCCGCCGTCCGGGTCGCCCTCGTCCGGGTCGTAGACGAACCCGCACGGCTCGCAGATCCACAGGGACCGCGTGGCCTGGTCGGACATCGTCATGCTGCTCCCCACGGCGTCGTCGCCCACGCCCGCCGGTGGCCCGTGGCCGGGTCCGGCGGAGGTGTCCCTCCGGCCCAGGGAGCCACAGTGTGAGCGGGGTCGCAAGCGGGCCCGGAGCCCCGTCGCGGGCACCGGTGACCGCCGCGCGTCCGGTCACGCACGGACGCGCGGCGCCCTCACCTGCGACGACGCGGTGTCCGTAGATCAGTTCCGATCGGCGTCGGTGATCGTCGGAATCGGTGAAACACGTGTTCGCGCTCAGCCGCCGAGCGCGTCCCGGAGGAACCCGACCTGCAGGAGCAGCAGGTTCTCGGCGACGACCTCCTGCGGCGTCATGTGGGTGACGCCCGACAGCGGCAGCACCTGGTGGGCACGCCCGGCCGCGAGCAGCGCCGAGGACAGCCGCAGGGTGTGCGCGGCGACGACGTTGTCGTCGGCGAGGCCGTGCACGACCATCAGCGGGCGGTGCGGCCGGTCCGCGGTCGGCGGGGTCGCGGCGTCGTCGACGATCGACGAGCGGGTGTAGGGCTCGCCGCCCGGCATCCCGAGGTAGCGCTCGGTGTAGTGGGTGTCGTAGAGCGTCCAGTCGGTGACCGGCGCGCCGGCGATGCCCGCGTGGAAGACGTCGGGCCGGCGCAGCACCGCCAGCGCGGACAGGTACCCGCCGAACGACCAGCCGCGGATCCCGACCCGCCCCAGGTCCAGGTCGGGGTAGGCCCGGGCGGCCGCGTGCAGGGCCGCGATCTGGTCCTCCAGCACCGGTCCCGCCAGGTCGCCGTGGATCGCGCGGTCGAACTCCGGGCCGCGGCCGGGGGAGCCACGACCGTCGGTGACCAGCACGGCGAAACCCTGCTCGGCGAACCAGCGGCTGGTCAGGTGCGCGTTGCGGGCCTGCAGCACCCGCTGGGAGTGCGGGCCGCCGTAGGGGTCGAGCAGCACCGGCAGGCGGGTACCGGGCACGTGGCCGGACGGCAGGAACACCGCGGTGCGCAGCTCCCGCTCACCGAAGGAGTGCAGCACCGGGGCCGGGTCGAACCCGGGGTCGACGGCGTGCCCGGCGACCGGGTGCTCGGCCCCGGCGGCGGTGACGAGCACGGCGTGCGGCGCCGTCGCGAGGTCCTGGGACACGCGCACGGTGGTGCCCCCCGCTGCGGTGACGGCGTGCACCCCGGTCGTCGGCGTCACCGCGACCGGCTCGGACCCCGGGGTCACCGACCAGACGGCGACCGAGGTCGGCTCCGTCGAGGCGCGGAACAGGACGGTCTCGCCGTCGATGCCGAGGACCCCGCGCACCTGCAGCTCCGGGCCGGTCAGGTAGGCGTCGCCGACGACGAGCCGGCGCGCCCCGCCGGAGTCCTCGGCCCGCACCAGCGCCCCGGACGCGGTGCGCGCCGGGACGCCCGGCACGTTCTCCACCCACACCGGGTCGGTCTGGGAGTGCAGCGTGGTGGTCCGCCCGGTCGCGGGGTCGACGGCCAGGGTGCGGACCTCGCGCTGGTCGCGCGGCTGGACCGACAGCAGCGGGCCGTGTGCGTCCCAGCCCGCGGTGGCGAGGTACTCGTAGGTCTCGTCGTCCCAGGTCACGGGGGTGCGGCTGCCGTCGAGCGCGACGACGACCAGCCCCACCCGGGCGTTCGGGGTGCCGGCGGCGGGGTAGCGGACCGTGGTCGGGACGCGGTCGGGGTGCGCCGGGTCGGCGATGTGCCAGCGTGCGACCGGCGACTCGTCGACCCGGGCGACGAGCAGCGCGCCGCCGTCGGGGGACCACCAGAACCCCCGGTGGCGGTCCATCTCCTCGGCCGCGGCGAAGTCGGGCAGGCCCCAGGAGACGTCGTCGCCGTCGGGGGTGAGCACGGCCGTCGTCGTGCCGGTCGTGAGGTCGTGCAGGTGCAGCGCGCCCGCGGCGACGAAGGCCACCCGGGTCCCGTTCGGGTCGATCCGCGGGTCCACCACGGCCTCGATCCCGCCGACGTCGAGCGGGCGCACGTCCGGCTCCCCGGTCAGCGCGACGGTGAACGGCCGCCCGGACAGTGCGAACACGGCGCGGGTGACCGCGGCGTCGGTGGTGTACCCGACGACGCCGCCCGCCTGCTCCCGGACCCGCTCGCGCCGGGCCCGCTCCGCGGCGGGCAGGTCCTCCTCGCCCGGCAGCCCGGGTACCGACGCCGGGTCCACGAGCAGCCGCTCCGCGCCGGTCGCGGCGTCGACCGACCACAGGCAGGTGACCGGGTCGGTACCGGACCGGCTGCGCAGGAACACCGCCCGCGACCCGTCCGGGGCGACGGTGAACCCGCGGGGGACCCCGAGGGTGAAGCGGCGGGTGCGGGCGTGCAGGCGGGGGAACGAGTCGGCCACGCGGCCGACGCTATCTCCCCGGCGTCACCGCGTGCGGGACGGCCGCTTCCCGGACGCGCGTCCGCCCGCCTCCTCGCAGCCGCGGGCGGCGAGCCGGTCGGCACGCTCGTTCTCCGGGTGCCCGGCGTGCCCCTTCACCCAGAACCAGGTGACGTCGTGGCGGCGGACGGCGGCGTCGAGCTCGCGCCACAGGTCGTCGTTCTTCACCGGCTCCCCGGCGGCGGTCCGCCAGCCGCGGGCCTGCCAGCGCGGCAGCCACTGGGTGATGCCGTTGCGCACGTAGGTGCTGTCGGTGTGCAGGTGGACGACGCTGCGCCGGGTCAGTGCGTCCAGCGCGCGGATCGGGGCGGTCAGCTCCATCCGGTTGTTCGTCGTGCGCTCCGGCTCGCCGCCGTGCAGCTCGCGCTCGTGCTCGCCGTAGCGCAGCACCGCGCCCCAGCCGCCCGGGCCGGGGTTCGGCACGCAGGCGCCGTCGGTGAAGATCTCCACGACCGCCGTCACGGCCGGTGACGCTATCTGTGGCGGACCGGCCGCGGCGGCGCGGGTCAGTAGATCCGGTACGCCTCGCGGGAGGTCGCGAAGCCGTGCCCGGTGCGCGCGTCCCGGCACTCGACGCCGGTCCGGCGGCTCACGCAGGTGACGTCGCCGCGGGTCAGGTGGGTGCCGTAGCCGAGCTCGGCGGTGCCGCGGGCGCGGACCCGCTCGCCGCCGCAGCTCGGCCCGGCCCCGGCGGCGCGCAGCACCAGCCCGGTCCCGGAGCGGAACGTGCACGCCGGGTCGTCCGGCGGGGACCAGGCTCGGGTACGGGTGTCGCAGCGGGTCTCGGCGCCGTCGATCCGGCACGTGATGTTGCCGCTGGGGGAGCGGAATCCGGACCCGGCGAACGCCGCCGGGTCGGCCGGGGCGGTCCCCGCGACGAGGTCGGCGGGTGCCGGCACCGGCTCCTGTGCGGCCGGGGCGGCGGTGCCCGGCGCCGGGCCGTTGTCGGCACCCGGGGACTCGGCGCCCGCGGCGGCCGCGACCGCGAGCAGCAGTGTCGCGCCGACGGCGAGGGCCGCCCCGCGGTGCCCGGCGCCGCCGGGCAGGGCCCGGCCGAGGGCGCCGTCCAGCCCGGTCACCGCCCGCGAGATCCGGTCCCCGGCGCCGCCGGCCCGAACGGCGACCGCCGCCCACGCCCCGGCACCCGGACCGGACGGTGGCCGGGCCTGCGGCGCGGTGTGCCCGGGCGCACCCCACGACGCCGGGTGCCCGCCCCCGGCCGGCGGCGCGGTCTCGGCGCCCCGGGGCACGGGTGCGGCTGGGCCCCACGACGCGGTGGACCACGGACCGGGTGTCGGCGCCGGTCCGGCCCACGGCGCGCCGGGCGCCGCGGGGCGTGCGACGCCGGGTGGCGGCCCGCCCCATGCCGGCGGTCCGTCGCCCGGCTCCCCGGCCGGGACGGCCCCGGCAGCGAGCGGGGCGGCCGGGGCGGCGGCGCCCGGCAGCCAGGGCGGTCGCGGTGCCGGGACCGTGCCGTGCGGTCCGGCCGCGGGCCCCGGAGCGGGTCCGGCACCCGCCGCGCCGGGGCCGGGGACGGCCGCCCCCGGGGCGGCACCGCCGTCGCCGGGACGGCGCGGCGGCGGGACGGCGGCCCGGTCCAGCAGGTCCGCGGGCCGGTACCCGTTGCGGGGCCGTCCGTCCGGCGGGGGCGGGCCGGAGCCGGGCCGGTCGGGCCGATCGGGACGGTGCGGGGGACGGTCGTCGGCGTGGGGAGCGCTCATCGCGATCGGACGCTAGGTGAGGGTTGCGGCCCGCACAGCGGCCGTTTGGCGCAGTCACGGCGGCCGGTCGCTCCGTCACGCTGACCGTGCGTGGTCGGCGCGCGGGTGCCGCGCGGTCCGGCGGCCCCGCCCGCTCGGGTGCCGCACGTCGCGCGTCCCGCACCGGCCACCGAGTGCCGGGCGCCGTCCGGCGGGGCGGTGCCCCGGGCGGGGGAGCCCGGCGTGCCACGCTGGGGCAGTGAGCCAGGCGCTGTACGAGGTCACCGTGAACGCGTTGCTGGACCGGGACCGCCCGCTCACCGCCGCCGGCTGGGACGCGGCGGCCGCCCGGGTCGGCCGGGACCGGGCGCCGCTGCTGCTGGCCGAGCTCGACGACGCGGGCCTGCTCCCGCCCGCGCTGCTGGCGTCGGCGGTCCCGGAGGCCTGGGCCGGTGCCCGCGACCCCGTCGACCGGCTGCCGCGTGCGCGGTGGGCGGAGCTGTTCGCGGCGGCCGGGCTGCCCGTCCCGTCGCCCGGACGCTGAGGGTCAGCCGAACAGGCCGCGCCGCCGGGCCAGCTCCGCCATGTGCCCGCGCATCTCGGCCGCCCAGTCGTGGGCGTCCAGCACGTCGTAGGGGATGGTGAACCGGACGATCCGGTCGCCGCCGGCGTCCAGGAAGCCGCCCCGCCGGTCGCCCTCCAGGAGCAGGTCCATCGCGTGCGGTCCGGCGAGGAAGGACACCTCGACCTCCTTCAGGCCGCGCGCCAGGTCGGGCGGCGGTGCGAACTCGATCTCCTGGTAGAAGCCGAACTCGGCACCGGGGACCCGGCCCTTCTCCACGTCGGAGCGCAGGAACCGGCAGCCGGCCCGTTCGAACCCGGCCAGGATGGTCTGCTGCGGACGGGTCGGCTCGATCCGCACCGGGTCCAGGTCGCCCTTGTCCAACGAACCGGCGATGTCCAGCTCGGTGCGCAGGCCCACCCGGACCCCGGGCAGGTCCCGCCCGTGCACCGTGGTGAACGGCGACTGCCACGGCACCCCGAACCGGAACGGGACCGACCGCCGCTCGCCCGGATGCAGCTCGAACGCCCCGGTCACCCGCTGCTCGGCGAACGACGTCGTGGAGCGGTACTCGTTGTCGCCGGACTCCACCTCGACCACGGTCTCCAGGCGCAGTGCGAGGAAGTTGATCCGCTGCAGGAACTCGCCGCCGACGACCTCGACCACGCCGTCCAACACGCCACCGGGCTGCGCGACCGGGGTGTGCACCACCGTGTCGACCGTCGTGCCCCCACCGAACCGTGCCTTGAGCTTCTTGAACACCATCGCCGCCCCTGGTCGTCGTCAGGGGCAAGCTAGCGGGTGCCGGCCGGGGACGGGGCGGATCCGGCGGACCGGTCCCCGGCGGCGACGTGCCGCCGGGACGTGGGCAGGCAGAGCAGCCCGGCCACCAGCACGTCGACCACCAGGAACGCGATCGACTCGGTCTCGCCCTCGGCGAGGATCTTGTAGCAGCTGAAGTAGACCCATGCCGCGAGGACGCAGGTGAGCAGGTGCCACGGCGCGCGCCGGCCGGCCCACACACCGGGCAGGCACGCCCAGGCGGTGATCACGGTGGTCAGCCCGACGGCGGCGAAGGCGGTGGCGGCGGGGCTCCCGGCGTCCGGGTTGACCTCCGGCGGCGCGAGCACCCCGAAGTAGACGAGGCCGAACGCGCCGAACCCCATCCGCACCGCGACGACGACACTCGCGACGACGACGGGCACGGGCGGGCGGCGGGACGCGACGGTGGCGGGCGGTACGGGGACGGTCACGGCGTTACCTCCGGAGCTGCTGGGCGGACGGCCCGATCCTGACCTCGGGGCCGCCCCGTACACCCGATCCGTCCGTCCCGTCCCGTCCGGGACCTCCGGTCCCGTAACGACGGGACACCCGTGGGCGAGCCTGGTTCGATGGCCACTCTCGCGTCGCACGGGCTCCGTACCGCGCCTGCGCCGGACGGCCGTGTGGTCGCTGCCTGCACCGTTGCGGCGGTCGTGCTGGCGGTCGGCGGGGCGGGATGCGTACTGCTGGCCGTCAACGTCGCGGCGGGTGCCCCGTCGAGCAGTGGCCGGGGCGGGTTCTGGCCCATGCAGGTCGTGGGCTTGGTGACCTACGGCGTCGTCGGCGGGCTGCTGGTGGCCCGCCGCACCGCGGGTGTGCTCGGCCCGGTCTTCCTCGTCGTGGCGCTGAGCCAGGCCGCGTCACTGTTCGGCCGCGAGTACGGCGTGTACGGCCTGCAGGTCGTCGACGGCCTGCCGGCCGACCGGTGGCTGTTCTGGTCGCACACCTGGTCGTGGGTGCCGGGCCTGCTCGCGCTGCTGGTCGTCGTGCCGCTGCTGTTGCCCGACGGGACCCTGCCCTCGCAGCGGTGGCGCCCGGTCGTCCTGTTCGGCGTGTGCGCGATCGCGGTCGCGACGACCCGGTGGGCGACCACCCCCTATGAGCTGCTGGACGGCCCCGCCACGGACGCGGCGATCGGGCCGAACCCGCTGGCGCTTTCCCCGGGTCCCTCCGCCCTGGTCGGCGGGGTCGCCGCCCCGCTGGTGGCGCTGGGGGTCGTGCTGGCGGCCGCCGGGCTGGTGGCGCGGTGGCGGCGGGCCGGGCCGGACGGGCGCCGGGCGCTGTCCTGGATGCTGTACGGCGTCGCGGTGACGGTCGCGTGCGAGGTTGTCGCGATGGCCACCGCGAGTGTCCTCGCCGCGGCCCTCGCGGTCGGTGCGCTACCCGTCTGCTGCATGATCGCCGTGAGCAGGCATCGGTTGTGGGACCTGCAGCTGGTGGTCGGGAGGTCGCTGGTCTACGGCGGGCTCTCGGTGGCGGTCGCGGTCGCCTACGCCGGCGTCGTCGGCCTGCTCGGCGGGGCGATCGGGGTGGGCACCGGCGCCCCGATCGTGGGTACCGCGGTCGTGGCGATGCTGGTGCTGCCGCTGCACCACGTCCTGCGCCGGGTGGTGAACCGGCTGGTGCACGGCTCGCCGGAGGACCCCCATCGGGTGATCACCCGGCTGGCGATGCGGCTCGGCGCGGCCGTGCCCGCCGACCAGGTCGCGTCGTCGGTCCTGCCGGACATCCTCACCGAGGTCTCCAGGACGCTGGGCCTGCGGCACCTGTCGCTGGAGACGGCGGACGGCCGGATCTTCCCCGACGGCTCGCCCCCCGACGGTCCGGTGCAGGAGCTGGCGCTGCGACACGCCGGACGGCGGGTGGGCGTGTTGCGCGCCGTACCGGTGCGAGGCGGGCTGACCCGGTCCGAACGGCGTGCGCTGACCGACGTCGCGGCCCAGGCCGCGGTCGCGGTGCACGCCCTCGCGCTGTCCGACGAGCTCCGCCGGGAGCGCGAACGGGCGGCCGCGGCCAGGGAGGAGGAGCGGGACCGGCTGCGCCGCCGGCTGCACGACGGGGTGGGCACCGCCCTCGCCGCAGCGAGCCTCCAGGCGGACAGCGTCCGGGACCTGATCGACGAGTCCCCGGACGAGGGACGCGCGGTCCTGCACCGGCTGGGTGCGCAGCTGCGGGACGCGGTCCGCGACGTCCGGGCGATCACCCGGGACCTGAGGCCCGCGCTGCTCGACGAGCTGGGGCCGGAGGGTGCGCTGCGCGAGCTGGGTGCCCGGTCCAGCACACCCGCGTGCGCAGTCGAGGTCGAGTTGGGGGAGCTCGGTCCGCTGCCGGCGGAGGTCGAGCTCGCGGCCCACCTGCTGGTGGCCGAGCTCGTCACGAACGCGTGCCGGCATGCCGACGCCACTCGGGTGCGGGTCTACGCGCACCGGCGCGAGGGCTTCCTGCTGGTTCGGGTGTCCGACAACAGTCGGGGCACCCGGGCGGCCGCGGGCGCCTCGCCGGGCCTGGGGCTGCACTCGTTGCGCCGGCGGGTCGACGGGCTCGGCGGCACCCTGGAGGTGTGGGAGGGTCCGGGGACCATCGTCGAGGCGGCGTTACCGGTGCCGCTCCGATGAGCGGGCAGCCCGCTGGGCCGTCCGGGCTGCCGACACCCGTCCGTGTGCTGATAGTCGACGACCACCCGCTCTACCGCGAGGGCCTGCGCGGCGCGCTGCGCACGATGGCCGGAATCGAGCCGGTGGGAGAGGCCGCCGACGGAGCCGAGGCCGTTCGGCTCGCCCGGGAGATCGCGCCGGACGTCGTGCTGATGGACCTGCAGATGCCGGGTGTGGACGGGATCGACGCCACACGAACGCTGTGCGCCGCACGACCGGGACCGGCGGTGCTGGCGCTCACCATGCTGGATGAGGACGAGACCGTCGGTGCCGCGCTGCGCGCCGGGGCGTCCGGCTACCTGCTGAAGGACGCCGACCGCGCCGAGATCGACCGGGCGATCAGGCACGTCGCGCAGGGTGGTGTGGTCGTCGGCCGGGGCGTCGCGGGCGGAGTGCGCCGACGATGGGCCGAGCCTCCGCCCGACTCGGCCCGGATGGCGTTCCCCGACCTGACCGACCGGGAGCGCGAGGTTCTCGGGCTCGTCGCCGAGGGCCTGACCAACGCCGCGATCGCCCGCAGGCTGCACCTGTCGGAGAAGACCGTACGGAACAACGTTTCCGTGGTCTTCGCGAAGCTCGGTGTGCGCAGCAGGTCGGCCGCCGTGGCGACCGCCCGGGACGCCGGGCTCGGCGCGGCCCGCTGATCGGCGCGCACGGGGTCAGTGCGCCGAGGCCGGTCGACCCTCCCGGTCGCGCAGCCGCAGCCGGTACCAGTGCGGTGCCGTGCGGCTCATCGGCCAGCCCAGGCCCGCGGTGCCGGCCGGCTCGGCCGCGACGACGTCCCAGCCGTCGAAGGCCTCCTCGACCTCCGCCCGGGACACACCGCCGACCACCGACCGGAACCGGCCGGGGCCGAACGCGAGCATCAGTACCGTCGATCCCGGGTTGGCCAGCGCGGTCACCCCGCGGCCGGTCGCACGCCGGTCGTCGGGGCCGAACCCCTGGAAGCAGCCGACGTCGAGGAACAGGTCGAACGTGCCGAGACCGGCCCCGGGCAGGTCGGTCACGCTGCCCACGACGTAGGTCGCGCCGGTGTCCCGCCGGGCGGCGTCGATCGCGGCCGGCACGGCGTCGATCCCGACGGCGTCCCAGCCCCGCCGGGCCAGCTCGGCGGTGTCCCGGCCCCGGCCGCACCCGAGGTCGAGCGCTCGCCCGGGCGGGCGGCCCCGCTCCGCCTCCTCCCGGTCCAGCCGGGCGCCGGTGCCCTCCGCGGTGAGCCGCCCGTAGCGCTCCCACGGGGTCAGCCCCATGCGGTACAGCCGTGCGTAGTTCGTCACCGGGACCACCGGCCCCGGTGGGGCGGTTCGGGCGGCAGCCTCATGGAGTCCTCCGGCAGGGCGGGTCGGGCACCCAGGATGCCGTTCGCGGTGTCCCGGCCGCACGGGCCGACGGTCCCGGATCCCCGGGGCCGCCCGGCGTGCGGCTCGGACCGGTCCGGGGGCCGCGGCGCAGCCGCCGGCACGGCGGCTCGTCCCCAGTATTGGGGCGGCGGCCGGGACGCCGGTAACGGATCGTCGCGCGGACCGACGTATCGAACGTGATCGACAGTTCCGACGCAGGACCGGCAGACCGTCCGGGGGCGGGGGTCCGCGGCACGTGCTGACCTGGCTCGTGGATCAGCTGCTGCTCCGCGCCGCGGCGAACCTGGTCGTGCTGGCCGGGCTGGTCGTCTCGGCCGGGGTCACGGCCCGGCTGCTGCTACGGCCCGGGTCGGCGCCCGCGGTCGCCGCGGCCGGTGCGGTCCTCCCGCGCGGTCCCGGTGGGCGGGGCGGGGCCGCCCAGCTCGTCGCCGGGCCCGCGCTGGTGACGGCCGGGTTCCTGGCCTCCGGCGCCTCGGACGTGGCCTGGTCGCTGATCGGGGTGCTGCTCGTCGCGCTGTGCGCCGGCCTGGCGTCGTGGCTGCTGCGGGTGGCGCACCGGGACCGCGGCGAGGACCGGGTCGCGCCGGCCGCGCTCGCCGTCCTCGGGGCGACCTCCGCGCTGGCCGTCACCGGCGTGCTGCTGGTGGTGCGGCTGGTCGTGGTGCCCGACCCGGACGCCGCGACGTCCGCGATCGTCGAGGGACCCACGGTGCGGACCGCGGTGGAGACCCTGGTCCTGCCGTTCGCCGTGGTCGCCGCGGTGTGCGCGGTGCTGCTGCTGGTGCGCGCCGGACGGCTGCGGGTCGTCCGCCGCGGGGCGGCGGCCCTGCTGGACCGGGTGACCCGGCGCCGCCGGGCCTCCACCGGGCGGCGCTGGGAGTCCACCCTGCTGCTGGAGGGGCTGCTGCTGGTGGCGGTGCTGGCACCGCTGGTCGAGGGATCGCCGAACCTGACGGTCGCCCGGATCGCGACCCCGGAGTACGCCAAGCCGCTCTACCTGCTCGTGCTGGCGGTGCTGCTGGCGAACCTGGCGGTGCTGTTCCACCCGCCGCAGGGCTGGCGGGCCCGCGAACGGTCGACCTGGCGGCCGATCGTGCCGCTGGCGATCGTCGCGTTCGGTAGCGCCGCGCGGTCCGACCTGGGGCCGCTGGTCCCGGCGCTGGCCGGGATGCTCGCCATGTACTGGTCGGTGCTGCGCGCCGAGGCTCGGGCCGCGCAGCTGCGATCGGGCGCCCCGGACGACGCGGCCGGGCGACGCCGGGTCCGCCGCGAGGCGCTGGCAGCCGGGCGACCGCTGCTGATCCCGGCGCTGGGCTCGCTGGCGGCGCTCGGTCTCGCGGTCCTCGCCCACCCCTACATCGCGAACCGGGTGCGCACCTGGTGGGAGCCGTGGGTGTACCCGTGGGTGTCGCCGTGCGTGCCGCCGCCCGCCGGGTCGGCGCCGCCGTTCGAGGTCCCGGACGGCAGCGTCGCCTGCCAGGAGGCGCTGCAGACCTACGTCGCGGGGCGGCTCTCGCAGATCTCGCAGAGCCTCGCCGCGGTCGCCGACGGCGGGCTGTGGGGTCGCGGGCTGCCGGACACGATCACCGGCCGGATCCCGGCCGGCTCGACCGACTTCGTCCTCGCGGTGACCTGGAACAAGCTCGGCGGGCTGGCCGTCCTCGCGCTGTCCGTGCTGGTCGTGCTGCTCGGGGTCGCGCTGGTCACGCTGTACCGCGACCTGCGCCCGGGCGCCCGCGCCGGGGACCCCGGACGGCTGCTGGCCGCCGGCGCGGCCGGGATGCTCGTCGGGCAGTACCTGTTCGTGCTGGCGGCGACGCTGAACGTGGTGCCGCACTCCGGCATCACCGCGCCGTGGCTGTCCCGCGGCGGGCAGTCGACGCTCGCGGTGACCCTGGTGGTGCTGCTCGCCGTCGCGGCCGGCTACCGCGGCGGCCGCCCCGCCGCACCCGACCCGCGCCCGGCCCGGCCGGCGCTGCGCACGACGGCGGCCACCGCGGGCGCGCTGGCCCTGGCCGCCTGCGTCCTGATGACCGGCTGGGTGGTGGTCCGCCCCTACTCCGGGCACGCCGAGGACCTCCCGCTGTGCCGGGACCCGCTGGTCCCGGTCGACCCCGACCGGTGCACCACCGACCGGTTCCGCACCGCGCGGGCCGCGGTGACCGTCACCCTGGCCGGGGTGCCCGCCTACCGCCAGGAGCGGGCCGGGGCGGGCTGGGTCCCGGTCGGCGAGCCCGCGGTGACCCGGGCCGACCTCGCCGGGATCCTGGACGACGGCGGGGGCGGCATGGTCGACGCCGCCGTCGTCGAGCAGGCGGGCGGGGTACCGGTCACCTCGGCCCTGCGACGGCTGGTGCCGCCGGTGCTGACCGGCACCCCGGACGTGCAGCTGGACCTGACCGTGGACCCCGCGCTCCAGCACGCCACGGCGACCGCGCTGGACGCCGAGGCGGGCGGCCCCCCGCTGGCCGGCGGCGCCGTCCTGCTGGACGCCCGCACCGGGCACGTGCTGGCCGCAGCCTCGGTGCCGGCCGCGGTGCAGGACGCCGCCGACCCGGCGGTGGAGGCGGCCCGGCAGGAGGCCAGGGACGCGGTCAACGACGGCCGGGCGATGGGGGAGCGCCGCGCGGACGGCAGCATCCGTGACCTGACCCCGGACGAGGCCGACGCGTGCCGGGACGACCGGGTCCCGGACGACCCGCAGCGCTGCTGGCGCTGGCTGGCCGGGCCGGCCGGGGACACCGCGGAGCTGCGCCGCTACGTCGGCGACGACCCGGACGCGACGGTCCCGGCGGCCGGCGTGGACCGGGCCACGGCCGGGCGCTACGGCGTCGGCTCGACGTTCAAGGTGGTCGTCGCCGCGACCTACCTGCGTCGCCCCGGCACCGGGGCCGAGGACCGGATCCCGGCGCCGCAGCAGGTCGACCGCCCGGGGACGGCGCCGGTGCGCAACGCGGGCCGCGGCGCCTGCGCCGGCACCGGCGACGACGGCCGGATCTCCCTGCGCACCGCGCTCGCGGTGTCCTGCAACACCGCCTTCGCCGCGCTCGCCGCCGAGCTGGGCTGGCCGGCGATCCGGGACACCGCCGTCGACCTGGGGTTCGGCACCCCGACCCGGGCCGCGGACTGGCGCTCCGGGCCGGACTTCGGCGCCGCATCGCTGGTCCCCGACGACGACGCGTCCGGCCTGGCGAACCTGGCCCTCGGCGGCGGCACGGTGCAGGCCTCCCCGCTGCAGATGGCCTCGGTGATGGCGACCGTCGCCGCGGACGGCACGGCCTCCGCGCCCGGCATCGTCGGCGGCGCCCGGGCGAGCGGGACGTCCGGCCCGTCGGTGGCCACCGAGCCGGAGCGGCGCCGGGTGCTCACCCCGGAACAGGCCGGTGAGCTGCGCCGCGCGCTGGGGGCGACGGTCGAGTCGGGCACCGCGTCCCGGCTGCGGCTGCCCGCGGCCCTGCGGGACCGGCCGGCGGGTGAGCGGGCCTGGGTGAAGACCGGCACCCACGAGCTGTTCCCGCCCGGGACCGACCCGCCGCGCGAGGTGTTCGCCCGGCAGGTCGCCTGGATCACCGGGTTCGTGCAGACCGGCGGCGGGCCGGTCGCCTTCGCCGTCGCACTGGAGACGCGGGACGAGGCCGCGGGGGCGGCCCGGGCCCGCGCGATCACCGAAGCACTGCTGGACGCCGTCGTGGAGGGACGCCGATGACCGGCCATGGAGCGGACGAGAACGAATCGGTCGGCGTCGCCGCCGTGGCCGCGGCGACCGCCGTCGTCACCCGGTACCGCCAGGCGGGCTGCCCGGACGGCACCCGGATCGAGGTGGAGGTCTGCACCCCGGTCGCACTGGGGCACGCCCTGGAGGCCGACGTGACCGAGCAGCTGCAGCGGCTGCCCCGGGCGCTGCCACCGCTGCAGTCAGTCGGTGTGCTGTTCCGGGCGGGCGCCACCCGGTCGGTCAGCGCGCACGTCCGCCCGGTGCACGGGGGACCGGCGCCCGCGCCGTCGCCGGTTCGGGAGCCGCGGCCGGCAACCGGCCCGACGCCGCCGGCCCGGCACCTGCGCCTGGTGTGGGACGGGGCGGAGCTCGGCTTCCACCTGCCGCCGCTGCGCGGCCCGGTGGCGCTGCTGCGCCCGGTGTCGTCGGGCACCACCGCACCGGACGCGATCCGGCTCCCGCCGGGGCTCGCGGTGGTGCCCAGCGGGCACCTGCTCGACATCGTGCCGGACGGCGGTGGGCACGCGGTGCGCCGGACCGCCGAGCGGGACGGGGTCGAGGTCACCGTGGACGGCGTCCCGCTGGCCCCGGACGGCGGGCAGCGCCGGCTCGGCGAGTCCGGCACGCTACGGTTCACCGCGGTCCGCGGGACCGCCGGGGTGCTGCTGGACTACGAGCTCCTCGCCCCGGACGCGGCCGGCCCGGACCACCGGGCCGCGACCGTCGAGGGCGACCTGGAGCCGGAGGCGGTGCGGGTGCGCGCCGACTTCGAGCCGGTCGATATCCTGGTCGACCCGCCCGCGGCCCTGGACGTGGCCCGGCCGCAGTTCCCGGTCTGGGTGGAGGAGGACGTCTGGCTGGTCGCCGACCAGCTCACCACCACCGGGGTGACCGTCGGTGGCACCCAGCGCTGGCACGTGAAGCTCTACCTGTGCGCGACCGCGCAGCACGCCGCCGGGCTGCGCAGCCACCTCGGCGAGCGGTCCGAGGCGATCGGCCGGCTCAACGCCCGCGCCCGCAGTACGGGCGCGGTGGACGGCGAGCAGCTGGCGATGACGCCGGTGTACGTGGCGCGGCCGCCGTCCGAGGCGGCGCCGGTGGAGCACACGGTGGCCCGCCCGGTCGCGGAGCCGCTGGTCGGCGGGCCGGGCAGCGGTTTCGTCGGCTGGTTCGCCCGGGGCGACAACCTCGACCCGGACCGGGTGGTGGTGACCGTGTCCCGCTGGTTCGCGCCGGTGGAGTGGACGGTCAACCCGGCCACCCCCGGGCTGGAGCAGCTGGACAAGCTGCGCCCGGTCGGGGTCGCGATCGACCTGCTGCACGAGCTGGGCTGGTCGCACGGCGACGTCAAGCCGCAGAACGTCTGCTGGCAGCCCGGCGGGCGCTACGTACTGGTGGACGCGGACTCGCTGGTCCGCACCGGCCGGGTCGACGATCTGCGCCCGACCTGGGCCTACGCGTCGCAGGCGGTGCGCGAGGCACTGATGCCGGTGGTCGGCGCCGACCCGGCGGCGGCGGTCACCGCCCCGCTGCGGGGGCCCGCCGCGGGCACCGGTGCCGGGTACGAGGACCGTGGGGCACACACCGGCGAGCACGACCGGTTCGGCTTCGCGCTGCTGGTGCTCACCGCGCTGGGGGGCAAGGGTCTCACCGACGCCCTGGTCGAGACCGTGGACCGGCCGGCGGTCCCGGTGGCCGGCGGCTCACCGGACCGGCCACCGGAGCGGCGGGTCGACCGTCCCGGCGAGGTCGGGGCGACGCTGTGGAACCGGTGGCCGGGCGGACGTCCGGCACTGATCGGGGCGTTGCAGGAGGCGTTCGCGGAGCCGGTGCTGCGCGGTGCCTGGTCGGCCGCCGGCTGGCTGGGTCGGGTCGCCGACCGAGCCGCCGCCGACCACGCCGAGCTGGGACCGCGGGACCGGCCCGAGGAGCCCTGGGAGCCCGACCCGTCGCTGCGCGGGATCCACCGGGCGGTACTGGCCGACCAGGTCCGCGCCGCCGACCGCGCGGCGGCGGCCGCCGTCCTGCTCACCGAGGAGATCCGCAGGCGGGCCGAGGACACCGCCCGCCGGTACGCGCTGTACACGTCGTCGCTGGTGCTGCTGCTCGGCGTGGTCGCCGTGCTGGTGCTGGTGGCGCTGCTGACCCCGACCGGAGGAGTCCGATGAACGCGCTGCGGCGCCGTGTGCTGACCGAGCGGCTCGACCGGGAGTGCGGGGTAGACCGGCTCGTCGGCGACCTCGCGATCCCGGTGGCCGACTGGGCCTCTCCCGGCGCGGCCCCCGCCCGCGGCGCGGCCGACGCGGTCGAGTCGGAGATGCTGGCGTTGCTTGCCCGGGCCGAGCGGGCCGGTAAGTGGCACGGCGCGGTGACCGGGCTGCTGTGCAGCGTGCCGGTGGTGCTGCTGGTTCTGCTGACCGTCCCAGTCGTGCTGGCGGTGCTGCGGTGAGCGCCCCCGGTGCGGTGTTCGGGCGGTGCCCGGTCTGCGCGGCGGACCTGGGCACCCCGCCCTCGGCCGGGGCCGGCTGGCGGCCGCCGAGCGTGCAGCTCGACGTCTGCCTGGCCGGGGACAACGAGGTGTCCGGCTGGTGGGTCCGGACGTTCCCGGACGCCGCGGGCGGGGTCGCCCAGCGGGTCAGCGACGGCTTCGACCCGGACCAGGTGCGCCGCCGCTACCACCTGTGTGGCGAGGGCCACCTGTTCCTGGTCGGCTCCGGGCGCGACGGCGGCCCGGACACCCGCACCCAGTTCCGCAACGTGGTGGCCGCGATCGGGTCGGTGGCCAGCGGGAAGAGCTACCTGATCTCGCGCACGATCGCCCAGACACCGGTGCTGACCGCCCGGCGCCGGCGCGGCGCGGACACCGCGCTGCGGTACCGGGTGCCCTCGGTCACCGACGACATCGAGGACCGCCCGGGCCGCGCGCTGCGCACCGCCTACAACCGCACCCGGGACTTCTCCCAGCCGATGAGCCCCACCAACCTCGACGACCTGATGCCGGTCCGGCTGCTGACCGCCATCGACCGCGGTCTCGCGGTGCACGTGGCCGAGGTGCACGCCGACGTCGCCGGGGTCGCGGATCCGGCGGAGCGGCCCGGCGCCGCCGGCTGGGGCATGCAGATCCGCCAGCCCGTCGTGCTGCGGACCGAGCTGTCCGCCCGGGACGGTTCCCCGGCCGAGCACGGCTGGACCGGGATCGCCGACCTCGCCGGTGAGTCGATGCACCGGCGCCGGGTCGGCGACGAGGACCAGGAACAGCTGCTCGCCAGCCTGGGCGGGCTGATCTGGGTGGTCGACCCGGCCGTCGACACGCGGCTGACCGATCTGGTGGAGGCCGCGCTGCGCGAGCACTCCCGGGGCGGGGGGACCGACTCGCGGGCGGTGATCGCGGCCAGCAACCGGTCCGACACCGCGGACGTGCGGCAGGTGCAGAGCGTGCACCAGGGACTGCAGGCCGAGATCGCACTCTCGCTGGCCGGCAACGACGGACCGCTCGGGACCGACGGCGCGCGCCGCGTCCTGATGGTGGCGGTGAACAAGGCGGACCTGGTCCGGATCGCGCTGACCACCGGCGCGGGCGGGTTCGACGAGATCGACGGCGGCAGCGGGGCCGTGCGCGAGGGCATGACGCAGTACCTGCACTACGTGCTGGACCGCACCGGCCCGGACGCGCACCGGCACGGGGTCCCGCTACACCCTGGGCCGGGCCTGCGCGAGCTGCTGGACGGCCTGCGCGCCAGCGACGAGGACACGGTCGACCTGCTGGTCGACCGCCTGGTGAGCGCGCTGTACCGGCACTACGGCAACGCGGACCGGTTCTGGGGTCTGGTGCACGACGGCGCGGCCGCCGCCATCGAGCTGCCCGGCGGCTCGGACAGCCGGGTACCGCCGTCGGTGCCGCTGCGGGTGCCCTCGCTGCAGGACCACCTGGCCGACGCGCTGCAGCGCGGGGCCGGCTCGCAGCTGCAGCTGCGCGACGTCGTCGCCGGGGCGATCGGGTGCGGGCTGCTGACCGCGCTGGAGCACACCGCCGCGGTCGGTGTGCTGCTCGACGAGCCCGGATGCGAGGTACGGATCTTCCTCTGCTCGCCGCTCGGCGAGGTGCCGACGCAGCTCGACGGCGGCGGCGCCGACCACCGGCCCGCGGTGATGCCGTTGGACTCGGCCGCGGTGTTCCCGGTGCTCAACCGGGAGTCGGCCGGGCTCACCCAGCTGTTGCTCTCGATCGTGTCGGGGGTGCGGTCGTGACCGCCCCGGCGCCGGTGCGGGTGTGGTTCGGCGACAGGACCCGTGGCTACGTGCCCGACCTGGAACGCACCGGCGACGTGCCGCGGGCGTTCCTGGACGCCGCGTCCCGGCTCGGGATGCAGCCGCCGGAGGGCCTGGCGGCCCGGGCCACGGGTCCGCTGTTCACGCTGCGCCGGGTCGAGGTCGGCGGCCACGGCAGCCACCTGTGCCTGACCGAGCAGCTCGTCGGGAAGGACGTGGGGCGGGCCGGTGGCTGCGTGTTCACCTTCGCCGCCGCCGACCTGGCGGACGCCGCGGACCTGTGGCCGCGGACACCGCCCGGTGTCGCGGACACCGCGGCCACGGCACGGGTGACCGACGTGCTGCGCACCCTGCACCAGCGGCCCGACGCGCCGGTGCTGCGGATCCCCGGCACCCCGGCTGAGGCCTCCGCCGCCATCGGCACGCTGCTTGCGGCGCTGCCGTCGCCGCTGGTCGACGGGCGGGTGTGGGCGTCCTGCCTGACCTCGGTGCCGGGCCCGGCGGACCGGTCGTCGTTCGTGACCGGCGGCTGGTCGGACGGGATGCGCCGGGACCTGCCGGACGCGGCGGCCAGCGTCGACCGCTGGCTGGACGGGGCCGCGACGCCGTCGCCCGCACCGGACGAGCTGGACGGGCGCACCGAGCGGGCGCTGTCCTGGCTGGCCCGCCGGGCCGGGCAGGGTGACGCGCACACCGTCGTCGCCGGGTCGGCGTCGCTGGCCGAGGTGGTCCGGCACGTCGTGCGGCACCACCTGCCGGTCGACCGGGCCGACGTGCCCGCGCTGGTCGCGGACGGGCAGCAGTGGGAGCGGCTGGCCGACTCCGCGGTGACCGTGCGCGAGTTCGCCGGGCTGGACCCGGAGCGGGCGATGGAGCTGGTCGGCCCGGTCACGGCGGCGCCCGCCGGACGCCCCGACCGGGCCGCCGAGGTGCTGTCCGCGCTGCTCACCGGCATCGCGGACGGGCCCGGACCGGACCGGACCGACACCGGTCCCGGGCTGAGCCCGCCACCGCTGGACCCGGCGCACTCGCCCGGCTGGGGCCGGACCCTGGCCGACGCGCTGATCCGGGTCGAGCCGGACGAGCACCAGCGGGCCCGGCGCGTGCGGTACTGGCTGCTTGGACCGGGCCGTCCGCTGGAGCCCGGCGACCTGCGGGACGAGGCGCACGACTGGCTGCGCACGGTGCTGCCGGACCCGGCGGCGCACCCGGAGGTGTTCGAGCTCCGGCCGGCCGAGATCGCCCGCCGGCTGCTGGACCGGGGCGGCATCGAGCCGTGGATCGTGACCCGGCTGGAGAACGACCCGGACCGGACCGCTCTGGTGCACGGCGCGCTGCACCGGCTGCCGGACGCCCCGCCGCCGGTCGCCGGTGCCCTGGTCCGGCTCGGCCGGGACTGCGGGATGCGCCCGTCGGAGATCGCGGACGCGGTGCGCGCGCTGCTCGACCTCGACACCCCGCGCGAGGGGGGTACCGGCTGGGTGTCGGCGGCGGTCGAGGCGGTCGAGGCGGTCGGGCCCGGTGCGCGGACCCTGCGCGCGGTGATCGGGCTCCTGCTGGGCCGGCTCGACGAGTGGGGCGAGGCCGCCGACGCCGGCACCCTCCGGGCCTGGGCCCGGACGGTCCTCGACGACCCGTCGGCCGCGGGCGTGCAGCGGACGGTCGCGCGCAGCGTGCTCGCCGACCCGGTGCCCGGCCCGCCCGGAGACGCCGTGGCACAGGCCGGTGCCGTCGTCCCGGCCCGGGCCCGGGGCGGCGAGCCGGTCCGGCGCCGCTTCCGGCCGGGCGGCCGGACCGCCGCGGACCCGCTCCGCGACGACCCGGCAGGCGACGGCCGGGGCACCGGTGCCCGGACCGGCGGGACCGGGACTCCGGGCGACCCGGCCGACCGGGACCGGACCGTCGGCGGCCGGGCGCACCGAAGCCACCCGGGCGCGGCACGCGGCGGTGCCCCGGACGCCGAGCCGTGGAACACCGGCGCCCACGCCGGGCCCGGACGCCCGGGGGGTTCGGCCCGGGCGTCCCGGCCCCGCGGTGCGACCGCCGGAGCGACGCCCGGGGCGGCCGCCGCCGGGGCCGCGGTCCCGACCGGCTGGTCGCTGCTGGGACGGTTGCGCGGCTGGTGGCGCCGGGACCCGGCGGCCGATGCTGCGGACCGGGCGCCGGCGGACCCGGACGCCGGGTCGGGTCCGGACCTGGGCGCCACCACGCGGCTGCCGGTCTTCCGGGGGGACGGGACCGCACCGGGGCTCGCCCGAGATGCCCGGACCGACCGGCCCGGTGCGGCGGACCTGTCCGGCCCGGCCGATGGGCTCGGCCCGACGGATCGGCTCGGCCCGGTGGATCACGCGGAACCACCCGGTGCCGCGGCCGGGCCGGACCGGGCAGTGCACCCCGACCGGTCCGACCGCCGCGATCTCCCCGACCGGGTCGACCCCGACAGCTGGTCGCGCCGGCCGGACCCCGGTGCGCGCACCGGCGCCGTCCCGGCCGCGGGCCCGGAGCTCGAGGTGGGCCGCCCACGGCGGATCCCGGGTGCGCCCGCGGCCGGCGGCCGGACGACGGCCCGGGTGGTCGCCGTCGTCGCCGTGCTGCTCGGGCTCGGTGTGATCGTCGCGGGGCTGTACTGGTGGCCCGGCGCGGACGGCCCGTCGCCGTCGTCGCCGCCCGCCTCGACCGCACCCGGGGTGCCCGCCCCGGCACCGTCGGGCACCGCGCCGCAGGGCGGGGCGCCGTCCTCGGCGGGGACGGCGCCGGACACGGCGGCGACGCCGGGCGGGACGGTCGCGCCGGACGGCACCCGGCCGGCCGGCGGCGCGGCCGGGACGGGGGCGGACACCCCCGGTGGCGCGGCCGACCCGGCCTCCGGCCGCGGAACGGAGGTCGACCGGTGACCGGCCCGCAGGCGGCCCCGCCGTCGCACGACGACGAGCGGCCCGACCGCCCGACGGCGGCCCGGGCCGTCTCGGCGCTGCTGTCGTCGATGCTCGGCGAGCTGTCCCGCCGTCCGGACGCGGCGCGACCCAACGGGCGCCAGCTCGGCGCCCTGCTCCGGGCCGGGCGTGCCGAGGCGGACCGGATCGCCCTCGGTGACCCGTCGACCCCCGGTGCGACGCTGTGGCGGCTGGACGGCCCCGGCAGCCTGCGCGACGCGGCCGACCGGGTGGTCCGCCGGGCCAGCACCGTCGCGGTCCTCGTCCCGGTGCTGCTGACCTGGCTGCTGCTGGGCGCCGCGGAGGCCTACTACGCGCGGCAGCACGCTGCGACCGCGCCGGGGCTGCGCCCGTCGTTCTTCGCGGACTGGATGTCGGCGCCGGCCTGGCGGGGGCCCGCCGCGCTGTCGGCGCTGATCGTGCTCAGTCTCGGGCTGATCATGCTGTCCTACGCCAGGGCGGCCCGCGACCAGCGCGCCGCCGACGACCTCGACCGGTGGGCGCAGGAGCAGGAGACCACGCTGGTGGTGCCGCTGGAGCGGCTGCGCTCGGCCGTGGCCGCGGCGGACTCCACCGACCGGTCCGGCCGGGCCCTGACCCAGGCCGCGCACCGGATGGAGGCCGCCGCGACGTCGCTGGCGGGCAGCCGCGGCGTCGTCGACCAGCTGGGCCGGACCCTGGCCGGGCTGGCGTCGTCGGTGGGCGAGCTGTCTCGGGCGGTCCCCGAGCTGGGCAGGCAGTCCGCCGCGCTGGGCGAGACCGACATGCGCCTGCGGGCCGCCGCGGCGGACCTGGACCGCCGGGCCGCACCGCTGGTCGAGGCCGTGCACACGGTCGAGTCGGCCGCCGAGGCGGCCCGGGCCGCCGGGCACGACGCGGGCCGCGCCCGCGACGAGGCCGCCGACCTCGCCGACCGCACCGCGGAGCTCGCCGAGCGCGCCGAGCACTTCCGGTCGGCCCTCGCCGAGGCGCGGGCGCCGGTCACCGCGGCCGGCGAGACGATGACCTCGACCAGCGACCGGCTCGCCGAGACGGCGACCACGCTGGCGACGACGGCCGCCGACCTGCGCGCCGTGGTGCGCCGGGTCAACTGGCTGGGGCTCGTCGCCGACGGGCTCCGGCACCCCGACGACGCCCCCGGTCACGACGATCCGGACCACGACGCCCCGGAGCGCGACGCCCCGCACCACGACACCCCCGGACCCGACGGCAACGGCTCCCGGCCCGCCCCGGCGGCCCGCCCCGGCCGGCCGGCGGAGGAGCCCCGATGAGGCGACGGTCGCGCGCGGCGGCCGGACCGCCGGCGTTCGCGATCGCCGGCTGGCTGTTCGCGGAGCTCGCGGCGATCCTGATGATCGTCGCCTTCGCGTCGGCGGACTCGCCCCAGGAGGTGCCCCGGCAGGAGGGACCCGGGGCGGGCCGGGAGGACCAGGGGGTCCTGCTCACCCCGGTGACCTTCGTCCTCCCGGTGCCCGCCGGCGACGACGGCGGCGGGACCGTCGCCCGGTTCCGGACCGACCTGGCCCGGGTCGTCGGACCGGACCGGTCGGTCGGCCTGGCGCTGATGTTCGGGGTGTCCCGCGACCCGGGCCGGCCGCTCGCGGGCACCGCGGTGTCCCGCCGGCTCGTGGAGCTGGTGCGGGACCTGCCGGAGCTGGAACGGGCCGCGGACATCCGGCCCTACCTGGGCGACAGCGAGGACGGCGCGCCGGGGGAGGTCCGGGTGGAGCTGTTCCTCCTGACCGGGTCGTGAGGGCCCGCCTGCGCCGGCTGCTCCGGTGGATCGGGTGGCGGCCGCCGGCACGGCGCGGAACGGGCGGCCGGGTTCCGGGGCGCCCGGGTGCCGGGGGGACCCGGCCGGTCCGGCGGCCCGGTGCGGGGGCCGGTCCGGCCCGGCCCGGCGCGCACGGCGGCCCGAGCGACGGGGTCGGCCGCCGCGGCGTCCCCGTCGCCGCGTCCGGTGAGTGGCCCGGGTTCGACGACGGCACCGCACCCGCTGACGGGCCCGGCGGCGGCGGTCGCGGGGCAGGTGGGTCGGGCCGCGGCCGGGCGAGTGGCCCGGCGCGTCCGGGAGCGGGCTCCGGGGACCGGTACCCGGCCGACCCGGCGCCCCGGCCCGGGCCAGGGTCGGGGACAGGGACGGAGCGGGCCGCCGGCACCGCCCGGTTCCCGGATGGTCCGGCGACGGAGCACCCCGTGGTCGGTCCCGGCCGGGAGCAGTGGCCGGTCCGCGGGGCGGGGCCGGGGTGGCGCCGCGCTCCCGCGGATGCCCGGCCGCTGCTCACCGTCGTCGACGCGACCGGGCTCGGGACGGCCGCGGCGCTGCGGCCCGCACTGGCCGGGCTGGCCCGGGTCCGGGACGCGGACGGGTTCCGCCCCGGCGGGCACGCCCTGTTACTCGTGCCGCTGTCCCGGGCCACCGGGGACCGGGCCCGGGGCAACCCGCTCGCGGTCGACCTGGAGCTCGCCCGGACGGCCGGTGCCGGGAACGGGGCGGTCGTCGTGGCCTGGTTCGTCGACGACGACGTCCGGGACGAGGTCGCCGTGCCGGCCGGCGCCTCGGGCCGCCCCGGCGGCTCCGGCAACGGCGCCGCGGCCCTGGCCGGGACGGCCTGGCGGACCGAGCTCGCCCGGCACCGGGATCCGCTCGCCGCGGCCCGCTGCCACGGCAGGCGGATCCGGATCCTGCTGGACGCCCCGGGCGTGCAGTCGGTCGCCGACCCGCCGCCCGCCGCCGTGCACGCCGCCGCGGGCGACCTGGATCCGGGCCTGGTCGTGACGGCGTGCCCGCTAGTCCGCCACGGTGACCGCACCACATGGGCCGGGCTGCCCGCCGTGGCGGCCGCGGTCGACCTGCGGCTCCGCGCGCTGCGCCGTCCCGGCCCGGCCGGCTGACCCGGAGCCCGGGGCCGTCACCGGCCCGGCCGTCGGGCCGTACGGTGTCGGCTACCAGCCGCGGGACTTCCACTCCGGCAGGTCAGGCCGCTGCTCGCCGAGCGTGGAGTCGTCCCCGTGGCCGGGGTAGAACCAGGTGTCGTCGGGCAGCACGTCGAACACCCGCTCCTCGAGGTCGCCGATGAGCTGCGCGTTGTCCTCCGCCGACCAGGTCTTCCCCGGCCCGCCCGGGAACAGGCTGTCCCCGGTGAACAGGTGCGGCCGGTCCTCCCCGCGGTAGAGCAGCGCCAGCGAGCCCGGCGTGTGCCCGCGCAGGTGGATGACCTCCAGCTCGATCTCGCCGAAAGTGATCGTGTCGCCGTGCTCGACGAACTCGTCCATCGGGGCCGGCAGCTCCGGGGCGTCCTGCGGGTGGGCGATCAGCCGCGGCTCGAACATGCCCGCGATCGCGCCGAGCGCCTGCCAGTGGTCGGCGTGGCGGTGGGTGGTGACCAGGTGGCGCAGGTCCGGACGCTCGTCGGCGGCGCCGACGAGGTCGGCGATGCGGGTCGGCTCGGCCGCCGCGTCGATCAGCAGCGCCTCGTTGCTCTGCTTGCACACGAGCAGGTAGGCGTTGTTGTCCATCTCGCCGACCGAGACCTTGCTGATGCTCAGGCGCTCGAGGTCGCGGCGGATGGCCGCGCCGCCGGGGTCGGTGTGACCGGTGTAGTTCTCCAGGACGTCCACGAGCGGGAGGGTAGCGGCCCGCACCGACATCCCGCGGTGGGGAGAACCCGCCGGTCGCACCCACGGGGCCGCTGACGGATCGAACGGACGTGCGAGTACCGTGCACTGCGGACCGACCGGCGCGTCCCGGTGTGCATCCACCGCGCCGGACCGCCTGCGAGGCCGGCTCGACGGGCTCGCTGTCGGTGGGTCGACCTAGCATCGGCGGCTGACGTGGGGACGAACCTCACCGGCCACAGGTGCCCGGTCGCGGAATGTCCCCAGCCCTGCGGGCGCTACGACCGGGTATCACCCGGACGGCACCGCCACCCCAGGAGGCGCGAAACGTGAGCGACCACAGCACCGACCGCCGCGACGCCGGCACCGCCCTGTCCCCGGGCGCGTCGCCGGTCCCGGACGGGCCGAAGCTGGTCGTGCGTGGCGCGCGCGAACACAACCTGCAGGGCATCGACATCGACCTGCCCCGCGACAGCATGATCGTCTTCACCGGGCTGTCCGGGTCCGGCAAGTCCAGCCTCGCGTTCGACACGATCTTCGCCGAGGGCCAGCGGCGCTACGTCGAGTCCCTCTCGGCGTACGCGCGCCAGTTCCTCGGGCAGATGGACAAGCCCGACGTCGACTTCATCGAGGGACTGTCCCCGGCGGTCTCGATCGACCAGAAGTCGACCAACCGCAACCCGCGGTCGACGGTCGGCACGATCACCGAGATCCACGACTACCTGCGCCTGCTCTACGCCCGCGCCGGCATCCCGCACTGCCCGACCTGCGGCGAGCGGATCGAGAAGCAGACCCCGCAGCAGATCGTCGACCAGGTCCTGGAGATGGAGCAGGGCAGCCGCTTCCAGGTGCTCGCACCGGTCGTGCGCACCCGCAAGGGCGAGTTCGTCGACCTGTTCGGGAACCTGCAGGCCCAGGGCTACTCGCGGGTCCTCGTCGACGGCACGGTCCATCCGCTGTCGGACCCGCCGAAGCTGAAGAAGCAGGAGAAGCACGACATCGCCGTCGTCGTCGACCGGCTCTCGGTCAAGGCGACGGCCAAGCAGCGCCTCACCGACTCGGTGGAGACCGCGCTGCGGCTGGCCGACGGCCTGGTCGTGCTCGACTTCGTCGACCTGCCCGACGACGACCCGCAGCGCGAGCGCCGCTTCTCCGAGAAGATGGCCTGCCCGAACGGGCACACCCTCGCCGTCGACGACCTCGAGCCCCGCACGTTCTCCTTCAACTCGCCCTACGGTGCCTGCCCGGCGTGCGCGGGCATCGGCATCAAGAAGGAGGTCGACCCCGAGCTGGTCGTCCCCGACCCGGACCTGTCCCTCGGCGACGGCGCGATCGCGCCCTGGTCGTCCGGGCACAACGCGGAGTACTTCGGCCGGCTGCTGTCCGGTCTGGCCGCCGCGGTCGGGTTCCGGATGGACACCCCCTGGCGCACGCTGCCCGCCGCCGCCCAGAAGGCGGTGCTGCACGGCAGCGACGACCAGGTCCACGTGCGCTACCGCAACCGCTACGGCCGCGAGCGCTCGTACTACGCGAACTTCGAGGGCGTCATGCCGTTCCTCGAGCGCCGCCTGGAGCAGACCGAGTCCGAGTCGCAGCGGGAGCGCTACGAGGGCTACATGCGCGACATCCCCTGCCCCGCCTGCAACGGCGCCCGGCTGCGCCCCGAGGTGCTGTCGGTGACCCTGCCGCACCGCGACCTGGGGGAGCGGTCGATCGCGCAGGTGTCGAACATGTCGGTCGCCGAGTGCTCGCAGTTCCTGAACGGCATGGTCCTCGACGACCGGCAGGCCATGATCGCCGGCGCGGTGCTCAAGGAGGTGCAGGCCCGGCTGGGCTTCCTGCTCGACGTCGGGCTGGACTACCTGTCGCTGGACCGCGCCGCGGGCACGCTGTCCGGCGGCGAGGCGCAGCGCATCCGGCTGGCCACCCAGATCGGCTCCGGCCTGGTCGGGGTCCTCTACGTGCTCGACGAGCCGTCGATCGGGCTGCACCAGCGCGACAACCGGCGGCTGATCGACACGCTGACCCGGCTCAAGGAGCTGGGCAACACGCTGATCGTCGTCGAGCACGACGAGGACACCATCCGCGCCTCGGACTGGGCGGTGGACATCGGCCCCGGCGCCGGTGAGCACGGCGGGCGCGTCGTGCACTCCGGCACCATCGCTGACCTGGAGTCGCACGACACCTCACTGACCGGTGCCTACCTGTCCGGGCGCAAGTCGATCCCGCTGCCCGAGCGCCGCGAGCTCGACCACGACCGCAGGCTGACCATCGTCGGCGCCCGCGAGCACAACCTGCGCGGCATCGACGTCGACGTGCCGCTCGGCGGCCTGGTGTCGATCACCGGGGTGTCCGGGTCCGGCAAGTCGACGCTGATCAACGACATCCTCGCCACGGTGCTGGCGAACCGGCTCAACGGCGCCCGCCAGGTGCCGGGCCGGCACACCCGGATCAACGGCATCGACGAGCTCGACAAGCTCGTCCGGGTCGACCAGTCGCCGATCGGGCGGACCCCGCGGTCCAACCCGGCGACCTACACCGGCGTGTGGGACAAGGTCCGCAAGCTGTTCGCCGCGACCACGGAGGCGAAGGTCCGCGGCTACGCCGAGGGCCGCTTCTCCTTCAACGTCAAGGGCGGCCGCTGCGAGGCGTGCACCGGCGACGGCACGATCAAGATCGAGATGAACTTCCTGCCGGACGTCTACGTCCCGTGCGAGGTCTGCAAGGGAGCCCGGTACAACCGGGAGACCCTCGAGGTCCACTACAAGGGCAAGACCGTCGCCGACGTCCTCGACATGCCGATCGAGGAGGCCGCCGAGTTCTTCGAGCCGATCACCTCGATCGCCCGCTACCTGCGGACCCTGGTCGACGTCGGCCTCGGCTACGTCCGGCTCGGGCAGCCCGCGCCGACGCTGTCCGGCGGTGAGGCCCAGCGCGTCAAGCTCGCCAGTGAGCTGCAGAAGCGCAGCAACGGCCGCACCGTCTACATCCTCGACGAGCCGACCACCGGTCTGCACTTCGAGGACATCCGCAAGCTCCTCGCCGTCATCCAGGGGCTGGCGGACAAGGGCAACACCGTGATCGTGATCGAGCACAACCTCGACGTCATCAAGACCTCGGACTGGGTCATCGACATGGGCCCGGAGGGCGGCTCGGGCGGCGGGACCGTGGTGGCCCAGGGGACGCCGGAGCAGATCGCGGCACACCCCGACAGCCACACCGGCCGGTTCCTGCGCGACCTGGTCACCCCGGACGACACACCGGTCAAGCCGGTCCGGCGGCGGACCTCGTCGTCGAACGGCAACGGCAACGGCACCGCGGGCGCGGGGCGGCCGGCGACCGCACGGCGCAGCCGGGCCAAGGCCGCCAGCGCGGGCTGAGCCCGGCCCCAGCCCGGGGTCCGCGCAGGTCCCGGCCCGGACCCCGCGTTCCCGGCGCACCGGCAGCCTGTTACCCTCGGGAATGCGACCACCCGGGATCGCGTTGACACGTGTGTTCCGGGCGTCAAGTGGAGCCCCGCTCCCACCCGCGCCGTGATCGTAACGGTGTCCGGGTCCATGGTCCGGCTTCGCGGCGGCATTCTGTCGCGGGCCGATCAACGGGTCTTCGCTTGTCGTCGCCGGCAGCAGGTAGTAGCGACACAGCGAGTCACACAGGAGACCCCATCAGCACAGAGCCCCGCATCAACGACCGCATCCGCGTGCCCGAGGTCCGCCTCGTGGGCCCGAACGGCGAGCAGGTCGGGATCGTGCGCATCGAGGACGCCCTCAAGCTGGCCCAGGACGCCGACCTCGACCTCGTCGAGGTCGCCGGCCAGGCCCGCCCGCCGGTCTGCAAGCTCATGGACTACGGAAAGTTCAAGTACGAGAGCGCGCAGAAGGCCCGGGAGTCCCGGCGCAACCAGCAGCTCACCGTGATCAAGGAGCAGAAGCTCCGGCCGAAGATCGACAAGCACGACTACGAGACGAAGCGCGGTCACGTCATCCGCTTCCTCGAAGGCGGCAACAAGGTCAAGGTCACGATCATGTTCCGTGGTCGCGAGCAGTCGCGTCCCGAGCTGGGCTACCGCCTGCTCCAGCGCCTGGCCGAGGACATCGGTGACATGGCCGTCGTCGAGGCCGCTCCGAAACAGGACGGCCGCAACATGACGATGGTGCTGGCGCCGACCAAGAAGCCGGCGTCCCGCAAGACGACGGCGGCAGCCAGCTCCGACGCCCCGGCAGACGCCGAGGCGTGAGGTCCCGGTCCCGTGCCCGGCCGCAGCCGGGCACGGAACGGACACGCAGTACCCGCACCGACCCCCGGAACCTCGGGGGCCGACATCGAACGGATACGTCATGCCGAAGAACAAGACGCACAAGGGGACCGCGAAGCGCGTCCGCATCACCGGTGGCGGCAAGCTCATGCGCCAGCAGGCCGGGCTGCGGCACCGTCTCGAGGTCAAGTCGCGCAAGGAGAAGCGCGACCTGTCGGGCACCGTCGAGCTCGCCAAGGCCGATGTGAAGCGCGTCAAGAAGCTGCTCGGTCACTGACCTTCCGCCCCTTTCACGAACCCCGGCACGCCGCACCCCCATCGCGGTAGTGCCGGAGAAGCCCCAGGAGATACCCCATGGCACGCGTGAAGCGCTCCGTGAACGCCCAGAAGAAGCGCCGCACCACGCTGGAGTCGGCCGCCGGCTACCGCGGGCAGCGCTCGCGGCTGTACCGCAAGGCCAAGGAGCAGATGCTCCACTCGATGAACTACGCCTACCGGGACCGTCGTGCGCGCAAGGGCGACTTCCGGCAGCTGTGGATCACCCGCATCAACGCCGCGGCCCGCGCCAACGACATGACCTACAACCGGTTCATCCAGGGCCTCAAGGCCGCCGGTGTCGAGGTCGACCGCAAGAACCTCGCCGAGATCGCCGTCAGCGACCCGGCCGCCTTCGCCGCGCTCGTCGCGGTGGCGAAGGAGAACCTGCCGGTCGGCACCGAGCAGGGCTCCGCGGCCTGAGGTGACCCGAGGCGACATCGAGTCGCGCGGCGCCGGCGAGCGCTCCGCGGACTCCACGCCCGGTACCGAACGCACTCCCCGCGTTGCCGCAGCACGCAAGCTGTTGCGGCGCGCGGGGCGCGATCGGGCCGGGCGTTTCCTCGTGGAGGGCGCCCAGGCCGTCCGCGAGGCCCTCGCCGCCGTGACGGTGCACGAGCTGTTCGTCACCGCCGTCGCCGCCGAGCGCCACCCCGAGCTGGTCGAGGCCGCGGAGCGCTCCGGCGCCCGCGTGTCCCCGGTGACGGACAAGGCCGCCGCGGGTCTGTCCGAGACGGTCACCCCGCAGGGGATCGTCGCCGTCTGCGACCTGCTCGACGTCCCGGTCGCCACCGCGCTGGCCGGGGTCCCCGGATTCGTCACGGTCTGCGACGGCATCTCCGACCCCGGCAACGTCGGCACCGTGATCAGGGTCGCCGACGCGGCGGGCTGCGACGCGGTCCTCCTGGCGGGGGACACCGTCGACCCGCACAACGGCAAGGCCGTCCGGGCCTCCACCGGCAGCGTGTTCCACCTGCCGCTGGCCCGCGACCGGGACGCGCCCGCCGTCGTCGAGATGTGCCGCGCGGCCGGGCTGACCACGCTCGTCGCCGACGGGCACGGCGAGGTCGACCTGCACGACCCCGCCGTCACCCCGACCCTCGCCGGGCCCGTCGCCTGGATCCTCGGCAGCGAGGCGCACGGCCCGTCGGCCGAGGTGCACGCCGCCGCCGACCACCGGGTCCGCGTCCCGATCCACGGCCGCGCCGAGTCGCTGAACCTCGCCACCGCCGCGGCGATCTGCCTGTACGCGACGGTCGGGGCCCGCGCGGGCGTCGCCCCGCAGCTGTCCCCGGCGCGCGACTGAAACCGCCTCGCGGCCGCCCTCTACGATCGTGGGCACCATGAGTGAGAACGACACGGCGAGCCCTCTCGACCCGGATGCACTGAAGGCCGCGGTGGAGGCCGCCCGCACGGCGTTCGACGAGGCGGGCGACCTCGACGCGCTGGCCGCGGCGAAGCCCGCGCACCTCGGCGACCGCGCCCCGATCCCGATGGCCCGCCGGTCGCTCGGGCAGCTGCCCGGCCCCGAGCGCGCCGACGCCGGCAAGCGGGTCAACGCCGCCCGCGTGGAGGCCCAGGCCGCGTTCGACGCGCGCCGCGAGGTCCTGCTCGTCGAGCGCGACGCCCGGGTGCTGGCCGAGGAGGCCGTCGACGTCACGCTGCCCTGGGACCGTCGCCCGCGCGGCGCGCGCCACCCCATCACGCAGCTGTCCGAGCGGATCGCCGACATCTTCGTCGGGATGGGCTGGGAGGTCGCGGAGGGTCCCGAGGTCGAGGCGTCGTGGCTGAACTTCGACGCGCTCAACTTCGGCAAGGACCACCCCGCCCGCACCATGCAGGACACCTTCTACCTGGGTGACCCCGAGCGCGGGCAGGACTCGGGCACGGTGCTGCGCACGCACACCTCGCCGGTCCAGGTCCGGTCGCTGCTGGAGCGCGAGCTGCCGGTCTACGTGGCCTGCCCCGGCCGGACCTTCCGCACCGACGAGCTCGACGCCACCCACACCCCGGTGTTCCACCAGGTCGAGGGCCTCGCCGTCGACCGCGGGCTGACCATGGCCCACCTCAAGGGGACGCTCGACGCGTTCGCCCGCGCGGTGTTCGGCCCGGAGGCCGGCACCCGGATGCGGCCGTCGTACTTCCCGTTCACCGAGCCCTCGGCCGAGGTGGACCTGTGGTTCCCGCAGAAGAAGGGCGGCCCCGGCTGGGTCGAGTGGGGCGGTTGCGGCATGGTCAACCCCAACGTCCTGCGCGCCTGCGGCGTCGACACCGACGTCTACTCCGGTTTCGCGTTCGGCATGGGCATCGAGCGGACCCTGATGTTCCGCAACGGCATCCCGGACATGCGGGACATGGTCGAGGGCGACGTGCGCTTCTCGACCGCGTTCGGCGTCTGACCCGGCCCACCCCGCTTCCACACGAGGAGTTCTGAGCAGTGCGAGTGTCCGCGTCCTGGCTCGCCCGGCACATCGACCCGGCGGCGCTGCCCGCCGGTCCCGAGGCGATCGGCGACGCCTTCGTCCGCGTCGGGCTGGAGGTCGAGGAGATCCACCCGGCCCCCGCGGTCACCGGGCCGGTCACGGTCGCCCGGGTCGAGGAGATCGAGGAGCTCACCGGGTTCAAGAAGCCGATCCGGTACTGCCGGGTGGGCTTCGAGGGGCAGCGCCACCGCTACGTGGTGTGCGGCGCCCGCAACTTCGCGGTCGGCGACCTCGTCGTCGTCACCGAGCCGGGTGCGGTGCTGCCCGGTGACTTCGCGATCGCCCAGCGCACGACCTACGGCAAGGTCTCCGACGGCATGATCGCCTCGGCGAAGGAGCTCGGCCTCGGCGCCGAGAGCGGCGGCATCCTCGTGCTGCCGCCCGGCACCGCCGAGCCCGGCGACGACGCCCTCGACGTCCTCGGCCTGTCCGAGCCCGTCGTCGAGCTGGCCGTCACCCCGGACCGGGGCTACTGCTTCGCCGTCCGCGGTCTCGCCCGCGAGCTCGCGACCTCGCTCGACGCCGACTACACCGACCCGGTCACCCGGGTCACCGTCCCGGACACCACCGGCGACGCGTGGCCGGTGCGGCTCGCCGACACCGATGCCTGCCCGCGGTTCGTCGCCCGCCGGGTGGACGGCGTCGACCCGGCCGCGCCCAGCCCCTGGTGGATGCAGCGCGCGCTTCTCTCGGCCGGGATGCGGCCGATCTCGCTGATCGTCGACGTCACCAACTTCGTGATGCTCGACCTCGGCCAGCCGCTGCACGCCTACGACGCGACCCGCCTGACCGGCGCCATCGAGGTCCGCCGCGCGACGACGGGGGAGAAGCTGCAGACCCTCGACGGCCACACCCGTGCGCTGGACACCGACGACCTGCTCATCACCGACGACTCCGGCCCGATCGGGCTCGCCGGTGTCATGGGCGGCGCGTCCACCGAGATCCCCGCGCCGGGGGACCTCGCCGACGGCGCCCGGGTCGACGTGCTGCTGGAGGCCGCGCACTTCTCCCCACCGGTGATCGCGCGCGCCGCGCGCCGGCACAAGCTGCCCAGCGAGGCGTCCAAGCGGTTCGAGCGGGTGGTGGACCCGGCGCTGCCGCCGGTCGCGGCCGAGCGCGCCGCGCAGCTGCTCGTCGAGCTCGGCGGCGGGACCCTCGCCGACGGCCGCACCGACGCCGGCGGGGTCCCCGCCGTCGCGAGCGTGCGGATGCCGCTGTCGATGCCCGACCGTGTCGCCGGCGTCGACTACCCGCGCGGGGCCACCGTGCGCCGCCTGACCCAGGTCGGCTGCGCCGTCTCGCTGGACACCGGTGCCGGCGGCGAGGGCGTCGTCGTCGCGACCCCGCCGACCTGGCGCCCGGATCTCACCATGGCCGCCGACCTCGTGGAGGAGGTGCTGCGCCTGGAGGGCTACGACGCCATCCCCTCCGTGCTGCCCACCGCCCCGGCCGGCCGTGGTCTGACCGCCGCCCAGCGGCGCCGCCGCGCGGTGTCGCGCGCGCTGGCCGAGGCCGGCCACGTCGAGGTGCTGCCGTTCCCGTTCGTCTCCGACGCCGTCTGGGACGACCTGGGCCTGCCCGCCGACGACGAGCGCCGCCGCACCGTGGCCGTCACCAACCCGCTCGACGCCGAGCGGTCCCGGCTCACGACGACCCTGCTCCCCGGGCTGCTGGACATGCTGGTGCGCAACCGTTCCCGCGGCGCCGAGGACCTCGCGCTGTACGCGATCGCGCAGGTGGTGCAGCCGGGGGAGAGCACCCCCGCGATGCCCGACCCGGCCGTGACCGGCCGTCCGTCCGACGCCGAGTACGCCGCCCTGCGCGCCGCGCTGCCCGACCAGCCCGTCCACGTCGGGGTCGTCCTCGCCGGGAACCGCGAGCCGCGCGGCTGGTGGGGCCGGGGCCGTCCCGCCGCCTGGTCCGACGCCGTCGAGGCGGCCCGGCTGACCGGTGCCGCCGCCGGGGTGGAGCTGCGGCCGCGTCGCGCCGAGCGGGCGCCGTGGCACCCGGGCCGGTGCGCGGAGCTCGTCGTCGCGGGCACCGACACCGTCGTCGGGTACGCCGGGGAGCTGCACCCCAAGGTCGTCGAGGCGCTGGGGCTGCCGGCCCGCACCGCCGCGGCCGAGATCGACCTCGACGCGGTCCCGCTGCGGGAGAACCTGCCCGTGCCGCGGGTGTCGGCGTTCCCGCCGGTCGCCGTGGACGTCGCGCTGGTCGCCGACGAGACGGTCCCGGCCGCGGACCTCGCCGACGCGCTCACCGCGGGCGCGGGGGAGCTGCTGGAGTCGGTGCGGCTGTTCGACGTCTACACCGGCGACCAGGTCGGACAGGGCCGCCGCTCGCTGGCGTTCTCGCTGCGCCTGCGCGCCGCGGACCGCACGCTGACCAGCGAGGAGGCGAACGCCGCGCGGGACGCGGCGGTCGCCGAGGCCACCGCCCGGCACGGAGCCGCGCTGCGCTGACCCCGGTCCGCGGCGGGCCCGCGCCGGGCCACGGCCGGCTCAGCGCGGGGCCGCCGCGACGGCGGCGACCGCGGCGGCCCGCCACCGGTCGCGGGACGGTGTCCGCCCCGCGACCGCCACCGTCACCAGGTACCGGGCGGTGGCCAGCTGCAGGGTCGGCCCGGCGACGGTGTCGAGCACCGTCGCGGAGGTCCCCGCCGGGAGCCCGGTCACCGCGCTGCCGTGCCGGGCGCCGGCGACGTAGCCGGCCGGCGTGCCCCGGTTCGTCGTGTACACGTTGACCGACACCGTCACGCCGTCGGCGAGCGCGAAGCAGGCCCGGGTGCGGGTCCCGTCGGTGCGGGTGACGACGGCGTTCGTCGCCGGCGCGACCGGCGGCCCGCCCAGCAGGCCGGTCAGCGCCGCCCGGTCGAGCAGGCACTCGTCGGCCACCACGTCCGAGGTCAGCGGGGCCGGAGCGGCCGGAGAGGCGGGCCGGGCCGTGGCGCGCGCCGTACCCGGGGAGGGCCGGACCCGGCCGTCCGGGACACGGGACGCGCCGTCCCCGACCGGCACCGGCGGCACCGTGCGCGCCACACCGGCCCCGCCGTCGGGCGGACCGGACGGGACCCCGGACGGGGGCGGCACCGGGACGGGCGGGACCGTCGCCGTCGGACGGCCGTCGGTGGTCGGGGCGGCGAGCGGCCCGCTCGACAGCGGCCCCGGCACCGTGAACGACGTCGGCGGCCGTCGCGTGGGCTCCACCGGCGCCGCCCCGGACGGCGGCAGCGCGGGTCCCTGACCCGTCGGCCACGGCGTCCCGGACACGGTCGACGCGCACCCGCCGAGCAGCCCCGCGAGCACCGCCGCGACGGCCGCCGTGCGCGCCACCGACCGTCCCCGTGCGGGCGCTCCCGCGCCCGGTCCCACCCCGCGTGTCACCCGTCGCCGCACCCGCGGGAAACTAGGCGTCGCACCCGGCCGCCGGGCCGGTTCCGCACCGGCCGGTCGCGATCGTGAATCCCGATTGCATGGCTTTCCGGGGGCGTGCATACTCATCCACGTGGTACGCATCGCAGTGGCAGGAGCCAGTGGCTACGCCGGGGGAGAGCTCCTCCGGCTGCTGCTCGCACATCCCGAGGTGGAGATCGGTGCCCTCACGGCCGGCGGGAACGCGGGGACGCGTCTGGGCGAGCACCAGCCGCACCTGACCCCGCTCGCGGACCGCGTCCTGGGCGAGAGCACGGTGGAGAACCTCGCCGGACACGACGCGGTGTTCCTCGCACTCCCGCACGGCAGGTCCGCGGAGCTGGCGGCCCGGCTGGGGCCGGACACGCTCGTCGTGGACTGCGGTGCGGACCACCGCCTCACCGATCCGGCCGCCTGGGACCGCTGGTACGGCGGCGAGCACGCCGGGCACTGGCCCTACGGGCTGCCCGAGCTGCCCGGTGCCCGGGCCGCGCTGACCGGCACCCGTCGCGTCGCGGTGCCGGGCTGCTACCCGACCGGCACCAGCCTCGCGCTGGTCCCGGCCCTGGTCGCGGGCCTGGTCGCCCCTGAGGTCGTGATCACCGCGGTCACCGGCACCTCCGGCGCGGGCAAGTCGCCCAAGCCGCACCTGCTGGGCGCGGAGGTCATGGGGTCGCTGTCGGCCTACGGCGTCGGCGGCGTGCACCGGCACACCCCGGAGATCGCGCAGAACCTGTCCACCGCGCTCGGCTCTCCCGTGTCGGTGAGCTTCACCCCGGTGCTCGCGCCGCTGCCGCGCGGCATCCTCGCCTCCTGCTCCGCCCCGCTGGCCGACCCGGCGACCGACGCCGAGGCGGTCCGGGCGGTCTACGAGAAGGCCTACGCCGACGAGCCGTTCGTGCGGCTGCTGCCCGAGGGCCAGTGGCCCACCACGGCGCAGACCCTCGGCTCCAACATGGTCGCGCTGCAGGTCACCGTCGACGTCGACGCCGCCCGGCTGGTCGTCGTCTCCGCGATCGACAACCTCACCAAGGGCACTGCGGGCGGCGCCGTCCAGTGCATGAACCTGGCCCTCGGTCTGCCCGAGACCACCGGCCTGCCGACGACGGGAGTGGCGCCGTGAGCGTGACCGCAGCCCAGGGCTTCCGGGCCGCCGGGATCGCCGCCGGGATCAAGAAGTCCGGGAGGGCCGACCTGGCGCTCGTCGTCAACGACGGCCCGCGCGCCGAGGCCGCCGGGGTCTTCACCCGCAACAAGGTCAAGGCCGCCCCCGTCCTCTGGTCCCAGCAGGTGCTGACCACCGGTTCGCTGCGCGCGGTCGTCCTCAACTCCGGCGGGGCGAACGCCTGCACCGGCCCCGAGGGCTTCCAGGTCGCGCACGCCACCGCGGAGCAGGTCGCCGAGGTGGTCGGCTGCGGCGCGATCGACGTCGCCGTGTGCTCCACCGGCCTGATCGGTGAGCAGCTCCCCCGGGAGACCGTGCTGGCCGGGGTCCGGTCGGCCGCCGCGGAGCTGGCGTCCGGGCCCGAGGCCGGGTCCGCCGTCGCCGCCGCGATCATGACGACCGACACCGTCCCGAAGGAGTCCGCGGTGACCGACCCGGCGGGCTGGACCGTCGGGGGCACCACCAAGGGCGCCGGGATGATCTCCCCGTCGATGGCGACCATGCTCAGCGTGCTCACCACCGACGCCGTCCTCGACCGGGCGACGCTCGACGCCGCGCTGCGCGAGGCGGTCCGCTACAGCTTCGACCGGCTCGACGTCGACGGCTCGATGTCCACCAACGACACCGTGCTGGTGCTGGCCTCCGGCGCGTCCGGCGTCGAGGCCGACCCGGCGGTGTTCACCGCCGCGCTCACCCGCGTGTGCCGCGACCTCGCCGAGCAGATGCAGGCCGACGCCGAGGGCGTCACCAAGCGGATCACCGTGCGGGTCACCGGCGCCGCCTCCGAGGACGACGCGGTCACCGTCGCCCGCACGATCGCCCGCGACTCCCTGGTCAAGACCGCGATGTTCGGGTCCGACCCGAACTGGGGCCGGGTCGCGGCCTCCGCCGGGTACGCCGACGCCGAGATCGACCCCGAGCGCCTCGACGTCACGATCAACGGCGTGCTGCTGTGCAAGGGCGCCGTCGTCGCCGGGGACCGGGCCGACTGCGACCTGTCCGGGAAGGACGTGCTGATCGAGGTCGAGCTGGGCCTGTCCGGTGGGGCCGACGGGCACACCGCCGAGATCCGGACCACCGACCTGTCGCACGCCTACGTGGAGGAGAACAGTGCCTACTCCTCCTGAGCCGATCGCCCCGGACGCGCTGCCGCAGCCGCAGATCGCGCCGTCCCCGGAGACCCCGGCCCGGCTGAAGCGGGCGGGGGAGAAGGCCGGTGTGCTCGCCGAGGCGCTGCCCTGGCTGCAGCGCTTCCACGGCCGGATCGTCGTCGTCAAGTACGGCGGCAACGCCATGATCGACGACGAGCTGAAGCAGGCCTTCGCCCGGGACATGGTGTTCCTGCGGCTCGCGGGCATCCACCCGGTCGTCGTGCACGGCGGCGGGCCGCAGATCTCGGCGATGCTGAAGCGGCTCGGCATGCCCGGCGAGTTCCGCGGCGGCCTGCGCGTCACCACCCCGGAGACGATGGAGATCGTCCGGATGGTGCTGTTCGGCCAGGTCGGGCGCGAGCTCGTCGGGCTGATCAACGCCCACGGGCCGCTCGCCGTCGGCCTGTCCGGGGAGGACGCGGGCCTGTTCACGGCCGAGAAGCGGACCGCGCTGGTCGGGGGCGAGCCCGTCGACATCGGCCTGGTCGGTGACGTCACGAAGGTCAACCCGGACGCGGTGCTGGACATCATCGCGGCGGGTCGCATCCCGGTCGTCGCCGGGATCGCGCCGGACGCCGACGGCCAGGTCCACAACATCAACGCCGACAGCGCCGCCGCGGCGCTCGCCGGCGCGCTGGACGCCGCGAAGCTCGTGGTGCTCACCGACGTCGAGGGGCTCTACGCGAACTACCCCGACCCGGAGTCGATCATCACCTCGCTGACCGCGGACCAGCTCGAGCCGATGCTGCCCCGCCTGGAGAGCGGCATGGCCCCGAAGATGGAGGCCTGCCTGCGCGCCGTGCGGTCGGGCGTCGGCCAGGCCCACGTGATCGACGGGCGGGTGCCGCACTCGGTCCTGCTCGAGGTGTTCACGCACGAAGGCGTCGGCACCATGGTGCTGCCGGACGCCACAGCTGGGGGAACGACATGACCACGCACGCGCAGCGGTGGCAGGCCGCACTGATGAACAACTACGGCACCCCGCCGCTGACCCTGGTCCGCGGCGAGGGCGCCCGCGTCTGGGACGCCGAGGGTCGCGCGTACCTGGACCTCTACTCCGGGATCGCGGTCAACGCGCTCGGACACGCGCACCCGGCCGTCGTCGAGGCGGTGTCCGAGCAGGTCCGCACCCTGGGCCACACCTCGAACTTCTTCATCACCGAGCCCGCGCTGCAGCTCGCCGAGCGGCTGCAGGCACTGCTCGGCCGCGACGACGCCCGGACCCTGCTCTGCAACTCCGGCACCGAGGCCAACGAGGCCGCCTTCAAGATCGCCCGCCGGACCGGCCGGCCGGAGATCGTCGCCTGCGAGGGCGCGTTCCACGGCCGCACGATGGGTGCGCTCGCGCTGACCGGGCAGCCCGCCAAGCGTGCCCCGTTCGAGCCGATGCCCGCCGGGGTGACCCACATCCCGTTCGGTGACGCCGCCGCACTCGACGCCGCCGTCACCGAACGGACCGCCGCGGTGTTCCTGGAGCCGATCCTCGGCGAGGCCGGGGTGATCGTGCCGCCCGAGGGGTACCTGGCGCAGGCCCGTCGGATCACCGCCGAGCGCGGCGCGCTGCTGGTCCTCGACGAGGTGCAGACCGGCATCGGCCGTACCGGATACTGGTTCGCCCACCAGGCGCACGGCATCGTCCCCGACGTGATCACCCTGGCCAAGGGCCTCGGCGGCGGTCTCCCGATCGGGGCCTGCGTCGGGTTCGGCGACGCCGCAGCCCTGCTCGAGCCCGGCCAGCACGGCACCACCTTCGGCGGCAACCCGGTGTCGTGCGCCGCGGCGCTCGCCGTCCTCGACACGGTCGCCGCCGGGGGGCTGCTCGCCCACGTCGACCGGCTCGGCAAGGAGATCCGCAGCCGGATCGAGGGATTCGGCCACCCCCTGGTCGGCGACGTCTCCGGCGCCGGTCTGCACATCGGCGTCGGCCTCACCGAGCCGGTCGCCGCCCAGGCCGCCGCGGCCGCGCGCGACGCCGGGATCCTGGTGAACAACGCCACCCCGGACCGGCTGCGGCTGGCCCCGGCCCTGACCCTGACCGACGACGAGGCCGAGGAGTTCCTGACGGCGCTGCCCGCCGTCCTCGACGCGGCCGCCGCCCAGCACGAGGGGCAGGGGAACTGATGGTCCGCCACCTGCTCCGCGACGACGACCTGACCCCGGCCGAGCAGGCCGAGGTCCTCGACCTCGCCGACCGGCTCAAGGCCGACCCGTTCGCCGAGCGCCCGCTCGCCGGGCCGCGCGCCGTGGGGGTCGTGTTCGACAAGTCCTCCACCCGTACCCGGGTGTCGTTCGAGGCCGGGATCACCCAGCTCGGCGGCACCGCGATCATCCTCGACGGCACCACCAGCCAGCTGGGGCGCGGCGAGACGATCTCCGACACCTCCCGGGTGCTGTCGCGCTACGTCGACGCGATCGTGTGGCGCACCAGCGGCCAGGAGCGGATCCGGGAGATGGCCGGCGCGGCGACCGTGCCGGTCGTCAACGCGCTCACCGACCTGTTCCACCCGTGCCAGATCCTGGCGGACCTGCAGACCGTGCGGGAGCGGTTCGGCCGCCTCGCCGGGCTCACCCTGACCTACCTCGGCGACGGCGCGAACAACATCGCCCACTCGCTGCTGCTCGGCGGGGCCACCGCCGGGCTGCACGTCCGGATCGCCGCACCCGCCGGGTTCACCCCCGACGACGACGTGCTGCGCGATGCGAAGACCCGGGCCGAGCAGACCGGGGGATCGGTCACGCTCGTCGCGGACCCGGTCGCCGCCGTCGACGGCGCCCAGGTCGTCGTCACCGACACCTGGACCTCGATGGGCCAGGAGGACGACGGGCTGGACCGGGTGGCGCCGTTCCGGCCCTACCAGGTGAACGCCGCGCTGCTGGAGCGCGCCGCACCGGACGCGATCGTGCTGCACTGCCTGCCCGCCCACCGGGGCGACGAGATCACCGACGAGGTCCTCGACGGCCCCGCCAGCGCCGTCTGGGACGAGGCCGAGAACCGGTTGCACGCGCAGAAGGCGCTGCTCACCTGGCTCCTGCGGCATGGGTGAGGCGGACCGCGACCGCAGGAACCCGGTGAGCCGGGCCAGCCGGCAGGCGGCCGTCATCGACGTGGTCTGGAACTACGAGCTGAGCAGCCAGGTGGAGATCATCGGGTTGCTCCACGAGCGGCACGGCATCGAGACGACCCAGGCCACGCTCTCGCGAGACCTGGACGAACTGGGCGCGGTGAAGCTCCGCGGCGCGGACGGCGGGCAGCCGGTCTACCGCATCCCCGAGGACGGCAGCCCCGTGCGCGGGGTCGAGGGCGGCACCGGGCGGGTCGCCCGGTTGCTGGGGGAGCTGCTCGTGTCCGCCGACGCGAGTGGGAACCTGGCGGTCCTGCGGACCCCGCCGGGCGCGGCGCACTACCTCGCGAGCGCACTCGACCGGGCCGCACTGCACGACGTCGTCGGCACCATCGCCGGCGACGACACGGTCATCGTCGTCGCCCGCGAGCCCCTCACCGGGGCGGAGCTGGCCGAACGGCTGCAGGACCTGCCCCGGAGGGCCCACGCGGCCGCCGGGACGCACGACGAACGAGAAGGAGACCCGACATGACCGACGCGGACCCCCGACAGGGCGCGGTCGCCGGTGGCGGAGCGCTGTGGGGTGGCCGGTTCGCGTCCGGTCCGGCCGACGCGCTCGCGGCGCTGTCGAAGTCCACCCACTTCGACTGGGCACTGGCCCCCTACGACATCCGCGGCTCGAAGGCGCACGCCCGGGTCCTGCACCGCGCCGGTCTGCTGACCGACGAGGAGCTGTCGGGGATGCACAAGGCGCTCGACGAGCTCGCCGCCGACGTCGCCTCCGGGGCGTTCGGCCCCGACCCGGGCGACGAGGACGTGCACACCGCGCTGGAGCGCGGCCTCATCGAGCGGGCCGGTGCCGACCTGGGCGGCAAGCTGCGGGCCGGTCGCTCGCGCAACGACCAGGTCGCCACCCAGTTCCGGATGTGGCTGCGCGACGCCACGCGACGGGTCGGCTCCGGTGTGCTCGACGTCGTCGACGCCCTCGTCGCCCAGGCGCAGGCCCACCCCGGCGCGCCGATGCCCGGCCGCACCCACCTGCAGCACGCCCAGCCGGTGCTGCTCGGCCACCAGCTGGCCGCGCACGCCCAGGCCCTGCTGCGCGACGTCGACCGGCTCGCCGACTGGGACCGGCGCAGCGCCTGGTCGCCCTACGGCTCCGGCGCGCTCGCCGGGTCCTCGCTCGGGCTCGACCCGGAGGCCGTCGCCGCCGAGCTCGGCTTCACCGGGTCCTCGGCCAACTCGATCGACGGGACCGCCTCGCGGGACTTCGCCGCCGAGGCCGCGTTCGTCCTCGCGATGATCGGCGTCGACCTGTCGCGGCTGTCGGAGGAGATCATCCTCTGGGCGACGGCCGAGTTCGGCTACGTCACCCTCGACGACGCGTTCTCCACCGGCAGCTCGATCATGCCGCAGAAGAAGAACCCCGACGTCGCCGAGCTGGCCCGCGGCAAGTCCGGCCGGCTCGTCGGCAACCTCGCCGGGCTCATGACCACCCTCAAGGGGCTCCCGCTGGCCTACAACCGGGACCTCCAGGAGGACAAGGAGCCGCTGTTCGACTCCGTCGCGCAGCTGGAGCTCCTGCTCCCCGCGGTCGCCGGGATGGTGGCCACCCTGACCTTCCACACCGGGCGGCTCGCCGAGCTGGCCCCGGCCGGGTTCACCCTCGCCACCGACGTCGCCGAGTGGCTCGTCCGGCAGGGCGTCCCGTTCCGCGTGGCGCACGAGGCCGCGGGCGGCTGCGTCCGCGCCGCCGAGGCTCGCGGCGTCGGGCTGGAGGACCTGACCGACGCCGAGCTGGCCGCCGTGCACCCGGCACTCGACCCGAGTGTCCGCGACGTACTGACCGTGGAAGGCTCCATCGCGTCGCGGAACGCGCGCGGTGGGACGGCCGGCGACCGGGTCGCCGAGCAGCTCACCGACCTGCGTACCGCGGTCGCAGCAGCGCGAGAGTTCACCGGAGGAACCGCATGACCGACCCTGCCGCAGCCTACGAGGAGCTCAAGGCCGCCGGCCTGAAGCTCGACCTGACGCGGGGCAAGCCGTCCGCGCAGCAGCTGGACCTGTCCCACGAGCTGCTCGGTCTGCCGGGCGCGGGACAGTTCCGCGCGGCCGACGGCACCGACACCCGCAACTACGGCGGCGGCCAGGGTCTGCCCGAGCTGCGGGAGATCTTCGCGCCGTCGCTGCAGGTCCCGGTCGGGCAGCTGGTGGCATCGAACAACTCCAGCCTGGAGCTGATGCACGACACGCTCGTGCACGCGTTGCTGACCGCGCTGCCCGGCGCCCCGACCCGCTGGGTCGACGCCGGCCGGGTCGCGTTCATCGCCCCGGTCCCCGGCTACGACCGCCACTACGGCGTGTGCGAGCGGCTCGGGATCGACCTGGTCACCGTCCCGATGACCGCGGACGGCCCCGACATGGACGAGGTCGAGCGGCTCGTCGCCGAGGACCCGTCGATCAAGGGCATCTGGTGCGTGCCGAAGTACTCGAACCCCGACGGGGTCGTCTACTCCGACGAGGTCGTGCGCCGGCTGGCCACCATGCCGACGGCCGCGCCGGACTTCCGGATCATGTGGGACAACGCCTACGCGGTGCACCACCTGACCATCGAGGAGGTCGAGATCGCCGACGTCCTCACCCTGGCCGCCGACGCGGGCAACGCGGACCGCCCGTTCGTCTTCGGGTCCACCTCCAAGATCACCCTCGCCGGTGCGGGCGTCGCGTTCTTCGGTGCCTCGCCGGCGAACGTCGACTGGTGGCTGAAGCTGGCGTCGAAGAAGACGATCGGCCCGGACAAGGTCAACCACCTGCGGCACGCGCTGTTCCTCAAGGACGCCGCCGGGCTGCGGGCGCACATGGCCGCCCACCGCGAGCTGATCGCGCCGAAGTTCGCCGCGGTCGATCGGCTGCTGACCGAGGCGTTCTCCGATGTCGAGGGCGTGTCCTGGACCAAGCCCCGGGGCGGCTACTTCGTGAGCCTGACCGTCCCGGACGGCCTCGCCTCGGAGGTCGTGCGGCTGGCGAAGGAGGCGGGCGTCGTCCTGACCCCGGCCGGTGCGACGCACCCCTACGGCAAGGACCCGCAGGACGCGACCATCCGCCTCGCCCCGACCCTGCCCCCGCTCGACGAGGTCGAGAAGGCCATGGCCGGTGTCGTGACCTGCGTGCAGCTGGCGCTCGCGCGCCGCTGACGGTGGACGACCACACGGCGGGGCCCGGCCGGGACGACCGGCCGGGCCCCGCCGGTCTGCTGGACCGGTCCGCCCTGGCCGTCGACGTCCTGCCCGCCGCACGACGCCTGCTCGGCTGCGTCCTCGAGGCCGACACCCCCGACGGCACCGTCGCGGTGCGCCTCGTCGAGGTGGAGGCCTACCGGGGCCGCGACGACCCCGCGTCGCACTGCTACCGCGGCCGGACCCCGCGCAACGCGGTGATGTTCGGCCCACCCGGGCACCTGTACGTCTACTTCGTCTACGGCATGCACTTCTGCGCGAACGTCTCGTGCCTGTCCGACGGCGAGCCGGGCGCGGTACTGCTGCGCGCCGGGGAGCTGCTCACCGACCCGGGGGTGGCCCGGGAGCGCCGGCCCACCGCCCGTCGGGATGCGGACCTGGCCCGCGGGCCCGCGCGCCTCGCCGCGCTCCTCGGGCTGCGCCGTGAGGACGACGGGACCGACGTCACCGACCCTGTCTCCCGGGTGCGGCTGCGCGCCGGGGCCCCGGTCGCCCCGGAGCTCGTCCGGACCGGCCCCCGGGTGGGCGTCGCCGCGGCGGCCGAGCTGCCGTGGCGCCACTGGGTCGACGGCTCACCGGCGGTCAGTCCGTACCGGGCCGGGACGCGCCGTCGTCGCAGCGCCTGAGGCACCCGCGTGCACGGGCCGCGGCGGCCCGACCAAGATGGGCACCGTGGGTACCGACATCCTCGACGACCTGGAGTGGCGCGGCCTGATCGCGCAGAGCACCGACCGCGACGCGCTCGCGAAGGAACTCGCCGCCGACGACCCGGTGTCGATCTATGCGGGCTTCGACCCGACCGCGTCGAGCCTGCACGCCGGGCACCTGATCCCGATGCTGACCCTGCGTCGCTTCCAGGAGGCCGGGCACCGTCCGGTCATCCTCGCGGGCGGGGCGACCGGGATGATCGGGGACCCGCGCGACGTGGGGGAGCGGACGCTCAACGACGCCTCGACCGTGGCCGACTGGACGGTGCTCATCCGGGGTCAGCTGGAGCGGTTCGTGTCCTTCGACGACGGGCCGACCGGCGCCGTCGCCGTCAACAACCTGGACTGGACCGGGCAGCAGACGGTCCTGGAGTTCCTGCGCGATCTCGGCAAGCACTTCCCGGTCAGCACGATGATCTCGCGGGACACGGTGAAGCGCCGCCTCGCCGGCGACGGGATGTCCTACACCGAGTTCAGCTACCTGCTGCTCCAGGCCCAGGACTACCTGCACCTGTACCGCGAGCTCGGGGTGCGGCTTCAGATCGGCGGCTCCGACCAGTGGGGCAACATCGTCGGCGGTGTCGACCTCGTCCGGCGGGTGACCGGCGACCACGTCCACGCGTTGACGCTGCAGCTGGTCACCGACTCCGAGGGCCGCAAGTTCGGCAAGTCCACCGGGGGCGGCAACGTCTGGCTCGACCCGGAGCGCACCTCGCCGTACGCCTGGTACCAGTACTTCGTGAACGTCGCCGACGCCGACGCGATCACCTACCTCAAGCTGTTCACCTTCCTCGACCGCGCCGAGATCGAGGCACTGGAGACCGAGCTCGCCGAGAAGCCGCATCTGCGTGGCGCGCAGCGACGTCTCGCCGCCGAGCTGACGACGCTGGTGCACGGCGAGGAGCAGACGAAGCAGGTGACGACGGCGAGCCAGGCCCTGTTCGGCCGCGCGGAGCTCACCGACCTGGACGCGGCCACCCTCGGTGCTGCGCTCGCCGAGGTGCCGACGGCCGACGCAGGCCCGGCCGACACGATCGTCGACCTGCTCGTCGCCACCGGTCTGACCGACAGCAAGGGAGCCGCGCGCCGCGCCGTGAAGGAGGGCGGGGCGTACGTCAACAACGTCAAGGTCGTCGACGAGGAGTGGGTCCCGGGTGCCGGGGACGTCCTCGACGGCGGCTGGCTGGTGGTGCGGCGGGGGAAGCGCAACCTGGCCGGTGTGCGGGTCGGATCGGCATGATCGGCCGCTGACCTGCGGAAACGCTGAACAGGTACCCCCCTGTGAATCGCCTCCGGGCAGTCCTGTAACTTTCTCGTTGTCGCCAGGACGGGACGGACGAGAGCGAGACCGGCCGAGAGGCCAGGGACGCTGATCCGGCCCGGAGGCGACGGCCCACGAACTCCATCTCGGTGGAGATCCGGCCGCCCGGAGTAAGGCTTGACGCTGCTCTCCGGTACACGTAGCATAAGAGAGTTGCCTCCTAGCGAGGACGACTCTGGCGCCCCGGGGCGACGGTCATCAGGCCCGGTCCTCGAGTGCGGGTGTCTTTTGAGAACTCAACAGTGTGTCGAGCTATTTTGATTCGGTTTGGCGTTTTGTGCCAAATTGTTTGTTTGGTTGCAGCATTCGATCCCGTCGGGTGTTGTGGCTAGTTGTTTGTTGCAAGTCAGGGTTTTGTTGGAGAGTTTGATCCTGGCTCAGGACGAACGCTGGCGGCGTGCTTAACACATGCAAGTCGAGCGGTAAGGCCCTTTCGGGGGTACACGAGCGGCGAACGGGTGAGTAACACGTGGGTGACCTGCCCTCCACTCTGGGATAAGCCCGGGAAACTGGGTCTAATACCGGATAGGACCACTGATCGCATGGTTGGTGGTGGAAAGTTTTTTCGGTGGGGGATGGGCCCGCGGCCTATCAGCTTGTTGGTGGGGTGATGGCCTACCAAGGCGGTGACGGGTAGCCGGCCTGAGAGGGCGACCGGCCACACTGGGACTGAGACACGGCCCAGACTCCTACGGGAGGCAGCAGTGGGGAATATTGCGCAATGGGCGGAAGCCTGACGCAGCGACGCCGCGTGGGGGATGACGGCCTTCGGGTTGTAAACCTCTTTCGCCAGGGACGAAGAGCGATTGACGGTACCTGGAGAAGAAGCACCGGCCAACTACGTGCCAGCAGCCGCGGTAACACGTAGGGTGCGAGCGTTGTCCGGAATTATTGGGCGTAAAGAGCTCGTAGGCGGTGTGTCGCGTCGGCCGTGAAAACTTGGGGCTTAACTCTGAGCGTGCGGTCGATACGGGCATCACTTGAGTTCGGCAGGGGAGACTGGAATTCCTGGTGTAGCGGTGAAATGCGCAGATATCAGGAGGAACACCGGTGGCGAAGGCGGGTCTCTGGGCCGATACTGACGCTGAGGAGCGAAAGCGTGGGGAGCGAACAGGATTAGATACCCTGGTAGTCCACGCCGTAAACGTTGGGCGCTAGGTGTGGGGACCATTCCACGGTTTCTGTGCCGCAGCTAACGCATTAAGCGCCCCGCCTGGGGAGTACGGCCGCAAGGCTAAAACTCAAAGGAATTGACGGGGGCCCGCACAAGCGGCGGAGCATGTGGATTAATTCGATGCAACGCGAAGAACCTTACCTGGGTTTGACATGCACCAGACATCCCTAGAGATAGGGCTTCCCTTGTGGTTGGTGTGCAGGTGGTGCATGGCTGTCGTCAGCTCGTGTCGTGAGATGTTGGGTTAAGTCCCGCAACGAGCGCAACCCTTGTTCCATGTTGCCAGCACGTAATGGTGGGGACTCATGGGAGACTGCCGGGGTCAACTCGGAGGAAGGTGGGGATGACGTCAAGTCATCATGCCCCTTATGTCCAGGGCTTCACACATGCTACAATGGCTCATACAGAGGGCTGCGAGACCGTGAGGTGGAGCGAATCCCTTAAAGTGAGTCTCAGTTCGGATCGGGGTCTGCAACTCGACCCCGTGAAGTTGGAGTCGCTAGTAATCGCAGATCAGCAACGCTGCGGTGAATACGTTCCCGGGCCTTGTACACACCGCCCGTCACGTCACGAAAGTTGGTAACACCCGAAGCCGGCGGCCCAACCCTTGTGGAGGGAGCTGTCGAAGGTGGGACTGGCGATTGGGACGAAGTCGTAACAAGGTAGCCGTACCGGAAGGTGCGGCTGGATCACCTCCTTTCTAAGGAGTCCCATCATGTGATGGGGCGCCACGATGCTCTGTGAGTTGTGCTCATGGTGAGTCTGTGGTTCCTTCATTGAATCGCATTTGCGGCCTCGTTCGTGGGTCGGGTGCGTTGGGTGGAACGCAGTACGTCGGACCGTTTGGCTTGGCACACTGTTGGGTCCTGAGAGGACATCCTGTGGTTCTTCGGAGCTGGGGTTGTTTTCTTTGGCCGCTCTGGTTGAGAGCTTCCTAACGCCTGCGTGTGTGGGTGGTGGTTGTTTCTTGGTCTGGTGTGGTTGTGGGTTGAGTGTTGCATAGTGGATGCGAGCATCTTGTTGTGGTCAAGTTGTTAAGAGCACATGGTGGATGCCTGGGCATCAGGAGCCGATGAAGGACGTGGGAGGCCGCGATAGGCCTCGGGGAGCTGTCAACCGAGCTGTGATCCGAGGGTGTCCGAATGGGGAAACCCAGCGCCCGTCATGGGGCGTTACCCGTACCTGAATTCATAGGGTGCGTGGAGGGAACGTGGGGAAGTGAAACATCTCAGTACCCACAGGAAGAGAAAACAATAGTGATTCCGTGAGTAGTGGCGAGCGAAAGCGGAAGAGGCTAAACCGTGTCCGTGTCAAGCCGGCAGGCGTTGCGGGTGCGGGGTTGTGAGACGTGTCGTTCATCTTCTGCCGAGGGTGGGACAGCAAGTGCCTGTGTTAGCGGAACGACTCTGGGATGGTCGGCCGTAGTGGGTGATAGCCCCGTACGCGAAAACACTGGGTTCTGTTGTGGGCGTGTTCTCGAGTAGCAGCGAGCCCGTGAAATTCGCTGTGAATCTGGCGGGACCACCCGTCAAGCCTAAATACTACCTGATGACCGATAGCGGACAAGTACCGTGAGGGAAAGGTGAAAAGTACCCCGGGAGGGGAGTGAAATAGTACCTGAAACCGTGTGCTTACAAGCCGTCAGAGCCTTTCGGGGTGATGGCGTGCCTTTTGAAGAATGAGCCTGCGAGTTATGCTTCGTGGCGAGGTTAACCTGTGTGGGGTAGCCGTAGCGAAAGCGAGTCCGAATAGGGCGTCTGAGTCGCGGGGTGTAGACCCGAAGCGGAGTGATCTACCCATGGCCAGGGTGAAGCGTCGGTAAGACGTCGTGGAGGCCCGAACCCACCAGGGTTGAAAACCTGGGGGATGAGCTGTGGGTAGGGGTGAAAGGCCAATCAAACTTCGTGATAGCTGGTTCTCCCCGAAATGCATTTAGGTGCAGCGTCGTGTGTTTCTCACCGGAGGTAGAGCACTGGATGGCCTAGGGGGCCGACAAGCTTACCGAAGTCAGCCAAACTCCGAATGCCGGTGAGTGAGAGCGCGGCAGTGAGACTGCGGGGGATAAGCTTCGTGGTCGAGAGGGAAACAGCCCAGATCACCGGCTAAGGCCCCTAAGCGTGCGCTAAGTGGGAAAGGATGTGGGATCGCCCGGACAACCAGGAGGTTGGCTTAGAAGCAGCCACCCTTGAAAGAGTGCGTAATAGCTCACTGGTCAAGTGGTCCTGCGCCGACAATGTAGCGGGGCTCAAGCGCACCGCCGAAGCCGTGGCAATGACACTTAGGTGTTGTTGGGTAGGGGAGCGTCCTGCATCTGGTGAAGCCCGGGAGTGATTTACGGGTGGAGGGTGTGGGAGTGAGAATGCAGGCATGAGTAGCGAATGCAGAGTGAGAATCTCTGCCGCCGGATGACCAAGGGTTCCTGGGCCAGGTTGTTCCGCCCAGGGTGAGCCGGGACCTAAGGCGAGGCCGTCAGGCGTAGTCGATGGACAACGGGTTGATATTCCCGTGCTCGTGATAGTGCGTCCATGCCGAGGCTGGTGATGCTAACCATCCGAACCCACCTTCGTTCCTTCGGGAGTGTTGTTTGTGGGGGAGCGTGGGATCCGATCTGGTAGTAGGCAAGTGATGGGGTGACGCAGGAGGGTAGCTCCGCCACGCGGTGGTTGTCGTGGTGTAAGCCTGTAGCCCGAGTCCTAGGTAAATCCGGGGCTCATTTAAGGGTGAGAGGTGATGCGTAGCCGATTGAGGCGAAGAGGGTGATCCCATGCTGTCGAGAAAAGCCTCTAGCGAGTGCTGTTGCGGCCCGTACCCCAAACCGACACAGGTGGTCAGGTAGAGAATACCGAGGCGATCGAGCGAACTGTGGTTAAGGAATTCGGCAAAATACCTCCGTAACTTCGGGAGAAGGAGGGCCGGTTGTCTTGAGGCTCCTTGCGGGCTAGGGACGGCCGGTCGCAGAGACCAGGCCCAAGCGACTGTTTACTAAAAACACAGGTCCGTGCGAAGTCGCAAGACGATGTATACGGACTGACGCCTGCCCGGTGCTGGAACGTTAAGAGGACCTGTTAGCTCTTCGGGGCGAAGCGGAGAATTTAAGCGCCAGTAAACGGCGGTGGTAACTATAACCATCCTAAGGTAGCGAAATTCCTTGTCGGGTAAGTTCCGACCTGCACGAATGGCGTAACGACTTGGGCGCTGTCTCGACCACAGACTCGGCGAAATTGCACTACGAGTAAAGATGCTCGTTACGCGCGGCAGGACGGAAAGACCCCGGGACCTTTACTATAGCTTGGTATTGGTGCTCGGTTCGGCTTGTGTAGGATAGGTGGGAGACTGTGAAATCGCCACGCCAGTGGTGGTGGAGTCGTTGTTGAAATACCACTCTGGTCGAATTGGGTGTCTTAACCTCGGGCCATGATCTGGTTCAGGGACAGTGCCTGGTGGGTAGTTTAACTGGGGCGGTTGCCTCCCAAAGAGTAACGGAGGCGCCCAAAGGTTCCCTCAGCCTGGTTGGCAATCAGGTGTTGAGTGTAAGTGCACAAGGGAGCTTGACTGTGAGACTGACGGGTCGAGCAGGGACGAAAGTCGGGACTAGTGATCCGGCACCACCTTGTGGAAGGGGTGTCGCTCAACGGATAAAAGGTACCCCGGGGATAACAGGCTGATCTTGCCCAAGAGTCCATATCGACGGCATGGTTTGGCACCTCGATGTCGGCTCGTCGCATCCTGGGGCTGGAGTAGGTCCCAAGGGTTGGGCTGTTCGCCCATTAAAGCGGTACGCGAGCTGGGTTTAGAACGTCGTGAGACAGTTCGGTCCCTATCCGCCGCGCGCGTTGGAGACTTGAGGAAGGCTGTCCCTAGTACGAGAGGACCGGGACGGACGAACCTCTGGTGTGCCAGTTGTCCCGCCAGGGGCACGGCTGGTTGGCTATGTTCGGGAGGGATAACCGCTGAAGGCATCTAAGCGGGAAGCCTGTTCCAAGATGAGGTCTCCCACCACCTTCGAGTGGGTAAGGCTCCCAGTAGATGACTGGGTTGATAGGCCGGAGATGGAAGCCCTGTGAGGGGTGGAGTTGACCGGTACTAATAGGCCGAGGGCTTGCCACAACGAGTTGTTCGCATCCACTGTGTGACCCTGAGTCCACAACCATCCACACTGTCCCCGGGTATGCCCGGGCCGGTGTGGAGTCGGTGTGTGTGCTCGACCCCTGTCCCGGTTTCGGGGTGGGGTGATAGTTGGATAGTGTTGTCGGTGGTCATTGCGGTAGGGAAACGCCCGGTCCCATTCCGAACCCGGTAGCTAAGCCTTCCAGCGCCGATGGTACTGCACTCGCCAGGGTGTGGGAGAGTAGGTCGCCGCCGACATTCAACCTCTGAAAGGGGAGTCCGCAACGGTGTAGAAGCCGCTGTGGACTCCCCTTTTTTCGTATGTCTGCAGCCGTGTCCGCCTCTCTGCGCGGACCGGTTCGCCCAGTGCGGTCGCCGACCGCGGAAGTGACGGTGTTGGTTTGTACCCTGACCACGTGACGGACGGGGAACGTCCCGGCAACGGCCGGGCAGGCGAGGAGCGCGGTTCGCGCAGCGGGTCGGGATGGTCGCGTGGTGACGACCAGCGGGGACGGCGCCGCGACGGCGACGACCGCACGCGTCGCGACGACCGGGGCACCCGTGGCGGCGGCGACCGTGCGCGCGACGACCGGGGACGTCCGGGCGAGCGCCGCACCGAGGGCCGCTCCTGGTCCGACCGGGGTGGACGCGACACCGGCCGGCGCGACAGCGGCTTCCGCGGCGACGACCGCTCCGACCGCGGGCCGCGTCGTGACGACGACCGTCGTCCCGCCCGCGACGACGACCGCCGTTCCGGCGGCACCGGCCGGCGTGACTCGTTCCGGGGTGGCCGCGACGACCGCGGTGGCCGGCCCTCCGGGGGCCGTGACGACCGCCGTCCCTACCGTGACCGTGACGACCGTGGCCCCCGTCCGCAGCGCGACGACGACCGCGGCGGGCGCTCGTACCGGGACCGCGACGACCGCGCCGGTCGTCCCTCCTCCGGCCGTGACGACCGTGGTGGCCGCTCGTTCTCCGGTCGCGAGGACCGTGGCGGGCGTTCCTTCCCCGGTCGCGACGACCGCGGGGAGCGTCCGTCCGGGGGCCGTGACGGTCGCTCCTTCGGCGGCCGAGACGACCGCCGTCCCGCCCGGGGCAGTGACGACCGGGGCAGCCGTCCGTTCCGTGGCGGTGACGACCGTGGCGGTCGGCCCTCCGGGGACCGTGACGACCGTGGTGCCCGCTCCTTCCGCGACCGTGACGACCGCGCCGGCCGTTCCTTCGGTGGCCGTGACGACCGTGGCGCCCGTCCGCAGCGCGACGACGACCGCGGTGGCCGTTTGTTCCGCGACCGTGACGACCGCGGGGGACGTCCGTCCGGCGACCGCGGTGCCCGTTCCTTCCGGGACCGCGACGAGCGTGGCGCCCGTCCGCAGCGCGACGACGACCGCGGTGGCCGTTCGTTCCGTGATCGCGACGACCGGGCCGGTCGGCCGTCCCGGGACCGTGACGACCGTGGCGGCCGTTCTTTCGGTGGTCGTGACGACCGTGGCCCCCGTCCGCAGCGCGACGACGACCGTGGCGCCCGTCCCCACCGGAACCGTGACGACCGCGCGCCGCGCGATCGCGACGACCGGCGCAGCTCGTCCCGGGACCGGGACGACCGCCCGTACCGCGCCCGCGAGGAGCGCCCGTCGCACGACCGCCCGGCCGAGCGGTCTGCGGCCGTCGAGCCCCGGGACGTCGCGCAGCCGGCCGCGGTGCAGGCCGAGCCGGCCGGTGACGCGCCTGCCGTGACGCCGTCGACGACCGACACACGGGAGGCGGCCACGTCGACCGGCGCAACCGCCTCCGACACCGCGGTCCGGGTTCCCGAGACCCCGCCCGTGGAGGCGGCCGACGTGCCGGTCACCCGCGACGAGCCCACCGACGACGCGGTCGGCACGGGCAGCACCGCGCCCGACGGCCCCCGGTCCGGCAGCGGGGACCGGACCGACACCCCCGTGACCGACGCCCGCGGGGCCGGTACCGGGGCCGACGCCGTCGACCGCGCCGGGACCGCCCCGGGCACGACCGGATCGGGCGGCGACACCGTCGACGGTCCGCGCACCGACCGTGCCGAGCGTCTCGTCGGGCGCGACGAGCGTCGCCCGCTCCGTGACCGTGACGACCGTGGCCCGCGCCGGGAGCGTGACGACCGTGGCCCGCGTGGCGGCCGGGACGACCGGGGCCCGCGCTCCGGCCGTGACGACCGCAGGCGCGACGACCGTGACGACCGCAGGCGCGACGACCGTGGCCGGAACGACCGTGGCCGCGACGACCGCCGTGACCGCGACGCCCGTCCGCGACGGGCGATCCCGGAGTCGGCCGAGCGGACCTTCGTCGCCGAGCCGGACCTGCCGGACTCGGTGACGGCCGCCGAGCTCGACCCGAGCGTGCGCCGGGACCTGCGCGGCCTCCAGAAGGAGACCGCCGAGGTCGTGGCGCGGCACCTCGTCGCCGCGGGGCTGCTCGTCGACGAGGACGCCGTGCAGGCGCTCGAACACGTGCGCTACGCGCGGCGCCGGGCGTCGCGGATCGCCGTCGTCCGGGAGGCCGCCGGCATCGTCGCCTACCACGCGGGGGAGTGGAACGAGGCCCTCGGCGAGTTCCGCGCCGCCCGCCGGATGGGCGGCGGACCGGGGCACGTGCACGTCATGGCCGACATCGAGCGCGCCCTCGGCCGTCCCGAGCGTGCTCTCGACCTGGCCCGCAGCCCGGAGGCCCGCGACCTCGGCCACGAGGAGCGGATCGAGCTGCTCATCGTCGCCGCGGGAGCCCGGCGCGACCTGGGCGAGGCCGACGCCGCCGTCGTCGGGCTCCAGGTCCCCGAGCTCGACCCGGTCCGCCGCGATCCGTGGAGCGCCCGGCTGTTCTACGCCTACGCCGACAACCTGCTCGCCGCGGGCCGGGAGTCGGAGGCCGTGCAGTGGTTCGTCCACGCCCACGACGCCGACCAGCACCGGGAGACCGACGCCGCCGCGCGGATCGCCGAGCTGACCGGTGACGAGCTCGAGGGCGCCGACGACGAGCTCTCCGTCGGCTGGGAGGACGTGCCCCCGGCCGCCGACGACCACACCGAGGCGCCGCACACCGACGCCCCGGCGCCGTCCGGCCGGATCGACGCCGACGACCACGCCGGCGCGATCGGCGACCCCGGCGCCGACGACGCGTCCGGGGCCGACGCCCCGAGCGCCGACGGGACCGACACCGACGGGACCGACACCGACGGGACCGACACCGACGGGACCGACGAGGTCCGCGGCGACACCGACGCGACCGACGGAGGCGCCGTGGCCGAGGAGCAGGACGCCTCCGGTGCGGCTCCCGCCACGAACCACCAGCAGGGCCGGGACACCGGGGCCGGCGACCGGTGACCGACGACCTCCTGTCCCGCCACGACGTCCTCCTGGCCGACCTCGACGGCACCCTCTACCGGGGCCCCGAGGTCGTCCCGGGGGCCGTCGAGGCGGTGCGCGGGGCGGCGGACCGCGGCGTGCCCACGGTGTACGTCACCAACAACGCCTCGCGCAGCCCCGCCGACGTCGCGGCGCACCTCGCCGAGCTCGGCTTCCCGGCGCGCGTCGAGGACGTCCGCACCAGCTCACAGGCCGCGGCCGCGATGCTGGCCGAGCAGCTCCCGCCGGGTGCGCGGGTGCTGGTCGTCGGCACGTCGGCGCTGGCCGACGAGGTCCGGGCCCGCGGGCTCGCCGTCGTCGGTGACGCCGAGGGCGCGGACGCCGTCGTCCAGGGGCACTCGCCCGACACCGGGTGGCGGATCCTGGCCGAGGCGGTCGTCGCCGTCCGGGCCGGAGCACTGTGGGTCGCCTCCAACGTCGATCCCACACTGCCCACCGAGCGCGGGGCGCTGCCCGGCAACGGCTCGATGGTCCAGGTCGTGCGGACGGCGACCGGGGCGCGGCCGCAGGTGGCGGGCAAGCCCGCCGCCCGGCTGCTCCGCGAGGGGTGCGGCGACGCGCGGGCCCCGCTCGTCATCGGGGACCGCCTCGACACCGACATCGAGGGTGCCAACGCCATGGGCGCCCCGTCGCTGATGGTCCTGACCGGGGTCAGCGGCGCCGCGGAGCTGCTCGCCGCCGCCCCGGAGGTGCGGCCCACCCACATCGGCGCCGACCTCGCCGCGCTCACCCGCCCACCGGACGAGCTGGCCCCCGGACCGCGGCCCGGCTGGGACGTCCGCGCCGACAGCGGCACGCTCGTGCTGTCCGGCGACGGGGACGGGCCCGAACCCACGGTGGACGCGCTGCGTGCCCTGTGCGCGGTGGCCTGGGAGCAGGGCGTCCACGACGTCCGCCCCGACGGTGCGGCCGCCGCCGCGGCACTGGCGGACCTCGGCCTGGCGGAGCGGCCAGGGCGGTGACGCCGCGTCGCGGCCGCGGTGGGGACCGTCGGCTACCGTGGCGTCAGAACCCCGTCCCCGGAGATCATCCATGAGCGTTCCCGCACCCGGACCCCGTCCGGGCGACCCGCGGCCCGAGCAGGACCGCCCCGTCGCGGCCCTGCGTGCCGAGGTCGACGCGGCCGTCGCGGCGCTCGACGCGCTGGACGACCGTCCGGTCTCCGAGCACCCGGCCGCGTTCGAGCGGGTGCACGCCGCGCTCGGCCGCGCGCTGAGCGCCGGCTCGGAACGGGAGTGACGATGGGCCCCACCCGCGCCCGGCTGGACGCCGAGCTCGTCCGCCGCAAGCTCGCCCGCTCCCGCGGCCAGGCCGCCGAGCTGATCGCCGCAGGCCGGGTCGTCGTCAACGGCATGCCGGCGGCGAAGCCCGCCACCGTCGTGGACCGGGACGCACCCGTCCTCGTCCGCCCGGACGACGACGGCGAACCCGACTGGGCCTCCCGCGGTGCCAAGAAGCTGCTCGGCGCCCTCGACGCGTTCACCGACGTCGACCCCGCCGGGCGGCGCTGCCTCGACGCCGGCGCCTCCACCGGCGGCTTCACCGACGTGCTGCTCACCCGCGGGGCGGCCGAGGTCGTCGCCGTCGACGTCGGGTACGGCCAGCTGGTGTGGCGGCTGCAGTCCGACGAGCGCGTCCACGTGCACGACCGCACCAACGTCCGGGCCCTCGAACCGGAGCAGATCGGCGGGACGGTCGACCTGACCGTCGCCGACCTGTCGTTCATCTCGCTGCGCACCGTGCTGCCGGCCCTCGCCGCCTGCACCGCGCCCGGAGGCGACCTGCTGCCCATGGTGAAACCACAGTTCGAGGTCGGGAAGGACCGACTCGGCTCCGGCGGGGTCGTACGGGACCCGGGCCTGCGCACCGAGGCGCTGCACGGGGTCGCGACCGCCGCCGCCGCAGCCGGGCTGCACGTCCTCGGCGCGACCGCGAGTCCGCTGCCCGGCCCGTCGGGCAACGTGGAATACTTCCTGCACCTGCGCCGGCCCGCCGCCGGCCCGGCCGGCGGCGCCCCCGAGCAGCCCGAGCTCGCGCCGATGCTGGCCGCCGCGGTCGCGGACGGCCCCGCATGAGGGAGGTCCTGCTGGTCCTGCACACCGGGCGGCCCACCAACCGCAAGACCGCGCTGCACGTGATGGGCGAGCTCGGGCGGCTCGGCCTGCGCACCCGGGTGCTCGCCGACGAGTGGGCCGAGCTCGCCGCGGACCCCGACGTCCCGGCGGGCTACGAGCCGGTCCCGGTCCCCGGGAGCCCCGAGTGCGCCCGCGGCGCCGAGGCGGTCCTGGTGCTCGGCGGTGACGGCACCCTGCTGCGCGCCGCCGACCTCGCCCGCCACGCCGGCGTGCCCCTGCTGGGCGTCAACCTCGGCCACGTCGGTTTCCTCGCCGAGGCCGAGGAGGACACGCTGCCCGAGGCGCTGCAGAAGCTCGCCGACGGCGACTACGAGGTCGAGGAACGGACCACCCTCGAGGCCGTCGTCACCGCCGCCGGGCAGGTGCTCGGCCGGGCGTGGGCGCTGAACGAGGCCGTCGTCGAGAAGACCACCCGCGGCCGCATCCTCGAGGTCGTCCTCGAGGTCGACGGTCGCCCGGTGTCCTCCTTCGGCTGCGACGGGGTGCTCTGCTCCACCCCGACCGGCTCGACCGCCTACGCCTTCTCCGCGGGCGGGCCGCTGATCTGGCCGCAGGTGCAGGCACTGCTGGTGGTCCCCAGCAACGCACACGCCCTGTTCGCCCGGCCGATGGTGATCGCGCCGGAGAGCACCGTCGCGATCGAGGTGTCCGCCGACGGCCCGTCCGCCGTGCTGGACTGCGACGGCCGTCGCACCGTCGCGGTGCCGCCCGGGGCCCGGGTGGAGCTGCGCCGCGCGTCGGAGCCCGTGCGGATGGTGCGCCTGGCCGCGCAGCCCTTCGCCGACCGGCTCGTCCGCAAGTTCGACCTGCCCGTCCGGGGCTGGCGCGGGGCCCGGACCCAGCCACCGGGTTCGAACACCTGATCGACCGTTCGGCGCACGGGAACATCCGTTCGGTGCCGTTCGCGTGTCGGGGCTCGAACGCTGTCGGTGTTCGAACGTATGGTCCCACGCATGTTGTCCGAGATGCGGATCCAGGGCCTCGGCGTGATCGACGACGCGACCCTGGAACTCGACCCGGGCCTGACCGTGCTCACCGGTGAGACCGGCGCCGGGAAGACCATGGTCGTGACCGGGCTGAACCTCCTCGGCGGTGGCCGCGCGGAGTCCTCGCGGGTGTCGGCCGGGGCGCGCCGCGCCGTCGTCGAGGGCCGGTTCGCGGCCTCGCCGGGGGCGCTGGAACTTGCCGAGGAGGTGGGCGCCGAGGCCGACGACGACGGGTCGCTGATCGCGGCCCGCACCGTGTCGGCCGACGGGCGCTCCCGGGCCCACCTGGGCGGCCGGTCGGTGCCCAACGGGGTGCTGGGCAGGCTCGCCGAGACCCAGCTCGCCGTGCACGGGCAGAACGACCAGCTGCGGCTGCTGCGCGGCTCCGACCAGCGGGCCCTGCTCGACCGCTTCGCCGGGGACCCCGTCGCGGTCCCGCTGGCCGCCTACCGGACGGTGCGCACCGAGTGGCTGCAGGTGGTCACCGAGCTCGCCGAGCGACGGGACAACGCCCGCCGGCTCGCCCAGGAGGCGGACCTGCTGCGCCACGGTCTCGCCGAGATCGAGGCCGCCGACCCGCAGCCCGGTGAGGACCGCGAGCTCGTCGAGCAGGCCCGACGGATGGCCGAGGCCGACGACCTGCGAGCCGCCGCCGAGAGCGCACACCTCGCACTGTCCGGCTCGGACGACGGCGAGGCTCCCGGCGCGGTCGGGCTCGCCGGGCAGGCCAAGGGGCTCGCCGAGGGCAGCGGCGACCCCGCGCTGGAGGAGCTCGGCCCGCGCCTCACCGAGGCCATCGCGGTGCTCGCCGACGCCGCGGCCGAGCTGAGCGGCTACCTCGACCGGCTCGACGCCGACCCCGAGCTGCTGTCCCGCGTCCTGACCCGCCAGGCCGAGCTCAAGGCACTCACCCGCAAGTACGCGGCGGACACCGACGGCGTGCTGGCCTGGGCGGACACCGCCCGCGAGCGGCTGTCCGGGCTCGACACCTCCGACGAGGCGCTCGCCGAGCTGTCGGCCCGCCGTGACGCGCTCGCCGGTGAGCTGGCCGGTCACGCCGCCGCGGTCACCGCGGCGCGCACCGCCGCCGCGTCCCGGCTGGCCGAGGCGACCACGGCGGAACTCGCCGGGCTCGCCATGAAGGACGCGACGCTGCAGGTCGGCGTGCAGCCGCGGCCCGCCGCCGACACCGGGCCGGTGCTCGAGGTCGGCGGGCGGCGCTGCCAGGCCGGGTCCAGCGGCGTCGACGAGGTCGAGATCCGGCTCGTCCCGCACGCCGGGGCGGTGGCCCAGCCGCTGCACAAGGGCGCCTCCGGCGGTGAGCTGTCCCGGGTCATGCTGGCCCTGGAGGTCGCGCTCGCCGGGGCCGACCCGGTGCCGACCATGGTGTTCGACGAGGTCGACGCCGGCGTCGGCGGCCGGGCCGCGGTGGAGATCGGCCGCCGGCTCGCGCAGCTCGCGGCCCGCCACCAGGTCATCGTCGTCACCCACCTGCCGCAGGTCGCTGCGTACGCCGACCGGCACCTCGTGGTGCAGAAGGCGTCCGGGGCGGGGGTCACCCGCTCCAGCGTGCGGCGGCTCACCGAGGAGGAGCGCACCGGGGAGCTGGCACGGATGCTGGCCGGGATGGACGACACCGACACCGGCCGCGCGCACGCGGAGGAGCTGCTCAGCGCCGCGACCGCGCACCGGGAGGCCGACCGCGCGGCGGCACGGCCCGCGGACCTCGCCGAGGCCCGGTCGCGTCGCGCGCAGTCCCGGCGCGGCCGGACCGTGCAGGACACGGACACCGGCGCCGCGACCGCGCCGGCGGAGGGTGCGGTCCCCGGGCCGCGCGGCACCGACTCCCGCGGCACCGACTCCCGCGGCGTCGACCCGGACGCTGCCGCGGGTCGTCCCTCCGCCGCATCGCGGCGCCGCCGGGTCGCCCGGGCCGGCTGAGCGGGCCCGGCCGACGGCCGCCCGGGCGGCCTGCCGTCGCTGTGGGTGAGCGGCGCGGTGCTCCGGGCGCCGCCACCCGGGGGGCGACGGGGGATCGTCCGGGCCGGTGACGTCGCGGTCTCGCGCGGCGTGCCTGCGTGGTCACGGACGCCCCACCTGTCACAGTGCGCCACATGAAGCTGTCCGGCCTGCTGCACCGTTCCCGACCGGAGCTGCCGGGCCTGACCGGCCCGGCCCGCGCCGACCGCCGCATCGAGTCGGTGCTCCGGCGCCTGCGCCCCGGCGACATCGCCGTGATCGACCAGGTCGACCTGGACCGGGCGACCGCGGACGCGCTCGTCGCCGCCCGGGTCGCCGCGGTCGTCAACGCCGCCCCGTCGATCTCCGGCCGGTTCCCGAACCTCGGCCCGCAGGTGCTCGTCGAGGCGGGCATCCCGCTCGTCGACGACTGCGGTCCCGACACCCTGCGCGCGGTCAAGGACGGCATCCGGGTGCGGCTGCACGACGGCGTGCTCTACACCGGCGAACAGCCGCTGTGCGAGGGCCGCGAGCAGACCGAGGACACCGTCGCCGACGCCCTGGACGAGGCCAAGCAGGGCCTGACCCACCAGCTCGAGGCGTTCGCCGCGAACACCATCGAGTTCATGCGCCGCGAGCGCTCGCTGCTCCTCGACGGGCACGGCGTTCCCGAGGTCGATGTCGCCCTCGACGGGCGGCCGGTGCTCGTCGTCGCCGCCGGGTTCGAGCACCTCGCCGTGCTGAAGCGGCTCAAGACCTACATCAAGGAGTACCGGCCGGTGCTCGTCGGCGTCGGGGCGGGCGCGGACGCGCTGCTCAACGCGCGCCACCGCCCGGACCTCATCGTCGCCGACCCGTCCGAGGTGTCGAACCAGGCGCTGACCAGCGGCGCCGACGTCGTCGTCCCGGCATTCCCCGACGGGCACGCCCCGGGGCTGCACCGTGTGCAGGACCTGGGCGCCAGCGCCGTGACGTTCCCGTCGATGGCCAACCCCGAGGACCTCGCCCTGCTGCTCGCCCACCACCGCGGCGCCTCGATGATCGTCACGGTCGGGCTGTCGGCGTCGATGGGGGAGTTCCTCGACCGCGGGCGGTCGGGCAGCAACGCCTCGACGTTCCTGACCCGGCTGCAGGCGGGGGGCAGCGTCGTCGACGGCGCGATGATCGCCCAGATGTACCGGAGCCGGACCTCGTTCGCCCCGCTGCTGCTGCTCGTCGCGGCCGCGGTGGTCGCGGTCGTCGTCGCCGTGCTCGTGTCCGGCGGCGGCCCCGCGGTGCTGGAGTGGCTGCGTGGCGTGCTGGAGAGCCTGCGGGCCCTGGTCGCCGGATGGTTCCCGGCGTGATCTCGCGGCGCCACCACCGCATCGCCCTGGTCGCGGTGTTCGTGCTGGCCCTCGCGGCCGGGTTCGTCCTCGCCGTCGTCGGGCTGCCGCAGCGCATCGCCGACGTCGCGGCCTCGGGGACGGACACGGGCGAGACCGCCCGGCTGAGCGTCGAACGCGACACCCTGGCCGCGCAGCTGCACGCCAGTGACGAGTTCGCCGGCCGCGTCGGACCCGATCTGGTGCGCGGGAAGCTCACCGGGGTGCCCGTGACCGTCGTGGCGCTCGGTGCCGACCCGGCCGACACGCGCGCGGTCGCGGAGCTCGTCGTCGCCGCGGGGGGCAGCGTCGCGGGGGAGGTCGTGCTCACCCCGGCCGTCACCGACCCGGCCCGCGCCGACCAGCTGCGCGACCTGTCCGCACGGCTGCTGCCGTCGGGGGCCCAGCTCCCCACCGCCACCGACGCCGGTGCGCTCGCCGGGGGCCTGCTCGGCTCCGCGCTGCTGGCCCCGCCCGACGGCCCCGCACCCGCCCCGGACGGGGCCGGCGCGGTGCTCGCCGGGCTCGCCGGCGGCGGCTTCGCCGAGGCACCGCAGGGCAGTCCCGCGGCCGGGCGGGTGGCCGTCGTCGTCACCGGTGCCGCGTACTCCGGCGTGGACGCCGGCGCCTCGGCGTCCACCGCGGCGGCACTGGCCGCGGAGCTCGACCGTCGTGGCGCGGGAGCCGTGCTGGCCGGGCGGGACGCCGCGGACGGTTCGGCCGTCGCCGCCGCCCGCTCGTCCGGGGCCGGTCCGGTGGGCCGGCTCGCCACCGTCGACGGCGTCGGTACCGGGGCCGGGCGGGTCGCGACCGTGCTCGCGCTCGCCGAACGACAGGCAGGAGGCACCGGCCGCTACGGTTCCGGGGCCGGAACGGTGGGGCCGGTTCCCGCCGCCCCTTGACCGATCGGTAGGCTGAAACTCCGTGCAGACTCGCGCCACCCGTCATCTCTTCGTCACCGGTGGGGTCGCGTCCTCGCTGGGCAAGGGCCTGACCGCCTCCAGTCTCGGTCAGTTGCTCACCGCGCGCGGGCTTCGCGTCACCATGCAGAAGCTCGACCCCTACTTGAACGTCGACCCCGGGACCATGAACCCGTTCCAGCACGGCGAGGTGTTCGTCACCGAGGACGGTGCCGAGACCGACCTCGACGTCGGCCACTACGAGCGGTTCCTGGACCGTGACCTCGCCGGGCGGGCCAACGTCACCACCGGCCAGGTCTACTCCGAGGTCATCGCCAAGGAGCGTCGCGGCGAGTACCTCGGCGACACCGTCCAGGTGATCCCGCACATCACCAACGAGATCAAGGACCGCGTCCTCGCGATGGCCGAGCCCGACGCCGAGGGCCTGGCCCCCGACGTCGTCATCACCGAGGTCGGCGGCACCATCGGCGACATCGAGTCGCTGCCGTTCGTCGAGGCCGCCCGCCAGGTCCGCCACGAGGTCGGCCGGGACAACTGCTTCTTCCTGCACGTGTCGCTGGTGCCGTACCTGGCGCCGTCGGGCGAGCTGAAGACCAAGCCGACCCAGCACTCCGTCGCGGCGCTGCGCAACATCGGCATCCAGCCCGACGCGGTGGTCCTGCGTGCCGACCGGGAGATCCCCGAGGGCATGAAGCGCAAGATCTCCCTGATGTGCGACATCGAGCTCGACGGCGTCGCCGCGTGCCCGGACGCCCCGTCGATCTACGACATCCCGAAGGTGCTGCACGGCGAGGGCCTCGACGCCTACGTCGTGCGCCGGCTGGGGCTGCCGTTCCGCGACGTCGACTGGACCGTGTGGGGCGACCTGCTCGACCGCGTCCACCACCCGCGGGAGACCGCGACGATCGCGCTGGTCGGCAAGTACGTCGACCTGCCCGACGCCTACCTCTCGGTCACCGAGGCGCTGCGGGCCGGCGGCTTCGCCCACCACGCCAAGGTGGCGATCCGCTGGGTGCCGTCGGACTCCTGCGAGACCCCGGCCGGCGCGGCCGAGGCGCTCGACGGCGTCGACGGGGTGCTCGTCCCCGGCGGCTTCGGCATCCGCGGGATCGAGGGCAAGCTCGGCGCCATCACCCACGCCCGCACCCGGCGCATCCCCACCCTGGGGCTGTGCCTGGGCCTGCAGTGCATGGTCATCGAGACCGCGCGCACCGTCGCCGGCCTGGAGGACGCCAGCTCGACCGAGTTCGACCCGGAGACCGCGCACCCGGTGATCTCGACGATGGCGACCCAGCGCGACGTCGTCGCGGGCGAGCGGGACATGGGCGGGACCATGCGCCTGGGCGCCTACCCGGCGGTGCTGCAGCCCGGCTCGGTCGCGGCGAAGGCCTACGGGTCGCGCGAGATCTCCGAGCGGCACCGGCACCGCTTCGAGGTGAACAACGCCTACCGGCAGCAGCTCACCGAGGCGGGCCTGGTGTTCGGGACCTCCCCGGACGGGACGCTCGTGGAGTTCGTGGAGCTGCCGTCGTCGCAGCACCCGTTCTTCGTCGGGACCCAGGCGCACCCCGAGCTCAAGAGCCGCCCGACCCGGCCGCACCCGCTGTTCGCGGCGTTCGTGAAGGCGGCGCTGCGCTACCGGGCCGAGGACCGGCTGCCGGTGCACCTGCCCGGCCGGGACAACACCGACGCCGACGATGCCGAGACGGTCGAGGGCGACGACGTCGCCGTCGGCGCGGGCGGCAACGGCGTGGCCCGGGCCGAGAGCACCTCCGCCCGCTGACCCGACCGGACCGGGCCGCCGACGGTGGCCCGGTCCGGCACGGCGGCCCGGGGCCCTGCCGCCGGGCGCGGCACGCGGCCCGCACGGCCCGCGCGCCCCGCACGGGCCGGGCCCGGCGACTACTGTCCGACGGGTGATCGAACTGCGCATCCGCCGGGCGGTGACCCGGTGACCCGCCCCGGTGAGCACGACTTCCCGGTCCGCTCGGCCACCGACATCTACTCCGGCCGCGTCATGGCGCTGCGGTCGGACCGCGTCGTCATGCCCGGCGGCCGGGTCGCGACCCGCGAGATCCTGGAGCACCCGGGGGCGGTCGCCGTCGTCGCGGTGGACGAGGCCGGGCGGGTCCGGATGCTGCACCAGTACCGCCACGCCGTCCGGCGACGGCTGTGGGAGCTCCCCGCCGGCCTGCTCGACGTGGCGGGGGAGGACCCCGCGGTCACCGCCGACCGGGAGCTGACCGAGGAGGCCGGGCTGTCGGCGTCGGACTGGTCGGTGCTGCTCGACGTCGTGCCCTCACCCGGGTTCTCCGACGAGTCGGTCCGCATCTTCCTCGCCCGCGAGCTCGTCGAGAAGCCCCGCCCCGACCTGGGCGACGACGAGGAGGCCGACCTCGAGCTGCGCTGGATCCCGATCGCCGAGGCCGTCGGGATGGTGTTCTCCGGCGAGATCGTCAACGCGGTGTCCTGCGCCGGGCTGCTCGCGGCCCGCGCGGTGCTGGCCGGGGAGTTCGACCCGCGCCCGGTCGACGCCGAGTGGGCCGACCGCCCGTTCCGCTTCGCCCGCCGCGCCGACGAGTGATCCTCCGCCGCGCCGACGGGTGACCGCGGGCCGCGGCGACGCGTCACCGCGCCGGGTCTCCGGGTGACGGCCTGCCGGGCCGGCGGGTGTCCGCCCGGCGGCGCCCACGGGTGACCGCGCCGGGCGGTGGTCAGGGCCGCAGCGGACGACCCGCCGGGTCCCGGGGCGATCCGGCGAGCACCACGATCCCGTCCACGAACGACCAGATCGCACCGATCCCGAAGGTCAGGAAGGTGACCAGCAGCTGCGCAACGGCCAGCCCGGTGTGGCCCGAGTAGAACCGGCCGATGCCGAACGGCAGGAACAGCTGCAGCAGCCCCGCCACGATCTTCTGCTTGTCCGAGTACGGCAGCCCCGAGTAGGGCTCGCGGCCGTAGGGCGCGGACGGGTCGTAGCCGTAGGAGCCGTAGGACGGGGGCCCGGGGTGCGGCGGGTAGGCCGCGCCCGGGTGCTGCGGCTGCCCGGACGCCCAGCCCGGCGCACCGGCCGCCCACGCCGGCCCGCCGGCGGGGGACATGCCCGCGGGGCCGCCGTCCGGGTACGGCCCGGACGGGTACGTCCCGCCGGGGTACCCCGCGCCCGGGTACCCGGCCGCCCCGGGGGCCGGCCATGGCGGGCGGGGACCGGCGGTCGTCGGCGACGGGTCCGGGTAGGGGCCCGCCGCGGGGTGACCCGACGGATCCGGGTGCGGGGTGGCCCGGGTCGGGCCGGGGACCGCGAAGCGCGCGGTGCGCTCGGCGTCACCGCCGTGCCCGTCGTCGTGGGCGTCCGCGGAGCCGCTGCCGGTGGACGTCCCGGTGCGCGCGGTCGCGCCGGTGGTGGCCGGATCTGCGGAGGTGGGATCCGCGCCGGTGGGACCGGTGGTCGCGGGACCCGCACCGGCGGGACCACCGCCCGGGTCGTCGCCGGCCGCGGACGGGGACGGCGCCACCCCGGTGAGCGACGCCGGGTGCGGCTCGGGCAGGTCGGTGAACAGGGCCGCCAGCTCCGACCGCGTCGTCGCCGCCCGGGCCCGGCGCACCCGCGCGTCGAACGCGTCGACGTCCAGCGCCCCGCCCGTGTAGTGGCGGGACAGCGCCCGCACCGTCTCCTCCTGCTCGGCGTAGCCGATCGGGTCCGCGCTCATACCCCGACCGTAGCCGCGATCAGCTGTGGAACAGCACGCTGCGACACGCGCGATGCAGGGCGAGGCGCTCGTCCGGGTCGGCGAGGTCGGCGCCGAGCACGTGGCGTACCCGTTCGGGCCGGGCCGCGTCCCCGGCCTCGCCGAGGGTGCGGGCCGGCCCGCCCGCCCCGCGGTGCACCCGTACCACCCCGGTCGAGCCGAAGCCCCACAGCACGATCATGGTGACGACCAGGCCGAACACCAGCGACCACGCCCGGACCGGCAGCCCGCCGATCAGCGTGACCAGGCCCTCGGCCGAGACCCCGGACCGCACGCCGAACCAGTCGACGAGGCTCACCCCCGATCGCGACGCCGATCAGCGCGCCGCCGCCGTGGCCGCAGCCGGTCCAGCGGGCCAGCAGCGAGGTGTTCAGGCCCTCCTCGCAGCCGATGACCCCGACGCGGATCGAGACCAGCTCCAGGATCACCGCGCCGAGGGTGACGGCGACGAAGGCGTCCCAGAACCCATCCCGAGACCGGGTGTCGAGCCGACCAGGAACTGGCTCAGGGCCGACTCCCGCCTGGTTGCGAGAACGGTAGGTGCAGGTCAGAGCCCGGTCACGGGGCGATGTGCCCGTCCCGGGGCCGACCACTGTGCAGACTGCCCTCACGGGCCGCCGCGCGACGGCCGTCCTAGGCTCTGCGCATGCGTTTCGGACTCTTCGTGCCCCAGGGCTGGCGTCTCGACCTCGTCGGCATCGACCCCGCCGCCCAGTGGGACGTGATGCGCGGCCTCGCCGAGCACGCCGACCGCGGCGACGTCTGGGAGTCGGTCTGGGTCTACGACCACTTCCACACCGTCCCCGCGCCCACCGACGAGGCCTGCCACGAGGCGTGGAGCCTGATGGCCGCCTTCGCCGCGACGACCGAGCGGGTGCGGCTGGGCCAGATGTGCACCTGCATGGCCTACCGCAACCCCGCGTACCTGGCGAAGGTCGCCGCCACCACCGACGTCATCTCCAAGGGCCGCGTCGAGATGGGCATCGGCGGCGGCTGGTACGAGCACGAGTGGCGCGCCTACGGCTACGGCTTCCCCCGGCCCGGCGAGCGGCTCGGCATGCTCGACGAGGGCGTGCAGATCTTCGCCCAGGCCTGGCGCGAGGGCCGGGCCACCCTGCACGGGAAGCACTACACCGTCGACGACGCCATCGTCGCGCCCCGCCCGCTCCAGGACGGCGGCATCCCGCTGTGGATCGCCGGCGGCGGCGAGAAGGTGACCCTCAAGATCGCCGCGAAGTACGCGCAGTACACCAATTTCGACGGCACCCTCGACGGCTTCCGGCACAAGTCGGCGCTGCTCGCCGACCACTGCCGCGACGTCGGCACCGACTACGACGCCATCGTCCGCTCGGCCAACTACAACGTCGCGATCGGGCACACCGAGGCCGAGGTGGAGGAGCGGCTCGCCCGGCTCGTCGCCCGGCTGGAGCCGATCGTCGGTGCGGAGAAGGCCCAGGGCGCGCTGGGTGCGTTCCGCGGGATGCCCGGTGTCGGGACCCCGGAGCAGATCGTGGACAAGCTCTCCGCGCTGCAGGCCGTCGGCATGAGCTACGGCATCTTCTACTTTCCCGAGGCCGCCTACGACCGGTCGGGCATCGAGCTGTTCGAGCGCGAGGTCGTCCCGGCCCTGCGGGACTGACGGTGCCGACCGTGCGCCGGGTGGCCGAGGACTACCTCGACCACCTGGCCGTCGAACGGGGGCGGGCGCAGAACACCCTGCGCTCCTACCGGCTCGACCTCGGGCGCTACCTCGACCACCTCGACCACCTGGGACGCGCGGAGCTGACCCAGGTGGCCGAGGCCGACGTCGCCGCGTTCGTCACGGCGCTGCGCACGGGCGAGCGCCCGCTGGCCGCGTCCTCGGCGGCGCGGGCGCTGGCCGCGGTGCGCGGGCTGCACCGGTTCGCGCTGCACGAGGGACTCACCCCGACCGACGTCGCGGCCGGAGTGGCGCCGCCGGCACTGGGCTCGCGGCTGCCGTCCGCGCTGTCGGTCGACCAGGTCGACCAGCTCCTCGCCGGCTGCGTGTCCGACGGCCCGGTCGGGCTGCGCGACCGGGCCCTGCTGGAGCTGCTGTACTCCACCGGCGCCCGGATCTCCGAGGTCGTCGGCGCCGACCTCGACGACCTGGACCCGGACGCGCGGACGATCCTGCTGCACGGCAAGGGGAACAAGCAGCGGATCGTGCCCGTCGGGCGTCCCGCGCTGGCCGCCGTCGACGCCTACCGGGTCCGGGCCCGGCCCGACCTCGCCGGACGGGGCACGGGCAGCCCGGCGCTGCTGCTCAACGCCCGCGGCAACCGGCTGTCCCGGCAGAGCGCCTGGCACGTGCTGCGCGCCGCCGCCGAGGCGTCCGGGCTGCCCGGCGACGTCGTCGCCGCGGTCTCCCCGCACACCCTGCGGCACTGCTTCGCCACCCACCTGCTCTCCGGCGGCGCCGACGTGCGGGTGGTGCAGGAGCTGCTCGGGCACGCGAGCGTCGCGACCACGCAGATCTACACCCACGTCACCGTCGACACGCTGCGCGAGGTCTACGCCACCGCGCACCCCCGCGCCCGCGGCTGAGGGGCGCGGGCACTACGTTCCGGGACCCATGCGGCACGGAGCGTGGGCGACACGGGTGACGACACTGGCGGCGGCCGGACTCCTCCTGGCCGGATGCGGTGGTGTCGCCGCCGGGCAGGAGCGGCAGGAGGCGGTGAACGAGCCCGTCGACGGGACGGTCACCCGGGTCGAGGTCGACTCCGACGCCGGGGCGCTGCGCCTGGTCGCGGGGGAGAAGGCGTCGGTCGAGCAGGACCTGCGGTGGACCGGCGAGGCCCGCCCGCAGGTCGAGCAGAAGGTCGACGGCGGCGTCCTGCGGGTCACCGTCCGCTGCCCGGACCAGGGCAGCGACCGCTGCCAGGCCGGTCTCGTGGTGACCGCGCCCGCCGCGTCGTCGGCGCTGGTCGACGTGCGTGCGGGCGGCATCGAGGTCCAGGGGCTGACCGGGGCGCTGGACCTGACGTCGTCGGCGGGCGAGGTCAGCGCCACCGGTGCCGGACCGGGCGACGTGCGGGCGAGGTCCAGCGCCGGCGCGGTCGAGCTGACCTTCGCCGCGGCGGCCGCGGACGTGACCGCGGAGTCCAGCGCCGGCGGCGTCGGGATCCGGGTCCCGGTCGGTCCGGCCTACGAGGTGACCGCCGAGAGCTCCGCCGGATCGACCGAGGTCGGCGTCCCCGACCAGCCCGGTGCCGACCACCGGATCACCGCGAAGAGCAGCGCGGGCGGGGTCTCGGTCCTGCCCGCCCGCTGAGGCGCGACACGCCGGGGCGCACCGTCGGCCGGACGGCGCCCGCCCGCAGGTAGGGTGACCTGGAAATCCATACCGCGACGTGGCCCGACGGGGACGTCGCCGCACGTGGGGACATCTCCTGCAGTGCGGTCTCAGGCCCTGACCGGGACCCGGGACCCGGCACGGTACCCGCGACGAGACCGGAGACCGCATGAACCCGACGCGGCCGGAGGCCCAGGGCAGGCTCGACGACCCGAGCGACGAGCCGACGCCGGATCACGGGCGAGGCACCCAGACCACCAGCGCGCGCGCTCCCGAGCCCGCACCGCTGTCGGTGCACGGCCCGGCCCGCGTGATCGCGGTGGCGAACCAGAAGGGCGGCGTCGGGAAGACGACGTCGACGATCAACCTCGGGGCCGCGCTCGCCGAGTACGGCCGCAGGGTCCTGCTCGTCGACTTCGACCCGCAGGGCGCGCTGTCGGTGGGCCTCGGCGTGCAGCCCCACCAGCTCGAGTCCACCGTCTACAACCTGCTGATGGAACGCGGCGTCGAGGCCGACGAGGTGCTCCAGGACACCGGCGTCGAGAACCTGGACCTGCTGCCGTCGAACATCGACCTGTCGGCGGCCGAGGTCCAGCTCGTCACCGAGGTCGGCCGGGAGCAGGCACTCGGCCGTGCCCTCAAGCGGTTCCTGCCCGACTACGACATCGTCCTGATCGACTGCCAGCCGTCGCTGGGCCTGCTCACGATCAACGCGCTCGCCTGCGCCGACGAGGTCCTCATCCCGCTGGCGTGCGAGTTCTTCTCGCTGCGCGGCGTGGCACTGCTGATGGACACCATCGACAAGGTCACCGAGCGGCTCAACCCGGACCTGCGCCTGCTCGGCGTGCTGCCGACGATGTTCGACACCCGCACGCTGCACACCCGCGAGGTCCACGACCGCGTGGTGGAGGCGTTCGGGGACAAGGTGTTCGACGCCGTCATCAACCGGACGATCAAGTTCCCGGAGACCACGGTCGCCGGTGAGCCGATCACGACGTGGGCGCCCACATCGTACGCCGCGGAGGCGTACCGGATGCTCGCCCGCGAGGTCATCGCCCGGTGACACTGCTCGCCGACGGTGCTCCCGAAGGTCTGGGCGACGGTCTCGACGACAACGACGTCGCCGCGCCGCGGACCCGTCGTTTCACCGTCCGGCTGTACAACTTCGAGGGCCCGTTCGACCTGCTGCTGCAGCTGATCGGCAAGCACGAGCTCGACCTCACCGAGATGGCCCTGCACAAGGTCACCGACGACTTCATCGCCCATCTCACCGACCTCGGCGACGACGCCGACCTCGACGAGATCACCGAGTTCCTGGTCGTCGCGGCGACCCTGCTCGACCTGAAGGCCGCGCGGCTCGTGCCCGGCGCCGAGGTCGACGACGAGGACGACCTCGCCCTGCTCGAGGCCCGTGACCTGCTGTTCGCCCGGCTGCTGCAGTACCGCGCCTACAAGGAGGCCGCGGCGCTGTTCGTCGAGCTCGAGAACGGCGCGATGCGCCGCTTCCCGCGCTCGGTCGCGATCGAGGACCGCTACGCCGAGCTCCTGCCCGAGGTGCTGCTCGGCGTCGACGCGCAGGCCTTCGCCGAGCTCGCCGCCGCGGTGTTCCGGCCCCGCCCGCCCGACGAGGTCGGCGTCGACCACCTGCACGCGGTGCACGTGTCGGTGCCCGAGCACGCGGCGATCCTGCGGGAGCGGCTCGCGCTCGCCGGGACGGCCACCTTCGCCGACCTGACCGCCGACTGCGTCGCGACGCTGGAGGTCATCGCCCGGTTCATGGCGCTGCTGGAGCTGTACCGGGAGCGCTCGGTCGCCCTGGAGCAGCCGGAGGCGTTCGCCGACCTGACGGTCACCTGGACCGCGGACCGCGAGGACGACCCGGTCGCCTACGCCGCCGCGCTGGAGGACGAGGCCGCGGCCGCCGAGGAGGCGGTGCGGGCGCGCAACCGGCGCCGCCGGAAGAGGAACCGCGTCGAGTCGGTCGCGTCCGGCCCCGGCTCCGCCCCTGACTCCGTCGCCGACTCCGATCCCGATGCCGACTCCGATTCCGGAGCGGACCCGGAGGCTCGGGACGCGGACCCGGACGACCCGGATACGGACCTGGACGACCCGGACGCCGACCTCGACGGTCTGCACGTGCTCCATCCCGACCCCGACGACGAGAGGACCGGAACCACCGGTGACTGAGCCGGACGACCGGCCGGGCTCCGACGACCCGGAGGACCCCTCCGAGCTGCTGCGCCTGATCGGCCGTACGGTGCCGCGCAGCCCGCACGCCACCGCGTCGCCGCAGGTCGCGCCGGGCGCGGACGAGCGAGCCGCCCCGGAGCCGGAGGCCACGGCCGACGCCGCCGACGAGGACGCGACCACTGCCGACGCCGAGCTCGCCCGCACCGCGGAGCCCGCCGACGACGTGGATCCGTCGGCCGACAGCGACGGCGCCGTGGCAGATGGCGTCGTCGCCGATCGCGCGGCTGCCGACGGCGTCGCTGTTGATCGAGCCGGGGCAGATCATACAGATGCGGGCGCCGCCACCGGGGCGGCCGGGGCGCACACCTCGGAGCAGCCCGAGCCCGCCACCGCCACACCTGTGACGCCCCGTCCGGGCGATCGAGACGCACGTTCCGGCCCTGCCGAGGGCGGAAACGTGCATCTCGATGGGTTCGGAGACCCCACCGTCGGCGATGCCACCGCCTCCGACACGTCGGCGGACCATCGAGCGCTGCGAAACCGTGCTCGCGACGACGCATTCGCAACGCTCGACGCCGACGGCGACCGGTCCGGGCGCCCCGGCGGGCGCGAGTCCGGCCACGTCGCCCCGGCGACCGAGCACCCCGCGGCGGGGCCCGGTGACACAACGGTTGTCCCGGCAGCCGGGACCGCGACCGGCGCCGCGGCCGGGCCGGCCAACGCAGCCGGGCCGGCCAACGCGGCCGGGCCGGAGAACACAGCCCACGGAGCCGAGGGCCCGCGAACAGCGGACCCCGGAACCGAGGAACCCGGAACCGAGGAACCCGGAACCGGGGACGAGCCGGAACCCGAGGAGCCCGAGTTCCACGAGCTCGCCGACGACGCCGAGCTCGAGCACGCCCTGGAGGCGCTGCTGCTCGTCGTCGACGCCCCCGTCGACGAGCCGTCCCTGGCCACGGCGCTGCACCAGACGCCGTCGCGGATCCGGCAGACGCTGCACCGGATGTCGCTGGCCTACACCGCCGACCGGCGCGGCATCGACCTGCGCCGCGCAGGGGAGGGCTGGCGGTTCTACACCCGCGACCGCTACGCCCCCTACGTCGAGAAGATGCTGATGGACGGCCAGCGCGCCCGGCTGACCCGGGCCGCGCTGGAGACCCTCGCGGTCGTCGCCTACCGGCAGCCGGTCACCCGTGCACGGGTCTCCGCGGTCCGCGGCGTCAACTGCGACGGCGTGCTCCGCACCCTGCTCACCCGTGGACTGGTGGAGGAGGCCGGCACCGAGGAACACACAGGGGGGACACTGTTCCGGACGACCGAGCTGTTCCTCGAACGGCTCGGGATCTCCTCCGTGGCCGAGCTGCCCCCGCTGGCACCGCTGCTGCCCGACATCGACGCGATCGACGACCTGGAAAGCTAGGCACCATGAGCAACACACACGACCCCGACGGCGTCCGGCTCCAGAAGGTGCTGGCCCGCGCGGGCGTCGCCTCCCGGCGCGCGGCCGAGGACCTCATCGCGCAGGGACGCGTGCAGGTCGACGGCGAGACCGTCCGCGAGCAGGGCCGCCGGATCGACCCGGACACCGCGGTCGTCCACGTCGACGGCGCCCGGGTCACCCTGCGCGACGACCAGGTCTACCTGGCGCTGAACAAGCCGTTCGGGCTGCACTCCACGATGTCCGACGACATGGGCCGGCCCTGCGTCGGTGACCTGCTCGCCGACCGCGTCGAGATCATGAACACCGCGCAGCGGCTGTTCCACGTCGGCCGGCTCGACGCCGAGACCGAGGGGCTGCTGCTGCTCACCAACGACGGCGAGCTCGGCCACCGGCTGATGCACCCGTCCTACGAGGTGCCCAAGACCTACCTCGCCGAGATCGAGGGCAAGATCGCCCGCGACCTCGGGCGACGCCTGCGCGACGGCATCGAGCTGGACGACGGCATCGCCCGTGTCGACTCGTTCAAGCTCGTCGACGCCGTCCCCGGCCGGGCCACCGTGCAGCTGGTCCTGCACGAGGGCCGCAAGCACATCGTGCGGCGGATGCTCGCCGAGGTCGGCCACCCGGTGCAGCGCCTGGTCCGGACCCACGTGGGGACCGTGGCCCTGGGCAACCAGCGTCCCGGCAAGCTGCGTCCCCTCGACCGCGTCGAGGTGGGCTCCCTGTACAAGGCGGTGGGTCTCTGATGGCCGTGCGGGCCCTGCGGGGCGCGACCCAGGTCGACGCCGACGACCGCGGGCAGATCCTCGACCGCTCCGCCGAGCTGGTCACCGCGGTGCTTGAGCGCAACGAGCTGCGCTCCGACGACATCATCTCGATCTGGTTCACCGCCACCCCGGACCTCACCGCCGAGTTCCCGGCGTACGCGGCACGGCTGCTCGGGCTGACCGACGTGCCGCTGATGTGCGCCACCGAGATGTCGGTGCCCGGCGCGCTGCCGCGGGTGCTGCGGCTGCTCGCCCACGTCGACACCCCGAAGCCGCGCTCGGCGATGCGGCACGTCTACCTGCACGGGGCGCGGGCGCTGCGCACCGATCTGCCCCAGTAGGACACCCCGCCCCGTCGTGGCGGGGGCCGACCGGCGACAATGCCGGACGCAGCAACTCGAACACGGTGGGGGAACAAGGTGGCCTTGCGGGGCGTCGTCGCGATGGACGGTCCGTCCGGGACGGGCAAGTCGACCGTCTCCCGACGGCTGGCGCAGGCCTGCTCGGCGGCCTATCTGGACACCGGGGCCATGTACCGCGCCGCGACGCTGGCCGCGCTGCGCGCCGGCCTGGGCGAGGGTGCGGCGGAGGACGAGATCGCCCGCGCCGCGATCGGGGCCCGTCTGGAGTCGGGCACCGACCCGGTCGCCCCGACGATCACCCTGGACGGCGAGGACGTCTCCGGCCCGATCCGCGGCCCCGAGGTGACCGGGTTCGTCTCGGCCGTCTCCGCGGTGCCGCAGGTCCGGGCCGAGATGGTCGCCCGCCAGCACGCCCTGATCCGCGCGGCGGTCGAGAGCAACGGCGGGATGGTCGTCGAGGGACGCGACATCGGTACCGTCGTGGTGCCGGACGCGCCCCTCAAGGTCTACCTGACGGCGTCGCCGGAGGTCCGCGCGGCGCGGCGCGGGCGGCAGGACGAGAAGGCGGGCCGCAAGGCCGACCTGCACGTCACCCTCGCCGACGTCGAACGCCGGGACCGGCTCGACTCGTCGCGCCGCGTCTCCCCGCTCTACGCGGCGGCGGACGCGCTGGTGCTCGACACCGACCACCTGTCGGCGGACGCGGTGCTGGCGAAGCTGCGCGAGCTCGTGTCCGCGCGGGGGCTGGACGGGTGAGCCGGGCGCGTGCGCTGCCGGAGGACGCTCTCGGGTGGCTGCACGACCTCGGCCGCTGGATCGGCACCTGGCTGTGGGTCCCGTTCTTCCGGGTGCGGATCCGGCACCGGGAGCGGATCCCGGCGACCGGTCCGGTGGTGCTCGTCGCGAACCACAGCGCGTTCGTCGACGGACCTCTGCTGTTCGGCATGTTCGGGCGCCGCGTGGTGTTCCTGGTGAAGGCGGAGATGTTCTCCGGGATCGTGGGGACACTGCTGCGGTGGCTGGGGCAGGTGCCGGTGCGGCGTGACGTCGTCGACCGGCGGCCGCTGACGACCCTGCTGGAGGTCCTGCGCGACGGCGGCATGGTCGCCGTCTTCCCGGAGGGCACCCGCGGCACCGGCGAGGTCGGCAGCGACATCGGCAGTGCCCGGCAGGGCGCGGCCTGGCTGGCCCGCGCGGCATCGGCGCCGCTGCTGCCGGTGGCGGTGCGCGGTACGCACCACCCGGCGGGCGCGGCCCGCCGCCTCCGCCCCCGGGTGGACGTGCTGGTCGGCGACCCGCTGCCGGCGCCGACGGCGCCGGGACGGAACGGCCTGGCCGCCGCGACCACCGAGGTCACGGAGGCCCTGCGGACACTGGTCCGCGAACTGGACAACGAACACAGGCAAGTGACACGGCCCGACGCGGCCGGGGACGTGAGAGAGCAGTGAGCGAGAGCAGCGAACGCGGAACGAGCCTCGGCGGGGCGTACCGCAGCGGCGTCGAGATCGGTGACGCGGCCGACCGGGCCGAGATGGACCGGCTCGGGCTGGACCCGACGGAGTTCGTGGCCGTCGACGAGGAGGGCGTCGTCACCGCGGGGATCGACCCCGACGAGATGCTGGCGACCCCGACCCTGGCCGTCGTCGGCCGCCCGAACGTCGGCAAGTCGACCCTGGTCAACCGCATGCTGGGCCGTCGCGAGGCGGTCGTGCAGGACGTGCCGGGGGTGACCCGCGACCGCGTCGTCTACGACGCGCTGTGGAACGGCCGCCGGTTCAAGCTGATGGACACCGGTGGCTGGGAGCCCGACGCCGCCGGCCTGCAGGGGTTCGTCGCGAAGCAGGCCGAGACCGCGATGCGCCTCGCCGACGCCGTGCTGCTCGTCGTCGACGCCTCGGTCGGCGCCACCGCGACCGACCAGGCCGTCGCGCGGGTCCTGCGCCGCGCCGACGTGCCGGTGATGCTGTGCGCCACCAAGGTCGACGACGACCGGCTCACCTCCGACACCGCCGACCTGTGGCGGCTCGGGCTCGGCGAGCCGCACCCGGTGTCCGGCCTGCACGGCCGCGGCTCCGGTGACCTGCTCGACGCGATCCTGGAGATCCTCCCCGAGACCCCGCGTGACGACTTCGGCGCCTCCGGGGGCGGTCCGCGCCGCGTCGCGCTCGTCGGCAAGCCGAACGTCGGCAAGTCCAGCCTGCTGAACAAGCTGGCGGGCGAGGAGCGGTCGGTCGTCCACGACGTCGCGGGCACCACCGTCGACCCGGTCGACTCCCTGGTCGAGCTCGACGGTCAGGTGTTCCGCTTCGTCGACACCGCCGGCCTGCGCAAGCGGGTCAAGATGGCCTCGGGCATGGAGTACTACGCCTCGCTCCGGACGAGCTCCGCGATCGAGTCCGCCGAGGTCGCGCTGGTGCTGATCGACGCCTCCGAGCCGATCGCCGAGCAGGACCAGCGGGTCCTGACGATGGTGGTGGAGTCCGGGCGCGCCCTGGTGATCCTGTTCAACAAGTGGGACAAGGTCGACGAGGAGCGCCGCCACCAGCTCACCCGTGAGCTGGAGCGCGACCTGATCAGCGTGCGCTGGGCGGAGCGGGTCAACGTGTCCGCGCTGACCGGGCGGTCGACCCAGCGGATCGCGCCCGCGCTGAACCGCGCGCTGGAGTCCTGGGACACCCGGGTGCCGACCGGGCGGCTCAACCAGTGGCTCAACGACCTCGTCGCCGCGACCCCGCCGCCGGTCCGCGGCGGCAAGCAGCCGAAGATCATGTTCGCGACGCAGGCGCAGACCCGCCCGCCGACGTTCGTGCTGTTCACCAGCGGGTTCCTCGAGGCGGGCTACCGGCGCTTCGTCGAGCGCCGGCTGCGCGAGGAGTTCGGGTTCGGCGGCACGCCGATCCGCGTCTCGGTCCGGGTCCGCGAGAAGCGCTCCCGGAAGAAGTGATGCGGGCCCTGCGCGGCCGTCCCGGTGCCCGGACCTGGGAGGTCGACGAGATCGACACCCCGGTCCCGGGCCCGGGGGAGCTGCTCGTGCGGGTCCGGGCGGCCGGGGTGAACCGGGCCGACCTGCTCGCGCTGGGTGGCGGCTATCCCGTCCCGCACGCCGACGACGACGGCTCGTTCACCGCGGGCATGGAGCTCGCCGGTGAGGTCGTCGACGCGGGTCCGGGCGTCACCGGTGCCCCGGGCCGCGGGCCGGGGGACCGGGTGTTCGCGTCGGCGCCCGCCGCGTTCGCCGAGTACGCCGTCGTCGACGCCCGCCGCGCCCTGCCGGTCCCGTCCGGCCTGTCCTGGACCGACGCCGCCGCGCTGCCGGTCGCGCTGGAGACCGCGCACGACGCGCTGGTCACCCAGGCCGGGTTCGGCGCCGACGGCGGCGCCGTGCTGGTGCTCGGCGGCAGTACGGGGGTCGGGCAGGTCGCGATCCGGCTCGCCGCCGCGCTGGGGGCCGCACCGGTCCTCGCGACGACGACCTCGCCCGCCAAGCGCGCCGCGCTCGTCGACGCGGGGGCGGTCCCGCTCGTCGGGGTCGACGCGCTGGGCGACCTCGACGGGCCCGTCGACGTCGTGCTGGACTTCGTCGGCGGCGACCACCTGGCCGCGGCCCTGCCCGCCGTGCGGATCGGCGGGACCGTCGTGCAGATCGGCCGGCTCGCCGGCCCGTCGGCGACGCTGGACCTCAACACCCTGTCCTTCCGCAGGCTCCGCCTGATCGGCACCACCTTCAGCGTCCGCAGCGCCGACGAGCGGGCGGCCGTCGCCGCGGCGCTGACGCCGGTCCTCGGCCTGGTCGGCGACGGCCGGGTGCGCGCCACCGTCGACCGGGTCGTGTCCCTGGACGACGCCCCCGGCGCCGTCGCGCACCTGCGGTCCGGCGGGGCCGTCGGCAAGGTCGTGGTCGAGGTCGCCGGATCGTGACGCCGCGCCTGTAACCACCGGCGGTGCCCCGACGAGTGCCCGGACGTGACGGTGTCGAGGTGACGGTGTTCGAGCGGCTCTGGGTGTGGCGAGTGCGCGCCGCCTGCGAGTTGGCGCTGGCCCTGTGCGGCGGCGACGAACTCGTCGACGACGCCCGCACCGAGGCCTCCTGGTACGCCGACCTGCTGCACCCGTGGGACGGCCGGGGCTGCGAGCCCGACGCCCGCATCCACGCCTGGCTGTCGATCCTGCTCGCCCGGCGCACCGTCGCCGTGAGACCCCTGGAACGGTGACGACACCGTCACTATCGTGGCCGGGCGTGAGGGAGACACCGGCCGAGGTGTTCCACGGCCGAGTCGCGGAGCTGGACCTGCTCGCCGACGCGCTGCGTGACGCCGTCGCCGGCGGGGCCTCGGCCGTGCTCCTCGGCGGCGACGCGGGGGTCGGCAAGACCCGGCTGGTGTCGGAGTTCGGCCGCACCGCGACGAGCGGCGGCGCGGTCGTGCTGTCCGGCCGCGCGCTGGACATCGCCGACGCCCCGCCGTTCTGGCCCGTCGTGTCGGCGCTGCGCGAGCAGTCCCGCACCCGCGGCGCGCTGGGCCGGGAGTGCGCGGCCGCGCTGTCCCGGCTGGACCGCGCCGACGGGCCGGCCGGGCGGGTCGAGATGCTGGGCGAGCTCGCCGCCGTCGTCGAACGGGCGGCCCGCCGGGCACCGGTGGTGCTCGTCGTCGACGACCTGCACCGCGCCGACCGCTCCACCCGCGACCTGTTCGCCTACCTGCTGGCGGCGCTGTCGTCGTCGCCGGTGCTGCTGGTCGGCACCTACCGCGACGACCCGGCCGGTGGCGTCCCGATCGACCTGCTCGGGCTCACCGGGGAGCTGCGCCGGCACCGCGGCGTGCGCTTCGCCCGGGTGGAGCCGCTGCCCCGGCACGAGCTGGCCGAGCTGGTCGCGCAGTGGGCATCGGGGCGCCACGACGTCGAGGACCTGGTGTGGCGGCACTCCGGCGGGAACGTGTTCCTGGCCCGCGAGACCGTCCGTGCCGTGCTCGACGGGGACCCGCGTGGCGTGCCGCAGACGGTCCGCGAGCTGGTGCGGGCGGCCGCCGCCGGGCTGTCGACGGGGGCGATGGAGGTGGTGCGGGCCGTGGCGGCCGGGGTCGGGGAGGTCGAGCACACGCTGCTGGCCGCCGTCGTCGACGTCGACGGGCCGGAGCTGGCCGCGGCCGTGCGGGAGGCGGCCGACGCCGGGTTCGTCGTCGTCGCCGGTGCCGACGGCTACACGCTGCGGCACGGCCTGATGACCGAGGTCGTCTCCGCGGACCTGCTCCCCGCCGAGCGGGTCGAGCTGCACGGCCGCTACGCCACCGCGCTGCACGGCGGTCACCGCGTCCCCGGGTCGGCGGCCCGCCTCGCCCACCACTGGCAGCTCGCCGGGCGCCCGGACGAGGCGCTGGAGGCGACCCTCGACGCGGCGCAGGAGGCCGAACGGCTGCGCGGCTACGCCGAGGCGCACCGGCACTGGCTGCGCGCGGCGACGCTGCCGGTCCCCGACGCCGTCCGCGACCGCAGCCGCTACCTGGAGCACGCCGCGTCCGCGGCGGCCCTGGCGGGCGACCACGACTCGGCCGTGGCGCTGCTCTCCGAACGGCTCGGCGAGCCCGACGCGCCCCCCGGCACAGAACAGGCGGTGCTGCGCTCCCGGCTCGGGCGCTACCTCGGCGCGGCGGGCCAGCTGGCCGAGGCCGAGGAGGCCTACCGGCGCGCCGTCGCCACCCTGCCCGCCGGCGACGATCCGGCCGACACCGCCGTCGCCGCCCGCGCCGAGGTCCTCGCCGGTTACGCGGCCGCGCTGCTCGACCGGGCCGACTACGCCGGTGCCCGCGCCGTCGCCGAGGACGCGCTGGTCGCGGCACGCCGGGTGGGGGAGCCGCGGGCACTGGCGTCGGTGCTGGCGACGCTCGGGTTCGGTGCCGCGCACTCCCGCGACGGCGCCGCCGGACTCGACGCGCTGACCGAGGCCGTCGCCGTCGCCGAGGCCGACGGCGACCCGGAGACGCTGGGGGAGTGCCTGGCCCGGCGCGCGGAGCTGCTGACCGGCCCGCTCAACGCCCTCGACGACGGCGTCGCCGCGGCCCGGGCGGGAGCCGAGCGGATGGCCGGGCTGGGGCTGGGCCGGACCTCGTCGGTGTCGCTGCGGGTGGTGGCGGCGAACGGGCTGTTCCGCGCCGGTGCCTGGGACGAGGCCGAACGGGAGGTGGCGACGGCATGGTCGGCCGGCCCGTCCGGGGCGCAGATGCTGGAGCTGCGCCTGGCCCGCGCCCGGCTGCGGATGGGCCGTGGCGACCTCGACGGCTCCGACGTCGATCTCACCGCGGCCGAGCTGATCGCCGGATCGACGGGCCTGCCCAAGCAGCGGTTGCCGCTGCTGATCCTGCGCGCCGGGCTGGAGATGTGGCGGGGCAACCCGGAGCTGGCGTTCGCCCACGTCGGGAAGGGGCTCGACGTCGTCGAGTCCGGCATCGACGACGTCTTCGCGGTCGCGCCGCTGCTCTGGCACGGTGCCCGCGCGCACGCCCAGGCCGTCCTCGCCGGACGTCCCCCCGACGCCAGCGGGCTGCGACGGCTGCGCCGCCACCGGCGCGACCTCCTCGACCGCGGGGACCGCTCCGCCCCCGCGCTGCGCGGGGTCATCGCGAGCTACGAGGCCATGTGCTCCGCCGAGGACGCCCGGACCACCGCGGGGTCCGACCCGGGCACCTGGCGAGGCGTCGCCGACCTGCTGGACGGCCTCGGCCAGCCCTACCCGGGCTCCTACGCCCGGCTGCGCAGCGCCGAGGCGCTGCTGGCGGGCCGCCGCACCGAGGACGGCACCGCGGACCTGCGCCGCGCCGCCCGGCTCGCCGCGGGTTTGCGGGCCGGTCCGCTGCTCAGCGAGATCGCCGAGGTCGCCCACCGGGCCCGGATCGAGGTGCCCGAGCTCGCCGCGGTCGTGACGGACGGTCGTGCCCCGGTCGCCGTGGACGGTCCGCTGGCCCGGCTCACCGACCGGGAGCGGGAGGTGCTGGAGGTCCTCGCCGACGGCGCCACCAACAAGCAGATCGCGGCCCGGCTGTTCATCACCCCGAAGACGGTCGGCGCCCACCTCGCCTCGGTGTTCGCCAAGCTCGACGTCACCAACCGCACCAGCGCCGCGGCCGTCCTCCGCGAGCACCGCACCGACATCTAGGTCATTCGCCCTATACCTTCGCCGGGCACGTTCGACCAGGCTGATCACCGGATCGAGCGACACGGAGGCAGGCGATGACGGCCACCATCGAGACGCCCTCCGGCGAGGGCACGGCCCCGGCGGGCCGGGCGCGCGTCGGAGCGCTGCTCGCGACGCCACCGGAGACGATCGACGGTGTCGTCGCGCACCTGGAGCACCTCCAGGAGATCCTCGAGTGCGAGTACGGCCCCGGTGACGGCGTCGCCTCGTTCAACCGGCTCTACCTGCGCATCACCCGCGGCATCCGGGACCAGCTCGACGACGACCTGTTCGCGGACCGGGACTTCCTGGTCCGGCTCGACGTCGAGTTCGCCCGCCGCTACTTCCGGGCCCTGTACGCCGAGGCGACCGGGGGGACCCCGCCGCGGTCCTGGGGGGTGCTGCTGGAACGCCGTCACCACGAGCGGATCTCCCCGGTGGAGTACGCGGTGGTCGGGGTGAACGCGCACGTCAACTTCGATCTGGCGCCCGCGGTCGTGCGTACCTGCACGGTCCTCGGGCGCAGTACACCCGGCCCGGCCGAGCGGGCCGACTACCGGGCCGTGAACGACGTGTTCTCGCTGCACATGGTCCGCCTGCTCGACGGCTTCGACCGGAACGACCCCGGCGAGACCTCGCTGTCCGAGCAGCTGCTCGGCTGCGTCGCCGACGTCCCGGTGGTGCTGGCGCGCGACGTCGCCTGGCGGCAGGCCCTGGAGCTGTGGGAGCTCCGCTCCCGGCCGATGGAGTACGAGAACGAGGTCGCGGCGCTCGACCGCCGGACCGCGCTCCTGGGGCGTGGCCTGCTCACGCTGGGAGCCCTGACGTGACACCCGCCCGAGTGGGGGGCGGGCGGGTGTCACACCCCCGGCCGGAGACGGTCGCACCGCTCGCGACGGTGCTGATCATCGACGACCACGAGCTCGTCGGGTCGTCGCTGGCGCTGGCCCTGCGCGCGGAGGGCGAACCGGCCTCGTTCCGCCCCGCGCACTCGCACGTCGACGTGCACCGCGCCGTCGCCGGGGTCGAGCCCGGACTGCTGGTCCTCGACCTGGACCTCGGACGCGACGCCGAGGGCCGCCGGATCGACACCATCCCGCTCATCCCGGGGCTGCGCGCCCAGGGGTGGCGGGTCCTCGTCCTCTCGGGCAGCTCCAGCCCCACCCGGATCGGCGCGGCCCTGCACCAGGGCGGCTTCACCTGGGTGTCGAAGACGGCCTCGATGCCCGCACTGGTCGTCGCGGTCCGGGAGGCCCGCGTCGGGCGGTCGCTGTTGCACGCCACCCACCGCGACGAGCTCGTGCAGCGCTACGTCGAGTGGGACCGCCGTCAGCGTGCCGTCCGCGAACGCATCGCGACCCTGACCCGCCGCGAGCGGGAGGTCCTCGAACTGCTCGCCGGCGGGGTGCGGGCGCACGCCATCGCCGAGCACTTCGTCGTGTCGCTCCCGACGGTCCGCACGCAGGTCAGGGCGGTGCTCGCGAAGCTCGACGTCGGGTCGCAGCTGGAGGCCGTCGCGCTCGTGCGCAGCGTCGACGCCACGGACGACACCCCCGGTGGGATGCTGCCGTGGGTACGGTAAGGTTCCACGTGCCCCGCGAGGGGTGGCCGGGACGTGGCGCAGCTTGGTAGCGCACTTGACTGGGGGTCAAGGGGTCGCAGGTTCAAATCCTGTCGTCCCGACGGTCGGCTAGGGCGGTTCTTCCTCACGGAGGGGCCGCCCTTTTCGCTGTCTACCTGCGGAAACGCCCCGGGCGACCTGCGGCGGACCTGCCGCGGGCGGGGGCGCTGTTGCGCCGTATCCATGATCATCTCCTCGTTGTGAGTGCGATGTGAGTGCGTGAGCGCGGGGTCCGCGCTCACGGGGTCGTCCGGCCCGCCGGACGGGCCGTCGTCGAGGACGGCGCGGGCCCGCCCCGTCGCGGCCGCCTCCGCCTCCGCGGCGTCGAGGGCGGCGGCCATGGCGTCGACCGCCTCGCGGGCGATGTCGGCCGTCATGTGCGAGTAGACGTCCGCGGTGATCGCCACCGTGCTGTGGCGCAGCGTCTTGGACACGATCGGCAGCGGCACCCCGGCCGCGATCATCATGCTGGCGGCCAGGTGGCGCAGGTCGTGCACTCGCACCCGCGGCAGCCCGGCCGCGGCGGTCAACGTCCGGAAACGGCGCAGCACGTACTCCGGGCGCAGCGGCTCCCCGTTCTCCCGGCAGAAGATCAGACCGTGGTCGGCGTAGGCGTCGCCCCAGGCGGCCCGCTCGCCGTCCTGGCGGTCCCGCTGGCGTCGCAGCGCAGCGACCACCCGGGTGGACAGGCCGACCCCGGCCGCGGATCCCTTCGTCTTCGGCTTGGTGAACACCAGGCGCGCGTTGTCGACGCTGGACAGGGTCTGACGGACGTGCGCGATGCGGGCGTCGAGGTCGACGTCCGACCAGCGCAGCGCGATCGCCTCGCCCTTGCGCAGACCTGTGCCGATCAGGGTCTCGAACAGGTCGGCGTCGCGGTCGTCGGCGTCGCGGACGTGGGCGAGGAACCCGATCGCCTCCGGGACGGCCCAGCCGCCCCGCTCGACCCGGTGCACCTCCGGCAGTACGGCGTGCGCGGCCGGGTTGTGCGCCAGGCGTCGGCGGCGCACGGCGTCACCGAGCGCGGACCGCAGGACCGCATGGATCCGGCGGATCGTGGTCGCCCCCCGCCCGGCCGCCTCCAGGTCGGCGACCAGGCGTCCCACGTGGGCGTGGGTCAGGCTCTCCAGCGGCACCCTGCCCAGCGCCGGGATGAGGTCGGCCCGCACGTACCGGGCGTAGTTCGCGAAGGTGGTGGGCTTGCGCACACGCTGCTGCTCGACGAGCCACGCGGTCAGGTAGGTCTCGACGGTCTCCCGGTCGTCGCTGGTGACGCCGCCGTTCTGGCGTTCCACCTGGCGGGCCAGGGCGTCGGCGGCGGCCTTGCGGGTGGTGAACCCGGAGCGGCGCATCGTGGTGCGTCGGCCGTTGACGACGGGCTGTTCGAGGGCGAACGTCCAGCTGCCGTGCCGGGAGTCCGTGGCGAGCCGCGGGCAGCCGGTGCCGACCTGTCGGCCGTCGGGGCCGCGGCAGGCGCAGCGCCGGAACACACGTCCTTGCATGATCATCTCTCCTGTTCGGGGGCGGGGCCGTCGACGTCGACGGGGATCAGGGGTGCGGGCAGCGGCGGCAGCGGCCAGCCGTACCCGGCGATCTGGGCGCGCAGGTCGCGCAGCTCGGAGACGCGCCGCCGGTACAGCTCGTCGACGTCGGGGCTGCGCCGGAGGTGGCCGACGGCGACGACGTCGAGTGCGAACGCGGCGTGCTCGCGCAGCAGGTGCGCGGCCCGTCCGGCCGCGGTGAACCGGTCGTCGGCGCCGTCGGGGTCGGTGATCAGCACGCCGGGCAGGTGCTGGCCCGTGACCCACGCGAGGGTGTGCACGCCGTCGAGGGCGAGGCCGGGCAGCAGAGGGATGTCCGCGGCCGGGTCGGGGACGAGTAGCGCGACCGGCGGGATGCCGAACGCGACGGCCAGCGCGTAGACCTCGTGCACGCCGATGGCCTCGCGGCGGCCCGCCTCCAGGTTGGTCAGGGCGGCGCGGGTCATGGTCAGGCCGACGTCGGCGAGCCGGGTCAGCAGGTGCTCGCCGGACCAGCCGCGCTCGCGGCGTTCGCGGGCGACGGCCTCGCCGGTGACCCGGGTGAGGTCGGCCGCCCACCCCTCAGCGCGTCGTGTCATGAAGCCACCATCTCAGGCTGTTGTGCCCGTCGCAAGCCACAGGACAACATGGGCGGGCGAGACTCGACAAGGGAGGGCGTCATGAGGACGCGACATCTGACCGCGGCGGACGGCCCGCGGATCCTGGCCGCCGCGGGGCCGACCATGAGCGTGCCGGAGGCGGGGGCCTGCCTCGGCATCGCCGAGTCCACCGCCTACCTGCTCGCGCGGCGCGGGGAGTTCCCCGTCCGGACGCTGAAGCTGGGGCGGCAGTGGCGCGTGCCGACCAGTGAGATCCGGGCCGCGCTCGGGCTGCCCGCGGCGGGGGAGGGTGCGGCATGAGCGTCGACCCCTACACCCCACACCCGGACGGGCCCCGTCTGAAGTTCGTCGAGCGGATCCGCCGCGAGATCGGACCGGCCCCGGTGAAGTCGGCGGCGGAGGCGCAGGCGACCATCCACCGCACCCGCTGGTCCACCGACGTGCTCGCCGACGGCACGGTGGTCGGCCGCCCTGCCGGGTCGCGGGCCCCGATGGTCGCCATCACCGCCGACGTGCTGGAGCGCGAGGCCCGGGTCGACCACGACGGCCCGCGGCTCGACGCCGACGGGTGGGCGCTCGTCGCCGATGACCTGTGCCGCTGGACCCGGGCACGGGTGGAGCGGGAGCGGGCGACGGAGACCCCCACCGAGCGGGCGCATCGCGAGCTGACCGAGCAAAGGCAGCGCGCGGCCCGCCGGGCCGACGCCGAGCGCCGCCGGGCGCAGGCCGACGCGGACCTGGCCAAGCTGGACGACCCGGCGCAGCCGGACGGGCCGGTCACCGTGCCGGAGCCGGAGCGGCCGACGCCGTGGTGGGCGTCCCGGTCGCGCCGGGACTGACAGACGACGGCGCCCCCGGTGAGGGCCGGGGGCGCCGTGCTGCATCTCCACATCGCGGCGTAGCTGGACGTCCGGGGAGGACGCCGCCCGCGAAGGGAACCAATCAGTGAGTGAGCAGTACGTTACCCGCCCCGCCCCCGGCGTGGCATCCATCGACGTCGACGGCCCCGGCTGCTGGCGGCCCGACCCCGTCGTCGCCGACCTGGTCGCCGACGTCCTGAGTCGCGCCTACTACGCGGGTCGCGGCCTCGACGGCATCGCGACCTTCGCGGTCGACGGCGCCGAGCGTGTCGAGCACCTGACCGACCGCGGGACCCGGCGACTGCTCGCCATCGGCCCGTTCGCGCGGCTCCCGCGCGGCCACCTCGGACGGGTGAAGGCGAGCCTGCAGGCGCTCGCGGATGGCGTGCAGTCCGAGATCGACGCGCTCGCGATCGCCCGCGGCAGCGACGCGCTCGCGGTGGCGCGGGCGGCGGCGGAGCGACGGTGGGAGTCGGCGGGATAAAGCACCTGCCGGCCCCCGGTGCTGCAATTCGGGGAGGCTGCGCCGAACGGGTATTCCGGCCATGTCCGATTCCCGCCGAGCGGGCCCGTGACGTGCTCAGACATTAATCACCGAATGGGGTCCGGAAACGCGTTGGTTGTGCGCTTCGGTGGCGTCGGATTCGGTACCGGCATCGCACTTCCTGTACCGCACCTGCCCAATAGGAAATGGAGAACGAGGATGCCGAACCCCCTCCGCCAGGCCACCGGCGCCGTCGGCGGCGCCACCCGCTGGGCGCACGCCGCGCCCGGCGAGGCGCACGACCAGATGGCCCGCGCACGCGCCGCCCTGCGACAGAAGTTCCTCGACCAGGCCGACCCCGACGGTGTGCTGCCGGTCGAGGAGCGGGAGCGCCGCGCCGACGGGCTGCGCAAGGTCGCCTACGCGCGGATGGCCCTCGCGAAGGCACAGAAGGAGCGCGCCGCCCGGCAGACCCGAGAGGCCGCCGCCGAGCGGGCCCAGCTCGACGCCCTCGTCACCGACGACCACGATCGCTAGGAGCACGAGAACGATGACCGCCACCCACGCCGAGCGCCCGCCGCGCGACTACCGCGGCATGACCCTGCACGTCGAGGGCATCGTCCTGCACTGCCCGACCTGCGGCGCCGACACCACCCACGTCGAGCACGTGGCGGTGTCCGCCCGCGGTGAGGACCAGGCGCCCAACGAGATCACCGTCGACGCCATCACCGGACGGGTCGTCACCCGCGCCGCCATCCCCGCCCCGACCGGCTCGACCGTCGGCACCGGGCGACGGCAGCGGATCGCCCTGTCCGGCTGGTGCGAGGAGTGCAACGACAGGTTCGCTCTCGTGCTCACCCAGAACAAGGGCACGACGTTCGTCGAGCTGGCCGACGGTCACCCCGATCTCGCCGTCCGACACGAGCCGTTCGACACCTGACAGACGGACGCCCCCGGGGGATCGACCCGGGGGCGGTACCGACCACATCGCGACGCAGCAGCAGCGGATCCGGGGAGGGCCCGCGTCGCTCGCGAAGGGACACATCACATGCCCGTCAAGGGTAGCCCGGCCTGCGCCGATGGCGCGACGACCGATTGCGGGACCCGGAGGTGAGCGCCAAGGTCGCCGACAACGTGGAGTGCCAGCACGCCACCGTGGTGCTGCCTGACCCCCTGCCCGCCCACATCGCCGCTGCCCTGACGGTGCAGGTCGACGAGCCCCGCGGCGTCCACACCACGCGCGTGCTGGACCGGCTGGGCTGGGCGCTGCTCGTCTGCCAGCTGACGGACCGGGAGTACACCTGGACCGCTGACGCCACGTGCGCAGCGTTCCGGCTGCACCCGACCATCGCCGCCGTCGAGCGGCAGATCCCCGGTCGGGCGTGCAAGAGCGCCCGCGCACTTAGCGTCCTGGACCTGCCCAAGCTCACCCAGGTCGGCCTCGCCGAGCGGGTCGCGATCATGTTCGCGGGGGATCTTGCGTGGTCGGATGACGGCTTCCGCCTGTGGTCGGGAGCCCGGTGGGCGGTCGACGAGCAGGGCGCGCTGTCCGCGTCCTGCGTGAAGACCGTCGTACGCGAGCTGCTGCCGCGCGAGCTGGCCTCCGTCGCCCGCTACGCCGCCGACCTCGCCAAGCGTCCCGCCCCGGCCGACAAGGCCGCGAAGGACCAGCAGGACGCCGAGAACGAGAAGGCCGCGAAGGCCGCCGCCGCGCTCGCCGCGTTCACGGCGAAGTCCGCGTCGTCGGCCGCCGTGCATGCCGCGCTCGACCTGATCCGCGACGAGCCCGGCGTCCATGTCCCGGCGGAGGTCTGGGACTCCGACGAGCGGCTGCTGACCGTCGCCAACGGCACGCTGGAACTCGCCGACGGCGGGGCGAAGCTCCGGGAGCACCGGCGCGCCGACCGCATCACCCGCACCGCCCGCGCCGCCTGGCGGCCCGACCAGCCGCGGGGCGAGTTCGCCGCCTTCGTCGAGCGCGCCATCCCCGACGCGGCCGTACGGGCGTACCTGCAGCGGATCATGGGGTACGGACTGCTGGGGCACAACGCCCGCCGCGTGCTGCTGTTGCTCGTCGGAGCCACGTCGTCCGGCAAGTCCACGCTGCTCGAAGCCATCGCGTGGGCCCTCGGTGACTACGCGTCGTCGTTCAAGCTCTCACTCTTCCGGTCCGAGTCCGACCCGGGCAAGCCTCGCCCGGACCTTCACCGTGCGCTGCCGCGGCGGCTGCTCATCACCACCGAGACCTCCGCCCGCTGGGCACTCGACGCCGACGCGGTGAAGCGCCTCACCGGGAACGACACGGACGCCGCCCGCACGCTGCACTCGGGCACCTACCGCGAGCAGCGTCCGGCGTTCATGCCGGTGATCGCGTGCAACGACGCCCCCCAGATCCGGGGCGCCGACCGGGCCCTGTGGCGCCGTTCCCACGCCGTCCCGATGGACAACACCGTCGCCGAGTCCGCCGAGGATCCCGGCCTGGGAGCGCGGCTGCGCGACGACGCCGACGGCGTGCTGGGGTGGCTCGTCGAGGGCTACAACGCCTACGTCCAGCTCGACGGGTTCGGGGACGTCCCGCAGGCGTGTGTCGCCGCCCTGGCCGCAGTGAAGGCCGACATGAGCCTGATCGACAGGTGGCTCGCCGACCGCTGCGAGATCGGCACCGAGTACGCCGAGGCCGTCGACGACCTCGCCCGCGACTGGTGGGAGTGGTGTGCCGCGCACCGGATCGCCCCCGCGGACACGATCGACGCGATCGCGCTGGGCAAGGAGCTGACGGGTCGGGGGCACGGGCGGCGGTTCGGCGGGCCGAAGGCGAAGCGGGTCCGGATGCGCACGGGGCTCCGGCTGAGCCCGGATCGGGCCGTGTTCGAGCCGGAGCCGCACCCCGAGGGGTGCCGGTGCCGCGGGTGCCTGGGGCACGTCCGGCAGACCTGGCGGCCGCACCCGTGACGAGTCATCCGCGCCGCGCCACTAGTCCGATCGGTGGATCGTTCGGCTCGACGGGCCGCATCGCCGCAGGTCAGAGGTGGTGCACGGGTGTGCACGGGTGTGCACGGGTGGGACCCCTCACCCGTGCACCCATGTTGTCGCAGGTCAGGACGTTGGCGACACCCTGTGGTGCACGGGTGCACGGGTCCCCCCTCACATTACGCGTGAGGAGAGAGAGGTCTGTTGATCTTGTTCCTCGTGCGCGCACACACGAGGCCAACGTGGGTCGGCACCCGTGCACCCGTGCACCCGACCCCCGAAACCGGCCCCTGACCTGCGGCGATGAGGGTGCACGGGTGAGGGGCCCCACCCGTGCACACCCGTGCACCCTCACCCTCAGCTGCCCTTCCGCGCATGTCCTGACCTGCGACGACGTGGGTGCACGGGTGCTGCACCGCACACCGCCACCCCGACGGCACACCCACACCGCGACCACGAGCCCTGGAGGCACCTCATGACCGACTACCGCGACAACGACCTGGCCGAGCTGTCCGCTGTGCTGGCCGAGGTCGACGCCGAGATCGCCGCCGAGCAGGCCACGGCCCTGGCGCAGTACAGCCCGAAGCAGCTCGCCGCGATCCGCGAGCTGCGGCGTCGGCGAGACGACCGGGAGGTCGCGTCCGTGCCGTCGCCGCGCACCACTACCGCGGCGGTGGTCGCGGACCGGCGCCCGACGGTGTCGCGGCCCGCGCGGATCGAGGCCGTGCCCCAGACGTTCCGCGGGGTGCGGTTCCGCTCGACGCTGGAGGCCGACTGGGCGGCCACGCTGGACTCGCTGGGCATCGTCTGGCAGTACGAGCCCGAGGCCGTCCGCCTGCCCTCCGGCGAGTACTACCGGCCGGACTTCTTCCTGCCGGAGATCGCGACGTGGCTGGAGGTGAAGGGCCCGCACAACGATCGGATCGACAAGGTTCGTGAACTGGCCGCGGCCGGGGAGCACGTCTCGGACTGCCAGGGGTGGCAGGGCAAGGTGCTGCGCCTGCAGGCGTGCACGCCCGAGCAGGAGCGGGGGATCGCCGCGGCCGTCGCGGCTGGCGCGGATGGGCCGACCGTGCTCACCGTGACCTCGTTCCGGGTCACCGACGAGGTGGACGCGGCGGTGTCCGACGAGAGCCGCCTCGCCGAGCTGGTCATCCCGGGCACCACACGCGTCAGCCGCTTCCGGCGCGGGGTCACCGTCGACAACGCGATGCTGAGCGCGCTCGACGGACTGGGACTGCCCCTGGGGGTGCCCCGGTGGCTGCACTGCACGTGCTGGGCGTCGCCGTGGCGGCTCGTCGTCATCGGTCGGGCTGCGGTGGCGGGCCTCACCATGTGGGAGGACCCGCGGGAGGACGTCAATCGCACCGTGCTCGCGCGCTGCGGGAAGTGCCGGAAGGCGTCGTTCGTCGAGACCGAGGGGTCCTGGTGCTGCCGCCGGTGCGGCTGCGACGGCAAGACCGTGTTCCACGGTCAGGTGTGGGTGCCGCCCGTCGGGATCCCGACCTGGTCGGGTGAGCCGCTGCCGTTCGTGCGGGCCCCGCGAGCCGCAGGCGGACCCCGGTGACCCGCCCCGCCGCCCCGCACGCGCCCGCACCGGCCCCGCCCGGTGCCCCGGCACCCCCGAACCGGCAGGGGCCCGCTGAGCCCCGCGACATCACCCCGCTGATCGCCGCGCTCCGCGACGTCGCCGTCCGCGCCGACGGCCGATGGACCGGGACGACGACGGACCTGCTGGCCGCGATCGGCCGCGGCCCGTCGACGGCGTGGCCGTGGTGGCCGCCGACAGCGTCGTCGCTCGGGATGCTGCTGCGGCGCCGGGCCGCCGAGATCGCCGCGGCCGGGGTCACGGTGCGCCGCCGCAAGATCCGCGGCCGGGCTCGGTTCCAGGTCACGGCGGTGGGCGCGTGATGAGCGCGGAGACGGCGCTCGATGCGCTGACCCGGCCGCGGGCTACCGCGGCATCGTGGGCCGCCGTCGCCGCAATCCGGGCGGCGGAGCCGGTGTGGCCGCCGCCGGTGGACTGCACATGGCCCCTGCCGCCGCTGAGGGCAGGCGCGAGGCGGCTCCCGCTCGGCTGGTCGAGCAAGCTGAGCGGCTGCAGCGGAGGGCGCGATCGGCCGTGCGTCCGGGCACCGGGCGGTCAGGTGCGGTGCGGCCGGTGCGGGGCGGTCGAACGGCTCGCGGAGATCGTGGTGGGACCGCGGCTACTGTGCGGCTGCTGGCCGGACGGCCTGTGCCTGCATCCGGTTCCACTGCAGGCGGTGCCGCGGTGCGGACCGCGCGCACGCGCCGCGGCACCGGCACGGTCGGGGGCGGGCCGGTGACCGCGTCGGAGGTGGGGCCGCGGGCCCGGTTCGAGGGACGTCGTCCGGCGCCGGATGCGGTCGAGCGGGCCCGGCTGCGGGGGACGTTCGGGGCGCTGCTGGTGTCGGAGCGACGGGCCGGAGCGGGGTGGTCGCAGCGTCGTCTCGCGGAGGCGGTGGGGGTCGCGGAGATCACGGTGCGGCAGATCGAGCGGGGCTGGCGTCGCCCGGATGAGTCGCTGTGCCGCGCGCTGGCGGTGGCGCTGCGCCCGCACGGCGACCCGGTCGACGTCGCTGTGCTCGACCTCCAGCTGCAGGCGGCGGCGGGGGAGTCGCTGCGCCGCTGGAATCGGCGCCGCCCGCGGTCGGCCCGGTGGCAGCGCGCCTACTCGCTGGCGGCGGAGCGGCTGGCCGCCGAGCCGGTCCCGTCGGCGGCGCTCGACGTCGCGGCCGGGCGGCTGCTCGCTGCGCTGGACGAGGCGGCGGGGCGGTGATCGCGGTGCCGGAGCGGCCGGACGATGTGGAGCCGTGGCGGTGGCGGCGGGCGTTGGAGCTGGCGGCGGCGACGAGCGACGTGGGCGTTCCTTACCCCTCCCGTGAGGCGGTCGACCCGGCGGATGCGGTGCTACTGGCCTACGTGGAGACGCTGAGCGACCCGGTGTGGCTCGCGAGGAACGTCGTCCGGGACCGGGAAGGTGACGACCATGAGCGATGAGGTGCAGCGGGTGCCCCGGCTGCCGCTGGTGTCGGACGATCCGGGGGACCGGCTCCGCGACAGCCACCCGGCGATCGCGGCCGGGCGGCAGCTTCATCTCGCGGTGGCTCGCGCGGAGTATCTGGGGGAGCTGCTGGCCGATCAGCTTGCAGCGGAGGGCATCGCGGGTCTAATCGAGGGCGACAGGGCCGTCCAGTCGAAGGACGGCACGGTCATCCCGGTGCCCGAGTCGGTCCGGGCACTGGTAACGCTGGAGGCCGCCGAGCGCGACCGCGTCGCCGCGATGTCGGCCACCATCGCCCGGCTGGGCCTCGACGAGGCCCGGGCCCGCCAGGACGTCGCCCAGGTTGTGAGCGGCGCGCTGCTGCGGTTCGCCGACGAGGTCGGGCTCCCGATGACGGATGACCGTGTCCTGCGCGCGGCGAAGAGGTCGGGGCTGGCGGCGACGCAGCCCGAGGTCCGGGTCGACCAGGTCGCGGGCCCGGCGGTGTCGGTGGCGGAGCGGGCCGCGCTACTGGCGGCTGCGGCGGCAGAGGCACGGGGGGATGCGGGGTCGGTGGTGGAGCTGCCGGGTCGCTGACCTGCGGTGACGGTTCTGCCGGCCTTTCCTCGCCGGGCGCCGGTCGGTGATGAGTTCCGCCGCCTGCGCCCGGGTCGGGACCGGCCCGGTCGGCAAGGTGCAAGGTTGCACCTTGCCGCCGGTGTGCTGGTTCCCCCGGTCCCCGCCGTGCACCAGGGTGGCGATCTGCGCGGCCGTCCACTCCCGCTGCGTCTCGGTCAGGTGGCGGCGGTGCAGGTTCGCGATCGCGACCGGCCCGCCCGGACCGGCTCCGCTCCGCACGGCGGGCTGGTGTGCTGGCCGGTGTGGGCGACGACCCCGGCTGCCGCGGCAGCCGGGCTCGACGCGCACACCATCCAGGACCGGCCGACGCGCCTCCGGGCGCCCGGCCGCCGACCGCGCGACCCTGGGGCCATGACCGAGCACTCGCACAGCGCAGCCGACGCCACCTGGCCGCACCTGGGAAGCGCTGCTGCGCGGGCCGACCACTTCGCGCCCGGCGAGGCGATCCCGCACCCGGACGCGGCCCAGGACGGCAGTACCGGATGGGGCCCGCCGACCGGCGACTACGCGGGGCGTGCCGACGGCCGGTCGTTGTGGGGGTCGCTCGACGAGCCGGGCGCGGTGCCGCCGCCGCTGCCGGGCATCGGTGTGGCGTCCCGGCCCGGGTGGCTGATGGCGGCCCGGTCGTCCGGTGAGCCGGACGGCGACGGCGCAGCCTGAGCGTGCTCGTCGTCGACCTGGACCGCCTGGCCGATCCGGCGGCCCCGGTCATGGTGCCCGTCTCCCCGGGCGTGCTCGCCGCCGACCGGGCCGCGCTGGCCCGCGACGTCGCCGCCGCAACTGAGCACCTGCGCACGGTCGACGTGCTCGCCGCGGAGATGGCCCGCCGCCGGACGATCACGCTGGCCCGGCTGCGCGCGGTGCGGGCGACGGCTGCGGAGCAGGCCCGGCGCGAGCGCGCACGCGACGACGTCGCCGCCCTGGCCGCCCGCGTGCGACGCCACGACGAGCGCGCGAACGCGGGCCGCCCGCCGCGCCCGGCGCTGCTGCCGGTCGGGGTGCGCCGGTCGCCGCCGCGGGTGCCGCGCCGCGACGGCAGGGCGGGCGAGCCGCGCCGCGAGTACGACCCGGACCCGGTGGCGACGCCGGAGCAGGCGCGAGCCCGGTGGACGGCGGGGCGGTCGGCGGAGCGGCGCCGGGATGCGGCGGCGCAGCGACGGGCGGAGCGGGAGGCGGGGCGGTGACGACGGTGGACCTGGCCCGGGTGGCGGCTCTGCTGCCGGTCGTCGAGCGCGAGATCGAGGCGTCGGGGCTGCTCGACACGACTCCGGTCGTAAAGAATCCGCCCGGTTCTGTTACAGTGCAGGTCATGAGGGGTACGCCGGTTGTCGCCTACATGCGAGTGTCCAGCGCGGGCCAGATCGACGCCTGGGGCCTGGACCGCCAGGAGGCGGCCATCCGCCAGTACGCCCGCACCCATGGGCTGAAGATCACCGCCTGGCACCGCGACGAGGGACGCTCCGGCACCCTCGACGTGATCGACCGCCCCGGGCTGGAAGCGGCCATCGCCGAGATCGGCCACGGCGCCGACGCCATCCTGATCGCCGACCTCGACCGGTTCGCCCGCAAGCTCACCGTGCAGGAAGCCGCGCTCGCCGTCGTGTGGCGCGCTGGCGGCCGGGTCCTGACCGCGACGTCCGGTGAGGTCCACGCCGAGGATCCGGAGGACCCGTCGCGCAACCTCATCCGGCAGGTGATGGGTGCGGTGATCGAGTACGAGAAGAACACCGCCGTGAAGCGGATGCGCGACGGGATGCGGGCCAAGGCCGCGACCGGCCGCAAGGCCACCGGGTCCTACGCCTACGGCTACCAGGCGACCGGCAAGGGCCGCGCCCGCGACGCCGGGCCCCGCGCCGACGAGCAGGCAGCGGTGGCCCGCGTCGTCGAGCTGCGCGGCGAGGGGGCGTCCTACCGCGAGATCGCCGCCACCCTCGACGCGGAGGGGCACCGGCCGCGGCGCGCGGCGTCCTGGTCGGCGATGGCGGTCCGGGCGGTAGCGCAGAGAGCGATGGGCCCCGCCGCGGCAGCGGGAGCGCGGGTCGAGGGCTGACCGGCGCTCCCGCTGCCCGCACTCAGGCGGCCGGGCCGGGTGCGATCTCCGTGGGAGCGGTGGTCGGCGCATGCGGCTCCGGCTCCGGGGGCGTCGTCACCGGCGGCGTGGTGGTCATGGGCGGGTCAATCGTCGGCGGCGGCGAGGGGTCATAGGTGCTGGGCGGCGTGACCGGCGGGAAGGTGTGCGGATCGGTCGGGGTCGGAGGCGGCTGCGTCGTCGGGACGGTTACGGGCGGCGGCGCGACCGGCGGCGCTGCGGTACCGGTCTGGGTGCACAGGTACTGCTTCGACGTCCCGATCTGAGTGCACGTCAGCACGATGTTGCCGGTATTCGGCCGGGTGCCCGGCACGGTCGGCGGGGCCGGGATGGAGATGGTCGGCAGCGGCGGGATCGTCGGCCGCGGCGCAGGGCTGGCGGCGGCCTCCTGACATGCGGTGGTCGCGGCGAGCACGCCGAGGACGGCGGCGGCGATGCCGACGGCGCGGCGGGCGCGGGCGGGGAGCTGGGGGCGCATGTCTTGCAAGACGTCCGGCGGCTTGTCCGGTTCGCGACCGTTCGGCGCAATCGGGGCTAGTACGGCGACGCCGTCCGGCCCGGCCGCCACGCCTGGCCGGTCTGCTCGCCGCCGTCCTCGCCCGCCTGCAGCAGGTCGCCGTCCGGCAGCAGCTCGTACCCCTGCTCGTTGTCGATCGCGGCAGCGTAGGCGTCGAGGCTGGCGGGCGGAGGCTCGACGTCGTCGGCGGCGGCCAGGTGCTCATCGGTGAGCACGGCCCGCCCGGCGATCATCTCGTCGACCGCGACGGCGCAGTCCCGACAGATGATGGCGAGCTGTGCACCGAGCGGGCCGGACATCGCCCCCGCCGAGCCGCCGCAGATGTCGCAGGCGACCGGCACGCGGTACGGGCCGCGGGCGCGGGGGGCGGCCATCGCGACCGTGCCGGTGCCGCTGGTGGCCTTGTACTCCAACGTCGCCGCGGCGGCGGCCTTCACACTGAGCTGGGTCGCGAGCCGGTTCGCGCCGTGCAGGACCGCGCTGATCTCGTAGACGTCGAGGTCGGTGATCGTGCGGGTCCCGGCCCGGTGGCGGGCGCCGTTCGCGGTGACCTTGTACCCGATGCTGAAGCCCTGCTGCGGGCCGAACGCCTTCGCGATCTCGTAGGCCTCCCGCCCCTCGCGGGTGGCGAGAATGTACCGGGCGCGGAACCACAGGGCGCCCGCCTCCGGCGGCCACGGGGAGCCGTCCGGGGCAGTGGCGGGCAGCCGCGGGTCGCCCGGCAGCAGCTCGACGGCGGCGAGCACCTTGCCGACGACGCGCCCCCAGTCGTGGGCCACGCACATCTGCGGGGTGCGTTCCCGCAGGGTCCGGGCCATCGCGCCCGGCTCGATGATGTCGCCGACGTCGTCTCGGACGCCGGTGACGGCGGCGAGGCCGGTGACGATGCCCTGCCCCTCGTCGGTGGGGGTGCCGTCGTCGGTGCCGGTGACCGTGCCCGGTCGCGGTTCGAGCAGGGCCGGGGCCGCCTTGAACTGGAGGTCGCGGGGCGGGCGGGTGCTGGTCATGGTGTCCAGCGTGCCGGGTGTGAACGTGCAGGTCACCGACCCGCGCCGTGCAGTCGCAGAAAGGCCGGCAGTAGCACCGGCCGCCGGGCGGCGATGCAAGTCACTATGGGCCCATGACGACCAAGGGCAAGCCCGAGAAGACCGCGACGCAGCGCGCTGACGAGCTGGAGAAGTCGACGATGGACGCCCACGTGTTGGCGACCAAGCTGCAGACCCTGGCCCAGCGGATGCCGGTCGGGCGGTTCACCGAGGACGACCGAACGGAGTGGGAGGGCAGGATCGAGGACGTCCAGATCGCGACCAAGCATGCGGCGAAGCGTGCGCGGGACAACGCGCGCGAGACCCGGGCGGAGCAGGGCTGAGAGGGCGGCCCGCGTGTAGTTACGTGGCCGACCCGAGAAGGGCGATGCAACGTCGGTGGCTGCTGGCAGTGTCTTCGACATGACCGACGCCACCGCGCCTCGCGTTCCCATCGCGGACGCCTGGAAGAACATCGCCTATGACCCTGCCCGCAACGAATCGTTCGCGGATCTGGAGCAGGCTGCCGCGCAGATCTCGGCGGCTATCGCAGCGTCCGGGATGGTCGAGCGGATGGAGGAGGTGGCCGAGCAGTTCACGGAGATCATCCGCCGGAGTGACCTGCTTGCATCGGTAGATCGCACGGCTCGGGAGTTGTCCGCATGGTTGCAGGACCGGCCAGAGCTGCGAGAACAGTGGGCGCTCGCACTGAAGCCAACGCGGACGTCGAGCGGACGCGGGCGAGCCGAGGGACACGCTGGCGTCGCGGAGGTCAGCGCGACCGCCAGTAGCCCGACCGCTGCGGCGGTCCATGGGCCAGGCTTGTCGCTGCCAGAGGTCACCGCACGCCTCACCCCGGAGGATCTTCGTGCGCTAACAGAGGCAATGCGCGAGCCGCTGGCGGAGGCCCGTGCTGCGGCAGCACGTGGCGGACTGAACGGCTGGGCGGAGCGCAATCCGGGTTGGGTGCTCGTGATCACGGTCATCGTCGGTCTCATCAGCCCCGTCCGCGACCAGGTCGAGTGGATGTGGGACGACCCGCCTCCGTCCGCCCCGGCGATCGTGCAGCCCGCGGTGCCGCCGGGCCAGCCCGAGGGGCCTGATCACCGGCCGCTGTAGCCGTCAGCGCCCCAGCCCGTCCAGCGCCTCACGCAGCCGCCGCCGCGCCCGGTCGGCGGTCGCGTCGTCGGAGGCGTCGAGCAACCTGCGCGCCCAGATCGCGACGAGGTGCTGGCGGTCGAGGGCGGCCAGCACCCGTGCTGTGGCCCGGTCGCGGTCGTCGCGGGTCGTGACGCCGCCTACGCCCCGCAGGACTGCGGTGGCGGTGTGCAGCGGCATGGACTGGTCGGGCATGACGGCTCCCCAGGGTCGGTCGGGCGGGCCGCGGGGGAGCGCAGCCGGACGGTGCGGACGCTACCGGCTCCGCCGCGCCCGCCGCCGCCTGCGGGCGGCCCGGCGCAGCCGCCGCGGCCACCCCGCGGTGAACGGGGCGTTCCCGCCGAACCGGCGCCCTTCGCACGGGGCGTCGGGGAACAGGCGCCCGCCGGTCGCCTGGCGGAGCATCACGCGGGAGTCACGCTCGACCTGCCCCCATCCGGAGCACGACGTGCAGTGCTGGGCCCACCGGCCGCCGTCGCCGCGGGCCGTGCCGATCCCGCGGCAGGCCCGGCACGGCCGGGTGGGGCTGCCGGTGGCTGCGACGACGACCGGCAGCGTCACCGCGGCGACCAGGGCCACCCACCACCAGGCGCTCATCGGGTCGGTCCTCTCCGGGGCGGCGGTGCTGTGTCGGGTGCTGTGTCGGCACCGCTTCCGTGTCGGGGTGTTTCCGCACGTCGCACCGCGGAACGGGCGCATCCGGCGTGATTTCGGCCTGTCGTGTCGACACGGCGCCGGAAGCGGTGCCGGGCAGTGTTTCCGCCCAGGTCAGCGGGGGTTCGGGCCGTGTCGGCACGGCCGTGTTGGCGCCGTGTCGGTCGACACGGCGGAAGCGCTGCCGGAATCACGCGTGCCGACACCGTGCCGACCGGCGGAAACACGACGTGGCGCCCCCGGAAGCGGTCCCCGGAAGCGCCCCGCAGTGCTGCTACTGGCCGGTGCCGGGCTCGCCCCGGCGCAGCCGGTCGACGACTGCGGCGGCAGCGTCGTCGTCGAGGAGGTGCCAGCCGTCGGGCGCCAGGCGCTCGACGATCACCGCGCCGGAGTCGTACTCGCGGACGCGGTACCGGCGTCCGCCGGAGCGGTGCTCGCTGACCCGCTCGCGGTCGCCGTCGTGCTCGCGGCCGGTCACGAGAGGTGCCCGAACGGGTCGGTCGCGGAGCACCACGGCTCGCACGGGACGCCCTCCGCGGCACCGCACGAGTCGGCCAGTCCGGTGCAGGCGGGCGCGGGCCGGTAGTCGTCGGGCTCGCCGCACTCGTCGTGGCCGTGGAGGCGGTCGCCGCGGCCGGTGTGGACCAGCAGGACGACCTCGTCGTCGGCGATGCCGCAGTGGTAGCACTCGCCGTCGCGCGGCTCGGGGGACCCGCTGTCGGCCGGTGCGGCGTGCAGCACGTCGGCGGTCGCGGCGCGGATGCCGTCGGGGCCGGTCACGCTGCCGCTCCGGCGGCGAGCAGGGCCACGGCCAGGACGCACAGGGCGGCGGCGGTGACGGCCAGGGCGACGACGAGCCGGTCGCGGCGGGCGCGGGTGGGCGGCCACGTCTGGGTCCTGCGGTGGGCGCCGCCGACGCGGTGCCGGGGATGGGGTGTGAAAGCGTTCATGACTGCCGGTCTCCTGTTCGTGGCAGGGGATCGGGTCAGGCCCTCCGGGCGGTGTCGGACACCGGCCGGAGGGCCGTGCCCGATGGGGAGTGGGGGAGCAGTCGCGTCCGATGTGGACGGCTGCCCCCGGTGAGTGCGGTGTGAGCGCGCGGCGCTTGTGAGCGCCTGTCGGCCGCTACGTGTCGACGTGGTCGCGCACCTACCCTGACGTGGGCAGATACCGCTATCCGTCACTCCTCATCGGGGCTCTGGTCTGTCTGGGGGTCAAGGGGTCGCAGGTTCAAATCCTGTCGTCCCGACGGTCGGAAACGGGCGGTATCACTTCCGGGTGGTGCCGCCTTTTCTGTGTCTGACCTATGGGTACGGCGACAGCGGTGATCCTCGGATGATCGTCGTGAATGATCATGCTGGAGTCCACTGTGGCCGTATCGCGGAGCACGCCGCTCCACGGCGCGCAAAGAGGTCAAGGGCTCATGCTCCGTGATAGGTGTGCCGTTCGGGTGAATCTAACGCGGTGTGGTGCGGTTGGGTTCGGTATCGCGGGCAGCCGGCGTTCGCTCGGGAAGCGGTGCCGCCCAGGGACGAGAGCGTCGGAGTGCCTCCGCTGCACACTCCCGCCGACGCCGCTCGGATTCTTGCGGTCCGCGAGTCGTGGCTGCACCGTGCCGCACGTGCCCATCCCTCGGCGCGCGGCCGCAATGGCCGCCGACGTCCGGGCCCCGTTGCCGGTCGCCACCGGCTCGGCCGGAGTTGTGCTCAGCGTCGTCGGGCCCCGCAATCCTGTCGAGGTCGTACGTGTCGTCACCGGTCATGGGACCCTGATCGTCGCGTCGGTTCGCCGAGCATCTGTACGAGCTGCATGCTCGCGTCGGGGGATCGGGGTCGACCCGCACAAGCCGCTGGCCACCGCAGGGCTTTCACCGGTCTGCCCCCTGTGGCCCGGCCGGGCTCCCAACCCGGTGGTCTCGCCGGCGGAGCCGACGCGGCTGCGGCGCTACCCACCATCCGGAAGGTCTCCCGTCACCCGGACTCGGAGAACCTGCTGTTCAGCCCGCCTTCGCCCGCACCGGCGACCCGAACGGGCCCGTGCCTCCCCGGCATGGCCGGCCACCACCCCGACCTTTGTCCCGGCGCTCGAACGGACCGCGGCACCGGGACCCGGGCCGGTCGACGCCGCGACTCGGTGCGACGCGGCTGAGGAGCAGCCCACCGTCGGGCGCCGCGGGAGAGCCGGCACCGGCCGAGTACAGCAGGCGTTCTCCGGATCGACAGGGCCACGATGGGCGGGGCCGGCCCGAGAGGCCGACGGCCGAGGCGAGGACTGTGCAGTTGCGACGAGGCACCGCGGCGCGGCGTCCGGGCCGGTGTGCCGATGACAGGTGGGTCGAAGAGCGAACGACGTTCCTCCCTTCGTAGGGGCGTGGTCCTCCGCCGGAACGATGCGCAGAATCGGATGAGATCAATACCGTGCGTCCCATGTCGCGAACCCGTCGGACCGCGGTCGGTGGGGTCTCCCCGACACCGGATTCGGAGCGCCTCCTGGCGCCGGATCTGGCGCGGGGGGTGATGCTGCTGCTCATCGCCCTCGCCCACTCCCGGATGCTGCACGCGGGCGGGAACCTGCTCGCCAGACCTGCCGGTGGCGGCCCGGTGGACGTCGCCGTGCAGTGGCTCCTGACCTCCGTCGTCGACGGGCGGGCCGCGCCCCTGTTCGGGCTCCTGTTCGGCTACGGCCTCGTACAGATGACCCGGCGCCAGACCGGCCCGGGCGGGGACCCCGCGAACGCGCGGCGGCTGATCCGGCGGCGCGGTGCCTGGCTGGTCGTGTTCGGCATCGCCCACGTCGTCCTGCTCTACAGCGGTGACATCATCGGTTCCTACGGCGTGTTCGCCCTGCTGTTCGCCGGTGTGGTGACCTGGTCGGGCCGTCGGCTGTGGACGGTGTTCGTGGTCACGCTCGTGTTCGGGGTCGCGTCTGCTACTGCCCTGCAACAGTTCGCCGCGGACGCTCCGCTGGCCGTCGGGGCGACCCTGCTCGACAGCGCGGTGCTGCGCGCGTCTGCCCTCGTGGTGCTGCCCCTCGCCGGGTTGAGCGTCGCGCCCGCGGTACTGATCGGGGTCTGGGCCGGCCGGATGCGGCTGCTCGAGCAACCCGACCGCTACCGGCGTCTCCTGACCCGGGTCGTGCTGGTCGGTTTCCCGGTGGCGGTGCTGGGCGCGCAGCCGGTCGCGCTGCAGGCGGTGGGTGTGTGGGCCCCGGACTCGGTCGTGGCCGGTGTGCTGGCCGAGGCGACGTTCGCGGCGACCGGTGTCGCCGGGGGGCTGGCCTTCACGGCCGCGATCGCGCTCGTGGCGGACCGCCTCGGCCGGCGGCGCGGACCGGTCACGAACGCGTTGGCCGCCTGCGGTCGCCGGTCGATGACGTTCTACATCGCGCAGTCGCCGTTGTGGTTCGTCGCCACCGAGCCGGCGTTGCTCGACCTCGGCGGCCGGCTCGGCGCCGCCGCGGCTGCCGCGGTCGCCGTCGCCACCTGGATGGCCACCGTGGTCGTCGCCGCTGCTCTGGATCGCGCGGGCCGGCGGGGGCCGGCCGAGGCCCTGCTGCGCCGCCTCACCTACGGCGCCGGGCGAACTGCTCCACGCCCGGCGACTGCCTGACCACGTGCGCAGGGCGCGTCAGCAGCCCTGCGTGTTCCGGAGCTGCAGGCAGTACGAGTCCGTACCACGCGGAGCGGACGGCGGGTGGCGGCGCGTGCGCTCAGGACCCACCGGAGTGCAGCGTCCGGAGGTAGGGTGCTGCGCTCGGCGGCACGCCAGGCACCCTGACGATGCGCCCGTCGGTCAGCTCGAGCCGCACCACCTCGTCCCCGGGGCGTGGGTCGAGTACCGCTGCCACCCGGCACCAGGGCAGGGCCGTGCCCGACAGTACGAACCGGACGCCCCTGTCGGAGACGACCGCCACCGGCACCAGCCACAGCGCTGCGATGATCACCACGGTGATCGGCGCGAGCACCAGCCATGCCGACGTGTTCTGCAGGATCGACAGGTAGATGCCGACCGCCAGGGGTGCCCCGACGAGCATCGTGAACCAGCCGCGGGTATATCGCGCGCCCCAGTACGTCCTGCGGTCGGGATTCGGCTTGTCTTCCATCGTCACCTACCGCCGGGTCCCTGCGGCCGAGGTCGATTCCGGCAGAGATCCCGAACGCGGCGGACCGGACCGTCGCACCACAGCCGGAGGACGGTCCATGTCGTGATCCCGGGTCGCGCTCCGATGCAGGCCGGCGTTGTACCGACGCAAGAGGCGGTCTCGTGCCGCCCGAGCACCGCAGGCGCGGGCGTCGGACCGATCGGGCGGCGTGCTGACGGGCTCGCCCCCCCCCGTGGGCTTCCGGCTCCTGGTCCCCATCGTCGTCCTGTACCCGCGACAGCGGGGAGTATCGCCGGGACCGGCGGTGCATCCGGTCACCGGGCGCCGGTCGAGGTGCCGGGGCGCGGCAGGAACCGGTGGTGCAGCGGGGCGGCCCCAGCGCCGTCCTGGCTCCATGGCAACGGAATACCGTCGCGGTCGCCGCCGGGCTCGGCCGGCCGCTGGTCGGCCTTGTTGTCGGAGGTGACGACGGTGGGATCCGTGGTCACTGTTCCGCTGGTGGCCGCTGCCGAGGCGGCGCGGCGGGCGAGAAGTCCCACGGCGGACGGACATGGAGGATCGGGTTCCGGGCCCTCGGCTACGTTCGCGCAGAGTGCGGCTCGGCGGCACCGCGTGTGCGGCGCGGTAGCAGGCCCGCGAACCGCGACGGGTCACCGAAAACCCACCTCGTGGCGATCTCGCCACCCGTCACGGTCGCGGGTTGCGGCGGGGCGGAATCCGGGTGGTCCTGGGCTCGTGCCGTGAGGTGTGGGCCGCGACGATTCGGGTAGCTGCACGGCACCGGGTCGAGTACAAGCTCGCCGTTCCGCCCGGAGCGCTCCGCGCGCGACGGACCTGTGCTGGGAGCCGACCATGGAGAATCTCGGATCTGCGACCCCCGGCGGTCGTACCTCACCGCCCCGACCGGGCGCGGAGCGACCGTTCGTGACCCACCCTCATGACGGCACGACGGTCATCCGGACACGGGGCCATCTCGACTCGGCCTCCGGTGGCCGGTTGTTGCGCCTCCTCGATGCGGAGATCGAGATGGCCCGGACCGGTCACCGACGGCTCGACGTCGTCGTCATCGACGTGTCGGCGTCGGACACGATCAGCCGAGGCGGCCCCGAGGCGCTCGCGCACGCGCTTCATGCCTGTACCCGTCGTCGGATCGGCTTCGCCGTGGCCGGGACCTTCGACCTGCGTTTCCTGTCGCCCGCCGCGCAGCGGAGGTTGGCTGCGCTCACCTGGTACCCGACCGTCGAGGTCGCCATCACCTCCGCCACCGGGCGGAGGTAACGTTCCCGGCGGATGTCTGCCGACGCCGGGTCAGGCGCACTTCACCGGTTGCGGCCTGCGCGCTCGGCGGGGTGGTGCGCCGGGTCGACCTCGGTCAGCAGGCGGGAGTGGTCGGCCCGCTGGTCGTCGGGGCGCGCACTCGCGACCCCGACGCTCATGCTCAGGGGGCCGCGGGCGGCCCTGTCGTGAATGACGGCGAGTGCCCCCACCGCGTGCCGGATCCGCGCCTCGACCCGGCTCGCGTCGGCGAGACCGGTGTGGGGGAGCAGCACGACGAACTCCTCGCCGCCGTAGCGGGCCGGCAGGTCGGTCGGGGTCCGTAGCGTCGACCGGATCGCTGCGGCGACCACGACGAGGACGCGGTCGCCAGCCGGGTGGCCGAAGCGGTCGTTGTAGGACTTGAACTCGTCGACGTCGGGAATCAACAGGGACAACGGCTCGCCGCGGACGCCCCTGGATTGTCCGGCTGTGGTGGGGTCCCGGTCGAGGCGGCGGCGGTTGGCCAGACCGGTCAGCCCGTCGGTGTCGGCGGCTCGGCGCAGATTCTCCAGATCGTCGTGCCGGCGGCGGTCCGCTGTGGCGTCGCACCGGTCGAGGGCGGCCACGACCGCGAGGTTGGTGGCCATCACCAGGGCGAGGAACACCTGGGCGAGGATCATCGCCGTCTGCAGGCTCGGTGTCGCCGTGACGAACGGGCCGTGGCCGAGCCGGGTCAGCCCCGGGGTGACCGGGACGGCGACGAGCGCCCCCCAGGGTGGCCCCCATGGCGCCATGGCGCACGGCCATGACGGTCAGCGGTACCGGAAGGAGGAGGGGGACGAGCAAGAGGACACGGACCTGTTCCTGTCACGCCCATCGGGGCCGTCGAGCCGCAGCGTTCACACCGCCCCCGCCCGCGCCGGGCGACCCGGTGCTGGGGATCGAGGGGCTGCGCCGGGCCGGGCGTTGGTATGCGGCGGGGACCGCCCTGGACGATCCCGAGGTCAGTCCCGTCGACGCCGACCTGCGTGGACTCGGCCGGATCGCCGCCTTCGTCGGCACCCGGGCCCTCCTCCTCGCTGACGCCGGGCGGCTACAGCGTGACGCCGAACGGGCGGGGCAGGAGATCGAGCTGCGCCGGTGTCCGGGCATGTGCCACAACTGGATCATGCATCCGCTGCCCGATGCCCGGGTCACGACTCGGACCGTCCGACGAGACCGGCGAGCGCGGCCCGGCCGAGCCCGTCCCGGCGTCGGTAAGTGGCGATCCGCCTACCCACCGAGTCGTCGGCCACGTGCTCGTTCTCCCATGAATCGCGTGATCGTCGCAGTGGATCTGACGGCCTTGTGACGGCGAATCTCGCTGGTCAGCTGCGGTGATCGGAGCGGCGTTCGAGGAATACGGTGTCCCGCCAACGACCGTCGTGCTGTCCGATGCGTTCGCGGACGCCGAGGGTGCGGTAGCCGGCAGCGCGGTGCAGAGCGAGGCTGACGCGGTTCTCGGGGAAGATCGAGGTCTGCAGGGTCCAGAGGCCGGCGTCGTCCGCGGCGCAGACCTGCCGACGGATGAGTGCTCTGCCGACGCCGCGGCCCCGGAAGCCGTCGGCGACGTAGATCGAGGTCTCTCCGACGCCGCTGTAGACGGGCCGGGTCGAGACGGGGCGCACGGCGGTCCAGCCCACGACCTGGTCGTCGATCTCGGCGACCCAGCGGTGCTCGCGCAGCCAGCCGGCGTCGAGGTCGGTGCGGTCGGGCACGTCGGTCTCGAAGGTGGCGTGCCCGGTGGCGATGCCCTCGCCGTAGATCCGGAGCACCGGGTCCCAGTCGTCGTCGGCCATGGCGCGGACGGTGACGTCGTCGGGGATGTCGTCCGGGCAGCAGGGGCCGGGGGCGAGCAGGCCCATGACGGCGTCCGCGGCGTGAGGCAGGCCGGTACAGCAGTGCGGATTGACCGTGACCTGCGTGGTGGTGCCTTCCTTGCGCAGGATGACGAAGCCGGTGTCGGCCAGCTTGCGCAGGTGGTGCGAGCAGGTCGCCTGGCTGATGCCCACCAGCTCGGCGAGCCGGCCGACCGGGACCGGGTTCCCGGCCGTGGCGACGGCGTGCAGCAGACGCACCCGCACCGGCTCGGCGAGGCAGGCGAACCAGTGCGCGTAGGTGGTGGCGTCGTGCGCAGGGAGCTGTGCTGCCTGCGAGTCGGTGTGGAGCACGCTCATGAACCCAGTATCGACGACGATCGATGGTTGCGTCCATCGATGTGGGTCGATACATTCGGCCGGATTAATCGATACACATCGATGGAGGCGGGATGGGCGAGAGTGCGGGGCTGCCGGTCGTGGTGATCGGTGCCGGCCCGGTCGGGTTGGCTGCGGCGGCCGAGCTGGCCGAACGTGGCGTGGAGCCGCTCGTACTGGAGGCCGGGGCGAGCGCGGGAGCGTCGGTGCTGGAGTGGGGCCATGTCCGGCTGTTCTCACCGTGGGGCTGGCTGATCGACCCGGCCGCGGAGCGGCTGCTCGCCCCGACCGGGTGGGTGGGTCCGAAGCCCGAGGCGTATCCGACCGGTGCGGAGTGGGTCGCGGGCTACCTTGCGCCGTTGGCCGCTGCTCTGGGGGAGCGAGTGCGGACCGGGGCTCGCGTGGTGGGAGTGACCCGCCGCGGCCGGGACCGGGTGGTCGACGCCGGTCGCGACAGCGAACCGTTGATCGTGCGGACCGCGGACGGACAGCGCATCGCGGCTCGAGCGGTGATCGACGCGTCGGGGACCTGGACGAGCCCGAATCCGCTCGGCGGTGACGGTCTGCCCGCGGTCGGTGAGGCGGAGGTCGCGCAGCGGGTGCGGGCCGTGATCCCGGACCTGACCGATGCCGCGCAGCGGGCCCGCTACGCCGGTCGGCACGTCGTCGTCGCGGGGGCGGGGCACTCGGCCTTGACCGCGTTGGCCGGCCTGGCGGAGCTCGCCCGTGAGGAGCCGGGAACCCGGATCTCGTGGGTGCTGCGCCGGCCGGGCTTCGGTCAGGTGTTCGGCAGTGGCGAGGGTGATCAGCTTCCCGCTCGCGGGGCGCTCGGGGTCCGGGCGTCCGAGGCTGTCGGAGCCGGGCTGGTGGATCCGGTGTTCGGATTCCGCACCGAGCGGATCGAGCAGGTGGCCGACGGGACGGTGGTCCTGATCTCGGACGAGGGTCGCACGCTGTCCGGCGTGGACGAGGTGCTCGTGCTGACCGGGTTCCGGCCCGAGCTGGGCTGGTTGTCGGAGGTGCGGACCGAGCTGGATCCGACGCTGCAGGCGCCGGTCCGGCTGGCGCCGCTGATCGACCCGAACGTGCATTCCTGCGGAACCGTGTACCCGCACGGTGCCGCCGAGCTGGTGCACCCCGAACCGGGGTTCTACCTGGCGGGGATGAAGAGCTACGGGCGCGCACCGACGTTCCTGGCCCGCACCGGCTACGAGCAGGTCCGATCGATCGCCGACGCCCTGATCGGTGATCACGAGGCTGCCGCACGGGTGGAGCTGGTGCTCAACGAGACCGGTGTCTGCGGGGGAGCGGGACTGTTCGACGCCGACGAGTCGGACGCCGCGACGGCATCGGGTAGCGGTTGTTGCGGTCCCGCCGTCCCTGATCCGGACCCGGCCGGGGGCCTCCTCGTCGTGACCTCCGACGAGACGACGACCCGGCCCGCTCGCCGTCGCGGTGGGCGGTCCGGCGGAGGGTTGACGTCCCGTGGCCGGTGGCGGGTCCTCGCGGTCCTGTGCGTCACCGAGATCACCAGCTGGGGCGTGCTCTACTACGCCTTCCCCGTGCTGGCGCCGTCGATCGCGGCCGACACCGGATGGTCCGTCCCGTCGGTCACCGCGGCGTTCTCCGCGGGGCTGGTGGTCTCCGCGCTGGTCGGGATCCCGGTCGGGCGTGTGCTGGACCGTCACGGTCCCCGCTGGGTGATGACCGCGGGCGCGGTCGTCGGCGTGCCGGCCACTCTCCTGATCGCCGCGGCCGGATCGTTCCCGGCCTTCGTGGCGGCGTGGCTGCTGGCCGGGACCGCGCAGGCGGCGACGTTCTACCCGCCGGCGTTCGCGGCCCTGACCCGGTGGTGGGGTTCGGACCGGGTTCGTGCGCTGACCGTGTTGACCCTGGTCGCGGGTTTGGCCAGCACCGTGTTCGCCCCGCTCGCCGCGGCGTTGCTGGAGCGGTTCGGATGGCGGGAGACCTACGTGGTCCTCGCCGTCGTCCTCGGGGTCGTCACGATTCCGGCGCACCTGTTCGGGCTGCGCGGCTCGTGGCCCGAGCCGGTCGCCGATCCCGTCCACCACGGCGCCGCTCCGGCGGTCGTCGACGACGATCCGGCACGGATCCGGCACAGCAGGGCGTTCGGGCTGCTGGTCGTGGTGGTCACTCTCGGCGGGTTCACCAGCTTCGCCGTCACGGTCAACCAGGTACCACTCCTGCTCGACCGCGGGATGTCGACCGATCTCGCCGCCTGGGCCCTGGGTCTGGGCGGACTCGGACAGGTCCTCGGCAGGCTCGGCTACGGCCCCCTCGTCCGGCGCAGCACCGTCCGTGGCCGCAGCATCGCCGTGATGGCCGCACTCGGCACGACCACGATCCTGCTCGCCGTCCTGCCGGGGCCGGTGTGGGCACTGATCGCAGCAGCGATGCTCGCCGGCGCCGCCCGCGGGATCTTCACCCTCCTGCAGGCCACCGCGCTGTCGGACCGCTGGCACCCGCGCGCCTACGGCCGCCTCAACGGGATCCTGTCCGCACCCGTCATGATCGCCGTGGCGATCTCCCCCTGGGCGGGGAGCGCACTCGCGGGTCCGCTGGGCGGCTATCCCGAGGTGTTCGTCGTTCTCGCCGGAGCCGCGGTGGTCGCCGCCGCTCTGGCCGGTGGGACCCTGCCGCGTCGAGGGGGCTGACGGCGGCGACCCGGTCCGACCCCATCTGTTCACTTGACCCATGGATTCGATGCTGATCAAAATAGACGAGTGTCGAACCAGGAGCCGATCTGTCGCTCGGTGCTCGTGGAACGCCCCCTCGACGAGTCGGAGTCGACCGAACTCGCACGAGTGTTCAAGGCACTCGGGGAACCGGTACGCCTGCGGCTGCTGTCGCTGATCGCCTCGCACGCGGGGGGCGAGGCGTGTGTGTGCGACCTGTCCGGCGTGTTCGAGGTGTCCGGCCCGACGATCTCGCACCACCTCAGGGTGCTGCGCGAGGCGGGTCTGATCACCGGGGAGCGCCGGGGGACCTGGATCTACTACCGCACGGTCCCGGCCGCTCTCGGTCGTCTCGCGGGCCTGCTCGGTCCCGCCGCCGACACCCACACGGCCCCTGTATCCACCGCACCTGCGAACTGACGTACGAGGACTGACGTGACCACCCAGAACACCACCGACGACGGTGCCGCTGTCGTCGCCCGGCTGTCGACCCTGGACCGCTTCCTGCCGGTCTGGATCATCGCGGCGATGGCGGCCGGCCTGTTGCTCGGCCGCCTGGTCCCCGGGCTCGCCCCGGCGCTGGACGCCCTGGCTGTCGACGGCGTCTCGTTGCCGATCGCGCTCGGCCTGCTGATCATGATGTACCCCGTGCTGGCGAAGGTCCGCTACGACCGCCTCGACACCGTCACCGGCGACCGCAGGCTGCTGCTGACCTCGCTGCTGCTGAACTGGGTCCTCGGCCCGGCGCTGATGTTCGCGCTGGCCTGGCTGATGCTGCCCGACCTGCCCGAGTACCGGACGGGTCTGATCATCGTCGGGCTCGCCCGGTGCATCGCCATGGTGATCATCTGGAACGACCTCGCCTGCGGTGACCGCGAAGCCGCCGCCGTGCTGGTCGCGCTGAACTCGGTGTTCCAGGTCGTCATGTTCGGCGTGCTGGGATGGTTCTACCTCTCGGTCCTGCCCGGATGGCTCGGCCTGCCGGTGACCGACCTCGACGTCTCCACGGGGGAGATCGTCACGTCCGTGCTGATCTTCCTCGGCATCCCGCTGCTCGCCGGTTACCTCACCCGCAAGCTGGGGGAGCGGGCCAAGGGGCGTGACTGGTACGAGGGGAAGTTCCTTCCCCGGATCGGGCCGTTCGCGCTGTACGGCCTGCTGTTCACGATCGTGCTGCTGTTCGCCCTGCAGGGCGAGGCCATCACCTCACAGCCCCTCGACGTGGCCCGCATCGCGCTGCCGCTGCTCGCCTACTTCGCCCTGATGTGGGCCGGCTCCTACGCTCTCGGGCGGGCCGTCGGCATGGGCTACGAGCGCACCACCACCCTCGCGTTCACCGCCGCCGGCAACAACTTCGAGCTCGCCATCGCCGTCGCCATCGGGGCGTTCGGCGTGACCTCCGGGCAGGCGCTCGCCGGCGTCGTCGGGCCGCTGATCGAGGTGCCGGTGCTGGTCGGGCTGGTCTACGTCTCCCTGTGGCTCCGCCGTCGCCTGTTCCCGGCACGGCCCGATGCGGTGTCCCGCACCTGACCCACCACGTCCACACCACGATCGCCCGTCGAGGAAGAAGGCCCGCCATGACCGGTCCGTGGCACCGCGACACCCTCTCGATCGACCAGCAGCTCGCCCTGACCACTGCGGCGACGAACCTGGCCCGGGAGTTCGACGACACGTTCGGCAGGGAGACCATCGAGCGGTTCCTGCACTCGTCCTACGGCGAGTTCGCCGGCCGCGCGGTCGTGCTGAACTTCCTGCCGCTGCTGGCCGAGCGCTTCGCACGCCAGCGGCTGCGGGCCCTGGCACGGGTCGAGGGCGATGGCGACGACGGACGACCGGTCGCGCTGTTCCTCTGCACCCACAACGCCGGCCGGTCACAGATGGCCCTCGGCTTCTTCACACACCTGACCGGGGACCGGGCCATCGGCTGGTCGGGCGGCTCGTCCCCTGCGCACACGGTCAACCCGGCCGCCGTGGCGGCCATGGCCGAGGTCGGCATCGACATCAGCTCCGAGTTCCCGAAACCGTGGACCGACGAGATCGTCCGGGCCGCCGACGCGGTGATCACGATGGGCTGTGGCGACGCCTGCCCCATCTTCCCCGGCCGCCGCTACGAGGACTGGGACATCGCCGACCCGGACGGTCTCGACCTCGACGCCGTCCGTCCGATCCGGGACGCCATCGAGCAGCGGGTCCGCCAACTCGTCGACGAGCTGCTGCCCGCCCCGGTCTGACATCGACCCCACCCCCGGACCACCGATCCCAGGAGAGCACCTGATGGCCCACGCCATCCCCGAAGTCCTGTTCGTCTGCGTCCACAACGCCGGCCGGTCCCAGATGGCCGCCGCCCTGCTGGACCACCACGCCGCCGGGACCGTCCGTGTCCGCTCCGCCGGCTCCGCTCCGGCCGAGAGCATCAACCCCGCGGTCCGCGAGGTCATGACCGAGATCGGTATCGACCTCGGCACCGAGATCCCGAAGCGCCTGACCACCGACGCCGTCGGCGCCGCCGACGTCGTGATCACCATGGGCTGCGGCGACGCGTGCCCGGTGTTCCCGGGCAAGCGCTACCTCGACTGGCAGCTCGACGATCCCGCCGGGAGGACGGTCGACGAGGTACGGCCGATCCGCGACGACATCGACGCCCGGGTCCGTGCGCTGCTGGGCGAGCTGACCGGTGGCACAGCGGGGGCGGGACCGTCGTGACCGCTATCCCTTCGGTCCTGTTCGTCTGCGTCCGCAACGGCGGCAAGTCCCGGATGGCTGCCGGCCTCATGCGGGCCGCTGCCCAGGACCGGGTCGAGGTCCACTCCGCCGGCACCAGCCCGGGCACTGCCGTCAAGGCCCTGTCCGTGAGGTACTGGACGAGTCCGGTGCGGACATCACCGGTGAGACGCCCACGCCGATCGATCCTGAGCTGCTCCGGCGCGTCGACCTCGTGGTCACCCTCGGCCGGGAGGCACACGTCGACGGCGGGGACACCGAGGTCCGCAACTGGGACACCGACGAGCCTTCGGCGCGAGGGATCGAGGGACTCGAACGAATGCGCCTGATCCGCGCCGCTCGGGTGGACCTGCTGCTTGCCGAGCTGGCCGGTCCACCGCCGGAATCGTGAGGCCCGCTCATGCCGTTGTCGTCGTTACGAACGGCGGACGCACGCCCGCCACGAGTGGAAGCGGGTCGTCCTCGACGGCGGCGTGCCCGCCGAGCTCGAGCTGCGGGACGAACCGCCCGGGCAGCGACACTTCATCGTCGCGGACCCGAACGGTGTCCTGGTCGACGTCATCACCCCCATCGAACCCACGGCCGGGTTCGCCGCCCTCTACGCCGAGGACGCCACCGTCTGAGTGACGGTCGGCCCGCGGCCGGATCTCCGCGCGGTGCGCCGACCGGTGTCCCCGCCACCGGCCGGGGCGTACACGACCAGCCCCGGCGGGTCGTCGGCCAGCCGGGACCGCAACGTCCCGTCGGCAACGGCGTCGGGGCCGAGACGTCCGGCCGGCTCCGCGGGCCCGGGGACCTCACCCAGGACCAGCGTCCGCGGGTCGACGACGGCGCCCGGCGCGGCGGCCGCGGGGCGCGGCACCCCGAACGGCGGGTCGCCGTCGCGGCGCAGGGAGCGGATCACCCGGTGCCGCTCCCGTAGGCGATCCCGCTCGTCGCGCGCCACCCGTCCAGGACCGACAGCGGGGTCTCCCCTCCGGTGGAGGCCTCCATGGCGGCGACCACCCGGCGCCGACGGCCTGCGGCATCAGGTCGATCTGTGCCGCCGCCGGCAGCACCCCCACCCCGTCGATGCGGTGGTCGGCGACGAACGGGGGCCACGGCGGTGACCGTGCGGGGGGCGATCATGTGACGAGCTCGAATCCGTCGCCGGTGACGACCCGCCCGTTGACCTGGAGATCGACGACGTGGGTGCCGGGGTAGTAGCGGCGGGTCGTGACCTCACGGACAGGGTGACGCTTCTCCAGCACGCGGCTCTCACCGGGCCCGAGCTCGACCGCGGCGAGCTTGAACACCTTGGGCAGGGTGCGCCCGTTGCCCCGCACGTGGTGCACCACGTAGTCGACGGCGACGGTGTGCGCCCGCCGGTCGGTGTTGCGGATCTCGGCGCGCAGGGTGACCGACTCGCCGAGCCGGATGGTGGCCGGGCTGAGCACCAGCCGGTCGGCCCGGACGTGCTCCCCGCCGGTCACGCCGGACAGGGCGAGCGCCCGCTGGTCCCCGTTCTTCACCAGCACGCGCAGCGCGTGCCTGCTGATCCAGGCGGTCTCCGGGGTCGGGCTCTCCACCGCCCAGCGCTCCAGCACCTCCAGCACGGCGTCCGGGTGGTCGCGGGCGATGTCGTTGAGGTTGTTCGCGACGGACTTGCGGACGTAGGGCGACGGGTCCGAGCGCAGCACCTCCAGGACCTCCAGCACCGGAGCGGGGTCCTCGACGAACCGGTGCAGGGTCCGGGCCCACGGCAGCCGCGGCCGGATGCCCTCGCTCGCCAGACGCCGGACGTTCAGGCTGGGGGACCCCGCCCAGGACCGCACGCGGTCCATCGTGGCGTCGTGGTGGCGGTCGAGGTAGGGACGGATCGCGTACTCGCCGGTGTGCCTGCGGGTGATCTGCTCGATCGCGTCGAGCGACTCCTCCGGATGACCGAGGCCGTGGTCCTCCACGAACCGGGCCACCGGCATCAGGTACCAGCTGGTGTTGAACATGCCCTCGCCCTCGCCGAGCTCGTCGCCGAGGACCGACAGCAGGATCGCGAGTGCCTGCGGACAGTCCTCGGGCAGCCTGGTGCGCAGGCCGTCGGACAGGACCCGGACGCGGTCCTTCAGCTCGAGCGGGGGCACCAGCGCCCCGACCTCGGCCACGTAGCCGTCGAGGTCGAACGGCGGGTGCACCTGGACCACCAGGCCGCCGAGCAGGCGGGCCGCCCTGCTGTCGAAGTGTCGCTTCAGGCCGTACTCCGTCATGGACGTACCCACTCTCCGGGGTCGGTGTTGGACGGGCCGTCGTGCGCGGCGATCTCCAGCTCCGGATGGTCCCGCAGCAGCCCGACGACGGTCGCCCGGTCGGCGTGCGCCGCGCCATCGAGCCGGTCGCCGGCTGGTCGAGCATGGCCCGTCCCCGGCGGGCGTTAACCCGCATGAGCTCGGCAGGGCCAGGCACCCCGTGGCCCAGCCGGCGGTGAGCTCGCCGACGCTGTGCCCGATCACGTGTCCGGGGCGGATTACCCAGGAGTCCTGCTGCGCAGCCCGAGCACGATGGCCACGGCCATCACCGCGGAGAGCACGGCGCTGACGAGGCCGATCGTCGAGAGCGCCGAGGTGAAGGCCTGGGTTCCGGCCGCGACCAGCTCCGCGCCCTCGGCACCGGGCAGTCCTCCGGCGGCCTCGACGGTGCCGGCGAAGGTGTCGGTGCCACCCGCGACCGGTGCGTCCGCGAGCTGGGTCCGGTAGACGAACGTGCCGAGCGCACCGAGCACGGCGACGCCGAGTGCCATGCCGAGCTCGGTGCTGGTCTCGGAGATCGCGGCCGCGGAGCCCGCCTTCTCCGGCGGGGAGGACCCGACGATCAGGTCGGTTCCCAGGGCGATCAGCGGCCCGCCACCGGCGTAGGTCAGGCTGAAGCCGACCACGGCCACCCACAGGGCGCTGTCGGGGCCGACCGTGGCGAGCATCAGGTGCCCGACGATGGAGATCAGCAGACCGCCGGCGACGATGTGTGCCGGGGCGAAGCGACCGGCCAGGGCCGGGGCGGCCATCGAGGTGACGATCAGGCCGAGTGCCGCGGGGAGCAGCCAGAGGCCGGCCGTCATGGGGGACTGGCCCTGGGCCAGCTGCAGGTACTGGGTGACGTAGAGGTAGGTGCCACCGGCGACGAACATCGCCATCAGCATCGCCACCGCCGCGGTGCTGAACGCAGGGCTGCGGAACAGGGTGAGGTCGATCAGCGGTGTGGTCAGGCGACGCTGCCGGCGGGCGAAGACGTAGCCGAGTGCCGCGCCGACGACGATCGCGACCGTGGCGACGACGGTGTTGCCGCCGACCGCCAGCTCCTTGAGGCCGTAGACGACGGGCATGATCGCGCCGAGGGACAGGGCGACGCTCACCAGGTCGATCGGGTCCGCCTCCGGGGCGCGGTACTCCGGCAGCAGCAGCGGCCCGGCGACGAGCAGCAGCGCCATGACCGGGACCGCGATCAGGAAGACCGATCCCCACCAGAAGACCTGCAGCAGTGCACCACCGATCACCGGTCCGAGTGCGATGCCGACCGAGAACATGGTGACCCACAGTCCGATGGCCATGCCCCGCTGGCGCGGGTCGGCGAACATCGCGCTGATCAGCGACAGGGTGGAGGGCATCAGGGTCGCGCCGGCGATGCCCAGGGCGGCCCGGCTGATCAGCAGTGCCCCCGGCGTGGTGGCCAGCGCGGCGACGATCGACGCGACGCCGAAGGCGGCCGCCCCGATGAGCAGCAGCTTCCGGCGCCCGATGCGGTCGCCCAGGCTGCCCATCGTGACCAGCAGGCCGGCGATCATGAAGCCGTAGACGTCGATGATCCACAGCATCTGCTGCGCCGTGGCGCCGAGGTCCAGGGTGATGGCCGGGCCGGCCAGGTGCAGGACGCTGACGTCCATCGAGACGAGGAGGGTGGGCAGTGCCAGTACCGCGAGGCCGAGCCATTCGCGGGTACCGGCGCGCTGCTCGCGAGGCGCGACGGTGGTCATGACAGGACTCCTAGGGAGGATTTGGCGTACCATCGGTACGTACGAGAAGACCGTAGCGTATTCACATACCGCCGGTACATGAGTTCGGGAGGGTCCATGACCGGAGTGCGGATCCGGCAACGGGAGCAGACGCGGAAGGCCTTGATCCACGAGGCGCGGACGTTGTTCGCGCAGCGTGGCTACGGCGCGGTCGGACTGGCCGAGATCGTGGCCGCCGCGGGCGTCACCAAGGGCGCCCTCTACCACAGCTTCGACGGCAAGATCGGCCTGTTCCGCGAGGTCCTGGCCCAGGTCCAGGCGGAGGTGGCCGACCGGGTGTCCACATCGGTCTCCTCCGACGCGGACCCCTGGACCTCGTTCGTCGCCGGCTGCCGGGCGTTCCTCTCGGTGTCCAACGACCCGGAGCTGTCGCGGATCATGCTCATCGACGGGCCCGCCGTCCTGGGCTGGTCGGAGTGGCGCCGGCTGGACGAGCAGACCTCCGCGCGTCATCTGGCGGAGTCGCTGCAGCAGCTCGTCGACGACGGGGTGATCGTGTCCCAGCCCGTCGAGCCGCTGACCCGCCTGCTGTCCGGCGCGATGAACGAGTCCGCTCTGTGGCTGGCCGAGTCCGGGCGTGCGGGGGACGGGGAAGCCGTCTGGAACGCCTTCCACGGGCTGCTGTGTTCGCTCCGCGAGCGGCAGCCGCACGGGCGTGGTCACGCCACGGCCGGCCAGGCGTCGGCGGTCCCGTAGTCGTCCGACGGGTCGGTGGCGTGGCGCCCCGTCGGCCCGTTCGTCTCCGGCGGTGCCGGACGGGGCCTCCCGCGGACGTGGGGCTGTGCGGGGTCGGACCGGCTGCGGCCCGGACGCCGCGACGCGCTCCCGGGAGGCGGTGGCGTTCGACCGGCCGTCCTACGTCCCGGTGTCTCCGTGACCGACGGGCAGTCCGAGTGCGGTCAGGGCGGCGCCGGCGAGCTCGCCCGCCACCGTCGGGTAGGGCCGGAAGTGCGGGATCCGCGCACAGTCGTCGATGATCGTCTTCGCGGTCGTGACGAGCGTCGCGGCGTCGGCGTCGGGGAGCCGGGGGCGCGCGGCGGACAGCCACCGTTGCCACTCCGCCAGCGAGTCGGCCTGGATGCGGTCGAGGCGCTCGCGGGTCGCGTCGGGGAGGTAGAGGCGTTCGTTCAGCCACACGGCGAGCAGGTCGGTCGCCTCGAGCGCCACGCGGACATAGCCCTCGACCAGCAGCCGGAGCACGTCGTCGTCGCCGCCGGGGCGGCGCAGGGCCCGGGTCGTCTCCAGTGCCAGCCACTCGTGCCACCGGGTGGCGGCGGCGGCCAGGATCTCGGCCTTGGTGTCGAAGTAGCGGTAGAGGGCGGGGCCGACGATGCCGACCCTGCCGCCGATGTCGTCGATGCTCACGCCGGCGAAGCCCTTGGCCCGGAACTCCTGTGCCGCCGCGGAGACGAGCTGCTCGCGACGGGAGGTCGGCGTGCGGTCGGACTCGTCCGCAGGGGGGTCCGCGGCGGGCGCAGCGGGGGCGGTGATCACCCGCCTGCTCGCCGCGGCCAGCTCGCCGGCGAGCCGGTGCCGGGGCAGGGGACTGTCGTAGAACCCGGCCCCCGAGATGATGCTGACGATCACCCAGCTGCGGATGTCGGTGACGTCGCGGGCCAGGTCGCCGCGCGTGGGGACCAGCAGGAGCTCGCCGAGCTGCCGCGCGATCCACAGCGTCCGGTCCCGGACCAGCTGGAAGTCGTCGCTGCCGAGGTGGCGTGCCTCGCGCTGCCACAGCAGCGAGAGCCGGCGGCTGTCGAGTGCGGCCTCGGTGAGTGTGGTGAGGGTGGCGTCGAGGTCGCGCTGCTCGGGCGGCTGTGCGACCAGTGCCGTGATCGTGTCGACGACGTGCTGCTGGTCCTCGAGCACCACGTGCGAGAGCAGGGCCTGCTTGTTGGCGTAGTGGCGGTAGAGGGCCCGCGCAGTGATCCCGCTGGCCTCGGCGATGTCGTCCATGCGGACGGCGTGGAAGCCGCGGACGCTGAACAGCTCACCGGCGTGCCGGGCGATCTCGGCCCGCCGGTTGCGGGGCCGGGACCGTGGCGGCGCACTCGTTGCGTCCATGCCGTGGTCTCCTCTCGCCGCGGTGATCCTAGCGAGACAGACCACGGCACGACCTCGGGCGGGGCGCCCCCGTCCGCCCGACCGACGCCGTGGCGACGGTGCCCGTCGACGGGGCCCCGCGTCCATGGGTCGCCGTCCGCCGGCCGCGTCCTCATCGGACCGCTGTGACGGGCGCGGCACCGCACCGGTGCCGCCCCGGATCTTCCCCGGGGGATCCTTCCTGCGTAGCTTAAGAGGTATGCCTAACTTAAGTCGCCGGGTCTTCCTCGGTGCCGCCGTGTGCGGCGCACTGCTCTCCGGGACCGTCGCCTGCGGCAGCGAGCCCTCCGGCGCCCCCGACACCGCCCAGGGCTCGGTCACGGTCACCCACGCACTCGGCACCACGACGGTGCCGCCGGGCGTCGCGCGGATCGTGGCCCTCGGACCCACCGGGGTCGATGTCGCGCTGGCCCTCGACGCACCCGTCGTCGGAGCGTCCTCCAGCGGTAGCGAGTCCGGTCTCGCCCCGTGGACGTCGCAGGCCCAGGGAGCCTCGGACGTCGAGGTGCTCCCCGTGACCGGCGAGGCCACCGAGGTGGACATCGAGCAGGTCGCGGCCCTGAAGCCGGACCTGATCTTCGCTCCGGGCTACTTCGCCCTGGAGAAGTCCTACCCGCAGCTCAGTGCCATCGCGCCGACGATCGGCTACCAGAAGGGTCCGGCCCAGGACACCTGGCAGGAGATGACGACGCAGCTCGCGACGGCGCTCGGCCGGCCGGCCGACGCCGAGCAGGTCATCGGCCGGGTGCAGACGAAGCTCGACGAGACGCGGGCGGCGCACCCGGCCCTGCAGGGCGCCACCTACACCTTCGGCTTCGTGCAGCCCGGCGCGGTGACCGCGCTGCGAGACCCGGACGACGCGATGAACTCGGTGCCCACGGCGCTGGGGCTGTCGCTGTCGCCGCAGATCCTCGCGCTGCCGAAGGGGGAGTCGTTCGGCGTGCAGCTCTCCTCCGAGCAGATCGCCTCGCTCGACGCGGACGCCCTCGTCCTGTTCGACGGCGGCGACGCGGAGGCACGCAGGACGCTCGAGCAGAACCCGCTGTTCGAGCGGCTGCCGGTGGTGCAGCGCGGGGCCGTCGTGAACTACGACTACGACGAGTTCATCGGGCTGCGCAACCCCTCCCCGCTGTCGATCCCGTGGATCGTCGACCGGATCGCCCCCCGCCTGTCGGACGCCGTGTCCCGGTAGCCCGAGGAGTCGCTCCCCCCGTCCGTCCACAGCGGCCGGCGCCGGTGTTCCGGTGCCGGCCGCCGTCGTGTCCGGAGGGTGCCGTCCGCGGGCCCGGCGGACGGGCGGGTCCGGCGCACCGCAATGACGTAACGCCAACGCCGGGCAGCGTTCACTCGAACGAGTGACACGATGTCCGGAGCGGGGCTCCGACCTGCGGATTCGGGCGGTGTGCGGGTTTCGGGTGATGTCACTCTCTAGGCGGGACGGTGGTCCTCGTGTTGAAGTTAGCCTCGCCTTAGAACAGCGCAGCCGACCTTGTGCGAAGGACCGTGATGGCCGACCCCGTGGGCGTACGAACCCGTACCGACCAGGAGATCCTCCACGTCCTGGGCATCGGGTCCGGACCGGCCGACCCGGGCGTCGCGATCGCACCACCCGTGCACGACCGGTCGGTGACCGGTGGCGGTCGGACGACCGGCGACGTCGTCGAGCGCCGGGACCCGTCCGGGTGGCTCCGCGGCACGTCCCGAGGACGCCACGCGGCAGGACGCACCCCTGGCGGATCTGATCACTCTGCGTGATGCCGGGAGCGGCCGCCCGCGTCCCGCAGGCCGCGCCGCGCGCTGACCCGACCCGACCGGACGACCGAGGAGACAGCCATGTCCGAGAACCCGTTCGACGACGAGACCGGGACGTTCCACGCCCTGGTCAACGACGAGGGCCAGTACTCCCTGTGGCCCGCGTTCGCCGCCGTGCCCCCGGGCTGGCAGGTCGCGCACGGTCCGGCCGACCGCGCGTCCTGTCTCGCGCACGTCGAGGAGCACTGGACCGACCTGCGTCCGCGCAGCCTGGTCGACCGCAGAGGCTGACCGGCCCACCCTCACCCCCCGAAACGGAAGGAACCCCCATGCCCGGCGTCGCCGATGTCGTCCCGCAGGTGTACCGCACGCTGCTCAGCGGCAAGATCCACCGCGCCACGGTCACCCAGGCCGACCTGCACTACGTCGGTTCGCTGACCGTCGACGAGGACCTCATGGACGCGGCCGGGCTGGTCGAGGGCGAGAAGGTCCAGGTCCTCGACATCGACAACGGCAACCGTCTCGAGACCTACGTCATCACCGGTGAGCGCGGCACCGGCGTGATCGGGGTCAACGGGGCCGCGGCACACCTCGTCCACCCCGGCGACCTCACGATCATCGTCGCCTACCAGCAGGTCCCGCAGTCCGCCGTCGCCGACCACGTGCCGCGCGTCGTCCACGTCGACGCCCACAACCGGATCGTCGAGCTCGACACCGACCCCGCCGCGCCGGTGCCCGGAGCCCTCGACCAGCTCGCCGGTCGCTGAGCGTCCGCCACCACTGCGCAGGAGGAGCACCCCTGATGAGCCCCGTGTCCACCGACGAGCTCCGTGAGCTGATCGCCGGCCTCGTCGACGAGGAGCCCGAGGACGTCGGCGACGACGACGACCTGTTCGAGCTCGGCCTGCAGTCCATCGCGCTCATGCGCCTGGTCTCGCGCTGGCGCGACGACGGGTTCGACGTGGGGTTCGGCGACCTCGCCGCCCGCCCGACCGTCGCGGCGTGGGCCGCGCTGCTGGCGCGCCGCCCCGACGCCGACCCGGCGACGGACGGCCCCGACGACCGGCCCACCGGAGCCGACCGGCCCGCCGGGACCGAAGGAGACGCCGAGTTCGGGCTGGCCCTGCTCCAGCACGCGTACTGGGCGGGCCGCGACCCGGCCCAGCCCCTGGGCGGGGTGGCTCCGCACCTGTACCTGGAGTTCGACGGCCCCGGTCTGGACCCCGACCGGCTGGCCGCCGCCCTGCGCCGGCTCGTCGACCGGCACCCGATGCTGCGCGCCCGCATCACCGACAACGGCCGCCAGGAGATCCTGCCCGCCACCGGTCAGGGCGCGCCCGCCGTGCACGACTTGCGCACGGTGGGCGACGCCGAGCGCGCCGAGCGCCTGGCCGCGACCCGGGACGCGATGTCGCACGAGATGCTCGCGATCGAGAGTGGCGAGGTGTTCCGTGTCGCGGTGAGCCTGCTGCCCGACGGTGCCCGGCTGCACGTCGACGTCGACATGGTCGCCGCCGACGCTGTCAGCTTCCGGGTGCTGCTCGCCGACCTGGCCCACTGCTACGAGCAGTGCCTCGACGCGCCCGAGACCGAGCCGATCGGCGTCACCTACCGGGAGTACCTGCAGGCCAGGCCGGGCGCCCGGCAGGCCGCGTCCGCCGCCGCCCGCGCCTACTGGGAGGGTCGCGCCGCGGAGCTGCCCGGCGCGCCCGAGCTGCCTGCGCTCGAGCACGGCACCGGGCGCCCGCGCGCACAGCGGCTCGCGTTCACCCTGGCCGGCGACGAGCGGGACGCGGTGTTCGCGGCGTGCCGCCGCCACGGTCTGACCGCGGCCGCCGTCATCGCCACCGCCTACGCCGAGGTCGTCGGCGCGTGGAGCGCGCAGCCGCGGTTCGTGGTGAACGTCCCGCTGTTCGACCGCGACCCGGTGCACCCCGAGATCGACCGGGTCGTCGGCGACTTCACGGGGTCGGTGCTGCTCGAGGTCGACCTCACGACGCCCGCGACGTTCCTGGAGCGGGCGCGCGCCGTCCAGCACCGGCTGCACTCCGACGCCGAGCACGCCGCGTTCTCCGGCGTGGAGGTGCTGCGCGAGCTCGGCCGCCGCGCGGGCGAGCAGGTCCTGGCGCCGGTGGTGTTCACCAGCGGGCTGAACCTCGGCGAGCTGTTCGACGAGCGGGCGCGGGCGCTGTTCGGCGACCCGGTGTGGATGATCTCGCAGGGGCCGCAGGTCCTGCTGGACGCGCAGATCACCGAGGTCGGCGGGCAGCTCCTGGTCAACTGGGACGTCCGCGCGGACCTGCTGCCCGACGGCGTCGGCGAGGCCATGTTCGCCGCGTTCAGCCGGCTCGTGCGCGGCCTGGGGGAGGAGCGGACCTGGTCCGTGCCCGTCCCGGCGCTGCTGCCCGCCGGCCAGCTCGCCGTCCGCGAGCGCGTCAACACCACCGCCGCCCTGCCGCCGGCGCGGCCGCTGCACCACGACTTCTTCACCGGCGCCGCCGCCCGCGGGGACGCCCCCGCCGTCGTCGCCGGCTCCGGGGTGCTGGGCCACGCCGAGCTGGCCGACCGGGCGCTGCGGGTGGCGGCCGGGCTCCGCGAGCGCGGCGTCGCACCGGGCGAGCCGGTCGCGGTGACGCTGCCCCGCGGACCGGAGCAGGTCGTCGCGGTGCTCGGGGTGCTCGCCGCCGGCGGCACCTACGTGCCGCTGGGCGTGGAGCAGCCGCCCGCCCGGGTCGAGCGGATCCGGGCGGTCTCCGGACACCGGTGGGCGATCACCGCCGAGCCGGGGGAGGACCGCGTCACCCTCGCCGAGCTCCTGGCGCACGCGCCGCTGCCCGAGGCGGCCGTCCCCGACCCGGAACAGGTCGCCTACCTGCTGTTCACCTCCGGCTCCACCGGTGAGCCGAAGGGCGTCGAGGTCCCGCACCGGGCCGCCGTCGCCACCCTCGACGACCTGGTCCGCCGCTACCGGATCGGCAGCGGCGACCGGACGCTGGCGGTCTCCGCGCTCGACTTCGACCTGTCGGTGTTCGACCTGTTCGCGGTGCTCGGGACCGGCGGTGCCGTCGTCGTCCTGCCCGAGGGCGCCCAGCGCGACCCCGACCACTGGGCGGGCGCGGTCCGCGAGCACGGCGTCACGATCCTCAACTGCGTGCCCGCGCTGCTCGACGCGCTGCTGGCCACCGGGCACGACCTCGGCCCCACCCTGCGCCAGGTCCTGCTCGGCGGTGACCGGGTGGGCACCGACCTCCCCGGGCGGCTGCGCGAGCGGGTGCCCGGCTGCGGCTTCGCCGGTCTCGGCGGGACGACCGAGACCGCGATCCACTCCACCGTCACCGAGGTCGGCGACGGCCCCGGCGCCGTCGACCCGGACTGGCGGTGCGTCCCCTACGGCACCCCGCTCGACGGGGTCGCGCTGCGCGTCGTCGACCACCTCGGCCGCGACGCCCCCGACCACGTGCCCGGCGAGCTGTGGATCGGCGGCGCCGGGGTGGCGCACGGCTACCGCGGTGACCCGGACCGCTCCGCGGACCGCTTCCTGACCCTCGACGGGCGGCGCTGGTACCGCACCGGGGACCTCGCCCGTTACCGGGCCGACGGCACCGTGGAGTTCCTCGGCCGCCGCGACGACCAGGTCAAGCTCAACGGTTTCCGGGTCGAGCTGGGAGAGGTGGAGGCCGCCACCGCCGCGGTCGACGGGGTCGCCCGCGCGGTCGCCGTCGTCGTCGGCGACGCGGTGCTCGCGGTCGCGGTGCACGGCACCGCCGATCCCGACGCCGTCGCGGCCGCGCTCCCGGAGGCGCTGCCGCCGCACATGGTCCCGCGGGCCGTCGTCGCGCTGGACCGGGTGCCGCTGACCACGAACGGGAAGATCGACCGCCGGGCCGTGCGGGCCGCCGTCGCCGAGCGGGTGGCGGCCGGCGCGGACCGGGTCGAGCCCGGCTCCGCGCTGGAGCGGGTGGTGGCCCGGGTGTGGGCGCAGGTGCTCGACCACGACGGCCCGGTCGGCGTCGAGACGCCGCTGTTCGCCCTCGGCGGGGACTCGGTGCTGGTCACGGTGATCGTCTCGCAGCTGCGGGAGCTGCTCGACACCGACGCCGTGTCCGCACGCACGGTGTTCGCCCACCCCACGGTGCGGGAGCTGTGCCGGGCCCTGCGCGAGCAGGAGCCCGAGCGCGTCGACGCCGTCGCCGAGGTCGTCGACGAGATCGAGTCCCTCGCCGAGGACGACCTCGACCGGGCGCTGGCCGAGCGGTGAGCCACCGCCCGCGCGGCTGAGCCCCGCCGCCCCGCACCCGAACGACCGCACCCATCCGTCCCGCCCGGGACACCGGAGGCCGCACCATGACCAGTCTCGACGAGCGCAAGCGCGCCCTGATCGCCCGGCGCCTGGCCGAGGCCGGCCTGCGCCGCAGCGACCCCGCCGCCGCGCCGCGCCGGGCCGGTCGGACCGAGTTCCCGCTGTCGTTCGCGCAGCGGCGGATGTGGCTGCACCACCAGATCGTGCCGGACAGCACCGCGTTCAACCTGTGCATCGAGCTGACCCTCGACGGGGACCTGGACGAGACGGCCCTGCGGGCGGCGTTCGACGCGCTGGTGGCCCGGCACGAGGTGCTCCGCACGACCTACCACGCCGGCGACGACGGCGACCCGTTCCAGCGGGTGCACGACACGCTCGGCTACCTCTGGGAGGTCCTCGACGCGCCCGGGACCGACGCCGCCGCGCGTCGTGCGTGGGTCCGCGAACTGGCCCGCGAGCGGGCGTCGCGGCCCTACGACCTCGCCGCGGACTCCGCGCTGCGGGTGGCGGTGGTCCGGGAGGGCGCGGCGCGCACGACGGTGCTGCTGCAGGTCCACCACATCGCCTGGGACGGCCTCACCTTCGCGGTGATCTCCCGCGACCTGGAGCGTGCCTACCGGCAGGCTCTGGAGGGGGCGGTGACCACGACCCCGCCGCTGCGTCAGGTCGCGGACTTCGCCGACGCCGAACAGCGGGCCTGGGCCGGCGGCGACGGGGGCGCCGGGGCCGACGCCGCGTACTGGCGGGAGCAGCTCGCCGAGCCGGTGCCCGCGCTGTTCGACCGGCTGCCCGCCGAGGACCCGGCGGCGGACGTCGAGGCGGGGGGACGGGTGGACCGGCGCTTCTCCCCGGCCTCCGCCCAGGCCGTGCGGGAGCTGTCCGCGCAGCTGGGCACGACGCCGTACACGGTGGTGCTCGCCTGCTACAGCGCCGTGCTGAGCCGGTTCGCCGGGACCGGTGACGTCGCCGTCGGCACCGCCGTCGTCAACCGCGAGGACAGCGGGGTCACCGAGCTCGTCGGCAACTTCGGCAACCTCGTGGTGCTGCGCTCGGCCGTGCGGCCCGACGACACCGTCCGGTCGCTCACCGGCCGGGTCGCGGCCGTGGCGGCCGACGGGTTCGGGCACCAGGGCTTCCCCTACGACCAGCTCGTCGAGCTGCTGAACCCGTCGGCGTCCGGGCAGGCCCGCTCGCTGTTCGAGGCCCAGCTGCTGTTCCTCACCCAGAAGCTGCACGGCCCGCAGCTGCCCGGCACCACCACGAGCTGGCTGCGCACCGACAACGGCACCGCCCAGCACCCGCTGGCACTGGAGGTGTTCCTCACCGACGACGGCTTCGACGTCGAGGCCACCTACGCCGCGGCGCACCTCACCGCGGACGCGGTGTCCACCCTGCTGGCCGACCTGGAGGCGCTGCTCGAGGACGCCGGGGCCGACCCGGACCGCCGGCTCGCCGACATCTTCACCACCCGCCCGGTGCACCGGTCGGTCACCGGCACCGACGGCGGACCCCGCTGGACCCCGGCGGACGCGCTCGGCCCGGGCGCCGCCGCCCGCGCCGGGGAGGTGGCCCTGGTCGGCGCGCCCGCCCCCGGCCGTGCGCCGGTGGAGGTCACCGTCGCCGAGCTCGACGACGCCGCCGACCGCGTCGCCGCCGCGCTGCGTGCGCGCGGCATCGGCCCGGAGGACCGGGTCGCCGTGCTGCTGCCCCGCACCACCGGCCTGGCCACCGCGGTGCTCGGTGTGCTCCGCGCCGGCGCGGTCCTCGTGCCGGTGGACCCCGGCTACCCGGCCGCGCGGATCCGGCACGTGCTCACCGACTCCGCGCCCGCCCTGGTGATCACCGACGGTGCCGTCACCGCACCCGCCGGCGCGGCCGGTGCGGCCACGGCGACCGTCGCGGACCTGTCGACGGGCCCGGCCCCGGACCGGCCGTTCGACCGGCCGCATCCCGATCAGGCCGCCTACCTCGTGTACACCTCCGGCTCGACCGGTGTGCCGAAGGGCGTGCTCGGCACGCACCGTGGCCTGGCCCGGCGGCTGGACTGGGCGGACCGCGCCTGGCCGGTGGAGCCCGGTGACGTCCGGGTCGCCAAGAGCTCGATCGCCTTCATCGACGGGGTCACCGAGCTGCTCGCCGCACTCGCCGGTGGGGCGCGGGTGCTCGTCGCCGACGACGCCACCGCGACCGAGCCGGAGGCACTGGCCCGGCTGCTGCGCACCGAGCCGGTCGCGCAGGTCACCGCCGTCCCGTCGCTGGTGTCGGTGCTCGCCGAGACCCCCGGCCCGGTCGCGGTGCGCCGCTGGGTCTGCTCCGGCGAGCCGCTGACGGCCACGGCCGTCGCGGCCGCGCGGGCGTGGGCGCCCGGCTCGGTCGTCGTGAACTCCTACGGCTCCTCCGAGGTCGCCGGTGACGTGCTCGCCGGCGAGGTCGACGGCGACGAGCGCGTCACCGCCGGCCGCGTGGTGCCCGGCAGCACCGTTGTGCTGCTCGACCGGTTCCTGGCCCCGGTGCCCGACGGCGTCGTCGGCGAGCTCTACGTCGGCGGTGAGCAGGTGGCCCGCGGCTACGCCGGACGGGCGGGCGAGACCGCCGCCCGGTTCGTCGCCGACCCCGCGGTGCCCGGTGCCCGGCTCTACCGCACCGGTGACCTCGCCCGCCGCCTGCCCGACGGCCGGTTCGAGCTGCTCGGGCGCGCCGACGACCAGGTCACCGTGCGCGGGGTGCGGGTCGAACCCGGCGAGGTGGAGGCCGTCCTCGTCGCGCAGCCGGGCGTGCGGTCGGCCGTGGTCGTCGCCCGCACGGTCGGCGACGGACCGTCCCTGGTCGCGTACGTCGTCCCGGCCGAGCACGCCGACGAGTCCGTGGGCGAGGACCTGCGCGCGGCCGTGGCGCAGCGGCTGCCGTCGCAGTTCGTGCCGGCCGCGGTCGTCGTGCTCCCGGAGCTGCCGCGCACCCCCGGTGGCAAGATCGACAAGCGGGCGCTGCCGGCGCCCGGCCGCGTCCACGCCGGCTCACGGCCGCCCGGCGACGACCGTGAACGCGCGCTGTGCGCCCTGTTCTCCGAGCTCCTCGACCGCACCGGCATCGGCGTCGACGACGACTTCTTCGCCCTCGGCGGGCACTCGCTGTCCGCGCTGCGCCTGGCCAACCGGGTGCAGGCACGGCTCGGCGCCCCGGTCACGGTGCCCGACGTCTTCGCCCGCCCGACCGTCGCCGGTCTCGCCGCGCTGGTCGCCGGCCGGGACCCCGCCGGGACCGAGGACCGGGACCCGGCGACGGCCGACGGCCCGGTCCGCCGCCCGGACACCGCACCCGCGGTCCTCGCGCCCGCCCAGCATCCGATGTGGACGCTCTACCGGATGCAGGGGCCGGGCGCGGCCTACAACGTCCCGCGCGAGTGGACCGTCGACGGCCCGTTCGACGCCGGGGCGTTCCGCGCGGCGCTGCACGACGTCGTCGCCCGGCACGAGGCGCTGCGCACGACCTACGGCGAGACCGCCGACGGCACGGTGACCGTGCACGTCCATCCGGCCGGTGAGCTGCCGGTGCACGTCGGGACGGGTGCCTGCGACGAGGCGGGCGCCGACGCGACGCTCGCCGCGCTCGTCGGGTACCGCTTCGACCTGGAGCGCGAGGCCCCGGTCCGCGCCGAGGTCGTCCGCACCGCCGCCGACCGCCACCGCATCGGGCTCGTGTGTCACCACATCGCCGTCGACGAGTGGTCCCTGCGGGTCCTGCTCGCCGACCTCGGCACCGCCTACGCCGCCCGCCGCGCCGGGCGCACCCCCGCCCTGCCCGCACCGCCGCTGCGCCACGGCGACGTCGCCGCCTGGCAGGCCGGGCTCGTCGGGACCCCGCAGGAGCCCACCGACCGGGCCCGGCGCCAGCTGGACTTCTGGGCCGACCGGCTGACCGGCGCGCCGCCGGTCACCACGCTCCCCACCGACCGGCCCCGGCCCGAGGCGCCCGGCGGAGGCGGTGCCGAGCTCCGCACCGAGTTCGGCCCCGAGCTGGCCGCGGCGCTCGGCGCCGCCGCCCAGCGGCACGGGACCAGCATGTTCATGCTGCTGCACGGCGCGCTGGCCGTGCTGCTCGAGGCGCACGCCGACGCCGACCGCGACCCCGGCGACGACGCCGGTGACGCCGTCGTCATCGGCACCCCGGTCTCGGCGCGGCGGCACGCGGGCGCCGAGGACGTCGTCGGGTTCGCGCTGACCACCCTCGCGCTGCGGCTGGACCTGCACGGCGACCCGACCCTGGCCGAGGTCCTGGACCGGGCCCGCACCGCGGACCTGGCCGCGATGGAGCACGCCGACGTCCCCTTCGACCGCGTCGTCGACCGGGTCGCCCCCGAGCGGGGCGCGGCCTCTCCGCTGTTCCAGGTGGAGCTGCTCTACCTGCGCACCGACCCCGACCGCAGCGAGCTCGACCTCGACGGCGCCGTCACCACGGCGGTGCGCACCGGCACCGGCTCGGCGAAGTTCGACGCGACCTTCGCCTTCCACGAGTCGGTCACCGACACGGGCGACCCGCGGCTCGGCGTGATCGTCGAGTACGCCACCGAGCTGTACGACGCCACGACGATCGAGGCGGTCCTCGCACGGCTGGAGCGGGTGCTGGAGCTGGTCGCCTCGGCTCCCGGGACCCGGCTCTCGCAGCTGCGGCTCGACCCGCCCGCCCCGGGACCCGACCCGGCACCGACCGGTGCCGACGGTCTCCCGGCCACCCTCGCCGCGCTGTTCACCGCGACCGTCGCGGCCCGGCCCGACGCCCCCGCACTGGTCGGGGGGGCGGAACGGCTGACCTGGGCCGGGCTCGCCGACCGCGCCGGGCGGCTGGCCGCCGTGCTCGTCGCCGACGGGGTCCGCCCGGGGGACCGGGTCGCCGTCGGTGTCCCGCGCGGCGCCGACATGGTCGTCGCGATGCTCGCGGTCGCCCTGGCCGGGGCCACCGCGGTGCCGCTGGACGTCGAGTCCCCGGCGAGCCGCCTCGCACTGATCGTCGGTGACGCCCGGCCGCGCTGCCTGCTGGCCGTCGCCACGACCCCGGGGGCCGTGACCGGTCTCGGCCCCCGCGTCGTCGCCGTCGACGCGCTCCCGGCGGACGTCGCACCGCTGCGCGAGCCCGTCGCCGTGCCCGCCGCGCAGCCGGCGTACGTCGTCTACACCTCCGGGTCCACCGGCCGTCCCAAGGGCGTCGAGGTCCCGCACCGTGCGGTGCTGTCGCTGCTGGCGGCGACCGTCGCACCCGGCGGCACCATGGACGTCACCGCCGACGACGTGTTCTCCCTGGTCCACTCGATCGCCTTCGACGTGTCGGTGTTCGAGCTGTGGGGCGCGGTCGCGACCGGCGCGACGGTCGTCGTCGTCGACGGCGACACCGCCCGCGACCCGGAACGCCTCTGGGCGCTGATCGCGGCCGAGCGGGTCAGCGTGCTCAGCCAGACGCCCTCGGCGTTCGGGCCCCTGGCCCTCGCCGAGCCGGCCGGCTCCGCCGTCGCCGAGAGCCTGCGCTACGTCGTGTTCGCCGGGGAGGCGCTCGAACCGCGGCTGCTGCGGGACTGGTGTGCCCGGCACACCCCCGGCGCCCCGGTGCTGGCCAATCTCTACGGCATCACCGAGACCACCGTGCACACCACCTACCGCGAGATCGGCACCGCGGACCTCGACCGGCCGGTCAGCCCGGTCGGGGGTCCCCTCGCCGGGCTGGCGGTGCGGCTGCTCGACCGGCGGCTGCGACCGGTCCCGCCGGGCGTCGTCGGCGAGATCCACGTCGCCGGTGCCCAGCTGGCCCAGGGCTACGCCGACCGCCCCGGCCTCACCGCCGTCCGGTTCGTCGCCGACCCCGACGGCCCGCCCGGCACCCGGCTCTACCGCTCCGGTGACCTCGCCCGGTTCGACCGGGCCGGTGAGCTGGAGTTCGCCGGCCGCGCCGACGAGCAGGTGAAGATCCGCGGCTACCGGGTCGAGCTGGGCGAGGTCGACGCCGGCCTGCTCGCGCTGCCCGGGATCGCGCAGGCGGTCACCCGGGTGCACACCGGCACCGACCCCGCCGACCGGCGGCTCGTCGGCTACGTCGTGCCCGCCCCCGGTGCCGCGGCCGACCCCGCCGCGCTGCGCAGCGCCCTGGGCGACCTCCTGCCCGGTTACATGGTCCCCGCCGCGATCGTCGTCCTGGACCGGCTGCCGCTGACCGTCAACGGCAAGCTCGACCGCCGCGCACTGCCCGAACCCGACTTCGGCGGCGGCCCCGCCGCGACGGACCGCGAGCCCGCCGACGACGTCGAGCGGACCCTGTGCGCCGCCTTCGCCCACGTCCTCGGAGCCGGCCGGGTCGGCCCGGACGACGACTTCTTCGCCCTCGGCGGCGACAGCATCCTCGCCACCCGGGTCGTGCGGACCGTGCGCGAGGCCGGGCTCGACGTCCGCACCGCGCACGTGTTCGCCCACCGGACCCCGGCCGGGATGGCCCGCGCCGCGGGCACGGCGCCGCGGGCGGCCCGCGCCGACACCCGCCCGCTGCGCGACCTGCTCGGGCTCGGCCCGGCCGACGTCGCGGCGCTCGGCGAGCGGGTCGGCGGCACCGCGACCGACGTCTGGCCGCTGTCGCCGCTGCAGGAGGGGCTGTACTTCCAGTCCGTCTACGACACCTCCGACACCTCCGGGTCCGCGGCGGGCGGCGACGTCTACATCCTGCATACCGTGTTCACCCTGGACCGGGCCCTGGACCGGGAGCGGCTGGAGGGAGCGCTGGCCCGGTTGGTCGCGGCCACGCCGCTGCTGCGGGTCGCGTTCACCACCGACGACCGGGGCCGCCCGGTCCAGGTCGTCCGTGACCACCTGCCGGCGCTGCCGGTCGAGGAGCGGTCCGCCGGATCCGTGGACGAGGCCCGGGCTCTGGCCGCGGCCGAGCGGGCGCGGCCGATCCCGCTCGACGCGCCGCCGCTGTTCCGCCTGCTCCTCGTGCACCTGCCCGACGGCCGGGACCGGCTGGTGCTGACCAACCACTTCCAGCTGTTCGACGGCGCCTCGGCCATGCGCGTGGCGGACCGCTTGCTCACCCTGCACGACGGCGGCGAGCCGCCGGCGGCGCCCGGCTACGACACGTACCTGCGCTGGACCGCCGACCAGGACGAGAAGACCTCGCGCGAGGCGTGGGCGCAGGCCTACGCCGACCTCACCGCCCCCACCCTGGTCGCGGGGGAGGAGCAGCGGTCCTTCACCGAGCCGTCGTCGCGGATCGGGACCCGGCTCGGGGTCCCGCTCTCCGACCGGGTCCGGGCCGTCGCCGCCGGGCACGGGGTCACCGTCAACACCGTCCTGATCGCGGCGCTCGGCGTCGTGCTCGGGCACGCCACCGGCGGCGACGACGTCGTCCTCGGCACCCCGATGGCCGTCGCCCCGGACGAGATCGCCGGCATGGAGCACGCCGTCGGGCTGTTCCTCAACACGGTCCCCGTCCGGGTCCGGCTCGCCCCCACCGACACCGGCGCCGACGTGCTGCGCCGGCTCGGCGACGAGCGCGCCGGGCTCGTCGCGCACGAGTACCTCGGGCTGGGGCAGATCCAGCAGGCCACCGGCCGGCCGCGGCTGTTCGACACCCTGTTCACGCTGCGCAACGCCTGGGACGCCTTCGCCGAGGCCGCGCAGCGGCACGGGATGGCCGACGTCGAGACCCTCGACGACTCGCACTTCCCGCTGTCGTTCGCGGTGAACCCGTTCGACGACATGGAGCTGACCGTCGACCACCGGCCGGAGGCCGTCGACACCGGCACGGCCCGGCAGCTGATGGACCGCTTCGTCGCCGTGCTCGACGCCCTCACCGCCACTCCGGGCGCACCGCTGGCCACGATCGACCCGGGCGTCGCGCCGCACACCGAGGACACCGCCGCCCCGGTCTCCGACGCGACGATCGCCGAGCTGCTCGCCGAGCGTGCGGCGCGCTGCCCGGAGCGCACCGCGCTGGTCGCGGGGGAGTCCCGGCTGAGCTTCGCCGAGCTCGACGCACAGGTCACCCGCACCGCGCGGGTCCTGCGGTCCCGCGGCGCCGGCCCCGAGACCGTCGTGGCACTCGGACTGCCACGCTCGACCGCCAACGTCGTCGCGCTGTTCGCGGTGCTGCGGGCCGGGGCGGCCTACGTGCCGCTGGAGCTGGACCACCCCGACGATCGGCTCGCCGAGATCCTCACCGCCTCGGGTGCCGCACTGCTGGTCACCGACTCGACCGTCGCGCCGCGCTTCGACCGGGCCGTCCCGCAGGTGCGCCTGGACGAGCCCGGGCTGTTCGACGGTGTCCCGGACACCCCGCTGACCGCCGAGGAGCTGGGTTCCTTCGCCCCCGGCACACCGGGCCGGCTCGACCACCCCGCGTACGTGATCTTCACGTCGGGGTCGACCGGGAAGCCCAAGGGCGTGGTGACCCCGTTCCGCGGGCTCACGAACATGCAGGTCAACCACCGTCGGGAGATCTTCGCCCCGACGATCGACGCGGCGGGCGGGCGGGTGCTGCGGATCGCGCACACGGTGTCGTTCGCGTTCGACATGTCCTGGGAGGAACTCCTGTGGCTCGTCGAAGGTCATGAGGTGCACGTCTGTGACGAGCAGCTGCGCCGGGATGCGGAGCGTCTGGTGGCCTACTGCGCCGAGCACGCGGTCGACGTCGTGAACGTGACCCCGACCTACGCCCACCACCTCTTCGCCTCGGGTCTGCTCGACGGGGACCACGTGCCCCCGCTGGTGCTGCTCGGCGGGGAGGCGGTCCCGGAGTCGGTGTGGACCCGCCTGCGCGACACCGACGGGACGTGGGGCTACAACCTCTACGGCCCCACCGAGTACACGATCAACACCCTCGGCGCCGGCACGAGCGACAGCCCGACCTCCACCGTGGGCACGGCGATCACCAACACCACGGCCCACGTCCTCGACGGCTGGCTGCGCCCGGTCCCCGACGGCGTGATCGGCGAGCTCTACATCGCCGGAGCAGGGCTGGCCCGCGGCTACCTCGACCGCCCCGCCCTCACCGCCGAGCGGTTCGTGGCAGACCCGTGGACGCCGGGCGCCCGGATGTACCGCACCGGTGACCTGGTGCGGCGGCGCAGCGACGGGAACCTGGACTTCCTGGGGCGCAGCGACGACCAGCTCAAGATCCGCGGTTACCGGGTGGAACCGGCCGAGATCGAGACCGCGCTGAGCGCCGCCGACGGTGTCTCCCAGGCCGCCGTCGTCGCCCGCCCGCACCCCGAGGTCCCCGGCCAACGGCGCCTCGCGGCCTACCTCGTCGGCACCGCGACACCCGAGGCGGCCCGCGAGGCCGTCGCGCGGACCCTGCCCGACTACATGGTCCCGACCCTCTGGGCCGTGGTCGAGAAGCTCCCGCTGACCGTCAACGGGAAGCTCGACGTCGCCGCGCTGCCCGAGCCGGCGGCGATCGCCCCCACCGGCGGCCGCGCACCGCGCACGCCCCTGGAGGAGACCCTCTGCTCGATCGTCGCCGAGGTGGTGGGCGTCGACGGGGTCGGCCCCGACGACGACTTCTTCGATCTCGGCGGGGACAGCATCTCCGCGCTCGCCCTGGCCAACCGGGCCCGCAAGGCGGGGATCCGGATCCGGCCCCGGCACGTGTTCGAGGCCCGCACCGTCACCCGGCTCGCCCCCTACGGCAGCCGCACCGCCGCCGCGCGCCCGGCCCTGCGGCCCGTGCAGCACGACGGACCCGAGCGGGAGATCTCGGCCGGGCAGCGGCAGATGCTCGCGCTGTCGCGGGTCGGCGGCCCCAGCGCGGTCTACAACGTGCCGGGCGTCCTGCGCCTGCACGGCCCGCTCGACACCGACGCGCTGCGCGCCGCCTGGCTCGACGTCCTCGGACGGCACGAGGTGCTGCGCACGACCTACCCCGACGGCACGACCACGGCCCGGGTGCTCGACCTCGACGCCGTCGGCCCGGCGATCACCGCCGAGCGGATCGACGCCGGCGACCTCGACGAACGGATCGAGGCCGCGGTGCGCGCCCCGTTCGACCTGGCCCGTGCGATACCCGCCCGCGTCACCCTGTTCGAGCTCGGCCCCGACGAGCACGTCCTGGTCGCGGTGCTGCACCACATCGCCGTCGACGAGTGGTCCTGGCGCCCCCTCATCGACGACCTCCAGACCGCCTACCGGGCACGGCTGCGCTCCGGCCCGGACGCGCCGTCGTCGCTGCCCGCGCCGGCCGTCCGCTACGCCGACTTCGCCGCCTGGCAGCGCGACTGCCTCGCCGACGGGTCGGACACCTCCGCCGCGGCGCAGCTGGACTTCTGGCGGACCACGCTGACCGGCGCCCCGGTCGAGACCACGCTGCCGGTCGACCGGCCGCGTCCCGCCGCCCCCACCGGAGCCGGCGACGCCGTGCCGGTCGAGGTCGGCCCGGAGCTCACCGCCGAGCTCCACCGGCTCGCCCGCTCGCACGACGTCACCGTGTTCATGCTGCTGCACGCCGCGCTCGCCGTGCTGCTGTCCCGGCACACCGGGTCACCCGACGTCGTCGTCGGCACCCCGATCTCGACCCGCTTCGACCCGGCGCTCGACGACGCGGTGGGCTACTTCCTCAACACCCTCGCCCTGCGGACCGACGTGGCCCCCGACCACACGGTGGCCGAGCTGCTGCGCGCGGTACGGGGCGCCGACCTCGACGCCTACGACCGGGCCGACGTGCCCTTCTCCGACGTCGTGGCGGCCGTGGCCCCGGACCGGGCGCCCGGGCGCAGCCCCCTGTTCCAGGTCATGGTGGTGTGCCTGGGCGGCGACGCGAACGCCCTGACCCCCCGCCTCGACGGCGTGGACGCGAGCGCCGACGTGGTCCGCACGGGAACGGCGAAGTTCGACGCGTCGTTCAACTTCACCGACACCCCCGACCTGCTGTCCGGCGTCGTCGAGTACTCCACGGACCTGTTCGACCGGTCCACGATGGAGCGCGTCGCCGACCGGATGGTCGCGGTGCTGCGGGCCTTCGCCGACGACCCGGGCCGTCCGGTCGGGTCGATCGACGTCCTCGCCCCGGCCGACCACGCCGACGCCGTCGCGCGTGCGGCCTCCGCGGTCGTCGACGTCCCGGACGTCACGATCGCGGAGCTGCTCGCCGAGCGTGCGGCGACCTGCCCGCAGCGCACCGCACTGGTCTCCGGCGACGAGCGCGTCACCTTCGCCGCGTTCGACGCCCGCGTGACCCGGCTGGCCCGCGTCCTGCGCTCCCGCGGGGCCGGCCCGGAGACGGTCGTGGCACTGGGTCTGCCGCGCTCGGTGGACAACGTCGTGGCGCTGTTCGCGGTGCTGCGGGCCGGGGCGGCCTACGTGCCGCTGGAGCTGGACCACCCCGACGATCGGCTCGCCGAGATCCTCACCGCCTCGGGTGCCGCACTGCTGGTCACCGACTCGGCCGTGGCCGCGCGGTTCGACGGTGGGGTGGAGCAGGTGCGTCTGGACGACGCCGGGCTGTTCGACGGTGTCCCGGACACCCCGCTGACCGACGACGAGCTGGGCGCCTTCGCGCCCGGCACCCCGGGCCGGTTGGACCACCCCGCGTACGTGATCTTCACGTCGGGGTCGACCGGGAAGCCCAAGGGTGTGGTGACCCCGTTCCGCGGGCTCACGAACATGCAGGTCAACCACCGCCGGGAGATCTTCGCGCCGACGGTCGACGCGGCGGGTGGGCGGGTGCTGCGGATCGCGCACACGGTGTCGTTCGCGTTCGACATGTCCTGGGAGGAACTGCTCTGGCTGGTCGAGGGCCACGAGGTCCACGTCTGCGACGAGCAGCTGCGCCGTGACGCCGAACGCTTGGTCGCCTACTGCGCCGAGCACGCGGTCGACGTCGTGAACGTGACCCCGACCTACGCCCACCACCTGTTCGCGGCCGGGTTCCTCGACGGGGACCACGTCCCGCCGCTGGTCCTGCTCGGTGGGGAGGCGGTGCCGGAGTCGGTGTGGTCGCGGCTGCGTGACACCGACGGGACATGGGGCTACAACCTGTACGGGCCCACCGAGTACACGATCAACACCCTCGGGGCGGGCACCACCGACAGCGCCACGTCGACCGTGGGCACGGCGATCACCAACACCACGGCCCACGTCCTCGACGGGTGGCTGCGTCCGGTGCCCGACGGCGTCGTCGGGGAGCTGTACATCGCCGGGACCGGGCTGGCCCGTGGCTACCTGGACCGGCCGGGCCTCACCGCGGAGCGGTTCGTCGCCGACCCGTGGACCCCGGGGGAGCGGATGTACCGCACGGGTGACCTGGTGCGTCGCCGTCCGGACGGGAACCAGGACTTCCTGGGCCGCAGCGACGACCAGCTGAAGATCCGCGGCTACCGGGTGGAACCGGCGGAGGTCGAGACCGCGCTGGGCGCGGTGGACGGTGTCTCCCAGGCAGCCGTCGTCGCCCGCACGACCGGGACGACGAAGCGGCTGGCGGCCTACCTGGTGGGCCGGGCCGACGTGGAGACGGTCCGCGACGCGGTGGCCCGCGTGCTGCCCGACTACATGGTGCCCACCCTGTGGGCGGTCGTCGACGCGCTGCCGCTGACCGTCAACGGCAAGCTCGACACCGGCGCACTGCCCGAGCCCGCCCCGGTCGCCCGGCGTGCCTCCCGCGCCCCGCGCACCCCGCTCGAGGAACGGCTGTGCGCGATCGTCGCCGACGTCCTCGGGCTCGACACGGTCGGCATCGACGACGACTTCTTCGGCCTCGGCGGCGACAGCCTCGGCGCCATCGACATCGCCACCACCGCCCGGCGCGAGGGCATCGAGCTGCGCGTGCGGGACCTGCTCGTCGCCGGGACGGTCGCCGCGGTCGCGGCGGCGCTCGACCGCGGCGACGGTGACGCCGGCGAGGGCGACGACACGGTCGGTACGGCGGGAACGGCCGCCGCCGGGCCCTCGGCCACCCCGGCCACCGAGGAGCCCGGCACCGCCCCGCTCACCCCGGTCCTGTCCTGGCTCGGGTCCCTGGGCGGCCCGGTCGCCGGCCGGGCGCAGGCGGTGCTCGTCACCACCCCCGCCGGGTTCGGCGCCGACGACCTCACCGCGCTGGCCGACGCCCTGCTCACCCGGCACCCGGTGCTGCGCTCGGCCCTGGAGACCGGCTCCGACGGGCACTGGAGGGGTCTGCGGATCCTCCCGCGCCGCGACGCCGACCCGGCGGCGCTGGTCCGGCGGGTGCCCGTCGACCCGGCCGCCGGGGACGACGCGCTCACCCGCGCCGTCACCGCGGCGACCCGCACCGCCCGCGCCGAGCTCGACGCCGGACCCGGCGGGATGCTGCGCCTGCTCTGGTTCGACCGCGGCACCGCACCGGGCAGGCTCGCGGTCGTCGCGCACCACCTCGCGGTGGACGGGACGTCGTGGCGGGTGCTCGCCGAGGACATCGCCACCCACGGCACCGGGGCCGGACCGGCGCCCGAGGCCACCGGCTTCGCCGCGTTCGCCGCACGGCTGCACGCGCACGGCGCGGGCCCCGGGGTCCGCGCCGAGGCCGGGTTCTGGCAGGAGGTCCTGGACGCGGCCGTCCCGCTGCCCGTGCGGCGCCCGCGCGACGGGGGCGACACCCACGCGACCGTCCGCGAGACCACCTCGTCCTGCCCCGGCGACGTCGTCACGGCGCTCGCGCGGCGCCACGGCACCGGGGCCGAGGCGGTGCTCCTCGCCGCGCTCGGCGAGGCCCTCACCGTCACCGGACCCGACGGGCCCGTGCTGGTCGACCTGGAGCACCACGGCCGCGCCGAGGAGCTCGGACCCGACGTCGACCTCGCCCGCACGGTCGGCTGCCTCACCGTGCTCGCCCCGGTCCCCGCGCACGGCAGCCCCGGCCCGGAGGTGCCCGACGCGGCAGCGGCGCTCACCCGGGCCCGCGACGCCGTCGCCGCGCCCCCCGGGCGGGGCCTGGGCTGGGGCCTGCTGCGGTACCCGGCCGAGGGCACGCCACGGGTCACCGGGCCGGGAGCGGAGGTCGCGCTGAACTGGCTCGGTCGCACCACCCGGCCCGCCGGGACCGCGGGCGGCGGCTGGGAGCTCGCCCCCGAGCAGGACGCAGTGCGGATCGGACCCGCGCCCGGCGTGCGGACCGGGCACTCGCTCGTCGTCGACGTGCTGGTGCGCGACACCGCCGGGGGCCCCGTGCTGGAGGCGACGTTCGGCCACCCCACCGGTGTCCTCGACGCCGCCACGGTCGACCGGGTCGCGGCCCGCTGGGCCGAGGTCCTCACGACCTGGGCGGGGCGTCGCTGATGGCGTCCCTGCTGGTCGACGTCAGCCCGCTGCGCGAGGACCGGACGTTCCGCAACCTGTTCGTCGCCCGGACCATCCTGCTGTTCGGGGTGGGGATCGTCGCGGTCACCGTGCCGCTGGAGGTGTACGCCCGCACGGGGTCCACCCCCGTCGTCGGGATGGTGACCGCGATCGAGTCGGCGGCGTTCGTCGTCGGCTACCTCGGCGGCGGGGTCCTCGCCGACCGGGTGGACCGCTGGCTGCTGGTGCGGGTCACCTGGCTGGTCAGCGGGACGACGTTCGCCGGTCTCGCGGTGAACGCCGCCTGGATCGGCTCGACCCCGCTGACCGCCGCGCTGGTCGCCGCGAACGGGTTGTCCGGCGCCACCTGCATCACCGCCATGCTCGCCGTGACCCCGTCCATCGTGGACCGGGCGAAGCTGCACGCGGTCGGCGCGCTGAACACCGTGTCGCTGCGGCTCGGCGCGGTGGTCGCCCCGGCCGTCGGGGGCATCGTGTTCGCGGTCGCCTCGGCCCCGTGGAACTACACCGCGGGCGCGCTGGCCGCCGCGGCGACCTGGGTGCTGCTGATGGTCGCGCCACCGCCCGGCCGGGGACGGACCGCCGCGGCCGGATCGCCGCCGCCCGCCGGGCCCGGACCCGGTGCACCGGGGCCGCCCGGCACCGCCGAGGGCCCCGGGGCCGACGCCACCGGCGACCGGCCGGTCGCCGACGGGCCACCGGAGCCGGCCGAGAGCCCGCTGGCCGCGCTGCGGTCCGGCGCCCGGTTCGCCGTCCGGGAGCCGGTGGTGTCCGGCGTGATGGTGGCCGGACTGGTCGGGATGATCGGGGGCGGCTCGTTCGTGCTGGTCCCGGCGTTCGTCGAGGCCCGCTTCGGGGGCTCGTCCACCGTCGTCGGCCTCATGTACTCGGCGCTCGCCGCCGGGGTCGTGCTCGGCTCGCTGGGCAGCGGCTGGGTCCGGCGCAGCCCGCGGCCCGGTCGTCTCCTGCTGGTGCTGATGGTCGCCTGCTACGCCTGCTACGCGCTGGCGGGGGCGGCACCGACCGTCGCGCTGGTCCTCGCCGCGCTGGTCGCCGCCGGCGCCACGAACGCGATCGAGGAGGTGCTGAGGTACACGCTGCTGCAGCTCCGCACCCCCGACGCCCTGCTGGGCCGGGTGAACAGCCTGTTCGCCGCCCAGGCCATGACCGGCGCCGCGATCGGCGCCGTCGTCGCCGGGTCCGTCGGCGGCGTCGTCGGCGACGGCGACGCGCTCTGGGTCTACAACACCGTCACCGGCCTGGTCGCCGCGGCGACCGGGCTGCTGCTCGGACCACTGCGCCGGGTCACCCGCGCATCCATCGAGGAGGAACGATGATCTTCGTCGGCGACGGCGCCCTGCTGTGGCGCGCCGTCCGGCACGCCCGGGCCGACGGCCACCCCGTCGACCTCGTCTGCCACGGGCCCCGCACCACCCCGCCGCCCGGGTTCACCCCGGACGAGGCCCGCGCGGTCCACAGCGGGCACGACCTGGAGGAGCTCGCCGGGGAACTGGCCGCGCGCTGCACCGACGGTCTGCTGTGGTCGATCGACAACCCGTTCCTGTTCCGGGAGAAGGTGCTGGCCTCGGGGCTGCGGCTGCTCAACGTGCACGGGGGGCCGCTGCCCTCCTACCGGGGGCTGCCACCGGTGACGGCGGCCTACGCCGTGCTGCACGGCGAGACCTCCTTCGCCGCGACCCTGCACGAGATCGACGCCGGCATCGACACCGGTCCGGTGCTGGCCGAGGCCCGGTTCCCCGTCGACCCCGACGCCGTCCTGGAGGACGTGCTGTCCGACCTCGTCGAGGCCGCGCACCGGGCGTTCACCGACAACCTCGCCGCGGTCGCCGACGGCACCGCCGGACCGGCCCGCACACCCGGGGGCGACCCCGGCTACTACGGGCTCGCCGAGGGACTCGAGCTCGCCGGGATGCGCGACCACCCCCGCTACGACCAGGCCACCGACCTGGGGATGTTCGCCGACTACTACCCCGACGCCGCGGCGGCCTGGGGCTGACCCGGCGACGACGCCACCCACCACGTCCCGGCACCCCCACGACCCCACCCCCGGTGGCGCGAGCGCCGGTCCGAAGGAGATCCGACCATGTCCACGACCACCGAGGCGGCCGGCCCGCCGCGCACCGACCCGGCCCCCACCGAGCGGACCCGGTCCGCCGCCGACCGGATCGCCGGCGCCACCGCGATCGCCCGCGCGGTACCCGACGGGGACCCCTACGTGCTCTACGAGCGCGGCGACGACGTCTTCCTGGCCGCGGGCACCGCCGCCGAGCTCGTGCTGGACCCGGACGGCCTCACGGTCTCCTCGCCGGCGGGCACCCGGCACGAACCGCTCGGCACGGACCCGCTCGCCCAGGTCGCCGCCGCCCTCGCCGCGGTCGGCGGCACCGGGTGGCAGGCCTTCGGCTGGGCGTCGTTCGAGCTGGCCCACCTCCTGCACGGCGGGGAGCTGCCCGCGGGCACGGGCACCCTGCTGCACCTGCTGCTTCCGCGCCACCGCGCGCACCTGCACCCCGGTGGCGCGGACGTCGACACCGCCGACGACGCCGTCGCACGGTCCTGGCGCGACGCGATCCTCGGTGCCGGGCCCGGTGCGCCGCGCGGCGGTCCGCCGGTGACCGTCGACGAGTCCGCCCGCGCCGAGGCCTATCGCGGCTCCGTCGCCGCGGCCGTCGCCGAGATCGCCGAGGACCGGTTCCGCAAGGTCATCCTGTCCCGCACCGTCCCGGTCACCGAGCCGGTCGACCTGCCGGCCACCTACCGGCACGGCCGGGCGCACAACACCCCGGCCCGCTCGTTCCTGCTGCGGCTCGGCGGGCTGGAGGCGGCCGGGTTCAGCCCGGAGACCGTCGTCGAGGTCGCCGCCGACGGCACCTTCTCGACCCAGCCGCTGGCCGGCACCCGGGCCCGCTCCGGGGAGCCGGGACGCGACGCCGAGCTGTCCGACGAGCTGCGGCGCGATCCCAAGGAGATCTACGAGCACGCCGTCTCGGTCCAGGTCGCCCAGGACGAGGTGTCGCAGGTGAGCGACCCGGACGCCGTCGTCGTGGAGGAGTTCATGCGGGTGGTCGAGCGCGGCAGCGTCCAGCACCTCGCGTCCCGCGTCCGCGGCAGGCTGCGGCCCGGCGCCACCGCCTGGGACGCGCTGGGACGGCTGTTCCCCGCGGTCACCGCCTCCGGGCTGCCGAAGGCCCCGGCGTGCGCGGCGATCAGCCGTCACGAGGGCGCGCGCGGGCTCTACAGCGGCGCGGTGCTGACCGTCGACCACACCGGGGCGCTCGACGCCGCGCTCGTGCTGCGCGCCATCTACCGCGCGCAGGGCCGGACCTGGCTGCGGGCCGGGGCCGGCATCGTCGGTGCGTCCACACCGGAACGGGAGCTGGAGGAGACCCGGGAGAAGCTGCGCAGCGTCAGCCGGTTCCTGGTCGGGGAGGAGACGCCGTGACCGTGCTGATCGACGGGGCGCTCGCCTGGCCCGCCGGGGCCGTGGAACGCTACCGACGCGAAGGCTACTGGGGCGAGGACACCCTCGGTGACCTGCTGGGGGAGTGGGCCGGCCGCTACGGCGACGCCGTCGCCGTCGTCGCGGGGCCCAGCCGGCGGACCTACGCCGAGCTGGACCGGGCCGCCGACGCCCGCGCCCGCTCGCTGCGGGCGCTCGGTATCGCCGAGGGCGACCGCGTCGTGGTGCACCTGCCCAACGTCGCCGAGTTCCCGGTGACCCTGTTCGGGCTGCTGCGGGCCGGTGCGGTGCCGGTGCTGACCCTGCCCGCGCACCGGCAGGCCGAGATCGAGCACCTCGCCGCGCTGTCCGGGGCCGTCGCCTACGTCGGACCCGACGTGGCCGAGGGCTTCGACCACCGCGAGCTCGCGCTGCAGGTGGCGACGGCGGTGCCCACGCTGCGGCACCTGCTCGTCGACGGCGACCCCGTCGCGGGGACGACCGCGCTCGCGGACCTGCCGGCCGGCACCGCCGACCCGCTGCCGCGGCCCGACCCCGGACAGGTCGCGGTCCTGCTCGTCTCCGGGGGCACCACCGGCAAGCCGAAGCTCATCCCGCGCACGCACCGCGACTACGCCTACAACGCCCGGGCCAGCGCCGAGGTCTGTGCACTGACCGCCGACGACGTCTACCTCGCCTGCCTGCCGCTGGCGCACAACTTCCCGCTGGCCTGCCCGGGGCTGCTGGGAGCGCTCGGGGTGGGGGCCACGGTCGTGCTCGCGCCGGCCCCGAGCCCCGAGGTCACCCTCGGGCTGGTCGCGGCCGAGGGCGTCACGGTCACCGCGATGGTGCCGCCGCTGCTGCGGCTCTGGGCCGACCTCGCCGGCGACGGCCGCGGGTCCTGGGACCTGTCGACGCTGCGCCTGGTCCAGGTCGGCGGAGCCAAGTGCGATGCGACGCTCGCCCGCCGCGTCCGCCCCGAGCTCGGCGCCACCGTGCAACAGGTCTTCGGGATGGCCGAGGGACTGCTGAACTACACCCGGCTCGACGACCCCGACGACCTCGTCGCGGTCAGCCAGGGGCGCCCGCTCAGCCCGGCCGACGAGGTCCGGGTCGTCGACCGCGAGGGCGCCGACGTCGCGGAGGGGACGGCGGGCGAGCTGTGGACCCGCGGGCCGTACACGCTGCGCGGCTACTACCGGGCCCGGGAGCACGACGCCACGTCGTTCACCCCGGACGGGTACTACCGCACCGGTGACCTGGTGCGCCGCCTCCCGACCGGGCACCTCGTCGTCGAGGGCCGGATCAAGGACGTCGTGAACCGCGGTGGTGAGAACGTGGCCGCCACCGAGCTGGAGGAGCACCTGCTCGCCCACCCGGACATCGCCGGCGCGGCCGTCGTCGGGATCCCGGACGACGACCTGGGCGAGGCGGTGTGCGCCGTGATCGTCCCGGCGCCCGGCGCGACGCCGCCGAAGCGACGTCACCTGCGTGCCTTCCTCACCGAGCGCGGGCTGGCCCGGTTCATGTCGCCGGACCGGGTGGTCGTCCGCGACGACCTGCCGCTCACCGCCGTCGGCAAGATCGACAAGCGGGCGCTGGGTGTGCTGCTCGCCGCCGAGGGGAAGGTTGCCCGATGACGGTCACCCACCTCAACGGCATCCGGCTGTCCTGGACCGACCACGGCGGTGACGGCCCGCCCGTCGTCCTCGTGATGGGCACCGGCAGCCCGGGCCGGGTCTGGCAGACCCACCAGGTCCCCGCCCTGCGCGACGCGGGCCACCGGGTCCTGACCCTCGACAACCGGGGCATCCCGCCGACCGACGAGTGCGCGCACGGGTTCACCGTCGACGACATGGCCGCCGACGTGCTCGCCCTCGTCGCCCACCTCGATGCGGGCCCGGCCGCGCTCGTCGGCACCTCGCTCGGGTCACGCGTCGTGATCGAGGCGGGACTGGCCCGGCCGGACCTGGTGACCCGGGTCGTGGCGATGGCCGCGCACGCCCGGCTCGGCCCGGTGCAGCGGGCGGTCACCGCCGGTGAGATCGCGCTGGCCGACGCCGGGGTCGAGCTGCCCGAGGACTACCACGCCGCGGTGTCCGCGCTGCAGTACCTGTCGCCGGCGACCCTGCGCGCCGACCGGGAGGCGCAGGACTGGCTGGACATCCTGGCGTTCGCCGGGGCCGGTGTGTCGAAGGGGCACCGGGCCCAGCTGCAGGTGTCGATGGCGCTGCGCGACCGCACCGAGGCCTACCGTGCGCTCGCCGTGCCGCTGCTGGTGCTCGCCTTCGCCGACGACGCCGCCATCCCGCCGCACCTGAGCCGCGAGGTCGCCGACGCCGTACCCGGCGCCCGCTACGTCGAGATCGCCGACGCCGGGCACTACGGCTACCTCGAACGGCCGGACGAGGTGAACCGGGCGACGGTCGAGTTCCTCAGCGGCGGGTAGCGGGCGCGGCCGCCACCCGGTCCAGCGCGGGGCGGAGCCGGTCGAGCAGCCAGCCGGTGGACACCACGTTCGGTGCCTGCAGGGCGATCGCCTCGTCGAGGCCGATCGGGACGTACGTCGTGCGCGACAGCGCCCGCGCGACCACCGGGTCGCCCTCGAAGCGCCGTCGGTCGGCCGCGGTCGGGAAGCTCATGACGACCAGATCGGCCTCGGCCAGGCGCCCCGCCTCCTCGTAGGACAGCGCGACCGTGCCGGGGGCGACCCCGTCACCGGCGGGCGGGTCGGTGGCGAAGGTCGGCGGCAGACGCAGCCCGAGCGCGCGGGTCAGCGCCGTCGACTGGTTCGCCGGGTCGACGATGACCGGGATGACGTCCCCCCGCGCCTGCCCGACCAGCACCGACCGACCGGCGAGACGTGGCAGCTCCGCCCGCAGCGCGGCGACGGCGCGGTCGGCCCGGGCGATGAGCTCCTCGGCCCGGTCCGGGACGCCGAGGGCCGCCCCGATCCGCCGGGCGTCGTCCTGCATCGTGGCGCCGAACAGCGTGCCGCGGTGGACGACGGTCGGGGCGATCGCGCTCAGGCGCTCGTAGGCGTCGCGGTCGGTCACGAGGTAGGACGACACGGCCAGGACGACGTCCGGGCGGTACGCCGCGATCCGCTCCAGCGGCAGCGGCTCCAGCTCGTCGATCGTCAGCACCCCGTCCGGGAACGGCGCGAGGTAGGGCGCCTGCGGCTGCGACTCCCCGGCGTTGCGCAGGCCGCCGACGACGTCCGCCCCGAGCTCCCGCGCGAGAGCGACGTCGGCCGCCCCCAGCGCGACGATCCGCTGCGGGCGGGCCGGGATCGTCGTCTCCCCGAAGGCGTGCTCCAGCGTCAGCGGGAACCCGGCGCCGGGTTCCGCCGGACCGGGGCCGGGTGGCGTGCCGGTGCACCCGGCGACGAACAGCAGGGCCGCGGCGACGAGCGCGACGACCGACGAGCGGGCCGGGGAGACCGGTGGGGGACACACACCCCGACAGTCGTCCGCGGGCGGCTCCGGGTTCCGGGGAGCGGCGTCCCCCACACCCGCAGCGGTCCGGCGACCTCGCGCGCAGACGCGCCCGGGGGCGTGCGGCGCGCCGTGACGGACCGCCGGGCAGCCCGTCGGGGCGCGTGACGTGCCGCGTCGTTCCCGGTAGGTTCCGCTAGTGAACAGCTGATCACCTCACGACGGCGTGGGTGCGCGGAGCGCGGTCGTGGCCGAGGAGGACCCGCCGATGAACATCGCCACGCTCCTGCGCCGCAGTGCGGCCGACCACCCGGCGGACGTCGCGCTCCGGCTGGACGACGACGAGGTCGACTACGCCGGGTACGCCGAACGCGGCGCCCGCTTCGCCGCGTACCTCAGGAACACCGGGGTCGAGCCGGGGGAGCGGGTCGGGTTCCTCCTGCCGAACTGCCCCGAGTACCTGGTCGGGCTGCTCGGTACGTGGCAGGCCGGTGCGGTCGGCGTGCCGCTCAACCGGATGTTCCCCGACGCGGCGCTCCGCCACGTCGTGCGCGACTCGGGGCTGCGGGTGCTCGTGCTGCCCGCCGCGGACCGGGACCGGGCCGCCGCGCTGCTGGGCGACGAGTGCCCGGAGCTGCTGACGACCGACGGGTTCGCCGCGGCCCTGGCGGCCCACGAGCCCGCGACCGACGTGCTGCCCCGGCTCGACGGCGAGGACGCCTGCATCATGTACACCTCGGGCTCGACCGGGGTGCCGAAGGGCGTGCGGCAGACCCACCGCAACCTCGTCGCCGAGGCGGAGGGCGCCATCGGCCGCTACCGGCTCACCGCCGCCGACCACGTGCTGAACTGCATGCCGCTGTTCCACGTCGGCGGCCTGCAGCTGGCGAGCCTGCCGTTGCTGCTGCTCGGCGGGCAGATCACGTTCATACCGCGCTGGGACGTCGTGCGGTGGCTGGAGCTGGCCCAGGAGCTGCGGCCGACCTTCGGTGGCCTGATCTCCACGATGATGATCGACGTCGGCAACCGGACGGTGGGGTCGCCGGTGGTGCTCGACTCCTTCCGGATCTGCATGTTCGGCGGTTCCCGCACCCCCACGGCCGCGATCGAGCGGCTCGAGGCGGGGACCGGGATCGCGGGCGTGGAGATCTACGGCCAGACCGAGCAGAACGGCCTGGTGGTCACCTACGGCCCGGACGACGTGCGGCGTCCGGACTCGATGGGCACCCCGCTGGAGCAGATCGTGCGCACGCGGCTCGTACCCGTCGACGGCGGCCCGGACCTGCGCCCGGGGGACGAGGGCGTCGGCGAGCTCTGGGTCCAGGGGGACGCGGTCACCCCGGGGTACTGGAACATCGACGTCCCGGAGAAGTGGTCGGCGGACGGCTGGTTCCGCACCGGTGACCTGATGTCGCAGGACGCGGACGGCTACCTGTACTACGTCGACCGGATCGACGACATGATCGTCTCGGGTGGGGAGAACGTGTTCCCGCAGATGGTGGAGGAGCACCTCGCCGACCACCCCGACCTGGCCGAGGTCGCGGTGATCGGCACCGCCCACGAGCGCTGGGTCGAGCAGGTGACTGCGGTGGTCGTCCCCAACAAGCCGGGTGTCACCGTGGAGCGGATCGCCGCCTGGTGCGCCGCCGACCCGGACCTGCGGGAGATGCACGGACCCAAGCGGATCGAGATCGTCGACGCGCTGCCCCGCACGGGCAGCGGCAAGCTGAACCGGCCCGAGCTGCGCGCGATGTTCCCCTGACCCGGCGCGGGGCCGCCGCCCCGGTCAGCCGGGCAGCAGGGCGACGGGGATGTCGACGAGGCGGCTGCGCAGGTACTCGCCCAGCCCCTTGGCCTGCGGGTCGGGGCGGGTGGCGGAGGCGACGCCCGCCCCCAGGATCCCGACCACGACGATGTTCAGCGCGCGCAGGTTCGGCAGGTCGAAGCGGCGGATCTCCAGCCCGGCGGCCTCCGGCAGCAGCTCGCGGACGCGCTCGACGGTGAGGTGGCCGCGCAGCCACGCGTACTCGTCGTCGGTGCGGGTCCAGAGCCCGATGTTCGCGTTGCCGCCCTTGTCCCCGGAGCGGGCCGCCGCGATCTCGCCCAGTGGCAGCCGCCGGGTGGGCCCCGCCACGGGTGCCGGCACGACCGGCTCGGCCGGGACGGGGATCCCGGCGGTGGCCGGGCTGTGCGGCACCGGTGTCGTGGTGCCGTCGGGCAGCGTGACCAGGTGCTCCACCTCGGAGGCGGGCACCAGGGTGGGCCAGTACACGCCGAAGGCGCTCTCGGCCGAGGGCGGGGTGGTGGTGTGGAAGCCGGGGTAGCCGCCGAGGGCGAGCTCCATGGTCGTGTCGGAGAAGGCACGGCCGACCTTGCGCCGGTCGGGGTCCTTGACGGTGACCCGCAGGTGGGCGGTCGCCTGCGGGTTCGTGGGCGCGTCGGGGTGGTCGAAGCGCAGCAGCTGGATGTCGAGCTCACCGAACCGGTCCGCGCCGCCGAGCAGCTCGGTGAGCTGCTCCGAGGCCCAGGCCGCCTTCTCCTCGATCCTCGTGCCGGTGAGCACCAGGGTCATGGTGTTGCGGTAGCCGCCCTCGTAGTTCAGCGCGACCTTGAGCCGGTCGGTCGGCGCGCTGCCGCGGGTACCGGAGATGCGCACCCGGTGCTCGCCGTCCGGCGTCAGCCGCAGCGAGTCGAAGTGCGCCACGGCGTCCGGTCCGGGATAGGCGGGCTCGGCGATCTCGTAGAGCAGCTGTGCGGTGACCGTGCCCGGCGAGACGAGCCCGCCGGTGCCGGGGTGCTTGGTGATCACGCTGGAGCCGTCGTCGGCGACCTCGGCGATCGGGAAGCCGGGGTAGCGGCGGTCGGTGATCTCCTCGAAGAAGGAGTAGTTCCCGCCGGTGGCCTGCGGGCCGCACTCGATGACGTGCCCGGCGGCCATGGCGCCGGCGATCGCGTCGAAGTCGGTGCGCCCCCAGCCGTGCCACCACGCGGCGGGGCCGACGACGACGGAGGCGTCGGTGACCCGCCCGGTGACGACGACGTCCGCATCGGCGCGCAGGGCCTCGGTGATGCCCCATGCGCCCAGGTAGGCGTTGGCGGACACCGGGGTCACCCCCGCGTCGGCGAGCGTGACGCCGGTGTCGAGGTGGGCCAGGGTGTGCCCGTCGGCCTGGATGTCGTCGAGCCGGTCGACCAGGTCGTCGCCGTGCACGTAGGCGATCCGCGGGGCGAGGCCGAGCCGCTGCGCCAGAGCGGTGAGGTCGGACGCCAGCCCGGCGGGGTTGAGCCCGCCCGCGTTCGACACGATCCTGATGCCGCGGTCCAGGCAGGTGCCCAGCACGTGCTCGACCTGCGTGAGGAACGTCGTCGCGTAGCCGCCGGCCGGGTCCTTCCGCCGCGCCTTGTAGAGGATCAGCATGGTCAGCTCGGCGAGGTAGTCGCCGGTCAGGACGTCGATCGGCCCGCCCTCGACCATCTCCCGCGCGGCGGTGATGCGGTCGCCGTAGAAGCCGGAGCAGTTGCCGATGCGCACCGGTGCGCGGGTCATGCGGGCCCTCCTGCGGGGGGACGGGTCGGGGCGGGGAACGCCGCGGCGACGGCGCCGGGGGCGCGGCCGGGGCCGGGCGGGTTGGCGAAGGCCTGGGCGATCGAGACCCAGTCGGCGGCGACCGGCCCGGTCGTGGCCACGTCGGTGTCGTCGGGATGCCTGCGCTGGGTCGCGACCAGGCAGAAACCCAGGGCGGAGCCGGTGACCCGGTCCGCGGCGTCCTCCGGGCCCCAGGTCCACAGCGCGCCGGAGGGGGCGACCAGCTCCACCCGCACGGGCGCCTGCGGGACCTCCCGGCCGTTGTTGCGGAAGGTGAAACCGAAGGTCTGCACCCCCAGGTGGGCGACGTGGCGCAGCCGGTCCGTCGGCTCCCGGAGCACCCCGAGCGCGTCGGCGACGTCCTGGCCGTGCGCCCAGGTCTCCATCAGCCGGGCGGTGACCGAGGACAGGGCGCTCATGTCCGGCCCGTACCAGGGCAGCCGGGTCTTCGGCCCGATGCTGCGGAAGGTGCTGACGAGTGCGTCGCGGGCCCCGGCGAACCAGGCCCGGACCTCCTCGGCCCCCAGACCGGCGTGGTCCGCGGCGATCCGGTCGGGGAAGCCGGGCCCCAGCTCCTGCAGCCCGTCCGCCTGCGTGCGGAAGGTCGCCGGGTCCGTCGCGGCGAGGGTGGCCGCCTCGTCGAACCAGGCGAGGTGGGTGAGCTGGTCGCGGACGGTCCAGCCCTCGGCCGGGGTGGGGCCGCCGATGGCGGCGTCGTCGAGGTCGGCGATCATCGCGCGGACGACCGCGCCCTCGGCCTCCAGGTCGTCGAGGACCGTCTCCATGGACACCATGGTCAGACCCCCTGCCAGACGGGGGCACGCTTCTCCCGAAACGAGAGCGGGCCCTCCTGGGCGTCCTGCGACAGGTAGACCGGCTCCCAGATCTCCTCCGCACGCTCGTAGGCCTCGGCGCGGGTGTGGCTCGCCGACAGGTACGCGGTCCGCTTGGCCGCGAGCACCGACAGCGGGGCGTTGGCGGCGATCCGCTCGGCGAGCCGCTGGGTGTGCCCGCGCAGCTCGGCGGCGGGCACCACGTCGTTGACCAGCCCGTGGCCCTGCGCCTCCGCCGCGCCGATCGGGTCGCCGGTGAGCAGGATCTTCATCGCCACCCGCGGCGGGACCAGCCAGGACAGCGGCGCGGCCCACGGGGAACCGCGGCCGATCCTGACCTCCGACACCGCGAAGCGGGCGTGCTCGGCGGCCACCACCAGGTCGCACTGCTGGGCCAGGAGGAACCCGCCGCCGTAGGCGATCCCGTTGACCGCGGCGATCGTCGGCTTGGGGACGTCGATGTTGCGGCCGAGCTGGGGCAGGAAGTCCGGGGGCGGGACCCGGAGCGCGACGTCGTTCATCTCCTTGAGGTCGCCGCCCGCGCAGAACGCCTTCTCCCCGGAGCCGGTCAGCACCAGGACCTTCGCCGTGTCGTCGGCGTTGAACCGGTGGACGCCGTCGAACAGACCCTCGCGGACGGCCCTGCTGAGGGCGTTGCGGGCCTCGGGGCGGTCGATCGTCAGCCAGGCGACGCCGTCGGTCACCTCGTAGGTCACGTCGCTCATGTCAGGCCTGCGCCTCCTCGATGACGGCGAGGACCTCGCCGGACTCCACGGTGTCCCCGACCTGCACGCCCAGCTCGGCGACGGTGCCGGCGACGGGGGCGCGCACCAGGTGCTCCATCTTCATGGCCTCGAACACCACGACGACCGCACCCCGCTCGACCTGCTGCCCGACCCCGGTCGCGACCCGGACGACGGTGCCGGGCATGGGGGCGAGCAGCGAGCCGGGGGCGGCGTCGGTGCCGGGCTCGGGCAGCCGGGCCCGCTCGGTCAGCGTGGTGGCGCCGAGCGCGCTGTCGACGTGGACGGTGTCGCCGACGCGGTGCACCCGCACGGCGCGCCGCACACCGCCGACCTGCAGGTCGACCCGGTCCGCGGTGGCGGCGAGCACGGCCGCGCCCGGGAGCGCGGTCCCGTTCACGCCGGCCTCGAGCGTGCCGCGGCCGAGCCGGTAGGTCACGTCGAGGTCGGTGTCGCCGGCCCGGTACTCCGCGTGCTGGGCGGCGCTGCGGACGTTCCGCCAGCCCGACGGCACCGGCTGCTGGACCGCGGCGCCCGCCCGGCGGCCCGCCTGGTCGGCCAGGGCGGCGGCGAGGGCGTGCACGGCGAGGGTGGACTCCGCCGGAGGGCCGACGAGTGCGGTGGGCTCGTGGCGGGTGAGGTAGCCGGTGTCGGTCCGCCCGGCCAGGAACTCCGGCTCGCGCAGTACGGCGACGAGCAGGTCCCGGTTGGTGACCGGGCCGTGGATCTCGGCCTCGGACAGCGCCCGGGCGAGCTTCCGGGCGGCCTCGGTGCGGGTGCGGCCGTGCGCGATCACCTTCGCCAGCATCGGGTCGTAGTGCGTCCCGACCACCGAACCGTCCCGCACACCGGTGTCGACGCGCACACCGGGCAGGGCGGGCACCGAGAACCGGTGGAGGGTCCCCGAGCCGGGCAGGTAGTCCCGGCCCGGGTCCTCGGCGTAGAGCCGGGCCTCGATCGCGTGGCCGGTGATCGTGGCCCCGGTGACCTCCGCGGGCAGCGGCTCGCCCTCGGCGACCGCGATCTGCAGTGCCACCAGGTCGAGGCCGGTGATCTCCTCGGTGACCGGGTGCTCGACCTGCAGACGGGTGTTGACCTCGAGGAAGAAGAACTCGCCGTCCTGCGCCATGACGAACTCGACGGTCCCGGCGCCGGTGTAGCCGATCGCTGCGCCCGCGGCGACGGCCGCGTCCCCGAGACGGGTGCGCAGCGCGTCGTCGACGGCGGGGGAGGGGGCCTCCTCCACGATCTTCTGGTAGCGGCGCTGGATCGAGCACTCCCGCTCGAACAGGTGCACCACGGTGCCGTGGGTGTCGCCGAAGATCTGCACCTCGACGTGGCGCGGGTCCTCGACGAACCGTTCGAGGAACACGGTGCCGTCGCCGAAGGCCGACGCGGCCTCGCGCCGGGCCCCGGTCACGGCGTCGACCACCTCGGACGCGGAGCGGACGATGCGCATGCCGCGCCCGCCACCGCCGAAGGCGGCCTTCACCAGCAGCGGGTAGCCGATGCCGTCGGCGAGGGCGGAGACGGCGGCGGCGTCGACCTGTTCGGCGTCGTCGATCGTGGCGCCGGGCAGGACGGGCACGCCCGCCTTCTCCATCAGCTCCTTCGCCGCGATCTTCGAGCCCATGGCCTCGATGGCCTCGACCGGCGGGCCCACGAAGGTGATGCCGGCGGCCGCGCAGGCGCGGGCGAAGTCCGCGTTCTCGGACAGGAAGCCGTAGCCGGGGTGGATCGCGTCGGCGCCGGTGAGCAGCGCGGCCTCGATGATCAGATCGGCGCGCAGGTAGGTCTCCGACGGGGCGGCGCCGGGGAGCCGCACCGCCTCGTCGGCGGCCTCGACGAACAGGGCGTCGGTGTCCGGGTCGGAGTGGACGGCGACGGTGGCGATGTCCAGCGCGCGGGCCGAGCGGACGACCCGCTCGGCGATCTCGCCGCGGTTGGCCACGAGCAGCTTGTGGACGGTCATGCCTCACTCACATCCGGAAGACGCCGTAGCCACGCCGGCCGGCGACGATGTTCGAGTGCGCGGTCGACAGGGCGATGCCGAGCACGGTGCGGGTGTCGCGCGGGTCGATCAGGCCGTCGTCGTAGAGCCGGGCCGTGACGAAGAAGGCGTGCGACTCCTGCTCGATCTGGGCCTCGACGGCGGCGCGGTTGCGCTCGTCGGCCTCGGCGTCGAACTCCCGGCCCGACGACGCGGCGGACTGCCTGGCGACGATCGACATCACGCCGGCGAGCTGGGCGGCGCCCATGACGGCGAGCCGGGAGCCCGGCCAGGCGAACATCAGCCGCGGGTCGTAGGCGCGTCCGGACATGCCGTAGTTCCCGGCGCCGAAGGAGGCGGCCAGGTTCAGCGTGATGTGCGGGACCTTGCTGTTCGCCACCGAATTGATCATCTTGGAGCCGTCCTTGATGATCCCGCCCTGCTCGTAGCTCTTCCCCACCATGTAGCCGGTGGTGTTCTGCAGGAAGATCAGGGGCGTGTCCGTCTGGTTCGCCAGCTGGATGAACTCCGAGGCCTTCTTGGCCTCCTCGCTGAACAGCACGCCGCGGGCGTTGGCGAGGATGCCCACGGGGTAGCCGTGGATCGAGGCCCAGCCGGTGACGACGCTGGTGCCCCACAGCGGCTTGTACTCGCCGAACCGGGAGCCGTCGACGACGCGGGCGACGACCTCGCGCGGGTCGAAGGGCACCTTGATGTCCGACGGCGCGATGCCCAGCAGCTCGTCGGGGTCGTGGACCGGCTCGTCGGCGGGCAGCGTGGGGCCGGGGCCGAGCTTGCGCCAGTTGAGCTCGGAGACGATCCGGCGCCCGATCCGGATGGCGTCGCGCTCGTCGACGGCGAAGTGGTCGCACAGGCCGGAGACCCTGGCGTGCATCGCGGCGCCGCCGAGCTCCTCGTCGTCGGACTCCTCCCCGGTGGCCATCCTCACCAGCGGCGGGCCGCCGAGGAACACCTTGGCCTGCCGGTCGACCATCACGGCGTGGTCGCACATGCCGGGCACGTAGGCGCCGCCCGCGGTGGAGTTGCCGAAGACGAGCGCGATGGTCGGGATCGCCATCGACGACAGCTCGGTCAGGTCGTGGAAGATCCTGCCCGCGGGCACGAACAGCTCGGACTGGGTGGGCAGGTCCGCCCCGCCGGACTCGACGAGGTTGATCGTGGGAAGCCGGTTGACGCGCGCGATCTCCAGGGCGCGCAGTGTTTTCCGCAGCGAGTACGGGTTCATCGCGCCACCGCGGACGGTGGGGTCGTGGGCGATGATCATGCACTCGACGCCGGAGACGACGCCGATCCCGGTCACGATGGAGGCGCCCACGGTGAACGGGGTGCCCCAGGCCGCCAGCGAGGACAGCTCGAGGAACGCGGCGTCGCGGTCGAGGAGCAGCTCGATGCGCTCCCGGACGAGCAGCCGACCGCGGTCGCGGTGGCGCTGCTGGTAGCGCTCGCCGCCCCCGGCGATGGCGGTCCGGACCTGCTCGTCGAGCTCGGCCAGGACCGTCTCCGCGTGCGCGCGGTTGGCGAGGTAGACCTCGTCCGAGGTGTCGAGCGCGGAGCGCAGGACGGTCGTCACGGGTGTCCCCCCTGGTCCGAGCGGGCCGGGCCCGGGCCGTGTTCCCGGGGGTCCCAGTGCCCGGAGCTCTCCCGAACGTCCACATCGACTCCTCTGCGCATCCGGAGGGGCGTCGTCACCCGCAACGAGTGCATCGTCGTTCACTAACCATGCCCGTGGCAAGTCCTGTCGCCACCACCGGCCGGGCCCGGCGCGGGCGCGTCCGGACCCGCGCGGGAGGCCCGGCCGCGGCGTCGCGCCGGTGCCTGCGGAAGTTGTGAACGACGAGTGACTACGGGCTTGTGGTCGGGGAGGTGATGCCGCGATGCTGTCCGCCTCAGGTGAGCTCGGCAAGGAGGCTGGTGTGGACCTGCAGGGACAGCTCGGGACGATCGATGTCACGCGTCTGCGCGGACGACGTGCGGTGAACCGGTGGGAGCGGACCTCGGTCGGGGACGTGTTCGAGCGCCTGACCTGGAGCTACCCCGAGAAGACCGCGATCACCGGCCGGCCCGGTGCCTACGGCGAGGAGCGGTTCGCCTCCGTCACCTACCGCGAGGCCGACGGGATCACCGGCCAGGTCGCCCACGCCCTCGCGGCCCGGGGGCTGGAGCCGGGTGCGCGGGTGCTGCTGTTCTGCGAGAACTCCGTCGAGGCCTACCTGGCCAAGGTCGGTGTCGCGAAGGCGGGCATGGTCGCCGTGCCGGTGAACCCGGCCCTCGCCCCGGACGTGCTCGAGCACCTGATCGGACAGGCCGAGCCGGGCCTGGCGATCGTCGATGCGGAGCTGTGGCCGCGGGCCGAGCAGGTCTTCACCGCCACCGGGCTGCGTGTCGGTGCCACGATCACGATCGGCGGCGGGCCCGTCGCGGGGAGCCCGAGCTTCGGGGGCCTCCTCGAGGGTCTGCCGACGACCGAGCCCGACGTCGAGATCCACGCGGACGACATCTGGGAGATCCTCTACACCTCGGGCACCACGGCGATGCCCAAGGGCGTGATGATCTCGCACGGGTCGACCCACCTCGCCGCGCTGAACTTCACGGTCTCGCTCACCCGCGGCCTGCGGGTGGAGACCGACCTCAGGGTCGCCACCGCGCTCCCGGTGATCTACCACGTCGGCGACCAGATCTTCACCTTCTCGGCGTTCCTGGCCGGTGGCTCCCTGGTGCTGGGCCGGCGCCCGCTGCCCGACCAGCTCGTGGCCACGATCGCCGACGAGCGCCCGACCGCGTTGTGGGCGGGCTCCCCGCAGTTCGTCGCCGCGATCGACGCCGTGGCGGAGCGGACCGGCGCGGACCTGTCCAGCCTGACCGTGCTGGTGTACGGCTGGGGTGCCCTCGAACCGGCCGTGTACGCGCGGCTGCAGGACCGGGCCCCCGGCCTCGTGGTGCTGGGCATCTTCGGGCAGACCGAGGCGATCGCCTGCCACCGGTTCTGGCCCGCCACGTGGAGCGAGGTCTACGCGCGGACGGCTCCGTCGGTGAACTACGTCGGCGTCCCGAGCCCGCTCCTCGCCTCCGACGTCGTCGACGAGACCGGGGTGTCGGTCCGGGACACCCCGCACGTCCCGGGCGAGGCGGTGTACCGCAGTCCCGTCGTCACCGCGGGCTACTACCTGAACGAGGAGGCCACACGGGAGGCGTTCCGCGGCGGCTGGTTCCACTCCGGGGACAGCGCAGCCGTCGACGAGGACGGTTTGCGGATCATGGTGGACCGCTTCAAGGACATCGTGAAGTCCGGTGGGGAGAACGTCTCCAGCCTGCGGGTGGAGTCCGTCCTGCACGGGCACCCGGCCGTGGAGAAGGCGGCGGTGATCGGGCTGCCGCACCCCCACTGGGGCGAGGCCGTGACAGCGGTCGTCGTGCTGCGGGAGGGCGCGGAGGCCGACGTGGAGTCGATCATCGCGCACTGCCGGGCGACGCTGGGCGGGTACGAGACGCCGAAGGCGGTCGTGTTCGTGGACGGCCTGCCCGAGACCGTGGGCGGCAAGGTCCTGAAGTACCGGCTCCGCGCGCGCCACGGCGCCCTGTTCGAGCAGGTCTGAGCGCGGGCGGGGCGCCCGCCGGCGCGGCCGACCCGCGGCCGCGCCGGGTGGGCCGCGGGACGACCGCACTCCGCCGGTCACGCCCAGCGGAGCGGGTCGTCCTCCAGCGCGGAGCGGTCCCAGCGCCCGAGGTCCGCGGCGGCCTTGTAGGTCGTGCGGAGGAACTCGGCGACCGCGCGGTCCGGGTCCGGTGCGGCGCGGGCGACCTCGTAGGGCAGCAGGAACTGCTGGAAGTCCGCGCTGTAGAAGGCACCGTCGGGGCCGACCGGGGCCTCGGCGAAGCCGTCGGGCGCGGGGTAGGCGTAGGAGTAGAAGGCGCCCTCCTCGCCGCCACCGGGCCAGAACCCGCAGCTGGACAGCTCCCGCGAGTAGCCCTCGACCATGACCCAGTCGCCGCAGTTGGGCACCCCGCCCGGGTGCGGCGGCGCCGTCCGCCCGGAGAAACGGGTGCAGGCCAGGTCCATGCCGCCCCAGAAGAAGTGCACCGGGCTGACCTTGCCGACGAAGTGCGACCGGAACTCACCGATCACCCGGTTCGCCTGCAGTAGCTGCCGCCAGAACAGGGTGGCCGCCTCGGCGTCGTAGGAGGCGTGGGTGTGGTCCTCGGCGAAGGGGATCGCCGGGTCGACCTCGTTGGGGTGCGGCCGGATCGGCGCGGAGACGCCGAGCCTGCCGAGCACGTCCAGGACCGTGCCGTAGAACTCGGCGACCGGCATCGGCGCCAGCCCGAAGCCGAGCGCGCCGCCGTCGCTGCTGCGGACCTCGAGCCGGTGGCCCAGCAGGTCCAGCTCGATCTCGAAGGCCCCGGTGCCGAACGGGACCGCCGACGTCGTCAGCCCGCGCGGGCCCACGTACAGCGTCACCTGCCACCAGTGGTTCAGCAGCGGGGCGTGGGCCATGCGGATCTTGCCCACGATCTGGGTCCACATGTGCAGGGTCTCGCGGGTGGCGGTCCAGTCCGCCACGCGCAGGCTCGGCCAGCTCGTCGTCGTGCTGCTCATCGGGTCTCCTCGTGGGTCGGCCGTCGCCCGCGTCAGCGGTGGGCGGGGTCGGTGTGCCCGGGCCGGGTGCCGCCGTCCCCGCCCGTGCGCCGGTCGCCCCGGGCCGGGAGCCCGAGCGCGCCCCGGATCATCGCAGCGAGGTGCATCAGGGTGTCGGTCGTGAACGCGATGCTGCGGTGGGTGGCGTCGTTCTCCGGGCCGCCGGAACCCCCGTCCGGGTCGGACGGGCCGGGGGCCGGACTCGCCGCCCAGGAGCTCCGGGTCGCCCAGCCGGCCGCCGAGGGGCTCACCGACCGGGAGATCGCGGCCCGGGTGCTGATGAACCACCGCACGGTCGGACACCACCCGGGCAGCGTCCACCCCTGGCTCGGCGTCACCTCCCGTGCCGAGCTCGCGCGGATCGACATGGCGGGCGACCTGAGGTTGCGCACCACCGGGGGCGGGGAGTGACCCGGTCCGCCGGCCGGTGACCGATCGCGACGCGTCGTCGGAATGGAGGCCCGCCGGCGGTGCGTGCACCCGCGCCGCCGCCGGCGTCGTCAGCTCGCGTTCTGGACCTTCGTCGCCAGCAGCTCCCAGCTGCGCCACCAGCTCTCCCGGCGCGGCGCCGGGCCGGTGACGATCAGCTCGTCGGCGTCGGCGCGGGCGGCGAACTCCTCCAGGTACGCGGTGACGGTCTCCGGAGTCCCGACCGCGGTGTAGCGGGTCATCGACCGGATCTGCCCGCCCGAGGCGCTGTCGAGGACGGCGTCGGCCTCGGCGTCGGTGAGCGAGGCCCCGCGACGGCCGGTGAACAGCCGGACCCGGGACCGCTGCACCTCACGCTGGATCTGCTGTGCCTCGTCGTCGGAGTCGGCGGCGATGACGTTCACCCCGGCCAGGACGTGCGGGGCGGACAGCTGCTCCGACGGCCGGAACTCCCGGCGGTAGAGCGCCACGGCCTGCTCCAGGGCGTCCGGCGCGAAGTGCGAGGCGAAGCCGTAGGGCAGCCCCAGCGCGGCTGCGACCTGGGCGCCGTAGAGCGAGGACCCCAGGATCGTCAGCGGAACCCCGGTGCCGCGGCCCGGGTGGGCCTCGACGCCCGGGACCAGGCTGGTGGTCCCGAGGAACGCCTGCAGCTCCTGTACGTCCTGCGGGAAGGTCTCCGACGCGCGCGGGTCCCGCCGCAGCGCCGCGACGGTCGCCTGGTCGGTGCCGGGCGCGCGGCCGAGCCCCAGCTCGATGCGGCCGGGGTGGAGTTCGGCGAGGGTGCCGAACTGCTCGGCGATCTGCAGCGGCGAGTGGTTCGGCAGCATCACGCCGCCGGAGCCGAGCGTGATGCGCTCGGTGTGCGCGGCGACGTGGGCGATGAGCACGCTCGTCGCCGCCGACGCGATCGAGCCCATGTTGTGGTGCTCGGCGTACCAGATCCGGCGGAACCCCCACTCCTCGGCGCGTTGCGCCAGCAGGGTGCTGGCCTCCAGGCCCTGGGCGACGGTCTCACCCCGGGCGACGGTGGCCAGGTCCAGGATCGACAACGGCAGTGGTAGCGGCATGACAGCACCTCACGGATCGACATGGTGACCTCTCCGTCAACGAACCGGAGGCGCATCCTCTTCCGCTCCGCGGGATCCGGATCGGAAACGTGGTGGGACGGCGGGCCGCCACGTGCCGGCCCGGATGCCGGGGGAACGCCCGACCGGTGCCCTCCCGTCGCGCCGGCTCAGGACGGCGGGAGGTCCTGCACCCCCAGCGCGACGGCGATCCGCCCCAGCGCCGCCCGGTCCGCCGCGTCGAGCCGGTCGAGGACGAGGGCACGCACCGCGCGCAGATGGGTCGGCGCCGCGGCGTGCACGACGTCGAACCCGGCGTCGGTGAGGGCGGCGAGGGTGTAGCGGCCGTCGTCGGGGTCGGGGGAGCGGTGCATCCAGCCGCGGCCCTCCAGTCGTTTGACCACGTTGGACAGCCGGGACAGCGAGCCGTTCGTCAGGAAGGCGAGCTCGCTCATCCGCAGGCTGCGCCCCGGAGCCTCGGACAGGTGGCTGAGCGTCAGGTACTCGAACAGCGTCAGGCCGTGCGCCTGCTGCAGCGGTGCCTCCAGCCGGCCGGGCAGCAGCATGATCAGCGAGACCAGGCCCGTCCACGCGGCCTTCTCCCCGCTGTCGAGCCACGTCGTCCCGTCACCGCCGGCCTCCGGTGTCGCCCGGTCCGTCATCGCCCGTCGCTCCCGTCCGTGGGTGTCGGAGCGTACTTTACAGGTGAAGCCATGACTTGTAGATTGAATTCATGGATGAAGTCATCGAGCGCGAGACCGCCACCTTCCACGTCACGCCGGGCTACGGTGTGACCGCCCGCGACCTGCTCGGATACAGCCAGGCGGTCCGGATCGGCAACCGGGTGGAGACCTCGGGCCAGGGTGGCTGGGACGACGACCTGGTCGTCGCCGAGGACCTGGAGCAGGAGATCGTGCGGGCGTTCGACAACGTCGGGCGCACGCTCGCCGAGGCCGGCGCGACCTGGGCCGACGTCGTGCACGTGAACTCGTACCACAAGGTCGCGCCCGGGTCCGACGCCATCGGCGACGAGCACAACCGGATCATGGTCCGGGAGTTCCGCAGCCGGCTCGGCGGGCGGGCCCCGGTCTGGACCCAGACCGGCGTCACCGTGCTCGGGCTCGCCACCATGCGGGTCGAGATCCGGGTGACCGCCCTGGTGGAGGGGTCCGGCTGAGGGTGCCTCAGCGGGTCCGTTCGTAGTGCCGGCGAGCCTTGGCGCGGTTCCCGCAGACCGCCATCGAGCACCACCGGGCGCGGTTCGCGCGGCTGCGGTCGAGCAGGAACAGCCGGCACGCGTCGTTAGCGCAGGGGCGCAGCCGTCCGGGCAGCTCCTCCTCGACGGCGGCCCAGGCCAGGACGGCCTCGACGGCGAGCCGGGCGTGCGGCGGGGAGACGGTCCGCCAGGTCAGCCGCCCGTCGGTAAACTCCGGCGTCCGGTGCACGCCGTCGAGGAGCGGGGCCAGCGCGACGCCCGGGTCGGGGCCGCCCCGGGCGACCCGGGTCAGGGCGTCCCGCGCGTCGCGCAGGACCGTCAGCTCCTCTCGCCCGCCGTCGCCGCCGTGCTCCCGCGCCCAGCGGCGCGCGGAGGCGGGGTCGCGGAGGACGTCGCGCTCCACACCGTCGACCAGGGGTCTGCTGTTGAGCAGGTCCAGCAGCAGGTCCACGTCGTCTCCTAACCGCATCGAGTCCTTTGACAGGTTACACGCGGGCGTGCTTCCGTGAGGAGGACTAACCAGATCAATCGCGTGAAGGAGTTAGTCATGCCGCTCGTCCACCACTGGACCGCGACCGTCGACGGACACGAGATCTTCTACCGGGAGGCCGGCCCCGCCGACGCACCCACGATCGTCCTGCTGCACGGCTACCCGACCAGCTCGTCGATGTTCCGGCACCTGATCCCGCTGCTGGCCGGCGACCACCACGTGATCGCGCCGGACCACCTCGGCTTCGGGTACTCCGCGGCTCCGCCCGCGGCGGAGTTCGACTACACCTTCGACGCGCTCGCCGGCATCACCGACGGGCTGCTCGAGCTGCTGGGTGTCGACCGCTACGCCCTCTACGTCCAGGACTACGGCGCACCGATCGGCTGGCGGCTCGCGCTCGCCCACCCGGAGCGGATCACCGCGATCGTCACCCAGAACGGCAACGGCTACGAGGACGGCTTCGTCGAGTCGTTCTGGACCGACGTCTGGGCCTACGGCGACGCGCCCGGCCCGCGGACCGAGCCCGCCGTCCGCGCCGCCCTCGACCTCGACGCCATCCGGTGGCAGTACCTGCACGGCGTGCCCGACCCGGGAACGGTGGACCCGGACACCTGGCACCACGACCACGCGCTCGTCTCCCGGGAGGGCAACGACGCGGTCCAGCTCGCACTGTTCCGCGACTACCGCACCAACCGCCCGCTCTACCCGCGCCTGCACGGGTTCCTGCGCAGCAGCGGGGTCCCGGTGCTGGCGGTGTGGGGGCGCAACGACGAGATCTTCGGACCGGACGGGGCGCGGGCGTTCGCCCGCGACGCCCGGGACGTCGAGGTGCACCTGGTGGACGGCGGACACTTCCTGCTCGAGAGCCATCTCGACGTCGTCGCCGGCCACCTGCAGCGCTTCCTGGAGCGGGTCCCGGCGTGACGCACGTGCCCGGGGCGGGGCGTGTGATCAGGACCGGCCGTCGCCCCGGGTCCCGCCGCCCGGGTCGCCCAGGACGGCGTCCACGGCCAGGTACAGCGTCTCGGTCTCGGTCCGCAGGATCGGGTCCGCGGCGGGCAGCGCCCGTTCCATGCCGAGCCCGTCGACCACGGTCATGAGGAACCGGGCCCGCCGGGCGTTGTCGCCCGGGGCGAGCGCTCCCTCGTCGACCAGGGTCGTCAGCCAGTACTCGACCCGGCGCCGCACCTCGCGCTCGATGGCGAGGTAGGCCGTCCGGAGCTCCTCGGCCGGCTCGGGCACGACGAAGGTGTCGACCGCGGTCCGCAGCGCCCGGCGCGCCTGCTCCCCGACCCCGGTCCGGTGCAGCACCTCTCGCAGGCAGGCGGCGAGGCGGTCCCGGGCCGGCACCGCGGTGTCATGGATGGCGTCGTCGGGGGCGACGAGGTCGTAGACACGGGTCAGGACCTCGTCCTGCAGTGCCCGCTGGGTCGGGAAGTGGTGGCGCAGCGAGCCGGTGCTGACCCCGGCCCGCGCGGCGACCGCGCGCACGCTCAGCCGGGTCCCCGGGTCCTGGCCGAACAGCTCCATCGCGGCCAGGAGCACCCGGTCCCGGCTGCCGAGCCTCCGACGCTGCGTCTCGTCCACCCCTGGCAGCGTACTAGTACACCGTGTTAGCGTGTCGTCGAACGGACCAATACAGTGTGTTGGTCAGGGCACGGGTTCGGGGGGACCGGATGCTGACCGAGTGGCGACGACACCGCGCCGTCCGACGCGTGAGACCGGGCGACGGCAGTCCGCTGAAGCGTTTCCGCTGGTGGCAGCTGTTCCTGGGGCGTGCCCTGCTGCACCTGGACCTGAACGGCGCCGACGGGCGGCCGGTGCGGTACTCCGTCGACGTGCGCCACCAGGGCAGCGGGGAGACCGGGCAGGTCGTCGCGCAGGTGTATCGCGACGGGCGGCACCACGCGTCGTCGCGGGTACCGGCCGTCGTCCCGGTCGAGGGCGGCGCCATCGAGGTCGCGACGAGCGCGTTCGGGGTGAAGCGCTGCCGGTACGTCACCGCCGCCGGTGCGGTCCGGCAGCTCGTCCCGGACCCGCGCTCGGCGGAGGGCCGCCGGGCCCGCCTGGAGCGCGAGCACCCCTCGCTCAGCCGCGTGCTCGGCGTCGTCTCGGTGGTGGCGCTGGTCGTCGGCGTCGGGCTGAACCTGCTGCAGCTGCTGGAGCCGCTCAGCCGGATCCCGCCGGTCGCGGCGGCGGTCGGGGTGTTCGAGTCGCCGGTCCACCTGCCGATCTGGCTCAACATCGCGCTCGGTGTCGCGGCCGCCCTGGCCAGCACCGAACGCGCGCTGCGGCTGCGCTACCACTGGCTGCTCGACGGCGTCGGCAACTGAGCCGGGCGTGCCCCGGCGGTCCGCCCGCCGGGGCACGCACCCGGTCAGGCGGCCGGCCCCCCGAACCAGCGGCGGTCCGCCCGCCGCAGCGCCGCGGGATCGGACCGGTCCCCGCCGACCCGGGCCACGGCGCCGTCGGGACGCAGGGGCACGGTGCCGGTGCCGAGGTCGTCGCGCAGCGGGCCGGTGACGCGGCGTATCCGGTCCGCCCAGCCGTGTGCCACGGCGCCCGGCGCGGGGTCGGCCCCCGGGGTGAACAGCACACCCGAGCCGGTGGCAGTGAGCTCGCCGAGCCGGGTGCCGTCGGCGAGGCGGAACCCCGGCGCGACCCGGCCGGCCATCGGGTGTGCGTCGCCGAGGTCGAGGCGCAGGCCCGCGCCGGACGTCCGCAGGTAGACGTAGCCCGCGCCGTCGCGGGTGGTGAGCAGGTCGCGCACCACCGACTGGAGGGCGGCGGCCTGCGGGCCGGGCCGCATGAGCGCCACCTGGGCGCGGGACCAGTCGAGCACGGCGGCCGCGACCGGGTGCCGTTCGTCGTCGTAGGTGTCGAGCAGGCCGTCCGGGGCGGTGCCCCGCGCCGTGGCGGCCAGCTTCCAGCCGAGGTTCAGCGCGTCGGCCACGCCGGAGTTGAGGCCCTGCCCGCGCAGTGGGGAGTGGATGTGCGCGGCGTCGCCGGCGAGCAGCACCCGTCCCCGCCGGTAGGTCGTCGCCTGCATGGCGCGGTCGGTGAAGCTGGAGGCGTTCCACACCTCGAGCAGGGTCACGTCGGTGCCCGACACCCGGCGCAGGACCTCCTGGAGGTGCTCGGGCGTCGGCGGCCGCGAGCGGTCGAAGGCACCACCGTCGAAGTCCATGATCCCGAGGTGGCCGTCGGTGGGCATCCGCAGGTACATGCCCTGCGGGGTCAGGTTGAAGCCGCGGTCGAGCTTGTCGAGGTCGTCGACCCTGGCGTGCAGCACGTAGCCGGTGAACTGCGGCTCGGTGCCGACGAAGTCGAACCCGGCGAGCCGCCGGACGGCGCTGCGGCCGCCGTCGCAGCCGACCACCCAGCGGGCGGGGAACGTGCCGGTGCGGCTGTGCACGACCACCCCGTCGTCGTCCTGGTCGAGGCCGGTGACCGGGGTGTCACGCAGGATCCGGACCCCGAGCCCGTCCGCGCGCCGGGCCAGCATCCCCTCGACGTCGGCGAGGTGGATCATCAGCCGGTCCGTGGCCGGGGTGGGCAGCCGGGGAGGGAGCGTGGTCTCGTCGAGCTCGACCCCGCCCAGCATGATCCCGGCGAAGTGCCCGGCCCGCGGCGGCGGCAGCACCCCGTCCGCGGCCCCGGCCCCGGGATCGGTGGGGTCGCCGGCCGCGGGCTCCGGGCCGAAACCGGCCGGGGTCGGACCGACCGCCTCCCGCAGCGCGGGCAGCAGCCCCCGTCGGTGGAAGGCCTCCACCGAGGCCGCGGTCAGCCCGCGCATCCCGAGCGGCGCGGTCCGCCAGGGGTTCTCCCCGCCGGGCTCGCGTTCGAGCACCGTCACCGAGCAGCCCGCGAGACCCAGCTCGCAGGCGAGCAGCAGACCGACCGGGCCCGCTCCCACGATCACCACGTCGTCCACACCGATCGCCTTCTTCCGTCGTCGAGGTCGTGACCCGACACTGCGCCCGGCCGCTGGCGCGGGGCACGCACGCGGCACGCACGGCCCTGGCACGGTGGTGCCCGTCGAGTCGAACCGGGTCCGGTGCCTGCAGCCCCCGGTGTGGTCGGCGAGCTGCGTCCCGTCGCCCTCGTGGCCGCCGGCTCGCGCCGGAGAGCCCGGAGACCGCCGCGTGACGCGCCGGTGGGTGACCCGGATCACGATCACTGGAGTGTGCCGCGACGGCCGACGGTGCCATGGGCCCCAGGCACCGGGGACGGTCCCCGGCTCCGTGAGGAGGCACCGATGACCCAGGCACCGACGACCCGCACCCGCATCACCCTCGAGGACTTCTTCGCCGACCCGGAGTTCGCCGGGCCCTCGCTGTCGCCGGACGGGACGCGCATCGCCTACCTGGCGTCGCACCGCGGACGGCGCAACCTCTGGGTCCGGGCCGTCGAGGAGACCCACGCCGACGCCGTCGCGGTCACCCACGACACCCGCCGCGGGATCTCCCGCTACCACTGGACCGGCGACCCGCGCTGGATGCTCTACGAGCAGGACACCGACGGCAACGAGGACTGGCACCTGTACCGGGTCGACCTCGACGCCCCCGGGGAGCCCGCCGTCGACCTCACGCCGATGGCGCCGGGCTCGCGGGTGTTCGGGGTCGAGCCGTCCCACGAGCGGCCCGGCACCGTGCTGGTCTGGATGAACCCCGACCCGATGTCGATCGACATGTTCCGGGTCGACCTCGCGACCGGCGAGGCCACGCTGGAGCTGGCCCAGCCCGGGCTGCGCGAGACCTGGCTGACCGACCGCGAGGGGCGCCCGGCGTTCCACTCGGTCATGACCGCGGCCGGGGACTACGAGATCTCCGCGGTCGACCCCGACGGCGGGCGACGGCTGCTGCACACCGTCGGCGGCCCGGAGCACCCGGTCGGCGTGTACCCGCAGATGGTCACCCCCGACGGCACCGGTCTGCTCCTGGGCCTCCACCAGGACTCCGACGACCTGCGGCTGGTCCGGATCGACCGGGCGACCGGCGAGCAGACCGTGGTGTCCGCGGTCGAGGGGAGGAGCCTGGACACGATGGGGATGCTCGGCCCCGGCCTGCCGCAGACGCTGCTCACCGACCGCGCGACCGGCGAGGTCGTCGCCGCCCGGTACGTGGGGGAGCGGCCGCACCTGGAGATCCTCGACCCGGAGTTCGCACCGGTGTTCGAGGCCCTGTCCGCGCTGTCCGACGGCGTGCTGGAGTCGGTCTCCTCCGACGAGTCCGGGCGGCTCTGGATCGCCGGCTGGACCCACGACCGCGAGCCGGGCGTGTACCGGCTCTACGACCGTGCCACGGGGGAGAGCCGGGAGCTGTTCCGCGGCCAACCGCACCTCGACCCGGCCGACCTCGCACCGATGGACGCGGTGTCGTTCACCGCCCGCGACGGCCTCCCGCTGCACGGCTTCCTGACCCTGCCCGTCGGCACGACCCGGCAGGACACCGAGCGCCTGCCCCTGGTCCTGGTCGTGCACGGCGGGCCGTGGGCGCACGACACCTGGGGCTACGACCCCGAGGTCCAGTTCCTGGCGAACCGCGGGTACGCCGTGCTGCAGGTCAACTTCCGGGGCTCCACCGGCTACGGCCGCCGCCACCTCACCGCCGCGATCGGCGAGCTCGCGGGCGCGATGCACGACGACCTGATCGACGCCTGCGACTGGGCCGTCGGGCAGGGCTGGGCCGACCCGGACCGGATCGGCATCTACGGCGGCTCCTACGGCGGGTACGCCGCGCTGGTCGGCGTGACCGTCACCCCGGACCGCTTCGCCGCCGCCGTCGACTACGTCGGCATCTCCGACCTGGCCAACTTCATGCGGACCCTGCCCGAGTTCGTCCGGCCGTACCAGGTCAACGCCTGGTACCGCTACGCGGGCGACCCGGACGTGCCGGAGCAGGCGGCCGACCTCGCGGCCCGCTCGCCGATCACGATGGTCGACCGGATCCGCACGCCGCTGCTGGTCGCTCAGGGTGCCAACGACGCCCGGGTCGTGCAGGCCGAGTCGGACAACATCGTGGCCTCGCTGCGCGAGCGCGGGGTGCCGGTGGAGTACCTGCTGGCCACCGACGAGGGGCACGGCTTCGTCAACCCGGAGAACCGGATCCGGCTGTTCCGGGCGATGGAGCGCCACTTCGCCGAGCACCTCGGCGGCTCCGCCTGAGCCCGTCGTTTCGCCGCCCCGCCCCGGGGTAGCCGTCCGGGGACAGGGTGTCGTGCGACACGTCGGCGCACGCCGGCGGAACGGAGTGGACATGGCGAAGCAGGTGGCAGCGGTCTGGGTGCCGGTGACCGACATGACGCGGGCGACCGCGTTCTACCGGGACGTCCTCGGCCTGGCCGTGACGATGGAGAGCGACGACTGGACCGAGCTCGACGCCGGCGGTCTCACCATCGGGCTCAACGGCCGGGAGACCGCGGAGACCGCCGACCACGGCGGTGCCGTGATCAGCTTCCACCCGGAGACGTCCATCGAGGAGGCCCTCGACGACCTGAAGCGGCGCGGCGGCCACGTCCAGGGCGACATCAGCGAGCACTCCTGGGGCCGGATCTTCCCGTTCCGCGACACCGAGGGCAACGACCTGCAGTTCTACACGCCGCCCGCGAGCTGACCCGGCCGCTCACGCCGCCAGGTCGGCCTCCAGGGCCTCGGTGAGCAGCGCGACCAGGGCCTCGCGCTGCACGTCGGCCGACGACCCGGACACGTCGTCGGCGCCGTCGAGCGCCGCCGCCGCGAGGCCGGCCTTGGAGTCGATCAGGTCGGCGATCCGGGCGTCGATCGTCTGGGCGGCGAGGATCCGCCACGCGGTCACCGGTTCGGACTGTCCGATCCGGTGGCTGCGGTCGATCGCCTGGGTCTGCTCGGCCGCGGTCCAGGACAGCTCCGCGAGCACGATGTTCGAGGCGACCTGCAGGTTCAGCCCGACCCCCGCCGCGGTCAGCGAGCACACCGCCACCGCGACGCCCGGGTCGTTCACGAACGCGTCGATGTTGCGCTGGCGCACCGACGGCGTCTGGTCGCCGCGGATCGAGGAGTACCGCACGCCCTGCTTGGCGAAGGTCTGCTCGGCGGCGTCCATGACGTCGACGTGCTTGGCGAAGAACACGACCTTGCCCGCGCTGCGCGCGATCTGCACCGCGTAGTCCGCCGCCAGCCCGGCCTTGGCCCGGCCGAGGCGGCGCATCATCGTGAACACGTTGTCCCCGGAGCCCGCCTCCGCGGCGTCCTTCTGTTCCCAGCCCGCGACGTCGCGGACCAGGCCGTGGTCGATGCCCTCGACCGTCGGGCCGGACCGGCGGGCGGCGAGCGCGGCGGTGTAGCGGGCGACCATCCGCCGGGCCAGCGCCTTCTCCGCGGCCCGGATGGACCGGCCGGTCGGGCCGTCGATCTCGACGGGCAGGTCCGCGATGCGCCGGGCCGGGATGTCCGCGGCGACGTCGATCTTGCGACGGCGTACGATGCCCATGTCGACGACGCACTGGCGCGCGGCGCGCTCGAACAGCCCGTCGGCCGGGGTCATCCCGGTCGCGGTGAGCCTGTCGAGCAGCTCGGCGCGGGGCTTCGTCGCGTCGATCCAGCCGAGGAACTGCCAGATGGCCAGGAAGTCCTCGACGTCGTTGATCAGCGGGGTGCCGGTCAGCGCCATCAGCAGCGGCCGCGGGATGAACGACCGGATCTTCTCGGCGATGTCCAGGACGTGCTTGGACCGCTGGGAGGTGCGGTTCTTGATGAAGTGCGCCTCGTCGACGACCATCCCGCGGAACCCGAAGTCGCCCAGCCAGCCGATGTGCCGGTCGAGCACCTCGTAGTTGACGACGACGATGTCGGCGAAGCCGTCGACGGAGTCGCCGTTGCCCTGGATCGCGGTCGCGGCCCGGCGCGGCGCCCACAGCGCGGCCTCGCGCACCCAGTTGGTCTTCACCACGTTCGGCACGACGACCAGCAGCGGGTAGGCGTTCGCGGCCTCGGCCGCGCGCAGTGCCTGCGCGGTCTTGCCCAGGCCGGGCTCGTCGGCGAGCAGGAAGGTGCGGTGGCCGTTCTCCGCGGCGGCGACGAGCTCCGCCTGGTGCGGCATCAGCTCCCGGCCGCCCGGGACCGGGCGGGTCGAGGGCTCGGGCAGCTCCATGCACGCCGGTGCGCCGGCCCCGGCGCGCTCGAAGGAGCGCAGCAGCGGGCCGAGCAGCTCCCAGCCGGTCAGCGGCGTCGGGCGCGGGCCGCTCGGCGGCGCGGCGGAGAAGTCGGGCGCGAGGAACGGGTTCGCCATCTGCCGGGCCACCACGGACTGCGGCACGACCTGCGGCTTCGCCGGGACCAGCGGGACCTCGACGGGCTCCGGTTCCGGCTCGGGCTCGTCGACCTCGATCCCGGCCGAGCGCAGCATCTCCCGCTTGAGCGCGCGCGCCGAGTCGGAGACGACGGCGTCGTCGGCGAGCAGGGCCAGCAGGCCCGCGTCGCGGACCGCGTCCATCGCCAGTGCCTTCGCGATCTCGTCGAGCCGCTGCAGGGTCTCGGCCCGCTTCGCGTCGTCGTGCCGGTCGCGGACCCGGGCCCGTTCGTCACGCAGCAGCAGCGCCACCGTCTGGAACTTGGTGCGGGTGGCCGGGGTGACCCGGCCGGTCCGCAGGGCGGTCCGCACCTCGCGTGCGGCCCCGGTCAGCACCGACATCACGTCGTTGCCGCGCGGGCGGCGACGTCGCTGGGGGGTGCCCTGGCGAGCCCCGGTCCGGGGCCGGCCTCCTCGCGCCACGTACTGCTCCTGTCGACGTCCTGCGGCGCCGGTCCGTGGCCGCGTCCCCGGGGGGCCGCGGCCGGACGTGCTCGACGTGACGAAGGGCCGGATGGCCCCTCCGCACCACGAACCGGCCGGTGGGGGATCGCAGTCACGGAGGTCGGCGGTCCGGCTGCGGGAAGCGCCACAGGCCGTCGACGGTGTCCGGGACCCGCCGTACGACCCGGCCGTGGAACACCCGGGACGGTCGGCAGATCTGATCCGGTTCCCACCCTACCTCGGGCGGGCCCGTACGGCGCGTGACACACCGGTGGCGGACGACACCACCCCCGCTACCGGTCCGGGCCGACCGGTCCCTCGATGCGGAACAGCCGACGCGCGTTGCCCTCGGTGAACAGGTCGCGGTCGGCGGCGGCGAACCCGTCGAGGAACCCCGCGACCTCCGCCCGCGACGGGTGCTGGAAGGGGTGGTCGGTGGAGAACAGCAGCCGGTCGGGTGTCGTCACCGCCAGCGCGTGCCGCAGGTGCGCAGGGTCGAGCATCCCCGAGCAGGTGAGCACGATGTTCTCGCGCACGTACTCGGGTACCGAGTGCTCCAGCCCGGCGACCCGGGCGACGCCGTTCGCGCGGTCGGCCCAGTAGGGCAGCAGCTCGCCCCAGTGTCCGAGTACGACGGTCAGGCCGGGGTGCCGGTCGAAGGTGCCGCGGGCGATCAGGCGCAGCACCGCGACGGCGGCCTCCACGTGCCAGCCCCACCCGAACGTCGCGAGCGCCAGGTCGGTGGTGTCGCCGAACCCGGAGTAGGACGCGTCGCGCACGGCGGGCGGCGGGACCTGCGGGTGCACGAACACCGGCAGCGCGCGTGCCGCGGCGACGGCGAACAGGTCGTCGAGGCGGGGGTCGTCGAGCAGGATGTCGCCGCTGCGGCCGTAGACCATCGCCCCGACCAGGCCCAGGTCGGCGGCGTGTTCCAGCTCGGCCGCGACCGCCGACGGGTGCGCGGTGGGCAGGGTCGCCATCGCACGCAGGCGCCGCGGGTGGTCGGCGACGGCCGCGGCGGCGGTGTCGTTGAGCTCGCGGCACAGCGCGACCGCGTCCGCCGGGTCCAGCGGTCCGGTCGACGGCGGGACGACCGAGAGCACCTGCAGGTCGACGCCCTGGGCGTCCATCGCGGCGAGCCGACCCGCGCCGAGGTCGTGCAGCTGCGCGAGGTGGTCGCCGATGTCGTTGAGGGCCGTGCTCGGGTCCCGGCGGTGCGGTGGCAGGGCGGCCAGTGCCGCGTCCAGCGCGGGGGAGGTCCAGTGCTCCTCGACGGCGATGATCGACATGCGGTGCTCCTGTCCGGCCCGTCGCGGGACGCGACCACGACCCGCGCCGATGCTGCCAGCCCGGTGCCGGGGTCAGCCGCGCAGGATCCGCGGGATCGCCTGCCGCACCGCGGCGAGGTCGGTGAGGACCTCGACGGCGCCGGCCGCGGTCAGCTCGTCGACACCCGCTCCGCCGGTGCGCACCGCGTAGGCGGGGTGCCCGGCGGCAGCGGCGGCGCGCACGTCCCACTCGGAGTCGCCCAGGACGAACGCGGTCGACCCGGCGACCCGGCGCACCGCCGCCTTGACCAGATCCGGGTCGGGCTTGGTGCGGCGCGCGTCGGACCGGGTGAGGCAGGCGTCGGCGAGGGTGCGTCCGTCGAACAGGTCCAGATAGGCCTCGACGTGCTCGGGATCGCCCGAGCTGGCCAGCACCACCTTCATCCCGAACCCGTCGCGCAGGTCGACGAGCAGGTCCGCCGCCTCGGGCAGGGCGACGACCTCGCCGAGCAGCGGGTCGAACTCCTCCTTCCAGGCGGCGCGGGCGTCGTCGCCGTGGGTGTCCTCGAACCCCTGACCGGCGACGGCGGGGACCAGCTGGTCCCCGCCCATCCCGACCGCACGGTGCAGCCGCCACAGCGGCACCGTGACGCCGAACCGGCGCAGGGCGCGGGACCAGGCGATGGTGTGGTGGTAGTTGGTGTCGACGAGCGTGCCGTCGACGTCGATCACCGCGGTGTCGGGGGTCGTCATCCGCGCGGGGTACCCACGCGCCCGGCGTCCACGCGGCGCCGGCCGGTGAGGTCGGACTCCGCGCGCCGCGCGGGTGTGGTCCGGCGCCCGGCGGGTACCCCGTGCGACACCGAGGACGGGATGTGCGCAGATGCCGCAGGTACGGGTGAAGGCCGTCGGCACCGACGCGGCCACGACCGACCGGGTCGTCCTGCTGGAGGAGACGTCCGGGGCGGGGCGGATCGTCGTCGTCGCGGTGGGGGAGGCCGAGGCGCTGGCCGCGGCGGCCGCGCTGGAGGGGGTGCAGAGCGCCCGCCCCGGTACCCACCGCCTGATCGGCGCCGTGCTGCGCGCCGCGGGCCGCCGCCTGGTCCGGGTCCGCGTGCACACCCTGCGCGACGCGGTGTTCCACGCCGAGCTCGACCTCGACGACGGCACCCGCGTCGACTCGCGCACCAGCGACGCGGTGGTCCTGGCGCTGCTGCTCGGCGCCGACATCGTCGTCGCCGACGCGGTGCTGACCGTGGCCGGGGTCGACCCGTCGACGGTCGTGGTCGAGGGGCTGGGCAGCGGCTCCGGCGAGCTGGAGGCGTTCCGCCGGTTCCTCGACACCGCCACGCCCGACGACTTCGACGGGCCCCCGCGCTGACCCCCGGCGGCCACGCTCAGGCGACCGGCCTGCCCGCCCCGCCCGCGCCGGCACCCGTCCCGGCCTGCGGGAGGGCCGGCGCACCGGCGTCGCGCAGCAGGTCGGCGAGCCCGCCACGGGCCCGGCCGCGGGTGCGGGCGCTGGTCCGCACCGTCGCGGGCGCACCCGCGACGACCCGGTAGCCGCCGGCCCGCAGCCGGGCGACGAGCCCGTGGTCCTCGCCGCAGGCCAGCGGCGGGAACCCGCCGACCGCGGCCCACGCGTCGGCGCGCACGCCGAGGTTCGCGCCATACACCGGGTGGTCGGGCGGCGCGGGCTCGCCGGGCGGGCGCGGCAGCCCGGGCACGTCGAGCACCACCCCACCGGCGACGGCGTCGGCGCCGGCCGCGGCCAGCGCCAGGTGTGCGGCGACCCAGCCGGGGGCCACGGTGCCGTCGGCGTCGGTGCCGAGCAGCCAGGTCGTCGCCGGGGCGGCGCCGTCGGCGGCGAGCAGCGCGGCCAGGGTGACGGCGGCGAGCTCGCGGACCGCGCCGATCGTGACCGGCCCGGCGACCTCGTGCGGCCGCGGCGCGGACCGGCAGCCGGGCAGCGGGGCCACCCCGGCGGTGGGTTCGAGCACCGTCACCCGCACCCGGTCCGCGGCCGGGTGCGTCGCGGCGGCGGCCCGGGCGAGCGCGGCGGTGGCGTCGGAGCAGCGGTCGGCGACCACGCACAGCGCCCGCGCGGTGAGCCCGGGCGTGTGGTCGAGGGCGGTCAGCACGGACCGGACGCAGGCGGTGATGGTGCCCGCCTCGTCGTGGGCGGGGACGAGCACGCCCGCGGCGGAGGGTGCGGTCCCCGACCGCGCGGTCCGGTTCACCGGCGCCGGACCACGTGCAGGAGGAACTGCTCGTCGGTGTGCTCGACGAGGGTGTCGAAGCGGTCGTCGGCCAGCACCCGCGCGTGCACGGTGGCGGCGTCGGCGGGCGCCTCGGCGGGCCACTGCCGCCAGTGCACCAGCACCAGGTCGCCGCCCGGCACCAGCGCGCCCGCGATGCGGTCGAGCACGGCGCCCACCCGCGCGGCGGGCAGGTAGTAGAGGAACTCGGCGAGGACGACGAGGTCGACGCCGCCGGGGATCGCCCGGTCGTCGTCGACGTCGGCCGCCAGGACCTCGACGCCCGGGGTCCCGCCGAGGGCGTCGGTGGTGGCGGCGACGGCCTCGTCGACCACGTCGGAGGCCACCACCCGGTCGCAGCGCGCCGCCAGGTCACGGGTCAGCTCGCCGAGCCCGCAGGCAGGTTCGGCGGCCAGCGCGTAGCGCTCCCGCGGCAGGCAGGCCAGCAGCACGTCGCGCTTGCGCCGCTCGTAGAACGACGTGCGCACGGCCCAGGGGTCGGCGCCGTCGCGGTAGAGCCCGGCGAACAGCTCCGGCGGCGCCCCCGAGGGCGGCGGCTCCCGGAAGTAGACCTCGTGACCGCCGTGGAAGTGGGCGAGCGTCGCCGGGGACAGGACCGCGCGGGTCCCGCCGGGCGGCACGGCGGACTGCGAGGCGTGCGCGGCGATCGCGCGGCGCTTGGCGTCCCGGTCGTCGGCGGACAGCGTCAGCCGATGGGCGCGGTCCCACGGCACGCCGGGATCGGTCGGCGCGATCCGGGTGCGGGCCCAGATCGGGAACCCGAAACCGTGCGCGGTCACCGGGGCCGCCGCCGGGCAGGCCCGGCCGACCGCGGCGTGGTCGGGGTGCGGGTCGCCCCGCCACGGGCTCGCCCACGCGTCGGCGCCGGCGAGCAGCCCGGTCAGCGGACCGACGAGCTGGTCCTCGCGCAGCGCCGAGTCGGGCAGCCCGAGCCGGTGCACCGTCGCGGGCACGCCCAGTTCGGCCAGCGCCGCGTCGAGCTCGGCGCGGCGGGTGCGGGCCAGCCCGGCCCGGTCGATCGTCCCGACCTCGGGCAGGGCGGCCTCACCGTCGCTGGCCAGGACGATCTCGACGGTGCCGCCCGCGGCGACGACCCCGCGCATGAGCCCGGCCGCGCCGAGGGTCTCGTCGTCGGGGTGGGCGCACACCACGACCAGGCGGCCGAACGACGACGGGTCGAGACCGCGCCGGGCGAGGCTCGCGGCCGCGTCCTCCCAGGCGTCCGGGGACTGCACGGGCTCCATCAGGTCGCCGGGGTGACCAGGGCGCGCCCGAGGGCGGCGAGGTCGCGTCCGCCGTGGTGCTGGCGCAGGTAGATCTGCAGGTCCGCGAGGCGTGCGGTGAGCAGCGGCGACCCGGCCAGCACGGCGACCCCGGCGATCTCCGGGGCGGCGTCGAGCACGCTCCGGCACGCCCGCTCCACCGCGGCCCGCACGGTGGCCACCGCGTCGTGGTGGGCGGTGGCGGGGTCGGCGTCGATCCGGGCCGCGGTGACGGCGAGCAGGGCGTCCGCGGCGGCGACGGCGGCGTGCACCGCCCCGAGCGCGGCCAGCCGGTGCGGGTCCGGGTCGGCCGTGCGCAGCGGCGCCGCGACGTGGTCGACGATCGCGGCGGCCGCGCCCAGCCACACCGCGGCGACCCCGGCGCCGCCGTGGGCGAACCCGGGGCGGTCGGTGTAGGCGTCCGGTCCGCCGACCACGGCCTCGGCCGGCAGGGGCACGTCGTGCAGGACGACGTCGTGGGTGTCGCTGGCGGCCATCCCGGCGGCCCGCCAGGCCGTCACCCGTTCTACCTGCGGGGCACGCAGGTCCAGGTCCACGAGCCGGGTGCCGGCCCCTGACCCGGCGACGACGAGTGCCCGGTCGAGCAGGTGGGTGCCCGAGCAGAACCGCACGGTGCCCGACAGACGGAGCCCGTCGTGGCCGCCGTCGAGCCGGGCCCCGCCGCCGGACCGCGACGCCCAGACCCCGTAGCCGGCGCCCGGGACGGGGGAGCGGTGGTGGTCGGCGAGGATCGCGACGGCGTCGGCGTGTCCCTCGGCCAGCCGCGCGACCGGCAGGTCGCGTCGTGCGATCCGGGCCAGCCGCGCCCACCGGGTCGCGGTCGCCCCGGAACCGGGCAGCGGGAGGTCGAGCCCACCGGCGGCGACGGCGGCGGCGAGCGTGGCCCCGGCCCCGCCCGGGAACGGCTCGGCAGGGCCTGCGGGTGCGGGCACCGGGTCCAGGACGCCGGTGGCGGGCCCGGATCGGCCATCCCGGTGGTCGGCGCCGGGGACGTCGGGTCGGTGGTCGAGGCTCACGGGCTGCCGTATGTCCGGTCCCGGCGGGTCCAAACCCGACCGCGGGGCGGGGGCTCAGCCGTACAGCCGCCGGTGGGCGAACCGCACCGCGCCCCGGTAGAGCACCCCGGTCGCCCCGGACGCGGCCAGCGCGGCCCGCGCCGCGTTGGCGCCGGGCCCGCCGTGCACGGCGCCGCCCGGGTGCGCCGACGCCCCGGCCAGGAACAGCCCCGGCACCGGGGTGTCGGCGCGGCCCAGGCCCGGCACCGGGCGGAACACCAGCTGCTGGTGCACCGCGGAGGTGCCCGCGGTGATCGCCCCGTCGACGAGATTGCCGTCGCGGCCCTGCAGGTCCGCGGGCCCGGCGACGGCGCGGGCCCGCACCCGCGACCCGAACCCCGGCGCGTGGTCCTCGACGACCTGCTGCATCCGGTCGGCCCAGCGCAGCACCTCGTCGCGGCCCCAGCCCAGGCCGCGGGGCACGTGGGTGTAGGCCCAGGCGGACTCGGTGCCGGGAGGGGAGCGGGTCGGGTCGGCCGTGGTCATCTGCCCGAACAGCAGGAACGGGTCGCGGGGCAGCCGGCCGGCGGTCAGGTCGGCGGCGTAGCGGCGCAGGCCGTCGACGTCGGCGCCGAGGTGCACGGTGCCCGCCGACCGGGCAGCCGGCGCGGTCCAGGGCACCGGCCCGTCGAGCGCCCAGTCCAGCTTGACCGTGGAGAAGTCCCAGTCGAACCGGGCGAGGTCGGCGACGAAGCGGGCCGGCAGGTGCGCCTCCCCGACGAGGTCGCGGTAGAGGCGGGGCGCGTCGACGTCGGCGAGCACCGCCCGGCGGGCGAGGACCCGCCGGCCGTCCGCGTCCACGACCCCGCAGGCCCGGCCGGACGGTCCGACCATGACGGTCCGGATCGGCCGTCCGCAGTCGATCCGCCCGCCGCGGGCCGTCAGCCGGGCGACGAGCGCACCGGTCAGGGCCCCGGCCCCGCCCGCCGGGACCGGGAAGCCGACACGCTGGCCGAGCATCGCCAGCAGCCAGCCGTAGGCGGCGCCCGCCGCGGAGTCCGGCCCGAGGTCGGTGTGCAGGGCGTTGCCCGCCAGCAGCAGCGGGGCGGCCCGGCCCCCGAAGTGCTCCTGGGCCATCCGCGTCACCGGCTGCACCAGCATCCGGGCCAGCCGCAGGGCGTCGCCGGTGCCGAGCGTGCGCAGGAGCCGGGAGGCCGGCCGGACCGGGGGGAACGGGCGCAGCGCGGCGGCGACGACGTCGTCGCCGATCCGGTCCCACTGCGCGACCAGCGCGCGCCAGGCGTCGCCGTCGCCGGGGTGGTCGTCGTCGAGGGCGGCGGCGGTGTCGTCGAGGCGGCGGTGCAGCACCGCGCACCGGCCGTCGGGGGTGGGGTGGGCCAGGACGGTGGGGGCGTGGCGCCACTGCAGCCCGTGCGCGCCGAGGTCGAGCTCGCGCAGCACCGGTGAGGCGGCGCCGAGCGGGTGGAACGCGCTGGCCAGGTCGCTGACGAAGCCCGGCGCGGTGATCTCCGCCGAGCGCACGGCGCCGCCCGGCGCCTCGGCGGCCTCGCAGACCAGGACCTCCCAGCCGGCGTCGGCGAGCAGGTTCGCCGCGACGAGGCCGTTGTGCCCGGCCCCGACCACGACGGCGTCGACCCGTTCGGTCACCCGGTTCCCCCTCCCGTGCCGGCGGCCCGCGCGGGGCGCCGTGCACCGCGCTACCCGGGTCCGCGGGGGTCATGCCCGTCACGATCGGCATCCGCTGCCGGTGGGCGGGTAGCCGCGCCGTCACGCCGGACCGACCGGTGCCGCACCGCCCGGAGGACGAGTATGCCCACCCAGTCCCAGCACCACTCCCACGGCCACGCGGTGTTCCCCTGGCCGCAGCTGCTGGTGGTCGTCGCGGCGTTCCTGCTCCTGCTCTACGGGCTCCTCGGGTTCCGCTACAGCGGCCTTCCCGGGCTGCCCGCGGCGAGCGGGGAGCTGCTGGGCATCGGGGTGGACCCGCTGCGCGACCTGGTGCACCTCGTCCTCGGCGTGGCCGGGCTGCCGTGCGCCACGCGGCTGCCCTGGGCGCGGGGCTTCGGGGTGGTGCTCATGGTCCTGGGCACCGCCGAGGTCCTGCTCGGGCTCCTGACCGGCGTGCTCCGGCTGGTCCCGGCCGGGCCGTTCGCCACCAACACCGGTTCGGTGCTGGTGGGGGTCCTGCTGCTGGTGCTGGGCGCGGTCGCCGTGTTCGGACGCGCGTTCGGAGACGCCCCGTACGCGGGTCTCCAGCGCGCGGTGGAGGCGGCGGGCCGCCGGGTGACGGGGCTGCGCGACCGCAGCGTGCACGCGGGCACCGACGACGTGGGAACCGAGGACGGGGACCCCGCGGCGTGGACCGACGAGCCGGCCGGTGACGGCGACCGGTCCGGCGGGCGCGACGCCGCCCGCGGGCCGCGGTGAGGCGGGCGGGGCGGGCGCGCTGCCGCGGCCTCAGGCGTCGAAGGGGAGCGTGCACCGCACGACGGCGTCGTACTCGACGAGGCGGTCCATCGCGGCCCGCGTGGTCTCCGGGGCGGCCCGGTCGCGGTGGGCGACGACGAACCGCTGACCACGGGTTCCCGGCGCACCCCGGTCCGCGGCGGAGAAGCGCAGGAACGCCTCGGCGACCTCGCGGTAGCGGCGCCGCGTCGCCTCGTCGCCGACCTGTGTCGCGAGCCAGGCGACGTACGGCGCGAGGCGGTTCGTGATGCCGTCGGCCGGACCGGCCGGGTCCTCGGTGACGGGCTGGGGCTCCATGGCGGTCCTCCGGTGGTGGGGGGTGACCGTCGACGCCTACCCGCCGGCCGGGCGCCCATGCCGGTTTCGCCGGGAGGCGGCCGGGTAGCCGGGCGCCGCACCACCGGCGACACCGAGGAGGACCCCATGCGTGCCCTGACCTGGCACGGCCGCCGCGACGTCCGGGTGGACACCGTCCCCGACCCGGTCGTCGAGCAGCCCGACGACGTGGTCGTGCAGATCACCAGCTCCGGCCTGTGCGGCTCCGACCTGCACCTCTACGAGGTGCTCACCCCGTTCCTGTCGCCCGGCGACGTCCTCGGCCACGAGCCGATGGGTGTGGTGGCCGAGGTGGGGCCCGCCGTCACCGAGCTGTCGGTCGGCGACCGTGTCGTGATCCCGTTCAACGTCAGCTGCGGGCACTGCTGGATGTGCGGGCGCGGCCTGCAGTCCCAGTGCGAGACCACGCAGAACCGCGACCAGGGGACCGGCGCGTCCCTGTTCGGCTACACCGCGCTCTACGGTCAGGTGCCCGGCGGACAGGCCGAGTACCTGCGGGTGCCGTTCGGCAACTCGTTGCCGATCCGGGTGCCCCAGGGGCCGCCGGACGACCGGTTCCTGTTCCTGTCCGACGTGCTGCCGACGGCGTACCAGGCCGTGCAGTACGCCGCGACCCCCGCCGACGGGACGCTGGTGGTGCTGGGGCTCGGACCGATCGGGGACATGTGCACCCGGATCGCCGCCCACCTGGGCGTGCGGCAGGTGGTCGGCGTCGACCTCGTGCCCGAGCGGCTGGCCCGGGTCGAGGCGCGTGGGATCCCGGCGCTGGACCTGAGCCACGGCGACGACGAGGTGCTCGGCGCGATCCGGTCGATGACCGGGGGCCGCGGCGCCGACGCCGTCATCGACGCGGTCGGCATGGAGGCCCACGGGTCCCCGGTCGCGGCCGCCGCCCAGAAGGTGGTGGCCGCGATGCCCTCCGGGCCGGGCCGCACGGTCATGGAGACGGCGGGCAGCGACCGCACCGCGGCGCTGGAGCTGGCGATCGGCGCGGTGCGCCGGGGCGGCACGATCTCCCTGTCGGGGGTCTACGGCGGCAGCGCCACCCCGCTGCCGATGCTCACCCTGTTCGACAAGCAGGTCCAGATGCGGATGGGGCAGGCCAACGTGTGGCGCTGGGTCCCGGACCTGCTGCCGCTGCTCGGTGACGACGACCCGCTCGGCGTCGACCACTTCGCCACCCACCGGGTCCCGCTGGAGGAGGCCGCGCAGGCGTACTCGATGTTCCAGGACAAGACCGACGGTGCGGTGAAGGTGATCTTCACCCCCTGAGCCCGGCACCGCCCCCGACGTCCGGTCCCCCGGGGCACGCTCCGCGCCCCGGGGGACCCGGTCAGCGGGCCTCGTCCTCGCGGTGGTCCTCGGCGAGCGCCTCCGCGCGGGCCTCGGCTCCGGTCCGGCCCGCGTAGCCCTCGTCGCGCCCGGCGACGCGGCCCACGAACTCGCCCGACGCGCCGGTGCCGGTGGTGGACGCCGCGTCGCCGTCCTCCCGGGGCAGGCCGCCGGTCTCGCGGGAGTTGGCCAGGTTCGGGTCGGGCTCGACGTCCTCGGCCGGGCCGCGTCCGCGCAGCCGGTCCACCAGTCGTCCCAGGAAGGAGGTCATACCGGGGGGTACCTCCGCGGGCCGCGTCCACACCCGGTGCCCGATGTCGTCGTACGGGCGGGTGCGCCGGTGCTCCCGCCGGGCGCCGAGAGGGCCTGCGGGACCCGAGCGGTGTCCGGTGCGCCGGTGCCGGGCGGCGCCGTCGGGTGGCCGCCCGGCGGCCGGCTCAGCCGTTGCGCGGGAAGCCGAGGTTCACGCCCGCGTGGCTCGGGTCGAGCCAGCGGGTGGTGACGACCTTGCCCCGGGTGAAGAAGTGCACGCCCTCGGTGCCGTGCGCGTGGGTGTCGCCGAACAGCGAGTTCTTCCATCCGCCGAAGCTGTAGTAGGCCATCGGCACGGGCACCGGCACGTTGATGCCGATCATGCCGACCTCGACCTCGTTCTGGAAGCGGCGGGCGGCGCCGCCGTCGTTGGTGAAGATCGCGGTGCCGTTGCCGTAGGGGTTGGCGTTGATCAGCTCGACGGCGCGCGCGTAGGTCTCGACGCGCACCACCGACAGCACCGGGCCGAAGATCTCGTCGGTGTAGACGGTCATGTCGGTGCCGACGTGGTCGAGCAGGGTGGGGCCGACGAAGAAGCCGGACCCGTCGGCGTCGAACTCGCCCTGCCTGCCGTCGACGACGACGACGGCGCCCTCGGACTCGCCGGCGTCGATGTAGCCCGACACCCGCTCCTGGGCGGCGCGCGTGACCAGCGGGCCCATGTCGCAGGAGCGGCGGCCGTCGCCGGTGCGCAGGGCGCGGGCCCGGTCGGCGATCTTGGAGACCAGGGTGTCGGCGATGTCGCCGACGGCCACGAGCGCGGACACGGCCATGCAGCGCTCGCCCGCGGAGCCGAACCCGGCGTTGACCGCCTGGTCCGCGGCGAGGTCGAGGTCGGCGTCGGGCAGCACGACCATGTGGTTCTTCGCCCCGCCGAGCGCCTGGACGCGCTTGCCGTGTGCGGTGCCGGTCTCGTAGACGTGGCGGGCGATCGGGGTGGAGCCGACGAAGCTGATGGACTTGACGTCCGGGCTGGTCAGGAGCGCGTCGACGGCGGTCCTGTCGCCGTTGAGGACGTTGAACACGCCGTCGGGCAGGCCGGCCTCGGACCACAGCTCGGCGATCCAGAGCGCGGCGGAAGGCACCTTCTCCGAGGGCTTGAGCACCACGGTGTTGCCGGTGGCGATCGCGACCGGGAAGAACCACATCGGGACCATCGCCGGGAAGTTGAACGGGCTGATGATCCCGACGACGCCCAGCGGCTGGCGGACCGAGTGCACGTCGACGCCGGTGGAGGCGTTCTCGGTCGCCGAGCCCTTGAGCAGGTGCGGCATCCCGCAGGCGAACTCGACGACCTCCTGGCCGCGCGCGACCTCGCCCGCGGCGTCGGAGAGCACCTTGCCGTGCTCGGCGGTGATCAGCGCGGCCAGCTCCGGTGCGCGGGCGTCGAGCAGCTCGCGGAAGCGGAACAGGATCTGGGTGCGCCTGGCGAGCGAGGTGTCGCGCCAGGCCGGGAACGCGGCCTTCGCGGCGGCGATCACCGCGGCGGCCTCGTCGGCGCTCGCGAGGGGCAGGTGCGCGGTGACCTCGCCGGTGGCCGGGTCGGTGACCTCGGACGTCCGCCCGGAGGTGCCCTCGACCCGCGCTCCCGCGACCCAGTGGTGGAGCGTCTTCTGCATCGTGCTCGTCATGATCGGCCCTTCTCAGCTGGTCAGGCGCCAGCGTCTCACCCGGCCCGGCCGGGGGCGAGCCCGTGCTCCAGCGGCAGCCCCCGGTCGGCGACGACGTCCTTCATGACCAGCGTCGAGGACAGCCGCTGCACCCCGGGCAGGGTGGTGAGGCGCTCGTCGTAGAGCCGCTGGAACGCGGGCAGGTCCCGGGTGATGATCCGCAGCAGGTAGTCCGGGTCGCCGAACAGCCGCTGGGCGGCGACGACCTGCTCGATGTCCTCGACGGCCGACTCGAACGCCTGCACCGTGTCCTGCACGGCTTCGTGCATGGTCACGAACACCAGGGCGTCGAAGCCCAGGCCGAGCCGGTGCGCGTCGAGGTGGGCGCGGTAGCCCGCGATCGCCCCGGAGGACTCCAGGGCACGCAGCCTGCGGTGGCACGGCGACACCGACAGCCGCACCCGTTCGGCCAGCTCGGTGACGGTCAGACGGCCGTCGGCCTGCAGCTCGGCAAGAATCTTCCGGTCGATCGCGTCCACGGACAGAATTCTTGCACCACCCGGGGCGTGTGGTGGAATCATCGGGAACACCTGTCGGCGCATCCTGCCTAGCGTCGGGGTATGCCGATCGGAAGCGTGCTGGGGTTCTCCGGCCTGTCGTTGCTGCTGGTCCTCACACCCGGCGCGGACTGGGCGTACATGATCCGCGCGGGGCTGCGCGGGCGGACGGTGCTGCCGTCGCTGGCGGGTCTGCTCAGCGGGCACCTGGCGCTCGCCGCGCTCGTCGCGGCGGGGATCGCGGCGGTCGTCGCGCGCCGGCCGGAGGTCCTCACCGTGCTCACCGCCGTCGGTGCCGCGTACCTGCTGGTGCTCGGCGCGACGACGCTGCTCCGCCCGGCAGGCCCCGCCGCCGCGGCCGTGGACGGTGGCGGGTCCGGGCTCGGCGACCTGGTCCGCGGCGCCGGGGTCAGCGGGCTCAACCCGAAGGCGTTGCTGCTGTTCCTGGCGCTGCTGCCGCAGTTCACCGACCCGGCCGCCGCGGTCCCCGTCGGCGGGCAGATCCTCCTGCTCGGCCTCGTGCACGTGCTGGGCTGCGCCCTCGTCTACACCGGCGTGGGCGTCGGCGCCCGCACCGTCCTGGCCGCGCGGCCCGCCGCGGCGCGCGTCGTGTCCCGGGTCGCGGGCGCCGCGATGGTGACCCTCGGCGCCGTCCTGCTGGCGTCCCAGCTCATTACGGTGTAATCCTGTAATCATCGATGCAGGAGGTGCGCGATGACAGGACGAGGACGCGGACGGGGCGGCTGGCAGCAGGCCGACCTCCCCCCGGCCGACGACGCCGCGGCGTGGTTCACCGGACGGCTGCCCGACGGGTGGTTCACCGGCGCGCCGGAGGTGACGGTCGACCGGGACGAGATCGTCGTGGTGGGGGAGCTGCCCTCGCCGGGCGGCGACCACCCCGACACCGATGCGGGACGGGCGGACGCCGCGGCCGCCGAGACCGGGCGGATCTCGCGGTTCCGCGAGGAGACCCGGGACCGGCGGATCGAGATCGCCCGCGAGGCCGAGAGCCGCTACCGGCGCAAGGTCGCCTGGGGCGCGCGGATCGGCGGGACGCGCGAGCTGTTCACGACGATCTCGGTGCCGGTGATGACCCGGCTGCGCCAGCCCGAGCGGGCGGTGCTCGACACCCTCGTCGACGCCGGCGTCGCCCGGTCCCGGTCGGACGCGCTGGCCTGGTCGGTGCGGCTGGTCGGCCGGCACGCCGACGAGTGGCTGACCGAGCTGCGCGAGGCGATGGGACGGGTGGAGGAGCTGCGCTCCCGGGGCCCGGAGTGACCCCGCGCTGAGACGGTCGGCCGCTGCCGCTCGCCCGGACGTCGCGGCGGCTGCGGCCGTCCGTCGCAGCTGCGGGGCCGCCCGTCCCCTCAATCCGTCCCGTCGCGTGTGGGGGCGGTGCCGGCGGGACACGTCCCGGTCATGTCGATCCTCGCGTGCGCACACCGGGCCCTGACCCGCCGTGCGCGGCCGGGCCGGGCGTCGGACCTGTGCTACTCGTGCATGCGCCCGGTGCAGTTCTGCGCCTGCCCGCCCCGCACCACCCGCTGAGACCCGGCCGGTCTCACCCGACCCGCAGCACGTCACGCCGCGGGTCGAACTCCACTGCGCCCGTCGCGTGCAGCTCACGCAGCCAGCCCGCCATGGGCCACCACCCCCAGCGGTCGTGGAACAGCCGGGCGTTGCCGACGATCTCGGCGATCCGGGCCGGGTCGGTCCGGGCCGGCGGATGGTGCTGGTGGTACGCGTGCGCCCCGCCCACCCACACCAGGTCCAGCCCGCAGGAGAGCGCGAAGTCGGTGTCCTCGCCGCCGTAGCCGGCGTAGTCCTCGCAGAACCCGCCGCCGGCCCGCCACGCGTCGGCGGTGACGGCGAACGACAGCGACCAGAACAGCTCCCGGCGCGGCTCGGCGACCAGCGCCCCGTCGGCCGGCGCCGGGCGCGCCGGGAGCGGGTCGGTGTGGTGGTGCAGGTCCCGCTCCGGCAGCACCCCCGCCGGCAGGTAGGTGACCGGCCCGCACAGCAGCGCGTCCGGGCGTCGTGCCGCGGCGCGGAGATAGCCGTCGACCAGGCCGTCCCCGGGCAGGCAGTCGACGTCGAGGAACACCAGCAGCGTCGCCCCGCCGGCGAGCGCGGCGCCCGCCCCGGCGTTGCGCGCCGCCGCCAGCGGCAAGGGCCCCGGCGCGGGCACGGTGAGCACCCGGGTCGGCGGGCCCGCACCGTCGGTGGCGGGCTCCGCACCCATCCCGACGACGACGTGGGTCACCGGCGGTCCCGCGGCGAGCACCCGGCGCTGGCGGGCGAGGTGGCCGGCGCGGCCGCGGACCACGGTGACCACGGCGACCCGCGCTCCGGGCGCGCTCACCCGGCGATCCCGTCGAGCACCGCGGCCGCGCGTTCCGCGGCCCGCCCGTCGGACCAGCGCGACCAGCCCGCCCCGCCGCGGGACACCGCCTCGTCGAGCACCCCGGGCCAGTCGGCCGGTGCGGGCCAGCGGTCGCGGACCGTGGCGAGCCCGGCCGCCCGCAGCACCGCGCCGGTGGCGACCTGCTCGCCGTAGGGACGCTCGGCCGGGACGATGACGGCGGCGCGGCGGGCGGCGGCGATCTCGGCGACGACGTTCTGCCCGGCGTGCCCGACGACGACGTCGGCGTCCTGCAGCTCGGCCCACACCTCGCCCGTCCACCCGGCGCAGGCGAGGTTCGGCGGGGCGTCGCGCAGCGCGCCGGTCAGGCCGCCGGCGACCCGCCAGGTCCAGTCCGGGGTGGCGGACGCCGCGGCGGCGAGTGCGGCCGGGTCGGCGCCGCCGTCGCCGCTGCCGGTCAGGACCAGCACCCGGCGACGGCCCGGACGCGGGCGGGCGGTGCGGTCGTCGTAGCGGGACAGGCCGCCCAGGTGCACCGTCCGGCCGGTCAGCTCCGGGCGCCACGGCCGCGGCGGATCGGCGGGCCACGGCGCGAGCAGGACCTCCGCCAGGTCGTAGACGGTGCGGTGCGCCCGGTCGAGCCGTTCCCCGGGCTGCGCGACGACGGCGACCGGCACCCCGTGCAGCCGGGCCAGCAGCGCGATCTCCACCGACACGTCGGCGACGAGCAGCCGGGCCGGGCCCGCGGCGAGCAGCGCCGAGACCGCGGCGGTCCGGGCGCGCAGACCGTCGTGGTGGCGGGGCACCCAGTGCAGCGTCCCGCCCGCGGTCACGTCGGCGGTGTCGGCCGTGTCACCCCCGCCGTCGCCGGTGTCGCCGCCGCCGGTGTCGAGGGGCAGCTCGTGCCAGGCGCCGGGCCAGCCGTGCGGGGCGGGCCGGGACCCGACCCCGACGACCGGGGTACGGCAGTGCGCGGCGATCGCGGCGGCGCGGTGGGCGTGCCCGCTGCCGTGGTGGTGCACGTAGTAGACGATCGTGCCGGCGGTGGCGCCCGGGCCGGTGCCGCCGGTCATGCCGCGGCCAGGGCCCGGTAGAGGCGCTCGTAGCCGTCGATCATGACCTCGGCCGAGCAGGTCGCCTCGGCGTGCCGGCGGGCGTCGGTGCGCGAGAGCAGCGACGCCGCGCGGATCGCCTCGGCCAGCCCCTCGACGTCGCCGGGCTCGGCCAGCACCCCGCTGAGCGGATCGACGATCTCGGGCAGCGCACCCCGGGCGAACCCGGCGATCGGGGTACCGCACGCCAGCGCCTCGGCGACGACCAGGCCGTAGGGCTCGTCCCAGCACGGCGACACCACGGCGACGGTCGCGTCCCCGACCAGGCGGGCCAGCGCCCGGTGGTCGAGGTGGCCGACGTAGTCGACGCCGTCGCCGAGCAGCGGGGCGACGCAGGAGTCGAAGAACGCCCGGTCCGGGCACGGCCCGGCCAGGCGCAGCCCGGTCCCGGCCAGCCGCGCCGCCCGGATCGCCTCCACCGGGCCCTTCTCCGGGACGACGCGGCCCGACCACACCGGGACCCCACCGCCCGGCCCGTACTCCCAGGCCGTGGTGTCGACCCCGTTGCGGACCACCGTCGCGCGGGCACCGGTCGGCGCCCAGGCGCGCGCGGTGTGCGCGCTGACCGCGGCGAACCGCAGCCGCTGCGGGTCGCCGAGCCGCACCGCGGACTCCATCCACGGCGTCGGCGGGGTGTGCAGCGTGGTCAGGACGGGCGCGTCGAGGGTGTCGGCCAGCGCCAGCGGCAGGTAGTGCAGGGAGTTGTTGTGCACCACGTCGTAGCGGCCGCGTTCGCGCGAGAGCGCCAGCAGCAGCTCCAGGTAGGAGTGGTGCTCGGCGAGGAACCACTCCGGCGGCATGCCGACGTCGCTGCGGGCGGCATCCGAGATCGGGGGCAGCACCGCCATCTCCCGCACCCGCAGTCCGGGGTCGGAACCGGGCGCGCCGAAGACGGTCACGTCGTGACCGCGGCGTCGCAGCCGGGACGCGAGCCCGGCGGTGTGCGCCTCGAGCCCTCCCGGGAACGGTTCACGGATCGGGTAGCGGGCGGAGGCGATGAGCGCGATCCGGGCGGTCACCGGTGGAAGGCGGGCGGGGTCATGGGTCGACACGCTCCGAGGCTCGTAGGGCGGAACCGTGCGAGCTGGCGGCTGAACCCGGACGTTCCACCGATCATGCGGTGCCCCGGGCCCCCCCACAACTCGACCTTGGGCCCCGGCCCGGCTACAGCCCCAGCAGCTCCAGCGTGTCGGCGTGCCGGGCCAGCCCGGCGTCCACCCATTCGGGGTGCGTGGCGTACCAGGCCCGTTGCGCGGCGGCGACCTCGTCCTCGCCGATCGCCCGGTCGGCGACGCACCAGTGCGGGCGCGGCGGCGTGTCCAGCCCGAGGGCGTCGACGACGTCGGCGCGCAGCGGGGACCGGATCCCGCCGAGCAGGGTGCGTCCGGGGTCACACACGACGCCCGGCATCCCGGCGGCGTCGAGGATCCGCCCGGCGAGCAGCATCAGCACCCCGTTGCCGGGGTGGTTGAGGGTGTGCGCGGCCGCCGCCCCGAACCCGGCGATCGCGTCGGACACCCCCGCGTCGGTGTCCCGGGCCTCCCGCCGGGCGAGCTCGGCGATCCCGCGGCGGCCCACCTCGCGCAACGCCTCCGGCGTCGGCGGCGGCCCCGGCGCGCGTCCCGCGGCGGCCGCGAGGGCCCGCAGGTCGTGGTAGGGCACCCCCGGCGGGACGGCGGCCGGGTCGGCCGCGTGGCGCACGATCGCCGACCACGGGTGCAGCGCGGGATGGCGGATCACCGGCCAGCGCACGACGACCGCCCCCGGCGCCAGCCCGGCGGCGACCTGGGCGGTGCCCAGGGGCAGGTCGCGGTAGTCGTCGCGGACCGGCTGGGACGCCAGCAGCCGGGTCCGGGACAGCAGCCGGCGCAGGTGGGGCAGGTCGTCGGCGGTGAGCTCGTGCACCGGCGGGATGCGCACGGGGGTGACCGGCAGACCGTCGACGCCGGCGAGCAGCACCCGGACCGACTCGGCCTGGCAGTTGCCCCACACCAGGGCGAGCGGCCCCGGCGGCGGGGCCTCGAGGCCGTAGAGGACGCCGTAGTGGCGGCGGCGCGGATCGGTCACCCGGTCATCGTGACCCGTGCGGTTGATCCGCGCCCGGACGGGCATCCCGGGGGACCCGAGGAGAGGAGCCGTCGCGTGCGCGTGGCGTCCGTGCCCACCGCCCATCCCTACGTGGCGTCGCTGCACCACCCCGAGGTGGTCCGGCTCCCGGACCCGCCGGTCCCGGGTGCCCGTCCGGGGGTGTGGTGGCCCTCGCCGTGGCTCGACGCCGACCATCTGCGCGCGCACGCCGCGGACGTCGACCTGCTGCACGTGCACTTCGGCTTCGACGACCGCACCCCCGACCAGCTCCGCGCACTCGTCGCGGCTTTGGGGGAGACGGGTGTCCCGCTGGTGCTGACCGTGCACGACCTGCGCAACCCGCACCACGCCGACCCCGCGCCGCACGCCGCGGCCCTCGACGTGCTGGTACCGGCCGCCGCCGGGCTCGTCACGCTGACCCCGGGGGCCGCCGCGCGGATCCGGGAACGCTGGGGCCGCGAGGCTCTGGTGCTGGGGCACCCGGCCGTCGTCGGGCCGGAGTGGCTGCGCCGTCCCCGGCCCCGCCGCGCCGACGGGTTCGTCGTCGGTCTGCACGCCAAGAGCCACCGCACCAACGCCGACCCGGTCGGGGTGGCCCGCGCGCTCGCCGCGACCGCCCCGCCCGACGTCCGGCTGCGGGTCGACGCGCACGACGACGCGCGTGGCCGCGCCGTGGCGCACGCGCTGCGTGACGAGCCCCGCCTCGAGCTGCGGGTGCACCCCCCGTTCGACGACGACGCCCTCCACACCTACCTCCAGGAGCTCGACGTGTCGGTGCTCCCGTACCGGTGGGGGACCCATTCCGGCTGGCTGGAGGCCTGCCACGACCTCGGCACGACCGCGCTGGTGCCCGACGTCGGACACTTCCGGGAGCAGGCGCCCTGCCTGACCTACACCCTCACCGACGACGGCCCCGACCGCGCCTCGCTCGGCGCCGCCGTCGCACTGGCGCACCGGACCCGTCCGGCCTGGCGGGCCGACCCCGGCGACCGGGAACGGCGCCGCGCCGAGGTCGCCGACGCCCACGCCCGCGAGTACCGCCGCGTCCTGGCCGGGGTGGCGCGGTGACCGTCACCGTGCGGGTCGTCGCGCCCGGGGCGTCCGGGCACGGCGTGGTCCGGCACGCCGCCGCCGTCGCCGCCGCGGTGGTCGCCGACGGCGTGGTCCCGGTCGGTTCCGGCCACGCCGACCTCACCCACGCCCAGTTCACCGACGCACTGTGGGGTGCCGGGGTCGCCGCGGCCGCCGACGCCTTCGTCGAGCAGGCGGAGGTCCTGCCACGGCCGCTCGTCGTGACCCTGCACGACCTGCCCGGCGCCGACCCCGACCCGGCCCGCGACGTCCGCCGGTCCGACGGCTACCGGCGGGTGGTCGCCGTCGCCGACGCGGTCGTCGTGTCCGCGGGGCACGAGGCCGACAAGGCCCGCGCGCTCGGCGCGCCCGACCCGGTGACCCTGCCGCTGCCGCTGCCGGTCGTCGTGCCCGCCGAGCAGGCCCCGGGGTGGGCGGGGCGCCTCACGCTCGGCGTGCTCGGGTTCGTCTACCCCGGCAAGGGACACGAGGCCGTGATCGACGCGGCGGCGGCGCACCCGGACCGGCCCGCGGTCGTCGCCGCGGGGGCGGTGTCCGACGGGCACGACGAGCTCGCCCGGTCCCTCGCCGGGTACGCCCGGTCCCGCGGGGTGGACTGGATCCTCACCGGATACCTGGAGCCGGCGGCGCTCGCCGCGGCCGCGGCGGCGGTCACCGTCCCGGTCGCGCCGAGCCGCACCGTCAGTGCCAGCGGCTCGCTGCTGGCGTGGCTGGCCCACGGCCGCTACCCGCTGGCCGCGGCCGGTGCCTATGCCCACGAGGTCGGCGCCGCCGCCCCGGGCGCGGTGGCGCTCTACGACGACGACACCCGCCGCGACGCCCTCGTCGCCGACGCCCTGGCCCGGTCCGGCGCGACCCGCGGCCCGGTCCCGGACTGGCCGGACGCCGGGGCCGGGCACGCCGCCCTCTACCGGAGGATGGTCGCCCGGTGAGCGTGCCGGGGAACCGCTGGGACCTGCTCGCGCCGCACATCGGGCCGCCGCCGTCGGTGGGGGTGGTGGTGTGCCACTACCGCCAGCCCGCGCAGCTGGCCCGCACCGTCGCCGCGCTGCAGACGCAGACCCGACCGCCGGTGTCGGTGGTCGTCGCCGACGACGGCTCCCCCGAGCCGCCCGACCCGGCCACGCTCGCGGGGCCGGTCCCGGTGCGGGTGGTGACCCAGGACGACCGCGGGTTCCGCGCCGCCGCCGCGCGCAACCGCGGCGCCGCGCAGGTCGAGGGTGACGTCCTGGTGTTCCTCGACGCCGACACCGTCCCCGGGCCCGGCTTCGTCGCGGCGCTCACCGCGCGGATCGCGGCCTGCCCGGACGTTCTCGCCGTCGGGCGTCGCCGGCACGCGGACCTGTCCGGCACCGCCCCCGGCGGCGACCCGGCGGCCGCGCCGCAGCTGCCCGACCCGGCCTGGCTCGCCGACGGCTACCGCCGCACCCGCGACCTGCTCGACGCGTCGGGTACCGACTGGCAGCTGGTCATCAGCGCCGTGCTCGCCCTGCACCGCAGCCTGTTCGACGACCTCGGCGGCTTCGACGAGCGCTACGTCGGCTACGGCGGCGAGGACTGGGACCTGGCCTACCGGGCCTGGAACAACGGCGCGCTGCTCGTCCACGAACCGTCCGCGGTGGCCTGGCACGACGGACCCGACTGGGGTGGCCGCCCGGAGGACCACGACGCCGTCGGCGGTGGCAAGGACGGCGAACGCATCCGGATCGCCGCGCTCGTCCCCGACCCCGGCGTGCGCGGCGCACCGCTGCCCGGCGCGGTTCCGGACGTGCTCGCCACCGTCGACGCGGACGCGTACGGGTGGGCGCTGGTGGAGATCGTCGACGCGGTGCTGAACCAGACCCATCGCGACGTCCGGGTCCGGCTGCCCGGCGGCGACCCGCGGCTCGACGAGCTCTACTACGGCGTCGCCGACACCGGCCCGTGGAGCTCCGACCGGCTGCGCCGCGCCCGGGCCCGGCTGCACGTCCACGCGCCGCTCCCGCCCGACGCGCTGGCCCGTGCCATGGACCTGCTCACCGGCCACGACCTCGGCCGTGTCGAGATCGCCGGCCCGGACGGGCGGACGCAGGCCGTACTCGTCTCGTCCCGGGCGGCGGGCCGGGCCCGGCGCGGGCGGGACGACGACGCCGTCGCCCAGCACCGGGAGGGCGTCGCGACCCTGCTCGCGGGGATGCCGTAGCCCTACGGAGGCCCGGCCGCCCCGGATGGCCCTAGCCTCGCCGGCATGACCGCACCAGCTGCCTCCCCGGTCCGCGGGGCCCGCCGCGCGATGATCGTCGCGGTGGTCGCCTCGCTGCTCGTCGCCTCGCTCTGCGGGATCGTCGCCCTGCTCGGCGGTGGCTTCGGTGACCTGCAGGCCCGCATCGTCGCGACCACCCTGATCGTCGCCGCGTTCGGCACCTCGGCGCTCTGCCACCTCGCCGTCGTCACCCGCGCCGTGCGGGCCCTCGGGTTCGCCGGCCTGGCGGCGAGCGTCGTCGCCGCGGGAGCCGCGCTGTGGCTGGTCTGGGGCGGCGACGGGCTCCTCGAGGGCGACGGCGACGGCTCGGTGCTGAAGGGCCTGCTGGTCGCGACGATCGTCGCGATCAGCCTGGCACACGCGAACCTGCTCCTCCTGCTCGCCGAGCGGCGCCGCACCGTGATCCGTGCGGGCCTCGGGCTGACGCTGGCCGCGATCGCCGTCGTCGCGACGATGCTGGCGCTGCCGGTGATCACCGACGGCGAGGTCGGCGACAGCGAGTGGTACTGGCGCTGGTTCGGCGTCGCGGGGATCGTCGACGCGCTCGGCACCATCGCCCTGCCGGTACTGGCCCTGGTCCTGCGCGGCCGGGGGCACGAGCCCGCCGCCACCGGGCCCCGGCCCGCGTCCGACGGGGACACGGGCACGCGGGCCGCGGCCCACGGCACCGCGTCGGCCGGTGCGCGGGCCGACGCGGCGGAGTCGGCGGCACCCACGGCCGCGGTGACGGATTCCGGCGGCGCCGGGGGCGACGACGTCGGCAGCCCGAGCACGACGTCGGACGTGGCGCCGGTCCGGATCGTGCTCGACCTGCCCGCGGACCTGGTCGCCCGGCTCGACGCCGCCGCGGACGGGCAGGCGCGGGACGCCGCGGCGCTGCGCGTGCTGCGGAACGCCCTCGTCCGGGGCTGACCCGCCGGATCCACGCAGGTTCCGGGTGCACCGCACCGCACCGCACCGCACGGCGGCCCCGGCGCGTCGCCGGTGCCGGTCAGGCCGGGGTGTCCCTGCCGCGGTCACCGTCGTCGGCCCGGTCCAGCCGTGCCCGCCGCTCCTGCTCCCGGCGGCTGTACGCGGCCTGGCGGACCGCCCCGTCGTCGGCGAACCCGGAACCCAGTGCCCCGGCGACCGTCCCCATGGACGTCGACAGCCAGGCGATCATGATCCAGTCGTCCGGACCGGACTCGCGCATCAGGGTCGAGGAGAGGTAGTCCGGCGGGATGACGAGGACCGCCGCGACCAGGGCCAGCACGAACAGCAGCGCGAACATCGCCAGCACCCCGCACGCCACGGTGATCACCGTCGAGAGGTTCGACAGCACCATCTCCTCGCGTAGCGAGCGGTGCCGTCGCGACTCCCACAGCCGGTTGTCGAGGATCAGCCACGCGGTCATCCCGACCAGGGCGATCAACATGACCGTCACCTGCCGGGCGGTCCCGAGCGCGGTCGCCAGCTCCCAGATGTTGGAGTAGAAGATCCCGAACGCGGCCCCGGCCGCCGCCGCGGCGATGGCGGGGGACAGGCTCGGCACCAGCCGCCACGGACGGTTCGCGCGGACCAGCCCGGCCAGCAGCCGGACCCGCCCGCGGAGCCCGGTCAGCGCGAGGCGGACGTCGATCTCGTCCTCCACCCCGCCGCTGCCGGCGTCGGCGTCGTCCGCGGGCCCGCGCCGGGCGTCGTGGCCGTCCGCGCGCCCCCGATCGCGGTCGCGGTCCCGGTGGCGGTGGTCGCCGTCGGTCCCGGCGCGGGGCCCCGGGTCGATGCGGGTCAGTGGCCCCGCATGACCGGCGTCCGGCGCCCCGCTCCCCTCGGCGCCCGCGCGGGCGGGGGGCACCAGGTGCCCGGTCACGAGACGGACCACCGTGTCGCGGCACCGCCGGTACTGGTTGATCGCGCCCAGCGCGGGCAGCGACACCAGGCCCACCCGGTGCCCGGTCCCGCCGTCGGCGACGACCGGGTCCGCCCCGGAGCGGCGCGGCAGGTCGGTGAGCAGCACGACGGCGTCGGCGCCGTCCCGCTCGCGCACCCGGTCGCCGATGTCGAGGGCGGGCAGCGCGCCGCGCTCGTCCAGGACGATCGGCTCGTCGGCGAGGCGGACCTCCCAGCGGGCGTCGTCGTGCTCCTCGAGCGCGGCGGGCAGGTCTCGGACGAGCCGGTGGGCGAGCTCGGTCGGCAGCCCGGGGTCGGCGACGAGGTCGAGCACGGTGGTACGGGTCGCGTCGGTCACGGCGCGCGAGGCTAGTTGCTGTCGGCCGAGTCCGGGTGGTGGGCGGCCGGGCGGTGCGGTGTGCCCGCCGCCGCCACCGCCGTTGCCGGTCAGGATCCGGCGCGCAACCATCCCGCGGCGATCGAGGCCAGCGGCTCCAGCTCCTTGTACTCCGCGACCTCCGGCGGCAGCGTCTCCAGGACCGACGCGAGGCGCTCGCGCCAGGCCGGTACCCGCGCGACCTCGTCGAGCGGAAGCAGGCGGACACCGATCAGGAACAGCACCGCGCCGGTCAGCGGCAGCCGCACCAGGTGCTGCACCTCGGTGCGCAGGTGGATCTGCCGGCCGGGGTCGGTGAGGTCGAGCCGGGTCCGGGCGGGCTGCCACAGCGGGGCGGCGTCGAGGGACAGGTCGCGGCGGTCGTCGGGCTGCAGCCCCCAGTTCAGACGGCGGTAGGCCTCGCCGGGGTGCAGCTGGAGCAGGAAGCGTTCGGCGCGCTCGAACACCCCACCGGGACCGTTGCCGGGGACCGGGCCGTGCAGCTCCCGGAAGCTCATGCCGGCGTCGAACCCGAGCGACCAGACCGAGGCGAACGCGACGGCACCGGCGTCGAGCCACAGCGCGTCGTCGCGGGCGCCGAGCACCACCACGTCCTCCGCGACGAGCCGGGACACCCAGCGCAACGGGTGCTCGGGCAGGGTGGCGTCGTCGCCGAACACGAACTCCTGGTCGGTGCCGGTGGCCGTGTCGCGGAACCGCCACCCACCCGTGCCGCCGGGCCGGCCGGGGGTGCGGGTCAGGGTGCAGGTGCCGGGCTGCTCGGCGGCGAGGCGCCCGAGCAGGTAGAGGCAGGCGTCCCAGCAGGTCGCGCGGGCGTGCGGTGCGGCGACGAACCGGGCGGGTTCGCGGTTCAGGGTCGACGCACGTTCGGCGGCGACGGCGGGACGGTCCGGGCCGTCGTGCACGATCCGCGCGCCCCAGGAGCCGGCCTCGGTACGGCGCTCCACCCCGGCCGGTTCGACGTTCGCGCTGATCCGGTAGGTCGGGTGCGGCAGCGGGAACGGGTAGTCGTCGACGCCGCTCACAGGTCCAGCTCCAGTGCGGGCCCGGCGGCGCGGGACACGCAGAGCGCCATCCGGTCGGCGCGCTCGTCGGCGGTCAGGACCGTGTCGCGGTGCTCCACCCGACCGTCGACGACGGGTGTCACGCACTCGCCGCAGACCCCGCGCCGGCACATCGCGGGCGCGGCGACCCCGGCGCGGTGCACGGCGTCGAGCAGGGTCTCGCGGGCACCGACCTCGACCGTGCGACCGCTGCGGCGCAGCACCGCACGGAACGGGGTACCGGGCCCGGGTTCGGCGACGAACGCCTCGGCGTGGATGCGGGCGTCGACCCAGTGCGCGGCGCGGGCGGTCCGCGCGGCCGCGGCGATCAGACCGGGCGGGCCGCAGGTGTGGACGTGGCTGCCGAACGGCGCAGTGGTCAGCAGCCGCTCCAGCGCGGCGTGGGCCTCGACGCGGCCGGTGGCCTCCACCAGCCGGTCCCCGCAGAGCGCGCGCAGCTCGTCGCGGTGTGGCGCGGGACCGGGGCGGTGGACGGTGAGCACCGTGAACGGGTTCCCCCAGAACGCGTGCCAGCGGGCGTGGGACAGGATCGGGGTCACCCCGATCCCGCCCGCGACGAGCAGGTGGTGGCGTGCGGTGTCGACCGGCGGGAACGAGGTGCGCGGCGTCGTCGCCACGACCGCATCGCCCGGGGCGAGACCGTGCGCCCACACCGAGCCGCCGCGGGAGTCCGGGCGTCGCGCGACCGAGACGTGCCAGCGGTCGGGTGCGGGGGACGGCGCGGTCAGCGAGTAGGAGTTCCAGCGGCCGGGCGCCCACTCGACGCCGATGTGGCCGCCGGGCGGGGCCGCGGGCAGCGGCCCGGTCCCCGGTGCGGCGGCGAGCTCCAGGGAACGGACGCCGGGCGCGGCGTCGGTGACCGCGGCGACCCGCAGGTGCACGGCGGGCCGGTTCACGGCGCCCGCTCCGGGGTGGGCGCGCCGAGGAACGCCGCGAGCCGGCGCGAGTGGTGTCCGGCGACGTGCAGCACGAGCCGGCAGCCGGGGCAGGCCACGGCGTCCCCGACGTCGGCGTGCACGACGACGCGGTGGTGGCAGTGTCCGCAGTGCACCGTCCGGTCCCGGGTGGAGTCGGTGATGTCGGTCGGGACCAGGACGAGCTCCGCGTCGAGGGCGCCCCGGTGCAGCGCCGCGGCGCGCACGGCCTGCACGACGGTCTCGGGGCCGGTGACCAGGATCCGGGTGCCGGTGACCAGCGTCGCGAGCTCCCGGTCCAGCAGGCCCGCCGGGTCCCCGCCGGTGGGCAGCCGGACCAGGCGGTCGGCGGGCCCGAGGTCGGGATCCGGCGCGGACCCGGCGACGACGACCAGGTGCGGCGCGTCGCCGCGGCCGGCCGGGCCGGCGTAGCGCGGCACCGTGGTCCGGCCCGGTGCGACGTGCGCGGACGGGGCGGCCGCGCCGGTGCGCAGCGGACGGACGGGATCGGCCATGACGGACGCGATGCTACGAGTGTCGGGTGAACGGTGGACGGCGCCCAGCGCATGCGCGGGTCGCCATTTCTGGTGACACTGTCGGGGAGTCGGTGACGATCTCGGCGCCGGCGCGATGCACTGCGTGAAGCGCCCGCACGCCGGAGAGGGGGACGTCATGGACGGCACGTCGTACCGCCCGCGGCACGCCCTGCGTGAGACCCCGCCCACGATCGCCGTCCCGGCGCAGCGGGGCGCCCCGCGGGGCGAGGCCGTGACCCGGCCGGAGGTCGACGGCCACCGCCACGTCGCACCGCAGCCGGAGGTGTCCGCCCACCGGATCGCCGTCCCGCAGCCCCGCCCGGCGCCGCCGACCACCGCGCCGCGGCACGGCACCGCGCCCTGGTGGGCGGCCGTCCCCGCACCCCGCGACGGAGCGGACCCCGCGCCGCCCGCCCCGGCCCCCGAGCGGCCCTGGTTCACCCCGGCCCCGGTCGTCGTCGAGCCCGCCGCCGGGCCCGGCGCCGACGGGAGGCTGCCCGGCTTCCCGGCCACGCTGTTGCCGCGCCGCCGTCGTCCGCTCGCGGTCGGCGCGGGTCTGGCCGCCGGGATCGCCGGGATGCTCGTCGTGTTCGCGGTGGTCGTCGGCGCCGCGGGTGCGGCGGGCCGCGGGATCGACGACGCCGCCACCGCGACGGCCGCGGTCGGCGACTGGCGCGCCGCGGGTGGTCAGGTGCACGTCACCGCGATCACCGAGGCCCTGCGCGACATCGCGCGCGCCGGGTCCGGCGGCGGGACCGTCGCGCTGGCCGAGGCCTGCCGCGACCTGCGCGACGAGGTCGCCTCCGCGCAGGCGTATCCGGCGATCCCGGACGCCGTCGCCCAGGTGTACTGGCGTGACGGGCTCGCCGCGGGCGCCGACGCCGCCCGGCACTGCATCGCGGGCGCCTCCCTCGGTGACCCCGGGCTGCTCGGCGACGCCGCCCAGGAGCTCAACGGGATGAGCACGCAGCTGGGCGCCGTCGCGGACCGGCTCACCCTGCTGTCGGGCGGCTGACCCCGCGGGCACCGCGGACCGTGCGCCTCCGCGCCACGACCCGCATGATCACGCCATGACCACCATCGCGATCGTCGGTGCCGGACCGGGACTCGGTGCGGCGGCGGCCCGGCGCTTCGGGCGCGAGGGGTTCGAGGTCGCCCTGATCGGACGGCGCCGCGACCGTGCCGAGGCGCTGGCCGCCGAGCTGGCCGACGACGGCGTCGCCGCGCACCCCTTCACCGCCGACGCCCGCGACCCCGCCGCCCTCGCCGCGACGCTGGAACGGGTCGCGGAGACCGTCGGCCCGGTCGAGGTGCTGCAGTACAGCCCCGCACCGCAGAAGGACTTCCTGCGGCCGCTGCTCGAGACCACCCCGGCCGACCTCGTCGGGCCGGTCGAGATGTCGGTGTACGGGCCGGTCGCGGCCGTGCACCAGGTGCTGCCCGGGATGCGCGCGCTGGGCCGCGGCACGGTGCTGTTCGTCAACGGCGGCAGCGGGGCCCGGCCGTCGTCGCGGGTGGCGGGCACCTCCATCGCCTTCGCCGGGCTCGGCGCCTTCGCGGCGATGCTGCACGACGAGCTGGCCGGCGACGGCGTGCACGTCGCCCAGCTGATCGTCCCCGGCGCGATCGAGCCCGGGCACCCCCGCAAGGACCCCGCCGTACTCGCCGGGACCCTGTGGACACTGCACCGCGACCGGCCCGCCGGGTTCCGCCATCTCGCCGACGACCTCTGAGCGCCCTCCGGGGTGTGGCGTGGGCGTTGCGGCGGGCACCGGGGCTCCTGCGCCGCTAGGGTTCCCGCCGCAGGTCGACCGGTACGAACGGAGTGGGTCATGGATTCGGGGTCGCAACCGGCCGCGCGCGCCGAGAACCGTGGGGCGCGGCGGGACCCGGCGGGGGGCGGGCTGCTGAGCCCGTCGCCGACGGCCCCGGCCGCCAGCCGCGGCACCGTCATCGGCAACGGGCTCACCTGGCTGGCGGCGTGGAGCCTGCGGGTCGCGCTCATCGCCGTCGGACTGGTGATCGTCGGCTACGTCATCGGCATGCTGTGGGTCGTCGTCTGGCCCGTCGTGCTCGCGATCCTGCTGGCCACCGTCCTGCGTCCGCCCGCGGCGCTGCTCATCAGGTGGCGGGTGCCGGCCGCGGCGGCCTCGGCGATCGTGCTGCTCGTCGGCATCGCCGCGGTGACCGGGCTGTTCGTGAGCATCGCGCCGTCGATCGCCGGGCAGACCCAGCAGATCGCCTCCGGGGTGATCGCGGCGCTCGGGCAGATCCAGCAGTGGGTGTCCGGGCCACCGCTGAACCTCGGCGACGGTCAGATCGGTGACATCGTCAACCAGGTCACCCAGCAGTTGCAGCAGAGCGCGACCGCCATCGCCGGCGGCGTCCTGACCGGGGTGTCCACCCTGGCGTCCGGGCTGATCTCGCTGGTGCTGGCGCTCGTGCTGACGTTCTTCTTCGTGAAGGACGGGCCCCGGTTCCTGCCGTGGCTGACCTCGATCACCGGGCGCAGCGCGGGCGGGCACATCGCCGAGGTGCTGCGCCGGATGTGGGACGTCCTCGGCGGCTTCATCCGCGTCCAGGCCCTGGTGAGCCTCATCGACGCCGTGTTCATCGGCATCGGCCTGGTGCTGCTGGGCATCCCGCTGGCACTGCCGCTCGCCGTGCTGACCTTCGTCGGCGGGTTCATCCCGATCGTCGGCGCGGTCGTCGCGGGCTCGCTGGCGGTGCTCATCGCGCTGGTCACGCAGGGCTTCGGCACCGCGGTCGCGGTGGCGGTGCTGGTCGTGGCGGTGCAGCAGATCGAGGGCAACGTGCTGCAGCCCTTCCTGCAGGGTCAGAGCCTCAAGCTGCACGGTGCCGTCGTGCTGCTGGCGGTGACGGCGGGCGGGTCGCTCGCCGGGATCGCCGGTGCGTTCCTCGCGGTGCCGGTCGCGGCCGTCGTCGCGGTGCTGCTGCGCTACCTGGGCGAGCAGATCGACCTGCGGGACCGCCGGTTCTCCGGTGTCGACGACGTCGCCGCGGGCACCCCGGTCACCGCCGTCGACGGCGCGGCCCCGGCCTCCGCCGCAACCGGCACCGGCACCGAGACCGGCACCGGCACGAAGACCGAGACCGAGACCGACACAGCCACCACCGGGAACGAGAACAAGACCGCCGTGCCCGCCCCGCCGGACTCCGCCCGTCAGGACGGCGGCTGACCGACCCGCCCGGGCAGCCGGTCGGTCCCCAGCATCCGGTCCATCAACCGGAACCGCAGCACCACCCACATCAGGGCGAACCAGCAGACCAGGACCGGCAGCACCACCAGGAACACCGGCCGCGCCGCGCCGGTGAGCCCGAAGTACGACGACAGCGTCGGGGTCCCGACCACGCCCGCGAACACCACGATCAGGCCCAGCACCAGCCAGGCCGGGCGACGGTCGGACACCGGCGCCGTCCACGCCGCGAGGAACCGGTGCGGCGGCAGCAGGAACAGGATCAGCACGAACGACGCCAGCCCCACGAACGTCGACAGCCCGGTCTGCGCGCCGAGCGTCGCGGCCGCACCGGCGAAGTCGGCGTCGGTGCCGTAGGTCAGCCCGGTGTAGCTCTGGAACTGGTCGATCACCTGCGCCGGGGTCCGCCCGCTGGTGAAGCCCTGCAGGATGCCCTGGTAGAGCACCGTGTAGACGACCGTCCCCGCGCCCGCGGTCACCACCGACGCCGGCACCACGAAGCGGGCGAGGTTGCCCAGCAGGTCCGGGTCCGGCTCGGACGGCGTCGCCCACAGCGTCAGGAACAGCGTGGGCACGCCGACGGTCAGCAGCGTCAGCCCGACCTGGGTGGGGGAGTAGGGGAACCCGAGCCCGAGCATGGTCACGGCCATGATCACCAGGCCCTGGGTGGCGACCCGGGTGAGGAACACGTACATCGACACGGCGATGCCGTCGATGATCCGGCGGCCCTCGGTGCGCGCCGGCAGCAGCGCGTCGAACGAGTCGTCGACGAGCACGATGTCGGCGACGTCGCGGGTCACCGCCGAGCCGCTGCGCATCGCGACGCCGACGTGGGCCCGTTTGAGGGCACGCGCGTCGTTCACCCCGTCACCGAGCATCGCGACGTGCGCACCGCCCCGGCGCAGGCTCGCGACGACCCGCTCCTTCTGCTCCGGGGTGACCCGCCCGAACACCGTGGTCCGGGCGACGAGCGCGTCGAGCGCGGCCCGGCCCCCGGCTGAGTCGTCGAGCTCCTCGATCTCGGACCCGGCGACCGCCTCACCCACGTCGAGTCCGGCCTTCGCGGCGAGCGCGGCGACGGTGCGCGGGTCGTCGCCCGAGAGCACCTTCACCGCGACCCCGTCCGCGGCGAACCGCTCCAGGGCGTCGGCGACGCCGGGACGCAGCTCGTCGGACAGCACCACCAGCGCCACCGGCTCCAGGGCGGGCAGGGTGGGACGGCCGTCGTCGTCGCGCAGCCCGGCGCCCGCCCGCGCGGCCCGGGCCAGCAGCAGCACCCGCAGCCCGGCGGTGGCACGGGCCTCCACCCGGTCGGCGACGGCGTCGGGGTCGCCCAGGTGCGGCGCGAGCGCGTCCGGGGCGCCGAGCACGAACGCCTCCCCGCCGGTGGTGACCTGCCCGGACCAGCGCAGCGACGAGGTGAACGCGACCTCGTCGCGCAGCTCCCACGGCGTGCCGGGCAGCGCCGCGGCGAGCGCGCCGGAGGTGAGGTTCGGGTCCGCCACCGTCGCCGCGAACCGCGCGAGCACCGGCCCCGGGTCGGTCCCGTCCAGCGGGTCGAGCCCGTCCAGGCGCAGCGCGCCGGTGGTCAGGGTGCCGGTCTTGTCGGTGCAGACGACGTCGACGTGGGTGACCGCCTCCACCGCGTTGACCTGCTGCACCAGCGCACCGCGCCCGGCCAGCCGCGCCGCGCCGCGGGTGTAGGCGACGGCGATCAGGAAGAACAGGCCGTAGGGGACCAGCCCGGACAGCACCGCGGTGATCTGCACGACCCGCAGCAGCGAGAACCCCTCCAGGAACGCCTGGGCCAGGATCGCGCCGCTCATCAGCACGACCAGCACCATGGTCAGCCGGACGACGAAGTCGATGCGCCGCTGCAGCGGTGTCGCCTCGGTGGTGTCCGCGCGGGCCTGCAGCGTCAACCGGCCGGCGTAGCTGTCGGCGCCGACGGCGGACGCGCGCTGGCGGGCGGTCCCGGCGACGCAGTGGCTGCCCGAGCGCAGCAGGTCGCCGGGGGTCTTGACGACCGGGTCGGACTCGCCGGTGAGCAGCGACTCGTCGGCCTCGACCCGCCCGGTCAGCACCGGCCCGTCGACGACGACCTGCTCGCCCGCCCGCACCACCAGCACGTCCCCGGCGACGACGTCGGCGGCGGGCACCCGCTGCTCGGCCCCGTCCCGCACGACGGTGACCTCCGCGGCGTCGAGCAGCTGCAGCCGGTCCAGCTTCCGCTTGGCCCGCATCTCCTGCACCGCCCCGACGACGGCGTTGACCAGGCCGAGACCGACGCTGGTCAGGGCGTCGCCGTAGCGGCCCAGCACCAGCAGGACCAGGCCGATCGCGAACAGGATCGTGTTGTAGGAGGAGAAGACGTTGGTGCGCAGGATCCGCCCGTAGCCGCGCGTCCCGGCGGTCACCGGCGCGTTCGTCCGGCCCGCCCGGCGCGCCGCGGCGACCTGTGCCGCACTCAGCCCGTCGTCGGGTGCCGCCTCCACGATCCCGGCCGCCACGCCGTCCCCTCCCCGCCGTCGGTCCCTCGAGTGGCGATCATGGCAGGCCCCGATGTGTGCCGACTGTGCGTGAGCTGAAGGCTCACCAGCGTTCCAGGCCCCCGCGCTTGACGAGCTGGGCGGCGATCACGTTGCGCTGGATCTCGTTGGTGCCCTCCCCGACGATCATCAGCGGGGCGTCGCGGAAGTACCGCTCGACGTCGAACTCGGTGGAGTAGCCGTAGCCGCCGTGGATGCGCACCGCGTCCAGGGCGACCTCCATCGCGGTCTCGGAGGCGAACAGCTTCGCCATGCCCGCCTCCATGTCGCACCGCTGTCCGGACTCGTACCTCCGGGCGGCGTGCAGGATCAGGGTCCGTGCGGCGGTGATCTTCGTGGCCATGTCGGCGAGGTGGTTGCCGACCGACTGGTGCTGCCAGATCGGCTTGCCGAACGACTCGCGTTCCTGGGCGTAGGCCAGGGAGTCGGCGAGCGCGGCGTCGGCGACGCCGAGTGCGCGCGCCGCGACCTGGATCCGGCCGGTCTCCAGGCCCTTCATCATCTGGGCGAAGCCGCGTCCGGGCTCCCCGCCGAGCACCGCATCGGCGGGGACGGCCATGTCGGTGAACACCAGCTCGCAGGACTCGACGCCCTTGTAGCCGAGCTTGGGCAGGTCCTTGGACACGGTCAGGCCCGGGCCGTGCTCGACGAGCACCACCGAGATGCCGCGGTGGCGCGGTTCGGCGGCCGGGTCGGTCTTGCACAGCAGCGCGATCAGCCCCGAGCGCCGCGAGTTGGTGATCCAGGTCTTGGCCCCGTTCACCACCCAGCCGTCGTCGGTGCGACGGGCGTGGGTCGTCATCGCCTGCAGGTCCGAGCCGCCGCCGGGCTCGGTCAGGGCCATCGTCGCGCGCAGCTCACCGGTCGCCATCCGCGGCAGGTACCGGTCCTGCTGCTCGCGGGTGCCGAAGGCGACCAGCAGCTTCGCGACGACGGTGTGCCCGCCCATCGCGCCGGCCAGGCTCATCCAGCCACGCGCCAGCTCGGCGGTGACCAGGGCGTAGCAGGGCATCGACACCGGGGCCTCGCCCCACGGCTCGGGCACGGCGAGCCCGAAGATCCCGAGCTGCTTCATCTGCTCGATGAGCTTCTCGGGATAGGTGTTCGCGTGCTCCAGTTCCCGCACCACCGGGCGGACGTCCCGGTCGACGAAGTCGCGCACCGTCTCCACGACGGCCCGTTCCTCGGTGGTCAGTTCCTCCGTGCCCGCTCCCATGTGTGTGAGCATCGGTCATCGGCGGGGCCGGCGCGAGACCGGGAGACCCGTCGTGCGCGACGGAACATCGGCGGTGCCCGCACCGTTGTAGCCGTCGAGACCCGATACAGGGAGGTTCAAGCCTGATGACCGAGACCGCGATCCTCGCCGGTGGGTGCTTCTGGGGTGTCCAGGAGCTGCTCCGCGAGCGCCCGGGCGTCGTGTCCACCCGGGTCGGCTACTCCGGCGACCCGAACACCCCGAACGCGACCTACCGGCGCCACGGCGACCACGCCGAGGCCGTCGAGATCGTCTTCGACCCGGAGCGGATCTCCTACCGCGAGATCCTGGAGTTCTTCTTCCAGATCCACGACCCGTCGACGAAGGACCGGCAGGGCAACGACATCGGCCGCAGCTACCGCTCCGCGATCTTCTACACGAGCGAGGAGCAGAAGGCGGTCGCCCTGGACACCATCGCCGACGTCGACGCGTCCGGGCTCTGGCCGGGCCGCGCGAGCACCGACGTCGAGCCGGCCGGTGACTTCTGGGAGGCCGAGCCGGAGCACCAGGACTACCTGCAGAAGTTCCCGTACGGCTACACCTGCCACTTCCCGCGCCCGAACTGGGTGCTGCCGCGGCGGGCGGCCAGCACGAGCTGACGTACCACCGCTCCCACCACATCGGGACCGGCCCGCGACCTGATGTCGCGGGCCGGTCCGGCGTGGTCTGCGCCGGACGGGGCTAACGGCCGGCTCGCGGACGGCGAGGTCGCCGGGGACGCAGCTCCGGTGCCGGGGCCGCAGGCCCACCCGGCGCCCGGTCCCCACAGCGGCCCGGGTACGGGACTCGACCCGTGGCGCCCCGGCGAGCTCGCGGCGCCGCCGCACGCCCCGGTCGGGCTGGCGATGAAGCGCCGCAACCCGGTCGCGGTGTGGCTCGGCCTGCCGCTGATCACCCTCGGCATCTACGGGCTCGTCTGGTACTACAGGATCCACCGCGAGATGGCGGAGTTCGACCGGCGCCGCCAGGTGCCGGTCGCCGGGCCGCTGCTGGTGCTGCTGTTCCTGGGCTGGACGGTCGTGGCGCCGCTCGTGTCGTTCTACAACACGGGGCAGCGGATCGCCGACAGCCAGCGCTCCGCGGGCCTGCCCGTCACCTGCAGCCCGGTCGTCGGGCTGCTGCTGTGCTTCGTGTTCGGCCTGCAGACCCTCTACTACCAGATCGAGCTGAACCGGGTGGTCGACGCCTACCGGGCGCCCGAGGGCACCCGGATCGTCCTGCCGGGCTGACCCGCGGACCGGGTCGGTGCGGCTCAGGCCCGGCCGTGGGCCTCCGCGCGGTGCCTGCGTTCCACCGACCCCTTCACGACCTGCACCTTGTCCCCGACCTGCAGGGTGTCGAAGAAGCGCTGCGCGTCGCGGGCGCCGAGCTTGACGCAGCCCGCCGACTCGCGGCTGAGGTCGCCGCCGTGGAAGGCGATCCCGCCGTCGGCGAAGAACACCGACCACGGCATCCGCGCCGGGCGGCCGTCCGGGCCGGGGAACTCGCCGCTGCGGTGGTCGGCCTCCTTGCGGTACACCCGGAACGAGTGCCCGACCGGGGTGGCCTTCCCCTCGCCCCCGGTGGTGACTCGGAACGGTCCGCCGGTGACCTTCCCGTCGCGGACGAGCCACGCCTGCCGCGTCTCCAGGTCCACGCACGCCCGCACCGACGCCGCGCACGGTGTCCCGGGGACGGCGGGCTCGGCGTGGGCCTGCGCGGCGACCCGGCTCTGCTCCGGGTCGGCGGTGGCGATCGCGGTGCCACCCAGCCCCACCCCGGCCACGAGCACGAGCCCGGTCACCAGAACGCCACGACGGCGATGGAGCCGCTCGGTCCGGGACATGCCCACCTCCACGTCACAGATCACCCACCCGGGTGACATCGGGGCAGACGCCCGTCGGAGTGCCGCGGTTGCCCGGGCGCGCCCCGCGGCGGCGAATGGGCTGCGGTGCACGGCGAACGGGTGGGTGGCGGGCCCGGCGGCGGATCGTTGCGCGGCCGACCGCCCGGGTACGGAAGGGGACCGCACGGCGTCCGGTGGGCGTGATCTCCGTCCCGGGGGGATGTCACGGGGCGATAACGGGGGTAGTCCTCGGTGATCGCCCCCTCACCCGCGGTGGTGGGGAGGACCCGTCGTGACCGACCCCAGGAGGAACGATGCGCGCAGCCGACCCGCCGGGCTCCGAGCCGGGACCCGCTGACCGGCTCCGTCGTCGGGCGTCCCGTCGCGAGGACCTGCTCGCGGTGGTGCTCGGGCTGCTCGCCGCCTGCGGGCTGGTCGTGGCGTGGCTCGCCGGTGCCGCGGCCCACGGGTCGGTCCTGGAGCGGGGCGCGGTCGAGGCCCGTGAGCGCGTGCCGGTCGCGGCGACGGTCACCGCGCGGGCGAGCGCGGTGGGCGACCTGCAGACCGGCCAGCAGTCGCTCACGCTGAGCTGGACCGGCCCCGACGGGCTGCCGCACTCGGGCGGCAGCACGCTGCCCGGCGTCCACGACGTCGGTGACCGGGTGCCGGCCTGGGTCGGCACCGACGGCCGGCTGGCGCCGCCGCCGTCGACCCCCGCCGACGCCGTCACGGTGGCCGTCGCCGCCGGGTTCCTCACCGCCGTGGTGTGGGCCGCCGTGGTGTGGGTCGCCGGGCGGCTGGTCTTCGCCTGGAACGGGCGTGCGTTCGCCCGTGCCTGGGCGGAGGACTGGGCGGCCGTCGAGCCCGCGTGGTCGGGCCGCCGCACCCCCTGAGCCGCGCGCCCGGAGCGGCGGGGTCGGGCCGGGGTCAGAACATCAGCCGCCGCACCCGCTCGGGGTGGATCACCAGCCGCACCTGGTCCTCGGCGAGGATCGCCGCGAGGTCCGCGGCGCGTGCGGGGTCGTCGAGGTCCCAGTAGCGCTGCGCCAGCCGCTGCGCCAGCGCGTGTGCCCCGTCCGTCTCGACGGTCGTGGAGCCGTCGACCGCGACCCAGCGCTCGCGTTCCCCGACCGGCGCGGCGACGACGAGCGAGGCCCGCGGGTCCCTGCACCTGCGGCGGATGTGCAGCGACTCCGGCCCGGTGAACAGCTGCACGGTGCCGTCGTCGGTCGCCTCGAACCAGACCGGGCGGGGCTGCGGCGGGACCGGGCCGCCCGCGACGCTCAGGAAGCCGTGCAGCGGGCGGGCGAGGAAGACGCGGTCGTCGCCGGTGAGTGCGGTGCGGCTGTCGGTACTGGGGGTGTCGGTGGTGGGCATGGGTCCACGACACCACGTCGGCACGGACGACGACATGGGTGAGACGCCGGAACTCCTGTCCGGTCGTCTAACCTCGGTGCGGTGGACCCCTTCGGTGACCTCGTCCGCGGGCTGCGGTCGCACGGCTCGCTGTTCGGCAGCACCACCCTGACCCCGCCCTGGTCGCTGCACTTCGTCGACGGCGCACCGCTGACCCTGTGCGCCATGCTGACCGGCGCGGGGTGGATCCTCGTCCCCGGCGCCGACCCGGTGCGGCTGGCCGCGGGGGAGACCGCCGTCGTGCGCGGCCCGGCCGGTTTCCACGTGGTCGACGAGGTCGGCACCCCGGCCGAGCCGATCGTCTGCGGCGTGGACTGCGCGACGCCCGACCAGGGCGGCACCCGCCACCGGCTCGGCTGGCACGACCCGGCGCCGGCCCCGGGCAGCGGCGCGAGCACCCTGATCACCGGGGCCTCCCCGGCCGGGGGCGAGGTCGGCGCCCGGCTGCTCGACGCGCTCCCGCCGGTGCTGCGGGTCGGTGCCGGGGGCAGCGGGGACACGGTGCTCGACCACGTCGCCGCCGAGGTCGCCGTCGACGCCCCCGGCCGGCAGGTGGTGCTCGACCGGCTCCTGGACTGGCTGCTGGTCTGCACCCTGCGCGAGTGGTTCGACCGGCCCGACGGACGTCGTCCGCGGTGGTGGACGGCCCAGCACGACCCGGTGGTCGGGCGGGCGCTGCGGCTGCTGCACGCCGACCCCGCCGCGGCATGGACCGTCGCCGGGCTCGCCGCCGCCACCGGGGTGTCCCGGGCGACGCTGGCCAAGCGGTTCACCGACCGGGTGGGCGAGCCGCCGCTGACCTACCTCACCGGCTGGCGGATGACCCTGGCGGCGGACCTGCTGCTCGCCGAGCCCGGCGCGCCGCTGGCCGGGATCGCGCGCCGGGTCGGGTACGCCGACCCGTTCGGCTTCAGCGCGGCCTTCACCCGGGTCCGCGGCGTCACCCCGAGCGCGTTCCGCCGGGGTGAGCGGCAGGGCGGACGGCACGGTGACCGGGTGGGTGCTCCGGACGGGGTGAGCGGCTAGCCTGCGGCGCCGTGACGACCCCGCCGACGGTCCGGCTGGCCAACCTCGACCTCAACCTGCTCGTCTCGCTGCGCGAGCTGCTGCGCGAACGCAACGTCACCCGCGCCGCCGCCCGCATCGGCATCTCCCAGCCCGCCGCCAGCGCGGCCCTGTCCCGGCTGCGCCGCCACTTCGACGACGACCTGCTGTCCCGCCACCCCGGCGGCTACGTCCTCACCCCGCTCGCCGCCCAGCTCGTCGAGCAGGTCGAGGGCGTCTGCTCGGCCGCCGAGCGGCTGTTCGGCACCGGCCACGGCTTCGACCCGTCGAACGCCCGGCGCGGGTTCACCCTGCTCGTCGCCGACTACACCGTCGCCGTGCTCGGGCCCGCGCTGTCCGCGGCGGCGGCCCGGCGCGCCCCCGGCATCGAGCTGCGGCTGCGGTTGGTCCGCGAGTCGTTCTCCGCCGACATCGGCGAGACGATACGGCTCATCGACGGCCTCATCGCCCCGCCCGCCGCCCGCTTCGAACGGCCCGAACTGCGCTCCACCGCCCTGTTCGACGACCGCTGGGTCTGCGTCGTCGACGCCGACAACCCGGTCGCCGCCGGGCCGGACCCGACCCTGGACCTCGACGAGCTCGCCGCGATGCCCTGGGTGGTGCCGTTCGCCCCGGACCGCGGCATGTCGGCGGCCGCGCCGATGACCCGCCAGCTCGCCCGGCTCGGCGTCGAACCCGACATCAAGGTGCGGGTGGAGAGCTACCTGTCGGTGCCCTACCTGGTCGCCGGGACCGACCGCGTCGCACTGCTGCAGGAGCGGCTCGCCCGCCAGGTCGCCGACCGCCTCGGGCTGGTGGTGCTGCCCTGCCCGGGCGATCCCGGACCGATCCGCGAGCGCCTCTGGTGGCACACCGACCTCGACCCGGACCCGGCCCACCGGTGGCTCCGCGAGCTCATCGTCGAGCTGTCGGCGACCCTGTAGAGCTGCGACTATTCGTCCGGTCGATGGTCCGGCAGGTGAACGTTCTATTTCCGGGGTGGCGCGCCCCGTTCCTAGTGTGTGAGCCATGCCTCACCCGCTGACGCCCCTGCCGGTCCACACCGTGATCCGGGACGCCCCACTGCGCGCCGGCGACCCGGCCGAGCACGCGGTGACCGCCGACGTCTGCGTCGTCGGCTCCGGCATCGCCGGGCTCTCGGCCGCCGTCGAGTCCGCCCGCCTCGGCCGCGACGTCGTCCTCGTCGACGCGGCCCCCGTCCTCGGCGGGCAGATGGTCAACTCGCTGATCGGGCTGTTCTGCGGGGTCTACGGCAACGGTCCCGAGTTCCGGCAGCTGACCCACGGCGTGTTCGACTCCATGTTCGCCGACCTCGAGGCCGGCGGCGACCTGTTCCGCCGCACCGGCCACACCCTCACCGTCGGCTACGACGAGGTGCGCCTCGGCCGCTGGGTCGAGGACACCGTCCGTGCCCACGGCATCCGGGTCCTCACCAACGCCACCCTCACCGGCGTCGAGCGTGACGGCGACCGTGTCCTCGGCGCCCGCTTCGCCACCCGCTACGGCGCCGTCGACGTCACCGCGGCCGGGTTCGTCGACGCCAGCGGCGACGCCGCGCTCGCCTGGGCCGCGGGCCTGGAGTGCCGCCTGCCCGACCGGGAGATCTACGGCAGCCAGCAGCTCGTCGTCGAGCACCTGGACACCAGTGCCGCACCGGAGCCCGGCGAGCTCGCCGCCCGGGTCGCGGCCAAGGCCGACCAGTACGGCCTGCTCCGCCGCGACGGCCTCGCCTTCTACTTCCCCGGCCGCGACACCGCGGTGCTCAACATGACCCACATCGAGGCGCCGCTGGACCCGATCGCCGCCGCCGAGGCCCAGCTGGAGGGCAAGGCGCAGGCCGACCGGGTCGTCGAGTTCCTGCGCGCGGAGTTCCCGGAGGTGTTCGGCAAGGCCACGGTGCGCTCCTACGGGCTGCCCGGCCGTCGCCAGACCCGCTGGATCGCCGCCGCCCACCAGCTCACCGTCGAGGAGGTGCGCGCCGGGGTCCGCTTCGACGACGCCGTCGCCCGCACCGCCTGGCCGATCGAGCTGCACGACAGCCCCGACGGCTACGTCTGGGAGACCTTCGACGCCGACCACCTGCACTACGTGCCGCTGCGCTCGATGCTGCCGCCCGCCGCGTCGAACCTGGTCGCCGCGGGCCGTTGCATCGACGGCGACGCCGCGGCGCTGTCGAGCGTGCGCGTCATGGGGCCGTGCGCGGCGATGGGCCACGCGGCCGCGCACGCCCTCGACCTCGCCGGACCGCAGGGCAGCCTGCACGACGTGCCCTCCGACGCCCTGACCGACCGGATCCGGGAGAACGTCGGGGACTGACCCGTCCCACCGCCACCACCACCAGGAGACAGGCAACGATGCCCGGAGGCGCCCCGTGATACTCACCGACGACGACCGCAGGATGCTCGACGGAGCCGAGGGGCCCGCCGTCGCCGCCGCGATGGACCTGCTCACCCGCTACGCCGAGGCACTGGACGCCGAGCGGTTCTGCTCGGTCCGCAACGTGGCCGGGACCGCCACCCAGCCCTCCCCGCTCAAGGCCGCACTGGTGGCCGAGGGCGGCTGGGACCGCGCCTTCTCGGTGATCAACCTCGACAGCGACGAGACCCACGAGATCCCGCCGATGGCGGTGCCCACCTGCCAGCTCCAGCAGGGTTTCGGCGCCGACGCGGCCGCCGTCGCGCCCTACCCGGCACAGTTCGTCGAGCTGCAGGCCGACGCCGAGACCTTCTACGGCCGTCGCGGCGTCTCCATCCTCGCGACCTGCACGCCGTACCAGGTCGGGAACCTCCCGGTCCGCGGCGAGCACTGCGCCTGGATGGAGTCCTCCGCGGTCGTCTACGCCAACTCGGTGCTCGGGGCCCGCACCAACTGCGAGGGCACGGCGTCGACCGGCGCGGCGAGCCTCACCGGGCGCGTCCCGTGCTGGGGCAACCACCACGACGAACACCGCCGCGGCACCCACCTGGTCCGGGTCGACACCCCGGTCGGCGGGTTCCTCGACTGGGGCCTGCTCGGCTACTTCACCGGCGACGTCGTGCAGGAGGCCCGCCCCGTCGTCACCGGGGACCTCGCGCTGCCCGACCTCACCGACCTGAAGCACTTCGGCGCCGCGGCCGCGTCCTCCGGCGGGGTCGAGATGTACCACGTCCCCGGCGTCACCCCCGAGGCACCGACCGTCGAGGCCGCGTTCAGCGGCAACCTCCCGGCCGACGCGGTCGTCTACGGCGCCGCCGAGCGGGCCGCCACCTACGCCCGGCTCAACGACCAGGGCACCAGCGCGTGCGTCGACTTCGTCCTGCTCGGCTGCCCGCACGCCTCGCTCGACCAGATCCGCGACGTCGCCCGGCTCCTCGACGGCCGCAGGCTGCACGACGGCACCTCGTTGTGGATCATGGCGCCGCGGGCGCTGGCCGCGGTGGCCGAGCGCAGCGGCTACACCGCCACCATCGAGGCCGCCGGCGCGAAGGTCCTCACCGACTCCTGCCCGGCGATGTCCCGCCTGGCCCCGCCCGGGACCCGGGTGTTCGCCACCGACTCCGCCAAGCAGGCCCACTACCTGCCCGCGATCCTCGGGATCGAGGCGTGGTTCGGCACCACCGAGGACTGCGTGCAGGCCGCGACCACCGGCCGCTGGTCGGGTGAGCTGCGATGACCGCGACGGTCGGGACCGTCCTGCGCGGACGGACCGTGGTGCCCGGCGTGGTCACCGGCGAGGCGCTGGTATCCCCAGAGACCATCTCCGGCTGGGGCGGCATCGACCCGGCGACCGGCACGATCGTCGAGGCCCGGCACGCCCTGCAGGGCGTCTGCTTCACCGGGAAGATCCTCGTGTTCCCCGGCGCCAAGGGGTCCTCGGGCTGGTCGGCCTTCTTCCAGAGCACCCGGCTCCTCGGCACCGCCCCGCTCGGGATGGTCTTCACGGTCACCACGACGAAGGCCGCGCTCGGCGCCGTCGTCACCCGGGTCCCGGCCCTGGCCGACCTCGACGCCGACCCGGTGCAGGTCCTGCGCACCGGCGACCGCATCCGGCTCGACGCCACCGCGGGCACGGTCGAGCTGCTGGCCAGGGCGGGGGAGGGGACGTGAGGCTCGCCGTGCTGCCCGCCGACGAGCTCGCCCCCGGCGAGCACCGCGTGGTGCGGGTCGGCACCCGCTCGATCGGCGTCTTCCGGGTCGGCGACGACTACTACGCCCTCGCCGACCACTGCCCGCACCAGGGCGGCCCGCTGTGCCGCGGCTCCGTCGCCGGGGCACCGGTGGCGACCGGCCCCTCGGACGTGCGGCTCGACGAGGGCCACGTGCTCGTCGCCTGCCCCTGGCACGGCTGGGAGTACGACGTGCGCACCGGCCGCTCCTACCAGCCCGGCGACGCGCCCGCCCGCAGCCTCCCGGCGTCGGTCGAGCCGGGCCCGCCGGGCATGACACCCGGTCCGTACACCGCCGAGACCTTCGAGGTGACCGTCGAGGACCGCTGGGTGGTCGTCGACACCGGCCGCCGTCCCACCACCGAGGAGGCGTCATGACCAGCACCGCACCCGTCACCGGCCGGGCCCCCGCCCGGCGTCGCGCCCGGACCCCGATCGTCGACGCCGACATCCACCCGGTCGTCACCGCCGACCGGCTCGCGGCCGCGCTGCCCGAGCCCTGGCGGCGCCGGTTCCTGCGCTTCGGGCTGCGCGGCGCGCCGCCGCCCGCGGTCTACCCCCGGGTCCGGCACGGCGGCATGCGCCGCGACTCCCATCCCGAGGCCGGCCCGCCCGGCAGCGCCGTCCGGCCCCCGGGCAGTGACCTGGACCTGATGCGCAGCCAGCTGCTCGACCCCTACGACGTCGTCGCCGGGGTGCTCATCCCGATGCAGGGCCACACCGCGGGCGCCGAGGAGCCCGCGTTCGCGGCTGCGCTGTGCCGCGCGTACAACGACGTGCTGGTCACCGACTGGCTCGACCCCGAGCCGCGGCTGCGGGCCAGCATCTGCATCCCGCACGAGTCGCCGGCGGAGGCCGTCGCCGAGATCGAGCGCCGCGCCGCGGACCCGCGGTTCGTGCAGGTCCTGTTCCCCAGCGGCACGTTCCTGCCGTGGTCGGACGCCAAGTACCGGCCGATCTACGCCGCGGCCGCCGCGCACGGGCTGCCGGTGGCGATCCACCTCGGCGGCACCGAGGGCCACCGCGGGGACGGCTGGCCGTCGTTCTACCTGGAGCAGCACGCGTGGTACGGCAACGCCGTCGCCGTCGCGCTGACCGGGCTGGTCGCCGGCGGCGTCCTCGAGGCGGTGCCGGACCTGCAGTTCGTGCTCGTCGAGGGCGGGGTGTCCTGGCTGCCGTCGCTGCTCTGGGGGCTCGACGACGCCTGGGAGCTGTGCCGCGACGACGTCCCGTGGCTGACCCGCCCGCCGTCGGAGATCGTGCGCGAGCGGGTGTGGTTCACCACCCAGCCGATCGACGAGCCGCCGGTGCCCGCACACCTGGCGACGACCTGGGAGCAGACCGGGATGACCGACCGGATCCTGTTCTCCTCCGACTACCCGCACTGGGACTTCGACGACCCGATCACGGCGCTGCGGGTGCTGCCCGCGGCGCTGCGCCGGCCGATGGCGGCCGCCAACGCCGCCCGCCTCTACGGCCTGACCCTGCCCGGGAGCGAGGAATGAGCGCCGATCCGCCCGAGGAGTTCGTCGACGCCGACACCCACGTCGCGCCGGCGTCGTTCGCCGACCTCGCGGGACTGCTGAGCCCGTACTGGCGCGACTACGCGGCGGGCGCCGCACTGCGCGCCGACCCCGTCCAGGGTGGCGCCTACCCGCCCGCGATGGTCGACGGGCCCGCCCCGCACGACGTCGCGGCCCTGCGGGCCGCGGTTCTCGACGCTCCCGCACCCGGGAGCGGCCGGGTCGGTACGGCGGTCCTGACCTGCACCACCGCGTTCGACGTCAGCCGCAACCACGCCTTCGAGGCCGCCCTGTGCCGGGCGGTGAACACCTGGACCGCGCAGCAGTTCCTCGACCACGAGCCCCGCGCCCGCGGCTCGGTCGCGGTGCCGCTCGGCGACCCGGCCGCGGCCGTCGCCGAGATCGAGCACTGGGCGGCCGACCCGCGCTTCGTACAGGTGCTGCTCCCGGTGCGCGGGCACGACCTGCGCTGGGGGCACCCGGTGTTCCGGCCGGTCCTCGCCGCGGCCGCCGCGGCCGGGCTGGTCGTCACCCTGCACGCCTGGGGCCGGGTCGGCAGCGCCCCGACCACGACCGGGTTCACCCACACCTACCTGCAGGACTACCTGTCCCACGGGCAGGTCGCCCAGTCCCAGCTGGTGTCACTGGTCGCCGAGGGCGCCCTCGGTGCGCTGCCGGGGCTGCGGGTGACCGTCGCCGAGTGCGGCTCGTCCTGGCTGCCGCCGCTGCTGTGGCGCCTGGACAAGGAGTGGCGCGGCATCCGCCGCGAGGTGCCGTGGGTGGACCGGATGCCGTCGGAGTACGTCCGCGAGCAGGTCCGGTTCACCACCGCACCGGTCCACCTGCCGCGCGATCCCGGCGAGCTGCACGACGCCCTGGACGTCCTGGGCGCCGCCGGGCTCCTGCTCTACGCCGGTGACCACCCGCACCGCCACGGCGACGGGGTGGCCCGTCTCCTCGCCGCCCTCGACCCCGCCGCCCGGGCCGCGATCCGCCGCGGCAACGCCACCGCGTGGTACCGCAGCACGGACACCGTCGCCCCACCCGCGCCGTCCCTCGCGTCGACCCAGCACGCACCGGAGGTCCCCCGATGACCCGCACGACGACCCGGCTCGCCGCGGTCCTGCTCGCCGCCTGCCTCGCACTCGCCGGATGCGGCGCGGGCGGCGGTGAGGACGGCCGCGACCGGATCACCTTCCTCAACATCCTGCCGATGGAGTCGCTCGGCTACGCCGCCGAGATGATCGCCGACACCAAGGGCTTCTTCGCCGCCCACGGTCTCGACGTGACCTTCGAGGCCACCCAGGGCTCGGCGCCGGCCATCCAGACCCTGCTCGCCGGGTCCGCGGAGATCTCCCGGATCGGCGACATCGAGACGATGGTCGCCGCGGGCGAGCGCGGTGCACCGCTGGTCGCGATCGGCGGTGTGGTGCACAACGGGCCGCTGCGTCTGGTCTCCTCGCAGCGGGCGCCGGTGACCGACGCCGCGCAGCTGCGCGGCAAGCTGGTCGGGACGCCGTCGGAGGGCGGCACCAGCTCGATCACCCTCGACCTCGTCGCCGGGTCGGCCGGGATCGCCCCCGCCGAGCTGCGCCGCCAGGTCGTCGGGCTCAGCCCCGGCGTGTTCGACCTGGTGAACACCGGCCGCGTCGACGCGTTCATCGTCTCGCTCGACACCGCGATGCTGCTGCAGGCGACCCGGCCCGAGGCCGTCGTCTACGACCCCAACGACGCCATCTCCGCCGGGTCGCAGATCTACGCCACCTCGAAGGCCACCGCCACCGACCCGCAGGAGCAGGACAAACTGCGCCGCTACCTCGCGGCGATCGCCGACGCCACCGCGTTCATCACCGCCGACGAGGGAGGCGGCTTCGCCGAGACGATGCAGCTCATCGGCTCGAAGTACCAGGTCTCGGCGCTGGACCGGCCCGAGGTCGCCCGCGCCGCCCTCGCGTCCTATGTCGACGGCTACGCGGCGGGCCAGGGCCCGACCGGCATCGCCCCGCAGCGCTGGCAGGCCACCTACGACGAGGTGTCCTCGGTCGGTCAGGTCCCCGCCGGCCTGGACCCGGCGCAGTGGCTCGACGCCGGCCTCAACGGCACGGAGGGCACCCGATGAGCACCCCGACGACACGACGGTCCCCGGCAGCGGAGCAGGAGACGAGCATGACCCAGGAGACAGCGACCCAGGCGACGGCGACCCGTTCCGGGGCGCACGCGGCCCCGACCGGGGGCGCGGTCGGCCTGCGGGTGTCCGGTGTGGACAAGGTGTACCCGACCCGGCGGGGGGAGGTGCGCGCACTGTCCGGGATCGACCTGGACGTCGCCCGCGGCGAGTTCGTCTCGCTGGTCGGGCGCTCGGGCTGCGGCAAGACGACGTTGCTGCGGATCCTGTCCGGCCTGCTCGCCCCGTCCGCGGGGCTGGTCGAGGCGGGCGGACGGCCCGCGTGGGCCGCCGGCCGTCGTGACGACGCGGTCTTCGCCGAGTTCGGTCTGGTGTTCCAGGAGGCGAACCTGTTCCCGTGGTTCACGATCACCGACAACGTTGCGCTGCCGCTCAAGCTGCGGGGGGTGCCGCGTGCCGAGCGTCGCGCCCGGGCCGGCGAGCTGTGCGCCACCGTCGGGCTCGGCGGGTTCGAGGAGTCCTACCCGCGGGAGCTGTCCGGCGGTATGCGCCAGCGGGCCGCGATCGCCCGCGCCCTGGCCTGCGACCCGTCGGTGCTGCTGATGGACGAGCCGTTCGGCGCGCTGGACGCCCTGACCCGCGACCGGATGAACCTGGAGCTGCAGCAGATCCACGCGGTCTCCGGCGCCACCGTCGTGTTCGTGACCCACTCGATCCCCGAGGCGGTGTTCCTGGCCGACCGGGTCGTGCTGCTGACCCCGCGCCCGGGACGCATCCGGTCGATCACCACGATCGACCTGCCCCGGCCGCGGTCCGCCGCGACCGAGACGACACCGGAGTTCGGCGCGCTGGTCGCCGGGCTGCGCACCGAGCTGGACCGGGAGGACTGAACCGATGACCACGACCGAACGGCCCGCTCCGGCGACCGACCCCGCCACCCCCGTGACCGACCCCGGCGGCCCCGAGAAGGAGTCGCCCTGGCTGCGGCGCCTGCCGTGGATCTCCGGGCCGGTGCTCCTGCTGCTGCTCGTGGGGGCCTGGCAGTTCACCGTCTCGGTGGTCGGGGTCTCGGAGTTCATCCTGCCCGCACCGGCCGCCGTCGTCGGCGCCCTGGGAGAGCTGCTGGCCGACCCGGCGATCTGGGGCCACATCGGCGTGACGCTGCTGGAGGTCCTCGTCGGGTTCGGCGCCGCGCTCGTCGCCGGTGTCTGCGTCGGCGCACTGCTCGGGCGGATCGAGTGGCTGCGCCGCGCGGTGCAGCCCGCCCTGGTCGCGCTGCAGGTGGTGCCCAAGGTGGCGTTCGTGCCCATCTTCGTGATCTGGTTCGGCTTCGGCCCCACCTCGAAGATCATCATGGCCGGGCTGCTCGCGTTCTTCCCGATCATGCTCAACGTGATGCTCGGGGTGCGCTCGGTCGAGCGCGGGCACCGCGACGTCATGACCGGGCTGGGCGCCTCGCGCTGGGCGACGTTCCGGAACCTGGAGCTGCCCGCGACCCTGCCGTACGTGTTCGCCGGCGCCGAGGTCGCGATCGTGTTCTCGGTGATCGGCGCGATCGTCGGTGAGTACCTCGGCGGCAGTGCCGGGCTCGGCTACCTGGTGGTGTCGAGCCTCAACGCCCTCGACGCGCCCCGTCTGTTCGCGGTGATCGTGCTGCTCGCGGTGCTGGGGTCACTGCTCTACCTGATGGTGACCACCGCGAAACGCCTGGTCATCCCGTGGCACGAGTCGGTGAACACCGGGGTCTGAGCCGCAGCGCCCGCACGCCGACGCCGCCGGGGTCACGCCCCGGCGGCGTCGCGGGCCCAGCCGGTCAGCAGCGGCACGACGACGTCGAGTGCGGCCGGCTCGCGGGCCCACCCGAAGTGCGGGCGTGCCGCGGGCACGTCGAGCCGGTGGCGGGTCACCGTGGCCGCGCCGAACATGCCCAGCAGCGCGTCGACCGAGGCGGGCGGGGCGAGCCCGTCGCGCTCGAACCCGATCCCGAGGACCGGCAGGTGCACCGCGGCGATCGACGGGGTGTGGTCGACCCGCGGCGTGCCGAACGCGAGCCGCCCGGTGCGGGCCCACCGGCCCCAGTCGCGCATCTGCCCGCGGGCCTCCCGCCCGGCGAAGCCGACCCGGTCGCCCGGGAAGTGCCCGATCAGCATCGCCGCGGCCACGACGGCCTGGGTCCGCAGCAGGTGGGCCGGCCCCCAGACCCGCCAGTCGACGCTGCCCGACCCGACGAGGGCGACACCGTCGACGCGGTCGGGGTGCCGTGCGGCGTACGCGGTGGCGAGGTGCCCGCCGAGGCTGTGCCCGACGACGAACACCGGCGCGCCGGGCCGCCCGGAGTGCACCGCCTCGACGGCGGCGGCGAGGTCGCCGACGAGGTCGTCGTAGCCGAAGTCGTGGCGGCGCCCGGGCGGGGGAGCGGGGCGGGCCTGGTGCCCGCGCAGCTCGGTGACCGCGGCGGCGACGCCGGCGTCGGCCAGCGCCCCCAGCAGCGGGGTGTAGAACGACGCCCGCATCCCCATCGCGGGCACGACCAGCAGCACGGGCGCACCGGGGTCGGGCGCCGGGTGCAGGGTCAGCTCCAGCGGTGCCGGGGCCGGGCGGTCCAGGACGGTGGTGACGGGCACGCCGGGGATCCTCTCCCGGCCGCCCGCCGGGTCAGGCCGGGGCCCCCGCCAGGGCGCGCAGGCCGGCGTCGAACACGGCCATGGCCTCGTCCACCAGCTGGGTCAGCGACGGCGAGCGCGGGTCCGTGCCGTGGTCGCCCAGCCAGTGCTGCACCGCGACGCGCAGCCCGGTCACCGCGGCGGCCGCGGCCAGGGTCGGGTAGAGGTCGCGGGCCGGGTCGGACCCGGTCCGGGCGACGACGGCGTCGGCCAGCGCCCGCTCCTGGGCGGCGAACGCGGCCATCTGGTGCGCGACGATCGCCGGGTGCCCCCGCAGCGCCCGCAGTGCCTGCACCCGGTCGAGGTAGCCGGGGTCGGTGACCACGGCGCGCAGCGCGTGCCGCAGCGACTCGGTGACCGGCTCGTCGTCGGGGCGGGCGGCGAACGCGGTCAGCAGGGTGTCCGCCGACGACGCGTAGCCCGCGACGACCGCCTCCTCCTTCGAGGTGAAGTAGTTGAAGAAGGTGCGGGGCGCGACGTCGGCGGCGTCGGCGATCTGCTCGACGGTCACCGCGTCCGGGCCGTGCGTGCTGCACAGCCGCAGTGCGGCGCCGGCGAGCGCGGCCCGGGTGGCGGCCTTCTTGCGCTCGCGACGCCCGGGGGCGGCCTGCTCAGCCACGGTCGGCCCCCGTCCGCTCGCGCTCGGGCGCCTCGATGACCGAGACGAGCTCGTGCCGGCCCGGATGCCCGTCGGCGGTGCGTGTGGTGCCGTCGGCGGGTGTGCCGGCCGGCAGGTCGACGTCGAGTCGGAGCCCGTCCGCGCCGACGGTCACCCGGCGCGCGGCCGGACGGCCCTCCCAGCGGTACACGGTGGACACGATGCCGGTGGCGACGCAGATGCGGTAGTGCCCGTCGGCGTCGGCGCGGGTGCGGCCGAGCTCGTCGCCGGTGCCGTCGAGGACGGTCAGCACGGCGCCGCCCGCCGGGGCGCCGTCGGCCCGCACGAACCCGTGCAGCACCGGACCGGTCGGCGGGGCCGGGGTGGTGGCCGGGGCACCGGCCGCGGGGTCGGCGGGCTTGGCGATGTCGAGGGTGTCGCGCAGCGGGACCTCGCGCAGGGCCAGGATCGCCAGCAGGGCCAGGAAGGCCAGCGGCGCGGCCACCAGGAAGATCATCGAGGTGGCGTGGCCGTAGGACTCCATGACGATCGAGCGCACCGGCTCGGGCAGCTCGGCCAGGTGCGGCACCTGCCCGCCGCCGACGGCCGCCCCGCCGTCGACGCCGGCGTCGGCCAGTCCGGCCGCGGTCCGGGACCCGACCACGGAGGCGAGCAGCGCGCCCAGCCCCGCGACTCCGGCCGAGCCGCCGAGCGAGCGGAAGAACGTCACCGTGGAGCTCGCGGCGCCCATGTGCCGCAGCGCGACGGTGTTCTGCACGGCGAGCACGAGGTTCTGCTGCGTGGTGCCGACGCCGATGCCGACCAGTGCCATCGCGACCGCGACCAGCCAGTACGGCGTGGTCGAGGAGATGACCGCCGCCCCGAGCGCCAGGCCCGCGGTCAGCGAGACCGCGCCGCCGACGAGGTAGCGCTTCCAGACGCCGGTGCGGGTGATCAGCTGGCCGGCCACGTTCGACGCGCCGAACATGCCGACGATCATGGGCAGGGTGAGCAGCCCGGCCTCGGTGGCGCTGGCGCCCCGGGCGAGCTGGAAGTACTGGGACAGGAAGATGGTGGAGCCGAACATCGCGACGCCGACGAACAGGCTCGCGACGGTGGCGAGCACGACGGTGCGGTCGCGGAACAGGAACGGCGGCACGACCGGGTCCTTGGCCCGTCGCTCGACGACGATCGCGCCCACCAGCAGCACCAGGCCGGCGCCGATCAGGCCGAACGAGGTCGGCGAGGCCCAGCCGAACTGCTTGCCGGCCAGCGAGGTCCACAGCAGCAGCGCCGACACCGCGGCGGCGATGAGGGTGGCGCCCAGGTAGTCGATGCTGGGGCGCTCGCCGTCGGCGCGGACGGGGGTGGGCACGTTCAGGGTGCGCTGCAGCACGAGCAGTGAGAGCGCGGCCAGCGGGACGCCGACGAAGAAGCACCAGCGCCAGCCCAGCGGCGAGTCGACGATGATGCCGCCGAGCAGCGGACCTCCGACGACGGCGATCGACATGATCCCCGAGAGGTAGCCCATGTAGCGGCCGCGCTCGCGCGGGGTGATGATCGCCGCGATCACGACCTGGGTCAGCGCCTGCAGCCCGCCCATGCCGAGGCCCTGCAGCACCCGGAAGCCGATGAGCTGCCCGGTGGAGACCGCCAGCCCGCAGAGCAGCGAGCCGATCAGGAAGATCCCGATCGCGGCCTGGACCAGCAGCTTCTTGGAGTAGAGGTCGGCGAGCTTGCCCCAGATCGGGGTCGAGGCCGTCATCGCCAGCAGTGACGCCGAGACCACCCACGTGTACTCGGCCTGGGTCCCGCCGAGGTCGCCCAGGATCCGGGGCAGCGCGTTCGACACGATCGTGCTGGACAGCACGCCGACGAACAGCGCCATCAGCAGGCCGGTCAGGGGGAGCAGTACGTCGCGGCGGTGGGCCGCGGCCTCCTCGGGGGTGCGCACGGTGCGGGTAGTTGACGGCACGCAACGAGTCTGGCCCAAAGATGCAGGCTGTGCAACTTTGCCGAACGTGCGTCGGCGCACACCGTGCACCGATGCGGCGCGGCGGCCGGCTCAGCCGCGGCGGGGGAGCACGACGGTGACGGTGCTGCCCCGGTCCGGCGCGCTGCGGACCTCCAAAGTCCCGCCGGCGTCGGCCACCGCGCGGCGGACGAGCAGCAGCCCGATGTGGCCGGGTTCCGGGCCGCGGCCGGGGTCGAAGCCGGTGCCGTCGTCGGTCACGGTGAGCCGGGCCCGGCCGGCCGCGACGTGCAGGCCGACCTCGACGGTGCGGGCACGGGCGTGCGCGCGGGCGTTGCGCAGCAGCTCCGAGGCGACGCGGTGCAGCAGGACCGCGCCGCGGTCGTCGAGGGTCCCGGCGGGGTCCCCGGTCGTGACGACTGCCGCGGGCGGGTCGCCGCCGGCGGCGAGCGCGGCCAGCGCGGCGGGCAGACCGGCGGCGTCGACGTCGGCCGGGTGCAGGGCGTCGAGCACCGACCGGATCCGGACGACGCCGTCGCCGACCGTGGCCCGGGCCCGGTCCAGCAGCTCGGGCCGGGCCGGGGCGAGGTCGAGCATCAGCCCGGCGCCGGCCAGGGTCGGCAGCACGTCGTCGTGCAGGCGGCGGGCCAGGTCGCGGCGGGCGAGCTCGCCGGCGGCCAGCCCGTACAGGGCGGCGTCGCGGCGCTCGGTCCGCTCGCGCTCGCGCCGCCGCGCCAGCGCCACCGACAGCGGCAGGACCGCCGCCGCGACGAGCAGCATCCCGGCCACCGCGGGTGGCAGCAGCAGCCCCACGGCGTGCGCGGTGGCCCCGTCGACGTCGACCGGGACGTAGACCTCCAGCCGGGCCGGGCGCCCGGCACCGTCGGTGAAGCCGAGGAAGACCTCGCGGAGCCCGTCGCCGTGCTCGTAGCGGTGCTCGCCGTCGTCGGGGACGGGGAGCACCACCGCGGCGCCGCCGTCGAGCCGGGCGGCGAGGACGGGATCGAACCGGCGGGTCAGACCCTCGATGCGGGCCTCGTCGGAGAACACCAGCCGCGCCACCGGGCCCTCGACCAGCCACACCTTGACCCGGCTGACCATCCCGGTCGCCCGGAACGGCGCGAGGTCCGCCAGCAGCCGTTCGCGCCCGGCGGGCCCGGCGGTGGCGAGGTCGCGGTCGGCCAGGCCGACGACGACGGCCGTCGCCACCCGTCGCGACACCTCCTCGGCGCGCCGCTCGGCCTCGGCGTGGGCCAGCCACCAGACCCCGGCGGCGACCAGCGCGCACACCAGCGCGACCGCGGCGGCGGTGACGACCGCGTGCCGCGCCAGGGTGCGGGCCAGCAGCCGCCGGTCCGGACCGGCGACGACCGGGCCCGTGGTACCGGGTGCGCTCACGGCACGGGCTGCCCGGCGGCCCGGGGGACCGGCTCGCCCCCGGGGTCCAGGGCGACGAGCCCGAGCCGCTCGGCGGCGACGACGGCCTCCAGCTGCGAGCGGGCGCCGAGCTTGCCGAGCAGCGCGCGGACGTGGTCGCGCACGGTGTGCGGCGACAGCCGGTGCGCCGCGGCGATCCGGGTGACGTCGCGGCCCCCGGCCAGCCCGCGCAGCACGTCGAGCTCGCGTGGGGTCAGCCGCGGCAGGGTCGCCCCGGTCGCTTCGGACTCCGCGGCGGACGGGTGCGCGGTGCCGCCCGCGGCGACCGTCCGCACGGCGGCGACGATCCCCGCCAGCGGGGTCTGCTTGCCCAGGAACCCGGCCGCGCCCGCCTCGAGGGCCTCGCGGGCCGGACCGGGCCGCGGGTGCGCGGTGAGCACCAGGGCGCGGGCCCCGGCGGCGTGGACGTCGCCGAGCAGGGTCAGGCCGCCCCCGGGCAGACGCACGTCGAGGACCACGACCTGCGGCGCCCGCCGGGGGTCCCCGCCGGCCAGGGCGGCCCGGGCGGCCGCCGCGTCGTGCGCGACGCCGACGACCTCCGCGTCACCGTGGACGGCGAGGCCGAGCGCGAGCAGGTCGGTGTACGACCGGTGGTCGTCGACCAGCAGCACCCGCAGCACCTGCGCGCACCCCCTCAATTCTCGGGAGATCAGGACGTCCTCGCCAGAGGTTAGCCTCCCCTCGCTCGAAAAGGGACCGACCCGGCGAACCGGGCGGATCCCCCATGCACCCCGGAGGACCACGTGACCCCATCGACGACCCGACCGACCCGGCGCGGCGTGCTCACCGGCGCCGTCCTCGCCGCCACCCTGCTCGTGGCCGGCTGCGGCGGCGCCCCGGCCGACCCGGCCCCGGCGGCGGGCGACGGGCCGCGCACCCTGACCCTGTACTCGGGGCGGGAGGAGGACCTGGTCGGCCCGCTGCTGGCGCAGTTCCAGCAGCAGTCGGGGATCACCGTCGACACCCGCTACGGCTCGACCACCGAGCTCGCCGCGCAGCTCGCCGAGGAGGGCGCCGCGACCCCCGCCCAGGTGTTCCTCTCCCAGGACGCCGGCGCGCTGGGCGCGCTGGCCGGGGCGGGCGCCTTCGCGCCGCTGCCCGAGGAGGTGCGCGGCGCGGTCACCGCGCCCTACACCGCCACCGACGGCACCTGGACCGGGCTGACCGGCCGGGTCCGGGTCGCGGCCTACAACACCCGGGTGCCCGAGGCCGAGGTCCCCGCCGACGTCACCGAGCTCACCGACCCGCGCTGGCGCGGCCGGGTCGGCATCGCCCCGACCAACGCCTCGTTCCAGGCCTTCGTCACCGCGCTGCGCGTCCAGGAGGGCGACGACGCCGCCCGCGCGTTCCTGGAGGGACTGCGCGCCAACGAGGTGCAGGTCTTCCCACGCAACACCGCGATCCTGGAGGCGGTGGACAGCGGCGTCGTCGACGTCGGGCTCATCAACCACTACTACGTGGCCGCCGCCGAGACCCCGCCCGCGAACACCGCGCTGAAGTTCGGCGCGCCCGGCACCGCGAGCGCGCTGGTGAACGTCACCGGCGCCGGGGTCCTCGCCGGGGCCGCGGAGTCCACCGAGGCCCGGGAGCTGCTCCGGTTCCTGGTGTCGCCGCAGGCCCAGGAGTACTTCGCCCGCGAGACCGGCGAGTACCCGCTGGTGGCGGGCGTCGCCGGGCCCGCGGGGATGCCCGCGCTGGCCGACCTGCGGGCGCCGCGGCTCGACCTGGCCGACCTGGAGGACCTCGACGGCACGACGCAGCTCATGACACAGGTCGGGCTGCTCTGACCGTGCTGCTGCGCCGGTCCCCGCCCCGTACCGCGCCGGCCGGCCCGCCGGCCCCGGTGCGGCGCCGGCGACGACCACCCCGTGCCCTGCTGGGCGCGGCGGTGGTCGTCGCCGCGTGCGCCGCGCTGCCCCTGGTGTGGCTCGTCGTCCGGGTCGCGGGTGCCGACCCCGGGCGGGTCGCCGCGCTGCTCGCGCGCGAACGGACGCTCACCCTGGCGCTGAACTCGGCGGTGCTGGTCGCCGTCGTCGGCGCCGGCTGCCTGCTGTTGGGCCTCGCCACCGCGACGGTGCTGGTCCGCGTGCGGCTGCCCCGACCCGGGCTGTGGTGGGTGCTGGCCGCGCTGCCGCTGGCCGTGCCGTCCTACCTGCTCGCGTTCGCGGTGCTCGCGGTCCGGCCCGAGGCCCGCGGTCTCGGCCCGCTGGCCGTCGTGCTGGTGCTGGCCTGCACGCCGTACGTGACGCTGCCCGCGGCCGCCGCCCTGCGCGCCGCCGACACCGGGCCGGAGGACGCCGCCCGCACCCTCGGCCTCGGCCCGGTGAGCGCGTTCTGCCGGGTCACGCTCCCGCAGGCGCTGCCCGCCGCGCTGGCCGGGACGCTGCTCGCGGCGCTGTACACCCTCGCCGACTTCGGGGCGCCCGCGCTGCTGCGCTACGAGTCGTTCACCTGGGCGGTGCAGGCCGCCTACGAGGGGACCGTCGACCGGACCGGCGCGGCGGTGACCGCGCTGGTCCTGGCCGCCGCGACGCTCGGCCTGGTCGCGGCCGAGCGGGCCGCCCGGCGCCGCTTCACCGGGGCCCGGGCGGGCACCGCGCCGACCGCGGCCGCACCGGTGCGGCTGCGCCCGGCCGCCGGCGCCGCGGTCGTCGCCGGTCTGGGCGCGGTCGCGGCGGTGACGCTGGTCGGGCCGCCCACGGTGCTGGTCGGCCGGGTCGTCGCCGCCGGCGGGGTGGACGCCGACCTGCCGCGGCTGGCCGTCGCGGCGGGGTGGACGCTGCTGCTGTCCGGCGCGGCCGCGCTGCTGGCGGTGGCGATGGCGCTGCCGGTCGGGGTGCTCGCGGCCCGGTACCGGTCCCGCGCGGTCGCCACGACCGAGTCGGTGGCCTACCTCGGGCAGGGGCTGCCGGGGGTCGTCGTCGGGCTGGCCCTGGTGTTCCTGTCCCTGGTGCTGGTCCCGGCTCTCTACCAGACCGCGGCGGTGCTGGTGTTCGGGTACGCGATCCTGTTCCTGCCCAAGGCGCTCGGTGCGACCCGCGCGGCGGTCGAGCGGGTGCCGGTCGAGGCCGAGGAGGTCGCCCGCACCCTCGGCCGGACGCCGTGGTCGACCTGGTGGTCGGTGACGGCGCCGCAGGCCGCGCCCGGGGTGGCCGCCGGCGGGCTGCTCGTGGCGGTGACGGCGATGAAGGAGCTCCCGGCGACGCTCATGCTGCGCCCGACCGGGATCGACACCCTGGCCACCCGGTTGTGGTCGCAGACCTCGCTCGGGGCCTTCGGCGCGGCCGCCCCCGCGGCGCTGGCGCTGCTGCTGCTGGCGTGCGTCCCCGCGGCGCTGCTGGTCCGGGCCACCGCGGGCGGGCCGGGAGGAGAGCGATGAGGACCGGGTTGTCGGTGCGCGGGGTGCGGGCGGGCTACGGCCGGGACCCGGTGCTGCACGGGATCGACCTCGACGTCGCGCCGGGTGAGCTGGTGTCGGTGCTCGGCGCGTCGGGCAGCGGGAAGACGACGCTGCTGCGGGTGGTCGCCGGGCTGCACCGGCCCTCGGCCGGGACGGTGCACCTCGACGGCGACGACGTCACCGCCGTCGCGCCGGAGCGGCGCCGGGTCGGGCTCGTCCCGCAGGAGGGGGCGCTGTTCGCGCACCTGACCGTGGCCGGCAACGTCGGGTTCGGGCTGCGTCGCGGGCCCGGCCGGCGCCCGGCCGCCGCCGCGCGCGGGCGCGTCGCGGAGCTCCTGGCGCTGGTCGGCCTGACCGCCGAGGCCGACCGGCTGCCACACGCCCTGTCCGGCGGGGAGCGCCGCCGGGTCGCCCTGGCCCGGGCACTCGCGCCGGACCCCCGGGTGGTGCTGCTCGACGAGCCGTTCTCCGCGCTCGACGCCGGGCTGCGCGAGCAGGTCCGTGGGGAGGTCGTCGCGGCGCTGCGGGCCGCGGGCGCCACCGGGGTGCTCATCACCCACGACCGGCGGGAGGCGCTGGCGGTCAGCGACCGCGTCGCCGTCCTGCACGACGGTCGGCTGGAGCAGACCGCGCCGCCGCGCGAGCTCTACGCCGCCCCCGTCTCGGCCCGGGTCGCCGGGTTCGTCGGCGACGTCGTGCTGCTGCCCGCCCGGGTGGCGGACGGCACGGTCACGACCGCGCTGGGGGCCGCACCCTGCCGCACCGCGGACGTCCCGGCGGCGCCGCTGGTGGCGGTGCTGCGCCCCGAGGAGCTGGAGCTGGCCGGCGCCGACGGGCCCGGCGCGCCCGCCCGGGTCGGCACCGTCGACTTCGTCGGCGACGCCGTGCTGGTCACCGTGCTGCTCGACGGACGGGTCCCGGACCGGGGCACCGTGCTGCGGGTGCGGGCCGGGACGGACCGGGTGCCGCACCCCGGCGACCGGTGCCGCGTGCGGTCCCGGGGTGCCGTGCACGTCGTGCCCGCCGTCCCGGGACCCCGCTGAGCGGGACCCCCGGGGCCGGCTCAGGCGGCGGCCGGCTCGTCCGGCCGGGCGGCCAGCTTCGCCAGCCGCTTCTCGGTCGGCCAGCGGACGTTCCACGCCCACCCGAGCTTCTCGAACAGCCGGATCGTCCCGGCCGAGATGTCGATCTCGCCGCGGCCGACGCCGTGCCGGGCCGAGGTGGGGTCGGCGTGGTGCAGGTTGTGCCAGGACTCGCCCATGCTCGGGACGGCGAGCAGCCAGACGTTGGTGGAGCGGTCCCGGGCCCGGTACGGCCGCTCACCGACGAGGTGGCAGATCGAGTTGGTCGACCACGCGACGTGGTGCGACACCGCGACCCGGACCAGCCCGGCCCAGAAGAACGCGGTGAACGCGCCCCACCAGGACCAGGTCACCAGGCCGCCGACGACGCCGGGGCCGAACACGGACAGGATCGTCAGGACGGTGAAGCCGCGGTGGACGCGGTCGATGTCGGGGTCGGCGAGCAGGTCCGGGGCGAAGCGGCGCTGGTCGGTCAGCGACCGGTCGAAGATCCAGCCCATGTGGGCGTGCCAGAAGCCGCGGACCAGCGCGGCGGGAGAGGTGCCGTAGCGCCACGGCGAGTGCGGGTCGCCCTCGGCGTCGGCGTAGGCGTGGTGACGGCGGTGGTCGGCCACCCAGTGCCGGACCGGCCCCTGGACGGCGAGGCTGCCCGCGACGGCGAGCGCGATCCTCAGGGGCCGGTTCGCGGTGAACGACCCGTGGGTGAAGTAGCGGTGGAAACCGACGGTCACCCCCAGCATGGACACGACGTAGAGGCCGAGTGCGAGGCCGGCGTCGAGCCAGGTCAGACCCCAGCCCCACGCGAGCGGGACCGCGGCGACGACCGCGATCGCCGGGACGATCGCGAACGCGTAGACGAACAGGTGCGGAACGGGATGCCGGAGCCGGTCGGAGAAGTCGGAGCGCGGCGCGGGCCGGGTGTCGGTCACACCCCCCGATGGTTCCGGCTCGCACCAGAACGGGCAGTGGGGACAACCCCCCTCACGCACCGTGAGTGGGGACTCCTCAGGCCGTGGCGGGCTGGGCGGCCTCCCGCAGCAGCGGCTTCACGCGCTCGCCGAACTTGGTGACGCCGTCGACGAAGTCGGGCCAGGTGAGCAGCGCCCCGTCGATGCCGGTGGTCGCGGCGATCTCGTCGAGCTGGGCCGCGACCCGCTCGTAGGAGCCCTTCACCACCGGCAGTGACAGGAACGCCATGTTCCCCTCCGAGGCGGGGCGCTCCAGCGACGCCAGCAGCTGGGCCGAGGTGCCGTCCGGGTTGGTGTCCAGCGACGCCCCGGTGGTCATGTAGCTGATCGCCTCGAGGTCGGCGTTCTCGACGATGTGCGCGCACAGCCGGTCGGCCTCGTCGTCGGTCTCCTCGGCGATGATGCAGTACAGCGCGTAGGTGCCGACGTCGCGGCCCGCCTCGTCGCCGAGCCGGCGCACCCCGGCGGCGATGTCCCCGACCTTCGAGCGCTCGGCCATGATGAAGTTCCGGTCGCCGTGCTCGGCGGTGAACGCCTGGCCCGCCGGCGACTGGCCCGCGCAGACGATCGTCGGGGTGTGCAGCGACTTGGGGCGCATGTCGGCGTCGTCGAAGGAGAAGAACTCGCCGGAGAAGGTCGCGGTCCCCTCGCTCCACAGCGCGCGCAGCGCCCGGACGTACTCGGCGGCGTAGGCGTAGCGGCGTTCGAAGTACTCGTCGCCGGGCCACAGCCCCATCTGCGTGTACTCGGGCTTGTTCCAGCCGGTCACGATGTTGAGCCCGCAGCGTCCGCCGGAGATCTCGTCGATCGTCGCGACCATCCGGGCGGCCATGATCGGGTGGGTGGCCAGCGTGGTCACCGACGGGTAGAGCCCGATCCGCTCGGTCACCGCGGCGAGCCCGCCGAACAGGGTGAACGACTCCAGGCACTCGCCCCAGAAGTCGCTCGGCCCGCCCGCCCCGCGGTGCTTCATCATCGAGAGCACGAAGTCGAGGCCCTGGCGCTCGGCCTCCTGGGTGATCGCCACGTTGTGGGCGAAGCTCGGCCGGTACTGCGGGCTGCCGGGGGACAGGATGTAGCCGTTGGTCGCGTTCGGGATGAAGACGCCGTAGTGCACTCAGACCTCCGGGGTGGACAGCTGTGTGACGGTGCTGGGCAGGTCGGCGACGTCGGCGTACTTGGCGTCGAGGTCGGCGAGGTTGCGGGCGTGGACGCCGGCGTCGCGGTCGGCGCAGGCGTCGGCGACGACGACCGGGCGGAACCCGGCGGCGAGCGCGTCGGTGGCGGTGGCGCGGACGCAGCCCGACGTCGACACCCCCGTGACGACGACGGTGTCGACCCCGCGGGCCCGCAGCGTCGCGGCGAGCGAGGTCCCGGCGAAGGCGGACGCGTGCTGCTTGGCCAGCAGCGCCTCGCCCGGCGCCGGGTCGAGGACGAGCCGGCCCCAGTCCCCGGGGGCGCCCTCGGCGAAGCAGGACAGGGCGGGGACCTTCGCGGCGAAGAACCCGGCGTCGGCGAGGTCGGCGGCGTAGCGCACGACGGTCCAGACGACCGGGTGCCCGCCCGCGCGGGCCGCGGCGACCACGGCGTCGCAGCCGCCGGTGACGCGCTCCGCGGTCGCGGTGTCCCCGAGGAAGAAGGGCCCGTCCGGCTCGGTGTAGGCGGCCACGAGGTCCACCACGACGACGGCCGGTGCCGCGCCCCAGCCGACCCGGCCCGAGAACGGCGCACCGTGCGGTCCCGCCCCGGCCCCGGTCACCGGCGGTCCCCGGTCATCATGGCGCGGGCGTTGGCGATGTGGCTGACCATCACCGCGGAGGCCCAGCCGCCGTCGCCGGCGCGCAGTGCGGCGACGATCTCGGCGTGGTGGGCGAGGCTGCGGGCCAGCGACGCCGCGTCGTAGGTGTGGAAGGTGCGCAGCACGACCGGTGCGTGCACGACGCCGGCCAGCGCGGAGGCGAGCGCGGGGGTGTCGGCGATCTCGAGCAGCCGGGCGTGGAACCGCCGGTTCAGGGCGACCAGGGCGTCGAGGTCCTGCCCGGGGCCGGGGCCGCCGACGGCGAGCATGCGGCCGGCGAGGTCGTCGAGCTCGTCGAGGTCGGCGGCGGTCGCGCGGGCGGCGGCCAGCGCGGTGGCCCGCGGCTCCAGCGCGGTGCGGACCCCGAAGATGTCGTCGAGGTCGGCCTCGGAGAACGTGGCGACCCGCGCACCGCGGTGCGGGTGCAGCTCGACCAGCCCCTCCGCGGCGAGCCGGGACAGCGCCTCGCGGACCGGGGTGCGCGACACCCCGAGGCGGTCGGCGAGCTCGACCTCGCCCAGGTGGGCGCCCGCGGCCAGCGCGCCGGTGAGGATCTCCTCGCGCAGCGCGGCCTGGGCGCGCTCGGAGGCGCGCCGGGGAGTCGTGTCGACCATCGTCACCTCCGGCGTCGGGCTGTATGCAACCTACGAGTGCCGCCGGTCACGCACAAGGCTCCACCTGTTGTTACGTCCGGATGACGGGCAGAGTGGACGAGACACGTGTACACAATCCAGCTTGACGAAGGGACCCCGCCGTGGCCGACCTCCTCAGCCGACCCGGGAACCGCCGGGCGCGCCTGCGTGCCCTGCTCGACGCCGGCACCCCGGTGCTCGCCCCCGGCGCCTACGACGCGCTGTCCGCGCGGCTGGTCGAGCAGGCCGGGTTCGACGTCGTCTACATGACCGGGTTCGGGACGACGGCCGGGCTCCTCGGCCGGCCCGATGTCGGTCTGCTCGGGGGTGCGGAGATGGCCGCGCACGCGGGCAGGCTGGCCGACGCCGTCGACCTGCCGCTGATCGCCGACGCGGACACCGGCTACGGCAACCCGCTCAACGTCATCCGCACCGTCCGCGACTACGAGCGGGCCGGGGTCGCCGCGCTGCACCTGGAGGACCAGGTCATGCCCAAGCGGTGCGGGCACCTCGCGGGCAAGCAGGTGGTGCCCGCCGCGGAGATGGCCGCGAAGGTGCGGGCCGCCGTCGACGCCCGCACCGACCCGGACCTGCTGGTGATCGCGCGGACCGACGCCGCCGCCGTCGACGGGCTGGACGCGGCGATCGACCGGGCCCGCCGGTTCGCCGACGCCGGCGCCGACCTGCTGTTCGTGGAGGCGCCGACCTCCGAGCGCGACATCGAGACCGTCGCGACCGCGCTGGCCGGGCACCGGCTGGTGTTCAACTGGGCCGAGGGCGGCCGCACCCCGCCGCTGTCGCGCGACCGGCTCGCCGAGCTCGGGTTCGCCCTGGTCCTGTTCCCCGTGGGCACCCTGCTCGCGGCGACGGCCGGGATGCGGGAGCTGCTGGAGCGGCTGCGGGCCGAGGGCACCCCGGCGTCGCTGATCGGCCGGCTCGGCGGCCTCGACGCGTTCGCCGAGCTCGCCGGGATCGGGGAGGTCCGTGAGCTGGAGCAGCGCTACCGCGCGGAGGGGGAGTGAACAGTTCCCGGACGCCCCGTGCGGCAAACGTCGGCCCCGCGGAGCCGACGCCGGTACACGCCCAGGAGTGGCGGGTCGATATGTCGTACACCACACTCGGTGCAGATGACCTTGCCGACCTGCGGACGTCGATCGGAACGGGGCGGGCGGGCAGGGTCCCGGAATCGCCCCAGGCGGTGGATCGTGCAGCAGAACACTCCCCGGCTCCGCATCTGCGAACGATGCTGGTCGTCGGTCGCGGACGGCTCGGTCTGTCGGATCTTCCGGCACTCCGACCCCGCGGCCCCGCTGGAGAGGCCCGCCTTCTCCTACCGGCACCTCGACGGAGACCCGGCGTGCAGCGGGGCGCAGCAGCCCGAGCTGGAGAGGGGGTGGGCCGCGTGAGCGCACCCCCCGTGCCGGGACGCGCGCTGCGCCCGGTCCCGGCCGCCCGGACCGTGCTGTCGCCGGTCGACCCGCTGCCGGTGTCGCCGGGCGACCTGGAGCGGCTGCGCGAGAACCTCGGACGCGTGCTGGCCGGTCTGCGCTGGCCCGCCCACCGCTGGCAGGTCCTCGCCGAGGCCGAGGCGTGGGGGGTGAGCGGCGTGGTCCGCCAGCAGCTCCTCCCGCTGCCCGACGGGCGGTACCCGTCGTTCGAGGCCGTCGTCGAGGTGCTCACGGCCGCGGCGCGTGGCCGGCTGCGCCCGGCGCCGGTCCGGCCCGCGATCGGCGCGGACCGGCTGAACCCCGCCGAGCGGGCCGGTGTCGCGCCGCGCCCGCCGCGTGCCCACGGCAGGCCCGCGCCCGCGCCGGGGCACCGCCCGGCCTGATCTCCGACGGGGCCGTGCGACCGCCCCGGACGGTGGTGGGTGGGGCCGAGTCGGCCGGGGTCGGCGGTCCCGAATCCGCCGGCCCCGGCCGGGGTGACCACCCGTCCGCTCCCCAGCGACGGGTGGTGGGTCCTCGGGGTGCGTGGCCTGCGACGAGGCGGGTGCGTGCCGGTGGGAGTCCGGCTGCTCACGCGAGGTGATGTATATCACGCGGTGCGGCCGGATTGGTCCGGTTTCCCCGAACCGGGCGACGGTATCGATCAAGCCGTCCCTGCGCGTGTAGACCGCGGAGCTCCGGGAAGGCCGCGGGTGTCCGGGCCCGGGCGGGCCCGGCGCGGCGAGGAGGCGGACGTGGCGGGGCAGACGAAGATCGGAATCGCGGTCGAGACGGCGGGACCGGGGGTGCGGCTGGTCCGGGTGTCCGGGCGGCTGGACCGTGCGGGGGTGGAGGCGCTGGCGCGGATGCTCGACGCGCAGGCGCGGTGCGGGCGGACCCCGGGTCACGTCGTCGTCGACCTCTCCGGGGTCAACGCCTTCGACGGGCCCGCCACCGAGCGGCTCGGCGCGGTCGTCGCCCGCTCGCATGCCGAGGGTGTGCGTCTGCACCTGGCCGGGTGCGGCGGCCGGGCGGAGCTGCTGCCGCTGCGCGCCCGCCAGGTCCTGCAGCGCTGCAGCGCCTTCCCCTCCGCCGAGGTCGCCGTCCGGACGCTGACCGCGGCCCGTGCCGGCACCGCCGGTGGAGCCGGGACCGTGCCCGGACCGCGCCGGGCCGGCGACGACCGCGCGGGTGGCAGGCCGGTCTCCTCCGGTACCTGACCCCGACCGGCCCCGGGGCCGTCAGCCCGCCGCGTCGAGGGCGCGGCGCACGGCGGCCGCGCCGTCCTCGTCGAGCTCGCCCCAGCACCGCAGCCGGGACAGCCCGCCGTCGGGGAACACGTCCAGACGCAGGTGGGTGGCCGGTGCGGCGCCCGGCAGCAGGAACCGGTGCCGGGTGTCGGGCTGCACCCGCTCGCGGTCGCGCAGCACCGTCCACGACCCGCCGGTGCGCTCGTCGCGGGTGCTGACCGAGACCCAGCCCGGCGCGTTCCCGACGAACCAGGTCGTGTCGACCTCCACGTGCCGCGGGACCCCGCCCGCGGCGAGCGCGAACTCGACCCAGTCGTTGCCGCCGTCGCGGCGCCGCGCGTTCTCCCAGCCCTCGCCCATGTGCCGCGCCTTCCCGGGCAGCAGCAGGTTGCCGGGGGAGGAGTAGAACTCGTCGGAGCAGCCGGTGACGTGTCCGCCGTTCTCCGCCGCGAGCAGGTCCACGGTGCCCTCGAGGAACCGCGGGTCGGGCAGCACCCGGCCGAGCACCCGGAACCGGGCGATCCCGCCGTCCGGGTGCATGATCAGCCGCAGGTGGGTGGCCCGGCGGGTGTCGGTCACCGGGTAGACGTTCGCGGTGTGCCCGGCGCACGCCGAGCGCGGCACGATCTCGTGCCAGGGCGCCTTCTCCAGCTCGTCGGGGGAGGGGTGGCCGTCGACGGCGGTCGCCTCGACGGCGATCTCCGGCGGGTAGTTGCCCCTGAACCAGGAGGTGTCGACGACGACGTGGTCCACCACGCCCGGCGCACCCAGGCGGACCAGCGCCCAGTCGTGGCCGGGCTCGCGGCGGCGCCGGGTCTCCCAGCCGTCGTAGACCTTGCCCTTGAGACCGAACTCGTCGGGGTCGAAGCGGGGCGGGGCGGCGGTGATGAGGTTCTCGCGCTGGGCGAAGAACTCGTCGTTCGCGGCGACGACCGAGCCGCCGAGCGCGCGGGAGGCGAGGTCGATGAGCGAGGGGTCGGTCACGGTCTGCTCCTGATCATCGGGCGGGTGGGGGACGGGTGGTCGGTGGCGATCCGGGCGCCCAGCAGACGCAGCAGCTCGGCGGCGCGGTCGACCGCGTCGCGGTGGTCGAGGGCGGTGTCGGTCAGGGCGTAGGTCGCGACGAAACCCGCGGCCCGCAGTGCGGCCGGGCCGAGGGTCACCTGCCCGGCGACGGCGACGACCGGGGTCCCGGCCGCGCGGGCGGCGGCGGCGACCCCGGCCGGGGCCTTGCCGCGCAGGGTCTGGGCGTCCAGTCTGCCCTCCCCGGTCACGACGAGGCCGGCACCGGCCAGCTCGTCGTCGAAGCCGGTCAGCTCCAGGACGGTACCGACGCCGGGTGCGACGCGCGCCCCGCAGACGGCGGTCAGCGCGAGCCCCGCCCCGCCCGCGGCACCGGCGCCGCGCGCCGCGGCGAGCGCGTCGGCATCGGTGCCGGTGGCGGCGGCGAGCACCCGCACCCAGCGGGCCAGCGCGTCGTCGAGCGCGGCGACCCCGGCGGCGTCGGCGCCCTTCTGCGGACCGTAGACGGCCGCGGCGCCGTGCGGGCCGAGCAGCGGGTTGTCGACGTCGGCGGCGAGCCGGACCCGCACGGCCGGGTCCCGCAGCCGCGGGTGCAGCCCGGCCAGGTCGAGCCGGTCGGCCAGGGCCAGCGCCGCGCCGCCCCGCCCGATCTCGGCGCCGCCGGCGTCGAGCACGCGGGCGCCGAGCCCGCGCAGCAGCCCGGCGCCGCCGTCGGTGGTGGCACTGCCCCCGAGCCCGACGACGACGTCGGTGCACCCGGCGTCGAGCACCGCGGCGAGCACGGTGCCGAGCCCCTCGGTGCCCGCGCCGCCCGGGGCGCGCTCCCCGCCGGGCAGGACCGCGAGCCCGGCCGTCGAGGCCAGCTCCACCAGCGCGGACACGCCGTCGCGGGCCCAGACGGCCGTCAGCGGAGCCCCGGTGGGGCCGGTCGCGGTGGTCGTGACCGGCTCCCACCCGGCGGCCAGCGCCGCGGCGACGGTGCCCTCGCCGCCGTCGGCGACCGGGCAGCGGCGCACCGGGCGGCCCGGGTCGACGTCGGCGATCCCGGCCGCGAGCGCGTCGGCGACGGCGGCGGCGTCCAGCGAGCCCTTGAACTTGTCCGGGGCCAGCAGGATCGCGCTCACCGGCGGTGGGCCAGCGCGGTGGGGGCGTCGGCGGGGGTCTCGGCGAGGTCCTCGAACTCGGTGACGGCGTCGATCTCGGTGCCCATCGCGATGTTCGTGACCCGCTCCAGCACCACCTCGACCACGACGGGCACCTTGTGCTCCGAGGCCAGCTGCGACGCCCGGCGCAGGGTCGTGGCGATCTCGTCGGGCTCGGTGACCCGCAGCCCCACGCAGCCCAGCCCCTCCGCGACGCGGACGTGGTCGACGCCGTAGCCCTTGGGCAGCCCGGTCAGCTCCTCGTCGGCGTGCATGTTGTCGAAGGCCAGGGAGACCCGGAAGTCCATGTCGAACGCGCGCTGCGCCTGCCGGATCAGGCCCAGGTAGGAGTTGTTGACCACGACGTGCACATAGGGCAGTCCGAACTGGGCGCCGACCGCGAGCTCCTCCAGCATGAACTGGAAGTCGTAGTCGCCCGAGAGCGCGACGACCGGGGTCGACGGGTCGGCGACGACGGCGCCCAGCGCGGCCGGGATGGTCCAGCCGAGCGGTCCGGCCTGACCGCAGTTGACCCAGTGCCGGGGCCGGTAGACGTGCAGGAACTGGCCGGCCGCGATCTGGGACAGCCCGATCGTCGTCACGTAGCGGGTCTCCGGGCCGAAGACCCGGTTCATCTCCTGGTACACCCGCTGCGGCTTGATGGGGACGCAGCCGAAGTCGGTGCGCCGCAGCAGCGTCGCCTTCCGCTCGCGGCACGACTCCGCCCACGCGCTGCGGTCCGGCAGCGTCCCGGCGTCGCGGCGGCGGCGGGCCTCGGCCAGCAGGACGCGCAGCGCGGCCCCGGCGTCGGAGACCACGCCGTAGTCGGGGGCGAACACCCGCCCGATCTGGGTGGGCTCGATGTCGACGTGCACGAACCGGCGCCCGCGCCGGTAGGTGTCCAGCCCACCGGTGTGCCGGTTGGCCCAGCGGTTCCCGATCCCGACGACGACGTCGGAGGCCAGGAAGGTGGCGTTGCCGTAGCGGTGCGCGGTCTGCAGCCCGACCATCCCCGCGGCGAGCGGGTGGTCGTCGGGGATCGAGCCCCAGCCCATCAGGGTCGGCACGACCGGGACGCCGAGGATCTCGGCCAGCTCGACGAGCTCGGCGGAGGCGTCGGCGTTGACGATGCCGCCGCCCGCGACGATCAGCGGCCGTTCGCCCTCGGCGAGCAGGTCCAGCACCCGCGACGCCTGCGGGCCGGTCATCGCGGGGCGGTGCGCCGGCAGCGGGGCGTAGGTGTCGGGGTCGAAGTCGATGACGGTCTGCTGCACGTCGATCGGCAGGTCGATCAGCACGGGACCGGGCCGGCCGGACCGCATGAGGTGGAACGCCTGGGCGAACGCGCCCGGCACCTGCGCGGCCTCGCGCACGGTCATCGCCATCTTGGTGACCGGTGCCGCGATGGCCGCGATGTCGACGGCCTGGAAGTCCTCCTTGTGCAGCCGCGCGACCGGAGCCTGCCCGGTGATGGCCAGGATCGGGATCGAGTCCGCCGACGCCGAGTACAGCCCGGTCACCATGTCGGTGCCCGCCGGGCCGGAGGTGCCGATGCAGACGCCGATGTTCCCCGGGCGCGCGCGGGTGAAGCCCTCGGCCATGTGCGAGGCGCCCTCGACGTGGCGGGCCAGGACGTGGCCGATCGTGCCGCGGGCGCGCATCGCGGCGTAGAAGGGGTTGATCGCCGCACCCGGCACGCCGAACGCCTGCGTGGCACCCTCGGCCTCCAGGATGCGGACGGCGGCCTCGGCCGCGGTCATCCGGGTCATGACGACTCCCCGTTCAGGCGGCGGACGGCGCGGTGCAGGGCGGAGTGGTCGAGGCCGCCGTCTCCGGCGGCCCGGGTGGCGGCGACGAGCTGGGCGACGAGCGCGGCCACCGGGGCGACCACCCCGGCCTCGCGGGCGGAGTCGGCGACGATGCCCATGTCCTTGTGGTGCAGGTCGATCCGGAAGCCGGGGGCGTAGTCCCCGGCCAGCATCCTCGGGGCCTTCTGGTCGAGGACCTTCGAGCCGGCGAGCCCGCCGCCGAGCACACGGACGGCGGCGTCGAGGTCGGCGCCGTGCGCACGCAGGAACTCGATCGCCTCGGCGAGCAGGGCGATGTTCCCGGCGACGATCAGCTGGTTAGCGGCCTTCACGGTCTGCCCGGCCCCGGACGGGCCGACGTGCACGACGGTGCTCCCGACGACGTCGAGCAGCGGGCGGGCGGCGGCCACGTCGGCCTCCTCCCCGCCGACCATGATCGACAGGGCGGCGTTCTCGGCGCCCGCCTGGCCGCCGGAGACCGGGGCGTCGAGCATCCGCAGGCCGCGCTCGGCCGCGCGGGCGGCGAGGTCACGGGCGACGTCGGGGCGGATCGTGGAGAAGTCCACCACCAGGGTGCCGGGCTCCGCCGTGTCGAACACGCCGCCGTCGCGCGTGCAGACGTCGACGACGTCGGGGGAGTCGGGCAGCATCAGCGCGACCACGTCGGCGCCGGTCACCGCCTCGGCGACCGTCGCGGCGGCCCGGCCGCCGTCGGCGGCGAGGGCCTCGGCCTTCTCCGGGCTCCGGTTGTGGCCGACGACGTCGTGCCCGGCCTTCACGAGGTGGCGGGCCATCGGGCCGCCCATGATCCCGAGGCCGACGAAGGCGATGGCGCTCATGCGGAGGCTCCTTCCCTGGTCAGCCAGCCGAACGGGTCGGCGGTGACGGGCTTGTACTCGAGGCTGACCGGGCCGTCGTAGCCGGCGGCGGCGACCCGGGCGAGCAGGTCGCCGATCGGGAGGTCCCCGGTGCCGGGTTCGCCGCGGCCGGGGGCGTCGGCGATCTGGACGTGGCCGATCCGGTCGGCGTGGCGGTCGATCGCGGCCGCGGGGTCGTCGCCGTTCACAGCGAGGTGGTAGACGTCGAGCAGCAGCCGCAGGTGCGGCGACCCGACCCGGTCGAGCACGGCGACGGCGTCGTCGGCGGTCTTCAGGGGGTAGGCGTCGACGCCGCTGACCGGTTCGAGCAGCGCGACCGCGCCGATGCGGGCGGCCGCGTCGGCGGCCAGTGCGAGGCTGCGGACGGCGGTCTCGTCCTGGACGCGCGGGTCCAGGTCGTCGCGCCGGTTGCCGTACAGGGCGTTGAAGCCGAGCGTGCCGAGCCGCTCGCCGATGCCGAGGGCGACGGCGACGTTGTCGGCGAACTCGCTCGCGCGGGCCGGGTCGGACAGGATGCCGCGCTCGCCCGCGGGCATGTCGCCCGCGGTGAAGTTCAGCCCGGTGAGGGTGACGCCGGCGTCGGCGACGGCGGTGACGAAGGCGTCGACCTCGTGGTCGCCGGGCACGGAGTCGGTGAACGGCCACCAGAACTCGACGGCGTCGAAGCCGGCCGCCGCGGCGGCCGCGGGCCGGTCGAGCAGCGGCAGGTTGGGGAACACGATGGAGCAGTTGACGGTGTAGCGCACTTCAGGGGCCTCCTCGGTCCTCAGGTGGGCTCGGGCAGTCCCCGGTAGGCCCGCCAGCCGCCGTGGGTGGTGATGTCGGTGAGCTCGTCGCGCTGGCGCTCCAGCACACCGGGCCGCAGCCCGACGGCGAGGACGTCGCGGCCGTCGTCGAGCTCGATGACGGTGAGCTCGAGCTCCGGCGGCTCGTCGGGCAGGAAGTCGGTGCGGATCGCCGAGAGCGGGACGTCGTAGATCTCCCCGGCCAGCGGCACGCCGCCGGAGGGGTCCTCCAGCAGGGCCGGGAACTGGTCGCGTACCGAGTACATGCGGTAGTGCGGAGCGGTCCGGACCCCGCCCAGGAACGGGTGGGCGGACACGTTGTGGTGGAGCCGGCCGCCGCGCATCGCGTCACCGGAACAGAAGAGGGCAGTCACCGGAGCCTCCGATCATTCCGCAATGCGGAAGAGTGATTCCGTTTTGCGGTGTGAATCGGACCACGGCGTCAGGGGGCTGTCAAGCATCGTCGTCGGCGGCGACCCCTTGACGCTTGCGTGACCGGCGCCATAGCGTGATTCCGCTACGTAAGAGATTCGTTTCACATCGCGGAAATCGGCGCGTTACGTTGGTCGCGCCACGACGTGGGATCCGAGGTGGCCCCGATGACGGGACCCGGAACGAGCGACCTATCCGCAGCAGCGCCGACCGGTGAGCGGGTGGCCGCCGTGCCCGTCACGCAGGACGGCGCCGACGCACCGAGCCCCCGGCTCTACAACCGCGACCTCGCGCCGACCACCGTCGAGGGACGGTCGTGGAAGGCCTACAACATCTTCACCCTGTGGGCCGTCGACGTGCACAGCCTGGGCAACTACGGCTTCGCCCTCGGCCTGTTCGCGCTCGGCCTCGGCGCCTGGCAGATCCTGGTCTCGCTCGGCATCGGTGCGCTGGTGCTGTTCGTGCTGCTCACCGTCGCCGGGTACATGGGCTACCGGACGGGCCTGCCGTTCCCGGTGATGAGCCGGATCGCCTTCGGCGTGCGCGGTGCCCAGCTCCCGGCCCTGGTGCGGGGCGCGGTCGCGATCGCCTGGTTCGGCATCCACACCTACCTCGCCACCCGGGTGCTCGTCGTGATGGTCCTGGCCGTGGCGCCGTCGGCCGGTGCGCTGGAGCAGGTGTCGTTCCTGGGGCTGTCGGTGCTGGGCTGGATCTGCTTCGTCGTCCTGTGGGTCGTGCAGGTGGCGATCCTGCTGCGCGGCATGGACGGCATCCGCCGCTACGAGGCCGTCGCCGGCCCGATCGTGCTGGTGACCCTCGCGGTGCTCGCGGGCTGGGTGCTGTGGCAGACCGGTGGCGACATCGCGCTGTCGGTGCCCGAGCCGCTGACCGGCGGGGCGATGTGGGTGCAGATTCTCGCCGGGGCGTCGCTGTGGACGGCGATCTACGGCACCTTCGTCCTCAACTTCTGCGACTTCACCCGCGGCGCGGTGTCCACCGGAGCGGTCCGGCGTGGCAGCTTCTGGGGGATCCTGCCGAACACCCTGTTCTTCGGTGTCGTGGTCGTGGTGCTGGCGGGCGGCCAGCTGCGGATCGGCGGCCAGGTGATCTCCAGCCCGGCCGACGTCGTCAACACCATCCCCAACACCCCGCTGCTGCTGGTCGCCTCCGCGGCGCTGCTGATCCTGACGATCGCGGTCAACCTGATGGCGAACTTCGTGGCCCCCTGCTACGCCCTGTCGAACCTGTTCCCGCGGGTGCTCGACTTCCGCCGGGCCGGGGTGGTGAGCGCGCTGATCGGGCTGATCATCCTGCCCTGGAACCTGTACGACTCCCCGGTGGTGATCACCTACTTCCTGGGTGTGCTCGGCGCGCTGCTCGGCCCGCTGTTCAGGATCGTGATGGCCGACTACTGGCTGGTCTGGCGCGGCCGGATCGACGTCCCCGCGCTCTACACCGAGGCGAGCACCGGCGCCTACCACTACCGGGGCGGGGTCAACCGGCGCGCGGTCGCGGTGTTCGTGCCGTCCGCGGTGGTCGCCGTCGCCGTCGGGTTCGTCCCCGCGCTGGAGCCGGTCGCGCCGTTCAGCTGGTTTCTCGGCGCCGGGGTCGCGGCGCTGCTGACCGTGCTCGTCGCCCCGCGCGGACGGACCTACCGCGCGGTCTCCGGGGAGCCGCTGGCCGTCGCACCGGCCGGGGGCCACTGATGAGGATCGTCGTCGTCAACGTCAACACCACGGTGTCGGTCACCGAGGCGATCGCCGCGTCGGCCCGCTCGGTCGCCGCGCCCGGCACCGGGATCGTCGGGCTGACGCCGCGGTTCGGCGCCGAGTCGGTCGAGGGCAACCTGGAGAGCTACCTGGCCGCGGTCGGGGTCGCCGACGCCGTCGCGCGTTACGCCGCCTCCGGCGAGCGGTTCGACGCGGTGATCCAGGCCGGCTACGGCGAGCACGGCCGCGAGGGCCTGCAGGAGATGCTCGACGTGCCCGTCGTCGACATCACCGAGGCCGCCGCGACCACCGCGATGTACCTCGGCCACCGCTACTCGGTGGTGACCACCCTGGACCGCACCGTGCCGCTCATCTCCGACCGGCTGCTGCTCGCCGGGCTGGACCGGCGCTGCGCCTCGGTGCGCGCCTCCGGGCTCGCGGTGCTGGAGCTCGAGCAGGACCCGGACCGCGCGGTCGCCGCGATCGTCGAGCAGGCCCGGGTCGCGGTCGAGCAGGACCACGCCGAGGTCATCTGCCTCGGCTGCGGCGGCATGGCCGGGCTGGAGGCGACGGTGCGCGCGGAGACCGGCGTCCCCGTCGTCGACGGGGTGCAGGCCGCGGTCACCGTCGCCGAGTCGCTGGTCCGGCTCGGCCTGACCACCTCGACGAGCCGCACCTACGCGGCACCACGAACCAAGAAGATCACCGGATTTCCCTGGAGATGTCATGACCAGCTACGACCTGGTGGTCCGCGGGAAGCGGATCATGACCACGGCGGGCGAGCAGCCCCGCGAGATCGGCGTGACCGGCGGGCGGATCGTCGCCATCGAGCCGCTCGGCAACGGCCTCGACGGGGCCCGGGTGATCGACCTCGCCGACGACGAGGTGCTCCTGCCCGGTCTCGTCGACACCCACGTGCACGTCAACGAGCCCGGCCGCACCGAGTGGGAGGGCTTCGCCTCGGCGACCCGGGCCGCCGCGGCGGGCGGGGTCACCACGATCGTCGACATGCCGCTGAACTCGATCCCGCCGACCGTGGACGTCGCGGCGCTGGAGGTGAAGCGCAAGGTCGCCGAGCACCAGGCGTTCGTCGACGTCGGGTTCTGGGGCGGCGCCGTGCCCGGCAACCTCGGTGACCTGCGCGGCCTGCACGACGAGGGCGTCTTCGGGTTCAAGTGCTTCCTGCTGCACTCCGGCGTCGACGAGTTCCCGCCGCTCGACGCCGACGAGATGGAACGCGACATGGCCGAGCTGGCCACCTTCGACGCCGTCATGATCGTGCACGCCGAGGACTCCCGGGCCATCGAGAAGGCCCCCACCCCGCACGGCGCGAAGTACGACACCTTCCTGCGCTCGCGTCCGCGCGGCGCGGAGAACCTGGCGATCGCCGAGGTCATCGAGCGGGCCCGCTGGACCGGGGCACGCGCGCACGTGCTGCACGTGTCCTCCTCCGACGCGCTCCCGATGATCGCGACCGCGCGCCGCGACGGCGTCCGGATCACCGCCGAGACCTGCCCGCACTACCTCACGCTGTTCGCCGAGGAGATCCCCGACGGCGCCACCACGCACAAGTGCTGCCCGCCGATCCGCGAGGCGTCGAACCGGGAGCTGCTGTGGGAGGGCCTGCTCGACGGGACGATCGACTGCATCGTGTCCGACCACTCGCCCAGCACCGCCGAGCTGAAGCTGCTCGACTCCGGGGACTTCGGGCTCGCCTGGGGCGGGGTGTCGTCGCTGCAGCTGGGGCTGTCGCTGGTGTGGAGCGAGGCCCGCCGGCGCGGCATCGGGCTCGCGCTGGTGGTGCAGTGGATGGCGTCGAAGCCAGCTGACCTGGTCGGGCTGCGTTCCAAGGGCCGGATCGCGCTCGGCTACGACGCCGACCTCGTGGTCTTCGCCCCCGACGCCGCCTTCGTCGTGGACCCGGACCGGCTGCACCACAAGAACAAGGTGAGCGCCTACGCCGGCCGGTCGCTGTCCGGCGTGGTCCGGCGCACCGTCCTGGGCGGCCGCGACGTCGAGGTGTCCGGTGAGCCGCACGGCAGGCTGCTGCGCCGCGGCTCGGTGGAGCGGGTGACGGGTGCACCCGGCGCCCCGGACCGCACCGAGGTCCCGGCCGCACCGCCCGAGCAGGGCTAGACTTCCGTCATGCGGAAGAACGATCCCGACAGTCGCGTCGGTGCCGCCGCGGACGTCGCCGCGGCGGCACCGGCCCGCTCGGGGACCGTGCAGTCCGTGGAGCGGGCCGTGGACCTGCTGGAGGCGATGGCCGACGCGGGCGGCACGGTCAGCCTGTCCCACCTCGCGGCCACCTCCGGTCTCCCGCTGCCCACCATCCACCGGCTCGTCCGGACCCTGGCCGGGCGCGGCTACGTCCGCCAGCAGTCCTCGCGCGAGTACGCCCTCGGCCCCCGCCTGGTGCGCCTCGGCGACACCGCCGGACGCCTGGTGGGCATGTGGGCGCGCCCGCGGCTCGCCGGCCTGGTCGACGACCTGGGGGAGAGCGCCAACCTGGCGCTGCTGGATGGGAACCAGGTCGTCTACGTCGCCCAGGAGCCCGGCCGTCACTCGATGCGGATGTTCACCGAGGTCGGGCGACGGGTGTCGCCGCACTGCACCGCCGTCGGGAAGGCGCTGCTGTCCCGGATGCCGGTCGAGCGGGCGCGGGAGGTGCTGCGGCACACCGACTTCGTGCGGCACACCGACAACACGATCACCTCGCCCGAGGAGTACTTCACCGAGCTCGACAAGGTCCGTGCCGCCGGGTACGCCGTCGACGAGGGCGAGCAGGAGCTGGGGGTGCGGTGCGTCGCCGTCGCGCTCGACGGGCCGCTGCCCGCCGCGGTGTCCATCTCCGGCCCGACGATCCGGATGACCGACGCGCTCCTCGACTCCGCCGTGCCGAAGCTGCGGTCCGTGGCCGACGCGCTGGTGACCGAGCTGGCCCGGCAGGACGCCGCGGGGGTCTGAGGCCGGGCCTCCTGTCGGTGTCGCCCACACCGCGGCCGACGTTGCCGGATCTCGACGGGCCCGACCATGATCGGAGATCCGGAAGGGATCGGTGCCACTGCCGGCACCGATCCCTTCCGAGTCCTCGATCACCACGGGGATGCGGTTCGCGATCGCCACCGGAACGGAGCGAACGGGCCCGGCCGGGGCGCCGCGGCCGGATGCTCCGGCGATGACCGAGAGCCCGGACAGCGGCCACGACATCCCCTCCGCCGGTCCCTCCGGCGTGGCCGGAGGGGTCGCCGCGTTGCTGGTCCGGCAGGCCGGCGTCATCAGCCGGGCCCAGGCCATCGCCTGCGGTATGTCGGGGCGCACCGTCGCCCGCCGGGCGTCGACCGGGGCATGGTGCATGGTGCACCCCGGGGTCTACCTGGTCGCCGGGCACCGACCGGGACACGAGAGCAGGGTCCGAGCGGCGGCGCTCTGGGCCGGTCCGCGGGCGACGTTGAGCGGACCCGCAGCCGCGTTCTGGCACCGGATGCTCGACGAGCCGCCCGGCACGATCGGGTTCACGGTCCCGCGCACGATGCACCGGGTCCCCGCCCCCGGGGTGACGCTGCGCAGGCGGGTCCTGGACCCGGACGACCGGACGGTGCTGCACGGCGTCGCGGTGACGACGCCGACGTGCACCGTGCTCGAGACCGCCCCGGTGGCGGGACCTCGCTTCCTCGACCGCGCCCTGCAACGTCATGTCGGCTTCGCCGAGCTGCACGCGGCCTACTGCCGGCACATGGGTGCCCGCGGGAACCGGGGGATGGGGGAGCTCCTCGTCGCATGCGCCGACCGCGCCGACTCGGTGGCCGAGCGCCGGATGATGCGGTTGCTCCGGGAGGCGGGTGTGACCGGGTGGGTGCACGGCCACCGGTTCGGCCCGTGGACGCTGGACCTGGCGTTCCCGGAGCGCAGGCTGGCGATCGAGGTCGACGGCTGGGCCTGGCACGTGGACGCCGAGCGCTTCGCTGCGGACCGGCGCAAGGGCAACGCGCTCGGCACCGCGGGGTGGGTCCTGCTGCGGTTCACCTGGGCGGATCTGACCGGAGCACCGGAGCTCGTCGTGCGCCGTGTCCGTGAGCTCCTGGCCGCCGCAGCGTGACCGGCCCCTGGCCGGCAGCGGTGATCGTCGTCCCGGAAGGGATCCGTGCCACGGACGGCACCGGACCCTTCCGGAACGACGATCATGCCGCGATGCTCAGTCGTCCCTGACCTGGGTGCCCGGCTTCGCCGTGACCGGCTCGTAGGACTCCGGGCCCAGCACCTCGCCCGAGGCCAGGATCCGGATCTCCCCGGTCTGCACCAGCACCGGCGGGCCCGCCGCGACGACCGACGGCGCCGACGGCCGGCCGGGGGCGAACACGTTGAAGAACAGGTTGAGCAGCACCGCGACGATCGCCGCCGAGCTGATGCCGGAGTGGAAGATCGTCGCGAACCAGTCCGGGAAGTTCGCCCAGAAGTCCGGCGAGACCACCGGGACCAGGCCGAACGCCACCGACGCCGCGACGATCACCATGTTGTTGGTCCCGCGGTACTCGACCGCGGCGAGTGTCCGGATCCCGCTGGCGGCGACCGTACCGAACAGCACGATGCCCGCCCCGCCGAGCACCGGCTGCGGGATCGCCGAGAACACCGCGGACGCCATCGGGGAGAGCCCCAGGACGGGCAGGAGCAGCCCCCCGGCGGCGACGGCGAACCGGCTCCGGATCCCGGTCAGCGCGACGAGCCCGACGTTCTGGGCGAACGCCGTCGCCGGGAAGGAGTTGAACACCGGCGCGACCACCGAGGCGGCCATGTCGGCGCGCAGCCCGTCGCCGACCCGGCGGGCGTCCACCCGGGTCTCGACGACCTCGCCGACCGCGAGGATGTCGGCGGTGGTCTCCACCATGATCACCAGGACCACGATGACCATCGAGACGGTCGCCCCGACCGTGAACAGCGGGGTGCCGAACGCGAACGGCGCGGGCAGCGCGGCGACGCTCGCCCCGCCGACGCCGGAGAAGTCGCTCAGCCCGGCCACCAGCGCGACGACGGTCCCGACCAGCAGCCCGAGCAGCACCGACAGCCGCGAGAGCACCGCGATCTTCCCGGCGACGACCACCACCAGGAAGGTGAACCCGGCCAGCGCGATCGAGGGCAGCGCGGCGAACTCGGGGTTGGGCACCGTCGCCCCGCCCACGGTGACGGTCTCGCGGCCGGTGATCCAGCCGGTCGCCACCGGCATCAGCGACAGCCCGATCACGGTGATGATCGACCCGGTCACCACCGGCGGGAACAGCCGTACCACCCGGGCGAAGAACGGGGTGATGAGAAGCCCGACCGCGGCCGCGACGATCACCGCGCCGTAGACGGTGCGCAGGCCGTCGGTGCCGTCGTCGCCGACGATCGCGATCATCGTCGACACCGACGCGAACGAGGTGCCCTGCACCAGCGGCAGTTGCGATCCGAAGAACGGCAGGCCGAGGGTCTGCAGCAGGGTGGCGAGCCCGCTGACGAACAGCCCGGAGGCGACGAGCACGGCGCTCTGCGCGGGGGTGAGCCCGGCCGCACCGCCGATGATGATCGGTACCGCGATCACGCCCCCGAACATCGCGAGGATGTGCTGGACGCCGTAGCCGAGCGTCGGCCCGATGCCGAGCCGTTCGTCCTCCGGACGTACTGCCTGTTCCGAGCTCATGGCGGATCCCCTCGGTGGGAGTGGCGGGTCAGACGGAGGACGGCACGTCGGTCCACGCCTCCGGCGCCGGGGTCACGCCGTCGCGGACGACGGTGCCCTCGATCAGGCCGTAGGGGCGGTCGGCGGCGTGGAAGACCTCGTTCGGGTTCTTGAGCCCGAACGGCGACAGGTCGGACAGGAAGTGGTGCTTGTTGGGCATCGCGAACCGGATCTCGGCGACGCCGTCGCAGGCCTCGATCGCGGCCCGGCCCATCTCGTAGAGCGACTGCTGCAGCGCGAGCGAGTGGGTGGTGGCGAACGCCGACAGCATCGCCGCGCCGATCGCGTCGTAGGCGCCGTTGAAGTCGATCCCGGCGGCGACGGCCTCGGGCAGGTAGCGCCAGCGCGCGGTGACCGAGGTGGCGAGGATGCGGTCGTCGGTCTCGACCAGGGTGGTGTAGCGGTCGCGCGGGAAGCCGTGGAACTCGCTGCCGGTGGACTTGAGCACGGTGAGGTCCTTCAGCCCGGCGGTGACGTGGGTGGCGCCGCCGGTCTTCTGCACCGTCGCCAGCCGGGTGGCCCGGCCCTTCCGGACGAACGAGTGGTCGTGCCCGGCGCCGTCGACGACGATCCGCTCCCACTCGTACAGCTCGGCCTGCCAGAGCCCGCCGGTGATCCACTCGAACTCGCCGGTGAAGTGGTCGCCGAGCAGCAGCAGGAACTCCTCGGGCGAGGTGATCCCGTGCTCGGAGGCGAAGGCGTACACCACGTTCTTCTGGGTGTCGGTGGCGACGACCTTGGAGTTGTCGCCGGTCAGGTAGCTGCTCTCCAGGGCGGCGCCCCGCAGCTGGCTGGTCACGTTGAGGTCGGTGATCTCGTGGCGGGCGGTGTCGCGCACGACCCGCACCACGCGGACCTCCGCCTTGCCGTACTTGTTGTCGCCGAGGTGGACCGAGACGGACATGATCAGCTCCCGAGGTAGGTGGAGTAGGAGTAGGGCGACAGCAGCAGCGGGACGTGGTGGTGGCGGTCGGTGCGCTCCGGGCGGAACGCGATCGACACCTCCGGGAAGAACGGGCTCGGCGTCGTGAACGTGATCCGGTGCAGCACCCCCGCGGTGAGCGCGGCGGACTCCGGGGCGCGCCAGCGGCCGTCGTCGTCGGTGGTGCCCGACGCCAGCACCATTCCGTCCGCGCCGGTCAGGGTGACCGGGACGCCGGTGGCCGGGCGGCCCGCCGCGGCGTCGAGGACGTGGGTGGAGAAGCTGCTCATGCCAGCACCTGCCGCATCCGCAGGGCGGTGATCTCGGCCAGCTGACCGGCGGCCTCGGCGCGCTCGGCGGCCGGGTCGTTGCCCAGCCTGCGCTCCAGCTCGGCGAGGATCTGCCCGGCGTCGCGACCGGCGGCCCGGATCAGGAAGACGTGGCCGAAGCGCTGCTCGTAGGCGGCGTTGCCGGCGGCGAGCCGGGCGGCGGAGTCCGCCCCGGTGTCCACACCGGACTGTTCGGAACGGGAGAACGCGGCGCCGTCGGCATGGGCGCCGCCGGGGCGCTCGCCGATGCGGGGGTGCCCGGCCAGCGCGGCGTCGATCTCGGCGCTGTCCAGGGCGAGGACCGCCTTCTCCGCCGCGGCGACGGCGTCGTCGACGCTGCCGTAGGGGCGACCGGCCAGCAGTCGGTCCGCCCACCCCGGCGAGGTGGCGCAGGCACGCAGGGCCGGGCGCAGCTCGTCGGGTGGGGCGGTGTTGAGTCGGTCGAGGGTCAGGTCGTCCGGCATGGGTCCTGCTTCCGTACTTGTCCGTGAAATTTCACGATGCGGAATCTTGGTTCCGAAGTGTCATCAGTGTTGGTTTCGCGACGGCAGCGTGTCAAGGGTCACCCGGCCGAACGGCCCTGCCGGAGCACGCGGGACCGGCGGACCATCCCCGGTCATGACCACCGAGACGCTCACCACCGGCTGGGAGCCGGACAGCCCGGTCGGCGACAGCCTCGCGCGCCGGTTCGTGCACGCCTACGCCGACCGGACCACCGCCATGGCGGCCCGGTCCGGCGGGCGGGCGCGACGGGTGGCCGGTGCCGTCCTGGCCGACCCCGGGTCCCCGTTCGGCTACGACAACGCGGTCGTCCTGACCGCCCCGCCGGGCCCCGGCGACCTGCGCCGGGTGCTCGACGACGCGGCCGGGTTCTTCCCGCCGCACCGCTGGTGGGTGCTGCTCTCGCTGTTCGCGCTGCCCGACCTGACCCGGTACGGGCTGGTGCGGGTCGGCCATCCGCCGCTGATGTTCCGCCCGCCGGGACCGCTGCCGGCGCCCCCGCCGGGCCTGCGGATCCGGACGGTGCCCGACGCCGACCCGGCCGACTTCGAGCGCGTCCTGGTCGCCGGCTACGGCCTCGCTGAGGTGGGGCGGCCGGCCGTCGCGGACCCGCGGTCCGCGGACCTGCTGCACCTGGTCGTCGGGTACGCCGGGGACGAGCCGGTCGCGACGGCCGGGGCGGGTGTGCACCACGGCGTGGTCGAGGTCGACTGGGTGTCGGTGCTGCCGGAGCACCGGGGCCGTGGGTTCGGCGGGGCGGTCACCGCGGCCGTCTGCGCGGCCGCGCCCGGGCTGCCGTCGCTGCTGATCTCCAGCGACGACGGCCACCCGGTCTACCGCCGGCTGGGCTTCTGGGACCTGTTCCGCACGACGATGTGGGAGCACCCGCCCTCCTGACCGACCGCCCAGCGTCCCCGCCCGCCCTCGTCCGTCGCCACCGTCGTCGCGGGGCCGCCGTACGCCCCGGCCACCACGGTGGCCGGTCCGGCGTGGGGACGCACCCGTCGTGCCCGGATCGTCACGCAGTCGTCCCGGCCGGTCCGCCGGCCGTCACGCGGCGCCCGGATCGGCCGGGGCCGGTGTCACGCAGTCGTCACCCGACGGCAACCGGCGCCGCCGTTGCGGGACGCAGCATTCCTCACCGGTGGTCCTCCGACCCGGCCACCGTGGGGGCATCGATGACGCAGGAGATGGACCGGACCGCGGCGGCGCCGGCGGGAGCCGCGCGCGAGACGCTGGAGGACTACACGCTGCGGTTCGCGCCGCGCAGCTACCGCCGCTGGTCACCCGGCGTCGTCGGGGTGACCGCGCTCGGCGGGATCGCCTACCTCGCCGACTTCGCGATCGGCGCGAACATCGGCATCGCCTACGGCACGGTCAACGCCCTGTGGGGCATCGCCGTGTTCGCGCTGGTGATCATCGCGACCGGGCTGCCGCTGGCGTACTACGCGGCCCGCTACAACCTGGACCTGGACCTGATCACCCGCGGCAGCGGCTTCGGCTACTACGGCTCGATCCTGACCAACGTCATCTTCGCGACCTTCACCTTCATCTTCTTCGCCCTCGAGGGCTCGATCATGGCCCAGGGTCTCGAACTCGGCCTGGGGCTGCCGCTGTGGGCGGGCTACGCCGTGTCCACGGTGATCATCTTCCCGCTGGTCGTGTACGGGATGTCGCTGCTGTCCACGCTGCAGGTGTGGACGACGCCGCTGTGGCTGGTCCTGATGGTGCTGCCCTTCGGCTACCTGCTCCTGGCGCACCCGGACTCGGTGTCGACGTTCCTGGCCTACCAGGGCGAGGACGGCGCGGGCGCCCCGAGTCTCGGCTCGGTCATGCTCGCCGCCGGGGTGTGCCTGTCGCTGATCGCCCAGATCGCCGAGCAGATCGACTACCTGCGGTTCATGCCACCCAGGACCCCGGAGAACGCCCGCCGCTGGTGGGCCGCGACGCTGCTCGCCGGACCGGGCTGGGTGCTGTTCGGGGCGGCGAAGCAGGTCGTCGGGCTGTTCCTCGCCGTCTACCTGATCGCGAACCTGGCCGACGGCGCGACGGTGGCCAACGAGCCGGTGCACCAGTTCCTGGCCATCTACCAGGAGCTCATGCCCGCGTGGCTGGCCATCACCCTGGCCGTGGTGCTCGTCGTCATCAGCCAGATCAAGATCAACGTCACCAACGCCTACTCCGGCTCGCTGGCCTGGACCAACTCCTTCACCCGGGTCACCGGCACCTACCCCGGGCGGCTGGTGTTCCTCGGCGTCAACCTGGTGATCGCGCTCGTGCTGATGGAGGCGAACATGTTCGACTTCCTCAACGCGATCCTCGGGTTCTACGCCAACATGGGCATCGCCTGGATCGTCGTGGTCGCCACCGACATCGTGGTGAACAAGTACCTGCTCGGCATCTCGCCGAAGGTCCCGGAGTTCCGCCGCGGCATGCTGTACGCGGTCAACCCGGTCGGGTTCGGCTCGGTGGTCGTCGCGGGCGGGCTGTCCATCGCGGCGTTCTTCGGGCTGCTGGGCGAGGCGATCGCCCCGTTCTCGCCGCTGGTCGCGATCGTGCTCGGCGTGGTGCTGCCCCCGGTGATCGCGCTCGCCACCCGGGGCCGCTGGTACCTGCGCCGCACCGACGACGGCATCGACCTGCCGATGCTCGACGAGCACGGCAACCCCTCGGCCGTCACCCTGCCGTGCCACGTGTGCGGTCAGGACCTGGAACGACCGGACATGGCGGCGTGCCCCGCGCACGACGCCTACGTGTGCTCGCTGTGCCTGAGCACCGACCGGACGGGCAAGCACCTGCTCCCGGCCCAGGTGTGACCGCCACCGGTGGGGGAGCGGCACCCGGCCCCTCACCGGTGCCGGTCGCCCGACGGCTCAGGAGGCGGCGCGGACCGCCTCGGCGAGGCGGCGGGCGGCGGTGACGGCGTCGTGCGCGACGGCCGTCGCGAGCGCCCCGCGTCCCGGCAGCGGGGACAGGCTCCAGCCGTCCCCGCAGGTCGCGGGGACCTGCTCGCGGGCGGGACCGACCAGGACCTCGGTGCCCAGGACCCGGTGCCCGGCGAGGTGGGCGGGGGAGGCGTCGAGCAGCGGGTCGCCGATCTCCTGGGTCTGCACCAGCAGCGGCCGGCCGGGCGCGGCACCGTTCCCGGGGGCACCGTTCCCGGCGGCACTGCACTCGGTGACCCGGACGGTCCCGCGGCAGCGGCCCGGCCGCTCCCCGGTGCGGCCGGCGACCAGCAGGTCCCGGGCGCGCAACGCGGCGGTCGGGGCGAGCACCACGTCGAGCACGGTCTCGTGGTGGGCCCGCCCGGTCACCACGGTCGGCTCCGGCAGGTAGGTCAGCGACCCGCCGTCGCCGACGCTGCAGCGCAGCACGGTCCGGCTCGGCCGGGCCACGCGGTCGGCACGGCGGCCACCCGGCAGGGCGACGGCCGCCGCGACCCCGGTCAGGGTCAGGTGCGCCCCCGCGCCGACGGTCACGGTGAGGGTGACGTCGTCGCCGGCCAGCGGGGTCGAGGCCGACCCCACCAGGTGCACGACGGCGTCGGACCGGCTCGCACCGGTGACGCCACGACGGGGGACCAGGGCTAGCGGGGACTGCGCCCGCAGCGTCGTGACGACCGACCGGTCCTCCCGCGCGACGACCACGAGCTCCGCGCAGGCCAGCACCTCAGACGCTCGCCCGGACCGCGGCGACCTGCTCGAGCACCCAGGCACCGACGTCGCCGGCGCCCGGGTCCTCGACCAGCGACTGCGCGATCACCGGCAGCTCGCCGCGGATGCGTGCGGCGTCGCCGGTCATGACCCCGAGGTCCGCGCCGACCAGCGGCGCCAGGTCGGTCTTGTTGATCACGAGCAGGTCCGCGGTGGTGACGCCGGGGCCGCCCTTGCGGGGCACCTTGTCCCCGCCCGCGACGTCGACGACGAAGATCTGCCGGTCCACCAGGCCGCGGGAGAACACCGCGGTGAGGTTGTCCCCGCCGGACTCCACGAGCACCAGGTCCAGGTCGCCGAAGCGCTCCTCCAGCAGCTCGACGGCGTCGAGGTTGGCGGTGATGTCGTCGCGGATCGCGGTGTGCGGGCAGCAGCCGGTCTGCACGGCCTCGACCCGCTCCGGCGGCAGCACGGCGTTGCGGCGCAGGAAGTCCGCGTCCTCGGTGGTGTAGATGTCGTTGGTGACCACGGCCAGGCGGACCCGCTCGCCGAGGCTGCGGGCCAGCGCCGCGACCAGCGCGGTCTTGCCCGACCCGACCGGGCCGCCGATGCCGATCCGCACCGCGCGGCCGCCGGCCGGGGCCGGGTCGTGGTGGTCGTGGTCGGTGACCGTCGGGTCGAAGCTGATCACATGACCGTGGCCGTGCCCGGTCGGCGGGCTCTGTTCAGGAGGCAAAGAGACGCGCCCTCTCGCGGTGGTGGTGGACGTGGGACTCGGCCATGAGGTCGAGGACCGGCGCGCCGGGCGCCGGGAGGTCGGCGGGGTCGCCCGCCGCGAGGGCCGCGGCCTCGTCGACGACGACGGCCAGGTCGTCGTCCAGGGCGACGAGCGCGGCGTTGACGGCGAACGGGTCCAGCCCGAGCAGCCGGACCGCCGCCGACGCGGGCCCGGAGACGGCGAGGTAGCCGACGCAGCGGGCCGCGGCGGACGGGGACTCGCCGGCGACGCCGACGACGACGCCGACGAGCAGCGGGTGGTGCGGCCGCCGGTCGACCGCGACGAGCGTGTCGAGCTCCGGCGACGGCCACGCCGCCCGCGCCGCGCGCAGGGCTGCCTTCCCCTGCACCCGCGACGCCTCGCGCTGCGCGAGCGACGGCGTGCGCGCGTCGAGTGCCGCGTCCAGCGCCCCGAGCCGGTCCCGGCCCGCGGGGTGCGCGGCGGCCGCGGCGGCGCAAGCCGCGACCCGGCCCGCGGTGCGCAGCCGCCCGCGCAGGAACGCGTGCAGCGACGCGACGTCGGTGACCAACCCCCGCTCGGCGGCCTCCTCCAGCCCGCCGGAGTGCACGTGCCCGCCGCCGGGGAACCGGGCGTCGGCGAGCACCAGTGACGCGAGACCCGCCATCAGAACAGGAAGTACCGCTGCGCCATCGGCAGCTCGCTCACCGGCGCGGGCTCGACGACGGCGCCGTCGATCGTCACCTCGAACGAGTCCGGGTCGACGCGCACGTCCGGGGTGGCGTCGTTGCGCAGCATCCCGGCCTTGCGCACCGAGCGGGTGTCGGCCACCGGCACCGCGGGCGTCGCCAGCCCGAGCCGCTCGGGAACGCCCGCCTCCAGCGCCGACGGCGCCATGAAGGTGAGCGATCCGAGCGCGGCGGGGGTGTGGGCGTAGCCGAACATCGGGCGTCCGTAGACCGGGCCGGGCGTGGGGATGGAGGCGTTCGCGTCGCCCATCTGCGCCCACACGGCGAACCCGCCCTTGAGGACGACCTCGGGGCGCACCCCGAAGAACTTCGGCTCCCACAGCACCAGGTCGGCGAGCTTGCCGACCTCGACCGACCCGACGTGCTCGGCGGCGCCGTGGGCGAGTGCGGGGTTGATCGTGTACTTGGCGACGTAGCGCTGCGCACGCAGGTTGTCCGCCCGCTCGGAGTCACCGGGCAGCGGGCCGCGGGCGGCCTTCATGACGTGCGCGGTCTGCCAGGTCCGGATGACGACCTCGCCGATCCGGCCCATCGCTTGCGAGTCGCTCGACATCATCGAGATCGCGCCCAGGTCGTGCAGCACGTCCTCGGCGGCGATCGTCGTCGGGCGGATGCGGGACTCGGCGAAGGCCAGGTCCTCGGGCACCGACGGGTTGAGGTGGTGGCACACCATGAGCATGTCGAGGTGCTCGTCGAGGGTGTTCACGGTGTGCGGGCGGGTCGGGTTCGTCGACGACGGCAGCACGTGCGACGTGCCGACGACCTCGATGATGTCCGGGGCGTGCCCGCCGCCGGCGCCCTCGGTGTGGAACGCGTTGATCGAGCGCCCGGCGATCGCCTCCAGTGTGGACTGCAGGAACCCGGCCTCGTTGAGGGTGTCGGTGTGGATCGCGGCCTGCACGCCGGTCTCCTCGCACACCCGCAGACAGGCGTCGATCGCCGACGGGGTGGTGCCCCAGTCCTCGTGCAGCTTGAACCCGCCCGCCCCGGCGCGCAGCTGCTCGTGCAGCGCCCCGGTCGAGACCGTGTTGCCCTTGCCCATCAGCAGCAGGTTGACCGGCTGGTGGTCCATCGCCTGCAGCATCCGGCCGATGTTCCAGGGGCCGGGCGTGACGGTGGTGGCCTTCGACCCGTCGACCGGCCCGGTGCCGCCGCCGAACAGCGTCGTGACCCCGGACGCGAGCGCGGTCTCGACCAGCTGCGGGCAGATGAAGTGCACGTGCGCGTCGATCGCACCGGCGGTGAGGATGCGGCCGTTGCCCGCCAGGACCTCGGTGCCGGGACCGATCACCAGTGCCGGGTCGACCCCGTCCATGGTGTCGGGGTTGCCGGCCTTGCCGATCCCGACGATCCGGCCGTCCTTCACCCCGACATCGGCCTTCACCACGCCCCAGTGGTCCAGCACAACGGCGCCGGTGATCACCAGGTCCGGGCAGTCCGCAGCCGCGACGGCGGCCTGCCCCATCGACTCCCGGATCACCTTGCCGCCGCCGAACATGACCTCGTCGCCGGACGCCGGGCCGCGCGAGCGGTCCTCGGTGACCTCGATCAGCAGGTTCGTGTCGGCGAGCCGGACCCGGTCCCCGACGGTCGGGCCGTACAGGTCGGCGTAGCGCGCGCGGTCGATGCTCACTGCTCGTAGCTCCGCTCGTCGAGGGCACCGGCCTGCTCGGGACGCAGACCGGGGACCCGGCGCGCCCCGGCGATCGGCACCAGCGTCACCTCGCGCTCCACACCGGGCTCGAACCGCACCGACGTCCCGGCGGGGACGTCGAGCCGGTGTCCCCACGCGGCGTCGCGGTCGAAGGACAGTCCGGGGTTCGCGGCGGCGAAGTGGTAGTGCGACCCGACCTGCACCGGGCGGTCCGCGGCGTTGACCACGGCCAGCGTCAGCCGGGGGCGGCCGGGGTGCAGCTCGACCGGCTCGGTGCCGACGAGGATCTCGCCGGGGATCACGCGATCGGCCCGTGCACGGTGACGAGCTTCGTGCCGTCCGGGAAGGTGGCCTCCACCTGCACCGAGTCGAGCATCTCCGGGACGCCGTCGAGTACGTCGTCGCGGGTCAGGACCTCACGGCCGCTGCTCATCAGCTCGCTGACGGTGCGGCCGTCGCGGGCGCCCTCCAGGACGTGCTCGGTGATCAGCGCGACCGACTCCGGGTAGTTCATCCGCAGACCCCGCTCGCGACGCCTGCGGGCGACGTCGGCGGCGACGTGGACGAGGAGCTTGTCGCGCTCGCTCGGGCTGAGGTGCATGCCCCGCATTGTGTCCGGACCCGGGTTGCGACGGGATTGCCGGGAGGTTCCGAACGGTGTCCCGCCGGGGGCCCGATGACCGGGTCGACTGTCGGAACCTACGAAAGCCCCGCGACGAGCGGCCCGGGGTTCGTCGGAGACGGCGGTGCCGGGCGGTCCCGGCCCGGGCGCATGGTGATGCAGGTCGCAATCCGGCCCCCTCCGCGCGCCCTGCCCCGTCACACCCTCCGGCTCCCATCGAGGTCACCGATGCGCCTGCGCCGATCCACCGGCCGAACCACCGATCCCGCCCGCCCCGTCCACCCGGTCGACCGGGTGCCGCCCGCCGGACGGCTCGCCGTCTACGGCATGCAGCACGTGCTGGCGTTCTACGCCGGCGCCGTCGTCGTGCCGATCCTGCTCGCCAACGCCGTCGGTCTCGACGAGCGCCAGCTCATCCACCTGATCAACGCCGACCTGTTCACCTGCGGCATCGCCTCGATCCTGCAGTCGGTCGGGATCGGCCGGATCGGGGTGCGGCTGCCGCTGCTGCAGGGCGTCACGTTCACCGCGGTCTCGCCGATGATCGCGATCGGGCTGGCCGCGGGTGGTGGCACCGCCGGGCTCACCACCATCTACGGCGCGGTGATCGTCGCCGGGCTGGTGACCTTCCTCGCCGCGCCCTACGTTGCGCGGCTGCTGCGGTTCTTCCCGCCGGTCGTCACCGGCACGGTGATCACCGTCATCGGGCTGGCGCTGCTGCCGGTCGCCGCGACCGACGCCGTCGGCGGCGCGAACGCCCCCGACCCCGGCAACCCGCTGTACCTCGGGCTCGCCCTCGGCACGCTCGCGGTGATCGTGCTGATCCAGCGGCTGTTCCGCGGTTTCCTCGCCACCGTCGCGGTGCTCGCCGGGCTCGTGCTCGGGACGCTGGCCGCGGTGCCGTTCGGTCTGGTCGACCTGTCCGCGGTGGGGGAGTCGGACTGGGTCGGGGTCACCACCCCGTTCCACTTCGGCTGGCCGCAGTTCTCGCTCGCCGCGATCCTGTCGATGATCGTCGTCATGATGATCACCGCGGTCGAGACGACCGGTGACGTGATCGCCACCGGCGAGATCGTGGACAAGAAGGTCGGGCCGGACGACGTCGCCCGCGCCCTGCGCGCCGACGGTGCCGCCACCACCCTGGGCGGTGTCCTCAACTCCTTCCCCTACACCTGCTTCGCCGAGAACGTCGGCCTCGTCCGGCTCACCCGGGTCTCCAGCCGCTGGGTGGTCGCCGCCGCGGGCGGTTTCATGATCCTCATCGGGCTGGTGCCGAAGGCCGGGGCGCTGGTCGCGGCGGTGCCGCACCCGGTGCTGGGCGGGGCGGCGCTGGCGATGTTCGCGACCGTCGCCGTCGTCGGGATCCAGACGCTGTCGCGGGTCGACTTCCGCGACCACCGCAACGTGGTCGTGGTCGGGTCCGGTCTCGGGGTGGCGCTGTTCGTGACCGTGCAGCCGGACGTGGCGCAGGCCCTGCCGCCGTGGGCGGGCATCGTGCTCGGCTCCGGGATCACCGCGGGCAGCGTCGTCGCGATCGGGCTCAACCTGCTGTTCTTCCACACCGGGCGCCATCGCGGCGCCGCCCCCGCGACGGCCGGCGGGGACACCGTGACCTTCGACCGGCTCGCCGCCGCCGACGCCGGGGAGTTCGCCGCGGTCCTCGGGCGGCTGTTCGAGGGCCCGACCGCGGTGCCCGGGCGGGTGCACGCCCGCGGCCCCTTCACCGACGCCACGGCGCTGCGCGCCGCGGTGCAGGACGAGCTGTTCGCCGCGCCGCCCGAGGAGCAGCGGGCGCTGATGGGCCACTACCCCGATCTGGGCGGTCTGGTGGGCACCGGCTCCGCCGCGCCGGCGTCCGCCCGCGACGGGGGCACCGCGACCACGGGCGCCGGCGCGGCGGCTCTGCGCGACCGGGCCGGTCTGGCCCTGCTCGACGGCGACGACCGTGCCGAGCTCGGCCGGCTCGCCGCGGCCTACCGGGAGCGGTTCGGCTTCCCCCCGATCGTGTGCCTGCGCGACGCCGGGGACCGCGGCGCCCTGCTCGCGACCGCGCGGCGCCGGCTCACCCACCCGCCGGCGCAGGAGCACGCGGCCGCGCTCGTCGCCGTCGCGACCGTCGCCGGGCACCGCTTCGACGACCTCGTGTCCGGCTGAGCCGCCGTCAGCGCGAGCGCAGCGCCAGGTAGAGGTCGACGCGGTCGGTGAACGACGACGGGTCGCGCCCGGTCAGCTCCGCCACCCGGCCGATCCGGTACCGGACGGTGTTGACGTGCAGGTGCAGCCGGGCCGCGGTCCGGTTCCACGACCCGGACTCGTCGAGGAAGACCTCCAGGGTCTCCAGCAGCCCGGTGCCCGACCGCGCGTCGTGGTCGAGCACCGGGCCGAGGACCTGGGCGGCGAAGCCGCGCCGCACGTCGTCGGGGACGCCGGCCAGCAGCGCGACGTGCGAGGTGATCTCCCCGGCCCGCACCGAGGTCACCGGGCCGGACCGGGCCGCCGCCAGCCCCGCGGCGTGCCCGGCCTCGGCGAGTGCACCGGACAGCGCGTCCGCCGCCGACGGCCGCGACACCCCGGCCGAGAGCCGTCCGCCGGCCAGGCCCGGTCCGAGCCGGTGCACCGCGGCGAGCACCTGTTCCACCGGGTCCGGGGCGTCCCGGGCCCCGGGCACCGCGACGACGGCGACCGCGTCGCCGCCCTGCACGCCGACCGCGGCCGGGCCGGTGCCGACCAGCGCGTCGAGCAGCACGGTGTGCGCGGTGTCGGCCGGGTCCGCGACGCCCGAGGCGCGCAGCACGACCACGGCGAGGGTCCCGTCCGGCTCGACCCCGGCCTGGCGCAGCCGCACCCGGGTCTCGGGGCGGTCCCCGGTGTCGGCGGCGATCCGGGCCAGCGCGTCGTCGGCGATCGGGCGGGCCACCGCAGCACCCTCCCGGCGCCGGGACCGGTCCAGCGCGGCGATCGCGGCCAGCTCGCCGACGGCGTCGACGGCGTCGGTCCCCGCCTGCGCCGTGCCCGGCGGCAGCTGCGCCGCGACCAGCCAGCCGGTGGCCCGGGCCGTCCCCGGTGCCGCGGGCACCACCAGGTGCGCCGCACCCGCCGGCCCGGCCGGGACGGTCACCGGCAACCGGCCCGCGGTCAGGAACCCGGCGACGACGGCGTCGCGCTCGGCCTCGGGCAGGGCCGGACCGGCGAGCAGGCCGCCCGCCGCGGTCAGCACCCGGCAGACCAGGCCGGTGCCCGCCGACACCGCTGCGGCGAGGTCGGCCAGCTCCGCGCCGCCGGCGAACGCGGCGAGCAGCCGCCGGTGCCGGCCCAGGGTGTGGGCGAGCCGGTCCCCGCGGGCCGCGGACAGCGCCCCGATCACCGCCTCGGTCACCGCGCCGAACGACACGTCCACCGGCACCGCGACCAGCACGAGGTCGTGGCGGCGGCAGGCGTCGACGACGTCGGCCGGGATGTCGCCGAACACGGCCTCCCCGGCCACCAGCGCCGCCGCACCGGACCGCGCGACCGCCGCGACGAACCGCTCCGAGTCCGCGGGCGTCCGCCGCCACACCAGGCCGGACACGACCAGCTCACCGCCGCCCAGGTAGCGCGACGGGTCGGGCAGGTCGGTCGGGTAGACCCATCGCACGGACCGGTCCAGGTCGGCCGCCGAGCCGTGCAGGACCCGCAGCCGCAGCTCCGGGCGTGCGACGAGCTCCGAGAGCAGCATGGGAGGAACCTACAACTCGGTGCGCCGCGGGGGATCCCGATTCGTCACGGCGGTGCCTTCTCCCGGTGACCGGCGCGCGGTGCACTGGGTCCATGCAGCAGCCGAGCGCCGGCCGGACCGCACACCGGACCGCCATCGAAGGTGCCCACGTCGTCACCGTCACCGGGGAGGAGATCCCCGGCGGGCACGTCGTCGTCGAGGGGGAACGGATCGCGGGCGTCGGGCCCGGTCCCGCCCCGGCGGGGTCCTACGACCGCCGGGTCGACGCCCGCGGCTGCCTGCTCACCCCGGGCCTGGTCAACACCCACCACCACCTCTACCAGTGGGTGACCCGCGGGCTCGCCGTCGACCACACGCTGTTCGAGTGGCTGACCACGCTGTACCCGGTGTGGGCGGGCATCGACGAGCACGCCGTGCACACCGGCGCCACCGGCGCGCTGTCCGCGCTCGCGTTGTCGGGCTGCACCACCACGACCGACCACCACTACGTCTTCCCCCGCGAGGGCGGGGACGTGCTCGGCGCCGAGATCCGCGCCGCGCAGCAGGTGGGGCTGCGGTTCCACCCGACCCGCGGCTCGATGGACCTCGGGCGCAGCGCGGGCGGGCTGCCGCCGGACCACGTCGTCTCCGACCGCGACGAGATCCTCGCCGCGTCCGCCGACGCCGTCGCCCGCTGGCACGACCCGTCGCCGGGGTCGATGCTGCGGATCGCGCTGGCCCCCTGCTCGCCGTTCTCGGTGACGCCGGAGCTGATGCGCGACTCCGCGACGCTGGCCCGCGAGCTCGGGGTGCGGCTGCACACCCACCTCGCCGAGACCGACGACGAGGAGGCGTACTGCCGGGAGCGCTTCGGTGCCACCCCCACCGAGTACGTCGCCGACCTGGGCTGGACCGGGCCCGACGTGTGGTTCGCCCACACCGTGCACCTCGACGACGACGCGGTGAAGACGATCGGCGCGACCGGCACCGGCGTCGCGCACTGCCCCACCTCCAACGGCCGTCTCGGCGCGGGCATCGCGCGGGTCCGCGACCTCGTCGACGCGGGCGCCCGGGTCGGGATCGGCGTCGACGGCGCCGCCTCCAACGAGGGCACCCACCTGCTGGAGGACGTCAAGCACGCCGTCCTGTTCGCCCGCGCCGCGGGCGGCCCCCGTGCCCTGTCGGTGCGCGAGGCCCTGGAGCTCGGCACGCTCGGCGGTGCCCGGGTGCTCGGTCGCGAGGACGAGATCGGGTCGATCGAGACCGGCAAGCTCGCCGACCTCGCCCTGTGGCGGCTCGACGGGTTCCGGCACCGCGACGTCGCCGACCCGGTCGCCGCCCTCGTCCTGGGCACCCCGCCGCCGCTGGAGCTGCTGCTCGTGCACGGGCGCCCGGTCGTCGAACGGGACACCGTGCTCACCGTCGACACCGACGCCGTCGCCGCCGAGTGCGCCGCCGTGCACCGCGACCTCGTGGCCAAGGCCGGGTGAGCGGATGGACCTGCACACCGTCACCGGGTTCCGGCGCGCCCGCGAGCGCGCCGACCTGGCGCTGGCGCCGGGGGAGCGGATCCTCGCCGGCGGGACGTGGCTGTTCTCCGAGCCGCAGCCCGGCGTCACCGGCCTGGTCGACCTCACCACGATGGGCTGGGAGCCCCTCTCCGACCTGCCCGACGGCGGCCTGTCGGTCGCCGCGACCTGCCCGATCGCCGACCTCGCCGCGTACGGCGGGCGCACCGGGACCCCGCTGTTCGCCGAGTGCGCGCACGCGCTGCTCGCGTCGTGGAAGATCTGGCACACCGCGACCGTCGGCGGGAACGTGTGCCGCGCCTACGCCGCCGCCGGGATGGTCGCGCTCGCCGCGACGCTCGACGGGCTCGCCGTCGTCTGGACCCCCGACGGCGAGGAGTACCGCGTCCCGGTCGCGGCGCTCGTCACCGGCAACGGCACCACCGCGCTGCGCCCCGGCGAGGTCCTGCGCGCGGTCGAGCTGCCCGGCGCCGCACTCCGCGCCCGCACCGCCTTCCGCAGGATCGCACTCGCCGAGCTCGGCCGCTCCGGCGCCGTGCTCACCGGGCGGGTCGACACCGCACCCGACGGCGGCGCCGCCACGTTCGTGATCACCGCCGCGACCGAGGCGCCCACCGTCCTGCGCTACCCGGCCGGCGTGCCCGGCGCGGACCGGCTGCGCGCCGACGTCGACGCCGTCGACGGCTGGTACACCGACCCGCTCGGTTCCGCGGACTGGCGCCACGGTGTCAGCGCGGTGCTGCTGGAGCAGATCCGGGAGGAGCTGTCGTGAAACTGCACGTCAACGACACCGAGCTGGAGGCGGAGCCCGCCCCGGGGCAGTGCACCCGCACGTTCCTGCGCGAGCACGGGCACCTCGAGGTGAAGAAGGGGTGCGACGCCGGGGACTGCGGCGCCTGCACCGTCCTGCTCGACGACCGGCCCGTGCACTCGTGCCTGATCCCCGCCCAGCGCCTCGACGGCGCGCGGGTCACCACCGTCGCCGGGCTGGCCGGGCCGGACGGGGAGCTGCACCCGGTCCAGGCCGCGTTCGTCGAGAAGTTCGGGTTCCAGTGCGGGTTCTGCACGGCCGGCCAGATCGTCACCGCCACCGCGCTCACCCCCGACGACCTCGACGACCTGCCGCGGCGGATGAAGGGCAACCTGTGCCGCTGCACCGGCTACCGGAGCATCCGCGAGGCGATCGAGACCGGCGTCCGGGGCGGCTGCGCCCCCCGTGACACCGCGGGCACCGTCGGCTGCTCGGCCCGGCCCCCGGCGGCCGAGCGGATCGTCACCGGTAGCGAGCCGTTCACCTTCGACACCGACCTCACCGGGGCCCTGCACCTGCGGGTCCTCGGCTCCCCGCACGCCCACGCCCGCATCCGGTCGATCGACACCACCGTGGCCGCGGCCGCACCGGGCGTCGCGCTGGTGCTGACCCACCACGACGTGCCGGACCTGCGCTACTCCACCGCCCGGCACGAGCACCGCACCGACGACCCCGACGACACCCGGATGCTCGACGACGTCGTCCGCCACGTCGGGCAGCGGGTCGCCGCCGTCGTCGCGGAGACCCCGGCGCAGGCCGAGGCCGCCTGCGCGCTGATCGCCGTCGACTACGAGGTGCTCCCCGCCGTGCTCGACCCGGAGGCGGCCCGGCGCCCCGGCTCGCCGCCGGTGCACCCGGACCGGACCCCCGCCGACCGCGTCGACGACGCCGGGCGCAACGTGGTGCTCGCCCTGCACGGCGGGCACGGCGGCGACGTCGACGCCGCACTGCGCGCCTCCGCGCACACCGTCACCGGCACCTGGCGCACCAGCCGCGTCGCGCACGCCCAGCTGGAGTGCCACGGCGCGATCGGCTCGCTCGACGCCGACGGCAGGCTCGTCGTGCGGGCGGGCACCCAGGTCCCGTTCCTCACCCGCGGCGAGCTCGCCCGCGTCCTCGGACTCGACCCGGACCGGGTCCGGGTGCACACCGCGCGGGTCGGTGGTGGGTTCGGCGGCAAGCAGGAGATGTTCGCCGAGGACCTCGTCGGGCTCGCCGTGCTGCGGACCGGGCGTACCGTCGTCCACGAGTTCACCCGGTCCGAGGAGTTCACCCGCACCGCGCTGCGCCACCCGATGCGGGTCGCGGTCACGCTCGGCGCGGACGACGACGGCCGCCTCACCGCGATGAAGCTCGACGTCCTGTCCGACACCGGCGCCTACGGCAACCACTCCCGCGGGGTGCTGTTCCACTCCGTCGCCGAGTCGGTCAGCGTGTACAACTGCCCGGTCAAGCGCCTCGACGCCGAGGTCGTCTACACCCACAACGTGCCCAGCGGCGCGTTCCGCGGCTACGGCCTGGGCCAGGTGATGTTCGCCGTCGAGTCCGCGATGGACGAGCTCGCGATCGCGCTGGACGTCGACCCGTTCGAGCTGCGGCGACGCAACATGGTCCGGGCCGGGGACCCGCTGCACGTCGCCCACCACGGCGAGCCGGAGCACGACCTGCACTGGACCAGCTACGGCATGGACCAGTGCCTCGACCTCGTCCAGGACGCCCTGGCCGACGGCACCGGCGACCCGGTCCCCGACGGCCCGACATGGCGGGTCGGGGAGGGTGTCGCCCTGGGCATGATGACGACGATGGCCCCGTTCGGGCACGCCGCGACCACCACGGTGACGCTGCTGCCCGGCGGGCGCTACCGGCTCGGCGCCGGCACCGTCGAGTTCGGCAACGGCACCACGACCACGCACCGCCAGGTCGTCGCCACCGTGCTCGGCACGACCCCGGACCGCGTCGACGCCCACCACGGCGACACCGACGCCTGCGGCTACGACACCGGGGCGTTCGCCTCCGCGGGCACCACCGTCGCGGGCAAGGCACTGCACGCCGCGGCGACCGCGCTGCGGGAGCGGATCCTCGCCGTCACCGGCGGCGGGGAGCTGCACGCGGCCGGGGTCACGGCGCCCGGCGGCGAGTGGACGCTCGACGACGTGCTGGCCGCCGCGTCCTCGCCCGCGGGGCTGGTGGCCACGGGGGAGGAGCCCGGCACCGCGCGGGCGATCACTGCGAACTGCCACGGCGTGCGTGTCGCGGTGGACACCGCGACCGGCGAGGTCCGGGTGCTGCGCTCGGTGCAGGCCGTCGACGCCGGCACCGTCCTGAACCCCGAGCAGCTGCGCGGGCAGGTCGAGGGCGGCGCCGCGATGGGGCTGGGCAGCGCGCTCTACGAGGAGGTGTACGTGGGGGAGTCCGGGGAGATCCTCAACCCGGTGTTCCGCACCTACCGGGTGCCGCAGATGGCGGACGTCCCGGACACCGAGGTGCGGTACGCCCGCACCCACGACGCGCTCGGCACCTACGGCGCGAAGTCGATGAGCGAGGCGCCCTACAACCCGGTCGCGCCCGCGGTCGCGAACGCGATCCGCCGGGCGCTGGGGGTGCGGCCGTACCACCAGCCGTTCAGCCGCGACCGGGTGTGGCGGCTCGCGGCCGGTGGTACGGCGCCCTGAGGCGCCGGGGCGGGGTCAGCCCCGGCGGCGCGCGTGCTCCAGCAGCGCGGTCGCGGTGAGCTTGCCCAGCTCGTTCGCGGCCAGCGGGCTGTCGCCGGTGATGACGTTGCGGTCGGTGGTGCAGCGGCCGGTCATGTCGTCGTTGACCACACGGACGCCCTCGTCCTGGAGGGCCTTGCCGAGCAGCCAGGGCATCTCGCCGGGCAGGTAGCCGATGTCGATGTTGGCGCCGGCGTCGAGGGCGTCGGGGAACACGCACATCTCGTAGCCCTCGAACACCGACCGGCCGCGGCCGATGCGGGTGGAGAGGAACGCGGCGGGCCCGTGGCACAGCGACACCACGAGCCGGTCGGTGCGCATCGCCCATTCCAGGGTGTCGCGGACGTCGGTGGAGAACGGCAGCCCGGACAGCGCGCCGTGCCCGCCGGGGACGAACACCGCGAGGTAGTCCGAGTCCTCGCCCAGCTCGCGCTCGACGACCTCGGCCAGCGACTTCGGGGCCCGCCACTGCGCGAGCAGCGTGTCGCGGGCGCTGCCGACCGCCTCGTCCTCGCCGGGGTAGGCCCACCACTCGAACTTCGCCGGGTTGCCGGTGAGCGTCGCGATCTCGACGCCGAACCCGGCCTCCAGGACGTGGTGCAGGGGGAGCAGAGTCTCCACCGGGTGGTTGCCGGTGGAGAAGAAGGTGCCGTTGCCCATGCGCAGGTAGCGCTCGTCGGTGGCCAGCACGAGCACCTTCCAGCGGCCGCCGGACCAGGCGTTCCGCTCGGTGGCGAGACCGTCGAAGTCGGTCCTCGGCGCGGTGTAGGCGTCCAGGGAGTACGGCGACGGGAAGTACGCCTCGTGCTCCGCCGGGTCCGCGGTCGGGTCCTTGCTGAGCGTGCTGTCGGACATCGGGGTGCCTCCGGGTCGTTCGTGCGGTGCCCGCACGGCGTACCCCCGCCCGGTGTCGGCGAACCGCGCCGCCGTGCGTTCACCAACTTGTCCATACAGGGTGGTGGACGGGCCGGCGAGGTGGTGCGACCGTCGCGGGCATGGCAGCTCCCGTGACGACCGCCCGCTACGCCCGCTGGGACGGTGTCGGCGCCCCGTTCCGCCTGGTCACGACCGCGCTCGGCGAGCCGGGGCCGGGGGAGGTCCTGGTGGCGGTCGACCTGGCGACGGTGTGCGGTTCGGACCTGCACACGACCCGCGGCCATCGCTCGTCGCCGGTGCCGGGGGTGCTCGGGCACGAGCAGGTCGGGCGGGTCGTCGCGACGGCGCCGGGCCTGCGCCACGTCGACCGCGCGCCGGTCCGGACCGGCGACCGGATCGTCTTCTCGGTCGCCGCGTCCTGCGGGGAGTGCCGCCGCTGCCGTCGCGGGATCCCCCAGAAGTGCACCGACCTGCACAAGTACGGCCACGCCCCGCTGGACGAGGCCCGTCCGCTGACCGGCGGGTTCGCCACCCACTGCCTGCTCGCCCCGGGCACGGCGACGGTCGTCGTCCCCCCAGCGGTGCCCGACGAGGTCGCCGCACCCGCCTCGTGCGCGACGGCCACGGTCGCCGCGGTCCTCGACGCCGCGGGCTCGCCGGGACCGGGATCGCGGGTGCTGGTGACCGGTGCGGGCATGCTCGGTGTGACCGCGGTGGCGATGGCCTCCCGCGCGGGCGCCGAGGTCGTGGTCGCCGACCCGCACGCCGACCGTCGCGCCCGGGCCCGCCGCTTCGGCGCAGCGGACACGGTCGGGACCCCGCCGGAACGGGGGTTCGACGTCGCGCTGGAGTTGTCCGGTGCACCCGCCGCCGTGCGCGCCTGCCTCGATGCGCTCGACGTCGGCGGTACCGCCGTCCTCGCCGGGTCGGTCTCGCCCGGCCCCGCGGTGGGACTCGACCCGGAACGCCTGGTCCGCGGGCTGCACACGGTCGTCGGCGTGCACAACTACGCGCCCCGCCACCTCGCCGCCGCGGTCGCGTTCCTCGTCGCGGAGCACACGCGGTTCCCGTTCGCCGAGCTGACCGGTGGCCCGTGGTCCCTCGACGCGCTCGACGACGCCTTCGCCGCCGCCGGGGCGCCGGGTGCGGCGCCGCGCCAGGCCGTGCGTCCCTGACGTCGCTCCCGATCGCCGGGCCGGGGCATCGCACGAACCGATGCGGCAGGGCGGTCCTTCTCCCGGCTCCGGAGGGGATGTGTGTGTCGATTCGCTTACCCGGTAAGCGAATTCAGAACAGGGGCACCTCTGAGCGGCAGCGGCAGGGGCAGCGGCGGCTGCAGGGGTGGCGGCGGTGCGACCCCCGGTCCGAGCACCGCCGTCGCCGGCGGGAGCGCGTCGCAGCCCACCCGCGGGTGGACCCGCTCCCGCCCGCTCATTCCCGCGCGAACCCACCCCGCCCGCTGCGGGTGTTCGTCACCGTCACGGTCGCGACGTCCGGGCGGTAGCGGTCCTCCGACCACTCGAGGGCGTCCCCGGCGGAGTCCCAGGTCAGCCGCCGTTCGCGGAGCAGGGGATGTCCGACCTCGACGTCGAGCAGGGACGCGTCCAGCTCGTCGGCGGCGACGGCGTCGAAGGTGTGCCGGGCCGCGTGCAGGTCGACGCCCTGGCCGGTGAGCAGGGCGTAGATCGACCCGGCGTTGAGATCGGCGTCGAGCAGGGCGCGCCCGACCTTCTCCACGTAGGTCATCCGCTCCAGCATCGCGGGACGGTCGTCGAGCAGGCGCAGCCGGATCAGCTGGACCGCGTAGTCCTCGGGCTCCAGGCCCAGCGCCGCCGCGACCGCGGGCGACGGGTGCCGCAGCGCGATCTCGTGCAGGCGCTGGCCCGGGACGTGGCCGGTCAGCTCCGCACGCCGGGTGAAGGACAGGAACGACTCGAACGGCTGGGCGGGTACCGCGTCGAGCACCACCGGGCGCCGGCCCTGCCCGCCGCCGATCAGGCCCTCGTCGCGCAGGGCGGCCAGGGCCTGGCGAACGGGGCCGCGCGACGCCGAGAACTCCCGGCACAGCTCGGCCTCGGACGGCAGCGCCTCCCCGACACCGATCGCGCCGCTGCGGATCCGGGTGCGCAGCTCGTCGGCCAGCGTGCGGTGCAACGGGGTCCCCACGGATGGTGACTCTACAAGTGCCAGGGCGCTGAGCACGACGTCCAGCGGTCGGGCAGGTGAACGGATTCCGACTTGTATCGACAAGTCATTGCGGTCCGGGACATCCGGCTGGCACCGTCGCCGCCGTGACCCGGACGAGTGACCTCCTGATCGTCGGGGCCGGCGTCGTCGGCCTCGCCCACGCCGTCGAGGCCGTCGACCGCGGCCTGGACGTGACCGTGCTCGAGCGGGACGAGCACGCCGTCGGGGCCACGGTGCGCAACTTCGGCCACGGCTGCCTCACCGCCCAGACCGGCGACGCGCTGGAGTTCGCCACCCGCGGCCGCGGCACCTGGTTGCGACTGGGTGCCGCGGCCGGGTTCGGCGTCGCCGAGTGCGGCACCGTGGTCGTCGCCCGGTCGGCCGAGGAGCGCGCCGCGCTCGAGGAGCTCGCGGCCACTCGGGGCGACGACGTCGAACTGCTCGACCCGGCGCAGGTCGTCGACCGGGTCCCGGTCGCCCGCGAGGGACTGCACGGCGGGGCGTTCCTGCCGCGTGACCTGCGGGTCGAACAGCGCCGGGCGGCCGGGGCGATCGCGGCGTGGCTCGCGGCCCGGCCCGGTGCCGAGATCCACTTCGGCTGCCCGGTGCACAGCATCGACGCGGCCGGCGCCGTGCCGGGCGAGATCGGATACGACAACGGCGACGGCCCGGTGGTCGTCCGCACCGGGCGCGGGGAGTTCCGGGCCCACCGGGTCCTCCTGTGCGTCGGTCACGACCTGGACCGCCTCGTCCCCGGCCTCGCCGACGACGCGGGCCTGCGGCGCTGCGTCCTGCAGATGCTGCAGGTCCGCCCGTACACCCCGCTCACGATCGGCCCGGCCGTGCTCACCGGCAGCTCGATGCTGCGCTACCCGGCCCTGTCGGGCACCGCGGGCGCCGCCGCGCTGCGCGAGCGCTGGCGCACCGAGCGCCCGGACCTGCTCGACGCGGGCGTCAACCACATGCTCACCCAGCTGCCCGGCGGCGACCTCGTCGTCGGCGACACCCACCACTACGACCGCACGCCCGAGCCCTGGACCGACGAGACCCTCGACGACCTGCTGCTCGCCGAGACCCGGGCGCTGCTCGGGACCGACGTCGACGTCGTCCGCCGCTGGCGGGGCGTCTACGCGGACGCCCCCGGCGAGTTCCTGATCCGCCCGGTCGCACCGGCGACGACCGCCGTCGCGGTCACCTCCGGCATCGGCATGACCACCGCGTTCGGCCTCGCACCGGCCGTGCTCGACCGCGTCCTCTGAAACGGGAGACCCCCATGCGCCGCCCCCGCCTGCTCGCCGTCGCCGCACTGGCCGCGAGCCTCGCCCTCACCGCCTGCGCCGGCCCGTCCGGCCCCGCCGTCGCCGGGTCGCCCACCTGCCCCGGCGGGCAGATCCGGATGGGCATCGAACCCTTCGAGGACCCGGCGAAGCTCGTGCCCGCCGCGGAGATCCTCGGCGACGCCCTCGAACGCCGGCTGAGCTGCCCGGTCCGGGTACAGGTCACCGAGGACTACGCGGCCGAGGTCCTCGCCATGCGCAACGACCGTCTGGAGATCGGGATCTTCGGCCCGCTCGGCTACGTCTTCGCGTCCGAGCGCGCCGGGGCCGAGCCGGTCGCCTCGTTCGGCACCTCGACCGGGGAACTGTCCGCCTACACCGCCGGGATCTGGGTGCCGCGCGATTCCGACGTCACCACGGTGGCCCAGCTGCGCGGCCGCACCCTCGCCCTGGGCTCGGTCGGCTCCACCTCCGGTGACGCCCTCCCACGCAAGGCACTGCTCGACGCCGGGCTCGCCCCCGCCGACGTCCGGGTCGACTACGCCGGCGGCCACCCCGAGGCGCTGCTCGCGCTGACCAACGGCACCGTCGACGCCGCCGAGATCAACTCCCAGCAGCTGGCCTCGGCCACCGTGTCGGGGACGTTCGACCCGGCCGGGTTCCGCCGGGTCTGGACCTCCGCGCCGATCCCCAACGATCCGGTGACCGTGCGCGGCAACCTCGACCCGGCCTTCAAGGCCGCCGTCACCGACGCCCTGCTGAACCTCGACCCGCAGGCGGTGGGGGAGATCGGCGCGCTGCTCGACGTCACCCCGCCCGGGAAGCTCGTCCCGGTCACCCGCGACACCTACGCACCGCTGTTCGAGCTGGCCGGCACGCTCGGCCTGACCGAGAAGGACGTCCAGTGAGCGCGCTGCTGGCGGTCCGCGGGGCCCGGGTGCGCTACGGCGACCGCGAGGTCCTCCACGGCGTCGACATCGACGTCCACGCCGGGGAGCTGCTCGCCGTCCTCGGCGCCAACGGCTCGGGCAAGTCGACGCTGCTGCGCGCTGCCGCCGGGCTGACCCCGCACCTCGGCCGGGTGCTCGTCGGCGGCCGGCCGCGCGGACGACTCGACGTCGCCCTGGTCTTCCAGCGGATCCACCTCGTCACCCGGCGCACCGTGCTCGACAACGTCTGCGCCGGCGCTCTGGGACGGCTCCCGCTGCGGTCCTCGCTGGTCCCGGCCCTGTTCCCGCGGGCGCTGCGGGAGGAGGCGATGGGCTGCCTGGACCGCGTCGGCCTCGCCGAACGCGCCCACGACCGCGCCGGGTCGCTGTCCGGCGGGCAGCAGCAGCGGGTCGCCGTCGCCCGCGCACTGTGCCAGCGCGCCAGGGTCCTGCTCGCCGACGAGCCGGTGTCCGCGCTCGACCCGGCCGCCGCCGAGCAGGTGCTCGACCTCCTCGCCGAGCTCGCCCACACCGAGCGCCTCGCCGTGCTCGCCGTCCTGCACCAGCCCGACCTCGCCGCGCGGCACGCCGACCGCGTCGTCGGGCTGCGGTCCGGGCACGTCGTCCTCGACGGACCACCCGGCGGCGACATCCGCGCGCTCTACCCCGACACCGCCGACCACCGTGAGCCGGCGTCCGCCCTGGAGGCCGCACCGTGACCACCACCGCACCGGACGTCCGTCGCGTCCCCGTCCCGCCGCGCCGCCGCGACCCACGCACCCTCGTCGTGGCCGCGACGGTCGTCGTCGTGCTGCTCGTCGTGCACGTCATCGCCTGGCGCACCACCGAGATGTCGTTCGCGACGCTGCTCGGCGGCGCCGACGGCATGGCCGAGTTCCTCACCGAGGCGGTCCCGCCCGACCTGTCCTGGGCGGTACTGGGGCCGAGCCTGCAGGGAGCCCTGGTCACCCTGTGGATCGGGCTGCTCGGCACCACCCTGTCGATCCCGTTCGCGCTGGTGCTCGCCCTGGCCGCCGCGCGGGGTACCGCCCCGGGGCCGGTCACCTACCAGGTCGCCCGTGGCCTGCTGTCGTTCCTGCGTGCCGTGCCCGACGTCGTGTTCGCACTGGTCTTCGTCACCGCGGTCGGGCTCGGCCCGTTCCCCGGGGTGCTCGCGCTGGTCCTGCACAACATCGGCGTGATGGGCAAGCTGTGGGCCGAGACGGTCGAGGACGCCGACCCCGGCCCGCCCACTGCGCTGCGCTCCGCGGGTGCCGGACGGCTGCAGGTCGCCGTGCACGCGCTGCTGCCGTCGGTCACCCCGCAGCTGGTGGGGCTGCTGCTCTACCGCTTCGACGTCAACGTCCGCTCGTCGCTGGTGCTCGGCCTGGTCGGCGCCGGCGGCATCGGGTTCCTCATCAACCAGTCCATCCAGCTGTTCCGGTTCGACGAGATGCTCACCCACATCCTCGTCGTACTGGTGCTGATCGTCGCGGTCGACCAGCTGTCCGCGCTGGTCCGCCGCCGCCTCGGGAGTGACACGTGATCCGACTCGCCGCACTGGACATCGCCGGGACCACCGTCGACGAGGGGGGAGCGGTCTACCGGGTCCTCGCCGACGTCGTCGCCCGCGCCGGGCATCCGGCCGACGACGTCGCGATCCGCCGCTGGATGGGGGCCGACAAGCGCGAGGCCCTCGGCGCGCTCACCGGCGTCCGCGACGCCCGCGCCGTCGAGGGCCTGCACGACGCCTTCGTCGCCCGCCTCGCCGACGCCTACGCCGCGTCCCCGCCGCGTCCCCTGCCCGGGGTCCCCGAGGCGCTGACCGCGCTGCGCGCGGCGGGGATCGCGGTGGTGCTGACCACCGGGTTCGACCGGCAGGTCACCGACCCGCTGCTGGCCGCGCTCCCCGGGCGCTTCACCGGGCAGCTCGACGCCGTGGTCTGTGCCGAGGAGGTCGCGGCCGGACGGCCCGACCCGGCGATGATCCGGCGCGCGATGGCGCTGACCGGGGTCGACGACCCCGCGGCGGTGCTGACAGCGGGGGACACCGTGCTCGACGTCGAGGCCGGCCGCAACGCCCGGGCCGGGCGGGTCGTCGCGGTGCTCACCGGGGCGCAGGGCCGCGCCGAGCTCCGCGCGGCGGGGCCGACCGACGTCGTCGACGGGGTCGCGGTGCTCCCCGGTCTGCTCGGGGGCACCCGGCGGGCGGGCTGAGCGGGACGGATCAGAAGTCGTGGCCCGCCTCCGGCGGCGCCCCGGTGATCCGCCGCAGGTGCACCCGGCGCGCGAGCCGGATCACCGGGCGGATCATCAGCTCGATCGAGCCGATGAGGAACAGCCAGGTCCCCGCGTAGGTGGTGGCCTCGTGGAAGAACAGCACGCTGCCGATCACGAACCACAGCGCGACCAGGATGTCGTTGACGATGCTGAGCACCTCGTACCGCTGCCGGACGACGAGCTCCTCGCGCCCGATGGTGAACGTCAGCGGCCGGTCGTGCGCGGTCTGTCCCATGAGCCGCCGGGTACCCCGCCGACCGGCCGGTCGCACGCGGGGGAAGGGTGAGCACGTGCACACGACCCCGCAGCGCCGGCTCGGTACCGGCGACGCCGTCGTCCTCGGTGTCGGCTCCATGCTCGGTGCGGGGGTGTTCGCGGTGTTCGGGCCCGCCGCGGCGATCGCCGGGACCGCGCTGCTCCCGGCGCTGCTGGTGGCCGGGGCGATCGCGACGGCGAACGCGATGTCCTCGGCCTGGCTCGCCGCCCGGTACCCGGAGTCCGGCGGCGCCTACGTGTACGGGCGTCGCAGGCTGGGGGAGACGTGGGGGTTCCTCGCCGGGTGGGCGTTCGTCACCGGCAAGACCGCCTCGTGCGCCGCGATGGCCCTGACGCTGGGCTCCTACGCGTGGCCGGAGCACGCCCGCGCGGTCGCGGCGGCGGCCGTCGTCGCGATGGTGGCGGTCAACCTGCGCGGCATCACCCGCACCGCGCTCGTCACCCGGCTGCTGGTCGTGTGCACCGTCGCCGTGCTGGCCGCGGTGGTCGTCGCCGCGTTCTCCCGGCCGGCCGTCGTCTCCCCGTTCGACGGCTGGGCCGGCGCCGGTCCGCTCGCGGTGCTGCAGGCGGCCGGGCTGCTGTTCTTCGCCTTCGCCGGGTACGCCCGCATCGCCACCCTCGGGGAGGAGGTGCGCGACCCCGCCCGCACCATCCCGCGGGCGATCCCGCTCGCGCTCGGCCTGGTGCTGGTGGTCTACGCGGTCGTCGCGGTCGCGGCGCTGCGGGCCGCCGGTCCGGACGCACTGGCGGCCTCCGCTGCGCCGCTGGCCACCGCGGCCGGGGACCCGACGGCGCCGCTCGTCCGGGTCGGGGGTGCCCTCGCCTCGGCCGGGGTGCTGCTGGCACTGGTCGCCGGGGTGGGCCGCACCGTGCTGGCGATGGCGCGCGACCGGGAGCTGCCGGGCGCGCTGGCCGCGGTGCACCCGCGGTTCGCGGTGCCGCACCGCGCCGAGCTCGCCACCGGCGCCGTCGTGCTGCTGCTGGTCCTGACCGCCGCCCCGGTCACCGCGATCGGCCTGTCCGGGTTCGCGGTGCTGCTGTACTACGCGGTCGCGAACGCCGCGGCGCTGACCCTGCACCGTGACCGGCCGTGGCGACGGGCGCTGTCGGGGTCCGGGCTGCTCGGCTGCGTGCTGCTGGCGGTGCTGCTGCCCCCGGTGTCGGTGCTCACCGGGACGGTGGTCCTGGCGGCCGGGACGGCGGTGCGGGCCGTGGTCCGGACCGGGCGCGACCGGGGGTCGCGGCCGCCGACGGGGTGCGGCCGGTCGGACCCCACCGGGCTCTGAGCCCGGCGACCTGGCCGCGCCCGGGAGCGGCGGACCACGCCGGCGCTCAGCAGGGGCGGTGCCCGTCGGTCCCGTCGCGCAGGACGCCGAGGATCCGGGTCAGCTCGCGACGGTCGGCATCGGACAGCCGGGCGAACAGGGCCTCGGCGCCGTCGGCCCGAGCGGCCCGCACGGCCTGCGACGTCGCCGCGCCCTTGTCCGTGACCCGCACCAGCACCGCACGCCGATCCGCAGGGTCGGTGGCCCGCTCGACCATCCCGAGCCCGGCCAGTGCGTCGACGACCTCGGTCGCCGAGCGCGGGGTGATGCGCAGGTGCCCGGCCAGTGCGCCCGGGCGCATCTCGCCGTGACGGACGAGCGTGCCGAGCGCCCGGGCCTGCGACGGCGTCAGGCCCCAGCCCGCCAGCCGCTCGGCCGAGGCGTGGCGCAGCGAGCGCGCCACCGACCAGAACGTGTCGACGAGGTCGCTGCGCGAGGTCCTGGTCTGGTCCCGGTCCGGCACGGGAACAGACTAGCAAGCAATGCTGTTGCTGCCTCATAGTGAGGTAACCACAGCATTGTGAGGAGCGCTCCTTGGATCCCCGACCCCCGAACCGGCCCGGCCGGCCCGACACCCGTACCCCCTCCCCGGAGGAGAAGGAACAGGCCCGCGCGGTCTCGCTGCGGCGCATCGGCGCCCTGTTCGCCCCGCACCGGGGCCCGCTTTCGGTCGTCGTCGCGACGATCGTCGCCTCGTCGATCGTCGGGATGGCCTCGCCGTTCCTGCTGCGCGAGGTCATCGACGTGGCGCTGCCGCAGCGCGACGTCGCCCTGCTCGCCTGGCTCGCCGGCGGGATGGTCGCGGTCGCCGCGGTCACCGCCGCACTCGGCGTCGCCCAGACCTGGATCTCCACCCGCATCGGCCAGGAGGTCATGCACGGGCTGCGCACCGGCGTCTTCGCCCACCTGCAGCGCCAGAGCCTGGCCTTCTTCACCCGCACCCGCACCGGTGAGGTGCAGTCGCGCATCACCAACGACATCGGCGGCATGCAGTCGGTGGTTACGAACACCGCGACCTCGGTCGCGTCCAACCTGACCACCACCGTCGCGACCCTGGTCGCCATGCTCGCACTGTCCTGGCAGCTCACCCTGGTCTCGCTCGTCGTGCTGCCCCCGGCGATCCTGCTGACCCGCCGGGTCGCCCGCACCCGCCGCGCGATCACCGCCGCCCAGCAGCGGGAGCTGGCCGACCTCAACGTCACCGTCGAGGAGAGCCTGTCCGTCGACGGCGTCGCCCTGTCCAAGACCCTCGGCAGCGGACCGGAGCTGACCCGGCGGTTCACCGACTCCTCGTCGCGCCTGATCGGGCTGGAGCTGCGCTCCCAGCTCGCCGGACGCTGGACGATGGCCGTCACCCAGGTCGTGTTCGCCGCCGTCCCGGCGGTCATCTACCTCGCCGCCGGCCTGCCCTTCGCGGCCGGGACGATGAGCATCGGCACCCTTGTCGCGTTCACCGCGCTGCAGGGCGGGCTGTTCCGGCCGGTCATGGGGCTGCTGAGCGTCGGGGTCCAGATCGTGGCGTCGCTGGCGCTGTTCGCCCGGATCTTCGAGTACCTGGACCTGACCGTCGACGTCGTGGAGCCCGAGCACCCGGTCGCGATGGACCACGACCGCGTCCGCGGGCACGTGCGCCTCGAGGGCGTCACCTTCGCCTACCCGGGCAGCGACGCCGCCGCCGTCGCCGGGATCGACCTCGACGTCCCGGCCGGGACCACCCTGGCGCTGGTCGGCGAGACCGGCTCCGGCAAGACCACCCTGGCGGGGCTGGTCGCGCGGCTGCACGACCCGACCGCGGGCCGGGTCACCATCGACGGCGTGGACCTGCGGGACATGGCCGCCGCCGACCTCACCCGGATCGTCGGCGTCGTCGGGCAGGACACCTACCTGCTGCACGCCACCGTGCGGGAGAACCTGCGCCACGCCCGTCCGGACGCCACCGACGCCGAGATCGAGGCCGCCGCGCGCGCCGCACAGGTCCACGACCTGATCACCGGCCTGCCGGACGGCTACGACACCGTCGTCGGGTCGCGCGGGCACCGCTTCTCCGGCGGGGAGAAGCAGCGCATCGCCATCGCCCGGACGCTGCTGCGCGACCCGAAGGTGCTGGTCCTCGACGAGGCCACCAGCGCGCTGGACACCCGCACCGAGCGGGCCGTGCAGGCCGCGTTCGACGCGCTGGCCCACGGCCGCACGACGATCACCATCGCGCACCGGCTGTCGACCGTGCGCGACGCCGACCGGATCGCCGTCGTCGACCACGGCCGGATCGTCGAGTCCGGCAGCCACGACGAGCTGCTCGCCGACGCGGGCCGCTACGCCGCGCTGGCCACGGTGTGAGCGGCGACGGGATGGGCGCCTACGCCACGCCCGGGGCCGTGACGACCTCGACCAGCCGCGGCCCGTCGGCAGCGAACGCGTCCTTCAGCGCGGCCGCCGCCGACGCGGCGTCGGACACCGACACCGCCGGGACGCCGTAGCCCTCGGAGATCTTCACGAAGTCCAGGCCGGGGACGTCCAGGCCCGGTGTCTCCCCGGTGCCCAGCAGCCCCGCGAAGCCGCGCAGCGCACCGTAGGTGCCGTTGCGCAGGATCACGAAGACCACCGGCACCCGGTACTGCGCCGCCGTCCACAGCGCGGTGATGCCGTAGTTGGCCGACCCGTCGCCGACGAGTGCGACCACCCGGCGCGCCTCGCCGTGGGCCAGCTGCGCCCCGACGGCGGCGGGCAGCCCGAACCCCAGCCCGCCGGAGGCGGGGAACAGGTAGCTGCCCGGCTCGGTGAGATCGGCCTGGGCGACGAAGTCGTCGATGGTCGAGGTGGACTCGCAGACGTGCACGGTCCCGGCCGGGGCCGCGTCGCGGACCAGCGCGAACAGCTGCTGCGGCGGCACGTGGTCCTCGGCGCCCTGCGGTGCGGGCGGCCCGGACCGGGGCGGCAGCGGCTCCCGCCCGGAGGCGGGCACCCGTCCGGCGAGCGCGGCCAGCGCCGGGCCGACCGGGCCGACCCACGCCTCGCCCATCGGGGCCCGCGCGGCCTCGGCCGGGTCCGCGGTCAGGTGCAGCAGCCGGGTGCCCGCCGGCAGCAGGTCACCGGGGACCCACTGGTGGTAGCGGAACACCGGCGCGCCCGCGACGAGCACGACGTCGTGCCCGGCCAGCCGGTCGGACACGTCGCGCACCGAGGCCGGGAGGATCCCGCGGAACGCCGGGTGCCGGGTCGGGAACGGGCACCGCGACGCCGACGGTGCGATCCAGACCGGGCAGGCGAGCCGCTCGGCGAGGGCGACGGCGTGGTCGTTGGCCCGGTCCGCGTCGACCTGCGGGCCCAGCACCAGCACCGGGTTCGCCGCCCCGGCCAGCGCCCCGGCCAGCTCGGAGAGCGCCGCCTCGCCGAGCTCGGCGGCGGCGGTCGCACGCCGGGACGGCAGGTGCGCGGCGTCCGGGCCCGCCTCGCGGGACCAGTCGTCGTAGGGGATCGAGAGGTAGACCGGCCCCCGGGGGGCCAGCAGCGCGGTGTGCACCGCCTGGGACAGCGCACGCGGCACGTCCTGGGCCGACGCGGGCTCGGCGGCGTACTTGACCAGCGGGCGTGGCAGCGCGGCCGCGTCCACGTTGGTCAGCATGACCTCCTGGCCGACCGTGGACCGCACCTGCTGGCCCGCGGTCAGCACGAGCGGGGAGTGGGAGTAGACGGCGTTGGTGAGCGCGCCCATCGCGTTGCCCGACCCGGACGCCGCGTGCAGGTTGACCAGCGCCGGGCCGCCGGTGGCCAGGGCGTAGCCGTCGGCCATGCCCAGTACGGCACCCTCGTGCAGGCCGAGTACGTAGCGCACCCCGTCGGGCATCGCCGCGAGGAAGGGCAGCTCGTTCGAGCCGGGGTTGCCGAACACGGTGTCGATGCCGTGGGCGGTCAGCACCTGCCAGCCGGCCTCGCCGACGGTCGTCATGGGGCTCCTCGGGTCGCGGGACCCCACCGTAGGTGCCCTCAGCGGTGTGCGGCGACCCGCTCGGCCCGGGCGCCGCGGCGCACGTGGGCGACGACCAGCGGCCGCACGGCCAGCGCGGCGGCGGCCAGGACCAGGGTGACGGCGGTGGGTGCCAGCGGCACGGAGACGATCGTGGCGACGGCCAGCAGCACCATGAGCACACCGGCGAGCACGACCGTGCGCACCTCGGTCGACCGCGACTGCGGAGCGGCTCGGAACATGGCGTCCACCTCCTGATCGGCGCCCGGGCCCCTGCTCGCTCCGTGCGCCCCGAACACCGGAGTTCGGTCCGGCTAACTCTACTCCTCGGCGCGCCTGAACAACAGCGTCGGGTCGCCGCGGAACCCGTGATCACTTATCGTGTACGCAGCGTCACACCTGTCGGGGGGCCGTCGGGGACGCCACGACGGGGGTGACGTGTGACCGCACCGGTACGAGATCCCCGCCGTCACGTGCTGACCGTGCCGGTCAGCGACGAGCAGCTCGCCGAGGACGTCGCCGCGTTCCTGGCCGAGGGGCTCACGGCGGGGGAGCGGGTCGCCTACTTCGACGACGACACCGCCGGGCTGGTGCTGTCCCGCCTGGCCGACGACGGCGTCGACGTGACCGGCCCGCTGCGGTCCGGGCAGTTCCAGCTCGTCCCGGGCGACTTCACCCGCGCCGCCGTGCACGCCCCGCTCGACGAGCTGACCGGGGTGATGGAGCAGAACATCACCTCCGCCCTCGACGACGGCTGGGCCGGGCTGCGCTTCAGCGGCCAGATGGACCACGGGTTGCGCCGGCCCGGGGGACAGGTGCTCGACGAGTACGACCGCAGGCTCGACGACGCCGTCCGCGACCACCCGCTGCGCGCGCTGTGCGTCTACGACCACCTGCGCTACCCCGACGAGCTCATCGCGACGATGCGCAGCCTCCACCCCGCCGAGCTGACCGCCGCCCCGCTCTACGACGACAGCCTGCTGCGCGTCACCGAGATCGGCCCGGCCCGGGTCCGGCTGGCCGGCGAGGTCGACCACGCCAACCGGCCCCAGGTCCGCCGGGTGCTGGCCAGACTGATCGACCAGGTCGTGCGCGGCGACGTCGGCGAGGGGACCCTGACCGCGGACCTGTCCGCGCTGCGGTTCGTCGACGTCGCCGGTGCGGTCAGCCTCGTGCACGCCGCCGACGAGCTCCCGGTCAGCGTGCGGCTGCGGCTGGTGAACCTGCGCCCCGGTGTGGCCCGGCTGCTCGAACGCTGCGGTGCGGGGTTCGCCCCGCAGCTGGAGATGAGCACCCGCGAGCGGCACGTCCTCTGCCCCGCCGACGCGCTGGGCCTCGCCGGGGGTGCGGCGGAGTGAGCGGGCTGGTGCACGCCCTGTGCCGGCACGGCGACGACGACCTGACCGACCGGCTCGCCGACACCGTGCTCGACGCGCTCGCCGCGGGCGGGTCGGTGGCGACCCTGCTCCGCCCGGTCACCGAGGTCGCGCTGCGCGGCCGGGTCGCCGAGGCCCTCGGCGCGGACGCCGTCGCCGGGCTGCTGCGGCTGCGCCGCGACTGCGGGCCCGACGGCCCGTCGGGCCAGACCGAGGCGGCACGGCTGGCCCGGGTCCTGCGCGCCCGCCACCGGGCGGTCGTGGGAACCGTGACCGTCGTCGTCGAGCACTCCGCGGACCTCGACGACCCACGCGGCGCCTACTGGGGCGAGGTCGAGGCGGCCGCGGCGCTCGCCCTGGCCGACCTGCCGCTGCGGCTGCTCTGCTTCTTCCCGGCCGACCTGCCCGGGCCCGTCGCCGAGGTCGTGCGGCGCGCGCACCCGTTCGTCCTCGACGACGGCAGACCCGTCCCGACCGGCGTCGACGCCGACCCGCGCCGGCTGCTCGACGGCCTCGGCGCCCCGGTGCCCGCCGAGCTCGGCGCCCCCGCACGGGAGTTCCGCTTCGACGCCACGCAGCTGCGCGACGTGCGCCGCGCCGTCGACGAAACACTGCGCGGCCAGGGGTTCCCCGACAGCCGTGCGGAGGACGTCACCGTCGCGGTGAACGAGGTCGCCACCAACGCCGTCCACCACGGGACGCACACGGCGCGGCTCATGCTGTGGACGCCCGAGCAGGATGTCGTCTGCGAGATCCACGACGGCGGACGGCTCGCCGACCCGCTGCCCGGCCTGGCCCCGCCGGACCCGGGCCGCGCGCACGGGCGCGGGATCTGGATCGCCCGCCAGCTCTGCGACCTGCTGCACGTCTGGGGCGACGACGCGGGCACCCACGTCCGCATCCGCGCCGCCGCCTGAGCCCACCCGGGCCCGGGGGCCTCAGCGCGTGTCGAGCGCGTGGAAGGACTCCACCAGGCGACCGGACGGGAACCCGGCCCGCTTCGCCAGCGACCCGGACCACTGCCCGATCATGTCCTCCAGGCCGGTCATGTGCGCGGTCTGGCTCGCGTGCGCGCGCAGCGCCGCGATCTTCACGTCGATCGTGTCGGTGATGTCGACGTGTCGTGCCCCCTCGGGGTCGTCGGCCGGGGCCGGCCCCAGGACCCACACCTCGCCGACCGTGTGTGCCTCGTACCCGGCCTCGGCCAGCTCGGGGAAGGCGTAGGGGTTGCGCGCGTCGGGGTAGACCGCGCACAGGGCCGCCTCGCCGGTCGCGGTGTGGTCGGGGTGGCTGCCGTACATGCTGCGCAGGTCGCGCACCGGCTGCGGCACGACGACCCGGTCCGGGCGGACCTGCCGGATCACCCGGGCCAGGTCCCGGCGCAGCTCCAGGGTGACGGTCAGCCGCCCGTCGGGGTGGCCGAGGAACACCAGGTCGGTGACGCCGGCCTCGGCGGCCGCGGCGGTCTGCTCGGCCCGGCGGATGCCCGCGATGTCGCTGCGCGGCACGGCCGGGTCGAAGCCGCCCGCGTCGCCGTCGGTCACCAGGCAGTAGGTCACCGCGACCCCGGCCGCGGTCCACACCGCGACGGTGCCGCTGCAGGAGAAGTCGATGTCGTCGGGGTGCGCGGCGATCACCAGCACGCGCTCCACCCCGGTGTGCGCACGGTCGTCGGCCGCCGTGCGCTCGTCCTCGGTCGCAGTCACCCGGCCATCCTGGGTCACGCGCCGGAGGCGGTCGTCAGCAGGACCCCCACCACGGACCCGGCCGACCACACGAGCGCACGGACCAGGTTGACCCGCAGCAGCCGACGCAGGTCCCCCGGGTGCGCGGCCGGGTCGAGCCGGCCGTGCAGCGACACCGCGGGCAGCGTCACCGCGACACCCGCGGCGGCCGCCACCGCGGCCACCCACACCAGCGGCTCGCCGGGCGCGAGGACCAGCAGCGCCGCCGTCGCGAGCCCCTGCGCGACCCACGGCGGACCGACGACGAGCGTGATCGCCCGGCTGTGCGCGGCGTGGTAGCGGGCCCACGACCCGGCCGGGACCAGCGCGAAGGCCGGGTAGACCACCACCTGCACGGTCCAGGCGATCCCGGCCAGCAGCACGGTCGCGACGGTCTGGACGACGGCGGCGATCAGCACCGCCCGATTCTCGGGTGAACCGGCGCCGCGCGCGTGCCAGGCTGCCGGGGTGATCACCACCGCGATCGGGCCCGAGCTGCTGCACGGCGTCCTCGACGCCGTCGACGGCGAACGGGGCCTGCTCCCGCAGCGGCTGCCCGCCCCCGCCCGCGCCCGCAACACCGACCCGCAGCTGGCCGGCGCGCAGAGCCAGCCGTCCGGGGTGCGTGTCGTGTTCCGCACCGCCGCGCGGACCGTCGAGCTGGAGACCCTGCGCACCCGGATCGGTCTCGTCGGTGCCCCGCTGCGGCCCGACGGCGCCTACGACCTGATCGTCGACGGCCGGCCGGCGGGCAGCGCCACGACCTCCGGCGGGAAGCTCCTGATGACCGATCCGGCGACGGGGGAGGTCGCGGTCACCGACGGCCCACCCGGTCCGGTGCGGTTCACCCTGCCCGGCCGCGACGCGCTCGTGGAGATCTGGCTGCCGCACAACGAGATCACCGAGGTCGTCGCGCTGCGCACCGACGCGCCGGTCGCCGTCGTCCCGACCGGTGGGCGCCCGGTGTGGCTGCACCACGGCAGCTCGATCAGCCAGGGCAGCAACGCCGCGGGGCCCAGCACCACCTGGCCCGCGCTCGCCGCCCGCACCGCCGGGGTCGAGCTGGTCAACCTGGGGTTCTCCGGCAGCGCGATGCTGGACCCGTTCGTCGCCCGCACGCTGCGCGACACCCCTGCCGCCGTGATCAGCGTCAAGATCGGGATCAACGTCGTCAACGCCGACCTGATGCGCCGACGGGCGTTAGCCCCCGCCGTGCACGGGTTCCTCGACACGATCCGCGACGGGCACCCCGACACCCCGCTGCTGGTGGTGTCCCCGGTGCTGTGCCCGATCCACGAGCACACCCCGGGCCCGGGCGCGCCGGAGGTCGTCGACGGGCGGCTGCGGTTCCGCGCGACCGGCGACCCGGCCGAGGTGGCGGCGGGGAAGCTGACGCTGTCGGTGATCCGCGAGGAGCTCGCGCGGGTCGTGGCCGGCCGCACCCCGCAGGACCCGGCGCTGTCCCACCTCGACGGCCGTGAGCTCTACGGGGACGCCGACGCGGCCGAGCTGCCGCTGCCCGACCGGCTGCACCCGTGTCCCGAGGCGCACCTGCGGATGGGGGAGCGGTTCGCCCGGCTGGTGTTCGGTGCGGGGGGCCCGTTCCACGCCGCGGGCCCGCGTGACCGGTGACCGGCCACGGGGCCCGCGGGCGGGGGCTCAGTTGCCGTCCTGGTCCAGCTGCCCCTGGAGGCGGTCCTCGAAGTCCTGCTGGCACTGCGCGATCGCGGACTGGTCGGTGCCCGCCTGCTGCACGCAGCTGACGTACTCGTCCCCGCCGACCTGGTTGAACACGCTGAGACCGAAGGCGACGACGGCGATCGCGATGACGATGCCGACCAGGCCGAGCACGAGCCCGGTGATCGCGACCCCGCGGTTGGTGGCGGCGCCCTTGGACGCCCGGCTGATCCCGACGATGCCGAGCGCGACCGCGACGACACCGAACAGGGCGCCGACCAGGAAGAACCCGAGCAGCACGGCGAGGATGCCGAGCACCAGCGCGGCGATCCCGATGCCGTTGCGCGGCGGGGTCGTGGGCGCCCCGCCCTGCGGCCACCCCGGCGGCCCGGCGGGCGGACGGTACGGGTAGGCGGCCGGGTCGTGACCCTGCGCGCCGTACTGCTGCTGTCCGTATTGCTGCTGACCGTAGGGCTGCTGCCCGTACTGCTGTCCGGTGGGCTGCCCCCCGTACTGCGGCTGCTCCCCGTCCCGCGGCTGTTGCCCGTACGGCTGCTGCCCGTACGGCTGACCGGGCTGTTCGCCGTACTGCTGCCCGCCGTAGGGCTGGTTCTGCTGCGTCGGCTGGTCCAGGTTGTGCGGGTCCTGCGGGTCCCCGGGGCGACCCGGGTACGGGGGTGGGCTGCTCACGCTCGTCCTCTCCTCACCGACGCACCGGGTGGTCCCCGGTGCCGGCGGTGCCGTCCGGCGGAGTCGCCGTGACCGTCGTCGCCGTCGTGTCCGGTTCGATGATCCCCAGGTGCCCGGGCTCGGTCCAGGCAAAACACCCATGGGACGGCACAGGGGCCCCGGTCGTGGTGGGATCGGTGCCCGTGAGCGGTATCGACGAGATCGAGGAGTGGACCCGGGCGCAACGCCGGGTCATCGACCTGGTGCGGGACCTGCCGCCCGAGCGCGCGGAGCTGACGGTCCCGTCCTGCCCGGACTGGACGGTGCGCGACCTGTTCTCGCACATGGTCGGCCTGGGCGCGGACGTGGTGCGTGGCGACGAGCCCGACGACCACAACGAGGAGTGGACGGACCGGCAGGTGCGGGCGCGGCGGGACCACGACGTGGCCGCACTCGTCGCGGAGTGGGAGTCGCTGACCGGCCCGCTGCGCGACTGGATGGCGGCCCACAACACCCGCCCGCTCGGCGACGTGATCATCCACGAGCAGGACCTGCGCGGTGCCCTGCGCGAGCCCGGCGGGCAGCACACCCCCGGCCTCTACGCGGTCATGGACACGTTCCTGGGCCGGTTCGCCGGCGCGGTCGGGGACCGGGCGCCGATCGCCCTGGTCGGTGACGGCCGCCGCTGGGTGTCCGCGGGCGACGAGGCGGGGGCCGCGGTCGTCGTGCGGGCCCCGGACTTCGAGCTGGCCCGTGCCCTGGTCACCCGCCGGTCGGCGGCGCAGCTGCGGGCCTGGACCGAGCGCGGCGACGTCGAGCCCTATCTGGACGCGTTCGCCCTGCTCGGGCCGCTGCCCGGCACCGATCTCACGGAGTCCTGACCACGGTCGTCACCGGATTGTCAGCACCGTCGACGTGACACGGTCCTGACAGTGGGTCCAGACTGGGCGGGTGAGCGTGCACCCCACCCACCCCGTCCCCGCCCTCGACGACGCGCTGACCGGGCGCGCCGTCGAGCGCGTCCGCCGCTGGACCGAGCGCACCGGTACCGCACCGTCGTCGGGTTCCGGCCGCGGAGCGGACCCGACGCAGCGGCTGGCCGCGCTGATGCACGACCCCGCCGGGGTCGACTTCACGCTGCGCTTCGTCGACCGCGTCGCCCGCCCCGCCGACGACCGGGTCGCGGCCCGTGAGCTGGCCCGGCTCGCCGGGGCGGGCGCCGCACTGCCCGCGTTCGTCACCGGCACCGACCGGTTGCTGCTGCGGGCCGGCGGCCGGCTGGCGACGGCGCTGCCGCACGTCGTCGTGCCCGCGGCGCGGTCGCGGCTGCGCAGCCTGGTCGGGCACCTGATCGTCGACGCGGGCGGGCGCGGCCTGGACCGCCGCCTCGCCGCGGCCCGGCGCGACGGGCACCGGCTGAACCTCAACCTGCTCGGCGAGGCGGTCCTCGGCCACGACGAGGCGGACCGTCGCCTCGCCCGCACGATCGCGCTGCTGCGCCGGCCGGGCGTCGACCACGTGTCGGTGAAGGCGTCCTCGGTCGTCGCCCAGCTCGTGCCGTGGGACCTCGAGGGCAGCCGGGACCTGCTCGTGGACCGGCTGCTGCCGCTCTACCGGGCCGCCCGCGAGCACGGCGTGTTCGTGAACCTCGACATGGAGGAGTACAAGGACCTCCACCTCACCGTCGCGCTGTTCACCACGCTGCTGGCGCGCCCGGAGTTCCACGACCTGCCCGCCGGGATCGTCCTGCAGGCCTACCTGCCCGACTCCGTCGCCGCGCTGGACGAGCTCGGGGAGTTCGCCGCCCGCCGTGCCGCCGCGGGCGGGGCGCCGATCAAGGTGCGCCTGGTCAAGGGCGCGAACCTGGCGATGGAACGGGTCGACGCCGAGCTGCACGACTGGCCGCAGGCGCCCTACGCCACCAAGGCTGAGGTCGACGCCAACTACGTCCGGCTCCTCGACCACGGCATCGGCGGCCCGCACGCCGACGGGATGCGCCTGGGCGTCGCGTCGCACCACCTGCACCACGTCGCGCTCGCCCTGGAGCTGGCCGACGCCCGCGGTGCCCGGGCCCAGCTGGACCTGGAGATGCTGCAGGGCATGGCCCCCGCGTTCGCCGACGCCGTCGCGGGCGACCTGCCGGAGTCCGGGCCGGGCTCGCAGCTGGTGCTCTACACCCCCGTCGTGCACCGCGGCGACTTCGACACCGCCGTGTCGTACCTGGTCCGGCGACTGGAGGAGAACGCCTCGCCGGAGGGATACCTGTACACGCTGTTCACCCCCGGCTCGGGCGGTCCGGCGACCTACCAGGAGCGGTTCCTCGCCTCGGTGCGCGACCGCGACGCCGTCGCCGACACCCCGCGCCGCACCCAGGACCGCACCGTGTCCGCACCCGTCGGGACCGACGGCCCGCTGCCCGTGGACCCGGTGCCGGCCGGGTTCCGCGCCGAGCCCGACACCGACCCGTCACTGCCCGCGAACCGGGAGTGGGCCCGTCGCGCCGCGACGACCGCCGTCGCCCGGACCGATGTCCCCGTCGTCACCGACCCGGCCGCGGTCGACGCCGCGGTCGAGCGCGCCCGCACCTGCGGCTGGCGCGACGTCCCCGCCGCGGAGCGGGCCGCGACGCTGCACCGCGCCGCCCGCGCGCTGGCCGCCGCCCGCGGCACGCTGCTGTCGGTGATGCTGCACGAGGCGGGCAAGACCGTCGCCGAGGCCGACCCCGAGATCTCCGAGGCCGTCGACTTCGCCGCCTACTACGCCGAGCGCGCCGCCGAGCTCGACGGCGCCCCGTTCACCCCGGACCGGGTCGTGGTCGTGACCCCGCCCTGGAACTTCCCGGTCGCGATCCCGCTCGGCGGCTGCCTCGCCGCGCTCGCCGCGGGTGCCCCGGTGCTGCTCAAGCCCGCCCCGCAGGTCCGCGAGTGCGCCGAGGCCGGCGTGGCCGCGCTGCACCGCGGCGGGATCCCGCGCGAGGCACTGCAGCTGCTGCCCACCGACGAGGCCGACGCCGGACGCCGGCTCGTCACCCACCCCGGGATCGACCGCGTCGTGCTCACCGGCTCCTCGGAGACCGCCGCGCTGTTCCGGTCCTGGCGGCCCGACCTGAACCTCGTCGCCGAGACCAGCGGCAAGAACGCACTGGTCATCACCCCCGCCGCCGACCCGGACCTCGCCGTCGCCGACCTCGTGCGCTCGGCGTTCGGGCACGCCGGGCAGAAGTGCTCCGCGGCGTCGCTGGCCATCCTCGTCGGCCCCGCCGCGACCGGCTCGGCCACCGGGAGGCGGCTGCGCCGCCAGCTCGTCGACGCCGTCACCACCCTGCGCGTCGGCCCGGGAACCGACCTCGCGACGACCATGGGCCCGCTCATCGAGGCGCCCTCGGCGAAGCTGCACCGGGCACTCACCACGCTGGAGCCGGGGGAGCGGTGGCTGGTGCGCCCGCGCCGGGTCTCGGAGACGGTGTGGACACCGGGCGTGCGCGCCTGGGTGTCGCCGGGCAGCTGGTTCCACCGCACCGAGTGCTTCGGCCCGGTGCTCGGCCTGATGGCAGCCCGCGACCTCGACGAGGCGATCGCCTGGCAGAACGACACCGGCTTCGGCCTCACCGGCGGCATCCACTCCCTGGACTCCGACGAGATCGCGCACTGGCTCGACCGCGTCGAGGTCGGCAACGCCTACGTCAACCGGCACATCACCGGCGCGATCGTGCAGCGCCAGTCCTTCGGCGGCTGGAAGGGCTCGGTGCTCGGCCCGGGCGCGAAGCCCGGCGGACCCAACTACGTCGCCCAGTTCGGTACCTGGCACGACGGCGACCTCCCCGGGCCGGGACCGACGTCCGGCCCGGCCGCGGACCGCGTCCTGGCCGCGGCGGCCGACCTCGACCCGGCCGCCCGTGACCGCCTCGCCCGCGCCGCCGCCTCCGACGCCCGCGCGTGGGACACCGAGTTCGGGATCGAGCACGACCCGACCGGGCTGGCCGCGGAGTCCAACGTGTTCCGCTACCGGCCCGCCCCGTCGGCGACGCTGTGGTGCGGCGCCGGTGCCGCCCGCGCCGACGTCCTGCGGGTGCTGCTCGCCGCGGCCACCGCGGGGGTCCCGGTCCGGCTGCACGGGCCGGGGGTCCCGCCGGGCGAGGTCCCGGGCGGGGTGCACGGCGGCGACGGGCTCGTCCCCGTGGCGGGCGAGCGGATCCGGGCCCTGGGCACCGTGCCCGACGGTCTGCGGGCGGCCGCCGCCCAGGTGGGCGCGTCGGTCGTGGACACCCCGGTGGTGCTGGACGGACGCCGGGAGATGCCGTCCGTGCTGCGGGAGCAGGCGGTCAGCCGCACCCGGCACCGGTTCGGCCACCTCGAACGGTGAGCGATGGCGGACGCACCGTCGCCGTGGTTACGGTGCGTCCATGGTGGTGCGTGCCCGCGATGTCATGACCGAACGCGTCGTCACGATCTGGGCGGACGCACCGCTGGCCCGGGCACAGGAGCGGATGGCGGAGTCCCGGTTCTCCGCCCTGCCCGTGGTCGACCGGCGGTTCTCCCTGGTCGGGGTGATCTCGCTGGTCGACGTGCTGCGCCACCGCGACGACCCGCACGCCGTCGTCGGCGACGCGATGACCGAGCAGGTCGTGTCGGTGCTCCCGACGACGAACGTCTCGATCGTCGCGCACCGCATGCGGGTCTACGGCGAGCTGCGGCTGGTGCCCGTCGTCGACAAGGGCATCCTGGTCGGTGTGATCACCCGCAGCGACCTGCTGCGGCACCGGCACTCCGGTGGGCGGCTGCGCCGCACCGCCCGCCGGATCGGCGGTGTCGTGCCGGTGGCGCCGCTGCCGGAGGCGATGGCGCCGCGCGGTGCGGGCCGGATCGGCGGCCGGCCGACGTCGTCGCTGCGGGTCGCGGACGTGATGACCGACGGCGGGCTGGTCGCGATCCCGCCGGAGCTGGCCCTCGACGAGACCGCCGAGGTCCTGCTGTCCTACCGGTTCACCGCGGTCCCGGTCGTCGACGACCGCGACCACCTGCTGGGCATCGTCTCCGAGGCCGACCTCATGCACGGCTCCCTGGACGGCGGCCGGCGGCTGCGGGCCCGCACCGTCTCGGAGGTGATGACCCGCGACGCCGAGGTCGTGCACCCGGGCGACCCGCTCACCGACGCCGAGGACCTGCTGTCCCGGCGCGGGTTCCGGGTCGTCCCGGTCGTCGACGCCGAGGACGTGCTGGTCGGGGTGCTCAGCCGCAGCGACCTGCTCTGACCCGCGGTCAGGCCCCCGGGACCGGGGCGGCGGGAGCGGCCGGTGCCCGGACCGCGTCGCACTCCTGGGCGGCCTTCGCGACCAGCAGCGAGAACGCCACCGGGTCCTCCAGCGACTGCCCCGGCAGCGCCCCGAAGTCCAGGTACTTCTGCAGGCAGGCGAACTGGGCGGCCTGGTCGGCGGGGCTCAGCGGCGGCTCGGCGGGCGGCGCGGGCTGCGCCGACGCCGTCCCGGCGGTGACGGCGGCCAGGACGAGTGCGGCGGCGACGGCGCCCACCGCGGTGGTGGCGGCACGCAGGGCGGTCCTCACGATGTGCTCGCTTCCTGCGCCGGGGGCCGGCGCGGTCGGGGTCCTACCGCCCTCCGCGTGACGTCCCGGCCGAGCCCGGCGTCCGCGGTGGCACGATCCTGCGGCCCCGGCGGCACCCGGCGCGCCCCGACGGGCACGGGTCGACCTGGAGGTGTGACCCCCGGTCGGGTCAGCGCAGACCGTAGGGCCGCATCCGCTTGGCCAGCGCGGAGTGTTCGGCAGCGCGTTCCGCGGGACCGTCCGGCGGGCCGAGCGCCGAGGCGGTGTCACCGATCCCGTACAGGACACGGTGGGTCAGGAGCGCGACGGCGGTCTCGTACCAGTCCTCCGGTGGTGCGGGCGGGCCCGAGCCCAGTGCCGTCGTGAACCACGGCGGGAGCCGGTGCCCCGCGTCGACGGCGGCGACGAGCCGCTCCCGCAGCCGTCCGGTCAGCTCGGTCCCGGCGTCGCGGCCCTCGGCGACGACGGTGCCGTCCCGCATCTCCCGCTCCGCGTCGGCGTCCAGCTCGGTCCGGGCGCGGGCCGCGGCCGCGCGCACGTCGCCCTCGGCCGCGCGGACGGTGTCGAGGCGGTCCCGGGCGGCCCGGAACCGGCCGGCGAGGGCGGCGGTCCCGTCCGTCCCGTCGGCGACGGCGCGGCTGGCGTCGAGCACCGCTCGGACCGCCGCGGCGCGCTCGCGGTCCCACCGCTCCGGGCCCGCGGCGTCGTGCCGTCGTGCGGCGCGGTCGGCGTCGCCGAGCCGGGCGCGGTCGTGTTCCCGGCCGCGCAGGACCGTCGCGGCCAGCTCCCGGTCGGCGCCGGTGGGGGTGAGGTCGGCGTCCGGGACGCCGGTCGCGACCCGCAGCCGGTCGTCGAGCCGGACGAGCTCGCCGTGCAGCCGCTCGATCCGTCCGGCCTGGTCGGCGACGGTCGCGGTGAGCTCGTCGACCCGGGCCGCGGCGTCCTTCGCGGCGCGCACCGACCGGCGGCGCACCGCTTCCAGGGCCGCACCCAGCTCCTCGACCTCGCGGGCCAGCGTCCCCAGCCTCCGCTCGTGCCGCTCGACCTGCTGGACCTGCCGCCCCTGGCCGTCGCGCAGGGCCGCGAGGTCCTTGCGGGTGGGACGGTGGGTCAGTTCGCCCTCGATCCGGTCCAGTCTGCGGCCGGTGTCGGCCGTGGTGTCGCGCGGGCTCACCGGACACCGCCGCGGGCGGTGACGGTCCCGGCCAGCAGGAGCAGAGCGACCACCGCGGCCGCCGCCGGCACGAAGCGCACCGGGCCCGGGGCCCCGATCGCGACGGCGAGCAGCCCCGCGGTCCCGGCGGCGGCGACGACCGGTGCGAGCACGGCGCGCCGCCGGTGCCCGCCGGCCCCGGACCGCAGGTGCAGCACCAGGGTCCCGCCCGCGAGCAGCAGCCCACCGGCACCGCTCCCGACCTCCGCGGGCCCCACCCCGCCGACGACGAGCAGCACCACCAGGACCAGCACCACCGCAGCCGCGAGGCCCGACGCCGCGACCACGACGACCCGGGTGCTGCGCCGGTGGGCGGCGTCCTCCCCGAGGGCGGCAGCGGCCTCGTCGTCGGCCAGCGCCTGCTCGGTCAGCTCCAGCACCCGCGCCAGGTCCTCCGCCGCGGGCTCCGCCCCGGCCGGGAGCCGTGTGTGCAGCTCCCGGAGCCGCTCGCGGGCGGAAGCGGCGGCCGGCGGGGAGTCCTCCGTGGTGGGCATGTACCCATCGTCGCCGGGCGCGGCCGCACCGGGACCGCACGTACCCAGAACTGACGATCCACTGTGTGCGGCCGGCGCCGTGGGACCCTTCCGCGGTGAGCCCCCACGACCACACCCCCGCCCGCGATCTGCTCTGCACCTGGTCCCGCCGGATGGTCCGCGACGGACTCGTCGTCGGCACCTCGGGGAACCTGTCGCTGCGCACCGGGGACCTGATCGCGGTCACCCCGTCCGGTGTGGACTACGAGACGATGACCGCCGCGGACGTCGTGCTCGTCGATGCGGAGGGCACGCTCGTCGACGGCACCCGGGAGCCGACCAGCGAGCTCGCGCTGCACGTGGCCGCGCAGGCCCGGCCCGGCACCGGCGCGGTGGTCCACACGCACTCCCCGGCGGCGGTCGCGCTGTCGACGCTGTCCGACCACGTCCCGGCCGTGCACTACCAGCTCGCGATGTTCGGCGACGGCGTGCGGGTGTCGGAGTACGCGCCGTTCGGCAGCCGTGAGCTGGTCGTGAACGCGCTCGCGGCGCTGGGGGAGTCCACCGCCGTCGTCCTGGGCCACCACGGCACGCTCGTGCTCGGCGACACCCTCGGCGCCGCCTACGACGGCGCCCGCCAGCTGGAGTGGCTCTGCGACGTCTGGCTGCGCGCCCGCGCCGTCGGCGAGCCGCGGCTGCTGCCCGACGCCGAGATCAGCGCGGTGCGAGGGCGGTTCGCGGCCCAGCGGTCGAAGGTGCGGGCGACGAGCCCGGTCCCCACGCCCGCTCCTCGGTGACGATCGCGGTCACCAGGTCGAACGGCGTCACGTCGAACGCCGGGTTGTAGACCGGGGTCCCGGGCAGGGTGAGCAGGGTGCCGCCGTGCTCACGGACCTCCTCGGCCCCCCGCTGCTCGACGACGATGTCGGCCCCGGTCGGGGTGTGCGGGTCGATCGTCTCCTCCGGCGCGACCACCACGAACGGGATCCCGGACCGGGCCGCGGCGCAGGCCAGCATGTAGGTCCCGATCTTGTTCGCGACGTCGCCGTTGGCCGCGATCCGGTCGGCACCGACGAACACCGCGTCGACCAGCCCGGACGCGATCGCCGCGGGACCGGCCGAGTCGACGCACAGCCGGTGCGGCGCCCCGGCCGCGGCGAGCTCCCAGACGGTCAGCCGCGCGCCCTGCAGCAGCGGGCGCGTCTCGCACGCCAGCACCTCGGCCAGTGCGCCGCGCTCGTGCAGCCGCAGGACCGCCCCCAGCGCGGTGCCGCCGTCGCCGGTGGCCAGGGGGCCGGTGTTGCACACCGTCAGCGCCCGCAGCGGGCGGTCCGCGCACAGCTCCTGCGCCAGGTCCGCGGCCCGGGCGGTCGCCGCGGCGTTGACCCGCGCGGCCTCCGCGGCGACGGCGCGGGCCTGCGCGAGCACCGCGGCCGGGCCGTCGTCGAGCGCCTCCAGGGCCCGGGCCACCCCCAGCCCCAGCGGGACGGCGGTGGGCCGGGCGACGGCGATCCGCTCGGCCGCGGCCCGCACCGCGGCGACGGCGACCGGCGTCGCCGTGCCGTGCAGGTGCGCGGCCAGCGCGACCCCGAAGGCGCCGGTGATGCCCAGGCTCGGGGCACCGCGCACGGCCAGCGACCGGATCGCCTCGATCAGCTCGTCGACGGTGCGCAGGTACAGGTGCTCGGTCGCGCCGGGCAGTGCGCGCTGGTCGAGCAGGACCACCGCCGGGCCGGCTTCGTCGTCGCCGGCCCAGTCCACGATCCGCATCGGCCCGTACCCTCCCCGGTCGTCCGCCCTCGGGTGACCGGGGTGAACCTACCCCGGCGCCGCGGGCGGCCGGGCCGACTGCGGTCCCGGTCACGGGCGGGTGCTCACCGTCCGGGCGGGGCCACCCGGTAGACCGCACCGGCGTCGTCGTCGGTCACGTAGACCGCGCCGTCCGGCCCGGCGACGGCCGCGACCGGCCTGCCCCAGCGCGCTCCGGACGGGTCCTGGAACCCGCCGACCAGCGTCTGCTGCGCGCCGAGGCGCCCGTCCCGCCAGGGGAAGAACGACACCTCGGGGGCCCTCGGCGGGTCGGCGTTCCAGGAGCCGTGCACCCCGGCCAGGGCCCCGGCCGCGTACGGCGCGGGCAGCACCCCGTCGGTGAACGAGAGCCCCAGCGGCGCCGAGTGCGCCGGGAAGGACTGCTCCACGGGGGCCAGCGCCGCACAGTCCATCGCGCGCCCGCCGGGGTTCAGCTCGGCGTCGGCGACCAGACCGACGTCGGTGAAGTCCTGCGCGGAGCCGGCGACGCCCGGGTCGGTGTCCGGGTCCGGGTTGCAGAACGGCCAGCCCAGCTCGCGGCCCGGGGTGAGCCGGGCCAGTGGCTCGGCCGGATGGTCGGTGACGTAGGCGTCGACGACCTTCCCGAACGACGAGCCGCCGGCGTCGCCGTAGGGCCGGTCGTAGGGGTAGGGCACGTTGTCGCGGCCGTTGACCGCGGTCCAGACCGAGCCGTCGGGCGCGGTGGCCAGCCCGGTGCCGTTGCGGACGCCGGTCGCGAACGGCGCGGCGGGCCCGCCGGTGGGCGGCATCCGCAGGATCGACGCGCGCGGGGGAGTGGCGTCCCGGTCGGCGACCGAGATGTTGCCGGTCGACCCGACCGAGACGTAGACCGCGCCGTCCGGGCCGACGGTGACCGACTTCAGCTCGTGGCCGTAGGCGCCGCGCAGGTCGGGGGAGTTGGCATCGGGCAGGCCGGGGACGACGACCCGCCGCCCGGTCGCCGCGCCGCGGGCCCAGGCGTACGCCGACACCTGGTTCGACTCGGCGACGTAGAGGGTGCCGCCGTCCGGGGAGAACGCGAGCCCGTGCGGCTGGGTGAGCCCGTCGAGCAACGGCCGCTGCTCACCGGTGCGCGACAGTGCCAGCACCCGGCCGTCGTCGGGCACCGAGACGAGCAGCTCGCCGTCCGGGGTCCAGACGGCCAGCCGGGCGTTCGGGACGCGGGCGAGGACCGACACCGTCCACCCGGCCGGGACGAGCGCCTCGCGGGGCTCGTCGAACGGGGCGGTCGCGGCCCCGGGCGGCACCGACACGGTGACCGGCACCAGGTCCGCGCCCGCCGCGGCGACCGGGGCCTCGGCGCCGGACAGCGCGTTGGTCACCGGGTTGGGGCCGGTGCCGCAGGCGGCGAGCAGGGGGAGCGTGACCAGGGCGGCCAGCCAGGGGGCGATCCGCATGAACCCGACGCTACGGCCGCAACCGGCCCGTCGCGCGGCGGGGGCGCGCAGCCGTCAGGATCGTCGTCGATGCGCCTGACACTGCACGCCCGCGGACCGCAGCCCGCCGACGAGGTCTGGGAGCGCTACGCCGTGCCCGCCCGCTGGCCGGAGTGGGCGCCCTACATCCTCGGTGTCGACACCGCGGCGGACCGGATACGCCCCGGGGTGACCGGGCAGGTCCGCGGCCCGCTCGGCGTCACGGTGTCCTTCGCGGTCACCGAGGTCGACGAGTGCGCCCGCACCTGGGCCTGGGACGTCGCCCTCGGCGCCAGTGCCTCCCCGCTGAACCGGGTGCGGCTGAGCCTGGACCACGGCGTGCGGCCATCCGGGGCCGGTACCCGGACCTGGCTGACCGTGCACGGCCCGCCCGCCGTGGTCCTGCCCTACCTGGTGCCGGCGCGGCTGTCGCTGGAGATGCTGGTCCGCCGCCCCGCCCGGGCGAGGTGATCGCACGCCAGCGTCGCGAACGCGCCGGGTACCTCGATCTGGGGCATGTGTCCCACCCGGCCGAACACGTGCGTCGTGACCTGCGGGAGCCGGCCCGCCGCGCGCAGCTGGGCCGCGGGCAGGATCAGGTCCCGCTCACCCCACACGACCAGGGTCGGCTTCGGGGCGCGGGCGAACGCGTCGAGCAGCGCGCGCCGCCAGCCCGGCCGGACCCCGCGGACGGTGCCCAGCTCGGCCGCGACCTCGGCGAAGGTCCGGGCGAACTCCGGCCGCCGCGCGATCTCCACGGCGCGGGCGACCCGCTCGTCGGTGACCAGGGAGCCGTCGACGAACAGGGACCGCTCCGAGCGTCGCGCCGCCCTGGCGTCCAGGTGGCCGAGCAGGAACCGGCCCAGCAGCGGCACCCCGATGACCCGCAGCGCCGGGGTCACCTCGGCACCGAACCCGGCGGGGTCGGCCAGCACCAGGGAGACGACCCGCTCGGGGTGCCGGGTGGAGATCAGCAGCGCGACGGCGCCGCCGAGCGAGTTGCCCATGACGTGCGCCGGGCGGGTCTCGCCGAGCGCGTCGAGGGTGGCGAGCGCGGTGTCGGCGAGCTTCTCCAGCGTCGCCGGGCCGGGCACCCGGTCGGAGTGGCCGAACCCGGCCAGGTCGAGCGCGACCACCCGGTACCGGGAGAGGAACTCGTGCTGCGGATCCCAGTCCTCCAGGCTGCGGCCGATCCCGTGCAGCAGCAGGACCGGCTCACCGGCGGGGTCGCCGGTCTCGCGGACCCGGACCCGGGTGCCGCCGACATCGACGAAGCGGGTCTGCGGGAGGGTCATCGCGTGCGCGCCGCCTTCGCGTTCCCGGAGGCGCCCACCAGCTTCGCGAAGATCCGGATGCTGTTCGCCGGGGCGAGCCGGGCCAGCAGGTCCGGGACCTTCGCGCTGATCCCGATGAGCAGCCGCGGGCGGCGCTTCGCGATCGCGTCGACGATCAGCTCGGCGGCCTTCTCCGCGGGGAAGGTCAGCAGCTTCTCGAAGTCCTTCTTGCCGCGCTCGGCCTCCTCGGCCGGGATGTTGACCCCGACCCGGGCGCCGGCGGCGATCCCGGTCCTGATGCCGCCCGGGTGCACCGTGGTGACGGTGGTGCCGACCTGGGCGAGCTCGGCGCGCAGCGCCTCGGAGAAGCCGCGGATCGCGAACTTCGACGACGAGTACGCCGACTGCCCGGGCGGGGCGATCAGCCCGAACAGGCTGGACACGTTGACCACGTGCGCGCCGGGCCGTGCGGTCAGCGCGGGCAGCAGGGCGTGGGTCAGCCGCACCGGGGCGCGGAAGTTGACGTCCATGACCCAGTCGAACTCGTCGAGGGTCAGCCGGGCGAAGTCCCCGCCGAGCGCGACGCCGGCGTTGTTGACCAGCAGCCTGATCTCCGGGTGACCGGCGAGGATCCGGCTCGACAGCGCGTCGACGGCGTCGCGGTCGGCCAGGTCGACGGTCTCGGTGGTCACCGACAGGCCGGGGTGCTTCGCGCGGATCGCCGACGCGACGGTGCCGAGCCGGTCGCCGTCGCGGTCGACGAGCACGAGGTCGCTGCCGCGCTCGGCGAGCAGCCGGGCCACGTGCTCGCCCATGCCACCGGCGGCACCGGTGACGACGGCGGTGCCCTCGGCGAAGCGGAACGGTGAGCGGGCCATCAGGAGGCCACCTCCTGCTGTGCGGTCGCCGGTGCGGCGACGGTGTCGGCGGCGATGCCGGACGCGGTCGGGGTGGGGACGCGGGCGTCACGGGCACCCAGCGCCGAGGCGGGGGTGAGGATCATGTCCCGCTTGAGGTCGGCGCGGCCGAGGCCGACGGCGTCGAGGAAGAAGTTCTGGTGCAGCCGCCACGGGTCCTTGCGGCCCTGGCGCGGGAACAGGTGCTCCGAGCGCTTCACGTAGTTCGACTCGATGTCGAGCAGCGGCCGGTCCGGGGACGCGGTCGGTGCCGGGGTGGCGACGGCGATCCGCTCGCGGTCCATCAGCGCGAGCAGCTTCGGCACGTAGCGGGCGACGAGGTCGGCGCGCAGCGTCCAGGACGCGTTGATGTAGCCGATGCAGAACGCCAGGTTCGGCAGGCCCGACAGCATCAGGCCGCGGTAGGTGACGGTCTTGCCGATGTCGACCTGCTCGCCGTCGACGTGGATCGTGATGCCGCCCAGCGGGCTCAGCGACAGGCCGGTCGCCGAGACGATCACGTCGGCCTCCAGCTCCTCGCCCGACCGGAGCCGGATGCCCTTCTCGATGATCCGCTCGATGTGGTCGGTGACGACCGAGGCGTCACCCCGGTTGATCGACTTGTAGAAGTCGCCCTCCGGGATGACGCACAGGCGCTGGTCCCACGGGTCGTAGCTCGGGGTGAAGTGCTTGTCCACGTAGGACTCGTCCTTGAGGAACTTCAGCGCGAGGCCGCGCAGCACCTTCTTCACACGCTCCGGGCGGCGCCGGGCGAGCTGGTAGAACGCCTGGGTCAGCGTCACGTACTGCAGCCGCAGGATGGCGTGCGCGACCGTCGCGGGCAGGAAGCGGCGCAGCTGGTCGGCGACCGGGTCCTTGCTGGGCAGCACCGTGAGGTACGACGGCGAGCGCTGCAGCATCGTGACGTGCCCGGCCTTCGCGGCCAGCGAGGGGATCAGCGTGACGGCGGTGGCGCCGGACCCGATGACGACGACCTTCTTGCCGGTGTAGTCGAGGTCCTCCGGCCAGAACTGCGGGTGCACCCAGGTGCCGGCGAAGTCCTCCCGGCCCGGGAACTCCGGCTGGAAGCCCTTGTCGTAGTCGTAGTAGCCCGAGCACATGAACAGGAACGAGCAGGTGTAGCGCTTCGGGCCCTGCGCGGTGGTGGTGTCCACCGTCCAGCGCGCGGTGGCCGAGTCCCAGGACGCACCGACGACCTTCGTGCCGAAGCGGATCCGCTCGGTCACGCCGTACTCGCGGGCGGTCTCGGTGATGTAGCGGCGGATGTCGGCGCCGTCGGCGATCGACTTCGGCTCGCGCCACGGCCGGAACGGGTAGGCCAGGGTGAACATGTCCGAGTCCGAGCGGATGCCCGGGTAGCGGAACAGGTCCCAGGTGCCGCCGATGTTCTCGCGGCCCTCGAGGATCGCGTAGTCCTTGCCGGGCAGCTCCTGGTGCAGCCGGGCCGCGGCGCCGATGCCGGAGAGCCCGGCTCCGACGATGATCACGTCGCGGTGCTCGACGGCGGTGCTGTCCGGAGCGGGCGTCGTGCCGGCCTGCGTCATGTGGTCCTCCTCATCGGGCGCGTCCGCGCTGACTACCTCTTCGACCGAGATCCAGTCTGCCCCAAACCTACCCGGAGTAACTTGACTCGGCGCGACAACAACTTACCCTCGTACGACATGGGCACCGGATCACTCACCCGGGCGAGGGCGTTGCGGGGGCTCGTCGCGCTGGTCGGCGAGCTGGGCGGCGACGGAGCGGAGCTGTTCGCGCGGTTCCGCATCCCGATCGACGCCGTCGAGGGGACCGACCCGGACGCGCTGGTCCCGACCCGGTCGGTGGCCCGGGTGCTGGAGACCGCGGCCGCCGAGCTCGGGTGCGGCGACCTGGGCCTGCGCCTCGCGCAGCGGCAGGGCCCGGAGATCCTCGGGCCGCTCGCCGTCGCCGTCCAGAACTCGGCGACCCTCGGCGACGCGCTCGACTGCGCCTCGCGCTACCTCTACGTGCACAGCCCGGCACTGACGATCGGCGCCGTCGCCGACCCGGAGGGCGTCGCCGGGGTGACCGGGCTGGAGTACGGCAGCACCGACCCGCTCCCGCCGCAGGTCGCCGACCTGGGGGTGGGGGTGCTGCACCGGATCGTCGGGCTGCTGTCGGGCGGGCCCTACGGGCTGCGGTCGGTGCACCTGCCGCACACCGCTCCCGCCGACGCCGACCGCTTCCGGGAGTTCTTCGGCGCCGAGGTCCGCTTCGACCGGCCCGCCGCCGTGCTGCGGGTGCCCGCCGACCTCGTGCGACGCCCGCTGGCCGGCGGCGACGAGACCGTGCGCGCCATCGCCATCGAGTACCTGGAGACCCACTTCGACCGGCCCGGGCGCACCGTCACCGACCGGGTGCGCGCCGCCGTCGACCGGTCGCTGGCGTCGGGCCCGGTGCGGATCGGCTCCGTCGCCCGGCTGCTGCGGGTCCACCCCCGCACGCTGCAGCGTCACCTCGCGGTGGAGGGGACGACGTTCGAGCAGGTCGTCGACGACGCCCGCCGGGACACCGCCGAGCGCCTGATCCTGCGGACCGACCTCCCGTTCACCCAGGTCGCGGCGATGATCGGGCTGGCGGAGCAGTCGGCGCTGTCCCGTGCGTCGAGGCGCTGGTTCGGGAGGCCTCCGCGGGAGCTGCGCAAGGCCGGACCGGCCGGGCTGCCGGTGGGCTGACGGCTGTACGGGCCCCGTGCTGCGCCGACGGTCCTACCGGGCGCGCAGCGCGTAGCGGCGCTCGGCGTAGTCGAGGTCGTCGCGCCACAGCCGGGTGGCGGCCGCGGCCATCGCCGGGCGGATCGCCGGGGCGAGCTTCGAGGCCACGGAGAACCCGGGCCGGTCCGACCCGGCGACGACGGCCTCGATCACCGCGGTCCGGGGCCGCCCGTCGCGGTCGGTGCCGCGCGGGGTCGCGTGGGTCTCGACGACCGAGCCGACGCCCTCGCCGGAGACGATGCGCATCACCACCGTCCGCGGCTCCGGGCACACGAACTCCGCCCGCACCGGGACGCCGAGCCCCGGACCGACCTTGAAGGTGACGGTGACCAGGAAGCGGTCGTCGGACTCGTCGACGTCGGTGACGGCGGGCGCGGAGTCCACCGTCAGCTTCTGGAACGAGTACGGGTGGAACCAGGCGCCGTGCCACGGGTCGAGCCGGTTGGCGACGATGTCCTCGGGCTCGCACACCCCGACCAGGGTGGTCACGGCGTCGAGGACCGCGCCGGCCGGGCGGGCCGGGACGACCGGGGCCTCGGTCGGCTCCTCACCGCCGACGTCGTCGAGCCGCGCCCAGACGAGCACCCCGTCGTCGTGGACGGGGTGCACCGCCCAGCCGGGGCCGGACCGGGCGCCCAGGCGCAGCCCGTGCCAGCGGCACACCAGCTCGCCGCAGTCGACGGCCGCCAGCGCCATCGGCGCACCGAGGTGCGGGCAGGCGCCGGGACCCACGCGCACCGTCCCGTCCTCCTCCCGCCACGCGACGAGCTCGACCCCGCCGATGCGCACGCCGAGCGGACGGTCGCTGCGGATCTCCCGGCTCGCGGCGACCACGAACCAGTTCCCCGACGGGCGCGCCTGCGCCCGCTCCAGTGCGGCCGAGATCAGCTTCGGGTCCGCGCCGGCGTAGGTCGGCTTCTGCGCCGCCCACTTCTGCGACGGCAGCGGCTGCAGCGGCCAGTGGGACGGCCAGTGCGCGGTGAGACGGGAGAGCAGGGTCATGACGTGGTGTCCTTCGACGGGTGTCAGGTGCGCATCGCGTACTCGGCGGCGCGCCGCAGCGGACCGAGGCGGCCGCTGGTGGGGACGGTCTCGAGGGGGTGGCCGGCCAGGCCCCAGCCGGCGAGCAGCCGGTTCGCCGCCTGCCAGCCGGTGCTCGCGGCGCGCTCCATGAGCGCGACCGGCAGGTCGATCCGGATGCCGTCGCCGGCCAGCACCAGGCCGTCCACGGGGGTGGCGACGGTGGGCCGCCGCGCGAAGTCGCCGACGCCGAACATCGGGCAGTCCGCCCGCCACTGCACGAGCTCGCCGACCACCCCGGCGCCGGCGGTCTCCGGGTAGAGCTCGTGCAGCCGGGCGACCGAGCGCTGGCGCAGGTCGGCGGTCCAGGTGTCGTCGTCGACGCCCGGGGGCGGAGCCGCGGAGTAGGCGTGCAGCTCCACGACGGACCCGCCGTGCCGGGCGGCCCAGCCCGCGGCGTCGTGCTCGTAGCGGTCCAGCACGGAGACGTTGTCGAGCGGGTCGAGCCCGCCGGTGCCGAGGAACGGCGGCCGGGTCGCGTCGACGGGCCGGTCGAGCCAGAGCCGTTGCACGAGGAACGGCGGGGCGCTGCCCAGCGCGGCGACGTCGTCGCGCCACCGGGCGAGCGCGTCCGGACCGTCGACGGCCGACGCGGGGTCGCCCAGGCCGGGGGAGGCGGCGACGATGTCGCGCAGCCCCCGCACGTCGGTGGCCAGCACGACCGCGTCCGCCTCGCTGCCGCCGCCGTCGCGATGATTCACGTGGAACCGTCCACTGCCGACACCGTCCACCGGGGACCGCTCCACCGAGGACACCGCGACCCCGGTCCGGAACGTGACGCCGCGGGTGGTCAGGTAGTGGCGCAGCGGCTCCCACAGCGCGGTGTCGAAGCCGGCGTCGGGCACGTCGAACATCAGGCCCTCGGAGGAGCCGAGGAAGTAGATGTGGAACATCGTGGCGAGCTCGGCGGCCGACATCGTCGAGGGCGGCGCGAAGAAGCTGCGGGAGAACACCTCGAACGCCAGGTGCCGGGCCGCGGGCGGGAAGTTGATCGACTCGACGAAGCTCTGCGCGTCGAGGTGGTCGATCGCCTCGTAGATGCCGGGCACGCTGACCGCGGCCAGCGGCGCGGCGGCGCGGGCGTCGAGCCGCAGCAGGTCCGACGGGCGGAACGTGGGGCTGCGCAGCGCGAACAGCACGGCGTTCCACGGGGGCGTGCGTGGCAACCCGCGGAAGGTGTCCCGGCGCCCCTGGGCGTCGACGAGCGGGTAGTCCTCCAGCGGCACCAGCCGCTCCAGTCCGGGGTCGCCGCGGCGCAGCAGCGCGCGCAGGTTGTAGTACTGCCGGAAGAACGCGTGGAAGCCGCGGCTCATCGACACCGGCGTGCCGTCGGGCAGGGTCTCCGACCAGCCACCGACCCGGCCGCCGAGGTAGGGCTCGCGCTCCAGCACCTCGACGACGACGCCGCGCTCGGCCAGCCCGGTCGCCGCGGCCAACCCGGCGATCCCGCCCCCGACGACGACCGCCCGCGGCCGCCGCCCCAGCTGCCCGGCGTCGCCGAGGCCACCGGCGGGCTCGTGGCGGACGCGGCGCGGGTCGGTCGGGCGGGCGGTCACGACCGCGTCCCGAGCACGGTGTGCACGACGCCGTTCTGCCAGCCGGTCATGGTCTCGGAGTGCACGGCGTCGAACCCGGCGGCGCGCACCCGGTCGCGCAGGCGGCCGATGCCGTCGAAGGTGTTCACGCTGCGCCACAGGTGCCGGTACAGCGCGGTCTCGCCGGTCGTCATCCGGCCGAGCGGCACGATGATCCCCCAGCAGACCGCGTGCCAGGACAGCCGGGCGCGGGGGGAGTCGGCGACCGAGTACTCGTGCAGTGCGAGCACCCCGCCCGGGCGCAGCAGGTCGTGGAAGCGGCGCAGCTGGGCGTCCGGGTCGTCGAGGTTGCGCAGCAGGTAGGCGGCGAGGATCCCGTCGAACGGGCCCTCGACCCCGTTCTCGGCGAGGGACTCGGCGGTCGAGTGCACGAACCGCACCGACGCCGGCCACGGCTTGGTGCGGGCGCGCTCGAGCATCCCGGCCGAGGCGTCGACGGCGACGATCTCGGCGCGCGGGGCGACACCGAGCAGCGCCGCGGTGGAGGCCCCGGTGCCGCAGCCCGCGTCGAGCAGACGCAGCCCGGCGCCGTCGCGGGGGAGCCGCATCCGGGCCGCGGACGCGCGCAGGTGGTCGTGGTAGCCGGGGTTCATCCCGACCAGGCGGTCGTAGTCGGCCGCGCCGTCGTCGAAGTGCGACGGGACCTGCTCGCGGGGCAGGCCCGCACGGCCGACGGTTCCGGGGCGGGTGGGACGGGAAGGGGAACGGTCGACCATGTCCGCGAGCCTAGGACCGCCGGCGTCGCACGGCGCGTCGGGTCGCATCCTGTTGCACCGCAGCCACTCGCGGGGGCGGCCCCGGTCAGGAGACCCGGTCGGCGCAGCGCACGGCCATCGCGCGCAGCACCGCGGCGACGTCGTCGCCGAGCACCCCGTCGGCGACCGCGCCGTCGACCAGCCGCAGTGCACCCTGGACCCGGGTGGCGATGAGCTCCTCGATGCGGCGGCGGGCCCCGGTCGACTCGATCGCCACCCGCGCCGCGGCGACGTCGACCGGGCCGTCGGCCTCGTCGGAGCCGTGCAGCAGCGCGTCGAGGGCGCCCCGGGTGGCCGGTCCGGCGACCTCGCGGGCCAGCACGACCAGGCTGGTGGCCTTGCGCTCGGCCAGGTCGTCGCCCGCGGACTTGCCGGTGGCGTCGGTACCGAACACGCCCAGCACGTCGTCGCGCATCTGGAAGGCCTCGCCGACCATCGTCCCGTAGTCGCCGAGTGCCGCGAGCAGCTCCGGTGCGGCCCCGGCCATCGCGGCGCCGAGCTCCAGCGGACGCCGGACGGTGTAGTTGCCGGACTTGCGGCGCAGCACGTCCATCACCTCGTCGAGGGTGGGGACGCGGCGGGCCTCGTTGAGCAGGTCGGCGAACTGCCCGACGGCCAGCTCCGAGCGCATCTCGTCGTAGCGCGGCCAGCCGCGGTCGAGCACCGCACGCGGCAGCCCGCTCTCACGCATCGCCTGCTCGGCCCACACCAGGCACAGGTCGCCCAGCAGCACCGCGCCGGACTCGCCGAACCGGTCCGGGCAGCCGGACATGCCCTGGCCGCGGTGCCAGGAGGCGAGCTGGACGTGCACCGTCGGCCGGCCGCGGCGCAACTGCGAACGGTCCATGACGTCGTCCTGGAGCAGGGCGAAGGCGTGCAGCAGCTCCAGCCCGGACACGGCCGCCAACGCGGCGGGGGAGTCCGGGGCCGCGGCCCGCCAGCCCAGGTAGCCGAACATCGACCGCAGGTACTTGCCTCGGCCGACGAAGTCGCTCAGGACCCCGGCGACGAAGTCCGCACCGCGCATCGAGTGCACGTGCTCGGCGCACCGGAGCCGCACGGTCTCGTCGACGTGGGCCCGGACCCGGCCGCGGATCTCCGCGACCCAGTCCGGGTGGGTGGGGACGTGCTCGAGCCGCCGGTCCTGCCCGGTCTCCACGAACATCGCGCGGCCTCCCGTCGGGTCGCCTGGGGTGGTGAGCGGCCGGACGTCGGCGTCCGGACCCGGTCGGGGGCCGAGGGCACGACCGGGCCGGGTCTGTCGAGGGTATGGGGGGCGTCGTGATCGCGCGCGCCGAATCGGACAGACCACCCCGGTCGGGTTCGGACGGAGCGGCCACGTGGTTCGGGTGACCCACGTCACCGGCCGTCCGGGCCGGTCAGCCGGCCCGGAGGAACGACCAGGCGACCAGCCACACCGACCCGGCTACGAGTGCCATCGCCCCGGGCACGTGCACGATCAGCCCCGCGATGTCGCCGAACCACGCCTGGACGAAGGTGAACGCGAAGACAGCCGCGGCGAGGACCGACGGCCACCACGCTCCGGCGGTGACGACACAGAGCCACACCGCGGCCGCCGCGGCGAGCCCGGTGACGACGTGCAGCACGATCGCGCCGGTGCCGTGCGGGCCGACGTCGCCGCCGGTGAACAGGCCGGCGGCGGTCACGAACTGCCAGGCCAGGACGACGACCGACGCGGTCGCGAGCACCCGCAGGGCCAGGACGGGGGTGGAGCGGGTGACGTCGGGGGCGGCGTGGCGGTGTGGGGCGGACATCCTCGCAGTCTGCCGACAACCGGCCGCAGGTGCACGAACCGGGCGTTCAGGCCATCGCGGGCGCGAGTTCCCGCGCGCCGACGACGGCGGCCCAGGCCGGGAGGAAGTGCCGCACCGGGTCGAGCGCGGGGGAGCCGGTGACCGGGGTGAAGTGGTGGTCCACGAACGCGCGCAGCGCCGCGGAGTGGCCGAGCCGGTCCGGGACGAACGCCACGTCGTCGCGCCACCCGCACTCGCAGGCCGCGCGGTAGGCCACGGCCGGGGCGCGGCGTGCGTCGCTCCAGATCCCCGTCGCGCGGCCGTCGGCGGTGTCCGCGCTGACGAACCCCTCGTGGTCGTCCGACCCGGGAATCTCCACCGGTCCGATGTAGAGCACGCGGTGATCATCCCCGGGAGCCGGTGGTGCGCAACCCGTGGCGGGACGGGTGGGCCCTCCGGTTCGTCCGGCGGTCGTCCGACGGCCCCGCGTGGCAGGCTGGACCGGTGGCGGACGACGAGCGGGGCGAGGCGGTGCTGGCCGCCACGACCGACGCGGCCCGCCGCGAGTTCGGTGGCGAGCTGGTGGCGGCCTACACGCTCGGCAGCCTCGCGCACGGCGGGTTCGCCCCCGCCGTCAGCGACGTCGACCTGGCCCTGGTGCTGCGGGAGACCGGCGGCGGCACGGCCTCGCGGGTGCACGACGTCGTCGCCGCGGCCCGGGACGCGGCCGCGGGCACCGACGGGCTCGCCGAGCGGCTCTCGGTGTTCTGGGCCGACCCGGACACCGTGCGCCACGGCACCGGGCGCCGACCGGCCCGCCTGCCCGCCGTCGACCGGCTCGACCTGCTCGACTCCGGCGTGCTGCGCCACGGCACCGACGTCCGCGACGGTGCCGTCCCGCCCGGCCACGACGAGCTGGTCCGCGGCTCGGCCGGGTTCCTCGTCGAGCGGGTCGACGACGCCTGGCTCGCCGGGGTCGCCGACCCGGCCGCACTGCTGGCCCGCGGGCTGCGCACGGTCACCAAGACGGTGCTGTTCCCGGTCCGGTTCCTGCACACCCTCACGACCGGGGAGATCGGCCGCAACGACGCCGCCGTCGCCTCCTACGACGGCGCCCACCGCGACCTGGCCCGGGCCGCCCTGCGGTGGCGCGACGGGGCGCTCGGCGAACGGGTCGCGGCCTGGACGCTGCTGACCGACCACCTGGGGGGCCTGTACCGGGAGTGCGTCGACGCCCATCTCGCGGCGCTGCCCGGTGACGACCCCGCCGTCACCGGGCTGCGGGCGCTGCGCGACGCCCTGGCGGTACTCAGTGCTTCGCGGGCCTCCGTCCCACGAACGCCCCGATCCCGGTGACCGCGCGCCCCACGACCAGGGTGTTGATCTCCTTGGTGCCCTCGTAGGAGTAGAGGGCCTCGGCGTCGTTGAAGAACCGGCCGACCTTGTTCTCCAGCAGGATCCCGTTGCCGCCGAACACCTCCCGGGCCCGGGCGACCGCGTCGCGCAGCATCAGGGTGGCCTGTCGCTTGGCCAGGGCCGCCTGCTCGTCGCGGAAGGTGCCGTCGTCCTGCATCTGGGCGACCCTGACCGCCATCCCCAGCGAGGCGACGACGGCGCCCAGGATCGACACGAGGTGGTCCTGGACCAGCTGGAAGGACGCGATGGGCTGCCCGAACTGGACGCGTTCGACGGCGTAGTCACGGGCCAGCTCGAACACGCCCGCCATCGCGCCGACCGCGTTCCAGGCGACGCCGCCACGGGTCACCCGCAGTACCCGGTTCGTGTCGGCGAAGCTCTGTGCGCCGGGCAGCCGGTTCGCCTCCGGCACGCGCACGCCGTCGAAGGTGAGGTCGGCGTTCTGCACGGTGCGCAGCGCGAGCTTGCCCTCCATCTTGGTGGCGGTGAACCCGGGCATGTCCTTCTCGACGACGAAGCCCTTGACCGAGTCGTCCGCCACGTCGCGGGCCCACACGATCACCAGGTCGGCGAAGGTCCCGTTGCCGATCCAGCGCTTGGCGTCGTCCAGCACCCACTCGTCGCCGTCGCGGCGGGCGGTGGTCTCCAGCCCGCCCGCGACGTCGGACCCGCCGTGCGGCTCGGACAGCGCGAACGCGCCGATCTTCTCCATCCGGCGCATGGCAGGGAGCCAGCGGTCCTTCTGCTCCTGCGACCCGCACAGGTCGATCGAGGTCAGCGCGAGCCCGGCGTGCACGCCGAAGAAGGTCGCCATCGACGGGTCGACGCGGGACAGCTCCATCGACACGAACGAGGTGAGCAGCCGCGAGTAGGCGGGCCGGTCCGGCCACTCCCGCGCCAGCCCGACGACGTCGAGCTCGGCGAACCCCGGGAGCAGATCGTGCGGGAACTCCGCGCGGTCCCAGCAGGCGTCGGCGATCGGGGCGATCTGCTCCTCGGCGAAGGAGCGGACCCGGGAGAGGATCTGCTGCTCCTCGGGGGCGAGCAGGTCGACGTAGCCGAAGAGGTCGGCGGGAAGCGGTGCGGTCATGACTCCTCCATCTCCGACCGGGCGGCGAGCACGGAGGTCTCGGCGCGGTCGCGTGCGGTGGTGAGGGCCTCGCGGCTGGGGCCGTAGGCGTCCTCGGTGGCGGTGCTGATCGCCTCGACGGTGTCCGGGTCGAGGGTGGGGTCCCCCAGGTCGGCCCATCGGCGCGCCATCCCCGGGCCGAGGTGCTCCAGCAGGTGGCGCAGGCCGCCGTCGCCGCCGCCGAGGTGGAAGCTCAGGAACGGTCCGCCGGTCGCCCAGCGCGGACCGAGCGCCCCGGTGACCACGCGGTCGAGCTCGGCGGGGGAGACCACACCGTCACGGACGAGGGAGACGGCCTCGCGGAACAGCGCCGACTGCAGCCGGTTGCCGACGAAGCCGTACACCTCCTTGTGGATCTCGACCGGGTCCTTGCCCACCGAGCGCAGGAACTCCGCGGCCCGCGCGACGTTGTCGCGCGCGGTGCGCCTGCCGGCGATGAGCTCCACCAGCGGCAGGACGTGCGGCGGGTTGAACGGGTGCGCGACGAGCAACCGGGCGGCGGCGTCGTCGTCGAGCCGGGCGGCGACGTCGGTGGGCAGGATCCCCGAGGTGGAGCTGAGCAGCAGCGCACCGGCGGGGGCGTGCGCGGCCGCGGTCGCCCAGATGTCCTGCTTCACCTCCAGGCGCTCGGGTCCCTGCTCCTGGACGACGTCGGCACCGGCCACGGCGCGGGCGAGGTCCGGTTCGCAGGCGACCCGCTCGAGCAGGTCCGCCGACCCGAACCGGCGCACACCGGCGTCGACGACCTCGGCCAGGTCCGGCCGCGGGTCGGTGACGACGACGTCGTGTCCGGCCGCGGCCAGCAGCACGGTCCAGGAGACGCCGATGGTGCCGGCACCGATCTCGGTGATCCTCACGATTCCTCCAGGTAGTCGTGCACGGTGGTGATCGGCGCGAGCGTGAGGTCGGTCAGCACGTGTGATGCGGAGACGATCTCGCGCACCGGCAGGTCCGCCAGCGGCGCGAGGACGTGGTCGAACAGCTGCAGCCGGGCCGGTCCGGTGAACGCCCGCTTCACGGTCAGGCCGGTGATCCGGGTGCGGACCAGCCGGGCGTCGACCGGTCCGGATCGGCCCGGCACGAGCTTGACCATGAAGGTCGGCACGCCGACCTGCGCGGCGGCCTCCGCCGGATCGAGCTCGGTGTGCTGGTAGGCCATGGTCGCGACGGCCACCGGCAGCGAGCCCTTGTGCAGGGTGCCGACGAGCGCGCCGTCCTCGACGCCCAGTCGTGGTGTGCCGAACGCCTTCGGGTAGGCGCTCTGCTCGCGCCCGGCGAAGGTCGCCGGTGCGTTGTCCAGCCACATGCCGTGCAGGTACTCACCGTCCTCGCCGTCGAAGGAGCACGCCAGCGCCTGCCCGGACTCGGTGTAGGGGCCGAAGCCGTCGACGTCGCCCATGTGCATGACCTCGAACCGGACCAGCGGCTCCCCGGCCACCAACGGCTCGGGCAGCGCGCGACGGAACGCGTCGGGATCGGTGCGGTAGACGACGTTCAGGTACTCGCGGTCGGTGAACCGGTGCGATCCCGGCGTGAACGCGGGCGCGGTCAGCGGGGTGGTTCCGGCGGCGAGGACGTCGGCGGCCCTCATCGGGCGAGCACCCCGTCGGCGACCAGCGCGGCGATCTCGTCGTCGGTGCGGCCCAGCTCGCGCAGCACGTCGGCGCCGTCGGCGCCCAGCGCGGGGGCCGGGGTGCGCATCCCGCCCGGGGTGGCGGTGAACCGGACCGGGAAGCCGATGGACCGGTAGCGGCCCTCGGTGGGGTGCTCGGCCTCGGTGAGCAGGCCGCCGTCGGTGACGTAGGGGTCGGTCTCGGCGTCGTCGACGGCGAGGACGGGCGCGAACGGGACCGAGTACTGCGCGCACAGCTGCGCCCACTCGTCGGTCGTGCGCCGGGGGGCCAGCTCGCCGATCAGCGCGTACAGCTCGGGCTGGTGCGCGGCCATCGCGGCGGAGGTGGCGAACCGCTCGTCGGCGGCGAGGTCGTCGCGGCCGGCCGCGGTGAAGAAGTCGGCGATGTTGCGCGGGGTGTAGGGCAGGATGCAGGCCCAGCCGTCCTTCGTCGCGACGGCCTCGTGCCCGGCGGCCATCGACCGGTTGAACCCGGTCGGGCCCTCCGCGGGCACGAAGGTGTGCCCGGACAGGTGCTCCACCAGGTTGAACGCGAGCAGTGTGTCGGTCATCGGGACCTCGACCAGCTGCCCCTCGCCGGTGGCCCGCTGGTGGATCACCGCGGCCAGTGTGGAGTAGGCGATCGTCAGCGCGCAGACCTTGTCGGCCAGGATCGTCGGCGCGTAGGAGGGGGTGCCGGTCGCCCGGCGCATCAGGTCCACCATCCCCGACGACGCCTGCACGATCTCGTCGTAGGCGGCGCGGTCGGCGAGCTCGGAGTCGCTGCGGAAGCCCTGCGCGCGGACCTGGACCAGGCGCGGGAAGCGCTCGGCGACCCGCCCGGGGTCGAGCCCGAGCCGGTCCAGCGCGCCGGGGCGCATGTTCGTCACGAGGACGTCGGCGGTGTCGAGCAGGTCGTCGAGCACCGCGCGGCCGGCGTCGGTCTTGAGGTCGAGCGCCACCGAGCGCTTGTTGCGGTTCACGTTCAGCGCGAGCGCGCCCATCCCGGGGTTGCGCTGCGGCAGCGTGCGGCGGGTCATGTCCCCGGCCGGCGGCTCGATCTTGATCACCTCGGCGCCCAGGTCGCCCAGGATCTGGCAGGCGTACGGGCCCATGACCACCGACGCCAGGTCGATCACCCGCAGCCCGTCCAGTGCGCCACCCATGTCGTGCTCCCCTCGGTCGGTCCCCATCACGTTCTCCATGAGCATGGCTAACTTCTCTCGCTCCTGCGAGCTAGCCTTACCCATATGCGTAACCACCACCGGACCGTGGACCGGGTGGCCGGTCTGCTGGAGGCCGCCGCCCGCCGGCCCGACGGCAGCTCCCTGTCGGCGCTGGCCCGCCGCGTCGGCGCCCCGGTGTCCTCGGTGCAGAAACTCGTCGACGGCCTGGTCGCCACCGGCTACCTCGACGAGCGCGACCGTCGGTACACCCTGGGCCCCGCGCCGTGGATGCTCGCGGCGAGAGCGGGGGAACCACCCGTCCCGGCGATCCCGCACGAGGCGCTCGACCAGCTCGCCCGGCACACCGGGCTGCCGGTGCTGCTCGCCGCCCGGATCGGCGACGACGCCGTCTACCTCGACTGGGCGGGCGCCGACGAGGGGTTCGACGTGGCGCTGTCGGCGCGGGTCCGCGCGCCGCTGCCCGACACCGCGGCCGGCCGGGTCCTGCTCGCCCACCTCGGCCCGGCCGAACGCAAACGGGTCGCGCTCGCCGCGCACGAGGATGATCCCGGCGCCGCCGCCGCGCTCCTCGACACCTGCGCCCGGATCCGCGCCGACGGGTTCGAACGCGGCGCGAGCGGCGCCCTGCTGCCCGGCGCGACGGCGGTCGCGGTCGCACTGCGCCACGACGGCCGGGTGACCGGGGCGCTCTCGGCCGCCGCCCGGGGTGCCGGGCCGCTGCCGGGTGAGGTCGTCGACGCCCTCGCCGACGCCGCGGGAGCCTGGTCCACCTGAGCCGCCGCGCCAGGTTTGCCGCCGTGTGTGCCGGGAAGGTGCGGGGGGATGCGTACCGACTGGATCCGAACCCTGAACGACAGCGACGGTCCCTTCGCGACCGTCGTGCTCGATGCCACGCACGACACCGCCGACGCCACCGAGCAGTACCGCCTGCGCTGGCGCGAGCTGCGGGAGCGCCTGGCCGACGACGGTGCCGACGAGTCGGCGCTCGCCGTGCTCGACGAGGCCGTGACCGCCGCCGACGCCCCCGACGGCACGGCCGGGCGGGTCCTCGTCGCCGACGCCGCGCGGGTCCTGCTCGACCGGCACACCGAGTTCCCGCCCGAGCGCGGGACCGCGGCCTGGGGTGCGGTCCCGGACCTGCTGGGCGTGCTCGGCGCCGTGGGGGAGGACGTGGCGACCGTCGTCGTCGCGGTCGACCGGACCGGTGGCCGGGTCCGCGGTGTGGACGGCACGGTCTCCGAGGTGTCGACCGACTCGGGCGGCCCGGTCCACAAGGCGAGCACCGCGGGCCCCGGAGAGGGCACCGCGGACGCCCGGGTCGAGGAGACCTGGAAGCGCAACGCCCAGGCCGTCGCCGAGCAGGTGGAGAAGTCCGTCCGGGCCGGCAACGCGGGCCTGCTCGTCGTCGCCGGGGACGCGGAGTCCCGGGCCCGCCTGCGCGACGAGCTGCCCCCGGCCTCGGCCGGGATCATGGCCGAGATCGAGAACACCGGCGGCACGGTCCCCGATCAGGTCGACGACACCGTGCGCGCCGCCGCCGACGAGGTCCGCGAGACCCGCCGCGGCGACGCCGTCGCGAGCTTCGCGACCGCGTCGGGGCGCGGCGACGGGCTCGCCGTCACCGGGCTCGGCGACGTCGCCGGCGCCACCCGCGCGCACGCCGTCGAGACGCTGCTGGTCGACCCGGCCGCGGTGCCCGGCACCGAGCTGGTCGTCGGCTCCGACCCGGCCGCGGTGGGGGAGGAGGCCGACGAACTCGTCGGCGACACCCCGGTGCTGTCCGGTCCGGCCGCGAACGTCCTGGTCCGCGCCGCCGCCGCGACCGGCGCCGCCGTCGTGCTGGTCCACCCCGACGACGACGTCACGCTCACCGACGGCGTCGGCGCCGTCCTGCGCTTCCCGGTCGGCCCCGCCTCCTGATCGCGCCACCGTCGTGCCCCGTCCCCGGGCCGGACCGGCCGGGACGGGGCATGATCGGGTCCATGAGCGACCAGCGGATCGAGACCTCGCGCATCGTCGACGCGAGCCCGTCCGAGATCTTCGCCGTACTCCGCGACCCGCGCGGGCACGTGGCCGTCGACAGCTCCGGGATGTTGATGTCGGCCGAGGGCGGGCCGGTCTCGGCGGCCGGGGACACCTTCGTCGTGCACATGGACCGCGAGTCGCTCGGCGACCGCCCGATGGGCCGCTACGACGTCACCGTGCACATCGCGAGCTACGTGCCCGACCGCGAGATCTCCTGGACCATCGTGGGCGTCATGCGCCCGCCGGTCGGTCACGTCTACGGCTACCGGCTGGAGCCGGTCGCCGAGGCCGACGGCGGCGGGACCCGGGTCGTCTCGTGGTGCGACTGGTCCGACATCCACCCGCAGTACCGCGACTCCGACCTGTTCCCGGTGATCTCCGCGGCGTCGCTCAAGGCGACCCTGGGCATCCTCGCCCGGACCGTGCAGAAGTCCTAGGCGATGCGGCGGCGGCCCCGCCGCAGCAGGGCACCGGAGCCGCACGCCCACAGGGCCCACACCACCAGCAGCGGCTGGAACAGCAACCGGGTCGCGCGGGCGCCGTCGCTGTCGAGGCCGAACGCGTCGGTGCCGGTGAGGTACTGCGCCACGTTGCCGGGGAACACCAGCACGAACAGCGCCGCCGCGACCAGCCCGGCGTGCGGGCGCAGCCGGGCCGGTGCGAGGAGCACCCCGACCCCGACCGCGATCTCGACGAGCCCGGACACGAGCACCACCGCGCCGGGCGCGGGCAGGAACGGTGGCACCTGGGCCAGGAACTCGGCCGGGACGAGCAGGTGGGCGACGCCCGCGGCGACGAGGAAGGCGCCCAGCAGCAGCCGGGCGGTGGTGCGGACCGCGTGCACGGCGCCTCCGGACGTCAGCGATTCCGGGTGTCCGCGGCCCCGGCCGGACCGGGGACCGGACGGGTGCGGACACCCCGGGGTCACCCTCCCACGGAGGCCCTGACATGACCGCTCCCGAGCCCGTCCCGCCACCCGGCCGCCGACGCTGACGGGCGGTCGCGGTACCGCCGTCGTACCGCCCCCCGTCACCCCGTTGTCGCAGCGGGATACCGGCGACCGGGTCACGGTGCGCGCCGACACTGGGCGCTGCGGGTGAACCGGAGCTGTTTGCGATTGAGGCGCGCAGAGTCGGGGAATCCGGGGTGCACAACAGAACGACACGAACTTCTGCACGGACCGGGCGCTGGGGAGCCCTCCGGTCCGTCGGCCCCGGGTCCGGGGCGCGACCGCTTCGGGGGTGGTCGCGCCCCGGACCCGTTCCTCGTCGTGACCGGTCCGCGGGAGCCCGGTGCCGAGCCGATCCTGCGGGCTCGGATGAACTCCCGACATCGAGCGCTTACCCTGTGGGAATGACCGAGCCCGGAACCGTTGCGCCGCTGGCGCTCGACGAGCAGCTCTGTTTCGCGCTCCACTCGGCGTCGCGTGCGATGACCGGGTGCTACCGCCCGATCCTCGACTCCATCGGCCTGACCTACAGCCAGTACGCGGTTCTGCTCGTGCTGTGGGCCGAGGAGACGGTGCCCCAGCGGGAACTCGGCGAGCGGATGTTCCTGGACAGCGGCACGTTGTCGCCGATGCTGACCCGGCTGGAGGGTCACGGGCTGGTCACCCGCGCCCGTCGCCCGGACGACGAGCGCACCGTGCAGGTGTCGCTGACCGAGAAGGGCAAGGCGCTGCGCGAGCACGCCGCCGCCGCGCAGGACCAGGTCATCGAGGCCACCGGCATGTCGATGGACGAGCTGTTCCGCCTCCGCGACGACCTGCAGCGGCTGGCGTCCCGGCTCCGGTCCGCCGAGTCCGAGGTCGCTCCCGCCTGACCGGGGCGCCGCCCCGTCCGTGCGCGGCGCGGATCGTTGCACAGGTATATGCTTGCCGACAGGCAAACATGTGGAGTGTGCATGAGCGGCCTCGACCCCGACGAGCTGGCGCGGCTGCGCACGGACCTGGCCCGGATCGCCCGGGGCCTGGACCGGGCCACCCGCGGCTCCGACCTCACCCGCAGCGCTGTGTCGGTACTCGGCACCGTCGCCGTCCGCGGCCCGATCGGGATGGGGGAGCTCGCCACCGTCGAGGGCGTCAACCCCACCATGCTGTCGCGCCTGGCGGGCAAGCTGGAGGTCGCCGGGCTGCTCGTCCGCGACACCGACCCCGACGACGGTCGCGCCGTGCGCGTCGCGGTCACCGAGGCCGGTGCTGCCGAGCACCGCCGACGCCGCGAGGAACGCACCCGGCTGCTCGCCGCACACGTCGACGCCCTGACCCCCGACCACGCCGCACGGCTGCGGGCCGCGCTGCCCGCGCTCGACGCGCTCGCCGGGGCCCTGCGGGACGCCCGGTGAGCGCCGGTCCGGACCAGGCGTCCCGCCGGGCGCTCGCCCGCACCTTCGCCGCGCTGTCCGGCCACAACTACCGGCTCTGGATCGGCGGCCAGTCGATCTCCCTGGTCGGTACCTGGATGCAGTCGGTCGCCCAGTCCTGGCTGGTGTACGAGCTGACCGGGTCCGCGGCGGTGCTCGGCACCGTCGTCGCCGTCCAGACCGTGCCCACCCTGCTCCTCGGCCCCTACGCCGGGGTGTGGGTGGACCGCCTCGACCGGCGACGGCTGATGGTCGGCCTGCAGACGATGATGGGCCTGCAGGCCGCCGCACTCGCCGTGCTCACCCTCACCGGTACCGTCGCGCTCTGGCACGTCTACGTGCTGGCCGCGGTGCTCGGGCTGAACAAGGCCGTCGAGAACCCGGCCCGGCAGACCTTCGTGCACGAGCTGGTCGGGCCCGAGGACCTGCGCAACGCCGTCACCCTCAACTCGGTCCTGGTCAACGCCGCGCGCGCCGTCGGACCGGCCGTGGCCGGGCTGGTCATCGTCGCGGGCGGGACCGGTATCTGCTTCGCGGTGAACGCGGTCAGCTTCGTCGCCGTCGTGACCTCGCTGCTGCGCCTGGACACCTCCGCGCTCATGCCCACCGCTCCGGCGCCCCGGGCGCCCGGGCAGCTGCGCGAGGGGCTCGCCCACGTGCGCGACAACCCCGAGCTGCGGGTGCCCCTGGTGATGATGGCGCTGATCGGCTGCCTGGCCTACGAGTTCCCGGTGGTGCTGCCGGTCGTGGCCTCGCAGACCTTCGGCGGCGACGCGGCCACCTACGGCTGGCTCACCGGCGCGATGGGCGTCGGCGCGGTCGTCGGGGGGCTCGTCGTCGCCGGGCACGGGCGTACCGGGGTGCCGATGCTGGTGCGGACCGCGTTGCTGTTCGGCCTGGTCCTGGGCCTGGCCGCGGTCGCGCCGGCGCTGTGGGTCGCGCTGGCCGCGATGGGGCTGGTCGGGATGGCCAGCGTCGCGTTCATGGCCGGCGGCAACTCGACGCTGCAGCTGGCCTCGGCCCCGCACATGCGGGGCCGGGTGATGGCGCTGTGGTCGGTGGCCCTCCTCGGGTCCACCCCGATCGGTGGCCCGATCGCCGGCTGGGTCAGCGAGCAGTGGGGCGGTCGCGGCGGGCTCGCCCTGGGCGCGGTGGCCTGCCTGATCGCGGCCGCGATCGGCCTGCCCACGGCGCGGCGCGCCGCCCGGGCGGAGGCGGCCGCGTGAGCGCGCCCGGCCGGCCGGCGGTGCCGGCGGCGGTGGCCGCCGGCGGGGTGGTGGGCGCCGAGGCGCGCTGGCTGCTCGGGCTCGTCGGCCCGCCCGCCCCGTGGACGACGCTGCTCATCAACGTCACCGGCTGCCTGCTGATGGGGGTGCTGATGGTGCTGGTCACCGAGCGGTTCCGGGCCCACCCGCTCGTCCGCCCGGCCCTGGGCGTCGGGGTGCTCGGCGGGTACACGACGTTCTCCACCTACGCCGTGGACGTCGCCGCGCCGGCGTTCGGCTCGCCGGGGTCGCTGGCGCTGATGGTCGGCACCCCGGTGCTCGCCGTCGCCGCGACGGCGCTCGGCGCGACCCTGACCCGCGCGCTCGCCGGGGGAGGAGCCCGGTGACGGCGCTGCTCGTCGCCCTCGGTGCGGCCGTCGGAGCGCCGCTGCGCTACCTCGTCGACACGGCGATCAAGGCGCGGACGCCCTCGGCGTTCCCGTGGGGCACCTGGGTGGTCAACCTGGCCGGGTCGTTCGTGCTCGGCGGCGTGGTGGCGCTGACCCCGCTGTTCGGGCCGGGGTTCGCCGCGCTGCTCGGCACCGGGTTCTGCGGGGCGTTCACCACCTACAGCACCTTCGGCTGGGAGACGCTGTCGCTGCTCGAACGCGGCCGCACCGCGCTCGCCGTGGGCTACGCGGCGGCGAGCGCGGTCGTCGGCGTCGCGGCCGCACTGGCCGGGCACGCGCTGCTCACCGCCGCCGCCGGCTGAGCCGGGTCGGGTCCGGCCGGGTCAGCGGATCCGGCCGCCGGTGGCGATCCGCAGCAGGTCACGGGCGGTGCCGCGGGGCGAGGTGCCCTCCCGCCAGACGGCGCGGAACTCCCGGGTCAGGTCGAGACCGCGGACGTCGACGACGACCAGCGACCCGGCCGCGACGTCGGCGCCGACGACCGCCCGCCCCAGCACCGCGGGGCCCTCACCGGCGCGGACCGCCGCACGCAGGGCGGCGTCCGCGGCGTACTCGCGCCGCGGTGGCACGGGCTCCCCGGCACCGGCGGCGTCGAGCACGGACTCCAGCGCGGGCCGGGCCCCGGCACCGGGCGGACGGGTGAGCAGCGGGGTACCGGCCAGCTGTGCGGCGTCGACGCCGTCGGACCCGGCCCACGGGTGCCCGGGGGCGACGACGAGCACCAGCGGGTCCGATCCCACCGTCGCCGCGTGCAGGTCCTCCAGCGGGCCGGGCGTGGACACCACACCGACCGCCGCGTCACCGGACCGGACCGCCGCCGCCGGATCCGGGGTGTCGCGCAGCACGACCCGCCCGCCCGGACCGTCGCGCAGCTCGACCAGCCAGGCCTGCAGCAGACACTCCGCGACCACCGGGTTCGCGGCCAGGACGACGGTGTCCTCCCCGGCCGGCTCGTCGCGCAGCGCCGCGACCGCGACGTCCAGATCGGATGCGGCTGCCAGCAGCGGGCCCGCCCACTCCACGAGCAGGACCCCGCGGGTGGTGAGCCTGCTGGACCGCCGACCCCGGCGTGCACGTTCGAGCACCGGGCCCCCGACCTGCTGCTCGGCGGCCCGGATCCGCGCGGACGCGGCCTGCACCGTCAGCCCGAGCCCCTCGGCCGCGGCGGACATGCTCCCGGTGCAGGCGATGTCACGGAGCAGGGCGAGGGCGGTCAGGTCGGGGACGCGTGCGGGTGCGGTGGCCATCGGGACCAGCCTAGGTGGCGGGCGGGGTCACACCCCGAGCAGCCCGCGGAGGTAGGCCGCCTGACCGGCGTGCTGGAGGTCGTCGCCGACCACGCTGACCAGGCGTTCGCCGAGGGTCACGTTCTCCCCCCAGGTGGGCGGCAGGACGCGGGACAGGTCGTCGTCCGCGAGGCCCGCGAGGTGCCCGACGGTGCGCTCGTGCACCGCCGCGCCGTAGCCGGACAGCAGGTCCGCGGTCGTGCGCACGGCGTCGACCTGCGACGACGTGTGCCCGAACCCGGTGTCGGCGACGTCGAGGTCCAGGCCGAAGCGCTGCGCCCAGCCCTCGCCGGTCCAGACCTGGTCGGACCCGAACGCCTCGGCGACGTGGTCGTCCTGCACCCGCAGCAGGTGCCACACCAGCCAGCCGATCGGGTTGCCGGGGCCGTCCGCACCCTCCGGGCGGCGGGCGAGGTCGGCCTCGGACAGGCCGTCCACCACCTCGCGCACGAGCTCGTCGATCCGGCCGACGTGGTCGGTCAGCAGTTCAGCGGTCGTCGTCATGGGACGGGCTTTCCCGTATGCGGGCCCCCGCATGCGGGTTACGGTGATCGGTGGTGACCGAGAACGTGAGGACCCACAGCGCGCACTGGGGCGTGTTCCACGCCCGGTGGGACGGCAGCAGGCTGCGGGTCCGCCCGCACCCGGGCGACCCGGACCCGTCCCCGGTGCTGGACAACATCCCCGCGGCCGTCGGGCACGCCGCCCGGGTCGCCGCGCCCGCGGTGCGCCGCGGCTGGTGGGACCGCGGCCCGGGCCGTGACCCCGGTCGTGGGCGCGACGGCTACCGCACCGTGTCCTGGGACGCCGTGCTCGACCGGCTCGCCGAGGAGACCCACCGGGTCCGCTCCACCCACGGCGACGAGGCCGTCTACGGCGGCTCCTACGGCTGGGCGTCGGCCGGGCGCTTCCACCACGCCCAGGGCCAGCTGCACCGGTTCCTCGCGCTGACCGGGGGCTACACCCGCTCGGTCAACACCTACTCCGGCGGCGCCGCCGAGGTGGTGCTGCCGCACGTGCTGGGCACCTTCGACGCGGTGACCCGCTACGCGGTGACCTGGGACCAGGTCGCGGCGCAGACCGACACCGTCGTCGCGTTCGGCGGGATGGCGCTGAAGAACTCCGCGATCGCCGCGGGCGGGGTCAGCCGGCACGTCGAGCGCGGGGCCATGCGCGCCGCCCGCGACCGGGGCGCGGTGTTCGTGCTGGTCAGCCCGCTGCGTCCGGACCTGCCGGAGGAGGTGGACGCCACCTGGCTGCCGATCCGGCCCGGCACCGACGTCGCGCTGATGCTGGCGCTCATGCACACCGTCGTGGAGGCGGGGCGGGCCGACACCGACTTCCTCGCCTCGCACTGCGACGGCTGGGACCGGCTGCGCGAGTACCTGTTCGCCGCCCCGGCGAAGGACGCCTCGTGGGCCGAGGGCGTCACCGGCATCCCGGCGGCGACGATCCGCGAGCTGGCCTGGCGGATCGCACACGGCCGCACCCTGGTGACCGTCGCGCAGTCGCTGCAGCGCGCCGAGCACGGCGAGCAGCCGGTCTGGGGCGGGACGGCGCTCGCTGCGGTGCTCGGTCAGATCGGGCTGCCCGGCGGCGGCTTCAACTACGGCCTCGGGTCGCTCGGGCACTACGGGCGCCCGCGCAACTCGGTGCCGGTGCCCACGTTCTCCCGGGCGCCGAACCCGGTGACCTCGTTCATCCCGGTCGCGCGGGTCGCGGACATGCTGCTGCACCCGGGGGAGACCTACTCCTACCAGGGCGTCGGGCACACCTACCCGCACGTGCGGATGGCGTGGTGGGCCGGCGGCAACCCGTTCCACCACCACCAGGACCTGCGCCGGATGCGGCGCGCGGTCGCCGAGCTGGACACGTTCGTCGTCCACGACCCGATGTGGACGGCCACCGCGCGGCACGCCGACGTCGTGCTGCCGTCCACGACGACCCTCGAACGCGACGACATCGGCGCCACCAGCTCCGACCCGCTCGTCGTCGCGATGAAGCAGCTGGTGCCCCGGCACGGCGAGGCCCGCGACGACTACGACGTGCTCGCCGCCCTGGCCGTGCGGCTCGGGCACGGCGAGGCCTTCACCGAGGGCCGGACGTCGCACGAGTGGCTGGTCCACATGTACGACCGCACCCGTAAGGGACTGGCGGACCGCGGGCTCGACGCGCCGTCGTTCGAGGAGTTCTGGGAGCGCGGCGAGCTGGAGCTGCCCCAGCGCCCCGACGACGGCGGGGTGCTGGCCCGCTTCCGCGCCGACCCCGTCGCGCACCCGCTGCCGACGGCGTCCGGCCGCGTCCAGGTCGGGTCCGGCCCGATCGCCGCGCTCGGACTGCCCGAGCACCCCGGTCACCCGGCGTGGATCGAGCCGACCGAGGTCCCCGACGACCGGCACCCGTTCTGGCTGGTCTCGAACCAGCCGGCGACCCGGCTGCACTCCCAGCTCGACTTCGGCGCCCACTCGGCCGGGTCGAAACGCTCCGGGCGCGAGGTCGTGCGCATCCACCCCGACGACGCCGCCCGGCTCGGCATCGGCGACGGCGACGTCGTCCGCCTCCACAACGACCGGGGCGCCTGTCTGGCCGCGGCGCGGGTCACCGACGACATCCGGCCCGGCGTGCTCCAGCTGCCGACCGGGGCATGGTGGGACCCGCGTCCCGACCCGGACCGTCCCGAGCTCGGCGACGACGGCCTCTGCGTGCACGGCAACCCGAACGCCGTGACCCGCGACCGGGGGACGTCGGGCTTCGCGCAGGGGTGCAGCGGTCAGCTGTGCGCGGTCGCGGTGGAGCCGTACCGCCACGAGGCCCCGGAGGTCACCGCGCACACCCCGCCGGTCACGCCGGCTTCGCCGTGACCGGCTGGGCCAGGCTTCTCTCGATCTCCTCCAGGCTGCGGCCCTTCGTCTCGGGCAGCAGCCGGGTCGCGTAGATGTAGGCGGCCGCCGTCGTCATCGCGAAGAACAGGAAGTTCCAGCCCGCGCCGAACGCCTCGAGCAGCGACGGGAACAGCAGCGCGACGGTCATGTTGAACAGCCAGTTGAACGTCACACAGAACGCGACCGCGCCGGCGCGGACCCGCAGCGGGAACAGCTCCGGCAGCAGCACCCACTGCACCGGGCCCCAGGAGATCGAGAACGAGGCGATGTAGACGACGATCCCGGCCAGCGTCAGCCCGAGCAGCAGCGGTCCCTGCTCCAACCCGACCAGGTTGGTGACAGCCAGAACGATCATCGCCACGCACATGCCGACCGCGCCCCAGCGCAGCAGCGGGCGTCGCCCGGCGCGGTCGATCAACCACATCCCGGGCAGCGTCATCAGCATGTTCACCGCGCCGATGCCCACGTTGGCGCCGATCGCGCCGGTCGCTCCGAAGCCGACGTCGGTGAGCAGGGTCGGCGCGTAGTAGATGATCGTGTTGATGCCGACGAAGTTCTGGAAGAACACCAGCAGCATCCCGATGAGGGTCAGCCGCCGCAGCCGCGGGGAGAACAGCGTCCCGATCGCGACCTTCTCGGTGTTCTCCCGCTCGACGCGCACGCTCTCCCGGATCTCCGACAGCTCGGCCTCGGCCGCCTCCGGGGTACCGCGCAGCCGCTCCAGGACGACCCGCGCGTCCTCCTCGCCGCCGTCGGGCTTCTGCGCGACCAGCCAGCGGGGGCTCTCCGGCTGGGTGTAGATGCCGATGGCGAGGACGACCGCGGGGATCACGCCGAGCCCGATCATCCAGCGCCAGTCCCGGGACTCGGCGAAGGCGAAGTCGGTGACGTAGGCCAGGAAGATCCCGACGGTCACCAGCAGCTGCATCAGCGACGTCAGCCGCCCGCGGATGCGGGCCGGGGCCAGCTCGGACAGGTACATCGGCACGACCACCGACACGATGCCGACGCCGACGCCCATCACGAACCGGAACCCGACGAGCATCGCGACGTTCACCCCGAGGGCGGCGCCGAGCGTGCCGATGACGAACACGATCCCGCCGAGCAGGATCAGCAGCCGCCGGCCGAGGGTGTCGGCGAGCTTGCCGGAGACGCCCGCCCCGAGCATCGCGCCGACCAGCAGGCCGGACACCACGGTGCCCTGTTCCAGCGACGACAGCGGGATGTCGTCGGGGATGAACAGGATCGCCCCGGAGATGACGCCCGTGTCGTACCCCCACAGGATCCCGCCGAGTGCCCCGAAGAACCAGATCGCCCACTGCGACGGCCGCTTCGCCGTCTGCGCCCCCGAACTCATCGGCCGATCCTCCGGTGGCCCGTTACGGCCCGCAACACGAGACGTCAGGCGGCGTGTCGTGAGGCGTCGAGCCGGCGGCGGCCGCCGTCGGTGGCGGCGTCGATCTCCCGCACGCCCAGTGCCTTCGCCAGCCCCGACGGCGGCATGTCGCCGTAGATCGTCTCGAATTCCCCGGCCACGAAGGTCTCGTGCCAGATCCCGACGGCGCCGGGGTAGCGGCGGGCGCGGCGGTTGAATGCGGCCCAGGCCGGCCGGTGCGTCGCCGCGGTGTCGCTCGCGTAGGCGTAGAGGGACTCGCGATCGCGCCAGTACTGCACGAGGAACGGGCCGCCGGGGCCGATCCCCGGGCGGGTCCCGAGCAGCCCGTGGGCGGGGTCGCGCTCCAGCTCACGCAGCATCCCGGACATCGCGCTCACCACCGGCAGCCAGGCCCGGACCTTCCAGGGCCGGTTGAAGCGCATGCCGATGAGGAACACGACGACCGGCCCGTCGGTCGGCTCGTTGGTCGTGCGGGTGTACGGCGCCATCGGTCCACTCCCTCGTCACGGTGCTGTGTGGATACTGAGACTATCCGATGGCGGCGAGTGGCGCTATCCGTTCTGGTCGAGCCAGGCCCGGACCTCGGCGGAGTCGGCGCCCAGCGGCGGGGGAGAGCGGCGGTAGGACGGTGGGGTCACCGACCAGGTGACCGGGTTGCGGACGGTCGGGACGGCGGCGGCGTCGTCGGCCCGGACGACCGGGTCGAGGCCGAGCTCCTCGGCGAGGGCGACACCGCCGTCGACGGTGTTGATCGGGCCGCAGGGCACGCCGGCGGCGGTGATCGCGTCGTACCACTCCTGGGCGGTACGGGTGGCGAGGCGGGCGCGCAGCCGCTGCTCGATCTCCTCCCGGTGGCCGATCCGGTCGGACATGGTCGCGAAGCGCGGGTCCTCGGCCATGGCCGGGTCGCCGAGGACGGTCGCGAGCTTGCGGAACTGGCCGTCGTTGCCGGCGATGACGATGAGGTCACCGTCCGCGGTGGGCATCGGCTGGTACGGGAAGACGCTGGGATGGGCGTTGCCCATCCGGCGGCCGACCGCGCCGGCGGCGACGTAGGCCTCGGTCTGGTTGACCAGGGTGGACATCGCGACCGACAGCAGGTTGGTCTCCAGCAGCTGGCCCTGCCCGGTCCGCTCGCGGTGCCGCAGCGCCGCGCCGACCGCGAGTGCGGCGTGGAGGCCGGTGAGGACGTCGAACACCGCGACCCCCGCGCGGAACGGCGGCCCGTCGACGTCGCCGGTCAGGCTCATCAGCCCGGACACCGCCTGGACGAGCAGGTCGTAGCCGGCCAGGTGGGCGCCGCCGCGGGCGCCGAACCCGGTGATCGAGCAGTACACGACCCCGGGGTTGCCGGCCGAGACGCTGTCGTGGTCCAGCCCGAACCGCGCCGCGCCGCCCGGCCGGAAGTTCTCGACGACGACGTCGGCCCGCCGCGCCAGCTCGCGTGCCGCCGCGAGGTCGCCTGGGTCGGTCAGGTCGAGCACCACGGACCGCTTGTTCCGGTTGATCGACAGGTAGTAGGTGGAGATGTCGCCCTGCTCGGGGTCGCTGACCACCGGCGGCTTCCAGGTGCGGGTGTCGTCGCCGCCGGGACCCTCGACCTTGATCACCGTCGCGCCGAGGTCGGCCAGCATCATCGTGGCGTAGGGCCCGGCGAGGACGCGGGAGAAGTCGGCGACCAGCACGCCGTCCAGCGGTCCGCCGGTGGGGTCGTCGCCGAGCGGGGAATGATCCACGTCCCGGCACGCTAGCCGCGTCGCCGCACCGGCGACAGTCGCGACGCGGCTCACGGTGGGTCGGGTGCGAGGTAGGTGTGTCCGGTGGGGGTGGTGGTCGTGACCCCGGCGGGTCCACGGGCGACGTGCCAGCCGGGTTGTTCGCGGACGTGGTTGTGGAACTCACACACACCCCGCCCGTTGTCCAGCTCGGTGCGGCCGCCGTCGGCGGTGCGGTGGATGTGGTCGAGGTGGCGGATCGGTGCGTCGCAGTAGGGCTCGGTGCACCGGTTCTCCGCACGGGCCCTCACCAGGGTGGCGAGCAGGCCGGTGAAGGTGCGTCGGCGGGAGTCGCCGCCGGTGACCAGACCGTGGTCGGTGAGCAGCCGGCGCAGCGCCTTCGTCCCGTCGGAGGTGGCGAGCAGATCGGCCGGGACGGGCCCGAGGCCGGGGATCTCCGCGGGGAGCGGGGAGGTGGGGTCGAGCAGGGCCTGGACCGGGACGGTGACCTGGACCTCGAGGTTCACCGCGGTGGCGGTGGTCTGTCCGGTGACGCGTTCGACGAGGGTGTCGGCGAGGACCTGTCCGCGGGTGCGGGTCAGCGGCGCGGGGTTGACCTGGACCTCGACGAAGGCTTTCTGGAGGGCGGCGAGGCAGGCGGCGCCCTGTTCGACCGGCACGTAGGCGGTCAGGTAGCTCATCGCGTCCGGCGCCGGCCGCAGCGTGACCCGGCGTTCGGCTCGGGCGGTGTGGACGCGGGCGCGGAACCGGTCGGGGGCGATCTCGGCGACCAGCCGGCGGGTCATCGCGCGGAGCCGTCCGATGCCCAGGCGGGTCAGGTCGTGCAGGGCGAGACAGGCATCGACCTGCCTGCGCCGGCGCGCATCGAGGTCACGGCATTCGAGTGCGATCGCGGAGACCTTCGCGGCGCTGAGCTGCCCGGCTATGTGCAGGTCCCGGACACGACCGAACCCGGCGTACAGGTCCCGGGCGTTCGCCACCCGGGTGCGGGCCTCGGCCGTGGAGACGCGGCAGGCGAGCTGGACCTGCGCGACCACACTGCGATGGAGCTCGTCGGCGTCGGCGCGGTCGTCGGTGAGCCTGTTCTCGACGTGTGCCTGGGCGAACGCCCGGATGCGCGTCGCCTGGAGCGCGGCGAGGGACGACTGCAGGGACTCGATCTGCCGGATCTGGTCGATCAGGTCGGCCTCGGAGAGCACGGAGACGTCGTCGTCGACGACCTGGTCGATCAGGAGCCGCAGCAGCGCGAGCTCACCGGACGCGAACCCGCGCCCGTCCACGCCGGGGGCGTGGACGGGAGGCTCGTGGGTCACGGTCACGCCACCTAGTATAATCGAACACATGTTCGATACAAGTTCGGTCGCCGCAGGTGGAGGGCCGTTCGCCGTCCCCGGTATCCCGGACCTCAGCTCCGGGCGGCGTCGCGGGCCACCGCGTCGGCCAGCCGCGCTGCCACGGCGGAGGCACCGATCGGCTCGGCCTGGGCGTTCACGACCGTCACGTCATCGCGCCCCGAGGTGTAGTGGCGCCCCGTCCAGCGCACCCCACGCGGTGTCCGCAGCTCCCGGACGTTGCCGGTGCCGTAGGTGTCGACGAGGCGCTTCAATCCCACCGCGTCGGCCGTTCCGGGCATCTCGACCGCGGCGACGGCCACCACCACCCGCGCGCCACCCTCCCGCACCTCGAACGACGCCCGGCCGACCCCGACACACGGGGTCCCGACGAAGAAGTCGCGCACGCGACCGTAGGACACGGACCCGCAGTCGGTCCGGACGTCGCCGCCGAGGCGATGCACCTCCCGCCCCGCGCGGAACAGCCGTCGTGCCGTCCCGTCCTGGCTGCGGTTCTTCGCCCGGACGCTCCGCGAGGCCGATGCGCCGGACCCCGAGGAGCCTGCCGCAGCCGACGAACCCGACCCGGCGACCCCACCGGCGGCGCCGCCGCCCAGGCCTCCGCCGGACACGGCGAGCCAAAGGGCCAGCAGCAACGCCCCGACGCCCGTGCCCGCCTTCACGAACCGCCCGTCCGGGCCGCGCTCCTTGTGCCGTGCCAACCGTCCGTCCCCCACCCGTGAGTCCACGCGGAGTCGTCGCCGGGGGACGGGGTGTTACCTACTCCACGTCCCCGTCGACGTAGAACCACCGCCCGTCCTCCCGGACGAACCGGCTGCGCTCGGCCAGCACCCCGTCCGTCCGATGGGCCCGGAACTCGACGGTCCCGTCGGTGGAGAACATCGTCCCGCCCGAGCGCGCCACGATCTCCAGCCCCGTCCACACCGACCCCGGCTCCAGCCGCAGCCGTCGCGGCCGCGTCGACGGGTGCCACGACGCCAGCAGGTACGCACGGTCGCCCCGCACGAAGGCGGTGTAGCGGCTGCGCATCAGCGCCTCCGCCGTGGCGGCGGGGCGCCCGGCGAGCACGGGGGCGCAGCAGGTGTCCTCGGGGCGGCCGGTACCGCAGGGGCAGAGCACGGTCGTCGAGCATGCCCCATCCGGCATGTGAGGTGCCCGACCGACCCGAAGGGACAGTTGACCACCTCTACGGACGTGTGGTCGTCTCATCCGTCGCCGAGCCGTGTACCGCAGGAGGAATGCCGACGTGACGGACTTCTACGACGTCCTGCACTCCCGCCGCGACGTACGCACCGGCTTCCGGCCCGACCCGGTCGACGACGAGGTCCTCACCCGCGTCCTGCAGGCCGCGCACGCCGCCCCGAGCGTCGGGTTCTCCCAGCCCTGGGACTTCGTCCTGGTCCGCGACGCGGGCGTCCGCGAGCGCGTGCACGCCCTCGTCTCCGCCCAGCGCGACCGCTACGCCGCGTCGCTGCCCGCCGCCCGCGCCGAGGCGCTGCGCGCGATCCGGGTGGAGGCGATCCGCGAGACCCCGCTGAACGTCGTCGTGACCGCCGACGCCACCCGCGGCGGCCGGCACACCCTCGGCCGCCACGAACGCCCCGAGATGGGTCCGTACTCCGCCGCCCTCGCGGTGCAGAACCTGTGGCTGGCCGCCCGCGCCGAGGGCCTCGGGGTCGGCTGGGTGTCGTTCTTCGGCGACGACGGCCTCACCGAGCTCGGCGCGCTGCTCGGGCTGCCCGCGCACGTCGAGGTCGTCGCCTACCTGTGCGTCGGCCATGTCGACGCCTTCCCCGACCGGCCCGAGCTGGAACAGCACGGCTGGGCCCGGCGGCGCCCGCTGGACTGGGCGGTGCACCAGGACACCTGGGGCGCCCGCGGGCTGCCCGGCGCCGCGCCCACCGCCCTGCTGGAGTCCACCGTGGACGCCGTCGCACCGGTCGACGGGGTCGCCCGGGCCGCGGCCCGCGACCGGCTCGACCGGATGACCAAGCCGCGTGGCGCGCTCGGCCGGGTGGAGGACGTGGCCGTCGCGCTCGCCGGGATCGCCGGGGCCGAGGTGCCGCCGGTGCCGTCCCCGGCCGCGGTCGCGATCTTCGCCGGCGACCACGGCGTGCACGCCCAGGGCGTCACCCCGTGGCCGCAGGAGGTCACCGCACAGATGGTCGCGAACTTCACCGCGGGCGGTGCGGTGGTGAACGCGTTCGCCCGCCAGCTCGGGGCGGAGGTCCTCGTCGTCGACGTCGGGGTGGCCGCCGGGCTCGACCCGGTGCCCGGCCTGCTGCCCCGCAAGGTCGCCCGCGGCACCGCCGACATGACCACCGGCCCGGCCATGACCCGCGAGCAGGCCCGCGCCGCGCTCGAGCACGGCATCGAGGTCGCCCGCGACCTGGTCGCCGCCGGGAACCGCTGCCTGCTCACCGGGGATATGGGCATCGCCAACACTACCGCCGCGGCCGCGCTGGTGTGCGCGTTCACCGGCGCCGACCCGGCCGTCGCGACCGGGCGCGGCACCGGCGTCGACGACGAGACCCTGGCCCGCAAGGCCGACGTCGTGCGCCGCGCCCTGGAGCTGCACCGGCCCGACCCGGCCGACCCGCTCGGGGTGCTCACCGCCGTCGGCGGGCTGGAGCACGCGGGGCTGGCCGGGTTCGTCCTGGGCGCCGCCGCGCTGCGCGTCCCGGTGGTGCTCGACGGCGTCATCGCCGGCTCCGCCGCCCTGGTCGCCGCCGCGTTCGCGCCGGACGTCGTCGGCTACTGCCTGGGCGGGCACCGCTCCGCCGAGCCGGGCGGCGCGCTCGCCCTGGACCACCTCGGCCTCGCGCCGCTGCTGGAGCTCGACATGCGCCTCGGCGAGGGCACCGGCGCGCTGCTCGCGCTGCCGGTGCTGCAGGGCGCGGCGCGGGCGATGGCCGACGTCGCCACCTTCGACGCCGCCGGGGTCACGGACAAGACCGGTGGGTGACCCGCTCACCGTCGTCGGGATCGGCGCCGACGGCTGGGCCGGGCTGCCGGAGACCCACCGCGACGCGCTCCGCGACGCCGAGGTGCTGCTCGGCGGGCCCCGCCAGCTCGACCTGCTGCCCGCCGACGTGGCGGGGGACCGGCGGGCGTGGCCGTCGCCGCTGGTCCCGGCGTTGCCGGGGATCCTCGACTCCCTCGCCGACCGGCGCGTCGCGGTGCTCGCCTCCGGCGACCCGATGTTCTTCGGGATCGGCGCCACGCTGGCCCGCGTCGCCGGGCCGGACCGGCTGCGGGTGCTGACCCACCCGTCGTCGGTGGCGCTGGCCTGCGCCCGGCTGGGCTGGGGCTCGGAGCACGTGGCGGTGCTGAGCGTCGTGGGCCGCCCGCTCGACGCGCTGCGCCGGGCGCTGGCCCCGGGCGCCCGGCTGGTCGTGCTCTCGGCCGGAGCCGGGTCACCCACCGAGATCGCCGGGCTGCTCGCCGGCGCCGGATGGGGCGACTCGCGGATGACGGTGCTGGAGCGGCTCGGTGCGCCCGACGAGCGCCGGGTGTCCGCCACCGCCGCGGCCTGGCGGGGCGACGCGGACGCGCTGAACGTCGTCGCGCTCGAGTGCGTCCCCGACGCCGGGCTCGTCCCGCCGGGGGAGGCACCCGGCCTGCCCGACGACACCTACGACCACGACGGTCAGCTCACCAAGCGCGAGGTCCGCGCCGTCACCCTCGCCCACCTCGCGCCCCGCGCGGGGGAGCTGCTGTGGGACATCGGCGCCGGGTCCGGGTCGATCGGCATCGAGTGGATGCGCGCGCACCCGCGGTGCCGCGCGATCGCCGTCGAGACCCGCCCCGAGCGCGCCGACCGGGTCGCCGCCAATGCCGCGGCGCTCGGTGTCCCCGGCCTGCGGGTGGTGACCGGTCCCGCGCCGGACGTACTGGCCGGGCTGGAACGGCCCGACGTCGTGTTCGTCGGCGGCGGGCTGACCCGCGAGGGCGTCCTCGACGCCTGCCTGGCCGCGCTGGGCCCGGGCGGTCGCCTGGTCGCCAACGCGGTCACCGTCCAGACCGAGGCGGCCCTGGCCGCCGCCCACGCCGCACACGGCGGGGACCTCGTACGGGTGCAGGTCGCCCGCGCCGTCCCCGTCGGCGGCTTCCACGGATGGCGCCCCGCCATGCCCGTGACCCTGTGGAGCTGGAGGAACGTTCTGTGAGGACCGAGCTGTGACGGTGCACTTCATCGGGGCCGGACCCGGTGCGGTCGACCTGCTGACGCTGCGGGCCCGCGACCTCATCGCGGCCGCGCCGGTCTGCCTCTACGCGGGCAGCCTGGTGCCGCCGGAGATGCTGGAGATCTGCCCGCCCGGCGCCCGCACCGTCGACACCGCGCTGATGACCCTCGACGAGATTCTCGACGAGATGGTGCGCGCGCACCGGCACGGGCTCGACGTCGCCCGCCTCGCCTCGGGGGACCCGTCGGTGTTCTCGGCGATGGCCGAGCAGATGCGCCGCCTGGAGACCGAGGGCGTGCCCTACGACGTGTGCCCCGGAGTCCCCGCCTACGCGGCGGCGGCCGCGGCGCTGGGCCGCGAGCTCACCGTCCCCACGGTCGCCCAGACCGTCACCCTCACCCGGATCGCCGCGCGCGCGACCCCGATGCCGGAGAACGAGGGACTCGACAAGCTGGGCGCCGCCGGCGGCACCGTGGTGCTGCACCTGGCCGTGCACCGGATCGCCGAGGTCGTCGACGCCCTGGCCCCCTCCTACGGCGGCGACTGCCCGGCCGCGGTGGTGGCACACGCGTCGCGTGCACACGAGATCGTGCTGCGCGGGACCCTGGAGCAGATGCCCAAGGCCGTCGACGAGGCCGGGATCCAGCGCACCGCCGTGATCATCGTCGGGGAGGCGCTGGCGGCCCGGCACTTCCCGGACTCGCACCTCTACAGCTCGGACCGCTGCCGGAGCTGAGGCCCGACCGTTCGCCCTCCGCTCGCCGCGCGAAGCCGGGATCTCGGCGCGCAAAGATCATCCGATGCGTCTGCGCATGGCCCACTTGATACGCCCGATCGGTGGATCGGATCCGTGTAGGAAGGGGAAAGCCGTGCACATCAGGAGTGTCGTCACCGTGATCGCGGCCGTGGCCGGCATCGCGCTGGCGGGCGTCGTCGCCGCCCCCACGGCGGGCGCCGCACCCGCCCCGCCGAGCGGGTGCCCACAGATCGAGACGATCGCCGTACGCGGCAGCACCGAGGCCCAGGGCGGCGGCAGCATCGCCGGTCCGCTGGCGTCGTCGATCCGGTCACGGTCGACGCAGACCGTCCGGACCCATGACCTGGTCTACCCGGCGACGCTGAGCAACTACGCGAGCAGCGTGCGCCAGGGGGTGTCCGCGCTGCGCAGCCGGCTGTCGTCGACGTCGTCGCAGTGCCCGTCCACCCGGTTCGTGTTGATCGGGTACTCGCAGGGTGCCCAGGTCGTCGGGGACACCCTGGCCGGCGGTGGCGTCCCCGGAGCCGACCGCATCCCGGCGGTGGTGCTGTTCGGCGACCCGACGTTCAATGGCCGTGAGAGCTACAACACCGGCAGCTACTCCGCGGCCCGCAACGGCGTGTTCCCGCGCTCCCGCGGCGCGCTGTCGGCCTACGCCTCGTCGATCCGCTCCTACTGCAACGCCACCGACAACTTCTGTCAGCGCGGGGCGAGCGGCGGCGGCCACTACCGCTACGCGAGCGACCGGACCGCCGCCACCACGTTCGCCCTGGGACGGATCGGGGGCTGAACCCGGCTCAGTAGTCCTCGTGCCAGGCCCGGCCGTCGCGCTCGATCAGCGCGGTGGCCGAGGCCGGGCCGTGACTGCCCGCGGAGTAGGGGCGGGGCCGCTGGTCGGTGGCCTCCCAGGTCCGCAGGATCGGCTCGGCCCAGCGCCACGCGGCCTCGATCTCGTCGCGGCGCATGAACAGTGTCGGGTTGCCGCGCAGCACGTCCATGAGCAGCCGCTCGTAGGCGTCGGGCAGCCGGTCGCCGAAGGTGCGGGCGAAGCTCAGGTCCAGCGGCGCCGGGATCGGGCGGATGCCGCCGGGGCCGGGCTGCTTGGCCGTCATGTGCAGGCGGACGCCCTCGTCGGGCTGCAGCCGCAGGACGAGCCGGTTGGCCGGGATCTCCTCGCCGAACGCCGGGAAGATCGAGTGCGGGACCGGCTTGAACTGCACCACGATCTCCGACGCGTGCGTCGCCAGTCGCTTGCCGGTGCGCAGGTAGAACGGCACCCCGGCCCAGCGCCAGTTGGCGACCTCGGCGCGCAGCGCCACGAAGGTCTCGGTCGAGGACCGCTCCCGCTCCCGCGGGGTCCCGGCGCGCGACTCGGCCAGCTCGGTGGCGTAGCCGGGCACGGCGGTGCCGTCGACGAGACCCTCGGCGTACTGCCCGCGCACGGTGTCGCGCACGACGTCCGGGCCGTCGAGCGGCCGCAGCGACTGCAGGACCTTGAGCTTCTCGTCGCGCACGCCCTCGCCGTCGATCTTGGCCGGCGGCTCCATCGCGACCAGGCACAGCAGCTGCAGCAGGTGGTTCTGCACCATGTCGCGCAGCGCGCCGGAGCCGTCGTAGTAGTCGGCGCGGTTCCCGACGCCGATCGACTCGGCGACGGTGATCTGCACGTGGTCGATCTGCGAGGCGTTCCACAGCGGCTCGAACAGGGAGTTGCCGAAGCGCAGGACCAGCAGGTTCTGCACCGTCTCCTTCCCGAGGTAGTGGTCGATCCGGTAGATCTGCTCCTCGGCGAAGACCGAGCCGACCTCGTCGTTGATCGCCTGCGCCGAGGCCAGGTCGGTGCCCAGCGGCTTCTCCAGCACGACGCGGGTGCGGTCGTCGACGATGCCGGCGGCCGCGCTGCCGACGCAGATCCGCCCGAACAGCTGCGGGGCGGAGGCGAGGTAGAGCACCCGGGTGCGCCTCGGGGAGGGTGCCCCGATCAGCTCCGACAGCAGCGACCAGTCGTCGTCGGCGACGTCGAGGGTCACGTGGTGCAGCCGGTCCAGGAAGCGGTGGTGCTGCGCGTCGTCGGCGCAGGCGTCGGGGCCTGCCCAGCGCGGCGCGGTGCGCCGCAGCTCGGAGTCGACCTTGTCGCGGTAGCCGGGGTCGTCGAGCCCTGATCGGGACACGGCGACGATGCGGGTGTCGTCGGCGAGCTGGCCGTCGCGGTCGCGGAGGTAGAGCGCCGGCAGCAGCTTGCGCATCGCGAGATCGCCGGTGCCGCCGAACACGACGACGTCGGCGGGGTCCATGACGGGAAGGGGGTGCGGCACGAGCCGTCTCCTCGGTAAGCGAACGGGTGCGGGTCGAGCGGTGCCAGGGCCCGCGTGACGGGCACTTCCGTACTGTACCGATTCCGTTCCGCTCACGAAAGGCGGAAGGGACCCCGGTCAGGTCAGCCGGCCCGCCCCGTCCGACGGCGTGCCCGGGAACACGACCGGTTCGGCCCAGCCGCGCTGCGCGAAGGCCTCCCGCACCGAGGCGGTGACCGCGGCCGCCCCGTCGGCCTCCACCAGCGCGATCACGCAGCCGCCGAAGCCGCCGCCGGTCATCCGCGCGCCGGTCGCGCCGCCGTCGCGGGCCGCCTCGACGGCCACGTCGACGTGCGGGACGGTGATCTCGAAGTCGTCGCGCATCGAGGTGTGCGAGGCGTCGAGCAGGGGCCCGATCGCCCGCGGGTCCGCGCCGCCCGACAGCAGCCGCACGGTCTCGACGACCCGGGCGTTCTCGGTCACGATGTGCCGGGCCCGGCGCCGGATCCGCTCGTCGGCGATCCGGGGCAGGTCGTCCGGGCCCGCGTCCCGCAGGGCCGGGACGCCGAGGGCGGCGGCCGCGGCCTCGCAGTCGGCGCGCCGGGCGCCGTACTCGCCCGAGGCGTGCGCGTGCGGCGCCCGGGTGTCGATGACCAGCAGCTCCAGGTCGTGCGCCGGCAGGTCGAAGGGGACCAGCTCGACGGTGTCACCGCGGGTGTCGAGGAACACCAGCCGGCCGGCGCGCCCGTGCATCGAGGCCATCTGGTCCATGCCGCCCGTGGGGGCGCCGACGAACTCGTTCTCCGCGCGCCGCGCGATCCGGGCCAGCGTGGTCGGGTCGACGTCGGCCCCGGCGAGCCCGGCGAGCGCGACGCCGACCGCGCACTCCACCGCCGCCGACGACGACAGCCCGGCCCCGACCGGCACGTCGGAGTCCAGCTCGAGCTCCACCTCGCCCACCGGGTAGCCGGCCTCGCGGAACGCCCAGCAGGTCCCGGCCACGTAGGCCGCCCAGCCGGGCACCTCGCCGGGCACCACGGAGGCCGCGGAGAACTCCACCGGGGCGCCCGGCTCCTGCACCGACCGGACCCGGCTGCGGCCCCCGGCCGCGGGCGCCGCGGCGACGACGGCCCGGTGCGGCAGCGCGAAGGGCAGCACGAAGCCGTCGTTGTAGTCGGTGTGCTCGCCGATCAGGTTGACCCGCCCGGGGGCGAACCAGACCCCGGTCGGGGCCGCCCCGTGACGGGTGGCGAAGGCGTCGGCGACGGTGGACATGGCAGCTCCGGACGTACTGGTGCGTGGTCGGTGGCATGATCGGGACGGATCCCGCGGCAGGTGGCGGCCGGGGGCGCGGGCACGGTAGCCGACCCCTGCGCCGGGTGGCCGGGGCGCCGGGGCACGATGACGGCCGTGCCCGACGCCCCCGACCGCCTCGACACCGCCCTGACCGACCCGGTGGCCTCCGCCCTGCGCGGGCGGCTGGCCGGCTTCGGCGCGACCCGCGGTGCCGCGGCGCGCTTCGACCCGGAGGTGTCGCCCTTCGCGGCGCTCCCGCTCGACGCCGACGGGCACGGCAGCGCCGGGGACTGGGCCGACCTCGCGGCGCTCTGCGCGCCGGGCAGCGAGGTCGTGGTGGTGCGCGCCGCCGCCGGGCCGCCGCGGATCCCGGCGGGCTGGGAGCTGCTGCGCGCGTTTCCCGGGGTGCAGATGGACGGCGGCGCGGTGCCGGGCGCGGACGCGGACGACCTCGTCGAGCTGGGACCGTCGGACCGGGCGGAGATGGCGGAGCTGACCGGTCGTACCCGGCCCGGGCCCTGGCTGGCGCGCACCGCCGAGCTGGGTCGCTACCTCGGCGTCCGCCACGACGGCCGGCTGGTCGCGATGGCGGGGGAGCGGATGCGGATCGGCGCTGAGGGCGCCGCCGGGGCGACCGAGATCAGCGCTGTCTGCACCGCCCCGGAGTTCCGGGGCCGGGGGCTGGCCCGCCGCCTGGTCGACGCCGTCGCCGCCGGGATCGTCGCCCGCGGTGAGCGCCCGGTGCTGCACGCGGCCGCGGACAACCGCGGCGCGATCCGGCTCTACGAGGCGATGGGGTTCACGCTGTCGCGCACGATGCGGTTCGACCTGCTCCGCGCGCCGCACCGCTGAGCGGCTCAGGCCGACAGGGCGGCGTCGACGGAGCCGGGGGAGAGCACCTCGTCGAGCACCAGGATCGCGCAGCCCATCACGCCCGACCGCCCGCTGAGCAGTCCCGGCTCGATGCGCAGGTTCTGGGTGGCCGCGGCCATCGAGCGCCGGTAGATCGCCTCCCGCACGCCCGCGACGAGTGGGTCGAACGCCCCGACCAGGTCCCCGCCGATCGCGACCAGCGCGGGGTTGACCAGGTTCACCGCGGCGGCGAGGACCTCGCCGAGCCGGCGCCCGGCGATGCGCACCAGCCGCACCGCGTCCGGGTCGCCCTGTTTGACCAGGGCGACGACGTCGGCGATCGCGGTGACCGGTTGCCCGCACTCGGCGAGGTCGCGCACCAGGGCGCGGCCCGAGGCCAGCACCTCCAGGCAGTCGATGTTGCCGCAGCCGCAGCCGATGCCCGGCCCGTCGTGGACCGGGGTGTGCCCGATCTCGCCGGCCGCGCCCCAGGCGCCGCGCTGCAGCACCCCGCCGCAGACGAGCCCGGCGCCGACCCCGGAGCCGATCTTGACCATCAGCAGGTCGTCGACGTCGGGGTGGGCGTCGTGCTCGGCCAGGGCCATGACGTTCACGTCGTTGTCGACCAGCACCGGGGCGGGGAAGCGGGCGGTGAGCAGCGGCGGCAGCGCGATCCGCTCCCAGCCGGGCAGCGCGGGGACACCCACCGACCAGCCGCGTGCGCCGTCGACGGTGCCGGGGATCGACAACCCGATGCCGCGGATCGTGGCGTCGTCGACACCGGCGGTGAGCAGCAGCTTCTCCAGCCGGATGACCGCCTCGGAGAGCAGGTGCTCCGGCCCGGCGGAGGCGGGGATGTCCACGACCTCCTCGGCGAGCACGGCGCCGGACAGATCGCACACGGCGGCCTTGGACCGGCTGACGCCGACCGACAGCGCCAGCACGGTGCCGCCCGCGGCGTTGAACTCCAGGCGCGCGGCCGGCCGTCCGCCGGTCGCGGCGGCGCCGACCACCTCGGTGACCAGGCCGTCGGCGAGCAGCCGGTCGACGCGCGCGGCGACCGCGGTCCGGGACAGGCCGGTCTCGCGACCGATCTCGGTCCGGGTCCCGGCCACGCCGTCCCGGACCAACCGGAAGATCTCGCCCGCCGTGGCGGGCGCGCTGGTCGGGGTGCGTCCTCGCATTCGTCCAGTGAACCACAGGGCTTCGACCTGGTGAAACGCTGATCGGGTCTCACTAACGTCTTGTGAGTACATAAGTCAGTCGGTAGAGTGCCTATTGAACGGTTCGCCACGCACCCCACCACCTGGAGATCGACGTACCGTGACCGCTTCCGTGCCGCTGCACCCCGTCGTCGACGCCGTCACCCGACGGGTGACCGCCCGCTCGGCCACCACCCGCGCCGCCTACCTCGAGCGCATCCGCGCGGCCGCCGCCGCGGGGCCCGCCGCCGGCCCCGGCCGCGCCGACCTCGGCTGCGCGAACCTCGCCCACGCGGTCGCCGCGTGCGGGCCGGACAAGCTGACCCTCACCGCGTCGCCCGCCCGCAACATCGGCATCGTCACCGCCTACAACGACATGCTCTCGGCCCACCAGCCGTTCGAGACCTACCCCGGGCGGATCAAGGCCGCGGCCCGTGCCGCGGGCGGAGTCGCCCAGGTCGCCGGCGGGGTCCCCGCCATGTGCGACGGCATCACCCAGGGCCGCGCCGGCATGGAGCTGTCGCTGTTCTCCCGCGATGTCATCGCCCTGTCCACCGCCGTCGCGCTGAGCCACGACATGTTCGACGCCGCGGTGCTGCTCGGGGTCTGCGACAAGATCGTCCCCGGGCTGGTGATGGGCGCGCTGTCCTTCGGGCACCTGCCGGTGCTGCTCGCACCCGCCGGTCCGATGACCTCGGGCCTGCCGAACAAGGAGAAGGCCCGCGTCCGGCAGGCGTTCGCCGCGGGCGAGGCCGACCGCGCCGAGCTGCTCGAGGCGGAGTCGGCCAGCTACCACGGCCCGGGGACCTGCACCTTCTTCGGCACCGCGAACTCCAACCAGCTGCTGATGGAGGTCATGGGCCTGCACCTGCCGGGGTCGTCGTTCGTCAACCCCGGCACCGCGCTGCGCGACGCCCTGACCGATGAGGTCGCCCACCGCGCGCTCGACGCCGCGGGTGACCCGGACAAGGCGATGGGTGCGGTCGTCGACGAGAAGGCCGTGGTCAACGGGATCGTCGCGCTGCTGGCCACCGGCGGCTCCACCAACCACACGATGCACCTGGTCGCGATGGCCGCCGCCGCGGGCGTGCAGATCACCTGGGACGACTTCTCGGACCTGTCCACCGTCGTGCCGCTGCTGGCCCGAATCTACCCCAACGGCACGGCGGACGTGAACCACTTCCACGCCGCCGGCGGGATGCAGTTGCTCATCCGCGAGCTGCTCGACCACGGCCTGGCCCACGACGACGTCCGCACGGTCGACGGTCCCGGCCTGTCCCGCTACACCCGCGAGCCCTTCCTCGACGGGGACACCCTCGTGTGGCGTGAGGGCACCACGGAGAGCCTGGACAAGTCGGTGCTGCGTTCGGTCGCCGACCCGTTCTCCCCGGACGGCGGGCTGCGCGTGCTGCACGGCAACCTGGGCCGCTCGGTGGTCAAGACCTCCGCCGTCGAGCCCGACCACCGCGTCGTCGAGGCACCGGCCGTGGTCTTCGACGACCAGGACGACCTGCTGGCCGCGTTCACCGCGGGCGAGCTCGACGGGCGTGACCTGGTCGCCGTCGTCCGGTACCAGGGACCGCGCGCCAACGGCATGCCCGAGCTGCACAAGCTGACACCCGCGCTGGGACTGCTGCAGGACCGCGGGCACCAGGTCGCGATCGTCACCGACGGTCGCATGTCCGGCGCCTCGGGCAAGGTCCCCGCCGCGCTGCACGTCACCCCGGAGGCCGCGCAGGGCGGACCGCTGCGGAACGTGCGCGACGGCGACCTGGTACGCCTGGACACCCTGAACGGCACCCTGTCCCTGCTGGTCGACGCCGACGAGTTCGACGCCCGCGAGCCCGCCCGGCCCGCCGGCCCGTCCGGCCCGACGACGGGCACCGGACGCGAGCTGTTCGCCGCGTTCCGCGCCGCGGTCGGGCCCGCCGACTCCGGTGCGACCGTCGTCCTGCCCCACTGAGGGACCGTCCCGTCCGAGAGGAACCATGAGCGAGAAGCTGCTGGAGCTGGCCCCCGTCGTCCCCGTCGTCGTGCTGCACGACGCCGCGACGGCCGTCCCGCTCGCCCGTGCCCTGGTGGACGGCGGACTGCCGGTCATCGAGGTGACCCTGCGGACCCCGGCCGCGCTCGAGGCCGTCCGCCGGATCGCGGCCGAGGTGCCCGACGCCGTCGTCGGCACCGGGACCGTCCGCACCCCCGACGACGTCCGCGCGTCGGTCGACGCGGGCGCCCGATTCCTGGTCAGCCCCGGTGCGACGCCGCGGCTGCTCGACGCGATGGAGGACTCCGGGCTGGACTTCCTCCCCGGCACCGCGACGATCTCGGAGATGATGGCCGTCGCCGAGCGCGGTCACACCGCCTGCAAGTTCTTCCCCGCCGAGGCCGCGGGCGGGCGCCCGTTCCTGCAATCGGTCGCCGGGCCGCTGCCGGACCTGCGGTTCTGCCCGACCGGTGGGATCACCGTCGACTCGGCACCGGGCTACCTGGCGCTGCCCAACGTCTCCTGCGTCGGGGGCTCCTGGCTCACCCCGGCCGACGCCGTCGCCGCGGGGGAGTTCGACCGGATCCGCGGCCTCGCCGCGGCCGCCGCCGCGCTGGGCTGACGGCGCGGGCCCACGAGCACGGTCCTGGCCGCCGCCACGGCCAGCAGGAGATAGACCAGGATCAGCGCCCACCCGGCGATGTCGCTCATCGCGTCATCGTGCGCCCGCGGCGACACCGACGGGCCGGGTCCTGACGCGATCCTGATGCCCGGGGACGGCACGAGGGGGCCGCCCCCGGGCATCCGGTGCGGGAGGTGGCGAGCGCCTCGAACGGGCTGACGCGGGGGCCCGGGACCGTTAGGATCTCGTTCGGTGTGCCGGGAAGTCTGGTCGGCGAGCGCTGTCCCCTGCCCTCCCGACCTCCCCGGAGCCCCGTGAACACCACCCCCGCCTCCCGTCGCCTGTTCTCCCGCGGCTCGTGGGCGCAGGCCCGTCGCGTCGCCGACGTGCTGCGCACCGAGACCGTCGGGGGCGTCCTGCTCGTCATCGCGGCCGCGGTCGCGCTGCTGTTCGCCAACTCGCCCTGGCGCGACACGTACACGGCGCTGTCGGAGTTCACCGTCGGGCCCGCCGCGCTGCATCTGGACCTGTCGCTCGCGACCTGGGCCGCCGACGGTCTGCTCGCGATCTTCTTCTTCGTCGTCGGGCTGGAGCTCAAACGCGAGTTCCTGGCCGGGGACCTGCGCGACCCGCGGACGGCGTTGCTGCCGGTGGCGGCGGCCGTCGGCGGCATGGCGGTGCCCGCCCTGGTCTACGTCGCGATCAACCTCGCGAACCGCGACGCCCTGGTCGGCTGGGCCATCCCGACGGCCACCGACATCGCGTTCGCGCTCGCGGTGCTCGCCGTCATCGGGACGCACCTGCCCACCGCGCTGCGGACCTTCCTGCTGACCCTCGCCGTCGTCGACGACCTGCTGGCCATCACGATCATCGCGGTCTTCTACACCGACCAGCTGTCGGTGCCCGCGCTGCTCGGTGCCCTCGTACCGCTCGCACTGTTCACCCTCGCGGTGCAGCGTGGGATCCGTTCCTGGTGGGTGCTGCTGCCGCTCGCCGCGGTCACGTGGGTGCTGGTCCACGAGTCGGGGGTGCACGCCACCGTCGCCGGGGTCCTGCTCGGGTTCGCGGTGCCGGTCCTGGGGCGTCGCCGGGTGCACGGGGTGTCGCTGTCGGAGCACTTCGAGCACCGCTGGCGCCCGTTGTCGGCCGGGTTCGCGGTACCGGTGTTCGCGTTCTTCGCCGCCGGGGTCACCGTCGTCGGTGGCGAGGGCGGGGGGATCGGCGGCGCCCTGCTCGACACCGTCACCCTCGGCATCGTCGCCGGCCTGGTGCTCGGCAAGACCGTCGGTGTGCTCGGCGCGACCTGGCTCGTGCAGCGGTTCACTCGGGCCCGGCTGTCCGACGATCTGTCCTGGTGGGACCTGCTCGGTCTCGCCCAGCTCGCCGGGATCGGGTTCACCGTGTCCCTGCTGGTCGGCGAGCTGGCCTTCGGGACCGGAACCCCGCAGGACGACCACGTCAAGATCGGTGTGCTGGCCGGTTCACTGCTCGCGGCCCTGCTCGCCACCGTGGTGTTGCGCGCCCGCAACGCCCACTACCGGCGGATCGAGCAGATCGAGACGCGTGACGCCGACGGTGACGGGGTGCCGGACGTCTACCAGGAGGGCGACCCCCACCGGGACGGGTGAGCGCCGGGTCAGCGGTGGTCGGCGCGGGCCGCGGCGTGCCGCACCGCGGCCGGTGACAGGCCGCGGCGCCCGCGGTCCCAGTCACCGGTGTCCGGGCGCACGCACGGCAGGGCGTGCACGAAGCTGCGGGCCGGTCCGCCGTCGGCCGCGGTGCCGCCGTGGGTGCGCATCCGCAGCGGCTCGCGGGTCGGGTCGATCGGGTTGAGGCAGCGCTCGCACAACGCGTCCCGGATCACGCGGCCCACCGCCCGGCCGGGACGACGGTGCCCGCGGGGACGCACGCCGCGACGTGCACGACGGCCTCGCGCCAGGTCACCTCGCCGGCCGCGTCGGCCGACTCGATGTGGGACAACCGGTAGACGCGTTCGGTCGCGGCGTCGACGGGGGCGTAGCAGCGCTCGCAGAGCTGGATCATCGGGCTCGACCTCGCGGCTCTCTCTCGGGATCGGACGCCCAGGATCCACCCACGGGCCATCGTCCGGACACCGGAACGTGACCGGCGCCGCTGTGTGGTCCGCCCCACCTGACCTGCGGCGTCGTCATCGGTGAGCGGGCGGGCGGTGTCGCGGCGGGGAACGGTGGGGGCCCCGTCCTAGACTCGGCGGTTCCCCGTACCCGACCGCTCCGGGAGTTCCTCCGTGCGCTTCGTGCACGCCGCCGACCTGCACCTCGACAGCCCGCTGCGCGGCCTGTCGCGGCTCGGCGACTCCGGGCTCGCCACGACGCTGCGCGCGGCGACCCGGCGGGCCTGCGAGAACCTCGTCGACGCGGTCGTCGACTCCCGGGCCGAGGCGCTCGTGCTGCCCGGTGACGTCTACGACGGCGACTGGAAGGACTACGCGACCGGCGCGTTCTTCGTCCGGCAGCTCTCGCGGCTGCACGACGAGGGCATCCCGGTGTTCCTCATCAGCGGCAACCACGACGCCGAGTCCGAGATCACCCGGTCGCTGCGGCTGCCGCCCAACACCCACCGGCTCTCGGTGGACGCGCCCGAGACCGTCGTCGACGACGACCTCGGCCTGGCCGTGCACGGCCAGGGCTTCGCCCGCCGCGCGGTGCTGGAGAACCTCGTCCCCGCCTACCCCGACCGGATCCCCGGCCTGGTCAACGTCGGCATGCTGCACACCTCGGTGCAGGGTGACGACCGGCACGACACCTACGCCCCCTGCCGCCCCGAGGACCTGTCCGGCTGCGGCTACGAGTACTTCGCCCTCGGCCACGTGCACGAGCAGCGCGCCGTCTGCGACGGCCCGCACCCGGCCTGGTTCTCCGGGAACCTGCAGGGCCGCCACCCGCAGGAGCGCGGCGCGAAGGGCGCCCTGCTCGTCGACGCGGCCCCCGAGCGGTGGGCGACGGTCACCCCGCTGGTCCTCGACGTCGCCCGCTGGGAGCTGGTCGAGGTCGACATCGCCGGACTCGGCGGCGCGGACGAGGTCTACGAGGCCGTCGAGTCCGCGCTGCGCGAGCGGTGCGCCGCCGCCGCGCCGCGCACCGTCGTCGCCCAGGTGACGCTGCACGGGGCCGGGCCGGCCGCCGCGGACCTCACCTCCGCCGAGGGGGTCCGCACCGAGCTGGAGCTGCTCGCCGAGCGCTGCGGCGCGGTGCTGGAGAAGGTCCGCAACCGCACCCGCCCGCCCGCCGGGGCGCTCGCCGTCGACCCGGAGCTGACCGCCGCGGTGTCCGCCGCCGCGGCCGGTCTGGCCGCCGAGCCGGACCGCATCCGCGAGCTCGCCGCCCCGCTGGAACGCGAGGTCGGCCGCCGGTTGCGCGAGGCGGGCCTGCTGGACCTGCGCGACGACGAGCGCCTCGCCGCGCTGGCCCGCCAGGCCGAGCAGCAGCTGCTCGCCCGGATGGCCGGGTCGTGAGCACGACCGCGCGGCTGCGGACCCTGGTCCTGGAGCGCTACGGCGCCTACGAGGGCCGCGAGCTGACCCTCGGCGACGGTCTGACGATCGTGTCCGGCCCCAACGAGGCCGGCAAGACCACCCTGCTCGACGCCCTGTCCGACCTGCTGTGGGGGATGCCACGCCCGGTGCGCCACGCCTACGCCGTCGGCCCGTCGCGGCTGGCCGTCTCGGCCCGGGTCGCCGCTGCGGGGGTTGAGACCGTGCTCCGCCGCACCACCCGCGGCCTGCACGACGACACCGGCGCCGTCGCCGACCCGCCCTGGGGTGAGTCCGGTGCCGACGCCCGGCGCCGCTGGCGGGAGGGGTTCGGGCTCGGCCACGAGGAGCTGCGCGAGGGCGGCCGGGCACTGTGCGCGGGAGAGGGGGACCTCGCCGAGCTGGTGTTCACCGCCCGCAGCGGCCGCGACGCCCGCGCCCTGATCGCCGCGCTGGACACCGAGGCCGACGCCCTGTTCAAGGACCACCGGGGTAACCGGTCGGTCGAGGTGCGCGCGGCGTTCGCCCGGTTCACCGAGACCGAGAAGGCCGTGGGGGAGCGGGTGTCGCGGGCCGGTGAGGTGACGGCGCTGGCCGAGGAGATCGCCCGTCTGGAACGCCGCGCCGCGGAGCTGACCCGCACCCGTCGCGCGGCGGCGGGGGCGGCGGACCGGGCCCGGCAAGCCGTCCGCGGCCAGGACCCGGCCCGGGAGCTGGCCGCGCTGCGCGCCGAACGCGCCGCCCTGTGCGCGACCGGCGCCGCCCTCGACGCGGCCTCGCTGGAGGAGTACACCCGCGCCACCGCCGCGCTGGCCGACGCCGAGACCGCCCGCGACGAGCACCGTGCCACCGCCGACGCACTGCGGGCCCGCCGCGCCGAGCTCGACCTCGACGAGGACCTGCTCGCCGACGCCACCCGGGTCCGCGAGCTGGAGTCCGCCGCGCAGGCCCGCCGCGGCGACGCCGAGCGGGCGGCCCGGCTGCGCGCCGACGCCGCCGAGGCCCACCGCCGCGCGGAGACCGCGTTGGCCGGGCTGGTCGCCGAGGACGGGCGCAGCCCCGCCGACCGGCTCGCCGCCGTCCACCTGCCGGCCGACCGGGCCCGCGACCTCGACGAGCACGCCCGCCGCCTCACCGAGGCGCTCGCGGAGCAGACCCGTGCGGAGCGGTTGCACACCGACGCGCTCGCCGAGGTCCGCGAGGTGGCCGACGTCCCGGGCGGTCTCGACGCCGACCGGGTCGGCCGGGTCGCCGAGGTCCGCCGCGCGATCGAGGCCGAGGGCTCCGCCGCCGCGCTGTGCCGCTCCGCCGTCGCCGACCGCGACGGCGCCCGCACCCGGCGCGGCGAAGCGCTCGCCGCGGCCGGGTACCGCGGCACCCCCGACGGCCCCGCCGTCGACGGTCGCGGTGTGCTGGCCCCGCCGCGCCGCGAGGTCCGGGAGCTGCGGGCCGCGCTGCGCACCGCCGAGCAGGACCAGCGCGGCGCCGAGCGGGCCGCCGCGGACGCCGCGGACCGCGCGCACCGCGCCCGGGCCGCCCGCGACGGGGTGGCCGCCGACGGCCGCCCCGTCGGCGCGGACGCGCTCGCCGCGGCCCGCGCCGCCCGTGACACCGCGCTGGAGCAGCTGCTCGCCGCGGGCCCGGACGGCGCCGCCGCGGCCGCGGGCAGGCTGTCCGCCGCGCTCGCCGGGGCCGACCGGGTCGCCGACGACATGATCGCCTCTGCGGACCGGGTCGCCGAGCTGGCCCACCGCGACGCCGAGCTCGACACCGCCGACGCCGAGGCCGCCCGGACCGCGGCCGCCGCTGCCGCGGCCGGGGAGCGCACCGCCGCCGCCGGCACGGCCTGGGCGACGCTGTGGCGGGCGCACGGCGTCGCCGTCCCGGACCCGGACGACGCCGACGCCGTCGTCGCCGCGCTGGCCGAGGCCGCCCGCGCCGAGGACGACGCCGCCCGCGCCGACGAGCGCCTGGCCCGGCTGCGCGACCAGGCCGAGGTGCAGGAACGGGCGCTGGGCTCCGCGCTCGCCGCGGCCGGGCGCCCGCGCGACGGCGCCCCGCTGGACGTGCTGCTCGTCGCGGCCGCCGACCTCGCCACCGAGGCCGAGCACGCCCGGGACCGGCGGGTGCTGCTGGCCCGGCTGCGCAGCGAGGCCGAACGCGCCGGGGGAGCGGCCGACGCCGCCCGCCACGAACGGGAGCTGGCCGCCCAGCGCTGGCGGTTCGCGCTGCGCGGCGCCGGGCTGCCCACCGATCTGGAGCCCGCGGGCTGGGACACCCGCCGCGACACCGTCGCCGACGCCCGCACCGCGGGGGCGCTCGCCCGCCAGGACGACGAACAGGCCCGCCGCCTGGAGCGGGCCGTGGCCGCCCACGGCCGGGCCGTCGTCGCGCTGGTGGAGCGGCACCTGGAGCCCGCACCGACCGGTACCGCGTCGGCGGACCGGCTCGGCGAGCTCGCCGACCGCGTCCGCGAGGTCACCAAGGCCGCGGTGTCGGCCGGCCATCTCGACGACGGCATCACCGCCGCCGAGGACGACGCCGCCCGCGCCGCCCGCAGCGCGGCCGCGGCGACCGCGGTGCTGGACCGGCTCGCCGTCGAGCTGGCGCTGACCGAGGCCCCGGAGCCGGGCGGGCTGGAGGCCGCGGCGCAGCGGGGCGCGCACGTCGCCGGGCTCGACACCCGCATCGCCGAGCAGGAGCGCCTGCTGGCCGCCGCCGCCCCCGACCTCGACGCCGACGAGCTGGTCGCCGCGGCCCCGGACACCGAGCCCGGCGCGCTGACCGAGGCGCTCGACCGGGCGCAGGCCCACGAGCGCGACCTCGGCGCGGAGCAGGACGAGGTGCGCGAGCAGCTGGGCGGGCTGCGGGCCCGACGCCGCGAGCTGGAGGAGGCCGAGGGCGCCGCCGAGCTGCACGCCCGCGCCCAGTCCGAGCTCGCCGGCGTCGCCGACGCCGCGGAGCGCTACCTGGTGCTGCACCTGCAGCGCGAGATCCTGCGTCGCGAGCTGGAGGCCTACGAGCGCAGCCACGCCTCCCCGCTGCTGGTCCGCGCCGGGGTGGTGCTCGAACGCCTCACCGGCGGCCGGTTCGTCGCGCTGCGGCCCCCGGCCGACGCGGGCGGCGCCGGACGCAGCCTGGTCGCGGTGCGCGCCGACGGCGAGGAGCTCGCCCCGACCCGGCTCTCGGAGGGCACCGCCGACCAGGTGCACCTCGCGCTGCGCCTGGCCGGGATCGAGCAGCTGCAGGCCGACCGGGTCGCCGCCGGGCTGCCGACGGTGCCGGTCGTGTTCGACGACGTCCTCATGACCTTCGACGACGAGCGCGGCGCCGCCGCCGTCGCCGTGCTGGGGGAGCTGGCCGCCACCGCGCAGGTGCTGCTGTTCACCCACCACGAGCACGTCGTCGGGCTCGCCCGCGACGCGGGCGTCGGGTTCACCGTCGCCGAGCTGGGGCCGCCCGCCCCGGTCGAGGTCGTCGGCGACGCCGACACCGCCCGCGCCACCCCGCTGGCCGGCTGAGCGGAGCGATCACGGAGACTCACCGACGTGGACGCGTGCGGTGAACGGTTCGTGATCGTCAGCGGCGACTCCCGGGCCGAGGTCGACGAGGTCGGGGCGGCGCTGGCCGGTTTCTCCCAGGGCGGCCGGGTCCGGGTCGAGCCGCACCCGCCCACGGCCCGCCCGCCGAAGGGCTCCGGCGCGGTGCTCGCGCCCTGGCCGAACCGGGTCCGCGGCGGCGCCTGGACCCACCGCGGGACCCGCAGGCAGCTCGCGTTGACCGAGCCGGACGCCGGCAACGCCATCCACGGCCTGCTGCGGCACGTGACCTGGACCCCGGTGGAGCGGGCGGGGGACCGGATCACGCTGACCGCCGTCGCGCCGGTGCAGCCCGGCTGGCCGCAGCCGGTGCGGGTCACGGTGACCTACGCCGTCGGCCGCGACGGGCTCACCGTCACCACGGTCGTGGAGAACCTCGGGGACGCGCCCGTCCCGTTCGGCCTCGGCTTCCACCCGTACCTGCGGGTCGGTGACGTGCCGACCGACGAGCTGGAGCTGACCCTGTCCGCCCGGACCGAGCTGCCGCTGCGCGACCAGCTCCCGGACGGCCCGGCGCGGCCGCTGGACGGCGCGGTCTCCCGGACCCGGCTCGCCGGGCTGGTCCTGGACAGCGCGTTCGGCGGCTGCACCCCCGGCGACGGCCCGGACGGCGGCGCCGACGGCCGGGTCCGGCACCGCGTCGGGTCCCGGGACGGCGGCGGCACCGAGCTGTGGGCCGACGCGGCGTTCGGCTGGGTGCAGGTCTTCACCCCGTCGGACTTCCCGCGCCAGGGCCCGGACGGAGCGGTGACGCCGTCGCGGGCGATCGCGGTCGAGCCGATGACCTGCCCGCCGGACGCGCTGAACTCGGGCACCGACCTGATCGAGCTCGTCCCCGGCGAGTCCCAGGTGCTGCGCTGGGGCGTCCACGCCACCGGGTGATCCGGATCATCGCCGGGAGCGGAATACCGGAGAGGTCGTTGAACGCTCTACCTTCTGTGACTGCCGAGACCGCTTCCCCGGTGCTCCTGCCCCGCCTCGACGAGGCCGGCCGCGCCGCCCTGTTCACCGAGGCCCGCACCGCCAACACCTTCACCGACGAGCCCGTCACCGACGAGACGCTCCGCGCGGTGTGGGACCTGGCCCAGTGGCCGCCGACCGCGGCCAACACCCAGCCGCTGCGCGTGACCTTCGTCCGCAGCGACGAGGGGAAGCAGCGCCTGCTGCCGCTGCTCGCCGAGGGCAACCGGGCCAAGTCCGAGGCCGCCCCGGTCGTCGCGATCCTGGCCGCGGACCTCGACTTCCACGAGCACTCGGACACCACGTTCCCGGTCAAGCCCGGCTTCCGCGAGGGCCTGGAGTCCCAGGGCCGTGAGGGCCGCGAGCCGATGGCGCGGTTCAACGCCTCGCTGCAGATCGGCTACGTCCTGCTCGCCGCCCGCGCGCACGGTCTCGCCACCGGCCCGATGGCCGGCTTCGACGCCGACGCCGTCACCGAGGAGTTCTTCCCCGGCGGCCGGCACCGCGCGCTGCTCGTGGTCAACCTGGGCCACCCCGGCCCGGACGCCTGGCACCCGCGGCTGCCCCGCCTCGACGCCGCGGACGTGCTCGACTTCGCCTGAGCGCGCCACGACCGCACCGACGGGCGCGTCCGCACAGCGGGCGCCCCCGTCGGCGTCGGAGCTCACCCGCAGGTCTGCAGCGCCGCCAGCAGGCTCGACGCCCGGTCGTCGACGTCCTCGGCGCGCATCTCGTTGGTGAGGAAGGAGAACCCGAGCCCCCGCTCGGGCCAGGCACCGTGCCGCCCGCCGCCCGCGCCGGAGTGGCCGAACGCGACCGGCTCGGGTCCGTAGGTCCCGATCGGGTCGGCGAGCTCGAAGCCGAGGCCGAACCGCAGCGGCCGGTCGTTGACCGCGTCGGTCCCCTCCGACCAGGTCCGGGTGGCCCGGGCCAGCGCCGCGGCCGGTACCGGGGCGACCCCCGGTGCCGGGCCCGACGGGCACAGCGCCGCGTAGAACCGGGCCATCGACGGGGCGCTCCCCAGGCCGGCCCCGGCCAGACCGCCGGACCGGTGGTAGACGCTCGTGTTCGGCAGGTCCGGCTCCTCGAGCAGCATCCGGTACATCCGTTCGACGAGTCGTCGACGCCGCGGCTCGGTGAGGAACGTCGAGATCCGGTAGTCCGGGTCACGCACGATCCGCGCCGGTCCCGGCGGGGCCGCACCCAGGAACACCCCGGCACCGGGGACCTGCGCGACCAGGTCGCGCACGACCGCACGGGGGTCCCGCCCGGTGACCCGCGCCAGCAGCTCCGCGGTCATCGCCCCGTAGGTCGTCGGGTGGTAGGCGACCGCCGTGCCCGGCTCCCACAGCGGCTCCTGCCGGGCGAGCACCGCGGCGCACGCCCGGTCGTCCCACCGGTCGGCCCCGACCGGCTCGGGGTCGGGGTACAGCAGCCCGGCGGTGTGCGAGAGCACCTGGCCGACGGTCACGCGCTCCTTGCCGCCCGCAGCGAACTCCGGCCAGTACCGGGCCACCGGAGCGTCCGGCTCCAGCCGGTCGGACACCGCCGCGCAGGCGGCCGCGGTCAGACCCTTGGTGCCGGAGAACAGCACCGCGACCGTGTCCGCCTCCCAGGGCCGTCCGGTGGCGGGGTCGGCGAGCCCGCCGTGCAGCTCGACGAGCACCTCCCCGTCGCGGACCACCGAGAACGCGACGCCGGCACGGCTCCCGGCGAGCACCGCGGCGAAGGCGTCCGCGACGGCGGAGTACCCGGGCGCGACGGTGCCGCGCATCCCTCCGCTCATCGGACCGCCGCCATCGACGGCGTGTGCGCCAGCAGCTCGCGGGTGTAGTCGTTCGCGGGGTTCGACAGGACCTCCTCGACGGTGCCCTGCTCGACGATCCGGCCGCCCTGCAGCACCGCGATCCGGTCGGCCACCTCGCGGGCCAGGGCGATGTTGTGGGTCACGAACACCATCGCCGTGCCCAGCTCGCGGCGGACCAGGGCGAGCAGGTCCAGGATCGCGGCCTGCACCGACACGTCCAGCGCCGAGGTGACCTCGTCGCACACCAGCACGTCCGGTGCGGTGACCAGGGCCCGCGCGATGGCCGCACGCTGTCGCTCGCCGCCCGAGAGCGACCCCGGGTAGCGCGCCGCGAACGACTCGTCGAGCCGTACCTGGCGCAGCATGTCCAGGACCCGGGCCCGGCGGGTGCCGGCGTCGGCGTCGGTGAGGTGGCGCAGCGGAACCTCCAGCGACCCGGCCAGGGTCCGGCGCGGGTTCAGCGACGCGAACGGGCTCTGGAACACGTACTGCACGCTGCGCAGCTGGGCGTGGGACCGCGGGGTGGCCAGCTCCTCGCCCTTGAGCGTCAGCGTCCCCGAGTCCAGCGGCAGCAGCCCGGACAGCCCGCGGGCCAGCGTGGTCTTCCCCGAGCCGGACTCGCCCAGCAGCATCAGGCACTCGCCCGGCCACAGTTCCAGGTCCACCCCGTCGAGGACGGTGGTCGCGCCGAAGCGCTTCCCGGCGCCGGACACCCGCAGCACCGGCTCGCCGGCCGCGTCGCCGCTCGGGACCGGTGCCCGCTCGACACGCCGGTCCAGGTCGGGCACCGCGGCGATCAGGCCCCGCGTGTACGGGTGCTCGGGTGCGGTGAGCACCCGGGCCACCGGCCCGGTCTCGACGACCTCCCCGGACTGCATGACCGCCACCCGGTTCGCCAGCCCGGCGACGACGGCGAGGTCGTGGGTGATGTAGAGCGCCGCCGTTCCCGAGCGGGTCACCAGCTCCCGCACGGTGTCCAGGACGAGGTCCTGGGTGGTGACGTCGAGCCCGGTCGTCGGCTCGTCGAGCACGACGACGTCGGGCCGGTTCGCGAACGCGGCCGCGATCCCGACCCGCTGTTGCTGCCCGCCCGAGAGCTGGTGCGGGTAGCGGGCCAGGAACGCGTCGTCGTCGGGCAGGCCGACCTCGGCGAGGACCTCCCGGACCCGGCCGGTGACGTCACCGTCCCAGGAGTGCGCCTCCAGCACCTCGGCGACCTGGGTGCCGACCCGCAGCAACGGGTTCAGCGACAGCGCCGGGTCCTGCGGCACGTAGCTGACCAGCCGGCCGCGGACCCCGCGCAGCGTGACCGGGTCGAGGGTGAGCAGGTCGTCGTGGGTCTCGGTGTGGCCGTGGAACGCCATGGTGCCGCCGGTGTGCGCGAGCCCGGTCCGGAAGTGGCCGAGCGCGGCCAGTGCCGCCGTCGTCTTCCCGGAGCCGGACTCGCCGACCAGCGCGAGGATCTCACCCGGGGCGACCGCGTAGTCGACACCGTGCAGCACCTCCCGCCCGCCGGTGGTGGACACGCGCAGGCCCGTGCAGCCGATCGTGGGTGTCGCGGTGGCGGTCATGCGCCCTCCCCGGTGGTGTCGGCCGACTCCTTGGCGAGGGCGTCGGTGATCATGTTGGTGCCGACGGTGAGGATCGCGATGGCCAGCACCGGCAGCAGGACGCCCCAGGGGGCGACGATCAGCGCGATCCGGTTCTCGTTGATCTGCAGGCCCCAGTCCGCGGCGGGCGGCTGCACGCCGAGACCGAGGAACGACAGCGAGGCGATGTAGCCGATCGAGTAGGTCAACCGCAGGCCCAGCTCCACCATCAGCGGGCCGGTGATGTTCGGCAGGATCTCGGTGCCGAGGATCCGGCGGCGCGGGACGCCGTACATCCGGGCGGCCAGCACGTAGTCCTGCCCGGCGACCGACAGCGTGGCCTGCCGCGCGACCCGGGCCACCCGAGGGATGTGCGAGATGCCGATGACCAGCACCAGCAGCCAGCCGGACGAGCCGAGCACGGCCACCGCGAGCAGCGCCAGCACCAGCTGCGGGAACGACAGCAGCACGTCGCCGCCCCGCATGATCAGGGTGTCGAGCCGGCCGCCGGAGTATCCGGCCAGCATGCCGGCGACCGCACCGCCGACCAGGCCCAGCGCGGTCGCGGCGAGCGCGTAGAGCAGGACCGGCCCACCACCCGCGAGGAAGCGGGCGACCACGTCGCGCCCGAGGTCGTCGGTGCCGACGACACCGTCCGAGCTGAACGGGCGGCCGGCGAAGTCGTCGACGCCGAAGCCGGTCAGCAGAGGGCCGAGCGTCGGCCCGAGCAGGGCGACGGCGACGACGACGAGGGTCAGCGCTGCGCCGATCCGGGCCTGGCGGCGCCGGAAGGTACGACGGATGAGTCCGGCCGGTGCGGACGCGGTGCCGGAGGTGACGGGGGGACTGGTGACGCTCATCGGATACCTCCGGCGGTACGGATCCGCGGGTCGGCCACGATCCCGGCGACGTCGGCGGCCAGGTTGACCACGACGTAGAACGCGGCGATCAGCATCGAGATCGCCTGGACCACCTGCACGTCGCGGTTGTTGACGGCGTCGATCAGCGCCTGCCCGATGCCGGGGTAGCGGAACAGGAACTCGACGACCACGACGCCGCCGGCCAGCCACGCCAGCTGCAGTGCCAGCACCTGCGCGACCGGCCCGATCGTGTGCGGGACGGCGTGGCGCAGCAGCACCGTGCGCTCGGGCAGCCCCTTGAGCCGGGCCATCTCGACGAACCCGGTGTCGAAGGTCTCCGACAGCGTCGCCCGGGTCATCCGGACGACGTAGGGGATCACGACCAGCGCCAGGGTCAGCACCGGCAGCACGAGCTGCCCGGGGCGGGTCCACACGGGCTCGCCGGGGCGGGCGATCGTGACCGACGGCAGGACCTGCAGCACCGAGGTCGCGAACAGCACGACGAGCAGCACACCGATGACGAACTCGGGCAGCGCGGCCAGGACCAGGCTGGTGCCCGACAGCGCGGAGTCGGTGCGGGTGCCGCGGCGGACCGCGGCCCAGGCGCCCAGCGCCAGGGCCACCGGGGTGGCGACGAGCGCGGTGAGCACCAGCAGGACCGCGGACGCCGTGATCCGGCCGCCGAGCAGCTCGGTGACCGGCCCCTGGGTGGCGGCGGAGTAGCCGAGGTCGCCGGTGAGGACACCGCCGAGCCAGCCGAGGTAGCGCTCCCAGACCGGGCGGTCGAGGCCGAGCTGCTCGGTCAGCGCCGCGACCCGTTCCGGGGTGGCCTGCTGACCGAGGATGGCGCGAGCCGGGTCGCCGGGCAGCAGCAGCGTCGCCGCGAAGACCAGCAGCGACACCACGAACAGGACCAGGACGCTCACCAGCAGCCGCCGGAGGATCATTCTCGTCACGAGGCTCATGCGCCGACCCATGCCTTCCGGAACTCGTAGCCGGACAGCGACAGCCCGGTGCGGCTGGGCGTGAGCCCGCCGACGTAGGTCTGGTGGGCGTCCACCCGGTTCGGGAAGCCCCAGATGAGGTAGCCGCCGCGGTCGTACTCGATGCGCTGGGCCTGGCGGACCAGCTCGCCGCGCCGGGCCGTGTCCACCTCGGCGCGGGCCCGGCGGACGATCCGGATGTACTCGGCATCGTTCCAGTGCGTCTCGTTGAACGGCGAGTCCGGGAGCGACGACGACCCGGCCTGCGGCAGGTAGTTGCGGGTGTTCCAGAAGCTCTGCGCGAACTCCCACTGCAGGTACTGGTCGGAGAAGAAGGTGGAGGTGTCCACCCGGCGCAGCCCGATGTCGATGCCGGCGGCGCGGGCCTGGGTGACGAGCACCTGGGCGGACTCGACCGAGCCCGCCTGGATCGGTGAGGTCACGAGCTCCAGGGACAGGTTCGGCTTCCCGGCGGCGGCCAGCAGGTCGCGCGCCCGCTCCAGGTCCTGCTCCCGGCGCGGGTCCAGGTAGTCGGGGTCGAAGCGGCCGTAGAGGTCGCCCGCGGCGACGCCCTGGCCGGAGAGCACCTGGGCGACCATCTCGCCGCGGCCGGTGGCCAGCCGCAGCGCCTGCCGGACCCGGACGTCGTCGAACGGCGGGGCGTCGACCCGCATGGTGAACGGCAGCCAGCTCCCGGTCTCGGCGGTGAGCAGGGAGATCGAGTCGTAGGCGCCGACCACCTCGGTGAGCGACAGCGGTACCTGGTCGATCGCGTCGACCTGCCCGGACAGCAGCGCGTTGATCCGGGCGTCCTCCTCGCTGAAGTTGATCAGCTCCAGGCGGTCGACCCAGGGCTGGTCCGGACGCCAGTACCCGTCGTGGCGGACGAAGGCGCTCTGCTGCCCGGGGGAGAAGGACTCGAACCGGAACGCACCCGTACCCACCGGACGGTCGACGGAGAAGTCGGCCGGGACGATCCCGCAGCTGTACTCGGCCAGGTACTGGTCGAACACCGGCCCGGGCTCGCTGAGCACGAACCGGACCCGGTCGTCGCCGACCACGACGACGTCGGTGAGCGTCTCCAGCTGCGCGGCGCCGGACTTGGGGTCGGCCGGGTCGGTGATCCGCCGGAAGGTCGCGACGACGTCGTCGGGGGTCACCGGGCGCCCGTCGTGGAAGGTGATGCCGGGCCGGATGGTCGCGGTCCAGCTGCGGGCGCCGGGGTCGGGGCGGACGGACGCGGCGACGGCGGGCTGCAGCGTGTAGTCGTCGTCCCAGCGCACGAGGGGCTCGTAGAGGCTGACGACGCGGGCGATGTCCGGGTTGGTGGCGGGGCTGTGCGGGTCGAGGGAGTCCGACGATCCGCCGCCGGTCACCCCCACCCGCAGGACCCCGCCGCGGCGGGGGGCTCCGGCCTCACGGGCCGTGGCCGGCCCGCCGCAGCCGGCCAGGACGGCCGCCGCGGCGAGGCCGGCCGCTCCACCCAGCAGGCGGCGGCGGGAGAACCCGCCGCGCGCCGGTGTCGGGCTGATCATGAACGTGTCTCCTCGCAGAGGGCCCCGGTCGCGCCGGGGCCGCGGTCTCGGGCACATCACGTCGAGGGGCGCCGCACCTCCCCCCGGCCGACGGCGGCGATGGACCGGCCCGCGTGCTCGGGCTCGCCGGGCACGTGGAGGGCGTCGAGGGCCGCGGCGACGTCGTCGGGGAACGGCTCGGCACCGTCCGGGCCGACGTGCAGGCACATCAGCTCCTCGGTCGCCCGCAGGCGGCCGTCGACGTACAGCTCGTGCCACAGGCGCAGCCGCTTCGCGTCCCGGCCGAGGACCCTGGTCCGCACCTCCAGCGCCGCGTCCGGGCCGATCTCGCGCAGATACCGGACGTGCGCCTCGACGGTGTACAGCGAGCGGCCGGTGGCCGCGCGGTACCCGGCGTCCATCCTGGTCCGGTCCATCAGCGCGGTCGTGGCGTCGCCGAACACGAGCACGTAGTACGGCTCGGACAGGTGGCCGTTGTAGTCGATCCACTCGGGACGGACGACGTCGTGGTGCACCGGCGGCGCGCTCACCGGGCGTTCCCCCGGGCCGCGGCGACCGCCCGGCGGACCGCGATCACGGCCCGGTCGCGCTCGGCGACAAGCTCTGCCATCGGCCGCCCACCGGCGGAGACCTCGGCGCCGGCGACCATGTCGTCGCGCAGCTGCAGAGTCAGCTCCGGGGCCTCCAGGCGCGTCCACGGCGCCTTCAGCGACGGTCCGAAGTGGTCCAGCATGTGCGCCATCCCGCCCTGGCCGCCGGCCAGGTGGAAGGTCAGGCAGGGACCGTGCACCGGCCAGCGCAGCCCCGGGCCGTCGGTGATCGAGCGGTCGATCTCCTCGGGGGTGGCCTCACCGGCGGCGACCATGTGCAGCGCCTCGCGCCAGATCGCCTCCTGCAGCCGGTTCGCGATGAAGCCGGGCAGCTCCCGCTCCATCTCGATCACCGACTTGCCGATGTGCCGGTAGAAGTCCGCGGCCCGCGACGCCGCCCAGGCCTCGGTCTTCTCGCCGCCGACGACCTCGACCAGCGGGATCAGGTACGGCGGGTTGAACGGGTGCCCGACGACGAGCCGGCCCGGCTCGGCCGCGGTGGTCGCCATGTCGGTCATCGGGAACCCCGAGGTCGACGACGCCACCACCACGTCCGGCCCGGCCGCCACGGCGGCGTCGGCCAGCTCGGCCAGCAGGGCGCGCTTGAGCTCCAGGTCCTCCGGGGCGCTCTCCTGCACGAAGTCCGCTCCCGCGACGGCCTCGGCCGCGGTCGGGTGCACCGACAACGCGTCCCGGTCGGCGCCCTCGGCCAGGCCCAGTTCGGTGAGCGCGGGCCAGGCGGCGTCGACCACCCGGCGCAGCTTCTCCCCGGCGTCCGGGGCGGGGTCCCAGGCCCGGACCCGCAGCCCGCGGGCCAGGAAGTACGCCGCCCAGCCGGCGCCGATCACCCCGGCGCCGATGCAGGCGACGGTCCGGATCTCCGTGACGGGACGCGGCTCAGGCACCGGTGCGCTCCTTCAGGCCGAGGATCTCCCGGGCGCGGTCCGGCGTCGCCACCGAGGCACCGAGGTTCTGCACGATCTCCACCGCCCGCTCGGTCAGCTGCTCGTTGGTCGCCTTCACCCCGCGCGAGAGGTAGAGGTTGTCCTCCAGCCCGACGCGGGCGTGCCCGCCGGCCAGCACCGACTGCGCCACCCACGGCAGCTGGTCGCGCCCGATCGCGAACGAGGCGAAGTTGGCGCCCTCGGGGAGCAGGTTCACCTCCGCGGCCAGCACGCCCGGGTCGGCCGGAGCGCCGTAGGGGATGCCCATGCACAGCTGGAACAGCGCCGGGGCGTCGATCAGGCCCTCCTCGACCAGCACGGTGGCGAACCACAGCTGGCCGGTGTCGAAGATCTCCAGCTCCGGCTTCACACCGAGCTCCTGGACCCGCCTGGCGCCGGTGCGCAGCATGTCCGGGGTGGAGATGTAGAGCTGGTTGCCCTCGCCGAAGTTGAGCGAGCCGCAGTCCAGCGTGCAGATGTCGGGCAGCAGCTCCTCGACGTGCGGGAGCCGCTCCAGGGCGTTGACCAGGTCGGTGCCGTCGATCGGCTTCAGCGGGTCCTCGGCGTCGATCACCAGGTCACCGCCCATACCCGCGGTCAGGTTCAGCACGACGTCGACGCCCGAGTCCCGGATCAGGGTCACGGTCTCGCGGTAGAGCTCCACCGCCCGCGACGGGCTGCCGGTCTCCGGGTCCCGCACGTGGATGTGCACCACGGCGGCGCCGGCCCGGGCCGCGGCGATCGCGTCCGAGGCGATCTGGGCCGGGGTGACGGGCACGTGCGGGCTGCGGCCCACCGTGTCCCCGGCCCCGGTCACCGCGCAGGTGATGATGACGTCACGGTTCATCCGTTCTCCGTTCGCTCCGTGCGTGCCGGTGCCGCGAGCACGGCCCGATCGATGAAGGCGGCGAGGTCCGCGCGCATCTGCGCGGCGGAGGTGCCGGGGGTACGCGCCATGACCTGGATGCCCAGGCCGTCGACCAGCGCGGTGAGCTGCCGGGCGGCGTCACCGGCGTCGGGGACGAAGACCCCGGCGGCGGCGCCCTCGGTGAGGGTCATGGCGACGGTGCGGAACCAGCGGTCGTAGGCGTCCCAGTACAGATCGCGCCGGGCCGGGTCGATCGCCGACTCCGCCCACACCTGGATCCAGATCGACCACTCGCGCTCCAGCAGCGCGCCGTCGGGGAGCTGGAGGTCGATCAGCCGCAGCAGCCGGTCGTGCGGGTCGGCGATCGTGTCGAGCTCGGCGACCTGGCGGTCGAAGGCGAGGCGCACGTTGTGCCGCAGCGCGGAGTCGAGCAGCTCCGAGCGGGTGGGGAAGTGGTAGTGGATCGCCGCCGGGCTGGTGCCCGCCGCCCGCGCGACGTCGGCGGTGCGGACCCGGTGGTATCCGTGGTCGGCGATCAGTTCCCAGGCCGCGTCGAGGATCCGGCCGCGGGTGCCGTGGGTCCCGCCGGGCTCGCGGCCCGGGTCGGGCTCGGCGGCCGCGGCGGCGGCCCCGGTGGGGACCGCGGTCCGGGCGCGGGCGCCGTCGCGGCCGTGCAGCAGCCGGGCCACGGTCTCGCCGGTGACGTCGGCGATGCGGACGAGTTCGTCGGCGGCGAAACGGCGGCGCCCGGCGAGCGACTTGGACAGCTTGGTCTCCTCCAGCCCGACCGCGGCGGCGAACCGGCGCTGGGTCCAGCCGTCCCGCTGCAGCAGGGCGCGCACCCGCCCGGCCACCGCGTCCTCGGCGGTCCGGGGGGTACAGGGGTCGGTCACCGGGCGACCGTAGGCTGCGACTTGCGATGAGCGCAAGCATCGAATCGGATCGTTCGAGCACACGAGGTGTTTCCCGGAGGTTTCCGGTGCGTCGACCAGTTCGCGGGAGCTGCTCTCGGAAGCGCTTGCGTCGGACGGTGTGGGCGGTAGGGTCGGCCTCTCACCCGACGGCGCGGAGGGGCGCCGGGGACGTGGCGAGGGGGACCATGCGTTCGCTGGACGAGACCGGGATCTGGACCGACGGGATCGAGGGCGTGGAGGTCCCCGGCTACGACCGGGCCACCGTCGGCCGCGGGATCGTCCACATCGGCGTCGGCGGTTTCCACCGCGCGCACCTTGCGATGTACGTCGACGCGCTGCTCGCCTCGGGCGGGGCACCGGGGTGGGGGATCTGCGGGGTCGGTGTGCTCGCCGCCGACGACCGGATGCGCGACGTGCTCGCCGCCCAGGACGGGCTGTACACACTCGTGCTCAAGGAGGCCGACGGGACGCTGACGCCCCGGGTCGTCGGGTCGCTCGTCGACTACCTCTACGCCCCCGACGACCCCGAGGCCGTCATCGAGCGGATCGCGCACCCCGACACCCGGATCGTCTCGCTGACGATCACCGAGGGCGGCTACGCGATCGACCAGAAGACCGGCGAGTTCGACCCGGACTTCCCCGGCATTCGCGCCGACCTCGACGCGACGGCCGCCGGCTCCGCCCCGACCGGGGCGTTCGGGCTGGTCGTCGAGGCGCTGGCGCGCCGCCGGGAGCGCGGCACCGGCCCGCTCACGGTCATGAGCTGCGACAACATGCAGGGCAACGGCGACGTCGCCCGCCGAGTGTTCACCGGCGTCGCCCAGCTCCGTGACGCCGAGCTGGGCGCCTGGGTCGCGGAGTCGGTCACCTTCCCGAACTCGATGGTCGACCGGATCACCCCGGCCACCGCCGACACCGACCGCGAGGCCCTCGCCGGGCGCTTCGGGCTGCGCGACGGCTGGCCGGTCGTGTGCGAGCCGTTCACCCAGTGGGTGCTCGAGGACCACTTCGCCGCGGGCCGCCCGGAGTTCGAGCGGGTCGGGGTCCAGGTCGTCGACGACGTCGTCCCCTACGAGTTCATGAAGCTGCGCCTGCTCAACGCCACCCACCAGGCGCTGGGCTACCTCGGCTACCTCGCCGGGCACCGCTACGTGCACGAGGTCGCCCAGGACCCGACGTTCGCGGCGTTCCTGCGCGGCTACATGGACGACGAGGCCACACCGACGCTGCGCCCGGTGCCCGGCATCGACCTCGACGCGTACAAGGACACCCTGCTGGAACGCTTCGCGAACCCGGGCGTCGCCGACACCCTGATGCGGATCAACTACGGCAGCTCCGACCGGATCTCGATCTTCCTCCTGCCGGTGGTGCGCGAGCAGCTCGCCGCGGGCGGGCCGGTCGAGCGGGCCGCGGCCGTCGTCGCCGGATGGTGCCGCTACGCCGAGGGCGCCGACGAGCAGGGGCGGGAGATCCCCCAGCAGGACCGCCTGGCGGAGGAGATGACCGCGCTCGCGCGGGCCGAGCGGGACACCCCGGGGTCGTTCCTGTCCCACCGCGGGGTGTTCGGCGACCTCGGCTCCGACGAGCGGTTCGCCGGAGCGTTCCGGTCGGCGCTGGAGTCGCTGTGGTCCCGCGGCGCCGCGGCGACCGTCGCCGACCTCGCGTGACCGGCAGGGGGAACCGATGAGTTCCCCACGCGTCTGCGGTCGTAGCCGATGACCCCTCGCCTCGACCCCGGGAGACCACAGTGGGCACGATCGACGTGCACGAGTTCATCAGCCTCGACGGGGTCGTCTCCGACCCGTCCTGGACGGCGGAGTACGGCTTCACCGACGCGATGGGGGAGGCGATCGGCCGGCTGACCGACGCGGCGATCCTGCTCGGCCGGAACACCTACGAGATGTTCCACCCGGCATGGTCGGCCCGCGGGCACGACGTCGAGTCCGGCGGCGCGTTCTTCAACGGCGCGCCCAAGCACGTCGTCACCTCCACCCTGGCCGACCCGTTGGAGTGGGAGAACTCCCGGGTGCTCGGCCCGTACGACCCGGCGCGGATCCGGCAGCTCAAGGACGCGACCGACGGCGGCATCTACGTCTCCGGGAGCGTCACCCTGGTCCGTGCGCTGCTCGCCGACGGCCTGGTCGACACGCTCAACCTGTTCGTCTACCCGGTGTCGCTCGGGGCCGGGCTGCGGCTGTTCGCCGAGGGCGCGCGGGTGCCGCTGCGGCTGCGCGAGTCCGAGGCCTACGAGAACGGCGTGGTCCGGCTGACCTACGGTCCGCCGCTCACCTGAGTCCGAGCGCGCTCAGTCCGGCAGGGCCGCGAAAGCCTCCCGGGCGGCCGCCAGCACGTCGCCGTAGACCCGGCGGGCCGGCGGGCCCGCCGGGTCGGCCAGCCAGCCGGCGACGGCGACCTGCATCACCGCCATCGCACCGGCCGCGGCGAGCCGGTGGTTCCTCGCGGGGGTGTCGGCGCCGTCGCGCTCGGCGAGCGCCTGCGCGACGGTCTGCTCCACGGTCCGCCCGACGTGGGCGATCCGCGGGTGCAGCTCGGGGTGGGCGCGCAGCAGCTCCATCTGCCCGTGCCAGGTCGGGCTGGTCGTCAGTGCCACGGTGACCTCGGCGAGCACCGCCGTCGCCGCCCCGAGCGGGGAGACCTCGGTCCGGGCGCGGACCTCGGCGGCGAGCTCGTCGAGGGAGGCGGTGTCCCAGTCGAAGAGCACCGCGTCCTTCGACGGGAAGTGGTTGAAGAACGTGCGCGGCGCGAGGTCGACGTCGGCGCAGATCTCCTCGACGGTGAACGCGTCCGGGCCCTGGGTGCGCGCGCGTTCCAGGGCCGCTGCGCGCAGCGCCTGGCGGGTCCGCACCTTCTTGCGCTCCCGCAGCCCGTGGCAGTGCGCCTCCTGGTCGGTCAGCATCTCGCCGATCATGCCCGTCCCACCTCTCCCGCCGGTCCCGGCGCGGCTCGCACCCTCGAAACGTGCGGGGAGTGCAGTCGTGCAGTCACTGCAGTGTGCTCGTACATTCGTGAGCACCGCAAACTATTGCATGACGCAAACCCGGACGGAGGACGCGTGTCACAGGAGAAGGCGCGGGAACCGGAGCGGCCGCCGCGCCAGCGCCGGGGGACCCGGTCAGCCGTGCGCCAGCAGCGCTGCCCCGATGATCCCGGCCTCGTTGAGCAGCCCGGCCGGGACGAGCTCGGTGCGGGTCCGCACGTAGGGCGACCACTTCTCGAACTTCTTGCTCACCCCGCCGCCGACCACGATCAGGTCCGGCCACAGCAGGTTCTCGACGTGGGTGAAGTAGCGCTGCAGCCGCCCGCCCCACTCCTCCCAGTCCAGGTCCTCGCGCTCGCGGGCGGAGTCCGCGGCGCGTGACTCGGCGTCGAACCCGTCGATCTCCAGGTGCCCGAACTCGGTGTTGGGCACCAGCTTCCCGTGGTTGACCAGCGCCGACCCGATGCCGGTCCCGAGGGTCACGACGAGCACGAGCCCGTGATGGTGGTCGGCGGCCGCGCCGAACTCGGCCTCGGCGACGCCGGCGGCGTCGGCGTCGTTGACCAGCAGCGCGTCCCGGCCGGTGACCCGGCGCAGGACCGCGGCGGCGTCGCAGTCGATCCAGGCCCGGTCCACGTTGGCCGCGGTGCGGGTCACGCCGTGCTGGACGACGGCCGGGAACGTGCAGCCGAAGGAGTCCCGCCAGTCGAACTCGTCGAGGATCTGCGTGACGGTCTCGGCGACCGCCTCCGGGGTGGACGGCTGCGGCGTCGGGATCCGCACCCGGTCCGCGGCCAGCCGGCCCTTGTGCAGGTCCACCGGGGCGCCCTTGATGCCGGAGCCGCCGATGTCGATACCGAACCCGAGTGCGTGCGTGCTGCTCACGCCCCCGATCCTTCCAGGGCCGCCGCGACCACGCCGCGCGCCTCGTCCTGGACGCGCGTCAGGTGCTCCGGCCCTCGGAAGCTCTCGGCGTAGACCTTGTACACGTCCTCGGTGCCCGACGGGCGGGCGGCGAACCACCCGGCGTCGGTGACGACCTTCAGCCCGCCGATCGCGGCGTCGTTGCCCGGGGCGCGGGTGAGCTTCGCGGTGATCGCGTCCCCGGCGAGCTCGGTGGCGGTGACGGCGTCGGCGTCCAGCTTCGACAGCGCCGCCTTGTCCTCCCGGGAACAGGCGACGTCGGTGCGGGCGTAGGCGGGGGCGCCGAACCGCTCGGTGAGCCGGGCGTAGTGCTCGCTGGGGGTCGACCCGGTGACCGCGGTGATCTCCGAGGCCAGCAGGGCGAGCAGCAGGCCGTCCTTGTCGGTGCTCCAGGGCGAGCCGTCGCGGCGCAGGAACGACGCGCCCGCGCTCTCCTCGCCGCCGAAGCCGATCTCCCCCGAGCGCAGGCCGGGAACGAACCACTTGAACCCGACGGGCACCTCGAACAGCCTGCGGCCGAGGTCACCGGCGACCCGGTCGATCATCGACGAGCTGACCGCGGTCTTGCCGATCCCGGCGGCCGCCGGCCAGCCGGGGCGGTGGGCGAACAGGTAACCGATCGCGACGGCGAGGTAGTGGTTCGGGTTCATCAGGCCGCCGTCGGCGGTGACGATGCCGTGCCGGTCGGCGTCGGCGTCGTTGCCGGTGGCGATGGTGAAGGGGGCCGGGTCGGCCTCCATCCGGGCGCGCAGCGACGCCATCGCGTACGGCGAGCTGCAGTCCATCCGGATCTTCCCGTCCCAGTCCAGGGTCATGAACCCGAAGGCCGGGTCGACGTCGGGGTTCACCACGGTCAGGTCCAGGCCCCAGCGCTGCGCGATCACGCCCCAGTAGTCGACCGAGGCCCCGCCGAGCGGGTCCGCGCCGATGGTGACGCCGGCGTCGCGGACCGCGGCCATGTCGAGCACCTGGTCGAGCTGGTCGACGTAGGTGCCGAGGTAGTCGTAGCGGTGCGCGGCGGCGGCGTCGAACCGGGCGCGGCGCACCTCCGTGAGCCCGCTCTCGAGCAGCTGGTTGGCCCGGTCGGCGATCCAGGACGTCGCCTCGGTGCCGGCGGGGCCGCCGTCCGGCGGGTTGTACTTGAAGCCACCGTCGGCGGGCGGGTTGTGCGACGGGGTGACGACCACGCCGTCGGCGAGGTGCCGGACGTCGCGCCCGGCGTTGGTCACGAGGATCGCGTGCGAGATCGCCGGGGTCGGGGTCAGCCCGTCCCGGGAGTCGACGACGACGTCGACGCCGTTGGCGGCGAACACCTCGGCCGCGGTGCGCCAGGCCGGCTCGGACAGCGCGTGGCTGTCGCGCCCGAGGAACAGCGGGCCGTCGGTGCCCTGCGCGGCCCGGTACTCGACGATCGCCTGGCTGGTGGCGGCGATGTGGTCGTCGTTGAAGGTCGCGGTGAACGCCGACCCGCGGTGCCCCGACGTGCCGAACGCGACCCGTTGCACGTCGACCGACGGGTCGGGGTGGGTCGCGGCGTACGCGGCCAGCAGCGCGTCGACGTCGACGAGGTCCTCGGGGCGGGCCGGGGTCCCGGCGCGCTCGTGCACGGTCATGCCGCGATCCTTCCTCCTCGCCGCGGCCCACGCCACCGCCTACCGTTCCGCGGTGTGCGGATCGCGTCGTTGCTCCCTGCCGGGACCGAGATCGCCGGGCGGCTCGGCCTGGCCGCCGACCTGGTCGGCGTCACCTTCGAGTGCGACGACCCGGTGGGCGTCCGGGACCGGGTGCCGGTGGTCGTCGGCTCCGCGCTGCCGCCCGCCGCGTCGCCGGGGGAGATCGACGCCGTCGTCCGCGAGCGGGCCGCGGCCGGGCTGCCGCTCTACGAGGTCCACCGCGCCCGGCTCGGCGCCGCCGACCCGGAGCTGATCCTCACCCAGGACCTGTGCGCGGTGTGCGCGCTGCCCGGCTCGACCGTCGCGCAGGTGCAGGAGGAGCTGGGGACCCGGGCCCGGGTGCTGTCGCTGGACCCGCACCGGCTGGCCGACGTGCTCGACGCGGTGATCGCGGTCGGCGCCGCGGCCGGGGTGCCGGACCGGGCCGCCGCGCTGGTCGCGGGCCTGTCGGCGCGCCTCGACGCCGTCGCCGCCGCCGTGCGGGGCCGCCCGGCGCCGCGGATGCTGGTGCTGGAGTGGACCGACCCGCCGTTCCTGCCCGGGCACTGGGTGCCCGATCTGGTCACCGCGGCCGGTGGCGTCCCGGTGGCGGCCGCCCCGGGCGGTCGCAGCACCGCCGTCGACCCGGCCGACCTGCCCCCGTGCGACGCCGTGCTGGTCGCGCCGTGCGGCTTCGGCCTCGACGACGCGCTCGCCCAGGCCCGCGCGGCGCTGCCGTGGCTGCCCGCCGGGGTCCCGGTGCACGCGATCGACTCGGCGTCGTTCGTGGTGCGGGCCGGTCCGCGCCTGGTCGACGGGGTCGAGGCGATCGCCGCCCTGCTGCACCCCGGTGCGGTCCCGGCGCCGCCGCCGGGGAGGGTCGCGCGGGTCCGCTGAGCGGGCCTCAGGCCGCGCCGCCCGGGCCGAGCCGCCGGCCGACCAGTCGCGCGATCCACGGCGCGACCAGCAGCATCAGGATCACCCGCAGCACCTGCACCGCGACCACCGAGGTGGCGTCCACGCCGGAGGAGATCGCCGTCGCCAGCACCGCGTACACCCCGCCCGGGGTGGTCGCGAGGTAGCCCTCCAGCGGGGTCATGCCGGTGAAGTGCGACAGCAGCAGCCCCAGTCCGGCGCAGAGCGCGACGACGCCCAGGATCAGCGCGGTCGCCAGCGGCAGCACCCGCGCGACGGTGCCGAGCGCGGCCCGGGTGAAGCGCAGCCCGGCCTGCCAGCCGATGACGGCGTAGGCGACGTCGACGAGCGGCAGCGGCACCGACGCGGCGAAGGAGAACCCGGCCAGGCTGATGACCAGCGCCACCACCATCGGTCCGAGCAGCGCACCGGCGGGGACCCGGGCGAGCTTCCCGAGCGGGACGCCGACGCCCACGCACAGCGCGGTCACCGCGAGCCCGACCCACCACGGCGCGCCGGGGCCGGTGGGCGCGGCGGCAGGTGCGCCGGGGGAGGCGCCGTAGACGACCGCGGCGACCACCGGCATCGTCGCGGTGACCAGCCCGACCCGCAGGTACTGGATGACGGCGACGGTGCGCTCGTCGCCACCCAGCTCGCGGCTGATCGCGACGAGCCCGGACGCGCCGCCCGCGGTCTGCGCGAGCATCCCGGTGAGCGGAGTGACCCCCCGCTGCAGACCCATGAGGAGTCCGGATACCATGCTGACCAGCAGCGTCGCGAGGCTGATCAGCAGGACCGGCAGCCACTCGGCTGCCACCGCGGCCAGGGTGTCCGGGCGGGCGAGCAGGCCGATGACGACGCCGATGACCGCCTGCGCACCCGACGTCGCCGGGCGGGCGACCCGCGCGGGGCCGAGCCCGGTCAGGGCGAGGACGGTCGCGACCAGCAGCCCGGCGAACAGGGCGGGGGAGGGCACGTCGACCGCGGCGAGCCCGGCGGTCACGAGCACGGTCAGCGCGGCGAGCAGCAGCCAGCGCCACCATCCGGACAGCGACGGGCGGGGGCTCACCGTGTGATCACGACCCGAGCCTAAATGGGACAGGCGTACTGGTGCGCGGTGAGTCGGGACACGATCGTTGTCGAGAGCGAACGACCACGGCTTCCCCTCCGGACCCCGCCGGGGTAGGACGGACGGGCACGAGGAGGTGCGCCGATGCGAGACACCCCGAGAGACGACACCGCCGCGACCACCGGGCTCGGCCCGGTGATCGCCGCACTGACCGCGCCCGGCGGGGAGTTCGAGCTGGTCGACGCCGACGTGCGCGGCGCCGCGATGCGGGTCTACCGGCGTGGCCCGCACACCCTGGCCGAGCTGTGGGCGGCGACGGCGGCGTGGCCGGAGCGCACGTTCACCGTCCACCACGGCGAGCGTCGCACCTACGGCGAGCACCGGAGCCTGGTCGCCGACCTGGCCTGCGTGTTCACCGGACGGTTCGGGCTGCGCCCCGGCGACCGGGTCGCGATCGCGATGCGGAACCTGCCGGAGTGGCCGGTGGTCTTCTTCGCCGCCCAGGTCGCGGGGCTGGTCGTCGTCCCGCTGAACGCCTGGTGGCGCGCACCCGAGCTGGCGTGGGCGGTGGCCGACTCCGGTGCCGGGCTGGTCGTGGCCGACCCGGAACGGTGCGCCGCCCTGTGCGGTGGGAGCGGCACCGGGGTGCCGGTCGTCCGGGTCCGCGGGGGCGGCGCGCCCGAGCCCGGTCCGGTGACCGGGTGGGAGGACCTCGGGCTGCGCACCGACGGCCCCGGTGACCCGGTCGGGGTCACCGCGCCCGGCCCGGACGACGACGCGACGATCCTCTACACCTCCGGCACCACCGGCCGACCGAAGGGCGCGGTCGGCACCCACCGCAACCACGTGACGAACCTGCTCAACGTCGCGCTGCAGGCCCGCGCCACCGCGCTCGACTCCGGGGTGGGACCGCCGCCGGGGCAGCAGGGAACGCTGCTGATGTACCCGATGTTCCACATCGCCGGCATCAACGGACTCGTCGGCGCCGTGCTCGGCGGGGCGAAGCTCGCGACCCTGCACCGCTGGGACCCGGCCGCGGCGCGGGCCGTCGTCCGGTCCGAGCGGCTGACCCGTTCCAACGGTGTCCCGTCGACGACGGCGGAGCTGCTCGACGGCGCCGACCCCGCCGACCTCGCGTCGTTGCGGACGGTCGGGATGGGCGGGGCACCCGTGCCGCCCGAGCTCGTCGCGCGGATCGGGCGCGACCTCGGCGCCGGGGCCGCGAACGGCTACGGCCTGACCGAGACGACCTCGGCGATCTGCGCGAACACCAGGTCCGAGTACCGGGCCCGTCCCGACTCGGTCGGCCGGCCCGCGCCGGGGGCCCGGCTGCGGGTCGCCGGCCCGGACGGGGAGGCGCTGCGCGACGGCGAGGTCGGCGAGCTGTGGTTCCGCGGCCCGAACGTCGTCCGCGGCTACTGGAACCGGCCCGACGCCGACGCCGAGGCGTTCGTCGACGGCTGGTTCCGCACCGGCGACCTGGGGCACGTGACCGACGGCTGGGTGTACGTCGTGGACCGGTTGAAGGATGTCGTGCTGCGCGGTGGGGAGAACGTCTACTCCGCGCAGGTGGAGGCGGCGATCCACACCGTCGACGGGGTGCTGGAGGTGGCGGTGCTCGGCGTGCCGCACCCGCGCCTGGGCGAGGAGGTCGCCGCACTGGTCCGGGCCCGCCCCGGAGCGGCCCGCGACGACGACGCCGTCCGCGCCGCCGTCGCCGCGCGGGTGGGGGAGTTCGCCGCGCCCGCGCACGTGCGGTGGACCGACGAGCCGCTGCCCAGGACGGCGACCGGGAAGGTCCGCAAGCGGGAGCTGCGCTCGGGGTTCACCGCTCCGGCGTGAGCGTCCTGCGGGCCGCGGCCACGGCCTCCAGCCAGGGACGCGGGTCCGGGGCGCCGGCCGGCGGGACCAGGTCGACGGTGTCCGGGCCGGCCGCGGCGTGGCTCCGGACGACCGCCTCCACCTCGGCCCGGTGCTCCGGCAGCGCGACGTAGCCGATGCGCCGGAACCCGTCCGCGGCGCCGCCCGGGCCGCACGCGTCGAGCGAGGACCGGACGTCGGCGGGGGTCAGGCCCGAGTCGAGCAGGACCCCGTCGGCGAGGTCCCCGGCCAGCCGCAGGGTGCGTGGCCCGCGCCCGCCGACCAGCACCGGTGGGACGGTCGTGGGCGGGTGGTCGAGCCGGACCCGGTCCAGGGAGACGTAGCGCCCGGAGCGGGTGACCTCGCGACCGGCGAGCAGGTCCCGGACCGCGGTCGTGAGCTCGGCCAGCAGGGTCAGCGGCGAGGCGACCCGGTTGCCGACCTGGCCCATCCAGTCGAGCACGCCGTGCCCGAGGACCGGCAGGTAGCGGCCCGGGAACAGCCGGGCGAGCGAGGCGGTCTCCATGGCGACGACCGCCGGGTTCCGCAGCGGCACCGGGAACAGCCCGACCCCGACGGTCAGGGCGTCGGTGCGGGCCAGCGCGACGGCCGCGGTGGCGGTCCCGCCGTGCAGGAAGCAGTCCTCCCACAGCCACAGCTGGTCCAGCCCCGCGGCCTCGACGTCACGGGCCACGCCCGGCAGCTCCTCGGGGGGCAGCTCGGGCCGGAAGACGATGCCGATGTCCATGGCGGTCACCGTGCCACGCGCGGCCGCCGGCGTCGTACGGCTACCGGGCCGGGTCGATGCGGAACACCGGGCAGATGCCGGTCAGGGCGCCCAGCGCCGCGGGCGTCGGCTCGGCGACGACCCCGTTCTCGACCATGATCCCGACGCCCTCCGGGGTGACCTGCGGCCACACCTCCAGCACCGGGCGCGCCTGCTCCGGCGGCACCTCCACCAGCACGACGGACTCCGGGTCGGCGTCGGGTCCCGTGCTCAGCGTGGCCCGCCCGCCCGCGGCCCGGACGTTGACGATCCAGTCCGCGCCCGGGAACCCGCCGACGACGAACCGCTGCCCGCCGGTCGCGTACACCGTCAGCGGCGTGTGCCGGGGTGTGCCGCTGCGCCGGCCGGGGACGGTCAGGACGGGCAGCTCGAACGGCAGCTCGCCACGGTCGCGCCGGGCGAGCAGGTCGTCGTTCAGGTGCTTGATCTGCTGCGGGGCACGGATGTGACGGCGGGGATCGTCGGACACGGGGGCTCCTCGTTCTCGGATCCGGGTCAGGATGCCACGGGCCGGCGGGCGGGCGCGGGGTGTCGGAGCGGAGGGGACTCAGTCCGACCGCAGCCCGTCCAGCGCCTCCTCGGCCCGGGCCAGGTCCTCCTCGGCCCGCTCGGCCCGCCCCGCGGCGTCCCGGGCGGCGCGGCCGGCCTCGTCGCGGGCACGGTCGGCGTCCTCGGCGGCGGAGCGGGCGCGGTCCAGCTCGGCGGTCAGCTCGTCCACCCGGCGGTGCGCGTCGTCGCGACGCCCGTCGGCCCGGTCGGCGCGGTCGCGGGCGTCGTCGCGTTCGCGGCCGGCGTCGTGGGCGGCCAGCCGGGCGGTCTCGACGGCCTTCTCGGCATCGGCGAGCGCCTGCGCACGCCGTTCGGCCTCGCGTCGCTCCCGCTCCTGCGCGGCGCGGTGCTCGGCCTCCCGCCGGCGGGCGTCGCGCCGTCGCCCGGCGAGCTCCCCGTCGCCGTGACGGCCCTCGCCGCCCCCGTCCGGCTGCGGGGACCGGGCGCGACGCGGAGCGTCCGCGTCCGCCGTGGAGCCCGCCGCCCCGGACCCCGCCTCCCCGAGCGGCCCGAAGCCGCTGTGCCGCTCGTAGCGCTCCAGCCGCCCCGACCGGACCCGGTCGGCCAGGTCCGGGTCGGCCAGCGCCGACTCCAGCACCCACCGCACGTCGCGCTCCACACCGGAGCCCACCCGGGCCCCCGCGGCGCGACCGAGGGCCGCCGCCCGGCGCGCCAGCGCCCCGACCAGCCGGTTGCGCTGCGCGGACACCTCCCGCAGGGCCGCGCCGTCGAGGGAACGCTGGGCGTGGGCCAGCACCGGGGCCAGGGCCAGGAGCCCCTCGACCTCGTCGCGGGCGTCGTCGACCAGCAGGTTCGCCAGCCACGCGGCCCGCGTCGGCCGCCGGGCGGCGGCGATCTCCCGGGCCGCGTCGGTGTCCGCGGCGGCGCGGGCACGGGCGGCGGCATCGTCGCGTGCGGCGACGAAGTCCTCCGGCGGGACCCGGTACAGCCGGTCCAGCTCCGCGTCCGTGTCCACGCCGGCGGCCTCAGCTCAGGTTCGCGTGCGTCCCGACCAGGACGGCGCGGCCGACGGTGTGGCTGAACAGGGTGAACGCCAGGAAGGTGGGCGTCGCGGTGGCGGGCACGTCCAGCGTGGGCACGTCGACCGCGTGCACCACGAAGTAGTACCGGTGCGGGCCGTGCCCGGGCGGCGGCGCGGCGCCCAGGTAGCGGGCCAGGCTCGCGTCGTTGGGCAGCTGGACCGCGCCCTCGGGGAGGCCTGACCCGCTGTCGTCACCCGCGCCGGACGGCAGCGAGGTCACCGAGGCCGGCACGTCGAACACCGCCCAGTGCCAGAACCCGGCGACGGTCGGGGCGTCCGGGTCGTAGCAGGTGACGGCGTAGGACTGCGTCCCCTCGGGCGCGCCGGACCAGGACAGCTGCGGCGAGACGTCCTCCCCGCCCGCGCCGAAGATGCCGGACAGCTGGGGGGTGGCGAGCGCAGCGCCGTCGTTCACGTCGGTGCTGGTCAGGGTGAACGACGGGACCGGGGGCAGCTCGTCGTAGGGGTTGCGGGGCACGGGGCGGACCTCCTCGGATCGGTGGCGGTGGGTCTCGCCGTGATCCTGGCACGGCGCGTCGGCCGCCGTCCGGCCGCGGGGAGGGCAGGGTGTCGGTCCGTGGAGATGCTGCTCGTGCTCGTCGGGCTGATGGTGGCCGCGGTCGTCCTGGTGGGGGTGGGGGACCGGCTCCGGCTGCCCTGGCCCGCGCTGATGGTGGTCCTCGGCGTGGTCGTCGCGCTGCTGCCCGGACTGCCCGACGCGTTCGTCATCGACCCCGAGCTGATCCTGCCGCTGTTCCTGCCGCCGCTGCTGTTCGCCACGGCGCAGCGCACGTCGTGGGCGCTGTTCCGGGCGCGCAGGCGGACGATCGCGCTGCTCGCCGTCGGCCTGGTGCTGGTCACCGCCACCGCCGTCGCCGGGACGGTCTGGCTGCTCGTGCCGGGGCTCGCACTCACCGCCGCCGTCGCGCTCGGGGCGATGGTCGCCCCACCGGACCCGGTCGCCGTCGAGGCCGTCGCCGGGCAGGTCCCGATCCCGCGCCGGGTGGTGGCGGTGCTGCAGAGCGAGGGCCTGTTCAACGACGCCACCGCGCTGGTCGTGTTCCAGGCCGCGGTGCTGGCGACCGTCTCCGGCGACGAGCTGAGCCCGCTCGGGCTGGGCCTGCGGTTCGTGCTCGGCGCCGCCGGCGCGGTCCTCATCGGACTGGGTGTGGCCTGGCTGGCGCGCCGGGTGCTCGGCAGGCTCACCGACGCCACCGGGCGCAGCGCACTCACCCTGGTCCTGCCGTTCGCCACCTACCTGGCCGCCGACGAGCTCGGCGCCTCCGGGGTGATCGCCGTCGTCGTGCTCGCGCTGCAGCTGCGCGCCGGGGCCGACGCCGACGAGGCCGCCGAGCGGCTCACCCAGTCCTCGCTGTGGAACGTCGTCGAGCTGCTGGTCACCGGGCTCGCGTTCGGCCTGATCGGGCTCGACCTGCGCCAGGTCGTGCTCGCCGCGGGCGACGAGCTGCCGGCGATGCTCGCGCACGCGGCGGTCGTGTGCGTGGTCGTCGTCGCGGTGCGGGTGCTGTGGATGGTCGTCGCCTGGCGGCTGCTGTCCCGCAGCGCCGACGACGCCGCCGCGGCCGGCGCCGCGCCGCTCACCGGACGCGAGGCGGTGCTGCTGTCCTGGTGCGGCATGCGCGGTCTCGCCACGCTCGCCCTCGCGCTGTCGCTGCCGGTGCAGACCGCGTCCGGGGCGCCGTTCCCCGCCCGCGACCAGCTCGTCCTCATCGCCGTGTCGGTGCTGTTCGTGACGCTGCTCGTGCCCGGCTTCACCCTCGGCATGCTGGTCCGCGCCCTCGACATCGACGACGAGGCCGACGCCGAGGAGCGCGCCGAACGCGAGATCGTGCTGCGGGCGCGCCGCGCCGCCGTCGCGACCCTGGAGTTCGAACGCACGGTGCGGGGCCTGCCCGAGGAGGTCGGCACCGCGATGCGGGAGCGGGTCGAGCGGCTGGAGCGGGTGCTGTCGGGGGAGACGCCCTCGGAGGAGGAGCGGTCCCGGATCGCGGCGGTGAAGAAGGCCCGCACCGCCTTCGCCGAGGCCCAGGCCTCGGCGCTGGCCGCCGCCCGGACCGAGGTACTGGCCGCGCGGCGTGAGCCCGGTGTCGACCCGCACGCCGTCGACCGGGTGCTGCGCCGCCTCGACCTGCGCACGGTGCTGCTCGACTGAGGGCCGGACGTGTCCGCGTCGACGGTCACGCTCACCGCATGACGTGCCCGTTCAGCGCCCGCACCCGATCCCTGTCCGAGCCCGATCCCACGGTTCCCGGAGGGCCGGTCGTGCGCACGGCGCCGGCCGGCGGGGCCGCGGTGTGGGTGGTCACCGACGAAACGCTCGCCCGGCGGGTGCTCACCGACCCGCGGTTCGCGAAGGACCCCGCGCTCGCCCCTCCGGGCGTCACCGACCTCGAACCGTCCGCCACCGAGCGGCTCTCGCTCACCACCGCCGACGGTCCCGGGCACGCCCGGCTGCGTCGCGCGCACGCACCGCTGCTGTCCGCCCGCGCGCTCGCCCGGTACGCCGGGCGCGCCCGCTCCCTCGCCTCCGCCCTCCTCGAGGGCCTCGGCCCCGGTGAGGTCGACCTGACCGAGGACTTCACCACCCGCTACCCGCTGGCCGTCGTGCTCGAGGTCGTGGGCGCCCCACCCGGGCTCCTCGACGACGCCGTCGCCGCCTGCCGGGCGATGTGGAGTCCCGACCCGGCGGTGGCGGGAGCGGCGTTCGGACGGCTGCAGGCGATCGGCACGGCCGCGGTCACCGACGGGACCGGCGACGGCGTCGCGGCCGGACTGCGTGCCGGCCTGCCCGACCTCACCGACGCCCAGGTCGGCTACCTCGTCTTCGGGCTGGTGTTTCGCCGGGCAGCTCACCACCGACGCCGCGCTCGGGTACGTCGTCGCCCACGCCCTGGACTCCGGGCTCGCCGACCGCACCGCCGAGGAGCTCGACGCGCTGGTCGCCGAGGTGCTGCGGGTCCACCCGCCCGCCCCGTTCTCGCTGTGGCGCTTCGCCCGGACCGACACCGACCTCGGCGGTGAGCCGCTGCCCGCCGGGGCACCGGTGCTGGTCGACATCCGGGGGATCGACGCCCGCCCGGCCGTCGGGCACCCGCTGACCTTCGGGCACGGCCTGCACTTCTGCGCCGGTGCGCACCTGGCCCGCCTCGAGCTCCGCGCCGTGCTGGAGGTGCTGCGGGACAGGTTCCCCGACGCCCGTCCCGCCGGCCCGGTGAGCGGGCTCGTCGAGGTGCACCCCGGCGGACCGGTCGGGGCGCGGCTCGCCGCGTTACCGGTACGGCTGCATCCCGCGCGGTGATCCTTCCCGCATCCCCTCTCCAGCCATCACATGATGAACTGTGCAAATGTTCGAGCGACGGGCGGTGCGGTCCGCGACCGTGACCGCGGCACTCGCCGTACTGCTGGCGGTCGCGCTCGTGGGCTCGCTCGCGTTCGGCGCCGAGGTCCTCCCCGTCGCGAAGGTCGTCGACGCGGTGCTGCACGACCGGCCCGGCCCCGTCTCGACGATCGTCCGGGACCTGCGGATGCCGCGCTCGCTGCTCGCCGCGATCGTCGGCGCGGGCCTCGCGCTCGCCGGCGCCGGGGTGCAGACCCTCGTGCGCAACCCGCTCGCCGACCCCTACCTGCTCGGGGTGTCCTCCGGCGCGAGCGTGGGCGCCACGGCCGTCATCACCACCGGGGTGCTGGGTGCGCTCGGCACCTGGGCGCTGTTCACCGGCGCGCTCCTCGGGGCCCTCGCGGCCGGGGCACTGGTCGGGGCGATCGCCGTCGCCCAGGGCGGGCTCACCCCGATCCGGCTGATCCTCACCGGCACCGTGCTCGGCTCGGCGTTCTCGGCGACGGCGAGCTACCTGGTGTTCCGTTCCGGTGACCCGGCCGCCGCCCAGTCCGTGCTGTTCTGGCTGCTGGGGAGCCTGTCCGGGGCGCAGTGGGACCGGGTCGCGGTGCCGGCGGTGACCGTGGCGCTCCTGCTGGTGCTGCTCGTGGCGTTCAGCGGCTGGCTCGACGCGCTCACCGCCGGGCCCGACACCGCGGCCGCACTCGGCGTGCCGGTGACCGCCGCCCGGACCGCGCTGTTCACCGTGTGCGCGGTCGCGGTCGGCGTGCTCGTCGCGGTGTCCGGGGCGATCGGCTTCGTCGGCCTGGTCGTGCCGCACCTGGCCCGGCTGCTCGTCGGGTCCCGGCACCGGGTGCTGCTGCCGGTGACCGCGCTGGGCGGCGCGCTGTTCCTGCTCGTCGTCGACGTCGCCGCCCGGATCGCGGTGCGGCCCACCGAGATGCCGCTGAGCGTGGTCACCGGGCTGATCGGCGCCCCGGTGTTCCTGATCCTGATGGGCCGCCGCCGCTACCGGACCGCCGGGAGCCTGGCGTGAGCCTGCGTGCCGAGGGGCTCACCTGCGCGCTGGGCGGCCGCACCGTCCTGACCGGGATCGACCTCGCCGTCGAGCCGGGGGAGGTGCTCGGCGTCGTCGGGCCCAACGGCAGCGGCAAGTCCACCCTGCTGCGCGCCCTCGCGGGGATCCGCGGGCCCGCCGCGGGGCGCGTACTGCTCGACGGCACCCCGCTGACCGCGCTGCGGGCCCGGCAGCGGGCCCGGCGGATCGCGTTCGTCGGCCAGGAGGAGGACCTGCCGCCCGACCTGTGCGCCGGGGAGGTCGTCGCGCTCGGTCTGGTGCCGCACCGGCCGCCGTGGGCGGGCGGCGACGCGGTCGAGCGGGCCGCGGTCACCGCGGCGCTGGCCGCGGTCGAGCTCGACGGGCTCGCCGACCGCCCGGTCGACCGGCTCTCCGGCGGTGAGCGGCGCCGGGTGCTGCTCGCCCGCGGCCTCGCCCAGGACGCCGGTGTCCTGCTGCTCGACGAGCCCACCAACCACCTCGACGTCCGGCACGCACTGGGCCTGCTGGAGCTGGTCCGGTCGCTGCGCCGGACCGTGGTGGTGAGCCTGCACGACCTCGACCTGGCCGACCGCTGGTGCGACCGCCTCGTCGTCCTGCACGACGGCCGGGCCCTCCCGGCCGTGTCCGACCTCGACCCCGACACCGTCTCTCGGGTCTTCGGGGTCGCCGCCGCCCGTGTCACGCATCCGGTGACCGGGCGGTCCCGCCTCGTGTTCGACTCGCTCAGGGAGAGCTCGTGACCCGTCCGCTACGCCTGTCCGCCGTCCTCGCCGCGGGGGTGGTCGCCCTCGCCGCCTGCTCGGCGCCCGCCCCGGCACCCGCCGCAGCCGGTGACCCCGCCGGCACGGTCACCGTGCAGAACTGCGGTGCCCCCGCGCAGTTCCCGGCGCCGGCGCAGCGCCTGTTCGTTAACGACGGCAACATGATCTCGATGGTCCTGGCGCTCGGCGCCCAGGACCGGGTTACCGCGGTGTCGAGCATGCAGCGCGACGCCGACACGCTGCGCCGCCACTACGGTGCCGCCGTCGACGGCCTGGCGCAGGCCGCGCCGGAGTACCCGACGCTGGAGACCGTCCTGGCCCGCGACCCCGACGTGATGGTCGCCGGCTGGAACTACGGCTACGGCGAGGAGAAGAACCTCACCCCGCCCGACACCCGCGACCTGCCCGCGGTGAGGGAGAACCGGTTCCTGAACCTGCCCTACGCCCTGTGGACCTCGGGCCCGCTCAACGTCGACGCCGCCGAGCAGGTCCGGGCGGCGCTGGAGCGCTGGAACCTGGTGCCCGCCTCCGGCCTGACCCCGGAGTCCGACGACGTGCCCCGCAGCTGAGCGCGGAGGTCCCGGGGGCACGCCGTACGGCGCCCCCGGGACCGGACCGGCCGGTCAGGTGATCGTGATGCCGCCGTCCACGGCCCAGGTCTGGCCGGTGACGTAGCCACCGGCGTCGGAGGCGAGGAACAGCACGGCCGCCGTCAGCTCCTCCGGGTCGCCCTTGCGGCCCATCGGGATCCGCTCGGTCATCCGCTCCAGGTAGCCGTCCTGGTACTGGTCGGTCATCTCGGAGGCGAAGAACCCGGGCGCGACCGCGTTGACCCGGATGCCCCGGCGGCCGGTCCACTGCTGGGCCAGGTCCCGGGTCAGGCCGACGATCGCCGCCTTGGACGCGGAGTAGGCCGCCTGCGGCAGCGACGCGGTGGTGAGCCCGAGGATCGAGGAGATGTTGACGATGCTCGACCCGGGCGCCATGTGGGCGGCGCAGGCCTGCGCCATCCAGTAGGAGCCGTTGAGGTTCACGTCGACGACGCTGGTGAACTGCTCCGGGGTCTCCTTCAGGGCGGGCACCGCGGTGCCGACGCCGGCGTTGTTGACCAGCACGTCGAGCCGGCCGAACTCGTCGACGGCGGCCTGCGCCAGGGCCCGGCAGTCCTCCGGCTCCGCCACGTCGGTGGCGACGGCCACCGCCCGCCGCCCGGCCGCCTCGACCAGCGCCACGGTGTCGGCCAGCTTCTCGGCCCGCCGCGCCCCCAGCACGAGGTCCGCGCCGGCCTCGGCGAGGCCCTTGGCGAAGGCCACGCCCAGGCCGGAGGAGGCGCCGGTGACGACGGCGACCCTGCCGTCCAGTCGGAATCGCTCGATCACGCTCACCCGGCGACCCTAACCCGGATCAGCCGCCGAGCTTCTCCGCGAGCTGCGGGACGAGCCGCTCCAGGGCGAACGGCGCGGACAGGACGGAGTTGTAGGTCATCGCGCCGCGGGTGTCGGCGTCGGGGACGATCATGTCGCCGCGGGCCACGACCGGGACCTGGCGCAGGACCGGGTCGGAGTCGACCTGCTGCTTCGCGGCGCCCTCGTCGGCCAGCATCACCAGGACGTCGCCGTCGAGCAGGCCGGCCTGCTCGGAGGAGACCTCGACGTAGAAGCTCTGCCGATCGTCGCGCTCGGAGATGGCCGGTGGCTGCGCGAAGCCGAGACCGGTCATGAACTGGCCGCGGGCGTCGGCGGCGGTGAAGGCGCCGTACATGCCGTCGAAGGGCAGCACCGTCGCCCCGACCTTCCCGCGGAACTGCGGGTGCGCGGTGACGGCGTCGGCGAACGCGGCGTCGGCGGTCCGGACCAGCTCCTCGCCGCGAGCGGTCTCACCCAGCGCGGTCGCGACGGCGCGCATCTGGTCGGTGCGGCTCACCCCGAACGCGATGGAGCCCGCGGGACGGGCGACGACCGGCGCGATCGCGGTCAGCCGGTCGTAGGCGGCCTGGTCGATGCCCGAGGACAGCGCGATGATCACGTCCGGGCGCAGCGCGGCGATCCGTTCCAGGTTCGGCTCGGGCTCGGTGAGCACCTGCGGCGCCTCACCCCGCACGAGCCCGCGGGCCCACGGGCCCAGCCCGCCGGTCTCCTGGTAGAAGGTGTAGGAGGCGACCGCGACCGGGGTCGTACCCAGGGCGAGGACGGGGTCGGCGTCGGTGACGCCGAGGGCGATGACCCGCTGTGGGCGGGCGGGGATCTCCGCGGTGCCGAAGGCGTTGTCGATGCGGACGGGGAACGCGCCGTCGGCGGTGGACGGGGCGGCCGTCGGGCCGGGACCGCCGGACGTACAGGCGGTGAGCAGGCCCACGAGGGCCAGCAGGGGGATCAGTCGTCGAAGCACATCGGGACAATAACCGAGGCTAACCTAACCCGAAATGTCCGGAAGATCTCGCCGCGGCGCGTTCGCACCGGCCGACGCGTCGCGGACCGGTGCGAACGCGCGGGCTCAGCCGCGCGGGCGGCGCTTGCGGGCCACGACGGCCCGGTAGAGCAGCGGGTCGCGACTGGTCGCGAGCCGGTGCCGGTAGACGGTCGACCCGAGCTCCTCGAGCTCGCCGGACGCCAGCATCGAGGAGATGAGACCGGCGAACCCGGAGGTGTCGCCGTCGCTCAGGAAGTCGTCCCGCAGGGTGATCGCGACGAAGCCGTCGACCGCGACCATGTCGAACGCGGCGCGGAACGCCGCGGGCGGGATGTCGCCGAAGCCGAGCGCGGCGACGCAGGTCAGGGCGTCGAAACCGCCCGCGGCGATGGTCTCGGTGGTCTCCTCGTCCAGGTCGGTGAGGTCCACGACGTGGTAGTCGTCGTAGACCCCCGGGCGGTCCCGCTCGGCGGCCTCGCGGGCCTCGGGGAGGATGTCGATCCCCACCACCTTGCCGACGCCGCGGGCACGCAGCTCCTCGGCGACGATGCCGTTGCCGGCGCCGACGTCGAGGACCCGCAGCCCGGACGGGTCGACGCCGACGGCGTCGAGCTGCTCGGCCAGCGCGCCGGCCACCACGGCCGGGGACTGGCACTGCAGGATGTCGTAGAACAGCTTCTCGTAGAGGCCCGGGATCTTGAAGAGTTCGTCGTAGTCGTGGAAGCGGTACTCGGTCCACCCGTGTCCGAGGTCCAGCACGCAGTACTCCGCGTCCTGCTCGAACGAGGTCGTGGGTTCCGGCAGAGCAAGCCGGTAGGTCGGTTCGGAACGCTCGACGGCCATGAAAATCCTTCCTGGTCGGGAACGGACACCTCGACGCTAGTGCACCCGGCGCCTCCGACCGGGGGTGAGCGATGTCGCACGGGCCGCGATGTGACTCGGCGGTAGGTGGTGACACGATCGGCTGCGGGAGACACCCGGAGATCACCGTCGATCAGCGAGGAGAGACATGACCCAGCAGCAGAGGACCGCCGTCGTGACCGGTGGGGCGCGCGGCATCGGGGCCGCCACCGCGATCCGGCTCGCCGCCGACGGGCACAAGGTCGCGGTGCTGGACCTGGAGGAGTCGGCCGCGAAGGCCACCGTCGAGGCCATCGAGTCCGCCGGCGGGACCGCGGCCGCGTTCGGTGCGAACGTCGCCGACGAGCAGGCCGTCGCCGCGGCCGTCGACGCGGTCACCGAGCGCCTCGGCGCCCCGACGGTTCTGATCAACAACGCCGGTATCACCAAGGACAACCTGCTGTTCAAGATGACCGTCGACGACTGGGACGCGGTCATGGGCGTGCACCTGCGCGGTGCGTTCCTGATGACCCGCGCGGTGCAGAAGCACATGGTCGACGCCGCCTGGGGCCGGGTCGTGAACCTCTCCTCGACCTCGGCGCTGGGCAACCGCGGCCAGGCGAACTACTCCGCGGCGAAGGCCGGCATGCAGGGCTTCACCAAGACCCTCGCGATCGAGCTCGGCAAGTTCGGCGTCACCGCGAACTGCATCGCCCCCGGCTTCATCGCCTCGGAGATGACCAAGGCGACCGCCGAGCGCATCGGCGTGGACTGGGAGGAGTTCAAGGCCGCCCGGGCCAAGGAGATCCCGGTGCAGCGCCCCGGCGCGCCCGAGGACATCGCCCAGACCGTGTCGTTCTTCGTCGACGAGCGCTCGTCGTTCGTCAGCGGCCAAGTCATCTACGTGGCCGGTGGCCCGAAGGCCTGACCCACCCACGACGAACGGGCCGGCTCCGCTGCTGCGGTGCCGGCCCGTCGGTCGTCGCGGGGGTCAGGAACTGCTGGTCATCGGCACGATCGCCCAGCCGGGGATGTCGTCCTGGCCGGAGACCGGCACGGCGTCCGCGGAGAAGTTGACGAGCAGCACCGAGCCGTCCGCCGCGCGGAAACCACCCAGCGACGAGCCGTCGGTCGCCCGGCCCAGCTCGACGGTGCCCTCACGGAGCCTGGGCACCAGCCAGCGCCACGCGTCGGTCAGCGGGGTCGGCTGACCGCCGTTCTCGTCGGTCGCGGGGGTCCACAGCGAGGAGTACTCGAGCGAGTTGCTGCCCTCGGGACCCCACAGCAGCGAGCCCTGGGTGCCGGAGCGGGCCATCGCCTGCAGGGCGGCGATCGTCGAGACCGCGCTGGCGGGGGAGGCGAAACCGGCCTGGGCGTCGGCGGGGACGTTGGCGTAGAACTCGGCCCACCAGATCGGGAGCTGCGTCCGTTCCTGGATCCAGCGGTCGATCACCGAGAACTTCTCGGCGCCGACGTCGACCGGTGAGATGGCGTCCTGCTGGCCGCGGTTGGTGGTGGAGCCGTCGACGACGATGAAGTCCGCCCCGACGTTGTTCTTCAGCCAGTAGTCCAGGACGTCGAGCGGCCGCTGGTCGAGCGCGCCCCAGGGGCCGCGGATGGCCGAGGCGTCGCCCGAGTCGACCGGCACGCTGCTCATCACGACGTACGGGCCCCCGACCTGGACGTCGGGCCGGACGGACTTCACCGCCTGGTAGACCTGGTTGTAGAAGTTCGTGTAGCCCTCGTAGTCCCAGCGGTTCTCGGCCTGGTTGTAGAAGCCCTTGAGCTCGTTCCACACCAGGACGCGGTCGACCTGCGGGTACCGCTGCACGGCCTCACGGGCGAGGTTGGCGAAATCGGCGAAGTGCTCGGGCAGCGGTGCCTTCTCGAGCCGGTCCCAGCGGGTGGCGCCGCTGTCGCGCGGCGCGCCCTTCATCCAGTCCGGGGAGCAGCAGAGCGTCAGCATCGCCTTGCCGCCGGTCTCCTCGGTGAGCTGCATCCGGCGGTCCAGCGAGCCCCACTCGAACTCACCGGGCCGGGGCTCGGGGTTCAGCGTGCCGAAGCCCATGAGGTGGTGGTTCTGGTACTCCTGCCCGAGGCTCGACAGGATGTCGACGCCGCGCTGGCGGGCCTGCGCGGGCTCGGTGTCGTCGAGGCTGTCCTGGGTGTGGGTCACCCCGATCTCCATCGGGCCCGGCTGCTCGTCCCAGCGCCAGCCGTTCAGGTCGACGGCCTTCGCCGAGGCCTCCAGCGCCGACGACGGCACGGTGTCACCGGTGGTGGTGCCGCCGGTCCCCGAGGTGCAGGCGGCGAGGGCCAGGACCCCCGCGAGCAGCAGGGCCAGGGCCGGGGTCCGGCGCAGGCCGGGCCGGAACCGGGGGGTCCGCGACGGGGACCTCGGTCCGGACGTCGTCGGGGAGGGACGGCGTGACGCTCGCACGGGCTGGTGACCTCACGTTCTGACCGGACGCGGCGCCGGGCGGATGCCGTGGCGCGCGCGGGCTCGTACTGACTCCTGCACTCCTGCGCGGGACGGTGTCCCGGCGAGGTGCTCCCAGCGTGTCAGGGGGCTCCTGTGACCCGACTGAGAGAACCTCGCGAACGCCCGGAGCCGGCCGGGGCCCGCTATCGGACGTTCGGAGCAGAGTAGGGCCGCGGTTCGCGAGGGCCGCACGCAGCCCCGCTGCGCAGGTGAACCCTCTTGTCGCGCAGCGTGTACACCCGGTCGGCCCGCGGCAGCACCGCCGGGTCGTGGGTGATGACCAGCACGGCCCGGCCCGCCGCGGCGGCGAGCAGGTCGTCGAGGACGGCGTCGCGGGTGTCCGGGTCGAGGTGCGCGGTGGGCTCGTCGAGCACCAGTACCGCCGGGTCGACGAGCAGTGCGCGGGCCAGCGCGAGCCGCCGGCGCATCCCGCCCGAGAGCCGCGCGCCGTGCACGCCGACCTCGTCGTCGAGGGCCAGGCCGGCGAGCCCGACCCGGCGCAGGACGTCGGTGAGGTGGGCGTCGTCGGCGTCGGGGGCGGCCAGGCGCAGGTTCTCCCGGACCGTCGAGTCGAACACGTGCGGGTCGGCGGGTACCCCGGAGACCACCGCACGGACCTCGTCGGGCGGGCGCAGGGCCAGGTCGTGCCCGTCGAGCCGGACCGACCCCGCGCGCGGGTCGAGGAACCGGAACAGCACCGCGGCCAGCGTCGACTTGCCCGACCCGCTGGCACCGACCAGCGCCACGACCTCCCCGCGTCCGACGTCGAGGTCCACCCCGTGCAGGACGGTGCGGCCGCGCCCGTCCGGTCCCGGCCCGGGCCAGGCGGCGGTGAGCCCGCGGACCTGCAGGTCACCGCGGTGCGGCAGCGGTCCCGGCCCCGGGTCGCGGTGCACGACGGCGGGTGCGGCGTCGAGCACCGGCACCAGCCGGGCCAGCCCGGCGCGGACCGCGGCGAGCCGCGCCGCGGCGGCCGGGAGCGGCGCGACGATCTCGAACGCGGCCAGCGCGGTCAGCACCAGCACGGCCAGCGGGACCGCGCCCAGGGCGCCGGCGTCGACGGCGGCGACGCCCAGCAGCAGCGTCCCGGCCAGGGTGAGCCCGGCGACCAGGGCGCCGGACCCCGCGCCGAGGCCGAGCAGTGCGGCGTCGCGGCGGGCGGTGCGGGTCAGCTCGGCGTCGGCGTGGGCGACCGCGTCGACGGCGCGGCCGGTCGCGCCGTGGGCCAGCAGCTCCGGACCCCCGTCGAGCAGGTCGACCAGGGCGGTCGCGAGCCGGTCCCGGGCGACGCCGGCGCGCTCGGCGGGCCGCCGCGACAGCGCCGCGGCCAGCGCGGGCACCGCGACCCCGGCGAGCAGCAGCCCGGCGGCGAGCAGCGCCCCGCCGGGGAGGTACAGCGCGGTGGCGAGCAGCACCGCACCGGACCCTGCGACCCCGGCCGCGACGACCGGCAGCACCCCGCGCACCACCAGGTCCTGCACCGAGTCGGTGTCGCCGACCAGCCGGGCGACCAGCTCGCCGGACCGGAACCGGCGCACCGGCTCGGTGGCGGCGAGCCGGGCGTAGACGCGGGCGCGCATGTCCGACAGCGCGCGCAGCGCGGCGTCGTGCCCGACCAGCCGCTCGGCGTAGCGGGCCACGCCCCGTCCGACGCCGAGGGCACGGGTCAGCACGACGGCGACCGACAGCGCCGTCACCGACGGGTGCTGGGCGGCGGTGGCGAGCAGCCAGGCGGCCAGCGACAGCAGCCCGGCGCCGCAGGCGGTGGCGAGCGCGCCGAGCAGCGCCCCGCCGACGACGCCGCGCAGCCGGGGCGCCAGCACGCTGCGGGCGAGCGACCAGGGGCTCATCGCGGGCCTCCGGCGGGTGTGGTCGCGACCGGGGTGATCGTGACGGTGCGGTCGGTGTGCTCGGCCCAGCCCGCGTCGTGCGCGACGACGACCGCGGTGCGTCCGCGGAGCAGCTCGGCGGCCGCGGTGCGGACCGCGTCGGCGGAGTCGGGGTCGAGGTGCGCGGTCGGCTCGTCGAGCAGGACCAGCGGGGCGTCGCGCAGGAACGCCCTGGCCAGCGCGACCCGCTGCCGCTCGCCCGACGACAGCTGCGCGCCGCCCTCGCCGAGCACGGTGTCCCAGCCGTGCGGCAGCCGGGCGACGACGGCGTCGAGCCCGGCCCGGCGTGCGGCCGCCCGCACGGCGTCGTCGGTGACGCCCGCGTGGTCCCGCCCGGCGCCGAGCCGGACGTTGGCGGCGACGGTGTCGGCGAACAGGTGCGGCTGCTGCGGCACCCAGGCCACCCCGCGGCGCCAGGCGTCGAGGTCCAGGTCCGCGAGGTCGGCGCCGGTGCCGTCGCGGCCGTGCACGGTGACGGTGCCGCCGGTCGGGGCGACCATGCCGAGCAGCACGCCGAGCAGGGTGGACTTCCCGGCCCCGGACGGGCCGCGCAGCAGCACCGTCTCCCCGGGGGCGAGGTCCAGCGACAGCCCGGCGACGGCGTCGGCGTCCGCGCCGGGGTAGCGCACCCGCAGCCCGTCGACGGTCAGGCCGCGGCCCGCCGGGTCGGCCGCCGGCACCGGTGCGGTCCCGCCGGGCGCGCCGCCGGCCGGGCGGTCCAGCTCGGCGAACACCTGCCGGGCCGCGGCGACGCCCTCCATGCTGGCGTGGAACCGGGCACCGACCTCGCGCAGCGGCAGGTAGGCCTCCGGGGCCAGGACCAGCACGAACAGTGCGGTGGCGTAGTCGAGGTCCCCGTAGAGCAGCCGCAGCCCGACCTCGACCGCGACCAGGGCGACGGCGAGCGTCGCGAGGACCTCCAGCACGAACGCGGACAGGAACGCGACCCGCAGGGTGCCGGTCATGGCGTGCCGGTGGGCGTCGGTCGTCTCCCGGACCTTGCCCGCGACGACCTGCGCACGGCGGAACAGCGCGAGCGTCGGCAGCCCCTGCACGACGTCGAGGAAGTGCCCGCCGAGACGGGACAGCAGCCGCCACTGGCGGTCGGTGCGGGCCCGGGTGTGCATCCCGACCAGGGCCATGAACAGCGGGATCAGCGGCAGCGTGACGGCGATGACGACCGCGGAGATCCAGTCCGCGTCGGCGACGACGACCAGCACCGCGACCGGGACCAGCACCGCGAGCACCAGCTGGGGAAGGTAGCGGGCGAAGTAGTCGTCGAGGGCGTCGAGGCCGCGGGTGGCCAGGGTGACGATCTCACCGGAGGACCGCCGCGGGTCCGGTGCGGCGAGCGCGAGCCGGCGCACGAGCTGCATCCGCAGCTGGGACTTGGCGCGGGCGGCGCTGCGCAGCGCCGCGGACTCCGCGCCGTAGGACAGCAGCGCCCGCGCCACCGCGACGACGGCGACGCCCCCGACGAGCCAGGCCAGGGTGTCGAGCCCGGCACCCGGCCCGGTGCGTGCGCCGTCGAGGCCGAACGACGGCGTCGCCCCGGCCACCACCCGCGACACCAGCCAGGCCTGGGCGAGGATCAGCCCGGTCGCGGCGACCCCGCAGACCGCGGCGACGGCCAGGTGCACCCGGACCGCGCTCGCCGTGCGCAGCAGCCGGGGGTCGACCGGCGGGCCGCCCGCGGGCGGCGCCCCGGCGGTGGCGGACGGGGTGGACACGGTCGTCATCGTGGGGCCGGTACCGCGGTGTCACCAGTGTCGGAGGTCCCGGCCGGGGCGACCCGCGCCCCGCCGAGGCGGCGGCGGAACACCCAGTAGCTCCAGGACTGGTAGCCGAGCACCAGCGGCAGGAACACGGCCGCGATCCAGGACATGACGCCGAGCGTGTACGGCGCGGACGCCGCGTTCGCGACGGTCAGGGTGTGCGCGGGGTCGGTCGTCGAGGGCAGCAGCGTCGGGTACAGCTGGCCGAACAGCACGACCGACAGCCCGCCGATCGCGAGCGCGGTGGCAGTGAACGCCCACCCCTCGCGGCCGGCCAGCAGCGCCACCCCGGCCGCGGCGAGGGCCGCGCCGGAGACCCAGGCGACCGTGGTGGTCCAGGACGGCTCGCGCAGCGCGAGCGTCGCGGCCAGGAACGCGACGGTCACCAGCAGCACCGGGGCCACCGCGCGCAGCGCGAACCGCCGCGCCCGGTACCGCACCGGCCCGTCGGTCTTCAGTGCCAGGAACACCGCGCCGTGCAGCAGGAACAGCGCCGTGGTGACGACGCCGCCGAGCAGCGCGTAGCCGTTCAGCAGGTCCCCGAGCGACGCGGTGACCACGGTGTTCTGCCCGCTGCCGGGGGCACTGAGCACGGTGGGCAGGCCACGGACCAGGTTCGCGAGGACCATGCCCCACACGAACGCCGGCACCAGCGACCCGAGACCGATCAACAGGTCCCAGCGGGCCTTCCACGGCGGGTCGGAGCGCTTGTGCCGGTACTCCAGCCCGACCCCGCGCACGATCAGGCCCAGCAGGACCAGCAGCACCGGCAGGTAGAGGCCCGACAGCATGGCGGCGTACCAGGCGGGGAACGCGGCGAACATCGCGCCGACGGCGGCGATCAGCCACACCTCGTTGCCGTCCCACACCGGGCCGATCGCGCCGAGGGCGGCCTCGCGGTCGTCCTCGGCGTCGCGGCCCAGGACGCGGACCAGCATCCCGACGCCGAAGTCGAACCCCTCGAGCACCAGGTAGCCGGTCCACAGCACGGCCACGGCCAGGAACCAGATCGTGGGCAGGTCCATCGTCGTCCCTCCGGGGTCAGTAGCTGAACGCCGCGGGGCGGCGCTCGGCGTCGGTGTCGGCGTCGTCGGCGGGGTCGGGCGGGGCCGCGGGGGCGGCGGGTCCGGCGGCGACGTAGCGGAACAGCAGCCGCACCTCGACGACGGCGAGGATCCCGTAGAGCGCGGTGAACGCGGCCAGGGAGAACGCGACCTGGCCCAGGCTCACTCCGGGGGACACGCTCTGCGCGGTGAGCAGCTCGCCGTGCACCGTCCAGGGCTGGCGGCCCATCTCGGTCAGCACCCAGCCGGCGATGTTCCCCGCCAGCGCCGCGGGCAGCGCGGCGACCACACCCCGGTAGGCCCACCGCGACAGCCGCCCGGCCGGAGCCGGTGCGCCGTCGCGGGTGAAGCCGGGCAGCCGGCCGCCGCGGGTCAGCCAGAGCCCGGCCGTCGCGACCGCGACCCCGGCCAGGCCGAGGCCCATCATCAGCCGGAACGCCCAGTAGAGGACGGCGATGTTGGGCCGGTAGTCCCCGGGCCCGTAGAGCGCCTCGTACTGCGCCTGCACGTTCTCGATGCCGTGCACCGGACCCCACGGGCTGCCGGTGGCCAGGAAGCTCAGGACACCGGGGATCTGCACGTTGACGTGGTTGCGGCTGCCCTGGACGTCGCCGACGGCGAACAGCGAGAACCCGGCCGACTCCTCGGTCTGCCACAGCGCCTCGGCCGAGGCGAGCTTCATCGGTTCGTAGGTGGCGGCCAGCTTGGCCTGGTGGTCACCGGAGGCGATGACCAGCACCCCGGCCACGAGGGTGACGAGGAACCCGGTGCGCAGGGTCTTCCGGAACAGGGTGTGCTCGCTCGGGTGCGGCGCCCGGTCGCCGGGACGGCTCCAGCGTTCGCGCATCAGCTTCCAGGAGCTCACCGCGGCGACGAACAGCCCCGCGATCAGGAACGCCGCGGCGACGACGTGGGTGTAGGTCGACCAGGCCTGCGGGTTGGTCAGCACGGCGCCGATGTCGGTGAGCCGGGCCCGTCCGGTGGCGCGGTCGACCTCGTAGCCGACCGGGTTCCGCATCCACGCGTTCGCCGCGAGGATGAAGTACGCCGAGAGGTTGGACCCGATCGCCGCGGCCCAGATGCAGGCCAGGTGCACGCCCTTCCGCAGCCGGTCCCATCCGAAGATCCACAGCCCGATGAAGGTGGACTCCAGGAAGAAGGCGATGAGCGCCTCCATCGCCAGCGGTGCGCCGAACACGTCGCCGACGAAGGTGGAGTAGGCGCTCCAGTTCATCCCGAACTGGAACTCCTGCACGATCCCGGTGACCACGCCCATCGCGAAGTTGATCAGGAACAGCTTCCCGAAGAATTTCGTGGCGCGGAGGTACTCCTCCCGGCCCGTGCGGAACCAGGCGGTCTGCAGCGACGCGACGATCACCGACAGGCCGATGGTCAGCGGCACGAACAGGAAGTGGTAGATCGTGGTGATCCCGAACTGCCAGCGGGCCAGGTCGAGCGCGTCCATCCGGACCTCCCGAGCGAAGTTCTACGTCCAGTAGTAGTTCTACCGTAAGTAGAAGATCAGTGGGGGGTCGGACCCGGTGGCCCTGGACACGCGGGTCGCCGCGGAGGCGCTCAGCCGCCGGTGCGCGGGTCGAAGGCGCCGTGCTCGCGCAGCACGTCGAGCACCTGCGGCAGGTCGGCGAAGGCCCGTTCGACGTCGGCCGGGGCGGCGACGCGGTGTGCGTTCGCCTCGACGTAGGCGCGGACCGCGGCGTCGAAGCGCTGCGCGCCGACGGCGTCGCGACCCGCGAACAGCGCGGCGGCACCCTGGTCGTAGACGCCGTCGACGAGGTCGGTGAACCCGCCGCGGGAGTCCCAGAACGACATGGGGGCGCCGATCGGGCCCGCGACGTCGCCGGGCCCGAAGCTGCCGATCCGGTACAGGTCGCGCTGGTCGGCCACCAGGGCCTGGGCCCAGGTCGTGAACGCCTCGTCCAGCCACGGGTCGCGGGCCTGGTCGTTGCCGACCAGCGCGTAGAACCAGGAGTGGGCGATCTCGTGCGCGGCCAGCGACGGGCGGGTGGCGTCGTCGACGTCGCCGAACTGCAGGTGGGTCGGGAACTCGACGCCGTCGCTCTGGGTGGGCACGACCGTCAGCCACAGGTCCGGGTACGGGTAGGGCCCCAGGAGCCGTTCCAGGGCGGGCAGGAAGCGGGCGACGTCGCCCTGCCAGTCCTGCGCGGAGCCGCGGAGCTCACCGCCGCGCCGGGCGCCGGCGCGGCCCGCGGTGGGCAGCGCGACGTGCACCCTCGTGGCGCCGACCGTGGACTCGGTGACCTCGTAGGCGCCGACGGCGACCGCGACGTCGCGGACCGCGTCGGCGGCGAAGGTGCGGGTGAGCCGCCCGCCGCCGGCGTCGCGGGTGCCGGTGGCGGTCCCGACCCCGACGACCTGCTGGTCCGCCGCCGCGGTGACGGCGAGCGAGGCGAGCCGGTAGTCCTCGGCGACGACGGTCTCGCCGGACATCCGCACCGCGGGGGTGCGGACCCAGCCGCGGCCGCGGACCCAGTCCAGCACCGGCAGCGGACTGCCGAGCCAGGCGGTGCCCGCCGACGGGGAGTGCCCGATGCGTTCGGTGGAGTCCTCGCCGAGGGTGAGGGTGAACCCGAGCTGCGCGGTGACGGTGGTGCCCGCGTCGGCGCAGGACGGCAGCGGCAGCTCGACGAGCGTGCCGGGCGCGCCGTCCGGGGCGCCCGCCTGCTCGGTGCGCGGGGTGACCGGGGTGCCGTCGACGCTCGCGTCGGTGACCCGGGACGAGCCGCCGTCGGAGACGACGGTCGGCCGGTTGGTCCAGAGCCGGAAGACCAGCTCGCAGATCCGGGCGTCGGGGGTGAAGCGGACGGTCTGGCGGCCGGTGGCCGAGGACAGGTCCGGGGCGAGGTCCAGCGACGCGTCGACGACCGGGCGCTGCGGCCACGGGGCCGCCCGCTCGACCTGCGGCACGCCGGCCGCGCAGCCCCCCAGCACGGCCAGGACGACGGCGACGCCGACGAGGGCCCGGCGCAGCCGGGTCAGGTCGATCATGAGGGCGAGGCTAGCCGCGGTGCGCACGGGCGGCGACCGGCGTGCGGCACCGCCCGGCTACGCCACCCGATCGCGGGCCCGGCCGCGGAGCCGGTCCCGGACGGCGTGCGCGGGCGCCGACACGACGGTCTCCAGGGGACCGCGCCCGACCGCGCGCCGCCAGGCCAGCCCGATCCCGACCGCGACGGCGACCTGCCACAGGTAGCCCTCCCAGGGGCCCAGGTCGTCGAGCGGGGAGTTCATGAACAGGATCGAGCCGACGTAGAGGGTCAGCGTCATCGACCCGGCTGCGGCGAGCGGGCGCAGCAGGTGCCCCAGCAGCGGCCCGGCACCGCGGGCGGTGACCGAAGCCAGGAGCAGGACCGCGCCGAGCACGGCGAGCGCGGACCCGGTGGTCTGGACGACGTCGAGCGGCGTGCCCGAGTGCGGCGCGACGGTCGCGAGCCACCACCACGTCGAGGTGGGGGTGACGCCGTCGGGGTAGCCGGTGACGGCATCGGCGATCGTCGGCGCGCTGTCGAGGATCTCCGGCGGGCTCACCGCGGCGATCGCGGCGTACCCGCCGCCCGGGCCGAGCAGCCACATCGACAGCCCGGTGGCCGCCGTCGCCGCGACGACGCCGCCGGCCAGCAGCGCCGCCGCCGTGCGCCGGTCCGAGAGCCGCAGCCGTCCGACCACGATCCCGACCGCCATGTAGGCGAGCCAGACCACCGCCGGGTAGGCGCCGGTCAGGGTCAGCTCCGACAGCAGCGCGCCGGGGTCGGTGACGAGGTCGAGCACCGAGGGGTTGCCGAGGTCGGGCACCGGCAGGAACGGGCGCACCAGGTGCGATCCGACCGGTATCCCGAGACCCAGCAGCACCGCGAGCGGCGCGAGGACCCGGGTCGGCAGCGCGACCAGCGGTATCGCGAGCAGGAACGCGATCGCGTAGTAGGGGAGGATGAGCGCCGCGATCGACGGGTCGGTCCAGCTCAGGGCCAGTGCCAGCACCATCAGGACGCCGGCGCGGGTGGCGAGCATCGCCGCCGTGGCGCGCAGGTCGGGGGTGCGGACCCGGGCGCGCCCGGTCATGAACGCGAACGAGACCCCGGCGAGGACGGCGAACAGCGCCGCGGAGCGGCCGCCGAACACGAGGTAGCTGGGCGTGGGGGTGCCGTCGTCGGTGGCCTCGACGAGGGCGTGCACGGCGATGATGCCGAGCAGCGCGATCCCGCGGGTGGCGTCGACGCCGAGCAGGCGCGAGGCGCGCTCGCGGGGCGGCGCGGGTTCCGGCGCGGCCGGGGGAGCCGGGTCCGGGGCGGGCGTGGCCCGGGTGGTGGCCGGGAGCACGGTGGTGGTCCCCGTGGTGTCCGGTGGTGCGGACGGGGTGCGCAGGGTCCGCGCGGGTGCCGACGGGGCAGGCGGGGGACCCGCGGTGCGGGGGGCCGGGACGGCGACGGTCGTCGCGGGCGCGGTGCCGGGCGGACCGGACGGCCGGCGCGGCCGGCTCGCGGTCCGGGTGGCGGCGGCGTCCGGCCGTCCCTCCGGGGCGCGGTGGGTGCCGGTGCCGGTCCGCCGGGGCGCGCCCGGTACGGGGACGAGGGCGGGCGCCGGCGGACGGGGCGGCGCGGGGCGGTCGGCGCCGCGGCGGTGGCTGCCGGGCGGTTGCGGTCGGGTCATGTCAGAACCTCGTCGATCAGCTGGTGCCCGAGGTCGCGGGCGTCGGCCGGGGGCAGCCCGGCGTCGGCGAACCAGTCGGGTCCGGCCTCGGGATGCGGGCCGACGACGCCGACCCGGCCGTGCCCGAACGGGGTCACGGCGGCGGCGACGAGCCCGTCGGGGTAGCGGGCGAGGACGGTCCCGGAGTCGAGCAGGAAGTGCGGGCCGTCCTGGAAGAACAGGGTGCGGTCGCGGCCGCGCCAGTCGAGCCGGACCAGGGCGTCGCCGTCGTGGCCGACGGTGGCGCCGGGGGAGTCGATCCAGCGGTCGGTGTCGCCGGGCAGCAGGCCGAACCCGGGGGTGGCCCCGGCCAGGTAGCCGCCCAGGCAGAACCCGAGGTAGCGGCCGCCGTCGCCGACCCAGTCGCGCAGCGGGCCGGCCGCGGGCCGCATCGTGCGCCACGCCGCGGACAGGGTGCCGCCGCCGGGCTGGGCGTAGAGCGTCGCGCGGGCGAGGGTGTCCGCGGTGAGCGGGAGCCGTTCGCGCGGGCCGGTGTAGTGCACGTCGAACCCGTGCCGCGAGGACGCCAGCAGCGCCGCCACCGACTCCGCGCACCCCGTCGGCCGCGACGCCGGTCCGCGGTAGACCAGCGCCACCGGGCGGTCGCCGGCGGAGGGGGCCGGGCCGCGGCGGCCGAGCAGTCGCCCGAACAGGCTCACCGCGGGCCCGGCCCGGAGCGGGCGGAACGGTGGTCGCGCGGCTGCGGCACCGGGGGCGGTGCCGTCCCCGGTCCCGGCCGGGGCGGCACGGCGGGGAGGGTCCGTGCGGTGCGTTCCGCGGACCGCGCCGCGGGGACCGGGACGCGTGCGGCGGTACCTGCTCCGGTGGTCGCTCCCCCGTCGCCCGCACCGACGACCGCGCCGGCGCCATCGTCGGGGCCCGCGGCGGCGTGGCGGTGCCGCGCACGGGGCGTGCTGCCCGGCCGGGCGGGGGCACGGCGGTCGTGCCCGGCGCCGGCGGGCCCGGTCCCGGGGGCACCGGCCGAGCCGGCGGCACCCGCGCGGTGCCGGCCGGTGCTGCCGCGGCGCGGGGCCTGGCGCCCGGCCAGGACCGAGCGCATCCGCAGCGTGCGGCCCGGGTCGTCGGTCCCCTGCAACCGGGTGAGGACCATCGTGCGCTCCGGGTCGACGGCCGCGACCCGCACGGTCCCGGCCACGGTCTCCGGCGCCGCGGCGGGCTGCACGGCGGGCAGCACGGCAGGCGGCACGACCGGTGCCGCGTCGGCCGGTGCGGCGTCGGGCACCGCGCGGGCGGTGATGCCCCGGTACCGGGAGCCGGGCGGCAGGTGCTCGCCTTTCATCACCAGCGACAGCGGGTCGAGCCGCGCCCCGGCGCCGACCACGGCGTCGTAGAGCACGATCGCCCGGTCCCCGACCGACGCGCCGTCCGCGACCGACACCGTCGACATCTTCATGACCCGGTCCTCGAACAGGTGGGTCTGCAGCGACACGTCCCGCCCGACGACGGCGTCGTCCCCGATCTCCACCAGGTCGTACTCGGTGAGGTAGGTCGTCGACACGCAGGTCCGCCGCCCGATCCGGGCGCCGAGCAGCCGCAGCATCGGCGGCAGCAACGGGGTCCCGGACAGCATGCTCAGCAGCCCGGGCACCGCGGAGGCCTCGTAGAGTCCGGTGACGAACTCCGAGCGGCGCACGAACCGGCTCCACAGCGGCTCGGTCCGCGGCCGGTAGGTGCCCACGACCAGCCACTTCACCGCTGCGACCAGCAGGACCAGCGCGAGCGCCGAGGCGAGCGCCAGCACCGGTGCCGCGAGCACGACCTGCCACGCGGCGCCGGTGCGGGCCACGCCGGACAGGCCCTGCAGGAACAGGTAGATCGACACCGAGATCGCCGAGGCGGGCAGCGTGGCCCGGAGGAACTCGATGCCGAGCCGCTCCGCGACGCGGCGCCGTGAGGGCGTGAACGTCAGCGACTCCGGGTGGTCCCCGGAGTCCTGGCGCACCGGCAGGTGCATCGCCGGGGACCCCAGCCAGGTGGTGTCGTGCGGCACGCCCGACGCCGGGGGCACCGTCGCGACGCCGATCAGCGACTCGTCGCCGAGCGTCGACCCGGCCGGGACGACGGCGGCGTTCCCGACGAACGCGCGCCGCCCCACCAGCGTCGGACGGCGGACCATCCAGCCGTTGTGGAACGTCGCGCTGCCCACGCTCGCCATGTCCGCGACGAAGCTGCCCTGGGAGATCGTCAGCATCTCCGGGTCGATGTGCGAGGCGGTGGACACCTCCGCGCCGCGCCCGATCCGGGCGCCGAGCAGCCGCAGCCAGCCGACCGTGTAGAGCGTCGAGTACAGCGAGTTGGTGTAGGTCAGGCTCATCTCGAGGAGCTTGTCGCCGAACCACTTGCGCAGCCCCAGCGCGGAGCGCGCCGGGAAGACCCCGGGCCCGGTGCGGGGCGCGACGGCCCACCGGCCGACGGCCACCAGCACGCACACCGTCACCACGAACACCGGCCCGACCAGGGCGGCGACGAGCAGGGCGGGGCCGTCGCCGAACAGCAGCAGCGACGACCACACCAGCAGCACCGCCGGGACCAGCGCCAGCAGCGACACCAGCTCCAGCGCGACGATCCCGGCCAGCGCGGCCGCCCGCTGCGGCCGCGTCCAGGACGGTGCCGGGCCGCGTTCGGTCAGCTCGGCGACCGCGGCGTCGGCGGCGTCGGGCACCGCGGGGGACCCGGCCCAGTGCTCGGCGGGCGGCACCACCTGGTCCGCGGCGAGCGCGGACTGCTCCCCGACGACGGCGTCCGCGCCGACCACCGCACCCGGTTCGACGACCGCGCTGGCGCCGACGTGGGCGCCCTCGCCGACCGCGATCGGGGCGACGGTCACCCAGCCGTCGGCCAGCGTCCAGGGCCGCAGCGCGGCGCCGTAGCCGACGGTGGCGCCGTCGTCGATCCGCAGCAGCGCGGGCATCGACAGCACCGAGGTGCCCAGGTGCACGTCGCGGCCCACGGTGGCGCCGAGCATCCGCAGGTAGGCCGGGGCGAGCGGACCGCCGGACAGCACCGGCAGCGGTGACATCGACAGCAGCAGGTCCGCGGCCCACAGGCGCAGGTGCACCCGTCCCCACATGGGGTAGCGGCCGGGTGCGACCCGGGCGGTGAGCGCGCGCACCGCGAGCGGGGCGAGCAGCCAACGCTGCAGCAGGAAGATCGCGGTGGCGCCGAGGGCGAGCTGGGCCAGCACGTCCGGGGCGACCCGGCCGCCGTGCCAGGCGTACACCCCGGCCGCGGGCAGGGTCATGACCAGCATCAGCACGAACAGCGCGGCGCCCTGCGCGGTCCCGGCGGCGGAGTAGCGGCGCCGCGAGTGGCGCAGCGGCTCCGGGCGCGGTGGCGGGGGCACGGAGCCGTCGCCGCCGTCGCCCGCCGCGTCGGGGTCCAGTGCCGCGGCCAGGCCGCGGACCGTCGGGTGCTCGTACAGGTCGCGCACCGCGGGGGAGCGGCCGACGCCGCGCTCGCGCAGCAGGGTCACCAGCCGCGCGGCGAGCAGCGAGTGCCCGCCGAGCTCGTCGAAGAAGTCGGCGGTGACCGAGACCTGGCCGGCGTCGAGCGCCAGCACCTCGGCGAGCACCGCCCGGACCCCGGTCTCCAGCTCCGTCGACGGCTCGACGTGCGGGCCGTGGGTCACCACGATCCGCGGCCCGGACGGGGCCGGCAGCTTCGGCCGGTCGACCTTGCCGCTGGGCATCATCGGCAGCGCGTCGAGCACCTCGAGGTAGCCCGGCACCATGTACTCGGGCAGCCGGGTCCGCAGCAGCTCGTGCAGCGCCGCCCGGTCCACCGGCCCGCCCGGCCCGGCGGCCGGGACGACGTAGACGGTGAGCTCCTCGCCCGTGCCGTCGTCGGTCCTCGCGACCGCGGCCACGGCGCTCTCCACGTCGGCGTGCTCCAGGGCGACGGTCTCGATCTCGCCCAGGTCGACGCGGTGCCCGCGGATCTTGACCTCGTCGTCGGCGCGGCCCAGGTAGACGATCTCTCCGTGCTCGTCGAACCGGGCGAGGTCACCGGTGCGGTAGAGCCGCCCGTCGCCGTTCGCGGGCGCCGCGGGGTGGCGGACGAACCGGTCGGCGGTCTTCTCCGGCAGGTTGACGTAGCCGATGCCGACCCCGGGGCCGCCGATGCAGAGCTCGCCGACCTCGCCGCGGGGGACCTCGCGCAGGGTGTCGTCGAGGATCACCGCGGAGTAGGTCGGCACCGGGCGCCCGATCGTGACCGGCTTCCCCGGGTGCAGCTCGCCCCAGGTGCAGGTCACGGTGGTCTCGGTGGGGCCGTAGGTGTTGAGCATCCGCCGCCCGGGGCGCGCCCAGCGCTCCACCAGGCCGGCCGGGCAGGCCTCGCCGCCGACGAGCAGGGTGCGCAGCGCGGGCAGCTCCCGCGGGATCGTCGCCAGCAGGGTCGGCACGCAGCACAGCACGGTGACGCCGGTGCCGGCGAGGAAGTCGCCCAGCTCCGCGCCGATCCGGCGCGAGTCCGTCGGCCCGACCACCAGCGTCGCCCCGGCCGCGAAGGTCGGCCAGATCTCCTCGATCGAGAAGTCGAAGGAGATGGTCATGCCCTGGTAGACGCGGTCGTGCGAGCGGACGTCGTAGACGCGGGTGATGACGTGCACGAAGTTGCAGATGCTCGGGTGGGCGATCGCGACGCCCTTGGGTCGCCCGCTGGAGCCCGAGGTGTAGATGATGTAGGCCAGCGGCGCCGGGTCCGGGTCGGGGGCGACCGGGGCGAGCGGGTGACGGGGGAGTGCGGCGACGGCGTCGACGCAGGTGTCGAGCAGCACCAGCCCGGGCGTGGGCAGCTCGCCCGCCAGGTCCGAGGTGGTGACCAGCAGGTCCAGCCCGGCGTCGTCGCGGATGTAGCCGACCCGGTCCGCCGGGGCGGCCGGGTCGATCGGGACGAACGCGGCGCCGGTCTTGCCGATCGCCAGCAGCACCGCGTAGGTCCGCCAGGTCCGGTGCAGCAGGATCCCGACGCGCCGGCCCGGGCCCGCGCCGAGCCCGGCCAGGTGGCGGGCGAGCTGGTTCGCGCGCGCGTCCAGCTCGGCGTAGGTCAGCTCCAGGCCGCCGTCCTGCAGCGCGACCGCCCGTGGTGTCCGGGCGACCGTGGCCTCGAAGAACCGGTGCAGGCGGTCCGGGTGTCGCGCGGGCGCACCGGCCGGGGCCGGGTGCGCCACGGCGACCCCCGCGCGGGGCGGGGACATCGTCACGTGCCGTCATCTCCCTACACGGCGACGGAACGCTTCCTCCGGTCCAGTGGGGAGCTCCCTGTGGGTTCAGGGGTACGGACCGGTGAGGCCGCCGTGGTCCCCCGTGACATCGCCACGGGGGAGGGGCCTGTTACGGCGAGCGAGTAAGCGATAGGTGCTCAGTTTTACGGAGTGTGGCCGCTCACAGGTGGTGCTGCCCCAGCCGGGGCCTCCGGGTCCTCCGTCCGGCTCAGTCAGGCGACGGCGAGCGTGCGGCGGAGGAAGTCCACCTGTGCGGTCACGGACCGCTCGAACATCGCGCCGAGGTAGATGTCGAAGTGCCCGCACGGCAGCTCCAGCACCTCCGAGCCCGCCCCGGCCCGCGCGGCCACCGCGCGCACCGACGCGGGTGGCGCGATCGAGTCCCGCGCCGCGACGACGACGAGGATCGGCGCCCGCAGCCGCGCCGCCGCCGTCACCGGGCGGTTCAGCGGGATCCGCAGCGCGCCCCGGGCCCGCATGGTGTTGCGGAACCCGGGCCCGGTGATCGAGGAGTAGCCGCTCTCGGCGTCGTGCGAGGTGATCGCCGCGGTCGACCCGGGCGGTCCGAACACCGCGATCCGGTGCGGCGGGCGTCCGAGCAGCCCGGCGGCGGCGTCGCGCAGCCCGTGCCCGGTGAGGCGGGCCAGCTGCCCGGGTCCGGCGTAGCGCAGGATCTCCAGCAGCGCGGCGGTCCCGTCCATCGCCGCACCCTGAGAGATCACCGCGGCGACCCGGCCGTCGCGGGCGGCGACCGGGACGACGTGCCCGCCGGAGTACGAGCTGCCCCACAGCACGATCCGCTCGGGGTCGACGCCGGGCAGCGTGCGGGCGTGCGCGATCGCGGCGTGGTAGTCGGCGCGGTGCCTGCCGTGGTGGACGTCCTGGTCCAGACGGGGATCGCCGGTGCCGTCCGAGGCGCCGAACCCGCGGTAGTCGAACACGAGCACCGCGCAGCCCGCAGCGGCGAAACGCTGCGCGAAGGGCAGCAGCCCGGAGTCGCGGGTGGCGCCGAAGCCGTGCGCCATGACCACGCAGGGGCGGCCGCGGTCGTTCGCGAGCGCGTCGCCGACCGGGGCGAGGTGCCAGGCCGCACAGCGCAGCCCGCCGCTCGGGAACGACGTCTCGGCGGGGGTGACGGTCATCGTCGGCTCCTGCGGTGCGCGGGCGGGGCGGCGTCATCCTGCCGCACCCCCGCGGCGGGCCGCAGGGTCAGGCCCCGGTCGGGCCGAACTGCTCGATCCGGATCGCGTGGTCGGGGACCCCGGCGGCGGCGAGCAGGTCGGCCGCGGCGGCGGCGAAGGCGGGGGAGCCGCACACGAACGCGGTCTCCCCGCCGCGGACGAGCGGGGCCAGGTCGTCGAGGGTGAGCCGGCCCGCCGGGCGGACCGCGCCGGGTGGGGCGGTCCGGGTGAACACCGTGGTGACCGGGGGCCCGGTGAGCTCCTCGCCGTAGAACAGGTCGTCGGGGGTGCGGACCGAGACCAGCATCCGGACCAGGTCGGGACGGCCGGTGGCGCGGGCGTGGCGCAGCATCGCGGCCAGCGGGACCTGACCGGAGCCGCCGCCGACCAGCAGCGCGGGGGAGACCCCGTCCCAGGCGAACCAGCCGCCGACCGGGCCGCGGACCTCCAGCACGTCCCCGACGACGACGACGTCGTGCAGGAACTCCGACACCTCACCGTCGTCGAGACGTTCGACGGTCAGCGCGATCTCCGGCCGCCCGTCGGGAGCGGAGGCCACCGAGTAGCTGCGCTGTGCGGTGTAGCCGTCCTCGGCGGTCAGGCGCAGCACGTAGTACTGGCCCGGCAGGTGCGTGGCGGGCTCGGCCAGGCCGAGCCGGAACGTCCGCACCCCCGGGGCCTCGTCGTGCACCGACAGCACGGTCGCGGTCTGCCAGCGCAGGGTCCGGCGAGGGGTGGTGGCCGGGGTGGTGTCCACGGTCAGTCGCCCTGGAAGCGCTGCTCGGACCACGGGTCGCCGCGGTCGTGGTAGCCGTTGCGCTCCCAGAAACCGGGCTCGTCCTCGGCGGTCAGGCGCAGACCGGCGACCCACTTCGCGCTCTTCCAGAAGTACAGGTGCGGCACGAGCAGCCGCGCCGGGCCGCCGTGCTCGCGGGTCAGCGGCGCACCCTGCGCCTCGAACGCCAGCCACGCCCGGCCGCCGGTGAGGTCGGACAGCGGCATGTTGGTGGTGTAGCCCGAGTGCGAGTGCGCGACGGCGAACCGTGCCTCCGGCAGCGGCCCCGCGGTCTCCAGCAGCGTGTCGACCGCGACCCCGCTCCAGCGCATCCCGAACTTCGACCAGGTGGTGACGCAGTGGATGTCGCCGTCCCAGCGTTCGCGGGGCAGGGCGCGGATCTCGTCCCAGGTCCACTCGACCGGGCGCTCGACGAGGCCGTCGATGCGGAAGGTCCAGCGGGCGGTGTCCAGGGTGGGGGCGCGCTCGGCGGTCAGCACCGGCCACTGGTCACCGGCGTCGTACTGGCCGGGTGGCAGCCGCCGGTCCCGCGGCCTGCGCCCGACGAATCCTCGGGTCACGGGGGGCATGCCGATCACAATGCACCCCCACCCCCGGTTGTTCCCACCCGTCTCAGGTCACGAGGTAGGCGTCGTAGGCGACCGCGTCGGCGGTGCGGACCGCGGAGCCGACGAGCACCGCGGTGTTGAGCCAGGCCAGGTCCGGGTCGGCGGTCCGGGCGTCGACGACGACCCGGAAGTAGTAGCGGGCCGGGTCGACGGGCTCCCCGGCGAGCAGCGCGTCGAGGACCGGGGCCGGACCGGTGCGGTAGCCCGCCGTGGCCAGCTGCAGCAGGTGCCCCGACCGCAGCGCCACGGTGTAGCGGGTGTCGATCACGGCGGTGCCGTCGTCGAGCACCCTCTGGCGGTCGGCCCCGCCGCGGAGCACCTCGCCGTGCAGGCCCTCGCCGTCGCGGCCGGGTCCGGAGACCGTGCCGCCCACGATGGGGATCTCCCGCTCCCGGCCGAACGGGGTCCGGCCGACCTCCAGCGGCGGGTCGAGCAAGACGTGGACGCGGGCGACCGGGGTCAGCCCGGGGGCGGCGGGTGCGGGTCCGGGAGTCGACACGGCCCCAGACTGGCGTCCGGGGCCGCCCGGGGCTACCCGTGAGGACTACCGGCGGGGAACCGCCGGGTGTACGCCGCGAGACCCCCGGACGGTCCCGTTGCGCCAGTCGGGTGCATCACAGGCCGTGCGCGCCTCGCCACAGCGCATGCCCCCGGCGGCACCGGCTCACTAGACTCCACTGCACTTCGGTGGCGTCGACGACGGCGCCACCCGGCGGGCAACGAGGCCGCCCCGCGGGCCGGTGAGGAGAACAGAGCGGATGACGGACAGTGACCGCAGCGCGGTCGACCGCGCAGCCGGTCCGGAGGGCTCTGCCGTGGACGGTCCGGTGGAGCCCGAGGAGCTGGTCCTGGCCGGCGGCTTCGACCCGGTCACCCGTGACCAGTGGCTCGCCGCCGCGGACGCGGTGGTGCGCAAGTCGGGCCGGATCGGCGAGGACGCCGAGCTCGGGGCCGGGATCGAGACCCTGACCCGCACCTCACCCGACGGCATCCGTGTCGCGCCGCTCTACGCCGACGAGGACACCACCGACCTGCCGCCCACCGGCGTGCCGGGGTCGTGGCCGTTCACCCGCGGCGCCCGCACCGACGGGCACGTACCCGACGGCTGGGACATCCGCCAGCGCCACGCCGGCACCGATCCGGCGGCCGTCCGCGAGGCCGTGCTGGCCGACCTGGAGTGCGGCGTCACCTCGGTGTGGCTGCGCGTGGGCGAGGGCGGCATCGCCGTCGCCGACCTGGCCCGCGCCCTGGAGGGCGTGCACCTGGACCTGGCCGGGGTCGCCCTGGACGCCGGGACCGAGCAGGTCGCCGCCGCGCACGCCTACCTGGACCTGGCCGCGCGCAACGGCGTCGAGGACGCCGAGCTGCTCGGCTCGCTGGGCGTGGACCCGATCGGGCTGCGCGCCCGCGCGGGGTCCGGCCCGGACGTCGACGCGGTCGTCGAGGTCGCCCGCCGCGTCCACGGCACCTTCGACAAGGTCACCGCGATCACCGTCGACGCGACCGTGATCCGCGAGGCGGGCGGCTCCGACGCCCAGGAGCTGGGCTGGTCCCTGGCCGCGGGCGTCGCCTACCTGCGGGCGCTCGACGCGGCCGGGATCGCCGTCGCCGACGCGGCGCGGCTGCTCGAGTTCCGCTACGCCGCCACCCCCGAGCAGTTCCCGACGATCGCCGCCCTGCGCGCCGGGCGGCGGCTGTGGGCCCGGGTGCTGGAGGCCTCCGGCGTCACCGACGTGCCGCAGACCCAGCACGCCACCGTCCCCGAGGCGCTGTTCACCCGCCGCGACCCGTGGGTCAACATGCTCCGCGGCACCGTCGCCGGGTTCGCCGCGGGCGTCGGCGGGGCCGACGCGGTCACCGTGCCGCCCTTCGACGCCGCCCTCGGCGTCGCCGAGCCGTTCTCCCGCCGCATCGCCCGCAACACCCAGAACCTGCTCGTGGAGGAGGCGCACCTGGCGCGGGTCATCGACCCGGGCGGCGGCTCCTGGTACATCGAGCACCTCACCGACGACCTCGCCCGGCTGTCCTGGGAGTTCTTCGTCGAGATCGAGGCCGCGGGCGGCGCCGTCGCCGCCCTCGACTCCGGCCTGGTCGCCGAGCGGGTCGGCGAGGTCCGCGCCCGCCGCGAGGCCGACGTCGCGAAGCGGAGGACGCCGCTCACCGGCGTCTCGGAGTTCCCCGACCTGAACGAGAAGCCGGTCGAGCGCACCCCGCTGCCGCCGGCCGTCGAGCGCGGGGGGCTGCCGCTCTACCGCCCCGCCGAGGCCTACGAGGCCCACCGGGACCGCTCCGACGCGCTGCTGAGCGAGACGGGCTCGCGGCCCACCGCGTTCCTCGCCACCCTCGGCCCGCTCGCGGTCTACACCGCCCGCGCCGGGTTCACCCGCAACCTGCTGGCCGCCGGTGGCGTCGACACCGTCGACGCCGGCCCGACCGACTCCACCGCCGACGTCGTCGAGGCCTACGGCAAGGACGGCACGCCGGTCGTGGTGCTCTGCTCCTCGGACACGGTCTACGACGAGCGGGCCGCCGAGACCGCCGCCGCGCTGCGCGAGGCCGGCGCCGCGCGCATCCTGCTCGCGGGGAAGCCGAAGGACGAGGTGCCCGGCGTCGACGGTCACCTGTTCGCCGGCTGCGACGCCCTCGCCGTCCTCGACGACGTGTACACCCACCTGGAGGGCTCGAAGTGAGCATTCCCGACTTCACCGGCGTGCCGCTCCTGGGCGACACCACCCCCGCGACCACCTGGACCGGCTCCGCCGAGGTCTGGGAGGCGCCGGAGGGGATCGGCGTCAAGCCGCTCTACACCGCCGACGACCTCGCCGGCGTCGACTTCCTGCACACCTATCCGGGCATCACCCCGTACCTGCGCGGGCCGTACCCGACGATGTACACCAACCAGCCCTGGACGGTGCGCCAGTACGCCGGGTTCTCCACCGCCGCGGAGTCCAACGCGTTCTACCGGCGCAACCTCGCCGCCGGGCAGAAGGGCCTGTCGATCGCGTTCGACCTGGCCACCCACCGCGGCTACGACTCCGACCACCCGCGCGTCGCCGGCGACGTCGGGATGGCCGGTGTCGCGATCGACTCGATCCTCGACATGCGCCAGCTGTTCGACGGCATCCCGCTGGACCGGATGTCGGTGTCGATGACGATGAACGGCGCCGTGCTCCCGGTGCTGGCGCTCTACATCGTCGCGGCCGAGGAACAGGGCGTGAGCCCCGAGAAGCTGACCGGAACCATTCAGAACGACATTCTGAAGGAGTTCATGGTCCGCAACACCTACATCTACCCGCCGCAGCCGTCGATGCAGATCATCTCCGACATCTTCAGCTTCACCAGCCGGAGGATGCCGAAGTTCAACTCGATCTCCATCTCCGGTTACCACATCCAGGAGGCGGGGGCGACCAACGACCTGGAGCTCGCCTACACCCTTGCCGACGGCGTGGAGTACCTGCGGGCCGGGGTCGACGCGGGCCTGGACATCGACAAGTTCGCACCGCGGCTGAGCTTCTTCTGGGCGATCGGCATGAACTTCTTCATGGAGGTCGCCAAGATGCGGGCCGCGCGCCTGCTCTGGTCGAAGCTCGTGAACCGCTTCGAGCCGCAGAGCGCCAAGTCGCTGTCGCTGCGGACGCACTCGCAGACCTCCGGCTGGTCGCTGACCGCCCAGGACGTCTACAACAACGTCGTCCGCACCTGCATCGAGGCGATGGCCGCGACCCAGGGCCACACCCAGTCGCTGCACACCAACGCCCTCGACGAGGCCCTCGCGCTGCCGACGGACTTCTCCGCCCGGATCGCCCGCAACACCCAGCTGCTGCTGCAGCAGGAGTCGGGCACCACCGACGTCGTCGACCCGTGGGGCGGCTCGTACTACGTCGAGAAGCTCACCTACGACATCGCGAAGCGGGCGTGGGCGCACATCGACGAGGTGGAGAAGGCGGGCGGCATGGCCCAGGCCATCGACGCCGGCATCCCGAAGATGCGCGTCGAGGAGGCCGCGGCCCGCACGCAGGCCCGGATCGACTCCGGCCGCCAGCCGGTCATCGGCATCAACAAGTACGTCGTCGAGGCCGACGAGCAGATCGACGTGCTCAAGGTCGACAACGCGAACGTGCGCCGCGAGCAGCTCGAGAAGCTCGCCCGGCTGCGTGCCGACCGCGACGACCGCGCCGTCGACGAGGCCCTGCGCGCGCTCACCGGCGCCGCGGAGAAGATCGCCGAGGGCTCGTCGCGCTCCGACGACGAGAACCTGCTCCAGCTGGCCGTGAACGCGGCCCGCGACCAGGCCACGGTCGGGGAGATCTCCGACGCACTCGAGAAGGTCTTCGGGCGCCACGCCGGACAGATCCGCATCATCTCCGGTGTGTACTCCGCCGAGGCCGGGCAGAACCCGGCGATCGACCGCGCCCGCGAGCTCGTCTCCGAGTTCGCCGGCCACGAGGGCCGCCAGCCCCGCATCCTGGTCGCGAAGATGGGCCAGGACGGCCACGACCGCGGCCAGAAGGTCATCTCGACCGCGTTCGCCGACATCGGCTTCGACGTCGACGTCGGGCCGCTGTTCCAGACCCCGGCCGAGGTCGCGAAGCAGGCCGCCGAGTCCGACGTGCACGTGATCGGCGCCAGCTCGCTGGCCGCCGGGCACCTCACGCTGGTCCCGGAGCTGCGCCGCGAGCTCGCCGAGCTGGGGCGCGACGACATCATGGTCGTCGTCGGCGGGGTCATCCCGCCCGCGGACGTGCCGGAGCTGCTGGAGATGGGCGCGGCCGCGGTGTTCCCGCCCGGCACGGTCATCGCCGAGGCGGCGGTCGACCTGCTCGGCAAGCTGGCCGCCGCGCTCGGCCACGACGAGCCGGACACGTCCGCCCCGACCGGCAGCGTCTACGCCGACTGAGCCGCCGCCGCCGTCACGGTGCCGCCGTCACGGTGGCTCGTCATCGTGCCGCCGTCGCCGCGCCCGGTGCGCCCACCCGCGCACCGGGCGCGGTGCCGACCCGCAAGGAGAGTCCCGCCGATGGCCCCTCGCGTCCCCGACCCCGCGGAGCTCGCCCGCGGTGTCCTGGCCGGCGACCGCACCCTGCTCGCCCGGGCGATCACCCTGGTCGAGTCCAGCAGGCCCGACCACCAGCGGGCCGCCCAGGAGCTGCTCCTGGAGCTGACCCCGAAGGCCGGGCACGCGGTGCGGGTCGGCATCTCCGGGGTACCCGGGGTCGGGAAGTCGACCTTCATCGAGGCGATGGGCTCCACGCTCACCTCTCGGGGCCACCGGGTGGCGGTCCTCGCCGTCGACCCGTCGTCCACCCGTACCCGCGGGTCCATCCTGGGTGACAAGACCCGGATGCCGCGCCTGGCCGTCGACCCGCACGCGTTCGTGCGGCCGTCGCCGTCGGCGGGGACGCTCGGCGGGGTCGCCCGCCGCACCCGGGAGACGATGGTCGTCATGGAGGCCGCCGGGTTCGACGTCGTCCTCGTCGAGACCGTCGGGGTCGGCCAGTCCGAGACCGCCGTCGCCGGGATGGTCGACACCTTCCTGTTCCTCACCATCGCCCGCACCGGCGACGCGCTGCAGGGGATCAAGAAGGGCATCCTGGAGCTCGCCGACGTCGTCGCCGTGAACAAGGCCGACGGCCCGCACGAGCGCGACGCCCGCGCCGCGGCCCGCGAGCTCGCCGGCGCGCTGCACATGATGACCCCCACCTCGGCGCACTGGCGCACCCCGGTGCTGTCCTGCTCCGCGCAGACCGGGAAGGGCCTGGACACCGTGTGGGAGAAGGTCACCGCCCACCGCGAGGCACTCGAGTCCGGCGGCGAGCTCGCGACCCGGCGCGCCGACCAGCAGGTCGAGTGGATGTGGCAGATGGTGCGCGACCGGCTCATGGACCGGGTGCTGCACGACCCGGCGACGGCCGAGCGGCTCCCGAAGCTCACCGCCGAGGTCCGCGACGGCGGGCTCACCCCCACCCTCGCCGCCCAGCAGATCCTCGACGTCCTGGGCTGAACCACCCGTTTCGGTCCCCGGGCGCACCCCGGGCGGTCGCTAACGTCGGCGACCGTGAACGACCGGATCATCCCCGGGGTGCTCGCGATCGGGCTCGGGTCGGCGCTGGTGCTCGCCGTGCTCGTCCCCGCCGTGGCGCTGACCTACCGCCGCCGCGGCCGCTTCGGGCCCGGCGAGCTGGCCGTCCTCGTCGCCGTCCCGGTGTACGGGCTGGCGGTCCTCGGCTACACGCTGCTCCCGCTGCCCCAGGTCGACGCGGCGTTCTGCGCGGGGCGGACCGCGGCGGACTCGCTGCAGACCCGGCCGTTCGCCTTCGTCGGCGACATCACCCGGATCGCCGCCCGCCAGGACGCGACCGGGGTGCGGGCCTGGCTCGCGAACGCCGCGGTGCAGCAGGTGGTGCTCAACGTGGCGCTGTTCGCGCCGCTGGGCTGGTTCCTGCGCGGGGTGTTCCGCCGCTCGCTGCCGGTCACCGTGGCCGCCGGGCTCGCGGTGTCCCTGCTCGTCGAGGCCACCCAGTACACCGGCAACTGGTTCCTGTTCCCGTGCGCCTACCGGCTCGCCGACGTCGACGACCTGATCGCCAACACCGCGGGCGCGTTGCTCGGCGGTCTCGCCGCGGCCCTGGTGCGGCCCCGCTCGTGGGACGCCGGCGCCGACCCCGACCGGCCCGCCCCGGTGACGGCCGGACGCCGGCTGCTCGGGGCCCTCTGCGACCTGGCGGCGGTCTGGGTGACCGGGTCCCTGCTCGGCTCGCTGCTGCTCGCCGGGACCGCGCTGACCGGGTACACCGGCGGGCCGCTGCCCGACTGGTTCGACACCGCGAACACCGTCCTCGGGTTCTGGCTGCCGCTGCTGATGTTCCTGGTGGTGCCGCTGGTGGGGCGCGGCGGCACCGTCGGCCAGCGGGCGGTGCGGCTGCGGCCCGCGCTGCCCGGCGGCGGCGTCCCCGGCCGCGGGCGCCGCCTCGCCCGGGTACTGCTCGGCACCGGAGGGTTCCTGCTGCTGTCCGGGCCGTCCGGCGCGCTCGGCGTGCTCGGGCTGCTGTGGGGGATCGCGGGCCTGGTCGGGCTCCGGCGCAGCACCGGCCACCGCGGGGTGGCCGGCTGGCTCACCGGGCTCACGATGGTCGACGCCCGGGAGCCCGCCCGCACCGCCCCGGCCGACCGTCCCGCTGTGCCCGGCCGTCCCGCAGTGCCCGACCGCTCCGCGGGCTGACGACTCAGGGCCGGGCGTCGGCCAGCTTCTCCGCCAGCGCCGACCGCAGGATCGCCTGCTCGGCGGCGAGCATCGTGAAGGTGCACCCCAGCCCCCGGAAGCGGCGCACGTGTGCGGGGGAGTCGCAGTAGATCCCCACCGGTACCCCGGCCCCCGCGCACACCGCGGCGATCCCGGAGACCAGCTCGGCGTGCCGGGACTCCGGGCCGCCGTCGCCCTGGGCGGCGAGCGGGAGCCCGTGCGCCAGCGCCAGGTCCGACGGCCCGACGAACACCGCCGCGACCCCGTCGACGGCCACGATGTCGGCCAGGTTCGCCACGGCCGCGACCGTCTCCACCATCACCACCGTGTGCGGCGGTGCGAACACGTCGCGGCCCTGCCACGAGGGGCGGACCGGCCCGAAGCTGCGGACCCCGTCCGGCGGGTAGCGGCACGCCGCGACCGCCGCAGCGGCCTGCTCGGCGGTGTCGACCAGCGGGACGATCACGCCGTCGGCGCCCCGGTCCAGGGCCCGCCCGATGCCCTCGGCGCCGTGGCCGGGGACCCGCACCAGCGACGGCGTGCCCGTCGCGGACAGGGCCTGCAGCATGCCCAGGACGGTGTCGTCGCCGATCAGGCCGTGCTGGGTGTCGACGCAGACCAGGTCGAACCCGACGGAGCCGGCGATCTCGGCGACGGCGGGGGAGGGCAGCTGGAGCCAGCCACCGACCGCGTCGCCGGTGAACAGTGGATCAGGGGTCATGCGACGACCGTGCCGCCCCGCCCGCCCGACACGCCAGTCGAGGCCGTCGTCCCGTCGTGTGCCGGGCGCCTGTCCGGCACACCACCGCCGTCGACGACGACATCTGGGTTCCTCGACGCGGGCCCGCAGGCCGCGCGCGTGGTGCTCGACGACCTGGCCTCCGCACTCGGGACGGGGTGAGCCCGCCGCGACGGGCGGGGCGGGGTGCCATCATCACCCCATGTCGTCGCCGTCCGCGCAGCCGGTGTCCCTGCCCGCCCGGCCGGTGGTCGGGGTCCTGCACCCCGGCGCGATGGGCGCCGCGCTCGGATCGGCGCTCAAGGCCCGCGCGGGCGCGGTGATCTGGGCCGACGCCGGGCGCTCGCACGCCACCGCCAAGCGCGCCGAGCTGGCCGACCTGCAGGCGGTGCCGACCGTCGCCGACCTCGCCGCCCGGGCCGACGTGATCGTGTCGATCTGCCCGCCGCACGCCGCGCGGGAGGTGGCGGGCCTGGTGGGCGCCGGGCTGGCCGGGCGCACCGACCGCCCGCTCTACGTCGAGGCCAACGCGGTGTCCCCGGACACCGTCCGCGGCATCGCGACACTGCTCGGCGACCGCGCGACCGTCTGCGACGGCGCCGTCATCGGCCCGCCCGCCTGGACGGTGGGCACCACGACGCTGTGGCTGTCCGGGCCCGGGGCGGACACCGCCGCCACCCTGTTCGAGCCGGGCCCGTTCGACGCCCGGGTGCTCGGCACCGCCGGGACCGACCTGGGCGCCGCGAGCGGGCTGAAGGCCTGCTTCGCGCTGCAGAGCAAGGCGGCACCCGTGCTGTGGCTGGCGCTCGAGGAGGCCGCCGCGGCGTTCGGCGTCACCGGGGCCCTGCACGCCGAGCTGGACCGGGCCGGGGTCGACCACGCCGCCGCGCTGGCCCGCGCCCGCGAGCGGATGGCGGGAAAGGCGTGGCGCTGGGCGGGGGAGATGGACGAGGCGGCCGACGCGTTCGCCGCCGCCGGGGTGCCCGACGGCTTCTCCCGCGCCGCCGCCGAGCTCTACCGGCGCGCCGCCGGGGCGGGCGGGTGAGCCGGGCCCGGCACCGCGACGGCGGCACCGGACCCGGCCGGTCTCACGCCGCGACGCTGCCGTGCGGGTCGATCACGAACTTGCGGGCCACGCCGCCGTCGAACTCCTGGTAGCCGCGCGGGGCGTCGTCCAGCGAGATCGTGGTCGCGTTGACCGCCTTCGCGATCTGCGCCCGGTCGGACAGGATCGCCTGCATCAGCTGCCGGTTGTACTTCTTCACCGGGCACTGGCCGGTGGTGAAGCTGTGCGACTTCGCCCAGCCCAGCCCGATCCGCACGCCGAGGGTGCCCTCCTTGGCCTTGTCGTCGGCGGCACCCGGGTCGCCGGTGACGTAGAGCCCCGGGATGCCGAGCGCGCCGCCGACCCGGGTCACCTCCATGACCGAGTTCAGCACGGTCGCGGGCGCCTCCCCGGCGTCGCGGCCGTGCCCGCGGGCCTCGAACCCGACGGCGTCGACGGCGGCGTCCACCTCGGGCTCGCCGAGCAGCTGCTCCAGCTGCTCGGCCAGGGTCCCGTCGCCGGACAGGTCGACGGTCTCGCAGCCGAAGCTGCGCGCCTGCGCAAGCCGCTCGGGGATCATGTCCCCGACGACGACCGCCGCCGCCCCCAGCAGCTGCGCGGCGTGCGCCGCGGCCAGCCCGACCGGCCCGGCGCCGGCCACGTAGACCGTCGATCCGGTGGTGACCCCGGCGGTCACCGCGCCGTGGTAGCCGGTCGGGAAGATGTCCGACAGCATCGTGAGGTCGAGGATCTTCTCCAACGCCTGGTCGCGGTCGGGGAAGCGCAGCAGGTTGAAGTCGGCGAAGGGCACCATCACGTACTCGGCCTGGCCGCCGATCCAGCCGCCCATGTCGACGTAGCCGTAGGCGGCGCCGGGACGGGCCGGGTTGACGTTCAGGCAGACGCCGGTCTTCCCCTCGTTGCACATCCGGCAACGCCCGCAGGCGATGTTGAACGGCACCGAGCAGATGTCGCCGACCTTCGCGAACAGCACGTCGTCGCCGACCTCGACGATCTCGCCGGTGATCTCGTGGCCGAGCGACTGCCCGACCGGTGCGGTGGTGCGGCCGCGGACCATGTGCTGGTCGGATCCGCAGATGTTGGTGGTGACGATCTTCAGGATCGCCGCGTGCGGAGCCTTCCGCTGGATGCCGAGCCCGTCGACGACGTCGGTGGGCAGCTCCAGCTTCGGGTAGTCGATCGACTCGACGGCGACCTCGCCGGGTCCCTTGTACACGACGACGCGGTTGTCGGGCATGGTGCGCTCCCCTCCTGCGTGGACGCGCGGACCGCGGTCGCGGCCGCGCGGCGGCGTCGCGGTCACCCGATCCCGCGCCCCCACGGGTCGGGCCGCGCCGCCCGCTGCCGACCCTCCCACCCCGTGCCGACATGCGCACGCGGCGATGCGAGACGCAGCGGTCCTGTGCCGAAGGTCGGGGCCGGACCGGTCGGGTCCGGGCGGGGGCGGCCGGGACGGGTGATACTGCGCCCATGGCCAGTGACGATCTTCTCGAGCCGCCTGTCCCGGTACTGACCGCGCCGTACCACACCCCCGAGCGCGAGGCGCTGCAGAAGCAGGCCCGTGAGTTCGCCGCGACCCGGGTGCTGCCCGTCGCCGACGAGCTGGACCCGCGCAAGGGCGAGATCCCGCGCGACCTGCTCGACGAGATGGGCGAGCTGGGCTACTTCGGCATCACCGTCGACCGTGAGCACGGCGGGCTGGGCCTCGGGGCGTTCGAGTACTGCATGGTCGCCGAGGAGCTGGCCCGGGCGTGGATGAGCGTCGGGTCGATCATCGCCCGCGCGCAGGGCGCCGGTACCGCCGTCACCGACCCGGAGCGCCGTGCGGAGCTGCTGCGCCGGTCGGCCCGCGGGCAGTGGATCGGCGCGATCGCGCTGTCCGAGCCCGACGCCGGGTCCGACCTGGCCGGGGTGGAGACCCGCGCGGTCCGCGACGGCGACGAGTTCGTGATCACCGGGCACAAGCGCTGGACCGGCAACGCCAAGGCCGCCGACTTCATCCAGGTGCTGGTGCGCACCGACGACCCTGCGCCGGGGGAGAAGCGCTCCGCGGGCCTGGCGACGGTCGTCGTGGAGAAGGAGCGCGACACCTTCCCCGCCGGGATCACCGGCCGCCCGATCGACAAGATCGGCTACCACGGCTTCGTCACCTGGGACCTGGAGTTCGACGGCGTGCGGGTGCCGGTCGGCAACCAGCTCGGCGCCGGCGGCGAGGGCTTCGCCGACGCCCAGTCGTGGCTGAACATCGCCCGGGTGCACACCGCCGCGCGGGCGGTCGGGCTCGCCAGGGCCGCCGTCGAGGACTGCGTGCGCTACCTGCAGCGACGCCACCAGTTCGAGCACCCGATCGGCGACTTCCAGGCCGTCCGGTTCACCCTCGCGACGATGGCCGCCCGGGTCGAGCAGGCCCGCGCCTTCTACCAGAACGTGGCGCACCGGCTCGACCTTGGCGAGCCCTGCGAGCGGGAGGCGGCGATGGTCAAGCTGCTGGCCACCGAGATGGCCGCCGAGGTCACCGCGGACGGCATCCAGCTGCACGGCGGCAACGGCTACACCACCGAGCACCAGGTGGAACGGCACTGGCGCGACGCCCGGCTGACCACGATCTTCGAGGGGACCAGCGAGATCCAGCGCAAGATCATCTCCGACCGGCTGCTGCCGCGCAGCCCGCTCGGCTGACGGCGGCGCCGCGGCGTCAGCGGAAGGCCGCCCGCACCGCGCCGAGGGCGTCGGACTCGTCGAGCCCGAGCCGCCGGGCCAGTTCGGCCAGCTCACCGGCCTTGCGCTCCAGCTCGGCGCGTCCGCCGGTGGCCCGCTCGGTGAGCACGGCCCCGCGGCCGCGCCGCAGGTCGACCAGGCCCTCGTCGCGCAGCTGCTGGTAGCCGCGCAGCACGGTGTGCAGATTGATCCCCAGTGCGCCCGCGACCTCGCGGGCCGGGGGCAGCCGGTCCCCGGCGGTGGCCCGGCCGTCGGCGACCGCCCGGCGGACCGAGGCCGCGACCTGGTCCCCGAGCGGCACCGGCGACGACGGGTCGACCCGGATCAGCACGACGGTGCGGCGCCGGCCGCGCCGTGCCCGGCGCGACGGTCGAGCTCGGCGTTGACCAGCCCGGCCGCGGTGGCGGCGTCGGGCACCGTGACCACGAACCGGCGGTCGTCGGTGAGGTCGAGCACCAGCGCCTCCCCGGCCCGCCGGGCGCGGTAGCCGAGCACGGACGGCGACCGGCGCAGGACGCCGTACTCGTTCCATCCGAAGCGCTCCGGGTCGAGCTGCTCCGACCGCGCGCCGCGGACCTCGGTGAGCGGTGCCTCCGCCAGCGGCCGTCCGAGCAGCGCCTGCCGGACGTGTACCCCGTCGCCGTCGACACGGACCCGGGCGACGGCGGTCAGTGCGGTCGAGACGACGGCGGCGGCGACGAGCACGACGACCAGCACCGCGCTGCCGCCGGCCGCCAGCTGGGCGACGGCCGCCAGGAGCAGCACCGCCGCGACGACCAGGGTGGGGCGGGACAGCACGGTGCGGGCCCACAGGTACCGCTCACCGGGCGCGAGCGGGGTGCGCACCGCTCCGGCCGGGGCGCTGCCGGTCGCCGACGGCCGCGGGGCGTCCGGCCCGGCCAGCAGGTGTCCGATGCCGTAGGCGGCGGCGACCGCCGTCAGGACGCCGGCGGTCCAGGCCCAGCCCGGGACCTGCGGAGCCAGCCGGGTGCCGGGCACCCACCACACGATGACGGCGAAGGCCCAGGCGGTGCCGACGGCGCGGCGCTCCACGTCGGGCCGCCCGGAGCGCAGCCGCAGCAGCGGCAGCCCGATCGCGAGCAGGCCCACGACGACCACCGCGAGGGTGGTCTGGAGCGTCCGGCCGGGCGGCTGGGTGGCCACCAGGGCGGCCAGGCCCGCGACGGTCAGTGCGGTGGCCGGTGCGGTGGCGAGGAGCCGGCGACGGCTCGTGCGCACGACGGGTGTGGTCATGGCGTCCCTCTCGTCGAGTGATCCGAACTTGTTCGCAATGTACTAGAACAATAGTGTCTGCGCATCCCCCGGGGACCGGCTAGCGTCACGGCCATGGCGCTCGACCCCGCGTTCCGGACCGTGCTCGACACCCTCGCCGGGGCGGGGGCCCTGCCGCTGGTCCGCGACGGCGACCCGGTCGCCACCCGGGCCCACTACCGGTCGCTCGCCCTGGCCCGACGCGGACCGGGGTTCGTGCCCGAGCAGGTCGGCCGGGTCGACGACGACACCGTCCCCGGCCCGGCGGGCCCGGTGCCGGTGCGCAGCTACGTCCCCGAGGGCGACGACGGCGCGGCCGTGGTGCTCTACCTGCACGGCGGCGGCTGGGTCGTCGGGGACCTGGAGACCCACGACCCGGTGTGCCGGCGGGTGGCGAATGCGACCGGCGCGGTCGTCGTCGCGGTGGACTACCGGCTCGCGCCCGAGCACCCGCACCCCGCGCCGCTCGACGACGCCTGGGCCGCGCTGCTCGCCGTCGCAGGCCGGTTCCCGGGCCGGCGGCTCGGGCTGGCGGGCGACAGCGCCGGGGCGAGCATGGTCGCCGGGCTGGCGCTGCGCTGTCGCGACCGCGGCGGCCCGCGCCCGGCCGCCCAGCTGTTGTTCTACCCGGCCCTCGCGCCGGAGGGGGCGACGCCGTCGCACCGGGAGAACGGCGAGGGCTACTTCCTCACCGCGGCGGACATGCGCTGGTTCTGGGACAGCCTGTTGTCCGGCCCCGCCCCGGCCGACCCCGAGGTCGCGCCGCTGGGGGCCGCTGCGCCCGCCGACCCGTCCGGGCTGGCGCCCGCGGTGGTCGCCACCGCCGAGTTCGACCCGCTGCGCGACGAGGGCCGCGACTGGGCCGCGGCGCTGCGCGCGGGCGGGGTGGAGGTCACCGAGGTCGACGGACCCGGTCTCATCCACGGCTACGTCGCGTTCCTCGGCGTCGTGCCCGCGGCCGAGCGGATCGCCGGGCAGGCGCTGGCCACGTTCACCACGCTGCTGCGTCGCTAGCCGGATCGGGTGAACCGCTGTGCTCGTGACCTGCACCGACGAGGTCACGTCACACGGATGTGACACGGGCGACACGGTGCGGTAGTGGTCCCGCGCCACCCTGTGGCTCCCCGGTCGCGCATCGTGACGACGACCGCACCGCGGGACGGAACGGACGACAGCGGCGCCCGCGGGTCGCCGCGGCCGCGAGGCGCGGAGGGTGGATGGCACGGTCGGAGATCGGACGCACCGGGGCCCGGTTCGGGGCGCCCCCGTCCCGGCACGCCCCCGACCCGGAGTACCCGCACGGCAGGCCGCCGGAGCCGGACCCGGAGCCCGCCGTCGTGGCGGAGGAGCCGGAGCCCGGGCCGGAGGACCTGGTCGGGGTGACCGGGGCCCGGTTCGGCGGGCACTCCGCGAAGCGCACCCGGCTGAGCCGCCGTGAGCGGGCGGCGCGCCGTGCGGCGGCCCGCGCGGAGACGGACGGGCTCCCGGCCGACGACACCACGGCGGGCGGCACCACGGCGGGCGGCACCACGGCGGGCGGCACCGCGACCGGTGACCCCGCGGCGGCCGGCACCGGTCGCGGCCCGGAGGGCGACACCGGCACGCCCGGGCCCGCCGACACCGCGCCGCTGCCCGTGGTCGCCGGCCGCCCCGCGCCGGGACCGGGGCGCCCGGCCGCGGCGGCGGGCCCCGTCTCCTCCCCGTCCGCGCCCCCGCACGCGACGTCCCCGCACCCGGTGCCCCAGCTCGCCGCGCCGCCGGACGCCGAGCCGATCCAGGTCCCGGCGTTCGCCACGGTCCGGCCCTACGTCATGACCGGCGGCCGTACCCGGGTCCGCGCCGAGCTGCGGCTGGAGACGCTGGTCTCGGTGCGGCCCGCCCCCGGCCCCGTCCCGCGCGCCGACTCGGTCGAGCGCGCCGCGGTGCTGCGGCTGTGCACCCGGCCCCGGTCGGTGTCGGAGGTCGCGGCGCTCGCCGCGGTGCCGCTGGGCGTCGCCCGGGTGCTCATCGACGACCTCGCCTCCGAGGGGCGCCTGGTGGTGCACGGTGTGTCCTCGGCGGAGGACGGGCCGAGCGTCGCGCTGATGGACCGGGTGCTGGCCGGGCTGCGCCGGCTCTGACCCGCGGGTGCCCTGCGGGGCCCGGCCGCCGGGGCCAGGATGGGGACATGACCGATCCCCGTCCCGTCCGCATCGGACTGCAGCTGCAGCCCCAGCACGCCGACTACGCCGACATCCGCCGCACCGTGGCCGCCGCCGAGGAGGCCGGCGTCGACGTCGTCTTCAACTGGGACCACTTCTTCCCGCTCTACGGCGAGCCCGACGGCAAGCACTTCGAGTGCTGGACCATGCTCGGCGCCTGGGCCGAGGCGACCTCCCGGGTGGAGATCGGCGCCCTGGTGACCTGCAACAGCTACCGCAACCCCGAGCTGCTCGCGGACATGGCCCGCACCGTCGACCACATCTCCGACGGCCGGCTGATCCTGGGTATCGGCTCCGGCTGGTTCCAGCGCGACTACGACGAGTACGGCTACGAGTTCGGCACCGCGGGCGGCCGGCTGAACGACCTGGCCGCGGCCCTGCCCCGCATCCGGAGCCGCTGGTCGGCGCTCAACCCGGCGCCGACCCGCGACATCCCGATCCTCATCGGCGGCGGGGGCGAGAAGAAGACCCTGCGCTACACCGCCGAGCACGCCGGCATCTGGCACGGCTTCGGCGACGTCGACACCGTCACCCGCAAGAGCGGCATCCTCGACGGGCACTGCCGCGACATCGGCCGCGACCCGGCCGAGATCGAGCGCTCGGTCGGCGTCGAGGGCGCCCCGGAGGACGACGGCGCCGCGCTGTACGACGCCGGGGTGCGCCTGTTCACCGTCGGCCAGGACGGCCAGGGCGGCTACGACCTGTCCCGGCTGAAGGACTGGATCGCCTGGCGCGACGAGCGCAACGGCTGAGCTCAGAGGGCACGCAGGAACGGGTCCCGGATGAGATCCGGGACCCGTTCCGCGACGACCGCGGGTGCGTAGTACCAGCCCTGCGCGTTGGCGCAGCCGTACTCGCGCAGCCGCGCCGCCTGCTCCCGGGTCTCCACCGCCTCGGCGGTGACCTCCAGGTCCAGCGCGGAGGCCAGCGAGATCAGCGTGCGCAGGATGACGTCGTCGCGCTCGGCGGTCCCGGCCAGGAAGTGCCCGGCCAGCTTGAGCCGGTGCACCGGTAGGTGCCGCAGGTAGGCGAGGTTGGAGTAGCCGGTCCCGAAGTCGTCGATGGCGATCTTCACGCCGAGCCGATCGAGCTCGCGCAGCGTGGCCAGCGGCCGGCCGGGGGAGCCCATCAGGTCGGACTCGGTCAGCTCGACCTGCAGCAGCTCCGGCGGCCAGTCGTGGCGCTCCAGCGTCGCCGCGACGTCGGCGACCAGGTCCGACTCGGTCACCTGCCGGGCGGCGACGTTCACACTGATCGTCAGCGGCCTGTCCGGGTACGCGTCGGCCCAGACCCGGCCCTGCCGGCACGCCTCGTCGAGGACCCGGCGGCCCAGCGGCACGACCAGCCCGGTCTCCTCGGCGAGCGGGATGAACCGGTCCGGGCCCAGCAGCTGCCCGTCGGGCCGCTGCCAGCGCACCAGCGCCTCGACCCCGATGGTCTGCTCGTCGGTCAGGCGCACCAGGGGCTGGTAGACGACCACGAAGTCGTCGCGGCGCAGCGCCTCGGGCATCTGCGAGGACAGCTCGAAGCGGGCGACGTCGTCGCGGTGCCGGTCGCGGTCGTAGAGCACGTAGCGTCCGCGGCCGGCCCGCTTGGCCGAGTACAGGGTGGTGTCGGCGGCGGCGATCAGCTCGTCGATGCCCAGCTCGCCGTCGTGGCGCACCACCCCGACGCTCGCCGAGATCACGATGTCGCGGCCGTCGACGCGCACCGGGCGGCGCACGGTCCCCAGCGCGCGGGTCGCGACCTCCTCCAGCTCGGCCCGGTCGGCGGTGCGCGGCACCAGCACGACGAACTCGTCGCCGCCCATCCGCGCGACGAGATGCCCGCCGGGCTCCAGCGCGCCCCGGAGCCGGTCGGCCAGCACCTGCAGGAGCCGGTCCCCGGACTGGTGGCCCAGGGTGTCGTTGACGACCTTGAACCCGTCCAGGTCCAGGTAGCAGATCCCCGGGCGGGCACCGGAGGAGCCCGCGTCGATCGCGGCGCCCAGGCGTTCGAAGAACAGCGACCGGTTCGGCAGCCCGGTCAGCGGGTCGTGCGACGCCTGGTGGGCCAGGTTCTCCTGCATCAGCAACTGGTCGGTCACGTCGGACACCACCGCGACGAGCAGCTGCTCGTCACCACCGACCGGGCCGAGCAGGGTGACCACGGCGTCGATCCACACGTCGCTGTCGTCGGCGCGCCGGACCGGGCGGACCACCCGGAGCCGGTCCAGGGAGCCGTCGAGCAGCCGTGGCCGCTCGGCCCACACCTCCGGCGCCGACTCCGGGTGCACGAAGTCGGTGACCCGCATCCTCAGCAGCTGGGCGGGCGTGTACCCGGTCATGACGGCGGCCGCCTCGTTCACCTCGACGAGCCGCCCGTCCGGCTCGAAGATCACGATCCCGACGGCCGCGGAGTCGACGACGGTCCGCAGCCGCAGGTCCGAGCGGCGGCGGGCCTCCTCGGCGACGCGGCGGGCCTCCAGCGCGGCCCGGGTGACCTGCTCGTGCTCGGCGAGGACCAGGCTGCGGGTCGCCTCGGTGAACCCGCGGGCGAACGCCGCCAGCACGGCCGCGATCCGCCGGACCCGGGCGGCGGTGTCCGCGGCCGGCTCCAGGTGCGCCCCGAGCAGCTCCATCCCGATCTCCAGGCAGCCCGGCTGGTGGATCCGCGCCCGCACCAGGTCCCCGCCGGCTGCCGCCGGGAGGGCCGGGTCGTACCGCTCCGCCAGCGCGGCCTCCCGCAGCTGCGTGGTCACCCGGTCGAGGACCGGGCGGAGCTCGGTGGCCGGCAGCACCGAGTGCCGGGCCAGCTCCGAGGCCCAGGGAGCGGCGAGGTCGGCGGGGTCGGGCAGCGCTGCGGGGACGAGCGCCCGTCCGTGGTCGGCGCGAGCAGCGGCGACGTCGGCCTGCTGCATCCACCGCCCCCGTTCGCTCCGGTGGGAGGGACATCCCTCATGATCGGTGGACACCGTAACCGATCCGACCCGCCCGGTGGGGCCGACCGGGTTACCTCTACGCCCCGCGACGGACCGATCGGGTCAGTCCGGCGACCCGTCGGTCACCTCCGTCACCCACACGACGGCCTCACCGGCCTCGTCGGAGGCGGCGAGGTCCACCTCGGCGGTGATCGCCCAGTCCCGGTCGCCTGCCGGGTCGTCGAGGACCTGGCGCACCAGCCAGCGGTCGGTCTCCTCGGTGAGGTCGAACAGCTCGGGCCCGCGCGCGTCCGGCCCGAAGCCGATCCGGTCGTGGATCGCGAAGTAGGGGGCCAGGGCGTCCCGCCAGCGGTCGGCGGTCCAGCCGGCGTCGGCGTCGAGATCGCCCAGCTCGGCGTAGCGGCCCATCGCCGCGAGCTCCACCCGGCGGAACAGCGCGTTGCGCACCATGACCCGGAACGCGCGGGCGTTGCCGGTGACCCCGGTCGGCGTGGCGACGGCGACCTCGGCCCCCGGCGGCAGCACCTCCCCGTCGGCACCCGCCCCGGCGGCGAGCTTCTCCCACTCGTCGAGCAGCGAGGAGTCGGTCTGGCGGACCAGCTCGCCCAGCCACTCCACGAGGTCGGTGAGCTCCTCGGTGCGGGCGTGCTCGGGCACGGTCTGGCGCAGCGCCCGGTAGGCGTCGGCCAGGTAGCGCAGCACCAGGCCCTCGGAGCGGGCGAGCTGGTAGTGCGAGACGTACTCGGTGAACGTCATCGCCCGCTCGCTCATGTCCCGGACCACCGACTTCGGCGACAGGACGGCGTCGGCGACCCACGGTGCGCCGCGGCGGTAGGTCTCCAGCGCGGCGTGCAGCATCTCGTCGAGGGGCTTGGGGTGGGTGACCTCCTCCAGGCGGGCCATCCGCTCCTCGTACTCGATGCCGTCGGCCTTCATCGCCGCGATCGCCTCGCCGCGGGCCTTGTTCTGCTGGGCGGCGAGGATCTGGCGGGGGTCGTCGAGGGTCGACTCGATCACCGAGAGCACGTCGAGTGCGTAGGTCGGCGACTCCCGGTCGAGGAGCTCGAACACCGCGAGCGCGAACGGCGACAGCGGCTGGTTGAGCGCGAAGTCCAGCTGCAGCTCGTCGACCACCCGCGCCCGTGGACGGGTCGCACCGTCCACGGTGTACTGCTCCACGACGCCGGAGGTGCGCAGCGCCCGGTAGATCGCGATCGCCCGCAGCATGTGCTTCAGCTGCCGCTTGCGGGGCTCGTGGTTGTCGATGAGCAGGTGCTCCATCGCGGCGTAGGTGTCCCCGCCGCGCGAGACCACGTTGAGCAGCATCGCGTGGGTGACCTCGAAGTGGCTGGTCAGCGGCTCCGGACGCGCCTGCTGCAGCTTCTCGAACGAGGTCTCCGACCAGCCGACGAACCCCTCGGGCGGCTGCTTGCGCGCCACCTTGCGGCGCTTCTTCGGGTCGTCGCCCGCCTTGGCCAGTGCCTTGGCGTTCTCGATGTCGTGCTCGGGGGCCTGCGCGACGACGGTGCCGACGGTGTCGTACCCGGCCCGCCCGGCGCGGCCGGCGATCTGGTGGAACTCGCGGGCCTTGAGCGGGCGCACGCGGCGCCCGTCGTACTTGGACAGGGCGGTGAACAGCACCGTGCGGATCGGCACGTTGATGCCGACGCCGAGGGTGTCGGTACCGCAGATGACCTTGAGCAGGCCGGCCTGGGCGAGGGTCTCCACCAGCCGGCGGTAGCGGGGGAGCATGCCGGCGTGGTGCACGCCGATCCCGTGGCGCACGAGGCGGGACAGGGTGCGGCCGAAGCCGGAGGTGAACCGGAACGCCCCGATCGTCTCGGCGATCGCGGCCTTGTCCTCCTTGGAGGTGACGTTGACGCTCATCAGCGCCTGCGCCCGTTCGACGGCGGCCTGCTGGGTGAAGTGCACGACGTAGACCGGCGCCTCACGCGTCGACAGCAGCTCGGTGATCGTCTCGTGCAGCGGCTCGACGACGTAGCGGAAGTGCAGCGGCACCGGCCGCTCCACGGAGGTGATCTCCGCGGTCTCCCGCCCGGTGCGCCGGGTCAGGTCCTCCGCGAAGAACGACGTGTCGCCCAGCGTGGCGCTCATCAGCAGGAACTGTGCCTGCGGCAGTTCGACGATCGGCACCTGCCAGGCCCAGCCGCGCGACGGGTCGGCGTAGAAGTGGAACTCGTCCATGATCACCGAGCCGACGTCGGTCCCGGGGCCCTCGCGCAGGGCGAGGTTCGCCAGGATCTCCGCGGTGCAGCAGATGATCGGCGCCTTCTCGTTCACCGCGGCGTCGCCGGTGAGCATGCCGACCTTGTCCGCGCCGAACACCTCGCACAGCGCGAAGAACTTCTCGCTGACCAGCGCCTTGATCGGCGCGGTGTAGAAGCTGCGCTCACCGCGGGCCAGCGCCGCGGCGTGCGCGCCGATCGCGACCAGCGACTTCCCCGAGCCCGTCGGCGTCGAGAGGATCACGTTGGCGCCGGTGACCAGCTCCAGCAGCGCCTCCTCCTGCGCCGGGTACAGCGACAGACCGCGCTCGTCGAACGCCCACTCGGCGAAGGTGTCCACCAGCGCGGCGGGATCCGGGGGGTTCGCGGGGTCGGAGGAGCGCGGCAGCCGGTCGGTGAGCGTCATGATGGGACCGATCGTCGCAGACACCCCCGACACCGGGCGCCGCAGCGCCGAGGTGGCGGCCGCACTCGCCCGTGCGGGGGATAGCGTGGATGCCGTGGTGGGGGTCGGTGCGACGCACGGCGCCGGGCAGGCGCGCGCCGGCGCGGGTCCTGCTGCGCCCATGCCCGACCTCGTCCCGCCGATGCTGCCCGCCGCGGGGGAGCTGACCGACGCGGGCGACCCGGACCGCTGGGCGGTCGAGTTCGCCTGGGAGGGCCACCGCTGTGTGGCCTACGCCCGGCCCGGCCGCGTCCGGCTGCTGTCCTCCACCGCACGCAGCGTGACCGGGTCCTTCCCCGAGCTCGCCGTGCTCGGCGACCAGGCCCCGCCGGGCGGCATGGTGCTCGACGGCACCGTGGTCGCCCTCGACGAGGCGGGCCGCCCGTCGCGCGCCCCGCTGCTGCGCCGCACCGCGACGGTGTCCCCGGACGCGGCCCTGCGGACCGAGGTGCCGGTCGGCTACGTGGTCACCGACCTGCTGTTCTGCGACGGCCGCCGCACCCTCGAGCTGCCCTACCGGCGGCGCCGCGCGGAGCTGGAGGCGCTCGACCTGGCCGGGCCGAAGATCCTGGTCCCGCCCTCGTTCGGGCTCGACGAGGCCGACCTCGTGGTCCGGACCGCGGAGCGCTACGGCCTCGACGGGCTGCACCTCAAGCGGCTCGACCTGCCCTACCAGCCCGGGCGGCGCACCCGGAACTGGCTGCGGGTGCCGCTGCGCCGCCACCGGCAGGTGCTCGTCGCGGGCTGGGTGCCCGCCGGGGGCCCCGGCGGGGGCCGGGAGCGGATCGGTGCCGTGCTGCTGGCGCTGCCCGAGCCCGACGGGCTCCGCTACGTGGGCCGCGTCGGGATCGGCGCCGCCGACGTCGACGCCCGCACCGTCCTGCGCGTCCCCGCCACCGGGAGCCCGCCGCTCGGGGTGCCCGACGGGATCGGTGTCGACGCCCGCTGGCTGGCCCCCGGCCTGGTCGCGGCGGTCGAGCACCGGGGCCGTACGGCCGCCGGACGGCTCACCCTGCCGTCCTGGCGCGGTCTGGTGGCGCCCGCCGAGCACGACGACGACCTGGCCGGCGCGATCGACGCGGCACGCCGGGCGGCGTCGGCGGCCCGCCCGACCGTCGCGCTGCGCCGCCCGGGCCGCGGGACCGGGCAGGCACCCGGGCACGGCCTGGAGACCGTCGTCCTGCCCCGCGCCGGTGCCGCGGCCGCACCGGGCACCCGGCCCGCGTCCGAGGACGGGGACGCCGCGGCAGGCACCCGAGCCCCGGGCCCCGCCGGCCGCGCCGGCACCGCGGACCCCGACCGGCCCGCCGGTGACACGCCACCGGACGAGGGCCGCCCGGCCCGGCCCGGCGCGCATCGCGCCCCGGCCCCCGACGAGACCGTCCGCATCCGGGTCCGCGACGCCGTCCCGCCCGTCCCCGTGGACCCCGCGCCGCCGGCCGCCGCCCCGGACGGCCCCTGGCACGGGCCGCTGTCGCGGCGGCTGGAGCAGCACTTCGTCTACAACACCCTCAACACCATCGCCTCGCTGGTGCGCACCGACCCGCCACGGGCCCGGGAACTGCTGCTCGGCTTCGCCGACCTGTCCCGGGCCGCGGACCGGGCCGGGGAGCCCTCGATCCGGCTCGACGAGGAGCTCGCCGCCGTGCGGGCGTACCTGCAGATCGAACGGACCCGGTTCGGCGCCCGGCTGACCACCGAGCTCGACGACCCGTCCGGGGCCGGTGTCGACCCGTCGTCGGCGGTGCCGCCGCTGTCGGTGCTCGCCGCGGTCCGCCGCGGGGTGCAGGAGGAGATCGAGCCGCACAGCGCGGGCGGCGCGGTCCACGTGCGGCTGGACCCGGACGCCCCCGGCGGGCCCGCGGCCCGGGTGGAGGTCCATCCGGCGGACCCGGCGGAGCGGTCCGCCCGCGTCCCGCTCGTCCTGTTGGTCCTGCCGCTGGGCGTGCCCGTCGTGTGACACCCGTCGGCGGGGGAGTGGCGTGCACCGCCCGGGGCGACGGACCTTCATCGATCCGGATAGCGTGCGCGCCATGCTGGGGCTGCCCGAGGGCACACGCGCGTGCCTGTTCGACCTGGACGGCGTACTCACCGACACCGCGAGCGTCCACGCCGCGGCGTGGAAGCAGATGTTCGACGAGTACCTCCGTTCCCGCGACGGTGACGGGTACACCCCGTTCGACGTCAACGCCGACTACGGTCCGTACGTGGACGGGAAGCCCCGTCTCGAGGGGACCCGCAGCTTCCTCGCCTCGCGCGGGATCGAGCTGCCCGAGGGGTCCCCGGACGACTCCGCGGACACCGGGACCCTGTGGGGCCTGTCGACCCGCAAGAACGACCTCGTGCAGGAGCGGATCCGCACCGACGGCGTCGAGGTCTACCCGGGGTCGCGCCGTTACCTGGAGGCGGTGAAGGACGCCGGGCTCACCACCGCCGTCGTGTCCTCCAGCGCGAACGCGGAGCAGATCCTCCGGGTCACCGGGCTGGAGACCTTCATCGACCACCGCGTCGACGGCGTCACCGCCCGCGAGCGCGGCCTGCCCGGCAAGCCCGCTCCCGACACCTTCCTCGCCGCCGCGGCCGACCTCGGGGTCGACCGGTCCGCCGCGGTCGTGTTCGAGGACGCGCTGGCCGGCGTGCAGGCCGGCCACGCGGGGGACTTCGGCGCCGTCGTCGGTGTCGACCGTCTCGAACAGGCGGACGCGCTGCGTGAGCACGGCGCGGACGTCGTCGTCACCGATCTCGCCGACCTGCTGGAGCGTTCGTGAAGCCCGACCACCTGCCCACCTTCACCGTCGAGCCGTGGGTGGTCCGCGAACCGCGCCTCGACCTGGACGCGATGGGCCAGACCGAGTCGGTCTTCGCGCTGTCCAACGGCCATATCGGGCTGCGCGGCAACCTTGACGAGGGTGAGCCGCACGTCCTGCCCGGCACCTACCTGAACTCGTTCTACGAGGTGCGTCCGCTGCCGTATGCCGAGGGCGGCTACGGCTACCCCGAGTCCGGGCAGACGATCATCAACACGACCAACGGCAAGCTGATCCGGCTGCTGGTCGACGACGAGCCGTTCGACCTGCGCTACGGCACCCTGCACCGGCACGAGCGGGTGCTGGACATGCAGGCCGGCACGCTGAACCGCGAGGTCGAGTGGGAGTCCCCGGCCGGGCGCCGGGTCCGGGTCCGCTCCACCCGCATGGTGTCGCTGACCCAGCGTGCGGTCGCCGCGATCTCCTACGAGGTCGAGCTGGTCAGCAACGGCAACGACGGCAGCGGCGCCGCCGGTGACGCCGCGCTGCTGGTGCTGCAGTCCGAGCTCGTCGCCAACGAGCAGCTGCCCGGCCGCGACGCCGACGACCCGCGCCTGGACACCGCGCTGGACAACGTCCTGGAGCCCGAGCAGTCCCGGGCCGGGGACGCCGGGGCGACTCTGGTGCACCGCACCCGCAAGTCGGAGCTGCGCTGCGGCGCGGCGATGGAGCACGAGGTGTTCGGCCCGGACGGGGTCCAGGTGTCCACCGACGCCAACGAGGACCTCGCCCGCACCACCGTCATCGCCCGGGTCAAGCCCGGCCAGTCGCTGCGCGTGGTCAAGTACCTCGCCTACGGCTGGTCCTCGCGGCGCAGCCTGCCCGCCGTCTACGACCAGGTGCGCGCCGCCATCGCCGCCGCCCGCTACACCGGCTGGGACGGCCTGGTCGCCGAGCAGCGCGACTACCTCGACGACTTCTGGGCCACCGCCGACGTCGAGATCGACGGCGACGCCGAGCTGCAGCAGGCCGTGCGGCTGGCGACCTTCCACATCCTGCAGGCCGGCGCCCGCGCCGAGCGCCGCTGCATCCCGGCCAAGGGGCTGACCGCCGACGGCTACGACGGCCACACCTTCTGGGACACCGAGACGTTCTGCCTGCAGGTGCTGTCCTTCGTCGCCCCGGAGGCCGCGGCGGACGCGCTGCGCTGGCGCAAGTCGATCCTGCCGCTGGCCTTCGAGCGCGCCGAGACCCTCGGTCTCAAGGGCGCGGCGTTCCCGTGGCGCACCATCCGCGGCCACGAGTGCTCCGGCTACTGGCCCGCGGGCACCGCGGCGTTCCACATCAACGCCGACATCGCCGACGCGGTGAAGCGGCACGTGCACGCCACCGGCGACACCAAGTTCGAGCTGGAGGTCGGGCTGGAGCTGCTGGTCGCGACCGCGCGGCTGTGGCGCTCGCTGGGCAGCCACGACTCGGCGGGCAACTTCCGCATCGACGGCGTCACCGGTCCCGACGAGTACTCCTCGATCGCGGACAACAACGTCTACACCAACCTGATGGCCCAGCAGAACCTGCGCTACGCCGCCGAGGTCGCCGCGAAGCACCCGCGGTCGGCGTCACGGCTCGGGGTGGACTCCGAGGAGATCGCGTCCTGGCGCGACGCCGCCGGCGCGATGTTCATCCCGTTCGACGAGCGCCTCGGCGTGCACCCGCAGTCCGAGGGCTTCACCGACCACCAGCGGTGGAACTTCGAGGAGACCCCGGCCGAGCGGTACCCGCTGCTGCTGAACTACCCCTACTTCGACCTGTACCGCAAGCAGGTCATCAAGCAGGCCGACCTCGTGCTGGCGATGCAGATCTTCCCGGAGGCGTTCACCGAGGAGCAGAAGCGCCGCAACTTCGCCTACTACGAGGCGATCACGGTGCGGGACTCGTCGCTGTCGGCGTGCACCCAGTCGGTGATGGCCGCCCGCACCGGGCACCTGGAGCTGGCCCACCAGTACCTCGCCGAGGCCGCCCTGGTGGACCTGCAGGACCTGGCGGGCAACACCGACCACGGCATGCACATCGCGTCGATGGCCGGGACCTGGACCGCGGTCGTGCTGGGCTTCGGCGGGATGCGCTGCGAGGCCGACGGGCTGTCGTTCGCCCCGGTGCTCCCGGCGTCGCTGTCGCGGATCTCGTTCGGCCTGAAGTGGCAGGGGCGCCGGATCCGGGTCTCGATCACCCCCGAGGAGACCGAGTACCGGCTCACCGACGGCGCCCCGATGCGGCTGCGCCACCACGGCGAGCCCATCGCGCTCGACGACGAGGGCCCGGCCACCGCGCCGACCCCCACCCCGGAGTGGGTGGAGCCGGTGGAGCAGCCCCACGGACGGGCCCCGCGGGTCCGCGGCTGACCGCGCCGGGCCGGGCCGTGCAGGACGGCGGGGGACGGCGGATCCCGCCGCCGTCCCCCGCGGCGGTCCGGTGCCCGGTCCGTCGTTCACCGGATGGTCGTGCACCACTGGTAGCCTGGTCAGTCGCTCCGTCGGCGACAGGCTCGTCCTGCCACCGCGCGGACGTGTCGTGTACGTCCCCCCGGTGGAGGATCCCCGCGCCGTGCCCGAACCCACTTCTGCTGCCGGCTCCCCGGCTGACGCGGCCGACCCCGCCGCGCCGGTCGACCCGGAGCTGGCCCACGAACAGTCCTACGTGGCCATGCTCTACGAGCAGCTCGAGGACCGCCGTCGCGACACCGCGCGCCGGCTGGCCGACACGCTGCGCGAGGAGACCGTCGGCACCCCGCAGGCCATCACCCAGCGCGACGCCGCCGCGGAGATGCTCACCGACCGGCTCGCCGGTCTGCGTGCCGCCGAGCACGGGCTGGCCTTCGGCCGGCTCGACGCCGACGACGGCGAGATCCGCTACGTCGGCCGCATCGGCCTGCTCGACGAGGACAACGAGTACGAGCCGCTGCTGATGGACTGGCGGGCACCCGCCGCCCGGCCGTTCTACACCGCCACCGCCGCGAACCCCGAGGGGATGCGGCGGCGCAGGCACCTGCGGACCCGGCTGCGGCAGGTCGTCGCGGTCGACGACGAGCCGCTCAACCTGGCCGAGATGACCGAGGCGGAGCGGGCCCGCTCGGGCTCGGGGCTCACCAGCGAGGCCGCGCTGCTGGCGGCGGTGTCCTCGGCCCGCACCGGGCGGATGGGCGACATCGTCGCCACCATCCAGGGCGAGCAGGACCGCATCATCCGGTCGAAGCCGTCCGGGGTGCTGGTCGTGCAGGGCGGCCCCGGCACCGGGAAGACGGCGGTGGCGCTGCACCGCGCGGCCTACCTGCTCTACACCCACCGCGACCGGCTCGCCCGGCGCGGCGTGCTCGTCGTCGGGCCGAACCCGACGTTCCTGCGCTACATCGGCCAGGTCCTGCCCTCGCTGGGGGAGACCAGCGTCGTGCTCGGCACCGTCGCCCAGCTGTTCCCCGGCCTGGACGCGCGACGCACCGAGTCCCCGGCGACGGCCGAGCTGAAGGGCCGCGCCGACATGGCGCCGGTGATCGCCGCCGCGGTGCGCGACCGGCAGCAGCTGCCGCGGACCCCGGTCGAGCTCGTCGTGGAGCAGCAGCGGGTCGTCCTCGACCGGGACACCGTCGCCCAGGCCCGCACCCGGGCCCGGCGCTCCCGCAAGCCGCACAACGAGGCCCGCCGCATCTTCCGCAAGGAGCTGCTGCGGCTGCTCGCCCAGCAGGTCGCCCGTCGCGTCGGCGGCGGCGAGTCCGGCCTGCTGGACCGGCGCGACGTCGACGACATCCGCGACGAGCTCGCCGAGTCCGGCGAGGTCGCGACGCAGCTCGAGGAGCTCTGGCCGACGCTGTCGCCCGAGCAGCTGCTCACCGACCTGTTCGCCGACCGCCGTCGGCTCAACTCGGTGGCCCGGCGGATCCCGGCGCCCGAGCGGGCCCTGCTGGAGCGCGCGGCGCCCGCCGCCGACGTGCCCCCGGACCTGCGCTGGACCCCGGCCGACGTCGCCCTGCTCGACGAGGCCGCCGAACTGCTCGGCGACGACGGCGCCGCCCAGGCCGCCGCCGAGGCCGCGGCGCTGCGCGAGGAGGTCGAGTACGCCCAGGGCGTGCTCGACGTGCTCGACCTGGAGGAGGACCTCGACCCCGAGCTGCTGCGCGCCACCGACATCATCGACGCCGACCGGCTCGCCGAGCGCATGCAGGTCTCCCGCTACGACTCCACCGCCGAACGGGCGGCCGCGGACCGCGAGTGGACCTACGGCCACATCATCGTCGACGAGGCGCAGGAGCTGTCGGCGATGGCCTGGCGGATGGTCATGCGTCGCGCCCCCGCCCGGTCGATGACCCTCGTCGGGGACATCGCCCAGACCGGTGACCGCGGCGGCGCGGGCTCGTGGGACGAGGTCCTGTCACCGTTCGTCGCACGCCGCTGGCGCCTGGAGCAGCTGACGGTGAACTACCGGACGCCCTCGGAGATCGCCGACGTCGCCGACGACGTGCTCGCCGAGATCGACGCCTCGCTGCAGCCGCCGTCGTCGGTGCGCTCGACCGGGGTGCCGCCGTCGGCGGCGGCGCTGCCCGCCGGGGCCGACGGCGACCGGGTCCTGGCCGAGCGGGTGCGCGCCGAGCGCGACGCCGTCGGGGACGGGCGCACCGTCGTCCTCACGCCGCAGGGCCGCCTGGACCGGGTCCGGGCCGTCCTCGACGCCGCCGGGCTCACGACCCCCGAGCCCGCCGAGGGGGAGTCCGAGCTGGACGCACCGGTCGTCGTGCTGCCGGTCGCGGCGTCGAAGGGCCTCGAGTTCGACGCCGTCGTCGTGGTGGAGCCGCAGGAGATGCTCGACGAGTCCCCGCGCGGGCTCAACGACCTCTACGTCGCGATCACCCGGGCCACCCAGCGGCTCGGGGTGCTCCACTCCGGGGACCTGCCCCCGGTGCTCAAGCGGATCGGGCGGGCCGGCTGAGCCCGGCCCGGCGTTCGGCTCAGCCGGCCCGGAGGAGATCGCGCAGCAGCGCGATCTCCGCCCCGTGGTGGATGGCCTCCCGGTGGATGTGCAGCACCAGCGTCGCGAGCGGCGCGTCGGCGTAGGGACCCTCGGCCGGTCCGCACGGCCGGGCCAGGCCCTCGGCGCCGAGCGCGGCGACCCCGGCGGTCCAGCGGGCGTACTCGGTGTCCAGGGCGTCCAGGGCCGACGCCGCGGTACCGGGGTAGGCGTAGGAGTCGTAGTCGACGGCCGGCCCGCCGAAGTGGGAGTGCGAGCGCATCGCGAACACCCCGACCAGGAGGTGCCCGAACCGCCACGCGATCGTCGTGACCGGCGGCGGCTCCGGCGTCGGGAACGCGAAGTCGATCACCCAGTCGCCGGACCCGGCGCCCGGCGGGGTCACCGACTCCCCGCGGCGGCGCACGCCCCAGCAGCCGGGCACCGGCTCCCAGTGGTACTCGTCGTCGGTGAGCCCGGCCAGCCGCGGGCGCAGTGCGGTCTCCCAGTGGAACGTCAGCTGCGCGAGCAGCTCGCCGTTCCAGTCGACACCCGTCCTCGTCCCCGTCTCCGTCATGACCCCACAGCCTGCCCCTGATCGCGGACACCGACTGCCCGCGTCCACACCCCCTGCCCGGTCGGCACACCCGGTGCGGCAGGTGTGGACACCGGACAGGGGGTGTGGATCCGGGTCAGCCGGCGAGGCGGACCGGGCGGAAGGCGCGGCTGCGGGCCCGCGTGGCGGCGGCGACCAGGGCACCGGCCAGGCGCAGGTCGTCGGCGTCGCGCTCGGGATGGGACTGGACACCGACGACCCAGGGCGCGTCGGTGCCGGCGGGGCCCGACGGGTCGCTCCACTCCAGCGCCTCGACGACGTCCCCGGCGCGGGCGGACACCCGCAGCCCGGGGGCGACCCGGTCCACCCCCTGGTGGTGGTGGCAGCGCACCGTCACCGGGCCCGGACCCAGGATCTCCGCGACCCGGGTCCCCGGCTCGGTCAGCACCGGCACCGGCGCGTACACCCCCGGTCCGACCGAGTGCGCTCCGGCGACCTGTGCACCCACCACGTCGGGCAGGTGCTGGTGCAGCGTCCCGCCGAGCGCCACGTTGAGCAGCTGCAGCCCGCGGCACACGCCCAGCACCGGGATCCCGCGGCCCAGCGCCCGGTGCAGCGCCGCCACGTCGGCGGCGTCACGCCCGGTGCGCGGTGTGTCGGTGTGCGCGCCGGCCACCTGCCCGTAGCGGGCCGGGTCGACGTCCTGGCCGCCGGTGAGCAGGAGCCCGTCGAGGGCGTCGACGGCCTCGACGGCGCCGTCGGTCGGGGCGAGCAGCACCGGGACCCCGCCCGCGGCCAGCACCATCTCGACGTAGGTGCGCGGGACCAGCACGACGTCGTCGTCGCGCATGATCCAGTAGTCGGCCCGCTCGCTGTAGCAGCTGATGCCGATCAGCGGGCGCGTCACGAGCCGGCCCCGTGCAACACGTCGATCACCTGGTCGCCGTAGCGCGCGAGCTTGCCCTCGCCGATCCCGGAGATCGTGCCCAGCGCGGCCCGGTCGGCGGGGGACCGCATCGCGATCTCGCGCAGCGTCGCGTCGTGGAAGATCACGTAGGCGGGGACGCCCTGCTCCTTCGCCGTCGCCGCCCGCCAGGCCCGGAGCCGCTCGAACACCGGCGCGAGCTCGGCCGGCATCTCCACGGCCTGCTTCGACCCGCCCCGCGACCGCGACGACCGCGCCGCGCGTTCCGGCTCGGAGCGCAGCATGACCTTCTGCTCGCCACGCATCGCCGCCGGGGACTCGTCGGTGAACCGCAGCGTCGAGTAGTTCCCGCCGACGGTCAGCAGTCCGCGCGCGACGAGCTGGCGCAGGACGTTGCGCCACGCGACGTCGGTCAGCTCGGTCCCGACGCCGAACACCGACAGCTCGTGGTGGCGGTGCTGGTCGACCTTCGGGGTGCGTCTGCCCAGCAGGATGTCGACGACCTGCCCGGCGCCGAACTCCTGGTTGCGCTCCTTCTTCAGCCGCCACACCGTCGACAGCACCTTCTGCGCCGCGACCGTGCCGTCCCACGACGACACCGGCGTCAGGCAGGTGTCGCAGTTCCCGCACCGCTGGGAAGCGGGCTTCTGCCCGAAGTAGCGCAGCAGCTGCGCCCGGCGGCACTCGGTGGTCTCGCACAGCGCGAGCATCGCGTCCAGGTGCTGGGCCAGGCGCCGCTTGTGCGCGGCGTCGCCCTCGCCGTCGTCGATCATCTTGCGCTGCTGGACGACGTCGGCGAGCCCGTAGGCCAGCCACGCCGTCGACGGCTCGCCGTCGCGGCCGGCACGCCCGGTCTCCTGGTAGTAGCCCTCCACGGACTTCGGGAGATCGAGGTGGGCGACGAAGCGGACGTCGGGCTTGTCGATGCCCATGCCGAACGCGATCGTCGCGCACATGACCAGGCCGTCCTCGCGCAGGAACCGGGACTGGTTCTCCCGGCGCACCGACGCGTCGAGCCCCGCGTGGTACGGCAGTGCCCGGATCCCCTGCGCGGTGAGGAACTCCGCGGTCTGCTCGACCGACCTGCGCGACAGGCAGTAGACGATCCCCGCGTCCCCGGCGTGCTCGGAGCGCAGCAGCTCCAGCAGCTGACGGCGCGGCTCGTTCTTCGCGACGATCCGGTACTGGATGTTGGGCCGGTCGAAGCTCGCGACGAAGGCCTGAGCCCCGGTCAGCTCCAGGCGCTGCGCGATCTCGGTGCGGGTCGCGTCGGTCGCGGTCGCGGTCAGCGCGATCCGCGGGACGTCCGGCCAGCGCTTCGGCAGCTCGGAGAGCAGCAGGTAGTCGGGCCGGAAGTCGTGCCCCCACTGCGCGACGCAGTGCGCCTCGTCGATCGCGAACAGGGCGATCCGGCCGCGTTCGAGCAGCCGCACGGTGGCCTCGACCCGCAGCCGCTCCGGGGCGAGGTAGAGCAGGTCCAGCTCGCCCGCGAGGAACTCCTGCTCGGTGAGGCGGCGCTCGTCGGCGTCCTGGGTGGAGTTGAGGAACCCGGCCCGCACCCCGAGCGCGCGCAGCGCGTCGACCTGGTCCTGCATCAGCGCGATCAGCGGCGACACCACGACCCCGGTGCCCGGCCGGGCCAGCGCCGGTACCTGGTAGCAGAGCGACTTGCCGCCACCGGTCGGCATGAGCACCAGCGCGTCCCCGCCGCCGGTGACCTGCTCGACGATCGCCTGCTGCTCGCCGCGGAACGCGTCGTAGCCGAAGACGCGGCGCAGGATCTCGTGCGGGTCGCTGCTGTGCACGCGCTCCGGGACCGGCTCCGCCTCCGGCTCCCGGCCCGGCCCGGCGGGAGCGGCGGCCCAGGCGTCCTCCGGCGGGGGTTCGTCGCCGTAGTCGTCCTCGGGCTCGGGCGGGAGCGGGATCTCGTCCGGGTCGGAGGCGTCGAACACGTCGTCGATCGTACGAGCCCCGCCGCGTGCGCCCCGCCCGGCACTCACCTCACGGCACCGCCGGCCGCGCCCGGGCCCGGCCGTGGCGTGGTCCCGGTCACCGCCCGGGTGTCGCGGGCGTCGCGGTGCTGCGCCGGACGGCCCCGGGGTGTAGCAAGGCCTGCAGGACCAACGGCGTTCGCACACCGGGCGCCGGGCGATCACGCGAGAAGGACGGATCCGTGGATCTGAAGATCGGGTACAAGGCGTCGGCCGAACAGTTCGGCCCCCGCGACCTCGTCGAGTACGCGGTGCTGGCCGAGGAGCTCGGGCTCGACAGCGTCTGGGCGTCGGACCACTTCCTGCCGTGGCGGCACGAGGGCGGGCACGCCCCGGCCGCGCTGCCCTGGATGGCGGCGGTGGGGGAGCGCACGAAGCGGGTGCAGATCGGCACCTCCGTGCTCACGCCCACGTTCCGCTACAACCCGGCGGTGCTGGCCCAGGAGTTCGCCACGATGGCGCTGCTCACGGGCAACCGGGTCGCGCTCGGCGTCGGCACCGGCGAGGCGCTCAACGAGATCGCGGTGTCCGGGCGGGAGTGGCCCGAGTTCAAGGAGCGCTTCGCCCGGCTGCGCGAGGCCGTGAAGATGATGCGCGCGCTGTGGACCGAGGAGTCGGTCAGCACCGAGGGCGAGTACTACACCTTCGTCGACGCCATGATCTACGACCGGCCCGAGCAGCCGGTGCCGATCTACGTCGCCGCGGGGGGCCCGATGGTCGCCCGGTTCGCAGGCCGGTTCGGCGACGGGTTCATCTGCACCTCCGGCAAGGGCATGGACCTCTACACCGACAAGCTCCTCCCGGGCGTCGAGGAGGGCGCGGGCAAGGCCGACCGCGACGCGGGCGCCATCGACAAGATGATCGAGATCAAGATCAGCTACGACCGGGACCCCGACGCCGCGCGGGAGAACACCCGGTTCTGGGCGCCGCTGTCGCTGACCGCCGACCAGAAGAACTCCGTCGACTCCTCGCAGGAGATGGAGCGCCTGGCCGACGAGCTGCCGATCGAGCAGGTGGTGAAGCGCTGGATCGTCGCGTCGGATCCCGACGAGGCCGTCGAGCAGATCAAGCCCTACCTCGACGCGGGCCTGAACCACCTCGTCGTGCACGGACCGGGGCACGACCAGCGCCGGTTCCTGACGCAGTTCACCGAGGACGTCGCGCCGAAGCTGCGGGCGCTCGCGTGAGCGCCGCGACGAGCGCGCCCGCCGTCACCCGCGACGGGCGGGTGCTGCGCTGCCGGGTCTCCACCGGCCGGCACGGCACCCTCGACGGGCCCGCCATGGCCGAGGTCACCGAGGCGCTGCTGGCGCTCGACCCGGCCGAGACCGGAGCGGTGCTGGTGCACGGCGACGGCGAGAACTTCTGCACCGGCGGTGACGTGCGAGCCTTCGCCGGGGCCGAGGACCGCTACGCCTACGTGCACGGCCTCGCCGACACCTTCCACTCCATGCTGCGCCCGCTGGCCGCGTCCCCGGTGCCCACGGTCGCGGCGGTGCCGGGCTGGGCCGCCGGTGCGGGCATGAGCATCGCGCTGGCCTGCGACCTCGCCGTCGGCGGGACCTCGACCCGGATGCGTCCGGCCTACCCCGGCATCGGGTTCTCCCCGGACGGCGGGATGACCTGGACGCTGCCGCGGCTGATCGGCGCCGCGCGGGCGCGGCGGGTCCTGCTCACCGACGAGGTCCTCGAGGCCGGGACGCTGGCCGAGCTGGGGCTGCTCGCCTCCGTCGTCGACGACGACCGGGTGGCCGACGAGGCCGCCGCGGTCGCGCACCGGCTCGCCCAGGGACCGACTGCCGCGCTGGGCCGCATCCGCGGGCTCCTGACCGCGACCTGGGACCGGGGGCTCGACGAGCAGCTCGCGGCGGAGGCGGACTCCATCGCGACCTGCGCCGCGGGTCCGGAGGGTGCCGAGGGGCTCGCCGCGTTCGGCGAGAAGCGCCGCCCGCAGTTCCACTGACCACCGCACACGACGAGGGGGCGCGACCGTCCGGTCGCGCCCCCTCGTCGTCGGTGTGGCCGGTCAGCGCCCGCTGGCGGGGCTCCCCGCGACGACCCGGCGTGAGCGCTGCGCGCCGCGGGCGGTGCCGGGCATGCCCACGGCGAAGCGCCGGGCCGGGCGGTGCAGGCCCGGGCCGAGCGGCCAGCCCGCGTCGAGCGGGGCGAGCAGGCGGTCCAGCTCGGAGTCCGGGGTGGCGCCGACGCTGTTGCGGAGCAGCCGCTGGAACTCCTCGTACTCGGCGAGCGCGTCGGCGACCTGACCGCCGGCGAGCAGGGCCTCGACCAGGGCGCGGCGCGACCGCTCGCGGCTCGGCGCGGTGGCGACGGCCCGGCGCGCGACGGCGACGGCGTCGTCGTGCCGGTCGGCGGCGGTGAGCGTGCCGGCCAGCCCCTCCAGGGCGGACAGGCGCAGCTGGCGGAACCGTTCGCGCTCCACGGCGATCCACGCCGCGGTCCACGACGGGAGGATGTCGGCCTCCAGCAGCGCGGTCTCCGGCGCGCCGATCTCCCGCACGGTGCGCAGCATGCTGGGCGCGGACAGCCCACGGATCAACAGCATGGCCTCGGTGAGATCGACGACCACGTCGTCGCCGAGCTGCAGCCGGCCGAGGTGGTCGGCGTCGAGCAGGCCCGGTACGTCGACGCCGGCGACGGCATCGTCGAGCAGCCGGGCCGCGGGGACGGGACCGACCCCGGGCCACAGCGTCGCGGCGAGCGCCGCGGTCGGCTGCGGCCGCCGGTGGACGGCGAGGTAGGCGACCAGGCGACGGGAGTCGACCGGCAGCGGGACGGCGCGGTCACCCGCGCGCAGCCCGAACGAGCCCAGCACCCGCACGTGCGGGGTGGAGGTGGGAGTGCTCTGCTCACTGGATCGACAGTGATCGTCGGACATGGCCGTTTCCCCGGATCGGTCGTGACGTGCGGCCCGCGATCGGCTCCGCACGGAGCCGGGGCGCGCCGGGCGGGAGGCCTCGGATCGCGGAGCGGGCACGACGGAACCGCACCGACACGGACGGCGGGCGGCGTCTCCGTGTGGTGTCGTGGGACGAGGATAGCCCAGCAGTGCCCACGGTGTGAGATCCGGGTACGGCCGGATTGTGAGATCTGCGTCAGGCCCGGGAGAGCAGCCGGACGTGGGTCCCGTCCGGGGCCCGCCACACGTGGAGGCTGTCGCAGAGCTGCCGGGCGATCTAGGTCCCGCGCCCCCGTGCCTGCGACGGGTGCGGCGGCGCGAGCCCGATCAGCGGCAGCGCGATCGCCCCGCTGTCCTGCACCTCGCAGACCAGCTCCCCGTCGCGCGCCCACACCGACAGCCCCGCCTCCGGGGAGCCGTGCTCGACCGCGTTGGTGGCGACCTCGTTGACCGCCTGCACCATGTCCTCGCCGCGCACGGTGTCGAACCGGCACACCCGGGCGGCCTCCTCGACGGCGTCGCGCACCCGGGACAGCTCGAAGGTGTTGTAGGACAACGTGATGTCCGGCGGTCCGAGCAGGTGTGGCGGCGCGATCGGCAGGGCCGCGAGGACCTCGGCGGGCGGGCGGTGCCGCGGGTTCTCGGTGAGCCCGGACGCGCGCAGCCGCAGCGGGTGGTTGGCCACCGCCGACTCGCCGACCGCGCCGTGCAGCGGCAGCCGGGGGTAGGCGCACACCTGCAGGACCGGCAGCCCCGCGAGGGAGATGTTGAGCGCGGCCTCCAGCTCGACCCAGAACCCGCCGTCGACGCCGTCGAGGTCCGGGTCGTGCGCGCCCACCACGAACACCGGGCGGCCCGAGGAGGTCAGCGCCCGCAGCTCCCGGGCCCGCCAGGCGGCGACGGTCTGTCCGGACTCCCGGGCCGAGCTGGTCAGCGAGGTGAGCCTGCCGAGCTCGACCTCGTCGCCGAGCTCGTCGTGCAGCGCCTGCTCCAGCGGCGCGGGCAGGTCCACCGCGATCCGGGCGCCGGTGTCCCGCGCCGCGGCCCGGGCGGCCGGGGCGACGGCGGCGAGCAGCTCGACCGGGTCGTCGGCGTGCACGAGGGCGTGCCGGAAGCCGGGCGGGCGGGGAGCGGGGTTGACCTTCACCGGAGCTGTCCTCCCGGGTGCACGACCCCGGGGGCCGGCGGACGGTCGTCGAACACGAGCTGGGGCGAGAAGGCCGCGCCGCAGCGTTCGAGCACCCGCAGCACCCGCGGCCGGACCCGGTGCAGCACCAGGCGGTGGGTGGCCGGGAAGCCCTCGGCGGCGTGCACCAGCGCGATCGCGGTGGCGACGTCGACGAACCGCACCGAGGCCAGGTCCAGGCCGATGTCGGTGGAGGCGTCCGCGGACCGCAGCGCGGCGTCCAGTGCCGAGTGCAGCAGCGAGGTGATCTTCGAGCGGTTGCTGTGGTCGACCTCGCCGGCCAGCCGGGCGTGACCGGTACCGAGGCGCACGATCCGGAGCAGGCCGTCGTCGTAGGCGGTGGAGCAGGGGACGTGGTCGCGGTGCAGCGCCCGCATGATGTCGATCTGCTCGGCCGGGAAGTGCTCGGTGTCGTAGGTGCACAGCGCGGTCAGCCCGCCCGCGCTCTCGCGGACCAGCCGGGCCAGCAGGCCGTCGTACTCGGGCAGGGTGCCCGCGGCGCCCGCCTCGAGCACCGAGTGCATCTGGCCGGTCATCCGGGTGCCGTTCCAGCCGAGCTCGCGGGAGCGGGCGACCTCGCCGGACATCCCGGCGTGCACCTCGGACAGCGGGGTGCGGAAGGTGCGCCGGGTCCGCTCGGCGGGCAGGATCTCCAGCTGGCCGCGCCGCAGCGGGTCGTCGACCTCGACGCCGTCCTCGACGAGGCGGCGGAGCAGGACGTCGGCGGCGCCGTCGTCGTCGAAGTAGAGGATGCGCTCGCCCCGGTCGAGACCGTGCGCGACGTAGGCGGCGGCGAGCTCGCCGAGGTGCTCCGTGCTGTCCGGGACCGCGCACACGTGATCGCCGGACGTCAGCGCGTCCGCCAGTTTGATCACGTCTCACCTGCCGCGCGCGCCCCGCCGCCGCACGTCGCGGCGCCGGGCACACCCCGTCACGAACTCCTGGACGGATCAACCGTACGGAGGCCCTCGGCGGGGACCGGAGACCTCGGAGCGTGTGGGGCGCCGAACCGACGGTGACGCGCGACGAGCGGATCGCCACCGGCGGGCGACCGGGGTCGGCAGACCCGGTCCGACCAGGACCTACGGCCGTTCGGCGCTGCCCGGTGCACGCCGGACGGCGGTGGCACCCGGTGTCCGGGTGGTCGCCGTCCGGCGCGCCGCGGGCGGGTCAGGCGGCCGGGTTGACCGCGACCGAGGTGGTCGCGCTGCCCTGGACGGTCTGCAGGACGACGCAGTACCGCTCGGTCAGCTTCACCAGGGTCGCGACCTTGTCCTCGGCGGCGGGCGCGCCGCCGTCGCGGATGTCGACGTCGAAGGACAGGCGGATCTCCCGGAAACCGACCGGGGCGTCCTTCGCGACGCCGAGGGTGCCGCGGAAGTCGAGGTCGCCCTCGGCGCGCACGGCGCCGAGCACCTCGAGCTCCAGCGCGGTGGCCACCGCGCGCAGGGTCACCCCGGCACAGGCCACCAGCGCCTCCAGCAGCATGTCGCCCGAGCACAGCTGGGTGCCGTCGCCGCCGGTGGCCGGGTGCAGGCCCGCCTCGGCCATCGCCTGGCCGGTCGAGACCTTGCACGCCACACCGGAGCCGAGCTCGCCGTCCGCCTTGAGGGTGATGACCGCCGACTCCGGGTCGTCGCGGTACTGCTGCTTGAGGGGGGCCTGGATGTCGCGCAGGGAGATGTTGGTGTCGGTCATGTCCCCATCCTCACCTCGACGGGGCGCCCCGCACATCCCGACCCGACGACTAGGGTGCCCGGTGTGGGCGGGGAGAGCGACACCGGACGGGCGGCAGCGGTGCGCCGCAGCGCCCGCGAGGCCGCCGACTCGGTCCGCGAGGCCCGCGACACCGTCCGGGACACGGTGCGCGACACCGTCCGGGACTCGGTGCACGACACCGTCGGCCCGCCCACCGACGACGACCGGCTGTGGACCGTCCCGAACGCGCTCAGCATGCTGCGCCTGGCCGGGGTGCCGCTGTTCCTGTGGCTGATGCTCGGCCCGGAGGCCGACGGCTGGGCCGTCGCGGTGCTGGCGATCGGCGGGTTCACCGACTGGCTCGACGGCAAGCTCGCCCGCGTCCTGGACCAGTTCAGCCGGTTCGGCGCCATGCTCGACCCGGCCGTGGACCGCCTCTACATCCTGGCCGCGCTGGTCGGGCTGGCCGCGCGCGACATCGTGCCGTGGTGGGCGGTGGTCGCCCTGGTGGCCCGCGACGTCGTCCTCGCCGTCTGCGTGTTCGTGCTGCGCCACCGCGGCTACGGCCCCTTCGAGGTCGTCTACCTCGGCAAGGCCGCCACCTTCGTCCTGCTCTACGCCTTCCCGCTGCTCCTGCTCGGCGACGGTCCCTCGCCCGCCGAGGCCGTGGTCGGCGTCGTCGCGAACGCCTTCGCCATCTGGGGCGTGGCCCTCTACCTGTGGTCCGGGCTGCTGTACCTGGTCCAGTTCCGGCTGGCACTGCGGCGCCCGGCGCCGGGCGTCCCGGCCCCGTCGACCCGGTTCGATCACGGCGGCGCCGGGGGATAGGCTCCCCGGCGTGAGCTCGGAGATTCCGTCGGACCTGTCCTACACCGAGGCCCACGAGTGGGTGCGCCGCAGCGGGGACGGGGTGGTCCGGGTCGGCATCACCGACCACGCCCAGTCGCAGCTCGGTGACGTCGTCTTCGTGCAGCTGCCGGCCGTCGGCGACACCCTCGCCGCGGGCGACGCCATGGGCGAGGTCGAGTCGACCAAGTCGGTGTCGGACATCTACGCCCCGGTCGGCGGTGAGGTCGTCGCCGTGAACGACGGGCTGGACGCCGGTCCGGAGCTGGTGAACTCCGCCCCCTACGGCGACGGGTGGATCGTCGAGATCCGCCTGGCCGAGGGGGCCTCGCTCGACGGCCTGCTCGACGCCGAGGCCTACCGCCAGCTGTCCGACGGCGCCTGAGCCGGCCCGCCCGCCGCACCACGCGGCACGGCGCGCCGACCTCCGTATCGCCCCGGCCGCTCCGACCGGTAGGTTCACATCCCCTGGACGTGCCGTCCGGAAGGGACCGGGACACCGGCCCCGCACAGCCCTGACCGCCCGGACGCCGTCCGGGCACCGCATCCGCGAGGAGGAGTCCCCGAGGTGACCACGAACGACCCGCGCGACGTGCCACCGGAGCGCGCACCGGAGACCACGTCGGTCTTCCGGGCGGACTTCCTCGCCGACGTCGAGCAGCCGGCCGCCGAGCCCGCCGTCTCGGGTGTCGACGGGCTTCCCGCCGGGTCGGCGCTGCTCGTCGTCCGGCGCGGTCCGAACGCCGGCTCGCGCTTCCTGCTGGACGTGCCGACCACCAGCGCCGGCCGGCACCCCGACAGCGACATCTTCCTCGACGACGTCACTGTCTCCCGGCGGCACGCGGAGTTCCGCCGCGACGCCGGTGAGTTCGTCGTGGTCGACGTCGGCAGCCTCAACGGCACCTACGTCAACCGCGAGCCGGTCGACACGGCGGTGCTCGCCAACGGCGACGAGGTGCAGATCGGCAAGTTCCGGCTGGTCTTCCTGACCGGGCCCCGCGAGCCGGGCGCCCAGGGCTGACCGCGGGTCCGTGCGGCGGCGCCCCCTGTGCGTCGCTCACGGACCCCCCCGCGTACGACCGGCCCGTCGCGGCCGGGGGTGCTCCCGTACCCCCTGGTACGACGGGCCTTCTGCGCGCACGGGGACCGGCGGGTGTCGAGCCGACACGCCGTGCGCGACGGGCGTGTGACGATCGTCGAACGGACCCCGTCACTCCCCGTCCGGAGGCGCGCGTCGGAGCGGACCGCCGTGTAGCGTCATCAGGTGTCGGTGGCAGTGCGGTGACAACGGCACGGAGCCCGTCGGGGTCCGCCGCACGGGCCAGGGCGAGCAAGGCGATCAGGGCGGCCGGGGTGGCGTGTCCACCCGGGTGGCCCGACAGGCCCGACAGGGCCGGGGAGGCGGGCTGATGAGCGAGATGCGCGTCGTGGGCGTCCGGGTCGAACTTCCGGCGAACCAGCCGATCCTGCTGCTGCGGGAGACGAACGGCGACCGATACCTCCCGATCTGGATCGGATCGGTGGAGGCGACGGCGATCGCCCTGGAGCAGCAGGGGGTCAAGCCCGCGCGGCCGCTGACCCACGACCTGCTCAAGGACGTGATCGGGGCACTCGGGCGGCGGCTCGAGCAGGTGCGGGTGACCGACCTGCAGGAGGGCACCTTTTACGCCGAGCTGATCTTCGACGGCGGCGTCACGGTGTCCGCGCGGCCGAGCGACTCGATCGCGCTGGCGCTGCGGACCGGTGTCCCGGTGCACGCCGACGAGAGCGTCCTCGCCGAGGCGGGCCTGGTCATCCCCGACGAGCAGGAGGACGAGGTCGAGAAGTTCCGCGAGTTCCTCGACTCCGTGTCGCCGGAGGACTTCCGCGGGGCCCAGCCGGGCTGACCCGTCCGGGTGACCACCGCCGTCATCCGGCGGTGGAACCGCATGGACCACCGTCCGACCGTTCACCGACGTCACCGACCGTTCGGCGGCTGTACGCCCTCCGTACCCGGCAACCCGGGCGGGTGTCCGGTACGCCCGGGTCGGCGAGCCGCGTTGACCACCTCGGCCACTGGGCCTACCGTCATCACGACTGATGACATCCGTGGAACTCACCCACTACCCAGAGTCACATGGTAGGGGAGGGCCACGGTCCCGACCGAGGGAGACCGCGCGGTGCAGACGCCACCACCCGAGGGGCCGGGTCAGGGAGAGCTGTTCCCGGACCCGCTCGTCGGTGAGGGGCTCGACGGGGTGACCGACCGCCTGGTCGGCTTCCGCGGGCCGACCGCGTGTCAGGTCGTCGGCATCACCTACCGGCAGCTCGACTACTGGGCCCGCACCGGCCTGGTCGTGCCGTCGATCCGCGGCGCCGCCGGGTCGGGCAGCCAGCGGCTGTACTCCTTCAAGGACGTCCTCGTCCTCAAGATCGTGAAGCGGCTGCTCGACGCCGGTGTCTCGCTGCAGAACATCCGGATCGCCGTCGAGCACCTGCGCCGGCGCGGGATCCGCGACCTGGCCGGCATCACCCTGTTCTCCGACGGCACCACCGTCTACGAGTGCACCTCCCCGGAGGAGGTCGTCGACCTGCTGCAGGGCGGCCAGGGCGTGTTCGGGATCGCGGTGTCCGGGGCGATGCGCGAGATCTCCGGCGTCATCAAGGACTTCCCGGCCGAGCGGGCCGACGGCGGCACCGTCGACGAGGCCCCCGAGGACGAGCTGGCCCGCCGCCGCGCACGCCGCGCGATCTCCTGACTCCCGCTCCGGCGGGCCTACGCGACGGCGTCGATGCGCCGCTCCGGCGGGCCTACGCGACGGCGTCGATGCGCCGCTCCGGCGGGCCTACGCGACGGCGTCGATGCGCCGCTCCGGCGGGCCTACGCGACGGCGCGGAACGGGTCGTGCTCGGCCAGCAGCTTCTCCATCCGCGCCTGGTCGACCCGGTTGACCACGGTCAGGCTGTCCTGCCGGTCCCGGACGCACTTCGCCAGGGTGAACGCCGAGGTGATCGCGTACAGCACGGCGATGGCGAGGAACGCCTTCACCCACCCGTCGACGGGCAGGTAGACGGTTCCGACGACGACGGCCGCGAGCGACACGCCGAAGGACAGCATCGCCTGCGTGTGGAACGCGGCGGTGGTGGCCGGGGTGGTGTTCGGAGCGCTGGTGTTCGACATGGCAGGAAGTGTGACGAGCCGGCGCAGGCGGCGACGCCGCAGAACTACGCAGGTAGGCTGGCCCGGTAGTCGTCGACGCCGCGCGGGAGAGCCCCGGGGAACGAGCCCGGGCGCCGAAGGAGCAACCCCTTCCCGGAATCTCTCAGGCACACGGACCGCGCGGTCGAGGCGCCTCTGGAAAGCGACGGGCCGCACACGCACGCGGGGCGCCCGTCCGCCGACGGGGAAAGCCGGAAGCCTCCGGTGAATCTCTCAGGCGCCCGGTCTCCGGGTACGGACAGAGGGGAAGGGGCCAGTCGCCCTGCCCCGATCCGCCCGACGACCTCCGGAGGCGCCGTGAGCCCGACGTCCGAGCACCGTCCCACCCTCGCCGAGCTGGAGCGGGGGCTCCCGTTCGCCGAGCGCCACATCGGGCCCCGCCCCGATGACCTGGCCCGGATGCTGGAGGTGCTGGGCGTCGACTCCCTCGACGCGCTCGCCGCCCGCGCGCTGCCCGACACCATCCGCGACGACGCACCGGTCGGTGCCTCGCTGCCCGCGCCGGTCGGCGAGGCCGAGATGCTCGCCGAGCTGCGCGAGCTGGCCGGGCGCAACACCGTCACCGTCCCGATGATCGGCTACGGCTACCACGGCACCCGCACCCCGTCGGTGATCCGCCGGAACGTGCTGGAGAACCCGGCCTGGTACACCGCGTACACGCCGTACCAGCCCGAGATCAGCCAGGGCAGGCTCGAGGCCCTGCTGACCTTCCAGACGATGGTGTCCGACCTGACCGGGCTCCCGGTCGCCGGCGCCTCGTTGCTCGACGAGGCCACCGCCGCCGCCGAGGCGATGACGCTGCTGCGCCGGGCCAACCGCTCGACCAGCCCGCGGTTCGTCGTCGACGCCGACACCGTGACACAGACCGTGGACGTGCTGCGCACCCGCGCCGAGCCGCTCGGCATCGAGCTGGTCGTCGCCGACCTCGGCGACGGCGTGCTGCCCGAGGGCGAGTTCTTCGGGATGCTGCTGTCCTACCCGGGCGCGTCGGGCCGGGTCGCCGACCCGTCGGCGCTGGTCGAGGCCGCGCACGGGCGCGGGGCACTCGTCGCCGTCGCGGCGGACCTGCTGGCCCTGACCCTGCTCACCCCGCCCGGGGAGTTCGGCGCGGACGCCGCGGTCGGGTCCACCCAGCGCTTCGGGGTGCCGCTCGGCTTCGGCGGCCCGCACGCAGGCTACCTCTCGGTCGGGCAGCGCCACGCCCGTCAGCTGCCGGGACGCCTGGTCGGGGTCTCCCGCGACGCCGACGGCCACTACGCCCTGCGGCTGGCGCTGCAGACCCGCGAGCAGCACATCCGCCGGGAGAAGGCCACCTCCAACATCTGCACCGCGCAGGTCCTGCTCGCGGTCATGGCCGCCTGCTACGGGGTGCACCACGGCCCAGACGGGCTGCGCGACATCGCCACCCGCACCCACCGGATGGCCGCGGTGCTCGCCGCAGGTCTGCGCTCGGGCGGGGTGGAGATCGTCCACGACGCGTTCTTCGACTCCGTGCTGGCGCGCGTCCCCGGCCGCGCCGACGCCGTCGTCGCCGCCGCGCACGACGCCGGTATCGCGCTGCGCCGCGCCTCGGACGACGAGGTCGGCGTCGCCACCTCGGAGATCACCACCGTGGCGCACCTGCACGCGGTGTGGGCGGCGTTCGGCGTCACCGGGGTGGACGTCGCCGCGCTCGACGGGGACACCGCCGACGCGCTGCCCGCGGGCCTGCGCCGCGCGAGCGAGTACCTCACGCACCCGACGTTCCACGAGTTCCGGTCCGAGACCGCGCTGATGCGGTGGCTGCGCCGCCTCGCCGACGCCGACCTCGCACTGGACCGCACGATGATCCCCTTGGGCTCGTGCACCATGAAGCTCAACGCCGCCGCCGAGATGGAGGCGGTGACCTGGCCGCAGTTCGCCGACCTGCACCCGCTCGCGCCGGAGTCCGACACCGCCGGCACCCGGGAGATGATCGACCAGCTGGAGACCTGGCTGGCCGACCTCACCGGCTACGCCGCGGTGTCGCTGCAGCCCAACGCGGGCAGCCAGGGCGAGCTCGCCGGGCTGCTCGCCATCGCCGCGTACCACCGCAGCCGCGGGGCGACCGACCGCGACGTCTGCCTGATCCCGGCCTCCGCGCACGGCACCAACGCCGCCTCGGCGATCATGGCCGGGCTGCGGGTGGTCGTCGTCGGGACCGCACCGGGCGGCGACGTCGACCTCGACGACCTGCACGCGAAGATCGCCGAGCACGGCGACCGGCTCGCCGCGCTGATGATCACCTACCCGTCGACGCACGGCGTCTACGAGGCCGGGGTCCGCGACGTGTGCGCCGCGGTGCACGACGCCGGCGGCCAGGTCTACGTCGACGGCGCCAACCTCAACGCGCTCGTCGGGGTCGCCCGCCCGGGGGCCTTCGGCGGCGACGTCAGCCACCTCAACCTGCACAAGACCTTCTGCATCCCGCACGGCGGCGGCGGGCCCGGCGTCGGCCCGGTCGCGGTGGCCGAGCACCTGGCGCCGTTCCTGCCCGGGCGCACGCCCCGCTCCGACGGCGGCGTCGGCCCGGTGTCGGCCGCCCGCCACGGCTCGCCCGGCGTCCTGCCGATCTCCTGGGCCTACCTGCGGATGATGGGCCTGGACGGGATGCGCCGCGCCACGCTCACCGCGGTGGCGGCCGCCAACTACGTCGCCACCCGGCTGCGGGAGCACTTCCCGGTGCTCTACGCGGGCGCCGACGGCACGGTCGCCCACGAGTGCATCCTCGACCTGCGCACGCTGACCAAGGAGACCGGGGTGACCGTCGACGACGTCGCCAAGCGGCTCATCGACCACGGCATCCACGCCCCGACCATGTCCTTCCCGGTGGCCGGGACGCTGATGGTCGAGCCCACCGAGTCCGAGGACCTCGCGGAGATCGAGCGGTTCGTCGCCGCGATGGTGTCCATCCGCGGCGAGATCGACCGGGTCGCCGCGGGGGAGTGGCCCGCCGAGGACAACCCGCTGCGGAACGCCCCGCACACCGCGGCCTGCCTGGCCGACGACAAGTGGGACCACCCGTACCCGCGGGAGCTGGCCGCGTACCCCACCGGGGTCACCCCGGGGGTGCACGACCGCAAGGTGTGGCCTCCGGTGCGCCGGATCGACGGCGCCCACGGCGACCGGAACCTGGTCTGCTCCTGCCCGCCGCCGGACGCCTTCGCCTGAGCCGGCACCGGCCCGCCGGGCGAATGTCCGGACAGGGCGGGGATCATGGTGGCGTGTCACGCCGACCGAGTGAGCGCCTCCGGGTCCCCGCCCCCGTCCTGCGGACGCGCGTCGGGTCGAAGCGGGCCGCCACCGACCAGCCCAACGTCACCGGCGACGGCGCGTCGCCGCTGACCGTCCGGTTCTGGCTGCTGCTCGTCGTGACCGGGGTCGCCGCCGGGCTGTCCGGGATCGTGCTGATGGCACTGCTGCACGCGGTGTCGGAGCGGGTCTGGGGGTCCGGGGCGGCGGAGGGGTTCCAGGCGGCGGTCGAGCGGGCCGACGCCTGGGGGCGGGTGTGGCCGCTGCTGGTGGCGGGGCTCGTCGCCGGGGTCGGCGGGTACCTGCTGCGCCGGTTCGTGCCCGGCCGCACCGACGTCGACGACGCGATCTGGACCGGCGACGCGCGGCTGGGGGTGCGCCGCAGCACCGGCACCGCGGCGCTGTCGGAGATCGTCGTCGGGCTGGGTGCCTCGCTCGGCCGGGAGGCCGCGCCCAAGCTGATGGGCGGGGTGTGGGGCGCGGTCCTGGCCGGCTGGGGCGGGCTGTCGCTCGAGCAGCGACGGCTGTTGGTCGCCTGCGGCGCGGGCGCCGGGCTGGCCTGCGTCTACGACGTGCCGCTGGGCGGGGCGCTGTTCACCGCCGAGGTGCTCGTCGGCACCGTGCGGCTGCCGGTGGTGCTGCCCGCGCTGGCCTGCACCGCGACCGCCACCGTCGTCGCCTGGCTGTACCTGCCCGCCGGGCCGGTCTACCCGGGCCTCCCGGTCCCGGCGACGACGCCGTCGCTGTTGGTGTGGGCGGTGCCCGCGGGTGTGCTGATCGGGGTGCTCGCGACCGGCTGGGTCCGGCTGATCGGGTTCGTGTCGCACCACGGGCCCCGGCGGACGTGGTGGCGGATCGCCGCCCCGGTCGTCGCGTTCGGGCTGCTCGGTGTGGCCGGGCTGGCGTTCCCGCAGCTCTACGGCAACGGCGCGGACCTGGCCGAGCAGGCCTTCCTGGGCGGCGGGGCGCTGCTGCTGTTCGCGGCGCTGGCCGTGCTGAAGCCGCTGGTGACGGCGATGTGCCTGGGCAGCGGCGCGTCCGGCGGACTGTTCACCCCGACGCTGTGCACCGGCGCGGTGCTCGGGGCCGCGCTCGGCGGGGCCTGGTCGGCGCTGTGGCCGGGCACCCCGGTCGGCACGTTCGCCCTGGTCGGGGCGGCCGCGATGATCGGGGCCGGGATGCAGGCGCCGCTGGCCGGCCTCGTGCTGGTGCTGGAGCTGACCGGCACCGGGTTCGGGATCGCCGTCCCGCTGGTCGCCGCGACGCTGGTGGCGACCGCGGTGGCCCGGTGGCTCGACGGGTACTCGATCTACTCGGCGCGCCTGGCCGCGCAGCCGTCGCCGGAGCAGTCGACCTGAGACCGGGCGGTCAGGTCCCCGGCAGCGGGGCGGCGTGCGCGGGGCCGGGACCTCCCCGACGACGGCCGCGACGCCGGCGGGACCGCTCAGCCACGGGCGAGCCGGGACCGGCGGTGGGCCGCCATCCGGACCGGGGCGTCCGGCCAGCCGTGCCCGTCGTGCGTGCCGGTGCGCTGCACCAGGGCGAGGAACAGCCGTCCGCCGAGCAGCTCGGTGCAGACCTGCAGGTAGTCGCCGTGCGCGTCGCGGTCGTGCAGGACCCCGAGCTCCCGGTAGGCGGCGACGGTGTCCGCGGGCAGGTCGAGCCGGGCGGCCAGGTCGTCGTGGTAGTTGGCGGGCACCGCGAGCAGCGGCACCCCGGCGGCCCGTGCCGCGGCGGCGGTGGCGAGCACGTCGTCGCAGGCCAGGGCCACGTACTGCGGGTCGGCGACGGCCGGGCTCCAGTCCCCGCGACGCAGCACCGACACGGTCAGCGCGAGCCGGACCCGGCGCCGGGGGTCGGCGAGCGCCCGGCTGCGGACCAGCCCGAACGGGGCCGCGTACTCCCCGTCGCCGACCGGGTCCAGGCCGAGGACGGCACGGTGGAACAGCACCGCCTCGTCGAACGCGTCGTAGGGCTGGGTCAGGCCGACGTGGTCGATCCCGGTGATCCCGGTCCCGGGGGCCGGCGCCTCGTCGACGCCGACGAAGTCGTGCGGCCAGGCGGGCCGTGCGTGGAGTCCGGGCCCGCGTCGCCGGAGGTGCGGCACAGGAACAGCGCCGTGCCGTCCGATGCGGGGATCTCGGCGAACTCGGCCTCCCCCGGCCCGGTCGCGCGGGGGACCGGGGAGGCACAGAGCCGGGCGGCCCGGCGCGCGGAGGCGTCCGGGTCGGGGGTCTCGACGGCGATCGCCGCGACCGCACCGGACCCGGTGCCCGCCGCGTTGACGAGCAGCCGGGCACCGCCCTGCTCGAAGCGCTCCACCTGCTTGGTGCGGTGCACCCCGGTACGGCTGAACCCCAGTGCACGCAGCACCCGGCCCAGCTCCGGGCCCGCGGTCAGCTCGACGAACGCGGTCCCGTCGAGGGACGGCGCCGCGGTGGCGACCGGGTCGGTCCCGGCACCGGCCAGCGCGGTGGCCTCGGCGAGGGCGATCAGCGAGCGGCGGGCGTCGACGGCGGTGCGGACCGGGTCGGACTGGCGGAAAACGTCGTTGAACACCTCCAGCGACAGCGGCCCGGCGTACCCGGCCGCCAGCACCGGGGCGAGGAACGCGGGCAGGTCGAACCCGCCCTGACCGGGGAACAGCCGGTGGTGACGGCTCCAGGAGAGCACGTCCATCGACAGCTCCCGGGCGTCGGCGAGCTGCAGGAAGAACAGCTTCCCGCCGGGGACCTCGGCGATCGGGGCCGGGTCCGAGCCGCGGGCCAGGACGTGGAAGGAGTCCAGGCAGAGGCCGAGTGCGGGGTGGTCGGCGGCGCGCACGGCGTCCCAGGAGGCGTCCCAGGTGTCGACGTGCCTGCCCCAGGCGAGCGCCTCGTAGGCGATGCGCAGCCCGCGTTCGTGGGCGCGGGCGGCGAGGGTGTGCAGCTGGTCGGCGAGCAGGTCGGCGTCGGCGGCGGGGTCGACGGCGTCGGGGGACACCGAGGAGCACACCAGCACGGTGTCGGCGCCGAGCCCCGCCATGACCTCGAAGGTCGCGTCCGCGCGGCGCAGGTTCGCCGCGAACCGGTCGGGGTCGGTCGAGTCGATGTCGCGCAGCGGCTGGTAGAGGTCCACCGACAGGCCCAGGTCGCGGCAGCGGGCGCCGATCGCCGCCGGGGACCCGGGGTCGGCGAGCAGGTCCGGCGCGAAGATCTCGACGCCGTCGAATCCGGCGGTCGCGGCGGCGGCGAGCTTGTCCTCCAGCGTGCCGGACAGGCAGACCGTGGCCAGGGACAGGCGCGCGGTCCCGGTGGCCGGGGTTCCGGTGGGCACGGTTCCGGTGGGCGCGGTTCCGGTGGGCACGGCTTCAGGCGACACGGGCGGCCTCCTGCTCGGCGGTGATCAGCTCGGCGAGGTGGGCGAGCATCCGCGCCGGGTCCGGTGCGACGCCGGTGAACAGCCGGAACGCCTCCGCGGCCTGGTGCACGGCCATCGCGCCGCCGTCGACGGTGCGGCAGCCCGCGGTGCGCGCGGCACCCAGCAGCGCGGTGTCCAGCGGCCGGTAGACGATCTCGGCGACCCACGGGCGGGTCGCGAGCAGCGCGGGGTCGAACGGCAGGCCGGGGTGCTCGGCCATCCCCACCGGTGTGGCGTGCACGAGGCCGTCGGCGCCGGGGAGCAGCGCGGCCAGCTCCGGCGACGGGTGGCCGGTGGCCTGCGCGCCCGGGGCCAGGTGCGGGGTCACCGACGCGGCGAGCGCGGCGGCGCGGTCCCCGTCGACGTCGACGACCTGCAGGACGCCGACGCCCTCGCGAGCCATGGCGTAGGCGGCCGCGGCGCCGGCGCCCCCGGCACCCAGCAGCACGACCCGGCCCGTCGCGGCGCCGGGCAGCCCGGCCCGCCAGCCGTCGCGGAACCCGGTCCAGTCGGTGTTGTGCCCGGTCATCGACCCGTCCGTGCCGATGACGACGGTGTTGACCGCGCCGACGGCGGCGGCGTCCGGGGCGAGGGCGTCGAGGTGGCCGATCACGCGCTGCTTGCAGGGATGGGTGATGTTGAGTCCCGCGTGGCCCTGGGCGCGGGCCCGGCGGAGCAGGTCGCCGACGCCGTCCGGTGCGACCCCGAGGACGTCGAGGTCGAGGCGCCGGTAGGTCAGGTCCAGGCCGTGCGCGGCGCCCTCGCGCTCGTGCAGGGCAGGCGACAGCGACGGACCGATGCCGGCGCCGATCAGCCCCGTCCGCACCCGTGTGCCGGTTCCGGTGGCGTCGGTGTCGCGCCGGGTCTCGCTGCTGCTCCGCACGGATCCCTCCTCGGATTTATGTACCGTACGGTTAGTTGTACCGGACGGCGGACGGATCGGCCAGGGGAGACGGCCGGTGATCCGTAGAGTCCGGGGACGCCGCCGGGATCCCGGCGGCGCGGACCGGCGGAGGGGGACCGCAGTGGCAGCGGCACCGGAGGACGGCGTCCGGCAGCGCGACGCCGAGCGCACCCGCACCGAGATCCTGGACGAGGCGACCGCGGAGTTCGCCGACCGGGGACTGGCCGGGGCGCGGGTCGACGAGATCGCCGCGCGCACCCGGACCACCAAGCGGATGCTCTACTACTACTTCGGCTCGAAACAGGGCCTCTACCTGGCGGTTCTCGAACGCGCCTACACCGGGATCCGGGCACTGGAGCAGCAGTTGTCGGTGTCGGACCTCAATCCGGCCCGTGCGGTGCGTGCGGTCGCCGAGCTCACCTTCGACCACCACGAGGCGCACCCGGACTTCATCCGGCTGGTGGCGATCGAGAACATCCACCACGCCGAGCACCTGCGGTCCTCCCCGGTGCGCGAGGGGCTGGCCGGGCCCGCGGTCGGAGTGCTGGAGCCGATCCTCGCCCGCGGCCGGGAGACCGGCATGTTCCGCGACGACGTCGACGCCTTCGACGTCCACGTGCTGATCAGCTCGTTCTGCGTGTTCCGGGTGGCCAACCGGCACACCGTCTCGGCCATCTTCGGCCGCGACCTGCTGGACCCGGCTCGCCGGGCGCACTACCGCCGCATGGTCGGTGACCTGGTGGTGGAGTACCTGACCGCCCGCGTCGGGCAGGACTGACGGGACCGGCGTCCATCCGGCTCTTGACAGGTGTCGCTGCGCAACTCACTATTCGGTACGTAACCAGACGGTACATAAGCGAGCGGCTCGCCGCCCGGGAGCCGTCGTCCACACCAGTGCCTGCAACGTCGCACACGCCGGGAGCCACCGTGAGCCAGCAACCGTCCGACGCGCCCACCGCGCCGCAGGCGCAACCGACACGGGCCGCCCTGGCCGCGTGGATCGGCAGCGCCCTGGAGTACTACGACTTCTTCATCTACGGCACCGCCGCGGCGCTGGTGTTCAACAAGGTGTTCTTCCCCGAATCCAGCCCGGTCGCCGGCACGCTGCTGTCGCTGGCCACCTTCGGCTTCGGCTACGTCGCCCGCCCGCTCGGTGCGGTGCTCTTCGGTCACATCGGTGACCGACTGGGGCGCAAGAAGGTGCTGGTCGCGACCCTGATGATGATGGGGGTCGCGACGCTGGCGATCGGCTTCCTGCCCACCTACGGCCAGGTCGGGGTGCTCGCCCCGGCGCTGCTGGTGACCTGCCGGCTGCTGCAGGGCCTGTCCGCGGGCGGTGAGCAGGCCGGCGCGAACTCGATGACGCTGGAGCACTCCCCGCAGGGCCGCCGCGCGTTCTTCACCAGCTTCACCCTGTCCGGCACCCAGGGCGGGCAGATCATCGCGACCGCGGTGTTCCTGCCGATCGCGCTGCTGCCCGAGGACGCCCTGCTGTCCTGGGGCTGGCGGGTGCCGTTCTGGGCGAGCGTGCTGGTGATGGTCGCCGGTGTGCTGATCCGGCGGACGCTGCACGAGACCCCGGTGTTCACCACCGAGGTCGCCGACACCGACGGCGCGCCGAAGGCGAAGGACGAGCTCCCGATCGCGGCGCTGTTCCGCGGCCACTGGCCGAACCTGCTGCGTGTCACCCTCGCCGCGACGGTGGCCTCGGTCAGCACCCTGATGACGGTGTTCGCCCTGTCGTTCGCGGTCAACACCGTCGGCCTGGAGCGCTCGACCATGCTGTGGGTCGTCGTGAGCGCGAACGTCGTCGCCCTCGCCGCCATCCCGTTGTTCGCCACGCTCGCCGACCGGATCGGGCGGCGCCCGGTGTTCATCGCGGGGGCGCTGGGCAGCGCGGTGCTGCTCGCCGCCTACCTGTGGGCCGTGTCCACCGGGGTGTACCTGCTGGTCTTCGGCGTGGGCATCCTGCTGTCGGGGATCGTCTACAGCGCCGCCAACGGCGTGTGGCCCTCGTTCTACGGCGAGATGTTCCCGGCCAGGGTCCGCCTGACCGGTATGGCCGTCGGCACCCAGATCGGCTTCGCGTTCGGCGGGTTCGCCCCCACCATCGCCGCAGCCCTGGCCGAGAACAGCGTCGGCGGCTGGCTGCCGGTCGCCGTGTTCGGCGGTGTGATCTGCCTGGTGGCGGCGGCGTCGGCCTGGTCGGCCCCGGAGACCGCGCACCTGACCCTCGACGAGATCGAGGCCGGTTTCGAGGCCCGTGACCGGGCCCCGGCCCGCGTCTGACCCGACCGCACCCGTCCCGCAGCGGGCCCCGTGGCGTCACGCCACGGGGCCCGCCGGCGTCCCGGCCGCGGCCGCCAGCACCCCGACGACGTCGCCGGGGTCGGCGGCCCGGTCACCGCGCCACACCGCGTCGGTGCCCAGCCGCACCTGCGCCCCGGTCACCGGCAGCACGTGCACCGGCTCCCCGACGAACGCCTTGTGCGTGGCGCCGGACCCCAGCCCGACCAGTGTGAACGCCTCCCCGGCCGCGACGACGTGGGTGAGGTCGCCCGGGTTGTGGGTGTCGAGCTCGATCCGCCGGTGCACGCCGTGCCGGGCGAGCAGCTCCCCGGTGGCCCGGTAGACCGCCGGGGCGGCGTCGTAGCGGATGGACACGTACGGCAGCTCCGCCAGCTCCTCGAGGCGGACCTCGGTGCGGTCGTCGAAGCCGCGCCCGTGCCCGACGGCGACGGCGGCCGGCCGGGTGTCCACCCGCCGCACGGTCAGCGCGGGGTCGTCGCTCCCGCCGTGCAGGAACGCCAGGTCCAGCTCGCGGCGGGCGACCGCACGGGCCAGCTCCGCGCTGGTCCCCGGCCGGATCCGCACCGCCAGCTCCGGGCGGGCGGCCCGCAGCCGTTCCAGGAACCCGTCGCGGACCGCCGCGGTCACGTCCGGCGCCATCCCCACCACGACGACCGGGTGCCCGTCCGCGGCGGCCAGCGCGCCGGGCAGCGCCTCCACCCGGGCCACGATGTCGCGGGCCCGCGGCAGCAGCGCGCGTCCGGCCGCGGTGAGCGCCATCCCGCGCGCGGACCGGGTGAACAGCGGCGCGCCGAGCTCCCGCTCCAGGTCGCGGACCCGTCGCGACAACGGCGACGCGGCCAGGTGCAGCCGGGCCGCCGCCCGGGTCAGGTTCAGCTCGTCGGCGACGGCGAGGAAGTACCGCAGATGGAACAGCTCCACGGACCGTGACCCTAGAGGTCACGCCGGCCTGCATCCATCGGTCCTGGTCACCGGTCCGGCTGCCGTCCTAGCGTGACCGGCATGGCCTCCCGTCCCGTGCGCATCGCGAACGTCTCCGGCTACCTCGGCGACCGGTACACCGCCGTCGACGAGGCGATGGCCGGTGACCCGGTGGACGTCCTGATGGGCGACTACCTCGCCGAGATCACCCTCGCCGCGCTCGCCGCCGCCGCCGGGCGCGGCGGCCCCGGCTACGTCGCCTACGCCCTGGACCAGCTCACCCCGCACCTGCCCGAGATCGCCCGGCGCGGGATCCGGGTCGTCACCAACGCGGGCGGGTTCGACCCGGCCGGGATGGCGCAGGAGCTGCGCGGCCGGATCGCGGCGGCCGGGCTGCCGCTGCGGGTCGCGCACGTCGCCGGGGACGGGGTGTTCGACCGGCTCGCCGACTTCCACACCGACGGCCACGGGCTGGAGCACCTCGACACCGGCGCCCCGCTCAAGGACTGGGGGTTCGCCCCGATCACCGCGAACGCCTACCTCGGCGGCTTCGGGATCGCCGCGGCGCTGGCCGCCGGCGCCGACGTCGTCGTGACCGGGCGGGTCACCGACGCCTCGCTCACCGCCGGCCCGGCCGCCTGGTGGCACGGCTGGGGCCCCGACGAGTTCGACGCGCTGGCCGGCGCGGTCACCGCCGGGCACGTCATCGAGTGCGGCGCGCACGCCACCGGCGGCAACTTCTCCGGGTTCCGGTCGGTGCCCGGCATGCTGCGCCCCGGCTTCCCGATCGCCGAGGTCGCCGCCGACGGCTCCTCGGTGATCACCAAGCACGCCCGCGACGGCGGCACCGTCACCGTGGACACCGTCACCGCGCAGCTGCTCTACGAGATCCAGGGCCCCCGCTACCTGAACCCCGACGTCACCGTGCACCTCGACACCGTGCGGCTGAGCAGGGAGGGCCCGGACCGGGTCGCGATCGGCCCCGTCACCGGGTCCCCGCCGCCGCCCACGGCGAAGGTCGCGTTGTTCGCCCCGATCGGCTACGAGATCTCCACGATGCTGTTCTGCACCGCCCCGGACGTCGAGGGCAAGGTGGAGCTGCTGCGCACCCAGCTGCGTGCCGCGCTGGAGGGGCACGTCGACTCCCTCGAGGTCACCCCGCTCGGCGTCGCCGCGGTCGACCCGCCGACCCAGTGGGCGGCGACCGTCCCGATCCGGGTGATCGCGACCGCCCGCGAGAAGGAACCGCTGCTCCGGTTCGCACCGGCCGTCGGGTCGCTGTACCTGCAGGGCTTCCCCGGCTTCCACCACGACGGGCACGCGCCACGGGCGTCGCAGCCGTGGCCGCGGATCGAGTACTGGCCCGCGCTGCTGGAGTCCGCGCTGCTCGACCACCACGCCGTCCTCGACGACGACGGCGGCCGGGTCGAGGTCCCGCGCGCCACCCGGACCGCCACCCCGGAGGAGACCGCGCAGCCGGTGCACCCGGAGCCGGACCTGCCCGCACCGACCGGCCCGCGCGCCGAGCTGGGCGAGTACGCGTGGGCCCGGGCGGGGGACAAGGGCGGCAACGCCAACGTGGGCGTCTGGTGCCGCGACCCCGCACACTGGGAGTGGCTGCGTGCCACCCTGACCACCGAGCGGGCTGCCGCGCTGCTCCCCGAGGCACAGGGCCGCATCGTCCGCCACGAGTTCCCGCACCTGCGCGCGGTGCACCTGGTGCTCGTCGGGCTGCTCGGTTCGGGCGGCTCGGCCAATCTGCGCGTGGACCAGATCGGCAAGTCCGTGGGCGAGTACCTGCGGGCCCGGCACGTGGAAGGACCCACCGCATGAGCACCACCGGCGCCACGACCGGCGACGCCACCGCCGAGCGCATCCTCGCGAACGTCGCGTCCCCCGCCACCGACGACGCCTTCGACCCCGGCGCGGCCCTCGACGGGCTGCTGGGCTGCGTCGGGATGAGCGGCGCCGACGCCGGCGGGCGGGTCGGTTTCGTCGGCGCCGACCCGGTCGTGCCCAGCGCGCTGCGCCTCGGCGGCGGTGCGGCCGTCGCGCTCGCCGCGAAGTCGGTCGGGATGGCCGCGGTGCACCGCGACCGCGGCGGCGACGGCCAGGACGTCACCGTCGACGTGCGCCGCGCCCCGCACCGGCTCTGCCCGTTCTACGACCGCCGCTGGGAGCTGGTGAACGGCCATCCCGCCGCCAGCCCGGCGATCACCTCGCAGGCGCTCGGGTTCTCGTTCCACCGCACCCGCGACGACCGCTGGGTGATGCCGCTCAACCCGTACCCGGCACTGCGGGCCCGGGCCGAGACCTTCCTCGGGGTGCCCGAGAGCGGCGTCGCCGACGCGGTCGCCCGGTGGGACGCCGCCGAGCTGGAGGCGGCCGCGAGCGACGCCGGCATCGTCATGCCGATGGCCCGCACCCCCGCCGAGTGGCTCGCGACCGAGCAGCACGCGGCGCTGGCCGGCACCCCGCCGATCACCCTGCGCCGCATCGGCGACGCCCCGCCCGAGCCGTTCCCGCAGCGCCGCCGCGCCGACCTGCCGCTGGACGGGCTGCGCGCACTCGGGATGGGCCACGTCATCGCCGGCGCCGGGACCGGCCGGGCGCTGGCCCTGCACGGCGCGGACGTGCTCAACATCTGGCGCCCCACGGAGTTCGAGCACGACAGCACCTACGTCACCGCGAACGTCGGCGTCCGGTCCGCCACGGTGGACCCGCACGCCGCCGACGGCGCCGCGCTGCTGCGCGGGCTGCTCGCCGACGCCGACGTGTTCTACGCCAACCGCCGCCCCGGCTACCTGGACCGGCTCGGGCTGTCCGCCGAGGAGGCCGCCGCGGTGCGGCCCGGCATCGTGCACGCCTCGAACACCCTGCACGGGCCGGTCGGGCCGTGGGCGCACCGCGTCGGGTTCGACCAGTCCGCGGGCACCCTGGTCGGGATGATGACCCTGGAGGGCGGCTCGGCCACCGACCCGACGGTGGCGCCCCGGCTCTCACCGATCCTGGTCGTCAACGACTACATCGTGTCCTGGCTGACCGCCGCCGGGGTCGCGGCGGCACTGCGCCGCCGCGCGGTGGAGGGCGGCTCCTGGGCGGTGGAGGTGTCGCTGGCCCGGGCCGCGCTCTGGATGCTGGAGCTCGGTGTCCTCGACCTCGGCTACGCCCGCGAGGTCGCGGGCACCGGCGAGCGCCACGCCTACCCCGCCCCGGAGACGTTCACCGCGCAGACCGCGCTGGGGCACTACCAGGGGGTGACCGACCAGGTCACGATGAGCGCGACGCCGGGGGAGTACCGCACGGTGCTCGTCCCGCGCGGCTCCGGACGCCCGGAGTGGCTGGAGCGCTGAACCGGGCGCCCGGCCGTCGGGATCCCGGGCCCGCCGTTCAGCGGTCGCGGCGCGGCGGCGGCTCCACCCGGGGGATCGGGCGGGTCACGTCGGCGTCGTCCACGGTCCGGTCCAGGGCGCGGTGCGCGCCCGGGTCCGCGACGGGGCCCGGGACGCGGTCCATGACCCGGGTCGCGGCCCGGTCAGGGGCGCGCTCGGGGGTGTCCTCCGGGGCGGCCGGCGCCGCCGACCCGTCCACCCGCCGCTCGACGGCCATGATCGCCAGGACGACCGCGGCGCCGGCCGCGGCCGGCAGCAGCATCCACCACCAGCCCGGGTCGGGCGCCAGGACACCGCGGGCGTCGTCCTGCCAGGGCCACAGCGCCCGCAGCGCCCCCAGCAGCACCCCGGTCATGATCACCATCAGGGTGCGGCGGTGGTGCTCCAGCAGCCAGGTCAGCACCGACACGAAGCTCGCGAGCCCCAGCACGGCGCCGAGCCCGAACACCGCGATGTAGGCCAGGTCGAGGTCGCGCACCGCGCGCAGGGTCGGCTCGTAGAGCCCGAACACCAGCAGCAGGAACGACCCGGAGAAGCCCGGCAGCACCAACGCGCACACCGCGACCGCCGCGGCCAGCCCGACCAGCGGCATCGGCGGGCGGCCGTCGCCGACGGCCGGGGGGAGCGCGCTGACCGCGAACGTCGCCACGAACGCGACGACGACCAGCGCCCACTCGCGCGGCCCGCGCAGCCGCCCGGTGATCCGCAGCGGGACCGCCACCGACGCGGCGACCATCCCCAGGAACACTGCCCGGGCGCCGACGGGGTGGTCCTCGATCAGCCCCGGGAGCACCTGCGACGCCGCCAGGACCGCCAGCACCATGCCCAGTGCGACGGGCAGCAGCAGGCCCCAGTCCAGCCGTCGCAGCTCCTCGCGGGGCGCCGCGTCACCGCCCGCCGCGCCCGGGAGCAGCCCCCGGGCCGCGGCGACGAGGTGGGCCCCCTGGGCGATCAGGCGCTCGTAGATCCCGACGACCAGGGCCATGGTCCCGCCGCTGACCCCCGGGATGGTCTCGACCACGCCGATCGCGGCCCCACGGGCCAGATGAATACCGGACATACGCGACAACACGGGACAGGACGGTACCGACCGGGCGCCTGTCGGGAACGGACGGGTGAACTCTCGTTCGCATCACGAAGGATCGGGGCAACCGGTTGCGTGCCGATACGTCCGAGGAGACGTACACACCATGACGATCGGGGGACTGACATGGACGGGTATGTCCTGCACCGCACCGCCCGCTGGGCCGTGACCATCGCCGCCTGCGGCGCCGTGCTGGCCGGCTGCGGTGGCGGTGGCGACTGGCCGGCGGCCGCCGGCTCCGGTGGCGCCTCCGCCACCCCGAGCGCCGCCGCGCCGACGACGAGCGCCCCGGTGTCCGACGCCGGGGGCACCGGATCGGCCGGGGGAGCCGGGAACGGTGGCACCCACACCGGCACCGGGGGCGCCGAGGCGGGCGGCGACGAGCGCTGCCACACCTCCGAGCTCGCCGGCTCGGTCGCGGCCGACCCGGGCGGCGGCGCCGCGGGCTCGTCGTACGTCACGCTGACGCTGCGCAACCAGGGCGGCCGCACCTGCTACGTGCGGGGCTTCCCCGGCGTGTCCTACGTCGGCGGCGACGACGGCCACCAGATCGGCCCGGCCGCCGCGATGCAGGGCGGGCACGGCGACCCGGTGCGCCTCGCCCCCGGCGGGACCGCCGGTGCGACACTGCGGGTGGTGAACGTGCGCAACTTCGACGAGGCGGCCTGCCGCCCGACGGCCGTGCGCGGCCTGCGCGTCTACCCGCCCGGCGAGACCGACTCGCTGTTCGTCCCGATGGAGGGCACCGGCTGCGCCGCCACCCCGCCCGGGGACCAGCTGGTGATCCAGGCGTTCACCGCGCGCTGACCCGCGCCCGGGCCCGGTCCGCCGCGGACCGGGCCCGGCGGGCTCCGCGGGTGGCCGCCACGACGGTGGAGGAGTGAACCCCGCATGACCCCGCACGACCGCCCGGACGCACCCCACCGGCGTGGCGACGTCGCCGCGCTCGGCTACCGGCTGCAGGACCTCGACGGAGCCTCGTACCGCTCCTACAAGGGCCTCACCGGCGTCTGGACGGGTGAGGACGGCTACGACCTCGAGATCCGGACGGTGCAGGCCGACCCGTTCGCGCCGCCGTCGCGGCTGCGGGTGACCGTGCCCGCCCGGACCGCGGGACTGCCGCCCGGCCTGTACCACGGCGCCGTCCGCGCGCGTGCCCTCGGCGGGTTCCTCGCCCGCGCCCTGCGCCGCGCGGTGGAGCACAGCACCCTGCGGGTCGACGCGGGTGGCCAGGAGGTGCTCGACCGCAGCGCGGTCCGCATCCGGCCCGACGGCACGGTCGTCGCCGAGCTGTCGGTCCCGCTGCCCGGCCGTGGGCGCCGGATCGACGGCGGGGCCGCGGCCGCCGCGCTGACGGTCATGCTGCCCCGCGCGGTGCTCGGCGCGCTGCGCTGGGAGACCGCCGACACCGCCGCGGCCGAGCAGTTCGTGGAGACCGTCGAGGACGCGGGTGCCCTGCGCGACGCGCTGGCCGGTCGTGGCCTGGTCGGGTTCGTCGCCGACGGCGCGGTGCTGCCGCGGGCCTCCGGTGTCGACGACCGGCCGCTGGCCGGCGGGGTGCCGTTCGTCTCCCCGCCGGAGCTGCGGGTGACCCTGGACGTCCCGCACCGCGGCACGGTGACCGGGATGGGCGTCCCCGAGGGGGTCACGCTGATCGTCGGCGGCGGCTACCACGGCAAGTCCACGCTGCTGCGCGCGCTGGAGAGCGGCGTGTACGACCACGTCCCCGGCGACGGCCGTGAGCTCGTCGTCGCCCGTGCCGACACGGTGTCGGTGCGCGCCGAGGACGAGCGCTCGGTGCAGCGCGTCGACGTGTCGGCCTTCGTCACCGGCCTGCCGTCCGGGAACCCCACCGACGACTTCTCGACGGAGTCGGCGTCCGGGTCGACCTCCCAGGCCGCCGCCACGGTCGAGGCGCTGGAGGCCGGTGCCGGCGTGCTGCTGATCGACGAGGACACCGCCGCCACCAACGCCATGATCCGCGACGACCGGATGCGCGCGCTGATCCCGGCCGAGCCGCTGGTCCCGTTCGTCGAGCGGGTCCGGCCGCTGCACCGCGGGCACGGGGTGTCCACTGTGCTCGTCATGGGCGGGTCGGGGGAGTACCTCGACCGCGCCGACACGGTGGTCCTGCTGCAGGACTACACCGCCTCCGAGGTCACCGGGCGGGCCCGGGAGATCGCCGGGCGGGCGGACGAGGCGGGCGACTCCGCGTTCCCGGCGTTCGCGCGCCGCGAGTTCGACCCCCGCAGCGTGGACGCCTCGGTGCGCGGCCGGCGCCGGGTGACCGCCCGTGGCCGCGGCCGGCTCACCTTCGGCGCCGACGACATCGACCTGTCCGCGATAGCCCAGCTCGCCGACCCCGGCCAGACCACCGGCGTCGGGTACGCCCTGGCCGCCCTCGACCTGCGCGGGGTCACCCTCGCACAGGCCCTGGACCGGCTGGAGGAGGCGGTGCGCCGCGAGGGGCCCGACGCGATCACCCGGGGCGCCCCCGTGGACGTCGCGGTGCCGCGGCGGCACGAGGTCGCGGCCGCCCTGAACCGACTGCGACCGGCGCGTGTGACCCACCTCCACGGAAACGGTCAGATCTGACTGTTACAGTGCGCTCCGAGCACGTGCACCGACGCACCGTCACCGGAGGACCCCATGACCCAGCCTGCCCAGCGGGACCTGAACGGCCGCACCATCGTCATGTCCGGCGGCAGCCGTGGCATCGGCCTCGCGATCCTGCTCGCGGCCGCCCGCCGCGGCGCCAACTCCGTCATCCTGGCCAAGACCGACCAGCCCGACCCCCGTCTGCCCGGCACCGTGCACACCGCGGTCGCCGAGATCGAGCAGGCCGGCGGCAAGGCCGTCGCCGTCGTCGGCGACGTGCGGGTCGAGGAGGACGTGGACCGCGCCGTCGCGACCGCCGTCGAGACCTTCGGCGGCGTCGACATCGTCGTCAACAACGCCAGTGCGCTGAACATGAGCGGCACCGCCGACGTCACGCCCAAGCGCTACGACCTCATGCAGTCGATCAACTCGCGCGGCACCTACCTGCTGACCCGGGCCGCGCTGGACCACCTGAAGGCCTCCGACGACGCGCAGGTCCTCACCCTGTCCCCGCCGATCAACCTCGACCCGAAGTGGCTCGGGGAGTTCCCGCCCTACATGCTCTCCAAGTACGGCATGTCGCTGCTGACCCTGGGCTGGGCGCACGAGTTCGCCGGCGACGGCATCCGGGCCAACTGCCTGTGGCCGCGCACCACCATCGCCACCGCGGCCGTGGTCAACCTGCTCGGCGGCGACGACGCCGGCAGGCGGGCCCGCACCCCGGAGATCATGGCCGACGCCGCCGTGGCCGTCCTGACCGACCCGGCCCGCCCCACCGGGCAGACCTTCATCGACGACGAGGTGCTCGCTGCGCACGGCGTCACCGACCTCGCCCCGTACGGCGCCTCCGAGCACAACGACATCGACTTCTTCATCGAGGGCACCGACCCGGCCGACCTCCCGAAGCACTACTAGTGCCCCGACGGTGACCGGTTGACCCCATCGGGTGACGCCCGGAACCGGCGGGCCCGGATGCGCGACCCCTCACGACGGCGCGGGCACCCGTCCCGCCACCCCGGACCGACGACGAGGAGCACCCGAGTGCGACACATCGCCACCTTCTGCGGCAGCTGCAACTGCGGATGCCCCGAGCTGTACGTCGACGACGCCGCCGCGCCGGAGAAGCGCATCGTGGTCACCGACGACTTCGGCCAGCGCGTGCAGATGAGCGTGGACCAGTTCGCCGACCTGGTCGCCTCGGCCCGCAACGGCCTGCTGGACGAGCTCGTCGCGAGCTGAGCCGCTACGCGGTCGCGGGGCCGCCGGGGACCTCCCCGGCGGCCCCGTCGTCGTTCCCGGGCCGGTCACCGGCCCCGGCGAGGCGCCCCGCGAGGTCGATCAGCTCCTCGCGCAGCGGCGCCGCCCGCTCGGCGAACCCGGCCTGGGCGCGGGCGTACTCGGCGCGCCCGGCGGGCGTCTCGATCGGCACCGGGTCGAACCCGTGGCCGGACAGGTCGTAGGGGGAGGCCCGCATGTCCAGCTCGCGCACGTCCGCGGCCAGGGCGAAGCAGTCGGCCACGACCTCCGACGGCACCGCCGGGGCGAGCTTGTAGGCCCACTTGTAGAGGTCCATCGTCGCGTGCAGACAGCCCGGCTGCTCCATCTCGACCTGCCGCTCCCGGGTCGGGACGAGCTCGTTGCGCGGGGCCGCGGCGTCGGTGAAGAACCGGTAGGCGTCGTAGTGGGTGCAGCTGATCCGCGCCGACTCGACGACGGCGTCGGTGCCCGCCCGCCCGAGGCGCAGCGGCACCGTGTCGCGGTGCCGGGCGTCGTCGGTGCGGTAGACCATCGCCCACTCGTGCAGGCCGAAGCAGCCCAGCCGCGGCGCCCGGGAGCGGGTGGCGGTGAGCAGCCGGTGCACGAACGCCGCCGTCGTCCGCAGCCGCGCCGGCGCCGCCGCGGGGTCGAACAGCACCGTGCCGTCGGGCCGGGTGACGTGGCCGGGGCGGTCGGCGAGCTCCGCGGCGTCGGCAAGCGCCACCCCGGGACCCGGGTCCCAGCGCTCCAGCTGGGCGGGGCGGTGGGAGTAGTAGGTGAACAGGAAGTCCCACACCGGGTGCGGCTCGCCGTGCCGTCGCCGCTCGCGGTGCGGCACGGTCCACACCGCGACCCGCTCCCGGTGCGCCGCCGCCCGCGCCCGCCACGCGGCGCCGTCGAGGACGGGCACGGCGGCGGTGGGGGCGGAGGGCGTGGGCACGGTGTCCGACGGTACGACCCGCCCGGGTCAGGTCGGGGTGCCGGGGGCGTGGGTGGCGTCGCGGACGCTGCCGACGAACGCCTCGGTGAGGTCCTCCATGGTGACCATGCCGACGGTGGTGTCGTGCCCGTCGACGGCGCGGGCCAGGTGTGCCCGGGCCGCCCGCAGCGTCGCCAGCGCCTCGTCCAGGCGGGCCGAGGCCGGGACCGAGGGCAGGCTGCGCACCCGCTGCGGCGGGATCGTCGCCGACTCGGAGTCGGCGAGGTCCAGCACGTCCTTGACGTGCAGGTACCCGGTGAGCCTGCCCTGGGCGCCGCGGATCGGGAAGCGGGAGTACCCGGTCCGCTCCACGGCCTCGGTGAGCGCGGCGACCGTCGTCGACCCGCCGGGGCCCGCGTCGAGGCAGACCAGGTCCTCCAGCGCGACGACGACGTCGGAGACGGTCGCCTCCGCCGAGGACAGGGTCCGCTCGATCCGGGAGCTCTCGGAGTCGTCGAGCAGGCCCTCCCGGCGCGAGTCGCCCAGCATCTCGGCGAGCTCGCCGGTGGTGAACGCGGTCTCCAGCTCGTCGCGCGGGGTCACCCCGACCAGGCGCAGGGTGCCGTTGGCCATCGCGTTAAACAGGTCGATGAACGGGCGGGTGACCCGGGTCCACACCAGGAACGGCGGGACCAGCAGGATCGCCGCGCGTTCGGGACCGGCGATCGAGATGTTCTTCGGCACCATCTCGCCGAGCATCATGTGCGCGACGACGACGATCATCAGCGACACCGCGAACGCGACCGGGTAGGCGAACGCCTCCGGCACCCCGACGGCGGCGAGCGGCCCGTCGATGAGGTGCGCGACGGCGGGCTCGCCGAGCCGGCCGAGCAGCAGCGAGGCGATGGTGATGCCCAGCTGGGAGGCCGCGAGCATCCGGGACAGGTCGTGCGAGGCGTCGAGCACGCGGCGCGCCCCGGCGGACCCGCCGTCGGCCATGGCCTCCAGGCGGTCCTTGCGGGCGGAGATCAGTGCGAACTCCGCAGCGACGAAGAACGCGTTCACCCCGAGCAGGGCGACGGCGGCGAGCAGTGCGATCAGGTCGTTCACGCCGGCACCGCCCCGTGCGCCGCGGTGCGGTCGGTGGCGCGGTCGGTGGTGCGGCCCACCCGGACCTCGGCGACCCGGTTGCGGTCGCGGCGCAGGACCTCGAGGGTCCACCCGTCGACCTCGACGGCGTCGCCGACGTCGGGGATGCGGCCCAGCCGGGCCACGACCAGGCCGGCGAGGGTCTCGTACTCCCCGTGCGGCATCCGGAAGCCGGTGGCCTCGTCGACCTCGTCGTCGCGCATCAGCCCGGACAGTGCCCACACCCCGTCGCCGAGGCGGCGCACCCGGTTCTGCTCGCCGCGGTCGTGCTCGTCGCGGACGTCGCCGACGATCTCCTCCACCAGGTCCTCCATGGTCACCAGGCCCGCGGTGCCGCCGTACTCGTCGACGACGACGGCGGTCTGCAGCCCGGCCGCCCGCAGCCGGGTCATGAGCTCGTCACCGTCCAGCGACGACGGCACGGTCTCGACCGGCCGGGCCAGGTCCCGCACCGCGGTGTCGGCGCGGCGGGCCGGCGGGACCGAGAACGCCTGCTTGACGTGCACCAGCCCCAGCGGGACGTCCGGGTCGCCGTCCACGACCGGGAACCGGGAGAACCCGGACCGGCGGGCCAGCGCCACCAGGTCGGTCACGGTGTCGGTGGCGTCGATGGTCTCCACCCGCACGCGCGGGGTCATCAGGTCCTCGGCGACGCGGTCGGTGAAGCGCAGCGAGCGCTCCAGCAGCACCGCGGTGCCCGGGTCGATGCTGCCGCTCTCGGCGCTGGCCCGGACCAGCGAGCTCAGCTCGCCGGGGGAGCGGGCCGAGCGCAGCTCCTCGGCCGGCTCGATGCCGAGGCGGCGCACGATGGCGTTGGCCGCGGTGTTCAGGCCGGTGATGAGCCAGCGGAACGCCGCGGCGAACCCGGCCTGCAGCCACACCACCGAGCGCGCCACCTCCATCGGGTGGGCGATGGCGAGGTTCTTCGGGACCAGCTCGCCGAACACCATCGACAGCACCGTCGCCAGGACCAGCGACAGCACGGTGGCGGTGCCCGAGGCGATCCCGGCGGGCAGCCCGACGGCCTCCAGCACCGGCCGGATCAGCTCGGCGACGGCGGGCTCGGCGATGTAGCCGGTGGCCAGGGTGGTGGCGGTGATGCCAAGCTGGCAGCCCGACAGCTGGAACGACAGGCCCGCGTGCGCCCGCTGCACCGAGCGGGTCCGCCGGTCGTCGCTGCGGGCGACGGCGGCGTCGATGCGGCTGCGCTCGAGCGCGGTGAGGGAGAACTCCGAGGCGACGGAGACGGCGGTTCCCAGGGTGAGCGCGACGACCGCGAGCAGCCCGAGACAGGAGAGCAGGACGGACACGGAGCTCAGGGCCTCCATCAGGGAGAAACGGTGCACGACGATACGGCGGCCGCGCCCGGCCCGCCCGACGGGAGCTGCGAGTGATCTCACGGCGTCCCGACGGTGATCCGGGCCGTGACCGGGGTCTAGGTTGGTCAGCCATGACCACGGCGACGTCGCCCTCCGCACCGCTCCCCGCGCCACCGGGTCCCCCGGACGGCCGCCGGGGGCCGGTGGCCGGGGCCCCGACCGCGGCGCAGCGGTGAGCGCCCCGCAGCCGACGCCCCCGTCGGAGCGCGCGACCCGCGCGGCCGCGGCGCCCCCGCAGTACGGCGGCCGGCGCAGCTCCGGGCTGGCCCGGGGGAGCGCCTCACCGTTCGTGGACTTCGACCGCCGCTCCTGGGCGCAGCTCGCGTCCTCGACCACGGTGCCGCTGTCGGCCCAGGAGCTCGAGCAGCTGCGCAGCTACGGCGACTTCGTCGACCTCGACGAGGTCCGCGAGGTATACCTGCCGCTGTCGCGGCTGCTCAACCTGCACGTGGAGGAGGGCGGGCGGCTCTACCGGGCCTACCGGCGCTTCCTCGGCTCGGGCGGGGCCCGCACCCCGTTCGTGATCGGGATCGCCGGCTCGGTCGCGGTCGGCAAGTCGACCACCGCGCGGCTGCTGCGCCTGCTGCTGGCCCGCTCCCCGGAGCACCCCGACGTGCAGCTGGTCACCACCGACGGGTTCCTCTACCCCAACGCCGAGCTGCAGGACCGCGGGCTGATGGAGCGCAAGGGCTTCCCGGAGTCCTACGACCGCCGCAAGCTGCTGCGGTTCGTCTCCGAGATCAAGGGGGGCCGCCCCGAGGTGAGCGCCCCGGTCTACTCGCACCTGGTCTACGACATCGTGCCCGACTCCCAGCTCGTGGTCCGCAGCCCCGACATCCTCATCGTCGAGGGCCTCAACGTGCTCCAGCCCGCGGTCGCGGGCGCGCTGACCGTGTCGGACTTCATCGACTTCTCGGTCTACGTCGACGCCGCCACGGCCGACGTCCGCCGCTGGTACGTGGAGCGGTTCCTGCGGCTGCGCGAGACCGCGTTCCGGGACCCGCAGTCGTTCTTCCGCCGCTACGCCGAGCTCGACCACGACGCGGCCGTGGCCCGGGCCGAGCACATCTGGGCGACGATCAACCAGCCCAACCTGGAGCAGAACGTGCTGCCCACCCGCTCACGGGCCAGCGCGGTGCTGACCAAGGGGCCGAGCCACGACGTCACGCGGGTGCGGCTGCGCAAGCTCTGACCAGCGCCGGGACCAGGGCGTCGGCGGCCTCGCCGACCCGGGCCGCGGAGCAGGTCTCGTCGGTGACGTGCGCCAGCTCGGGGTCGCCGGGCCCGTACACCAGCACCGCCGGGTCCCCGAGCGCCCCGACGAGCACCGACGCGTCGGTGAAGTAGGACGCGTACGCCGCCGGCCCGCCGTACCCGAGCACCGTCGCGGCCGCGGCCGCCCGCGGGTCGGCCGGGTCGGTCGCGACGGCGGGCAGGTCCAGGCGGACCTCGACGTCCGGGACGCCGCGGTGGGGGGTGGCGGCCAGCGCGGCGCGGGCGATCCCGGCGACCTCGTCGCGGGCGGTGGCGGCGTCCAGGCCGGGGACCAGGCGCAGGTCGACCTCCAGCTCGGCGCGGTCGGGCACCAGGTTGGGCTGCAGCCCGGCGTGCAGCGTCCCGGGGTTGGCCGTGGCGGCGCCGTGCGTGGCGCTGACGGGCCAGGTGTGGTCGTGCAGCGCCGCCGCGACCCGGCCGAGCGCGACGAGTGCGTTGTCGCCCAGCTCGGGGCGCGACCCGTGGGCGCCGACCCCGTGCTGCACCAGCCGCAGCCACAGCACGCCCTTGTGGCCGTGCAGCACCCGGTTGGCGGTCGGCTCGGCCACCACCAGCAGCGGTGACGGCTCCAGGCCGGTGAGCAGGCGGGCGCCGTCGCCGCCGGTCTCCTCGCCGAAGGTGAACACCAGCTGCAGCGGGGTGGCCGGGTCGCTGCGCAGCGCCGCGACGACGAGCGCCGCGACCCCGGCCTTCATGTCGGTGCTGCCGCGCCCGCGCAGCCGCCCGTCGACGACGTCACCGGCGTGCGGGTCGAACGACCAGCCCGCCGGGTCGGCGGGGACGGTGTCGAGGTGCCCGGTGAGGGTCACCGGCGGGCGGCCGTCGCCGCGGCGCGCCACCAGGTTCGCCCGCGCCGGGTCGGCCGGGTCGGGCTCGGTGCGCACGGTGAAGCCGCCGTCGTCGAGCAGGCCGGCGAGCAGGTCGGCGGCCGCGCGCTCCCCGCCGCCCCGGGTGTCGAGGGCGATCAGCGAGCCGGCGAGGGCGACGGGGTCGGGGGTCTCCATCTCCCCGACCCTTCCACGACCCCGCCGCTCCGAGGGCCGATGCCATTGCTCATCACTTCTTTGGCAGAATGGGGCGATGAGTGAGGGATCGGGCAGCGAGTCCGGCGGCTCCGGCGGCACCGTGGTGTCGAGCCGCTTCGAGACGAGCGACGACGAGGTGGCATCCCGGCTGCGGCTGGCCGTGGGCCGGCTGAACCGCCGGATCCGCATCGACGGCTCCGAGTCGCTGCCGCCGTTGCAGCTGTCGACCCTGGTCACCGTCGAGCAGCACGGCCCGCTGCGCCTGTCGGAGCTGGCCCGTCGGGAGGGCGTGACCGCACCGACGATGTCCCGGGTGCTGTCCGCGCTGGACGACCAGGGCATGGTCGAGCGCGCGGCGGCCCCGGGCGACGCCCGCGGCGTGCTCATCTCGATCTCCGCCGACGGGCTCGACCGGCTGCGCGAGGTCCGCAGCCAGCGCACCGCGCTGGTCGCCCGCCGGCTCGACCGGCTCGACGCCGCCCAGCGCGCCGCGCTGGAGGCCGCGCTGCCCGCGATCGAGGCCCTGATCGTCGCCGACGAGGACTGAGCGCTGCCGGATCCCCTCAGGCCTCGGCGCCGTCGACGGTGACCACGACCCGGGAGCCGTCGTCCCGGCTGCCGCCCGCGACGGACCGCAGTCCCGCGACCCGCGCCGACTCCGGCAGCGGGTCGGGGTAGTGCCAGAACACCTCGGCCAGCCGGGTCCCGCCGGGCAGGTCGGCGTGCTCGTAGTGCGCCTCGCCCTTGTAGGGGCAGCGGGTGCGCAGCCCGCTCGGCGTGGTCGGGACGGCGACGTCGGCGGCGGGCAGGTACCAGCGGTTCGGCAGCCCGGTCTCCGACAGCACCCACGGGTGCTCCGAGCGGGCCAGCACCGTCTCGACGCCGTCGGTCGCGACGTGGGTGACCACGACCTCGCGGTGGGTCGGGCGCACGTCGACCCGGGTGTAGGGGTCGGTGAGGTGGGCGAAGACCTGCTCGTCCTCGTCGTACCAGGCGTCGGCGGCGTTCCAGTACACCGCGGCGAGCCCGCGCAGCCAGGGTGCGGCCGCCACGGGCTCGGGGTAGTGCCAGACGGCGTTCTCGGCGATCCGGTCGCCCACGACGAGCGACCGGTAGGACGCGTCGCCCTTGAACGGGCAGTGCGTGGTGTGGTCGGTGGCGACCAGCACGTCCTGGTCGAGGTCGGTCTCGGGGACGTAGAGCACGGGCAGCAGGTTCGACTCGTGGACGAGGAACCCGCCGCGGGTGTCGAGCACGGTGCGCCCGGCGAACTCCGCCCGCACCCGCCTCGGGAACGGATGCATGAGCAGCTTGTGCGGCGGGCCGTCGATCGCGTAGTTCACCGTGGTCGGCGCGTACGGCGACAGCGGGCCGTCGGTGCGGGTCAGTCCCATGTGGCCTCACCTCGTGGGTGGTCGTGCGGGTCGGTACCCACACAACCACCCACGGGGAGAACCTGCCACGGGGCTACAGCGAGAGTTGCACGTCGTAGTCGCCGATCCAGGTGTTGAGGTCGATGATGCGTTCCAGCTGCATCCGGCGGCCCATCGAGTTGGCCTCGTGGCCACCGCCCTCGTCGAGCCTGCGCCGCACCGCCGCCCGGTCCACCAGCGGCGCGACGGGCGCGTCGTCGCCCTGCCCGACGATCTCGGCGACCTGGTCGCGCAGCGACTTCTCGTAGGAGTCGTCCTGGGTGGAGGGGTAGGGGCTCTTGACCCGCTGCACCACCGACTCGGGCAGCAGGTCGGAGGTGGCGTGGCGCAGTAGCGACTTCTCGCGCCCGTCGAAGTTCTTGTGCGCCCACGGCGTGCCGAAGACGTACTCGACGAGGCGGTGGTCGCAGAACGGGACCCGCACCTCGAGCCCGACGGCCATGCTCATCCGGTCCTTGCGGTCCAGCAGCACCGGCAGCCAGCGGGTCAGGTAGAGGTAGCAGATCTCGCGCATCCGGCGCTCGTGCGGGTCGTCGGCGGCCGGGCCGGTCAGCTCCGGCACCTCGGCGAGCGCGGCCCGGTATTGGTCGTCGAGGTAGCCGGGGACGTCGAGCTTGTCCCACAGGGCCCGGTCGAACAGCCCGGGGTCGGACTGGTCGGCGTTCATCATCCGCCCGGCCAGCCACGGGAAGGTGTCCGCGGCGACGGTCTCCGGGTCGTGGAAGTCGCGGTAGCCGCCGAACACCTCGTCGGCGGACTCCCCGGACAGCGCGACCGTGGACTCCTTGCGGATCGCGGAGAACAGCAGGTACAGCGACGAGTCCATGTCGCCGATGCCGGCGGGCAGGTCGCGGGCGTGCACCGTGGCCCGGCGCACGGCCGGGTCCATCATGTCCTCGGTGCGCAGCACGATGTCGCGGTGCGAGGTCCCGACGTACTCGGCGACCTCGTGCACGTAGGGGGAGTCGGGGGTGCCGCGCGCGTCGTCGGCGACGAAGTTGTCGGCGTAGCCGACGAAGTCCACCGCGAAGGACCGCACGGTGCCGTCGACGTGCTTCGCGGCCAGCGCGGTGAGCGCCGAGGAGTCCAGCCCGCCCGAGAGCAGCGAGCACAGCGGGACGTCGGCGTAGAGCTGGCGCAGCGCGGTGTCCTCGAGCAGCTCGCGGACGTGGTGCACGGTGGTGTCGACGTCGTCGGTGTGCCCGGTGTCGGTGAGCTGCCAGTAGCGCTCCTCGCGGACGCCGCCGTCCCGCGAGACCCGCACGACGCAGCCGGGCGGGACCTCGCGCATGCCGCGGAACACCGCGTTGGACATGTCGGAGACGAACGCCAGCGCCCGGCGCAGGCCCTCGGCGTCGACGACCCGCTCGGCCTCGGGGTTGGCCAGGATCGCCTTGGGCTCGGAGCCGAACAGCACCCCGTGCGGGGTGGGGTAGTAGTACAGCGGCTTGATGCCCAGGCGGTCACGCACCAGCACCAGCTCGTTCGTGCCGGAGTCCCACAGGGCGTAGGCGAACATGCCGTTGAGTCGGCGGGCGACGTCCCGTGGGTCCTTCGCACCCCACTCGCGGTGCGCCCGCAGCACGACCTCGGTGTCGCTGGAGGTCCGGAACCGGTGCCCGGCGGCGGCGAGCTGCTCGCGCAGCTCGCGGAAGTTGTAGGTCTCGCCGGAGTAGACCATGTGCAGGGCGGGGGCCCCGCCCTCGTCGAGGGTCATCGGCTGGCGGCCGCCCTCGATGTCGATGACCGCGAGCCTGCGGTGGCACAGCGCCGCCGGACCCTGGGCCCACACGCCCTGCTGGTCCGGTCCGCGGCAGGACATCGTCTCGTTCATCGCCGCGAGGGTGCGGGCGTGCTCGTCCGCCCCCAGGTCGTGTCGGTAGTCGATCCAGCCGCAGATTCCGCACACGGTTGAGCGCCTCCTCGATCTCGTGGCCCGGGCCGCGCCGCCCGGTAAGATCGATTGCAACGCTAATGATTGCGAGCCGCAACACGTGGGTAACACGACGTGGGCGCTCCGTCCGGTGATGGGCGGTTCGTCCAGCACTTTCGACGACAGGCGTCGCTGATCACACCCGTTCGGCGCAGCATCGTTGCGTGAAGGCGCACGAACCTTTCGATCCGCTTACGTGATTGCGATCGTCAATGTTGCAGTCCGCAACCTGTGTAGCATGCGAATCATGACGGAACGTCCGATTGGCCCGATTGACGACGACGCAACCGTGGCGGCCGGCGGTCTCGCCACGGCGACCCAGGACCCGCTGCACTCGCTGGAGAAGCAGATCACGCTGCTGGTCCGCCGCACCATGGAGTCGGTGTGGTCCCACGGCTACGGCGCGAACGACGCCGTGGACCGCTACACCTACCCGGTCCTCATGCTGCTCGACGACGAGGGCGCCCTCTCGCTCACCGCGCTGACCGGCAAGCTGGGCGTCTCCAAGCCCACCGCCAGCCGCCAGGTCTCGCGCTTGTCGCGGGCCGGCCTGGTCGACGTGTCCCCGCACGAGCGCGACCCCCGCTCGGTCAGCGTCACCCTGACCCCGGCCGGCCTCGCCGCCCGGGAGCAGGTCCGCGAGGCCCGCCTGGCGCCGCTGCGCGAGGTCATCGCGCACTGGCCGACCCACGACCGCGACTCCCTGGCCGAGCTGCTCGACCGGTTCAACACCGACCTGGACCTCTTCGTGCGCTGACCCCGCTGCACCCGCCCGCGCGCGCCCCCGTGCACCCGCTGCTCCGCCGGGCCCCACCCGGGTGATGCGATAGTGGGCAGTCCGGGTGGCCGCACCCGGAGCGAGTTCGGGGGTGAGGACGGGCGTGGACGCGCTGGTGGCGCTCGTCGCCGGGGTTCTGGAGGGCATCCGCGGGCTCGGTGTGCCGGACGTGTGCCCGGGGGACTGGGCCTGGTCGGTCACCGCGCTCGGCGTGCTGACGGGGCTGCTGCCCACCGCGGGTGCGGCGCTGGTCGCGCTGCTGCGCCGGGGGATCGGCTCCGGGTCCTCGTCGGGCTACGGCTCGGCCGAGTCCGTGCTGCTGGCCGGGATCGGAGTGCTGTCGGCGGGCCTGCTCCCGCTGGCGGTGTTCGTCGGGGCGGGCGGGGTGTTCAGCCGTGCCACCGCCGGCGTGCCGGCCGTCCCCGGGCTGAGCTCGTCGGCCACCTCGTCGATCCGGGTCGAGACCTGCAGCGTCGTCGGGACCCAGAGCAGCTACCTGGGCCGCGGCACCGTGGCCGGGTCCATCGGCGGGGACGTCGTCACCTCGGTCACCTCCGTCGCCCTGCTCGGCGTCGTGCCGCTGCTCGCGACCGTGCTCGTCGCGGTCCAGGCGCGCACCGCGCTGCGTCGCGGGCCCCGCTGGCCCGCCAAGTTCTTCTGGCTCCCGCTGTTCGCGCTGATCGTGCTGACCGGCGGGGTCCCCGCGGGCACCGCCGAGCACCTGTGGGTCGGCATCCTCGCCGCGAGCCTGGCCGGGGTGCTGATCGTCCCGCTGTTCCCCGCACCGTCGCGGGCGACGGTCGAGCGGATCCGCGCCGGGCGCGACGCGCCGCCGCGCCGCGCCGAGCCACCCGCCGCGGGACGCACCGGCACCGGGTCGTCGCGGGCCGGGCGCGGTGGCGGCGACGGGCTCGCCCCGCAGTCCGGCGCCGCCGCGACGCCCAGCGTCGCCGAGCGGCTCGCCCAGCGCTTCTCCGCCCGCGAGACCCCGGGCACCGCCGGGACGAACGGCACCCGCGGGCCGTCCTCGGTCGAGCAGTCCGCGCCCTATGCCGGGTTCGCCGCCGCGCCCCGCCCGCCGTCCGGGTACGGCGCGCCGCCGCCCGCCGGGTACGCCCCCGGCCCGGCCGGGCGCCCGCCCGCCGGACCGCCGCCGTTCACCGGCCCGGCCGCGCACCCCGCCGCGGGTCCGCTGCGCGGCCCGGTGCCGGGAGCGGCCCGCGGCCCGGTCTCCGGTGCGGGACGGCCCCCGGCGGGGCCGCCGCGCCGGCCCACGCTCGTCGCACCCGTGGCGGGCGGTCCGCCGCGGGCGCCCCGGTTCCGGCTGATGCGCCGCCTCGGTGCCGGTGGTTTCGGCGGGGTCTGGCTGGCCCACGACGCCAAGCTCGGCCACACCGTCGCGGTCAAGTCCGCGCACGCCGCGGACCCGGAGACCGAGGAGCGCATCCGCCGGGAGGCCGCCGCGCTCGGCGCGCTGCGCCACCCCTGCTGCGTGCAGATCCACGACCTGCTGCACGCCTCGTCCGACCCGGGCCTGCAGGGCATGGACGGGCTGGTCATCGTCATGCAGTACGTCGACGGCATGTCCCTGGGCCAGCTCGTCGGCGAGCAGGGCCCGGTGGACGACATCTCCGCGGCCCGCATCTGGACCGGCATCGCCGGCGCCCTGCACACCGCGCACCGTGCCGGGGTGCTGCACCGCGACATCAAGCCCGGCAACATCGTCGTCGACCCGCAGGGGCACCCGCACCTGATCGACTTCGGGATCGCGCGCAAGCAGGGCGACTCCACGCTGACCCAGACCGGCTACGTCCTGGGCACGCCGGACTACCTGGCGCCGGAGGCCGCGGCCGGGAAGCCCGCCTCGCCCGCCTCCGACGCCTGGCAGCTCGCGGCGGCGGTGTCGTTCGCGCTGAGCGGGCACCCACCGCGCGGGGAGTCCGCCGACGCCGTCGCCGGGCTGCGGGCGGCCGCGGCGGGGGCGAAGCTCACCCACCTGCCGAGCCGCACCGCACACCTGGCGCTGCTCAAGCAGGCGATGCGCACCGAGCCGCACCGGCGCCCGGACCTGCCGACGGTGCAGGGCAAGCTCGACGGCTGGCTGCGCCGCCACGGGCACCGCACCGACGGCCCGGTCACCGCGATGCTGGAGTACCGCCGGGGCTGAGGGCCCGCCCACGGCGTGGCGCAGGGCCACGCCGGACCGCTCAGAGCCAGGCCTGGACGAACAGCCGCAGGGCCAGGCCGAGGCCCGCGACCGCGATGCCGATCCGGACCAGGCGGGCCGGGAGACGCCGGGCCACGACCGGGCCGAGCCGGCCGCCGATGAGCAGGCCCAGGGCCAGCGCGGGCACCGCGGCCCACGCGACGTCGCCGAGGACCGCGAACCCGACCGCGGCGACGGCGTTCGCCGCCCAGGTCAGCACGTTCTTCAGCGCGTTGGCCCGCAGCAGGGTCGCGCCCGGCAGCGACAGCGTGAGCGCCGGGCTGCCGTTCAAGTACCAGATGGTGCCCCGGGACCGGCAGATCGTGGTGCCGAAGTACCTGCGTCCGCGCACCGACACCCCCAAGCAGACCGTCGGCTACGGCGGCTGCTTCTCCTGCATCTACTCGGTGCGCGGCGCCGGGGGCTACCAGATGTTCGGCATCACCCCGGCGCCGATCTACGACCCGACCCAGAGCAAGCCCGACTTCACCGAGCACATGGTGTTCATGCGGCCCGGGGACATGGTCAAGTTCCGCGGCATCGACCGCGACGAGTACGACCAGCTCCACGCCGCCGCCGAGGCGGGGGAGTACCGGATCACCGCCCGTCCGGTGGCGTTCGACCTGCAACCGTTCCTCGACGACCCCGACGGCTACAACAAGCGCCTGCTGGAGGTGCTCGCGTGACACGCATCGAGGTCCGCAAGCCCGGTCTGTCCACCACCGTGCAGGACGGTGGCCGCTCCGGCTACTACCACCTGGGCATCCCGCCGTCGGGCGCGCTGGACCAGTACTCGCTGACCTGCGCGAACGCGCTGGTCGGGAACCCGGACGGCGCCGCCGCACTGGAGATCGTCTACATGGGCCCGGAGCTGGTGTTCACCGGCCCGGCGACCCTCGCCGTCGCCGGGGCGACGATCGCCCCGAAGGTCAACGGGTCGGCGGTGCCCGTCTGGGAGTCCTTCGACGTCGCCGAGGGCGACGTGCTGGCCTTCGACTACCTCAAGGCCGGCGCACGGGCCTACCTCGCGGTGTCCGGCGGGATCGACGTGCCGGAGAAGCTCGGCAGCCGCGCCACGTACGCGCTCGGCGCCCTGGGCGGGCTCGACGGCCGGCCGCTGGCCGAGGGCGACGTCCTGCCCGTCGGGTCCGGCACCGGCCGGGCCGGGCTCGTCGTACCCGAGGACCTGCGGCCGTCGCTCGCGAAGGACGTCGAGGTCCGGGTCGTGATGGGGCTCTACGACCACCGGCTCACCGACCGGGGCCGCGCCACCTTCCTCGACACCACGTGGACGCTGACCCCGGTCGCGGACCGGATCGGGTTCCGCTACACCGGCGGGGAGCTGGAGACCGTCGACCGTGAGCCGCCGTTCGGGGCGGGCCAGGACCCGTCGAACATCGTCGACTCGCCCTACCCGATCGGCTCCATCCAGGTCCCGGGCGGTGTGGAGCCGATCGTGCTGCACCGGGACGCGGTGTCCGGCGGCGGCTACATGATGGTGGCGACGGTGATCTCCGGGGACCTCGACGTCGTCGCCCAGTCGGCGCCGCGCACCCGCACCCGGTTCGTGGCGGTCGACCTGGAGACGGCGCTGTCGCTGCGGGCCGAGCGCACGGACCGGCTCGCGCGGATGCACAGCGCACTGGAGCGGTGACACCGTTCCTGCTCACCCGTTCGGGCTGGCCCCGCAGCGCCGTCTGGTCCAGACTCGACGCTCGGTGACGCGGGGCGGTACCGGACGTGGGGGAGGACCGAGCGATGAGCGGCAGGCACCGGAGGGCGGCGGGGGCCGGACTGGTCAGGCGGGTCCTGGCCGTGACGGTCCCCGTGGTCGGGGCGATCGCAGTCGCCGCGGCGGTCGTCGTCACCGTGACGCCGGGGGAGCAGCCCGTCGCGGCGCAGGGAGAGCAGGGGGAGCAGACCGGCCCCCGCCCGGCCGCGCCGCTCGCCGCCGGTCCCGCCGTGCCCGGCGGTGGCTCCCCGGCGCGGATGGCCGACCCGGCACCGCTCGCGCAGGCACCGGTGCGGGCGGCCGCCGACGCCGCGGCCGCCGCACCCCGGAAAGCCACGGCGGGGTCGCCCCGGGAGCCGGGGTCGCCGGGTACGGCCACCGGCGGGTCCGGCCCGGTCCGGTCCGGCGGGGGTGGTGCGTCGCGCGCCGCCGCACCGCCGTCGACGACCGGCGGGGCGGACGGCCCCGCTCCGGCGGGCCCGGCTGACCGCACCGCGCCCGGACCCCTCGCGGTCGCGCCCGGCACGGGCACTGCGCCGGCGCCCGGCCAGGTCACCGCTCCGGACGACACCGCTCCGGACGACACCGCCCCGGACGACACCGCCCCGGACGACACCGCCCCGGACGACACGCCCCCGGCCGACGACACCGCACCCGGCGACGACACCGGATGGTCCGCCCCGTCCCGGCCGACGGTCCCGCGGCCGGTGGTGCCCGCCCCGCGCGTGGCCGTCCCGCCCCAGGCCGCCCCACGGTCCGCCGCGCCGCCGGACGACGACCCGGCCGGCAGCGGTTCCTCCGGTGTCTCCCCGGGCACCGTCACACCGGCCGACCCGGACACCGGCGCCGCGGACGGGGCGCTGCTCCGGCTGCGCCTGCGGATCGCCGAGACCCCGCCCGTCGACGTCCGGGTGCCCGGACCCGCGCTGTCGCTGCTCGGGGGCTGAGCCCGGCCGCCCGTCCGGGCGGCGCGCAGTTCACCCCACCGGGACGGCCTGCGACGGCGACACACCCATTCGGTGCATGGCCGTACCGCCGTCCGCCGGTGACGATCACCCCATGCGCACGGCGAGCGGCTCCACCACGTGACCGGCCGGCACCGGATGCCGGGCGGGCCCGGCCCGGCCGGCCCGGACCCCGCCGGGCCCGAGGTGTGGCCGAGCTCCGCTGCCCGCTCCCGGGGCGCGACCGCGACGGCGCCCGTCGGCCCGTGGGACGCGCCACGACCGGTCGAGGGCCGGGCCCGGCCGCCGCGGGGCCGCCGGCGTCTCCGCGTGACCCTGGCCGGGGTCGTCCCGGTGGTGCTGGTCGCGTCGGTCGCCGTCGCGGGTCTCCTCGGGACCGGGGTCCTCGGCGGGGTCGCTCCGGCGGACCAGCGGGTCGACGACCACGTCCCGGTACCGACCTTCGCGTCCGGCCCGACCGTCGACGACGCCTCCTCGATCCCGATGCCGTCGCGCTGGTACGGCTCCGGCACCGGGATCGCGCCCACCACGGCACCGGTCGCGGCCCGCGAGACGCGCGCGGCCGCCGTCGCCGACGGGGCGGTGCGGGCGGCCACGGCCCGGATCGCCGAGGAGCGCCGGGCCGCCGAGGCCGCCGCACGGGAGCGTCTGGCCGCGGAGCAGCGCGCGGCGCAGGACCGTGCCGCGCAACGGACCCGGGAGCAGGCCGACGCGCGCCGTCGCGCCGCCGTCCCCCCGACCGGGACACCCACGACGCCGCCCGCCCCGACCACCACCCCGGCCCCGCCGACCGGCACCGCGCCCGACGACGCCCGGACCGCGACCCCCGCCCCGACCGGGGACACCCCGCGCACCGAGGGCGTCGTCTGTCGTGTCGTCCGGTTCGTGATCGTCCCCTGCTGAGGCCCGGCCGGGCGAGGCAGGTTTGAGCCCCTCCGGCTCCGGCTACCGACAGTGCAGGAGGCGATCACGATGAGCGCACGGCACCGACGTCCACGCACCACGCCGGGCCGCCTGGCCCTTCTCAGCACCGTCCCGCTGGTCGGCGGTGCCGGTCTGGCGGCCGCCCTCGTCGGTGGCGTCGCCGGCACGGACCCGGCCCGGGATCTCACCCCCACCGCCGCGGCCGCCGACGGCACGACGGTCGACGGCACAGCGGTCGACCCGACCGACGCCGTGGCTGTCCCCGGGCGCGGTGAGATCGTGCTGGACGCCGTCGGCGGGGCCCGCGACGCCGCCACCCGCGCGGGCGACGCACGGACCGCGGACCGGGTCAGCACCGTGGCCGCCGAGCTGCGCGACCAGGCACGGTCCCGGGCCGACGCGGCCCGCGCCGCCGGGGACGCCGAGCTCGCCGCCTACCACCGCGACGAGGCGGCCCGGCAGGACCGGGTCGCGGACGCCTCGCGCCCCGTCGTCCCCGACGACCAGACCGGCGACGACGAACTCGCCGGCACCTCGCCGCTCTGCCGCGCCGCGGACGTCGTCCGGCTCGGCCCGCTCACCGCGGCCGGCCCGCAGTGCGACGAGGACCCGTGGATCGCCGGCCAGGTCGACGACGCAATGCGCCGCGGCGGTCTCGACCGCCCCGTCGGCTGACCCGGCCTACGGCTCGAGCACCGTCAGTCCCAGCGCCGCGCAGATCGCGCCCGCCTGGGTGGGGGAGACGATCGCCCCGCGCAGCTCGCGCGGGGTGTCGGGGGTGACCTCGCCGAGATCGCAGCCCCGCAGGTCGGCGCCGTCGAGCCGGGTGGACCGCAGCACCGTGCCGCGCAGCCGGCACCGCTCGAACCGGACGTCGCGCAGGTCGGCGCCGGACAGATCGGCCTCGGAGAGGTCGCAGTCGGCGATCCGCAGCCCGCGCATCGCGAGGTCGCGCAGGTCGGCCAGCTGCAGCGAGCAGTCGTCCAGGACGAACGACGCCGTCAGCCCACGCAGTCCGCGCAGGACGGTGCCGATCATCCGGCAGCCGGTGAACCGGGTGTCGCCGAGGGTCGCCCCGGCCAGCCGGGCCCCGGACAGGTCGACCCCGCCGAGCACGGCGTCGGTCAGGTCCGCCTCGCGCAGATCGGCCCCGGCCAGCGACGTCCCGGTGATCCGCGCCCGGTCCAGCCGCACGCCGCGCAGATCGGCCCCGGCGAGCGAACCGCCCCGCAGGACCAGCCCGGCGAGGTCGGTCTCCCGCAGGTCGGTCTCGTCGAGGACGGCCGAGCCGACCTCCACGCCGTCCCGGGCCGCCGCGAGCAGGTCCTCCGCCGTCGTCACCGCCGTCACGGGCGACAGCGTGGCACGGTCAGGATGCGGCGGGTGCGTCCGGGCCCACCGGCAGGCAGCGCACCGGGTCCGCATGGGCCGGGTCGAGCGCGTTGAGCACGTGCTGCAGCGTGACCGGGTCGAACGCGACGGCGACGTGCTCGGCGAGGTCGGTGGGGCAGCCGTCCTGCAGGACGATGTTGTGCGCGCCGTCGAGCAGGCCCGAGGTGTAGGGGACGACCAGCTCGTCGTAGCGGGTGAGGATCATCGTGTAGTCGACGCCGTCGGCGCGGGGTCCGCCGTCGGAGTTCATGCGCTGCAGGAAGTCCGAGCCGTGCAGGAACTGGCGGCAGGACGCGCACAGCGGGTCGAGGACGGTGCCGACCGCCGGGCCGAGGCCGAGCTGCTCACCGGTGCGGTCGAGGAACGCCAGCCCGGCGGTGTTCGTGCCGTCCCAGAGCGGGGTCAGGCCGACGTAGCGCCGGACCTTCTCGGCGCCGCCGAGGAACCGGACGTAGTGGTTCGGCATCAGCGAACCCTCGGAGTGGCCGACTATGTCGACCTTCGCGGCACCGGTGGCCCCGCGCACCCGGTCGACGAACGCGGCGAGCTCGGCGGCGCTGTCCTCCATCGGGGCGAGCCCGCCGACCTGGGTCAGCGGCGGCGGGGCCAGGGGGTTGCGGCCGTAGGTCAGGGAGAACACGCAGTAACCGCGCTGGGCCAGCTGCGGGGCCATGTAGGCCCAGTTGTTCCCCTGGTTGGCCGAGAGGCCGTGGACGAGGACGACCGGCTCCGGGTGCGCCTCGGACGGCCGGCAGCCCCAGTCGTTCGACCCGGGTGGGGAGGGGTCCAGCAGGTCCTGCACCGAGGCGACCTGCTCGGGCTCCGGTGCCGCCGCCTGGGCGGGCGGGACCAGCGCGAGGCCGACCGTGCACACCGCGACCGCGATCGAGACGACCGCCGCCCACCTGCGCCGGTCGTTGCCCTGTCCAGCCACCAGCCGCCTCCTCGGGTGCCGTCGTCACGAGGATCAACGACGACGGTCACCGGAGGTTGCGCACCGTCACCGGACAGGGCCGTCCGGGGGAGGGGTGATTACTCCGTCCGATCCTGACCGGCGCTCCCGTCCGGCTCCGTGGACCCGTCGTGCCGGGGGACCTGGTCCTGGCGGGGACGTCCGCCGCGGCGCATGTTCCCGTTGGTGGTCCGCCGGGTCGGGTCGACCAGGCGTTTCCACTTGGCCTGGGCCGCCTGTCGGCTCGACAGCTGGGCCTGGACGGCGTCGGCGACCTCCTTCCAGGTCATCCCGCCGGCCCGCAGGGTGCGGATCAGGTCGCGCTCGTAGTAGTCGGCCAGCCGGCGCATCTCCTGCACCAGGGCGTACCAGGCGGCCGCCCCGTCGTGGGTGAGGACGCCGTCGGCCGCCCGCTCCTTCATCCCGTCCAGCTGTTCGGTGATGGACTCCCGCTTCTTCGCGATCGAGGGGTCGGCCCGTTCCAGCCAGCGCTGCGCTTCCTCGTACCTCATGATGTCAATGGTTCATTGACGCGTACGCGCGGTCAACCGTTGCGCGACACCGGCGTGTCGCGGGGGAGCGGGCCACAACGACGGCCGCGGTACCGGCGACCGGGCCACGCGCCGGGTGCCCCGGGGTACCGGTCGTCGCCGGAGGAGGCCCAGGAGGCGCTGGGAGCGCCCTGGACGGCCCTGTGCGGGCCGCCGCGGTGGGGGTGGACCATCCGGCGGCCACGCACGACCGGGCCTGTCCAGGGCCCGCTGAACCTCCCGCGGCCGGACGGGGGCGAACCGGAATGCCCCCACGGCTGTCGAGACCCGCTCGTGGTCCGGATCCCCGCCGCCGGCGCCTCGGTTTCCTCTGAGGTCAATGTTTCATTGACGCCTACTCGTGGTCGTCGAAACGACGACAACAGAGCCGCCAGGACCGAGCCGAGCCGGGGGAGCGGCCGTCAGGTGAGGGGGAGGCTGAAGCCGTCGTGGGTCCGGAGGAACCCGAGGCGCTCGTAGAACCGGTGGGCGTCGGTACGGGACCGGTCGGAGGTGAGCTGGACGAGCGCCGCGCCACGTCGACGGGCCTCGTCGACGGCGTACCGGACCATGGTCGCCCCGAGCCCGTCGCCGCGCCGGCCCGCGGCCACCCGGACGGCCTCGATCCGTGCCCGCAGCGCGCCGCGGCGGGCCAGGCCCGGCAGCAGGCTGAGCTGCAGGGTCCCGACGACCGTGCCGTCGTCGTCGGCGACCAGGAGCAGGTGTCGCGGGTCGGCGTCGAGCTCGGCGAACGCGGCGAGGTAGGGCGCCAGGTCCTCCGGGGTCTCCCGGGTGGCGCCGAGCGGGTCGTCGGCCAGCAGCGCGACGACGGACGGCACGTCACGGACCGTGGCCCGGCGCAGGACGGGTACGGGCACGGCGGGACCTCTCGACGCGGGACGGCGGGGGAGCGGGCTCCGGAGAGTGTCCCGGAGTGATGTCGTGCGGCCGGGCTGGGAGTCCGCCGGGTCGGCGGTCACCATGAGGGGCATGTCCCTCGACACCCGCGACCGGGCCGACGGCACCACCCCCGCCGCCGCGTCCGCTCCCGCTCCGACCGGCGGCGACCCCGTCACGGTCTCGTTCACCCGTCGCGCCGACCCCGGTCACGCCGCGGAGATGACCGCCTGGATCCGCTCCGGCCTGCTCATGGCCGAAGGGTTCCCCGGCTTCCTCGGCGGCGGCTGGGTCCGCAGCCGCGACGGCTCCGACGAGTGGCACATGCTGGCCCGCTTCGACTCCCCGGAGTCGCTCGGGCGCTGGGAGGCGAGCCCCGAGCGCCGCTGGTGGCTCGGGTCCGCCCAGGGCCTGGCGGAGATGACCCGGGCCGAGCGCCGCACCGGGATCGAGGGCTGGTTCGACCAGCCCACCGCGGTGGAGACGGCCGGCCCGCCCCAGGTCACACCCCCGCGCTGGAAGCAGGCGACGACGATCTGGCTCGTCTTCTTCCCGATGAACCTCCTGGCCACGGTGACCCTCGGCGCGCTGCTCGCGGACTGGCCCGTCGTGCCGCGGCTGGCGGTCACGACGATCGTCCTGACCCCGGTCATGGTGTACGTGATGCTGCCCTGGATCACCCGTGTGCTGTGGTGGTGGCTGCAGGGCAGGCGGTTCCGCGACCGGCACCGCGTCCCGGTGGGCTGATCACCCCCGGGGGCTCCCCGGATCACGCGGAGCGAGGCCGCTACCGTCGTTCGGTGCTCACCTCCGAAGCGACGGTCGCCGCGCCGGCTCCGGTCGACACGCTCCGCGACCGTCGACGCCTGCACTGGGCGGGCCGGCTCGGTCTCCTGGCGTTCGTGCTCGCCGTCGCGGTGCCCTTCCTGCCCGTGGTGCAGCACACGACCACGATCGTCTGGCCGTCGGTGGCGGACGGCACCGCCGACGTCAACGCGCCGCTGGTCGCGCTGCGCCCGGAGACGATGTCGGTGGTCGTCCCCGCCGACGCGATCCGCAGCCTCGACGACCGCGCCGACGGCTCCGCCACGGTGCTGTCGACCGTCCCGCCGGAGTCGCCGGAGGGCGCCCGCTCCGGGATGGTCCTGACCGTCGCCGACGGCCAGCTGGCGCTGGTCGACCGCGGCCAGCAGCTCGCGACGGCGCCGCTGCGGGCCGGCCCGTCGGAGGTCCGGATCACCTCCGACGGCACGTCCACCACGATCGACCTGGGCTCCGGGGCGCAGACCTTCGAGGGGGACCTGCGGCCGCAGGTCGTGGGGATCTACTCCGACCTGGACACCGCGCTCGACCCGACGGCCGGCACCGCGGTCCGGATCACCCCGGACACCCGCTTCGACACCAGCCCGTCGGTGTGGAAGACCGCGGCCACCGTCGTCGCCGCGGTGGCGCTGCTGGGCTCGCTGCTCGCGCTGGCCGGCGTCGACCGGCACCTGGGCCGCAGCCCGCACCGGGCGGGCCGCGACGCCATCGGCGGTCTCGCCGGGCGGTGGCCGCCGCGGCTGCGCCGCTGGTGGTCCCGTGCGAGGCCCCGGCCGATCGACCTGATCGTCACCGTGGTGCTGGTCGGGTGGGCCGCGATCGGGGGCCAGACCTCCGACGACGGGTTCACCCTCGGCATCGTCCGCGACGTCCCCACCTCGGGCTACGTCGGCAACTACTACCGCTGGTACGACGCCGCGGAGGCGCCGTTCGGCTGGTTCTACGACCTCTACGCGCTGTGGGTGCGGGTCTCGGACTCGCTGCTGTGGCTGCGGCTGCCCTCGGTGCTGATGGGGATCATGGCCTGGTGGCTGGTCTCCCGCGGCCTGCTCCCGCGCCTGGGCCGTCAGGCCCGCCGCTCCCGCGCCGCCACCTGGGCCGCGGGCATGGTGTTCCTGGCGTTCTGGATGGCCTACAACTCCGGGCTGCGGCCCGAGCCGGTCGTCGTCGTGTGCTCGCTGCTCGCCCTGGTGTGCGTGGAGCGGGCGCTGGCCCTGCAGCGGCTGCTGCCGGTCGCCCTGGGGCTGTTCGCGGCGTCGATGGCGGTCGGGGCGAACCCGGCCGGGCTGATCGCGATCGCGCCGTTCATCGCCGGCGTGCGTCCGCTGTGGCACCTGCTGTCGGCCCGGGTGCGGGCGGTCGGCGCCGTCCCCGTTCTCGCCCCGCTGCTGGCCTCCGGCACCGCGATCCTGATGATCGCCTGGGCGGACCAGAGCTGGGCAGCGGTGGTCGACTCCACCCGACTGCGGTCCGACATCGGCCCGGACTGGCCCTGGTACACCGAGATCGCCCAGCGCTACGCGCCCCTGTTCGAGGGGCTCGCAGACGGATCCATCGCCCGTCGGTTCCCGATCCTGCTGGTCATCCTCTGCCTGCTGGCGTGCGTCGTCGTGCTGATCCGGCGCAACCGGATCCCCGGTGCCGCGCTCGGGCCCGCCCAGCGCCTCATCGGCAGCACCGTGATCGCGCTGCTGATCTTCGCGCTCACCCCGACCAAGTGGACCCACCACTTCGGGGATCTGGTCGGTCTGGGCTCGGGCATGGTGGCGCTCGCCGCGATCGCCACCGGCTCGGACGTCCTGCGCTCGCTGCGCAACCGGCTCGCGTTCCTGTCCGCGGTGTTCCTGGTGGCGGCGCTGTCCGCGGCCGGGCCGAACCTGTGGTGGTACACGAACAACTGGGGCGTGCCCTGGGCCGGCGAGCAGGTCACCGTCGCCGGCTACGAACTCTCCACGATCCTGCTGCTCGTCGCGCTGCTGCTCGCCGCGGGCGCCGGTGTCGAGCACCTGCGCGGGATCCGCGAGGAGCGTCACCCCGACCAGCTGGCGGGTGTGGAGCGGGCGCTGGGCCGGATCCCGCTGCTGGGCCGCTGGGTCCGTGCCCGGGACTGGCGCCGCGACGCGTCATCGGCGCTGCGGGCGACACGGCGGCTGCGGCTGACCTCGGCACCGCTGGCGGTGCTGTGCGGGCTGCTGGTCACGTTCAACGTGTGGTCGATGGTCTCGGCCGTCCAGGACCGCTCCGGGACCTGGACGATGGGCGCCGACGCGCTGTCCCATCCGTTCGGCGGGTCCTGCGGGCTCGCCAGCCAGGTGTTCGCCGAGCGCCGCCCCGTCGACGGCGTGCTGCCCCCCGCCCCGGAACCGACCGGGATGGCCGCTCCGGCCCGCTCCGGGTTGCTCCCGACCGTCGCCCCGCCGCCCCCGCCGGGGGAGCCGACCTCGACCCCGGCACCGCTGGCCCCGGGGGTGGTCCCCGCCAACAGCCCCGACGCGCAGCTGCTCGACCCCAACAGCGGGGGCAGCGGCTTCGTCCGCGACGGGATCCCGCCGACCGGCGGCGGCACCGGCGCCTCCGGGTTCGAGTACGTCCTGTCCGGTGGGCTCGGCAGCGACGCGGCACCCGCGTTCGGCAGCTACGTGCCCCGCGGCGACCGCAACACCGGCACCCTGCGCACCCCGTGGGTGATGCTGACCGCCGAGCAGCGCGCCGGCACCACGCCGCTGGTCGTCACCGCGGCCGGGCGCCTGGGCAACGGGAACCGGCTCACCGTCCAGTACGCGACACGGTTGTCGGACGGGCGGGTCCGCGTCGTCGAGCAGACCACCCTCGACGACGGCCGGGTGGAGGAGATGCCGTGGCGCGAGCTGCGCTTCGACCTGCCCGACACCGCCCGCGCCGCGACCGAGGTCCGGATGGTCGTGCAGGACAACTCACTCGGCGCCGACGGCTGGCTCGCCATCGCGCCGCTGCGGGCGCCCCAGCTGGCGCCGTTGTCACAGGTGGTGGGCGACCAGCCAATGTTCCTCGAGTACCCGGTGTCGCTCGCCAGCCCGTGCCTGCACCCGTTCCGGACCTCCGGCGGCATCGCCGAGGTCCCCGCCTACCGGCTGCAGGCCGACGGCAGCCAGATGCGTGCCGACGGGGAGGGGTGGTCGTCCCCGCAGGCCGGTGGCCCACTGGGCTGGATCACCGTGATCGGCAAGCAGACCGAGCTGCCCACCTACCTCGAGGGCGACCCGGGGCGGGACTGGGGCAAGGTGCAGGCGATCCAGCCGTACCGGCCGAACGCGGTCACCCCGACCCTGGAACGTCGCGACGTGGACCGTTCCGGGCTCTACAGCTCCGGTCCGCTGCCGGCGCCGCCGCCGGGCATCCCGTCACCGAGCCGGTGACGGCGGGCCCGGGCCGGTGACGGCCCGGGGAACGGGGTCAGCCGCTGAACTCGACCGCGGGAGCCGCGGAGGACTGCCTGCGCTCCGCGGGCCCCTCGTCCCCGGTCTCGCGGTCCGGGACGGCCCGGGCTGCCGGCACGGCCTCGGCGGCGGGCTCGTCGGTGACCGGGCCCTGCGGCGTGTCGCCCGCGGCGTCGCCGTCCTGGGCGCGGCGGTGGGCCTCGACGACCTCGGACGGGATACGGCCCCGCTCGGACAGCGTCCAGCCGTTCTCCCGGGCCCAGGCCCGCACCGCGCGGTTGTGCTCGCGGGTCGCGGTGTCCGAGCCGTCCGCACCGCTGCGCCCGGCCGACGGCGCGGACACGCCCGCGTTGCGTCCGGTGCGCGGGGACCCCGCGGCACGCGCGACCCCGACGAACGGGGCGAGCGCGTCCCGCAGCGCCGCGGCGTTGTCCGCGGTCAGGTCGATCTCGAACCGGCGGCCGTCGAGCCCGAAATCGACGGTCTCGTCGGCGTCGCCGCCGGTGATGTCGTCGACCAGCCGGATCGTCTCGACCTTCGCCACTGCAGTTCCTCCCGGTTCGCCGCCCCGGATTCACCCGGGATCTCCGGAAGCATAACGATGGAGGTCCTCCTAATCGTGGGCGCCCGGCCGGGCGGAACGGCGGAACTCCCGCGCCCGGACCACACTCGGCCTGGTCGGACGCACCTCACGGAGCGTTCCGATCAGGACGGCGAGGCCGATCAGGACAATGACCAGCAGTACTGCGACGACTGCGCTCACGGTGTTCTCCTCGCCGGTCGGTACGCGGCCACCCGCCGCCGGTGAAAGTGCGATGTACCGACGATAGGAGCGTGCCGAATGGGTCGGCGCGGTATTTGAGCAATTCTTGAGCCGTGCCCGCCGGGGGAGGGTCCAGGATGGAGCACGTGCAGATCGACGTCGACGACCTGTCCGGAGCGCAGATCCGGCGGTTCCTGGCAGGGCACCTCTCCGACATGCGCGCCCAGGGGCCGCCGGAGAGCACACACGCGCTCGACCTCGACGGACTCCGCGGGCCCGGTGTGACCGTCTGGGCCGCCCGCGACGACGACGGCACCCTCCTCGGCTGCGGCGCGCTGAGCGAGCTGGCGGCCGGGTCGGTGCCCGAGCACCCGGCAGCGGAGATCAAGTCCATGCGGACGGCCGAGCGGGCCCGCGGTCGCGGCGTCGGCGCCGCGGTGCTGACCCGGCTGCTCGACGCGGCACGCGGGCGGGGGCACCGGGCGGTGTACCTGGAGACGGGCGCGGGGGAGTACTGGGCCCCGGCGCGGCGGCTCTACGAGCGCTTCGGCTTCGCCGTCTGCCCGCCGTTCGCCGACTACCCGGTCGATCCGCTGAGCGTGCACTACCGACGACTCGTGTGATCCGGCGATCATGTGATCCCGCTCTCGCCCGGATGCCACACGTGATCTAGAATGCTCTACGAGCCGTAGAACACGGTGCCGACGCCGGACCGTTCGAGGGTCCTCCCACCCGGGCGTCGGGCCCCACCGCGCCGCCTCAGCGCCGGAGGTCCGTCCCGGGACGCGGGGACGGAAATGAGGCCACGGGGATGACGGTCGAAGCCGGTCTGGTCAACGCCGACCTGCGCCGCAAGCGGTCGGTGGACCTGGCACAGCTGATCCACGAGCAGCACGGGGGACCCGTGACGGCGCTGCGCGAGGGCCTGCTGACCTACCCCTACCCGCACCCGGTGGCCGACTGGCACCGCGCGCGGACCGTCGTCCCGGCGATGCGGGGGACCGGTGAGCTGACGCTGGTGGCCTCGACCGCACCGGACCGGAGCTCCCCGGCGACCGGCGTGGGGATCTGGGAGCTCGCCGTCACCGGGTCGGAGCCGCTGGCGCGCGGCGAGGCCGAGGGGTGGGCGCGAGCACTGTTCGGGTACCGCTGCGCGCCGCTGGTGTACCGGCGCCGGACGGGCGGGCTGTTCCGCCGCCCGACCGGCGTCGAGTTCGTCGTCTTCCACGGGGTGCACGGCCCGATGCATCCCTCCGACGTCGAGGAGTACGGCGCGAACGCCTGCGCCTGAGCGCTCAGAGCCGGTAGGACCGCAGCCAGACGGTCTGGGCGGCCCGACGGAGCGCCGAGAGCACGTCCTCGGGCAGGACCTGGTCGGTGTCGGTCAGGACATAGCCGAGGTCGCCGCCGGTGGACAGCGACTGCCCGACGACGTTGACGCCGGCGTCGGCCAGCAGCCGGTTGATGTCGGCGAGCACACCGGGGGTGCTGGTGTGCAGGTAGGCGGTCCGGAACACCCCGGGCGGGTTCGGGGCGCCGACGTTGGGCAGGTTCACCGACAGGGGAGTGGCACCGAGCTGCACGAAGTCGAGCATCTTGCGCGAGACGAAGGTGCCGATGCCCTCCTGCGCCTCCTGGGTCGACCCGCCGATGTGCGGGGTCAGGATGACGTTGTCCAGGCCGCGCAGGGGTGAGTCGAACTCGTCGCCCTGGGCCTTGGGCTCGACCGGGAACACGTCGACGGCGGCGCCCGCGAGGTGCCCGGACAGGATGTTGTCCCGCAGGGCGTGCTCGTCGGTGACCATGCCGCGCGAGGCGTTGATGAACATCGAGCGGGGCTTCATCCGGGCGAACTGCTCGGCGCCGAACAGGCCGGCGTTGCCGGGGCGGCCGTCGACGTGGATGGAGACGACGTCGGACTCGGCCAGCAGCGCGTCCAGGCTCGGCATCCGCCGGGCGTTGCCGTGGGCGAGCCGGTCGGCGGTGTCGTAGAACACGACCTGCAGGCCGATGGCCTCGGCCATGTTGGACAGCTGGGTGCCGATGTTGCCGTAGCCGACGATGCCCAGGGTGCGGCCGCGGAACTCGTGCGCGCCCTTGGCGGACTTGTCCCAGACGCCCTCGTGCATCCGCTGGGTCTTCTCGGTCAGCCGCCGCGCCAGCACGACGATTTCACCGATGACCAGCTCGACGACGCTGCGCGTGTTCGAGTACGGCGCGTTGAACACGGCGATGCCGCGCTCGGCGGCCGCGGTGAGGTCGACCTGGTTGGTGCCGATGCAGAAGCAGCCGACGGCCAGCAGGTCCTTGGCGGCGTCGAGCACCTCGGCGGTGATCGTGGTGTTGGAGCGGATGCCGAGCAGCTGCACACCGGCGAGCGCGTCGTGCAGCTCGTCGCCGCTGAGCGACCCGGGCCGGGTCTCGACCTCGAAGCCGTCGCGTCGGAACGCCTCGGCGGCGCCGGGGTGGATGTTTTCGAGCAGCAGGACCTTCACGCGTCCAACCTAGGACGCCGGGAGGTCTCGGAGGCACCGGGGCCGGGTGATCCTTGCGGCATGACGCCGTTCGGGGGGTAGGAGGGTCACCTCGGTGCGCAGGCCCGCACCGCTCGAACTGTCATAACGTGCATTATCGGCTCGACGCTAAGGTGGATCGATGACCACCGCCATCCATCATGTCGAGCTGTGGCCCCGAGACCTCACCGGGACGGCGCCGTCGTTCCACTGGCTGCTCACAGAGCTCGACTGGACCCTGCGTGACGACGGCTGGGACCGCGGCCGGATCTGGACCCACCCCTCGGGCGTGTACGTGGTCCTGGAACAGTCGCCGGCCGTCCACGGCGTGCACGACCGGACGCGTCCGGGTCTGAACCATCTGGCCCTGGCCGTGTCCGGCCGCGCCCGGCTCGACGCGCTGCGCGCGGACTGCGCCGCGCACGGGTGGTCCGAGCTGTTCGCCGGGGCCTACCCGCATGCCGGCGGCCCGGACCACACCGCGCTGTTCGCGGAGAACGCCGAGGGCTTCGAGGTGGAACTCGTCGCGCCCTGACCGGACCGGCTCAGTTGCCGCGGCCGGTCGCGTCCTGCAGCTCGTCGATCCGCTTCGAGGCCTCGGCCTTGGTCAGCTTGTCCAGGTCCTCCGGGGCGTCCTGCCCGGCCTGCTGCAGCAGCGTCTCCAGGTAGGAACGCTGCGGGCCGGTCATCGGCTCGTCGCCGGTCGTCCAGTCCGCGGGGTCCTTCTCGGCCGTCCCGGGGTCGACGGCGTCGGTGCTGTGGTCGTTGGTCATGGGTCGAACGTATATTCGACCGGCACTCCCCGCACGTCGAGCCGTCCCGGCCCCACCGGAACTGTCATAACGACGACCCGGTCGGTGTCGGTGCCGGTCACTACGCTGCCGCTGTGCCCCTCGACGAGTACCGCCGCCGGCGCGACGCACGGCGCACGCCCGAGCCGGTGCCCGAGCACGACGCCGGGCCGCCGGGCACCGTCGGCGACCGGTTCGTCGTCCAGGAGCACCATGCGACGGCGCTGCACTGGGACCTGCGGCTCGAACGCGACGGCGTCCTGGCGTCGTGGGCGGTCCCCAAGGGACTGCCCGAGGACTCCGAGACCGTCCGGATGGCCGTCCGGACCGAGGACCACCCGCTGGAGTACCTCGAGTTCTCCGGGGAGATCCCGCGCGGCGAGTACGGCGGCGGCGGGATGGCGATCTGGGACCACGGCCGCTACGACACCGAGAAGTGGAACGACCGCGAGATCGCGTTCGTCCTGCACGGCGGGCGCGTCCGCGGCCGCTTCGTGCTGCTGCACCGCAGCTCCGGCGGGCGGAAGGACAACTGGCTGCTGCGCCGCACCCGGGACCAGCCCGACGGCATGGACGCCGGGGGTGAGCCGCTCCCCCACGACGTCGTCCTGGCCGTCCCGCGCCCCGCCGACCGGCTGCCCACCGGGGACGGCTGGACGGTCCGCCCGGTCTTCGGTGGCCACCGGGTGCTGGTGCGGGTGGACGGCGGCCGGCTCTCCCTGCGCCCCGTGGACGACGACGGCCGGGCCGGGGAGCCGTTCGACCCGCCGGGTGCGCTGCGGGGCCTGGGGCCCGCCCTGGGCGCCGGGGGGCACCTGCTCGACGCCGAGCTGACCGGCCGCGGCGAGTTGTGGGTGGCCGACGTCCTGCACACCGGCGGCCGCGACGTCCGGGCGCTGCCCGCCGAGGAGCGTCGCGCGCTGCTGGAGGAGCTGCCGCTGGACGGGCCGCACCGGCGGGCGGCGCCGTCGTACCCGAACGCGGGCGCCCGGCTGCTCGACGCGGTGCGCGACCAGGGCCTGCCCGGGGTGGTCGCCGTCCGGGCAGGATCCGGGTACCCCGAGGGCGCGGGCGACGACTGGCGGGAGGTCCGGGTGGACGGGGCGAGCCGGAGGACGGCACAGCGCGGGGCCGCGCGACGGGAGGGGTACGGGCGGGCGTCGCTGTCCAACCCGGACAAGGTGCTCTACCCCGCCACCGGCACGACCAAGGCCGACGTGCTGGGGCACTACCTGGCCGTCGCCGAGGTGATGGTGCCGCACCTCGACGCCCGGCCGGCGACGCTCAAGCGCTGGCCGGACGGGGTGGAGGGGTCGTCGTTCTTCGAGAAGAACGTGGCCCGGCACGCGCCGGGCTGGCTGCGCACCGCCCGCGTCGGGACGCCCGGCGGCCGGTCGGAGTCCGCGGACTTCGCGGTTCTCGCCGACGCCGAGGGACTGGCCTGGGCGGCGAACCTGGCCGCGCTGGAGCTGCACGTGCCGCAGTGGCGCCTGGGCCCGCGCGACGGACGCCACCCGCCGGACCGCGTGGTGTTCGACCTGGACCCGGGCGAGGGCACGACGATCGTGGAGTGCTGCCGGGTGGCGCTGTGGGTGCGGGACCTGCTCGACGAGCACGGACTCGTGGCGTACCCGTCGACGTCGGGCGGCAAGGGGATGCAGCTCTACCTGCCGGCGCGGGTCACCGCTCCGGAGCGGACCAGTGGGTTCGCCCGCGAGGTGGCCGAGCGGCTGGCCGAGGAGCACCGGCGCGAGGTGATCGCGGTGATGACCCGGGCCCGTCGGCGCGGCAAGGTCTTCGTCGACTGGAGTCAGAACAACACCGCCAAGACCACCATCGCCTCGTACTCGCTGCGCGGCCGCGAGCGACCCACCGTCGCGACCCCGGTGACGTGGGCGGAGGTCGAGGGCTGCCGCGAGCCCGCGGACCTGGTGTTCACCCTCGACGACCTGCCGGCCCGGCTGGACACGCACGGCGACCTCATGCGTCCCCTGATCGACACCGAGGGTTTCCGGCTCCCCCGTGGTGGCGTGATCGGGCAGGTGCCAGGCTGACCGCCGTGCACCACCCGTACCTCGACGGTCCGCACCCCCGCGCCTACGCCCACCGTGGCTGGCACATCGGCGAGCTGGCAGGTTGCGAGAACACCGTCGCCGCGTTCACCGCCGCCGCCGACCACGGTCTGCGCTACGTCGAGATGGACGTGCACGCCAGCGCCGACGGGGTGCCGTTCGTGCACCACGACCCGACGCTGGACCGCACCACCGACGGCACCGGCCGGATCGACGCGCGCCCCGCCGCGGAGCTCGACACCGTGCGGATCACGGGGACACAACGCACCGAGCCGCTGCCGCGGCTGGCCGAGGTGCTCGACGCGGTCCCCGGCGTGCGGGTGACGATCGAGCTGAAGTCGGCCGAGGTCGTCGCGCCGACGTTGGCGGTGCTCGACGCCGCCGACGCCTGGGACCGGGTGTGCCTGGGCTCGTTCTCCACCCGCTGGCTGGGCGTCGCCCGGAGGCTGGCCGGGCCGAGGCTGTGCACGTCGATGGGGCAGGCCGAGGTGGTGGCGCTGCGGGCCCGCGCGTGGGGCGTCCCGGGCCGGCTGCTGCCGGCGTCGGCGGGGGTGTTCGCGCAGGTCCCGCCGATGTTCGGGCTGATCCCGGTGGCGTCGGACCGCCGGTTCGTCGAGGCGGCGCACCGGGCCGGGCACGAGGTGCACGTGTGGACGGTGGACGAGACCGAGCAGATGCGACGGCTGCTGGCCCTCGGGGTGGACGGGTTGCTGTCCGACCGGCCGGACCGGCTGCTCGACGTCGTCGGGAGCTGACCGGGTGGGCGCCTGCGTAGATGATCGGAGGCCGGGTCCCGCGGGCGTCGATACGCTCGCGCCGTGACCGCCTCGACCGCTCCGACCGCAGAGCCGGCCCCGCCCCGCCGATCCCGGCTGTGGGCCTGGGGGCTCTGGGACTGGGGCTCCTCGGGGTTCCAGCACATCGCGCTGACCTTCGTGTTCTCGGTGTACCTGACCGACGCCGTCGGGGCGGACCTGCCGGGCTCGGTCAGTGCGAACAGCTGGCTGGCGTGGTCGACCGCGGCCGCCGGGGTGCTGATCGCACTGATGGCGCCGGTGGTCGGGCAGAGCGCGGACCGCACGGGGCGGCGACTGCGGGCGACCGGGGTGTGGACGGCGCTGGTCGTGCTCTGCATGGCCGGGATGTTCTTCGTCCGCGACGACTGGTCCTACCTGTGGCTCGGTCTGCTGCTGCTGGCGCTGGCGTCGATCTTCGTCGAGCTGGCGTACGTGTCGTACTACGCGCTGATGGCGCAGGTGTCGACGCCGACGACGGTCGGGCGGGTGTCGGGCTTCGGCTGGTCGCTGGGCTACATCGGCGGGATCGTGCTGCTGCTCGGGGTGTACGCGTTCCTGCTGTCCGGTGACGGCGGCTTGCTCGGTGTCCCCACCGCCGACGGTCTGGACGTGCGGATCGCGGTGCTGGTGGCGGCGGTGTGGTTCGCGGTGTTCGCCGCGCCGATGTTCCTCCTGCTGCCCGAGACTCCACCGGTGGCGCCGGACGCACCGAAGCTGGGCGTGGTCGGCTCCTACCGCAGACTGGTGGCCGACCTGCGCGCGCTCTACCGGGCCAGCCCGCACACGGTGTACTTCCTCGGGGCGAGCGCGCTGTACCGGGACGGCCTCAACGCGGTCTTCGCCTTCGGCGGGGTCCTGGCGGTGACGGTGTACGGGCTGGAGCCGGGCCAGGTGCTGATCTTCGGTGTGGCGATCAACGTGGTCGCGGCGCTGGGCTGTGTGATGGGCGGCCGGCTGGACGACCGGCTGGGGCCCAAGGCCGTCGTGGTGGGGTCGCTCGCCGGGAGTGTGGCGGTGGGTGTGATCCTGCTGTTCGTGTCCGGGCCGACCATGTTCTGGATCTTCGGGCTGGTGCTGGGGCTGTTCGTGGGGCCGGCGCAGGCGTCGTCGCGGTCGTACCTGCTGCGGGTGTGCCCGGCGCAGCAGGAGGGCCAGCTGTTCGGTCTGTACGCGACGACCGGGCGCGCGGTGTCGTTCCTGGCGCCGGCGCTCATCGGCCTGTTCACCTACGTGTTCGGCTCGGACCGGGCCGGGACGATCGGGATCGTGCTGGTCCTGGCGGCGGGACTGGTCGCATTGCTGCCGGTGCGCTCCCCCGACCGTGCACCGGTCCGGTCGGCTGTATGAACACTCGTCGACACCCGGGTGGGCACCGTCACACATGGCTGACACGTCACATCGGAGTGTGTAACGGGCGGCGATAGGGAACACTGGTCAATCGGGCGCAGAGCGGGTTACCGCGAGGTAACTCGAGCGGGTCTGTTCTGCCCTGCCGCCGGAATACCGTAGCTCCACGTACGTTACACCCGGTGGCGAAGACGTAACCGTCGAGGTGCTCCCTCGACATCGCGCTACAGGAGGGTGACGCATGGCCGACCGCGTTCTGCGTGGCAGCCGGCTCGGGGCTGTCAGCTACGAGACGGACCGCAACCACGACCTGGCGCCGCGGCAGATGGTCCGTTATGTGTCCGAGTCCGGCTACGAGTTCCAGGTGCCGTTCGCGAACGACGCCGAGGCTCCCGCGACGTGGGAGTCCCCGCAGGGCGGCGTCGGTCGTCGGGTGGACGGGACCGAGCCGGAGCAGAAGAAGCAGAAGCCGCCGCGTACGCACTGGGACATGCTGCTCGAGCGCCGGTCGATCGCCGAGCTCGAGGAGCTGCTCGACGAGCGCCTGGAGCTGCTGCGCGAGCGGCGCGCCGAGATCGCCTGATCCCGGCCGCACCGCAGGCACACACCGGACCACCACCCGGTGACCACGGAGCCCGGATCCCTCAGGGGGTCCGGGCTCCGTCGCGTGCGGGCATGATGACCGGTGATGAACGATCAGCAGACCGGCACCGCCAGCCCCTCCCGCCCCGCCCGAGCGGTCCGCGACCTCGCCGACGACCACGTCCGGCGCCTCGCCGAGCTCGACCCGGTCCTCGCCGGCGACCTCGGCTGGACCGAGCGGCAGGACGAGCTGCCCGACCTCTCCCCCGACGGCACCGCCGCGCTCGTCGCCGCCTGCCGGGAGACCCTGGAGCGGCTGGACACCACCACGGGCGCCCGGCAGCCCGCGGACCCCGACGAGCGTCGCTGCGCGCGGCTGCTGCGTGAGCGTCTCGGCGCCCAGCTCGACCACCTGACCTCCGGGGAGCCGTTGCGTGCGGTGCAGGAGCTGTTCGGACCGCTGGCGACCCTGCGGACCGCGTTCACCCTCATGCCCGTCGACGGCGACGAGGACTGGGCCACCGTGGCCGCGCGGATGGCGCGGGTCCCCGAGGCACTCGCCGGGTACCGGGCGTCGCTGGCCGAGGGCCGCCGTCGCGGGCTGTTCGCCGCGCCGCGCCAGGTGGTGCGGGTGACCGAGCAGATCGACGCCTGGAACGGCGACGCGGGCGGCCGTGGCTGGTTCGCCGGGTTCGCCGCGGACGCCTCCGTCGGTGACGCCGTGCGCGCCGACCTGGACCGCGGTGCGCGGGAGGCGACGGCGGCGCTGGGCGAGCTGCGGGACTGGCTGGCCGCGGAGTACCTGCCGGCCGCGGAGGGGACCCCGGTCGGCGTGGGCCCCGACCGGTACCGGATCGCGAACCGGTTCTGGAACGGCGCCGACATCGACACCGTCGAGGTCTACGAGTGGGGCTGGTCGGAGTTCCGCCGGATCCGTGAGGAGATGGCCGTCGAGGCCGCGCGGATCGTGCCCGGCGGCAGCGTGCGCGAGGCGATGGAGTTCCTGGAGACCGACGGGGGCTCGACCGGGGTCGTCGTGGGCGGGGAGGCCGCCCGGGCGCACCTGCAGAAGATCATGGACGACACGATCGCCGAGCTCGACGGCGTCCACTTCGACCTGTCCGGCCGGCTGCGGGAGGTCGAGTCCCGGCTGGCGCCGGCGGGCAGTGCGGCGGCGCCGTACTACACACCGCCGGCGCTGGACTTCTCGCGGCCGGGCCGGACCTGGCTGCCCGCGAGCGAGGACGACCGCTACCCGCTCTGGGACCTGATCAGCACCTGGTACCACGAGGGCGTCCCGGGCCACCACCTGCAGCTGGCGTCGTGGGCGGTGCGCAGCCGGGAGCTGTCGACGTTCCAGACGTCGCTGGTGGGTGCGGTGAGCGCGGACGTGGAGGGCTGGGCGCTCTACGCGGAGCGGCTGATGGACGAGCTGGGCCACCACTCCGACCCGGGGTCGCGGCTGGGCTACCTCAACGCCCAGATGCTGCGCGCGGTGCGTGTGGTGATCGATCTGGGGATGCACCTGTCGCTGCCGGTACCCGACGACTCCCCGGTCGGTGCCGGTCAGCGGTGGACCCCGGAGCTGGGGCGGGAGTTCTTCGGCCGGCACGTCGGCGGCGGGGACGCGATGGCCGACTCGGAGCTGCTGCGCTACCTCGGCGGACCGGCCCAGGCGATCGGCTACAAGCTGGGCGAGCGGGCCTGGCTGACCGGGCGGGAGCGGGCCCGGGCCGCGCACGCCGCCCGCGGGGAGGAGTTCGACCTCGCCGCGTGGCACGCCGCCGCGCTCGCGCAGGGCACGCTGGGTCTCGACGACCTGGTGCCGGAGCTGGCGGCCCTGCCGGCGCGCGCCTGAGCGCACCCGGGGGCGCCGCGCGGCTCAGCCGTGTGCGGCGCCCTCGGTGACCGGCCCCGCGGGGCGCTGGGGAGTGTCGCGGCCGAGCCGGTGCGACAGGCCCCAGCAGGTGACCCGCCACAGCGCCTCGGCGACGATGCCGCCGCTCATCTTGGACGCACCGCGCTCGCGCTCGGTGAAGGTGATCGGGACCTCGCTGACCCGGAACCCGGCCTGCAGGGCCCGCCAGGCCATGTCCACCTGGAAGCAGTAGCCCTGGGAGGCGACCGAGTCCAGCTGCAGCTGCTCGAGCACGGTGCGCCGGTAGACGCGGTAGCCGCCGGTGATGTCGCGCAGCGGCACGCCGAGTGCGAGGCGGGAGTAGAGATTGCCGCCGCGGGAGAGGAGCTCGCGGTGCCATGGCCAGTTCACGACGCGCCCGCCGGGCACGTAGCGGGAGCCGAGGACGACGTCGGCGTCGGTCAGGGCGGCGAGCAGCGCGGGGAGGTCCTCGGGGGCGTGCGAGCCGTCGGCGTCCATCTCGACGACGACCTGGTGCTCGCCGGTCAGCGCGTGCCGGAAGCCGTCGAGGTAGGCGGCGCCGAGGCCGTCCTTGCCGGAGCGGTGCAGGACGCGGACCCGCTCGTCGGCGGCGGCGAGGGCGTCGGCGAGCTCTCCGGTGCCGTCGGGGCTGGCGTCGTCGACGACGAGGACGTCGGCGTCGGGCAGCGCGGCGTGCAGCCGCGCGACGGCGGGACCGAGGTTCTCCCGCTCGTCGTAGGTGGGAACCACGACCAGGACCGGGCCCGGCGGTTCGACCATGCTCGTCCTCTCCCCCGCCCGATCGGTGTCGACCGGGCGACCCTACCCGTACCGACCGCACCTGCTCGGTCACCGCTCGTCGTGCTGCGGCGGAGCGCGGTCGTGCGGACAGCGTAGTGGAGCGCCGCGACCGCCCGACGCGGCGGCATCGGACGCGGGACCGGGCCCGGGGCGGGAACCGGCGCGGGACGGGGCGGCGGTCAGCGGGTCCCGGCGAGCAGATGGGCGTTGCCCAGCGCCTCCAGGACACCGCCGCGGGCCCGGCCGCCGGTGTTCTCGCCGGGGAGGAACCACTCGTAGCCGTAGGCGGCGGCGAAGCCCGCCTCGTCGACCGCGTCCGGGGCGATCTGGCTGGCGTGGGCGAGCATCGCGGCCCGCTTCACGGCGAGCTCGGCCGGGCCGCCCCCGACGGCGACGGCGATCTCGGCGGTGACCCGGCCGTAGCCGACGCCGGCGGCGTGCGCGGCGCCGTGGACGAGGTGCCGGTCACGCGCGGCCAGCGCGAGGTGCTCGCGGTCGACGGTCATCCGGTAGCCGTGGGCGCCGGTGAGCGAGCAGGCGATGGCGCCCGCGGCGTGTGCGGCGCGGTGGTCGGGATGGCCGTAGATGCCGGCGTCGTCGTCGTGCAGGACGGTGCCCGCGCCCTCGGCGTCGACGATCTCAGCGACGGCGCGGCCGAGCGCGACGGGGTCGGCGGCGGCGAGGGCGCGCGGATGGCGCAGGCCGGGGCCGCCGGGCAGGCCGGAGTCGCGGTGCCCGAGCAGCACCAGGCGGTGCACGCCGAGCAGGGCGGCGGCGTCGGTGAGCTCGCGGCGGCGGCGGTCGGGGACGGTCTCGCCGGGTTCCAGGGGGAGGCGGGACTCGCCGAGGTCGCCGCCGGTGGCCATGACGAGCACGACGCGGGCGCCCGCGTCGGCAAGACGGCGCAGGGTCAGGCCGGTGAAGATCGACTCGTCGTCGGGGTGGGCGTGCAGGGCCAGGACGGTCTGGCCGGAGAGGGTGTGCACCTGGTGATCGCTTCGCGTGCGGGGCCGGGGCGGCCGGTACGGACACGGGTCCGGAGCGGGTCGGTACCCGGGCGGCGCGAGCGGTCCACGGACGGTGAGCCGGGACGGCAGTGTCAGCCGCGCGGGGACGGACCCCGACGACAGCGACACACGGCGGCGCGCACGGGGCGCGCGGCGGCGGCGGTCGTCGGCTCGATCACGCGGGAGATGATGGCAGGGCCGCCGTCACGGGTCCACACCGGGCCCCCGCGACGGCGCTCACACCGGTCAGACGGTGCTCCTCGGCATGATCAGCCAGAGCGCCAGGTAGATGACGAACTGCGGGCCGGGCAGCAGGCAGGACAGCACGAACAGGAACCGCACGGTGTTGCGACCCATCCCGAAACGGTCGGCCAGCCCGGCGCAGACCCCGGCGATCACCTTCCCGTTGCGGGGACGGACGAGACGCTGGGTCACGGGCATGTTCACGGGGTGCTCCTTCGTGGTGCGGGTGGGACCTCCCCCACCCTGGCACCACCGGGGCCCGGCGCGCTCGGGGAACACCCGGAGGGTGACCCCGAACGCGCCCCGGGGGTCGTTACAGGACGACGAGGTCGCGGGCGGTGGTGTTGAGCCGCTCCACGCCGTCGGCGGTGACGACGACGATGTCCTCGATCCGGGCGCCCCACTTGCCGGCCTGGTAGATGCCGGGCTCGATCGAGAAGGTCATGCCCTCGGTCAGGACGAGGTCGTTGCCGCCGACGATGTAGGGCTCCTCGTGCACGTCGAGGCCGATGCCGTGCCCGGTGCGGTGGATGAAGTGCTCACCGTGCCCGGCGGCGGCGATGTGCTCGCGGGCGGCGGCGTCGATGTCGGCGGCGGTGGCACCGGGCCGGACGGCGGCGACGGCGCGCTCCTGGGCCTCCTGCAGCACCGCGTAGGTCTCCTTGACGTCCGGGCCGGGCTCGCCGCCGACGGCGTAGGTGCGGGTGCAGTCGGAGTTGTAGCCGCCGGGCAGCGGTCCGCCGATGTCGATGACGACGACGTCGCCGGCCTCGATCACGCGGTCGGAGACGTCGTGGTGCGGGCTGGCGCCGTTGGGGCCGGAGCCGACGATGACGAACGCGGCCTCGGTGTGGCCCTCGGCGATGATCGCGGCGGTGATGTCGGCGCCGACCTCGGCCTCGGTGCGGCCGGGGCGCAGGAACTCGCCCATCCGCCGGTGCACCCGGTCGATGGCGGCGCCGGCCTCGCGCAGGCGGTCGATCTCGGCCGGGTCCTTGCGCATGCGGAGCTCGCGCAGCACGGTGCCGCCGAGGTACTGCGGGACGTCGGGGAAGGCGTGGCGCAGGCCGAGGACGTGGCGGGCGGGCATGTCGTCGTCGACCGACATCCGGGTGGGGCCGCCGGCGAGGTCGCTGACCAGCAGGTACGGGTCCTCGCCGTCGGTCCAGGTGACCAGGTCGATGCCGAGCGCCTCCAGCGGCACACCGGCGAACCCGGGCGCCTCCAGCGACGGGACGACGAGCGCGGGCGGCGCCCGGTGCCCGGCGGCCGGGACGATCAGGCAGGTCAGGCGCTCGTGCGAGGACCCGTCGAACCCGGTCAGGTAGCGCAGGTCGGTTCCCGGGGTCAGGAACAGCACGTCGGTGCCCTGCTCGGCGGCGTGCTCACCGGCACGGCGCAGCCGGTCGGCGAGCAGCTCGGTGGGGACGGCATCGGTCATGACCGTGAGCGTAGGCGGGCACGGGGGGTACACGACCGCCACCCGGAGCACCGCGGCGTGGGCCGGGCGGAAGCCGGTGGGCGTCCGGACGCGCTGCGTGACCCGACGCCTGCGGAGCCGGAGGGCGGGTCAGTCGGTGTCGAGCGCGGTGGGGTGCGCGGTGACGGTCCCGGCGAGCTCGACGAGCTTGACGTTGAGGTCCTGGGAGGTGCGTCGGAGCACGTCGAAGGCCTCCTCGGCGGTGAGCCCGCGGCGCGCCATCAGGATGCCCTTGGCCTGGCCGATCACGTCGCGCGAGGCGATCGCCTGGCGCAGCTGGGTCTCCTGGAGCCCGGCGTCGGACACGGCGACGCAGGTGGCCAGGGCCAGCGACGCGTGCGTGGCGAGCAGCATCAGGCGGTCGCGGTCGGCGGAGGTGAACGCCCGGCGGTCGGTGGCGTAGACGTTGAGCGCGCCGGGCAGCCGCGGCGGCTCGGCGTCGGGGATCAGCGAGACCGCCAGCACCGAGTGGAACCCGTGCCCGACGGCGGCGTGGGCGAAGTCGCTCCAGCGGCTCTCGGCGGCGAGGTCGTCGGAGAACGCCAGCGCGGGACCGTCGGCGCGGGCGGCCTCGACACAGGGGCCGCAGCCGCTGGTGTACTGGGCCTCGTCGATCGAGGAGGCGGCGGGGTCGGTCTCGACCGGGGTGTGGAAGCGGCCGTCGTCGTCGCGGAGGGTGACGCTGACCATGTCCGCGCCGGGCACGACCCGGCGGACCGCGGCGACGACCCGGGCGAGGACGTCGGCGACCGAGCCGGAGGCGAGCAGGGCGCCGGTGAGGGCGGCGAACTCGCGGGCGAGCGGGCCGGTGTCGGCCAGGGCGTCCTCGGCGGGGCCACCGCGCTGCTCGGTGACGACGAACAGATCCCGCTCGGCGGTCCAGTCGTCGCGCCCGGTGACCGCAGCAGGTCCGCTGTTCGTGGTGGTTCCGCTGTTCTCCACACCGGGCATTCTGCACGGTCCGCGCGGGTCCGGCGCCCACCCGGGTACGGCGGCGGTGCCAGACTCGCGGCATGAGTGAGCGCCCGCTGATGCTGCTGGACTCCGCGAGCATGTACTTCCGTGCCTACTTCGGCGTGCCGGAGAGCGTCACCGCCCCGGACGGGACGCCGGTGAACGCGGTGCGCGGGTTCACCGACATGATCGCGCGGCTGGTCACCGAGCACCGCCCGGTGCGGCTGGTGGCCTGCCTCGACCTGGACTGGCGGCCGGCGTTCCGGGTGGACGCGCTGCCGTCGTACAAGGCGCACCGGGTGGAGGCGGGCCGGGCCGGCGACGAGGTGCCGGCCGGGGTGCCCGAGGAGGTGCCGGACACCCTCGCCCCGCAGGTGCCGCTGATCATGGAGGTGCTGGCCGCGGCGGGGATCGCGACCGGCGGGGCCGTGGGCTGCGAGGCCGACGACGTGATCGGGACCCTGGCCCACCGGGAGGCCTCCGACCCGGTGCTGGGGGTGTCCGGGGACCGGGACCTCATGCAGATCGTGCGCGACGCCCCCCCGGTGCGGCTGCTGTACATCGGCCGCGGGCTGAACAAGGCCGAGAACCTGGGCCCGGACGACGTCGCCGAGAAGTTCGGGGTGCCCCGGGAGCGGGCGGGCGCGGCGTACGCGGAGATGGCGATGCTGCGCGGGGACCCCTCCGACGGGCTGCCCGGGGTGCCCGGGGTCGGGGCGAAGACCGCGGCGACGCTGGTGGGCCGGTTCGGCTCGTGGGCGGAGCTGCTGGCCGCGGTCGGCGACGGCGACACCCGGATCGGGGCGGGGCCGCGGGCGAAGCTGGCGGCGGCGCGGGACTACCTCGACGTCGTCGAGCCGGTGGTGCGGGTGCGGACCGACGCCGAGGTCGACCTGAGCCGCGACGACGTGCTCCCGGCGTCGTTCGCCGACCCGGACCGGCTCGACGAGCTGGCACGGAGGTGGGGTCTGGAGTCCTCGGTCGGGCGGCTGCGGAAGGCCCTGGACGCGGCGGCGGCGCCGTGACCTGCCCGGACCACGGGCTGCCGGTCCCGCCGTCGTCGGCGTACGACGAGGTCGTGGCCCGGGAGACCGCGGTGCGCGCGGCGGCGGCCGGGCCGATCACCTCCCCCCACGACGGCGCCCCCGCCGCGGTGCGGGAGGCGGTGGCGACCGCGGTCGAGGAGCTGCGGGACGAGCTGCTGGCGCTCTCGCACGACCTGCACGCCCACCCGGAGACCGCGTTGTCCGAGCACCGCTCGGTCGCCGCGGTGGCCGCGCTGCCGGCCGGGCACGGGGTCGACGCCGCCGTCGGCGTGCACGGGCTGGACACGGCGCTGCGGGCGACGCTCGGCTCCGGGGACGGCCCGGCGGTCGCGGTGCTCGCCGAGTACGACGCGCTGCCCGGCATCGGGCACGCCTGCGGGCACAACGTGATCTGCTCGGCGGCGGTGGGCGCGTTCCTGGCGCTGGCGCGGGTGCTCGCCGCGCACCCGGTGGGCGGCACCGTGGTGCTGCTCGGCACGCCGGCGGAGGAGGGCGGGGGCGGGAAGGAGACGATGGCCCGCGACGGTGCCTTCGACGGCGTCGACGCCGCGGTGATGCTGCACCCGTTCGCCCACGACATCGCCGACCACCCGTTCCTGGGGCGCCGTCAGCTGGAGGTGACCTACCACGGGGTCGCCGCGCACGCCTCGGCCCAGCCGCACCGGGGCCGCAACGCCCTGGACGCGGTCGTCCTGGGCTACCAGGGGATCGCGATGCTGCGCCAGCACATCCCCGACTCCGACCGGGTGCACGGCGTCGTCGTCGACGGCGGGCAGGCACCCAACGTCGTGCCGGAGCGGGCGGCGGCGCGCTACTACCTGCGCTCGCAGCGCCCGGAGACGTTGCGGGACCTGACCACGCGGGTGGAGGCGATCGCCGTCGCGGCGGCGGCGATGACCGGCTGCGGCCACACCCTGGAGTGGGACCCGCGCCCGCCGTACCTGCCGATCCGCCACAACCGGACCCTCGCCGCGCGCTGGGCGGTGCACCAGGCCGGGCGGGGGCGCACGGTGTACCCGCGCGGGGTGGTGCCGGAGACCGAGACCGGGTCGACCGACCTGGGCAACGTCTCGTTGCGGGTGCCGTCGATCCATCCGATGATCGCGATCGCGGAGCCGGGCACCGCGCTGCACACCACCGGGTTCGCCGAGGCCGCCGCGAGCGCGGCCGGGGACCGCGCGGTGCTCGACGGCGCCGCCGGGCTGGCGGCGGTGGTGGCCGACCTGCTGTACGACGAGGCGCTGCGCGGGGCGGTCGCGGCGGAGTTCGCCGAGGCGGGCGGCCCGGTGGACGTGCCCGCGTTCTTCGACTGAGGCTCAGCCTCAGTTGCCTGCGGTGCGGCGCTCCCGCGGCGCGGCGCGGGTGTGGATCTTCTCGCCCTGCGGGCCGAACAGACTGAGGAGCTCGACGGCGCGGTCGCGGTCGGCGGAGCCGAACCAGTGCGGGACGTGGGTGTCGAACTCGGCGGCCTCCCCGGCGCCGAGCACGACGTCGTGCCCGCCGAGGACCAGGCGCAGCCTGCCGTCGAGGACGTAGAGCCACTCGTAGCCCTCGTGCACCCGCGGGTCGGGCTCGTCGCCGCGGAACGGGATGAGCATCTTGAACGCCTGCAGCCCGCCGGGGCGCTCGGTCAGCGGGACGACGGTCATCCCGTTGGCCCGGCGCGGCCGCAGCCGCACCCGCGGGTCGCCGACCGGTGGGGCGGCGACGAGCTCGTCGAGCGGCACCTGGTGGGCGGCCGCGATCGGGAGCAGCAGCTCCAGGGTCGGACGGCGCCCGCCGGACTCGAGGCGCGACAGCGTGCTCACCGAGATGCCGGTGGCCTCCGACAGGTCGGCCAGGGTCATGCCGTGCGCGGTGCGCAGCCCGGCCAGCCGGGGGCCGACGCCGGCCAGGGTGTCCGCGATCGCCTCGTCCACACCGGCAGTTTGCCATCCTGGCAACGATGTTTGCCAGTCTCGCGCGGAGGCGCGCAGGGTGGTGCCATGACCTCCTCTCCCGCAGACCCGTTCGGTGCCGCGTCCGAGCGCCGGGTCGCCGCGCTCGTCGCGGACGACCGGGTGCACGGACTCGCCACCGGCATCACCACCGCCGCTGCGCCCACCACACCGACCACATCCACCGGAGGAGCCACCGTGACCGAGGACCGCTGGTCCGCGGCGTTCTGGGACGCCCACTACGACACCCGTCCGCAGATCTGGAGCGGCGACGCCAACGCCGCCCTCGTCGCCGAGGCCGCGGACCTGCCGCCCGGGCGGGCGCTCGACGTCGGCTGCGGGGAGGGCGGCGACGCGGTGTGGCTCGCCGCGCGGGGCTGGCGGGTGGACGCCGTCGACGTCTCCCCCGTCGCGGTGGAGCGGGCCCGGGCCGCCGTCGAGCGGGCCGGGTGGGCCGACGCGGTCACCCTCACCGCCGCCGACCTGCGCTCCGCCCCGCCCGCCGCGGGCGTCTACGACCTGGTCAACGCCCAGTTCCTGCACCTGCCCCCGGACGTGCGCCGCCCGCTGTACGCCGCGCTCGCCGACGCCGTCGCCCCCGGCGGGACGCTGCTGCTGGTGCTGCACCACCCGCGCGACCTGGCCGCCGGGATCCCGCGCCCGCCGGAGCCGGAGCTGTTCCCCGACGAGCACGAGCTCGCCGGTGCGCTCGACCCGGACCGGTGGGAGGTGCTGGTCGCCGACGCGCGGCCGGTGACGCTGCCCGACGGCAGCACGGTGACCGGCCACGACGCGGTCGTCCGGGCCCGCCGCCGGGCCTGAGCGTCCGCGTCGCCGGCGGGGACGCTCAGAAGAACGTGCCGCACCACGGCGCCGGTCCGGGCACCGCGAACAGCGCGTCCGCCCGGGCCCGGGCGCCGGGGGTGTGCTCGCGCCAGCGGCCCGCCGCCACCAGCGACGACGGCGACCGGTCGCCGAGGAACGCCGCCGCCAGCGCGTCGACGGTGCACTCCAGGTCGGGATCGGTGCCGGCGGCGGGCTCGGCGGCGCCGTCGGCGAGACGCCAGGTGCCGGTGTCGCCGAGGAACGCGTCGTGCACCCGCAGCACGACCGGTCCGCCGGGGCCCCAGGCGCGGGCCCGCAGCGCGGCATCCGGATCGAGCAGGCGCAGCCACAGGTCGTCGCCGCGGCCGGTGACCCGGTGGGCCCGGGAGTCGGCCAGCACCAGATCGAGGTCCTCGTCGAGGGGACGTGCCCAGCTCGTCACCGCGCCGGCCAGGTCGAGGCCGGTCAGGAACCGCCACAGCCCGGCGGTCGCGGAGGGCCCGGCGGCCCAGAGCTGCTGCAGCCGGACCTCGTCCGTGCCGCCGGTGGCCAGGTCGCCCTCCGCGACACCCCACACCACGAACCCGTCGTCGACGCCGTCGGTGCCGGTGTGCACCGCCACGCCCTTGTACTCGCCGGCGGGCGGGCCCGCGGGGCGCAGCGCCCGCCGCCACCAGCGCGCGGAGCGGGTCATCCCGCCCGGGCGGTCCGCGGCGAGGCGCTCCTGCAGGCCGGGCAGCAGCCCGGTCGCCTCGTCGGGGTCGAGCATCCGCACCGTGCCCCCGGCCGGGGCCTCCGGGCGCCACGCGGCCCCCGCCGTGACGCGGACCTGGTCGGCGCGGGAGGCGACGCCGTAGCCGTAGCGACCGTAGATGCCGGCCTCCGACGCGCGGAGCACCGCGGCGACGTCGCCGCGGTCGCGGGCCGCGGTCAGCTGGGCGCGCATGAGCGCGGTCAGGCGCCCGGCGCGGGTCCGGTCGGGTCGCACCCCGACGCCGCTGACCGCGGCGGCGGGGACCCGGGCCCCGCCGGGCAGGGTCAGCCGGGTCGGGAAGGAGTACGCCGACCCGACCACCGCACCGGAGGGGTCGACGACGCCGAGCCAGTGCTCGTCGGGGGCCTGCCCGTGGGCCTCCCACGCGTCGTCGGTGATCGGGCCGTGGTGCAGGGTGCCCAGGAACAGGTCGAACGCGCGGCGCCGGTCGGCGGGGTCGGTCAGGGTCCGGACCGGGTGGGGGGCGACGGCCGGCGGGGCGGGGTACGGGGCGAACGGGTCATCGGGGCTCACATCCGACGAGCCTCGCGTCCGCGCGCCCCGCGCGCCAGCCGATTACCCGGCCCGCCACCGCGGCCCGGTCAGACCCGCCCGACCTGATAGTCGCCCTGGTCGCTGGTCACGACGACGGGGACCTCCACCTGCTCGCCGTCGACGACGGCCTGGCAGGTGAACTGCGTGCCGGCCGATACCTCGACGTCCTCCGGGCAGGCGATCGCGCCGACCTGCAGGCCGTAGTCCTGGGTGAGGACCTGGTTGACCCCGGCCTGCAGCGCGGTGCGGTCGAGCCGGTCGCTGCCGAGCACGCCCGCCCAGAACAGCGCGCCGACCACGAGTGCGGCCACCACCACGGCGCCGATCCCGGCCAGGACGTAGCGCCGCGTCCGCGACGGGGAGCGGACCGCGTCCCGGGAGACCCAGGGCTCGTCCTCGCCGGGGCCGGGGTTCTGCCATCCGCCCGGCCCGGACCCGCCGTCGGCCGGGACGGCCGCGGTGGTCTGCGCGTCGGCCCAGGGCGACCCGGGCGACGACGCGGGGACGGCGTCGGTGGGCGCTCCGGTCTCGGCGGCCCGGCGACGGGCGCGGCGCCCCGTCGGGACGGCCCATCCGCCGTCGGTGCCGGTGTCGGGGCCGGCCTCGTCGCCCCACAGCGGCTCGCCGCGGGCCGGGTCCCCGGCGCCCCCGTCGTGGGCGGCCCAGCCGCCGGTGTCGCCGCTGTGGCGTCCGCCCGCGGGCGGGACGGCGTCCCAGCCGCCGGTGCCCTGCGCGGGTGCGCCGCCGGCGTCGTGGGCGGCGTCGGGGGCGGCCCAGCCGTCACGGTCGTCGCGGTCGGGGGACCAGGCTCCGGTGGTCTCGGGGTCGGCGCCCCACCCGCCGGGCGGTGGCGTGCCCCAGGCGGGGATCTCCCCGGTCCGCTCCGCGGCATCCTCGGGATGCCGGTCCGGTCCCTGCGGGTTGTTCATCGCCTACTCGTCCGCCCGTCTCTCTCGTCGTGCCGTCGTGACAGCTGGTGCTGCTCGTGACTGCCGGTGCTGTTCGTGACTGCTACTGCATACCGGCCGCGACCACGCCGCGCCGGACCGCACCGGAGGCCCGGTGGGCCGCCTTCCCGACCGCGCTCGACCGCCCGGCGACCCCGGCGATCTGGTCGAGCAGGTCGAGGACCTGCCGGGTCCAGCGTACGAAGTCGCCCGCGGACAGCTCGTGCCCGTTCCGTTCGGCGGCCTCCAGGACCTGTGCCAGGGACTCGCCGCGGGCCCACCGGTGCATCGGCCAGGCGAAGGCCAGGTCGGGTGCGCGGGTGCGTTCGGCCTTGTGCCGGCGCTGGTCGGCGTCGAGCTCCTCCCACAGCCGAACGGTCCGCTCCAGCGCGTCGGACACCGGGCCGGTGGGCAGCCGCGGCATCGGTGCGTCGTCGCGGCGGGACTCGTAGACCAGCGCCGAGACCACCGCGGCCAGCTCGTCGGGCTCCAGGCCGTCCCACGCGCCGTGCCGCAGGCACTCGGCGGCCAGCAGGTCCGACTCGCCCCACAGCCGGGCGAGGACCCGGCCGTGCGCGGTGATCTCCTCCTCGCCGGGCTCGGTCTCCCCGGCCGGGACGAGGTAGCCGCGCTCGGCGAGCAGCGCCCGGATCCGGTCGAACGCCCGGGCCAGCGAGTGCGTCGTGGCCCGCACCTTCTGCCGCAGCGTCTCGGTCTCCCGCTCCAGCCTCGCGTGCCGCTCCGCCCAGCGGGCGTGCGCCTCGCGGTCGTCGCAGCCGTGGCAGGGGTGCGCGCGCAGGGCCCGGCGCAGTGTCGACAGCTCCGGGTCGTCCTGCACCCCGGGCCGGCGACGACGCCCGAGGGCGCGCCCCTCCCCCAGCCGGGAGGCACGCAGCGAGGAGGCCAGGTCCCGGCGGACCTGCGGGGACCGGTGCTCGACCCGCTTCGGCAGCTTGATCCGGCCCAGCACCTCCACCGCGTCCGGGAAGTCCGCCGCCGACAACCGTCCCGCCCAGCGGTCCTCGGTGCACACCAGCGGCCGGACCTCGGCGTCGCGGCCCGCGGCCGACACCGCCCCGATCCCCGGGTCGAGCACCACGGCGATCCCGGCGCGCTTGCCCGAGGGCACCGCGATCACGTCGCCGGGGCGCAGCTCGCGCAGCGACTCCGAGGCCTCGTCGCGGGCGGCGACGGTGTTCTGGCGGCGCAGCGACTTCTCCCGGTCGGCGATGCGCCTGCGCAGGTCGGCGTACTCGGCGAAGTCGCCGAGGTGGCAGCTCATCGCCTCCCGGTAGCCGTCCAGGGCCTCGGTGTTGCGGTCGATCCGCCGGGCCAGCCCGACCACCGAGCGGTCCGCCTGGAACTGCCCGAAGGAGCGTTCCAGCAGCTCGCGGGCGGCGTCGGTGCCCAGGCGCCCGACCAGGTTGACCGACATGTTGTAGACCGGCCGGAACGAGCTGCGCAGCGGGTAGGTGCGGGTGGAGGCCAGCCCGCCGACCTGCTCCGGGTCCATGCCGGGTGCCCACAGCACGACGGCGTGGCCCTCGACGTCGATCCCGCGCCGCCCGGCACGCCCGGTGAGCTGGGTGTACTCGCCGGGGGTGAGGTCGACGTGGGCCTCGCCGTTGTACTTGACCAGCCGCTCCAGCACGACGGTGCGGGCGGGCATGTTGATGCCCAGCGCCAGGGTCTCGGTGGCGAACACACAGCGCACCAGGCCGGCGACGAACAGCTCCTCGACGGTCTCCTTGAACGCCGGCAGCAGCCCGGCGTGGTGGGCGGCGACGCCGCGTTCGAGGGCCTCGCGCCACTCCCAGTACCCGAGCACGCCGAGGTCGGCCTGCGGCAGGTCGCCGGTGTGCTTCTCGACGATCCGGCGGATCTCGTCGACCTCCTCGGGCACGGTCAGGCGCACCCCGGCCCGCACGCACTGGCCGACCGCGGCGTCGCAGCCGGCGCGGGAGAAGACGAACGTGATCGCGGGCAGCAGCCCCTCGCGGTCGAGCCGGTCGATCACCTGCACCCGCGACGGCGGCCGGAACCCACCGCGCGACGGCCCGCCCCCGCGCGGCCCCCGCCCGACGACGGCCGTGGAGTCGGTCTTCCCGCCCCGGGTGCGGCCGCGCTGCGGACCACCCCGGCCGCGCGGCCCGCGGTCGCCCGCCCGGTCCGAGCCGCGTGAGGTGGTGAAGTCCCGCCGCGCCATCTCGCGGGTGTAGCGGACCAGCTCCGGGTCGACGACGACCTCACCGGGCCCGCCGGGGGTGCTCCGCTCACCGAACATGTCGAACAGCCGGTTCCCGACCATCATGTGCTGCCACAGCGGCACCGGGCGGTGCTCGTCGACCACCACGCGGGTGTCACCGCGGACCTCGACCAGCCAGTCGCCGAACTCCTCGGCGTTGCTGACCGTGGCCGAGAGCCCGACGACCGCGACGTGCTCGGGCAGCTGGAGGATGACCTCCTCCCAGACCGCGCCGCGGAACCGGTCGGCCAGGTAGTGGATCTCGTCCATCACCACGTAGCCGAGGTGGTCCAGCCGCCGGTTCGCCGCCTTGTCGGAGTCGGCGTAGATCATGTTGCGCAGCACCTCGGTGGTCATCACGACCACCTGGGCGTCACCGTTCACCGCGGTGTCACCGGTGAGCAGGCCGACCGCGTCCGCGCCGTAGCGGGCGACCAGGTCGGCGTACTTCTGGTTGGACAGCGCCTTGATCGGCGTGGTGTAGAAGCACTTGCGGCCCTCGGACAGGGCCAGGTGCACGGCGAACTCGCCCGCGACGGTCTTGCCGGCGCCGGTGGGCGCACAGAGCAGGACGCCGTGGCCGTCCTCCAGGGCCTCGCACGCCTCGCGCTGGAACGGGTCCAGGTCGAAGGGCATCAGACCGGTGAACTCGGCCAGCCGCGGATAGGCGGCGCGGGCCTTCGCCGCCGCGTACGCGGCGGCCGGGTCGGCGGCGGAACCATTCACGGCCCCAGGCTGTCACACGGCACCGACACCCTGCTCCGTCACAGGGTGAGCCGGGCCACGTGGCACCGCCGGCCTACTCCGGGTGGGCGAACTCCGCCTCGACGATGTCAGGGTTGATCTCCGTGCCGTGGTGCTCACCGCGGCAGATCGCGGCCATCAGGCCGTCCTTCTCGATGTCGAACACGTGCAGCGGCAGGCCGTGGTCGCGGGCCAGGATGAACGCGGTCTGGTCCATCACGGCCAGCCGGCGCGACAGGACCTCGTCGTAGGGCAGGCGCTCGTAGCGGCGCGCGTCGGGGTTGGTGCGCGGGTCGGTGTCGTAGACGCCGTCGGTGCCGTGCTTGGCCACCAGCAGCGCGTCCGCGCCGATCTCCAGGGCGCGCTGCACGCTCGGGTAGTCGGTGGTGATGAACGGCTGCCCGTTGCCGCCGGAGAAGATCAGGATCGCGTCCTTCTCCAGGTGCCGCTTGGCGCGCAGCCGCAGGAACGGCTCGGCGACGGCGTTGATCGGGATCGCCGTCATGACGCGGACGTTCTCCTCACCGCCCGCGGAGAGCTTGCCGCGCAGCAGGAGACCGTTGATCACGGTGCCGAGCATGCCGATGTTGTCGGCCTCGACGCGGTCGATCCCCCAGGTCTCGGAGCGGTTGCCGCGGAACACGTTCCCGCCGCCGACGACGACCGCGACCTGCACCCCCAGCGCACGCATCTGCCGGATCTGGTCGGCGAGGTGGGACAGGGCGTGCGCGGAGAACCCGAAGCCGTCGGCACCGGCCATCGCCTGTCCGCTGAGCTTGATGACCACCCGGTTGTACTTCATCTGTCCCGACCCGCTCCTCAGTGCCGCCCGACCCGATCCGGGGGGCAAGCCTACGGAGCCGTGCCGGACGGGGCCGCGGGGGGATCCGCGGCACCGCCCCGGTCAGGTGATGTCGTCGTAGCGGGGCGGCCCGGGCACGGTCCCGTTCGTCCCGGCACCCCCGGTGCGGCCGTTCCCCGCACCCGCGGTGCCGCCGTCCGGGGCAACGACGGGTGCCCGGGTGGTCGACACCGGCGCGGGGGGTTCGATCCGGGACGGCTCGATCCGGGACGGCCCCTCGATCGGCGACGGCGTGGTGTCCAGCGGCGAGGGCTCGTCCGGGTCCAGGGAGTCCCAGCCCTCGGCGGCGCGACGGCGGGCCCGGCGCCGGTCGGTGATCCGGCAGACCTGGATGGCGCCCTCGAACAGCAGGGTCAGCGCGAACGCCAGCGCCAGCATCGAGATCGGGTCCTGGCCGGGCGTGGCGATCGCGGCGAAGCAGAACAGCCCGAAGATCAGCCCGCGCCGGGAGCGGCGGAGCACGTCGTAGGACACGACCCCGGCCGCGTTGAGCGCGACGACCAGCAGCGGGATCAGGAAGCTGACCCCGAAGATGACGATCAGGTTCACGACCAGCGAGAAGTACGACGTGCCGGTCAGCGCCGTCGTCTGGATCTCGCTACCGATGGTCAGCAGGAAGCCGAGCGCCTGCGGGATGATCAGGTAGGCCAGCACCGCGCCGGCGACGAACAGCACCGCGGCCACCGAGACGAAGCCCAGCGCGTAGCGGCGCTCCTTCTTCAGCAGGCCCGGGGTGATGAAGCCCCACAGCTGGTAGAGCCAGATCGGGCAGGCCAGGATCACCCCGGCCGTCGCCCCGACCTTCAGGCGCAGCATGAACTGGTCGAACGGGGTGGTGCCGAGCAGGGTGCAGGCGTTCGGGTCGGCCGTCAGCGACGCGCGCGCCGAGGGCGGCAGCGAGCAGTACGGCTCCTTGAGCAGCTCACCCAGGCTCGGGAAACCGAAGAACGAGACCTCGAACCAGATGTAGCCGAACACCGTCGTCACCACGATCGCGGCGAGCGAGATGCCGAGCCGGTTGCGCAGCTCGTAGAGGTGCTCGATCAGGGTCATGGTCCCGTCGGGGTTCAGCCTGCGCTTCCGACGGAACGGCGCCTTCACGGGAGGAGGTGCCTCAGGCGGTCGGACCGGCGGACCGGTCGGTGGCCTGTGCCTGCGGCTGCTGCGGCGTCTGCTGCGGGGCCGGGGCGGTCTGCTGCGGCGCCGGTGCGGCGGAGGGCAGCTGCTGGGCGGGCTTGGGCTCCTCGGCCTGCCGGCTGCGGGCGTCGTCGTCCTTGAGGCCCTTCATCTCGCCCTTGAACACGCGGGCGGACTGACCGACCGACCGCGCCATCTCGGGCAGCTTCTTCGCGCCGAACAGCAGGAGCAGAACGGCGATGATGATCAGCCACTCGTAACCACCGGGCATGGGTCCACCTCGCGTCGATCGGGCCGGGTCGACACCGAGTGTAGACACGGGCGAATCGGTCGCCCGGTCCCCCCGTCCCGGGACGTGGCTCCGGTCACCCGGTGTTCATGCCGTCGTCGTCATCCTGTCGCATTCCCCCTCCCGGGGGTGCCGGGGTGACTCAGGGTGATGCGTCGGCGATCCGGAGGGCCTCGCGGGCCCGTTCGCGCACCGCCGTCGCCAGCTCCGGGGGCTCGACGATGCGGGCCGCGCCACCGAGCCCCAGGACGAGGCGGACCAGCCAGTCGTCGTCGGCGAAGCGGAGCAGCACCCGCAGCCGGTCGTCGCCCGCCGCGGCGGGCACCGGGTCCGGCGCGCCGGGCGGCGGGTCGCCCTCGACCAGCTCACCGGAGCCGGTGCGCACCTCGTCGACCGGGTAGTACTCGGCGACCCAGTGCGCGTCCGGGTCGAGCTCCAGGACCGCGTACCGGTGCTCGGCGCGCGGGCTGAACAGCCCGTGCGAGACGTCGACGGGCCGGGCCTCGGGATGGGCGCGGGCCGGTTCGTCGAGCTCCTCGGCCTGCTCCACCCGGTCCAGGCGGAACATACGCACGTCCTCGGCGCGGCGGCACCACGCCTCCAGGTAGCCGCGCCCGCCGCTGACGACCAGCCGCATGGGGTCGACGTCGCGGCGGGACACCGCGTCACGGCCCGCGGTGAAGTAGACGATGCGCAGCGCGCGCCCGCGGTCGAGCGCCCGGCGCACGACGGCGGTGGTGTCGCGCTCGCCGATCCCGGACTCGACGGTGACCAGACCGCCCGGACCGGCCGCCTCCCCCACCGCGGCCTCGACCTTCGCGATGGCCCGCCCGACGGCGTCGGAGTCGACGACCCCGGCGGTCTGGTGCAGCATCCGCAGCGCCACGAGCAGCGCGGTCGCCTCGGTGGTGGTCAGGCGCAGCGGCCGGGTCAGCCCGGCGTCGAAGACGACGTCGACGGTGTCCCCGGCGAACGACAGGTCGACCAGGTCACCCGGCCCGTAGCCGGGCAGCCCGCACATCCACAGCAGCTCCAGGTCCTTGCGCAGCTGCCGCTCGTCGACGCCGAAGTCCGCGGCGGCCTCGGCGACCGGCACCCCGGGGTGCGCCCGCAGGTAGGGCACCAGCGACAGCAGCCGGGGCAGGCGCTGGGCGACGCCCTGGCGGCTCACGTGCGGGTCCCGAGGGCACCGGCACCGAGCGCGGCCTCCCACAGCTCGCGGACCGCGCGGGCCAGCTCCGGCGGGTCGAGGACGGCGACGTCCGGGCCGTGCCCGGCCAGCCACCGCGCGACGGTGCCCCGGTCGCGCAGGTCCAGCTCGATCTCCACGCCCGGCCGTCCGGCGTGCTCGCGTGGCCCGCGCTCGCGGCCGGCGCGGCGCAGCCCGGCCGCGCGTCCCGCCGCGACCCAGACCCGCGCGGTGCCCGACACCGGCTGCGGGCCCGCCGAGGCACGCACCAGCGCCCGCAGGTCGACACCGGCGGGCACGGTGACCGCGCCCTCCGGTCCGACGGCACGCACCGGGCCCTCGACGCGGGTGAGCCGGAAACAGCGCACGTCGTCGCGGTCGCGGTCGTGGCCCACCAGGTACCAGCGGCCCCGGAACGACACCACGCCCCAGGGCTCGACGGTCCGCCGCACCAGCTCCCCGGTGGGGCCGCCGCGGCGGTGGTCGAAGGTGACCACGCGGCCGGTGCGCACCGCGCCCAGCAGCGGCGCGAGGGCCGGCTCACCCGCGGCGGCGCCCGGCCGGATCGCCGCGGCCGGGGTCTCGGCGACCTCGACGCCCGCGGCGCGCAGCTTCACCAGCGCCCCGTGCGCGGCGCCGGCCAGCTCCGGGGAGTCCCACAGGTTCCCGGCCAGCGCGACGACGGTCGCCTCGTCCGGGTCGAGGTGGATCTCGCCGAGCTCGTAGTCGGCCCGGGCGATCCGGTAGCCCTCGACGGTGTCGAACACCGAGTTGTGGCCGGTCTCCAGCGGCACGCCCAGCTCCCGCAGCTCGGCCTTGTCCCGCTCGAACATCCGGAAGAACGCCTCGTCGCCGGCGCCGTCGGCGTAGCCGGGGACGATGGACCGGATCCGCTCCGCGGACAGGTACTGGCGCGTCGACATCAGGCAGAGCACCAGGTTGACCAGTCGCTCGGCGCGGGCGGAGGACACGACGGGCATCGTAGCCAGGCCGGACGGGACGGATCGGGCGCCCCGGGCCGCGGGCACCCGGGACCGCGCCGGGGTGTCGCCTCAGGTCGCCGACGGCGCCGACACCCGGTCGCCGACGACCCGCACCATCCGCCCGCCGCCGAGCACGACTCCGGCGAGCGCGGCGAGCACGATCCCGACCTCCCCCGCCAGCCCGAACGGCAGCGCCGGGTTCACCGGCTCCACCGCCCCCTGCACCCCCACGAGGAAGATCAGGACGCCCAGGGGCGGCCCGAGGACGCCGCCCAGGACCCGCCACGCCACCGGCCGCCCGCGCAGCAGCCACACCCCCGGCCCGGTCGCCGCGAGCAGCAACGCGGCGAACCCCACCCCGAAGAACAGCTGGTCCAGCCCGCCCTCCGTGCCGGTCGCCCACAGCGTCACGACCTTCGCCGTCCACGCAACGCCGCCCAGCACACCCGCGCCCGCGGTGATCGCCAGCCATCGCTCGGTCCCTGTCATCGCCGTCCACCCTCTCTCCGTTCGCCCCGTCACTCGACGGACGACGACGAGTGCAGCGCGGGCGGCGGTCCCACGGCCAGGGACCGGTGTACCCGTCCGGTCCGTGACCGGTGTCCGGTGACAGCGGGACCCCGGCGCACGATGATGGGCCGGTGGAACCCGCCGGGGTACGTCCGGCCCGCCGCGGCACCGTCGTCGCCGTGTGGGCGGTGGCCGTCGGGTCCGCGGTGTGCGTCGCCGCGGCCGTCCCGCCGGCGGTGGTGAACTGGCGGACTCTCGGGCCCGGGTCGGTGTACGTCGTGAACGCCCTGGTCGGGGTGCTCGTCCCGCCGGCGGGAGCGTTCGTTCTCGCGCGACGGCCGGGGCACCGGATCGGTCTGGTGCTCCTGTCTGCTGCCGGTCTCGGGGTGTCGTTCCTGGCGCTGAGCTGGGCCGACTACGCGCTGCGGAGCCGCCCCGGTGCACTGCCCGGGGCGGAGTGGGCGGCGCTGGTCGCGGGCGCCACCTGGACGCCGTTCCTGGCCCTCATCACGCTGCTGCCGCTGTGGTTCCCGGACGGACGGCCCGCCGGCCGGTTCTGGACGGTCGCCGAACGGGTGCTGCTGGTCGTGCTGGTCGCGGTACCGGTGCTGAGCCTGCTCGAGCCGCGGGTCGCCCTGGGACTGGCCGCGAACCCCCTGGTGACCGGCCCGCGGTGGGTGACGCCGCTGGTCGAGGGGCTCGTCGTGGGGTGCGTGTTCGCGGCGGCGTTCGTCTGCGTCCCCGCGGCGGTGGTGACCCATCTGCGGGGCGATGACGGGGAGCGGGTGCGGCTGCGCTGGTTCCTCCTGGCGGCCGCGGTGGTCGCGGCGTCGATGTTCGTGCCGGGGCCACCGGTGAGCGACGTGCTCACCGGCCTGGCGCTGGGGCTGGCCGCGCTGGCGATCACTGTCGCGGTGGTGCGGCACCGGCTCTGGGGCGTCGAGCCCGCCCTGCACCGGACGCTGGTGTTCGGGACGGTCGCGCTGTGCCTGCTCCTGGTCTACGTCGGGGTGGTCGGTCTGGCCGACCGGGTCCTGCCCGAGGGCGCGGCGCTGCTGGGCGCGGCCACGGTCGCGCTGGTGCTCGCGCCGCTGCTGTCGCGGGTGAAACGGATGGCGCGGACCCTCATCCACGGCGACCGCGACGACCCCTACGCCGCGCTGACCCGGCTGGCCGAGCGGCTCGAGGCGAACCTGGACCCCGAGGACGTTCCGGGAGCGGCGCTGGCCGAGGTCCGCACCGCGCTGCGGGTCCCGTACGTGGCGTTGCGGGTCCACGACGGCCAGGCGGACGGGAGCGGCGGGGAGTGCGGCACCGAGTCGGTGCTCGGCCGCCGCCCCGGCGACGGGCGCGCGGTGGAGACGGTTCCGCTGCTGCACCAGGGGACCCCGGTGGGTGAGCTGCACGTCGCGACCCGCCGCCCCGGGGAGCCGCTGACCGCGCGCGACCAGGTCCTGCTGGCGGACCTGGCGCGCCCGCTGGCCGCGACGGTGCAGGCGGCGGTGCTGCGCTCCGAGCTGCGCCGGTCCCGGGAGGCGCTGGTGGAGGCGTTGGAGCGGGAACGGAGACGACTGCGGGCCGACCTGCACGACGGCGTCGGGCCGTCACTGGCGGCGCTGGTCCTCGCCCTGGACGGGATCGCGCACGCCGCACGGGGTGCCGACCCGGCCCGAGCGGTCCCGGACCGGGTGGACGCGGTCAAGTCCGAGGTCCGGGACGTGATCGGGGAGCTGCGGCGGATCGTGGACGCGCTGCGCCCCCCAGCGCTCGACGAGCTCGGTCTGGCCGGGGCGCTGGACCGGTACCTCACCACGTTCCGGCACACCGACAGCGCGCCGCGGTTCGTCGTGGAGAGCGGGTTGGACGGCACGACGCTGCCGGCCGCCGTCGAGGTCGCCGCCTACCGGATCACCTCTGAAGCGATCACGAACGTGCTGCGCCACGCGGCGGCCGGGCGGTGCTCGGTGCGACTGACCCTGGACGGGCCGAGGCTGTGCCTGGAGATCGAGGACGACGGCGCGGGCGGTGCGGCGCCGGGCGGCGGGACCGGTCTGGCCTCGATGTCGGAGCGGGCCCGGTCGCTGGGTGGGACGCTGGAGGTGCTCCCCGGAGTGCCCACGGGCACGCTGGTCCGGGCCGTGCTTCCGGTGGGCGGGGCACGGTCCGGTGGGTGAGCCGGGACGCCCGGTGCGGGTGCTGGTCGTCGACGACCACCCGCTGTTCCGGGCCGGGCTGCGCGGGGTGGTCGAGCGGATGCCCGACGCCGAGGTCGCCGGTGAGGCCGCGGACGGCGACGCGGCGCTCGCCGCCGTCGCCACCACCCGGCCCGACCTGGTGGTGCTGGATCTGTACCTGCCCGGTCCGGACGGGATGACGGTCACCGCACGGCTCGCCGAGCGCCACCCGGACGTCGCGGTCGTGGTGCTGACGATGCTGTCCGACGACGGCACGGTGCTGGCCGCGCTGCGCGCCGGTGCCCGCGGCTACCTGGTGAAGGGCTCCGACGAGGCCGAGATCGCCGCGGCGATCCGGATCGTCGCGGCGGGCGGGTCGGTGCTGGGGCCCGCGGTCGCCGACGCCGCCCTGGCGGTGCACCGGGGCACGGCTGCGGCCCCGGAGACGTTCCCGCAGCTCAGTGCCCGGGAACGGGAGGTGCTCGACCGGATCGCGGCGGGCCTGCCGAACCCGGTGATCGCAGCCGAGCTGCACCTGAGCCACCAGACCGTCCGCAACTACGTGTCGTCGATCTTCCTCAAGCTGGGGGTCGCGGACCGGGCCGCAGCGATCGTCGCCGCCCGCGACGCCGGTCTGGGGACCGGTCACCGCTGATCGGTGTCTCATCCTGCGACAGGGTCGTTGACGGCGGCGCGTGTACGGAAAAGGCTCGACCCCGGGTGCGGCGCCGCGGCCGTACCGGCACGTGGAGGTGGCGCATGTCCGGTGAGCAGGAGACGTTCAACCCGTGGACCGTGGTGAACCTGGTGTTCCACCACCTGGCCGACCAGGGTCTGCACCCGGTCCTCGGGGAGACCGGGGACCCGGCCGCGGCCGCGACCGGGCTGCTGCGGTCGATGGGGGTCGCCCCGGCGCCGGAGAAGGCGGGTCCGGCCGACCCGGAGGTACAGGACGAGCTGGCCGAGCTGCGCCGCCGCATCATGCCCGGGATCGAGTGACCCGGCACCGGTGATCTAGTTTGCGCTCCGCACCGGACGGACCGGTCCGCGAGGAGGGGCGCCGATGGAGCAGCAGACCGAGCGCGCGATCGTGCAGCGGCAGCTCGAGGAGCTGCACCGTGCGGTCGGGAGCCCCGGCGGGGTCCCCGACGGGCGGGTCGTCGCGTACTACCCGCCGTCGATGGCCGGGCAGGCGCAGCTGTTCGGGCTGGCCGCCACCGACATCGAGGGCACGCAGTGGGAGGTCGGCGACGCCGGGGTCCGCTTCCCGCTGCACTCGATCTCCAAGGTGTTCACCTACGGCCTGGCGCTGGAGGACAACGGCCGTGAGGAGGTCCTGCTGCGGGTCGGGGTCGAGCCCTCCGGCGACCCGTTCAACTCGATCAGCTTCGACGAGGTCAACCACCGCCCGTTCAACCCGATGATCAACGCGGGGGCGCTGGTCGCGGTGAACCTGGTGCACGGCGCCACCAAGGAGGAGAAGGTCGAGCGGCTGCTGACCCGGCTGCGGATCTACGCGGGCAACCCCGACCTGGCCGTCGACGACGACGTCCTGGCCGAGCAGCTGGTCTCCAACGACCGCAACGTCGCCCTGTCGTACCTCATGCGCAGCCTGGGGATGCTGCACGGCAACATCGAGGACAACCTGTACGTCTACCTGGCGGCCTGCTCGGTGACCGTCACCGCCGCGGAGCTGTCGACGATGGCGGCGACCCTGGCCCGGGGCGGGGCGAACCCGTTCACCGGGGTGCCTGCGCTGCCCCGGACCTACACCCGTGACGTGCTCAGCGTGATGAGCATGTGCGGCATGTACGACGCCGCCGGGCAGTGGGCCTACGAGGTCGGGATCCCGGCCAAGTCGAGCGTGTCCGGGGCGATCCTGGCGGCGATCCCGGACGCGATCGGGGTCGGCGTCTACTCCCCCGGGCTGGACCGGCACGGCAACTCGGTGCGGGGGGTCGCGGTGTGCCGCGAGCTGTCCGACCGGTTCGGGCTGCACGTGTTCGCCGACCCGTCGGAGTCGCGGCTGGGCCGGATCGTGCGCCCGGGCCGGCGGGAGGAGGCGACCGAGATGTACCCCTCCGGCGACGGCTGGCTGCCCGACGGGCTCTAACGATCCGGCGCCGCGGACGAGTCCTCTGGGGGACATCGTCGTCGACACCGGGAGCAGGGCACGCATGGCCACGTTGGACGTCGTCGCGGACCGGGCGCTGCGCCGGGCCGGGGCCATCCGGTTCCACCGCCGCCACCGCGGGGAGGCTGCGGCGCTCCTCGCCGCGATCGAGGCCGAGCGCGGTCCGTCCGACCCGGCGACGGCCCGGGCGTGCGACGCCTGGGCCGTCGACGTGCTGGGCTGGCGCGGCTACGCCCCCTGGCTGCGCGTCTACGCCGCGGTGGCCGGGGAGTTCCGGGAGGGCTGGATCCCCGACAACTACTACGGCCGGGTCGTGCTCCCCGCCGTGCAGGGGCCCTACGGCGAGGTCTCGAAGCTCAAGCCGCTGTCGCGGCGGCTGCTGCGGTCCGACCTCATCGCCGACGTCGCCTACTGGGTCAACGGCGGCCTCTACGACCGCGACCTGCGCCACCTCGACCGCGCCGGGCTCGCGTCGGTGCTGTTCGCCGGTTCGGACCGGGCGGTGTTCAAGTCCGACGACTCGATCCAGGGCGCCGGGGTGCGGGTGCTGCACCGGTCGGGGTTCGACCCCGCCGAGCTCGGCGGGCTGCCGTCGGGGGTGTTCCAGAGCTGGGTCGACCAGCACCCGCTGCTCGCGGGGTTCACCCCGGGCTCGGTGGCGACGATGCGGGTCACCACCGTCGTGACCGACGACGGCGTCGCCTCGGTCCGGGCCGCCTACCTGCGGTTCGGGCGCGCCGCCGACACCCACGTGCGCTCCGCCAGCCACGTGCGCGTCGCCGTGGACACCACGACCGGCCGGCTCGCCGACCACGGCCTGACCCCGCGCTGGACGCGCGTCGACGCCCACCCCGACTCCGGGGCGGGGTTCACGGGGACCACCGTGCCGGGCTTCGACGGGTGCGTCGCCGCGGTGCTGCAGCTGCACCGGGGGATGCCGTTCGCGCGCTGCGTCGGGTGGGACCTGGCCGTCGACGCCGACGAGCGGCCCGTCGTACTGGAGTGGAACGCCGGGCACAACGACATCAAGTTCTCCGAGGCCACCCAGGGTCCCTGCTTCGCGGACATGGGCTGGGAGCGGCTGTGGCGACCCGCGGCCCGGATCCCGGCCCCGCGGCGGCCCGGCCCGTAGGTTCGGTCGCCGGACGCCCCCGGCCGGGGGACGACGCTCCGGTGTCATGGCCGAGCCGGGCCCGGGGAATCCGGGTGCGGCCGCCCCGCGGGGTCCGGCACCCTGCGGGGCATGGACACCTACCGGCGACCGGACGTGCCGGCCGCCGTGTTCCACGACGCCACCGGCGCGGTCGTCCCGCACGGGAGCCGCTGGGGTCCGGACGGCCCGCCGGAGGACAGCTACTCGGTGGTGACCCACTCCGAGCGGTTCCGGCCGCTGCACACCGTCGCCGACGCCGTCGCCGCGCACCTGGCCGCCCGTTACGACGTCGATGTCGAGCACGAGGACGCCCCCGCCCGGGACGAGCCGGGCGCGGTCCGGGTGACGACGCTGCGCCCGCGCGACCCGGACGCGGCCACGGTGACGCTGGTCCGGACGGATTTCCCGGGCGTCGTGGTCCGGGCCGGGCACCTGCTGTCCGCGCACCTGCCGCCGTGCGGGTGCGACGCCTGCGACGACACCTGGGAGCAGGTCGCCGACGAGCTCGAGCACACCGTCGCGGCGGTCGTCGCCGGGACGTTCCGGGAGTGGTGCGCCCGTCGCGACGGCGTCACGTGGGCCGGGCACGCGCTCGGACCGCACCGCGGCAGGTCGTCGTCCGGGGAGACCGTCGCCGGCACCGCGTCCGACGGCCGTGGGGCGACCGCGTGCGCCGGCCCGGGTGACGCTCCGGTCGTGTGGGCGCCCTGGCCGCTGCGCCACGCCTGAGCCGCGCGCTCGCTACGGTGCGACCGGACACCCTCGACGAAAGGGACACCGATGGTCGCGCAGGCCGAACGCGAAATGGTCCAGCAGCAGTTCGAGGACCTCCGCAGCACCTGCACCGCCGGCAGCGGCATCCTGCTGCCCGGCGAGGAGGTCGTCAGCTACTACCCGCCGGAGATGGAGGCCCGCGCCGAGGAGTTCGGCCTGGCCGGCACGAACGTCGACGGCACGCAGTGGCAGGTCGGCGACTGCGACGTCCGCTTCCCGCTGCACTCGATCTCGAAGGTCTTCACCTACGGGCTCGCGCTGGAGGACAACGGCCTGGCCGAGACGCTGCGCCGGGTGGGGGTCGAGCCGTCGGGGGACCCGTTCAACTCGATCACCTTCGACGAGACGCACCACCGCCCGTTCAACCCGATGATCAACGCGGGGGCGCTGGTCGCGGCGAACATGGTCAAGGGGGCCACCAAGGAGGAGCGCGCCGAGCGGCTCCTGGAGCGCAACCGGGTCTACACCGGCAACCCGTCGCTGGAGATCGACCGCGCGGTCCTCGACGAGCAGCTGGTCTCCAACGACCGCAACCTCGGGCTCAGCTACCTCATGCGGAGCCTGGGCATGCTGCACGGCGACATCGACGACACCCTCTACGTCTACCTCGCCGCCTGCTCGATCACGGTGACCGCGCCGGAGCTGTCGGCGATGGGCGCCACCCTGGCCCACGGCGGGGTCAACCCGCTGACCCGCGAGCGCGCACTGCCGAGCGAGCACCTGCGCACCGTGGTCAGCGTGATGAGCATGTGCGGCATGTACGACGCCGCCGGCGAGTGGGCGCACGACGTCGGCATCCCGGCCAAGAGCGGGGTGTCCGGCGGGATCATGGGGGTGCTGCCGCGCTGGTTCGGGCTCGGCGTGTACTCCCCCGGCCTGGACCGGCACGGCAACTCGGTGCGCGGCGTCGCGGTCTGCCGGGAGCTGTCGTCGCGGTTCGGGCTGCACGTGTTCGCCGACCCGCAGGAGTCGCGGTTCGGCCGGATCGCCCAGCCCGACTGAGCCGTACCCCCGGGGTGGGTGTCCACCCACCCCGGGGCCGCGGTCAGAGCGAGGCGATCAGGCGGTCCACCCGCTCGTCGACGGCGCGGAACGGGTCCTTGCACAGCACGGTTCGCTGGGCCTGGTCGTTCAGCTTCAGGTGCACCCAGTCGACGGTGAAGTCCCGTCCGGCCGCCTGTGCGGCGGCGATGAAGTCCCCGCGCAGCTTGGCCCGGGTCGACTGCGGCGGGGTGTCCTTGGCCGCCTCGATCTCGCCGTCGTCGGTGACCCGGTCGACCAGCGCCTTGCGCTGCAGCATGTCGAACAGGCCGCGACCACGGCGGACGTCGTGGTAGGCCAGGTCCAGCTGGGCGACGCGGGCGCTGGACAGCTCCAGGTCGTGCTTGGCCCGGTAGCGCTCCACCAGCCGGTGCTTGATCGCCCAGTCGATCTCCCGGTCGATCTTCGACAGGTCCTGGGACTCGACGGCGTCGAGGGTGCGGCCCCAGAGCTCGACCACGCGCGCCATCGCCGGGTCCGGGTGCCCGGTCGCCTCCAGGTACTCCACGGCGCGGGCGTGGTACTCGCGCTGGATGTCCAGCGCGGAGGCCTCCCGGCCGCCGGCCATCCGCACCGGGCGGCGCCCGGTGAGGTCGTGGCTGATCTCGCGGATCGCGCGGATCGGGTTGTCCAGGGTGAAGTCCCGGAACTGGACGCCGGCCTCGATCATCTCCAGCACCAGGGTGGCCGACCCGACCTTGAGCAGGGTCGTCACCTCGGACATGTTCGAGTCGCCGACGATCACGTGCAGCCGCCGGTAGCGCTCGGCGTCGGCGTGCGGCTCGTCGCGGGTGTTGATGATCGGCCGGGACCGGGTCGTCGCCGAGGAGACGCCCTCCCAGATGTGCTCGGCCCGCTGGGACAGGCAGTACACGGCGCCGCGCGGGGTCTGCAGGACCTTCCCGGCACCGCAGATGAGCTGGCGGGTGACCAGGAACGGCAGGAGCACGTCGGCGATCCGGGAGAACTCGCCCTGCCGCGCGACGAGGTAGTTCTCGTGGCAGCCGTAGGAGTTCCCCGCGGAGTCGGTGTTGTTCTTGAACAGGTAGATGTCCCCGCCGATGCCCTCGTCGACCAGGCGCCGCTCGGCGTCGACGAGGAGGTCCTCGAGGATCCGTTCACCGGCCTTGTCGTGCGACACGAGCTGGGTCAGCGAGTCGCACTCCGCCGTGGCGTACTCGGGGTGCGACCCGACGTCGAGGTAGAGACGGGCACCGTTGCGGAGGAAGACGTTGGAGGACCGGCCCCACGACACCACCCGGCGGAAGAGGTAGCGCGCCACCTCGTCCGGGGACAGTCGGCGCTGCCCGTGGAAGGTGCACGTGACACCGAACTCCGTCTCGACCCCGAAGATCCGACGCTGCATGCCGTTCAGGGTAGGCGCCCGACCCCCTCTACTGTCACGACTGTGAGTGGATGGTTCGAACGCGTCGCCCGCAGGTCCCGTCGTCTGGACCGCGGGGTGGACTCGGTCTCCCGGGCCGACCGGGCGGTGACCGAGTTCATCGCGAGCCGTCCGCCGAGCCGGGTGGACACCTCGCTGCGCCGGCTCACCCGCACCGCCGACCACAGCGTGCTGTGGTTCACCATCGCGGCGCTGATGGCGGTGCGCCGCGGCGCCGGGCGCAAGGCGGCGATGCGCGGGATCGCCTCCATCGCGCTGACCAGCCTCACCGCGAACGCGCTGCTCAAGCCGTTGCTGCCGCGCCGGCGGCCGGCCGCGGCGGAGCTGCCCGTCTACCGGACGGTGGCCGACCCGCCGTCGTCGTCGTCGTTCCCGTCGGGGCACGCCGCCTCGGCCGCGGCGTTCGCGACCGCGGTGGTGATGGAGAACCGCCGGGCCGCACCGGTCGTGGTGCCGCTGGCGGCGCTGGTGGGCTGGTCGCGGGTGCACGTGGGCGTGCACTGGACCTCCGACGTGCTCGTCGGGGCGGCGATCGGCACCGGCGTGGCGAAGCTGACGAACCGCTGGTGGCCGGTGCGTCCCAGCGACGAGGCCCGCGCCCGCCCGATCGACACCGTCCCGGTCCTGCCGCAGGGCGAGGGCCTGGTCATCGTCTCGAACCCGTTCTCCGGGCCGCCCGACCAGGACGTGTCCGAGGAGGTCCGCGAGCGGCTGCCCGCCGCGCACCACCTCGTCGTCGGTGACGGGGTGAAGGTCGAGGACATGCTGACCGACGCCCTGGACCGGCTCGGCTCCTGGGTGCAGGCGGTCGGCGTCGCGGGCGGGGACGGCACCGTCGCGACCGCCGCCGCGGTCGCGGACCGGCACGGCCTGCCGCTGGTCGTCGTGCCCGGCGGGACCCTGAACCACTTCGCCCGCGACGTCGGTGTCTACGACACCCAGGAGGCCGTCGACGCCACCCAGGCCGGCGAGGCCGTCGCGGTCGACCTGGCCCTGGTCGAGGCCCATCCGGGCCGCCTGGACGACCCCGAGGACGTCTCGGTCACCCGCACCCGCTACTTCATCAACACCGCCTCGATCGGCTCCTACCCGGAGCTGGTGCGGCTGCGCGAGCAGTGGCAGCCGCGCTACGGCAAGTGGCCGGCGTTCGCCGCGGCACTGATCACGGTGCTCCAGCGCTCGGAGAAGATCTCGGTCCGGCTCGGGGACCGCTGGTACAAGGTCTGGTTCCTGTTCGTGGGCAACGGCCCGTACCACCCGCGCGGCGCGGTGCCCGCCTGGCGTCCGACGCTGGACTCGGGCCTGCTCGACGTCCGCTGGCTGCGCGCCGACGTGCGGTTCTCCCGGCTGCGGGTCGTCCTCGCGCTGATCCTGGGGGCCCTGGGGCACAGCCGGGTCTACCACCAGCGGGAGGTACCCAGCCTCGACGTCGAGCTGCTGGAGCCGAGCATGCTGGCCACCGACGGCGAGGTCGTCGAGGAGGCAGGGCGCTACACCTTCCGGGTCGCCGAGAAGCCGATCCCGGTCTACCGCCGCGACGAGGACCGCTGGACCGGGCGGGACCGCCCGTTCCAGGGATGAGCGGCGTGCCGACGGGCACCGTGGCGACGGACACCGTGGCGACGGACACCGTGGCGACGGGCACCGTGCTGCTGCGGTCGGTGCGGCCGCTGCGGCCCGGCTGCGACGGCCTGGGCGACCCCGTCGACGTGCTCCTGGCCGGGGGCCGGGTGCGCGCCGTGGGCGCCGGGCTCGACCCGGGCGGCGCCGAGGTCGTCGGGTGCGACGGGCGGGCGCTGCTCCCCGGGCTGTGGGACCACCACGTGCACATGGCGCAGTGGGCGCTGGCCCGCCGCAGGCTCGACGTGTCCGGCGCCCGCTCGGCCGCCGACGCCGCGGCACTCGTCGCGGCCCGGATGGCGACCGCACCGCCCGCCGCCGGTGAGGTACTGGTCGGGTTCGGGTTCCGCGACGCGCTGTGGCCCGACGAGGCGCACCGTTCGCTGCTCGACCCGGTCACCGGTAACACCCCGGTCGTGCTGGTGTCCGGGGACCTGCACCAGGGGTGGCTCAACGGCGCCGCGCTGGCCCGCTTCGGGCACGGCGGGCACCCGACCGGCCGGATCCGGGAGTCGGAGTTCTTCGCCGTCGTCTCCCCCGCGCTCCAGGACGCACCGACCGAGGTCCTCGACGGGTTCGTCGCCGACGCCGTCGCCGCGGCGTCGGCGCGCGGGGTGGTCGGCGTCGTCGACTTCGAGGCGCCGTGGTCGCTGCCGGACTGGCGGCGCCGGATCGCCGGCGGCACGACCGGACTGCGGGTCGAGGCGTCGGTGTGGCCCGACCGCCTCGACGACGCCCTGGCCACCGGGCTGCGCAGCGGCGACGTCGTCGAGGGCACCGGGGGTCTGCTGACCGCGGGCCCGCTGAAGGTGATCACCGACGGGTCGCTCAACACCCGCACCGCCTACTGCTACGACCCCTACCCCTCCCCGCCGGAGAACCCCCTCGAGCACCCGTGCGGGCTGCTGCTGGTCCCGCCGGCACAGCTGCGGCCGCTGCTGGGCCGGGCGCACGCGGCCGGCCTCACCGCGGCCCTGCACGCCATCGGCGACCACGCCAACACCCTGGTCCTCGACGCGTTCGCCGGGAGCGGCGCCCGCGGGCGGGTCGAGCACGCCCAGCTGCTCACCGCCGACGACGTGCCCCGCTTCGCCGGGCTCGGCCTGGTCGCGAGCGTGCAGCCCGAGCACGCCCTCGACGACCGCGACGTCGCCGACCGCCTCTGGGCGGGCCGCACCGGCCGGGCGTTCGCGTTCGCGACGCTGCACCGTGCCGGGGCCCGCCTCGCGCTCGGCTCCGACGCCCCGGTGGCGCCGCTGGACCCGTGGATCGCGCTCGCCGCGGCCGTGCACCGCACCGCCGACGACCGGGACCGCTGGCACCCCGAGCAGGAGATCGACCGGGCGACCGCGCTCGGTGCGTCGTTCGGGGTGGTCGACGGCTCGGCCGCCGCGGTCGCCGTGGGTGCGCCCGCCGACCTCGTGCTGACCGACGCCGACCCGACCTCCTGCGACCCGGCGACGCTGCGGGCCATGCCGGTCGCGGCGACGCTCGTCGGCGGCCGGTTCACCCACCGCGCCGGTGTCTGACCCGGGGGCGCACGAGCGGGTTCGGCTCCCGGGCGGGCCGCTGGACCTGCTGCGTCCCGCCGACCCGGACGCCGTCGCGTTCGACCCGGTCGCCGTCGACGAGGGCGTGGAGGAGCTGCACCCGCCGCACTGGGCGCGGCTGTGGCCGTCCGGGCGGGCGCTGGCGGCGGCGCTGGACGACGCCGGTCCCGACCTGCTGGCCGGACGCTCGGTGCTGGAGCTGGGCTGCGGGCTGGGTCTGCCGTCGCTGGTGGCCGCCCGGGCCGGGGCGCACCCGGTGCTCGCGACCGACCGCTCGCCCGCCGCACCGGGCTGGGTGGCGGCGACCGCGCGCCGCGCGGGGCTGCGGGTCGCGACGGCGGTCGCCGCGTTCGACGGCTCCGGCGACGCCCTGACCGGCCGCGGCTGGGACCTGGTCCTGGCCGCCGACGTGCTCTACGGTGCGGCCGCCGCGGACGCGCTCACCGCGCTGCTGCCGCAGGTGACCGGCCCGGACGGGCAGGTGTGGCTGGCCGACCCGGGGCGGCCCGAGGCGCCCCGCTGGCTCGACGCGGCCCGGGAGACCTGGACGGTCACATCCCGCAGGCTGCCGGGCGGGGTGGACCTGCACGTCCTGCGCCGCCCCTGACCGTCCGGCCGGGGGCGGCCAAGGTGCGGATGCCGTCGCACCGACCGGCTGCGATCATGGCGGTGCACCGCGCAACGTCCACCGGAAGGGGTTCCGCCATCCTCCGCCTGCCTCGGGCCGCCGCCTTCGCCGGCCTGGCCGTGACGTTCGCCGTGGTCATGCTCGGGGCGACGATGCCGACCCCGATGTACGCGCTCTACCAGCGCGAGCTCGGGTTCTCCCCCACCGTCCAGACCGTGGTCTTCGCGCTCTACGCGGTCGGTGTGCTCGCCGCGCTGCTGGTCACCGGCCGGTGGTCGGACCAGCTGGGGCGGCGACCGGTGCTGCTGGCCGGTGTGGCGCTGTCGCTGGCGTCGAGCCTGGTGTTCCTGGTCGCGGGTCCGGTGTGGGTGCTGCTGGTGGGGCGGCTGCTGTCCGGGTTCTCCGCCGGGATCTTCGCGGGGGCGGCGACCGCCGCGGTCATCGAGGCCGCACCGGAGTCGTGGCGCGAACGCGGGGCCGCGGTCGCGACCGTCGCGAACATCGGCGGGCTCGGGCTGGGCGCCGCGCTCGCCGGGGTGGCCGTGGAGTACCTGCCCGCGCCGCTGCACCTGTCCTTCGCGGTGCACGCGGTCGCCGTCGCGCTGTGCGGGCTCCTCGTGCTGGGCGCCCCGGAGACGGTGACCGACCGGCCCGCGCACCCGGCCCTGCGGCCGCAGGTCCCCGAGGTGCCGCCCGCGGTGCGCGCCGTGTTCGTGCCGGCGGCGACGGCCGGGTTCGCCGGGTTCGCGGTGCTGGGCCTGTTCACCGCGCTGTCCCCGCGCATCGTGTCGGACCTGATCGGGATCCCGAACCATGCCGTCGCCGGGGCGATGTCGCTGCTGCTGCTGGGCGCCTCGGTGCTCGCACAGCTCGCGGTCCGCACCGCGCCCACCGAGCGGATCCTCGCCCTGGGCTGTGTGCTGCTGGCGGCCGGTCTCGCGCTCGTCGCACTGTCGGTGGCGCAGGGGTCGATGGCCGAGCTGGTGGCCGGCGCGGTGGTCGCCGGGGTTGGTCAGGGAATGACGTTCTCCAAGGGCCTGGCCGCGGTGAACGCGCGGGTGGAGGCCCACCAGCGGGCGGGGACGACGTCGTCGTACTTCGTGGTGGTCTACGTGGCGATCTCGCTGCCGGTCGTCGGGCTGGGGGCGTCGAGCCAGGCGTGGGGGCTGCGGACCGCGGGGATCGCATTCTGCGTCGCGGCCGCGGTGCTCGCGCTGCTGGCGCTGGCGGCGCTGCTGGTCATCCGGCGGCGCGACGCGCGCGCGTCCGTGTGAGCCTCACCGGTAGCCGGTCGTGTCGGCGGGCAGTCCCGCGTCCTGGACCTCGGTGACGTAGCGCCAGGCGTCGGGCCGGGACCCGTCGACGTCGTCGACCTCGTAGACCCGCCCGAGCTCGCCCGAGGAGGTGGAGCGGCCGTTCCAGCGGTGCCGGTCGAGGTCGGCGGCCAGCGCGGCGATCCCGCGGCCGACGAACCGCGGGCTCTCCGAGATCGCGAAGTGCGGCTCGGTCACGCACGGGGTCACCGTAGTACTCGCCGAAGATCGGGCGGATATAGCTGAGTAGCCTCCTGAGCTGCGGATGGTGGTTGCGCGGGGGGAGGTCGGGGTTGGCGACGCAGGTGTTCTCGGACGAGGAGCTGGAGCGGCTGCGGGGGTTCCCGGAGATCGGCCGGGAGGAGTTGTTCCGGTTCTTCACGCTGGCGCCGGCGGATGTCGCGTTCGTCGACCCGGGCCGGGGCCGCGGACCGGCGGACCGGTTGGGCTTGTCGGTGGCGTTGTGCACGTTGCCGTGGCTGGGGTTCGTGCCCGACGACGTCGCCGCCGCGCCTCCAGTGGCGGTCGCCCGGCTGGCTGACCAGCTCACCGTCGATCCGGGCGTGCTGCGGCACTACGGCCGGCGGGCGAAGACCCGCACTGAACATCTACGACTGGTAGCGCAGTACCGCAGCTGGCGGGTGCCGACGTCGCTGGAGTTCAAGGAGTTCGACGAGTTCCTGCTGGCGCGGGCGATGGAGCACGACTCTCCGACGTTGTTGTTCCGGCTGGCGTGTGAGTACTTGATCTCGGTACAGGTGATCCGGCCGGGCCCGGTGACGGTGCTGGAGCGGGTCGCGCACGCCCGCGCAGAGGCCCAGCGAGAGACCTACGACCGGCTCGCGCACGAGTTCACGGAACAGCGCTGTGCCGGGCTCGACGGGCTGCTGGTGGTCGATCCCGCGATCGGGATGACCCGGCTGCGATGGCTGAGCACCGCCCCGGTCGAGGCCTCCCCGGCCGGGATCAAGGCCGAGGCCACGAAGCTGGAGTTCCTGCGCGGGCTGGGCGCCGACGCCCTGGATCTGTCGGTGCTGCCGGCCGAGCGGCGCCGCTTCCTGGCCACGGTCGGGCGCCGGCTGACCGCGCAAGCCCTCGACCGGCGGGAGCCGCAGCGCCGCTACCCGATCCTGCTGACGCTGCTGGCCCAGTCCGCAACCGACGTGCTCGACGAGGTCGTGAGCCTGTTCGACCAGGCGGTGTCGGCGCGCGAGGGCAAGGCCGAGCGAACGATGCGCAACGCGCTGGCCGAACGGGGCAAGGCCGGCGAAGACCGCCAGGCGCTGCTCGACGAGCTGCTGGCCGTTATCGCCGACACCACGATCGCCGACGAGGACATCGGCAGCGTGATTCGGGGCGAACGGATCGGATGGGCACGGATCCGGGCGGCGATGGCCCAAGCCGTTCCCCGCCTTCCCCGGGATCACGGCCACCTCGGCGCGCTCGACGTGTCGTCCTACGGGTACTTGCGGCAGTTCACCCCGCAGGTCCTGGCCGCGGTGGAGTTCGCCGGCGGCACCGCGGCGGCCGAGCTGCTCGCGGCGGTGGAGATCCTGCGGACCCTGAACGCCACCGGGGCCCGCCGGGTCCCGGCCGGCGCACCGACGGGATTCGTGCCCACGCGCTGGCGCGGCTACCTCGACACGGCCCACGCAGCGGGGAACGCCAGCGCCTACCGGCACTTCTGGGAGCTGTGCACCCTGCTCGGGCTCCGCGACGGGCTGCGCACCGGGGACGTGTACGTGCCCGGCTCGCGCCGCTACTCCGACCCCGCCGCCTACCTGCTCACCGCCGAGCAGTGGTCGTTGCAGCGGACGTCGTTCTGTGGGCTCGTCGGCAAGTCCGCCGGCCCGGCGGTCGCGCTGGCCGCGGTCGCCGACGAGCTGTCCGGCGCGCTCGGCGAGCTCGAGCAGGTCCTGGCCGCCGGGCACGGCCCGGTCCGCCTCGACGACGCCGGCGACCTGGTGATCTCCCCGCTGACCGCGGAGGACATTCCCGGCGAGGCGGTCGCGCTCAAAGCCGAGCTCACCGACATGCTGCCGTTCGCGCCGATCGTGTCGCTACTGATCGAGCTGGACGGGCGGATCGGGTTGTTGGACTGCTTCACCCACGCCGGCGGGAAACAGGCCCGCTCCCCGGAGTTGAAGCGGAACCTGATCGCGGTGCTGCTGAGCCACTCCACCAACCTCGGGCTGACCCGGATGGCCGATGCGTGCGGGATCTCCTACGACATCCTGGCCTGGACCGCCGAGTGGTACGTGCGCGAGGAGACGCTGCGCGCGGCGAACCTGGCGATCATCGATCACCACCAGCGGATGCCGTTGGCCGAGGTGTTCGGCACCGGCACCTTGTCCTCCTCGGACGGGCAGCGGTTCCCGGTGCGGGGCAAGACGACGACCGGGCGGGAGATGACCATCCACGGCGGGCAGGTCCTCTCGACCTACACCCACGTCACCGACCAGCACACCACCTACGGCACGAAGATCATCGTCGCGACCAAGCGCGAGGCCCACTACGTGCTCGATGAGATCCTCGGCAACGCCACTGACGTCCCGATCACCGAGCACGCCACCGACACCCACGGTGTCACCCTGGTCAACTTCGGCCTGTTCGATCTCCTCGGCCTGCAGCTCTCGCCGCGGATCCGGGACCTGGGCAAGATCACGCTGCACCGGATCGCCGCGAAGGCCCGCGCCGAGACCGACTACCCGCATGTCGGGCCGCTGCTCACCCGGCGGGTGAACGTCGAGCTGATCGCCGAGCACTGGGACGACCTGCTACGCCTGGCCGGGTCGCTGAAGTTCGGGCACGCCACCGCGTCGCTGATCGTCGGGAAGCTCTCGGCGTCGTCTCGGCAGAACGCGCTGGCCGCCGCGCTCAAGGAGTACGGGGCGCTGCGGCGCACGATCTACGCCGCCCGCTACCTGTCCGACCCGACCTACCGGCGCAGGATCTCGCGGCAGCTCAACAAGGGCGAGTCGCTGCACGCGCTCAAGCGCGACCTGCTCTACGCCCACGAGGGCACCGTCCGCGCCCGGCAGCTGCAGACCCAAACCGAACAGGCGTGGTGTCTGACCCTGGTCACGAACGCCGTCGTGGCGTGGACGACCGAGTACTACGGCCTGGCGGTGGAGTCGATGCGCGCGGCGGGTCGGCGCGTTGACGATGAGGTGCTCGCGCACATCTCACCGGCGCACAGCGAGAACATCAACTTCTTCGGCACGATCGACGTCGATATCGATGGCGAACTGGCCCAGCTCGACCCCTCCGGGTACCGACCGCTGCGCGTGCGCGACACCCTGTTCTGATCGGTCACAGGCCCCCAGTGCCTGTGGAGCCACTCCCAGCCGAGCGGCGAATCCGAGTGCCGTAAGCGGATCCCCTTACGCACGACGATCGCTGCTCGGGCCGGTGAGCGGGTTGTGGTGGGTACGCAGCCACTCGGTGTGCGCCCCGCGCACCGCGGCGATCCAGCGGCGCACGGTGGCCGGTGGGCAGGCGAGCTCAGCAGCGATCCGCCGGTAGCCGATCCCGTTCGCGCTGGCCGAAGCGCCGACCCGATCACCTCGGGGGTGTGGGCCCGGCGGGGCAACACCGTCCTGGGCAGGGGAGCACCTGAGTCCCCCGCAGCCGGGGCAGCGGGCGCGCCGGGGCCGCAGGACCATCTGGGTCGAGTCCTGGTCGCGCACTCGTCGGGGCCGGGCGTCGCCCCAGGGCCGCAACCCGGCGCCGCAGCCCAGCTGCTCGCCGGTGCGGTTGAGGAACGCGAGCCCGGCGGTGTTCGTGCCGTCCCAGAGCGGGGTCAGGCCGACGTAGCGGTCGACGTGCTCGGCGCCGTCGAGGAACTTCACGATCGTCACCCGGCCCGTCGGGAACGACCAGCCTGGGCAGCCCAGCCGGCCCTCGGTCAGGTCGGCCTCGGCTCCGTCGGGATCCAACACTCCGATCATGACCCACTGATCTCGCCACAGCGCACGGGCACGGTCTACCAGCAACGACGCCGGTAGGGCTCAACTGGTGTTGCGCGGGTGCCGCTGCGACCCGCCCGCGGGCCGCAGCACCTCGCCGGCAACCGGCCCGCCACGCCGAAGATGGGCCCGACCGCTCGGGCCGGGTTCCGACGTTCATCTGCACGGTGGCGCCGCCGACCAAGCCGCCATGTGCGGCCGCTTCCTCGTCACTGTGAATGGCGCGAACGCCGCCGCTCATCGTCATCCACCGTGGCGCCTGACAGCGCAGCCGCAGTCGGGTGACTCCGCGGCGACGGGTACCGACGCACGCGGAGTCAGCCCCGCCGCCACTCGGTGAAGGCGCGTTTCTCAGCTCACCTCGACAGTCATTGACCTCGCCGGACTGGCGCCGGTGGGTTCGAGAACTTGGTTGCTCAGCTGGCCCCGGCCGAGATCGACTAGGATAGGCAGGCGGCCGTCACTGTCCGCCACGATGGAACTTGCTGACGTGGTGCCGTCGTCTGCGGTGGTGGCGACCTGGTACGACTTCCCGGCCTCGAGAGTCGGTGGGGTCAAGATGCGCACAGCGCCGGATCCGCGTAGTTGGAAACTCCGGCCGTCACTGCGCGCGTCGTTGAGATCGAGGAACTCGACGGTGCTCCGCCCGACGGAGAGGTCATAGCCCCACACCGAGAATTGACTCGCGGTGGACCGGTAGCGGAATGTGTCGGGCTTCTTCACGTCACGTTCAAAGACCGAGTTCGCCAGCGGTACCACGTTCTCGGCGTACACGCGGTGGTTGTTTGCCCCGTGCACGCCGGGGCGCTGGGCGCGCGTCTCGGTGACGCCCTGCTCCGGCAGCACGCGGGAATGGAGCGCGTACTGGCGCGCCAGCAAAGCTTCGACGCTCGCGGCGGCGGGGTTGGTCGCTGGCGGGAGGCGCATGCAGTCCTCATGGGTCAGCGACGAGGGCGGCAGGCAGGCGTCGCCGGTGCTGGAGAACACGGGATGGTCGATTCCGCTGAGGTTGGAGGCCAGGTCGATGGGGTTGAAGCCTCGCCAGTCGGCCTCGTTGGTAGCTGCGGTGCCATAGCCTTGGTCACGCATGTAGCCGATCGACTCCCAGATGCCGCGCCCCCCCGGCTCGTCAACCACGTCGAGAGCGCCGCTGATCGATGCGGTGACCCCGTACTGGTCGGGGTGGCGCATGCCCTGCAGGTAGGCGGCGACTCCGCCCATGGAGAAGCCCATCACCCCGCGGCCGCCACGGTCGTGCCGGACGTTGAACAGCGCCTCGACCAACGGGTAGAGCTCCTGGTGGAGAAAGCTGTCTGCGGGGAGAGTCTCGGCCGTCGCCGGAGGTGCGGTGGGCACGGGATCCGGGCGACCGTCGATCCAGATGCAGGTTTCGCAGATCGTGTCCTCGTAGGCAGTGTCCGGGGCAACCAGCAGGTACTGAGCCCGGTCGCGTTGTTCCTCGAAGCGGAAGATGTCGGTCTGCCGCGCCCCTCCGCCGGGGCCGATCGCGTCGAGCAGTGCCTCATGCTGGGTGACCGGCCCGACGACCGGGTTGTCGAGCGCCGGTTCGACCGTCCCGTGCAGGTAGTACATGACTGGCAGTGCTGGACCGTCGGGACGGTAGCTGCTCGGGAGGTAAACCCGGTTCGTGATCCGCTTCTCCAGCAACGGGCTGTCGAAAACGAGGTCGAGCACACCGCGGGTGCCCGGGTGCGGCTCGACCTGCACGTTCCAGTCAGAGAAGGAGTCAGGAAGCTCGGAGGTCGGATCCACCGACCGGTCCTGCGCTGCCGCGATCGTGGACGAGGTGATGGCAAGTATCGCTACCAAGGACGCGACCACCGCTGTGCGTGGCGCGCGTAGTCCGAGGAACCCCAATGTTCGTCGTCCTCTCAGGTCGCAGGAAGCTCCGTGCGTCGGCGGTTCACGAGGCCGACCTAAAGTTAACTGCCTGAGTAGTATTTGGTTACGCTTGTGGCTGAATTCCGTACGGCCGGGGCGCACTCGTTGGATGGCGGCGGTTCAGGCCCCCACCGGCGCGGGCACCTGAGCGCGCGCCGGTGCGGCCAGGGCCGAGGTTCTGGGTTAGAGGCGTTCGGGTCCGGCGCGCCCAAGAGATCTTGCTGGCGACCAGTCCGTTCTTCGCGTCGGAACTCGACCTGCGGCTGTCTCGGGCCGAACGATCGACCCCCAGCACGACGGAGGCGAGGTTGAGCCGATCATCACCGGTCGTGCTCGGCCTGAACGCCTGGAGTTGGGTCCTCCGCTTCCGGCCGGGGTTCCGCAGCTAACGTGTGATCTGGTGCATGATCACGGGCGTTGGTGCAGGTCAGCGGGGTGAGACCTGGTCCGGTCGTTCGAAAGCCCTAGTAACACGACTTAACCCGAGATAGGGCCGTTGAGCTGCTACGGACCGTGTAAGGTCTGGTGGCGTGTTCGTGCGTACGTCGACCCGGCGGAACCGGGACGGGTCGAAGGTGTCCTACCTGCAGTTGGCGCACAACGAGTGGGACCCGACAGCGAAGACCGCGCGGACGAAGGTGCTGTACTCGTTCGGCCGGGCCGATCAGCTCGACCGGCCTGCGATCGAACGCTTGATCGCCGCGCTGACCCGGGTCGTGGGCGTCGAACCCGCCGCGGTCGGCCCGGATCGGGCGCGGGCGGTCGGGGTGCCGGGGCTGGAGTTCATCGAGTCCCGCCCGCTGGGCGGGGTGTGGCTGCTCGACGGGCTGTGGCATCGGCTGGGGATCGACACGCTGCTGCGCCGCCTCGCCGCCGGGACCTCCGGCAGATCAGGGGGGAGATCACGGCGGGATCCGGTCGTGGAGCGGGTGCTGTTCGCGCTGGTCGCGAACCGGGCGTTGGCGCCGTCCTCGAAGCTGGCCGCTACCGGCTGGGTCGCCCATGACGTGCACGTTCCCGGTCTGGACACGGTGTCCGACGATGCCTGCTACCGGGCCATGGACTGGCTGATCGCGGTGGAGGACCGGCTCGCGCGAGGAGTGTTCGACGCGGTCGCCGACCTGCTCAACCTGGAAGTGGACCTGATCTTCTTCGACACCACCAGCACCTACTTCGAGACCGAGGACGCCGACGCCCCAGTCTGGCGCGACCAGCATGGCCGCCCCGTCGAGCAGGACGCCGGGCAGGACGCCGAACGGGCAGATGGCGGTGAGCGCGCTGAGCCGCCGCCGGGAGCGGCGGGACAGGCCGGGTTCCGCACCCACGGCAAGTCGAAGGACTCCCGTGACGACCTGCCCCAGGTCGTGGTCGGCATGGCCGTCACCCGGGACGGGATCCCGGTGCGGGTGTGGTGCTGGCCGGGCAACACGTCCGACTCGCCGCTGATCCGCCAGGTCAAGGACGACATGCGGGACTGGACGCTGGGGAAGGTCATCTGGGTGGCCGACCGCGGGTTCACCTCCAAGGAGAACCGGCGTCACCTGTCCGCCGGCGGTGGGGGCTACATCCTCGGTGAGAAGTTACGCTCCGGCTCGGCGGAGGCGACCGCCGCGATGGCCCGGCAAGGCCGCTACCAGGAGGTGAACGCGAACCTGCGGGTCAAGGAAGTCAAGATCTCCGAGACCGAGCGGTTCGTGATCTGCCGCAACCCCGACGCCGCCGACCGGGACGCCGCGGTCCGTGCCCGGCTCGTCGACCGCCTGGAAGCGATGATCGCCGGCTCGGACCGGCTCTCACCGTCGAAGCGTGCCGAGCTGCGCGGGGTGATCTCCACCAAGCCCGGGCTGAACCGGTTCCTGCGCGTCACACCGGGCGGGCTACTACGCATAGATGCCGCCAAGATCGCCGCCGACGCGAAGCTGGATGGCAAGTACCTGCTGCGCACCAGCGACCCGCACCTCACGACGGAGGACATCGCGCTGGGCTACAAGCAGCTGTTGGAGGTCGAGCGCGGCTGGCGCGACATGAAACAGGTCCTCGACCTGCGCCCGGTCTATCACCGGCTCGAGGACCGCATCCGCGCCCACGTCCTGCTCTGCTGGCTCGCGCTGCTGCTGGCCCGCATCGTCGAGACCCGCGCGCACACAAGCTGGCCCCGCGCCCGCACCGAGCTGCAGCGCCTGCACGTCGGCACCTTCACCGGCCCGGCCGGGATGTTCCGCCAGACCAGCCAGCCCAGCACCGAGGCCCGCCGGCTATACACCGCCCTCGACCTCGCGCTGCCACCGCGGATCCTGCACCTCGACCCCGAGCAGCCCGCAACGCGCTGACCAGGCACAACACCTACGCCTAGTGACACGACATGTCACCAGGCCGACACCTGTTTGCCCAGCTCAGACCCCACATTCGGGCACTTTCACCCGGCCGACAGCTGCGGAACCCCGGACCAGGCCGACACCTGTTTGCCCAGCTCAGACCCCACATTCGGGCACTTTCACCCGGCCGACAGCTGCGGAACCCCGGTTCCGGGGTCGCGGGCTGGGCGCGGCTGTCGTGGTCGCTGTCGCTTCGGAGAGGCTATGCAGGGGAATGGCTGCGCGATCGCAGCCTGCAGCTGCGGTTCTCGGGCTGACTGTGAATATCAGTGCCCGACCTGGTCGATCCCAGGAAGCGGACCGGAGAGCAGGGCCAGCACCTGGTTGGCCAGGTCGTCTGGCGTGGTCGGCCCGTTCGGGTCGTACCACCGGAAGAGGCCGGTGAGCATGGTGAGGGTCAGGTTCGCCAGCACCGTCGTGTCAGCCCGTGGCTCGAGTCCCTCGTCCTTAATGAAATCGTCGAGGAGTAGGACGAACTCGTTGGTTACTGTGTGCGACCAAGCACGGAACGACTGGAGGGACTGTTCGGACAGCTCCGGCTGCTCACTCCAGACAGTCGCGTAGTAGACGCGCTTGTTCGTGGCGGACTCGATGTGCAGCTTGATCACTGCCCGGATCTTTTCCCGGGGCGAGAGCGGGCTGGTCAGCAGCTCCTGGAGCTTCTCGCCGAGCTCAACGGTGACGAGGGCAACCATCTGGTCGAGGAGCCAGGGCTTGCTCTCGATGTACTTGTAGACCGTGGGACGTGAGATGCCCACCTCGAGGCAGATGTCGTCGATGGTGGAGTTCCGGTAGCCCTTAGTCTCGAAGACCTGCGCGGCTGCCGCGACGATCGCAGCGGTGGTCGTCGCCCGTTGTCTCGCCACGCGCACTCCTTCCGGGTCGAACCGTGAGAGATTACTCGACCGAATGGTCGAAGGCGGCGCGGGTCTGCACGTAGCTCGCGATGAGCAGGGTGAGAACCGGCTCGTTGTGCTGGTTGGCCAACCGGCCTTCCACCTCCAGCTGCACCATGCCGTTGCGCGGGGGAGCAGCGCGGTTGATACGGACCCAGCCGGTCAGGACATCACCGGGGAAGACCGGCCGCGGCAGCACCATCTCCCGGATCGCACGTCCGGCGACGACGGCCCACGAGGAGTACGCGGCGTCAACCGCGAGCCGCTGGAACACAGCGAAGGTGTGGAGCCCGCTGGCGATGACACCGCCGAACGGCCCGCCGTCGCCGACATGAATGGGAAGCGGGTCCCACTGCTCTGCGAAGGCGCGTATTTCGGACTCGGTCATGGCGACCGGGCCCAGCGGGTGGAGTTCGCCGGAGCGCACAGCAAGGTCCTCGGCGTACAGCAGGCCGTCCTCACGCTGAGCTCGGCCAGCACCGCTACTCATCGACAGGGAACCCCTCTCGGAACGAAATCTGAACCAGCCCCTTGACGTGCACGAGCACCTATCTACACTAACTGACTAGTTAATCTAACGAAAGGTGCAGACATGGATGCTTCCGACCCTCCACCGCCCGCGGTCCCGGAGCCGGACCGGGGTCGGGGGCTGGTCACTTTCGCTGGCGAGCTGCCCAACCAGCGCGGTCAGGTCGTCATAACCGTGGCTCTCGCGGCCTACCTGCACATGCGCCCCCGACCGAGGACCGAGGAGAGGGGAAAGTGAGCGCGCTGCTTCCCGACTACATCGGTCCGCGCCCGTCCGGCCACTGGCCCATCCCCAACTGCGAGGTCGCGTCGTCGACCCCCGACGGCGGCGCCGGCGAGCTCGTCTATCGGGGCGAGACTCTGATTGAGGATACTGGCAGCAGCCCGAGGCGACCGCCGCGACGATCCGCGACGAGTGGCTGCACAGCGGTGACCTCGCGGTCGTCGATGAGCAGGGTTACATGACGATCGTCTACCGCCTCAAGGACCTGATCATCACGGGTGGCCGCAACGTGTACTCCGTGGAGGTGGAGAACGCGCTGGCGGCGCACCCCGACATCGCTGACGCGGCGATCATCGGCCGTCCCGACGACACCTACGGCGAACGGATCGTCGCCGTGGTCACCCCGCACGACGGGCCTGAGGTCACCCTCGAGGGCATCCGGGAGTTCGCGGCGACGTACGTCGCCGACAAGCTGCCGCGCGAGATCGTCGTCCGGGAGATCCCGGACGATCCCTCGGGCACGGTCCTCAAGCACGTCATCCGTAAAGACCTCACCCCCGCCTGACGACCGACGACACACTTTCTGGAGATGTATGAGATGACGTCCACGAATCACGACATCCCGGTGGCGACCGAGGCCGCCCGCGGCACCACCTACGACCGTCTGATCATCGAGGCCCTGACCAGGTATCCCGAGCGTGAGGCCTTCGTCCTCGATCAGACGAGGATGACCTACGCCGAGGCCGCCGAGTCGATGAGCCGCATCCAGCAGGTCCTCGAGGACCGCGGCATCGTGCACGGCTCCGGGGTGGGAGCGCTCAGCGGCAACATCCCCGAGGTGTGGTTGACCCAGGCCGCGTCCTACGCGCTGGGTGCCCACTACAGCGGCCTGCACCCCCTCGGCTCCGTCGATGACCATGTGTGGATCTGCGACGACGCCGAGATCGAGGTGCTCGTCGTCCACCCCATGTTTGCCAAGGTCGGTCTCGAGGTCGCCGAACGATCGAGCTCCGTGCGCCACCTCCTCGTCTTCGGCGACGCCGAGGGCACCGAGGACCTCTTCGAGGCCATGCAGCGCTTCGAACCCAAGCCCCTCGTCCCCGGCCCCGTGGGCGAGGAGGACCTCGCCTGGCTGCAGTACACGGGCGGCACCACCGGCCGGCCGAAGGGCGTCATGGTCCCGCACCGCTCCATGGTTGAGCTGGCCCGAGCTGCCCTGACGAGCTGGCAGATGCCGGAGACGCCCCGCTATCTCGTGGCGCCGCCCATCACCCACGCCGGCCTGCTCCCACTCTTCCCGACCCTTGCCCGTGGCGGCACCGTGATTCTCCTGCAGGGCTTCGAGCCGAAGTCTTTCGTCGCGGCCATCGAGCGGGAGCGGGCCAACTGCACCTTCGGCGTGCCGACGATGATCAACGCGTTGCTCGACCACACGACGGCCGAGGACGGCGACCTGAGCAGTCTCGAGACCTTCTTCTACGGAGCGGCCCCGATCACCCCGGACCGGCTGGCCCAGGCGCTCGAGCGATTCGGCCCCAGGCTCATGCAGATCTACGGGCAGACCGAGTGCGCGGGCGTGACCACGAGCCTGTACCGCGAGGAGCACGACCCCATCGGTCGTCCAGAACTGCTCAGCTCATGCGGCCGTCCCGTCATGGGCACCGCGGTCCGGGTCGTCGACGAGCAGGGCCACGAGGTCCCGGACGGCGCCCCGGGCGAGCTGTGCGTGCGCTCGCGAGCGGTGATGACCGGCTACTGGAAGCTGCCAGACCTCAGCCGGGAGACGCTCCGCGATGGATGGCTGCACACCGGCGACGTCGCCATCCGTGACGCGCAGGGCTACCTGCACATCGTCGACCGCACCAAGGACATGATCATCACCGGTGGTTTTAACGTCTATCCCAAGGAGGTCGAGAACGCGATCGCCACCCATCCCGACGTGGCCGCCGTTGCCGTGGTCGGGCTGCCCGACGACACCTGGGGTGAGGCCGTCACCGCCTTCGTTGTCGTCCGCGACGGTGCCCGGGTCGATGCGACCGAAATCCAACGGGTCGTGCGCGATGCCAAGGGAGCCCACCAGTCGCCCAAGGCGGTGCATGTCATCGACGACCTACCCACGACACTCGTGGGCAAGATCGACAAGAAGAAGCTGCGTGAGCTCGGGGAGCACGGTCGGTGAGCGGCACGGAGCCGATGGTGATCCGGCAGGACCGAGGATCGGTCACGTGGCTGACCCTGAACCGTCCGGACGCGATGAATGCGCTCGACACGGATCTGCTCGGCGAGCTGGACGCCCACGCCCGATCGGTGGCGGACGACCCGGCCGTGCGCGTGGTGGTCATCACCGCGACCGGTCGCGCCTTCTGCGCCGGCGCCGACCTGAAGGCAGTTCTCGGAGCGGGGGACACCCTGAATCCAGCCCGGATGCTCGGCTTCGAGCGGCAAGCCCAGGCAACCTTCACTCGGGTGGCCGCCCTGCCCAAACCGACCATTGCCGCGCTCAACGGCATCACGATGGCCGGTGGTCTGGAACTCGCACTGCACTGCGACCTCATCATCGCCTCGTCGCAGGCGCGCGTCGGCGACGGCCACACGAACTACGGCTTGCTGCCCGGTGCCGGTGGGGCGGCGCGTCTGCCACGGGTGATCGGTCCGACACGGGCCAAGTACCTCGCCTTCACCGGCGAGCTACTCACTGCCGAGCAGGCGATGACGATGGGTCTGGTCGTCGAGGTCGTCCCACCGGACGAGCTCGAGCCACGGGCCGAGGAACTGTCCCTGGCGATCGCCCGGCGCAGCCCGAGCGCACTACGACTGTTCAAGCAGGTCATCGACGACGGCCTGGACCAGCCCCTGCAGAGCGCGCTGCGGCTCGAGCTCCTGGCGACAGCCGAGCATCTGCACAGCGGCGACGTGGACGAGGGCCTACGAGCCTTCGCCGAGCAGCGCGAGCCGCGATTCACGACCATGAAGGAGAACGATGACTGACCTTGCCGAACTGTCCGACTTCCGGGCCACAGTGCGCGCGCTGGCTCGCAAGACCTTCCTCGACGGATACCTCGAGCGGGCCAAGAGCGGGACTTACCCACGCGACACCCTCAAGGTCCTCGGCGACAACGGCCTGCTCGGCTTGTGCCTGCCCGAGGAGCACGGGGGCCAGGGGGCCGGGCTGCGGGCCCTAGGGATCGCCTGCGAGGAGGTGGCCTACGCCGACTCGGCGTGCGCCTACCAGGTCTTCGCCAACAATGTCGCGGCCGAGCTGTTCCTCACGACGGGCTCGCCGGAGGTCATCGACGACTGGCTCGCCCCGACGGTCGAGGGGCGGGCGGTGTGCGCGATCGCGCTCACCGAGCCCGGGTCGGGGTCGGACGCCCAGGGGCTCGCGGCCAAGGCCGTGCCCGTCGACGGCGGCTGGGAGCTGTCGGGGGAGAAGACTTCGATCACTCAGGGGCCGGACGCCGATGTCGCGATCGTCGTCGCGCGGGAGAGCGACTCCGGGCGGATCAGTGCCTTCGTCATGCCGATGGATGCCCCGGGCATCTCGCGGCAGCGTTTCGACGACCCCGGCTTCCGAGCGGTCGGCCGCGGCTCGATCATGATGGACCGCGTCTCCGTGCCCGTGTCACATCGTCTGGGGGCGGGCGGTCGGGGCTTCGCGCTGATCATGCAGGAGTTCGACCTGACCCGGACGCTGATCGCCTACATGGTGCTCGGCATCGCCCACCGGGCCATCGACCTGACGATCGAGCACGTGCGCAACCGCACGAGCTTCGGCAAGCCGCTCAGCCACTACCAGGGTGTCACCTTCCCGATCGCCGAACACCTCACCCACCTCGCGGCGGTGCGGGCGCTGGCGGACTCCACGCTCGATGCACGCTCCGCCGGCCGGCCGCACACGGTCGAGGCCGCAATGCTCAAGTGGTGGGCCCCGCAGGTCGGCTTCCAGGCCGTCCAGGAGTGCGTGGTCCTCCATGGACACCTCGGGTGGTCGGAGGAGATGCCGCTCCAGGCGCTCCTGCGTGACGTCTCCGGCTTCCAGATCGGCGACGGAACGCCCCAGATCCAGAAGCTCATCATCGCCCGAGCGGCCATCGGCCCCGAGGTCATGGCCCGCTGACCGACCCGGTCACCACGAAGGAGACAGCACATGCACTTCGACACCACCGCCATCGTCACCGGCGGTGCCTCGGGTCTCGGGGAGGCTGCCGTCCGGCGTCTCATCCACCTCGGCGCCACCGTGGCCGCCTTCGACCTCGACGACGCGAAGGGAGGACAGCTGGAGTCCGAGCTCGGCGAGCGGTTCCGGTACTACAAGGTCGACGTCAGCCAGCTCGAGCAGGTCGAGACCGCGGTCGCCGCCGTCGAGGCAGAACACGGACCCGTCCGGGTCGTCGTCAACGCCGCGGCCGTGCCCGCTCCTGCCAAGCTCCTCAGCAGTCGGGGCCCGCTGCCGATGGACGTCTTCGACACAGGGATCAAGGTCAACCTCTACGGTCCGATCCACCTCATGCGCAGCGTGGTTCCGGGGATGGCCGGCAGCGACCCCGATGCGGACGGCGAGCGGGGCGTCATTATCAACATTTCCTCGGGCGCTGCTTACGAGGGCCAGGTCGGACAGGTGGCCTACAGCGCGTCGAAGGCTGCGCTCGTGGGTTTGACGATGCCGCTGTTCCGGGAGCTCGCCGCTCATGGCATCCGCGTCATGACCGTGGCCCCGGGCGCCTTCGACACGCCCATCTACGGCGGGGTGCCACCGGCGCTGAAGGAGGAGCTGGCCGCCCAGTCGCTGTTCCCACCGCGGATGGGGCGACCCGAGGAGTTCGGCCTGCTCATCGAGGAGATCGTCCGTAACCCCATGCACAACGGCCGCACGATCCGACTCGACGCCGGAATGATCCTCCGTCCGAGCTGACCATGCGCACCCACTGCAGCCGACCACGGGCCACCGCCCGGACACAGGAGAACCGATAGTGACCGCCGCAATCCCCGTTCGGGAGGGTCTCTTCCAGGAGACCGACGATGGACCAACCCTGCTCGCGGGGCGGTGTGCCCAGTGCGGGCGCACCGTCTTCCCGGCGACCGAGCACTGCCTCGAGTGCGGGCACCGCAGCATCGAGAGCGTCGAGCTCGGCGCGGAAGGAGAGCTGCTCTGCGCCACTGTCGTGCACATGGGCAACGGTCGCTTCAAACCCGGGTACAGCGTCGGCTACGTGATGATGCCCCACGGCATCCGGGTCTTCAGCCAGATCACCACGAGCGGTGAGCAGCCGCTCCCCTCGGGCACGCCGATGCGGCTCGAGATCGCGCCCCTGTGGCAGGAGGGCGAGCAGGACGTGCTCGCCTACCGATTCGTCCCCGCCACGAAGGAGACCAAGGATGCGTGACGTCTTCGTCATCGGCACCGGGCAGAGCGACTTCGGCAAGACACCGGAGCGCAGCGCCGCACAGATGGGCCGCCAGGCCGCGCTCGCAGCGATCGAAGACGCCGGGATACGGCCCGCCGACCTGCAAGGTGCCGTCTCGTCACGGGTCTTCGACGCCATGGTCACGAGCCAGACCATCATGAAGGACATCGGTGCCGCCCGCATCGAGATGGTCAACGTGGAGAACGCCTGCTCCGGAGGCGCCACCGCCGTCCGCAGCTTGTACAAGGACATCGCCGCGGGCTTCATCGATATCGGCATCGCCATCGGTGTCGAGTCGATGACCACCAGCCCGGTCGCCGGCAAGCTCATCCCACCGGACAAGGACGACCTCGACGGGCAGATGGGCCTGACCATGCCGGTGGTCTTCGCATTGCAGGCCCAGCGCCTGATGGAGACCCACGAAGCTACGCCTCAGGATTTTGCTCGGGTGTCGGTCAAGGCGCACGACTTCGGTGCGCTCAACCCGCGGGCCCAGTACCGCAAGCGATTCACCGTCGAGGAGGTTCTCGGCTCGCGGATGATCGCCGACCCGATCACCCTCCTACAGTGCTGCCCCAACACCGACGGCGCGGCAGCAGTTGTGCTGGCCTCCGCCGAGGTGGCCCAGAAGTACGCCGACCTGCCGATCCGCATCGCGGGCTCGGCACTGGTCTCCGGAGAGCAGGACTTCCTGCGTCCGGACGTCACCTCGATGCCGGCAGGGCAGCGGGCCGCGCAGCTAGCCTATGAGCAGGCGGGTGTCTCACCCTCAGACGTCGACGTCGTCGAACTGCACGACGCCTTCGCCAGCGAGGAGATCGTCCACTACGAAGATCTCGGGCTGTGCGAGCGCGGCGAAGGCGTGGGCCTGCTGCGCTCCGGAGCGACCTCTCCCGGCGGGCGGATCCCGGTCAACCCCAGTGGGGGCCTGCTCTCCCTGGGCCATCCACTGGCCGCATCCGGTGTGCGCACGATCGCCGACATCACCAACCAGTTGCGCGGTCGTGCCGGCGACGTGCAGGTGCCAGACGCCCGAGTGGGTCTCGCCCAGATGCTCGGCGGCGTGGTCAACGGCATGGACGTCGCCGCCGCAAGTGTGCACGTTCTCACCCGCTGATCCGCAACCCTGCCCACAACCACCGAAGGACCCACGACCATGGACTCGCCCTCATCGCGCGGGTCGGAATGACTCCCTTCGCCAAGCCCGGAGCGTCAGCCACGTACGACGTCATGGCGGCCGACGCAGTCCGACGCGCCCTGACCGATGCGGGTCTGGAACTCACTGACATCGACCAGGCTTATGCCTCCTACGTATTCGGGGACTCAACCTCAGGGCAGCGTGGCCTATACCACGTGGGCAAGACCGGGATGCCGATCGTCAACGTCAACAACAACTGCTCGTCCGGGTCGACCGCCCTGTGGTTGGCGACCCAAGCAGTGCGCAGCGGGACCGCGGACTGCGCCCTCGCCTTCGGCTTCGGCTTCGGCTTCGGCTTCGGCTTCGGCTTCGAGCAGATTCAAAGGGGCGCGCTCAACATGATGTGGACTGACCGACCGAGCCCCGCCCAGGAGTTCATCGACGTTGTCGGCCGCCGCTACGAGGGCACTGAGCAACCTATGAGGGCGAAGTCAAGGGCGGTTGATTCGGTTCCTGGGCAGGGGTCGTCGCCCCCGCGGGTCGGGCGGGGTTGATCGTGGTGGGTGGTAGCGGTGGCTGGCGCCGTGTCGGCGGGTGCCTGCGCCCACGCTCCGTGCTCGACCTAGCGGACAACCGGGTTCGGCCCAACAGCCCTCATGCGAGCTCGGGTGGAGGGTGGGCGGGGCGCCCCTGCTCAGTTACGGGTTCTGCCCAAGGACTGGTGGGGTTCGCCCCGCCCGGCGCCATCATCGCTTCATGCGGCCAGCGACGCCACCTCCGGGCGGTGCTCGCCGGGGGTGCGACCGGTGTCACCGGTGGTGGCGCTGCCGGCGAGGAGGGGGTCCCAGGCCACCCGGCGGGTGACGATGTTGAACAGCTGGCGCAGCAGGGCGGCGGCGATCGCGGCGCGGGCCTGTCCGTCGCGCAGCGGGTTGTGGGTGCGCCCGGTCAGGTGGGCGTAGCGGGCGGCGTAGACGTGGTTGTGGCGCAGGGCGCCCCAGACCGCGCGCCAGGCCGCGGTGCGCAGTCCGGGCCGGCCGCGCCGCGAGATCGTGGTCGTGCCGGCGAAGGTGCCGGACTCGTTGTCGCGTGGGCACAGCCCGGCGTGTTTGACCCAGGTCCGGGCGCAGTCGTAGCGGTCGGGGTCGCCGGTCTCGGCCAGGATCGCTGCCGCGCCGATCGCGGAGACCCCGGGGATGGTGGTGACCAGCTCGGTCAGTTCCAGGGCGTCGAGCACGGTGAGCATGCGGGTCTCGACCTCGACGAGCTCGTCGAGGGCGCGGGCCCAGTCCGAGAGCGCGAACGCGGCGCGTTCGGCCGCGGCGTCGCGCTCGGCGGGCACTGCGCCCGGGGCCGAGGCGGCAGCGTGCACCGCGCGCAGGACACGGTGGTTGCAGCGGGTGCCGCCCCACCGCGGGAGCTCGGCGCGCACCGCCGCGGCGAGGTCGGCGTAGCTCATCGCGGCGATCTGGGCGGGCTGGGTGGACACCGCCATCGCCGCCCGCCAGGTGATCGCCTCCAGCGGCTTGGACGCCACGCGCAGCACCGCGGGCCAGGCGCACTCGAGTACGTCACGCAGGCATTGGCGCGCTGCGGTGGCCACCACGAGTTGGCCGTCACGACGGGCCCCGAGGTGGCGCAGCCGGCACCAGTGGCCCTCCAGCTGGAAGGGCACGTAGCAGCGCAGTTCGGCGACCCGTTTGGCGATGATGGTGGCGTCTTTGAAATCCGAGCGGTCGCGAGTGAAGTCTTCCTCCTCCCGTTCACACACAGCAGCTCGATCCCACGATCTCGGGCCCGGTCCAGCAGTGGCTTCCAGCGGTGCCCGGTCGGCTCGCAGCCCAGCACTACCCCCGAGAACCCGGCCTCGGCCGCGATCGGCAGGGCCCAGTCCAGAATCTGGTCGATCACCCACGCGTCGCCGGCGAACATCCGCCGAGCCAGCACCGCCGAGTCATGGTCGGTCACCGCCGCGGCCTGCTTGGCCGAGGCCAGGTCCACCGCCACGATCGTGTAGTTCCGATCGACGATCGACCGCAACCGAGCCAGCCGCTCGTTGCGCCGACGATCACCGCGGGTGAGCTTCCCAGCCTTGTTCGACAACGAGTCCTCCTCGGTAGTAGCCAGACCCCGAGTCGATCACCACACCAAAGGAGACGCAGCACGATGAACCCCGGATCAACCTCTACCGCCACTTAGAGGTCGTTGCAGAAGTCGGGGTGTGTCGGTCCTATGTAGATGGATCTGGTCGGGTGATGCTCGGGGTCGATGGCAAGGGCATCGACGGTCGAACGACTGGTCACCGACGAGCTGTGGGAGCTGGTTGAGCCGCTGCTTCCCCGGCCTCGGCCACGTCGGCGAGGCGCGCGGACGGGCCGGCCACCGGTACCGGACCGGGCCGCGCTGGCGGGGATCGTGTTCGTGCTGGCCACGGGGATCGGCTGGAACGACCTGCCGCCCGAGTTGGGCTGTGGATCAGGGACCACCTGCTGGCGACGGCTACGCGACTGGCAGCGGGCGGGGGTCTGGGGTGAGCTGCACCGAGTGGTCCTTGATCGGCTCGGCCAGGCTGGGGTTCTGGACTGGTCGCGAGCTGCGGTGGACTCGGTCAGCGTGCGCGCCAAGCGCCGCGGCGAACAGACAGGTGAACCGCCCCGGCGTGTCGGGAGACTTGATCTTCTGAGGAGATGGAGTCATGACACGTCGTTCCCAGCCGCCGTATCCGCCGGAGTTGCGTGAGCGGGCGGTGCGCATGGTCGCCGAGGTCGAGTCGGACTACGACTCGCCGTGGGCGGCGATGAACGCCGTCGCCACCAAGCTCGGGGTCGGCACCGGGGAGACGGTGCGCAAGTGGGTCCGTCAAGCCGAGATCGACGGTGGTGTCCGGCCGGGCACCACCACTGAGGAGTCCGAGGAGGTCAAGCGGCTGCGCCGGGAGGTCGCGGAGCTCAAGCGGGCCAACGAGATCCTCAAGGCTGCTTCGGCTTTCTTCGCGGCCGAGATCGACCGGCCACACAAGCGTTGGTGAGGTTCATCGACCAGCACGCCGCCCGCTCCACGGTGGGACGGCGGTGGGGTGTCGCGTCGATCTGCGCCCAGCTCGCCGAGCTGGGCGTGGCGATCGCCCCGTCGACCTACTACGCCGCCCGCGCCGCGGCGTTGAGGGCCCCGAGCAGACAGCAGGTGCGTGACGAGGAACTGACCGCTCAGATCAGCAGGGTGTATGCCGAGAACTATGGCGTCTACGGCGCTCGGAAGGTCTGGATCCAGCTGGGCCGCGAGGGCATCGACGTCGCCCGATGCACGGTCGAGCGGCTGATGCGCGCGGCGGGGCTGGCCGGGGTCCGCCGCGGACGCCGGGTCCGCACCACGATCGACGGTGGTGGGCCGCGGGCCGGTGACCTGGTCGAGCGCCGGTTCGACCGGCCGGCCCCGGACCAGCTCTGGGTTACTGACTTCACCTACGTGCCGACGTGGTCGGGGATGGTCTACGTCGCCTTCGTCATCGATGCCTGTTCGCGGCGGATCCTGGGCTGGCGCGCGGCCACGTCGATGCGTACCGAGCTGGTGCTCGATGCCCTCGAACACGCGGTATGGACTCGCGCCCGACAGGGCCATAAGGACCTGTCCGGGCTGGTCGCACACTCGGATGCGGGGTCGCAATATCGGTCCATCGCCTACACCGAACGACTCGCCGCGGCCGGCGCGGCGCCCTCGGTCGGGTCGGTGGGCGACGCGTATGACAACGCGTTGGCGGAGTCGACGATCGGGCTGTTCAAGACCGAGCTGATCAAGCCGAGAGGTCCGTGGCGCACGGTCGAGCAGGTCGAGATCGCCACCCTCGAGTACGTCGACTGGTTCAACCACCGACGGCTGCACTCCGCTGCCGCGGACCTGCCCCCGGCCGAGCTGGAGGCCGCGCACTACCGTCAACACATCGGCCAGCCCGAGTCAGAGCACTCAACCCGATAGCTCTCCGGACACGCCGGGGCGGTTCAAGGGCCCTCGCCGACCGACCGTGGGAAGGCCGGGTCGAAGTACCACGTGCTCTGCGACCGCAACGGCCTGCCGCTGCACGCGGTCGTGTCCGGCGCGAACACCCACGACAGCCGGATGCTGGCCGAGCTGCTCGACACCAATCCCGGCGTCCGCGAACGGTGCGGCCAGGCCGGACGCCCGCGGCGGCGTCCCGGCAAGCTGCACGCCGACAAGGGCTACGACTACCCACGGTGTCGGCGCTACCTCTCCGGGCGCGGGATCGGGGTGCGGATCGCTCGCCGCGGAGTCGAAGACTCGGCCCGGCTCGGCCGGGTCCGGTGGGTCGTGGAGCGCACGATGGCCTGGCTGCTGTCGTTCCGGCGGCTCGGGCTGCGCTACGAACGCTCCCGCACCAGCATCGAGGCCTTGCTGAAGCTGGCGTGCGCGTTGATCTGCTTGCGCCGTCTGCCCTGAACGACCCCTCGCGGTGGATCAGGACCGCGCCGTCGCGCTCGACCCGGCCAGCGGCGACCAGGCCAACCGCTCCAGCGCTCGGTCGGTGCCGGCGAGGTCGAAATGGTGCGGATCGAACTGGTCCGAGCCCCACCACTCGACCCGCTCGGCGTGCTCAGCATGATCGGGATCGGCGAGCGCGTCGACGAACTCCGGGTAGCCGAACACCCCGCCCACGTCCTCGGGTGGACATGCACCCTGCCCCTCGACACAGCGCGGGTAGCGCACCCCAGGCTCTGGAGTGGTGACTGCGTCGACGGTCAGGACGTGGTGCCAGTTGTCGCCGAAGTCGTAGACATAGCCCGCGTCCTGCCCGGCGGCCAGCACCCGGAACAGCTTCGTCTTGGCCTCGTCGAGCGTGCCGGAGTCCCAGTCCGGATCAGGCATCCCATAGCGCACAGCGTCGATCTCGAACTCGTGCAGGTGGGAGTTGGTCCAGCCCATCGCGTCCTGCACGACCTCGTGCAGGACCGCGAGACTGGCCTCACCCGGGACCTCGACCACCCGCCGCACGGTCGGTTCGACATCGACCAGCACGATCTCGATCCGGAAGATCTTCGTCTTCGTCGTCACCCGAGGCCTCGCCATGCCCGCGATGCTCCCACCGCCCCTGGGAGCGCCCGGTACCCGCTCCCGGACTTCTGCAATGACCTCTTACTAGGACGTGCCCATGGCGCTCCTACTATTCGGGGGCTGCCGGCGCCGACTACATGGAGCGATACGGAACGCGACCGGAAACATTCGCGAAGGTGACGGTCAAGGCGAGACAGCACGCATGCTCCAACGCGAACGCCGTCTTCCGTGACCCAGTCACGGTCGAGCAAGTGCTGGCCTCGCCGACCTTGTTCAAGTCGCTGACGCGGTTGCAGGCGTGCCCGCCCACCAACGGCGCCGCCGCGGTCATCGTCTGCACGTCGGACTTCGCCCGGGCCCATAACATCGACTCCGGTGCCCGGATCCTGGGACAGGGGCTGGCGACGGACACGGCGGCGAGCTTCGACCCAGACGACCTGTCTGGGGTCGTCGGTTACGGAGTCACCGAGCGGGCCGCAGCCGTGGCTTACGAGCAAGCGGGTCTGGGCCCGGGTGACGTCGACGTGGTCGAGTTGCACGACTGCTTCACGGTCAGCGAGATCCTCGGCTACGAAGCGCTGGGCCTCACGGCGCCGGGCACGTCGGAGAAGTTCATCGACGCCGGCGACAACACCTACGGCGGTCGCGTCGTCGTCAACCCATCGGGCGGTCTCCTCTCCAAGGGACACCCGATCGGTGCCACGGGACTGGCGCAGATCACCGAGCTCACCCAACAGCTCCGCGGCGCGGTTGCTGACGGCCGTCAGGTCAAGGGAGCGCGAATCGGTTTGCAGCACAACATCGGTGTGGGCGGAGCCGGCGTCGTCACAGTCGTCGGCTGAAGCGCTTGTGATGACCACCCTCCCGGGTCCGCAGCGCGCTCGGCATGACTGCGTCGGCTGTCCCGCAAGCGACCCTCATCGCGCTCGGCGTCGCGACCGAGCGGATCTACGTCGACCACGGGCTCACCGGCACGAACCGCGCCCGACCCGGGCTACGCGAAGCCTTTGCCGCATGCCGCGCCGGCGACACCCTCGTGGTCACGAAGCTTGATCGCCTCGCCCGCTCGGTGCCCGTCGCCCGTGCGATCGCCGACGAGCTCACTGCCGGCGAGATCAAGCTCTGCATCGGCGGCTCGGTGCACGACCCCACCGACCCAATCGGCCGACTGCTGTTCAACGCGCTCGCCATGATCGCCGAGTTCGAGGCCGATCTCGTCAGGATGAGGCCACGGGAGGGTATGAAGGTCGCCAGAGCCAAGGGCCGGCTGCGCGGCAAGCAGCCCAAGCTCTCGCCGCGGCAGGAAGCGCACCTCGTCTCACTCCACTCCGCCGGCGAGCACACCATCAGCGAGCTCGAGGAGCTCTTCTCCGTCACCCGCTCCACGGTCTACCGAGCGCTCTCCCGCGCTCGCGCGAAGGTGGGCTGACCCGACCGGCTCGGCCGTTACCTTGCACTTCGGGTCGTCGCCAACTGCGCTCTCCCGCGCAACCACCATCCGCAGCTCAGGAGGCTACTCAGCTATATCCGCCCGATTTTCGGCGAGAACTACGGCGACCCCCGCACGCGTCGCGCCAGGTGTCGGCGGTGACCCCGAACTGCTCCAGCATGATCTCCGAGCGCAGCCAGCCCGGGGTGACCGCGACCGCGGTCCCGCCGTGCCCGCGCAGCTCGTGCGCCCAGGACCGGGCCAGCCGGATGGGCGCGATCTTGGCCAGGTCGTAGAAGACGTTGAGCCGGCGCCCAGCTCGACCGCGATCCCCCGCCCGGCGCCGCGCGTCGCGCCCGCCACCAGCGCCACCCTGTCCCTCAGGTCCGTCACACCGGGCAGCCTGCCAGGGACCGAATTGTTTGTAAACGAGCATTCGGTTATGTTCGTCGGAGCCGACCCGAGCCGACGAGGGGACCGACCACCGGCATGTTCGAGACGACCACCGAGCTCACCGACCTCCAGCGGCTGCTGGACGCCTCCGTCTCCGGAGCCGGGGACCACCTGCGCAGCATCGTCACCCCGGGGGAACGGACGCTGACCGCCGCGCAGCTCGTCCGGGTCGCCACCGGGATCTGCACCCTGGCGCTGGCCACCACCACGCGGCGCGGCGAGCCCCGGGTCAGTGGTGTGGACGGACACTTCCTGCACGGCGCGTGGGTCGTCGGCACCGACCCCGGCGCCGTGAAGGCACGTCACCTCGCGGACCGCCCCGCGGTGAGCGCCGCCCACCTGCGCGGCGACGACCTCGGGATCTTCACGCACGGGACCGCGCACCCGCTCAACCCGGCCGGCGCGCCCGCGCACCCCCGGTGGCCCGCGACCCTCGACCACCTGCAGCGCTGCTACGGACCGGAGGGGTTCGTCTGGGACGAGGTCGTCTTCTACCGGATCGAGCCGACCTGGATGGTCGCCTACAGCCCCGACCCGGCCGGCCTCGCCGGGTCCGCGGCGTCGACGGCGCCGCCCGCCTGAGAGGGTGAGCCGTGCCCCGTCGCAAGCAGGTCCCCGACGCGGACGTCCTCGACGCCGCCCTCGACGTGCTGCACGCCCGCGGGCCGCAGGCGCTCACCTTCGCCGCGCTGGCCGGGGCGAGCGGGCTGGCCCCGGCCACGCTCGTGCAGCGCTTCGGCGGCAAGTCCGACCTGCTGCGCCGGACCCTGCTGCACGCGTGGGACCGGCTCGACCGCGAGACCGCCGGGAGCGGCGCCGAGGCGGAGCGCACGCCGGAGGGCGCCGTCGCGTTCCTGGTCGGGCTGTCGGGGCAGTACGGCGGGATCGACAGCTACGCCGACGCACTGCTGGTCCTGCGCGAGGACCTCCTCGACCCCGACGTCCGACGGCGGGGCGCCGCCTGGCGGCAGGCGCTCACCGACGTCCTCGACGCGTGCCTGGCCGGCACCCCGGGCGCCCCGGACGGCGCCGGCGCGCTCCTGGCGACCCACTGGCAGGGCACCCTGCTGTGGTGGAGCTTCGACCCCCGGCTGCCGGTGGCCGAGCACGTGGAGCGGGAGCTGACCCGGTTCGTGGCCGCGGTGCTCACGCCTCCGGCAGGTTCTGCACGTGCCGGAACCCGAACCGGCCCTTGATGCACAGGTGCCCGTGGGTGACCGAGTGGTCCGCCGGGCTGGTGACGTTGACGACCTCGCCCCGCTGCACGTGCAGCTCCAGGTTGCAGCCGACCCCGCAGAACGAGCAGATCGTCGTCGTGACGGTCTCCTCGTCGGGGTGCCAGTCGCCTGCCTCGCGGCGGTCGTGCTCGGCGACGGACTTCAGCGCCCCGGTCGGGCAGACCCCGATGCAGTTGCCGCAGTAGACGCAGGCCGACCCGGGCAGCTCGACGTCGTGCTCGGTGGCGATGCGGGCGTCGAACCCGCGGCCCGCGGCGGCGATCGCGAACGTGAACTGGGCGTCGGTCCCGCAGGCGTTGACGCACTTGTAGCACATGATGCACCGCGAGTAGTCCCGCACGTAGAGCTCGTTGTCGATCTTCACGGGCTGGGCGACGGTGGCCCGGGTCGCGCCGTCGGGGGCCGGGTGGTGACCGGCGTGGCGGCGGTCGCGCTCCCCCGCCGCGGCCGGCGGGGCGGGTGGGCCGTAGCGGTCGGGGTCGACGCCGTAGTCGGTCATCCAGCGCGCCACGTCGGCGCTCGCCTGGGTCATGTCCACCGAGGACGCCAGCAGTTCGAGGACCATCCGGCGGCTGTGCCGGACCGTGTCGGTGTCGGTCCGCACCTCCATGCCGTCCTCGCAGCGCCGCGCGCAGGAGGGCACCAGCGCGCGGGAGCCCTCGACCTCGACCACGCAGACCCGGCAGGCGTTCACCGGGTCCATGTTCGGCGCCCAGCACAGGGTGGGGGTGTCGGCCTGGGCGGGCGAGCCCTCGCGGTGCAGGGCGTCGAGGATCGTCGCGTCCTCCGGGACCCGGACCTCGGTGCCGTCCAGGGAGACGCTGACGGTGCGCCGGATCGCGCCGAGCATCACCGGGCCGCCGGCGAGCCGTTCGGCCGGTCCGGGACCGGAGCCCGCCGGGTCGGCGACGGTCACGCCGACCGCGCCGGCCCCGTTCGTGCGGTGCAGGGCGGCGACGCCCTCGCCCGCGCCGGGGCCGTCGCCGGGGGTGCCGTCGCCGGACGACGCGTCGGCCTCGGGCGCACCGTCGACCTCCCCGGCCCGGGGTGCCCGCGAGCCGCCGCCCGGCCCCATCGGGCCCTTCCCGCTGGTCGTGGTCATCGACGCCCTCCGTGTCCGTTCGACGAGTGCGACGGCGCCGCGATCAGCCCCAGGTCGAGTGCCGAGGCGACGGCCGACGGCGCGGTCTGCCCGAGCCCGCAGATCGACGCGTCGCGCATGACCCGCGCGAGGTCGTCGAGCAGGCCCAGCTCGGTCTCCCGCGACCCGAGCGGGGCACCGCGTTCCAGCCGGGCCAGTGCCTCCTCCTGGCGGACCGTCCCGACCCGGCACGGCACGCACTGCCCGCAGGACTCGTCGCGGAAGAAGGCCGCGATCCGGCGGAGGGTGGCGGTGAGGTCGGCGCGGTCGTCGAACACGAGCACGACACCGGACCCGAGGGTGGCGCCGATGTCGCGGGCCCCCTCCAGGGTGAGGGGCACGTCGAGGTCCTGCGGGAGGACGAACCCGCCCGCGGCGCCGCCCAGCAGCACGGTGCGCAGCGTGCCGCGGGTGCCCCCGGCGAGGTCGAGCAGCTCGCGCAGGGTGGTGCCGAAGTCGACCTCGTACACCCCGGGGGCGCCGACGGCACCGGAGACGCAGAACAGCTTGGACCCGGTGGACCGGCCACCGCCGACCGCGGCGAACGCCCCGCCGCCGATGTTCAGCACCTCCAGCACGTTGTAGAGGGTCTCGACGTTGTTGATCGCGGTCGGCTTCCCGAACAGCCCGGAGGTCGCCGGGAACGGCGGCTTGTTCCGCGGCTCGCCCCGGTAGCCCTCGATCGACTCCAGCAGCGCGGTCTCCTCACCGCAGATGTAGGCGCCCGCCCCGCGGCGCAGGTCGATGTCGAAGGCGAAGCCCTCCCCCATCACGTCGTCGCCGAGGTGGCCGCGCGCCCGGGCCGCGGCGATCGCGTCCTGCAGCCGGCGGGTGGCCAGCGGGTACTCGCCGCGGACGTAGAGGTGCCCGACGGTGGCGCCGGTGACGTAGCCGGCGATCGTCATGGCCTCGACCAGGCCGAACGGGTCGCCCTCCATGAGCACCCGGTCCTTGAAGGTGCCCGGCTCGGACTCGTCGGCGTTGCAGACGAGGTGGTGCGGGCGCTCCGGGGACTGCGCCACACCCTCCCACTTGACGCCGGTGGGGAACGCGGCGCCGCCGCGCCCGGTGAGCGAGGCGTCCTTGAGCTCGGCGATCACCCGGGTGGCGCCGAGGCGGACCGCGCGGCGCAGGGCCGCGTAACCGCCGCGGGCGCGGTAGTCGTCGAGCGAGGTGGGGTCGACGACGCCGACCCGGCGCAGCAGCCGCAGGTGCTCCCCGGTCCGGGTCTGCGGGGCCGAGACGGTGGTGTCGGCGAAGGCCCGGTCGGCCTCGGCCGCCTGCTCCCCGGCCGGGTCGGCGGGCGCGTGCGCCGCGGCGAGGACGGCCTGCGGGGTCGCGGGGGCCTGGGACAGGTCGGGCTCGCCCGCGCGCTGGTGCAGCACCGCGGGCGCCCGCTCGCACAGTCCCAGGCAGGGGCTGCGCACCACGCAGGCGCGCCCGCCGTCGAGGTCGCGCTCCAGCGCCGCGACGATCTCCTCGCCGCCGGACGGGCCGCACGCCACGTCGTCGCAGACGTGCACCACCCGCGGCGCGCGCGGCTCCACCGAGAACATCGCGTAGAAGGTGGCGACGCCGTACACCTCGGCCGGCGGGACCTGCAGCGTCCGCGCGACGTGGTTCAGCGACCCCTCCGACAGCCAGCCCGCCGCGTCGTGCACCGCGTGCAGCAGCGGCAGCAGCAGGTGGCGCCGCGAGCGGGCGGCGTGCCCGGCGTGCGCCGACCGGGTCGGCCGGTCCCCGGCGGTGGCGTCCGCGGCGGTGGGGGCGAGCAGCGCGAACGCGGCGTCGATCGTGTCCCGTTCGGCCGCGGTCGGTGCGGCGGTGGAGATGTGGAGATCCATTCACAGCCTCTCGATCCGCACGGCGGTCGCCTTGAACTCCGAGGTGCCCGACTTGGGGTCCCAGGCGTCGTTGGTGAGCGCGTTGACGTCGACCTGCTCGGTGAAGTGCGGGGTGAACGACGCCAGCCCCGGCCGCAGCGACCGGTCGACCCACACCGGCGCCTCGACACTGCCGCGACGGCTGGTGACCCGCACCCGGTCGCCGTCGGTGACGCCGAGCGCGGCGGCGTCGGCCGCGTCGATGCGCAGCGACTCGCGGCGGCGCAGCGGCGAGGCGTAGCCGCCGGTCTGCACCCCGGAGTTGTAGGCGTCGAGCAGCCGCACCGTGGTGAGCCGGATCGGGTACTCCTCGGTGAGCTCGTCGGCCGGCGGGACGTGCTCGACCGGGGTGAACGGCGCCGGCGCGCCGCGCTCGTCCGGGTCGTCGGCCCACAGCCGGGTGTGCATCAGCGGGGTGCCCGGGTGGTCCTCGGCGGGGCAGGGCCACTGGATGCCGCCGAGCGCGTCGAGGCGGTCGTAGCTCATGCCGTGGTGCCAGTTCAGCGACACCGAGCGCAGCTCGTCCCACACCTGCTCGGCCGTCGGCTCGCCCCAGTCGTGCCCGAGCCGCTGCGCGACGCCGCAGATGATGTGGGTGTCGGGGCGGGCCAGGCCCGGCGGGTCGAGGGCCTTGCGGACCCGCTGGACGCGGCGCTCGGAGTTGGTGACGGTGCCCTCGTACTCGCACCAGTCCGCGGCCGCGGGCAGCACGACGTCGGCGAGCTCGGCCGTCGCGGTGCGGAAGATGTCCTGGACGACGAGGTGGTCGAGGGAGGACAACAGGTGCCGGGCGTGGGTGGCGTCGGCCTCGGACTCGGCCGGGTTCTCCCCGATGCAGTACAGCGCGCTCATCTGTCCGGCCTCCATCGCCTCGAACATCTGCGACAGGTGCCGGCCGGGACGGTCGGGGAACTCGACGCCGCCGTAGACGGCGTGGAAACGGGCGTGGGCCTCGGCGTCGCCGACGTCGTAGCCGCCGGGCAGCTTGGCCGGGATGGCACCCATGTCGCCGCCGCCCTGCACGTTGTTCTGCCCGCGCAGCGGCACCAGGCCGGAGCCGTAGCGGCCGACGTGCCCGGTCAGCAGCGCGAGGTTGATCAGGGCGAAGACGTAGTCGGCGGCGTTGTGGTGCTCGGTGATGCCCAGGGTCCAGCAGATCTGGGCGCGGTCGGCGCGGCCGTAGGCGTGCGCCAGCTCCCGGATCGACGACGCCGGTACCCCGGTGATCTCCTCGGCGCGCTCCAGCGTGTACGGCTCCACCGCGGCCCGGTAGTCCTCGAAGCCGGTGGTGGAGCGCTCGACGAACGCGTGGTTCACCAGCCCGGCGTGGATGATCTCGCGGCCGACCGCGTTGGCCAGCGCGATGTCGGTGCCCACGTCGAGCCCGAGCCAGGAGTCCGCCCAGTGCGCGGTGGAGGTGTGGCGCGGGTCGACCGAGAACATCCGGGCGCCCTTGCGGATCCCCTGCAGCACGTGGTGGAAGAAGATCGGGTGCGTCTCGCGGGCGTTACTACCCCACAGGACGAGGAGGTCGGCGTTCTCCGCCTCGACGTAGGCGGAGGTGCCGCCGCCGGCACCGAACACTGCCGTCAGACCGACGACGCTGGGAGCGTGTCAAGTGCGGTTGCAGCTGTCGACGTTGTTGCTGCCCATCACCGCCCGGGCGAACTTCTGGGCGACGTAGTTCATCTCGTTGGTCGCCTTGGAGCAGCTGAACATGCCGAAGCGGTCGCCCGGGACACCGGCGAACCCGGCCGCGGCACGGTCGAGGGCCTCGTCCCAGGACGCCGGGCGCAGCACCCCGTTCTCGCGGACCAGCGGCTCGGTGAGGCGGACGTGGCGGGGGCGGAAGCCCCGGCGCGATCCCTGCGGGCGGGTGGCGGTCATCGTCGACCTCCGGGGTGGTGGTGGTGACCTTCGGCCTCCGCACCGTAGCAAGGTCGAGACCCCCGTCACACCCCTTCGAGCTCGTCACCGGTCACCAGCGGGAACCACGGCGGCAGCGGCCCCGTCCCGCCCGCGACGGCCACCGGGCGCCCCAGCTCCCCCGCCGTGCGGGCGCGGACGGTGCGGATCACGCCCCCCTCGACCAGCCGCACCGCGGGCAGCGGGCGGGCCCGGGCCGCGGCCAGCTCGGCGGGGGTGTTGACGTTGGTCAGCGACGCCAGGTCCGGGTCGAGGCGGGCCAGTACCGGGTCGCTGCGCAGGGTCTGCTCGCCGATCCGGCGCACCGCGACCCGGTCGAACAGCGACGGCGGGCGGCCCTGCCCGGCCGCGGTCAGCCCGTCGATCACGGGGGCGAGTGCGGTGGCGTAGGCGGCGGCGAGCGGCTGGTGGTGCCCGAACGCCTCGGGCAGCGCGACGTCGTGCTCCCCGCGCAGGTCCAGCACGCGGGCGGCGAAGGCGGGGTGCAGCAGCGGCAGGTCGACCGACGCGACGAACGCCGCCTGCGCCCGGCCCGCGACGGCGGCCAGCCCGGCGCCGATCGCGGGCAGCGGGCCGAGCCCGGGGACCGGGTCGTCGACGACCTCGGTGCCCGGCGGCAGCTCCGGCAGCTCCTGCCCGGCGGCACGCACCACGACCAGCGGCCCGTCCACCGCCCGGCCCAGTACGGCGACGGTGCGGGTCAGCAGCGCCGCCCCGTGCCAGTCCAGCGACGCCTTCGCCGACCCCATCCGCGAGGACGCACCGCCCGCCGGCACGATCCCCGCCCCCGGCCGCCGCCCCCCGTACCCGCGCACGCGGCCGATCCTCCTCCTACCCTGGGGGGTCGACAGCGGGAGGGGATCGGAATGGGACGGCTCACCGTGCGGCGACCGGTGCTGCACCTGAACGCGGACGGCAGCACTCGCTCGCGGCCGGACACCCTGGTGGCCGAGGAGCCGCTGGAGCTGCGCGTCGGGGGGAAGGCGCTGTCGGTGACGATGCGCACCCCCGGCCACGACGTGGAGCTCGCGCACGGGTTCCTGCTGACCGAGGGTGTGATCGGCTCCGGGCTGGACCTGGCCGGGGCCCGCTACTGCAACTCCGTCGACGAGCAGGGCCGCAACACCTACAACGTGCTCGACGTGGACCTGGCCGAGGGCGTCGCCCCGCCGGACGCGTCGGTGGAGCGGAACTTCTACACCACCTCGTCGTGCGGGGTGTGCGGGAAGGCCTCGCTGGACGCGGTGAAGCTCAAGACCCGCCACTCCCCGGCCGCGGACCCGCTGCGGATCGGCCGGGAGCTGCTGCTGGAGCTGCCCGACCGGCTGCGCGAGCACCAGAAGGTGTTCGGCTCCACCGGCGGGCTGCACGCCGCCGCCCTGTTCGACGCCGACGGCGGCCTGCTCGCCGCCCGCGAGGACGTGGGCCGGCACAACGCGGTGGACAAGGTGCTGGGCCGGATGGTGATGGACGGCCGGGTGCCCGCCACCGGCACCGTGCTGATGGTGTCGGGGCGGGCGTCGTTCGAGCTGGTGCAGAAGGCCGTGATGGCCGGGGTGCCGATGCTCGCGGCGGTGTCGGCGCCGTCGTCGCTGGCCGTCGAGCTGGCCGAGGAGTCCGGGATGACCCTGGTCGGGTTCCTGCGCGGGCGGACCGGCAACGTCTACACGGGGGCCGAGCGCATCGAGCTCTGACCAGGCGGGTCAGGCCCGCGGGGTGAGCGTGGCCCAGGCCCGTTCGTGGCGGTCCACCACCCGGCGCAGCCGCCCGGTGGTCCCGGCCGGACCGACCAGCGCGGCGACGGTGGCGACGACCAGCGCGCAGCCCGCGACCTGCCACGCGGTCAGGGTCTCCCCGAGCACCAGCATGCCGAGCACCACCGACAGCACCGGGTGCACCAGCAGCAGCGCCCCCGCGGTGCCCGGCGCCAGCCCGGCCGAGCCGCGCCCGATCAGCACCCAGGACACCACCTGCCCGGCCAGCGCCAGCACGATCAGCCAGGCCCAGGTCGTCGCGGGCAGGGCGACCGCGATCCCGCCCCCGGCGACGGCGACGATCCCGCAGGTCACCCCGGCCCCGACGGTCGCCAGCGCGACCGGGGTCACCAGGTGACGCGGGCGGCCCCGCGACACCGAGCGGTTCAGGTGCAGGAACCCGGCGTAGGCGATCCCGGCGAGGGTGCCGAGCACCGCGCCGCGCACCGGCTCGGGTCCACCCACCCCGGCTCCGAGCACCCCGCCGGCCAGCGCGATGCCGCCCAGCAGCAGCGGCGCCGCGTACACCAGCCGGCGCGGGACCCGCTCCCCCGCGACGACCCAGGCGATCAGCGGCAGCGCCAGCACCTGGATGTTGAGCACGACGTTCGCGATCCCGGCGCCCGCGTCGAGCACCGCGCGGGTCCACAGGAGGAAGTCCGCACCGAGGAACACCCCGGACAGCAGGGACCAGCCGACCGTCGCCGGCGGGAGGCCACCGGCGCGGCGGTACTCGGCCAGTGCCCACGGCCCCAGCACGACCAGGGCGAGCACGCACCGCCAGACCGACGCCGTCGCCGGGTCGGCGCCCGCGAGCGCGACGAGGATGCCGGTCCAGGCCAGGACCGAGGCGCCGGCGACGAGAAGGAGGGCGGAGTGCGGATCGGGGGTGGTGCGTGCGTTCACGTGCTCCACGATCCCCGCCGGCACCGCGAAGCTCCAATGATTGTTCCTACCCGGTACCGATAAGCTGTGCTGTGTGATCTCCTGGGACCGGCTGCGGGTGTTCGACGCCGTCGCCGAGCACGGTTCGGTCGGCGCCGCCGCGGCCGCGCTGCACATCACCGGGCCCGCGGTGACCCAGCAGCTGCGCAAGCTCGAACGTGAGACCGGCACCCGGCTCGTCGAACCGGACGGGCGGGGGATCCGGCTCACCGCGGCCGGGCACGTGCTGGCCGGGCACGCGGCCACCGCGGCGGCGACCGTCGCCGGCGCCGAGCGCGACCTCGCCGCCCTGCACGACGACGCCGCCGGACCCCTGCGGATCGGCTCGGTCGCGAGCGCCCTGCGGACCCTGCTGCCCGAGGTCATCGACGGACTGGCCGCCGCGCACCCCCGGCTGGTCCCCACCGTCGACGACGGCGAGGTCGTCGACCTGCTGCCCGCGCTGCAGTCGCGCGACCTGGACGCGGTGCTCATGGAGAGCTGGACCCAGCGTCCGGCCCGGCTGCCCGCGGGGATCCGGGTGACCGCGCTGGCCACCGAGCCCGCGATGCTCGCCGTCCCCGCCGACGACCCGCTCACCGGGCCCGACCCGGTGCCGCTGCGCACCCTGGCCGGGCGGGTGTGGACCTCCGGCCCGGTCGGCACCGAGCCCTACGAGGCGCTGCTGCAGCTGCTGCGCGGCGTCGGGACCGAACCGGACATCCGCTACCGGGTCGGCGACTTCGCCACCCAGCTGGCGCTGGTCCGTGCGCGGCTCGCGATCGCGCTGGTCCCGGGCATGGCGGTGGCGGGGTCCGCGGTCCCCGGCGGCACCGGCCCGGTCCCGGTCACCGCCGACGACGGCGTGCGCCTGCTGCCCTGCCGGCCCGCGGCGGGCCGCTCACTGGTCCTGGCCACCCGCGGGTCCGACGCCGACCTCCCCGCCCTGCGCGCCCTGGTCGACGGCCTGCGCGCCGCGGCGGCCCGCATCATCCCCGCCTGAGTCCCGGGGCCGCAGCCACTCCCTCCGGCCGCCGGGGGGAGTGTGGGTCCGCTCAGGCGAGCATGTCGCGCACCATCGGGATGACCCGGGTGCCGTACAGCTCGACCGCGCGCAGCCGGGCGGACACCGGCTGCGGCCCGACGGTGTAGATCAGGTCGAAGCGCTGGGCGCCCAGCGAGCGGATCGAGTCGGCGATGCGGCGGGCCACCGTCTCGGGGGACCCGACGTGCAGCGCACCGCCGGAGACCTCGGCCTCGAACCGGGCGCGGTCCAGCGGCGGCCAGCCGCGCTGGGCGCCGATCCGGTCCATCTGCGCCTTGTACGGGGCGAAGAAGATCTCCTTCGCCTCCTCGTCGGTGTCGGCGACGAAGCCCGGCGAGTGCATGCCGACCGGCTTCGCCGCGTGCCCGAACTGCTCGACGGCGCGGTGGTAGAGGTCGACGTAGGGCGCGAACCGTCCGGCCGGGCCGCCGATGATGGCGAGCATCAGGCCCAGGTCGTGGCGGGCGGTGCGGACCACCGACTCCGGCGAGCCGCCGACCCCGACCCACACGGGCAGCCGGCGGCCGGTCGTCGGGAAGACCTCGACGCCGTCGAGCGCGGCGCGGGTGGCGCCCCGCCAGGTCACCGGCTTCTCGTCGAGGAGCTGCACGAACAGCTCCAGCTTCTCCTCGAACAGCTGCTCGTAGTCGTTCATGGAGTAGCCGAACAGCGGGAAGGACTCGGTGAACGAGCCGCGGCCCACGATGACCTCGGCACGGCCGTCGGACAGCGCGTCGAGGGTGGCGAAGCGCTGGTACACCCGCACCGGGTCGTCCGAGCTGAGCACGGTGACACCGGAGGACAGCCGGATCCGGGAGGTACGGGTCGCGATCCCGGCGAGCACCGTCTCCGGGGTGGTGATGGCGTACTCGGGGCGGTGGTGCTCCCCCAGCGCGACGACGTCGACGCCGGCCCCGTCGGCCAGCACCACCTCGTCGACGACCTGGCGGATGGCCTGCGGGTGCGACAGCGGCGTGCCGTCGTCGCCCACCGGCACGTCGCCGAAGGTGTCCATGCCGAAGACGATGTCGCTCATCCGCTCCCCCAATATGGTTGATTCTTCAACCATCATGCCACGGAGACGGACCGTGCGTGGACGGGCCCGGAACGGGGAACCCGGGCACATGCGACGTACCGCGCCCGCACTGCTGGCCCTGTTCCTGCTCGCGGGGTGCGGCACCGCCGCACCCACCGTCGACCTGGACGACCCGATGGGCACCGCGGGCGACGCGGTCGCCTCGATCGGCACGATCGAGATCCGCGACGCGGCCATCGCACCCGCCGACGACGCCGAGGGCGGGATCGCCCACCCCGCGGGCTCCGACGTCGGGCTGCGCCTCGTCGCGGTCAACAGCGGCGACACCGCCGACCGGCTGGTCTCGGCGAGCTCCCCGCTGGCCGAGGACGTCGCCGTCGGCGGCGAGCAGGCCCTGCTCGGCGGCGCGACGCTGCTGGTGGGTGACACCGGGTCCACCGCCCCCGCCGGCGCGGCGTCGGTCACCCGGGCCACGGTGACCCTCGACGACCTGCGCCAGGCCCTGTCGGTCGGCCCGACCTACCCGGTCACCCTGACCTTCGAGCGCGCCGGGTCGGTCACCCTGGAGCTCCCGGTCGACAACCCGGACCGCGGCTGAACCCGCTCAGCGCTCGCGCGCCCCGAGGCGACGCAGCAGATTGGCCGCGAACCGGTCCCCGGTCGCGTCCATCGTCGCCTTCATCGTGCGGGTGACCACCGGCGCCGCGAGCCGCGACAGCGGCATGTCGACGTCGACGGTCAGCGAGATCTCCAGGTGCGTCGCCGGCGAGCCGTCCGGCTCCGGGTCGGCGTCGCTCAGCGCGTAGTAGCCCTCCGCGCCCGCCCACTCGCTGACCCCGGTGGGCGGCGCATGGGTGAACTCGATCCGCTTGCCCTCGACGAAGGTCATCCGCTCGGTGAACACCGGCTTGATGCCCACCCCGAGCACCGCGATCCGCACCATGTGCCAGCGCCACAGCTCGTAGCCGTCGACGGCCGCGTCCCGCGCGGAGTCGGCGTCGATCCGGTTGAGCAGCGGCGTCAGCGTCGGCAGCACATCGGGATCGGTCAGGACGCGCCATACGTCGTCTCGCGAGGCCGTCACGACGGCCTCGGACGCGGTGGTCGCGGAGAAGCGGGTCAGGACGCCCCGTCCCCGCCCAGCGCCCCACCGGCGGCCGGGGTGTCGTCCCCGCCCGCCACGTCGGGCTCGGGCTCCTCGGTGCCGCGGTTCGCGGCCGGGAGCAGGTCGGCCAGCGCCGCACCCTCGAGACGGCGGAAAGTCCGCCGTGGCCGGGTCCGGTCGAGCACCGCGACCTCCAGCGCCTCGGCGCCCAGGACCCGCGGCTGCGCGTTCGCGCCGTTGCCGGGCGACGCCGGGTCCGCGCCCGGCACCTGCAACCCGCCCAGCGCCACCTCGATCGCCGCACCCAGCTCCAGGCCGTACTCGTAGGTCTCGGACAGCTTCTGCGAGATCGGCTCGGTCTGACCGCCCATGACGACGAACCGCGGCTCGTCGGTGATCGACCCGTCGTAGGTGATCCGGTACAGCTGGTCCCCGGCGGCCTCGACGCCCACCTCGGCGACGCAGAGCTCCACCTCGAAGGGCTTCTGCTGCTCCACGAACGCGGTGCCCAGCGCCTGGGCGTAGGCGTTGGCCAGCATCCGGCCGGTCACGTCGCGCCGGTCGTAGGTGAACCCGCGGAAGTCGGCCATCCGGATCCCGCCGGTACGCAGGTTCTCGAACTCGTTGTACCGGCCGACCGCGGCGAAGCCGATCTTGTCGTAGATCTCGGAGACCTTGTGCAGCGCCGTCGACCGGTTCTCCGCGACGAACAGCACGCCACCGGCGTAGGTCAGCACGACCACGCTGCGGCCGCGCGAGATGCCCTTGCGGGCCAGCTCGGAACGGTCGCGCAGCAGCTGGTCGACGGAGGAGTAGAACGGCATCGTCATGGGGAGGCGCTCCAGGCTCGTGCTTCGTGCGGGGAGGGGGTCAGCGGGACGGACCGCCAGGGCGCTCCCGGCGCCCGGCGATCACCTGGTCGACGACGGCGGCGATCTCGGCGTCGTCGCGGCGCACGGCGCCCTCGGCGGTGATGCCGACGACCACCGGGTAGATGCGCCGCACCGTGTCCGGCCCACCGGTGGCGGTGTCGTCGTCCGCGGCGTCGTAGAGCGCCTCGACCGCGGTGCGCACCGCGCCGTCGAGGTCCGCGGCCGGGTCGTGCAGCTTCTTCAGCGACGACTTCGCGAACACCGAGCCGGAACCGACCGCGTGGAAGCCGAGGTTCTCGTCGTACCGGCCGCCGGTCGGGTCGAAGGTGACGATCCGGCCGGCCTGCGCCGGGTCGGCGGCGTCGGTGTCGTAGCCCGCGAACAGCGGGACGACGACGAAGCCCTGCATCGCCGCGCCCAGGTTCTGGCGGACCATGCCGGCGAGCTTGTTGGCCTTGCCGTCGAGCGAGAGCGGGACGCCCTCGAGCTTCTCGTAGTGCTCGAGGTCGACCGAGAACAGCCGGACCATCTCCAGCGCGATCCCCGCGGAGCCGGCGATGCCGACGGCGGAGTGGGTGTCGGTGACGAACACCTTCTCGATGTCGCGCTGGGCGATCACGTTGCCCGCGGTCGCGCGCCGGTCACCGGCGATCACGACGCCGCCGGCGAACAGCAGCGCGACGATCGTGGTGCCGTGCGGGACGCCCAGGGCGTCGGCGGAGGTGCCGGGACCGGCTGTCCGGTCCAGGCCCGCGCCGGGGAGCAGGTGCGGGGCCGCGCCGCCGACGAAGTCGGAGAACGACTGCGACCCGGTCAGGAAGGTGCCGAGCTGACCCGTGTGGTGCCCGGGCACCAGCCCGGAGGTGACCGACGGCCGGAACTCCATCTCTCGGACGTGCCTTTCGTTCGAACTGCGTGCGCCGGTGGTCCCGCTCCCCCACGTCGGCGGGGTCCGCGGCCCTTCCGGCACGGCCGGGCCCGCAGGTGCGGACCCGGCCGGGACGGTACTGCTGGTGCCGGGGTGCGGCAGGGTGAGTGGCCTCGTGGGGCTCACTCACCGCCCTTCTGCACGTAGGACCGCACGAAGTCCTCCGCGTTCTCCTCCAGCACGTCGTCGATCTCGTCGAGGATGGTGTCGACGTCCTCACCGAGCTTCTCGCGGCGCTCCTGACCGGATCCGGACGCGTTCTCCCCGGACTCGTCGTCTCCGTCGCCGCCACCCTGGCGCTTGGTCTGCTCCTGGGACATGACGCCTCCTCCTCGCAGAGTTGCCTGCAGGTTCACCCTACCTACCGGGGGCGACAAAATCGCCTGTTGCGCAGCGGCGTGTGATCCGCTCCCCCCGGCGGGCGGGCTCAGGAGGCGGTGAGCTTGTCGACCAGCTCCTCGGCCGTCGACACCGCCTCGAACAGCTCCCCCACGTGCTTGCGGGTCCCGCGCAGCGGCTCGAGTGTCGGAATGCGCACCAGGGACTCGCGGCCCAGGTCGAAGATCACCGAGTCCCAGGACGCGGCGGCGACCTCGACCGGGAACCGGCCCATGCAGGTGCCGCGGAAGTAGGCGCGGGTGTCCTCGGGCGGCTCGGTCATCGCCGCGGCGACCTGCTCCTCGGTGACCAGCCGGCGCATCGACCCGCGGGTGACGAGCCGGTTGTAGAGACCCTTGGCCAGCCGCACGTCGGAGTACTGCAGGTCGACCATCCCGAGCCGGCCCGACGCCCAGGTCAGGCCGTCGCGCTCGCGGTAGGCCTCGAGCAGCTTGAGCTTGGCCGTCCAGTCGAGCCGGTCGGCGGTCAGCATCGGGTCGCGCTCCAGGTCGACCAGAACCGACTCCCACTCCTCGACGACCTCGCGGGTGTCGGGGTCCCACTCCTCGCGGCGCGGGGAGACGGTCTGTTCCATGTGCTCGACCGCGCGGGCCAGGTACTCCTGCTGGATCTGCACCGCGGTGAGGTGACGGCCGTCGGCCAGCGGGACGGTCCGCTGCAGCGTCGGGTCGTGACTGATCCGTGAGACCGACTTCACCGGCTCGGCCAGGCGCAGGTCCTCGAACGAGCGCCCCTTCTCGATCATGTCGAGGACCAGGGCGGTGGTGCCGACCTTGAGCAGCGTCGAGATCTCGGACAGGTTCGCGTCGCCGATGATGACGTGGAGGCGGCGGTACTTGTCGGCGTCGGCGTGCGGCTCGTCGCGGGTGTTGATGATGCCGCGCTTGAGCGTGGTCTCCAGGCCGACCTCGACCTCGACGTAGTCCGAGCGCTGGGCGATCTGGTAACCGGCCTCGTCACCCTGCTGGCCGAGGCCGACCCGGCCGGCGCCGCAGACGACCTGGCGGGTCACGAAGAACGGGGTGAGGCCGGTGACGATCGACGGGAACGTCGTCGTCCGGGCCATCAGGTAGTTCTCGTGGGAGCCGTAGCTGGCGCCCTTGCCGTCGACGTTGTTCTTGTAGAGCTGCATCCGCGGCGCGCCCGGCACGGTGGCCGCGCGGTTCGCCGCCTCCAGCATGATGCGCTCGCCGGCCTTGTCCCAGGTCACGATGTCGCGCGGAGACAGGACCTCGGGAGTGGAGTACTCCGGGTGGGCGTGGTCGACGTAGAACCGGGCGCCGTTGGTGAGGATGACGTTCGCCGCGCCGAGGTCGTCGAGGTCGGTGTCGAGCTGCGGCGCCAGCGACGGCGCCGACAGGTCGAACCCCCGGGCGTCGCGCAGCGGCGACTCCACCTCGTAGTCCCAGCGCGCCCGGCGGTTGCGGGGCACGTCCGCCGCGGCGGCGTAGGCCAGCACCACCTGCGTCGAGGTGACGACGGGGTTCGCGGTGGGGTCACCGGGCACGGCGATGCCGTACTCCACCTCGGTGCCCATGATCCGGCGGGCCGTCACGACCGGCCCCCTGCGCGAGAGTGCATTGCACGAGACTAACCGTCCGCGCCCCCACCCGGGGTGCACCGAGGCCCGGCGGGATCATCGTGGCGTGACCGATCCCGCACGTGAGCGCCTGACCGTCTTCGACGCCGGGGGCGCGCCCACCGGCGTCGCCGAGCGCGGCGAGGTCTACGCGCGCTCGCTGTGGCACGCCACGACGGCGGTCCTGCTCCGCTCCGCCGACGGCACGCGGGTCTACGTGCACCGTCGCACCGACACCAAGCTGGTCATGGCCGGGATGTGGGACTGCCTCGCCGGCGGGGTCCTCGACGAGGGCGAGACCCCCGACGCGTGCGCCGCCCGCGAGCTGGGCGAGGAGCTCGGCGTCACCGGCGTGCCGCTGGAGAAGCTGGCCGTGGTCGCCTTCGACGCCGCCGCGCTGGGTGTCGACACCGGGCCCGGCACCGGCCCGGACGGTCTGCGGGCCCACGTGCACGTCTACCGCGCCTTCTCCGACGGCCCGGTGACCCACCAGCCCTCGGAGGTGGCCGAGGGCGGTTGGTGGACCCTCGACGAGCTGGCGGCCCGGATCGGCGCGCCGGACCGGGCCTGGGTCCCCGACGGCCTGTACGTCACCCGCCTGCTGCTGGCCGACCTCGTCCGTTAAGGTCCTCGGGCCAGCGCGTTTACCAGTGGGTAACATACGTCACCCACATCGGTACCTGAATCGGTCGACACCGGGCGGGTCGCGCGACGCCACCCCGGGAAGGGCCCAGCGTGGAGCCTCCCCGACGCCCACCACGCCCACCACGCGACAGTTCCAGGAGTCACCCATGGTCAGCATCTCGGTCTCGGCCCGTTCCCTCGCCGCCGCCAGGCTGATCGATCCCGACGTCAACACCGCCGCCGTGCAGGCCGCGGTGGAGGCGGCACTGGCCGCCGAGCGCCACGAGCAGCGCGCCGCCGCGGGCTCCACCACGCGTCGCGAGCACACCGCCCGCCGCGAGCCGGACTCCCGCCGGTCCTGACCCTCCCCGCCCGCCCCGCCGGCGGGTCCCCGTGCACCCGGAGGCGGGGCCGGACAGCGCGACGGGCCCGCTTCCCGGGTGGGACGCGGGCCCGTCGCGGCCGTGATCAGAAGTTGATCATGTGGCCGGCCAGGCCGTGGATCGCCTCCTGCAGGCACTCCGACAGGGTCGGGTGCGCGTGCACGTTGCGCGCCATCTCGTGGACGGTCAGATCCCACTTCTGGGCCAGGGTCAGCTCGGGCAGCAGCTCGGTCGCCTCGGCGCCGATGATGTGCCCGCCCAGCAGCTCGCCGTAGGTGTCGTCGGCGATCAGCTTGACGAAGCCGGCGGGCTCGGCCATGCCGTGCGCCTTGCCGTTCGCGGTGAACGGGAAGGTCGCGGTGTTGACCTTCCAGCCCTTCTCGTCGGCCAGCTCGCGGGCCTCGGCCTCGGTGTAGCCGAACGACGCCACCTGCGGGTTGCAGAAGGTCGCGCGCGGCATCATCTTGTAGTTCAGCTCCTGGGTCTCGGCGCCCGCCAGGGTCTCGGCGGCGACGATGCCCTGCGCCTCGGCGACGTGGGCGAGCATGAGCTTCGCGGTGACGTCACCGATCGCGTAGACGTGCTCCACGCTGGTGCGCATGTAGTCGTCGATCTCGATGGCGCCGCGCTCGGTGAGGTTCACGCCGAGCTTGTCGAGGCCGTAGCCGTCGACCCGCGGGGCGAAGCCGATCGCCTGCACGACCTTGTCGGCGCGCAGCTCCTCGCTGCCCTTGGACGAGGAGACCGAGACGGTGACGCCCTTGCCGTCGTCGGTGATGGACTCGACCTTGGTGGAGGTCCGGACCGTCACGCCGAGCTTCTTGTAGGCCTTGAGCAGCTCCTTGGACACGTCCGCGTCCTCGAGCGGGAGCAGCCGGTCCAGGTACTCGACGATGGTGACGTCGACGCCGTAGTTGGCCAGCACGAACGCGAACTCGACGCCGATCGCACCGGCGCCGGCGATGATCACGCTCTCCGGCAGCTCGCGGGTGAGGATCTGCTCCTCGTAGGTCACGACGCGGTCGGACAGCTCGGTGCCCGGCAGCAGCTTGACGGTGGAGCCCGCGGCGATGATCACGTCGTCGTAGGTGACGGTCTCGTTGCCGCCCTTCGACAGCTCGACCTCGATCTCGCCCGGCTTGGTGAACCGGCCGAACCCGTCGAACTCGGTGATCTTGTTCTTCTTCATCAGGAAGTGCACGCCCTTGACGCGCCCGTCCGCGACCGAGCGGCTGCGGTCGAAGGCGGCGCCGAAGTCGAGCGACACCTCACCGGACAGACCGAAGGTCTTCTGCTCCTTGGTGACGATGTGGGCGATCTCGGCGTTGCGCAGCAGCGCCTTGGAGGGGATGCAGCCCACGTTGAGACAGACACCGCCCCAGTACTTCTCCTCGATCACCGCCACACTGCGGCCGAGCTGGGCGGCACGGATGGCCGCCACGTATCCACCGGGTCCGGCTCCGAGTACGACGACGTCGAAATGAGGCATGTGCCCAGCCTAGGACGCCTGGGCCGGGTCCGGGCCGTCCGGTCCCGAGTCCCGGGTCACGGGCCACTCCCCGCCACCGGACAGGTGCGCGACGACCGCCTCGCACGCCTCGCGCAGCCCGGCCTGCTGGGCAGGGGTCAGCCCGTCGAACACCGCCTCGCGGACGCTCTCGACGTGGTCCGGGGCCGCACCGGCCAGCACCTCGAAGCCGCGGTCGGTCAGCCGGGCCAGCTGGCCGCGGCGGTCGGTGGGACAGGACCGCCGCTCGATCCAGCCCGCCTCCTCCATCCGGGCCACCGCGTGCGACACCCGGCTGCGCGAGGACAGCGCGGAGTCCGCGAGGACGCTCATACGCAGAGTGCGGTCCGGCGCCTCGGACAGGCGGACCAGGATCTCGTAGTACGCCTGGGGCATCCCCGCCCCGGACTGCAGCCGTCGCTCGACCTTGTCCGACACCAGCCGCTGCGCGGCGAGGAACGCCCGCCACGTCCGCTGCTCCTCGTCGTCGAGCCAGCGTGTGTGACCCACAGCACCCTCCGAAACATTTGAGCGTTTCTCTTGTTGTCCCTAGTATCGCTCTCAACAAGTGAAAGTTCAACCATCTCGCGAGGAGACATCATGACCACGGCCACCACGATCCCCGGCTACGTCGTCGGCACCTGGGACATCGACGCGGCGCACTCCGACGTCTCGTTCTCCGTCCGTCACATGATGGTCAGCAAGGTCCGCGGGCGCTTCACCGGCGTCTCGGGCGAGCTCGTCACCGCGGAGAAGTTCGAGGACTCCAGCGTTACCGCGACCGTCGACGCCACCTCGCTGACCACCGGCCAGGAGCAGCGCGACGGCCACATCCGCTCCGCCGACTTCTTCGACGTCGAGAAGTACCCGGAGTGGGCCTTCCGCTCCACCGGCCTCACCGCCAAGGGTGAGGACTTCGTCCTGGCCGGCGACCTCACGATCAAGGGCGTCACCCGTCCCGTCGAGTTCGACCTCGAGCTGGGCGGCTTCGGCCCGGACGCCTACGGCGGCACCCGCGCCGGCTTCACCGCCACGACCACCGTCAAGCGCTCCGAGTTCGGGGTCGACATCGAGCTGCCGATGGACGGTGGCGGCGTCGTCGTCGGCGACAAGATCAGCGTCCTGCTCGAGATCGAGGCCGTCCTGAAGACCGCCTGACCGCACCCTCGCACGCCTGCGCGACCCCGGACCGCACCCGCGGCCCGGGGTCGCGGCGCGTCCGTAGCCTGACCGTGTGCGCAGCTACGCCGAGACGCCTCCCACCGGGCCACTGCGCGCGGTCGTCGAGGTGGCCTGGCGGGCGCACACCGGTACTGCGCCGCACGTCCAGCGGGTCCTCCCCGACGGCTGCATGGACCTGCTCCTGTCCGGCGGCCGGGCGGTCGTCGCGGGTCCCGACACCACGGCGCACCTCGCCGGCTCGCCCGCGGGCGGCGTGACCACCGGCCTGCGCTTCCGCCCCGGCGCCCTCCCGGCCCTGCTGGGCGTCCCGGCCGACGCGCTGCGCGACCGCCGGGTCCCGCTCGCCGACGTGCTCGACCCCGGCCGGCGACGGCTGCTCCGGCCCACCCCCGCCGACGACGGCGACGGCGACGCCGGGTGGCTCGCCCGGCTGGCCCTCGCCCTGCAGGCGGCGGCGGTGGACGACCGGACGCCCGCCCCGCTCCCCCGTCCCGCGCTGCGCGCCCTGGCCGGGGGCATGCCCGCCGCGGAGCTGGCCGACCGGCTCGGCGTCACCGGACGCACCCTGCACCGCCGCTGCGTCGCCACTCTCGGGTACGGACCGGCCGTCGCACGGCGGGTGCTGCGCTTCCGGGCCGCGGCCGCGCTGCTGTACGACGGCGTCCCCCCGGCCGCGGTCGCCGCCCGTACCGGCTACGCCGACCAGCCCCACCTGTCCCGCGAGGTCCGCGCACTCGCCGGCGTGTCGCCGGCGTCCCTCGCACCTCGCACGGCTTCCCCCGACGTCGCAGCCACTGCGGGGTAGGCGACATCGGGGGAACGTGTGCGAGGTCAGGTCCAGGCGAACAGGTCCAGCGACGAGCCGTCGGGGTCGGCGACGGTGGCGTAGCGCTGCCCCCACGGCGCGTCGAACGGGTCCAGCACCGAGGCGTGACCGGCCGCGGTGATCCGGCGCCAGGCGTCGTCGACGGCCGCGACGGTCGGCAGCCGGAACGCCAGCCCGACCCGTCCGTGGCCGTCCGGGGCGGCGCCCGGGTGGAAGCCCTCCACCATCGACTGCAGGTCCAGGGCCAGACGCACACCGCCGCGCAGCGTGGTCTCCACGTGCGCCTCGGTCTCGGAGCCCTCGGGGAACTCCAGCCCCAGCAGGCGGTAGAAGGCCAGCGAGCGGGTCATGTCGGTGACCACGATGCCGATCATGTCGAGCTCGGCGCCGATCGAGGTGTCCATGCCCACGACGCTAGGCCGCGGGCGGCCCGGCGTCGTGAACGGATCGGACAGCGCTCAGCGCTTCCCGCGGAAGCGGCGCAGCATGTCCTGCGCCCGCTGCCGGTTGCGCGGATCGCTCGCCATCCGCTTGGCCTGGTCGCTGTAGCGACGCCCCTGCGGGCTCTTCAGGAATGCGCTGATGCGCCCGATGATGCCGGCCATGACGACCTCCGTGGTGGCGGGCCGCGACACGGACGTGCACGGCTCCGTGCACAGGATGCCCGTTTCGTCCGGACATCATTCCACCGGGTGACGATCCCCGGACACACGACGGGCCCCGCCGCAGGATGCGGCGGGGCCCGTGCGCGCGGAGCGCGCCTACAGGTACTGGCCGGTGTTCGACGCGGTGTCGATCGCACGGCCGGTGGCGTCGTTCTTGCCGGTGACCAGGGTGCGGATGTAGACGATCCGCTCCCCCTTCTTGCCCGAGATCCGCGCCCAGTCGTCGGGGTTGGTCGTGTTCGGGAGGTCCTCGTTCTCGGCGAACTCGTCGACGATCGCGTCCAGCAGGTGCTGGACCCGCAGCCCCGGCTGGCCGGACTCGAGCACCGCCTTGATCGCGGACTTCTTCCCGCGGTCGACGATGTTCTGGATCATCGCGCCGGAGTTGAAGTCCTTGAAGTAGAGGGTCTCCTTGTCCCCGTTGGCGTAGGTGACCTCGAGGAAGCGGTTCTCCTCGGACTCGTCGTACATCCGCTCGACGATCCGCTGGATCATCGCGGTGGTGCACGCCGTGCGGTCGCCGCCGAACTCGGCCAGGTCGTCCTCGTGGATGGGCAGGGTGTCGGTGATGTACTTGGAGAAGATGTCGATCGCGCCCTCGGCGTCCGGGCGCTCGATCTTGATCTTCACGTCGAGCCGGCCCGGCCGCAGGATCGCCGGGTCGATCATGTCCTCACGGTTCGAGGCACCGATGACGATGACGTTCTCCAGGCCCTCGACGCCGTCGATCTCGGCCAGGAGCTGGGGGACGATCGTCGTCTCCACGTCGGAGGACACACCCGAGCCACGGGTCCGGAAGATCGAGTCCATCTCGTCGAAGAACACGATCACCGGGGTGCCGGCGCTCGCCTTCTCCCGCGCGCGCTGGAAGATCAGCCGGATGTGCCGCTCGGTCTCGCCGACGAACTTGTTGAGCAGCTCGGGGCCCTTGATGTTGAGGAAGAACGCGCGCCCCTCGTCCGGGTCGTCGCCCCGCTGCTTGGCGATCTTCTTCGCCAGCGAGTTCGCGACGGCCTTCGCGATGAGCGTCTTCCCGCAGCCGGGCGGCCCGTAGAGCAGCACGCCCTTGGGCGGGCGCAGCTCGTACTGGGTGAACAGCTCGGTGTGCAGGAACGGCAGCTCGACCGCGTCCTGGATCTGCTCGATCTGCCGGGACAGGCCGCCGATGTCGGAGTAGGCGATGTCCGGGACCTCCTCGAGCACGAGGTCCTCGACCTCGGCCTTGGCGACCCGTTCGTAGGCGTAGCCCGCCCGCGAGTCGACCATGACCGAGTCGCCGGACTTGAGCGGGCTGGTGCCCTCCTCCTGTCCGAGCTCGAACAGCGGCGCCGCCAGCCAGACGACCCGCTCCTCGTCGGAGTGGCCGACGACCAGGCCGCGACCGGCCGAGCCGTCCTCACCCGGACGGGAGATGATCTCCCGCAGCGAGTAGAGGTCACCGACCTGCTCGAAGCCCATGGCCTCGACCACGGTGAGCGCCTCGTTGAGCCGGACGGACTGGCCGCTGCGCAGCGTCTCGCCCTCGACCGCCGGGGACACGGGGACCCGCATCCGGCGGCCGGAGGTGAAGACGTCGACCGTGTCGTCGTCGTACCGGCCGAGAAAGACCCCGTAGCCGGACGGCGGCTGCGCGAGCCGGTCGACCTCCTCGCGGAGCGCGACCAGCTGGCCGCGGGCCTCCTTGAGGGTCTCGGTCAGCTTCTCGTTCCGAGCGTTGAGCGCGGAGAGCCGGCTCGTGGTCTCGGCGAGCCGCTGTTCCAGCACTCGGGCGTGCCGGGGCGTCTCGGTCAGCCGTTGACGCAGCGTGGAGATCTCGTGCTCGAGATGACGGATGTGCTCGGCGGCCTCAGCGGGGCTGAGGTCGCGGTCAGACTGGAAACCCTGGTTGCCGGGACCGTCGTCGTAGGGGTGGTTCACGGCAGCCTCCCTCCGTGTTCCGTCTCACCACGGTACCCGTGACGGGTGACCGCGACGGTGCGTCGAACCGGTGATCCGGGCCTCAGCCGGTCGGCACCATGTGGTCACTCTGCGGCTTCACGGGCGTCACCGCCACGTCCACACGGAGGGTAGTTCGTAACGTTCTCGTTCCGCGCTCCGGCGCGTCGCGGCCGCGATCCGGTCGAAACCGGACAGAACGCACAGGTCAGCGGCCGGTCGGCCGTCGCTGCTGCCGGGGCGGCGTGACGCCGTCGGCGAGCCGCCGGGTGGTCAGCAGGAAGGCCGTATGGGCGATCATCCGATGCTCCGGACGGACAGCCAGACCCACCACGTGCCAGGGGCGGACCATCGCCTCCCAGGACTCGGGCTCGGTCCAGCACTGCATCTCCCGCAGCGCCTCGGTGAGCACCGACAGCTGGGTGGTGGTCGCGACGTAGCCGACGAGGATCCCGCCCGGCACCAGGCAGTCGCGCACGGTGTCGAGCACGTCCCACGGCGAGAGCATGTCCAGCACGACCCGGTCGACCTCGCCGCGGTGCTGCCGGACGTCACCGACGGTCAGCTCCCAGTGCGGGGGCCGGTGGCCGAAGAAGGTCTCGACGTTGGTGACCGCGTGCGGGGCGTGGTCGTCGCGGACCTCGTAGGAGATCACCTTGCCGGTCGGCCCGACGGCCTGCAGCAGCGAGCAGGTCAGCGCGCCGGACCCGGCGCCGGCCTCCAGCACCCGCGCGCCGGGGAACACGTCGCCCCACATGAGGATCTGCGCGGAGTCCTTGGGGTAGATCACCTGGGCGCCGCGGGGCATCGACAGCACGTAGTCGGCCAGGCGGGGGCGCATGGTCAGGTACGGCGTGTTCGCCGCGGAGTGCACGAGCCCGCCCTCGGGCGAGCCGATGATGTCGTCGTGGTCGATCTGGCCGCGGTGGGTGTGGTACGCCCCGCCGGCCTGGAGGACGACGGTGTAGCGGCGCCCCTTGGGGTCGGTGAGCTGGACCCGGTCGCCCTCGCGGAACGGCCCGCCGCGGCGCGGGGGCTCCCAGACGACGTCGGCGCTCCCGGCGACGTGGTCGTCGTCGGCGGGGTCGGCGTCGGCCGGGTCGGCGTCGGCCGGGTCGGCGTCGGCCGGGTCGGCGCCGGTGAGGTCGGCGTCGGTGGGGTCGGCGTCGACGGGACCGGTGGCACCGTCGGAGGTCGGGAGGGCGTCGTGCACGGGCGACGACGCTATCCGCGCTCCCGCACGGCCCGGTCGCCGGGGCGTCGGCGGCGCGGCACGAGCAGGCCGAGCCCCAGCAGCAGGAGCACCGCTCCCCCACCGACCACCAGGCCCGGGCCGGTGCGCAGGAACCCGGCTGCGCCACCGACCCAGGGCAGGTGGTACCAGACCCGGCCCAGCAGGTCCCGCGCCGTCACCGGATGCGGATCCGGCGCCGGGTTCGCGTCGCCGCGGGTGGTGAACGCGGGGCCGGGATCGACCGCGACCACACGGTGGGTGACGGTCCGGGTCTCGCCGCTGGTCCGGTCGCGGTCGACGAACGAGATCACGTCACCGATCACGACGTCGGCCGCGTCCACCGGGCGGGACACGACCAGCGAGCCCACGGGAAGGGTCGGGACCATGCTCCCGGACAGCACCGTGTACGCGCGGGACCCGGTCAGCGCTGGGACGACCGCGACCGCCGCGGCCATCCCGACCAGCCCGAGCACGACGACGGTGACGAGCGCCCCACCGATCCGGCGCCACGCGGACGGGCGGGATACGGCCGGCACCGGCCATGACGTATGCGAGGGAGCGACGGAATCTCGGCCCATCCGCTCACCCTAGGTCCGCTCCCGGACACCCGACGTACACGATCGGGCGGTGAGCTGCGACGATGCAATGGGAACCTCCACGCGCATGGACACACGCACACGCGTCGGGATCGGTGTCGTCGCGGTCGCGGTCGCGGTACTCGCGATCGGCCTCGGCACCTACGCCGCCTTCACCGACACCGAGGACGGGCCGGGTGGGCAGGTCTCCTCCGGCACCCTCGACCTCACCGTCGGCTCCAACGCCGACAAGGTCCTCTTCAACCAGGCCACCATCGCCCCCGGCTTCTCCACCACCGTCACCGTCGACGTCCGCAACGCCGGTTCTGTCCCCGGCACCGTCACCGGATCGCTGACCGCGACCGGGTCCGACGTCACCTGCACCGAGCCCGAGGCGGAGGCGGAGAAGGTGGCCGCGAACGCCTGCGCCGCCGGCGGCAACCTGCAGGAGGAGATGACCGTCCAGGTCGTCTCCGGGCCGGGGGTGGGCACCGCGGGGGCGGCGGTTCCGCTGCGCACCTTCGTCCAGAGCCCGCTGCCGTCCGGGCCGCTGGGCGCCGGGGCCACCGGTACCTACACGCTGACCTTCGCGCTGCCGTCGTCGGCGGACAACAAGGTGCAGGGCGACCGGATCACCGTGGGGTCGACGTTCACCCTGAACCAGTCGTGAGCCCGGCGGTCCCCCGGCGGCGGGCAGCGCTCGCGCTGGGGGCCGCGGCCGTGCTCGTCGCGGTGTCGGCCGCGGCCTGGGGCACCTGGGCCGTGTTCACCGACAGCGACCCGGGTGCCGCGGGTTCGACCTCGGCGGGCACGGTGGTGCTGGGCGGGCGGGCGACCCCGCCCGCGGTCGCACTGACCGGCCTGCGGGCGAACTCGACGACGACCACCTCGGTGACCGTGGACTACCGCGGTTCGGTGCCGGCGACGCTGTCGATGTCGCTGCCGGCGTACTCCTCGACCGCCTGCACCAGCGGGGTCGGCGGGCTGCTCGACGGCCTGAACGTCGGCTCGCTCACGGTCCGCATCGGGTCGCGGGCCGCCGAGTCGTACTGCGCGCTGCTCGACGGGAAGGACCGCATCGTCACCACACTCGCCCCCGGCACCGTGGTGACGGTCCCGCTGACCGTCGCGGTGGGCCCGGTCGTGCTCCTGCCCCGCACCGAGAGCGCGACGCTGCGGCTGGGGGTCTCGGGCGGGTTCACCGACCGGGTGGACGGGACCCTGCGGATCGGCACGACCGTGCTCGGGGCCCGCTCGCTGCGGGTCGCCGCGCCGAGCGTCGTCCCGGCCGTCGCCGCCCCGCCCGCCGAGTGCGTGGACGCCGGTATCACCTCGGTCACCGAGACCGTCGTCCTGAGCGGGGACGGCGCCGTCTTCGACGCCCGCACCGACCGGCCGGGGGCCACCGGGCCGCTGCTCGTCGTGGGCACCCCCGGGCCCGACCGGATCACCGGGTCCGCGGGGCGGGACTGCGTGGTCGGGGCGGGCGGGGACGACGTGCTCGACGGCGGGGCCGGGGACGACGTGCTGCTCGGCGGCGACGGCGACGACCGTCTCTCCGGCGGGGACGGCGCCGACCGGCTGTACGGCGGCGCCGGAGCCGACACCCTGCTCGGCGGACCGGAGAACCCGCGCGTGCCGGACGTGCTGCACGGCGGGCTCGCCGACGGCGCGACCTGTCCGGACGCCGGCCCGGAGGACCTCCTGACCGCGTGCACGGCACCGGCCCCCGCCGCGACGCCACCGGCGACCGCACCGTCACCGGCACCCGGCGCGACTCCGGTGCCGGAGGGCTCGGCCGACCCGGCCGCGCCCGGGGACCCCGCCTCCACACCCCCGGAGCCGGCCCCGCCCGCGCCGGCCGTGCCCGAGGGCGAGCCCGACCCGGCGACGACCGCCCCGCCCGGCTGATCGGATCCCGGAATCGTCGGGGGGCACGGCTAGCCTGCCCGCGTGACCGTCCAGGAGCCCCCGTCCGCCCGCGCGGCCGGACCCGGTGCGTCCCCGGCCGCCACCGCACCGCGTCCCCCCGCCCTGTCCCCGTCGCGTGCGGCGGACTTCCGCCGCTGCCCACTGCTCTACCGGTTCCGTGCCGTCGACCGGCTCCCGGAGCCGCCGTCGCAGGCGCAGGTCCGCGGGACACTGGTGCACGCGGTGCTGGAGCGGCTGTTCGCCCGGGACCCGGCCGACCGGACCCCGCAGGCCGCGCGGGAGCTGCTCGGCCCCTGCTGGGACGACCTCGCGGCCGCGGAGCCCGCCGCGGCGGCGCTGTTCAGCGGCCCGGATGACCCGCAGCTGGCGCTCTGGCTGGACTCGGCGTCGGCGCTCCTCGACCGCTACTTCGCGCTGGAGGACCCGGCCGGCGTCACCGCGACGGCGGTGGAGACCCGCATCGAGGCGGCCCTGCCCGGCGCCGGCGACGCGGCGCCGGTGCCGCTGCGCGGCATCCTGGACCGGCTCGACGACGGTCCCGACGGGCTGCGGGTGGTCGACTACAAGACCGGCGCGACGCCCGGCGAGGGCTACGAGTCCGGCGTGCTGTTCCAGCTCAAGTTCTACGCACTGGCCGTCCTGCTGGCCCACGGCCGCGTCCCCGACGAGCTGCGCCTGCTCTACCTGGCCGACGGCACCGCCCTGACCTACCGGCCCGACGCCGAGGAGCTCACCCGCTTCGGGCGCCTGCTCGAGGCGGTGTGGACCGCCATCCGGCTCGCCGCCCCCACCGGGGACTTCCGGCCCCGCACCGGCCCGGCCTGCCGCACCTGCGACCACAAGGCCCACTGCCCCGCGTGGGGCGGTACTCCCCCGCCGTATCCCGGCTGGCCGGGCGGCGCGGCATGATCGACGGGTGAGCGCACCGCCCCCTATCCCGCCCGGCCCGTTCTACCTGCCCCGCGGCGAGCAGACCGCCGACGGCGTCACCCACGCCGCCTTCGAGGCGACGCCGTCGACGACCGGCCCCTGGTTCGCCGACGCCCAGCACATGGGCCCGCCCTCGGCGCTGCTGGTCCGCGCCCTCGAACGGCTGCCCGAGTCCCGCCCCGGCGGCGCCGAGGCGGGGTGGCGGATCGCCCGCGTCACCGTCGAGGTGCTCGGGGCGGTGCCCGCCGGGCCGGTCACGGTCACCGCGGGCGTCGAGCGGCCCGGGCGGACGATCGAGCTGCTGTCGGCGACGATGCGCGCCGGTGACCGGGACGTGCTGCGGGCCCGGGCCTGGCGGCTCGCCGCGTCCGACACCGCCGTCGTCGCGCAGGGGCAGGCAGCCGCGCTGCCCGGGCGGGACGCCGCCGTCGTGCGCACCGAGCGGCCGGACGGCTGGCTGCCCGGGTTCCTCGACGCGATCGAGTGGGCCTGGCTCGACGGGGGCAGCCTCGGCGACGAGGGCCCGGGGCGCGGCTGGATCCGGATGCGGGTCCCGCTCGTCGAGGGTGAGGATCCGAGCCCGGCGCAGCGACTGATGGTCGCCGCGGACTGTGCGAACGGGCTCGCCGCACCGCTGGACGTGACGCGCTGGTTGTTCGTCAACACCGAGCTGACGGTGCACCTGCACCGGGCCCCGGCCGGCGAGTGGATCGGCGTCGACGCCGCGACCGTCGTCGGGCCGGACGGGCTGGGCACCTGCTCGGCCACCCTGTTCGACGACGACGGGCACACCGGCCGGATCGCCCAGGCCCTGACCGTCCGGGCCCGCTAGCCGTACGGCCGCCGGCACCGCCCCGGCCGCACGACGGCGGCCCGCCACCGGAGTCACCGGGGCGGGCCGCCGTGGGGGGAACGGACGTCGGACGGGGTGGGCTCAGTGGCCGTGGCCGTTGACCGTCATCGCGCGGCAGGACCGGATCTCCGAGGTGAGGATCGCGGTGGCGCCGATGTCGGCGAGCTTGTCCATCACGCGGTTCGTGTCCTTGGTGCGCACCATCGTGCGGACCGCGACCCAGCCCTTCTTCGACAGCGGCGAGACCGTCGGCGCCTGCAGGCCCGGTGCGACCTTCTCCACGGCCTCCAGCAGCCCCTCCGGGCAGTCGAAGTCCATCATCAGGTACTCGCGGGCCACGACGACGCCCTGCAGCCGGTCGGCGAAGACCTTCTTCAGGCGGGTGGTCTCGGCGTCCTCGGCGCGGTCGTGCCGCTTCTCCCGCTCGATGAGCGTGGCCTGCGAGGTGGCGATGGCCTCGCCGATGATCTGCAGACCGTGCTGGCGCAACGTGCGCCCGGAGGACACGACGTCGGCGATCGCGTCGGCCAGACCCAGCTGGATGGAGATCTCCACCGCGCCGTCGAGCTTCACGATCTCCGCGCCGATCCGCTTGCCGGAGAGGTACGAGCGGACCAGACAGGGGTAGGACGTCGCGATCTTGCGGCCGTCGAGGTCCTCGATCTTCCAGTCGGCGTCGGCCGGGGCCGCGAAGTGGAACCGCGACTTGCCGAAGCCGAGCGGGATGATCTCCTGGGTCTGGCTGCCCGACTCCTCCATGAGGTCGAAGCCGGTGACGCCCAGATGCAGGTCACCCTTGCCGACGTAGGTCGCGATGTCCTTGGGCCGCAGGTAGAAGAACTCGATCTCGTTCTCGTCGTCGACCACGCTGAGGTCGCGCGAGTCGGTCCGCTGGCGGTACCCCGCCTCGCGCATCATCGTCGCGGCGGGCTCGGCCAGGGTGCCCTTGTTCGGCAGTGCCACGCGGAGCATTTCCGCTCTCCTGACGGTCGTCGTCGGTGGTGGTGTCGGTGGGTCGGGTCGACCTACAGATGCTTGTACACGTCCTCGAGGGTGAGCCCCCGCTGGAGCATGATCACCTGCAGCCGGTACAGCAGCTGCGAGATCTCCTCCGCCAGCTCGTCGTCGCCCTGGTACTCGGCGGCGATCCAGACCTCACCGGCCTCCTCGAGCACCTTCTTGCCCTGGGCGTGCACCCCGGCGTCCAGCGCGGCGACGGTCCCCGAACCGGCCGGCCGCTCCTGGGCCTTGGCCTGCAGCTCGGCGAACAAGTCGTCGAATGTCTTCACGGGTACCAGTGTGAACGGTGACCCACGCCGCACGCCGGGCGCATCCGGGGCGGTAAGCCGTGTGGGCAACGGACCGCGCCGGATGGTTCACCCGGAGTGAGCAAGACCAGGTCGGGGTGCCGCTCGTCGCCGCGAACGGCCCGCTCACACCGGTGCCTGCGCCGTTCAGCGGGCCCGGACCTCCGCGAGGACCGCCCCGAGCTCGGCCGGCCCGATCCCGGCGAGGGTCTCGCGCAGCACCCGGCGCGGACCGGCCGGCACCTCGAGCTCGCAGGGCACCACCAGGACCGCGCAGCCGGCCCGCTCGGCCGACAGCGCACCCGTCGGCGAGTCCTCCACCGCGACGCAGTCGCCCGGTTCGACCCCGAGCAGCTCGGCGCCGCGCCGGTAGGGCTCGGGCTGCGGCTTGGGCTCGCGCACCTCGTCGCCGGGCACGACGGCGGCGAAGTGCTCCCGGCCCAGGGTCTCCAGCGCCCGCTCCACCAGCACCCGGATGGTGTTGGTGACGAGCACGGTCGGGATGCCCGCCTCGCGCAGGGCGCCGAGCAGCTCCCGGGCACCGGGCCGCCACGGCACGCCGTGGGAGAACAGCTCCCCGGCGCGGTCGTAGAGCCACTCGCCGGTCTCGCGGTACTCGTCGGCGGGGATCGTGTCGGGGTCGCGCCCGGCCTCCCGGAAGCAGATCCGCAGCGACGAGTCGAGCGAGCCGCCGACGGACTCCAGCCGGGCCTCGAGGCTCAGCTCCGGGGCGCCGAGGTGCTTCATGAGGTCGTTGAGGGCGACCTCCCACACCTTCTCCGAGTCGATCAGGGTGCCGTCCATGTCCAGCAGCACGCCCGCGGGCCGGGTCGTCGTCGGCTCAGGCATCGGGGGTGTACCCCAGGTTCGGGCGCAGCCACTTCTCGACGACGGCGACGTCCACGCCGAGCCGGTCGGCGTAGTCGGCGACCTGGTCGGACCCGATCCGGCCGACGGTGAAGTACCGCGACTCCGGGTGGGCGAACATCATGCCGCTGACCGCGGCCGCCGGGGTCATGGCGAAGGACTCGGTGAGCCCCACGCCGGTCTCCTCGGCGCCCAGCAGGTCGAACAGCGGCCGCTTGAGCGTGTGGTCCGGGCAGGCCGGGTAGCCGAACGCGGGACGGATGCCCCGGAACCGCTCGGCGTGCAGGTCCTCGACGGCCTGGTTCGCGTCGGGCTCGAACCACTCGCGGCGGGCCTGCCGGTGGGCGTACTCGGCGAAGGCCTCGGCGAGCCGGTCGGCCAGCGCCTTCACCATGATCGCCTTGTAGTCGTCGAGCGCGGTCTCGAACTCGGCGGCCATGTCCTCGGCGCCGTGGATGGACACCGCGAACGCGCCGAGGTGGTCCCCGTCGGGCGCCACGTAGTCGGCGAGGCTGCGGTTGGCCCGCCCCTTCGGCTTGACGGTCTGCTGGCGCAGCATCGGCAGCCGCACGTCACCGCCGTCGGGTGAGATCACGATGTCCTCGCCCTCGGCGCGGGCCGGCCAGAAGCCGTAGACGCCGCGGGCGGTGAACCGGTCCTCGGCGATGATCTGGTCGAGCATCGCGTTGGCGTCGTCGTAGAGCTCCTTGGCGACCGGCGAGTTCAGGATCTGCGGGAACTTGCCCTTCAGCTCCCAGGCCAGGAACAGGAACTGCCAGTCGATCAGCTCGCGGAGTTCGGCGATCGTGGGCTCGCACGGGCGGGCCCCGGTGAACTCGGGGACGGGCAGCTCACCGAAGTCGATGCTCTCGCGGTTGGCGACGGCGTCGGCGAAGGGCAGCAGCGGCGTGGCCTGCCGGCCCTCGTGCTGCTCGCGCAGCCGCTGCTGGTCGGCGTCGTTGCGCCGGGACAGGACCTCGGCGCGGTCGTCGTCGAGCAGGTCCGACACGACCCCGACGACCCGGGAGGCGTCCAGGACGTGCAGGACGTCGCCCTGGTACTGCTGGGCGATCTTCACCGCGGTGTGCTGGCGGGAGGTCGTGGCCCCGCCGATGAGCAGCGGCAGCTTCAGGCCGCGCCGCTCCATCTCGGTGGCCACGCTCACCATCTCGTCGAGCGAGGGGGTGATCAGGCCGGACAGCCCGACGACGTCGGCGCCCTCGGCGACGGCGGTGTCGAGGATGGTCTGCGCGGGCACCATCACGCCGAGGTCGATGACCTCGTAGCTGTTGCAGCCCAGCACGACCCCGACGATGTTCTTGCCGATGTCGTGCACGTCGCCCTTGACCGTGGCCATGACGACCTTGCCGTGCCCGCGGGCGTCGATCTCGCCGCGGGCCTTGGCCTCCTCCTTCTCCTTCTCCATGAAGGGCTCGAGGTAGGCGACGGCGCGCTTCATCACGCGGGCGGACTTCACGACCTGGGGCAGGAACATCTTGCCGTCGCCGAACAGGTCGCCGACGACCTTCATGCCGTCCATCAGCGGGCCCTCGATGACGTCGAGCGGCCGCGTGGCCTGCGCGCGGGCCTCCTCGGTGTCGGCCTCGACGAAGTCGACGATGCCGTGCACGAGCGCGTGCGACAGGCGGGCGCGGACGTCGGCCTCCCGCCAGGACAGGTCGACCTTGCGCTGGGTGCCCTCGCCCTTGAACCGGTCGGCGTTCTCCACGAGCCGGTCGGTGGCGTCGGGGCGGCGGTTGAACAGGACGTCCTCGACCATCTCGAGCAGGTCGGCCGGGATGTCCTGGTAGACCGCGAGCTGGCCGGCGTTGACGATCCCCATGTCCAGGCCGGCCTTGATGGCGTGGAACAGGAAGGCCGAGTCCATGGCCTCGCGGACGACGTTGTTGCCGCGGAAGGCGAAGGACAGGTTCGAGACACCACCGGAGATGTGGGCGCCGGGGCAGCGCTCCTTGATCCGCGGGCAGGCCTCGATGAAGTCCTTCGCGTAGTCGTTGTGCTCCTCCATGCCGGTGGCGATGGCGAGGATGTTCGGGTCGAAGATGATGTCGTGCGGGTCGAGCCCGGCCTTCTCGACGAGCAGGTCGTAGGCGCGGCCGCAGATCTCGACCTTGCGGTCGGCGGTGTCGGCCTGGCCGGTCTCGTCGAAGGCCATGACCACCACGCCCGCGCCGTAGGCCTTGACCTTGCGGGCCTGCTCCAGGAAGGGCTCCTCGCCCTCCTTGAGGCTGATCGAGTTGACGACGCCCTTGCCCTGCACGCACTGCAGGCCCGCCTCGATCACCGACCACCGCGAGCTGTCGATCATGATCGGCAGTCGGGCGACCTCGGGCTCGGTGGCCAGCAGGTTGAGGAAGGTGCGCATCTCGTCGGCGGACTCGAGCAGGTCGGCGTCCATGTTGACGTCGAGCATGTTCGCGCCGCCGCGGACCATGTCCAGCGCGACGTCGAGCGCGCCGTTGTAGTCCTTCGACTCGATGAGCCTGCGGAACCGCTTGGAGCCGGTGACGTTGGTCCGCTCGCCGATCATCACGAAACCGGTGTCGGGGCCGATCTCGAAGCGCTCCAGGCCGGAGAAGCGGGTGCGCTGCGGGGCCTCGGTCGGCACCCGCGGCGGCAGCCCCTTGACCCGGTCGGCGATGTGGCGGATGTGCTCCGGCCCGGTGCCGCAGCAGCCGCCGACGATGTTCACCAGCCCGGACTCGGCGAACTCCTTGAGGAAGTCCGCGGTCTGCTCGGGGGTCTCGTCGTAGCCGCCGAAGGCGTTCGGCAGGCCCGCGTTGGGGTAGGTCGCGACGAACGCGTCGCTGATCTCGGCGAGCGCGACGGCGTGCGGGCGCATCTCGTCGGCGCCCAGCGCGCAGTTCAGCCCGACGACGAGCGGCGCGGCGTGGCGCACGGAGGTCCAGAACGCGTCGACGGTCTGCCCGGACAGGGTGCGCCCGGAGCGGTCGACGATGGTCACCGAGATCCACACCGGAAGGTGCGGGGCGACGTCGTGCGCGGCCTGCAACGCGGCCTTCGAGTTCAACGTGTCGAAGATGGTCTCGATCAGCAGGACGTCGACGCCGCCGGAGTCCAGCGCGGCGATCTGCTGGGCGTAGGAGTCGTAGACCTGCTCGTAGGACACCGCACGGTAGGCGGGGTCGTCGACCTTCGGCGACAGCGACAGCGTGACGTTCAGCGGACCGATGGAGCCGGCCACCCACTTGGGCTCGCCGGTGGCCTTCTCGGCCTCGTCGGCGGCCTCGCGGGCCAGCCGCGCCGCGGCCACGTTCATCTCGTCGACCTTCGACTCCAGGCCGTAGTCCGCCTGGCCGATCGTGGTCGCGGTGAAGGTGTTGGTCGTCGTCAGGTCGGCGCCCGCGTCGAAGTAGTTGCGGTGCGCCTGCAGGATCAGGTCCGGACGGGTGAGGTTGAGCAGGTCCGGGTCGCCGTTGGTGTCCTTGCGGTGGCCGTGCAGCCAGTCCGCGGAGTAGTCCTCCGGGGTCAGGCCGAGGCCCTGGATGACGGTGCCCCACGCCCCGTCGATGACGCCGATGCGCCGACCCAGCAGCTCCGTCAGCTGCTCGGTCCGCCGGGCCGCTCGATCGACCCGTTCGGGGTCGATCGGGCGGGTCGTGCTGTGGTCGTCCGAAGAGATGCCCACCGAGTGATCCGCTCCCGTCGTAGCTGACACGATCAACCACGGTACCTGGTGACGGGGAGGGAACCCGGCCGTGCGCCCGCGGGGTCGTAGGCTGGGGCGATGACCGACCGAGAGCCGAGCACCACGGGCGGCGACAGCACTCCGCACCTGGTCGACCCGGTCCTCATCGCGGCGTTCGAGGGCTGGAACGACGCCGGTGAGGCCGCGAGCACCGCGCTGGAGCACCTCGAGCTCAGCTGGGACGCGAAGCCTCTGACCTCGATCGATCCCGAGGAATACTACGACTTCCAGGTCACGCGCCCGCACGTCAAGCTCTCCGACGGCGTCACCCGGCGGATCGAGTGGCAGACCACGCGGCTGTCGTGGGCGACGCTGCCGGGCACCGACCGGCACGTCGTCCTGGTGAACGGGATCGAGCCGAACCTGCGCTGGAAGACGTTCTGCGCGGAACTGGTGGGCCACGCGGAGCGTCTCGGCGTGACGAAGGTCATCACATTGGGAGCCCTGCTCACCGAGGTCCCGCACACCCGACCGACGCCGGTGAACGGCACCTCCTGGGACGCGGAGTCGCAGAAGGCGATGGGCACCGAGCCGTCGAACTACGAGGGCCCGACCGGGATCGTCGCGGTCTTCCAGCAGGCCTGCGTGCAGGCCGGCATCCCGGCCGTCTCCTACTGGGCCGAGGTGCCGCACTACGTCTCGCAGGCCCAGGTCCCGAAGGCCGCGGTCGCGCTGCTGCACCGGATCGAGGAGTCCCTCGACGTCGAGGTGCCGCTCGGCGTCCTGCCGGAGAAGGCCGAGGAGTGGGAGCGGACCGTGTCGGAGATGGCCGACGCCGACGACGAGGTCCGCGAGTACGTGCGCCAGCTGGAGGAGCAGGCCTCGGAGTCCGACGACGAGGAGGCCCGCACCGAGCTGCGCGAGACCTCCGGCGACTCCATCGCGGCGGACTTCGAGCGCTACCTGCGCCGCCGCGGCCCCAACTCCTGACGGGCCGCGGCTCGTGGTGGCGCTGCGCCGGGCGGCGCTGTTCCTGGGTGCCTTCCTCGGGCCCTTCGGCGGTGGCCTGACCGCGGCGATGCTGCCGGAGCTGGGCGCCGACTTCGGCGTCCCGACGGCGACGGCGTCGGTGTCGATCACCACGTACCTTCTGCCGTTCGCCGGGGTCATGCTCGTCTCGGGCACCCTCGGCGACCGGTGGGGACGGGGGCGCACCGTCGTCGCCGGGTACGCGCTCTACGTCGTCGCCTCGCTGGCCTGCGTGCTTGCGGTGTCCTGGCCGGTCTTCCTGGCCGGGCGGGCGCTGCAGGGTGTCGCGAACGCGTTCACCACCCCGGTTCTGCTGGCGGCGCTGGCCGCCGCGGTGGAGCCGGACCGGCTGGGCCGGGCGCTGGGCTGGTTCGGGTCGCTGCAGGCGGCCGGGCAGACCTCGGCGCCGCTGTTCGGCGGGCTGGCCGCCGAGGTCGACTGGCGGTGGGCCTTCTGGGGTGCGGCCGGCGTCGCGCTGCTGCTCGGCGTGGTCGGGATCCCCGGCGGCTCGGCCCGCGCCACCGGCGACGCCCGCCCCCGGCTGCGCTCGGCGTGGACCGGTCCGGTGCTGCGGCTCGGGCTGGTCGCGGCGATCGGCTGGGGCTGTCTGGCCGGGCTGAACTTCCTGCTCGCCCTGCGCCTGGAGGAGCAGTTCGGGCTGGGTGCTGGGCCGCGCGGGCTGGTGCTGACCGCGCTGGGGGTGGCCGGGATCCTCACCGCGCGCCTGATCGGCGGCGCGGTGGACCGGCTCGGCCCGCGCCGCTGCGTGCTGACCGGGGCCGTCGGGGGCGGCGTACTCGTCGCCCTGATCGGACTGGTGCCGGTGCTGGGCGTGGTCGTCGCACTGTGGGCGCTGGGCGGTGTGTGCAGCCAGCTGATCCTGGTCGGGGTGAACGCACTGGTCCTCGGCCCGGCCGGAGGGGGCGGGGGCGGGGCGGTGTCGGTGGTGCAGGCGGTGCGCTTCGCCGGGACGGCCGCATCGCCGGTGGCGCTGACGCCGGTCTACCACACGGACCCGCTGGTGGCGTTCTTCGCGCCCGCGGCGCTGCTCGCGGCGGGCGTGCCGGCCGTCCTCGCGGTCGACCGGACGCGCCGCGCCTGAGTCTCACCCGTCGGCGTGCGCCCGCAGGTCGTCGAGGTCGACCCACTCGAGGGTGCGGGCGTGCGTCGCCTCGAGCACCACCGGCGGTGCGACGCCCTCGCGCAGCGCCTCGGCCCAGCGGCTCGCGCACAGGCACCACCGGTCCCCCGGCACCAGGCCGGGGAACCCGAAGCGCGGGTTCGGGGTCGTCAGGTCGTTGCCCTGCTCGCGGGAGAAGTCGAGGAACTCCGCGGTGACGCGGGCGCAGACGGTGTGCACGCCCGCGTCCTCGCCCCCGGTGTCGCAGCATCCGTTGCGGTAGAAGCCGGTGAGCGGATCGGTCCCGCAGGTCTCCAGCTCACCGCCCAGCACGTTGAGGGCCATCCCCGGAGTGTCCCGGCCGGGCGCCCGCCCTGCCGGTCGGGACGGGTACCGGACCGGCTACAGGGTCACCCCGAGCAGCGCGTCCAGCGCGGTGCGCACCTGCTGCGGGGCCGCGGTGTCGGTACCGCGGCGGGTGAGCGCCTCCTCGGCCCAGGCGTCGACGGCGGCGAGCGCACCGGGGGTGTCGAGGTCGTCGGCGAGGTGGGTCCGCAGCTTCGCGACCAGCTCGGCCGCGTCCGGCCCGGCGTCGAGGCCGACGGCCTCGCGCCAGCGGGTCACCCGCCGGTCGCCCTTCGCGTGCACCTCGTCGGTCCAGGACCGGTCGGTGCGGTAGTGCCCGTCGAGCAGGGCGACCCGGATGACGTTCGGGTCGACGCGGGCGTTGCGCAGCTTGGAGACGAAGACCAGGTTGCCCTTGGACTTCGACATCTTCTCGCCGTCGAGGCCGATCATGCCGGTGTGCACGTAGTGCCGGGCGAACGGGTGCTCACCGGTGAGGGACTCGGTGTGCAGGGCGCCGCACTCGTGGTGCGGGAAGATCAGGTCCGAGCCGCCGCCGTTGAGGTCGATCTGCGGGCCGAGCCGGTTCAGGCCGATCGCGGCGCACTCCACGTGCCAGCCGGGGCGGCCGCGGCCGAGGCCGGAGTCCCAGGCGGGCTCGCCGGGGCGCGCGGTGCGCCACAGCAGCGGGTCGAGCCGGTTGCGCTTGCCCGGCCGGTCCGGGTCGCCGCCGCGCTCGGCGGAGAACCTCAGCATGGTGTCGAGGTCGTAGTTCGACTCGTAGCCGAAGTGCCCGGTGGCGGTGACGTCGTGGTAGACGTCGGGGTACTCCGGGTCGTCGATCCGGTAGGCCGCGCCGGCGGCGACGAGCTTCTCGACCAGCTCGGCGATCTCGGGGATCGCCTCGACGGCACCGACGAACTGGCGGGGCGGCAGAACGCGCAGCGCCTCCATGTCCTCGCGGAACAGGGCGGTCTCGCGCAGGCCCAGCACGACCCAGTCGTCCTGGTCGCGCTCGGCGCGCTCCAGCAGCGGCTCGTCGATGTCGGTGACGTTCTGGACGTAGTGCACGTCGTGGCCGAGGTCGCGCCAGTAGCGGTTGACCAGGTCGAACGTCAGGTAGGTGGCGGCGTGGCCGAGGTGGGTCGCGTCGTAGGGGGTGATCCCGCAGACGTACATCGTCGCGACCGGGCCCGGCGCCGTGGGCCGGACCCGGCCGGTGGCGGTGTCGTGCAGGCGCAGCGGCGGGCCGCTGCCCTCCAGTGCCGGGACGTCGGTCGGGGCCCAGGTCTCCATGCGGTCAAACCTACCTAGCTCTCGGAAGCGGTCACGCATGCGAACGCGCGGCGTCCGTCGCAGATTCCGGTGCGGGACGGGGTGCCGGTCACCACCACTCGACGTCGAGCTTGGCCTCGATGTCGCGGACGTGCCGGCGTGCGCAGGCCGGGCACAGCCGGCCGTCGCGGCCGCGCTCGTCGCGGTCGGTCACCCAGCCCGCGACGGCGGCGACCCCGGCGTCGTCGGGACCGGGGGCGCCGCAGAGACGGCAGGCGGACGGCGTAGCGCCCGCGATGGTGCTCCGGCGGCCCGGTCGGTGTCGAGCGCCGCGCGGCGCCGGCCGACCCGGTCGGCGATCATCGCGCACGCCATCAGCTGGATCTGGTGGAACAGCATCAGCGGCAGCACCACCAGCGCCCCGGCGGGGCCGCCGAACAGCACACCGGCGATCGGCAGCCCGCTGGCCAGGGACTTCTTCGACCCGCAGAACACGATCGCGATGCGGTCGGCGTCGTCGAAACCGAGCGCGCGGGCCCCGAGCGAGGTCACCACGAGCGCCAGCGCGAGCAGCAGCAGGCAGATCCCGAGCAGCACGAGCAGCGAGACCGGGGTGAGCCGTCCCCAGATCCCGGCGACGACGCCCTCGCTGAACGCGGCGTAGACGACGAGCAGGATCGACCCGCGGTCCACCAGCGACAGACGCTTCTTGTGCCGGGCCACGAACCGGCCGATGAGCGGCCGTGCGGCCTGCCCGGCGAGGAAGGGCACCAGCAGGCGGAGCGCGATGTCACCGAAGCTCGATGCGTCGAACCCGCCGCTGGTGGCCAGCAGCAGCGCGGCCAGCACAGGGGTGAGGACCACCCCGAGCACGTTCGACACCGACGCCGCGACGATCGCGGCGGGCACGTTGCCGCGGGCGATGCCGGTGAAGGCGATCGAGGACTGCACGGTCGACGGCAGACAGCACAGGAACACGACGCCGGCGGCGAGCGGCGCGGGCAGCAGCCACTCCGGCAGCAGCAGCACCGACAGGCCGAGCAGTGGGAACAGCACGAACGTCGCCGCCAGGACGGTGCCGTGCAGCCGCCAGTTCCGCAGCCCGCCCAGCGCCTCGGCGGCGGAGAGGCGGGCGCCGTAGAGGAAGAACAGCAGGGCGATCGCGGCGGTGACGGCGACGTCGACGACCCCGACCGCCGCGCCGCGCGCGGGGAAGAGCGACGCGACGCCGACGGTCACGAGGAGCAAGGCCAGGAACGGATCGGGACGGACTCGCATGGGTTACATCCTGCAAGCCGTCCGCCCATCGGGAAACCGACTGATCACCATGACTGTGTCCGCGATCTATGATGACCGGGTGCTCGACCCCGTCCGGCTGCGGTCGTTCGCCGCCGTCGCGCGTGCCCGCAGCTTCACCCGGGCCGCCGCCACGCTCGGCGTCGGCCAGTCCACCGTGAGCCAGCACGTGCGGCGCCTGGAGGCGACGGTCGGCCGCCCGCTGCTCGACCGCGACACCCACTCGGTGTCGCTCACCGTCGACGGCGAGGCGATGCTGGAGTTCGCCGCCACCATCCTCGACGCGGGTGACCGGGCGATGGCGCACTTCCGGGCGTCGCGGGTGCACGGCCGGGTGCGGTTCGGGGTGTCGGAGGACCTGGTCCTGACCCGGCTGCCCGCGGTGCTCGCGGACTTCCGCCGCCGCCACCCCGAGGTCGACCTGGAGCTGACCGTCGGTCTGGCCGGCGGGCTCGAACACCGCCTCGACGCCGGGGAACTGGACCTGATGTTCGCCAAGCGTCTCCCCGGCCCCGACGACGGCCGGCTGGTCGTCCGCCGCGACCGCTTCGTCTGGGTCGGGGCGCCCGGACTTCCGCTCGGCCCCGGCGACCCGGTACCGGTCGTCGCCTATCCCCCGCCGAGCCTGTCGCGCACCGCCGCCGTCGGGGCCCTGGAGGCGGTCGGGCGGCCGTGGCGGATGGCCTGCACCAGCGGCAGCCTGTCCGGCCTGCGGGCCGCCGCCCTCGCCGGGCTGGGTGTGCTCGCGCACGCCGCGACGCTGGTCCCCGACGGGCTGGAGGTCGTCGGGGACCGTGCCGGGCTGCCCGAGCTGGGCCCGGTCGAGCTGGTGCTCGCGCACGGGCGGCGGCACAGCGACCCGGCCGAGGCACTGGTCCGCAGCATCCGCACCGCAGACCTCCGTCCGGAGTCGTGGACACCCCCGAACGGCGGCTAGGGTCCCGGGCCGTGCGCCGCCTGCCGATCGTCCTGCTGCTCGCGATGCTGGTCGCCGGGTGCGGTTCGCCCGCCGCACCGGGGTCCCCGACGCTGGACCGGGTCGCGTCGTCGCACGTGCTGCGGGTCTGCTCCACCGGGGACTACCGGCCGCTGACCGCACTGGCCGCGGACGGCACCTGGTCCGGGATCGACGTCGACATGGCCCGCGACCTCGCCGCCGAGCTCGGTGCTCGCGCGGAGCTGGTCCGCACGACCTGGGCGACCCTGCTCGACGACGTCGTCGCCGGGCGCTGCGACATCGCCGTCGGCGGCGTCTCGGTCACTCCGGACCGCGCGGAGCGGGCCGTGTTCACCGAGCCCTACCTGCGCGACGGCAAGACGCCGATCGCGCGCTGCCCCGACGTCGCCCGCTACGGCACGGTCGCCGACATCGACCGGCCCGACGTCCGGGTCGTGGTGAACCCGGGCGGGACCAACGAGCGCTTCGCCCGGGAGACCTTCACCCGCGCGACGATCGTGGACCACCCGGACAACTCCACGATCTTCGACGAGATCGTGGCCGGCCGCGCGGACCTGATGGTCACCGACGCGATCGAGACCCGCTGGCAGGCCGCACAGAACCCCGGGGTGCTGTGCGCGGTGCACCCCGACGCCCCGTTCACCGCGTCGGAGAAGGCCTACCTGACCCCGGCCGGCGACCCGTCCTTCACCGAGCGGGTGAACACCTGGCTGCGCGGGGCGCGCACCGACGGCACCTGGGACCGCCTCGCCCGTCCCTGGCTCGGCTGAGTCCACACCCCCTGCCGGGCGGCCACACCCGTCACGCCAGGTGTGGTCGCCGGTGAACGGGTGTGGCTGTCGGACCCCCTGTGCGACGGTGCGGGCATGCGCATCGTGGTGACGACACCGACCGGCACCGTCGGCTCCCGGTTGCTGCGCCTGCTCGTACAGGCCGGGCTGCACCCGGTGGCCCTGCTCCGCGACCCGGCCCGGCTGCCCCCGGACCTCGCCGGGCTGGTCGAGCCGGTGGTCGCGGACCAGACCGACGCCGACGCCGTCGTCGGCGCCACGCTCGGCGCGGACCGGCTGTACTGGGTGAACCCGCCCGCACCGCCCGGCACCGACCCGCTCGCCCACCAGGGAGCCTGCGCCGCAGTCGTCGCGGAGGCCGTGCGCCGCAACGGGATCGGCGCGACGGTGCTGCAGAGCAGCGGTGGCGCGGAGCTGCGCCGCGGCGCCGGGGACATCGACGGCCTGGCCGCGACCGAGCAGGCGCTCGACGCGACCGGCGCCCCGGTGCTGCACCTGCGGTGCGGCTACTTCATGTCGAACCTGCTGATGTCGGCCGACGAGATCGCCGGCGGGACGCTGTCGACGCCGTGGCCGCTCGACCACCCGCTGCCCTGGGTCGCACCCGGTGACGTCGCCGCCGTCGCCGCGGTGCGGCTGCTCGGGCCGGTGTGGTCGGGGCGGTTGGTGCAGGCCGTGCACGGGCCGGCGAACCTGACGTTCGACGACGCCGCGGCAGTGCTCACCGGGGTACTCGGCCACCCGGTCCGCGCGGTGCACCTGCCCCGCGCCGGGTTCCGGTCGATGCTGGCCGGCCTCGGCATGACGGCACCGGAGATCGACGCGGTCGCCGGGATGGCCGAAGGGCTCTCGGCCCCCGGGTACCTCCCCGAGCAGCGCCGCGACGCGGTGTCGACGACCCCGACGACGCTGCGCGCCTGGGCCGCGGAACACCTGACCCCCGGTCCCGCCTGATCCCACGGATCCCCCGGTGCCCGCAGCGTCCCGTCGTGTCCCGCGGCGACCTGTCACGTGCCGTGGCGACCTGTCACGTGCCGTGGCGCCCTGTCGCGTACCGCGGCGACCCACGGGTGGGGTGCCACGGCACGCGACGGGTCGCCACGCGGTCAGCCGGTGCGGCGGCGCAGGTAGTCCGAGACCACCTCCGCGCCGAGGCCGTCGAGGTCGGGCTGCACCACCCGTCCCCCGGCGCGGCGCGCGAGCCGGTTCACGAACGACAGCAGCCCCGGGTCGTCGCCGAGCACGAAGAACGTGAACGCCGCGTCCATCCCGATCAGCCGGTCCAGGCCGTCCACCGTCGCCCGCAGCGTGTGCGGGCTGGGCGGGTAGTCGAAGAACGCCTCGCCGTCGGGTTCCAGGTGCGCGGTCGGCTCGCCGTCGGTCACCACCAGGACGACCGGTGTCGCGTCGGGCTGGCGGGCCAGCCGCTCCCGGGCCAGGAGCAGCGCGTGGTGCAGGTTGGTGCCCTGCATGTACACGCCCTCCAGCCCGATCAGCTCGGCCAGGTCCACGGTCTGGGCGTGCCGCCCGAAGGTGATCAGCGACAGGTCGTCGCCGCGGAACCGCGTGGAGATGAGCTGGTGCAGCGCCAGCGCGGTGCGCTTCATCGGCACCCACCTGCCCTCCGCCACCATCGACCACGACGTGTCGACCAGCAGCGTCACCGCGGCCCGGGTGCGCTGCTCTGTCTCGACGATCTCGACGTCGGACACGTCGAGTGCCCGGTCGTCGCCGCCGGCGCGGCGCAGCTGGGCGTTGAGCAGGGTCCGCGGCACCGACCAGGCCTGGGTGTCACCGAAGGCCCACGGCCGGGTCGCCCCGGTCGCGTCGCCGGCGGCACCGGAGCGCCGGGTGTCGCGCTGCCCCTGGCGCCCGGAGATCCGGTCGGCGACATCGCGCAGCACCGACTGCCCGAGCGTGCGCAGCGCCTTGGGCGAGAGCATCAGCGAGCCGTCGGGGGCGCGGCGGAACAGGTCCTGACGCTGCAGCTCGCGTTCCAGCTCGGCGAGGGTGCGGGCGTCGGCGGCGGCCTCCGGGCCGAGCATCTCGGTGAGCGCGTCGAGGTCGATGTCCTCCATCCGCGCGCCGGGGTAGCTCTGCGCGAGCTGTTCGGCCAGGGCGTCGAGCTGCCCCAGCTCCTCCATCGCGCGGGTCGCCTCGCCCATGCCCATCGGGTTCTCGCCGCGGAAGTCGCCCTCCCCCGACCAGTCCTCGCCCGGGCGCAGGCCCTGCAGCTGGGCGTCGAGCCGGGCCAGCGACTGCGACAGCCGCGGGTCGCCGAACGCCTGCTGGGCCAGCTCGGCCAGCTCGGCGCGCTGCTCGGCCGACATCGAGTTCATCATCCGCTGGGCCGCGGCGGACCGGGCGGCGAGCGCGTCGACCAGCTCCTCGGTGTTCTGCGGGTTCTCCGGGAAGTGCTCGCCGTGCTTGCCCATGAACTCGGCGAACTGCTCGGTGGTGTCCTCGCCGCGTGCGTGCCGGTCGAGCAGGTCGTTGAGGTCGTCGAGCATGGCGTTGATCCGCTCGACGTCCTCCGGCGTGGCGTTCTGCATGGCCTGCTTCATGCCCTCGAAGCGCTGGTCGAGCAGCTCCCGGCCGAGCAGGTCGCGGATCTCCTGGTAGGCCTCGCGGGCGTCGGAGGACCGCCAGTCGTAGGAGTTCAGCTCCCGCACCGAGCCGCCGGTGTCGGGCGGCAGGGCGTCGAGCTGCATCTCGCGGAACCGCGCGTCGTCGGAGTCCTCGTTGCCCAGCGCCTCGCGCTCGGCGTCCAGCGCCCGTTGCAGCAGCTCACGGACCTCCTGCAGCGTCCCGTCGATGCGGTTGTCGCGCTGCAGGTCCCGGCGCCGCTCCCACACCCGGCGGGTGAGGTCGTCGAGCCCGCGCCGCCCGTCGAGGCCGCGACGGAGCAGCTCCTGCAGCGCCTGGCGCGGCGAGGAGCCCTCCATGACGTCGCGGCCGATCTGGTCCATCGCCGCCCGGATGTCGTACGGCGGCGCCAGCGGGTCGGGCCCGCCCGCGTAGGGGCCGTAGGCGTACCGGCGGCGACGACGCCTGGGATCAGCCATACGACACCGTGTCACCGTCGTCGGACTCGTCCTTGGCCAGCTTGCGGGTCAGGAACAGGTACTCCAGCGCCAGCTCCGCGGCCGAGGCCATCGGGCCCGGGTCCTCGGTGCCCGCGGCGCCGAGCTTCGCGGCGATCTCGGTGAGGGCGTCGACCTGTGGCAGCGCGGCGACGACGTCCTTCGCCGGGATCCGCTCGCCGGTCCGGACCGGGCGGGTCGAGACCGCGACGGCCAGCTCGTCGAGGTCGACCCCGCGCAGCGCGAACCGGGCGGTGTCGGCGGTCGCGCGGCGCAGCAGGTGCTCGAGCACCTCGTCCTCGCGACCCTCCTCCCCCGACGCGAACTCGATCTTGCCGCGGAGCACCGCGGGGACCGACTCGAGGTCGACGGGCCGGGCGTAGGGGGTCTCCTCGCCGGTCAGCGCGGCACGGCGCAACGCCGCGGCGGCGACGGTCTCGGCCGCGGCCACGGCGAACCGGGCCGAGACGCCGGACCCCTGGTCGACCGCGGACGAGTCGCGCAGGTGCCGGGTGAACCGGGCGACGACCTCGAGCAGGTGCCGCGGCACCTCGGCGACGAGGTCGGCCTCCTGCGCGACGAGCTCGACCTCGGGGGCCAGCTCCAGCGGGTAGTGGGTGCGGACCTCGGCGCCGAACCGGTCCTTGAGCGGGGTGATGATCCGCCCGCGGTTGGTGTAGTCCTCGGGGTTCGCGCTGGCCACGAGCAGCACGTCCAGTGGCAGCCGCAGCGTGTAGCCGCGGACCTGGATGTCGCGCTCCTCCATCACGTTGAGCAGTGCGACCTGGATGCGTTCGGCCAGGTCGGGCAGCTCGTTGATGGCGACGATGCCGCGGTGGGACCGCGGGACGAGCCCGAAGTGGATGGTCTCGGGGTCGCCCAGCGAGCGGCCCTCGGCGACCTTGACCGGGTCGACGTCGCCGATCAGGTCGGCGACCGAGGTGTCGGGCGTCGCGAGCTTCTCGGTGTAGCGGTGGTCGCGGTGCACCCAGGCGACCGGCAGGTCGTCGCCGAGCTCGGCGGCGCGCCGGATCGAGGCGGGCACGATCGGCTCGTAGGGGTGCTCGCCGATCTCGGAGCCCTCGATGACGGGGGTCCACTCGTCGAGCAGGCCGGCCAGCGACCGCAGCAGGCGGGTCTTGCCCTGGCCCCGCTCACCGAGCAGGACGAGGTCGTGACCGGCGATGAGGGCCCGCTCGAGCTGCGGGACGACGGTGTCGTCGAAGCCGACGATGCCGGGCCAGGGGTCGCGGCCCTCGCGCAGGGCCACCAGGAGGTTGTCGCGGATCTCGTGCTTCACGGGGCGCTGTACATGACCGGACGCACGCAGCGCACCGACGGTACGGGGAAGGTCAGGTGTGACGGGCACGATCTCCACGCTACGCCCGGTTCCGGACTGCAGCGCGTCGTCGCGGAACCGTGTTCCGCGGACCGGACCTGGAATCTGTCTGGTTGTACAGATAGTTTGTCGGGTATGGCCGATCCCACCCCCGACGGGCGACGACGACGCGGCGCCGACACCCGTCGCGCGCTGGTGCGGGCCGCCGTCGACGTCGTCACCGCGCATGGCTTCGACCGGCTGACGCTGCGCCAGGTCGCGGACCGGGCCGGTGTCTCGGCCGCGTCGGCGACCTACCACTTCGGCACCGTCGACGCGCTGCTGGAGGCGGTCGCCGTCGAGCTGGAGCACGACGCCGTCGCACGGCTGGGCGAGCTGACCCGCCGGGCCCGCTCCGGGGACCTGACGCTGCTCGACGCCTGCACCGCCTACCTGGTCGACCTGCTCGGCCCCCGCCGCCCGGTGTTCCTGACCATGCTGGAGCTGCGCGTCCGCGTCGCCCGGGGCCACGGCGGCACCGCCACCGGCCCGGCCGCCGCGGAACCCGACGCGGCGCTGGTCGACCTCATCCAGGACCACGTCGGGAACCGGGAACGGGCCCGCGAGCTGTTCGCCGGGGTCTTCGGGCTGTCCGCGCTGGCCGTGTTCGCCCCCGTCCCACCGGGCGAGCCCGAGCTGCGGGCCCGGATGGCCCGGCTGCTCGCCGGAGCCGGGCTCACCACCCACGACGACCGCGCCGTCCCGCAGGAGACCCCGCACGAGACCCAGGAGGACCGGTTCCCGTGACCGCCACCCGACCCCCCGGTGCGCCCGACCGCGACGCCCTCGCCGCCCGTTTCGGGCCCCGGCGGGCCGACCTCGCGGTGCGCGCCCGGACCGCGGGCGACCCGCTCGCCGACGCCGTGGTCGCCGAGATCCGCGCCGCGGGCCGCGAGGGCGGCCGTGCGCTCACCGCGGCGCTGCAGCGCGGCATCCGCGACGGGCTCGCCTCGCTGACCGGGCCCTCCCCCGCCCTCGCGGCCCTGCTCACCTCGGCCGAATCGGTGCCCGCGGGCACCGACCCCGCGATCCTCGACACCGGGATCCGGCCCATGTTCACCGCACCGCCCGCGGTGCACACCCTGTCCCTGTCGGCCGGGGCGCTGCTGCGCACCTACGGCTCCCCGTCGATCGCGGTGCTGCTCGGCACCACCGGACGGCTGGTGGAGTCCGCCGAGCGCCGCCTCACCGAGACCGGCACCTGGCTGCTCGCCGCCACCCTGCCCGGCGGCATGCGCCCGGGCAGCCCCGGCTACGTCGGCACCCTGCAGGTCCGCATGCTGCACGCCCACATGCGCGTGCTCGCCCGCGACCGCGGCCTCGACGAGGCCGTGCACGGCACCCCGGTCAACCAGGTCGACCTGGTCCGGACCTGGCTGGACTTCACCCTCGTCTCGATGCGGGCCGAGGCGACGATCGGGTTCGGGCTCACCCCCGCCGAGACCGCCGAGGTCTACGCCTGCTGGCAGCTGCTGGCCCACCAGCTCGGCATCGATCCCGAGCTGGTCCGCGACGTCGCCTCGCACGCCGACGCCGAGGAGCTTGACGCGCTGGTCACCGCCGTCACCGGACCGCCGGCCCCCGAGTCACGCGCGCTGGCCGGGGCGCTGATCGGGGCCGTCGCCGCGCTGCTCGTGCAGCCGCTGCGTCTGCCCGTGCCCCAGGGACGCCGTCTGCTGCAGGCGCTGGCCCGGCGCTTCCACGGCGCCGCGGTGACCACCGGGCTGGGCCTGCGGCGCAGCCCCGGCTGGGAGGTGGCCGTCGCCGTCCTGGGGCGGGTGGTCGCGGTGCAGCGCCGGTGGGTCCGGCGCAGCCCGGCGTCGCTGGAGGCCGCGCGGATCCGCAACATCGCCGCCACCCGGGCGCTGCTCGCCGAGGACCGCGGCGGCCCTTCCCTGTTCGAGACGCACGGCGCCTGAGGTCAGGCCGGGTCGTCCCACCAGCACGGGGACAGCCCGGCGGCCCCGACGGCCGCGGTCAGCGCGTCGCGGCGCCGGTCCGGCCCCACCAGGACCAGGCCGCCGCCGGGGCCCAGCGCCACCGCGACCCGGTCGGTCGGCTGCAGGTGCAGCCCCGGCCCGAGGTCCGGCGAGCCGAGCTGCGGGTAGGTGTCGGCGACGGCGAGCAGTGGCCCGCCCGGCCCGTCCCGGCGCCCCCACAGCGCGACGACGTGCGCGACCGACCAGTCCGGCCCCGGCCGGCCCCCGGCGTCGAGGTCGGCGGCCGGGGTGGCCGCGGCGACCAGCTCCCCGGTCCGCAGCGCGGCCAGCACGCCGACCGGGCCGTCGGCGGTGACGGCGTCGAGCAGCGCGCTCAGGCGCGCGGCCGTCCAGTCCCCCGCGGCCGGGACCGCGGCGAGCGACTCCCCGGAGAACTCCTCGACCGCACGACCGAGACCGGCCACCGGGGTGCCCGCCTGCTCGTCGTCCGCGGCGACCGGCAGGCCACGCAGGTAGCCGGTGTCCGCCGGCGCCCCGGGCGGCCGCGACGACACGTCGTCGCCGGGCCGCACCCGGGTGCCCGCCGCGTGCGCGAAGGCGGCCACCGTCGGTGCCGGCAGCGACGACAGCGCGGCCACGAGCAGCCGGGCGACGAACGGCCCGGCCAGCTGGTCGGGCTGGGGCAGCGACGCCGCGTGCACCCGCAGCAGCGCCTCCGCCCCGGGGAACGCACGGACCGGGCCGGGCACCGGAGTGCTCACGGGGCGACCAGCAGCCACACCGGCACCGCGACCAGCGCGAGGGCGACCAGCCGGATCAGCCCGTGCACGACGCGGGGCAGCGCGGGGGGCGGGGCGGTGATCCGGTCGATGCGGGCCTCCAACGCGTCGGTGAACGACGACAGCGCCGCCGCCGGCGCGGACCCGCCGACGGCCTTGAGCGCGGTCGCCAGCTCGGTCGGGTCACACAGCCTGCGGGCGACGTCGTCGGCCCGCATCTCGATCAGCCGGGCCACCGCGAGCTGGGCGTGCACCATGCCGCGCACGAACGGCGCCGTCGCCCCCCACGCGACGAAGGGCAGCACGACCAGGTCGTGCCGCTCACGCAGGTGCGCCCGCTCGTGGGCCAGCACCGCGACGACCCCGGCGGTGTCCAGAGCGTCCAGCACCCCCGCCGACACCACGAGCCGGGAGCTGCGCCCGGGCAGGCAGTAGGCGACCGGGACGGGATGGTCGAGGACACGCGTACCGGAGGCGTGCGGCCACGGCGTGGCGAGCACATCGAGCAGGTCGCGGTGGCGACGGCGGGCCCGCAGCGTCCGCACCGTGGTGATCACCAGGACCGACAGCAGCCGCACCAGCACCCCGAGCGCGATCAACAGGGCACCCACGTGCAGCGGGTCCATCCGGTCCGGCCACTCGCCCGCCGCCACCGATGCCGACAGCGCCGCCGCCGCGGCGGGCAGGCTGTGCCCCATCGGCGAGAGCCCGTAGGCCAGCCCCGCACCGAACAGCGAGATCCCGCCGCCGAGCCCGACGGCCTGCCACAGCAGCAGCGCTCCGACGGGATCACGGCCGGGCCAGCGCGCCCGGGCCAGGGCACGACTGACCGGCTCGGCGAGCAGTACGCCGAGCAGTCCGAGTCCGAGCGCGGTCAGCTGCATCGCCTCACATCGTCGCGGAGCGCGCGGCGCGGCGCTGCATCACCCCCGCGACCGGACGGGCTCGTGGAACGCCGGCGGCTCAGCCGAGCAGGTCGCGCAACCGCGACCGCTCATCCTCCGACATCGAGCCGAGGAACCGCGCGAGGGCGGCACCCCGGTCTGACGCGTCGTCGAGCGCGTCGGTCATCAGCTCGGCCACGTGGTCCTCCCGGCTGGCCACCGGGCGGTAGTGGTGGGCCCGGCCGTCGCGGATCCGCCGGACCAGCTGCTTGCGCTCGAGCCGACCGAGGACGGTGAGCACGGTCGTCGTGGCCAGGTCGCGGTCGGCGAGCTGATCCTGCACCTCACGGGCTGTCATGTCCCGGTCGGTCTCCCAGAGGACGTTCATGACCGCCCGCTCCAACTCGCCCAGACTCGTCACGAAGGTCATCCTACGCGAACCTTTCTACTGCGCGTAGAACCCCTGCGGGAGATGGCTCACACCCGCGGTGCGGCTCAGTGGATCTGCACCTGGTCGCCGACCTGCAGGTAGTCGAACCACTGGCGCGCATCGGTCTCGGCGAGCTTCACGCAGCCGGCCGACGGGGTCGAGAGGTCGCCCTGGTGGAAGGCGATACCGCCCTGGGCGAAGAACACCGACCACGGCATCTGGGTCAGCCGCTCCCGGCTGGTCCACTGCTCGGCCTTCCACTGCACGGCGAAGGTCCCGGTCGGCGTCGGGGCCTCCGGGTCGCCGGGGCGCATCGCGACCGGTCCGGCGACGACCTGACCGGCGTCGAACAGCCAGGTGGAGCGGCTCTCCAGATCCACACATGTCCGCGCCGAGGAGGTGCACGGTGTGCCCGGGACGAGCTCGCCGGTGGCGACCTGCCGGTCGGTGGGATCGGGCTGCTCCGACGGCTCGGCCAGGGCGGGGCCCGCCAGGAGCCCGGCGGTCAGGGCGCCGGTCAGGGCGGGGCCCGCCAGGAGCCCGGCGGTCAGGGCACCGGTCAGGGCTACGCCCACCGCGAGGAGCCCGGCGGTCCGGCTCCGTCCCCGTGCCCGCATCCGTCCGCCCTCCGTCGGGCGCACGGCCCTCGTCCTCGGCCCGTCGGGCCCGACCGGATGCACAGTGCCACCGGATGGTTCCCCACGGTAGCCCAACATGATCTTGAGCTGAAAGGGTGATTCGATACCGCCGATCGGCGGTGCACGAGATGCGTCGGACGGTCGCTGCGCCGTCCGGTCCCGCGGTCAGCGGCCCCGGAACGCCGGTGCGCGCTTCTCGGTCCGGGCGGCGCGCCCCTCGGCGATGTCCTCGGCTGCCCAGCATCCGCGGAACTCCTCGGTGAGGCCGTCGACCACCGCCGGGTCGGTGTGGCCGCCACGGCCGAACGCGTCCACCGAACGCTTGTTGTAGGCCAGGGTCAGGGGGGCCATGGTCGCGATGTCACGGGCCAGGGCGTGTGCGGCGTCGCGGTCGCCGAGGGTGTCGGCGAGACCGCGGGCGTGGGCGGTGACGGCGTCGACGGTGGCGCAGGCCAGCAACAGGCTGCGGGCCGTGCCGCCGCCGGCGATCTGCACCAGGCGCTCGATCGTCCACGGGTCCACGGCCAGACCGAGCCGCGCGGTCGGCAGCCCGAACACCGCCTCCGGGGCGGCGACCCGCAGGTCGCAGGCCAGGGCCAGCTGCAGCCCGCCGCCGATCGCGGGCCCGGTCACCGCGGCCACGGTCGGCATCGGCAGGTCGGCGACCGCGTGCAGCCCGGTGTAGAGCGCGTCGAGGAACTCGTCGGTGTAGACCTCGCCGAAGTCGGCGCCGGAGCAGAACGCCGGCCCGTTCCCGGCGACGACCACCGCCCGCGCGCCGGCCGCGCGGACCTCGGCCGCGGCGTCGACCAGCTGCCGGCAGGTCGCGATGTCCAGGGCGTTGCGGCGCTCGGGGCGGTTCAGCTCGATCAGACCGACGTCGTCGTGGGTGCTCACGGAGATCACGGCCGGACCCTAACCCGCCGCCGCGGCCCCGGACCCGTCCGCGTGACCGGCGCCGCGCGCGGCGGGGGCGGGCTCGCTCCAGGTCTGCCCGCACAGCTCCCGGGCCAGGCCGACGGCGAGCTGGTCGATCCGGCGGAGCAGCCGCGCCGCGGTCAGCCGGCGCGTCCGCTCGGTACCGGGACCGGCGGCGGTCCGTGACGCCGCGTCCGCCTCGGCGGCGTCGAGCAGCTCCTCCGCGGAGCCGACGCCGTAGTCGGCGGGGCCCGCGCCACTCGGGTGCTCACGCCGGTCGGCGGGGCCCCAGGCGTCGTCGAGGATGCGGCGCAGGCCGTCGAGGTCGGCGCGGACCCGCTCGGCCGCGGGCTCCAGGGTCGCGGCCCAGCCGGGCACCGACGCGGTCGCGGCCTGGGCGGCGAGCTGGCGGGTGTAGTGGTCGACGGCGCCGACGACCCGCACGGTGTGGTGCACCCCGCGGCGCAGCGGCCTGCGGGCGACGGGGTGCTGCAGCGGCACCGCGCGGGTCCGCACGGTGGCCACCGCGGTGTCCACGGCGCGGGCCTTCTCCAGCGGGTCACCGGCGCCGGGGCGGCCCAGCGCCGCGTCGACCGAGGTGCGCAGGGAGACGTCGACGGCGGTGAGGGCGTCGTCGAGGGCCTCGGCGAAGGCCGTGCGCGACCGGGTGGGCAGGACCAGGTAGGCGGCGAGCATGCCCAGCGCGCCGCCGACCACGGTCTCCTCGACCCGCAGCACCAGGGTCTGCACGCTGAACTGGCCGATCACTCCGTAGAGCAGGGCCAGCACCGCGGTGATCCAGAACGCCATCATCGCCTGCGAGATCCGCACCAGGTACAGGGCGAGGAACACGCAGACGAACAGCAGCGCCAGGCTGGCGACGACGTTGCCGCCCACCAGCAGCGCCAGCAGCATCCCCGCCACGACCCCACCCGCGGTGCCGACCGCGCGGGCCCAGCCGCGGCTCAGGACGTCGCCGCGGCTGGCGGTGCCGGCGAACACCACGAACGCGGCGATCACCGCCCAGTACCAGCGCGCCGGGGAGACCAGCTCGCCGACGACGATCGCGAGGCTGGTGGCGACGCCGACCTGCACGGCCTGGCGGGTGTGCAGCGCGAGCCCGCCGAACCGGTCCCGGCCCGCCGGCGGCGGCAGCTGTGCGGGGACGGGCTCGGGTGCCGGGTCGCCGCCCGCGGTCTCCCGGTCGGTGTCGTGGTGCTCGGCGATCCGCAGACGGGCCTGCTCGACGGTGGTCTGCATCGCGTCGGCGAGCCGGACGACGGCGAACCCGATGCGCTGCTCGCGCGCGGCGGGCCCGACCCCGGCCGGCCGGTCCACGATGTCGGCGACGGCGGACCGTGCGGCGTCGTAGAGGCGGGCGGCGATCGCGCCGGGCGTCCCGACGGCGGTGGCCGCGGCGAGGGCCCGCAGCCCCTCGGCCAGTTCGGCGCGGTCGTCGTCGGGGATCGGGTCGTGGTGCTCGACCGACCGGCGGACCGACATGGCGACCCGTTCGGCGGCCAGCTCGGAGTCGATGATCCACTGCCGCAGGCCCGCGACGGGGCCGGCCGCGCCGTCGGGGCCGTCGTCGGTGTCGTCGTCGGTGTCGTCGAGCCGGTCGGTCACCAGCAGCGCGGTCTCGTTGAGCCGGGCCTGGGCACGCACCAGCGGGTCGAGGTCGGGCTCACCGGCGGTGGTCTCCACCGCCTCGACCGCGGTGAGCAGCAGCGCGTGCAGCCGCGCCTCGAACGCCCGGAACAGCGCGTCCAGCACGGCCTCGGAGCGGCGGGTGAACACCAGGCAGCGCAGCAGGAAGGTGCTGCCGATGCCGATCACCGCCCCGGCCAGCAGGAACGGCAGCTCGCCGGGGCCGGCGTGCAGGAACTGCACGAAGAAGAACGGCATGAACGCCGCCATGCCGAGCGCAACCCCGCGCGGCCCGTACCGCCGGACCGCGACGGCGACCATCATGACCAGGACGAACACGACGTCGGCCGCGACCCGGTCCGTCGACAGCAGCGCGGACACCGTCGCCGACGCCGCGGCGGGCACGACCATCAGGGCGGTGGTGACCCGCCGTCGCCGCAGGTCGTTCTCGTTCACCGCCAGGTTGCTGATCATCGCCAGCACCACGGAGAACAGCACGATCGTGACCGGCTGCCCGGTCAGCGCACGCAGCACGCTCGCGGCGACCGCGGCCAGCAGCATCGCCGCGGTCGCGACCGAGGCCAGGTGCAGCCGGGTGTGGCCCGGGTCGACCGCGGCCGCCCACGTCCGCAGCTCGCCCCACCGGGCCGGCACCGGCAGGCGGCGCCCCCGCTCGACCGTCCCCGTCACGGTGCGAGTCTGACACGCACCGCGGCCCGGAGGTCCCTACCTCAGTTCGCGGTGCGGGCCTGCGGCGGCAGCGACGCGGTCGGCACCGGGTTGGTCGCCCCCGGGACCGGCTGCGAGGTGGGCCGGGCGACCCGGATGCCGAGCACGTCACCGGCGGCCGCGGCCATCGCGCGCATCCCCTGGGCGTTGGGGTGCACCGGCGCGGCGGGCGAGGTCGGGACCAGGCCCTCGACCCACTTCACGCCGGGCAGCGTGCAGGCGTCGTGACCGATGGTCGGGGTGTAGGTGTCGACGTAGTCGACCCCGGCGTCGCGGGCGGCGTCGGCCAGCATCGCGTTGAGCTTCTTCTCGGTCTCGCGCAGGTAGGCGGTGTCGCCCGGGCTGAACGGGATGACCGGGTAGCAGCCGGGACCGGTGTCCGGCAGGATCGACGGGTACCCGACGACGGTGACCCGTGCGGCGGGCGACCGGTCGCGGATCCGTGCGAGCACGTCGGAGACCTTGGACTCGGTGTCGTCGATCCGCTCGGCGAGCTGGTCGGTGCCGCCCGCGGTGTAGAAGTCCTCGCAGGCCGCGCCGAACAGGTTCGCCGAGGAGCGGCGCACGCACTCGCCGATGATCCCGGAGAAGCCGATGTCGTTGCCGCCGATGGTCAGGGTGACCAGCGACTCGGAACCGTCGAGGGCGTCGAGCTGCGGCGGGTTCGGGCCGGCCTGGACCTGCTGCGGGGCGGTCATGTCCTCGGTCGTCGCGCCGCTGCAGGACACGTCGGTGAAGCGGCCGATGCCGGCCGAGCGCGCGAGCACCGACGGGTAGTTCTGGTTCGAGCGCAGGCACCCGGACGGCGTGCCCTGCTGCACCGGGACCAGCGGGCCCGCGGCGTAGGAGTCGCCCAGGGCGACGAAGCGCCCGACCGGGGCGGTGTCGAGGTTGCGCGCGGACAGCGTGGTCTCGGCGAACGTGGTCGGCGCCTCCGCCTGCGCGGGCGCGAGGGCGCTCATCCCCGCCGAGCTCAGCAGGGTCATGGTCGCCACGGCGAGCCACCGGGACGGACGGGGACGGCGCACGGGCTCTCGGACCTCCGGTCGGACGTCGCCGGCGTGGGCACGCCGGTCCTGACCGACCAACGATCATCGTCGCCGACCGGTTACGCCCCGTTCGGCGCACGTGACGGGCCGGGTCCGACCCGGCCCGTCACGCACCGTGGGCGGGGCTCGCTCAGTCGGTGAGCCTGCGCAGCGACAGCGGTGCCACCAGGCGGTGCCGCAGCGCGGTCGCGTCCCAGAGCTCCGGCTGCGACGGCATCGACGCGAGCCGCCCGGCGGCGACCGCGCCGGGGTCGTCCATCGGCTCGCGGACACCGGCGAGGAAGGCCCACTCGTGCTCCTCGCAGCCGATGTAGACCCCGCGCCCGCCGGTCTCGCCGAACACCGCGGCGAAGCGCTGCCAGGCCGAGCGCAGCGTCGCGTCCCGCCACACCGCCGGGCTGCCCGCCTGGAACACCAGGACCCCGCCGGGGGTGAGCCGCTGCGCGCAGGCGCGGACGAAGTCCTCCTCGTAGAGCCGGTTGATCTGGGCGTCGGGCTCGTCGGGGCGCTCGTCGGGCAGGTCGACGACCACCAGGTCCCAGTGCTCGTCGGATTCCAGGACGAACTGCCGACCGTCGCCGTAGGTCAGGTGCACCGGGCCGTCGCCGCGCTCGGCCGCGGCGAGGGACTCGGGGGTGTAGCCGTAGGGCAGGTACTCGGCGCAGATCCGGACGGCCTCGGCGTCGATGTCGACGTGGTCGACCCGGCTCGCACCGGCAGCGACCGCCATCTCCGACGCGACACCCTCGGAGGAGCCGACGATCAGCACCCGGTCCAGCTCACGGGCCAGCAGGGCGCCGGGCCACACCAGCGCCTCGTGGTAGGTGAGCTGGGTGTGCTCGGTGGACTGGCGCTCGTCGTCGCAGAAGAGGGTGACGCCGTGCGCGGTGTCGGCGACCACGACGTGCTGGAACCCGGTGTGCGCGACGTGGTGGACCCGGCCGAGGTCCCAGCGCCGGGTCAGGCCGGGCGAGAGGGGCTCGGTGACGGTGCGCGGGGCGCCGCCGCGGTCCACGACCTGCAGCGCGGTGTCGGTCGCGCCGACACGCTCGGCGAGGCGGCGCACGGCGTCGACCGGGTCGGCGCTCTCGCCGCAGGTGAACACGTCGACGTGCATGCCGCCGTGCTCGGGCCAGGTGTGGATCGAGGCGTGCGACTCGGCCAGGACCGCGACGACGGTCGCCCCCTGCGGCTCGAACCGCTCGACGACCACCTGGCGGACCTGGGCCCCGGCCTCGGTCAGCGCGGCGGTCAGGTCGCTGCGCAGGCGGTCGCAGTCGTCGAGGACCTCGGGGGCGATGCCGCCGAGCTCGGCCAGGACGTGTCTGCCGACCGGTGACGACGTGCTGGGCAGCGCGGGTGCGCCCGTCCCGAGCCCGACGGCCGGATGCAGTTCTCCGGCCGCGGCGGCGGGCACGGACATGATCGGCGAGATGGAGGATGACACGTCCGGACACGTTAACCGGGATGTGGGAGCGACGCCCCCTCCCCCGCGACGAGCACCTCCAGCGGGCCGAACCCGTTGAACCCGACCGAGGCGTAGCTCGAGGTGTAGGCGCCGGCCCCGAGCAGGTCGACCACGTCGCCCGCGGCCAGGTCCAGCGGCAGCGCGACCGGGGTGCGGCGGTAGAGGACGTCGTCGCCGTCACAGGTGGGGCCCGCGACGACGACCGGTCCGCGCGGGCCGCTGCGCCCGGGCACGCGCAGCGGGTAGGCGATCGCCTCGCCCTCGGTCTCGGCGAGTCCCTGGTAGCGGCCGACGTCGAGGTAGACCCAGCGGCGGTGGTCCACGCCCGGGCGGCGGGACACGCGCAGCACCCGGGCGCGCAGCACCCCGGCCGGGGCGACCAGCGCGCGGCCCGGTTCCAGCAGCAGCGTCGCGCCGTCCACGTGCCCGGCGTCGACGGCCGTGGCCACCGCGGCGCGCACGGCCGCGACGTAGTCCTGCGCGGGGGCGACGGCGGCGCGGTAGGCCACCGGCCAGCCGCCGCCCAGGTCGAGCTCGGGACGGCGCAGCCCGGCCCGCCCGGCGGTCGCCAGCGCGAGCGCGACGGCCCCGGCGTAGGTGGCGGGGCGGGTCTGCTGGGAGCCCGCGTGGAAGGTGACCCCGGCGGCGACCAGGCCGCGGTCGGCGACCCGCCCCAGCAGCGCGACGGCGGCGTCGGGCGGCGCCCCGAACTTGCCGTGGAACGGCGTCGCCGAGCCGGTGTCGTCGACCGAGAGCCGGACCTGCACCCGGGCGCCGGGGACCTCGGCGGCGAGGGCGTCGACGTCCTCGGCGCTGTCGGTGACGAACCGGGTGACGCCGTCGCGGGCGGCCCGGGCGGCGGCACCGGGGCCACGCACCGGGTTCCCGTGCTGCAGCGTCGCCGGGTCCGCACCGGCGGCCAGGCACAGGTCGATCTCGGCCTGGGAGGCGACGTCGAACCCGGCCCCGGCCGCGACGAGGACGCGCAGCACGGCGGGCTCCGGGCAGGCCTTGACGGCGTAGAGGATCCGGGCGTCGCCGAACGCGGCGGCCAGCGCGCGGTACCGCTCGCCGGCGACGGAGGGGTCCAGCGCCAGGTACGGCGTGGGACGGTCGGTGGCGAGCAGCTGCTCCAGGGCGGGGCTCAGGTCGTGCACGTGGTGATGCTCTCCCCGGCCGCACCACCCGCACCGGCCGGGGTCTGATCTAGGTTCGGACGATGACCGCACCGAAGCCGCAGCGCCGCGCCCGGAAGATCGCGATGACCCCGGAGGAGGTCACCGCCTTCCTCGACGCCGAGCGCACCTGCCGGGTCGCCACCAACGGCGTGAACGGCCCGCACGCCACCCCGCTCTGGTACCTGTGGGACGGCGAGGCGCTCTGGCTGACCTCGCTCTCGCGCTCGCAGCGCTGGGTGGACCTGCAGCGCGACCCGCGGATCGCCGTGGTCGTCGACGCCGGGCACGACTACGCCGAGCTGCGCGGGGTCGAGCTGCGCGGCTCCGTCGAGGTCGTCGGCGAGGTGCCCCGCACCGGCGAGCCGAACCCGGAGCTGGAGCGGGTCGAGCAGGCCTTCGCCGCCCGCTACACCGGCGGCCAGGTCGTGATCGACGGACGGCACGCGTGGCTGCGGCTGCGCCCGGAGAAGATCACCAGCTGGGACTTCCGCAAGATGTGATCACCGGGTGTGCGGGGTCCGGTGCCGGATCCGGCACCGGACCCCTCACCGGTGGCGATCACCGGGAGCCTCCCGAGCCGTGCATCGCGAACCCGCGGTACCCGTCGCGGGCCACGGTGGACAGCTCCTCGCGGTAGGCCTTGTGCCCGGCCATGTAGAACATCACCGCGTTCGGCTTGCCGGGGATGTTCGCCCCGAAGATCCACGAGTCGGCCTTCGGGAACAGCGTGGCGTCGGCGATCTCCCGGCAGAGCCGGGACCAGCCCTGCTCGGCCTCGGCCGTCGGCTCGATCGTGCCGATGCCGCTGCGCTCGGCGTGCCCGATCAGCTCACCGATCCACTCGACCTGGGCCTCGATGCTCGGCGGCAGGTTGGTGAACGGCCCGTTCGGCCCGAGGATCATGAACATGTTGGGGAAGCCCGCCTTCGACACACCGAGGTAGCTCGACGGCCCGTCGGTCCAGTGGTCGTCGATGTGGCGGCCTCCGCGGCCGCGCAGGTCCATCGCCCGGTAGTTGCCGTCGACGGCGTCGAAACCGGTCGCGAGGACGAGCACGTCGAGCTCGTGCACGACCCCGTCGGCGGTGCGCACCCCGGCCGGGGTGACCTCCGCGATCGGGTTCTCCCGGATCGAGACCAGCTCGACGTCGTCGCGGTTGAAGGTCTCGTAGTACCCCTCGTTGCAGATCGGGCGCTTGGCGTAGAGGTCGGTCGGTGTGAGCTTCCGGGCGGTCTCCGGGTCCACGACGATCTCGGAGATCTTGCGCCGGATGAACGCGGCGGCCGCGGCGTTGGCCTCGGGATCGGTCGCGATGTCGCAGAACGTGCCGAACATGAACCGGAACCCGTTGCCGGCGTCCCAGTTCTCCTGGAAGACGCGCTCGCGCTCCTGTGCGGACACGCTCATCGCCTCGACGGCGCTCTCCTCGAACCCGAACGCCACGACCGAACCGCGCACCTGGTCCCAGATCTCGGGGAAGTGCTCCTTGGTGCGGTCGACCTCGTCCTGGGTGACCGGTCGGTTGCCGGAGGGCACGTTGTACTGCGGGCTGCGCTGGAAGACGGTGAGGTGAGCTGCGCGCGGGGCCGCCGCGACGATGAACTGGGCGCCGGTCGAGCCGGTCCCGACGACGCCGACCCGCCGCCCGGTGATGTCGAGGTCGTCGGGCCAGGCGTTGGTGTGGACGGTGCGCCCGGCGAAGGTGTCCAGCCCGGGGAGGGCGGGGATGTTGCTGCGGGCCAGCAACCCCAGGGCGTTGACCAGGTAGCGGCAGCGCACCGTCTCGCCGCCGGAGGTGCGCACCCGCCAGAGACCGGCGTCCTCGTCGTAGACCGCGGCGGTCACCTCGGTGCCCAGCGTGATGTCCCGGCGCAGCCCGTACCGGTCGACGACGTGCTCGAGGTAGGCCAGGACGTCGGGCTGGTCCAGGTAGCGGGTGCTCCAGTTCCATTCCTGCAGCAGGTCCCGGTCGAACGAGTAGCGGTAGACGAACCCCTCGGTGTCGGACTTCGCGCCGGGGTACCGGTTGAAGTACCAGGTGCCGCCGACGCCGTCGCCCTTCTCGAAGGCGCGGACGCTCAGGCCGAGCCGGTCCCGCAGCGTGTGCAGCATGTAGATCCCGCCGAACCCGGCGCCGACGACGACGGCGTCGACATCGGGGGTGGTGGACGTGGTCATGGTGTGCTCCCGGTGGGTGTCGAGGGGTCAGCCGCGGTACCAGGCGGCGAGGGCGGCGAGCTCCTCGTCCGCCTCGGGCGCGGTGCCGGCGAGGAACGGGAAGACGTGCTGCATGCCCGCGACGACCGACAGCGTCACGTCGACGCCGGCGGCCCGGGCCCGGTCGGCGAGCCGGACGGCGTCGTCGAGGAGCGCCTCGGCACCCCCGGCGTCGACGTAGAGCCGGGGGAGGCCGGTGAGGTCGGCGTGCAACGGGTTCGCCAGCGGTGCCCGCCGGTCGACGTGCCCCTCCCCCAGGACGCCGGCGATCATCCCTTCCAGCAGGGGCACCGTGACCAGGGCGTCCGAGGCGGCGTTGGTGACGAGCGTGGCGCCGGTGTTCTCCATGTCCAGCCACGGCGAGAACGCGACGACCCGGCCCGGCAGCGGTCGGCCCGCGTCGCGCAGGGCGAGCACGGTGGCGATCGCCAGGTTCCCGCCCGCGGAGTCACCGATGGTCGTCACGTCCGCGGGGGCGGTCCCCCGGGCCAGCAGCGCCTCGAACACCGCGACGGTGTCCTCCACCTGTGCCGGGTGCCGGTGCTCCGGCGCGCGACGGTAGTCCGCCACGAACGCCGTGGCGCCGACGGCCCGCGCGACGTGCCCCGCGAGCTTGCGATGGCTCGACGCCGAGCCGACGGCGAACCCGCCGCCGTGGGTGTAGAGCAGGACCTGCGCGGGATCCGCCCCGACCGGCAGCGCCCAGATCCCCGGGACACCCCCGAGCGACTCCTCCCGGTAGGTCACGTCCTCGGGTTCACGGGTGGCCTGGTGCCACTCGTCGAAGATGCTGCGGAACAGCCGCGTGGTCAGGTCCGGGGTCGCCGCGATGACGGCGGACCAGTCGGCGTAGAGCGCGCGCAGCGCGTCGGACTCCGTGGACGCGCCCGTCGGGCGGGTCGGTGGTGCCGTCGTCATCGCGGTCCTCCTCCGGTCGGCCGGAGCGACGGCGGGCGCCGCGCCGGCGGTGGCGTGGCCGTCGATGGTGGGCACCGCGGAGGCACCGCGGGTGTTCCGTTCTGGAACGCCCACCCGCCACTCCCCCTGGCCAGGATGGTGTGACCTGGGGCACCGTGGACGTGTCCGCAACGGGCGGCGAGGGGCGGATCGGGGCGATGACGCGTCGGGACGAGGACACGGCGGTGCCGGCCCTGTCGGCCGGGCAGCGCCTGCGCATCCGGCGCAGCCGCGAGACGCTCGTCGACGGGGGGCTGCTGGCGCTACCACCCGGCCACGCGGGCGTGCCGCCGCTGATTGAGCAGAGCTGGCGGCGCTGCATCGGCGAGGCGGTGCCGACGGCGCCGGAGCGTATCGGCTACGCCGACCCCGGCGACGACCACACCGCGCTGCGCCGGGCCGCGGCGCCCGTACTGGAGCGGCTCGTGGACAGCTTCGCCGACGTCCCGGTGGCCATGGTGCTGTCCGACGCGACCGGGCGCATCGTCCGCCGCCACGTCGGTGTCCGGCGCCAGCGCACGCTCATGGACCGGGCGAGCGCGGTGGAGGGCTCGGACTTCTCCGAGCGGTCGGTGGGCACCAACGGCATCGGCACGGTGCTGGTCGAACGACGCCCGGTCCTGGTCCGGGGCCCCGAGCACTACAACGCCCTCCTGGAGAACCTCACCTGCGCGGGCACCCCGCTGGTCGAGCCCGGGACCGGCCGGACGGTGGGCTCGCTCTCGCTGGCCTGCGCGGTGCGCGACGTGCACCCGCTCATGGCGGTGATGGCCGCCGACATCGGCCGCCAGATCGAGGCCCGGCTGCTCGACGAGGCGGGCGAACACCGTCGCAGGCTGGTGCGGGCCTACCTCGCGCTGGAGCGGGCCACGACCGGGGCGCTGGTCGTCGACGCCGACACCGTCCTGGCCGACCGGCACGCGCTGGCCCACGCCGGCCCGGACCTGCACACCCTGCTGTGGGACCTCCTGCGCGACGGGGGCCCGGACCGGCCACGCCGGATGCGGGTGCCGATGCCCGACGGCCCGCACGACGCGGTCGTCGCCCCGGTCGAGGGCACCGGGGGCACCGCGTTCAGCGTCCGGCTGGCGCCCCGCCGGGCGGCACCCGCGGTGGCGGCCCCGGCCACCGTCCGGGGAGCCGCGCTCCACCACGACCCGGAGGTCGACCACCGGCTCCGCGAGGCCGTCTCCCACCGGGAGACCGTCGCCGTGACCGGCCCCGGCGGCAGCGGGAAGCTGCGGACCGCCCGCCGCGTGCTGTCCCGCCTGGGCCACGACGGCGCCGTGGTCGTCGAGCCGCACCGGGAGCCCGAGTGGTGGGAGACGGCCCGCGCGGCGCTGGCCGCCGGTCGCGGGCTCGTCCTGCGGCGGGTGCACCTGTCACCGGGGCCGCGCCCGGCGCTCCTGCGGGACCTGGCCGCGACCGGCGTCCCGTTCGTCCTCACCGCCGACGCCGACCCCACCGACGACACCACTCCCGCCCTCCTCGGCCAGGTCGCCACCACCGTCCGCCTCCCGGCGCTGGCGGCGGGCCGCGAGCACCTCCCGGCGCTGGTGGAGACGCTGCTCGCGGAGCTGCCCCCGCCCGCGTCGGGGTCCCGGCTGTCCGGCGCGGCCCTGGACCGGCTCCGGGCCTGGCACTGGCCCGGTGACCTGGCCGAGCTCCGCACCGTGGTCACGGCGGCGGCCCGCCGCGCCGACGGCGGTACGGCCGACGAGGCCGACCTCCCCGACCGCCTGCGCACCGCCGGCCGGGAGCTCGGTCTGCTGGAGGCCGCCGAACGCGACGCCGTGGTCGACGCCCTGCGCGCGGCGGGCGGGAACCGCACCCGGGCCGCCCGCACACTCGGGATCGGGCGCAACACCCTCTACCGGAAGCTGCGCGAGTTCGGGGTGTCCTGACCGGCGGCGTTCAGGGCCGCCCGGTCACCAACGGCCAGAGCCCGTCGGCGCCCGCGTCCAGCGCGGCCGCCCCGACCCGGTCGTTCCAGAACGCCTCGTCACCGTCCTCGTCGCGCCAGGCCCACAGCCGGGTCGTGACCAGCCGCAACGCGTGCTCGCGGGTGAACCCGATGGCCCCGTGCACCTGGTGGGCGATCCGTGCGACCGCCGTCGCCGCCTCCGAGCAGCGGGCCTTCGCCGCGGCGACGGCGAACGCCGTCTCCGGGGCGGCGAACCCCGCGCGCCGCGCGGTCGAGGTCGCGGCGGCGGAGGCGGCGGAGGCGGCGGCGACCTCGGCGCCCGCCTCGGCGAGCATCTGCTGCACGGCCTGGAAGCGGCCGATGGGACGACCGAACTGGGTGCGCTCCCCGGCGTAGGCGACCGAGCGGGCCAGTGCGCCGCGGGCCGCGCCGGCGAGCAGCAGCGACCGCGCCAGCGCCGCCCGCAGGGTCAGCTCCGCCGCCGCCCCGGCGGGGGCGGAGCCGGTGGCCAGCGGCGTGACCCCGTCGAGGGTGAGGCCGTCGCGGGGCTCCTCGGCGAGGTTGGCGCCCTCGGTGACCGCCGCCGCGCCCGTGTCGAGCACGAGGACCCGGTCGCCGTCGAGGACGACGACCGCGGCCAGCGAACGCCCCCACGGCACCCGGGTCAGGGCCGCCGACACCGTGCCGGCCGTGCCGCCGCTGCCGGTCACCGTCCCCCCGGCGGTCCCGGCCGGGCGGTCCCCGCCGGTCGCGTCGGTGACGACGGCGGCCAGCGGCCCGTCCGGCACGGCGAGCCCGGCGGCGCGGGCCAGCCACCCGGCGAGCAGGTCGGTCTCGGCCAGCGGCAGGCGGGCCGCGTCGGCGCCGGCGACCTCCAGCAGCACGGCGGCGTCGTCGAGGGTGCCGCCGGTGTCCGGGTCGGTCAGCGAGGTCAGCCCGGCCCCGGCACACGCCTTCCAGGCCGCCGTGTCCAGGCCGGTCCCGTCACGGTCGTCGGACCCGGCCGCGAGGATCGAGGCGGCCAGGTCGGCCAGGTCGCTGTTGCGGGCCATCAGCGCAGTCCCATCCCCCGCGCGACGATGCCGCGCAGGACCTCGTTGGTGCCGCCGCGCAGGGTGAACCCGGGCGCGTGCAGCACGGCGTCGGCGAGCAGCCGGGCGAACCCGGACTCCGCACCCGGGTCCGGCGGGATGTCGACCAGCAGCCGGGCGGCGTCGACGATCTCGTTCTCGTAGCGGGTACCGAGGTCCTTGACCAGGGCCGCGGCCAGCTCGGGGGCCCGGCCGGACTCCAGCGCCCCGGCGACGGCCAGCGACATGGCCCGCAGCGTCCACAGCCGCGACACCAGCGACCCGACGCGACGACGGGTGCCGGCGTCGGCACGGTCCGCCCCGGCGAGCTCGCCGACCAGCGACGCCAGCAGCGGGTAGGTCGACAGGAACCGCTCCGGTCCGGAGCGCTCGAACGCGAGCTCGCCGGTGACCTGGGCCCAGCCGTTCCCCAGCTCGCCGAAGACCCGCGCGTCGGGGATGAACACGTCGTCGAAGCGGACCTCGTTGAAGTGGTGCGCCCCGGTGAGCAACGGGATCGGGCGGATCTCCACCCCGGGCGAGTCCAGCTCCACCAGGAACTGGGACAGCCCCGCGTGCCGGTGCGCGTCGTCGCGCGGCTCGGTGCGCACCAGCGCGAAGAACGCGTGCGCGTGGTGCGCCCCGGAGGTCCACACCTTGGTGCCCGAGAGCCGCCACCCGCCGTCGACGCGGGTCGCCCGGGTCCGCACCGACGCCAGGTCGGAGCCCGAGTCCGGTTCGGACATGCCGATGCCGAAGTACACCTCGCCGCGGGCGATCCCGGGCAGGAACGCGCGACGCTGCTCCTCGGTGCCGTGGCGCAGCAGCGACGGCCCGATCTGGCGGTCGGCGATCCAGTGCGCCGCCACCGGTGCGCCCGCGGCGAGCAGCTCCTCGGTGACGACGTAGCGCTCCAGCGCGGTCCGGCCGTGCCCGCCGTACTCGGTGGGGATGGTCATCCCGAGCCAGCCGCGCTCCCCCAGCCGCCGCGAGAACGACTCGTCCCAGCCGGAGAGCCACACGTCCGCACGCGGGGTCCAGCGGGCGGCGCCGCGCTCGTCGTCGAGGAAGGACCGGACCTCGGCCCGCAGGTCCGCCAGCCCGGCGGGGAGCTCGACCGGGTCGGGCACGAGCTCGGGCAGGGCCGCTGCCGGTGTCGATGTCGCTGCCACGGGCCTCATCATGACCCAGCCCCGCCGGCGCCGCCGGTGTCTATGGGCCGACTCACCGGGGTACGTTCCGGGCATGACCACCAATGCTGACGAGCGCAGGGTGCTGGATGCCGTCCCCACCGGCCTGTTCATCGGCGGCCAATGGCGGCCGGCGGAGAACGGCGCGACCGCGAAGGTGGAGGACCCGGCCACCGGAGAGGTGCTGACCGAGGTCGCCGACGCCTCCCCCGCCGACGGCATGGACGCCCTCGCCGCCGCGCACGCCGCGCAGCCCACGATCGCCGCGATGGCGCCGCGGGAGCGCAGCGAGATCCTGCGCCGCGCCTACGACCTGCTCCACGAGCGGATCGACGACCTGGCCCTGCTCATGACCCTGGAGATGGGCAAGCCCTTCGCCGAGGCCAAGGGCGAGGTCGTCTACGCCTCGGAGTTCCTGCGCTGGTTCTCCGAGGAGGCCGTGCGCATCGACGGCGGCTACCAGGTCGCCCCGAACGGCCAGACCCGGTTCCTCACCATCCGCCAGCCCGTCGGGGTCTGCGTGTTCGTGACCCCGTGGAACTTCCCGCTGGCCATGGGGACCCGCAAGATCGCCCCGGCGGTCGCCGCCGGCTGTGCCTCGGTGATCAAGCCCGCGCCGCAGACGCCGCTGACCATGCTCGCGTTCGCGCAGGTGCTGGCCGACGCCGGCCTGCCCGACGGCGCCCTGAACGTCATCAACGCCACCGACGCCGGCGCGGTGATGGAGCCGATCCTGCGCGACGGCCGCGCCCGCAAGATGTCGTTCACCGGGTCCACCCCGGTCGGGAAGCTGCTGCTGTCCCAGGCCTCGGACAAGGTCATGCGGTCGTCGCTGGAGCTGGGCGGCAACGCCTCGTTCATCGTGCTCGACGACGCCGACGTCGACGCCGCCGTCGAGGGCGCCATGATCGCCAAGATGCGGAACATGGGCGAGGCCTGCACCGCCGCCAACCGGTTCTACGTCCAGCGCGGCGTCGCCGAGGAGTTCACCGCGAAGCTCGCCGAGCGGATGGGCGCGCTCAAGGTCGGCCGCGGCACCGAGGAGGGCGTGAACGTGGGCCCGCTCATCGACGCGAAGGGCCTGGACAAGGTCACCGACCTGGTCGCCGACGCCGTCGCCGCCGGTGCCTCGGTCGCGATCGGCGGGAAGGCCCAGGACGGGCCGGGCTACTTCTACCCGCCGACCGTGCTCACCGACGTGCCGGTGAACTCCCGGCTCAACCACGAGGAGATCTTCGGCCCGGTCGCGCCGATCACCGTCGTCGACAGCGCCGACGACGCACTGGCCGCGGCCAACGCGACCGAGTTCGGCCTGGTCAACTACGTGTACACGCGCGACCTGAACCGGGCGCTGCACATCGCCGAGAACCTCGACAGCGGCATGATCGGGCTCAACACCGGTCTGGTGTCGAACCCGGCCGCCCCGTTCGGCGGCGTCAAGGAGTCCGGGCTGGGCCGCGAGGGCGGCACCGTCGGCATCGACGAGTTCCTGGAGACCAAGTACGTGGCCATCGGCTACAGCGGCTGACCCCACGCACGACCGAGGGCCCCGGTGCCGTACGGCACCGGGGCCCTCGTGTGTCGCGGGTCGGTCAGTTGGCCGGGGCCGGGGCCGCGGGCGCCGCCGGGGCCGGGGCCTGCGGCTGGATCGGCACCGCCGGGTCCTGCCCGGGCAGCGGCTCGGCGGGCTGGGTCACGTCGGCCCGGCCCCCCGAGACGAGCTCGACCAGCTCGACGCCGCCGTTGAGGGTCAGCATCACCACCACCAGCGCCACCGAGGCGACGGCGGCCGCGGTGAGCCCGCGCTGCGCGGACCCGCTGGTGACCAACCGGCCACGGCTGGTCTCCACCACCCAGGCGCGGGCGGCGAACACGGCCAGCATCAGGCCGAACGCGAGCCAGGTCAGGAGGAATCCGTTCACGGGTTCGGCACCTCCCCGCCGGCCGCCGGGGCCGGGGCCGTCGCCGGTGCCGGGACGCCCGGCGCCGGGAGCGGCTCGTTGCGCACCAGGATCGCGTCGAAGCCGCTCTCGTAGGTCGCGCGGTACTGGCCCGACGCGATGAGCTGGTTGCGGATCTCGATCGTCCAGCCCGGCTCGCGGTCGTTCAGGACGACGCCCTGCTTCTCGATCGCCGGGTAGAACAGGATCGTCTGCGGCTGGACCTGGTCGATGCAGCGGAACGGGTCCGCGGCGAGGACCGCGCAGCCCTGACCGCCCGAGGCCATGTTGTTGTTCTCGCCGACGCCCTCCAGGGCGTAGGGCCCGACCGTCGACAACGGCTGCACCGTCGCCCCGGGCGGCGCCTCGGCGTAGGCCTTGCGGGTCATCTGGACGTCCTCGGTGGTGACGTCGGTGTAGGCCTCGTTACCGCCGCGGATGAAGATCAGCAGACCGAAGACGACCACCATGCCCACCGCGAGCAGCCGTTCGCGCTTGCGGTCGACGCGGGCGAAGGCCCGCAGCGCGTCGACGGCCAGGATCGACAGGATCGGCAGGCCGTAGAGCAGCACGCGCAGGAGCAGCTCGCCGCCGTAGCTCTGCACGACCGCCATCCCCATGGGGATGATCGCCAGCAGGATCGGCACGAGGTCGCGGCGGCGGCGCCAGTAGACCCAGGCACCGGCGAAGCCGAGGACGTAGGTCAGGCCGGTCATCGCGACCCGGAACCCCTTGCCGACGAGCTGGCCCGTGTCGCCCTGGAAGCGGTCCGCGACACCGGCCTGCAACGCGCTGCCGTCGTCGCCGCTACCGATGATCATGCTGATCTGGTTCATCCAGAAGTCACGGGCGCCGATCAGCACGAAGATCGTCACCGCGGCGATCGCGACGATCACCAGCCCGCGTCCGCGGAACCGGCCGACGACGGCCAGCACGGCCAGCTGGCCGATGATGGCGAACGGGGTCAGCTGGTGGGCCGGGGCGACGGCGATGACGCACAACGCCGCGCAGAAGTAGATCAGCAGCAGCTGCCGGGCGGGCAGCGTCGGCGTGTTCGGCGGGGTCAGCGCCGACACCAGCCAGCGCCGCCACCGGGGCAGCGGTGGCGCCCCGCGGTGGGCCCGTGGCCAGCCCGGGACCCCGGCGTTGTCGACGCGGCGGGTCGCCAGCGGGCCGAGCGCGAAGGTCAGCACCGTCAGCAGCAGCACGATCGCGGTCGCCTGCGGGGAGAAGTAGTCCTGCTCGATCCAGTTCAGGCCGATGAACAGCCAGGCCGCGACCCACGGCGCGCGGGTGCCCCCGAGCATCGAGCGGGCCAGGGCGTAGACGCCGATCGCCCACACCGCGGTGACCGCGGGCGGGTACCAGCGCAGGATCGTGTCGAGCTGGTCGGCGCCCGCGGCGTCGCGGATCCAGGCCCACTGGGCGAAGAACGCGGGCCAGTAGAACCGCGCGTCCACGCCGGTGGGCGGGACGCCGTTGTTGCGGGCGACCGCGTCGACGAACCCGGAGATCAGCCAGGCGGTGGTGAACCGGGCCTGGGGCTGCACGACCGAGGGCAGACCGGTGGAGCACAGCAGCAGCACACCCGTCGCGGCACCCAGCATCGGGATGCGCGGGCGGCGCGACCAGAGCTCGAGCAGGCAGGCGCCGATGGCGAGCAGCAGCGCGACCCACGCGAACGGGCTCAGCGCCGGGGCCAGGCCCCAGCCGTCCAGGTCGGACAGGTCGGTCGTCGCGGCGGCGACGGGCAGGAGCAGCACCGCGAGCACGGCCAGGACCGGCGCGCCCCAGACCCACAACGGGGACAGCGGCTCGGCGGTCTCGGGTGCGGGCGGCGGGGGCGGCGGCGGGCCGTCACCGGGCGGGCGCGGGACCGGGCCGCGGACGGCCATGGTCGGCGAGTCCGGGCCGGGCGGCGTGACGAACTGGGTCCGCTCGCTCGCGCTCTCCTCCGCGACGCGGGTCCGCGCGACGGCGGGCTCCTCGCCGCGGTGGCCGCGGGTGGACGGGTCGGGGCCGCCCGTCCGGCGGGTCTCCGACGTCACGACTTCACCTCCGGTGTGCTCCGGCGGTTCCACGCCGGGACGAATCTGAGTGCCAGTGCGCAGAGGATCTGCGCGCCGACGTAGCCGAGGACGACCGGCAGCATGGTCATGCTGACCGATGCGGTTCCGGGGTCCGGCAGCGGGACCAGACCGGCGAAGACCACGACCAGGCCGGTGTTGAGCAGCTGGATCTTCGCGTAGCCCATCCCGTCGCCGTCGGCCTGGCGGCGGGCGAGCTCGAACACGACGATCAGCCGGAAGAACAGGCCGCCCATGAGCACGGCCAGCGCCGGGGCGCCGGGCGCGTAGCCCTCACCGAGCAGCGACAGCACCGGGTAGCCCAGTGCCGCGCCGAGCCCGAGCGCCGGGACGAACAGCAGGAGCATCCGGCGCCGGGCGACGCGGGCGAACTCCTCGGCGCGGTGCGGCTCCCGGGCGGTCTGCACGGTCAGGGAGTTGGTGAAGAACGTCGCGGCCAGGTCGATGACGGTCACCGCCTGCCAGCAGATGAAGAAGACCGCGCCGATCTCGTTGCCCATCCGGAAGTTCGCGAACAGCGGGACCTGGTTGTAGAGCAGCGCGTTGCCGCACTGCGCCAGCGCGGTCGGCGCCAGGAACGCGATCATCTCCGGGCGCGACGGCAGCGTGCCCGGCCCACCGGAGCGGGCGAAGCGCCGCACCATGAACCAGAGCAGCACGGTGCCCGCGGCGATCCACAGCACGACCGGGATCGCCCAGGACAGCACCAGCGCCTCGGAGGCGAGCGTGGTGCCCAGTGCCAGCAGCAGCACGATCCGGGTCACGGCGAAGGTGCCGTTGCGCCACACCGCCACCCACGGCCGCCCGATGGCGACCATGACGAAGTCGTGGACGACGAACACGCACCAGCCGGCGCAGGTCAGGACCAGGACGACCAGGCCCCAGCCGAACGATCCACCACCCGCGGCCTCCGCGACCCGGGGCACGAGCGTGCCGTAGATCAGGCCGATCAGCCCGGACAGCGGCATGATCAGCAGCAGCGAGCCGAAGGTGAGCCGGACCGACCTGCGGCCGGCCCCGGGGAGCCAGCGCAGCAGCGCCAGCCCCAGGTTGAGCTGGGCGACGCCGCCGATCAGCTGGAAGGCCGACACGAACTCCGAGGCCCGGCCGACCTCGGCCTGCGGCATGATCCGGGTCGCGATCAGCACGCCGAGCAGCCCGGCGACCGAGCCGAAGCCCGAGCACAGGGTCAGGGCGATGCCGTCGCCGATGCCGCCGTTGCGGTCCGGGACCTGCTCGCCGTCCTCACCGCCGCCGTCTCCGCCGCCCGGTCCGGGCGGCGGGGTGGGCGGCGGGGTCGGCGGGTTCTCGCCGGGCCCGCGCAGCCCGACCAGCGGCGGCAGGTACTCGGTGTGCTGCTCGGCGTTGCGGCGCGAGTGCGCCCGCGCGTGGGCGGTGGCGAGACGCTGGGTCGGGGCGTCCGGGTCGACACCCGCCGCCTGCGGTCCGGGGACGGGGCCGGGACCGGACGTACCCGCGGCGGGGCGGGGACGCGCCGGCCCGACCGGCCTCACCGGGAGGTCCCGCTCACTGGGCCACCACGGCGTGGCGCAGCAGGAACGGGACCGACAGGAGCGTGACGACGAACAGGGCGACGCTCGGGTACCAGAGACCCAGGCTGACCATGAGCTGGCCGCCGATCAGGGTGACGGCGGTGCCGACCCCCAGCGTCAGCAGCCAGACGTGCGCGGCGGGCGCGCGGCGCAGGAAGCCCGCGGCGGCCCAGCCGGGGCCGAGCAGCAGGAAGCCGATGGTGACCAGCAGCCGGAACTCGCCCAGCGCGCCCCCGCTGATCCCGGCGATGCTCAGGCCGCAGGCGATGACGCCGGCGGCGACGAGCAGGATCGCCACGTACCGCCGCGCGGTCCTCGCGCGGGTCAGCTCGGCTGCGGACTGCACGCTCACCGCGGCTCACTCCTCTTCACTGGTGGTTCTCCCGGCGCCACGCCCCTCGTGGGGCGTGGGCCGGTGGGGCACGGACCGGCCCGATCCGGTCCCGGGGCGCTCAGGACGCCTCTTCCCCCCATGCGTACCGCACACCGGTCCGCTCGGGACGGGCGGACCCGTCGCGCTCGGCGCCGACGGGGCGCTGCTCGCGGGCGACCGGCGACGGGGCCGGCTGCTGCGGGGCGGGCCGGCCCGCCCCGGGCTGCGGCTGCGGGGCCGGACGCGACGGCTGCTGGTGCGGGCGCGGTGCGTCGGCGTGCGGCCGCGGGGCCGGGCGCTGCGGCTGCGCCGCCGGGACGGCACGGTCCGGCACCGCGGGCGGCACCGGCGCCGTGGCCGGGGTGGCGGGCACCGCCGGGTGCCCGGCGGGCGGGACCACCGCGGCGGGGCCGGGGACGGCCGCGCCGGGTGCGGCGGGCCGGTCGTCGCGACCGGCCCGACGCCGCTCGGCGGCGAGGGTCCGCAGGACGCGGGTGCCGTCGGCGAAGGTGCGCAGGTTCGTCTCGCCGAACATCCGCTCCCTCTCCACCGAGGGGACCTCGGTGATCGACAGACCGGCGGCGGCGACGCGGCAGTTCAGGACCGTCTCGATCTCGAACCCGTCGCCCCAGTACATCCCGCCGTCCGGGTGCGGCGGCATGTCGACCGCGGGCAGCTCCAGCAGCGGCAGGATGTCGGCCCAGAAGGCGTTGTAGCCGTAGCAGAGGTCGCTGTAGCGGGTCCCGAACAGCGTGTTCGCGATCAGGTTCAGACCGGCGTTGCCACCCTTGCGGAGCAACGTGATGTCGTCGCTGCCGCCCCCCTTGGTGAACCGGCTGCCCTTCGCGAAGTCGGCGCCCTCGACGAGCGCGGCGACGAAGCGCGGGATCTCCTGCGGGTCGGCCGAGCCGTCCGCGTCGAACATGACGATGGCGTCGCCGGTGGCCGCGGCGAAACCGCAGGCCATCGCGTTGCCCTTGCCCTTGCGGGTCTGGCGGACGATCCGGACGCCGGGCAGGACACGGCGTGCGGTCTCGACGGTGCCGTCCTTGGAGTCGCCGTCGACGACGATCACCTCGTACACGGCGGGACGCACGGCCGCGACGGCCGGCAGGACCACCTCGAGGTTCCGTGCCTCGTTGCGGGTCGGCACGATCACCGACACCCTCGGTTGGTTCGGACGACGTGGTCCGTGGTCAGGGCGCTTGTTCACCGGTCTCTCCCCCGAATCGATCGGTCCTGGCGCGCGGTTGGCGAGCAGTGCGTGTCCGGTCGTGACGACGATGCCGACATCGACCGGATCCGTTACCCCACAACGGGGGTCATCCGGCTTATCTCCGGCGCCGTCGGTCGCGTTACGTGACCCGCACCGCATCGGGTGTCGCCCGGACGGCGCAAGGCCTCCGGACTCCGTCGCCGCGGCGTGGAACGACCACGCGAACACGACGACCGATACTACGGACGTCGTCCGGGCCGCCGCGGTGCGGGACCGGCCCACCGGGACCCCGGCCGACGAGCGGTGATCGTCGGGCGGCGAGCGGCGGGACGTCCGGCCGACGATCACGGTGCGTATCCGTTCCGTCCCGATGGTCCCGGTCGGACGTCGCTCGTCCGCGCCGCCGTCCGGCCCGCCGACCGGGGCGGGTAGCGTGGCTCGCCGCCTGCTCGTCCGATCCGTTCCACCCCTGCGAGGTACCCGATGAGGCCCGGCGGCTTTGTGCCCAGCGTGTCCGTCTGCATCCCGGTCCACAACGGCGAGGCCTATCTCGCCGAGACCATCCGCAGCGTGCTGGAGCAGACCTGGCGGGACTTCGAGCTCGTCGTGCTGGAGAACGGCAGCACCGACGCGAGCTGGGAGATCGCGACCTCGTTCCGCGACCCGCGGATCCGGGTCGAGCGCAACCGGCAGACACTGCCGCAGGGCGACAACTGGAACCGCGCCGTCGAGCTCTGCCGCGCACCGCTGGTGAAGCTGGTCTGCGCCGACGACCTGCTGCACCCGCGCTGCCTGGAGCTGCAGGTTCCGCCGATGCGCGACGACCCGTCGCTGTCGGTGGTGGCCTCGCGCCGGCACATGATCGACGAGCAGAGCCGGGTCATCGTCCCGCGCCGCGGCCTCGGCGGCGGCCTGGTCGGGCTGCACTCGGGCAGCGAGGTCGCGCGGCGGGTCATCCGCAACGGCGCGAACCCGATCGGCGAGCCGGGCAACGTCCTGTTCCGGCGCGAGCAGTTCGTCACGGCGGGCGGATGGCGCCCGGAGCGGCGCTTCATCATGGACCTCGACCTCTGGATGCGCCTGCTCCAGTACGGCGACTTCCTCGGCGTCCCGGAGACCCTGGCCGCGTTCCGGATCGCTCGCGGCTCGGTCTCCTCGGAGTTCGAGCAGCAGATCTCCGAGGAGCAGCAGCTGCTGTTCGACGAGCTGGGCGACTCCGGGGTGTTCGACGTCCGTCCGATCGACGTGCGGATCGGCCGGCTCGCCCTGCCGCTGGGCCGGGCCCGGCGCAAGGCGCTGTTCAAGGTCTCGCGCATCGCCGCCCGCAAGGACGACAAGCTGATCGCCGAGCGCGACGAGGCCGCGTCGGCCGACGCCCGCTGACCGCGGGCACCCGACCGCGCGCCGTCCGGACGGACGGCATCCCGGACTCCCCGATCGGCGGGGTCGATACCGGACATCCGGGACATGCAGTCGCCTATCTACTGCCAGGCCTTTGCGGCAGCACGGCCGTCGCGTTGAATCCCCTCACCCGGCCGGGTGGCGGCCGGTCCGACCGGTGAGGGGGCGCGATGCAGACGCACGCGGTCGCCATGCACATGAGCGACGGACTGGTGAACGGCCCGACGGCGCTGCTGTTCGCCGTCGTCGCGGTGATCGCGCTGACGGTCGCCGTCCTGCGCGCCCGCGCGGACCTCGACGACCGCACCGCGCCGATGGCCGGACTGGTCACGGCGTTCGTCTTCGCCGTCCAGATGATCAACTTCCCGATCCTGCCCGGGGCCAGCGGGCACCTGCTGGGCGGGGCGCTCGTCGCGATCCTGGTCGGCCCGTGGGTGGGCATGATCGCGATCTCGATCGTGCTCGTCGTGCAGGCGCTGCTGTTCGCCGACGGCGGCATCACCGCACTGGGCCTCAACATCACGAACATGGCCGTGATCGGGGTGGTCGTCGGCTGGCTGGTGGCGCGCTCGCTGCGCCGGTTCGCGGTGCGTTCCCGCGGCGGGCTGGTCGCCGTCGCCTTCGTCGCGGCCCTGCTCAACACCGTCGTCGCGTCGATGGGCTTCGTCCTGGAGTACGCGATCGGAGGCGCCGGCGGCGCCACCCTCGGCACGGTGTTCGCGCTGATGGGCGGACTGCACGTGCTGATCGGCATCGGTGAGGGCGTGATCACCGCGGCCACCGTGGGCGCGGTGGCCGCCGCCCGGCCGGACCTGGTGTACCTGCTGCGCGGCACCGGGCGCCCGCTGGCCCGCCGCTCGACCTCCGAGGAGGGTGCGCGATGAGCGCCACCGCCCGCCGTCGCCCGCTGCTGTTCTTCGCCGGGTTCCTGATCGTGTCCCTGGTCGTGGCCGGGCTGGTCTCGTCCTTCGCCTCCCCCGACCCCGACGGCCTGGACACCGTCGCGCGGGACGGCTGCACCGCCGTCGCGACCCCGGACGGCGAGGAGCGGCTGGAGGGCACCTGCATCGCGATCCACGAGAGCGACCACGCCATGGCGTCGAGCCCGCTCGCCGGGTACTCGGTCGTGGGCGGCGAGGGCACCACCGGCGTCGCCGGGGTGGCCGGGGTGCTGGTGACGGTCGTCGTCGCGGGCGGGGTGTTCCTGCTGCTGCGCCGCCGGGACGGCTGATGGGCGCCGGGCACGCGCACCCGCTGTACCTGCACCGCGACTCCCCCGTCCACCGGCTCCCACCCGAGGTGAAGATCGTCTCGGCGCTGCTGGTGGTGGTGTGCGTGGTCGCGACCCCGCGCGAGGCGTTCGCGGTGTTCGGCGGGTTCGCGCTGCTGCTGGCCGCGGTGTGGGGCCTGGCCGGGGTGCGCCCGGGCTGGATCCTGCGGCGCTCGGTGATCGAGCTGCCGTTCGTGGTGCTCGCGGTGCTGCTGCCGTTCACCGGCCCGGCGCCGACGCTGGACTGGCTCGGCCTCACGCTGTCCCAGCCGGGACTGCTCGGGGCGTGGAACATCCTGGTCAAGGGCACCCTCGGCGTCCTGACCTCGCTGACCCTCGCGGCGACGACGCCGATGCGCGACCTGCTCGTCGGCCTGCAGCGCCTGCACGCCCCGGCGATCGTCACCACGATCGCCACCCTGATGCTGCGCTACGCCGACGTGATCACCGGCGAGGCCCGCCGGATGCGGCTGTCCCGGATCTCCCGCGGCCACGACCCGCGGTTCCTGTGGCAGGCCGGGGCGACCGCCCGCGGGATCGGCTCGCTGTTCGTACGGTCCTACGAGCGCGGCGAGCGGGTGCACCTGGCGATGCTGTCGCGCGGCTGGACCGGCACCATGCCGCCGTCGGGCGACGCCCCGACCACGTCACGGCAGTGGCTGGCCGGGCTGACCGTCGCCGGGGTCGCGGTGCTGCTGGCCGGCTCCGGCTGGGTGGCCGCATGAGCCCGCCGTCGCTGCGGCTGACCGACCTCGCCTTCGCCTACCCCGACGGCCACCAGGCGCTGTTCGGCGTCGACCTGACGATCGCCCCCGGCGAGCGGGTCGCGCTGCTCGGCCCGAACGGCGCCGGGAAGACCACCCTGGTGCTGCACCTCAACGGGATCCTCGGCGGCGGGGACGGCGCGGCGGGCACCGTCGAGGTCGGCGGGCTCCGGGTGGAGAAGCGGCACCTGCGCGAGATCCGTCGCCGGGTCGGGATCGTCTTCCAGGACCCGGACGACCAGCTGTTCATGCCCACCGTCGCCGAGGACGTGGCCTTCGGCCCGGCGAACTTCGGGCTGCGCGGGCCCGCGCTGCGCGAGCGGGTCGACGAGGCCCTGGCCGCGGTGGGGATGGCCGACGCCGCCGACCGTTCCCCGCTGCACCTGTCCGGCGGGCAGCGCCGCCGGGTCGCGCTGGCCACGGTGCTGGCGTGCGACCCGGAGATCCTGGTGCTCGACGAGCCGTCGTCGAACCTGGACCCGGTGGCCCGCCGTGAGCTGGCCGAGGTGCTGCTGGGGCTGGGCCGGACCATGCTCATGGTCACCCACGACCTGCCGTACGCGCTGCAGCTGTGCCCGCGCAGCGTCGTGCTGGACGGGGGCACCGTCGTCGCCGACGGGCCGACCCGCGACCTGCTGGCCGACGCCGAGCTGCTCGCCCGGCACCGCCTGGAGCTGCCCTACGGCTTCGTGCTCGCCTGATCCCGGCCCACCCGGCGGCGCAGCCCGAGCACCGCCGTCAGGGTCACGGCCGGTGCGCCGAGGGCGACCGGCGGGACGCCGTCGTACACGGCACCGCCCCACCCGGCGAACCGGATGGGGCGGTGCGGTCACCGTCGACGGTGACGTGCGGCCGGGGTGGCTCAGCCGCGCTGTTCCTGGCCGTTCGGGTGGCCCTGCACGGCGCCCGGGGATCCGATGCCGGGGACCTCGCGGGAGGCCTCCAGCTGGGCCGGGGCCGCACCGCCGCCGTTGCCGGCCTCGGTGCCGGGGACCGGCGGGACGTCCGAGCCGACCGGCGGGACCTCCTGCTGGGCCGCCGCGGTGGCCGCCGCGACCTGCTTGGCGATCTCCGGGTCGGACGAGGTGTCGAACCAGTCCTCGACGCCGTCGTCCTCGGCGGGCCGGGAGACGGTGCCGTCGTCGGGGCTGGGCTCGTAGCGGAAGACGCCGTCCTCGCCGGGCGCACCCAGCATCCGGGTGAAGCCCTCCAGGGCCTTCCCGAAGTCGGACGGGACGACCCACAGCTTGCTGGCCTCGCCCTCGGCCATCTGCGGCAGCGTCTGCAGGTACTCGTAGGCGAGCAGCTCCGGGGTGGGCTTGCCGGCCTTGATCGCGGCGAACTTCTTCTCGATCGCCTTCGACTCACCCTGCGCCTCGAGGTACAGCGCGGCCCGGCGGCCCTGCGCCCGCAGGATCTCCGACTGCCGCTCGGCCTCGGCGGCGAGGATGGCGGCCTGCTTGGCGCCCTCCGCGGTGAGGATCTGGGACTGCTTGTTGCCCTCGGCGCTGCGGATGGCCGACTCCCGCTGGCCCTCCGCGGTGAGGATCATGGCCCGCTTCTCGCGGTCGGCCTTCATCTGCTGTTCCATCGAGTTCTGGATCGAGGGCGGCGGGTCGATCGCCTTGATCTCGACCCGGGCGACCCGGATGCCCCAGCGCTCGGTCGCCTCGTCCAGCTCGCCGCGCAGCGCCGTGTTGATCCGGTCGCGCGAGGTCAGCGTCTGCTCCAGCGTCATGCCGCCGACCACGTTGCGCAGCGTCGTGGTGGTGATCTGCTCGACACCGGCGATGTAGTTGGCGATCTCGTAGACCGCCGCCTTGGCGTCGTTGACCTTGAAGTACACGACCGTGTCGATGTTGACGGTCAGGTTGTCCTGCGTGATGACCGGCTGCGGCGGGAACGACACGACCTGCTCACGCAGGTCGACCCGCTCGCGGGTGCGGTCGACGAACGGCACCAGGATGGCGGGGCCGCCCTCCCGGATGCTGTGGTAGCGGCCCAGCCGCTCGATGATGTAGGCCCACTCCTGCGGGACGATGACGACCGACTTGACGACGATCGTCACGACCAGCACGAGCAGGACGATGCCGATGATGAACTCAGCGCCCATGTGCTCTCCCCTCCTGCGCGCCGGAGAACCGGCGCCCGTGTCGCCCCGGAGTCCCCGGGGCGTCGTGGCCGTCCCGCCGCGGTGGCGGTCAGGACGGCGGTAGCTCCCCCCGACCGGTGACGAGCACGGCCGCCCCGGTCACCTGCAGGATCGTGACGGTGGCGCCGGCCTCGAGGACCTCCACCCCGTCCATCGACCGCGCCGACCACACCTCGTGTCCGATCCGCACCTGCCCGCGCTCGCCGTCGACGCGCTGCACGACCTCGGCGGAGGCGCCGACGAACCGGTCCTGGTGGCGTTCGAACGTGCCCATGTGCTCGGCCAGCCTGCGTTTCGCCACCGGTCGCACGGCCAGCAGCAGCAGTACCGCGACGGCGCCGCCCACCCCGGCTGCCGGGAGCAGCGTCAACCCGAGTGCGGCCCCGGCCGCCGCGGCGAGTGCGCCGCCGCCGAGCATGACGAGGAACAGCTCCCCGGACACGACCTCGCTGCCGATCAGTACGAGACCGATGAGCAGCCAGATCAGTGCCGGATCCATCGCCCCAGGGTGCCAGAATGTCCGATTCCCTGTCGGCGTTTCGTCGGTATGCTCCGCACCGCTTGGCCCGATCGTTACCGGTCGGTGCCGGAGTCCGCCCCCGGTGTCGGGGTCAGGCCCCCTCGGCGGTGACGAAGTCGATGAGGCGCTCGACCGCGCCGATCATCGGGGTCTCCAGGTCGCGGTAGCTGCGGACCGCGCCGAGCACCCGGCGGGCACCGTCGGCGGGCTCGCCCCACCGCAGCGCCGCGCAGACCCCGGTCTTCCAGTCGGTGCCGCGCGGGATCACCGGCCACTCGCGGATCCCGACGACCGAGGGCTTCACGGCCTGCCAGACGTCGACGTAGGGGTGGCCGGTGACCAGGACGTGCTGCTGCGCGTCGCGGGTCGCCCGGTAGGCCTCGCGGGCCTGGCGGGTCTCCTTGGTGCCCTCCACCAGGTGGTCGACGAGGATGCCGAGGCGCCGGTGCGGGCCCGGGTCGAAGTCACGGACCGCGGCGGCGAGGTCGTCGACGCCGTGCAGCGGCTCCACGACCACGCCCTCGACGCGCAGGTCGTGCCCCCACACCTGCTCGACCAGTGTCGCGTCGTGCAGGCCCTCCACCCAGATCCGGGCGGCGCGCGCGGTGCGCGCCTTCAGGTTCGCGACGTGCACCGAGCCGGACGCGGACAACGTGCGGCCCGCGGGGGCGGCCCGCGGACGCACCAGCGTCGCGGGGCGGCCCTCGTACAGGAAACCGGCGGGGCGCAGCGGGAAGATCCGCCGGCCGCCGAAGCGGTCCTCCAGCGTCACCTCCGAGCCGGTGACGGTCACCACGGCACCGCAGAAACCGCTGGCCGGGTCCTCGACGACCAGGCCCGGCTCGGCGGCGACCTCGGTCACCCGGCTCTCCCGCGGCGCACGGGTGCCCGCGGTGTCGAACATGCCCCGGTAATCGTGGGTCCGGCTCATGGTGAGCCAGTATCGGTCGACGCCGGTCGGTGACCGCGGCACGACACGCCCACACTCCGGTGGTCACGCACAGCGTGACCCTCGTAGCGCTGCGTCACCCACGTGCCGGGTGTGCGACGCCGGACGGGCCGTTAGCCTGACCGCCGTGTCCTGTGCCTCCACGACCTTCGCCGTGTGGGCCTCGGCCTGGCTGGCCGGGTCCGCCGCACCCGACGACGTCCTCGACGCGCTCGCGCCGTGGTCGGAGGCGCACGACGTGCTCGCCGCCGACGACGTCACCGCCGCCACGACCGGACTGCCCGGCCCCGGGTCGGCGCCGACCTCGACGGCGATGCTGCTGGCCGCCGTCCGCCGCGGCGCCCCGCGCGGACAGGCCCGGCTGGTGCTGCCGGCCCCCGGGGACGTGCGCGGCCTGCCCGGCCCGGGCCCGTTCTCCGACGCCGCGATCACCGCGGGCGAGGGCGTGCTCTTCGCCGACGCCGGGTTCGGCGTCGTGCCGTCACCGATCGCCGACGGGGTGGTCCGCTGGACCGCGCACGCCGTCGCCGACCCCGGCCCGGTCCCCGAGTACGTGGCGCTGAACGAGGCCGAACGGGAGCTGCGCGGCCAGGTGCGGGCCGCCGCCGCGGCGCTGACCGACCTGGGCGTGGCCCGGCACCGGCCCGGCGTGCGCGAGGAGATCGCGGCCTGGCTGCGCCGCCGCCCGCAGGCGCTGTGGCCCGGCGGGATGCCCGCGCAGGCGCTGCGGGTGCTGCAGCAGGCCGACGAGGTGGACGCGATCCTGTCCGCCGCCTCCGGCGACGAGCCCGGCGGCGCGCTGTCGGCGTCGGCGGCCGTCGCCCGCTCCGACGCGCTGCGCCCCATCGCCACCGCGGTGCGGGTCGCCCGGCGCGCCGCGGTCGCCGAGGCCGTCCGGGTCCTGGTGTCGGTCCCCCGCTGATGCCCGCGCCGGGCGTCACCGGAGCAGCGACTCCAGCAGCGCCCGCGCCGCCGGTCCGCCGGGCCCGCCCGAGCGCCAGACCAGGTGCAGCCGCGTCCGGATCTCCGGGGTGATCGGCACCGCGACCGGCGGCCGGGCCAGGGCCGCCACCCCGGCCGCGCCGAGCGCGGGTTCCGGGACCACCGCCACCCCCGCCCCGCGCGCGGCCAGGCGCAGCAGCAATGTCATCGCGCCGGACTCGAACCCCACCCGGGCGGTGAGCGACCGGGCCGCCAGTGCCGCGTCCAGCGCGGCGCGCAGACCGTGCCCGCGGGGCAGGCAGATCAGCGGCCGGGCCGCGAGCTCGTCCAGGGTCACCGCGGCCTGTCCGGCGAACGGGTCGTCCGCGGCGACCGCCGCGACCAGGGGGGACTCGACCAGCACCCGTCCGTCGAGGTCGTCGGGCGGGGCGTGCGGAAACCCCAGCACGGCGACGTCGAGCCTCCTGGACGGGTTCGCCGCCCGCGCGACCCGCGGGCGGTCGCACCCGGCGTTCCGGTTCGGACCGCCCCGCGGTGTCCCGGCCTCGTAGTCTCCGCCCATGACGCGTGCCGCGCCCGGACCGGAACCGCGCCTGCGGGCGTGGGAAGCACGGACCGATGTCGGTCTGACGGTGCTCTCCGCCGGGTTCCTGCTGCTCTACGCCTGCGAGGTGCTGCTGACCCGCACCGGGTCGCCGGCGTGGCGGACCCTGGAGACCCTCCTGTGGGTGCTCTGGGCGGTGTTCGTCGCCGACGTCGCGGTCCGGCTGTCGCTGGCCCGCGACCGGTGGCGGTTCCTGCTCGACAACCCGCTCGACGTCCTGGTCCTGCTCGCCCCGTTCCTGCGGTTCCTGCGCCTGGTCCGGCTCGTCGGCGCGGTGTCGGTGCTGACCCGGACGCTGCGGGACGACCTGCGCGGCCGGGTGAGCGCCTACCTCGTCGTCACCGTGTCGCTGCTGGGGTTCGTCGCGGCACTCGGCGTCTACGAGGCCGAACGCGACGTGCCCGACGCAACGATCACGACCTTCGCCGACGCCCTGTGGTGGGTCCTGACCACGATCACGACCGTCGGCTACGGCGACCGCTACCCGGTGACGACCGAGGGCAGGCTCGTCGCGGCCGGCCTGATGATCGCCGGGATCGCCGTGCTGGGCACCGTGACCGCGACCATCGCCAGCTGGTTCACCGAGCAGATCGAGCGGTCCCGTACGGAGGCCGCCCGCCACGACGAGCCCGACCCCGCCGGGCCGGGCACCCCCGACCCGGCCACCTGGGCCGAGCTCCTCGCCGAGCTCCGCCGGCTGCGCTCCCGCCTCGACGAGCTGGAGGCGGCCCCCGGGCAGCCGCCCGGCTGACACCGGGTCAGACCGGCGGGGACAACCCGGCGTCGTGCACCAGCAGCGCCACCTGGACCCGGTTGTTCAGGTCCAGCTTGGTCAGGATCGCCGAGACATGGGTCTTCACCGTCGCCACGCTGATGTGGTGACGGGCGGCGATCTCGGCGTTGGACCGGCCCGCGCCGAGATCGAGGGCGATGGTGCGCTCCCGCTCGGCGAGGCGCTCCAGCCGTCGCCGGGCCGCGGCCCGGGTGCTGTCCCGGTCGGTCTCGGCGACCCGGTCGATGAGCCGGCGGGTCACTTCCGGCGAGAGCACCGGACGCCCCGCGGCGGCGTGCCGGACGGCGAGCACGAGCTCGTCGGGCGGGGTGTCCTTCAGCAGGAACCCGGCGGCGCCGGCCCGCAGCGCGCGCAGCACGTGGGCGTCGGCGTCGAAGGTGGTCAGCACGACGACCTGCGGCGCGCCGGGGCGGCGGCGCAGCGTCTCGGTGGCGGTGAGCCCGTCGGTGCCCGGCATCCGGATGTCCATCAGCACGACGTCGGGCCGGTGCCGCTCGGCCAGCGCGACCCCCTCGGCACCGTCCCCGGCCTCGGCGACGACGGTCAGGCCGTCGGCGCCGCGCAGCATCATCGACAGTCCGAAGCGGACGACCGGGTCGTCGTCGACGATGAGCACCGCGACGGGGTCGGAGGCGGTCACGACGGCCACGGTAGCCGCATCCCGGTCCGCCACCCGCCGTCCGGGGTCGGGCCGTGGTCCAGCCGGCCCCCGACGAGCGTCGCCCGCTCGGCCAGCCCCCGCAGCCCCTGCCCGGCCCCCGGCCGGTCGGCGCGGGCGGGCCGGGCCGGTGCCGGGTTCGCCACCTCGACGACGAGCCCGTCCCCGGCCCCGCCGGTCACCGTCACCGTGACCGGGGCTCCCGGCGCGTACGTGCGCGCGTTGGTGAGGGCCTCCTGCACCAGCCGGTAGGCGGTGCGCCCCGCGGTCTCGGGCACCGGGTGCTCCCCGGTGGTGACGCCGGGCCCGTCGTGCAGGACGACCGCGGTCCCGGTCCGGCGGGTCTCCTCGAGCAGCTCCCCGACGTCGGTGATCCCGGGCAGCGGCAGCTCCCCCACCGGCGCCCGGAGCACCCCGATGACCTCCCGCAGGTCCTGCAGGGCGCGGTGGGCGTTCGCCCGCACGACCTCGGCGGCCCGCGCGGTCTCCTCCGCCGGCGCGTCGCGGTGGAACGCCAGCGCCCCCGCGTGCACGCTGAGCAGCGACAGCCGGTGCCCGAGCACGTCGTGCATCTCCCGGGCCAGCGCCTCCCGCGCCTCGTGCGCGGTGCGCTCGGCCCGCAGCGCCGCGGCGGACTCGGCCATCGCGGCCCGCTCGCGCAGCGACTCGACCAGCAGCCGGCGGCTGCGCACGAGCAGCCCCCAGCCGAACACCGCCGCGTGTCCCGCCACCAGCGCCCCGACCAGCAGCCACAGCGGGGCCTCCGGCGCGGGCCGCCAGGAGTAGTACACCGCGAACGACGCGAAGCTGCCCAGGAACACCGCGGCCGAGACCCGGGCCGGGCAGCGGGCGGCGACCGCGAACAGCGCGACCAGCCCCGGGACGGACGCGACCTCGGAGAACGTGCACAGCACGACGACGCCCACGGCCACCGGCAGCGGGTACCGGCGCCGCCACCAGAGCGCGACGCAGGCCAGCATCCCCGCCGCGACGTCGACACCCAGCAGCAGCTCGGGTCCGCCCGGCGACGACACCACCCGCAACCGGGCCATGAGCAGCCCGATCAGGGCCGTCACCACGACCACCAGGCCGTCGACGACCCACCGCCGGTACGCCGCGACATCGGTCATGCCGCCGAGGCTAGGACCCGTACCGGCGCGGACGCCTCCGTCCCACGACCCGGACGCGCTCATCCTTCGGACGGACCCCGGCCGGGCAGAACTCTCCCCCGGACGGATCCGGACGGCCGGACGGCCTCCCCAGACTCCACCGCATGCACGCCCTGCACCGACTCCTCCGGCCGCTCGCCGTCCTCGCGGCCGTGGTCGCCCTGACCCCGACCGGCTGTGCCGCCGCCGCACCCGCCGTGCCGTCCGCGCGCGCGGTCCCGCCACCCGACCCGGTCACCTGGAGCGCGTGCGGCCCCGGCCTGGAGTGCGGCACCCTCGAGGTCCCCCAGGAGTACACCGACGCCGACGGCCCCCGGGTCTCCCTCGCGGTGATGCGGCACCGTGCCACCGATCCCCAGCGCCGGATCGGCACCCTGTTCTTCAACCCGGGCGGCCCCGGGGTCGCCGCGACCGACACGCTGCGCGCGATGCCCGCCACCCCGGGGTCGCCGGGCACGTTCGGGCCGGAGGTGCTGGCGCGCTTCGACGTCGTCGCGATGGACCCGCGCGGCGTCGGCGCCTCGTCGGCGGTGCGCTGCCGCACCGACGCCGAGCGCGCCACGGCCGCCGCGAGCACCGCCGCCGACCCCGCCGTCCCCGGCGGCGCCCCGCTGCCGACCCTGCTCGCCGAGGCGAGGGCGCTGGCCGAGGGCTGCGCGGCGCACCGGACCCCGGCGTTCCTGGCGAGCCTGTCCACCGACAACGTCGCCCGCGACCTGGACCGGCTCCGCACCGCGCTCGGCGAGGAGACGATCACCTACTACGGCATCTCCTACGGCACCGTCGTCGGCCCGATGTACGCCACCCTGTTCCCGGACCGGGTCCGGCAGATGGTCCTCGACGCGCCCGTCGACACCACGCTGTGGACCGGGGACCCCCTGGAGTTCCTCGACGAGGTCGCCGTCGCGAGCGAGCGGACCCTCGACGCCTGGTTCGACACCTGCCGCACGGAAGGTGCCGCGGTCTGCCCGTTCGGCGACGGCGACCCGGCCGCCGCGTTCGACGCGCTCGTCGCCGGTCTGGAACGCCGTCCCGCCCCGGCCCGGGCGGTGGAGGGTCTCGCCCCGGCCGGCGTCGTCGACGGCGCGATGCTGCTGGAGACCGCCCGCGGCGCGGCGGGTGACCGCACCCTCTGGCCGGTGCTGACGACGGCGCTGACGACCGCGCAGCAGGGCGACGGCACCCTCGCCCACCTGCTGTACCGCACCCTGACGGTCTCGCCGTTCGGTGTCCCGACCGCAACGCAGGAGCAGCACACCGCGGTGCGCTGCGCGGACTGGACCACCCCGGCCGACGTCGCCGCGCACACCGCGGCCGCCGAGCGGGCGGTCGAGCACGCACCGCGGATCGGCACCCGCGCCGCCTACAGCGCGCTGGCCTGCGCGGTGTGGCCCGCGCCGAACACCGACCGGGTCACCGCGCCGCTGACCGGCGCGGGCGCCCCGCCGGCGTTGGTGGTCGGCGGCCGGCTCGACCCGGTCACGCCCCACACCTGGGCGGAGCGGACGGCCGACACCCTGGACCGGGCGGTCCTGCTGACCCGCGAGGGTGTCGGGCACGGCTCGTACGGCACCGACCCCTGCGTCGACGCCGCGGTGGAGGCCACGCTGCTCGACACCACGCTGCCGGCGGCGGGCACCGTGTGCACACCGCCGCGGGCCACCACCCGTCCCGGGGCGGTCCCGGGCGGCTGAGGTCAGCCGTGCGCGAGCAGCTTGACCACGATGACGAGTGCGCCGAGTCCGACGAGCGCGACGACCAGCAGCACCCGTCGCCACCACGACAGCGGGGTCCGTCGGGCCGCCAGCACGGCGAACAGGGCCAGCACCAGCACCGTCACCCCGGTCGATAGCTGCAGCGCGGTGGTCGGCTCCAGCAGCCCGGCCGCGGCGGCGGCGAGCAGCACGACCGGCGCGGCGGAGGCCTGGAGGATCTGCCCCGAGCTGCGCAGCGCGGCGACGAGCTCGTGGCCTCGGGGCCCGTGCCCGTGCACGGCGAGGTGCGCGACGACGTCGGAGAGCAGGCTCGCCGCCCACAGGGCGCCCGCGGCCACCACGACGTCGACGATCGCGGACCCGGCCGAGGAGCCCTCACCGCCGTGGCCGAGCAGCACCAGCAGGGTCGACAGGCAGGACAGCGTGCCGTAGAGCCGCTCCCGCAGCACCGTCACCACGACCGGGGCGGGAGTCCGGCCGGCCCGGCCGCCGGACCTCACCCCCGCACCGCGGCCGCGAGGGCCGCGAGGTCGTCGGGGTGCATCCGGGCCGGGCCCGGCTCCGGTGCCGCGGCACGCAGCCGGTCCCGTTCCGCGGCGAGCCCGTCCCGCTCCCGGCGGGTGTCGTCGAGCCGGCGGGTCAGCTCCTCGGCCGCCGTGCGGGCGCTCTCGTGCTGCGCGCGCAGCCCGTCGGCGACGGCGCGGGCCTCGGTCAGCAGGTCGCGCTGCGCGGCGAGCCGGCTGCGCTGCTCGACGACGGTCTCGACCAGACCCGCCCGGTCGGCGACGACCGCGGCGTGGTCGGCCCGCAGCGCCGTCAGGTCGGCGTCCAGGCGGTCCCGGTCGCGGGTGGCGGCGTCGGCGCGGGCGAGGGCGGCATCGCGCTCGTGCTCGGCGGTCCGGGCGGCGAGCACCGCTGCCTCCCGGTCCCGGATGGCGGTCGCGGCGGTGTCCCGGGCCTCGCGGGCGTCGGCGACGGCGGCGTCCCGGGCGGCGACGGCGTCGGCGGCCTGCTGCCGCGCCGCACCGAGGGCCTCGGTCGCCGCGAGGGCGGTGGCGGCGGCCTCCTCTGCCCGGGTCACCGCCTCAGCCCGCTCCTGCCGGGCCTCGGTCGCGGCCCGGTCCGCCTCACGGGCCCGGTGCTCGGCCGTCTCCCGGGCGGTGTCGGCCTGCCGACGGGCGGCGTCGGACTCGGCGGCGCCCGCGCGGGCTGCCTCGGTGGCGGCCAGGGCGTCGCGCTCGATCTCGTCGAGCCGGTCCAGCACAGCGGCCAGCGCCCCGGACAGCTCGGCCACCGGCCCGGCGAGCGCGCCGACGTGCTCGCGGAGCCGGTCCGCGTCGAGCGCGAACGCCCCGGTCCCGGTGTCGAGGCCGAGAGCACCGAGGGCCTCCCGCTCGGCGCGGGCCATCTGCGCGCACGTCCGCCCCTGCTCCCACCGGGTGTCCCGGCAGAACGACCGCGGACGGCCGCCCTGCGGCCCGGGCGGGGGCAGCTCCGCCCGGCACCGGCTGTATCCGCACCGCACCACCGTGTCCGTCACGCCGACCATGCTAGCGGTTCCAGTTATACGAACAGATACGTGGTTTCAGGTTTGTTCGTCTGAACTCCTACAACACGGGATAATGCAAGGAATCCCGGGTTGTCAGGACCACGGGTGTACCGACCGTCGCCGGGGCGCGGGAGCCCGCGGGAAACCGTGGTGGAGCGGGACCGCCGGGGCGGTGTGCGGTCGGGCCGGCACGGAGGCGCCGGGCCACTCCGCGATCATCGTCGCGACCACGTCGCTGTTGGTGTCCGTCGTCGGCATGTGGCTGTTCCCGCCCGGCCGGCGGCGGGCAGGTCCAGGCGCTCGACGGGCCCGGCCGCTCCCCCGACGAAGGGCGGCCACCCGGGCCCGGAGCTGCCGATACGACGGGGGCCGGTCGAGGAAGTCCCCGGACACAAGGGACCCCGCCCGGTCCCCCGTCGTCGGGCAGGCCGTGCGGCCCGACGAGCACGAGCGTGGCCGCCGCGGCCGCGACGGCGATGCCGCCACCCCGGCGGTGCGCCACGACCCGGCACCGCCCGACCCGCTCGACCGGCGCCGTGACCGCCCCGACCGCGAGCGGGGTCGTGTCGTCCACCGCGGGACCTGCTGACGGGCCGGCGCCTCCAGCGCCTGCCGGGGGGCGGGGGCAGGCAGCGCCCGGAGACGCCGTCCGGGCGCGACCCGATCGACCTTCACGTCGAACACGCTCCGGCCCGTGCGGTTGTCCACGCGACGACCCGGGGACACGATCCCTCTGGGGAACGTGACCCCGGCACCGCGTCGCAGGCGGGATTGCGTCGATCAGTCCCAGTAGTGGTAGTAGGCGGTGTACGTCGGCTCGGCCTGCGACGCCGGGTTGCCGTTCGAGGCGCAGACGTACTTCCCCCCGACCGGGGTCGCAGTGAAGGAAGCGATCGCCGACTCGCATGCCGATCTGCTCTGGAACGTGCCCGCGGACGTGATGTGCTCGCCGGCCTGAGCAACGCCGGCACCGGCGAAGCCGAGCGCGCCGACGCTCGCCACGGATGCGACGGCGAGGGTCGCCGTCCGACGGATGGACTGCCTTCTGTTCACCACGAGATCCTCCTCATTGCTGGACATCGGTGTCGGCTGCCGCCATCCCACCGGGTCCTGCGGCAGTGCTGCGGATCCTCGGGCCATCGGTGTCGGGAGCCCTCCCAGGTCGCCCCGCCACGCCGCCGCCGTGAACGGTCGAGCGTGGCCGCGCGGCCCCGGGCCCCGATCACCGGCGATAGCCTGGCCGGGAAGCGGGCGGGAGGAGCGGCGATGGGCAGGTCACCGTGGTTCGGGCCGAAGCGGGTCGGGTGGGGACTGCGCCCGCAGACCCGGCAGGGCCGGGTGCTGACGGCGGCGTTGGCCGCCGCACTGCTCCTCGTCGCCGCGGTCGTGCACTGACCGTGCCCCCGGTCCCGCGCCCCGCCGACCTCGACGCCGTCCGCGACTCCTACGACCGCGTCGCCGACAACTACGTCGACATGGTCGTCACCACCGGCCTCGGTGACGTCCGCACCCACCCCTGGCTCCGGGCCGCCATGGACACCTTCGCCGATGCCGTCGTGGGCCGCGGGCCGGTCCTCGACGTCGGCTGCGGGCCGGGGCAGGTCACCGCCCACCTCGTGGAGCGCGGTGTCGACGCGTCCGGGATGGACCTCTCCCCCGCCATGGTCGCCCACGCCCGGCGGCTGTATCCGCACTGCCGGTTCTCGGTCGGCTCGGCCACCGAGCTCGCGGTCCCCGACGCCTCGCTCGCCGGGGTCCTGGGCTGGTGGTCGCTGTTCCACCTGCCCCGCGACGTCCTGCCGTACGTCCTGGCCTCCTTCACCCGCGCCCTCGTCCCCGGTGGGCGGCTGATCCTGGCGACCCACGTCGGCGACGGCGAGCTCGAACGCACCGAGTGCTACGGCGGGGTGCCCGTCCGCTGGACCACCCACCTGTGGCGGCCCGAGCAGCTGCGCGACCTCCTCGGGCGGGCCGGGCTGCACCCCGAGGCCGAGCTCCTCCTGCACCCCGACGAACGGACCGGCCCGGGCGTGGTGATCGTGGCGCGGGCACCGGGACCGGCAGGATGACCCCGTGACCGACCCCGCCCCCACCGGCGTCCCCGGCGCCGAGCTGCTCGCGCCGCAGGTGGACCTCCCACTGACCGAGCAGGAGGCCGCCTACGTCGCGGCCGCCCGGTCGGCCAACACCCGTCGCGGCTACGCCTCGGACTGGCGGGAGTTCAGCGGCTGGTGCACCCGGCACGGGCACGAGGCGCTGCCCGCCGCCCCCGAGGCGCTGTCCGGCTACATCACCGAGCTCGCCGGGGCCGGGGCGAAGGTCGGGACCATCAGCCGCCGGCTGTCCTCGATCCGGTTCGTGCACGTCATGCGCGACCTGCCCGATCCCACCGACGCCCGCCGCGTCACCGCCGTCTGGGAAGGCATCCGCCGCACCCACGGTGCCCCGCCGGTCCAGGCCCGGCCGCTGATGCCCCCCGACCTCGACGACGTCGTCGACGCCTGTCCCACCACCCGCAGCTACGCGACCCGCCCGGGTGAGGACGACCTCGCCGGCCTGCGCGACCGGGCCCTGCTGCTGGTCGGGTTCTTCTCCGCGCTGCGCCGCTCCGAGCTGGCCGCGCTCACCGTCGCCGACGTCGCCGACCACCCGCGCGGCCGCGTCCTGTCGATCCCCCGGTCCAAGACCAACCCGTACGGCACCGAGCCCGAGCTCGTCGTCCTCCCGCACGCGCACCGGGCCGCGCGCTGCCCGGTCACCGCGCTGCGGACCTGGCTCGACGCAGCCGGGATCACCGAGGGCCCGGTGCTGCGCAAGGTCACCCGCGGCAACCGGGTGACCGACCGGCCGCTGCACCCGGAGTCGGTCAACGAGATCGTCCAGCGCGCGGTGGCCCGTGCCGACATCGGCCCCGGCCCCTGGTCGGCGCACTCCCTGCGCGCGGGCCACGTCACCTACGCCCACCAGCGCGGCGCCTCCGACCGGGCCATCGCCCACCAGACCCGGCACCGCTCCCTGGCCACCGTCGGCGCCTACATCCGCATCGACAACGCCTGGGAGGACAACTCCGCCGCCCTGCTGGCAGGTCTGTAGCCGTGCCCCTTCACCCGCCGATCGAGCCCTACGACGCCGGCACCCTCACCACCGACGACGGCCAGACCCTCCACTGGGAGACCTGCGGCAACCCCGACGGGCGGCCCGCGCTGGACCTGCACGGCGGCCCCGGTTCGGGCGCCTCGGCCGGGGCCCGCCGGTACTACGACCCCGAGCGGTACCGGATCGTGCTGCTCGACCAGCGCGGCTGCGGCCGCAGCAGGCCGCTCGCCTCCGACCCCGCCGTCGACCTGGGGCGCACCCAGACCACACAGCTGCTCGTCGACGACATCGAGCGGCTCCGCGAGCTGCTGGCCGTCCCCTCCTGGGTCGTGCGGGGCGGCTCCTGGGGCAGCACCCCCGCCCTCGCCTACGCCCAGGCCCACCCGCGGCGCGTCGACGCGCTCGTCCTCGCCGCGGTCACCACGACGGCCGAGCGGGAGGTCCGCTGGATCACCGAGGACATGCGCCGGATCTTCCCCGCCGTGTGGGACCGCTTCGCCGGCGCCGTGCCCGCCCACCTGCGTGACATCCGCCTCGTGGACGCCTACGCGACCCTGCTCGCCGACCCCGACCCGGCCGTCCGTGAGGACGCCGCCCGCGAGTGGTGCCGCTGGGAGGACACCCACGTCTCCCTCGCACCGGGCCACCGGCCGAGCCGACGCTACGAGGACCCGGCGTTCCGGCTCGTCCTCGCCCGGCTGGTCACGCACTACTGGCGGCACGCCGCGTTCCTCCCCCACGACGCCCTGCTCCGCGGCGTGACCCGGCTCGCCGGGATCCCCGGGACCCTGGTCCACGGCCGGTACGACGTCTCCGGCCCTCCGGACATCGCCTGGGACCTGCACCGGCGCTGGCCGGGCAGCGAGCTGCGGATCATCGACGACGCCGGGCACGGCGGCGCCGGGGCGTTCACCGACGCCGTCGTCGACGCGCTCGACCGGGCCACCGACCGACCCCGCTGACCCGGGATCCGCACCCGCACCGCACACCGGTCGCCGGCCCCGGCCACCGGATCTCCCCGGCCGGCACCGGCCCCTCCCGGTCCTGGCGGTTCGGTTGTCGTCGTTTCGTCGACGATTCGCCGGCGTCAATGCTTCATTGACAGAGAAGGGCTACGGCGTAGGAGTCGCCGGCGGCCCCTCGTCCGCACGGCCGCCCGGACCGCGCCCCCGCCCTGGACGCGATCGGCGCGAGAACCCGTCCACCCCGGCGGCCCGCCCACGTGTCCTGTCGACGCACGGGCACGGGGCGTCGACGACCGGCCGGGCCGGGGAGCCGAGGCCGGACCGACCCCCGGCCTCGCACCGGACCGCCTGATGATCCGCGCCGGCCGGGGTACCGCCGGCACGACCGGCCCGGCCACGGTCGTTCCGGCCGACAGCGCGGGCCGGCCTCCCCTCCCCCGTCTCCGCGGCCGGCGGGTGTCGCCGCTCGGTTGACCGCGCGTAGGCGTCAATGATTCCTTGACAACGTGAGTCCCGGCGCTCCGGCTCCCGGCGCGTTGACCCCCTGCCCGCGGCGGCTCTAGATTCGGACGAGCCCCGGTGCCGACTCCGTGCACCCCGCCTGTCGCAGGAGTGCACCCTGTCCACGATCCCGCTGTCGTGCCTGGACCTGAACCCGGTCCGGCCCGGCGGAACCGCCACCGACGTCGTCTCCGACGCGATCGTGCTCGCACGCCAGGCCGAGTCGCTCGGCATGCTGCGCTACTGGGTCGGCGAGCACCACCTCAACCCGCTGCTCGGGTCGACCAGCCCGATGGTGCTGCTCTCGCACCTCGCGGCCCGGACCGAGCGCATCCGGCTGGGCGTCGCCGCCACCCTGGTCGCCTACCACCCACCGCTGCGCCTGGCCGAGGACGCGACGCTGCTGTCCGCCCTGTCCGGTGGCCGCACCGACCTCGGGCTGGGCCGGTCGGTCGCCGCCCGCACGCCGCGCACCGTCGGGTTCGACCACGACCGCCCGCACGTCGAGGCCCGGCTGCTCGAACGCGGCCTGGGCACCTTCAGCGGGCGCTGCGACCAGCTCCTGCGCCTGCTCGCAGGCAAGGAGCCGGGACTGCAGGGCACGCCGGTCGACCTGCTCGACGCCGTGACCCCGCAGGTCTGGGTGCATGCAGCGGGCGCGGGCGAGAGCGCCGAGTACGCCGCGCGCAACGGGCTGCCGATGGGCGTCGCCTACTTCTCCCGGCCGACCACCGTGCTCGAGGCGGTCGACCTGTACCGCGAGCGGTTCGTACCGGGCCCCTACCGGGACCGCCCGCACGTCGCGATCGCGGTGTCGGCGCTGGCCGCGGACACCGAGGACGAGGCCGCCGCACTGGGCTCCGGCTACGACGTCTGGCTGCGCGGGCTCGCCCTCGACGCCGGCGCGCACCACTACCCCACCGCCGACGAGCGGGCCGGTCTCCCTCCGCTGGACCCGGACGAGCAGGTCGCGCTGGACGACCGCCTGCGGACCCGCGTCGTCGGCCGGGCGGACGCGGTGGCGAGCCGGCTCGCCGCGATCGTCGAGGCCGCGGAGGCCGACGAGCTCGTCGTCGAGACCGTCGCCCCGACCCTCGACGACCGTCTGCGGTCCTACGAGCTGCTCGCCCGGGCGTGGGCCCGGATCTGACCGGGCCCACGCGACGGGTCAGAGCATCGCCCGCTCGGACGGTTCCACCTCGGTGACCTCGCCGGAGGCGAGCTTCGCGCGGAACGCCCGGACCTCCTTCTTGACCACCGGGGCCAGCACGTACAGGCCCAGGATGTTGAAGAAGGCGAGCAGGAAGAGCACCGCGTCGGCGAAGTCGAGGACGCTGCCCAGGGTCAGCACCGAGCCGACGACCACGAAGAAGCAGAAGACCGTCTGGTAGACGCGCTCGGACACCACGTTCTTGCCGAACAGGTAGGTCCAGGCCTTCTGCCCGTAGTAGCCCCACGTGATGATCGTGGAGACGGCGAACAGGAACACCGCGACCGCGAGCACGTAGGGGAACCACGGCAGCACCGTGGCGAACGCGTCGGAGGTGATGAGCACGCCGTCGGCCACGTCGGAGCCGCCGCTGGCGAAGGCGGTCGCCTGGGCCTGCTTCCAGAAGGGCGTACCGGCGATCACGATGGTCAGCGCGGTCATCGTGCAGATGACCACGGTGTCGACGAACGGCTCGATCAGGGCCACGTACCCCTCGGTGGCCGGGTTCCTCGTCCGCACCGCCGAGTGCGCGATCGGCGAGGAGCCCAGGCCCGCCTCGTTCGAGAAGGCCGCCCGCTGGAAACCGACGATCATGGCGCCGAGCGCACCGCCCACCACGCCCTCGGCGGAGAACGCTCCCGAGAGGATGAGCCCGACCGCCGTGGGGACCTGCGCGATGTTCACGGCGATCACGACGAGGCAGGCGGTCACGTAGACGATCGCCATCGCCGGGACGAGACGACCGGTGACCGCACCGACGGACTTGATGCCACCGAACACGACCGCACCGACGAGCGCGGCCAGCAGCAGACCGAAGACGAACGCGGCGCCGCCGCTGCCGAGCAGACCGGTCTCGCCCCCGGTGACGTTGCGGAGCTGGGCGAAGGTCTGGTTGGCCTGGAACATGTTCCCGCCGGCGACGCCGAAGAAGAGGATCATCACCGCCGCACCGGCGGCCAGGACCTTGCCCAGGCCGCGGCCGAACGCGTTGGGGATCCGCTCGGCGACACCGATCCGCAGGTAGTGCATCGGACCGCCGGACACCGTGCCGTCGGGGTGCACTTCGCGGTACTTCACGCCGAGGGTGCACTCGACGAACTTGGTCGCCATGCTGAGCAGCCCGGCGACGATCATCCAGAACGTCGCGCCGGGACCACCGATCGTGACCGCCACACCGACGCCGGCGATGTTGCCCAGACCGACGGTGCCCGACAACGCGGAGGCCAGGGCCTGGAAGTGGGTGATCTCCCCCGGCTCGTCGCGCCGGGTGTAGCGGCCACGGACGATCCGCAGGGCGAGCCCGATGCTGCGGAACTGGACGAACCCGAAGTAGAGGGTGAACAGCACCCCGGCCAGGATCAGCCAGCCCACGATCAGCGGGAAGTCCGCTCCGAGGACGGTCACCTCGTAGAAGACGATGTTCGACAGCCCGGTCGAGATCGGGTCGAACACCGAGTTGATGGACAGCTCGATGCTCTCGAGCACGCCGGGTTGCGGCGGTGCCGTGGTCGGTACGGAGGTCATGGGGCGGAACTTCACCCCATGTGGACACGAACCACAAGAATACGGACGAACGGTTACCGGATCGTCGATATCGGCCGGGACCTTGACCTCGACCGAGGTGGAGGTCGGATGCTCCCGGGACGTCCCCCGAGAGGAGCATCCGATGGAGCTGACCCCGCCCGTCTCCCGGTTCGACCAGGCCTACCGCGACGGCGACCCGCCCTGGGTGATCGACGAGCCGCAGCCGGCGGTCGTCGCACTCGTCGGCTCGGGGGCGGTCACCGGCACCGTCCTCGACCCGGGTTGCGGCACCGGCGAGCACACGATCCTGCTCGCCGGGCTCGGGTACGACGTGCTCGGCGCCGACGCGGCCCCGACCGCGGTCCGGCGGGCCCGGGAGCGGGCCGCGGCCGCGGGCGTGGACGCCCGGTTCGTCGTCGCCGACGCGCTCGCCCCGGACGGCCTCGGCCCGTTCGACACGGTGGTGGACAGTGCCCTGTTCCACCTGTTCGGCCCCGGTGACCAGGCCCGCTACGCCCGCGCGCTGGCCGGGGTCGTGCGTCCCGGCGGTGTGGTGCACGTGCTCGCCCTGGCCCGGACCGGCGCCGCCGCCGAGTTCGGCCCGGTGATCGACGCGGCCGACATCCGGGCCGCGTTCACCGGACCGGACTGGACGGTGGAGACCGTCGGACCGGCGTCCTACCGGGGGATCGTGACCGCCGGCCTGGCCGGGTCCTACGGCGAGCCGGCCGGGACCAGGGTCGAGGTCCCCGCCCATCTGGCCCGGGTGCGTCGGCGCTGATCAGCTCGGCCGGGCGGGCCGCCGCTGCGGCACGCAGCAGTCGACCGCGCAGGGCGCCCCGTTGCGGGTGCACCCGGCGGACGGGCCGGTGCCCAGCCGCCGGGCGGGTACGCCGTCGGAGTGCTCCCGCACGAGCTCGACCACCATGTCGGCGAAGCGTGGGTCGGGTCCGGCGGTGGCGGCGCGGGCGAAGCCCATGCCGTGCTCGGCGGCACGCTCGGCCGCCTCGTTGTCGAGGTCCCACACGACCTCGACGTGGTCGGACACGAACCCGACCGGCGCGACGACGACCGCGGGCACACCCTTGGCGTGCAGGTCGTCGATGTGGTCGACGATGTCGGGCTCCAGCCACGGCACCTGCGGTGGACCGGAGCGGGACTGCCAGACGACGTCGAACTCGTCGACGCCCACCTCGGCGGCGACCAGCGCCGCGGCCTCGGCGACCTGGCGGGAGTAGCGGTGCCCGCCGTCGGCCGGGGTCCCGGCGGCCGCGTCGGCCGAGGTCGGGATGGAGTGCGCGGTGAACACCAGCCGTGCCGCCTCGCGACGGCCCTCGGGCAGCTGTGCCCACGCGGTCCGCACGGCGTCGGCGTTGGCGCGCACGAAGTCCGGGTGGTCGTAGAAGTGGCGCAGCTTGACCAGCTCGGGGGCCGCGTCGCCGACCGCGTCCCGGGCCCGGGAGATGTCCTCGTGGTACTGGCGGCAGGCGGAGTAGCCGCCGTAGGCGCTGGTCGCGAACACCAGCGCCCGCGCGACGCCGTCCTCGGCCATCTCGCGCACGGTGTCCTCGGCGAAGGGTCCCCAGTTGCGGTTGCCGAAGTACACCGGCAGCTCGGTGCGCGCGGCGATCGCCGCGACCAGCTCGCGGTTGCGGGCGTTGATCGGCGAGACCCCGCCGAAGTGCTGGTAGTGCTCCTCGACGGCATCGAGGCGCTCCGGTGGGACCCCGCGCCCCCGGGTCACGTTCTCCAGGAACGGGCGAACCTCGTCGGGGGCCTCGGGGCCGCCGAAGCTGAGCAGCAGAATCGCGTCGAACTGTTCGGGCACGACCCCGATTATCGACCCCGGCCAGCGCCGACGCGCGCGGGCCGGTACCGGCTCACACGCCGACGGCGTGCACCCCGCCGTCGGCCATGATCATCGAACCGGTGGTGGTCGGCATCCAGTCCGACAGCGCGGCGCACACGGTCTTGGCGACCGGCACCGGGTCGTTCATGTCCCAGCCGAGCGGGGCGCGCTTGTCCCACACGTCCTCGAACGCGGAGAAGCCCGGGATCGACTTGGCGGCCATCGTCTTCACCGGGCCGGCGGCGACCAGGTTGACCCGGATGCCGTCGCGGCCCAGGTCGCGGGCCAGGTATCGGGTGACCGACTCCAGCGCGGACTTCGCGACGCCCATCCAGTCGTAGGCGGGCCACGCCTGCCGGTTGTCGAAGTCCATGCCGACGATCGAGCTGCCCGGGCCGAGCAGCGGCTTGCACGCCATCGCCAGGGACTTGAACGAGTACGCCGACACCTGGATCGTGGTGGCGACGTCCTCCCACTGCGCGTTGAGGAACGCGCCCTCGCCGAGCGCGCCGGGCGGGGCGAACCCGATGGAGTGCAGCACGCCGTCGAGGCGCGGCTCGTCGCCCAGGTGCGGGGTGATCCGCTCGACGAGCGAGTCCAGCTGCTCCTGGTCCGACACGTCCAGCTCGACGACCGGTGCGGGCTTCGGCAGCCGCATCGCGATCCGCTCGACCAGCCGCATCCGGCCGAAACCGGTGAGCACGACCTCGGCGCCCTGCTCCTGGGCGATCTTGGCGGAGTGGAAGGCCAGCGAGGCGTCGGTGATCACACCGGTGATCAGCAGCCGCTTGCCGTCGAGCAGTCCCATGACGTCCTTTCGAGAGTTCTGCATGCCCGGGCCGGTGGGCACGGTGCCGATGTCCGCTCCGCGGACCTCGCTCAGTGCCCCATGCCCAGGCCGCCGTCGACCGGGACGACCGCTCCGGTGACGTAACCGGCGCCGGGCGAGGCGAGGAAGGCGACGACCGAGGCGATCTCGCCGGTGTCGGCGTAGCGCGAGAGCGGGATGGTCCCCAGGATCTCCTCGCGCCGCTTCTCGGGCAGCGCACGGGTCATGTCGGTGTCGACGAACCCGGGGGCGACCACGTTCGCGGTGATGCCGCGGCTGCCCAGCTCGCGGGCGACCGAGCGGGCCAGGCCGACGAGCCCGGACTTCGAGGCGGCGTAGTTGACCTGCCCGGCCGAGCCGGAGAGGCCCACGACCGACGATACGAAGATCATCCGGCCCTTCTTGGCCTTCAGCATCCCGCGCGAGGCCCGCTTCGCGACCCGGTAGGCCGCGGTGAGGTTGGCGTCGACGACCTTGGTGAAGGACTCCTCGGCCATCCGCATGAGCAGGCCGTCGTCGGTGATGCCGGCGTTGGACACCAGCACCTCGACCGGGCCGTGTGCGGCCTCGACCTCGGTGAACGCGGCGTCGACGGACTCGGCGTCGGTGACGTCGCAGTGCACCGGCAACAGCCCGTCGGGGATGTCGTCCTTCCCGGAGCGGTAGGTCACCGCCACCTGGTCGCCCTCCGCCGCGAACGCCTGTGCGATCGCCAGGCCGATGCCGCGGTTTCCTCCGGTCACGAGCACGCTACGTCCCACGGGGGGTGAACCTAACGCACTACCGGCCGGTACCCGCGAGCGGAGATCACCCTCACGGCAGTCGCCTGCCGAGCAGGATGCCCGCGCCGAGCCCGCCGATCAGGAGCACGAACCCGCCGATCATCCAGGGCCTGCTCGCGTCGACCTCGCGTTCCTCGTAGCCGAGCTCCTCGGACAGGTCGGAGTAGACCGCGCGCAGCTCGGACTCGGTGGCGGCGGTGAAGAACCGGCCGCCCGAGAGCTGCGCGATGCGCTCCATGGAGGCGTCGTCGACGGCGACGGGGGTACGCCCGCCGTCGAGCTCGATCGTGCCGTAGCTGGTGCCGAAGGAGATCGTGGACACCGGGACGCCGCGGTTCTTCGCCTCGGCGGCCGCGGTGAACGAGCCGCGCGGCTCGTTCTCCCCGTCCGGTCCCGGGACGGTCTGGGTGCCGTCGGAGAGCAGCACGATCCGCGCCGGTGGCGGCACGCCCGCCGCGTCCGGGCCGCCCTGCAGCGAGCGGGAGAAGGTGTCGATCGACTGCATCGCCGTGAAGATCGCCTCACCGGTCGCGGTGGACTCGGCGAGCTGCAGGTTGTCGACGCCGTTCTTGACCGCGCTGCGGTCGGTCGTGGGCGAGACGAGCACCGCCGCCGTCCCGGCGAAGGACACCAGCCCCAGGTTGACGCCGGGGGTCAGCTGGTCGGCGAACTGCTTGGCCGCGGCCTGCGCGGCGGCGAGCCGGGTCGGGGCGACGTCGGTGGCCTTCATCGACAGCGACACGTCGATCACCAGCATCACCGTGGCCCGGTTGCGCGGCACCTTCGCCATGGCCTGCGGCCCGGCGAGCGCCACGGTGAGCACCGCCAGCGCCGCGATCAGCGCGATCGCCGGGAGGTGCCGCCACCGGCCCGGCCGCTTCGGGGCGACCGACTCCAGCAGCTCCAGGTTGGTGAACCGCACGACGTCGCGACGGCGCCGCCGCAGCAGCCACACGTAGGCCGCCGCGAGCGCGGCGACGACGAGCAACCCGAGCAGCCACCAGGGGGCGGTGAACGTCACGCGAGCCTCCGCGGAGCAGCGGCGTGCTTGCGGGCGACGGCGAACCGCACGATGTCGGCCACCCAGTCGGTGTCGGTGCGCAGGGTCAGGTGCCCGGCCCCGCAGCGGCGCAGCGCGGTGGCCACCCGGTCGCGGTGCTCGGAGGCGGCGGCCGCGAACTCGCGGCGCAGCAGCGGCGTGGTGTCGACCTCGCGCTGGCGCCCGGTCTCGGGGTCGGCGAGCACGACGGTCCCGACGTCGGGCAGCTCCAGCTCCCGCGGGTCGACGACCTCGATCGCGAGCAGCTCGTGGCGGGCCGACAGCGCCCGCAGGGACCGCTCCCAGGTGGGCTCGCCGAGGAAGTCCGACACCACGACGACCAGCCCGCGCCGGCGCGGCGGGCGGCGCAGCTCGTCGAGCGCACCGGACAGGTCGCCCCGGGTGCCCTCGGGTGCCGGCGGCATCGTCGCGACCCGGCGGACCAGGCCGCGGGCGTGCGCCAGGCCGCCGCGGGCGGGCAGCCGCAGCGTCGACTCCCCGTTCGCGACGACGGCGCCGAGCCGGTTCCCGCCGCCGGTCGTCAGCTGGGCGACCGCGGTGAGCCCGGCCAGCGCCAGGTGCCGCTTGTCGGTGCGGGCGGTGCCGTAGTCGATGCTGCGCGACAGGTCGACCACCGCCCAGGTCTCCAGCTCGCGGTCGGCGACGGTCTCGCGCACGTGCGGTGCGGTGGTGCGGGCGGTGACCGACCAGTCCATCCGGCGGACGTCGTCGCCGGGCTGGTAGGGCCGCGCGTCACCCGGCTCGGTGCCGGGCCCGGGCAGCAGGCCGATGTGGTTGCCCTGGAGCAGCCCGTCCAGCCGGCGCCGGACGGTGAGCTCCAGGGTCCGCAGGGAGGCCTCGAGCCGGACGAGGTCGGCGGACCCCGCCGTCACGCCGGGCCCTGGCCGGCACCCGGTGCGGGCGGCCACGCCGTCGACGCGCTCTCGGGCCCTCCCCCGGGCCGGGCGCTGACCTGCGGCAACGGCACGGTCTGCAGGACCCGGGTGACGATGTGGTCGACCGGCACCTGGTCGGCGATCGCGTCGTAGGACAGCACCAGGCGGTGGCGCAGCACGTCCGGGGCGACCTCCAGCACGTCCTGCGGGAGGACGTAGTCCCGGCCGCGGACCAGAGCCAGCGCGCGGGCGGCGGACACGATGCCGAGCGACGCACGCGGCGAGGCGCCGTAGGCGATCCAGGACGCGACGTCGGACAGACCGTGCTCGGACGGCAGCCGGGTCGCGACGACCAGCCGCACGACGTAGTCGACCAGGGCGTGGTGCACGAACACGTCCGCCGCGGTGCGCTGCAGCCGGACCAGCTCCTCGGGGGTGAGGACCTGGGAGGGCACCGGCGGGGTGGACCCCATCCGGTAGATGATCTCCCGCTCCTCCTCGACGCCCGGGTACTCGATGATCAGCTTGAACAGGAAGCGGTCGCGCTGCGCCTCGGGCAGCGGGTAGACGCCCTCGTTCTCGATCGGGTTCTGGGTGGCGAGCACGAGGAACGGGTCGGGCATCGGGTGGTCGCGGCCGGCGAGGGAGAGCTTGCGCTCGGCCATCACCTCGAGCATCGCCGACTGCACCTTGGCCGGCGCGCGGTTGATCTCGTCGGCGAGCACGAAGTTCGCGACGACCGGACCGAGCTCGACGTCGAACTCCTCGCGGCCCTGCCGGTAGATGCGGGTGCCGAGGATGTCGGCGGGCACCAGGTCGGGGGTGAACTGCAGCCGGGAGAAGCTGCCGCCCACGACCGTCGCGAACGTCTCCACGGCGAGGGTCTTCGCGACGCCGGGGACGCCCTCCAGCAGCAGGTGCCCCTTCGCGAGGAGCCCCACCAGCATCCGCTCGACGAGGCGGTCCTGGCCGACGATCACCCGCTTCACCTCGAGCACCGCACGCTCGAGCCGCTCGGCGTCGCGGGCGGGGGTGATCGGGTCCGGACCGGTCGAGGCAGTCGTGCTCACGGTCCCATCCCACCGTGTCGGCCGTGTGGATCCGGTGAGGCGTGCGACTCCGGGCGGTCGGGCCCGCCCGCGGTGGGGTCCTGCGCGGTGAACCGGATCGTCATCGCCAGGTAGTCGCGCAGCGACACGGTCCGCGGCGCCGCCCGGTGCCGGGTCCAGACCGTGTTCGCCCGGGCCGGGGTCAGGTCGTGTGCGTGCGCGACGACGGCCCGCGCCTCGGCCGGACCGATCTCACGACCGGCCAGCGCGGCGAGGGCCACGGCCAGCTCGGCGGCGCGGTCGTCGTCCACGACCCCAGGAGAGCAGACACCCCCGACAGTTCCGGGCGCTCACTCCACCAGCAGGAACACGATCGCCGCGACCCCGATCACGACGATCACGGTCCGCAGCACCGCGGGCGGCAGCCTGCGGCCGACCTTCGCACCGAGCAGCCCGCCGACGATCGAGCTGACCGCGATGATGCCGACGACCGTCCAGTCGACCGGCGCGACGACGGCGTAGATCGCCCCGGCGACGATGTTCACGACCGAGGCGAGGGTGTTCTTGAAGGCGTTGAGCCGCTGGAGCGGGTCCGCGACGAGCAGCCCCATCACCCCCACCAGCATGATCCCCTGGGCGGCGGTGAAGTAGCCGCCGTAGACGCCCACCAGGAAGACCAGCACGTAGAGCACCGGCGAGCCGGTCCGGTCCGGACGCGGGCGGTCGCGCAGCCGGCGGGCCAGCAGGGGCTGCACGGCGACCAGCAGCACCGAGGTGCCGACCAGGACCGGCACGATCGTCTCGAACGCGTCCGGCGGCAGCGACAGCAGCAGTGCCGCACCGACCACGGCCCCCAGGAACGACGCGACGCCGTACTTCGCCAGGCGGCGACCGTGCCCGGCCCACTCCTTGCGGTAGCCGACGGCGCCGGTGATCGAGCCGGTGATCAGCCCGATGGCGTTCGACGTCGTCGCCGTCACCGGGGGGAAGCCCAACGCCACGAGCACCGGGAAGGTCACCAGCGTCCCCGACCCGACGACGGTGTTGATCAACCCCGCCCAGAGCCCGGCCAGCGCGATGACCCCGACCTCCCACAACTCCATCGGGACACCCTACGAACCGGACACCGGCACTCCTCCCGGTGCGGCACGCGTAGGGCTTACGCAGCGTGCGTAGGGCTCCCTACGGCGTGCGTGGCATGATCGACGCGTGACCGCCGTCGACGACCCCCGATGGGCCGCTCCCCCGGCCCCGGTGCGCCGGACGCTGGACCGCGGGTCGATCGTCGCCACGGCGCTGCACCTCGCCGACGCCGACGGCCTGAGCGCGGTGTCGATGCCGCGACTGGCCCGCGAGCTGGGGTCCGCGCCGATGTCGCTGTACCGGCACGTGCCCGGCAAGGACGCGCTGGTCGACCTCGTCCTGGACCTCGCACTGGGCGAGCCGCCGGACCTGTCAGGCTGCGGGCTGCGGCTGGGCTGCGAGATCTGGGCGGCCGCCCTGCGCGACGTGCTCGACGAGCACCCGTGGACCGTCGGGCTGCTCGCCGGTCCCCGCGCCACCGGCCCCGCCGAGTGCGCGTGGTCGGAGGCCCTGCTGGCGCACGTCGTCGGGGCGGGGCACCCGCTGCACGCGGGCGTCGAGGTGCTGCACCTGCTGCACGGCTACGTCCGGGGCGCGGCGGCCCTGGCCGGGGACCGCCTGCCCACCCTCGACGACGTCCGCCGCTCCGGCCGGGCGGAGCGCCTGCCGGTGCTGTCCCGGCTGCTCGGCGGCGCCGTCGTGCGCGGGCCCGGCGGCGGTGAGCCGCTGTTCGACTCCGGGCTGCGCCGCACCCTCGACGCCGTCGAGTCCGGGCTCCGGCCCTGATCACCCGGCCGGGTCGAGCTCCAGCCGCGGCCAGTCGGCCAGGTCGCGCAGCAGCTGCCGGTCGTGGGTGGCGACGACGACGGCCGCCGAGGTGTCCCTGACCATCGCGGTGAGCTCGTCCACGAGCCGCGCGGACAGGTGGTTGGTCGGCTCGTCGAGCAGCAGCGTCGTCGGGCGCTCCGCCAGGGCGCGGGCCAGGTCGAGCCTGCGGCGCCGGCCCTCCGACAGCCGACCCACCGGGGTCCGCAACGCCGCCGCGTCGAGCAGGCCGTGGGCGCCACCACCGACGTGCTCCAGCACGGCACGCGCGGGCCGCCGCGGGTCGAGCACCGCGGTCTCCTGCCCCAGCCGGACGACCCGGGCGCCGCTCGCGGTGCGCACCGACCCGGCGTCCGGAGCGAGCGCCCCGGCCAGCACGGCGAGCAGCGTCGACTTCCCGGCCCCGTTCGGGCCGGTCACGAGCAGCCGGTCGCCCGCGTCGAGGACCAGGTCGACCGGACGGGCGAGCCGTCCCCGCACGCCGACCCCGTGCGCGCGCAGCTGGGGCGCGCCGGGGCGCACGTCGAGGTCGGGACGGCGCAGCGACGACGGCGGTACCGGGACGTCGATCCGGTGCGCGTCGAGCTCGGCCCGGCGCCGGTGCAGCGCCTGCACCACCCCCGGGGCCCGGGACTGGCGGGCGTGCTTGCCGGTCCCCTTGTCCGGACGCCAGCCGGTCGAGAGCCGGTCCCGCGCGGTGGCGACGGCGTCGGCGAGGCGACGGTGCTCGGCCTGCTGTTCGGCGTGCTCGGCCTCCCAGGCGGCGCGGGCCCGGTCCCGCGCGGTCCGCCAGCCGTCGTAGCCGCCCGCGGTGAGCCGGGGCGCGCCGTCGCGGGTCGGATCGAGGTCGCAGAACTCGTCGGCGACGTCGCGCAGCAGGGCCCGGTCGTGGCTGACCACGGCGAGCCCGCCCGGGTGGGCGCGCAGGGTGCGGGTCAGGAAGTCGAGCCCGGCCGCGTCGAGGTGGTTGGTGGGCTCGTCGAGGAGCAGGACGTCGTGGCGGGCACCGAGCAGGCACGCCAGCCGCACGCGGTGGCGCTGTCCCACCGACAGCGTCTCCAGTGGCCGGGTGCGGTCGGTGCAGGCGCCGAGCGCACCGAGGGCGACGTCGACGCGGCGTTCGGCGTCCCAGGCGTCGAGCCGGGTCGCGGTGTCCAGGGCCGCGGCGAACCGGTCGTCGGCGCCGGGCGCGCCGTCGGTGAGCGCCGCGGTCGCCGCGTCGAGCTCGCGCAGCGCCGTCCGCGAGCCGGCGAGCGACTCCGCGGTCAGGGTGCCGACGGTCTCGCCGTCGCGGGCGGGCACCTCCTGGCGGGCCAGCGCGACGGTGCCGGCGCGGTGCACGACCCCGGCGTCCGGCGCGAGCAGGCCCGCGAGGACGTGCAGGAGCGTGGACTTGCCGCGCCCGTTCTCCCCGACGACGGCGAGCCGCGAGCGGGCGGAGACGGTCAGCGTCACGCCGGTGAGGACGCGGTGCGACCCGCGGGTGACGACGACGTCCTCGGCACGCACGTGGGCGGCCGCGCCGGCGTCGAGGGCGGGCAGGGGTGAGGACGGTTCGGGGGTGGTGTGCACGAGAGGGCTCCGCGGCATCCGAGATCGGAGCCGGGCAGCACGGGATGCGCCGCCCGGCGGGGACCGGGACGGCGGACGCGGTTCGGAAGGGGTGAAGGGCGCCGCCGTCAGCGGGCGGTGCGGACCTTCTGCGACCAGATGCCTCGTGCCATGGTGTCGAGCCTACCCACCGGCAGGTGTCCGTGTCGTCCGGTTTCGGACACGCCCCACCCGCCCCGTCCCACCGGAGGACCGATGCCCGCCCGCGCCCTGCCGTTCCTGACCTTCCAGCCGCCGCGTGGCCCGAGCGCGAGCGAGGCGATGGAGTTCTGGACCTCCCTGTTCGACGACGGCGAGATCGTCTCGGTCACCCACCGCCCCGACGACCCGACGGCGGTGGTCCTCGCCGAGTTCGTCGTCGCCGGGCAGCGCCTGCGGTGCAGCGACAGCCCGCCGGTGCACCAGTGGGACTTCTCCCCCGCCGTCTCGCTGTGGGTGGACTGCGAGTCCGGCGACGAGCAGGAGCGGCTGCTGGCGGCCCTCGCGACCGGTGGGCGGGAGTTCATGCCGCTCGACGACTACGGCTTCGGCCCCTTCGCCTGGGTCGAGGACCGCTTCGGCGTGTCCTGGCAGCTCGCCGCCCCGGCGGCCTGAGCAGCGCTCAGAAGGGCGCCTCGGCGGTGTCGTGGTCGGCCGCGTCCGGCAGCGGATCGGTGAAGACCCGGTGGTCGAACGGCCGCGTCGTCGCCCGGCGGCCGCACGGTGCCACCCAGGTCAGGCTGCCGTCGGTCCCGGCGAGCACCTGCCAGCCCGGCGCGTCCTTCAGCGCGTGGTCGGCCCGGCACAGCCCGAACAGGTTCTCCGCGCTGGTCCGCCCGTCCCCGCCCGCCCAGGGGCGGTGGTGGTCGAGGTCGCGGACCCGTCGGCTGCACGCGGGGCCGCGACAGGTGCAGTCCCGCGCCCGGACGTGGTCGGCCATCGCGACCGGCGGCCGGTAGCGGGTGCGTCCGACGTCGAGCACCGTGCCCGACAGCGGGTCGGTCACCAGCCGCTGCCACACACCGCCGGCGGCGAGGGCCCGGGCGAGGTCGGCGGGGATCGGGCCGTGCCCGACCAGCTCGGCCGGTGCCGCACCACCCATCAGCGTGCTGAGCGGGACGACGACCTGGATCAGCGGGCGGCGCCCCACCGCCTCCTCCGGGTCCGGCTTCGCGGCGAGCACCCGCGCGACCGCTGCGAGCAGGCCGTCCTCGTCGGTGCCCGCCCCGTCCGCGCCGAGCGCGTCCCGGACCGTGCCGACGTCGGTCAGCGTCAGCGTGCCCTGCAGCAGCTGGTGGGCGAGGTCGACGCGCTTCTGGTCCAGGGTGCGGTCGTCGCACGGGTCGTCCAGGGAGCGCGCGAGCCGGTCGACGCACTGCCACGACGCCTCCACCTGCGCGGCGGTGCCGCCCAGCCAGAGCGAGCCCATGCCGTCGTCCCCCGGGGAGAGCGACATCCGCCGCTCCGACCGGGCCCGTTCGTGGCGCTCGCGGGCGCCGTCCGGGTCGACGCGGGCGATGTGGCGGCGCAGCCGGTCCCGCAGCAACCGGCGGTGCGCCTCCGGAGCCCCCGGGAGGACCGCGGCCTGCACCTGGCGGGCGCGCTCGTCGTCGAGGACGAGTGTCGACGACGAGATCGCCTCGGCGGCGCCCTGGTCGATCGCCCCCGACTCCCACGCGGCCAGGGTCTCCGGCAGCACCTGGGCGAACCGCTGCGCCTGCCCGATCAGCGACCGCGCGTGGTCGCGCGGGACCCGCAGCACGATCGCCACCTGGTCCGGCAACCACCGGGAGACGGGCTGCACCGCACGCGAGTCCGCGCCCGGCGGTGCGGCCCCGCTCCCGGCCGGGTGGCGCTCCGCGATCAGCGCGACCGACCGCATCCGCAGGGCACTCGCACGGCGCACCCAGTGCTCGGCGCCCTCCAGGACGTCGAGCACCTGCAGGTCGGTGAGCCGGTCGGGCGGGGCTCCGGCGACCAGGCACCGCAGCGCCTCCCAGGCGACGTCGTCGATCCCGCCGGAGGGGTCGGGCGGGGGCTCGGGACCACACATCTCGCCGCACAGGTCGATCGCGAGACCGTGCGGGCACCGGGTCGCCTCCTCCACCGCCTCACGGCGGCGCCGGTGTTCGAGCCAGGCCGGGTCGTCGGCGGGATCGGTGTGGCTCAGCACGTCCAGCACCTCCACCTGATCGATCATATGTTCGATTATAGGTCTCCTAGCTGGACCTTTCCAGGTCGTTCGGCGCTCGCATCCGCCCGTCCGCCGCAGCCCGGCAGCGGACGATCCCCGCGCACCGGCTCGCGCCGCCACCTCCCCGACCTCATCACGCCTGGGCCTCGCGCCTCCGCGGCCACTCCCCGAGCCCCCGACCGACGCGCCCGCCGGAGCACAGCGGTCGCGCCTCGACGGCCAGGCCGTCCCGCCACGACTCGAGCTCCGCTCCGACGACGGCGTCCCTGACCCGACCACTCGGCTGGACGGCGGAGGCGCGCGACCCCCGCACGCGCGAGGATGACCCCGTGCCCCGTCTCGCCGTCCCGCTGCTCGCCGCCCTGGCGCTCCTCGCCCCGACGAGCGCGACGGGTGCGGCGACCGCGGCGAGCGGGACGACGAGCCCGGCGGCCAGGGCCTCGTGCATCGCCGACCCACCCCGCTCCGCCCACGCGTTCACCGGCACCGTCGCCTCGACCTCCGCCGACGGCCGCGTCGCGCAGGTCCGTACCGACGACGGCCGCGACGTCCAGGTCGTCGGCTCCCCCACCCCCCGACCGGACACCGCGACCTCGGTCGACCGGTCGTACGCCACCGGGACCCGCTACGAGTTCCACCCGCTGAACCCGGCGAGCCCGTACGAGGACAACATCTGCACCGCCACCCACAAGGTCGCGGCCGCGCCCGCGGCACCGCCCGAGCCTCCGGCCACCACGGAGCCGACGGGCGCGTTCGTGACGGCCCTCGTCGCGCTCGGGGTCGTCGCCCTGGTCGGGACCGCGGCGGCGTTCCTCGTCCCGAGCCGCCGTCGCCGCAACCGCCGACGGCGCCGGCGCGCCTGACTCACGGCCCGGAGAGCAGGTCCCACCGGTTCCCGGCGACGTCGCGGAACACCGCGACCGTGCCGTGGGCCGCCACCCGCGGCGGTCCCTCGAACTCCACCCCGAGCGCCACGAGCCGCTCGTACTCCGCGGCGGCGTCGTAGTCGTCGACCACGAGCGCGGTGCAGCGCAGTCTCATGCCGCCACCGGTACGCGACGCCGGGCGGGCGCGGAGGCCACCAGCACCCCGCCGACGACGACCGCCCCGGCGACCAGCTCGGTCACCGACGGCCGCTCCCCCAGGAGCACCATCGCCAGGCTCATCCCGACCACCGGTACGAGCAGCGAGTGCGGCGCGACGAGCCCGGCCGGGTAGCGGCGCATCAGCCCGGTCCAGATCCCGGCGGCGAGCACCGTCGCGACCAGCGACAGGTACACGAGCGCGACCAGCCCGGCGACGCCGTCGGGGGTCACCATCGCGACGATGTCGCCCCAGGCGCCCGGACCCTCCACCACCGCCGAGGCGGCCAGCAGCGGCACCGGCGGCACGACGGTCATCCACAGCGTCAGGTGCAGCGGGTCGACCGCCTCGCCGTCGCGCTGGGCCAGGCGGCTGCACAGGTTCCCGGCCGCCCAGCCGAGCGCGCCGAGCAGGGTCAGCACGACCGGCAGCAGCGCCGCGGACTGGGCGCGGGCCAGCGCGATGCACCCCAGCCCGAGCACGGCGACGCCGATCCCGGCCCACTGCCGCGGCGTCACCCTCTCGCGCAGTAGCAGCGCACCCAGCACGAGCGTGAACGGTCCCGACGCCTGCAGGACCAGCGACGCGAGCCCGGTCGGCATCCCGGCGTACATCCCCAGGAACAGGAAGAGGAACTGCACCGTGCCGAACCCGAGCCCGTAGCCGACGAGCCAGCGCAGCGGAACCCGCGGCCGCGGCACGAGGAGCACCGTCGGGACCGCCAGCACGAGCATCCGCAGCCCGGCCAGGAACAGCGGCTGGAAGTGCTGGAGCCCGACGTGGATGGCGATGAAGTTGGCGCCCCACAACACGGCGACGACGACGGCGAGCAGGCGGTCACGAACGGTCACGGCGTCCACGCTGCCGTCCCGAGACCGTGCAGACCAGCGACAACAACTGAAGCGATGTTGTAGCGTTCCTGCATGGATGTGCGGCGGCTCCGGATCCTGCGCGAGCTCGCCGACCGCGGCTCGGTCACCGCTGTCGCCGCGGCGCTGAACTTCACCCCGTCCGCGGTGTCCCAGCAGCTCAAGGCACTGTCCCGGGAGGCGGGCCTGGAGCTGACCGCGCCGGACGGGCGCGGGCTGCGGCTCACCGCGGCCGGGCGGGCCGTCGTCGACGGGGCGCAGGAGGTGCTCGACGCGCTGGGCCGGCTGGAGGAGACCACCGCGGGCCTGCGCGAGCAGCCGCTGGGCACGGTCCGGGTGGTGTTCTTCCCGTCGGCGGCCCGGCTGCTGCTGCCCGGGCTGCTGCGCCGGGCGTCGGCCCACCCCGGGCTGGCGCTGTCCTGTCGCGACCTCGACCTGCGCCCGGAGGAGGTCCCGGCCGCCGCGGCCGACGCCGACGTCGTCGTCACCCACCACGACGAACGGCTCGACCCGCTGCGCACGGGCCGGCTCACCGTGCACCCGCTCCTGCGCGAGCCCCTCGACGTCGCCCTGCCCCCGGACCACCCGCTGGCCCACCGCGCCGAGGTGCACCTGTCCGACCTGGTCGACGCCGACTGGATCTCGGTCGCCGTCGGGTGGCCGGTCGACGACGTGCTCAACTCGCTCGCACTGGTCACCGGCACCGTGCCGCGGGTGGTGCAGCGGATCAACGACTTCTCGGTCACCGAGGAGCTCGTCGCGCACGGGCACGGCGTCGCGCTGCTGCCCCGCTACTCGACCGACCACCGCGACGGCGCCCGGCTCGCACTGCGCCCGCTCGCCGGGGTGCGGGCCGCCCGGCTGGTGCGGGCCGTGACCCGCGGTGCGGTGACCCGGCCCGCGGTGCGGCTGGTGCTCGACGAGCTGACCGGCGAGGCCGCGGCCGTCAGAGCAGCCGGGTGACCTTGTTCAGGCCGTCATAGCGGACCGAGGTGACCCGCACACTCGCGCCCGAGTACGGGGCCTCGAGCATCTTCCCGTCGCCGAGGTAGATGGCGATGTGGTGGGTGCGGCCGCCGTCGGCCCAGGACAGCATGTCCCCGCGCCGCATGTCCGAGATCGGCACCAGCCGGCCGGCGTTCGCCTGGTTGCCGCTGTAGCGGGGCAGGTCGATGCCGACCCCGGCGAAGGCGAACTGCATCAGCCCCGAGCAGTCGAAGCCGACCTTGCGGAAGTCGCCGTGGGCGTCGGCGACGCCGCCGTCGCGGATCCCGCGGGTCGGTCCGCGCGAGTTGCCGCCACCCCAGGCGTAGATGGTGCCGAGCTGGGCCATCGCCCGGTCGATCACGGTCTCGATCGCCGCCGACCCGGTGCGCCGCGGCGCGGGGCCGTCCGACGGCGCGGGCTCCTGCGCGACCCGCGACGCCGCCTCCTCCCGGGCCCGCCGGTCGGCCTCGGCCTGGAGCCGGGCCTGCTCGGCCCGCCACGCCTCGTAGCGCTGACGCTGGGCGCGCAGCCCGGCGTCGGCGTTCTCGGCGGCGTCGAGCCGGGACTGCACGTCGGTGCGCTCGGTGTGCACCGCGTCGAGCCGGATCTGCTGGGCGTCGGCGGCCGCGACGGCCTCGTCGACGGCGGAGTCGGCCGCCGCGGACGCCTGCTCGGCGTCGGCGCGGCGCCGGTCGGCCTCCTCCTGCGCCGCACGGGCGAGGGAGTCGGCGTTGGCCTGGGCGATACGGGCCTGCTGGAGCTGCTCCAGGACCGCGGCCTGGTCCTCGCTCAGCGCGTCGGTGAGCCGGGCCCGGTCCATCAGGTCCTGCGGGTCGGTCGCCCGCGAGAGCAGCCCGAGCGGACCCAGGTCGAGACCGTGGGTGTAGACGTCGCCGACGAAGGCGTCGATCCGGGTCCGGGCGTCGTCGACGGCGCGGCCCGCGGCCTCGGTCGCGGCGCGGGCGTCGGCGGCCCGGGCCGCGGCGGTCTCGGCCTCACGACCGGCGGCGTCGGCGGTGTCCCGGGCGGCGAGCGCCTCCTCGTTGCGCCCTGCGACCTCCATCTGCAGCTGCTCGGCCTGCGCGTCGAGCTCGGCGAGGCGGGCGGTGAGCCGGCCGACCTCGGCGGCCCGGTCCTGCACCGACTGGCGGCTGCGCTCCAGCTCGTCGTCGCCGGGGTTCGGCGGCGGCGGGGGCGGCGGCTGGGCCGGGAGCACCGCGGCGGCGGGCACGACGACGGTCGCGGCCGCGCCCACCCCGGGCGAGGCCAGCGCGACCGCGACGAGCACGGCCACCACGACGAGGGTCGCCGACGGCTGGCGCGTCACGGGGAGGTCCTTCCATGGGCGGGCGGGATCGACGGGGAATCGACTGGGAACAGTGCCACTCGTGTCACCCGAACCCCGTGCGACACACCGGACCCGTCCACCGCACGGGGGACGCCACCCGCGCGACGGCGCCGCGACCCCGGCCACACCCGCCTCGCCAGGCTTATAGGACAGGCGTACTATTTGCGGTACGAGGGTCCGCGCTGCTGCCGGCACGGCGGTGCGCGAGACTCCGGCACGACGCAGGTGAGCACCCCCGGCCCGCGGGGCGGGGCGTGTTCATCGCACCGGACATAGCGACCGCCCACCACCACGGGAGGACCACCAAGTGGCCAGCACCGACAGCTTCGGCGCCCGAGGACAGCTCGACGTCGGGGGCACCGGTTACGAGATCTTCCGGCTCTCCGCGGTGGAGGGCTCGAAGCGCCTGCCGTTCAGCCTGAAGGTCCTGCTCGAGAACCTGCTCCGCACCGAGGACGGTGCGAACGTCACGGCGGACCACATCACGGCCCTGGCGAACTGGGACCCGCAGGCCGACCCGGACACCGAGATCCAGTTCACCCCCGCCCGGGTGATCATGCAGGACTTCACCGGCGTCCCTTGCGTCGTCGACCTGGCGACCATGCGCGAGGCCGTGACCGAGATGGGCGGCGACCCGTCCAAGGTCAACCCGCTGGCGCCCGCCGAGCTGGTCATCGACCACTCGGTCATGATCGACTTCTTCGGCACCGCGGACGCGTTCGAGAAGAACATCGAGTTCGAGTACGGGCGCAACAAGGAGCGCTACCAGTTCCTGCGCTGGGGCCAGGGCGCCTTCGACGAGTTCAAGGTCGTCCCGCCCGGTACCGGCATCGTGCACCAGGTCAACATCGAGAACCTGGCGCGCGTGGTCATGCCCCGCAACGGGCAGGCCTACCCGGACACCCTGGTCGGCACCGACTCCCACACCACCATGGTCAACGGCCTGGGTGTGCTGGGCTGGGGCGTCGGCGGCATCGAGGCCGAGGCCGCGATGCTCGGCCAGCCGGTCTCGATGCTCATCCCGCAGGTGCTCGGCTTCAAGCTGACCGGCGAGATCCCGACCGGTGTGACCGCCACCGACGTGGTGCTCACGATCACCGAGATGCTGCGTCGCCAGGGCGTCGTCGGCAAGTTCGTCGAGTTCTACGGCGCCGGCGTCGGCGCGGTGCCGCTGGCCAACCGCGCCACCATCGGCAACATGAGCCCGGAGTTCGGCTCGACCGCGGCGATCTTCCCGATCGACGAGGAGACCGTCCGCTACCTGAAGCTCACCGGTCGCTCCGCCGAGCAGATCGCGCTGGTCGAGGCCTACGCCAAGGAGCAGGGCCTCTGGCACGACCCGGACCACGAGCCGGTCTTCTCCGAGACCCTCGAGCTCGACCTCTCGACGGTCGTCCCGTCGATCGCCGGCCCGAAGCGCCCGCAGGACCGCATCGAGCTGACCGACGCCAAGCCGGCGTTCCGCAAGACCGTGCACGACTACACCGACGACGACGTGGCCCCCAGCCCGCTCGCCGGCGTCGACGAGTCGTCGAACGAGTCCTTCCCGGCCAGCGACGCCCCGGCGCTCTCCTTCGCCGACGACGACGCCGCGCCGGTCGTCATGTCGGCCGCGGACGGCTGCGAGGGCCGCCCGTCCAAGCCGGTCACCGTGAAGTCCGACTCGCGCGGTGAGTTCGTGCTCGACCACGGCGCCGTGGTGATCGCCTCGATCACCTCCTGCACCAACACCTCGAACCCCAGCGTCATGCTCGGCGCGGCGCTGCTGGCCAAGAACGCCGTCGAGAAGGGCCTGACCACCAAGCCGTGGGTCAAGACCTCGATGGCCCCGGGCAGCCAGGTCGTCACCGACTACTACGAGAAGGCCGGTCTCTGGCCCTACCTCGACAAGCTCGGCTACAACCTGGTCGGCTACGGCTGCACCACCTGCATCGGCAACTCCGGCCCGCTGCCCGAGGAGATCTCGGCCGCGGTCAACGACAACGACCTCACCGTCGTCTCGGTGCTCTCGGGCAACCGGAACTTCGAGGGCCGGATCAACCCCGACGTCAAGATGAACTACCTGGCGTCCCCGCCGCTGGTCATCGCCTACGCGCTGGCCGGGACGATGGACTTCGACTTCGAGAACCAGCCCCTGGGGCAGGACTCCGAGGGCAACGACGTCTTCCTGCGCGACATCTGGCCCTCGACCGAGGACATCAACGACGTCGTCGACTCCTCCATCACCTCGGAGATGTTCACCAAGAGCTACTCCGACGTGTTCCGCGGCGACGACCGCTGGCGCGCGCTGCCCACCCCCGAGGGCCGGACCTTCGAGTGGGACCAGCAGTCCACCTACGTCCGCAAGCCCCCGTACTTCGAGGGCATGAAGGGCGAGCCGGACCCGGTCACCGACATCTCCGGCGCCCGTGTGCTCGCGCTGCTCGGCGACTCGGTCACCACCGACCACATCTCGCCGGCCGGTGCGATCAAGCCGGGCACCCCGGCCGCGGAGTACCTGGACTCCCACGGCATCGAGAAGAAGGACTACAACTCCTTCGGTTCGCGGCGCGGCAACCACGAGGTGATGATCCGCGGCACGTTCGCGAACATCCGGCTGCGCAACCAGCTCCTCGACGACGTCTCGGGTGGCTACACCCGCGACTTCACCCAGGACGGGGCGCCGCAGTCGTTCATCTACGACGCCGCGCAGAACTACGCCGCGCAGGGCACCCCGCTGGTCGTGCTGGGCGGCAAGGAGTACGGCTCCGGCTCCTCGCGTGACTGGGCGGCCAAGGGCACCGCGCTGCTGGGCGTGCGTGCCGTCATCGTCGAGTCCTTCGAGCGGATCCACCGCTCGAACCTGATCGGCATGGGCGTCGTCCCGCTGCAGTTCCCGGACGGCGAGTCGGCGACGAGCCTCGGGCTCGACGGCACCGAGACCTTCGACATCGCCGGCATCACCGAGCTGAACGACGGGAAGACCCCGAAGTCGGTGCACGTGACCGCGACGAAGGACTCCGGCGAGACCGTCGAGTTCGACGCGAAGGTCCGCATCGACACCCCCGGTGAGGCGGACTACTACCGCAACGGCGGCATCCTGCAGTACGTCCTGCGGGGCATGCTGAAGAGCTGACGCGCACAGCACCCACCACCACACGGAGCCCGTCCCCTCACCGAGGGGGCGGGCTCCGTCGTTCCTGCGGGTCGTTCCTACGGGCGGGCCCCCAGGTCGCGGGAGATGCGCCGGGCGGCGTCGGCGGCGGCGCGGCCGTGGTCGTCGAAGACCTCCTCGGACATGCGCACCGTGGGGCCGGACACCGACAGCGCCCCGACCGGACGGCCGTCGGGACCGAGGACGGGGGCGCCGACCGCGGCGATGCCGTCGGAGAGCCCCTCGGGATTGACCGACCACCCGCGCTCGCGCACCTCGGCGATCCGGGCCCGCAGCAGGTCGGGGTCGACGACGGTGTGCCGGGTGGAGGGTTCCAGCGGGCCGGCGAGGTAGGAGTCGACCTCCGCCGGGGTGCAGGCGGCGAGGTAGGCCTGGCCGGTGGCCGAGGCGTGCAGCGGGATGCGGTGGCCCAACGGCAGGAACGCGCGCAGCCGGTGCGCGGTGTCGAGCCGTTCGAGCAGGACCAGCTCGCGGCCGTCCGGGGCGGCCAGGTGCACGGTCTCCCCCGTCGCGAGCTGCAGCTCGTGCAGCACCGGGACCGCCACCGCCCGCAGGCCGCCGGCGTCGCGGGCCTGGTTGCCGACGGCGAACGCACGGTAGGTGAGCCGCCAGCGTGCGGTGTCGTCGGTGACGCACCACCCGACCTCGGCGAGCGTGCGCAGGGTGCGCTGCACGGTGCTCTTGGGCAACGCGACCGCCCGGGCCAAGTCCGACAGCCCGACGGGCTGACGCTCCCCCACCGCCTCCAGGACGCGGACCGCGGTCACCACGCTGTTCGTCGGAGCCATCGTCGGTGTTGACCTTCCCCGTTCGGGCGACCTAGTGTCCGCTCCAGGCGGTCCACTGTGCGCACCACTGTGCCACTGGGTGGACCGATACGACAAGCGCGTACCAACGGGGGTAGGCATGGCGGTGCAGGTCATCACGCTGGTGGTGTTCGCGGCAGTCTTCGTGATCGCCGAGGTCCGCCGGTCCCACATCGGGATCGTCATGTTCGCGGCCGCCGCCGGCATGGGGCTGCTCGTCGCGGGCCTGCCGCTCGACGACATCGTCGCGGGCTTCCCGGTCGACATCCTGGTCCTGCTGGTCGGGGTGACCTTCTTCTTCGGGATCGCGAAGTCCAACGGCACCATCGGCCGGCTGGTGGACCGGGCGCTGGTCGTCGTCGGCGACCGGACCGCGGCGCTGCCGCTGACGTTCTTCCTGCTCACCGGTGTGGTGTCGGCGATGGGCTCGCCACTGGGCGGGCTGGTCATGGCGCCGATCGGGATGACGGTGGCGCACCGGCGCGGGATGGACCCGATGCTGATGGCGCTGGCGATCGGCACCGGGCTGTCGGCGGGCGGGTTCGCGCCGACGTCGCTGTTCGGGATCGTCACCTGGGGGACGGCGTCGGCGGCGGGCATCGCCCTCAACCCGCTGACCCTGTTCGCGGTCGCGATCATCGCGAACCTGGTGCTGCTGGGCGCGTCCTACCTGATGTTCTCCGCCCGCAGCCGCGTCCCGGTCACGACGGGCGGCGGCGCCGGGCCCGAGGTGCCCGGTGACGAGGAGCCCCCGGCCCGCGAGCCGTTCCGCGTGACGCACTGGATCACCGTCGTCGCGATGCTCGGCCTGGTCGCGGCGGTCGTCGTGCTGGCGGTGCTCGGCGCCGAGCCCGACGTCGGGGTGCTGGCCTTCGCCTTCGGCGCGGCGCTCACCCTGATCGACCCGGACAGCGGCCGCGGCGCCCTGAAGGAGATCGACTGGTCCACCGTCCTGCTGGTCGGCGGGATCATCACCTACGTCGGTGTGCTGCAGGAGATCGGCTCGGTCGACCTGCTGGGTGACCTCGCCGCGAGCCTCACCGTCCCGCTGCTCGCCGCCCTGGTGGTCTGCGCGGTGTGCGGGCTGGTGTCGGCGTTCGCGTCGACCACCGGCATCCTCGCCGCACTGGTGCCGCTGGCGATCCCGCTGGTCCAGCAGGGCGGGATCCCGGGCTGGGCGCTGATCTGCGCGCTGGGGGTCTGCTCGTCCATCGTGGACGTGTCACCCTTCTCGACGGTGGGTGCGACGCTGGTCGCCACCACCGTCGACGAGCAGGAACGTCCCCGCATGACCGCGCTGCTGACCCGCTGGGGCCTGTCCATGGTCGTCATCGGCCCGATCGCGCTGGTGGGAGCCCTCGTGCTGCCCGCCATGGCGGTCTGACCCCGTCACCACCAGGAGAACGACGTTGTTCCTCACCTCGCTCACCGACAGCCACGACCTCGACCGCGCCGTCACCGTCGGCGACGACGTGCTCTCGCGCGCCGAGCTCGTCGACCGGGCGGGCCGGTTCGCCGCCGGCATCCCCGGCGACGGCCCGGTCGCCGTGCACGCGACCGCCTCGATCGACACCGTCGTCGCCGTCACCGGCGCGATCCTCGCCGGCGTGCCGGTCGTGCCCGTGCCGCCGGATTCCGGGCCCGCCGAGCGCGGCCACGTCCTCACCGACTCCGGCGCCACCGCCTGGGCCGGGGAACGCCCCGACGACGTCGACCTCCCCGTGGTCCTACCGGGGGCGCAGCCGATCGGCCCGCGCCCGGTCGACCCCGCCGCCACCGCGATGCTGCTCTACACCTCCGGCACCACCGGACGCCCCAAGGGCGCCCAGCTCTCCGGCGCCGCGATCGCCGCCGGCCTCGACGCCCTCTACGAGGTCTGGGACTGGACCCCCGACGACACCGTCGCCCACGGCCTGCCCCTGTTCCACGTCCACGGCCTGATCCTCGGCGTCCTCGGATCACTGCGCCGCGGCTCCCGCGTCGTGCACACCGTGAAGCCGCAGCCCGCCCGCTACGCCGCGGTCGGGGCGTCGATGTACTTCGGGGTGCCGACGGTGTGGAACCGCATCGTCGACGAACCCGACGCCGCCCGCGCCCTGTCCCGCGCCCGGCTGCTGGTGTCGGGCAGCGCGCCCCTGCCCGCATCGCTGTTCGACCGGATCGCCGCGCTCACCGGGCAGGCGCCGGTGGAGCGCTACGGCATGACCGAAACCATGATCACCCTGTCCGCGCACGCCTCCGGAGAACGCCGCGCCGGCTGGGTCGGACTCCCCGTCCCCGGCGCCGAGACCCGCCTGCTCCCCGCCACCGACGACCCGACCGACGCCGACACCGTCCCCGACGACGGCGAGACCGTCGGCCGCCTGCAGGTCCGCGGCCCCATGCTGTTCGACGGCTACCTGAACCGCCCGGACGCGAACGACGAGTGCTGGGCCGGCGAGGGCTGGTTCCGCACCGGTGACCTCGCCGTCCGCGACGCGGGCGGGTTCCACCGCATCGTCGGCCGCGAGTCCACCGACCTGATCAAGTCCGGCGGCTACCGCATCGGGTCCGGCGAGATCGAGGCCGTCCTGCTCGACCACCCCGCCGTGTCCGAGGTCGCCGTCGTCGGCGTCCCCGACCCCGACCTCGGCCAGAGGATCGTCGCCTACGTCGTCGGCGACGGCCACGACGCCCAGGTCCTCATCGACCACGTCGCCGGGCAGCTGTCCTGGCACAAGCGGCCGCGCGAGGTCGTGTTCCTCGACGGCCTGCCCCGCAACCCGATGGGCAAGGTCCAGAAGAAGCTGCTGGGAACCTGAGCGGACCGGGCCGTCCGGTTCTAGGTTCGGATCATGCCCGGTGCGCACTCACCCTCGGAGGACCGCGGCGACGACCGCGCGGTCCCGGTCAACCCGGTCTTCGCCGCGGAGCCCGTCGACATCCCCCGCTTCCGCATCCCCGGCGCCGGGATGCACCCGGAGGTCGCCTACCAGGTCGTGCACGACGAGCTGATGCTCGACGGGAACGCCCGGCTGAACCTCGCCACGTTCGTCACGACCTGGGCGGAGCCCCAGGCCGAGCGGCTGATGGCCGAGTCCTTCGACAAGAACATGATCGACAAGGACGAGTACCCGCGGACCGCGGACCTGGAGCAGCGGTGCGTGCGGATGCTCGCCGACCTGTGGCACGCCCCCGACCCGGGGCGGGCCGTCGGCTGTTCGACGACGGGCTCGTCGGAGGCGTGCATGCTCGGCGGGCTGGCGCTCAAGCGGCGCTGGCAGCACCGGCGGAAGGCGGCGGATCTCCCGACCGACCGCCCGAACATCGTGATGGGCGCGAACGTCCAGATCTGCTGGGACAAGTTCGCGAACTACTGGGACGTGGAGCCGCGGCTGGTCCCGATGGAGGGCGACCGGCTGCACCTGGGCGTCGGGGAGGCCGTCGCACTGTGCGACGAGAACACCATCGGCGTCGTCGCGATCCTGGGATCCACCTTCGACGGCAGCTACGAGCCGGTCGCGCAGCTGTGCGCGGCGCTCGACGACCTGCAGTCCCGCACCGGGCTGGACGTGCCGGTGCACGTCGACGGCGCGTCCGGGGCGATGATCGCGCCGTTCTGCGACCCGGACCTGGAGTGGGACTTCCGGCTGCCGCGGGTGGCGTCGATCAACACCTCCGGCCACAAGTACGGCCTGGTGCACCCGGGCGTCGGGTGGGCGGTGTGGCGCGACACCGACGCGCTGCCCGAGGACCTGGTGTTCCGGGTGAACTACCTCGGCGGTGACATGCCGACGTTCGCGCTGAACTTCTCCCGCCCCGGCGGCCAGGTGATCGCCCAGTACTACAACTTCCTGCGGCTGGGGCACGAGGGCTACGCCCGGGTGCAGGGCACCTGCCGGGAGATCGCGACCGGACTGGCCCGGCGGATCGAGGCGACGGGCGCGTTCCGGCTGCTCACCGACGGCTCGCAGCTGCCGGTGTTCGCGTTCACCGTCGCCGACGGCGAGCCGTTCTCGGTGTTCGACGTGTCGGCGGGTCTGCGCGAGACGGGATGGCTGGTCCCGGCGTACACGTTCCCGAAGAACCGGGAGGACCTGGCGGCGCTGCGGATCGTGGTCCGCAACGGGTTCAGCCACGACCTGGCCGCGCTGCTGCTCGACGACCTGGCGCGGCTGCTGGAGCGGCTGCGCCGCCAGGCCGGTCCCGTCCGCGGGAGCGAGGCCGCGGGCTTCGCCCACGGGACGTGAGCCGGTCCCGGCGGGACACCCGCACCGCGTACCTGCTGCTGGCCCCCAGCCTGGTGGGCGTGCTGCTGTTCCTGCTGGTCCCGGTGCTGATCGTGCTGGGGCTGGCGCTGTTCCGGTGGGACCTGGTCGGGCCGCGGACCTTCGTCGGGCTGGACAACGTCGCCGCGGTCGCCGCGGACGGCCGGTTCGCGCGGTCCCTGCTGGTGACGGCGTTCTTCGTACTCATCGTCATCCCGGTGCAGACCGTGCTCGGGCTGGCGGCGGCGCTGCTCCTGGACCGCGGGCTGCCCGGGACGACGGTGTTCCGGGTGGTCTTCGTGCTGCCGTGGATCTGCGCGCCGCTGGTGCTGGGCGTGGTGTGGCGGTGGATCCTGTCCCCCACCGACGGCGCGCTCAACGCGCTGCTCGGGATCCGCGTCGAGTGGCTGGCCGACCCGGCGCTGGCGCTGCCGTCGGTCGCCGCGGTGACCGCCTGGACCCAGGTCGGCTACGTCACCCTGTTCTTCCTGGCCGGGCTGCGCGCCATCCCGGACACGATCGTGGAGGCGGCCCGGCTCGACGGGGCCTCGGCGTGGCAGCTGCTCTGGCGGATCCGGCTGCCGCTGCTGCGCCCGACACTGTTCTTCGTGCTGGTCACCGGGGTGATCTCCAGCTTCCAGGTGTTCGACTCGGTGTACGCCCTCACGCCGAACGGCGGCCCACAGGGTGTCACCGACGTCGTCGCGGGGCGGATCTACTACGAGGCGTTCGAGAACCGCGCGGTCGGGCAGGCCGCGGTGATGGCGGTGGTGTTGTTCGTGATCCTGGTGGTGGTGACCGTGGCCCAGCAGCGGTGGTTCAGCCGTCGCACGACCTACGAGCTCGACACGTGAGGCGGGGCAGGCTCGTCGACGCGGCCGTGCTGGTCGCGCTGCTGGTGGGCGCGGCGGCGACGCTGGCGCCGTTCGTGCTGAGCGTGACGACGGCGCTGAAGACGACCCGGCAGTTCGCGTCGACGCCGGTGCTGTCACCGCCGGCCCCGCCCACGGTGGAGAACATCGTGACCCTGTTCGGCCGGGACTACGACTTCGTGACCCCGATCGCGGTGACCGCCCAGGTGGTGGTCGTCGTCCTGGTGGGACAGCTGCTGTTCTCGGTGCTGGCGGCGTACGCGTTCGCGCGGCTGGAGTTCCCCGGCCGGGACGCGCTGTTCTGGGTGTACCTGGGGACGCTGATGGTCCCGCAGGCGGTGACGGTGATCCCGCTGTACCTGATGATGACCGAGGTGGGGCTGCGGAACACGTTCTGGGCGCTGGTGCTGCCCTACGTGCTCGGGTCGCCGTTCGCGATCTTCCTGTTGCGTGAGCACTTCCGGACCATCCCGCAGGACCTGATCGACGCCGCCCGGCTCGACGGCGCCGGGACGGTCGGGATCCTGCGGCACGTCGTCGTGCCGGTGAGCCGGCCGATCCTCACGACGCTGGCGGTGATCACCGTGGTGACGCACTGGAACAACTTCCTGTGGCCGCTGGTCATCACCTCCGGCCGGACATGGCAGGTGATGACGGTGGCGACCGCCGGGCTGCAGACGCAGTACAACGGGAACTGGCCGGTCGTGATGGCGGCGACGACGGTGGCAATCGTCCCGCTGATCGTGCTGTTCCTGGTGTTCCAGCGCAGCGTGGTCCGCTCGATCACGATCACGGGGTTCCGGTGAGACGGCGGATGGGCGCCGCCCTGGCGCTGGTCGGGGTGCTGCTGCTGGCGGCGTGCTCGCCGGCGTCCCGTTTCGACGACGACGCCGACGGCGTCACCACGGTGACGCTGCGGCTGTGGGACACCCAGGTCGCGGCGGCCTACGAGCGCTCGTTCGCGGCGTTCTCGCGGGCCAACCCGGACATCCGGGTCGAGCTCGTGCAGGTTCCGTTCTCGGACTACTTCACCTCGCTGCCGCTGGACGTCGCGTCCGGCACCGCGACCGACATCTACTGGGTCAACTCCTCGAACTTCGGGGCGTTCGCCGACGCCGGGAGACTGATCGACGTCGGTGCCGCGCTCGCCGACCAGCGCGCCGGCTGGGTGGACGCCGCCGCCGAGCAGTACACCCGCGGCGGGACCCTGTGGGGCGTCCCGGTGGTGACCGACGGCCGGATCGCCGTGTTCTACAACAAGGACCTGGTCCGCGCCGCCGGGGTCGACCCGGCCGCGCTGCGCTGGGACCCCACCGACCCGGCCCGCGACACCCTGCTCCCCGCGGCCCGGAGGCTGACCCGCGACGCCGCCGGACGCAGCGCCGGCACGCCCGGATTCGACCCGGGCACCGTGCGCCAGTACGGCTTCAACGCCGCCCGGGACCTGCAGGCGATCTATCTCGACTTCCTCGGCTCGGCAGGCGGGCGGCTCCAGGCGCCCGACGAGACCTTCGACGTCGCGACCCCCGCGGGCGAGCAGGCGTTCGGCTACCTGGTGGACATGATCAACACCGAGCGGGTGGCGCCGTCCGCGGCGGACACGAACCAGAACCCGGACTTCAGCCGCGACCAGTTCCTGCAGGGCCGGATGGCGCTGTTCCAGAGCGGCACCTACAACCTCGCCAACATCGCCGAGGGCGCCACGTTCGAGTGGGGCGTCGCCCCCATGGTCGAGGGCCCGCGGGGCCGGGTCAGCGTGGTGTCGAGCATCGTGGCCGCCGGCAACGCCGACAGCCCGAAGCGCCCGGAGATCCTGCGGGTGCTGCGCTGGCTGGGATCTCCCGAGGGAGCCGCCCCGGTGGGCGACAGCGGCGCCGGGCTGCCCGCGGTGACGGCGGCCCAGCGGGGCTGGTTCGACCACTGGGCGCGCCGCGGCATCGACACCCGGGAGTTCGTCGCGGACGGCCCGACGACCCCTGCCCCGTCCGGCCCGAAGGTCGGCGCGGCGACGACGGCGATGGAGCCCGCGCTCGACGAGCTGTTCGCCGGCCGGGTCCCGGTCGGCCCGGGGCTGCGGGCGGCGCAGGACGTCGGCAACGCGGCCCTGCGCTGATAACCTCCGCGGTGCGCCCCCGATGGGCCCAGCCGGAAGGAGTTCTCGCCAGTCCCGCACGGGCCCGCGGGCGCAGCTCCTTCCGCAGGTCGTTCGCGTGGTCCCCGCTGTCGTCAGGAGACCCGTATGACCTGCACGTTCAACCACACGATCATCGCCACCCGGGACCGGGTGGCCTCCGCCGCGTTCTACCGGCACGTCCTGGAGGCGGCGCAGGCGCCGTCCTGGGGGCCGTTCACCAACATCGCCCTCGACGGCGGTGTCCTCGTCCAGTTCGCCGACCTGCCGCTCCACGTGGTGCCCGAGATCCAGCCGCAGCACTACGCGTTCCTCGTCGACGACGCGCTGTTCGACCGCGCGTACGCCCGGCTCGTCAAGGCCGGGACGGAGCACTGGGCCGACCCGCAGCGCACGCGTCCCGGGGAGATCAACTACGGCCACGGCGGGCGCGGGGTGTACTTCCTCGACCCGGCCGGTCACTATCTCGAGATGATCACCCGGCCGTATGTGTGACGTCGCCGCGGCCCGCCGGTGGCTCGCCGCGGCCCGGCCCGATCCCGGCCGGGCCCCCGACTGGATGGGGCCGCTGCTGCGCGGGCTGGAGCACGCCGGGCCGCGCGACATCAGCGCGAACGACCTGCCCCCCGACCACGTCGGGCCCCGGCAGTCGGCCGTTCTGGTACTGCTCGGCCAGGGCCCGGACGGCCCGGAGGTCGTGCTGCAGCGGCGGGCCCGACGACTGCGCCACCACTCCGGGGAGATCTCCTTCCCCGGGGGCCGCGCGGACCCGAGCGACACCGACCCGGCCGCGACGGCGCTGCGGGAGGCTACCGAGGAGACCGGGCTGGACCCGTCCGGTGTGGACGTCGTCGCGATGCTGCCGCGTCTGATCCTGCTGAGCGGGTTCCACGTGACCGCAGTGCTCGGGCACTGGCGGACGCCGACCCGGCTGCACGCGGTCGACCCGGCCGAGACCGAGGCGGTGCTGCACGTGCCGCTGGCGGTGCTGGCCGACCCGGCGCACCGGTTCCGGCTCCGGGCCGGCGGCGGGGCCTGGCGGGGCCCCGGATTCCGGGTGGGCGGCGACGTGGTGTGGGGGTTCACCGGCGACGTCGTCGACGCGGTGCTGCGCCTGGGCGGGTGGGAGCGGCCGTGGCCGCCCGGCCCGGAGCTGGAGTGGGAGTCGCTGTGACCGCGGCGGCCCGCGTAGGCCACTCACGACGAGGCCAGGACGGCGTCGAGCAGCACCGGAGCACTGTGCCGAGGGCTTCGTGGGACGGGCAGGTCGGGCCGGTGGAGCGGGTTGCGCCGGGGCCCGCCCGGCACCCAGGGTGGTGGATGGAACACCGGGAACCCGCCGTCGATCTCGACCGCCCAGTCCCCGATGTGGATCATGCGATGGTGGTACGGACACAGCAGCACCAGGTTCGTGAGGTCGGTGCATCCACCGTGGGCCCAGTGCCGGACGTGGTGGGCCACGCACCACTGCGGCGGCGCCTCGCACCCGGGGAAGGCGCACCCGCCGTCGCGCTGGGCCAGCGCGCGACGCTGCGCCCGCGTCGCCAGCCGGTGCTCGCGCCCGACGAACAGCGGCTCACCCGCCGCCCCCAGCACGATCGGCACCACTCGCGCATCACACGCCAACCGCAACGCATCCTGCGCGACGATCGCCGCGGACGACCCACCCGTACCGAACCCGAGCAACCCCGCCCCGGCACCCGAGGTCAGGGTCTCCAGGGGCACCGTCACGGTCAGCGCCACCGGCAGCCCGTTCTCGACGCCGAGGTCCCCGACCGCCAGCAACCGACGGGCCAGCTCGACCAGACCGTCCCCGTTGCGCTCGGCCGTGGAACGTTCGTCCCGCGCCTGCCCGGCGCCGTCGGCCGGGACCGGGGCGGTCAGCGGGGACAACGCGCTGCGCAGGACCGCGGCGGACTCGGTGTCCAGCCAGCCCCGCGCCTCGAACCCCGACCCCTGCGGACGCAGCGTGAACCGGTTCCGGGTCGGCTTCGGTTCCTGCGGGCACGGCCCGTCGGGGTCCAGCAGCGCGACGGCCCGCCTGCCGAGCGTGTCCACCGCATCGGGATCCAGGGTGCGGGCGTGAGCGACGAGGTCGGCCTCCAGCACCGGCCGGTGCTCGCCGAGGTGCGGGGGCAGCGAGGCGAGCACCCGGATGATCACGCGCACGTGCTCGGGGGTCACCGCGCCCTGCTCGAACGCCTCCGCCAGCACCGGCAGCTCGGGGTCGACCTGGTCACCGGTGATCAGGAACAGCGGCGAGAGCTTCCGGGCGGCGTCGACCCGGGCACGGGCGGTGGACGCCCCGACGTTCTGCACCGTGCGCAGCAGGTCCGCGGTGTCCCGGAACCCCTTCGCCCCGGCCAGACCGCGGGTGGCGACCTCGGCGACGAGGGCGACCAGGGACGCGGACTCGCGGTTGATCCGTTCCTGGACGGCCGCGATCGCGACGAGAAGGTCCTCGTCGTCGGTCTTCCAGAGCTCGTCCACGCATCTGATTCTACTCGACCATGCGTTCGATGAGTGCCCGTTGAGCTGCGCGGACGGTGTACGGCGACGAGCGGCTCGGTGGTCAGCCCACGTCGGGTGCGTAGCTCGCCACGACCCATCCGCGCTCGTAGTCCATGTCCCACTCCAGATAGAGGGCGGGGCCGCCGCCGGTCGTCGTCATGAAGGCGGACACCCGGCCGGAGCCGACGACGTCGTAGTTCAGCTCGACACGCGACTCGGCGGGGATGAACGCGAGCAGGTTCGGCACCAGGGGGCGGCCAACGTTGTCCGTGGCGTCGTCGGCGCTGAGCCGGCGCATCCCGGTGGCGTCACCGGCCCGCCACGCGGTCAGGAACTCGTCGGCGCTGCGTCGCGCATGGCGTTCCTGCACCTCGGCACGGTCGACGCAGGCCCGGTCGCTGTCCGGGCCGGTCTCGCCGCGGCAGACGTCGTTCAGCTGCTGCCAGCGCGCCCAGAGCCCGTCGAGGTCCGTCCCGGCCACGGCCGACGGTGGGACGGGCGCCGGGGTCGCGGCGGGAGCCGTCGTACGCGGGGTCTGCTCGACCGCGTCCACCCCCGTCGCCGACGCCGCGGTGGCGACCGGTGGGGGAACGACCACGGCGACCGCGGGAGGCGCGGGCGGTGCGGCGACCGGATTCGAGGCAGGCATCACGACCAACGCGGTGACCACGCCGGTCGTGAGTACGACGAGGACCCCGACCAGTGAGAGCCACCGTAGGAGCGTCGCGTGCACGGCTCAGCCCCCGCAGATCGGGTCGAGAGGGTTTTGCAGACATCTCGCCCGCTCGGTCGAGCCCACCGGGTAGCCCGCGCCCGGTTCGTACTGGCCGCGAGCGACCAGCTCGGCCGGGTCCACGTACTCGCCACTCTGCCGTCGCTGCTGCTCGAGGTACTCCCGCTGCGCCTGCTCCTTCGCGGCGTTCAGCTCGGGGCAGGCCTTGTTGGTGATGTCGTCCGGGTGTGCCGGGTCCCCGAACTCGGCGTCGGCCCACGGCTCACAGGTGTAGACCACCGGCTCCGGGACGAACGACTCCAGTGGCGCGGCGGGCACTATCCCGTCAGGGACCACCGGCGCCGGGAAGTCCCGCGTCACCGCGCTCGGCCCCGACGCCGCCGCCCGCAGGGCCGTCGGCCCGGCGATCACCGGCGCCGCCGACGCGAACGACGCGACGCAGAGCGCGGCAGCCGTCGTCGCCGGCACCACAGCGGCCAGGACGAGGCGGGGCACGGAACGGCGTGCGCGGCGGTGCAGGATCATCGCGCGGTCTCCCCGGTCGACCTCGGGGCCGCCCGACACGGCCCGTACGCCCGGTGGATCGCTCCGGACGGAGCACGTCGTTATCGTCCGGACGGCCGTTCATCGGAAGTGATGACGGGGTCCGGCACGCCGGCCGGGCGGGCGACCGAAGCCAGCATTGGCGAAGCGACCAGGGCCAGCGCCGCCGCCGTCCACACCGGACCGGTGGGCCCGGCGACGGCGAGTCCCGCACCGCCCAGCAGCGGGCCCACCGTCGCCCCGGCGTTCAGCGACGCGGTGGCGACCGCGCCGCCGAGGGTCGGCGCCTCACGGGCGAGCGTCAGCGCCCGCGCGATCAGCGTCGAGCCGACAGCGAACCCGAGCGCGCCCAGCAGGCCCACCAGCGCGAGGACCGCCACCGGGTGCGCGGCACCGACGGCGAGCGCCACCCAGCCCGGCGGCAGCGCGCCGCCCGCGACGAGCAGCAGCGGACGGGTGCGGGTGTCGGCGAACCGGCCCGCGACGCCCACCCCGGCGACGGCGCCGACCCCGAACAGCAACAGGCCGGCGGGCACCGCGGGCGGGCCGCCCGCCGTCGCCAGCAGCGGGGACAGGTAGGTGTGCGCGGCGAACGTCGAGCCGTTCACCAGCGCGCCGAGCGCGAGTGTCCGGACGACCGGGCCCCGGCGCAGCACCGTCAGCTCGGCCCGCGGACCGGGCGCGGGTGCCCGGCCGCCGTCGTCGGCCGGGACCCCGGCGACGACCCCCACCAGCGCGACGGCGGCGACCGCCGCGACCGACCAGAACGTCGCCCGCCAGCCGAACGCCTGCCCCACCAGCGCCCCGGCCGGCACGCCGGCGATCAGGGCGAGGGTCGTGCCGGACAGCAGGGTCGCGGTCGCGCGGGCGGTGCGCTCCGGCGGCACGGCGGCGACCGCGACCGACAGGGCCACGGCGAGGAACCCGGCGGTGCACAGCGCCGCGAGCACCCGGGTGACCAGCAGGACCCCGAGTCCGGGGGCCAGCGCCCCGGCGACGTGCACGGCGACGAACGCGGCGAGGAACCCCCGCAGCGCGAGCCGCGGTGGCAGCCGACGGGCGGCGAGCGCCACGAGCGGCGCGCCGACGACCATCCCGACGGCGAACGCCGAGGTCAACGACCCGGCGGCGAGCGGGGTGACGCCGAGGTCGGCGGCGATGTCCGGGACGAGCCCGGCGAGCATGAACTCCGAGGTGGCCTGCGCGAACACGGCGCAGGCGAGGACGACGAGCAGCACGGTGGAACTCCGTGGGTGGCGGGGTCGTGGAACGGACGCCGGTCCGGCCTCGTCACCGGTAGCGGGCATGGGAGGTCGCCGCCACCGGTGGGGACCGGTGGCTACCGCCTGTTCGACTCCGGGCTGCTCACGGCCGTCACCGTAGCCGCCGCGCTCCCCCGGCGCCCGCCGTTTCCGCTCCCGGGCCGCTCACCAGACGATGCGGTCGAACAACTCCCGCAGTCGCGCCGCCCGGGCCGGGCGCCCGTGCCCCACCCAGGCGATCCGTCCCAACAGGTGCTCGCGGAACGCGGGGTGCCCGGCCCGGTTCTGGGCGTCCGGGCCGGTGCTGGCCGCGTTGTGCAGGATCGCGCGGAGCTCGTCGTGGTCGCGGCGCGACGCCGCGGGCTCGCTGCCGTTCACGACGAGCCCGACGATCCTCTGCCGGTGGTGCGCGGGCATGATCCGGGTCTTGTCCGGGCGGACGCGGAAGCCCTCCTCCGCGGCGATCGCGGCCACCCGCTGCGCCAGGCCCTGCACCGGCAGCGTCGCGTCGCCGGAGAACACGAGGTCGTCGGCGTAGCGGCCGTAGACGGCGCCGACCGCGGCGGCCAGGCCGCTCAGCCGCCGGTCCAGCCCGTAGGTGAGCAGGTTCGCCACCGTCGGCGACGACGGCGCCCCCTGCGGCAGGTGCGGTGCGGCCAGGCGATCGAGCAGCCGTCGTCGCGGGGCGGGGTCGCCCCGGTGCGGGCAGGCGCGCAGCACCCCGGGCGGGGTGGTGGTGACGAGGAGCCCGGCGACGGCGGCGGCGACGGCGGGCGGGTACCCCGCGACCCGCAGGAGTCCGGCGACCCGGCCGCCGGTGACGTGGGAGTAGAAGCCCTCCAGGTCCAGGCGCAGCACCATCCGGCCGGGCCCGGTGCTCCGCGGCGAGGGTGTGCGGGCTGCGGCCGCGGACGTGGCCGTGCGCGGCCGGGTGCACCGGGATCCGGTCGAGCACGCTGCGCACGATCCGGCGCTGCAGCTCGGCGAGCCGCGGGCGGGTGCCTCGACCAGGCGCGGCGTCCCGGAGCGCGACGGTGTCCAGTGCCGCCGGTAGTGGGTCAGCGGGCCGTCCGGGGCGCGGCGCCGCCAGCCGCCGGGGTCGGCGAACCAGGCGAGCTCGCCGTCGTCGAGGTGCAGGGCGGCGGCCAGGGCGGGCAGGTCCGTCCAGCGCGGCACCGGCAGGCGCCACACCGGGTCGGGCTGGACGACCGTCCGGTGCCGGCGCGGCGCCGCCGGGCGACGAGGGCGCCCACGACGCCGGCCAGCTCGTCGGGGCCCGACCAGCCGCCGAGCCGGGCGAGCCGCTCGGTCAGCGGGTCCGTGCCCCAGCGCCCGGCGCAGGCGGCCGCGGCGATCGCCGCCGGGTCCGGTGCCATCAGCGGCCCCGTGCTGTGCGGCGGCCCCCGGACGGCGGGGTGATGCGGCGGCGGGGGTCGACCGGTGTTCTCCGTCCGCCGCGCGCCGCCGGCAGCGCTGTCCTGCCACCCGCGCGCGGGACGCCGTGCTGCATCGTGCCGGTGCACCCCGGGGTTGCCCCGGAGTCGCTTGCCCTGGCCGGAACCGGGGCGGCCGCCTGCTCGTCCGTCCGCCGCCGCATCGGCACCGTCGCTACCGGTCGGACCGCCCCGCGGCGCCCACCCGACGCGGTGACGGCCGGACGGCCGGGACGGCCCCGTATCGTCGGCCCCCGTGAGTGCCGTGCCGTCCGAGGGGCCGTCCGAGGGGCCGCCGTCCTCCGGGGTGCCGTCGCGTGGGACGCCGGTCGTCGCCGCGGTGGTCGCCGTCCTGGTGGTCGCCCAACAGGTCCCGGGCCTGGTCTTCCGGCACGGGACGGCGGTGCCGGTGCTGCCGGTCGGGCTGTGGCGGGCCTGGCTCCCGCTGATCCTGGCGGGGCTGGTGCTGCTCGCGCTCGCGGCGCTGTGGGGTCGCCGGCACCCGGGGCCGGCGGGCACCGTGGGCCGGGTCGTGGGGCTGCTGCTCGCGCTGGGCCCGGCGACGCTGCTCGCCTACCGCGGGCGGCTCGTGGATCCGCTGGCCGTGTTCACCCTGGGGCTGGACCCGTCGGTGCGGGCGTGGCCGGTGATCGACGCCGTGCTGGGGACGCTGCTCGCGGTCAACCTCGCGGTGACGCTGCTCAGTGCCGTGGGTGCAGGGGGTCGACCCAGGGGACGTGCTCGGGGTCGGGCACCCCGGTGATGTCGAGGTTGACCACGATCGGCTCCTGACCGGAGCGGGTCAGCACGCACTCCAGCGGCTCGTCGTCGAGGGCGTTGATCTCCTGGTGCGGCACGAACGGCGGCACGAAGATGAACCCGCCCGGCCCGGCCTCGGCGGTGAACTCCAGGTTCTCGCCCCACGTCATCCGGGCCCGGCCACGGACGACGTAGATGACGCTCTCCAGCTCCCCGTGGTGGTGCGCGCCGGTGCGGGCGCCGGGGTGGATGGTCACCGTGCCCGCCCACAGCCGCTGCGCGCCGGCCCGGTCCCCGGTGACGGCGGCGGCGCGGTGCATGCCGGGCGTCTGCGGGGTGTTGGCGTCGAGCATGTCGCCGGGGATGACCCGGACGCCGTCGTGGCGCCAGTCGGTGCTCATGCACCCGACCCTAGCCGCGGCCGGCCCGGAACCGGAACGACCGCGCACCCGTCTCGGTCTCCGGCCGTGCGAGCCCGGCCGCCCCGAGCCGCCGCGGCAGCGTCGCCGGGTCGACCGCGGTCAGAGTGTCCCCGATGTGGATCGTCCGGAACCGCAGCGACATCCGGGAGTCGATGCCGGCGAACGTCCCACCGGGACGCAGTACCCGCGCGGCCTCGGCGAAGAGCCGGTCCTGCTCGCCGGGCGTCGGCACGTGGTGGAGCATCGTGAAGCAGACGACGGCGTCGAAGCTGCCGTCCGGGAAGGGCAGGGCGGCGCCGTCGCCGTGCCGGACGTCGACGCCGAGCTCACCCCCGAGGTCCGCACGCAGGTCCGCGGCCAGCTCCGGGTCGACCTCCAGCGCGGTCAGCGCCCCCGTGCGCGGCGCGAGCCAGCGGGTGGTGACGCCGTAACCGGGGCCGATCTCCAGGACCTCGCCGGTGAGGTCGACGTCGCGGACGGCCCAGGGCAGCGTCGTCCCGTGCATCCGGTCGGCCCAGGAGTCGGAGCGGCAGATCCGTCGGTGCAGCGCGTTCATCGCCATGCCCGCGACGCTAGGCGCCACCCGCGGTGGCCGGGAGCCGTGAAGCTGCCGCATCGTGTCGCGTTCCGGCCTGCCCGCGCACGTCCCCGACGTGCCGGGCGCCGCGGTGCTGGTCTCCCGCATCCCGCTCGACCGCGGGCACGCGTTCGCCGAGCACACCCACCCGGCCCACCAGCTCGCCTGGGCGGCGGCCGGGGTCCTGCGGGTCACCGTCGCCGACACCAGCTGGGTCCTCGGCCCCGGACGGGCGCTGTGGCTGCCGTCCGGGGTCCCGCACGTCACGGCCGCCACCGAGACCGCGGCGATGCGCGGGATCTACCTGTGGCCCGGCCGCTGCCCGATCGACTGGCCCACGCCGTGCGTGCTCGCGGTCGAGCCGCGGGTCGCCGCCCTGCTGGAACACCTGGCCGGGCCGGGGCCCGCGACGCCCGAGCGGGCCCGGGCCGAGGCGGTGCTGTTCGACCGGCTCCGCCCGGCCCGCGACGCCCTCGGCGTTCGTCGCGGCGTTCCGCCGGGAGACCGGGACCACGCCCTCGGCGGTGCTGCGCCCGGCCGGCGCAGCACCGCCGGACCTCAGGCGGCGGTGAGCAGCGTCAGCGCGAACCGCGCGTCGGGATCGACCCAGCGCCGCGTCGTGGCGAACCCGGCGGCGGCGGCGAACGCGTCGACCGTCGCGGGGGTGAACTTCGCCGAGATCTCGGTGGCGAGCTCCTCCCCCGCCGCGAACGCGACGTCGAGGTCGAGGTCGGCGATCCGCACCCGCATGTCGCGGGTGGCGCGCAGCCGCATCTCGATCCAGGAGTTCTCCGCGTCCCAGACGGCGACGTGGTCGAACGCCTCGACGTCGAAGGTCGCGTCGAGCTCGCGGTTGAGCACGTGCAGCACGTTGCGGTTGAACTCCGCGGTGACCCCGGCGGCGTCGTCGTAGGCGGGGACCATCACGGCCGGGTCGGTGGCCAGGCCGGTGCCGAGCAGGAGCTGCTCACCGGGCCGGAGCACCGAGCGGACGTGGCGGAGGAAGTCGTGGCGCGGGCCGGGCATCAGGTTGCCGATGGTCCCGCCGAGGAAGGCGATCATCCGCTTCCCGCCGGGCTCGGCGCCGGGCAGCCGGTCCAGGTCGCGGGTGAAGTCGCCGACCACGCCGTGCAGCTCCAGCTCCGGGTAGTCGCGGTGCAGCTCGTCGATGGCGCCGCGCAGGGCGGACTCGCTGACGTCCTGGGGCACGTAGCGGCGCAGCGTCCCGGCACGGGCGAACGCGTCGAGCAGCAGCCGGGTCTTGGTCGAGGACCCCGACCCCAGCTCGACGACGGTGTCGGCCCCCGAGGACCGGGCGATGTCGTCCACGGAGTCGGTGAGCAGCGCCCGCTCGGTGCGGAACGGGTAGTACTCGGGCAGCTCGGTGATCCGCTCGAACAGCTCGGACCCCCGGGCGTCGTAGAACCACTTCGGCGGCAGCTCCTTCGGCGACGCGGCGAGCCCGCGCGTCACGTCGGACCGCAGCGCGGTGCCGGCATCGGTGTCGGAGAGGTGGACGTCCAGCTGGATGGCGCCGGGAGTGCTCACGGAGCTCCTAGGTCATGACTCTCGTGATGGCCCGGTCGGGCCACCACCAGGTGCCGGTCGGGCACCTGTGTCCAGTCGGGGAACGCATCGGTGGGTTCGGAGGCGACGGTGACGCCCGCCGGTCCGGCCCGGACGGCGAGTGCGTGCCGCCAGGCCGTGGCCCAGATCGTCGTGCCGTCGGTCAGCAGCAGGTTCAGCCGCGAGCCGGGCGCGCTCCGCTCGGTGTCGGCGCAGACCCGGGCCAGCAGGTCGGCGGGGTCGGCGCCGTCGGCGAGACCGCGCCGGACCACCGCCCACAGCAGCGCGGCGTCGGTGGGGGCGTCGAGGGTCATCAGGTCGGTGACGGGCAGCGCCGCCGCGGTGGCCGCGAGGGAGTCCGGCCAGCCGCGGACGACGCCGTTGTGGCTGAACAGCCACCGCCCGTCGGTGAAGGGGGCGGCGGCGGTCGCCGTCACCGGCATCCCGACCGTCGCCGAGCGGACGGCGGCGAGCACGGCGCCCGACGTCGTCGCCCCGGCCAGCGCGGCGTAGGAGGTGTCGGCCCACAGCGGCGACGCCGACCGGACGCGCACCGGCGTCGTGCTGCCGGGCGGGTACCAGCCGGTGCCGTGGCCGTCGGCGTTGATCGTGCCGCCGCCGCGCATGTCGGCCGGGGCGTAGGACTGCGCGAGCAGCCCGTGCTCCGGCTCCAGGACCAGCGACGCCAGTGTGGCCGGCTCCCCCAGGTACGCGAGGTGCCTACACACCGGCGTCGCGGACCAGCCGGAACCCGGCGAAGATCTGCCGGCGGATCGGGTGGTCCCAGTTGCGGAACGTCGCCCGGATCGCCGCCGGGTCGGTGCCGAACGACCCGCCGCGCAGTACCGCGTAGTCCCCGCCGAAGAACACCTCGGAGTACTCGGGGTACGGGAACACACTGAACCCCGGGTAGGGGTGCCAGCCGGAGTCGCACCACTCCCAGACGTCGCCGACCATCTGCTGCACGCCGAACGCGGACGCGCCCGCCGGGTAGGAGCCGATCGGGGCGGGCTGGAGGTGGCGCTGTCCGAGGTTGGCGTGATCGGCGCGCGGCTCGTCGTCGCCCCAGGGGAAGCGCCGCGAGCGGCCGGTCGCCGGGTCGTGGCGGGCGGCCTTCTCCCACTCCGCCTCGGTGGGCAGGCGCTTGCCGGCCCAGCGGGCGTAGGCCTGCGCCTCGTGGAAGGACACGTGCACGACGGGCTCGTCGTCGGGCACCCGCTCGACGACGCCGAACCGGCGCCGCCACCAGGTGCCGTCGCTGTCGCGGGACCAGAACCGCGGCGCGACCAGTCCCTCCTCGGTGCGGTGCGCCCACCCGGCGTCGGTCCACAGCCGCGGGTCGTCGTAGCCGCCCGCGTCGACGAACGCCGCGAACGCGCCGTTGGTCACCGGGTGCACGTCGATCCGGAACGCGGGCAGGTCCACGACGTGCGCGGGCCGCTCGTTGTCCAGCGCCCACGGCTCGGCCGAGGTCCCCATCTCGAACGGGCCCGCCGGGACGAGCACCTCCGCGGCCGGGTCGACCGCACCGGCCGGGCGGGGCGGCGGGGCGGCGTCGAGCACCGGCCCCCCGGAGCGCAGCTGGTGGGTGGCGAGCATGGTCTCGTCGTGCTGCTGCTCGTGCTGCACGATCATCCCGAACGCGAAGCCCTCGGCCTCCAACCGGCGACCGCGCAGCGGGCTGCGGTGCAGCGCGTCGAGCGCCTTGTCCCGCACCTCGGCGACGTAGCCGCGGGCCTCGGCCGGGGTGAGCAGCGGCAGCTCGACCCGCGAGGAACGGGAGTGCTGGAACGCGTCGTAGAGGCCGTCGATCTCCGGGCGCAGCGGCTCGCGGCCGCCCACGTCGCGGACGAGCCACAGCTCCTCCATCGACCCGATGTGCGCGAGGTCCCAGACCAGCGGCGACATCAGCGGCGAGTGCTGGGCGGCCAGCTCGCCGTCGTCGAGGGCGGTGAGCGCGGTGCTGCGATCGCGGGAGCGGCCCAGCAGGGCGGCGACGCGGGTACGCATCGTCTCCGGGCTCTCCCCCGGGGTCGCGGGGCCGGTCAGCGGTCCGGCGGGAACGGCGGGATCGGCGGTCATGCCACGTCCTCCTGGGCAGCTTGGTCGGCGGTGTCGACGGCGGACCGGCCGGGTTCTCGACCGGTCACCTCTCGTGCGGCCGGCGCGCCGGGCAGGGCGGAACCCAGATGGAGCCCCGCCGGGAACGGATCGGCGGTCGGGCCCGCACCCTGCTCGGCGGGGTCGGTGTCATCGGCGGGGCAGCGCCCCTGCAGCACGCGCCGCTCGGTGACCTCGCGCAGCCGGGCCGGCACCGGGCCCGGCGCGGTGGTCAGCGGATGGTCCGCGGCGGCCAGCACGTCGCAGGCCAGCGGGAACAGGCCGGCGGCCGCGGCGGCCAGACCCGGGTGGTCCAGCCCGTGGCGGGCGGCGGCGACCCACTCGTCGCGGACCGGCTCGCACAGCTCCCTGGCCCGGTCGACGACCGCACCGGAGGAGGTGAGCGCCAGCAGCACCGCGGCCGGCAGCGCCCAGTCGTCGCCGGCCTGACCGTCGACGTAGCGCACCTCGAGGTGGCCGTGCGGGCGGACCGGCGGGAAGAGGGTCGAGACGTGGTAGTCGAGGTCGGCCAGTGTCGGGGGCCGGTCGAGGACCCCGGCGCGGGCGCGGCCGGACACCCAGTCGGCGAAGGTGACCCCGGCCGGCACCGACCAGGTCCCGGTGCCGCGCACGCACAGCAGCGGGGTGGTGACCACCCGGCGCGCCCAGGCGGCGGCCGGGTCGGTCCCGGGCGTCGCGGTGGGCGGCGGCGCGGTCCGCGCGGGGTCGAGGCTGAGCCAGCACGCCTGCCGGGAGGACTTCCAGCCGGTCCGGCGGCCGTGCTGCACCGGCGAGTTCGCGAACGCTGCGAGCAGCACCGGGCCCAGCTCGTGCAGGACCGCCCAGCGGTCGGCGATCCCGGCGGCCGGGCCGGCGTCCAGGCTGACCTGGACCGCGGCCGTGGAGCACATCCCGCTGCGTCCGTGCGGGCCGACGCCGTCGAACACGCACTCCATGGCCGCGTAGCGCGGCAGGTCCAGCAGCCGCCGGGCGGGCCGGACCGGGTCGGCGGCGCGGTCGTGCGGGCGCAGGCCGTGCGCGGCGAGCAGACCGTGGAGGTGGGCCGAGTCGGCGCCGAGGGCGCCGAGGAGGGCCTCGAGCGAGTCAGCGGGAGCGCTGGAGATCTCGATCTGGCCGCCCGGCTCGACGGTCACGGTGCCGCCCGCGGGGAGCGGGGCCGCGTGCGAGGCGGGGTCCAGGGAGGCCGGGCAGTGCGGGCCGAGCGCGGCACGCACGGCGTCGAGGTCGACCGGGTCGGCCGGACGACCGGGTCGGTGGAGCATCCATTCGATCTCGACACCGGCCAGGGTCGGGGGGCCGTGTTTGAAGCAGACCGAGGCCACGTAGGCCTCGGCCTCCCCCACGCTGCGGAGCACACCGTCGGTGCTCTGGTCGTCCAGGGTCACCACGTCGACGCTACCCCCGCCGTGTGACACCCGCACGCGATGAAATCATCGTCGTCGGCACCGCCGGTGACCGGCGACACGACCGTGCCCACATGCAGGACAAGCGTACGGAATACTGGGGGCATGCCCCGTGTCAGCACCGACCAGCTCGCCGCACGCCGGCAGCAGATCCTCACCGGTGCCCGGACCTGCTTCGCCGACCACGGCTACGAGGGCGCCACCGTCCGGCGGCTCGAGGAGTACACCGGGCTGTCCCGTGGCGCGATCTTCCACTACTTCCGGGACAAGGAGGCGCTGTTCCTGGCCCTGGCCGAGCAGGACGCCACCCGGATGGCCGACGTCGTCGCCGAGCAGGGCCTGGTGCAGGTGATGCGCGACCTGCTGCGCGGCGGCTCGGACCGCAGCTGGCTGGGCACCCGCCTGGAGGTCTCCCGACGGCTGCGCACCGAGCCGGAGTTCCGGGCCCGCTGGCAGGAGCACTCCGGCGCGCTGACCGCCGCGACCCGGGCCCGGCTGGAACGCCAGGCCGCGGCCGGCGCGCTGCGCGACGACGTGCCGGTGCCGGTGCTCGCCCAGTACCTGGAGCTGGTGCTGGAGGGGCTGGTCTCGCACCTGGCGATGGGGCTGCCCGCCGACGACCTCGGCCCGGTGCTCGACCTCGTGGAGAACGCCGTCCGCGCGCCGTTGATGCGCTGACCGCCCCCGGCCAGCATGATCGGCGCCATGCCGTTCCCCTTCCACCCGGCGGGCGACGACCCCGTCCCGGCCGCCGTCCGCGGGTTCGCCCGGGCCCACCCCGACCTCGTCGCGCTGCACGAGGACCCGATCCACCTCCTCGCGCGCCACCGGGCACCCGGCAGGCGGGTCGGGCTGGTCTCCGGCGGGGGGTCCGGCCACGAGCCGCTGCACGCCGGGTTCCTCGGCCGCGGGATGCTCGACGCCGTCGCCCCCGGGCCGGTGTTCACCTCCCCGCACAACAAGGCCGTGCTGTACGCGTCCCGGGCCGCGGCGGGCCCGGACGGGGTGATCCACATCGTCAAGAACTACACCGGCGACCGGATCAACTTCGGCATCGCCGCGGAGCGGCTGCGGATGGAGGGCGTCGACGTCGCCCGCGTCCTCGTCGACGACGACCTCGCCACCGACGGGCTCGACACCGCGACCGGGCGGCGCGGGACCGCGGCGACCGTCGTCGTCGAGAAGATCCTCGGCGCCGCCGCGGACACCGGCGCCGGGCTGGCCGAGCTCGCGACGCTCGGTGCGGACGTCGCCGCCGCCTCGCGCAGCCTCGCCGTCGCCTCCCGCGCGCAGACCTCGATGCGCACCGGGGAGCCCGCGTTCGCCCTCGACGGTCAGCTCGACTACGGCGTCGGCATCCACGGCGAGCGGGCCCGGCACTCGGTCGACCGGCCGCCCACCGAGGAGCTCGTCGACCGGATGCTCGACGAGGTCGTCGCGGGCCTGCCCGACGGCCCCGACCAGGTCGTCCTGGTCGTCAACGGCATGGGGGGCACGGCACTGCTGGAGCTCTACGTGCTCGCCGAGCTGGCCGCCGCCGGGCTGGAGGCGCGCGGGCTGGAGCGGGTGGGCCTGCTCGTCGGCACGTTCGTCCCCGCCCTGGACATGGCCGGGTTCTCGCTCACCCTGACCCGGATGCGCCCGGAGTGGACGGCCCTGTGGGCCGCGCCGGCGCAGACGGCCGCCTTCCCCCGGACGGAGACCTCATGACCGGCCACCCCCTCGACCAGGACGCCGTGCTGGCCCGCTTCGCCCGGGCCGTCGAGGACGGCCACGGCGTGCTCACCGACCTCGACCAGCACTCCGGCGACGGCGACTACGGCGACAACCTGCGCGCCGGGGTCCGGCTGGCCGTCGCGTCGGCCGGGCGCGGACCACAGCGCGGGTTCGGCGCGCTCGGCGAGGTCTTCCTCGACGAGGTCGGCGGCACCAGCGGCCCGCTGCTGGGCCTGCTGTTCTCCGAGATCGCCCGCGCGCTGTCCTACGGCTCGGCCGACGCGGCCGCGTTCGCCGCGGGCGCCCGGGCCGGGCTGACCGCGATCCAGCGGGTCGGCGAGGCCGAGGTGGGCGACCGGACGATGGTCGACGCGCTGGCCCCGGCCGTGACCGCGCTCGACCGTTCGGGGTACGCCGCCGCGGCGGCCGCGGCCCTCGACGGCGCCGAGCGGACCGCGGAGCTCGCGGCCCGGCACGGCCGCGCGTCCTACGTCGGCGAGCGCGCGAAGGGCGCGCCGGATCCCGGCGCGGTCGGCGTCGCGCTGCTGTTCGCCGCCGTCGCCGCGGTGGCCGAGCCCGGTGCCGAGGTGGCGGACCCGCTGGCGGGCCTGGCCTGAGCGCCGGGCCAGCCGGCGTGGCTCAGCCCGCGGTCGTCGCCGCCGGGAGGAACTGGGTCCGGTAGAGCGTGGCGTAGCGGCCGTCGGCGGCCAGCAGCTCGTCGTGGGTGCCGGACTCGACGACCTGCCCGCCCTCCAGCACCGCGATCCGGTCGGCCGCCCGCACGGTGGACAGCCGGTGCGCGATGACGATCGCGGTCCGCCCGACCAGCGCCTCGGCCAGCGCCTCCTGCACCGCGGCCTCGGACTCGGAGTCGAGGTGCGCGGTGGCCTCGTCGAGGATCACCACCCGCGGGCGGGCCAGCAGCAGCCGGGCGATGGTCAGGCGCTGGCGCTCACCGCCGGACAGACGGTAGCCGCGCTCCCCCACCACCGTGTCGAGGCCGTCGGGCAGCGTGTCGAGCAGGTCGCCGAGCCGGGCGCGGCGCAGTGCGTCGATCATCTCGTCGTCGGTGGCGTCGGGCGAGGCATAGCGCAGGTTGCCGGCGATGGTGTCGTGGAACAGGTGCCCGTCCTGGGTGACCATCCCGACGGCGCCGCGCAGCGTGGCGAACGACAGGTCCCGCACGTCCACCCCGGACAACTCGACCGAGCCGGCGTCGACGTCGTAGAGACGGGGGACCAGCGAGGCGAGCGTGGACTTCCCGGCCCCGGACGACCCGACCAGGGCCAGCAGCCCGCCGCCGTGGACGTGCAGGTCGACGCCGTGCAGCACCTCGGTGTTGACCCGCTGGTCGAGCACCGCGACCTCCTCCAACGAGGCCAGGGAGACGTCGGTGGCGCTGGGGTAGGTGAACCGGACCCCGCGCAGGGCGACGTCGACGGGGCCGTCGGGCAGCACGGCCGGGTCGGGCCGCTCGGTCAGCATCGGGCGCAGGTCGAGCACCTCGAAGACCCGCTCGAAGGCGACCAGCGCGGTCATCACGTCGACGCGGGCGTTGGCCAGCGCCGTCATCGGGGTGTAGAGCCGGGTCAGCAGCAGCCCGAGCGCGACGACGGTGCCCGCCGGGATCGCCCCGGTCACCGCGAGGTAGCCGCCGAGGCCGTAGATCATCGCCTGGGCCAGTGCCGACACCAGCTGCAGCGCGGTGACGAACAACCGCGACACCATCGCCGACCGGACACCGATGTCGCGCACCCGCGACACCTGGCCACGGAAGACGGCGGCCTCGGAGTCGGGGTCGCCGAACAGCTTCACCAGGGTGGCGCCGGGCGCGGAGAAGCGCTCGGTCATCTGGTTGCCCATGGTGGCGTTGAGCTCGGCGGCCTCGCGGCGCAGCTCCGCGAGCCAGGTCCCCATCCGCCGGGCCGGGAGCACGAACACCGGCAGCAGCAGCATCGCCAGCACGGTGACCTGCCAGGCCAGACCGATCATGACCGCGATGGCCAGCACGAGCTGGATGCTGTTGGACAGCACCGTGGACAGGGTGCCGGTGATGGCGGTCTGGGCGCCGATCACGTCGTTGTTGAGCCTGCTGACCAGCGCCCCGGTCCGGGTGCGGGCGAAGAACGCCAGCGGCATCGACTGGACGTGACGGAACACCGCCACCCGCAGGTCCTCGATGAGTCCCTCGCCGAGCCGCGCGGAGAACCAGCGGCCGGCGAGCCCGACCAACGCCTCCAGGACGGCCATCCCGGCGATCGCCCCGGCGATCACCATCACGACGCGGGCGGCGTCGGGCAGCTCGTTCGCCGCGACGATCGTGTTGACCACGCGCCCGGCCAGCACCGGCGTCGCGACGCCGATCACGGCGGTGACGGTGGTCAGGGCCAGGTAGGACAGCAGCCAGCGGCGGTAGGGCCGGACGAAGCCCCAGATCCGGGGCCAGGTGCCCCGCGCGATGGAGCCACGGCGGATGGACGTCGAGTCCGCCCCCCGGATGACCCCGCGCATCAGAGCGAGCGGGCGATCCAACGGTGTTCCCCTTCGCCGGTGGTGGACGGCGAGGGTTCACGTTACGGCGCGTACGGCGGGCGGGCGCGGTGGTCCCGCGCGCGGCGCCCCACGACACACCCCGGACACACGACGACGCCGCCCCGGGCTCGCTGCTCGACCCGGTCGGCGGCGCCGACGAGAGGACTACTTCTTCTTGGTACGGGTGGCGCCGCCACGCCCGCGCAACGTCACACCCGTCTCGGACAGGACCCGGTGGACGAAGCCGTACGACCGCCCGGTCTGCTCGGCCAGCGAACGGATGCTGGCGCCCTTCTCGTACTTCTTCTTCAGGTCGGCGGCGAGTTTGCCCCGCTGCGTCCCGGTGATCCGGGCGCCCTTCTTCAGCTCGGCCATCGGCCCTCCTCATCCCCTCCGCGGATGCCCCCGCGGACCGCCGCATCTGGCGCGACGATCAGGCCATGATGATCCAGTTGACCATTTATGACCAGAACGCGGAAAATGCGATCGGCGAACGGTTACCCCGAACGGCGCAGCACCGCGCGTACCGTTCGGAATCGTCATCCGTCGAGCAGCGCAGAGGATTACCCCGTCGGAACGGGTAGTGCACGATTCCGGGAGCCACACGCGGTACGGCCCGGACACTTCCAATGATCTTGGTGGTCCGGTCGGGTGATCACCGCTGCGTGCGGTGACCGGTCACGCGAGCTGGACCAGTTCCAGGTAGTCGGCCGACCAGTGGTCCTCGGTGCCGTCGGGCAGGACGATCACCCGGTCCGGCTCCAGCGCCTCGACCGCACCCGGGTCGTGGGTGACGAGCACGACGGCGCCCTCGAAGCGGCGCAGCGCGTCGAGCACCTGCTCGCGGCTGGCCGGGTCCAGGTTGTTCGTCGGCTCGTCGAGCAGCAGCACGTTCGCCGCCGAGGACACCAGACCGGCCAGGGCGAGCCGGGTCCGCTCACCGCCGGACAGCGTCCCGGCGGGCTGCTGGAGCTGCTCCCCGGAGAACATGAACGACCCGAGCAGGGTCCGCAGCTGCTGCTCGGCGGCGTCCGGGCTGGCGTGGCGGATGTTGTCCCAGACCGAGGCGTCCATGTCGAGCGTGTCGTGCTCCTGGGCGAAGTAGCCCCGTCGCAGCCCGTGGCCGGGCACGACCCCGCCGGAGTCGGACTCCTCGGTGCCGGCCAGGATCCGCAGCAGCGTGGTCTTGCCGGCGCCGTTGAAGCCCAGCACCACGACCTTCGACCCGCGGTCCACCGCGAGGTCCACCCCGGTGAACACCTCCAGCGACCCGTAGGCCTTGGACAGGTTCTCCGCGGTGAGCGGGGTGCGCCCGCAGGGCGCCGGGGTCGGGAACCGGATGTGCGCGACGCGGTCGGCCTGACGCTCGTCGTCGAGACCGGCGAGCAGGGCGTCGGCCCGGCGGGCCATGTTCTTGGCGGCGACGGCCTTGGTGGCCTTCGCGCCCATCTTGGCGGCCTGGACGTGCAGCGCGGACGCCTTCTTCTCGGCGTTGGCCCGCTCGCGGCGACGACGCTTCTCGTCGGTGGAGCGCGCCTCCAGGTAGCGCTTCCAGTCCATGTTGTACTGGTCGGCCTCGCCGCGGGTCGCGTCGAGGAACCAGACCTTGTTCACCACCGCGGCCAGCAGGTCGGTGTCGTGACTGATGACGACCAGACCGCCCTCGTGCTGCTGCAGGAACCCGCGCAGCCAGGTGATCGAGTCGGCGTCGAGGTGGTTGGTGGGCTCGTCGAGCAGCAGCGTGGTCGCCGACTGCGACCCGCCGTCGGAGGCGGCGAACAGGATCCGGGCCAGCTCCACGCGCCGGCGCTGACCGCCCGAGAGCGTGCGCATCGGCTGGGCCAGCACCCGCTCGGGCAGCCCCAGGTGGGTACAGATCCGCGCGGCCTCGGACTCCGCGGCGTAGCCGCCGAGGGCGGAGAACCGTTCCTCGAGCCGCCCGTACTCGCGCACCGCCTTGTCGTTCGCGGCCGGGTCGGCCAGCTCGGCCATCGCCGTCTGCGCCTTCTCCATCTTCGCCAGCAGCACGTCCAGGCCGCGGGCCGAGAGCACCCGGTCCTTGGCCGTGACCGACAGGTCGCCCTCGCGCGGGTCCTGCGGCAGGTAGCCGACCGGGGAGTTCGCGCTCCGCTGCCCGGAGTACGGCTCGCCCTCGCCGGCCAGCACCCGCATCGAGGTGGTCTTGCCGGCGCCGTTGCGCCCGACCAGACCGATCCGGTCGCCGGGCTGCACCCGCAGGGTGGCACCGGAGAGCAGGATGCGGGATCCGGCGCGCAGTTCGAGGTCGGTCGTGGTGATCACGTGGAGGAGCTCCAGACGGAGGACGAGGAGTGACGCTGAGAGGACCGGGGTGCGGGCACGGCGGTGCCCGGGTGCGCCGGTCTACTCGATCAGGATCACGGGTCCACAGTACCGGCCGGGTCCACCGGATTCCCCACGTAGGGTCGGGCCCCATGACCGATCTCACCTCCCTGGCCGGTCGGGCGGCACTGGTCACCGGCGCCTCGCGGGGCATCGGGTACGGCGTCGCCGCCGCGCTGCTGGCGCGCGGCGCGTCGGTGACGATCACCGGCCGGCGCGCCCCGGAGCTCGACGCGGCGGCGTCGGGGCTCGCGGCGGGCGCGGGGGTCGGCACCGGCCGGGTGCTCGCCGTCGCCGGCAACGTCGGGGACGCGGCGCACCGGGCCGCCGCGGCGGAGGCGACGGTGGCCGCGTTCGGCTCGCTGGACGTGCTGGTCAACAACGCCGGGATCAACCCCCAGCACGGGCCGCTGGTCGAGGCCGACCTCGACGCCGTCCGCAGGGTCCTCGACGTCAACGTGGTCGCCGCGCTCGGGTTCGTCCAGCAGGCGCACCGGGTGTGGATGGGCGCGCACGGCGGCGCCGTCGTCAACGTCGCCTCGGTCGCGGCGTTGCGGCCCACCGGCGTCATCGGGGCCTACGGCGCGTCGAAAGCCGCGCTGCTCACCCTGACCGAGGAGCTGGCCGGCCAGCTCGGCCCCGGCGTCCGGGTCAACGCCGTCGCCCCCGCCGTGGTGCGGACGAGGTTCGCCGAGGCGCTCTACGCCCACGACGAGGCGTCCGTCGTCGCGGGCTACCCGCTGGGGCGCCTCGGCGAGCCCGCGGACGTCGCCGAGGCGGTGGCGTTCCTCGTCTCCGACGCCGCGTCCTGGGTCACCGGGGCCACCCTGCGGATCGACGGCGGCAGCCTGTCCGCCGGCCGGCACCGGCCGGGCCCGCGATGACGGGGACGAGGAGCGGGACGGCGTCGTCGAGCCGGTCGGGTGCCCCCGGAACGACGGTGGCCGACGTGCTGGTGCTCGGCGGTGGTCCGGCCGGGCGGGCGCTCGCGGCGGCGTGCGCGGAGGCCGGGCTGCGCACCACGCTCGCCGACCCCGCCCCGGAGCGGGCGTGGACGGCCACCTACTGCGCGTGGCCCGAGGAGCTCCCCCCGCACCTGCCCGCGGCGATGGTCGCGACCCGGCCGGAGGCGGTGGCCGTGCTGCCCGGCGGTGGCACCCGCGCGCTGGGCCCGTACGCGGTGCTCGACACCGCCGGGCTGCGCGCCCACCTCGACGCCCGGCTCGCCGGGGTCACGGTGCTGCCCGGGCGCGCCGCCGCCGGCGACGTCCGGCCCGACGGGCACCGGTACCGGGTGCGGCTGCACCCTCCGGGCGGCCGGGGCGGGAGCGGCGGCCCCGGTGACGGCGGGGCCCCGCGGGACGACACGGCACGCGTCGTCGACGCCGCCCTGGTCGTCGATGCCACCGGGGCACCGTCGCGGCTGCGCCCCGGCCCGGCGGGCGGGACCGAACAGACCGCGTGGGGCATCGTCGTCGACGAGCGGGTGGCCGCGCCGGTGGTGGGGCCCGGCGAGGCCGTCTTCATGGACTGGCGCTCCCCCGGCCCGCACCGCCCGGGGTGGACGGACTGGCCGACGTTCCTCTACGCCGTCCCCTACGGCGACGGCACCGTCCTGCTGGAGGAGACCTCCCTGGCACGACGGCCGGGGCTGGGGCTGCCCGAGCTGCGCGACCGGCTCGCGGCCCGGCTCGCCGGGGCGGGCGTCGACGTGCCCGACACCGCCCCCGTCGAGCGCGTCCGCTTCCCGGTCGACACCCCGCGCGGCCCACGGCACCCCGTCGGGTTCGGGGCGGCGACCCCGCTGGTGCACCCCGCGACCGGGTTCAGCGTCGCCCCCGCGCTCGGGCTGGCCCCGAAGCTGGCCGCCGAGCTGGCCCGGCACCTGCCGCACGACCCGGCCGCCGCGACGACGGCGGCCCGCCGGCTGCTCTGGCCCCGGTCGGCCCGCGCGGTGCACCGCCTGCGCCGCCACGGTCTGCGCACCGTGCTGGAGATGCCGCCGCGGCTGGTGCCGGACTTCTTCGACGCGTTCTTCGCCGGCCGCAGCGGTCGCGCGTTCCTCACCGGCCGCGACGACCTGACCGGCACCCTCGCCGGGATGGCCGGGGTGTTCCGGGCCGCTCCGCCACCCGTACGAGCGCACATGCTGCGATCAGCCGCCGCATTTCACTCGAAAGGGCGATGACGGGAGGGGCTCAGGACAAGTTGATCGGATACCACGTAGTAACGTCGTCGCACGCGGTGACGCCGGCCGCAGGACCGGCGACGCGCGACCGTTCCCCGGGAGGCACCTGTGTCCGCATACAAGACCATCGTCGTCGGCACCGACGGCTCGTCGACGTCGTTCGCGGCCGTCGAGCGCGCAGCCGGGGTGGCCGCGGACAGCGGCGCGAAACTGGTCATCGTCTCCGCCTACACCCCGGCCAGCCGGGAGGATACCTCGGCCGCCGAGGACGCGCTGAAGGACGAGGCCTTCCTCGTCACCGGCTGGACCCCCGCCGAGGAGGCGCTGCGCGAGGCCTCCGACCGGGCCGCCGCCGCCGGCGCGAAGGACGTCTCGACCTCCGCCGAGGACGGCGCGCCGGTCGACGTCCTCCGCAAGGCGGTCAAGGAGCACAGCGCCGACCTGCTCGTGATCGGCAACCGCGGTCTGAACACCTTCTCCGGGCGGCTGCTCGGCTCGGTGCCCGCCGACGCGACCCGCCGTGCCGGCGTGGACGTGCTCGTCGTGCACACCACGTGATCGCGTGACGTCCGAACCCGGACCACCCCGTCCGCTGCCCGACCCCGCCTCGATCGACTGGAGCGAGATCGACGACGGGGCGCTGGACGAGTTCATCCTGGGCGCGCCCCGCGAGTTCACCCGCGACGAGCTAGTGGCGGCCGCGGGGCTCGACCCGGAGGAGTCGGGGCGGCTCTGGCGGGCGCTGGGGTTCGCGGACTCCGATCCGGAGGACCGCGTCTACACCCGCGCCGACCTGGAGGCGGCCAGCACCGTCGCCCGCCTGACCCGGGACTGGCTGCCCGACAAGAACGCCCGCGAGGCCGTCGCCCGCGCGGTCGCGCAGTCGCTGTCGCGGCTCGCCGAGTGGCAGATCGGCATGCTCGCCCAGGTCGCCGCCGCGCACATCGGCGAGCTGACCCCGCGCGACGCGGCCCGGCTCGCCGCCGACGTGCTGCCCGAGCTGGAGTCGCTGCAGTCCTACGTGTGGCGGCGCCACCTCGCGGCGACGGCGTCGCGCTGGGTCGCGGGGGCGCAGCGGATGGACGCCGCGGACATCGCGGCCGACACCTGGCCGCTGTCGGTCGGGTTCGCCGACATGGTCGGCTTCACCCGCACCACCCGCCGCCGTTCGATGGACGAGCTCGGCGAGATGATCGAGCGGTTCGGCTCGGTGACGACCGAGGTCATCGCGAACGGCCGGGGCCGGGTGATCAAGACCGTCGGCGACGAGGTCCTCTACGTCACCGAGCACCCCGCCGACGCCGCGGCCATCGCGCTCGGCCTGCGCGACCGGGTCCGGACCGAGCCGGCGCTGCCGCAGCTGCGGATCGGCCTCGCCCACGGCATGGTGCTGGCCCGCTACGGCGACGTCTACGGCGAGGTCGTCAACGTCGCGGCCCGGCTCACCTCCGAGGCCCGCCCGGACACGGTGCTGGTCGACAAGGAGATGTTCGAGTCGCTGCGCGACGACCCGCGCTTCGACCTGCGGCGGATCGCGACACTGCACACCCGCGGCTACTCCCACCTGCGGGCGTGGGCGCTGCGCGGCGCCCGCGAACGCTGATCCTTGACCTGAACCCGGGTCGAGGTGACAGCCTCGGGCACCATGACGAGCACGGTGACCACCTCCGCCGCCGCGTACCTCGACCTCCTCGGGGTCGACCGGGCGACACCGGACCGGGCGCTGCTCGACCGGGTCGTGACCGCGCACAACGCGACCATCCCGTTCGAGAACCTCGACCCGTTCACCGGTGTCGAGCCGCCGACCACCTCCGACGGCGTCGCGGCGAAGCTGGTGCACGGCCGGCGCGGCGGCTGGTGCTTCGAGCACAACCGCCTGCTGTACGACGTGCTGGGCGCGGTGGGGTACCAGGTCACCCCGCTCGTCGGCCGGGTCCGCCTCGGGCTGGCCCCGGCGGACCCGCCGACGTCGCGCACCCACCGGCTCACCCTCGTCGACACCACGGAGGGCCGCTTCACCGTCGACGCCGGGTTCGGCTCGACGGTGCCGACCACCGCGCTGCGGCTCGTCGCCGGGCTGGAGCAGCCGACCCCGCAGGCGACCTACCGCTACGCCCGCGACGACCACGGTGCCTGGGTCCTGCAGCGGCGCGGCAGCGGTGACTGGGCCGACCAGTACGTCTTCGACCTGGTCCCCGCCCCGGACGTCGACTTCGCGATGGGCTCCTGGTACCTGACCCACCACCCGGCGTCGCACTTCCGGACCGGGCTCGTCGCCGCGCGCACCACCCCGGAGCACCGGACCACCCTCGACGGGACCCGGCTCACCGTGCGCACCGCCGACGGCGACGTGGCGCGGCACGACCTCACCTCCCCCGCCCGGGTCCGGGACGCGCTGGAGGAGCACCTCGGTGTCGACACCGGCGCCGTCGCGGGGCTGGAGGACCGGCTGCGGGAGGTCTACTTCCCGTGAGACGACGACGGGCCGGACCCCCTGGTGGGGATCCGGCCCGTCGGGGGCGGTGCGGGGTCGTCAGACCCGGAAGCCGAGGGCCCGCAGCTGCTCGCGGCCGTCCTCGGTGATCTTCTCGGGGCCCCACGGCGGCATCCAGACCCAGTTGATCCGGACGTCGTCGACGAGGCCGCCGTCGGGACCGGCGGTGAGCGCGGAGCGGGTCTGCTCCTCGATCACGTCGGTCAGCGGGCAGGCCGCCGAGGTCAGCGTCATGTCGATGACGGCGGTCCCGCCGTCCCGGTCGATGCCGTAGACGAGGCCGAGGTCGACGACGTTGATGCCCAGCTCGGGGTCGACGACGTCCTTCATCGCCTCCTCCAGGGCCTCGAGGGTCGCGCCGTCACCGGCGTCGGCCCGGGCGGGCGGCTCGGGCATGCCCGCCGCGCCGCGCACCACGTCCTCGGAGGTGCTCTGTTCGGTGGTCTCGCTCATGCCGGACTCCCCTCGGAGTTCTCGATGCGGGCGTCGGTGCGGCTCACCGCGTCCTTGAATGCCATCCAGCCCAGGAGAGCACACTTGACCCGCGCCGGGTACTTGGCGACGCCGGCGAAGGCCACGCCGTCGCCGATGACGTCCTCGTCGGGTTCGACCTTGCCGCGTCCCTGGGCCATCTCCTGGAACGACGCCATGATCTTCCACGCCTCGCCGACCGGCTTGCCTGCGACGAGGTCGTGCAGCACCGACACCGACGCCTGGCTGATCGAACAGCCCAGCGTCTCGTAGGACACGTCGGTGACCACGTCCCCGTCGACCTTGACCCGCAGCGTGACCTCGTCCCCGCAGGTGGGGTTCACGTGGTGGGTCTCGGCGTCGTAGGGCTCGCGCAGACCGGCACCGTGCGGGTCGCGGTAGTGGTCCAGGATGATCTCCTGGTACATCTGCTGGAGCTGCACGTCACACCGTCCCGAAGAACGTCTGGGCGGCGCGCACCCCGTCGGCCAGCGCGGTGACCTCGTCCAGGGTGTTGTACACCGCGAACGACGCCCGGGCGCTGGCCACGATGCCGAAGCGCCGGTGCAGCGGCCAGGCGCAGTGGTGACCCACGCGGATGGCGACACCGGCGTCGTCGAGCACCTGGGACAGGTCGTGGGCGTGGATGCCGTCCACGACGAACGACACCGCTCCCCCGCGCCGCTCCGCCCCGGGCGGGCCGACGATGCGCAGCCCGTCGATCGCGGACAGCTGCTCGAGCGCGGCCGCGGTCAGCGACGCCTCGTGCGCGGCGACGGTGTCCATCCCGATCGCCCCGAGGTAGTCGACCGCGGCGCCGAGGCCGACGGCCTGCGACGTCATCGGCACCCCGGCCTCGAACTTCTGCGGCGGCGGCGCCCAGGTCGCGCCCTCCATCCGGACGGTCTCGATCATCGAGCCACCGGTGAGGAACGGCGGGAGCGCCTCGAGGAGCTCCCGGCGGCCGTAGAGGACTCCGACCCCGGAGGGCCCGAGCATCTTGTGCCCGGAGAAGACCGCGAAGTCCACCCCGAGCCGGTGCAGGTCGACCGGCATGTGCGGCACCGACTGGCAGGCGTCGAGCACGGTCAGCGCGCCGACCGCGGCGGCCCGCTCCACCAGCTGCGCGACCGGCGCGACGGCGCCGGTGACGTTCGACTGGTGGGTGAACGCCACGACCCGCGTCCGGTCGGTGAGCTCGAGCGAGTCGAGGTCGATCCGGCCGTCGTCGGTGACGGAGTACCAGCGCAGGGTCGCGCCGGTCCGCCGGCACAGCTCCTGCCACGGGATGAGGTTCGCGTGGTGCTCCAGCTCGGTGACGACGACCTCGTCACCGGGGCCGAGCGCGAACCGTTCGGAGGCGGCGTCGAGCCCGGTCCGGACCGAGGCGTTGCCCAGGCCGTAGGCGACCAGGTTGATGCCCTCGGTCGCGTTCTTGACGAACACGACCTCGTCGTCGTTCGCACCGACGAACGCCGCGATGCGTGCCCGGGCGGACTCGTAGGCGTCGGTGGCCTCCTCGGCGAGCTGGTGCGCGCCCCGGTGGACGGCCGCGTTGTGCCGCTCCAGGAACGTGCGCTCGGCGTCGAGCACCTGGCGCGGCCGCTGGGAGGTCGCACCGGAGTCGAGGTAGACCAGCGGCTTCTCCTCGCGCACGGTGCGCGCGAGGATCGGGAAGTCCGCCCGGATCCGGGCCACGGCGTCGGCACCGAGAGCAGCGCCGGCGGAACGAGCATCGGCACTGTGGCCGGCCGTGGTCCCGGTTCCGTGGGTGAGGGTCATGGTCAGGCCAGTGCCTTCTGGTCCGCCGCCGCCTTGTCGGCCTGGGTGAACCGGACGTAGCCGTTCTTCTCCAGCTCGTCGGCCAGCTCGGGACCGCCGGACTCGACGACGCGGCCGCCGGCGAACACGTGCACGCGGTCCGGCTTGATGTGGTTCAGGATCCGCGTGTAGTGCGTGATCAGCAGGACGCCGGTCTCGCCGCTCGACCGGTACCGGTTCACGCCCTCGGACACGACGCGCAGGGCGTCGACGTCGAGGCCGGAGTCGGTCTCGTCGAGCACGGCGAACTTCGGGTTCAGCAGCTCGAGCTGGAGCACCTCGTGGCGCTTCTTCTCACCGCCGGAGAAGCCCTCGTTGACCGAGCGGTCGGCGAACTCCGGGGAGATGTCGAGGCCGGCCATGGCCTCCTTGACCTCCTTGACCCAGGTCCGCAGCTTCGGCGCCTCGCCGCGGGTGGCGGTGGCCGCCGAGCGCAGGAAGTTCGCCATCGACACGCCCGGGACCTCGACCGGGTACTGCATGGCCAGGAACAGCCCGGCCCGCGCCCGCTCGTCGACCGACATCTCCAGGACGTTCTCGCCGTCCAGCAGCACCTCGCCACCGGTGACGGTGTACTTCGGGTGCCCGGCGATGGCGTAGGCCAGCGTGGACTTGCCGGAGCCGTTCGGCCCCATGATCGCGTGCGTCTCGCCCGCGCGGACGGTGAGGTTCACACCGCGCAGGATCTCCTTGGGGCCGTCCTCGGTCTCGACCGAGGCGTGCAGGTCCTTGATCTCCAGAGTGGACATCGGTGGTGGTCGCTCCGTATTCGGGAAGTGTGCGGAATCGGTGCCGAGCTGCGCTCAGACGCCGGTGAGCGCGAGCTCGGCCTCGACGGCCGCCTCGAGGCGCTCCTTGAGCTCCGGCAGCGTGATCTTGTTCAGGACCTCGCCGAAGAACCCGCGGACGACCAGGCGACGCGCCTGGTCCTCGGGGATGCCGCGGCTGCGCAGGTAGAACAGCTGCTCGTCGTCGAACCGGCCGGTGGCGCTGGCGTGGCCCGCGCTCACGATCTCGCCGGTCTCGATCTCCAGGTTGGGCACGGAGTCGGCGCGGCAGTGCTCGGTGAGCACCAGGTTCCGGTTGAACTCGAAGGTCTCGGTGTTCTCGGCGGCGGCCCGGATCAGCACGTCGCCGATCCACACCACGTGCGAGGAGTCCTTCGTCAGGCTCTGCAGCGCGTTCTTGTAGAGCACGTTGGACTTGCAGTTCGGCACCGCGTGGTCCACCAGCAGCCGCTGCTCGAGGTGCTGGCCGGCGTCGGTGAAGCCGAGCCCGACGAGCTCGGCGTCGCCGCCGGGGCCGGCGTAGCGCACGGTCGAGGAGACCCGGACCAGGTCGCCGCCCAGCTGGACCGTGGTGGCCCGCAGGGTGGCGTCGCGCCCGATCGAGTAGTGCTCGGCGCCCACGTGCACGGCGTCGTCGGCCCACTCCTCGGTCACGACCAGCGTGAGCTGCGAGCCGTCGCCCAGGACGACCTCGGTGTTGTCGGCCAGCACGCCCGACCCCCGGTGCACCACGACGACCGTGGCCTGCGTGTGCGGGGTGGTGCGGATGTGCAGGTGGCCGGCCGCCGTGACGCCCTCGCCGGGGCCGTCCACGGTGACGGTCACCGGGTCGAGCTTCTCCCCGTCCAGGGTGACCAGGGTGGCCTCGCCGAACCCGGACCAGGCCGCGGCGGCGACCCGGTCGAACGGGACACCGCCCTCGCCGATCCGGGCGTCGTCGCGGCCGACCTTCTCGACGGTCACCCCGGCGGCCTCGGTGACCGAGACCGGCGCGGTGCCCTCGAACGCGGCACTGCCGTCGTGCAGGCCCTTGAGCCGGCGCAGCGGGGTGAACCGCCAGTTCTCCTCGCGGCCACCGGGGACCTCGAACGCCTCCACGTCGAAGGACTGGAAGCGCTCGCCGGCCGAGGCGATCGGGACCTCGCCCTGCCCCTCCTTGGCGCCCTTCAGCTCGGGCGCGAGGCCGGCAACGTCACTCGTCGTCATCCGACGGAACCCTCCATCTGCAGTTCGATCAGCCGGTTCAGCTCCAGCGCGTACTCCATCGGCAGCTCGCGCGCGATGGGCTCGACGAACCCGCGCACGACCATGGCCATGGCCTCGTCCTCGGTCAGACCGCGGCTCATCAGGTAGAAGAGCTGGTCGTCCGAGACCTTGGAGACGGTGGCCTCGTGCCCCATCGACACGTCGTCGTTGCGGATGTCGACGTAGGGGTAGGTGTCCGAGCGCGAGATCGTGTCGACCAGCAGCGCGTCGCACTTCACCGTCGAGCGGGAGTTGCGTGCCCGCGGGTTGACCTGGATCAGGCCGCGGTAGGACGTACGCCCGCCGCCGCGCGCCACCGACTTCGACACGATCGTCGAGGAGGTGTTGGGCGCGAGGTGGACCATCTTGGCGCCGGCGTCCTGGTGCTGGCCCTCGCCCGCGAACGCGATCGAGAGGACCTCGCCCTTGGCGTGCTCGCCCATCAGCCACACGGCCGGGTACTTCATGGTCACCTTGGAGCCGAGGTTGCCGTCGACCCACTCCATGGTCGCGCCCTCCTCGGCCTTGGCGCGCTTGGTGACCAGGTTGTAGACGTTGTTCGACCAGTTCTGGATCGTGGTGTAGCGGCAGCGGCCGCCCTTCTTGACCACGATCTCGACGACGGCCGAGTGCAGCGAGTCGGTCTTGTAGATCGGCGCGGTGCAGCCCTCGACGTAGTGCACGTAGGCACCCTCGTCGACGATGATCAGCGTCCGCTCGAACTGGCCCATGTTCTCGGTGTTGATCCGGAAGTAGGCCTGCAGCGGGATGTCGACGTGCACGCCCGGCGGCACGTAGATGAACGAGCCACCGGACCAGACCGCGGAGTTCAGGGCGGAGAACTTGTTGTCACCGGACGGGATGACCGAGCCGAAGTACTCCCGGAACAGCTCCGGGTGCTCCTTCAGCGCGGTGTCGGTGTCCAGGAAGATGACGCCCTGCTGCTCGAGGTCCTCGCGGATCGAGTGGTAGACGACCTCGGACTCGTACTGCGCGGCGACACCGGAGACCAGGCGGGCCTTCTCGGCCTCCGGGATCCCCAGCTTGTCGTAGGTGTTCTTGATGTCCTCGGGCAGGTCGTCCCAGGTGGCGGCCTGCTTCTCCGAGGAGCGCACGAAGTACTTGATGTTGTCGAAGTCGATCCCGGACAGGTCGGAGCCCCAGCGCGGCATCGGCTTCTTGCCGAAGATGTCGAGCGCCTTCTGCCGGAACTCCAGCATCCACTCGGGCTCGCTCTTCAGGCGGGAGATGTCGGCGACGACCTCGGAGGACAGGCCACGCTTCGCGATGGAGCCCGCCTCGTCGGAGTCGGCCCAGCCGAAGTCGTACCGGCCGAGCGCCGCGATCGTCTCCTCCTGCGTGAGCTCGGTGCGCACATCAGGAGTGGTCGTCATAAGGACTGCCTCCCTTTCGGGGACCGTGGTGGGAGAGGGTCCCGCCGTCGGCGGGGCCCCCTTCTTCTTGCACCTGCCGCACCTGCGCAGTGGGTCTTCCACTCACGGTGACGGAACGGCCTTGCTTCTTACCTCTCGCCCGCGCGAGGAGTTCGGGATCCTCGAGCGGGACGTGTGTGGTGCACGCGGCGTCGCCGCGGGCGATCGTGGCCAGCCGCTGCACGTGCGTGCCCAGGAGCTCGGCGAAGGCACGCGTCTCGGCCTCGCAGAGCTCCGGGAACTCGGTGGCCACGTGGGCCACCGGGCAGTGGTGCTGGCACAGCTGCACCCCGAAGCCGCCGTGGCGGGCCTGCGCAGCGTAGCCACGGGCGCTGAGCACCCGGGCCAGCGCTTCGACCCGTTGCGCGGGCTCCGCCGGAGCGGTCACCGCGTCGAGGTCGGACCCGAGCAGCTCGCGCACCCGGTGCCGGGCGAAGGCGTCGACCGCCTCCTCCCCCGCCGTCTCGGCGAGGAAGCGCAGTGCCTGGGTGGCCAGGTCGTCGTACCCGTGCCCGAACCGGACCCGGCCCGTGTCGGTGAGCAGGTACTCCCGGGCCGGACGGCCCCGGCCGCGCGGACGGGCGGACCGGGCCGGGGCCCGGACCTCCGCCTCGCCGTCGGCGATCAGCGCGTCGAGGTGCCGGCGCACGGCGGCCTCGGTGAGCTCCAGCTCGGCCGCCACGACGGCGGCCGTGACCGGACCCTGCTCCATGAGCACCCGCGCCACGAGTGCGCGGGTACCCGTGCCGGACCCGACGGGCACCACGGCGTCGCCGCCGACGCCGTGCCCGCAGGCAGGGTCGTCGAGGCGCCGCGGCGCTGTCCGGTCCGTTTTCACAACATCAGTGTTGCGTATATGGCCCGGCACGGCAAAACAGACCCCCCGCCGTGGTGACCGGGCTCACTCCACCCGCAGGTGAGGGCCGGTACCGGACCCCCCGTCACCGCACCACTAACCTCTCCTCCCATGGTGACGCCCGAGGTCGCCCCGCCCGGGCGCGACGACCCCCCGACGCGTGCGGCGCCGTCCGATCCCCCCGCCACACCGCCGTCGACCGGCCACCCGGCCCGGCGCGGCCTGCGTGAGCAGGCCCGGATCGCGCGGATCCTCGGTCTGACCGGCGCCCTGCTGATGGGGATCAGCGCGCTGGGCTCCGGGGCGTTCCCGGTACCGAACCCGCTCAACGGGCTGCGCGTGATCGGGCTCCCCTCGCGCAACGTCACCCTCGCGATCGCCGTCACCTACGCGGGCCTGCTCATGGTGGTCACGGCCTGGCTGTGGATCGCCCGGATGCTCACCACCCGCGGAGCGCACCACCCCGCGCCCGAGCGCCGCGAGCTCGGCCGCACCGCGATCCTGTGGGGGGTGCCGCTGGCGCTGGCGCCGCCGATGTTCTCCAAGGACATCTACAGCTACCTCGCCCAGAGCGCGACGCTCGCCCGCGGGATCGATCCGTACTCGATCGGTCCCGCGCAGGCGCTCGGCATCGACGACCCGCTGGTCCGCGGGATCCCCACGGTCTGGCGCGACACCCCGGCGCCCTACGGCCCGCTGTTCCTCGGCCTCGGCCGCGGGATCACCGCGCTGTCCGGGGAGAACGTGGTGCTCGGCATCCTCGAGCACCGGCTGCTCGCGCTGCTCGGCGTCGCCCTGATGGTGTGGGTGCTGCCCCGGCTGGCCTCCCGGTTCGACCTCGACGCCGGCCTGGTCCTGTGGCTCGGCGCGGCGAACCCGCTGGTGCTGTTCCACATGGTCAGCGGGATCCACAACGAGTCGATCATGCTGCCGCTGCTGCTGCTCGGGCTCTGGGTGATGCTCGGGCGCGACGACACCGTCCGGCCGTGGTGGCGGATCACCGGCGGTGCCGCGCTGATCGTCGCCGCGGCCTCGGTGAAGCTCCCGGCGCTGCTCGCGCTCGGCTTCGTCGGCGTGTACCTGGTCCGCAGGCGCGGCGGCAGGCTCCTCGACTGGGCCGTGATGACGGCCTGGCTGTCCGCGATCGCCGCGGCCGTGCTCACCTTCTTCAGCCTGGCCACCGGGCTGGGGTTCAACTGGGTGCGCGGGCTGTCCGCACCCAGCGTGCTCATCTCGCCCATGTCGATCAGCACCAACCTGGGGCTGCTCGCCGGGCAGGTCGGCCGGCTCGCCGGGCTCGGCGACCACACCGAGACCACGATGGGCCTGATGCGCAGCCTGTTCGTGCTGCCGATCGCGGTGATCGTGGTCGTGCTGCTGCTCGGCTGCCTGCGCGGGAAGGTCGACCCGGTCACCGGCACCGGCCTCGGGCTCGGCGCCGTCGTGCTGCTCGGCCCGGTCGTGCACCCCTGGTACCTGTTCTGGGCGCTGCTGCCGCTGGTCGTGACCCGGGCGATGCCGTTCTACCGCCGCGGCCTGCTGCTGCTGTCGGTCGTGCTCGCGCTGGCCGTGCCGCCCACCGGCGCCGACTTCTTCTTCCGCGGGTTCCAGCTGCCGCTGGCCATCACCGCGGGCGCCGCCATGTACACCCTCGCCCTGTACGTGGTCGCCCGGCTGATCCGCTCCCCCGGTGACGCCGGTGACGCCGGTGACCCGGCCCGCCCGGACGACGGCACCGGCACCCCGGGCGGCGCCACCGCCGGGACCCGCGCGCCGTCGGACCCGGAGCCCGCCCGGTGAGCGCCGCCCTGGAGATCCGCGGCCTCGTCGTGCGCTACGGACCCACGACCGCCGTCGACGGCATCGACCTCGACCTCGCCCGCGGCGAGGTGCTCGCCCTGCTCGGCCCGAACGGCGCCGGCAAGTCCTCGACCGTCGAGGTGTGCACCGGGTTCCGGGCGCCCTCGGCCGGACGGGTGCGGGTCCTCGGTCACGACCCGGCCGACGAGGCCGTCCGCCCCCGGGTGGGCGTCATGCCGCAGGGCGGCGGCGCCTACCCGGCCGTTCGGACCGGGGAGATGCTGCACCTGGTCGCGGACTGCGCCGCGCACCCGCTCGACGTCGACATGCTCATCGACGTGCTCGGCCTGCGCCCGCGGGCGGGCACCCCGTACAAGCGGCTGTCCGGTGGGGAGCAGCAGCGCCTGGCGCTGGCCTGCGCCGTCGTCGGGCGCCCCGAGCTGGTGTTCCTCGACGAGCCGACCGCCGGTCTGGACCCGCAGGCCCGCCACCTGGTGTGGGACCTGGTCCGGGCGCTGCGCCGCGACGGCGTCGGGGTGCTGCTGACCACCCACCTGATGGACGAGGCCGAGCAGCTCGCCGACGACGTCGTGATCATCGACCACGGCCGGGTCGTCGCACACGGCTCGCCCGCCCAGCTCACCGCGGGCGACCAGACCGAGCTGCGGTTCCGGGCCCGGCCCGGGATGGACGTCGCCGGTCTCGACGCCCGGCTGCCCGCCGGCTACGCCAGCTGCGAGACTGCCCCCGGCCGCTACCGGGTCCGCGGCCGGATCGACCCTGGCGCACTCTCCGCCATCACCTCGTGGTGCGCCGACCAGGGCGTGCTCGCCGACGACGTCCAGGTCGTGCGCCGCAGCCTGGAGGACGTCTTCCTCGACCTCACCGGACGGGAGCTGCGCTCGTGACGACCCCCTTCCCCGAGGGCCTGTTCACCCCCGCCCCCGGCCGTGGCAACGCGCTCACCATGCTGCGGGCCCAGGGTGGCCTGGAGACCCGGCTCGCGCTGCGCAACGCCGAGCAGGTGCTGCTCACCCTGCTCATCCCGGCGGCCCTGCTCGCCGGGCTCACGCTCGTCCCGGCGGTGCCCGCCCCGGAGCCGCGGGTGGCGTGGCTGTTCGCCTCCATGCTGGCGCTGGCCGTGATGAGCTCGGCGTTCACCAGCCAGGCCATCGCGCTCGGCTTCGACCGCCGCTACGGGGCGCTGCGCAGGCTGGCCGCGACGGCGCTGCCCCGCTGGCTGCTGGTGTGCGGGCGGCTGGCCGCGGTCGCCGCCGTCGTCGTGATCCAGGTGGTGCTGCTCGGCGTGCTGGCGGCGCTGCTGGGGTGGTCCCCGGCCGGTGCCCGGCTCGACGGCGCCGCGCTGGCGGTGCTGCTGGGCGCGGCCGCGTTCGGGGCGCTGGGCATCCTGCTGGGCGGGACGCTGCGCGCGGAGATCGTGCTCGCCGTCGCCAACCTGGTGTGGTTCGCGCTGCTCCTGGCCGGTGGGATCGTCGTGCCGGTCGCGGACCTGCCGGGGCCGCTGGCGGCGCTCGCGCCGTGGCTGCCCTCGGGCGCGCTGGCCGAGGCGCTGCGCTCGGCCCTCGGCGCGGGCGAGTTCCCCGCGGCCGGGCCGCTGCTGGTGCTGACCGGCTGGGCGGTCGTCGCCGGGGTGGCGGCGTCGCGGCTGGTGCGCTGGACCTGAGCCCCGTCTTCTACGATGCGTAGTGTGCTGCTGTCGCGCGTGCCCTCCACCCCGCCGGTGCTGATGCGCCGGCTGGCGATCGCGAACCTCGTCGCCCAGATCGGGATCGGCGTGACCGGCTCGGTGGTCCGGGTCACCGGTTCCGGCCTCGGCTGCTCGACCTGGCCGCAGTGCGAGCCGGGCAGCATGATCCCGGTCGACCACGCCGAGATCGCGCCGCTGCACATGTGGATCGAGTTCTCCAACCGGCTGCTCGGCATCCTGGTGGTGCTCACCGCGGGCGCGGCGCTGCTCGGCGCGCTGTACACCCGGCCGCGCCGCCGCCGCCTCACCGGGCTGGCCCTGGCGATGCCGCTCGGCGTCGTCGCGCAGGCCGTCATCGGCGGGATCACCGTGCTGCTCGGGCTGGCCTGGTGGACGGTGATGCTGCACTTCCTGGCCTCGATGGTGCTGGTCTGGTTCGCGGTGCTGCTCGTCGGAGCCGCAGGCGAGGCCGACGGCCCGGTGACCCGCACCGTGCCCGCCGGCGGGCGTGGGCTGGTGCTGTTCTCCACCGCCGTGCTGGGCGTCCTGCTCGTCGCGGGGACCCTGGTCACCGCGGCCGGCCCGCACGGCGGAGACCCGGAGACCCCGCGCCTGGACGTGCCGATCCCCGCGCTCGCGCAGCTGCACGTGGACACGCTGTTCCTCTACCTCGGCACCCTGGTCGGGCTCGGGTTCCTGCTGCACGCGGTGTCCGCCCCGCGGGCGCTGGTGCGCCGGTTCCGGGTGCTCGTCGTGGTCGTCCTCGCCCAGGGCGCGCTCGGCGGGGTCCAGTACGCCCTCGGGGTCCCGGAGCTGCTGGTGTCGCTGCACGTGCTCGGCGCCGGGCTGACCGCCGCCGCGGCCGCCTGGGTGTGGGCCGGTACCGCGACCCGCCCGGCCCCCGTCGACCCCCGCGCCACCCCGACCGGCGACCCGGCGGACACCGCCGCGCCGGAGCCCGCCGCCGCGTCGGTCTGAGTCGGTCCGACCGGCCGCTGCACGATCGGGTGACACTCGGGCACTCTGGAGCCATGACCTCCGCATCCCGGTTGCGACGCGGCGGGATCGCCGTGGTCCTCGCGGCCGCCCTCGCCGTCGCCCTCACCGCGTCGCTGTCGGCGGGCCTGCTCACCACGCGGGCCTCCGCCGCCCCCGAGCTGCCGCCCGTCACCCCGGAGCAGCTCGTCGCCTCGGTCGTCGCCGCGGAGCCGGTCGCGCTGGCCGGCACCGTCGCCGTCGACAACCGGCTGGGGCTTCCCGCCGTGCCGGGACTCCCCTCCGACGGGCTGACCGACGGCACCTCCACCGCGCGGGTCTGGTCCGACGGGACGGGCGACGGCCGCCTCGCCGTCCCCAACGACGACGGCGAGCGCACCTACGTCCGCGACGGCGCCACGACCTGGGCCTACGACTCCACCGACCGCACCGCGACCCGGTTCCCGAGCCGGGGACACACCCCGGACGCCGACGCCGCGAAAAACCCGGCCGAGGTCGCCCGGACCGTCGTGGCGCGGCTGGGCGCCACCAGCGTGCTGCGGGTCGACGGCACCACCGAGGTCGCCGGCCGCCCCGCCTACACCCTGGTCCTGGCGCCGGAGCCCGGTGAGCGCACCGTGCTGCGCGAGGTCCGCGCCGCCGTCGACGCGCAGACCCGGACCCCGCTGGAGCTGACCGTCCTCGGCGCCGGGACCGACCCGGTGCTGCGGATCGGGTTCGACGACGTCACGTTCGGCCCGCAGGACCCGGCCCTGTTCACCTTCACCCCGCCGCCCGGCGCCACCGTCCGCGACGGCACCGCCGGGACGGTGGAGCAGCCCGGCCCCGGGGGCCCCGGCGGCACGCCCGCACGGGCCGCCGCGCCGACCGTCGTCGGCGAGGGCTGGGACACCGTGGTCGTCGGCCGCGTCCCGCAGCGCTCCGGCGACCAGCGGGGCCCGGACCTGTCCGGGCTCGGCACCCCGGTGTCCGGACCGTGGGGCTCCGGCCGCGAGATCACCACGAACGCGGGCTCGGCGATCCTGGCCGGCGACGGCCGCGTCGCCGCCGGTGCCGTCGGCCCGGACGTCCTCGGCGAGGCCCTGGCCCGGTGACGACCACCCGCACCGCCCCCGCCGGCCACGTGGCGGACGGGGCCGCGGACGAGCAGCACCCGGCCGCCCGCGTCCGGGACCTGCGCAAGGTGTTCGGGCGGGTCACCGCCGTCGACGGCGTGGACCTCGACGTCCCGGCCGGGTCGGTGTTCGGGATGCTCGGCCCCAACGGCTCGGGCAAGACGACGCTGATCCGGATGCTGCTCGGGCTGACCACGCCGACCTCGGGCAGCGTCGAGCTGCTCGGGCTCCCGGTACCGGGTGGGCTCGCCACGACGCTCCCCGACGTGGGCGCGCTGGTCGAGGGGCCGGGGTTCCACCCGTTCCTGTCCGGGCGGGAGAACCTGCGCCGGGTCGCGGCGACCGAGCCGCGGCTCGCGCCGGGCGAGGTGCGGCCCGCGGTGGAGGCGGCACTGGAGCGGGTCGGGCTGGCCGCGGCCGCCGGGCGCCGGTTCCGCGGCTACTCCCTCGGGATGAAGCAGCGCCTCGGGCTGGCCGCGGCGCTGCTCGTCCCGCGGCGGCTCGTCGTGCTCGACGAACCCACCAACGGCCTCGACCCGGCAGGGACACGGGAGATCCGGACGATCGTCGCCGAGCTGCGGGCGGGCGGGGCGACGGTGCTGCTGTCGTCGCACCTGCTGCCGGAGGTCGAGGCGGTGTGCACGCACGTGGCCGTGCTCAAGCAGGGGACGCTGCTCGCGACGGGACCGCTGGACCGGCTGCTCGGCGCCGCCGACGGCGACTGGGAGATCGCGACCACCGACCCGGCGACGGCGCTGCGGGAGCTCGGGGCCGCGGGCGCCGACGCCCGGGCCGAGGGCGCGGCCGTCGTCCTGGCCGCCGACGCCGACGGGCCGCGGCTGTTCGCCGGCCTCGTCGGGGCCGGAGTGTCGGTGCACGGGCTGGCCCGGCGCCGCACCGGCCTGGAGGAGCTGTTCACCCGGATCACCGAGGGCGACGCGTGAGCGCCCCGCCCCGGCCGGTGTCGTGGCGTCGGCTGCTCGGTGCCGAGCTGCGCTGGGTGCTGCGGAGGCCCCGGACCTGGGTGATGGTCGCGCTGCTCGGGGCGGTGCCGGTCCTGATGGCGGTCGGGCTCGTGCTGGCCGACGGGCCGCGCCGCGGCCTGCTCTCGGAGGTCGTCGGCAACGGGCTGACCCTGCCCGTCGCGGCGCTGACCCTGCTGATGGCGCTGCTGCTGCCGCTGGTGGTCACCGTCGCGGCGGCGGACGCGATCGCCGGGGAGGCCCAGCACGGCACCCTGCGCGGGCTGCTGCTGGCCCCGGTGGGGCGGCTGCGGCTGGTCGCGATGAAGGCGTTCGGGGTGCTGGTGGTGGCCGCGGTCGCGGTCGCGGTGGTCTGCGTGGTCGGGCTGGTGGCGGGGTGGGCGCTGATCGGGCCCCCCGCGGTCGTCGGCGACGGCGGCGCGCTGCTGACGATGTCCGGCTCGGTGCTGGACCTGACGTCAGCGGCCGGCCGGATCGCCCTGGCCGCGCTGTGGACGCTGGGTCAGCTCGCCGCGGTCGGCGCGGTGGCGCTGGCGGTGTCGTCGTTCACCGAGCACCCGCTGGTGGTGCTGTCCTCGGTGCTCGGCGGGATCATCCTGTCCGGGGTGCTCGGCGCGATCCCCGCCCTGGAGCCGATCCGCCCGTTCCTGCTCACCGACAGCTGGGCCGCCGGGGTCGACGTGCTGCGCGACCCGCTGCCGACCGCCGGGCTCGTGTCGAGCACCGGGCTCGCGGCGGGCTGGTTCGCCGCCGCCGCGGTCGTGCTCGTGTCCCGGATGCTCCGCCGCGACGCGTGAGGGCATGATCGGGCCCGTCAGCAGCGGCGAGCGACGAGGAGGACACATGCGTGCGGTACGGGTGAGCGAGCCCGGCGGGTCCGAGGTGCTGGAGGTGGTCGACACCGACGCCCCGGTCCCGGGTCCGGGCGAGGTGCTGGTGGAGGTCGCCGCGGCCGGGGTGAACTTCATCGACACCTACCAGCGCGAGGGCATCTACCCGATGGAGACGCCGTACGTCGCCGGACTGGAGGGTGCGGGCCGGGTCACCGCGCTGGGCGCGGACGTCGACGGTGTCGCGGTCGGGGATCGCATCGCCTGGGCCAACACCCTGGGCAGCTACGCCGAGCAGGTCGCCGTGCCCTGGGCGAAGGCCGTCCCGGTGCCCGAGGGCGTCGCCGACGACGTCGCGGTCGGTGCGGCGCTGCAGGGCATGACCGCCCACTTCCTGGTCAACGACTGCTTCCCGCTGCACGGCGGGGAGACGATCCTGCTGCACGCCGCCGCCGGTGGCGTCGGGCTGCTGCTCACCCAGCTGGCCGTCGCGAAGGGCGCCCGGGTGATCGCGACGACGTCGACGCCGGAGAAGGCCGAGCTGGCCCGCGGCGCCGGCGCCGCCGAGGTGATCGACTACACCGCCGTCGACGACCTCGCCGCCGCCGTCCGCGACCTCACCGGCGGCGCGGGCGTGGACGCCGCGTTCGACTCGGTCGGGCGCAGCACCTTCGACGCGAGCCTCGCCTCGGTGCGCCCCCGCGGCACGCTCGTGCTCTACGGCGCCGCGTCCGGCCCGGTCGAGCCGTTCGACCCGCAGCGGCTCAACGCGGCCGGGTCGCTGTACCTGACCCGCCCGAAGCTGTTCGACTACATCGCCACCACCGACGAGCTGCGCACCCGCGCCGCCGCCGTCTACGGCGACGTCGCCGCGGGCCGCCTCGACGTGCGGATCGGGCACCGCTACGACCTGGCGGACGCCCGCACCGCGCACGACGACCTGCAGGGCCGCCGCACCACCGGCAAGGTGCTGCTCGTCCCCTGACGGGTCCGGAACGGGGTCGGTCCGCCGCGCGGTGTGCGGTAGAACCGACGGCGTGACCGACACCGCCTTCCACGACCTCGACGCCTACGTCGCGCTCCCCCGCCTCGGCGGGCTCGCCCTGTCCCCCGACGGCACGCGGCTGGTCACCGGGGTCGCCGAGCTCGACGCCGACGGCACCCGCTACCGGACCGCGCTGTGGGAGGTCGACCCCGCGGGCGAGGCCCCGGCGCGGCGGCTGACCCGGGGGGCGGCCGGCGAGTCCGGGCCGGTCTTCACCCCCGACGGTGACCTGCTGTTCCGGTCGGCCCGGCCGGACCCGGACACGGCGGGCGAGGCCGAGCCGCCGACCTCGCTGTGGCGGCTGCCCGCGGCCGGCGGTGAGGCCGGGCCCGCCGGGTCGCGGCCCGGCGGGATCTCCGCGGTCGCCGTCGCCGCCGAGGCGGGGACGGTCGTCGTGTCCTCCCCCACGCTGCCCGGCGCGGTGACGACCGACGACGACGAGCAGCGCCGCACCGCGCGCACCGAGGGCAAGGTCACCGCGATCCTGCACACCGGCTACCCGGTGCGGCACTGGGACCACGACCTCGGCCCGGCCGAGGAACGGCTGCTCCTGGCCCGTCCGGAGGACACGGACCCGTGGACGGACCTCACGCCGGCACCCGGCCGCGCGCTGGACGAGACCGCGTTCGACGTCTCCCCCGACGGCGGCTCGGTGGTGACCGGCTGGTACCGCGCGCACGGTCACGGCACCTGGCGGCCCGGCCTGGTCGTGGTCGACACCGCGACCGGGGAGCACCGCGACCTGACCGACGACGACGGCCACGAGTACGGCGCGCCCCGGATCAGCCCGGACGGGCGGACCGTCGTCGCCCTGCGCGAACGCGTCTCCACCCCGGAGGTCGCGCCGCGGATCGACCTGGTCCTGGTGCCGCTCGCCGGGGGCGCGCCGCGCCCGGTGGCACCGGGCTGGGATCGCTGGCCGACGGCGGCCCGCTGGACGCGCGACGGGTCGGCGCTCGTGGTCACCGCCGACTCCGACGGCCGCGGCCCGCTGTTCCGGGTCGACCTGGGCACGACCCCGGAGGACGACACCGTCACCCGGCTCACCGGTGACCACGGCACCTACTCCGACCCGTGCCCGTCGCCGGACGGGCGATGGGTCTACGCGCTGCGCCACGCCTACGACGCGCCTCCGGCCCCGGTCCGCGTCCCCGCCGACGGCCGCGACGCCGACCCCGAGCTCCTGCCCGCCCCCGCCGCGGCGCCCGCGCTGCCGGGCACGCTCACCGAGCTGGAGACCACCGCGGCCGACGGCACCCGGGTCCGCGCCTGGCTGGTCCTGCCCGACGGCGCCGACACCGGGCACCCGGCGCCCCTGCTGCTGTGGATCCACGGCGGCCCACTCGCCAGCTGGAACGCCTGGTCGTGGCGGTGGAACCCGTGGCTGATGGCGGCCCGTGGCTGGGCGGTGCTGCTGCCCGACCCGGCGCTGTCGACCGGCTACGGCCAGGACTTCGTCCAGCGCGGCTGGGGCGCCTGGGGCGACGCGCCGTTCACCGACCTGATGGCCGCCACCGACGCCGCCGTCGCCCGGCCGGAGGTCGACGGCACCCGCACCGCGGCGATGGGCGGCTCCTTCGGCGGCTACATGGCGAACTGGGTGGCCGGGCACACCGACCGGTTCGCCGCGGTCGTCACCCACGCCAGCCTGTGGGCGCTCGACCAGTTCGGGCCGACGACCGACCACGCCGAGTACTGGCTCACCGAGATGACCCCGGCGATGGCGCAGGCCAACAGCCCGCACCACCACGCCGACGCGATCGTCACCCCGATGCTGGTGATCCACGGCGACCGCGACCACCGGGTCCCGATCGGCGAAGGACTGCGGCTGTGGTGGGACCTGGTGTCCCGGCAGGCCGACCCAGCGGCGAACCCGCACCGGTTCCTGTACTTCCCCGACGAGAACCACTGGGTGCTCGCACCGAACCACGCGAAGGTCTGGTACCGCACGGTGTGGGCGTTCCTGGACCACCACGTGCTGGGCGCGGAGTGGGAGACCCCGCACCTGCTGCGCTGAGCGCGGCCACCGGGGCTGCCGGTGCCGGGGTCAGAACAGGACCGGCAGCCCCAGCGCGGCGTCGACGGCGATCGCCGCGAACAGCACGCACAGGTAGATGTTCGACAGGTGGAACAGCGGCATCGGGGAGATCTCGCCGCCGGACCTCACCTGGTGGTGCAGCCGGTGCGCCCGGTACACGAAGTACGCCCCGCCGAGCAGCGCCACCGCGAGGTACACCCACGACGTCGCCGGCAGCAGGAGCAGGCTCCAGGCCACCATCACCCAGCTGTAGACCACGATCCGCACCGACACCGCCGGCGCGGGCGCGACGACCGGGAGCATCGGCACCCCGGCGGCGGCGTAGTCCTCGCGGTAGCGCATCGCCAGCGCCCAGAAGTGCGGCGGCGTCCAGAAGAAGATCACACCGAACATGACCAGCGCGGGCCACTCGACGGTGCCGGTCACCGCGGCCCAGCCGATCACCACCGGCATGCAGCCCGCGGCGCCGCCCCACACGATGTTCTGCGAGGTCCGCCGCTTGAGCAGCATCGTGTAGACGAGCACGTAGAACGCGATCGCGGCCAGCGACAGCACGGCGGCCAGCCAGTTCGTGGTCAGGCCCAGCCACACCGAGCTCAGCGCGGCCAGGACCAGGCCGAACACCAGCGCGTTGCGGGTGGGGACCTGTCCCCTCGCCAGCGGGCGGCGGGCGGTACGCGCCATCTTCTGGTCGATGTCGGCGTCCACGACGCAGTTCAGCGCGTGGGCCGCGGCCGCGGCCATCGCGCCGCCGACCAGGGTGGCCGCGATCAGCACCAGCGAGGGCACACCGCGCTGGGCCAGGAACATGGCGGGCACGGTGACCACGAGCAGCTGCTCGATGATCCGCGTCTTGGTGAGGCCCAGATAGGCCGCCACCGTGGCGCGGACGCGCGCGAGACGCCCGGTCGGTGCCGGCGGCACCACCACGGTCGTCGCGGGGGGCGTCGCCGCCGGCGCGGCGTCCGGCCCGGCCGGGACGTGCTCGGCCGGGACACCGGCCTCGTCGGCCCGGCTCCGCCCTGACGCGGGTGCGCTCACCTGTCCGTACCTCGCTCGGTTCGACGTAGTGATCCCGTGCCGCGCCGCCCGAGGGGCCGCACCGGCTCGGTGCCGTGGACACGGGGTGGTCGCCGCGGTGGCGACCTCCCTAGTTCTACAGCGCGTCGATGCTAACCGGTGGCATGCGCCGCGGGCCCGCCGGGTACGCCGACACCGGCGGCCCGGTCCGCCGATCGCCACGAGGCGCAAAGCCGCAGGCCGCGGGCGTGAGCAGTAGGGTGTTCCGCGTCGGGGCGGCGACGATGCCGCCAGGTGATCCGGGTCGCACCACACACCCGCCGACGTCGCCGCCGCGGAACGGCCGCGACCACCGGGCGGGCATCCGGATCCACGACCGGCAGACCGACATTCGTCGACGCGAGTACAGGAGCCATCGCCTTGTCCGACACCGCTACGTCCCCCCACGCCGGGGACGGCGCCGTCGCCGCGCTCACCCGCGCGCACGTCCCCGACGACTGGACCGACCTCGACCGCAGGGCCGTGGACACCGTTCGTGTACTGGCCGCGGACGCGGTCCAGAAGTGCGGCAGCGGACACCCCGGCACCGCGATGAGCCTGGCCCCGCTGGCGTACACGCTGTTCCAGCGCGTCATGCGGCACGACCCGGCCGACCCCGACTGGATGGGCCGCGACCGGTTCGTCCTGTCCGCCGGGCACTCCAGCCTCACCCTCTACATCCAGCTCTTCCTGGCCGGCTACGGCCTGGAGCGGGAGGACCTGGAGCAGCTGCGGAAGTGGGGCTCGCTGACCCCGGGCCACCCGGAGTGGGGCCACACCCGCGGTGTCGAGATGACCACCGGCCCGCTGGGCCAGGGGTTGTCCTCGGCCGTCGGCATGGCGATCGCGGCCCGCCGCGAGCGCGGCCTGTTCGACCCGGACGCCCCCGAGGATGCCTCGCCGTTCGACCACCAGATCTACGTGATCGCCTCCGACGGCGACATCGAGGAGGGCGTCACCTCCGAGGCGTCGTCGCTGGCCGGTCGCCAGGAGCTGGGCAACCTCACGGTGATCTACGACGCGAACGAGATCTCCATCGAGGACGACACCAACATCGCCCTCAACGAGGACACGGCCAAGCGCTACGAGGCCTACAACTGGCACGTGCAGGTCGTCGAGGGCGGCGAGAACGTCACCGGCATCCTCGCCGCGCTGGAGGCCGCGAAGGCCGAGACCGACCGCCCGTCGATCATCATCCTGCGGACGGTGATCGGCTACCCGTCGCCGAACAAGATGAACACCGGCGCCGCGCACGGTGCCGCGCTGGGCGACGACGAGGTCCGCGAGGTCAAGAAGGTCCTCGGGTTCGACCCGGACCAGGAGTTCGAGGTCGACGACGACGTCCTCGCCCACACCCGCGCGGTCGGCGAGCGCTCGCGCGCCGCCCACGACACCTGGCAGGGCACCTTCGACGAGTGGGCGCAGCGCGAGCCGCAGCGCAAGCAGCTGCTCGACCGGCTGCTCGCCAAGAAGCTGCCCGAGGGCTGGGAGTCCGCGCTGCCGTCGTTCGACGTCGACGAGAAGGGGCTGGCGACCCGCAAGGCGTCCGGTTCGGTGCTCGGCGCGCTCGCCGAGGTGCTGCCGGAGCTGTGGGGCGGCTCGGCCGACCTCGCCGAGTCGAACAACACCACCATGAAGGGCGTCGACTCGTTCGGCCCGAAGTCGGCCTCGACCGGTATGTGGTCCACCTCGCCGTACGGGCGCACGCTGCACTTCGGTGTCCGTGAGCACGCCATGGGCGCGGTCCTCAACGGCATCGCCCTGCACGGCCCCACCCGCGCCTACGGCGGCACGTTCCTGGTCTTCTCCGACTACATGCGCCCGTCCGTGCGGCTCGCGGCGCTGATGAAGACCAACCCGATCTACGTGTGGACCCACGACTCGATCGGCCTGGGCGAGGACGGCCCGACCCACCAGCCGATCGAGCACCTGGCGTCGCTGCGCGCGATCCCCGGCCTGTCGGTGGTCCGCCCCGGCGACGCCAACGAGACCGTGTACGGCTGGAAGGCCGCCCTGGAGCGGCCCGACGGCGGCCCGGTCGGCTTCGCGCTGACCCGGCAGAACGTGCCGACACTGGCCGGCACCTCCGCCGAGGGCGTCGCCCGCGGTGGTTACGTGCTCGAGGAGGCCTCCACCGGCGTCCCGCAGGTCCTGATCGTCGCGACCGGCTCCGAGCTGCACCTCGCGGTCGCGGCACGGAAGAAGCTGGAGGCCGACGGCATCGGCACCCGTGTCGTGTCGCTGCCCTGTTTCGAGTGGTTCGCCGAGCAGGACCAGGCCTACCGCGACTCGGTCCTGCCGCCCGCGGTGAAGGCCCGGGTGTCGGTCGAGGCCGGCATCGCGATGCCGTGGCACGCCGTCGTCGGCGAGGCCGGGCGCTCGATCTCCATCGAGCACTTCGGCGCCAGCGCCGACCAGGCCACCTTGTTCGAGAAGTTCGGCTTCACCCCCGACACCGTCGTCGACGCCGCGCGGGAGACCCTCGCCGCGACGTCGGACTGAGAGGAGCGAACCATGACCAACGAGCGACTGGCCGCGCTGTCCGCGGCCGGGGTGTCCATCTGGCTCGACGACCTGTCCCGGGAGCGCCTGGCCAGCGGCAACCTCGCCGCCCTGATCGACGACAAGCACGTCGTCGGGGTGACCACCAACCCGACGATCTTCGCCGGTGCGCTGTCCGACGGCGCCGCCTACGACGAGCAGGTCCGCGAGCTCGCCGCCCGCGGTGCCGACGTCGACACCGCGATCCGCGAGATCACCGTCGCCGACGTCCAGCAGGCCTGCGACGTGTTCTCCGGGGTGTGGGAGCGCACCGGCGGTGTCGACGGCCGGGTCTCCCTGGAGGTGGACCCGCGCCTGGCGCACGACACCGAGGGCACCGCGGCCCAGGCGAGCGAGCTGTTCAAGGCCGTCGACCGGCCCAACCTGCTGGTGAAGATCCCGGCGACCGAGGAGGGCCTGCCGGCCATCACCCGGGCGACCGCCGAGGGCATCAGCGTGAACGTGACGCTGATCTTCTCCGTCGAGCGCTACAAGCTCGTGATGGACGCCTACCTGACCGGTCTGGAGCAGGCGAAGGAGAACGGGCAGGACCTGTCCCGGATCCACTCGGTCGGCTCGTTCTTCGTGTCCCGGGTGGACTCCGAGATCGACGGCCGGCTGGAGAAGATCGGTGGCGACGCCGCGCTCGGCCTGCGTGGCAAGGCGGCCGTCGCGAACTCGCGGCTGGCCTACGCCGCCTACCGCGACGCCTTCTCCGGTGCCCGCTGGGACGCCCTCGCGGCCCACGGTGCGCACGCCCAGCGCCCGCTGTGGGCCTCCACCGGGGTGAAGAACCCGGACTACCCGGACACGCTGTACGTGTCCGAGCTGGTCGTGGACAACACCGTCAACACGATGCCGGAGAAGACCCTGCTGGCCTTCGCCGACCACGGTGAGGTCGACGGGGACAAGGTCACCGACACGGCCGGGGCGTCGCAGCAGGTCTTCACCGACCTGGAGGGCCAGGGCATCGACCTCGACGACGTGTTCCTCACCCTGGAGAACGAGGGCGTCGAGAAGTTCGAGAAGTCCTGGACCGAGCTGCAGGACACCGTCCGCGGCCAGCTCGACTCCGCGAAGTAGTTGAACGAGGCCACTCCCGGTGGCGACGGGGCCGACCTCGGCTCCGCCGCCACCGGCGGCCCGTCCGCACCCGCACCGTCCCCGGTGCGGGTGCGGCTCGCCGGTGAGCCGTTCGCCGGAGCGGCCCGGCGGATCGCCGCCGAGCTGGCCGGCGAGACCGTCGCCTCCCGGCTCGCCGACGCCGACCCCAGCGTCTGGGGGCCCCGCGCCGCGGGGGCCCCGCCCCGTACCGGCTGGACCGGGCTCGCCGCCCGCAGCCGGCCCCTCGTCGGGCAGGTCGCCGCGCTGCGCGAGCGGTTCGCCGTCGCCGGTGCGCACCGGGTGCTGCTCGTCGGCACGCCGGACGCGGTCGCCGCGGCCCGCGTCGTCGCCGGCACCGATCCGGGTGGGATCCGGCTGACCGCGCTGGACTCCGCGGACCCGGTGCAGGTCGCCGACGCGCTGTCCGGCGAGCTCGCCGAGACCGTCCTCGTCGTCGCCGACGCGGCGGGCACCGACCCCGTCGTCGCGGCCGTCACCCGGGTCGTCGCCGCCGCGATCGCCGAGGAGGTCGGTGCCGACGCCCTCGCCGCGCGCACCGTGCACCTCACCGAGCCCGGCTCGCCGCTGGACACACCCGCCGACCCCGGCCCGGTCGTGGTCACCCTCGACGCCGACGTGCCGGGCCGCTTCGGCGTGCTGGGCCCGCTCGGGCTGGTCCCCGCGGGGCTCGCCGGGGCGGACGTGCCCGCCGTCCTGGGCGACGCCGTCGCCGCCGAGCGCGCGCTGGCCGCCGACGAACCGGACAACCCGGCGCTGCTGCTGGCCGGCGCACTGGCCGCGGGCCGCGGCTCGCTGCTGGCCCTGCGCGACGCCGAGCGCTCCCCCGCCCTCACCGGTTGGCTGGCCCCGCTGCTCACCGCCGCCGGGCTCACCGTCGTGCCGGTGCCGCCCGACGAGCCGGTCGGCGCGGGCCCCGCCCCGCAGGAGCCCACCGCACCCGCGGGCGTCGTGGACGTGCACGCCGACGGCACCGGCCCTCGGCCCGGGCCGGGCCAGGGCGCGGTACGGCTGGACGCCGGCCCGGGTGCCGCGGTCGTGCTGTGGCAGGCCGCCGCGGCGCTGGCCGGGCGGGTCCTCGACACCGACCCGTTCGCGCCCGCACCGCCCGCGCCCGCCGAGGGTCCCGACCCCGAGCCGTCGTTCGTCGACGGCGGGATCGCCGTGCACGCCGGGGACTGGCTGCCGCCCGCCACCCGCACCGTCGCCGGTGCGCTCGACGCGCTGGCCGCCGTCGCCGACGGGGCCCCGGCGGTCGTCTCGGCCTGGCTGGACCCGGAGTCCGACGCCTCGGTCGCGGTGCTGCGCGGGCCGCTGGTGGCCCGGCTCGGGCTGCCCGTCGCGTTCGGCTGGGCCCCGGCCTGCCGCAGCGGCGACACCGGCGCACCGGACGTCGCGGTGCACTGTCACCTGACCGGGAACGGGCCCGGCGGTGATCTTCCGGGGTCCGTCGGCGCGGACACCGTGCCTCCCGGGCCGGGACTGGATAGCCTGCACGCGGCACAGGCCCGGGCGGTCATGGACGACCAGCGACGCCGGGGACGTCCGGTGCTCCGGCTGCACCTGACCGACCGGCTCGCCGGACTGGTCACCCTGGCCAGGGCGGTGACATCGACACCGACGTCGACCGAGCCCTCGACCGAGCCGTGACCCCGGTGCCCCGATCACGAGAACACCAGTACTAGGAGGGGCGATGCCCACCGCGAACGGCGGACGGACCAACCCGCTGCGCGACCCCCGTGACAAGCGGCTCCCCCGGATCGCCGGCCCCTGCGGACTGGTGATCTTCGGAGTGACCGGGGACCTGTCCCGCAAGAAGCTCATGCCCGCGATCTACGACCTCGCCAACCGGGGGCTGCTGCCGCCGGGCTTCGCCCTCACCGGCTTCGCCCGCCGCGACTGGGACCAGCAGGACTTCGGCCAGGTCGTCTACGAGGCCGTGCGCGAGCACGCCCGCACGCCGTTCCGGCAGGAGGTGTGGGACCGCCTCGCCGAGGGCCTGCGGTTCGTCCAGGGCTCCTTCGACGACGACGCCGCCTTCGACGAGCTGGAGCGCACCGTCCGCGAGCTCGACGAGAAGCGCGGCACCGGTGGCAACCACGCCTTCTACCTGTCGATCCCGCCCGGCGCGTTCCCGGTGGTCTGCAAGCAGCTCGCCCGCTCGGGGCTGTCCGCCCAGGAGGACCCGGACGTGTGGCGCCGGGTCGTCATCGAGAAGCCGTTCGGCCACGACCTCGCCTCGGCCATCGAGCTGAACGCGATCGTCAACGACGTCTTCCCCGAGGACTCGGTGTTCCGCATCGACCACTACCTCGGCAAGGAGACCGTCCAGAACGTGCTGGCGCTGCGGTTCGCCAACCAGCTGTTCGAGCCGATCTGGAACGCCAACTACGTCGACCACGTCCAGATCACCATGGCCGAGGACATCGGCCTGGGCGGGCGGGCCGGCTACTACGACGGCATCGGCGCCGCCCGCGACGTCATCCAGAACCACCTGCTGCAGCTGCTCGCGTTCACCGCGATGGAGGAGCCGACGTCGTTCTCCTCCGACGAGCTGCGCGCCGAGAAGATCAAGGTCCTCAAGGCGGTCAAGCTCGCGCACCCGCTCGACGCCACCACCGCCCGCGGCCAGTACGAGGGCGGCTGGCAGGGCGGCGAGGAGGTGCCCGGGTTGGCCCAGGAGGAGGGGTTCGACCCGGAGTCGACCACCGAGACCTTCGCCGCGATCACCTGCGAGGTCGAGAACCGCCGCTGGGCCGGGGTGCCGTTCTACCTGCGCACCGGCAAGCGTCTGGGCCGCCGCGTCACCGAGATCGCCGTGGTGTTCAAGCGGGCCCCGCACCTGCCGTTCGACGCGACGATGACCGAGGAGCTGGGGCAGAACGCCCTGGTCATCCGGGTGCAGCCGGACGAGGGCGTCACCATGCGCTTCGGGTCCAAGGTGCCGGGCAGCCAGATGGAGGTCCGCGACGTCACGATGGACTTCGGCTACGGCAACGCCTTCACCGAGGCCTCCCCCGAGGCCTACGAGCGGCTCATCCTCGACGTGCTGCTCGGCGAGCCGTCGCTGTTCCCGGTCAACGAGGAGGTCGAGCGGTCCTGGGAGATCCTCGACCCGGTCCTGGAGCACTGGGCCGCCGACGCGCGCGGCCCGGACTCCTACCCCGCCGGGTCCTGGGGCCCGGTGTCGGCCGAGGAGATGCTGGCCCGCACCGGGCGCCACTGGAGGCGGCCGTGAGCGCACGGACGGCAGCCGCGGAGAAGACGGAGACCCCATCGTGATCATCGATCTCCCGTCGAGCACCACCTCGGCGGTCAACCGCAAGCTCGTCGAGCTCCGCGAGTCCGGTGGCGTGTTCGCGCTGGGCCGGGTGCTGACCCTGGTCGTCGTCACCGACGACGGCCCGGAGCTCGAACGCGCGATCGACGCCGCCAACGCGGCCAGCCGCGAGCACCCCTGCCGGGTGATCGTCCTGGCCCGCGGGCAGCGGCGGGCCTCGCCGCGGCTCGACGCCCAGATCCGGGTCGGCGGCGACGCCGGCGCCAGCGAGGTCATCGTGCTGCGCGGCTACGGCCCGCTCGCGGCCGAGGAGGCGGGCGCGGGCATGGTCATGCCGCTGCTGCTGCCGGACGCCCCGGTCGTCGCGTGGTGGCCGAACGAGGCGCCCGCCTCGCCGTCGGAGGACGCGGTGGGCCGCCTCGCGCAGCGCCGCATCACCGACGCGCTGTCGTCGAAGAACCCGGTGAAGGCGTTCGAGGCGCGCCGCAAGGACTACGCGCCCGGCGACACCGACCTGACCTGGACCCGGCTCACGCAGTGGCGGGCCCAGCTGGCGGCCGCGCTGGACGTGCCGCCGTACGAGGACATCAGCGCCGCGGTCGTCGCCGGGGAGGCGGTGTCGCCGTCCACCGAGCTGGTCGCGGGCTGGCTCGCCGCGAGCCTGGGGGTGAAGGTGAAGCGCTCTCCGTCGGAGAGGGACAACGGGCTCTCGCTGGTCCGGCTGACGCGCCCGTCCGGTGACGTCGAGCTGGCCCGCCCGGACGGCAAGACCGCCCGGCTGACCCAGCCCGGCCAGCCGGAACGGCTGATCGCGCTGGCCCGTCGGCACGTGTCGGACTGTCTCGCCGAGGAGCTGCGCAGGCTCGACCCGGACGAGGTCTACGCCGAGGCTCTCGCCGGGGTGGCGAAGGTGACCCGCGGCCGCACCCCGGTGAAGGTGCGCGCGTGAGCGCCGCGACGCAGGTGCAGGTCGCGGTGCACCCGGACAAGGACGCGCTCGCCGCGGCGACCGCGGCCCGGCTGATCACCGCGCTGGTGGACCTGCAGGCCGCGGGCACCGTCCCGCGGCTGGTGCTCACCGGCGGCGGGGTCGGGATCCAGCTGCTGCGCGACGTCGCCGCCTCCGCGGCGCGCGACGCCGTCGACTGGGCCCGGGTGGACCTGTTCTGGGGCGACGAGCGCTTCGTCCCCGCCGACGACGGCGAGCGCAACGACCGCCAGGCCCGCGAGGCCCTGCTCGACGCGCTGCCGCTGGACCCGGCCCGGGTGCACCCGATGCCCGCGGCCCCGCCGGGCGGCGGCACGCGCGACGACGCCCTCGCCGCGGCCGCCGACTACGCCCGGCTGCTCGACGACCTGGCCGGCCCCGACGAGGACGGCGTCCCCGCGTTCGACGTGACCCTGGTCGGGATGGGCGAGGAGGGCCACACCCTGTCGGTGTTCCCCGACTCCCCCGCCGTGCACGAGCAGGCGGCGACGGTCGTCGCGGTCTTCGACTGCCCGAAGCCGCCGCCGACCCGGATCTCGCTGACCCTGGCCGCGGCGCGCCGCTCGCGCGAGGTGTGGGTGGTGGCCGCCGGGGCGGGCAAGGCACCGGCCGTCGCGGGTGCGCTCACCGGAACGCCGGAGACCGAGCTGCCGGTCGGCGGGGCCCGCGGCACCGTCACGACCCGCTGGCTGCTCGACACCGAGGCCGCCGCGGACCTGCCCGACGGGATCGTCGCCCGGGTCTCCTGACGGGCGGCCCCCGGATGTGAAATGCCGCGCCCGGGCGGGGTGCCGCACGTGGACCTGCGGTTAGGGTCCCCGTCATGCGTATCGGCACCCCGCTCGGCCCGGACCCCACCCGCGTGCTGCTGCTCGGCTCGGGTGAGCTGGGCAAGGAGGTCGCGATCGCGTTCCAGCGCCTCGGCGTGGAGGTCGTCGCCGTCGACCGCTACCCGCACGCCCCCGCCCACCAGGTGGCGCACCGGTGGCACGCGATCGACATGACCGACCCGGTGACGCTGGCGACGCTCATCGAGCAGGAGGCGCCCGACCTCGTCATCCCCGAGATCGAGGCCATCGCCACCGGCGCCCTGGCCGAGATCGAGGCGGCCGGGACGACCGTGGTCCCCACCGCGCGGGCCGCGAAGCTGACCATGGACCGCGAGGGCATCCGGCGCCTCGCCGCCGAGGAGCTGGGCCTGCCCACCTCCCCCTACGTGTTCGCCGACACCCTCGACGAGGTCCGCGACGCCGTCGCGACGGTCGGGCTGCCGTGCGTGCTCAAGCCGGTGATGTCCTCCTCCGGCAAGGGCCAGTCGGTCCTGCAGAGTGCCGACGACGCCGACGCCGCCTGGGAGTACGCCCGTACCGGCGCCCGGGTGTCGAACCCGCGGGTGATCGTCGAGGGCTTCGTCGAGTTCGACTACGAGATCACCCAGCTCACCGTCCGGCACGCCGGCGGCACCGCGTTCTGCGAGCCGATCGGGCACCGCCAGGAGAACGGCGACTACGTCGAGTCCTGGCAGCCCCAGCCCATGTCCGACGCCGCGCTGGCCGCCGCCCGCGACGTGTCCGCCCGGATCACCGAGGCCCTCGGCGGGTGGGGCCTGTTCGGGGTGGAGCTGTTCGTCCGCGGCGACGAGGTGCTGTTCTCCGAGGTGAGCCCCCGCCCGCACGACACCGGCCTGGTCACCCTCGCCACCCAGCGGCTCTCGGAGTTCGAGCTGCACGCCCGCGCCGTGCTGGGCCTGCCGGTGGACACCGCGCTGCGCTCCCCCGGCGCGTCGGCGGTGGTCTACGGCGGCAAGGAGATGGACGCCCCGGCCTACGAGGGCGTCGCCGACGCGCTCGCGGTCGAGGGCGCGGACCTGCGGCTGTTCGGCAAGCCCTCCGCGACCGAGCGGCGCCGGATGGGCGTCGCGGTCGCCCACGCCGACGACGTCGACACCGCCCGGGAGCGCGCGACCCGCGCCGCCGGGCTCGTGCGCCCGGTCCCCCGGGAGCGATGAGTCGGGCGCACCGCGCCGGTCTCCCCCGTGTGACGCCGAGAGCCGGCGTCGCGGGGAGGGGACGACATCATGAAGCCGATCACGCCGTGCCTGTGGTTCGACGACGTCGCCGAGGAGGCGGCCCGGTTCTACACCGGCATCTTCCCGGACTCGGGCGTCGACACCGTCGTGCACTACGGCCCGGAGGTCCCCGACCGGGAGGGCCGGGTCCTGACCGTGGGGTTCCGGATCAACGGCCAGCCCTACACCGCACTGAACGGCGGTCCGGTGTTCACCCTCTCCGAGGCGATCTCGATGGAGGTGCACTGCGAGTCCGTCGAGGAGGTCGACCGTTACTGGGACGCCCTGGTCGACGGCGGCGTCGAGCAGCCCTGCGGGTGGCTCAAGGACCGCTACGGGGTGTCCTGGCAGGTGATCCCGCCGGGGGTGCGGGAGTGGCTGACCTCGCCCGACGCCGAGGCCCGGTCCCGGGTCGCGCGGGCCGTGTACGCCACCCACGGCAAGCTCGACGCCGTCGCCCTGGAGAAGGCGTACCGCGGGTAACCTGGTCCGGGTGGCGGCACGGACCGGACTCGTCGTGGCGGGCGCGGGAGCGCGCGGCGCCTACGAGGCGGGTGCGCTGACCGAGCTCCTGCCGCGGATGGCGCGGCGGTGGTCGGCGCCGTCGGTGCTGGTCGGCACGAGTGCGGGCGCGCTCACCGTGGCCGCGCTGGCCGGGCTGTCCGATGTCGCCCCGGACGCCGCGGCCGCCGAGCTCGTCGCCCGCTGGTCCTCGGTGCGCACCGAGGAGGTCGTGGCGCTGCCGTCGTCGGCGGTGGAGGCGACCGCGGCCTACCTCGGGGACCTCGCCGGGGTCCCGTCGTGGCTGCGGAGGCTGCTGCTGGTGCCGGACCGGGTGACCCGCCTCCTCGACGCCGACCGGCTGCGCCCGGTGGTGGACCGGGTCGTCGACTGGGACCGGCTGCACGACGCCGTCGCCCGCGGCCGGGTCGACGCCGTCGGGGTGGCGTGCACCGCCGCCGGCACCGGCGGGACCACGGTGTTCGTCGAGCGCGGGCCGGACGTGGCGCTGCCGCCGTACGACCCGGGTCGCGACATCCGCTACGTCGACGCCCGGCTGGATCCGGACCACCTGCTCGCCTCGGCCGCGGTGCCGGTGCTGTTCGCGCCGCGTCGCATCGAGGGCGAGGCGGCCGGCTGGTATCTCGACGGCGGGGTCCGGCTCAACACCCCGCTCAAGCCCGCACTGCGCCTGGGCGCGGACCGGGTCGGCGTCGTCGCGACGACACCGGACGTCCCGTTCGGCGAGTCCGCCGCGGCGCCGTCCCCGGCGGACCGGGTGCCCGACGTGTACGCGGTCGCCGCGCTGGCGCTGCGCATCGTGCTGGGCGCCGGGGTGACCGAGGACCTGCGGACCCTGCGCGCGGTCAACGCGCTGGTCGACCGCGGCGAGGACCGGCGGCACCGCCGGATCGCGACCTGGTTCGCCGGGCCGCCCGCCGACCGGGCCACCGAGCTGGCGGAGCTGGCCGACGCGGTGCGCCGCCGCGAGTACGGCGGGCTGCGCGCGCTGCGGAACCCGTCGCTGGCCGTGCTGGAGCGGCTGGTGGGCGGTGCGGTGCCGGACGCCGACACCACCCACGGCGCGGAGCTGCTCAGCTTCCTGTTCTTCGACCCGGTGTTCGCCGCCGCGGCGGCGGACCTGGGTGCGGCGCACGCCGCGCGCGCCGTCGCCCCCGAGGGCGGGGCGGCGCGCCGCCGGACGGCCCGTCCGGCGGCGCGCTGACGGCTCAGACCGCGTCGCTGCCGCGTTCGCCCGTGCGGACGCGCACGATGGTGTCGACCGGCTGCACCCAGATCTTCCCGTCGCCGATCTTGCCGGTGCGGGACGCCTCGACGACGGCGTCGACGACCTTGTCGGCGATCTCGTCGTCGACGACGGTCTCGATACGCACCTTCGGCACGTAGTCCACCGAGTACTCCGCGCCGCGGTAGATCTCGGTGTGTCCCTTCTGCCTGCCGTGCCCGCGGACCTCCCCGACGGTCAGCCCGAGCACACCGAGGTGTTCGAGCGCACCGCGGACGTCCTCCAGCGCGAACGGCTTGACGATGGCGGTGACGAGCTTCATCGGCTCTCCCCCACGGGCTCACGGGTGGCCGGCGTCGCGGGGCGGGAGGACCCGGCGAGCGCGCGGCTGCCCAGCGACGAGAAGTCGTAGGCGGTCTCGGCGTGCTCGGTCTCGTCGATGCCGGTGGCCTCGTTCTCCTCGTCGATGCGGAACCCGATGGTCACCTTGATCAGGTAGCCGAGGACCAGCGCGACGACGAAGGAGTACAGCAGCACCGCACCCGCGGCGAGCGCCTGGCGGCCCAGCTGGACCAGCCCGCCGCCGTAGAACAGGCCGTTGTCGCCGGCGGCGGCGGAGTTGACGCTGTTGTCGCCGAAGAAACCGATGAGCAGGGTGCCCACGATGCCGCCGACGAGGTGGACGCCGACGACGTCGAGGGAGTCGTCGAGGCCGAAGCGGAACTTCAGCCCGACGGCCAGCGCGCACACCGCACCGGCGATGAGCCCGATGGCCAGCGCCCCGACCGGCTGCACGAACCCGCACGCCGGGGTGATCGCGACCAGACCGGCGACGGCGCCGGAGGCCGCACCGAGGGTGGTGGGGTGCCCGTCGCGGACCTGCTCGACGAGCAGCCAGCCGATCAGCGCGGTGGCGGTGGCGAGCATGGTGTTGGTGAAGGCGGTCGCGGCGAGGTCACCCGCGGAGAGCGCGGAACCGGCGTTGAAGCCGAACCAGCCGAACCACAGCAGCGCCATGCCCAGCAGCACGAACGGGAGGTTGTGCGGACGCATCGGCTCGCGCGGCCAGCCGCGCCGCTTGCCGAGCACGATCGCCAGCGCGAGCGCCGCGGCACCGGCGTTGATGTGCACCGCGGTGCCACCGGCGAAGTCCTCGGCCTTGAGGGTGTTGGCGATCCAGCCGCCGACGTTGTCCGGGCCGGTGAAGCCGTCGAAGGCGAACACCCAGTGCGCGACCGGGAAGTACACGATGGTCACCCACAGCACGACGAACGCGGTCCAGCCCCAGAACTTCGTGCGGTCCGCGACGGCGCCGGAGATCAGCGCCGGGGTGATGACCGCGAACATGAGCTGGAACATCACGAACGCCGGCGCGGGCAGGGCGTCGGTGCCCGGCCACGGGGCCGAGTCGCTGCCGACGCCGACCACCGCGCCGACGGTGTTCGCCAGCCCGGCGAACTCCCCGCCGCCGATCAGGCCGCCGCCCACGTCGTTGCCGAAGGCCCAGCTGTAGCCGTACAGCGCCCACAGGACGCTGACCACGGCCAGGCAGATGGTGCTCATCATCAGCATGTTGAGCACGGACTTGCTGCGGGTCATCCCGCCGTAAAAGAACGCCAGTCCCGGCGTCATCAACATCACCAGCGCGGCGCTGACCAGCACCCACGCGGTGTCTCCCGCATTCACGCCCACGCGTCCCTCCGTCGTCGCAGTTCCCCGACCCCGGCAGGGATGGTTCGCCCGCGGTGTTTCGTGGAGCAACCGTGTGCGGTTTCCGGTGGGTGTCGGGTCCGGGCATCCGGCACGCCCCGCGCAGACACCGCCGACGCGACACACGACGCAGCCGGGACCGACGGTCCGAACCCGGACCGGGCGCACCGATGAGTTCCGGCGACGGCCCCGGTCTCCTCTGCAACGGCGGCCCCGGCCCGGGACCGCGAGCACCGAGGGAGCCCGCCATGACCACCACCACCCGTACCGGGACCGCGTCCACCACCTCCGCCACCCGTCGTCCGCGGGCCGCCACCGTCGGCCTGTGGGTGCTGCAGGTGCTGCTGGCCGCGGTCTTCGTGATGGCGGCGCTGCCGAAGGTCGACGCCGACCCGGTCGCGGTCGCCGGGTTCGACCTGCTGGGCCTGGGGACCGTCGGCATGGTCGTGGTCGGCTGGCTGGAGCTGGCCGGCGCGGTCGCCCTCCTGGTCCCGCGGCTGTGCGGGCTCGCCGCCGTCTGCCAGGTCGCGCTGATGGTCGGGGCCACGGCAGTCACCGTGGTGCTGGTGCCCGCGATGGTCGTGTTCCCGGCGCTGACCCTGGTGGCGGTGTGCGTGGTCGCGTGGGCCCGCCGCCGCGACACCGCGGCCCTGCTGCGCGGCCTGCGCCGCTGACCGGCCGCACGGCGACGGCCCGTCCCCCGGTCCGGGGGGCGGGCCGTCGTGGTGCGGGTCGGGCTCAGCCGATCCCGTCAGCCCATCTCGTCGAGCCGGCCGTTCGTGTAGTCGTCGTAGGCGGCCAGGTCGAGGAAGCCGTGACCGCAGTAGTTGAACAGGATCACCTTCTCCTCCCCGGTCTCCTTCGCGGCGAGCGCCTCGTCGATGGTGGCGGCGATGGCGTGCCCGCACTCCGGCGCCGGGATCTTGCCCTCGGTGCGCGCGAACTGGATGGCGGCCTCGAACACCTTCCCCTGCGGGTAGGCGACGGCCTCCATCCGCTCGTCCTTGACCAGTGAGGACACCTGCGGCGAGTCACCGTGGTAGCGCAGCCCGCCGGCGTGGATCGACGGCGGCACGAAGTCGTGGCCCAGGGTGTACATCGGCATCAGCGGGGTGAGGCCCGCGGTGTCGCCGAAGTCGTAGTCGTAGCGGCCCTGGGTCAGCGTCGGGCACGAGAGCGGCTCGACGGCGAGCAGCCGCACGCCGGAGTCCGGCACGAAGGGGAAGGCGATCCCGCCCAGGTTGGAGCCGCCACCGCACGGCGCGATGACGACGTCGGGCAGCCGCTCCCCCGCCAGCGCCAGCTGCTCCTTCGCCTCCAGACCGATCATGGTCTGGTGCAGCAGGACGTGGTTGAGCACCGACCCGAGCGCGTAGTGGGTGTCGGGGCGGCCGACGCAGTCGCGGACCGCGTCGGAGATGGCCGAGCCGAGCGAGCCGGGGTGGTCGGGTTCGTCGACGGGTGACGGCACGACCTCGCCGCCCCAGGTCTCGATCGCGATCCGCCGGTAGGGCTTCTGCCCGTAGGACGCCCGCACCATGTAGACCTTCAGGTCCAGGTCGAACTGGGCCGCGGCGAACGACAGCGCGGTCCCCCACTGGCCCGCGCCGGTCTCGGTGGTGAGCCGGGTGGTGCCCTCCCGCGCGTTGTAGAACGCCTGGGCCACGGCCGTGTTGGTCTTGTGGCTGCCCGAGGGCGAGATGGATTCGTCCTTGAAGTAGATCCGCGCCGGCGTGCCCAGCGCCTTCTCCAGCCGGGTCGCGCGGACCAGCGGCGTGGGCCGCCACAGCCTCAGGATGTCGAGGACCTCACCGGGGACGTCGATCCACGGCTCGGCGCTGACCTCCTGCTCGATCAGGGCCGTCGGGAACAGCGGCGCCAGGTCGTCCGGGACGACCGGCTCGCGGGTCCCGGGGTGCAGGGGCGGCTGCGGCGGCGTCGGCAGGTGCGGCACGACGTTGAACCATGCCGAGGGGATCCGGTCCGGGGGCAGCGTCCAGCGGCTCATGACCACCGAATCTAACCCGGACGTGCGCCCGGTCACGACCCCGGCGCGCCGTGGGACCGGGTCAGAGCTCTCGGGAGGCCCGCAGCCGGCCGAGGGCCTCCTCGAGGATGGCCTCGCCGTCGGCGTCGCTGCGCCGCTCCTTCACGTACGCCAGGTGCGTCTTGTACGGCTCGGTCCGGGGCGCGGCGGGCGGGTTCTCCGCGTCGCGTCCGCCCGGCAGCCCGCAGCGCGGGCAGTCCCAGGTCTCGGGGACCTCGGCCTCCGCGGCGAACCAGGTGTTGTTGACGTGCCCGTTCGCACAGTAGAACGGGATGCGCTCGCGCGGAGCGGTCTCGCCCCGCTCGTTCTCGCCCATCGGTCCCGCACCGACCCGGGTACCGCGGATCGCGTTGCCGCCTGCCATGTCCCGTTCCCTCTCGTCCGTCCGAGGTGTCAGCCGGTGGCCAGCAGCAGGCCGTTGCCGACCACCGCGATGAGCCAGATGAGACCGACGAAGACCGTGTAGCGAGCGATGTTGCGGTCCGCCGCCGCCGAGCCGGACAGGCTCGACTGCACGCCGCCACCGAAGAGACTGGTCAGACCACCACCCTTGCTGCGCTGCAGCAGGACCATCGCGATCAGCAGGAGGCTGGTCACGATCAGGATGATCTGGAGGGTCAGGATCACGTGCGCTTCCCCATCAGTGGTCGCTCGCCGGAGTGGGGAGAGAATACTCCAGCGGCCCCGGCCCCCACTGACAGGGGACCGGGGCCGCGGGACGGGAACGGGGCCGCCTACGGCAGCGGACCACCCGCGGCGATCGCCGACAGCTTCGCGAACTCCTCGGCGTCGAGGCTGGCGCCGCCGACGAGTGCGCCGTCGACGTCGGTCTGGGCCACGATCTCGCCCACGTTCGACGACTTCACCGAGCCGCCGTAGAGGACGCGGACCGTCCCGGCGACCTCGTCGGAGTACAGCTCGGCCAGCGTCGCCCGCAGCGCGGCACAGACCTCCTGGGCGTCGGCCGGGCCCGCCACCTTGCCGGTGCCGATCGCCCAGACCGGCTCGTAGGCGAGCACGAGACCGGCCGCCTGCTCGGCGGTGACGCCCTTCAGCGCCCCGCGCAGCTGGTCGGTGCAGTGCTGCACGTGGGTGCCCGCCTCGCGGACGTCCAGGCCCTCGCCGACGCACAGGATCGGGGTGATCCCGTGCTTGAGCGCGGCGAGCACCTTGGCGTTGACGACCGCGTCGTCCTCGCCGTGGATCTCGCGACGCTCGGAGTGCCCGACGGCGACGTAGGTGCAGCCCAGCTTGGCCAGCATGACGCCCGACACGTCACCGGTGTAGGCACCGGAGTCGTGCGGGGACAGGTCCTGGGCGCCGTGCACGAGGCGCAGCTTGTCGCCGTCGATCAGCGTCTGCACGCTGCGGATGTCGGTGAACGGCGGCAGGACGGCCACCTCGACCTTGTCGAGGTACCGGTCGGGCAGGGCGAAGGCGAGCTTCTGCACCACCGCGATGGCCTCGAGGTGGTTGAGGTTCATCTTCCAGTTGCCCGCGATGAGGGGCTTACGGGTGGCCATCAGGCGTCCTCCTCCAGCACGACGACGCCCGGCAGGGTCGCGCCCTCCAGGAACTCCAGGGACGCGCCGCCCCCGGTGGAGATGTGGGAGAACGCGTCCTCGGCGATGCCGAGCGCCCGGACCGCGGCGGCGGAGTCCCCGCCACCGACGACGGAGAAGGCGTCGCCGTCGGCGATCGCCTGCGCGACACCGCGGGTGCCCTCGGCGAACGGCGCCAGCTCGAACACGCCCATCGGGCCGTTCCAGAAGATCGTCTTCGCGTCGGCGATGCGGGCCGCGAACTCCCGCACCGAGTCGGGCCCGATGTCGAGGCCCATCCAGCCGTCGTCGATCCCGTCCACCGGCACCGTCTTCGTGTTCGCGTCCGCGGAGAACGCGTCGGCGACGACGACGTCGGTCGGGAGGACGATCTTGCCGGACTCCAGGAGCGTCCGGCAGGTGTCGACCTGGTCGGACTCCAGCAGCGAGGAGCCGACGCCGTGGCCCTGCGCGGCAAGGAACGTGAAGCACATCCCGCCGCCGACGAGCAGCGTGTCGACCTTCGGCAGCAGCGCCTCGATCACGGCCAGCTTGTCCGAGACCTTGGAGCCGCCGAGCACGACCGCGTACGGGCGCTCCGGCGAGCCGGTCAGGGTGCGGAGCACCTCGACCTCGGACAGGACGAGCCCGCCGGCGTAGGCGTCGAGCCGCTGCGCGACGTCGTAGACCGACGCCTGCTTGCGGTGGACCACGCCGAACCCGTCGGAGACGAACGCCGCGTCCTCGCCGACCAGGGCGACGAGCTCGTCGGCGAACGCGCCGCGCTCGGCGTCGTCCTTGCTGGTCTCGCGGGCGTCGAACCGGATGTTGTCCAGCAGCACGACGTCGCCGGCGGCCGTCGACGGGAGCGGGGTGCCGAGCTCGACCAGGCGCACCGGGGCGCCCAGCAGCTCGCCGAGCCGCTGCGCGACCGGGGCCAGCGAGAGCTTCTCGTCGGGCCCGTTCTTCGGGCGACCCAGGTGCGCGGTGACGACGACCTGCGCGCCCGCACCGGACAGCGCCTGGATCGTCGGCACCGACGCACGGATGCGGCCGTCGTCGGTGATGTTCCGGTCGTCGTCGAGGGGAACGTTCAGATCGGAGCGGACCAGCACGGTCCGGCCCTGTACGCCCTCGGCGACGAGGTCGTCGAGGGTCCTCACAGCTTCGACGCCACCAGACGGGTGATGTCGACGAGGCGGTTGGAGTAGCCCCACTCGTTGTCGTACCAGCCGACGATCTTGACCTGGTTGCCGATGACCTTGGTCAGACCCGAGTCGTAGATGCACGAGTGCGGGTCGGTCACGATGTCGGAGGAGACGATCGGGTCCTCGGTGTACTTCAGGACGCCGGAGAGCGGGCCCTCCGCGGCCGCCTTCATCGCCGCGTTGATCTCGGCGGCGGTGACCTCCTTGCGGACCTCGACGGTCAGGTCGGTGGCCGAGCCGGTGGGGATCGGCACCCGCAGCGCGTAGCCGTCGAGCTTGCCCTTGAGGTGCGGCATGACCAGCGAGATCGCCTTCGCCGCACCGGTGGAGGTGGGGACGATGTTCAGGGCGGCGGCGCGGGCGCGGCGCAGGTCCTTGTGCGGCCCGTCCTGCAGGTTCTGGTCCTGGGTGTACGCGTGGATCGTGGTCATCAGACCCTTCTCGATCCCGGCCAGGTCGTCGAGCACCTTCGCCATCGGCGCGAGGCAGTTGGTGGTGCAGGACGCGTTCGAGACGATGGTCTGCGAACCGTCGTAGTCGCCGTCGTTGACGCCCTTGACGATGGTGATGTCCTCGTCGGTCGCCGGGGCGGAGATGACGACCTTCTTGGCGCCGCCGTCGAGGTGCTTGGCCGCGGCCTCGCGCTTGGTGAAGATGCCGGTCGACTCGACGACGACGTCGACGCCCAGGTCCTTCCAGGGCAGCTCGGCGGGGTCGCGGACGGCCAGGCCCTTGAAGCCCTTGCCGTCGACGACGATCTCGTCGCCCGAGGTGGTGACCTCGTAGGGCAGGCGCCCCAGGATCGAGTCGTACTTGAGCAGGTGCGCGAGCGTCGCGTTGTCGGTGATGTCGTTCACCGCGACGATCTCGATGTCCGTGGTGCCGGCGGCGCGCTGGGCGTCCACCGCCCGCCAGAAGTTCCGGCCGATGCGGCCGAAGCCGTTGACTCCTACGCGGACCGTCACAGATGCCTCCAGGGCTCGTCGTGCCTGTCGTCTTCTCCCCCGGCCCGCCGGGTCCCGGCGGTGGGGTGTGGCAGGTCGATCGCGGGTCGGCGCCCGTGGCGGGCGCCGGCGCGTGCCGTGCTCGGCAGCCACCCTATCGGCGCATCGGCCGTCGCGACCCCCGTAGGGCCCGTGACCTGCGCCGCGCTCGGGGATCGGGCGCGGTCGGACCGCTCCGGACGGGCCCCGGTGTGGGGACGGACCGGTACCGGCCGGTATCCGGACACACGACGGCCCCGTGCCCGGGCGGGTCACGGGGCCGTCGCGGGCGTGCTCAGGCCAGGCGGAGCAGGCGGCGCCAGCCGGGGCGGGTGTCGGGGACGCCGGCGGCGGCGCGCTCGTCGTCGGAGAAGCCGTCGACGGGCTCGTGCGGGCGGCCGTCGCGGGCGCGGGTCACGAACGCCGAGGCCGCGGACAGCGCCGCGGTGACCCCGGCCGCGCCGGGACCGGCGGTGATGGTGGCGGTGACCGGCACGCCGAAGCGCTCGGCCCCGTCGCCCGCGGGCCGCTCGGCGACGGCGACGGCGGCGTCCCCGCCCTCGCCCCGGTTCTCCCCGGCCGCGGCCGCCCGCGCGCCCGCGGCGGCCGGGATCGTGCCGGTGGTCACGTCGACCAGCACGAACTCCCAGGCGTAGGTGCTCTGCTGGTGGACGATGCGCTCGCGGACGGCGGAGGTGTCGCCGACGGCGCCCTCCCCGACGAGCAGGACGACGACCCGCTCGGGGCGGTCGGCCTCGTCGCGGGCGGCGAGCTCGTCGCCGACGGCGCCGAGCAGCCGGGCCGCGCCGCCGCGCAGGTCCGGGCCGCCGAGCGGGCGCAGCTTCGCGGGCAGTGCGGTGCGGGCCTCGGCGGCACCGACCGGGACGGCGGGCGGGTGCGTGCCGTCGGGCAGCGAGCGGGTGAGGTCGTCCCCGGTGGCGACGACGACCTGCAGGTGACCGTCGTGGGCGTCCTGCTCGGCGAGCAGGTCCGCGAGACCGGAGCGCAGCGCGGGCAGGAGCGGCCGCAGCATGCTGGATCGATCGAGATGAACGGCGAGGAGGGTGGAGCCCGGGATCGTCACGGCGGCATCATGCCCGACGCCCCGCACCCCCCTCGTGACGGGGTGTGACCGCGGTCAGCGCCCGCCGCCCTCCTCCTCCAGCATCTCGGCGGTGACGGCGGACTCGGTGTCGGGGATGCCGAGCTCGGCGGCCTTCTTGTCCGCGGTCTGGAGCAGCCGCCGGATCCGGCCGGCCACGGCGTCCTTGGTCATCGGTGGGTCGGCCAGCTGGCCCAGCTCCTCCAGCGACGCCTGGGTGTGCTCGGCCCGCAGCCGCCCGGCGGCCTGCAGGTGCTCGGGCACCTCGTCGCCGAGGATCTCCAGGGCGCGGCTGACCCGGGCCGCCGCGGCGACCGCGGCACGCGCCGAGCGGCGCAGGTTGGCGTCGTCGAAGTTCGCGAGCCGGTTGGCCGTCGCCCGGACCTCGCGGCGCATCCGGCGCTCCTCCCAGGACAGGACGCTCTGGTGGGCGCCCATCCGGGTCAGCAGCGCGCCGATCGCGTCGCCGTCGCGGACCACGACCCGGTCGGCGCCGCGCACCTCGCGGGCCTTCGCCGCGACGCCCAGCCTGCGTGCCGCGCCGACCAGGGCCAACGCGGCCTCGGGGCCGGGGCAGGTGACCTCCAGTGCGGAGCTGCGGCCCGGCTCGGTGAGCGACCCGTGCGCGAGGAACGCACCACGCCAGGCGGCCTCGGCGTCGGACAGGTCACCGGAGACCACGGGCGGCGGCAGCCCGCGCACCGGGCGGCCGCGGTTGTCGAGCAGCCCGGTCTGGCGGGCGAGTCCCTCGCCGTCGCGGATCACCCGGATCACGTAGCGGGCGCTGCGGCGCAGACCGCCCGCGGTGATCACGTGCGCGTCGGCGGTGTGGCCGTAGAGCTCGTGGATCTCGCGGCGCAGCCTGCGGGCGACCGAACCGGTGTCGACCTCGGCCTCGATCACCACCCTGCCGCCCACGATGTGCAGGCCGCCTGCGAAGCGGAGCAACGAGGCGACCTCCGCGCGCCGCGACGACTGCTTGGTGACGGTGAGCCGGCTCAGCTCGTCCTTCACCGTGGCGGTCATGGCCATCGGGAGCTCCTTCCGCGCTGCGGGCTGTCGTGCTGCGGCCTGTCGTGCGTGCCGTTCTCCGCCGGGGCCCGGCCGGGGGTCAGAGTGCCGAACACGTCGGCGAGTGCCCCGGCCAATGCGTCCGGGTCGTGCCGCGGGGTCGCCGCCCGGGCGTCGGCGACGGCGGCCGGCCACACCCGTCCGCCGGGGACCAGCAGGTCGGCGGCGGCCGCGTCCAGCCGGTCCGGCAGGCTCACCGACCCGGCGTCGGCCAGGACGGCGTGCACCCGCAGACCGGGAGCGTGCCCGGACAGTACTTCAAGGTGCTGTTCGGGGGAGAAACCGGCGGTCTCCCCCGGCTCGGGGGCCAGGTTGAGCAGCACGACCCGGGCCGCCGGGGTCTCCAGCAGCGCGTCGCGCAGCCCGGGCACGAGCAGGTGCGGGAGCACGCTGGTGAACCACGAGCCGGGTCCGAGGAGCACGACGTCGGCGTCGCGCACCGCGCGGACGGCCTCGTCGCAGGCGGGCGGGTCGGCGGGCCGCAGCCAGACCCGGCGCACCCGGCCCGGGGTGGAGGCGACGGCGACCTGACCGCGGATCAGGTGGGCGCCGTCGACGCCGTCCAGCGCGACCTCCGCCTCGATGTCCAGCGGCACCCGGGCCATCGGCAGGACCCGTCCGGCGCAGCCCATCAGCTCGCCGACGGTCGCCAGTGCGCGCACGGGGTCGCCGTCGCGTTCCAGCAGCCCGGCGAGCAGCAGGTTGCCCACCGCGTGCCCGGCCAGGGCGCCGGTCCCGCCGAAGCGGTGCTGGACCAGCCCGGACCAGAAGCGGCCCCGCTCGTCGTCGCCGGCCAGGGCCGCGAGTGCCATCCGCAGGTCGCCGGGCGGGAGCAGGCCGAGCTCGCGGCGCAGCCGCCCCGAGGACCCGCCGTCGTCGGCCACGGTGACCACGGCGGCGATGTCGGTGACCGGCGGGCAGCGGCGCAACGCGGTCAGCGTGGCGTGCAGGCCGTGCCCACCGCCGAGCGCGACCACGCGCAGTCCCCCGGTGCGCTCGGGTGGGCGTGGGCTCACTCGCGCCCCATGTCGCGGTGCTCGACGTTGACCTGGATGCCCTCGCGGTCGGCGAGCCGGCGCCCGATCTCCTCCGAGATCGCCACCGAGCGGTGCTTGCCGCCGGTGCAGCCGACGGCCACGGTCAGGTAGCGCTTGCCCTCGCGCCGGTACCCGGCGCCGACGAGGTCGAGCAGCTCCAGGTAGCGGTCGACGAACTCCTCCGCGCCCTCCTGGGACAGCACGTAGTCGCTGACCTCCCGGTCGCGGCCGGTGTACGGGCGCAGCTCGGGGATCCAGTGCGGGTTGGGCAGGAACCGCACGTCGACGACGAGGTCGGAGTCCAGCGGCAGCCCGTACTTGTAGCCGAACGACAGCACCGTCACCCGGGTCGCGGCATGCGCGCTCTCCTGGGCGAACGAGCCCTCGATCCGGGTCCGCAGGTCGTGCACCGACAGGTTCGAGGTGTCGACGACGAGGTCGGCGTCCTCGCGCAGCGGCCGCAGCACCTCGCGCTCGGCGTTCAGGCCGTCGGTGATGCGCCCGGCGCCCTGCAGCGGGTGCGAGCGGCGGTTCTGCTCGAAGCGGCGCACCAGCACCGCGTCGGAGGCCTCCAGGAACAGCAGCTTGGGCCGGTAGCCGCGGCCGTCGAGGTCCTTGATGACGGCACCGAGGTCGTCGGTGAACGCGCGGGAGCGCACGTCCATCACCACCGCGATCCGGGCCACCTCGCCCCGGGCCCGCGATCCCAGCTCGACCATCGTGGCGATGAGCTCGGGCGGCAGGTTGTCCACCACGAACCAGCCCAGGTCCTCCAGGACCTTCGCCGCGGTGCTGCGCCCGGCCCCGGACAGGCCGCTGACCACCGCGACCTCGATCCCCGGGCCCGCGGTCACCTCGCCGTTGTCGTCGGTCATGCCTTCTCCCCCTCGGTTCCGGCGTGCAGGGCCGCGACCACGGATTCGGCGGTCCGGCGACCGAAGCCGGGCACACCGGCGATCTCGTCGACGTCGGCGGCGCGCAGCTTGCGCACCGACCCGAAGTGCTTGAGCAGCGCCTGCTTGCGGGCCGGGCCGAGCCCGGGGACCCCGTCGAGAGCGGACGCCGTCATGCCCTGCGAACGACGCTGGCGGTGATAGGTGATGGCGAACCGGTGCGCCTCGTCGCGGATCCGCTGCAGCAGGTAGAGCCCCTCGCTGGTCCGGGACAGGATCACCGGGTCGGTGTCGTGGGGCAGCCAGACCTCCTCGAGGCGCTTGGCGAGCCCGCAGACCGCGACGTCGGTGATCCCCAGCCCGGCCAGTTCCGCGGCCGCCGCGTCGACCTGCGGCTTCGCGCCGTCGACGACGAGCAGGTTCGGCGGGTAGGCGAACTTCTTGGGCCGCCCGGTCTCGGGGTCGATCCCGGTGCGCACGGTGTCGCCGGGCGCGACCTCCCCGGAGCCCTCGGTGGGGGCCGGCTCGTCGGCGGTCTCGGCCAGGTAGCGGCGGAACCGGCGGCGCACGACCTCGGCGATCGAGGCCACGTCGCCCTCGGCGGCGGCCTCACGGATCTCGAAGCGGCGGTACTCGGACTTGCGGGGCAGCCCGTCCTCGAAGACCACCAGCGACGCGACCACGTTCGTGCCCTGCACGTGGCTGATGTCGATGCACTCGATACGCAGCGGCGCCTGGTCGAGCTCCAGGTTCTCCTGGATCTCCTGCAGCGCGGCCGACCGGGCGGTGAGGTCCCCGGCGCGGCGCAGCTTGTGCTGGGCGAACGCCTCCTTCGCGTTCCGCGCGACGGTCGCGGCGAGGTCCCGCTTGTCACCGCGCTGCGGCACCCGGATCCCCACCCTGGAGCCGCGCAGCCCGGTCAGCCAGCGCTCCAGCGCGGGCGTGTCGGAGGGCAGCACCGGGACGAGGATCTCCTTGGGCACCGGCTGCGCCGCGTCGTCGGCGGCGCCGGCGAGGGCGTGCTGCTCGCCGTAGAACTGGGAGACGAACCGCTCGACGAGCTGCTCGGTGTCGGTCGGCTCGACCTTGTCGATCACCCAGCCGCGCTGGCCGCGGACCCGGCCGCCGCGGACGTGGAAGACCTGGACCGCGGCCTCCAGCTCGTCCTCGGCGAAGGCGACCACGTCGGCGTCGGTGCCGTCGCCCAGCACGACGGCCTGCTTCTCCAGGGCGCGGCGGAGCGCCCCGAGGTCGTCGCGCAGCCGGGCCGCGCGCTCGAACTCGAGGTTCTCCGAGGCCTCGGCCATCTCGCGTTCGAGCTGGCGGACCATCCGGTCGGTGCGTCCGGACAGGAAGTCGGAGAAATTCTCGACGATGTCGCGGTGCTCGTCGGCGGTGACCGTGCCCACGCAGGGGGCGGAGCACTTGTCGATGTAGCCGAGCAGGCAGGGCCGCCCGATCTGGCCGTGCCGCTTGAAGACCCCCGTCGAGCAGGTGCGCGCGGGGAAGACCCGCAGCAGCAGGTCGAGGGTCTCGCGGATGGCCCAGGCGTGGGCGTACGGGCCGAAGTAGCGGACGCCCTTGCGGCGCGGGCCGCGGTAGACGTGCAGCCGCGGGTACTCCTCGTGCATCGTCACGGCGAGGACGGGATAGCTCTTGTCGTCGCGGTAGCGGACGTTGAACCGCGGGTCGTACTCCTTGATCCAGTTGTACTCGAGCTGGAGGGCCTCGACCTCGGTCCCGACGACCGTCCACTCCACCTTCGCCGCGGTGGTGACCATCTGCCGGGTGCGCGGGTGCAGGCCGGACAGGTCGGCGAAGTAGGAGTTCAGCCGCTGCCGCAGGCTCTTGGCCTTGCCGACGTAGATCACCCGGCCACGGGGGTCGGAGAAGCGGTACACCCCGGGCGACTCCGGGATCGTCCCGGTCGCCGGACGGTAGGTGCTGGGGTCGGCCATGGTGACTCCCAGGGTAGTTGCGGGCACCGACGGTCCCGGTCCGGCCCCGGCCTCGGCGCGGGCCCCGGACGAGGTGTAGGGACGCGTGTCGGCCGGGGACCTCGCGCGGCGCCGCCGGAACTGTCGGTAGGGTCCGGTACACCTCGCCCTCGAACACGAGTTCGACCATACCGAGCCCGAGGAGACCGCCGTGAGCACCGCGCAGGAGACCGGCCCCCGCACCGACATCGGCACCGCGCCGGGTGAGCAGGTGCCCGGGGCCCGGCTGGACCGGATCCGCAAGCTGCTGGCGAAGGCGGAGCGGGCCGGCACGCCGGACGAGGCCGAGATCTACACCGACAAGGCGTTCGCCCTGATGGCGCGGCACGGGATCGACGAGGCGCTGCTCGCGGCGGCCCCCGGCGCCGGGGCGGCGCGGGCCGACCCGATCGGGCGGAGCCGGATCACCGTCGACAACCCCTACAGCGGGGCGAAGGCGCGGCTGCTGGGGTGGACGGCGTCGGCGCTGCGCTGCCGCTGGGTGATGCACGACCAGCGGGGCGGCTCGGTCGCCGCGGTCACCGTGTTCGGGTTCGCCTCCGACCGGGAGCGGGTGGAGCTGCTCTACACCTCGCTGCTGCTGCAGGCCACGGCCGCGCTGGCCGCGGTCCGCCCGCCGGACCCCGGCGAGTCGGTGGCGGCCTACCGGCGGTCCTGGATCTACGGCTTCGCGGGCCGGGTGTACGAGCGGTTGTGCGAGGCCGAGCGCTCCGCGCTGGGCGAGACCGAGGCGGAGACCGGGCGGGCGGCGGCGTCGACCGAGCTGGTGCTGGCCGACCGGGGTGCCGAGGTGGACCGCGCCTACGACGCCGAGTTCGGCCGGCTGCGCCGCGCCCGCCGCCCGCAGGTGTCGGGCAGCGGTTTCCGGCACGGTGCCGCCGCGGCCGACCGGGCCGACCTGGGCGGCCCGCGCCTGGACGGCCGGGCCGGGGCGCCGGGCATCGGCGCCTGAGCCGTCACTCCCCCAGGACGGCGGTGCGGTGCAGGGTGCGCAGGGTGCGGACGTGGCGCACGGCCAGCCCGCGGTCGACGGCCTGCACGGCGAGCACCGACTGGTACTCGTCGTCGGGCAGCTCCAGGCGGGCCGAGGCGGCACCGTCGGGGAACGAGACGCCGTGCACGTCGGCCCAGTCGTACCACCGGGCGGTGATGACGTTGCGGACCTCGATGCCGTGGCTGTCGGCGCGCACCCGGGGGCGGGCCATGAGCAGCAGACCGCCGGCGACGAACGCCCCGATGACCATCATCGCGACCTGGTCGGCCGGCTGGAAGATCACCCCGGTGTCCTCGGCGGGCATGAAGTAGGCCGCGATGAGGAAGAACACCATCACGCCGGCGGCGCTGAGCCAGGCGGTCCAGCGGATGACCCGCGGGCGCAGGGTCACCGCGTCCGGCCCGGGTCCGGTCCGGGTCTGCGCCGCCGGGGCGGGGGCGGTGGAGTCGGTCGGCTGCTCGGTCACTGGAGTCTCCCTGTGCTGACCCGGGTCGGGATCACGGGCGGGTCGGGGCGCCGGCGCGCAGGTCGCGCAGCGCCAGCGCCGATTCGAGTGCGGCGATGCAGGCCTCGGACCCCTTGTCCTCGGCGGCGCCCGGCGCACCGGAGCGGTCGACCGCCTGGTCCACCGTGTCGGTGGTGAGCACGCCGTTGCCGACCGGGGTCGACTCGTCGAGCGCCACGCGGGTGAGGCCCGCGGTGACGGCGTCGCAGACGTACTCGAAGTGCGGGGTGCCACCGCGGACGACGACACCGAGCGCGACGACGGCGTCGTGACCGCGGGCCAGCTCCTGGGCGACGACCGGCAGCTCGACGGTGCCGGGTACCCGCACGACGGTGGGCTCGGCACCGGCCTCCCGGGCCGTGGCGACGGCCCGTTCCAGCAGCCGGTCCACGATCTCGGCGTGCCAGCGGGCCGCCACCACCCCGACCCGCAGTCCGCTCGCGTCCAGCTGCGTGGCCCCGGAGGGCCGGCCCTCACCGCTCATGGGCCGATTCTCGCCTCTCGGCCCGCGCGCCGCGCCACGGGGTCTCCCGGTGCGCGGTGCGCGGCCGGGTCACAGCGCCGGATCGGCGACCTCGCCGAGGTCGGGCAGGTCGTGGCCCATCCGGTCGCGCTTGGTGCGCAGGTAGCGCAGGTTCTGCGGGGTCGCGCGCACCGGCATCGGCTCGCGGCCGACCACGCGCAGTCCGTAGCCCTCCAGCCCGGCCCGCTTGTCCGGGTTGTTGGTGAGCAGCCGCATCGACCTGACGCCGAGGTCGGCGAGGATCTGGGCGCCGATGCCGTAGTCCCGGGCGTCGGCGGGCAGCCCCATCGCGAGGTTGGCGTCGACGGTGTCGGCGCCGGCCTCCTGGAGCTGGTAGGCCTGCAGCTTGTGCAGCAGGCCGATCCCCCGGCCCTCGTGTCCGCGCATGTAGAGCACGACGCCGCGGCCCTCCTTCGCGACGGCCTCCAGGGCCGCGTCGAGCTGGGGGCCGCAGTCGCAGCGCAGCGAGCCGAGGACGTCGCCGGTGAGGCACTCGGAGTGCACCCGGACGAGCACGTTCTCGCCGTCGTCGGCGGGGGTGGCGATGTCGCCCATCACCATGGCGATGTGCTCGGTGCCGTCGAGGGTGCAGTCGTAGCCGTGCGCGAGGAAGTCACCGTGGCCGGTGGGGATCCGCGCGGTGGCGACCCGCTCGACGTGCTTCTCGTAGCGGCGCCGGTAGGCGATGAGGTCGGCGATGGTGATCAGCGTGAGGTCGTGGTCGGCGGCGAACACGCCGAGCTCCTCGCCGCGGGCCATCTCGCCGGTGTTCTTCTCCGAGACGATCTCGCACAACGCGCCGGCGGCGGGCAGACCCGCCATCCGGGCGAGGTCGACCGCGGCCTCGGTGTGCCCGGGGCGGCGCAGCACGCCGCCCTCGCGGGCCTGCAGCGGCACGACGTGGCCGGGCCGGACCAGGTCGTGCCGGTCGGTCCCCGGGTCCGCGAGCGTGCGGATCGTGTGCGCGCGGTCCTGGGCGGAGATGCCGGTGGTGATGCCCTCCTTCGCGTCCACGGTGACCGTGTACGCGGTGCGGAAGGAGTCGCGGTTGGTGTGGTGCATCGGCGGCAGGTCGAGCCGCTCGCAGGCCTCCCCGGTGATGGCCACGCAGACGTAGCCGGAGGTGTAGCGGACGGTGAACGCCAGCAGCTCCGCGGTCGCCTTCGACGCCGCGAAGATCAGGTCGCCCTCGTTCTCGCGGTCCTCGTCGTCCATCACGACGACCGGCTTGCCCTCGGCGATGTCGGCGATGGCCTTCTCGATCTGGGCGAAGCGCTCGGCCCGCTCCGAGGGGGACATCGCGGTGTGCGGGGCGTCGGGCAGCTTGCCCGACCCCTGGCCTGCCGGAGTGACCGGCGACGTCAACGGCTCGCTCACCGGGCGGCCCCTTCCTGTCCGGACCCGGGCCCCTGCAGGTACCCCGCGGTCATGCGTTCCACGTACTTGGCGATCACGTCGACCTCCAGGTTGACCGGGTCCCCCGGGGTGCGCGACCCCAGTGTGGTCTCGGCGAGGGTCGTCGGGATCAGCGCCACCCCGAACCCGTCCGGGTACACGGTGGCGACGGTCAGCGAGACACCGTCGACGGCGACGGAGCCCTTCTCCACGACGTAGCGGGCGAGCTCGGCGGGCAGCGAGAAGCGGACCTCGTCGCTGCGCTCGCCGGGGGTGCGGGAGACGACGGTGCCGACGCCGTCCACGTGCCCCTGCACGATGTGGCCGTCGAGCCGGCCCCCGGCGGGTACGGCGCGCTCCAGGTTGACCCCGGACCCGGCGCCGACGGCGCCGAGCGAGGTCCGCTTCAGCGTCTCGGGCACCAGCTCCAGGGTGAGCGTGGCCGCGCCCGGCCCGGTGACGACGGCGGTGAGGCAACAGCCGTTCACCGCGACCGACTCCCCGTGCCCGACCTCGGCGGCCAGGGCCGCGCGCACGGTCAGCACGACGACGTCGTCGTCGGTGCGGACGTCGACGACCTCGCCGACCTCCTCCACGATCCCGGTGAACATCGCCCGTCCCTCCTACTGCGGCACGTCCGGCCCGGTCGGGCCGGATGCCGGTCGTGCGTCGATGACCACGTCGTCGCCGGCGCGGTGGACCTCGTCCACGTGCAACCGCACGATGTCGGCGATCGTTACCACGCCCGCGTCGCCGAGGGCGTGCGGTCCCGCGCCGAGCAGGGCCGGGGCCAGGTGCACGAGCACCCGGTCGACGAGTCCTGCGGCGACGAACGCACCGGCGAGGGTCGGTCCGCCCTCGAGGAGCACGTCCACCACGGTCCGGTGGCTGAGCTCGGCGAGCACCTCCCCCGGATCGCGGGTGCGGAGGTGGACCACGTCGGCGGTGCCGATTTCGTCGGTCCGGGCCAGCCGGGCGCCGGGCGGGACGTCGCGGTGTCCCACCACCACCCGCAGGGGCTGGTGGTCGAACAGGGTGCCGTCGGGCCGGCGGGCGGTCAGCGCCGGGTCGTCGGACAGGACGGTACCCGTGCCCGCGACGATCGCGTCCATCCTGCGGCGCAGGTCATGCACCGTGCCGCGCGCGACCGGGCCGGTGATCCAGCGGCTGGTGCCGTCGGCGGCGGCGACGCGGCCGTCGAGCGTGGTGGCGACCTTCCAGGTCACGTGGGGACGTCCGGTGCGTGTGCGGTGCAGCCAGCCGCGCAGCGGACCGAGCGCGACCTCGTCGGCGAGCGTGCCGAGTGTCACATCCACCCCGGCGGCGCGCAGCCGGTCCAGACCGCCCGCGGCGACCGGATTCGGGTCGGCGACCGCGGCGTGCACGCGGGCGACACCCGCCTCCAGGAGAGCTCCCACGCACGGCGGGGTGCGGCCGGTGTGGTTGCACGGTTCGAGGGTGACCACCGCGGTGCCGCCCGCGGCCCGCGCGCCCGCCGCGGCGAGTGCGACCCGTTCGGCGTGCGGGCCGCCGGGTGGCGCGGTGGCGCCGACGCCTGCCACCTCGCCGTGCCGGTCGAGGATGACGCAGCCGACCGCCGGGTTGGGGCTGGTGGTGCCGTGGACCTCCACGGACGCGGCCAGCGCACGGCGCATCGCCGCCACCGTGCGGCGGTCCGGGCCGGTCGGGTCGTCCACTGCTCCTCGCTCCGGGGCCGGGGCGGGCTCAGCCGGCCCAGCGGTGCGGGTTCGCGCGGCGGACGCTGTCGCGCAGCGCGGTGACGGCGCGGCCCGGGTCCTCGGCGCCGTAGACGGCCGACCCGGCGACGAAGCAGTCGACGCCGGCCTCGGCGGCCGCGTCGATGGTGTCGGCGTTGATGCCGCCGTCGATCTCGACGAGCACGGTGAGGTGCCCGGTGTCGACCAGGTTGCGGACGGTGCGGACCTTGTCGAGGACCTCGGGGATGAAGCTCTGCCCGCCGAAGCCGGGCTCGACGCTCATGACCAGCAGCGTGTCGTAGTGGCGGAGCACCTCGACCCAGGGGTCGAGCGGGGTGCCGGGCTTGATCGACAGCCCGGCGAGGGACCCGGCGGCGCGCAGGTTCTTGGCGAGCATCACCGGATCGTGGGCGGCCTCGGCGTGCACGGTGACGTTGCGGGCGCCCGCCTCGGCGTAGCCCGGGGCCCAGCGGTCCGGGTCCTCGATCATCAGGTGGCAGTCGAGCGGGATGTCGGTGGCGGCGCGCAGGCTCTGCACCACCGGCAGGCCGAGCGTCAGGTTCGGCACGAAGTGCGCGTCCATGACGTCGACGTGCAGCCAGTCCGCGCCGTTCCCGGTCCCGTCGCCGGCCACGGCGGCGGCCTCCTCGCCGAGTCGGGCGAAGTCGGCCGAGAGGATGCTGGGCGCGATCATCGGGTGCACGCCGAGGAGGTTACTGGCCGCTCGCCGGCGGCCCCGCACCCGTGGGCGAGGCCGCCGTCACACCGCGGTCAGCCCTCGAGCGGTCGGCGCAGCAGCGCCAGGAACATCGCGTCGGTGCCGTGCACGTGCGGCCACAGCTGGACGGTCGGCCCGTCCCCGAGGCCGGGGACCTCGCCGGGCAGCCAGGCGCGCGCGTCGAGCTGGTCGACGGCACCGGCCGGGCCGGGGCGTCCCTCGCGGCCGACGATCCGGCCGACGACGCCGACGGTCTCCGACACGTGCGGCGAGCAGGTGACGTAGGCGACGACGCCGCCGGGGCGGACGTGCCGCAGCGCGGCGACGAGCAGCTCGCGCTGCAGCCGGGTCAGCGTCGCGATGTCCTCGGGGCGGCGCCGCCAGCGGGCCTCGGGGCGGCGGCGCAGCGCGCCCAGCCCGGTGCAGGGCGCGTCGACGAGCACCCGGTCGTAGCCGCCGTCGGGCAGCGGGGCCTCCCGGCCGTCGGCGACGTGCACGGTGACCGGCAGCTCCGCGACGGACCGGCGCACGAGGTCGGCGCGGTGCTCGCTGGACTCGACCGCGTCGAGCGTCCCGCCCCGCGCGGCGACGAGCCCGCCCAGCAGCGACGCCTTGCCGCCCGGCCCGGCGCACAGGTCGAGCCAGCGGCCGGTGTCCTCGCCCAGCAGCTCGGCCCGGGCGAGCGCGGCGGCGACGAGCTGGCTGCCCTCGTCCTGGACGATCGCGAGCCCCTCGGCGACGGCGTCGAGCTCGCCGACGTCGCCGCTGCCCGGTTCCAGGTGCACGCCGTAGGGCGAGTAGGGCGCCTGCTCGCCGCCGGTGGCCAGGGCCAGCTCCTCGGCGGTGATCTCGCCGGGCCGGGCGAGCAGGTGCACGCGCGGCCGGGTGTCGTCGGCGGCGAGGGCGGCGGTCAGCTCCTCGCCGGTGCCGCCGAGCGCGTCGGCGAAGGCCTGCGCGATCCAGCGCGGATGGGCGTGGCGCAGCGCGGCGTCGCCGACCGGGTCCTCGGCGGGGTCGGGGGCGAGGCGGTCGAGCCACTCGGCCTCGGTGTGCTCGCCGATGCGGCGCAGCACCGCGTTCACGAACCCGGCCGACTGCGAACCGTGGTCGGACCGGACCAGCTCGACGCAGGTGGTGACGGCCGCGTGGTCGGGCACCCGGGTGCGCAGCAGCTGGTAGGCGCCCAGGCGCAGCGCGTCGAGCAGGGCGTGCTCGATCTTGGCCAGCGGGCGGTCGGTGCAGGCGTCGATGATCGTGTCGAGCAGGCCCTGGGCGCGCAGGGTGCCGTAGCCGAGCTCGGTCGCCAGGCCGGCGTCGCGGTCGCGCAGCCGGTGGCGGCGCAGGATGCCGGGCAGGGCGAGGTTGGCGTAGGCGTCGCGCTCGCGGACGGCGGTCAGCAGCTCGTAGGCCGCCTGCCGGGCGGGGTCGACGGCCGGGGGCCTGCCGGGGCCGCTGCGGCCACGGGGCGGGCCGGAGTTGCGGGGGCCGGAGGTGCGCTCGCGGCGGGGGCCGCGGTCGCCGCCACGGTCCCCGCGGTCGTCGCGGCCGCCGCGGCGGTCGTCCCCGCGGTCGGGGCGGGGGCGGTCGCCCTGCGGGCGGTCACTGCGGGGACGGTCGCTGCGCGCGCGGTCGCCCTGGGGTCGGTCACCACGCGGGCGGTCGTCGCGGTCGTGCGGCGGACGGTCGCCGCCGGACCGGTCACCGCGGGGGCGGTCGTCGCGCCGGCGGTCGTCGCGCCGGTCGGGGCGGGGCCCGTCGCCGCGGGCGCGGTCGTTGCCCCGCGGCCGGTCGTCACGGCCCCGGAACGGGCGGTCGCCGCGGGGACGGTCGTCGCGCGGCCGGTCCCCGCCGTCGCGCGGGCGGGCCACGTCGCCGCCGGAGCGGGAGTGGCTGGGCCGGTCGGAGTCGCGCCACCCACCGCCACGGCGCTCCCCGGAGCCACCCGGACCACCGGAGCCGGACCCGCCGCGCCGGTCGCCGGACCCCGGGCCGCCGCCCCAGCCGGACCCGGTGCGCGGGCCGCGGTCGTCGCGCGACCGGTCACCGCGGGCCCGGTCGCCGCCCGACCGGTCACCGCCGGGCCTGTCGCCGCCGCGGTGCCGATCGTCGCCGGCGCGCCGCTCGGGGCGGTCGGACCGGCCGGGCCGGTCGCGGTCGGGTCGGGGGTCCTGCTCGCTCACGTGGTCTCCTCGGCGGGGTCCGCCGTGGCCGGGGGCCGGCCGTCGTCCGGGATGTCGGGAAGTCGGTGTGGTGTCGGGAGGTCGGTGCGCCGGACCGGGGCGGGTGGCGGCGGTCAGCCCAGGTACTCGACGCCGTCGATCCGGGCGCCGCGGGCCCAGTCCGGCGCGGGCATGAACCGCTTGCCCTTCGGCTTCACCTCGCCCAGCTCGACCGGGACGGTCGCGGTCCCGGCCAGCACCCGGCGGCGCTCGACCCGCAGCTCCCCCGGAGCGAGCTCGATCTCACCGGTGCGCAACGGGCGGACCGGGCCGAGCCCGAGGCGGTCGTCGCGGAACCCGCACCACGCACCGGGCTCGGGGGTGACCGAGCGGATCAGCCGGTCCAGCGCGGCGGCCGGGGTGGTGAAGTCGGCGCGGGCGTCGGCGGTCGTGACCTTCGGCGCGAGCGAGACCCCCTCGGCGGGCTGCGGGACGGCGGTCAGCGTGCCGTCGGCGATGCCGTCCAGGGTCGCGGCGAGCAGCCGGGCACCGGACTCGGCGAGCCTGCCCAGCAGGTCGCCCGCGGTGTCGGTCGCGCCGACGGTCTCGGTGACCAGGCCGTAGGTGGGCCCGGTGTCCATGCCCTCCTCGAGCCGGAACGTGGTGGCGCCGGTGACGTCGTCGCCGTGCCGGATCGCGGACTGCACCGGGGCCGCGCCGCGCCAGGCGGGCAGCAGCGAGAAGTGCAGGTTGACCCAGCCGTGGACGGGCACGTCCAGCACCGGGCGGGGCAGCAGCGCCCCGTAGGCGACGACCGGTGCGCAGTCCGGGGCGAGCGCGCGCAGGGTGTCGAGGAACTCCGGGTCCGACGGCTTCGCGGGGGTCAGCACCGGGACCCCCGCCGCGTCGGCGAGCTCACCGACCGGGGAGCGGGTGAGCCTGCGGCCGCGCCCGGCGGGGGCGTCCGGGCGGGTCAGCACCGCGACGACCTCGTGGCCGGGGTGCTCCAGCAGCGCCCGCAGCGACGGCACCGCCGGGTCGGGGGTGCCGGCGAACAGCAGCCTCATCGAGCCTTGCCGAACATGGGGTGCGGGCTCGCCTTGACCACCGGCTCGGGCTCGCCGAACCAGGCGGCCTCCCGGATCTCGCGCATCGCCAGCTTGCGGGTCTCGGCGTCGAGCCGGTCGACGAACAGCACGCCGTCGAGGTGGTCGGTCTCGTGCTGGATGGCCCGCGCCAGCAGCTCGGAGCCCTCGACCACCTGCGGCTCGCCGTGCATGTCCCAGCCCCGCGCGACGACGTGCAGCTTGCGCCGGCAGTCCCAGCCGAGCCCGGGGATGGACAGGCAGCCCTCCATGCCGAACTGCTCGTCCTCGCCGACGGCCTCCCAGGTCGGGTTGACCAGGTGCCCGGAGAAGCCGTCGCAGTCGTAGACGAACACCCGCTTGCCGACGCCGATCTGCGGCGCGGCCAGACCGGCGCCGCCCTCGTCGTGCATGGTGTCGGTCAGGTCGCTGACGAGCTTGCGCAGCTCCGCGTCGAAGTCGGTGACCTCGGTGGCGCGGGTGCGCAGGACCGGGTCGCCGAACAGCCGGACGGGCTGGATGGGCACGGGCTTCCCCTCACGGCGGACGAGTGCGGTGATCAGCGCTCCATTGTGCCACTGCGGCACCGCCGCTCCCGTCCGGTGTCACGGCGGTGACGCGGCGCACCGCTCAGTCGATCTCGTCGGGGTCGAGCCGGACCCGGACGGTCTCGGGGGCCTTGCGGGCGGTGCGCAGGGCCTGCGCGTCGTGCAGGGCACGGGCCAGATCGCGACCGGCGCGGCGCGGGACCCGCAGCAGCGCGCGCTCGCGGACCTCGTCGGCGGCGCCGGGCCGGTCCGGCGGGTCGATCTCGACCGGTCCGAGCAGCTCCACCCCCTCGGGCGGGGACGGGTCGACGCGCCCGGTGCCGAGCACCGCGTCGCAGATCTCGGCGACGGCGGCGGGCGGCCCCTCCACCGAGGCCATCCGGATCGCGGGCGGGAACCCCACCTCGGCGCGTTCGGCGAGCTCGGCCTCGGCGTGCCCGGCCGGGTCCCACCGCACCAGCGCCTGCACCGTCGGCACCGACGCCTCGGCCACGACGACGACCCGTCCGCCGTCGGTGTGCGGCACGACCCCGGCGGCCGCGGCGAACCAGCGGCGCAGCGTCTCCTCGGCGACGCGCAGGTCGGGCCGGGCGAGCATCGCCCAGCCGTCGAGCAGCAGCGCGGCGCCGTAGCCGGCCCCGCCGCCGCCGTCGACGACCGGCTCCGCCCCCGGCGTGGCGACGACCAGCGCGGGCCCGGCCGGGACGGTGTCGAGGACCTCGGCGCCCCCGCCGGAGGTCCGCACGGTGATGCCGGGAAAGGCGCGGCCGAGCTCCTCGGCGGTGCGCCCGGCGCCGACCACCCCGGCCCGCAGCCGTCGCGACCCGCAGTGCCCGCAGCGGAACGCCGGCTCGGCCCGGCCGCACCAGCGGCAGGCGGGGAGTGCACCCTCGGAACCCGCGCCGGAACGCGGCAGGCCCAGCGGGCCCGCGCAGTGCCGGCAGCGGGCGGCGTCGCGGCAGGACGCGCACGCCAGGAACGGCAGGTAGCCCGACCGCGGCACCTGCACCAGCACCGGGCGCCCGGCGGCCAGCGCGGCGCGGGCGGCCTCGAACGCGACGCCCGGGACGCGGGCCGCGCGGGCGGCCGGGTCACGCACGAGCTGGGTGTCGGTCTCCCCGATCGCGGTGACCCGTGGCATCCGGGCACGCACCCCGGCACGGTCGGCCGCGATGGGACTCGCCCAGCGGGTCTCGACGAGCACCTGCGCCTCGGCGGTCCGGGCGAACCCCGCGAGCAGCAGCGCGGCGCCCTCGCGGTGCGCGCGCAGCACCAGCACGTCGCGGACCTGCGGGTAGGGGGCGCGGGGCTCGGAGTGGGAGTCGTCGCCGTCGTCCCAGACGGCCAGCAGGCCGAGCTCGCCGAGCGGGGCGAACGCCGCGGACCGGGTGCCGACGACGACGCGCACGCTCCCCCGCCGCACCGCCAGCCAGCGCCGGTAGCGCTCGGCGGGCCCGAGCTCGGCGGTCAGGGCGACCACCCCGTCCTCGCCGAGCAGCGCCGCGCAGGCGCCGTGCAGCCGGGCGACGTCCCGCTGGTCGGGGACCACGAGCAGGGCCGAGCGACCGGCCGACCGGGTGGCGACGGCGGCCTCGGCCAGCCGGGCCGCCCACTCCTCCCCCGGCAGCGCCTGCCAGACGGCGTGCGCGGCGCGCCCGCCCGCCAGCGCGTCGAGGAACGCACCGCCGCGCGGGTAGGCCTCCCAGCCCGCACGGTCGACCGGGGCGGGCTCGGCGGCGCCGCGTTCCCGCGGGGTCTCGGACTCGACGCGGGCGTGCCGGGCGGGTACCGCGAGGCGCACGACGTCGGCCATCACCCCGGCGTAGCGGTCGGCGACGGCCCGGGCCAGCCCGGCCACCTCGGCGGTGAGCACCGGTTCGGGCGAGACGACCTTGTCGACCCAGGCGAGCTTCCCGGCGTGGGCGGTGTCGTCGGAGCGCTCCAGCAGGAACCCGTCGACCAGCCGGCCGGCGAACCGCACCCGCACCCGTACACCGGGGACGGCGGCGTCGTCGAGATGGGTCGGGACGCGGTAGTCGAAGGCCCGGTCCAGGTGCGGCAGCGCGACGTCGACCAGCACCCGCGCGACCGGACGGGCCGGGGCGGGCTGCCACTGCCCCCGGTCGCGCCCCGGGCGGCGGGCGCGGGCCGCCGGGGCCGTACGCGGAGAGCTCACGCCGAGGGTCTACCACGCGGCACCGACGCCCCCCGGAGACGCCCGTGGCCGCCGACCGCGCGGGGCGGTCGACGGCCACGGGGCACGTGCTCGGCGCTCAGCCGCCGGCGACCGACTTCAGGGCGTCGGCGCGGGAGGTGTCCTCCCACGGCAGCTCGACGTCGGTGCGGCCGAAGTGGCCGTACGCGGCGGTCGGGCCGTAGATCGGGCGCAGCAGCTTCAGGTCGCGGATGATCGCGGCCGGGCGCAGGTCGAAGACCTCCTCGATGGCGGCCTGGATCCGCGCCGGGTCGACGTTCTCCGTGCCGAAGGTCTCCACGAACAGCCCGACCGGGGCGGCCTTGCCGATCGCGTAGGCGACCTGGACCTCGATCCGCCCGGCGAGCCCGGCGGCGACGGCGTTCTTGGCGACCCACCGCATGGCGTACGCGGCGGAGCGGTCGACCTTCGACGGGTCCTTGCCGGAGAAGGCGCCGCCACCGTGGCGGGCCATGCCGCCGTAGGTGTCGACGATGATCTTGCGGCCGGTGAGGCCCGCGTCACCCATCGGGCCTCCGAGCACGAAGCGGCCGGTCGGGTTGACCAGCAGCCGCGGCTGCGACGGGTCCCAGCCCAGCGCCTCCACCTCGGGGGTGACGACGTGCTTGAGGATGTCGGGGGCCAGCATGCCGTCGAGGTCGACGTCCGCGGCGTGCTGGGAGGACAGGACCACGGTGTCGAGGCGGACCGGCTTGTCGCCGTCGTACTCGATGGTGACCTGGGTCTTCCCGTCCGGGCGCAGGTACGGCAGCGTGCCGTTCTTGCGGACCTCGGTCAGCCGGCGCGACAGGCGGTGCGCCAGCGCGATCGGCAGCGGCATCAGTTCGGGGGTGTCCTCGCAGGCGTAGCCGAACATGAGGCCCTGGTCGCCCGCGCCCTGCTTGGCGATCTCGTCCTCGGCGGACTCGACGCGCTTCTCGTAGGCGGTGTCGACGCCCTGGGCGATGTCGGGCGACTGCGCACCGATCGCGATGTTGACGCCGCAGGACGCGCCGTCGAAGCCCTTGGCGGAGGAGTCGTAGCCGATCTCGAGGATCTTGTCCCGGACCAGCTGCGGGATCTCGACGTAGGCGTTGGTGGTGACCTCCCCGGCGACGTGCACCTGACCGGTGGTCACCAGGGTCTCGACGGCCACCCGGCTGCTCGGGTCCTGCGCGAGCATCGCGTCGAGGATGGTGTCGCTGACCGCGTCACAGATCTTGTCGGGGTGGCCCTCGGTGACCGACTCGCTGGTGAACAGGCGACGGCTCGTGGTTGACACGCGCAGTTTCTCCATCCCGTTGGAAACGTTCTCCGCTCCGGCGCGACGACCCCGCCGCGCTCGCTCGGACGCACGACCATGATCGCGAGCGCCCCTCGGGATGCAGGGTAGTCCAGTTCGGCCGCCCGTACGGGACTCGCACGAAGGAACTCACACACGGAGCGTGACAACGCCCGGCGAGTTCGCTACCCGGCGTCGCCGGATGGGGTGATTGACCCTCCGCTCACGAATCGAACGGGCGTCGGCTCGTTGGGCGGGACAACACCTCGCACGCCCCGCGGGGTCGCCCACGAACGGATCCGCACGGTGGCCGCCCCGGCCCCGGCGGCACGGAGGTTGTTCCACCATGAAGCCGAACTCGCGACGCGTCGCAGCCGTCCTCGGCGCACTGGCCGTGGCCGGCGTCACCACCACCGGGATCATCGCCGGCACCGCGTCGGCCGCCGGTACCGGCACCTGCACCCAGAGCGTCAACGTCCGCTCCGAGCCCGAGGCCGACGCGCCGATCGTCGGCGTGTGCGAGCGGGGTGAGTCCACCTCGACCGGGGAGACCCAGGACGGGTTCGTCGAGCTCCCCGAGTACGGCGGCTGGGCGATGTCCCGGTACGTCTCGACCTCCGGCGCCGAGCGCTCCGGGTCCTCGGAGGACTCGCTGACCCCGAGCAGCACCGAGCGGTCGGCCCCGTCGACCTCGTCGCCGTCGACCGCGAGCCCGCGTTCGACCTCCTCGGCGACGCCGTCCACGTCCTCGCCGCGGTCGACCTCGTCGGCCACGCCGTCCACGTCGGGTGAGGGGTCGGGCGAGGGGTCCGACTCCTCCTCCGACGAGGCGGAGCCGACGCGCAGCTCCTTCTTCGACGAGGACTGAGTCCGGTCGCACACGACGACGGGCCCGCGCCGGGAGTTCCCCGGTGCGGGCCCGTCGTCGTGTGCGGGGATGCTCAGCGCAGGCGCGGGACGACCGCGTCCCAGATGCGGGAGGCGAGCAGCGCCTTGGAGCCGAACGGCAGCTCGTCCTCGCCGCCGTCGCGGGCGAGCAGCCAGCCGGCGTTGTCCGTGGTCTCGAAGGCCTTGCCGTCGCCGACCGCGTTCACCACCAGCAGGTCACAGCCCTTGCGGGTGAGCTTGGCGCGGCCGTGGTGGAGCACGTCGCCGTCGGCGTCGCCGGTCTCGGCGGCGAACCCGACCACGACCTGACCCGGCCGCGGCGGGTCGGCCACGAGCCCGGCGAGGATGTCGGGATTCTGGGTCAGGCGCAGCGGCGCCGGCTCCGCGTCGCCGCGCTTGATCTTGTCGGCGGCGGTGTCGACCGGCCGGAAGTCCGCGACGGCGGCGGCCATCACCACGGCGTCCGCGTCGGCGGCGGCACCGCGGACGGCGGCCTCCATGGCGACGGCGGTCCCCGCGGCGACCACGTCCACCCCGGCCGGGGCGCCGAGGTCCGCGGTGTGCCCGGCGACGAGCGTCACCCGCGCGCCGCGCTGGGCGGCGACCCGGGCCAGCGCCCAGCCCTGCCGGCCCGAGGACCGGTTGCCGAGGAACCGGACCGGGTCGAGGTCCTCCCGGGTCCCGCCGGCACTGACGACCACGTGGCGGCCCTCCAGGTCGCGCGGCAGCGCGTCCGGGCGCTCCAGCAGCAGCCGGGCCAGGTCGACGATCTCGGCCGGGTCGGGCAGCCGGCCCTTGCCGGTGTCCGCGCCGGTCAGCCGGCCCGCGGCGGGCTCGATCACCACGGTGCCGCGGGCGCGCAGCAGGGCGACGTTGTCGACCGTCGCGGGGTGCTCCCACATCTCGGTGTGCATCGCGGGCGCCAGCACCACCGGGCACCGGGCGGTCAGCAGCGCGGCGGTCAGCAGGTCGTCGGAGCGGCCGTGCGCGAGGCGGGCCATGAGGTCCGCGGTCGCCGGGGCGACGACGACGAGGTCCGCGCCCTTGCCCAGGGCCACGTGCGGCACCTCGTGGACGTCGTGGAACACCCCGGTGGCGACGGGACGGCCGGACAGGGCCTCGAACGTCGCGGCCCCGACGAACCGCAGCGCGGACTCGGTGGGGATCACCCGCACCGCGTGGCCGGACTCGGTCAGGCGACGCAGCACCTCGGCGCTCTTGTAGGCGGCGATGCCGCCGGAGACGCCGAGGAGCACCTCGGGAGGAGCCATCGAGAGGTCTTACTCGCCCTCGGTGTGCTCGAGCATCCCCGCCTGGATCTCGCGCATCGCGATCGACAGCGGCTTCTCGCGCGGGCCCGGCTCGACGAGCGGGCCGACGTACTCGAGCAGGCCCTCACCGAGCTGGGAGTAGTAGTCGTTGATCTGCCGGGCGCGCTTGGCCGCGTAGATGACCAGCGCGTACTTCGAGCTGACCTGGCCGAGCAGGTCGTCGATCGGCGGGTAGGTGATGCCCTCGGGGGCGGTGGAGGTGCCGGTGGGCGTGCTCACGTGGTGGACTCCTGAAGAACGAGGGGGACCGGGGGCGCTCAGACGGCGCCGCGGTCGACCGCCAATGCTACCAACCGGCCGATCACGGCCTGCAGGTCGTCGTTGACGACCACCTCGTCGAACTCCCCCTGGGCGTCCATCTCCTCGATGGCGGTCCGCAGCCGGCGCTCGCGCTGCTCGGGGGTGTCGGTGCCGCGGTCGGTGAGCCGGCGGGCCAGCTCCTCCATCGACGGCGGCGCGACGAAGACGGTGACGGCCTCGGGACGGACCCGCTTGACCGACCGGGCGCCCTGCAGGTCGACCTCGACCAGGACCGGGCGGCCCTGGGCGAGCGCCTGCTCGACGGGCGCGGCGGGGGTGCCGGAGCGCTGCAGCCCGCCGTGCACCTCGGCCCACTCGAGGAGTTCGCCGCGCTCGACGAGCGCGTCGAACTCCTCGCGGGACACGAAGCGGTAGTCACGGCCGTCCACCTCGCCCGGCCGCGCGGGCCGGGTCGTGGCGGACACGCTGAACAGCAGCTCCGGCAGCGCCTCGCGCAGTCCCGCGACCACGCTGCTCTTGCCCACCCCGGAGGGCCCGGCCAGCACGAGCAGCCGCCCGCGGGCGGGGCCGGTCCGGCCGGAGGACATGACGGAGGAGGTGTCGGTCACGGGACGCCCGGATCAGCTCGGGTAGCGCTCGAGCAGCGCCTTGCGCTGGCGGTCACCCAGGCCACGCAGACGGCGGCTGGTCGCGATCTCCAGCTCCTCCATGATCTGCTGGGCGCGGACCTTGCCGACGTTCGGCAGGGCCTCGAGCAGCGCCGAGACCTTCATCTTGCCGAGCACCTCGTCGGTCTCGGCCTTCTTCAGCACCTCCTCGAGGGTGGTGCCGCCGCGCTTGAGGCGGTCCTTCAGCTCGGCCCGGGCCCGGCGCGCGGCCGCGGCCTTCTCCAGCGCGGCGGCGCGCTGTTCCTCGGTCAGCTGGGGAAGGGCCACGGTTGGTTCCTCCGTACTTTCCTGTGTCGTTCTCGTCGTTCTCGCCGCCGTGATCCCGGCTCGCGCCGGGGTGTCGCGTCAGCGATCGGGTGGTGGGTCGCACCGACCCGTCCGGGGGACGTCCCCGGCGTCGTATTCGAACGTACCCACGACCTCCACGGAAGCGTCAATGGGGGTCCCACCTCCGGTTTCGGCCGTCAGGAGGTGATCAACGGCACCCTGTTCGAACCACGACAGGAGTGCCATCCGGCTCCCCCGTAGGGCGGGTCGGCGCAGTGCTGCCCGCCGGACGGGGCAGCCGGACCACCACCGGACGCGCCCGATCGACGTCCCGGTGCGCCCGGGGGCGCCCGGCGGGTGGAGCGGACCGTCCGGCGCGCGTCCGGCGTCGCCGGCCACCACCGGGCCCATGCCGTCCGGGAATCCGTGATCGCGACGCGTGAGGTGTCCGGTGCCGGATACCTCACGGCGGACGATCACCGGGCCCGGCGCCCGCTCAGTTCGACCCGGCGGCGGTGGAGGCCAGCTCCTCCCCGAGCAGGTGCGCCGCGTCCCGCAGGGCGACGGCGTCGGGGCCGGCCTGCAGCACACCGCGCGCCGACACCGGCAGGACCGGGCCCGCGGTGCCCGCGAACCGCGACACCACGTCGGCCGGGCTCGCGCCCTGGGCACCGAGCCCGGGCACCAGCACCGGGCCGTTCAGCGCGGTCAGGTCGAGGCCGTGCTCGTGGGTGCCGCCGACGACGACGCCCACCGCGCCGCGGGGCCGGGCACCGGCGTTGCGGGCGGCGGCGTCGTCGACCATCCGCTGGGCGACGCTCACCCCGTCCGCCGTCGTGGCGCACTGCACCGCGGCACCGTCCGGGTTGGACGTGCGGGCCAGCACGAACACCCCGCGCCCGGCCTCGTCGGCGGCGGTCAGCGCCGGCTCCAGCGACCCGAACCCCAGGTAGGGCGACAGCGTGAGCGCGTCCGCCCCGAGCGGCGCGCCGACGCGCAGGTAGGCGTCGGCGTAGCCGTCCATGGTGGACCCGATGTCGCCGCGCTTGGCGTCGAGCAGGGTCAGGGTGCCCGAGCCCGCGAACCCGGCGAGCAGCCGTTCCAGCACCGCGACGCCGGCCGAGCCGTGCCGCTCGAAGAACGCCGCCTGCGGCTTCACCACCGACACCGCCCCGGCGAACGCCGCGTGGCAGCGGTCGGCGAACGCGGCGAGGCCGTCGGCGTCGTCGGTGAGGTCCCAGGCCGCCAGCAGTGCCGGGTGCGGGTCGATCCCGACGCACAGCGGCCCGTGGGCGGCGACGGCCCCGTCGAGCCGGGCGGCGAAGCTCACGCCTTGGCCTTCAGCGCCGCGTGCGCCTGCTGCAGCGACCGCACGCCGATCCCGCCCGAGGCGAGCGCCTCGATGCCCTGCACCGCGGCCGCGGTCCCCTGCACCGTGGTGATGCACGGCACCCCGCGCGACACCGCGGCGGCGCGGATCTCGTAGCCGTCGACGCGCGGGCCGGGGTTCCCGACCGGGGTGTTGACGATCAGGTCGACGTCCCCGGCGAGGATGGTGTCGACGATCGTCGGGGTCTCCGGTCCGGATCCCTCGCTGTGCTTGCGCACCACGGCGACGTCGATCCCGTTGCGGCGCAGCATCTCCGCGGTGCCCTCGGTGGCGAGGACCTGGAAGCCCATGTCGGCCAGGCGGCGGATCGGGAACACCATCGCCCGCTTGTCGCGGTCGGCGATGGACACGAACACCGTGCCCGAGGTCGGCAGCGAGCCGTAGGCGGCGGCCTGCGACTTGGCGAACGCCGGGCCGAAGGCGGAGTCGAAGCCCATGACCTCGCCGGTGGACTTCATCTCCGGGCCGAGCAGCGGGTCGACGCCCTGGCCCGCGGTGTTGCGGAACCGGTTGAACGGCAGCACCGCCTCCTTGACCGCGACCGGGGAGTCGGCGGGCAGCGCGCCGCCGTCGCCGGTCGCCGGGAGCAGGCCCTCGCCGCGCAGGCCGGCGATGGTGGCGCCGAGCATGATCCGGGCGGCGGCCTTGGCCAGCGGCACCGACGTCGCCTTGGACACGAACGGCACCGTCCGCGACGCCCGCGGGTTGGCCTCCAGCACGTAGAGCACGTCGCCGTGCAGGGCGTACTGGACGTTGAGCAGCCCTCGCACGCCGACGCCGTGCGCGATGGCGGCGGTCGCCTCGCGGACCTTCGCCAGCACCGAGGAGCCCAGCGTGATCGGCGGCAGGGTGCAGGAGGAGTCCCCGGAGTGGACCCCGGCCTCCTCGATGTGCTCCATCACGCCGCCGAGGTAGATCTCCTCGCCGTCGCACAGGGCGTCGACGTCGATCTCGATGGCGTCGTCGAGGAACTTGTCGACCAGCACCGGGCGGTCCGGGGAGATGGTGGTGGCGCGGGCGATGTAGCCGGCCAGGGTCGCCTCGTCGTAGACGATCTCCATGCCGCGGCCGCCGAGCACGTAGGACGGCCGCACGAGCACCGGGTAGCCGATCCGGCCGGCGATCCCCCGGGCCTGCTCGAAGGAGGTGGCCATGCCGAACTCCGGGGCGGGCAGGCCGGCCTTGCGCAGGACCCCGCCGAACGCGCCGCGGTCCTCGGCCAGGTCGATCGCGGCCGCGGAGGTCCCGACGACGGGCACCCCGGCGTCGGTGAGACGCTGCGCGAGCCCCAGCGGGGTCTGCCCGCCGAGCTGCACGATGACGCCCGCGACGGTGCCGGAGGCCTGCTCGGCGTGCACGACCTCCAGGACGTCCTCGAAGGTCAGCGGCTCGAAGTAGAGACGGTCGGCGGTGTCGTAGTCGGTGGACACCGTCTCCGGGTTGCAGTTGACCATCACGGTCTCGAACCCGGCGGCGCGCAGCGCCATGACCGCGTGCACGCAGGAGTAGTCGAACTCGATGCCCTGCCCGATGCGGTTCGGGCCGGAGCCGAGGATCAGGACCTTCGGCTTCTCGGTCTGCGGGGCGATCTCCGACTCGGCCGCGGGGTCGGTCTCGTAGGCCGAGTAGTGGTACGGCGTCCTCGCCGCGAACTCGGCGGCGCAGGTGTCGACGGTCTTGTAGACCGGCCGGATGCCGAGGCGGTGGCGCAGGGTGCGCACGCCGTCCTCACCGGCGAACTCGGGGCGCACCGCGGCGAGCTGACGGTCGGACAGGCCGTGGCGCTTGGCCCGGCGCAGCAGGTCGGCGTCGAGGACGGGTGCGGCCTCGAGCTCGGCGCGGATCTCCCCCAGCAGCGCGATCTGGTCGACGAACCAGGGGTCGATGCCGGAGTTCTTGGCCACGTCGTCGACCGACTGGCCGGAGCGGAGCGCCCGCTCGACCTCGTAGATGCGGCCGTCGACCGGGACGGTGTACTGCGGTTCGCCCTCCGGGTCGGGAGCGGTCCAGAACCCGGCCCGGGCCCGCTCCATCGAGCGGAGCGCCTTGCCCAGCGCCTCCGGGAACGAGCGGCCCAGCGCCATCGCCTCGCCGACGGACTTCATGGTCGTCGTCAGCTCGGGGTCGGCGCCGGGGAACTTCTCGAACGCGAACCGCGGGATCTTGACCGCGACGTAGTCCAGCGACGGCTCGAACGCGGCGATGGTCTCGCCGGTGATGTCGTTGCGGATCTCGTCGAGGGTGTAGCCGACGGCGAGCTTCGCGGCGATCTTGGCGATCGGGAAGCCGGTGGCCTTCGACGCCAGCGCCGAGGACCGGGAGACCCGGGGGTTCATCTCGATCACGACCAGGCGCCCGGTCTCGGGGTGGATCGCGAACTGGATGTTGCAGCCGCCGGTGTCGACGCCGACCGCGCGCAGCACGGCGATACCGACGTCGCGCATGTGCTGGTACTCGCGGTCGGTCAGGGTCATCGCCGGGGCGACGGTGATCGAGTCACCGGTGTGCACGCCCATCGGGTCGATGTTCTCGATGGAGCAGATGACGACCACGTTGTCGTGGTGGTCGCGCATGAGCTCCAGCTCGTACTCCTTCCAGCCGAGCACCGACTCCTCGATGAGGACCTCGGTGACCGGGGAGGCGGCGAGCCCGGCGCCGGCGAGGCGCTCCAGGTCCTGCGCCGAGTGCGCCATGCCCGAGCCGAGCCCGCCCATGGTGAACGACGGCCGGATGACCACGGGCAGGCCCAGCTCGCCGGCGGCGGAGCGGACCTCCTCCATGGAGTGGCAGACCCGGGAGCGGGGGACGTCGCCGCCGACCCCGATCACGATGTCCTTGAACTTGAGCCGGTCCTCGCCGCGCTCGATGGCGTCGACGTCGGCACCGATCAGCTCGACGCCGTGGCGCTCCAGGGCACCGTTCTCGTGCAGCGCGATCGCAGTGTTGAGCGCGGTCTGCCCGCCGAGGGTCGCGAGCATCGCGGTGACCGGGGTGCCGTTGTCGCGCTCGGCGACGATGACCTTCTCGACGAACTCCGGGGTGATCGGCTCGACGTAGGTGGCGTCGGCGAACTCCGGGTCGGTCATGATCGTCGCCGGGTTGGAGTTGACCAGGGAGACCCGGATGCCCTCGGCCTGCAGCACCCGGCACGCCTGGGTGCCGGAGTAGTCGAACTCGCAGGCCTGACCGATGACGATCGGCCCGGAGCCGATCACCATGACGTGGTCGATGTCGTCGCGGCGGGGCATCAGTGGTCCTCCTGCCGGGCCTGGTCGTGCCGGTCCGGGTGCTGCGGGGTGGATGGGGATCCGGTGGGCGGTGGCGGCCACGGGCGGTCGTCGACGGGCCGGGCACGGCCGGACACCGGGTCGCCGCCCGGTGCCGGCTCGGCCGGGGTGTCCTCGGCGTCCGGGTCGGCGGTGGCGCCCGGGTGGGCGGGCGTGCCGCCGTCGCGGCGCAGCGCGTCCTCGATGTCGGAGAACGGCGCCGTCAGCGGGTCCGGGGTGCCGGGGCGGCCCACGGCGGGCATCCGGCTGGTGGGCGGCTCGATCTCGTCGCGGCCGGTGGCCGGGGTCCCGGCCGGCGGGGTGACGGGCAGCCGGGTGGTGTGCTCGTCGGCGGCGTCCGGTCCGGCGTCGGCCCCGGTGTGCGGGCCCTCCGGGCTGCCCGGCTCGAACCCGCCCGCGGCCGGGGTCGGGGTCGAAGCGGGCGGGGTGGGCCGCAGGTCGACCGACGGGGCCGCGGTCGCCGACGGCGGCGTGGCCGGGTCGGGCTGGGCGGTCATCGCGGGCGCCGCCCCGGTCCCGGACCCGGGCCGGGCCTCGGACGCGGACTCGGAACGGGCCTCGGCCTCGGGCCGCGGGTACGGCGCGGGCGCGGCGCCCTCGGGCCGCTGCCCGGCGACGCCGGCGTAGCCGACCGGGTACTCGGTCATGAGCTCCACGAAGCGGTCGAACAGGTCCGACGCGTCGTGCGGGCCCGCGGCGGCCTCCGGGTGGTACTGCACGGAGAACGCCGGGAAGTCGAGCCCGGCCATGCCCTCGACGCAGCCGTCGTTGGGACAGGTGTGGGTGATCTGCGCGCGGCCGTAGGGGGTGTCGAACTCCTCGCCCGCCTCGCCGGACACCGCGAAGCCGTGGTTCTGCGAGGTGATCGCGATCCGCCCGGTGGCGTGCTCGACGACCGGGATGTTGATGCCCCGGTGGCCGTAGCGCAGCTTGTAGGTGGACCGGCCGAGCGCGCGGCCGAGGATCTGGTTGCCGAAGCAGATCCCGAACAGCGGGATGCGCCGCTCCAGGACCTGCCGGGCGAGTGCGACCGGGCCGTCGGCGGTGGCCGGGTCCCCCGGGCCGTTGGCCAGGAAGAAGCCGTCCGGGCGCAGCGACTCGACGGTCTCGATGGTGCTCGACGCGGGCAGCACGTGCACCTCGATGCCGCGGGCGGCCATCATCCGCGGGGTGTTGAACTTGATGCCGACGTCCAGGGCGGCGACGACGAAGCGCCGCTCACCCACCGCGGGCACCACGTAGGTCTCGGCGGTGGTGACGGCGCCGTAGAGGTCGGCGCCCTCCATCTGCGGGGCCTGCCTGACCCGCTCGACCAGCTCGTCGTCGGCGGCGAGGGCGGTGCCGGAGAAGATCCCGGCGCGCATGGCGCCCTGCTCGCGCAGGTGGCGCACCGCGGCGCGGGTGTCGATCCCGGCGATCCCGACGACCCCCTGGGCCCGCAGCGCGTCCTCCAGCGAGCCGGTCGCCCGCCAGTTCGACGCCCGCCGGGCGGGGTCGCGCACGACGTAGCCGGCGACCTGGATCGCCCGCGACTCGTCGTCCTCGTCGTTCCAGCCCGTGTTGCCGATCTGCGGTGCGGTCTGCAGCACGATCTGGCGGTGGTACGACGGGTCGGTCAGGGTCTCCTGGTACCCGGTCATGCCGGTGGTGAACACGGCCTCACCGAGTGTCTCCCCGGTGGCGCCGTACGCCTGTCCGCGGAAGATCCGCCCGTCCTCGAGCACCAGTAGCGCTGTCCTGTCCCCCATCACTGCACAACCTTCCCGTCCTGCGCGGTGATGCGTCCCCGCAGCACCGTCGCGACCACCGTTCCGGGCAGCCGCATTCCCTCGTACGGCGTGTTCGCCGCCTTGCTCGCCAGCTCCGCACCGCGGACCGTCCAGACCCCGTCCGGGTCGACCAGCGCGAACGTCGCCGGCTCCCCCTCCGCGATCGGACGGCCCTGGTCGGGCAGGTTCCCGATCTCCGCGGGGCGCTCCGACAGCACCCGCGCGACGCCGTGCCAGTCCAGCAGGCCCGGCTCCACCATCGTCTCGACCAGCACCGACAGCGCGGTCTGCAGGCCCAGCATGCCCGGCTTCGCGGCCTGCCACTCGGTGTCCTTGTACTGCGCGGCGTGCGGGGCGTGGTCGGTCGCGACGACGTCGATCACGCCCTCGGCCAGCGCCTCGCGCATCGCGCGGGTGTCGTCGGCGGTGCGCAGCGGCGGGTTGACCTTGTTCACCGGGTCGTAGCCGGTCAGCCGGGAGTCGGTGAGCAGCAGGTGGTGCGGGGTGACCTCGGCCGACACCCGCACGCCCTGGGCCTTGGCCGCGCGCAGCACGTCGATCGTGCGGGCGGTGGAGATGTGGCAGACGTGCAGCCGCGCGCCGGCCTCGCGGGCCAGCGCGCAGTCGCGGGCGACGATCGTCTCCTCCGCGGTGGCGGGCCACCCGGCGAGCCCGAGGCGCGCGGCGACGGCACCCTCGTGCGCCTGGGCGCCGCCGGTGAGGCGGTGGTCCTCGGCGTGCTGGGCGATGACGACGTCGAGCGCGGAGGCGTACTCCAGCGCGCGGCGCATGATCAGCGGGTCGTTCACGCAGCGGCCGTCGTCGGAGAACATCCGCACCGCGGCGCGGGAGGCGGCCATCGTGCCGAGCTCGGCGAGCTTCTCGCCGCCGAGGCCGACGGTGACCGCACCGACCGGGTGCACGTCGACCAGCCCGATCTCCTCGCCGCGCCGGCGCACGTGCTCGACGACGACGTCGGAGTCGGCGACCGGGGTGGTGTTCGGCATCGCGAACACGGCGGTGAACCCGCCGAGCGCCGCGGCACGGCTGCCGGTCTCGATGGTCTCGGACTCCTCGCCGCCGGGCTCGCGCAGGTGCACGTGCAGGTCGACGAAGCCGGGCAGCAGCACGGCGCCGTCGGCGTCGAGGACCTCGGCGCCCTCGGGCGCGGTCAGGCCGGTGCCGATGGTGGCGACGACGCCGTCGGCGACGAGCACGTCGACCGGGTCCCCGCCGTAGGGCCGGGTGTTGCGGATCAGCAGGTCGGTCATTCGGGAGCTCCGGCGAGAAGGTGGTAGAGGACGGCCATCCGCACGTGCACGCCGTTGCGCACCTGGGCCAGGACGGCGGAGTTGGGGGCGTCGGCGACCGCGGGGGCGATCTCCATGCCGCGGATCATCGGGCCGGGGTGCAGGACGACCGCGTGGTCGGGCAGGAGCCTCGCGCGGTCCTCGGACAGCCCGAAGCGCATCGCGTACTCGCGCGCGGAGGGGAAGAAGCCGCCGTGCATCCGCTCGGACTGCACGCGCAGCATCATGACCGCGTCGAGCGCGGGCAGCTCGGCGTCCAGCTCGTGGGACACCCGGCACGGCCAGGACTCGACGCCGGTGGGCAGCAGCGTCGGCGGCGCGACGAGCACGACCTCGGCCCCGAGGGTCGCGAGCAGCAGCACGTTGGACCGGGCGACCCGGGAGTGCAGGACGTCGCCGACGATCCCGATCCGCCGCCCGGCGATGCCGCCGAGCCGGTCGCGCAGGGTCGCGGCGTCGAGCAGCGCCTGGGTGGGGTGCTCGTGGGTGCCGTCACCGGCGTTGACGATCGCGGTGGGGGTGCCGGTGACCTCGCGGTCGGCGTCCACCCAGTGCGCGAGCCGGTGCGCCGACCCCGAGGCGGGGTGGCGCACGATCACGCAGTCCGCGCCCATCGAGGACAGGGTCAGCGCGGTGTCGCGCAGCGACTCGCCCTTGGAGACCGAGGAGCCGGAGGCGGACACGTTCACGGTGTCGGCGCTCATCCACTTGCCGGCGATCTCGAACGACACCCGGGTGCGGGTGGAGTTCTCGTAGAACATCGTGATGACCGTGCGGCCGCGCAGCGTCGGCAGCTTGCGCACCTCGCGGCCGAGCAGCGCCTCGCGCAGCCGGTCGGAGGTGTCGAGCAGCGCGGTCGCCTCGGCGGCGTCGAGGTCGGCGACCGAGAGCAGGTGTCTCACCTGTCCCCCTCTCCCTGGGTGATCCAGACGCCGTCGCTGCCGTCGATCTCGGTCAGCGAGACCAGGATCTGCTCCGAGCGCGACGTCGGGACGTTCTTGCCGACGTAGTCGGCGCGGATCGGGAGCTCCCGGTGGCCGCGGTCGATCAGCACGGCGAGCTGCACCGCGCGCGGACGGCCCTCGTCGCGCAGGGCGTCGAGCGCGGCGCGGGTGGTGCGCCCGGACATGAGGACGTCGTCGACGAGCACGACGAGCCGGTCGTCGACGCCGCCCTCGGGCACCGCGGTGGACTCCAGCGCGCGGGCCGGGCCGCGGCGCAGGTCGTCGCGGTAGAGGGTGGCGTCGACCGAGCCGACGGCCGGTGCGGCGCCGGCGAAGTCGGTGATCGCGGCGGCGAGCCGGTGGGCCAGGTGCACGCCGCGGGTGGGGACGCCCAGGAGCACGAGCCCGTCGGGGTTCTCGGCGCTGAAGGCGGTCTTCTCGATGATCTGGTGCGCGATGCGCGCGACGGTGCGGGTGACGTCGGCGGCGGACAGCAGTTCCCGTGCGGGCTGCTGTGCGTCGGCGTCCCCGAGGCGGTTCTGCGCCACGAGGTGGTCTCCTTCCCCGCCTCACCGGACGGGTCTTAAAGGACGGTCGTGCACGAGCTGTGCGCCAACCTAGCAACTCGGCGGGTGTCCGCGCGGGACGGCCGCAGCGCGTCACACCGCGAGCCGCGCCACAGCCGCGTCACCCGTTCGAGGTCACGTTCCCGTCACGATGCGCGATGGCCGCCGGCCGACCGGCGCGACACCTTGCGATACCCGATTCTGCCCATGCGCACCCACAGGGGCGGGTGGTGGGATCGCGTACCCGCACCCTGCGCTACCGCTGACGAGGGACGTGGACTGCCCCGTTCGTGTGGGAAACCGCTCGTCAACCCCCCGAGCAGGGGGTCGAACTTGACGGTGCCGGACCGGACCCGGAGGATTACTCTCCGTATCAATCAGCACGCGTGCAGCAGCGCCGCGACGAGCGGGACGGCCGGGACGCCGGCCCCCGCCGGAGCTGCCGCCCCGAACGGGACCACCCACAGGGGCGACGACGCGGCAGGCGCGACAACGCCACCGGTGCACCGCCGGTGACCGGCCGGTCCGGCCACACCGGTACGGACCGTCAGGAACGAGGAGATCGATGGGCGACTACGCCAAGGCGCTCGGGGGCAAGCTCCGGGCGATCAGGCAGCAACAGGGGCTCTCCCTGCACGGCGTCGAGCAGAAGTCGGGCGGACGCTGGAAGGCGGTCGTCGTGGGCTCCTACGAGCGCGGGGACCGTGCGGTGACCGTGCAGAAGCTGGCCGAGCTGGCCGACTTCTACGGCGTCCCGGTGGCCGAGCTGCTCCCCGAGGGCCGCATCCCGTCCGGCAGCGAGCCCGCGACGAAGATCGTGATCAACCTGGAGCGGCTGCAGCAGCTCCCCGCGGACAAGGTCGGGCCGCTGGCCCGCTACGCCGCGGCCATCCAGAGCCAGCGCGGCGACTACAACGGCAAGGTGCTCTCGATCCGCGCCGAGGACCTGCGTTCGCTCGCGATCATCTACGACATGTCCCCCGGCGAGCTGACCGACCAGCTCATCGACTGGGGAGTGCTCCCGCCCGAGGCGCGTCCCGGGCAGCACGTGGGATGATCTGTTCCACCGGCCGCGTCCCAGGGGAAGGGTGACGCGACCGGTCGGGCGGTGGCCGGGGTCTGCACAGTCCCCCGGCCACCGCCCTTCGTGCGTTCAGGCCCTGGTCAGAGGGTCGCGCGCAGGTGCTCGGCGATGTCGGAGATCTGGCCGAGCACCCCGTTGACGTAGCGCGGGGAGTCGTCGGTCGACAGCGTCCGGGCCAGCTCGACGGCCTCGGTGATCGCGACCGGGTCGTCGACGTCGTCGACCCACAGCAGCTCGTAGATCCCGAGCCGCAGCAGGCCGCGGTCGACCGCGGGCATCCGGTCGACGTCCCAGCCCTCGGCGTGCTCGGCGATCAGCTGGTCGATCCGGTCCCGGTGGGTCGCGACGCCCTCGACGAGCCGCGCCGCGTAGTCCTGCACGGGCGGCGCGTCGTCGGTCTCGCGGCGCGCGGCGAGCACGGACAGGGCGTCCTCACCGCGGGCCTCGGCCTCGAAGAGGATGTCCAGTGCCCGTTTACGGGCCTTGGTGCGTGCGCGCACCTCAGCTCACGCGGCCGAGGTAACGGCCGTCCCGGGTGTCGACCTTGACCGTGGTGCCGCTCTCCAGGAACAGCGGCACCTGGATCTCGGCGCCGGTCTCCAGGGTCGCGGGCTTGGTGCCGCCGGTGGAGCGGTCACCCTGCAGGCCCGGGTCGGTGTGGGAGATGACCAGCTCGACCGAGGTCGGGAGCTCGATGAACAGCGGCTCCCCCTCGTGCAGCGACACCTGGGCGGAGGCGTTCTCTAGCAGGTAGCGCGCGGCGTCGCCGACGGCCTTCTCCGGGATCGGGATCTGGTCGAAGGTGTCGCCGTCCATGAAGACGAAGTCGGTGCCCTCGCGGTACAGGTAGGTCATGTCGCGGCGGTCCACCGTCGCGGTGTCGACCTTGGTGCCCGCGTTGAAGGTCCGGTCCACGACCTTCCCGGACATCACGTTCTTCAGCGTGGTGCGAACGAACGCACCGCCCTTGCCGGGCTTGACGTGCTGGAACGCCGTCACGGTCCACAGCTGGCCCTCGATGTTCAGGACCAGGCCGTTCTTCAGGTCGTTCGTGGTCGCCACGTGCGCGCTCTCCTGCTCGGATCTCGGATTCGTGCGTCGGTCAGGGTACCGCCACCCGGTTCACCGGCCCGCCCGAGGGGCGGGCGACCTGCCAGGATGGGCGCCATGACGGTGCGGGTGGTGGTGGCCGACGACCAGGCGGTGGTGCGGGCGGGGCTGCGGACGGTGCTGGCGGCGGCGCCGGACATCGACGTCGTCGGGGAGGCCGGGGACGGCGCGGAGGCCGCCGAGCTGGCCGAGACCCTGCGCCCGGACGTCGTGCTGATGGACGTCCGGATGCCCGGAACCGACGGCATCGAGGGGACCCGGCGGATCCGCGCGCTGCGCGACCCCGGCATCCGCGTGCTGGTGGTGACGACCTTCGACCTGGACCGCCACGTCTACGACGCCCTGCGGGCCGGCGCGTCCGGCTTCGTGCTGAAGGACGTCGAGCCGGAGGACCTCCAGGTCGCGGTGCGCACCGTGCACGCCGGGCACGAGCTGTTCGCGCCGTCGGTCACCCGCAGGCTCGTCGGCTCGTTCGTCCCGGCCGACCCGCCCGCCCAGGCCGGGCCCGCGGCCGGGCTGACCGAGCGGGAGCGGGAGGTGCTCGGGCTGGTCGCCGCCGGGCTGTCCAACGCCGAGATCGCCGACCGGCTGGTGCTCGGCGGCACGACGGTCAAGACCCACGTCTCGAACCTGCTCACCAAGCTGGAGCTGCGCGACCGGGTGCAGCTGGTGGTGTTCGCCTACGAGCACGGGCTGGTGGGAGCGGCCGGTGCCGACGGCTGAGCCCGGCCCGGACGCCCCCGCTCCCGCCCCCACCCCGCTGCCCGGCACGCGCGCCGGGGACGTCGCGCTGGCGGTGCTGGCGCTGATCCTGGTCGCCCAGGAGCTGGTCACCGCCCTGGTCCTGGAGATCCCCGGCTACACCCACCGGCTCGCCCTGCCGCTGTCCGTGGCGCTGGCGGCGGTGCTGAGCCCGGCGATGGCCGCCACCGTGCTGCTGCGCCGCCACCGGCCGCGGCACGCCTACCTGGTCCTGGCCGTGCTCGCCGCCCCGGCGATGGCGTTCCTCACCGGGTTCGCGGCGCTGCTGTGGCCGCTGCTGGCCTTCTCCGTCGCGCGGGCCCCGCAGCGCGGACCGGTCGGCGCGGCGGCCTGGGTGACGCTGCCCTGGCTCGGGGCGCTCGGCCTGGCCGGGCTCCTGCGCGTCCCGCTGTCGCCGGACCCGGCGACCGAGGCGGGGATGCTCGTCGGCGGCTCGACGGTGGTGGCGCCGCTGCTGGTGATCGCCGCCCTCGCGGGGCGCTGGAGCCGGTCCGCCGCGTTGCGCGCCGACCGGGAACGGGCCGAGACCGACCGGCTGCGGCACGGCACAGCGCTGGACGCCGAGCGGTCCCGGATCGCCGAGGAGATCGGCGGCGGGGTGCTCAGCGGTCTGCGTGGCCTGGTCGCCCAGGCCGGGGCGCTGGGTCCCGGCGCGACCGAGGCCGACCTGCGTGCCGTACGGGAGCGGGCCCGGTCGGTGCTGGCCGCGATGCGCCGGGTCCTGGGCGTGCTGCGCGCGCCCGCCGCCGTCGAGCCGGGCCCCGTCGCCGTCGCGGTGCCGGAGCCCGCCGCACCCCCGCGCCGGCGCCGGCTGCCGGTACCCGACCGGGCCGGGCTGTGGGCGCTCGTCGCGTTCGTGGTCCCGGCGCTGCTGATGGGGGCGCTGGTCGCCCCGGTGGCCGGCGTGGACACCGGGCAGCCGGTCGTCGACGGGTTCCTGCGCATGCTGGCGCTGCCGTGGCGGAACCCGGCCGCGGCGGTCGTCGTGGTGGCGCAGTTCGCACTCGTCGCCTGGTGGCGGACCGCGCCGGTGCCGGCGCTGCTGCTCGCCGGGGCCGGGTCGTTCGCCGCGGGTCTGCTCGACGGCTCGAACGTGTTCGCCGAGTCGGCCTGGGTCCTGCTGGTCTGGGGCGCGGCGACGGCGGCGCCGGTCGTGCCGTCCGCGGTGGCCGTGGTCGTGTCGACGCTCGTCGTCGTCGCCGGGGGTGTCCTGACGGGGGTGTGGGACCGGCTCGGCTACCCGGAGTCGGTGGTGGTGCTGAACTTCCTGGCCGTGGTGCCGCTGTGGGCGGCCGGGGTCGCGGTCCGCCACCACCGGCTCGACACCGCGGCCCGGCGGCGCGCGCTCACCGAGGCGGGCGTGCGCGACGCGCTCACCCGCGAACGCCTGCGCGTGGCCCGCGACCTGCACGACGTCGTCGCCCACCACGTCTCCGCGGTGGCGGTGCAGGCCGGGGCCGCGCGGCTCGCCGCCGACCCGGCGACGCGCGCCGAGGCGCTCGGGCACATCGCCGACTCGGTCCGGCGGGTCGCCGAGGCGCTGCCCGCACTGGCCGACCTGGGTCCGGACCCGGACGGCGCGGACCTGTCCCCCGCCGCGCTGGAGGCGCTGGTCGCGCCGTCCCGCTCGGCGGGTCTGCCGGTCGAGGTGACGGTCGGGGGCTCCCCGTCGGGGACGCCCGGTGAGGCGGAGCTGTTCGCGCGGCGCATCGTCACCGAGGCCCTGACCAACACCCTGCGCCACGCCGGGCCCACCCCCACCCGGGTGCGGGTCACCCGGGGCGGCGACGGCGACCCCGTCGTCGTGGAGGTCGACGACGACGGCCCGGTGCCCGGCCACCGGCCCGACGGCACCGGCTCCGGCCTGGGCCTGCTCGGCATGCGGGAGCGGGTCGCGCTGCTCGGCGGCGACCTGTACACCGGCCCCGGCGACGGTCCGGGGTGGACGGTCCGCGCGGTGCTGCCCCGCAGCCCGCTCGTCCGCGAGGACGACCCCGCCGCGTCGCCGATCTCGTCCTGCGCGCCGATCCGCGAGGGGGCACCCGGCTCGTAGCGTCGGCCCCCACGAGCGGGGAGGGACCGATGACAGCACAGCAGCAGCTCCGGGCCGGTCCGGTGACCGGCACCGGCGCGACGCTCGAGATCGACGCGCTGACCAAGCGCTACGGCGGCACCGTCGCCCTGGACGGGGTGAGCTTCGACGTCCGCCCGGGCGAGATCTTCGGCTTCGTCGGCTCCAACGGCGCCGGGAAGACGACGACGATGCGGATCGCCCTCGGGGTGCTGGCGGCGGACTCCGGGCAGGTCCGCCTCGGCGGGCGCCCGGTCGATCTCGACGTGCGCCGCACGATCGGCTACATGCCCGAGGAGCGCGGGCTGTACCCGAAGATGAAGGTCGGCGAGCAGCTCACCTACCTGGCCGAGCTGCACGGCGTCGACCGGGCCGCGGCGCGCCGGGCGGTGCTGCGCTGGGCCGAGCAGCTCGGCGTCGATCACCGGCTCGGTGACACCGTCGACGCGCTCAGCCTGGGCAACCAGCAGCGTGTGCAGCTGGCCGCCGCGCTCGTGCACGACCCGGCGGTGCTGGTGCTCGACGAGCCGTTCTCCGGGCTGGACCCGGTCGCCGTCGACGTGATGAGCGAGGTGCTGCGGGAGAAGGCCCGTGCCGGGGTGCCGGTGCTGTTCTCCAGCCACCAGCTCGACCTGGTGCAGCGGCTGTGCGACCGGGTCGGGATCCTCGTGGCCGGCCGGATGCGGACCGTCGGCACCGTCGGCGAGGTGCGCCGCGGCGGCGGCACCCGGCTGGAGGTCCACGCCCCCGCCGCCGCGCCCGGCTGGGCGCAGGGCCTGCCCGGGGTCACCGTGCTCGCCCAGGACCGCGGCCGCACCGTCTTGGCGCTCGGCGACGGCGCCGACGACCAGCGGGTCCTCGCCGCGGCGCTCGCCACCGGGCCCGTGCGCGGCTTCACCGTCACCACGCCGTCGCTGACCGATCTGTACCGGGAGGTCGTCACATGACCGGGTCCGCCACACTGCCCGCGCACCGCGCGGTCGCGCTCGTCGCGCGTCGCGAGTTCCGGGTGCAGGTGCACAAGCGCAGCTTCTGGATCAGCAACGCGATCATGGTGCTGGTCATCGTCGGCGGCATGGTCGCCTACGCGGTGTTCGGCTCCGGCGGCGACGACCGTCCCACCGTCGGGGTGGCCGGGGACGCCTCGCTCGCCGCGGCGGTCGCGGCCGCCGGGGAGCGGCTCGGCCTGCCCGTCGAGGTCCGGGAGGTGCCGTCCGCGGCCGCCGGGCGCGACGCCGTCGCCGCCGGGGACCTCGACGTCGCCCTGACCGCGGACGGCCCGGCGGGCGCGGTCGCCGTCGTCGACTCGGACGTGCCGTCGGCGACCCGCGCGGTGCTCGACGCCGCGCTCGCCGACCGGGCCACCGCGGCCGCGCTGGCGACGGTGGGCCTCACCCCGGCCGAGCTGGCCGCCGCGACCCCGCCCGCCGGGCTCACCGTCGACGCGCTCGACCCCGCCGACCCCGAGTCCGGGCAGCGCACCGCGCTGTCGTTCGTCGTGCTGATCGTGATGTTCATGCAGATCGTGGGCTTCGGCCTCACCGTCGCCATGGGCGTGGTCGAGGAGAAGTCCAGCCGCGTGGTGGAGCTGCTGCTGTCGACGATCCGCCCGCTGCACCTGCTGTGGGGCAAGGTGCTGGGGATCGGCGCCGTCGGGCTGGTCCAGCTGCTGCTCTACGGCGTCGTCGGCATCGGCGCGGGGATCGCCACCGGACTGCTGACGATCACCGGCACCGCGCTCGGGGTGTTCGGCGCCGCGCTGGGCTGGTTCGTCCTCGGCTACGCGTTCTTCGCCGTGCTCTACGCCGCCGCCGGGTCCCTCGTGTCGCGCCAGGAGGACGTCAACAGCACCACCGGGCCGCTGATGATGCTGTTGTTCGCGATGTACGGCGTCTCGTTCTGGTTCCTGGGCTCGCCGGACTCCGCGGTGCTCGGCGTGCTGTCGTGGATCCCGCCGTTCCCGGCGATGCTGATGCCGCTGATGATCGCCGACGGGTCGGCGACCGCCTGGCACGTCGCCGGGTCGGCCCTGGTCATGCTGGTGGCGCTGGTCCTGCTGGCGAAGGCGGGCGCCCGGGTCTACGAGCGGTCGGTGCTGCGGATCGGGGCGACCGTGCCGTGGCGGGAGGCGCTCAGATCTCGATGAGCTCGTGGGGCAGCCCGGTCAGCGGCACGGCCGGGCCGCCCGCGACGACGTGCAGGGTGTCCTCGATCCGCACCCCGCCCCGTCCGTCGAGGTAGACGCCCGGCTCGACGGTCACGACGTTGCCGGCGTCGATCCGCCCGGTGGCGGTGGTCCCGAGCCACGGCGGCTCGTGCACCGCGAGCCCGACCCCGTGCCCGAGGCCGTGCGGGAACCGTTCGCCGTACCCGGCTGCGGTGATCACGTCCCGGGCGGCCGCGTCGACGGCGCTCACCGACGCCCCGGCGACGAGTGCGGCCCGCCCGGCCGCGGCGGCGGCGTCGACCAGGGCGTGCAGCTCACGCTGCCAGTCCGCGGCCGGGCCCAGGCAGAACGTGCGCGTGGTGTCGGAGTGGTAGCCGTCCAGCGCCGCCCCGAAGTCGATCTTGACGAGGTCGCCGCGACGCAGCTCGGTGCCGGTGGGGCGGTGGTGCGGCACCGCGGAGTGCGGGCCGGCGGCGAGGATGGTGTCGAAGGCGGGGCCGTCGGCGCCCAGGCGGCGCATCCGGTCGTCGAGGTCGAGCGCGACGTCGGCCTCGGTGCGTCCCGGGCGCAGGCCGCCGTCGTCGAGCAGGGCGCGCAGCGCGGTGTCGGCCAGCGCGCAGGCCGCGGCGATCCGCTCGACCTCGCCGGCGTCCTTGACCGCGCGCAGCCGCCCGGCCAGGCCGGGGGCGCGGCGCAGCCTGCGGCCGGGGACGGCGTCGCGGACCGCGGCCAGCCCGTCGACGGTGAGGGTCGCCGAGTCGTAGCCGAGGGTCAGCCCGGCGGGGACCCGGGCCGCGGCGGCCGGCGCGCTCGGCCGGTCGACGAGGACCTCCAGGCCGGGGCACTGCTCCGCGGCCTGGACCCGGTAGCGCCCGTCGGTGCAGAGCAGGTCGCCGCCCGGGCCGGCGGCGATCACCGCGGCGGCGTTGGAGCCGGTGAACCCGGTCAGGTGCCGGACGTCGAGCAGGTCGGTGACCAGCAGCGCGTCCAGTCCGGCGGCGGGGAGCAGGGCGCGCAGGGCGTCGCGCCGGGCGGGGTGGGACATGGCCCGAACCCTATGTGCGGTGTCGCGGCTGTCTAGGGTCACCGGCATGGGTCTCTACTTCCGCCAGCTGCTGTCGGGCCAGGACTACGCCGTGGGTGACCCGGTGGCCACCCAGATGGTCAACTTCTCGTACCTGATCGGCGACGACGAGACCCGCGAGGCCGTCGTCGTCGACCCGGCCTACTCCCCCGACGAGCTGCTCGCGACCCTCGACGCCGACGGCATGCGCCTGACCGGGGTGCTGGCCACGCACCACCACCCCGACCACGTCGGCGGCACGATGATGGGCTTCGACCTCGTCGGCGTCGCGCAGCTGATCGGGTCGCACCCGGTGCCGATCCACGTGCAGCGCGCCGAGGCCGACTACGTGACGCGGGTGACCGGGCTGTCGGCGACCGACCTGACCCCGCACGACCACGACGACGTCGTCGAGGTGGGGAACGTCGCGATCCGGCTGCTGCACACCCCCGGCCACACCCCGGGCAGCCAGTGCTTCCTGGTGCCCGGCCCGGACGGCGACCGGCTCGTCGCCGGGGACACGCTGTTCCTGCAGGGCTGCGGGCGCACCGACTTCCCGGGCGGCGACACCGCGCAGATGTACCACTCGCTGCAGCAGCTGGCAGCGCTGAAGGGCAACCCGACGGTCTACCCGGGGCACCGGTACTCGCCGGCCTCGAACGCCCCGCTCGACGACGTGCGGGCCACCAACACCGTCTACCGGGCGACCTCGGCCGAGCAGTTCGTGGCCGCGTTCGGGTCATGACGGCCGGGTCGTGACCCCGGCCGCGGTGGTGCTCGTCGAGGGGGCCGGCGACGCCACGGTGCTCGAGACCCTCGCGCGACGTCGCGGCGCCCCGCCCGGCGACGTGGCGATCGTCGTCCTGCACGGCTACACCGACCTGGGCACCGCCCTGGCGGCCCTCGCCCCGGCCGCCCCGGACCGGGTCGCCGTGCTGTGCGACGCCGGGGCCGCGGCGTACTGCCGCCGGGCCGCCGGGGCGGCGGTGCCGGTCCGGGTGTGCGACGCCGACCTGGAGGACGAGCTGCTGCGCGCGCTCGGCACCGCGCGGGTGCACGCCGTCCTCGACGCCTGCGGTGAGCTCGCCGCGCTGCACGCCCTGGCCCGTCAGCCCGGCCGCCGCGGCCGCGGCGACGACGAGAACCTGCGCCGGTTCCTCTCGGCGCGCTCCGGGCGCAAGGCCCGCTACGGCGCGCTGTTCGCCGCCGAGCTGGACCTGCGGGCGCTACCGGACCCGCTGCGCCGGGTCCTCGACGACGTCGGTCTCTGACCGGGGTGCGGGGTCGGTCCCGTCGGTCGCGATCCACGCCGCGGAGAACACCAGCAGCCGCGACAGCAGGAACAGGAAGAACAGCGTCGCGAGCACGGTGCCGAACACGGCCCCGCCCGCGGTGTCGGACACGGCGCCGACGACGAGCGCGACCCCGAGCTTGAGCAGCTCCAGCGCGACCGCGCCGACGGCGGCGGGACGCACGACCCGGCCCGGCGGGACCGGCCGGCGCGGCAGCCGGGCCAGCACGAAGCAGAACACGGCCCAGTCCAGGACCAGCACCACGACGGCGCCGAGCACCCGCAGCGCGACCCGGCCGCCGAGCGCGTCGCGGACGCCGACCAGCTCCAGGGTGAACCCGGCCAGCCCGGTCACGGCGAACGTCACCACCACCGAGGCGAGGACGGCCGCGCCGAGCACGCCCAGCGCGCCCAGGTCCCACAGGACCCGGCGCGGCGAGACGATCCGCTCGGCGGGCAGCCGGAACTGCGCCGACAGCGCCTCCCGCAGGTACGACGTCCACGTCGACCCGGCCCACAGCACCCCGAGCGCACCGATCCCGACGAGCGACCCGCTGCGGTCGGCGGCGGCCTCCACCGCGGGGGCGACGGCGCCGGTCAGCCCGGCCGGGAACGCCGCCTCGACGGCGAGGACCAGGTCGTCGCGGGTGGTGGTGCGCCAGAACACGAGCAGCCCGAGGGCGAAGAACAGGACGAGCAGCAGCGGCACCGCCGCGATCACGGTGTAGAACGCGACCGCGGCGGACAGGTGGTTGCCGCGCTGGTGGCGGTAGCGGTCGGCGGCCAGGCGGGCGTGCCCCGCCAGAGGCGACCGGGCGGGGAGCTCCCGGAGCCGTCGCAGGCCGTCCCGCATCACGTCGCGCACCCGGTCATCCTCTCCCACGGTCCCCACCGCGATCCGCGCCGGAACGCCGGTGCCGCGGGGGACCTTCGCCCCGGTCGCGGCTCCGGCGCGGGTGGGATCGTTCCCCGCCACAACCCCTCCACCCGGACGGAGCACGACCATGGTCGACGCGAGTGACGGAACAGGTCGGGCGCCCACCGCCGAGGACGCCACGTCACACGGGGTCCGCGGACTCGTCGTGCTCCGCGGTGTCCTGGTCCTGCTGTTCGGGCTGGCCGTGCTGGTGACCCCTGGTCTGGCCCTGCTGGTGCTGATCTACGTCTTCGCCGCGTACGCGCTGGTCGACGGCGTCGTCGCGGTCGTGCTCGGGATCCGGCACCGGGGCGAGCGCCCCGGCTGGGGCTGGGCCGTCGCGCAGGGCGTGGTGTCGGTCGTCGCCGGTCTGGCGGCCTTCGCGCTGCCCGCGACCGCGGCGCTGTTCTTCCTCTACGTGGTCGCGTTCTGGGCGATCGTCGCCGGAGTCGTCACCGCGGTCTCGGCCAACGAGGTCCGCAGGCACGGCGGGCCGTGGGGGTGGGTCGCCGGACGGGCCGTTCTCGACGTGCTGTTCGGAGTACTGCTGCTGCTGTGGCCCGCGTCCGGGATCCTCGCGATGCTGTGGCTGGTCGGGACGTTCGCCCTGGCCGCAGGGGTGCTGCTGCTCGTGCAGGCCGTCGGGTCGCGTACCCACCCCGCCCTCGGCTGAGGTGTGCCTACAGCGGTCTCAGCCGGAGATCGCGGCGTACGCGGTCTTCAGCAGCGCCGGGTCCGGGCCCTCCAGCCGCCCCGGCTCTGCGAGGCCGTCGAGCACGACGAAGCGCAGCGTCCCGGCCCGGGACTTCTTGTCCCCGCGCATGGTCTCGGTCAGCTCGTCGAGCACGCCGGGCTCGTAGCGCGTCGGCAGCCCGACCAGCTCCAGCACCTCGCGGTGCAGGTCGGCGGTGGCGTCGTCGAGCCGCCCCGCGGCGCGGGCCAGCTCGGCGGCGAACACCAGGCCGACCGCGACGGCGTTGCCGTGCCGCCACCGGTAGCGCTCGCGGCGCTCCACGGCGTGGCCGAGGGTGTGGCCGTAGTTGAGGATCTCCCGCAGGTGCGACTCGCGCAGGTCCGCCCCGACGACGTCGGCCTTCACCCGGATCGCGCGGCGCACCAGCTCGCCGAGCACCGGCCCGGCCGGGTCCAGCGCGGCCGCCGGGTCGGCGCGGACGCGGTCGAGGATGACCGGGTCGGCGATGAACCCGGCCTTCCACACCTCCGCGGACCCGGCGACGAGCTCGGGACGCGGCAGCGTGCGCAGCGTGTCGAGGTCGACGAGCACCGCGGACGGCTCGTGGAAGGCGCCCACCAGGTTCTTCCCGGCGGCGGTGTTGATGCCGGTCTTCCCGCCGACGGCGGCGTCGACCATCGCGAGCAGCGTGGTCGGGACGTGCACGACCCGCACCCCGCGCATCCAGGTCGCGGCGACGAACCCCGCCAGGTCGGTGACCGCTCCCCCGCCGAACCCGACGACCACGTCGGCCCGGGTCAGCGCGGCACCGGCACAGGCGTCCCAGCAGTCGGCCAGCGAGGCCAGGGACTTGCCGTCCTCGGCGTCGGGCACCTCGTGGGTGAACGCGGCCAGCCCGGCGGCCTCCAGCTCGGCGCGGGCGGCACCGGCGCGGTCGGCGAGCGTCGGCGGGTGCAGCACGAGGACCCGGCCCGCACCGGTGCCGGCGACGACCTCGGCCAGCCGCCCGGCCACCCCGGCGCCGACGAGCACCGGATAGGGCTGCTCGGTGCGGACGTCGATGCGGACCGAGCCGTCGGACTCGGTGGTGCCGGAGGTGTCGGGCAGCGTGCCGGACGGGGTGGACGTCATCGGGCCTCCGCCCGCTCGGTGCCGGCCCCGTCCTGCGGCGAGCCGAAGCCGGGCGCCGGCAGTGTCGAGTCCTGGCGCGGGGTGGGCCGGTCGAACGGGTCGGCGGCGTCCGGGGAGGCCTCGGGCAGCGCGGACGGGCCGTGCCCGAGCTCGGCCAGCACGGCGGCGACGACCTGGTTGGGGCTGCGGCGCACCGTCGTGACCGCCACGGTGGCGACCTCGGCGTAGAGCGGGGCCCGCTCGGCGAGCAGCGCCCGGAACGTCGCCCGCGGGTTCACCCCGGCCAGCAGCGGGCGCGCGGTGGACATCCCGGTGCGGCGCATCCCGTCGGCGAGGTCCACCTCGAGGGCGACGACGCGGTGCCCCGCGAGCAGTGCGCGGGTCTCGGCGGCCAGCACGGAGCCGCCGCCGAGGGCGAGGACGCCGTGCCCGGCGCGCAGCTCCTCGGCGACGACCTCGCGCTCCAGCGCGCGGAACGCGGCCTCGCCCTCCTGCACGAACATCTCCGCGATCGGCTTGCCGATGCGGGCGACGATCGCGGCGTCGGTGTCGGCGAAGTTCAGCCCGAGCCGCTGCGCGAGCAGCGAGCCGACCGTGCTCTTGCCGGACCCGGGCGGGCCGACGAGCACCACCCAGGGGCGGCCCTCGGCGTCGGGGGCCGGGGTGGGGGCCGGCGCGGTCACCGCTGCCCCGCCAGGTAGGAGGCCAGGTTGCGGCGGGTCTCGTCGAGCGAGTCGCCGCCGAACTTCTCCAGTGCGGCCTGGGCCAGCACCAGCGCCACCATCGTCTCGACGACGACCCCGGCGCGCGGCACGGCGCAGGCGTCGGAGCGCTGGTGGATGGCGGTGGCCTCCTCGCCGGTGGTGGTGTCGATGGTGCGCAGCGCCCGGGGGACGGTGGAGATGGGCTTCATCGCGACGCGGACCCGGACCGGCTCACCGTTGGTCATGCCGCCCTCGATGCCGCCGGCCCGGTTGGTGAGCCGGGTGACCGGCACGGTGCCCGCCGGTCCCTGCCCGGGCGAACCGGCGGGGACCATCTCGTCGTGAGCGACGGAGCCGCGGCGGTGCGCGGTGCGGAAGCCGTCGCCGATCTCGACGCCCTTCATCGCCTGGATGCCCATCAGCGCGGCGGCGAGCCGGGCGTCGAGCCGACGGTCGGCCTGCACGTAGGTGCCGACGCCGACCGGCATCCCGTAGGCGATGACCTCGATGACCCCGCCGAGGGTGTCGCCCGCCTCGTGCGCGGCGTCGATCTCGGCGGCCATCGCGGCGCCGGTGGCGTCGGTGAAGGCGCGCACCGGGTTGGCGTCGATGCGGTCGAGGTCGGCGGGGCCGGGCAGCGGCTCGTCGTCCGGGGCGTCGACGGCGCCGATGCCCACGACGTGGGACACGATCGTCACGCCGAGGGCCTGCTGCAGGAACGCCTTGGCGACGGTGCCGAGCACGACGCGGGCGGCGGTCTCGCGTGCGCTGGCGCGCTCCAGGACCGGGCGGGCCTCGTCGAAGCCGTACTTGGTCATGCCGGCGAGGTCGGCGTGGCCGGGACGGGGCCGGGTCAGCGGCGCGTTGCGGGCGCGGTGCGCGATCAGCTCCGGGTCCACCGGGTCGGCGGCCATCACCGTCTCCCACTTGGGCCACTCGGTGTTGGCGATGCGGACCGCGACCGGCCCGCCCTGCGTGAGGCCGTGCCGCAGGCCGCCGATGACCTCCAGCTCGTCGGCCTCGAACGCCATCCGCGGGCTGCGGCCGTAGCCGAGCTTGCGGCGGGCCAGCTCGGCCTGCAGCTCCTTGGTGGTGACCGAGACCCCGGCGACCATGCCCTCCAGCACGCCCACCAGGGCCGGACCGTGGGACTCCCCGGCGGTGATCCATCGCAGCACGGCGACCATCCTCTCACCCGGGGATCCGGGCGCCCGACAGCACCACGACCGCGGGCACCACGACCGCCAGTGCCGCACCGAGCAGGACCGGGCCGTGCGGCAGCCTGCTCCCCCACCCGGCCCGCCTGGCCCCGACTGCGACGAGCGCCACCGCCGCCGAGACGACCGCGGCCAGCACCGCGACCACCGGCAGCGCCGCCCATCCCGCACCGGCGGCCGCGGCGCCCACCGGACCGGCGAGCTTCACGTCGCCGCCGCCCATCGCCCGCGGTGACACCAGGTGCACCACCAGGTAGGCGCCGCCGAGCAGCACCGCCCCGGCCAGGCCGCGCCCCACCGCAGCACCCCCGGCCGGGACGAGCGCCGCGGGCACCAGCGCGAGCGCGGGCAGGGTGAGCGCGTTCGGCAGCCGCCGCACCAGCAGGTCGGTCGCGGATCCCGCCACGGCCAGCCAGGACAGCACCGCGAGCAGCGCCGTCCACCGCGGGTCGAGCAGCCCCGACACGACCAGCCCCGCCGTCGCCGCCCCGGACAGCGCCAGCCCCGCCTCGCACCACCCGGCCGGCACCGGTGCGCCGCGCGGCAGCCGGGCCAGCCAGCGCCGGGTCGCGACGCCGGCACCCCCGCCGAGGACGGCGGCGACGAGGACGGTGGCGGTGGCGGCGAGGTCCATGCCTCGATCCTGGGGCGGGCCGGGCCGTCCGGACCGACGGGTTGCCCGCCTGTGGACAGCCCGCCGGGCGCGGGCAGGATGACCGGAATGGGTTCCAGTGCGCCGCAGGGTGACCGCCGGGCCGGGGCGGTGGTCCGCGCCGAGGTCGACCACGGTGTCGCCGAGCTGGTGCAGGACGCGGCGCGGCCGTCGTCGTGGACGCTGCTGCTCGACGGGACGGCCCAGTCCCATGTCGACCTCGACGACCCCGAGCACCTCGAGTTCGAGTACGTCCGCCGGATCGCCCACCTCGTCGATCTCGCCGCGCCGCCCGCGGTGCCGCTGCGGGTACTGCACCTGGGCGGCGGGGCGTGGACGCTGGCCCGCTACGTCGCCGCGACCCGCCCCGGGTCGGCCCAGACCGTCGTCGAGCTCGACGGCGAGCTGGCCGCCCTGGTCGCGCACCGGCTGCCGGGCCCGGGGGTCGCCGACGGGCTGTCCGTGGTCACCGGGGAGGCGCGCGCCACCCTGGGCCGGTTCGCGCCCGCGTCGTTCGACGTCGTGGTCGTCGACGTGTTCGCCGGGGCCCGCACCCCGGCCCAGGTCACGACGACGGAGTTCCTCACCGCCGTCCGCCGGGTGCTCGCGCCGACCGGGATGCACGTGGCGAACCTCGGCGACGGCGCCCCCTGGCCGTTCCTGCCCGGCCAGATCGCGACGGCCGGGGCGGCGTTCGCCGAGCTCGCACTCGTCGCCGCCCCGGACGTGCTGCACGGACGCCGGTTCGGCAACCTCGTACTGGCCGCGTCGGACCGGGAGCTGCCGGTGCCCGGGGTGACCCGCCGGGCGGCCGGGGACCCGTTCCCGGCCCGGGTCCTCGACGACGCCGGCACCCGCGCCCTCGGGCGCGGCGCGGGCGTCGTCACCGACGCGTGCGCCGCACCCTCGCCCCGGCCGCCGGAGGGCTTCTGGGGGCAGTGACCCCCGGCTCAGGCCAGGGACGGGTCGACCAGGACCTTCATCTTCCGGCCCGCGTGCAGCGCCTCGAAGCCCTCCTCGACGACGTCGCGCATGGCGATCTTCTCCATCCAGCCGGTGGTGTCGTAGTGACCGTTCGCCATCAGCTCGATCACCGCCCGGTAGTCGGAGTGGGTGTAGCAGAGCGAGCCCTGGATGCGGGACTCCCCGAGGACCAGGTTGAGCAGCGGGGTCACCAGCGGCGTCTCGTAGATCGCGACGCTGACCATGGGGCGGCCGGCGCCCAGCGACTCCAGCGCGGTCGCGACCGCCGGGGCGACACCCGCGGCGTCGTAGCAGGCGTCGGCGCCGCGCCCGTTCGTCGCCTCCGCCACGATCGCCGGTACGTCCTGGGCGGTCGGGTCGAGGGTGTGCGCGCCGAGCCGCTCGATCGCGCCGCGCCGGGTCGCCGACGGCTCGACGACGCGGACGTCCTCCACGCCCATGCCGCGCAGCGCGAACCACAGGCCGATCCCGATCGGCCCGGCGCCGAACACCAGCGCGGTGTCGCCCGGGTTCACCCCGCCGAGCTCGGCCGCGTGGTAGGCCACGGCCATGGGCTCGACGAGCGCGCCCATCTCCAGCGACACGTTCTCCGGCAGCGGGTGCAGCATGTGCGCCGGGACGACGGTGGTCTCGGCCATGCCGCCGTCGGCCATCAGCCCGTGGAAGCCGATCTGCGCGCACACGTTGTAGCGGCCCTCGGAACAGCGTGAGCAGGTCCCGCAGGTGTAGAGCGGCATCACCGCGACCCGGTCGCCCTCGGCGACGCCCTCGACGCCGGCCCCGATCTCGACGACGGTGCCGGAGAACTCGTGGCCGAGGGTCAGCGGCAGCTCGCGGCCGGTCAGCGGGTGCTTCTCCCCGTTCGGGATGAAGATCGGGCCCGCGTAGTACTCGTGCAGGTCCGAGCCGCAGATGCCGTTGAACCCGACCCGGAGACGGACCTCGCCGGGACCCACCTCGCCCTCGGGCACGTCGGTGATGTCGAGGTCCCCGGGCCCCCGGTAGACGACCGCACGCATCGCTGGCTCCTCTCGCCTGACATCGCTGTCGGGTCCCGGTCTACCGGCGGGGGGTGAGCGCCGTCACGGGTTGGGCCCAGGTTGCATGCGCGCCCGGTGATGGGTCAGAACGCTCCGGCGGCGCGGGCGCGGTCGACGTTGCCGAGGTGCTCGGGGTAGGTCGTGGCGAAGCAGGAGGCGCCCTCGGTGGTGCACCGCACGAAGAACAGCCACGGGCCCGCGGCCGGGGACTCCGCGGCCGACAGCGCCGCGGTGGACACCGAAGCGACGGGCGTCGGCGGCAGCCCGGTGTTGAGGTAGGTGTTGTACGGCCCGGGGGTGCTGCGGGCCTCGGCCGTGGTGCGCAGCGCCTGCACGTCCAGCGGGTAGTTGACGGTGGAGTCCATCTCCAGGCGCTGGTTCACCGCGAGCCGGTTCTCGATCACCCGGGCCACCTTCGGCATGTCGGGGACGAGCGCCTCCTTCTCCACGACGGAGGCGAGGACGAGGGTGCGGTAGGCGTTCTCCCCGCCCAGCCCGGCGGCCTCCAGCCTGGTCGCCGACGCGGTGAGCACCTGACGCAGCACCTGCTCCGGGGTGCCGCGCGGATCCAGGTCGTACGGCCCGGGGGCGACCAGACCCTCCATCCGGCGCTCCGGGGCGGCCGCCCGGTAGCCCGCGCGGGCCCATTCGGGGACGGCGATCGCGGCCGGGTCGGCGTCGGCCATCGCGGCGCGCAGCGCGTCGACGCCGGTGCAGCGGGCGTCCCCGTCCGCGGTGCCGAGGCAGGTGGCACGGGAGATCTGGGACAGCACGCCCGGGGAGACGGTGCCGTCCGGGGCGCGGGTGTCGTCCAGCTGGACACCGCCCTTGACGTCGAAGAACCCGACGCGCCGCTCCGGGTCGAGCAGCCCCTCGACCGCGGAGTCGCCGGACATCTGCGAGCGCAGCTCGTAGTAGCCGGGCTGGACCCGCTGGATGCCGGGCTCCTCGGCGGCGGCCTCGACGAACGCGGCCCGGGACTTCACCACGTCCAGCCCGGTCAGGGTCTCCCCGATCGCGCTGGTGGTGTCGCCGGACTCGACGCGCACCACGACCGAGCCGCTGCCGGAGCCGGAGTAGTCGTCGGCGCCGCGCAGGTACAGGCCGACGGCGACGAGCACCGCACCGGCCAGCAACGCCGACCCCAGCAGGGCGAGCCGCCGACGCCGGAAATGCACCGGGGTCGGACGGTGTCGTACGGGCCCCGCGGTCACGCTCACATCGGGCCCCGGGACGTCACGTCGTTCTCGCCGGCGCCGGTCACGGGCTCGAGGGTATCCGCCGCGGGCACGGCCCGTGGTCACCCCCGGTCACGGTGATCAGGTCCCGCGGGTGGTATCCAGCCAGCCCTGCAGGATGGCCACCGCGGCCTGCTGGTCGATGACCGCACGCTGCTTGCGGCCGCGCACGCCGCGCCCGGCCAGCTGCCGGGTCGCGACGACGGTCGTCATCCGCTCGTCGGTCAGCTCGACGGGGACCGCGCAGCCGGCCGCGGCGAGCCCCGCCTCCAGTGCGGCGGCGAACTCCCGTGCGGCGACGGCGGCCGGGCCGTCCTCGCCGCGCAGGTTCCGGGGCAGCCCGAGCACGACGCCGACGACGTCGTGCTCGGCCACCAGCGCGGCGATCCGGCGCACGTCGGCGCCGCCCTCGGCGTCGCGGGGCACGGTCTCGACCGGGGTCGCGAGGATCCCGTCCGGGTCGCACATGGCGACCCCGACGCGGACGGCGCCGACGTCGATGCCCAGGCGCCGCCCGCGGGTGGGGGTCACGGACGCAGCGCGGCGCGCAGCTTCTGCACCGCGGCGTCGATCCCGGCCGGGTCGGTGCCACCGCCCTGGGCGAGGTCGGGCTTGCCGCCGCCGCGCCCGCCGACGGCCGCGGCGAACTCCCCGATCAGCTTCCCGGCGGCGATCCCGTTGTCCCGGGCCGCCTTCGTGGTGGCGACGACGAACGACACCTTCTCCCCGTCGACGCCGAACAGCACGACCACGCCGGGCCGGTCGCCCAGCTTGCCCCGGACGTCGGCGGCGAGGGTCCGCAGATCGTTGCCACCGACACCGTCCGGCGCGGTGACGGCGACCAGGGCGGTCCCGTCGAGGTCCTCGGCCTGCTGGGCGAGCGCCCCGGCCGAGGCCAGGACGGCGTCGGCGCGGTGCTTCTCCAGGTCGCGCTCGGCGGTCCGCAGCCGCTCGACGATCCCGTTGATCCGCTCCGGCAGCTCCTCCGGGCGGGCCTTGAGCTGGTCGGCGAGCTGGTTGACCAGCAGGTGCTCGGTGGTGGCGTGCTTGAAGGCGTCCAGCCCGACCAGCGCCTCGACGCGGCGCACCCCGGAGCCGATGGAGGCCTCGGACAGCACCCGGACCAGGCCGAGCTCACCGGTGCGCCCGACGTGGGTGCCTCCGCACAGCTCGCGCGAGTAGTCGCCCATGTCGACGACGCGCACGCGGTCGCCGTACTTCTCGCCGAACAGCATCATCGCGCCGAGCGTGCGGGCCTCGTCGATGGAGGTCTCGTAGGTCTGGATCTCCCGGTCCTCCTGGAGCACCGAGTTGACCTCCTCCTCGATCTCGACCAGCGCCGCGGGCGGCACGGCTCCGGTCGGGGAGGTGAAGTCGAACCGCAGCCGGCCCGGGGCGTTGAGCGACCCGGCCTGGGCGGCGGCGCTGCCGAGCGCGCCGCGGACCCCGGCGTGCACGAGGTGGGTGGCGGTGTGCGCGCGCGAGATCGCGGACCGGCGGGTGCGGTCGACCTCGGCGACGACCTCGGCGTCGAGGGTCACGGTGCCGGCGGTGACGACGCCGCGGTGCACCCGCAGCCCGGCGACCGGGGACTGGACGTCGTCGACCCGGACCTCGAAGGACGCGCCGCGCAGCAGGCCGGTGTCGGCCTGCTGGCCGCCCGCCTCGGCGTAGAACGGGGTGCGGTCGAGCAGCACCTCGACCTGCTCGCCCTCGTGGGCGGCGGGCACGGTGGCGCCGTCGCGCAGCAGCCCGACGACGCGGGACTCCGACTGCAGCGTCTGGTAGCCGAGGAAGTCGGTGGCGCCGTGCGTGTCGAGGACGGCGCGGTAGACCGAGGCGTCGACGAAGCCGACCTTGCGCCCGGCGGCGTCGGCCTTGGCCCGCGAGCGCTGCTCGTCCATGAGCGCGGTGAAGCGCTCCCGATCGACGGTCAGCCCGGCCTCGGCGGCCATCTCCAGCGTCAGGTCGATCGGGAAGCCGTAGGTGTCGTGCAGCGCGAACGCCTGGTCGCCGGGCAGGGTGTCGCTGCCGGCGGAACGGGCGCGGGACACCGCGCCCTCGAAGATCCGCTCGCCGGCGGTCAGCGTGGCGCGGAAGGTGTCCTCCTCGGCCCGGATGACCGCGGAGATCCGCTCGAAGTCGGTGGCGAGCTCGGGGTAGGTCGGCGCCATGGTGTCGCGGACGACGGCGGCGAACTCGCCCAGGCACGGCCCGGTGACGCCGAGCAGCCGGGCCGAGCGCACGATGCGGCGCAGCAGCCGGCGCAGCACGTAGCCGCGGCCCTCGTTGCCGGGGGTGACGCCGTCGCCGACGATCATCAGCGACGAGCGGGCGTGGTCGGCGATGACGCGGAAGCGCACGTCGTCGATCTCGCCGTCCGGGCCGCCCGCGCCGTAGCGCTTCCCGGACAGCTCCTCGGCCTTGGCGATGACCGGGCGGACGAGGTCGGTCTCGTAGACGTTGTTGACGCCCTGGAGCAGGAACGCGACCCGCTCGACACCCATCCCGGTGTCGATGTTCTTGTGCGGCAGGGTGCCGATCGGGGGGTGCCCCTTCTTCGGGGACAGCGCGCCGCGCTCGTCCTGCATGAAGACGAGGTTCCAGATCTCGAGGTAGCGGTCCTCGTCGGCCTCGGGGCCGCCCTCGGCGCCGAACTCCGGGCCGCGGTCGACGTAGATCTCCGAGCAGGGGCCGCCGGGCCCGGGGACGCCCATGTCCCAGTAGTTGTCGTCGCCGCCGCGGCGCTGGATGCGCTCCTCGGGCAGGCCGGCGATCTCCTTCCAGAGCGCGATCGCCTCGTCGTCGTCGTGGTAGACGGTGACCCAGATGATCTCGGGGTCGAAGCCGTAGCCGCCCTCGTCCTGGCTGCGGGTGATCAGCGACCAGGCGAACTCGATGGCGCCGCGCTTGAAGTAGTCGCCGAAGGAGAAGTTCCCGGCCATCTGGAAGAACGTGGTGTGCCGGGTGGTCTTGCCGACCTCGTCGATGTCCGGGGTGCGGACGCACTTCTGGATCGACGTCGCGCGCGGGTAGGGCGCGGGGACGTCGCCGAGGAAGTACGGCTTGAACTGCACCATGCCCGCGTTGACGAACAGCAGCTGCGGGTCCTCGAGGATCAGCGAGGCGCTGGGGACGGGCGTGTGCCCGTTGCTCTCGAAGTGGGCGGTGAAACGACGGACGATCTCGTGGGTCTGCACCGGTGGGTCTCTCGTGACGGGTACGGCTGGCGACGGGTCGGCGACGGGGCGGGCGCCCTGCGCCCGCGCCACACCGTAGGCCGCGCGGCGTGGGGACGCCGCGGGAGGCCGGTCGTACCAGGTTACCGGCACCCGGAGGAGGAACGGCCGGTGCCGGTGCGCGCCCGAGCGCACCGGCACCGGCCGTCTGCGGGTCCCGCCGTGCTCCCGGTCCGGGGGGTCGACCGGAGGGCCGGCGGGTCCGCCGTCTCGCTCCGGTCAGACCGCGACCGGCAGCGGGGCGTCGAGGGGGGTCCGCGGCGCGGGGACGAGGACGCGGTGGGCGCGGACGGGGGTCCGCGGGGCGGGGACGGCGACGACCCGGACGCCGGCCCGGCGGGACGCGCGCTCCTCGAGCTCGCGGCGCAGCCGCTGCAGCGCGCGGTGCTGGGCGACGCGGACCGCACCGGGGGTGGAGCCGAGCGCGTCGGCGGTCTCCTCCGCGGTCAGCCCGACCGCGATGCGCAGCGTGAGGATCTCGACCTGGCGCGGGCCGAGCAGGCCCATGAGCTCGGAGAGGCGGTCGTTGCGCTCGGCGTCGAGCACGACCTGCTCCGGGTCGTCCTCGCGGCTGAGCCGCTCGGGGAGCTCCTCGACGGCGTCGCAGCGGTTGCGGGCCATCGCCCGGAACGCGTCGGCGATCTTGTGCCGGGCGATGCCGAACACGAACGCCCGGAACGACATCCCCGACGGCCGGTAGTCCGGGAGCACGGAGAGCACGGCCATGCAGACGTCCTGCGCGACGTCGTCGGCCGAGCCGAGGATCGTCTCGCGCCGGCCCAGCCGGGCCCGGCAGAAGCGCTCCACCTGCGGGTGCACCTTCGCCAGGAGCAGCGCGACCGCGCGCTCGTCGCCGGCGACGGCCGCGGCCAGCATCTCCGGCGGGAGGAGGTCCGCCGCCTGCCGGGAGTCGACCTCCTCGGCGGCGTCCTCGGGTGCGGTCGCGATGGCCACGGGTCCGTCGTGCATCTGCCCAGCTCTCCTCGGTCGCGACCCGGGGGCCGCGTCAGGCGCCGGCACCGCCCGTCCGACCCAGGAGAGGTCGGGCGGCGCGACTGTCGCGCTGTCCTCCGCCGGTGGTGGTCGGCGCTGCCGGCAGGTCCGCTCGGCCGCGCCCCGGCCTGCGATCAACCCTTCCGGTGCACCCTTTCGGGGTCAATCAACATGCACAATTTGCGGTATACGTCGACGGAAAGTAGGGACTTTGGTCCTGATGGGGGCAACCTCGGGCTCGGGCGGGCGTCCACCCCTGTCGGAGGGGTGTCCTCCGCCTGCGGGCCGTGACCCGGGCGGGGCGGCGTCGTTGGGCCGGGTGTCACGCTCCGCTCGCCCGAAGGACCGCTCGTGTCTCTGCGTCGCCCGCACCGCCTCCTGCTCGCCGCTCTCGGCACCGTCGCGATCGGTGTGGGGGTGGCCGTGCCGGCGACCGCGGCCCCGGCGCTCCCCCCGGTCACGGTCGGCGAGGACGCGGCCGCGGCGCTGGTGCCCGCGGTGACCGAGGCCCTCGGGCCCGCGCTGGCCGGGACGTGGCTGGCCGACGGGCGGCTGATGGTGGGCACCTGGGACGCCGCGGCCGCCCCGCTGGTCACCGCGCTCGGCGCGACGCCGGTGGTGCGCGACGAGCCGCGCCGCGACCCGGCCGCGGTGCTCTCGGCGCTGGCCGGGCGCACCGCGACGGGGATGCCCGCCGGTCTGGACTCCTACGGTGTCGACCCCCGCACCGAGCAGGTCGTCGTGAGCGTCGTCGACGGGCCGGGCGCCGACGCGCTGGCCGCGGACCTGACCGGCGGTCTCGACCCGTCCGCGGTGCGGGTGGAGCGGGTGGCGGCGCCGGCGCACCGGCAGGCCGCGGTCGGCGGGGGCGACACCATCACCGACGGGACCCGCCGCTGCACGGCCGGGTTCGCCGCCTCCGACGGCAGCAGCGACTGGCTGATCACCGCCGGGCACTGCACCCGGGGCTCGTCGTCCTGGTACGCCACCGACGGTTCGACGATCGGCTCCGAGGTCGAGACCGCGGGCCGCGGGGTGGACGTCGGCGCGATCGCGGTCGAGTCGGGCAGCGTGTCGGCGACCGTGTCGGGGATCCGGGTGGCCGGGAGCCGTCCGGCGCCGGTGGGCTCCACGGTCTGCCTGTACGGGTCCACCAGCGGGCGGTCCTGCGGCACGGTCCAGCGCACCGACATGACGGTGAACTTCGAGGGCCAGAGCCAGTCCGGGCTGACCTCGGTGGCGGCGTGCGCCCAGGAGGGCGACTCCGGCGCCCCCTACATCACCTCGTCCGGGCAGGCCCAGGGCGTGCACACCGGTGCGGGCGGCGACGGCAACTGCACCAGCTACTTCACCCCGATCCGCACCGCGACCGGGGCGCTCGGGCTGACCCTGACCACCGGCTGAGCGCGCCGGCTCAGTCCCGGGTGCCGCGTACGACGCGGCGCAGCTTGGGCAGGCGCTCGGCGAGGACGCGTTCGTGCCCGCGCCCGGACGGCGCGTAGTAGTCGACGCCGACGACGTCGTCGGGCGGGTACTGCTGGCGCAGGACCCCGTCCGGGTCGTCGTGCGGGTAGCGGTAGCCGACGGCGTTGCCGAGCTTCTGCGCGCCGGCGTAGTGGCCGTCGCGCAGGTGCGGGGGCACCCCGCCGACCCTGCCGGAGCGGACGTCGGCCATCGCGGCGTCGATCGCGGTGATCACGGCGTTCGACTTGGGTGCGGTCGCCAGGTGCACGGTGACCTGGGCGAGCGCGATCCGCGCCTCCGGCATCCCGACGAGCTGCACGACCTGGGCGGCCGCCGTCGCGGCGGGCAGCGCGGTCGGGTCGGCCAGCCCGACGTCCTCCGAGGCGTGGATCATCAGCCGGCGCGCGATGAACCGGGCGTCCTCCCCCGCGACGAGCATCCGGGCCAGGTAGTGCAGGGCGGCGTCGGGGTCGGAGCCGCGGATGGACTTGATGAACGCGCTGATGACGTCGTAGTGCTGGTCGCCCGCGCGGTCGTAGCGCACGGCGACCTCGGTGACGGCGCGCTCGACGGCGGCGAGGTCGATCACCGGCTCGCCGCCGGCACCGAGGACACCGTCGGCGGCCGCCTCCAGCGCGGTGAGCGCGCGGCGCCCGTCGCCCGCGGAGAGCCGGACCAGTGCCTGTTCGCCGTCCTCGGCGAGCTGGACGGCCGCGTTCAGGCCCCGCTCGGAGGTGACGGCGCGCCGGAGCAGGGTGCGCACGTCGTCCTCCCCGAGGGACTGCAGCTGCAGCACCAGGGAGCGGGACAGCAGCGGGGACACCACCGAGAACGACGGGTTCTCGGTGGTCGCGGCGACGAGCAGGACGAGCCGGTCCTCGACCGCTCCGAGCAGGGCGTCCTGCTGGGTGCGGGAGAAGCGGTGCACCTCGTCGATGAACAGCACCGTGGTGGTGCCGCTGCGGTCGCGACGCCGGCGGGCCTCGGAGATCACGGCCCGCAGCTCCTTCACCCCGGCCGAGAGCGCCGACAGGGCGACGAAGTGCCGCTCCGCTCCCCCGGCGCCGGCCATCAGCCGGGCGAGGGTGGTCTTGCCGGTGCCGGGCGGGCCGTAGAGCAGCACCGACGCCGCGGCGCCGCCGTCGAGCAGGCGGCGCAGCGGCGCGCCGGGCGTGAGCAGGTCGGCCTGGCCGACGACCTCGTCAAGGGTGCGCGGGCGCATCCGCGCGGCGAGCGGCGCGTCGGGACGGACGGCGTCGCCGTCACCGGTGTCGCGCCCGTCGCCCCCGGGGTCGATGTCGAACAGGCCGTCGGTGCTCATCCGTTCCAGCCTGCCAGGACACCGGGCCCGGGGGACGGACACCTCAGAGCGTGTTGTGAAACCTCGTGAGGTCAGCTCTCGAGGTCTTCTGCTAGGCGGCGGGCTGCTACTTTCTCCACGTCACTGCGGGGGCGCAGGAAGCTGCTCGCCGGCCAGACGGGCCGCCATCAGACGGATCATCGCCACCTTGAGCATGGCCTCGGAGTGCGAGGTCTTACGTTCATGGTCGCGCGCCAACCGTCGACACCTCGAGATCCAGGCGAAGGTCCGTTCCACCACCCAGCGGCGGGGCAGCACCTGGAAGCCTTTCACGTCCGCGTTCCGCGGAACGCACACCACCTCGAGCTGCTCATGCTCGTGCGCCCAGTCGATCAGGCGGGCATCCACGGAGTGGACATAGCCGCCGTCAACCCAGACCAGCCCGACCTGCGGGAACTCACGGTGCAGACCGGCCAGCACCAGCTTGGCCCCGGCCCGGTCCTGCACCGACGCCGAGTGCACCACCGCCCGCAGCTCCAACCCGCAGCTGTCGACCAGCAGATGCCGCTTGCGGCCCCTCACCCGCTTACCAGCGTCGTAGCCGATCTCCGCACCGCCCTCGGCCGAGCAGGCGGACTGGGAGTCCAACACCGCCGCCGAGGGCTGCGGATCGCGCCCGTCGGCGACCCGGACCCGATCGCGCAGAACGTCGTGTACCCGCGCCCAGGTCCCGTCGGCGGTCCAAGCGGCGAACCAGCGATACGCCGTGGACCACGGGACCAGGTCGCGCGGGACCATCCGCCACGCACACCCGCTGACCAGCACACAGCTGATCGTGTCGATCACCAACCGCGGGGAGTACCGGCGCGGCCAGCCACCTAGAACCGGCGCCCGAACCGGCAGCAGCGGTTCGACCACCGCCCACTGCGCATCGGTCAACGACGAGTCATAAGCCGGACGGCAGGAGCATGGGCACACCCGACCGGATGATCACCACCACACGGCCCCCACCAACTACGCCACGCCGCGGGGACACCAGGTTTCACAACACGCTCTCAGGCGCGGTCGATCTCGTCGGCGAGGACGGGGGTGTGCACCGGGTTGTGCTCGCGAAAGCGGCACTCGGCGTAGGTGACCACAGTAGCCACCGTCCCCACCAGGGAAAGACCCACGATCACCGCGAGATAGATCAGTCCCCCGAGCACAGCGAGCACGACAACCTGGGACTGGACCAGCGAGAACACGATCGCCATCGTGATCAGCACGATCACACCGGACAGGACGAACAGAGTCGCCATCCGGCCCAGGATCGACGGGAAACGCGGGTTGACCAGCTGGAACATCCGGCCAAGGCCTCCACGTTCGATCACCACGGTGCCGCCGAACGCGGCGAAGGTGACTGTTCCGAAGTAGAGGAACACCCCTAGCACGACCAGGACGCCGAGGACCGTTGCGATCGCCGACTCCGACGCGACGAGTGCTATCCCAATCAAGTAGACGATCCCGAAGAGCAGCCCGAGCAGCAGCGACCAGCCGATCAACGGCAGCGCTCGGCTACGGGCGAAGGCGAATGCCTGTCCTGCCGTGTACGGACGCTGGGCCGCGTCACGGACCACCACGAACTCCGAGGCGGCCTGAGCGACGGCCCCGAGCACGATGGCCACGAGCACGAAGGCGATGTAGGCGACGACGATCCCCGCGATCGACCCGAAGCCCATCCGGCCGGTGAGGACCGAACTGAGGATGTTCATGATCGCCGCCCCGACGATCGCCGCCACGACGAGGCCCAGCAGCGCCAGCACCCCGAAGAGAATCCCCTGAATAGCCAGCAGGGGCTTCCAGCTTCGTCTGGTACCCGCCACGACCTTGGCGAACCAGTCGCCGAAGGAGAACGGCACCAGCGGGTCCGGGGAGGTACCGCCGGGCGGGGCACCGCCGGAGGGGTGGACGGGCTGGCCGTAGCCGGCCTGCGGGTACTGGCCGCCGTACTGCTGGCCGGTCGGGTACTGGCCGGGGTACTGCTGCCCGGCCCCGGAGTACTGGCCGGGGTACGGGGCCCCGTACTGCTGCTGGCCGCCGTACTGGCCTGCGCCGGGGTACTGGCCGGGGTACTGCTGCTGTCCGTAGGGCTGGCCGGGGTACTGCTGCCCCGGGTCCTGGCCGTACGGGGCCTGGCCGTACGGGGCCTGGCCGTACTGCTGGCCGTACCGCTGGCCGGGGTCCTGCGCGTACTGCTGGCCGTACTGCTGGCCGTACTGCTGGCCGGGGTCCTGCGCGTACGGCCGGCCGTACTGCTGCCCGGGGTCCTGGCCGTACTGCTGGCCGTGCGGGGACGGGGCGGCGGTGCCGTGCTGTCCCGGCTCCTGCGCGCCGGTGGCGTCGTCCTGCCCGGCCTGCTGCCCGCCGGGGTACGGCGTGCCCGGCCGGTCCCCGCTCCCGGCCGCCTGCCCGGGCTCCTGGGCGCCACCGGGCGTCGCGGCTCCCCCGGGACCGGCCTGCGGGTCCTCGCCCCGCGGCGGTTCGTTGCTGCTCATGCGCGCGGACCCTAGTTGCGGGCGGGGTGGGACGGTGCCGAATTCACCGGCTCGCCCCCGATTCGTGACCGACGCGTACGCAGCGTGATCGTCTCCGACCCCGGATCGTCGCCGGAACGCAACGCCGCGGACGCGCGGTGTCACCGGCCCGCAACAGACCCCGTGCACGCTCATGGGGCATGGACACGATCCCGAGTTGCCCGCTCTGCTCCCGTCCGCGCACCCCCGCCGACGTCCGCGGACTCGCCTGGAGCAGCCACCACGGCCCGGCCGGCACGGTGTACGTGTGCGGTCCGTGCACGCGCACCCACCTCGTCGACCTCGAGTGCGGGCTGCTCGACCCGGCACGCGGCGGTGTCGCTCCGGACGCCGCGGCCCCGCTGCCGCACGCGGCCTGACCGGTCGGACGGGGCGGGCCACCACCGACCCGCCCGGCCCGCGGCACGGCGACGGGCGGTCGTCGTAGGGTCACGCCGTGCGCGAGATCCTCGAGTTGCTCGAACGTGACGCGTCGTTGAGCCACGACACCGTCGCCACCATGCTGGGTCTGCCCCGGGACGAGGTCGACGCCCGGATCGCGGAGTGGGAACGCTCCGGGGTGATCCGCAGGCACAAGGCCGTCGTGGACTGGGCCCGGTACGAGGACGGCGGCAACGGTCACTCCGGCGCCGGCCGCGCCGGGGCGCAGGTGACGGCGTTCATCGACGTGTCGGTCGCCCCGGCCCGCGGGGTCGGGTTCGACGACGTCGCCGCCCGCATCTCCCGCTTCGACGAGGTCCGCGACTGCTACCTCGTCTCCGGTGGGCACGACCTGCGCTGCACGGTCGTCGGCCCGGACATCCGCGCGATCAGCGACTTCGTGTCCCAGAAGCTGTCCACGATCGACCGGGTCCGTTCGACCGCCACGCACTTCGTGCTGGCCACGCACAAGCGCGACGGCGACTCCTTCGCCGAGCCGGAGCCCGACCACCGGCTGCCGGTGACCCCGTGAAGGCGCTCAACGCGACGATCTCGGCGATCCCGCCGTCGGGGATCCGGCGGTTCTTCGACATCGCCGCCGAGATGGACGACGTCATCTCCCTCGGTGTCGGTGAGCCCGACTTCGTGACGCCGTGGCGCATCCGCGAGGCCGGGATCTACGCGCTGGAGCGCGGCTACACCACCTACACCGGGAACGCGGGCCTGCCGAAGCTGCGTGAGCTGGTGTGCACGGACCTGGCGTCGCGCTACGACGCCCACTACGACCCCGCCACCGAGTGCCTGGTGACGACCGGGGTGTCCGAGGGGCTGGACCTGGCGTTCCGGGTGCTGCTGAACCCGGGCGAGGAGGTCATCGTCCCGGAGCCCTGCTACGTCGCCTACCAGCCGTGCGTGGCGTTCGCCGGTGGGGTGCCGGTCGGGGTGCCGACCCGCGCCGAGGACGGGTTCGCGATCGACATCGCCGCGGTCGAGGCCGCGATGACGCCGCGGACGAAGGCGATCCTGATCGGCTCCCCGGCCAACCCGACCGGCGCGGTGCAGCCGCCCGAGGTGCTGCGCGAGCTCGTCGCGCTGGCCGAGCGGCACGACCTGTACCTGCTCTCCGACGAGATCTACGACCGCCTCACCTATACCGGCGCCCACACCTGCCTCGGCGCGGTCCCGGGTGCCCGGGAGCGGACGGTGGTCCTGGGCGGGTTCTCCAAGGCCCAGGCGATGACGGGGTGGCGGGTCGGCTGGCTCGCCGCGCCGGAACCGATCGCGGAGCTGTGCCTGCGGGTGCACCAGTACACGATGCTGTGCGCGCCGCACATCTCGCAGATCGCCGCCGTGGAGGCGCTGACCAGCGCGGAGGGCGACGTCGCGGAGATGGTGGCCGACTACGACCGTCGCCGCCGGGTGTTTGTGAAGGGGCTGCGCGAGGCCGGGCTGGACTGCCCGGAGCCGGCGGGCGCGTTCTACGCGTTCCCCTCGATCCGCGCCTCCGGGCTGGACTCGGAGACCTTCGCCGAGCGGCTGCTGCGGGAGGAGTCGGTCGCGGTCGTCCCGGGCAGCGTGTTCGGGCCCTCCGGCGAGGGGCACATCCGCTGCTCGTACGCGACGGCGCTGCCGCAGCTGGAGCAGGCCGTGGAGCGGATCGGGAACTTCCTGCGACGCCTGTAGCCGGGTCGCGCCCGCGACCGGGCGGCACGAGGGCACGCCCGGGCACGCCCGGCAGGCGGCACACGAGACCCCGCGACGACCGCGGGCGGCAGGCGATCAGTCCGGGCCGCGGTAGGTGTGCCCGGTCGGGGTCCTGGTGACAACGGTCCCGTCCGGGGCCCGGGCGATGTGCCAGCCGGGTTGTTCGCGGACGTGGTTGTGGAACTCGCAGACCCCGCGCCCGTTGTCGAGTTCGGTGCGTCCGCCGTCGGCATCCCGCCGGATGTGGTCGAGGTGGCGGACGGGTGCGTCGCAGTAGGGCTCGGTGCACCGGTTCTGCGCCCGGGCCTTCACAAGGGTGGCGAGCAGGCCGGTGAAAGTACGCCTCCGGGAGTCCCCGCCGATCACGATGCCCTGGTCGGTGAGCAGACGGCGCAGGGACTTGGCGCCCTCGGGGGTGGCGAGCAGGTCGGCCGGGACCGGTCCGAAGCCGGGGATCTCCGCGGGCAGCGGGGAGGTGGGGTCGAGCAGCGCCTGGACGGGGACGGTGACCTGGACTTCCAGGTTCACGGCGGTCGCGGTGGCCTGCCCGGTGACGCGTTCGACCAGGGTGTCGGCGAGGACCTGTCCGCGGGTGCGGGTCAGGGGCTGCGGGTCGACCTGGATCTCGACGAACGCCTTCTGCAGCGCGGCCAGGCAGGCGGCGCCCTGCTCGACCGGCACGTACGCGGTCAGGTAGCTCATCGCATCCGGCGCGGGCCGCAGGGTGACCCGGCGCTCGACCCTGGCCGCGTGGACGCGGGCGCGGAACCGGTCGGGAGCGATCTCGGCGACCAGACGCCGCGTCATCGCCCGCAGGCGCCCGATGCCGTAGCGGGTGAGGTCGTGCACGGCAGCGAGCCGGGCGTCGACCCGCGCGCGTTGGGTGGTGTCGAGGTCGCGGCACTCGACGGCGATCGCGGTGACCTTGGCGGCGCTGAGCTGCCCGGTCTCATGGAGGCGCCGGACGTCGTCGAGCCCGGCGTGCAGGTCGCGGGCGTCGGCGACGCGGGTGCGGGCCTCGGTGGTGGAGACCCGGCAGGCCAGTTGGATCTGGGCGACGACGCTGCGGTGGACCTTGTCGACGTCGATCCGGTCATCGACGCGGTGGCTGTCGACATGGGCCTGGGCGAAGGCGCGGATCCGGCTCGCCTGGAGGGCAGCCAGGGAGGCCTGGAGGGATTCGATCTCCTGGATCTGGTCGATCAGCTCGGCCTCGGACAGCCCTTCGGTGTCAGTGGCGAGTGCCTGCTCGACCTGGAACTGGAGCAGGGTGAGGTCACCGGAAGGGAACCCGTCGCCGCGCACGCCGGTGGCGTGGGCGGGTGGTTCCTGGGTGGCGGTCACATCATCGACGATACTCGAACGTGCGTTCGATCGCCAGTTCTCGTTCGCTATCGCGAACTCGTGAACTGCAACGATGATGCACTACCCGAGGTGATGAGATGTCTCGGGACGGTCGAGGACAACGGACGTGCTCAGGGTCTGACGCCGGCAGCCGCTCCCCCGGATCGCGTCGGGTCCGACCACGGCGGGCACGCCCCGCGCCGGAGTGATCGACTGCGACCGGGTCGGCGGGATCAGGCGGGCACCTTCCGCGCCCGCGCCCCCTCCACGAGCCCCCGCACCATCACCGGCCCGAGGTCCCGGGACCGCCGCACGAGCCACGGCACCCCCTGCACCATTAGCCACGCCCCCCGCTGCCAGGCCGTCACCTCCCGCCCGCCGGCGGCGTCGAGCCCGATCTCCCCCGGCACCACGAACCCTGCGGCGCCGAGCAGCGCGGCGAAACCACGCGCCAGCAACCGGTGCCCCAGCTCGGACGGGTGCAACCGGTCCACGCTCCACGCCGCCGGGTCGTAGCTGCCGGCGGTGTCGAGGTCGAGGATCCCGACGGCGGACCGTCCCGTCGCGGCGACGGCGTCGGCCACCGCTCCGTCGACGGCCCCGTTCAGGGCGGCGATCCGGGTGGCGAGCGCCCGCTGCAACGGCCCCGGCAGCGGCCAGACGCGGGTGTGGTCGTGGAAGCGGAGCAGCAGCACGGTCGCACCGGCCCGCAGCAGCAGCTCCAGCGACCCGGCGCAGTCCCGCCGGATCGCGGCCGGGTCGAAGTCCGAGCGCAGGGTGTCGTTCATCCCGGCGCACAGCACGACGACGTCGGGCCCCGACGCCGCGGCCGCGGGCACCTGCCCGTGCCGGGCGTCGGCCATCCGCGCCCCGGTCCGGGCGTGGTTGTCCAGCCGGACCGAGCCGGGGTGGGCGGGATCGTCGAGGGCGTCGCGCAGCAGCGGGCCGAACCCACGCCAGCCACCGCCGGGCAGGGGGTCACCCAGCCCGACGGCGGTGGAGTCGCCCAGCAGGACGAGGTGCCGGACGGGCCGGCCGGTCACGTGCGGTACGGCGACGGGGCGGAGGACCGGATCGACGACGGACGGGCGCACGGTCATCGGGGACACGCCGACACGATCACCGCCGCAGCCACCGTTTCCGTGTGCAACCGGTGACGGGTCCCGTACCGCCGTGGGAACTCTCGGGGCGGGGCCCTACCACTCGCCGCCGCGGAAGGCGGGGAACAGCGGCAGCGTCGACGACGCGTCGGGGAAACGGGTGTCGAGCGCGGTCACCACGGCCGCGGCCAGCGCGGCCGTGCCGGGCCGGGCGGTCGCCTCCGCGGTGACGCCGAGGCCCCGCCAGTAGTGCCGCAGCGCCGTGGAGATCCGCGGGGACCGGCCGGCGTCGGGGCCGATCGGGCCGTCGCGCTCGGGCACCCGCGGCAGCAGCTGCCAGGTCGACCACCACACCCACAGCACGTGGGCGTCGGCGAGGCGCGACTCCAGCAGCTCGGGGTCGTCCAGCTCGGGCCACACCGGCGCGACCTCGGCCCGCCAGGCGTCGAGCATGGCGTGGGCGACGGCGTCGGGCAGGGCGAAGCTCGACGAGCAGCCGGGGAACGGCACCCGCACGTAGGCGGCGTCGAGGACGACGTCGCGGAAGCAGCCCCACTCGAAGTCGACGAACCGCACCCCGCGGCTGGTGACCAGGTTGTTGTCCGGGCAGGTGTCGGACGGGCTGAACGCACGGAACCCGGTGCCGCCGAGCAGGCGCACCCCGCCCTGGGCCTCGAACAGCGCCATCTCCGGCACCTCGACGCCGAGGATCCCGGCCAGCAGCTCCGGCAGACCGGCCAGCGCGGCGCGGGCCTGGTCGGCGACCGGGTCCCGGCGCGCCTTCTCCCCCAGCCGGCGCAGCAGCGCCCCGAAGTCGCCCTCCCGGCCGGCGGTCGCGGCCTGCATCCGGCCCAGGCCGCGGGCCCAGCCGAGCAGGCAGGTCCGGGCGGCCTGGGGGTCCGGGCCGAACAGCTTGTCGGCCAGGGTCAGGCTGCGGCCGAGGTCCTCCAGTACGAGCAGCCGCTGCACCGGGTCGTGCGCGATGATCACAGGGCTGGGCCGGACGTCGCTCGGCAGCGCGGTGAACAGCTGGCAGGACGCGACCTCGTAGCGGAACGGGTCCGACGCCAGGTCCGTGCCGTCCTCGGGCGGCGCGTAGTGCTTCACGACGACGCTGCGCCGGTCGGAGAACGGGTTCTTCGCCATCCGGGCCCGGGCGACGACGGAACGGCCGCTGCCGCCCAGGTCCTCGGGCTCGAACAGCTCGACCTCCGAGCCCGCCCGCCGCGACAGCAACCGCGCGGCCCCGGCCACCGCCGCGACCGCGCCGGGAGTCGACTGCGGATCGGTCATCGAAGGGGACCCTACCCTTCGGAGAGCGCGCGGTCCGCGCCCCGACGACGCGATCCGCGACGGGTGAGCACCAGCACCGCGGCCGCCGCATCGATGGCGCCCACCACGTCGGCCTCGACCAGGTCACCGGCCGGGTACACCGCCACCCCGGGGTGGACCACCAGGTGGCCCACCCCGGGTTGGGCGTCGAGGACGCTGCGGACCTTCGACCGTCCGCCCGGGTGGGCAGACCACCCGCAGGTGCAGCGCCTACGCGGCCGGGCCGGGCTTCTCCGGGGCACCGCCGCCGGTCTCCCCGGGGCGGCCGGGCGCCGACCCGCCGGGCGCGGGCGCCGTCGGCTTCGCGTCGACGCCCGCCTCCTTGCGCTGCGCGGCGGTGATCGGCGCGGGGGCCTGGGTGAGCGGGTCGAACCCGCCGCCGGTCTTCGGGAACGCGATGACCTCGCGGATCGAGTCGACGCCGGCGAGCAGCGCGGTGATCCGATCCCAGCCGAACGCGATCCCGCCGTGCGGCGGCGGACCGAACGAGAAGGCGTCGAGCAGGAAGCCGAACTTCTCCTGTGCCTCCTCCGCGGACAGGCCCATGATCTCGAAGACCCGCTTCTGCACGTCGGCCGAGTGGATACGGATCGAGCCGCCGCCGATCTCGTTGCCGTTGCAGACGATGTCGTAGGCGTAGGCCAGGGCGTTGCCCGGGTCCTTCTCGAAGGTGTCGATCCACTCCGGGGTCGGAGAGGTGAACGCGTGGTGCAGCGCGGTCCACGCACCGCCGCCGACGGCGACGTCGTCGGTGTCGGCGGCCGACTCGAACAGCGGCGCGTCGACGATCCAGACGAACGACCAGGCCGAGGAGTCGATCGCACCGGTCCGCCGGGCGATCTCGCCCCGGGCCGCGCCCAGCAGCGCGCGGGCCTCGGTGGGCTTGCCGGCGGCGAAGAAGATGCAGTCGCCGGGGTGCGCGCCGACGGCCTCGGCCAGGCCGGACCGCTCGGCCTCGGACAGGTTCTTGACCACGGGGCCGCGCTCGTCGACCTGCCCGTCCTCACCGATCAGCACGTAGGCCAGGCCGCGGGCGCCGCGCTGCTTGGCCCACTCCTGCCAGCCGTCGAGCACCTTGCGGGGCTGCGACGCCCCGCCCGGCATGACGACCGCGCCGACGTAGGGGTTCTGGAAGACCCGGAACCCGGTTCCCGCGAAGTACGACGTGAGCTCGGTGAGCTCGATGTCGAAGCGCAGGTCGGGCTTGTCCGAGCCGTAGCGGGCCATCGCCTCGGCGTAGGGCATCCGGCGGATCGGGGTCTCGATCTCGTACCCGACGAGGCGCCACAGCGCGGTGAGGACCTTCTCGGCGAGTGCGATGACGTCGTCCTGCTCGACGAAGCTCATCTCGATGTCGAGCTGGGTGAACTCCGGCTGGCGGTCGGCGCGGAAGTCCTCGTCGCGGTAGCAGCGCGCGATCTGGTAGTACCGCTCCAGCCCGCCGACCATGAGCAGCTGTTTGAACAGCTGCGGGCTCTGCGGCAGCGCGTACCAGGAGCCGGGGCGCAGCCGCGCCGGGACGACGAAGTCGCGCGCGCCCTCGGGGGTGGACCGGGTCAGGGTCGGCGTCTCGACCTCGATGAAGTCCTCCGCGGCCAGCACGTCGCGGGCGGCCTTGTTCACGTCGCTGCGCAGCTTCATCGCCGCGGCGGGCCCGGAACGACGCAGGTCGAGGTAGCGGTGGGAGAGCCGGATCTCCTCGCCGACGCCGGTGTGCTCGTCGATCGGGAACGGCAGCGGCGCCGACTCCGACAGGACGGTCAGCTCGGTGACCGTGACCTCGATGTCGCCGGTCGGCAGGTCGGAGTTCTCGTTGCCCGCGGGCCGGCGGACGACCTCGCCGACGACCTGGATGCAGAACTCGGAGCGCAGCCGGTGGGCCCGCTCGGCCATCTCGCCCTCGCGGAACACGACCTGGGCCGATCCGGAGCGGTCCCGCAGGTCGATGAAGATCACGCCGCCGTGATCGCGGCGGCGGGCCACCCATCCGGCGAGGGTCACGGTCTGGCCGGCGTTCTCGGCACGCAGCGTGCCGACGGGGTGGGTTCGCATCACGGCGGTCAAGGCTATCGGCATCCCCCGGGCCGTCTGCCACCAGGTTTCCGGCGGGTTCTCAGAGCAGGCTCAGCTGCCCGTCCCCGGGCTCCGCAGCCCGCGGCGACGCGACCGGCTGCCGGGACCACCCCGGGTCGCGCGGGTTCGGCTCGGGCCGGTCCAGGCCGTGCCGAGCCAGCAGCGGGGCGACCCGCCGGGCCAGGGTCCCGCGGTAGTCCCGGGTGGCGTAGGCCCCGCCGCGGTAGAGCCGCTCGTAGCGCGGCAGCAGCGCGGGGTGGGTCCGCCCCAGCCAGGCCAGGAACCACTCCCGGGCCCCGGGACGCAGGTGCAGCGCGAGCACCGTGGCCCGGCTCGCCCCGGCGGCGGCGATCTCCGCCAGCAGGGCGTCGAGGGCCTCGGTGGAGTCGGTCAGCCACGGCAGCACCGGGGCCACCATGACCCCGCAGGGCAGGCCGGCGTCGGTGATCCGGCGGACGAGGTCGAGGCGGGCGAGCGGACCGGGGGTGCCCGGCTCCAGGTGCGACTGCAGCTCCCGGTCCAGCAGCGCGATCGACACCCCGGTGCCGACGCGGACGTCGGCGTTCGCGGCCGCGAGCTGCGGCAGGTCCCGGCCCAGCACGGTGCCCTTGGTCAGGATGGAGAACGGCGTGCCGGAGCGGGCCAGCGCGGTGATCACCCCGGGCATCAGCCGGTAGCGGCCCTCCGCCCGCTGGTAGGGGTCGGTGTTGGTACCCATCGCGACGTGCTCGCGCCGCCACGACGGCCGGGCCAGCTCCCGCTCCAGCACCCGTGCCACGTTCACCTTGACCACGATCTGGGAGTCGAAGTCCGCGCCCGCGTCGAGGTCGAGGTAGGTGTGGGTGTTGCGGGCGAAGCAGTTGTGGCTGACCACCCCGGCGGCGACGAAGTCCCCCGTGCCGGTGGTGATGTCGACCATCGGGCGGAGGGTGCCGGTGTCGCGGACCGCCACGACCCGCGGCGCTCCCCCCGGCGGCTCCTCGACGCGGGCGCCGCCGACGTCGCGCACCCGGGCCACGGCCGGGTCGGTCACCGCGACCAGCCGCAGCTGCTCGGCGACCCCGCCCAACACCCGCAGCGCCCGCACCCCGGGCCGGGCCGACGGCTCGGAGGCCACGCGGAACCCGAGCCGGCGCAGCGCGTCGACACAGGCCCGGGTGAGCTCCTCGTCGCCGGGCACGATCCGCAGCACACCGGCGGAGACCTCACCGCAGGCGTCGACGATCCCGCCGACGAACCCGGCCGTCCAGCCGCGGGCGGGCCGCTGCGGCCAGGCCGTCGGCGACGGGGCGGGCGCCGCGATCATCCCGGCGGCCACGGGCGCCGGCCGTGCGGTCAGCAGGTGGTGGGCGCGGGCGAGCGCCTCCAGCTCGACCCAGGCGGTCGGGAACGGCTCGGCCCGCACCCGGCCGCGCACCGCGTCGGCCCGGACCAGCCCGCACAGCCAGCCCTCGGCGTATCCGTCGGGCCGGGCCCTGCCCGGGACCGCGGCCGCACCGGGCCCGACCAGCGCCGTCCCCGGGCTCAGGTGCGGCCGGTCCGCGGAGGCCCGGCAGCGCCCCGGTCGCACGTGCGCCCAGCCGGAGGTGGTGAGGAAGCGGTGCTCGGCGGAGGTGACGAGCCGCGTGCCGTCGTCGAGGGTCACCTCCTGGGCGCGGCGCCGCGTCGACCAGCGCCCGAGCACCGGGGTGCGGACGAAGCGGCGCCGACCGCCGCCGTCGGTGACGGTGCCGACCACCTCGTCGCCCGGGCGCAGCTCCCCGATCGGCCGCGACCGGCCGTCGGCGGTGAGTACCGGGGTCTCCGGGACGAGGCAGTAGGTGCACGCGTGCGAGCAGCCGCGGTAGGGGTTGACCGTCCAGCCGAACGGCACCGGTGACGACGACGGCACCCGGTTCAGCACCGAGCGCGCCTCGACCTCGTGGAACACCGTGTCCGCGAACCCCGGCGTGCGCACCGAGCGCAGCAACCCCCGCATCCCCGGCAGCGCCGTCGCGTTCCCGACACCGTCCACCCCGACCTGCTGTCCGTCCCATCGCACCGAGTCAGTCGAACACAAGTTCGAACGTCGGACAACCGGTCGTCGCCGGGCGGTCGCGTCCGGGCGAACGGCACCCCGCAGGTCGAAGATCGTTTGCAAGGATGCGGACGTGCCCCCGCCCCCGCCCGTGCCGCGTGACCCGTCCGCCCCCGACGGCGGGCGGCCCGCCGCCCCGCGGACGGGTGGGCGGCGGCGCGCCGAGGACCGGCCCCCGGGCGCCTCGGGCGGGCACCGGCTCCCGGGTGGCGAACCGGCGCGGCACCGGGCCCGCCACGCTCCGGCCCCGCGGCGTCCGGCCCCCGTGGAGGACCGCCCCGGGCCCGCACCGGCGCGCGGCGCGGCGGCGGACCCCGCCGACGGCGCCGAGACCGGTCCCATCCCCCACCCCGGGCACCCGGGCGGCTGGGGCGACTGCCCCGGCCAGGCCGACCTCGGCGCCACACCCGGCCCGGCGGCCCCGCCCGCAGCCGGCCGGGGACACCGGCCGGGACACGAGCACGGACACGGGTACGGGCACGGCGCCGCGTCCCCGGCCGGGAGACGGGTGCGCAGACTGCTGGTCGCGCTGCTCGTGCCGTGCGTGCTCGCGACGCTCGCCGGGGTGGCCCTGCTGTGGCCGGGTGCGACCCCGGTCCCGGAGATCCCACCCACCCAGCAGGTGCACGGGACCGTCACCGCGGTGCAGGTCGCGGACTGCTCCCCCGGCGCCGGGGACCGTCGCTGCACCGGGGTGACGGTCGCGCTGTCCGACGGGCCGCGCGCCGGGCGGGACCTGGTGCAGCTGGTGCCGAACGAGCCGTCGACGCCGCGGTTCGCGGTGGGCGACCCGGTCACGCTGTCCTGGTCGGGCGCGAACCCCGACGACGCGGGCTCCTACCAGCTCGTGGACTTCCAGCGCGGCGCTCCGCTGGGGTGGCTGGCGGCGGCGTTCGCGCTGGCCGTCGTGGTGCTCGGGCGGCTGCGCGGGTTCGCGGCCCTGGTCAGCCTGGCGCTGAGCTTCGGGATCCTCCTGTGGTTCGTGCTGCCGGCGATCCTGTCCGGCGGCTCCCCGCTCGCGGTCGCCGTCACCGGCGCCTGCCTGATCATGTTCGTGGTGCTGTACCTGACCCACGGGTTCACCGCGCGGACCTCGTGCGCGGTGCTCGGCACGCTGGCCTCGCTCGCCCTGATCGGGGTGCTGGGCTACCTGTTCACCGTCACCTCGCGGCTCACCGGGCTCGACGACACCACCGCCACGCTGATCGGCACGCTCGGCCCCGGGGTACCGATCGACCCGCGCGGCCTGGTGCTGGCCGGACTGGTGATCGGCGCGCTCGGGGCGCTCGACGACGTCACCGTCACCCAGGCCTCCGCGGTGTGGGAGCTGGGCGCGGCGAACCCCGAGCTGGGTGTGCGCGAGCTGTTCGCGGCCGGGATGCGGATCGGGCGCGACCACGTCGCGTCCGCGGTGAACACCCTGGTGCTGGCCTACGCCGGCGCCGCGCTCCCGCTGCTGCTGCTGTTCACGGTGGCGGCGGGCGGCGTGACCCAGGTGCTCACCAGCCAGGACGTGGCGACCGAGATCGTGCGGACCCTGGTGGGCAGCATCGGGCTGGTCGCCGCCGTCCCGGTGACGACCGGGCTGGCCGCACTCGTCGTCGGCCGGCGCTGAGTCCGGCCCGGCGACCTACCCGGCGGGCTGGAGCACGAAGTCGTAGCGGGCCTCGTACCAGGGCACCTCGCTGTGCCCGCCGTCCGGCGTGGGGCCGGGCTCGCGGCGGGTGAAGTCGACGACGAGCTCGCGCTTGACCCCGAACACGACGTCGGAGTCGAGGAACTCGGTGCCCTCCCGGAACAGGTGGGTGATCAGCGGCTCGTAGCCGGGTACGGCCAGCAGGAAGTGGATGTGCGCGGGCCGCATCGGGCTGATGTCGGTGCGCGAGACGAGGTCGCCGACGGGGCCGTCCATCGGGATGGCGTAGCCGAGCGGGGCGATGGTGCGCAGGCAGTAGCCGCCGTCGTCGCCGGTGGTGTACTTCGCGCGCAGCCGGGCCTCGTCGACGTCGAGCTGGGCCTCGTAGGTGCCGTCGGCGTCGGACTGCCAGACGTCGAGGACGGCTCCGGTCACCGGGGTGCCGTCGAGTGCGCGGACGCTGCCGTGCACGAACAGCGGGTCGCCGGGCAGCCCGTCGGACATGTCCTCGCCGGAGGCCTTCTCCGGGGAGCCGTCGATGTGGAACGGGCCGAGCACCGTCGCCGGGGTCGCGGCCGGGTCGAGCCGGTGGTTCTGCTGGACGACGAGCATCGACAGCCCGAGCACGTCGGAGGCGAGGATGAACTCCTCGCGCTTGTCGTCGGAAATCTGCCCGGTGGCCGTCAGCCAGCGCACCGCGGCCATCCACTCGTCCTCGGTGAGGCGGGTCTCGCGGGCGAAGTCGTGCAGGTGGCGCACCAGGGCGGTCATCAGCTCGGCGGTGCGCGGGTCGTGCGCAGTCGCCCAGCGCGCGACGGCGGCGTCGGTGATCGTGTCCTCGGTGACGGTGGTGGGCTGCGTCATCGCAGGTCTCCCTCGGGCTGGTACGGGTCGGGGTCGACGGACCGGTTGTGCAGGTCCACGGACAGGAAAATGTCGTTGGCGACGGGATGGCGCAGCTCCTCGGCGAGCTGGCCGATCAGGCCCGCGGTGCGGGCGAGCAGGGCGAAGCCGCGCAGCAGCTCGAGCGGCAGCCCGAGGTCGGCGAGCGCGGCGCCGCAGACGCCGGCGCCGTTGAGCGGCAGGGTGCGGCCGAGGACCTGCGGGTGCACCCGGCCGATCGCGGCGAACAGGCTCAGGTGGTCGCCGAGCAGGCCCTCCTCGGCGGCGATCGCGAACAGCCGCGGGGTGCGGGGGTCGCCGTCCTTGTGGACGTGGTGGCCCAGGCCCGGCACGAACCGCTTCGCCGCCCGCTGCGCGGTGACGACGTCGAGGGCGACGGCGTTCCAGCCGTCGTCGGTGGTGGGGCGCTCGGCGGGCAGGTGGTCGTGCAGGAACCGGCCGCAGTCCTCGGTCACGCCGAGGAAGCGCGACCCGCCCCCGAGCAGCCCGGCGGCGAGTGCGCCCTGCACCGAGTCCGGCGCGGACAGGTGGGTGAGCCGGGTGACGATCGCGGTCGGGGTGAACCCGTGGTCGGCCAGCGCGGCGAGGACGGCCTCGAACACGCGGGTCTCACCGGGGGTGGGGCGACGCTGGGTGGCGAGCCAGAACGCGAGCTCGCCGAACCCGACCTTCCCCATGACGTCGTCGGCGAGGTCGTGGCCGAGCAGGGTGATGGCGTCCTTCGACGAGGCGCCCAGAGCGGTGGGGTAGGTCATGAGTCGAGCCACTTCCGCAGGTCGGCGCCGTGCTCGTCGAGCCGCGGCGGAGGGAGCCGGTAGACGGCCGGGGTGGCGGAGAACCGGACCGGGTGCCGGGTGGTGGGCACCGCGCGGTCCCCCTCCCCGACCGTGACGACGGGATCGAGCCCGAAGCGCTCGGCCATCGCGAACCCGCCGTCGATGGTCTGGATCGGCCCGGCCGGCACGCCGGCGGCGGTGAGCAGCTCGAACCACTCGACGGCCCCCCGGGTCGCCAGCCGCTCGACCAGCAGCGGGCGCAGCTCCTCCCGGTTGACCGTGCGGTCGGCGTTGCGGGCGAAGCGGGGGTCGTCGGCGAGGCCGGGCACCTCGAGCACGCCGCAGAGCTTGCGGAACTGGGCGTCGTTGCCGGCGGCGACGATGAGGTCGTCGTCGGCGGTGGGCATCGGCTCGTAGGGGAAGACCGAGGGGTGGGCGTTGCCCATCCGGTAGGGCACCGTCCCGCCGGCGACCCAGGCGGAGCTGTGGTTGACCAGGCCGGTCAGCGCGGAGGACAGCAGGTTGACCTCGACGTGCTGACCGGCGCCGGTGCGGTCGCGGTGGCGCAGCGCGGCGAGGACGCCGATCGCGGCGTGGTTGCCCGCCATCACGTCGAACACCGAGATCCCGGCCCGGTACGGCGGCCCGTCCGGGTCGCCGGTGAGGCTCATCAGCCCGGACATCGCCTGCACCATGAGGTCGTAGCCGGGGACGTGCGCGCCCGCACCGGAGCCGAACCCGGAGATCGAGGCGTAGACGACACCGGGGTTGTCGGCGGCGACGGAGGCGTGGTCCAGCCCGAAGCGGGCCATCCCGCCGGGCCGCAGGTTCTCGATGACGACGTCGGCGCGGCGGGCGAGCTCGCGGGCCGCGGCGAGGTCGCCGGGGTCGCGCAGGTCGAGCGCGATCGACCGCTTCCCCCGGTTGATGCCGAGGTAGTAGGTGGCCTCGCCGTCGCGCTCGGGCGGGGTCCAGGTGCGGGTGTCGTCGCCCGCCGGTCCCTCGACCTTGACGACGTCGGCGCCCATGTCCGCCAGCAGCATCGTCGCGTACGGGCCGGCCAGGATGCGCGAGAAGTCGGCCACGAGGATGCCCTCGAGCGGCCCGCCGGTTCCGGCTTCCGCCATCGGTTCCCTCCGAAGTGATCGCTGTGCGGACGCTTGTCCGCCAGATGATCGTGGACCCGTCCGGGCCGGGAGGTCAAGCGGGGGCGGACACCGTCACGTGCGGGGCGGTGGCGAGCCGGGCGAAGTCGGCGCTGATGTCGCCCGCGGTCTGCAGCAGCAGCGGCAGATGGTGTTCGAGCAGGGTCTCCAGCGAGGTCTCCGCGGCGTGGCAGTTGACGTTGACCCCGGCGATCACCCGGCCCTCGCCGTCGCGGAGGGGCGCGGCGACCGAGCGGATGCCGGGCGCGAGCTGCTCGTCGGTGAGCGCCCAGCCGCGGGCGCGGACCTCGCGCAGCTCGGCCACGCGCTCGGCCGGGTCGGGGTCGCGGCGCGGGGTGAGCCCGGAGCGCGACGGCTCGGCCAGCACGCGTTCCAGCTCGTCGGGGGCCAGCGCGGCGAGCTGCACCTTCCCCAGCGAGGTCGACGCCGCCGGGAACCGGGTCCCGATCTGGACCGAGAGCGCGACGATCTTGGGCACCGCGACCCGCGCGACGTAGACGATGTCGCTGCCGTCGAGCTGGGCGATCGAGCAGGACTCGTGGGTGCGCTCGACCAGGCGCTCCAGGTGCGGACGCGCGACGTCCCACAGCCCGGTGGAGCGGACGTAGGCGACCCCGAGGTCGAGCACCCGCGGGGTGAGCGTGTACCCGCGCTCGCAGGCGCGGACGTAGCCGAGCTCGGCGAGGGTGAGCAGCACCCGGCGCACGGTCGGCCGGGCGAGCCCGGTCGCCGCGGCGAGGTCGGCCAGGGTCATCTCCGGCCGGCCGGGCCGGAACGCGGTGATCACCTCCAGGCCGCGGGCGAGCGCCTCGATGAAGTCCGGGCCGGTCCCGTCGCGTGGCATGGCGCCACGGTAGCCCCTCGTGTCCGCCCTGCGGACAGGCCGCGGCCGACCGACCCGACGCAGGCCCCCGCCCGGACGTTGACAGCACAACGAGGGTGCGCGACAGTGACCGCCGTTCCAGGGTGTCCGCACAGCGGACGTCCGTCCGGCCGATCGAGGAGTACGCCGATGAGCGTCGTCTTCCGCAACGCGACCGTCCTGACCGTCGATGCGGGCCGGACGGTCCTGTCCGGTCACGACGTCCTGGTGACCGGTGACCGGATCGCCGCGGTCGGGGTGGGCCTGGCGGTGCCCGAGGGCACCGAGGAGATCGACGCGGCCGGGGGCATCGTGATGCCCGGCATGATCGACACCCACCGGCACATGTGGCAGACCTCGCTGCGTGGCTACGGCGCCGACTGGACGCTGACCCAGTACTTCGTGTGGAACTACCTGGAGTGGGGGAAGATCTTCCGGCCGGAGGACGTCCACGCGGGCAACCTGCTCGCCGCGCTCGAGGCGCTCGACGCGGGCGTCACCACCACCGTCGACTGGTCGCACGGGCTGCAGACCCCGCAGCACGCGGACGCCGCCGTCGACGCCCTGACCGCCACCGCGGGCCGGTTCGTGCTCGCCTACGGCAACATCCACGACGCCCCCGCGAACTGGACCGCCGACCCCGGGTTCCGCGAGTTCGTGTCCCGGCGCATCACCCCCGGCGACGACATGCTCGGCTTCCAGCTCGCCTTCGACGTCACCGGTGACCCCGCGTTCCCCGAGCGCCCCGCGTTCGAGGTGGCCCGCGAGCTCGGCGTCGGCGTCACCACGCACGCCGGGGTGTGGGGCGCGACCAACGACGACGGCGTCCGGCTGATGCACGAGCACGGCTTCGCCGGGCCGGACACCGTCTACGTGCACGCCGCGACCCTGTCCGCCGACTCCTACCACCGGATCGCCGCGACCGGCGGCTCGGTGTCGGTGTCCACCGAGAGCGAGCAGAGCGCCGGTCAGGGCTACCCGCCCACCTGGGCGCTGCGCGAGCACGGGATCCCGGTGTCGCTGTCGATGGACACCTCGATGTGGTGGAGCGCGGACCTGTTCTCGGCGATGCGCAGCACGCTGGGCGCCGACCGGTCCCGCGAGCACCTGGAGGCACACGCGCGCGGGGACACCGTCACCCACTCGTCGCTGCGGGCCGAGCAGGTCGTGGAGTGGGCGACCCGCGGCGGGGCCCGCGCGATCGGGCGCGAGTCCGACCTCGGCTCGGTCGAGGTCGGCAAGAAGGCCGACCTGGTGCTGCTGCGCAACGACCACTCACCGGTGTCGTTCCCGCTGCTCAACCCGCACGGTCACGTCGCGTTCCAGGCCCAGCGCGGCGACGTGCACACCGTGCTGGTGGACGGGCGCGTGGTGAAGCGCGACGGGCGCCTGGTCGACGTCGACCTCGTCGCCGCGCGGACCGCGGTCACCGCCACCGTCGAGCACCTGCGCGCCACGATGGGCGAGGCGGCCTGGCAAGCCGGGATGAACCCCGATATCCCCGAGACCGAGGTCCTCGACAATCCCTACACCTACACCGACTACCGCAGCGCGGCCACGCACGGCGGCTGATCAGGCGGGGAGGCGGGCGACCAGGTGCGCCTCCCCGTCGCCCTCGCCGTGGGCGAGGACCTCGAGGCCGGCGAACGCGGCGGTCAGCTCACCGGGCACCGCCCGGAACGGGCCGCCCGTGTCGCCGACCTCGGACAGCACCGTGACCACCAGCAGCCCGCCCGGCGCGAGCGCGGCACGCAGCGCCGGGTAGAGCGCCGGGTCGCGGAACCGCTGGCAGACGACGACGTCGTAGCGGTCGTCGTCGCGGGGGAAGCCGGCGTCGAGGTCGGCCTCCACCCAGCGCACCCGTACGTCGTGGGCGGCGGCCAGCCCGGCGCCCGCGGCGAGCCCGGCCGGGGACACGTCGACGGCGACGACGTCGAGCCCCTGCATCGCCAGCCACACCGCGACCGCGCCGCGCCCGCAGGCCACGTCCAGCGCCCGGCCCGAGGACGGGAGCAGGTCCGTGCGCCCGCGCAGCGCGTCCGGCGGGAGCGGCGACCCGGCCCCCGCGGCGGTGTGCCGGGCGTCCCAGCGTTCGCGGTCCGAGGCCGCCACCGCGGCCTCAGCCCGCCAGGGCGGTCACGACGGCGTCGGTGACCGCGTCCAGCGGGACGTCCTGCTGCTCGCCGGAGACGAGGTCCTTCAGCCCGACGGTGCCGTTCTCCAGGTCCCGGTCCCCCAGGACCAGCGCGAACCGCGCGCCGGACCGGTCGGCGGACTTCATCGCGCCCTTGAGCCCCCGGCCGCCGTAGGCCAGGTCGACCCGCAGGCCGCGTGCCCGCAGCTGCGCGGCGACCACGACCAGGCGGCGCTGCGCGGCGGCGCCGAGGGACACCCCGAACACCTCGACGCGGGCGTCCGACCAGGGCTGCACACCTTCGGCGCGGCAGGCGAGCAGCGTGCGGTCGACGCCGATGCCGAACCCGACGCCGGACAGCTCGGGGCCGCCGAGGGTCGCCATCAGGCCGTCGTAGCGGCCGCCACCACCGATGCCGGACTGCGCGCCGAGGCCGTCGTGGACGAACTCGAAGGTGGTCTTGGTGTAGTAGTCCAGGCCGCGGACCATGCGCGGGTTCGGTGTGTAGGCGACGCCGAGGTCGTCGAGGTGGGCGAGCACCCGGGCGTGGTGGTCGGCGGCGGCGTCGGACAGGTGGTCCATCAGCAGCGGCGCGTCGGCCATCGCGGCGCGGACCTCGGGGCGCTTGTCGTCGAGCACGCGCAGCGGGTTGATCTCCGCCCGGGCCCGGGTCGCCTCGTCGAGGTCGAGCCCGGCCAGGAACTCCTGCAGCCGCTCCCGGTAGGCCGGCCGGCACTCGGCGTCGCCGAGCGAGGTGATCTCCAGCCGGTAGCCGGTCAGGCCGAGGGCCTTGAAGCCCTCGTCGGCGATCGCGATGACCTCGGCGTCCAGGCCTGCGTCGTCCACCCCGATCGCCTCGACGCCGACCTGCTGGAGTTGCCGGTAGCGCCCGGCCTGGGGCCGCTCGTAGCGGAAGAAGGGGCCCGCGTAGCGGAGCTTGACCGGCAGGCCCTGCTTGTCAAGGTTGTGCTCGATCACCGAGCGGACCACACCGGCGGTGCCCTCGGGGCGCAGCGTCACCGAGCGGTCGCCGCGGTCGGCGAAGGTGTACATCTCCTTGGAGACGACGTCGGTGGACTCCCCCACCCCGCGGGCGTAGAGGCCGGTGTCCTCGAACACGGGCAGCTCGATGTGGCCGTACCCGGCGCGCTCGGCGGCGGCGGCGAGGGTGTCCCGCACGTGCACGAACCCGGCCGAGGACGGCGGGAGGTACTCGGGGATGCCCTTCGGCGCGGCGAACGGCTCGGGCCTGCGGGCCCGGCCCACCTGCGGCTCGGTGGCGGTCACGGTTGCTGCACGTCCTCTCCGGGGATCATGTCGGGGGTCCTCCCAGCCTAGAACCGGTGTCTCTCAGCTTTCGCCCCAGGTCGCCCCGATACCCTCACCGCGCGTACGAGTGATCAAGTCAGGGAGTTGGGCGGGACGTGGCGACGAACGAGCAGCGCCGGGAGGCGGCCAAGCGCAAGCTGGAGGCGCAGCAGGCCCGCCGGGCGCAGCGGCAGCAGCAGCGCAAGCGGAACACGACGATCGCGGCCGTCGTGACGGTGCTGGTCGTGGTGCTGGCCGCGGTCGGGGTGTACGCGCTGACCTCGGCCTGGGGCGGTCCCGACGACCCCGGGCAGAGCGCCGCGGCGCCGGCGCCCGCCGGGGACGGCCCGGACACCGCCGGTCGGCCGACGGTGCCGCTGCCCACGCGCCCGACGGCCCTGCCGGCGTCGGTGGACTGCACCTACCCGACGTCCCCCGAGCCCGCCTCGAAGCCGGTGAACCCGCCGGCGGCCGGCTCCACCCCGGCCCAGGGGACGGTCACGGCAGATCTGCAGACCAGCGCGGGCCCGATCGACCTGACGCTCGACCGCGGCCTGGCGCCGTGCACGGTCAAGAGCTTCGAGAGCCTGGCGCGGCAGGGCTACTTCGACGGGACCTCCTGCCACCGGCTGACGACCAGCCCCGGCCTGCAGGTGCTCCAGTGCGGTGACCCGAGCGGCAGCGGGCGCGGCGGCCCCGGCTACTCGTTCGCCGACGAGGTGTTCCCCGGTCTCACCTACGGCCGCGGGCTGCTCGCGATGGCCAACGCCGGCCCGGACACCAACGGCAGCCAGTTCTTCATGATCTACGGCGACGCCCAGCTGCCGCCGAGCTACACCGTGTTCGGCTCCATCGGCTCCGAGGGCCTCGCGACGCTGGACAAGGTCGCCAAGGGCGGCGAGTCCGTCGGCTCCGGTGACGGCGTGCCGAGCATCCCGGTCGAGATCCAGCGCACCACCCTCGGCTGACCGGCTCCCCGGTCCGCCCCGGGTGGGGCGGGCCGGGGTCAGGCCGCGCTGGTGACCCGGTAGACGTCGTAGACGCCCTCGATGTTGCGCACCGCGTGGAGCAGGTGCCCGAGGTGCTTCGGGTCGCCCATCTCGAAGGAGAACCGGGAGATCGCGACGCGGTCGCGGGAGGTGGTCGTCGTCGCCGAGAGGATGTTGACCTTCTCGTCGGCCAGGACCTTCGTGACGTCGGACAGCAGCCGGTGCCGGTCGAGCGCCTCGACCTGGATCGCGACCAGGAACACCGACTCCGGCGACACCGACCAGGTCACGTCGACCAGCCGCTCCTCGCGCGCGGTGAGGTCCCCGGCGTTGGTGCAGTCGGTGCGGTGCACGCTGATCCCGCCGCCGCGGGTGACGAACCCGAGGATCTCGTCGCCCGGCACCGGGGTGCAGCAGCGGGCGAGCTTGATGTAGAGGTCGCCGAGGGCCTGCCCGTCCTCGCCGCTGACGACGACGCCGGCGTTGCCCGACGGACGCCGGTGGCGGACCGTCGACGGCGTCGCCCGCTCGGCGAGCTCCTCCTCGGCCTCCTCCTCGCCGCCGAACCACGCGACGAGACGCTGCACGACGTGCTGGGCGCTGGCCTGGTGCTCGCCGACGGCGGCGTAGAGCGCGGAGACGTCGGAGTAGTGCATCTCCCGGGCGAGCGCGGACATCGCGTCGCCGGAGATGAGCCGCTGCAGCGGCATCCCGGTGCGGCGGGCCTCCCGCGTGATGGCCTCCTTGCCCTCCTCGACGGCCTCCTCGCGGCGCTCCTTGGCGAACCACTGCTTGATCTTGGCCTTGGCCCGCGGGGACTTCGCGATCTGCAGCCAGTCCCGCGACGGCCCGGCGTCCTCGGCCTTGGAGGTGAAGATCTCCACGACGTCGCCGGAGGACAGCTGCCGCTCCAGGGCGACGAGCTTGCCGTTGACCCGGGAGCCGATGCAACGGTGCCCGACCTCGGTGTGCACGGCGTAGGCCAGGTCGATCGGGGTGGAGCCGGTGGGCAGGGTGACGACGTCGCCCTTCGGGGTGAAGACGAAGATCTCCCGCGCCGCGAGGTCGAAGCGCAGCGAGTCGAGGAACTCGCCGGGGTCGGCGGCCTCGCGCTGCCAGTCGAGCAGCTGGCGCATCCACGCCATCTCCTCGACCTCGACCTCCTTGTTGCCGCCGCCCTTGACCTCCTTGTACCGCCAGTGCGCGGCGATGCCGTACTCGGCGGTGCGATGCATGGCGTGGGTGCGGATCTGCACCTCGAGGGGCTTGCCGTCCGGCCCGATCACCGTGGTGTGCAGCGACTGGTAGACGCCGAACCGGGGCTGGGCGATGTAGTCCTTGAACCGCCCGGGCATCGGCTGCCACAGCGCGTGCACCATGCCGATCGCGGCGTAGCAGTCGCGCACCTCGTCGACGAGCACCCGGACCCCGACGAGGTCGTGGATGTCGTCGAAGTCGCGGCCCTTGACGATCATCTTGCGGTAGATCGAGTAGTAGTGCTTCGGTCGGCCCTCGACCTTGGCCGGGATCCGCGCGGAGTCCAGCTGCGCGGACACCTCGTCGATGACCTGGCGCAGGTAGGTGTCGCGCGACGGCGCCCGGTCGGCGACCAGCCGGACGATCTCCTGGTACTTCTTGGGCTGCAGGATCGCGAAGGACAGGTCCTCCAGCTCCAGCTTCACCGTGGCCATGCCGAGGCGGTGCGCGAGCGGGGCGAACACCTCGAGGGTCTCGTTGGCCTTCTTGACCTGCTTCTCCGGGCGCAGGAAGCGCATCGTGCGCATGTTGTGCAGCCGGTCGGACAGCTTGATGACCAGCACCCGCGGGTCCCGGGCCATCGCGACGACCATCTTGCGGATCGTCTCGGCCTCCGCGGCGGAGCCGAACTCGACCTTGTCCAGCTTGGTGACGCCGTCGACGAGGTGCGCGACCTCGTCGCCGAAGTCGGCGCGCAGCCGCTCCAGTGAGTAGTCGGTGTCCTCGACGGTGTCGTGCAGCAGGGCCGCGACCAGCGTCGTGGTGTCCATGCCCAGCTCGGCCAGGATCGTGGAGACGGCGAGCGGGTGGGTGATGTAGGGGTCCCCGGACTTGCGGGTCTGGCCGTCGTGCTTGTCCTCGGCGACGTCGTAGGCGCGCTGGAGCAGCACCAGGTCGGCCTTGGGGTGCAGCGAGCGGTGGACCGCGGCGAGCGGCTCCAGCACCGGGGTCACGATGGCGACGCGCTGCGGCGTCATCCGCCGGGCGATGCGGGCACGGACCCGGCGGGTCGCGGACGGGCGCGGCGGCTCGTCGTCGGGCGTCAGCGGGCGCGTGGCCGGATGGGCGCCGGTCCGGTCGACCTCGGTCACCGCACCTCCTGCTCGTGCTCGGTGGCGGGAAGGGTCCCGGGTCCGAGGATAGTCCGCGAATCGGGGCCCGTCGTGGTCAGGCGTTCAGCAGGGCGTCGATCCGCAGGTCACCCAGCTTCGCCCGGCCGTTCAGCGCGGCCAGCTCCAGCAGCGTGCCGAACCCGACGACCTCGGCCCCGGCGTCGGCCAGCAGGGCGCAGGCGGCCGCGGCGGTGCCGCCGGTGGCGAGCACGTCGTCGACCACGTAGACCCGCGTGCCCGGCTCGACGACCCCGGCCGGCAGCTCCAGGGTGGCGCTGCCGTACTCCAGGTCGTAGCTGCGCGACGCGGCGACCGCGGGCAGCTTGCCCGCCTTGCGGACCGGCACGGTACCGACCCCGGCGACGAGCGCGACGGCGGCACCGAGCAGGAACCCGCGCGCCTCCACCCCGACCACCAGGTCCGCCTCGCCCGCGTTGGCGGCCAGCTCGGTGGTGACGGTCGCGAAGGACTCCCCGTGCGCCAGCACCGGGGTGATGTCACGGAACAGCACCCCGGGCTGCGGGTAGTCGGGTACCGAGCGGACCAGCTCGGCGACCCGGAGCAGGTCGTCCGCGGAGTCCCCGGTGATCCCGGGCCCGACCCGGATGCCGTCGACCTGTGCCCCGCTCATCCGCGACGCCGTCCGGTCTTGCCGGTCGGGCGGGCGCCGGGCCGCGGGGCGGCGGGTGCGGAGGAGCTCACGGCGGCGAGGGTATCGGTGGCCGGATCGTCCTCGACGTCCGAGGCCGTCCCGCCCCGGCCGGCCGCGCGGGCACGACGCGCCTCGACCCGGGCGGCCTGGTCGCGGACCCGCTTGTCGCGCAGCTTGATGTCCACCAGGACCGGGGTGGCCAGCAGCAGCGAGGAGACGACACCGGTGATCATGCCGACCAGCTGCACCAGTGCCAGGTCGGCCAGCGTGCCGACACCGAGCAGACCGACACCGATCACGAGCAGGCCGAGCACCGGCAGGATCGCGATGAGCGAGGTGTTCATCGACCGCATCAGCGTCTGGTTCAGCGCGAGGTTCGCGGCCTCGGCGTAGGTGCGCCGGGTCAGCTTCAGCAGCCCGCGGGAGTTCTCCCGGACCTTGTCGAACACGACGACGGTGTCGTAGAGCGAGAACCCGAGGATGGTCAGCAGACCGATCACGGTGGCCGGGGTGACCTCCAGCCCGATGATCGAGTACACCCCGGCGGTCACGACGATGTCGTTGACGAGCGCGATCAGCGCCGCGGCGGCCATCGCCCGCTCGAAGTAGAACGCCAGGAACAGCGTGACCAGGACGATGAACACCGCCAGCGCGATCAGCGCCTGCGTGGTGACCTCGCCGCCCCAGGTGCCCGAGACCTGCGAGTCGCTGATCGAGGCGGCGCTCGGGGTGCCGTCCGCGCCGAGCGGCTGCAGCTGGGTGAACAGCGCCTCGCGCAGCGGCACAAGCTGCTCGGGGGTCAGCGGCTCGGACTGCAGCACGATCGACGCGGCGTCGCCGGACCCGACGGACTGGGTGACCTCGGGCGCGAAACCGATCACGCCTTCGTAGACCCGGTCGACCTGCTGGGTGCTGATCGTGCCGTTCGCCCCGGTGGCGGGCAGCTGGATCTGCGAGCCGCCGGTGAAGTCGATCCCGAGGTTGAAGCCCCGGAAGACCAGCGACAGCACGCAGACGGCGATGAGCACGCCGAAGCCGATGTACCAGGTCTTCCGGCGGCCGATGATGTCGACGTTCGCGGTGCCGGTGGTGAGCCGGGTCCAGCCCGACAGCGACTCGGGGTTCGTCATGCGCCCGCTCCCTTCCCGGTGGTGGCCGCGCGCCTGCCGACGGCCGGCTTCTCACGGCGGTGCCGCGACCCGATCCGGTCGACCGCGGCGAGCCCGGACAGCCCGGGCCTGCCCAGCGACCTGGACCGGGAGATGAGCACGACCAGCGGGAACGTCACGAGGAACACGACGACGAGGTCGAGGACCGTGGACATGCCCAGGGTGAACGCGAAGCCGCGGACCTCGCCGACGGCCAGGATGTAGAGCACCGCGGCGGCGAGGAAGCTGACCGCGTCGGCGGTGAGGATCGTGCGCCGCGCCCGCTCCCAGGACCGCGGGACGGCCGAGCGGAACGTGCGGCCGTCCCGCATCTCGTCCTTGAGCCGTTCGAAGAAGATGACGAACGAGTCGGCCGTGATGCCGATGGCGATGATGAACCCGGCGACGCCCGCCAGGTCCAGGGTGAACCCGATCCAGCGCCCGAGCAGGATCAGCACCGCGTAGACGACCAGGCCGGACAGGGCCAGCGACAGGATCGTCAGGATGCCGAGCAGCCGGTAGTAGAACAGGCAGTAGGCGAACACCAGCGCCAGGCCGACGGCACCGGCGATGAGCCCGGCCTCCAGCGAGGCCAGCCCGAGGCTGGCGGAGACGGTCTGGGCGTTGCCGGAGTCGAACGACAGCGGCAGCGAGCCGTAACGCAATGTTCGAGCGAGGTCCTGGGCCCGCTCCTGACTAAACTGCCCGGAGATTTGGGTATTTCCATAGATTGGCTCATTGATTGTTGCCACCGAAGCGACTTCGGTATCGAGCGTGAACCCGACGGCCTTGCCACGATTCGTCGTGGTGTAGTCGGCCCAGATCTCCGTACCACGGGGCTTGAACGTCAGGTCCACGACGTAGCCGGCCCCCCGCTGATCCTGTGCGGCCTGCGCGGAGGCGATCTCGGTGCCCTCCAGGAAGGACGGGCCGAGCAGGTACTTGTTCTGCTTATCCTCGCTGCATGCGACCAGCGGCCTGGTCGGGTCGTCGTAGCCCTGCAGCGGGTCGGGGGCGTTGCAGTCCAGGGTCAACAGCGCCTGCAGCTGGGTGGCCTGGTCGGTGCTCTGCCGGGTCTCGCGGAGCTTCGTGACCTCGGCGGCGACGCGCGGGTCGTCCGGCGCGAGCCCGCCCGGGCTCGGCGTCGGGGACGGTACGGGTGTCGGCGGCGGGTCCTGCAGCGGCGAGACCTGCGCGACCGGCGCGACGGGACGGCTCTGCTCGCCCATGCCCTGCGGCTGCGCCGGGGCGGGGCTCGCGGGGGCCTTGCTCGCGGGAGCCTGGCCGGACTGCGCGTCCTGGCCCGGCGCGGGCTGCTGCCCGGCGGCCTGGTTCGCGGGAACGGGGCCCTGCAGCACCTCGCGGAAGCGCAGCTGCGCGGTCTGGCCCAGGGAACGGGCCTGCTCGCCGGCGTCGCCGGGGACGGTGATGACGATGTTGCTGCCGTCCAGCTGGACCTCGGCGCCGCTGACACCGAGCCCGTTGACGCGCTGCTCGATGATGTCCTGGGCCTGGATCAGCTGGTCACGCGGCGGCGGCTGCCCGTCGGTGGTGCGGGCGGTGAGCGTGACCCGGGTGCCACCCTGCAGGTCGATGCCCAGCTTCGGCGTGAGGTTGCCGCCCCCGGTGAGGAACACCAGGGCGTACAGCACCACGACGATGCCTGCGAAGGCCGTCAGGTAGCGCCAGGGGCGCAGGTGCTGCTGCCCCGACGACGTTGCCACGTGATCGTTCTCCTGATCCGACTCGTGCGGCGGCCGCGGCCGGCCTCACGGTCGGTCGCCGTCCCACCGGGCCGGTGCGGCGGAGCCGCGGCCGGGCCCGGTACGGACGCCGGGGCCGCCGGAACGGGCCGTCCGGCCCGCTCCCGACGTGCTCAGTGGATGGTCGGCTTGTTCTCCGACGCGTCCTTGTCGGCCGGCTCGGCGACGGTCTCCTCCGTCGCCTCGTCGGTCGCGACCTTCTCCCGGATCGCCGCACGCAGCCAGGTGGTGACCACGCCGTCGGCGATCTCGAGGTCGATCGTGTCCTCGTACGAGGCGTCGACGATGGTGCCCCGCAGCCCGGACGTGGTGACGACGACGTCGCCGTCCTCCAGTGCCTGCTGCATCGCCTGCGTCTCCGCCATCTGCCTGCGCTGCTTGCGGCCGTTCAGGAACAACGGCACGAACAGCAGCAGGATGATGAGGAACGGCAGCAGGGAGAAGATGCTCGAGCCGCCACCGGCCTGCTGGGCGAGGATTGAAGTCATCGTGCGGGGTCTCCGTCTCGTCTCGTAATCGTGAGTGTGCCAGCCGGGACCGACACCGACGGCCGGCCCCCTCCCGGAGGCGGACCGCTCGTCGCAGTGCGACGGGCCGAACGGCGTCACCCGGGGCCCGCCGGCTGCCCGACACGCCCCGGAACGAGCCGGACGCCCGGATCGTTCCGGTACGCCCGCATCAGGACGCCCGCCGGGCACGCGGTGTCCGGAGGACTCCGCGCGGTGTGCGGACACCAGGGTGCCCGTGGTCCCGGCCGGGCGGTGCCCGATCCGTTCGGTCCGTCCGGATCCTCCCATGTGAGGCGGCCCGCGCACTCCGGTGCCCCGACGGCACACCGGGTCAGAACAGCGGGTCGACCCGGTGCCCGGCCGGTGCGTCCGCGGGTGGGGTCAGCCCGAGGTGGGTCCAGGCCAGCGGGGTCGCGACCCGCCCGCGCGGGGTGCGGGCGATCATCCCGGCCCGCACCAGGTAGGGCTCGCAGACCTCCTCGACGGTCCCCGGCTCCTCCCCCACGGCGACGGCGAGGGTCGAGACGCCGACCGGGCCGCCGTGGAAGGAGCGGACCAGCGCGCCGAGCACGGCGCGGTCGAGCCGGTCGAGGCCGAGCTCGTCGACGTCGTAGACGGCCAGCGCGTCGCGGGCGACCTCCCGGGTGACCACGCCGTCCGCGCGGACCTCGGCGTAGTCGCGGACCCGGCGCAGGAGCCGGTTCGCCACCCGCGGGGTGCCGCGGCAGCGCCCGGCGATCTCGGCCGCGCCGTCCGCGCGCAGGTCGATGCCGAGGATCCCGGCGGCCCGGCGGAGCACGCGGTCCAGCTCGGGGACGTCGTAGAACTCCATCTGCCCGGTGAACCCGAACCGGTCACGCAGCGGACCGGTCAGCGATCCGGCCCGCGTCGTGGCTCCGACCAGGGTGAACGGTGCGACGTCGAGCGGGATCGAGGTGGCACCCGGGCCCTTGCCGACCACCACGTCGACCCGGAAGTCCTCCATCGCGAGGTAGAGCATCTCCTCGGCGGGGCGGGCGGTGCGGTGGATCTCGTCGATGAACAGCACGTCGCCGGGCACGAGGTTGGACAGCATCGCGGCGAGGTCCCCCGCCCGCTCCAGCGCGGGGCCCGACGTCAGCCGGATCGCGGCGCCCATCTCCTGGGCGATGATCATGGCGAGGCTGGTCTTGCCGAGTCCGGGTGGGCCGGACAGCAGGATGTGGTCCGGCGGGTCGCCGCGGCGCCGCGCGCCCTCCAGCACCAGCTGCAGCTGCTCGCGGACCCGTGGCTGCCCCACGAACTCCTCCAGCGACCGGGGCCGCAGCGACGCCTCGACGTCGGTGTCCCCGGGCTGGACCCCGGCATCGACGGCGCGCTCGTCGAGATGCCCGTCGACCCCGGCGTAGGGGTCGGGCTCGGTCACCGCGACCTGCCGAGGCTCGACAGCGCGGTCCGCAGCAGGTCCCGGGCGTCGGTGTCGGGGGCGTGGGCCAGCACCGCGTCCACGGCCTGCTCGGCCGGGCGCTGGGTGAAGCCGAGCCCGAGCAGCGCCTCGACTACCTGCTCGCGCACCCCGAGCACCGGGGCCGGCGCGGCCGCGACCGCACCCGCGGGCACCGCGACGGGCGCGGTCACCTTGTCGCGCAGTTCCACGACCAGGCGCTCGGCGCTCTTGCGCCCGACGCCGGGGATGCGGGTGAGGACGGCGAGGTCACCGTCGGCGAGTGCGCGGCGCAGCGTGTCCGGCTCCAGCACCGCGATCGTGGCGAGCGCGAGCCGCGTCCCGATCCCGGACACGGTCTGCAGCAGCAGGAACAGCTCGCGTTCCTCGGCGTCGGCGAACCCGTAGAGGGTCAGGGAGTCCTCGCGCACCACCAGCGTGGTCGGCAGCCGGACCTCCTCGCCGCGACGCAGCCCGCCCAGCGTGGCGGGCGTGGCGTACACCGCGAGCCCGACCCCGCCGACCTCGACGACGGCGTGGTCCAGCCCGATCTCCAGCACCGGACCGCGCACCGAGTGGATCACTGACAGGTCCCCCTCCCACGAACGACCGTTCGAGGCACCGACGCTACCGGGCCACACCGACGGAACCGCACGCGACACCACGCCACCACCGGGCGAGACGGGTCAGCGTGCGCCCCAGCCGCCGGCGGACCGGGCGTCGGCGGCCGCGCGGGCCGCGGCCCACTGCTGGGCGGCGCTGGGCCGGGCGCCGCCCTGCTCCCGCTGCGCCTCGGCGAGCCGGGCCCGGTGCACCGCGGCCAGCTCCTCGGCGCGGGCCTGCGCCTGCGCCATCCGGTCGATCATCGGGGAGCGCCAGCAGTGGCAGATGGCCAGCGCGAGCGCGTCGGCGGCGTCGGCGGGCTTCGGGGGTGCGTCGAGACCGAGCAGCCGGGTGACCATCGCGGTGACCTGCGCCTTGCCCGCGCGGCCCTCCCCGGTGACGGCGGCCTTGACCTCGCTGGGGGTGTGGAAGGCGACCGGCAGCCCGGCCCGTGCGGCGACGAGCGCGACGACCCCGCTGACCTGCGCGGTGCCCATCACGGTGCGGACGTTGTTCTGGCTGAACACCCGCTCGACGGCGATCACGTCGGGGCGGTGCCGGGCCACCCAGCGCTCCACCTCGTCGGCGACGGTGAGCAGCCGCCGTTCCAGCGGCAGGTCCGGCTGGCTGCGGGCGACACCGACGTCGACGAACCCGACGGTCCGGCCCGCACCGGCCTCGACGACGCCGATCCCGCACCGCGTCAGTCCGGGGTCGACCCCGAGCACCCGCACCGCGTCCCCCTCGCCTCGGATCCGCACGGCCGTTCGAGAACCGTACCGGTGGAGGCGGTCCCGTCCGGTGCGGGCACGCCGGACCGGCGGGTCCGGGCCGGGCCGGGCGGACCGGGATGACAGGGTGCGCGGGTGACGTCGTTCCTCCGGATCCTCGCGTGGGTGTGGGCAGCGCTGCTGCTGGTCGTGCTGGTGGGGACCTTCCGCCCCGAGACCCCGGGGATCGGGCTCGCGGGGTCGTTCCTGTCGGGCGCGTACCCGCTGCACGTGGCCCTGGCTGCGGTGCTGGGGATCCTGTTCGGGCTGGCGGCGCGGGCCGCGGGTGCGCGGTTCACCGGAGTCGCGACGGCGGTGCTCGCACTGGCCGCGGTCGTCGGGTCGGTCACGGTGCTGGCCGCGCAGGGCCGGGCCGCGTCCGAGCAGGGCGTCCCGCTGGACTGGACGGCGACGCTGACCGAGCTGGGCCAGCCCGACGGGCGGCCGGACCGGTCGGTGGAGTTCGCCCCCGGCCGCACGCTGGACCTCTACCTGCCGACCGGCGCCGGTCCGCACCCGACGATGGTGTGGGTGCACGGCGGGTCGTGGACGAGCGGGGACCGCGGCGACCGCACCGCGCTGAACCGGTGGCTCGCCGAGCGCGGCTGGGCGGTCGCGGCGGTGGACTACCGGCTGCCGCCGCCCGAGCCCGTCGGCCGCGACCAGCAGCGCGACGTCGCGTGCGCCGTCGACTGGGTCCGCGCGCACGCGGGCGAGGCGGGTCTGGATCCCGCGCGGCTGGTGCTGGCCGGGCAGTCCGCCGGCGCGACGCTGGCGCTGTCGACCACGTCCGGGCTGCTCGACGGGACGCTGGCGTGCTCCGAGGCACCGGCCGCGTACGGCGGCACCGGCCCGGCCGACGCCCCGCCGCCGACGCCCGGCCCGCCGCCGGTCGGCGTGGTCGCCTACTACCCGCCCGTCGACCTGACGCTGGTCGACCCGGATCTGCAGCGCACCCTGTTCGGCGGCACCGCCGACCAGGCTCCGGGCCTGCTGCGGCTGCTCTCCCCCGCCGAGCAGGTCCGCCCGGGGCTCCCGCCGACCCTGCTGCTGCTCGGCTCCGCGGACCACTACGTCCTGCCCGACCGGGTCGCCGCCTACGACCGGGAGCTCCGCTCCGCGGGGGTCGACGGCAGGCTGGTCACCGTCCCCTACGCCGACCACGTCTTCGACCGGCCCTTCGGCAGCCCGGGCGCGCAGCTGACCCGGGAGGCCGTGATCCGGTTCCTGACCGGGCTGAACTGATGCGGGTCGAGGTCACCGCCCTGCTGGCCGCGTCCCGGCACGCCTACGAGGGCAGGCCCGCGGACGGGCCCCGGCCCGACCCGGAGCCACCGCTGCGCCGCGAGGTCCGGGTCCGTGCCGGCCACGGGATCGTCGGCGACCGCTACGCCGGCCGCCCGGCCCACGCCCGCGCCGCGGTGACCCTCCTGGCCGCGGAGTCGCTGGACCACCTGCGCGCGGTGCTCGGCGACGCCGTCGACGCGACCCCGCAGGCGATGCGGCGCAACGTCGTCCTGCGCGGCGCCCCGGTCGACGCGCTCGCCGCACCGGGCCGCGGCGGCACCGGCGCGCTGTTCGCCCTGGATTCCGGCGACGGGCCGGTCCGCTTCCGCGCGCACCGCGCCGCCGCACCGTGCCGCTGGATGGACACCGAGATCGGCGACGGCGCGTGGGCGGCGCTGCGCGGCCGGGGCGGTGTCCGCTGCGAGCCCCTCGACGACGGCGTGCTCCGCCTCGGGTCGGCCGAGCTGACGATCCTGGAACCGGCGACGGCCGTACCGCCGGACGCCGGGCACGGACCGTCCGGCGGGATGTCCCCACCGTCCGCCGCGACGACGTAACAGCAGGTGGGAGGTTCGCGACGCTACCGGCGTCGGCCCCGGAGGAGGTGACGCCGATGCCCCTGGTCCCGCACCCCCGCCGCCCCGACGAGCCAGCGGCCGCGCCGGCGCAGGCGGGCGTCGTCGTCCACCGGGGGCTGCCCGGGGACCGGGCGACCTGGGCGCGCCGGGCCGGCCGGATCGGCGGGCTCCTGGTCGCCCTGGCCGACGCCGAGTCCGGCGGGCTGGAGCTGCCCGCGTCGCTGGCCGGGCGCCGTGCGCTGTGGGCGTGGTCGCGTTCCGCGGAACGCGCGGTCGCCGCGGCGGGCGACGCCGACGCGGTCGTCGTGATCCACACCGACGACGCCGACGTCCTCGCCGCCGCCGGACGCGACCTGGCCGCGGTGCTGCGCCACGAGCGCGACACCCTCCGCGCCGCCACCCCCGGCGACGCCCCGACCGGCGCCACGGCCCGGACGGACCCGGACGGACGGATCTGCGCGATCCTGCACGCCGCGGCCCGCCGGCAGGACGTCGCGGTGGAGCAGCTCGTCGCCGAGCTGGGCCGCGCCGCCCGGGTCCTCGCGCCCGGACACCTGCGCCACCACTCCGGAGCCGGGTACGGCGCCGCCCCCGCACCGGGAACGGTCGCCGGCTGACCCCGCCCCCTGGGGGCCGGGGCTCGGATCAGTGCGCCGCGGCGTCCCAGCTGCGGCCGGAGCCGACCGACACCTCCAGCGGCACCGACAGGTCGGCCGCGGCCGCCATCTCCCGGCGCACGAGCGCCTCCAGGGTCTCGCGCTCGCCGTCGGCGACCTCGAGGACGAGCTCGTCGTGCACCTGCAGCAGCATCCGGCTGCGCAACCCCTCGGCCTGCAGCGCCCGGTAGACCCCGAGCATCGCGACCTTGATGATGTCCGCCGCGCTGCCCTGGATCGGGGCGTTGAGCGCCATCCGCTCGGCCATCTCCCGGCGCTGCCGGTTGTCGCTGGTCAGGTCGGGCAGGTAGCGCCGCCTTCCCAGGATGGTGGCGGTGTAGCCGTCCTTGCGGGCCTGGTCGACGACTCCCGCGAGGTAGTCGCGCACCCCGCCGAACCCGGCGAAGTAGTCGTCCATCAGCCCCTTCGCCTCCTCGGTGGAGATCCGCAGCTGCCCGGACAGGCCGTAGGCCGACAGCCCGTAGGCCAGGCCGTAGTTCATCGCCTTGATCTTGGCGCGCTGCTCGGGCGACACCTCGGTCGCCGCGACGCCGAAGACCCGGGCGGCGGTCTCGGCGTGGAAGTCGTGCTGTGAGCGGAAGGCCTCGATCAGCGCGGCGTCCTCGGACAGGTGGGCCATGATCCGCATCTCGATCTGGCTGTAGTCCGCGGTGAGCAGCTCCGCGTACGGCGCGCCGTCGGGGCCGGACCCGACGACGAACGCGTCCCGGATCCGGCGCCCGGCGGCGGTGCGGATCGGCACGTTCTGCAGGTTCGGGTCGGTCGAGGACAGCCGGCCGGTCGCGGCGATCGTCTGCGAGTAGGTGGTGTGGATCCGGCCGTCCTCGGCGACGGACTTCATGAGCCCGTCGACGGTCACCTTGAGCCGGGTCGCGTCCCGGTGCTGCAGCAGGAACTGCAGGAACGGGTGCTCGGTCTGCTCGTAGAGGCTCGCCAGCGCGTCCGCGTCGGTGGTGTATCCGGTCTTGGTGCGCTTGGTCTTGGGCATCTCCAGCTCGTCGAACAGCACGACCTGCAGCTGCTTGGGCGAGCCGAGGTTGATCTCCTTGCCGATCACCTCGTAGGCCTGCCGCGCGGCCTCGCGGACCTGGGCGCCGAAGTCCGACTCCAGGTCGGACAGGGTCTCGCCGTCGACGGCGATCCCGGCCGCCTCGCAGTCGGCCAGCACGAACGCCAGCGGCAGCTCCAGGTCGGCCAGCAGCTCGCTGCCACCCCGCTCGGCGAGGTCGGCGTCGAGGGCGTCGGCGAGCTCGGCGATCGCCGAGGCCGCGAGCATCTCCTGCTCCGCGGCCCGGGTGTCGGCCTCCTCCTCACCGCCGAGCAGCGACAGCTGCCCGTCGGCGGGCTCCTCGGTGCGCAGCTCGCGGCGCAGGTAGCGCAGCGCGAGATCGGCCAGGTCGAACGTCCGCTGCCCGGGCTTGGCGAGGTACGCGGCGAGCGCGGTGTCGCTGGTCAGCCCGCCCAGGGTCCAGCCCCGCGCTCGCAGCGCGTGCAGCACCGCCTTCACGTCGTGCGCGGCCTTCGGCACGGACGCGTCGGCGAGCCAGTCGCCCAGGGCCGCCTCGTCGTCCGGGGTGAGGCCGGTCAGCGCGAGGTAGCCGGCGGCCGGGACACCGGCGGTGGCGCCGGCGGCCCGCTGCTCGACGGTCGGCTCCCCCGTGGCGAGCGCGATCCCGTCGAGGTCGCGCCCGGCGATCGGGCCGGTGACCCCGGCGAAGCTCACCGCGACCCGACGCCCGTCGCGGGCGTGGGCGTCGAGCCAGGCCCGCACCGCGCCGGGTGCGACGACCTCGCCGGAGACCTCGAAGCCGGACTCGGCCTCGGGCTCGGCGGAGGACAGGGTGGAGAACAGGCGCTCGCGCAGCACCCGGAACTCCAGCTCGTCGAACAGGCGGTGCACCGCGTCGCGGTCCCACGGGCGCAGCTCGAGCTCCTCGGGGGCGGCGCCGAGGTCGACGTCGCGCACCAGCTCGGTGAGCTGGCGGTTGAGCAGCACGTTCGCCAGGTTGGCCCGCAGGTTGTCCCCGGCCTTGCCCTTGACCTCGTCGACCCGGTCGGTGAGCTCGGCGAGCGAGCCGAACTCCCGGACCCACTTGGCCGCGGTCTTCTCCCCCACCCCGGGGATGGAGGGCAGGTTGTCCGAGGGGTCGCCGCGCAGCGCCGCGAAGTCCGGGTACTGGGTCGGGGTGAGCCCGTAGCGCTTGTCGACCTCGGCCGGGTCGATCCGGCCGAGGTCGGACACGCCGCGCTTGGGGTACAGGACGGTGACGTCGTCGGTGACCAGCTGGAACGCGTCGCGGTCGCCGGTGGTGATGAGCACCTGGTAGCCGCGCTCCTCGGCCTGGGTGGCGAGGGTGGCGATGAGGTCGTCGGCCTCGAACCCCTCGACGGCGAACACCGGGATGTTCAGCGCGGCCAGGACCTCCTTGATGAGGTCGATCTGGCCGCGGAAGTCGTCCGGCGTCGACGAGCGGTTCGCCTTGTACTCGGCGTAGCGCTCGGAGCGGAACGTCGTGCGCGACACGTCGAAGGCGACCGCGAGGTGGGTCGGCTCCTCGTCGCGCAGCAGGTTGATCAGCATCGAGGTGAAGCCGTAGACCGCGTTCGTGGTCTGCCCGGTACCGGTGCGGAAGTTCTCCGCGGGCAGCGCGAAGAACGCCCGGTAGGCCAGGGAGTGGCCGTCGAGCAGCAACAGGCGCGGCTTGGCCGGTGCCTTCTTCTTCGCCGAGGCCGACTTCTGGGTGCCCTGCGTCGCTGTGCTCATCGGCGGCGAGTCTAGAACCGACCCCCGACAGTGAACGCGGCCGCGCCCCGGGTGGGGACGCGGCCGCGTACGGACCTGCCGGGGCGACCTCAGCCGACCTCGGCCATGACCTCGTCGGAGACGTCGAAGTTGGCGTAGACGTTCTGGACCTCGTCGGAGTCCTCGAGCGCCTCGATCAGCTTGAAGACCTTCTTCGCACCGTCGGCGTCCAGCTCGACCTGCATCGACGGCACGAAGACCGCCTCCGCGGAGTCGTAGTCGATGTCGTTCTGCTGGAGCGCGGTCCGCACCGCGACGACGTCGGTCGGCTCGGAGACGACCTCCCAGCTCTCGCCGAGGTCGTTCACCTCCTCGGCACCGGCGTCGAGGACGGCCATCAGCACATCGTCCTCGGACAGCTCGGCCTTCGGCAGCACCACGACGCCCTTGCGCTGGAACAGGTACGCCACCGACCCCGGGTCGGCCATGGTGCCGCCGTTGCGGGTCATGGCCGTCCGGACCTCGGTCGCCGCCCGGTTCCGGTTGTCGGACAGGCACTCGACCAGCACCGCGACCCCGTTCGGGCCGTAGCCCTCATAGGTGATCGTCTGGTAGTCGGCGCCGCCGGCGTCGGCACCCGAACCACGCTTGACCGCACGGTCGATGTTGTCGTTCGGGACCGAGCTCTTCTTCGCCTTCTGGATGGCGTCGTAGAGCGTCGGGTTGCCGTCGGGGTCACCGCCGCCGGTCCGGGCCGCGACCTCGATGTTCTTGATCAGCTTGGCGAACATCTTGCCGCGGCGGGCGTCGATCACGGCCTTCTTGTGCTTGGTCGTCGCCCACTTGGAGTGACCGCTCATCGGCTCGTCTGCCCACCTCTCGTGCTCGCACCGCGCACGCGACGCGCGGTGAGGGGCAGGTCCGACGCCCCGCAGCGCGAGCTGCGGTCGGGTCGACCTGCGGGAACCCGTCAATGCTACCGACGACGCGGCTCCGCGCCGGGCCGGGCCCGCGCGCACCCCCCGTCACCGACACATGCATGATCGACTATGCTTCGCCACCACGTCCCGCCGGGAACCGGCGCGGACTACTCTGACAACCGTTATCGGCACCTGCACCGGGCGCCGGTCGCGAGAGGAGCGCACGTGTTCGGAGCAGTGGCAGGCAAGGCCGTCGGGCTCGTCGTGAGCGGGCTGGCCGGCGCGGTCGCCTACGACGGCGTCAAGAAGGTCGCGCGCTCCGGCGCCGTCCGCGAGGCCGCCGTCTCGATGACGACCTGGGGCCTCAAGGGCGCACGAGCCGCCGAGACCGGCGCCGAGAAGGCCCGGCTGGCGACCGCCGACATCGTCGCCGAGGCCCGCGGCCGCATCGGCGAGGAGGCCCCCGCCCCGGGCAACGGCCACGGGCACGGCCACGAGCACTGATCCCGGTCCTCCGGGCACGACGAGCGAGACGAGCGAGACCGTGAGCACCGACACCGCCGGCCCGGACGCCACCGTCCTCAGCGACGCCGCGGGCCGCATCCGCTTCGCCGTCCCGGCCCTGCGCGGGCGGACCGCGCTGGCCGTGGCCGTCGAGGACGAGCTGGACCACGTCGGCGGGGTGCGGCAGGTGCACGCCTACCCGCGCACCGGCAACGTCGTCGTCTGGTACCGCCCGGGCTGCGACCGGGTCGAACTCGTCGAGGCCATCGGCAAGGGCCTCGGCGCCGAGCCGGAGGCCACCGCGGCCCGCACCCCTCGCTCGGCCGACCAGCACAACGGGGAGCTGGCCCGGCTGGTCGTCGGCGGGGTCGCGCTCGCCGCGCTCGGCTTCCGCCGTTACGCGCTGCGCCGCCCGCCGCTGCTCGGGCCGGCCAGCCGCACCGTCGCCACCGGCGTAACGATCTTCACCGGCTACCCGTTCCTGCGCGGCGCGCTCCGCTCGCTGGCCGGCGGGAAGGGCGCGGGTACCGACGCGCTGGTGTCCGCGGCGACCGTCGCCAGCCTCGTGCTGCGCGAGAACGTCGTCGCGCTGACCGTGCTGTGGCTGCTCAACATCGGCGAGTACCTGCAGGACCTCACGCTGCGCCGCTCCCGGCGCGCGATCTCCGAGCTCCTGACCGGCGCCACCACCCGCACCTGGACCCGGCTGGCCGACGGCACCGAGATCGAGATCGACATCGCCGACCTGTCGGTGGGCGACGAGGTCGTGGTGCACGAGCGGATCGTGCTCCCGGTCGACGGCGAGGTCGTCGCCGGCGAAGGCGTGGTCGACCAGGCCGCGATCACCGGCGAGCAGCTGCCCGTCTCGGTCGCCCCCGGGGCCGTCCTGCACGCCGGGTCGGTGCTGCTGCGCGGCCGGATCGTCGTGCGCGCCACCGCCGTCGGGCAGGACACCGCGATCGGGCGGATCATCGACCGGGTCGAGCAGGCCCAGGGCGACCGCGCCCCGATCCAGACCGTCGGCGAGAACTTCTCCCGCCGGTTCGTGCCGGCCTCGTTCCTGCTCTCGGCGCTGACCCTGGTCGTCACCCGCGACGTGCGGCGCGCGATGACGATGCTGCTCATCGCCTGCCCGTGCGCGGTCGGCCTGTCCACCCCGACGGCGATCTCCGCGGCGATCGGCAACGGCGCGCGGCGCGGCATCCTCATCAAGGGCGGCGCGCACCTCGAGGCGGCCGGCCGGGTCGACGCGGTGGTGTTCGACAAGACCGGCACGCTCACCCAGGGCCGCCCGGTCGTCACCAACGTCATCTCCTTCCACGACGACTGGGCGCCCGAGCAGGTCCTGGCCTACGCCGCGTCGTCGGAGATCCACTCCCGGCACCCGCTGGCACAGGCGGTCATCCGCTCCACCGAGGAGCGGCGGATCGAGATCCCGCCGCACGAGGAGTGCGAGGTCCTGCTCGGCCAGGGCATGCGGGTCCAGGCCGACGGCCGGGTACTGCTCATCGGCTCACGCGACCTGCTCCGCGCCCAGGGCGTCACGGTCCCGCGCAAGGCGGCGGACTGGGTGCGGCGACTGCAGAAGGCCTCGGAGACCCCCCTGCTGCTCGCCGTCGACGGCGCGCTGGTCGGCCTGGTCTCGCTGCGCGACACCGTGCGGACCGAGGCCCGCGACGTGCTGGAGCGGCTGCGCGCCGACGGCGTCACCCGGATCGTCATGCTCACCGGCGACCACCCGCAGACCGCGAAGGCCGTCGCCGAGGAGCTCGGCATCACCGAGTACCGCGCCGAGGTCATGCCCGAGCAGAAGCAGGACGTGGTCCGGGCGCTGCAGGCGCAGGGCCACACCGTCGCGATGATCGGCGACGGCACGAACGACGCCCCCGCGCTGGCGCTGGCCGACATCGGGATCGCGATGGGCGTGGCCGGGACCGACGTGGCGGTCGAGACCGCGGACGTCGCCCTCGCCGCCGACGACCTCCACGCGCTGCTCGACCTGCGTGACCTGGGGCGGCGCTCGATCACCCTGATCCGGCAGAACTACGGCATGTCGATCGCGGTGAACGCGGCCGGGCTGCTGGTCTCCGCCGGCGGGGCGATGTCACCGGTGGTCGCGGCGATCCTGCACAACGCCTCCAGCGTCGCGGTCGTCGCGAACAGCTCCCGGCTGATCCGCTACCGGATCCCCGCAGGCGTGGCGACGACCGTCGTCGAGGGTGAGGTCGTCCGGTAGAAGGCCCGTGCGGCGGGGTGGAACAGCAGCACGACGGCGCCGACCACCTCGGCCACGTGCAGCCCGCGCAGCGCCGCCGCGACGAGCTCGGGCGCGGTCGCGGACACCAGGAACAGCCCGACCGAGCCCCCGTCGGCGAGGGCACGCACCGGTTCGACGACCAGTGAGGCCGTCCCGAGCACACCGAGCACGCCGAGGACGGTCCACCGGTACACGCCGTGCCCGGAGCGCAGCTGCAGCACGACCACGCCCAGGACCAGGTAAATCCCGGCGCGGACGGCCAGCTCCCCGGTCGTGGGCGGCACCGGTGCGGCCAGCCGGACCAGGGACTCGGCGAGCCCGGCCAGGATGGCGCCGAGCCACAGCGCCACGCTGAGGTCCACCGCGGAGGGCAGGACGGGGCGCGACCCGCTGGGCACGACGGTGGTGGTCATGCTCTCCAGGGTCCCCGCGCCGGGCCGGCCGGCCCACACGGCGCTCCCCCCGGTGGACCTGGGGTATCCCCCACCCCCGTGGGGGGTCAGCCTGCGGCGCGCACCATGTCGACGAACAGCGCGTGCACCCGCCGGTCCCCGGTCAGCTCGGGGTGGAACGACGTGGCGAGCACTGGGCCCTGCCGGATCGCGACCGCGCGCCCGGCCGCCTCACCGGCGTCGGCACCGGCGCTCGTGACGTCCGGGACGGAGGCGAGCACCTCGACGTCGCCGCCGGTCTTCTCCACCCACGGGGCGCGGATGAAGACCGCGTGCACCGGACCACCGATGAGCCCGGTGAAGTCCAGATCGGTCTCGAACGAGTCGACCTGGCGGCCGAAGGCGTTGCGCCGCACGACGACGTCGAGCCCGCCGAGCTGGTGCTGGTCGGGGCGGCCGTCGAGGATCTCCTCGGCCAGCAGGATCATGCCTGCGCACGATCCGTAGGCGGGCAGCCCGTCGCGGAGCCGGGCCCGCAGCGGCTCCAGCAGCTCGAAGGTGTCGAGCAGCTTGGACATGGTCGTCGACTCGCCGCCGGGCAGGACGATGCCGTCCACCGCGGCCAGCTCGGACGCACGGCGGACCGGCACGGCCTCGGCGCCCGCCGCGGTCAGCGCCGCCACGTGCTCGCGGACGTTGCCCTGCAGGGCCAGCACACCGATCCTCACCGCCATGCACGCCAGCCTAGACCCGTGCGACCTGCGGTAACCGCCCGTCCGGGGGTGAGCCGCGGCACCGTACGGCGGTGCCGCGCCCCGGGGTGCAGGACGGATCCTGGGCCTTCGCGCGGTGCCGGGCACGGCCCCGCCCGGGCACACGGGGGTGGGGCGTCATGGACATCGGAGCGACGGTGCGGGTCTTCCGGGCCGAACCCCTGGCTGCGCCGGGCGACCCGGACCGGGCGCCGGCGCACCCGCCGACCGATGGGGTGGCGACACCGGCCGCGCCGGTCCCGGACGGCATGCCACGGCGGGTCCCCGACCGGGCCGGTGAACCGGTGTGTGCCCCGCGCTGACACCGTCGGACGGCACCGCACCGGACGTCGCGGGCGTCGTCGTCGGCTGGCGGTGCTGGCGTGTCGCGGGCCCGCCCACCGCGCCGCGGCTGCGGTCCCCGGTGCACGTGGCCACCGAGTGGCCGCCCGGCGGCGCCCTCGCCGCGCACTGCGAGCTGCGCGGACACGAGGCACCGGACCCGGCCTGCACCTGCGGTGTGCACGCGGTCCGCGACCCGGCCCGGGTCGGCGGCGTCGGGTTCGGTCCCGGCACCGTGCTGGGCTGCGTCGCGCTGTGGGGTCTCGTCGTCGAGGGCGAGCACGGCTGGCGGGCCGGCGCCGGGGCACCGCTGGTGCTGTTCTGCGGGCCCGCGCTGGGCGACCCGGAGCGCAGCGGGCTGGCGCGGACCTACCGGATCGGGGTGCACCGGCTGCCGATCCCGGTCGCGACCACCGTCGAGCTGCCGCTCCCGGTCGCAACGGCGGGCGCGGTCCGTGCCGCCGCCGCCGAGGGCCGGGGCCTCGACGACGCCGCGGCCGCGTTCGTGACGGCCGTGCCCGTGCCGGACGCCCCGGCGCGCCCGGTGCGCGTGCCGCGACCCCGCCGGTTCGCGCTCGGGACGACGGCGGCGCTGGCCGTACTCGTCGCCGCGGCGGCCTCCCCCGCCGAGCACGTCCCCGTGCCCGCGCCGCCCGGGGTGGTCGTCCCCCGGTGAGCCGGTCAGCCCGCCTCGACCTCGCCGCGCTTCGCCTGCTTCGCGGCGGCACCGCGCAGCGCCTCGGCGACGGCCGGGGCCACGCTCGTGTCGAACACGCTCGGCACGATGAACGACGGGTTCGGCTCGGCGACGACGTCGGCGATCGCCTCGGCCGCGGCGAGCATCATCTCGTCGGTGATGTCGTGCGCCTGGGCGTCGAGCAGCCCGCGAAACACACCGGGGAACGCGAGCACGTTGTTGATCTGGTTCGGGTAGTCCGACCGGCCGGTCGCGACGACGGCGGCGTGCTTCATCGCCAGCGTCGGGTCGACCTCGGGGTCCGGGTTGGCCAGTGCGAACACGATCGAGTCGTCGTTCATGGTCCGCAGCTCGTCCTCGCCGAACAGGTTCGGCGCGCTGACCCCGATGAAGACGTCGGCCCCGACGAGCGCGTCGGCCAGGGTGCCCTGCTTGCCGTCCTTGTTGGTCTGCGCGGCGATCGAGACGAGGTTGTCGTCCATCCCCTCGCGTCCGGTGTGGACGATGCCGTCCACGTCGACCGCGACCACGTCGGCGGTCTGCTCCGAGCCGAGCAGCCGGATGATCGCCGAGCCGGCCGCGCCGACCCCGCAGACGACGACGCGGATGTCGGAGAACTTCTTGCCGACCACGCGCAGCGCGTTGCGCAGGGCGCCGAGGACGACGACGGCGGTGCCGTGCTGGTCGTCGTGGAAGACCGGGATGTCGAGCAGCTCGCGCAGCCGGCGCTCGATCTCGAAGCAGCGCGGCGCGGCGATGTCCTCCAGGTTGATGCCGCCGTAGCCGGGGGCGATCAGCTGGACGGTGCGGATGATCTCCTCGGTGTCCTGGGTGTCGAGGCAGACCGGCCAGGCGTCCACGTTGGCGAACTGCTTGAACAGCGCCGCCTTGCCCTCCATGACCGGCATCGCCGCGGCGGCGCCGATGTTGCCCAGGCCGAGCACCGCGGACCCGTCGGTGACGACGGCGACGGTGTTGCGCTTGATCGTCAGGCGCCGGGCGTCGGACGGGTTCTCCGCGATCGCCATCGACACCCGCGCGACGCCCGGGGTGTAGGCGCGCGACAGGTCGTCACGGGTGCGGAGGTTCACCTTGGACCGCACCTCGATCTTGCCGCCGAGGTGGAGCAGGAAGGTCCGGTCCGAGACCTTGCGGACCGAGAAGCCCTCGAGCTGCTCGATGGCCGTCTTGATCTCCTCGACGTGCTCGGTGTTGCGGGCGTTGACCGAGATGTCGACGACGAGACTCTCGGTGCGCGCCTCGACGACGTCGAAGGCGGTCACGACGCCACCGACCTGGCCGACGGCGGCGGTGAGGTCACCGGCCGAGGTGGGGTGGGCGGGGGCGTCGACGCGTGCGGTGATGGCGTAACCGGGACCGGGAATGGACACGGCCCGGAACAGTACCGCCGGGAGTGTGGTTACCGTGGCGTCAACGATGTGATGACGCGCGTCACCGCTCGTCGGCGTCGTCCGCGGGGATCCGCGGCAGCGGCCCGGTGGGGGCGTCGGCGACGGCCATCTTGGCCGCCGAGTCGGTCGGGGCGTGCCCCCCGAGGGCGGCCAGCGCGGTCTCGTTGCCGACGTCGGCGCCGGCCCGTTCGGACAACAGCCAGCGCACCTCCAGCAGGTCGCAGTACGCCTGCACCGGATCGCCGGCACCGCCGAGCGCGGTGTGCGCGCGGGCCGATCCGGGCTCGAGGCAGTGGTCGATCCAGCTGCGGGCGGCCGCGCGCTCCGACACCGGGTGACCGGTGCGCCGCTGCATCCAGTCGCGGTGGGCGTTGAGGTCGCCGAGCAGGATCCGGGCCTGGCCCTCCCCCACGCCGACACCGGTCAGCCTGCGCAGCGTCTCGGAGTGGTAGTTGCGGTCGCCGACGGCGATGTGCAGCCGCGACCGGCCGTCGCCGATCGGGAGCAGGGACACCTCGTCGACGGCGAAGCCCAGGTCGTTGAGCTCGCGGATGGCGCCCTCGACGCGGTAGCGGTCGCCGAAGGCGAAGACCGGCGAGGTGTGCAGCGCCTCCCACAGCTCCCGGTAGCGCTCGGGCAGGGCGGTCGCCTCGTCGATGAGCTGCGGGATCATCTCCGGCGGGCGCTCCAGCGAGGTCGCGAGGTCGATCATCCCGGCGGCGACGTTCTCGACCAGGATCGTCACGTCGTGCTCGCGCTGACCGTCGGACAGGCCGTCCGGGTGCACCTCGCTGGTCTCGGCGTCGACGAGGAAGGCCTGCAGGGTCTGCCCGTCGCGGGTGAACAGGGTGTTGTTGAGCGAGCAGTCCCCCCAGAACACGCCGTGCCGGTGCAGCTCGACCAGCAGCGAGATCATCGCGTCGAACAGCCGGGCGCGGTGCCGCGGCCGGTTCGGGGGCAGCCGCAGGAACAGCCTGCGGTACTGCCAGGACCCGGCGAGGTAGCGGGTCACCAGGATCGCGGTCTCGTGCGCCGGCTGGTTCACCAGCCCGGCCGGGCGGACCGCGGGCAGGCACTGGTGCTCGAGGCGCCGCAGCACGTCGTACTCGCGACGGGCGATCCGCTCCGGCATGTCCTTGAGCGCCCACAGTGCACCGTCGGCCTCGACGAAACGGACGAGGTGCCGGCTGGGGCCGACCTCCATGTCGCGCAGCGGGACCCGCATCTCGTCCCACCGTTCCAGCGGCTCGTTCCAGGGCAGCGCGATCAGCTCGGGGCCGGGGGCCCGCAGCACCAGCTCCGGCGGCGCGTCCATTCAGGACACCCCCCGCACGCCGCGGGCCGGTGGGGCGGTGGAGCCGCGGATGACCAGCCGGGTCGGCAGGGTCGCGACCGGTTCGACCGGCTCGCCGGCCAGCGTCGCCAGCGCCATCCGGGCCGCGACGGCACCCTGCTCGGCCGCCGGCTGGGCCACGGTGGACAGATCGGTCAGCGCGGCCAGCGGGTGGTCGTCGATACCGATGACCGACACGTCGCCGGGCACCGCGAGCCCGGCCCGGCGCAGCGTGCCGACGGCGCCGAGGGCGACCTCGTCGGTGTGGGCGTAGACCGCCGTCGGCGGGTCGGACAGCCCGAGCAGCTCCCCCATCGCCCGCGCCCCGCCCTCCGGGCTCCAGGGCACGCTCACCGTCAGGGCGGGGTCGTGTTCCACGCCGGCGTCGGAGAGCGCCGTCCGGTAGGCGGCGGCACGCCCCTCGGGCTGGCCCGGGTCGAGTTCCGGGTCGGTGGTGACGATCATCCCGATCCTCCGGTGTCCGAGGTGGAGCAGGTGGTCGACGGCCTGGCGACCGGCGACGTACTCGTCGATCGACACCGAGGGGTGGTTGCCGATCCGGGTCCCCGCCGACACGATGCCGACGCCGATCCGCTCCAGCCGGGCGCGCTCGGCGTCGTCGACGCCGAACCCCAGCAGCACGACGGCGTCGGCACGCCGGCGGGCGGGCAGCTCGGCGAAGAACGCGCGCCGGGCCGCGGCGTCGCCCAGGTGGTAGAGCAGCACGTCGCGCCCGGCCTCGCGCACCACCTCGGACAGCCCCTCCAGCGCCGCCCCGAACCACCACCGCGACAGGTGCGGGACGACGACGGCGATCCGCCCCGTCGTGCCCCGCGCGAGCCCGGAGGCGTCCGGGCTCACGACGTACTCCAGGGCGCGCGCGGCCTCCCACACGCGGGCGCGGGTGGCCTCGGCGACGTGGGGGTGATCGCTGAGCGCGCGTGACGCGGTGGCCGGTGAGACCTTGGCCAGCCGGGCCACGTCGGCCAGGTTGACCGGTTCGGGCACGACACATGTATGCCCAAAGCTGGAAGCGATTGCAAGAGCGGATGTTATCCGACTGCGCTGGACCATCGCCTGTGGATCAGTAAGGATCGTCGCCGACCAGCCCGATTGCTGTGAGCCTTGACACTCCCGGGTGAAGGGCTCACAGTCTCGGTTGGAAACGCTTCCAACGTCGCCGACGAGCGACGGGACTCAAGCAGCGGTATCGGACACGGGAGTTCGGAGTTGACCATGCGTCGCACACGGTGGAGGAGGACGCTGGCCGCCGGTGCGGCCACCGTCGCCCTCGCCCTGCTGGCGGGCTGCGGAGGCGCACCCGCGGGCCCGCCGGTCCTCAACTGGTACATCAACCCCGACGACGGCGGGCAGGCGGAGATCGCCCAGCGCTGCTCGGCGGCGTCGAACGGGCAGTACCAGATCGCGGTGTCGGTGCTGCCGCGCCAGTCCGCGGAACAGCGTCAGCAGCTGATCCGCCGGCTCGCGGCCAACGACAGCTCGATCGACATCATGTCCATCGACCCGCCCTACATCCCCGAGTTCGCCGAGGCGAAGTTCCTGGCCCCGGTGCCCGAGGAGGTCGCGCAGCGGACCACCGCCGGGATCGTGAACTCCGCGAAGGAGGGCGCGAGCTGGAACGGCGAGCTCGTCACGGTGCCGTTCTGGGCCAACACCCAGCTGCTCTGGTACCGCAAGTCGCAGGTCGCCGGCACCGGGCTGGACCTGTCGAAGCCGGTCACCTGGGACCAGGTCGTGCAGACCGCGCAGGCCAAGAACTCGATCATCGCCGCGCAGGGCATCCGCGCGGAGTCGCTGACCGTCTGGCTGAACGCGCTGGTCGAGGGCGGCGGCGGGCAGATCGTCACCAACGCCTCGCCGCAGAACCCGGAGGGCGTCCAGCTCGGCCTGGACTCCCCCGCCGCGACGAAGGCCGCCGAGATCATGAAGGCGGTCTCGGCCGTCGGTGGTCCCGGCTTCTCGACCAACTCCGAGGACGAGAACTCCAACGCCTTCCAGTCCGGTGACGCGATGTTCCAGGTGAACTGGCCGTTCGTCTGGGGCAAGGTCAACAGCGCCGTCGAGGAGGGGACCGTCCCCCAGTCCACGCCGGACGACTTCGGCTGGGCGCTCTACCCGCAGACCGAGGCCGGCAGGCCCTCGGCCCCGCCCTACGGCGGCATCAACCTCGGCGTCGGTGCCTTCAGCAAGCACACCGACCTGGCCTACCAGGCCACCGAGTGCATCACCTCGACCGAGAACCAGAAGCAGTACTTCCTCACCAACGGCAACCCGGCCGCCCGGATCTCGGTGTTCACCGACCCGGACGTGGTGAAGAAGTTCCCGATGGCCCCGGTCATCGCGCAGTCGCTGCAGCAGGCCAAGCCGCGCCCGCAGACGGCGTACTACAGCGAGGTCTCCGAGTCCATCCAGCGCACCTACCACCCGACCGCGGGCATCGACCCGCCGACCGTCGGCCCCGCGACCGCCGCGCTGATCAAGGCGGTCCTCGCCAAGGAGGAGCTGCTGTGACCACGACGACCGAGCGGCCCGGGACCGGGACCGGGGCCTCCCCGGCCCCGCGCGGTGCCAGTGACCGCAGCCGGGCCGAGCAGAAGCTCGGCTGGTACCTCGCGGGCCCGGCGTTCGCCGTGATGCTGCTGGTGACGGCCTACCCGATCATCCAGGCCGTCTACTACTCGCTGTTCGACTACCGGCTGACCGACCCGGACAACATCTCCTTCGTCGGCCTGAAGAACTACGCGGTCATCCTCACCGACTCGATCTGGTGGACATCGTTCGGCGTCACGGTGTTCATCACCGTGGTCACCGTCGCGGTCGAGCTGGTCCTGGGCTTCCTGCTCGCGCTGGTCATGATGAACGCGCTCAAGGCGATCCGGCCGGTGCTGCGCGCCGCGATCCTGATCCCCTACGCGGTCATCACGGTCGTGTCGGCGTTCGCCTGGCAGTACGCGTTCTCCCTCGACTCGGGCTTCGTGAACTCCTGGTTCGGCTGGCTGCCCGGGATCTCGGCCGACACCGACTGGTTCGGCTCGACCGGCTCGTCGCTGTTCGTGATCTGCCTGGCCGAGATCTGGAAGACCACCCCGTTCATCTCGCTGCTGCTGCTCGCGGGTCTGGCCCAGGTGCCCGACGTGCTGCAGGAGGCCGCCCGCGTCGACGGCGCGACCTGGTGGCAGCGGATGTGGAAGGTCACCCTCCCGAACATGAAGGCGGCGATCATGGTCGCCCTGCTGTTCCGGACCCTGGACGCGTTCCGCGTGTTCGACTCGGTGTTCGTGATGACGGCCGGGGCGAACAGCACCGAGACGGTGTCGTTCCTGGCCTACCGCCAGACCATCGCCCGCGTCGAGATCGGACTCGGCTCCGCGGTGTCGGTGCTGCTGTTCCTGTCCGTCGTGATCATCTGCATCGGGTTCATCAAGGGGTTCAAGGTCGACCTGTCCCAGGCCCGAGGGGAGAAGTGATGTCCACCCGCGAGAGAGTCCTCTGGATCGTCGCCGGCATCGCGATCGTCGTCTACGCCCTGTTCCCGGTGGGCTGGATCGTGTCGCTGTCGCTGAAGTCGAGCGACGACATCGCCAACAAGCAGTTCCTCCCGACCTCGGTGTCGTGGAGCAACTACGAGCAGATCCTCGTCGGGGACGCGGCCGGGCTGTTCCTGCCCGCGCTGCGCAACTCCTTCGGCATCTGCATCATCGCGACGTTCCTGGCGTGCGTGCTGTCGATGTTCGCCGCCTACGCGATCGCCCGGCTCGACTTCCGGGGCAAGAAGCTGATCCTGTCGACCGCGCTGGCGGTGGCGATCTTCCCGGTCATCTCGATCGTGACGCCGCTGTTCAACCTGTGGCGCCAGATCGGGCTCTACGACACCTGGCCCGGCCTGATCATCCCCTACCTGTCGCTGACCCTGCCGCTGTCGATCTGGACCATGTCGGCGTTCTTCCGCGAGATCCCGTGGGAGATGGAGCAGGCCGCGCAGGTCGACGGCGCCACCACCTGGCAGGCGTTCCGCAAGGTGATCGTCCCGCTGGCGACGCCCGGGGTGTTCACCACCGCGATCCTGGCGTTCTTCATCGCCTGGAACGACTTCGCCTACGGCATCTCGCTGACCTCGACCGGCGCGTCCCGCCCGGTCCCGGCCGCGCTGGGCCTGTTCTCCGGGGCCTCGCAGTTCGAGTCGCCCAACGGCCCGATCGCCGCCGCCGCCGTGATCGTGACCATCCCCGTCGTCGTGCTCGTCCTGCTGTTCCAGCGGCGCATCGTCGCCGGTCTGACCAACGGCGCCGTCAAGGGCTGACACCCCGTACACAGAGAGAGGAACCGACCGGCCATGGCGTCGATCGAGATGAAGAACATCGTCAAGAAGTACGGGGACGGCTTCCCGGCCGTGAACGACGTGAGCATGGACATCGCCGACGGCGAGTTCATGATCCTCGTCGGCCCGTCCGGCTGCGGGAAGTCGACACTGCTGCGGATGATCGTCGGTCTGGAGGACATCACCTCCGGCGACATGGTCATCGCCGGCAACCGCGTCAACGACAAGGCCCCGCGGGACCGCAACCTGTCGATGGTGTTCCAGAACTACGCGCTCTACCCGCACCTGTCGGTCTTCGAGAACATCGCGTTCCCGCTGCGCCTGGCCAAGGCGCCCGAGGACGAGATCAAGCAGAAGGTCGACACCGCGGCGAAGGTCCTGGAGCTGCAGGAGCACCTGCAGCGCAAGCCCGCGAACCTGTCCGGCGGTCAGCGCCAGCGGGTCGCGATGGGTCGTGCCATCGTCCGTGACGCCGACGCGTTCCTGTTCGACGAGCCGCTGTCCAACCTGGACGCGAAGCTGCGCGGGCAGATGCGCACCGAGATCGCCCGCCTGCAGCGCCGCCTCGGTATCACCACCGTCTACGTCACGCACGACCAGACCGAGGCGATGACCCTCGGTGACCGGGTCTGTGTCCTGCGCAAGGGCGTCATCCAGCAGGTCGCCTCGCCGCGCGAGCTCTACGAGCAGCCGGTCAACCTGTTCGTCGCCGGATTCATCGGGTCGCCGCCGATGAACTTCCTGCCCGCGACCGTGGCCGGGAACAAGCTGGAGACGCCGTTCGGCCCGATCGAGCTCGACGCCGCGCGCGCCGAGAAGGTCGCCGGACGCGAGCTGGTGCTGGTCGGCATCCGGCCGGAGTACTTCGAGGACGCCTCCCTGGTCGACGAGGCCAAGCGCCACGTCGGGTCGACCTTCACCGCGAAGGTCGACGTGACCGAGTGGCTGGGCGACTCGCAGTACGCCTACATCCCCTACGAGGCCCCGGCCGAGGTGGAGACCAAGCTCAAGGAGCTGTCGCGGGAGCTCGACGCCGATCAGCTGCGTACGCAGGCGATCGTGTCGATCGACTCGACCAGCCGGATCCGGGAGGGCCGCGACGCCGAGTTCTGGCTGGACGCGCGGAAGATCCACGTGTTCGACCCGGAGTCGGGCGAGAACCTGACCCGCGACCCCGAGGCCGGAGCCGAGCTGACCCGGCTCGCGGCCGAGGACCGCGCCGAGCAGGTGGCCCAGGCCCGCAGCCGGGACTGAGGCGCCGCCCCCGTCGCCCCCAGGGGAACTCTCGTGGCTTAGAGCGCTACGAGAGTTCCCCTGGGGGCACCCCGGAGGGGTCAGAGGGCGCGGACGTCGCGCCGGTAGCGGGTCTCGGCGACCCCGGCGAGGGTCCGCGCCATCACGGCGAACACGAAGCGCTGCGACGGGTAGGCCGCCAGCCATCCCAGCCGCCCGGCCATCCCGCGTGGGGTGAACCGCAGGGTCTGGGTGTAGCGGCTGGTCAGCCGGTCGGTCGGGGTGACGGTGAGCTCGAGCCGGGCGTCGCCGGGGAGCCGGTCCGCGGCGCGCAGCACCAGCCGCCGCCCCGGTTCGACGGTCTCGACGGTCCAGCGGTCCAGGGGCTCTCCCGGGACGAGGCGGGCCGGGCCGTCGCCGTGCCGGCGCGGGACGACACCGGGCCCACCGGCGAGGACGTCGAGGTGGCCGGTCAGCGTCGCGACGCCCGGGACGGTGTACCAGCCGTGCGGGCCGCCGAGTGTCTCGATCACCGACCAGACGGCGCGGGCGGGAGCGGCGACGTCGTGGGTGTCGGTCGTCGACCACTCCAGCGGACCGGTGCCGGGCGGGTCGGAGGGCCCCGGCCCGGCCGCGCCGACGCCGTCGAGGGCGCGGCGGACCGCCGTGCGGTACGGGGTCCGGCCGCCGGGCGGGGTGCCGATGAGCGCGTCGAGGGCCGCGAGGTCGTCGGGGTCGGCCACCAGCTCGTGACGCATGGACTCGACCAGCGGCTCGGCCAGCCCGCGGCCGACCGGGGTGAGCGCGGCGACGGCGCGGGCGGTGAGCCGCGGCGCGGACAGCGGGACGGGCACCGGGAACGGCCGCAGCAGTCCTGCCTCGGCGGCGAACTCGCTCATCAGGGACCGGTAGGTGTGCACGTCGGGACCACCGACGTCGAACGCCCGGTCCACCCCGGCGGGCAGGTCGAGGCAGCCGACGAGGTCGTACAGCACGTCGTCGACGGCGATCGGCTGGATCCGGTTCCAGGCGCGGTCGGGCAGCGGCAGGACCAGCGGACCGCCCATCGCGGTCTCGGTGAGGTGCCGGATCATCTCGAAGCTGGCCGAGCCGGTGCCGACGACGATCCCGGCCCGCAGCACGGCGGTCGGGACGGGCCCGGCGAGCAGGATGTCCCCGACCTCGCGGCGCGAGGACAGGTGCTGCGACACCCGCCGGGTGCCGGCCTCGGGCTGCAGCCCGCCCAGGTAGACGATGCGGCGTACACCGGCCGCGGCGGCGCCGTCGGCCAGCGCGTGCGCGGCGGTGCGGTCGCGGTCGGCGTAGCCGGGGCCGTCCATGGCGTGCACCAGGTGGACGACGGCGTCGACACCCTCGCAGGCCCGGCGCACGTCGGCCGGTTCCCGGGCGTCGCCACGGACCGCGTCGACCGCCTCCCCCCACGGGTGCGCGGCCAGCTTGCCCGGGGTGCGGGCGAGCACCCGGACGTCGTGGCCGGCGTCGAGCAGGCGCGGGACGAGCCGGGAGCCGACGTAGCCGGTGGCGCCGAGGACGAGCACGTGCATGGGTCGATCCTCGCGGTCCCCGGCGCGGGGCGCGCGCCGGGGTGACGACCGGCTCAGGCGATCCCGGCCAGCCGCAGCCCGGCCGTCGTCGCCGCGGCGAGGACGACGACCAGCACGAACGGCACCCGCAGCAGCAGCGCACCGGCGGCCACGGCGACCCCGGCCGGGCGGGCCCAGCCGGCGAACCCGGCCCCCTCGAACCAGGTGCCGGTCGCGACGAGCGCGACGAGCAGCCCGACCGCTCCCAGCTCGACCAGGCGCACGGTGCGCGGGGACAGGGCGACCCGGTCGTGCAGGACCAGCGGCAGCAGCCGCATGAGGTAGGTCCCGCCGGCGAGGACGAGCAGCGCGGCGACGGTCACGGCTGCTCCCCCGTGGTCCGGCCGGCCGCGCCGACGCCGAGCAGGCCGGCCAGCACGGGCAGGCCCGCGGGCAGGAACGGCGCGCAGGCCAGCGACAGGGTGGCGGCGGCTGCGCCGACCCGACGGGCGTCGACCCGGCGCAGCATCGGGACGAGCATGGCCAGCAGCGCGGCCGGGAAGGCGGCGTCGAGCCCGAACGCGGCCGGGTCCGGCACGCTCGCCCCGAGCACCAGACCGGCCGCGGTGCCGAGCTGCCAGCAGAGGTACTTCGCGACGCCGAGGATGCGGAACGCGCGCCATCCCCGCCCGGGGACGTCGGTGCGGGCCAGCACGAACGCCGTCGACTCGTCGGTGACGACGTGCGCCGCGGGCAGCCGCGCCCAGCCTCCGCCCAGGTGACGGGCCAGGGCCAGGCCGAACGGCAGGTGCCGCAGGTTGAGCACCAGCCCCGCGGCGACGGCGGCCCACACACCGCCCCCGGCGGCCAGCACTCCGGTGACGAGCAGCTGGGCGCCGCCCGCGAACACGAGCAGCGACATCGCCATCGTCATGGCCGGGGACAACCCGGCGGCCGGCGCGAGCGCGCCGAAGGAGACCCCGACGACGGCGACGGCCACCGAGATGGTGACGGCGTCGCGGACGTCCCCGCGGGTCGTTCGCTGTATCGAACGCATGCCCGATACAGTGAACAACAGCGGCTGTGTTCGTCAAGTCGAACGAGGAGACCGATGAATCGAACGCCTGGGCCACCGCTCGCGACGATCGCGGCGGCCATCCGCCGGGAACGGGAGCGCCTCGGCATCTCCTCGGCCGAGCTCGCCCGCCGGGCGGGCATCGCGAAGTCGACGTTGTCGCAGCTGGAGGCGGGGACCGGGAACCCGAGTGTGGAGACGCTCTGGGCGATCGCGGTCGTCGCCGAGGTCCCGTTCAGCGCGCTGGTGGAGCCGCCGTCGTCGACGGTGCGGGTGGTGCGGTTCGCCGACCGTCCCGCGATCCGGTCGGAGGAGGCCGCCTACACCGGAGCACTGCTGTCCCCGTGCCCACCGGGGGCGCGCCGCGACCTGCACCTGGCCACCTGCGAGCCGGGGCCGCCCCGGGCCGCCGACGCGCACTCCCCCGGCACCGTCGAGCACGTGGTGGTGTCGGCGGGCCGGTGGGTGATCGGGCCGGAGGGCGAGGAGGTCGAGCTGGATCCGGGGGACCATCTGACGTTCCCGGCCGACCGCCCGCACTCCTACCGCGCGCTCACCCCGGGCGCGACCGCGGTGATGGTCATGGAGTACCGCTGATCACGTGCCGCTCGCGCCGCGGGTCGCCGAGCCGGGCTCCCGGTCCGGACCGCCCTCGGTGATGCGGTGCAGCAGTCCGTCGAGGAGCCCCTCGTCGTCGCCGCCCGCGTCGCCGGAGCCGTCCCCGCCCTTCCCGGACTCGGGCAGCGCGTACTGGCGGACCCAGTCGACCTGCATCTGAGAGGGCTTCACGTCACCGCCGCCCTTGGGGAACCAGTCGAGCTGGATCGTCAGGTGCATCGGCCCGGGAGGCAGGACCGAGGTGTCGTCGGTGTGCCACCACTGCTTGCCGTCGACGAAGGCGGTCACACCCTTCGGCGTCCACTCGACCGCCCAGTTGTGCCACTGGGTCGCGTCGATGTCGACCGAGCCCTGGACCTGGGAGTTGTCCTCGCCGTAGTGCAGGAACAGGTTGGTCCTCTGCCGGGTGTGGTCGGTCATCTCCATGAAGTCGATCTCACCGCCGACCGGGAAGTTCTCGGCGGTGGGCCACAGCAGCAGCAACGCGTTGTACGACGGGTCCGACACGGGCGCACGCACCCGGCCCTCCCAGCGGCCGTACTTCTGGCTGCCGTCCGACCAGGCCATGCCGCCGGTGGTGCCGTCGGCGTCGCCGTCGATGGTGAGCAGGCCGTCCTTCACCGAGATCGCCGACGGGGAACGGGTCCCCTTGCCGGCGTGGCCGGGTCCGTCGTAGGGGCTCCAGCCGGTGAGGGCGTCGCCGTCGAAGTCGTCGACCTTGGTGGGCTCGCCCCAGCCGTGCGCGACGGCGGCGGTGGTCGCCGCGCCCGGGTAGGACGGGGCCGCCGGGGCCGCGCCGGCGGTGCAGTCCACGGGGGCGGGGGTCGCACCGGGGGCCGGTTCGCCGGCCGGGGTGGTCGCGGCGCCGCCGGACGCCGTGCCCGGGGTCGCGTTCGCCGAGGTCGTGTCGGCGGGTGACCCCGGGGCGCCTGCCCGGTCGCCCTGATCGCCGGCCGGACCGCGGTCGCCGTTCGGAGCGCCGTCCCCGCCCGATGTCGTGTCGTCGCCCGAACCCGGGTCGGAGGTCGTGCCGTCTCCGGGGCTTTTGTCGCCGCCGGAACCCTGGTCGTCGCCGGAGCCCTGGTCGCCGCCCGGCGTCCGGTCATCGGTGGAGTCCTGCGTCGTGTCGCCGGTGCCGGAGTCGCCCGCGCCCGATGTCGTGTCGCCGGAGTCCCCACCGGAACCCGAGCCCTGGTCCGAGCCGGAGCCGGAGCCGGAGCCGGAGCCGGAGCCTCGATCGTCACCCGAACCGGACCCCGCGTCGTCCCCCGAGCCGCCCGATCCCGACGATCCCCCGTCGCCGCCGGAGCCGGAGTCGTCGCCGCCCGAGCCGCCGTCGCCGCGCCCCGACCCGTCGCCCGAGGAGCCGTGGTCGCCACCGGAGGAGCCGTGGTCGTTCGAGGAGCCCTGGTCGTCGCCCGAGCCGCCCCCGGAGGGGCCGTCCCCCTCGGGCCCGGCCGCCCCGGGGGCGGCGGAGGCGCCGGGCTTCCCCGACCCGGCGCTTCCGTCACCACCGGTGGCCGGACCACCCGAACCGGCTCCCCCACCCGGGGCGGTGCCGGCCGTGGGGCAGTCCGCGGTCGTCGTCGCACCCGGTCGGCCGTCCCCGGTGTCCGCGAACGCCGCAGCCGGAAAGCTGATCAACATCGCGGCGGCGATCGCCACGACCCTCACAGAGCGTCCCATCAGGCTCCTCCGTAACAGTGGTCTCCTGATCCCCACGGAACGCTAGATGCCACAGAGTCACCACGAGCACCTGTGTCACCACATCGAGTAGGCAACCCCTCCACCGAGCGACCGCGGAACGTGGCCGGAACGGACACCCCACGCGTCCGAGGGACCGATCGGGTCACCGGACCGTGGCCCGCACCCGGTCCCGTCCCCCGCCACACGGGTTCCGGCGCGGCCGCACGGGTCCGGACCCGTGCGGCGCACGGGAACCTGCGCGGCAGTGGGGCCGGGAACGGCGAGAGCCCCGTCCGGCGCTGTGCCGGACGGGGCTCTCGGGGCGGAGCGGAGGAGTGCTTACCAGCCGCGAGCGGCGTAGCGCTGCTCCTCGGGGATGTCGGCGATGTTGATGCCGACCATGGCCTCGCCGAGACCGCGGGAGACCTTGGCGATCATCTCGGGGTCGTCGTGGAAGGTCGTGGCCTTCACGATCGCCGACGCGCGCTGCGCCGGGTCGCCGGACTTGAAGATGCCGGAGCCGACGAACACGCCCTCGGCGCCGAGCTGCATCATCATCGCGGCGTCGGCCGGGGTCGCGATGCCACCCGCGGTGAACAGCACGACCGGCAGCTTCCCGGTGCGGGCCACCTCGGCGACCAGCTCGACCGGGGCGCGCAGCTCCTTGGCCGCGATGTAGAGCTCGGCGGCGTCGAGCGAGGCGAGCCGGCCGATCTCGGCGCGGATCGAGCGCATGTGCCGGGTGGCCTCGACGACGTTGCCGGTGCCGGCCTCACCCTTCGAGCGGATCATCGCCGCGCCCTCGGAGATGCGGCGCAGGGCCTCACCGAGGTTGGTGGCACCGCAGACGAACGGGGCGGTGAAGCTCCACTTGTCGATGTGGTGGGCCTCGTCGGCCGGGGTCAGCACCTCGGACTCGTCGATGTAGTCGACGCCGAGGGACTGCAGGACCCGGGCCTCGACGAAGTGGCCGATGCGGGCCTTCGCCATGACCGGGATGGACACGGCCTCGACGATGCCGGTGATCATGTCCGGGTCCGACATGCGGGCCACGCCGCCGTTGGCACGGATGTCGGCCGGGACGCGCTCCAGGGCCATGACGGCGACGGCGCCGGCGTCCTCGGCGATCTTGGCCTGATCCGGGGTGACGACGTCCATGATCACGCCGCCCTTCAGCATCTCGGCCATCCCGCGCTTCACCCGCGCGGTGCCGTGCTGCGGACCGGCGGTGTCGGGGGTGTTCTCAGCTGCGGACACGGGTGATCGGAGCTCCTCACATGACGGTCGGACTGCGTGGCGATTCTACGTGAGGTCGCGCAGGTGAACGCGGCGGTTCCGGATCGGCGATCTCGAAGTACACCGGCTCCGGTGCGGTGCCGTGCAGCCGCAGCATCCGCACCAGCCGCCGGGACCGCAGGGCACGGGTGTCGCGGACGGCGTCGTTGTGCACCCGGCGGGCCAGCACGACCAGTGCCTCGGCATCGGCGAGGTCGTCGCAGGGCCCCGGCCGGCCCGGCCCCCGCCCGACGACGGCGAGCTGCCTGGTCAGGGCGTTCTCCGCGGCCTCGCGGGCGGCGCGGCTCCCGGCCGGGTCCCGGCCGTCCGGGGCCGGAGCGGGCAGTGCCCGCGCGGCGACGGCGGCCTGTCGCAGGTCCGGCGGTGCGGCGGGACCGAGGGCGTCGGCGACGGCGAGCGCGATCCGGGCCCGGGAGTCCAGCGCCGCGGCGAGCCCGGCCCGGGCGGCGTCGACCCGCACGTGCAGCCGGTGCAGGCGCCGGACCCGTGTCACGCACCACAGGGTGAGAGCCGCCACCAGCAGCGTCGCGAGGACCACTCCCCCGGCGACGACGGCCGCGCTCACCGCGCGCCCCCGCGCACGAGCGGCCGTGGCGCGCCGGCGATCGCGGCCCGGTACACACGCAGCACGTCGGAGGCCACGACCGGCCAGTCGTAGCGCTGCGCCCGGTCCCGCCCGGCGGCGGCGAACCGGGCGCGGGCGGTCCCGTCGTCGAGCAGGCGGGTGAGCGCGGCGGCCAGGGCGGCGTCGTCGCCGGGTGGGAACAGTGCACCGGCGCGGCCGTCGTCGAGCACGGCACGGAAGGACTCGAGGTCCGCGGCCAGCACCGGGGCGCCCGCGGCCATCGCCTCGGTCAGCACCATCCCGAAGCTCTCCCCGCCGCGGTGCGGTGCGCAGAACACCGCGACCGAGCGCAGCGCGGCGGCCTTGGTCGCCTCGTCGACCGGACCGAGCAGGTCGATCCGGCCCGCCAGGCCCGGTCCCGCGGCGCGCCGCAGCCGGTCGCCGTCGCCACGGCCGACGACGAGCAGCCGCACGTCCGGGCGCTCGGCGACGATCCGGCGCAGCGCCGCCAGCAGCACCGGCATGCCCTTGCGGGGCTCGTCGAAGCGGCCGACGTAGCCGACCCGCACCGCGGGCGGCAGGTCCAGTGCCGGCCCGTGCGCGAACCGGGCGACGTCGACGCCGTTGGGGATCTCGGTGGCGTCGCCGCCCAGGTGCTCGACCTGGACCCGGCGGGCGGTCGCCGACACCGCGATCCGCGCCGTCACCCGCTCCAGCAGGGGGCGCGCCACGGGTCCGAACGCGGCGAGGACCCGGGACCGCTCGGTGGAGGTGTGGAAGGTCGCGACGACCGGCCCGCGGGCGTCGAGCAGCGCGAGCGCCGACACCGACGGGGTCGTGGGCTCGTGGACGTGCAGCACGTCGAAGTCGTGCGCGGCGAGCCAGCGCCGGGTGCGGTGGCGGGTCAGCGGGCCGAACGCGACGCGGGCGACGGAGCCGTTGTAGGGGACGCCGACGGCCCGCCCGGCCGGGGTGACGAACTCGGGCGCGGTGCCGGTCGTCGGGGCCAGCACCTCGACCGTGTGCCCGAGCGCGCGCAGCGCGGCGGCCAGGTCCAGGACATGGCGCTGCACTCCCCCGGCGACGTCGAGGGAGTACGGGCAGACGATCCCGATCCTCATCCCGTGCCGACCGGCTGGAGCATGTGCCAGTCCCACGGGCGGCGGGCGATCATGTCGCCGAACGCGTCGGCGAGGTGCTGGACGGCACCGGGACCGGGCGGGACGGGCGCGCCCACCTCGACGCCCCAGGCGTCGTCGGTGAAGTAGGGGTAGGCCGGGTGGAGCGCGGCGCCGGTGAGCCGGGCGAGCCGCGCAGGGCCGGACGGCAGCCGGGCGGGTCCCCCGAGGAACGTCACGCCGGTCCCGGTGCCGGTCAGGTCGCGGTCGGCGACCAGGCAGACGACCCCGCCGCGGCGCAGCCGCCCGGTCAGCGCGCGGTGTGCGGCGCGGGGGTCGTCGGCGGTCACGACCTCGAACCCGAGCGCGCGCCGGTAGGCGAGGAACCGGCGAAACAGGGCCTCGGGGCGCAGCCGCTGCACGACGGTGGTCAGCGCCGGTTCGAGCCCGAGCCGGTCGAGCTCGCGCAGCAGGTAGAGCCCGGCGAGGTCCCAGTTGCCGGCGTGCGGGAGGGCGAACACGACCCCGCGCCCGGACCGGGTGGACGCCAGCGCACCGGCGACGCCGTGGGCGTGCGGGTGCATCGCGGCGTGCACCGCGGCGGGGTCGAGGCCGGGCAGTGCGAACGCCTCGCGCCAGTAACGGGCGTAGCTGCGCATCCCGGCGGCGACCAGTGCGTCGAGCTCGGCGGGGGTCGCGTCGGGTCGGGCCCGGCGCAGGTTGTGCCGCAGCCGTCGTACCCCGGGGCCGTCGCGGCGGACCGCGAGCGCGGCGCCGGCGTCGAACACCCGTGCGGCGACGCCGGCCGGGAGCCGCCCCGCGACCCGCCAGCCCGCCGCGTACCCGGCGGCGCCCAGCGCGTCGGTGGTGCGCGTCCGCAGGTCAGGCACGCGGTGCCTCGCGGGAGCTGTGCCGTACCGCCAGGATCCGCTGGCCGAGGGTCACCGCTGTCCCGATCGCCAGCACGACGAGGGTGACGGTCAGCGCCCACGGCACCCCGATGCCGGACAGGAACGCCCCGACCAGGCCGAGGATGAGCCGTTCGGCGCGTTCGACGAGGCCGCCCTCGGCGGTGAGCCCGACGGACTCGGCGCGGGCCTTGACGTAGGACACGATCTGGCCGCCGACCAGGGCCACCAGCGCGGCGGCACCCGCCAGGGGCTCGGCCCCGCCGGTCAGCGCCCACCAGGCGAGCCCGGCGAACAGGGCGCCGTCGACGATCCGGTCGCAGGTGGAGTCGAGCACCGCCCCGAACGGGGTGCCGTGCCCGCGGGCGCGGGCCATCGCGCCGTCGATCAGGTCGGTCAGCACGAACAGGGTGACCAGCACCGCGCCGAGGGCCAGCCGGCCGGTCGGCAGGAACGCCAGCGAGCAGGCCACGGCCCCGACGGTGCCGAGCACGGTCACGGTGTCCGGGCTGACACCGCGGTCGATCAGGGCCCGCCCGACGGGGTCGGTGAGCCGGTTGACGTGCGCGCGGGCGAACAGGTTCAGCATCGGCGGCTGCGTGCTCCCGTGCAGGACGGTGGCGGTGGGGGACGCTGCCAGCGTAGTCCGACACCGGGTCCGCCCGCCGTCGGCGCGGCCGGAGTCAGCGACGTGGCGGTTCCCACGCCCGCGCCAGCTGGTCGCGGGTCTCGGCGAGCAGCTGCGGGATCACCTTCGTCTGCCCGACGACGGCGATGAAGTTCGCGTCCCCGCCCCACCGCGGGACGACGTGCTGGTGCAGGTGCTCCGCCAGCGACCCGCCCGCGACGTGGCCCAGGTTCAGGCCCACGTTGAACGCGTGCGGCGCCGCGACCTTCTTCATGGTCACGACGGCCTGCCGGGTGAACGCCATCAGCTCGCCGGCCTCGGAGTCGGTGAGCCCCTCCAGGTCCGCGACGTGCCGGTAGGGCAGCACCATCAGGTGCCCCGGGTTGTACGGGTGCAGGTTCAGCAGCGCGAACACCTCGTCACCGCGCGCGACGACGAGGTTGTCCGCGTCCGGGTCCGTCGAGTCGCCCAGGGTGTCCCCCCGGGCGATCCGGCAGAACGGGCAGCCCGTGTCACCGGCGCCCTGGATGTAGGCGAGCCGGTGCGGGGTCCACAGCCGGGCGAAGCCGTCGGGCGTCCCGGTCCCCTCCTGCGGGACCCACTCCTGCTCCATGCGCCGATCCTAGGCGCCGACCCCGAAGCTCTCCGCGGTCGGTGAGGTGTTCGTGCGCGACCGCACCCACTCGATGATCGAGGTGACCGCCTGCTCGACCGGCACCGCGTTGGTCTGCGAGCCGTCACGGAAGCGGAAGCTGACCGCGCCCGCCTCGACGTCGCGACCGCCGACGAGCAGCAGGAACGGCACCTTCTGCAGCGTGTGGGTGCGGATCTTCTTCTGCATCCGGTCGTCGCCGGAGTCGACGTCGATCCGGATGCCCGCGGCGCGCAGCCGGGCGGCGATGTCGCGGACGTAGTCGTCCTGGGCCTCGGTGACCGGGATCCCCACCACCTGGACGGGGGCCAGCCACGCGGGGAAGGCTCCGGCGTAGTGCTCGGTGAGCACGCCGAAGAAGCGCTCGATCGAGCCGAACAGCGCGCGGTGGATCATGACCGGACGCTGTCGGGAACCGTCGGAGGAGGTATACTCCAGCTCGAAGCGGTCCGGCAGCATCAGGTCGACCTGGATGGTCGACATCTGCCAGTAGCGGCCGATCGCGTCGCGGGCCTGTACCGAGATCTTCGGGGCGTAGAACGCGGCGCCGCCCGGGTCGTCGCGCAGCTCCAGCCCGAAGCTCTCCGCGGCGTCGCGCAGCGCCTGGGTGGCCTCGCTCCACGAGTCGTCGGACCCGATCGACTTCTCCGGGTTGCGGGTGGACAGCTCCAGGTAGAAGTCGTCGAGGCCGTAGTCGCGCAGCAGGTCCAGCACGAACTGCAGCAGGCTGCGGATCTCGCCCTGCATCTGCTCGCGGGTGCAGTAGATGTGCGCGTCGTCCTGGGTGAAGCCGCGGGCCCGGGTGAGGCCGTGCACCACACCGGACTTCTCGTAGCGGTAGACGGTGCCGAACTCGAACAGCCGCAGCGGCAGCTCGCGGTAGGACCGTCCGCGCGAGGCGAAGATCAGGTTGTGCATCGGGCAGTTCATCGGCTTGAGGTAGTAGTCCACCGCGGGCCGCTTCAGCTCGCCGTCGCCGGTGTACTCGGCGTCGAGCTGCATGGGCGGGTACATGCCCTCGGCGTACCACTCCAGGTGGCCGGACTTCTCGAACAGCGCGCCCTTGGTGGCGTGCGGGGTGTAGACGAACTCGTACCCGGCCGCGGCGTGCCGCTCGCGGGACAGGTCCTCCAGCTCCTTGCGGACGACGCCGCCCTTGGGGTGGAAGACCGGCAGGCCCGACCCGATCTCGTCGGGGAAGCTGAACAGGTCCAGCTCGCTGCCCAGGCGGCGGTGGTCGCGCCGCTCGGCCTCGGCGACGCGCTCCAGGTAGGCGTCGTGCGCCTCCTGCGACTCCCACGCGGTGCCGTAGATCCGCTGGAGCTGGGCGTTGCGCTGGTCGCCCCGCCAGTACGCGGCGGCCGAGCGGGTCAGCGAGAACGCCGGGATGAACTTGGTGGTCGGCAGGTGCGGGCCACGGCACAGGTCCGACCAGACGACGGCGCCGGTGTGGGCGTGCACGTTGTCGTAGACGGTGAGCTCGCCGGAGGAGTCGACCTCCATGACCTCCCCGCTGTCGACGGAGTCGTCCGTCGACTTCAGGTCGATCAGCTCCAGCTTGTAGGGCTGGTCGGCCAGCTCGGCGCGGGCCTCGTCCTGCGAGGCGTAGCGACGGCGCTCGAAGCGCTGCCCCGCCTTCACGATCTTCTTCATCGCCGACTCGATCTTCTTCAGATCCTCGGGGGTGAAGGGGGTGTCGACGTCGAAGTCGTAGTAGAAGCCGTCGGTGACCGGCGGGCCGATGCCCAGCTTGGCCTTCGGGAACAGCTGCTGGACGGCCTGGGCGAGCACGTGCGCCGCCGAGTGCCGGATGACGCTGCGCCCCTCCTCGGTGTTCGCCGGGACCGGCACGACCTCGGCGTCGGCCTCGGGGGCCCAGGCCAGGTCGCGCAGGGCACCCTCGGCGTCGCGCACGACGACGATCGCCTCGGGACCGCTGGTCGGCAGCCCGCCCTCCCGGACGCGCGCGCCGGCGGTCGTCCCGGCCGGCACCCGGATCGGGGCGGACGCGGGCGGGGCGGACGGTGCGGACACGGGGGTGCCTCCTCAGGTGGTGCGAATGGATGGACCTCCGATGCTAGTCGGGGGCCGCGAACCGGTTTCGACCGCCGGGAAGACACCCGGCGGGTGCGGGTGTTGCCGCCGTCGTGGTCCCCCTCTCCGTCCTCGACCTGGTCCCCGTGGCCGACGGCTCGTCGGCCACCGACGCGCTGGCGCACAGCACCCGCCTGGTGCGACGGACCGAGGAGCTGGGCTTCACCCGCTACTGGGTCGCCGAGCACCACGGCATGCCCGGGATCGCCAGCTCCTCGCCGCCGGTGCTGATCGCGCACCTGGCCGGGGCGACCACGCGGATCACCGTCGGCTCGGGCGGGGTGATGCTGCCCAACCACCGCCCGCTCGTCGTCGCGGAGCAGTTCGGCACCCTCGAGGCACTGCACCCCGGCCGGATCGACCTCGGCATCGGGCGTGCCCCGGGCACCGACCCCCGGACCGCCGCCGCGCTGCGCGGGACCGGGACCGACCGGCTGCAGGCCCCGGACGACTTCCCCGACCAGCTCGTGGAGCTCGCGGCCTACTTCCGCGGCGACGCCGGTGTGCTCGCCGTACCGGCCGCGGGGAACGCTCCGACCATGTGGCTGCTCGGCTCGTCGGGCTACTCGGCGGAGGTCGCCGGGAGGCTCGGTCTGCCGTTCGCCTTCGCCCACCACTTCTCGGCCGCGAACACGCTGCCCGCGCTGGAGCTCTACCGCGAGCACTTCCGGCCCTCGGCGATGCTGGCCCAGCCGTACTCGATGATCGCCGCCGCCGTGACCTGTGCCGACACCGACGAGCACGCCCGCGAGCTGGCGCTGCCCTCGGCGCTGCAGTTCCTGCACCTGCGCCTCGGCGATCCGCGCCCGCTGCCCGGCCCCGAGGAGGTCGCGGCCTTCGACTGGACCGACGCGGCCCGGGCGTTCGTCGAGCAGCGCCACGCCGACCAGGTCATCGGCTCGCCGGAGACCGTGCGGGCCGGGGTCGAGGAGCTCGTGGCCCGGACCGGGGTGGACGAGCTGATGGTGACGACCTCGACCTTCCGCGGCGAGGACCGGCTGCGCTCCTACGAGCTGCTGGCCGGCGCCGTCGGCCTGCGTCCGGCGGCCGCGGCCGCCTGACCCGGGACGGGTGGGGCATGATCGCCGGCGTGAACGACGCCGCCGCCCGCTTCCGGGCCGCGATCGAGGCCGGAGACCTCGACGCGGCCGTCGCCCTCTGCCGCGACGACGTCGAGTTCCGCTCGCCCGTCGTCCACCGCCCCTACCGGGGCCGGGACGCGTTGCGGCCCATCCTGGGCGCGGTGTTCACCGTCTTCGGCGGGTTCCACTACGTCGCCGAGTACTCCGGCGACGACGGGCACGTCCTCGAGTTCGCCGCGACCGTCGGGGAGCGCGAGGTGCAGGGCGTCGACGTCCTGCGCACCGACGAGGAGGGCCGGATCCGCGAGCTCACCGTGCTCGTGCGGCCGCTGTCGGCCGCGGTCGCACTGCGCGACCGCATGGGCCCGCTGCTGTCCTGACCCGTCGTCGCAGGTCGGCGCCGGGGTTGCCGCCGCCCGGCGATCGACGACGGCCGGTCGTCCCGCCGGATGCGGCCGTCCGGCCGTCCGGCGCTGGGCCGCCCGCGCGTCGTCGCACGCAACCGGCCGTTGCTCGACGCAGTGATCGTGTCGCCTGTGCATCCCTTCGGCCGCGGGCACGATGGTCCGCATGCCGCACCATGATCGGGCGATCCGGTCACGGAGCGCGCCATCACCCCGCTGACGTGCCGACATTCGAGTGACGTCGATCAGGTGGGCACAACGCCGCCCTCCGGTCCCTCGTTGACCCAGCGAACTCGTTGACCGGGTGAGACCACGCCACCGTCCGGCCCCGCCGGCCGTCGACCAGAAGGGAGAGCCGGTTGCCCGCAGGCCCGCCCCCTCCGCCGCGGTCGCGCCGCTCCCCCGAGTCCGACCCCCACCGATCGTCCGGTTCCGGTCGTGCCGTCGACACCGAGGAGCGCCCGACCGGCCGGCACGGCAGCGACCAGGTCGCCCGCGCCGACTCCGGCGCCCCGGCCCGGCACGGCGCCCCCGCCGGTGGACGGCGCGCGCGGTCCGCCGAGCCGGAGGCCCGTTCCTTCGCCGACGTCGTCCGGGCGGCCGGGTCGGCCGGGCGTTCCGGCCCGGACGGGGCACGCGGCACCGGGGAGGACGGCGGCACCGGCCGTCGGCGCTCCCGGCGGGCCGGCGAGGCCGCTCCCGCGACCGCCGCCCCCGGTACCGGGGCCACGACGGACGGTGGCCCCGCACACAGCGCTCCCGCGAACGGCACCCCCGCGAGGAGCACCCCGGCGAACGGCTCGGGCGGCAACGGCCCCGCGGGCAACGGCTCCGCGGGCAACGGCTCCGCGGGCAACGGCTCCGCGGGCAACGGCTCCGCGGGCAACGGCTCCGCGGGCAACGGCTCCGCGGGCAACGGCTCCGCGGGCAACGGCTCCGCGGGCAACGGCTCCGGCGTCAACGGCTCCGGCGTCAACGGCTCCGGGGGCACCACGAAGGTCGGGCTGCGCGTGCGCGGCGGCACCGTGCCCCGCGAGCCCGGCAGCACCCCGCCGCCCGGCGCCACCGGCGCGCCCCCCGCGGGTCCGTCCGCCCCGGCCGAGCCCCGGCACACCACCGGCCCGCAGCGGCGCCCCGGCGCCGGCGCGCCCGGCCGGTCGGGACCCGCACCGTCGTTCCCGCCCGCGCCGCGCCCCGCCGCGCCCGGCCCGGCACCGGCCGGTCCCTGCCCCGCCCCGGCGGCGCCGGGTGCTTCGCGCCCCGGTCCGCAAGGCGCCGCGCCCCGCCCCGGGCAGCACCCGTCGCTGCCGCCGGTCCCCCGGCCGGCCGTGCCACCGACCGGTGCCGCCCGGCCCGGCCCGGCCTCCGCCGCCACCCCGGCGGCCACCACCGGGGCCACCGGTGCGGCCACCACGGCCGTCGCCGCGCCCTCGGCACCGCTCCCGGGCACGGCGGCCCCGGACGGCACCGGCGCGGCCACCCGCACCGGCCGCCGTCGTCGTCCCGAGCCGGACGAGGGCGCGGAATCCACGACCGACGCCCTGCCCGCACGCGACGGCGGGCGCCGCCGCCGTCCCGGACCCGGCGACGCCGCGACCGCGCTCGCCCCCGCCGCCGAGGCCCCGACCGGGCTCGTGCCCGCCACCGCCCCGCGCAGCGACGGCGGGGCGCCCACCGCCCTGGTCACCGCCCCCGGCGACGGGGCGGACACCGAGTTCGTCGACGCCGCGGCCCCCGGCCCGCGCCGCCGTCGCCGCGCCGAGCCCGACGGGCCGTTCGACCGGGTCATCGCACTCGTCGGGCCGGGCGTGGGTGTCGTGCGCCGCCGCCTCGGCATCCTCGACGCCGACCAGAAGGCCGCGCTCACCCCCGAGGAGCGGCGGACCCGGCGTCGCCGGCAGGTCGTGTACTCGCTGGTCGGGACGGCCGCGTCGATCGTGCTGCTGCCGCTGCTGCTGCTCGGGCTCGGCTGGCTGCTGTTCCCGATCCCCAGCACCGACGACGCGGTGCAGAACCAGATCGCCACCGTCTCCTACGCCGACGGCGGCCAGCTCGCCCGCCTCGTGCCCGAGCAGGGCAACCGGATCAAGGTCGGGATGGACGCCATCCCGGTGCCCGTACGCGAGGCCGTGCTGGCGGCCGAGGACCGGTCGTTCTACTCGAACCCGGGCTTCGACTTCACCGGCATCCTGCGGGCCATGGTCAACCAGCTGACCGGCGGCGTCGGCGGCGGGTCGACGATCACCCAGCAGTACGTCAAGAACACCCTGGTCGGCAACGACGCGACGTACTGGCGGAAGTACAAGGAACTGATCGTCTCGCTGAAGGTCTCCGGGCAGAAGTCCAAGGACGAGATCCTCAACGACTACCTCAACGCCATCTACTTCGGCCGCGGCGCCTACGGCATCGAGTCCGCCAGCCTCGCCTACTACGGCAAGCCCGCGGCCCAGCTGACCCCCAGCGAGGGCGCACTGCTCGCCGGGATCATCCAGTCGCCGTCCAACTGGGACCCGGCGAACTCCCCGGACCGGGCGAAGCAGCGCTGGAACTTCGTCCTCGACGGCATGGCCGCCCAGGGCTGGATCTCCCAGGCCGACCGGCAGGCCGCCGTGTTCCCGCAGACCATCGCGCCGGAGAACACCTCGCGCTCGTCGTCGCTGACCGACGCCCGCGGCCACATCCTCAACGCGGTCCGCTCCGAGCTGGGCTCGCTGGGCATCTCCGAGCAGGCGTTCGCCCAGGGCGGCCTCCAGGTGACGACGACGATCGACCCGCAGCGCCAGCAGCAGCTCACCGACTCGGTCGAGCAGAAGCTGCGCGGCGAGCCGGAGCTGCTGCGCACCGGCGCGGTCGCGATCGACCCGCGTACCGGCGGCATCCTCGGCTACTACGGCGGGCCGAACGGCACCGGCCTGGACTACGCCCAGGTCATGAAGCAGCCCGGGTCGACGTTCAAGCCGTTCGCCGTGCTCGCCGGGCTCCTGAACGACCCGCCGATCGGCCTGGGCACCACCTTCGACGGGTCCGAGCGGCCGGGGCTGCGCAACGCCGAGGGCGCCAACTGCCCGCGCTGCGACCTCAAGCAGGCGATGACGATCTCCAACAACGTCGTCTTCACCAAGCTCGCCGCGCAGGTCGGCCCGCAGAAGGTCGCCGACGCCGCGCGCCTCGCCGGGATCACCGCGCCGCTGGAGAACCCCGACGCTCGGCTCCCCCTGGGCAACAAGGAGGTCACGCCGGTCCAGCTGGCGTCGGCCTACGCCACCATCGCCGCGGGGGGTGTCTGGCACGCCCCGCACATGGTGTCCAAGGTCGTCGACTCCGACGGGCGGGTGCTCTACGAGTACCAGCCGGGCGAGGGCGAACAGCGCTTCCCCGAGCAGGTGGCGCGCAACGTCGCCGAGGCGATGATGAACGTCGTCGACAACGACGGGCTGCAGCTGCCCGACGGGCAGGAGGCCGCCGGCAAGACCGGCACCGTCCAGTCCCGCTTCGAGGGCCAGAACAACGACGCCTGGTTCGCCGGCTTCACCCCCGGGATCGCGACGGCCGTGTGGGTCGGGACCGACCGCAACGACCCGATCCAGGACTCCGCGGGCCGCCCGATCAACGGCGCCGACCTGCCCGGATCGGTGTGGAAGGCGTTCATGTCCGACACCGTGCGCGCCACCGGCACGGCCGAGTTCCCGGCGTTCAGGCCGATCGGCGAGTCGCCCTCCACCCTGGCGCCCAACGAGCCGACCGCCCCGCCGACGCCGACGAGCACGCCGTCGGCCGAGCCCACGCCGGAGCCGAGCGCGGACCCGGTCGCCCCCACCGATCCCCCGGCCCCGGTCGAGCCGACCGGTGTCCCGGAGACGACCGGCGACCCGGTGCCCGCCCAGCAGGACGACACGCAGCCGGGCGCCGACGCGGGCCGCGCCGCCGACCCGACCGTCGGCTGATCCGCCCCGTTCGCGCCGCGGCCGGGCTACCGTGGACGGGTGACCGGTGACCATCACTTCGAGGTGGTGGCCTGGCGGGCGGACCGCAGGCTCACCCTCTACGTGCCGGGCATCGAGGCGTCGACCACCGTCGACGACCCCCGGCAGGCCGAGGACGCGGTCCGCGACCTGATCGCGGACCTCACCGGCGTCGACCGCGGGGTCATCACCTGCGACATCCGCCTCGGACGCCCCTGGCGGTCCGGGATCTGAGACCCCCCGGTCAGCGGGCCGGCGGCACCAGGATCGTCGCCGCCGCCGCGCAGACCGACTCGGTGAGCGCGTCGAGCACCGTGGTGCTGAGCTTCCAGTGCTGCCAGTACAGCGGGACGTCGAGGTGGCGCTCGGCGTCGAGCAGCACGAGCCGCCCGGCGGCCGCGGCCTCCCGGGCCGGGCCGTCGGTGAACATCCCCCAGCCCAGGCCCGCACGGATCGCCTCGTGGTAGCCGTCGGCGGCGGGCACCCGGTGCGCCGGACCGGTGCACGGCCGGTGGGTGAGCCCGCGGACGAACCGGGTCTGCAGCACGTCCTTCGACCCGAAGTCGACCCGCGGGGCGAGCGGGAACGCCTCGGCCGGGTCCCGCCCGGCGAACCACCGGTCGTACACCGGCCGGGCGGCGACGGGCCGGTAGCGGGTCGCGCCCAGCGGCCGGACCGCGCAGCCCTGCACCGGTGCCGACGACGTCGTCACCGCCCCGACCACCGAGCCCTCGCGCAGCAGGGCCGCGGTGTACTGCTCGTCGTCGACGTGCAGGTCCAGCCGGACCCCGTGCCGCGCGGCCAGGGGGACCACCGCGGACAGGAACCAGTGGGTCACCGAGTCCGCGTTCACCGCGATCGGCAGGTGCGTGCCCGCGGTGTCGGCACTGCCGAACCCGGCCTCGACCTCACCCTCCAGCACGGCGATCTGCCGGGCCAGCCGCAGCAGCGCGGCCCCCTCCTCGGTCGCGACGCACGGACGCGTGCGGCGCACCAGGATCCGGCGCGCCTGCCGTTCCAGGGCCTTGATCCGCTGGGACACCGCGGACGGCGTGATCGACAGCCGCGCGGCGGCGGCGTCGAAACCACCCTCCTCCACCACGGCGCTCAGGGTGGCCAGCCGCTCCCGGTCGTACATGAAGCGAATCTACAGTTCATGACGTTCTTTCAGTTCCTGACATCCTCCTGGCGCGGACGACCTAGCGTCGGTGACGTGAGTGTGCTGGCGGGATTCGGGACGGGACTGTCGCTGATCGCGGCGATCGGGGCGCAGAACGCGTTCGTGCTGCGGCAGGGGCTGCGACGCGAGCACGTCCCGGCGGTGGTGGTGTTCTGCGTGCTGGCCGACCTGGTGCTGGTGACCGCGGCGGTCGCCGGCGTCGGGCTGCTCGTCGACCGCGTACCGGGGCTGGTCGAGGTGGTCCGCTGGGGCGGCGTCGTGTGGCTGGCCGGCTACGGCCTGCTGGCGCTGCGGCGCGCCGTCCGGCCCGGTGCGCTCGACGCCGACCCCCACGGCTCGGCCCGGCCGCTCGTGCCCGTCCTGGGGAGCGCAGCGGCCCTGACCTTCCTCAACCCGCACATGATGCTGGACCTGTTGGTGCTCGGGTCGCTGGCCGCCGCGCACGGCGACGACGGCCGGTGGGCGTTCGGCGCCGGGGTGGTCGTGGCCAGCCTGACCTGGTTCTCCGGGCTCGGCTTCGGCGCGGCGCGGCTCGCGGGGCTGTTCGCCCGGCCGACGGCGTGGCGGGTGCTCGACGGGCTCGTCGCCACGGTGATGCTCGGCCTCGCGGTCGCGCTGGCCGCCGGGTGAGGAGTGGGGGTACAACATCGTCCATGTCCGCCGAGTACGTGCCGGGGCGGCCGCCCGCCGCACTGCGCGGGCACGTGCTGCGCTACCTCGGCTACCGCGAGCACGCCGCCGCTCCCCTGCGTCGTCGCCAGCCGCCGTCCGCCGGGACCGCGCTGATCCTCGGGCTGCACCCGCTGACGCTGTCCGGGCCGGCCGTCGCGACCGGGTCGGCGGCCGCGTTCGTCGGCGGCCTGAGCGACACCTGGGTGCTGACCGAGTTCACCGGCCCGCAGGCCGGGGTGCAGGTGGACCTGACCCCGGCGGCGACCTACGCCCTTCTCGGCGGGCGGGCGCTGCCCGGCGGCACGGTGCCCCGCCTCGACGAGCTCGACGACCCCGTGCTCGCCGCGCTGCCCGCCCGCCTGGCCGCCGAGCCGACCTGGGACGGCCGGTTCGCCCTGGTCAGCGCGCTGCTCGCGGACCGGCTCCTGGACGACCGGGCCCGCCTCCCCGCACCCGAGGTGCGCTACGCCTGGGACCGGCTCAGCGCGACCGCGGGCCGGGTCGGCGTCGCGGAGCTGGCCGCCGAGACCGGCTGGAGCCGCCGCCACCTGCAGTCCCGGTTCCGGACCCAGGTCGGTCTCGCGCCCGGCACCGTCCGCCGGGTGCTGCGCTTCGCGCGCGCCGCCGAGCTGGTCGGGGGCGGGCGGAACCCGCTCGCACTCGTCGCCGCCGAGTGCGGCTACGCCGACCAGCCCCACCTCTCCCGCGAGTTCCGGGCGCTCGCGGGGATCTCACCCGCCGCGTTCCGCGCCGAACAGTTCCCATTCCTTCACGACGCACCGCCGCGTCCCGGTCAGGATCGTTCGTCATGAGCATCCACCCCACCCTCCGCTACGACGACCCCCGCGTCGCGATCGCGTTCCTCACCACGGCGCTCGGCTTCCGGGAGGTCGCCGTCCACACCGGCGACGACGGCGGGATCGCCCACGCCGAGCTCGCCTGGGACGACGGCGACGACACCGGCCTGGTCCTGATCGGACCGCGCCGCGCCGGGGGCGACCGCTTCGACACCGGTCGGACCGTGATCTACCTGACCTGCGACGACCCGGACGCGGTGCACGCCCGCGCGGCCGCCGCCGGTGCGGAGATCACCATGGCGCCGGTCGACCAGGACTACGGTTCGCGGGAGTGCGCCGTCGCCGACCCGGAGGGCAACACGTGGAGCGTGGGGACCTACCGGCCGGGGCGCCCGTGACCGCACGCCACCCGGACCCCGCCGACCCGCTGCCGTGGCTGCGGGAGATCTGCCTGTCCCTGCCCGAGGTGACCGAGAAGCAGAGCCACGGGTCGCCGTCGTGGTTCGTGCGGAGGATGTTCGTCTCCTACGCCGCGCACCACCACGGCCACCCGCACCTGGCGTTCTGGTGCGCCGCGGCGCCGGGCGTGCAGGCCGAGCTGGTCGCCGAGGACCCGGCCCGGTTCTTCCGGCCCGCCTACGTCGGGCACCGCGGCTGGCTCGGGGTGGTGCTCGACGGCACCGGCCCCGACGCCGCCGACCGCGACGAGGTCACCGAGATCGTGACCGACGCGTGGCGCTGCGTGGCCCCGGCCCGGCCGGCCGCCCGGCTCGACGGCTGACTCAGGCCGCGGCGCCCGACTCGCGGACGGACCGGAGCAGCGAGGTCAGCAGCCGGGCGTGGTCGGCGTCGGCCTGGCTCGGGTCACGGCGCTCGTCCGCGACGGCGCCGGCGACGCGATGGCCGAGCAGAGCCGGCAGATCTTCGTCACGTGCACGGCCGGCCGCCTCGGGCCACCCGACCATGATCACCGGTTGTGGAGGATGAGGCCCGCGTCGTGAACGGATCGCTCCACAACCGGTGATCTTCCGGCGCCGGTCGAGCCGAGGCGACGTCCGGTCGGGCGTCCGGGTACACCGCGGAGCCGGCCGGACCGCGGGGATGCGGTGCGGACGCCGGACGCTCGCACGGCACCTCACAGGGCCGACCGGCGCCGATGCCGGGCGGACGTCGCTCAGGCGTTCGCGCCGGTGACCGCCGAACCGGCCGGAGCCGGGGACGTGCGCTCCGCGGCCGGCGCCGCGGCCTTCTGCGGGCGACGGGCGCGCAGCTTCGCGAGCAGGCTCCCCTCGGGGCGCTCGGCCAGTGCCGAGGTGAACCGGTCGAGGAAGATCGCCACGATGACGACGGCCAGCCCGCCCTCGACGCCGGTCGCGATGTCGAGCTGGGTGACCGCGCTGACCACCGTCGTGCCCAGTCCGTCGGCACCGGCGAGGCCCGCGACGACCACCATGGACAGCGCCAGCATGATCACCTGGTTGACGCCGGCCATGATCGACGGCAGCGCCATCGGCAGCTGCACCTCGCGCAGGATCTGGCGGGGGTGGGCCCCGAAGGCGTGCGCGGCCTCGACGACCTCGCCGTCGACGCCCCGGATGCCCAGCTCGGTGAGCCGGACCGCGGGCGCGATCGAGAACACGATCGTCGCGACGACGCCCGGCACCACGCCGATGCCGAACAGCAGCACCACCGGGATCAGGTAGACGAACGCCGGGACCGTCTGTGCCAGGTCGAGGACCGGGCGCAGCGTCCGGCTCGCCGCGCGGCTGCGGGCGGCCCAGATGCCCAGCGGCACACCGATCGCCACCGCGATCAGCGCCGCGACGAGCACCAGGCCGAAGGTCTCCATCGTCTCGGTCCACAGGTCGAACGAGGACACGAGCAGGAAGCCGACCAGGGTGAACACCGCGAACCCGGCCCCGCGCACGAGCAGCGCGAGCGCCACGAGCAGCACCAGCCAGACCCACCACACCGGGGCGGTGAAGAGCGAGGTCACGGCCTCGACGACCGCGGTGATCGCGACCCCGACGGCGTCGAACACGCCCCCGGCGTTCTGCAGCAGCCAGAGGATGAACGCCTCGACGTAGCTGCCGAACTCGAACCTGGGCATCAGGCGTTCCTCCCGTCGGCGGTGGCCTCGTCGTGGGTCGACAGGGCGGCGAGCACGGCACCCCGCGGGACGACGCCGGTGAGGCGGCCGTCGTCGACCACCGCGAGCGGGACCGGGTTGCGTCCGACCTGGTGCAGCAGGTCGATCAGCGGCCGGTCGGGTTCGGTGGTGCGGTACTCCGCGACCAGGGCGGAGCGGTCGATGCCGGTGGCGCCCCGGCCCGCGGCGTGGCCGAGCCAGTCGTCGCGGACGACGCCGAGGATGCGGTGGTCGTCGTCGACGACGTAGGCGCCGGTCGCCTCGGCCTTCCCGAGCCGCACGAGCACCTCGGAAGGGCGCTCGTCCAGGGTCACCGTGATGCGGGCCGTACGGATCACGTCGGCGGCGGTGAGCACCCGGCTGCGGTCGACGTCGGAGACGAACTCGGCGACGTAGTCGTCGGCCGGGGACTCCAGGATCTGCGGTCCGGTGCCGACCTGGACCAGGCACCCGTCCTTGAGCAGCAGGATGCGGTCACCCAGGAGCATGGCCTCGTTCAGGTCGTGGGTGATGAACACGATCGTCTTCTTCAGGTCCCGCTGCAGACGGACGAGCAGCTGCTGCATGTCGCGCCGGATCAGCGGGTCCAGCGCGGAGTAGGGCTCGTCCATCAGGAGCACGTCGGTGTCGCTGGCGAGCGCCCGGGCGAGCCCGACGCGTTGCTGCATGCCGCCCGAGAGCTGACCGGGCAGCGCGTCGGCACGGTCGCCGAGGCCGACCTGCCCGAGTGCCCACTCCGCCTTCTCCCGGCGGGTGCCGGCGTCGACGCCGCGGATCTGCAGCCCGTACTCGGCGTTCTGTCGCACGGTGCGGTGCGGCAGCAGCGCGAAGTGCTGGAACACCATCGCGATCCGCTCGTTGCGCAGCGTGCGCAGGTCGGCGGCGCCGAGCGAGCCGAGGTCGCGGCCGTCGACGGTGATGGTGCCCGAGGTCGGCTCGATGAGCCGGTTGAGCAGCCGGACCAGCGTCGACTTGCCGGAGCCGGACAGGCCCATGATCACGAACAGCTCGCCGTCGGCGATGTCGAAGGACACGTCGTGCACGGCCAGGGTGGCGCCGGTGCGGCGCTGGATCTCCGGCCGGCCGAGACCCTCGCCGGCGAGCCGCACGGCCTCGTCGGCGGCCTTGCCGTCGCCGAAGACCTTGGTCAGGTTCCGTACCTCGATCATGCTCCGGCTCCCACCCACTGGCGGACGCGGTCCGGGTGTGCGGCCACGTAGTCCCGCGCCACCACCTCCACGTCCTCGTTGTCCACGTCGACCCGCTGGAGCATCTGCTCGACATCGGCCAGCGGCAGCTCGAACCGGCGCAGCATCGCCGCGAAGCCGGGGCTGGTGCGCGCCAGGTCCGGGCTCGCCGCGGTCCAGGCCGAGTACGCCGGCATGGCGCAGGCGCCGTCGCCGGTGGTGTAGCAGTCCTCCCGGGCCGGGGTCGGCTCCGTCAGCTTGGTCAGCGCGAGCTCCTCGAAGATGTAGTGCGGGCGGTACAGGTAGACCAGGATCGGCTGGCGGCGCTCGTAGGCGCGGCGCAGCTCGGCGATCTGCGCGGCCTCGCTGGAGGTCACCTGCTCCAGGTCCAGCCGGTACCCGGCGAGACGCTTCGCGTTGTACTCGGTGGTGAGGAAGCTGGGGTCGGAGTCGACGAGCCGGTGGCCGAGGGCGTCGGCGTAGTCGTTCAGCTGGGTGACGCCGGTCAGCCCGGCCAGCGGCCCGCCCGGCTCGACCGCGTAGCTGGGGACGTACCAGCCCTGCTCCGCTCCGGAGTACGTCGGGTGCACCAGCTCGATCCGGTCCTCCGCCTTCGCGGCCAGCTCGGACTGGTTGGGCATCGCGACCTCGGTGAGGGCGTCGACGTCGCCGCGCTGGGCGCCGGCCCACGCGGTCGCGGGTCCGACCTGGATGGTCTTGAGCCGGCCGACGCCCAGCTCCGGGTGGGCCGCGACGACCTCACCGAGGATCGCGTTGGTCAGCTTCGCGGCGCTCCACGGGAACTGGGCGAGCCGGACGGTCGGGCCGTCGGCACCGGCGGACGCGCAGCCGGATGCGGCCAGCAGCACCGCGAGCAGGGCGGTGACCAGGCGGACCGTCCTGGTCCGAGGTACGGCGACGGGCGGATCGGCCACGGGGGCACGTCCTCTCGGGGGTCGTCGGCTCTCCGCGTCCCGGTCGGCTTCAGGACACGCGGGCAGGCGTCAACGACAGGCGGACGACTACATCCGGCACAGGTCGACGTCCAGACGCGACGTCAGCCGGAGGTCGGGAATCACGCGAACGAGCCTTCACGACCGTTCCGGACGGCGCAACAGCGAGCACTACGATCGTGATGTGCCTGCGACGTCGCTCCTCGAACTGGACGGTCTGCGCCACGAGTACTCCGACACCGGTGACCCCGGCGACGGCCGTGCGCCCCTGCTCTTCCTCCACGAGGGCCTCGGCTCGGTCGGGCTCTGGCGGGGCTTCCCCGAGCGGGTCGCCGCCGCGACCGGGCGCCGTGCGGTGGCCTACTCCCGGCTCGGGCACGGCCGCTCCGACCCTCCCCGCGGCCCGCGCGGCACCGACTTCATGGCGACCGAGGCGACGACCACCGTCCCCGCCCTGTGCGCCGCGCTCGGCCTGGACCGTCCGGTCCTGGTCGGACACTCCGACGGCGCCACGATCGCGCTGCTCGCGGCCGCGTCGATGCCGGTGGGCGGGGTGGTGGTGCTCGCCCCGCACGTGCTGACCGAGCCGTTCGCCCTCACCGCGATCCGGGCGGCCCGCACCGCGTTCGACGACGGCGACCTCCGCTCCCGGATGGCCCGCCACCACGACGACCCGGACGCCGCGTTCCGCGGGTGGAACGACATGTGGCTGGCCGAGGAGTTCACCGACTGGGACATCCGCGACACCCTGCCCGGGATCACCGCGCCGGTCCTCGCCGTCCAGGGCGACGACGACCCCTACGGCAGCGCCGTGCACGTGCGCGCGGTCGCCGAGCGGGCATCGGGCCCGGTGAGCCTCACCGAGCTGCCCTGCGGGCACGAGCCCCACCTGGAGCTGCCCGAGCCGACGCTGTCGGCGGTGACGGCGTTCCTGGGCACCCTGCCCTGACCGACGCGACCATGATCGCGCGTCCGCGCGCGGAACCGCTCCCCGCGCGCGACGTGACGCGCGCGGGGAGCGGTTCCGCGCGCGAGGCTGTGATCATGAGCCGGGGGTGGCGGTCCAGGCGGTCCAGCGGACGGGGGTGAGGGCCAGCACAGGCCCCTCGGGGGGCCGGGCGGCGTAGGGGCCGTACTTCCCGGCGAGGGCCGCGACGGCGCGGGAGTGCAGGTCGCCGCCGTCGTGGATCGTGGCACCGGCGTCCAGGCGGACCCACCACAGCTGCGACCAGTCGTCGTCGTAGTGGTCGGCGAGCAGGGCCACCCGCGGGTCGGCCTCGATGTCGCGCAGCCGCGCGAGACGGCGGTGCCGCTTGGGCTTGACGTCGTCGACGGCCGACACCACCAGCCCGTCGACGAGCGCGAAGGTGACCGGCACCAGGCGCGGGGTGCCGTCGGTGGCGCGGATCGTCGCGAGCCGCGCCACCCGCGCGCCGGTCAGCAGCGCGCGGGCGGCGGCCTCGTCCAGGGAGGGCACCGGTCTCAGGCCGCCGGGACGTCCACCCGGACGGCGAGCAGCTGCGCCAGGCGGGTGTCACGGCGCTCGTGCTCGGCGAACCCGGGGGCGGTGCAGAGGAACAGGGTGCGGCCGTCGTCGCCGCCGAGTGCGCAGGCGTAGGTGCCGACCTGGGCGGTCGGGACCTCGCCGTCGACCATCCCGCCGGGGCGGACCCGGATGGCCCGGTTGCCGATGGCGTCGGCGACCCAGATCGCACCCTCCGCGTCGGGGACGGAGATGCCGTCCGGGGCGACGGTGAGCTCGGCGATGGCGTCGAACGGGTCCTCGGCGGCCGACGGCGGACCGAACAGCGCCCAGTCCCGGCGCGGGCCGAGCGTGCCGTCGTCGGCGACCGCGAAGGCGGACATCCGGTTGCCGAAGGTCTCGGCGACGACGAGGTCCCCGCCGGACAGCGTGGGTCCGTTCGCGAAGTGCAGCGGCTCGCTCGCGACCGACACGCTCCCGTCCGGCGCGACGCGCAGCAGCGGCGCGGCGGCCCGCGGGGCACCGTTCATCAGGTCGAAGCCGAAGCTGCCCACCCAGAGGCCGCCGCCGTCGTCGACGACCATGTCGTTCAGGACGTGCTCGGCGTGGCCGGACAGGTCGGCGTGGGTGGCCAGGGTGCCGTCGGTCTCACGGCGCAGGATCCGCCGGTCGCGCATGGACACGATCAGCAGCCTGCCGTCGGGCAGCCAGCCCAGGCCGGAGGGCTGCTGGGGCACCTCGGCCTCGGTACGCAGGTCCGACCCGTCGGCGCGGGCCGAGAGCACCCGGTGGGTGTAGAAGTCGCTGACCCAGATCCTCCCGTCGTGCCAGCGTGGGCCCTCGAGGAAGGACATGTCCGACAGCACCGTCGACAGCTCCGTCATGGCGATCAGTCTGGCCCCCGGGGAATCGGGGCGCCAGCGCGGTCGTTGACCGTGCAACAACCACCGACCGTGGAGGTCCCGATGCCCGCCGTCTCCGTCGCCGAAGTCAGCGCCCTGCCCCGTGTGCCCGTCCCCGGGCCGACCGACCTGGACCGGGGCGTCCGCAGTGTCACCACCGCCCCGCGCGGGTACGAGGGCGAGGGCTTCCCGGTCCGCCGCGCCTTCCAGGGGGTGGACCTGCGCGACCTCGACCCGTTCCTGCACATGGACCAGATGGGCGAGGTCGAGTACGCCCCGGGCGAGCCGAAGGGCACCTCGTGGCACCCGCACCGCGGCTTCGAGACCGTCACCTACATCATCGACGGGACCTTCGAGCACGGTGACAGCCACGGCGGCGGCGGAACGATCACCGACGGCGACACCCAGTGGATGACCGCGGGCTCGGGCCTGCTGCACATCGAGCGCCCGCCGGAGTCGCTGGTGCGCAGCGGCGGGCTGTTCCACGGCCTGCAGCTGTGGGTCAACCTGCCGCGCGCGGACAAGTGGCTGCCGCCGGCGTACCAGGACCTGCGCGGGGGCGAGGTCGCCCTGGCCACCACGCCCGACGGCGGCGCGCTGCTGCGCGTGATCGCCGGCGACGTGGCGGGTGCGTCCGGACCGGGCTCGACCCACACCCCGATGGCGATGGTGCACGCCACCGTCTCCCCCGGCGCACAGCTGCGGCTGCCCTGGCCGCGGCCCTACAACGCGCTGGTCTACGTGCTGAGCGGGTCCGGCACCGTCGGCGCGGACCGACGCCCGGTCCGCACCGGCCAGCTCGCCGTGTTCGGACCCGGGGACCTGATCACGGTCGAGGGCGGCACGGGGCAGGAGTCCCGTCACCCGGCGCTGGACGTCGTGGTGCTGGGCGGGCAGCCGATCCGCGAGCCCGTCGCGTGGGCGGGCCCGTTCGTGATGAACACCCGCGAGGAGGTGCAGCGGGCGTTCGAGGACTACCAGCGCGGCCGGCTCGGCGTGGTGCCGTCGGACTACGTGCCGCACGGCTCCCTCCCCGGCTCGTTCAACTGACGGGTTGAACACGAGCCCTCCCGGCGCTACGGTGTATTCAACCGCGAGGTTGAACGAGGAGGCGACGTGGAGGACCGGCTGAACCGGGTCTTCGCCGCACTGGCGGACCCGATCCGGCGCGACATGGTGGCCCGGCTGGCGACGGCCGACGCGACCGTGAACGAGCTGGCCGAGCCCTACGCCGTCTCCGTGCAGGCCGTCTCCAAGCACATCCGGGTACTGCAGGACGCGGGGCTGGTCCGGCGCAGCCGGCAGGCCCAGCGTCGTCCGGTGCACCTCGAGGCGGAGGTCTTCGACCTGATGACGGCCTGGATCGAGCGGTACCGGCGGCAGGTGGAGGAGCGCTACGCGCGCCTCGACGACCTGCTCGCCGACGAGTCCGCACCCACCGAGCACGAGGAGACGGCATGAGCACCACCGGCACCCGCGGCACCGCCATCGAGACCGTGGACGACCTGCCCGCGATCCGCATCACCCGGGAGTTCGACGCACCCCCGGAGCGGGTCTTCGACGCCCATGTCGACGAGGACAAGGTCGTGCGCTGGCTGGGGCCGCGCGGGCTGACGATGACGGTGCACCGCTGGGACGCCGAGACCGGCGGCGGCTACCGCTACACCCACGCCGACGACGGCGGCGAGTACCGCTTCTTCGGCTCGTTCCACGAGGTCCGCGCCCCGGAGCGGATCGTGCAGACCTTCACCTTCGAGGGCTTCGGCGACAGCGTCTGCCTGGAGACGATGACCCTGACCCCGCTGTCCGGCGGGCGGACCCGGCTGGTCGCGGAGTCGCGCTACGACTCGTTCGCCGCCCGCGACGCGATGCTCGCCTCGGGGATGGACGTCGGGGTGAACGAGGGCTACGAGCGGCTCGACGAGCTGCTGGCCTCCCGGTAGGCCGCCGGGGTCAGGCCCGTCGCGCGTTTGAACACCTGCCCGAAGTGCGAGGGCCCGCGGAACCCCCACCGCGACCCGATGGCCGCGGCGGGCACGTCGGCCAGTGCGGGGTCGGCCAGGTCGCGCCGGCACATCTCGACCCGCCGCGCGCGGATCCAGGCCGCGGCGCTCGTGCCGGTCCCCGCGAACAGGTTGTGCAGGTGGCGCGCGGAGACGAAGTGCGCGGCGGCGATCCCGGCGGGGGCGAGGTCCGGGTCGCCGAGGTGCGCCTCGACGTGGGCCTTGATCCGGTCCAGCAGGTCGCAGTGCGGGGCGGGCTCGGCGCCGGCCGTGCTCCGCAGCAGCACCCCGACCAGGTCCACGGCGTGCCGCACCGCGACGGCGGCGTGCGGGCCCATCGCCAGCCGGTGCGCGTCGAGGTGGCGCAGGGTGTCGCACACGTAGCCGGGCAGGCCGGGGCCGGCGTCGAAGGCGGTGCCGGCCACCCCGGTGAACGGCTCGCCGCGGGGCTCGACGCGGTCGCGCGGGAACCGCACGCACAGCGCGCGGAACGCGGCGTCCGCGGTGGGGGTGCCCGGGCGGGCCGGGTCCAGCAGCGCCCACCGCCCGGGGACCAGCGGCTCGCCGTCGCCGAGCAGCGCACTGCCCGCGAGCGCCACGACCAGGACCAGCCGGTCGCCACCGGGGGCGGGCAGGTCGCCGGTGACGGTGGTGAAGGAGACGTCGTCGGGCCCGTCGGGTCCGGGGACGGTGCCGGGCCCGGAGTCGGTGGGACGGTCGGCGACGGTCGTCATCGGCGGCTCCTGGTCGTGCTGGTGGCCGCACCCAGCCTAGTCACGCAGTCGCCGCCCGCCGGGCCGGTGCGGGCGTGCACGCGGACGACAGCGGTCTGCGCCCGTCGGCGATGTGCCGCGGCCGCGGCGTTCCTAACGTCTGCGCACGTGGCTCATGTCGAAGGCTCGCACCATGTGACCCTGTCCGTCGCCGGCGCCCAGGAGGACGTCGACTTCCACACGAAGATCCTCGGCATGCGCTTCATCAAGCGCACCGTCCTGTTCGACGGCTCGCTGCCGATCTACCACCTCTACTACTCCAACGCCGACGGCGACCCGTCCAGCGTCGTCACCACGTTCCCGTGGGCGCAGGCGGGCCAGTTCGGCACCCGTGGCACCAACCAGGCCCGCGAGGTCCTGCTGTCGGTGCCGGAGGGCTCGCTGGACTTCTGGGCGCAGCGGCTGCGCGCCCACGACGTCGAGGTCACCGACGTCGAGCGGTTCGACCAGCGGCGGCTCGCGTTCGCCCACCCGTCGGGCATCGAGTACCAGTTCGTCGCGAACGCCGCCGACCCGCGCCGCGGCTACGAGGGCAACGGCGTGTCGGCCGAGCACGCGATCCACGGCATCCACGGCGTCGGGGTGCACATGACCACCCCGGACCGGATGGTCGAGTTCGCCGACACCTCGTTCTTCGCCCAGGGCGCCCCCGCCGAGGACGGCGACGTGTTCGGCCTGCGGATCGGCGACGCGAAGGTCGGCAACCACCTGGAGATCACCGTCAACCGGCACGACGACCAGGGCACCTGGCGCTACGGCGCGGGCACCTACCACCACTTCGCGTGGAACGTGTCGGACCTGGCGAACCAGGACGCGGTGAAGTTCGACATCGAGGGCGCCGGCTACACCGACATCTCCGAGCTCAAGGACCGCAAGTACTTCAAGAGCGTCTACGTCCGGACGCCGAGCGGGGCGCTGTTCGAGCTGGCCGTCACCCACGACGAGGGCGGCTGGACCTGCGACGAGTCCCCGCAGGAGCTCGGCACCCGGTTCCAGCTGCCCGAGCAGTTCGAGCACCGGCGCGAGGAGATCTTCGCCAAGCTGGAACCGATCGAGGGCTGATGGCCACCTGGGGGGATCCGGACGCGCCGCTGGTCGTGCTCGCCCTGCACGGGCGGGGCCGCGACCCCGACGACATGCGGGCCACCGCGGCCCGGTTCGGGGACGTGCCCGCCCGGTTCGTCGCCCCGCCGGCGCCGGGCGGCAGCTGGTACCCGAAGCCGTTCCTGGAGCCGTTCGACGAGAACCGCGACGCGCTGCTGCGCGCCCTGGGCATCGTCGACGACGAGCTGGCCCGGCTCGCCGACGCCGGTGTCGGCCGGGACCGGGTGGTGCTGTGGGGGTTCTCCCAGGGCGCCTGCCTGGCCGCGCACCACCTGCTGGTGCGCGACCCGCGCCCGTGCGCGGGGCTGGTGCTGTTCACCGGCGGGTTCGTCGGTCCGGACCCGGTCCCGGCGCCGCCGGCCGGGGCGCTGGCCCCGACCCCGGCGGTGCTGCGGTCGATCTCGCACGACCCGTGGGTGCCCGCGCACCGGGTCTCCGACACCGCGTCGCTTCTGGTCGCCGGCGGTGCGCGGGTCGACCTGCGGATCGACGACGGCGACGAGCACGTGATCACCGACGAGGCGTGCGCGGCCGCGGCCGGGCTCCTCCACGCGGTCGCTGTCGGGGGTCGCCTCTAGCGTGGGGGTGTGTTCGTCGTCCACGCCCTGCACTCCCCCACCCGGGGCGTCCTGCTGTGGGCGGAGGACGGCGAGCGCGCACCCCGCACCGACCGCCGGTCGCTGCGCACGGCGCGGCCGCACCCGTTCGCCGTGCCGTCGGACGAGCTGGCCGCGATCCATCCGGGCAAGCCGGCGTCGGTGACGGTGCTGCTGCCCTCGCACCCGTCGGGCCCGCAGGACTCCCCCGGCCTGGTCCGGTCCCGGCCACGCACCCGGAGCCGGAGCACGCCGACGCTGGCGCCGTGGACGGTGCCGGCGGTCGTCGTCGACCCCTCCGAGCTGACCGACCCGTCCGACGAGGTCCGCTACGGCGCCGGGTTCGCCCACCTCGCCGACCTCGCCCGGCTCGCCGAGGAGCTCGCGGCCCGCGGCCGGGTGCTGCCGGTCCTGCTCACCGAGTCCGGCCGGCCCGCGGCGCGCTGGCGCCCGGTCGTCCAGGGTCTCGACGCGGTCGCCCGCGCCGACCTGGTCCGGCGGCTGCCCCCGGTCGCGCGGGCCGAGCAGCGCCGCCCGGGCGACGTCGCCGGGCAGGACCCGGACACCCTGGTCGACGCCGCGCTCGCCCGGTTCACCGACGCCGCCGTCCGCGAGCGGCTGGGGCGCAGCGCCGCGATGCCCGTCCCGCTGCCCGCCCGCGCGGACGCCCCGGCGGCGCTGCTGCACGCCTTGACCGGCCCGTCGGCGGACCTGCCCGCGACCGGTGCGGGGCTGCGGGTGCTGCGCGAGGCACTGGCCGCGTGGGACGACGTCGGCCGCGAGCAGCCCGGCGCCGCCACCGCGCTGTTCCGGCTCGCCGAGGTCTCCACACTGCACGACCCGGCCGACCCCGGCCCGGACCTCGACGACCAGACCGGCGACGGCACCCGGTGGGAGCTCCAGTTCGCGCTGCGCTCCACCGAGGACCCGAGCCTGGTGTTCGACGCGGCCGGGGTGTGGGCCGGGGAGGCCGACGCCCTGGTCTCCGGCGCGCAGGACGTGCTGCTGGCCGAGCTGGGGCGGGCCGCGCAGGTCCTGCCCGGGCTCGTGCCCGCACTGCGCCGGGCCCGCCCGACCGGGCTCGAGCTCGACGTCACCGGGGCGCACCGGTTCCTCACCCGGGACGCGCCCGCGCTGCTGTCGGCCGGGTTCGGGGTGGCGCTCCCGCGCGGGTGGGACGGGCGCCGCCCGCTGGGGCTGCGACTCTCGACGTCGTCGGCCCCGGCGCCGGGGGTGATCACCCGCGGCGGGCTGGGCCGTGACGAGCTGGCGGAGTTCCGCTGGTCGCTTGCCGTCGGCGACGAGGAGCTGGGCGAGTCCGAGATCGCCGCGCTGGTGGCTGCGAAGGCGCCGCTGGTCCGGCTGCGCGGGCGCTGGGTCGCCGTCGACGCCCAGGCACTGGCCCAGGGGCTGGACTTCCTGCGTCGCCACCGGGACCGGCCGCCCACCGTCGGCGAGGTGCTGGCCGCGGCCCGTGGCGACGCGGGCGCCCCGCTCCCGGTGACCGACGTGTCCGCCCGCGGGCACCTCGGGGCGCTGCTGGAGGGCACCGCCGAGCGGACGCTCACACCGGTGCCGGCGCCGCCGGGGTTCACCGCGACGCTGCGCCCCTACCAGGAGCGCGGGGTGGCGTGGCTGGCGTTCCTGTCGTCGCTGGGCCTGGGGGCGTGCCTGGCCGACGACATGGGGCTGGGCAAGACCGTCCAGCTCCTGGCCCTGGAGGCCCACGACCGGTCCGGCGGGCCGACCGGCGCCCCGACCCTGATCGTGTGCCCGATGTCGATGGTCGGCACCTGGCAGCGGGAGGCCGCGACGTTCGCACCCGGCCTGCGGGTGCACGCCCACCACGGGGCCGCCCGCCCGCGCGGCGAGGCCCTGCACGCCCGGCTCGGCGAGGCCGACCTCGTCGTCACCACGTACGCGACCGCGACCCGCGACGCCGAGGACCTGCGGGCGTGGCGGTTCCACCGCCTCGTCCTCGACGAGGCCCAGATGATCAAGAACGCGCACGCCGCGGCGTCGCGCACGATGCGGTCGTTCGACGCCGGCCACCGGGTCGCGCTGACCGGCACCCCGATGGAGAACCGGCTGGCCGAGCTGTGGTCGGTGATGGACTTCCTCAACCCCGGCGTCCTCGGGGTGCCGGAGGTGTTCCGGCAGCGGTTCGCGGTGCCGATCGAGCGCCACCGCGACGCCGGGACGGCCCGCACCCTGCGCCGGATCACCCGGCCCTACCTGCTGCGGCGGGTCAAGACCGACCCCACGGTGATCGACGACCTCCCCGAGAAGATCGAGATCGTGGCCGACCACCGGCTCACCCGGGAGCAGGCGTCGCTGTACCGGACCGTCGTCGACGACATGATGGAGAAGATCGAGGGCAGCGACGGCATCGAGCGCCGCGGCAACGTGCTGGCCGCGATGAGCAAGCTCAAGCAGGTCTGCAACCACCCCGCGCAGCTGCTGCACGACGGGTCGCCGATCCACCGCAGCGGCGGGCGGCACCGCTCGGGCAAGGTCGCCCGGCTGGAGGAGATTCTGGAGCCGGTGCTGGCCGCCGGGGACCGGGCGCTGCTGTTCACCCAGTACACCGAGTTCGCCGCGATGCTACGCCCGCACCTGTCGGCACGGTTCGACACCGAGGTGCTCTACCTGCACGGCGGCACCCCGAAGAAGCGGCGCGACGAGATGGTCGCCCGGTTCCAGTCCGGGGAGGGACCGTCGCTGTTCCTGCTCTCGCTGCGCGCGGGCGGCACCGGGCTCACGCTCACCGCGGCGAACCACGTGATCCACCTGGACCGGTGGTGGAACCCGGCGGTGGAGGACCAGGCCACCGACCGGGCGTTCCGGATCGGGCAGCGGCGCGCGGTGCAGGTGCGCCGGTTCGTGTGCCCGGGGACGGTCGAGGAGCGGATCGAGGACCTGGTCACGGCGAAGCGGTCGCTGTCGGACATGGTGGTGACCGGCGGGGAGGACTGGCTGACGTCGCTGTCGACCTCCGAGCTGCGTGCGGTGTTCGCGCTCGGCTCGGACGCGGTGGCCGACCTCGACGAGGAGACGGGGGACGCCGATGAGTGACCGGCCGTTCTGGGCGCAGGAGGACTTCACCGGTGGGCCGCCGCGCCGCGTCGAGGGCGGGATCCGGATCCACGCGGCGGCGGGCGCGGTCGCCCGGACCTGGTGGTCGGCGCGGTTCCTGGCGGTGCTCGAGCAGCTCGGCGTCGGCGGGCGGCTCTCGCGTGGCCGCAGCTACGCCCGGTCGGGGCAGATCGTGTCCCTCGACGTCGACGCGGGCGCCGTGGTCGCGCTGGTGCAGGGCACCCGGCCGCAGCCGTACCGGGTCCGGATCGGGCTGCGGGTCTGGGACAAGACGCAGTGGCGGCGCGTGGAGCAGGCCCTGGCCGCCGACGCCTGGTACACCGCGGCCCTGCTGTCGGGGACCGTGCCCCCGGAGATCGAGGAGCTGCTCGACGGCCTGGAGCTGTCGTTGTTCCCGGCCGCGGGCGCCGACCTGTCGCAGGACTGCTCGTGCCCGGACCTCACGGTGCCGTGCAAGCACCTGGCCGCGGTGTTCTACGTGCTCGCCGAGCGCTGCGACACCGATCCGTTCACCCTGCTCACGCTGCGCGGACGCGACCGGGACGCGCTGCTGGAGCGGTTGCGGGCCGAGCGTGACAGCGGCGACGGCCCGTCCGCCCCGGCCGGTCCGGCGCCGCTGGCGGACCTGCTGGACGACTTCTGGGAGGGCGCGGCGGGGTCCGCTCCCCCGCGGCCGCCGGACACCGAGCCGGGCGCGGTGCTGGACCAGGTGCCCGAGCCGTCGCTGCGGGCCGGCGGCGGGCAGCTGACCGACGCGTTGCGGCCGGTGTACGAGGCGCTGGCCCACCCGGACGCGTGAGGAACCGGGTGGCCCCGACTTGCGTCGGGTAGACGCGACTTGTGTCGGGTAGACGCGACTTGTGTCGGGTAGACGCGACTTGTGTCGGGTAGACTTGTCGTATGGGCAGGCTCTCCGCCGACGTGCGATCCGACGTCGCCACCGCGCGACGCCGGGCGGGCCTGACCCAGCGACGCCTGGGCGAACTGGTCGGCGTGAGCCGCCAGACCGTGGTCGAGATCGAGGCCGGCGGATACAACCCGTCGACCGCGGTCGCGCTGCGACTGGCGGTGGTGCTCGACACCCCGGTGGAGCAGCTGTTCGCGCTGCCCACCGCGGAGGCCGACGGGATCCGTGCCCGACGTGACGCACCGCAGACGGGAGGCCGGGATGCGTAGTCCGTGGACGGCCCTGCGCACGTCGCAGGAGCAGATCAGGAACGAGACCGACGAGCGCGCGGAGCTGGTGCAGCTGCGACGGCGCTGCCTGGAGCTGCAGGCGGTGGTGGTCGCCGGGGGACTCGGCATGGTCACCCTGCTGGGCCGCCCGCTCGGACTGCGGGACGCATCCGGGGCGACCTGGTCCGGTGCCGTGCTCGTACTGGTGGTGGCCCTGTTCGCCGTGTGGCTGGTCGCGCGGGCGATCGGCCGACAGCGGTACGGGACGCACGTGACGCCCGAGCGGGATCGTGCGGAGACCCTTCGCGCACTGCTGCTGCTGCCACTGTTCGTGGTCGTCGCCGGGGCCGCCCACTGGTGGGTGGGTGGCGGCCTCGCCGACACGGGGTTCTACGTCGTAGTGCTCGCCATCGCCATGGGTGCAGGACTGGGACTGCGTCTGTGGTTGATCCGGAAGCCCGCCCCAGGCGAAGACCGAGCCGGAGAAATGTGAGGGCCCGGTCGCCGTGGTCGAGCGACCGGGCCCTCGTCCCGAACTGACGCGCCGCTCCCACCACGAAGCGACACGTGGAACTTAGCCAAGGCTTACCTATGTTGTCAACGGCCTCCACCGGATTCCCCGACAGCGTTCCCGAACGACCGGCGGGCCGGCCGTGCCGTGGCGCGCGAGCAGACCCGAGCCGACGCTCGTGACCCCGCCGTACCCGCCGGGGGCGCCGCGACACCGGGGACATGGACACCGAGGCGCAGCACCGGCGACACGGCACCCGCACGGACCCCGGAACGCGGGACGGCCCGGCCGCTGTGGTCGATGCGGCCGGGCCGTGTCTCCCGAACTGACGCGCCGCTCCCACCACGAAGCGACGAACTGAAGTTAGCCTAGGCTTACCTCTACCGTCAAGAGCGGCACGGGAATCCGGGAGGACTCAGCCGACGACGGGCCGGCCGCGGGCCGGGTCGAGGCGGCCGGTGGCCCCGGCGCGCCGCTCGAACCAGATCGTCGTCAGCGGCGGGATGCTGGCGAGCAGACCGATCACGGTGGTGCGCAGGTCCCACCGGAACAGCCGGGCGGTCCACAGCGTGACCAGCACGTAGGCGACGAACAGCGCCCCGTGGATCGGCCCCATGACCTGCACCCCGACCTCGGTGGTGGCCAGCACCCACTTGAAGAACATGCCGATCAGCAGGCCGGTCCAGGACAGCGCCTCGGCGACCGCCACGACCCGGAAGGCCTTGGCGACGAGGGTCGGGTCGTTCATGACGGGTGCTTCCTCCAGGCGGGCGGGACGTCGGAGTCCACTCTGCCGTATCCGCCGCACCACCTTCTACCGGGTGTCGAAAGACACGCGGTGCGATGAGTTGCCGCACCGTGGCCGGTCGGAGCAGGCAGGGCCCCGCGACCGTGGGGCGCCGACCCGACCGGAGGTGGCACCCGTGCTCGATCTCGCCCCGACCGCCCGCGCCGTCGCCGACGTCGTCACCGGTGTCCGCGACGACCAGCTCCACGACCCGACCCCCTGCGACGGCATGACCGTCGCCGCCCTGCTCGACCACCTGCACGGTCTGGCGTGGGCGTTCCGGGTCGCGGCACAGAAGTCCCCCGAGGCCGCGGGTACCGCACCGAGCGCCGACGCCGCGCACCTCGTCGCGGACTGGCGGACCGCGGTCCCGGCCCGGCTCGGCGCACTGGCGCAGGCCTGGCGCGAGCCGGCCGCCTGGGAGGGGTTCACCGCGGTGGGCGGGATGGACCTGCCCGCGGACGTCGCCGGGGTCATCGCCCTCGACGAGCTGGTCCTGCACGGCTGGGACCTCGCCGCCGCGACCGGACGCCCGTTCACCCCCGACGACGGCGCCGTCGCCGCCGTCCTGGAGTTCACCACCGCGATGTCCGCACCCGGCCAGGAGGCGTCCCGGGAGGGCCTGTTCGGGCCGGTCGTCCCCGTCCCGGAGGACGCACCGGCGTTCCACCGAGCGCTCGGCAACAGCGGTCGCGACCCGCGCCGGGGGCGCTGACGCGGGGTAGCGTCGACCGCCGTGGTGACGTCCCCGCACGGCAAGGTCCGCATCGGCGTCGGCTCGGTGGGGCTGCGCGCCACCGACCCCGGCTCGGAGTTCGACGAGTTCGTCGACGCCCTCGAACGCGCGCGCGTCGACTCGCTGTGGCTGCCCGACCTCGTCTCCGCCCCCGGGGTCGACGCGCTGGTCGGCACCACCTGGGCGGCCGCCCGGACCCGGACGCTCAAGGTCGGCACCGGCGTCACGATCCTGCCCGGCCGCAACCCGATGCTGCTCGCGGCCGAGCTCGCGTCACTGGCGGTGCTGGCGCCGAAGCGGATCCTGCCCGCGTTCGGCATCCGGGCGGCGACGCCGTCGGAGCGCCAGCTGTTCCCCGTCCCCGGTACCCGGGCGGCGGTGTTCGAGGAGTCCCTCGTGGTGCTGCGACGGCTGCTGTCCGAGGAGTCGGTGACCCACCACGGCGAGTTCTTCACCCTCGACGACGCGACCGTCGCGCCGCGCCCGGCCCGCCCGCTCGACCTGTGGCTGGGCGGTCGCGCGGAGGTCGGGCTGCGCCGGGTCGGCCGGCTCGCCGACGGCTGGCTGGGCAGCTTCCTCACCCCCGACGAGTCCGCCCGTGCCCGCACCGTCATCGAGGCCGCCGCCCGCGATGCCGGCCGGGCGATCGACGACGACCACTACGGCACCAACGTCACCGTCGTGCTGCCCGGCGACGGGTCCGGCACCGCCGCCGACCACGCGCTGCACCGGGCCGCCCAGCAGCGGCCCGACGCGGACCCGGAGCAGCTGGTCGCCCGCGGCTGGGACGGCGCCGCCGAGCAGATCCGCCGCCACGTCGAGGGCGGGCTGACCAAGTTCGTGGTGCGCCCCGCCGCTCCGGCGCGGGACTGGGCCCGGTTCCTCGACGAGTTCGTCGCCGAGCTGGGGCCGCTCGAGTCGGACTGAACGTTCCCGGACGAGTGACCGATCACCTACGGTGAGTGAGTGGTCGACTCCCCGCACGGCACGGTCCGCATCGGTCTCGGCCTCGTCGGGGTCCGCGACCTGCCCACCTTCGCCGACGAGTTCGGGGAGCTGCTCCACGCCCTCGACGCCTCCGCGGTCGACTCGCTGTGGCTGGCCGACATCGCGTCGAAGTCGGTGGTCGACCCGATGGTCGGCAGCACCTGGACCGCGGCGCGCACCCGCACCCTGAAGGTCGGCACCGGCGTCACGGTGCTGCCCGGGCGCAACCCGATGCTGCTCGCCTCCGAGCTCGCGTCGCTGGCCGTGCTCGCGCCCCGGCGGATCCTGCCGGTGTTCGGACTGCAGGCCGCCCAGCCCTGCGACCGGCAGCTGCACCCCGTACCGGGCCGGCGCGGCGCGGTGTTCGAGGAGTCGCTGGTCGTGCTGCGCCGGCTGCTCACCGAGGACTCCGTGACCCACCACGGCGAGTTCTTCACCCTCGACGACGCCGCCGTCCTCCCCCGCCCGGCCGCCCCGCTCGACCTGTGGCTGGGCGGACGCGCCGACGCCGGGCTCCGGCGCGCCGGGCGGCTCGCCGACGGCTGGCTCGCCAGCTTCCTCACCCCCGCCGAGACCGCCCGGGCCCGCGGGATCATCGAGACCGCCGCCCGCGACGCCGGCCGCACGATCGACGACGACCACTACGGCACCAACCTGTGGGTCGCCCCGCCCGGCGCGGACCCCGGGCCCGCCCGCGCGCTGGCCGGGGCCCAACGCCCGGATGCGGACTGGCGCGACATCGTCGGCGACGGCTGGGACGGCGTCGCCGAGCTGGTCCGCCGGCACGCCGACGGCGGCCTCACCAAGTTCGTGGTGCGCCCGACCGGGCCGGTGGCGGACTGGCCGGGGTTCCTCGACCGGTTCACCACCGAGCTCGGGCCGCTCCAGTCCGGCTGAGCGGCGGGGTGCGGCGCCGGGTCAGCGCGTCGTCCAGATCCCCCCGTCGACCGGCAGCACCGCGCCGGTCACGTAGGACCCGGCGGCCCCGGCCAGGAACAGCGTCGCCCCGACGACGTCCGACGGCTTCCCCAGGCGTCCGAGCGGGGTGGAGTCGGCGATCTCGTCGCCCGCCGCCTCCAGCGTGGCGCGCATCATCCGCGACGGGAACGGCCCCGGCGCGATCGCGTTCACGGTGATCCCGCGGCCGGCGAGGTCGCGGGCCAGCACCCGGGTCAGCTGGTGCACCCCGGCCTTGCTGGCCGAATAGCTGTAGTTCGGCAGCTCGGGGACGCGCAGCCCGTCGATGCTGCCGATGTTGATCACCCGGGCCGGGTCCTCGGCCGACCCGGCGGCCTCCAGCAGCGGCAGGAACGCCCGGGTCAGGAAGAACGGCGCCTTCAGGTTGAGGTCGAGCACCTTGTCCCAGGCGTGCGCCGGGAACTCCTCCAGCGGCGCACCCCAGGTCGCGCCCGCGTTGTTGACGAGCAGGTGCACCCGCTCCTCGCGCTCCCCGACCTCGGCGGCCAGCCGGACGCACTCGTCCTCCGACGACAGGTCCGCGGCGATGCCGGTGCCGCCGATCTCCGCGGCGGTCTCGGCGCAGGCGTCGGCCTTGCGGCTGGACACGTAGACCCGCGCCCCGGCCTCGGCGAGACCGCCCGCGATCATGCGGCCGATGCCGCTGGTGCCGCCGGTGACCACGGCCACCCTGCCGCGGACGTCGAACAGTTCGGTGATCATGACGCACGCTAACCGGCGAGCTGGCACCCTCGCAGCCATGACCCGTTCCCGCGACCGCGACGACCGGGGCCGTGCCCGCAACGCCCGCCCCCGCGACGCCGCCGGGCGTCCGCTCCCGCACGGCGCACCCGGCGTCGAGCGGGTGCCCGAGGACCTGGTGCTCTCCCCCGCGGACGCCGTCACCGAGGCCCAGCGCCTGCTCGACTCGGGCCTGCCCTTCAACGCCCACGAGATCCTCGAGGGTGCCTGGAAGGACGCGGGCGACGACACCCGCGACCTGTGGCGGGCGCTGGCGCAGCTCGCGGTCGGGCTGACCCATGCCCAGCGCGGCAACGCCCGCGGCGCCGTCGCGCTGCTGCGCCGCGGTGCGGACGGCGTCCGGCTGTGGCGGGTGCTCGACGTCGCCGTCCCGGCCGGGCTGGACCTCGACGGGCTGGTCGGGCACGCGGACGCCCTCGCGGACGACGTCGACCGGGACGGCCCCGGCGCCGTCACGGCGGCGCGGCTCGCCCCGCGGCTGCGGGGGACCCGGGCGCCGGGGAGCCCGGGAATCTGACACAGCGCGGCCGCGCACCGGGGAGCCACCCACCGGGAGCCACCGCCGGGGAGTCCGACGCCACCCCACGACGTCCGTGACTCCGGCCCCTCCCCCGGGCCACCATGGGGCCGTGCCCCACCACCCCGTGTCCTGCCCCGCACACTGACGGTGGCCGCCCGTCCCACCTCCCGGTCCTGGCCCCGCGCGCTGCTGCGTGAGGCCCGGTCGCTGCCCACACTGGCGCTGCTCGGGCTGATCGCCGTCGTCGGCGTCCCGCTGGTGATCCTGCTGACGCCGGAGAACCACGTCGAGGTGTTCGGCCAGGACGTCGGCGTGGGCGCCCGGGTGCCGCCCCTGACGCTGTCGGGGCCCGCGCAGATCGCCCAGCTCGGCAACGCCGAGTTCGACCTCACGACCGTGCAGGTGTGGGGTCCGATCCGGCCGCGGCTGTCGATCGGGCCGTTGAAGCGGCCCGCCGACAACGGCCCGGTGCTGGGCCCGCACACGGTCGACGGCGCGGGCGACGCGGTCCGCGACCTCGGTGAGGGGTTCGTGACCTGGTACCTCTGGGGCGCCGCGGGCATGGTGCTGGTCGCGCTGCTGGGCAGCGGGCTGACGGCGACCGCACGGCTGCTGCTGGCGCTGCGCAGGACCCGCACCCGCCGGTACCGGCCGGTGCACTGGGACGACCTGGCCGGGCCGATCGGGCGGATGACCGTCGTCGCGGTGACCGCCTCGGTGCTGCTGTGGGCGGGCGCCGGGGTCGCCGCGCTGCACGGCACCCTCACCGGTCTGGGGCGGGTCACCTCGCTCACCGACCTGGTCGGGGCGGCGACGGTCACCCCGTCGCCGGTCGGGCCCGCGGTCACCGGGGTCGCGGGCGCGGTGATCGGGGACTCCCGCGCGGCCCGGATCGGCGGCCCGCCACTGCGGCAGGACGACGGCACCGTCACCCCCGAGGACCGCGCCTGCGGGCGCAGCACCGACTCCACCGCCGCCGAGCTGGCCCGGCTGCGCGGCGAGGACGTCCTGAACCTGGCCTGCGCCGGGGCGGGCGTCGCAACCGGGCTGCGCGGGCCGCAGCTGCGCGAGGGCGTCACCGTCGACCCCCAGGTCGGGCGGCTCAAGCAGGTCCGGAACCTGCAGTGGGTGGTCGTCGCGGTCGGCCCGAACGACCTGGCCTGGTCGGACTTCCTGCTGTACTGCTACGGCCTCGCCACCTGCGACGACCGGCTCTCCGACGGCGAGTTCGAGTCCCGCCTCGCCGGGTTCGCCCGTGACGTCGGCGCCCTGTTCACCGACCTCGACACGCTGCCGGGGCGCCCGCGGGTGGTGGTCACCCTGTCCTACGACCCGTTCCCGGCCCGGTTCGACCCGACCTGCGCGGACATGCGCGGCCCGGCCGGCACCCCGGGTCTGGACCAGGCCAAGCTCGACCTGCTCGCCGAGCGGAACCGCCGGCTCAACGACGTGCTGGCCGACGGCGCCGCCCGCTTCGGGTTCGGCACCGCCGCGCCCGCCCTGGCACCGCTGTGCGACCCGGACCGCGACCGGATGCCGCCGGACGTCATGGGGCTCGCCACCCCCGACCCGTTCCACCCGACGGCGGTCGGCTCGCTGCGGATCGCGGCGTCGGCGGCGACGGCCCTGGCCGGCCCGCGCCCCGCCGGGACGCCGTGACCCCCCGCCGGGCCGCTCAGGCGTCGGCGTCGCGCAGCACCCGCAGCGCGTTGCGGTGGGCCAGCTTCGCCAGGTCCTCCGCGCTCCATCCGCGGTCGGCGAGTGCGTCGAGCAGCCGCGGGTAGGTGGACACGTCGGAGAGCTCGTCGGGCAGGTCGGTGGTGCCGTCGTAGTCCCCGCCGATGCCGACGTGGTCGATGCCCGCGGCCTCGCGCAGGTGCTCGACGTGCGCCACGACGTCGGCGAGGGTGGCGCGCGGCTGCACGGGCCCGTCCCAGGCCTCGACGAACCGGTTGCGGGCGGCGAGGTCGCGGTGGTCGGCCCCGGCGTCGGCCATCGCCTCCCGGACCCGCTGGTCCCACTCGGTCACGGCGGCGGAGACGAAGCGCGGCACGAACGTCGCCATGACCACGCCGCCGTTGCCGGGCAGGGCCTCCAGCACGTCGGCGGGCACGTTGCGCGGGTGGTCGGTGACGGCGCGCGCACCGGAGTGGGTGAACAGCACCGGCCGGGTGGTGACGGCGAGGGCCTCATGCATCGTCGCCGGTGCGACGTGCGAGAGGTCGACGATCATGCCGATGCGGTTCATCTCGGCGACGACCCCGCGGCCGAACTCCGACAGCCCGTCGTGGCGGGGCGTGTCGGTGGCCGAGTCGGCCCAGTTGTTGTTCAGGTTGTGGGTCAGGGTCAGGTAGCGGACCCCGAGCCCGCGCAGGACCCGCAGCACGGCGAGGGAGTCGGCGATGCAGTGCCCGCCCTCCGCCCCCATCAGGGAGGCGACCCGCCCGGAGCCGACGACGGCGTCGACGTCGTCGGCGGTGTCGGCGAACGCCAGGGCGTCCGGGTGGGCGGCGAGCAGCCGCCGCACCCGGTCCACCTGGTCGAGCACCGCGGTGACGGCCTCGTCGTGGCCCAGCTCGCCGGGTACGTAGACCGACCAGAACTGGGCGCCGACCCCGCCGGCCCGCAGCCGCGGGAGGTCGGTGTGCAGCCGCGGGTCCCCGGCGGCGACGTCCGGCTCGCGCGCCGGGTCGCCGCCGGAGAGCTCGCGCAGCGCCCAGGGCAGGTCGTTGTGTCCGTCGAGTACGTAGACCATGCCCCGGAGCCTGCCAGTGCTCAGTAGCGGATGACGCCCCGGATGTTCTTGCCCGCGTGCATGTCCTCGTAGGCCGTCGCGACCTGGTCCAGCGTGTAGGTGGCGGTGACCAGCTCGTCGAGCTTCAGCGCGCCGGCGCGGTAGAGCTCCAGCTGGCGCAGGATGTCCCAGTTCGGGTTGGACATGCCGAACATCGCGCCCTGGATGCGCTTCTGGAACAGGGTGACGTCGGCCAGCGACACCGGCAGCGGCTCGGTGGAGTTGATGTCACCGAGCGCGGTGACGACGACGGTGCCCGCCTTGCGGATCGAGGCCATCGCCTGCCCGACGTGGTCGGGCTTCACGACGCCGACGGTCACGATGGTCTGGTCGGCGCCCTGACCGTTGGTGAACTGCTTCGCGATCTCGGTGGCCTCCTCCATCGTCTCCACCGCGTGCGTGGCGCCGAGCTCCTGGGCCTTCTCGCGCTTCAGCGCGACCGGGTCGACGGCGATGATGTTCGCCGCGCCCGCGTGCGAGGCACCCTGGACCGCGTTGATCCCGATGCCGCCGATACCCATGACGATCGTGGTGTGGCCCGGCTGCACGCCGCCGGCGTTGACCGCGGAGCCCCAGCCGGTGCCGACGCCGCAGCCGACGAGGCAGGCGACCTCGAGCGGGATGTCGTCGGGGACCTTCACGCAGGAGTCCTCGGAGACCAGGGTGGTCTCGCAGAAGGTCGAGATGCCGCACATCTGGCCGACCGGGGTGCCGTCGTCGGCGAGCCGCAGGCGGGTGGTGGGCTCCTCCCAGCGGGTGCCGGCGAGCAGGCCCGCGCCGAGGTCGCAGAGGTTCTGCATGCCGCTGGCGCACCAGCGACAGTGCCCGCAGGAGGGCAGGAACGAGAAGACGACGTGGTCGCCCTCCTTGAGGCCCTTCTTGTTGGCCCCGGCGCGGGTGACGATGCCGGAGCCCTCGTGGCCACCGGCGAACGGGTAGGTCCCGACCGGGATGTCCCCGGTGGCGATGTGGTCGTCGGAGTGGCACAGCCCCGACGCGACCATCTTGACCTCGATCTCGCCGGGGCGCGGCTCGTCGAGTTCGAGGTCGACGACCTCGTACTTGCCCGGAGCGCTCCGGACGATTGCTCCACGGGTGTGTCCCACGGTGGTTCACCTCAGACGTCGTCGTCCAACAGGATGCGCACGCGACGATATGAGCCCGGTCACTCCAGGGGAAGTGCCACACGCAGATCGCGGGACACCGTTCGCCTGTAGACCGTGTCGCTAACGGGGCATCCGACGCCAGACGGCGCGGGGCAGCAGCCGCAGCCCGAGGAACAGCAGCCGCAGGGTGCCGGGCACCCAGACGTCGGCGTTGCCCCGCCCGCGCCGGACCGCGCGGACCGTCGCGTCGGCGACCTGCGCGGGTGTCGACGACAGCGGCGCCGGGCTCATCCCCTCGGTCATCCGGCCGACGACGAACCCCGGGCGGATCAGCACCAGCCGCACCCCGGTCCCGTGCAGCGCGTCGGCCAGGCCGGAGGCGAACCCGTCGAGCCCGGCCTTGGCACTGCCGTAGACGTAGTTGGCGCGCCGCACCCGCACGCCGGCCACCGAGGAGTAGACGACCAGCGTCCCGCTCCCCTGCGCGCGCAGCACCTGGGCCAGCTCGGTGAGCAGGTGCACCTGGGCGAGGTAGTCGGTGTGCACGATCGCGGCGGCGTGCGCGGCGTCGGTCTCGGCGCGGGCCTGGTCGCCGAGGATCCCGAACGCGACGACGGCGACGTCGATCCGGCCGTGGCGCGCCGTCACGTCGTCGAGCAGCGGGCGGTGGCCGGCGAGGTCGTCGGCGTCGAAGGCGACGGTGTCCACCGTGGCGCCCGCGGCCCGGACCCGGGCCGCCTCCGCGGTCAGCGCCCCGGGGCGGCGCGCGGCCAGCACGACCGTGTCGGTGTCCCCGGCGGCGAGCCGTTCGGCGACCTCCAGCCCGATCTCGCTGCGACCACCCAGGACCAGGACCGTGCGCTCCGAACCACCCACACGGTGCAGCCTCCCACCCGGTGGCGGACGATCGTCGCCATGGGGTCGGACGGGGAAGCCGGTGCGGTGCGGGAGTCGCACGACGCCGTCGTGGTGCCGGTCGACGGCTGTGCGGTCGCCCAGGTGCGCCGCGACCGGCTCGGCGTCCACCCGGCCTGAGGCCGGTGTGGGTCCGCTCACACCGGACCGGGCGGGGATGGGCGGGAACGGCCCCGTCGTTGTCTGCTGACACGGGGCGCGCCCGCCGCGTCCGGGAAGGGGACCGTCGTGGACCTCCTGCTGCACCACGGGCTGACCGCGTTCGGGCAGTTCGTGTCGTGGGCCGAGCTCGTCGGGGCAGATCGGCGCCATCGCCGTGGTGTTCCTGGCGCGCCGGCGCAGCCTCGCGACCTGGCCGGTGCAGATGGCGGCCTGCGTGCTGCTGTTCACCGTCTACGCCTCGGCGCACCTGGGCGGGCTCGCGTTCCGGCAGGTCATCGTGCTGGCCATCTCGGTGTTCGGGCTCGTCGCGTGGCTGCGCAGGCGCGACCCGGTCTACGGCCTCGCGGTGCGCCAGGCGAGCACCGCGCAGCGGCTCGGGCTGGTCGGGCTGCTCGTCGGCGGCACCGTCGTGATGGCACTGGCCCTCGAGGCGCTCGACGCCAGCTGGGCGCCCTGGCCGGACGCCGCGATCTTCGTCGGCACCGCGGTCGCGTTCCTCGCCCAGGGTCTGCGGTTCATCGAGTTCTGGGTGATCTGGCTGCTGGTCGACGCCGTCGGCGTGCCGCTGCAGCTGGCCTCGGGGCTGTGGTTCTCCGCCGCGGTCTACGTCGTGTTCGCCGGGCTGGTCGTGCACGGCTGGTGGAGCTGGGCGCGGGCCCGGCGCACCGTGGGGGCCGCGCAGCGGGAGCCGTCGCGGGCGGTCTGAGCCGCCACGGGATACTGCTCGGATGAGCACGTCCCCCGTCCGCCGCGCCGCCGTCCTCGGTTCCCCGATCGCCCACTCGCTCTCGCCCGCGCTGCACAACGCCGCCTACACCGCGCTCGGGCTGACCGGCTGGTACTACGACCGGCACGAGGTCGACGAGGCGGGCCTGGCCGGGTTCGTCGCCGGGCTCGGCCCGGAGTGGGCGGGGCTGTCGCTGACGATGCCGCTCAAGCGGGTGCTGCTCGACGTCGCCGACCACGTCGCACCGGGGGCGGCCGCGATCGGCGCCGGCAACACCCTGGTGTTCGAGGGCACCGGTGCGACCGCGCACAACACCGACGTCACCGGCATCGCGCGTTCGCTGCGTGCCGCGGGCGCGGGGGGCGGGCGCGCCGTGGTACTCGGGGCGGGCGGTACCGCGCAGGCCGCCGTCGCCGCGCTGCACGACATGGAGGTCGACGCCGTCGACGTCCTGGTCCGCGACGCGGGGCGGACCTCTGCGCTGCGCGGGACGGCCGAGCGGCTCGGCACCGAGGTGACGGTGCACGCGGTGCTCACCGACCCGCCCGCCGCGGCGCGGCTGCTCGAGGGCGCCGACGCGGTCGTCTCCACTCTCCCGGCGGGGGCGGCCGACGCACTGGCCGGTGCGCGCTGGCGGCCGGGGACCGTGCTGCTCGACGCCGTCTACGCGCCGTGGCCGACGGTGGTCGCGGGCGGCGCGGCGGCGGCCGGGGCGCGGATCGTGTCCGGCCTGGAGATGCTGCTGCAGCAGGCGGTCGCGCAGGTCGAGCTCATGACCGGGCGTCCCGGTCCGGAGGCCGCCATGCGCGAGGCGCTCGACGCGGCCGTGCTCGCCCGCAGCTGACCCCCGGCCCGGCGGTGCCGCGGCCCGGGGGCGCGCTGCTCAGGCCGGGGTCCGGGCCGCGGCTGCCCGTCCGGCGCGACGCCGCGCCGGTGCCCACGGAGTGCGGCCCCACGGCGTCGCGACCGAGGCCCAGGTCATGAACAGGAACGCGGCGATGTTCAGCGCCGCGCCGGTGACGAGGGCCCGCCCGACCGGGCTCGTGGAGTCCCCCGCCGCGAACGCCACCACGCTCTGCTCCACCCACACCCCCACCGCCAGGGTGCTCCACACGATCACCGCGACGGTCAGCACCAGCTTGACCAGCACCCACCAGTACCGGGTCAGGCCCCACGGGCTCACGAGCGCGACGACCACCCCGCTGACCAGCGCCGCGAACGCCAGCGGGATGACCAGCCACCAGTCGACGACGTCGACGAACCGGTACGCGGCGGCCGCCGTGGCCGGGTCAGCGCCCAGCGCGACGCCGGCGAGCACGACGTTCGCCGCGCCCGCGCCCATCCACCCGACCGACACCGCGACGTGCACGAAGACCAGCCACTGCCGTACCCGCTTCCCCACCCGCGCCACGCCCCTGAGAATAAGGCACCTGATAATTCTCGGCGAGCGGAGCGCCGCGGGCGGGACGACCATGGCGGTCGTGGAGGAGAAGAGCTGCGTGGTCTGCGGGCGGCGGATCGAGTGGCGGAGGAAGTGGGCCGACGACTGGGAGCAGGTGCGCTACTGCTCCCAGGGCTGCCGCAGGCGCAAGGTCCGCCCGGTCGACACCGAGCTGGAGTCGGCGATCACCGGGCTCCTCGACCGGCGCCGGGGCGGGGCGACGATCTGCCCGTCCGAGGCGGCCCGCGCCGTCGACCCCGACGGCTGGCGCGACCTCATGGAGCCGGCGCGGATGGCCGCGCGCCGGCTCGTCGACGCCGGGCGCGTCGAGATCGTGCAGTCCGGCCGGGTCGTGGACCCGTCGACGGCCAAGGGCCCGATCCGGATCCGCCGCGTGCCCGGCTGAGCGCCGTGCCAGGCTGACCCCGTGCCCCGCGACACCTACACCCACGGCCATCCGGGCGTCGTCGTCCGGTCGCACGCGGCCCGCACCGCGGAGAACTCGTGCGCCTACCTGCTGGACCGGCTCACGCCCGGCACCAGCCTGCTCGACGTCGGCTGCGGCCCCGGCAGCATCACCGCGGACCTGGCCGAGCGGGTCGCGCCCGGCCGGGTCCGCGGTGTCGAGGTGGTGCCCGGACCGCTGGAGCAGGCCCGCGCCGGTGCCGCCGCCCGCGGCCTGGAGGTGGAGTTCGCCGTCGACGACGGCTACGCCCTGTCCGACCCGGACGGCACCTGGGACGTCGTGCACGCCCACCAGGTGCTCCAGCACGTGTCCGACCCGGTCGCGGTGCTGCGCGAGATGGGCCGGGTCGCCCGGCCGGGCGGCCTGGTCGCCGCCCGCGACGCCGACTACGCCGGGTTCCACTGGTGGCCGCACGACCCGCGGCTGGACCGCTGGCTGGAGCTGTACCGGGCCGTCGCCCGCGGCAACGACGCCGAGCCCGACGCCGGACGACGGCTGCTCGGCTGGGCGCACGCGGCCGGGTTCACCGAGGTGACGCCGTCGGCGTCGGTCTGGTGCCACGCGACCCCGGAGGCCCGCGCCGCCTGGGGCGGGATGTGGGCCGACCGCATCCACACCGGCGTCGGCCGGATGGCCGTCGAGCGCGGGCTGGCCGGGGAGTCCGAGCTGGACGGGATCTCCGCGGCGTGGCGGGAGTGGGCGGCGCACCCCGACGGCTGGATCGTCATCCCGCACGGCGAGGTCCTCTGCCGGGTGCCCGACCGGCCCTGAGCCCCCCGGGTCAGGCGCGGCGGTGCAGGGCGACCACGTAGTCGCCGCCGGACCACGGTGCACGGTCCCAGGTGGACCAGCGCGCGACCGGGTCGAGCCCGGCGGAGGCGCACCAGGCGTCGTGGTCGTCGGGGGTGGGCCAGCCCGGCTGCGCGGCGAACCCGGCCAGCAGCAGGCCGCCCGGACGCAGGTGCCGGGCGCAGCCCGCGACCACCCCCGCGCGGTCCTCGGCGTAGGGGATCACGTTGCCCGCCAGCACGACCAGCCCGAACCGCTCGGGCAGGTCCAGGGTCTCCAGGCCGGTGGTGACCCACCGCAGCGCAGGCGCCTTGGCCCGCGCCGCGGCGATCATGTCCGGGTCCGGGTCGACGCCGACGACCGCGACGCCGCGCCGGTCCAGCTCGATCGCGACGCGGCCGGTGCCGCAGCCGCCGTCGAGGACGGGGCCGTCCCCGCGCAGCGCGCAGACCAGGTCGGCCTCGCCGTGCGGGTTCTCCCCGGCCGCGGCCATCGCCGCCCACCTGCGGTCGTAGTCGTCGAGGTCGACCCGGCCGCGCCAGGCCTCCCAGTCGTCGGGGAGCCCGCCCGGTCCCGGCTCACCGGGGTCGGCGCGGGGTCCGCTGCGGTCGGACAGGGCGTGGTCGTCCGGGGCGTGGTCGTCCGGGGCGTGGTCGTGCGGGGCGTGGTCGTGCGGGGCGTGGTCGGGCACCCCCGCAGGTTAGGCGGCGACCCCGGAGCCCAGCCGACCGCGCAGCCACCGGCCGACGCCCGCCCCGCGCAGACACGGGTGGAGCACCACGACGGGCTCGGGCACGCCGGTGTCGGTGCCGAGCAGCGCGGCCACGCCGACCAGGTCGCCGGCGGCGGTGCGCAGCAGCAGCGCCGGTCCGGCGACGGGCGCCAGCAGCCCCGCGAGGTCGGCGGCCGTCCAGTCCACGGCCGGTTCCCCGGCCAGGCAGGTCCGCAGCAGCACGTCGAGCTCGGCGGTCTCCTCCCCCGCCGCGGGTTCCGCGACGAGCTCGGCCCCGCCGGGCAGCAGCACCGTCGCCCGGGGCGGCGGGGTCGCCGCGCCCGCCCGCAGGAACGCCTCGCCGCGGGCCCGCTCGGTGACGGTGAACGGCGCCCAGTCCCGGGCCGCCAGCACCGGCGGGCCGGCCGGGACGGTGAGCTCCAGGACGTGCGTCCCGGCCGCGACCGGGCCGGTGCCGACCTCGTCGGCGTGCAGGAGCGCGGCGAGGCCGTCGAACAGCCCGTCGCGGCCGCGGGCGGCGGCCACGAGGTCGAGCGCCCGGGTGGGTCCGTCGACCAGCTCGTGCGGGTCGGCCGGGGTGACCTGCACGGTGTCCGGGCCGGACCCGCGCAGCCGTCGCCGGATCACCCGCGACAGCCGGTCCGCGGTCACCCCGCCGCCGACGAGCATCTCGTCGACGACGGTGCCCGCGTCGCGGCCGTGCACCGACAGCGACAGGATGTTGCCGCCGACCTCGGCGACGGCCGCGGTCAGCCGGGCCAACGCACCGGACTCGTCGGGCAGCCGGACGCGGACCTTGAGCAGCGGCGCCGATCCCGGCCCGGCCGCGGTCGCGAGGACCACCGGGTCGAGGTCCGCCGGGCCGGGATCCGTCCTGCCGGGGGCCGCGGCGTCCACCACCCGCAGCACCGGCGGGACGGACGGGCCGTCGACGAGGGTCTGCCCGGGGCCGACGGCGGAGTGCCCGGCCGCACGCAGCGCGGCCCACATCGTCACCTGGTTCGCGGTGAGCACCGGCTTGCCGAGCTCGCGCTCCAGCGCGGCGATCGCGTCGTAGGTGGGCAGGTTGGTGCAGGAGACGAAGACCGCCTGCGCGTCGGGGTGGTCCGCGGCGCGCACGGCCGCGGCGACCTGCTCCGGGCTCGTCGTCCAGATGTGGCCGAGCAGGCCCAGGCCGTGCCGGGCGACGGTCTCGACCCCGGATCCGGCGAGGAAGTCGGCGAGCAGCCCGGTGAGGTCGTCGACGTAGGGGGTGGCGACGGCGAGCCGGGTGACCCCCAGCTCGGCGCACGCCGCGACCAGCGACCCCGCCGTCGTGACCGCCGCCGGCGCGCCCGCGGCCAGCACCGCGTCGCGCAGCGCGGCCTCCCCCACCACGCCACCGACGAAGCTGCCCGAGGTGCACGAGTACGCGACCACGGCGGGCCCCGGTGTCAGCACGTCGCGGGCGGCCTGCCGGACCATGGCCGGGTCGGAGATCAGCCGGGCCTGCGCGGCGTCGGCCGGGGTCGCGACGAACGGTGTGCGGGTCACGTGCAGGGTGACCCGCTCGGGGACCCACCGCCACATCTCACGGTCGAGGGCGAAGTCGTACGGCACGACCACACCCACCCGGTCCCGATCCCGCGGGGACGACAGCTCACCCATACCGGCCTCCATGACGCAACGATCACCGTCCATCGTTGCCGCCACGGGTCGCGGCGGTTTCGCGATGGTGAGGACGCCCGCCGGAGGCCGTGTGGGTACTGCCCGTTCTCGATCGTCCTGCCGGCAGGATGCCAGCGGTGGCGGCGCCGTGACCTCCGTGCTACGCCGACCGGCGCCTGCGGTGCGCCGAGTGCGCTACGCCCCGGCCCAGCCGCGCGGGTCGGACTCCGGGCGCGTCGCGACCGCGCGCAGGAACGCCTGGGCCCGGGCCACCTCGGTGACGGTGAACGGCGCCGCCCGCCGGGCGACCAGCCGGGTGCCGTCGGGCGCGGTCAGCTCCAGGTCGTGCTCGTCGCGCTCGCCCGGCTCGTCCGGGCCCGGCGTCCGGACACCCGACGCGCCGAGCAGCGCGGCGATCCCGTCGGCGGGGCTCTGACCGGCGGCGACGATGTCCAGTGCCCGGGTGGACGGGTCGACCAGGTCGTGCGGGTCGGCGGTCATGACGAGGACCCCGCCGTCGGGGGCCGCCCCGCAGACCGCCACCGACAGCTCGCCGACGCTGCACGGCCCGGACACCAGCAGCTCGTCGACGACGGAGCGCGCGTCCTGACCGTGCACCGACAGAGCGAGGATGTTGCAGCGCACCTGCGCCAGCGCCGCCGTCAGCCCGGCCAGGGCACCGGGTTCGTCGGGCAGCCGCACCCGCACCCGGTAGAGGCCGTTGGTCGTCCCGGGATCGGTGCTCATCACCACCAGCCTGCGGGACCGATGTTGCGGCCCTGTGTCGGGGCGGTGTCGGGTGCGTCGCGGCCGGCGCGCCCGTCGGTCGGGCGCGCCGGCCATGCGGGTCAGCCGCAGACGGCCCCGTCGGCCGCGGACGACACAAGCTTCGCGTACTTGCCCAGCACCCCGCGCCGGTTCGTCGGCTCCGGGCACGTCCACTGCGCGCGCCGCCGCTCCAGCTCGGCGGGCTCGACGCCGATGTCGATCGTGCGGGCCTTCATGTCCAGGGTGATCGTGTCGCCGTCGTGGACGAGCGCGATCGGTCCGCCGTCGGCGGCCTCGGGTGCGACGTGCCCGACGCACAGCCCGGTCGTGGCACCGGAGAAGCGGCCGTCGGTGACCAGCAGGACGTCCTTGCCGAGGCCCGCGCCCTTGATCCGCCCGGTGACGGCGAGCATCTCCCGCATCCCGGGCCCGCCGCGGGGGCCCTCGTAGCGGATCAGGACGATCGTGCCGGGCCCGATCTCGCCGGCGTCGACGGCGTCGAGCGCGCCCTGCTCGCCGTCGAAGACGCGGGCGGTGCCGGTGAAGGTGGTGGCGTCGAACCCGGCGGACTTGACGACCGCGCCGTCGGGCGCGAGCGAGCCGCGCAGGATCGTGAGGCCGCCGGTGGGGTGGATCGGGTCGGCGAGGTCGTGGATGACCGAGCCGTCGAGGCCCGGCGGGTCGAGCTCGGCGAGGTTCTCCGCGACCGTGCGGCCGGTGACGGTGCGGGCGTCGCCGTGGATCAGGCCCGCGTCGAGCAGTGCCTTCATCACCACCGGTACGCCCCCGACCTGGTCGACGGCGTACATGAGGTGCCGCCCGAACGGCTTGACGTCGGCCAGGTGCGGGATCCGGTCGCCGACGGTGTTGAAGTCGTCCAGGGTCAGCGGCACCTCGGCCTCGCGGGCGATGGCGAGCAGGTGCAGCACCGCGTTGGTGGACCCGCCGAAGGCCATGACGACGGCGATCGCGTTCTCGAACGCCTCGCGGGTCAGCACCGACCGCGCCGTCAGGCCACGGGCGACCATGCCGACCGCGGCCTCGCCGGAGGCGCGGGCCACGCCGTCGCGACGACGGTCCACCGCGGGCGGGCTGGCCGAGCCGGGCAGCGCCATCCCGAGCGCCTCGGCGGCCGCGGCCATCGTGTTCGCGGTGTAGAAGCCGCCGCAGGCGCCCTCCCCCGGGCACATGGCCCGTTCCAGGGTGTCGAGCTCGTCGGGGGTGATCAGGCCGCGCGCGCACGCCCCGATGCCCTCGAACGCGTCGCCGATGTTGACCTCCCGGTCACCGACCCGGCCCGGCATGATCGATCCGGCGTAGACGAACACCCCGGCGAGGTCGAGCCGGGCCGCGGCCATCAGCATCCCGGGCAGCGACTTGTCGCATCCGGCCAGGAGCACCGTCCCGTCGAGCCGCTCGGCCTCGACGACGGTCTCCACCGAGTCGGCGATGATCTCCCGGCTGACCAGCGAGTAGTGCATGCCCCGGTGCCCCATCGAGATGGCGTCGGACACCGAGATCGTGCCGAACTCCATCGGGTAGCCGCCCGCGGTGTGCACCCCCTCCTTCGCGGCGGTCGCGAGCCGCTGCAGCGACAGGTTGCACGGGGTGATCTCGTTCCAGGACGAGGCGATGCCGATCTGGGGCTTGGCGAAGTCGTCGTCGCGCATGCCGACCGCGCGCAGCATGCTGCGGGCGGCGGTGGCGCCGATGCCGTCGGTGACCTGGTGACTGCGGGGCTTGCGGGAACTGGTGGTGGCCATGCGCGCTCCTCGGCCGGACTCCGGTGTCGGGACGGGGCCGATCCTGCCGCACATCACCGGCGCAGGCCCGTTTCCAGCCGCAACGGATAGCCCGTACGGGCGTATCCGTTGCTACGGGTGATCGTTGGACTCTCCGGCAGCACCGTCATTCACCCGAGAGGACCCGAGCGACACTCATGGCGCACACGAACGAACCCACTCCCCGTAGTACTCGACGGGTGCGTCGCCGCCGCGCGCTGGTCGTCGCGGCCACCGGGCTGGTCGTCGGGCTGGGCGCCGCGGGCACCGCGGTCGCCGCCGGCACCGGCTCCGGTGTCGCCGGCACCCCGTGCTCGGCGACGGCGAAGGCCTGTGTGGACCTGGAGTCCCAGCAGGCGTGGCTGATGAAGGGCGGGAAGGTCACCTACGGCCCCGTCGACGTCGCCACCGGTGGGCACGGCACGGAGACCCCGACCGGGGACTTCGCCGTCTACGACAAGGACCGCGACCACCACTCCGCCGAGTTCGACGGCGCCCCGATGCCGTGGTCGGTCTTCTTCGCCCCCGGCGGCATCGCCTTCCACGAGGGCGACCGCGACTCCGGGTCCGCGGGCTGCGTGAAGCTGCGCAACCAGGACGCGACGGTGTTCTTCGGCAAGCTGGCCCACGGTGACCGGGTCGAGGTGCGCTGACCTTCCCCACCGACGACGACAGGGGCCCCGCGCGGATCGCGCGGGGCCCCTGTCGTGTGCCGTGTGTCAGCGGGCGCCGGCGTTGTCCCGGTCGCGACGCACGTTGGCCTTGCGGCCCTTCAGCGTCGTCGCGCCGCGCAGCGAGCGCAGCACGTCGTCCGCGGCGTGCTCGGGCACCTCGACCAGCGAGTGGCGCTCGTGGATCTGGATGGCGCCGATGTCGCGGCCGGACAGCCGGGACTCGTTCGCCAGCGCACCCACGATGTCCTGCGGGCGCACACCGGAGGCACGGCCCGCCGAGACGAACAGGCGGGTCGCCCCGGCCTTCGGCGGACGGGCGCCCTGGCCGCGGGCACCGCCCGGACGGCCGTCGCGGTCGCGGCGCGGGCCACGGTCGCCGGGGCCGCTGTCACGGCCACCGCGCGAGCGGACCTGCGGGATCTCGATCTCGTCGTCCGGCACCGAGTTGCCGGCGCGGGCGAGCCGGATCGCCGCGGCGGCGATCGAGGCGAGGTCGTGGTCGCGGGCCAGCTCGACGACGAGCTGCTCCACGCCGTCCTGCGGCGGAGTGTCGGCGTCCTGACCGGCCTGCTCGCGCAGGGCCAGCGCGGTGCGGGCGAGCCGCACGGTGCGCAGGTCCTCCGGCGAGGGCACCGGCGCGCTGGGCACCGACGCCCCGATGAGGCGCTCGATGTTGCGCAGGTGACGCACCGACCCCGGGGTGACCAGGGTGATCGCGACGCCCTCGCGTCCCGCCCGGCCGACCCGGCCGATGCGGTGCACGTAGGACTCCGGCGACGAGGGCACGTCGTGGTTGACCACGTGGGTCAGCGAGTCGATGTCCAGACCACGGGCCGCGACGTCGGTGGCGACCAGCAGCTCGGTGCGGCCGGCGCGCAGGCGCTCGACGACCCGGGTGCGGTGCTCCTGGTCCATGCCGCCGTGCAGCGCCTCGGCGCGCAGGCCGCGCGCGGTGAGCGTCTCGGTGACGGCGTCGACGTCGGCGCGGGTGCGGCAGAACACGATCGCCGCGGTCGGCTGCTCCATCTCGAGCACCCGGCCCAGCGCGACGGTGACGTGGCTGCGGGGCACGTGGTACGCGGTCTGGCGGACCCGCGGGGCCTCGCCCTCGGGCGTGGCCTCCTTCTTGATCCGGATGTCGGTCGGGTCGCTCAGGTGGGTCCGCGCCAGGCTCTGGATGCGGCCCGGCATGGTCGCCGAGAACAGCACGGTCTGGCGGCCCCGCGGCGTCGCGCCGAGGATCGTCTCGATGTCCTCGACGAAGCCCATGTCGAGCATCTCGTCGGCCTCGTCCAGGACGGCGACCTCGATCGCGTCCAGGGCGAGCGCGCCCCGGTTGACCAGGTCGATGGCGCGGCCGGGGGTGGCGACGACGATGTCGACGCCGCGGCGGAGCTGGCCCAGCTGCGGGCCGATGGGCGCGCCGCCGTAGACGCAGGCGACCGAGGCGCCGAGCGCGGCACCGTACTTGGAGACCGCGTCGCCGACCTGCATGGCCAGCTCACGGGTCGGGGCGAGCACCAGTCCGAAGGGCTTGGCGCCGCGGGAGCGGGAGGTGCGGCCGTCGGCCAGGCGCTGCAGCATCGGCAGCGAGAACGCGGCGGTCTTGCCGGTACCGGTGGCGGCCTGGCCCAGCAGGTCGCGCCCGGCGATCAGCGGGCCGATCGCGGCGGCCTGGATCGGGCTCGGCGAGGCGTAGCCCAGCTTCTCGAGGGTGTCGAGCAGCTGCGGCGCGAGGCCCAGGTCGGCGAAGGTCGGGCCGGCGGGGGTGTCGTCGACGGGCTCGTCGGCGGTGCCCGCGTCCTCGGTGCGCGCGTCCTCGACACCCACGCCCTCGGCCCCGTCGCCGGAGGCGGTGCTCTCCCCGGCGGCGGTCGTGTCGGGGGTGGTGGCGTCGTCGGTGTCCGTCATGGCGGCGGAAGTGGTGATCTCGTCTCCGGAGTCGTTCAGGTCGGGGTACTGATCCAGCAGAATGCTCACTCGGTCCTCAAATGGCGTGCGCAGGGGGGTGCGCTGTGTCGTCGGGCGGCTCTCGCCCGCTCTCCCAGCCCGCCAGGCCCGCGTGCGGCATCTCGATCCAGATGATGTGCCGGTGAACCCAGACCTCCGGGGCTCGCGGCCGTGCGTCGTCGCCGACGGCCGTCGATCGACCAGTGTGCCATGTCCCGGTGCGGTCCGTGCGCCGGGTCCCGCGTGACCGACACCACCGATGCCCCTGGTCACGACCCTCGGCGCGGCCACGGGGAGATCACCGACCCTGGTCGGGTGACGGCATTTCTCTCCAGCGCCGCGGCCCGGCGCCCGGCGAACCTGCGTGATCTCGGTGGTCTGCGCACGACGGACGGCTACCGCGTCCGGCACGGGGTGCTCTACCGGTCCGACGCGCCCCGCCCGGGCGACCCGCGCGACGCTCGGGCCCTCGACCTGCCCGAGGGATCGCCGTGGCCGCCGCGGACCGTCGTCGACCTGCGCTCGGCGGCGGAGACCGGCGAGCCGCATCCGCTCGCCGACGTCGCCGACGTCCGTCCGGTCCCGCTCGGCGCGTCGCTGACCCCGGAGCGGGTCGCGACGGCCGCCGCCGGGGAGAAGGGGCTCGGGTGGGCCTACCGGCTGCTGGCGGCCGAGGCCGGCGCCGAGCTCGCGGGGATCGTGCGGACCGTCGCCGACGCGCCCGCCCCGGTGCTCGTGCACTGCGCCGCGGGCAAGGACCGGACCGGGATCGTGATCGGGGTACTGCTGGCCGTGCTGGACGTGCCGCGCGCGACGGTCGTCGCGGACTACCTGCGCACCAACGACGTCCTGCCGACGCTGTGGGACCGGCTGCGCGCCTGGGGCCAGCCCGAGCCCGACGACGAGGCGCTGCTCGGGGTGGACGCCGCCGCCCTGGAGGCCGTGCTCGACGACCTCGACGCCCACCCCGCCGGCGCGGCGGGCCGGCTGCGCGAGTGGGGCGTCGGCGACGACGACCTGCGCCGCCTCGCCGAGCGGCTGCTGGAGCCGGTCCTCCCGCACTGACCGCGACCGGGCCCCGCGCACCCGGGGTGCGCGGGGCCCGGTCGTCGGCTCAGGACTTGCCGAAGCCCGCCTTGCGCAGCGCCTCGGCCATCGCGTCGTTGGCGGGGCCGCGGTCCTGCCGGCTGCCGCCGGAGCCGCCGCGACCACCCTGACCACCCTGGCCGCCGGAGCCGCCGCGGCCGCCGCCCTGACCGCCGCGGCCGCGGTCGCCACGGCCACCGTCGCGGCCACCCCGGCCGCGGTCGCCGCCGCCCGGACCGCGCCCGCCGCGCTCGCCGCCGTCGCGGCCCCGGCCGCCCTGGCCTCCGGCCTGGCCCTGGCCGGGCCCGCGGGACCGGCCGCCGCGCTCGCCGGCGCCGGGCTCGTCGTCCAGACGCAGGGTCAGCGAGATCCGCTTGCGGGCCTCGTCGACCTCCAGGACCTTCACCTTGACCACGTCACCGGACTTGGCGACGTCGCGCGGGTCGGAGACGAAGTCCTTGCTCATCGCGCTCACGTGCACGAGCCCGTCCTGGTGCACCCCGACGTCGACGAACGCGCCGAAGGCGGCCACGTTGGTGACGACGCCCTCCAGCAGCATCCCCGGCCGCAGGTCGGAGATCTTGTGGACGCCCTCGGCGAAGGTCGCGGTCCGGAACGCCGGCCGCGGGTCCCGGCCGGGCTTCTCCAGCTCGGCCAGGATGTCGGTGACGGTCGGGAGCCCGACACCGTCGTCGACGTAGTCCTTGGGCTTGATCTGGTGCAGTCGTGCGGCGTTGCCCATCAGGGCGGACACGTCGAGCGTGGTGCGCTCCACCATCCGCCGGACGACCGGATAGGACTCGGGGTGCACACCGGTGACGTCGAGCGGCTCGTCCCCACCGCGGATGCGCAGGAAGCCCGCGCACTGCTCGAACGCCTTGGGCCCCAGCCGCGCGACGCCGGTCAGCGCGGTGCGGTTCCGGAACGGGCCGTTCTCGTCCCGGTGGGCGACGATCGCGCCGGCGAGGGACTCGGAGATGCCCGAGACCCGGCGCAGCAGCGGCGCGGACGCCGAGTTCACGTCGACACCGACGGCGTTCACACAGTCCTCGACGACCGCGTCGAGCGAGCGCGACAGCGACGACTCGGGCAGGTCGTGCTGGTACTGCCCGACCCCGATCGACTTCGGGTCGATCTTGACCAGCTCGGCGAGCGGGTCCTGCAGGCGCCGCGCGATGGAGACCGCGCCGCGCAGCGAGACGTCCATGTCGGGCAGCTCGGCCGAGGCGAAGGCCGACGCCGAGTACACCGACGCGCCGGCCTCGGACACCATCACCTTGGTCAGCTTCAGGCCCGGGTTCGCCGCGATGAGCTCACCGGCCAGCGCGTCGGTCTCCCGCGAGGCGGTGCCGTTGCCGATCGCGATCAGCTCGACGGAGTGCTTCGTGCACAGCGCCGCCAGGGTCTTCAGCGACCCGGCGCGGTCCTTGCGGGGCTCGTGCGGGTAGATCACCGCGGTGTCGACGACCTTGCCGGTCGCGTCGACGACGGCGACCTTGACCCCGGTGCGCAGGCCCGGGTCGAGGCCCAGGGTCGCGCGGGTGCCCGCGGGGGCGGCGAGCAGCAGGTCGCGCAGGTTCGCCGCGAACACGCCGATGGCGCCCTCCTCGGCGGCGGTGCGCAGCCGGACCCGGATGTCGATGCCGAGCGCGGTGAGCAGGCGGGTCCGCCACGCCCACCGGACGACGCCGAGCAGCCAGGCGTCGCCGGCGCGGCCGCGGTCGGCGACGCCGTACTCGGCGGCGATCAGGGCCTCGTAGGGGTTCGGCTCGTCGTCGGCGACGCCGGCGTCGAGGGTGACGTCGAGCGCCTCCTCGGACTCGCCGCGGAAGACCGCGAGGATCCGGTGCGAGGGCAGTGTCGTGAACTTCTCGGCGAAGTCGAAGTAGTCCGAGAACTTGGCCGCGGCCTGGTCGTTCTCCTTGCCCTCGCGGACCGTGGTGACCAGCCGCCCGTGCGCCCACATGCGCTCGCGCAGGCCGCCGACGAGGTCGGCGTTCTCCCCGATCCGCTCGACCAGGATCGACCGGGCACCCTCCAGCGCGGCGCCGGCGTCGGCGACCTCGTCGGTCACGTAGGCGGCCGCCGACGAGTGCGGGTCGAGCGTCGGGTCGGCGAGCAGCGCGACGGCCAGCGGTTCCAGGCCCTGCTCGCGGGCGATCATCGCCTTGGTGCGGCGCTTGGGCTTGTAGGGCAGGTAGATGTCCTCGAGCCGGGCCTTGGACTCGGCGGCGAGGATGGTGGCCTCGAGGGACTCGTCGAGCTTGCCCTGCGACCGGATGGAGTCGAGGACGACGGTGCGCCGCTCCTCCAGCTCCCGCAGGTAGCGCAGCCGCTCCTCCAGGGTGCGGAGCTGGGCGTCGTCGAGGCCGCCGGTCGCCTCCTTGCGGTACCGGGCGACGAAGGGGACCGTCGAGCCCTCGTCCAGCAGGGCCACCGCGGCCCCGACCTGGTCCGGCCGGGCGCCGAGCTCGTCGGCGATGCGCTGGTTGATCGAGCGGTGCTGCTGGATGTCCGGGGGTGCCGTGCCTGTCACCGCCCCATCGTGGCGAACGGTGTCGCGGGCGCCACCGCCGGGTGGGGGGTCGCGTCCGCGCCCGTCCGGACGGCGGCCCCGTGACCGTCGACGGGTGTCCGACATCCGATGGAGAACCCGGTGGGTGAGCGTCCGCTCACCCGTGCCAGACTGCCGCCCGTGGCTCGCTATGGATCATGGCCCGCCGGGCGGCCCGCCGTCCGCGGCCAGTGCGGCGAGCCCGGTCGCGAGCGCGTGCACCATGCGGCTGTACAGGTCGGGCGGCGCCTCGCCGGGCACACCGAGGCGGTACTCCCGGACGAGGCCGTGGAACAGCGCGATCATCGCGGTCGCCAGCTCGTCGTCCGGCACGCCGAGGTCCACCCCGCCGGCCGCGCGGCCGCGCGCCACCATCGCCGCGGCCTCGTCCCGGACCCTGCGGTGGTGGTCGGCCACGGCCGCGCGCATCGCCGGGGTGCGCATCGCCACCGCCCAGCTCTCGGCGTCGAGCAGGGTCGCCGGGCGCGAGCGGGCGGTCTCCAGCAGCACCGCCTCCAGCTCGGCCAGCCCCTGTTCGGGGCCCGTGTCCAAACCGGACCGCACCCGGTGCAGGTCGCCCTCCAGGTGGCCGGTCATCAGCGCCCGGAACAGGTCCTGCTTGCTGCCGAAGCGGCTGTAGATCGACCCCACCGACACCCCGGCGGCGCGGGCGATCTCGTCCACCGAGGCGCCGTCGTAGCCCCGCTCGGCGAACACGTCGGCCGCCGCGGCCAGCAGGGCCGCCCGCGTGCGCGCCACGCCGTCGTCCCGTGTCTCCCGGCGCCTGCCCCCGGGCGTCGCTCCCGTCACGTCGTCCCCCCGTCCGCTCCCCCAGGTCCCGGAGGTTCCCATGCGGTCGCGCAGTCTGCTGCTGTCCGTGCTCGTCGGCGTGATCGTCGCCGGAGCGGGGGCGGGTGTCGCGTCCGCCTCCACCTGTGACGACGCCTGCCGGGTCGACGGTGCCCGCGCCTACGTCGCCGCGCTCGCCGACCACGACCCGTCGGCGGTGCCGTTCCACCCGGACGCGACCCGGGTCGAGGCGGGGCTGCCGACCGGGTTCTCCGGCGACCAGCTGCGCGCCGACCTGCGGTTCGGCCCGCAGTACCGGATCATCCGCGCCGTCTCCGACGAGACCTACCACGTGCGCGGGGACGGCGTCGTCGTCGCGGAGTTCACCCTGTCCGTCGGGGCGGGTCCGGTGGGCCTCACGACCGCGCGGGTGCACGAGACCTTCCGCTACGACGACGGCCTGATCCGCGAGATCGTCGCCGACATCCGGATCGGGGGCTGAGCCGGATGCGGGTGACCAGCCGCCGGGGGTTCCTGACCGGGGCCGCGCTCGGTGCGGCCGCGCTGGGTGCCGCCGGCACCGCGACCGCCGCGCCTGCCCTGCTGCGCCGCGAGGTCACCGCGATGTCCGCACCGGCCGTCGTCGTCGGGAGCGGGCTCGGCGGGTCGATCGCCGCGGCCCGGCTCGCCGAGGCGGGCGTGCGCACCCTGGTCCTCGAACGCGGCCGCCGCTGGACCACACCGGCCGCCGACACGTTCCCGCCGTTCCTGCGCCCGGACCGCCGCTCGTCGTGGCTGACGCCCGCGCCGGTGTTCCCCGGCCAGCCGCCGACCCTCTACCGGCCCTACACCGGCCTGTTCGAGAAGGTGTCCGGGCGCGGGATGAGCGTGCTCTGCGGGGCGGGCGTCGGCGGGTCGACGCTGGTGTACGCCGGGGTGTGGATCCGGCCGGACGCGGCGGTGTTCTCCGCGGCGGTCCCCGGCATCGACCACGACGAGCTCGCCGCCGTGCACTACCCGCGCGCCGCCGCCCGGGTCGGGGTCTCGCCGATCCCCGACGACGTCCTGGCCCACCCCGCGCACGTCGGCACCCGGCTGTTCCTGGAGCAGGCCCGCCGTGCCGGGCTGACCGCGCAGCTGCTGCCCAACGCGACCGACTGGGACGTCGTGCGTGCCGAGTTCGCCGGGCGGGCGACGCCGTCGATGTCGGTCGGCGAGTACTTCACCGGTGTCAACTCCGGAGCGCGGCTGTCGGCGGACAAGAACTACCTGCGCGACGCCGAGGCCTCCGGACTGGTCACCGTCGCCCCGCTGCACCGGGTGGTCGACCTGCACGCGGTCGGCGGCGGACGCTACCGGCTCGACGTCGAGCGGATCGACACCGACGGCGTCGTGCGGGAACGGATCGCGCTCACCACCGGCGCGCTGTTCCTCGCCGCCGGGTCGACCGGCACCTCCCGGCTGCTCGTGCGGGCCCGCGAGACCGGGACGCTGCCCGACCTCACCGCCGACGCCGGCCGGTTCTGGGGCAACAACGGCGACCGCATCCAGCTGCGCGTCGGCGTCCCCGAACCGGCGGGCGGACCGCAGGCCGGGCCGATGGCGGCCGGCATCCGCCCACCCACCGACGACCGCGCAGAGGCCGTCACGCTCACCTTCGGTCCCGCGCCGCTGCCGTTCGACGTCCGCGCGATGTCGCTGCCGGGTTTCGGGGCCTGCGACCCGGTGGGCGAGTTCCGCTTCGACGGCGCCACCGGCGAGGCCGTGCTGCACTGGCCGGCCGACGGCGACGCCGACGCCCAGCGCACCGTCCGCGACCTCACCCAGCGGTTGATCGCCCCGGACGCCCCGATCGGCGCCGGCCTCGGACGGGTCGTCTCCGACGTCGCCTCCCGGCTGCCCGCAGGGCTCTCCGGCCTGGTCGCGCGTGCCGCGGACGCACCCTCCGGGGTCCTCGACCTGGGGGCAGCGGACCCGGTCACGTGGCACCCGCTGGGCGGCGCGGTGCTGGGCCGGGTCACCGACGACCGGGGACGCGTGGCCGGGCACCCGGGACTGCACGTCGTCGACGGGGCGCTGGTGCCGGGGACGACGGGGAGCACGAACCCGTCGTGGACGATCGCGGCGATCGTGGAGCGGGCGATGGACGGGATCCTGGCAGACGGGCTGTGAGCCCGTCCCGCGGCGCCCCTGTCCGGTCCGCGGTACCCCGTGCGCGGGTCGCCGCGCGAGGTCGTGGGGCGCCGCGGCACCGGCTCACCAGGTGACCGGCAGCGCCCGCACTCCCCCGGTGACCTGCTCGGCCCGCACGTCCAGGTCCTCCGGGGCGACGGCGAGCCGCAGCCCGGGCAGCCGCCGGAACAGCCGCGCGAACACCGTCGCGAGCTCGGTGCGGGCCAGGCTCGCACCGATGCAGAAGTGGCCGCCGTAGCCGAAGGACACGTGCGGGTTGGGCCGGCGGGTCGGGTCGAAGGCGTCGGCGTCGTCGAACACCTCGGTGTCCCGGTTCGCCGACGCCGTCGAGATCATCACCGCGTCACCGCGGCGGATCGTGACGTCCCCGGCCTCGATGTCGGCGTGCGCGTAGCGCAGCAGCCCGAGCCCGCCGGGGGCCGACATGCGCAGGACCTCCTCGACGGTGCCGTGCAACCGGCCGTCGACGTCGGCGACGAAGGCGTCCCGGCGGGCGGTGTCGGTGAGCAGCAGGAGCACACCGAGGTCGATGCGCCCGACGGTGGTCTCGTGCCCGGCGAACAGCAGCCCGGCGGCGAGCCGGGTCAGCTCGGCCTCCCCGAAGCCGGGGTCCTCGGCCTGGGCCCGCACGAGGTCGGTGACGACGTCCTCCCCCGGGGTCTCCCGCTTCGCCGCCGCGAGCCGTCCCATGTAGCCGCGGAACTCGGTCATCGCGGTCTCGGCGTCGCCGCCGGAGCGGAGGGTCGCGACCCGCTCGGACAGCCCGCTGAAGTAGCCGCGGTCGGCGAAGGGCACGCCGAGCAGCTCGCAGATGACCAGCACCGGGAGCGGGAACGCGAGGTGGGCGTGCAGGTCCGCGACGCCGTCGGGGGACGTCTCCCTCGCGGCGACGAGGTCGTCGAGGCAGCCGTCGACGAGCTCGCCGACGTGGTCGCCGAGGCGCCGCATCCGCTTGGCCGAGAACGCGGGGACCAGCAGCCTGCGCAGCCGGTCGTGCTCGGCCTTCTCGGTCTCCACGGTGCCGGTGGGGCCGGCCAGGACCGCCGCCTCGGACACCCGGGCCGCCTGCTCGGGCGCGGGGTGCGAGCGGCCGAGCCGCGGGTCGGCGAACAGGGAGCGCGCCTCGGCGTGCCGGGTGACCAGCCACGCCGGGTCACCGACCGGGGTGCGCACCGGCACGATCGGCCCCTCGCGGCGGAGCACCGCGTACAGCGGCGCGACGTCGATGACGTTCGGCCGGTCGAAGGGCAGCTGCGGGGCCTCGGTCGTCGTCACGGCGGAACTCCCTCGTCGTCATGATCGGGACACCGGAACGGTAGCCATCTATCGTTTTGCAGCCCAACAGGCAGGCGCACTCCTCGGCCGACGCGCGGGCATCCGGCCGGGGCGTGATGCTGGACCCCATGGCGACAGGGAAACGCATGCAGCGGGCGGCCGTCCTGGCCCTGGCCCTGCTCGCGGTGGGCTGCGCCGCGCCGCCCGACGGCCCGGCCGCCCCCGGGCGGGCGGGCACCCCCGCCCGGTTCGCCGAGCCGCTGCCGCCACCGGCCGAGCCGGGCGCCGCCCCGGCGGTGACGGCCGCCCCACCCGGCCGGATCGTGCCCGTCGGCGCCGTCCCGGAGGGCATCGTCGCCGACGGGCCGACGCGCCGCGTCGCGGTCGGGGTGCGGCAGCCCGACCGGCTCGTGCTGCTCGACGCCGACTCCGCCGCCGTCGTCGGGCGGGTGCCGCTGCCGGGCGTGCTGCGCCACCTGCAGCTCGCCGGGCCGGGCGGGCCGGTCCTGGTCCCGAGCGAGAGCGCGAACGGCCTGCTGCGCGTCTCGCTGCCCGGTGGCCGGGTGTCGCCGGAGGTGATGACCGGCCCGATGGCGCACGACGCGACCGGGACGGCGGCCGGGACCGTGTTCGTCGCCAACGAGGCGGGTGGCAGCGTGTCCGTGGTCCGCGGGGACCGGGTGGTGCGCCAGCTGACCGACGTCACCCAGCCCGCCGGGCTCGCCCCCGTCGGCGACCGGGTCGGGCTGATCGACGTCCGCGAGAACACCCTCACCGTCTACGACGCCGCCACCGGCGACGGCATCCGCGAGCTCCCGGCCGGCGACGGCCCGACCCACCTGGTCGCCGACCGGCACGGCCGCATGATCGCGACCGACACCCGGGGCGGGCACCTGATCGTCTTCGACCCGGCGGGCACCCCGGCCGAGGTCGGACGGGTGGACCTGCCCGGCGAGCCCTACGGGATCGCCTACGACCCGGTCCGGGACCGCGTGTGGGTCACCGCGACCGGGGCGAACCTGCTCGTCGGCTACGACATGACCGACCCGACGCCGCGGGAGGTCGCCCGGATCCCCACCGTGCGCCAGCCGAACACGGTCGCGGTCGACCCGGACACCGGACGCCTGTTCGTCACCGGCACCGCCGACGGTGTCGTGCAGGTCGTCGACGGGCCCGCCTAGGAGCGCCCGGAGCTCACGCGCGGGCCCCGAGGGCCGGCAGCAGCACGTCGTCGCAGACCGACCGCAGGTACCCGGCGTCGGCGACGGCGGCCGGCCCGTCGAGCAGCGTCGGCGCCACCACCGCGCCCGCCAGCAGGTAGGGCAGGTGCCGGGCGGCGGGCGGGTCGGCCGGCAGCTCCCCGCGGGCGACGGCCCGCCCCACCACCGCGCGCAGCGCCTCGACCTGCGGCAGCAGCCGTGAGGACAACGCGGCCGGCAGGGCGGGGTCGCACTGCCCGGCCCCGGCCAGCCCCAGCACGATCGGCACGTCGACCGCGGCCCGCGCGGCCAGCTGGTCGACGACCGCGGCGAGGTCCCCGGCCAGCGACCCGGTGTCGATCCGATCGATCGCGATCCGGCTGCCCGCCGAGACGGCCTCCACCACCAGCGCGGCCTTGTCACCCCACTGCCGGTAGAGCGTCGCCTTGCTGGTGCGGGTCGCCGCGGCGACGGCCTCGACGGTGGTCGAGGAGTAGCCGCGTTCCGCGACGAGGGCACGGGTCGCGGCGAGCACCTCCCGGCGGCGCTCGTCGGGGAAGCGACTGGTCACTCGCGACGCAGGAAGAACAGGAACGGGTGGGTGAGGCCGCGCATGTCCATGGCACCGAGGACGGTGTCGTCGTCGACGCGCCGGAAGACGTCGTGGATCGGCAGGTCGTCGTAGCACATGGTGGCGCTGGCGACCCCGCGGTACTCGGTGGTGCGCAGCCGGGCCTTCGGCGCCCGGGTGGCGAGTGCGGGGCCCGCGGTGCGGGCGATCCGCGCGAGGGTCGCGTTCCGCAGCGCGGCCGGGTACCGGAGCAGCGCGGGCAGCGGGACCAGGGCGGGGTTGAGCGAGAACCGCCCGCCGCGGGGGTGGTCCATGACGAGCGGGTGGACGTCGTCGACGCCGTCGAACCGCTTGCCGTGCCAGCCGAAGCGACCCAGCAGCCCGTCCATCGGGTTGCCGGTGGAGATCTCGCCGCCGGACCAGTCGCCGAGCATCTCCTCCACGCGGACGGCGGGCAGCGCGTCGAAGAAGCCGAGGCCCTCCTCGAGCGTGGCGCCGTGCGCGAGGTGGCGCAGCGTGTCGGCCGGTGCGGTGCTGGTCATCGCGAGCTCTCCATCGAAACGGCGACGTTTCGATGGAGAGTACCGGTCAGCGCAGCGCGGAGCCCTTCGTCTCCGGCAGGGTCAGCACCGCGACGAAGGAGATCACCGCCCCGACGGCGACGTAGACGAAGAACAGGATCGCCAGGTCCGCCTCCTGCAGCGAGGCGATGACCAGCGGCGCGGTCCCACCGAACACGGCGACGGTCAGGTTGTACCAGGCGCCGATGCCCAGGGCGCGGACCTTGGTCGGGAACAGCTCACTCATGATCGCCGGCGCGACCGAGGTCATCGCCGTGTAGAGCCCCAGCCCGACGACGAACACGACGAACATGTTCCAGAAACCGGGCCCGATCAGGAACGACAGCGGCACGACGAGCACCGCGGTGGCCGCGGACCAGACCAGCATCTGCGGCTTGCGGCCGTACCGGTCGGCGGCGGCCCCCATCGGGTACTGCAGGAGCACGAAGATCGCCGTGGCGATCGACAGCGCGAGGAACACCTCCGTCGCGTCGGCGCCGCGGGAGCGGGTCGCGAACGGGGTCAGCGCGGAGAAGAACGTGTAGTAGCAGAGCGTGTGCAGGATCGTGAAGCCGACGAGCTGCGCGACCGCCTTCGGGTGCTCACGCAGGGTCAGCATCAGCGGGTTGCGGATCCGGGCCGCGGACTCCTTGTTGTCCTCGAACTGCTCGGTCTCGCTCATCTGGCGCCGCATCCAGAGCCCGATGATCCCGAGCACCCCGCCGAGCAGGAACGGGATCCGCCAGCCCCAGGAGGCCAGCTGGTCCTCGGTCAGCGTCGCGGCCAGCACGAAGCCGGTGAGGGAGGCGAACAGCACCGCGGTGCCGGTGGAGATGTAGAAGAACGACGAGTAGCGCCCGCGCCGCTCGCGCGGGGCGATCTCGGCGAGGTAGGCCGAGGCGTTGGAGACCTCGCCGCCCAGCGACATGCCCTGCGCGATGCGCGCGAGCAGGAGCAGCACCGGCGCGAACCAGCCGATCATCGCGAACGTCGGCAGCAGGCCGATGACGAACGACCCGCCCGCCATCAGCAGGATGGTCACCAGCATCGCGGTCCGGCGGCCCCTGAGGTCGGCGAACCGGCCCAGCAGCAGACCGCCCAGCGGCCGGAAGAAGAAGGCGAGCGCGTAGGTCGCGAGCGTCGAGATGAGGGCCAGCGCCGCGTTCTCGGGCGGGAAGATCTGCGTCGCGAAGTAGATCGAGAACGTCGCGTAGATCGTCCAGTCGTACCACTCGACCGCGTTGCCGATGGACGCCGCGACCAGCGTCCGGACCGGGAGACGGTGACGTTCCGTCGTTCCGGTGGTGGGTGCCTGGGACACGGTTCCCCCTGACGTGTCGGCCGAACGGTCGGCGAACGGTAACCGTTACAGCCCGACAAATCGACCGGACTGGTCAGGAGAGGACCAGGCCGACGATCGTCGCGGTCCCGAAGACGAGCGTCACCACGTGCCCGAGCACGGCGAGCCCGCGGCGGCCGCGGCGGGTGCCGAGCACCACCGCCGTCGTCCAGGGCAGGTAGCCGAGCAGGGCGACGCCGAGGAACGGCAGGGTCAGTGCGGCGAGCACCCCGGTCGTCCCGGTGGGCACCGCACGGTCACCTGCGGGGGTCAGCTGCGCCGCGACGACCTCCCCGGCCGACGAGTCCGGCGAGGCGTCGACGGCGATCGGGTCACCGCCGGCGTCGGGGAGGAACAGGCCGTTGCAGTCGTAGCGGCCCTCCCCCAGGTCGGTGCAGTCGGTGACCTCCAGGACCCCGGGCGCGCCGACCGAGCCGGTGGCCAGGCGCAGGTCGTCGACGGCGAACCAGCCGCAGGCGAGCGCGAGCAGCAGCCACAGCGCCAGCAGGAACCCCATCCAGCCCGGGGTGGGGGTCTCCGGGTCGTCCCAGTCGACCTCGACGTCGGGGTTCCGGCGCTCACTCACACGCGCGAGTATCGCCGTCGCGCCCCGGGCACCCCATCATCATTTCTCGGTACACCGAGCCGCCCGTCCCACGATCCCGGAGGGTCCCCGCGATGCCCCTGTCCGCCGCCGCCGACGGCTTCCGACTGGCCTACGACCGTCACGGCGAGCCCGGCGCGCCGCCGGTCCTGCTGCTGCACGGCTGGCCGGGCGACCGGACGGACATGACCGCCGTCGCCGAGCGGCTGGCCCCCGCGCACGACGTCGTCGTTCCGGACCTGCGCGGGTTCGGCGGGTCCGACTCCCACGACCGCGACCCGGCCGAGCAGTACTCGGCGGCCGCGCAGGCGCGCTCGCTGACGGCGCTGCTGGTCGAGCTGGACCTGTCCGAGGTGGTCGTCGCCGGCTACGACGTCGGCAGCCGCGTCGGCCAGCAGGTCGCGAAGGACCGGCCCGGCCTGCTGCGCGCGCTCGTGGTCACCCCGCCCGCGCCGGGGGTCGGGCGGCGGATCCTCGCGGAGCGGCCCGTGCGCGAGTTCTGGTACCAGTCCTTCCACCAGCTCGACCTGGCCCGCGAGCTCGTCGACGGCGACGCCCGTGCCGCCCGCGCGTACCTGCGCCACTTCTGGTCGCACTGGTCCGGCCCGGAGTTCACCCCCGACGACGAGCGCCTCGACCAGCTCGCCGTCGCGTACGGGGCGCCGGGCGCGTTCGTCGCGTCGATCAACTGGTACCGCTCCGGCGGCGGCGCGGTGGCCCGCTCACTCGCCGAGACCACACCCGACCCGGCCGACCGCGTCACCGTCCCGACGACGTTCCTGTGGCCCGAGCACGACCCGCTGTTCCCGCGCGACTGGTCCGACCGGGTCGGGGAGTTCTTCGCCGACGTGACCGTCACCCCCGTCGACGGCGTCGGGCACTTCGTCCCGGTCGAGGCGCCGCAGGTGTTCGCCGACGCGGTGGCCGCGGCGGCCGCCCGGTAGGACCTGTCGTCGCGGCCGCCGCTGTGGTCCGATGATCGTCGTGGTCCGGGGATGGCGGTGGATCGGCGGAGCGGCGGTCGCGGTGCTGGCGCTCCTGGCGCTGCTGTCCTGGGTGCGCTGGGCCGGGCTGCCCGCGGACGTCGCCGTCCCCGCGACCACCGGCGGTCCCGTCGCGGTCACCGGGCCCGGGACCCGCTGGGTGTACCTGGAGACCCGCAGCGGCTACGGCTCCGCCGACGCGCTCCCGACGGTGACCGGCCCGTCCGGCCCGGTGCCGCTGGTCCCGGCGACGATGGACGAGACCTACTCCGTCGGTGCCCGCTCCGGCTTCCTGATCGGGTCGTTCGAGGTCGACGAGCCGGGCGTCTTCACGCTGTCCGCCGCGCCGGGGGCACGCGGGATCGGGGTCGCGCTGGTCGTCGCCGCGGCCGGGATCGCCCCGCTGATCCTGGCGATCCTGACGACGGTCGCGGCCGGCGTCGGCGCGATCGTGCTGCTGGTGCTGGTCCTGGTGCTGCGGCGACGCCCCCCACGCACGGCCCCGCCGCCGTGGACGGTGCACTGATGGGGACTCCGCGGGTGCACGACGACGGCGCGGTCCGGACGGTCACCCTGGACCGTCCCGAGGCCGCCAACGCACTGCACACGGGCGACGTCGACGCGATCACCGGGGCCGTCACCGACCTCCCGGACCGGGTGCGGGTCGTGGTGGTCACCGGGGCCGGGGACCGCGCGTTCGGCGCCGGGATGCACCTCGACGTGTTCCGCGACGCCGCCCCCGGCGACGGTCGCGCCATCATCACCCGGCTCGCGACCTGCCTGCGCGCGGTGCGCACCGCACCGGTGCCGACGATCGCCCGGCTGAACGGCGCCTGCCTCGGTGCGGCGTTCGAGCTGGCGCTGGCCTGCGACCTGCGCGTCGCCCACGCCGGGGTGCGGGTGGGGCTGCCCGAGGTGCGCCTCGGGATCCCGTCGGTGGTCGACGCGGCGCTGCTGCCCCGCTACGTCGGTGCCGCACTCGCCCAGGAGATGGTCCTGACCGGCAGCGTGCACCGGGTCGACGAGCCCGGGACGGCGCCGCTGGTGAACCGGCTCGTCGACTCCCCCGCCGGGCTCGACGCCGCCGTCGACGACCTCGTCGCGACGCTGCTCGCCCCGACCCGCGAGGTCCTGTCGGCGCAGAAGGAGCTGCTCGAGACCTGGCGCGAGCAGGGCATCACCGGCTCGGTGGAGGCGAGCGTCGACACCTTCGCGGAGGTGTTCGCGCTGCCCGCGACCCGCGACGCGATCGCGCGGTACCGCCCGTAGGGTCGCGCCATGGCCGTCACGACCAAGATCGCCGACCTGACCGGGCCCGGGTACACCGACCGGTTCGGGATCGGCGGCACCGACCTCGGCATCCTCGCCACCGCCCCGGACGGGCGCCTGGTCGCCGTCTTCGGCGACACGTTCGACCGGGCCGGTGTCGGCGGGCCCGGCTGGCGCTCCCCGGTCGTGCTGTTCGCCGACCCCGACGACGTCCGCGGCGGCCTGCGCTGGACCGGCTCCGGCGGCGACACGGCCGACTACGCCTGCCGCCTGGTCAGCAAGCCGGCGACGAACTGGTTCCGGCTGCACCGGCGCGTCACCACGATCCTGCCGGCCGACGTCATCACCGTCGGCGACACGATGTACCTGCACGTCATGGCCAACAAGGGCCTCGGCAACGTGCTGTGGAGCGAGATCGTCGCCTCCCGCGACAACGGCGTCACCTGGCAGCGGACCGGCTGCGACTGGCCCGGCGACCACCACGACGGCCTGTTCCAGCAGCTGACCTGGTGCGAGGGCGGCGACGGCTACGTCTACGCCTACACCACCGGCTTCCAGCGCCGCGACGGCCTGCTGCTGCACCGGGTGCCCGCCGACCGGATCACCGACCGCGACGCGTGGGAGCCGTGGGGCTTCGCCGGGGAGCGCTGGGACTGGGGCAACCCGCCGACGCTGACCCTCCCCGGCGCGTTCGGCGAGCTCAACCTGCGCCGGGTGCCCGGCCCGGACGGTCGCGAGCACCTGCTGCTCACCGTCTTCGACGCCGGGAACTACCGGATCGACACACTGCTGCTCGACCGCCCGAACGCCGACCTGCACCGCGCCCCGCGGACCACGGTGCTCACCGGCTGCGGCTGGGACGACGAGGACCACGCCACCGGCCGCGTCGCACAGCTCTACGGCGGCTACGTCGTCCCCGGCTCGACGCTCGACGACCTGCACCTGGTCGTCAGCCAGTGGAACACCACGACCAACTGGCCCTACCGGGCGATGCAGTTCCGGACGGACGTCACGGAGCTGCTGCGGACGGAGTAACCCCAGGTCCCGGCGTCATGAGAAGTGGGTATCTCCCGGCCGGGACCGCATCCGGACGGGGGCTCCGCTCGTAGGGGACTCCATGAGCTCGGAGCACGACGGGACGCGCCCCTTCACCGCGACGGTCGTCGTCGGTGGCTGTCCCCTCACCGCCGAGGAGCTGCGCGTGCTGGCGCGGACGCTGCCCGAGCTGTCCCGGGTGCGGACCGCGCGCCACGAGGGCGGGCTGTTCCTGCAGGCGCGCCTCGACGACGTCGACGGCGCCGCCGCCGTGCGACGGCTGCGCCGCGCGGTGCCGCGGTTGCTGACCGGGTTCCCCGGTGTCGTCGTCGCGGCCGGCCCCGGGCCGGCGCCCCGGTCGCGGACGCCGTGGTGGCGCCCGGTGGTCAGCCCGGTTCCCGCTCCCCGGGCGGCAGGAGGCTGAAGTACCAGCGGCCCGCCTCCTCGGTGACCGACAACGTCACCAGCACCGGTCCCGAGCGCACCTCGACCCGGTCCGGCCCGGTGGGCAGCACGGCGGGCGCCCCGGCCGCCTGGAGGCGTTCGACGTAGTCGTCGACGAATCCGCGGTCCGGGGCGTCGAGCAGCAGCTCGTGCAGCCGGGCGCCGCCACCGTCGGGGGTCCGCAGCGCGGCCTCGCCCCGCTCGTAGAGCGCGGCCCGGTCGTCGGCACCGCGCTCCCCCGCCGCCGCGATCAGCGTGACGGTCCCGACGATCCACGCCCCGACGAACGCGACGGCGATCCACCCCAGCAGGGTGCGGGTGCGCGCAGGACGTCTCATCAGGCCGAGACTGTGTCATACCGGACACCGTCGTCCGCCGCACACCGGTCGCCGTTCACCGGTCCGTGCCGGTGCTCACCCGAACCCCGCGGGTACCCGTACTCGTAGACCCGGGTGGAGGTGGTCGACGGTGGCCCGATGGTGGCGGCCCGTGCTGCTGGTGACGCTGGTGGCCGCGGGCTCCGCGGTACTGCTGGTCACCGGCTGGCCGACGGTCGAGGGCGTCCGTGCGACGACGGCGTCCGCGGGCTGGGCGGCACCGGTCCTGTTCACCCTGCTGTTCGTCGGGTTCACCCTGGTCCCGGCGCCCGCGACCGTGATGGGCATCGCCGCCGGGGTCCTGTTCGGCCTGCCCGTCGGCCTGGCGACGACGATGACCGCCGTCGCCGTGGGCTCGCTGATCGGCTTCGTGCTGTCGCGGACGCTGGGCCGCGAGGTCGTCGCCGGGATCGGCAGCGCCCGCATCCGCCGTCTCGACGCGCGGCTGCGCCGGGGCGGGCTGTGGGCCGTCGCCGGGGGCAGGCTGCTGCCGGTGATCCCGTTCCCGGTGCTGAGCTACGCCTGCGGGCTGACCGCGATCCGGCTGCGTGACTACCTGGCCGGGTCGGTGCTCGGGGTGGCGCCCTCGGCGGTGGCGTTCGTGACGATCGGCGCCTACGGCGGGGACCCGGCCTCGGTGCCGTTCGTGGCGGCCGTAGCCGGGCTGGTGCTCCTGACGGCCGCCGCACTCGTCGCCGGGCGACGACGGCGGCGACGCACGGAGCCCGGTGCCGCTCCGCCGGTCCCGCCGGTCCCGGTGGGCTGAGGCCCGGCTGCCCGACCCCGCCCCGGCGCCGCCCGGGCCGCGCCCGCCGAGTCCCGGGCCACGCCGATGTCGATCAGTACCTCAGCGCTGTTCGCCCGTCCCCCGACCGCCCTGAGGTACTGATCGATCCGGAGGTCAGGCCGAGACGACGGTCCCCACGTGCTCCCCGGCGAGGGCCTTCGTCAGGTTCCCGGCGACGGTCCCGTCGATGATCTGCACCGACCGGACGTGCCGGGCGCGCTGCAGCGTGCGCAGCGCCTCGCGGTCGATCGGCAGGGTCCGGGCGGCGTCGGCGAGCAGGTCGGCCGCGGACGCCTCGCGGAGCAGGGTGTCCCCGTCGAGCACGCCGCCGACGTCGCGGACGTAGGTCAGCGAGGCCGCGCCCCACGCGTCGGCCAGCAGCAGCGCGCCGGTGTCGGTGCGGTGGGCCGGGATCTTCCCGGCCGCCGTCGGCAGCTCGTGCACGCCGTAGGGCGGGTAGCCGTTGGTGACGGCGGCGTTCGACGCGGCCAGGTGCACCGGCAGCTGGTGGGCGACGGTGTCGTGCCCGAGGTAGGCGACGCCCTGCTCGGCGAGCAGCGCGGCGACCAGGTGCCCGTTCTGCTCGGCCTCACGGCCGGCGATCTCGGCGAGCGCACCGGTCGGCAGGCCGAGGTCGAGGCCGACGCCGAGCGCGTGCCGGGCACGGATCCCGGCACCGGTGGCGATCAGCAGCGGGTCGCCGGAGATCGCGGCGCGCAGCTCCTCGACGAGCGGCAGCAGCACGTCGCGGCCGCGGTCGACGATCGAGCGGCCGCCGAGCACGACCACGCGCAGGCGGGGCAGCATCCGGATGACCGGCTGCTGCTGGTCGACGGGGCGGACCTGCTCGCGGTCGAGCAGGGTCTGGCGGGCCAGCGGGGACTCGACGTCCTTGGGGTGGGTGGTGCTCATCGGGCGTCTCCCGCGGTGATGATCGTGCCCACGTGCTCGCCGGCGAGCGCGCGGGTGAGGTTGCCGGGCTTGAGACCGTTGACGATCTGGATCGAGCGGACGTGCGTCGCGTGCCGCATGAGCTCCAGCACCGGGCGCTCGACGATCAGGTCGGGCAGGTCCCGCTCGACGAGCTCGTCGACGGTGATCTCGGGGATCAGGGTCGCCGACGGGTCGTTCTTCGGGTTCGCGGTGTAGAGACCGTCCTCGTCCTTGACGAAGATCATGTTCTTGCAGCCGTAGGTCTCGGCGACCAGGTAGCAGCCGGCGTCGGTGCGGTAGGGCGGGATGACGCCCTCGTCGGGCAGCGGCTGCCACATGGCGTACGGCGGCATGCCGGCGAAGATCGCCGCGCGGACCTCGGACAGCGACAGCGGCAGCGCGTCGAACCCGCCCCCGGCGACCGGCACCCCGTGCCGGGCCATCAGGTAGCCGAGCATGGTGGCGTTCTGCCCGGCGACGGCGCTGCCGACCGAGCTGAGCACACCGGTGGGCAGGCCGAGCCCGGCGGCCAGGGAATACGCGTGCCGGGCCCGGGTGCCGCCGCCGGTGCCGATCAGCAGCCGGTGCGCGGACCGGGCCTCCAGGAGCTCCTCGACCAGCGGGAACACGGCCTCGCGGCCGCGGTCCATGAAGCTCTGGCCGCCGACCTTGACCACGGACACGTCGGGCAGGACCCGGATGTCGGGGGTCCGCTCGGTGGCCGCGGCGAGCTCCGGGTCGTCGAGCGACCGGGTCAGCAGCAGCGACTCGAGCTCGGCCGCGCTCGCGGCGTGCGTCATCGCATCTCCTCGTGTTCCGATGCGCGCACCCGGACGGGCGGCGCGTCCGGCGCGAACCTAGCGACTCCGGGCCGCGTCGTGCCCGACGACGCCACGGACACCCCGACCGGACTGCGGTACCGGGACCGGGCGCCGCGCCGTCGGCGCGGCCGGTCGTGCACGACCGGCCCGCATCCGCCGGTCTCGACCCCATCCGAGTGATCCACACCACTGTCCGGCGTCCGTTCCGCAGCTCCGACTCATCCCGCGCTCCGACCCCGCACCCGCGGCACACGCGCGGCGTCGCACAGGTTCCGGTCCCGCCGCCCATGTCCGGAGGTGTGCGGTGCGGTCGGACGCCATGCGGCGCGGGTCCGGTGGGGCGGCGGCCGCCCGCCGTCGGACCGGGTACCTCCCGGGCGGCCGGGAGCGGTGGCGCCGGCGGCGCGGCCGGGTGCGGGAAGGGCGGCGCGGACGCGGTCACCCTGGGGTGCGGAGGCGGAAGGTGCCGGTGGGCGCGTCGAAGGCCAGCTCGTCGGTGTCGAACGCCGCCCCCACCGCCCCGAAGGCCGCCAGCTCACCGGGCGTCCCCGTGTGCAGCGCGCCCGCGCCGTCGAGCAGCCAGGCCCGGTCCGCCAGACGCAGTGCCGGCTCCAGGTCGTGGGTGGACAACAGCACCGCGAGGTCCTGCTCTCCCGCCAGCCGGCGCAGCGTGCCGAGCAGCGCGACCCGGGAGGAGACGTCGAGGAACGCGCTCGGCTCGTCGAGCAGCAGCAGCGAGGGCTGCTGGGCCAGTGCGCGGGCGACCATCATCCGCTGCCGCTCGCCGTCGGACATCCGGGCCAGCGGGCGTCCGGCCAGCGGGCCGGCGCGGACCGCGTCGATCGCGGCGTCGACGGCGGCCTCGTCGTCGGCGGTGAGCACGCCGGTGGCGCCGGTGTGCGGCAGCCGCCCCAGCTCGACGACGTCGCGGCCGGTCAGCTGCCCCGGGTCCGGCCGGTCGGTCAGCACCACCCCGACCCGGCGGGCCCGCTCCGGTGCGCGCAGCCCGAGCAGGTCGGTGTCGTCGAGGGTGACCGTGCCGCCCAGCGCGGGCAGCAGCCCGGCGAGGGTCCGCAGCAGGGTGGACTTGCCCGCGCCGTTCGCCCCGAGCAGCACGGTCAGCTCGCCCCGTGCGGCGACGGCGTCCACCCCGGACAGCACCGGGCGCACCCGGCCGCGGCGCAGCGCCCCGCCCTCGGCGTACCCGACGTCGAGCCCGGACAGCACCAGCCCGGCGCTCACCAGGCCGCGCCCAGGCGTCGGGAGCGCAGGAGCACCGCGATCACGACCGGCGCCCCGACCAGCGAGGTCACCACGTTCAGCGGGATCACCGTGCCCAGCCCCGGCGGGTTCGCGACGACCGCGCAGGCCAGCCCGACCAGCGCACCGGTCAGGGCGGTGGCCGGGACGAGCACCCGGTGCCGCGAGGTGCCGACCGCCATCCGGGCGAGGTGCGGCACGGCGATGCCGAGGAACCCGATCGGTCCGCAGAACGCGGTGACCGTCCCGGCCAGTACGGCGGCGACGAGCAGCACGACCAGCCGCACCCGGGCGACGTCGACACCGGCGGTGCGGGCGTAGTCGTCGCCGAGCAACAGCCCGTCGAGCGGCTTGGCCAGCAGGATCACCGCCAGCAGCCCGGCCGCGACGATCCCGCCGAGGACCGGCAGCTCGCCGCGGCCGACGCCGGACACCGAGCCGAGGCCCCACATCAGGTACTGCTGCGCGGTGCGCGGGTCGGTCCAGACCAGCAGCAGGCTGACCACCGAGGTGACCGCCGACCCCAGCATCACGCCGATCACGAGCAGTGCGGTGACCGACCGGGCGAACCGCGACAGTGCCAGCACCAGCGCGAGCACGGCGGCGGCACCGACCGCCGCGGCCACGACCGTCGTGAGCCGCCCCCCGACGACCGGTGCGGCGCCGAGCCCGCCGGTGGCGAACGCGGCGGTCCCCGCGGCCGCGCCGAGCGTGGTCACCAGCGCGACGCCCAGCCCGGCTCCGGCGCTGACCCCGAGTACGTAGGGCTCGGCCAGCGGGTTGCGGAACAGGGTCTGGGTGAGCAGCCCCGCGGTGCCCAGCCCGACGCCGACGGCCGCCGCGGTCACCGCCCGCGGGACCCGCAGGTCGGTGACGAGCAGGTCGAGCCGGGCGTCGGTGGTGCCGATGCCGAGCAGCGCCGACAGCGTCCGGTCGAGCCCGATCACCACCGACCCGGTCGAGACGGCCAGGGCGAACAGCACGACGACACCGGTGGCGAGCACGGCCAGGACCAGCGGCGCCCGGCGTCCCGAGCGTTGTCCGGCCCGGTCCGGGACCCGGGTCGCCGGAGCGGGCGACGCCGGCGCGGCCGGCCTCATCCGGCGGGCACCTGCCGGTAGTAGGTGAACGCGTGCCCGGGCAGGGCCTGCGGGTGCAGGATCGCGACGAGGTCGGCGAGGATCTCGTCCTGGTGGAGCGCGCCGCGCTCGTAGAGGGCGTTGCCGCCGTCGGCGGTGGTGGCCCTGTCGCGGGTCCACAGCTGCCCGCCGGGGCGGGCCGCGGCGAGCGAGGACAGCCGCGGGTCGAGTGTCGCGACGTCGGCGGTCGTGGCGAACGGGCCGTCGGCGAGCCAGATGCGGGCGTCGCCGTCGTCGGCCAGCACCCGCTCCAGCGACTGCGCCTGGGTGCCGGTGCCGGGCATCCCGGCGCCCAGCCAGGTGGCGCCGGCGTCGCGGAAGAGGATGCCCGCGGTCGACTCGGCGGCCGGGACGTTCCAGGTGCCCTGGTAGGGCTGCCCGGCGACGATCGGGGTCGGCGGCAGGCCGCGCACGCGACCGGCGAGGTCGGTGTAGCGGCCCGCGATGCCGTCGAAGACCTCCGCGGCGCGGGCGTCCTGCCCGGTCAGCGCACCGACGACCTTGATCCACTCGGCCTGGCCGAGCGGGCCGGTCTCCAGGTAGTCCGCCCAGCCGACCACCGGGATCCCGGCGGCGGCCAGCGCCGGGAAGGCCGGGTCGTCGGTCCCCGCCGACAGCACGACCGGCGGCGCGGCGGCGACGACGGCCTCGGCGTCGATCGTGGAGTTCGGCGCGAAGTCGACGGCGGCACCGGACTCGACGCGACCGCGCACGGCCGGGTCGGTGACCAGCGCGGCCCCGCCGACGCCGGTGATCCGGTCGAGCCCACCCAGTTCGGTGATCATCGGCAGCTGGGTGGTCGAGCCGGCGAAGATCCCGCTCACCGGGGTGTGCACCACCGGGGCCCCGGCGAGCGCCGCGGGCAGCGCCGGGTCGCCCTGTCCGCAGCCGACGAGCACGACCGACTGCGGCTGCCCACCCGGGAAGGGCGTGCGGACGGTCAGGACCCGGTAGCCGTCGCCGCCGGTGATCGTGACGTTGGTGGCGTGGCCGAAGGCGACCGTGTCGTCCGGGGCGGATCCGGCGCCGGGCACGCAGTCCTGTGCCGCCGCTCCGGTCCCGCCGGGGGCCTGCGGTGCCGCGGCGGGTGCCGAGCACCCGGCGACGACGGACAGTGCGAGCAGGGCCGCGAGGACCCACCGAGGACGCGTCACCTGAACAGTCTCACATATGTGGATCAGGCCCCGACGAAGTCGGAGAGCCCGTCCAGGAGCCGGTCGACGTCGGCGTCGTCGGTGTAGCAGGCGAGCCCGATCCGCAGGGATCCGGTGTCCCCCAGGCCGAGCCGCCGCGAGCACTCGAGCGCGTAGAACGACGAGGCGGGCGCCGCGATCCGTCGCTGCGCCAGGTGCCGGTAGGCGTCGGCGGCGTCGCGGTCGTCGAAGGTCACCAGCAGGGTCGGGGTCCGCCGGGCCGCCCGGGAGCGCACCGTGACCCCGGGCAGGGCGGCGAGGTGGGTCTCGATGCGCTCGCGCAGCGGCCGCTCGTGCTCCTCCACCGCGGCCATCGACGCCTGCAACCGCGCCCGGCGGTCCCCGGTCGCCGACGGGTCCAGGGCGGCGAGGAACTCGACGGCGGCGGTGGTCCCGGCGAGCAGCTCGTAGGGCAGGGTGCCGAGCTCGAAGCGCTCGGGCACCGCGTCGCTCGACGGCGCCAGCTTCGCCGGGCGCAGGGTCTCCAGCAGCGCCGGGTCGGCGGCGAGCACCCCGCAGTGCGGGCCGAGGAACTTGTAGGGCGAGCAGGCGTAGAAGTCGGCGCCGACCGCGGCGACGTCGATCGGGGCGTGGGCGGTCAGGTGCACGCCGTCGACCATGAACAGCGCCCCGGCGGCATGCACGGCTGCGGCGATCGCGGGCAGGTCGGGGCGGGTCCCGACCAGGTTGGACGCCCCGGTCACCGCGACGAGCCGGGTGCGGTCGGACAGCAGCGGCGTCACGTCGTCGAGCTCGGTGGTGGCGGGGTCGAAGTCGAGCCACCGGACCGTCACCCCGGCCGCCTGCGCGGCGGTCACCCAGGGGCGGATGTTCGCGTCGTGGTCGAGGCGGGTCACGACGATCTCGTCGCCCGGCGACCAGGTCGCGGCCAGCGTGCGGGCGAGGTCGAAGGTCAGCGCGGTCATGCTGCGCCCGAACACGATCCCGCGCGGGTCCGCGCCGAGCAGGTCGGCGGTCGCGGCGCGGGCGCCGAGCACGATCGCGTCGGCGGCGCGCTCACCGCTGGTGACCGTCCCGCGGTTGGCCAGCGGCGAGGTCATGGCGGCGGCCACCGCCCCGGCGACGGCGTCGGGGACCTGGGAGCCGCCGGGCCCGTCGAAGTGGGCGATCCCGGCGCGCAGGGCGGGGAAACGGCTGCGGACGGCGGCGACGTCGTAGCTCATGGCCGGAACCCTGTCACGTCGGCGCCCCGGACGCGCCCGGGCAACGATCACATGTCGTCGGGGTGTCGTACCGCCCGTGTGGGTGACATGCGGGCCATCATCCTCGGCATGTCGAGGTCCTGGGAGCACTCGCGCGGGCGCCACACCCCACGCCGGCGGCGACGCTCGGTGCACCGCCGCACCTGGGCGGTGCTCGCGACCTCGCTGGTCGCACTGGTGGTCCTGCTCGCGGGCGGGACCGCCGCGATGGCGGGCGGCCGGATCGGTGACACCGTCGGCGGCGGCGTCGACTCGCTGGCCCGCAACCTCGCCGGTGCCGTCGACCGCCTCCGTCCGGCCCCGGCCGTGCCGCCCGCACCCCCCGTCCCCGAGGTCCTCACCAGCGTCCCGGCCGGCGGTGCCCCGGTCGCCCCGCGCAGCCCGGTCCGCACCGAGGTCAGCACCGGGACCCTCGACGGCGTCGCACTCACCGCCGACGGCGACGACGGGCCGGTCACCGTCGCGGGCACCCTGTCCCCCGACGGCCGCAGCTGGACCGCCACCGAGCCGCTGGACCTCGCCACCACCTACCACTGGTCGGGCAGCTGGGTGCTGGGCCCGCAGGACCGGCGCCCGGTGCCCCCGGCCCCGTTCACCACCGTCGACCCCGACGACACCGTCGACGCCACCATGAACATCCGCGACGGCGGCGAGGTCGGCATCGGCGCCCCGGTCGTGCTCACCTTCGGCGAGAAGCTCCCCGACGCCGCGAAGGCCACCGTCGAGCGGGCGCTGCGTGTCACCGCGTCGCGGACGGTCGAGGGTGCCTGGGCGTGGCTGCCCGACACCGCCGAGGGCTCGCGGGTGCACTACCGCCCGAAGGCCTACTGGCCCGCGCACACGCAGGTCCACGTGCGGGGCGCGCTGCGCGGCCTCGACCTGGGCGACGGCACCTTCATGACGGAGGACCTGGACCGGACCTTCACCGTGGGACGCAGCCAGATCGTGAAGGCCGACACCCGCAGCCACGCGATCGTCGTCGTCCGCGACGGCGCGGAGGTCGCCCGCTACGACGCCTCCTACGGCCTGGAGTCCGACCCCCGCCGGGTGACCCGCTCGGGCATCCACGTGGTCATGGCCAGGTCGGAGAAGGTGCTGATGAGCAACCCCGACTACGGCTACGTCGACGAGCCCCAGTTCTGGGCGGTCCGGATCTCCAACAACGGCGAGTTCATCCACGCCAACCCCGCCTCGTCGTGGGCACAGGGCAACCGCAACGTCAGCCACGGCTGCATCAACCTGTCCACCCGTGACGCGAAGGAGTTCTTCGCGGGCGCCGTGTTCGGCGACCCGGTCGAGGTGACCGGCAGCTCGCAGCCGCTGACCGCCCGCGACGGCGACCTCTACGACTGGACGATCCCCTGGGACGAGTGGCGCTCGCTGAGCGCGCTGTCCTGACCGCCCCTTCCCCGGTCCTCCGGTGGACCGCCCGCCGGGGACGCCTCCGCACGAACCGGACCGCTTGGTCCGGGACTGATCGGTCCGCAATGGTCGACCCGACCCGGCACCGACGGAAGGCGCCCCATGCCCCTCTGGACCGTCCACCACAGCGCGGACTGCCTCGGCCCCGACGACCGACGCACCCTGGCCGAGGGCATCACGGGGATCTACTCCGTGCTGCCGTCGTTCTACGTCGGCGTGGTGTTCCAGGCGGCCGAGCCCGGCGCCCTGTTCATCGGCGGAGCCCCCCCGGGAGCGGTTCGTCCGGATCCAGGTGGACCACATCGCCCGCACCCTGCCCGACGCGTCCGCGCGCGACCGTCTGATCGGGCGGGTCGGCGACCTCCTGACCCCCTTCATGGCCGAGCGCTCCCTGGACTGGGAGCTCCACGTCGACGAGACCTCCCGTGACCTCTGGCTCATCCAGGGGATGCGCCCACCGGGCCCCGGGACCCCGGGCGAGCGCCTGTGGGCCGAGCGCGGCGCACCGGTCCCCTACGACGACGCCGCCGCGAGCCGTTTCTGATGCCGGCACCCGGAGCGGGACCGGCCGGCCCCGGCACGACGGCGCACCCGGACCGATCGGTCCGTTACCATCGACGGATGGCTCGCACCCCCGCCCCGGGCACCCGGGAGCGCATCCTCACCACCGCGTCGCGGCTGTTCTACGCGCACGGGGTCCGCGCGATCGGGATGAACCGGATCATCGACGAGGCGGGTACCGGGAAGAACCTGCTCTACCAGCACTTCACCACCAAGGACGACCTGGTCGCGGGCTACCTCGCCCGGGTCCGCGAGCGTCGGGCGGACGCGATCCACCGGGCCCTCGACGCGGCGGGCGACGACCCGCGCGCCCGTCTGGTCGCGCTGGTCGGCGAGCTCGGCGACCTGGTGACCCGCACGGGCTCGCGCGGCTGCGCCTTCCGCAACTACCTCGTCGAGTTCCCCGCCGACGACGCCGCGGGTACCACCGACGCCGCCGACACCGCCGCCGGGGCCGACACACCCGCGGTCCTGGCCCGGGAACACCTGGCGGACGTTCGGGCGATCATCGACGGACTGGTCGGCGAGCTCGGGACCGACGACCCCGGCCGGCTCGCCGACGAGCTCTGCCTGCTCGTCGACGGGCTGTTCATGCAGGCCGCCCACCGCGACCCGGCCGACGTCCGGCGCGGCGCCGACACCGCTGTACGGCTCACCCGGCACCTCGTCGGGGCCTGACCCCACGACCCGTCGTACCCGTCCCACCTGCCCGTACGCCGGGTCGGACCGATCGGTCCGTCACGAGAGGACACCCATGACCGCGCCCCGGCCCGGTGCCGTGCTGCTGATCACGTCTGCGGCGGCGTTCCTGTCCAGCCTCGACCTGTTCATCGTCAACATCGCCTTCCCCGACATCCGCGCGTCGTTCCCCGGCACCGACCTCGGGCAGATGTCGTGGATCCTCAACGGCTACACGGTGGTGTTCGCGGCGTTCCTCGCCCTCGCCGGGCGGCTCGGCGACCGCTTCGGGCACAAGCGGATCCTCCTGACCGGGCTCGCCGTGTTCACGCTCGCGTCGGTCGCGTGCGCGGTGGCGCCGACCGTGTGGCTGCTGGTGGCGGCGCGGGCGGTGCAGGCCGTGGGGGCGGCGTTCGTCATGCCCACCTCGCTGTCGCTGCTGCTCGCCGCGTACCCGGCCGAGCACCGCAGCCGCGCCGTCGGCGCGTGGGCCTCGATCGGCGCGGTCGCCGCGGCGCTGGGCCCACCCCTGGGCGGGCTGCTCGTGCAGGCGTCGTGGCACTGGGTGTTCCTGGTGAACGTCCCGGTCGGGGTCGCGGCGCTGCTGGCCGGGGCGCGGGTGCTGCGCGAGTCGGACGTCGCACCGACCGGGATGCCCGACCTGCTCGGCGCCCTGGCCCTGGTCGTGGGCATCGGCGCGCTCGCCTTCGCCCTGGTCCGCGCTCCGGATCACGGGTGGCTCTCGGCGGAGGTCCTCACCGCCGGCGGGATCGCGGTCCTCGGCCTGGTCGCGGTCGTCCTGCGGTCGCGGCGGCACGCCGTCCCGGCCCTGGACCTCGCCGTCGTCCGGGTGCCGGCCGTCGGGTTCGCCGCGCTGACGATGGTGGCCTTCACGTGCGGGTTCGCCGGGATGCTGGTCGTGAACGTGCTCTACCTGACCGGGACCTGGGGCTGGACGGCGCAGCTCGCGGGCCTGGCCCCCGCACCGGGGCCGATGGTCGTGGTCGTCGTATCGAGGCTCGCCGGTCAGCTGTCGGCGCGGATCGGGACCGGTGCGACGGCGGCACTCGGTGCCCTCGCCTTCGCGGCCGGGCCCGTCTGGTGGCTGGCCCACCTGGGCCTCACGCCCGACTACGCCGCAGGCATGCTCCCCGGGCAGCTGCTCACCGGGCTCGGCGTCGGGCTGATCCTGCCCACGCTCTCGTCCGTGGTCGGTTCCGCGCTGCCCGCACCGCAGTGGGGTTCGGGTTCGTCGCTGATCAACACCGCCCGCCAGGTCGGGTCCGTGCTGGGCGTGGCCCTGCTCGTCTCGGTGATCGGCGTGCACACCACCGGGCTGCCGTCGGAGTTCGGCTCGGTCCGGGCCGGGTGGGTGCTCCTCGCGGGGTCGGCGGTCGTCGCCGCGCTCCTCGCGCTCGTGCTCGCCGCAGCCGAACGACGGCCGGCTCGGGTCACCGCGGATCCCGACACCGCGGTCGGCTCCCCCGTCGACGCCCACGCCGACGGTCGGATGCGCGGCGTCCCACCCGTGGGCGCGGGATCGTCCGGGACGGCCGCGGGCGGCCGCTGGCCGGAGCGGTCGGCACGGTGATCGACGCCGGCGGCGCCGAGCTGGCCCGGGCGGTGACCGGACCCGACAGCCGGCTCGCCGTCCCGGTGGACGGCGCCCGGGTCGCGCCGGGCACGCACGTGGTCCTCGTGGTGACCGAGGCGGGTCACCACCCCGGGCCCACCGAGTGCCGATGGGCGGTGAGACGGCCCTGTCGCTGGTGCGGCGGGACGCGCCGGTGGCCGACCCGCCCTGACCCGGTCGCCGTCTCCCGCGGGGGCACGTCACCGCTAGCGGATCCGGCGTTCCTCCCCTGCCCACGCCTCCTCGCGCAGCACGAACTTCTGGATCTTCCCGGTGGAGGTCTTCGGCAGCTCGGCGAAGGTGACCCGCTTGGGGGCCTTGAACCGCGCCAGTCGCCCGCGCACGTGCTCGACGATCTCGTCCTCGGTGGCGCTCTCGCCCTCGCGCAGGGTCACCCACGCGGCCGGGACCTCGCCCCACCGCTCGTCGGGGACGGCGATCACCGCGACCTCCAGCACGGCCGGGTGGTCGGCGATGGCCTGTTCCACCTCGACGCTGGCGATGTTCTCCCCACCGGAGATGATCACGTCCTTCGAGCGGTCACGGAGCTCGACGTAGCCGTCGGGGTGCATGACGCCGATGTCGCCGGTCCGGAACCAGCCGTCCGGCGCGGCGTCGCGGGTGGCCTGCTCGTCGTCGAGGTAGCCGAGCATCACGTTGTTGCCGCGCAACGCGATCTGGCCGGTCGTCTCCCCGTCGGCGGGGACGTCGGTGCCGTCGTCGTCGATCACCCGGACCGCACAGGCGATCATGTTCCCGACGCCCTGGCGGGCCTTCATCCGGGCCCGGGCGTCGGCGTCGAGGTCGTTCCACTCCGGACGCCAGTCGCAGATCATCGCCGGGCCGAACGTCTCGGTGAGCCCGTAGAGGTGGGTCACCTCGAACCCGAGCTCGGCCATCCGGCGCAGGATCGCCGGGCTCGGCGGTGCTCCCCCGGTCGCGACGGCCACCGGGGTCTCCACCGGCCCGGCCTCCGGCGCGTAGGCGATCATCGACAGCACGGTGGGGGCGCCGTTGAGGTGGGTGACGCCCTGGTCGCGCACGAGCTCCCAGATCCGGGCCGGCTCGACCTTCGGCAGGCAGACGTGGGTGGCGGCGGCCGCGGTGACCGCCCAGGGGAAGCACCAGCCGTTGCAGTGGAACATCGGCAGCGTCCACAGGTGCACCGACGACGCGGTCAGCCCGGTGTGGCCGACCATCGCGAGCGCCTGCAGGTAGGCGCCCCGGTGGTGGTACATCACGCCCTTCGGGTTCCCGGTGGTCCCGGACGTGTAGTTGATCGACAGCAGGCCGCGCTCGTCGGCGGGCCGCACCGCGGTGGGCTTCCCCTCCTCGACGAGGCGCTCGTAGTCCGGGCCGACCCGCACCGTGTGCGGCGGGGTGTCGAGGCGGGTGACGACCTCGGCGACGAGGTCGTCGAACACCGGGTCGGCCACCAGCACCGAGGCGTGGGAGTGCTCCAGGATGTAGGCGACCTCGCCCGCCGAGAGCCGGGTGTTGACCGCGACCAGCGCCGTCCCCGACCACGGGACCGCGTGCGCCGCCTCCAGCCCGACGTGGGTGTTCGGCACGAGGACCGCGACCGGGCGCCCGTCGTGCAGCGCGGCGAGCGAGCCCGCCAGGCGCCGGCAGCGGTCGCGGAACTCGGTGTAGGTGAACCGCAGGTCGCCGTCGACGACCGCGACCCGGTCGCCGTGCGCCGCCGCGGCCCGGTCGAGGAACGCCGTGGGGGTCAGCGGCTCGTAGGACAGGTCCACCAGGTCGGCCGGGACACCCGCCGGGTGGACGGGGACGGGAGCCTCGTCGGTCATCCCCCGAGCCTCCCCGCCGGCGCCCGGGCACGCAATCGCCCCGCCCGCCCGGTGACCCGGCGTCCGCGCACGGTGATCCCGCCCGCACGGTGGACCCGCCCGCCCGGTGACCCGCCGTCCGCGCACGGTGGTCCCGCCCGCACGGTGATCCCGACCGCACGGTGATCCCGACCGCACGGTGATCCCGACCGCACGGTGATCCCGACCGCACGGTGATCCCGACCGCACGGTGATCCCGACCGCACGGTGATCCCGACCGCACGGTGATCCCGACCGCAGCGTGATCGCGAGCCCGCGCGTGATCCGCCGTCCGCGCGGTGATCCACTCCGCGCGCGTGTCCGGACGCGCGCGCGGAGCGGATCACCGCGCGCATCGCCGATCACCGGTTCGGCCGGCCACCGACGGCCGGCTCCGTCGACAACCTGCTCCGTCGATCGCCGCACCGCCGGCCACCGGCACCACCGAGCACCGGCACCACCGAGCACCGGGCCCCGTCGATCACCGCACCGCCGGCCACCGGCACCACCGACCACCGCACCGCCGGCCACCGGCACCACCGACCACCGACCCCGTCGACCACCGGCTCGGCGGCGGCCCTGTCCACGTCGTGGCGGGCTGGGTTACGTTCGCAGTGGCAACGAGGCTCGTCGGGAGGCGGACGCGATGGCGTGGGACTTCAGCACCGATCCGGAGTTCGAGGAGAAGCTGAAGTGGATGCGCGGCTTCGTCCGCGACGAGATCATCCCGCTCGAGACCCTCGACCTGGACCGGGAGACCTTCGCCCGGATCACCGCCCCGCTCAAGGAGCAGGTCAAGGAGCAGGGCCTGTGGGCCGCGCACCTGCCCCCGGAGCTCGGTGGCGGCGGGTTCGGCCAGGTCTCCCTCGGGCTGATGCACGAGATCCTCGGCCAGTGCCGCTACGCGCCGGGGGTGTTCGGCAACCGGGCCCCCGACTCGGGCAACGCCGAGCTGCTCGCGATCGGCGGGTCGCCGGAGCAGAAGGAACGCTGGATGCACCCGCTGCTGCGCGGTGAGCTGCGGTCCTGCTTCTCGATGACCGAGCCCGGCGCCGGTGCGGACCCGACGATGCTGTCCACCCGGGCCGTGCGCGACGGCGACGACTACGTCATCAACGGCCACAAGTGGTTCTCCTCGAACGCCACCGGCTCGGACTTCCTGATCGCGATGGTGGTGACCGACCCGGACGCGCCCCCGTACCAACGGGCCTCGATGATCGTCGTCCCGACCGACACCCCGGGGGTCGACGTGGCCCGCGACATCCCGGTGATGGACCACCCCGACGTCGGCGGCGAGATCTACGGCGGCCACGCCGAGGTGTTCTACCGCGACGTCCGGGTGCCGGCGACGAACCTGGTCGGCAACCCCGGCGACGGCTTCAGGCTCGCCCAGCAGCGGCTCGGCCCAGGGCGCATCCACCACGCGATGCGCTGGCTGGGCCAGTCCCGGCGGGCGTTCGACATGCTGTGCGAGCGCGCGGTGTCGCGGACGGCGAGCGGCACGCGGCTCGCCGACAAGCAGATGGTGCAGGACATGATCGCGCAGTCCGCTGCGGACATGGCCGCGGCGCGGCTGCTGACCCTGCACGCGGCGTGGACGATGGACCAGGTCGGCGCCTCGAACGCCCGGATCGAGATCGGGATGATCAAGTACTGGGGCGCGAAGGTGCTGCACGACGTGATCGACCGCGCGATCCAGGTGCACGGCTCGCTGGGCTTCTCCGGGGATCTGCCGCTGGAGCAGATGTACCGGGCGGCCCGTGCCGCGCGCATCTACGACGGCCCCGACGAGGTGCACAAGGAGTCCGTCGCACGACGCATCCTGCGCGGCTACACCCCGGTGGAGGTCCCCACCGAGCACGTCCCGACCCGCACCGAGGCCGCGCGCCGGAAGTTCGCGGAGTACCTGGACACCGCGGCGGCGAACGCCTGATGCTCAGGCCGGCGTGGACTTCTGCGCCGGCCCGGCGGCGAGGTCGGCGCGGTAGTCCGCGACCAGCGCGTTCATCGCGGTGAGGAAGCGGGCCGCGGCGGCGAGCTCGTCGTCGTCGAAGCCGGCGAGCACGGCGTCCATCCGGGCGCCGAGCGGGCCGAAGAACGCCCCGCCGACCTCGGCGGCGTTCTCGGCCTGGCGCAGGGTCACCCGCCGCCGGTCGGTGGACTCGCGGCTGCGGCGCACGTGGCCCGCGCGCTCCAGGCGGTCGACGAGCGCGGTCGTCGCACCCGTGGACAGCCCGAGCCGGGCGCCGAGGACGCCCGGGGTCAGCGGTTCGCCCGCGGAGTCCGCGCGCATCACCGCGAGCAGCGCGTGCAGGTCGGTGGGGTGCAGCCGGTGCCGCCCGGCGAACTCCTGGCCGAGCAGCTCGGCCTCGCCCGCGTAGTCCTGCAGCAGCGCGACCAGGTCCTCACGTCGCGTCCGGGCAGGCATGCCGACGAGCCTAGTCGCGTGCGGCGACACACCGGGCGCGGGTCAGCGCCCCGTCCAGCGCGGCGAGCGCTTCTCCAGGAAGGCCGCGATCCCCTCGGTCCTGTCCGCGGACCGGTCGATCGCCGCCGAGGCGATCTCGGTGGCGTTCCAGCCGCGCTCGTCCGGCTCGGACACCACACGGTCCAGCGCGCGCAGCGACACCGACACCGCCAGCGGCGAGTTCTCGCACACCGCGGCCGCGAGCGCGAGCGCCGCGGCCTCCGCCCCGCCCGGCTCGACGAGCTCGGAGACCAGGCCCAGGGTGTACGCGCGCTCGGCGTCCAGCGGTCGCCCGGTGACCAGCAGCTGCTTGGCGATGTTGAGCGGCAGCGGCCGCGGCGCCCGGAACAGCGCCCCGCAGTTCGCGACCAGGCCGCGGGCGACCTCGGGCAGCCCGAACCGCGCCGTCGTCGACGCGACGACCATGTCGCAGGCCAGCACGATCTCGAACCCGCCGCCGTAGGCGACGCCCTCGACGGCGGCGATCAGCGGGCGCCGCCGGTCGCGCCGGACGACGCCGTAGTTGCCGCCGCGCGGCGTCGGCCCGCCGGAGCCCGCCGCCAGGTCGGTGCCCGCGCTGAACGCCGTCGCGTCCCCGGCGAGCACACCGCACCACAGGTCCGGGTCGTCGTCGAGGGAGTTGAGCGCCTCGTCGAGCCCCGCCGTCATCGCCGCGTCGACGGCGTTGCGCTTGTCCGGCCGCGTCATCCGGATCAGGAGCACGTGCCCGTGCCGCTCGGTGGTCACCCGTGTCCCCGTCATGCCGTCCGTCACGATCGTGACTGTAGGTGGGGAGCGGGCCCGGCCGTTCGTACTGTGGTGATCGTGTCCCGCAGCAAGCGCGTCCCGACCGCGGCCGTCCTGTCCGTCCCGCTCGCCCTGACCGGGGCCCTCGCCGCGCTCGGCGTGCACGTGCGCCGCAACATGGGGGCCCGCGCGGCCGAGCTCCACCGGATCGCCTCCGGGTCGCCGAACGCCGTCGACGGCGTGTTCGCCAACACCGAGCCGGGTCTGCCGCGGGCCAAGGCCTCCGCCAGGATGATCCTGAACATGCTGGTGGGCCGCCGGTCCGAGGGCGTCGCGCCGGCCACGGTGCCGCTCGCGTCGCTGCGGACCCCCGACGAACCCGCCGGGCTGGCGGTGACCTGGCTGGGTCACGCCGGGGTCCTGCTGGAGATCGACGGCCGACGGGTCCTGGCCGACCCTGTCTGGTCGGAGTACGCCTCCCCCGTGCCGCGCTTCGGGCCGCGCCGCCTGCACCCGCCCGTCGGGCCGCTGTCCGCGCTGGGGTCCCCGGACGTCGTCGTGATCAGCCACGACCACTACGACCACCTCGACCGTCCGACGGTCACCGCGCTGGCCCGCGACACCTCCGCGGTGTTCGTCGGCCCGCTCGGGGTGGGCGCGCACCTGCGGGCCTGGGGCGTGCCCGGGCACCGGGTCGTCGAGCGCGATTGGGAGGGCGTGGTGACCGTCGCCGGCCTGGAGCTGACCTGCCTGGAGACCCGGCACTTCTCCGGGCGCGGGCTGCGCCGCAACACGACGCTGTGGGCCGCCTGGAAGGTCGCGGGGCCGCGGCACACCGCCTACCTGGGCGGGGACACCGGCGCCACCCGGGCGCACGCGCGTACCGGGGCCGCACACGGCCCGTTCGACCTGACGGTGCTGCCGATCGGCGCCTACGCCGACCTGTGGCCCGACATCCACGCCGACCCGGAGCAGGCCGTCGCCGCGCACCGCGAGCTGGGCGGCCGGGTGCTGCTGCCGATCCACTGGGCGACGTTCAACCTGGGCTTCCATCCGTGGGACGAGCCCGCTGAGCGGGCCCGCAAGGCCGCCGCCGACCAGGACGTGGTCCTGGCCCTGCCGCGCCCGGGCGAGCGGATCGACCTGACCGGCGTCACGACCGTCGACGAGGCTCGCGCCGCGGTTCCCACCGAACCGTGGTGGCCGACCGCGCGCTGATTCACGTCACGTTCACCACTGACCCTTTTCGCCCATTCCCGTCGCCCGGACGCCGTATCCCCCGACCCGAAACGACGGCGCCGGACTATTTCCGGGCAGGGGTTCGACAGGTCGGTTCGGCATCCTTTATCGTTCTGCCCGAAGAATCGGTTCCGGCTCCGACCGGGCGATTCCCGTCTCCGGCCGATCCGGTGATTCCCCCGTGGAAGGAATGACGACGTGGCGCAGCAGACGACCATCACACTGGTCGACGACCTCGACGGCACCGACGCCGACGAGCAGGTGGAGTTCTCCGTCGACGGCCGCGCCTACGAGATCGACCTGTCCACCGAGAATGCCGAGAAGCTGCGGGAATCGTTGGCGCCCTACGTCGCGGCCGCCCGTCGCGGGTCGGGTCGGCGCAGTCCCGCTTCCGGCACCTCGTCGTCGAACGGTTCCAGCTCCTCGGAACGCGCCGCGAACCGCGCCGTGCGGGAATGGGCGGTTGCCCAGGGCATGAAGATCTCCGAGCGCGGGCGTATCCCGTCCTCGGTTCTCGAGGCCTATCAGAACGCGCACTCCTGACCGCTGCCGCCGCCGGGGTCGCCCCGGATGGCAGGATCGGGCCGACCAGAGACGTGCGCCGGGCGATCCGCGGCGCGCCCCGACGGAGAGGCCCCGATGTACCCAGGCACGCACGCCGCCACGACCCCCGACAAGCCGGCCGTGATCATGGGGGGCTCGGGCGAGACCCTGACCTTCCGTGAGCTGGAGGAGGGGTCCGCCCGGCTCGCGAACCACCTGCGTGCGGCCGGTCTGCAGCGGGGCGACGTCGTCGCGCTCGTCGCGGAGAACACCGCGCGGGTCTACGAGGTCTACTGGGCCGCCCAGCGGTCGGGGCTCTACATCACCGCGGTGAACCACCACCTCTCCGCGCCCGAGGCCGCCTACATCGTGCGGGACTGCGGCGCGAAGGCGCTCGTCGTCTCGGCCGGTGTCGCCGGTCTGGCCGCGGCGATCGAGGACCACGTCGACACCCCGGTGCGGCTGGCCTTCGGCGGTGAGATCCCCGGGGCGTCGCGCTACGCCGCCTACGACGAGACCCTCGCCGCGGTGCCGGCCGAGCCGCCGGCCGACCAGCCGCGCGGGGCGGACATGCTCTACTCGTCGGGCACCACCGGCCGCCCCAAGGGCATCAAGCCGACGCTGCCCGACCGGCAGGTCGACGAGCCGGGCGACACCTACCAGGCCCTGTTCGGGTCGATGTACGGCTTCGACACCGACACCGTCTACCTGAACCCGGCCCCGCTCTACCACGCCGCGCCGCTGCGGTTCACCGCCACGGTGCAGGCGCTCGGCGGCACCGTCGTGGTGATGGAGCGCTTCGACCCCGAGAAGGCCCTGGAGCTGATCCAGCGGTACTCGGCCACCCACTCGCAGTGGGTGCCGACGATGTTCGTGCGGATGCTCAAGCTCCCGGAGTCCGTCCGCGCCTCCTACGACGTGTCCTCGATGCGGGTCGCGATCCACGCGGCCGCGCCGTGCCCGGTGGACGTCAAGCAGGCGATGATCGACTGGTGGGGTCCGGTCCTGCACGAGTACTACGCCGCGACCGAGTCCAACGGCATCACCTTCATCGACTCGGCGCAGTGGAGCGAGCGTCCCGGCTCGGTCGGGCGCGCCGGGCTCGGCACCATCCGGATCGCCGACGACACCGGCGCCGTCCTGGCCCCTGGCGAGATCGGGACGGTCTACTTCGAGCGCGACGTCCGGCCGTTCGAGTACCACAACGACCCGGGCAAGACCCTCGCCGCGACCCACCCCGAGCACGAGAGCTGGACCACCACCGGGGATCTGGGCTACCTCGACGAGGACGGCTACCTCTTCCTCACCGACCGCAAGGCGTTCATGATCATCTCGGGCGGGGTGAACATCTACCCGCAGGAGGTCGAGGACGCCCTCGCGCTGCACCCGAAGGTGCTCGACGTCGCCGTCATCGGGGTGCCCGACGACGAGATGGGCGAGAAGGTCAAGGCCGTCGTCCAGCCCCCGGAGGGCGTCGACGCCGGCCCGGAGCTGGAGCGCGAGCTGATCGACTTCGTGCGGGAGCGGATCGCGCACTACAAGGCGCCGTCGTCGGTGGACTTCACCGACTTCCTGCCGCGCACCCCCACCGGCAAGCTGGTCAAGCGGGAGCTGCGCGACCGCTACGTGTGACGCCCCACCGTGCTCCCAGGGTCACTTTCGTGGCGCTCTAAGCCACGAAAGTGACCCTGGGAGCACACAGCGCGGGTCAGGTGGCCCGGCGGGCGTAGCGGGCGCGGGTACGGGCGGCGACCAGCGCGAGCGGCACCGAGGCCACCAGGGCGGCAGCGAACAGCGGGGCGAAGCGCCCGGCATCGGCGAGCGGGGCACCCAGCGCGGTGCCGGCCGAGCTGCCCAGGAACAGCAGCGTCGCGAACAGCGCGACGGCGGTCGCGCGGGCCTGCGGGACGACCTCGGTCGCCCAGGTCTGCAGGGTCGAGTGCAGGAACGCCCACGCCCCGCCCAGGCAGAGCCCGGCCGCGGCGATCGTCACCGGGTGCACGACGACCAGCGGGAACACCCAGGCGACGACGAGGAACCCGCCGCCGACGGCGGCCAGCGCGGCCGGTCGCAGGCGCCCGACCAGGCGTCGCACGACCCGGGAGAACAGCACCGCGCCGACGCCGTAGCCCCCGGCGGCGAGCCCGGCCAGCGCGGCGGAGCTGCCCCCGGCCTGCAGCGACGGGGCCAGGTAGGTCAGCACCCCGAGCACGACGGCGCCCTCGACGAAGGCGAGCACCAGGACCAGCCGCGCCCAGCGGTTCCCGGCGACCGTGGCCAGCGGGCGGAGCACCGCGTCGACGATCCCGCGCGAGGTGGTGCGGGCGCCGTCGGGTTCGGGCAGCGCCCGCAGCGCGACGAACAGCACCGCGCAGCCGGCCGCCGTCGTACCGAGGACGACGCGCCACCCGGCCAGGTCGGCCAGCAGGCCCGCCCCGGCCGTGGCGACGGCGGTGCCGAGCGCGGTCGCCGCGAGCAGGTCCGACAGGGGCCGCTGCCGGACCGCGGCGGGCCAGGTGTCACCGACGTACACCAGCGCCGCCGGGATCAGCGCCGCCGTGCACGCGCCGGTGACGACCCGGGCGGCGACCAGCACCGCGAGGGTCGGCGCCAGCACCGAGGCGACCCCGCCCAGCACCGCGCCGACCAGGGCCAGGCGCATCACCCGGACCCGGCCGATCCGGTCGGACAGCACCCCCCACACGACCTGCATGAGGCCGTAGGCGAGGAAGTAGCCCCCGGCCGCGCCGGCCGCCGCGGCCAGCGGCGCCGAGAACGACGCGGCGATCGGGACCAGCAGCGGGGCGATCGCGAACCGGTCGACGGTGCTGGTCAGCGACGCCAGCTGCAGCAGCCGGAGCCGCCGGGTGCCGTCGGGGACGGCACCGCCGGGATCGGCGCCCTCGGGGTCGGCTCCGTCGGGACCGCTGCCGTCGGGGGTCGTGCTCACCGGCGTCACCCTGCACGGCGGGCCGTGATCTTGCCCCACCGGGGTGAGCGGGACCACAGTGGCAGGGCAGTCGAGGCTCGGGAGGCCACCGGTGGGCACGATCACGGGACACGGGATGACCGCGGCGGACGTCGTCGCGCGGCACGCACGGACCACACCGGACGGGCCGGCGCTCGCCGACCCGCGGACGTCGCGGACCTGGGCGCAGCTCGACGACCGGGTGTCCCGGCTGGCGACCGTGCTCGCCGACCGGGGGGTCGACCGCGGGGACCGGGTCGCGGTGCTCGGGCTCAACTCCGTCGAGCTCGTCGAGAGCTACCTGGCGGTGCTGCGCCGCGGCGCGATCTGCGTGCCGCTGAACTTCCGGCTGACCGCGGGCGAGGTCGCCTTCCAGCTCACCGACTGCACCCCCACCGCCGTGCTCTGCGACGACGGGTTCGCCGCGACCGTGGAGGCCGCGCGGGAGCAGGCGCCGTCGGTGCGGACGGTGCTCACCCTCGGCGAGGGCTTCGGCGCGCTGCTCGCCGGGACCGACCCCGGCGACTGGGGCGACGACGTCGCCGACGACGAGCCCGCCTACATCATGTACACCTCGGGCACGACCGGCCGCCCGAAGGGCGCGGTGCTGACCCACCGCAACCTGATGCTGCACGCGTTCCTGTCGATCACGCACCTGGGCACCGCGGGCGACGACCGGGTCTCGCTGTCCGGGGCTCCGCTGTTCCACATCGCCGGGCTGTCCGGGATGCTCCCGACCCTGATCGCGGGCGGCCGGGTGATCATCCCACCGTCGGGCGGGTTCGACCCGGTCGCGACGGTCGACACCCTGGAGCGGGAGCGGGTGTCGTCGTGCTTCTTCGTCCCGGCGCAGTGGCAGGCGATCTGCGCCGTGCCCGGCATCGCGCAACGGGACCTGTCGGCGCTGCGCCGGATCACCTGGGGTGCCGCCCCCGCGTCGACGACGCTGATCCGCACCATGATCGACACGTTCCCGCAGGCCATGGTGGTCACCGCGTTCGGGCAGACCGAGTGCAGCCCGGTCACCTGCGCGCTGCGGGGCGAGGACTCGGTGCGCAAGATCGGCTCGGCGGGGACGCCGATGGTCGGCGTCGAGGTGCGGGTCGTCGACGCGGACATGAACGACGTGCCGCGCGGCGAGGTCGGCGAGATCGTCTACCGCGGTCCGACCGTGATGCGGGAGTACTGGGGCCGCCCGGAGGCGACGGCCGAGGCGTTCCGCGGCGGCTGGTTCCACTCCGGAGACCTGGTGCGCGAGGATCCCGACGGCTTCTACTACGTCGTCGACCGCGCCAAGGACATGATCATCTCCGGTGGGGAGAACGTGTACAGCGCCGAGGTCGAGGAGGTGCTGGCCGCGCACCCGGGCGTCGCCGACGTCGCGGTCGTCGGGGTGCCGGACCCGCGCTGGGGCGAGACCCCGCTCGCCGTGGTCGTGCCCGCCGACCCCGCCGCCCCGCCGGACCTGGACACGCTCACCGCGTGGTGCGCCGACCGGCTGGCCCGCTACAAGCAGCCGAGCCGGCTCGCGCTGGCGGAGGTGCTACCGCGCAACCCGTCGGGCAAGGTGCTCAAGACCGAGCTGCGCCGCCTCCACGGGTCCGTGTGACACGAACCCGCTCGCGTCGGCGGCGGTGGGACGCCTAGCGTCGCGGGGGTGTCCGTCGTGGAGTCCGTGAACACCGGGGTGTCCCGTCCGATCCTCGCCAAGGCGGGGGCCTCGGGCATCGACAAGCGGCCGGTACCCGGTCCGGTCCGGGTGGACGTCCCGGCGCCCGCGGCGAGCGGGCTGGCCGGCGACACGATCTGCGACGCCGACCACCACGGCGGCCCGGACCAGGCCGTCTACGCCTACGCCCGGGAGGACCTGGAGTCCTTCGCCGCCGAGCTGGGCCCGCTGCGGGCGGGGATGTTCGGGGAGAACCTCACCACCCGCGGCGTCGACGTGTGCGGCGCGGAGCTGGGCGAGCGCTGGCGGGTCGGCGGGGTGCTGCTGCAGGTGACCGCGCCGCGCATCCCGTGCCGGACCTTCGCGGCGCACCTGGAGCGGGCGGGCTGGGTGAAGCGGTTCACCGCAGCCGCCCGCCCCGGCGCCTACCTGGGGGTCCTGTCCCCCGGCGAGATCCGCGCCGGCGACGCCGTGACCGTCGAGCACCGGCCCGGGCACGGCGTCACAGTCGCCGACGCGTTCCGGGCGCTGCTCGCCGAGCCGGCCCGGCTCCCGGGCCTCCTGGCCGCGGGTGAGCACCTGCTGCCGAAGATCCGGGAGACCGTCATGAAGCGGACCGCGTCCCGGCGCTGACCCGGCCGTAGCGCATCCCCATGGCCGTGCGGACCGCGTCGAGTGTCTCGTCGGCCAGCGCGTTGGCGCGGGCGTTGCCGCGGGCCAGCACGTCGTCGACGAGCCCGGGGTCGCGGGCCAGCTCGGCGCGCCGCGCGCGGTGCCCGGCGAGGTGGTCGTTGACCGCGTCGGTGGTGAGCCGTTTCAGCGCGGCGGCCCCGTCCAGGGTCGCGGCCAGCTCGTGCGGGTCGCGGCCCAGGCACAGGGCCGCGGTCGTGAGCAGCCCGTACACCCCGGGCCTGCCGTCCGGGTCGACGGTGATGCGCCGCTCGGGGTCGGTGCGGGCGCGGCGCACGAGCGCCGCGGTCTCGTCCGCGGTCGCGCCGAGCGGGACGGCGTTGCCGCGGGACTTGGACATCTTGTGCCCGTCGAGCCCGGGCAGCTCCGGGGTGTCGGTCAGCATCGGCTCGGGCGGGGTGAACACCGGGCCGTAGCGCTCGGCGAAGCGCCGGGCCAGCACCCGGGTGAGCTCGATGTGCGGGAGCTGGTCCTTGCCCACCGGCACGAGGTCGGCGCGGCAGGACAGGATGTCCGCGGCCTGGTGCACCGGATAGGTCAGCAGCAGCCCCGACAACGCGCGCCCGGACGCGGCGTGCTCGGCCTTCACCGTCGGGTTGCGGTGCAGCTCGGCCTCGGTGACCAGCGACAGGAACGGCAGCATGAGCTGGTTCAGCGCGGGCACCGCGGAGTGGGCGAACACCGTCGTGCGGTCCGGGTCGAGCCCGGCGGCGAGCTGGTCGAGCACCGCGCCGCGGACGTGGTCCGACAGCCGGTCGGCGACGTCACGGTCGGTGATCACCTGGTAGTCGGCGAGGATCACCAGCACGTCCACTCCGGACCGTTGCAGCCGGACGCGTTCGGAGATCGTGCCCACCAGGTGCCCCAGGTGCAGCGGGCCGGTCGGCCGCTCCCCGGTCAGCACCCGGTGCGACGACGGGTCGGCGGCGACGGCGGCACGCAGCGCGGGCATCCGGGCGACGGTGGCGGCGAGGGAATCCATGATCAGCTCCTGGGAACGGGGAGCTGCACGAGACACACCGGTCGCCGCCGGGCTGCTCGGGCAGCCCGGGATGACGGTGACGTGCGTCTACGCGGCTGCAGGGAGCAGCCGCCACCAGACCGGACGGGAGGTGCGCACGGGGGCACCCTACACCGCCGTTATCGACAATGGTTATCGTGAAAGTATGGCCGACCGTCGCGTTCCCGTCACGATCCTGTCCGGCTTCCTCGGCGCGGGGAAGACGACGCTGCTGGAGCACCTGCTCGCGAACCGCGACGGCAGGCGGATCGCCGTCGTCGTCAACGACATGAGCGAGGTCAACATCGACGGCGCCCAGGTCCGGCTGCAGCGCGGCCGGGAGAAGCTGGTCGAGCTCACCAACGGCTGCATCTGCTGCACGCTGCGCGAGGACCTGCTGACCACGGTCGGCGAGCTGGCCGCGGAGGGGCGCTACGACCACGTCGTCGTCGAGTCGACCGGGATCTCCGAGCCGATGCCGGTCGCGGCGACGTTCGAGTGGACCTTCGACGACGGCACCGCGCTCTCCGACGTCGCGCGGCTGGACACGATGGTCACCCTCGTCGACGCCTCGACCTTCGAGACGCTCCTGACCAGCGAGGACTCCCTCGCCGACCGCGAGCTGCAGGCCGCCGAGGGCGACGAGCGGACCCTGTCGGACCTGCTCGCCGACCAGGTCGAGTTCGCGGACCTGCTGGTGCTCAACAAGACCGACCTCGTCGCGCCGCACGCGCTGGGCCGGATCGAGGCGCTGCTGTCGCGGATGAACCCGGGCGCACGCCGGGTCCGCGCGGTGCGTGGCGACGTGCCGGTCGCCGAGCTGCTCGACACCCACCGCTACGACCCCGCGGCGGCGTCCGCGACCCCCGGCTGGGCGCAGGAGCTCAACGGCAGCCACACCCCCGAGACCGAGGAGTACGGGATCGCGAGCGTGACCTGGCGGGCCGGACGCCCCTTCCACCCCGCCCGGCTGCTCAACGCACTCGGCGAATGGCCCGGCCTGCTGCGCAGCAAGGGCTTCTGCTGGCTGGCGACCCGGCCCGACGTCGCCGGCCTGTGGTCGCAGGCCGGCCCGAACATGGCCCTGGATCCGGCGGCGCCGTGGTCGTCGTTCGACGGGCCGCGCGGGCAGGAGATCGTGTTCATCGGGCTCGGCCTGACCCGCGACGCCGTCACGGCGCGCCTCGACCCGGCCCTGCTCACCGACGACGAACTGCTCGCCGGGCCCGTCTCCTGGCGCGACCTGGACGACCCGCTGCCCGCCTGGGACCTCGACGACCTGCACGACCACGGGATCCACGAGCACACGCCCGTGGCCGGGTAGCGTCCGGGCACGTGCCCGACCTCACCCCGGACGAGTTCCGAGCCCTCGGCCACCTGTTCGTCGACGCCGTCGCCGACGCCCGCGCCGGGATCGAACGCCACCCGGTCCGCGACGTCGTCGAGCCCGGCACCGTGCGGGCCCGCTTCCCCCGCGAGGCGAACGAGGACCCCGAGCCGCTCGCGGCGTTCCCGTCGCTGGTCGAGGCCGTCACCGGTGACGCCGACACCCGCTGGCAGCACCCCGGGTTCCACGCGTTCTTCCCGGCGAACGCCTCGCTGACCTCGCTGCTGGGTGAGCTGCTGTCGGGCGGCGCCGGGGCGCAGGGCATGCTCTGGTCGACCTCGCCCGCGTGCACCGAGGTGGAGCAGGCGGTCACCGACCAGCTGGCCAGGGCGCTCGGGCTGGACGAGACGTTCACCCACGACGGCGGCGGGGGCGGCTCGATCCAGGACTCGGCCTCCTCGGCGGCGCTGGTCGCGCTGACCGCCGCGCTGCACCGGGCCGCGCCGGACCCGGACTCCGGCTGGCGCGTGCGCGGTGTGACCGGCCGGGAACGCGTCTACGTCACGGCCGAGACGCACTCGTCGCTGGCCAAGGCGGTGCGGGTGGCCGGGCTCGGCTCCGACGGGCTGCGGACCGTCCCGTGCAGCCCGGACTCCCGGGCGATGGACCCGGCCGCGCTGGCCGACACCCTGGCCGCGGACGTCGCCGCAGGGCTGGTCCCGGTGCTGGTGTGCGCGACGGTCGGGACGACCTCGACCGGGTCGAGCGACCCGGTCGCGGCGCTGGTCACGGCGGCGCGACCGTACCGGGCGTGGGTGCACGTCGACGCCGCGTGGGCGGGCGTCGCCGCGCTCTGCCCGGAGCACCGCTGGGTGCTCGACGGCGTGAACCCGGGCCCGGGTCCCGGCGTCGACTCCTTCTGCACCGACGCCCACAAGTGGCTGCTCACCGCGTTCGACGCCTCGCTGCTCTGGGTGCGCGACGCCCGCGCGCTGCCGGCCGCGCTGTCGATCACCCCGGCCTACCTGCGCGACGCGCACTCCGACTCCGGTGCCGTCGTGGACTTCCGGGACTGGCAGATCCCGCTCGGGCGTCGGTTCCGGGCGCTGAAGCTGTGGGCGGTGCTCCACGGACAGGGGCTGTCCGGGCTGCGGTCGCACCTGCGCGGGCACGTCGACCTCGCCGCCGAGCTGGCCGAGCGGATCCGCGGGCACGACGACCTGGAGCTGGCGTGCGCGCCGGTGTTGTCCCTGGTCTGCCTCCGCTCGCGCTCCGGCGACGCCGCGACCACCGCGCTGCTGGAACGCGCCAACGCCGACGGACGGGTGCTGCTCACCGGCACCGAGGTCGACGGACACCCGGTGGTGCGGGTGGCGTTCGGCGGGGTCACCACGGGCCGCGAGCACCTCGACGTCGTGTGGGATGTCCTGTCTGCCCGATCGTGACCGCCGTGGGTAAGGTTCGCCTGTCCACCCAGAAGGGTGTACTGACCTGATCCCCCGGCGCCCGGTGCACCCCGCCCGCACGGGTCCCGTCGAAAGGACCGCCCCCATGCCCCGACCCCTGCTCCGCGCGCTCGCCGCGTGCGTGGTCCTGCTGCTGGCACTGGCCGGCTGCTCCTTCGGGGGCTCCGGCGACGCGGCACAGCCCGCCCCCGCCGACGACGCCCCCACCGGGGCGTTCCCGGTCACCCTCACCCACGCCTTCGGGCAGACGACGATCCCCGCCGCGCCGCAGCGGGTCGTGACCGTCGGCTTCAACGACGCCGACTTCGCCCTCGCCCTCGGCGTGAAGCCGGTCGGGGTCCGCGAGAACATCGGCGACTACGACTACGCGAAGCGCCCCTGGGCGCAGGAGGCACTGGGCGGGACGCAGCCGCAGCTGCTGACCGGGTCCCAGATCCCGGTCGAGCAGGTCGCCGCACTCCAGCCCGACCTGATCCTCGGCGTCTACTCCTTCATGGACCAGGCGACCTACGCCGCGCTGTCGCAGATCGCGCCGACCGTCGCCCAGGGCACCCCCGACGGCACGAACGCCGCGGGCTGGGAGGAGCAGACCCGCATCACCGGGCAGGCCACCGGGCGCACCGAGCAGGCCGAGCAGGTCATCGCCGCGACCCGCGCGAAGTTCGACGAGGCCAAGGCGGCCCACCCCGGGTTCGCGGGCAAGAACCTGAAGATGGACTTCTTCATCGAGGGCGTCCCCTACGACATGGGAACCGACGACCTGCGCGCCCAGATCTTCGCCGGCCTCGGCTTCACCGTCCGGCCGGACTCGCAGACCCTCTCGCTGGAGCGCCAGGGCGACCTCGACAGCGACGTGCTCGTGGTGCTGGGCCGTTCGCGCGCCGAGTCCGAGGCCGACCCGGTGTTCCGCGCGATCCCGGCGGTCCAGCAGGGCCGGGTCGCCTACCTCGGGCCGTTCGAGACCGAGTTCGCCGCCGCGCTGGGCTACTCCAGCCCGCTGTCGCTGCCCTACGCCATCGACTCCGTCGCGCCGCAGCTCGACGCGGCGCTGCAGGGCCGGGCCCCCGGCAGCTGAGCCGGCGCCCGCGCACCGGTGCCGTGAACGTCACGTCACCGGTGTGCCCAACCCCTTGTCCCGCCCGGCCGCGCCGACGACTGTGATCGCGGCCCCGTCAGGGCGGCGGGCCACGGTGAGGGGGCTCGGTGACTTCGACGCGGGAACGACGGCGCGGCTGGACCGTGGTGCACGGCGGCAAGGCCCCGCCGCCCGGCGAGGTCGTGGGCCCGCACGAGCGGCTGTCCTGGCCGCGCACCGTCGGCCTCGGCGGCCAGCACGTGATCGCGATGTTCGGGGCGACGTTCGTCTTCCCGGTCCTCATGGGACTGAACCCGAACATCGCGATCCTGATGTCCGGCGTCGCGACCGCGCTGTTCCTGCTGATGACCCACGGCCGGATCCCCAGTTACCTGGGGTCCTCGGCGTCGTTCGTCGGCGGGGTCGCGGCGATCCGCGCCCAGGGCGGGGACTCCGCGGCCGTGACCGGCGCGATCGTCGTCGCCGGGGTGGTGCTGCTGCTGGTCGGCGTGGTCGTGCACCTGGTCGGCGCCCGCGTCGTGTCCCGGCTGCTGCCACCCGCGGTGACCGGCGCCGTCGTCATGCTGATCGGGTTCAACCTCGCCGGGGTCGCCTCGACCGTCTACTGGCCACAGGACCAGTGGGCCGCGCTGGTGACGATGGTCGTGGTGATCGCCGCCGCGGTACTGCTGCCGGGGTTCTGGGGCCGGATCGGGGTGCTGATCGGCCTGGTCGCCGGGTTCGCCTTCTCGCTGCTGCTCGACGCCACGACCGGCCCGATCACCGCGCCCGACGCGAGCGGGGACGTCGGCACCCGGATGCGGGTCGACCTGTCCGGGGTCGGGTCCGCGGACTGGGTGGGCCTGCCGCCCGCCACCCAGACCGGTCCGGACGGCATGGAGATCGCCGGCTGGCACTGGCCGACGTTCTCGTTCGCCTTCGCGCTCCTCGTGCTGCCCTCGGTGATCGCGCTGATCGCGGAGAACGCCGGGCACGTCAAGGCCGTCGAGGGGATGACCGGCGAGCGCCTCGACCCGTACCTGGGCCGGGCCCTGGCCGCGGACGGCGCGGGCACCACGCTGGCCGGCCTGGTCGGCGGCTCCCCCACCACGACCTACGCGGAGAACATCGGCGTGATGGCCGCGACCCGCGTCTACTCCACCGCCGCGTACTGGGTGGCCGCGGCCGTCGCGGTGCTGCTGGGGTTCTGCCCGAAGTTCGGGGCGCTGATCGTCGCGGTGCCGGGCGGGGTGCTCGGCGGGCTCACCGTGGTCCTCTACGGCATGGTCGGGCTGCTCGGGGCGGCCATCTGGATCCGCAACGGGGTCGACCTGGCCCACGCCGCGAACCTGGTGCCGCTGTCCGCCGGGCTGATCATCGGCATCGGCGGGGCGAGCCTGTCGGTGGGCGGGTTCGAGCTGTCCGGGATCGCGCTGGGCACGATCGTGGTGCTCGTCGGCTACCACGCCCTGCACGCGCTGCTCCCCGCCGACCGGCGCCCCTCCGGCGACGGGGACGGCGGGCCGCTCGGCTGAGCCCGGGCCGCCGCGCCCAGCCGGACGGGGCCGAGCGGATCGCGCTGCCGCCGGACGCCCGCCGCACGGCGGTGGTGCCGGCGCCGGGCCCGGTCGGCCCGGGCGACGTCGGCGTGCCCGTCAGCGACGACGGGCGACGGACGGTGCGCGCCCCGGAGAGCGACGGACCACACCCACCGTCCTGATCGCCGCGCGTCGGTGAGGTTAGCCTCCCTTCATGACCGAGCGCAGGGGCACCGGTGACACACAGGTCACCGCACGGGAGGTGGTCCGCAGCACCATCAGGTCGTTCCGCGGCCGGGTCACGGCGGCGACCGTGCTGCTGTGCGGGCACCAGGTCGGAGAGGCACTGGTACCGGTCCTGGTGGGCGTCGTCATCGACCGCGCGGTCGCGACCGGCGACGTCGGCAGCCTGGTGATCTGGCTGCTCGTGCTGGCCGCGGACTTCGCGATGCTGTCCTACAGCTACCGGTTCGGCGCGCGGCAGGCCCTGCACGCCGACCTGCGTGCCGACGCCGGGCTGCGCACCCGGGTGGCGGCCCGGCTGCTGGACCACCGCGGCGGCGCCGAGACCGGGAGGCTGCCCGGCTCGATCACCTCGATCGCCGTGGCCGACGCCAAGCGCGTCGCGATGATGAACTTCTGGATCCCCACGGCCGCGGCCGCCGCGGCCGCGCTCGTGGTCGCCGCCGTCGCGCTGCTGCGGATCTCGCTCCCCCTGGGCCTGCTCATCCTGCTCGGCACCCCGCCGCTGCTGTGGCTGATCGGCCGGGTCGGCCGGCCGCTGGAGCGGCGCAGCGGCGCCGAGCAGGAGCGGGCCGCGCGGGCCGCCGGCACCGCCGCCGACCTGGTGTCCGGGATCCGCGTCCTCAAGGGACTGGGCGCCGGGCCCGCCGCCGCCGAGCAGTACGCGGCCAGCAGCCGCACCGCCCTGGGCGCCACGCTGCGGGCGACCCGCGCCGAGGCCGGCTTCCTCGGCACCGTCCAGCTCGCGAACGGCCTGTTCCTCGCGGTGATCGCGCTCGTGGGCGGTCTGCTCGCCCTCGACGGGTCCATCACCGTCGGCAACCTGGTCTCCGCGGTCGGGCTCGCCCAGTTCCTCGTCGGGCCGCTGCAGACCCTCGGCATCGCCGGGGCGCGCTTCGCCCAGGCGCGGGCCTCGGCCGGGCGGATCGCCGAGATCCTCTCCGCGCCGCCCGCCGTCGGCCCCGGTCGCGACGGCCGGGATGCCGGCCCCACCGCCGACCCCACGGACCCCGCCGCCGCGCTGGCGGTCGCCGGGCTGCGGCACGGCCCGCTCGACGGCCTCGACCTGCACGTGCCCGCCGGTCAGCTGCTCGGCGTGGTCGCCCCCGACCCGTCCGCGGCGACCGCGCTCGCCCGCTGCCTGGCCCGCGACGTCGCACCCGACGAGGGGCGGATCCTGCTCGGTGGCACCGGCGTCGACGACCTCGCCCCGGCCGCCACCCGGTCCACGCTGCTGGTCGCGGCGCACGACGCGCACCTGTTCACCGGCACCGTCCTGGACAACGTCACCGCCGCGACCGGCGACCGGGCCCCGGGGCCCGCGACGGTCGCGGCGATGGCCGCGGCCCGAGCCGACCAGGCCGTCGAGGCCCTCCCGCAGGGCGCGGACACCCCGGTGACCTCGCGCGGCAGCTCACTGTCGGGCGGGCAGCGCCAGCGGGTCGCACTGGCCAGGGCACTGGCCGCCGACCCCCCGGTCCTGGTGCTGCACGACCCCACGACGGCCGTCGACGCCGTCACCGAGTCCGAGATCGCGGCCCGGCTGCGCGAGCACCGCACCGGCCGCACGACCGTGCTCCTCACCACCAGCCCGGCGCTGCTCGCGGTCACCGACCGCGTGGTGGTGCTGCGCGAGGGCCGCGTCGTCGCGGACGCGACGCACACCGAGCTGATGACCGACGACACCGACTACCGCAGGGTGGTGACCGGATGACCACCGGGACCGAGCCGTCCGGCCCCCGCCTGCTGCCCGTCGCCGACGGGCGCCGCACCCGCGCCGTCCTCGGCGAGCTGCTGGCGCCGCGCCGCGGGACCGCCGTCACCGCACTCGTCGCCCTGGTCGCCGGGGCCGCGGTGAGCCTGGTCGCGGCACCGCTGCTGGGCCGGATCGTCGACCTCGCCGCCCGAGGGTCGGAGCCGCCCGCGCTGACCGCGCCGGTCGTCGCCCTGGCCGGGGTCGCGGTCGTCCAGGGTGTGCTCGCCTTCGCCGGGATCGCGCTGATCGCCCGGGTCGGGGAGACGATGCTGGCCCGGCTGCGGGAGCGCTTCGTCGCCCGCGCGCTGGACCTGCCGCTGGACACGCTGGAGCAGGCCGGGTCCGGTGACCTCACCTCGCGCGTCACCGACGACGTCAAGGTCGTCGGCGAGGCGGTGCGCGAGGCGCTGCCCGAGTTCGCCAGGGCCGCGCTGATCATCGGCCTGACCCTGGTCGCGCTCGCCGCGCTGGACTGGCGGTTCCTGCTCGGCGCGCTGCTGGCGGTGCCGATCCAGGTGGTCACCGCCCGCTGGTTCCTGCGCCACTCCGGCCCGCTCTACGACGACGAGCGCATCGCGGGCGGGGCCCAGCAGCAGCAGCTGCTCGACACCGCGGCCGGGGTGAGCACGGTGCGCGCGTTCCGCCTCACCGACGACCACCTGGACCGGGTCCGTGCCCGCGCCGAGGCCGTCGCCGGGATCGGGCAGCGGCTCGTGGTGCTGCAGACCCGCTTCTTCGGCCGGCTCAACGCCGGTGAGGTCCTCGGTCTGAGCGGGGTGCTGGTCGCCGGGTTCGTGCTGGTCGGCAGCGGCAGCACGACGATCGGTACGGCGAGCGCGGCGGCGCTGTACTTCATCAACCTGTTCACGCCGATCAACATCATGCTGTTCCAGCTCGACGCCGCCCAGTCCGCGGTCGCCGGGCTGCGGCGCATCGTCGGCGTCGCCGAGATCGACCCGCTCGCACCGCCGGCGGACCCGGCGGTGCCCGCCGACGCGCGGGTGCGGGTGCGCGGCCTGACCCACTCCTACGTCGACGGCCACCCGGCACTGTCCGGGGTGGACCTCGACCTGGCGCCCGGCACCCGGGTCGCGCTGGTCGGGACCAGTGGGGCGGGCAAGTCCACGCTGGCCAAGCTCGTCGCCGGGATGCACACCCCGGACGCCGGGTCGGTCGAGATCGGCGGCGTGCCGCTGGAGCGCATCGACCACCGCGCCGGGCGGGCGCCGGTGGTCCTGGTGACCCAGGAGGTGCACGTGTTCGCCGGGCCGCTGGCCGAGGACCTGCGCCTGGCCCGTCCGGACGCCACCGACGACGACCTGCGCGCCGCCCTGGCCACGGTCGGCGCGGCGCCCTGGGTGGACCGGCTCCCCGACGGGCTGGAGACCGTCGTCGGGGACACCGGGCACGCGCTGACCGTGGTGCAGTCCCAGCAGCTCGCCCTGGCCCGGCTGGTGCTGGCCGACCCGCCGGTGGTGATCCTCGACGAGGCGACCGCCGAGGCGGGCAGCGCCGGCGCGGCGGAGCTGGAGCGCGCCGCCGACGCCGCGCTGGCCGGCCGTACCGCCGTCGTCGTGGCGCACCGGCTCAGCCAGGTCGCCGACGCCGACCTCGTGCTGGTGCTCGAGGACGGGCGGACCGCGGAGACCGGCACGCACGCCGAGCTGGTCGCCTCCGGCGGCCGCTTCGCCCAGCTGTGGCAGGCCTGGACGGGCCTGCGCGGTGAGCCGGTCCGGCCCGCCGGCGACCGAGGTGGGGTCGCGTGACCGCCCGCTCGTCGAACCCGGCGTGGGTGAACTGCTCGCGGTGCTCCCCCGAGCCGCACCGCACCGCCACGGCGACCGGCGGGGCCACGACCTGGCGGGCGAACGGTTCCGGTCCGGTCGCGGGCGCACCGTCCGGCAGCGGTCCCGGGCGCGGACCGGGCGGGGACGGCAGCGTCCGGGTCACGGGAGGCGCTCCTGAGCTGGTGCGGGACGGCCGGCGCGGGACCGCTCAGCCGGCGGGGACCTCGGCGGACGCGGGCCACAGCGAGTGCCGATCCTCGTCGTCGACCAGGGCGTAGGAGCTGCCCTCGGGGGCGTCGACGGGGTTCGTGGACACGGCTCTCCCCGGGACCGGCGGAACGGACGGGGCAGCGCTCAGACGACGACGGGCGTCGGCGCCGTCGACGGCACGGGGGCGCCGGTCAGCGAGGCGACGACCTCACCGGACCGGACCGCGATGTTGGACAGCAGGGTCGAGGTGATGCCGTGCGTGTGCTCGGTCGGTCCCTGCAGGTAGAAGCCGGCCCGCACCGCGGTGCCGTCGGCCAGTGCCGTGGTGCCGAGCCGGTAGTCGCGGTGCACGTCGAGCCGGCCGCGGGCGTCGCGGGCGCAGGCCTCGTCGAGGCCGCCGGACAGCAGCCACAGCGGGTCGGCGGGGCGGTAGCCGGTCGCGTAGACGACGGCGTCGGCGGTGATGACCTCGCGCGAGCCGTCGATCAGCGACTCGACGGCCAGCTCCACCCGGTCCCCGACGTCGACCACGTCGGCCACCCGGGACACGTTGCGGAAGCGCAGGCGCTCGGTCCCGGCGACCCGCTCGTGGTAGTGGGTGCGGTAGAGGCCCTCGATGAGCTCCGGGTCGACCACGGAGTAGTTGGTGTTCGCGTGGTAGCCGAGGATGCGGTCCTTGACCTCGTCCGGCGCGGTGTAGAAGTCGTCGACGGCGGCCGGGTCGAAGATCCGGTTGGCGAAGGAGGTGTCGTCGGCGGGGCTGTAGCCGTACCGGGCGAACACCGCGTGCACCTCGGCGGTCGGGAAGGTGCGGTGCAGGTGCTCGACGGTCTCGGCGGCGCTCTGCCCGGCGCCGACGACGGCGAAGCGGGTCGGCTCGGTCCCGGCGAGCTCGCGGGTGCGGAACAGCAGGTCGCGGTTGTGCCAGACGCGGCCGCCCACGGTGATCCCGCGCGGCAGGACGGGGGTGAGCCCGCAGGCCAGGACGACGTTGCGGGCGCGCAGGCGCTCCACCCGGTCCCCGGTGCGGACGACGACGTCGACGAGCTCCACGCCGTTCCCGCCGCGGACCGGCTCGATCTCGACGACCTCGCTGCCGTAGTCGACCGTCACCGCCGACCCGGCGGCCGCGCTGATCTCCCCCAGCCGTGCCGCGGCCCACTCCAGGTAGTCGTGGAACTCGCGGCGGGTCGGGAACGACGAGCCGTAGTTGATGAAGTCGGCGAGCCGGTCCCGGTCGTGGAGGTAGGACAGGAAGGAGAAGCCGCTGGTCGGGTTCCGCAGCGTGACCAGGTCCTTGAGGTGCGAGACCTGCATGGTGGCGTCCTCGAGCAGCATCCCGCGGTGCCACCCGAACCGCTCCTGGCGCTCGACGAAGCGGGCGCTCACCCGCGCGTCGGCCGGGACCGTCGCGTTGTGCTCGAGCAGGGCGATGGCGATGCCGAGGTTCGACGGCCCGAACCCGACCCCCACCACGTCGAGTACCTCCGGGGTGGAGTGGGGGTTCGCGTTCGCGGGGTTCGCCATCACGGTCCTTTCGTTGCTTCGGCACGCCTCAGATAAGGCGAGGCTAACTGCAACACGAAGGTGGATGTCCCGCCTAGGGGGTGATCGCCGAGGCCCGGCCGCGAGGGGCCGTCCGCACTGGTCAGCGCTCTGACGTGACACAGGTGTCACCCATTGGGAGCACACGGCGTCACGGTGCACGTACCGCCGCACGAGGGTGTCGCACGCCCCGTCCGCGCGTCATCAGATCTGATGAGAGGGCCTCCCCTGCCACCCGGGGCGTGGGCGCGCCGGCCGGTGGCGACCCCGGCCGCGCGACGGCGCGGAACGGCGGCGCCGCGCGGGACGGTCGTGTCCCGCGCGGCGCCGATGACGGTTCACCAGTCCCAGTTGCGCACGAGCGATCCCCCCTCGACCGGAGTGCTTCTCCCCGTCCCGGAACGGACGCCGTTGCGCTCCGCACGTGAGGACGCACGGCGTGCTCCACGATCGAGTGATGACATGGCCAGAGTAAGCGACGGACAACGCTCCGTCACGATTTAACGTGGACCTGAGGCGTTCGCCGTCGGTTCCGGGCCGTTCGGCGCGGATTCCGGCCACCGGGGGACGAACGGCAAAGGCTTGCCTTACCCGCGGGTAGCCTCGGTCCATCCCCTGACGCAGCAGACGAACAGGCAGGCGACGTGACCTCTGGCCCGGTGGCACCGCGCCCGGCTGAGCGCCGCCGTCGTGCGCCGGACGCCCGGTCGCTGCTCGGCCTGCCGCTGCGCCCGCTGCTGCTGGTCCTGGTCGTGGAGGCCGCCGCGGTGGCCGCGGTCGTCGCGGGACTGCTCACCGGGGGCCTGCCGGGACGGACCGAGGTGCTGCTCTGCGGGCTGCTGGTGCTGGTGGCCGCGGCGCACACCGAGCTGTCGGTCAACGCCGAGCGCCTGCGGCGCCGGATCGCCGCGACCCGCTACATCAACATGACCTCCGTGTGGACCTTCGCGGCCGCGCTGCTGCTGCCGCCGGGACTCGCGACGGTCGTCGTCGTCGTCATCTACCTGCACCTCTACCTGCGGGTGGCCCGCCCGAGCGGCACGCCGCCGCACCGCCAGGTCTACAGCGCGGCCACGGTGCTGCTCGCCGTGCACGCCGTCGCGGGGCTGCTCGCGCTGGTCGACGGCCGGGCCGGGGCGCTGGCGACCCCGCAGAACGCGGCGCTGGTGCTGGGCGCGCTGGTCGCCTACACGACGGTGAACACGCTCCTGGTCGTGTCGGTGCTGCGGCTGACCGCACCGGGCTCGCGGTTCCTCGCGATCCTGCTGGGCGGCGACATCGGCCTGGAGCTGGCGACGCTGTCGATCGGCGGGCTGGTCGCGGTCGTGCTCGCCAACACCTCCCCCTGGTTCGCGTTGCTCGCGGTGCTGCCGCTGCTCGTCGTCGAGCAGACCACCCTGGTGCGCCAGCTGGAGGCGCAGGTCGACACCGACGCCAAGACCGGGCTGCTCAACCCGGCGGCGTGGCGCTGGCGCAGCCGGCAGATGCTGGAGCGCGACACGCGTACCGACCGGGCCGCCGCGGTGCTGATCCTCGACCTCGACCACTTCAAGGCGGTCAACGACCGGTACGGCCACCTGGCGGGCGACGACGTGCTCCAGGCCGTCGCCGACGTCCTCACCGCCGAGGTCCGCGACCAGGACCTGGCCGGCCGGTTCGGCGGCGAGGAGTTCGTGGTCGCGCTCGGCGGGATGCGCACCGACGACACCCCGGCCGCCCGCGCCCGCGAGGTCGCCGAGCGGATCCGGCGGGGCGTGCGTGCGCTGCAGGTCGACACCGCGACAGCCGGGCTGGTCACCGGGCTGTCGGTGTCGGTCGGGGTCGCGACGACGCCCGACCACGGCACGGACCTCGACGGCCTGCTGGCCGCCGCGGACGCCGCGCTCTACGAGGCCAAGCACGCGGGCCGCGACCGGGTGGCGGTCCGGCGCCCCGCACCGCCGGTCGCCGCCGAGGGCGCGACGCCGCCGTTCGGGCTGAGCTTCGGCACCTGAGCCGGGTCACGGCCCCAGCAGCACCCGCGCCAGGTCCTTCCACTGGGGCAGCATCGCGTCACCCGCGGGGTCGCGCGGGTCGAAGGTGTAGGTCAGCGCGGTCCCCCGCATGGAGGTGAGCAGCAGGTCGCGCAGCTGCTTGAACCGCGGGCGGCCCGCCAGCTCGCCGCCGAACATGCGGGCCATCGACGCGCGGATCGCCGCACCGAGCCGCTTCTCCTCGGGACGCAGCGCCTCGGCGATCTCGGAGTTGGACCGGGCCGCGGTCCACAGCTCCACCGCCGCCCAGAAGTGCGGCTCGGAGAAGCTCTCCCACAGCAGCTCGATGACCCGGTCGGCGCGTTCGAACAGGCCGACCTGGTCGGCGTCGAGCACCCGTCGCACGCGTTCCTCGGTGTCGGCGACGCGTTTGACCGCGAGGTGCTGCGCCGCCGCGACCAGCAGTCGGTCCCGGCTGGGGAAGTGGTGCAGCAGCCGGCCGCGCGAGACGTCGGCGGCCGACTGGATGGTCAGGGTCGTGGATCCGGAGTAGCCGCCGTCGATGAGGCAGGCGACGGCGGCGTCCAGGATCCGGGCGCGGCTGTCCGAGGACCGCTGCGCCCGGCTCCTGACCACCGGAGTGGGTTCGGTGTTCATGATGTGGTCATGATCGCCTGTCGGGCATCGGCTCAGAGTCCCAGACCCCGGCCGATCACCTCCTTCATGATCTCGGTGGTGCCGCCGTAGATCCGGGTGATGCGGGCGTCGGCGTAGGCCTTGGAGACCGGGTACTCGCTCATGTAGCCGTAGCCGCCGTGCAGCTGCAGGCAGCGGTCGGCGACCCGGCCCTGCAGCTCGGTGCACCAGTACTTCGCCTTCGACGCGTCGACGGCGGTGAGCTCGCCCGCGTTGAGCGCGCGGACGCAGTCGTCGACGTAGTGCTCGGCGAGGTCGATCTCGGTGTCCATCTCGGCCAGGGCGAACTTCGAGTTCTGGAACGAGCCCACCGGCGAGCCGAAGGCCTTGCGCTCCTTGACGTAGGCGAGGGTCCCGTCGAGCACCGCCCGGGCCGCCGCCGCACCGGCGATCGCGATCGACAGCCGCTCCTGGGGCAGCTTCTCGACCAGCTGGACGAAGCCCTTCCCCTCCTCGGTCCCGAGGAGGTTCTCCACCGGGACCTTCACATCGGTGAAGGACAGCTCCGCGGTGTCCTGGGCGTGCATCCCGAGCTTGTCGAGGTTGCGGCCCCGCTCGAAGCCCTCCATCCCGCGCTCGAGCACGAGCAGACTCATGCCCTTGTGCTTCTGCGACGGGTCGGTCTTGACCGCGACGACGATCAGGTCGGCGTTGATCCCGTTGGTGATGAAGGTCTTCGCGCCGTTGACGACGTAGTGGTCGCCGTCGCGGATCGCGGTCGTCGACATCGACGCCAGGTCCGAGCCGATGCCCGGTTCGGTCATGGCGATGGCGAGGATCGTCTCGCCGCTGACGACGCCCGGCAGCCAGCGCTGCTTCTGCTCGTCGGTGCAGTAGGTGAGCAGGTAGGGCAGCACGATGTCGTTGTGCAGGGTCAGGCCGAGGCCGGACCCGGCGGCGCCGACCCGCAGCAGCTCCTCGCTGATGACGGCGTTGAAACGGAAGTCCTGGACCCCGCCGCCGCCGAACTCCTCGGGCGCGTCGATGCCCAGGAAGCCGTTCGCACCGGCGGTGGTGAACAACTCCCGCGCGACGGCGCCGTCACGTTCCCACTGCGCCTCGTGCGGGACGATCTCCTTCTCGACGAAGGCGCGGAACGCCTCCCGGAAGTCCTCGTGGTCGGACTCGTAGAGCGTGCGCTTCACGGCGCCCCCTCCCCTCGGGTGGTCGTGACTAGCGGGGCTGCATCCGGATGGCGCCGTCGAGACGGATCGTCTCGCCGTTCAGCATGGGGTTCTCCACGATGTGGGCGGCGAGCTTGCCGTACTCCGCGGGCTGCCCCAGCCGCGACGGGTGCGGCACCTGCTTGCCCAGCGAGGTCTTGACGTCCTCGGGCAGCCCGGCCAGCAGCGGGGTCTCGAACAGGCCCGGGGCGATGGTGCAGACCCGGATGCCGAGGTCGGCCAGGTCGCGGGCGATCGGCAGGGTCATGCCGACGATGCCGCCCTTGGACGCCGAGTACGCGGCCTGCCCGATCTGCCCCTCGAACGCCGCGACCGAGGCGGTGTTGATGATGACGCCGCGGTCGCCGTCGACCGGCTCGGACTTCGCGATCCGCTCGGCGGCGAGCCGGATCACGTTGAACGTGCCGATCAGGTTGACGGTGACGACCTTGGTGAACCCGTCCAGCGGGAACGGGCCCTTCTTGCCGTAGGTCTTGATGCCGTTGCCGATGCCGGCGCAGTTGACCGCGACGCGGACCGCACCGAGCTCTTCGGCGGCGTCGAGGGCGGCGGTCACCTGCTGCTCGTCCGTGACGTCGGCGGCGACGAAGCGGACGTTCTCCCCCAGCTTGTCCGCGACGGCCTCACCCTGCGACGACGGCAGGTCGATGATCAGCACCTTGGCGCCGAGCTCCACGAACTTCTCCGTGGTGGCGAGGCCCAGGCCGGACGCACCGCCGGTGACGACGGCGACGGAACCGTTGATGTCCATGTTCTGTCTGTTCCTTCCGGGTGGGGAGTGGGTGTCAGAGGAGCTCGAGGATGGTGGCGTTGGCCTGGCCGCCGCCCTCGCACATGGTCTGCAGGCCGTAGCGGATGCCGTTGTCCCGCATGTGGTGCACCAGGGTGGTCATGATCCGGGCGCCGGAGCCGCCGAGCGGGTGGCCGAGCGCGATCGCGCCGCCGTTCGGGTTGAGCAGGGCGGCGACGTCGCCGTCGTCGTCGGCGATGTCGGCCAGCCAGGCCAGCGGCACCGGGGCGAAGGCCTCGTTGACCTCGAAGGCGCCGATCTCGTCCAGCGACAGGCCGGAGCGCTTCAGCGCCTTCTCGGTCGCCGGGATCGGCGCGGTCAGCATGATCACCGGGTCGGCCCCGGCCAGCACCGCGGTGTGCACCCGGGCGATCGGGGTCAGGCCCAGCTCGCGGGCCTTCTCGGAGGTGGTCATGAGCAGCGCGGCCGAGCCGTCGGAGATCTGCGAGGAGTTGCCGGCGTGGATGACGCCGCCCTGGTCGGCGTCCTTGAACACCGTCTTGAGCTGGGCGAGACCCTCCGGGGTGCCGCCGCGGCGGACACCCTCGTCGGCGGTGACGCCGGCGATCGGGGCGATCTGGCCGTCGAACCGGCCGTCGTCCTGCGCGGCGGCGGCGCGCTCGTGCGACTGCAGGGCGAACTCGTCGAGACGCTGACGCGAGAAGCCCCACTTCTCGGCGATCATCTCGGCGCCGACACCCTGGTTCGGCGCGACGCCGTAGCGCTCGGCGAAGTCGTTGCCCAGCGGGTCCTGGTCCTGGCGCGAGGAGCCCATCGGGACCCGGGTCATGGACTCGACGCCACCGGCGACGGCCACGTCGTAGTGCCCGGCGATCAGACCGGCCGCGGCGAAGTGCACGGACTGCTGGCTGGACCCGCACTGGCGGTCGACGGTCACGCCGGTGACGGTCTCGGGGAACCCTGCGGCCAGCGCGGCGTTGCGGCCGATGTCGAAGGTCTGCTCGCCGCTCTGGGACACGCAGCCCCAGATCACGTCCTCGATCTGCGCCGGGTCGACGCCGGACCGCTCCACCAGGCTGCGCAGCACGTGGGCCGACAGGTCGGTGGGGTGGATGCCGGCGAGGCCGCCCTTGCGCTTGCCGACCGGGCTGCGTACAGCCTCGACGATGACTGCGTCTCGCACGGTGTTCGCTCCTTCGCGACGGTGGACGGCGCCCGGGACGGGGCCGTCGGCTCGCCACGACGGTAGCAGGAAACAGTCAGTGTTGACTGCCACGGGGCGGTGCGACCCGGGTCACGCCGACCGCGGAGCTCCCTCGACCGGCGCGCCACTGTCCATCGGCACCTCGGCGCCGCCGGGGCGGCGCCGAGGTACTGATCGATCCCGGACCGGCGCCGCGGTACGGGCGCGGCGGGCCGGTGCGCGACCGGGGTCAGGCGGAGGTGGCCGACACCCGGCCGGCCGTCGCACCCTCGACGGAGGCGGTGGCCTCGGTGGCCGTGGTGGCGTCGGCGGGATCGGCGGCGTCGCGCCCGAGGATCCCCTCCTGCGCCGCGACGAGCGTCGGCACGGTGATCTGCCCGGCGACGTTGGTGGCGGTGCGCATCATGTCGAGGATCGGGTCGATGCCGATCACGACCGCGATCCCGGCCGCGATCACCGCGGGCGGCATCCCGACCGCGGCGAGGGTCAGGGTCAGCATGGTGAACCAGCCGGTCGTCCCGGCCGTGGCCAGCGCCCCGAACACCGCGACGGCGACGATCACCAGGTACTGCCACACCGCGAGCTGCACCCCGGAGATGTGCGCGACGAAGATCGTCGCGAGCGCCGGGTAGACGGCGGCGCAGCCGTCCATCTTGGTGGTCGTGGCCAGCGGGACGGCGAACCCGGCGTAGTTGCGGTTTACGCCGAGGTCGATCGCGGCCTGCCGGGACATCGGCAGGGCGGCGCCGGACGAGCGGGAGACGAAGGCGAACTGCAGCACCGGCCAGGTGGTGCCGAAGAAACGGCGCGGCCCGATCCCGGCCACGACCTTCAGCAGCAGCGGATAGACACCGAACAGGACGATCGCGCAACCGAGGTAGACGGTGCCGATCAGCCCGGCGAGCGAGGAGACGACGCCGCTGCCGTAGGTGGCGAACGCGGTGCCGATCAGGCCGAGCACGCCGATCGGGGCGAGCACGACGATCCAGCGGATGACCGTCAGGACGATCTCGAACGCCGAGCGGGAGAACGCGACGAACGGCTCGGCCTTCTCCCCCAGCGCGTAGGCGGCGGCGCCGACGAGCAGCGCGGCGACGACGACCTGGAGCACGTTGTCGTCGGCGAACGCGGCGACCGGGTTGTCCGGCACCAGGTTCGACAGCAGTGCCTCCCACGACCCCGCGGTCCGCGCGCCCACGGCCTCGACGTCGGCCGGGTCGGCGGCGATCGTGACGCCCTCACCGGGCCGCCCGATCAATCCGATCGTGATGCCGATCAGTACCGCGACCAGGGAGGTCCCGGCGAACCAGGCGACGGTGCGCCCGCCGAGCCGGGCCGCGGTGCGGCCGCCGCCGAGGTCACGCAGGCTGACGATGCCGACGACGATCGCGAGGAACACCAGCGGCGCGACCGTGAACTGCAGCAGGCCGGTGAACAGTCCGCCGACGGTGTCCAGCGTGGTCGCGAGACCCGCGGACGCGGTGACCCGGGCGGTCAGCCCGAGCAGTGCGCCGAGCACGAGCCCGGCGACGGTGAGCAGTGCGAACACGCGCGGGCGCTGCCAGGCGCGTGCGGCACGGACGACGAGTGACACGGGTTCCCCCAGGAGGTGCGGTACGGGTGTGGTCGGCGGTCAGCGCCGACAGCCCGTGGCCGGACGGCGGCACAGGTCGATCACCCGCCGGCACACCAGCCACACACCCGTCCCCCGCACAGGAGCGAGCAACGCACCCGTTCGCCGCGTTCTTCCCGCAGGACGGAGGCACGCAGCGTGACCCGTACCTCCGTCCTGGGCCGTTACCGCACCGGTGGGGTGGTCGCGTGCGCGGCCGGCTCGGCCCCGTCGCGGCCCGCGGTCGCGAGGTCGATCCCCCGGGTCTCGGGCAGCAGGTACACCGTCAGCCCGGACACCAGCAGCAGCACGATCGCGTAGCCGAGGAACAGGCCGGGCCTGCCGATCTCGGCGAACAGCGTCTGCAGGTAGGGGGCGGTCCCGCCGAACAACGCGACCGCGATCGAGTACGTCACGCCGAGCCCGGCGGCGCGCACCCCGGTCGGGAACATCTCGGCGTAGAGGGCGGGCCCGACGGCGCAGCCCGCCCCGATCAGCGCGAGCGCGACGGTCATCGCGACGAACAGCGTCGGCCCGTCGTGGATCATCGCGTCGAGCGGGAACAGCGCCAGGACGAGCACCGCGCCGGGCACGAGCAGGGTGCGGCGGCGGCCGAACCGGTCCGAGGCGGCGCCCCACAGCGGCAGCAGCACCATGAACACCGCCAGCGCACCGGCGCCGGCCCACAGCGCCGCCGCCGGGTCCACCCCGCGCGCGGTGATGGCGTACGCCGGGGCCGCGACCGACCAGACGTAGTAGACGACGGTCAGGCCGCTGGTCAGGAACACCACCCGGGCCAGCGCCTTCGGGCGGGCCAGGACCTGGCGCCACAACGACGGGCGGCCGGGGGTCGCGGCGCGGGCCTCCTCCTCCCGTGCGTAGGTGTCGGACTCACGCATCCGCAGCCGCATGACCAGCGCGTACAGCCCGAACAGCCCGCCCAGGACGAACGGCACCCGCCAGCCGTAGGCGGCCATCTCCTCGCGGGTGAGCACGCTCGACAGGACGGCTCCGAGCACCGTCCCGACCAGGATGCCCGCGGTGCCGGAGAAGTAGATGAGGCTCGACCACAGCCCACGCCGTGCGGGCGGGGCCATCTCGGCGAGGTAGGTCTGTGCGGCGGGCAGCTCGCCCCCGTGCGCGAGGCCCTGCGCCAGCCGGGCCAGGACCAGCACGACCGGTGCGGCGATGCCGATGACGGCGTGGGTCGGGACGAGCCCGATCACCAGGCTGCCCACCGCGGCGGTCGCCACGCACAGCGCCATCGACAGCTTCCGGCCGCGGCGATCGGCGATCCAGCCGAACAGGAAGCCGCCGAACGGGCGGGCGACGAACCCGACGGCGAACACCGCGAGCGTCTTGAGCAGGGCGGTGCCGGTGTCGTCGCCCGCGAAGAACTGCGGGGCGAAGAACGCCGAGAACGTCGCGTAGACGTTCCAGTCGAACCTGCGCGGCGGCGACACCGTCGCAGACCTCGCGGACCAGCACCGGCAGCGTCGCGGCGTGGGCGTCGGAGAAGCTGCGCACGGTCGCCTCGAAGCGGGCCGTGTCGGGGATGACGTTGCGCCGGGTGCCGGCGGCGACGACGCCGACGGTCAGCACGACCGGGTCGAACATGTCGAAGCGGCGGGTCACCATCGTCTGCAGGGCGGTGATCATCTCCGCGGCGGCGGCGATCGGGTCCCGGGCGGTGTGCGGGTTGGAGCCGTGACCACCCGCCCCGTGCACGACGACGTCGAGCGCGTGCGAGGCGGACAGGAACACCCCGGGCCGGGTCGTGACCAGCCCGGCGGGCATCCGGTTGGCGAACACGTGCAGGCCGTAGGCGTGGTCGACGCGCCGTCCGGCGGCGGTCAGGACACCCTCGGCGAGCATGTGGCCCGCGCCGTCGAAGCCCTCCTCGCCGGGCTGGAACATGAACACGACGTCGCCGGCGAGGTGGTCGCGGTGGGCGCTGAGCAGCCGTGCGGCCCCGGCCAGCGCCGCGGTGTGCAGGTCGTGCCCGCAGGCGTGCATGGTGCCGGTCCGCGCGGCGAAGTCCTCGCCGGAGCCCTCGGCGACCGGGAGACCGTCCATGTCGCCGCGCAGCAGGACCACCGGGGCGTCCGCGCCGGCGCCCGGGGCGGTGCCGCGCAGGACGGCGGTGACCGACGTCGTCGTCGTCCCCTCGGTGATCTCCAGCGGGAGCCCCTGCACCGCGGCCAGTACCCGGTCCCGGGTCCGGGGCAGGGCCAGCCCGACCTCGGGGTCACGGTGCAGCTCCCGGCGCAGGTGCACCAGGTCCGGCTGCAGCGACCGGGCGTCGTCACGAAGATCCACAAGCGTCCCCTCGGGTCGTACCGGCGGGCCACGCTGCCCGCCGGAGGTCCTGCCCGAGTCTCGGAGCCCGCGCGTTACGGCACGTAACATCGACGGATCCGATCCGGATCGGGGGCCCCGTGGACGGAACCGACCGTCATCCGCTGTCCGAGGACGACTTCGCGCTCGTCCACGCGCTGCAGCTGCACCCGCGCGCGAGCTGGGCCGGGCTCGGCCCGGTGCTCGACGCGGCGCCGGTGACGCTGGCCCGGCGCTGGGCCCGCCTGCAGGGGTCCGGGCACGCGTGGATCAGCTGTTATCCGGTGGTCGGCGAGGACGCCATGCAGGTGGCGCTGGTCGAGGTGGACTGCGCGCCGGGGCGGCTCGCCGGGGTCGTCGCGGCGCTGGACTCCGAGCCGTCGGTGATGACCATCGAGTACGCCGCCCGCGGCCGGGACCTGCTACTGACGGTGAACGCGGCGTCGTTCACGGAGCTGTCGGGGCTGGTGCTGGACCGGATCGGACGGGTGGCCGGGGTCGCGTCGGTGCGCACGCACCTGGCGTCGCGGGTGCACCGGGAGGGCAGCCGGTGGCGGCTCGACGCGCTCGACACCCGGCAGGTCGCGGCCGTGCGCGCGCTGCGCCGGGCGGACACGACACCGCAGGCGGCGGGTGTCGACCTGCGGGGGCCGGTGTTCGCGCCGCTGGTGCGGGAGCTGTGCGCCGACGGCCGGGCGAGCGCCGCGGAGCTCGCGGACCGGGTCGGGCGGCCGGCGTCGACGGTGCGCCGGCAGCTGTCGGCGCTGGTGCACTCGCGGGCGCTGGTGTTCCGCTGCGAGGTCGCACAGCTGCTGACCCGGTGGCCGATCTGCGTGACGTGGTGGATCCGGCTGCCGACCGCCGCGGTCGAGCACGCGGTGCGCCGGGTCCGGACCGATCCGCGGGTGCGGCTGTGCCTGTCGCTCACCGGGCCGGAGAACCTTCTGGTCACGGCGTGGACGCACTCGCTGGGCGAGCTGGTCGGGATGCAGTCGGCGCTGGAGCGGTCGCTGCCGCAGGCGCAGATCGTGGACACCTCGGTCATCCTGCGGACCCGCAAGCGGATGGGGTGGCTGCTGCACCCCGACGGCCGGGCCACCGGGGCGTGCGTCCCGGTGTTCCCCGGCTGAGGAGGGTCAGAGCCAGGCGTCGCGGACGTCGAGCGTGGTCCGGTCCAGCGACGCGAGCAGGTCCAGCTGCGGGCCGGTGCGGGGCAGCTCGTGGCGCACGAAGTAGCGGGCCGCGGCGCGCTTGCCCTCGTACAGGTCGCCGTCGCGACCCTCGGCGGCGAGCGCCTGCTCCAGCCAGATCCAGGCGAGCACGACGTGCCCGACGGCCTCCAGGTAGACCGTGGAGTGTGCGACCGCCAGCGCCGGGTCGTCCTGGCCGTGCACGATCCCGGTCACCTCGACGACCCGGTCCACGGCCGCCGCGACGGCGTCGGCGTGCGCGGCGAGTTCCCCGCCGACCGCGCGTCCGCGCTCCACGGTCTGCCCGATCGTCTCCCGCAGCAGCGTCAGCCCGGCGCCGCCCTGCATCACGACCTTGCGGCCCAGCAGGTCCAGGCCCTGGATGCCGTGGGTGCCCTCGTGGATCGGGTTGAGCCGGTTGTCGCGGTAGAGCTGCTCGACGTCGTGGTCGCGGGTGTAGCCGTAGCCGCCGTGGATCTGGATGGCCAGGTCGTTGGCGTGCAGGCACCACTGCGACGGCCAGCTCTTCGCGACCGGGGTCAGCACCTCCAGCAGCAGGTGCGCCCGGCGGCGTTCCGCGTCGGTCCCCGCCGTGCGCTCCTCGTCGAGGAGCCGCCCGCAGTACAGGTTCAGCGCGAGCGCACCCTCCACGTAGGACTTGCTCGCGAGCAGCATCCGCCGCACGTCGGTGTGGGCGACGATCGGCACCTGCGGGCTCGCCGGGTCCTTCGCCCCGGCCGGGCGGCCCTGGGTGCGGGTACGGGCGTGGTCGAGGGCCAGCAGGTAGCCGGCGTAGCCGAGCGCGGTGGCACCCGCCCCGACCCCGACCCGGGCCTCGTTCATCATGTGGAACATCTGGGCCAGACCGGTGTGCGGCTCCCCCACCAGGTAGCCGACGGCGCCCGCCTCCCCGCCCGGGGTCGCGCGGCCCTCGCCGAAGTTCAGCACCGTGTTGACGGTGCCGCGGTAGCCCATCTTGTGGTTGAGCCCGGCGAGGGCGATGTCGTTGCGTTCGCCGTTCTCCAGCACCCGGGGCACCACGAAGAGCGAGATGCCCTTCACCCCGGCCGGTCCGCCGGGGATCTTCGCCAGCACGAGGTGGACGATGTTCTCCCCCAGCTCGTGCTCGCCGCCGGAGATCCACATCTTGGTGCCGGTGATCCGGTGCGTGCCGTCGTCGCGCGGCTCGGCCCGGGTGGTGACGTCGGCCAGCGACGACCCGGCCTGCGGCTCGGACAGGCACATCGTGCCGAAGTAGCGGCCCTCCACCATCGGGCGCACCCAGGTCTGCACCTGCTCGGAGCTGCCGTGGGTGAGCAGCAGGTTGGCCGCGGCGACGGTGAGCATCGGGTAGGCGGCGGTGGCGACGTTGCCGGCGTGCAGCCACACGAAACACGCCTGGACGACGACGGCGGGCAGCTGCATCCCGCCGACCCGCTCGTCGAGCCCGGCGCCGACGATCCCGGTGTCGCCCAGCACCTTCAGCGCGGCGCGGACCTCGTCGGGGAGCGTGACGCGCTCGCCGTCGAACTCGGGCTCGCGGGTGTCGGAGACCTTGCGGTGCGGCGCGAAGTGCTCGGTCGCGACCTGTGCGGCGAGGTCGACGACGGCGTCGATGGTGTCGCGGTCGTGCTCGGCGTAGCGCTCGCGGTCGCAGAGCTCGACCACCCGCAGCCAGTCGTGGAGCAGGAAGTCGAGGTCGGCACGGGAGATCAGCTGCGCTCGCACGGCACCCACGATCGCACCCCGGGGCGGGTCCGGGGAAGCGGGCCGCTCAGCCCCCGGCCGCGAGCGCCGGGGCGAACGCCGGCGACCCGGACCGGCCGGTCCTTACCAGGCCGGCGACGAGCTCGCCGACGGCCGGGGCGTACTTGAAGCCCTGGCCGGAGAACCCGCCGAGGACGACGGTGCGCGGCTCCCACGGGGCGAGCGCGACGATCCCGCGGCGGGTCGGGGTGTAGCCCTCGACGTAGGACTCCAGCCGGGCGGGCCGGTCGGACATGCCGGCGAGGCGGGCGGCGACCGCACCGGCCCAGTCCCGGGTGTAGCCGGCCTCGACCAACGGGTGGTGGTCGGCCGGCGAGTGGACGCGGGGCTGCGGCTGCTGGTGGTTGATCTTGACGGTGGCGCCGTCGACGGCGGGGAAGAACGTGTGCACCGGTGCCGCGGTGTGGATCCCGGGCGGGAAGACCGCGGGCGCGAACCGGGCGGGGTCCCGCACCCCGAACCAGCTCAGCACGACACGGCGCTGCTCGATCCCGGTGACGCCCGGGACGAGACCGGCGCCGTGACCGGTGGCGATCACGACGTGGTCGGCGACGGTCTCGCCGTCGACGGTGTGCAGCACGACGCGCCCGCGCCGCCTGCCGATGCCGACGACGGTGACGCCCTCCCGGACGGCCGCCCCGGCCCGGCGGGCCTCCGCGACGAGCCCGCGGGTGGCGGTGCCGGCGTCGAGCAGCCCGCCGCCCGGGTCGAGCACGGCCACCTCGTCCGCGCCGAGCAGGTGCGCGGGCCAGCGCGCGGCCGCCGTGGCCGCGTCGAGCACGGTGGTCCGGCCCGGCAGCGCGACCGCCCGGACCCGCGGGTCGTCGCGGGGGCCGAGGGTGAGCGCGCCGCAGGCGGTGAACGGCGCGCCGGGCAGTCCGGTCCAGAGCTCACGGCTGCGGTCGAGCAGGCGGACGTGGTCCGGCCCGGTCGCGACGGCGGTGCGGAAGATCCGCGTCCCGCCGCCGGAACCGCCGTCGGGGTGGCCGACGCGCCCGGACTCCAACCCGACGCAGGACACCCCGGCGCGGGCCAGCGCGAGCAGCGACGCCGCGCCGAGCACACCCAGCCCGACGACGGCGCACTCGACCGACCCGGCCCGCCTCACGGGTGCTGCGACCGGATCCGGGCGTCCGCGGGCAGCGGCACGCGGGCCGGGTCCCGGGGCAGGCGTCCCGGCCAGACCAGGCAGAGCAGCGGCGGCGCACCGACCGCCCGCAGCGCGGCGACGGCCGTCACGACGTCCTCGGTGGTCGTCGCGGCGGTCTCGACGACGAGCACGCTCGGCCCGCCGTCGCGCACGCTGCACAGGTCCTCGTGCGCGAGCCGCGGGACCCGCAGGGCCCGCACGACCGGCGTTCCCGGGGCGACGGTCGTCGCCGGGGCGCCGGGGGTGAGGTCGCGGTACTCGCGCCGGTCCCCCACCAGTGCGGCCGCCTTGACCAGCTCGGACGCGACGTCGCAGGCGGGCTCGCGGGTCAGCTGGACGACGGTGAGGCGGTCGACGTGGCGCAGCAGGTCGCGGTAGGCACCGGCCAGGCGCGGCACCGCGTCCGGGGCGGTGCCCGGGGCGAGCACCGGCACGTCGAGCCGGGCCCGGAGCCGGTCCTCGGGGTGGGCCTCGGGCAGCAGTCCGCGGCCGCGGCGGACCGCGGGCACCCCGAGGCCGGCCAGCAGCAGCGCCGCACCGGCGCCGACCCCGGCCGCGCCGCCGACCCACCACGCGGTCGGGACCTCCGGCGCGACGACCGGATCGGGCCCGTCGACGACGACGGTGACCTGCCCGGTCCGGTCGGCCAGTGTCCGGCCGAGCTGCTCGGCGACCGGGTCGGTCCCGGTGGTGCCGGAGCTGCCGTTGGCCTGGGCGTCGGCGGCCCGCCGGTCGATCTCGGCGCGCAGCGGCTGGGTTCCGCCGGTGGTGACGGCGGCGTCGAGGGCGCCGATGCGCTCGCGCAGCGCGGTGACCGCGTCGTCGGCCAGCGCGGTGGCCGTCGCGTCGTCCGTGCCGGTGGCGCGGACGGCGACCACACCCGGTTCGGGTGCGGTGAGCACGAGGCGCCCGGCGACGTCGGTGACGGTGGAGCCGGTCAGCTGGGCGACGCGATCGGTGAAGGCGGCGCTGCCGGCCGCGGCGAGCGCGCGGGTGGTGGCCGGCCCGGGGTCGGCGGTGCCGACCGAGCCGACCTGCACCGACGTCGTCGCGACGGTGGGCGGCGGGAGGAGCACGGCCAGGCCCGCCGCGCCCGCGGCCGCGAGCAGCACGGCTCCGGTGACGGGCGCGCGGCGACGGCGCAGGGTCGCGCCGATCTCCGCCAGGGCGCCGTTGCGGTCCGTCCCGGACGGGACGGCTGCCGGTGCCGCGGCCGGGACCGGTGCGGCCGCAGGGGTGGTCGACGGGGCCGGTGCCGCGGTCCGGTCCGGCCGGGGCGCACCGGGCGGGGCCGGACCGTCGAACCCCGCCGGCAGCGCCGGTCCGGACCCCGTCGGGGCCGGACGCAGGGGTGCGACCGGGGGCCGCTGCGGGGTCGGTGCGGGGGTGGGCACGGACGCCGTCGGCGGCACCCGCGGGATCGACGAGGTGGCCGGGGACGGACGGGACGGTGCCGTCGGCGCCGGTGCGCCCAGCGGTGCGGACCGGGTGGGCAGGGCCGAGGAGCCGGTGACCGACGCCGTCCCCGTGACCGCCGACGGTCCGACGGGCGTCGTGGCCGACACCGCGCCGTGCGCATCGTCCGCGCCGTTCCTGCCCTTCGCGCCGTCCACCGAACCCGGACCCGGGGCCGGGGACCGGGGCGGGGACTGGGTGCCGGTGCGGGGTGAGGTCGGCAGCGACGTCGGGGTCGCGGTGCGGTGTGCCCCGGCGCGCGGCTCGGTCCCGGCGCGTGCGTCGGTGCCGTTGCGTGCGTCGGTGCCGTTGCGTGCGTCGGTGCCGTTGCGTGTCTCGGCTCCGGTGCGCGACTCGGTCCCGTGCTGCGCGTCGGTGCCGCTGCGCGGGTCGGCCCCGGTGCGCGGTCGCGTCTGGACGGTGTCCTCCACCCCGGAAACACCGGAAGCGTCCGGGGTACCGGGCTCCGCCGACGACGCGACGGGCTCGGCCCGGGTCACCGCACCCGGCGGCGGCACCAGCCCCCGCCGCCGCGACCGGGCCCGCGCCGGCATGCCGGGGCGCGACGACGGCTCGGCGGACCGCGGCAGCTCAGCCGACCGTGGCAGCTCAGCGGCACCGGTACCGGCGTCGCGCACCGGGGGGCGCTCGTCGCCCCAAGCCGGGGCCGCACCGGCCGGCGACGGAGTCACCGCGGGCAGCGCCGTGGTCGCGGAGACGTCGTCGACGGCGCCCGGGGCACCGTCGGCCTGCTCCTGCGGCGCGCCCCCGCGGCGGTAGGGCGTCGGCCGCGACGGCGCCGACCCGGCCACCGCCTCCGCCTCGCGCCGCGGCGGGACCAGCGGGGCCCGCGGGGTCCTGGTGCGGGCCATCAGCGGGACCCCGCGACCAGGGCCGGGCCACCGGGCAGGATCTCGGTGACCACGCCGGCGGGCGTGACCTCGGTGATCGTGGCCTCGCGCGGCTGCGGCATCCCGGCCGCCGCCTCGGGGCCGAAGTGCTCGGCCAGCCACGACGGCCGGTAGACCGTGTCCAGGTAGCGCTCCCCCATGTCCGGGGCGAGCGCAACGGCCGTGGTCGTCGCGTCGCCGTGGCGGCGCAGCCAGTCCGCGGCCCCCGCGACGACGGTGCCGGTCGACCCGCCGAACAGGAACCCGCGGCGGGCCAGGGCGTGGCACGCCTCGAGCGTGTCGGGCTCGGCGACGTGCACGACATCGTCGATGTAGGACTCGTCGAGCGCCTCCGGGCGGACGCTGGTGCCCAGCCCCGGGATCATCCGGGGCGTCGGCCGGTCGCCGAAGGTGACCGACCCGGCCGCGTCGACCGCGACCACCCGGACCGGCCGCGGCCGGGACCGGAAGTAGCGGGCGCAGCCCATCAGCGTGCCGGTCGTGCCCGCGCCGACGAAGACCACGTCGAGCTGCGGGAACGCCGCCTCGATCTCCGGCCCGGTGGTGACCAGGTGCGAGCCCTGGTTCTCCGGGTTGGCGTACTGGTTGAGCCACACGTAGCGGTCGTCGCCGGCGACCAGCGAGCGGACCAGCGCGATCCGGGTGGCGAGGAAGCCACCGGCCGCGTCCGGGGTGTCGACCACGCGGACCTCCGCGCCGAGCGCCGCCATCAGCCGGTGCGTGGCCGGGTTGCAGCGCGGGTCGGTGACGCAGACGAACCGGTAGCCCCGGCTCGCCGCGATCATGGCGAGCGCGACGCCGAGGTTGCCCGAGGAGGACTCCACGAGCACCGATCCGCGGTGCAGCAGGCCGCGCCGCTCGGCGTCGGTGACCATGCCGAGCGCGGCCTTGAGCTTGACCGATCCTGCGAAGTTGAAGCCCTCGCACTTGAGGTAGAGCGACAGTCCGAGGACCCCGGTCAGGTCGACGTACAGGTCGTCGGTGTTGAAGTCTTCGGGTGCGGAGATGACGGTCATCGTCGACCCCTCGTGTACCAGTGGTGGCGGCTCAGCCGTGCCGGCTCAGCTCGTGGAAGAAGTCGTCGACGGTGTGCAGCTCGCCGGCGCGGGCGACCTCGGCGTGGACGAACCGTCCGACGGCGAGGTCGAGGACCCCGAGGCCGAACGGGGAGAACACGACCGTGCGGTCGGTGGGGACGGCCAGCGTGCCGTCGAGCACCTGGTCGAGGGTGCCGTCGACGAAGTCGCGGTTCCCGGTGGCCTGTTCGGCCAGGTGCGGGGAGGTGTCGGCCTTGAGGCAGTGCTCGACGTCGTCGAGGACGTTGAAGGCGCTGAGCACGATGTCCGCGGACAGGTCGCGCAGCGACACGTTGAGCACCAGCGGGTGGTGGTCGAACCAGGCCGGGTCGTGCACGTGCGGGGTGCCCGCGACGGTCGCGAAGATCACGAGATCGCTGCCGCGGACCAGCGACTCGGCGGAGTCGTGGATCCGGACCTCGCCCGGCGCGGTGCGCTCGACGTGGCCCCGGAACCCCTCGGCGGAGTCCGCGGAGAGGTCGAACACGCCGACCTCGTCGAAGGTCCAGCCGGTGCCGACCAGGAACTGGTGGATGTAGCGGGCGATCAGCCCGGTCCCGACGAACCCGACGCGACGCGGGCGGGCCCCGTCGCGCGACAGCCGGTCGGCCGCCGAGGCCGCCGACGCCGCGGTGCGGGTCGCGGAGATGATCGAGCTCTCCAGGCAGGCGTACGGGTAGCCGGTGCGGGGGTCGTTGAGGATCAGCACCGCCGAGGCCCGGGGGACGCCGCGGGCGACGTTCTCCGGGAAGCTGGAGATCCACTTGATGCCGTCGACGCCGGTGTCGCCACCGGTGCCGCCCAGCGACGCGGGCAGCGCGATGATCCGCGACGACGGCCGGTCGGGGAACCGCAGGAAGTACGACGGCGGGTTCACCGTCGCGCCGGCACCGTGCACCCGGTAGGTGTCCTCGACGAGCTCGACGAGCTCCTTCTCCCGCCCGCCGAGCGCCCGCGCCACCTGGGCGCCGGAGATCACGGAGAAGGCGGGGACGGACTCGGCCGGGGCGTTCATCGGGCTCCCTCGAAGGCGGGGACGGCGACGCCGTCGGTCATGGCGACGACGACGTGTCGGTCACCGGTGTAGGGGTCGCGGCCGTGGGCGAACCGCAGGTTGTCCACGACCAGCAGGTCGCCGTCCTGCCAGGGCTCGCGGACGGCGTGCCGGTCGTGCGCGGCGTTGATCTCGTCGACGACCGCCTCGGGCACCGGGGAGCCGTCGCCGAAGCGGGTGCTGAACGGCAGCCCGTCCGGGCCGTGCATCTCCAGCAGGAACTCGCGGACCTCGGGGTCCATCGCGAACTCCGACAGGAACGCGATCTGGTTGAACCAGACCCGCTGCCCGGTGACCGGGTGCATCAGCACGCCGTGCCGGCGCTGGCGGGTGCGCAGCCCGCCGTCGGGCGTCCACTCGGTGGCGATGGCGTTGGCCCGGCAGTAGCGCTCGACGGCGTCGCGGTCGGCGGTGCCGAACGCCTGCTCCCAGGAGGCGCCGATGTCGTCGCCGTAGGAGCGGGTGAGGATCCAGCCCTCGCGCTCGACGCGGTCGACGAGTGCGGGCGGCAGGTCCGCCGCGACCCGGGTGGTGTCGACCAGCGGTGTCGCGCCGCCGGTCTCGGGTGCACGCAGGCAGGCGAACAGCAGCGTGGCGGGCGTGTCCAGGACGTAGGACAGCTCGTGGTGGGCGCACATCGGCTGGCGCGCGGGCCACGGGGTGGCCGAGTAGACGCCGTCGGACAGCAGGGTCCGGGCGGCGATCGCCTCGCGCTCGACGTAGCTGCCGGTCCCCAGCCGGGCGGCCACGCCGGCGACGTCGGCGACCGTGCGCAGGCCGAGCCCGCGCACCAGCACGACACCGTGGTCGTCGAGCAGGTCGCGCAGCGCGTCGCCGTGGCGCTCGGTCCAGCCGGCGGCGTCGCCGCCCGGGCCCGCGTCGAGGACGGGCGGTCGTCCGGGGTGCGGGCGCACCCCCAGCAGTGATCCGGTCATGTCTCCCCCTGTGGTGGTCAGAGCTGGTCGGCCGGGAGCAACCCGGCGAGGTCGGTGAGGACGGGATGGTCGAGCACCTGGCGGACGGTGACGGCTCGGCCGAGTGCGATCACGAGCTTCACCGCGGACAGCGAGCTGCCCCCCAGGTCGGCGAAGTCGTCTCCCGCGCCCACCGATCCGGCGGGCAGGTCGAGCACGCGGGTGACGGCGTCGACGACGCGGCGCTGGGCCGCGGTGAGATCGCCGCCGGTCGGGCCACCCACCGCCGGAGCGACGGCGGCCTGCGCCGCGGCCGCGGTCGCGTGCGCGGTGAGGGTCTTGCGGTCGATCTTGCCGTTGGCGGTGACCGGCAGCGGGTCGAGCCGGTGGACCGTCGGCGGGACCATGTAGGCGGGCAGGCTGCGCGCCAGCCGGGCCCGGACCTCGGGCGCGTCCGGGCCGTCGCCGGCGTGGTAGGCGACCAGCTGCGGCCCGCCCGCCGTCGTCGCGACGACGACGCAGGCGTCGCGGACGCCGGGCACCGCCAGCAGCGCGTTCTCGATCTCGCCGATCTCGATCCGGAACCCGCGGATCTTGACCTGGTTGTCGCGGCGGCCGAGGAACTCGAGCTGCCCGTCCGGGCGCCAGCGACCGTGGTCGCCGCTGCGGTAGAGCCGCTCGCCGGGCCGGTGCGGGTCCGAGCCGAACGCGGCGGCGGTGCGGTCGGGGTCGTTGACGTAGCCGCGGCCGACGCACACCCCGGAGAACACGATCTCCCCGGGCGCGCCGAGCGGGACCGGCGCCAGGTCGGCGTCGACGACGTAGACCTTCACCCCGGGCACCGGGGCGCCGAGCGGGACCCGGCCGTCCGCGGGAGCCTCGCGCAGCACGGCGTGGTTCGTGTCGTCGGAGGTCTCGGTGAGGCCGTAGGCGTTGACCAGCGGGACGCCGGGCAGCACCCGGAACCAGCGCTGCACCAGCTCGGTCTTGAGCGCCTCCCCGGTGGCCGAGACCATCCGCAGGTCGGGCAGCGCCGTGGGGTGCTCCTCCAGGTAGGTCAGCACGACCTCGAGGTAGCTGGGCACGAGCTGGGCGACGGTGACCCGGGACCGCACCAGGGTGTCGACGAAGCGGCGGACGTCGAGGATCACGTCCTGCTCGACGAGCAGGGTCCGCCCGCCGGCGAGCGGGCCCGCGACGAGCTGCCACAGCGAGATGTCGAAGCACTGCGGCGCGGTCTGGGCGACCACGCAGCCCGGCTCCAGCTCCAGGTCCTCGATCTTGGCGAGCAGGTGGTTGAGCATCCCGGCGTGCTCGCACATCGCGCCCTTGGGCTCGCCGGTGGAGCCGGAGGTGAAGTACAGGTAGGCGAGCCCGTCGGCCGGGACGTCGGCGGTGGGTGCGGGGCCGTCGGCGGCGGCGACCGCGTCCGGCACGGTCAGCACCGTCGTCGCGACGCCGGCCTCGTCGAGGTGGGCGCGGGTGGCGTCGGTGGTCAGCGCGATCCGGCACCCGGCGCGGGTCAGCGTGCGGGCGATCCGCTCGGCCGGGAAATGCGGCTCGACCGGCAGGTAGGCGCCACCGGCGCGCAGGACGGCGAGCACCGCGACCATCCAGTCGAGGTCGCGGTCGCACACCACGGCGACGACGTCCTCGGGCGCCAGCCCGGCGTCGAGCAGGGTCGAGGCGACGCGGGCGGCGCGGTCCTCCAGCTCGGCGCGGGTGAGGGTGACGCCCGCGTGCTCGGCGACGACCTCGTCGGGGGCCGCGGCGGCGCGGTCGGCGAGCAGCTCATGCGGGCGGCGGTCGGGCAGGTCCCGGGGCCGGCCGGCGAGGTCGCCGAGCTGGGCGTCGCGCTCGGCCCGCCCGACCAGCGCCGACGGACGCACGGGCGCGCCGGGGTCGGCGGCGGCGAGCGCCAGGGCCGCGGCGTGGTAGCCGGCGATCCGGGCGGCCGCGCCCACGTCGAGCAGGTCGAGACGGTAGGTCAGGCGCAGGGTCGCCCCGGACACCGCGACGTGCAGCCCGGCGGCACCCGGCCCGTCGCCGATCGTGGTGTCCGTGTCGGCACCGCGGTCACCGGTGCGGTCCAGCGCGCCGGGGGCGATCTCGGCGCCGCGCAGGTCCGTGCCCGGGTCGAGCACGGTGCCGAACGAGGGCACCGCCGTCCCGAGCTCGGCGGCGAGGCGTCCCAGGTCGGGCTCGGGGTGGGTGCGCAGCCCGGCCAGGGCGTCGGCGGCCGCGGTGACCAGCGCGGACCAGCTGCGGGCCGTGTCCAGGCACACCGGCAGCGGCGTCGCGCCGGTGCGGGCCGGGACACCGGCGGTCACCTCGGTGTCGCCGGACAGGGCCGCGAGGACGGCGGCGTGCGCGGCGAGCAGCACCGCGCCGGCCTCCACGCCGGTCACCGCGGCGACGGCGGCGACCGCGTCCCGCGGGATCGGCTCGGTGTGCACGGCGGTCCCGGGCCGGGACGTCGCCGTCCAGGACAGGGCCGGGGTGGCACCGCCGGTGAGCAGCACCCGGGTCCAGTACTCGCGGGCGGTCGTGGTGGCGGGGTCGGCGAGCGTGCCGGTCATCGTGCGGTCTCTCCGTTCAGCAGCGGGGTCGGGGCGGGGCGGGAGCGCGGGGCGGCGGCCGGATTGCCCTCCCAGACGGCACCGGCGGGGACCTCCTCGCCCTTCATGAGGAAGGCGTCGCAGCCGATGCGGGCGGCGTCGCCGACGACGGCGCCGTAGTGGACGAAGGCACCGACGTCGAGACAGGCGCCGGTGCCGACGGAGATGAAGTCGGACTTGAAGGTGCCGTCCTCCTGCGAGTGGCACTGCAGCACCGACCCGGCGTTGAGGACGACGTCGTCGCCGATGCGCACGAGCGTGCGGTCGGTCATGCCGCAGCCGTCGTCGAAGACGCGGCGGCCGATCTGCACGCCGAGCGCGCGGGTGACGAGGTTCTTGAACGGGGTCCCGGCGAGCATCCGGTCCCAGCCCTGCACCACGAGCTTCCAGTAGCGCTCGTGCCACCAGAAGTACGGGTCGTAGACCGAGCAGAAGCGCGGCTGGAGCCGGCGGCGCCCGGCGACGGTGAGCCGCTCGACGGTGATCGTGTACGTCATCGTGAACAGCAGCGACAACAGCAGCTGCACCCCGACCGCGACCGGGCCCAGCGGCGCCAGCAGGGCGGCCACGACCAGGGTGAGCAGGGTGACCCCGAACAGGGCGCCCCACCGGAACGCCACGGCCAGGGCGATGGTGCGGCGGTTGTAGCGGTTCTTGGCGCGCAGCCGGTCGTGCAGGTCGAGCCCGGTGTGCAGGTGGCCGAACATCGAGTCCCGGGCGACGGTGCGGGGGATCTCGAACGGCGGCGAGCCCAGGAGCCCGACCCCGGTCCGCACCCGGCCGTCGGTGGGGACGAGCGTCTTGGTGGCGATCAGGCAGTCGTCGCCGACCCTGGAGCCGGCCGTCCACACGATCCTGTTGCCCAGGAACGAGTTCGACGCAATCCGTGTCCGGTTCACGACGAATGCGGTGTCCGAATAGTCGACATTGACGATGGACAAACCATCGGCGACCATCGTGCCGGTTCCGATCGAGCTCGCGAACGGCGTCTCCTGCTTCACCGCGGTACCGAAATTCGTTCCCGTCTGCGGGGTGCGCCGGAGGTCGTGTCCGATGATCCGGAGGTAATCGACGATGTAGGAGCTGTCGCCGAGCAGATAGGTGAAGAACCGGACGTTCGTGATCCGTAACACGGTGCGCTGCAACGTGTATCGCAGGCCGTAGAGGGGGTACGGACGACCCTCGGTGAGCCCGAGCGACAGCACGCGCGCGACCACTGCGGCCCCGAACAGACCGACGGCCGTCCCGGCGAGGAGCAGGCCGGTCGAGCTGACGAGGGCGTCGAGCCAGAGCTGGGACGAGACCACCCCGGCGGCCCCGCTGCCGATCACCGCCGCCAGCGTCGGCACGGACGCCAGCACGACGTCGACCACACCGGTGCCCAGCGGCAGCCAGACCAGCAGCAGCCAGCCGAGCTGGCCGGTCGCATAGCCGGCGCGCCGGGCCCGGCCGACCGTCGCCGAGACCCCGGCGCCGGGATCTCCGCCGCCCGGGCGGGCCGGAGTGCCCCACCAGGTCGCACCGGCCGGGACGACCTGACCGGTGTGCAGCGAGGAGGCGTGGGCGAGCCGTCCGCCGTCGCCGATCTCGGTCCCGATGTCGATCACCGACGCCTCGCCGACGACGACGCGGGCACCGATCGTGACCCGGCCGGTCCGGATGATGCCCGGCTCGGCGCGGTAGCAGGACAGGATCGAGTCCTTGCGCAGCACGGTGTTCGCGCCGATCGTGAGCAGGTCCGGGCAGGCCGGGATGGTGCGCGCCAGCATGACCACGCCGGGCCCGATCCGGGCGCCGAGCAGCCGCAGGTAGAGCGGCAGCAGCGGCGAGCCCGCGGCGACCAGCAGCAGCGGGTTGGTGCGGACCAGGGTCCTGGCCAGCCAGAACCGGTAGTAGGCGGCACTCCACAGCGGGATCTCGCGCTCGGTCCACCGGCCGACGAGCAGCCACTTCGCGGCGATCGGGAGCACCGCGAACACCGTGAAGGCCACCGCCACCGCGGCCAGCGAGCGCAGGTAGAAGTCCACCAGCCCGGTGCCGAGGGCGATCCACTGGTACACCGCGCCGAGCAGGGTGCCGTAGGCGAGGGTGAACACGACGAAGGTGAGCAGCTGCGCCGCGCCGCACAGCACGTAGGCGCGGGTGGTGCCGGTCGGGACCGGCGGCGCGGGCGGCGCCTCGTCCGGCACGGGACCGGCGTCGCCGGCGAGCGCGACGGCCAGGCCGGCGGCGGTGGGGTGGGCGTAGACATCGGTCATCGCGACGTCGGGAAGGTCGTCGCGGCGGCGCACCCGGGCACAGAACCGGGTCATCGTCATGGAGTCGGCACCGAGGTCGGTGAACACGTCGGCGTCGGCCCCGACCTCGGCGCCGACCAGCTCGGCGAGGATCGCCCGGTAGCCCTCGCGCACGTCGTCGACGGTGCGAGCGGGGCGCGCGACCGACGGGGCGAGTGCCGCGGCCAGCCCGGCCACGGTGGGGTGGGCGTAGACGTCGGTCATCGCGACGTGCGGCAGGTCCGGCCGCTGCCGGACCCGCGCACAGAACCGGGCGAGGACCATCGAGTCGGCACCGGCGTCGACGAAGAAGTGGTCGTCCGGCCGCACGGGTGCGTCGAGCAGCTCCGTGATGATCGCTGTGAACGCGATCACGACAGCGTGTTCCGACTCGGACACCGTGCGCGATTCCTGTTCGCGCACAGGCCCGGCGGTCATCACCCCGTCTTTCGACACCATCGTCATCCCCCGGCAGTACGAGCGTGTACGGGCAGAATCGTCGACCATTTCCAGCGCGTTACATAGTCAATATTTATGATCGACCGACCCCCGACTCACACATTTTCGGGGGCAGAGCGGCACGATTCCGACCGCGACGTCGAGGGCGTCGCGGTCGCGGGCCGCGATCCGGCGCGATCCCGATGAACTGTTTTCGTGACTCGACGAGCGGGGGTTCGACGTGAGCCTGGATGTGATGCAGCTCACTACACATCAGTCATCGGTGCGGGCGTGCCGCGGAGGACCGGGGGGGCACCCGGCCGGTTCCGGCCGATCGCCCGTGGCCGGGCACGCGCGGTGATTCACTCGTCCGGCGACACCGGCCCCGGCGCGTGCGCACCGCCGCCGGGGTCGCCGGGGCGGAGCATGGACGGTTCTCCCCGACCACCACGCACAGGAGGACGTGTGACCGCACTGCCACGCCGCAGCGTGCTGCTCGGCACCCTCGGGGCCGCGGTCGCCGGGCTGGTGCCGGCCACGCCCGGCGGTGAGCCCGCCGCCGTGCCCCGCTGGTTCGCCGGCGCCCTGCGGCAGGCGACGACGCCCGACCCGTTCACCCTCGGCGTCGCCTCGGGCGACCCGTCGCCCGACGGGATGGTCCTGTGGACCCGGCTCGCCCCCGAGCCCGACGCCGAGGACGGCCGCGGCGGGATGCCCGACCGGGCGGTCGAGGTCGAGTGGGAGGTCGCCGAGGACGAGCGCTTCGCCCGCGTCGTGTCGCGCGGCACGGAGACCGCCACCCGCGAACTCGCGCACAGCGTGCACGCCGAGCCCGCGGGACTCGCCCCGGGCCGCGAGTACTTCTACCGGTTCCGTACCGGTGGCCACCTCTCCCCCGTCGCACGCACCCGGACCGCGCCCGCGGCCGGGGCGGCCGCCGCCTCGCTGACCATCGCGACGGCGTCGTGCGCGAAGTTCGGGGCGGGCCACTTCACCGCCTACCGCGGGCTGGCCGCCGACGCCCCCGACCTCGTCCTGCACCTGGGCGACTACTTCTACGAGACCGACCGGGGCGAGGTCCGCGACCCGGGACCGCCGGAGCCGAAGACCCTCGCCGGGTACCGCCGTACCCACGCCCACCAGCGCTCCGACGAGGACCTGCGCGCCGCGCACGCCGTCGCACCGTGGGTGGTCGTGTGGGACGACCACGAGGTCGTCAACGACTGGGACGGCGCGACGCCCGACCGGCGCCGTGCCGCGGCCCAGGCGTACTACGAGCACATGCCGCTGCGCCGGGCCTCGGTGCCCGACGGCCCGGACATCCAGCTCTACCGGCGGCTCGCGTGGGGCTCGCTCGCCACCTTCCACGTCCTGGACACCCGTCAGTACCGGATGCGCGGCTCGATGCTCGGCGCCGACCAGGAACGCTGGCTGCTGCGCGGGCTGGCCGACTCCGCCGCGGGCTGGGACGTGCTGGCCCAGCAGGTGTTCTTCGCCCCGCGCCGGGGCGGCAAGTCCGGCACCTGGGGGGAGTTCACCGGGTCCCGGGAGCGGGTGGTCCGCGGCTGGACCGAGGCGGGTGTGCGCAACGCCGTCGTCCTCACCGGCGACGAGCACGTCCACCACGCCAACGAGATCCCCGGTGCCGACGACCGGATCGCCGGCACCGAGCTCGTCACCACCTCGGTCACCTCCGGCGGCGACGGCGACGGCGACGCGAAGTCCGGTGGCAGCGGCAGCTCGGTGTGGTCGCTCGACCGGCGCGGCTACGTGCTGGCGACCTTCACCTCCGCGCAGATGCGCGCGGACTTCCGCACCGTGTCCCGGATCAGCGAGCCCGGTGCCACGGTGCGCACGGCGGCGTCGTTCGTGGTGCCGGACCGGGAGCCGGGCCTGAACAAGGTCTGACCCGCCCCCCCGCGCTCAGCCGGTCGCCACCCGGGGCTCGCGGACGTCGTCGCCGAGGGTGTCCAGCACCAGCGCGGCGATGCGCTCGCGGTGGGCCTCGGCGGACCCGAGCAGCGCCGCGTCGGCGACGGCGCGCTTGTAGTACAGGTGCGCGACGTGCTCCCAGGTGAAGCCGATCCCGCCGTGCAGCTGCACCGCGTCGGCGGCGACCCGGTACGCCGTCTCCGAACAGGTGGCCTGCGCGATCGACACGGCGAGGTCGGCATCGTCGACGCGCGGGTCGTCGACCGCCCAGGCCGCGTGCAGCGCCGCGGTCCGGGCCTGTTCGACGGCGACGAGCATGTCCGCGCACCGGTGCTTGACCGCCTGGAACGACCCGATGGGCCTGCCGAACTGCAGCCGCTCCTTCGCGTAGGCGACGGTCAGGTCGAGCAGCCGGCGGGCGATGCCGGCCTGTTCGGCGGCGAGCAGCGCCCCGGCGGTGCGGAAGGCGTGCCGCAGCGCGCCGTCGGCGTCCGCGCCGGTGGCGAGTACGGTTCCGGTCGCCCCGTCGAGGACGACCCGGGCGACCGGGCGGGTCACGTCGAACGAGCCGCACCGCTGCACCCGCACCCCGTCGGCGCCGGGGTCGACCACGGCCAGCACCGGGCCCTCGGGCCCCGCGGCCGCGACGAACAGCACGTCCGCGGCGCCCGCGTCCGGGACGTGCTCCACCGTGCCGGTGAGCCGGTCGCCGTCGGCGGTGACACCGGCCGCGGAGGCGCCGTCGTAGGGCGTGGTGAGCCGGGCGACCAGGGCCGCGGTGCGCGAGCCGTCGGCCAGCGCGGCGAGCAGCGCGTCGCGCCCGTCGCCCGCCGGGGCCGCGACCAGCGCCGGGACCGCGAGCGCGACGGTGCCGAGCAGCGGCCCGGTCACCAGCGCCGCACCCAGCTCCTCCGCCGCGACGGCCTGGTCCACACAGGTCCCGCCGGCGCCGCCGAGGTCCTCGGGCACCGCGAGGGACAGCGCGCCGAGCTCGGTGCCGAGCCGGGCCCACAGTGCCCGGTCGAACCCGTCGGTGGTGTCGACGAGCCGGCGCAGGGTGGCCTCGTCGTGCTGGCGCTCGGCGAAGCGGTGCAGCGCCGCGCGCAGCTCGCGCTGCTCGTCGGTGACGTCGAACTCCCGGAGCTCCTGCTCAGCCACGGGGGACCTCCTTCCAGGGGCGGTCGGAGTCCGACCGGGGCTCGCCGGGCAGACCCAGCACGCGTTCGCCGAGGATGTTGCGCATGACCTCCGAGGTACCGCCCTCGATGGTGTTCGCGCGCGAGCGCAGGAAGCGCTGCTGCACCGTGGAGTTCGGGTCGGTGTGCACCCGCCCGCGGTCCATCGTCCAGTCGTCGTAGAGCAGCGCGTCCGGGCCGAGCAGGTCCATGCAGAACTCGTAGACGTCCTGGTTCAGCTCGGCGCCGACCAGCTTGGACACCGACCCCTCCGGACCGGGCTGTCCGGCGCTCGCGGTGCGCCGCGCGCGGGCCAGGGTGAGGCGGTGGGTCTCGGCGCGGGTCCACAGTGCCGCGAGCCGGTCGCGCAGCACCGGGGTGTGCCGGTCGGGGTGGGCCCGCCACAGGCCGAGGGCCTCGCCGATGACGCCGCTGCCGCGCCGCCCGGTGACCCCGCCGATGGCGGTGCGCTCGTTCATCAGGGTGGTGATCGCGACCTTCCAGCCGGCGCCGACCTCACCGAGCCGGTGCGCGTCGAGGACCCGGGCGTCGTGCAGGTGGACCTCGTTGAACTCGGCCTGCCCGGTCATCTGCCGTAGCGGGCGGACGTCGACGCCCGGCTGGGTCATGTCGATCACGAAGTAGGTCAGGCCGCGGTGCTTGGGCTGCTCGGGGTCGGTGCGGGCGACGAGCATCCCCCACCGCGCGACGTGGGCCAGGGTCGTCCAGACCTTCTGCCCGTTGACGACCCACTCGTCACCGTCACGGACCGCGGAGGTGGCCAGGCCCGCGACGTCGGAGCCGGCGCCGGGCTCGCTGAACAGCTGGCACCAGATCTCCTCGCCGGTGGCCATCGGCCGGAGCCAGGCCCCGACCCGGTCACGGTCCTGGCCGTACTCGACCACGGTCGGCGCGCCCATGCCGTAGCCGATCGGGTTGACCGCGAACATCCGCTCGCCGCCGGCGTCGGTGACGATCTGGTCGACCACCGGCTGGAGCCCGCGGGACAGCCCGAGGCCGCCGAGCCCCTCGGGGTGGTGCACCCAGGCGAGCCCGGCGTCGTAGAGGGCGCCGAACAGCTCCTCGCGCGGCACCGACAGCGGGTCGTGGGCCTCGACCACCTCCCGGGCGGCCTGTGCCACGCGGGCCGCGTCGGATGCCGGTCGGGTCGTGGTGGGCGAGCTCATCGCACCTCCGGAAGGTGGGCCTGACGGTCGTCGTCGACGTCGCTCCGAACCTAGCCGTCATCAGTTTCGGGGACCACGGTTAACGGTTCCTGGTCCGTGCGCGACATCAGGTTCGTCCGTCCGACGCAGTCCGAACCGCAGGAGCAACGATGCCCGCCACCACCGCCGCCACCCACCGTCCCGCGGCCCCCGTCCTCGACGGGACCGCGCTGCCGGGCTGGGTGCTGCTGCTGATCACCGCCGGGCTGGCCGCCGCCGTCGTCGTGATCATGGTGCTGTCGTACAGCGGGCTGGCCTGACCCATACTCGGGAGTGATGCCCCCACTCCCCGACCTGCCGGTCCGCGCCGTCCTCGACGAGCTGCGGGCGGCGCTGGACGACCGCGGCGGCGCCGTGCTCGTCGCCCCGCCCGGTACCGGCAAGACCACCCTCGTCCCGCTCGCCCTGGCCGGGCTCGACGGCTCCGGCCCGGCACCCGGGGGCACGGTGCTGGTCGCCGAGCCGCGCCGGGTCGCCGCCCGCGCCGCCGCGGCCCGGATGTCGTCGCTGCTGGGGACCGAGGTCGGTGGGCCGGTCGGCTACCGCGTCCGCGGCGACGCCCGCACCGGGCCAGACACCCGGGTCGAGGTCGTCACCTCCGGCCTGCTGCTGCGCCGCCTCGCCGGGGACCCGGAGCTGGCCGGGGTGTCCACCGTCGTCCTCGACGAGGTGCACGAGCGTCACCTCGACGCCGACCTGCTGCTCACCCTGCTGCTCGACGCCCGCGACGGGCTGCGGCCCGACCTGCGGCTGCTCGCCACCTCCGCGACTCTCGACACGGCCCGCCCCGCCGTGCTGCTGGGCGACGACGACCGGCCCGCGCCGGTGCTGGAGGTCGCCGCCCGCAGCTACGACGTCGCCGTCGCCCACGTCCCGCCCGCCCGGGCCGGTCGCGGCGGGAGCGAGCGGATCGAGAACACCGTCGCCCGGACGTGCGTGCGGGCGCTCGAGCACGGCAGCGTGCTGGCGTTCCTGCCGGGCGTCGCGGAGATCGCGCGGACCGCGTCCGCGCTGCGCGAGCTCGGACCCGACGCCGACGTCCTCGCGCTGCACGGCAGGCTGCCTGCCGCGGAGCAGGACGCGGCGCTGCGCGACGGGCCTCGGCGCCGGATCGTGCTCGCCACCGCCGTCGCCGAGTCCAGCCTGACCGTGCCCGGTGTCCGGGCCGTCGTCGACTCCGGGCTGGTCCGGGTCCCGCACACCGACCACCGGCGCGGACTGTCCGGCCTCGTGACGCGGCGGGTCTCGCGCGCGGTCGCGACCCAGCGCGCGGGCCGCGCCGGCCGGGAGGCGCCCGGCGTCGCCTACCGCTGCTGGCCCGAGGGCGAGGTCCTCGCCGACGCCCCGGACCCCGAGATCCGCACCGCCGACCTCACCGCGCTCGCGCTGGACCTCGCCGTCTGGGGCACCCCCGACGGCAGCGGTCTGCGCTGGTGGGACGCCCCGCCGCCCGGTCCGCTGGCCGCCGGACGGACGGTGCTGACCGCACTCGGCGCGATCGACACGCGAGGCGCGGTCACCGACCGGGGACGGCGGATCTCCGCGCTGGGCCTGCACCCGCGCCTCGCCAGGGCCCTGCTCGACGGCGTCGCCGCCGGTGGGGACCCGCGGGAGGTCGCCGGGATCGTCGCCGTCCTCGACGACGACACCCTCGCCGGCCCCGCCGACGACCTGACCGCCGCACTGACCCGGCTGCGCTCCGGCGACGCCCCCGGCGCCGGGCGGTGGCGTGGGGACCGGGACCGCCTGACCGGTGCACTGCGCCGCGCCCGCGCCTCGTCGCCCGCCTCCTCCTCGGTCGCCGCCTCGCCGACCGCCACCGTGTCGCCGGGCACCTCGCCGGGAGCCGGGGCGCACTCCGGCCCGGCCGCCGCGGCCCCGGGCCCTGCGCGCGAACGGGCCGGGCGCGCCGCGGGGGCTCCGGGCGCCGAGCTCGTCGCGCTGGTCACCGGGCTCGCCTACCCCGAACGGCTCGCCCGGCGCCGCGACGCCGCGGCCGGGGTGTTCCTCATGACCGGTGGCACCGCCGTCGAGGTCCCGCCCGGCCCGCTGCGCGACGCCGAGTGGCTGGCCGTCGCCGTCGCCGACCGGCGCCCCGGGCAGACCCACGGCCGGGTCCGCCTCGCCGCGACCACCGACGCCGCGACCGCGCTGCGGGCCGCCGCGCCGCTGCGGGTCACCGGCTCGGAGGCCGTCTGGAGCGACGGCGACGTCCGCGCCCGCACCGTCGACCGGCTCGGCGCGATCGTGCTGTCGGAGAAGCCCGACCGCTCCCCCGACCCCGGCGCCGTCCGCGACGCGCTCGTCGCCGGGCTGCGTGCCGAGGGCACCGGGCTGCTGCGCTGGACGGCGGGGGCGGTCTCCCTGCGCGAGCGGTTGGACTTCCTGCACCGGGTGCTGGGCACACCGTGGCCCGACGTGTCCGAGGAGGCGCTGCTCGACTCGGCCGCCGATCCCGCCGGGTGGCTGGCCGGTCCGCTCGCCACCGCCCGGCGCCGCTCCGACCTGGCCCGGGTCGACGCCGGCCCCGCGCTGCGCCGCCACGTCGCCGCGTACGTGGGCGGGCTCGCCGGGCGGATCGACGAGCTGGCCCCGGAGCGGCTCACCGTCCCCACCGGGTCCCGGATCGCGCTGGACTACTCCGGCGCGGCCCCGGCCCTGCCGGTGAAGGTCCAGGAGGTGTTCGGGTGGACCGGCTCCCCGGCCGTCGCCGACGGGCGGGTGCCGGTGGTGCTGCACCTGCTCTCCCCCGCCGGGCGTCCGACGGCGGTCACCGCGGACCTGGACTCGTTCTGGGACAACGCCTACCCGCAGGTCCGGGCCGAGCTCCGCGGGCGCTACCCGAAGCACGCCTGGCCCGAGGACCCGCGGACCGCGACACCGGGACGGGGCACCGGGCGCCGGAGATGAGCCCCGCGCCCCGCACGCCGGAGCTCCGCCGGCGCGGAGGCCCTGTCGCCGAGATGCAGCTCAGCGGGAATTGTGGATCTCCACAGCCCGCTGAGCTGCATCTCGACGAGCGCGGGACGACGGACCGCGACGGCGCGTAAGGCCCGGGCCTCGCTCCGCGGGACAGCCGGGCCGCTCAGCGGACCTGGTCGGCGAACACCACGACGTTGTCGACGTAGCTGCGGGCCGACCGGTCGAACACCCCGCCGCAGGTGATCAGTCGCAGGCCCGCGTGGTCGAGATCGCCGTAGACCTCGGCGGTCGGGAACTCCGCCTTGGGGAAGCGCCCCACCCGGCGCACGGCGAACACCACCGACGTCCCGTCGGCGCGGTCGACGCGGATCTCGTCGCCGGGCTCGAGGGTGTCCAGGTCGGCGAAGGCGCCGGGCAGTCCCTTCCAGTCGACGTGCGCGGTGAGCACGGCGGGACCGACCTCCCCCGGGGTCGGTGCGCCGGTGTACCAGCCGACCGTTCCCGCATCCTCGGGGACCTCCATCGACCGGTCGGCGGCCAGCCCCATCGGCCGGGGCACGGTGTCGAGCCCGAGCCGGTCGACCCGCAGCCGGACCGGCTCGGACCGCACCAGCGGCGCGGGCCCCGGCGGCAGCAACGCCCCCGGCGCGGGCGCCGGAGCGGGCACCGGGACGGAGGCGACGGCCGTCGCCCCGGGCTCGGGTGCGCCCGCGGGGTCGGCGAGCAGCAGCGCGGCGGTGAGGACACCGACCGGCGCCAGCACCCGCGTCACCCGGCGCAGCGCACCGGCCCGTCGCCGCGCCCGTCGCCCGCGGTCCGGGCTCCCGCGCCGCACCGTCCCGGCCCGGTCCCCGGCCACCGTTCCGCGACCGGCGTGGTCCCCGGCCACCGTCCCGCGCCCGGACCGGTCCCCGGCCACGGGGCCGCGCCCGGCCCGCGCACCGGGCGGTGCGGCGGGTCCGGGCACCGGGAGGACGGGACCGGGCACGGTGCCGGGGTCAGCCGCGGCGACCGGCGGCGACGCGCCGCACCGCGACCGCGCCGATGCCACCGGCGACGACGGCACCGAGCGCCAGCGGCAGCACGTCGGCCGGGCCGCCACCGGCCTCGACGCCACCGACCGGCGTCGCGGTGACCTGGGTGGAGTCGTCGGAGGCGGCCTCGACCGCGGCCGGGGACGCCGCGCTGCCGTAGTCGTGGTCCTCGCAGGCCTGACCGTCGTTGTCGCGGTCGAGTCCGTAGGGGTCACCCGGGGTCAGGGCAGACTGGGCGTCGGCCTGGCTGGCGAAGTCCTTGCAGTTGCGGTCCTGGGCGAAGGCCGTACCGGCGAGCGGGAGGGCGGCCGCGGTCGCGACGAGCACGGCGGCGGACAGGGAGCGGAGGCGCATCGGGGGTGTCCTTCCGGGGAACGTGGGGGGAGCCACGCAGGTAGCAGCGATCCGGACGTGTCGGTCGTTACACCCGATCGTGAATGGATCCGAACGGGCTTGAACCGGCTCCGCCGGGCGGCGGAAGGTGGTCCGGTGAACGCTCTCTCCACCCCCGACGACGTCCGTGCCGCGGCAGCGATCCTGCGCGGCCACGCCCACCGCACCCCCGTCCTCACCTCCCGGCTCACCGACGCCGAGCTCGGCGCACAGGTGTTCGTGAAGGCGGAGAACCTCCAGCGCACCGGGAGCTTCAAGTTCCGCGGGGCGTTCCACACGCTGTCCCGGCTGTCCGCGGCACAGCGGCGGGCGGGGGTCGTCGCGTACTCCTCGGGCAACCACGCCCAAGCCGTGGCGCTGGCCGCGCAGCTGCTGGAGGTCCCCGCGACGATCGTGATGCTGCACGACGCCCCGGCCTCGAAGCTCGCCGCCACCCGCGGCTACGGCGCCGAGGTCGTCGGCTACGACCGCTACGCCGAGGACCGCGCGGCCATCGCGACCGCGCTGTCGGAGGAGCGTGGGCTCACCCTCGTCCCGCCCTACGACCACCCGCACGTCATCGCCGGGCAGGGCACCGCGGTGCTGGAGCTGCTGGAGGACCACGGCCCGCTCGACGCGCTGTTCGTCTGCCTCGGCGGGGGCGGGCTGCTCTCCGGATCACTGCTCGCGACGCAGGCCCTGTCCCCCGACGCCCAGGTGTACGGCGTCGAGCCCGAGGCCGGCGACGACGGCCTGCAGTCCCTGCGCGCCGGGCACGTCGTGCGCATCCCGCAGCCCCGCACGCTCGCCGACGGCGCCGCCACCACCCACCTCGGCGACCACACGTTCCCCGTGATCGCGCAGCTCGTCACCGACATCGTGACCGTGCCCGACACCGCCCTGGTCGAGTCGATGGCGCTGTTCGCGGCGCGCTACAAGGTGCTCGTCGAGCCGACCGGGGCGCTGGCCTTCGCGGGCGTGCGGGCGGCCGTCGCCGCGGACCCGCAGCGGTGGGCGGGGACGCGGATCGGCGTCACGATCTCCGGTGGCAACGTCGACCTGGACCGCTTCGCCGCCCTCGTCACCGGCTGACCGCGCCACCGGCCCGGGCGGCACGACACGGAGGGGCCCCGTCCGGACGGTCCGGACGGGGCCCGGTCGGGGCGGAGGGTCTCAGCGCCGGTCGTGCTGCAGCGCGTCCTCGGCGATCACCGCCTCGGTCGGCAGCCCGGGCACCTCCCGGACGGCCTCCTCGGCGGCGGCGCGCTCGTGCGACGGGCCGGGCTGCTCGGCCTCGGCATCGGCGGCGTCCAGGTCACGGCGGATCGTCGAGAGCAGCGCCACCCCCACCAGCACGACGACCGCGGCGATCAGGAACGGCACCGAGGCGCCGACGGCCGCGGCCATCAGTCCCGCGGCGAACGGGGCGAGGCCGCCACCGATGAACCGGACGAACCCGTAGGTGGCCGACGCGGTCGGGCGGGGCACCGGCGAGATCGACATGACCGCCGTCGTCACCAGGGTGTTGTTGACGCCGACCACGATGCCGGACAGGATCACCGCGACGATCACCACGGCGGGCACGTCGTCGAACAGCCCGATGGCCGCGAGCAGCACCGCGATGCCGACGAGCGCGCCGTAGAGGGTGCGCGCGGTGCCGAAGCGGTCCTTGAGCCAGGGCGCGCCGAACACCGCGAAGGCCGCGACGAGCAGCCCCCAGCCGAAGAACACCGCACCGAGCGAGATCGGGTCGAGCCCGCCCATCAGGAACGGTGCGTAGCCGAGCAGGGTGAAGAAGCCCCAGTTGTAGAGCAGCCCGACCCCGCTGGTGGTGGCGAGCGCGCGGTGGCGCAGGGCGGCCAGCGGTTCGGAGAACCGTGCCTTGCGGGTCGGGACCGGCGTCGGTTCCAGCAGCACGACGGTCGCGACGAGCGCGATCAGCATCAGCACCGAGACGCCGAAGAACGGGCCCCGCCAGGAGACGTTGCCGAGCAGGCCGCCGAGCAGCGGACCGGTCGCGATGCCCACGCCGAGCGCGGTCTCGTAGAGCACGATCGCACCGGCGAAGCCGCCCGAGGCCGAACCGACGATCACCGCGAGCGAGGTCGCGATGAACAGCGCGTTGCCCAGGCCCCAGCCGGCCCGGAAGCCGACGATGCCCCAGATCCCCGACGACGCCCCGGCCAGCGCCGCGAACACCACGATCAGCGCGAGGCCGGTGATGAGGGTCCTCTTCGCGCCGATCCGGGACGACACCCAGCCGGTCACCAGCATCGCGATCGCGGTCACGACGAGGTAGCTGGTGAACAGCAGCTCGACCTCGGCGTGCGTGGCGTGCAGCTGCCCGGACAGCGACGGCAGGATCGGGTCGACCAGCCCGATGCCCATGAACGAGATGACGCAGGCGAAGGCCACCGCCCAGACGGCCTTGGGCTGGCGGAACGGGCTGGGGGCGTGCGCCGCGCCGGATGTTCGGGACATGTCATCGCCTTCCCCCGGGAACGGACCCCGGAGAGATCATGGACGTATCGGACCTGTCGAACATTGCATCACGCAACACATGTCATGAGCAATGCGAAGGACCGTGACCGTGCCCATGTCCCGCTACGGTCGGGGACCCGCCGTCGAGGAGGCCCCGTTGCCGCACACCGCCGACGAGGCCGACCGCCTCGCCCGGCAGGCCGCGTTCCTGGGCGCACTCGCCGCGATCGGCGCCCTGCTCCTGGCCGTGCTCGGCTGGGCCGGTGGCGCGGTCGCGATGTGGATGGGTGTCACGGCCCGCCGCCGCGGCGCGGGGCGCACCGCCGTCGTCGCGATCGCGCTCGGCGGCCTCGGCCTGGTCGCCGGCGTCGGGAACGCCCTGCTGGGCGCCTACCTGTTCCGCTGACCGGTGGTCCGCAGCACCGGCTTGCCCGGAGCCCGGTCCGGTGACTCCAGGTGCGCGTGCGCGGCGGCGACGGCCGCGACGCCGTCGTCCAGGTCGAAGACCCGCTCCACCAGCGGGGTGAGCGTGCCCGCGGCGAGCCCGGCGCGGGCGAACGCCTCGGCGCGGGCCAGCACCGCCGCGTCGCCGGTGACCTCGCGGACGTGGAAGCGGCGCAGCCACACCGGCGCGTACCCGGCCGCGGGCAGCGGTGTCGGCTCCCCGGACAGTCCGCCGTGGACGATCACCGCGCCGCCCGGGGCGCAGGCCCGCACCAGCCGGGCGACGCCGGGCCCGCCCTCGGCGTCGAGGACCAGGTCGGCACCGCCGCCGAGCGCGGACCGCAGCGTCTCGGCGTCGGGCGTGCCGGTCAGCACCTCGGCGGCCCCGGCGGAGCGCAGGACCGCGGCGTGCCGGTCGTCGGGCACGACGGCGACGGCGTGCACCCCGAGGTGCCGCGCGACCTGCAGCGCCGCGGCCCCGATACTGTTCGCCGCGGCGGTGACGACGAGCCGGTCCCCCTCCCGCAGCCGGACGGCGTGGCGGGTCATGCCCCACACCGTCAGCAGCGGCATCCACAGCGCGGCGGCGCCGTTGTCGTCGAGACCGGGCGGGCGGGCCAGCAGCGACCGGACCGGTACGACGGCCTCGTCGGCGTAGACCGGGTGCTCGTTCTGCGACGACGCCGGGATCACGCACACCTCGTCGCCGGGCGCCCAGCCCGTCACCCCCGGACCGGTCCCGAGCACGGTGCCCGAGCACTCGCTGCCCAGGCCCGCGGGGAGCACCGGGGCGTCGAGGTAGGTGCCGCGGCGGAAGTTGACCTCGGAGCGGTTGAGCCCGACCGCGTGCACCCGGATCCGCACCTCCCCCGGGCCCGGGTCGCGCAGCGGCAGCCGCTCGAGCCGCAGCACCTCCGGGCCGCCCGTGGTGTGGAAGCGGACGGTGCGCACGAGCGGGGACGTCACGACGGACCAGCCTAGGTCCGTGGCGGCCGGTGGGGCACGATGAGCGCCGTTGCACGGGGAGAGGACAGGGATGCGGCGTCGGGTCGAGGTCGGGCTGGAGCGGATCACGTTCTTCAGCGACGGGGTGTTCGCCATCGCGATCACGCTGCTGGTGCTGCCGCTGACCGACGCCGAGATCGGCCCGGGCCCGGTCGCCCCGCAGCTGGTGGAGCTGCTGCCGCGGATGCTCACCTTCGCGCTGAGCTTCGCGGTGATCGGGCGGTACTGGACGGTCCACCACCAGCTGTTCGCCCGCTTCGACCGCGCCGACGCCCGGATGATGACGCTCAACCTCGGCTACCTGTTCGGCATCGCGTTCCTGCCGTTCCCGACGTCGCTGCTCGGCGGGCACGGCGACAGCACCGCGGCCGTCGTGCTCTATGCGGCCACGCTGGTCGTCATCGGCTCGTTCTCCGCCGCGATGTGGGCCTACGGCTCCTACCGAGGCCGCCTGACCCGCGCCGACGTGACCCCGGACGAGGCCCGCCACACGCTGGTCAACGGGCTGGCGCCGGTGGTGTCGTTCCTGCCGTCGCTGGTGATCGCCCCGCTGAGCCCGACCTGGGCGATGCTGTCCTGGCTGCTGACCGTCCCGGTCTCGGCCGTCGCCGAGCGGCTGTTCCCCGAGCACCGCGCGGCGCGGGCCCGCGCGCAGGCGGGCACGCCGGACACCGCGTGAGGCTCAGACCTCGTTGCTGATCTCGACGAGATTCCCGTCCGGATCGCGCAGGTAGACGCTGAGCAGCGGACCCCGGGCCCCGGTCCGCTCGACCGGCCCCTCCTCGACGGCCACGCCGGCCTCGGCCAGCTCGCGCCGGACCTGCTCGATCGGGTCGAGGGTGATCAGGCACAGGTCGGCGCTGCCCGGAGTGGGCCGCTCGGCCTTCGGCTCGAACTCCCGCCCCGCCTCGTGCAGGTTGATCTTGCTCGGGCCGAAGGCGAGTGCGCGGCGCCCGCCGCCGAACTCGACGGCCTCCATCCCGAGCACGCGGGTGTAGAAGGCGACGGTGGCGTCGATGTCGGCGACGGTCAGCACCAGGTGGTCGAGGTGGTCGATGCGCATGCCCGCGATGCTGGCAGCCGGGCCACCCGGACGCAGATCCTCCTGTGGGTGACCGCCACCGCCCCGGACCGTGACCGGGCGTCCGACGTCGACACCCACACGGACCACTCGGGCGGGTCGCTACCGGCGAACGGGCGTTCGTGAATCACCCTTGTACCTGGCCGTGCAGCCGAGTGGAGAGGGACGAGGACGCACGTGGACGACGAGCTGACGACCGGCGGGGAGACCCCGCCCGCGGACACCGCGAGCACCCCGGCGCCCGAGCCGCCGAAGCGGAGGCGGGGCAGGCCACCGGGTTCGACGGCCCGCACCACCCGGGTCGTGACCATGACCCTGACGGTCAGCGGTTCCGCCGACGGCGACTGGCAGGCCGAGCTGAAGCAGGGCACCACGTGGGTGGCCCGCGGCCTGCCGGTGACGGCGTCGGCGGTGTCCGCGGCGGCTGCGGCGCTGCACGCCGACCTGTCCGGCCCGGTCGACGAGCTCATCGAGGGCGCCCGGTCGGCGAAGGCCGCGCGGGTGGCGGAGCTGGAGGCCGAGCTGGAGCAGGCCCGCAAGGACCTGGCCGAGCTGGAGCAGTGACCGCGCCGGGGTGACCGGCGCGGTGGCTCAGCCGAGCAGCGGCCCCAGTGTCGTGGCGTGCTCGCGCAGGAGGGTGACCAGCTCGGGGTCCGGGTCGGCGACCCGGGTCGCCGGGCCGGACAGCGCGAGACCCGCGACGAGCGCCCCGTCGGCGGGCGAACGGACCGGTACGGCCAGGCACCCGCGGTCCGGGCGCAGCTGACCGGTCTGGGTGGCCAGGCCGTCGCGGCGGACGGCGTCGAGGACGGCGTCGAGCGCGTCCGGGTCGGTGACGGTGCGGTCGGTGACCGGGCGCAGGTCGCGGACCAGGGCCCGCCAGTCGGGCTGCTCGGCGAGCAGCAGCCTGCCCAGCGCGGAGGCCTGGGGCAGCCGGGCGAGCAGGTCGGCGTCGCTGGGCGGGTGGTCCGGGTCCGGGTCGAGGACCTGCAGCCGGGCGCCGTCGAAGATCGCCAGGTGCACGCCCCAGCGGACCCGGCCGCGCAGGTGGTCGACGACGGTGCGCGCGGCGGTCGGCAACCGCGGGACCGCGACCGGGGACAGCCGCGCGGCGCGGCGGCCGAGCGCGAAGCCGCGCAGGTCGGGCAGCCGGACCAGGTACTCCTCACCGACGAGCAGGTTCAGCACCCGGTAGGTGGTCGCCGGGGGCAGCCGCAGCGCCGCCGAGATCTCCTTGGCGGTGACCCCGGGTCCGGCCGCGACGACCTCCTCGAGCACCGCGAGCGCGGTCCGCACGGCCCGTGGCTGGCGTCCGCTGATCGGCGCCGGGTCCACCGTCACCGGGCCCGCCCCCAGACGTCGGAGGCGACGGTCTCGTCGTAGACGCCCAGGCCGTGCAGCCGCCCGCGGCGGCGCAGCACGACGGCCCACACCGCACCGGCCCCGAGCGCCGCGGCGAGCGCGATCCCGGTGGCCGGGGCGGCGACGACGAACGCGACCAGGGCCGCGACCAGCGACGGGACGGCCACCACCGCGGTCGCGACCGCGGCCGGGGTCAGCTCGCCGATGCGGCGCAGGAACGCCGGCGCGGCCAGGCAGACCAGCGCGTAGCCGACGAGGAACCCGACCGTCGCGACGCCGAGCAGCGCGGCGAGCACCGTCCCGACGGGGACGCCCAGCGCGACCGGGACGGCGACCGCGAGCGTCGCCGCGGGCGCCCCGAGCCCGACGGCGACGTGCGGGGTCCGGAACCGGCGGTGGGTACGCCCCAGCGGGCGGGGCACGACGCCGTCGCGGGCCAGGGCGAACAGCACCCGCGACAGTGCGGTGGTCGTCGCGACCGCGCAGGCGAGGAAGGACAGGACGAGCGCGGCGTCGAGCAGCGGGGGGATCCAGGACCAGCCGCGGGCGACGGCGAGCACCTGCACCGGCTGGGTCTGCCCGGCGAGCCCGCCCGGGACGGCGGCGAACCCGGCGACCTGCACCGCGGCCGCGAAGACGTAGAGCACCGCGGTCACCGCCGCGGTCGCCGTGACCGCGCGCGGCACCGACCGGAACGGGCGCCGGGCCTCGGCCCCGAGCGAGGTCGCCACCTCGAACCCGATGAACGCCGCGAGCGCGGGCACCACGCCCGCGGCGACCGCTCCCGGGCCGGCGGGCGGGACGGGCGCGCCGGGGCCGGGCAGCGGGCCGCCGACGAGCAGCACCACGAACACCCCGACCAGCACCGCGACCGCGACCGCCTCCACCAGCAGCACCACCCGGGCCGCGGGGCGGACCCCGCGCACGACCAGCGCGGTCACCACCGCACCGACCGCGACGGCGAGCAGTGCCGACGCGAGCGGCCCGGTCGCCCACGGCCCGCACAACGGCCCGAGGTAGGCCACGGCACCCGCGATCGCCGCGCCGCACAGCAGCAGGTACCCGGCCAGCGTCGCGATCCCGGCCGCGAACGCCGGTCCGGCGCCGAGGCCCTGCGCGGTCAGCGTGTAGATCCCCCCGGGTGCCGCCATCCGGCGGGTGAACCGGGCGACCGAGGCGGCGACGAGCAGCGCGAGCACACCGGCGACGACGAACGACCACACCGTCCCCGCCCCGGCCATTCCCGCGACGATCACCGGGGTGGCCGCCATCGCCGCCGAGGGTGCCGAGCCGGCGATCGACTGCGCCGCGACGTCGGCCGGGCCCACCCGTCGCCGGGCCAGACCGTGCACCGGTGACCGGTCACGCAACGACGTCACGACGCCCCCTCCCGCCCTCACCGGTGATCCTCGCCCGCGGACACTAGCTCCCCGTGTCGACGCCATGACCAGCGACGACGGGTCGAACGAGAAACACTCCGGCGCCGTTCCCGCAGCGCGGGAACACCACCGCCGGTGATTCGCACCACACGGGATCCGGCGTTGTGCACGGTCCGTGGCACCGGCCACCGTCCCGGCACCCGACGTCCGCCTCGACCGCCAGGGGGAACCGTGAGCGCACCCGCGCCCCGCCCGTCACCACCGTCGCCGTCCCCGGAGCCCGCGGACCGGCACCGTCTGCGCGGGACGCTGGGCGCCGGGTCGATCGTGTTCATGGTGGTCGCCGCGGCCGCGCCGCTGACCGTCGTCGCCGGGACGGTGCCGCTGGGACTGGCCGCGGGCAACGGCGCCGCGTTCCCGATGACCTTCGTGCTGTGCGCGGTGGTGCTGCTGCTGTTCGCGGTGGGCTTCTGCGCGATGTCGCGGCACGTGCCGGGTGCCGGCGCGTTCTACGCCTACGTCGCCCGCGGGCTCGGCGCCGCGCCGGGCCTGGGCTCGGCCTTCCTCGCGCTGGTCACCTACACCGCGGTGCAGGCCGCGGTGTACGGCTACCTGGGCGCGACCGTCGACGCGCTGGTGCAGCACTACGGCGGGCCCGCCCTGCCCTGGTACCACTACGCGGCCCTGGCGCTCGTCGTCGCCGGGGTGCTCGGCTACCGCCACATCGAGCTGTCCGGCAGGGTTCTGGGCACGCTGCTGGTCGCCGAGGTCGCGATCGTGCTGGTGTTCGACGCCGTCGTCGCCGCGACCGGCGGGCTCGGCTCCGGCCGCTCGACGGCGCTGTTCGTGCCGTCGCAGTTCCTGTCCGGTTCGCTCGGCATCGCGATCATGTTCGCGATCGCGTCGTTCATCGGGTTCGAGGCCACCGCGGTGTTCCGCGACGAGGCCCGCGACCCCGGGCGCACCATCCCCCGCGCCACCTACCTGGCCCTCGTGCTGATCGGCGCGTTCTACACGCTGTCGTCGTGGGCGGTCGTCTCCGCCTGGGGCGACGACGGCGCCGTGGCCCGCGCGACCGAGGACCCCGGGAACATGATCGTCGCGACGATCACCGCGGTGCTCGGCCCCGTCGGCGGCGACCTGGCCCAGGTCCTGCTGGTCACCAGCCTGTTCGCGGCGCTGCTGTCGTTCCACAACGTGCTCTCGCGCTACCTGTTCGCCCTCGGCAACGCCGGCTCGATGCCCGCCGCGCTGGGCCGCAGTCACGCCCGGCACGCCTCGCCGCACGCCGCGTCGGCGGCGCAGTCGGGCACCGCGCTGGCGCTGATCGCGGTGTTCGCGGTGACCGGGATGGACCCGGTGACCCAGGTGTTCGCCTGGATGGCCGGGACCGCGACCCTCGGGGTGCTCGCCCTGATGGCGCTGACCTGCGCCGCGGTGCTCGTGTTCTTCCGCCGCTCGCGCGTCGACACCCGGTTCTGGCACACCGCCCTGGCCCCGGCGCTGGGACTGGCCGGTCTGCTGGTCTGCCTGTGGCTGACCGTCGCGAACTTCCCGACGCTCATCGGCGGCTCCCCCGCGCTGGCCACCGCCATCGGCGGGGTCCTGGTCGCCGCGTTCGTGCTCGGAACGGTCCTGACCCGGTTCACGGGTGACCGCCCCGGGACCTTGCCCTCGCCCGACGCGCCCGGAACCGTCACCGGGTACGACACCGCCGGAACCGACCTCCAGGAGGAGACCCGATGACCGCCGTCCAGGAGCCGCGCACCACCGCGAGCCACCCGCTGGCCCCGACCACGGAGGCCGAGGTCACCGTCGTCCGCGAGGTCCTCGCCGCGGCCGGGCTGCTCGAGGAGAACGTCCGCTTCGCGTTCTTCGCCCCCGAGGAGCCGCCCAAGTCCGAGGTCCTCGCCCACCCCGACGGCGCCGACGCCGACCGCAGCTTCCGGGCGGTGCTGCTGGACCTGGGCACCGGCCGCTCCCGCGACACGGTCGTCTCGGTCACCCGTCGTGAGCTGGTCTCCTGCCGCGAGCTGGAGCCCGAGCGGGAGGGGCAGCCGCCGATCATCGACTCGGAGTTCGAGTTCATCGAGGACGTCCTGAACGCCTCGCCGGACTGGCTCGCCGCGCTGGAGAAGCGCGGGCTGGAGCCCGCCTCGGTGCGCGCCGTGCCGCTGTCGGCCGGCGTCTACGACATCCCCGGGGAGAAGGGCCGCCGCCTCGCCCGCGCCTTCGGGTTCCGCCAGGACCACGAGGCCGACCACGCCTGGGCACATCCCGTCGACGGGCTCGTCGCCTACGTCGACCTCACCGCCCGCACGGTCGACCGGGTCATCGACACCGGCGTCGTGCCGGTGCCCGCGACCAGCGGGAACTTCGACGACCCGGCCGTACAGGGCGAGCACATGACCTCGCTCAAGCCGATCGAGATCACGCAGCCCGAGGGGCGCTCGTTCACCGTCACCGACGGCCGGGTCCGCTGGGGCAAGTGGGACCTGCGCGTCGGGTTCAACGAGCGCGAGGGCCTGACCCTGCACCAGATCGCCTTCGACGAGCGCCCGATCTGCTACCGCGCCTCGGTCGCGGAGATGGTCGTGCCCTACGCCGACCCGGCGCCGGTGCGGTTCTGGCAGAACTACTTCGACTGCGGCGAGTACATGTTCGCCCGCTACGCCGACTCCCTGCAGCTGGGCTGCGACTGCCTCGGCGACATCCACTACCTCGACGCGGTGGTCGCCGACGACCTGGGCAACCCGCGCACGATCAGCAACGCCATCTGCATGCACGAGGAGGACCACGGCGTCCTCTGGAAGCACACCGACATCTTCACCGGCGCCCGTGAGGTGCGCCGCCAGCGTCGCCTGGTGATCTCGTTCTTCACCCCGATCGGCAACTACGACTACGGCTTCTACTGGTACCTCTACCTCGACGGCACCATCGAGCTGGAGTGCAAGGCGACCGGCATCGTGTTCACCTCCGGCACGCCCGGCGAGTACGCCACCGAGGTCGCGCCCGGACTGGGTGCGCCGTTCCACCAGCACCTGTTCTCCGCGCGGCTGGACATGACCGTCGACGGCACGGCCAACGCCGTCGAGGAGGTTGAGGCGGTCCGCGTGCCGATGGGCGAGGGCAACGCCCACGGCAACGCGTTCGCCCGCTCGGCCACCCGGCTGACCCGTGAGTCGCAGGCCCAGCGCGACGCCGACCCGGGGTCCGGGCGGGTCTGGCACGTGGTGAACACCGAGAGGACCAACGCCCTGGGACGGCCGGTCGGCTACGTCCTGCACCCGCACGGGCAGCCCACCCTGCTGGCGGACCCGGCGTCGTCGATCCACGCGCGGGCGACGTTCGCCTCGAAGGCGCTGTGGGTGACCCGCTACGACCCGGCGCAGCGCTACCCGGCCGGTGACTTCGTCAACCAGAACCCGGGTGGGGACGGGCTGCCGTCCTGGGTGGCCGCGGACCGCGACCTCGACGGCCAGGACGTCGTGCTGTGGCACACCTTCGGGCTGACCCACTTCCCGCGGCCGGAGGACTGGCCGGTCATGCCGGTCGACTACACCGGCTTCGTCCTGAAGCCGGCCGGCTTCTTCGATCGCAACCCGGCGCTGGACGTGCCACCGGTGGAGTCGAGGAACTGCCACTGAACGGATCACCACTGAGGGCAGGCTCTGCGGGGGCGACCCCGCGGAGCCGCCTCAGCGGGTCGGGGCGAACGGCCGCAGCGCGTCGGGGACCCGGCCGGTCACGATGTTCTCCGCCACCAGCCGACCGGTGAGCGGGCCCAGCACCATGCCCCACATCCCCAGCCCGCCCGCGACGAACACCCGCGGTGAACGGGTCGGCCCGGCCAACGGGAGTCCGTCCGGGGTGCACGGCCGGGAACCGACCCACTCGTCGGCCCGGTCGGTGAGATCGGCACCCCGCAGGAACGGCTCCACCGCGCGGGTGATCGCGGCGATCCGGCGCGGGTCGAGCGGCTCCTGGGGTGCCCGGAACTCCATCATCCCCGCGATCCGCAGCCGGTCCCCCAGCGGTGTCATGGCCACCCGCTGGGCCGGGAGATACACCGGCCCCTCAGGCAGCTCGGTCACCGGTACGGCGAAGCTGTACCCGCGCCCGGCCTGCACCGGGGTCCGCACGCCGAACGGCCGGGACAGCCCGGTGCCGAGCGCGCCGGTGGCGAGCACGACCGCGTCGAACCGGGTCTCGTCGGGCCGGCCCTCCTGGGTCCAGCGGACCGTGACCGCACCGCCGTCGTCGTGCACACCGGTGACGCCGGCGCCCTCCCGCAGCAGCGCACCGCCGGAGGTGACCGCACCGGCCAGGCCGGCCAGGCACCGGGGCGGGTCCACGAACCGCTGGTCGTGCAGGGCGACCGCGCCGGCCACCCGGTCGGAGAGCATCGGGGCCCGGGACCGGGCCTCGTCGCCGTCGAGCACGTCGTGTCCGACCTTCTGACCGGTCTCGGCCATCGCCGCCAGCTCCGCGAGCAGCTCGCCGCGCCCCGCGAGGTCGTCGAAGCAGACCAGGAACTCCCCGGCCGGGCGCATCGCGAGATCGGCACCGCCGGCGGCGATCTCGTCGACGGCGTCCAGCGCCAGCTCGTTGACGTCGCGGTAGGCGGCCAACCCCCGCCGGTGCCGGGCCGGCGTGCTGTTCCGGACGAACCCCGCGAGGAAGCGCCACAGTCGCGGGTTCGCCCGCGGCGGCACGTAGACCGGTGACGACGGGTCCAGCGCGGCCCGGATCCCGACGCGCAGCATCGCGGGCCCCGGCAGCGGTGTGGTCAGGGCCGGGGCCAACCAGCCCGCGTTGCCCCAGGACGCCCCCGATCCGGCCGTGCGCTCCTCGAACACCTCGACGTCGATCCCGTCACGCAGCAGGAACCACGCCGTCGACAGGCCGAGCATTCCCGCACCCACCACCGCGACCCGGCGCGGCACCGGCGCCCGTCCACTCTCCATCACTGCTCCTCCTCCATGATCGCAATCCGAGTCTGGGGCCCATCGGGTCGTGCCGGCACGGTCGTCCCGGGCAGCGTCCGGGACCGCGGGCTTGCCGGGATCCGGCAACGTGGAAGCCGTTTATGGCAGCTCGTGGTAGTTCTGCCTGCGGGGAGTCCGGCACATCGCCGCACACCCGCCGTACGAGGAGTGGACGATGAGCGTGACCCGGGTCTGGCTGACCGAGCGAAGCCACCAGGAACTGCATGCCGAGCTGCGGACGTTGCTGCAGCAGCGGAGGGCCGTGGCCGTGGTCGACGGCCGCGAGCACGACAGTCCGGACGGGCCGGGGGCCGAGGAGCGCGACCGCGAGCAACGGATCCGGCGGCTGCAGGAGCTGCTGCACGATCCTGTGGTCGGCGACCGGCCGCCGGACGACGGCGTCGCCGAGCCCGGCATGGCGGTCACCGTGCGCTACGACGACGGCGAGACCGAGACCTTCCTGCTCTCGCACGACGAGAACCGGATCCGCTCCGACGGGACCATGATCTGCTCGCCGGACTCCCCACTCGGCCGCGCGCTGCACGGCGCGCACCAGGGGGACGTCGTCCGGTACCAGCTCCCGGACGGCGGGTCGGCGGAGTGCACGCTGCTCCGCGCCGTGCCCTTCGAGCACTGACCCGACGCATCGTGTACGGGACGGAACGCGCCGGGGGCAACAACGGGATCCGGCAGCCGGACGCGCCGGTCTCGGATGCCTGGCTGCGCCGGGTCGCCGACGAGGCCGGGCGCGGGGCGGGCGGCGTCCCGCCCGAGCTGCTCGGCGGCTTCCTGCGGGTACTGGCCGACGCTGCGGCGACCGGCAGACTGCCCTCGGACGCCGAACTGGACGCGGTGCGGCGCAACGGCGGACGGGCCGCCGAGCTGGGGGTCGGCGCGGGGAACGCGGTACAGCTCTACCTGTCTGCCGCCTGGCGGCTGTGGCGGGAGATCCCGCCGACCGCGCACTTCCGGGACGCCGGGACCACGGCGAACGCAGCGGAGGCGGTCATGCGGGCGGTGGACCTGGCGGTGGCCGGGCTCGCCGACGGCTACACCGCGGCCCGCCGGGACCTGGTACGACACGAGGAGACACTGCGCCGTGAGCTGATCGAGGACCTGCTGCGTGGAGACGGTGACGCCGGCGGGCTGGTCGCGCGGGCCGAACCGTTCGGGATGGACCTGGGCCGGCCGCACCAGGTCGCGCTGGCCGCGCCGGACGGCCGCCCGGCGCGGGTGGACGCCGTGCCGGCGTCCCTGGAACGCACCGTCGTGCGCGGGGTCGGGGACCGGGACGTCCTGGTCGCCACCAAGGACGGCCGGATCGTCGTCATCGCCCCGGCGGGCATCGGTGCCGGCAGCCTCGGCGACCTGCTGCACCGCGAGCTGACCCGCACCGGGCGCCCCACCGGTTGGCGGGTCGCGGTGGGGCGCGCACACTCGGGGTCCTACGGGATCGCCCGTTCCTACGAGGAAGCCAGGGAGGCACTGACGACGGCGGGCAGGCTGCAGCTGCCGGCGCAGGTACTGCGGGCCGAGGACATGCTGGTGTACCGGGTGCTGCTGCGGGACCAGCCGGCGATCACCGACCTGGTGCAGACCGTCGCCGTGCCGCTGGCCGGGGCGCGCGGCGGCGCGGCCCCGCTGCTGGACACCCTGGAGGCCTACTTCGCCACCGGCTGCGTGGTCGCCGGGACCGCGCGGCAGCTGCACCTGTCGGTCCGTGCCGTCTCCTACCGCCTGGAGCGGATCGCCGAGCTGACCGGCCACGATCCGGCCGACCCCGCGCAGCGCTTCACGCTGCACGCCGCCGTGCTCGGGGCCCGGCTGCTCGGCTGGCCCGGCCGTGACCTCCCGCCCGGCGACGCGGGCTGAGCCGGGGACGCCGGCCGCGGTCGTCGGCGCGCAGACGCTGCATCCGGACCCGGCCCGCCCGCTCACGCACGCCGAGGCCGGGGCGCTGATCCGGATCGGGCCGGGCACTAGGGTCGCTACCGATCCGATCGCCGATCCACAGGAGGATCCGTGGCACTCGCCGCAGGGGACACCGTCCCCGACGTCCAGCTCATGACCCCGACCGCCGACGGCCCCAAGCCGGTGCAGAGCGCCACCGCCCTGGGCAGCGGCACCGTCGTGCTGTTCGGCGTTCCCGGGGCCTTCACCCCGGCCTGTTCCGACACCCATCTGCCCGGCTTCGTGCTGCGGGCCGACGAGCTGAAGCAGAAGGGCGTCGACACCGTCGTCTGCACCGCGGCCAACGACGCCTTCGTGCTCGGCGCCTGGGCGGACGCCCGCAACGTCGGCGACGCCGTGCTGATGCTGGCCGACGGCAACGCCGAGTTCGCCACCGCCGCCGGACTGGACATGGACGGCTCGAAGTTCGGCCTCGGCACCCGCTCGAAGCGCTACGCCGCGATCATCAAGGACGGCGTGGTGCAGTGGATCGGCGTCGAGGACGTCCCGTCCTCGGTCGAGGTGTCCGGCGTCGAGTCGGTGCTCGCGCAGCTCTGAGGTTCCGGGCCGACCGGCACGCGGGCCTACACTGGCCCGCGTGCCGAAGGTCCTGGGCTCGCTGGCGACGCACCGCGTGCAGGTACGCGAGCGGGTGTTCGACGCCCTGCGCGTGCAGCTCTACGAACGCGGCTTCGACACGGTGACCCTGTCCGGGGTCGCCGCGGCCGCCGGCGTGGGGCGCTCGGCGCTCTACAACCACTTCCCCGACCGCCAGGCCCTGCTCGTCGCGTTCGTCGAGCACGAGGCGGAGCGCTACGTCGCCGAGCTCGACGCCGCGCTCGCCGAGGCCGCGGACCCCCGCGAACGGCTCGCCGCCTTCGCCCGGCTGCAGCTGCGCCGCCTCGCCGAGTTCCACCTCCCGCCGGGCCAGGCGCTGGCCGGTGCCCTGGACCCGGCCGCCTACCGCCGGATCGCCGCGCACGCCGACCCCATCGGGGACCGGCTGGTGGCGGTGCTGCGCGAGGGCGCGGCGCAGGGCTGCATGGTCGACGACGACCCCCGGGTGCTCGCCGCCGTCGTGGCGGGGGCGCTGTCGAGCAGGCGGATCGTCGACGTCGACCCGGCGGAGCTCGACGCGACGATCGCGACGGCGGTCGCGGCCGTGCTGCGAGCGGTCTCGACGGTTGCGCGCGACTGAGGCTAGCCTTACCCGCGTCGGGGCCCTACCATCGTGATCTGACACGGTGTCAGATCCGGCGCCGTGCCGTCGCACCAGACGTCACGTCACGGGAGGGCCGATGGACGCCACGACCCCCATCACGGGCACGCTGTCCGCCGATCTCCGCCAGGCCACCTGGGCGGTGCACGAGCGGGCCCACCGGTGCAGCTACTTCGGGGCGCTGTTCGACGGTGATCTCCCGTTGGACGCCTACACCCTGCTCGCGGAGCAGTACGTCGCGATCTACACCGCGCTGGAGGAGGCCGGGGACGCCCTGGCCGCCGACCCGGTCGCGGCACCGTTCGTGATCGACGAGCTGCGCCGGGTGCCCGCGCTGCACGCAGACCTGGACGCCCTCGGCGGGGGTGTCCCCCGGATCCTCCCCGCCACCGCGGCCTACGTCGCCCGGCTGCGCGAGGCGGCGTCGGACCCGGCGCTGTTCGTGGCCCACCACTACACCCGCTACCTGGGTGACCTGGCCGGCGGCCAGGTCGTCGGGAAGATCCTGCAGCGCACCTACGGCATCGACGGCCCCGGGCGGCTGTTCTACGACTTCGGGGCCCTCGGCAGCCCGTCGGCGTTCCGGACCCGCTACCGCGCCCTGCTCGACGACGCGGCCTGGACCCCGGCGCAGCGCGAGCGGCTGCTCGCCGAGGCGGTGCACGCCTTCGAGCTGAACATCGCCGTCCTCACCGAGATGGCGCAGGAGGTCGGGCTCGCGCAGCCGCTGGCGTCCTGAGCCGGAATCGGGGGAACTAGGATCGACGCCCGTCCCCCGACCACCGATCCCAGGAGTGTCCCGGTGTCCAGCCCCGGCATCGACCCGGACGAGCTCGCGACCGCGCTGAAGGTACTGGCCGAGGTCGACGAGCTGCCACCCGAACACCCCGACGCCGTGGTCGTCCGACGGGCGACCGCGGGGATCTGGAAGTCGGTGCGGCTGCGGCGCCGCGCCGAGAAGCGGCAGGCCGAGAAGTCCTCCGACGAGGCCGTCACCGCCGCCACCGCGACCGGCGCGGCCGGGCGCATCGACGACGAGACCGCCGGCATCCCGCTGGTGTCGACCACCCCCGGCGCGACCGCGGGGACGCTGCACCGCGCCCGCGGGTGCTACGTCTGCAAGACGCGCTACACCGTCGTCGACGCCTTCTACCACCAGCTGTGCCCGGACTGCGCCGCCGCGCACCGTTCCCACCGCGACGCCCGTACCGACCTGTCCGGGCGCCGCGCGCTGCTCACCGGCGGCCGCGCCAAGATCGGGATGTACATTGCGCTGCGGCTGCTGCGCGACGGTGCCCACCTCACCATCACCACCCGTTTCCCGCGCGACGCCGCGCGCCGCTTCGCCGCGCTGCCCGACTCGGCGCAGTGGCTGCACCGGCTGCGGGTGATCGGGGTGGACCTGCGTGACCCGGGCCAGGTCGTCGCCGTCGCCGACGAGGTCGCCGCCGCGGGACCGCTGGACATCCTGGTCAACAACGCCGCGCAGACGGTGCGCCGCTCCCCCGGCTCCTACTCCGCGCTGGAGGCCGCCGAGCACGAGGAGCTGCCCGCGGGCGAGCTGCCGGAGATCGTGTCGTTCACCAGCGGCTCGCGCGAGCACCCGCTCCTGCTGGCCGGGGCGGTCCCGGGCGGGCGCGACCTGGCCGCGCTGGCGACGACGGCCCGGTCGGCGTCGCCGGAGCGGATGGCCGCCGGCACCGCGGTCGACGCGGGCGGGCTGCTGCCCGACACCGCGGCGGTCAACAGCTGGGTCGACCACGTCCAGCACGTGGACCCGCTCGAGCTGCTCGAGGTGCAGCTGTGCAACCAGACGGCGCCGTTCGTGCTGGTGTCGCGGCTGCGCCCGGCGATGGCGGCGTCGAGCGCGCGCAACAAGTACGTCGTGAACGTCTCGGCGATGGAGGGCGTGTTCGGGCGCGGCTACAAGGGCCCCGGGCACCCGCACACCAACATGGCGAAGGCCGCGCTGAACATGCTGACCCGCACCAGCGCGGGCGAGATGTTCGCGACCGACCGGATCCTGATGACCGCGGTGGACACCGGCTGGATCACCGACGAGCGCCCGCACCCGATGAAGCTGCGCCTGGCCGAGGAGGGGTTCCACGCCCCGCTCGACCTCGCCGACGGCGCCGCCCGGGTCTACCACCCGATCGTCGCCGGGGAGGCCGGCGAGGACCTGCACGGAGTGTTCCTGAAGAACTACCGCGTGTCCTCCTGGTAGAGGGGTCTCACCCGTCACTGTCGGGGGTCGCCGCTACCGTGCGGTCCGTGCTGGAGATCCATCGGGCCGAACGCGCCGACACCCTCGTCGAGGCGCTCGCCGGCGTCCTGGCGGCCGGCTCGGACGACCCGTTCGCGGCCGAGACCGTCGCGGTCCCCGAGCGCGGGGTGGAGCGCTGGCTGGCCCAGCGGCTCGCGCACCGGCTCGGTGCGGGGACGGGTGGCGGCGGGGTCTGCGCGAACGTCCGGTTCCCGGCGCCGGCCGCGCTGCTCGGCGGGGTCGTCGCGCACGTCACCGGCACCGACCCGGCGACCGACCCGTGGTCGCCCGGCCGGTCGGTGTGGCCGCTGCTGGAGCTGATCGACGAGGCCGTCGCCGAACCCGGGGACGACCGGTTCACCGCTCTCGCCGCGCACCTGGAGCGTGGTGGGCACGGCCGCCGCTACGCGCTCGCCCGCACGCTGGCCGGGCTGTTCGGCTCCTACGCCACGCACCGTCCCGAGCTGCTGCGCCGCTGGCGCGCCGGGGAGGACGCGGTGCCCGCCGACCTGGTGTGGCAGCCGGAGCTGTGGCGCCGCCTGCACGCCGCACTCGGAGTGCCCGGTCCCGCCGAGCGCCTCGACGACGCGGTGGCCCGCCTGCGCGGGGGCGCCGACCCGGGCCCCGAGGTCGGGCCGCGGCTGTCGCTGTTCGGCCCGACCCGGCTGGCCGCCGAGCACCTGACCGTCCTGGAGGCACTCGCGGCGCACCGGGAGGTCCACCTGTGGCTGCCGCACCCGTCGCCGGCGATGTGGGAGGCGGTGCGCGCCGCGCGGACACCGGGGGTGCCCTCGCGCGCCGCCGACACCAGCGCCGGGGCCGTCCGTCATCCGCTGCTGCGCTCGCTCGGCCGGGACACCCGGGAGCTGGCCCTGCGGCTCCCCGCGGCCGGGCCCGGCGTGACCGACACCCATCACCCGGCCCCCGCCGGGACCGGCGCGCCGACCCTGCTGCGCCGCCTGCAGACCGCCCTGCGCGACGACGCCGTGCCGCCCGCCCCGGAGGACCGTCCCCTGCTCGACGCGGACGACCGCAGCGTCGCGCTGCACTCCTGCCACGGCCCGGACCGGCAGGTGGAGGTGTTGCGCGAGGTGCTGCTCGGCCTGCTCGCCGCCGACCCGGACCTGGAGCCGCGCGACATCATCGTCATGTGCCCGGACATCGAGGTGTTCGCGCCGCTGATCACCGCCTCGTTCGGCCTCGCCCCGGACGCGGACGTCCCCGACGGTGCCGGCCCCTCCCGCGAGGAGCTCCACCCCGGGCACCGGCTGCGGGTGCGCCTGGCCGACCGCGCCCTGCGCCAGGCGAACCCGCTGCTGGGCACGGTGTCGTCGCTGCTGGAGCTGGCCGGGTCCCGGGTCAGCGCCTCCCAGGTGCTCGACCTGGTCGCCTCCGCCCCGGTCCGGCGCCGTTTCCGCTTCGACGACGACGCGCTGGAGCGGCTGTCCGAGCTGGTCACCGCGGCCGGGGTCCGGTGGGGGCTCGACGCCGCGCACCGGCGGCCCTACCGGCTCGACGGGGTCGAGCAGAACACCTGGCGGGCCGGGCTGGACCGGATGCTGGTCGGCGTCGCGATGGCCGAGACGCCGGGCGCCCCGGCCTGGCTGGGCACCGCGCTGCCGCTGGACGAGGTCGACTCCTCCGACGTGGACCTCGTCGGGCGGCTCGCCGAGTTCGTCGACCGGCTCGCGACGGTGCTCGGTACGCTGCGCGGCCCGCAGCCGCTGTCGGTCTGGGTGGACGCGCTGGTCGAGGGGCTGTCCGCACTGACCGACACCACCCCGACCGACGCCTGGCAGGCCGGGCAGGCCCGCGCGGAGCTGGCCGACGTCGTCGCCTCCGCGGGGCCGCAGGCCGCCACGGTCGACCTCGACCTGCCCGACGTGCGCGGCCTGCTCGCCGAGCGGCTGCGCGGGCGGCCCAGCCGGGCCAACTTCCGGACCGGCACGCTGACCGTCGCGACGCTGGTGCCGATGCGGGCCGTCCCGCACAAGGTCGTGTGCCTGCTGGGCTGCGACGACGGGGTGTTCCCCCGCGCCGGCGCCCCCGACGGCGACGACGTGCTGGTCCGCGACCCGGTCGTCGGCGAGCGGGACCCGCGCGGGGAGGACCGCCAGCTGCTGCTCGACGCGATCTGCTCGGCCACCCGGCACCTGGTGGTGGTGTCCTCCGGGGCCGACGAGCGCACCGGCGCCGACCGGCCGCCGTCGGTGCCGGTCGGCGAGCTGTGCGACGCGATCGACGCCTGCGTGCGGACCGGGACCGAGGCGACCGCGTCGCAGGCGCTGCGGGCCCGGCACCCGCTGCAGCCCTTCGACCGGCGCAACTTCTCCTCCGGCGCGCTGCTGGCCGCCGGACCGTTCAGCTTCGACCGGGCCGCGCTGCGTGGTGCCGAGGCCGCGGCCGGGCCGCGCACCGTGACCCCGCTGTTCGGCGCGGACCCGCTGCCCCCGCCGGAGGACCCGCCGGACGGGGTGGTCGAGCTCGACGAGCTGGTCGCCTTCGTCGAGCACCCGGTGCGGGCGTTCCTGCGCCAGCGGGTGCGGGTGCTGCCGCCGGAGGAGAACGCCGAGCCCGACGACGCGCTGCCGGTCGAGCTCGACGGCCTGGCCACCTGGAAGATCGGGGACCGGCTGCTGACCGACCGGCTCGCCGGGGCGGCGCCGCAGGCCGTCGCCCGGGCCGAGACGCTGCGCGGTGACCTCCCGCCCGGCGGGATCGGGCACCGGGTGCTCACCGAGGTCGGCGGGCAGGTCGAGCCCCTGGTCGCCGTCGCCGCGGCGGTCGCGACCGGCGAGGCGGGCTCGCAGGACCTCGTCGCGCAGCTCACCGGCACGCCCGAGGACGGCCGCGCCGTCGCCGGGACGGTGCCGGGCCTGCACGGCGACGTCGTGGTGCGCGTCGAGTACTCGCGGCTCAAGGCCAAGCACCGGCTGCGGGCGTGGGTGCAGCTGCTCGCGCTCACCGCCGCGCACCCCGGCCGGTCGTGGACGGCGGTGACCGTCGGGCGCGGCCCCGGCGGCGCGGCCCGCTCGGTGCTCGGCCCGGTCGACCCGGGCCTCGCCCGCCGCACCCTGGCCGACCTGGTCGCGCTGCGCCGCGAGGGCCTGCGGGCGCCGCTGCCGCTGCCCACCGACGCCGCCGCCGTCTACGCCCGCAACCGCGCCCGCGGGGTGGTCCCGGCCAACGCGTTCGCCGCCGCGGAGAGCGAGTGGTCGCGCTTCGAGCACGCCGAGGCCCCGCACGTCTTCGTCCGGGGCGCCGCGGGCGGCCCGCTGGTCGTCCGTACCGAGCCCGGCTCCGGCGGGGAGCCCACCCGCTTCGGGGAGCTCGCCGTCCGGCTGTGGGCACCGCTGCTCGACCACGAGAGGCAGGACGCGCCGTGAGCACCACCAGCGTGTTGTCGGCACCGACCTTCGAGGTCGACGGGCCGCTGCCGACCGGCACCGTCGTGCTGGAGGCGAGCGCGGGGACGGGCAAGACCTACACGATCGCCGCGCTGGCGACCCGCTACGTCGCCGAGGGCGTCGCGGACCTGGACCGGCTGATGCTGGTCACCTTCGGCCGCGACGCCACCCAGGAGCTGCGCGAGCGGGTCCGGGAGCGGCTGGTGGGCACCGAGCGGGCGCTCGCCGCCGTGCAGTCCGGCGCCACCCCGCCGACGCCGGAGGCCGACCCCGTGGTCGCGCACCTGGCCGCCACCGACCCGGCCGAGCTGGAGCGGCGCCGGGCCCGGCTGGCGACGGCGTCGGCGTCGTTCGACGCGGCGACGATCGCCACCACCCACCAGTTCTGCATGCAGATGCTGGCCGGGCTGGGCGTGGCCGGGGACAACGACCCGGACGCCGAGTTCGTCGACCACGTCGACGACGTCGTCACCGAGGTCGTCGACGACTTCTACGTGCGCAAGTACGCCGCCCCGAACGCGGGCCGCCCGGCGTTCGACCGGGCCGCGGCCCTGGCGCTGGCCCGCCGCGCCGTCGGCGACCCGCAGGCCGAGCTGGAACCCCGCGACGCCGACCCGGCCACCCCGGCCGCCACCCGGTACGGCTTCGCCTCCGCGGTGCGCCGCGAGGTCGACGCCCGCAAGCGGCGCTCGCGTATCTACAGCTACGACGACATGCTCACCCGCCTCGCCGCGGCGCTGCGCGACCCGGTCCGCGGCCCCGCCGCCCGGGACCGGCTGCGGTCGCGGTTCTCGGTGGTGCTCGTCGACGAGTTCCAGGACACCGACCCGCTGCAGTGGGAGATCCTCTCCCTGGCGTTCCACTCCGCCCCCGACACCACGTTGGTGCTCATCGGCGACCCGAAGCAGGCGATCTACGCCTTCCGCGGCGCCGACGTGCACAGCTACCTGCGGGCCGCCGACGCGGCGGCGACCCGGCGCACCCTCTCGACCAACCGCCGCAGCGACGCGGCCCTGCTCACCGCGCTGGACGGGGTGTTCGGCGAGGCCGCCCTCGGGGACTCCGGGATCGTCGTGCACCCGGTCCGGGCCCACCACACCGGGCGGCGGCTGACCGCCCGCCAGGACGCCCCCCTGCGGCTGCGGCTGGTCGACCGGGACCGGCTCGACCTGACCGGGCGCGGGCTGGCCCGGGCCAAGGGCGCCCGCGCCGTGGTGGCGCGCGACGTCGCCGTCGACCTGTCGCAGCTGCTCGACGGCACCGCCCGCTTCGCGGGGGGACGACTGTGCCCCGGGCAGGTCGCGGTGCTGGTGCGCACCAACGCCCAGGGCCTGCTGGTGCGCGACGCCTGCGCCGAGGCCGGGGTGCCCGCCGTGCTCACCGGCTCCACCAGCGTGTTCACCACGCCGGTCGCCGCGGAGTGGCTGACGCTGCTGGAGGCCGTCGAGCAGCCGCAGCGCTCGATGCGGCTGCGCGCCGCAGCGCTGACCCGGTTCGTCGGCCACACCGTCGCCGACCTGTGCGGGCCCGACGCCGAGAGGCTGGTCGACCAGCTCGGCGCGGACCTGCGGGCCTGGCACCAGGTCCTCGCCGAGCGCGGGGTCGCCGCCCTGCAGGAGGCCGTGTTCGCCCGCTACGCCCCGGCCGAGCGCCTGCTGCGCAGCCCCGACGGCGAACGCGACCTCACCGACGTGCGCCACGTCGGCCAGGTTCTGCACTCCGCGGCGCTGGAACGCCACCTGGGCCCGACGGCGCTCACCGAGTGGCTGCGGCACCGGATCGGCGAGGCCGCCCGCGACACCTCCGCCGAGCGGAGCCGGCGGCTGGAGTCCGACGCCGACGCCGTCCAGATCGTGACGGTGCACCGGTCCAAGGGGCTCGAGTTCCCGGTGGTGTACCTGCCGTTCGCGTGGGACCGCTGGGTCGACGACCGGCCCGAGACGCTGCTTTACCACGACACCCCGGCCGGTGCCGACGGCCAGCGCCGGCTGCTCGACGTCGGCGGGTCCACCGGGCCGGACCGCACCCGGCGCACCGCGCTGCACCAGGCCGAGGAGGCGGGCGAGGACCTGCGGCTGCTGTACGTGGCGCTCACCCGCGCCTGCAGCCAGGTCGTCGCCTGGTGGGTCCCGGGGACGACGACCGCGGCGGCGTCGCTGCACCGGGTGCTGTTCGGGCACGCCGGGCCCGGCGCGGAGCCGGAACCGACCGCGAAGGTCCCCGGCGACGCGAACGCGCTGGCGTTCCTGCGGGAGCGGCTCGCCCCGGCCGGCGCGTCGGTGGAGACCCTGCACGACCGCGACCCCGCCGACCGCACCCCGGTCCCGCCCGACGCGGGGCTGGCCGTCGCGACGTTCACCCGCACGCTGGACACCGCGTGGCGGCGCACGTCCTACACCGCGCTGACCGCGGCCGCGCACGCCGCGCACCACCCGCACCCGGCCGTCGACGCCGACCCGGAGCCGGCCGCGACCGCGCCCGGGGTGCTGACCGAGCCCGAGGACGAGGGCATCGTCGACGAGCCCGACCCCGCCCCGCTGCCCGGTGCCGGCCCCAGCGGGGACGCCACGGCGGGTGCAGTCGGCCCCGCGGGGTTCCCCTCCCCCATGGCCGACCTGCCCTCGGGCACCGGGTTCGGCACCCTGGTGCACGCCGTGCTGGAGCACCTCGACACCCGCACGGCCGCCCAGGGCGACGCCGCGCTGCGGGCCGAGGTCGTCGCCCACGTCACCGAGGAGCTGCGCCACCAGCCGGCCGACCTCGATCCCGACGAGCTCGCCGACGCGCTCGTCCCGGTGCTGCGGACCCCGCTCGGGCCGATCGCGTCCGGGCTGGCACTGGCCGACGTCGCGCCGGGCGACCGGCTGTCGGAGCTGGACTTCGAGCTGCCGCTGTGCGGCGGGGACACCCCGACGGGGCGGCTCACCCTGGCCGGGCTGGCCGCCGCCGTCCGCAGGCACCTCGGGCCCGGTGACCCGCTGCACGGCTACGCCGACCTCCTCGACTCCCCCGACCTCGCCGGACAGCAGCTGCGCGGCTACCTGACGGGCAGCATCGACTCGGTGCTGCGGGTCCGTGACGGGGCCGGGGAGCGGTTCCTCGTCGTGGACTACAAGACGAACTGGCTGGGCCCGGTCGGCCCGTCCGGGCGCGACCCGCTGACCGCGGCGCACTACACCGCCGACCGGCTGGCCACGGCGATGGCCGACGCGCACTACCCGCTCCAGGCGCTGCTCTACGCCGTCGCGCTGCACCGCTACCTGCGCTGGCGGCTGCCCGGCTACGACCCGGACACCCACCTCGGCGGGGTCGGCTACCTGTTCCTGCGCGGTATGTGCGGGCCGGACACCCCGGTCACCGGGTCCGGGCCGCTGGCCGCGCCGTGCGGCGTCTTCGCCTGGCTGCCACCCGCCGCCCTGGTCGAGGAGCTGTCGGACCTGCTGGACGGAGGCACCCCGTGACGACGACCGCACCCCCCACCCCGGCGCCGACGGCACCCCCGGCCCCCGAGCGGGACCCGTTCGGTCCGCGGGCCGCCCGCACCGCGACCGGGGTGCTCGCCGCGTTCAACGAGGCCGAGATCCTCGCGCCGGGCGACGTGCACGTCGCGCGGCGGCTCGCCGCCCTCGGCGGGCGCGGCGACCCGACCGCCGCCGACGACCCGGCCGCCGCCGAGCCCGAACCGGTGGTGCTCGCCGCCGCGCTGGCCGTGCGCGCGATCCGCAACGGGTCGGTCTGCGTGGACCTGGCGAGCGCCGCGGCCACGACCGCGGGCGAGGGCGAAGTCGCCGTCGACGTGTCCGGGCTGCCCTGGCCGGAGCCTGCGACGTGGCGCGCGGCCTGCGCGGACAGCCCGCTGGTCGCCGTCGGCGAGGACGGCCCCGCCGGGCGGCCGCTGCGCCTGCTCGGGAACCTGCTCTACCTGGAGCGCTACTGGCAGGAGGAGGAGCTGGTCCGCCGCGAGTTCACCGCGCGCGCCGGGCCGGTCGCGACCGTCGACCCGGACCGGCTGTGCGCGGCGCTGGACCGGCTGCTCGGCGACCCCGGCGCCGAACGGCAGCGCCTCGCCGCCGCGGTCGCCGCGCTGCGGCCGGTCGCCGTGATCGCCGGCGGCCCCGGCACGGGCAAGACGACGACGGTCGCGGCCCTGCTCGCCGTTCTGCACGACCTGCACCGCGCGACCGCCCCGCCCGGGGCGCCGGGTCTGCGGGTGGCGCTCGCCGCACCGACCGGGAAGGCCGCGGCCCGGCTGACCCAGTCCGTCGCCGAGGCCCACGGGCGGCTGCCGGAGACCGACCGGGCCGCCGTCGCGGGGGCGACGGCGTCGACGCTGCACCGGCTGCTGGGTTCGCGGGGCACCTCGGGCCGGTTCCGCCACCACCGGGCCAACCGGCTGCCGCACGACGTCGTGGTCGTCGACGAGACGTCGATGGTGTCGCTGACGATGATGGCGCGGCTGCTGGAGGCCGTCCGGCCGGACGCCCGGCTGGTGCTGGTCGGGGACCCGGACCAGCTCGCGTCGGTGGAGGCCGGTGCGGTGCTCGGCGACCTCGCCGCCGCGGGCGGCCGCACCGAGCCCGCGCTGCAGGACGCGCTGAGCGCCTGCGGGGCGTTCCGCGTGGACCGGCCCGTGCCGGCCTCCGGCGCCGCGGGCACCCCCGCGCCCGCCGAGCCGGGCCCGCCCGCCGTGGTGCGCAACGGGGTGGTGCGGCTGGAGCGCAACTGGCGCTTCGGCGGCACGATCGCGGACTTCGCGGCGGCCGTGCAGGACGACGACCCCGACGCCGCTGTCGCGCTGCTGCGCCGCGGCGCGGCCGACCTGTCCTTCGTCGACGGCGACGCGGCCGAGCTCGAGCCGCGCCGGCTGGACACGTTCCGCCAGGACGTGACCCGGGCCGCGGTGGACGTGATCGGGGCCGCCGAGGCCGGGGACGCCGAGCAGGCCTTGCGGGTGCTCGACGACCACCGCGTCCTCTGCGCGCACCGCCGCGGCCCGCACGGGGTGACCCGGTGGACCGCGGAGATCGAGCGGTGGATCGAGACCGAGCGTCCCGGCTTCGCCGCCGAGGCCCCCTGGTACCCGGGCCGCCCGCTGCTGGTCACCACGAACGACTACGACCTGGGCCTGTTCAACGGTGACACCGGCGTCGTGGTCCGGGCCGCGTCGGGGCGCCGCGCGGTGTTCGCCCGGGACAACGCCCCGGTCGCGTTCGAACCGGCACGCCTCGGCGGCGTCGGCACCGTCCACGCGATGACGGTGCACCGCAGCCAGGGCAGCCAGTTCAAGCGGATCACCGTGGTGCTGCCGCCCGCGGACTCGCCGCTGATGACCCGCGAGCTGCTCTACACCGCCGTCACCCGGGCCAAGGAGTCCGTGCGGATCATCGGCACCGAGGAGGCGGTACGCGCCGCGATCGGCCGCCCGGCCGGGCGCGCGAGCGGCCTGCAGCAGCGGCTCGGGACCTGAGGTCCCGAGCCGGCGCGGGCACCGTCACGCGGCGGGCGGGGCCTGCTGCTTCTGCCTGCGGCCCGCCTGGACCGACACGAACACGACCAGCGCCAGGCTGATCCACAACGCGTACCTGTCGACGGCGAGCACCACGTCGACGGCGTCCTGTCCGAGGCCGAACCCGAGCCCGGCGACGAGCCCGGTGATCAGCGCGGCGCCGATCGCGTCGAAGAGCAGGAACGTCGCGAGCCGCATCCTCCCCAGTCCGGCGACCGCGAACACCGCGGCGGCCGGGATGCCGGGCAGCGCGGCCGCGACGACGGCGATCGGCATCGCCCAGCGCGGCCAGCTGCGGATCCGGCCGACGAACCGCTTCGCGAGGTCACCGGGCGCCCACAGCGCGACGATCTTCTCGCCCCACCGGCGCCCGGCCAGCCAGAACAGCCAGTCGAACTTGATCATTCCGAACACCCCGGCGGTGATGACGACCCACAGGTCCGCCTCGCCGATGCGGGCGAACGCCGCGCCCGCCCCGACCGCGGAGAGGCTGCCGGTGACCGCGGCGAGCCACACCGGGTGCGACGCCAGCAGGAACGGCCGCAGCGGCATCGTCACCAGCATGAACACGAGCAGGCCGAGCGTGGAGAAGACGAGCACCTTGTCGCCGCGCGACATCGGGTGGTCCCAGGGCATCGCGTCGCGCCAGGCCTGCTTGCCCGCCTCGATCTCCTCCGGGCTGTAGTCGCGCCGCCACCACCGGGTCCGTGCGGGAGCCGCTCCGGGGTCGGCCGGGGCGGATCCGCCCCCGCGGTCCGCGGCGGGCCCACCGTCCCCCGCCGGTGCGGCCGCCCGGGTGTGGTCGCTCGTCATCGTCGTCCCCCTCGTCCGATGGCGTTCCATCGGAACACGACCCTAGGCGGGTCGGGGTCCGGCCGGATCCGCAGCGAGGACGAGATGCCCACCGTCCCCGTCCTCGTCCGGGCGGAGGAGGAAACCGTTCGGCGGCGGGCCGCGGCGCGGCTACGCTCCGGCCCGTGCCGCCGTCCGTCACACCGGCCGACGGGCCGTCGCTCGACGCCCCCGTCACCCTGCGCCCGTTGGTGCGGGCCGACCTGGCCCTCCTGCGGCGCTGGCTGGCCGCGCCGCACGTGCACCGGTGGTGGTTCCACGAGACCACCGACGAGGCGCTCGAACGCGACTTCGGGGCGGGGCTGCGCGGCGAGGAACCGGGCGAGGACCTCGTCGCCGAGCTCGGTGGTGTCCCGGTCGGGCTGGTCCAGCGCGCCCGCTGGCACGACTACCCCGAGGAGGTCGCCGCGATCGCGCCGATCCTGACGATCCCGGACGGTGCGCTGACCGTCGACTACCTCATCGGGCCGGTGGAGCTGACCGGGCGCGGGCTGGGCCCGCGGATCATCGCCGCCGCCGTCGCCGAGGGCTGGGAGCGCTACCCGGAGGCGACGGCGGTGGTCGTCCCGGTCGCGGCGGGCAACCGGGCGTCGTGCCGGGCGCTGGAGAAGGCCGGGTTCCGCCGGGTCGCGACCGGGGAGCTGCCCCCGGACAACCCGGCCGACCCCCCGCTGGCCTACGTGCACCGGCTCGACCGGCCCGCCCGTCTGGGATGATCCCCGCGTGCCTCCCGTGACCAGCGCCGGACTCCTGCTGCACCGGCCCGGGCCGGGCGGCCCGGAGGTGCTGCTCGGCCACATGGGTGGACCGTTCTGGGCCCGCAAGGACGACCACGCCTGGTCGATGCCCAAGGGCGAGCACGGCCCCGACGAGAGCCCGCTCGACGCCGCCCGACGCGAGTTCACCGAGGAGATCGGCGCCCCGCCGCCCGACGGCGAGCCGGTCGGGCTCGGGACGGTCCGCCAGTCCCGCAAGACCGTCACCGCCTTCGCGCTGGACGGGTCCGGCTTCACCGGCGCCGAGGCCGTCGCCGGCCGTCCCGACGACGGCAGCTGGGTCGAGATGGAGTGGCCGCCCCGCTCCGGGCGCACCCTCCGCTTCCCCGAGCTGGACCGCGCCGCGTGGTTCGACCTCGCCACCGCCCGGGAGAAGATCGTGAAGGGTCAGGTGCCCTTGCTCGACAGGTTGGCCGACCTGCTCGGCGGGTAGTCGACCGCCATGGCGAGCAGCATCAAGGACGACGAGATGTACGAGCGCCTCCGCGAGGAGGGCAACTCCAAGGAGAAGTCCGCGCGGATCGCGAACGCCGCGGCCGCCGAGGGGCGCGGCACCGTCGGCAGGCGCGGCGGCGAGCACGGCGACTACGAGAACCAGACCAAGGACGAGCTCTACGCCCAGGCGCAGAAGGTCGGCATCCCCGGTCGCTCGGACATGACCAAGGACGAGCTGATCCGGGCCCTGCGCGAGCACTGACATCATCGGGGCATGAGCCGCCGTCACGACCACGACGCCGGGGGCGACCCCGGGACCCTCGCCCGCAAGGCGGAGCTGCGCGAGGAGGTCTGGACCGCGCTGACCGAGCAGAAGGCCTCCCGGTTCCCGGGGGCGCGGAACCGGATCTCGAACTTCGTCGGGGCCGAGGCCGCGGCCCGGCGGCTGCGCGAGCTCGACGTGTGGCGCACCGCCCGCACCGTGAAGTCCAACCCGGACTCCGCCCAGCTCCCGGTGCGCCGGTACGCGCTGGAGGACGGCAAGACCGTGTACATGGCCGTCCCGAGGCTGGCCGAGGACGACCCGTTCTTCCTGCTGGACCCCGACCACCTCGCCGACCCGCCCCACCGCGCCGTGTCGATCAAGAACGCCACGCGGTCGGCCCGCCGGGTCGCCGTCGACGAGCTGGAGCCGGTGGACCTCGTCGTCACCGGCTGTGTGGCCGTCGGCGCGGACGGGGCGCGGCTGGGCAAGGGCGGCGGATTCGCCGACCTGGAGTTCGCGCTGGCCCGCGCGGCGGGACTGATCTCCGACGACACCCTCGTCGTCACCACCGTGCACGAGCTGCAGCTGCGCGACGCCGGCGTCATCCCGTGGGCGGACCACGACGCGCCGGTCGACCTGATCGTCACCCCGGACCGCGTCGTCGACTGCCGGGAGCACCGGCGGAACCGCCCCGAGGGGGGCATCGTGTGGGAGTCCCTGACCGAGGACAAGATCGCGGCCATCCCGCTGCTGGGACGGCTGCGCGAGGAGGCACGCGCGTGAGGATCGTCTGCGAGCGCGGGGACATCACCGAGGCCCGGGTCGACGCCGTCGTCAACGCCGCCAACTCCGGCCTGCGCGGCGGGGGCGGCGTCGACGGCGCCATCCACCGGCGTGGCGGGCCCGCGATCCTCGCCGAGTGCGAGCGGCTGCGCGCCGGCGACCTGCCCGACGGGCTCCCCACCGGACAGGCCGTCGCGACGACCGCCGGGGACCTGCCCGCCCGCTGGGTGATCCACACCGTCGGGCCGGTGTACGCGAAGCGGGAGGACCGCTCGGCGCTGCTGGCGAGCGCCTACCGCGGGTCGCTGCGGGTCGCCGACTCCCTCGGCGCCCGGACCGTCGCGTTCCCCGCTGTCTCGGCCGGGGTCTACGGGTGGCCGCTCGACGACGCCGCCCGGATCGCGGTCGCCACCGTCCGGGAGGTCGCCGCCGCGGGCACCGCGGTGACCGAGGTCCGGTTCGTCCTGTTCAGCGACGACGTCCTCGCCGCGTTCGAGACCGCCCTAGGTGTACCCGGTCATGACGTTGGTGCCAGTCGGCTGGTCGGTGGGAGCCCGCCGAGCGCGCTGTGGCGTCGTCGAGTGTTGTAGTGCTCGATCCAGGGGGCAAGCGCTGCGGTGCGTTCGGCGTTGCTGGTGAAGACCTGCCGGTAGGCCCACTCGGTGGCCAGGGTCCGATTGAGACGTTCGACCTTGCCGTTCTGCCAGGGGCAGTGCGGCTTGATGAACACCTGCCGGGCCCCGAGGTCGGCGACCACTGACCGTAGGGACCACTTGTAGGCCCAGGCGTTGTCGGTCATGACCCGTTCGATCCTGGTGATGCCGTGTCTGGCGAAGTAGCCCGCGGCCCGGGCGAGGAACCCGGCGCAGGTGGTGCCCTTCTCGTCGGTCAGGACCTCGGAGTAGGCCAGCCGGGAGTGGTCATCGACCAGCGAGTGGATGTAGTCGAACCCGACTCTGGTCGAACGGTCGCGAGTGGCGTCGCGGCTGGCGCGGCCGTGCGCGCGCCAGCCGCCGCCGTCGGGGATGCGTCCGATCTTCTTGACGTCCATGTGTACCAGCTCGCCGGGGCGGGCGCGTTCGTAGCGCACCGCGGTGGTCTTGCTGGCGCGGATGCGCTCACCGGTGAGCGGGTCGAGTTCACGCAGGTAGGGGACGTGGTGGCGGCGCAGGATCCGCGACACCGTGCGTGGGGTGAGGCCGAGTTCGGGGCCGATCTCATCGGGCCCACGACGGTCGCGGGCGCGCACGGCCAGCACGCGAGCCTCGGTGTCGGCCGTGGTGCGAGTTGGGCAGCGATGCGGGCGCGAGGACCGGTCGTGCAGGCCGTTCTCGCCTTCGGCGCGGTAGCGGGCGACCCAGCGGCCGGCGCACTGGCGCGAGACCCCCATCTCCGCCGCGACGTGGGCACGAGGACGTCCCTGACGCACGATCCGGTCGACCAGCAGGACCCGGCCGTGGAACGTCAGGCGGGCATTACGGTGGGCCACGAGAGCCTCCAGGTGGTGTGGGTCCTAGACAAGCCACACCCCACCTGGGGGCTCTCCTCACGATCAACGACTCGCGACTGCGTGTCGCGACATCCGCACCGTCACCAACCTCCTGGCCGGGTACACCTAGGCTGACCCCATGATCACCGTGAACGGCCACACCCCGCAGGTCCACGAGCAGGCCTGGGTGGCGCCCGGCGCCGTGCTCGCCGGCGAGGTGAGCGTCGGTCCGGAGACCGGGATCTGGTACACGTGCGTGATCCGGGCCGACCTCGCACCGATCACCCTCGGCGCCCGCACGAACGTCCAGGACGGATCCGTCCTGCACGCCGACCCCGGCTTCCCGGCGACGATCGGCGACGGCGTCACCATCGGCCACCGCGCGGTCGTGCACGGCTGCACCGTGGAGGACGACGTGCTGATCGGCATGGGCGCGGTGCTCATGAACGGGGTGCACGTCGGCGCCGGATCGCTGATCGCCGCGGGTGCGGTGCTCACCCAGGGCACGGTGGTGCCGCCCGGGTCGCTGGTCGCCGGGGTCCCGGGGAAGGTGCGTCGCGAGCTCGGCGAGGCCGAACGGAACTCGATCCCGCTGTCGGCCGCCGCCTACGTCCACCTGCTGGGCCTGCACCGCGACGCGAACACCTGACACACCCGTCGCCGGTCCCCCGGTCCCCCGGTCACCGGCCCGCCGGGCCACGCGCGGCCCCGCACACCGGTCCGCTCGCCGGGCCGGAGAACGCGCGCCCGATCGCGCGCGCGTTCTCCGGTTCGGCGCGCATGAACGGGACGCGGGACCGGCGCCCGGACCGGCCGCGGGAGCGACGCGTGAACTGAGCAACGCGTCGACCCGGCGACGGACGCGGGATGACCGGAGGACTGCGGCGTCAGCGGCCGGTCAGCCGGGCGGCGAGCGTCGCGACGCCGTCCCCCGTCAGCCGGTCCAGCACGGCCGGGCGCCCACAGGCGGCCAGCAGCACGTCGACGCCGCGTCCCCGGACCTCCGCGCCCTCGCCCCGCGCGAACCCGGCGTCGTCGGCGACGAACCGCAGGCCCGCCAGCCGGCGCCGTGTGGTGAACGCGAGCGGGACCGTCCCGACCACGAAGTCGAGCGCGATGCGCACGTCGACGGGGTCGGGGTCGAACGGCAGCCCGAGCGGGACGGTGACGTCGGCGGTGTGCACGATCGCGTCGGTCATCGGGCCCCGCGCACCGATGCCGGGCGGGGCGAAGGAGCTGTCGGCACGGTCGCGCAGGACCGCGACCAGCTCCTCGACCGGGCGGGCGGCGTCCCGCCGCGCGGCCCGGTCGACCGCCCGGTCCACGTTCCCGCGCGCCCGCAGCACCTGGACCAGGAACGACGGCACCGTCGTGGTCAGCGCGGACACCAGGTGCCCGGCGACGGTCCGCACGTCCCACCCGGCGCACAGGCTCGGCGCCGCGAGCTGCGCGGCGTCGAGTGAGGAGACGAGGTCGGCGAACTCGCGACGGTACCGGGCGGACACCGCGACGACGGCGGCGTCGGGCAGGTCGGAGGTGGTCACGGCGGTGAGCCTAGGCAGGTCCGACCCGGCCGTGGAAGGCGCGGATGTGCGCCTCGATCCGGTCCGCGGCCAGCGTCCCGTCGCCGTCGGCGAGCGCCGCGTGGATCTCCCGATGCTCGGCCCGCAGCCGCTCGCGCAGCGCGGGCCAGTCCCCCTGGGTCTGCATCGCGTCGAGCAGCATCCCGCGCACCGACTCCCGGATCGCCCGGGTCAGCTCCCCCACCAGGCGGTTACCGGCCGCCGCGGCGATCGCGACGTGGAAGGCGATGTCGGCGTCGCTGAAGGCGGCCGGGTCGAGGTCGTCGTCCATGACGTCCAGCGCGGCCGTCCACTCCAGCAGGTCCGACGCCGAGCGCCGGCGCGCGGCCAGCCCGGCGGAGAACCGCTCGAACATGACCCGGGCCTCGGTGACGTCGTCCACCGGGAACGAGTCGACCGCCAGGTGCAGGGCCAGCACCCGGCCGAGTGCCCGCGCCGGGGCCGGCACGACGACCGTCCCGGAGTCCGCGCCGGTGCCCACCTGCGAACGGATCACGCCCTGGGCCTGCAGCACCCGCAGTGCCTCGCGGACCGCCTGGCGGGACGCGCCCAGCGTCGCGGCGAACTCGCGCTCCGGCGGCAGCCGATCCCCCGGGCGCCACTCGCCACTCGTCAGGCGCTCCTCGACGTGGGCGAGCACCATCTCGTGGGCGGCGGGAACACGCACGTCGTCCTCCTGCTTGTGTGTGGTCCGACCATACCGCTACCTTGGTCGGACCACACCCTCCGTCCCACCACTTCACCGGAGGCGCCATGCCGATCCCCCGGCCCCGCGTCGGCCTCATGGTCACGTGTCTCAACGACGCCCTGTTCCCGGACACCGGCAGGGCCGTCGTGTCCCTGCTGCGCCGGCTCGGTGTCGACGTCGAGTTCCCCGCCGCGCAGACCTGCTGCGGGCAACCGATGGTCAACACCGGCTACCTCGACGAGGCCGTCCCGCTCGTCCGCAACCACCTCGACGCCTTCGCCGGGTACGACGCGATCCTCGCGCCGTCCGGGTCGTGCGCGGGCTCGGTGCGCCACCAGCACGGCCTGGTCGCGCGCCGCTCCGGAGATCCGGGCCTGGTCCGCGGCGTCGAGTCCGCACCGCCGGTGTACGAGCTGAGCGAGTACCTGGTCGACGTCCTCGGCGTCGTCGACGTCGGGGCCTACTTCCCGCACCGCGTCACCTACCACCCGACCTGCCACTCGCTGCGGATGCTGGGGGTCGGCGACCGGCCGACCCGGCTGCTGCGCGCGGTCCGCGGGCTGACCCTGCTCGACCTGCCGGGCTCGGGCGAGTGCTGCGGGTTCGGCGGGACGTTCGCGGTGAAGAACTCCGAGACCTCGATCGCGATGGGCAACGACAAGGCCCGCCACGTCCGTTCGACCGGCGCGGAGGTACTCGTCGCCGGGGACAACTCGTGCCTGATGCACGTGGGCGGGCTGCTGTCGCGGCAGCGATCGGGGATGCGGGTCATGCACCTGGCCGAGGTGCTGGCGCAGACCGAGCCCGTGGTCGAGCGGCGCACCGAGCGGGCCGCGGACCCGACGAGCGTCGGCAGCGCGGTCCCGGACGCGACGACGGAGGCGGTCCGATGAGCGGCACGTTCCTCGGCACACCGGCGTTCCCGGCGGCGGCGCGCGCCGCACTGGAGGACTCCCAGCTGCGCCGCAACCTGGCCCACGCCACGTCCACCATCCGCACCAAGCGCGGCAACGTCGTCGGCGAGGTCGACGACTGGGAGCAGCTGCGCCTGGCCGGTGAGGCCATCAAGAACCGGGTGCTGCGGCACCTGCCCGACTACCTGGAGCAGCTGGAACGGTCGCTGACGGCGGCCGGCGCCACCGTGCACTGGGCGCGCGACGCGGCCGAGGCGAACGCGGTCGTCGTCGACATCGCGCGGCGGCACGGCACCGACGAGGTCGTCAAGGTCAAGTCGATGGCCACCCAGGAGATCGACCTGAACTCGGCGCTGGAGGCCGCGGGCATCCACGCCTGGGAGACCGACCTCGCCGAGCTGATCGTGCAGCTCGGGGACGACCTGCCCAGCCACATCCTGGTCCCGGCGATCCACCGCAACCGCGCGGAGATCCGGGAGATCTTCCTGCGCGAGATGGGCCGCGCCGGGCGCGCCGCCCCGGCGGACCTGACCGACGAACCGGCGCGCCTGGCCGCCGCGGCCCGGGAGCACCTGCGGGAGAAGTTCCTGCGGGCGAAGGTGGCGGTGTCGGGGGCGAACTTCGCCGTCGCCGAGACCGGGACGCTCACCGTCGTCGAGTCCGAGGGCAACGGCCGGATGTGCCTGACCCTGCCCGAGGTGCTGGTGTCGGTGGTCGGGATCGAGAAGGTCCTGCCGACCTTCCAGGACCTGGACGTGATGCTACAGCTGCTCCCCCGGTCCTCGACCGGGGAGCGGATGAACCCCTACACCTCCACCTGGACCGGGGTCACCCCCGGCGACGGGCCGCAGGAGGTGCACGTGGTGCTGCTGGACAACGGCCGCACCGACGTGCTCGCCGACCCGACCGGGCGGCAGGCGCTGCGCTGCATCCGCTGCTCGGCCTGTCTGAACGTGTGCCCGGTCTACGAGCGCACCGGCGGGCACGCCTACGGCTCGGTCTACCCGGGCCCGATCGGCGCGATCCTCACCCCGCAGCTGCGGGGGGTGGGCACCGACCCGCAGACCGACTCGCTGCCGTACGCGTCCAGCCTGTGCGGGGCGTGTTTCGAGGTCTGCCCGGTCCGCATCGACATCCCCGAGGTGCTGGTGCACCTGCGCGCCGAGGTGGTCGACGCCCACCGGAAGGCGAGCCGCGTGCCGTCGGTGCAGGACGTCGCGATGAAGGCGGCGTCGTGGACGCTGTCCTCGGCCGCGCGCACCGGCGCGGCCGAACGCGTCGCCGGGATCGGCGGGAAGCTGGCCGGACGGCTGGGCCGCACCGCGCCCGGTGGGCGCAGCATCCTCGGTGCGGTCCCCGGCCCGGCGAGCGCCTGGTCCGACTCGCGCGACGTGCCGGTACCGGCAGCCGAGTCCTTCCGGGAGTGGTGGACCAGGACCGACGGCGGGCGGAGCCGGAGCGACAACACCGACGGCGGGCGGAGCCGGAGCGACGACACCGACGGCGGGCGCAGGAACGGGGACGGGGCATGAGCGCGCGCGAGGCGATCCTGGCGAAGGCCCGGCGGGCCCTGACCGACGTGCCCGACGTCGAGCCGGTGCTCGACGTCGAGGTGGTCCGGCCGGTCCCCGACCGGTCGCTGCCGCACGCGCAGGTCGTCGACCTGTTCGACGAGCGGGTCGCGGACTACCGCGCCGTCGTCGAGCGGGCGGACCCGGACACCGCGGCGGCGCGGGTCGCCGGTGCCCTGGCCGGCCGGCCCCCGCTCGCGGGCTCCGGCCCGCTGCGGATCCTGGTGCCGCCGGGCTTCCCGGCCGGCCTGGTGCCCGACGACGTCGAGGTCGTCCCGGACGGGCCGGACGTCGCGGTGTCGGAGCTGGACCGCTGCGACGGCGTGCTGTCGACGGCCGCGGTCGGCATCGCCGAGACCGGCACGATCATCCTCGACCACGGTCCGGGCCAGGGCCGGCGCGCCGCGACGCTGGTCCCCGACCTGCACGTCTGCGTGATCCGCGCCGACCAGGTCGTGGCCGGTGTGCCGGAGGCGGTGGCGGCGCTGGACCCGGCGCGGCCGCACACCTGGATCAGCGGGCCGAGCGCGACCAGCGACATCGAGCTGGACCGGGTGGAGGGTGTGCACGGGCCGCGGACACTGCACGTGGTGATCGTCAGCTGACGGTTCCGGCGGGGCCGGCGCTGGTGGTGGCGCCGGACGTGCTGCGGCTGCCCCGCGGGGCGGGCGACGCCGTCCGGAGCCCGGCGTCGCCGAGCGTCCGCACCACCACCGTCGCGATGTCCTCCGCCGAGCGCGCGGCCGGGCCCGTGGGGAGCACCATGTGGCTGACGGTGAGCCGGGCGGCGGTCTCGGCGGCGAGCCGGACGTCGTGCTCGCGGGCCCCGGGCCGGACCCGGCGCAGGTAGCCCGCGGACCGCTCGGCCGCGGCCGCGATGATCGGACCGGAGTCGGCGCCGAACGCGGACGGGACCGCCGCGTCGCCGCTGAGCAGGGCCTTGATCAGCGGGTTCTCCCCCGCCTCGGTGAGGGCGGCGTCGACCGCGGCGACCCAGGCCGAGTACAGGTCGGACTCTCCGTCGAGGGCGGCCTCGATCCGGTCGAGGAACCGGTCGGTGGCGCGCAGCATCAGGGCCGCGGCGAGGCCGTCACGGTCGCCGAACTCGCTGTAGAGGGTCTGCCTGCTGACCCCGACCCGGCGGGCGAGCTCGGGCATCGACGGGCGTTCCCCGGCGACCGCGAGGCGTTCGGCGACGTCGAGGACCTCACCGCGCAGCTCGTCGCGGGCCCGCCGCGCCATCGTCCGCCGCTCGCTCATGGAAGACATCATGACACGACCCGTCCATCACCTGGACAGTTCTGCCGGATGTGTCTAACTTCGGCGGGGACACCGACGTCGAGGCCCGAGGAGCAATACCGTGAAGCTGGTGCAGCAGGCGCGTGAGCGCTGGTCGTCCGTCCTGACCCTGCCCGCGCCCGACCGGCTCGACGACGCGCTGCTCGCCACCGGCGCCCGGAGCCACCGCCCCGTGCCGTTCGGCCCGGCACCGCACGGGCTGGCCGAGGTCCCCGGTGACGAGGGCATGCCGCTGCTCGGCCACGCGCTGGCCTACATCCGGTTCGGGCACCGCTTCACCCGCGCCCGCACCGAGGCACTCGGCCCGGTGTGGTGGATGCGGTCCCCGGTCGGCCGGGCGATCGTCGTGACCGGCCCGGCCGCGACCCGGGAGGTGCTCACCAACCGGGACAAGGCGTTCTCCCAGGAGGGGTGGCGCGCGACGGTCGACGCGTTCTTCCACCGCGGCCTGATGCTGCTCGACTTCGACGAGCACCGCGCGCACCGGCGGATCATGCAGGAGGCCTTCACCGCCGACCGGATCTCCAGCTACGTCGCCGCGACCACCCCCGTCGTGCGCGAGGTGCTGCCGACCTGGCCGGAGCGGCTGCGGCTCTACCCGGCGCTCAAGCGGCTCACCCTGGACGTCGCGCAGGCGGTGTTCATGGACGCCCGCTCCGGGCCGGAGGCCGAGGCGGTGAACCGGGCGTTCGTCGACTGCGTCCGGGCCGCGAACTCCTTCGTCCGCAAGGACCTGCCCGGCACCCGGTGGCGGCGCGGGCTGCGCGGCCGGGTGGTGCTGGAGAACTGGTTCCGGGAGAACCTGGCGGCCAAGCGTGCGGGCGAGGGCACCGACCTGTTCTCCGCGCTGTGCCACGCCCGCACCGACGACGGCGAGACGTTCTCCGACGACGACGTCGTCAACCACATGATCTTCCTGATGATGGCCGCGCACGACACGTCGACCACCACGACGGCGTCGGCGGCGCACCACCTCGCGCGCAACCCGGTCTGGCAGGAGCGCTGCCGCGCCGAGTCCGACGCGCTCGCCGAGCGGATCTCCGACCGCGCCCCGACCGTGGCCGAGCTGCGCGAGCTGACCTCGCTGGACCTGGTGATCCGGGAGGCCCTGCGGCTCGACGCGCCGGTACCGCTGGTCATGCGGACGGCGGTGAAGGACACCGCGGTCGCCGGGCACCACGTGCCGGCGGCGACGCGGGTCGTCGTCGCGCAGGCGGTGAACCACTACGACCGGTCCTGCTGGACCGACCCGGAGCGCTTCGACCCCGAGCGGTTCGGGCCCGGCCGGCGGGAGGACCGCTCCGACCGCGACGCGTGGATCCCGTTCGGCGGTGGTGTGCACAAGTGCATCGGGCTGCACTTCGGGACCCTGGAGGTCACCGCGATCCTGCACGAGATGCTGCGCCGCTACCGGTGGAGCGTCGAGCCCTCCTACCGGCTACGCTGGGACAACACCTCGCTGCCGGTGCCGGTGGGCGGCATCCCGGTGCGGCTCACCCCGCGCTGACGGCCCACTCGTCGCGGGCGATCCGCACGGCCAGCTCCAGCAGCGCGACGGCCGCGCCGTGCAGCCGCTCCCCCACCGCGCGGTCCGCCTCGCCCGCGGCGACCCGCGCCCAGGTGCCCTCCAGCACGACGCCGAGCTTGAACGCGGCCAGCCCCGCGTACCAGGTGATGCCGGTGGTGTCGCGGCCGCCGGCGTCGGCGTAGGCGGCGACGAGCTCGGCCCGGGTGGGGAGCCCGCCGTGCCCGGCGAGCTCGGTCCCGGCGCCGAACCCGACGGGGTCGACCGGCCAGGTGACCAGCAGCCAGCCGAGGTCGAGCAGCGGGTCACCGACGGTGCACATCTCCCAGTCGACCAGCGCGGCCACCCGCGGCCGGGTCCGGTCCAGCAGCACGTTGTTCAGGTGCAGGTCCCCGTGCGCGACGCCCGGTTCCGGCTCGGGCGGCCGGTGCCGGGTCAGCCAGTCCGCGGCGACGGCCACGTCGGGCAGGTCGCCCGGGTCGTAGCCGGGCACCTCGGAGTAGGACGCCAGCTGCCCGGTCCAGCGCGGCACCTGCCGTTCCAGGAACGGGCCGGGGCGGCGCAGCCCGTCGAGCCCGACGGCGGCCGGGTCGAGACGTCCCAGCCGGGCCGCGGCCCGGGCCACGTCGAGCACCGCGCCGTGCCGCAGCGCCGGGGTCGCGGCCTGCTCGGGCGAGACCCGCTCGCCGGGGTTGACGCCGTCCACGTCGGACATCAGGTAGAACGGCCTGCCTAGCACCCCGGCGTCGGTGCACGCGGCGACGAGCTCCGGGTGCGGCACGTCGGTGCCGCGCAGCGCGCCGAGCACCGTGATCTCGCGGGCGATGGTGCGGGCCGACCCCGGCCGCGGGTGCACCGGCGGGGAGCGCAGGACCAGCGGCCTGCCGTCGACGACGGTGCGCAGCACCACGTTCTGGGTGCCGCCGCCGACCGGTTCCAGCTCGCCGGACCAGTCGCCGAGGCCCCGGTCGCGCAGCCAGGCCCCGAGCGCGGCACGGTCGACGACGTCGGCCGGGGACCTCACGTCGACCACGCCATCCCGCCGTCGACCTTGATCGTCGCGCCGGTGGTGTAGCCGGCGTCCGGCCCGGTCAGATAGAGGATGGCACCGACGACCTCGGCGGCCTCCCCCACCCGTCCGGCGGGGACCGTGCCGGCGATCCGCGTGCGGAACTCCTCGGTCCAGTGCTCGGCGATGTCGGTCCGGACCGGACCGGGCATCACCGTGTTGACCCGCACCGACGGCGCGTAGGCGCGGGCGAGCCCGACGGTCAGGGCGTTGAGCCCGGCCTTGGCCAGCGCGTAGGGCAGCTCGCCGGGGCCCGGCATCACCGCCGCGACCGAGGAGACGTTCACGATCGCGCCGCCGCCCGCCGCGGCCATGAGCTCCCCGCAGCGGGCCCCGAGCCGGTAGGCGCCGCGCAGGTTCACGGCGAGGACCTTGTCGAACAGTTCCTCGGTGACCTCGGTGAGCGACCCGTAGAGCGGGGACATGCCGGCGTTGTTGACCAGCACGTCGATCCGGCCGTACTCGGCGAGCACCCGGTCCACCAGGGCGTCGCAGTCCGCCCAGCGGCCCACGTGGCAGCCGACGCCCAGTGCCGGCGTGCCGTGCTCCGCGGTCAGCTCCGCGGCCAGCGCGGTGCACGCCTCGGCCCTGCGGCTGGCGACGACGACCGTGTCGCCGCGGGCCGCGTACGCCGCGCACGCCGCCCGCCCGATCCCCCGGCTCCCGCCGGTGACGACGACGACCCGTCCTCCGTCGCTCGACGCGCTCATCTCAGGACGCCCCGGAGCCCCCGGCGTTCCACTCACGGTCCTTGCGGTCCTCGGACTCGGTGCGCTCCTTGGCGATCTCCAGCGCGCGGGCCGCGGTGGCCTTGTCCGGGTACGGGCCGAGCCGGTCGGCCGACCGGCAGCCCTCGGCGGTCTCCACAGTGCCGTGCTTGAGGCAGTAGAACCATTGCTCGTCACTCATGGGACCACCCTGGCACCGATCCACCCCGCCTGTCTCCCGCCGCGCCGGTCCGGCGATGGCAGGCTGGGGGCATGGCACTGGTGCTCGGGGTGGACTCCTCCACCCAGTCCTGCAAGGTCGTGGTCCGCGACGCCGACACCGGCGAGCTCGTCCGTTCCGGGCGCGCCGCACACCCGGACGGCACGGAGATCGCGCCCCGGCTCTGGTGGGAGGCGCTGGAGGCCGCGATCGACGACGCGGGCGGCCTCGACGGCGTCGCGGCGCTGTCGGTCGCGGGCCAGCAGCACGGCATGGTCTGCCTCGACGAGCGCGGCGAGGTCGTCCGCGACGCACTGCTGTGGAACGACACCCGCTCGGCCGCCGCCGCCGGCGAGCTCGTCGAGGAGTTCGGCGCGCAGCAGTGGGCGGAGACGACCGGCGTCGTCCCGGTGGCCTCGATCACCCTGGCCAAGCTGCGCTGGCTCGCCGCGCACGAGCCCGACCACGCCGCCCGCACCGCGGCGGTGTGCCTGCCGCACGACTGGCTGACCTGGAAGCTCCGCGGTGGCGGGGTCCCCGGCGGCGCGGGTCTCGACGAACTGGTCACCGACCGGTCCGACGCCTCGGGCACCGGCTGGTTCGACGGCGTCGACTACCGCCCCGAGCTGCTGGAACGCTTCTTCGGGTCGACGCCGGCGCTGCCGCGGCTGCTCGGCCCGGCCGAGTCCGTCGACGGGCCGGGCGGGATCCGGGTCGGCGCCGGGGCGGGCGACAACGCGGCCGCCGGGCTGGGTGTCGACGCCGGCGACGACGTCGTCGTCTCGCTGGGCACCTCCGGCACGGTGTTCGCCCGCTCGGAGCGTCGAGCCCAGGACCCCTCCGGGATCGTCGCCGGGTTCTCCGACGCCACCGGCGCCTACCTGCCGCTGGTGTGCACGCTCAACGCCTCCCGGGTGCTGGATGCGACCCGGCGGCTGCTCGGCGTGGACCACGACGAGCTGGGCCGCCTCGCGCTGTCCGCCGAGCCGGGCGCGGGCGGCCTGGTCGTGGTGCCCTACCTGGAGGGCGAGCGGACCCCGAACCTGCCCGACGCCACCGGCGCACTGCACGGCTGGACGCTGGCGTCGGGGACCCGGGAGAACCTGGCCCGGGCCGCGGTCGAGGGCATGCTGTCCGCGCAGCGGGTCGGGCTGGAGGCGCTGCGCGAGCAGGGTGTCACCGTGTCCGGGGTGACCCTGGTCGGCGGGGCGGCCCGCTCCGAGGCGGTCTGCCGGATCGCCGCGCAGGTCTTCGAGGTGCCGGTGCGGGTGCCCGAGCCCGGCGAGTACGTGGCCGACGGCGCCGCCCGCCAGGCCGCGTGGGCGCTGCACGGCGGCGCGACGCCGCCGTCGTGGAGCGCCGGTGCCGAACCGGCACGCTACGAGGCCGATCCGGCACCGGCGGCCTGGGAGCGCTACCGCGAGGCGGCGGGGGCCTTCCTGGACCGGGTCGCGGGATGACCAGCGAGGGCCCGAAGCGGCTCCTGGTCCTCGGCAAGATCACCGACATCCTGGACGCCTTCACCCTGCAGCGCCCCGTGCTCGGGCTGGGCGAGATCCAGCAGGCGACCGGCATCCCGACCTCGACGGTGCAGCGGCTGGTGTCCAACATGGTCGCCGAGGGGCTGCTGGACCGGGTCGGGGACCGGGTCCGGATCGGGATCCGGATGGCCTACTGGGCCGGGGCCGCGGCCCGCGGGGTGGACCTGCTGGAGCTGGCCGGGCCGCTGCTGCGCGAGCTGCGCGACACCACCGGGGAGACCGCGTCGCTGTTCCGGGCCGAGGGCAGGCACCGGGTGTGCGTCGCCGTCGCCGAGACGCGGCACGCACTGCGCCGGGAGATGCACGTCGGCAAGGTCATCCCGCTGCACACCGGCTCGGCGGGCCGGGTCCTGCTCGCCTGGGCGCCCGAGCTGGCCGCGGAGGTGCTGGCCGGCCCGCTGCCGTCGCTGACCGAGTACACCGTGACCGACCCGGAGACGCTGCGCGCGCTGCTGGACGACACCCGCCGCGACGGGTTCGCGATCACCGTCGCCGAGCGCGACGACGGCGGCTCCGGACTGTCCGTGCCGGTGTTCGACCACGCCGGGGAGGTGACCGCGGCGCTCACGGTCAGCGGACCGACCATCCGGTTCGGCCGCTCGGAGTGCGAGAAGTGCGTGGACCTGCTGGTCGGGGCCGCGGAGCGACTGACCCGCACCCTCGGCGGGCGCCCGCCGGGCTGACCCGGCGGCCGGCTCAGCGACCGCAGCCGGGGTCCCGGCCGGTCAGCGCCACGATGCGCTCGATCGGCGTCGCCCCGGGGCCCGGTTCGACGGCGGGCGCGAACACACCCATGCCCCGCCCCTGCTCCGCCATGGCCGACACCGCGGTGAGCGTGGCGTCGAGGACCTCCGCGGGCCACTGCGGATCGATTCCCACCGCACGGCCGAGGTCCCATCCGTGCACCACGAGCTCACCCAGCACCATCCCGCCGATGACGGCGGCCGGGACCTGTTCGCCCATGGTCACCGTGCCGTCCCAGGCCGCCGGTTCCGACCACACGACCACCAGGTCCTCCCGGGCGGCGTGGAGCCGGACGGGCCAGTCCCCGGTGACCGGAGCGGTCGGTTCGGGTCCGTCGGCCGGTCCGTGCCCGGAGCGCCGCCCCACCTCGGCGAGCACAGGGGTCCAGTACAGGAGGTGGCCGAGCAGGTCCTGCAGGTCCCACTCCGAGCACGGCGTGGGACGGGTCAGCGGGAGCCGGGCCGCGGCCGCGACGAGCGGGACGTGTGCGGCCGCGGCGGCGGCGATGTGACGGTGCATGACGGCGACGCTAGGGCCCGGGCGCGCCCGGGGTCTTGGACGAACGCGACGGTTCCGCCGGATCCCGGCATACTCGCCCACCGTGGACGAGGACCCCCGCCGCCTCCCGCCGGCCCGGGCCCGTCACCAGCGGGTGCGCACCGTGCTCCCACCGGCCGACCTGGCGGGCTTCGTCGAGCGGTTCTGGATCGTCGACTGGCACTACGACCGGCCCTACCGGCAGAAGGTCGTCCCCTACCCGCAGGTGCACCTGACCGTTCAGCCGGGGGCCGCCGCGATGCTGGCCGGGCCGGCGACCCGGTACGTCCACCGCGAGTTGACCGGGACCGGCCGGGTGGTCGGGGCGGCATTGCGGGCGGGCACGGCCCGGGCGCTGGTCGGCGCACCCGTCTCGACCGTCACCGACCGCCGATGCCCGGTCGCCGGAGTCGTCACCGCGGACGTGAACGGGCTGACCGACCACCTGCGCGCGAGGCTCCCCGCCGACGGGCCGGACCGGGCCGCGGCACAGGCACGGGACCTCGTGGCCACCGTGGCCGGGGACCGGTCGCTGGTCCGGGTCGACGATCTGGCCCGCGACACCGCGACCAGCGTCCGTTCGCTGCAACGGCTGTTCCACGACCACGTCGGGGTCGGTCCGAAGTGGGTCATCCGCCGCTACCGGCTGCACGAGGTGACCGAGCTGATGGCGGCGGGCGTGCCGGTCCGGTGGGCCGAGGTCGCCGCCGACCTCGGCTACGCCGACCAGGCCCACCTGAGCCGGGATTTCACCAGGATGTTCGGCGAGCCCCCGACGTCCTACGCGCGGCGCTACTGACCGTCGTCCGTGCGGTCCCGGCGCGGCCCCGCCGTCCACGGGAAGGCCTGGGCGTTCGAGCGGACCCCGCGGGCGGTCGCCGAGCGCATCGGCTCCCCCAGCTCGGCGAGCAGGTCCTCCGACCACGTCACGAGGTCGGCCAGCACCGCGGGGGTCAGCCAGTCCGGGCGCAGCGCGAACAGCAGGTCCTCGCTGGCGGTGTTGCCGCTGGCACCGGGCGCGAACGGGCAGCCGCCCAGCCCACCCAGCGCGCCGTCGAGGACCGTCGCACCGTTCTGCACCGCGGCGAGTGCGTTCGCGACGCCCTGGCCCCAGGTGTCGTGGCCGTGGAAGGCGACGCGACGGCCGTCGGCGACCGCGGCGACGCGCCCGACCAGCGACCCGACCTCGGCCGGGTTCGCCTGACCGAGGGTGTCGCAGACGACGACGTCGCAGGAGCCCGCGGTGCGCGGGTCGGCGACGATCCCGACCACCCGGTCCGGATCGACCGGTCCGTCGAACGGGCAGGTGAACGCCGTCGCGAGACACAGCTGGATGCGTCCGCCCGCGGCACGCGCGTGCTCGACGGCCTGCGGCATCGCGTCGAGGGAGACGGCGGTGTCACGGCCGATGTTGGCGTTGTTGTGCGCGTCGGACACCGAGAAGCAGTACTGGACGTTGCGGGCCCCGGCGGCCACCGCCTTCTGCACGTGCCGCGGCGTCGCCACCCACACCCAGCAGCGCTCCAGCTCCTCCGGTGTCAGCGCGGCGACGACGTCGAGGGTGTCCGCCAGCGGCGGCACCAGGTCGCCGCGGGCCAGCGACCCGATCTCCAGCTCCGGCACGCCCGCGCCGAGCAGCGCGCGGACCAGCCCGACCTTGCGGTCGGTGGGCAGCGGCTTGCCGGTGAGCTGGAGCCCGTCGCGCAGCGTGACGTCCCGCAGGACGACCCCGTCGGTGCTCATGCGTCCTCCCCCGATGCGGCCCGGATCGTGTCCGGGGTGTATCCGAGCAGCCCGCCGAGGACGTCGGCGGTGTCGGCGCCCAGGTCCGGCCCGACCGAGCGGACCGGGACCGACCGGCCGTCGAGCACCGGCACGATGCCGGGGAACCCGACCCGCGCGGGTTCGGCGCCGCCGGTGTCGACGTCGAAGTACTGGACCATGTCGCGGGCGCGGAACTGCTCGTCGGCGACGATGTCGGCGGCGGAGTGGATCGGCCCGGCCGGGACGCCGGCCTCCTCCAGCTTCGCGAGGACCTCGTCGCGGGGCAGCGAGCGGGTCCAGGTCTCGATGGCGCCGTCGAGCTCGTCGCGGCGCGCCCAGCGGCCCGCGTTGGAGGCCAGCTCCGGGTCGGCGCCCAGGTCTGCGCGGCCGATGACGGTCATGAACCGGCCGTAGATGGAGTCGCCGTTGCCGGCGATCACGACGCTGCCCCCGTCCGCGCAGACGTAGGCGTTGGACGGGGCGATGCCCTCCATCCGCCCGCCGACGCGGCGCCGCTCGACGCCGTAGGCGAGGTGGTCGGGGACGAGGGACTCCATCATCGAGAACACCGCCTCGTTGAGCGCGACGTCCATGCAGCGCCGGTCCAGCGCGGGCCGGTCCGTGCGGCTCTCGCGCTGGTAGAGACCCATCATCGCGGAGAACGCGCCGTAGAGCCCGGCGATCGAGTCCCCGATCGACACCCCGGTCCGCGACGGCGGCCGGTCGGCCTCCCCGACGAGCGCGCGCAGCCCGCCCATCGCCTCGGCGACGGCGGCGAACCCCGGCCGCGACGACAGCGGCCCGGTCTGCCCGAACGCCGAGATCCGCACGAGCACGACGTCGGGGTTGACGGCGTCGAGCTCGGCCGGGCCCAGCCCCCACTTCTCCAGCGTGCCGGGCCGGAAGTTCTCCAGCACCACGTCGGAGCGGGCGGCCAGGTCCAGCACGGCCTGCTTCCCCGCGGCCGAGCGCATGTCGAGGGTGATGGAGCGCTTGTTGCGGTTCAGCGTCCGGTACAGCATCGAGGTGTCCCCGGCGTAGAGCCGCCAGTTGCGGATCTCGTCGCCGGTACCGGGGCGCTCGACCTTGATCACCTCGGCGCCGAAGTCGGCGAGCAGGCGTCCGGCGGTGGGGGCGGCGATGTAGTTGCCGAGCTCGAGCACCCGGACTCCGGACAGCGGAAGTTGCGACACGACTCTCCCTAGACGACGAGCGACAGCGGCAGGATCACCAGGATCGCGACGACGGAGGCGATGGAGACCCCGACCGAGCAGGTCTTGAGCGTCCCGCGCACGGACTGCCCGAGCAGCGACTGCAGCAGCCAGAACGTGTTCGAGGTGACGTGGACGGCGAACAGCGCCCCGGCGCCGGCGGCCAGCGCGATCAGGACCGGGGCCAGGCCGATCACCGGGGCGACCGGGGCGAGCACCCCGGCCGCGGTGATCGCCGAGATCGTCACCGACCCGATCGCGACGTGCAGCACGGCGGCGATCAGCCACACCATGAGCAGCGGTGCGGCGGTACTCGCGGAGAAGAAGCGGCCGAGGATCTCGCCGAGGCCCGCCTCGGAGATCGTCGTGGCGAGCGAGCCGCCGACGCCGGTGAGGATCAGGATCTGCCCGCTCTCGCGGAACCCGTCGGAGACCGCGGCCTCGACCATGCCGCGCCCGTGGGCGACCCCGACGACGGCCGTGGTCCCGATCAGCGCGAGCAGCAGCGCGATCACCGGCTCGCCCAGGAACGCGATGACGGGGTGGGTGATCCCGGCGGCGTCGAGGACGGCGCCCGCGGCGATGAGCAGCAGACCCACCAGCAGCGGCCCGAACAGCAGGGCCAGCGGCAGCTCGCGACGCGCGGTGCCGGACACGGCGGTGCCGACGGCGGCCGGGACCGCGCCCCCGCCGGGCCCGGCTCCGTGGCCCCCGTCCGTGCCCGCGCCGTCCGGGGAGCCGGTACCGGTGGGCCGTCCCCCGGCGCTCCCGGCGCCGGGTGCGGCGGTGTCCGGCGAGTCGGCCTCCGCACCGGCGGGCACGCCCGCGGCGACCGGCTCCTGCTCGTCGCGGGCCGGGTCCCACCAGCCGCGGCGCAGCAGCACGGACATGATCCCGGTCGCGATGAGCACGGTCGGCACCACGACGACCAGGCCCAGGATCAGCATCTGGCCCAGCGGCACCCCGAGCACACCGGCGAGTGCGACCGCACCGACACCGGGGACCATGAACACGATCCCGCACTCCAGGCCGATCGCGAGCGCGGTCGCCATCCGCGGCAGCCCCTTGTCCCCGATGCGCGGAGCGATCCGCCGGGCCAGCGGTGCGGAGATGACCAGCAGCACGTCGACGAAGATCGACTGGAGTGCGGTGGAGACGGTGACGGCGGTGGCGTAGGGCATCCCGCGCGGGCCGCAGGCCGTCAGCAGCGCGGAGACCAGCCGTTCGATGGCGCCCGCGTGGTGCAGCATCGCGCCGGTCAGGACACCGAAGGCGATGAGCAGCCCGACGTCGGCCAGGATGTCGCCGAACCCGCCGGTGACCGCGTCGACCGTCCCCGTCACCCCCAGGCCGGCGGTCAGGCCCAGGTAGACGGCGCCGATGACGAGGGAGATCACCGGGTTGAGCCGGAACCTCACGATCAGCACGACGACGGCGAGCACGGCGACGGCCGTGTTCACCACGATGACGGTGTCCGACACGATGACCCCCCCTGGCATCGACGACGATGTCGTACCCACATCATGAACTCAAACCCACCATGCGGGCAACCCCGCAGGTCAGGCGGCGGCCAGCGCCCCACCGAACCCGATCAGCGCGACCCCGGCGACGACGTCACCGGCGCGGCGCACGCGGCGCCGGGTGAAGAAGGCCCGCGCCCGGTGCACGGCGAGGACCAGGCCGACCCCGTAGACGCCGCCGAGCACCGCCACCGACAGCGCCAGCAGCAGCGCGTCGGCCGTGGTCGTCACCCCGGGCACGAGGAACTGCGGCAGCACCGACAGGTACATGACCAGCACCTTCGGGTTGGTGATGTTCGAGCCGAAGCCGACCAGGAACGACCGCCGCGCCGGCAGCCGCGGACCGCCGTCGGGGACGACGGGGTAGTCCCCGCGGCGCGCGGCCCGCAGCGCCTGCACCCCGAGCACGCAGAGGTAGACCACCCCGGCCCAGCGGATCACGGTGAACGCGGTGTGCGAGCTCGCGACGAGCACACCGAGCCCGAACGCCGCGGCGCCGCCCTGCAGGGCGTTGCCGGTGAACACCCCGGCCAGCGTCGAGAGTCCGCCCGCGCGCCCGCCGACCAGCGAGGCGCGCAGCATCACGAAGGTGTCCGGGCCGGGCATCAGCACCAGCCCGACGACGATCAACAGGTAGGCACCGTAGGACGTCCAGCTCACGAGGGGCCATCGTAGGCTGCTGCCCCGTGAGATCCCGCCGGCGCCGCACGTCCCGGGAGGCGTCCCCGCTCCCGACGGTCGACGGCCTCGCGCCGGCCCGCGTCCGCACCCCGGCGACCGGCGGGTGGGCGACGATGCGCGACCACCTCGTCGACCGGTTCCCGCACGTCGCGGAGCGGATCGACGCACGGCTGGCGGCCGGGGAGATCGTGACCGCGGACGGCCCGGTCACCCCGGCCACGCCGTACACGCCGTCGACGACGCTGTGGCTCTACCGCGACGAGCCCGACGAGGTACCGGTGCCGTTCGGGCTGCCGGTGCTGCACGCGGACGACGACGTGGTGGTCGTCGACAAGCCGCACCTGCTCGCGACGATCCCGCGGGGCAGCCACGTCCGCCAGACCGTGCTGGTGCGGCTGCGCCACGAGCTGGGGCTGCCCGCGCTCAGCCCGGCGCACCGGCTCGACCGCGCCACCGCGGGGGTCCTGCTGCTGGTGGTGCGCCCCGAGCTGCGCGGCGCCTACCAGACGTTGTTCGCCCGCGGCCGGGTCACGAAGACCTACGAGGCGCTCGCCCGGTTCGACCCGGACCTGGAGCTGCCGCGCACCGAGGTGTCGCGGATCGTGAAGCGGCCCGGGGTGTTCGCCGCCGTCACCGAGGACGGCGAGCCGAACGCCGAGACCCGCGTCGAGGTCGCCGGGCTGCGGGGCGAGCGGGCCCTGTACCGGCTGACCCCGCGCACCGGGCGGACCCACCAGCTGCGGGTGCACCTGAACGGGCTCGGCGTGCCGATCCTCGGCGACGACGTCTACCCCGAGCTGCACCGGCGGGCGCCGGAGGACTTCACCCGCCCGCTGCAGCTGCTCTCGCGTGCCCTGGAGTTCGACGACCCGGTGACCGGGGCGCGGCGGCGCTTCGTCAGCGGCCGCACCCTGCAGGCGTGGGACGACCCGGACGGCTGGGCCGCCGGGACGCCGCACGAGTGGTGATCAGCCGACGCTGCGGTCGTCGCCGTCGTCGAGGTGGTGGCCGTTGCGGTGCCCGCCGGGCACCGGCGCGCCGTTGACGGCGCCGTTCAGTGCACCACCGGCCGGTCCGTGCGGGCCGTGGTCCTCCGCGGCGCGGTGGCGGCCCTCGCGCAGACCCCGCTGGTAGCTGGCCAGCCGGTTGCGCACCCGGTCGGGCTGGCGCTCCCGCGACCCGGTCGGCGCGAGGCCGTTCGGGGTGTCCCGCCACGACGGCGGCACCATCGCCTGCCCGGGCAGCCGCTGCGGCAGGCCCTGTGCGGTGGTCGGCAGGTCGACGACCCGGTCGGCCCGGATCCGGGCGGCGTCGAACTCGGCGTCGCCCGCGGTGCGCCAGTTGTCGTTCTGCGTGACCGGGAGCGCCGTCGTCTCGGTCGATCCCGGCTCACGGAACCAGGCCGAGGCGACCGCCGCGAAGATCGGCGTGTCGTCCGCGTCGTCCACGGGCACCGGCACCTCCGAGTCGAACGGTCCGAACAGCTCCACCGGCGGGGTCGCCCCCGCCGCGCCGGTGACGGGCAGTGCCTCGGTGGCCGGGGGGTCCTCCGGCGCGGGCGGCGGTGGCGGGGCGCCGTTGCGCGCCGGGCCGGTGCCCGGCGACGGCGGTCCGTACGGCGGGCGCGGGCCCGGGCCGGGGCCGGGGCCGGGCGTACCGGGGCCGGACCCGTTCGGTCCGGGACCGGCCGGGCCGGGGGCCTGCGGACGGGCAGCCGGGGCACCGGAGCCGGCGAAGGGGGCCGCGGCCGCGATCCCGCCGGCCGGGCGGGGGGCACGGCGGGGCAGCCCGGCGGGCGCCGCGGGCTCGTCCCGTTCGGGGGCGACCGGCGGCCAGCTGCGCTCGGGTTCCGCCACCGGGGTCTCCCGGGGCGGCCACGGCACGTCCGCCGCCGCGGCCGGTGCGGGCGCGGGGGCGGGTGCCGGGCGGCGCAGCGACGCCGTCGTCCCGGTCCCGGCCTGCTCGGCGGACTCGGCCGGCTGCGGCTCCGCGGCGGGCGCGGCGGACTCGGAGCGGCCACCGCCGAGGACCGAGGACGGCAGGTGGAGCACGGCGATCGGGGCGATCGCGGAGTTCCCGGCGGGGGCGCGGACGCCGAGCCGGGCGCCGATGGCGCGGGCCAGCCGCGCGGCCACGTGCAGGCCGATCTCCTGCGGGGCGACCGGGCCGCCGGGTGTCGCCGAGCCCAGCGCGCGGTCCAGCTCCTCGACCGGGGTGCGGTGCCGCGGCGACTGGGTCCCCTGGAGCTCGACGACGATCCCGCCGTCGGGACCCCAGCGGGTCAGCAGCTCGATGCGCTCCCCGGCCGGGGTGGCGCTCGCGGCGTGGGCGAGCAGCTCGGCCAGGATCTGGCCCAGGACGGGCTCGGCGGTCGCGTCGACCGAGACGCTCGGGGTCGGCGGGACGATCGTGCGCGAGGCCGCCTCACTCGCGGAGACGACGGTGTTGAGCGCCTGGCCGAGCGGGGTCGACGGGGCCGCGAGCCGGGGCCCGCGGGGGGCGCCGGCGAGGACGAGGATGTGGTCGCCGTCGCGGGCCCCGCGGCGGGCGGCCGCGGCCAGCTCGGCGAGGTCGGCCAGCGCACCCGGGCGCAGCTCACCGGCACGCAGCCGTTCGGTCAGCAGCTGCTGGCGCTCCGAACGGGCCCGCAACCGGTGCGCGATCGCGGCCAGCACCGCGTCCCCGGCCGAGGCACCCGCCGGGCCGGACGGGTGGGGCGGCGGGTCGTCTCGCGCCACGCGATCGTCCTCCGAACCGTTCGGACGGCGCCCGGGATCGGACGCCACGTCAGTACCCGCTCGGGTAGCGGGTGGGACGGTTGCGAAGCCTACTCGTCGGTCCGCCCAGCGCTCGCTCTGATGCGGTGGGCGGTGGATCGTGGACGGGCGGGCGGCGCGACCCCCGCAGGGCGGTCACCGGGGGCACCCGGACGGGCACGACGGGCGGCCGCGCCGGAGGGGTCCTCACTCGAACCGCGACGGGTCCCCCGCGCCGTGCCGCACGATCTCCGGCTCGTCGCCGGACAGGTCGACGACCGTGGTCGGCTCGGTGCCGCAGTCCCCGGAGTCGATGACCGCGTCGACCTGGTTCTCCAGCTCCTCCTTGATCTCCCAGCCGTGCGTCATCGGCTCGTCGTGGCCGGGCAGCAGCAGCGTCGAGGACAGCAGCGGCTCCCCCAGCTCGGCGAGCAGCGCCTGGGTGGTGGCGTGGTCGGGGATGCGCACGCCGACGGTCTTCTTCTTCGGGTGCAGCAGCTGCTTGGGCACCTCCTTGGTGGCCGGGAGGATGAAGGTGTAGCTGCCCGGGGTGGACGCCTTCACCGCGCGGAACACGGAGTTGGAGATCTGCACGAACTGCCCGAGCTGCGCGAACTCCGCGCACACGAGGGTGAAGTGGTGCCGGTCGTCGAGCTTGCGGATCTGCCGGATCCGCTCCAGGCCGTCGCGGTTGCCCAGCGAGCAGCCCAGCGCGAAGCACGAGTCGGTCGGGTAGGCGATCAGGCCGCCGGACCGCACGAGGTCCACGACCTGTCCGATGCTGCGCGGCTGCGGGTTCTGCGGGTGCACGTCGAAGTACCGGGCCATCGCGGCAACGTACCGGCTCGGCGGCCCACCCGGGGAGTTCGACGACCGGGTGGTCTCGGTGCGGCGGGAAACCGTTGCCCGCGACGCGCGGAGGGGGCCAGGATGCGATCCATGCACGTCGTGGAATACCGGCCGGAACGGCACGAGTTCGCCTGGACCTTCGGTGGCGTGCCCCCGGTGCGCCGGGTCGCGCCCGGGACCTGCCTGCGGCTGTGGACCGAGGACGCGTTCTCCGGGCGGCTCACGTCCACCTCGGACCGTCCGAGCGCGGTGCTCGACATGAGCGAGGTGAACCCGCAGACCGGGCCGTTCCACGTGGAGGGCGCCGAGCCGGGCGACACCCTGGCCATCCACCTCGTGGAGCTGACCCCGGCCCGGGACTGGGGTGCCTCCACCCTGATCCCGCTGTTCGGGGCGCTGTCGACGACCGACCGCACGGCGCTGCTGCACGAGCCGCTCCCCGAGCGGACCTGGATCTACCAGCTCGACCGGGCCGCGGGGACGGTGCTGTTCGAGGCGACGAGCGCGGACCTGCGCCTGGAGCTGCCGTGCAACCCGATGCTCGGCACCGTCGGCGTCGCCCCGCCCGGGCGGGAGGTGCGCAGCTCGCTGGTGCCCGACGTGTTCGGCGGGAACATGGACACGCCGGAGATGCGCGCCGGGGCGACCTGCTACCTGCAGGTCAACGTGCCCGGTGCGCTGTTCTCGGTCGGCGACGGCCACTACCGACAGGGCGAGGGCGAGAGCTGCGGCACGGCCGTCGAGGGCGCGATGGACGTCGTGCTGATCGTCGAGCTGATCAAGAACGCCCCGGTCCCGGCGTGGCCGCGGATCGAGACCGACACCCACTACGTCGTCGTCGGGTCCTCCCGTCCGCTGGAGGACGCGTGGCGGGCCAGCCAGGTCGGGATGATCGCCTGGCTGGGCGAGCTGTACGGGCTGGACCGGCTGGACGCCTACCAGCTGCTCACCCAGGCCGCGGAGTCGCCGCTGGCCAACGTCGTCGACACCAACTACAGCGCCGTCACCAAGATCGCGAAGGCGCTGCTCCCGGCCGCCGCGGCCTACGGCGGCGTCCACCGTCACCTGCGCGAGCAGGCCCGCTCCCTGTAAGAGAGGCCTTCCCATGGACATGTTGCTGAACGGTCGTGTCGTGCTCGTGACCGGAGGGTCCCGCGGGATCGGGCGTGCGGTCGTCGCCGGGCTGGCGGCGGAGGGCGCGCGGGTCGCGTTCTGCGCCCGCGACGCCGACGGGGTCGCCGCCGCCGAGCAGGAGCTGCGCGCCGCGGGTGCCGGCGAGGTGGCCGGGACCGCCGTCGACGTCGCCGACGGCGAGGCCCTCGGCCGCTGGGTCGCCGACAGCGCCGAGCGGTTCGGGGCGGTGGACGCGGTCGTCGCGAACGTGAGCGCGCTGGCGATCGGCCCGGGCGAGCAGAACTGGCGCTCGAGCTTCGAGGTCGACCTGCTGCACACCGTGCGCCTGGTGGAGGCCGCGCTGCCGCACCTGGAGCGCAGCGACGCCGCCTCGGTCACCGCGGTGTCCAGCGTGTCCGGCCGCGAGATCGACTTCGCCGACGGCTCCTACGGCGTCATGAAGGCCGCGCTCGTGCACTACGTCTCCGGCCTGGCGTTCGACCTCGCGCCGAAGGGCATCCGGGCCAACGCGGTCTCCCCCGGCAACGTCTACTTCCCCGGCGGGGTGTGGGCGAACGTCGAGCAGCACGACCCCGCGCTGTACGCGCACGCGATGGGGCTCAACCCGACCGGCCGGATGGGCACCCCGGAGGAGACCGCCTACGCGGTGGTCTCGCTGGTCAGCCCGCGGGCGAGCCGGATCAGCGGCACCAACCTGGTGGTCGACGGGGCGCTGACCCGCGGGGTGCAGCTCTGACCCCTCACCCCAGCGCCTCGCGCACCACGCGCTCGGCGGGCGCGGTCCCGGCCGGCAGGTCGAACGCCGGCTGGCTCGCGGGCCCCAGCGGTGGCTGGGCGATCACCCGGGGCCGCCGGGCCGCCGGGGACATCGCCTGGGCGCGGTGCACGACGAACGGGTGCACCAGGTAGACGTCGCCGGCCCGGCCGCAGGCCGCGACCTCCGGGCGTCGCGCCGTCGCGGGAACGGCCTCGCCGCAGAACGGCAGCCAGTCCGCACCGGCCGCACCGTGGGGCGCGAGCAGTGGCGCGACGTCGCGGTGGGATCCGGAGCGCAGCAGCGTCGGGGCGTCGTCCGGGCCGACGTCGGGGTAGAGGAACAGCATCAGCAGGGACCGGCCCCGCGAGTCCACCGACAGCCGCGGTCCGCCGTCGGGCCCGGTGAAGGAGGACTCGACGTGCCATCCGTCGTCGCCGGGTGCACGACAGCGGGCGGCCGCCGCCGTCGTGAACGCGCCCGGGACGTGCACCCAGCCCTCACGGACGAACTGCTCGATCATCGCGCCACAGGGTGCCCCGGTGACGCGCTCGCGGCGACCGGTTTCCCGTCGAACCGGACACTCCATCCCGAACCGGCCCCGGGTTAGGGTCGCCTCACCTGACCGAAGGAGACCGTCCGTGACGCCGCCCCGGGCCGCGGTGGCCCTCGCCGCCCTGCTCACCCTGTTCCTCGCCGCGTGCTCCGCGCCCGGCTCGGGCCCCACCGACGGCGGGGAGACCCGCACGGTCGCCACCGCACGCGGCGAGGTCGCGGTCCCGGCCGCGCCGCGGCGGGTCGTCGTGCTGGAGCCGGTGCAGCTCGACACCACCGTCGCCCTCGACGCACCGCCGGTCGGGGCCGGGGTCCTGTCCGAGGGCACCGGGGTGCCCGCCTACCTCGGCGACGCCGGTGCGCAGGTGGCGGTCGTCGGGACCGTCGCCGAGCCCGACCTGGAACGGATCGCGGCCCAGCGACCCGACCTGATCCTGGGCACCGAGTCCCGGCACGCCGCGCTGTACGACCGGCTGACCGCGATCGCGCCGACGGCGTTCATGGCCTCGCAGGCCGACCCGTAGCAGGACAACGTCCGCTTCGTCGGCCGGGCGCTCGGCCGCGAGGCCGACACCGAGCAGCTGCTCACCCGCTACCGGGACCGCTGCGCCGAGGTGGCGCGCACCCACGACACGGCCGGGCGGACCGCGCAGATGATCCGCCCCCGCGACGGTCTGCTCACCCTGTACGGGCCGACGTCGTTCGCGGGCAGCACCCTGGAGTGCGCCGGGTTCACCATCCCGCCCCGGGACTGGGAGAACTCGATCTCGGTGGACCTCTCCCCCGAGCTGGTCCAGCAGGCCCGCGCCGACGAGGTGTTCCTGACCGCGACCGACCCGGCGTCGCCGTCGGCGGTGCCGCCGGCCGTCCAGGCGGTGCGCGCGCAGGTCTTCCCGCGGCTGCACCCGGTCGACCAGTCGGTCTGGATCACCGGCGTCGGGCCGCTCGGCGGGCAGAGGGTGCTCGACGACATCGAGCGGACGCTGGGCCGGTGAGCCCCCTGTCGGGGTCGCCGAACGTCCTGTTCGCCGCCCGGGTGCTCGCCGTCGGCGTGCCCTCCCCCGGGTTCTGGCGGATCGTCCTGGGCGGTCCGGAGCTGTCGCGGTTCGCCCCGCACGGCCGGGACCAGCGGGTCAAGCTGCTGGTCCCGCCGGACGACGGCTATCCCGCCTCGCTCACCTCCGGCCTGCCGGAACGCGAGTGGCGGGCCCGGCTGCGGAAGCTGCCCGCCGGCACGCGGCCGGTGCTGCGCAGCCACACCCCGGCCGCGGTCCGGCCGGGGCGCGGTGAGGTCGACCTCGACGTGTTCCGCCACTCCCGGCCGGGCCCGGCGAGCGCGTGGGCCGCGGTCGCCCGGCCCGGCGACCTCGTCCTGCTCTCCGGGCCGGACGTGCGGCGCGGCAACCCCGGTCACGGCGTGCAGTGGGACCCGGGCCCCGCCACCGAGGTACTGATCACCGGCGACGAGACCGCGCTGCCCGCCGTGCGCGGCATCCTCGCCGCGCTCCCGCCGCACCACCGGGGCCGGGTGCTCGTCGAGGTCGGCGACCCGGCCGACGCCGTCGGGCTCACCGACGTCCATCCGGGGGTGACGGTGGAGGTCTGCCGGCGGCCCGGGCGCCCGCTGCTCGACGCCGTCGCCGACTGGGCCGACGCCCACGGTGCCGCGGCCGCCCGCCTCGGCGAGCACTTCTACGCCTGGAACGCCACCGAGAGCACGCGGGTGGCGCGGGTGCGGGCGCTGCTGCACGAGGCGGGCGTCGCCCCGGACCGGGTCCACGCGCAGGGCTACTGGCACGACCGGCCCCGTCCCGCTGCCCGCTGATCACCCGGCCGTCATCCGGGTGTGGCCCTGCGGCCATGACCGGCGCGCAGCGTTGCCACACGTGGACGAGACCCCGGTCGAGCCTCAGGCCGACGCCCCCGACACCCTGATCCCGCACCCCGCCGCGGCCGACCCCGGGCACTTCCGGGTCGACGACTCCGACGACGACGACCCGACTCTCGTCGGTCCCGAGGGCAGCCCGGTCGACACCTGGCGCCAGGGCTACCCCTACGACGACCGTCTGTCCCGCCTGGAGTACGAGCGCCAGAAGCGGCTGCTGCAGATCGAGCTGCTGAAGCTGCAGAACTGGGTCAAGGACACCGGCAACCGGATCGTCGTGCTGTTCGAGGGCCGCGACGCCGCGGGCAAGGGCGGGACGATCAAGCGGTTCACCGAGCACCTCAACCCCCGCGGCTGCCGGGTGGTGGCGCTGGAGAAGCCGACCGAGCGCGAGGCCGGCCAGTGGTACTTCCAGCGCTACGTGCAGCATCTGCCCTCGGCCGGGGAGATCGTGCTGTTCGACCGGTCCTGGTACAACCGGGCCGGCGTCGAGCGGGTCATGGGCTTCACCGACCCCCGCTCCTACATGGAGTTCCTGCGGGCCACCCCGGAGCTGGAGCGGATGCTCGTGCGGTCCGGGGTCCACCTGGTGAAGCTGTGGTTCTCGGTGTCACGCGACGAGCAGCGCACCCGCTTCCTGATCCGTCAGGTCGACCCGGTGCGCCAGTGGAAGCTGTCCCCGATGGACCTCGCCTCACTGGACAAGTGGGAGGCCTACACCGAGGCCAAGGAGGCGATGTTCTTCTACACCGACACCAAGGACGCTCCCTGGACGGTGATCAAGAGCAACGACAAGAAGCGCGCACGGCTCGAGGCGATGCGCCACGTCCTGGGCCTGTTCGACTACCCCGGCAAGGACACCGGGGTGGCGTCCCCGCCGGACCGGCTCATCGTCGGGCCCGCCGCGGAGATGTTCGAGCAGGACGAGGGCCCGAACCGCTTCCCGCCGCTGACCGACAAGCACCACTGACCCGCGGGGGCGACGCTCAGGCGGGCTCGGCCACCAGCGTCATGGTCAGCGAGTGGCCGAGGCCCAGGCCGGGTCCCGCGGCCCGTTCGAGTCCGAGCAGGGTCCCGGCGAGCCGGTCGGCGTCGGCGTCGGCGAGCGGTCCCGCCCCCCGGTACGGCTCCAGGGCGCCGTTCCAGCGGTCGGCGAACCCGCGCAGCCAGGACAGCACCTCCTCCGGGGCGCCTCCGGTCGCGGGGGTGAACCGGAGGTCGTCGGGGTCGACCCGGGACGGGTCGCGGACCAGGTCGTTCACCAGGGTCCGGAAGCGCGGCACCGCCGGGTGGAAGGTGCCGGTGGCGGTGTGCCGTCCCACCAGGACCGACCGGTCGACGGCGGTGCGCGACACCAGCCGCGCACCGCTGCCGGCCAGCGCGGCGTCGACGGTGGCGTCGAGTTCGGCGCGGCCGTAGAAGGTCATCGGCTCGGAGATCGCCCCGCCGCCGCCGGCGAAGAAGCTCATCGCGTAGTCCCAGCGCTCGGTGCTCCAGCGGGGCTGCCACTCCACCGAGTACCGGCCGAGGACGTCGACGACGACCGCGGCGCGCCGCCCCCGGGCCGCGACGGCCGTCAGCACCGATCCCAGTGCGGCGACGAGCTCGTCGCGGGTGAGGTGGGAGTACGGCACCCCGCAGGACAGGTAGAGGTCGAACGCGCCGTCGGGCAGCGCGTCGCGCACGTCGCCGAGCACGAACGACGCCGACGGCGAACCGACGGTGTCCCGCGCGGTGGCGACCATCTCCGGATCGACGTCGAGACCGACGTAGCGCAGCCGGTCCTCCGCGACGATCGGCGCGGCGTCCGGTGCCGGGCGGGTGAGGAGGGCGAACCCGTCGGCGGTGCCGGACCCGACGTCGAGCACGGCGACCGGGGACCCGGGCCGCAGGTGCAGCGCGGCCAGCGCACCCGCGATGACCCGCCGGGTGACCGGCTCCTCGGAGCCGACCTTGACGGGGTCCCGTCGCGACGGGGACAGGTAGTGGGCGCTCGCGCCGCGGTAGGACGGGGCCTGCTCGGAACGGCTCACCGTTCCTTCCTACACCGAGAAGATCATTCTCGGCTCACCGCGGGCGGCCGGGGTCGGGCCGGCCGCCCGCGGGAGGTCAGCGGGGACGGCTCAGGCGAGGTCGTCCAGCTCGCCGTTCCTGATCGAGGCCAGGAAGGCGGCCATCTCGGTCGCCGGGAAGGCGAGCACGGTGCCGTGCGGGTCCCGCGAGTTGCGGACGGCCACGGTCCCCCCGGTCACGACGGCGAGCTCGACGCAGTTGCCCTGGTAGCCGCTGCGCACGCTCTTGCGCCACGCCAGCGAATCGATCGCCGCGGGGCCGCTCAGGTGCATCTGTTCCATGCGAATGCTCACCTCATCTGCACGTGCATTCTCCGTTGCGGAGAAGCTAGCAGGGGGCAAGCAGTTCGGTCGTGCAAAACAGGACGGACGCGCCCGGCGGTCGTCCGGCCGCGCCCGAGTGCGCCGCACCGGCCGTGGGCGGTCGGCATCGGACGGTGTCCCCCGCCGTGGGGGCACCTGTGCCGTTCGTCGCCCGGGAGCGACGTCGGTGCAGGTCAGCGCTCGGCGCGCAGCTTGCTCAGGGCCTGCTTGGTCTGCTCCGGGCTGAGCGCGTCGACGGTGAGCCGGTCCATCGACCGGCCGTAGCGCTCGACGTCGGCCCGCTTGTCCAGATAGGAGGACCCGGTCATCTCCTCGAGGTAGACCAGGTCGGGCAGCTCGGGCTCGGCGAAGCGCAGCATGGTGAAGGCGTGCTCGGCGCCGTAGCCGGACAGGTCCCAGGGCAGCAGCTGGACGATGACGTTCGGCAGCGACGACAGCTCGACCAGGTGGTCGAGCTGGGCGCGGAAGACCGCCTCCCCGCCGACCGGCCGGTGCAGCACGGCCTCGTCGAGCACGGTCCAGAAGGTCGGGGCGTCCTTGCGGTGCAGCACGCGCTGGCGCCGCAGCCGCACCTCCAGGCGCTTCTCGACGTCGGCCCGCTCGGCGGGCGGCAGATCGGTGTGGCCGCCGCTGACGACCGCGCGGGCGTAGTCCTCGGTCTGCAGCAGGCCGGGGACGAACAGCAGCTCGTAGGACGAGATCCGCGACGCCGAGGCCTCCAGACCCACGAAGTCCTCGAACCAGCCGGGGACGACGTCGTTGTACCGCGCCCACCAGCCGCTGGAGTTGCTCTCCTCGGCCATCGACAGCACCTGGTCGCGCTCGGGGCCCTCGGCGACGCCGTACATCGTCAGCAGGTCGGCCACGTCGCGCTGCTTGAACCCGACCTTGCCGGACTCCAGCCTGCTCATCTTCGAGTCCGAGCCGCGGATCGCGTACGCCGCGTCGGCCCGGGAGATGCCGGCGCGCTCCCGCAACCGGCGCAGGTGGGAACCGAGGACGATGCGCCGCGCGGTCGGGCCGCGGTCGGCACCGGGCGGGGTGGGGCTGTTCGGGCTGGGGACCACCGGGACGGGCTCCTGCGGGTTGCGGGGACTGCCGATCGGGTGACCCAGCCTACACAGCGGTTCCGCAGGTCGTCAGCGGTCTCGATCACCGGGCACGTCCGGACGGTGACGGTGCGTGCCCGTCGGGCCGGTCCGCTACGGTGGCCCGCACCGGTGATCGGCGCCACGACGGGCGCCGCCCGGGCACCGACCGAGGACCCGGCGCGACGGCGCCGACGACGCAGTGAGGACTCCGCCGATGGCCCAGCCGACCGAGGGTCGCGCTCCCGCGTACATCGACACGACCAAGGCCAGCATCGCCCGGGTCTACGACTACGCGCTCGGTGGGAAGGACAACTACGAGGTCGACCGGGAGACCATCGAACGGGTCCGGCAGGTGGCCCCCGAGGTCAACATGCTCGCGATCGACAACCGGGCGTTCCTCATCCGGGCGGCGCGCTTCATCGCCACCCAGACCTCCATCACCCAGTACCTGGACTGCGGCTCCGGCCTGCCGACCGCGGAGAACACCCACCAGGTGGTGCAGCGGCTGCAGCCCGAGGCCCGGGTCGCCTACGTCGACAACGACCCGACCGTCATCGCGCACGGCCAGGCGCTGCTGGAGGACAACGAGTTCACCCGCTTCTCCGCCGCGGACATCCGCGAGCCGGAGACGGTGCTGGCCGACCCGTCGGTCCAGGGCTTCCTCGACCTGGACCAGCCGCTCGCGCTGTTCCAGATCGGCACCATCCACCACTTCGACGACGCCGTGGACCCGCAGGCGATCATGGCGCGCTACATCGAGCGGCTCGCCCCCGGCAGCGTCGTCGCGATCGCGCACTTCTTCGACCCGGAGAACGCCGACAGCGAGCTGGCCCGCCGGATGGAGCAGGTCTTCGTCCACAGCCCGATGGGCAGCGGCCGGTTCCGCACGCACGCCGAGATCAGCGGCCTGTTCCCCGGGCTCGAGCTGGTCGACCCGGGCATCGTCCCCTGCTACCGGTGGTGGCCCGACGGCCCGCAGCTGCGCACCGAGGACCCGGTGCAGCGCTGCATCGTCGGCGGGGTCGGCATCAAGCGATGAGTTCGCGGGGCCGCCGCGGTCGGAACGGGTGAGACCCACCGACCCCGGGAGGCCCCCGTGTCCGTCACCCTGGACCGCACCGCCGCGCTCCTGCGCGGCGCCGTCGACACCGGGCGCGTCCCGGGGCTGGTCGCCGCCGTCGACGACCCCCGGCACGGCACCGTGGTGCACGTCCTCGGCGACGACGGCGCCGGACACCCGCTGCGCCGCGACACGGTCGTGCGGATCGCCTCGATCACCAAGCCCGTCGTCGCGGTCGCCGCGCTCGCACTCGTCGAGGACGGGATGCTGGACCTCGACGGGCCGGTCGCGGCGTGGCTCCCGGAGCTGGCCGCGCCGCGAGTGCTGCGCCACGAGGCGGCCGAGCTCGACGACACCGTCCCCGCGCGCCGGCCGATCACCCTCTACGACCTGTTGACCTACCGCTGCGGGACCGGGATGCTCCCCCGGCCCGGCGCCGATCTGCCCGTGCAGCGCGCCACCGCCGGGCTCGGCAGCGACGGGCCGCCGGGCAGCTACCCGCTGCCCGACCCCGACACCTGGACCGCACGGCTCGCCGCGGTGCCGCTCGTCGCGCAGCCGGGATCGCGCTGGCTCTACCAGACCAGCGGCGACCTGCTCGGCGTCCTGCTCGCCCGCCGCTGCGGCACCGACCTGCAGACCGTGCTGGCCGAGCGGGTGTTCACCCCGCTCGGCATGCGCGACACCGGCTTCTCGGTACCCGTCGCCGACCGGGACCGGTTCGTCCCGCTGCTGACCGCCGCACCCGGCGGGGGCTTCACCGTGACCGACCCGGTCGACGGCGCGTGGGCGGCCCCGCCGGTGTTCCCGTCCGGGGGCGGCGGCCTGGTCTCCACCCTGGACGACCTGCTCGCGTTCACCCGGGCACTGCGCGGGGGCGGCAGCCCGGTCCTGTCCCCCGGCGCCGTCGCCGAGCTGACCACCGACCGGCTGAGCGCCGCACAGCGGGCCGGCGCCGCACCGTTCCTCGACGACGGCTGCGGCTGGGGCCTGGGCCTGGCCGTCGAGGACGGCGGCCGCCACGGCTGGGACGGCGGCCTGGGCACCGGGTGGCGCTCCGACCCGTCGACCGGGGTGATCTCGCTGCTGCTGACCCAGGTCGCGTGGGACGACCCCGGGGGCCCCGCACTCCTGCGCTCCTTCCGCGCCGCGGCGCACTCCTGAGCGGACCCACCGTGGGCCGGACGCTCGAGGTCGTCGTGCACGGGTCCGCTTCGGCGGCCGAGCACACCCGGTCACACCAATTGCGTGACGGTGCCCGGGGAGCGCATACTCATCGTAATTCAACATCAGTTGAAATGAGGTGGGTGCGATGTCGGAGCGGACGACGTGCTGCGTGGTCGGGGGCGGCCCGGCCGGGATGATGCTGGGGCTGCTGCTGGCCCGGGCCGGGGTCGAGGTGACCGTGCTGGAGAAGCACGGCGACTTCCTGCGGGACTTCCGCGGGGACACAGTGCACCCCACCACCCTGGACCTGCTCGACGACCTGGGGCTGGGCGAGCGGTTCGCCGCGCTGCCGCAGAGCCGGGTCGACGAGGTCGTGATCCCGGACGAGCGGGGCGGTGCGCAGCGGATCGGGAACATGTCCCTGCTGCGCCGGGTCAGGGTGCGTCACCCCTATGTCGCGCTCGTGCCGCAGTGGGACCTGCTGAACCTGCTCGCCGAGGTCGCCGCCGACGAGCCCACCTTCCACCTGCGGCTCGACACCCGGGCCACGTCGCTGGTCCGGGAGAACGGTCGGGTCGTCGGCGTCCGGTACGCGACGACGACCGCGCCCGGCGAGGAGACCACCGGCGAGATCCGGGCCGACCTCACCGTCGCCTGCGACGGCAGGCACTCGGTCCTGCGTGCCGGGTCCGGCCTGCCCGTGACCGAGTACGACGTCCCGTTCGACACCTGGTGGTTCCGGCTGCCGCGGCACCCCGAGGAGCAGCGGGCCACCCTGCGCCCGCGGATCGGGAAGGGGCGCTTCGCGGTGGTGATCCCGCGCGAGGGCTACTACCAGATCGGCTACCTCGCCCCCAAGGGCGCCGACGCGCGGCTGCGCGCCGCGGGCGTCGAGGCGTTCCGGGCCGACATCGCCGACCTGATGCCGGAGTACGCCGACCGGGTCGACGAGATCGCGTCGATGGACGAGGTGAAGCACCTCGACGTGAAGCTCAACCGGCTGCGCCGCTGGCACGTCGACGGCCTGCTCTGCATCGGCGACGCCGCGCACGCGATGTCCCCCATCGGCGGCGTCGGGATCAACCTCGCGATCCAGGACGCGGTCGCCGCCGCGACCCTGCTCGCCGCCCCGCTGCAGCGGGGCACCCTCACCGAGCGGGACCTCGGCCGGGTCCGCAACCGCAGGCTGCTCCCGACGGTGCTGGTCCAGGGCCTGCAGCGGATCATGCACCGCACCATCGCCGGCCCGGCGCTGGCGGGACGGCTCGACGGGCCCCCCGCTCCGCTGCTGCGGCTGATGCGCGCGGTCCCGGCTGCCCAGATCGTGCCCGCCTACCTGGTGGGCGTGGGCTTCCGGCCGGAGCGGGCCCCGGACTTCGCCCGTCGCGAGCCCGTCCCGGCCGGCTGAGCCGCGGCTAGGCTCGCCGGGTGCTGCCCCTGGACGCCCTCGACGTCGACCTGCTCGCCGCGCTGCGCGACCGGCCGCGGGCCGGGGTGCTGGAGCTCTCGCGCACCCTGCGGGTCGCCCGCGGGACGGTGCAGGCGCGACTGGACCGGCTGGAGCGTGCCGGGGTCGTCACCGGGTACGGCCCGGACGTCGACCTCCCGGCGGCCGGGTACGGCGTGCAGGCGTTCGTGACGCTGGAGATCGCGCAGGGCGAGCTGGGCGACGTCGCCGCCGAGCTCGCCGCGCTGCCCGCGGTCACCGAGGCGTACGCGACGACCGGCTCGTCGGACGTGATGTGCCGGCTGGCGGCGTCGTCGCACGAGGACCTGCAGGACACCCTGCTCGCGCTCGGCCGCTCACCGCTGGTGGCCCGCTCCACCAGCGTGGTGGTGCTGTCCACCCTGGTCGCGCCGCGCTGGCGGCCGCTGCTGGAGCGCGACCACCGCGAGGGCCCGAGCCGGGCGCCCGCCTACCGGGACTGACCGGACCCGTGGCTCGACGGTGCCGGCGCCCCGCGACGGCCGGGTCAGCCGAGGTGGTGCGCCGCCCGGTGCGCGCCGAGCACGTCCAGGCCGAAGTCCGTCGACGGGTCGCGCCACACCGAGTGCGCGTGGTTGGCGTCGCGCTGGGTGTTGTCCCACTCGATGAGCAGGCGCGGACCCTGCACCCGGTAGTAGTTCGGGGCGCCGTCCTCCAGCGGCCCCGCCCAGGCGAGGTGCACGGCGTCGAGCTCGGCGTCGTCGTCGTAGCGGGAGATCGGCTGCAGCGGCTCGGCGACCCGCTTCAGGTAGGTGCCAAGCAACGCGCGCAGCATCTCGCGACCCCCGGCGTCCAGGTCGGACGCCGGCACGCCGACCGGGGTGCGCGACAGCGCGACGGTCTCCTTCTGCGCGTCGGTGAACGCGGCCCGCTCCTCGATGGCCTCGCTCATGTCGTCGAGCTTGCGCTGCTGCTCGGGGTCGGCGAAGGACTCGGTGCGCCAGATCCCCGCCAGCGGGATCCAGTTGTCGCCCTCCTGCGGCTCGGTGCGGTTCGCGGCGACGAGGTCCGGCGGGGCCTTGTCCAGCAGCACCGCACGCCCGCGCAGCTCGGCGGGCAGCGAGCGGACGAGGTCACGGGCGAGGTCCTCGACCCGTCCGAGCGGGCGGAGCACGGCGTCGCCGAGCAGCTCGGAGGTCGCGGGGTCGGCGCCCAGGAAGCACGGGGTCGAGGCGACCACGACACCGTCGACGACGAGGAAGTTGACCGACACGTGGTGCCCGCCGAAGCGCCAGCCCCAGGTGCCGGTGTCCCCCGGCTCGCCGAAGACGCGCAGGTGGTACATCTGCGGGTCCCGGCCGCGGGTCCGGTCGAACAGGGTCACGAAGCCCTCGGTGTGGTCGAGGACGTTCTCCAGCCCCATCACGGTCGCGACGGTGACGTAGGCGGCCCGCGACAGCCCGGACGCGACCAGCTTCATCGCGGCGCGCTGCTGCGGCGGGAGCTGGTCGTGGAAGGTGAGCCCGCCGTGGTCGGTGGGGGTGTAGAACCAGCGGCGTCGCTCGGCGTCGGCGTCGCCGTCACCGGTCGGGGCGTGCCCGACGGCGACCTCCCGCTGCGCCGGGTCGAGGGTGTCCAGCCAGGCCGACGCGGCCCCGGCCATCGCGTCCGCCGTCTCCCGGGTGTCCGCCGCACCGATCATCCTGCCGACGGTAGCGACTGCGGGCAGACTCCACCGGGCGAGATGCGCCATACTCGTTGTGCACAATCAATCGAGCCGGAGGCAACGATGCCCACTCCCACCGACGACAACCGCGACCTGCTCACCGTGATCGCCCGGATGCGGGCGAAGCCGGGCAAGGAGGAGGAGCTGAAGGCGGAGCTCGAGAAGCTGATCGAGCCGACGTCGCAGGAGGACGGCTACGTCAACTACGACCTCCACCAGGGCTGGGACGACCCCGCGGTGTTCTTCTTCTACGAGAACTGGGAGTCCGAGGCGAAGCTCGACGCGCACCTGCAGACCCCGCACCTGGTGCACTTCGTCGGGATCATGGGCGACCTGCTCGACGGCGAGCTCGTGATCCAGAAGCTGCGCCGCATCGCCTGAGCTCAGCCCTGCCGGTACCCGGCCGCCAGCTCCGCGAAGGCGGCCGGGTCCACCAGCGAGGTCGTGTCGCCGGGCTCCCGCCCGGCGGTCACGTCGAGCAGCAGCCGTCGCATGATCTTGCCCGAGCGGGTCTTCGGCAGCTCCGCGACGAGCACGACCTCACGGGGCCGGGCGACCGGCCCCATCTCGCGCGCCACGTGTGCCCGCAGCTGGTCGGCGAGGCCCTCGGTCGGGCCGTCGGTGACCGTCACGAACGCGACGACGGCCTGCCCGGTCGTCGCGTCCGGTGCCCCGACCACGCCCGCCTCGGCGACCCGCGGGTGCGACACCAGCGCCGACTCCAGCTCGATCGAGCCGAGCCGGTGCCCGGACACGTTCATGACGTCGTCGATCCGGCCCTGCAGCGTCACGTACCCGTGCTCGTCGACGACGGCGCCGTCGCCCGCCTTGTACCAGCCCTGCTCGGCGTAGTCGGCGAAGTACGACGCGCGGAACCGCTCCGGGTCGCCCCACACGGTCCGTGCCATCGACGGCCACGGCCGGTCGATCACGAGGATGCCGCCCTCGCCGGGGTCGCAGGTCCGCCCGTCGCGGTCGACGACCCGCACCGACAGGCCCGGTAGCGGCCGGGTCGCCGAGCCCGGGACCAGCGGCGTCACCCCGGGCAGCGGCGCGCAGATCGCCGCGCCGGTCTCGGACTGCCACCAGGTGTCGACGATCGGGCAGCGGCCGCCGCCGATCTCGGTGTGGAACCAGCGCCACGCCTCGGGGTTGATCGCCTCACCGACCGTGCCGAGCAGCCGCAGCGACGACAGGTCGTGTGCCGCGGGCACCTGCGGGCCCCACTTCATGTACGTCCGGACCAGGGTGGGCGCGGTGTAGTACACGGTGACGCCGTACCGGGCGATGATCTCGAAGTGCCGGCCCGGCTCGGGGGTGTCCGGGGTGCCCTCGTAGATCACCTGCGTGACGCCGTTGGACAGCGGCCCGTAGACCTCGTAGGTGTGCGCGGTCACCCAGGCGAGGTCGGCGGTGCACCAGTAGACGTCGTCGGGCTTGTGGTCGAAGCAGGCCCACGCCGTCCACGACGCCTGGGTGAGGTAGCCGCCCATGGTGTGCAGCAGGCCCTTGGGCGTCCCGGTGGTGCCGGAGGTGTAGACGAGCATGAGCGGGCTCTCGGCGGGGTGCGCCTGCGCCTCGTGGACCTCGGGCGCGGTGTCGACGACGTCGTGCCACCACACGTCGCGGCCGGGGGTCCAGTCGACCTCCGAGCCGGTCCGCCGGATGACCAGAACGTGCTCCAGCGAGTCCACACCGGACGCGGCCTCGTCGGCGTTGACCTTGACCGGGACGGCCTTCCCGCGCCGGTACTGGCCGTCGGTGGTGACGAGCAGCTTCGCCGACCCGTCGGTGAGCCGGAACCGCAGTGCCGAGGCGGAGAACCCGCCGAAGACCAGCGAGTGGACCGCCCCGATCCGGGCGCAGGCCAGCATCACGACGACGGTCTCGACCAGCACCGGCAGGTACACGACGACGACGTCGCCGCGCCCCACCCCGAGCGCGGTGAGCGCATGCGCGCAGCGGGCGACCTCGCGCTGCAGGTCGGCGTAGGTGACGGTGCGCCGGTCCCCCGGCTCGCCCTCCCAGTGCAGGGCGACCTTCTCCCCGGCACCGGCCTCGACGTGCCGGTCGACGCAGTTGCGCGCGACGTTCAGCGTGCCGTCGGCGAACCAGGTGACCTCGGGCCAGCGGCTGCCGTCGTAGCCCTGCGCGGGGGCGCGGTCCCACTCCAGGCGCCGGGCCTGCGCGCACCAGAACGCCTCCGGGTCGGCGGCGGCCTCGTCGTAGGCCGCCGCGGTGACGTTGGCGTGCGCGGCGAGCTCGGGCGGGGGCGGGTACATGCCCCGATCCTCGCCGCCGGATCCCCCGCGGCGCAGGTCGTCGTGAGGGGACTCACCGGTGGGCGAAGGCCCGGTGGTGGTCGTCGAGCAGGTCCACGCCGAAGTCGTTCTCCGGGTCGCGCCACACCGAGTGGGCGTGGTCCGCGCCGTCCTGGGTGTTGTCCCACTCCAGCAGCAGCCGCGGCCCCTGCAGACGGTGGTAGTGCGGCTCCCCCACCTCCGGCGACCCCGCCCAGGCCAGGTGCACCTCGTCGAGGGCGGCGTCGTCGTCGTACCGGGCGGCGGGTGAGACCCCGGCCGGTGCCCGGTCCAGGTAGGCCGAGAGCAGGCGGCGCAGCAGGTCGCGGCCACGGTCGTCGAGCGCGCTCGCCGGGAGACCGCGCGGCGCGCCGGTGAGCGCGACGGCCTCGGTGCCCTCGACCGGGTCCACCGGCCCGGGCGGGCTCTCCCGCCGGATCGCCGAGGTCGGCAGCGGCCGGTCGCCCGGCGCGACCAGCGGCCGGTTCGCCGTCACCAGGTCCGGCGGCGCCCCGGCGGACAGGACCGCGACCCCGGCGAGCTCGGGCGGGAGCCCGCGGACGATCTCCCGGGCCAGGTCCTCGGTCGGCCCGAGCGGGCGCGCGACACCCCCGCCGAGCAGTGGCGTCGTCGCCGGGTTCGCGCCGAGGAAGCACGGCGTGGCCGCGGCCACCCGCCCGTCGACGACGAGTGCGTTCACCGACACGTGGTGCCCGCCGAAGCGCCAGCCCCAGGTGGGCGCGCCCGGGTCACCGAAGACCCGCAGGTGGTAGAGCGCCGGGTCCCGGAACCGCTCCCGGTGCGGCCGGGTGGGCCAGTCCTGCGCCCGGTCCAGGACGTTCTCCAGCCCCATGACCGTCGCCACGGTGGCGTAGCCGGCCTCGGACAGCCCCGAGGCGACCAGCCGCATCGCGCGCTGCTGCTGGACCGGGGTCTGCGCGTGCAGCGTCAGCCCGCCGTGGTCGGTGGGGGTGTAGAACCAGCGACGACGGTCGGCGTCGGACCCGGCGTCGCCGGACGGGCCGTCGCCGCGGGCGGTCGCGAGCCGGTCGTCGTCCAGGGTGTCCAGCCAGGCCGCGGCCGCGTCCGCCATCGCCGCGGCGACCGTCTCGCTCGTCGTCACACCGGCCACGCTAGTCCGCCGGGCGGGTCAGTCCGCCGCGTCGCGGACCAGCAGCGCGATCTGCACCCGGTTGTCCAGGCCCAGCTCCCGCAGCAGCCGGGACACGTAGGACTTCACCGTCGCCACCGACATGTGCAGCTCGGCGGCGATGTCGGCGTTGGAGCCGCCGCGGGCGACGGCCTCGGCGACGTCGCGCTCGCGGTCGGCGAGCCGGTCGAGCCGGGCCCGGGCGGCGCGCCGGCGGTCGACCGGCCCGGCGCCGTCGCCGCGGACGATGCCGATCAGCCGCCGGGTGATCGCCGGGGACAGCACGGCGTCGCCGTCGGCGGCGGCGCGGACGGCCTCGACGATCCCCTCGGGCGCGGCGTCCTTGAGCAGGAACCCGCTCGCCCCGGCGCGCAGCGCCCGCACGACGTGCTCGTCGGCGTCGAACGTGGTCAGCACGACGACGGTCGGGGCGTCGGGCCGCGAGGTCACCTCCCGGGTCGCGGCGACGCCGTCGACGCGGCGCATCCGCAGGTCCATCAGCACCACGTGCGGCCGCCCCGCGGCGACGGCGGCGGGCACCTCGTCACCGTCACCGGCGTCGCCGACCACCTGGATGCGCCGTACCGGTCCGGTGCCGTCGCCGGGCAGCGCGTGCCCGTCGAGCATCACCCGCAGCCCGGAGCGGACGAGCGGGTCGTCGTCGACGAGCAGCACCCGGATCGCGGCCGCGGTCATCCCGTCTCCTCCCGCCACGGCAGCACCGCGCGCAGCAGGTGCCCCGACGGCGTCGGGCCGTGGGTCAGCGTCCCGCCGGCGAGGGTCTCGACCCGCTCGCGCAGCCCGACCAGGCCGGTCCCGGCACCCTCGGGCGTCGGACCGGCCGCGGACGGCCCGGAGGTGACGGTGACGGTGAGGTCCCGGCCGGGCCGCCCGTCGAGGGCGACCTCGACCCGGGCCCCGGGTGCGTGCCGGGCGGCGTTGGTCAGACCCTCGCGCACCACCCGGTGCACGACGCCGGCCAGCGGGCGCCCCGGCGGGGACACCGTCAGCAGCGCCGTCGACCGGAGGCGGACGTCCGCGCCGACCGCGCGGGCCTCGGCGACGAGCTCCTCGACCGCACCGAGGTCGTCGACCTCGTCGGGTACGTCGCCGGTGGGCTCGTGCAGCACCTGGACGATCGTGCGCAGGTCCTCCATCGCACGGTGGGTGGTGTCGCGCAGCACCCGCGCGGTCTCGCGGACGGTGCGGGCGGGCAGGTCCCCGCGCAGCGCCAGCGCCCCGGCGTGCACCGACAGCAACGACAGCCGGTGCCCGAGCCGGTCGTGCATCTCCCCGGCGATCCGGCGCCGCTCGTCGGCGCGGGCCTGCTCCTCGCGCACCACGCGCTCGGCCTCGGCGCGGGCGAGCCGCTCGCGCAGGTCGTCGACCATCGCGCGGCGGATCCCGGTCAGCAGGCCCGCCGTCACCGAGATGGCCTGGAACGCGACGGCCCCGCCGAGCAGCACGAGCACCGTCGGCCCGTCGGGGACGTTGCGGTACAGCGTGACCGCGGCGGTCCCGACCGCCAGGGCCAGCACCGGCAGCGTCTCGACCGCGCGGCGCCGGGTCGCGATCACGAACACCCCGACCAGCGGCAGGTAGGTGGCGACGGGCGAGACGAGCGGGCCGAGTACGGCCAGCACCGCGAACACCCGCGGCGCCCGGTAGCGCACCGCGATCGAACCGATCATCGCGAGCCCGACGACGAGCAGCGTCCACTGCAGCACCCCGGCGGTGGCGTGGGTCTCGGCGACGGTGAGCCCGGCGGCGAGCACCGCGACCACCAGCACGGCGGAGATCACGGCGGGGCGGACCGGCACACGTCGACCATAGGGGGCGGACCGGTCCCGTCCAGCAGGTTTCCGCTCGAACGGGACGGCCACCGGTCCCCTCCCGTCTCCCGACCCCCCGGGATCGACCGTCAGCCTGCCGGGCGGCGCGACGGTGGCGCACCCGTCGAAGGTCGTGCGCACCGCGACCGAAGTCGCCGGGCCGCGTCACCCGGAACGATTACGATTCGGACATGCCGGAACCGCACAGCCACCGCGAGAGCGGGCAGCACGTCATCGAGCACGCGCTCGACCTCCTCGAGGCGGCCGACAAGGCGCAGGACTACCCCCAGGCGACCGACGGCCACACCGCCGCCACCGCCTACGCGGTGAGCGCGCTCTACCAGGAGATGCGCCACGGCGACGACCAGCTCGCGGTGCTGATCTCCGCGGTGCAGGAACAGACCGCGGTGCTGCGCGAGATCCGGGACGCGTTGGGGAACGGGGCACGCACCGGGGGCTGATCCCGGACGGCCCGATCCGTTCGCGAGCTGGCCCGCGGGCCACTCCCGGTCCGGCCGGGTGCGGCCGAGGACTGGTGCACCAGGCCGAGCTCCATCGGCCACGCCCCCGGGCGGACCAGCACCGCGACCTCGTGCCGCGGGGTGTCCTCAGGCGCCGACATAGGCCGCCAGGTGCTCGCCCGTCAGCGTCGACCGGTCCGCGACGAGCTCGGCGGGCGTCCCCTCGAAGACGACCGCGCCGCCGTCGTGCCCGGCACCGGGGCCCAGGTCGATGATCCGGTCGGCGTGGGCCATCACGGCCTGGTGGTGCTCGATGACGATCACCGAGCGGCCGCCGTCGACGATCCGGTCGAGCAGCGCGAGGAGCTGCTCGACGTCGGCCAGGTGCAGCCCGGTCGTCGGCTCGTCGAGGACGAACGTCCCGCCGGACTCCCCCAGGTGCACCGCCAGCTTGAGCCGCTGGCGCTCGCCGCCGGACAGGGTGGTCAGCGGCTGGCCCAGGGTGAGGTAGCCCAGCCCGACGTCGGCGAGGCGCTCCAGGATCCTGCGCGCCGCCGGGGTGCGGGCCTCGCCCGCACCGAAGAACTTCTCCGCCTCGGCCACCGGCATGGCGAGGACCTCGCTGATGTCGCGCCCGCCGAAGGTGTAGCCGAGCACCGAGGCGTCGAAGCGGCGGCCGTCGCAGACGTCGCAGGTGGTGGCGACGCCGGCCATCATCGCCAGGTCGGTGTAGACGACGCCGGCGCCGTTGCAGTTCGGGCAGGCGCCCTCGCTGTTGGCGCTGAACAGGGCCGGCTTGACGCCGTTGGCCTTGGCGAAGGCCTTGCGGATCGGTTCGAGCAGCCCGGTGTAGGTGGCGGGGTTGCTGCGCCGCGACCCCTTGATCGCCCCCTGGTCGACGACGACCACGCCGTCGCGCCCGGCGATCGAGCCGTGGATCAGTGAGCTCTTGCCCGACCCGGCGACCCCGGTGACGACGGTGAGCACCCCGAGCGGGACGTCGACGTCGACTCCGCGCAGGTTGTGCCGGTCCGCCCCGCGGATCTCCAGGTACCCGCTCGGGGTCCGCACCGACGGCTTGAGCGACGCCCGGTACTCCAGGTGCCGGCCGGTCAGCGTGCCCGAGGCCCGCAGCCCGTCGAGGTCGCCGGTGTAGACGACGTGCCCGCCGTCGGCGCCCGCCCGCGGCCCCAGGTCGACGACGTGGTCGGCGATCGCGATCGTCTCCGGCTTGTGCTCGACCACGAGCACGGTGTTGCCCTTGTCGCGCAGGCGCAGCAGCAGGTCGTTCATGCGGGCGATGTCGTGCGGGTGCAGGCCGATGGTCGGCTCGTCGAAGACGTAGGTGACGTCGGTCAGCGACGACCCCAGATGCTTGATCATCTTGGTGCGCTGGGCCTCGCCGCCGGACAGCGACCCGGACGGCCGGTCCAGCGACAGGTAGCCGAGCCCGATCTCGACGAACGAGTCGAGTGTGTGGCGCAGCGAGCCGAGCAAGGGCGCGACCGAGGGCTCGTCGAGCTGCCGGACCCAGTCGGCGAGGTCGGAGATCTGCATCGCGCAGGCGTCGGCGATGGAGATGCCCCGGACCTTCGAGGAGCGGGCGAGCTCGGACAGCCGCGTCCCGTCGCAGTCCGGGCAGCGCCGGAACACGATGGCCCGGTCGACGAACGCCCGGATGTGCGGCTGCATCGCCTCGCGCTCCTTGGCCAGGAACGACTTCTGGATCCGCGGGATCAGCCCCTCGAAGGTGACGTTGATGCCGTCGACCTTGATCCGGGTGGGCTCCTTGTGGAGCAGTGCGTTCAGCTGGGGCTTCGTGAAGCTGCTGATCGGCTTGTCGCCGGGGAAGAAGCCGGAGTTGGCGAAGATCCGGCCGTACCAGCCGTCGACGGAGTAGTTCGGGATCGTCAGGGCGCCCTCGACGATCGACTTCGACTCGTCGTACAGGGCCGTGAGGTCGAAGTCGGACACCGAGCCGCGGCCCTCGCACCGCGGGCAGGCACCGCCGACGATCTCGAACTCGCGCCGCTCCTTGACCTGCCGGCCGTTCTTGCGGACGGTCACCGCGCCGGAGCCACTGATCGTCGCGACGTTGAACGAGAACGCCTTCGCCGGGCCGGCGTAGGGCTTCCCGAGCCGGCTGAACAGGATCCGCAGCAGCGCCCCGACGTCGGTGGCGGTGCCGACGGTGGAGCGCACGTCCCCGCCCATGCGCTCCTGGTCGACGATGATCGCGGTGGTGAGGCCGTCGAGGACGTCGACGTCGGGGCGGCCGAGGTTCGGCATGAAGCCCTGGACGAACGCGCTGTAGGTCTCGTTGATCATCCGCTGGGACTCGGCGGCGATCGTCGAGAACACCAGGGAGCTCTTGCCCGAGCCGGACACCCCGGTGAACACCGTGAGCCGCCGCTTGGGCAGCTCGACGGAGATGTCGCGCAGGTTGTTCTCGCGCGCACCGTGCACGCGGATGAGATCGTGGCTGTCGGCTGCGTGCATGGTGGATCCCCCGTCCGGCCCGTCTCAGGGCCGCTGCTGGATGCGGACCATCGTGCCCGCAGGGTCGCGGAAGGCACAGTCGCGCACCCCGTACGGCTGGTCGACCGGTTCCTGGACGACCTCGGCCCCGCTCGCCTGGAGCCTGTCGAACGCGGCGTCGAGGTCGTTACTGGCGAGCAGCACGGCGGTGTAGGTGCCCTTGGCCATCATCTCGGTGATGGTGCGACGCTCGTCGTCGGTGACGCCGGGGTCCACCGCGGGCGGGGCGAGGACGATCGAGACGTCGGGCTGCCCGGGCGGACCGACGGTGAGCCAGCGCATGGTGCCCTGGCCGACGTCGAGGCGGACCTCGAAGCCCAGGCCGTCGCGGTAGAAGGCGAGGGAGGCCTCGGGGTCGGTGTGCGGGAGGAATCCGGCGTGGATGGTGATGGCGGGTTCGGTCATGACGCTCACGCTAGGGAGGTCGCGGGTCCCGGTGCTTCTCGATTCCTGACCGGTCGGGTGACCTGTTTGGCGACGCACGCCGGGAGCCCCGGTGTGCCGTCCCGGGCGGCGCGCTTGTACGCCGACGGCGGCATCCCGACGAGCTCGGTGAAGCGGGTGCTGAACGTGCCGAGCGAGGAGCAGCCGACGGCGAAGCAGACCTCGGTGACGGTGAGGTCGCCGCGTCGCAGAAGCGCCATCGCACGTTCGATCCGCCGGGTCATGAGGTAGCTGTAGGGCGACTCGCCGTAGGCCCTGCGGAACGCCCGCGACAGGTGCCCGGCCGACACGTGCTCGGCGCGGGCGAGCTCGGCGACGTCGAGCGGACGCGCGTACTCGCGGTCGATCCGGTCCCGGACCCGGCGGAGCCGGACGAGCTCGCGCAGGTGCCCGTCGTCGCGGTCGCTCACCCGAGGAACTCCCGCAGCAGCGCCGCCACCTCGGCCGGGCGTTCCAGGTAGACCATGTGGCCCGCGTCGACGGGGGCGACGGTCAGGTCCGCGCCGAGCGCGGCGCGGCAGGCGGCGAGCCAGTCGTCGGAGACGTAGTCGGCCCGGCCGGCGGGGACGACCAGCGTCGGCAGACCCGCCGGTGGGACGACCGCCGGGCGCGCCATCTCCGCCCACGCGGCCACCAGGGACGCCTGGCTCAGGCGCCAGCGCCAGGCGCCGTCGCGCCGTTCGAGATGCTCGTCCACCTCGGCGTCGACGAGCGCGCCGGGGACGTCGGCCCAGCTCCCGGCCTTGGCCGCGCGTGCGGCGTCGCGGGTCGGGAACGTGACGTCGGCGCGGGTGTACTCGGCCGCGTCGAGCATGTCCTGCGGGTCCAGCCCGAGTGCGGGGTCGAGCAGCGCGAGCCGGTCGACGCGGTCGGGAGCGGTGCGCGCGAGGTGCGTGGCGACGGCGCCGCCGAAGGAGTGCCCGACGACGGCGGCGCGCCCGACGCCCTCGGCGTCCAGCACCTCCACCAGGTCGGCGACGTGGCGTTCCAGGTTCCACGGCGGCGCCCACGGCGACCGCCCGTGCCCGCGGACGTCGACGGCGATCCAGCGCAGCCGGGGCAGCGCCGCGAACAGCGGCCGCCAGCGCAGACCGTGGCCGGTCACGCCGTGGACCGCGAGGACCGGCGGCCCGGCGGGGTCGCCGGCGTGGTGCACGTACAGGGACATGCACCCATTCTGCACGTTTGCCGGTTCGGCAAGGGAACTTGCCGTTAAGTGCGGTCGCTCGTCAGGCTGGGGACATGGACACAGCACAGCGCCACGACGTCGTCGTGATCGGCGGCGGCCCGGCCGGACTCAACGGGGCCATGATGCTCGCCCGCTCCCTGCGGTCGGTGGTCGTCGTCGACTCCGGGTCGCCCCGCAACGCCCCGGCCGCCGCCGCGCACGGCCTGTTCGCCCGCGACGGCGTCGCCCCGGCCGAGCTGCTCGCGACCGGCCGCGGGGAGGTCCGCCGCTACGGCGGCACGCTCGTCGACGGCGAGGTCGTCGGCGCCCGCCGCACCGGCGACGGCTTCACCGTGACCCTCGCCGACGGCACCACCCTCGACGCCCGGCGACTGCTCGTCACGACCGGACTCATCGACGTGCTGCCCGACGTGCCGGGACTCGCGCAGGGGTGGGGCGCCGACGTCGTCCACTGCCCCTACTGCCACGGCTACGAGGTGCGCGACCGCCCGATCGCGGTGCTCGGGACCTCCCCCGGCTCCGCGCACCAGGCGCTGCTGTTCCGGCAGCTCAGCGCGGACGTGGTCTACGTGTCGCACTCGACGGGACCGACCACGGAGCAGCGGGAACGCTTCGACGCGCTCGGCATCGCTGTCGTCGACGGGCCGGTGAGCGAGGTCGTGCGGTCCGACGGCGCGATCACCGGGCTGGTCACGCCGACCGGCGTGCTGGCGCGCGAGGTCGTCGCGGTGGCGCCCCGGATGGAGGCCCGCGCCGGCTTCCTCGCCGAGCTGGGCCTGGTCCCGGCCGAGCACCCGAGCGGGATGGGGCAGCACCTCGTCGCCGACGCGACGGGCCGCAGCACGGTCGAGGGCGTGTGGGTCGCGGGCAACATCACCGACCTGAGCGCGCAGGTGGGGGCCGCGGCGGCCGCGGGGGCGTTCGCGGGGGCCGCGATCAACGCCGACCTCGTCGAGGCCGGGGCGCTCGCCGCGCTGCGGGAGGTGGCACGCCTCTAACCTGGGGGCGTGCTGGTCATCTTCGGGCTGTCCCGCAAGGAGCGCCCGCTGGGCCTGGTCGCGCTGGGCTGCGGGACCTGCGGTCACGCGGGTCCGCAGCCCGCGGTGCACCGGAGGACCCGGTTCACGCTGTTCTTCGTGCCGGTGCTGCCGCTGCGCAGCCGCTACGAGATGCGGTGTCCCGTGTGCGGGGCGGGACGGACCCTGTCCCGCGACGACGCCCGTCGGCACGGCGCGCGGGTCTGAGGAGCGCCCTCCCCCGCGGCAGTGCGGCACTCCTCTACCGCCATGCCGCTCCGCATCCGGCCGCACGGGTGGACGCACCGGTCGACACGCTGTCCGCCGGTCACACGCGCCTCACGCCGGCGGTCCACGTCCGAGGCGACAGCGAGGGGCCCGTCCACCGGTAGGCGAGACGCAGCACCACTCGCCCACCTGGACCCGGCAGCGGTCCCGTTGCGAGATCCGCGGGCCGGCCCGGTCGTCAGCCGTCCACACCGAGGCCGCAACCCGAGGCAGGACCGTCGTCGCAGCTCGGGAGTTCGCAATTGCGAACGGAAACTTGGTGATCGAACATCAGTTCGAGTACCATGGGTGGCGTGACCGCGATTCAGGAGCCACCCGCCCATGCCACCGGCGTGCCCGGCGACGGGTTCCCCTCCGGTGACCTCACCCTGCTCCGGTTCCACGTCGAACAAGCCCTCAGCGCCGACACCTGCGCGTTGTCCGAGTCGGAGTTGATCGACCAGATCCAGGAGGTCGAGTCGCTCCAGGCCTCCCTCTCCGCACTGCAGTCAACGCGGATCCGTGGCTTTGCCCAGGCGCATGTCGACAGCCACCGCGTCGACGACCGGACCGACTTCGACAAGATCCACCGCAGCGTCGTCGCCCAGATCCAGCTCGCCTGCCGGGTCTCCACCACCGAGGCCCGCACCCGGGTGGCCGACGCCCGCGACCTGCACTCCGGGCTCGACCGGATCCGCGGCCTGCACATCGCCGGTGAACTCAGCGCAGCGAAGGTCTCCGCGATCGCTGTCGAGTGCCGCGACCTCAACACAGCTCAGCGGGCGCGGGTCGACTCCCGGCTCGCCGCCGTCCGCGACCTGACCCGGTACGGGATCGGGCGCCTGCGGGCGATGACGCGGCGTCTGGTCGCCGAGATCGCCCCCGACCGATTCCGCGTCCGCGTCCACGCCGCCAAGGCCGAACGCCGGGTCACCCTGCGCCCGGCGCCGGATGCGATGAGCTATCTGACCGCCTACGTGCCGGTCGAACAGGGCGCCGCGTGCCTGGCCGCGCTGCAGAAGACCTTCGTCGAGATCCAGATCGACCCCGAACCCCTGCCCCGCACCCGCGGACAGGTCATGGCCGACACCCTCGTCGAGCGGGTCACCGGCCAGGCCACCGCGACCGCGGTGAACCTCGAAGTCCAGGTCACCGTGCCCGTGCAGGCACTGCTCAACCCCACCTCCCCGCTCCCCGCCGAGATCCCCGGCCTCGGACCGGTCCCGGCCGACCTGCTCGCCACCTCCGAGGGCACCAAGTCCCTGCGCAGACTGCTCACCGACCAGGGCATCGTCATCGGCGGCGACTCCCGACAGCGCACCTTCACCGGCCTGCTCGCCACCCTGGTCAAGGCACGCGCCGGGAACCGGTGCACCGAGCCCTACTGTGACGCTCCCGTCCGCCACCTCGACCACATCCAGCGAGATGCCGACGGCGGGCGCACCGAACTGGACAACGGGCGCGGGGTGTGCGAGTTCCACAACCACGTCCGCGAACAACCCGGCTGGCACGTGGCTCGGGCCCCCGACGGGGCCGTCGTCACCACCACTCCGACCGGGCACACCTACCGCGGTCCGGACTGATCGCGGCGTACCCGGTGCCGGCCCGGTGTCCGCGGCACCGGGCGGACACGAGGCGCCTCAGGTCGGCAGCAGGTACTCCTCGCTGGCGTGGTGGCACGCGCTCGGATGGTGCCCACCCGGCCGCGTCACCAGGGGCGGCTCCTCGGTCGCGCAGATGTCGGTGGCCTTCCAGCAGCGCGTCCGGAACCGGCAGCCGCTCGGCGGGTCCACCGGGCTCGGGACGTCACCGGTGAGCCGGATCCGCTTGCGTCCCTCCCGGACCGACGGGTCGGGCACCGGCACCGCGGAGAGCAGCGCCTGGGTGTACGGGTGCGACGCCCGGGTGTAGATCTCCTGCTCGGTCCCGAGCTCCACCATCTTGCCCAGGTACATCACGCCGACCCGGTCCGACAGGTGCCGCACGACGGACAGGTCGTGGGCGATGAAGATGTAGGACAGCCCGAACTCGCGCTGCAGGTTCCCGAGCAGGTTCATCACCTGCGCCTGGATGGACACGTCGAGCGCGGACACCGGCTCGTCGCACACGATGATCTCCGGGCGCAGCGCGAGCGCGCGGGCGATCCCGATGCGCTGCCGCTGCCCGCCGGAGAACTGGTGCGGGTAGCGGTTGACGAAGTCGGGGTTGAGCCCGACGACGTCGAGCAGCTCCTGCACCTTCGCCCGTCGCTCCCCCTTCGGCGCGACCTCGGGGTGGATCTCGAACGGCTCCCCGACGATGTCGGCGACCGTCATCCGCGGGTTCAGCGACGTGTACGGGTCCTGCAGCACGATCTGCATCTGCCGGCGCAGCGCCCGCAGCTCCGCTCCGCGGCGGGCGAAGATGTCCTCGCCGTGGAAGCGCACCGAGCCCGACGTCGGCGGCTCCAGCCGCATCAGCACCTGGGCCAGGGTCGACTTCCCGCAGCCGGACTCGCCGACGATGCCCAGCGTCTCGCCCTTGTTCAGCGCGAACGAGACGCCGTCGACGGCGCGCACGTGGCCGAGGGTGCGCTTGACGACCGCGCCGACCTTCACCGGGAAGTGCTTGACGAGGTCGTCGACCTCGAGAACGGGCTCGCTCATACGAGGTCCTCCGCGAACAGGCACGCCGACGCCCGCGCTCCGGGCAGCGGGATCAGCGGCGGGTCGGTCCCGAGGCAGCGCTCCACCGCGCGCGGGCAACGCGGGTGGAACGGGCAGCCGTCGGGGATGGCGGTGAGCGTCGGCGGGAGCCCGGTGATCGCGCGCAGCTCGGTGCCCTTGCTGTCGAGCCGCGGGATCGACGCGAGCAGCGCCTCGGTGTACGGGTGGGCCGGGTTCGCGAAGAGCTGGTGCACGTCGCCCTGCTCGACGATGCGGCCCGCGTACATCACCGCGATCCGGTCGGCGACCTCCGCGACGACGCCGAGGTCGTGGGTGATGAGGACCAGCCCCATCTCCCGTTCGCGCTGGATCTCGGCGAGCAGGTCCATGATCTGGGCCTGCACGGTGACGTCGAGCGCGGTCGTGGGCTCGTCGGCGATGAGCACGTCCGGGTCCAGCGCCAGCGACATCGCGATCATGACGCGCTGGCGCATCCCGCCGGAGAACTCGTGCGGGAAGTTCGTGACCCGCTGCGCCGCCCCGGGGATCCCGACGAGGTCGAGCAGCTCGACGGCGCGGGCCCGCGCGTCGCGCTTGCTCATCCCACGCCGCGTCCGCAGCTGCTCCCCGATCTGGAACCCGACGGTGAACACCGGGTTCAACGCCGACAGCGCGTCCTGGAAGATCATCGCGACGTTCTCGCCGCGCAGCTCACGGCGCCGTTCCTCGGTCGCGGTGAGCAGCTCCTCGCCGCGGTAGCGGACCGAGCCCGCGCTGACGGTCGCGGGCGGGGTCGGCAGGATGCCCATCACCGTGTTCGCGGTGACCGACTTCCCCGACCCCGACTCCCCCAGGACGGCGAGGGTCTCCCCCGCGTGCACCTGATAGCCGACGCCGTTCAGCACCCGGGCGACGCCGTCGCGGGTGCGGAACTCGACGTGCAGGTCCTCCACCTCGAGCAGCGGGGTCATGACCGGCCCTTCGGGTCGAACGCGTCGCGCACGGCGTCGCCGAGCAGCACGAAGGCCAGCACGGTGACGACGAGGAACGCGCCGGGGAACAGGAGCAGGTGCGGCGAGGTCCGCAGGTAGCTCTGCGCCTCGCTGATCATCACGCCCCACGAGACGACGGGGTCGCGCAGGCCGACGCCGAGGAACGACAGCGTGGCCTCGGCCCCGATGAAGGCACCGAGCGCGATCGTCGCGTACACCATCACCGGGGCGATGGTGTTGGGCAGCATGTGCCGCCGGATGATCCGCCACGGGCTCGCACCGAGCGCGCGGGCGGCCTTGACGTAGTCCTGGTTGCGGGCGGCGATCGCGGCGGACCGCATGATCCGCATGACGATCGGCCAGGACAGCAGCCCGATCGTGCCGATCACCAGGCCGCTGATGCCGATCACGCTCTGCCCGACCGACGCCCGGAAGGTGGAGAGCACGACGATCGCGCCGAGGATGAACGGCACGCCGAAGAAGACGTCGGCGACGCGGGCGAGCAGCGAGTCGACCCAGCCGCCGGCGAACCCGGCGATCAGGCCCATGACGGCGCCGACTACTACGACCGCCGTCGTCGCCAGCACCCCGACGACGATCGAGACGCGGGTGCCGTAGACGGTGCGCGCGTAGACGTCGCGGCCGAGGTGGTCGTAGCCGAACCAGGCCTGGGCCGACGGGTCCTCGCGGGCCCGGGACAGGTCGCCGAGGGTGGGGTCGACCGAGGTGAACAGCTGCGGGAACGCGGCCATGACCAGCAGGAACGTGATGAGGCCCGCCGCGACGAGGAACAGCGGGCGACGACGCAGGTCGTGCCAGGCGTCGCCACTGAGGCTGCGGGTGCGTGCCGTCGCCTCGGCGCGGCCGGCGGCGGCGACGGGTGTGTCGGCGGTGGCGGTGGTGGGGTCAGTCAAGGCGGATCCTCGGGTCGAGCAGCGCGTAGGTGACGTCCACGACGAGGTTCGCGAGCAGGTAGACGATCACCAGCAGGACGACGACGCCGGTGACGACCACCCCGTCGAGCCGTTGGATGGAGCCGAAGATGAGCCCACCGATCCCGCGGATGTTGAAGATGCCCTCGGTGACGATCGCCCCGCCCATGAGCGTGCCGAAGTCCGCGCCGAGGAAGGTGATCACCGGGATCGCCGAGTTGCGGGTCAGGTGGACCCCGACGACACGACGCCGGGTCAGGCCCTTCGCGGTCGCGGTGCGGACGTAGTCGGCGCGCAGGTTCTCCGCGATCGACGTCCGGGTCAGCCGGGCCACGTAGGCCAGCGACAGGCTGCCGAGCACGTAGCCGGGCACGACCAGGTCCAGGAACCCGGGGTTCGCCGGGACGGTCGGCGGGATCAGGCCCAGCCGCAGCCCGAGGACCGACTGCAGCACGTAGCCGGTCACGAAGACCGGCACGGCGACCAGGAACAGGGTCGCGGTGAGCACGACGTTGTCGAGGAACCCGCCGGGCCGCAGCCCGGTGAGCACGCCCGCGGTCAGGCCGATGATCGCCTGGATGACCAGCGCGACGACCGCGAGCTTGATCGTGACCGGGTAGGCGTTCGCGATCAGCGTCGCGACCTCCTGGCCGCGGAAGTTCTCCCCGAAGTCGCCCCGCAGCAGGTTGCCCAGGTACGTGAAGTACTGGACGAAGATCGACCGGTCGAGCCCGTACTCCTCGCGCATGCGCTCGATGAACGCGGGCGGGCAGGCCTGGTCACCGCACTTGCCGGCGAGCGGGTCGCCGGGCAGCGCCCAGACCATGAAGTAGATGAGGAACGTGGTGCCGAGGAACACCGGCACCAGTTGCAGGAGTCGTCGCAGGACATAGCGCCCCACGGGTCACCTCCGGGTTCGGGTGCCCGGCGGTTCGCGCCGGGCACGTGCACCGGCGGCCGGGTGGTCACCCGGCCGCCGGCGTGTGGTGGTGGGGCGGCGTCACTCCTGGACGGTCACGGTCTCCAGGTCCAGCTCACGGCCGTAGGTCATTTCGACGTTCTGCAGACGCGGCGACCAGCCGAACTGCGCGGACTGGTCGTTGATCGCGACGGCCGGCATGTCCTGGATGAGGACGCGCTCGGCCTCGGCCCACAGCGCGTAGGCCTCCTCGGCGGTGGCCGCGGTCGAACCCTGGTTCACCAGGGCGTCGAAGCGCGGGTTGGTGTAGCCGCTGTTGTTGTTCGCCGCACCCGTCGTGTACTGCGGGCGCAGGACGTAGTCCATGGTCGGGGTCGAGGCGACCCAGCCGGAGCGGAAGATCCCGGTCAGGTTCTCGGCCCGGCGCTGGTCCAGGAACTCCGAGAAGGTCGGGACCGGGACGAAGTTGCAGGGCACGCCGAGGGTGTTGCTGATGCTGACGCAGGCGGCCTGCATCCACTCGCGGTTGATCGCCGAGTCGACGTTCGAGATCAGCTCGATCGGGCCGGTGAAGCCGGAGGCGTCGAACTGCTGCTTGGCCCGCTCCGGGGAGAAGGTGCACAGCTCGCCGCACTGGTCGTCGACCTTGCCGGGCACGCCCTCCGGGATGAACCCGGTGGCCGGCTGGACGAGTCCGTTGTAGACGTTGTCGATGATCGCCTGCCGGTCGACGGCCATGGAGATCGCCTGCCGCAGCTGCGGGTCGGCGTAGCGCTGGTCGTAGATCGGGAAGGTCATCGTGTTGATGCCGGCGTAGGGCTGGTTGCCGTTCCGGTCGGCCAGGTCCTGCTGGTACAGGTTGTCGATCAGGAACGAGCCCGGGATCGACTCGAGGAAGTCCAGGTTGCCGCTGACGACGTCCTGGTAGGCGGCCTCGCTGTCGGCGTAGAAGCGGAACTCGACGCCGCCGACGGAGACCGGCTGCTCGCCGCCCCACTGCTCGTAGCGAGTGACGGTGACGTTCTGGTCGGGGACGCGGGCCTCGTAGCGGAACGGGCCGTTGCCGACGGGGTTCGCCTCGAACGCGGCCGGGTCGGCGAAGAACGACTCGGGCATCGGGTAGAACGCCACGTCGCCGAGGGTGTTCACGAAGATCGGCGACGGCGCGGTCAGCGCGACGGTGAAGGTACGGTCGTCGACGACCTGCAGACCCGACATCGCCTGCGCCGTGGGCTCACCCTCGTCCGGGTTGACCTGGTCGAACCCGGCGATGTTGGAGAAGAACTCCGAGCTGGACTGTGCGTTGGTCTTCAGGGCCACGTAGTTCCACGCGTCGACGAAGCTCTTCGCCGTGACGGGCGTGCCGTCGTGGAAGGTCCAGCCCTCCTTCAGGCGGATCGTCCAGTTCTGCGAGTCGGTCGACTCGATGGACTCGGCGACCTTGTTCTCCGGCTCGCCCTGCTGGTTGTAGTCGACCAGGCCGGACCACAGCGCGTCGAGGATCTTGCTGCCGCCGACCTCACGGGTGTTGCCCGGCAGCAGTGCGTTCTCCGGCTCGGTGCCGTAGACCGAGATCGTGGGGGCGCCCTGGGCGTCGCCCGTGGTGCCGCCTCCCCCGCCGCCACAGGCGCTGAGCACCAGCGCGGAGGTCAGGGAGAGCGCGAGCAGCGCCGCGACTCGAGGTGATCGCATCAGAGTCCTGTCTGTCCGGGACGGCCGCTCCCCGCGTGGTGTGCAGGCGGCCGGTGCGGTTCGGTGGTGGGTCGCACGGTAACCACAGCATCGCGGTTCTCCGGTTACGAATCCATTGCGTCCGCCGCCATTGCACCGAGCAACACGGAATTGCGCGCGACGGTCGGTGATCGGATCGCGACGTCCCGTCCGGCCCGATCCTCACGGAAAACACATCGGCGCAGGTCGGACGCATTCCGGTGCATTCTTCCGCTATGCAACATTGCATTGCGCATCGCAATTACCTGGTCAGTCGTGTGACCAGTGCCACATCCGGCAGTCAGTCTGAGCCCGTGAGCAGCGACGGCACCTGCCACAGGGGCACTGACACCGGACGACGAGACGCGCGCCGTCCCACGAGGTGGAACCCGCTCCCCACGTCGCGGGAGCACTCGCCGGGCGAGAAACCGCCCTCCGCACACCATTCCCGAAGGCTTTTCCGCAGAATTGCCGTCGCGATCACGACGGTAACCGCCCAAGTCCCGGCACACCCACTCCGGCACCGCGCCGACCCATTGTCCGGCAATTCCGGACAAGGGACCGGAACCGCATCGGAATTGGGGCACGGACGCCGCCGGCGTGCGCTCCACCTGCGGGACCGCGGGATCGCGGCCCGACCGTCCCCGCCTCCGGGGACGACGGCACACTTCCCCGGGACGTCAAACGCTCGACGTGTGCATTTCAGGAAGATCGCCTGAAACGGTCATTCGAGTACGGCCGTACCAATCGTGGGCGGTCAGCGCGGCGACGCCTGCGTGAACAGATCGCCCTTCAGATAGATGTTCCAGTCGGCCGCCTTGAGGCCGTGCCCACCGGAACGCAGGTGGTAGCTCATCGCCGGCCCGGAGAAGGCCGTGTCGGTGGCGGGCTTCCAGCCCGTCGTGCCCAGTCCGTTGTCGCCGAGACCGTAGAGGTCGTAGATCTTGCTCGCCGCCTCGTAGGCGAGGAACTCGCCCTCGGGATCGGCGTTGGAGTCGTCGCTGGCGCTGGCGATCACCAGCTTGCGCGGCGCGACCAGCCCCATCAGCTCGTGCTGGTCGACGGGCAGCTCGTCGACCTTGTTGCCGTAGGCCTGGTAGGTCTTCGGGAACCAGTACGGGAAGGAGCTGTTGACCCGCGACACCGTCTCGGCACCCACTCCCCCGTCGCCGCGGCGGGCGAGCTTCGCGCCGGTCGACCCCGAGTTGTTGGAGATGACCGCGGCGAAGCGCGGGTCCTGGGCGCCCGCCCAGAGCGCGGCCTTGCCGCTGCGGGAGTGCCCGATGACCGCGACCTTCGAGGGGTCGATGTCCTTGTCGGTCTGGAGATAGTCCATCGCCCGGCTCGCGCCCCAGGCCCAGGCGGCGACGGCCCGGCCGGCGTCGTCGGGCAGGTCGCTCCCGGACGGGTGGAACAGGTTGATCATCTTGCTGCGGTAGCTGCCGCTGTCGTCCGGGGCGATGTCGTTGGCGTCGATCTGGGCGAAGGCGTACCCGGCCTTCGTGATCGTCGAGACCGGTGCGTAGTCCGAGGACTGCCCCGGGTCGTCGGAGACCGAGCCCCGGTGGTCGATCATCAGGAAGGTGCCGCGCGGGGTCTGGCCCTTCGGGACGAACAGCCGCAGCGTGAACTTCCCGGTGCCCTCCGGCCCGGTGATGCCGATCGTGACCTTCTTGAGGGTGACGTCGCCGTCGTCGCTGGTCCGCACGTCGAAGGTCTGCTTGGTCGGCTTGGGCAGCGGCTGGCCGTAGACGTTCTCGCGGAACGCCGCCAGCAGCTCCGCGCGCCGGGTCCCCTCCCACTGGGCGACGTCGGTGACGCCGGTGCCGTCGAGCATGCGCAGCGGGTTCGGGTACTGCGTACCGTCGATGGTCACCGTCGCCGCGACGGACAGGCCCGCCGCCGGGACCGACGTGTAGGCGGCGGGTGCGACCGGCGTGGCCGTGGCCCCCACCGCACCCACGCACCCGGCCGCGGCGACCGCGCCGACGACGAACAGCGACGTCGCCGTCCTCGCGACGGGGTGCAGGACGCGACGACGGCTGCGCGGGCTGATCGGAGTGGACACGGTCCGAACGCTACCGAGGCGGGGACCCTCTGCAACCGCCGTTGCCGGTATCACGTCGATCGGGGGACATGATCACACACCTAACGTGTGACTCCTGTCGCCACAGGTGTTGCCGCAGGTGACGACGGGGTACCGCGGGTCCGCGCGGCGCCCCGGGAGGGATCTGCCGACGTTCGCGGCTGCGAACGGTCGGGGGGCGCCGCGTGCTGTCGCGCGGGTCCCCGGCCACCGACGGCGACCGCGGCTCCCCGACGGTCCTACCGTGCGCGCCGCGCCCGCAACCACGGATCGACGATCCGTGGCTACCGCGCCGCGACCCGGCCAGGCTGGACCCATGCCACGCACCCCTGACCTCACCCTCCCCGACCTGACCGGGCGCCGCGCCGTCGTCACCGGCGGCAGCGACGGCGTCGGGCTCGGCATCGCCGACCGGCTCGCCGCCGCCGGTGCCGAGGTCGTGCTGCCCGTCCGCAACGCCGCGAAGGGCGCCGCCGCCGCCGACCGGATCCGCGACCGGCACCCCGGTGCCGCCGTCTCGCTGCGCGAGCTCGACCTGTCCTCGCTGTCCTCGGTCGCCGCGCTCGGGGAGACCCTGCGCGCGGAGGGACGCCCCGTCCACCTGCTGATCAACAACGCCGGTGTGATGACCCCGCCGGAGCGGCGCAGCACCGCCGACGGGTTCGAGCTGCAGTTCGGCACCAACCACCTCGGTCACGTCGCGCTCGTCGCGCACCTGCTGCCGCTGCTGCGCGAGGGCCGCGCCCGGGTGGTCTGCCAGATCAGCGTCGCCGCGGCCCGCGGCACGGTCCTGTGGGACGACCCGGACTCCGAGCGGTCCTACGACGGCATGGCCGCCTACCGGCACTCGAAGATCGCGTTCGGGCTGTTCGGCCTGGAGCTGGACCGGCGCAGCCGCGCCGCGGGCTGGGGCATCACCGCGAACCTGTCGCACCCGGGCGTCGCGCCGACCAACCTCCTGAACGCCCGGCCCGATCTCGGCCGGGAACGGCGGTCCGCCGGGCGACGGGTGATCGGGGCGCTGTCCCGGGCCGGTCTGCTGGTCGGGACCGCCGACTCGGCGGGGCTGCCCGCGCTGCTCGCCGCGACCGCCCCGGACGCCGGGCACGCCGTGTTCTACGGGCCGAAGGGTCCGGGCCGGGTGGGCGGGCCCCCCGCCGAGCAGGAGCTCTACCGCCCGCTGCGCGACGCCGACGCCGCCCGCCGGGTGTGGGACCTGTCGCAGCAGCGGGCCGGGGTGTCGTTCGACGGCGCCGCCACCCCCTGACAGCCCCCCTCGCCGACGCCTCCAGGACACCGGCGGGCCCCACCGCCGGGGGCCCGTCCTGAGGGGATCATGGAGACGTCGACGTACGGAGGTGCCCAGTGGCGGACCAGTCCCCCCAGGAGCGTGAGATCCTGCTGCACGGACAGCGTGTGAGCTACCGCGAGACCGGCCGCGGCGAGGGCCCGACGGTCCTGCTCGTGCACGGTCTCGCCGCGAGCTCACGCACCTGGGCCCCGGTGTTCGACGCGCTGGGCGGCGGGCTGCACGTGATCGCGCCGGATCTGCTCGGCCACGGCGCCAGCGAGGCCCCGCGCAGCGGCGACTACTCCCTCGGCGGGTACGCGACCGGGCTGCGGGACCTGTTGGCCGCGCTCGACGTCGAGCGGGCGACGATCGTCGGGCACTCGTTCGGCGGCGGCGTCGCGATGCAGTTCGCGCACCAGTTCCCCGAGTTCACCGAGCGGGTCGTGCTCGTGTCCTCCGGCGGCCTCGGCCACGACCTGACCCTCGCGCTGCGCGCGGCGAGCCTGCCGGGCACCGAGCTGGTGCTCCGCTCGGCGGCGTCGCTGACCCCGCCGTGGATGCGCCGCGCCGCGCACCGGCTGGCCCACCGGGTCGGCGCCGCACCGCGCTCGGACATCGACGGTGTGCACACCGCGCTGGAGACCTTCGCCGACCGCGGCACCCGCGGCGCGTTCGTCCAGACCGCGCGGGGTGCGCTGGAGCCGTCCGGTCAGCGGCTCGACGGGGCCCAGCGCCTGCACCTGCTCGAGGAGGTGCCCGTGCTCCTGGTCGGGGGGAACCGCGACCGGGTCATCCCGCTCGCCCACACCCTCGCCGCACACGACCGGCTGCCCGACAGCCGGCTGGAGGTCTTCGACGGTGCGGGGCACTTCCCGCACGCCGAGCAGCCGGACCGGTTCGTGTCGCTGCTGCACGACTTCGTCGACGGGACGGCGCCGGCCGAGGGCGACCGCGACGCGCTGCGCCGCCGGATCCTGGGTCTCCCCCGGGCCGGCTGACTGTTCGCTCACCTCAGGTGCCGGACGAGGAACCGGGCAGCGTCGTCGCCCTCGAAGGCGGGGACGCCGGTGTGCCCGCCGGTGTTGGCGTGCAGCGTCTTCTCACGACTACCGAGGGCGTCGAACAGGGCCAGGGCGTGCTGCCGGTCGTTGCCCTCGTCGTCCCACTGCAGCAGGACCAGCAGCGGGACGGTGACCGCCCGGGCCTCCTCGACGATCGCGCGAGGCACGTAGCTGCCGGCGAACAGGACCGCGGCCGCGATGCGCGGCTCGATCACGGCCATCCGGACGCCGAGCGAGATGATCCCGCCCGACCAGGCGACCGGGCCGCACAGGTCCGGGCGGGCGAGCAGCGCGTCCAGCGCGGCCCGCCACTCCGGGGCCGCCTGCTCGACCAGCGGGAGGACGAGCCGGTCGACGACGTCGTCGGGCACCGGCTCACCGGCCCGTACCGCGCGTTGCAGGTCGGCGCGGGCCCGGTCGGCCTCGGCGCGTCGGGGCCGCTCGCCGGCGCCCGGGAGTTCGAGGGTGGCCGCGGCGAACCCGGCCGCCACGCAGGACCGGGCCCGGGCGAGCAGCCGGGGGTACATACGGATCAGGTCGCCGGGGTGACCGAGGAGGACCAGCGGGGACGGGGTGGTCGCGGCGGCCGGGGTGGTCGGCGTCCAGAGGATGCCGGGGACGTCGTCGAGGGAGAACGCCGTCTCGACCAGGTCGTCGTGGCGCTGTTCGGTGCGGATTCGCATGGTCGTGCCCTTCGGGAGAGGGCGCTCCCGGGCGACCTACCGCCCGGCTGTGTCCCCGGAGGGGAGCACCCGGCTGTCTGCTGCGGTCACGGGTCCCACCTCCTCGGTTCGGTGCACGGCTGCGGGCACGGTAGTGCGGGCCGCGGGTGGTCGGCCAGCGGGTTTCCGCGACCGGGCGCGGTTCAGCCCCCGGTGCCGGACGGGCCCCCGGCCGCCGGGACGGGCCCGCGCCAGCACCTCCGGGGGCGCCGTGTCCGGGGTACCGGCGTCGAACGGGGACTCCGGGGCGTACTGCATGCCCATTCGGCGGCCGCCCGCCCCTGAAGGAGGTCCGCTTGCGGAGATGGCCACACTGAGCAGCCTCGCCCGCTCGATGAAGCGGAGGCTCGCTTGGCGGACCTGGTCGACTGGACGACTGCCGGTCACCGCCTAAAGCCTCAGACGCTCCCGCTCAGCGGCTACGACCTGCCGTTCCACTGAGCTGGGATCGATCGCGCGAGCGTCGCGCTCCTTGGCCTCGCTGCGGCGTGCGAAGGCGTCGAACAGCTGGGTCTTGCCCTCCTGGATCTCGACGATCCGCTCGTCGATGGAGTCCTTGGCCAGGATGCGGTGCACTTGGACAGGCCGAACCTGGCCCATGCGGTGGGCGCGCGCGATCGCCTGTTCCTCCACGCTCGGCTTCCAGTGCGGCTCCGCCAGGATGACGACGGAGGCGGCCTGGATGTTCAGGCCCACCCCGCCGGCCTCGATCTGGCTGAGCAGGACGGCGTGGTCCGCGCGGTCGGCGAAGTCCTGGACGAGCTCCTGGCGCGCTGCAGGCGCCACCGAGCCGTCGATGCGCCCGGACACCGCGGGCAGCTCCCGGGCCAGCAGGTCCAGAACTGAGAGGAACGTGCTGAACACGAGGACCTTCATCCCGTCCCCGGCTGCCTCGGACACGATCTCCTTGATCCGCTCCAGCTTCGCCGAGTCGGCCGACTCCAGCGCCGCCCGCCGCATCGCCATCACGTTGCCCGCGGCGACCGCTGCCCGGTAGCGCGCGGCGTCCTCTCCGGTCAGCTGCACCCACGCCTCGGTCTCGATGCGCTCCGGAAGCTCGTCGAGGACGTCGTCCTGGTTGCGTCGGAGGTAGACGTCCGCGACTGCGCGACGGAAGGCCGTGGCGCCGGCGAGCGCGTCCCGGGCGTCGATCCGTGCGGCGAGCCGCGGCTGCAGGTGCCCGACGAGCGCCCGGAACTCCTCGACCCGGTTCTCCATCGGGGTGCCGGTGAGGAACAGGGCGCGCTGTGCGCGGCCTGCGGCGGCCGCGATCGACTGGGTACGTGCCGCGGCCGGGTTCTTCGCGTAGTGCGCCTCGTCGACCACGAGGAGGGCGGTCTCGGCGTCCCGCACCGCCTCGGGCAGCCGGGCCAGGGTGCCGAACGTCGTCACTCCGATCCCGCCGTCTCGCAGCCAGCGGGCGCCCGCGTCCTCCCGCTCGGGCCCGTGCAGCACGCGCGCGGACAGCATCGTGAACCGCTCGGTCTCCTTGAGCCAGTTGACCAGCACGCTGGCCGGGCAGACGACCAGGAACCGGCGCTGCCCGTTCGCGGCGAGGTGACACATCGTCGCAAGGGCCTGCAGCGTCTTGCCGAGGCCCATCTCGTCACCGAGCATCGACCGCTGCTGATGCAGGGCGTACTGGGCGCCGAACTGCTGGTAGCCGCGCAGAGTCGCACGCAGGAGCGAGGTGTCCAGCGGCACCGCGACGATCCGCTGCCGCAGCTCGTCCGGCACGAACCCCTGCGCCGACTCCTCGTCCACGCGGTCGTCCATCGTGGACAGCAGCGCGTTGACGGCCGCGGCGTCCCGCCCGTAGTCCGCCCACAGCTGCTGCTGCCGGTAGGCGCCCGGATCCACACGCTGCTCGTGGTCCGCGATGCCCGCAACCACCGCGCTCGTCGAGGGTTCGGCGAGGAGGCCCGCCAGGTCGTCGAGTGCACGCTGGGCCTCGGCGCGCCGCCGCCGCCCGGCCAGGTTCCGCTTCCACCAGCTGCCGAGCAACGCGGCCTGGTCGGCGAGCGGCTCGGTGCGGTCCAGCAGCCGACCCAGGTGCGGCCGGAGCGTCTGCGCCTCCTCGGCGGCCTTCAACGCGGCGAGCGTGGCCAGGAGCTCAGCCTGCGCCCGCGTGGCCCGGTCGGGATCGAATCGGAACCGGGTCTCACCCCGGACCGCGACCGCCGCGGCCCGCGCCGCACGCGTCACCTGCTCCGCGGACCGCTCCCCCACACCGGGCACCCCGACGAGCCGGCGCGTGTTCTGCACGTCGGCGACGCTGCGCAGGCCGGCCTGCTCGATCGCGGCCCATCGGACGCCCCGGCCGGCCGCCTCCTTGAGCGCGGACACCGGCATGGCGTGCAGCCGCCGCTGCACCTCGTCCGCCTTCAGGGCGTCCAACTGGTGTGAGGCGCGAGCGCGAAGTTCTTCGGCCCGGCCGAGCAGGGCAGTGCCGCGCGAGACCAGGTCGCGAGCGGCCGCCACCGTGGCCTGAGCGTCCGCCATCAGCTCCCCCTCAGACGATCACCGATCCTTCGATCTTCGCAGAGGTCGGGTCATGGCTGCTGCCACCGGGTTCGGTACTCGGCCACGATCTCGTCGAGCCGCCGCTCCAGCAGCTCGGTGAGCTCCTCTTTCGTACGGTCCTTCGCCAACGCCTGAAAGCACGGGCAGGAGAGGACTTCACCGTTCCCCACCAAGCACACGAAAACCCCCGTCACCCTCAGCCCGTGGACGACCGCGTCCGCCTGTTCGTCCCCGAGGAGCGGAATGCGGCGAGCGAAAGCGGCCAGGATCTCCTGTTCGAGCGAGCCGCGGCCCAGGCGTTGCGCCACTCGGGCCGCGACCTTGCCGACGGCGTCGTGGACGGCCTTCTTCGCCTCGTCCACCTCGTCCGCCAGCTCGGCCAGGACCGAGCAGTCGACTCGGCCGACCCGCCACCGCGGGGCGGACCGCCACACGTCGTCGTTCAGCGCCGTTGCGAGCTGATCCGCGACCGTCCGCCGCCAGCCGACAGTGAGCACGGACCGCGCGATCTCGGCCTTCTGCCGCTCCGTCAGCCGACCGGTCGGCGCGGGCTCCCGCGGTCGAGGAATGCGAGCGACGGCCGCCCGCTGACGCCGCCGATCGGCCTGCCACGTCCGGTACCGGCCGACTCCCCACGACCATGCGTTCTGGTGCTGGTAGCACCGATCCCAGGACTCCACCACCGGCCTCTTGCAGTACCCCCGGGTAGTTCTGTTCTTCGCCCCACAATGATGTCCGCTTCCCCCCATCCATCCAGAATTCGGGCCGTAGCTGGAGAAGTCATTCCGCTCGACGAGTGGAGTTCACCCGATCGTGAGCCCCCGTGAGCATCACGTGACGGCCCCACTAAGTTGGACACGCACGATCTAGGGGAGCTCGGTGGTGCATCCAGCCAGAAGTCTCTCCGCACGAAGGGGGAGCCGCCATCACAGCGACCAGTGAGTCCCAGGCCCGGCAGGCGCTCGCGCCCGGTTCCGTGGTGGTCGTGCGGGACGAGGACTGGTTCGTCCAGTCCACCGAGCAGACGGCGGACGGGCTCCTGGTCCACGTCCGCGGGCTCACCGAGCTGGTGCGGGACACCACCGCCAGCTTCTACGCGAGCCTCGACGCGATCGAGCCCCTCGACCCCGCGCAGGCACGGGTCGTCGCGGACGCGAGCCCGCACTACCGCACCGCGCGGCTGTGGGTGGAGTCCACCTTCCGCAAGACCCCGATCCCGCTCGGCGACCGCTCCCTGACCGTCGCGACGCAGGGCCTGGCGGACGCGCTCAGCTATCAGCAATCCGCCGTCCGACGAGCCTTGGACCCGGAGAACCTCCGGCCCCGCATCCTGCTGGCGGACGCGGTCGGGCTGGGCAAGACCCTCGAGATCGGCATGATCCTCTCCGAGCTGGTCCGACGCGGGCGGGGCGAGCGGATCCTGATCGTCACCCCGCGGCACGTGCTGGAGCAGATGCAGCACGAGATGTGGACGCGGTTCGCGCTGCCCTTCGTCCGTCTCGACTCCGCGGGCATCCAGCGGGTGCGCCAGAAGCTGCCCGCCACACGCAATCCGTTCACCTACTTCAAGCGCGTGATCATCTCCATCGACACGCTCAAGTCGGACCGCTACCTCGCGAGCCTCAAGAAGCAGCGCTGGGACGCCGTCGTGATCGACGAGTCCCACAACCTCGCCAACAACGCCACGCAGAACAACCGGCTCGCCCGCATCCTGGCCCGCAACGCCGAGGCGCTGATCCTCGCCTCCGCCACCCCGCACAACGGCAAGGCCGAGTCGTTCGCCGAGCTCATCCGCCTGCTGGACCCGTCCGCGGTGCCGCCGTCCGGCGAGCTGAACGCCAAGGAGATCGAGCACCTCGTCATCCGACGCCACCGGCACAGCCCCGAGGTGGAGTCCGTCGTCGGCGCGGACTGGGCCGAGCGGCAGCCCCCGCACAACGTCCTGGTGCCCGCGAACCCCGCGGAGAACGCGATCGCCCGCGAGCTCGAGGACGTCTGGCTGTGGCCGCAGGGCGCGAGCCCCTACTCCGGCAAGAACTCCGCGCTGTTCCCCTGGACCCTGGCGAAGGCGTTCCTCTCCTCCCCGGCCGCCCTCCAGGAGTCGATCAAGGAGCGCACCAACCGACTCGGGCCGGACGCCGCAGCAGACCGCGAACGGGAAGCGCTGCAACGGCTTCAGGACCTCACCGACGCCGCGTTGGCCCAGCCGTCGGCCAAGTACACGGCACTCGTCGAGCACCTGAAGAGCACCGGCGTCGGCAAGAACTCCCCGATGCGGGCCGTGGTGTTCGCCGAGCGCGTCAAGACCCTGCGCTGGCTCGCCGAGAAGCTGCCGAAGGACCTCGGGCTCGACCCGGCAGCCGTCGAGATCATGCACGGCGGCCTGGCGGACGATGAGCAGCAGCGCGTGGTCCGGGAGTTCAAGCAGGAGAGCGCGAAGGTCCGGATCCTGGTGACCGGGGACGTCGCCTCGGAGGGCGTGAACCTGCACGCCCAGTGCCACGAGCTGGTGCACTACGACATCCCGTGGAGCCTGATCCGCATCGAGCAGCGCAACGGCCGCATCGACCGCTACGGCCAGAAACACCCGCCGCGGATCACCGCCCTGCTCCTCGATCCAGCGAGCGAGCGGTTCGCGGGCGACGTCCGCATCCTGCGCAGCCTCATGGAGAAGGAGAGCGAGGCGCACACCGCCCTCGGCGACGCGGCCTCCCTCATGGGCTCCTACGACGTGAAGGCCGAGGAGGAGCAGATCCGCAGCGTCCTGGCGCAGGAGAAGTCTCTCGACGACGTCGTGCGCACCCCCGCGCAGGTCCAGGCCGGCACCGACCTCTCCAGCCTGTTCGCCCAGCTCAGCAACGCCGCCCCCGCGCCCGAGCCGGCCCCGGCCGCCGTGCCCACTGCAGGCACCGGCCTCTTCGAGGACGACTTCGCCTACCTCGACACCGCCCTCGCCGCCGCGTTCACCGATCCCACCAACCCCGTCTCGAACGACGGCGTGGCGTGGCGGCAGGACACGACCTTCGGCACGGCCTCCCTCGTCCCGCCGGACGACCTCGCCCAACGTCTGGAGGTCCTCCCCCAGACCTACCTCACCGACCGCAAGGTCACCTCGCAGCTCATGTTGGCGACGACGACCTCCCGCGGGAAGGACCGGCTGGCCGCCGCGTTGAAGGACGAGACCGGCTCGAACTGGCCGGACGCCCACTACCTCAGCCCGCTGCACCCCGTCCTCAGCTGGGCCGCGGACCGGGCGCTGTCGTCGTTGGGGCGCAACGAGATCTTCGCCGTCCGCGGGGAGGTCGACGATCCGACGGTGCTGCTGCTCGGCACACTCACCAACCGCGGCGGCGAGATCGTGGCCGCGACCTGGTTGAGCGTGGCGTTCCCGGTGCCGGACTTCGCGCTGCTCACCCCGCACGAGTCCGCGGCGGCGATGCTCGCCTCGGTCGGATGGGACCGCAGGCGCGACAACCCCGGGGGCGTCCCGGACGTCGGGGACCTGCAGCGGCTCGTGCCTCCCGCAGTCGAGAAGGCGCAGGCACAGATGGGGTCACTGGTCGCCGCCAACGAGGCGGACGTCGCCCGCCGGGTGGACTCCTGGTCCCAGCGCCTCGACCGTTGGGACGCCGAGGCGGAGAAGGCCACCCAGAACGCGGGGATGAAGCAGCGCCGGATCACGGTGGCGCAGGAGAAGGAACTGGTGGAGGCGATGCGACCGGACCGGCAGCTGGTGCGGCCGCTGCTCGTCGTCGTCCCCGAGAACGGAGCACAAGCGTGAGCAGCTCGGACGCGATCCTCGTCGGCGAGAGCTGGATCTCCGAGCACTACTTCGGCTCCGAGGCCACCGCCCAGTCGTTCCACGCCGAGGTCCTGGCCCGGCGCAAGACGTGGGACGCGGAGGAGAAGGCCGAGCGCCCCACCCCGCGCTCCCGGTTCACGAGGGTCCGGCAGAAGCTGGAGGTCGACCTCGCCGCGCTGGCCGAGCTCGCCGACCACGAGTCCGCCGTGGTGCACGACTCCGAGACCGTCGCCAAGGCCGCCCGCGAGGTCTACACCGAGATCGTGCAGGTCCTGGAGCTGCGCCAGCACGGCCTGCAGGTCGCCGAGACCGGGCCGCTGTGGCGGATCTCCGCGGCGGGCATCACCGAGCGGGCGCCGCTGGCCGTGGTGCTCGCCCGCCCCGCCGTCACGCACGAGGACGCCCTGGCGAAGGACCAGCCCACGCTGCTGGAGCCGCTCGCGCTAGAGGAGGACGGGCCGGAGTTCACCTCGGCCGCGCGGCTGGTGTCGGCGCTGTTCGTCGACGAGTCCGCCGCCCCGGACCTCGCCCTGATCCTGGCCGGGCGGTGGATCATCCTCGCCGAGCAGGAGCGCTGGGCCGAGGGCCGCTACCTCGCCGTGGACCTGCAGCTCATCTGCGAGCGCAACGAGACCAAGCGCGGCGGGGAGATCGACCGCGCGCTGACCTGCCTGTCCGCCGAGTCCGTCGCGCCGGACGCCGCCGGGAAGCTCTGGTGGCTGGAGACCCTCGAGAAGTCGGTCAAGCACACCGTCGGGGTGTCCAAGGACCTCCGCGAGGGCGTGCGGCTCTCCATCGAGATCATCGCGAACGAGGTGGTGGCCCGGCGCAAGGCGCAGGGCCTCGAACCGCTGCCGGGTGCCGACGCCAACGAGCTGGCCAAGCAGTCCCTGCGATTCCTCTACCGCGTGCTGTTCCTGCTCTACGCCGAGGCCTCCCCCGAGCTGGGGGTGCTGCCCGCCGGTGCCGCGGAGTACGACGCCGGCTACAGCCTCGACCGCCTCCGCGAGCTGGTGCAGGTCGAGCTCGCCACCCCGCGGGCGCAGGCGGGCACGCACCTCTACGAGTCCCTCTCCGTGCTGTTCGGGCTGGTCGACACCGGGCACGCACCCGCGGTGGTCGAGGTCGAGTCGGACGACGAGGACGGCGCCGGCCCCTCCGACGGACTGCACTTCAACGCCCTGCGCGCGGACCTGTTCCTGCCCAAGGCCACGCGGTTCATCGACGCCGTCGGGCTGGGGAACGCGGCGCTGCAGAAGGTGCTCGCGCATCTGCTGCTGAGCAAGGAGCGCAGCGGGAAGGATCGCGGCTTCATTTCCTACGCCGAGCTCGGCATCAACCAGCTCGGCGCGGTGTACGAGGGCCTGATGTCCTACACCGGGTTCTTCGCCGAGACCGATCTCTACGAGGTCGCGAAGGGCGGGGACAGCAGCAAGGGCTCGTGGGTCGTGCCGGTGAGCCGGTCCGAGGGCATCGCTGCCGCGGACTTCGTGAAGGCCGAGGACCCGCGGACGGGCGAGAAGAAGCCGGTCCTGCACCAGGCCGGGTCGTTCGTGTTCCGGCTCGCGGGCCGGGAGCGCCAGCAGTCCGCCTCCTACTACACCCCCGAGGTGCTGACCCGCTTCACCGTTGGACAGGCCCTCGAAGAGCTGCTCGACCAGGACGGATCGCGCACCAGCGCTGAGGAGATCCTCGGCCTCACGGTGTGCGAGCCCGCGCTGGGCTCGGGCGCGTTCGCCATCGAGGCGGTGCGGCAGCTCGCGGAGCAGTATCTCAAGCGCCGGCAGGAGGAGCTCGGCGAGCGCATCGACCCGGACGAATACCCGCGCCGGCTGCAGGAGGTCAAGGCCTACCTGGCGCTGCACAACGTCTACGGCGTAGACCTCAACGCCACCGCGGTCGAGCTCGCCGAGATCTCGCTGTGGCTGGACACCATGGTCTCCGGGCTCTCCGCCCCGTGGTTCGGCCTGCACCTCAAGCGCGGCAACTCCCTGATCGGCGCCCGCCGCGCGGTGTACCGCCGCAGCCAGGTCGCGGACAAGAGCTGGCTTTCCGCGGTGCCGAAGGATCTGCCGCTCACCTCGCTGCCCGCGGACATCGAGGCCGGCCGGATCGCCTCCGACCTCGGCGACGGCATCCACCACTTCTTGTTGCCTGCCGACGGCTGGGGCGCGGCCGCGGATGCCAAGGAGGCCGCGAGCCTGGTCCCGGACGCGGTGAAGAAGCTCAAGACCTGGCGCGGGGCCACGAAGACCAAGCCGTCGAAGGCGCAGGTCGCGGCGCTGGCGGAGCTGGCGAACCGCGTCGAAGCGTTGTGGCAGATCAGCTATCGACGCCTACACATCGCCGAGCAGCAGATCCGCCGGTCCATCCCGGTGTGGGGCGCGGGCTCGCTCCCCGCGGGCGGTGAGGTGACGCGCGAGGAGATCGAGGACTCGCTCAAGGACGAATCCGGCGCCTACCGGCGGTTGCGACGGGTCATGGACGCCTGGACCGCGCTCTGGTTCTGGCCACTCACCGACGCTGTAGTCACGGTCGATGGAATGCGAGTCGAACCGCCCACTGTGGACCAGTGGATCGCGGGGCTGCAGGCCCTGCTCGGCCGTAACCCGGAGTTCGGCAAGGAGCACACTCGCAAGGCTGAGCGAACGGCCGGCCAGATCTCGCTCGGCGAGGCGACCAGCTGGGAGGAACTGGGCGAGGCCGAGGAACTGGCACTGGACTTCGCCGGTGCCCGCCCGATCAAGGCTCTGCTGGTCGAGCATCCGTGGCTGGTGGTGTGCGAGCGAGTGGCGAAGCAACAAGGCTTCTTCCACTGGAACCTCGACTTCGCGACCGTGTTCGCCGCTGGTGGCGGCTTCGATCTACAGCTAGGGAATCCACCATGGGTACGGCCGGACCTTGACCTCGACGCCCTCCTTGCGGAGAGCGACCCCTGGTGGAAGCTAGCGCTCAAGCCTAGCCAGGCTCAGATCGCGAGTAAGCGCCTTGAGACCCTCTCTAGGTCGGGGGCACAGGAGTTCGTCGTAAACGGCACAACCGACTCCACTGGCGTATCTCGATTTGTCAGTTCGTCCGCCCAGTATCCTCACTCACGCGGCCTTCGGCCGGATCTATATCGCTGCTTTATGCAACAGACATGGCTCCACATGTCCAACACCGGCCTCGTCGGACTCATCCATCCAGAATCCCATTTCACGGACGAGAAGGCAGGTCAATTGCGTGCAGCGACGTACAGTCGACTCCGTAGACATTGGCAGTTTGTCAACGAACTTCAGCTCTTCGAAGTCCACAACCTTGTCACCTACGGCGTCCACCTATACGGTCACTCAGTTCTGAAGCCGAAGTTTCGGATGGCAACGTCTATGTACCATCCCGAAACAGCCGCGCGATCAATCCTCCACGATGGTTCAGGCGCAGAGCCTGGGCTCAAGGATGCGTCCGGGAAGTGGGACCTGCGGCCGCACCAATCTCGAATCACCGAGGTAGATGACCAGACGCTGAGGACCTGGCACGCTCTTCTCGAGACACCCGAGGTTCCGGTGCAACACACCCGGATGGTCTACGCCGTGAACCAAGCGACAGCCGCAATGCTGGAGAAGCTCTCTAAATCCAGCCGGCTTGGAGCATTAGATCTCAAGTTCTCCCAGGGCTGGAATGAGACCATCGACCGGCAGGCAGGGTACTTCGAATCACAATGGGGAGTCCCGTCCAGCTGGGATGAAGCGATCCTTCAAGGACCTCACTTGTTCGTTGGAACCCCAATGTACAAGGTGCCCAATGAGACACTACTGAGCAACAAGGACTGGTCCGTCACCGATTTCGAGACACTCGCGCCTACAGCACTACCCGCTACAGCCTACAAGCCTGCTGGCGACAGTTACGAATACGACTGCGCCTACACGGATTGGGGCAATGCAGCGGAGCCGGTGCCAGCACGCGACTACTACCGAGTGGCCTGGCGAAATATGGCCGCAAACACCGGTGAACGAACACTCACTCCCTGCGTGATCCCTCCGGGCTCGGCGCATGTTAATGCAGTAATTAGTGCCACATCAGTGACGGACGTGACTAACATGCTCAGAGCGGCAGCCTCTATGAGCTCACTGATCTCTGATGCACTAGTTCGCACCTCAAGCCCGTCAACTGTAAATCAAGGAATTGTCAAGAAACTGCCTGTTATCCCCAAAGGGCATGCCCTAGAACCGGAAATTCTTGTCCGCATCCTCCGCCTGAATTGCGTCACGTCAGCATACGAAGAGCTATGGCGTGCGGCCTTTACCGAAGATATGCGGAATGCATCGTGGACGGGCGGATTGGATCACCAGAAACGACGGCCGCTAGGGACACTTGAACCGGCGTGGACTCGCGACACACCCCTCCGCATCGCCGCCGACCGCCGGCAGGCGCTGGTCGAGATCGACGCGATCGTCGCCCTTGCACTCGGCCTCACACTCGACGAGCTATGCACCATCTATCGCACGCAATTCGCGGTCCTCTACGGCTATGACCGCAACACCTACTTCTACGACGCAAACGGCCGCCTTGTGCCGAACTCGGTGCTCACCGTCTGGCGCAAGAAGGGCGAGCGGATCTCTGAGGAGGAGCGCACCGCCACGAACCAGGCGGGCAACACCTACACCTATGAGCTTCCGTTCCAGACTCTCGACCGTGAGCACGACATGCGGGTCGCGTATGCGGAGTTCGAGCGGCGGCTTGCGGAGCGTTCATGAGTGAGCTCCTCCCCACGATCCAGGCCGGGAGCATCCGGCACAGCCTGGTCGACTACCTGACCACGACGTTCGGCCTCACCGATCCCGGCGCACGCGACGCCCTCGATCGCTTCCTCGGCGATCCCGAGTCCGGGATGTTCAAGGGGCCGTACGTGCGCCTGCGGTTGCCGTTCCGGCCGGCCGACGAGGGCTGGCGGCAGAGCTTGGAGTGGTACGAGGGGCACACGCCCTACGGGCATCAGGCGGCGGCGTTCGCGCGGCTCTCCTCACTCACCAACGACAGGCCGCTGCCCACGCTCGTCACCACCGGCACCGGATCCGGCAAGACCGAGGCGTTCCTCTATCCGCTCCTCGACCACGTGCTGCGGGCCAAGCGCGAGGGCGTGACCGGGACGAAGGCGCTGATCCTCTACCCGATGAACGCCCTGGCCAACGACCAGGCCGCTCGCCTCACCAGCTTCATCACCCAGAACGCCGCGCTGCGCTCGGTCACTGCCGCGCTCTACACCGGGCAGAACGACGCGCCGCGCACGATGGTCACCGAGGACGGGCTGATCACCGACCGCGGCATCATCCAGGACGAGCCGCCGGACATCCTGCTCACCAACTACAAGATGCTCGACCAGCTTCTGCTGCGACACTCGGACCGCAACATCTGGCGTGCGTCAGCGACGAGCCTGCGGTACCTGGTGCTCGACGAGTTCCACACCTACGACGGCGCGCAGGGCACGGACGTCGCGATGCTGCTGCGGCGGCTCGGGATGACGCTCAAGAGCTACTGGAGCGACACCGACCCCCGACTGTCCGATGAGGACCGGGCGCGGCCGCTCGGCCGGATCACCCCCGTCGCCACGTCCGCCACCCTCGGCGACAAGGGCGATCCCGGCGTCATGCTCGGCTTCGCCGAGACCGTGTTCGGGGAGCCGTTCGGGCCGGACGCGGTGGTCACGGAGTCGCGGCTCACCCACGACGAGTGGGCCGCGGGCTCAGCCGCCGTGCTCACCGCGATGGGCCTCGAACCCACCGCGATCTCCGATCTACGCGTCGCCGAGCTCAACACCGCGCTCGACGTGCTTGGCGAGGATCCCGACGGCGCCGAGCTCGCGCGGGCCGTGTTCGCGCTGCTCTACGGCAAGGAGCCCGGCGACTTCGCCACCGCGGGCGCGGACCTGCTGCTGCGGCTGAGCCAGGCCCACCCGCTCGTCGCGGCCATGGCGCGCGAGTCCGGGGACGCACTCAGCCTGAGCGCACTCGTCGAGCGGGTCGTGGGGCCGACGGCCACGCCGAGCCTCGCCGCGACCGGGCGCGACCCGGCGTGGGAGGGCCTGCTGTCCCGCGTCGTCGCCGCGCTCGGGCACGTCCGGGCCGCGATCGGGCGGGACGCGCTGTCCGTCGAGGCGCACCTGTGGGTTCGCGAGCTGACCCGCATCGACCGCGCCGCCGACCCGACCGCCGTGTTCCGGTGGGGAGACGACGGCCCGCCGACCGGGGTGCACGACGCCGAGGACGTCCGGCCGTCGTTCCCCGCGCTGTACTGCCGGCGGTGCGGGCGGTCCGGCTGGGGCGTCGGGCTGGCGCCGGTCGGTGGCAGCCTCGCCGCGAACGACGACTCCATCCGCCGCGACCACGCCAGCCGCGAAGGGCGCTTCCGGCCGCTCATGTCCGCGGCCACCGAGGCGGACGCGGTGTTCGCCGGTGAGTCACCGGCGTCCGGACTGGCCTGGTTCTCGGTCCGCACCCGCGAGCTGCTCACCGCCACCCCGGCCGAGGACGATCCCGACCTGCGCGACGGCTGGGTGCTGCCCGTGCTCACCCACGCAGGGCAGGAGGCGGACGAGGAATCCCGCAAGGACACCTGCCCCGCCTGCGGGCAGGAGGACGGGATCCGGTTCCTGGGCAGCGCGATCGCGACGCTGCTGTCGGTGTCCCTGTCCACCCTGTTCGGGTCGGCGCAGGTGGCGCCGAGCGAGAAGAAGGCGCTGGTCTTCACCGACTCCGTGCAGGACGCCGCGCACCGCGCCGGGTTCGTGCAGGCCCGCTCGCACACCCTCACGCTGCGCGCGGTGCTGCGCGAGGCCGTCGCGGACGGGCCGCTCACGCTCGACGGTCTGGTCGACGAGGTGATGCGCAGCGCAGGAGACGACGCCTCGGACCGCTACCGCCTCCTCGCACCGGACTGCGCGGACCGCGAGTCGTTCACTCCATTCTGGACGGCTGAGAAGTACCGCCAGATCCCGATCGCCGTCCAGAGCCGCGTGAAGAAGCGGCTCGCGCTGGACGCGATGCTGGAGTTCGGGCTCAACTCCCGCACCGGCCGCACCCTGGAACTCACCGGCTCCGCGGCCGTCGGCGTCGAGGCCGGTCAGCCGCCGAAGATGATCGCGGCGGCGCGGAAGGTGCTCTCCGGCGTCGCGGTGCAGACGCGATCGGACACCGCGGACGGCGAGCAGCCGGACCGCGTGCTGCTGCAGTGGGTGCGGGGGCTGCTGGACCGGATGCGGTCGCTCGGCGCCATCGAGCACCCGTGGTTCGAGCGCTACCGCCAGGAGGACGGCAACCGCTGGTGGGTCTCCGGCGGCCGCCCGCGCGGCGACGGGATGCCCGCCTTCCCCAAGGGCCGCCCGGCGCCCGGCTATCCCCGGATCGGGGGGAGCGGGGACCCCGCGGGCGAGGGCCTGGAGCCGGTCACCCCGCCCAAATCCTGGTACGCGCAATGGACCTCCCGGGTGCTCGACGTGAGCCCCACCGACGGCGGCCGGCTGGCCCGGCTGCTGCTCGAACAGCTCGTCCGCGACCAGGTCCTCAATTCGATCACCAGCACCTCCGGGGCGGCGGTCTTCGCCATCCCGGCGGGCGGCGTGGTCGTCAGCCCGACCTCCGCCGACGACCTCGCGGCGGGCCGGAACCTGCTGGTCTGCGGCACCTGCCGGGCCCCGGTCACCGGCTTGACGACCACGGTGGAGCAGCTCACCGGCGCCCCGTGCATGCTCGTGACCTGCACCGGACGGCTGCAGGCGAGCCCGCTCGCGGAGAACTTCTACCAGCGGCTCTACGCCTCCCCGGACATGCGGCGGGTCGTCGCGCGGGAACACACGAGCCTGCTGGAGGACGAGGTCCGGCTGGCCTACGAGAACGGGTTCAAGGGCGCACAGGACAGCCCGGCGGCGCCGAACGTCCTCGTCGCCACCCCGACCCTGGAGATGGGCATCGACATCGGCGACCTCTCCGCCGTCGTCCTGGCCTCGCTCCCCCGCACCGTCGCCTCCTACCTGCAGCGCGTCGGCCGCGCGGGCCGGCTCACCGGCAACGCTCTCAACCTCGCGTTCATCACCGGGCGCGGCGAGCAGCTGCCCAAGCTCGGCGATCCGCTCTCGGTGATCAACGGCGAGGTCCGGCCGCCCGCGACCTACCTGCGCGCCGAGGAGATCCTGCGCCGCCAGTACACCGCACACCTGGCGGACGAGTTCGCCCGCGACGAGACCCGGCCCCATCCGCGTCGGGCCCGCAGCGCCATCGGGTCCAGCCAGCCCGGCACGTTCCTCGGCGACCTGATCACCCACGCCGAGACGCACGCGTCGGACCATCTCGACCGCTTCCTCGGCGCGTTCAGCGCGCTGCCGGACGACGTCGTCGGGGGGCTGCGGACGTGGCTGGCCACGCCGAACGGGCCCGGGACCAGCGCGTTCGCCGCCCAGGTGCACGCGGCGAGCGGCCGATGGCAGGGCACCGTCGAGGAGCTGAAGCACCGGCAGCAGGCGATCGACGACGCCCTGCCCGCCCTCATCGCACAGGCCCAGTCCACCGCCGCCACCGAGGACGACCGCCGTGCCCAACGCTCCGCCGAGACGGCGCGGAGGCTCACCTCCGGGCAGCTCGCGCACCTGCAGGGCGAGTACTGGATCGGGGTGCTCGAGGAGTACGGGCTGCTGCCCAACTACACGTTGCTCGACGACAACGTCACTCTCGACGTCGGGCTGAGCTGGATGAACCCGGACTCGAAGGAGTTCCAGACCGACCACGCCCGGATCCAGCGCGGCTCCGCGCAGGCCATCCGGGAGTTCGCGCCCGGCGCCCGCTTCTACGCACGGGGGCTGGAGATCACCATCGACGCCGTCGACCTCGGGGTGGACGGGGTGGCGATCCGACCGTGGGTGTTCTGCCCGGCCTGCGGCTACGCCGTAGACGTCGACGCGGAGGGCAAGACCAAGTCTGTGCCGACGTGCCCGCGGTGCGGGAGCAGCGGTGTCGGCGACATGGGGCAGCGGCTCGGGGTCGTCGAGCTGTCGCACGTCACCGCGGAGATCCGCCGCGACGAGGCGACGATCACCGACCGGCGCGACCAGCGGGACAACCGCTACTTCCAGGTCGTCACGGCGGCGGACGTGGACCCGGCGGACTTCGGGGACCGGTGGTTCGCTGAGGACATCGGGCTCGGCTGCACGTACCTGAAGGCGCTCACGATCCGGTGGGTCAACCTCGGAACCGCCGGGCACGGCGCCACCCGCACGATCGCCGGTGAGGACATCTCCGGCGCGCTGTTCCGGGTGTGCGAGGGCTGTGGGAAGCTGGACACGGACGCGGGCCAGAACAAGGCGCACGAACACCGGCCGTGGTGTCGGTACCGGACGTCGACGGACGAGCACACCACCACCGTCGCGCTGTCCCGGACGCTACGGACGCAGGGCCTGCTGCTCCGGCTGCCCAGCGCGGTGACCATCGGAGACGACTTCGCCGCCCCCAGTCTGGCCGCCGCGCTGCTGCTCGGGCTGCGGGAGCAGCTCGGCGGGCACCCGGACCACATCCGGGTGGAGCACGTCGTCGACCCGACGCTCAGCGACGGCTCGGACAACCACGAGGCGATCCTGCTGCACGACGCAGTCCCCGGTGGGACCGGTTATCTGGCGGAGCTCGTCCAGTCTGACGTGCTGCGATCGCTGCTGGCGACGGCGTGGGAGCGGGTGCGGGACTGCGGGTGCCGCACCGAGCCTCGTCTGGCCTGCCACCGCTGCCTGCTCCCGTTCGTCGCGCCCGGCCCGGTCCGACGGGCATCCCGGGCGTCGGCGGAACGGCACCTGCGCACGCTGCTCGGGTTCCGGCCTGACGATTCCAGCCTTGACGACGTGCCGGCTTGGACGATCACGGAGGTCCCGCCGACCGAGGACCCCGAGTCCCACCTCGAACAGCGCTTCCGGAAGGTGTTCGTGGAGCGGCTCAAGAAGATCGGCGCAGCGACCCAAGAAGTCCCCGGCCCGTTCGGCAACTCCGTACGGTTCACGATCCCGGGGCAGCCGCGGCAGTGGACGCTGACGCCGCAGGTGAACGTCGAGAACTCGCGCCCGGACTTCGTGCTGGAGACCAATGACGCCTCGGTGCCCGCGGTCGCAATCTTCACCGACGGGCTCACGTTCCACGCGACGGTGACGCACAACCGGCTCGCCGACGACGCCGCCAAGCGGCAGATCCTGCGGGACACCGGGCGGGTGGTGGTCTCGGTGTCGGCGCGGGACGTGGTCGCGGCGGAAGAGGGCTCCGTGACCGCACCGGCCTGGTACTCGGACGCCACCGTCGGACAGCTCATGGCGAATGCTCAGTTCATGGCCTCGCCCGCCGCCTACCAGGCGCTGCGCTCGGGCCCGGTCGACTGGCTCCTCGGCTGGGTGTCCTCCCCCGAGCCCGCGCACGTCCGGTCGGTGGCGCGGGCGGTGCCGATGTTCCTGCTGGCCCAGACCTCGGTCGTCCTGCTCCCGGCGGAGGCCGAGCTCCCCGAGGCGGCCCGGAGGGTGCTGCTCGGCACGGACGCGGCGTCCTCGGGTCCGCGCAAGGCGATGGTCTGGCGTTCCGGGTCCTGCGCGGTCGCCATCGAGCTGGACGGCCCGCTCGTCGCCACCGCGCTCGTCCTCGACGACCGCGCCGAGGTGCTGGACGCCGCGCACGGCGACTCGTGGCGGGAGTGGCTGCGGCTCTCGAACGCGCTCGCGCTGCGGGACTGGCCCACGGCTGTCTCGACGACGACGCTGGGCGCCACGCCCGCCGCCGTCCCGGTGACGGCGCCCGCAGCCTCGGCCGATCTTCCCGAGCTCCCCGAGGACTGGGCGAGGGCGGCCGACCAGGCGCGGGCCGGCTCGGAGCGTGAGCTCGTGCTCGCCCTCGCCGCGGCGGGCGCCCCGCTGGCGCCCGCGATCGGCGGGGAGAGCCCCGAGGGGATCATGATCGACGTCGCCTGGCCGAGCCTGAACGTCGTCGTCGAGACCGAGGACATGCCCGCCGAGGACCGCACGGACCTGGCGGCGGCCGGTTGGGTCGTCGTCCCGCCCGATCCGGCGGCGATCATCGCGCAGCTCAGCAAGGCCGGGGAGGCGTAAGTGCCCACGCTCATCATGACCAAGTGGCCGAAGAAGCTCGACGGCTCGGTGCGGTCGAAGGCGATGGCCTTCCTGCAGAAGCTGTCGGCGGACGACACCGTCCCGGGGCTGCACGTCGAGCCGATCCAGGGGTCCGCGGACCCGCGGGTGCGCACCGGCCGGGTGGACGACTTCTGGCGCGCGGTCATGTTCCGCCTCGACGGCGACGGGGAGCGGCACTACGTCATCCACGGCGTCTGGCCACACGACGAGGCGAACAAGGTCGCCGAACGCGTCCGGCTGAAAGTCAACCCGGTCAACGGGCTACCGCAGATCGAGGAGACGCCCGCGGGGACGGAGGCACCCGCCGTGCCCGAACCGACGGTGCCGGAACCGGCCGCCACTGTGGTCGCCGAACCGGAGGCCGTCGTGCAGGCGGACGAACCGGTCGTCGACAAGCCTCTGCTGGTTCGGCGCGGACGGACGCGGACCGCGCTCGTCGACCGGCTCGGCCTGCCCGAGGAGATCGCCGACGCCGCCCTCGCCGCGACGGACGAGGACGCCGTCCTCGCCCTCGCACAGCGGCACGAGGGCTGGATCGGGCTCCTGCTCGTCGACCTGACCAGCACGGACTCGATCGACGAGATCCACGACAAGCTCCAGTTGGACGACCCGGCGCCGACGACCGGCACCGAGGACGACCAGCTCCTCGTCTCGCTCCGCAAGCCGGCCGCCGCCGCGCAATTCGCCTTCATCGACGACCAGGACGAGCTGCGTCGGGTCATCGAGTACGGGGACTTCGGCGCGTGGCGGGTGTTCCTGCATCCCGAGCAGCGCACCTACGTCACGAAGGACTACAACGGGCCGTTCCGGCTGTCCGGCGGCGCGGGGACCGGCAAGACGGTCGTGCTCGTCCACCGCGCGCGGCGGCTGGCCCGGCAGAACCCACAGGCCCGCATCGTTCTGACGACGTTCACCACGAACCTTGCCGACGCTCTCCGCGAGAGCCTCGCGCAGCTCGACCCGCGGGTGCCACAGGCCGCGAAGCTCGGCGATCCCGGTGTGTTCATCGCTGGCGTCGATGCTCTCGCCGCCGCGGTGATCCGCGGCGGCGACGTGGCGAAGGCCGTGCAGGCAGTGCTGGGTGAGGAGCGGTCGAGCCCGAACGGCCGCGTCCCCGGCACCCGCTGGCGGGCCGTCCTCGACACGGCGGGCACCGACCTGCCGCCCGAGATCGCCAACGAGACGTTCCTGGCCACCGAGTACTCGCTGATCGTCCTGCCCCACGCCGTAGGTACCGAGGCCGAGTACCTCCGCGTGCGGCGCCCCGGGCGCGGCGTCGCGCTCGACCGGGCCAAACGGTCCGCAGTCTGGTCGCTGATCTCTGCCTACCGGACCCAGAACCGCATCGACGGGACGCTGGACTTCGGCGAGGCCGCCGCCGTCGCCGCCGCGCGGCTGCGAGAGACCGGCCCGCTCGCCGACCACGTCCTGGTCGACGAGGGCCAGGACCTCTCCCCCGCCCACTGGCAGCTGCTCCGCGCGCTGGCAGCCGACGGAGCGGACGACCTGTTCATCGCCGAGGACTCCCACCAGCGCATCTACGGTCCTCGGACGGTACTGAGCCGCTACGGCATCAAGATCGTCGGCCGCTCCCGGCGGCTCACACTCAACTACCGCACGACCGCCCAGAACCTGTACTACGCGCTCTCGATCCTCGACGGCGGTTCCTATGTGGACCTAGAGGAGGAACCTGAGGCGACGGGCTACCGGTCGGCCCGCTCCGGCCCGAACCCGCGGATCGAGCCGGTAAACTCACTGACCGGCGAGCTCGACACGATCGCCGCCCGGTTGACAGGCTGGCTCGAGGCCGGTGAGGCCCCCGAGACCATCGCGGTCCTGGTCCAGGACCGCTTCCAGCGCGAACGCGTGGTCACCGGCCTGACCGAACGCGGCGTCCCGGTCCGCGCCGTGGATCGCGAGCAGCCCACCGCGGGAAAGCCACTGGTGATGACCATGCACCGAGCCAAGGGCATGGAATTCACCAAGGTCGTCCTCGCGGACGTCGGGCAACGCTCCACTGCCGAGACCGCCCGCCTCGCCGTCCTCGACGAGTCCGGCCGCCACGATGCAGAACTCCGCACCCGCTCCCTGACCTACGTCGCCGCCACCCGAGCCCGCGACGAGCTATCGGTGATCCAGCGCGGGGTCTAGCAGCACCGCTCTGCCACGAGCGGCCCCGCCACGCCGTCTCGTGGCGGACGTTCATGCCGCTGACAGGAGGCGAGCCTCTGCCGCCCGCCGGTGCGGAGATCGTCGTCGACCTGGTCGACTACATCGCGACCGGCGACGCGCATGTTCAGAGCGGATCACCCTCACACCGGACGCGGCGCTGCGGTGGCTTCGCCCGAAGAGGAGCGCGACAGTCATCGAAAGTGATGAAGTCAGAAACGGGCAAACGGTATCGCGCGACACGAGGGTGGATCGGCCGTTCGGCCGCAACACGTCCGGCCGTCAGACCCAAGGAGCACGGGATGTCCGAGACCACCCAGCCGCCTTCCACCGAGTCGTTCGTCACGGGGTACGTCGCGCCGACGATCCCGCCGCAGAACTCATGGCCCGACGAGCCGGTGGCGCCCGCCGCACCTGTTCGGCCGCGTCGATGGCCCCTGCTGTTCGGCGGCATGGCGCTCGGCGGGGTGATCGCTACCGTGCCGGCGGTGATCGTCGCGCTGGCTCTGGCGCCAACCGGCACACCAGCAGCAGGTCCCACGGCGTCCGACCCGACGGTGTCGGCCTCGTCCCCGACCGGCGGAGGAGGAACTCCGGTCGCGTCCGCCCCCGCGGCGCAGGGTGAGGTGGGTGACCAGCTGACCGATGTGGGCATCACGTTGACCGTGACCTCCGCGGAGTTCGTGCCGAACGTCATGGTGTCCGACAATGCAGGGTCGGCCTCGGCGACCTACGCACCTCAGGGACCGGGTGACGACGCCCGCTACTTCGCCGTCCGGACTCACGTCGTCAATGACGGACAGAAGAGCATCGACCTCACCTGCAGCTCGCCGATCACGAACGTGCTCATCGACGACCGTGGAAGGAAGTTCGACGCGCTCGATGGCCTCTACAAGATCCAGGGCAACCCCTACTGCAACGACGCCGTGCAGCCCGGATTCGAGGCCGACATGACCTACGTCTACCGCGTTCCGTCGTCGGCCACGATCACCTCGTGGTCCTTCGCCGACGCAGCCGATCCGACCTCGTTCAGCCGTCCCGGCACCATCGTGCAGGTCGACTGATGACCACCCACCTGCTCGGGATCGCTCGCGACCCCGGCTACCAGTGCGGAAGGCGGCCGCGGATCGTCTCGATGCCCGCGGACGGGTGCCAGTTCGGCTCAGCGCGAAACAGTGGGACGCGGTCCTTCGATGAATGCTCGCCGCTCCCGTGTGACCCCTGCGCACTACCGTAACCCACAAGGGTGAAACGATCGCACTCTGCCGCATCCGCGCTGAGTCGATCATGCGTGGCGCGGTAGGGGTAAGGGCAAGGGGGACGGGCATGGAGCTACCGACGCTTCGCGATCACGAAGCCCCCTCGCCCACGTCCCCGTCGGTTCGGCCTCGTGACCTGCTCGACGACTCCGAGCGCCTGTACAACGGGGATCTCGTCGGCGCGATCGGCGCGGACCCCGACCAGGGCGAAGCCCACCGCCGTGAGCTCCTCCTCCGAGCGCTCGCAGCGTACGAGAGGCTCCGCCTCCGCGAGGCGCCCGATTCCGATCCAGGCACGGTCTTCGCCAAGTGGCCCGCCTGCACCCTTGTCGCGACGGCATGGCTAGCCCGGCGCGCTGAGGATCTCGCGGCCTCCCTGGCGACGCTGCTCGGCGGTCCGGTGACCGGTTGGCTCGCAGGATGGGCTCACGCATGGGACATGCACCCGGAACTGCGAGGCCACATTCACTCGCCGGGCCTGACCGCTGCTGTGCGGGCCAGCGGCGCCGTCGGGTCGGTGGTGGGTGCTCCACTCCTGCGGCTTGATCTCGAACGGGGCGCACTCGTCGTCGCCTTCCCCGACGAACGCCACGGGGCTTCCGTCATGGTGGGCGGGGGCAAGTGTCCTCGCGCCGGTGGAGGGTTCCTGCTGGCGCGGCCGTCGCGGATCGCGACCTGCACGGACGTGCTCGGTGGCGTCCACGTCGTCGACGTCGTCGACGTCATAGACCCGCTCGTCGTCTTCGACGACACCGGAGCCCGGCTGCCCGCCGGTGCCGCCCTGCCCGCAGGCGAGGTCTGGGTTCTCCACCTCGGCACCCCCACGGCGGACGCGGTCGACGGGACCTGGCAGGTCCTCGAGCACGCGACGCCGCCCGTCGGGTGGTCCCGGTGGTGGCTCGCGCGGGTGTCGCTCGCCGGCGCGGCTGCCATCCGCTCGGCGGTGGACTTCGGGCCGCCGCCGGGTCCTTGGCGGCCGGTGCAGAGCACCGAACGAGCCGACCTGCTGCTCGGCGAACCCATCGAGGGGCTCCTGGGGCCGGACGGCGAGCCGGTCCACGGGGAGCCCCCGCGGCTCCGTCTGCCCGGAGGCGCGAGCCAGACCTGGACCGTCGAGCTGCTCCGCGACGGCGCGGCGCTCCCCCGGCGGTGGACCGCCTTCGGTGGTGCCGTCGTCTCACTCGCGGACGGGTCGACGGGGCCGTTGGTGGGGCGGTTCCGCGTCGCCGCCTCGGCGCCGGGGCAGTCGCCGGTGCGGGCATCGGTAACCCTCGCCCAGGGCGTCACGCTGACGACGAAGCGCCGACTGCGGCTGCTTCGCGAGAACGGCGGACTCACCTCCGCCGACGTCAAGCTCAGCGCCCCCGCCGGGGTGCTGGTCCCCTCCGTCGTGTCGCTGAAGTCCATCGAGATGCGGACATCGGTGACGATCCGTGCCGCGGACTCGACGCACCGCCTGGACGCCGTGGTCGAACTCCCCCACTGCGCGCTGCGGCGCCGGGTGGCGGGAGAGAACGGAGTCTGGGGCGTCCGGCCCGAGGCCTTCACCCTCGACGACCTTGCCCACGGCGCATGCCTCGACGTGCAGCTGCCCGCCCGCCTCCGCGAGGCGCTCGGTCACGTCCCCGCGCTGGTCGCCACCGATCCCGCGGGCGGCCGTGACCAGCTGGTCCGCGGAGCCCGAGTGGCCGACGGCGTGTACCGGTACCGGCTCGCCGCGCTGCTCGACTCTGTGCGCTCCGACGGCAGCCTCGCGCTCTCGCTCGTGCTCGGCGACGGCTTCACCGCGCAGGTCGCCCGGATCCGCGGTTCCGCCGTGGCCGAGGCGGTGCTCCGCCGCGGCGACGAGCTGCGTCTGGTCGACCGGGACCCCGCACCGGAGCTCGTCGTGCGGGTGACGTCGCCGCTTACGCCATGGCTCCGGCCGTGGGAGGTCACCGTCGCGCCCGGCGAGTCCGCCGTGCCGCTCGGCCCGGGTTATGTCCACGGTGGGCTGCTGGACGTCCGGGTTGGCGCACCCCACCTCGCCAGCCGGACAGACCGGTCCTTCCGCATCGGCGACCCGAACCGGGTGCCGACCGCCCTGTCCGGAGTGGAATTCCAGGCGGCTGCTTACCTGGCCGGCCAGGCGCCCCCGCCCACCGGGATCGCCGCCTACCGCCTCCTCTGGGCGGCTGCGGACGCAGGCGGACCCGCGACCGACGCGGGCAGCCGAGCGCTCGTCACCCAGGAGTGCGCCGCGGTCCTCGGCGAGCGTCCGTACGCCGCGCTGGTCGCCGGGGCCCGTACGGCGATGCCCGCGCACCGAACCGTGCCCATCCTGGTCCGCTCCGGGCTCGCCGCCCACCGGTTCGCCCGGGTCGACCGGCCCGAGGCGATCACGCTGCTCTGGGAGAGCAGCCCCCTGCTGTCGCTGCTCCTCACCTCACCGCTGCTGCCCTACCGCAGCGGAGCCGTGGACTGGTCTCCCGCTGAGCTGAGCACGGAGGAGGCCCTGCTCCTCGACGCCGCGGAACGATATGCCAGTCCCGCGGGGTTGGACATCCTGACCGGCGAGCGACGGTGGGACGGGCCCGTGCCCCCGAAGCCGCTTCTCGACGTGACGGACGCTCCATCTCCTGCCGCCACCACCGCGCTCACCGGTCTGGACGAGCTGCGCGCGTTCGCGCACGCCTCAGCGTTCGGCGAGCTGTTCTCGGTGCTCACGCACGTGCGCGCACCCGGAGCCTCCTCCCCACGGGAGGTCTCGCTCGGATTCGCGATCGTCGCCCGGCTCGCCGCGCACGGGGACCCGGACGCGGCGGAGGCCGAGCCCGGCCTGCGTGTCGCCTGGCTCGCCGTCGTCGCCGCCGACCCCGGCACGGCCGCCTCCGACCTCGCCCTGGCCGAGTACCTCGTCTCCCACTGGCACGCCCACCGTGCCTGACACCGCGAAGGAGCAACGGTGACGTTCGATCCGCTGGAGTCCAGCCGGGAGATCACCCTCGGCTACCGCCGATACCTGCGTTCCCTGCTTCCCCTGCGCGACGCCTCCCTGGCCTCGGCGCTGGAGCACATGATCGACACGAGCCCGCTGCTGACCAAGGGACCGCTGCTGGAGGCGACGCCCGCCTATATGCCCGGCGCGACCCTCGCGGAGCTCGTGGCCGAGGGAGTGCTCCCGGAGAGGTTCATATCCCTCACCGGGCCCGAGCTCCCCGCGGACCGCCCGCTCTACCGGCATCAGGAGCAGGCGATCCGCAAGGTCCGGGCCGGACGCAACGTCGTGGTCGCCACCGGCACCGGCTCGGGCAAAACCGAGAGCTTCCTGCTGCCGATCCTCGGCCACCTCGCCGAGGAGTCCGCCGCCGGTCGGCTCGGGCCGGGTGTGCGAGCGCTGCTGCTCTACCCCATGAACGCGCTGGCCAACGACCAGATGAAGCGGCTCCGGCACCTGCTCGCGGACTCGCCGGAGATCACCTTCGGCCGCTACACCGGCGAGACCCGGGACTCCGTGCGGGACGCGGAGGCGACCTTCGCCCAGCTCCATCCACACGAACGCCGGCTGCCCAACGAGCTGCTCAGCCGCGCCGAGATGCGCGCCACGCCGCCGCACATCCTGCTGACCAACTACGCGATGCTCGAGTACCTCCTGCTCCGGCCGAAGGACCTCGATCTCTTCGAGGGCGACCACGCCGGGCAGTGGCGGTTCGTCGTCGTCGACGAGGCCCACGTCTACGACGGAGCCAAGGGGGCGGAGCTCGCGATGCTCCTGCGCAGGCTCCGCGACCGGGTGTCGTCGGGCCGGGACCTGCAGGCGATCGCGACGAGCGCGACGGTCGGGGCCAAGGACTCCCCGGCCGCGGTGACCCGCTTCGCGACCGACCTCTTCGACCTGCCCTTCGAGTGGAACGACGACACACCGGGCAGGCAGGACCTCGTGACCTCGACCGTCGTCGCGGCCCCGGACCGACCGACGTGGGGGCCGCTCCCCGCCGGCGACTACGCCCGGCTGGGTGCGCACGTCGATCACACCGACGTGCTGAAGGCCGCCCGCGACCACGGCTGGGACGGGCCCGATGACGCGGTCGCCGCCCTCCGCTCGGAGTCCCGGCTGACGGCGTTCCGCACCGCGCTGTCCACGGGACCACGCCCGTTCGCCGACGTCGCCCGCACGGTCTTCGGTGAGGACGTCGAGCAGGAGCGGCACCTGACCGACCTCGTCCGCCTGGCGGGGGCGCTACGGGCCCCCGACCGGTCCCCGGCGCTCTCGTCGCGGTTCCACCTCTTCGTGCGCGCCACCGAGGGCGCATTCAGTTGCCTCGGCCCGGACGGCCCCCACCTCGGGTTGAGCCGTCGGGAACGCTGCGAGACGTGCGAGCGGGTCGTCTTCGAGCTCGGTGGCTGCCAGCGCTGCGGTGCCGCCCACCTGCACGGCGCGCTCGACGACAGCGGCCCGGTCCCCCGCCACGTCCCGTGGAAGGCGGGCGGGCACCGACGCCACGCCTGGCTGCTGCTGGAGGACGGCGACAGCACCGATCGCACGCCCCACGACGAGGACGACGCCGCACTCGAGGAGGAGAAGGCCACCGAGGGCGACCGGCGTTACCTCTGCACCGGCTGCGGAGCCGTGCACCTCGACCAGCCGCTGAACTGCGGTGCGGGCGACTGCACCGCCGCCGACTTCCGGACGGTCCAGCTGCTGTCGTCCGAGTCCGCGGCCCTCGGCTCCTGTGCTGCGTGCGGGGCGCGGGGCACCCGGTTGATCCGGCTCCTGGAGAGCGGCGGCGAGGCCTCGGCGTCGGTACTCGGCTCCGCGCTCTATCAGGCACTCCCCGCCGCGGACGGGCCCTCGTCGGATCTGCCCGGCAACGGTCGGAAGCTCCTGTTCTTCAGCGACAGCAGGCAGACGGCCGCGTACTTCGCGCCCTACCTGGAGGACACCCACCGCAAACTCGCACAGCGCCGGATCCTCACGATGGCGCTGGCCGACCACCAGCGGATGGAGCGAGAACCGGCGAAGCTCGATGGCCTCGCCCACTACGCCTACCTGGCTGCCAAGCGGGAGGGAGTCTTCGACGAGGACGCCTCCTCCGTCGTCGCCCGCCGCGAGGCCCTCGAGTGGACGGTCCACGAGGCGATCAGCTTCGACGACCGCCAGTCGCTCGAAGGCGTCGGGCTGATGCGCGTCGAGATGGTCCGCAAGGCCTCTTGGGCGCTGCCGGGCTGTCTGGCCGACCTCGGCCTGCCCGACGAGGAGGGCTGGGACCTCCTGCAGGAGCTCGTCCGCACCCTACGGTTCCAGGGCGCCATCGACATGCCCGAGGAGGTACCGCCCAACTCGCCGATCTTCGAACCGCGCACCGGCCCCATCTACGTCCGCGGCGACGGCTCCGACGCCAAGCGGAAGGTGCTGAGCTGGCTCCCGACGACGGGGACCAACCGGCGGATCGACTACCTCACCCGTGTGCTGGAGTCCGTGGGATCGACGGCGGCGCCGCGCGCGCTGCTCGACGCGGTTTGGATGGCGCTCGACCCCGTCGGCACACCGGACAAGGAGGGCCCGCACAGCTGGTTCTCGGTCGTCTCGCCCAAGGACCTCGGCCCCGTGCGCAGGCTCAACCACCTACGGTTCCGAATCCGACCGGTCGAGGAACAGGAGCAGCTCTTCCGGTGCGAACGGTGCCGTCGGATGGCCGGCGTGTCCGTGCGCGGGGTCTGCCCCACGCTGCGCTGCGACGGCATGCTCGAGCCGTGGGTCCGGCCCCGCGCCGCGGAGGAGCGCGACCACTACCGGCACCTCTACCTCGACGCCAAGCCGGTGCCCATGAAGGTCATGGAGCACACCGCCCAATGGACGAGCCAGAAGGCCGCCGAGATCCAGGGGCAGTTCGTCCGGGGCGAGGTCAACGCGCTCTCCTGCTCGACGACCTTCGAGCTCGGCGTGGACGTCGGCGAGCTGCAGGCGGTGGTGCTGCGCAACATGCCGCCGTCGACCGCCAACTATGTCCAGCGCGCCGGTCGGGCGGGCCGACGCTCCGACTCCGCCGCTCTCGTGCTGACCTACGCTCAGCGTCGGTCGCACGACCTCACCCGGTTCGCCGAACCGGAGAAGATGATCGCGGGTGAGATGCGTCCACCGATCGTGCCGCTGGCGAACGTGCGCATCGACCGGAGGCACGCCCACTCCGTGGCAATCGCCGCGTTCTTCGGCACGATGAAACGGCAGTTGGCCCGCGAGTGGACCACCGCGGGCGAGTTCTTCCTGCCGCCTGTTCCCACACCGCCCGACTGGGTCGGCCCGGTCGCCCAGCTGCGGCGGTTCCTCACCCCCGTCCCCCGCCGGGTCCGGGACAGCCTGCTGGAGGTCCTGCCCGCGGACGTCGCCGCTGAAATCGACGTCGAGTCCGGCGCCTGGGCCGAGGTCCTCCTGGACCTCGTCGAACAGGCGGGGCAACAGCTCGCGCAGGATGTCGAGGACTTCACCGAACGCGAACGCACCGCCGCGGCCGAGGCGAACTACGCCCTCGCGGGCCAGTGCAAGCGGGTCATCGCCACCCTGCGCAGCCGCCAGCTGATCGGATACCTGGCCAACCGGAACGTGCTGCCCAAATACGGCTTCCCGGTCGACACGGTGGAGCTGCGCACCGACCGGCTGCAGGGTGGCATCGACAAGCCGCTGGAGCTGACCCGGGATCTCACCATGGCGATCAACGAGTACGCCCCGGGTGCCCAGGTGATCGCGGGCGGGTACCGATGGACCTCGGGCGGGGTTTACCGGCTCCCTGGGAAAGACCTCTTCCGGCAGTACTACACCGTCTGCGAGACCTGCGGGCACTACCGGCAGGACGCTTCACCGCCCGCAGCCGAGTGTCCCGCCTGCGAGACCATTCAGACCAAGGCCGCAAAGGCGTACGTGGTGCCGGAGTTCGGGTTCGTCGCCTCGGAGAGCGTCCGTCAAGGATCGGGGCAGGCACCTCGTCGTTCCTGGTCCGGGGCCACCTACATCATCGACTCCCACGCCGACGTCGAGGAGGACGTCGTCCGGTTTCCCACCGGAGCGGAGCTGCGCTGGCGCTCCGGTGCTCGCGGTGAGTTCGTCGTGGTCAACGAGGGCCCGAACCGGGGCGGCTACCAGCTGTGCGACTGGTGCGGGTTCGGCACCTCGATGGTCGCCGGGCGCAAGAAGGCGAAGAGCCACAAGCACCTGCTCAAGGGGACCGAGTGCGCCGGCCCGATGCGGTCGCAGAGTCTGGCGCACCAGTACCAGACGGACTTCGTGGAGCTGGAGCTGCCGCCCGGCACGGCGACCGTTGTCCCCGAGTCGGCGCTGCGGTCCACCGTGTACGCCCTCCTGGAGGGTGCCGCCGCCGAGCTCGAGATCAGCCGGGACGACATCGACGGCACCGTGCACCACGGCGGTGACGGGTTCCCGTCGTTGATCCTCTTCGACACGACGCCGGGCGGGGCGGGGAACACCCCTCGGATCGCGCGGCAGCTGGCCACCGTGCTGGAGGCAGCCGTCCGACGGGTGGCCTCGTGCGAGTGCGGGCCGGAGACCAGCTGCTATGGCTGTTTGCGCGCCTTCCGCAACGAGCGCTATCACGAGCAGCTCAGCCGAGCGGGTGCCCTCAGCCTGCTGGGCAGGTTCGTCCCGGTCTTCGAGGTCTGAGGGATGCCCGACGCCCGATCCACCCTCGTCCCGAGCGCGGTCGACCTCGCGCTCAGCGCGCTCCGAGCCCGTGAACTCACGGTCGTGGCGATTTCGACGATGGCGCGCGGTCACGAGCTGGGCGAGGCCGACCTGGCCGTCCTGCTCCGGCGGCTCGTCGACGACGGTGCCCGGGTACCGAGGCCGCTCCGTCCGTTGGTCGCCTCGGTCCCGGTCCCGGCGGCTTTGGCTGAGGCGTTCTCGGAGCACACGACCCTCGATCTCGACTCGATCTCACTGACCGACCTCGGGCTGGTTGCCACACGGGACGGGGTTCCCCTCCCCCGAGAGGCGGTGTGGGATCCGCCCGTCGAGCGGCTGCCGGCGCCCCCGGTGGTCGAGGCCACCGAGGAGCCGGACGAGTCCGTCCTAGACCTTGACGAGGACGACCTCGACGAGAACGCGGAGGCCACGGACTCGTTCTGGCGGTACCGGCTGGAGACCGGCCGCGCACGGTTGCTCGACGCGGCCGAGGAGGTCGCGCTGGCGCGGGCGATCGAGATCGGTCTCCTCGCCGCCGAACGCCTCGAGAACAGCGATGAGACGACACCGGCCGCTCTCCCGCTGCGGTTGCTGATCGCGGCCGGCGAGGGCGCGTACCAGCGTTTCGTCACGGCCAACCTTCGACTCGTGCTCTCCATCGCGAGCGGGTACGGAGCTCCGGGTCTGGACGCCCTCGACCTCGTACAGGAGGGCGCTCTCGGCCTGATCAGGGCCGTGCAGAAATTCGACATCGCCCAGGGCACGAAGTTCTCGACGTATGCGACCTGGTGGATCCGGCAGGCCATCACCCGCGCCATCGCCGACCAGTCGCGCACCATCCGTTACCCGGTACACATCGTCGAGCGCCTGAACACCTTCGCTCGCCGCACCCACCCGGACGACGATCCCGCCACGGCCGAGCTGGCCGCCACGCTGCCGACGACGGTGCCGTACGAGAGTGCACAGAACGCCCTCGGTGAGGAGAGCCTGCAGGGCGTCGCAGAACGCCACCTCGACCCACCCGCCCCGGACCTGCGGGGATTCGACGCCGAGGACATCGCAGCCGCCCTCTCGATCCTGTCCGAGCGCGAGCGAACGATCATCGACCGTCGCTTCGGGTTCGTCGGCGACGCCTCGACGTTGGACACCATCGGCGGCGAGCTCGGGGTGACCCGCGAGCGCATCCGACAGATCCAGAGCAAGGCACTCGGGAAGCTGGAAACCGAGCTGCGCGCGGCCCGCCGTCGTCAAGCCCGGGCGGCCTCGTAGTCGAACTCCCCCAGCCGAGCGCGCGCCGTGGCGCGCTCCTCGTCGGTGAACAAGTCGTGGAAGCGCTCGTCCAGCATGACGGCCTCGACGCTGAGATCGAGCCGCCTGCGCTCCCAGAGGAACGAGAACGTGTCGTTGGCGGGCTTCCGGAGAGCCCGACGCACCGCGTCGACCGGGCCGTATTCGACGAGCAGCCCCACGAACGGTCGCGGGTTGTGCTTCAGCTCGCCCTTGCAGACATCGAGCACCTCGACGAGGCGGGCCTCCAAGAGAGCCTCGGCCTGCGTCGTCTCCGGCGCGACGACGGGCTCCGGCTCGACGCTCGGCGCGGGGACGTGGACCGGGGCAGCGGGCTCCGGCGTGGCCGCAGCCGCGGGCGTCTCCGCGGGAGCCTGTTGCTCGACCTCCGGGAGCTCGAGCTGCGCGACCTCGGGTTCGATGAGCTCCAACTGCCGAGCCGGGCCTACGACGGGCTCGGCCTCGGGTGCGGGTTCCACGAGTGCGACGCCGGGGGCGCCCGTGCCCTCGTCGTCCCGATCCCCCGCCGCAATCTCGTTGCGGCGCTGGACGAAGCCGCGCAGAGCGTCGACCGAGGTGAAGACCTCGAAGCCCAGCTCGGCGAGGCGGGGCAGGTCCGCCTCGTCCGGGTCCAGCTCCAGCACCACGGGCGAGCCCTGCCCGGCCTGCAGTCCCTCGGGCCAGTACGCCTCCGCCACGGCTAGCGCCCGGCTCGTCTCGGGGTCGGCGATCTCCGCATCCAACGCCGGGTTCGCGTACCCGGCCGCCCCCAGCTCGGTGAGCAGGTCGCGGATCTGCACCGCGCGGGCGTCCCGCTCGTCGGTGTCCTCGGCGACCCGTACCTGCGGCAAGCCCTCTGTCCACGCGACCTCGGCGCCGACGAGGCGCCCAAGGAACGCGTTCGCATCCGCCGCAACCAGCCTGCGACGGGCGTCGAGGAAGGCGCGATAGTTCTCGACGCGCCACAGCTCGGGGTCGGCCGGGATCCACTGGCTCGCCAACGCCTCCGCCGAGCAGAACATCAGGTACTCGTGGGGGCTGCGGCGATTCAAGGTGGTCGCGGTGCCGGGCACCGCAAAGGCCAGGTTCCCGACGGCGTTCGCCTCGGACCGGGAGTAGCCGTGCCGGTAAAGAGCGTCCTTCGGGAAAATCTCGTGCACCCGCAGCTCGCCGCTCTCGCCGTCGAGCAGGCCGCCGGTTCCGAGGTCCCGCCCACCGCTGACCCGGGTGAGCATGTAGAGCAACGCGTAGGCGCGCGCCCCGCGGCCGACCCCCTCGAGATCCTGCGGCTCGACGGTCAGGCCGCCCCGACGGGAGCGTTCGAGCGCAGTGATCAGTCCATCCACACCGGATCTGTCGACGATGTCGAGGTCCTTAGCCAGCGCGGTCTCGGCGGAGCCCGCGAACCGGCCGCGCAGGGCGGCATGGACGAACCAGTAGAGAGCCTTATCCGCCTCCGCACCGTCCGCGAACCGGCCCTGTCCGTTGTGCAACAGCCGGGTGACGATCGGGAACGCGTAGCGGCCACTGCTGATCACGCGGTCGTGGTCGATGCCCAGCCGCCCACCGACGAGGCCGAGGAAGTGCTCGATGTTCTGCGACGCGTGGTCGAGCGCCGTCCGGAACTCATCCGCGGACACCCCTTCCAAGGCGGCGAACGGCGCCCTTCCGGTGGCCACCGCGTTGACGTTTCGCAGCAGCCAGTCCAGCGAGAACGTGAACTGCCGCGCCCGCCAGCCCTCCAGCGCTCGGCGCATCGACGGGCGGGCATCGCCCCACTCCGAGCAGATCCGCGCGAGCGCCAGGTCGCCCTTGGACAGCCGGGTGCCACCCGAGTTGACCCGGTTGAAGATGTCGACGACGACGTCCACCGTCTTGTCCGCACCGGTGATCCGGTCGACGAAGAAGTCTCGCTCGAGGATGCTCTCGAGCTGCAGCAGCCGGGACAGGTACACGCCGAGGTTCGGGCGCATCCACTGCTCGTCGATCAGCTGGTCGTACTTCTTGGCCTGGTCGGTGTTGAAGAGGCCGGTGACGTCCACCCACAGCAGGTCGGCCCGCGCGGTGGACGGAGCGAGGAACTGGAAGGCCTCGGTCTCCACGTTGAAGTAGAGCCGGGTGAAAATCGCCGGGTCACCCTCGAAGAACGCGGGTGGGCGCCCGCGGATGATGCCGTAGAGCGTGGTGATCCGCTGCTGACCGTCGAGGAGGAGTTGCTTGGTGCCGCTGCCGGCCTCCGCGCCACGGACTGCCTGCTGCTGCCCCTCCGCCTCCCAGACGAGCAGCGCGCCGACGGGGAAGCCCTTGTAGAGCGACCGCATGAGGCCGCGGATCTGGTCCTTGTTCCACACGTAGCCGCGCTGGAACTCCGGGAGCAGCATCGACCCCGAGTCGATCTGATCCAGGATGGTGCTGAGCCGCGCCATGTCCGCCCCTCCATTGCCGCCGTGCTGCGCCTTCCCGATCCCAGGGCGCCCGTTGATGATGTACCGAACGTGACCGTGTTGCCGTCCTCGCCCCAATCGGACACCCCGATCGTGTCGGCGACTCAATCCGCCGTGCCGGGCAGGACGTAGCGGGTGCCCTTCGTCCGCCCCACCTTCTCGAGACGGCCGTCTTCCACGAGCGCGGTGAGGATCAAGCGTGCCTCCGGCAGGCTCACGGCCAGGAGGTCCGCGACCTGGCTCGTCGACAGCGCGCCTCGGCCGGCCAACATGAGGACGAGGCCGGAGCGATCCGCGTCGGGGTCCTCGTCCGGCTGTTCAACGACGGGTGGTAGGACCACCGGGACGCCGAGGACGGGTGTGGGGGCCTCGTCCTCCATAAGCTCCGGCGCTACCGTCACCTCCGCCGTCTCGGCGAACTCGGGCATCTCAGGGCTCTCGGCCGGTGCGTCGCTCGCCACCAACGGTCCGATCCCCAGGGTGTCGAGCTCGGCCCACACCGGGGCCAGGGCGCGCTCCTCGTTCAGGACGTACTCGGACTGCCGGATCCGCTGGAACGTCCACCCGCACCGCTTGAGCTCCTGCTCACGGTGGAGGTCCGCGAGCTGCTGTTCCGGCGTGGTGTGGAACGCGTCCCCGTCGCACTCCACGGCGAGCTTGCCCGCCGCCCCGGTGACGACCAGGTCGATGAAGCGCCCGTTGGCCTCCACCTGCGGGGTCACGTGGAAGCCGCGACCGAGAAGGTCGAGGAAGACCCGCTGCTCGAAGAGCGAGTCGAAGGCGTCGTGGCGGCGGGTCCGGGTCACGTCGGCGAGCACCGGGGGGAGCTCCGCGCCGGCGCCGGACGTCATGTGGTCCAGCAGCGACCGGCGCAGGTCCGTCGGGCGCAGCAGATCAGCGGTCACCGAGTGGAACAGCCATAGCTGGTCCTGGGCACGGGAGACGGCCACGTTGAAACGCTGCTCCGCGTCCCGCTTGGTGAAGGGGAACGCGGCCCGCTCCTTCGGGGCCACGACCATGGACAGGAACACGACGTTGCGCTCGTCGCCCTGGAATTCGGGCGGGGTGCCGACTCGGATCCGCCGCCGGTCCCACTCCTCCGGATCGATCACCCGCTTCAGCGCGGAGGCGATGATCTCTACCTGCGCCTGTCCCTGGAGGACTACGACCCCGAACGACAGCCCGTCGTACGCCTCGTCCGCCAGGCATGCGGCCAGTGCCGCCGCGATCTCCTCCGCCTCGGCGACGTTGGCCGCCCGACTGCCCGTGCCCTCGGTGAACCCGCCCTCGACGTAGGTAGCGCGCAGCGGCGGGAGCCGGTCGGCCCCGAACTGCCGGAGTGGGACGAGCGGCGCGTCCCGGTAGAACGAGTTCGAGCACCAGCTGATGATCTCCGGCATGCACCGGAAGTGCTCCCGCAGCCGGATGACCTGGCCGAACCGGCTGCGCAGCAGCGAGAAGATGCTGTCGCGTGGCGTGAAGCTCGTGCGCAGGTACTGGGGAATGTCGTGCAGCTCCGAGTCGATGCGGTCGAAGATGGGCTGCAAGGAGCCACTCGTGACCTCGGACGGTGTGCACTGCTTGTCGTCGCCGACGACGATCACCCGCGGCGCGAGCCACAGCAGGAACGCGCTCGTCAGTTCGGCCTGGCTCGCCTCGTCGACGATCACGACGTCGAAGGTGTTCGCCCGCGGCGGGACCGAGGCCAGGACCTGCTGGATCGGCATGACCCAGGCGGGGACCGCGCCCTGCGCCACGCGCATGGCGTCCCGCGCGGCCTGCCGGTAACGCTCGGCGTACTTTCCGGTGCCCTTACCGACGTTCGCCATGTTGTTCTTGTACGACTGCAGGGCCTGCACCTGGGTCGCGTTCATCCGGCTCAGGCAGGCGCGCCAGGACCGGGCGGCGGCCAGGCGGCCGGTCAGCCGGGCCAGGTCCTTGGTCGCGATCGCCAGGTCGGCCTCGAGGCGCTGCTCCCGGCCCGGATCGATCTGGACCTGCAGCCAGGTCGCCGCGCACGCCCGCGCCCAAGCCTCCGGCCAGCGGCGGAGACGGTCCGTCCAGCCGTCGAGCGGGTGCTCGCGGAGGTCCGCGGCGAGGTGCGGCGCCGCGACGTGGACGCGGTCGAGCAGCTCGTCGCAGCGCAGCTGGGCCGTCTGCTGATCCGCGGCACGGGCCAGCGAGGCGAGGGCCTCTGCGTAGGCGCCCTGGTCCGCCGCCTCGAACGCCCGCAAGGCATGTGCCAGCTCGTGCGGGCGCACCTCCAGCGGCACCGCGGCCACGAGGTCGTCGCGAGCGGCGTCGAGCTCGGCACGGGCGATCGCGGCCGACCGGGCGTGGGTCACCTGGACCGCGACAGCCGTGACCTGCTCGACGGCCCCGATGTCGTACAGCGCGGGCCTCGCGGCAGGCGGCAACGTGGCGAGCACCGCGCGGAGGGCGTCAGTGGCGGCCAGGACCCGCGCGATCACCCCGCACACCGTCCGGAGCTGCTGAAGGAGGTCGATCAGCACCACGCGGGGCTCGCCGAGGCCGACGCCGATGCGAAGGGGCCCGAAGGCCACGTTGATCTGCTGCCCGATCGCGAGGACCGCCATGTGATGGGCTGCAGCGTGCGCCGCGGCCGCGGAGTCCACCGGCCGTCCGCCCACGAGCACGGCCGCCTCGAACGGTGCGACGGCCTTCTGCTCGGGGCTCTTGAACATCTTGCGGAGGGAGCCACCACCGTCGAGGTGGGCGCCGAGCGCAGCGAAGGCGTGCGCGGCGGCGTCCAGATCGACCTGGGCGTGGACGGAGACGTCCGCGAACCCGGCCGCCTGGTCGTGCTGCACCGCGGCGTCCACCAGCCCCAGACGCTCCACTGCGCGCTGCCAGGCGTGCGGCCCCGTTCCGCCCAGCAGTGCGGACGTCATGTCCCGCGCCCAGTCCCGGTGCGCGGGCAGGTCCCGCAACGCCAGGAGGCTCTCGTCGGCTTCGGTGCAGGCGGGACCCAGCCGGACGAGCTGCTCACCGTCGAGAGTCTCGAGCGTGGCCACCAACAGCGACGTGTCGCCCCGCCGGACCGACTCACCCAGCGCGACCGCCTCCGCTAGCTCACCGAAGCGGCGCTGGTCGAGCAGACCGGTAGGAATCCGCTGGTCACGACGGCTACGGCGTTCGTCGGTCTCTTCCCCGAGCAGCCGCACCAGCTCACCGAGCTCGGCGGCCGACACCGGGAGCTCGCCCGCGACGCCCTCCCCCAGCCAGCCGTCCCGCTCCTGCGTGCGACCGAGCTCTGCCGCGATCCGGGCGAGCGTGCCCCGGAAGCCGACGGCCACCTCGGGGTGCTCGAAGGTCTCCGCCTCGCGGACGGCGCGAATCTCCTCCAGGAGCCGCGCGCGGTCCCGACGGACGGCCTCGCGCTTCTCGGTGAGGTCCGCGATCTCGCGGTCGGCCCGGGAGGGGTTGAAGTCGGTCTTGCGCCCGGCGAGGGTCGCCACGCTGCGCGAGAGGTCGGAGTTCCCCTTCGCGGAGGCGTCGGTGAGCGACACGCAGAGCTCCTGCATCTCGGGCGGCAGCTTGTCCCGCAGCACCCGGAGGGCCTGCGCCTTCTCTGCGGTGACCAGGACCCGCTTGCCCTGGGCGAGCAGCGCGCTGACCAGGTTGGCGATGGTGTGGGTCTTCCCGGTGCCGGGCGGACCCTCGACCACGACGCCGCTGTCCGCATCGAGCCGATGGATGATCTGAGACTGTTCCTCGTTCGCGGCCAGTGGGAAGAGCGGGGCCTCCCCCGCCGTGGCAGTGCCGAAGCCGGTGCGCTCCAGCCAGGCGAGGCGCTGCTCAGGCTCGATTGCCTCAACAAGCTGCGCGAGCCCCAGCGGCACGGGCGAGGACTCATCCGCGAGGGACGTGGCGATCGCGTCGTAGTACGCCCTGATCGCGTAGGCGCCGCGCGGCCGGGCGACGAGTGCCGGACTCATCGACACCAAGGAGTGCTCGGTCCGCTCAGGCTCCCAGCCGTCACTCACCCTGTGCGCGACCTGCAGAACCCGGGCCGCCCACTGCTTCAGGAACTCGGGCAGAGCGGGTTCGATCGGGCTCACAGCCCGCTCGAGGAGCTTGTCCCGCAGGATCGCGCTACCGGACAGGTCGAAGGAGTCCAGCCCGCCCAGGAGCTCGTCGTCCTCGAGGCGGAGGCCGGACTCGTCGGCGAGGACGCAGATCATGTCGCCGGACTCGAGGTCCTGGTCGATCCGCACGGCCTGGCTGATCATGTGGACCCGCACGCCGGGGGTCTGCAACAGCCCGGAGGCGAGCACGAGCTCGACGGACTCCGGCTGGTCCTGTGCGAGCCGGTGCATGTCGAACAGCGCCTCGAAGACCCGGCGACGAGGCCTCCGCAGCCGCTCCTGCTCCGCCCACGCCCGCCAGTCGACGAGCCACGCGTCGAACTGCCCGCGGATGTGGGGGTGCTCGTCGATCGGGACCTCGCCCTGTCCTCGGACGACCACGCGCTCCTTGAGCCGCGGCTCGCTGAGGTCGTCGGTGACGGAGCGGTCCAGCCACCGCTTGAGCTCGCGGGACACCGCCGGTTCGGGATCGCGGTGCACCCGGGAGACACGGAGCACCTCGGCCCCAGGTCCGTCCGGGCTCTGGATCGTGGTCGCCTGCTGGGCGTAGTGCAGCCACAAGGTCCGGTGGTAGCGGTCGACGCTTCGCACAGGCGCGAAGCGGGCCGCGGCCATCTGCCGTAGCACGCCCATCAACCGTGTCACGCGATCCCTGGTCGACGGGTCGTGCTCGTGCGTCATCGACTTCCTCTCCCGAACCGCCCGGTCTGGGCGCCACACCCCTCATCGAAGGCAAGCACAGCACCGTCACCGAGACGAGGAGAGTTCACTCGAATCGGGCAAGAAACTCGGGTCTCGCTACGAGGCGAGTGCGAACTCGCACTCCGCCGCCTGGACTGGGGCCACACGGTCGGGTGGCGCCTAAGCAGGTTGGTCCGGGTCAAGCGCCCGTCACCATTGGGCTGGGGTCGAGGTGCTCCACACGTCGACGAACCTACGGAAACGGCTGTTCAGCCTTCTCCGTCGCCGAGTGGAGCCTTCAGACCGACGCGCTATCCGTCGAAGTCGCACACGATCGCGAAGCGCTGCCCCAGGGCATGTCCGTGGGCGGCTTGACCGTCGTGGCGCCGAGGACGCCGAGCTCAGACAGCACTCCGTCCAGCCGCACCACGGATTCGAACTCGAGATCGAGTTGCGGTCCACCGCCGGACGGCCGCGGCCCGGTCTCGTCCCACCAGGAGGCGAACTCCGTCGAGTGCAACACCACGGAGATGCCCGTGCCCGTCGAGACCCAGGCCTCGGCCGGGCCCTCGCCTCGTCGATTCCGCTGCGGAACGTTAGCCCCAACCGCTCGGAGAGGACACGGCTTCGTTCGAGGTCCGCGACGACGATGTTGATCTGGGCGACGACCACCATGGCCGCAGTTTCCTCCGCGCCTGCTTCCACCGCTACGGACACGTCTGTCTCGCAGGACGTCGCACCAGAACGAATCGGGCAGCACTTAGAGAGCCCTGCTGTCCAACGGCGGTACGGCCCTCGACCGGATCCGCCCGGGCGGTCTGTTCGCCGAGCAACAGCGATAGTCGGGCAGTTCGACAGGCAGCACACCCGGGAACGACGAAACCCCTGGTCACATCCGGCTCGTTGAGCCTGTGACCAGGGGTTTTGACTGTGGGCGATACTGGGATCGAACCAGTGACCTCTTCGGTGTGAAGGGCGCTTCCCCATGTCAGCCAGTGCCAATGAACCTCGGCGAGACTCTCCCGACCAGCTCCGATCTGACGACCGATATCAGCCACGGCCGCCCCTCACTCGTCGACTTGCTGCCCAAATGCTGCCTCCATCGGTGCAGCAAGGGCGCCAGAGTCGATCATTCGACGACTGCCAACGCCGTTCTGAAGACTCAGAGATGCAGGTCGAACAACCAGATTACGAATGGTATCAGAAGAACCGCAGGAAATAGGAATAGAGTGTACGCCGCGGCACGCGGATGTTCGTTCTTATTGACCATTCGCTTATGGTCGGCGCTTAGATGGTTCTCAGAACTTTCGAGCGCGTTAAAGTACTCCGCCTGTATTGAGTCCAAGGCGCGCTCCAACTCCTGCCTCGAAGTCGAGCTACACCTAAGCCGTTCAAACTTCATAGATATGCACTGAATCTGCTTATAGCTCAGTTCCATCTGTTTGGCGCGAGCGCCATACTTGGCATTCGCGACCAGCAGAGATGCGACAAGAGAAAGAATCGCCAGTGCAACCATGAGAGCATCGCCATTGGTCCCGTACATCTTATCGTTGACAAGCAGGCCCACTGATGCAATGGTTGTTGATGTTGATAGAGCGACAAGCAGGATATTACTAGCCAGATCCCACCACTCCAATCTATTATAAGCAAACAGTCGATCTTTGTAGGTTGTATACGATCGATTCTCGAGCGTTCTTACAAGACCTTCGGGGGTGTCACCCTTTTCACCGGGCGCGTCTACTGATTCTGCCTGGAAATTTGCCACTATTCTTCGCCTATTCTCTCATTGGAAGCTCGGTAAAGCTTGCAGCCTAATCGATGCATGTTCGAACAAGATACTCTAAACGGCGGTCGCGCAACCTAGCTGGATTAGACGCCAGGAGACGAAGCGCCCTCGCGGCGGAGAACCGCAGACGTTGATTCGCACTTCGCTTCAGGACTCCTAATAGGGGAACACTCCTTGGCAGAATCGTGTACCTCTGGGGGCTAAGTCGCAGAGAAGGTCGGATAGCATGAAGAGCCGACTTTAGAGCGGACCGCTCGCCTCCCCTGACGTTGCGCAGATACTCGATTGCGAGACTTGATTCCCAGTCAAGACCTGGGACCGAAGCAGCCCATTCAGCGGCCGAAGAGTCGCCAATAGAGAAGAATAGCGGCAGCGCCTGCGATCGCAACGGAGATACTGAGTTCAGCTCTTTCGGGAGATCATCGAGAAGAAGTTCGCGAAATTCATGATCCCCGTACTTCCAAGCAGCAAGAAGCCAAGATGAAGCCATCCGATCGTAGCCACTTCGGTCTCCCGCTGAGAATGCGAGTCGCTTGAATTCAGATCGACATGAGTTTGCAATCTCGATCCAGAAGTTCCGATCTAGACCTACTGGAGCAGTCAGAACGACTTCAGCAGCCAGAAGACTTATATCGGCATATAGGTGACAGTATCGCTCACTGAGCGACACCAGGTCGCGCAGTACGGCTGGCTTCAGTGGCCATGATCGGACATACTCAAATATCTGCGATGCAGATCCTGGATCAGCCTGAAGATCAGCGGTCCAATGTGGCCACCACTCCTTGATTCCCACGTCTCGATGCAATGTGTAAAGTCTTCGTGTGACGCGGTCCCATCGCTTTGGCCGTTCTGATAGCTCACGATGCTTGATCGAGAAGTCGATGATCTCCTGACGCTGCTGAGCAGTGGCCCGTGTCACGTATGGTGGAGTGTTAGAAACTTGCCCCTTCAAGACGTCCTCGATACGTGACAGCTCAGCCTGAGCTTCGACCATCGCATCGACAACAAACTGCTCTTTATGCACTATTCGGGTTTTCGACGGATTGGGATAGAGTCCAATTGATTCAAGACGACTCTGGAGTCGAGAGATCACTGATTCACCGTCTTCTACAGTCGGGACGGTCATAACAATGTCGTCCATGTAACGGTAGTATCGCCGAACCACACCCTCGCCTTGGAACTCCTTATCGACGTAGATCAACAGGCTGTGCGCGATAGGGCGTGACGAATCGAGCTGCTCCTGTGGCAGCCCCATAAGCGATGTCTCTGAATAATCGCTCCGCGGCATCACTCCATCAACTATTTGAACGCAAAGACGAACAGCTTCTTTGGCTAGGTTGGTCTGATAGAGGAGATGCTCGCGGACAACATCCAACCGAACCGATGGGTAGAAGTTCGCAATATCGGCCTCAACAAAGAAGTCAACAGAATCGTCATCCATCATCTCCCTCAGCATCCCTTGCTGTTCCAGCCAGAAGCTGAACCAATCGAAGCTGGAACCCGCAGGCACCCTCTGAGAAGTCGAATCGCCGCTCCTCTTCTGATCGTCTAGCTCTACCCAGTCCTCAGCTTCCGCAACTAGGTGAAGCTCGGCAGTTACGACTATTGCCTTGAATACGAGGGCATCACGTACGGTCAGAAAGCACAGAGGTCGCGAAAGACCCCTCCCCTTCGCGGCTCGAACCAACTCCCCCCGTTGGGGCGCATACTGCCCAAGAATCAGTTCCCTAGATATACTGGCAAGAAAGCCGCGCAAGCTCCATTCGTAGGCGGCATAATCGAGGCAATCATGACATAGATTGAAGTTATTGAATGTCATAGATGCAAGCTGCGGATATACTTGCTTTCTCCATATGAACATTAGAAACTTCGGGCTCGCAATATCAGAGATTGTGACCGGAGTCTTCTTTTCTGACAATCTCTTTCACTTTCATTGCTAGTCGGCTTGGTCCAAGACGTATCGACCGCAACCGCCGAGGCGTTACCTGGACCACAACGACGCAAGCCGGCCCATCAGAGGCTGCAGAACCTGCCGGTCCCGAGATCAGAGGCGGGGTGCGTTCCCCCGCCTCCGCGCGGAGCGCGTGACAAGGGCTCGGAGGCTCAGGGTCAAGGGCCGCCGGAGGCGGTCGGCGCAGCCGATGCGCAGCACCATTGATGCTGAGTGAGCCCGTGTGACGCTTCGGGGCCGTCAGGTCCCGCCGAAGGCGGTCCATCAGTGGTCCCGGCCCGCCCCGGCCGTGAGGGGCAGGTCTCCCCCCTTGTCGACCGTCGGCCCGGTTCACTTTTCGTACTTTGTGCTCGGGCCCCGGCCCCGGCTCGTGACCGCACTTTCGGTTCGCTCCGGCGATGAGGCTTCTTGGCGTTCCGAGCTGGTCGACGGTGGCGGGCGTGCGCGCGGCGGCCGCCGGGCCGGAGGCGATAGGCGGACGGCTGCGACGCCGCCCGTCCGGCCCGTCAGGGCCGGCTTGAAGACGTAAGGAAAGTCCTCACCGACCGAGCGGGTGGATTCCGGTCGGCTACGGCCAGTGGTCCGGGCAGGTGCCCGGGCGGCCTCCTAGGCTCGGAGATGTGATGGTCCTCGACACGGCGCGTTCGGTGGCTGAGCGCCACCTTGCCGAGGCGTTGCCGCGTCGCTGGAACCACGTCCGGGGCGTTGCCACGCGTGCTGAGGTCATCGGTCCGCATCTTGATGGCGGCCCGGTCCTCGTCGCCGCCTGCTGGCTCCACGACGTCGGCTACGCCCCGGATCTCGGTGCGACACGGTTCCACCCGCTCGACGGTGCCCGTGCGCTCCGCGACTGGGGTGCGGACGACCTGATGTGCGGCCTGGTCGCATTCCACTCCGCTGCGGCCCACGAGGCTGACGTCCTGGGCCTGCTCGACGAGCTGCGTACCTTCGACGATCCGCAGGGCCTGGTGCGCGATCTGCTCTGGTACCTCGACATGACTACGAGCCCGGACGGCGAGCGCGTCTCGTTCGACGACCGCATGGCTGAGGTGCGGGAGCGCTATCCCGCCGAGCACTACGTGAGTCGCGCTCTCGACGGCAGCATGGCCGACCGCCGTGGTGCCGTGAATCGTGCCGAGTCGTGGCTGTCGTCCGCTGGCCTGGGCGGTCAGGTGTAGTACGGGTCCCGCCGGCTGAACCCGTGCTCGATGCGCAGTCGGATCGACGGGTGGACGTCGATGCCGTCCAGCTCGGCCCGCTCGACCCACAGCACTTCCGAGGACTCGTCGCTCGTCCTCGGTTCGCCGCCGACCGGTCGGGCGCGGAAGCAGATCGAGAACTCCTGTCGGACTTCGCCGTCGGTGTAGGCCATGACGTGGTCGGGGTTGCTGTAGATCCCGACCAGGCTGGTGACCTCGATGCGGATGCCAGTCTCTTCGTCGGTCTCGCGGACCGCGGTCTCGGTCATGGTCTCGCCGAGCTCATGGCGGCCGCCGGGGAGCGCGTAGAGGTTGTTGTCGGTGCGGCGGATCATCAGCAGCCGGTCGCGCTCGTCGGTGACGAACGCGCTCACGGCGATGACGATGCTGGTCGCCTTTGGGGCGTTCGGGTCGTGGTAGTGGTCTGTCCGGGCCACGGGCCGGTCACCAACGGGCTGGGGTCGAGGTGCTCCACACGTCGACGAAGCTACGCGCATAGGTGTCGAACAGGTCCCCGGCGCCGAGCTTGCGCAGGTGCAGTGCGGGGGCGTGGGCGCCGGGTACGCCGTAGACGTGGGTGTTGATGATGGCCTGGTCGTCGAACCGGAAGATTGAGTTGTAGAGCGTGGTCGTGTGGAACCGGAACTCGATGCCCGGGGTGTCCAGTAGCGGCCGGTAGGCGGCCAGCCCGTAGCGGATCCGCGCGGCCAGCGTCCCGGTCCCGAGGCGTTCTTCCTGGCTGCGCAGCTCGACGGCGTCGCTGTCGGGGTCGCCGAAGTTGATCCGCACGGTCACTCCGGCGCCGGCCTTCTCGGCCACGGTGCGGATGAAGTCCGGGCGCTCGATGAGGAACTGGCCGGCGTGGACCAGGACGTCGATCCGGTCGGTCGCCGAGGCGAGCAGCTCGTCCCACAGCTCGGCGGGGACCGCGCCGCGGTGCGGGTAGGCGGCGACGATCTCCGAGGCCGCGATCTTCGCCTGACGCTCCGGGGGCACCGCTGCGGGCCACAGGTAGGACTCGCTCTGCCCGACCAGCGCGGACAGTGCGGCCCGGTGCCGCGCGTACGGAGTGCGGCCCTGGGTGGCCCACCGCTCGACGGTCTTGGCGTCCACGCCGATCTGCTCGGCCGCCGTCGCGGGCGTGAGGCCGGCGCTCATCAGCGCGTCGCGCAGTCGCTCGTTCGCCATCGCCGCACCCCTCCGTGGACACGAGCCGGGACGTCTTGATTCTAGCTGAGACGTCCTGAGATGTCCCTCTGTGTGGTCGGGCCGTCCCGGTGATTTCCGGAGTCTTGGACCTGCCCCGCTACGAGGGCCATCCCGATTCAGTCCCTGGAGGACGGTCATGGCAACGATCAAGGTCGACACCACTGGTACCCGCTACACCGTGGGCGCGGCTCCGCGTCCGAAGAACGACATGGACGGCCGTCAGCGCACCGACCGCCAGACCGGGACGCCGCTGTTCACCACGCAGCTGGTCAAGGTCGACGCCGAGGGCGCGGAGATCCTGACCATCACCACCCCGGGTGCCCCGCAGGTGGAGCAGGGCGCCGAGGTGCGTCCGGTGGGTCTGGTGGCGATCCCGTGGCAGCAGGGCCAGCGGGCCGGTGTGGCGTTCAAGGCTGACCGGATCGAGCCCGCGCACGCGCAGGCGTCCAAGGCCTCCTGACCGCTCGTCTGGTCGGTGGTGCGGGTCGGGGCTGTCTTCCCCGGAGTCCCGCCCCGCACCCCGGCGCCTCACCGCTGTTTGCGCTCCCCGCCTCGTCGCTCGCCCCGCGTCCGGAAGGCCCTGTCATGGCTCGCAACGCCGCTCCTGCCCGCACCTTCGGTGCGGGGAAGTCCCGTGTGGACTCCTTCGAGATCATCTCCGCTCCGCCCGCCAACCCCGCCGTCCGCGTCGCCGCCCTGCTGCTGCGCCTGCGCGCGGAGCTGTTCGTCCTCGCCGTCGGGGTGTGGGCGTGGGTGGCGCTGGGCCCGGACTACGTCCGCGACGAGGCCGGCCGATTCGTCGCCGTCCCCGACACCGGCTTCGACACCAGCACGCGGGTCGCGCTGTTCGTCGCGGTCGGGCTGGTGCTGGCGGGGCTGCCCTGGACGCGGCGCTACCTATTCCACCGCGCCCAGGCCGTCCTGACCCGTCACCGGGTCCGCCAGACGCTCCTGGAATGCCGGGTCCTCAACTCCCGCTCTCGCGCCTGCCCGCTCACCGTCTGGGCTTCCCCGACCCGGGTCGGGGAAGTCGTGTGGGTGGTGCTGCGTGCGGGGATCTCCCCGGCGGCGGTCGCCGAGCATGTTGAGGAGTTGGCGTCGGCGTGCTTCGCCCGCGAGGCCCGCGTCATCCCGTGGCCGCGGCTCACGAATGTGGTGCGGGTCGAGATCATCCGCCGCGACCCGCTGGCGCCGAACCTGATCCGCTCGGACCTGTTCCGCTACGCCTCCGGCGACATCCACGACCCGGGCTGGCCCACCCACGACGGCCCCGACTCCGACGTCCCGGCTCCGCGCCGGGAGCCGTCCCGCCCGGAGCTGCCCGCGGCACCTCAGCCCGCGTTCGATGGCCCGTCCGACAACGGGCGTGGTGGGGACTGGTCGGAGTATGTCTGAGCACCCGCCGACACAGCCCCTCCCGCTGATCACCGATGTCGAGGACGCTCGGGGTCGGCTGGTGCGCCCGCTGTTGGTCCTGCGCCGGTGGGCCGATGAGTACCGCGCCCACCGCCGCGAACGCCGCACCGACGCCGGGCCGTCGATCTGGGAGCCGATCCACCTCGGTACCGGCGAGGACGGGCGTCCGGTCCGGGTCCCGTTGATCTACCGCAACATGCTGCTGGCTGGGGAGCCTGGCGCGGGGAAGTCGGTGGGTTTGAACAACATCGTCGCCCACGCCGCGCTCGCGACGGACTGCCGGTTGTGGTTGTTCGACGGGAAGATCGTCGAGCTGGGCCTGTGGCGGTCGTGCGCGGACCGGTTCGTCGCCAACAGCCTCGACGACGCCATCGCCGCTCTGCTGGACCTGCAGTCGGAGATGGATCGGCGCTACGCCGTCCTCGACGATGAGCGCCGTCGCAAGATCGCCCCCGCCGACGGCGTCGCGCCGATCGTGGTCGTCCTCGACGAGCTGGCCTACTTCTCCGCCACCGTCGGGACCAAGCGGGAGCAGGAAGCCTTCTCCGTGCTCGTGCGTGACCTGGTGGCCCGGGGCCGTGCGGCCGGGATCATCGTCGTCGCGGCCACGCAGCGCCCGTCCTCGGACATCATCCCGACGAGCCTGCGGGACTTGTTCGGGTACCGGTGGGCGTTCCGCTGCACCACCGACGCCAGCTCGGACATCGTGCTCGGGCACGGCTGGGCCGCCCGCGGCCACTCCGCGGCGAGCGTGGCTCCGGAGACCAAGGGCATCGGGTTCCTGCTCGCCGAAGGCGGTGTCCCGCGCCGGATCAAGGCTGCGCACCTGTCCGACGAGCAGGTCTACGCCCTGGCCGACCGTGCCGCCATGCGACGGCTCGCCGCCGGGATCGCCCATGGCCAGGATCTCGATGACGCCGCCGGTGGTGCGGCATGACCGCCCGACCGACGACGGCCGAGCTGGTCCACGCCGGGCTGCGTCGGTGCGCGGCTGCTCGCCGTCAGGTCAGCGCCCGCTACGACCGTGGAGCCCTCACCGCCGCTGAGTGGGCCGACGCCCTCGCCGCGTTGCACGCCCGTGACGCCCGCTGGTGGTCTGTGCTCGCCCGCACCGCCGTCGCCGACCACACGATCCCGCTCGTCTACATCGCGGCCGTGTCCGACGCCGAGGCCGCTGCCCTGCGCTCCGCCGCCGACTGGACCCGGACCGCCCGCGAGTACGCCCGCACCGCTGCGGCTCGGGTGGCGTGATGAGCACCGGCCAGCACTCGGCGACCGTCGACAGCCTCGCGGCCCGACGGCTCACGCGCCTGGCCGGACAAACCCCCACCGCCGACCTCATCGCCGCTGCCGGACGCCGCGAGGACTTCGCGGGCTGGCTGCGCCACGTCACCCCCGCCGCCGGATGCGCCCACCCCATCCGCCTGTCCGGCACCGTGTTCCGCGTCGAGGAAGCCACCGGCCGCATCACCTCCGAGCGCCACACCGCCGAGATGCCCGACGGGCTGATCTACACCGCCTGCGGCAACCGCCGCGCGTCCGTCTGCCCGTCGTGTGCCGAGACCTACCGTGCCGACACCTTCCAGCTCGTCACCGCCGGACTGGTCGGCGGCAAGGGCACCCCGGCCAGCGTCGTCGGGCACCCGTGCGTGTTCTTGACCGTCACCGCGCCCTCGTTCGGGCCGGTCCACGCCCACCGCACCGACCGGAAAGGCCGGCCTCTCCCGTGCCGCCCTCGCCGCGACGACACCACCTGCCAGCACGGGGTGTCGCACGCCTGCTGGGAGCGCCACGCCGCCGACGACCCCCGCGTGGGCCGGCCGCTGTGCCTGGACTGCTACGACCACCCGCACCAGGCGGTGTGGAACCTCCACGTCGGCGAACTCTGGCGCCGCACGATGATCGCCGCCACCCGCAACCTGCGCCAGCTCGAGAAGCTCACCGGTGCCAAGCTCCGGCTGTCCTACACCAAGGTCGCGGAGTTCCAGGCCCGCGGCGCCGTGCACCTGCACGCCCTGGTCCGGCTTGACGGCCGCGACCCCGACCCTGCCCTGTCGCACCTGACCCTGTCGCCCCCGCCCGGGATCTCCGCCGCCCAGGTCGCGCTGCTGCTCCGGGGAGCGGTCACCGAGACTTCGTTCACCACCGCCTCGCACCCGGCCCGGCCCCAGGGCTGGCCGATCACCTGGGGTGAACAGGTCGACCCCCGCCCGGTCCGGCTCGCCGCTCGCGACCTCGACGACGCCGCGGAGATCACCACGACCGCCGTCGCCGCCTACCTCGCCAAGTACGCCACCAAGGCGACCGAGACCGCCGGGCACCTCTCGACCCGGCTGCGGCCGCACACGGTGCGCTCCTACACCGACCACGCCACGCACTCCGGCCGTCAGATCGACGCCTGCTGGCGCCTCGGCCAACGCCCCGGTGGCTGGGACCCCGACGACTGGTCGACCTCCTGGGGCCGGCTGTGGCGGTGGGCGCACATGCTCGGCTTCGCCGGCCACTTCTCCACCCGCTCCCGCCGCTATTCCACCACCCTCACCGCGCTCCGGCAGGCACGCCGGGACTGGCAACGCGACCACACCAACCCCCGCCCCACCGCCGACGACGTCGAACGCCTGGACGACGGCGAGGACACCACCGAGGTCGTCATCTCCGCGCTGCACTTCGCCGGAATCGGCTGGCACACCACCGCCGACGCCCTACTAGCCAACACCGCGGCCGCGCAGGCCCGGGCCAGGAGGCGCGCCGCCCGCGAGGAGCTGAGCACGACCACCGCATGACGACGAGGGAGGAGAGACAGGTGGAGCAGTTGACCTACACCGTGGAGCAGGTCGCCGAGATGCTCGGCGTCGCCCGAGGGGTCGCGTACGAGCAGGTCCGGAGCGGTGAGATCCCGGCGATCCGGGTCGGCCGCCGATGGCTGATCCCGCGGAACCGGTTCCACGCCTGGCTGGACGGCGAGACCAGGGCGACCGCTCGGGGCGTGGCCTGATGGGGTTCGTGCGCAAGACCGACGGTGGGCGCTACAAGGCGTTCTGGCGTGACCCCACCGGACGGCAGCGCTCCAAGACGTTCCGGACCAAGAAGGAGGCCGGCGCCTTCCTCGCGGAGACCGAGACCTCCAAGAGCCACGGGACCTACGTCTCCCCGCACGCGGGCCGGATGACGTTCGGCGATCACGCCGAGGCGTGGGCCGCGTCCTGGAACACCGAACAGACCACCGCGGCTCGGGACCGATCGGTGATGCGTACCCACGTCCTGCCCCAGTGGGCGGACTGGCAGCTCGCCAAGATCGACCACCTGTCCGTGCAGCAGTGGGTCACCGAGCTGGGACGCACCCGGTCCCGCGCGACCGTGGCCGAGGCGTACCGGCTCACCTCGGCGGTCCTGCGCTCCGCGGTGCGGAACCGGCTGATCGCCTTCAACCCGGCGACGGACGTCCGGATCCCCAAGCGGCGGCGGCAGGACACCGACGAGCGGGTGATCAGCCGGGAGGACCTGCGCGGCGTACTGCTGCCCGCCGTGCCCGAACGTCACCGCGCTCTCGTCGCGACCGCCGCCGGGGCCGGCCTCCGCTGGGGTGAGGTCGCCGGTCTGCGGGAGGACGTCGTGGACCTCGATGCCGGGAAGGTGTCCATCGTGCGCACGGTGATCGAGGTTGCGGGCAAGCGGAGCTTCAAGCCGTTCCCGAAGTCGACGGCGGGCCGTCGCGTCGTCCCGCTCCCCCAGTGGGTCGTGACCGCGATCCGGGGGCACATGCGCCGCTGGCCGCAGGAGTCGACATCACCGATCTTCGCGAACGAGCTCGGCGGGCCGCTGGGCCGGACGATCTTCCGCTCGCGGGTCTGGCGGCCGTCGCTCGTCCGGGCCGGTCTTCTGGGCTCCGTGGTCCAGGTCGGGCCGAAGCTGTTCCGGGCCCGCTGGCTCGACCGGGAGGGCAACCAGCACACGGAGACTGCCCCGACGTACGCCCAGGCCGTGATGGAGGTCGCCCGCAGCAGCGCCGACGGTCTCCGCTTCCACGACCTGCGCCACTCGTACGCCACCTGGCTCGTCGACGACGGCGTTCCGCCGAACATGGTGCAGCGGGTCCTGGGGCACGAGCGCTCGTCGACGACGCTGGATCTCTACACCCGGCGGACCGACAACTCCGCGCGCATCCTCCAGGCCCTCGACGACGAGGACCCGGACGACGGCTCCGGAGCCGCAGGCATCGGGCAGCGTGCCTGATGACCGCTGCTGCCTCCACGCTGCCTGCTCGACCCGGGGAACGAGAAAACCCCCGGTCTCGAACCTCTTACGAGGCTGTGACCAGGGGTTTTGACTGTGGGCGATACTGGGATCGAACCAGTGACCTCTTCGGTGTGAACGAAGCGCTCTCCCCCTGAGCTAATCGCCCTCAGCGGTGACGCCGACTCTACACAGCCGGTCCCACCGCCGTTCACGGGGGGTCACCCGTGGATCACTGCGGGCCCGTGACCAGCTCTGATCCCGGCACGGGCACCGGCGGGGGCGGCGGCTGGATCAGCGGCAGCAGCGGCGAGCGCAGCCACTCCCAGTGGATCCCCACCCAGCCGCCGGCCGTCTCGAAGATCCCGAACAGCCACGCGCACACGGCGACCGTGCCGAGGATCAGCGTCATCACCAGCAGCTGCACGACGCGGTTCTGGCGGCCCATCCAGGCCACCCAGCCGTCGTAGCGGACACGGACCCAGTGCAGGAGCCGCTGCGCCCAGCCGAACTCGGCGGCGAGCACGCCCAGGCCGAGGAAGATGATGGCCCAGCCGGGCCCCGGCGCGGGCAGCGCGATGATCCCGATGATCACGATCGCGGTGCCGAGGACCCCCATGGTGATGCGGTAGGTCAGGTCCAGCACCGGGTTGCGGGCCACGCGGGCCCGGAACACGCGGTAGCGGACCTTCGCCCGCCGGTACTTCTTGCGGATACCGGTGTACCGGCGCCCGGAGGTGGTTCTCCCGGACGCCGGCACACCGACGTCGTTCTTCTCCGTCGTACTCAGGTCTCCACCTGCCCGGCCGCGACTACCTTGGTCGGCGCGGGGGGAGCCTCCCTTCCGCGCTCGAGCGAGACGGCGTATGTCCCGTAGCTCCCGCTGTCGGGCGATTCTACGGACACCGGTCCCGACTGCCCCGCTCGCACGTCGAACGTGCCGACCGCGCGCGGAGTTCCGTCACCGTCGAGTCCCCACAGGACGTAGGTCTGGTCCGCGGTCTCGTTGGGGTCCAGCCCCATCGGCATGACCTGGCGCTGTCCGTCCTTCACGACGACCGCGGCCACCATCGGCGCCCCCGGCTCCGCGGAGAGGAAGGCGTGCGGTGTCCCGGGCTGCGCGATGGCGGAGAGCACGTCGCGCAGCTCCTGGGCCTGCGCGAGGCTCGCGTCCCGCTCGGCCTGCAGCGACTGGATCTGCCCGAACGCCGCTCCCCCGCCCACGATCACCGCGAGTGCGACGGCCGCGGCGACCAGTACCCGTCCGGGGCGGCGCAGCCACCCGTTCCGGGCCGGACCTCGTCCGGCGCCTCCCGACGGGCGTGTCGCGGGCCCGGTGGACCGCTCGGACCGCGCAGGGCGGGCGCGCGGCGCGGCGTCGCCAGCCTGCGGCCCCTCGTAGCCGGCTCCGTCGGCGGAGGACGTCTCGTCGCGCAGGGCGTGCCGCGGCACCGCGCGGTCGGACTCGCGTCCGACCTGCGGGGTCTGCCGGGCCTGCTCCAGGATCGACTCCCGCAGCGACGGCGGCGGCTCGACCTGTGGCACCGCGCCACCGAGCACGGTCGTCGTCCCGGCGACGTCCGCGGCGAGCCGTCGGCACTCGTCGCAGCCCTCGAGGTGCTGCACCACCTCGATCTCCTCGTCGGGTTCGAGGGCGTGCAGCGCCCACCCGACCGTCTGTTCGTTCATCGGACAGGGCCTCCCCTCGTTCACGACAGCCCTCCCGCCAGGTCTCCCCCGGCCTCCCCGAGCGCCGGGCCCAGCAGGTTCCGGAGCTTGGCCACCCCGGTGAACATGCGGGACTTCACGGTGCCCAGCGGCACCCCGGTCATCGCAGCCACCTCGCGTTGTGTGTAGCCGCCGTAGTACGCCAGCGCGAGGACCTTCCGCTGGTCCGCGGGCAGCTGACCGAGCGCGTCGCGCACCTGTCCGGCGACGAGTGCGCCGATGGCCCCCTCGTCGGCGCCCGGGCCGGGCGGGGCGTTCCACTCCGCGCCGTCGTCCGACGCCGGGACGGTGCGGCGCCGGATGGCGCTCTCCCGGCGGACGGCGTCGACGGACTTGTGGTGCACCAGGGTCAGCAGCCAGGTACCGAAGCGGCCCTTGGCCGGGTCGAAGCGCGACGGGTCGCGCCAGAAGGCCAGGAAGACCTCCTGCACGACGTCCTCGGCCAGCCCCTCGTCGGCACAGATACGTCGTGCGAGGGAGTAGGCCTGACGCCCGAAGCGGTCGTACAGCTCACCCAGTGCGGTCGAGTCGCCCGACACGATCCGTTGCACGAGTCGCGTGTCCCCCGCGTCGTCACGACGCGACGGGTCACGGCGCGCGGCAGGCCCGGCGGCCCGCCCGTGCTCGGGGCGGTCCGGCGGATCGGCGATGCCTGCCACCAGCGTTGTCCTCACGATTGCTGTGTTCGGTGTCCGCACCCGTTCCGGTTCGAACTCCGACGAGAGTAGTCGTTCTCGGTCACACGGCTCACACGCCAGGACGGCGCGGAGCCCGTTCAGCCCTGTCGCCACACGCAGCGAGTTACACCGTTGTGACTCGATCGGGGGTCATCCCACGGTGATCCACGTTCTTGCGCATCGAACCCGTCACCCCGAGGCCTTCTGTCTCGTTCCCACACTGACGCCCCACGCAACGCCCCCACGAAAGAGGATCACCGATGCGCGACGAGTCCAAGACGATCCGGGCGACGGCCATGTTCGAGCTCATCGCTCCGGACGCGCCTGTCGTTCCCGTGAAGGTCGAGCTGTCCTACACCAGCCGCGACCCCTACGCCGTGCAGGCCTCGTTCAAGACCGGTCACGACACCACGGTCGACTGGGTCTTCGCCCGCGACCTGCTCGGCGACGGGCTGGTCGACTCCGCCGGCACCGGCGACGTCCGGGTGCAGCCGATGAGCGACGACCCGACCCGGATCGAGCTCGAGCTCACCTCTCCGTCGGGCCACGCCCTGTTCACCACCTCCGCGGCGACGCTGTCGGAGTTCCTGCAGGCGACCTACGACGCCGTGCCGGCCGCCGCCGAGTACTCGTGGCTCGACTTCGACGCCGCCCTCGCCGACCTGCTCGACACCACCGCCCGGGACTGACCCGACGTACCCCACCACCGGGCGGAGCCCGTCTCCGCACGTGAGAGGACATCCGGTGGTGGAGAGAGGGGGCGGTCGGACCCCCCTCGGGGCGGGTGCTAGTGTTCTCTCACCGCACCGCGGACGGGCCTCACGGCCCAGGACGCGGTGCACGGTGCGGACGTAGCGCAGCTGGTAGCGCATCACCTTGCCAAGGTGAGGGTCGCGGGTTCGAATCCCGTCGTCCGCTCGGAGACTTCTCTTCCCACGCGCGATTAGCTCAGCGGGAGAGCACTACCTTGACACGGTAGGGGTCACTGGTTCAATCCCAGTATCGCGCACCATTTCCCGGATCCCCGGGGCCGCACATCGGCCCCGGGGATTTCGCATTTCCGGGTACGGCGACGCGCACCGCCGACCCCCCACGGCACCCTCCCCCGCGCTCGTCCGGCGGTCGTGGCCCCGCTGACCTGGACGGACGATCATCGGGTACCCCCTCGACAGCGGCCACGGACGGTGCGCTACTGTTCTCCCAACGCACCGGGAACTTGCGGAAACACCTCGGGAACGGTGCGACATGCGGACGTAGCGCAGCTGGTAGCGCATCACCTTGCCAAGGTGAGGGTCGCGGGTTCGAATCCCGTCGTCCGCTCTGCCGGGCCCCGACAGCAGGCCGGTTTCCGGCGGCGTGGCCGAGTGGCTTAGGCAAGGGCCTGCAAAGCCCTGTACGCGGGTTCGATTCCCGCCGCCGCCTCGCGCGATTAGCTCAGCGGGAGAGCACTACCTTGACACGGTAGGGGTCACTGGTTCAATCCCAGTATCGCGCACCATTCCCGGATCCCCGGGGCCGGAAGTCCGGCCCCGGGGATTCTGCTTTCCGGGCCTCCCCCGCCGCGGTTCAGCGCACCTGTTCCACCGGGCGCACGAGCATCTCGTTGACCGCCGCGTGCCGCGGGCGGGTCACGATGTAGACGACGGCGTCGGCGATGTCGGCGGGCTTCAGCACCCCGCGCCCGCCCTTCGAGGTCGCATCCGGTGCGTACTCCGCACCCGAGGTCGTCATCTCCGAGGCGACCAGGCCGGGCTCCACGAGGCCGACCCGTACGTGGCGCTCGGCGTACTCCTGGCGCAGCGCCTCGCAGAACGCGCCGACCCCGTGCTTGGTGGCCGCGTAGACGTTGCTCTCCGGCGACGGGACCCGCCGCCCGGCCACCGAGCTGATCGTGACCACGTCGGCGACGCCGCGCGGCCCACCGGCCGCCGTCGCCAGGTGCGGCAGGGCCGCGTGCGTCGTCGACAGGACGCCCGTGAGGTCGACGTCGATCATCGTACGCCAGTCCGCGACGTCGGACTCGGCCGCCGGGCCCCAGGACCCGAAGCCGGCGTTGTTGACGAGGACGTCCAGCCCGCCGTGCTGCTCGACCACCGCCGCGACGGCGGCGTGCAGCGCGTCGTCGTCGGTGACGTCCACCGGGTGCACCGACGCCCTCGGCAGCTCCGTCGCCAGCGCCTCGAGGCGCTCCCGGCGCCGGGCCAGCAGCGCCACCGTCGCCCCCTCGGCGGCCAGCGCCCGGGCGGTCGCCTCGCCGATACCGCTCGACGCGCCCGTCACGATCACCGTCGTCCCGTCCAACCGTCCGCTCATGACAGCGGTGTACCCGCGGACCCGGCGACGTAGTGATCATCGCCGGGGTGCGGCGCAGCTCCCGGGAGCGGGTGCGTTATCGTGGGGCAGCACGCGCCGGAGACGGTGCGACTGCGGACGTAGCGCAGCTGGTAGCGCATCACCTTGCCAAGGTGAGGGTCGCGGGTTCGAATCCCGTCGTCCGCTCCACGTCACCACGGTCGCCACCCGTTGCGATGCCGGGCGAACCCACCCTCCGAGTCGATCACCTGTCCGGTGATCCAGGCCGCCTCGTCGGTGCACAGCCACGCGATCATCCGGGCCGGGTCGTCGGGCTCACCGAATCGGCCGAACGGGAACATCGGGGCCATCGCCCGGAACGCCTGCGCGCCGAGGTAGCCGGTGTCGACCGGCCCCGGGTTCACCGTGTTGACCCGCAGCCGCCGGTCCGCGAGCTGGTCGGCCAGCGTCGGGGTGATGCCCGCGACGGCCGCCTTCGCCGCTGCGTAGGCCACCTCGCCCGGCATCGGCCCGCGTGCCTGCCCCGAGGTGAGCAGGACGGCCGCGCCGCCGGGGCGGGTGTCGTCGTGCGCGTTCGCCCACGCCTGGACCAGCAGGATCGACGCGCGGGCGTCGACCGCCCAGTGCCGGTCCAGCTCCTCGGACAGCTCCCCCAGCGGACCGTCGGAGCCCGACAGGGCCTGGTTGGCGACGAGCAGGTCGACCGGCCCGGTGAGCTCGCGGGCGGCGTCGAGCAGACGCTGCGGCGCGGCCGGGTCGGCGAGGTCGGCGTGCACCCCGGCGACCGGTGCCGTCGCGTGTCCCCGGACCTCCGCGAGAGCGGCGTCGACGTCGTCGGCGCCCCACTCCTGCGTCGCGTCGTGCGGGGCGAAGTGGTGCACGACGACGGCCGCGCCGTAGGCGGCGAGCCGGCAGGCGGTCGCGTGCCCGATCCCGCCGCGCCGGCCGCCTCCGGTCACGAGCGCGGTCCGGCCGCGCAACGGCATCGGGTCCCGGCGCAGCGTGCTCACTCCCCGACCCTGCCCGACCGGGGCGCGCCCGCGCGAGGGAGTTGTCGCCCCGCGCCGACGTCACCGGCCGGCGGCCCGGGGAGGCGCTTCGCGTGCGTCAGCCGCGGGCGGTCTCCGGGGTGATCGCGCAGCGCAGCCGAGCGGGCAGTGCCTGCGGGTCGGGGGCGCCGCCGTCCTGCAGCCAGCGGGTCACCGCACGGACGTCGTCGGTGCCGCGGACCGGGCCGACCGCGACCACCGGCGACTCGGGACGCGTGCGGGCGGCGTCGCACGCCTGCACCAGCACCATCAGCCCGGGCCGCCGCGCCGCGCAGACACCCGGCCCGAGCCGGCACCCCGCGGTCACGAGCACCCCCTGGGTGCTGTCCTGCACCACCGCGCGCAGGCCCTCGACCAGCACCTCGTCGACGCCGGGCAGGGCCGCGACGGTGCCGTGCGCGTCCTCGTCGAACCCCGACGGCGCGTGGGCGCAGGCCCCGCACCGGACCACCGTGAACCCGTCCACCGGCACCCCTTCCTGCAAACAGTAATCGTTGTCGATTACAGTCGACGGTAACACCCGCGACGCAGGAGGAACACCGTGAAGCCCGGCATCCACCCCCCGTACGGTCCGGTCGTCTACCGCGACACGTCCACCGGCGACGAGTTCCTGACCCGGTCGACCGAGACCTCGCGCGAGACCGTCGAGTGGTCGGACGGGAACACCTATCCCCTGATCAAGGTGGACACGACCTCGGCGTCGCACCCGTTCTGGACGGGCAACGCCCGGGTGCTCGACGCCGCGGGCCAGGTCGAGAAGTTCCGCCGCCGCTTCGGGGAGCGCACGCGCGGCTAGGCCCGCGTAGCGTCGGGAGGCATGCGCCGCCGCCGTCGCGAACGGGTCCAGGTCGTCACCGACCTGACCGAGCCGCTGACGGTCGAGCACGGTCGTCGCATCCGGATCCGGCTCGTCGCGATGGTGGTGTGGATCGCGGGCTGGATCGTCGCCGGCGCCCTGTGGCGCGACGGCTGGCTGGCCACCGCGATCCTGCTGACCAGCGGCCCGGGGCTGTGGATCCTGTGGTGGCTGTTCGTCCCGCCCCGGGAGCGGGGACGGCGCGAGCCGGTCGGGCGCCGACCCCCACGGGCACTGCCCGGGCCCCGGGACCCGCGGGAGTGATCGGGTGGGCGGCCGCGGGGTTCCGCGACCACCCACCCCGGCATCCGGCGTCGTGGGCCGGAGGGTCATCCCGTCCTGCTGATCTCCACCATGTCCTCGCGCGGCACGACCTTCGTCCGCTCGCGGCCGCGTGCCTCGCCGAGGCCGCGCTCGTGCTTGTCGAGCGCGAGCCAGCCGGTCCAGGTCGTGTACTCCACGCCCCGGCGTTCCAGCAGCGCGTCGACCTCGGCCGGGTCGCGGCGGGGCGCCCGGGGCAGCTGCGGCGCGTCGGCCAGCAGGCTCGCGACGGTCTCCGAGGCGCAGCCCTTGGTGTGCCCGATCAGCCCGACCGGGCCGCGCTTGATCCAGCCGACGGCGTAGACGCCGGGCAGCTCCTGGCCGTCGATGTCGTGCACCCTCCCCTCGCGGTGCGGCAGCACGCCGTGCTCGTGGTCGAAGGGCAACCCGGCCAGGTGCGAGCCGGTGTAGCCGATCGCCCGGTAGACCGCACCGACCGGTATGTCGGTGAACTCGCCGGTGTCGCGGACGTCGCCGTGGCCGGTGTACTCGGTGCGCTCGATCCGGATGCCCTCGACGCGGTCGGTGCCGAGGATCCGCTCGGGGCGCGCGAGGAAGTGCAGGTGCACCCGGCGCGGGTCGCCGCGCCGGTCCCGCAGCGCCCATCCCTGCAGGGTCCGCACCACCATCTCGACGTGCTTGGCCGAACGGACCTCGGCGGCGGCGACGTCGTCGAACTCGACGTCGGCCGGGTCGACGACCACCTCGACGCCCGGCACGTGGTCGAGCTCGCGCAGCTCCATCGGGCTGAACCGGGCGTGCGCGATCCCGCGGCGGGCGAACACGTGCACGTCCGTGGCCCGGTTGACCGCGAGCCCGGCATGGACCGAGTCCGGGATCTCGGTGCCCGACAGGCCCTCGGCGGTGCTCGCCAGGATCCGGGCGACGTCCAGGGCCACGTTCCCGGCGCCGATCACCGCGACCGACGACGCGTCGAGCGTCCAGTCCCGGGGCACGTCGGGGTGGCCGTCGTACCACTGCACGAAGCGGGCGGCGCCGTGGCTGCCCGGCAGGTCGACGCCGGGGACGTCGAGGTCCCGGTCCCGCTCGCAGCCGGTGGCCGCGATGACCGCGTCGTAGTGGTCGCGCAGGTCGGACAGGGTGATGTCGGTCCCGAAGTGGACGTTGCCGAACAGCCGCACGCCGGGGCGGTCCAGCACGCGGTGCAGGGCGTGCACGATCTGCTTGATCCGCGGGTGGTCCGGGGCGACGCCGTAGCGGACCAGCCCGAACGGGGCGGGCAGCTTCTCGAACAGGTCCACGGCGACGTCGGCATCGGACTTCAGCAGGGTGTCGGCGGCGTAGACGGCAGCCGGACCGGCGCCGATCACGGCGACGCGCAGCGCAGTCATCGTTCTCCTCGGGTGTCGACGGACCCCGAGGCTATAGCAAGGTAAGCCTTACCTAACTATGATGCAGGCAACACCGTGCGCGGCAACAGGTCCGGGAAGTGGCCGCCGACGCGCTCGGAGTGGCGTCGCCACTCCCGCGGGTAGCCCAGCGACACCTCGACGAACGGGACGCCGTCGACGGTGACCGTCCGCGGGATGTGCAGGTGGCCGTGCACGACCACCCGCGCCCGATAGCGGCGGTGCCAGTCGGCCGTCGCCGTCGTGCCGCACCAGAGCGCGAACTCCGGGTACCAGAGGACGTCGCAGGGCTCGCGGACCAGCGGCCAGTGGTTGACCAGCACCGTCGGCAGGTCCGGGTCGAGCGCGTCGAGGCGGGCCGCCGTCGACGCCACCCGGGCCGCGGACCACTCGGCACGCGTGGCGTACGGGGCCGGATGGAGCAGGTACTCGTCGGTGCAGACGACACCGGCGGCGTACGCCGCGGCCAGCCCCTCCTCCGACGTCGTGGTGCCGGCGGGCAGGAACGAGTAGTCGTAGGGCACGAACAGTGACGCGACGACGGCCGGTCCACCCGGGCCGTCCCACACCGGCCACGCGTCCTCCGGGGTCAGCACCCCGACGTCCCGGCAGCGACGGACCAGCTCGTCGTAGCGGGCGACGCCGGCGAGCTGCTCGACCGCGTCGGCCCGGGCGTTCTTGGCGCGGGTCCAGAGCTCGTGGTTGCCCGGGGTCCACAGCACCTGCGCGAAACGCTCCCGCAGCACGGCGAGCGTGGCGACGACGCTCTCGATCCGCTCGTCGACGTCACCCGCGACGATCAGCCAGTCCCCCGGGTGTCCCGGGTGCAGCCCCGCGGCGATGTCGGCGTTCTCCGCGTGCCGCACGTGCAGGTCACTGACCGCGAGCAGGCGCGGCTCCCCGACGGCGGTCACCCGCCATTGGTACCCGGTGGGGTCCGGCCCACCGTCCGCCGGGGCCGGAAACGTACCTACCCGCGGTAACTTACTGCTGGTAGCTTCGGGACCGAGCTCGACGACGAGGCGGGGAGGCCGGGATGGCGGCATCGCGGGGAGTACGACGGTGGATCCGGTGGGTGCTGCGGCACGGGGCGATGCGGCGGGAGGTGACCCGTCAGGCGGCCAAGGGTGACCTGGGCGCGCACATGATCATCAACCCGGACGCGGTCCGGGACCCGTACCCGGCCTACGAGCAGATCCGTGGACAGGGCCGGATGGTGCGTTCCGCGCTGACCTGGACCACGGTCGACCACGAGATCACCACCGAGGTGCTGCGCAGCCCCGACTTCTGCGTCGGGCTGCGCATGCCGGAGAACGCGCCGGGCCTGCTGCGCGCGCTGCTCGCCGCGGGCGGGACCTGGCCGCTCGGGCCGGCCGAGCCGCCGTCGCTGCTGTCGATCGACCCGCCGGACCACAACCGGATCCGCAAGCTGGTCACCCGCTCGTTCAGCGCCAAGGCGATCTCCTCGCTGCGCGGGCGCACCGAGGAGATCGCCGCGCAGCTGCTCGCGGACCTCGAGACCCGGGCCGGCGCCGACCGGCGCACCGACGTCATCTCCGGCTACGCCTCCCTGCTGCCGGCCACCGTCATCACCGAGATGCTCGGTGCCCCGGTGGAGATGCGGGAGAAGTTCCTGGAGTGGGGCGAGGGCGGCGCCTACTCCCTCGACATGGGCCTGGACTACGCGACGTTCCACCGCTCCGAGCGCGACATCGACGCGCTCACCGACTGGATGGCCGGGCACTTCGAGCGGCTGCGCCGGGAGCCCAACGACTCCATCCTGTCCTCGCTGGTCGCCGCCTACGACGAGGAGGAGGGCCGGCTCACCCACGACGAGCTGCTGTCGCTGGCGATGCTGCTGCTCGCCGCCGGGTTCGAGACGACGGTCAACCTCATCGGCAACGGCACCCGGCTGCTGCTGACCCACCCCGACGAGCTCGCCCGGCTGCAGGCCGACCCGGCGCTGTGGCCGAACGCCGTCGACGAGGTCCTGCGCTACGACTCCCCCGTCCAGCGGACCGGGCGCGTCGCCGCGCGCGACACCGAGGTGTGCGGGTTCCCGGTCAAGCGGGGCGCGCTGGTGCTCACCCACCTCGGGGGCGCGAACCGCGACCCGGACGTGTTCCCCGACCCCGCCCGGTTCGACGTCGGGCGCGCGGGCGCGGACCGGCACGTGGCGTTCAGCCAGGGGATCCACTACTGCCTGGGCGCGGCGCTGGCGAAGATGGAGGGCGAGGTGGGGCTGCGGGCGCTGTTCGACCGCTACCCCGACCTGCGCGCCGACGGCCCGGCCGAGCTGCGCGGGACCCGGGTGCTGCGCGGCTACCGGACGCTGCCGGTCCGCCTGGGCGACGCCCGGGTCCCCGTCGACGCCTGAGCTCAGGCCCGGTTGGTGGCGCTGGTGACCGTCGTCGTCACCAGGCTGATGATCGACATCCCGATCACGAGGTGGATCACCGCGGTGGCGATGCGGACGGTCCAGGGTTGCTCGGTGAGGATCAGCGGGGACACCGCGGCCAGCGCGGTGAGCAGCCCCGCGATCCAGCCGAAGTAGGACATCGGGCTCGGCACCGCGACCAGCAGCAGGTGCGCGAGCCCGGTGGCCGCCAGCCCGGCGACCGCCGCCCAGATCGCGAGGCTCTGCGCCGCGGCCCAGCCGTCGAGCGGCTCGGAGACGGCCGGGGCCAGGTACGGGATCTGCAGCAGGACCTGCAGGATCAGCAGCCCCACCAGGGCGATCAACGCGGCGATCACCGCCGTCGCCACACCGCCGGCCCACAGCCGACCGGGGTTCACCCCGCTGCGGGGACGCGGCCGGGCGGTCTCCCGGCTCATCTCTCGGGTGCGGTCGTCGGCCTCGGACATCGTCGTACTCCCCCGGTCGCGGACGGGCCGTGCGCGGCGTCGGTGTGGCGCGGCGCGACGGGGACCACCCGGGCCCGGGTGATCACCTGTGGTGGGCAGCAGACTACGCCCCGCGAGGACGCCCCGTCGGCCCGCGCCGCAACGCGGCGAGCGCGGCCTCCGCGTCGGCGACCACGCGCCCGCGACGGCGCTCCAGGGCCTCCCCGGACTCGGCGCCCGAGCCCATGTTGCCCTGGGCGTAGCGCGTCCAGACCCCGGTCCCGATGCAGGCACAGCGCCAGTGCGCGAACGCCACCCAGTACGGCAGCTGGTCCAGCGCGCGCCCGGAGCGCTCGGCGTAGCGGGTGGCGACGAGGTCGCGGTCGGGCCAGCCGGGCGCCGCGGTCGGGCCGCTGGTGATCGCGGGCAGCGTGTCGCCCGGACGCTCCCAGGACGCCAGCAGCCACCCCAGGTCGGCCAGCGGCTCCCCCAGGGCCGCGAGCTCCCAGTCGAAGACGCCGGTGATCCGGCCGCCGCGGAACGACAGGTTCCCCGGCCGGAAGTCGCCGTGGGCGATCCGCGGCCCGCCGGCCGGCTCCGGCGGCATCGCCTCGACCAGCGCGGCGTGCGCGGCGTCGAGCGCGGCGAGGTCGGTGAACGCGCCCGCGTGCGCCTGCCGGTGCCAGCGGCGCAGCTGCCGTTCCAGGTAGCGGCCGGGCCGCTCCAGGTCGCCGAGCCCCACCTCGGCCGGGTCGACGGCGTGCAGCGCCGCGAGCACCTCGGCGGTGTCGAGACCGCAGGCCCGCCGCTCCGGTTCGGGGACGGCCTCGCCCGCGGCGCGGTCCCCCGGGACCACGCCGTCCACCCAGCCCATCAGGTAGAAGCCGGCGCCCAGCACCGCGGTGTCCGAGCACAGGGCGACCGGCTCCGGCACCGGGACCGCGGTACCGGCCAGCGCGGTCAGGAAGCGCCACTCCCGGCCCATGTCGTGCGCGGTGGCGAGCACGCCCCCGGTCGGCGGGCGACGCAGCGCGTACGGCGTGCCGCGGGCGTCGGTGACCCGGAAGGTCAGGTTGGAGTGCCCGCCGGAGATCCGCTCCACGGCCACCGGGCCGTCGCCGAGCTCGACCCGCGGCACCTCGGCGGCCAGCCAGCGGGTCAGGGCGACCGGGTCCACCCCGTCGTGTGCGTCGGTCATCCCCCGATGCAACATGATCGCCCCCGCGCCGACCACCCCCGTTTCGGGCGCGACGATTGCGGGCACCTCTCCCCTGATCATGACCGGTCGCGTCCGGCGCACCCCGGCGCCGTCGACGACGACCGGTGGGAGAGGAACCCGTGAGCGACCAGATCACCGTCACCCGCACCGTGTCCGCCACCCCGCAGCAGCTGTTCGCGCTGCTGTCCACCCCCACCCGGCACCAGGAGATCGACGGCGCCGGGATGCTGCGGGGCGTCGAGGGCTCGACGGAGATCAGCGGTGTCGGCGACGAGTTCGTGATGAACATGCACAACGGCGACCTCGGCGACTACCAGATGAAGAACACCGTCACGTCCTTCGAGCAGGACCGCGTGATCGGCTGGGCGCCGTCGATGCACCCGATCGACGCGAAGAAGGACACGATCGGCGACGTGCGCGCCGAGGGCCACACCTACACCTGGCACCTCGCGCCCGAGGGCGACGGCACGACGGTCACCCAGGTCTACGACTGGAGCGGCGTGCAGGACCAGGGCTTCCGCGGCTTCTTCCCGATGCTCAGCGAGGACCAGCTCGCGGACTCGATCGAGAAGGCCGGACGGGCCGCCTCCTCCTGAGACCGTCCACACCCGACGGCGCCGCACCGGTCACCGGGCGGCGCCGTCGTGCGTTCCGGCCGGGGTCACCCTAGGACAGCGGCAGGACGAGGCGGGCGAGCAGCCGCTCGGCCTCCGCGGCCGGGTCCTCGGTGAGTCCTGTGTGGACCGGGCCGGGGCACACGATGGTGCTGCGTGCGGTGGTGAGGCGCCGGAAGCGGCGTCCGATGTCCTCCCCCGCGCCGGGCCCGCGGGCGGCCAGCGCGCCGGTGGCGTGCCGGTCCGAGCGCGGTGGCTCGGGCACCGCGGCCACCGCGGCCACCGTCGCCAGCAGCTCGTCGACGGCGTCGGCGTCGGCGGTCGGGTCGAGCGCGGCCAGCCGGGCGCGGTCGAGGTGGACCCGCACCGCGAGGACGTCGCGGGCCCGGCAGTGCAGGAGCACCCCGGCGTTCATCGACTCGCCGCGTTCCACCCGGGGCACGACCCGCAGCAGCGCGTACTCGTAGGCGACGAGGCCGCTCACCGACCCTCACCGCCGCCGACGCCGCCGATCCGGAGCCACGGCGGACGGCGTGGGGCACGGTCGACCGGCCGTGGTCTGCCCGCCGCCACCGTCGCGGCGACGCCCGGCAGCCACTCCCCGCGCGCCGCGACCCGGGCCGCGAGCGCCTGGACGTACGCGGCGCGCACGGCGTCGGGGCCCCCGACGCCGTCGACGTCGGCGATCCACTCGTCGGGCACCAGCGCCAGCACCCCCTCGAGCAGGTCCGGGGTGACCAGCGGGGCGAGTGCGCCGTCCGCGGCGTCGAGGTCGGGGTGGGCGCCGAGCAGCACGTGGTCGCCGGCGTCGAACGGGCGGTGGGCGAACCGTGGCGCGGCCGACCAGTCGTGGGCGAAGGTGAGCGTCGCTCCGTGGTCGATCAGGTAGGGCCTGCGGTGCCAGAGCAGCATGTTCGAGTTCCGCCAGGAGCGGTCGACGTTGCCGACGAGCGCATCGAACCAGAGCACCCGACCGGCGAACCCGGGCCCGACGTCGAACGCGACCGGGTCCAGGTCGAGTGCCCCGGGCAGGAAGTCGACGGCCAGGTTGAGCCCGTGGGAGTTCCGGAGCAGCTCCTGGACCTCCTCGTCCGGCTCGGTGCGCCCGAGCGTCCCGTCGACGACGATCGTCGCGATCCGCGGGACGGGCAGGCCCAGCGCGCGGGCGAGCTCCCCGGACACGATCTCGTTGACCAGCACCGCGCGGCCCTGCCCGGCGCCGGTGAACTTGACCGCGTAGGTGCCGAGGTCGTCGGCCTCCATCAGCCCGGGCAGCGACCCGCCCTCGCGCAGCGGGGTCACGTACCGGATCGCGGTCAGCCGGGGCAGCGCCCGCCCCTCGGTCGTCCGCTCGTGGCTCACCCGCGGAGGTTAGCGCCGAGCACGGATGCGGCCCGCACCCCGTGGCGTCGGGGTGCGGGCCGTGGTCGCGCTCGCGGGCGGTCCGGGAGGAGGGTCACCGGCCCGCCCGGCTCCGGGGCGCGCGGGCAGACCGGGAGGTGCGGGTCAGACCGAGACGGTCTGGCGCGGGATCGCCTGGGTCTGCTCCATCCGGCGGGCCGCCTGGCGGGACAGGAGCTCGTCGACGCTGAACCGGCCCGGGCCGGTGGACATGAGGATCAGCGTGGCGCAGATGATGGTGCCGACGAGCGCCCAGCCGTTGTCGGCCATGAACAGGCCGTTCTTGCCGTGGACGAACCAGATCGCGCCGGCCATCACGAACGTCATCATCGCGCCGGGCAGGACCATGCGGACACCGAGGGCGACCGAGACCGAGAACACGAGCTCGACCACGATCGTGAACGACGCCGCGCCGATCGCCAGCGGGATGCCGAACTTCGCGAACACGGCGGCGGTGTCGAACAGACCGGCGTCGATCTTCTTCCACGAGTGCATGACCATGATGTAGGCCAGCAGCAGGCGGGCGACGAGCAGCGCGACGTCGCGCGGGGTTCCGGTCAGGGAGCGGTACACGGTTCCTCCAGGTACGAGATGATCACCGCGGGTGAGCTCGTCACCACGGACTGCACAAGACCCTAGAGGCACGAACGCGCTACGCCGCCCGGTTCAGCCACCCTGCGCGACGAGACGGCCGCAGCACGCGACGAGATGTGCGCCACCGCGTGTCACCCGACCGGGGAGCACTGTGGCCGGTGGCCCACACGGCACGACCGGTCGAGCGGTCGCCCCGATCCGGCGTCGTCGCAGGTCGCGGGCACGCTGCGTGTCCCTGTCGGAGCGGAGATCACCCGGACGTCGCAGTGACCGGCGACTCACCCACCCGGGGGTCACCGACCGTCGGGGCCACGTGCAGCCCGTCGATCCGGACAGACCGCTCGTCCCGCACGACCCTGCGCGCGCCGGGCGGTACGCCCGAGCGGCCCAGTGACGCGCCGCCGGGTCGTGCCGTCGCGCTCGGGCCCCGGCGCTGCGCCATGATGGCCGTCGTGTCCGACACGAACAGCCACGACATCACGGCGACCACGGAATGGACGGCGCTGACCGAGCACGCGGCGGAGGTCGAGCCGCGGCACCTGCGGTCGCTGTTCGACGACGACCCCGACCGCGCCGGTGCGCTCACCGCCACCGGGGCCGACCTGGTGCTCGACTACTCCAAGCACCGCATCACCCGCGACACGGTCGGGTTGCTGACGGACCTGGCGCGGGCGGCCGGGCTGCCCGCCCGCACCGAGGCGATGTTCACCGGTGAGCATGTGAACACCTCCGAGGACCGGGCCGTGCTGCACACGGCCCTGCGGCTGCCGCGTGACGCGTCGCTCACCGTCGACGGCCAGGACGTCGTCGCCGACGTGCACGCCGTCCTGGACCGGATGGGCGAGTTCACCGACGCGGTGCGCTCCGGGGCGTGGACCGGGTCCACCGGGCAGCGGATCCGCACGGTGGTCAACATCGGCATCGGGGGCTCCGACCTGGGACCGGTCATGGCCTACGAGGCGCTGCGCGACTACGCCCAGCGCGACCTCGAGTGCCGGTTCGTGTCCAACATCGACCCGACCGACCTGTACGAGAAGACCCGCGACCTCGACCCGGCGACCACGCTGTTCGTCGTCTCGTCGAAGACGTTCACCACGCAGGAGACGCTGACCAACGCCCGCAACGCGCGGTCCTGGCTGCTGTCCGGGCTCGGGACGGACGACACCGGGGTCGTCGCGAAGCACTTCGCCGCGGTCTCCACGAACGCGGAGAAGGTGTCGGAGTTCGGCATCTCCACCGACAACATGTTCGGGTTCTGGGACTGGGTCGGCGGCCGCTACTCGCTGGACTCCGCGATCGGGCTGTCGCTGATGTGCGCGATCGGCCGCGAGCACTTCGCGGAGTTCCTCGCCGGCATGCACGCCATGGACGAGCACTTCCGGCACACCCCGCTCGAGCAGAACCTGCCGGTGATCTCCGGGCTGCTCGGCGTCTGGTACGCGAACTTCTTCGGCGCCGACACCCGCGCGGTGCTGCCGTACTCCCAGTACCTGCACCGGCTGCCCGCCTACCTGCAGCAGCTGACCATGGAGTCCAACGGCAAGTCCGTGCGCGGCGACGGCACCCCGGTCACCACGACCACCGGCGAGATCTTCTGGGGCGAGCCGGGCACCAACGGCCAGCACGCGTTCTACCAGCTGCTGCACCAGGGAACCCGGCTCGTGCCGTGCGACTTCATCGGATTCGCCCGCCCGCACCACGACCTGCCCGGCGAGGACGCCGCCGACTCCCACGACCTGTTCATGGCGAACCTGTTCGCCCAGTCCGCGGCGCTGGCGTTCGGCAAGACCGCCGCGGAGATCGAGGCCGAGGGCACCCCGGCCGACGTCGTGCCGCACAAGGTGATGCCGGGCAACCGGCCGTCGTCGACGATCCTGGCCGAGAAGCTGACCCCGTCGGTGCTGGGGCAGATCATCGCCTTCTACGAGCACGTCACCTTCGTCGAGGGCACGATCTGGGGCATCGACTCCTTCGACCAGTGGGGTGTGGAGCTCGGCAAAGTCATGGCCAAGCAGTTCGGCCCCGCGCTCCACGACCCGAACCCGCCGGACGCCGCCGAGGCCGGTCTCGACACCTCCACCGCCGCGCTGATCGGCCGCTACCGCGCCTGGCGTGGTCGCTGAGGCACCTCTCCGGCGGAGGAGCGTCGCCAGGGGGAGGATCGCCCGGTGAACGATCAACCGTCGGCCCCGCTGCGGGCCCGCGTCACCGGTCCGGTCGCTGCGGCCCTGCTCGTCCTCGCCGGGGTGCTCATCGCCCTGGCGTGGACGGGCGTGCTGCAGGGCGGTGACACCGAGACCGCCGTCGGGCTGGCCGCGGACCGGATCCCCGGCGTCACCGTGGGCGCGCTGGTCGTCACCGAGCTCGGCAACACCGTCGGGAGCACGGCGGTCGCGCTCGTCGGCGGGGCCGTGCTCGCGGTGCGCGGCCGGGTCGCGGAGGGCCTGTGCCTGGCCGCGGTCCCGCTCGTCGCCAGCGTGGTGTTCACGGTGGTCAAGCGGATCCTCGACCGGGCCCGTCCGCCGGCAGACCTGCAGGTGATGGCCGTGGCGAACGAGTCGCTGCCGTCCGGGCACGCGACAATGGCCGCCGCCGCATGGACGACGCTGGTGCTCGTGCTGTGGCCGGTGCTGCGGTCACGCGGCCGGGTGCTGCTCACCGCGTTCGCGGTGCTGTGGGCGGGGGCCGTCGGGTTCACCCGCATCTATCTGGGTGTGCACTGGCTCTCCGACGTGCTCGCCGGGTGGACGCTCGGGGCGGCGCTGGCGTTCACCGGGGTAACGGTGCTGTCGCTGGTGCTCGCCCGGCGGACCCGGCGACCGGACACCGCCGCGGCCTGACCCCGCGCGGCCCCACCAGGGCGCCGGTCAGCCCGCGGCGTCCCCGTCCGGCGTCGCGGCGCCGGTCAGGCCGCCGGTGATGCGCGTGGCCCGCTCCCCCGCCGCGGCGAGGGTGCGGGCGTGGTCGTGCCAGGCACCGATGTCGTCGCGCAGCCACGCCGCGCGCAACGCCTCGGTCGCCGTCGTCCACTGCCGCAGCAGCGCGACCCCCTCGGCGGCACCGCCGGCCCTCCGGTGGGTGCGCAGCGCGCCGGTCATGGCGAGCACGGCACGCATCGCGGTCGCGACCTTCCCGGTGATCTCGATCGGCACCGGGAGCCCCGCCGTGGCGTGCGCGACGGCGGCCGCGCGGGTCAGCAGCAGCACCACGGCCACGACCCCGACCAGCACGACGACGGCCGCCACCCAGAACGCCGCGCCCGCCACCGGGGTGAAGGCGAGCACCAGTACGACGAGCAGGAGCACGGGGACGACCCATCGGGCACCGCGGGCGGTCCGCACCAGGGTGTGGGCGCGGCGCTGGGCCGCGGGATCGGGTGGGGTGTCGTCGGCGCGCACGAGGCCGCGGTCGAGGAAGAGCAGAGCGGTGTCGGACGTGTCCGGCATGGGGTGATTGTGCACGGCCCCCGGTCAGACCTGCTCCTGCGGGCACCACCAGGTCGACCGCCCGCCGACGGTCCCGTGCACCATCTCGGCCCCGCAGCGCGGGCAGTGCCCACCCGGGTGCCGGTGCTCGACGATCTCACCGGTGTGCACGCCACCGTTCACGACGGCCCGCTCCAGCGCGCGGTCGAGGTTGCGCTGCAGCCGGTCCAGGTCGGTGCGGGTCAGGTCGCGCACCGGGGCCTTCGGCGAGATCCGCGCCTGCCACAGCGTCTCGTCGGCCAGCAGGTTCCCGACGCCTGCCAGCACGGACTGGTCGAGCAGCCGTGCCTTCACCGCCGACGTGCCGCGCAGCAGCCGGTCGCGGAACTCGGCCGGCTTCATCCCCTCCGCGTCGGGGCCGAGACCGGACAGGTCGGGGTCGAGCCGGACCCGGCCGAGACGGCGCTTGTCGAACAGCCGGAACTGCCCGCCGTCGTCGAAGGTCATGGTGAACCGGTCCCACTCGGCCTTGCGCGGCTGCCGGTCGGGGCGGGCGGGGCCGCCGCCGATGCGCTCGCCGTCGGAGTCGGTGACGACGATCCGTCCGCCCATCCCGAGATGCACGCCGAGCGCGGGCCCCGCCTCGCCGTCGGCGGTCTCGGTGTCGCACCACATGGTCTTGCCGATCCGGTTCGCCCGGGTGAGCCGCCCGCCCTTCAGCGCCGAGGCGATGTCACCGGGCCGGTGCGGGCGGCAGACCCAGTCGTCGCGGTCGTCGACGACGGTGATCGTGCGGCCGACGGCCTCGGCGAGGACCGTGCGTGCGTTCTCCACCTCGGGCAGCTCGGGCATGACGGTCAGTGTGGCGTGGCCGGGGAACACGCGCGCGCCGGTCCGTCGTTGGGGCCGGTGTGACTGCTGGTGAACGGATGAAGGTGCGGGCGCCCGAACTGCGCGGACGGCGGTGGCTCAACACCGGCGGTGAGGACGTGACCCTCGCCGGGCTGCGCGGGCGGATCGTGGTGCTCGACTTCTGGACGTTCTGCTGCGTCAACTGCCTGCACGCGCTCGACGAGCTGCGGCCCCTGGAAGCCGAGTTCGGTGACGTCCTGACGATCATCGGGGTGCACTCGCCGAAGTTCCTGCACGAGGCGGACCCGGCCGCCGTCGAGGCCGCCGTGGAGCGCTACGACGTCACCCACCCCGTCCTCGACGACCCGGAGCTCACCACCTGGGACGCCTACGCCGCCCGCGCCTGGCCGACCCTGGCCGTCATCGACCCGGACGGGTTCGTCGTCGCCCGGATGGCGGGCGAGGGCCACGGCCCCGGGCTGGCCGCGCTGGTCCGGGAGCTGGTCGGCACACACGGCGACCGGCTGCGCCGCGGGGACGACCCGTACGTCCCGCCGCCCGCGCCGGACACCGCGCTGCGGTTCCCCGGGAAGGTCGTCGCGCTGCCCGGCGGCACGTTCCTCGTGTCCGACACCGCCCACCACCAGCTCGTCGAGCTGGAGTCCGACCTGGAGACCGAGGTGCGGCGGATCGGGTCCGGGGAGCGCGGGCTCTCCGACGGCGCGACGGCGGCGGCCCGGTTCTCCGAGCCGCAGGGGCTGCTGGTCCTCCCCTCCGGCGACGCCGTGCTGGTCGCCGACACCGTCAACCACGCGGTCCGGCGGGTCGACCTGGCCGACGGCACCGTGTCCACCCTGGCCGGGACCGGTGAGCAGCTGCGCGAGCGGGTCGCCGTCGATGGCGCGTCGTCGCTGCTGTCCTCGCCGTGGGACCTGGCGTGGTGGGGCGGGACGGTCGTCGTCGCGATGGCGGGACCGCACCAGCTGTGGACCCTCGACCCCGCCACCGGCGAGGCCCGGGTCCTGGCCGGGACCACCACCGAGGGACTGCGCGACGGCGCGTTCGACGAGGCGTTCTTCGCCCAGCCGTCCGGGCTGGCCGCCGGCCCCGACGGGACGCTGTGGGTCGCCGACTCCGAGATCTCCGCGCTGCGCCGGGTCGGCGACGGCCCCGGGGCCGCGGTCGCGACGGCCGTCGGGCAGGGGCTGTTCGAGTTCGGGCACCGCGACGGCCCGGCCGCGCAGGCGCTGCTGCAGCACCCGCTCGGGGTGACCGTGCTGCCCGACGGCTCGGTCGCCGTCGCCGACACCTACAACGGCGCGGTGCGCCGGTTCGACCCCGCGACGAACCTGGTCTCGACGCTGGCCGAGGGGCTCGCCGAACCGTCGGACCTGCTCGTCGACGGCGAGACGCTGGTCGTCGTCGAGTCCGCGGCGCACCGGCTGGTGCGGCTGCCCGTCCCGGCCGGGTCGCTGGTGTCCGGCGACGCCCACGTCGTCCGGCGGACCCCGACGGCCCTCGCCCCCGGAGTGGCGCTGCGGATCGGGTTCGCCCCGCCCACCGGGCAGCACCTGGACGACCGGTACGGCGACCCGACGTCGCTGACCGTGGCGGCCGACCCGCCGTCGCTGCTGCTGTCCGGCGGGGGCACCGCGACCGGGCTGACCCGCGAGCTGCGCCTGGACCCGGGCGTCGGCGCCGGGGTGCTGCAGGTCGCGGTGACCGCGGCGGCCTGCGACGACCCGTCGGACGGGTTCGCCGCCTGCCACCGCTACCAGCAGGACTGGGGCATCCCGGTGACCGTCGACGACGGCGGGTCCGCCGAGCTGGCGCTGGACCTGCGCTCGGTCTAGCCCAGCCAGGCCAGGACCGCCATCACGCGGCGGTGGTCGTCCGACGACGGCGGCAGCCCGAGCTTGGTGAAGATCGAGGAGATGTGCTTCTCCACCGCGCCCTGGGTGATCACCATGAGCCGCCCGATGGCGATGTTGGTGCGGCCCTGGGCCATGAGCTCCAGCACCTCGCGCTCGCGCGGGGACAGCTCGGCCAGGGGGTCGCGCCGGCGGCGCTTGGTGAGCAGCGCGGAGACGACCTCGGGGTCCAGCACGGTGCCGCCCGCGGCGACCCGGCCGAGTGCGTCGGAGAGGTCGGCGAGCCTGGACACACGGTCCTTGAGCAGGTACCCGACCCCGCCGCCGGCCTCCAGCAGGTCGGTGGCGTAGGACTCCTCGACGTACTGCGACAGCACCAGGATGCCGACCGACGGGAACCGCCTGCGGATCTCCAGCGCGGCCCGCAGCCCCTCGTCGGTGAACGAGGGCGGCATCCGGACGTCGACGACGGCCACCTCGGGCTGGTGCTCCTCCACCGCGGCGACGAGCGCGGTGCCGTCCCCGACGGCGGCGAGCACCGTCGCGTCCGCCTCCTCCAGCAGCCGGACCAGACCCTCGCGCAGCAGCACCGAGTCCTCGGCGAGGACCACCCGCATCGTCATGGCCCCATCCTGGGTCACGCGTCCCCCAGGCCGGCGACCGGGACCTCCGCGGTCAGGACGGTCGGGCCACCCGGCGGGCTGTCGACCTCCAGGCGTCCCTCGACGATCTCCAGCCGGTCGGCGAGCCCGGCCAGGCCGTGGCCCTTGCCCGGGTGGGCGCCGCCGCGGCCGTCGTCGCGGACGCAGACCCGCAGCAGGGTCTCGTCGACGGTCACGGTGACCGTCACCGCGGTCGCGCCGGCGTGCTTGGCGATGTTGGTGAGCGCCTCGGTCACCACGAAGTACGCGGTGTTCTCGACCAGGGCGGGCAGCCGGGTGCCGTCGTCGAGGCCGACGTCGAGGTCGACCGGGACCGGGCAGCGCCCCGCGGCGGCCCGCAACGCCGGGCCGAGCCCGCGGTCGGCCAGGATCGGCGGCGCGATGCCCCGGGACAGCGCACGCAGTTCCGAGAGCGCTTCGCGGCTCTGTTCCAGGGCCTCGTGCAACAGCGGGCGGGCGCGCTCGGGGTCGTCGTCGAGGCGCCGGACGGCGGACTCCAGGTCCATGCCCAGCCGCACCAGGCGCTGCTGCGGCCCGTCGTGGATGTCGCGTTCGAGCCGGCGCAGGGTCTGCGCCTCGGCCGCGACGGCCGCCCGGCGGCCGGCGGCCAGCGCCAGCGCGCGTGCCCGCAGCGCGGCGGTCTGGTTGGTGAGCAGGCCGCGGGCGAGCAGGGCGCGCACGTCGGTCAGCCAGCGCACGACGGTCGGAAGGGTCATCAGCAGCAGGACGCCGAGCCCGGTGTTGAGCGCGACGTCGCCGAGGGTGGAGTCGATGCCCGTGATCGAGCCGAACAGGGTCCAGTTGTTCGGCCCTCGCGGCAGCGACCACTGCCAGAACACGTAGAACAGCCCGCCCAGGCCGGTGACCGACCACACCAGCGCGATCGCCGCGGTCACCGTCCGCACCGGCAGCGCGGTGACGGCGTGCGCGACGTCGCGCCAGCTCTGCGGGTCGGCCAGGGCCCGGAACAGCCGCCCCATCAGCGAGCGCCCGCGGTTGGGCCGGTAGTGGTGCGGCGGGAGCGGGCCACCGGTCGCGGCCTCGGTGGCCCGGCGCTCCAGCTCGGCGAACCCGCGCGCCGCGGCCAGCAGCCCGACGGTGATCGGCAGCCCGATCCAGATCACGAACGTCCCCGCGCCCAGCACCAGCCCGACCAGGACCACGACCCCGCTGACGACCGCCAGCGGCAGCCCGGTCAGCAGGTAGGCCATCTGGGCGCCCAGCCGGGTGCGCCCCGGCCACGACGACGGCCAGCCCGGCGGGTGCGGCAGGTGCAGGCCGCCGTCGCGCAGCAGGTACTCGCGCAACGCGCCGTTGCCCCAGCCCTCCAGCGCGCGGACGAGGTGCGGGTCCAGGTGGCTGCCGCCCGGCTCGTCGGGGGCGGGGCGGGGGCGGGTGGCGAGGTCGCGGTCGGCCGGCTCCTCGGACATGCGGTCCTCCTGCTCGGCGCGGCACGGGTGCACCCCGAGGATAGGCGGTGACGAACACCCCGCCGGGGTCGCGTGGGACGGGGGCGACATGGTGAGCTACCCCTCGGTAACAGACGCGACGACGCGAGAAGGTGTGCCCGTGGACCCCGCCGACCTCACCGACGTCCTGGACTCCGTCCGTGACTTCATCCGCACCGAGGTGGTGCCGCAGGAGGAGCGGATCGACGCCGAGGACGCCGTCCCCGAGCGCATCGTCGCCCAGTGCAAGGAGATGGGCCTCTACGGCTTCACCATCCCCGAGCAGTACGGCGGCCTCGGCCTGACCGCCTCGCAGGAGGTCCGCCTCGCGTTCGAGCTCGGCTGGACGACCCCCGCGCTGCGCTCGCTGTTCGGCACCAACAACGGCATCGCCGGGCACGTGCTGCTGGAGGGCGGCACCGAGGAGCAGAAGAAGCAGTGGCTGCCCCGGCTCGCCTCCGGCGAGGTCACCGCCTCGTTCGGGCTGACGGAGGCCGACGCCGGCTCCGACCCCTCCTCGCTCACCACCCGGGCCGTCCGCGACGGCGACGGCTGGGTCCTCAACGGCTCCAAGCGCTACATCACCAACTCCCCCGTCGCCGACGTGATCATGGTGTTCGCGCGGACCGACCCGGACGCCCCCGGCAACCGCGGCATCTCCACCTTCCTCGTCCCGAAGGGCACCCCCGGCCTCTCGGTCGGGCCGAAGGACCACAAGATGGGCCAGTTCGGCGCCTGGACCGCCGACGTGTACCTCGACGACGTCCGCGTCCCGTTCGAGAACGTCGTCGGCGGCGAGGAGGGCATCGACAGGGGCTTCCTCGTCGCCGCGAAGTGCCTCGCCCACGGCCGGCTGCACATCGGCGCGGTCTGCGTCGGGATGGCCGACCGGCTGGTCCACGAGACCGTCGAGTTCGCCCGCACCCGCGAGCAGGGCGGCAAGCCGATCGCCCGGTTCCAACTGGTCCAGGGCCTGGTCGCGGACTCGGTGACCGACGCCCGCGCGGGCCGCGGCCTGGTCCTCGACGCCGCCCGCAGCTTCGACGACGGCACCGACATGGTCTCCGGGCCCGCTGCCGCGAAGTACTTCTGCTCGGAGATGGTGGGCCGGGTCGCCGACCGCGCGGTGCAGGTGCACGGCGGGGCGGGCTACATGCGCGGCGTCGCCGTCGAGCGGTTCTACCGCGACGCCCGGCTCTTCCGGATCTACGAGGGCACCAGCCAGATCCAGCAGGTCATCATCGCCCGCGACGCGCTCGGCCGCGCCGCCCGGGGCTGACCGCGCCCCGCGCCCCAGACCGCCCCCGCCCCGCCCCGCCCTCCGGGTAGCTCCCAGAGTCACTCTCGTAGCGCTCTAAGCCACGAAAGTGACACTCGGGGCAGTCCGGGCGGGAGTGGCGCAAGGATGGTTGTCCACAGGGGAGGAAGTCGTCCCGGTTGCGGGGCCGGACGGGGGCACGCTGGTCGGGTGCCCCGACGCAGCGCCCCCTCACCCGCTGAGGTCCTGTCCGAGCTCCGCGAACCCGTCGTCCCGGTCCGTGAGCTCGAGAGGCTGGGCCTGGACCGCAGGACGATCGCCCGCCGCTGCCGGCCGGGCGGGCCGTGGCGCAGTCTCTGTCCCGGGGTCGTCAAGCTGTCCAACGGCTCCGTGGTCCGAGACGACCGGCAGCGGGCAGCCCTGATCGTCGCCGGGCCGGACGCGATGCTGACCGGGCTCGACGCCTTGCACCTGCACGGTGTGCGCACCGCGCCGTCGCCCCACGGCCCGGTGCACGTGCTCGTCCCGCACGACCGTCGGCGCGGAAGGTGGTCGGTGGTGCGGACGGAACGGACGCGGCGTCTGCCGGTCCCGGGAGCACGCCGGCACCCGGTCGCACCGGTGGTGCGCGCGGCAGTCGACGCGGCTCGGTGCTCCCGCGATCGCGACTTCGTCCGGGACCTGTTCGCCGATCTTTTGCAACACGGGCACGGCACGATCGACGAGCTCCGGGAGGAGCTGGCTGTCTGCAGCAGCCGGGGAGTCGCCCTGCCCCGGGCGGTCCTCGGCGAGATGACCGCGGGAGTGCGCTCCGTGGCCGAGGCCAGGGCGCGGAAGCTGGCGCTCCGCAGCGGTCTGCCGGTGCCGCGGTCCAACGTCCGGCTGACCGACCGGCGTGGCGTCCTGATCGCCGTCGTCGACTTCTGGTGGCCGGACGCGGGTCTCGCCTGGGAGATCGACTCAATCGAGTTCCACCTCTCCCCGGAGGACTACGCCCGCACCGTGCGCAGGCGGGCCGCCCTCAGCAGGCACGGTGTCGTCGTGGTGCAGACGCTGCCCTCGGACCTGCGACGACGACCGGCCGAGATCGTCGACGAGCTACGCCGATGTCACGCCCGCGCTCTCGCCCAGCCCCGTCCCGACGTCGTCCACCTCGACGACGCCGCCTGAGCCGCGGGGCGACCCAGGGGTGCCCCCAGGGGAACTCTCGTAGCGCTCTAAGCCACGAGAGTTCCCCTGGGGGCAGGCCGGGGAGCCGCGGAGGTGAGAGGCAGCAGCTGGGACGACGAGGCCCCGCCCGGGGATCCCGGGCTGGGCCGTCGTGGGCTGCGGTCGATCAGTGGGCGGCGGGGCCCCGGTGGTACTCGAACACCAGGCCGCCGACGGCGATCAGCACCAGCGTCATGCCGATGACGATCATCCAGGCGTACCAGAAGGCCACACCCAGGGCGGCGAAGGCGGCCGCGGCGGCCAGGCCGAGCGGCCAGTAGCTGCCGGCGGAGAAGAAGCCCACCTCGCCGGCACCGTCGGACACCTCGGCCTCGGGGTTGTCCTCGGGGCGCTCCTCGAGGCGGCGGGAGACGAACCGGAAGTACGTGCCGACGATCAGCGACAGACCGGCGGTCAGCCAGAGCGCGGTCACGCCGACGACCTCACCGGCGATGAACATGTACGCCAGCGCGGCCAGGATGAAGAAGCCGGTGACGATCTCGAAGAGCCGGGACTCGATCTTCATGGGTGCGCGTCCTCCCTCAGCCCGTGACCTGCGCGGCCAGCTGGCCACGGTCGGTCGAGAACGGTTGCGTGCTGATCGCCTCCGGCGCGCACCACTCGCCGCAGTTCAGCGCCTGCAGCGCCTCGCCGGTCGAGTAGGCCTGCCCGGTCTGCGGGTTGGTCTCCTTGCGGAGCTGGATGTACCGGTCGAACAGCGCGGGCTCCAGGGCACGCACCTCGAAGTTCATCTGCGAGTGGTACGTGCCGCACAGCTCGGCGCAGCGACCGACGAACGCACCCTCACGGTCGATCCGGTCGATGATGTAGGTGTTGTCCTGCTCGTTCCGCTCCGGGAACGGGAAGACGTCGCGCTTGAAGAGGAACTCCGGCACGTAGAACGAGTGGATCACGTCGGGCGAGCGCTGCGTGAACTGGATCGACCGGTCGGTCGGGAGGACCATGATCGGGATCGTGTCGCTCGTCCCCAGCGTGCTCACCGGGCGTCCGCCCTGGCCGGCCTCGTCGGGGTAGGAGAACTCCCAGTTCCACTGGAACCCGACGATGTCGACCCGCAGGTCGGCCGGGCCGCCCGCGGTCGGGTTCTCCTTGTCGATGTAGTTCTGCACGTTCACCGTGAAGCCGAAGAGCACGGCGACGATGACGGTGGGGATCGCCGTGAAGACGAGCTCGACCGGCAGGTTGTACTGCGTCTGGCGCGGCAGCGAGCCGTCGTCGTCCTTGCGCTTCCGGTGCAGGATCATCGCCCAGAACATGGCGCCCCAGGTGATGACACCGACGACCAGCGCCGCGATCGCGGACCAGGTCCACAGGTTGCGCATCGACTCGGCCTCGGGGGTCACCCCCTCGGGCCACCCGAACCGGATGACCTCCTGGACCGAGCAACCGGCCAGAGCCGGAGCCGCCAGCAGGCCGACCACGGCCACCTTCGCCGCCCGGGCGATCCGGGAGCGGCCTTCGGTTCGGGCCACTGCACGCCGCCTTCCTGTCGTCTCCTGCGTACGCCGCACTGCCAGCACGTTCTTCCTTGCTCCGCCGTCACGACACCGCGGTCGAAGGGGATCATGTGCCACCCGTATGGAGCACCGTCTTCGACCTCGCGTAGAGCCTAGACGAACCCCGGTCGGGCCGCGCCCCCCGGGGGTTCCCGGACAGGGCGTGAACGTCGTCACCGCCGCAGGGGAAACAGGCAGTCTCGCAGCGGGAAGACCGTTTCGCACCGGGGCGCGCGAGACCCGTCCGGCTGACTCGGCATACTAACCGGTGTGTGCGGACTGCTGGGATTGCTGACCGCCGGGGCGGACGCCGCGACCCGGGTCGACCCGATCGTCGACGGGCTACGCTGTGCGCGGCATCGGGGACCCGACGAGAGCGAGACGTGGAACGACCACGACCTCGTCCTCGGGTTCAACCGGTTGTCGATCATCGACGTGGACCATTCCCACCAACCCCTGCACTGGGGGCCGGTGCCGGGCGAGGACACCCGCTACACCATCGTCTTCAACGGCGAGATCTACAACTACCTCGAGCTCCGTGAGGAGCTGATCGAGACCTACGACGCGGCGTTCGCCACCGACGGCGACGGCGAGGTCATCGTCGCGGCGTTCCACTACTGGGGCCCCGACGCCGTACAGCGCCTGCGCGGCATGTTCGCCTTCGCCATCTGGGACGTCGTGGAGCGCGAGCTGTTCCTGGCCCGCGACCCGTTCGGCATCAAGCCGCTGTTCCTGGCCACCACCCCGGTCGGCACCGCGTTCGCCAGCGAGAAGAAGTCGCTGCTGTCGCTGGCCGGTGAGCTGGAGATCGGGTTGGACCTGGAGCCGGCCGCGCTGCAGCACTACCTGACCCTGCAGTACGTGCCCGAGCCGATGTCGCTGCACCGGATGATCTCGCGCGTCGAGTCCGGCACGCACGTCACCGTGCGCCCCGGCGAGGAGCCGCTGCACCAGCGCTACTTCGCGCCGAAGTTCATCTCGCTGCCCAGCCACGCCCCGGCCAGCGCCGAGGCGGAGGCGATCGTGCACGGCGAGATCGCCGACGTGCTGCGCGACTCGGTCGCCAAGCACATGCGGGCCGACGTCACCGTCGGTGCGTTCCTGTCCGGCGGGATCGACTCCACCGCGATCGCGGCGCTCGCCAAGGAGCACAACCCGAACCTGATCACCTTCACCACCGGGTTCGAGCGCGAGGGCTACTCCGAGGTCGACGTGGCCGCGGAGTCCGCCGCCGCGATCGGCGTGCGGCACGTGGTCCGCACCGTCAAGCCGGACGAGATGATGGAGGCCCTGCCGCTCATCATCTGGTACCTCGACGACCCGGTCGCCGACCCGGCGCTGGTCCCGCTGTGGTTCATCGCCCGCGAGGCCCGCCAGCACGTCAAGGTCGTGCTGTCCGGCGAGGGCGCCGACGAGCTGTTCGGCGGGTACTCGATCTACCGCGAGCCGCTGTCGCTGTCGCCGTTCGAGAAGGTCCCCGGCACGCTCAAGCCGCTCATGCGCCGGGCGTCGCGCAAGATGCCCGAGGGCATGCGGGGCAAGGACCTGCTGCGCCGCGGGTCGCTGTCGATGGAGCAGCGCTACTACGGCAACGCCCGCATCTTCCGCGACGACCAGCTCCACGAGGTCCTGCGCGGCTACGACCCGCGGGTGTCGCACCAGGACGTGACGGCGCCGCACTACTTCGCCAGCCACGACTGGGACCCGGTCGCCCGGATGCAGCACGTCGACCTGTTCACCTGGCTGCGCGGCGACATCCTGGTCAAGGCCGACAAGATGACGATGGCGCACTCGCTGGAGCTGCGGGTGCCGTTCCTCGACCCCGAGGTCTTCGACATCGCCTCGTCGCTGCCGCAGTCGCAGAAGATCACCCACGGCTCGAACGGCACGACGAAGTACGCGCTGCGCCGGGCCTGCGAGGGCATCATCCCGCCGCACGTGCTCAACCGGCCGAAGCTCGGCTTCCCGGTGCCGATCCGGCACTGGCTGCGCGACGAGATGTACGCCTGGGCGCGCGACATCCTGCAGAACTCCGGTGCCGGGCACCTGATCGACCTGCAGGCCGTGCACCGCATGCTCGACGCGCACCGCGAGGGCCCGGTCGACCACTCCCGCCGGATCTGGGCGGTGCTGGTCTTCCTGCTGTGGCACGGGATCTTCGTCGAGAAGCGGATCGTGCCCGAGGTCCCGACCCCGACCTACCCGGTCAAGATCTGAGCGGTCCCCGCACGACGGACGGGCCGGCACCCCTGAGGGGTGCCGGCCCGTCGGCGTCCGGAGGGGGTCAGGCGGGCAGGACGGCGCGCAGCTCGTCGGCCGCGGCCTCGCCGAACGCGTCGGCCAGGCGGGTCAGCGCGGCGTCGCGGTCCCAGGTCCACTCCTGCGGGCCGTCGGACTCCAGGACGTAGGTCGCGATGAGCGCACCCAGCTGGGCCGAACGCTCCAGCGACAGCCCGGCACCGAGCGCGGTCAGGAATCCGGCGCGCCAGGCGTCGCCGACGCCGGTCGGGTCGACCAGCTCGGTCGGCGGGACGACGTCGATCCGGGTCTCGGTGCCGTCGGCCTCGACGATCAGCGCGCCCTTCTCGCCGAAGGTGGTGATGCGGGTGCCGACCTTGGCGCCGATCTCCTCGGCGGTCCAGCCGGTCTTCTTGAGCAGCAGCTCGAACTCGTAGTCGTTGGTGACCAGGTAGGTCGCGCCCTCGATGAGGCGGCGGACCTCGGGGCCCTCCATCCGGGCGAGCTGCTGGGAGGGGTCGGCGAGGAAGGGGTAGCCCTGGGTGCGGCACTCGTCGGTGTGGCGCAGCATGGCCTCGGGGTCGCTGGCACCGATGAGCACCAGGTCGAACCCGCCGACGCGCTCGGCGATCGGGGCGAGCTCGATCTCCTTCGACTTGGCCATGGCGCCGGTGTAGAAGGACGCGATCTGACGCATGTCGTCGTCGGTGGTGCAGACGAAGCGGGCGGTGTGGACGTCGTCGTGGGTGTGCACCCCGGAGGTGTCGACACCCAGGTCGTCGAGGACCTGCTTGTACTCGGCGAAGTCGGCACCGACGGCGCCGATCAGCACCGGGTTCTGGCCGAGCACACCGAGCGCGAAGGCGATGTTGCCGGCCACGCCGCCCCGGCGGACCGTCAGGTCGTCGACCAGGAAGCTGACCGAGATCCGGTCCAGCTGGTCGGCCAGGATCTGCTCGGAGAACTTCCCCGGAAAATGCATGAGGTTGTCGGAGGCGATCGAACCCGTCACGGCAATAGGCACACCGGGGACCCTACGTCACCCACGCCGAAGGGCCCCGCCGGAGATCACCGGCGGGGCCCTTCGGAGGTGCTGCTGTGCGACGTCAGTTGAAGCTGTCGCCACAGGCGCAGGAGCCGCCCGCGTTCGGGTTGTCGATCGTGAAGCCCTGCTTCTCGATGGTGTCGACGAAGTCGATCGTGGCGCCCTGCAGGTACGGGGCGCTCATCCGGTCGACGCCGACCTTGAGACCGTGGAAGTCACGGAAGAGGTCACCGTCGAGCGACCGGTCGTCGAAGAAGAGCTGGTAGCGCAGGCCGGCACAGCCACCGGGCTGCACGGCGATGCGCAGGTGCATGTCGTCGCGGCCCTCCTGCTCGAGCAGGGTGCGCGCCTTGACGGCAGCGGAGTCGGTCAGCTCCACGCCGTGCGTCTGCTCCGTGGTCGCGCCCGCGTCCAAGGTGTTGTCAACGGTCATGACTCTCCCAACAACGTGCGTGGTCCGCCCTGTTCCCACCGGGCGTCGGAATCCATAGTACGACGTCGGGCCGGTCCGCATCCGTGCGGAGACCGTGCGAATCGCCGACGGGCGGGTGACGGGGCTCACCGGCTCCAGCGCGGTGCGACACGTTCCGCCAGGTCGGCGAGTGTCCCGGCCGGGTCCGCCATCGAGGCCTCCAGGCCGAACTCCTCCGCGACCCCGAACGCCGCGTCGACCCCGGCCGCCGCGGCCTCGCGGCGGCCCACGCTGACCTGACCGGCCAGCACCACGCACGGCGTCCCGCGGTCGGCCGCGCCCCGGGCGACGGCGGTGACGAGCTTCCCGCGCAGCGACTGCCAGTCGAAGCTGCCCTCCCCGGTGACGGCGACGTCGGCGGCGTCCAGCTCGGCGTCGAGCCCGACCAGGCCGCGGACCAGCCCGGCACCGGACTCGACCCGCGCCCCGAGGGCGAGCAGCGCGGCGCCGAGACCACCCGCGGCGCCGGCCGAGGGCAGGTCGCGCACCTCGCGCCCGGCCAGGTCGGCGAGGACCCCGGCGAACACGGTCAGCGCGGCGTCCAGCTCGGTGACGGCGGCGTCGTCGGCGCCCTTCTGCGGGCCGAACACGGCGGCGGCGCCGTGCGGTCCGAGCAGCGGGTTGTCGACGTCGCTCGCCGCGACCAGCGTCATCCCGCCCAGGTCGGGGGTCCCGTCGAGACGGGCGCAGCAGTCCAGGGCCGCGCCGCCGGGCGGGAGCGGGAGGCCGTCGTCGTCGACGGGGACGGCGCCGAGCGCGGCCAGCAGACCGGCGCCGCCGTCGGTGGTGGCGGACCCGCCGAGCCCCACGACGGCGGTGGTGACGCCGGCGTCGCGGGCGGCGGCGAGCAGCTCCCCCACCCCGGACGTCGTCGCGGTTCGGGCGACCCCGGGGACCCGGTCCTCGCGCGGGACGTGGTGCAGCCCGCACGCCGAGGCGCACTCCAGGTAGGCCGTGTCGCCGACGCGAAGCCAGGACCCGGTCACCGGGTCACCGAGCGGGCCGGTGACCTCCAGCTCGTGCACGGTCCCGCCGAGCGCGGTGTGCAGCACCTCCGCGAAGCCGGTGCCGCCGTCGGCGAGGGGGACGATCGCGACGTCGGCTCCGGGCACGCCGCGCCGCCAGCCCGCGGCGATCGCCTCGGCCGCCTCCCGTGCGCTGAGGGTTCCGCCGAAGGAGTCGGGAGCCACCACGATGCGCATGCGGGGCAGGCTAGCGGCGGCCCGTATTGTGGACACCTGTGAGGTTCCTGCGCCGCTCCGAGAGCTCCGACCAGGCCGGTCAGACGGCCGTCGAGTCCCCGGCGGGCACGGACGCTGCGGAGACGGAGGACGAGGGCGCGACCCGCTCGCGTCCCCACACCACCCCCGGCAAGGGCCGGGCGACACCGAAGCGCCGTGACGCCGAGGGCAGGCGGCGCGGTCCCGCGCCGCCCCCGCCGCGTACGCAGCGGGAGGCCGCGAAGCTGGCCCGCGCCACCCGGCCGTCGAAGGACGAGCGCCGGGCGAAGGCGCTGGAGCGCCGCAAGCGGATGGACGCCGGCGACGACCGCGTGCTGCTCCCCCGCGACCGCGGCAAGGTGCGGGCGTACGTGCGCGACATCGTCGACTCGCGCCCGCACGTCATCGGGCTGTTCCTGCCGCTGGCCGCGCTCGTGCTGGTCGCCGCGCTCATCCAGAACCCGGTGATCCAGCAGTACGTCACGCTGTTCACGTTCCTGATGCTGATCGTGATGGTCGTCGAGGGCACGCTGCTGGGCATGCAGGTCCTGAAGAAGGCCCGCGCGAAGTTCCCCGACGAGGAGATCAAGGGCCTCGGCACCGGGTGGTACGCGTTCTCCCGCGCCACCCAGCCGCGCCGCATGCGGGTGCCCAAGCCGCGCGTCAAGCGCGGCGACACGGTCTGACACCGTCCCGGCGGGCCCCTGCTCTCAGAGCACGAGCGGCCCGCCGGGCAGGTCCAGAACGGCCTGCAGCGACGGCGACTCCCCCGCGACGACCTCGGCCTCCCCACCCGCACCGACCGCGTCGAGCAGTGCGGTCACCCGCTCCGGCTCGGGGTGGGTCAGGCGCAGCGTGCGCAGGCTCGCCGGGACCGGCAGGTCCGACGACGGGTGCCGGGTGGCGCCCCAGTCGATGAGGAACGGCAGCACCCCGCCCGCGTCGTCGGGCGGGAACGCGAGCCGCCACGCGAGCAGCGTGCCGTCCGGGCGCCTGCGGGACATGTCCCGGGCGGGTCCCGGGTCGTGCCCGGCGGCGCGGGCCGCGTCGAGCGCGGCGTCGAGGTCGTCGACACGCACCGCCCAGGTCACCAGCGCGGGCGCGGTCAGGGTGTCGATCCGGAACGGGCGCGGTGCGTCCGGCTCGTCCTGCGCGGGGTCGGGGCCGACCACCTCCAGGTACCGGCCCGGCCCGATCCCGGCCAGCCGGTTGCGGGTGCCGACACCGACGTGCGGCCCGCCCTCGAGCGTGTGGAGATGACGTCCGGCCAGGTCAGCGGCGGTGTCGTCGACGTCGGGGGTGGCCAGGACCAGATGATCGAGCACCTTCGCGACGCTACCGGGGACCGGTAGGACACGATGTGCGGCGTGACTCCTCCCGTCGAACTGCGGACGCTCGTGCTCGGGGGCACGCGCTCCGGCAAGTCGCGGCACGCCGAGGAACTGCTCGGCGACGACGCGGCGGTCCGCTACCTCGCGACCGGCCGGCGGATCCCCGGCGACACCGACTGGGACGCGCGCATCGCCGCGCACACCGCCCGGCGTCCCGCCCACTGGACCACCGAGGAGGTCGGCGGCACCGAGCTGGCGACCGCACTCGCCCGGCCCGGCCCGGTGCTGGTCGACGACCTGGCGACCTGGCTGACCGGGGTCCTCGACGATGCCGGCGCCTGGGACGCCCCGGTCGTGCCCGCCACGGTCGACGCCGCCGTCGACGGCCTGGTCGCCGCGGTCGCCGCCGCACCGGGACCGCTGGTGCTGGTCTCCGCCGAGACCGGACTGGGGGTCGTGCCGGACACCCGCGCCGGGCGGCTGTTCCGGGACCGGCTGGGTGAGCTGAACGCCGCCGTCGCGCGGGTGTGCGACGACGTCGTGCTGGTGGTGGCGGGGCGGGCGCTCACCCTGCCCGCTCCCGCCGTCACCGAGCCGGGGACCGGTGTCGCCCCGACACCCGTCCCCACGGCGTCGGCGGCGGGACCACCCGCCGGTCCCGTCGTGGCGGGCCCCGGCTCCGGGCTCGACGCCGCGGGAGCAGGCGCGCCCGGCTCCGCCACCGGGTCCGCGGCTCCCGAGGGGACCGGTGTCCCGGCTGCCGGAGCCGGCGGGCCCGTCGGCACCGACGTCGCCGAACCCGACGGCGCCGTCGCGGGCACCCCCGCCGGGGTCCCGGGTGCGGTCCTCCCCGCGACCGGGGCGGCCGCGGGCGCCGTCGCGGGAGCCGCGACGACCCCCGCCTCGATCACCGAGTCCGACGTGGAGATCGTCCCGGTCACCGTCGGACGGCCGGACTCCCGCAGCCGCCGTGCGGCCGTCGCCCTGGTCGAGGGGCTCGCCATGCCCACCGGCGGGCTCGGCAGGCTCGGCGAGCTGGGCGTGTGGCTGGCGTCCTGCCAGGGCACCTGTCCCCCGCAGGCGCCCGTGCGCGCCCGGGTGGTGCTGCTCGCCGCCGACCACGGCATCGCCGGGAACGGCGTCTCGGCCTACCCGCCGCAGGTGTCCGCGGTGCGCGCCACCGCCGCCGCGGCCGGACGGCTGCCGGTCACCGTCGCCGCGCGGGCCGCCGGGGCGACCGTGCGGGTCGTCGACGTCGGTCTCGTGTCCGGGGCCGAGGGCGCCGAGCCGGGCTGGCTCGTCGCGCACGGCACCGGCCGGATCGACCGCGAGGACGCCCTGGACGGTGAGCGCGCCACCGCGGCGTGGCTTACCGGGCGGCGGCTGGCCGACGCCGAGATCGACGCCGGCGCGGACCTGCTGATCCCGGCGACGCTCGCCGTCGGCGTGACGACCCCCGCCGCCACGCTCGTCGCGGCCGTGACCGGGGCCGAGCCCGTCGCCGTCGTGGGGCGGGCCTCGGGGATCGACGACCGCGCCTGGATGCGCAAGGCCGTCGCGATCCGCGACGCGCTGCGCCGGGCCCGTCCGCACCTGCGCGACCCGCTGGCGCTGCTGCGCACGGTCGGCGGCACGGACCTGATCGTGCTCGCCGGGTTCCTCGCCCGGGCCGCGGAGCGCAAGGTGCCCACGGTGCTCGACGGTCTGGCCGTCGGCGCGGCGGCCCTGCTCGCCGACGAGCTGGCCCCCGGGGCGAAGGACTGGTGGGTCGCCGCGCAGCCGTCGACCGAACCGGCCGCGACGCTCGTCCTGGAGCACCTGTCGCTGGTGCCGCTGCTGGACCTGGCGGTGCGCACCGAGGACGGCACCGCCGCGGTGACGGCGCTGCCGCTGCTGGTCACCGCGGCGCGGCTGCTCGCCGAGACCGGGACCGCGCAGGACACCGGCGTCGTCCCGGGTGACGTGACGGTGCCGGCAGGCGCCGGCCGGTGAGCGGACCCCGGCCCGGTCCCCTCGCGGGGCTCGCGCTGGCGGTCAGCTGGCTGACCGTCGTGCCCGCCCGGGTCCGCACCTCCGACGACGGCGCGCTGCCCGACGGCGTCGCCGCGGCCGCCCTGCGCTGGGCGCCGCTGGTCGGCGCCGGGCTCGGCGTCGCAGGCGGGGCACTGCTCACCGGTCTGGCCGCCGCCGGGGTGTCCCCGCTGGTCGCGGGCCTGCTGACGGTCGGGGCGGGCGCACTCGCGACGCGCGGGATGCACGTCGACGGCATCGCCGACACCGCCGACGGCCTGGGCAGCTACGGCCCGCCGGAGCGGGCACTGCGGATCATGGCCGACGGCGGGGCCGGACCGTTCGCCGTCGTCACGCTGCTGGTGGTGCTGGGCGCCCGCGCCGCCGCCCTCGCGCAGCTGGCGTCCGCGCCGCCCACGGTCGTGCTCGTCGTCTGCGCGCTGGCCGCGGCGACCGGGCGGGCCGGGTTCTGCTGGGTCGCGCGCCGCGGGACGCCCGCTGCGCGCCCGGGCGGGCTGGGCGCGACGGTCGCCGGGTCGCAGCCGGTGTGGGTGGCGCCGCTGTGGTGGACCGGTCTGGCGGCGGCCGCGGCCGCCGCGCTGGTCGTCACCGTCGAGCCGCAGCGGGACACCGCCGTCCTGGCGGCGGGCACGGCCGGGGCCGGGACGCTCGGCGCAGCCGGGGTGGTGCTCGCCGTCGCCGGGGCGGTGCTGCTCGCGGCGGTGCTCGTGGTGGGCCTGGCCCGGCACACCCGGCGACGCTTCGGCGGGATGAGCGGCGACGTCCTGGGTGCGGCCTGCGAGCTCGGCGGCACCGCGGTCCTCGTCGTCCTGGCGGCCGCGCTCACCGGGTGACCCGGGTGGTCCGCGGGGCGTGATCCGGCCGGGCAGGTCGGGTGACCTCCGAGATCACCGGTTGTGGAGCGTTCCGTCCGCGAGGCGGGCGCAGGACTCCACAACCGGTGATCATGGACGGGATTCGCACCTGCGACGGGGTGTGCGGGATCAGGACCGTTGGGGAGCGGGTCCCGCCACCCTGCGGGGATGCCACCGCCCTCCCCCGTCCGTTCGCCGGTCCCGCTGCGTGACCTGCTCCTCGCGCAGGACGGCGTCCTGTCCGCGGCCCAGGCCCGGGCCACCGGGCTGTCCCGGCAGTCCGTTCGACGACGGGTGGCCCGCGGCGAGTGGGTCGACCTGCACCCGGGCGTCCTCGCCGAGGCGACCCGCGTCCCGACCGCGGCGATGCGCGTCCGGGCCGCGGCGCTCTGGGCCGGACCCTCCGGGCTGGTCCACGGGCCGGCCGCCGCGTGCTGGAGCGGGATGATCGACCGGTGGCCCCGCGACGTCGGGGTGACGCTCCCCCGCGGCACCCGGCGGCTCGCGCCCGGCGGCATCGCGCTGCGGCGGCGCGACGTGCCCGGTCCCGACCGGGCCTGGATCCGGGGCGTCGCCGTCACCGCCGCGCACCTGACCGTGCTGGAGACCTGCGCCGTGCTGCCCGACGGGGCCGCGTTCCTCGACCGGGTTCTGCAGCGCCGCGTCGTGCACCCGGCGCTGCTGCACGAGGCCTACTGCCGCAACGCGGGCGCGCACGGCATGGCCGCGGCGCACCGGTTGCTGGTGGCCGCGCTCGACCGCGCGGACTCGGAGCTGGAACGGATGCTGCTGCGGCTGCTGCGCGCCGCCGGGATCGGCGGCCCCGTCCGCGGGCTGCCCGTGGGCGGCGGGCGGGAGGTCGATCTGGCCTTCCCCGCCGAGCGGGTGGCGATCGAGCTGGACGGGTGGGCCTGGCACACCGACCCCGACCGGTTCCGGGCCGACCGGGCGAAGGGGAATGCTCTCGTCGCTCGGGGGTGGACGCTGTTGCGCTTCACCTGGCACGACGTGCACGACGCACCCGAGGGCACCGTCGCCGCGATCAGGCGGGCCCTGCGTCGGTGATCACCGGTTGTGGAGCGGAACGTCCGCCAGGCGGGCGGAGGACTCCACAACCGGTGATCAAGCGGGTGGGACGGCTCAGACCGACGCGGGGGCCGGCACCAGGGTGTGCATCCAGCCGTGCGGGTCCGGGGCCGCGCCGCGCTGGATCGCGGTCAGCGCCTCGCGCAGCTGCAGGGTGACCGGGCCGGGCTCACCGTTGCCGACGGTCACCTCGCCGCCGCTGTGCTTGACCGTCCCGATCGGGGTGATCACCGCGGCGGTGCCGCAGCCGAACACCTCGGTCAGCACGCCGCTCGCGGCGCCACCGAGCCACTCCTGGCCGGAGATGCGGCGCTCGACCACGGAGATCCCGAGGTCCTTCGCCACCGTGATCAGCGAGTCCCGGGTGATGCCGGCGAGCACCGAGCCGCGCAGGTCCGGCGTCGCGACCTCGACCGAGCCGTCGTCGGAGCGGAAGACGAAGAACAGGTTGTTCGAGCCCATCTCGTCGATCCACTGGCGCTCCTCGGCGTCGAGGTAGGCGACCTGGGCGCAGCCGTGCTGGGCGCCGACCGACTGCGGCAGCAGCGACGCCGCGTAGTTCCCGCCGCACTTGGCGGTGCCGGTGCCGCCGAGCGCGGCGCGCGTGTACTCGGTCTCCAGCCACACGTCCATGGGCTTGACCCCGCCGGCGAAGTACGGCCCGGCCGGCGACGCGATGACCGAGTACAGGTACTCCGACGACGGCCGCACCCCCAGCCCGACCTCGGTCGCGATCATGAAGGGCCGCAGGTAGAGCGAGTCCTCGCCGCCGGCCTCGGGCACCCACTCGGAGTCGACCGCGAGGAGCTCGGACAGCGAGGCGAGGAAGAGGTCCTCGGGGAGCTCGGCCATCGCGAGCCGGCGCGCGGAGCCGGCGAACCGGGCGGCGTTGGCGTCGGGCCGGAACGACGCGATCGAACCGTCGGGCTGGCGGTAGGCCTTGAGCCCCTCGAAGATCTCCTGCCCGTAGTGGAGGACCATCGAGGACGGGTCCAGTGTCATCGGGCCGTAGGGCACGACCGCCGGGTCGTGCCAGCCGGTCCCGGCGGTCCACCGGATCGTCACCATGTGGTCGGTCATGTACCGCCCGAAGCCGGGGGCGGCCAGTACGTCGGCGCGCCGCTGCGGGGACGCCGGGGCGGGGTTGCGTGTCACGGAGAACTTCGGCGCGCTCATGGCCCAGACGGTATCCCCGCTGTCCACGGGGCAAACAGTCGGATTCCCGAGGAACGGGAGCCGGTGGGCCCGCTCAGCGGACGTGCGAGGGCACCAGGGGCGGCTTCACGACCTCCACCGGCAGCACACGTCCCCGGACGTCGATCACCAACGCGTCGCCGACGGCCACCCCGCCCGCGGTGTCGACCAGGGCCAGCGCGACGCCGGTGCGCAGCGTCGGGGAGAACGTCCCCGAGGTGACGACGCCGACGGGGCTGCCCCCCTCGCCGTCGAGGACGGTCATCCCCGCCCGCGGGACACCCCGCCCGGTCGCCCGCAGCGCACGCAGGCACCGTGCCGGGCCCGCCGCGCGCTCGGCGAGCAGGGCGTCGCGGCCCCAGAACGCCGGCTTGTCCCAGCCGACCGCCCAGCTGCTCCCGGCCTGGACCGGGCTGATCTCGGTGGACAGCTCGTGGCCGTGCAGCGGGTAGCCCATCTCGGTGCGCAGGGTGTCGCGCGCCGCGAGACCGCACGGTCCGCCGCCGACGCCGCGGACGGCGTCGAGCAGGGCGTCCCACATCGCCGGGGCGGCCTCCGCGGCGAGGACGACCTCGTAGCCGAGCTCGCCGGTGTAGCCGGTGCGGCAGATCCGCACACCGCCGTCGTTCAGACCGCCCTCGAGGTCGGTGAACGCCATGTAGTCCAGGTCCGCGACGCCCTCCCCCGCGGCACCGAGCGCCGCGCCCAGCGCCTCGGCGGAGCGGGGCCCCTGGACGGCGAGCACGGCGAGCTCGCGGTGCCGGTCGGTGATCGTGACGCCGGGCGGGGCGTCGGCGGCGAGCGCGGACACGATCCGGGTGGAGTTCGCGGCGTTCGGGACGAGCAGCAGGTCGTCGTCGGCGGCCAGGTAGACGATCATGTCGTCCTCGACGCCGCCGCGGTCGTCGCAGGCCAGGGTGTACTGGGCGCGGCCCGGGCCGATCCGGCCGAGATCGTTGGTGAGGCAGGCGTTCAGGTGCGCGGCCGCGCCCGGCCCGGAGATCGGGACGGTGCCCAGGTGGCTGACGTCGAACAGGCCCGCCGTCTCGCGGACCGACGTGTGCTCGGCGACGGTGCCGCCCGGGTAGGAGATCGGCATCGACCACCCCCCGAACTCGCCGAGGGTGGCGTCGAGGGCGACGTGCCGGTCGTGCAGCGGGCTGGGCAGGAGCTCGTCGGTCACGCCCGCGACCCTATCGGCCTCAGGCCGCCTGTTCCTCGGGATCGCTGTGGCGCACGGGTTCCTCGGCCGCCGTGCCGGCGCGCGAGCGCGCCGTGACGGCGCACAGCACCCAGCCCGCGGCGAGCGCCCCGGCCGTCGCGACCAGCGGCCACGGCGGCATCGACGCGGCGACGGCCAGGCACCCCACCCCACCGGCGACGGCGACGACCGCCGCCCGCACCGGGCGTCCCGGCAGGCGGAGCACCGCGGCGTGCAGCACGGCGTGGTGGACCAGGGCCGCGACGACGGTGACGACGATCGCGGTCGTCGCGGACAGCAGCAGGGTCATCGCCAGGGTGAGCACCCCCAGCGTCAGGTCGGCCACCCACGGCGTGCCGCGGGACCCGCCCCGGCCCAGGAACGCGGGCAGCTCCCCCTCGCGGGACAGCCGGGCGGCGCCGGCCGCGGCCCGCGACAGCGCCCCGAGCAGTGCGGCGATCGTCGCGGCGGCGGCACCGACCCGCACCAGCACCCCCACCTGGGCGCTGCTGCTGGTGTCCATCAGCGCGGCCAGCGGGGCCGACGCCGACGCCAGCCCGGACGCACCGAGCCCGCGCAGCAGGGCCGCCGACAGCAGGAGCAGCAGCACCGTCGTGATCACGACGGCGAGTGCGGGGGCCCGGCGGATCGCCCGCACCGGGTCCCGCAGGCTGCCCCCGAGCTCGGCGACGCGGGACAGCCCGGTGAAGGCGAGGAACACGAACCCGGCGGCGGCGAGCACGCCGAGCGGGCCCGGCTCGATCGCGGCCTGCAGCGTGGCGACGGCCGGGTCGTCGGGCGTCCCGGCGCCGTCGCCGGCGATGCCGGCTCCGGTGGCTGCGGCGGGCATCGCCGAGGACAGCACCGCGTGCGGCCCGTCCGACCGCAGCCCCACCACGATCGCGACGGTCAGGGCGAGCAGCGTGCCCACCACCAGCCCGCGCGCCGCACCGGGCGAGATCCGCACCCCGAAGGCGTTCACCGCGACGACGGCGAGCACCGCCACCACCGCGATCGTGACCGGCTGGGTGGGCAGCACGTAGGCGCCGAACACCAGCGCCGCGGCCGACCCGGCGGCGGCCCGCGAGGTCACCCGCGCGACCGCCCCGAGCCGTAGTGCGGGGGCGGGCAGGTCACCGCGGGCCAGCTCCGGACCGGCCGGGCGGGCGAGCGACAGGTGCGCGGTCGAGCCGACCACGCCGAGCGCGAGCAGCGCGGCGAGGAGCACCCCGAGCGGGAACCAGGTGCCCGCCGACGCGGCCGCCGGGCCGAGCGCGGCGTACAGCCCGGTACCGAACGTCGCCGAGAGGGCGACGACGACCGCGGTCACGGTCGGGATCCGGTACGGGGGGCGGGGCACCCGTTCACCTTCCCATCCACCCCTGTGCCGCGCGGCGCCGCGGGGGTGTCATTACCATCTCGGTCCGGTCTCGTCGTCCTGCCCGCCACCCGGCTCCCCACCCACCCGGCGGACGGGACACGTGCACCGGCCACGCAGGGTGAGATCGGGCGATCTGGAGCCACTCGTCCGATACCCACCGTTCCCGTCCGACCCCGAGGAGTGCCACCCGTGCCGATCGACGTCCCGACTCTCCCGCAGACCGCCGCACACAGCGGTGCCGAGCCGGAGGCGGTCGTCGACGCCGTCGTGGTCGGTCTGCACGCCCCCGCGGCCGACGCCGCCGACGGCACCGGCCCGGCGCTGGCCGCGAGCGCCGCCGGCGTCGACACGGCGTTCTCCGGGGAGCTGCTGGAGCTGCTCACCACCGTCGGCGCGACCGGGAAGGCCGAGCAGGTCGTGTCGCTGCCGACCCGCGGCGCGCTGTCCGCGCCGCGGCTGGTCGCGGTCGGTCTGGGCCGCCCCGCCGAGGGACCGAAGGCGTCCGAGGCGGTCCGCCGCGCCGCCGGTGCCGCCGCCCGCACGCTGGCCGGGACCGGCTCGGTGCTGAGCACGCTGTCCGCCCTCGACGCCGAGGCCGCGGTCGTCGGCGCCGTCCTCGGCGGCCACCGCTTCGACCGGCACCGGACCTCCACCGACGCCGCGGCCGTCCCGGTCGGCAGCTGGTCGTTCACCGGCGCCGACGACGCGGCCGTGCGGCGGGCGACGCTCGTCGCCGAGGCCGTCACCACCGCCCGGGACCTGGTCAACACCGCGCCGAACGTGCTGGTCCCGGAGACCTTCGCGGCGCATGCGGTGGCGCTGGGCGAGCGCGCCGGGCTGGTCACCGAGGTCCTCGACGACGCCGGGCTGCGGGAGAACGGCTACGGCGGCGTCACCGGCGTCGGGAAGGGGTCGGCGAACCCGCCCCGGCTGGTGCGCCTGACCTGGAACGGCGGCCCGGCCGCGTCGAAGCGGGTCGCGCTCGTCGGCAAGGGCATCACCTTCGACACCGGCGGCATCTCGCTCAAGCCCAACGCCGGCATGGCCGACATGACCTCGGACATGGGCGGGGCGGCCGCGGTCGTCGCGACCGTCGTGCTCGCCGCGAAGCTGGAGCTGCCGGTCACGGTGACCGCGACCGTACCGATGGCGGAGAACATGCCGTCGTCGACGGCGTACAAGCCCGGCGACGTGCTGACCATGTTCGGCGGGACCACCGTCGAGGTGCTCAACACCGACGCCGAGGGACGGCTGATCCTCGCCGACGCGATCGTCCGTGCCGCCCAGGACGACCCCGACTACCTGGTGGAGACCTCGACGCTGACCGGCGCCCAGCTCGTCGCGCTCGGCATGCGCACCGCCGGGGTGATGGGGTCGGACGAGCTGCGCGACCGGGTCGCCGCGCACGGCACCGCCGTCGGCGAGGACGCCTGGGCGATGCCGCTGCCGGAGTACCTGCGCGGCGAGCTGGACTCGCGGGTGGCCGACATCAGCAACGTCAGCGGGCAGCGGTTCGCCGGGATGCTGCTGGCCGGGGTGTTCCTCAAGGAGTTCGTACCCGCCGGGCTGCCGTGGGCGCACATCGACATCGCGGGGCCGTCGTTCAACACCGGCGGGCCACGCGGCTACACCACCAAGGGCGGCACGGGGGTGCCGGTGCGCACCCTGCTGGCGTTCCTCGAGGACGTGGCCGCGAACGGCTGAGATCACCCGTTCGTGAGATCATATGTGCCCTGATCGTCGGGGGGGCCGTTGACAAGCACGTACGACGGGGAGACTGAGCCCGGGGAGCTGTTCGGCCATTACCGGCTGATCCGGCGGGTCGGCAACGGCGGCATGGGCGAGGTTTGGAAGGCCGTCGACCCGACTGAGGGCGGCCGCGAGGTCGCTCTCAAGTTGTTGCTTCCCCACTATTCCGACCTGCCGGAGTTCCGGGCCCGCTTCGAGCAGGAAGCGATCCTGGCGGCGCGGCTGGCCGAACCGCACAGCGTGCCGGTGCACAAGACCGGCGAGATCGACCGCCGTCTGTTCATCGACATGCGGTGGATCGACGGACGGACTGCGACGTCGGCACTTCCCTCCGCCGGATTCGATCCGGCGCGGGCCGTCGAGATCATCCGGTCGGTCGCGTCGGCCCTCGAGGCCGCTCATCGGCTCAAACTGCTGCACCGTGACGTCAAACCGTCGAACATCATGATCACGTCGGATGACTTCGTCTACCTGATTGATTTCGGACTGGGCCGGAGCATCGACGCACACACCTCCGGCGGGCTGACCCGTCCTGGCGACCTCTGGGGCAGTCCTGGCTACATCCCGCCGGAGCGACTCGCAGGAGAACCCGACACAGTGCGCGGCGATATCTATTCCCTGGCCTGCGTCCTGTTCGAACTGCTCACCGGGACCAAGGCATTCAGCGGGGCTGACATCGGTGGACAACGACCGCGACCGCACTCTCTCCGTCCAGCCGTGCCACGGCAGTTCGACAACGTGCTCGCGCTCGGCCTCGCGCACGATCCAGCCCATCGTCCGGCATCTGCCCTAGCTCTGTCCGAGATGGCGGAGCGTGCACTACGCGACTCCTTCCGACGGCGCCGAACTGATGCCCAGCCGAAGACACACCCTCCCGACGGCCGGGCTCAGGGCGGCGGGAAGTCCCACCCGCGGGGCCCGATAGGCGACAACGAACCGCCACGCACTCGAGACGAACCGCCACGCACTCGACCGGATCCCCTCGCCGCGCACCGGGACCGCGAAGCCCCGCCACGGCCGTCGGTGTCGAGGCCCCCAGGGCGGCCACGCCTCCTACCCGGTGTCATCGGGGTCACGGCAGCCTTCGTGCTCGCCGGCATCGTGTATCTCGCGACACAGGGGATTCCGTCCAGCGGAACTCCTACGCCCGCCGTAGTGCCCGCGATCCGCGTCGGCGCCGCGCCCGACTCACTCGCTGTGGCTCCTGACGGTGAGACGCTGGTCGTCTCGGACCCACAGGATGGCACCGCCAACGTCATCGATCTCGCCGAACGTCGGGTCACCGCCGAGATACGGGTTGGCACCGATCCGCGTGCCGTGGCCATCGATGCCACGGGACGGCGCGCCTATATTGCGAACGCCGGTACAGGCACGGTGTCAGTCGTAGATCTGCGTTCCCGGACGGTGACCGCGTCGATACCGGTAGGAGATCGACCCACCGCACTCGCCCTCCAGGGGAATGGGGCCCGACTGTTCGTCGGGAACGAACAATCCGCCGATGTCGCCGTCGTGGACACCCGCTCGAATGCGGTCGTCGACACGATCTCGGTGGGATTCATGCCGTGGACGACTATCGAAGGGCTCGCGGTGGACGATGCGGGTCGAACCGTGTTGGTGACCGTCGACAGCAGCCTGCAGAGCGACACCGTCGCAGTGCTCGACATCGGGGAAGGTCGGACACGAGGCGAAATCCCGGTCGGCGAGACTCCGCAGGGCGTCGCCATATCCTCGGACGGTCGCCTCGGCTACGTGGCCGATCAGGACTCCGGGACGGTCACGGTCGTCGATGTCGGGAATCTCGCGGTGGTCACGACCGTCGCGGTCGGCGGAAGCCCCTCAGGCGTCGTAGCGCACGGTGGCAGGATCTACGTCGCTGGATCCGACAGCGGGGCCGCCGCTCTGGACGTGCGGACGAACCGACCGCTACCCGTGTTGACGGGTACGGGAGAGATGACGGCCATCGCTATCGCCCCGGACGGCCGATCCGCGTTCCTCCTCAGCCCCGAGTCCCCCGAACTGACAGAGGTCGATCTGAGCTGAGGCGCGACGCCTCCTATCGCGTCAGCGGTCCTGCAACGCGTCCAGCGCGACGGCGAAGGCGGCGGCCAGGCGGAAGTCGATGCGCGGGTCCGGGACGGAGACGTCGTAGGAGTCGCGCAGCGACCACCGCCGGTCGCTGCTCATCAGCAGCGTGCCGCCGGAGTCCTCGGTGACGTCGAAGTGGTACGGCAGCGGCAGGTTCTCGGCCACCCGGCGCAACAGGGCGACGCCGAGGCTGCGCTCGCGCCCGGTCGCGGCGACGCCCGGCGCGGTCAGCGTCCAGGTCGAGCGCAGCAGGCTCGCCCCGAACCGCTTGCCGAAGGTGCCGATCACCCGGCCGTGCTCGTCGAGGACGTCGTGCTCGGCGCGGACGTCGAGACGCTGGCGGGCGCGGAAGGAGAACACCGCGCGGGAGCGGCTGTCGTCGGACCAGAAGGTCACCTGCTCCTTGAAGGCGAACCGCTTCTGCTGCGCGAACGCCATGAGCGCGCCCGCGCTGCCGTCGGGGTTCGCGGCGTGCACGTCATAGCGGTTCACGCCGAGGGTGATCCGCTGGCGGACGAGGAAGCGGGGCAGGTGCATCGCGGCCGTCACGGGGCCCGAGTCTGGCCGGACCGGATCCGGGCGGCGACACCGGACCGGGGGTTACCCACGGGTAGGGCATACTGCCGCCCATGAGCCGGCAGCGTCGTCGACACGAGGTCCCCGCGCACGCCCCCCGTTCCGCGGTGGTCACCGGCGCGGCCCGCGGCATCGGCGAGCAGATCGCCCGCGAGCTCGTCGGGCGCGGCTACCGGGTGCTGGTCACCGACCTCGACGAGGCCGCGGCGCAGGCCACCGCGACCCGGATCGGGGCGGCCGCCGGCACCGCCTGCGACGTCACCGACCCGGCCGCGTCCGCGGTGGCGGTGGCCCGGGCCCGCGAGCTCGCGCCGCTGGGCGCCTGGGTGAGCAACGCCGGCGTCGGCTTCGACGGCACCGTCACCGACATCGCCGAGGCCCGCGCCCGCGCTCTGGTCGAGGTCAACCTGCTGGGCCCGATCTGGGGTGCCCGGGCCGCGGTGACGGCGTTCCGCGAGCAGGCGGCGGCGGGGACCGCCCGCGGCGGCGAGATCGGCGTGACCGTGTCGCTGTCCGGCCTCGGCCCGGTTCCGGGCCTGTCGGTGTACGCGGCGTCGAAGGCGGGCGCCCTGTCGATGGTGTCCGCGCTGGCCTCGGAGGTGCGCCGGGAGGGCATCGGGGTGCACGCGGTCTGCCCGGACGGGGTGAACACCGAGCTGCTGCGCTCGATGACGCCCGGCGGCCAGGGCCAGGCGCTCGTGCGGTCCGGGGTGCTGGTCACCCCCGAACAGGTCGCGACGGCGCTGGTCGGGATGTTCGGCACCGGCCGGGTCTACCGGACGCTTCCCGCCTGGCGGGGCGCGCTGCTGCGCCTCACCGCGCTCGCACCCGGGCCCGCGCTGCGCCTGGAGCCCGCGATGCGGGCGCTCGGCGAGCGGCGCGCCCGCTCGCTGCGCCCCTGACCCGGCGGGTCAGGCGTCGCGGTCCTCGGCCCGCAGCTCGCGCAGCATCCGCTCCCGGCGCTCGCGCTTGCGCAGGGCGCGGTCACGGGCGTCGTGCTCGCGCATCCGGTTCGGGTACCCGACGAGCTGCACGTCGTAGATCGGCATCTGCAGCGAGCGGGCCAGCTTCTTCGCCGCGTTCGGGTTCGCGACCCGCCTGCGGGTCCACTCGCCGTCGTGGGCGACGAAGACCACCGTCGTCTCCGTCACGGTCGTGCGCGGTTCGACGAAGGCCTCGACCCCGATCCGGGCGGCCGACCACTCACGCAGGTGGGCCTCGCCCTCCGCGTACGCGCCACGCCTCCCGCCGGAGCCGGATCCCCGGCCGGACCTGGGGCCCGACGGTCCACGTGACCGGAACAGGTCGAGCAGACCCATGCGCGTCGTCCTCTCGTCGATCCGGTCGCACCCCTACGAACCGGACACGGTAGCTCCGAGTGCCCAACGACCGGGATCACGGATTTGCTCCCGACACCCCAGTGGCGCAGTCGCGGCCGGATGACAAGATGGTCGCCGCGTAGCGGGGTCCCGTCCGGCGGAGCCGGTCCACCGGCGGTGACCCCCGGAGGGAGCTGATCGGTGTCCGACCCGGACGCTCGTTCCGCCGACCTGGTGATCCTGGGCGGCGGCTCCGGCGGCTACGCCTGCGCGCTGCGGGCCGCGGAGCTGGGCCTGTCGGTGGTCCTGGTCGAAAAGGACAAGCTCGGCGGCACCTGCCTGCACCGCGGCTGCATTCCCACCAAGGCGCTGCTGCACGCGGCCGAGGTGGCCGACCACGCCCGCGACGGCGCGCAGGTCGGTATCCGTTCCACGTTCGACGGCGTCGACATGGCCGGGGTGAACGCCTACAAGGACGGCGTGGTCTCCCGGCTGTACAAGGGACTGCAGGGCCTGGTCGCCTCGCGCGGGATCACCGTGGTGCCCGGTGCCGGCACCCTGGAGGGCCCCGGCACCGTCCGGGTCGGCGACGAGCGCATCACCGGCCGCCACGTCGTGCTCGCCACCGGCTCCTACGCCCGGTCGCTGCCCGGCCTGGAGCTGGACGACCGCGTCGTCACCTCCGACGCCGCGATCTCCCTCGACGAGGCCCCGCGCCGGGTCGTCGTGCTCGGCGGCGGCGTGATCGGCGTCGAGTTCGCCAGTGTGTGGCGCTCGTTCGGGGCCGAGGTCACGATCGTCGAGGCGCTGCCGCGGCTCGTGCCGAACGAGGACGAGTTCTGCTCCACCCAGCTGGCCCGGGCGTTCCGGCGGCGCCGGATCACCACCCGCACCGGGGTGCGGTTCGCGAAGGCGACCCGCAGCGGCGACACCGTCACCGTGTCGCTGGAGTCCGGTGAGGAGATCGAGGCCGACCTGCTGCTGGTCGCGGTCGGCCGCGGCCCCAACACCACCGGTCACGGCTTCGCCGAGGCCGGCGTCGCGATGGACGGCGGCGTCGTGACCGTCGACGAGCGGCTGCGCACGAACCTCGACGGCGTGTACGCCGTCGGGGACGTCACCCCCGGCCTGCAGCTCGCCCACCGCGGCTTCGCCCACGGGATCTTCGTCGCCGAGGACGTCGCGGGGCTCGCGCCCCGCCCCGTCACCGACGACGGCATCCCGCGCGTCACCTACTGCGACCCCGAGGTCGCCTCGGTCGGGCTGACCGAGCAGGCCGCGCGGGACCTCCACGGCGAGGTGCACACCCTGACCTACGACCTGGCCGGCAACGGGAAGTCGCAGATCCTGCAGACCTCCGGGGCGGTCAAGCTCGTCGCCCAGGGGCCCGCCGGACAGGGCGGACGCGTCCTCGGCGTGCACATGGTGGGCTCCCGGATCGGGGAGCTCGTCGGAGAGGCGCAACTGGTCTACAACTGGGAGGCTCTGCCCACCGACGTCGCCGCCCTGATCCACGCCCATCCCACACAGAGCGAGGCCCTCGGAGAGGCCCACCTCGCGCTGGCCGGGAGACCGCTGCACACCCACGGCTGATCCCGGCCCCACAACCCGAACACCCACGCGGAACAAGAGGAGCTCCACCCGACATGGCCGTCACCGTTGAGATGCCCGCCCTGGGCGAGAGTGTCACCGAGGGCACCGTCACCCGCTGGCTCAAGGCCGAGGGCGACACCGTCGAGGTCGACGAGCCGTTGCTCGAGGTCTCGACCGACAAGGTCGACACGGAGATCCCGTCGCCCGCCGCGGGCGTCCTGAAGCGCATCATCGCGGGCGAGGACGACACGGTCGAGGTCGGCGGCGAGCTCGCCGTCATCGGCGACGCCGACGAGGCCGACGACGCCGGTTCGTCCGACTCCGGCTCCTCCGGGAAGGCCGCGGAGCCCGCGGAGTCCGAGGCGGAGCCCGAGCCCGAGCCGGAGCAGGCCGAGGAGGAGGCCCCGGAGCCGTCCTCCGGTGGCTCGTCGTCCGGTGGGGGCTCCGGCACCCCGGTCACGATGCCCGAGCTCGGCGAGTCGGTCACCGAGGGCACCGTGACCCGCTGGCTCAAGCAGGTCGGCGACGCCGTCGAGGTCGACGAGCCGCTGCTCGAGGTCTCCACCGACAAGGTCGACACCGAGATCCCCTCGCCGGTCGCGGGCACCGTGCTCGAGCACACCGTCGCCGAGGACGAGACCGTCGAGGTCGGCGCGCAGCTCGCGCTGGTCGGCGACGGCTCCGCCGCCCCGGCGCAGGACGAGGCGCCGAAGCAGGAGAAGGCCCCGGAGAAGAAGGAGGAGCCGAAGAAGGAGGCTCCGAAGGCCGAGCCGAAGCCGGAGCCGAAGGCCGAGCACCCCAAGGCCGAGGAGAAGCAGGAGAAGGCCCCGGCCGGCTCCGAGGACTCCCCCGCCGGGAGGATCGAGCCCTCCTCGAACGGCTCGGGCTCGGGTTCGGGCGAGAAGCCCTACGTGACCCCGCTGGTGCGCAAGCTGGCCCAGGAGCACGGCGTCGACCTCGACTCGGTCACCGGCTCCGGCGTCGGCGGCCGCATCCGCAAGCAGGACGTCCTCGCCGCCGCCGAGCAGGCGAAGGCCCCGGCGCAGGAGAAGCCGTCCGCCCCGGCGGCGCAGCCCGCCTCCGGTGGTGCGCCCCAGGAGCCGAAGGCCGTCCCGACCCGCGCGGACAACGCGCCGGAGCCGGGCACCACGGTCAAGCTCCCGCGCCTGCGCCAGGTCATCGCGCAGCGGATGAACGAGTCGCTCGCGACCTCGGCGCAGCTGACCACCGTCCAGGAGGTCGACCTCACCCGCATCGTCAAGCTGCGGAACCGGGTCAAGGAGGACTTCAAGAAGCGTGAGGGCGCCAACCTCACCTTCCTGGCGTTCATCGCCAAGGCCACCATCGAGGCGCTCAAGGCGTTCCCGTCGCTGAACGCCTCGATCTCCGAGGACAACAAGCAGGTCACCTACCACGGCTCGGTGCACATGGGCATCGCCGTGGACACCCCGCGCGGCCTGCTCGTGCCGGTGATCAAGGACGCCGACGACCTGTCGCTGGCCGGGATCGCCAAGAAGATCGCCGACGTCGCGGCCCGCACCCGCGACTCCAAGATCGGTCCGGACGAGCTGTCGGGCGGCACCTTCACGATCACGAACATCGGGTCCGCGGGCGCGCTGTTCGACACGCCGATCATCAACCAGCCCCAGGTCGCCATCCTGGGCACCGGCGCGATCTCGAAGGAGCCGAAGGTCGTCACCGGCCCCGAGGGCGACGACGTCATCGCCGTCCGCTCGGTCTGCTTCCTGCCGATGACCTACGACCACCGCCTGGTCGACGGCGCCGACGCCGGCCGCTTCCTGTCCGCGGTCAAGGCCCGGCTGGAGGAGGGCGCCTTCGAGGCCGAGCTCGGCCTGTAGGCACCCCCGCGACACACGGCGGCCCGTCCCGGTCCACCCGGGGCGGGCCGCCGTCGTCACCGGTCCGGGTGAACGGGTGACGATGGTCGCGGCATGTCCGGCTCGCGCGTCCGCCCGGGACCGGGAAGGATCGCGGCCGTGCGAGTCGTCGTGGCCGGTTCGTCCGGACTGATCGGAACAGCCCTGGTCGCCCACCTGAGGGGCGCGGGGCACGAGGTGCTGCGCCTGGTGCGGCGCACCCCCGCCGCCCCCGACGAGCGCGGCTGGGACCCGCCCGCCGGCACCGTCCAGGACGGCACCCTCGACGGCGCCGACGCGGTCGTGAACCTCAACGGCGCCGGCATCGCCGACCGCCCGTGGACCGGCGCCCGCAAGCAGCTGATCCGCGACTCGCGCAACGTCCCCACCGACGTCCTCGCCGAGGCCGTGGCCCGGCACAAGGTCCCGGTTCTGGTCAGCGGGTCGGCCGTCGGCTACTACGGCGACACCGGCCAGGTCGTCGTCGACGAGTCCGCGCCGTCGGGCTCGGGGTTCCTCGCCGACGTGTGCCGGGACTGGGAGGCCGCCGCCGCCCCCGCCGTGGACGCCGGCGCCCGGGTGGTGCTCGTCCGCACCGGCCTGGTCCTGTCCCCCTCCGGCGGGCTGCTCGCGATGCTGCGCCCGCTGTTCAAGGGGTTCCTCGGCGGGCGCATCGGCAAGGGCACCCAGTTCATGCCGTGGGTCTCCCTCGACGACCAGGTCGCGGCGATCCGGTTCGCCGTCGAGACCGAGGCCCTGTCCGGCCCGGCGAACGTGACCGGCCCGGTGCCGGTCACCAACGCCGAGTTCACCAAGGAGATGGCCGCGGCGGTCGGGCGGCCCGCGCCGTTCCCGGTGCCCGGCCCGGTGGTCTCCACCGTGCTCGGCGAGATGGGCCGCGAGATGCTGCTCGGCGGCCAGCGGGCGGTGCCTGCGGCGCTGCTCGAGGCCGGGTTCCAGTTCCGCCACCACACCGTCGGCGACGCACTCTCGGCCGCGGTCGGGTCATGACCCCGTCCGACGTCGACGTCCTGGTGGTCGGGGCGGGCCTGTCCGGCCTGCGCGCGGCCACCGTGCTGCACCGGCACGGGCTGACCGTGCGCGTGCTGGAGTCCGCCGACCGGGTCGGCGGGCGGATGGCGACCGACGTCGTCGACGGGTTCCGCTGCGACCGCGGGTTCCAGGTGCTCAACACCTCCTACCCGGCGCTGCACGCCGCGCTCGCCCCGCACGGGCTCGACACCCTGGCCGCGCGGCCCTTCGAGCCCGGTGCCGCCATCCGGGCCGGCGACGGCGAGCTGCACCGCTTCGTCAACCCGCTGCGCCGCCCGGCGTCCGCCCCGGCCACCGCGCTGGACGACCTGTTCGGCCCGATCGAGAAGGCCAAGCTCGTCGCGTGGACGGCGAAGGTGCTGGCCTCGCCGCCGTCGCGGACCGCGACGCTGGTCGACTCCTCGGCCGCCCGGGACCTCGACGCCGCCGGGCTCGGCGGCGCGGTCACCGACCGGTTCCTGCGCCCCTTCCTGTCCGGTGTGCTCGCCGAGACCGCGCTGGAGACCTCGGCCGCGTTCGTGCGGCTGGTGTGGCGCAGCTTCGCCCTCGGCACGGTCGTCGTGCCCGACGACGGCATGGAGGCGCTGCCCCGGCGGCTGGCCGCGGCCCTGCCCGAGGGCACCGTGACGCTCGGGACCCGGGTGCACGCCGTGCGCGGCGGGCCCGCACCCGCCCTGGACACCGACGACGGCACCCTGTCCGCGCGGGCGGTCGTCGTCGCGGCGGACCCGAGGACGGCCGCCGCGCTGCTGCCCGGGGTCGCCGAGCCGCGGATGAACGCGCTGACCACGTTCTTCCACGTCCCGCCGCAGGCCCCGACGGCCTCCCCGCTGCTGCACCTGGACGGCACCGGCGGGCCGGTCGTCAACACGATGGTGATGACCGCGGCCGCGCCGGGCTACTCCGCCGACGGGCGCCCGCTGGTGGCGTCCTCGATCGTCGGGACCCCGGGGTCCACCGGGGTCGACGAGCCCGCGGTGCGCCGCGAGCTGGCCCGGATCTGGGGTGCCGGCACCGACGACTGGGCGCACCTGCACACCGCGCAGGTCGACGAGGCGCTGCCGCTGTTCGAGGCGGGGCGCCCGGTGCGCCGCGACGTCGACCTCGGGGAGAACCTGTTCGTCGCGGGCGACCACCGCGACACCCCGTCCACCCAGGGTGCGCTGGTCAGCGGCCGCCGGGCCGCGCAGGCCGTCCTCGCCCGGCTGGGCGCGGCGTAAGCTCGCCGCCATGCCCGCACCGCATCTGTCCTGCCGCGCCGGAACCGACGACGTCCGGGTCGACCGGCTCGGGCGCGTGGAGTACCAGGCGGCGTGGGACACCCAGAAGGCGCACGCCGAGGCCCGCAAGAACGGCGGGCCGGACGTGCTGATGCTGCTCGAGCACCCGCCCGTCTACACCGCGGGGCGGCGCACCCGGCCGGAGGACCGGCCCACCGACGGCACCCCGGTCGTCGACGTCGACCGCGGCGGGCGCATCACCTGGCACGGGCCGGGGCAGCTCGTCGGCTACCCGATCGTCGCCCTCGGTGAGCCGATGGACGTCGTGGACTACGTCCGCCGCCTGGAGGAGGCCCTCATCCGGGTCTGCCACGACCTCGGTGTGACGAGCGCCGGCCGGGTCGAGGGGCGCTCCGGCGTCTGGCTGCCCGCGCAGGGTTTCACCCCCGAGCGGAAGGTCGCCGCGATCGGCGTCCGGATCGCCGGCGGGGTCACCCAGCACGGATTCGCGATCAACTGCGACGCCGACCTGGGCGACTTCGGCAGGATCGTGCCGTGCGGGATCGCCGACGCCGGCGTCACCACCCTGACCGCGGAGCTGGACCGGGAGGTGACCGTCGACGAGGTCGCCGGCCCGGCGGCCGCCGCCGTGCTGGACGCGCTCGACGGCCGGCTGCCGGTGGCCGAGCACCCGGTCGTCCGCCAGGTCGACCTGATGTCCGGCCTGGGCTGATCCCCCGGCCCCGGTGCCTCAGGCGAGCTGGGGCACCACCGTCGCGGCGAAGTCCTCGATGTGGGCGAGGTCGGACAGGTCGAGGACCTGCAGGTAGACCCGGGTCGTGCCGGTGGTCTCGGCCCACCGGCCGAGCCGGTCGACGATCTCGCCGGGGGTGCCGGCGAGGCTGCTCGCGCGGACCTCTGCGGCGTCGCGGCCCACCGCGGCCGCGCGGCGGTCGACCTCCGAGTCGTCCTTGCCCAGGCACAGCATCTGCGCCACCGAGTACGTGAGCGAGCCCGGGTCGCGCCCGGCGGCGGTGCACGCGTCGCGGACCCGGCCGAACTGCGCGGCGACGGCCTCGGGCTGCTGGAACGGCACGTTGAACTCGGTGGCGAACCGGGCGGCCAGCGCCGGGGTCTTCCTTTTCCCCATCCCGCCGACGATCACCGGCGGCGCGTCCTGCACCGGGCGCGGCAGCGCCGGGGAGTCGGTGACGGTGTAGTGCCGTCCCTGGTGGGTGAAGCGCCCGCCGAGCGGGGTCGCCCACAGCCCGGTGAGGATCTCCAGCTGCTCGGTGAGGATCTCGAAGCGCTCGGCCAGCGGCGGGAACGGGATGCCGAGCGCCCGGTGCTCGGCCTCGAACCAGCCCGAGCCGAGCCCGACCTCGACGCGGCCGCCGGACATGTCGTCGGCCTGCGCGACGGCGACGGCGAGCGGCCCGGGCAGCCGGAACGTCGCGCTGGTGACCAGGGTGCCGAGCCGGATGCGCTCGGTCTCACGGCCGAGCGCGGCGAGGGTCACCCAGGCGTCGGTCGGGCCGGGGAGACCGCTGCCGTCGCCCATCGCGACCCAGTGGTCGGAGCGGAAGAACGCGTCGTAGCCGGCGTCCTGCGTGGTGCGGGCGACCCGCAGGAGGTCGGTGTAGCGGGCGCCCTGCTGGGGCTCGGTGAAGATCCGGAAGTCCACGGGGCGCGACGCTAGCCGCACCGGCCCGCCCGCGCCGCCCGACCACCGGCGGCGGCCGCGGGGGCCCGCTCGCTACGGTCGCGTCGTGCACCCGATCCCCGACCAGACCGGCCGGACCGTCGTCGTCACCGGCACGACCTCCGGGCTCGGTCTCGCGCTGTCCACCGCGTTGGCCCGGGCCGGGGCCCGGGTGCTGATGACCGCCCGCGACGTGACCCGCGGCCGCGCCGCGGCACGCGGGGCCGGTGGTGAGCTGGTGCTGCTGGACCTCGCCGACCTCGGCTCGGTGCGGGCCGCTGCGGCGGAGATCCGGGAACGCACCGGGGACCGGGTGGACGTGCTCGTCAACAACGCGGGCGTCGCGATGGGGCCGCGTGCGGACACCGCGGACGGTTTCGAGCTGCAGATCGGCACCAACCACCTCGGGCCGGCCGCACTGACCTGGCTGCTGATGCCCGCGCTGCGGGCCGCCGGCGACCCGGAGCGGCCGTCGCGGGTCGTCACGACGTCCAGCCTGGGCCACCGCACCGGCCGGCTCGACCCCGACGACCTGGGGTGGCGGCGCCGGCGCTGGTCCCCGAACGCGGCCTACGGCGCGTCGAAGCTGGCGAACCTGCTGTTCGCCGCGGAGCTGGACCGGCGGCTGCGGCTGTCCGGGGACCCGGTGCTCTCGGTGGCCGCGCACCCGGGGATGACCGAGTCGTCGCTGCTCGCGAACTCCTTCCGGCGGGGCGCGACGCTGCAGGCGCGGCTGTTCGCACCGTGGGAGCGCCGGCTCACCTCCCCGGTGTCCGAGGGTGTCGGGCCGCAGCTCGCCGCGGTGACGGGGCCGGTCCACGGCGGCGACTACCTGGGCCCCACCGGGCTCGGGGAGGCCCGCGGCCCGGCCGGTCCGGCACGGCGCTCGGCGGCCGCGCAGGACCCGGTGCTCGCGGGCAGGTTGTGGCAGGTCACGGCCGCCGCGACCGGCATCACACCGGACCCCGGGCGTAGGCTGGGCGCGTGACCATCGCACCCGAAGGCCGCAAGCTCCTCCGCCTCGAGGTCCGCAACAGCGAGACCCCGATCGAGCGCAAGCCGTCCTGGATCCGCACCCGCGCCAAGACCGGTCCGCAGTACACCGAGCTGAAGGGTCTCGTCCGGTCGGGCGGCCTGCACACGGTGTGCGAGGAGGCCGGCTGCCCCAACATCTACGAGTGCTGGGAGGACCGGGAGGCGACGTTCCTCATCGGCGGGGAGCAGTGCACCCGTCGCTGCGACTTCTGCCAGATCGACACCGGCAAGCCGGCCGACCTGGACACCGACGAGCCGCGCCGGGTGGCGGAGTCGGTGCAGCAGATGGGGCTGCGCTACTCCACCGTCACCGGCGTCGCGCGCGACGACCTCGACGACGGCGGCTCCTGGCTCTACGCCGAGACCGTCCGCAAGATCCACGAGCTGAACCCGGGCACCGGCGTCGAGCTGCTCGCCCCGGACTTCAACTCGATCGACGACCAGCTGACCCCGGTCTTCGAGTCGCGCCCCGAGGTGTTCGCGCACAACCTCGAGACCGTCCCGCGGATCTTCAAGCGGATCCGCCCGGCGTTCCGCTACGACCGGTCGCTGGAGGTCATCACCAAGGCCCGCGAGTTCGGTCTGGTCACCAAGTCGAACCTGATCCTCGGCATGGGCGAGACCCCCGACGAGGTCACCTCCGCGCTGCAGGACCTGCACGACGCGGGCTGCGAGATCATTACGATCACCCAGTACCTGCGCCCGACCAAGCGCCACCACCCGGTGGAGCGCTGGGTCAAGCCCGAGGAGTTCGTCGAGCACTCGAGGGCCGCCGAGCAGATCGGTTTCGCCGGCGTGATGGCCGGGCCGCTGGTGCGCTCGTCCTACCGGGCCGGCCGGCTCTACGCCCAGACCGTGGCCCACCGCGGCGAGGAGCTCTCCCCCGCCCTGGCGCACCTGGCCGACTCCGGCCCGGCCGCGCAGGAGGCCAGCTCCCTGCTCGCACGCGGCTGAGACCTCCTCGCACCGTCGATCACCGGTCGGAAGTAGGCTGGTCACATGCCCGGCAAGCCCCGTAAGCCCTCGCCCGAAGAGAAGAAGGCGCTCAAGGCCCAGAAGAAGGCCGCGTCGAAGCAGCGTCGCCAGCAGATCTGGCAGGCGTTCCAGATGCAGCGCAAGGAGGACTCCAAGCTCCTCCCGATCATGATCGGCGTGTTCGTCGGGTCGATCGTGGTCGTCACGCTCATCGGGTGGCTGCTGGGCCTGGTCTGGTTCTTCGTGCCCTTCGGCATCCTGATCGGCGCGCTGGCCGCGTTCAGCATCTTCGGCCGCCGCGTCCAGAAGTCGATCTACGTGAAGGCCGACGGGCAGCCGGGCGCCGCAGGCTGGGCGCTGGACAACATGCGCGGCCAGTGGCGGATCACCCAGGGCATCGCGGGCACCACCCACCTCGACGCGGTGCACCGGGTCATCGGGCGGCCCGGGATCATCTTCGTCGCCGAGGGGGCCCCGCACCGGGTGAAGACCCTGCTCGCACAGGAGAAGAAGCGCACCGCGCGGGTCGCCGGCAGCACCCCGATCTACGACGTGATCGTGGGCAACGAGGAGGGCCAGGTCCCGCTCAAGGGCCTGCAGCGCCACCTCATGAAGCTGCCCCGCAACATCTCCGCCGCCGAGATGGACTCCCTGGAGGGCAAGCTCAACGCCCTCGGCAGCCGCTCGGCCGCGATGCCCAAGGGGCCGATGCCCCAGGGCGCCAAGATGCGCAGCATCCAGCGCACCGTCCGCCGCCGCTGACCCCGCCGCCGGCCGGCCGGCCCGCCGGGTCAGTCGGTCGGGTCGCCGGACGCCGGCTCGCCGCGCAGGTCCGCCAGGACGCAGTCCGCGCAGGTGCTGCCGCCGGGCACCCGGTAGTACAGGCAGCAGGACCGCCGCCGGAACGTCCAGGCGTGGTCCGGCGCCACCGGGGCCCGCCGCTCCCCCGTACCGGTCAGCCGGGGGTGCTCCAGCAGGTCCGCGGCGACGGCGGCGACGGCGTCCGCGGCGTCGGGGCGCTGGATGTCGAGCACCCGCTTGGCCCCCGCGACCGACGACGCGACGTTGCCCCACAGCACCGTCCCGGACACCCCGAAGCGCTCGCCCGCGATCTCCACGAGCGGGGTGAGGACGTCGTCGACCAGCGGGGCCAGCGCGTCCGGCCCGGGGAACGGGCAGCGCACCACCCGGGGCGGGTCGAGCGCGACGACGTCGCCCAGCGGCGTGGCCGACCACCACAGCGTCTCCGGCCGCAGGTCGACCAGGACACCGTGCAGGGCCAGCGCCGCGACCGGCCCGGACAGCAGCTTCGCCGCGAGCCCCTGCACCGCGATCGACGCGGCGATCCGCCGGCCCAGCGGCGGCTCGGCCCCGAGCGCCACCCGGGTCCGTTCGACCCGCTCCAGCAGCGCGTCGGGGGCGAGGACCGCGGCGAACGGGCGGACCGACCGTCCGCCGGCCCGCTCCTCGGTGACGTCGAGGAGCTCGAAGAACGGCCCGACCGCCGCGAGCCCGGCCAGCACGTCGCTCACCGGCGGGGTGGTGGCCGGACGCGCGATGTCGGTGTGCTCCGTGGTCACCGGGGAAGCCTCGCATCCCTGATCGTCCCGGTCGAGCCGTTCGTGAGGGTCCCGGCGACCGGTCCGACCCACAGCACCGCCCCCGCAGCGGCGACGACGGTGAGCGCCTGCGCCGCCGTCGACGACGCCACCAGCGCGGCGAGCACCGTCAGCCAGAGGAGGCTCCGCGCGGTCGCCCGTCCCGTCGCCGTCGCCGCGGCCGGGAGGCGCGTCACGGCCGGGCACCGGCCGGCCCGGGCAGCGGCAGCCCGGTCACGATCCGGGCCGCCGCCGCGCCCGCGCGGCGCCCGTGCGGCCGGCCCCCGGCCCCCTCCGGGCCGGCCGGCACGGCCGGCCCCGGACCGGGTTCGGTGAAGGCGGGCCGGTCTGCGGGCAGCGTGGTGTGGTGCACGACCACGGAGCCGTCGGCGTCGATCCCGACGCCGACGTCGAGCCGGGACCGCTGCGCCGCCCGGTGGGCCAGCGCGACGACGCCGTCGGGGCCCCCGACGGCGTCCGGGTCCGGCCAGGTCGTGACCGGGACGCCCTCCTCCTCGGCGCCGGCCAGCACCTCGCGCAGCACCGGGTCCGGGATGTCCGGGTGGTGCCCGACGACGACCGACGGCGGCTCCGAGGCCGACGCCGGGCCCGGGTGGCTCATGCCGCCGGCTCCCCGCTGCTGACCAGCGAGCTCGCGTGCGCGTCGACCAGACCGGAGGCGACGGCGTTGCGCGGGCCCTCGGTGCCGTGCACGTTGCCGGTACCGCAGACCACGCCCGACCCGGCGAGCGCGTCGGCGATCATCTGCGGGATCTCGAAGTCCAGCGCGGACCCGCCGAGCAGCACGACGAAGTCGAGCATGCGCAGCGACCCGCTCGGGGCGACCTGGCGCAGCGCCCGCAGCGCGTTCACCACGAACACCCGGCGCTTCGCCTCCCGGCGCACCCGCACGACGTGGTCGATGGAGTGCCGCGTCGTCACCGGGACGGGCCCGTCCGGGGTCATGACGACGACCCGGGCGAACACGTGCGAGGGCAGCGGCTCGGTGAAGAACTGCACCGAGCCGTCCTCGTGGCGGATGTGGAAGAAGCTCTCCACCTTCGCCAGCGGGAACCACTTGACCTGCTCGGCGGTCTCACGGTCGTCGAGCGCCAGCTCGGAGTCGATCAGCTTGGTGACCAGCTCGCCCGCGCCGGCGACGTGCACCGCGGTGCACGTGCCGTCCCGCAGCAGCAGCGCCGCGTCGGTGGAGCCGCCGCCCATGTCGAGGATCGCGATCGGCGTGTCGGTGCCCGGGGTGGTCAGCGCCCCGCGGACCGCCATCTCGCCCTCGACGCCGCCGATCCGGGCCGAGCAGCCGAGCGTCTCGGCGACCCGGTCGGCGACGACCTGCATCCGGCTGCGGCTGGTGCGCACCATCGCGGCGAGCGCGACGGCGTTCTCCAGCGACACCTCACCGGCCAGCCCGCCCCGCACCTCGCGCGGGACGAACGTGTCGATGGCCAGCACGTCGCGGATCCGGATCTCCCCGGCCGGCTGCCCGGTCACGTCGGTCATCGTGTCCCGGACCTGGGCGAGCATCCCGCCGACGTGCGTGCCGGGCTGGCCGGTCGCGTCGTCGAGGGGCTGCACCCGGGCCAGGGTCTCCATGATCTCGTCGGCGCCGGCGTCGACGTCGACCCGCAGGGTCTTGCCGGCCCCGGTCAGGACCAGCTCCCCCACCGGGACGCGGCGGTCGGTCACGTCCCCGGCCGGGGTCCGGACGACGACGGCCGAGCGGTTCCCGGTCAGCGCACGCGCCACCGGCGCGACCTGCCGGGTCTGGTCGGGGTCGAGCCCGAACACCGTGGCCAGACCGTAGGAGTCCGACAGGGTCCGGATGGTGCGCCCCGGCAGGGCGACCTCCACCGCCGCGGACATGCCGAGCGGCACCCGCTCGACGGCGCCGACCTCGTCGACGATCGGGATCGAGACGTCGATCCGGTTCGCGACGAGCACCGCATCGTCCTGCGCCAGCACCGCCGCGACCAGCTCCAGGCCGCGTCCGAGCGCGTCGTTCAGCACCCGCGCGACGCGGTCGAAGTCCCACCCGCGCCCGACGACGGCGATCACCGGTCCCTCAGGGACCGGACCGGGGCCGGTGAGCTCCTCCACCGCGACGGTGACGCCGACCCCGATCCCGCTGCCGCCCGGCGTCGCCGGGTTGTGCCCGATCATCGTGGACTCGGTGATGATCGTCTCGGTGATCGTCTCCATGGCGAGGCCACTGATCACCGGTGTCGCCTCGTTGAGCAGCACCTCGTCCAGCTCGTCGGCGGAGCGCCGGGCCCCTTCCAGGGCCCGGCGGACTGCCGTCACCGCGCCGTCGGTGTTGTCCGGGGTCCCCTTGACCCCGGTGGTGCGGGTCAGGGCGGTCCCGAGGTAGGTGACCCGGCCGCCGGCGTCGATCGAGGCCACGCAGGCCTCGGTCGTCGAGTTGCCGATGTCCACGCCCACGACCAGCCGCGAGCCGTCCGTCCCGTGCACCTGTGTCTCCTTCAGCCTGCGACCGGTGCGCCGAGGGCGACCTCGACCGGACGCACCCCGGTGCGGATCTGCTCGAACTCCTTGAGGTGCAGCAGCGCCGCCTTGGCCTGCCAGCGGGGGCGGGCCATCTGGTCGTTGCGGGTCGGCACCGGCTGCGGCGACTCGCCCTTGGCGTACTGCGCGGCGTTGGAACCGATGCCGCGGAACACCTCGGCGTCGAGCAGCGGGGACTGCGGGAACAGCTCCAGGTTCGACAGCCGGGCGAGGTCCTTCTGATGGATCATCGTGGTGCCCCGCGACAGCAGGCCCACGCAGATCCCGGAGCCGGACAGCTTCGCGCCGGTGTGGGCGATGGCCGCCAGGTCGGCGGTGTCCCACACCCGGATCAGCCGCGACGTCACGCCCTGCTCCTCGATGCCCGCCATGAGCTGGCGCAGCACCTCGGCGTGCGGGACGTCGACGATCGTGCGGGTGAAGAACCCGGCGAACGCCGGGGACACCGCGATGACGACCTCGTCGGGCCGGGTGCCGCGCTCGGCGGGCCCGCTCTCGGTGAGCGACAACGGGTTCTCGGTAGCGGTGCTCACGAGACCTCCTCCTCGGGGTTCTCGGCGCTGGTGACGTGGCGCAGCTTCTTCAGGGCGTTCCACCGGTCGCCGGTCAGGCGGTAGCCGGTGCCGGGACCGGCGTAGTCGTTGGCGTCGTTGATGGCGGCCTGCGGGACGAAGTTCTCGTCGAGGATCGCCGAGGTCTGGAGCAGGTCGCCGGACACGCGCTGGCGCAGGACCTGCAGCAGGTTCTCCGCGACGTCGTGGAAGCCGGTGCGCTCCAGGATCTTCACCAGGTCGAGGCCGGTGATGCCGCGGTCCATGACCGACTGGGCGCCCTTGAGGTCCTCGAGGACCTCGCGCAGCGGGTAGTCGGCGCTGGAGTTGGCGTAGGTGGCCGCCTCGATCTCCTCGTCGGTGATCCGCGGCAGGTCCAGCTCGGCGAACACGGCCTGCATCGCGCGGGCCGCCTTCTCGCGCACCGCGAGGATCTCCGGCTCGCGGACGTGGCGCAGGCCGCCGTCGATCTGCAGGTCGCGCTGGATGGTGTTCCAGTCGTCGTAGTCCTCGACGTCGAGGTTCGACCCGGCGAACATGTTGTCCGAGTTCGGCACGCCGGAGAAGCCGGAGCACACCAGGTCCTGGCCGGACAGCAGCTGCGGCATGAGCCGGCTGGTGCGGCGCATCGCCGAGTGCGAGAACGACTGGTCGTTGCCGGCCGCGCACTCCAGGTCGACCATGTTGCAGACCAGGTTCTCCGCGGCGACGGCCCGGATGCCGCCGGGGACCGCGCCCGGGACGCCGATGCAGCTGATCGAGCCGTTCTGCAGACCCTGGACGCCGGCGCCCTTGGCCATCAGGATGCAGCGGATCTCGAGGAACAGCATGGAGCGGCCCTCGGCGTTGCCCATCTGCACCTCCGACCCGGTGCCCGAGGTGAAGCGCATCTTGATGCCGCGGGAGGCGTAGGCGCTGGCGAGGAACGACTTCGACCACGGGGTGTCGTCGCCGTCGACGAAGACCGACTCGGTGCCGTAGACCGAGATCGTCTCGGCGTAGCCGGTGATGCCGCGCATGCCCAGGTCGAGCTCGGTGGCCTCCTCCAGCGCGCACTGGGTGATGACACCGCCGCGCCCGGACTGGGCACCGACCTGCAGGCCGATGGCGACGAGCGGGGCGTAACGCAGGACGCCGAGGGTCGTCTCCATCTCGGCGAAGCCGCGCAGCGCGGCCTCGGCGGCGTCGGCCGCGACCTGGATGGGGTTGTCCCGGGCGCTGGTGGAGTGCGCCTGGTTGGCGGGGCTGCGACGGGCCCGCATCTTCTGCATCGCCATCATGATCTCGACGACGTTGAGCAGCTTGACGACGTCGAGCAGCTTGGCCGGGGTGAGGCCGCGCGTGATGTCGAGCAGATCGGCCCGGGTCACGCCCGGGTCGACGAGCATCCGCGCGATGTCGGTCGAGGGGATCGCGGTGGCCCGCTCGGCGACCTCGACGTCGATCGCGTGGTCGGCGATGAAGGTGTCCATGAAGTCGAACTCGGAGCGCTCGCGCCCGTCCATCTCCACGATCACGCCGTTCTCGACGCGGACGCTCGGCTGCGGGTCGAAGTCGCTCTCCATGGCGACGAGACCCTTCTCCGGCCATTCCTCGACGAAGCCGTCGAGGTTGACCGGGCGGGACTCGAGCATGTCGGTGCGCTTGGAGGTCCGGGCCCCGGTCGCCGGGGTGCCCGCCTCGGGGAGGGTGCTGGTCATCGGTCAGTCTCCTTCGCGGGCGAGCAGGTCGCGGGCGGCGTAGACCTGTGCGGCCTCGCGGACGAGCGCGGCGCAGGTGGCGGCGGCGTAGTCGTTCTCCAGCCGGTCGGCGATCTCCGCGAGCCGGGCGGCCGACGAGGCGCGGGGCCGCAGCGCGTTGTAGATCGCGAGGACCTCCTCGTCGGGGACGGCGGTGAGCTCGGCGGCGCGCCGCATGTTCTCGGCGAGCTGGCGGCGGCCGACCGAGTCGGAGATCTCGCCCTGGAGCTTCAGGGTCTCGGGCGAGATGCGGAGGTCCTCGTTGCGGATCTCCCCGGACACGACGGCGGCCATGGTGACCTCCGCCAGCGGCCGGCCGGTCGGGGTACGGAGCAGGTCGGGCCGCTGCACGGACAGCGGGTAGTCGGTGGGGCCGAGGGTGGTGCTCATCGGGTCTCCTCCAGGCGGGACGCCACGGGCTGCTCGACCGGGGCCTGCGGGTGCGGGACGCGGCCGACGGGGGTCTCGCCGGCCGCGGCGGCCTCCAGCTCGGCCGGGGTGAGGAAGCGCTCGACCAGAAGGACGAAGGCGCCGCCTCCGATCAGGCCACCGAGCAGCGGGGCGACGATCGGGAGCCACCAGTACGGGACGCCGGCGGCGGTGACGAACGCGGTGTCGTAGCCGGTGACGAACGAGGCGAGTCGGGGGCCCAGGTCACGGGCCGGGTTGATCGCGTAGCCGGCGTTGGCACCGAACGCGATGCCGATGCCGACGACCAGGAAACCGATCATGAAGGGCGCCATGTTGGCGCCGGGCGGGTTGTTGAGCGCGTTGGTCAGCGCGAAGATCACGAAGACGAGCAGGGCGGTGCCGACGATCTGGTCGCCGAACGCGGCGAAGATCGTGACGTGCTCGCCGGGCAGGGTCGAGAAGATGGTCTGCGTGGCGACGGTGTGGCCGGGGTCGACCGCCGCGATCGGGCCGGCGTAGACGGCCCGCACGACGAGGGCGGCGAGGAAGGCGCCGACCGTCTGGGCCAGCCAGTAGGGCACGACCTTGCGCCAGGCGAAGCCCTTGAACACGGCCAGCGCCAGGGTGACGGCCGGGTTGAGGTGGGCCCCGCTCACGCGGCCGGCGATGTAGACGCCCATGGTGACCGCGACGCCCCAGCCCCAGACCAGGGTGCCCCAGTCGCCGTTGGCGCCCTCGGAGGTCACGACCTGGGCGACGGTGCCGCAGCCGATGAGGATCAGGACGAAGGTCCCGGCGAACTCGGCTGCGAGCTCGCCGGCGTCCCCGCGGCTCACGCGAGTGCCGCGACGGCGGCCTCGGCCACCGTCACGTCCTGCTCCACCGAGCCGGCGCTGACCCCGACCGCGCCGACGAGCTCACCGTCGCGGTGGATCGGGATGCCGCCGCCGAAGATGACCATGCCACCGGCGGTGTGCTCCAGGCCGTAGAGCTCGGCACCGGGCTGTACCAGCGGGGTCAGCGCCGCGGTCGGCAGGTTCATCAGGATCGAGGTGCGCGCCTTGCGCTGGGCGATGTCGATGCTCGCGCGGATCGCGCCGTCCTGGCGGGCGAAGGCGAGCAGGTGGCCGCCGTCGTCCACGATCGCCACGTTCATCGGCTGGCCGATCTCGGTCGCCTTCGCCAGTCCGGCGGCCAGCGCCTTCTCTGCGTCCTGGAGGGTCAGTCGCTGCATCCGGGCCTCACTCCTCGTCGAGTCGAGCTGCCCGGGTCCGTACCGGGCCACGACGAGGACGCTATGAGCGCGGTCACCCGTACAGATATGAGGACTCTCCCTACCTCACCCCCACCCCCACACCCTCCGGAGAGGGCCGTACGGCCCAGTCGGCGCCGGTGCGGCGGCGTCGACTGGGCCGGTCGCCGACGCGGCGTCGACCAGGTGGCCCCGCCGGCCGCAGCGACGGCGGCCACGCCGTCCTGCGTGCGGCTCGGGGGCGGCCCTCGCTCAGTTGCCCGCGCCGAAGCGGGCGAGCATGGTCCTGTTGCGGGCACCGGTCTTCCGCAGCACCGCTCCGACGTGCTTCTCCACCGTCTTGACCGAGATGGCCAGCCGGGTGGCGATCTGCTTGTCGGCCAGCCCCTGCTCGACGAGTGCGCGAACTTCCCGCTCCCGCAGGGTCAGCGTGTGCTGGCCGCGGGCCGGCTGGTGGCCGGCGGGCGGCGCGACGGGCGGACCCGCCGTGCAGGGGGTGGGCGGGTCGGGCCAGCAGGCCCGCACGCGCGTCCCCCACCCGGGGACGCTGTCGATCTCCAGCCGGCCGCCGGCGGCGCGCACGGTGGACTCGACCCGGTGCAGCCCGGACCGGGGCGCGGTGCCGGGGTCGAAACCGCGGCCGTCGTCCTCGACGAGCAGGCGGACCGTCCCCGTCTCGAACGCCAGCCCCACCCGCAGCGTGCACGCACCGGAGTGCAGCACCGCGTTGTCGAGCAGCAGCCGCGCGACCTCGTGCACCCCCGTCGCGACGACCGGGGCCGGCACCCGCTCGGTACCCAGGGTGACCACGCCGCCGCGGGCACCGAGCGCACGCAGCGCGCGGTCCAGCTCGGCCCGCAGCTCCGGCAGCAGCCGCGGCGCGGCGGGGGCGGTCGCGACCGCCGGGACGTCGGCGAGCAGCCGGGCCGCCATCACCGCGACGGCCGCCTGCTCGGCGAACCCCTCGACCGCGGCGACGTCGGAATCGCGGAAGCTCCCACCCCCACCGAAAGCACAGGCTCCGAGCAACTCGTCGTCCCACCAGAGGGGGGTTCCGAGCACGTCCGGTGCGCCAGGGCCGTCCCCCTCCACAAGGAGGGTGCGGGGCTCCCGGACCAGGCGGGCCAGGACGTCCTCGACCGGAGGCAGGGGATCGCGGTGCACGACCGGTGCCGGGTCGCCCAGCAACGCGACGGTGCCGCCACCACCGCCCAGCCTGCTGGTCGTGCGCCGGACGAGGTCGTCGAGCAGCGACGTCACACCCCGGTCCTGCGCCGCACCGTGAGCGAGGATCACCCGGTCCTCCCGGTATCCATCTTGCATCTATGCCGCATTCCTGGAGGGGAACGGTAGGGATGTCGACCGGGGTGGGCAAGCCTCGCGAACCCGGACCGGACGTGTTCAGGCATCATTTCGGGTGTGGACGACGGGTCACGGGCGAGCGGTAGCGCCACCGAACGGGCGTACCGGTTCGCCAAGGCCGGGATCCTCGACGGCTCCCTGCCCGCGGGCGAGCTGATCAGCGAGGGTCAGGTCGCGCGGCCGCTGGCGCTGAGCCGCACGCCGGTCCGCGAGGCGTTCCTGCAGCTGCAGGCCGAGGGTCTGCTGAAGCTCTACCCCAAGCGCGGCGCGCTCGTGGTGCCGGTCTCCCCCGGTGAGGTGGACGCCGTCGTCGAGGCCCGCGACGTCATCGAGTCGCACGCGATCGCCACCGTCGTGGGGGTCGACGACGAGACCCTGGAGCACATCGTCGCGGCGATGGACGCCGCGATCGACGCCCAGCTCGCCGCCGTGGCCGCGCGCGACGAGCTCGCCTTCGTCGAGGCCGACCGCCAGTTCCACACCGTGCTGGTGCGGGCCGGGTGCCGCAGCATCCTGCTGGAGGTCTACGGGACGCTGCGCGACCGGCAGCTGCGGATGAACATGGGCGCCCTGGGCGGCCGCTTCCCCGGCCGGGCCGAGCGCCTGGTCGCCGAGCACCGGCAGCTGCTCGCCGGGCTGCGCGCCCGGGACCGCCAGGGCGCGGTGGCCGTGCTCCGGGTGCACCTGGCGGGCACCCGGGCGTCGGTTCTGGGCGCTCCCCCGGCGAGCGCCTGAGCCGCCGGGCCTCAGCCCCGCAGCACCCGCACCACGACCGTGCGGCTCGCGCGGTCGTGCCAGCCGCGGCCGTCGGTGTCGCGCAGGAACGGCGGCAGCACCACCGCGATCATCGCGGTGCGCAGCAGCGCCCGCGGGACACCGACGTGGGTCGCCATGTCGGTGCGCGCGACCCGCATCCCCAGCGCGAGGTGCCCCGGTGCCGTGCCGAGCACCGACACGGACAGCGCGGTGATCACGAACCAGGTCCCGAGTACCCACCAGCTGAACTCCGGGGTGCCGAGCGCGTCGACCCCGGCGACCAGCAGCACCAGCAGGTAGGACAGGAACCAGTCGAGGCAGACGCCGGCGACGCGGCGGCCGAACCCGGCGACGGAGTAGTGGCCGGCCGCCGGCAGCCCGAAACGCTCGCCGGGGTGTCCGGCCGGGGCGGAGCCTCCGGCGGATGAACCGGGGAGCCAGGACTCGATCCAACGGGCCATGCTCTCTAGCGTAGGCGCCGTAGCCGCACCACCGAGCGGGACCGGACCGGACACAAATGACGAACGTGATCGATGTCGCGGTCGGGTCAGTTAACGTCGGTGAAACAGGTGAGTGATGGGTGAGCAACACGGCACTCCTACCGTCACCCACGATCTCCACCAGCGAATGAAGGAGCCCAGAGAGTGTTCAGCAACGCCGAAGAGGTACTCAAGTACATCTCGGACGAGAAGGTCGAGTACGTCGACATCAGGTTCTGCGACCTGCCCGGCGTCATGCAGCACCTCACCGTCCCCGCCAAGACGGCCGGCGACCTCCTGGAGAACGGTGCCGCCTTCGACGGCTCCTCCGTCCGCGGTTTCCAGGCGATCAACGAGTCCGACATGGCGCTGCACCCGGACACGACGACCGCCCGTCTCGACCCGTTCCGCAAGCACAAGACGCTGAACATCAACTTCTTCGTGCACGACCCGATCACCGGTGAGCCCTACTCCCGGGACCCGCGGAACGTCGCCCGCAAGGCGCAGGAGTACCTGACCGCCTCCGGCATCGCCGACACCGCGTACATGGCGCCCGAGGCCGAGTTCTACGTCTTCGACTCGATCCGGTTCGGCACCGACCCGCACCAGGCCTACCACCACATCGACTCCTCGGAGGGCTGGTGGAACACCGGCCGCGAAGAGGTCGGGGGCAACCTGGGCTACAAGGTCAACTACAAGGGCGGCTACTTCCCCGTCCCGCCGGTCGACCACTACGCCGACCTGCGCGCCGACATCGTCAGCACGATGCAGGCGTCGGGCTTCGAGGTGGAGCGCGAGCACCACGAGGTCGGCACCGCGGGCCAGGCCGAGATCAACTACAAGTTCGACACGCTGCTGCGTGCGGCCGACGACGTCATGCTCTTCAAGTACCTGGTGAAGAACGTGGCGTGGCAGAACGGCAAGACCGCCACCTTCATGCCGAAGCCGCTGTTCGGCGACAACGGCTCGGGCATGCACGTGCACTCGTCGCTGTGGAAGGACGGGCAGCCGCTCTTCCACGACGAGTCCGGCTACGGCGGTCTGTCCGACACCGCCCGCTACTACATCGGCGGCCTGCTGCACCACGCGCCGTCGCTGCTGGCGTTCACCAACCCGACGGTGAACTCCTACCACCGCCTGGTCCCGGGCTTCGAGGCCCCGGTCAACCTGGTCTACTCCGCGCGCAACCGCTCGGCCTGCATCCGCATCCCGCTGACCGGTGACAGCCCGAAGGCCAAGCGCGTCGAGTTCCGCTGCCCCGACTCGTCCGGCAACCCGTACCTCGCCTTCTCGGCGATCCTGATGGCCGGTCTCGACGGCATCAAGAACAAGATCGAGCCGCCGGCGCCGATCGACAAGGACCTCTACGAGCTCCCGCCGGAGGAGGCCAAGGACATCGCGCAGGTCCCGGCCTCGCTCGGTGCGGTCATCGACAAGCTGGAGCAGGACCACGACTACCTGCTCGAGGGTGGCGTGTTCACCCCGGACCTGATCGAGACCTGGATCTCCTACAAGCGGGAGAACGAGATCGACCCGCTGCGGCTGCGCCCGCACCCGTACGAGTTCGCCCTGTACTACGACGTGTGATCCGCACCTGACCCACGTCACACCGAGGCCCGGCCCCCGTCAGGGAGCCGGGCCTCGGCGCGTCCGGCGGGTCGTCGGCCGCCCCGTCAGAGGCGCTCGACGCGGTCGGCCTGCGGGCCCCGGTCGCTCTGACGCACGGCGTAGCGGACGCGGTCGCCCTTCTGCAGCGGCTCCGCGTCCCGGATCACGGACACGTGGACGAACAGGTCGTCCCCGCCGGCATCCGGGGAGATGAACCCGAAGCCGCGGTCCTCGTCGTAGCGCACGACGACGCCCTCACCGCCCCGCGCGGGGACCTCGCGCGCCGCCGGCCCCGCGGCGGGTGCCGACCGCTTCGGCGCCGTCGAGGGCTCGCCGGCCCGGACCAGGTGCACGTCACGGGCCTGGGGCCCCTTCTCCGCCTGGGCCACCTCGAAGGCGATACGGTCGCCCTCCGCGAGCCAGGTCAGCCCCTCGGCCAGGGCCCGGGCGTGGACGAACACGTCGTCGCCGCCGGAGTCGGGGGTGACGAAGCCGAAGCCCTTGTCCTCGTCGTACCAGGCCACCGTGCCGTCGGCGTCGTCCGCGGTGTCGTCGGTGGCGGGCAGGCCGGCCCCCGCTCCCAGCGGGATCACGTGCCCGGCCTGCGGGCCACGCTCGCCCTCCACCACCAGGAAGGCCACCCGCTGACCATCGGTCACCACGCCGCCGGTCACGATGGCGGAGCTGTGCACGAAGATGTCGGCGCCGCCGCCGTCCGGGGTCGCGAAGCCGTACCCCTTCCCCGGCTCGTACCAGGTGACGGTGCCGAGCAGGCCCACGGCGCTGTCGGCCGCCTCGCCCGTGACGCGCACCCGCAGCGCCTGGGGTCCGCGGTCGTTCTCGCCGACCTCGAACTCGACGACCTGGCCCTCGCGGAGCACCGGCGCACCGCCGCCCCCGACGATCTCGGAGGCGTGCACGAACACGTCCGGCGAGCCGTCCTCGGGTGCGAGGAAGCCGAAACCCCGTTCGGCGTCGAACCAGCGGACGGTCCCTTGCGGCATCGAGAACTCCAGATCGGTGGTCGGGTACTGGCCCCAGTCTCCCCGACGGACCTCGCGGTCCGTCGGGCCGGGCCCGCGGGCCTGCGGTGCGGGGCGGGCCGGCGGTCCGGCTGCTCCCCCGGCCACCCGCCGCGCGGGCGCCGGCGGACGGGTCCGGACATACGTCGGCGCCCGCCCGGAGAGTCTCCGGGCGGGCGCCGACGAGGGTGTTACGCGCGTGTCAGGCGCGGACCTTGCGGCCCACGATCACGCGGTAGATCCCCAGCAGGATCAGCGACCCCACGATGGCGAGCAGCCAGGTGGAGATGTTGAAGAAGCCGCCGAGGCCGACGCCGAACACCGCGCTGCCGATCCAGCCGCCGAGCAGCGCGCCGACGACACCCAGGATCAGGGTGACGATGATTCCGCCCGGGTCCTTGCCCGGCATGATGGCCTTGGCGATGGCGCCCGCGATCAGCCCCAGCACGATCCACGCGATGATGCCCATGTCTGTCTCCCTCGCTCACGGTCCGTTCGTGACGAACCGAATCTGACCGGTCGGCACCGAGTGACCCGTGGGGGTCGTGGCGAAACGTCCCCGGTGGTCACCGTTCGGATGCGATCAGGAGACGGGGGAACATCGGCCCGCTCCGGCTGCTCCGAACGGCACCGTGGAGACGCCCGTCCGCCGACCGGTGTACGGCCGTCGGCACCACGCGGTTCCCGATGTCGTGTAGGACGTCGCCGACGCTAACCACTGCCGGTCACGGAAACATCGCAGAACACCCCTGCCCCACCATCAGGTGCCGGAGTTCGCACGGTCGGGGTCTTCCCGGATGCGGACGCGTCACGAGGCGGTCACCGCGGACGGATGCGACCCCCGCTCGGGGTCAGGTCCGCTCGGAGCATCCCGCACGCGGAATCGGTGCAGAGATCATCTCATCGCCCGCGTCCGCGGATTCGTTGACAACGGTGGGACGCGAATGCTTGACTCAGAGGTATCGTGTTCCAGGTCACATCGAGTGAGGGTCGTACCGGCCCGTCCACTCCGCTCGGTGACACCGCCCGGGTGTCCACGGAACGGCACCGGCCACGCGCGACCCCCTGCGTCACCCTGCGCCCTCGGCGCGACCACGAACGTGCACGGTCCTTCCTCGGCGGCAGGATCGTGTCCCCTCCGCGCCCCCGGGCTGACCTCGTCGCCCGGGGGTGCGGCACATTGCGGGACGGTGGGACTACTCGGCGCCGGTGACCGCCACCAGACCGGCGGCCTCGATCCCCGCGAGGGCGGCGGCCTCGTCGTTGAGCGACGCGTCGCCGGTCACCCCGACGGCGCCGAGCAGCGCGCCGGCCCCGTCCTTGACGAAGACCCCGCCGGGCACGGAGAGGATCTTGCCGCCGGCGAGGTTCGCCACCGAGGTGAAGAACTCCGGGGAGTCCGCGGCGCGGGCGGCGATCGCGCGGTTGGTCATGCCGAGGGCGAGCACACCGCTGGCCTTGGCGACGGCGAGGTCGGGCCGCAGGAAGCCCGAGCCGTCCTGGCGGGCCAGGGCGACGATCGCGCCGCCCGGGTCGAGCACCGCGACCGTGAGCGGGTTGAAGCCCTGCTCGGTGCCGTGGGCCAGGGCAGCGGCGGCGATGGTCTGGGCCTGCTCGAGGGAGATCGTCATACCGCGAACCCTGCCATCACCGCGCCGCGCACGCCCACCCCGGCCTCACACGGCGGGTGGGCGGCGGTCAGCGCCGGGTGAGGCCCACGAGCGGGATCGTCCGGTCGGTCCTGCGCTCGTAGTCGGCGAAGCCGCCGTTGTTCTCCTTGATCCAGGTCCAGACGCGGTCGCGGTCGGCCTCGTCGAGCTCGGCCGCATGCACCGGCACGGTCTCGACCCCGCCCTCGCCGTCGGCGATCTCGGCGGTGACGTCCGGGTTCGCCATCAGGTTGTGGAACCACGCGGGGTGGCGCGGCGCGCCGGCCGCGGAGGCGACGACGACCCAGCGGTCACCGTCGGCGAACCAGCGCAGCGGCGCGATCCGCTCGGCGCCGCTCTTCGCGCCGACGTGGTGGACCAGGATCATCGGCAGGCCGGTGAACGGCTCGCCGACCCGGCCGTCGTTCTCGCGGAACTCACGGATCACCCTGGTGTTGAAGTCCTCTGCCATGGCCCCATGCTGTCAGGCGGGCGCCCCGCCGGGGGCGAACACGACCCAGCAGGCGGCGAGCGTCGCGGCGAACGCGACGAGCACGAACACCGCTGCCCACGCCCCGCCGCCGAGCGGGGTGAGCTCGGCGAGCCGGTCGGCGTCGGAGTGGCGCAGCCGGCCCCCGCGACGGCCGCGGCGCAGCTCCAGACAGGCCTTCACCCCGCCGAACAGCAGGAACCAGGTCAGCGCGGCGGCGAACCCGGTCCGCAGGTCGGCCGGGGCACGCAGCGCGACGAGCACGAGCACCGCCCCGGTCGCGACGACGGCCAGCCCGCCGTAGAGGTTGCGGATCTGCAGCAGCGTCGCGGCCAGCAGCACCACCGCGATCCACAGCATCGCCTGCGCCTCGTCCGCCGCGACCAGCACCGCACCGCCGAGGCCCAGCAGCGGCGGGAAGACGTAGCCGGCGAAGAACATCGCGACCACCCCGGGCCCGCGCCCCGCGCCGGTGGAGTGCGTGACGCCGGAGGAGTCGGCGTGCAGCCGGATCCCGGCCAGGCCCCGCCCGACCAGGACCGCGACGAGTGCGTGCCCGCCCTCGTGGGCGATCGTGACCGCGGTGCGCGTCAGCCGCCAGGTCGGCCGCCACGCGACGACCGTCAGGGCCAGCAGCGCGGCCAGCAGCGACGCCGGCCGGGCCGCGACGAGCTCGTACCCGCGGGTGATCACGTCGAGGTCTGCCACGGACCCCAGTGAACCAGCGGGGTCCGGTCACACCGCGCCGAGGATCTCCTCGACCGCCTCCAGCGCCGAGTCGGTGTCGTCCGCCAGGTACATGAGGTCGACGAAGGTGTGGTCGACGTCGGTGTCGGTGGCCGCCCGGCGCACCAGCGCGGCGGCGTCGGCGGCGGTCTCCCCCGGCTTCGGGTTCACCCGCAGCACCGCGCCGACCGCGTCGGCGGGGCGGCCCGCCTCGGCCGCGGCGGCACGCAGGTCCGCCCAGGGCGCGGAGACCGCGGCGTCGAGGTCGGTGACGTCGGAGGTGACGACCGGCAGGAACCCGTCGGCCCGTTCCGCGATCCTGCGGCGCGCCCGGGGGCTGAAGCCGCCCAGGTAGACCGGCACGTGCCGCGGCCGGGCGTGCACGTACGACGGCGCGACGCTCGCGAACCGCCCGGTGAACTCCACCGGGTCGTCGTGCCACCAGGTGTCGAACAGGTCGAGGGTCTCGTCGAGCCGGGCGCCGCGCTCACCCATCGGGACACCCACCGCGTCGTACTCCTCGGGCGACCAGCCGATGCCGAGGCCCAGCAGCAGCCGTCCGCCCGACAGGTTGTCGATCGTCGCCGCCTGCCGGGCCAGCAGCGCCGCCGGGTACCAGGGCGCGTTGAGCGTGCTGGTGCCGAGCTGCACCCGCGCGGTGACGGCGGCCGCCGCGGTCAGCAGCGCCAGCGGGTCGTGCGCGGCGGTGAACTGCTCGGGCACGCTGCCCGGGCCGCCGGGCCCGCCGCCGTAGCCGACCGTCGGGTCGACGGCCACCAGCAGCCGGTCGCCCGTCCACAGGCTCGCCGCGCCGCGCTCCTCGGCGCCCGCCGCGAACCGCATCGTCCCGTCCACGTGGGCCGCGGACGCACCGAACTGCGGGATCCCGAAACCGATTCGCACTTGACCTCCAGCCGCTGGAACACCCGACGCTGTCCCCGTGACCGCACCACCTACCGATGATCACCCTGTCACGCTGACGATCGGGCAGCTCGCCCGGCGCAGCGAGGTCCCCGTGCGCACGCTCCGTTTCTGGTCGGACGAGGGGCTCGTCCCCGCCGACCGCAACGGTGCGGGCCACCGGGTCTACGGACCGGCCGCGGTCGCACGGCTCGACCTCGTGCGCACCCTGCGCGAGCTCGGCCTGGGCCTGGACGACGTGCGCGCCGTGCTGTCCCGCCGACGGGGGGTCGGCGAGATCGCGGCGGCACACGTCCGGGCCCTGGACGACCGGATCCGGGAGCTGCGGGCGCAGCGCGCGGTGTGCGCCCTGCTCGCCCGCACCGGAGCCGGTGACACCCCACCCGACGAACGGAGCGTGACCCTGATGAACGACCTCGCCCGGCTGTCCGCGGCCCAGCGCCAGCACCTGATCGACGACTTCGTGACCGAGACCTTCGCCGGCATCGACGACGACGCGCCCGGCGCGGGCATCGCCACCGGCATGCGGTCGATGCCCGCCGAACTGCCCGACGACCCGACCCCCGAGCAGGTGGGGGCCTGGGTGGAGCTGGCCGAGCTCGTCGCCGACCCGGGGTTCCGGGCCCGGTGCCGGGAGATGGCCGTCGCCGGTGCCACCGCCCCCGAGCACCACGAGCGGGGGGCCGACCCCGCCGCGGTGGCCGAGCACGCCGGGGCCGCGCTCGCCGCGGGCGTCGACCCGGCGAGCCCGGAGGCGGCCCGGGTCCTCGCCCGCATCCCCGGCGTCGAGGGGCAGGACGCGGCGGCCCGCGCCCGGACCGCGGACAGCGTCGAGCTGTTCGCCGACCGCCGCGTCGAGCGCTACTGGACGCTGCTCGGGGTGCTCAACGGCTGGCCGGCCCGCGAGCCCGCGGTTCCGGCGTTCGAGTGGTTCGCCGCGGCGCTGCGCTCGGCACCGGCCGGTCAGTCCTCGGACCAGCCGTAGAACACCCGCTCGACGACCGCGCGGGCCCGCCGCGTGACGCGCTTGTAGTCGTCGAGGAACTCCCCCGGGTCGCCGCCCGCCGGGTACCCGAGCGCGACGGCGACGGCGGCCAGCTCCCGCCCCGAACGCGGGAGCTGGTCGCCGGGCTTGCCCTTGACCAGCATGATCGCGTTGCGGGCCGCGGTCGCGGTGCGCCAGCCCTCCTCCAGCTCGGCGGCGTCCCCGGCGCTGATCAGCCCCGCCTCCGCGGCCTCGTGCAGGCCGTGCAGCGTCGACGGGGTGCGCAGCTCGGGGACGTCGCCCGCGTGCTGGAGCTGCAGCAGCTGCACCGTCCACTCGACGTCGGCCAGCCCGCCCAGGCCGAGCTTGGTGTGGGTGGTGCGGTCCGCGCCGCGGGGCAGCCGCTCGGCGTCGACCCGGGCCTTGATCCGGCGGATCTCCGACACCGCGGCCGCCGACACGCCGTCGGCCGGGTAGCGGATCGGGTCGACCAGCGCGGTGAACTCGCGGCCCAGCGTCCGGTCCCCCGCGATCGGGCGGGCCCGCAGCAGCGCCTGGGCCTCCCACACCTCGCCCCAGCGGGCGTAGTACTCGCGGTAGGAGGCCAGGGTGCGCACCATCGGCCCGGACCGGCCCTCCGGGCGCAGGTCCGCGTCGACCGACAGCTCCGGATCCGGGCTGGGGGAGCCGAGCAGCCGCCGCACGCGTTCCACCACCCGGGTCGCCCACCTCACCGCGGTGTGGTCGTCGACGCCCTCGGCGGGCCTGCAGACGAACATCACGTCGGCGTCGCTGCCGTAGCTGGACTCGCCGCCGCCGAGGCGGCCCATCCCGATCACCGACAGGACGGCCGAGCGCTCGGTCTCCGCGCGCAGCACCGCGTCCAGGGTCGCGGCCAGCACCGCCTCATTGACCGAGTTCAGCGCCGTGCACACCGCGTCGACGGGCAGCAGGCCGAGCAGGTCGGCGCAGGCGATCCGCAGCATCTCGTGGCGGCGGTAGGACCGCGCCGACGCCACCGCGGCCTCCGGCGTGCTCTGCCGGGCGACGGTGGTGCGCAGCGCCATCGACACCTCGGCCGGGTCCCGGGTCAGCTCCGGGCTCTGCACCCCCGAGGAGGTCGCCAGCATCCGCAGCACCTCCGGCGCGCGGGCCAGCAGGTCCGGGACCAGGGCCGACGTCCCGAGCAGCGTCATCAGCCGCTGCGCGACCGCGCCCTCGTCGCGCAGCAGCCGCAGGTACCAGGGGGTGTCGGCGAGCGCCTCGGACACCCGCCGGTAGGCGAGCAGGCCGCGGTCGGGGTCGGGGCTGCGCGACAGCGAGTCCAGCAGCACCGGCAGCAGCGCCCGCTGGATCGACGCGGCCCGCGACACCCCGCCGGTGAGCGCCCGCAGGTGCCCGAGCGCCCCCTCCGGCGACGCCCAGCCCAGCGCCTTCATCCGTGCCTTCGCCGCCTCCGGGGACAGCACGGCGTCGGCGCCGTCGGCGGCCAGCCGGGACACCGCCGACAGCAGCGGCCGGTAGAACAGCTTCTCGTGCAGCCGGGTGACGCGGCGCGCGTTGCGCTGCCACTCGTCGACCAGCACCCCGACGACGTCGCGGCGCCCGTCCGGGCGGATCCGCGCGGCCCGGGCGAGCCAGCGCAGTCCGTCGACGTCGTCGGCGGCCGGGAGCAGGTGGGTGCGGCGCAGCTTCTGCAGCTGCAGCCGGTGCTCCAGCAGGCGCAGGAACCGGTAGGACGCGGCGAGGTTGGCGCCGTCGTCGCGGCCGACGTAGCCGCTCTCCGACAGCGCGGCCAGCGCGACCAGGGTGTTGCCCGAGTGCAGCGAGTCGTCGCCCCGGCCGTGCACCAGCTGCAGCAGCTGGACGGCGAACTCGACGTCGCGCAGCCCGCCGCGGCCGAGCTTCAGCTCGCGTTCGCGCTGCTCGGAGGGAATGTTCTCGATGACCCGGGCCCGCATGGCCTGCACGTCGGTGACGAAGTCGTCGCGGGTGGAGGCCTGCCACACCATCGGCGACAGCGCCTCGACGTAGGCGGCGCCGAGCTCGCGGTCCCCGGCGATCGGGCGGGCCTTGAGCAGCGCCTGGAACTCCCAGGTCTTCGCCCACCGCCTGTAGTACGCCACGTGCCCGTCGAGGGTCCGCACGAGTGCGCCCTGGCGGCCCTCGGGGCGCAGGTTCGCGTCGACCTCGAAACAGGCCTCCCCCGCGATGCGCATGACCCGCGACGCGAGCTTCGTCGCGGCCTGAGTGAGCTCCCCGCCGGGTTCGGCGACGAACACGACGTCGACGTCGGAGACGTAGTTGAGCTCCCGGCCACCGCACTTGCCGAGCCCGATGACCGCGAGCCGCAGCTCCTCGGGCGGGTCCTGCTCGGCCGCGGCCACCGCCAGCGACGCCGACAGCGCGGCCTCGGCGAGGTCGGCGAGCTGGGCGGCGACGTCGTCGACCTCCATCACCGGCAGACCCGGGTCGCCGACGGCGGCCAGGTCGGCCGAGGCGAGGCCGAGCAGCTCGTCGCGGTAGGCCGTGCGCAGCGCCGCGACGGCCTCGGCGCCGGTCAGCGACGCCCGCGCTCCGCCGGGCGTCCCCGGCGGCGGCGCGGCCGGGTCGGCCCCGACCGCGCGCAGCAGGTTCGCGGTGCGCCGGGCCAGGTCCGGCGGCGGGTTCCCGCGCTCGGCGGTGTCGGCCAGCAGCGGCCAGCGGTCCGGGTGGCCGACGAGGTGGTCGCCCAGCGCCGTCGACGACCCCAGGGTCGCCAACAGCCGCCCCCGCAGCCCGCGGTCGGTGCGCAGCGCCCGGTCGATCGCGGGCCACGGGGCGGTCTGCGCCAGCCGCTCGACCGCCCGCAGGGCGAGGGACTGGTCGGGGCTGCGGGCCAGCGCCCACATGATCTCCTCGCAGCCGGGCGCCGGCCCGTCGGTCGCCCACCAGCCCAGACCTCGCAGGGTCGTGGCCGCGTCCTCACCGGTGAGGCCGAGCCGGGCGAGCGAGGTCCCCGTGCGACGGTCCATGACCGGTGATCCTGCCCCATCGCGGGCCGCCCTTCCCTCAGGGGCGTCCAGCGGTCAGGCTCGGGGGCATGCACGTCGTGATCGTCGGTGGGGGTGTCGGAGGACTGACCACGGCCCTGGCCCTGGAGCGGGCCGGGATCGGGTCCACGGTCCTGGAGCAGGGGTCCGGCGCGGGCGAGCTCGGTGTCGGGTTCAACCTGCTGCCGCACGCCGTGCGGGTGCTCGACGGGCTCGGCCTGGCCGCGGAGCTGGCCGACGTCGGCATCGCGACCACCGACCTCACCTACGCCCACCGGCTCGGGCAGCCGATCCTGCGCAGACCCTGCGGGGTGGCGGCCGGCTTCTCGTTCCCGCAGGTCGCCGGGCACCGCGGCCGGGTGCACCGGATGCTCACCGACGCCGTGCGCGCTCGGCTGGGGTCCGACGCGATCCGCACCCGGCACCGGGTCGCCGGCGTCGAGCACTCCGACGGGGGTGTCCGGGTCCGCTTCGCCGACGACGCCCTGCCGGAGGCGACCGGCGACGTGCTGGTCGGCGCGGACGGCATCCACTCCGCGGTGCGGGCGGGCCTGTTCCCGGGCGAGGGACCGCCGCGCTGGAACGGGGTGTCGATGTGGCGCGGTGCGACGGACTGGCCGGCGTTCCGCGGGGGCCGCTCGATGGTCGTCGCGGGCGGGAACGCGGCCAAGCTGGTGGTCTACCCGGTCGGCGCCGGCAGCGCGCCGGGCACGGTCCTCACGAACTGGGCGGTGTGCATCGCGACCGGCGCCGACGGCGACCCCGCCCCGCAGCGACAGGACTGGTCACGGCCCGCCGACCGCGACGAGACCCTCGCCCACGCCCGCCGCTTCCACCTCGACGACGTCGACCACCTCGCGCTGGTCGCCGCGACACCGGAGATCTTCGAGTTCCCGATGTGCGACCGGGACCCGCTGCCGCGCTGGTCGCACGGGCGGGTCACCCTGCTCGGCGACGCCGCGCACCCGATGGTCCCGATGGGCTCCAACGGCGCCGGGCAGGCGATCCTCGACGCCGAGTCGCTCGCCCGGCACCTGGCCGCGGGCGGCGACCCGGCGGCGGCGCTGGCCGCGTACGAGGCCGAACGGCTGCCGATGACCGCCGACGTCGTGCTCCGCAACCGCGTGGGTGGCCCGGAACGGGTCATCGACGAGGTCGAGCGCCGCGCGCCCGACGGCTTCGACGACCTCGACGCGGTGATCACCGGCGGGGAGCTCGAGGAGATCTTCGCCGGCTACCACCGCGCGTCGGGCAACACCCGCTAGTCGGCGCCGGGGACGCTGCCCGGCGGCAGGAAGTCGACGTCGTGCAGCGCCGACTGCCGCACGACCTCGGCCGGGTCGGTCAGGTCGTGCAGCCGGTCGAACAGCGACGCCAGCCGGCCGGCCGGGCTGACCCAGAACAGCGCGCGGGCGTCGCCCTGCTCCTTGTTGTAGTAGGCGTGCGGCAGACCCTTGGGCATGAGGACGGTGTCGCCCGGCCCGGCCTTCTCCCACTGCCCGTCCAGGTAGAGCGTGAACACGCCGTCGAGGACGTGGATGTGCTCGTCCTGGGTCGGGTGCACGTGCGGCGGGACGCCCGTGCCGGGCGGGTCGAGGGTCTCGAAGGCGAAGCTGGTCTCGCTGACGGCCTTCGCCCAGTAGGTGTGGCCCAGCACGTTCCACACCCGCTTGTACTGGCCCTCACCGGCCCGCGTGATGCCCTTGGGCAGCGGGCCCAGGATGATCTCGTCCGAGAAGTCGGTCACAGCACGGGAAGATACGTCGCGAGCTCGTGCGGCGTCACGTTCCGGCGGTAGGCGTCCCACTCGGCCCGCTTGTTCCGCAGGAAGAAGTCGAACACGTGCTCGCCGAGGTACTCGGCGACGAGCTCGCTCTTCTCCATGACGTCGAGGGCCTCGGTGAGGTTCTGCGGGAGCAGCTCGTAGCCCAGCGCCCGGCGCTCGGTGTCGGTCAGGGCCCACACGTCGTCCTCGGTGGGCGGGGGCAGCTCGTAGCCCTTCTGGATGCCGGTGAGGCCGGCGCCCAGGATGACCGCGTAGGCGAGGTAGGGGTTGCACGAGGAGTCCAGCGTGCGGACCTCCACCCGCCGCGACGAGGACTTGCCCGGCGAGTACATCGGGACCCGGACCAGCGCGGAGCGGTTCGCGTGGCCCCAGGACACCGCGGTCGGGGCCTCGCCGCCGGTGATGAGGCGCTTGTAGGAGTTGACCCACTGGTTGGTGACCGCGGTGATCTCCCGGGCGTGCTTGAGCACGCCGGCGACGAACGCCTTGCCGGTCGCGGACAGCTCGTAGGGGTCGTCCGGGTCGTGGAAGGCGTTGTGGTCGCCCTCGAACAGCGAGAAGTGCGTGTGCATGGCCGAGCCGGGGTGCTCGGAGAACGGCTTGGGCATGAACGAGGCACGCACGCCCTGGGTGAGCGCGACCTCCTTCACGACGTAGCGGAACGTCATGAGGTTGTCGGCCATGGTCAGGGCGTCGGCGTAGCGCAGGTCGATCTCCTGCTGGCCGGGGCCGCCCTCGTGGTGGGAGAACTCCACCGAGATGCCCATCGACTCCAGCGTCTCGATGGTGTTGCGCCGGAAGTGCGGGGCGACGTCGTGGCTGGCCTGGTCGAAGTAGCCGCCGGAGTCCGCCGGGACGGGCCGGGTGCCGTCGCCGGGCAGGTCGCGCAGCAGGTAGAACTCGATCTCCGGGTGCACGTAGCAGGTGAACCCGGCCTCGCCCGCCTTGTTCAGCGCGCGGGTCAGCACGTGCCGCGGGTCGGCCCAGGACGGCGACCCGTCGGGCATGGCGATGTCGCAGAACATCCGCGCCGAGTAGTGCTCGCCCGAGGCGGTCTCCCAGGGCAGCACCTGGAACGTCGACGGGTCGGGCTTGGCGACCATGTCGGACTCGTAGACGCGGGCGAAGCCCTCGATGGCCGAGCCGTCGAAGCCGATGCCCTCGGCGAAGGCGCCCTCCAGCTCGGCCGGGGCCACCGCCACCGACTTGAGATATCCGAGCACGTCCGTGAACCAGAGACGGACGAAACGGATGTCGCGTTCCTCGAGCGTGCGGAGCACGAACTCCTGCTGGCGGTCCATGCGGCGGAGCCTAGGAACCCCGTGTTACGCGGAAGTTACCGGGGTGTGCGGGCGACCCGGTCGTGGTCGCCCGCACACCCCCGACGACGGCCCTCAGCTGGGCGCGAGCGTGCACTCCGCGCCCTGCGGCGGGAGCGTGAGGTTCACCAGATAGTCGATCGCGAGCGTGTCGGTGCACGCGTCACCCTGCAGTGACGCGGTGTGCTGGTTGCCGTTGACCGTGATCAGGCTGCCGTTCAGCTGCTGGGCCAGGTCGACCCCGGCCTGGTACGGCGTGGCCGGGTCACCGGTGACCGACACCACGACGACCGGCGGGAGTCCGTCGACCTTCGGCGTGTGCGGCTCGCTGGTGGGCGGGACCGGCCAGAACGCGCACGCGTCGCGGGCACCGACCGGGCCGCGGCCGGTGGAGCGGAACGGGGCGGCCTCGTCGGCCCGCGTCGCCAGCTCCAGGGCCTCCGACGGCTCCTTCAGCGCCGGCTGGTTCACACAGCTGATCGACTGGAAGGCCTGCAGCATGTTCGAGTAGCGGCCCTGGTCGTCGCGCTCGTGGTAGAGGTCGGCCAGACGCATCAGCAGGTCGCCGTTGCCGTTCGCGACCTGCGAGATCCCCTGCTGCAGCGCGGGCCACAGCTGGGAGACGTAGAGCGCCTGGCTGACGCCGGTCTGGGCGTCGGAGAAGCTCAGGACGCGCCCGTCGCCGACCTTCGCGGGCGTGTCGATCAGTGGCCGCATCACCGTCTGGAACGCCTGGGTCGCCTTCGCCGGGTCGGTGCCCAGCGGGCAGCCGGGGCGGCTGGTGCAGTCCTCGGCGAAGTTGTCGAACGCGAGCTGGAACCCGGCGTTCTGCTTGACCGTGGAGTCGATGGTCGACTGCGTCGGGTCGATCGCGCCGTCGAGCAGCAGCGCGCGGACGTTCTGCGGGAACGCCTCGGCGTAGGCGGTGCCGAGCTCGGTGCCGTAGGAGAAACCGGCGTAGGTCATCTTCTGGTCGCCGACGGCGGCCCGCATGACGTCCATGTCCTTCGCGACGTCACGGGTGCCGACGTTCGCCAGCACGTCGGCCCCGGTGCGCTGGGTGCAGCGCTCGGCGAACTGACGGCTGTCGGCCTCGGCGGCGGCGACCCCGGCGGGCGAGGGGTCGGCGAAGACCTTGGTGCGCTCCTCGTCGTTCTCCGCGTCGGTGAGGCACTGGATCTTCGGCAGACTCGCACCGGTGCCACGGGGGTCGAACCCGACCAGGTCGAACCGGTCCCCCAGACCGTTGGTGGCCCAGGTGGCGGCCTGGCGCGCGACGAACGAGGTGCCCGAGGCACCGGGGCCGCCCGGGTCGGCGAACAGCGAGCCGATCTTCGCTCCGGTCGCCTTCTTGCGCAGCAGCGCGATCTGCATCGTCTTCCCGTCGCCGGGCCGGGCGTAGTCCTGCGGGACGGTCACCCGGGTGCAGTCGAACTGCGGGTCGGCGTAGGTCTGCGCGTCGTCCGCGGTGGGGGCGTAGTCCGCGCAGGGGCCCCACTGCAGCTGCTGGTCGTAGAACTGCGCCAGCTCCGGCGGGTTCTGCGCGGCCTGCGGCTGGTCGCCGGTGCCCGCGTCGGCGCACGCGCCGACCAGGACGAGGGTCGCCGCACCGAGCACGGCGAGCGCGGCCGGACGCGCCCGCCGGCGGGCCGGGGCCGGTGTCTCTCGTCGGTGGGCACGTCGTCGCAACAGCCGAGGGAGCATGACCGTGAGCATGCCACCGACCCCCGACGGTGACCGGTCGCGGGTCACGGCCCGGGTGAGGGTGCCCACACCACGGGGCGGTCGGGGCCCGTGCGCTGCCACCCTGGCGTCCGCCATCGACGGCGAACCCGGGGACCCACGACCAGCGTGGGCCTCGAGGCACGGAAGGAGCTCACCGGTGAGCACACAGGAGAGCGGAGAGGTGGCGGCCCCGTACCGGGCGCCCGCGACCCCGCCGAAGCGGACCCGCGTCCACCACCTGCTGCAGTGGAAGCAGGAGGGCCGGCGCTGGCCCATGCTGACCGCCTACGACGTCTACTCCGCCGAGATCTTCGACGACGCCGGCATCCCGGTGCTGCTCGTCGGCGACTCCGCGGGCAACAACGTGTTCGGCCACGACAACACCATCCCGGTCACGGTCGACGACCTGGTCCCGCTGACCCGCGCCGTGGTGCGCGGCGCCCGCAGCGCGCTCGTCGTCGCCGACCTGCCGTTCGGCAGCTACCAGATCTCCCCCGCGCAGGCGCAGGAGACGGCGTTCCGGTTCATGAAGGAGGGTGGGGCGCACGCGGTCAAGCTCGAGGGCGGTGCGCGCTTCGCGCCGCAGGTCGAGGCGCTCACCGCGTCCGGCGTGCCGGTGATGGGCCACCTCGGGTTCACCCCGCAGAGCGAGCACGCGCTGGGCGGGTTCCGCATCCAGGGCCGCGGCGACGCCGCCGACCGGCTCGTCGAGGACGCGCTGGCCGTGCAGGAGGCGGGCGCGTTCGCCGTCGTGCTGGAGATGGTGCCCGCCGACGTCGCCAAGCGGGTGACCGGGGAGCTGCGCATCCCGACCGTCGGCATCGGCGCCGGGCCCGACTGCGACGCCCAGGTCCTCGTCTGGTCGGACATGGCCGGGATGAACCGCGGGAAGGTGCCGCGCTTCGTCAAGAAGTACGCGGAGCTCGGCTCGGCCCTGCACGACGCGGCGGCCGCGTTCGCCGCCGACGTGGCGCACAGCGAGTACCCCGCCGAGGAGCACAGCTACCGCTGAGCCGGACCGGGGCCCCGGCGCGCGTCGCCGGGGCCCGGTCGGCCGGGCGGGACCGGTTCAGCCTGCGCCGTGCGTCGCCGGGTGCCCCAGCCCCGGGATGCCGCCGCCCGCGCGGTGGCGGGCCAGCATCCGGTCCGCGGGGGTCTCGCGGCGCGCCAGCCGCCGGGCCAGCGACGCCAGCCGCGCGCCGTGGGCGTCGTCGCCGGCCAGCGCGGCGGTCGCGGCGTCGAGGACGGCCTGCGACCCCGCCCGCACCGCCGGGTCGGCCCAGCCCCGCAGCGCCGAGCGGCGGTGCGCCGTCGCGTCCGGGGTCCGACGCCGGCCGGGCAGCGTGTCGTCGCGCAGCAGGCCGGTCAGCAGGCTCAGCAGCGCCGCGGGCAGGTCGGTGCCCACACCGTCGGCGGGCTCCTCCCCCGCGACCGCCGGGACGGCGTCGAACGCCTTGAACTCGATCCGCCCCACCTCCCCGGGGATCCCCGCGTGCCGCACCAGGGTGGGGTCGGTCACCAGCAGCGGGGCGTCGGGCGGCAGGTAGGCCAGCGCCGCCGGGCGCGCCCCGGTGCGACGCGCGGTGCGCGCCGACAGCCCGCCCCAGACCCGGCCGTCGCGGAACGGCGAGGAGAACGACCACGGCACCAGGTAGGGGCTGTAGAAGGTCAGCTTCGCCGCCGCGTCGGCCAGCACGGCGGGGTCGGTGCCCGACTCGGGGAACGACAGGTTCAGGTCCGGCCCCCAGGTCACCATGTGCAGGTGCGAGGTCCGCTCCTCCGGCGAGGCCGCCATCAGCGCCCGCTCGTGGGCGTTCGGCGGGGGGTCCAGCCGGTAGGCCGACAGCTGCGGGTGGTGGGCGAACGCGACGGGGCGCAGTCCGTGCCGGGCGGCCACCGCGGCCAGGGTGAGCGCGTCGGCGGCCAGCGCGTCGGCGGCGGCCTCGACCGAGTCGTGCACGCGCGTCCGGATCTCGATGCCCTTGGGGTCGAACCGGAGCAGCCCGCCGTTCTCGTCGAGGCGCTCGTAGCCCTCGGCGTACCAGCGCTTGCGGCGGATGCCGGCGTCGCCGATCCGCAGGTCGGTCTGGTCCCCGGACAGCTCCGGCAGCTCGTCGACGACCGCCGCGACCTGCGCGTGGGTCAGCGACCGGTGGTCGGCCACCGTCCCGTCGTCCCGCAGCAGCGCGAGCTCGTGCTCGAGCCCGTAGCGCGCCTCGCCCCGCATCGACCACCCCCGGTCCCCGTCCTGGCACAGGACGTTACCGAGGCCGGGCCCGGCGCCGGCTGTGATCCGTCCCCGCACCCTCCTCACCCGTTCCGCCCTGGACAACCCCGCGACGAACGGTCAGCCTGGTGACGGCGGCCACGTCCACCAGGTGGCCGGGACCCGGAGCACACGGGAGGCGTCATGAGGCTGGGCCGCAAGATCTCCGAGGGATTCGCCGTGGACCACGAGGCCGACCGGGTGGCCGACGCCCAGGAGCGCCCGCGCCCGGCGCGCACCGTCGAGCCCGAGTTCACCGAGTGGACGCCGGCCGCCCCGCAGCCGGCGCACTCGGGGTCCCACGAGGACTGACCGGGTGCGCGGGCTGTTCCGCCGGACCCCGCTGGAGTACCCGACCGGCCCGCTGGAGGGCCACAAGCTGGCGTTCCCGATGCTGTCCGCGGACGGCACGACGGTGGGCTTCAGCGGTGTGACGCTCGGGCGGGCGCACGTCTACCGCACGGTCGACGACGCGGTGTGCGCGCACGGTTGCCGGCACGCCTGCCCGTCACGGTGGTGCGACTGCGGGTTCTACTGCTTCCACACCGCCGACGACGCCCGCGAGCTGGCGTGCGCGCCCGAGCACCAGGGCGCGATCCTGCTCGAGGTGGCCGTCTCCGGCCGGTTCCGTCGCTACGAGCTGGGCCTGCGCTACGCCCGGCAGCGGGTGCGCACGATCCGGATGCGGCCCTGCCGCTGCGGGGCGCGGGTCGCGGTGCTCGCCGACACCGGCTCCGGGCAGCACGGCTGGCGCCGACTGGAACCGGTGTGCCTGCGGTGCGCCGGGGCCCGCCCGGTGCTGTCGGCGCAGCGCTTCGCCGAACTGGCCGAGCTCACCCTGCTGCCCGACGACGTCGCGACGGGCCCGCTGACCACGCCCGACGACGCGGCGGGGTTCGCCGAGCACCCCGACCCGCACGGCACCGAGGCGGCCGACGGGCTGATCGGCGACCCGGTCGCCGCGGCGGGCGCGGTCGCCGTGCTCACCGCGGAGATGGCACTGCTGCAGGCCCGGCTCGACGAGATGGCCCGCCAGCTCGGCCGGGCCACCGCACGCCTGGACTCGCTCGAGGGCCGCGACCGGCCCGCGGCGGAGCCGGGGTCAGAGCCAGACCGGTAGCGGCGGCGGGAGCTTCCCGTCGGCGTCGCGCAGGCCCTTGTCGAACGGGCGGCCGAGCAGCCAGGCGATGATGTCGTGCGCCTTGCCGCGGACCGTGCCGAGGTCGCGCGGCTCGGCGCCGTCCGGCCCGGCGGGCCCCGGCCCGAACTCCAGCGTCGCGCCGGTGCGGACCTCCTCCAGGCGCACGTGCGGGCAGCCGGGCTTGCGCTCCAGCCGCGCGACCACGTCGGCGACCAGCACCTCCCGCATCGGGATCGGCAGGTCCTTGAACGAGGCGCCGACGTCGAGGTCGACGGCGTGGATCCACACCTCGCGGGCCCGGTTCCAGGGCACCGCCGTCACCGGCATCTCGACGCCCTGCGGGTTGCGCACGGTCGCCGACCAGGCCTTCTCGGGCATCGCCCGGACCGCGTCGGCGAGCCGGTCGGAGGCGGCGACGACGTCGGCGCGGATCTCGTCGGAGCTGCGCCCGGCGCCGGCCTCGATGTCGGCGTCGCGGGACGCGGGATCGGGGTAGGCCGGGGTCTCGACGCCGGTCCGCGCCCAGGTCAGCAGGTTCACCATGGCGTCGGCGTTGCGGGCCAGGTGGGTGAGCACGTGCGCGCGGGTCCAGCCCGGCAGCGCCGACGGGGCGCGGAACGCCTCGCCCGCCATCCGGGTCATCAGCCCGCGCAGGTGGGCCTGGCCGTCGCCGGCCCAGGCCAGCGCGTCGCCCACCGGTGGCGGGACGAGGGCGCGGCCGTCGCCGGGGGTGCGCGCGGGGGTCACCGCACCGCCCGGCACACGTTGCGGCACTCGCCGATCCCCTCCACGGCGGTGACGATCTCGACGCCGTCGGTGAGGTAGCGCGGGGGCGTGCGCGCGTCGCCGACGCCGCCGGGGGTGCCGGTGGCGATGACGTCGCCCGGGTTGAGCGTGAGGATCTCCGACAGGTAGACGATCAGGTCCACCGCGCCGAACACGAGCTGGTCGGTCGTGGAGTCCTGCATGGTCTCCCCGGACAGCTCCGAGGAGATCCGCAGCGCGCCACCGGCGGCCGGGTCGGCGGGCAGCTCGTCGGGGGTGACCAGCACCGGCCCGAGCGGCGTCGAGTGCTCCCAGGTCTTGCCCTGCAGGAACTGCTTGGTGCGCCGCTGGTAGTCGCGCATCGACACGTCGTTGAGCACGGTGTACCCGGCGATGGCGGCCGTCGCCGCCTCGCGGTCGGCGCGCCGGACCGAACGCCCGATGACGACGGCCAGCTCGGCCTCGTAGTCCACCCGGTCGGACTGCTCGGGCAGCTCGATCTCGTCGTGGGCGCCGACCAGGGCGGGCGCGAACTTGCCGAAGACCGTGGGGTACTCGGGCAGCTCGTTGCCCATCTCGAGCACGTGGTCGCGGTAGTTCAGCCCGATGCAGATGATCTTCTCGGGCGACGGCACCAGCGGCGCGTAGTCCAGGCCGGCGGTCTCGTGGACCGGGCCCGCCGCGCCCGCGGCGTGCTCGGCCCAGTCGGGGCGCTCCAGCAGCGCCCGCACGTCGGCCTCCCCCGTCTCGAGGGCGGTGTCGCCGTCGACGCGCACCGCCCGGTGCCCGGTCGCGGTCCGGATCGTCGCGAGCCTCATCGTGCGGGTGCCTCCCGGTATCGGTTGCCGTCCGGCGGAGAGTCTGCGCCACCGGGGGCCCGCGGGACAGTCAGGGGGTGGGTTACCGCGCGTCCCGGCCGGTGGACGGGCCGAACTCACCCGTACGGCTGACACCGTCGACGGACCGCGACACGCGTTCCGCCACCACGGCGACGGGGCGGCCCCGTCCGGGCATCCGCCCCGCCGGTGCGGCGCCACCCGTCCCGCCCGCAGGTGACCGCCCGCCCTCGCCGACCCGGCCTCGTGGCGGTCCGCAGCCACACCCGCTGTCCGGTGACCACACCCGTTGCAGCAGGTGTGGATGCCGGACAGCGGGTGTGGATCCGCCACGGCACTCCCACGGCCCGGCGGTGACCGACCCGGGCCGGCACCCGGGTCAGATCGCGGCGTCGTCCTCGGCGCCACCGCCGCGCACGGGCAGGTCGTCGAAGACCGCGGGCGGCTCCCGCCACGCCTGCTCCGGCGCCCCGGCGCGGGCCGCGGCGACCGCCCGCCACACCCGCTCGGGGGTGCAGGGCAGGTCGATGTGCCGCACACCCAGGTCCGACAGTGCGTCGACCACGGCGTTCTGCACCGCGGGGGTCGACCCGATCGTCGCGGACTCGCCGATGCCCTTGGCGCCGAGCGAGTTCAGCGGGGTCGGGGTCTCGGTCGTCGCGGTCTCGAAGGAGAACAGGTCGGCCGCGGTCGGGATCGTGTACGCGGCGAGGCTGGAGGTCAGGGGCTGGCCCTCGTCGTCGAACAGGACCTCCTCGTGCAGCGCCTGGGCGACGCCCTGGGCGAGCCCGCCGTGCTGCTGGCCCTCGACGAGCAGCGGGTTCAGGATCCGCCCGCAGTCGTCGACGGCGACGTGCCGGCGCGGGGTGACCCGGCCGGTGTCGGTGTCGACCTCGACCACCGACAGGTGCGCCCCGAACGGGAAGGTCGCCCCGTCCTGCGCGGAGTCGAGCCCGACGTGCAGCTCCTCCCCCGTGGCGGCGGCCTGGCGGTGCACGTCGCTCCAGGTCGCGGTCGGGCCGCCGGGCACACCGGCGACGCCGAAGATGCCCTCGTCGGTGATCTCGACGTCCTCCGCGGCGGCCTCCAGCAGGTGCGCGGCGAGCTTGCGGGCCCGCTCGTACAGCTCGTGCGCGGCCTCGGACACCGCGGTCCCGCCGAGCTGCAGCGACCGCGAGCCGCCGGTCCCGGCGCCGCGCGGGACGAGCGCGGTGTCGGACTGGACGTAGCGGATCCGGTCCATCGGGATGCCGAGCCGGTCCGACACCAGCATCGCGAACGACGTCGCGTGCCCCTGACCGTGCGCCGAGGTGCCGGCCGACACGGTCGCCGTGCCGTCGTCGTGCACGGTCACCGAGCCGTACTCGCCGCCCCCGCCCCCGGCGGTGACCTCGACGTAGACCGCGATGCCGATGCCCAGGCGCACCGGGTCGCCCGCCTCGCGGCGGCGGGCCTGTTCGGCGCGCAGCTCGTCGTAGCCGGCGATGCGCAGGGCCTCGCGCAGCGGCAGGTCGTAGTCGCCGACGTCGTAGCGGGCGCCGGTCGGGGTGGTGTACGGGAAGACGTCGGGCGCGAGCAGGTTGCGCCGGCGCAGCTCGACCGGGTCGATGCCCAGCTCGGCGGCGGCGACGTCGACCAGGCGCTCCAGGTGGGCGGCGGCCTCGGGGCGTCCCGCGCCGCGGAAGGCGCCCATCGGGGTGGTGTTGGTCAGCGCGGAGACGGCGTCGTAGCGCAGGTCCGTGATGTCGTAGACGCCGGTCGCCATGAGGTAGGTGGTGCGCAGCGGGAGCGCGCCGCCGAAGCCGGCGTAGGCCCCGGCGTCCCCGACGACCCGCACGCGCAGGCCGGTCATCCGGCCGTCGCGGGTGAGGCCGAGCTCGTAGTAGCCGACCTGGCCGCGGCCGTGCGGCATCGAGACGAGGTTCTCCGAGCGGGTCTCGACCCAGGCCAGCGGCCGCCCCAGCGCCCGGGCGGCGGCGACGGTGGCGGTGTGCTCGGCGAGCACACCGGCCTTCGCGCCGAACCCGCCGCCGACATGCGGGGCGATCACCCGGACCTGGTCGGCCTCCAGCCCGGTCAGTCCGGCGAGCTGGGTGCGGAAGCCGTGCGGCATCTGGGTGGAGACGTGCACGGTGAGCGGGAAGTCGGTGGTGGTGGGGTCGGCGACGATCGCGTTGCCCTCCATCGGGACGGCCGCGACGCGCTGGTTCACCATCCGCGCGCGGACGACGACCTCGGCGCCGTCGAGCGGGTCGCCGGTCCCCCGCTCGCCCGCGGCCAGGTTGCTGCCCTGGTCGGGGAACTGCAGCGGGGCGTCGTCGGCGAGCGCGGCCTCGATGTCGGTGACCGCGGGCAGCGGGTCGTAGCCGACCTCGACGAGCTCGGTGGCGTCGACGGCGGCGGCGCGGCTCTCGGCGACGACCAGCGCCACCGCCTCGCCGACGAACCGCACCCGGTCGGTCGCCAGCGGCGGGCGCGGCAGCGCCGGGTTGAGGACCATCAGGCCGTGGTGGGCGGGCAGGTCGAGGTCGGCCGCGGTGTACACGGCGAGGACGCCGGGCGCGGCCGCGGCCTCGGTGGTGTCGATACCGGTGAGCAGCGCGTGCGCCACCGGCGAGCGGACGAACGCCACATGGGCCAGGCCCGCCGGTGCGTCGGCACCGTGGACCAGGTTGCCGACGAAGGTGCTCGCACCGGTGATCAGGTCGGCGTCCTCGACGCGGCGGACGGAGGTTCCCAGGATCGAGCCAGGCATGTGGCCCACACTACAACACTAACCGGAGGGTCGTCCGGTTAGTGCGCCTCACACGTCGTCTGCGTCTCCACCTGCGGTGCCCGCCCGGCGACGGCCGGTAGCGTCCCCGCCATGCCCGAGTTCCACCACACCGACGTGCTCCCGCTCGGCCCGGACGACACCGAGTACCGCGAGCTCGACCTGCCCGCGGGAACCGTGACCGAGGCCGCGGGCCGCACCTTCCTCGAGGTCCCGCCCGAGACGATCACCGGACTGGTCCGCGCGGCCGTCACCGACATCCAGCACCTCCTGCGACCCTCGCACCTGAAGCAGCTGCGCGCCATCATCGACGACCCCGAGGCGTCCGGCAACGACCGGTTCGTCGCCACCGACCTGCTGCGCAACGCCTGCGTGTCCGCGGGCGGGGTGCTGCCGATGTGTCAGGACACCGGCACCGCGATCGTCGTCGGCAAGAAGACCGAGACCGTGCTGACCGGCGGCGACGACGAGGCCGCGGTGTCGCGCGGGGTCTTCGAGGCCTACCAGGAGCTGAACCTGCGCTACAGCCAGATGGCGCCGATCAGCTTCTGGGACGAGAAGAACACCGGCACCAACCTGCCCGCGCAGGTCGAGCTGTACGCCAAGCCGGGCCGGGACCCGTACTACGAGTTCCTGGTCATGGCCAAGGGCGGCGGCTCGGCCAACAAGACCTTCCTCTACCAGGAGACGAAGGCACTGCTGAACCCGAAGCGGCTCGCGGCGTTCCTGGACGAGAAGCTGCGTAGCCTCGGTACCGCGGCCTGCCCGCCGTACCACCTGGCGATCGTCGTCGGCGGCATGTCGGCGGAGTTCAACCTGAAGGTCGCCAAGCTGGCCTCGGCCCGCTACCTGGACAACCTGCCGACCGAGGGCTCGCCGCTCGGGCACGCCATCCGCGACACCGACCTGGAGCAGCAGGTCCTGGAGCTGACCCGCAACTTCGGGATCGGCGCCCAGTTCGGCGGCAAGTACTTCTGCCACGACGTGCGCGTCATCCGGCTGCCCCGGCACGGCGCCTCGCTGCCGGTCGGCGTCGCGGTGTCCTGCTCGGCGGACCGCCAGGCCAAGGCGAAGATCACCCCGTCCGGGGTCTACCTGGAGCAGCTGGAGCGCGACCCGGCCCAGTACCTGCCCGAGGCCACCGACGCCGACCTGTCCGACGAGGTCGTGCGGGTCGACCTGAACCGGCCGATGGACGAGATCCGCGCCCAGCTGTCGCAGCTACCGGTGAAGACCCGGCTGTCGCTGACCGGGCCGCTGGTCGTCGCCCGCGACATCGCGCACGCCAAGATCGCCGAGCGGCTCGACGCCGGCGAGCCGATGCCGCAGTACCTCAAGGACCACGCCGTCTACTACGCCGGACCGGCCAAGACCCCCGAGGGCTACGCCTCGGGCTCCTTCGGTCCGACGACGGCCGGCCGGATGGACTCCTACGTCCAGCAGTTCCAGGAGGCCGGCGGGTCCCTGGTGATGCTGGCGAAGGGGAACCGGTCGAAGCAGGTCGTGGACTCCTGCGCCGCGAACGGCGGCTTCTACCTGGGCTCCATCGGCGGCCCGGCCGCCCGTCTGGCCCAGGACTGCATCCGCAAGGTCGACGTGCTCGAGTACCCCGAGCTCGGCATGGAGGCGGTCTGGAAGATCGAGGTCGAGGACTTCCCGGCGTTCGTCGTGATGGACGACAAGGGCAACGACTTCTTCGCCGACACCAGCGCCCCGACCCTGCAGGTCACCTTCCGCACCTGACCGCTGCGACGCCCGCCCCCCCCCCGGGGGTGTGCCCGCGGCCCCCGTGCACGGCGCGCCGTGCACCCAGGGGAACCCTCGTAGCGCTCTAAGCCACGAAGGTTCCCCTGGGGGCCACCCGGCGGGTGCCCGGCGACGGAACCGGGGGCTCCCGGGGGCGGGCGGGCGGGTCAGCGCAGGCGGCGGGGGCCCGCGTCGCGCCGGTCGGGCACCGGGCCGATCGTCATCCGGGCCCCGGCCACGAACGCCCCCTGCGGCGAGGCCAGCACCGGGTCCAGGGCGAGCGAGCGGACCTGCGGCAGGTCCTCGACGAGCCGCCCGATCCGCAGCACGACGTCCTCCAGCGCGGCGAGGTCGACCGGGTCCGTGCCGCGGTAGCCGGTGAGCAGCGGCGCCGCCCGCGGGGCCCGCACCAGCCGGGCCGCGTCCTCGGTCGACACCGGCAGGACCCGGTAGGCGCGGTCGTCGAGCAGCTCGGTCGCCATCCCGGACAGCCCGAACGCGACCAGCGACCCGAACGACGGGTCGTCGACGACCTCCACCGTGCACGACGTGCCCTTCGGGGCCATCCGCTGCACGTAGACCTCGTCGGACCCGGTCACCCGCGACAGCTCCGCGTGCGCGACGCGCAGGGCCTCCTCCGAGACCAGGTCCAGGCGCACCCCGACGAAGTCGCCGCGGTGCCGCCACTGGTCCGCGGTCGCCTTGATGACCACCGGGTAGCCGAGCTGCTCGGCGGCGGCGACGGCGTCGTCGGCGCCCTTGGCCCGGCGGAAGGTGATCACCTCCAGGCCGTAGCAGGCGAGCAGGTCGACGGCCTCGTCGTCGGTGAGGGGGTGCCGGCTGTCCGGCCCGAACGACGCGATGAGCTCCCGCGCGCGGTCGGCGTCGATGCCCTCGGGCACGACGAACTCCCCGACCGGGGTGTCACGCCACTGCGCGTAGCGGCTGACCCGGCCCAGCGCCGACGTGGCCCGCTCGGGGCTGGCGAAGCTCGGCACCGACCCGCGGCCGGGCGTGCCGTCGGCGCCGGGTACCGACAGCTCCGCCGGGATGCCCTCGGCGGCGAGGAACACCGCGATGACCGGGACCCCGGCACCGTCCGCGGCGTCGCGCAGGGCGTGCGCGTGGTCCCGGCCGGCCACCGCGACCGGCGGGACGAACACCGCGATGAGCGCGTCCGGGCGGGCGTCGCCGTCCAGGGTCGCGCGGACCGCGCCGGCGAACGCCTCCGGCGAGGCCTGGGTGCCGACGTCGACCGGGTCCCCCGCCAGCTCCAGGCCCTCGTCGAGCAGCCCGTCGAGGACCAGCAGGTTCACCGCGGTGGAGTTGCCGACGACCGCGACCCGGCGGCCCTTCGGCAGCGGCTGGTGGGCGATGAGCAGGGCGGTGTCGAACATCTGCGGCAGTGTCTGCACCCGGATGACCCCGGACTGCTCGAACAGCGCCTGCACGCTGGACTCGTCGATCGGCGCCCCGACCGAGGCCAGCGACGGCAGCGTCCCGGTGTGCCGGCCGGACTTCACCGCGATCACCGGCTTGGTGCGGGCCAGCCTGCGGGCGACCCGGGCGAACTTGCGCGGGTTGCCGAAGGTCTCCAGGTAGAGCAGCACCTGCTCGGTGCTCGGGTCGGTCTGCCAGTACTGCATCAGGTCGTTGCCGGACACGTCGGCGCGGTTGCCCGCCGACACGAACGACGACAGGCCGAGCCCGCGGGTGCGGGCGTTGGCGAGGATGGCGCTGCCGAGCGCGCCGGACTGGCAGAAGAACCCGGTGCGCCCGTGCCCGGGCATCCGCGGGGCGAGGGTCGCGTTGAGCCGCACCGACGGGTCGGGGTTGGCGACGCCGAGTGCGTTCGGCCCGACCACCCGCATCCCGTGCGCCCGCGCCTCGGCGACCAGCCTGCGCTCGGCGACGGTGCCGCCGTCGGCGAAGCCGGAGCTGATCACGACCAGCACCTTCACGCCCTTGGCCAGGCAGGAGTCCATGACCTCGTCGATGTTCGCGGCCGGGACGGCGACGACCGCGAGGTCCACCTCGTCCGGGATGTCGATCACCGACGGGTAGGCGCGCACGCCCCGCACCGAGCGGGCGTCGGGGTTGACCGGGTAGACGGGGCCGGTGAACCCGGCGCGCAGCAAATTCAGCAGGACGGCGTGGCCGATCTTGGTCTCGTCCGCCGACGCACCGATCACCGCCACCGAGGTCGGGTGCAGCAGGTTCGCGACGCTGCGGGCCTCGGCGGCCTGCTCGCGCGCGTAGCGGACCGCGATCGACTTCTCGGTGGGGTCGATGTCGAACTCGAGGTGCAGGACGCCCTCGGCGAAGGCCCGCGTGACGCCGTAGCCGGCCTCGCGGAACACCCGCACCATGGCGTGGTTCTCCACCAGCACCTCGGCCTCGAACCGGGACAGCCCGTTCTCCCGGGCCGCGGCGGCGAGGTGCTCGAGCAGGATCGAGCCGAGGCCGCGGGACTGGTGGTCGTCGCGGACGACGAACGCGACCTCCGCGGAGGTGACCGGCTTGTCGGTGCCCGCTCCCTCCTGGGCGGCCGCCCCGCCGCCGGGGGTCAGCCCCTCGTAGCGGCCGACCGCGATGATCTCGTCGCCGAGCAGCGCCAGGAACGCGACCCGGGTCCGGTGGTCGACGACGGTGAACCGCTCCAGGTCCCGCGCCGAGATCCGCGGGTACGGGCCGAAGTAGCGCAGGTAGCGGGTGCGGTCGGACAGCTTGGCGTGGAAGGCGAGCAGCGCGTCGGCGTCGCCGGGCAGGATCGGGCGCAGGTGCACGATCCCGCCGTCGGAGGCGACGACGTCGGCCTCCCAGTGCCGCGGGTAGGGGTGCCCGGGGGCGTCGGCCGGGGTCTCGTCGGTCTTCTCGGTCATGGTCGGTCTCAGTCCCGCGGGTCGTCGGGGTCGAGGCCGTGCAGCGGGAACACCGCACGACGGGTCTCCAGGATCGCGGAGTCGACGCGCTCGCCGAACGAGCCGCCCCACCGCTCGAAGGCCGGGTCGGCACCGTCGGACATCGAGACCGGCAGCGGCGAACGGGTCCGGGTCGCCGCGAGCGCGGTCCAGTCCGCGGGGATGGAGGTGTCCGGGTCCAGGTCGCGGTCCAGGGCGACGGCCATCAGGTGCGTCCACGAGCGCGGGACCACCCGGTAGAGCGCGTACCCGCCGCCGCCGAGCACGAGCCACTTGCCGCCCGCGGTGGTCTCGGCCATCTCGCGCAACGCGTGGTAGATGGCCCGGTGGCCGTCGACGGACAGCTCCAGGTTCGCCAGCGGGTCCTCGGAGTGGGTGTCCGCGCCGCACTCGGTGACCAGCACCTGCGGACGGAACGACTCCAGCAGCGACGGGACGACGCCGTGGAAGGCCCGCAGCCAGCCCGCGTCGCCGGTGCCGGGGGGCAGCGAGACGTTGACGGCGTAGCCCTCGCCGGCACCGCGGCCGATCTCCCCCGCCCAGCCGGTGCCCGGCCACAGCGTGAGCGGGTGCTGGTGCAGCGAGATCGTCAGCACCCGGGGGTCGTCGTAGAAGCAGTCCTGCACGCCGTCGCCGTGGTGGACGTCGACGTCGACGTAGGCGATGCGCTCGTAGCCCTGCTCCAGCAGCCAGGCGATCGCGACCGAACAGTCGTTGTAGACGCAGAAGCCCGCGGCGCGGTCACGCATCGCGTGGTGCAGCCCGCCCGCCATGTTCACCGCGCGGTCCGCGCGGCCCTCGGCGATCTCCCGGGCGGCGGCGACCGAGCCGCCCGCGATCAGCGCGGACGCCTCGTGCATGCCGAAGAAGATCGGGTTGTCGGCGGTGCCCAACCCGTGGCCGACGCCGAACGGCGCCTCCGGCGCGGACTTCACCGCGGTCTGGAAGCCGGGGGTGTGCACCCGGGTCAGATCCATCTCGCCCGCCGGCTCCGGGACGACCGGGTCGACGCCGTCGAGCACCCCCAGCCCGCGGGACAGCTCCATCATCAGCTCCAGCCGCACCGGGTTGAGGGGGTGGTCGTCGGACAGCTGGTAGGTCAGGAACTCCGGAGTCCACACCACCGACGTGCGAGCGCTCATGGGCCGGAACCGTATGCCAGGCCGGCGGGCGCGGTCACTCCCGCGCGGCCCACGGCCGGTCCCCGGTCTCGGCCGGCCGGTCCGGGTCGGCGCTCCACTCCGACCACGACCCGGGGTACAGCGCGGCCGGGGCGTCCGGCGTGGTGAGGCCGGACTCCTCCAGCGCGAGCACCAGGGCGCAGGCGTTGACGCCTGACCCGCAGTAGGCGCCGGTCGCGACACCGGGTGCGACGCCGGCGGCGCGGAAGCGCTCGGCCAGCGTGCCGGCGGGCTGCCAGCGCCCGTCCGGGCCGGTGTTCGCCGCGGCCGGGGTGCTGCGGGCACCGGGGACGTGCCCGGCGCGCGGGTCGACCGGCTCGGTCTCACCGCGGAAGCGGGCGGCGGCGCGGGCGTCGAGGAGCACGCCGTCGCGGGCCAGCGCGGCGGCCCCGTCGGCGTCGACGACGGGCATCCCGCCGGGCCGGACCACCAGATCGCCGGGCGGCAGGGGCTCCGGTTCCGGCGTCCCGGCACCCGGGCCGGTGCCGGCCACCGGCAGCCGCGCGGCCTGCCAGCCGGCGAACCCGCCGTCGAGCACCCGGACCCGGCCGGGCGCGACGCCGGCCCAGCGCAGCAGCCACCAGGCGCGCGCGGCGACCGAGCCGTCGAGGTCGTCGTAGGCGACGACGAGCTGGTCGCCGGCCTCGTCCCGGATCCCGGCCCGGCGCAGGACCTCCTGCAGCGCAGCGGGTTCCGGCAACGGGTGGCGCCCGCCGGGGCCGGGGCGCGCGGGGCCCGCGGACAGCTCGGTGTCGAGGTCGACGAACACCGCACCGGGGACCCGGTGGGCCCCGTGGTCCGCGCGGCCGGGCGGGCCGGCCAGACGCCACCGGACATCGAGCACCACGGGCCGCACGGTGCCGGCGGCCGGGGCGGGCCCCAGCAGGCCGGCGAGTTCCGAAGGGGGGATCATGGATCCGGACACGGCGCCCATCCTGCCCCGGACGGGCTCGCCGTGCGCGGGAGCCGCGCTGGGTAGACTGGACGTCGAACGAAGGGGCCCCACGTGAACGACCTCATCGACACCACGGAGATGTACCTCCGCACCATCTACGAACTCGAGGAGGAAGGCGTCGTCCCGCTGCGCGCGCGGATCGCCGAACGCCTCGGACAGAGCGGGCCGACCGTCAGCCAGACGGTGGCCCGTATGGAACGCGACGGACTCGTCGTCGTGGCCGGGGACCGCCACCTCGAGCTGACCGACGAGGGCCGCGGCCGCGCCGTCGCCGTCATGCGCAAGCACCGCCTCGCCGAGCGGCTGCTGATCGACGTGATCGGGCTCGAGTGGGAGCTCGTCCACGCCGAGGCGTGCCGCTGGGAGCACGTGATGAGCGAGGACGTCGAGCGCAAGCTGCTCCGCCTGCTCGACAAGCCGACCGTGTCGCCCTATGGCAACCCGATCCCGGGTCTGGAGGAGCTGGAGCGCGGGGACGACGCGTCGACGTCGTCGTCGGTGCCGCCCACGCTCGAGGTCGGCCTGCAGCGGCTCGACGAGCTGGCCCGCCGCGGTGGCGGTCGCGTCGAGATCCGGCGGATCGCCGAGCACGTGCAGCTGGACTCCGACCTGATGGGCGAGCTGAAGCTCGCGGGGATCGTGCCCGGCAACGTGATCGACGTCGGCCCGATCTCCCGCTTCGGCGACCCGGTGCCGGTGAGCTCGGACGACGAGAAGTCGACCGTCGCTCCGCCGGTCGCGCACGCCGTGCTCGTCCGCGCCGTCTGAGGAGGATCCGCACACGTGAAGCTGCTCGTCACCGGCGGCGCGGGCTACGTGGGCAGCGTGTGCGCCGCACACCTGCTCGACGCCGGCCACGAGGTCGTCGTGCTCGACGACCTGTCCACCGGCCACCGCGACGCCGTGCCCGCGGGCGCGGAGTTCGTCGAGGGTGAGCTCGGTACCCGCGCCGGGGAGGTCCTGGGCCGCGGCGGGTTCGACGGCGTGCTGCACTACGCCGCCCGCTCGCTGGTCGGGGAGTCCGTCGAGAAGCCCGAGAAGTACTGGGACGGCAATGTCGTGGCCTCGTTCCGGCTGCTCGAGGCGGTCCGGGAGCACGCGGTACCGCGGCTGGTGTTCTCCTCCACCGCCGCCACCTACGGCGAGCCGGAGCAGGTCCCGATCCCGGAGACCGCGCCGACCCGGCCGACCAACCCCTACGGGGCGAGCAAGCTCGCGATCGACCACATGATCACCTCCTACGCGACGGCGCACGGCCTGGCCGCTACGAGCCTGCGGTACTTCAACGTGGCCGGGGCGCACCTGTCCGGTGACACCCCGCTCGGGGAGCGGCACGCGGTCGAGACCCACCTGATCCCGCTGGTCCTGCAGGTCGCCGCGGGCACCCGCGAGTCGATCTCGGTCTACGGCGACGACTGGCCCACCCCCGACGGCTCCTGCGTGCGTGACTACATCCACGTCGACGACCTCGCCGAGGCCCACCTGCTCGCGCTGACCCACGCCGTCGCGGGGCGGCACGACATCTACAACCTCGGCAGCGGTCACGGGTTCTCCGTGCTCGAGGTGGTCGAGGCCTGCCGCACGGTGACCGGGCACCCGATCCCGGCCGTCGTCGCGCCGCGCCGAGCCGGTGACCCCGCGGTGCTGGTGGCCTCGAGCGAGCAGGCCGCGCAGCAGCTGGGCTGGAAGCCGTCGCGGACCGCGATCGCCGAGATCGTCGGCGACGCCTGGGAGTTCGCCCGGTCCCGCTGAACCTGCGCGGCCCGGGGCCGGCTCACCGGGCGGCCGTCTCGTCGGGAGCGTCCGGGTCGAGCATCGCGGTGAGCAGCCGCCGCAGCCCGCCCGGGCCCGCCCACCGTGCGGCGGGTGAGCGCGGGTCGCGGGTGCCGTGCAGGCTCGCCGCCACCACCCCGGCGAGGACGTGGTCGGGCCGTTCGGCCAGCGCCCGCTCCGTCGCCCCGGTCGCGAGCGCGCCGTCGCCGCGCAGCAGGGCGCACACCGCGAGCAGGGCCAGCGGGTGCGCCCGCTGCGGTGACGGCAGGGCCGCGACCAGCACCGCCCACAGCTGCTCGGCGTCCGCGGCGCGGGGGCCCAGGCAGCGGCGCAGCGCCTCGTCGCGCACGTCGCCGACGTCGAGGGCGCCGCACAGGGCCAGCGCCAGCCGGTCGTCCACGACGAGCCGGCTCGCCGCGGCCTCGTCCAGGCAGGCGTCGAGCAGGGCGGTGCCGGTCGCGGCACCTACCCGGGCCGGTGCGGCGCCGGGGTCGCGCAACCGGGCCCGGCGACGACGGGTGCCGGCGTCGGAGTCGAGCGGGGCGAGCACCGCGGCGCGGTCGGGCAGGACGGCCCGGCCGTCGCGGACCGCGGCCGTGACCCCGAGCGTGGTCGACGCGGCGTCGGGCAGCAGCCCGCCGCAGGTGCAGGGCAGATCGAAGCAGCCCCACCGGTCCCCCGCCCGGGTACCGGTCGCCCAGAGGGCCGCGATCGGCTCGATCGCGGCGTCGAGCAGCGCCCGCCGCGCGGCGGCCCCCACGTCCCGGCGGCTCCGGCGGGGACCCGGCCCGGCGGGGCCCGGGTCGCGCACGACGAGCGCCAGTGCCCGGGCGGGCCGTTCCCCGGCGAGCACCCCGACCGCCTCCCGGCACACCCGGCGGGCCGACGCCGACGAGCGCGGCAGGTCGACCCGCACGGTGAGCCCCAGCCGGTCGTGGAGGTGCGGCCCGGTGACCGAGACGAGCACCAGCGAGTCCCGGGGGTGGAAGCCGAGCAGCACCGGGACCGCGGCGATCAGCTCGGCGGGCCGGTCGAGCCGCAGACCGGGACCGGACGCGGTGCCGGGGGGCCATCCGGTGGCGGGCAGGTCCTCCGACCCCGGCGACGGGCCGGGGCCGGGGCCGGGGCCGGGGAGGGGGTCGGGCTGGGGGCAGGCGGTCATGCCGCCACGGTCGTCGCGGGCCGGGACGTGCGGAACGCCGTCACCCGACCGGCTGTGGACGGTCCCGCCTCACACCCCTTGCCGAGGGGGTGTCGTGGATGGTTTCCCCCCGCGCCGGGGCAGTCGCCTGCGCCACGCGGTGAACGAGGTGACCGGACCGGCGTGCGGGCGGTACAGCCACGGCCAGGGGTGCACCACGACCGGGCGGACGGCGGCGGAGCGCGTGACGAACCCGGGGACCGGGGCGTGGGTGACGGCGACGGGCGTGCCGTCGAGCTCGTCGGCGACGACGCCGCGGTGCACCAACACGGCACGGCGTTCACCCAGGTCGGCGAGGGTCTGCGCGAGGAACACCAGCCGTTTGCCGGACAGCCGCAGCCGGCGCAGCAGCGGCTCGTCGAACACGAACACCGCGGGCAGGTCCGGGTGGGCGTCGAGGGCGGGGTCGGCGTCGCCGAGCGACTCCGCCGTCAGCCACACCGCCTCCGGCGCGGCGCCGGTGGAGACCGGGGCGGCCGGCCCCCCGGTCGTCTCCGGGTCGGGGTCCGAGCGCAGCCGCGGGTCGTGCTCGGGAGCCGGGCGCGACGGCGGATCGGCGGGCCAGTGCTCGATCGGGCAGGCGTCGGACAGCGCGCAGCTCCCGCACAGCTGCGGGGCGCGCTTGCGGACCTGCCAGCGGGAGAAGCCGTAGGGCTTGCCGGTGCCGGCGCCGACGGTCCACTGCCAGCCGAGCCGGTTCGCCGCGCGCGAGCCGTCGAGCAGGTGGGCGAAGAACTCGCTCTCCCCGCCCGCCCACTCGTGCCCGGCGCGCACGGTCCACTGCGAGGACAGCCACATGCGGGTCTGGTTCACCAGCCAGCCGTCGGTGTGCAGCTCGGTGAGGCAGGCGTCGACGCAGGCCATCTCGGCGGGCCACGGCTCGTCCCATCCCTGTTCGGCGCGGGCCGGGGCCGCGCGCAGCGCGGAGCGGGTGCGGGTGCCGAGCCGGGCGTAGAGGTGGCGGGCGTACTCCTGCCAGCACAGCTCGTCGCGGAACTTGGCGCGGTCGCGCGGCGGGGCGTCGGCGGCGGCGTCCCAGGCGGTCGGCAGGTCGACCAGCCCGTGCCGGATCCACGGCGACAGCGCCGTCGCACCGCGCCGCGACACCGGCAGCACCTCGTTGCGCCGCTTCGCATAGCCGGTCAGGTCCAGCGCCGCGACGGCGGCGTCGGCCGCGGTCTGCCCGCCCCGGAACGCTCCGGAGGCGACGGGCTCGTCGCGGCAGAGGTCACCGAGGTGCTCGCGCACCCAGTCGGTCGCGGTGTCCGGGTGGGGTGTGGGCAGCTGCACCGGAGAAGTCTGCGGCGCCCCGGCCCACCGCGCGCGTCGACCTGCACGAATGTTCTGCACCCGTTCTGTGTGCACCGCGGGCGGGGGACGGTAGGAACGTCCCATGCACGTGTATCTGGGCGTCGACATCGGTACGTCGGGTTCGAAGGGCGTCCTCGTCGACGCCCGCGGCCGGGTGCTGGCCCGGGCCGACCGGGCGCACGAGACCGCACAGCCGCTGCCCGGCCACGTGGAGCACGACGCCGAGGCCGTCTGGTGGGGTGACTTCGTCGCGGTCGTGCGGGAACTGCTGCCCGCCCTCGACGACGGCGCCGAGCTCGCCGGCCTGGGGGTGTCGGGGATCGGGCCGACCCTGCTCCCCGCCGACGGCGACGGCCGCCCGCTGCGCCCGGCGATCCTCTACGGCGTCGACACCCGCGCCGGCACCGAGATCGACGAGCTGAACGCGGAGCTGGGCGAGGACGCGATCCTGGCCCGGGCCGGGACACCGCTGTCCTCGCAGGCGGTGGGGCCGAAGTGGCGGTGGCTGGCCCGGCACGAGCCGGAGGTGTTCGCCCGCACCGAGATGTTCCTGATGTGCTCGTCCTACCTGGTGCACCGGCTCACCGGCGAGTACGTGCTCGACCACCACTCGGCCAGCCAGTGCGACCCGATGTACGACCTGGCCGCCGCGGACTGGGCGCCCGACTGGGCCGAGCGCACCGCCCCGGGCATCACGCTGCCCCGGCTGCTGTGGCCGACCGAGGTCGCCGGGCGGGTGAGCGCGGCGGCGGCCGCCGCGACCGGGCTGCCGGAGGGGCTGCCGGTCACCGCCGGCACCGTCGACGCCTGGGCCGAGGCCACCAGCGCCGGCGTCACCGGCGCCGGGGAGGTCATGGTGATGTACGGGACGACGATGTTCCTCATCGAGGTCATCGACCGCCCGCACCCGCACCCGGCGATGTGGACGACCCGCGGGGCCGTACCGGGGTCGTTCACCCTGGCCGCGGGGATGGCGACCTCCGGGGCGATCACGAACTGGCTGCGCGACCTCACCGGGGAGGGGTTCACCGGGCTCGTCGCCGAGGCCGCGGAGGTGCCGCCGGGCAGCGGCGGGCTGCTGCTGCTCCCCTACTTCGCCGGGGAGCGGACCCCGCTGTTCGACCCGGACGCCCGCGGCGTGCTCGCCGGGCTGACCACCGGGCACACCCGCGGCGAGGTCTACCGGGCCGCGCTGGAGGGCATCGCGCACGGCGTCCGGCACAACCTGGAGGTCATGCGGTCCGCGGGCGGCGGCACGAAGCGCCTGGTCGCCGTCGGCGGCGGGGTGCAGGGCGGGCTGTGGACCCGGATCGTCACCGACGTGACCGGGGTCCCGCAGGACGTGCCGGAGCAGACCGTCGGCGCCGCGCTCGGCGACGCGTGGCTGGCCGCCGTCGCGACCGGGGCCGAGCCGCGGCTGCGCGACTGGAACCCGGTCGCCCGCACGGTCGAGCCGGACCCGGCGGCCCGCGAGGTCTACGACCGCTTCCACCCGCACTACCGCTCGCTCTACACCGCCACCCGGGAGACCGCGCACTTCCTCGCCGACGAACGGAGACGCTCCTACCGCGCGTGACACGCTGTTCACACCGGCGTGGTTGCCGCGCGGCGCGGCGGCCACCACGCTGGGCGGGTGAGTGCCGACGAGTCACCCGCCCACGACTACGACCTGCTGGTGATCGGCTCCGGTCCCGGGGGGCAGAAGGCCGCGATCGCCGCGGCGAAGCTCGGGAAGCGGGTGGCGATCGCCGACCGCGGCCACATGATGGGCGGGGTCTGCGTCAACACCGGCACCATCCCGTCGAAGACGCTGCGCGAGGCGGTGCTGTACCTGTCCGGGTTCAGCCAGCGCGAGATGTACGGCGCCAGCTACCGGGTCAAGTCCGAGATCACCATCGACGACCTGCTGGCCCGCACCCGGCACGTGATCGGCCGCGAGACCGAGATCGTGCGCAGCCAGCTGTTGCGCAACCACGTCGACATCCTGACCGGGACGGCGCGCTTCACCGACCCGCACACCGTCGTCGTCGAGGGGACGGGGCGGGGTGACCACAACCAGGTCACCGCCTCGAACTTCGTCGTCGCGACCGGGACCCGCCCGGCCCGCCCGGACACCGTCGCGTTCGACGGCGAGCGGGTCGTCGACTCCGACCAGGTGCTGCAGCTGGGCCGGGTGCCGGGCTCGATGGTCGTCGTCGGCGCGGGGGTGATCGGCATCGAGTACGCCTCGATGTTCGCCGCGCTCGGCACGCGGGTGACCGTGGTGGAGAAGCGGGACTCGATGCTCGGGTTCTGCGACCCGGAGGTCGTGGAGTCGCTGAAGTTCCACCTGCGCGACTCGGCGGTCACGTTCCGGTTCGGCGAGGAGGTGTCCTCGGTCGAGGTGAACGGCCGCGGCACGGTGACCAGCCTGGCCAGCGGGAAGAAGATCCCGGCCGACATGGTCATGTACTCGGCGGGCCGCCAGGGCATGACCGAGGAGCTGGGCCTGGACGCGGCCGGTGTGCGGGCCGACGACCGGGGGCGCATCGAGGTCGACAAGCAGTACCGGACCTCGGTCGAGCACATCGCGGCGGTCGGCGACGTGATCGGGTTCCCGGCCCTGGCGTCGACGAGCATGGACCAGGGCCGGCTCGCCGCCTACCACCTGTTCGGCGAGCCCGTCCGCGAGCTGCACGAGCTGCAGCCGATCGGCATCTACACGATCCCGGAGATCTCGTTCTGCGGGCGGACCGAGGCCGAGCTGACGGCGGCGTCGATCCCGTACGAGACCGGGCTGTCGCGCTACCGCGAGCTCGCGCGCGGAGCGATCGTCGGCGACTCCTACGGCATGCTCAAGCTGCTGGTGTCGCCCGAGGACCACCGGCTGCTCGGGGCGCACGTGTTCGGCACGAACGCCACCGACCTCGTGCACATCGGGCAGGCCATCATGGGCTGTGGCGGGACGGTGGACTACCTCGTCGACACCGTCCTGAACTACCCGACGCTGTCGGAGGCGTACAAGGTCGCCGCGCTGGACGCCACGAACAAGATCCGTGCGCTGGAGTCGGTCCAGAACTCCTGACTCAGGTGTAGCGGAACCCGTTCGCGTCGAGCCACGGCTTCGGGTTGATCTTGGTTCCGCTCGGATCGACGACCTCGATGTGCAGGTGCGGGCCGGTGGACTGGCCGCGGTTGCCGACCTCGGCGATCTGCTGGCCTGCCGCCACCTTCTGGCCGACCGAGACCAGCGAGCGGTTGATGTGGCCGTAGACGGTGACCGTGCCGTCGGCGTGCCGGACCCGGACCCACATACCAAACCCGCTGGCGGGGCCGGAGCTGATGACGGTGCCGGCGATCGGTACGTGGATCGGGGTACCGATCGGGGCGGCGATGTCGAGGCCCATGTGCTTCGTGCCCCAGCGGGAACCGAAGCCCGAGGTGACCCGGCCGGTCACGATCGACACCGCACCGCCTGCGGAGGCGGACTGCAGCGCGCCGGTGGCACCCGCGGCGCGGGCGGCCTCGACCGCCCGGGCGCGCTCCTCGGCGGCCTTGCGGACCTGGTCGACCGAGGCGGTGGCGGCCTGGACCGCGGAGGCGGCCCTGGCGCGGCCGGTGTCGGCGACGGCGACGGTGCGCGCGGCCGCCGAGGGGGCGGCGGCCGGAGCGGCCAGCGAGGCGATGGTGGCCGGGTCCGCGATCGGCGAGGCGGCGTCGTCCGCGGCGGCCCGCGGGGCGGGCACGGCGGCGGGGAGCGCGGCGTCCTGGCTCGACACCGACGACGATCCCGCCGTGTCGAACCAGGACGTCACGGTCGCGGACAGGTCGCCGGAGCCGACACCCGCGTGGGCGGTGGCGGCGATGCCGCCCACCGCGACGACGGCGGCGGTGATCCGGGTCGAGGCCGCCCAGCGTGAGCCGTCCTCGGCCCCGGCGTCACGGGCGCGCCGGACGTGCGGACCTGCGGGGAACGAGCCGACCGGGACCCCGATCCCGGCCACCGCGAACTGCGGGGCCAGGAGCGCGAGGCTCGCCTGACGGCTCCGGGGGGAGCGATGCCGTGCCACGACCCTTCCTTCCGGATCCCGGAACGGCGGACAACCCGTGGGGAGCGGGCGGCCCCCTGGGGAGGAGCCGCGTCCGGTTCGTGACCGTTCCGTGATCTGACACCGACGCTAGCCGGACGCAACGGACGGAAGAACCCGATCGGGTGATCACGAGACCGACGGGACGTTGCGGGCGGTGAGCGGACGCCGCCGGCCACTCGCCCCGGCCACCTGCCGTTCACCGTGGCGCCGGCCCGGCCGGTCCACCTCGGACAGGGTCCTGAGCTGGGCTTTCCGTCGGCCGCGCGCCGCGGCCGAGTGGTCGTGGCCGGGGGCGTCGCGGTCCACGCTCTCACCCACGGTGAGGACGCGTGCGCGGTGGCTCCGCGACGCGCGCTCCGCGCAGGCGGCCGGCCCGGGACCCGTTCGGCGCACCTCGTCGTCGACGGCGCGTGCACCCGCTCACCCGGTGCCCGGATTGCCGTCACGGTGTCGCGCGGGTTGTCTGGACGGGTGCGCCGCCTCCTGGTCCCCCTGCTGACATGCGCGTTGCTGGTCGTCCTGGCGCCGGCGGCCCTCGCCGACCCGGCACCGGCCACCGCGGCCGCCGCCCCCGTCCGGTACGTCGCGCTCGGTGACTCCTACGCCGCGGGCGTCGGGGCCCGGCCGGACCCGGCCACCGGCGACTGCCGGCGCAGCACCGCGTCCTACCCGGCACTGTGGGCGGCCCGGCACGACCCGGCGTCGTTCGTCAGCGTCGCCTGCAGCGGCGCCACCAGCGGCGAGGTGATCGCCCGGCAGGTGCGCACCGTCTCCGCGGACACCACCCTGGTGACGATCACCGTCGGCGGCAACGACACCGGGTTCGGTCCGGTCCTGGCCGCCTGCAGCACCGCCCGCGACGACGAGACCTGCCTGCGCGCCGTCCGGGGCGGGGAGCGTGCCGCCCGCTGGGTCGCGCCCGGCGGGCTGATCTCGACCATCGTCGGGGTCCGGCTGCAGGCCCCCGGCGCGACGATCCTGGTCCTGGGCTACCCGCGGCTGTTCGAGCCGGGCGCCGAGTGCGACGTCCCCGGCGTCCCGAACGCCGTCCGCCGCGAGGCGCTGAACCGGGCGGCGGACACCCTCGACGCCGCCCTCGCCGACGCGGCAGGGCGGTTCCGGGGCCGGTTCGTCGACGTCCGTGCCGCCTTCGCCGGGCACGGGGTCTGCTCCGCCGACCCGTGGATCACTCCCCCGCCCGCGTCGGCCCCGGCGGTCTACCACCCGACCGCCCAGGGCTACCGCGACGGCTACCTGCCCGCGTTCGAGGCGGCCGTCACCCTCCCCTGACCACCAGGTCCTCGCCCGCTCGTCCCCCGGCGGACACCCGCTCGACATCGGCCGGACCGGCCACGCCACGATGGTTCCCAGGCACCGCCCCCGATCCTGAGGACCCACCTCGTGCGACGCCTGCCCGGAACCCTCCTCGTCCCCGCCGCCCTCCTCGCGACGGCCACGTCCGCCCTCGCCGACTCCGACCGTCCCCGGCCCGGTCCGGAGGTCGTCGCGCACCGCGGCGCCTCCGCCGACGCCCCGGAGAACACCCTCGCCGCCGCCGACGAGGCGCTGGCCCAGCGGGCCGACGCCGTCGAGGTCGACGTCCAGCGCACCGCGGACGGTCACCTCGTGCTCGTCCACGACGCCACGCTGGCCCGCACCACCGACGTCGCACAGGTCTTCCCCACCCGCGCCATCGCACCGGTCGGCGCGTTCACCCTCGCCGAGCTGCGCCGTCTCGACGCCGGGTCGTGGTTCTCCCCCGCCTCCGCAGGGGAGCGCATCCCCACCCTCGGGGAGTTCACCGACCGGCTCCGCGGTCGCGCGGACCTGCTGGTCGAGCTGAAGGGCCCGGCGCGGTACCCGGGAATGGAGAAGGAGGTCGCCTACGAGCTCGACGGCCGGCGCGGGGTCGTCGTGCAGTCCTTCGACCACGACGTGATGCGCAGCTTCGCCGAGGCCGCCCCGGAGGTCCCGGCCGGATGGCTGTTCGACGGGCGCCCGACCGCGGCGCAGCTCGACGACGCCGCCGCCCACGGGGTCACCCAGATCAACCCGTCGTTCGAGGTCGTCGACGCCGCGCTGGTCGCGGAAGTCGCGGCGCGCGGGATGCAGACCGGGACGTACACGGTCGACGACCCCGACGACATGCGGCGGATCGCGGCCACCGGGGTGGACCGGATCATCACCGACCGGCCCGCGGTGCTGCGGACGGTCCTCGCAGGCTGACGCGATCCGCGTCCGCGCCGCCGACCCACCGCCGACATCCACCTCACACCACGCGCCCTAGACTTCCCCTCGCGGCGCGGGCACCTTCCCGGCCGGTGAGTGGAGGATCGGGGATGACGGCTGTACGGCGGCCAGGACTGCTCGTCCCGGCGGCACTGGCCCTGCTCCTGGTGGCGGGCTGCGGCAGCTCGCTGGCGACCCAGCCGGGTTCGTCGTCCCGCACGGTCGTCACGACCCAGAACCGCCCGTCCAGCCCTTTCTGCGACGCCGTCGAGGCGAGCCGCACCGCCACCCAGCCGTTCAGCGGGGTGGGCATCGGCCGCTCGATCTCCGATGTCGGCGAGGTCACCGCGAACGTCCGGCAGGCCAACCAGCAGGTCACCTCGCTCGCACCGCAGGAGATCCGCGCGGACTTCGAGCGGGTGGACCAGCTCGTCGAGCGTCAGCTCGACCTGCTGGAGGCCAACGGCGGGGACACCCTCGCCGTCGCCCGTGACCCGGAGATCGCGCAGGACCGGGCGGACCCGGACTACCAGGCCGCGTCGCAGCGGATCCGGGACTACGTGCGGTCGACCTGCGCCTGACCGTCGACGACGACCGGTGCGGTCCGCCGCCACCCCAGGTAGCGGTCGGCCTCGACCAGCAGGGCCCCGCCCAGCCACATCGCGACGACCGCGTCGTCGCCGAGGCCGAACACGGTCAGGAACGCCTCGGGCACCAGGTCGACCGGCGACACCAGGTAGGCCAGGGCCATCAGGAACAGCGCGACCCGGCCCTTGCCGAGGTGCGGGTAGGTGCCGCGCCAGGCGTCGCCGGCCATGGCGGGCAGCGCCCGGAACCGTTCGACGGGTCCGGGCTCGCCGGGGCGGCCGCGACGGGTGAGGGCACGGAAGAGTGTCGCGAACGCGGCCGTGCGGCCGGCGCGGCGACCTGCGGTGGCACTCGCTGCAGTCATGTCCGGTCCAACGCACGGCACACCCCGGTCGTTCCCGGCGAAACGGTCACGTCACACCGGGGACGACCGGGGCGGGGTCAGTGCGAGGCGAGGTAGATGTCGCGCAGCACCCCGGCCTCGGTGCTCATCTCGGCCAGCCGCTGCTTGACGACGTCACCGATGCTGATCATCCCGACGAGCCGTCCGTCGTCGACGACGGGCAGGTGGCGGTGACGCCAGCGGTTCATCAGACCCATGGCCTCGGTGAGCGAGTCCTCCGGCGAACAGGTCACGACGTGCCGGGTCATGACGTCGGCGACGGTGAGATCCAGCAGGCCCGCGCCGTCGGTGGCGAGCCGGCGCACGATGTCGCGTTCGGAGACGATGCCGTCGACGCGTTCGCGACGGCCGTCGTCGGAGACGACGAGCGCGCCGATCGCCGGCGGACCGGCGAGCCGGGTCGCGGCCTCGGCGATGGTGTTCCACGACAACGCGGTGTGCACCGTGTCGCCCTTGATCCGCAGGATGTCCGACACCTTCATGGAACTCTCCCTTCGACGTCCCTATTGTTGCGCTTGCGCAGTAGTTGTGCAATGGCAAAGATTGATCGACGCATCGGTCAGCGCGGAGTAAAGATCGCCGGTGAGGGAGGTGGACGGGATGACCGACGCACACGGCCGAGATCGGGATCCCCCGGACGGCGCGACGGTGAAGGCGGGCCTGGCGCTCGCGCGCGCGTTCACCGGCATCAGCGTGCGCGCGGTGGCGGCGGCCGGGGACGCCGTGACCGTGCCCCAGCTGCGGGTCCTCATGCTGATCGCGGACGCGGGGCGCACCAACGTCACCGCGGTCGGTCGTGAACTCGACGTCCACCCGTCGAACGCCACCCGGGTGCTCGTGCGTCTCGGGCGGGCCGGCCTGGTCGAACGCCGCCCCGACCCGGACGACCGGCGGCACCTGCTCGTCGAGCTCACCCCGGCCGGACGGGAGCTGATCCGCGAGGTCGACGCCCACCGTCGCGCCGCGGTCGCCGACCTGCTGGGCCGGGTCCCGCCCGAGCGACGAGTGGGCGCGGCCGACCTGCTGTCCGCGCTGGCCGACGCGGCCGCCCCGCCGACGCCCTAGGATCGGAGGGCGTGAGCGAGGACGCCCCGACCGACGTCGCATCCCTGCGGGCCGCCGTCGCGGCGGGGGCGCGCCCGCGGTTCGTCCCGTTCTGGGGTTCCGAGCCCGCCCCGGGCGACGTGCACGTGCTGAGCCAGTGGCATCCGTCGCCGTTCGTCGTCGACGGGGTCCGCTACGCCACCGCCGAGCACTGGATGATGGCGGCCAAGGCCCGTACCTTCGGCGACGACGACGCGCTGGACCGCGTCCTGTCCGACGACGACCCGGACACCGCCAAGCGGGCCGGGCGCGAGGTCCGGGGCTTCGACTCGCAGGTGTGGGCCGCGCGCCGGGTCGAGGTCGTCGTCGAGGGCAACCGGGCGAAGTTCCGCTCCGCCGAGCGGCTCACCGCGGCCCTGCTGGGCACCGGCGACGCGGTGCTCGTCGAGGCCTCCCCCGTCGACCGGATCTGGGGCATCGGCCTGGCCGCCGACGACCCCGACCTCGGCGCGCCGGACCGCTGGCCCGGCCGGAACCTGCTGGGCTTCGCCCTGATGCGGGTGCGCGCCGGGCTCGGGAGCCACTGACCCCGACCGGCCCGGGTCAGACCGCCCCGGGGTACCGGGAGCGGCGCGGACGGCGGGCACGGCGCGCCACCAGCACCGCCCCCACCCCGGTCGCGACGGCGCCGCCGACGTAGGGCACGGCGGCCCGGGCGATCTCCCCCGCCCGTCCGACGAGCGCCGCACGGCGCGCCGCGAGACCCGCGCCGAGCCGGTCCAGGCTCGCCCGCAGCTCGCGCGCGGCGTCGACGACCTGGTCGTCGCGGCCGTCGGACCGCGCGGAGAGCCGGTCCCGCAGCTGCGCCGCGGAGACATCGCTGAGGTCGACCTCCTCGGCCGTGTCCTCCGGTACCTCGCCGGCCCGGCCGGCCCCTGCGTCGTGACGCCCCACGACTCCCCCTCACATCCGGCGGACCGCCCGCCGGCCCGCCGGGACAGTGAACCCGCCACGGGCCGCTCCGCGCACCCTCAGGACATTCTCAGGCCATCACCGTTGCAACGTAGAGCAGTCGCGATATATCGTGATGGCACACGAGCCGATCGACAAGGAGGCTCACGACGAGAGGACCACACGTCATGACCACGCGCGACATGTTCCGGAGCCCCTTCGGGCCCCGCATCCACCGACACCCCCGGGGCCACCGCGGCGCCGGGTTCCCCTGCGGCCCGGAGGAGGCAGCCATGCACGACACCCCCGACGTCCACGGCGACGACCGTGACGACCCCCGCGACGAGGGCGGACCCGGCCACCGCCACGGTCGCGCCCACCGCCGCGGACGCGGGCCCGGCGGCCGGGCCTTCGGTCCCGGCCGCGGGTTCGGCCCCGGAGGCCCGTTCGGTCCCGGAGGCTTCGGCCCGGGCGGGTTCGGTCCCGGCGGGTTCGGCCCGGGCGGGTTCGGCCCCGGCGGGCCCCGCGGCCGGCGCGGCAAGCGTGCCCGCGGCGACGTGCGCACCGCGGTGCTCGCGGTCGTCGCCGACGGCCCGCGGCACGGCTACGAGATCATCCAGGAGATCACCGGCCGCTCCGGTGGGCAGTGGAAGCCGAGCCCCGGCTCGGTGTACCCGATGCTGTCCCAGCTGGAGGACGAGGGCCTGGTCCGGTCCGAGCAGACCGAGGGCCGTCGGGTCGTCCACCTGACCGAGGAGGGCACCCGGCACGTCGAGGAGCACCGCGCCGAGCTCGACGCGGTGTGGGCGCCCTTCGCCGAGGACGCCGAGGCCGCCGAGTCGGACCCGGCGACCGGCCTGGTCACCGAGCTCGGCCGGCTCGCCGCCGCCGCGCGGCAGGTCGCCGAGGCCGGCTCCGAGGCGCAGGTGGCGTCGGCGACCGAGGCGCTGACCGAGGCCCGCAAGGCGCTGTACCGGCTGCTGGCCGAGTGAGGCTCGCCGAGCGAGCAGACGACACCGGGTGAGGCCCGCCGAAACGAGCGGGCTACACCGAGTGAGACTTGCCGAGCGAGCAGGCGACACCGGGTGAGGCCCGCCGGACGGGCAGACCGCTCCGTGTGCGACGGGGGCGGGACCGCGATGGTCCCGCCCCCGTCGTCGTCTACCGGGCCTGTCGCCGGCGCCGGTTGCGGCGCAGCGCCTCCCGCAGCGGCGGGACGACGGTGCCCTCGGCGGCCATCACCCGGCGGGCCTTGCGCCGCGCGAGGACGACCGCGACGGCGGTGAGCGCCCAGATCGGGAACTGCACGAGCCAGGCCAGCCGGAACGCCTCGGGGGTGTAGCCGCCCGACACGCTGAGCACGAGCCCGACCAGGAGTGTGGTGGTGAGCGAGGCGGTGAACCCGCCGACGTTGACGATCCCGACGGCGGTGCCGCGCCGGTGCGCGGGGTTGAAGGTGCGGGCGTAGTCGAAGCCGACGGCGGAGCAGGGGCCGTTCGCGGCGAGCACCACCACGAGCAGCACGAGCAGCCACAGCGGCGCGGGCGGCGGGACGAGCAGCACGACCGTCCACACGAGCGCGGTCGCGCCGATGACCGACAGGACGAGCCAGGAGCGGCGCAGCGGGTGGCGGGCGGTGAACTCGCCGAACACCGGGCCGACGACGGCGCCGGCGAGGACGAGCACGGTCAGCATCACGGAGGCGCCGGTGGGCGTCATCCCCTGCCCGGCGACGAGGTAGGGCACGCCCCACAGCAGCGCGAACACCAGGCCGGAGAACTGGGTGCCGGCGTGCGACCAGAGCCCGAGGCGGGTGCCCGGGTGCGCCCAGGCGCCCGTGAGCCCGTCGACGACCTCGCGGGGGCTGCTCGCCGGGGCCGGGGCCGGGCTGCCGGGCGGGCGGTCGCGGAACACGGCGAGCACCGCGACCGCGGCGACGACGCCGATCCCGGCGGCGGACAGGAACGCGGCCGTCCAGCCGTAGGCGTGCAGGACGGTGGCGAGCGGGATCGCGGAGAGCACCTGGCCGAACTGGCCGAGCAGCGCCGTGATCTGCGTCATCAGCGGGACCCGGCGCGGCGCGAACCAGGTGGACAGCACCGACAGCACCGAGATGAAGGTCAGGGCGTCGCCGACGCCGACGAGCACGCGGGCGGCGATGGCCAGCGGCAGCGAGGTGGCGAGTGCGACGAGCACCTGCGCCGCGGTCATGGTGACGGCGCCGGCGAGGACCATGGTGCGGGCGCCGAACCGGTCGAGCAGCAGCCCGACCGGCACCTGGAGGGCGGCGTAGACCAGCAGCTGCAGGACGAGGAACCCGGCGAGCACGGTCGGGGACGCACCGAACCGCTCCGCCGCCTCCAGCCCGGAGACGCCGAACGAGCTGCGTTGCAGCACCGCCACGACGTAGGCGAACAGACCGGCGGACCAGACGAGGTAAGCGCGACGTGACGTGTGCATGACGAACGACCATTCTGGTCCATCCCGGGCGGGCGGGGTGTACCGGCGGGGCCGTGTCACACGGGGTCGGTGGTCACACCGCGCCCGGGCAGGCCGACGCGGGCTCCGGATAGGGTCGCGGTGCACGCCACGACTCGGAGGACGCCGGTGCTCGATCCCGCTCAGCTGTACCAGGTCGATCCGGCCGCGCCGGCGCTCGACGAGCCGGTCCTGATCGTCGTGCTGGACGGTTTCGTCGACGCCGGCAACGCGGGTGCGCTCGCGGTCGGCGCGCTGACCGACGAACGCGAGGCGGTCCGGGTGGCCCGGTTCGACGTCGACCAGCTCGTGGACTACCGGTCGCGACGCCCGCCACTGCGGTTCGAGACCGACCGCTGGGCCGACTACGACCCGCCGGAGCTCGACGTCGTCGCGCTGACCGACACCGGGGACACGCAGTACCTGCTGCTCGCCGGTCCGGAGCCGGACATGCAGTGGGAGCGGTTCGTCGCCGCGGTCGGGCTGCTGGTCGAGCAGCTCGGGATCCGGCTGGTGATCACGTTGCAGGGCATCCCGATGGCCGTGCCGCACACGCGTCCGATCGGAGTGACCGCGCACGGCACCCGCCCGGAGCTGGTGGAGGGCCACACCCCGTGGTTCGCGACCGCCGACGTCCCGGGCAGTGCCGCGGCGTTGCTGGAGTACCGCCTCGGGCAGGCCGGGCAGGACGTCGTGGGCTACGCCGTGCACGTGCCGCACTACCTGTCGCGCTCGGCGTACCCGCAGGCCGCACGGGTGCTGCTGGACCACGCGGGGCTGTCGGCGGGGCTCTACCTGCCGACCGAGACGCTGACCCGCGCCGCCGAACAGGCCGAGTCCGAGATCGCCGAGCAGATGGCGGCGTCGGAGGAGGTCGGGCAGGTCGTCTCGGCGCTGGAGGAGCAGTACGACCAGGTCGTCGCGGCCCGGGAGTCCGGTGACCTGCGGGACGGCCTGGAGGGCGGCGAGCTGCCCAGCGGCGACGAGCTGGCCGCGGAGTTCGAGCGTTTCCTCGCCGGCGGTGGGGACGACAAGCCGGGCGGGAAGTCCGGCGACGAGCCGCCGCACGAGCCGCCCGCCCCCCGCTGCCGCCCGCGACCTGACCGGTACTCCCCCGGCGGGTCAGCCGCCGAGCGCGAGGGCGTGCTGCACCCGGCCCCGGCCGCCGGGTCCGTGCAGCACCGCCTCGACCCAGCAGCCGACCGGCCGGGCCCTGAGCCCGGCCGCGGTGGCCGTCAGCCAGGCGTCGTGGACGGCGAGGCCGGTCCGCACGTGCTGGGCGACGGTGTCCGGGCCCGGGTCGACGTCCCCGGTGACGACGAGCAGCCCGCCGACACCGGTGAGGTCGGGCAGGCCGCAGGCCCGCCGGGTCAGCGCCGCCGCGAGCGGGTGGCCCGCGTCGAGCAGGGCCGCGTGCTGTCCCGCGCCGAGGCGGGTCCGGGCGACCCGGTCGAGCCCGGGGTCGGCGACCGGTGGACACAGGCTCGCGAACGGCGCCGAGCGGCGTGCGCGGAGCACGGCCGCCGGGTGCGGGTCCGCGCTGGCACCGAGCGCGACGGCGCCTTCGGGACCGGGTCCGGTCGTGAGCACGACGCGGGAGCGGTCGCCGTCGGGGACGAGGTGGGCCGTACGGGGTCGTCGCAGCGTCGCCGCGGCGGCGAGGACGGCGGCGGCCGCGTGGCCGAGGTCGAGCAGCAGCACCGGCAGCGAGCGGGGGCCGTAGCGCCACGCGGTCCGCTCCGGGGCGAGGTGGAGGACGACGTCCGGGTGGTCGTCGTGGTCGTCGTGGTCCGGGTCGGACAGGGCCGGGACGGCGGCGCCGGGCCGGGCGTGGCTGCCGGGTCCGGTTGCGCCGGGCCGGGCGGGTTCCCGGGCGGGCCCGCCGTCGAGGGCGTGGGCGAGCGGGTCGTAGACGCGACCGGCGTCGCGGCCGTCCGTGGTCGGGTCGTGGACGCAGGCGTCGACCGGGTAGCGGCCGCCCGCCGACGGCACCCGGCGCAGCCGCACCCCGCCGACCACCCGGTCCGGGTCGGCGGCCAGCGACAGCGCCAGCAGTGCACCGGTCCCGGTGCCGTCGCGGGTCAGGGGCACCGGCCGGGCCGCCGTGGTCGCCTCGGCGGGGCGGGTGGTGTGGTCGGTGGGGCCCGGGTCGGCGCCGGACCAGGCGAGCCGGAACGCCGCGGCGGTCCGGGCCTCCTCGGCGCCGCCGGACCGGTCCCGCTGCGGGTCCGGTCCGGGCCCCGGTGCGGCGTGGCCCGGGCACGGTGCGGCCCTGCCCGGGGGCGGGACCGTCACAGGAACGGCGGCGGGCAGTGCACGAGCCCGTCGGGACCGGCGGCCGGGTCGAGGCCGAGCCCGTGGGCGCGGGCGGTGTCGCGCCAGCGGGGCAGCCCCCAGTACCGGAACGCGGCGGGCGCGTTGGGGACGAGACCGGTGGCGCAGGTGCGGACCACCCGCCAGGGGGTCTCGGCGACGTCGGGAGTGGTGAGGTCCACGCGGGCGATGCGGTGCCCGTCGGCGAGCAGCGCGGCGGTCAGCGACGCGAGGTCCCCGGCCGGTCCGGTGCGCAGCGGGCCGCGGGTCGCGGGCGCGGTGAACCGGGGCAGATGCTCCTCCTGCACGCGCGGGTCGAGCCACACCTGCACCTGGGCGCCGAGGTCGCGCACGGCGGCGTAGCGCCCGCCGGCGTCGTCGCGGTAGCGGCGGTCGGCGCGGTGGTCGAGGTAGAGGCCGCGGGCGAGGACACCGGCGTCGATCGAGGCGTACACCCAGCCGTCGGGGTCGAGCAGTCCGCGGGTGAACACCCAGGTGTGGACGGCCTCCAGCACCGCCTTGGTGGCGGCCTCGGCGGCGTCGAAACGGGCGGCGCCGCCCCCGGCGACGATCCCGGTCTCCGGGTCGACGACGACGGCACCGACCACGGCCGCCGGGTACTCGGTGGGCAGCTCGACGAGGTGGACGTCGAACGCGGCCCCGGCCAGCGCGGCGTCGAGCCCGGGGACCGAGGCCCGGTCGATGCCGTGGGAGGGCAGACCGAGGTGCCACCAGCGTTCCAGCGCGTCGCGTTCGACGAGCTCGAGCAGGCCGCGCCGGTGGGCGTCGACGGCGCCGTCGCCGGTGGCGATGCCGGCGTAGTTGAGGTGGTGGAAGCGGGGTTCGGCGCGACGGGCCCCGCTGTGGTGGTTGAGCAGCGCCCAGGAGGCGGGCAGCCAGGTCGGCTCCTCGTCGGCCTCGACGCCGGCGATCCAGCGGATCGGCAGGTCCTCGGTGAAGCGCTGGTAGGGACGGCCGTCCTGCCAGTGCGCGAGCAGCGGCAGCTCCTCGGGCCCCCAGCACCGGTGTCCCGCGGCGCGCAGCTCCGCGGCCGTGGTGAGCGGCAGGTCGCGCGGGACGCGGTTGCCGCAGTAGCGCTCGACCGCCTCGCCGAGTGCGGCGGTGCGGGCGCCGTCGCGGTCGCCGAAGGTGGTGCCGAGGCTGACCCGGTCCGCGGGCCAGGCGCCGAGCCGGCGCGCGTCGGACACCTCGGCGGTGACGGCGGTGTAGGCGGCGGGCAGCCCCGGTACGAGGGCGACGTCGACCAACCGGCGGACGATCCCGCCCAGCGGGTCGACCAGCGCCTCCACCGGCAGTACGGGAACGGTCGGTGCCGTCACAGGGTGACCTCCTCGGGGATGGCGGCCGCGGCGACCTCGTCGCGGCCGGGTCGGACGTGTGGCAGGTCCAGGCGCAGCGCGTGCACGGTGCGGTGGTCGACGCGCAGGTCGGTCGCGTGCGCCGGGTCCTGTCCGGTGTGCGGGTTGCGGGCGTGTGCGGGCCAGTGGTGCCCGGCGATCTCGACGCGCAGCCGGTCGCCCTCGCCCACGGCGGCGCCGACCGGCGGGGTGGTGACGACGACCTGCCGCGACGCCGGGCCGCGGTGCCGGTGCACGGCGGTGACGAGGTCGTGGCCGCGCAGTCCGACCCGGACGACCCAGTCGGCGTCCGGGGCGTCGGTCTCGCCGGTGACGGTGACGACCAGGGGCCCGGCGAGCACCCCCGCCGGCAGGGGCGGGGTGTGGGCGACGACCCGGTCGGCGGGGCGGCCCGCGGCGGCCGACTCGGTGGTCGCGCTGGTGGTTGCGGCGGTGGTCGCGCTGGTGGTTGCGGCGGTCGCCCCGGTGCTGGTGGCAGGGGTCGCCGCAGGGGGCGTAGCAGCGGGAGCGGCGCCGTCGGTCGACGCGAGAGCCGGCGTGGGTGCGCCGGGCACGCGGGACCGGACGGGCCGCTCGGGGTCGGCGACGAAGCCGGTGGGGAACCCGTCCGGCGGCGCCGCGGCGACCGTGACTGCCGGCCCGTCCCCGGCCCGCACCCAGCGCCCCGTCTCCCCCACCGCCACGAGTGCCCCGCGCCCCCGCGGCCGGCCCTGCACCGCGGCGCGGGCCCAGGCGGCGTAGACCGCGCCGATCCGCCGCCCGGCCAGGACCGCGCCGGGTGCGGGGGCGTCGAGCTCGTGCCCCCACGGCCCCAGGACGAGTCTCGACGGTCCGCCCCAGCGCCGGGCGAGCTCCCGGGTCCGGGCGGCGAACGGGTCCGCGGTGCCCCCGACGGCGAGCAGCGGCATCGCGGCCCGCGCGATCCCCGACCACAGCCACGGGGTCTCCTCGGGTGCGTCCCACAGGTCGGCCCACCCGTCCGGGGCGGGTGTCAGTGCGCCGGAGACCGGCAGGGTCGCGGCCGCCGACGGGGCGGCGGGACGCGCGCCCGCACCGTGCTCGGACCACCAGCCGATCCGGCAGGCCAGCCGGGCGGCACCGCCGGGTTCGCGGGCGGTCTCGCCGGGCCCGAGCGCCGGGACCGCGGCGAGCACCCCGCACACGTCGGGATCGGCGAGGGCACCGGCGACCGCGCAGTGCGCCCCGTAGCTGGCGCCCGCCAGCACGACCCGGCCGTCGCAGCCGGGGGTCGCGCGCAGCGCGGCGAGCGCGGCGGCGCCGTCGTCGGTCTCGTGGGCGTAGGGCCGGAACTCCCCCGTCGAGCCGCCGCGCCCCCGGACGTCGACGACGAGGCAGCCGAACCCGTGCGCGGCCCAGCCGCGGGCCTCGGGCAGCAGCCGCCCGCGGCCGTAGGGGGTGCGGATGAGCACCGCGGGCCAGGTCGGGGCGGCGGGGCGGACGAGGGTGGCGGCGAGCCGGGCCCCGTCGGGCGCGGTCAGGTCGAGGTCGACGGTGCCCTGGGCTGACGGGCCGGGCCGGGCGGGGTCGGTCACGGCGCGCTGTCGGGGACCGGCAGGAGTGGGTGGTCGGCGATGGCGGCGGTGTCGAGGTCGACCACCCGCAGACGGCGCCGGGCCGGCAGGGCGGACGGGACGAGGTCACCGACCGCCGGGACGTCGTGGCCGGCGGCCCAGGCGCGCACGTCGGCGGCGAGCAGCGCGGCCAGCAGGGCGTGGTCGCCGGGCCCGGTCGGGGCGGCCGGGGCGGCCTCCCAGTACGCGAGCAGGTGCGGGTGCCCGGATCCGGCCGCGGCGAGGCGGCGGGCGCGGACGTCGGCGTGCCCGGCGTCGCCGGGGTGTACGGCGGGAGGTTCCAGGATCCCGTGCCGGCCCTCGACGGCGAGCCGGAACACGGCCGTCCCGCGGTCGGGCAGCCGGTCCAGCGCGGTCCAGGAGGCGGGTGCCGGCCCGTCGGCGACGACGCAGACCGCGGTCGGCGGCGTGGACGCATCCGCGCCCCCCGTGGCGTCGACGCCGGTCGCCGGGCGCGTGGGGTCCGGGCGGGCCGGGACGGCCGCGAGCTCTCCGACCGTCCCGCGCAGCACCCGCACGGTGGGCCCGGCGAGCGCGGCGGCGACGGCGTCGGCCAGCGCGCCGTCACCGGCGACGGTCACGGTGGCCGTCCGGGCCGGGCGGGTGTCGTCGAGGTACCCGGCCGCGGCGAACGCGCCGCGCTCCGGGTCGAGTCCCGGCGGAGGTGTGGGGTCGGCGCCGTCGAACCAGCGGGTCAGCGCCTCGACCGTGCCGCGGGGCAGCTCGACCCCACGCAACCGGCCGGAGGCCTCCCGCAGCGCCGAGCCCCGCCCGGGGACCTCGAACACGCTCACGCCCGGTCGCAGTCGTTCCACTGGCACTCCCTGGTCCGTCGGTCGGTCACGGCAGACCGCGGGCCCGGCACCGTCACCGGTGCCGGGCCCGCGGCGGGTGTCATTCCTGCTCGGCGGCCTGCTCGGTCGCGAACGGGTTCTCGACGAGGGCGTTGGAGTGGCTCGCGGAGTTGTGCGGCAGGGCGCGCTCGGCCTCGAGCTCGGTGAAGACGTCCTTCATCGTTTTCTCCTCCAGTGGGTGACATCGTCCGGTTCCGGACCACTCCATCGTGGTCACAAACGACATCGATTTTCAACAGTGGTCAACGTCTCGTGGCACCACTATTGGTGATGACTGTCGTTTCACACTATGGTTCGCGCATCCCCGACGGAAGGACCCCGTGAGCGAGACGGCCCCGACCGCCCCCGAGCAGGAACGCAACGACCTGCGCCGCTACCTCGCCGCCCGGGTCGTCTCGGTCGCCGGCTCCCTGGTCGCCGCGGTCGCCCTGCCCGTGCTCGTCTACCGGCTGACCGGCTCGCCCGCGTGGACGGCGGCGATCGCGACCGCGGAGGCACTCCCCTACCTGCTGTTCGGGCTGGTCGCGGGAGCGCTGGCCGACCGTGTCGACCGCAGGCGGCTCATGGTCGGCGTCGACCTGGCGTGCGGCGCGGTGCTCGCGGGGATCCCGCTCGCCTGGTGGGCCGGGGTACTCACCCCGTGGCAGGTGCTCGGCACGGCGGTCGCGGTGCAGACCGGTTTCGTCTTCTTCGACGCCGCGAACTTCGGCGCCCTGCCCACGCTGGTCGGGCCCGACCGGATCACCGCGGCGTTCTCCACCCTCTACGGCGCGACGACCGTCGTCGAGCTGGTCGTGCCGCCGCTCGCCGGGCTGGCCGTCGCGACCCTGGCCCCGGCCGGGCTGCTGTCGGTCACCGCGCTCACCGCGGTCGCGTCGGCTCTGCTGATCCGGTCGGTCGCCGGGAGCCTGTCCCCCGGGCCCGGCACCCGCGCGCCGACCCGGATCCTCGCCGACGTGCGCGAAGGCCTGGCACTGCTCATGGGCCATCCGGTGGTCCGCACGCTGACGCTGGTCGGCACCACCCAGGCCGTCGCGGGCGGTGCCTGGCTCGCGATGACCGTGCCGTGGGCGGACCGGGTGCTCGGCATCCGCGCCGACGACGACGCCCGGCTCGGCCTCCTGTTCGCCTGCTGGGGTGTGGGCGGGCTGGCCGCGGCCCGGCTGGTCCCGCGGCTGTCGGAGCGCTGGGGCGGGGCGCGGCTCGCGCTGGCCGGGCTGCCGGTGTCGCTGGCCTGCGCGGTCGCGGTGGTGTCGGCGACGCACTGGGTCCCCGCACTCCTCGCCGCGACGGCGTTCGGGACGGCGTACTCGACGGTCGTGCTCAACGCCGTCACCTACCGGCTGCAGGTCACGCCCGAGCACGCCCGCGCCCGGGTCTCGACGACCGCACGGATGCTGTCCTGGGGCCTCGGCACCCCCGCCGGGGCGGCCCTGGCCGGCGTCGTGGCGACGACACCGGCAGGCCCGCGCGGCGGTCTGGCGGCCGGGGCCGCGGTGCTGGCCGCCGGGGTCGCGCTGGCGTGGCTCACCCCGCCGCTGCGCCGGGCCGCCCGCGGGTAGGGCCCGTCGCGGGTCCCGCGAGATGCACGTTTCCGCCCCGGAGAGGGCCGGAACGTGCATCTCGATCGTCGGCCGGCCGCCGGCGGTGACGACACGGTGGCCGGAACCACGACAACGCGACGCCCGGCGACGCGGGCGCCGCGGCCGGGGTCGGACGCAGCTGCCGGGGTCGGCGCGCCGACTCCGGACCAGGGCGCCGACGCCGGGCTCAGGCGCTGACGCTGCGGACCGGGTCGGCGTCGAGGTAGCTGCAGGTCAGCCGCCCCTCGTGGGTCGAGACGACCCCGCGCACGCCGAACACCTCGGCCAGCAGCCGGTCGTCGACGACGTCGCCGGGTGCGCCGTCGGCGTGCACCCGCCCGTCGCGCAGCGCGACGATCCGGTCCGCGCACCGCGCGGCCTGGGCGAGGTCGTGCAGCACCGCGACGACGGTCAGGCCGCGCTGCTCCTGCAGCTCCCGGACCAGGTCGAGCACCTCCAGCTGGTGGCGGACGTCGAGGTAGGTGGTGGGCTCGTCGAGCAGGAGCACCGGGGCGTCCTGGGCCAGGGCGAGCGCGATCCGCACCCGCTGGCGTTCCCCGCCCGACAGCAGCTCGACCGGGGTGTCGGCCCACGCCTGCGTGCCGGTGGCCGCCAGCGCGTCGGAGACCGCCGCGTCGGCGCCGCCGCCGAGCATGCCCAGCGGCCCGCGGACGGCGTAGCGGCCCTGTGCGACGAGCGCCCGCACGGTCACCCCGCCCAGCGGCGGCAGGGCCTGGGGCAGCACCGCGACCCGCTTCGCGACCTCCCGGCGCGGGGTCCCGGCCAGCGGCCGGTCGGCCAGGTGCACCGCGCCCGCGTCGGGCCGGTGCAGCCCGGCGAGCACCCGCAACAGCGTGGTCTTCCCGCAGCCGTTGCGCCCCACCAGCGACAGCCACTGCCCGCGGTCGACCGCCAGGTCGACGCCGTCGAGCACGGTGCGCCCGTCGAAGCGCACCGTCACCCCCTCGGCCCTGAGCACCGTCACAGCGCACCTCCCACCGTCGTACGGGACCGTCGGCGGACGATCCCGATGAGCACCACCGCGCCGGCGACCGCCGTCACCGCTCCCGCGGGCACCCCGATCGGCCGGTCCCCGGCCGGGGCGAGCGCCGTCAGCACCTGGGCGACGACGTCGGCCGCGACGACCGTGCCCGCCCCGGCCGCCGCCGACGCGGGCACGAGCAGCCGCGGGTCGGCCGCGCCCCGCAGCCCGAGCACCGCACGGGCCAGGTGCGGGGCGAGCAGCCCGACGAACGCGAGCGCCCCGACCGCCGCGACCGCCCCGCCGGTGGCGAGCACGGCCAGCAGCACCGCGGCCGAGCGCCACCCGGACACGGCGAGGCCGACGCCGCGGGCGTGGTCGTCGTCGACGCCGAGGACGGCGAGCACCGGGCCGAGCAGCACCGCGAGGACCACCGCGGTCAGCGCGACGGGCCAGAGCGCGTCCCAGTGCTCCCAGCCACGCCCGTTGAGCGAGCCGACCAGCCACCGGACCATCGACCCGGCCAGCTGCGGGCGGGCGGTGAGCAGCAGCAACGTCGTCCCGCCGAGCACCGCCGACACCAGCACCCCGACGACGGCCAGCCGCAGCGGGTCCGCGGTGCCCGGCCCCGCGGCCCGACCGGCGAGCAGCCACAGCACCCCGCCGCCGAGCGTGCCGCCGAGCAGGGCCACGCCGAGCACGCCGAGCGGGGTGCCGACCGGTCCGCCGAGCACGGTCCCCAGCACCGCGCCGAGCACCGCGCCGGAGCCGACACCGGTCACCTCCGGGGAGGCGAGCGGGTTGCGCAGTACCGCCTGCAGCACCGTCCCGGCGACGCCGAGGCAGGCACCGGCCGCGAGCCCGACCAGGACCCGCGGTGCCCGCAGCTCCCGGACGAGGTCGGTGGACAGCGGGTCCGCGACCCCGGCCAGCGCCGCGAGCGCGGTGCCGGGCCCGACGGCGGTGCCGGCCAGGAGCCCGGCCAGGGCCGCGACCGCCACGCACAGTCCGAGCAGCCCGAACCGGGCCACGAGCGGCACGCCCCGGCCCACCGGGCGGTTCACCGGTCCACCGCCGCGGCGGGACCGTCGGTGCGGATGGGACCGGCCGTGCGGGCGGGACCGGCCGTGCGGGCGGCCCGCGGGCGTCGCCACACCAGCAGCAGCCCGCCCGCGACGACCGCGACCCCCGCGGTGAAGCCGCCGACCGGCAGCTCCACCGGGTAGAGCACGGTGCGGGCCAGCAGGTCCGCGACGACGACCACGGCCGCACCCGCCCCGGCGCAGGCCGCGGCGCGGGGAAGCGGCCGGGCCGCGGGGAGCAGCACCCGCACCAGCTGCGGGGCGAGGAACCCGACCCAGGCGACCGGCCCCGCCGGGCCGACGACGGCCGCGACGAGCAGGCAGGCCACGCCCAGCACCGCCGCCCGGGCCGCACCGGTGCGCAGGCCCAGCGCGGAGGCGGCGTCGTCGCCGAGACGCAGCGGCCCCAGCAGCGGCAGCACCGCGACCCCCGCGACGAACGCGACCGCCAGCGCGGGCAGCACCGGCGTCACCGTCGCCCACGTCGTGCCGGTCAGCGAGCCCAGCAGGTAGCGCACCAGCACGCCCTGCTCCGAGGAGCCGGTCATGGCGACCGCCGCGAGCAGCAGCGCCTGCAGCGCCGCGCCCACCCCGGCTCCGATCAGCAGGACCGCGGCCGGGCCGACGGCGCCGCGGACGGCGAGCAGGGTGAGCGCTCCCCCGGTCACCGCGCCGACCACGGCGGGCAGCAGCGGCGCGAACGGGACCGCGGCCCCGGTGACGACCGTGACCGCCACCGCGGCCGCCGCACCGGAGGACACCCCGAGCAGCTCGGGGACGGCGAGCGGGTTGCGCAGACCGTCCTGCAGCAGCAACCCGGCCAGCCCGAGCGCGGCGCCGGTGAGCACACCGAGCAGCAGCCGCGGCACCCGCAGCTCGGTGACGACGACGTGCTCGATCCCGCCCGCCGCGCCCAGCACGGCGGGCAGCCGGTGCGGCGCGACGGCCGGGGTGCCGGTCCCGAGGACCAGCGCGGCGAGCAGCACCGCCCCGGCCGCGACGGCGAGCAGCACCAGGGCCCGTCTCACCGGCCGGGGACCACCGCGAGCGACTGGGTGACGATCGCGCCCAGGCTGCGCGTGCCGCGCCCGCTGCCCCACAGCCGCGGGTCCATCTCGTGCACGTTCCCCTGCTGCACCGCGGGGACCTGGGCCCACACCGGGTTCGCGGCGAGCTGGTCGGTCAGGGTGCGGTCGGCGGAGGAGAACAGCAGCGAGAACGCGAACACCACGTCCGGGGCCTGCGCGAGGATCTCCTCGACGCTGTAGGTGCTCGCGGTCTCGACGTCGGCGCCGCGCGGGACGAACGGGTAGTCGTAGAGCGTCGCGAGCAGGTTCCCGTTGACCGTGTCGGTGGTGTCGACGCCGATCGTGTCGGCGCTGCCGTACATCAGCAGGACCTTCCGGTCGGCCTGGCCGGTGGCGCGCGCCCGCTCGACGCCGTCGGCCAGCGTCGTGCGGAAGCGCCGCTCGCCCGCGGTGGCCTCGGCGGTGCGTCCGGTGAGCGACCCCAGGTCCCGCAGGTAGCCGACCGACTCCTCCCAGGTCGTCGGCTGCACCAGCCACAGCGGGGCGAACCGCTCGATCGCCGCACGCAGCGGCTCGTGCACTCCGCCGAGCCCGATCACCAGGTCGGGACGCAGCGCGGCGATGGACTCGACGTCCTCGCTGCCGAAGCTGCCGGCGACGGTCGGGACCTGCGCGGCGCGCTCGCCGAGCAGGACGGGGTTCTTCAGCAGGGCCGGGGTGGAGGTGCCGGCCGGGGTGAGCCCCAGCTCGACGACCATGTCGTCGCACAGGCCGGTCAGGCAGACGATGCGCGTCGGCGGGGCCGGCACGGCGACGGCGGTGCCGCGCGGGTCGGTGACCGAGAGTGCCGGCTCCAGCGGTGCGACGTCCCGGCTGACGGCGGGCCGCCCGGCGGCCGCCTCCGGCGCGGGCGCGGCCGTCCCACCGCACCCGGCGAGCAGCAGGGCGACCAGCGCGACCGGCAGCAGGGCGGCGATCCGGGAGGCACGGGACCGGGCGGCGGCGGTGCGAGCGGCTGCGGCGGAGCCGGCATCGGCATCGGCGGGCAGGCGACGGGCGCTCATCGCGCACCGGCCAGGTCGCGACCGGCCCGCAGGTCGCGCAGCGCGGCGGCGTCGCGGCTCAGCGAGGCGGCGGTGTCGCCGGGGACGAACTCCAGCAGCACCTCGGTGTCGGTGCCGTCGTCGCGGGACTGCGCGGTGAGCTCGGCGAGCACCGGGGCCCACAGGTCGGCGCGGTCGCCGAGCGGCAGCCGCTCGGTGTATCCGTCGGCGCCCCAGGAGAACGCGTGCACGGTGGCCGGGCGCAGCGCGCGGACCTCGGCCAGGCAGACGTCGGTGTCGGGCAGCTCGCGCGGCTGCCAGTGGGTGACCAGGGCGGGGTGGCCGACCTCGGCGCGCAGCCTCAGCGCGGTGTCGAGGCCGTCGGTGAGGGACTCGACGTGGTGCTCGACGAGCAACCCCATCCCCCGCTCGGCGACGGCGTCGGCGCAGCGCCGCAGCGCGTCCACGGTGGCGGCGCGCCCGGCGGGCGACACGTCGGCCGAGGCCGCCGTCCCGGCCCAGACCCGTACCCGCGGGGCGCCGAGCTCGGCCGCCGTCGCGACGACGGCGTCGAACTCGCCGGGGTCGGACGCACCGGCCTTGTGGTAGCTGCCGTAGGTGCCGATCCGCAGCCCTGCGCCCGCGCAGGCACCGCGGGCCGCCGACGCCGCCGCCCGGTCACCGGGGCGGACGTGCCGGTCCCCGGCCCACTCGACGACCTCGGACCCGGCGTCGACCGCCAGGCGCACGACGTCCGGAACGGACCTCTCACGGAAGGTGACCGACGCCAACCCCAGAAGCAGCATGGTCGGTAACCGTAGTCATTATCGATTGCGCGATCCAGCGACGTACGTCACCCGATGTCCGGTTCCGCCTAGAGCAGGTCGAGTCCGGCCGCCACGACCGTGTCCGCGTCGAGCCCGTGGTGGGCGTAGACCGAGGCGAGGTCGCCGGACTGACCGAAGCGGTGCACGCCCAGGTGCGTCGCGGGGACCCGGTTGACCCCGGCGAGGAACGCGAGGGTGTGCGGGTGCCCGTCGAGCAGGGTGACCAGCGGCGCGGCCCGGCGCGCGGGGAACGCCGACTCCAGGATCCACGGCTCGGCCTGCGGACGGGCGGGGCGTCCGGCGCGGGCCTGCAGGGCGTCGAACAGCAGCCCCGGGCTGGTCACCACGACGACGTCGACGTCGTGGCCGAGCTCGGCGAGCCGGTCCGCCGCGGCGAGTGCCTCGGTCGTCGGCGCACCGGCGACCGCGATGGTCAGCGCCGGTGTGCCCGCGGCGCGGCGGAGCGGGTAGGCCCCGGCGACCACCTGGCGCCGGCGCCGCTCGCGCGCGGCCGGGTCGGCCGGGACCGCCGCGAGGGTCTGGTCCACCGGCCGGGTCGACAGGCGCAGGTAGGCGCTCGTGCCGTCCGGACGGCCGAGCCGGGCCAGCGAGGCGAGCAGCGTCCACTCGGTGTCGATGGCGAACGCCGGCTCGTAGGTGACGCAGCCGGGCTGCTCCAGCCCGACGGACGGTGTCGTCACCGACTGGTGGGCACCGCCCTCGGGGGCCAGCGACACCCCGGAGGGCGTGCCGACGAGGATCGACTGGCCACCCGCGTAGATGCCGAACGACCACGGCTCCAGCGCGCGCTCGACGAACGGGTCGTAGAGCACCCCGATCGGCAGCACCGGACGGCCCCAGCGCGACCAGGTCGCCCCCAGCTCCCCCAGCGCCCCGACGAGGTTCCCCTCGGCGATGCCCAGCTCCAGGTGCTGGCCGGTGGGCCGCTCGCGCCAGTGCAGGATCGTCTCGGGATCGTCGTCGAACCAGTCCTTGCGCTCCGCGGTGGACCAGACGCCGACCTTGTTCACCCAGCCGCCCAGGTTCGTCGACGACGACACGTCCGGACAGAGCGTGACCACCCGGCCTGCCGCCTCGGGGGCCTCGCGGGTGAGGTCGAGCAGCGCCCGACCGAGCGCGGCCTGGGTGGTGGCCCGCCCGGTCGGGGTGCGTCCGATGTCGGTCGGCAGCGGCGGGACCGGCTGGTCGTCGACCGGGTCGCGGTGCAGCCGCTGCGCCGCGGCGGCCACCACCTCGCCCGCCGGGGACTCCGGATCGAAACACCGCCAGGGGTCGTCGGGGTCGGCGCCGACGGCGTCGGCCAGCTCGCGGACCTGGTCGGCGCTCAGGATCGAGCCGTGGTTCTGCGGGTGGCCCGCGGTCGCGAGGCCGTGGCCCTTGACCGTGTAGGCGAGGATCACCGTGGGCCGGGTGTCGTCGATCGCGGAGAACGCGTCGCGCAGCGCGGCGGTGTCGTGCCCGCCGAGGTTGCGCACCGCGGCGAGCAGGGTGTCGTCGTCGAGGCCGGCGACGAGCTCCTCCAGGCCGGCGTGCCCGTCGGGGAGCCGGGTGCGGACCTCGTCGGCGTCGCAGCGCAGCAGCCGCTGGTACTCCGCGTTCTGCATGGTGTCGATCCGGGCGCGCAGCGCGTCGCCGCCGGGGCGGTCGAACAGCTCGTGCAGCAGCCTGCCGTACTTGACGGTGAGGACCTGCCAGCCGGCCGCGGAGAACATGCCTTCGATCCGCGGCGCGCCGATCGCGGGGACGACCCGGTCCAGGGACTGCCGGTTCAGGTCGACGATCCACACGACCTCGCCCAGCTCGCCGACCATCGGGTCGAGGATGGCCTCCCAGACGGCGCCCTCGTCGAGCTCGGCGTCGCCGACCAGGGAGTACTGCCTGCCCTGTCCGGCGCCGCCGAAGTGGGTGTCGACGTAGCGGCGGGCCAGCGCACCCCAGATCGGGGCGGTCGCGCCGATCCCCACCGAGCCGGTCGAGTAGTCGACCGGGTCGGGGTCCTTGGACCGCGACGGGTAGGACTGCAGCCCGCCGAAGGCGCGCAGCGTGCCCAGGTAGCGCTCGTCGAGCTCGCCGAGCAGGTAGTTGATCGCGTGCAGCACCGGCGAGGCGTGCGGCTTGACCGAGACCCGGTCCCCGGCCCGCAGGTGCTCGAACCACAACGAGGTCATGATCGTCGTCATCGACGCCGACGACGCCTGGTGCCCGCCCACCTTCAGCCCGCTGGGGTCGCCGCGCCGGTTGGCCGCGTCGACGATCGCGGTGGACAGCCACAGCACCCGCTTCTCGATCTCGACGAGCGTGTCCGTCGTCACCGTCTGCGTGCCCATCGCCCACCACTCCAGCCTCGTCGCTCATGCAGCCTGCCCACCCAGCCCACCATCACATCGACGAGTGCACAACCACAGACCGCATGACTGAGCAGAGTGCACGCCCCGGGCCGGGCAGGACGCGCGTCGGGGCGGCATAATGCGCACCCGCGGACACGAGGAGGGGGCACCACGTGACGGGAACGACCGGCGACGGGCGGGCCGCGCTCGACGGCCACGACGCCCGGCTGCTGCTGGCCCTGGCGCAGGACCCCCGCGCGACGGTGCTCGCCCTCGCCGAACAGGTCGGCCTGTCCCGCAACACCGTGCAGGCCCGGCTGGCCAAGCTGGACCGGCTCGGCGCACTGGACACCTTCGAGCGCCGGGTCGACCCGGCGGCGCTCGGCTATCCGCTGACCGCGTTCGTGACGGTGCGGGTGGTGCAGCGCGAGCTCGCCGCCGTCGCCGACGCACTGGACCGGGTACCGGAGGTGCTGGAGGTGCACGGCGTCTCCGGACCGGAGGACCTGCTGGTGCACCTGGTCGCCCGCGACGCCGACGACCTCTACCGGATCGCCGGCCACCTCCTCGCGATCGACGGGGTGGAGCGCACGTCGACGTCGCTGGTCATGCGCTCGCTGGTCGGGTTCCGCACCGCCCCGCTGCTGCACCGCCTGACCGACGGCGGCGCAGGCGCACCCGTCGTTCACCCGGCGCCGCTACCGTCACGCCGATGAGCGCCCCCGCCGCCCCCGGTTTCGACCCGGACTTCCTCGGCGTCGCGACGCCGATGCCGACGCTGCCCGGGACCGACACCCTGCTGCTCCCCTACACCCACTTCGCGACGCTGCACCGGCCCGACCGGCGCCTGGCCGCGGCCACCGCCGTCGCGATCGACGGGGCGACCCTGCGGCAGCTCGAACGTTCCGACGACTGGCGCCTCGACGACCGGCTGCCCGCCGGGCAGCAGGCCGGCGCCGAGCTCTACGCCGACAACGATCTCGACCGCGGCCACCTGGTCCGCCGCCAGGACCCGGTGTGGGGCGGGGCCGCCGAGGCTGCGACGGCGGAGTCCGACACGTTCCACTACACCAACGCCGCCCCGCAGGCCGCCGCGTTCAACCAGGACAAGCAGACCTGGGGCGGGCTGGAGGACTACCTGCTCGACAACGCGGGCGACAACGACCGGCGGCTCGTGGTGTTCACCGGCCCGGTGCTGGCCGACGACGACCCGGAGTACCGCGGTGTGCGCATCCCGCGGCTGTTCTGGAAGATCGGCGCCTTCGTCGTCGGCGGCGCGCTCAGCACCACCGCATACCTGCTGGACCAGACGCCCCTGCTCGGCGACCTCGCCGAGCCGGCGCCAGGGGACCCGCCGCCGCTGGGCCCGTACCGCACCTTCCAGGTGCCGGTGGCCCGGATCGGCGAGCTGACCGGGCTCGACCTGGGCCCGCTGACCGCGGCGGACCGGATGCCGGTACCCGAGCCGGTGCCCGCCGCACTGTCGGAGCGGGCCGTGCGGCTGCGCTCGTTCGCCGACATCCGCGGACTGTGAGCACGCCGGGGATCTAGGGTCGCCCCGTGACCGAGCTGCTCCCCAGCACCCAGCGCACCCTGCTCGCCCGCGTCGCCCGCGCCCAGCGCGACGGCCGCGTCCCCTCCCTCGTCGCCGGGGTGGTCCGCGACGGCGCCCTCGTCTGGCACGCCGGGCGCGGAGCGCTGCCGGACGGGGCCGCCGAGGACGACGTCCAGTACCGGATCGGCTCCATCTCCAAGACCGTCTGCGCGGTCACCGTCCTGCGGCTGCGCGACGAGGGACTGCTCGACCTCGACGACCCGCTGGACCGGCACCTCCCCGGCACCCCGCTCGGCGACCGCACCCTGGGCCAGCTGCTGTCCCACCTGGCCGGGGCCGGCTCGGAGAGCCCCGGCCGGTGGTGGGAGCGCACCCCCGGCGGCACCCTCGAGGAGCTGGGCCTCGGCGACGCCGACCGGGTGCTGCCCGCCGCGCGCCGCTTCCACTACTCCAACCTCGGGTTCGGGCTGCTCGGTGAGGTCGTCGCCCGCCTCCGCGGCCGCGCCTGGGCCGACGTCGCCCGCGACGAGGTACTGCTCCCGCTGGGCATGACCCGTACCTCGACCCGCCCGCAGCAGCCCGCCGCGGCGGGACGGGCGGTGCACCCGTGGGCCGACCTCGTGCTGTCCGAGCCCGAGCACGACGCCGGGGTGATGGCCGCCGCCGGGCAGCTGTGGTGCACCGCGGCGGACCTGGCCCGGCTCGGCGCCCTGCTGCTCGGCGACACCGGCGACGTGCTCTCCCCGGCGACGGTCGAGGAGATGACCCTGCCCGCGGGCGTCGACCCGACGTCGCCGGTCTGGGCAGGCTACGGCCTGGGCGTGCAGGTCCTGCGGCTCGAGCGGCCCGAGGGCGGCGGCACGACGACGCTGGTCGGGCACGGCGGATCCATGCCCGGATTCCTCGCCGGGCTCTGGGTGGACCGCGAGGAGGGCGCCGGGGCCCTGGCGATGGGCAACACCACCTCCGGGATGGACAGCGGGCTGGCCGCCGGGCTGCTGAACGACCTGCGCGTCGCCGAGCCCCGCATCGTCGCGCCGTGGACCCCGCAGCCCTGCCCGGTCGACCCCGAGCTGCTCGGACCGTGGTTCTGGGGCCCCTCCCCCTACGCGCTGCGCTCGGTCGGCGGCGGGCTGCTGCACCTCGGCGGTCTCGGGCGTCCCGGACGCGCGTCGCGGTTCCGGCCCGGCCCGGACGGCACCTGGGTCGGCCTGGACGGCTACTTCGCCGGGGAGACCCTGCGGATCGCCCGCGACCACCTGTGGCTGGCCACGTTCGTCTTCACCCGCACCCCCTACGACCCGGCCGCACCGGTCCCCGGCGGCGTCTCCGACGAGGGCTGGACCACCTCCTGACATCACGGTTCGGCCTGCACAGCGACACGGGACGGCCCAGTACCTACACTTTCGGCACACAAACGACTTGTGCACCATTTCTGCACGAACGAGAGCGGAGGGGGGATGCGCCCGGCACACGGGCGTGACCACGTATGACACAGGCCCAATCACCACCGGACGGCCGTCCGGACACGACCGGGGACGACCGGCCCCGCACCGACTGGATCGTGTTCGGCGTCGGCGCCGCGCTCGCGCTGCTGTTCGTGCTGTGGGGGCTGCTCAGCGCCGACACCCTCGGCGCCACCGCCGAGGCGATGCTCGGCGGGCTGATGCGCGGCGGCGGCTGGGGCTTCATCCTCGCCGCGACCGCCTTCGTGGCCTTCGCACTGTTCCTGGCCTTCAGCCGCTTCGGGCGCATCAAGCTCGGCGCCGACGACGAGGAGCCCGAGTTCCGCACGGTCTCCTGGATCGCGATGATGTTCTCCGCCGGCATGGGCATCGGGCTGATGTTCTTCGGCGTGAACGAGCCGCTGACCTTCTTCCAGTCGCCGCCGCCCGGCGCCGCCGAGCCCGGCACCATCGACGCGCTGCAGACCTCGATGGCGACCTCGCTGTTCCACTGGACGCTGCACCCGTGGGCGATCTACGCCGTCGTCGGCCTCGCGATCGCCTACTCCACCTTCCGCAAGGGCCGCCGTCAGCTCATCAGCCAGGCCTTCATCCCGCTGATCGGGCGCAAGGCCGCCGAGGGCTCCATCGGCCGGGGCATCGACATCCTCGCGATCTTCGCGACGTTGTTCGGCTCCGCGGCCTCGCTGGGGCTGGGCGCGTTCCAGATCGGCGGCGGCATGCAGACCGTCGGCTGGGTGGACGGCCAGGTGAGCCCCTGGGTGCTCGCCGCGATCATCATCGTGCTGACCGCCGCGTTCATCCTCTCCGCCGTCTCCGGCGTCGAGAAGGGCATCCAGTGGCTGTCCAACACCAACATGGTGCTGGCGGCGGTGCTGGCGTTCTTCGTGTTCGTCGTCGGCCCGACGGTGATCATCCTGGACCTGATTCCGACGTCGATCGGCGCGTACTTCTCCCAGTTCTTCGAGATGGTCGGGCGCACCGAGGCCGTCGGCGGCGAGCCGATGCTCGAGTGGCTCTCCGGCTGGACGATCTTCTACTGGGCGTGGTGGATCTCGTGGACGCCGTTCGTCGGCATGTTCCTGGCGCGGATCTCGCGCGGGCGCACCATCCGTGAGTTCGTCGGCGGCGTCATCCTCGCGCCGAGCCTGGTCTCGCTGGTCTGGTTCTGCATCTTCGGCGGCACCGCCATCACCCAGGCCCAGCAGGGTGCGCAGTTCTCCGACGACTCCAACGTCCAGCTGTTCCAGATGCTGGCCGCCTACCCGTGGGCGACCTTCACCGGCCTGCTGGTCATGCTCCTGGTCGCGATCTTCTTCGTGTCCGGCGCCGACGCCGCGTCGATCGTCATGGGCACGCTGTCCCAGCGCGGCACCATCGAGCCCAGCAAGTGGGTCGTGGTCTTCTGGGGCTCGGTCATGGGCGCGGTCGCCGTGCTGATGCTCGTCACCGGCGGTGAGAACGCCCTGGACGGCATCCAGAACCTGACCATCCTGGTCGCGGCGCCGTTCGTCGTGATCATGGTGCTGCTGTGCTTCGCGCTGTTCAAGGACCTGCGCCGCGACAAGGTCGTGCTGCGGGACGAGAAGGGCGCGCAGGTGCTGGAGCAGGCCGTCGACTGGGCCACCGACAACCACGGCGAGAACTTCTACGTCAAGGTCGGTGCATTCGACTCGACCGACCCGAACACACCCGCCGACGGCAACGGCAGCTCCGGCAACGGCCACGGTTCCGTCGCGGCCGGGGCCGACGGGCCGGAGGGGCGGACCGGCGACGAGTCGACGCGGGCGACCGCCGAACGGCGCGACAGCCCGGTCGGCGGCGACTGACCACCTCTCGTCGCACACGACGGCGGCCGGACACCCTCCCGGGGTGTCCGGCCGTCGTCGTCCGTGGCAGGGTCGAGGGCTCACGGTCGCGGGGACGGCCGGACGATCGGACGGCCCGTGACCGACCGCCCACCGACGGTGAGCGGTCGGGAGTGACCCGGGCCGACCGCGCTCGTTGGACCTCCTGCGACCACCCGGTGCACGGCCCCCGCGCGCACCGACGATCATCGGAAAGTGCTGCGCCGCAGCCGGAGCGGATGGGAGGGACCTGACACAGTGGGCCGGATGCGTCTCGTCTTCACCCCGGGGGACGACCAGGGGTACGCCGAGGCCCGCAGCTGCCTGCTGGAGCAGTTCTCCCTCTGGGCCCGCCGCCGTCGCGTCGAGGTGGACACCGCGCTCGTCGCCGCCGTGCTGGACTACAAGTACGCGCGCGACCGCAGGCTGGGCCGCTGGACGCGCTCGCACATCGCCGACGCGCTGGGCATGTGGTTCCCGCGCAAGGTGACCGTGCTCGAGCCCGACGACGTCGCCCCCGCCTTCCACGCACTCATCGACTTCGTCGACGAGCACGACTGGTTCGACCCGCAGTCGCACCCGGCGGACGCGCTGCACCGTCAGGTCCTCGACTCCACCCCCGCCCTGCACGACGGTCTCGCCGACGAGCGCAACTACGACCTCGGCAAGTTCTGGGGCGTGCAGCTGCACCGCCACGGCGTCGACCCCGCGGACCCGGCCGCGGTGCAGCGGTTCCTCGACCGCGCCGGCGCCGGGCAGACCGACGTCGACCGGCACGCGCTCGCCGAGATCATGCGGCGCGAGGCGCAGCGTCCGCCCCGCACCGAGTGGAACCCCGAGCTGCCGCCGGTACCGATGCCCGGCGCCGCGGCGCTCGTCGACGCCGCGGAGCGCTCCGAGGCCCTCGAGCTGCTCCGCAAGCTGACCCTGTGGGTGCGGGCGGGGCGTCGGCTCACCTCCGACGGCCGACTCGACCGCACCGACGCGCTCGACCTCGCCGCGCACCTGCAGCTCGACCACATCTACCGCGAGACCGCCCGCACCAGCGACGACCTGCCCGAGGTGTCGCTGCTGCTGCGCTGGGCCCGCTCGGCGCGCCTGGTCCGCGTGGTGCGCGGCCGGCTGCTGCCGGTCAAGAGCGCGGGCCCGCTGCTGAACCGGCCGATCGAGCTGTGGCGCCGGGTGTTCGAGTCGGTCGGACGCCTCGGCGACAGCCTGGGCGGGACCGACGTGTTCGGCGCACCGTCGCTGTTCGGGATGTCGATGTCGCAGGCGTTCCCGATGCTGTGGGTCGGCCTCTACGCCACCGGCGGCGGGCAGGTCCCGCTCGAGCACTTCCACCGCCAGGTCCGCGACGCCGTCAACGACGAGGCCGGCTGCGTGGTCGACGACCTCGCCGGCGACGTCGAGCAGCGGCTGTGGCGCCGCGACGTCACGGCCCTGCTGGACGCCTGCGAGCTGCTCGGCGCGATCGAGCTGACCGAGACCCTCGATGCCGACGAGCTCGACGAGCTGTCCCGGGTCGCGCACCGCGACGACCCGGACCCCACGGTCGTCGCGCTGACCCCGATGGGGCTGTGGGCGGTGCACGAGTACCTGACCGAGCAGGGCATGCACCTGCCCGCGCCGGGAGAGCTGGCCGACGAGGACGTCGAGTACGTGTGCGTGCGGATGAGCGGGGTGCGGGCCGACGTCGCCGAGGCCGAGCTCGCCGCGTGGGCGCTCGCCCGCCACCCCGGGGACGCCGTACGCGAGCTGGACCGCTTCCTGCGCCGCTGCGAGGTCCCGGCGCACCGGGCCCTCGCGCTGCACGCGCTGACCGCGACCGGCCCGGCCGGGCGGGCGGTCGCCGCCCGCCACCGGTTGCACGTCGCCGAGCCCGTGGTGGTGCCGGCGCCGCACCGCCACGTCGGCCCCACCCCGGCGCCCCGCGCGGCGGCCGCCGAGACCACGGCGCCGCTGCCGCGAACCGCGGTCCGGCACAACCTCGAGCCGGCGGGCTGACCCGGATCAGGTCAGCAGGACGACCTTGCCGGTGACGGTGCGGTCGTCGATGCGTGACAGGGCGGTCGCGGCGTCGTCGAGGCCGAAGCGCTCGCTGATCAGCGGGTCGAGCGCGCCGGAACGCAGGTGCGGGAGCAGGGCGTCCCACTCCGAGCGGATGAAGTCCGGGCGTCCCAGCGCGTAGGCACCCCAGCCGACCCCGCGGACGTCGACGTTGTTCAGCAGCAGCCGGTTCACCTTCACCGTCGGGATGTCCCCCGCGGTGAATCCGACGACCATGAGACGGCCGAGCGGGCCGAGGCAGCGCACCGAGTCGGTGAAGCGGTCCCCGCCGACCGGGTCGACGACCATGTCGACGCCCGCACCGCCGGTCAACTCCTTCACGACGTCCTTGAACCCGTCGACGCCGACGGTGTGCGCCGCGCCCGCGCGCCGGGCGACCTCGGCCTTGGCCTCGGTGGAGGTGACGCCGATGACGGTGGCCCCCATCGCGGCCGCCAGCTGGATCACCGCGGTCCCGATGCCCCCGGCCGCGCCCTGGACGAGCACCGTCTCCCCCGCCCGCAGGCCACCGCGGGTGTCGAGGGTGAAGTGCGCGGTCAGGTAGTTCATCGGCAGGCAGGCGCCCGCCGCGAAGTCCACCTCGTCGGGCAGCGGGAAGACGTGCTGCTCCGGAGCGGAGACGGTCTCGGCGAACACCCCGGACATGGTGAACGCGACGACCCGGTCCCCGGCGGCAAACCGGCTGTCCGGGCCCGCCTCGCGCACCGTGCCGGCGCACTCGGAGCCGAGGGTGAACGGCGGCTCCGGCTTGTACTGGTACATCCCCTTGGTCAGCAGGACGTCCGGGAAGTTCACCCCGGCCGCGGCGACGTCGATCAGAACCTCGCCGTCACCGCGGACCGGCGGCTCGACCTGGGCGACGCGGACCGCGGACGGCCCGTCCAGCTCGCTGACCTGCACTGCACGCACGTGTGCTCTCCCTCGTGGTCCGACGGCGGTGTCCGCCGGTCATCGAACCACGGGCGCGGGTGATCCACACGGGCCGCGGGGCGCGGCTACACGGGCTGGGCGTCGCCGTAGCGCGGGGTGCGCGGCTCGGTGAGCGCGTCGCACAGCTCGGAGAGCCGGTTGTCGATGCGGTCCTGCACCCGCTCGAGCGCGTCGAGCTCCAGCATGAGGTCCAGGGCGTCACCGGTGGTGCCTCCGGAGAGGACGCGCTCCAGCTCGGCACGGCGCTCGGCGGCGCGCCGTCGGCAGGCGTCGGCGGTGGCCTTGTGGGCGCGCAGGCGGGCACGGGCGGGGTCGGCGAGATCGCGGCCGCCGTTGACGGTGGCGACGCGCTCCTCCAGCAGGTGCGGGTTCACGGGGCCCTCCGATGCGTGGTGGTGGGAACGTCGGCTCGGCGGTGACGTGACCGCCGCCACATCCCACGCTAGACGATCAGCGTGTGCCGCGCATCACATCGGTGTGACATCCGTGGGGAACCGGCCCCGGACGCGCGACGACCCCCGGCGCCGCGGGCACCGGGGGTCGTCGGACGTCGGGTCGGGTCAGTCGCCGCGGCGCGGCTGCGGGATGAGCTCCGCCGGGCCGCGACGACGCTGGGCGACGGCGTCGGTGGTCAGGTGGTAGTGCCCGCGGCGGGACCGCCGGCACAGATAGGCCCGCTGCGGGCGCCCGCCGAGGGCCTCCAGCTCACGGGCGGCACACTCGGCCGCGTCCCGGTCCGGGTAGATGACCTTGCCGTCGCTGCCGGTCGCGGAGGCGCCGAACCGCTCGCGCTCGGAGATCTCGCGCCGCCCGGGCAGGCAGACCTCCGGCCGGCCGGACCGCATCAGCCGCGCGTAGCGGGCCAGCACGCGGCCCCGCTCGCCGTCGACCACACCTCGTCCGGACGGCAGGTTCTCCACCGAGCGCCGTGCCGCGGGGATCATCCCCGGGTGCACCGCCGGAACCCTGTCGAACTGCCCGTCCATGTCGCCTCCACGTCGCCGTCACTTGTGGATCGCTCGACTCATCCTGCCTCGTTACCGCCTGCGGCGGACTCGCTCGATCGTGTCATCTGTCACGCAGACACCGGCATAATCGCTCACACAGTGTGACATCGCCTGCTGATCGGCGTTCCGGGGACGCCGATCACCGCCGCGTCGGTCGTGTCATCACACCTGTGGGTACGGCCGTGTGCACCAGCCTGTACGCCCGTCCGGACCGTCCTATCCTGGTTCCCCGGGAACGCGCGTGCCCCGGGTCGGGGGACGAAGATGGCGATCCAGCCCGAGACGGGTGTCGGGAACGGGGCGTCCGGCGGCCCGCGGTGGGACGAGGTGTTCACCCCGTCCGACCTGGCCGAGGGCGTGTTCGACGTGCGCTGGGACCTGCGGCCGCGGTTGCGCCGGTGGCTGGCCGACCAGGGACTGGCCACCGCGTCGGGTCGCGAGACGCACCGTCCCGCGATCGACGCCTGGGCCCTGCTCGACGGCGGCGTGATCGCCGTGTCCGCGGTGAGCCTGCCCGGCACGCCGCCCGGTGCGGTGCCGCTGCCCGGGCAGGAGCCCGCCGCCGGCACCACTCCCCCGCGGAACTCCGCGCTGCTGTCCCCGGGTATGCGACTGATCGGGCACCGCACGCTGCGCCTGGTCGTCGCCCGCCTCGGACTGCCCGGTGGCGACGAGCCGCTGCCCGGAGAGCACCGCGACGTGCCCGGCCTGGTCGAGGACCTGTTCGACACCCGTCGCCGCGACACCGAGAGCGCCGAGCAGGCCGAGCTGCTCGCCACCTGCACCGACCGGACGTCGCTGCGCTGGGTGGTCACCGCACTGCGGCCGTAGGGCGCGCAGAATCGCGCGCGCCCGTACACCTCGTCCGGTTCGACCGGCGCCGACCGTGACGACCTGATCATCGAATGTGATGACCCCGGCGGTCCGTCGACAACGGCTTACCGAGATCGACACATCGTCGGCGGCGACGCACCCGGCGCCCCGTGACAGGCTCGGCCCTCGTGACGACATGGACCAGCGACGAGTGCGCCGCCCACTGGGGCGTGCAGGTGGGCACCTGGAACTCCTACGTCTCCCGCGGCCAGGCGCCGGCCCCGCTGCCCGACCCCGGCCCGGGCGGCCGCAAGGTCTGGGACGCCGACGCCGTCCGCGCGTTCTCCCGGCCCGGGGTGGGCCGCCGCCGGGGATCCGCCGAGTCCGCGGCCGTGCTGGAGGAGCTGCGGGCGGCGGCGGACGCGCCGCGCGAGCGTCGCCGCGCGCTGTTGCGCGCCGGGCGCGAGGCCGGCTGCGAGGTCAGCGCGATGGCGGCGGCGCTCGGTGTCTCCCGGCACACCGCCTACGCCTGGTTGAAGGACTGACCCTCCGGCGGAGAGACTGCGCGGGCGTGCGCACCGCAACGGAGGGGGAAGGCGTGCTGGTCTCGACGGCCGTACGGACGGCGACGAAGCGGCTCATCCCGCTGCTCGCCCTGGCCTATCTGCTGAACTACATCGACCGGGTCAACGTCGGGTTCGCGTCGCTGACGATGAACGCCGACCTGGGCCTGTCCGCGGCCGCCTACGGCCTGGGCGCCGGGCTGTTCTTCATCGGGTACTTCTTCTTCGAGGTCCCGTCCAACGTGATCCTGCACCGGGTCGGCGCCCGGATCTGGATCGCCCGGATCATGGTGACCTGGGGCGTCGTCGCATCGTCGACGGCGTTCATCCAGGGCGAGATCGGCTTCTACGTCGTGCGGGTGCTGCTCGGTGTCGCCGAGGCCGGCTTCTTCCCCGGCATCATCCTGTATCTGACCTACTGGTTCCCGCGGGTGGAGCGGGCGCGGATCGTCGCGCTGTTCTTCCTGGCCGTGCCGCTGTCCTCGGTGGTCGGCGGGCCGCTGTCGACGTGGCTGATCTCGGTCGGCGACGGCGCCCTGGGCTTCGACGCCGGCTGGCGCTTCATGTTCTTCGTCGAGGGCATCCCGGCGGTGCTGCTGGGCATCGCGGTGCTGTGGCTGCTGCCGGACCGCCCGACCCGGGCCCGGTGGCTGCCCGCCGACCAGGCGGTCGCACTGGAGGAACGGATCGCCGCCGAGGACGCTGCGGCGGCCGGGCAGGACCGCGGCGTCGCCGCCGCCCTGCGCGACGGCCGGGTGGTGGCCCTCTCGGTCGTCTACTTCGGGATCGTGTTCGGGCTCTACGTACTGGCGTTCTTCCTGCCCCAGATCGTCGCAGGTTTCGAGCAGCAGTTCGGCGCCGACTACTCGCTGGTCGAAGTCGGTCTGATCACCGCGGTGCCGTACGCGATCGCGTCGGTGACGATGGTGCTGTGGGCCCGGCACTCCGACCGCAGCGGCGAGCGGGGGCTGCACGTGGCCGTCCCCGCCGTCGTCGGGGCGGTCGCGATCGCGGGCGCGCTGTACATGGACTCACCGCTGCTGGTCATGGCATGCGTGACCGTCTGCGCGATCGGGGTCTTCGCCGCAATCCCGCCGTTCTGGGCGCTGCCGAACGCGTTCCTCACCGGGGCCGGGGCCGCCGCCGGGATCGGGCTGATCAACTCCTTCGGCAACCTGTCCGGGTTCGCCGGGCCGTTCGTCGCGGGGTGGCTGAAGGACCTGACCGGCGACTCCCGCGCCGGGATGTGGGTGGTCGCGGTGATGATGCTGATGTCGGCGGCGATCGCGGTCGGTTTCCGCCGGACGGCGCAGCGCGCTGCGGCGGCGGACGCAGCCGAGCGGACCGGCGATCGTCAACAGTGATTAACCGGTCAAGGATTCCGTAAACGGCGACGTAACCTCGGTGACCGGGGCGGCGACAGGGGGTCGCGCTCCATTCACCGGGGGGCGACGAGAATGACGGAGTTTCTGCTGTCCGCAGCCGAGGAACAGAGCGGGGCGAGCGGCACGACCATTCTGGTGATCATCGGTGCGGTGGCCCTGTTCCTGTACATCGGCTCACTCTACCTGCACCCCTTCACCCGGTGCGGGCGCTGCAAGGGCACCCCGCGGCAGTACGGCGCACTGGCCACGAAATCGTGGCGGCACTGCGGCGCGTGCAACGGTTCCGGCCGCGAGGTCCGGCTCGGCGCACGCATTCTGGGAATCGACCCGTGAATGCGTCAGTACCCGATCGCACTCGCGTAGTGGACCGCCCCGAAGACGACGGCGGAGCCGGTCACGACGAGGGTGGCCAGCGCGAACGGCCAGGCCGGGCGTCGTTCGACGACCCGCAGCACGGTCATGGCGAGACCGGCGATCCCGGCGGCGGCCGCGACCACCAGCGACCCGCCGACCGAGACGAGCACGGCCGAGGAGCTGCACGTCCGCGGCGGGCAGTAGTCGAGGAACGCGACGAGGAAGACGGCACCGAACACGCCCAGGGCGACCAGCATGCCGGTCACGGCCAGCGCGGCCCCGGACAGCGCGGCGTCCCAGCGGACGATCGGCCGACGCCCCGCTTCCGGACGAGCGGGACCGGTCGACAGCATGACGTCAACGGTACCGCTACCGCGCGGTACAGGACAGATCGGACATCCATCGTCACCGTTCGGTGAGCGGCCGGGCGGTGCCTCCGGCCTGGCACCCGGGACACCAGAACAGGTTCCGCGTGCGGATCTCGGCGTGCGCGATCGGGGCGCCGCAGACCAGGCAGGGCTGTCCGGTGCGGCGGTAGGCGTAGACGACGCTGGCGCAGACCGCGCCGCGGTCGGGGGGCGCCAGCAGGGCCGGGTCGTGCTCGGGGCGCAGCGTCTCGATCCGGCCGCGCCGCTCGCCGTCGCGGAGCATCTCGGTCAGGTCGTCCCAGAGCAGGGCGAAGGACCGGTCGTCGAGGTCGCGGGCCGGGGTCATCGGGTCCAGTCCGGTGCGGAACAGCGTCTCGGCGCGGAAGACGTTGCCGATGCCCGCGATCACCGACTGGTCCATGAGCAGGGCGGCCAGCGGGACCCGGGAGCGGGCGAACCGCTCCCGGACCCGCGCCGGATCCGCGTCGTCGCGCAACGGGTCCTCGCCGAGGCGGGCCCGCAGCTCCTTCACACCCACGTCGTCGAGCAGCTCGCAGGCGGCCGGGCCGCGCAGGTCGGCGTAGTGCGTCTCGCCGACCATCCGCATCCTGACCTGGCCGCGGGGCGGCTCCTCGGGGAGCCTCCGGTTCGGGAACCGGCCCCACAGCCCGAGGTGGACGTGCACGGTGGTGTCCGGCCCGTAGTGCTGGAACAGGTGCTTGCCGTGGGCCTGCACGTCGACCAGCACCCGCCCGTCGACGATCTCGGCGCCGGTGGTGAAGCGGCGCTGCGGGCTGGAGACGGCCACCGGCCGTCCGGCGTAGCGGCGGCGCTGCAGCCGCGCGAGCCGGTGCACGGTGTGGCCCTCGGGCATGCGGAGGGATCCCCCGTGCGGGCGGGTACTACTCCCCCGCGGACACACCCACCGCGTGCCGGGCGGGCGTGCGACGGCGTCCGGCGACGAGCGCGTCGACGGAGAACCGGCCCGGTCCGGTCGCGGCCAGCGCGAGTCCACCGGCGGCGATCACGCCGACCAGCTCCCAGCCGCCCGAGTCGACGAACGGGTTCAGGCCCACGTGCGCGAAGAGGTAGGCCCCCGCCATCGCGACGACGACGGCGAGCCCCGCCACGGTCGTCGCGGCACCGGCGATCAGCAGCAGACCGCCTCCGAGCTCGGCCGCGATGACGAACAGCGCGGAGACCGTGGGCAGCGGGATGCCCATGCCGGCGAAGCCCGACGCGACCCCGCCGACACCACCCGAGAGCTTCTGCAGGCCGTGGGCGACGAGGACGACGCCGACGAGCAGCCGGACGAGCAGGAGTGCGATGTCGGAGAGCGGCGCGGGGAGCGGGCGCATGGGTTCCTCTCGATTGTTGAACTTTCACGCTTACGCTCCCGAGGCTAACAGGATCGTCGCAACGGCGTAGTCGTGGCGGCCTGCTCCTGCCCGCGTCGCCGCACCCCTCCGGTTGCGCCACGGCACGGCGGGAGATCAGCTGGACCCGTGCCCGACTTCTCGACGCTGACCCACCTGGAGTGCTCCCGTACCGGCGAGGTCCTCGACGCCGACACGGTGCAGGGCACCTCGGCCTCCGGTGCCCCGCTGCTCGCCCGCTACGACCTCGACCGGGCCCGCACGCTGGTGACCCCGGCCGACATCGCCGCCCGCCCGCCGGACCTGTGGCGCTACCACGAGGTGCTGCCCGTGCGGGACCCCGCGCACGTGGTGACGATGGGCGAGGGCATGACCCCGCTGCTCCCGCTCCCCCGTGCCGGCGCCCGCCTCGGGCTGCCCGGCCTGCGGATGAAGGACGAGGGGCTGGTCCCGACCGGGGCGTTCAAGGCGCGCGGCGCCGCCGTCGGGGTGTCCCGGGCCGCCGAGCTCGGAGTCCGGGCGGTCGCGATGCCCACCAACGGCAACGCCGGTGCCGCCTGGGCCTGTTACGCCGCGCGCGCCGGGCTCGGTGCGCTGATCGCGATGCCGGTCGACGCCCCGGAGATCACCCGGCGCGAGGTCGTCGTCTCCGGCGGGGAGCTGTACCTGGTCGACGGCCTGATCGGCGACGCCGGGAGGCTCGTGGCCGACGCCGTCGCCCGCCGCAACTCCGTCGGGGCGGGGTACCAGGACACCTCGACGCTGCGCGAGCCCTACCGCATCGAGGGCAAGAAGACGATGGGCTACGAGATCGTCGAGCAGCTCGGCTGGCGCTGCCCGGACGTCATCCTCTACCCCACCGGCGGCGGCGTCGGGATCATCGCGATCCACAAGGCCCTGGCGGAGATGCGGGAGCTCGGCTGGATCTCCGGTCCCCTGCCCCGGCTGGTCGCGGTGCAGGCCACCGGCTGCGCGCCGATCGTCGACGCGTTCGAGGCCGGGCTGCGCGAGTCGACGGCCCCGGCCGACCCGCACACGGTCGCGTTCGGGATCACCGTGCCCAAGGCGCTGGGCGACTTCCTCGTCCTCGACGCCGTGTACGACACCGGCGGGACCGCCGTCGCCGTCTCCGACGACGAGCTGCTCGCCGCCGAGCACGCCCTCGCCCGCGACGAGGGCACCTGGATCTGCCCGGAGGGCGCGGCCTGCGTCGCCGCGGCGGGCCGGCTGCGGGAGTCGGGGTGGCTCGACGGGTCGGAGACGGTCGTCGTGCTGAACACCGGCAGCGGCCTGATCTACCCCGACACCGTGACCGCCGACGCGCCGGTGCTGGCGACGGACGGGCGCATCCCGTGACCCACGGCGACCTCGTCGTGATCACCGGTAGCCTGCGCACGTGTCACTCCTGCGACCCGGATCCGAGCCGTCACCCGCACCGCTCTCGCGGTACTGGCGGACCTACGTGGCCGAGTGCACCGAGCAGGTGCAGCGCTTCCACCGGATCACCACGGTGATCTCGGCGATGCAGGTGCGGACGTGGCTCACCGAGATCGGCAAGCGGCTGGACTCCGAGCTGGAGGCGGTGCAGCGCCTGGCCGCCGTCGGCGACTCGATCGAGCCGGCACGGTTCCGGCTCACCGAGCCGCCCGCGAAGCGGATCGCCGCCCGGCTGAACAAGGCGAAGGCGTCGCTGAAGCAGTCGGTCGACCAGGCCGCGGAGATCGCCGAGCAGGCGGTGCTGGACCCGACCCACGACGACGTCCGGGTGCACCTCAAGGTCCTCAACGAGCAGGTCGGGCGGCTCGCGATCGCCGCCCCGATGGAGGACGAGCCAGCCGACCGCCCGCGTCGCCGCCGGTGGGGCCGTACGGCGTCCTGACCCCGGCGTCCGGCGCGCGGGTGACCGCGGGCGCCCGCACACTCGGGTGATGGACATCGAGGCCCTGCATCCGGTCGGCGCCCGCGTCACCGGGACGTCCCTGCCCGACCTCGACCCGGACGCGCTCGGGGCGCTGCTCGCCGAGCACGGCGTCCTCGTCCTGCGCGGTCAGGACGACGTCGGCGACGACGGCTTCCTCGCGTTCCTCCGCGGTCTCGGCCCGCTGGCGTTCACCACCGGTGAGACGCCGCTGGAGACCCACCCGGACCTCAACGTGATCTCCAACGTCGGCCGCGACACCCCGCCGCGCAGCTCGTTCCACGTCGACACCAGCTACGTCGCGGCCCCGCCCGCCTACACCGCGCTGCGGGCGGTGACCGTCCCCGCCCGGGGCGGCGCGACGCAGTTCTCCAACCAGTACCGCGCCTACGAGACGCTCCCGGAGCCGCTGCGGACCCGGCTCGACGGCCGCAGCATCCGCCACGTCGTCACCGGGCTGTCCCCCGACGACGCCGGTACCGAGACCGAGGCCTGGCACCCGGTGTTCCGCCCGCACCCGCGCACCGGCCGGACCGCGCTCTACCTCTCGACCGCGGCCCGCTGCGCCGAGGTCGGCGGGATGGACGCCGAGGAGTCCGCGGCGACCGTGCGGGAGCTGATCGAGCACTCGACGCGGCCGGACAACGTGCTGGACCACCGGTGGGCACCGGGCGACGTCGTGATCTGGGACAACGCCTGCGTGCTGCACCGCGCCGACCACTCCGGCGTCGTCGGGGACCGGGTCATGCACCGCGGCATGGTGCGCGAGCACGTCCGGCCCCGCGCCGCCCGCTGAGCTCCCGCCGCGCACCCCGGACGCGGTCGCCGCACCCGCCGCGGAGGGTGCGCGGGCCACCTGCGGGGTGCGACGGCGCGCCCCACCGGCGGCGGGAGCCGGGATCAGCGGTCGGAGCCGGGTGGGGCGGTGGTGCGGGCGGCGGCGCGGGTGACGGCGTCGGCGAACAGGTCGGCGACGCCGATCCCCGCGGCCTCGGCCATCGTGACGACCACCGAGGTGCGGGCGAACGAGCAGTACAGCCCGGCCTCCAGGAACCAGGGCCGGCCGTCCGGGTCGATGCGGAAGTCGAACAGCCCGTAGTCGCGGCAGCCCAGGGCGCGGAACGCCGCGCGGGCGGCGTCCTGCACCGGCCCGGTGGCCGGGTCGCCTGCGTCGACGATCCAGGACCGGGCGTCCTTCGCGACCAGGCGCAGGTCGCCGTCGCCGGTGCGGGCGAGCTTGTCGTCGGCGAGGCGGACCGGCTTGTCGACCGCGTCCATCCGGTACTCCTCCAGCGGCAGCCCGACCAGGTGGCCGTCGCGTTCCACCACCGCGCACCGGACCTCGCGGCCCAGCGGCACGAACTCCTCGACCAGGGCGCGGTCGCCGTGGACCAGGGCGGCCTTCACGGCCACCCCGAACCCGTCCGGGTCGTGGACGAGGGTGACCCCGACCGAGTTGTCGGTGTCCACCGGCTTGACGACGGCGGGCGGCCGGACCGTCGGCACCTGCCCGGCGCGCACCGTCTCCCCCGCCGGGACGGCGACCCCGCCCTCGGCGACGACCGCGCGGGCCAGGGCCTTGTCCGCGCCCAGCGCCATGACCTCGGGGGTGTTGCCGACGTAGCCGATCCCGAGCAGCTCGAACAGCGCCCGGTGGTGGGTCATCCCGGGCCGGCAGAACATCTGCGGCACCATCACGTCCACGCCCGCCCGGGCGATCTCGGCGACCGCCTCGGGGAGGGTCCGCAGTGGCGCGGCGGCGATCTGCTCCGGGTCGAGCCCGGCCGGGAACCGCCAGCCCTGCGGCGTCACGTACGCGACGACGAACTCGTAGCGCGCCGGGTCGGCGGTCGCGTCGAGGCAGTCCGCGGCGTAGAGCCGGGACAGGTCGCAGAAGAACTCGTCGACGCCCGAGCCGACGAGGTGCAGGACACGCAGCACGGTTCAGTCCCCCGCCGGTTCGACGAGCTTGCCGATGTTCACGTCGACGGTCACCCACGGCCGTCCACGCAGGAGGTTGCCGAGCAGCAGCGAGGTGATCTGCAGGTGCGGGACCAGCAGGAACGGCAACGGGTCGTGCACGTCGAGCAGTGCCTCCCGTCCGTCGCGCACGATCCGCAGCCGCTCCCGCCATGACCCGGGGTCGCCGAGGAGCCGGCCCAGCTCGTGGTGCAGCCAGTAGGTCGGCCGGGTGGCCGGTGCCGGCACGAGCGTGCCGGCACCGGCGTCGAGGTAGGCCGCGGCGACGCCCGGGTGGTCGTGGAACAGGGTGATCGCGGAGTGGGTGCGCGGGTTGCACTCGATGGCCAGGACCCGGCCGTCGGGTGCCTCGATGAAGTCGAACGACAGCTGCCCGGTCACCCCCAGCTCGCCGCAGAACCGCCGCACCCAGTCCTCGATCGCCGGGTGGTCGACGTGGTCGTAGTTGAGCAGGAAGCTCGACGACGGACAGCAGCAGTACAGGCGGACGTCGCCGTCGCGGACGGTGGCGTGGGTGCAGTACTCCGTGCCCTCGACGAACTCCTGCAGGATCCAGGGGTTGTCCGGTGAGATCGGCAGGGTCGCCACGAACGCCGCGGTCTCGGCGCGGGTCGGGAGCGGCAGCCGGGTCAGGTCGCGGCGGCGCACCGGGTCGTAGCGCAGCGACTTGAGGATCCAGGTGCGCCCCGGGGTGGCGGCGAAGTCGTGGTCGACGACCTGCGCCGGGTCGGTGATGCGCCGCGCCGCGGGCACCGGCAGGCCGAACCCGGCGGCGGTCGCGGTGAACCGGTGCTTGTCGTCGAGCATGGCGACGACGTCGGCGTCGGGGTGCACGACCGCGCAGAACGGTTCGAGAAGCCGCTTGGCGTCGGCGTCGTACCAGCTCGCGACGGGGCTGCACACCGGCACGTACACGTCGGCGCCCTCCCGGCGGGCGATGTCGGCGAGCGCGTGGGCGTAGCCCGGCGCGTCCGGGGCGGGGACGACGTGGAACGCGTCGACCGCCCGGGAGAAGCGGTGCCCGGTGAAGCGGTAGCGGGCCTGCTCGACGAGCACGACCCGGTGCCCGGCACGGTGGAAGGCCCGTGCCAGCTCCAGCGCCTTGGTCATCTTCCCGCCGCTGAGCAGCACGGTCAGCGGCCGGTGCGGCCGGGCCCGCTCACGACGGCGCAGGAGCCCGGCCAGCGCGGCGACGCCGGTGATCGCCAGGTCGGCGGGCAGGGCGGCGGTGAGCAGGGCGAGGGTGCCCGCGGTACGGACCCGGGTCGCCGCCGTGCCCTCGCGCGGGGCGCCGTCGCGGCCGGTGCCCAGCGCACGCCCGGCGAGCCCGGCGGCGGCGAGCGCGACGACGCCCGAGGCGAGCCGCGCCGGGGCCGGGCCCGACGAACGGGCCCGGCCCCTCAGGGCGGTGGTGCGGCTCATGCGGACCGTCGGATCAGGGTCAGCCCGTCGCGCAGCGGCACCAGCACCTGCTCCACGCGGGGGTCGTCGGTGACCCGGCGGTTGAACGCGGCGATGGCGTCGCCGTTCGCCGTCCGGTCCCCGGTCCAGGGCAGGCCCTGCATCAGGGTGTTGTCGACGCAGACCACCCCGCCCGGGGCGAGCAGGCCGCCGTCGAGGACGGTGTCGAGGTACCCGGCGTATCCGGCCTTGTCGGCGTCGACGAACACCAGGTCGAACGCGGTGCCCCGCAGCCGTTCCAGGGTGTCCGCGGCCGGGCCGACCTCGACCCGGATCCGGCGTCCCGCCGGGGACGCGGCGAAGCGGTCCCGCGCGAACGCCGCCACGTCGGCGTCGAGCTCGCAGGCGACCAGTTCGCCGTCGTCGGGCAGGGCCTCGGCCATCGCGAGCGCCGAGTAGCCGGTGAACATGCCGACCTCGAGGACCCGCCGGGCGCCGGTCATGGCGACGAGGAACGCGAGGAACCGGCCCTCGACGTGACCGGACAGCATCTCCTGCTCCAGGGTCCCGGTCCACGCCGCGGACCGGGTGCGCGCCTCCAGCTCGACCAGCGCCGACGACGCCGGCGAGGTGTGCTCGTCGAGGTAGGGGTCGAGGCCCGCGGCCAGGTCCCGGGCCCGGACGAGGTCGGGGTCGGCGCCCGCCCCGGCGCGGGTGACGAGGTCGTCGAGCAGCTCGGCGAGGATCGTCGTCGGTGTGACCGGGCGGGCGGGCCGGGTCGGTGCGCCGGTCACTTCAGCGACCACATGTCCACCCCGCCCGCCGCCGTCGGCAGGTCGGCGACGACCTCCTTGTGCGCGGCCAGGGCCGCGGTCAGCTCCGCGGGGGTGGCGTCGTTGACGAAGTGACAGGTGCCGATGGGCTTCGGCACCGCCGCGCGCAGCAGCCCGGCCCGGGTCTGGGTGATCGACTCGGTGGCCTCGGTCAGCAGCTCAGGGGTGAGGTACGGGCTGTCGACGGTGAGCCCGAGCCCGCTGAACAGGCGGTGGACGCGGTCCCGCTCGCCGGTGGAGATGTAGCCGCGCCGCTCGGCGAGGGTCGCGGAGAACGCCATGTCGACGCTGATCGCGTGCCCGTGCAGCATCGGCGTCTCCGGCGCCAGCTCCAGGGTGGGGCTCCAGGTGTGGCCGAAGGCGATGACCCGGTCGAGGTCGAGCTCGTGCAGGTTGCGGTGCTCCAGCTCGAGCATGGTGCGGACGGCGTCGTAGGTGGCGCGGTGGGAGATCTCGCGCAGCTCCGGCGTGCCGTCCCGGTGCCCGAACCCGGTGGCCAGCAGGTCCTCGCCGTACTTCTCCAGCAGGTCGAACAGGTCGGCGTTCGCCACCGTCGCGATCTTGATCATCTCGGCGACACCGTTGCGGACCTGCGCCTCGGGCAGCGTCGCCAGGAACGAGAAGTCCAGCAGCACGTCGTGCGAGGCGTGGAAGGCACCGAGCCGGTTCTTGTGCTTCCCGTGGTTGACCGCGACCTTCATCGCGACGCTGGCGTCGATCAGGCCGATCAGCGTGGTGGGGATGCGGATGTAGGGCGTTCCCCGCTTGTACGACGCGCAGGCGAACCCGGCGACGTCGGTGGTCAGCCCACCCCCGACGACGAGCGGCGGCTCGGTGCGGTTCAACCCGAACTCGGCGAACGCGTCGACGATCCGCTCCAGGGTCCGCAGGCTCTTCGCGGTCTCGGCGATCGTGAGCGGGACCGTGGTCAGTGCGATGCCGTGGTGGTCGAAGTAGGCGCGGATGCGGTCGCCGTAGAGCTCGTGCACCGCTTCGTCGACGACCATCAGGCAGCGGCCCCGGTCCCGGTACAGGTCCGCGACGTGCGTGTTCTCCGCGGCGAAGGCGCCGTCGACGTAGGAGAGGGTGAACTCGATCCGTTCCCAGCTCTCGACCCGGAACGCGGTGTCGGTCGTGGTCAGTGTGGGGCTCGGCGGCAGGGTCTGCGCTGCCTGGGGATTGCTCATGTCCTCTGGTCTCCGATCAGGTCGATCCGGGGCGGGGCATGGGACTCGTGGGCACGCCCGTGCCGGGCCCGGTCGGTACGACCGGGCCCGTCGGGGCCGTGCGGGAGGGGTGCGGCCGGGCGTCAGCGGGTGACGTCGGCGAGCAGCGCACCGTCGTCGAGCGACTCGACGCGTTCGGTGGCCTGGGAGAAGTCGTGACCCGCGGTGTTGGCGTTCGGGAAGGCGACGACGCGCACACCCGCACCGGTCGCCGAGGCGACGCCACCGACGTTGTCCTCGATGGCGACCACGCTGTCGGCGGTCTCGCCGAGCGCGGCGATCGCGTGCGTGTACGCCGCCGGGTCGGGCTTGGGTGCGGACACGATCGCGCGGTCGACGAGCAGCGCGAAGTCCGCGCGCGTCACGTCCGGTCCGAGCGCGTCGAGGACCGCGTCGACATTGTCGCGGGAGGTCGTCGTGACCAGCCCGACGGTGACCCCGCGGCCGTGCGCGGCCTTGATGGTCTCGCGGACACCGGGGCGCGGGGTCGCGCCGGACTCCCGCAGCTTCGTCCGGAAGACCTCGGACTTGGTGGCGTGCACGGCGTCGGCGTCGACGGTCTCACCGGTGGACGCGGCGTGCTCGGCGATGCGCTGGGCGCCGCCGTTGGACTCCAGCATGGCGATGTAGTCGTCGCGGTCCCAGTGCCAGTCGAGGCCGTGCCGGGAGAAGGCCTCGTTGAACGCCTCGCGCTGCAGCTCGGAGGTGTCGACGAGGGTGGAGATGGAGCCGAACAGGATCGCGGGCACGGGGGTGCTCCTTCGCGGTCGGAGCATGCCGACGCACGCCCCGCCGCGGGTGGCGGCGGCGGGGCGGGATGCGCGTACGGACGCTCGTGGGAGGCGCCGATCCTGCTGCGTGTGGACACGCCGGACCGACCGGTTCGCGGTGGCGGCCGCTCTGGTGGACCGCCTCCTCCCAGTATCGAGGGGCCCCCGTGTTCGGCAACTCGAACTCGGCCGGCCGAGCCTCAGAAGGGTCGGTCACCCGCGATCGCGACACGCTCGGCGACCCGGGTGTGCGGGTGGTAGTCGCCGACGGCGTAGTGCTGGGTCGCCCGGTTGTCCCAGAACGCGAGCGTCCCCTCCGACCAGCGGTAGCGGACCTGGAACTCGGGCACGTGGGCCTGGGCGAACAGGTGCCGCAGCAGCGCGTCGGACTCCTCGCGCGGCAGACCGACGATCGCGGTGGTGAACGAGGCGTTCACGAACAGCGTGCGCCGCCCGGTCTCCGGGTGGGTCCGGACGACGGGGTGGGTCACCGGCGGGAACAGCTCGTGGCCGCGGGCCAGCCGCTCCGGGTCCACGAACCGGGCGAAGCCGGGCACCATGTCGTGCACCGCGACGGCGTCGTCGATGCGTGCCTTCACCTCGTCGGTGAGGTTGTCGTAGGCGACGGCCATGTCGGCCCACATCGTGTCCCCGCCGAACGGCGGCGTCTGCACCATCCGCAGCATGGCGCCCATCGCCGGAGCGGTGCGGAACGTGGTGTCGGCGTGCCAGATGTTCTCGTAGGTGCGCTTCCCGGTGCCGAAACGGACGACGTCGGCGGAGTCACCGGTGTCGAGCATCGGGTTGGTCTCCAGGTCGCCCCAGAGCAGTGCGAGCTCACGCTGCCGCTCGCTGGTCAGGTGCTGGCCGGGGAAGAACAGGACCTTCCACTCCAGCAGTGCCCGGTGCAGCTCGGCCCGCAGCTGCTCGTCGACCTGCTCCCGCAGGTCGATCCCGGTGATCTCGGCGCCCAGGGTGCGTCCGAGCGGGGTGACGGTGAACGCCTCGTACCGCGCGCTGCTCCGGTCCGGCCCGTCGCCCGGCAGACGGGCGAGCAGGCGCTCGCCCTCCAGCAGGTCGATGGCGGGAGTGGTGCGGGGCCGGGTGACCGGCGCGTCGAAGTTGATCGTCACACCGCGATGGTGCGCGCCGGCTCCGGTGGCCGACAATGCGGGGTCCACCCGGCGGAGTCCTGTCCGGTCAACTCCGGCGCGCGCCGCCCCGGACCCACTCCAGCGCGGCGTGCCCGGCGGGCGTGAGCGCGGCCGTCAGCTCGCGGACCGCGGTGTCGGGCAGCGGGAACCGCGCCCCTTCCCGGGTGGACGCCCACACCGACGCGGCCAGGTCCACCGGACCGGCCGCCTGTACCAGCAGCGGCACCACCCGCCGGTACTCCGAACGCACCAGCGCGTCGAGGGCGGTCGCGGCGACCGAGACGTCGAAGTCCAGGTCCCCCGGGTCGGTGGAGTCGGCGAGGTCCAGGCTGCGCCGCTCCGCGATGATCCCGAGCAGGACCGGGTGCAGGCGCGGGTGGTCGCCCAGCACGCGGTCGGGGTCGACGTCCCACTCCCCCGGCACGCCCAGGTCGAGGGCGCGGGCGCAGAACTCGCGGTGGAACATGTTCAGCGCGAGCAGCCGCAGCACCAGCTCGCCACGCTCGTACTCGGTGCCGGCGGCCGCCAGTCCGGCCCGGGTGAGGATCGACCAGGCCCACGCCGCCCACTCCGGCTCGGAGCCGTCGTAGCAGAGGTCGAAGACGCTCGTCGCGACCTCGTGGAGGTCCCCGAGGACGTCGGCGGGGTCCGGGGGTTCGAACAGGTCGTCCCACATGTCGGTCATCGGTGACGGTTCTACACGCGTGCCGCGGGCTCCGGTCCGCGCCACCACCCGGAGGGACGCGTTGCCCCGGGCGGCTGCGGCCGTTGACCGAGTATGAGCAGCGCCGGAGCGTCCGAGCCGACCGCCGTCGTCCTCCCGCTGGGGGACTCGGCCACGACCGACCCGTGGGAGCTCCTGGCCCGCGGGGAAGGCGCGATCCTGCGGTCCGAGCCCAGCCCGGGGACGGGCACGGACTGGCGCAAGCCCCTGCGCGCGACGAGCGCGCTGGCCGACGGCGTGGCGAAGGCGGTCGCCGGCACGGGACAGGCCGTCACCGCCACCGGTCAGCGCTTCATCCTGCAGATGCCCAGCGGCAGCACCGACTCGCTGATGAAGGCCGTCAGCGGCGGCTATCGCGGGATGACCACGAACGGTGCCGGGCGCATCACCGGTCAGGTGCGGCTCCTGCCGATGAGTCCCGGAGCGCTGGCGAAGTCGATGAGCCCGGTCGGCGTCGGGCTGCTCGCACTCACCGTCGCTGCGGAGATGCTGGGCGGCGACGAGCAGACCCGCACCCTCGGCGAGATCAAGAAGGGCGTCGACCGGCTGGCCGTGCGGCTGGAGCTCGACGACGAGGCCGAGCTCAGGACGGCCGAGCAGACGATCGAGACCGCGCACGCCGCGCTGCTCGACGGTGCGTCCATTCCCGAGAGCGTCGGGCTCGGCGCCGCGATGCGGGACCTCCAGGTCATCCGCAACCGCTCCGTGGCGCTCCTCGACGGGTGGGAGCAGGTCGCCAGGGAGTGCGCGGCAACGACGTCCGGCTCGGAGCTGCGGGAGAAGCTGGGCAACGTCGGCTCACTCGGCTGGGATTCGTTCGGGCTGGCCGTCCACACCGCCTACCGGGCGATCGCTCTGGACAGCCGCCGGACCGTCCTCACCGCGACCGAGGCCCAGCTGCGTAACCCCGGCGCGCCGCTCGCGGCATTCCGAGCCACTGTCGACGCCGATCTGGCGGCACGCGCCGACGAGGTCCGCCGGATGCGGATGCTGTTCACCCGCCTGGCCTCGACTCCTCTGACGGCGAGCACCTTCTCCGGCCGGTTCCTGCCCGCGTTCGCCAGCGACGAGGCCGCCGAGAACGGTCGGAGTCAGGCTCTGTTCGCCCATCTGTCCGCGGCGTTGGCACCACAGGTCGCTCTACCAACTTCCGTGGAGGCCGACACCATCACGATGGACTCGCGCCCCGACGGGACCATGCGTCTGATCCGTCCTGTCTGACGCGGCCCGAGGAATCGGCCGGAATCACGATTGCCGGATCGCCCTCCGGGTACCACCGGCGCAGCACTCCCACTTCCGCAGCGGACCGGGCGGCGCGGGCGTGTCGTCGTCGGCTGCTCGAAACCGTCGGACCCGACAGGCAGGATGGCCCCATGACGACCACCGAGTCCGCCCCGACCTCGCGACCGTCCGGTCTCGACCTCAACTGGGTCGACCCGGACGTCCGCCCCCAGGACGACCTGTTCGCCCACGTGAACGGCCGGTGGCTGGCGACCCACGAGATCCCCGATGACCGTTCGCAGGACGGCGCGTTCCGCGTCCTGCGCGACCGGGCCGAGGACCAGGTCCACGAGATCGTCGAGGAGTGCGCGTCCTCGGCGGAGCCCGGCACCGAGGCCCGCAAGGTCGGCGACCTGTACCGCTCCTTCATGGACGTCGAGCGGGCCGAGGAGCTCGGGACCGCGCCACTGCGCCCGCTGCTCGACGAGATCTACGCCGCGACCGACCGGGCGGCGCTGGCCGGCGTGCTCGGCCGGCGCCAGCGCGAGGGCCGTGCCGCGCTGTTCGGCGAGTTCATCGCGACCGACCTCAAGGACTCGTCCCGCTACCTGGTGAACCTCAACCAGGCCGGGCTGGGACTGCCCGACGAGTCGTACTACGGCGACGAGGGCGACCCGGAGATCCGCACGAAGTACGTCGAACACCTCCAGCGTCTCGCCGAGCTGGTCGGGCTGGCCGAGCCGGAGCGCGTCGCCGAGCAGGTCATGGACCTGGAGACCGCGCTCGCCGACGCGTCGTGGGACCGGGTCCTCAACCGGGACGCCGAGAAGACCTACACCCTGATGACCCGCGACGAGCTCCGCGCCGCCGCCCCGGGCTTCGACTGGGCCGAGTGGGAGTCCGCGCTGGGGGTGCCCGCGCACGCCTACGACGAGGTCATCGTCCGCCAGCCGAGCTTCGTCACCGCGGCTGGTGAGCTGTGGGCCGGGCGCCCGCTGGAGCAGTGGCAGGCGTGGCTGGCGCTGACCGTCGCCGGGTCGTGCGCGGAGTTCCTGTCCGCTGACCTGGTCGAGGCCGACTTCGACTTCTTCGGCCGCACCCTGTCCGGCACCCCGGAGCTGCGCGAGCGGTGGAAGCGCGGGGTGTCACTGGTGGAGGGCGCGCTCGGCGAGGCCGTCGCGAAGATCTACGTCGAGCGGCACTTCCCGCCGCACGCCAAGGAGCGCATCACCGAGCTGGTCGACAACATCGTCGAGGCCTACCGCCGGTCGATCTCCACCCTGGACTGGATGAGCCCGGCAACCCGGGAGCGGGCGCAGGACAAGCTCGGCAAGTTCACCCCGAAGGTCGGCTACCCGGAGAAGTGGAAGGACTACTCCGACCTGCAGATCGACCCGGCCGACCTGCTCGGAAACGCGGGCCGGGCCGCGGAGTGGCGCCACGACTTCGAGTACGCCAAGCTCGGCGGCCCCGTCGACCACGACGAGTGGCTGATGACCCCGCAGACGGTCAACGCCTACTACCACCCGCGGCTCAACGAGATCGTGTTCCCGGCCGCGATCCTGCAGCCGCCGTTCTTCGACCCCGACGCCGACGACGCCGCCAACTACGGCGGCATCGGCGCAGTCATCGGCCACGAGATCGGCCACGGCTTCGACGACCAGGGTTCCCGCTACGACGGCGACGGCAACCTCACCGACTGGTGGGAGGCCGCCGACCGGACCGAGTTCGAGTCCCGCGCGAAGATGCTGATCGACCAGTACGACGGCCTGTCCCCGGCCGGCCTGCCCGACCACAAGGTCAACGGCTCACTGACGGTCGGCGAGAACATCGGCGACCTGGGTGGTCTGACGATCTCGCTGAAGGCCTACGGGATCGCGCACGAGGGCTCCGAGCCGCCGGTGATCGACGGCCTGACCGGCGAGCAGCGGGTGCTGTTCGGCTGGGCGCAGGTGTGGCGGGCGGTGACCCGCGACGCCGAGGCGATCCGGCGGCTCACCACCGACCCGCACTCGCCGCCGGACCTGCGGTGCAACGCGGTCGTCACGAACCTCGACACGTTCCACGAGGCGTTCGGGGTGACCGAGGACGACGGGCTCTACACCGACCCGGACCGGCGCGTCCGGATTTGGTGAGGCGTTCCCCCGCGCCGGGTTGACCGGCCAGCGCGGGGGTATCCGGTCCCATGACGCAGAAGTTCGCCAAGGGCACGTGGGTCGCGTGGAACTGGGGCAACGGCACCCCGACCGGCAAGGTCGTGGACCACTCCACCGACCGCATCGAGAAGACCATCGACGGGTCGAAGCAGTCCCGCAACGGGACCGAGGACAACCCGCCTACGTGCTCGAGCAGGAGGACGGCCAGACCGTCCTCAAGCTCCACTCGGAACTGAAGAAGGCGTGACCCGCCGGCGGCGGCGCCGCACCACCAGGTAGACCACGACGAGCAGGGCCAGGAAGGGCACGCCCGCCTGTGCCGCCGTCGCGAACTGGGTGGTGAACGGCGTCGTCGCCAGCACCGCGGCGACGAACAGCATCGCCGCGACGGTCGTGTACGGGGCGACCCACAGCCGTACCGGGGACTCCTGCCCCGCGCCGGACCGGCGGAACGCCAGGTGCGCGGCGAAGATCAGCAGCCAGGTCACCAGCGCCCCGAACAGGGCCAGCCCGACGAGCAGCGGGAAGGCGGTGGCCTCGGCGAACACCGAGACCAGCGAGGCGAGCGCCAGGCCGACGGCGGACAGCGCGAGCGCCCGCTGCGGGGCGCCGTGCCGGTTGACCCGGGCGAGCGAACGGGGCGCGTAGCCGTCGCGGGCCAGCGAGTAGGTCATGCGCGCGGTCACGTAGAGGTTCGTGTTCATCGCCGACAGCGCCGCGGTCAGCACCACGGCGTTCATCACCGCGGCCGCCGCGGGCACCCCGGCCAGGGCGAACAGGCGGACGAACGGCGACTCGGTGACGTCGTCGCCGGTCGTCACGGTGTTCCACGGCAGCAGGGTCACCACCACCAGCATCGCCCCGACGTAGAAGACCGCGAGGCGCACCACGGTGCGCCGGGCCGCGCGCGGGATGTCGCGGACCGGGTCCGAGGACTCGGCCGCGGTGACGGCGACGGCCTCGGTGCCGAGGAACGAGAACGTCACCACGGTCAGGGCGAGCCAGATCGCGCCGAGGCCGTTCGGGGCGAACCCGCCGTGCGCGGTGAGCGCGCCGAGGCCCACGGGCTGCTGCCCGGGCAGACCGAACACGATCGCGACGAGGCCGACGACGATGAACGCCACGATCGTCACGACCTTGATCATCGCGAACCAGTACTCGGTCTCGCCGAAGAAGCGGACCGCGCCCGCGTTGACCGCGAGCATCACCACCGAGAACCCGACGACCGGGATCCACAGCGGCAGGTCGGGATACCAGAACGTCAGGTAGAGCCCGGCCGCGACGACCTCGCTGCCGATGTTCACGACCTGCGCCGCCCAGTACATCCAGCGCTGCACGAACCCGGCACCGTGCCCGAGGTAGCGCTGGGTGATGGGCCCGAATCCCCCGGCCTCGGGGTGGCGCACCACCATCTCGGCCAACGCGTAGGCCAGGACCAGCGCGACGACGGCGGCGACGACGTAGGCGACGATCACCGCCGGCCCGGCGATGGAGATGGCGAGCCCGGAGCCGAGGAACAGCCCGGTGCCGATCGCGCCGCCCACGGCGATCATGCCGATCTGGCGTCCGTCGAGTTCACGGCGCAGGCCGTCCATGGTGCTCCCCGTGCGGTACCGCTCCCCCGGCCCGGGTCACGGGCGGGGCGCGCCGGCGCCGATCCCGGCCGGTGGGCCGGAACGGTGCGGGGCGCAACGGGCGGTGATCCTCGCACGCGCCCGGCGGTGTCAGTCCCGGGGGCCGTCCGGCGGCGCCTCGACCAGCGCCCGCCGGAACCAGGTCACGTCGCGCCACGCCCCGTGCTTCCAGCCGACACCGCGGAACGTCCCGACCTCGCTGAACCCCAGGACGCGGTGCAGCGCGGCGCTCGCCTCGTTCGGCACGGTCATCCCGGCCACGGCGACGACCATGCCGCGCGCGACGAGTTCGGCGAACAGCGCCTCGTACAGCGCCCGGCCCAGCCCCCGCCCCTGCGCCGACGGGGCCAGGTAGACCGAGACCTCGCAGGTCCACGCGTAGGCCTCGCGGGACTTCCACGGCCCGCCGTAGGCGTAGCCGAGCACCTCACCGCCGGGGCCGACGGCGACCAGCCAGGCGTGGCGTTCGCGGGCGGCGGCGATCCGCTCGGCCATCTCCACCGGGCCCGGCGGCTCGGCCTCGAAGCTGATCGCGGTGTCCCGGACGTAGGGGGCGTAGACGGCGGCGCAGGCGTCGGCGTCCTCGGCGGTCGCCGGGCGGATGACGGGTCGGTTCGGCACGGTTCACAGCGAATCACGGTGCACCGGTCGCCCGGGCGGGTGAGGATCGTCGCGTGCTCCTGTCGATCGTGCTCGGACTCCTCTTCGGCCTCGCCGGCACCTCGACGTCGGGGGTGACGGTCGCGTTGCCGTTGCTCGCCGACGGGCTCGGCGTCGACACCGCGGTCGCGACCTGGATGGTGAGCGGGTACGCGGTCGCGCTGGCCGTCGCGACGCCGGTGCACGGACGGCTCGCCGACGCCGTCGGCATCCGGGTGCCGCTGTGTGTCGGGGTGGGCCTGCTCGGGCTGGGAGCGCTCGCCGCGGCGGCCGCGCCGAGCTTCGGCCTGCTGATGGCCGCCCGGATCGTGCAGGGGCTGGGCGCGGCCTCGGTCCCGGTGCTCGCCTCGGCGCTGCTGTCCGCCAGGACCCCGCCGGAACGACGCGGCGGCGTGCTCGGGCGGCTGGCCGGGATCTCGGCCGCGCTGTCCGCGCTCGGCCCGCTGATCGGCGGGGCGCTGACGACGGTGGGCGGCTGGCGGGCCGCGGTCGCGCTGCCGGTGCTGGCGCTGCTCGCGGTCCCCTACCTGTGGCGGCACTCGGTGGTCCGCGGCGACGGCGCCCGGGTGGACCTGGTGGGTGCGGCGATCGTCGCGACGGCGGTGTCCGGACTGGTGCTGCTGGTGCAGTCGCCCAGCGCGGGTGCGGTCGCGGCCGTCGCCGGTGGGGTGCTGCTCGCGGTCGGCGTCCCGGTGACGGCGCTGTGGGTGCGGGCCCGGCCCGACGGGTTCCTGCCGCGCGGGGTGGTCGGCAACGCGACGGTGGTGCGCAGCTCGCTGTGCGCCTCGGCGGTGCCGGCCAGCTGGTTCGCCCTGCTGCTGGGCATCCCGCTGGAGCTCGCCGAGCGCGGCTGGAGCCCACTGGCCACCGGGCTGGTGCTGGTGCCGTCGGCGGTGGTGGCGTTGGCGTGCCCGGCGGCGTCGGCGTTCCTGCAGGCCCGGATCGGGCCGCGGCAGACCCTGACGTGCGCCTGCGCGACGACCGTCGTCGGGCTGGTCGTGGCCGTGGCCGGGGTGGCGAGCCACCTGCCGTGGGTGCTGGCGCTCGCGCCGATGCTGGTGACGCTGGCGTTCGGCACCGGGCAGCCCGCGATGATCGCCGCCGTCGGCACGGCGGTGCCGCAGGACCGGCGCAGCGGCGCGATCGGGGTGGCGACGCTGTGCTTCCTCACCGGCGCCGGGATCGGGGCGGCGGTGATCGGCGGGTTCGCCGCCGTCGTCGGGCTGAGCGCGGCACTCGCGCTGCTGCTGGTGCTGCCCGTCGCCGGGACCGCGGTACAGATGCTCGCGGGGCGCCGGCCCGGAACGGCGTGATCCTCCAGCCGCGCCCCGGTGACGGCCGGTGGTCGCCGGGCCGGTCGTCGCCGGCCGAGCCGCTCAGCGGCCCGCCCGGACCGAGCGCCGCACCTCGTCGGTGTAGCGCAGGCGCAGCGCCGCGGTCCGGGCGGTCCCGACCAGCCGCGGGTCGGTGCCGGGGGTCTCCCGGGCCACGACGTCGTCGAGCCACACCCGGAAACAGCCGTGCAGCCCGCGGACCAGGCCGTCGAGCAGGCACGACGCCGGGTCGAGCGGGTCCAGCACGGTCGAGACCGCCCGGTGGCCCTCCTCGGGATGCGGTGGCTGCTCCGGGCACACGATGAACCAGCCCTGGCGGGCCAGGACGGCCTCCTGGAGCAGGTCGAGGACCACCTCCTCCTCACCGACCCCGGCCAGGGTGCACAGCACGTGCCGGGCCACCGGGAGGTCCTCGTGCCCGATCGCCTCGGCGAGCGCGACGACGTCGGGCACCGTGTGCCCGACCCGCTCCGCGACGAGCACGGCCGAGGCCCGCAGCCAGCGCAGGGTCGCGACGGCGGCCGCGTTCGGCTCGACCGACGTCACGATCGCGGGCGGGCCGAGCGGGTCGTCGTGCAGCAGCGCGTGGGCGACGAGGAGCTGCTCGGCCGGGGCGTCGCTCCGGGGGTGGACGACGGCCTGGGCGGAGCGTCCGGTGAGGACGCCGTCGTCGGCGTCGAGGACGGCGTCGGTCTCGGCGCGGACGTCGGCGACGACGGCGTCGCGGAACGCCCGTCCCGGTGCCCGCGCCACGATCCGGCCCAGCAGGTGCGCGGTCTCGGCACAGCCGTCCTCCATGACGCGCAGCAGGTCCCCGACCGGCTGGTTCGGGTGCCGCACGGCCGCGGCGAGCGCCGCCGGGTCGAGCTCGTGGGCGGCCTGGTCGGCGTAGGCGGCCCACAGGTGCGTCGACAGGGCGCTCAGCGCCTTTGCGGTGCGGCGGGCCAGGGAGTGGTCGAGGGCCTTCGGGACGCGGGCGGCCCGGCAGGCGACGGCGCCGTCGCCGGTGGGCCAGCAGGCGACGATCGTCGAGGCGACCGGGTCGTGGGCGTAGGTGGTCATGCGGCTTGGACGAGGCCCGGGCCGCGGCGGTTCCGCCGGGTCCGCGGTCGGGTACCGATGGCCGCGCCCGACCGCCGGGTCACCGCCCCGGCCGGTACACCAGCCGCCGCAGCAGTTGCTCGGCCGGGCCCGTACGACCGGCCCGTTCGAGTGCGACGGCGACAGCGACAGTCACCGTCCACACCCCGACCGCGTAGACGGCCATCCCGGCGCTACCCAGCAGCCCACCCACCCCGAGCCCCCAGGCCGCGAGGACCGGCGCGCACAGCACGGACTGTCCCAGATAGCCGGTCATCGACCGCCTGCCGAGCGCGGTCACCGCCGACGCGACCCGCCCCGGTGGCCGCCCCTCGAGCCGGGCGGCGAGCAGACCGAACACCGCGACGTAACCGATCCCGCACACCAACCCGGTGACCATCTGTACGGCGGTGAACGCCCAGACGACCGTGCCGAGCTCCGGCAGCACGCCGACGTGGGCGAGCGCGTGCGGCAGCCCGCCGAGCCAGCCGACCGCGATCCCCAGGACGGCCGCCGGCCACAGCAGCCGCCGGTGCTCGGCCGGCCGTTCCAGCACCCTGCGCCGGGCGGCCCAGACCCCGAGGAGCATCGCAACCGGTACCGCGATCCCGAACAGTCCTTGGCCGAGCACGATGAACGGCCACAGCAGCATCCGGTCCAGCGCCGCCGTGAGCGGGTCGGTGGCCGAGGCGCTCGCGGTCACGAAGGCGGGGAGCCCTCCGCCCTGCACCGGCACTCCCTCGACGACGACCGCCCAGGCACCGTAGAGCGAGAACGCGGCGAACGCCGTGAGGACGACGGTGCCCAGCGCCGACCACACCAGCAGGGTCCGGTCGGAACGTCGCAGGAACAGCCAGGTCAGCACCAGCCCGCACAGGCCGTACGCGCCCAGGACGTCGCCACCCCACAGCAGCAGGGCGTGCACGAGACCGAACGCGATCAACCACAGGTTGCGGCGGCGGAGCACCGCGAAGGCCCGGGCGTCCGGCACCCCGGCCTCGGCCTGCCGCCGACGGATCACCGCGAGGCCGTACCCGAACAGGAATGCGAACATCGGGTACACCCGCATGTCCACGCCGATGATCAGCGCGGCCTGCACGACCCGGTCGACGGGCGAACCCTCGACCGGGTGGAAACCGGCCTCGGAGTGGGCCCGTCCGTACAGGTAGAACGGTGTGTTCGCGAGCGCGATGAGCAACAGCATCGCCCCGCGGGCGAGGTCCGGCGCCGGTGCGCGTTCCGCCGTCCCGAGCGGGCCGACCGGCTGCGGGCCGGGTTGCCCGGCCGTCACGACATCCTCACGCGGACCATCGCACCGCGTGACGTACCGGACAGGCAAGTGGAAATCAGGCAGTGGGTCGTCCGGTCAGTGGTTCCCGACCACCCGCTCCGGCACGACGAGCACCGCGGCCCGCCGCTGCTCGGCCATCACCCGGTCGTACTCGGCCCAGTCGTCGTGGGTCCCGCCGCACGCGACGAACACGTCCCGGAGGAGCTGCGGTACGTCGACGCCGTCCCGCGGGTCGTCCGGCCCGATGATCTCCGAGCTGCCCTCGACGGCCACCCAGCGCCACCCGGCCCGCCAGTGCAGCGACGTCGCGGGTCGCGCACGCAACGCCGTCAGCTTGACGGGGCCATAGGTGACGTAGGCGGCCACCGGGGCGCCGGTGACGGGGTGGTCGAGCACACCGGCGTTGACCAGCGAGGTGTGCGGGCGGCCGTCGGCGCGTACGACCGCCACGGTGCACAGCCCGGAGTCCTCGGCGACGATCCGCCGTACCGCGTCCAGATCCATGCGGCCAGTGTGGCGGGTCAGCGCCAGCCGAGCTTCTTGGTGCAGGCCGGCCAGGCCTTCCAGCCCTGCTCGTCCTGCACCTTCTTCGCGATCTCGATCTGCTGGGCCTTGGTGGCCTGCTCCGCGCTCGGCGCGTACTGGCGGCCGCCGAACTCCTTCCAGGTCGACGGCGTGAACTGCAGGCCGCCCTTGAAGCCGTTGCCGGTGTCGGCGTCCCAGTTGCCGGTGCTCTCGCAGTGCGCGAGCTTCTCCCAGGTGGCCGAGCGCTCGACGGACGGGGCCGACGGGGCCGACGAGGTCGACTCGGCCGCCGAGGCGGTCCCGGCGACGCCCAGCGGGGCGGCCGCCATCGCGGCGAACGCGCTGATCCGGGCGACCTGGCGGCCGGTCTCGGTGGGTTTGCGGTGTCGTCCAGCCATGGTCGTTCCTCTACCTCGGGGAGCAGGTACCGCCCGGGCCAGAGTGCGGGGAGGACCCGGAGCGGCCGACACCGTAACCACGCCGAGACCATCGGTCACAACCCGTGACACCCGCCCACCGCGGAGTACGCGACGAGTGGTCGCCTGCCCGCGTTCACCGACGGATGGGGTAACGCATACCGCTCGCGCCGTCCGCCGATCAGGCTCCGCAGGTCGGCGCGGGGACCGGTTCTCCGGTCGCGGGAACCGGCACACGGCGGCCCAGCACGGCCGCGACGACGGCCAGCAGCGCGACGACGCCGCCGTACACCAGCGCCGTGGGGCGCAGCTCCCCCAGCGTCGCGGCGACGCCCGCGACCATCGCCGGCACCGAGAACGCCAGGTAGGCCAGTGTGTAGAGGGCGGCGAACAGCTCGCCGCGCTCGTGCGGGGCCGCGAGCGTGGACATCGTCCCGAACGTGGCGTAGGCGGCCGCACCGAATCCGAGCCCGGCGACGACCGCACCGACGGCGGCGAGCGCGAGCAGCCCGGTCGACACCCCGGCCAGGGTGACGACGGTGCCGGCGGCCAGCAGCCCGGCCGCCGGGACGAGCAGCGTCGACGGCACCCGCCCGCGCAGCGCGAACGCCGTCACCGCGCCGGTCCCGACGAGCGCGACGACGGTGAGCCCGCCGACCAGGTGGTCGTGCACCCCGAACACCTGCGCGACGACCGAGCCCCCGAGCGACAGGTAGAGCCCGCCGAGCGCCCAGCTGGCCAGCAGGATCGGCACGATCGCGACGAAGCCGGCCCGCACCCGTGGCGGCACCCCGACCCGCGGCCGCAGCGATCCGAGCGCCCCGGGCCGACGGTCGATCGTCTCCGGGATCAGCGCGACCAGCACGGCCGCCAGGACCAGGCCGGCGACCAGCAGCGCCCAGACCAGGCGGGTCGGGGCGGGCGCGTACTCGACGAGCAGGCCGCAGCCGAGCGCACCGAGCGCCAGCCCGGCGAGCGGAGCGGTCCCGTTGATCGCACCCGCCCGGTCCGGCCGGTCACCGCGGGCGGCGAGGTCGACCAGCGTCGCGGGCAGCGTCGCCGTCGCCGCACCGGTCGCGACGCCCTGGACGACGCGCGCGACGAGCAGCCAGCCGACGCCGTCGGCCAGCAGGAACAGCACCAGGGACACGACCTCCAGCGCGATCGCACCGAGCAGCACCGGTTTGCGTCCGATGTGGTCGGACAGCGACCCGGCCACGAGCAGGGCGGCGATCAGCGCGAGGACGTAGACCGCGAACACCGTGGTCAGCGTGAACTCGGTGAACGCGAACCGCTCCTGGTAGACGACGTAGAGCGGGGACGGCGCGGACGACGCGGCGAGGAACCAGACGAACGTCGCTGCGACGACGGCGAACGCCACCGGCGGGGACAGGCGGGGCACGGTGCTCCTCGGGTCGGACGGCCTACTGAGCATCGGCAACGACCGGCCCGGGGCCCGCATTCCCACGCCGCTGCGTGGCCGGCCACCCCCACCCCGCCCGGGCTGCTCCCAGGGTCACCCTCGTAGCCCTCTAAGCCACGAAAGTGCCCCTGGGGGCAACCCCGGGGTGAGGGCGCACCGGGTCAGGCCAGGGCGGCGCGCAGGGCTGCTCCCGCCTCGTCGAGCAGGGCGCGGCTGTCGTCGATCGCGGCACCGAACTGCAGGAACCCGTGGATCATGCCCGGCGACTCGCGCAGCTCCGTCTTCACGCCCGCGGCGTTCAGCGCTGCGGCGTAGGCGGCGCCCTGGTCACGGAGCGGGTCGAACTCGGCGGTGACGACCAGCGCGGGCGGCAGCCCGGACAGGTCGGTGGTGCGGGCCGGGGACATGCGCGGGTCCAGGGCGTCCTGCTCGCCGGTGAGGTAGTGGCCCATGAACCACTCGATCCCGGCGACGGTCAGCAGCGGGCCCTGGGCGTTCTCGGTCATCGACGGGCTCTGGTCGGCGGCGTCGACGGCCGGGTAGACCAGCAGCTGGAACCGCAGGGCGGGGCCGTGGTCGCGGGCGTGCTGGGCGACGACGGCCGAGAGGTTCCCGCCCGCGGAGTCGCCACCGACGGCGATGCGGGACGGGTCGCCGTCGAACTCCGCGGCGTGGGCGTGCACCCACTCCAGGGCGGCGACGGCGTCGTCGACGGCGGCCGGGAACCGGTGCTCGGGGGCGAGCCGGTAGTCGACCGCGACGACGACGGCGCCGGACCGGTTGGCCAGCGACCGGCAGACCGGGTCGTGGCTGTCGAGGTCGCCGATCACCCAGCCGCCGCCGTGGTAGAAGACCAGGACCGGGAACGGGCCGGTGCCCTCGGGCCTGTAGATGCGCACCGGTACGTCGCCGGCGCGGTCGTCGCGGACCGCCGCGACCGGCTCGGGCGGACCGGACACCGCGGCCATCTCCCGGATCATCGCGCGGTTCTGCGCGACGGTCATGGTCTCCGGCGGCGCCCCGCCCTGCTCGGCCATGAGGTTCAGGAGGGCTTCCACCTGCGGATGCAGCGGCACGGTCGGTGCTCCTTCGACGTCGTCGTCCTGCGGGGCGGTGGGCCCCACCGGATCATCCTACACCCGCCGGTCCCCCGACGGCACGGACCACGACCGCGGCCGCGGCGAGCAGTGCCGCCAGCGCCGGGACGACGGCCGGCAGGTGCGCCAGGAGCAGCCCGCCGGCGACGGCGCCGAGCACGATCGCCGCGAGCTGGCGCAGCGCCGGCCACCGCCGCCCGTCGCCGGTGGCCAGGTCGGACACGGCGCCGGTCAGCGTGCCGGTCATGTACGTCGTGGACTGTCCGAGCAGCTGCGCGACGCTGCTCTGCCCGCCCATCGCCAGTGCGGCGCCGGCGAGCAGCGGGAGCGTCGCGCCCGGGGCGAGCGGCCAGGCCACCGCGAGCACGACGAGCACCGCCAGCTCGGCGACGAGCGGGACCGACACCGCCGTCGGCCACCGGCGTCGCAGCAGCGACCACAGCGCGACGCCGACGACGAACCCGGCCACCGCGACCGCAGGCGGCAGCAGCCGGGCCGGCTCGGCGACGGCGAGGGCGTACCCGGCCGTCACGAGGTTGCCGGTGACGACACCGGCGAACGCGCCGCCCAGTGCGACCACGGCCCAGACGTCCACCACCCCGGCGCACGCGGCCAGCAATGCGAGGACCACCGCACGGTTCACCGCGTGATCCTCCCGCGGCGGCGGCGCCGGTGGCACGCTGGGCGGGTGCAGCTGCGTGCGACCTCCACCCCGGCGGGCCTGCTCCGTGTGCGCTACGAGGTCACCGCCGACGGCCGGGCCGTCACCGGGTGGAGCGCGCGGGCCTGGCACTCCCACCGGGACCTCGTCATCGACGGACACCCCTACGCGCTGCGGTCGGAGGGGATCGCCCGGTTCGCGCTGGAGGGCGACATCCGGGCGCACATCCAGCGATCGGTCGACCACCCGGACGGGCCGCTCTCCCGCCCGCGGTGGACCGTCGAGCTCGGCGACCTGACCTACCGGCTCACCGGTTCCGGGATCGGGCGCCGCTTCGCCCTGCTCACCACGGCCGACGCGGTCAACGAGGCCGGGCGGGTGTGGCGGACCGGCGGGCTACGGCCGTCCTACGGTGCGGACCTCCCCGACGCCCTGCCCCTGCCGGTCGGGGTGTTCGTGCTCTGGGCGGCGATGGCGATCTGGCGGGCCACGGTCACCGCGGCCGCGACAGCGGTGCGCTGAGCCGGACCCCGGAGACCACGACCCCGGACACACGACGGCCCCGGACGTCGTGGTGGGGACGCCCGGGGCCGGTGGTCGTGCGGGTGCTGCTCAGACCTCGCCGCGGTAGCCGGCGGCCTGCGCCTGCCACATCCAGCGGGCCTCCTCCAGCGCGCGCCCCAGCTCGATGAGCAGGTCCTCGGTGAGCGGGTCGGCCTTGCCGGCCTGCTCGATGCGCGGACGCAGCCGGTCGACGGCGGCGTCGACGGTCGCCGAGATGGTGAGCACGGTGTCGGAGTCGGACACGTAGCCCGCCGGGTACTCGGGCAGCCCCGTGTCGCGGCCGACGGTCTTCGCGCGACCGTCGGGGGCGACGCCGATCGCGGCGGCCCGCTCGGCGACCGAGTCTCCGTGCTCGCGGGCCAGGTCGACGAGCTCGTCGAGGTGCAGGTGGATGTCGCGGAACTGCCTGCCGACGAGGTTCCAATGCGCCTGCTTCGCGACCAGGGACAGGTCGACGAGGTCGACGAGGGTCTCCTGCAGCACGCCGCCGGTGATGTCGGTGGCGCCGCTGTCGAGCGGGCTGGTGATCGGGGTGGCCATGGTGCCCACCGCTCCTTCCGATGTCGGTTCGGGATGTACCGGGAGTGCCCCGCCCTCGGGACGCCCACACCCGTTCGTGATCCGTCCGACACCCGGTGAGGCGCGCCTGACCTGGGGAAAGCCGAGCCTACGAGCGCGCCGCGTGGGTCACGAGGACCGGGATCGGGGAGTCCAGGATGATCCGCTGCGCGGTGCTGCCGGTGAGCAGCTTGCCGACCGGGCTGCGCCGCCTCACCCCGACCACGAGCAGCTGCGCGTCCTCCTGCGCGGCCAGGTCGAGGATCGCCTCGGCGGGGTCGCCGCCGTCGTCGACGACGCGCACCGCGGTGGTCGGGTCACCCTCGGCGCGCAGCCCGGCGAGCCGCGACCCGATGGTCACCTCGAGCGAGGCGTGGTCGTGGGTCCCGGTGCCGTCGGCGTCGAACAGCTCCTGGCGGCCGGTGGCCAGCACCGTCAGCGGGGCGCCCCGCAGCCGGGACTCGCGGACCGCCAGGTCCAGGGCGGCGTCGCCCTCGGGCGTCGGGCCGTAGGCCACACAGATCGTCATGTCGCTCCCCATCAGGCGTTCGCGGACGGGACGGAGACTAACCACGCCGAACGGACATACCGGAGAAAAGTTCGTTGTGGTCACAGAGATCGTAGAGTTTCCGATCCGGACCATGGAGGACGGAGCGGACGTGTGCCAACGTCTGCCCCCATGCCACGACGGCAGGTCATCGCAGCCCTGGGAATCGTCCTCGTCGCCGCACTCGCGGTGACCGCCTTCGCCGACGCCGCCCGGTCCGGGGAGGGACAGGCGGCGCGCTCCAACCTCACCCTCATCGCCCCCGCGGCCGCCGGTGGCGGCTGGGACCTGGTCGCCCGCGAGGCGCAGCAGGCCATGCGCACCGGGAACATCGTGAACACCGTGCAGGTGGTCAACATCCCCGGTGCCGCCGGGACCATCGGCCTCAACCAGCTCGCCGGTCTCGCCGGCGAGGAGACCACCATGATGGTCACCGGCACCGTCATGCTCGGCGGGATCAGCCAGTCCGGCAGCGCGCTCAGCCTGCAGGACACGACGCCGATCGCCCGGCTCGCGGAGGACTTCGAGGTCGTCGCGGTCCCGGCCGAGTCACCGTTCCGCACGCTCGACGACATGCTCACCGCCTGGGCCGCGAACCCGGCCGCGCTACCGATCGGCGGCGGCTCGGCGGGCGGCATCGACCACATGGTCGCCGCCCAGCTCGCGCAGGCCCGCGACATCCCCGTCGAGCGGATGGTCTACACCCCGCACCCCGGCGGCGGCGAACTCACGCTGAGCCTGCTGTCGACCGCGGCCGGCACCGTCGGCGTCGGGATCTCCGGCTACAACGACTTCCGCGACCTGGTGGAGTCCGGGCAGCTGCGGGTGCTGGCGGTCGTCGCGCCCGAACGCCTGCAGGGCGTCGACGCCCCGACCATGGACGAGCTGGGCATGCCCGAGGTCGACCTCGTCAACTGGCGCGGGCTCGTCGCCCCCGCCGGGATCACCCCCGAGGCCCGCGCGGAGCTGGAGCAGATCGCCCGCGAGATGGTCGGGACCGAGTCCTGGGGCGAGGCCGTGACCCGCAACCGCTGGGTGCGCAGCGAGACCTACGGCGAGGACTACGACCGCTATCTGGTCTCCGAACAGGCCCGCATCGACGACCTTCTGAAGGAGCTGGGGCTGGCATGAGCGGCCGTCCTGCACACCTGTCCCGGGGCGCGCTCGTCGTGCCCGCGATCCTCGCCGCGCTGGGGGTCTTCCTGACCTACGGCACGCTGACCATGCGGGTCGTCGGAGACGGCGGCCTGTTCGGCCCGACCACCATGCCGTGGATCGTCGCGATCCTGTGCTACGTGGTCGCGGCGCTGCTGGCGTTCGACATCCTGCGGCCACGGCCGGAGTTCGACGCCCCGGCCCCGGCCGCGGCGGCCACCGGTGACGGCGACGTCGAGGGCGCCGCCGGCGGGGACGCGCCGGCCGACACCGGGGTGAACGCCCCGGCCGTGCTGACCGCGGTCGGCGGCGTGGCCGCGTTCATCGTCGTCCTGCCCTACCTGGGGTGGATCCTGTCCGCGACCGGGCTGTTCGTCACCGTCGCCGCCGCCCTGGGCAACCGGCGCTGGCCCGCGATGGCGCTCGGCGGGCTCGCCGTGTCCTCGGCGGTCCAGGTCGTGTTCAGCATGCTGCTCGGGATCTCGCTGCCCGCCGGCTTCGTCGGAGGGTTCTGACCCGTGGAACAACTGACCAACCTGCTCGGCGGCTTCGCCCACGTCCTCAGCCCCTCCGCGCTGCTGTTCGTGTTCCTCGGTGCGCTGATGGGCACCGCGGTCGGGGTCCTGCCGGGGCTGGGCTCGGCGATGGCCGTGGCGCTGCTGCTGCCGCTGACCTTCGTCCTCGAGCCGACCAGTGCGCTGATCATGTTCACCGGCATCTACTTCGGTGGCCTGTTCGGCGACTCCATCGCCGGGTTCCTCATGAACACCCCCGGCAACTCGACCGCCATCGCCAGCACCTTCGAGGGGCATCGGATGGCGCTGCGCGGCAAGGCCGCCCAGGCGCTGGCCACCGGCGCGATCGGCGCGTTCATCGGCGGCATGGTCGCCTCGGCGCTGGTGGTGTTCTTCGCCCCGACCCTCGCCCGGCTCGCCACCGGGTTCGGCCCCGCCGAGTTCCTCGCACTCGCCGTGTTCGCCTTCGTCGCGATCTCCGCCGTCGTCGCCGACTCCGCGATCCGCGGCGTCGCCGCGCTCGCGATCGGCCTGACCCTGGCCCTGGTCGGGATCGACCAGCCGACCGGCACACCCCGGTTCTCTTTCGGCTTCTCCCCGCTGCTCGACGGCGTCTCGATCGTCGTGATCACGGTGTCGCTGCTGGCGCTGGGCGAGGTGTTCAGCCAGGCCGCGAAGGTCGGCCGGGCCGAGGAGACCAGCGCCGTCATGCCGACCGGCCGGTGGTGGCTGTCGAAGGCCGAGTTCCGCCAGGCGCTGCCCGCGTGGCTGCGCGGCACGGCGATCGGCGTCCCGTTCGGTGTCATCCCGGCCGGTGGCGCCGAGGTGCCGACGTTCCTGGCCTACGGGACCGAGCGCAGGCTCGACCGGCGCAAGGCCGAGCCGACCTTCGGGAAGGGCGCCATCGAGGGCGTCGCGGCGCCGGAGGCCGCGGGCAACGCCACCGCGGGCACCGCGATGGGCGCGCTGCTCGCGCTCGGCCTGCCCACCTCCGCGACGGCGGCGATCCTGCTCGCCGCGTTCCAGCAGTACGGCCTGCAGCCGGGCCCGTTGCTGCTGGAGCGCTCCGGGGACATCGTGTGGGCACTGCTCGCCGGGTTCTTCCTGGCGATGATCGTGCTGCTGATCCTCAACCTGCCGTTCGCGCCGCTGTGGGCGCAGCTGCTGCGGGTCCCGAAGTCCTACCTGTACGCGGGCATCGCGGTGTTCGCCGCGTTCGGCGTGTACGCCTCCGGGGCGAGCCAGGTCGACCTGGTGATCATGCTGGTGGTGGGCGTGCTCGGGCTGGCGATGCGGCTCTACGACATCCCCGTCGCGCCGGTGCTGATCGCGGTGATCCTCGGGCCGCTGGCGGAGTACTCGCTGCGCGACGCGATGGGCAACTCCGACAACGACCCGGCGGTGCTGGTGTCGAGCCCGATCACCGTCGTGCTGTACCTGCTGCTCCTCGCCGGCCTGGTCTGGACGGCGTGGCGCCGGTTCGCCGAGAAGCGCGCCGCCGACGTGTGATCACCCCGCGGCGCGGGCCAGCTCCACGGCCCGCGCCAGCGTGGTGAGGCGCTCGTCGAGGGTCTCCCCCGCCGGGTAGAGCCGGACGGTGCCGACGCCGGCGGCGGCCCAGTCCCGCAACCGCGCGGCGACCCGTTCCTCGGTGCCGACCAGCGTCGTCCCCAGCACCATCTCGTCGGTCACCAGGGCCGCGGCGCCGGCCCGGTCCCCGCCCTGCCAGGCGGCGCGGACGGCGTCGGCCCGCTCGCCCCAGCCCTGGCGGCGGTAGGCGTCGAAGTAGAAGTTCCGCTCCGCGGTGCCCATCCCGCCGAGGCTGAACGCGATGCCGGGGCGGCGGGCGTCGACCATCGCCGCCTGGTCGGCCTCGTCGGTGGCGAAGGCGACCTCGGCGCCCTGGCAGACCTCGATCGCGGACCGGTCCCGCCCGGCGGCGCGCAGACCGGTGTCGAGGTGGGCGAGGTAGGCGTCGGCACCCTCGGGGACGAAGCTCGTGCCCAGCCAGCCGTCGGCGACCCGCCCGGTGAGCTCCAGCATCCGCGGGGACAGCGCGGCGACGAACACCGGCAGGTCCGGCACCGGCGTGGTCGACAGCCGCATCGGGCGGCCCTGTCCGCCGGGCAGCGGGATCGCGACGGTCTCGCCGTCGTAGGCGATGCGCTCCCCCGCGCAGGCGGCCCGGACCACCTCGATCGTCTCGCGCAGCCGGGTGAGCGGGCGGGCGAACGGCACCCCGTGCAGGCCCTCGATGACCTGGGGGCCGGACGGGCCGAGCCCGAGCAGGAACCGTCCCTGCGACATGTCGTGCAGGGTCAGCGCGGCCTGGGCGATCGCGACCGGCGAGCGGGTGCCGACCTGGATCACCCCGGAACCGAGCCGGATGCGTCCGGTGCGGGCGGCGAGGTAGCCCAGCGCGGACGGCGCGTCGGACCCCCACGCCTCGGCGACCCAGCAGTCGTCGAGGCCCAGCTTCTCGGCCTCGACGACGAACTCGACGGTCTCGCGCCAGTCACCGCCGGAGGCCTCGACCGTCGTGGCGGTCCTCACCGGCCGTCCCGGACGAGCCCGACCGGGCCGTGTACGGGCACGTCCCCGGCGGCGAGCACCGCCGTCGCCATCGGCGCCAGCAGCGCGGCGAGCTCGGCGGTCCGTTCCGGGCCGAGTGCGCCCCACGGGCGGGCGGCGGCCCGGTCGGTGAGCCGTTCGATCTCGTCGTGCTCGTCGGCGCCGGCGGCGGTGAGCGCGCCGTTGGCGTCGACCCAGCCGCGGGCCCGCAGGTCCTCCGCGCCGGCCGCCCAGGCGTCCGGGTCGACGCCGCGGGCGGTGCGCAGCCACTCGCCGTCGGTCTCCCCGGCGGCGATCTTGAGGTGGTGCGCGGCGACCGGGCCGACACCCCGCGCGACCAGGACCGCGACGTGACCGTCCCCGCGGTGCTCGCGCAGCGTCGTCGTCGCCTGCCAGAGGGTCTCGAGGTCGCCGTCGGGGCGGGGCAGCGCGGCGTTCGCGGCGGCGAGGACGCGGCCGTCGACGTCGACCTCCCCGGCGGCGGCCCAGGCGAGCTCCGCGGCCCGGTGCAGCGCGGCCGGGTCGGCGGCCGGGCCGGCGCCGTCGAGCCCGGACCGGCGCAGCGCGGCGGCGGAACCGGCGAGCCGGGCCGCGAGCGCCCCGTCGGGGGACCCCGGCGACCAGACCCCGGGCAGCGCACGGGCGACCATCGACGGGTGGAAGCCGTGGAACGCGGCCGTCACCGGAGCCGCGCCCACCGGCCCCAGCGGGGCGGCGCGCATCGCGAAGTAGCCGCGCCAGAACCCGCGGAACCCGGCCGCCTCGGCGGCCGCCCGCGCCTCGGGGGCGAAGTACACGACGTCGTGGACCGGTTCGAGCTCGGCCCACAGCGCCCGCGCGGCCTGCACCGCGATGTCGGGGACGGTCACCACCGCACCGTAGTGCGGCGGTGACCGTCCCCGACAGGTCTCTCCCGCTCGGCGGTCAGGAGAGGTGGTGGCGCTCCTGCAGCGCGTAGACGGGGGTGTCGATGCCCGCCTCACGCGCCTTGAGCTGCAACGCCAGGTACAGCGAGTAGAACCGGCTCTGGTGCAGGTTGCCGCCGTGGAACCACAGGTTCTGCTGCTGGGTGGGCTTCCACATGTTGCGCTGCTCGCCCTCCCACGGACCGGGGTCCTTGGTCGTCTCCGAGCCCAGGCCCCACACCTTGCCCACCTTGTCCGCGACGTCCTGGCCGACGATGTCGGCGGCGAGGCCGTTCATCGACCGGTAGCCGGTCGCGAACACGACGAGGTCGGCGTCGAGCTCGGTGCCGTCGGCGAGCCGCACCCCCTTCTCGGTGAACTCCTGCATCTGCCCGCGGACCAGCTTCACCTTGCCGTCGGCGACGAGCTCGGCGGCACCGACGTCGATGTAGTAGCCCGAGCCACGGCGCAGGTACTTCATGAACAGGCCGGAGTCGTCGTCGCCGAAGTCCAGCTCGAACCCGGCCTCCTCCAGCCGCCGGTAGTAGTCCGCGTCGACCTCGCGGGCCTTGTCGTAGGCGGGCTTCTGGAACGTGTGCATGATCCGGTACGGCAGCGACGCGAAGATCATGTCGGCGGTGTGGGTGTCGACGCCCGCCTTGACCGCGCGCTCGGAGTAGAGGTCCCCGAGGCCGTACTCCATCAGCGTGTCGGACTTGATGATGTGGGTGGACGAGCGCTGCACCATGGTGACGTCGGCGCCGACCTCCCACAGCGAACCGCAGATGTCGAACGCGGAGTTGTTCGACCCGATGACCACGACCTTCTTGCCCCGGTAGGCGTCCGGGCCGGGGTGCTGCGACGAGTGCTGCACCTCGCCCCGGAACTGCTCCCGGCCCGGGAAGTCGGGGATGTTCGGCTTGCCGGAGACGCCGAGCGCGATCACGAGCTGGCGCGGGCGCAGGGTGATCTGCTCGCCCGCCTTGTCGACGACGACGCTCCATCGGCCGGACGCCTCGTCGAACTCGGCGCTGCGCGCGGTGGTGGAGCCCCAGTAGTTCAGCTCCATGATCCGCGTGTAGAACTCCAGCCAGTCGCCGATCTTGTCCTTCGGCGCGAACACCGGCCAGTTGTCCGGGAACTTCAGGTACGGCAGGTGGTCGTACCAGACCGGGTCGTGCAGGGCGAGGCTCTTGTAGCGCTTGCGCCACGAGTCGCCGGGCCGCTCGTTGCGCTCGACGATGATCGTGTCGACGCCGAGCTGGCGCAGCCGGGCGCCCAGCGCGATACCGCCCTGGCCGCCGCCGATGATCACGACCTCGGGGTCGCGGGTGCGCCCCAGCTCGGCCAGCTCGGCCTCGCGGCGCTCCTTCCAGGTGACCCGGTCCGGGTTGGCGCCGTGTTCGGTGCCGAACGGCCGGTTCTCGCCGCGGGGCTCCTCGTGCCCCTTCAACTCGTCGAGGGTGGTGAGGAACGTCCAGGCCTTCCCGTCGACGAGGCGGGCGTGCCCGGAGCCGCGCCCGACGGCGGTCTCGAAGGTGAACCACACGTCGGTGACACCGCCGGCCTCGGTCGGCTCCGCGGAGATCTCCCAGTGCGACGGGTCGGTCCCGTCGAGGGTGTTCTCGAGCAGGTCGCGGACGCCGTCGTGATGCTCGACGGTCTTCAGGTTCCAGGTGAACGCGACCAGGTCGCGCCAGTAGCTCTCGTCGGCGAACAGCGCGACGGCGCGGTCGATGTCGCGGGCGGACAGGGCGTCGGCGAAGGCGGTGAGCCAACCCTCCGCGGTCGTGCGTGCCGCCGTCTTCTCCTGCGTGGTGGTCACGGGCACCTCCTGCGAGCGGTTCGCCACGACCGGGGCGGCGCTCGCCGTCCTGCCGCGGTCGTCGGGGCAACGGAGGTGAGTGAACACCACCCGCGTGATCCACGACACCGGTTGCGGGGAGGTTGCAACTCCCCCTCACCGCGGCAGGACCGGGGGCCTCAGGCGAGGTCGGGCCGCAGCGGGCTCATCTCCCCCGCCTCGACGGCCACGTCCAGGGCGTTCCCGGCGGGCGGCAGCGGGCAGGTGGCGTGGGCGGTGAACGCGCACGGCAGGTTCACCACCCGGTTCAGGTCCACCTCCAGCGTCCCGTCCGGCGCCGGGTCGTCGGTGCGCAGGATGCGGCCGCCGCCGTAGGTGGTGTCCCCGGAGGTGGCGTCGCGGAAGTGCAGCGACAGGCCGCCGTCCTTCCCGGCCAGCGCCACGAGCCGCTGCGGAGCACCGGCCCAGGTGAACGCGACCTCGCCGACCGCGGTCGGGAAGTGCTGCACCCCGGCGACGACGGCGTCGACCGTCACCGTCCGCGGCGCGTCGTAGGGGGTGAACACGGCGTCGACGACGGCGGCCGGGTCGTAGGGCCAGGCGGGTACCCCGGTGAACGCGGTCCGGGTGCGGGCCTGCGGGTCGCGCACGCGCAGCGCCCACGCGTCGGTGCGCCGCGCGATCTCGACCACCCGCTCCCCCACGGTGACCATCACGCCGGGGGCGCCGTCGACGGGCCGGACGTGCGCGGTGCCGTCGAGCGGGCCGGTCGCGCCGGGCAGCACGATCCCGTCGTCCGCGACGGCGGTGACCGCGACCTCGTCGGGACCCGCGGCGCGCCAGGTCCCGGGCAGCCCGGGGACGGCACCGTCACCGTCGTCGAGCCAGTGCAGCGCGGTCAGGGACAACCAGCCGTGCGGCTCGCGGAGGGTCTGCTCGCGCGCGGTGCGCCACGCGTCGTGGGCGGTGAGGGTGCTCGTCATGTGGGGGCAACACCACAGCCGGGCGGAGGTGTTCCCCCGGGGCCGCGGCTCAGTGCACGCGGCGGCGGACCGACTCCGGGTCCGGGCGGGTCAGCGCGACCACCCCGCCGAGCGCGACGAGGACCCCGGCCAGCGCCGCCCCCTCCCAGCCGGGCCGGATCCGGTCGCCGAGCAGCGCGATCCCGACGAGACCGGGCACGACCACCTCGGTCACCGACAGCACCGCCGTCGCCGGGCCGACGGCGCCGTCCTGCAGGGCGCGGGCGAAGGCCAGCACCCCGAGCACCCCCATCGCGACGACGCCGTACACCAGCGGGTCGAGCAGCAGGTTGCCCGCGGTCTCCCATCGGAGCGGGCCGGGGTGGATCGCGCGGACGGCCAGCGCGGTCCCGCCGAAGCCCAGCCCGGCCAGCAGCGCCAGCAGCATCGGCCGTCCGGCCCGCCACACGAACGGGGCGGCGGCCAGGATCACCACGAACGACACCAGCAGGACCGGGGTGGCCACGGGGGGCAGCGCGTCCGGGCGGTCCGGCGCGGCGCTCGCGGCCACCACGACCAGCCCGGCCAGCACCGCGACGACCGCCCACCGGTCGCGCCGGATCAGGTTCCACGGGTTCCAGTCGTGGTCGGCCAGTGTGGTCAGCGCGATCGCGCCCGCCAGGATCGACTGCACCGCGAAGACCGGCAGGTACCGCAGCGCGACGACGGTGAGCACCCAGGCCACGACGTCGGCGAGCAGCCCGGCCAGGAACCACGGCTGGAGCCACACCGGGCGCCCGTACTTCGCCAGCCGGCTGCCGCGGGCCTCCCAGAGGGCGGCGACGGTGTTGCCGACCATCGCCGTCGCGGCGATCAGCAGGGCGAACAGTGTGGTCATGTCCGGGCCCATCCTGCCCGCCCGCGGCACGACCTGCTCCGGACACGCCGATCGGCGCCCGTGGGTGTGTGGCCGGTGCCGGGCGTGCACACTCGGCCCATGCGCATGCGGTTCGGCCCGGACTCCGACGACGAGTTCCACGCGGCCGCCCAGGAACTCCTCGACGGGTTCGCGGCGTGGCTGACCGAGAACGAGGTGGTCGCCGAACCGATGTCGGCGGAGCTGCTGCTGCAGTACAAGTGGCTCGCCGGCGACGGCGACCTCGCCGACTGGCCGCTGGAGCACGTCGAGACCTTCCTCGACGGCTGGTGCCCGCACATCGTGCTGGAGCACCGGCTGCCGGTGCGGCTGGTGCCCGCCAGCGTCGCCGCGTTCGTGGAGTTCCTCGACGAGCGCGGGCTGCTCGCCCCGGGCTCGCCGCGGCCGTCGCAGGTGCGGCGACTGTGCGGCGAGTACGTCGAGGAGTACGACGAGCTGGAGGCCGGGGCCGGGTCGCCGCTGCTCACCGAGCTGGGTGACGACCCGGACCCGGTGCGGATCCCCTCGCCCGCCGACCGGGCGGCGTCCGCGGCGCAGGCCCGGATCCTGCACGACGCGCGGGCGCTGGCCGGCTGGTGCGGCCCGCGCGGCCGGTCCCTGACCGCGACGGGCAACCTGCGCCTCGCCGACGCCCGCGAGCTGGTCGGTCTGCTCGGCACCGGCGACGAGCCGGACCGTGTCGTCCGCCTCGACCGTTCGACCCGGCTGCGGACCCTGACCTGGGTGCTGGAGACGAGCGTGCGCGCCGGCGCCGTCCGGCGGGAGTCGGGACGGCTGGTGGCGGTGCCGCGCTTCGCCGGGCTGGACGACACCTCCGCCCACGAGGACCTGGTGCTCGCCGCCCGCGAGGTGGGCGCGCTGTCGACGGGCTGGCCGCACGTCGCCGCCGAGGACACCGTGGACCCGGACCTGCCCGTCCGGGAGGCCGCGCCGACCCCGGTCGACGACACCGCACCCGAAGCGGACGTGGTGTTCACCGGTGAGATCGACGACGAGGCGATCGAGGCGCTGCTGCGCGCCGAGGAGGGTCCGCCGTCGGAGGACGCGACCCCGGCCCTGCTGTTCCTGCTGCGCCACGTCGACGACGGCGTCGACCACGACGACCTGCGCCACGCCCTGGACGTGCTGCTCGACTGGACCGAGGACGCCGACGGGGACGCCGACGTCGCCTCGCTCCGGACCGCGACGCTGCTGGAGCAGCTGGAGCGGCTCGGGATGGTCGCCTGGACCGGGTCGAGCCACGAGCCCGACGGGGCGGAGGAGGTCCGGGTCGGCGGCATCGTGCAGCTCACCCCGGGCGGGGTCGCGTGCGCGCTGCTGCTGCTCGCCGCGGAGGACCTGCACTACCCGACCCGGCCGGACCCGGCGGTCGCCTCGGCCGCGGAGATCGTCGAGCTGGCCGGAGAGGTCCCGCCCGACGAATGGCGCCGCGACATCGACGCCTGGCACGCCGCGCAGCCCGATCCGGCGCGGGCGGTGGCCGAGTTCGTGGCGGCGGCGCTCGCGCCGGGCCAGCCCCTGCTCGTCGCCCTCACCGCGACCGGCGTGGCCGCGGACCGCTTCGGCGCCGAGGCCGTCGACACCCTGCTGCACGACCACCTCGACGGCCCGCACCGCGGCATGGTGGCGCGCCGGCTGGTCGCGCGCGGAGAGCTCGACGCCGACGCCGTCGAGCCGGAGCTGCTGCTCACCGCCTCGATCGACGTGCTGGCCGTCGCGCTGGACACCGTCGACGCCGAGGACTGGCCGGACGCGTTCGCCGCCGAGTTCCCGCCCGAGACCCTCGAGGTGTTCGACGCCGTGTGGCAGCTGGACCACCCGCGGGTCGGCGAGGTGCTGGCCGCGCTCGGCGAGCACCACCCGGACGCCGCGGTGGCCAAGGCCGCACGCCGGGCTCGGGAACGCTGGCGCAGCCGGACCGGGGGCGCCTGAGCCGTCGGGCGCAGCCGCTCGCCGCGGACCCCGCCGCATGCGAACATGTGTTCGTGCGCGGCCTGGCCACCATCCTGCATGCCGACCTGGACTCGTTCTACGCGTCGGTCGAGCAGCGCGACGACCCGCGCCTGCAGGGGCGGCCGGTGGTCGTGGGCGGCGGTGTCGTGCTGGCCGCGAGCTACGAGGCCAAGGCGCACGGCGTGCGGACCGCCATGAACGGCCGCCAGGCGCGGGCGCTGTGCCCGCAGGCGATCGTCGTCCCGCCGCGGATGGCGGCCTACTCCGAGGCGAGCCGCCGGGTGTTCGCGCTGTTCCGCGACACGACCCCGGAGGTCGAGGGGCTGTCGATCGACGAGGCGTTCCTGGAGGTCGGCGGGCTGGCGAGGATCGCGGGCACGCCCCGGGAGATCGCCGCGCGGCTGCGCGAGCGGGTGGCCCGGGAGGCGGGGCTGCCGATCAGCGTCGGCGTGGCCCGCACCAAGTTCCTCGCCAAGGTGGCCAGTGGGGCGTCGAAACCGGACGGGCTGCTCGTCGTCGACCCGGCGCGGGAGCGGGAGTTCCTGCACCCGCTGCCGGTGCGCAGCCTGTGGGGCGTCGGGGCGGTGACGGCGGGGCGACTGCACGAGGTGGGCGTGCGGACCGTCGCCGACGTCGCCGCGCTCGGCGAGGCCGCGCTCGTGTCCTACCTGGGGCCGGCCGCGGGACGGCACCTGCACGCGCTCGCGCACCTGCGGGACCCCCGCCCGGTGGACACGCACCGGACACGCCGCTCGATCGGGTCGCAGCGGGCCCTGGGTCGCCACCCGCGCACCGACACCGAGCTCGACGGCATCCTGGCCTCGACCGTCGACCGGCTGGCCCGGCGCCTGCGCGCCCCCCGCGGGTCCGACCGCGACGAACCGGACGAGACCATCGACATCGACGGCCCGTCCGTACCGCGCGACGCGGGTGGGGCCGCGACGGGCGGCCGGGTCTGCCGCACCGTCGTGCTGCGGGTGCGGTTCGGCGACTACGCACGGATCACGCGGTCGCACACGCTGCCGGTCGCGACCGCGCACACGCCGACGATCCTCTCCGCCGCCCGCCGGCTGCTGAGCGACGCCCTGCCCGAGATCCACGCCCGCGGCATCACCCTGCTCGGCCTGTCGCTGACCAACCTGGACCGCGACGACGCCCTGCAGCTGGAGCTTCCCCTCGACGCCCACGCCGGTCCGGCCCTGGACACCGCGCTCGACGCCGTCCGGAGCCGGTTCGGCTCGGCCTCGGTCGGCCGCGCCAGCCGCCTCGGCCACGACGAGGGACTGCAGGTGCCCCTGCTGCCCGAACACGAGTGATCGTCAACCCGAGGTTGACGAACAACCGTCGTCAACTTACGGTTGACGCATGACGTCACCGACACCTCTGGGGGGCACCGTCCGCCTCGACGGCCTCATCCACGCCATCACCTCGGTCCACCAGGACCCGCTGGAGCAGCTCTCCGACGCCGTGCTCGCCGGGGACCACCTCGGCGAGGTCGCCGACCACCTGATCGGCCACTTCGTGGACCGGGCCCGCCGGGCCGGGGCGTCGTGGACCGACATCGGCCGCAGCATGGGGGTCTCCAAGCAGGCCGCGCAGAAGCGGTTCGTCACCCGTCCGGACGCCCCGGAGAACATGGCCCAGGGCTTCGAGCGGTTCACCCCGCGGGCCCGCAACGTCGTGGTCTCCGCGCAGAACGAGGCGCGTACGGCCGAGAGCGACCGGATCACCCCGGCGCACCTGGTCCTCGGGCTGCTCGCCGAACCGCAGGGGCTGGCCGTCGCGCTGCTGACCGGGCTGGGGACCGACACCGCGGCACTGCGCGAGACCGCCGTCGCCGCGCTCCCGGAACGGGCGACGACGGTGCCCGCCCTGATCCCGTTCGACCCGGCCGCGAGGAAGGCCCTGGAGCTGACCTTCCGGCACGCACTGCGGATGGGGCACAACTACGTCGGGACCGAGCACGTCCTGCTGGCCCTGCTGGAGCAGGAGGACGGCGACGGTGTCCTGACCCGGTCGGGCGTCGACGGTGAGCGGGTGGAGCAGGCCGTCACCGAGGCGATCGCCGCGATGACCGGGGGCGGGGCAACGACCGGGGCCGGGGAGAGCTGAGGACGGAGCCGTGGTGCACCGGGGCAGGACCCGGGCAGGCTCAGGTCGCGAGCTCGATGCTCCCCCGCACCGACTCCGGTGCCCCGTCGGACCCGGCCGCGACGTCGATGCGGTCCCCGTCCGGGGTCCCGCCGACCCAGACGTCGGCGCCGGCGAAAGCCGGTGCGGTGAGGCGGTACTCGAAGCCGCGCACGAACGCCGTCGGACGGTGGCGGCGCGCGATCTCCAGGCCGAGCAGGGCGAACAGCGGGCCGTGCACGACCAGGCCGGGGTAGCCCTCGACGCCGGTGACGTAGGGCAGGTCGTAGTGGATGCGGTGGGTGTTGTAGGTCAACGCCGACATCCGGAACAGCAGCTCCGGGCCGGTCGGCACGGTGAAGGCCCACTCGTGCTCCGGGCGCGGCGCCGGGTCCGGCGCGACCGTGCCCCGGACGGTGCCGGCCGGCTGCGAGCGGTAGACGATGTCCTGCTCCTCGACGCAGAGCAGCGTGTCGCCGCGGCGGAACTCCGCCCGCGTCGTCACGAACGCCATCTCGCCGCTGCGGCCCTGCTTGACCCGGACCGGGCCGAGCTCCTGGCGGCGGGTCACCGGTTCGCCTACCCGCCACGGGGCGTGCCAGGTCAGGCGTCCGCCGGCGAACATGCGTCGCCGGTCCGGGACCGGCGGCAGGAAGTGGCCCTCGCGGGGGTGGCCGTCGTCGCCGAGCGCGGACATCGGCGGGGTGTCGAGGAAGGCGAGCCAGTGCCACAGCGGCGGGAGCGGGTCCCCGTCGGCGGCGACGGGGTCGAGGTCGAGCAGCCCGGAGAACGCGGCGACCGACCACGGGGTGACGGTGTCGGTGCCGACGAGCGGTCCGGGGGCCCAGCCGTCGAGGGCGGCGGAGAGGTCGGCGGGGGCGTTGCCGGGGCCGGTCACGACGCGACCTGGTAGCGGGTGTGCTGCAGGATCGTCCAGGCCACCAGCGCCGGGTTGTCCACCATCGGCACGTGGCCCACGCCGGGGAGCACGACCAGCTCGGCGCCGGGGACGGCGTCCATCAGCGGGCGGCCGTAGCGGCCGTAGGGGATCGTGCGGTCGGAGCCGGCCCAGGCGACCCGCACCGGGCAGGGCAGCTGCTCGAACGGTGTGATGGCGGTGTCCATCCGCGCCGCGGACAGCAGCGGCTCCAGGATGGTGCAGCCGGCGAGGTCGTCGAACAGCTCGGCCACCTCGTCGGCGGTGTAGCGGTCGGCGTGCTCGGCCACGGTGAGCAGGAGCAGCCTGCGGATCGCCCCGCACGAGGCCAGCGTGCGCATCGGCGCCCACCCGGCGAGCAGTGCCCCGAGCCGGAACACCACGAGCAGCCGGTACAGGTCCGAGGGCACCGACCAGGCCCCGGCCGGGGACAGCCCGACGACCGAGCGGGCCCGGCCGCGGCGGGCGAGCTCCAGCGCGGCCCAGCCGCCCAGGGAGTTGCCGACCACGTGCGGCCGTTCCGGCACACCCAGCGCGTCGAGCTCCTCGACCAGGGCGTCGACCATCAGGTCCATGCTGAACTCGCCCTCGGGCATCGACGGGCCGTCGAGGTGTCCGGGCATCGTGACCGCCCAGACCTCGTGGTGCTCCTCCAGCATGGGCAGCAGCGGCTTCCAGGCCCGCCAGGAGGAGGTCATCCCGTGGAGCAGCAGCAGCGGCTCCCCCGAGCCGCCGACGTGGTGTGCGCTCATCCGACGATCATGGGCTCGGCGGCCCCGGGCTGCAGCGCGAGGACCTCCGCGAACCCCCCGGCCAGGCAGCGGGCGAACTCCTCGCGGTCGGTGATCGCGGCCGCGTCGATGTTCGCCCCGACGCAGCACAGGTCCCCGTGGGTGACCACCGAGATCATCGCCGCGCAGCCGGGCAGCGGCGCGAACGGGTAGACGCGGTCGATCCGGGCGCCGCACAGGAACGCCTCGGACCGCAGCCCCGGCACGTTCGACGCCTGCAGGTCGTTGCCCTGGGTCGAGCCGCCCGCGACCAGGGTCAGCAGCGGGCCGGGCAGCCGGGCCAGCAGCGGCGCGACGACGTCGGGGCTCTCCAGCGCGGGCTCGGAACGGGCGGCACGCATCTGTTCGGACACCTCCCGGATCCGCCGGGCCGGGTCGGCGACGCCCATCGGCGCGGCGAGCCGGGCCGGTGCCCAGCGGTTGCCGCCTGCGGCGTCGCCCTCCCTGCGCACCGACACCGGCACCGAGGTGCGCAGGGTCGCGTCGCCGGTGACCGGGTGTCCCATCGCCTCGTGGTAGAGCCGGAAGGCGCCCAGCAGGGACGCGACGAAGGCGTCGTTGAACGAGCCGCCCACCGACTTGCCCGCCGCCCGCAGGTCGGCGAAGTCGACGTCGAGCGCCACGAACCGCCAGGACATCCCCCGCGGTCGCAGCAGCTCCGAGGCACCGCCGGGCGGCGGGGACAGCACCCGCAGCGCCGAGTCGAGGTAGCGGGCGGTGTCGCGGGCCGCCGACAGCGGGTGGGTGAGCGCGCCGACGACGTCGCGGGCGGCACGGGCGGCCGCCGGGACGATCCCGGCCTCGCGGCGGACCAGCCGGTCGACCTCGGCGAGCGGGTCGGGCGAGGTCGGCTCGGGCGCGGCGGGCTGCGGCTTGGTGTCGTCGTGCTCGCGCTTGCGGCTGTGCAGCTGCGACAGGAGCTGGACCACGCCCATGCCGTCGGTGAGCACGTGGTGCAGCTTCAGCAGGAACGCCGCACGCCCGCCGGGCAGCCCCTCGACGAGCATGGCCTCCCACGGCGGACGCTCCCGGTCGAACGGGGTCATCATGAACTGCTCGGCGATCGGGGACAGCTCCGCCCAGAAGCCCGGTCCGGCGCCGGGGATCCGCACCCGGCGCAGGTGGTAGTGGAGGTCGAACTCGAGGTCGTGGATCCAGTACGGCGTACCGAGCCCGCCCAGCGGCTCCCGGATGCGCTCGCGGAAGCGCGGGACCATCCGCGTCGCCCAGTCCACGGCGGCGACGAGCCGGTCCCAGTCGGGCTTGGCGTCGAGCAGCTCGACCGCCAGGACCGGGGACCGGAAACGGGGGTCGTCGCCCTCGGCCCGCCACATCATGACCTCGAACGGCGACATCTCGCGGGCCGAACCCCAGCCCGCCGGGGAGTCGCTCATGCCGGGTCCTCCTGGCTGTCGTCGCTGCGGTCGTACTGCTGGGCGATGCGGCGCTCCGGCCACGCGGCGAGGGTGTCGAGGAACCGGCCGCGGACCTCCTCGGCGTACTTCCCGGCGTCCTCGGGGACCCAGGACGAGGTGTCCACCGGGGGCAGGACGGCGACCTGCACGGTCCCGCCTCGCAACGTCTGGGCGCCGCGCCACATGATCTCCCCGGCGTTGCGGATGACCACGGGCACGATCGGCACCCCGGCCTGCATCGCGATGTGGAACGCGCCCTTCTTGAACGGGCCGAGCCGGGGCGTCGGCGAGCGCGTGCCCTCCGGCGCCATCGCGAGGGAGATCCCCTCGTCGCGCAGCTTGTCGACGGCCGGCTGCAGCGCCGCGCGGGCGGCGCGGGAGTTGGAGCGGTCGATGAACGCGACGTCGGCGGCCCAGAACAGCTGCCCCCACACGGGGATCTGCGCGGCCTCCTTCTTCGCGACGCCGGTGAAGCTCTCGCGCAGCAGCTTCATCAGCACCGGCACGTCGAACTTGGACTGGTGGTTGAACACGAACACGCACGGCCGCGCGGAGTGCAGGTACTCCGCGCCGGTCACCTCGACGTCGATCCCGGCGAGCCCGAAGGCGACGTCGGCGCCGACCGAGCCGGCCATGTCGACGAACCGGCGGCGCGAGCCGTGCAGCAGCCCGGCCCCGGCCGCGGCGGCCAGCCCGCCGGCCATGCCGCCGTAGAAGACAGCCGTGCGGGCGACGTCGGTGACGCTGGGGAACAGCCCGCCGCGGGGTGCGCAGTCGAGCACCGGCCATCCCCGCTCGCCGGCGAGCGCGCGCAGCGAGTCGGTCGGTGACACCGCGACCGCGTGGCCGACGGCGGACAGGAACTCCGCGTCCTCGGTGCCGTTGGCGTAGCCGAAGCAGCCCGCCAGGTCGACACCGTGCGCGGCGGCGTCGGCGCGGACCGCCTCGGCCTTGCCGGTGCCCCACAGCGAGGTGCCCGCGACCCGGCCGGTGAGCACGCCGTCGTGCACCTCCAGCTCGGTGCACAGCACCCGGTCCGCGCCGAGCTCGTCGGCCATCGGCTGCACCTGGAACCGCGTCGCCGAGGACGCCATCACGACCTGGTGGCCCTGCTCCTGGTGGGCGGCGACCAGCTCCCACACCTCCGGGTGCAGCGAGCCCGCGATCTCGTCACGGAACAGCGTCCGCCCGAGGGCGTGGAGCTCGTCCTCGCTGCGGCCCTTCCAGGTCGCGAGCGTGATGGAGAGGAACTCCTTGAAGTCGTCGTCGGTGCGGATCCCGCGCATGCCCGACAGCACGGTGCGCACCATCTCGACCGGCCCGACGTCGAACTCGCGCAGCCGTTTGCGGTAGAAGGCCCCCGCGGAGTAGCCGTCGATGACGGTGCCGTCGTAGTCGAAGTACGCGACCGTCCCCGGTCCCGGCTCCGCCTCCCGGATGGCCCGGAGCCGGTCCCGGGTGTCCCCGGCCGGCGTCCCGTCAGCTGGCGACACCCGTATCCCCTTCCGCACGCTGTTTCGCCCCGGAGGGCGGGACCACCGGCGACGCCGGGGCCGCCTCGGGCGCCGTCGTCCCGCCGGAGCCGAGGACCACCTCGAGGCGGGCGCGCTGCAACTCGCCCAGCCGTCCCAGATCCTGGATCACCGCGGTGACCTCCGTCAGCCAGGCGGCGCGCCGCTCCCCCAGTGACGCGCCGGCCGCGCCGGACTCCGGCTCGCCGAGCAGGTCGCGGTTGCCGGCCTGGCGCACGGCGGTGGCGTACAGCTCGCGCGACACCGAGTCGGCGCGGTCGAGCCGCTGCTGCAGCAGCATCTGACGGCCGACGCCGAGGCAGTCCTCCAGGAACTCCTTCTCCTCGGCCATCGGCTCCTCGCCCAGCGCGACCAGCCGGTCGGCGACGACGAGCTGGGCGTCGAGGAACGACCGCAGCACGCCCGGCGCGACCAGCAGCGGAGCCTGGCGGAGCACACCGCGCACGTCGGCCGGGTCGGCCGCCCGGGTCCGCCATTCCGGGTCGACCAGGTCCAGCTCGCCGATGATCTCGGCGCGGAACTCACGGCGGGTGGAGAAGAAGAACTCGAACTTCAGCAGGTCCCGCAGCCGGGCCAGCTCGCGCCACGCGACCTCGACGATGTCCTCGTCGGGGGCGGCGTCGCCGACACGCAGCAGCGCGATCTCCAGCATGGCCCGGTTGAGCAGGTGGTGCAGCGCGCCGTTGCGGTAGAACGCGGCGACGTGGTGGCGGCCGGTGCTGACGGCGAAGACCGGCTCGGTGCCGCCGTCGTAGACGGTGACGACCCCGGCCTCGGCGAGCCGGTCGAGGGTCATCCGCAGGCCGTGCCGGGTCCGCAGCTCGGCGATCGGCACCGGGATGCCGCGGGCCTCCAGGTAGTCCGCCAGCGGCGCGACGACCTCCCGGACCTGCTGCAGGGTCAGCGCCCGGTCCTGCGCCCAGAGCAGCGCGAACGTCGCGAGCGAGGTCGCCGTCGCCGGGGTGACGCGGTTGATGCCCGCACACACCCGGAAGGCGACCTTCTCCAGCTGGGCCCGGCCGGGGCCGGCGTCGTCGAGCGCACGGCGCAGCGCGAACGGCTCGGCGAAGCGCACCCGGGCGGTGCCGATGTGGCGGCGCTGGTCGCGGAAGTAGCCGTAGAGCCAGCCCAGTCCCTCGGCCTTCTTCTGCCCGCCGCGCTGCTCGGCGGCCATCGCGCCGACCTCGTGCAGCTGGTCGTAGACGATGGACACGGGGACGAGCACCGCGTCGAGCTCGGGGCGTTCCTCCAGCGCGGACACCAGGTAGCGCAGCAGCCCGATGCGGGGCTTGCGCAGCTTGCCGGTGCGGCTGCGGCCGCCCTCGATGTACCACTCCAGGTTGAAACGCTTGGCGAGCAGATGCCCCAGGTACTCCTGGATCGCGGCCTTGTAGACGGTGTCCCCGCCGAAGGTGCGGCGGATGAACACGATCCCGGCGCGGCGTCCGAGCGACCCCATCGGCCAGAACGACAGGTTGTTGCCGCCCAGGACGTGGTTGCGCGGGAAGTTGCGGTCGTGCAGCACCTCGGCGAACAGCAGGGGGTCGGCGTAGGAGCGGTGGCTGGGCAGGAACACCAGCGCGTGCTCCTTGTTCAGCTCGCGCAGCCGTTCCAGCCCGGACTCGTCGACCTGCACGTCCCAGGCCTTGGCGTGCATCGGCCCCATCATCGCCCGGAAGAGGTCGATGGCGGGCGGGCTCTGCACGGCGGCCATCTCGTGCAGACAGGACTCCAGACGCTGCTCGACCTCGGTGGCGGGGCTGCCGGTCTGGTGCGCGAGCCGCTCGACCAGGGCCGGGAACCGGGCCGAGGAGGTGATCTGCTCGACCATCCGGCGCGGCACCTTGTAGCGGTCGCCGAGGATGCGCCGCTCCGCGCGGTCGCAGGCCAGCACGGCCTGGCGGGCGACGAACCGGGTGAAGCCGTTACTGCCCGGCCGCCCGCTCTCCTGGGCGACGAACCGCGACACCAGGTCGGCGACGGTCGCCGGCTCCCCCGCCACGACGCGCGCCGCATCCGGGCGGTGCCGGGCCATCGACGGGTGCAGCGGCGACCACGCCATCCGCATCACCGCCGACGTCGCGAGCCCGGTGAGCTTGCGGACCGGGCCGCCGTCCTCGGGCTCGGGGGTCACCCAGGCCACGCGGGCCGGGACGATCACCGTGTCGTCGCCGTGCAGGGCCTCCCCCAGCGCGGACGGGACCTCGCCGTTCGGCCCGATCCCGACGACCGCCGAGCCCGGGTGCTGCTCCTCGGCCCAGCGCCGCAGGATGCCGCGTTCGGTGTGCGACCGGGCCTGGGTCACCACGACCTCGCGTCCGCCGCCGGTGAGGTCGTCGGTCGTCATGGAGCCCCCCGTCGGCATGCCCCGCCGCGGTGCGGCGCCTGCGGGGGTCAACCTAGTTACCCGCCGGTTGGGCAACAACCCGACGCGGCGGTCGCCCGCCAACTCACACGATCTTGTCCGCCTCGGCGAGCACCCCCCGCAGGATCTGCTCCATCTCGTCGAACTCGCGCTGTCCCGCGATCAGCGGCGGCGCCAGCTGGATCACGACGTCGCCGCGGTCGTCGGGGCGGCAGTACAGGCCCGCCTCGAACAGCGCCCCGGGGAGGAACCCGCGCACCAGCCGCTCCCGCTCCTGCGGACCGAAGGTCTCCCTGGTGTCGCGGTCCCGCACGAGCTCGATCGCCCAGAAGTAGCCGTCGCCGCGGACGTCGCCGACGATCGGCAGGTCACGGAGCCGGTCGAGGGTCGCGCCGAACGCGTCGGCGTGGGACAGGACGTTGCCGTAGAGGTCCTCGCGCTCCATGAGGTCGAGGTTCGCGAGCGCGACGGCGGCCGAGACCGGATGCCCGCCCCAGGTGTAGCCGTGCGGGAACGTGACGCCGGGGGCGAGGAACGGCTCGATCACCTTCTCCGAGGCGATCATCGCGCCCAGCGGCCCGTAGCCCGAGGTCATGCCCTTCGCGCAGGTGATGATGTCCGGGGTGAACCCGAACTTCGCGCTGGCGAACGGGACGCCGTGGCGGCCGAAGCCGGTGATCACCTCGTCGGCGACGAGCAGCACGTCGTGCCGGTCGCAGATCTCGCGGACCCGGGCGAAGTACGACGGCGGCGCGGTCAGGCAGCCGCCGGAGTTCTGCACCGGCTCGAGCACGACCGCGGCGACGGTGTCCGCGCCCTCGAACGCGATGGCCTCCTCGATCCGGTCGGCGGCCCAGCGGCCCAGGGCCTCGGCGTCGCCGTCGAACTCGGGGTGGCGGTAGAGGTTGGTGTTGGGTACGCGGAACCCGCCGGGCGCCAGCGGCTCGAAGTCCTTCTTCATCGCGGGCAGCCCGGTCACGGCCATCGCCCCGTGGGTGGTGCCGTGGTACGCCGTCGCCCGGGAGATCACCTTGTGCTTGAGCGGGCGGCCGCGGAGCTTGAAGTACTGCTTGGCCACCTTCCAGGCGCTCTCGACGGCCTCGCCGCCGCCGGAGGTGAAGAAGACCCGGTTCAGGTCGCCGGGGGCGAGATGGGCCAGGCGCTCGGCGAGCTCGGCCGCGGGCGGGGTCGTGTAGCCCCAGACCGGGAAGAACGCCAGCTCCGACGCCTGCTTCGCGGCGACCTCGGCCAGCTCACGCCGCCCGTGCCCGGCCTGCACGACGAACAGGCCGGCGAGGCCGTCGAGGATGCGGCGGCCGCGGTCGTCCCACAGGTGCACGCCGTCGCCTCGGGTGATGACGGGGATCGGGGCGGCGCCGTCCCGGCCGTGCATCCGGGCGAAGTGCATCCAGAGATGCCGCCCGGCGGCGTCGGCGTGCGGCGAGAGGGCGGGCGCGTCCGGGGTGGCTCCGGCCTCGGTCCGGGTCGTGTTCTCGACGGCGGTCACGTGGGGCTCCCTCGGTAGCGGCGCGGTACGTCTCCGATCGTCGGCGCCGCGGCGGCCCCGGTCAGGGATACGATCCGTATCGTCCTCGACCGCGCGGCGGACGGAGTGGATCCCGGTGCACCCGACCATCGCCGACGTGCTGGCCCGTCCGGAGGTCCGGGCGGGGGCACCCGCCGTCCGGGCCGGGCGGGCGGCGCTGGGCACCCCGGTGCGCTGGGTGCACGTCAGCGAGGTCGCCGACCCGGCCGGGACGCTGCCGCCGGGGGTGCTGGTGCTCTCGGTCGGGGTGCCGGTGGCCGACCCCACCACCGTCCCCGCCCGCTACGTCGACGCGCTGCGGGCCGCCGGGGCGGTCGGGCTGGTCGTGGAGATCGGCCGGCAGCTGCCGTCGCTGCCCGCCGGTCTGGTGCAGGCCGCCCGGGCGGCCGGGTTCCCGCTGGTGGAGCTGCGGCGCACGGTGCGCTTCGCCGAGATCGTCGCCGGTGTGCTGGGGCAGGTCGCCCGCCGCGACGACGACCCGGGGCCGCCGGGCGTCGAGGCCGCGTTCCGGACGCTCGCCCTGCACCGGGTGCCGCCGGGGCGCGTGGTCGGCGAGCTGGCCCGCCGGATCGACGCGCCCGTGGTGTGCGAGGACCTCGCGCACCGGGTGCTGCTCACCGCGGGCGGTCCGGACCTGCGGGACTGGGCGGCGCGCTCGCGGCTGGCCGGGCCCGCCGGGCCGGAGGGCTGGGCGACCGCTCCGGTCGGGCGGCCCGGCGCGCGGTGGGGGCGGCTGACGGTGCCGTCGCGGCCGACGCCGGGCACCGCCGAGCGGGTGCGCGCACTGCTCGACGCCGCCGCGGACGCGGTGTCGCTGCTCGACCCGTCGCCCGAGGGCCTGCTGCGGTCCGCCCGCGACGCGCTGGTGGCCGACCTGGCCGTCGCGGTGCCGTCCGACGCCGGACGGCTGGCGGTGCGGGCCCGCGCCGCCGGGCTGGACACCGCGGGTCCGCTGTCGGTGGTGGCGCTGCGCCCGGCCGGAGACGACGACCCCGGGCGGGCCGTCGACCCGGAGCAGGCCGTGGACGCGGCGCTCGCCGTCGTCGCACCGGGGGCGACGGTGGTCTCGCCCGCACCCGGGGAGCTGGTCGTGCTCGTGCCCGGCGACGGCCGCCCGCTGCTCGCCGCGCTGCCCGCCACGGTGGCCGCGGCGACGGCCGGGCCCGGCCCGTTCGCCGCCGTGGCGGACCTGCTGCGCCGGGCCCGCGAGGACGCGGCCGCGCACGCCGCGACCGGCGGCCGCGGCCCCGTCCGGGTGCCCGCGCTGCGCGGGCTGGTGCACCGCCTCGGCGACGACCCGGCCCTGCTCGGCTTCGCGGCGGACGTGCTCGGCCCGGTGACGGCGCTGCCCGCCGCCGCACGCGCCGACGCCCGGGACACGCTGTGGGCCCTGGTCGGGGCGGGCGGGGTCGTCGCCGACGTCGCCCGCAGGCTCGGGGTGGGCCGCCCCGCCGCCTACGCCCGGCTGCGCCGCCTCTCCGGCCTGCTGGGCCTCGACCTCACCGACCCCGAGGTGCGGACCGCGCTGCACATGGCCCTGCTGGTCGACGCCCGTGCCGCCCGCTGAGCCCGCCGTTCAGGTCCGGTCGGCCCACAGCAGCGTCGCCGAGCCGAGGGTGTCGGTGACCGTGTCGTGCAGCGGCCGCCCGTAGCCCGCGGCGACCTCGCGGACCGGGCGGGCGGTGACCGTCCAGCCGTGGCGGCGCAGCCAGTCGTCGCAGGACTCGGCCCGGGGCTCGGCGAAGAACAGCTCGCGGACGTCGGTGGTGTGCAGCATCTCCTGGGCCGCCTCGCGGAACGACGGATCGTCCGCGATCCGCTCCACCTGGTCGCCGAAGTGCTCGACGGCGATCCGGCTGCCCGGCACCGACAGCGCGTGCACCCGCTCGAAGAGGAGTTGCTCGGCGTCGGCGGGCAGGTAGGGCAGCAGGCCTTCGGCCAGCCAGGCGGTCGGCCGGTCCGGGGCGAAGCCGGCCGCGGTGAGCGCGGCGGGCCAGTCGTGGCGCAGGTCGACCGGCACGGTGACCCGGCGCGCGGTCGGCGTGATCCCCGCTTCGGCGACGACCCCGTCCTTGAAGTCCAGCACCTTCTGCTGGTCGATCTCGAACACCGTGGTCCCGGCGGGCCACGGCAGGCGCAGGGCCCGCGCGTCGAGGCCCGCGGCGAGCAGCACGACCTGGGTCGTCCCTGCGCCGGTCAGGGCCTCGTCGAAGAACCGGGAGCGCACGCCCTGGTAGCCGGCCTGCACGACCCACGGGTCGGCGGCGTCGCCCGGGTCCCGCGGCACCGCCGACAGCGTCCCGGCCGCGTCGACGAACCGCTGGGCGTACGGGTCGTCGACCAGCCGGTCGGCGCGGCGGGTCTCCAGCGCCCGCCCCGCGGCGACGGCCAGGGCGGTGGCGCCCACGCTGCTGGTGATGTCCCACTGATCGTCGGCTGTGCGCATGACGATCACGCTAGGAGCAGACGGTTAGCGTTGCTCATCAGTCACGCGGATGATCACTCGCACGGCGCAGGCGGTACCGGACACCGGGTCCCATACCGACCCTGCGTGTGTGAGCCGTAACACCACGTGGATCGGCGGCGAGGGGGGCCACATGGACCTCCGCCGGGTCACCGGCTACCTCGCGCTCACCCTGCTCGCGCTGTACTGGCTGTGGGTGCTCACGCGCACCGCCCCGGTGCTGCGACGCGGCTGCCGCGACCGGCCACTGCGCCTGCGGCTGACGCTGCTCCGGACCGCCGCGCTCGGCTGGACCGCACTGTTCGTCGCGACCGTGCACTTCTGGGCGACGTCGTGGTGGCACGTGGTCGTGGCGCTGCCGGTCGCGCTCGCGGGCGGGGCCGGGCTGCAGCGGGTGCACCGCCGCCTGGTCGCCCCGCCCCGGCACCGCGTCGCGCTGGCGCGGCGGGTCCGCCGCGCCGGGCACTTCCCGGTCATCCGCCGACCCGGGGCACCCGGGCCGCACCGGCATGCGGCCGTCGAGGCCGCGCCGCGCGCGGTCCGGGACCTCCGCGACCTGGCGTGGCCACCGGGTCAGCCCGCGGCGCCGACCGGCGTGCGGTCCTCGGGGTCGTCCTCCTCGGCGGGCTCGGCGGCCGGCGCACCGACCAGCTCGCCGTAGACGACGGTCAGGGCCTCGGCGATCCGCGCCCGGTCGAACCGCGACACCGCACGGTCCCGGCCCGCGATCCCGAACCCGGCGCGCAGGGCGTCGTCGCCGAGCACGCCGCGCAGCGCGACCGCCAACTCGGCGGGCCGGGCCGGGCGGACCAGCACCCCGGTCACCCCCTCGACGACGACGTCGCGCAGCCCTCCCACGCTCGTCGCCACGACCGCCCGCGCGCAGGCCATCGCCTGCAGGACCGGCCCGACCCCGACGTCGCGCTCCGGTGCGGCGACCACGACGTCGGCCGAGCGCAGCAGCCGCGGCATCAGGCCGCCCTCGACCGGCCCGAGGAACCGGACGCGCCCGGCGACGCCGGCCTCGCGGGCGATGCCGAACAGGCGCGCGCGGTCGGGGTCCGGGTCCGCCGCGCCGCCGGCGACGAGCAGCTCGGCGGTGCGGATCCGGGACAGCGCACGGATCACCGTGTCCATCCCGGCGCCGTCGGCCAGCGAGCCGACCGCGAGCAACCGCGGCCGGTCGTCCCGGCGCAGCGCCGGCCCGTCGGGGGCGAACACGTCGGTGTCGACGGCGGCGGGCACCGTCCGCAGCACCGCCCGCGGCACCCCACGGCGCAGCAGGGCGGTGTGCTGCTCCTCGCTGGAGGCCAGCACGCGGGCGGCCCCCTGCGACGACCCGGTACGGGCCGCGGGGATCGCGGCCGGGCCCTGGCAGTCGGCCGGATAGACCTGCACGACCGGCACCCCGGTCGCGACGGCGGCGGCCCCGGCGCGCGGTCCGATGGCGTGCACCACCTGGGGCGGGTCGTCGGACCACGCCGCGGCCAGTGCGGTGTCCTGCCCGGGTTCCCACGGCTGCACGCGCAGCGTGCCGCCGTCGGCCGGGGCGGTCAGGTCGGGGTCGTCGGGGACGTCGGTGAACACCCGGACCGTGTGACCGGCGGCGGCCAGCGAGGCGGCGGTGATCCCCGCGCCGCACGTTCGCGGGACCTCGGGGGTACGGATGACGGCGATGCGCAAGCGGAGCCTCCACGTCGTGCTCGCGGCTGCGGGCACGCGCAGTTGGCTCTACGCGTCGGACCCGTGACCGTACCCGCTCCGGTCCGCCCCCGGGTGGGCGACCGCGGGGGTGTGCGAGGCGGGCACATCGGGTAACCGGGTCGCGTCGGGCGGGCCGGCCCGGCAGGACGGGGAGGGGGCGGGCCCGTGACCGCACAGTCCTGGATCCTCAGGGTGGAGCCCGACGCGGCCGCGTGCCGCACGGCCCGGCACGAGCTGACGCGGTTCCTGACCCCGTTGGTGGACGACGCGACCGTCGGCGACGCGACGCTGGTGCTGCACGAACTGGTGGCGAACGGTGTCGACCACGCGCACACCCCGATGCTGGTGACCGCACGGGTGCGCGACGGCGCGGTACGGCTGCGCGTGCGCGACGGTTCGGTCGTGCGCGGACGCGAGCAGCCCTACGACCCCACCGCGACCCGCGGACGCGGGCTGCAGATCGTCGGTCGGCTCTCGCAGCGCTGGGGGGTGCGCCGGCACCACGGCGGCAAGACGACCTGGGCCGACGTCGGGCCGGTCGGCGCCCGCCCGGCCCCGGACCTGCACCTGGTGCGCCCGGCCTCCTGACCACCCGCCCGTCCGGCGGGCCGGAGCCACCGGGCCGGGGCGGGCGGTCCCGGCCGGGGACCGGGTGGCCGGACCCGGTTCACCGGGGTGGGCTCACCGCGACGGGCCGGTGCGGGCCCCGCCGCGGACGGTCAGGCCGGCGTGGAGAGCCGGGTGCCCTCGTGGCGCGGCGCCAGCCCGAGACGATCGACCAGCTCGGTCGTCGCCGTCGACCGGTTGAGACAGTAGAAGTGGATCCCGGGGACACCCTCGGCGAGCAGCCGCTCGCACAGCTCGCCGGTGACCTCCATGCCCGCGGCGCGGAACGCCGCCGTGTCACCGGAGTAGGGCGCGAGCCGCTCGACGAGCGCCGCCGGCAGCGGCGAGCCCGACAGCTCGGGCCCCTTGTGGAAGGTCTTCTCCGAGGTCAGCGGCATGATGCCGGGGATGATCGGCTGGTCGAACCCGGCGGCGGCGACCCGGTCGCGCAGCCGCAGGAAACCGTCGGGCTCCAGGAAAAGCTGGGTCACGGCGAACTCCGCGCCCGCCCGGAACTTCCCGACGAGCCGCTCGGTGTCGGTCTCGAGCTCGGCCGAGCGCGGATGGCCGTAGGGGAACGCGGCGACGCCCACGCAGAACGGGCCGGACCGCTTGATCAGCGCGACGAGCTGGTCGGCGTACTCGAGCCCGTCGGGGTGGGCGACCCACTCGCCGAGCGGGTCACCGGGCGGGTCCCCGCGCAGCGCCATGATGTTGCGGACACCCGCGGCGGCCAGCGACCCGATCACGTGGCGCAACTCATCGGTCGAGTGCGAGACGGCGGTCAGGTGCGCCATCGAGCACAGCGTCGTGTCGGTGGCGATCCGCTCCACCGTGCGGACGGTGCGGTCACGGCTGGAGCCACCCGCGCCGTAGGTCACCGACACGTAGGCCGGGTCGAGCACCTCCAATCGGCGGATGGCGCGCCACAGTTCCGCCTCGCCCCGATCGTCCTTGGGCGGGAAGAACTCCACCGCGAAGAAGGGGCGGTCGACGTTGATCCGTTCGGTCACCGTGGATGCGAAGGTCGTCGTCACCCCGACGACCTTACGGTGCGTACCGCCGTTCGGTCGTCCACCGACCGGCGCGCACCGTCTGCGCACCGCCATGACGTGCGCCACGACGGCATCGGCGAGCCGGGTCCCGGGTGCACCGATAGCCTGGTCGTCGTGGCCGACCCCGTCTCCCCCGTGTCCGCACCGTCCGGTCCGTCCGGGTCCCCGGGCCTGTCCACCGCAGGTCCGGCTCCGCTCGACGACGCGCTGCCCCAGCACGTGGAACGGGTGCTGGCCGGGTACCTGGACCGCCGCCGCACCGAGGTGCTGGGCATCGACCCGGTCGTCGCGGCGGCCGCCGACGCGCTGGCCGGGTTCGTGCTGGGCGGCGGCAAACGGCTGCGGCCCACCTTCGCCTGGTGGGGCTGGCGTGGCGCGGGCGGCGACCCGGCCGACCCGCACGCCCAGGGCGTGCTGAGCGCGATCGCCGCGCTGGAGCTGATCCAGGCATGCGCCCTGGTCCACGACGACCTGATGGACGCCTCCTCCACCCGCCGCGGCCGGCCCACGGTGCACGTGGAGTTCGCCCGGATGCACGCGGCGAACGGCTGGTCCGGACCGCCGGCGCGGTTCGGCGCCGCCGTCGCGATCCTCGTCGGGGACCTGGCCCAGGTGTGGGCCGACGACATGTTCCACGCCGCCGCGCTCCCCGAGGGCGCCCACACCCGCGCCGCCGAGCCGTGGCGGGCGATGCGCACCGAGGTGCTGTCCGGCCAGTACCTCGACGTGCTGGCCCAGGCCTCCGGGGACACCGCCGAGTCGACCGCACTGACCATCGACCGGTTCAAGACCGCCGCCTACACCGTGGAGCGGCCGCTGCACCTGGGCGCGGCGATCGCCGGGGCCGACCCGCGGGTCGTCGCGGCCTACCGGCGCTACGGCGCCGACATCGGCGTCGCCTTCCAGCTGCGCGACGACCTGCTGGGCGTGTTCGGCGACCCGCGGGTCACCGGCAAGCCCGCCGGGGACGACCTGCGTGAGGGCAAGCGGACCCTGCTGGTCGCCGCGGCCCTGCAGCGCGCCGAGCAGCGCGGGGACCGGGCCGCGGCCGACGTCGTCCTCTCCGCGCTCGGCGACCCCGACCTGGACGCCGCGAGCCTGGAACGGGCCCGCTCCGCGCTGTCGGAGCTGGGCGCGGTCCAGTCGGTGGAGCAGCGGATCGCCGCGCTCACCGGCGCCGCGCTCGACGCGCTCGACTCCGCACCGGTCGCCGAACCGGGCCGCTCGCACCTGTTCGAGCTGGCCGAGCGCGCGACCCGGCGGGCCTGGTGAGCGGGGTGCGGCGGATCGAGGGGCACACCGACCACGTCGTCGTCGTGGGGGCGGGGCTGGCCGGGCTGTCGACAGCACTGCACCTGCTCGGCGCGGGCCGCCGCGTCACGATCGTCGAGCGGGAGAGCTTCCCCGGCGGGCGCGCCGGGCGGCTCGACGTGACCGACGACCACGGCACCTACGCCCTGGACACCGGCCCCACCGTGCTGACCATGCCGGAGCTGCTGGACTCCGCGTTCGCCGCCGTCGGCGAGACGACCGCGGACCGGCTCGACCTGGTCCGCCTCGACCCGGCCTACCGGGCCGAGTTCGCCGACGGCTCGGCGATCGCGGTGCACACCGACGCCGCCGCGATGGAGCACGAGATCCGCGAGCAGTGCGGCCCGGACTCCGCGGCCGGGTACCGGCGGCTGCGCCACTGGCTCACCGACCTCTACCGCGCCGAGATGGACAACTTCATCGGCGCGAACATGGACTCGCCGCTGACGCTGCTCGGCCCCGACCTGGCCCGGCTCGCCGCCCTCGGCGGCTTCGGGCGGCTCGGGAAGCGGATCGACCGCTTCCTGCCCGACGAGCGGCTGCGCCGGGTGTTCTCCTTCCAGGCGCTCTACGCCGGTGTCTCCCCGCGCGACGCGCTCGGCGCCTACGGCGTGATCGCCTACATGGACACCGTCGCGGGCGTGTACTTCCCGCGCGGCGGCATGCGGATGATGGGCACCGCACTGGCCGGCGCCGCCGCCGACGCGGGAGCAGAGATCCACTACGGCCGCACCGTCACCGGCCTGGACCGCTCCGGGGACCGGGTCACCGCGGTCCGGCACACCGGTCCCGACGGCGCCGACGAGACGCTGACCCCGTGCGACGCGGTCGTGCTCACCCCGGAGCTGCCCGCGGCCTACGCCCTGCTCGGCGGCGCACCGCGGCGTCCGGTCGGGCTGCGCTGGTCGCCCAGCGCCGTCGTCGTGCACGCCGGGATGCCCACGCCCGCCCCCGGCACCGCGCAGCACCACCACACGATCTCCTTCGGCGGCTCCTGGGCGGGCACCTTCCGCGAGATCATCGACGAGGGACAGCTGATGTCCGACCCGTCGCTGCTGGTCACCCGGCCCGGGCTGACCGACCCGTCGCTGCAGCCCGGCGGGCGCGAGGTCATGAGCGTGCTCGCCCCGTGTCCGAACACCGCGGTGGCGCCCGGCATCGACTGGGACCGGGTCGGCCCGGCGTACGCCGAGGAGCTGTTCGGTGTGCTCGCCGACCGCGGGCTGGTGGACCCCTCCGCGCAGCCGAGCTGGACCCGGATGTGGACCCCGCAGGACTGGGCGGCCGCCGGGATGGCCGCGGGCACGCCGTTCTCGGCGTCGCACACGCTGGCCCAGACCGGCCCGTTCCGGCCGCGCAACCTGGTCCGCGGTACGGCGAACGCGGTGCTCGCCGGGTGCGGCACGACCCCGGGCGTCGGGATCCCCCCGGTCCTGATCTCCGGGCGGCTGGCGGCCGAGCGGATCACCGGTCCGCGCCCGGCCGAGCACGCCGGGCGCGGGGCCGCCGCGCGCACGGGGCACTGACACGGGGCACTGAGGGCGGGTGCCGGGGGGCGTGGAATCATGCTCCCGACGATGCCCGACCAGCACACACGGACACGATGACGGCTCAGCCCTCGCCCCCGCTCCCCCGCCCGGCGGCACCCGAGACGGTGACGCCGGACCCCGGCGCGGGCGCGGTCGTGCCCCCGCCGCCCGCACCGGAGCCCGCGGGCCCCGGCCTGGTCGAGCGGCTCGGCTCGCCGCCGCGGGGTGTCCTGCTGCTGGGGCTGGCCGGGACCGTGCTGATGTTCCTCGGCTCGTTCGGCGGCGGCGGGATCCCGATGCGGGACCCGGTGATCGGCAACTCGGCGCTGTCGTTCTGGCGCTACGGCCACGGCGCGATGCTCGCGACGATCGTGATCTACGTCGGCCTGGTGCTGATGGTGTGGGCGTGGGTGCGGCTGGGCCGCGCCGTGCTCGCCCGGCGCGCCGGTGGCCGCGCGGTGCTGACGACGGCGGCGGTGTGGATGCTGCCGATGCTCGTCACGGCGCCGTTGTTCACCCGCGACCCCTACAGCTACCTCGCCCAGGGCGCGCTGCCGCTGGCCGGGTACGACCCGTACGTCGTCGGGCCGGACACCATGGGCGGGATCTTCACCGACAACGTCCACTTCTTCTGGCAGGACACCCCCGCCCCCTACGGCCCGCTGTTCATCCTGCTCGCGCAGGGCGTGGTCCTGCTGGTCGGCCAGAACGTGCTGCTCGGCGTCGTGCTGATGCGGCTGACCCTGGTCACCGGGCTGCTGCTGCTCGTGGCGGTGCTGCCCGCGCTGACCAGGCGCCTCGGCGGGCGTCCCGCGGTCGCGCTGTGGCTGGCCGTGGCGAACCCGGTGATGGTCGTGCACATGGTCGGCGGGGTGCACAACGACCTGCTGGTCGTCGGCCTGCTGCCGCTGGCGGCGCTGCTGGCGCTGCGGCAGCGGTTCGTGTGGGCGATCGTCGTCGCGTCGCTGGCCATGGCGGTGAAGGCCTCGGCCGGGATCGTGCTGCCGTTCCTGGTGCTGGTGTGGGCCGCGACGCTGTCCGGCGGGTTCTGGTCGCGGCTGGTCCGGGCCGGGGTGCCGTCGGTGGCCGTGTTCGGCGTCGTGTTCGGCGGGGCCACCTGGCTCACCGGTCTCGGGCTGGGCTGGCTGCCCGCGCTCAGCGCCCCGTCGATGATCGTGAACTGGCTGTCGGTGCCGACCGCCGTCGGTCAGGCGACGGCGAGCGTGGCCGGGATGTTCGCCGGCGAGGTGAACACCCAGGCGTTCGTGGACACGTTCCGGTTCATCGGCGCGCTGGTGATGGGCCTGCTGATCGCCCTGCTGTGGTGGCGCGGCCGCGACGACCCGCGGGCCGCGGTGCGCAATGCCGCGATCGCCCTCGCGCTGGCCGCCGTGCTCTCCCCCACCACCCTGCCGTGGTACCTGAGCTGGGGGTTCTGCCTGCTCGCGATGACCCCGTGGAGCGCGCGCGGACTGCAGTGGGTGGTCGCCGGCTCGATCTGGCTGATGATCGTGTACTTCCCCGACGGCGAGACCGCCCTCTACGTGCCGCACTACCTGCTGGTGTGTGCCCTGGCCGGTGTACTGGCCGCGGCGTCGCTGCTCCGCCCGGACCCGCTGGGGCTGCGCCGGGGCGCCCCGGAGGCACCGTCGACCGCGCCCACCACCGATGCGGGCGTCCGCGGCTGAGCGGGCCGGGCGCGTCGAGCTCGACGCCGCCGGCCTGACCGACCCGCAGCTACGGGCCGCCTACGCGGCCTGCCGCGCGCTGCACGCCGAGCACGGGCGCACCTACTTCCTGGCGACCCGGCTGCTGCCCCCGGCGCGACGGGTCGACATCCACGCCCTCTACGGCTTCGCCCGCTTCGCCGACGAGATCGTCGACGACCCCGACGGCGCGGGCGGCGGGGACCCGCACACCCGGCTCGACGCGCTCGACGCCGAGCTGGCGGCCGCGCTGGCGGGCGCCCCGCTGCCCGGCAGCAGGCCCGAGGTGCTCGCCGTCGCCGAGACCGCGCGCCGCCACGACCTCGACGCGTCGCTGTTCCGGGACTTCATGGTCTCGATGCGGATGGACCTCACCGTCACCGGCTACGCCACCGACGACGAGCTGGCCGTCTACGTGCACGGCTCGGCCGCCGTGATCGGGCTGCAGACGCTGCCGGTGCTCGGGACGGTCGTCCCGCGGGCGGAGGCCGAGCCGCACGCCGCGCTGCTGGGCGTGGCGTTCCAGATCACGAACTTCCTGCGCGACGTCGGCGAGGACCTCGACCGCGGCCGGGTGTACCTGCCCGCCGACGAACTCGCCGCGTTCGGCGTCGACCGGGAGCTGCTGGCCTGGAGCCGGCGCACCGGGCGCCCGGACCCGCGGATCCGCCGCGCCCTGGCCCACCTGGTCGCCCGGACCCGGGCCACCTACCGGCGGGCCGACCCCGGGATCCCCATGCTGGAGCCGGTGTCGCGGGCCTGCGTCGGCGCCGCCCGGGTGCTGTACGCGGAGATCCTCGACGAGATCGCCGACGCCGGCTACGACGTGCTGACCCACCGGGTCGCGGTGCCGAACCGGCGCCGGGCCGCCGTCGCGCTGCCCCGGCTCGGCCGGGCGCTGGCCGCCCGCGGGACCGAGCTGGCGCGCGAACGCGCCGGGCGTCCGTCCCGCGGGTGAGCCGGCGGAACCCTCAGAAGGCCATGGCCTGGGCGCGGCGCTTGATCTCCTTGTGCCGGCCCGCGCGCAGCGCGGTGATCGGAGCACCGGAGAGCGACTCCTCCTCGGTGAACAGCCAGCTCAGGATGGCGTCGTCGTCGTAGCCGCCGTCGCGGAGGACGACGATCGTGCCCGGCAACCCGCGCACGACACCGTCGTCGTCGAGCAGCGCGGTCGGGACGACGACGTCGTGCCCGTTCTTGAACGACAGGAGCTGACCGTCGCGGACGAGCTGGTGGACCCGGGAGACGGGGATCGACAGGCGGTCGGCCACCTCGGCGACGCTCAGCGTCTCCTCGGTGACCGCGGCGGGGAGGGACTCGTTCACAGCCGGACACTGTCCCACACCGTCCCGGACGGCGCCGACGCCCACCGGACCGGCCCGCCCGCGGCCCCGACGCCGACCACCTGCGCGACCGCCGGGATCGCCCCCGGTAGCCTCACCCGCGATGAGCTCACCGTCCGGTCCGGCCGACCCCGGCATCCCGGGTGGGGCCGGGCGGCTCGCCGCCGACGGCCCCGGCGAGGTGCTGCTCGACGGCCGTTACCGGGTCGGCCCGGTGCTGGCCCGCGGCGGCATGTCGACGGTGCACCACGGCACCGACACCCGTCTCGAACGCGCCGTCGCGATCAAGGTGATGGACCCGCGGATGGCCGGGGACCACGCCTTCCGTACCCGGTTCGACCGGGAGGCGCGGCTGGCCGCCCGGATCGACCACCCGTGCGTCGTCGCCGTCTACGACCGGGGCACCGTCCCCGCGGGCCCGCTGGGCGAGGCCAGCCTGTTCGTCGTCATGGAGCTGGTCGACGGCGGCACCCTGCGCGACGTGCTGCGCGCCCGCGGGGCGCTCGGGCTCCCGGCCGCGGTGCGGGTGCTCGAACCGGTCCTCGCCGGCCTGGCCCGCGCGCACCGGCTCGGCATGGTGCACCGCGACGTGAAGCCGGAGAACGTACTGATCTCCTCCGGCGGCGAGGTGAAGGTGGCCGACTTCGGCCTGCTCACCGCGGCCGCCGAGGCCGGGGTCAGCCACGCCGGGATGATCCTCGGGACGATGGCCTACCTCTCCCCCGAGCAGGTCGTGTCCGGCCGCGCCGACGGCCGCAGCGACGTCTACGCCGCCGGGGTCGTGCTCTACGAGATGCTGACCGGGCAGCCGCCCTACACCGCCGACAACCCGCTGTCGGTGGCCTACCGCCACGTGAACGAGGACGTGCCGCCACCGTCGGCGCTGGTCCCGGGGCTGCCGCCGGCCGTGGACGCCCTCGTCGCCCGGGCAACCTCGCGGGACCCCGAGCAGCGCCCGGTCGACGCGGAGCACTTCCGCCGCGAGCTGCTGGACACGGCCGACCGGCTGGGCCTGCCCCGGACCGCGACGCCGCGCCCGCCCGGCCCGCCCCCGCCCGACGACGGCGCCACCCTCCCCGCGGGCCCCCTGCGCCACCGGCCGCTCGACGCCGCCGCGCCGGGCCCCGGCGGCACCCGGGTGCAGTCGCGGGCCCGCGGCGCGCACGGCACCGCCGTCACCCCCGCCGGGCAGCCGGAGCCGATGACCCGCGAGGAGCTGGCCGGGCGCCGCCGTCGCGGCCGCCGGGTGTTCGCGCTGTGGATGGTGCTGCTCCTGCTGCTGGCCGCGCTGGCCGGGACGGGCGCCTGGTGGCTCGGGTCGGGCCGCTGGACCACGATGCCCGCGGTCACCGGCCTGGACCGCGAGCGGGCGACCGCACTCGTCGCCGAGTCCGACCTGACGCCCACGGTCACCGAACGGGCCGACGACGACGTGGCGCCCGACCTCGTCGCGCAGGTGGACCCGGCCCCGGAGACCCGGGTGCTGCGCGGGACCACGGTCACCCTGGTGGTGTCCACCGGCCGTCCCGCGGTGCCCGACGTGCCCGCGGGCAGCGCCGTGGACACCGCGGAGGACGCCGTGCGCCGCGCCGGGCTGACCCCGGTGCGCTCGACGAGCGCCGAGGAGTTCAGCACCGAGGTCCCCGCCGGTGCGGTGATCCGCACCGACCCGCCCGCCGGGACCCGGCTCGCCGGTGGTGCCGCGGTCACCCTGGTGACCAGCCGGGGCGCCGAGCCGGCACCGCCGCCCCCGGCACCGACCGCCGAGCCCGCGGCGCCCACCTCCGTGCCGTTCGTGATCGGCATGCGGGCCGACGAGGCGGAGGCGCTGCTGCGTCAGGACGGCTTCGAGGTCGACATCGAGCGCAGCTTCCCCTTCGGTCGCCGCGACGGCCGCGTCGTCGGTCAGGACCCGGGGTCGGGCGGCGACGCCGAGCCCGGCGACACGATCACCCTGACCGTGCTCTGAGCCCGCGTCATGGGTCGGAGCCGGAGCCCCGGCCGGATGGCGGTCCGGCCGGGACACCGGCGTTCGAGGGGCCTACAGCCCGAAGCGGGTGCGCTCGGCGTCGCCGATCGCGGGCAGCTGCGCCCCGGCGACGGTGACCGCGAGGGCACCGGCGCGCACGGCGTAACGCGCCGCGTCCGGCAGGTCGTCCCCCGCGGCGAGCCGCACGGCGACGGCCGCCAGGAACGCGTCGCCCGACCCGGTGGTGTCCACCACATCGGCCCGCATCGCATCCACTGTGGACACAGTAGCCGCTCCCTTGTCGTGCACCTCGCAGCCCGCGGCCCCGCGTGTCACGACCGACCGGGGAACCGGGTGCTCGCCCAGCAGCGCGGCCTCGTGCTCGTTGACCACGAGCACGTCGGTGGCGGCGAGCAGCTCGGCGGGCACCGGGGCGTAGGGCGAGAGGTTCAGCACCACCGTGGTCCCGGCGGCGCGGGCGGCCCGGGCGGCGGTCAGCACCGTCGGGACACCGATCTCCAGGCACAGGGTCAGCACCGCGACGTCGTCGAAGGCGGGCAGGTCTCCCGGCTCCAGGGCGGCGTTGGCGCCGGGCGAGACGACGATCGTGTTGTCGCCCGCGGCGTCGACGGTGATGACCGCGGTGCCGGTGGCCGTGCCGGTCCGCACCACGACCCGGTCGACGTCGGCACCGGCGGCGGCGACGGCGTCACGGACGGTCCGACCGTGGTCGTCGTCGCCGACCGCGCCGACCATGCCCACGCCGACCCCCGCGGCGGCCCCGAGCCGGGCGGCGGCGACGGCCTGGTTGGCACCCTTGCCGCCGGGGCCCACGGTCAGGTCCGACCCGGCCACGGTCTCCCCCGGCCCCGGGAAGCGCTCGGTGCGCACCACCAGGTCGGCGTTGAGCGAGCCGACGACCAGCACCCGGCTCATCGGGCGTCCACCACGTCGTGCGCGGCGCCGGTCTCGGCGGCGGCCGGGCGCGGGATGAGCAGCGACAGCGCGAACGCTCCCGCGGTGCACGCGGCCCCGACCAGCATGCCCGCGGTGTAGCCGCCGACCCCGGTCTGCCCGGCCCCGCCGACGGCGACCTGCACCGCGGGCAGCACCACGAAGCTGATCCCGGCGCCGAGGTTGAACGCGCCGGCGTTGAGTCCGGGCAGCATGCCGGGCCGGTCGGCGGGCGAGAGCAGCACGCCCAGGCCGTTGAGCATGATGTTGGCGATGCCGGCGTAGGTGACGCCGAGCAGCAGCGTCGCGACGACCAGCACCGCGAACGAGTGCACGCCCACGACCGCCAGCAGCGCGGTGGCGACGACGCTGCCGGCCAGCCCGACCCGCAGCACGGTGCGGTAGCCGAGCACCGGGGCCAGGCGACCGGCGAACGGCCCGACCAGCCAGCCGATCAGCGCGTAGGGGGCGAGCAGCGCGAGCGCGGTGAGGTCCGCACCGAGCCCGAACCCGGCCGCCGGGTTCTGCGCGATCGAGGCGACCAGACCGTTGACCACGGCGAACACGCCGGTCATGGTCAGCAGCGTGGTGCCGAGCGTGGCCCAGGTGGCGCGCCGGCGCAGGTCCTCGGGCGCGACGAGCGGCTGCGCGGTGCGGCCCTGCAGCCGCCAGAACACCACCGCAGCGACAACGGCGAGCAGCGCGTACCCGGCGACCCGGCCCCAGCGCGCGTCGGACAGCGCGGCGGCCTCGTCGAAGGCCAGCAGCAGCGCGCCGACCGCGGCGACGAGCGGGACGACCCCGCGCCAGTCCATCCGGGCGCCCTGCGAGGGGCGGGACTCCACCCCCCACACGGCGACGAGCACCAGCGCGACGACGGTGACCGCGGCGATGACCCAGAAGATCGAGCGGAAGCCGTGGTGGGTGGCCAGCCAGCCGCCGAGCAGCGCGTCGAGACCGGCCACGCCGCCGTTCACGGCGGTGATCAGGCCGAGCACGATCCCGTAGCGGCGCGGGTCGGCGATCTCGCTGCGCAGCATGAGCAGGCAGACCGGGACGACCGGCCCGGTGATGCCCTGCAGGGCCCGGCCGGTGAACAGCATCGGCACGCTGACGGCGAGGGCGGCGACGACGCTGCCGACCAGCATGACCGCGAGCATCACCAGCAGCACCCGCCGGCGCCCCGCGATGTCGGACAGCCGCGGCAGGAACAGCGAGAACATCGCCGCGAGGGTGAAGAACATCGTCTGGGACAGGCCGACGGTGGCGTCGTCGGTGCCCAGCTCGCGGGCCATGGTGACCAGTGCGGGGCTGAGCATCGAGGCGTTGAGCTGGAAGGCCACGCAGGCGGCCAGCACCGCCACGACGAGCGTGACGACCGGGCGGCGGTCGGGGGTGGTCATGCGATCTGCTCCGTTGCAGCGAGGGCGGCGGCGTCGGCGGGGACGGTCGCGGCCGGGGTGGCGGGGTCGCCGATGGTGCGCAGCGCGTCCACGACGAGCTCCCAGAACCGGGTGTGGTCGAGCTCCAGCGCGGCGTGCGTGCGGCATCCCTGCGGGGCCGGTCCGCGCCGGTCGGCGACCGTCATCCCGGTGGTGTGCCGGCCCGCGGTCTCGACGACGATCGGCATCGGGAATGCCCGCACGATCGTCGGGTCGATGACGTGGGCGACGGCGCACGGGTCGTGCACCGGCGGGGCGTCGAAGCCCTGGACGTCGCGGTAGGTGGCGGCGAAGAAGTCCAGCAGCTCGTCGACGAAGCGCGCCGGGCCGGTCCCGACGGCGCGGATCGCGCGGCGCACCTCGGGACCGGCCAGCGCCTGGTGGGTCAGGTCGAGCCCGACCATGACCACCTCCCAGCCCGCCTCGAACACGATCGCGGCGGCCTCGGGGTCGATGGCGATGTTGAACTCGGCCACCGGGGTCCGGTTGCCGACGGCGACGCCGCCGCCCATCAGCACCACCCGCTTGACCCGGCCGACGATCTCGGGGGCGCGCCGGGCGGCGAGCGCGATGTTGGTCAGCCCGCCGGTGGGGACGAGGGTGACGGTGCCCGGCTCGTGGGCCAGCACGGTCTCCACGATGAGGTCCACGGCGTGGGTGTCCACCGCGGCGAACGCCGGCGCGGGCAGCTCCGGGCCGTCCAGGCCGGTCTCGCCGTGGATGTCGGCGGCGACAGCGATCTCCCGCAGCAGCGGGCGGTCGGCACCGGCCGCGAACGGCACGCCGGTGATCCCGGCCAGGGTCGCGACCGAGAGCGCGTTGCGGGTCACCTTGTCCAGCGTCTGGTTCCCGACGACCGTGGTGACGGCGAGCAGCTCGATCCGCGGGTCGCCGTGGGCGAGCAGCAGCGCGATCGCGTCGTCGTGGCCCGGATCGCAGTCCAGGACGATCTTCTCGGTCATCTCCGGTGTCCCACCTCGTCGTCGTGGTCGTCCGGGGCGCTCCGGACGTGTCGACTGTGACCTGTCAAGCGCATGACGTCAAGCGCTTGATGTGTGGCGCGTCCGGGTAGGCTCGCCGGATGGCAGGACCGGTGGGCCGGCGGGTGACCGCGGCGATGGTGGCCCGGCGGGCGGGGACGAGCGTGTCCACCGTGTCGCTGGTGGTGAACGGCAAGTCGCGCGGACGGGTGTCCGCGGTGATCACCGAGCGGGTCCGCGCCGCGGTCGAGGAGCTGGGCTACGTGGTCGACCACGCGGCGAGCTCGCTCGCCCGCGGGACCACCGACCTCGTCGTGCTGCTCGCCCCCGACCTCCCCAACCCCTACTTCGGGCGGGTCACCACCGGGATCCGGGAGGCGTTGGGCAGCAGGCACCAGCTGATGCTGTCGGTGATCGAGGGCGGCGAACAACCCGGCGCCGACGACGTCCGCCGGGTCGCGGCGTTCCGCCCGGCCGGACTGCTGGTGCACGCGCCGTCGCCGACGTTCCTCGACGACCTCGAACCGGGCGGCCCGCCACTGGTGCTGATGGACGCCCCCGGCTTCGAGGGCCGCGCGGCCACCGTGACCTTCGACCTGGAGCCGGGCGTGCGCGCGCTGGTCGCGCACCTCGCCGAGGCCGGGCACACGGTCCTCGCCTACCTGGAGGGCTCGACGCCCTCGGCCACCTTCACCGTGCGCCGTGAGCTGCTCGCCCGGGTCGCCGCCGAGCACGGCCTGCGGGTCCTCGACGACGGCACCCGGGCCGGGCTGACCCTCGACGCCGCCGCCGACGTCAGCACCGAGGCGCTGCCGCGCTGGCGGGCGGCCGGGGCCACCGCGGTCGTCGCGGCGGCGGACACGATGGCCTACGGCGTGCTGGCCGCCGCGCACCGGCTCGGGCTGGCCGTGCCGGGGGACATCGCCGTCGCGGGGTTCGACGACCTGCCGTACTCGCAGGTCACGGCGCCGTCGCTGACGAGTGTGGCGCTGCCGGCGGAGGAGCTCGGCCGGGCCGCGGCCCAGCGGCTGGCCGCCGTGCTCGCCGGGGACGGCGACGGCGCCGTCGCCCCCCTGCTGCCCTCGCGGCTCGCGGCCCGGGCCAGCACCGGGGCCTGAGACACACCACCGGGGCGGCTCCGGGTGGAGCCGCCCCGGGGACGGACGGGTCAGCCGCGCAGCATCTCCGCGACGAGGAACGCCAGCTCCAGGCTCTGCTGGGTGTTCAGCCGCGGGTCGCAGGCGGTCTCGTACCGGCCGGCGAGGTCGGTGTCGGAGATCCGCTGCGCACCGCCGAGGCACTCGGTGACGTCCTCGCCGGTGACCTCGACGTGGATGCCGCCGGGGTGCGTGCCGAGCGAGCGGTGCACCTCGAAGAAGCCCTGCACCTCGTCGACGATCCGGTCGAAGTGCCGGGTCTTGTAGCCGGTCGAGGCCTCGTGGGTGTTGCCGTGCATCGGGTCGCACTGCCAGATGACCTTGTGCCCGGAGGCGGTCACCTTCTCGACGATCGCCGGGAGCACGTCGCGGACCTTGTCGTTGCCCATCCGGGAGATCAGCGACAGCCGGCCCGGGCGGTTGTGCGGGTCGAGCCGCTCGACGTACTCGACGGCCTGGTCGGGCGTCGTCGTCGGGCCGATCTTCATGCCGATCGGGTTGGCCAGCAGCTCCGCGAAGGCGACGTGCGCGCCGTCGAGCTGACGGGTCCGCTCCCCGATCCAGAGGAAGTGCGTGGACAGGTCGTAGAGCTTCGGCGACTCCCCGCCGGTGGGGTCGCGCTCCAGGTCCAGGCGCAGCATCGCGCGCTCGTAGTCGAGCAGCAGCGCCTCGTGGCTGGCGTAGAACTCGACCTGGTGCAGGTTGTGGTCGCGCACCCCGCAGGCGTCCATGAAGCGGACCGCGCGGTCGATCTCGGCGGCGACGGCCTCGTAGCGCACGCCCGCGGCGGAGGTGCGGACGAAGTCCTTGTTCCAGTCGTGCACCTTGGACAGGTCGGCCAGCCCGGTCGCGGTCAGCCCGCGGACCAGGTTCATCGCCGCCGAGGCGTTCGCGTAGGCGCGCACCATCCGCGACGGGTCCGGGATGCGGCCCTGCGCGTCCGGGGCGAGCCCGTTGACGATGTCCCCGCGGTAGGACGGCAGCCCGCTCGCGTCGACCGGCGAGCTGCGCGGCTTGGCGTACTGACCGGCGATGCGGCCGACCTTGACCACCGGCATCGAGGCGCCGTAGGTCAGGACGACGGCCATCTGCAGCAGCGTGCGGATCGTCGCCCGGATGTGCGGCTCGGTGTTGTCGACGAAGGTCTCGGCGCAGTCGCCGCCCTGCAGCAGGAACGCCTCACCGTTCGCGACGTCGGCGAGCCGCGACTGCAGCCGGTCGACCTCCGGCGGCAGCACCACCGGCGGGACGGACTCCAGCACCTTCCGCACGTCGCCCACCTGCGACGGGTCGGGCCACTCGGGCTGCTGGGCGGCAGGGCGGGAGAGCGCGTCGTCCAGGGCGGAGCGCAGGTCCGCGGGCAGCGGCGGCAGCTCCGGGAGGACGTCGATGGGCGCGTCGACGGACCAGTTCACGCGGCCCAGCCTAGGCCGGGGCCGATCCCTACCGGGGCGCGGCCCCCGTCGCGAGGGTTTCGGCGATCACTTCCCAGCGCCGCAGGTTGTGCCGGGCGTCGGCGAGCGCGTCGTGCGCCTCGGCGGGCGGCGGGGGCAGCGCCGGGCGGCCCGCGTCCTCCCACCGCTGGCGCAGCTCGCGGGTGAAGCGCGGGATCGGCCGCGGCAGCGCGGGCATCGCACCCCACAGCTGGCACAGCGCCACGTGGTCGTAGGCGGCGATCCAGGCCCACAGCTCGACGTCGCCGGGGGCGCCGGTGCAGAAGTCGAGGATCTCGGAGCGCATCCGGGACCGCGACATCCAGGCCCGGTCGCTGGGCGAGGGCAGCTTGGGCAGCACGTTGGCCCGCACCCACTTGCCGGCCCGGTCCGGGTCGAACTCGGTGGACACGGCATAGAACTCGCGGCCGTCCTCGCCGACGATCCCGATCGACACCAGGTCGATCGTCGTGCCGTCCTCGATCAACTCGGTGTCGTAGAAGAAGCGCATTGCCGTCCTGGGCTCGGGTTCGGTCGTTGAGCTGTGCCGCCCGACGAGCGTACGTGCCTCTGCTGCCGTGATCGGGACCGCTCCGGGTCAGGCGTCCTCCGTTGTCTGAACCGCACGCAGCTGGACCGCCAGCGCCGGGACTTCCTGAGACGCAGCAGCCCAGAGGATTTCGAGATCGATCTCGAAGTACTCGTGCACGACACGATTGCGCATTCCCGCCAGTGCCCGCCACGGCAGGTGCGGATGAGCAGCAGCCAGCTCGGGGCTCACGCGTGCAGCAGCCTCACCGAGCACCTGGATCAGATGCGTCAAGACGATCTGCAGGTCCTCGTCGGCATCAAACCGCGCGCGGCCGCGCGCAACCCGGACCCGGATCTTCTCAGCGGCTTCCAACATGTCCGCGATCCGCTCCCGGTCACGTCGGACCAACAGGGATCCCTCCATCACGAGCGATCTTCGAGAAGACAGTCACACTGCCACCGCCTCGGCGAGAACCTGATCACGGATACGGCGTTTGAGACCGTTCACCGTGGCGACCTGTGTGAGAACCCCAAGTGAGTCCTCGACCGCGAGGGCGAAGGAAACCATGTCGACATAACCATGGCCGGGTTCCAGGTCGACCAGCAGGTCGAGATCACTGGTGGGTGTCGATTCGCCACGCGCGACGGAACCGAAGACACGGATGTTGTAAACACCATGACGGCGCCCGACGTCCACGATGTAGTCCCGACGTGCACTCACGTCGGCCAGCGTGACGGCCTGGTGGGTTCCGGCGGTCATCGCGCCTCCCATACGAAACAGTGCGGCGATCGTACTGCGCTCGCGCGATATCGGGACCGGCCGAGCCCGGGCATCGAGCTCATCCGTCGGACGACACCGGCAGCCGCCCCGCCGCCGAGTTGAAGAACCGGCACTGAGCTTCGCCACGGCTCGACGACCTTCGATCGTAGAGGAGGTCGTCCACCTACCGGATCGAAACGAGCATGCTCGACGCCCTTGTCGCAAGCCGGAAGCTCCACTGACCGGACAGGTGAGCGGGCCGCCGTCCGGCTCCGGCCGACTCGGTCGCCTGCTTCGCCTCCCGAGAGGTCACCGACCGCCGGATTCTGCCGGGCGACAGGTCGGTCCACCACGGGCTCTCACCGACAGAGGAGCCTTCGCCCAGCTCCACATCGGTGGGTCAGATCGCCGGGACGCACTTCCGGAGTCGATCAGGAGGCGCGGGAGTCGGGCACGTTCGCGTCCGGCCGCTGCGGGGCGGGACGCGACGGCGCGGGCGGTGGAGCACCGGCCGCGGCCTTCTCCTTGACAGACGCCGCGTAGAGGTCGACGTAGGTCTGTCCGGACAGCTCCATCAGCGAGTACATGATCTCGTCGGTCATGGAGCGCTCGATGAACCGGTCCCCGGCCATGCCCTCGTACCGGGAGAAGTCCAGCGGTTCGCCGATCACGATCTTCACCTTGCGCGGGCGCCACATCTTGGAGCCGATGGGGTTGACCTTGTCGGTGCCCACCATCGCGACCGGGATGACCGGCACCCCGGCCTCCAGGGCCATCCGGGCGACGCCGGTCTTGCCCTTGTAGAGCCGCCCGTCGGGCGAGCGGGTGCCCTCCGGGTAGATCCCGAGCAGCTTGCCCTCGTTCAGCAGCCGGACCGCGGTGTCCATCGCGGCGCGCGCCGCGGACCCACCGGAACGGTCCACCGGGACCTGCCCGACGCCGGTGAAGAACTGCTTCTTGAACCAGCCGCGGATCCCGGGCTCGGTGAAGTACTCGCGCTTGGCGAGGAAGGTCACCCGGCGCGGCAGCATCAACGGCAGGAAGAAGGAGTCGGCCACCGCGAGGTGGTTGCTGGCGAGGATCGCGCCGGCACCACCGGGCACGTTCTCGGCACCGCGCACCTCCGGCCGGCAGAACAGCCTCATCAACGGGCCGAGCAGCACGAACTTGGACCACCAGTACAGCACCCTGCGCTGCCTCCCTACCGACTTCGGCGACAGCCTACGGAGCGTCGACACCTCCTCACAACGGGGCGGTGGTCACCGGGGTCGGGCGGTCCCCGCGCAGCGCCCGCGCGGGCCCGTGGGCGGTGTCGGGCGGGACACGGGCCGTGACAGGATGGGAGCCGCCGCGAGCGGGGAGGGACGGACCGGTATGAGCTCCGCAGACCCCTCGCGTGACCGCGAGGACCGGCCCGACGACGACTTCGACGCGATCGTCGCCGCCTGGCGCGACGAGGGCTCGGTCCCGGACTGGCCCGCCGAGCCCGTGGAGCGCGCCGACCGCACGGACCGCGGCGACGCCGGTGACGCCGCGGGCGCGGCGGGCGGCGCCGACCGGCCCGCGCACCGGCCCGGCCCGGCCGCCCCGCACCCGGGCACCGGCACGGGTGCCGACCCGGACGACCACTACCACCCGCCGGAGCCGCCGCCGCTGCCGCGGCCGGGACCACCGGCCGTCGTGGGTGGCGGGCTGATCGCGGTGGGGCTGCTGCTGTGCATCGCGCCGGGGCTGATCGGCGTCGGCGGGACCTGGCCGCTGCCGCTGGGGCTGGTGCTCATCGCGGCCGGCCTGGGCTGGCTGCTGCTGCGGCTGTGGAGCCCCGACCCCGACGAGGGCCCCGACCCCTGGGACGACGGCTCGCGGCTGTAGCGCGCTCAGCGCCGGGCGCCGGACCGCAGGCTCTCGCGGGCCAGCGTCGCCGCGCCCACGACGGCGGCGGCCGCGCCGAGCTGCGCGGTCCGGATCCGGGCCAGCGGCCGGTTGCCCGCCCCGGTGAGGATGCGGGCGTAGTGCTCGCGGGCGGCGTCGAGGAACAGCGGCGCCGACGCCGACACCCCGCCCGCGATCACCACGAGGTCCGGGTCGAAGACGTCCGCGACGAGCGAGAGCCCCTCCCCCAGCCAGCGCCCCATGTCGTCGACGGCGGCGCGGGCGACCGGGTCCCCCTCGCGGGCGGCCGCGGCGACCCGCTTGCCGGTGACCCGCCCCGGGTCGACGGCGGCCTCGCGGGCCAGCCCGGACGGGCCCGGCACGTCGCCGCCCGAGAGCATCTCCAGCGCGGTGGCGCCGAGGGCGGTCCCGCTGCAGTAGCGCTCCCAGCAGCCGCGCTTGCCGCACGGGCAGGCCCGTCCGTCCGGGACGACCCGCAGGTGCCCCAGCTCGGGTGCGACGCCGTGCGCGCCGCGGAACAGCTCGCCGTCGAGCAGCAGGGCGCCACCGATCCCGGTGCCCAGCGCGATCACCAGCGCCACCGAGGCACCGGCCGCGGCGCCGCGGCGCCGCTCGGCGAGCGCGGCGGAGTTCGCGTCGTGCTCCACGACGACCGGGATCCCGCCGAGCCGGTCGCCGATCCGCTCGGCGACCGGGGCGTCGCGCCAGGACAGGTGCGGCGCGTAGCGGACCAGGCCCCGCGGGGCGTCGACGAACCCGGCGAGCGCGAGCCCGACGGCGGCGACGGTGTGCCTGCGCCGCAGCTCGTCGACGGCGCCGGCGATGGCCGCCTCCAGCGCGTCGTCGGTGCGCGGGGTCGGCGCGGAGACGGAGTCGAGGATCTCCCCCTCGGCGTCGACGACGCCCGCGCGCACGCTGGTGCCCCCGACGTCCACCCCGATGGTGCGGACGTCGGACATCCGGGGGCTCACGTCCGGTGCACCACGATCCGCTGCACGGAGCGTCCGCCGCCGTGCGGGCGGCGGGGCTCCTGGCGCGCGGGCGGGGCGGCCTCCTCCAGCACCGCGACGAGCACGGCGAGCAGCCCGCCGGCGTGGGCGGCGAGCCGGGTGACCAGCTCCGACCGCTCCCCCCGCACGACGGCGATCAGCGCGCACACCGGGCAGGCGGTGCAGGAGCCGGCGTCGCCGGGGCCGGGGTCGCTCCCGCCGGCCCGCAGCGAGTCCGACATCGTCTCGGTGGCCGCACGCAGCCGGTCGAGCAGCGCCACCGCGGTGACCCGCAGGTCCTCCGGAATGCCGCCGTGATCGCCGCAGTGGGTGCCGCCCCGCGCGTCACGGCCGCTCACGAGGTCATCCAGGTGCCCGGGTCGGGCACGAAGGAGATCACCAGGCGGGCGTCGGAGCCGCGGCCCTCCAGCCGGGCACCGGTGGCCTCGCAGCGGCGCAGGACCGACGGCAGCGAGACCACGCGCCGGGAGAACCCGATGCCGACGACCATGTCGTCGCCGACCCGGGCGAGGTCCAGCGGGGCGTCCTGGGCGCCGGGCAGCGCCACGTCGAGCTCGAACTCGGTGTCGGCCGAGACGCCGTGACCTGCGGTGCGGCGCAGCTCCATCAACGGCCGCGGCGGGGCGCCGTCGGCGGTGCCCGCGGGGTCGTCGTCGCCGTAGACCGACAGGGCCAGCTCGCGCAGCGCACCGACACCGGTCGGCTCGGCGGCGGTGTAGCGGACCGCGGTCACCGGCACGTCCGCACCGAGCTCGCCCAGCTCGGCGAGCACGGACTGCTGCTCGGTGGCGCGTTCGCGCAGCCAGCGCGCCGCGGGCCCGCGCAGCGACGGCGGCGGGCCGGGCATCACCCGGTTCGCCAGCAGCCCGTCGACCCGCAGCTCGTGCAGGGCGAGCGCGGTCAGGGTGCGGCGGGTCTCGGCCGCGACCACCCGCTCCGGGGTCAGCACCAGCCGGATCGAGGTGCGGGAGCGGTCGGCGAGCAGGCCGCGCAGCCCGCGCAGCTGCTCGGCCAGCACCCCGAGCGCGTCGATCGTGCGGTCCCAGCCCGCGCCGTCGGCCTTGGCCCCGGCCAGCCCGGCGACCAGGCCGCGCACCGCGCGGCGGTGCGCGGGGAACAGCCGCTCCAGGTAGCCCGACAGCGCCTCGGGCAGGGTGAGCAGCCGCAGCGTCTCCGCGGTCGGCCCGCAGTCGACGACGACGACGTCGAAGCGGCCCGATTCGGCGTAGCGCTGCACCTCGACCAGCGCGAGGAGGTCCTCGACGCCGGGCAGCACGGTCAGCTCGTCGGCGACGAGCTCGTCCACCCCGGCCCCGGCGAGCATCGTGCGCAGGTGCCCCTGCAGGTCGCCCCAGGCGCCCTCGAGCAGGTGCCGGGCCTCGATGTGGGCGCCCCACAGGTTCTCGGTGACCTCGGTGGGCTCGGCGCCCAGCTCGGCGTCCAGCGCGTCGCCGAGGGAGTGCGCCGGGTCGGTGGACACGACCAGCGCGGACCTGCCGGTCCCGGCCACGTGCGCGGCCGTCGCGGCGGCCAGGGTCGTCTTGCCGACCCCGCCCTTGCCGGTGAAGAGCACGACGCGCACAGCGCGGAGCCTAACGATCGCGTCCGGGTCGCCGCCGACCGGCTCAGCCCTTCTCGACGCGGCGCTTGAGGCCCTTCAGTGCGGCGTCGATGATCACTTTCTCCGCCTTGCGACGGAGCATCCCGATCATCGGGAAGTTGACCTCGACGCTGAGCTCGTAGGTGACGGTGGTGCCGCCGGCGTCGCCGACCAGCCGGTACGCGCCGTCCTGGGCGCGCTGGATGCCGCCCTTGACCAGCGTCCAGGACACCGAGCGGTCGTCGGCGGCCCAGTCGTAGTCGAGGGTGTAGGTGTCCTTGATGGCCCCGGCGTCCATCGCGAAGCGGACCTGGCGGGCGCGGCCGTCGGCACCGGCGTCGAGGATCTCGACGCTGGTGATCTGGTCGGTCCACTCGGGGTAGGACGCGAAGTCCGCGATCACCGCCATGACCCGCTCCGGCGGGGCGTCGATGTGGATCGAGGACGAGGTCGCGTCGGCCATGGCGGGAGGCTATCCGGTGGTCAGAACCGGAGCACGTAGGGCGTGCCGTGCGCGCGGAAGTGTCCGGCGTTGACGCACTCGGTGCGGCCGATCCGCGCGCGGCGGTGCAGCGGCTGGTGCACGTGCCCGAACAGGGCGTGCGACGGCTGCTCGGCCCGGATCCGCGCGGCCAGCGGCGCGCTGGCGATCTCGGCGCGGCGGGTGACGACGTCGTAGGTCAGGCCCGGGTGCGCCGGCGGGACGTGGGTGCACAGCACGTCGGCCGGGCCGAGCGCGTCCAGGCGCGCGGTCCAGTCCTCGTGGGTCACGAAGTGCGGCCGCCAGGGGCCGGTGCGGCGCGGGTCGATCCCGGGCGGGAGCGGCACCCCGCCGAGGAAGCCGAACCGGCGACCGCCGATCTCGACCACCCGTCCGTCGGCGCGGGTGACGCCGTCGGTGTCGGGCCAGGCGTCGGGGACGTCGACGTTGCCCGGGATCGCCCAGACCGGCACCCCGAGCCCGCCCAGGACCCCGAAGACCTCGGCGTACTGCGCGGCGACGGCCTCGGCGACGGCGGCGGCCGGGTCGGTGAACCGGGCCCAGGAGCGCTCCAGCAGGCCCAGCACCTGCGCGCGCGGCGCCCCGATCCGGCGCATCCGGCCGAACTCCGCGGCCACCCCGGGCCCGAGCAGCCGGGAGATGATCCCGTTGGTCGGGTCGCGGTAGTCGATGAACTCCAGCAGGTCGCCGAGCACCAGCACCCCGTCGGCGCCCTCGGCGGCGCGGGCGAGCGGGACGGTGGCGCCGTGGACGTCGGTGACGACGTGCAGCCGCACGCTCAGGCCGTCCGGTCCGGCCGGAACGCCGACGGCGCGACGCCCGCCGGGCGCCCGCCCTCCAGGCGCCGCTTGAGCGCGAAGGCGTGCGCCTTGAACGCGCGGTGCCGCCGGTCGGACTCCGCGCGCAGCCACCGGCGGCGCCGCAGCCGGCCACCGGGCGGCGGGCCGTCCGGGTCCGCGCGCAGGAAGAAGTGCAGGACGGTGCCGTCGCCCTCCGGCTCGCACCAGACCTCCATGGTCCCGACGAGCGCGCCGGTCACGGTCCAGCGCAGCCCGGCCGGTCCGCGGTCGTGCGCGACCTCGGGGCGCAGGTCGGGCCAGTACGACGGCCACCGGGCCGGGTCGGCGAACTCCGCCGCGACCCGCTCGCGGGGCACGGCCAGGAAGGTCTCGTCGATCACGTCGATCGCGGGCACCCGGTCAGCGTGCCACCCCGTGCGACGGCGCCGGTCACGGGTACCGTCGCGGCCCGGACCGGACCGGCGGCACCACCGACCGATCCGTTATGTCCGAATCGATGTACGTGGACCCTACTCTCCGGTAGGTTCTGCTCCGAGGTGTCGCCGCAGCCGTCGCGGCGACCGCGTTCAGCCTGTCGAGGCCGCCAGGAGGTCGATCCCCGTGCGTGAGTACAGCGTTCCCGCCGCGGTGTCCGTGGGAGACGAGGAATCGCTCTCGGACGCCGTGTTCGACAACGCCGCGCAGCACCCGTCGGACGTGCTCTACCGCCGCAAGGGCGCGGACGGGAACTGGTCGGAGGTGACCGCGGCCGAGTTCGGCGAGCAGGTCACCCGGATCGCCGCCGGGCTGGTCGCCGCGGGTGTGCAGGCCGGGGACCGGGTCGCGCTGCTGTCGCGGACCCGGTACGAGTGGACCCTGTTCGACTACGCGATCCTCGCCGCGGGCGGGGTCACCGTGCCGATCTACGAGACGTCGTCGCCGGACCAGATCTCCTGGATCGTGTCCGACTCCGGCGCCGTCGGGATCGTCGTGGAGACCGCCGAGCACGCCGCGTCGGTGGAGAAGGTCCGCGGAGACCTGCCCGAGCTGCGCACCGTCTGGCAGATCGAGCCCGCCGCGTCGGCCCCGGACGCCCCCTCGGCGGTCGAGCAGCTGCGCGGCCTCGGCGCGGACACCCCCGACGAGGTGGTGCACGCCCGGCGCGGCGGGGTGCGCGCCGACGACCTGTGCACCCTGATCTACACCTCGGGCACCACCGGTCGCCCCAAGGGCTGCGAGCTGACCCACCGCAACCTGATCGCCGAGATCCGCACGATCGCGGCGACGATCCCGCACCTGTTCGAGCCCGGGGACTCGGTGCTGCTGTTCCTGCCGCTCGCGCACGTGTTCGGCAAGGCCATCCAGTGCGGCTGCCTGTCCACCCGCACGGTCGTCGGCCACTCCCCCGACGTGAAGACCCTGCTGCCCGACCTGGCGGACTTCCGGCCGACCTTCCTGCTCGCGGTGCCGCGGGTGTTCGAGAAGGTCTACAACGGCGCGCGGCTCAAGGCGCACAACGACGGCAAGGGCAAGATCTTCGACGCGGCCGCCGACACCGCGATCGCCTACTCCGAGGCGCTCGACGCGGGCGGGCCCGGCCTGCTGCTCAAGGCCCGGCACGCGCTGTTCGACAAGCTCGTCTACGGCAAGCTGCGCGCCGCCGTCGGCGGCCGGGTCAAGGCCGCGGTGTCCGGCTCGGCCCCGCTCGGGGGCCGGCTCGGGCACTTCTTCCGCGGCATCGGGCTGCCCGTGCTGGAGGGCTACGGCCTGACCGAGACCTCCGCGGGCATCACGCTGAACACCCCCGACGCCCAGCGCGTCGGCTCGGTGGGCCGCCCGGTCCCCGGCTGCGCGGTCCGGATCGCCTCCGACGGCGAGATCATGCTGCGCGGCGACATCGTCTTCCGCGGCTACTGGAAGAACGAGGAGGCCTCGAAGGAGGCCCTGGAGTCCGACGGCTGGTTCCACTCCGGCGACATCGGCGAGCTCGACGACGCCGGCTTCCTCACCATCACCGGCCGCAAGAAGGAGATCATCGTCACCGCCGGCGGCAAGAACGTCGCGCCGGCCGTGCTCGAGGACCGGCTGCGGGCGCACCCGCTGGTCGGGCAGTGCATCGTGATCGGCGACCAGAAGCCGTTCATCTCCGCGCTGGTCACCATCGACCCGGACGCCCTGCCGGGCTGGCGCGAGCGCAACGGCAAGCCCGCGGGCGACGGCAGCTCGGCCGCCGACCTCGTCGACGACCCGGAGCTGCGCGGCGAGATCGCGGCCGCGGTCGAGGACGCCAACCAGGCCGTCTCGCGGGCCGAGCAGATCCGCAAGTTCACGATCCTGCCGCACGACTTCAGCGAGGCCGGCGGCGAGCTGACGCCGACGATGAAGGTCAAGCGCAAGGTCGTCGTGGAGTCCTACTCCGGCGAGATCGAGGCGCTCTACGCGGGGACCACCGCCGACAAGGGCTGACCCCCCGCCGTCGACGACGGGTCGTGCACTCAGCGCGGCCCGTCGTGGCCGGTCAGAAAGCCGTGCAGGCGGGCCGCCGACGACGGCCCGCCCCAGACCCGCCGGACGCGGGCCCGTCCGGCGTGGCCCATCGCCGTCGCCCGGACGGGGTCGGCGAGCAGGTCGGCGACCCGGTCGGCGACGGCGGCGACGTCACGTCCCGGCACGACGTGGCCGGTCACACCCTCCTCGACGGTCTCCGGCGCGCCGCCGGAGTCCCCCGCGACGACGGGCAGCCCCGACGCCGCGGCCTCCAGCAGCGCGATCCCCAGCCCCTCGACGTCGAGCCCGCCGAGGTGGGTGCGGCACGGCAGGGCGAACACGTCCCCGGCGGCGTGGTGCGCGGCGAGCTCGGCGGCCGGGACCCCGCCGGTGAGCACGACCGCGTCGGCCACCCCGGCGCGTGCCGCCAGTGTGCGCAAGCGGTCCCGGTAGGGCCCGCCGCCGACGAGCAGCAGCCGGGCGCCCGGCACCCGGCGGCGGATCCGCGGCAGCGCCGCGACCAGCACGTCCTGGCCCTTGCGCGGCACCAGCCGGGACACGCACGTCACGACGGGGGCGTCGCCGAGCCGGTACCGGGCCCGGACCGCGGCGCGGGCGTCCGGGTCGGGTGCGAAGCGGACGGTGTCCACCGGGGGCGGCAGGACCTCCAGCGCCGCGTCCGGGCCCAGCGCGCCGGCGAGCCGGCCGCGGGTCCAGCGCGACACCGTGGTGACGACGTCGGCGTCGCGGCCGATCCGGTGCAGCGCCCGGCGCGCGCCGGGCAGCATCGACCAGCCGACCTCGTGGCCGTGCGTGGTGGCGACGACCCGCTCCACCCCGGCCCGGCGGCGCAGGTACGGGCCGAGCAGCCCCAGAGGCGCGGCCGCGCCGAACCAGACGGTCCCGGCGTCGTGCTCGCGGGCCAGCTCCGCGGCGCGCCGGGCGACCTCGGGGACCGGCAGCATGAGCGACGACCGGTGCCGGTGCACGGGGAACGGCAGCGCGGCGTCGTGGTCGGCGGCGCCGCGCCAGGCGGGCGCGTGGACCGCGAGCGAGTCCGGCGGGAGCGCGCGGGCGAGGTCGGACAGGTAGGACTGGATGCCGCCGGGCCGGGGCGGGAAGTCGTTGGTCACCAGCAGCGTGCGCGCCACGGTCGGCGACGCTAGTCCTCGGCGGGGCGCCGGCCGCCGGTGGTCACCGGCGGACGGGGCGGCGGGGGTCGGGACGGCGGCTCCGCACGCGCGCTGCGCGTCGGGGATGCGGGCCGCCGTCCGACACTCCGGGGAGCGGACGAGTTCCGCGTCCTCACCGTTGCGTGACCGGATCGGTCGCCCGCCGGGGTGGCACTGCTCCGTACGAGTGGTGGTGCTCGCTCGACGGCACAGTTGGTGAGGATGTCGTGCTGTTCAGGTGAACGAGCGCGGCGGCCCGCGGTGACGGCCCCGCCCCGGTTTTTCTCCGGCGCGGCCATTCTGTCGGACCCCTCCCCTAGCGTCCGCGGTGCTCGACCACCTCGGGTCCGACGAAGGAGGAGCCATGATCGTCGACTGCGATCGCTGCGAGGTCCGCGGTGCCGCCTGCGGTGCCTGCGTCATCGGGGTGCTGCTGGAGGTCCCGGAGGACGACCGGCCGATCCCCTACCTTCCCGTCGACCTGCCGGCCGGCACGGTGGCCACGACCGTCGCCCCGCTGGAGTTCGCCGAGCCGGAGCGCCGGGCACTGCAGGTGCTGGCCGAGGGCGGCCTCATCCCGCACCTGCGCCTGGTCGAGCCGGGCGCACCGGCGCCCGGTCGAGCCGGGCGTACGGCGCTGCCGATGCCGGTGGTCCCGCCGGCCGGGCACGGGCCCCGGCACCGTGACGTGGGGTGAGCGCTCACCCGCCGAGGCGGCGCAGCAGCACCGCGGACGCCACGGTGTGCGCGCCCCGGCGGCGCACCGAGCGCACGATCTCCTGGTCCGACGTCGCGACCAGCAGCGGCCGGCCCGCCGGCTCGGCGGCGACGAGGTCGCGGACGACGTCGTCGGCGATCACCCCGGCGTCGCTGAACAGCACCCGCACCCCGCGGCTGCCGCGCACCGGCGCGGCGATCACGGCGGCCCCGTCGAACACCACGGTGATCTCGGCCCCCGTGCGGGCACCCAGTGCGCCGAGCTGGGCCACCAGCCGGGAGCGCTGGTCGGCCAGCGGCAGGTCCGGGTAGCCGGTCTTGCTGACGTTGTAGCCGTCGACGATGAGGTGCACCGACGGCACGGTCAGCAGCGCGTCCAGCGCGGCCAGCCCGTCGACGGGGGCCGCGACGCGTGCGCCGGTCCCGCGGTCGCCCGTTCCCGCGACGAGGTCCGCCGGCCGCGGTCCGCCCGCGCCGACGTCGAGCTCGCGGCGCAGGCCCGAGATCGCGCCGCTGACGGTGTCCAGCAGCAGCTCCAGGCGCACCTCGTCGCCGCGCCGGGCCTCGCGGGCGGCCTGGCGGGCGGCGGCGACCTGACCGGCCGCGGCGTCGGCCCGGCGGCGTTCCCGGTCGGCCCGCTCGCGCTCGGCGGCGGTCTCGGCACGGGAGCGGGCGAGCTCGTCGTCGACGCCGCCGCGCAGCCGCGCGACCTCCTCCTCCAGCTCGGTGCGGGCGTCGAGTGCGGCACGCAGCCGCGCGCCCTGGTCGCTGACCCGGCGGCGCATCTGCTGGTACTCGGTCTCCCGCTCCCCGACGAGCGCCCGTGCGCGTTCCCGTTCCTCGACCAGCTCGGCCCGGGCCCGTTCGAGCTCGGCGGTGAGCTTGTCGACCTTGGCCAGGGCCTCGTCGCGCTCGGCGCGCAGGTTCGCCAGGTCCGCGGTCTGCCCCACCTCGGCGACCCGCCGGTGCGCGAGCGGATCGGCGGTGAGCAGCGCGACCGCGGCCGCGTCGAGCTTGTCGACGGGTGCGGGCAGCGGATCCGCGACGGACGCGGCCTCCGCGGCGGGGGTCGACCCGTCCATCGGTGATGCGGCTGCGTGCTGCGCCGCGGGACGGCCGGACGGGACGGCTGCCTCCGCGGCTCCGGTGTCCCCGGTGGATGCCCCGGGTCCGCCCGGGGGGACGGGCGGGTCGCCGGCGGGTCGTGTCGTGGCGGGTTCGGGCAGCTCCAGCTCACCGGGCCGGTTCTCGGCCCACCACGCCACCACGGCCGCCCGGAACGCCGTGTCCTGCTGCAGCCGGGCCACCAGTACCTGCCCGCCGAGACGGGCCCGCTTGGCGGGGGTGAACCGGGCGAAGCGGCGTAGCGGGGTGGGGACGTCCCCGGGCGGCAGCCCGCCCAGCGCGGTACCCGCGATCTCGGCGAGCCGGGCCCGCAGCGGGGCGGGCAGCTCCGGCCAGTCGCTCGCGGCCGGGTCCGCGGCGCACGACGGGACCCCGGAGCACGTGGGCTCCGGTCGCTCCGTGTCGTCGTACGCCATCGGTCCAGGTTATCCCCGCCCGGCCCGGATCGCCGTCGGCGTGCCCGTCCGCAGCCGGGACGTCCCCGGATCGGTGTCCGCGCCCCGGCTCCCCCGGACCGGGGCCGGGTGTTCGAACATACTGTCGGACCCCACGGCTACGGTGCAGGGCGTGACCTCCTGCTCCCCGCAGCTCACCTTCGACGAGCTGGGCACGCCACTGCGTGACGTCACCTTCTGCGTGGTCGACCTGGAGACCACCGGCGGCAGCCACCGGACCGACGCCATCACCGAGGTCGGCGCCGTCGCGGTGCGCGGCGGCAGCCGGATCTCCGAGCTCGGCACCCTCGTCGACCCGGGTGTACGGGTCCCGGCCGACATCACCCGGCTGACCGGTATCACGAACGCGATGCTGCACGACGCGCCACCGCTGGGTGCGGTCCTGCCCTCGGTGCTCGACATGCTCCGCGGCGCGGTGCTGGTGGCCCACAACGCCCCGTTCGACACGGGGTTCCTCAAGGCCGCCTGCGAGCGCCTCGAACGCCCCTGGCCCGGCCCTCCGGTCCTGTGCACCGCCCGGCTCGCCCGGGCCGTGCTCCCGCACGCCGAGTGCCCCAGTGTGAAGCTGGGCGCGCTGGCCCGGCACTTCGGCTGCGCCACCACCCCGGACCACCGGGCGCTGACCGACGCCCGGGCGACCGTCGAGGTGCTGCACCACCTGCTGGAGCGGATCGGGAACCTGGGTGTGCAGAGCCTGGAGGAGCTGCTGCAGCTCGTCCGTGACCGGGCCCCGCACCGGCCCACCACCACCCAGCGGCGCCGCAGGCACCTGGCGAACGACGTGCCCTCGGAGCCCGGTGTGTACCTGTTCCGCGGCGGCGACGGCCAGGTGCTCTACGTCGGCACCAGCGGCGACCTCCACCGGCGGGTGCGGTCGTACTTCACGGCCGGGGAGAAGCGCCGCCGGGTCCGCGACATGCTCGCCCGCGCCGAGAAGGTCGACACGGTGGTCTGCGCGCACGCCCTGGAGGCCTCTGTGCGCGAGCTGGCGCTCATCGCCGCGCACCGCCCGCCGTACAACCGGCGCTCGCGCAACCCCGGCCGGGCCTACTGGGTGGCGCCGACGGCGGAGGCGTTCCCGCGGCTGTCGGTCGTCGCCACCCCGCGGGCGGGTGCCCTGGGCCCGTTCGGGTCGCAGCGGGCCGCGACCGACGTGCTCGACGCGGCACTCGACGCACTGCCGCTGCGCCGGTGCACGATCCGGATCCCGGCCCGGAACCCGTCGGCGACGCCGTGCGCGCTGCACGAGCTGGGCCGCTGCGCGGCCCCGTGCGCCGGGCTGCAGCCCGTCGAGGACTACGCGCCCGCCGTGCACGCCTGGAGCGACCTCGTCGCGGGGCGGGACGACGGCCCGCTGCGGGTGCTGGCCACGGAGGTCGACGACCGGTCGGCCGGCGGGCGTTACGAGGCGGCCGCACGGGCCCGGGACCGGTTGGCCACGCTGGCCGCCGGGGTCGACCGGGGCGGCACCCTGGCCGCGCTCGCGGGCATCGACGAGCTGGTCGGTGCCCGGCCCGACGGCCGGGGCGGCTGGGAGCTCGCCGTCCTGCGCCACGGACGGCTCGCCGCGGCGGGCAACGCCCCGCGCGGGGTGCGGCCGATGCCGGTCGTCGAGGCGCTGCGGACCGGCGCGCAGACGGTCCTGCCCGGCGACGGGCCGCTGCGCGGGGCCCCGTCGGAGGAGGTCCGGATCCTGCACCGCTGGCTCACCACCGGCGGGACCCGGCTGGTGTACTGCGACCCGCCCTGGGCGGAGCCGGCACGGGGCGGGGGTGCCTGGCGGGAGTGGGCCGACCGGGCCCGGGAGGCGTCGCACCGCACCGGTGCGCGCTCCCCCGACGAGCCCGCCGGGGTCTGAGGCCGGCGGTCCACGGTCCTCCCGACGGCGCCCCGGGCGACGACGCCGTGGCCGGACACACGGGCCGCGGCGTCCGACCGCGCGCAGCCCGCACACGACGGCGGTCCCGCCGGGCGGACGACGACGCACCGGCACACGACGGCGGCCCCGCCGGAGACCGTGTCTCCGGCGGGGCCGCCGTGGAGTGCTTCCGGGCCGGGGCCCGGACCGTGCTCAGTCGCGCGGCTGCTGCGGACGACCACCGTCGTCCGGGCGGCCCGCGAGTTCACCGCTGCGGGACTCGAGCTCCGCCCGCGCCTCGTGGCGCCGGCGGGACTCCTCGAGCTCCCGCTCGTGGGCCTCGTGGCGGGCCACGGCCAGCGCGCGGGACTCCTCGACCGGGTCCGGCGTGAGCAGCGAACCGGAGACCGGCTCACCCGCCGACCCGAGCTGGTTCATCCGCTTGGGCACCGAGGCGCCCTGGTACTCCAGCGGGATGGCGTGGCCGTGCGAGTCGACGCCGCCCAGCGGCTGGTGCACCTCGATGAACTCACCGTGCGGCAGCCGCTTGATGATGCCCGTCTCGATGCCGTGCTCCAGCACCGCGCGGTCCGACCGCTGCAGACCGAGGCACCAACGGTAGGCCACCCAGTACACGATCGGCGGCACGACGAGCAGACCGATGCGGCCGGCCCACGTGGTCGCGTTCAGCGAGATGTGGAAGAAGTACGAGATCCAGTCGTTGAACCCGCACATCACGAGCCACAGGTAGAACGAGATCGCCATGGCGCCGAGCGCGGTCCGGACCGGCACGTCGCGCGGACGCTGCAGCAGGTTGTGCAGCGCGTCGTCCCCGGTGAAACGCCGCTCGATGGCCGGGTAGGCCCCGGCGAGCACGAACAGCACCGGCAGGAAGCCCGCGGTGGGGATGAACGCCGCCGGGATCGTGTACGTCCCGAACAGGTAGAACTCCCACGGCGGGAAGATCCGGCCCATGCCCTCGGACCACAGCATGTAGAAGTCCGGCTGCGACCCGGCGGAGATGTGCGAGGCGTCGTACGGGCCGAGGTGCCAGATCGGGTTCATCTGGAACAGCCCGGAGATCAGGGCCAGCACACCGGCGACGACGAAGAAGAACGCGCCGCCCTTCGCCGCGAACTGCGGCATGATCCGCACACCGACGACGTTGTTCTCGGTCCGGCCGGGGCCGGGGAACTGGGTGTGCTTCTGGTACCACACCAGGCCGAGGTGCACGGCGATCAGCGCGAGGATGATCCCCGGCAGGATCAGCACGTGGATGATGTAGAGCCGCGGGATGATCTCGGTCCCGGGGAACTCGCCGCCGAACAGCGCCCAGTGCACCCAGGTGCCCATGATCGGCACGGTCAGCGTGATGCCCGAGGCGATCCGCAGCCCGACGCCCGAGAGCAGGTCGTCCGGCAGGGAGTAGCCGGTGAAGCCGGCGAAGGTGCCCAGCAGGATCAGCACGACGCCGATGGTCCAGTTGGCCTCACGCGGCTTGCGGAACGCGCCGGTGAAGAACACCCGGAACATGTGGATGATCATCGCCGCGACGAAGAGCAGCGCCGCCCAGTGGTGCAGCTGACGCATGAACAGGCCGCCGCGGACCTCGAGCGAGATCTCCAGCGCGGACTCGTAGGCCCGCGACATGTGGACGCCGCGCAGCGGGTCGTACGGCCCGTTGTAGACGACCTCCTGCATGGAGGGGTCGAAGAACAGCGCCAGGTAGGTGCCCGACAGCAGCACGATGATGAAGCTGTACAGGGCGATCTCGCCCAGCATGAACGACCAGTGGGTCGGGAAGACCTTGTTGAACTGCTTCCGCAGTCCGGCGGCCGCGTGGTAGCGCTGGTCCGCCTGGTCGAGTGCCGCGCCGCCCTTGACCGCGAGGCCCCCTGAGGAGGTGGTGGGTGTCGTGATCGAACTCATGTCGTCTTCGGCCTCTCCCAGAACGCGGGTCCGACGGGCTCCACGAAGTCGCTGCGGGCGACGAAGTAGCCCTCCTCGTTCACCGTGATCGGCAGCTGCGGCAACGGCCGGGCGGCCGGCCCGAAGACGGGCTCGGCGTCCTGCGTGGCCAGGAACTGCGACTGGTGGCACGGGCAGAGAATGCGGTTGTCCTGCGCCTGGAACAGCGAGGTCGGGCACCCGAGGTGGGTGCAGACCTTCGACCAGGCGTAGAAGTCACCGTAGTTGAAATTCTCCTGACCGGGGCGCTTCGTGACCTCGGTCCCGGGGCGGAGACGGATGAGCATGACCGGCGCGTCCGAGGCGCGCTGCGCGTGCAGCAGCTCCTCCTCGTTGCCCCGCTCGCTCTCGCGGTACGGGAAGACGGTCATCATGGCACCCGGCTCCATGTCCTCGGGTCGCACTCGGGCGATCTCGGAGAGGATACCCGTGTCGGTGCGCAGGTACACCGTCTCGCCGTTCTCCGGACGCCAGCCCGTGTGCCACAGCGGGGCGTCGTCACCCTCGGCCCACGGGTTCCGGATGATGCCGCCGAGGGCGACGACACCGGTGCCGATACCGGCCACGGCCGCGGCCAGGCCGGCGCTGCGGATGATCAGCTTGCGACGCCCGATCGTGGTGCCCTTGCCCGCGTCGGCGACCTGGGCCAGGAAGGTGGCGCGGTCGACGTCGGTGGACGGGCCGTCGTGGCGCTGCTGGACCGAGGTCTCCTCCGGGAACAGCTTCTTCACCATCTGGATGACCGCGATGCCGATGGAGAGCACCGAGAACCCGAAGGTGAAGCCGATGACCGGGGTGTAGAGGTTGTAGAGCGCGTGGCCGGGCTCGCCGACGTTGACGTACTCCCACGGCCACGCGATGAACGCGACCACGAAGGCGATCATGGAGATCGCCGAGATGACGAACCACAGCGCGACCGAACGCTCGGCGCGCTTCTCCGCACGGGTCCCCGGGATCGGGAACGCCGGCGTGTTGTGCACGACCTCGACCTCGTCGAGCTCACCGGCCAGACGGGCCAGCTGCTCGGGCGACATCGCGTCGAGCTCCTCCTTGGTCGGACGACGGTCCGACCCGGTGCTGACTTCGCTGCTCAACTCTTCGCCCCCAACCAGATCGCGAACCCGACCAGACCGGACATCACGACGGCGAAGATGAAGACACCCTCGGCCGTCGGACCGAGACCCAGCAGCGAGTAGCCGCCCGGGTCGTTGGCGTGGTTCACCGACTTGATGTACGCGATGATGTCCTGCTTCTCCTGCGGCGTGAGCTGCTGGTCGGAGAAGCGCGGCATGTTCTGCGGACCGGTCTGCATCGCGGTGTAGATCTGCTCCTCGCTGGCCGGCTCGAGCGCGGGAGCGTACTTGCCGGACGACAGCGCGCCGCCGACACCGGTGAAGTTGTGGCACGAGGCGCAGTTCAGGCGGTACAGCACGCCGCCGCGGCCCGGGTCGTCGCCGCGCAGGGCCTCGCCGGTCGCGGCCGGGGTGACCGGCCCGCCGCCGTTGGCCTGCACGAACGCGCCCAGCGCCTCGAGGTTCGCCCGGCCCTCCTGGGTCTCCGGGTCGAAGATCGGCAGCGGGTGCTTGCGGGCCGCCTGGGCCTCCTGGCGCGCCATCGGCATACGACCCGAGGACACCTGGAAGTAGACCGCCGCGTCACCGACGCCGATGAGGCTCGGGCCGCGGTCCTGGACACCCTGCAGGTTCGCACCGTGGCAGGTGATGCAGGTGTTGTTGTAGAGCTGCTCGCCCTTGGCGATCAGCGCGGTGTCCTGCTGCGCCTGGGCGACCTGCGGCTGCGGCGCGAAGGCGGCGTAGAGGAAACCGACGGACAGCAGGCCCAGCCCGATGGCGAGGGCGCCGGCGATGCGGCGCTTCATCTTGCCGTGCGGACGGGTGCGGCCCCCGGCCTTCTCGTCCGGCCGGTCGGCCGGTGGTGGGTTCTGGTTCTCGGTCATCGCTGGGGGTCTTCCAACCTCGACGTCGTGGCGGGTGCTGTCAGGGAACGGGCGGCGCGATCGGTCAGCGGATGAAGTAGATCGTGGCGAACAGCCCGATCCACACCACGTCGACGAAGTGCCAGTAGTACGACACCACGATCGCCGCGGTGGCCTGGGCGGGCGTGAACTTGCTGAGCTTCGTGCGGATGATCAGGTACACGAACGCGACCAGGCCGCCGACCACGTGCAGCCCGTGGAAGCCGGTCGCCAGGTAGAAGACCGACCCGTAGGCGCTCGACGCGATCGTCGTCTCGTGCGAGGTGACCAGGGTGTAGTACTCGAAGGCCTGGCCCAGCACGAAGAACGTCCCCATCGCCAGCGTCAGGGCGTACCAGCGACGCAGGCCGAACACGTCACCACGCTCGGCGGCGAACACGCCGAACTGGCAGGTGAACGAGGACGCCACGAGCACGATCGTGATCGCGAGCGCGTAGGGGACGTCGAGCTCGGTGGGCGGCGGCGGCCAGGGGCCGTCGTTCTGCGCCCGCGCGGTGAAGTACATCGCGAACAGCCCGGCGAAGAACATCAGCTCGCTGGAGAGCCAGACGATGGTGCCGATGCTGACCAGGTTGGGGCGGTTCAGCGAATGGATCCGCGCGCTGATGTTGGGTGCCGCTGTCGTCACGTCGGGCATTATGACCCGAGCCGAACTTCTACGGCTTGTCGGGATACCCCTCGCCACATCACGATCGGCGAACGGACCCCATGATCACCGAACTCTTCGCCTGGTCGGGGCGACCGGGGGGCCGCCGGACGGCCCCGTCCCGGACCGCCGGCACGACAACGTTCGGGGGCGACGGAGGGTTCCCCTAGTATCCCCGGCGTGAGCGGACGAGCGGCAGAGATCGGCAGCGCGGCCGGATCGGTGACGGGGACCAGCACGGTGCTGGTCTACAGCCACCGTCCCGAGGTCCGCGAGAGCATCATCGAGGCGGTCGGGCGGCGGCCCGCTCCGGACGTGGGCCGGGTGCGCTGGGTGGAGGCGGCCGGCATCGCCGAGGTCCTCGCGGCCTGCGACGCCGGTGAGGCCGACCTGCTGGTCCTCGACGGCGAGGCGCAGCCGACCGGTGGGATGGGCGTGGCCAAGCAGCTGCGTCACGAGATCGTCGACTGCCCCCCGATCGTGCTGACCGTCCGCCGCCGGGACGACCGCTGGCTCGCCACCTGGTCGGAGGCGGACGCCGTGCTCGTGCACCCGCTCGACCCGATCGAGGCGGCCGAGGTCGTCGCGCAGGTCCTGCGCGACCACCGGCCCGGCACCCTGACCCCGCAGCAGTAGCGAGACAGAGGACACCTCACGTCGTGAGCGCACCCACCTGGCCCTCCGTGATCGGCCGCCTGATGCGCGGCGAGGACGTCACCGCCGACGAGGCGACCTGGGCGATGGGTCAGGTCTTCGCCGGCGACGCGACCCCGGCGCAGCTCGCCGGGTTCCTCGTGGCGCTGCGCGCGAAGGGCGAGACGCCCGCGGAGATCTCGGGCATGGCCGACGCGATGCTGGCCCACGCGCTGCGGGTGCACGTGCCCGGGCGCTCGGTCGACGTCGTCGGCACCGGCGGGGACCAGGCGCACACGGTGAACATCTCCACGATGGCGGCGATCGTCGTCGCGGCGGCGGGTGCGCCGGTGGTCAAGCACGGCGGGCGCGCGGCGTCGTCGCAGTGCGGGACGGCCGACGTGCTGGAGGAGCTGGGCGTCGCGATCGAGCTGACCCCGTCCGCGGTCGAGCGGTGCGCCGCGGAGCTGGGGATCGCGTTCTGCTTCGCGCAGTCCTTCCACCCCGCCATGCGCTACGCCGGCGGTGTCCGTCGCGAGCTCGGCGTCCCGACCGCGATGAACCTGCTCGGGCCGCTGTCCAACCCGGCCCAGCCGGAGACCGGCCTGATCGGCTGCGCCGACCCCCGGCACGCCGCGACGATGGCCGAGGTCTTCGCCCGGCGCGGCAAGTCGGTACTGGTGGTGCGCGGCGACGACGGGCTCGACGAGCTGACCACCACCGGGCGCAGCACCGTCTGGATCAGCGACGGCGGCACCGTCCGCGAGGAGCGGCTCGACCCGGCCGACCTCGGGGTCGGCGTGGCCACCGCCGAGGACCTGCGCGGCGGCACCCGGCAGGTCAACGCCGCCGTCGTCCGCGACCTGGTGGCAGGCAAGACCGGACCGGTGCGCGACGCCGTGCTGCTCAACGCCGCCGGGGCGCTCGCCGCGCACCGCGGGGTCGGTGCGGACCTCACCGCGTCGGTCGGGGCGGCGCTCGACGCCGTCGCCGAGGCGGTGGACTCCGGTGCGGCCGCGGACCTGCTGGCCCGCTGGGCCGCGCTCTCGACCGAGCTCGCGTCGGCCTGACCCGCGGGGGCCGGGCTCAGTCGAGCCCGATGGCGAACGCGGCGTCGGTGTCGGCCTTGGAGTAGGACCGGAACGCGATGTGGGTGTCGGTCCCGACGACGCCGTCGATCCGGCTGAGCCGGTTGGCGATCACGTCGGCGAGCTGCTCGTGCTCGCGCACCTTGACGATCGCGATCAGGTCCACGTCACCGGCGCAGGAGTAGACCTCCGAGACGCCGTCGAGGTCCGCGATGGCCTGCGCGGTCTCGGGGATCCGGTCGGCGGCGGTGTGCACCAGGACGATCGCGGTGATCACGGTGGGGCTCCCCCTCGGGTCAGGGCGTGGCGGACACCGATGAGGCTAGTGGGGGCATCCCCTGTGGCGCAGGCCGCATCCGGTTGCTACTGTGATCGTCATGCGCACCGTCGAGCACACCCTTGCTCCGGCCGCAGCGCTGCCCGCACGACTTCTCGCGGTAGTAGCACTGCGCGTCGGCTGATCCAGGCCGCCGACGCGCCCGCGCCGCAATCCCGGCGCTTTCCTCCCGCACACCGCGGTGAGGATCCACGAGACCTGGCTCGCGTTCCCGCTTCTCTCTCGCGCAACGCATGGAGCCACACGATCATGAGCATCACCGCCGACCGTCCCACCACCACCTTCTCCTTCCCCACCGGTTCCGGTGGCGCCGCGGACATCGCGTCCCGGATGCCCCGCAGGCACACCGTCGTCACCGGCGACGGGATGGCCGGGGTCATGCAGATCGCCTCGGCGCTGCAGAGCTGCGGCCGCACGCTGCGCGAGTTCTGCGTCGACGTCCGTGAGGGCGTCGCCTACAGCTCGGTCACCTGCACCATGTCGATGACCCCCGACGAGGCCGACGACTTCTCCCGCGGCATGGGCGCGATGTCCTGCGTCATGGCGGTCGACCCGTACTGAGCCGTACGGCGGCCGTGCGGGAACCGGCCGCTACGACCGCGAGCTGTGGCGGCGGGCGGCGTCCAGCATCTCCGCCCGGTCCGCGATCTTGACCCGGTCGGTGCCGCCGCGCCTCTCCCCCAGGGCGAGCTCGGCGGCGTCGAGACGCAGCCAGTCCTCCCACAGCACGGGGTCGACGCCGTAGGAGCGCATCCGCTCGACGACGGCGTCGCCGCCCGGCCGCGGCGGCGTCGACAGGGTCGGCAGGTCGGCCAGCACCGACTCCGCGGTCTGCGCGCCGTCGCCCTTGTTGGTGCCGATCACGCCGGTCGGGCCCCGCTTGATCCACCCGGCCACGTAGCTGCCGCGCACCGGCTCCCCGCCGAGCAGCACCCGTCCTGCGTCGTGCGGGACGGTGCCGGTGGCCGCGTCGAACGGCAGCCCCTCGATGGGCTCGCCCGCGTAGCCGATGGCCCGCACGACCAGGCCCGCGTCCAGGGTCTCCCGCTCCCCCGTGCCACGCACCCGGCCGTCGTCGCCAAGGGCGTTGCGTTCGATCTCGACGGCGCCGACCCGGCCGGTGCCGTCGTCGACGAGCCGGACCGGGGACCGCAGGAACCGCAGGTGGATCCGCCGGGGCGCGCCGGTGGAGGACCGGCGGGCCCATTCGGTGAGCATCTCGATGTTCTGGCGCATCCGGCGTTCCTCCGGCTCGGCCACGCCCGCGGCGAGCAGGCCGTCGTCGTGCACCACGACGTCGACGTCGTCGAGGCCGCCGAGACCGCGCAGCTCGGCGGGGGTGAACTTCACGTGCAGCGGGTCGCGCCGGACCAGTACGTGCACGTCGGTGACCGCGCTCGCCCGCAGCGCGTCGAGCACCGCGTCGTGCGCGTCGGTGGCGGCGAGGTCGTCGGCGGGGCGGGCCAGGACCCGCGCGACGTCGACGGCGACGTTCCCCGCGCCGACCACGACCACGCCGGGGCGGTCGAGCAGCGGGCCGGGACCGACCGCGTCGGGGTGCCCGCAGTACCAGGACACGAACGCGCCGGACCCGACCGAGCCCGCGAGGTCCTCCCCCGGGACGCCGAGGTCGCGGTCGACCGCGCTGCCCGTCGCGTGCACGACGGCGTGGTAGTGCTCCCGCAGCGCCTCCCCCGGGATGCCGCCGGGGCCGACGTGGACGTTGCCGAGGAACCGGACACGGTCGCTGTCGTCGAAGGTCCGCACCAGCGCGCGGATGACCGACTTCATCTTCACGTGGTCGGGGGCGACGCCGTAGCGGACCAGACCGTAGGGCGCGGGCAGCCGGTCGATCACGTCGACGTGCACCGACGGGTCACCCGCCAGCAGCGCCTCGGCCGTGTACAGACCGGACGGTCCGGACCCGATGACGGCGATCCGGTGGGGTCGTGGGGCGGGGACCTGCGGGGTCGACACGTGCGCACCTCCGAGCCGGGGACGGTGACGACGCTAACAGCGACGACCCGTCCGGGCGATCATCGGCGCAGCGCGGTGCCGACGGCGCGCACCGCGGTCCGCCCGTCGGGCAGCAGCAGCTCCGTGCCCAGGGTGCGGAACCGGCGGCCGTCGCGGATCGCGACGGTGCGGGCCCGCAGCCGGTCGGTGACCTGCACCGGACGCAGGAACTCCACCGTCGTGGACAACGGCCGGGCGTCCGCGGCGCCGGGGTGCGCGGACTGGACCGCGGCGGTGAGCCCGGACAGGACCGCGCCGTGGGTGGTGCCGTTGAGGTTCGTCGTCGACGGGCCGGGGGTGAACACGACGTCGCCGTCGGCGTCGCGCTCGAGGTGCTCGGTCCGCAGCCGGGTGGCGTCGAACGGCGGCAGCGCGGCCCGGGCGTCGGTGCCGGCGGCGGTGGTCCCCGTCGCGGGCGCGGTCGCGAGCCCGCCGGGGCCCGCGGGGGCACCGGTCAGCGCGAAGGTGGCGACGACGTGCGCGACGGCGACCCCGGTGTCGTCGCGCATCTCGGCCCGGCCGACGCCGACCTCGTCGTCGAGGTGCAGCAGCATCAGCTCGGCGCGCAGCCACCGCGCGTCCGGTGCGGGGACCCCGGCCGCGTCCAGGCGCAGGTCGACGGTGGGCGCGCCTCCGGTGAGCCGCGCCGTGGAGAAGACGAGGTAGCCGAGGCCCGCGTCGGCCAGCAGCGCCGGGAGCACCGGGAGGACCCGGCCGTCGGCGGTGCGGACGCCGTCGTGCAGCGGGGCGCGCACCACCACGCGCTCCGGGGTCGACGACGGGTCGGGAGCCATCCCGAGACCCGACTCGACCGGCGCGCGCCGCAGCCGCTCCCGGGTGCCCGGTGCGGGCCTGGTCGGCTTCGGCTGCGTCGTGCCGGTCATGATCCCATCGTGCGTCACCCCGGGGACGCTCCCGGCCCCGGGTCCCGGTACCAGGCGGTGAGCAGCTCGGCCTCGTCGTCGACGGCGCGCCGGTCGGCGGCGTCGAGCGGGGTGAACGGGGTGGTGGCGACGCGGCCGTCGCGGTGCTCCCAGGTGCCGGCGACCCGGCCGTGCAGCAGGAACACCGGCGCCGAGCGGGGCCGGGTCGTGGCGAACACGTGGTGGCGGTGCTCGGCGGGCACGATCCCGGTGGCCGCGGCGTGCCCGAGCAGCAGCACCGCGTCGTAGGGGCCGAGGAAGCGCACCGGCAGCGGGGCGCCGGGCCCGGGCAGCGGGGCGCGCGGCACGTCGAGCAGCGCGGTGCCGTCCTCGGCCGCGAACGGGCGCAGGTCCTCCCCCGCCAGGGCTGCGCGGGCGACGCGGACCGGCCAGCCGGCGAACCGCGCGACGTCCGGCGCGGACGCGGGCCCGAAGGCCCGCAGGTAGCGGCGGGCCAGCGCGGCCCGTGCCGCGGCGGGGCCGGGCTCCGGGCCGGGCGCGGCCAGGCCGTAGACGTGGGCGCGCGGGGTCGCCCAGGTGCCGGCGGGCGGGATCCGCACGAGCCCGACCCAGTGCTGCACGCCGGGGAAGACACCCGCGGGCAGGCCCGCGTCGGCGAGTGCGGCGGTGATCTCGGCGTGCCGGCGCGGCCCGTCGGCCAGCAGCCCGCCGACGACGCGTGCGGCGGCGGTCATGTCGGCGTCGGTGACGTCGCGGGACAGCCGCAGCCAGTCCGCGCGCTGCTCGGCGCGGACGGCGGCGGTGAACACCCGGTGGTCGCGGCGGCTGAGCATGTGGATGGTCGAGCGCATCGCCCAGGCCTGTACGACGCGTCCGTCGTGCAGCATCGCGGTCAGTGCGGACCGCTCGAAGCCGATGAGCCGCGACCAGAGCCCGAGGTAGCCCGACGGGGCGTGCTGGGTCTGCAGCCCACCGATGCGCTCCAGGGCGCGCGGCACCGTCAGGGCGGCTCGCCCGGTGAGGAGCTGGCGGGCGAGCAGGGCCCGCAGCCGGTCGTCGGCGGTGAGGACGCGCACCCGGCGAGTGTGCCGGTCAGCCCGCCGTCGGGGTGTACCGGTCCGCGGGGCGGGCGAGCCCGAAGCGGTCGCGCAGGGTGCCGTCGTAGGGGGCGGGCGTCCAGGCGTCGCCGAGTGCGGGCAGCAGGCCGTCCACGATCTCGTCCACCCCGGACGGCAGCGCCAGCGGGACAAGGACGAACCCGTCGGCGGCGCGCTCCTCGGCGGCGTCGCGCAGCAGGGCGGCGAGCGCGGCCGGGTCGCCGACGTGGCGCAGCGTCGCCGGGACGGTGTCGGCGTCGGCGGGGGCGAGTGCGTCGAGCTCGCGCAGCCGCGCGGCGGCGTCGTCGCCCAGCAGGGTCTCGACGTCGAGCAGCACGGTGACCTGGTCGGGGTGGCGCCCGGCGTCGGCGACGGCGGCACGCACCCGGTCCCGGGCCTCGGCGGCACCGGCGACCGTGTCGGCCGCGACCCGGACGACGTCGGCGTAGCGGCCCACGGTCGCCAGCGCCTCGGTCTCGTCGCCGCGCAGCACGGTCAGGGGCTGCCCCTGCGGCGGGCGCGGGGTGATCGACGGTCCGGTCACGGAGAAGAACTCGCCGGTGAAGTCGATGTGGTGGAGCCGGTCGCGGTCGACGAAGCGGCCGGTGGCGGCGTCGCGGATCTCGGCGTCGTCCTCCCAGGAGTCCCACAGCCGGGCGGCGACCTCGATCGCCTCGCCGGCCTCCCGCCAGAGCGAGGCCGCGTCGCGGTCGGCGCGCGCACGGCCGAACAGGTCGGCCTCGGCCTGCGTGCGCGACACGTCGGGCTGCCAGCCGGCCCGCCCGGTGGACACGAAGTCCAGGGTGGCGACGGCCTTGGACAGGTGGAACGGCTCGGTGTGGGTGACCGTCACCGTCGGCACGATCCCGATACCGGGGACGGCGGGCGCGACCCGCGCGGCGACGGCGACGGCGTCGAGGGTGCCGGGCAGTGCGGCCGGGTCGGCCCCGGGCGGCTGCAGCGAGTCGGGCAGCGCGACGAGGTCGAGGCCGCCGCGCGCCGCGGTGCGGGCCAGGTCCAGGTGGTACGGGGCGGTGAACAGCCGGGCCGGGTCGGCGCCGCCGAGCCGCCACGCGCCGGGGTGACGCCCCGCCGCTCCGAGTTCGACCGCCAGGTGCAGACGTCCGCTCACCGTGCCTCCGTCGCTCGTGATCAGCTCCTGGGAGGGCCAACCCACCGCGGGCGCGGTCTGTTCCCGGTCACCCGGCGGCGCGCAGGTCCGCCTCGATCGCGGCGGCGCAGGCGCGCAGCTCGGGCAGGATGTCGGCGCGCAGGCCGTCGGCGTCGTTGCGGGAGGCGTGGGTGGAGACGTTCGCGGCCGCGACGACCCTCCCGGCGCGGTCGTGGACGGGCACCGCGACCGAGCGCAGCCCGGCCTCCAGCTCCTGGTCGACGACGCAGTGCCCGTCGGTGCGGACCCGGTCCAGCTCGGTGCGCAGCTGCCCGGGCGTCGAGACGGTGTGCGCGGTCAGTGCCGCGGGCTCCAGCGCGCCGAGGTAGGAGTCGAGGGTCGCGGGCGGGAGCGCGGCGAGCAGGACGCGGCCCATCGACGTCGCCCAGGCCGGGAAGCGGGTCCCGATGGTGATGGTGACGGTCATGATCCGCGAGGTGGGGACGCGGGCGACGTAGACGACGTCGTAGCCGGTGTGCGGGTCGCCGTCGAGGACCGACACCGACGCGGACTCGCGCACCGTGGCGACCAGGCGCTCCAGGTGCGGGGCCGCGATCTCGGGCAGGCCCATCGCGGACAGGTAGGACCAGCCGAGCTCGAGCACCCGCGGGGTGAGGGTGAACAGCCTGCCGTCGGTGCGGACGTAGCCCTCCTCGGCCAGGGTGAGCAGGAACCGGCGCGCCGCGGCGCGGGTGAGCCCGGTGGCACGGGCGACGTCGGCGAGGGTCTGCTGCGGGCGCTGCGCGTCGAAGGACCGGATGACGGCCAGCCCCCTGGCCAGCGAGCGGACCTGCTCGGTGCGCGGGGCGCCCAGGTCCTCCGGGGTGCTCACGCCGGCCGCCCGGCGAGGACGGTGTCGACCAGGTCGGCGGCGTGCCCGGTGCCGTGGCCCTGGGTGCCCGCGGCGAGGTCGAGGTTGCGGGCCATCGCCTCGGGGTGCACCTGCAGCCCCTCCAGGCTCACCCGCAGCCGGGCCGCGGCGCCCGCGGTGACCCGCAGCAGCGCGACGAGCGTCTCCCATTCCGCGTGCCAGGCCCCGGCGGCACGCTGGAACTCCTGCTCGGCGCCGGCGAGCAGCGTCGCGACCAGGCCGGGGGCGCGCTTCGCGGCGCCACGGGCGGTGACGGCCGCGGCCGGGTTGCGCTTGTGCGGCATCGACGACGAGTCCCCCGGCGCGGACTCCGACACCTCGCCGAGCTCGGTGGCGGACAGCAGCACGACGTCGCCCGCGGGCTTGGCGCAGGCCCCGGCGGCGACGCCGAGCGCCCCGGCGAGCTCGCCGATGCGGCTGCGTTCGGTGTGCCACGGCACGCCCTGCGGGGCGAGGCCGAGCCGCGCGGCCAGCGCGTCGGCGACGGCCGGGCCGAACGGGTGGACGGCCGCGAGGGTGCCCGCGGCGCCACCGTAGGAGACCGGCAGCGCGGTGAGCACCCGGTCGAGGCCGGTGCGGGCCCGGTCCAGCCCGGTGCACCAGGTGGCGGCGACGAGGCCGAAGGTGGTGGGCAGCGCCTGCTGGCCGAGGGTGCGGGCGGCGCACGGGGTGTCGCGGTGGGTGGCGGCGAGCGCGGCCGCGGCGTCGGCGCAGGCGGTGAGGTCGGCGACGACGCGGTGCCCGGCCCGTCGGGTGAGCAGCATCAGCGCGGTGTCCATGACGTCCTGGCTGGTGGCGCCCGGGTGCACCGCGCGCTCGGCGCCGGGCTGGATCCGCGCCGCGGCCGCCTTGAGCCGCTTGACCAGCGGGATCACCGGGTTGCCGCCCTCGACCGACTCGGCGGCCAGCGCGTGCGGGTCGACGCCCGCGACGGCGGCGACGGCGCGTTCCACCGCGTCGGCGTCGTGCTCGGTGACCGCGCCCTGCTCGGCGGCGACCGCCGACAGCGCCAGTTCGACCTCCAGCAGGGCGGCGATCCACGCGCCGTCGTCGAGCAGACCGTCGACCCGGTCGGTGCCGGACAGCGGCCCGAGCAGTGTGTTCGCCATGCGTACAAGTGTACGACCTGCGACCGTTCAGGGAGAAGGGACGGCCGGGTCTCCCGGGAGGCAGAATGACCCGACGTGCTGACCCACATCCTGCTCGACCTCGACGGCACCCTCGTCGACTCCGCCCCCGGCATCCTCGGCTCGATGCGCCGCGCTATCGACGAGGTGGGCCTGGACGTCCCCGAGTCCGCGCTCGGCACGCACCTGCTCGGCCCGCCGCTCTACCGCAGCCTGCCCCCGATCCTCGGCGACGAGGGCACCGCCGCCGTGCTGCCGGTGTACCGGCGCCTCTACGGCGACGAGGACGGCTGCCTGGACTGCACGCCCTACCCCGGCGTCGCGGAGCTGCTGCGTGCCCTGTCCGCGGCCGGCGTGACGATGGCCCTGGCCACCAGCAAGGGCGAGACCTCGGCCCGCAAGATCCTCGCCCACCACGGCTGGACCGACCTGTTCACCGAGATCGTCGGTGACACCCGCGCCGCGGACCGGCCGACCAAGGGCGCCGTCGTCGCCGAGGCGCTGCGCCGGCTCGGGTCCCCCGCGGGCGCGGACGAGCCGCTGATGGTCGGCGACCGGCTGCACGACGTCGAGGGCGCCGCCGAGCACGGCCTCCGTTGTGCCGGAGCGGGCTGGGGCTACGCCGAGCCGGGCGAGCTGGAGGCCGCGGGCGCCACGACGGTGTACGCCACCGCCGACGAGCTGCGGGCGGCACTGCTCGGCCGCTGAGCTGCGACGTCCGGGTGAACCGGGCGCCGGAGGCCGCGCATCTGCGGCCGTCGACCGGAGGCGCGTCCTCAGCTGAGGACCGCTCCCGCGGGCCCGTCCGTTCGGGCCGTGCACGTCGAACGGACGGGCCGATATACACCGGACATGACGGTCGCCGCGCTCTACCGCTATCCGGTCAAGTCGATGCTCGGGGAGTCCCTGACCCGGGCCACCATCACCGAACGGGGGCTGCTCGGCGACCGCGCCTACGCGGTGCTCGACAACGGGACCGGCATCATCGCCAGCGCCAAGGTGCCCAAGCGCTGGCTGGGACTGTTGAGCTTCTCCGCGCGGTTCGTGGCCGAGCCGGTCGTCGGGGAGCCCACCCCGCCGGTGGAGATCACCTTCCCGGACGGCTCGGTGCTGCGCAGCGACGACGAGGGCCTCGACACCGCGCTCTCCGCGGCGCTGGGCCGCGACGTCTCGCTGATCTCGGTCCCACCGGAGGGGAGCTACTTCGAGGAGCTGTGGCCCGACATCGAGGGCCTCACTCCGCAGCAGCTCGCGCCGCGGAAGCTCATCGAGGACACGACGACCCGGCACGAGGACTCCGGCGAGGTCATCAGCCGGTTCGACATCTCCGCGTTCGGGGCGCCGGGCACGTTCTTCGACCTGTCGTCGTTGCACGTGCTCACCGAGTCGACGCTGGACCGGCTCCGGGAGCTGAACCCGGACGCGACCTTCGACCCGCTCCGCTACCGCCCCAACATCGTGCTGCGCGACGAGGGGACGGGCTTCGTCGAGAACGACTGGCCCGGCAGCACCAGCGCCCTGGGCGACGACGCCCGGATCACGTTCTCCTTCGCCACCATGCGCTGTGTCATGACCACGCTCCCCCAGGGCGACCTGCCCGACGACCCGGACACCCTGCGGACGATCGCGAAGAACAACCGCATCGAGATCCCGCAGGTCGGGGGGGTCTGGGCGTGCGCCGGGGTCTACGCCGAGGTCGCCGCAGGCGGGGAGATCGCCGTCGGGGACCCGCACACCGCCCCCGCCTGACCCACGCCGCGCCCGCCCCACCGACGGTGCGCCGCGACGGCGGCGGTCGCCGAGATGCAGCTCAGCGGGGTGCGGGGGCACCCTCGGGCCCCGCTGAGCTGCATCTCGACACCGTGAGAGGGCACCCCTGCCCCTGGAACGTCACCGGGATGCAGCTCGGAGCTCCCGGGTCGGCCTCTCGGATACCCCTGAGCTGCACCTCGGCGCGCGGAGGGTGGGTCCCGACCCGTCGAGTGTGTTCGCATAGCGAACGCTTGTGCGTCTGTCGTACGCCGCGTACCGTCGTCCGCGACGGAGGTGCGTGATGGACAAGGTGGTGGCATCCGCCGCGGACGCGGTCGCCGACATCGGCGACGGGGCGTCGCTCGCGGTCGGCGGGTTCGGCATGTCCGGGGTTCCGACGGTGCTGATCGCGGCACTGCTGGAGCAGGGCGCGACGGACCTGGAGACGATCTCGAACAACCTGGGCGTCGACGGCTTCGGCCTCGGCACCCTGCTCGCCGCCGGGCGCATCCGGCGGACGATCGGCTCCTACGTCGGCAACAACAAGGAGTTCGCCCGCCAGTACCTGGCCGGTGAGCTGGAGCTGGAGCTGACCCCGCAGGGCACGCTCGCCGAGCGGCTGCGGGCCGGCGGCGCGGGCATCCCGGCGTTCTACACCCCGGCCGGGGTCGGGACGCTGGTCGCCGAGGGCGGGCTGCCCTGGCGCTACGCGTCCGACGGCTCGGTCGCCGTCGAGTCCCCGGCGAAGGAGACCCGCGAGTTCGACGGCGTGACCTACGTCCTCGAGCGCGCCCTCACCCCGGACTTCGCGCTGGTCCACGCCTGGAAGGGCGACCGGCACGGAAACCTGGTGTTCCGGCGCGCGGCGCGCAACTTCAACCCGGACTGCGCCGCGGCCGGGCGGACCACGATCGCCCAGGTCGAGCACCTGGTCGAGCCCGGGGAGATCGACCCCGACGCGGTGCACACCCCCGGCATCCACGTGCACCGCGTGCTGCACGTCCCCGGCGTCGAGAAGCCGGTCGAGTTCAGGACGGTGCGTTGACCATGGCCCTCAACCGTGACGAGATGGCCGCCCGGGTCGCGGCCGAGCTGCCCGACGGCGCGTACGTCAACCTCGGCATCGGCATGCCGACCCTGGTGCCCGGACACATCCCCGAGGGCCGGACGGTCGTCCTGCACTCGGAGAACGGGATCCTCGGCGTCGGCCCCTACCCCACCGACGAGGAGGTCGACGCCGACCTCATCAACGCCGGCAAGGAGACCGTCACCGTCGCCGACGGCGCCGCCTTCTTCGGCTCCGCGGAGAGCTTCGGCCAGATCCGGGCCGGGAAGCTCGACGTCGCCGTCCTGGGCGGGATGGAGGTCGCCGCGAACGGCGACCTCGCGAACTGGGCGATCCCCGGCAAGATGATCAAGGGGATGGGCGGGGCGATGGACCTCGTCCACGGCGCGCGCTCGGTGATCGTGATGATGGACCACGTCTCCAAGGACGGGTCCCCCAAGATCGTCGAGCGGTGCTCGCTGCCGATCACCGGCCTGGGCTGCGTCACGAAGATCGTCACCGACCTGGCGGTCATCGACGTGACGCCGGACGGGCTCGAGCTGGTCGAGACCGCGCCCGGAGTCGGCGCCGACGAGGTGCGGGAGAAGACCGGCGCCCCGCTGCGCTGACACCGCCCGCTGCGCCGTCACCGCCCCGCTGCGCCGACGGCCGCCGCCGGTCCGGCACCGCCCGCCGGGCGCACCCCTCGGTCGCGCCCGGCCGCGGCGCCCTCAGGCGGGCTCGCCCGGCGTGACCGGCAGCCGGGACAGGCCCCGGACCAGCGTCGACTCGCGGTACACGAGCTCGGACGGGTCGACGGCCAGCGCCAGGTCCGGCCGCTGGGCGATGAGCTTGCCGATGGCCACCCGCCCCTCGGTGCGGGCGAGCTGCGCGCCCAGGCAGAAGTGGATGCCGTGGCCGAAGAACACCCCCGACGACGAGTCCCGGGTGATGTCGAGCCGCTCCGGGTCCGCCAGCCACTCCGGGTCCCGGTTCGCCGCGGCGAGGCCGAGCATGACGGTCGACCCGGCCGGGATGGTCACCCCGGAGTACTCGACGTCCTCGCTGGCGAACCGCATCGGGGCGTTGGCGACCGGGGACTCGAAGCGCAGGAACTCCTCCACCGCCGAGGTGATCAGCGACGGGTCGGCCTGCAGCCGGGCGCGCTGCTCGGGGTGGGTCAGCAGGGCGAGCACGCCGTTGCCGATCAGGTTGACCGTGGTCTCGTGCCCGGCGATGAGCAGCAGCGTCGCCATCGCGACCAGCTCCTCGGACGAGAGGCGGTCGCCGTCGGCGTCGCTGACCGCGAGCAGGCCGGACAGCAGGGCGTCGTCGGGCTCGGTGCGCTTGCGTTCGATCAGCTCGGCGAGGTAGCCGTTCAGGCTGCCCATCGCGGCGAACTTCTCCTCCTGCGGGGAGTCGTCGACCATCACCGACGACCACGCCGAGAACATGTCGCGGTCCTCGGCGGGCACCCCCAGCAGCTCGCAGATGACCAGCACCGGGACGAGGAACGCGTACTGGCGCATGAGGTCGACGGGGCCCTCGGCGGGCAGCGCGTCGAGCAGCTCCTGGGTGATCTCCTCGACCCGGGGCTGCAGGTCGTTCATCCGCCGCACGGTGAACGAGCGACCGACGAGCTTGCGCAGCCGGGTGTGGTCCGGCGGGTCCATCAGGATCATCATCGGAATCGGCGCGGCCGGCTGGCCCTCGCGCTGGTCGGCGGGGAGCGTCCAGCGCCAGTCCTTGCTCAGCCGCGGGTCGACGAACGCCGCACGGACGTCGGCGTAGCGGCTGATCAGCCACGCCTTCCCGTCCGGCAGCGCGAGCTCGCGCACCGGCTCCTCGGTGCGCAGGGCCGCGTAGGCGGGGTGCGGGTCGGTCCAGAAGTCGCCCGAGAACAGGTCGTGCGTCTCGGTGCCGGTGGTGGTCAGCGCCATGGGGACCATGGTGCCAGCCATGGGTAAGCGACCGCTTACATCAGCCGTGTGACCGAGCACACAGCCGGGTCGAGCTCGACGTCGGCCGGGGCCGGGTGGCCCAGGACGACCGACGCGGCCAGCGCCGCCAGTGCCGGGGCGGACTCGATGCCCGACCCGCCCTGCCCCGCGACGAAGAAGAACCCCGGGTGCTCCGGTCGCGCGCCCAGCACCGGGGCGCGGTCGGGGGCGAAGGTCCGCAGCCCCGCCCACGCGGTCCGGACCGACCGCAGCCCGAGCGTGGTCGCCGAGCCCACCCGATCCAGGGCGAGGGCGACGTCGAGCTCGTCGGGCCGCGCGTCGCCCGGCTCGGCCGGGGTCTCGTCGGCCGGGGAGACCAGCACGACGTCCGCCTCGGCCTTGAGGTACCAGCGCTCGGCGGCGTCGGCGATCATCGGCAGGACGGCACCGTCGACGGTGAGCACCGACGGGTCGCCGACCGGGCAGGCGGCGATCGTGCGCCGGTACGGGGTCAGCCCGGCGCCGGGTACGCCGGCCAGCGCCGCCATCGCGTCGGCCCAGGCCCCGGCCGCGTCGACGACCACTCCCGCCCGCACCCGGTGCCCGCCGGTCGTCGTCGCGCTCCAGCCGGAGCCGTCCCGGTCCAGCGCGGCCACCCGGGCGCCGCGCAGCACGGTGCCGCCGCGGGCGCGCAGCCCGCGCCGGTAGCCGTCGTGCAGGGCCGCGGTGTCGACGTCGCAGGCGCCGGCGGTCCACGCGGCCGCACGCGGGGCACGGCGCAGCACCGGCGCGCGGCGCCACGCCTGCGCGGGGTCCAGGGCGACCGGGGCGCCGGGCTCGCCGTGCTGCTCGCGCAGCGTCGTGGCGAGGCGGTCGGCGGCCTGCTCGTCGTCGGCGAGGTGCAGGACCGGGCGGGGGGACAGCAGCGGCGGCGTGCCGAGCTGCTCGGGCAGCGCGGCGAACCGCGGCCCGGAGGCGTCGATCAGCGCGCGGAACGGGCCGGAGCCGTGACCGGGGATGTAGGTGGCGGCCGAGCGGGCGGTGGCGTGGACCGGCAGGTCCTGCTCGGCCTCGGTCAGCACGACGCGGGCGTGCGCGGCCAGCTCCCACGCGACCGACACCCCGGCGATGCCGCCGCCGACCACCAGCACGTCCGCCGTCTCCATGCCCGCGACGATAGGTCGGCGGCCCCGGGGAAAACCGGTGGCCCCGGCCCGGGCGGTCGTCGTAGCGTCGCCGCCATGCTGATCCGGTTCCTCTGAGCGGCCCGCGGAGTCGACCTCCGCGCTCCGCCGCCGGCCCGTGACGTCCACCGGGCCCGGAACCGTCGCCGCCCTCGTGCGGCCCTTCCGGCGTCCCCGCGCGTCACCGGCCCCCCGCACCCGGTCCGAGTCCGACCCGATGCTCCGAGGAGGTCGTATGCCCACGACCCGACACACCCCTGTCCCCACCGCCGACACCGGTCCCGCCGGGGCGCCCACCCCCGCCAACCGCGCCGAGCGTCGCGCGGCGAGGCGCGGCCGGTCCGGCGCCCCGGGCGGCCCGCCGGCACCGCGCACGGCGGGGCCGGCCCCGCAGGCCCGCCCGGCCCACGTCCGCACGGACTTCGCCGCCCGCCGCAGCGGCTGAGGGCACGGGCACGATCACGGATCGGGCACCGGGGACGTCGGCGGGCGACCCTCCGCGTGCCCGATCCGTGATCACTCCCGGCGGTGCGGCCCGGCGCGGGAGCGACGTGGAAGGCTGGACGCCGTGACCGTCACCGTCTGGTGGGCCGCCCCGGCCGATCCCGGCGACCGCGCCGACCTCGTCGCGCTGCTGGACGCCCATGAACGCGAGCGGCTCCTCGCACTGCGCAGGCACGAGGACCGCGCCCGCTACCTCGCCGCGCACGCCCTGGCCCGGCTCGTGCTCGCCGAGCGGCTCGACGCCGACCCCGCCGCGCTCGTCCTGGACCGGACCTGTCGCTGCGGGGAGCCGCACGGCAAGCCGCGCCTGGCCGGGCGCGGCGACGACCCCGGGTTCTCGCTGACCCACTCCGGCGCGCTGGTCGGCGTCGCGGTCGGGACCGGCCCGGTCGGCGTCGACGTCGAGGCGCACCGCCCGCTGTCCGGCCTCGACGGTCTCGTCCGGCACGCCCTCTCCCCCGCCGAGCTCGCCGCGGCCACGCCCGACGGCACCGGGTTCCTGGTCACCTGGACCCGCAAGGAGGCGCTGCTCAAGGCCACCGGCGAGGGCCTGTCGAGCCCGATGGACGCGATCACGCTGTCCCCGCCGCACGCCCCGGCCCGGGTGCTGGGCTGGACCGGCACCGGCGGGAGCTGGTGGGTCGCCGACGTCGCCACCGGCCTCGACGACCACCCGGGCGCCGTCGCCGGGGCGGGACCGGTGGCCCCGGTCGTCACCGTCGCCGACGGCGACGCGGTCCTGTCGGTGCGCCGGGGCACGATGCACGGGTGATGGTGAGGTGACCGCGGCGGCCGACCGCTGGGTGCTGCATCTCGACATGGACGCGTTCTTCGCCTCCGTCGAGCAGCTGACCCGGCCCACCCTGGCCGACCGGCCGGTCCTGGTCGGCGGCGCGGGACCGCGCGGCGTCGTCGCGGGGGCGAGCTACCAGGCGCGGGTGTTCGGGGCCCGCTCGGCGATGCCGATGGGGCAGGCGCGGCGGCGCTGCCCGCACGCGACCGTCCTGCCGCCCCGGTTCTCGCTGTACAAGGCGCTGTCCGAGGAGGTCATGGCCGTCCTCGGCGAGTTCTCCCCGGTGCTCGAGCCGGTGTCGGTCGACGAGGCGTTCGTGGAGCCGCCCGACCTCGTGGGGGCCTCCCCGGACCGGGTGCGGGAGTGGGGCACCCGGCTGCGCGGCGCGGTGCGCGAGCGCACCGGGCTGCCCGCCTCGGTGGGTGCCGGGTCGGGCAAGCAGGTCGCGAAGATCGCCTCCGAGCTGGCCAAGCCGGACGGGTTGCGGGTGATCGCCCACGCCGAGCAGGCCGCCGTGCTCGACCCGCTCCCGGTGCGGTCGCTGTGGGGCATCGGGCCGGTCTCCGGCGAGGCGCTGCGGAAGATCGGGATCGAGACGATCGGACAGCTCGCCGCGATGGACGCCCGCGAGGTCGCCGGGGTGCTGGGCGGTGCCGTCGGGTCCGAGCTGCACCGCCTGGCCCGCGGTGTCGACGACCGTCCGGTCGCCCCGCGCGGCGCGGCCAAGCAGATCAGCGCGGAGACGACGTTCGACGCCGACCTGACCGCGATGAGCGCGGTGCACACCGCGGTGGAGTCGATCTGCGTCGCCGTGCACCGGCGCCTGGTCGCCGACGGCCGGACCGCCCGCACCGTCACGGTGAAGGCGCGGACCGGGGACTTCACCACCCACACCCGGTCCGAGACGACCCCCTTCGGGACCCGGGACCTGGCGACCCTGGTCGCGGTGGCCCGGCGGCTGGCCGAGGGCGCCGTCGGCGAGGGCGGGGTGCGGCTGCTGGGGGTGTCGGTGTCCGGCTTCGGCGACGAGCCGCCACTGGCGCTGTTCGACGCGGTGCCGTCGGAGAGCGGGTGGACGACGGCCCCGGCCCCCGACGCCCCGCCCGCGGCCACCCGCCCGGCCGCCGCGGCGGGGGTGACCGTGCTCGACGCAGCTCCGGAGAACGACGCGGCCACCGGGCCCGACGCGATCGAGGAGCCCGGCGACGCGCCCGGCCCGCTCCGCCCGGACCGGCCCGACCGCGAACCCGACCCGGACCGGCCCTGGCGCGCCGGCGACGACGTCGCCCACCCCGAGCACGGCCACGGCTGGGTCCAGGGCGCCGGGCACGGGCGGGTCACCGTGCGGTTCGAGACCGCGCTCACCGGCCCCGGCCGCACCCGCACGCTCGACGCCGCCGACCCGGACCTCACCCGGGCCGACCCGCTGGGCAGCTGGCGGGCCTGAGCCCGGGCCCCGGGTGGGTTCAGCCGATCAGCGGGCTGCGGTGCGGCGGTGCGACGCGGCTGCCCTCGGCGATCCGGACGCGCAGCGTGGGAGCGGTGCGGGCCAGACCGTCGAGGACGGCGCCGAGCGCGGCGTCGCCCGCGGGGTCGCCCCCGACCAGCAGCACCGCGGCGTCGGCGGGCCCGGCGGCGGCCCAGGCCCCGATCCGGGCGACGGCGTCGCGCGGTGTGACCGGCTCGACCCGCCACGCCTCGGCGTAGAACAGGGCGGTCGACTCGGCCTGCGGGAAGGCGAAGACCGTCCCGGCCTCGGCCAGCAGGTCGTGCGCACCCGTGCGGGACGCGTCGTCGCCGGACGGATCGGTACCGAGCACCACCAGGTCGTGGCTCATCGCATGTCCTCCTCGAGGGTCCGCGCCCTCATCAGTGGGAATCCGCGACGACGGGCAGTGTCCTGGCTCCCGGATCGGTACGCCCTCCCCGGCCTTCCCACCCTCGCGGGCGGTGGCGCCGGTGTGGGGAGGGCACTCCCCGGTGACAGTGGCGGGACCGCGCCGGACTCGCACCGGCTTCCTGTTCCGTCGTCGGCCGGAGCCCATCACGCGACCGGGTCAGCGGTCAACCGTCCCCCGCCCGGCCACTCCCCGCAGATGGTCGAGCAGGTCGTGCTCGGTCAGCGTCCCGAGCAGCGGCCCGTCCGGCCCCTCCCGCACGGGCAGCGCGGCGCCCCGGTGCGCGGCGAGCACCCCGAGGACGTCGTGCACGGAGCCGTCCGGGTCCAGGGCGGGCAGCTCCGGGTCGGGCGTCGTGCCGTCGGCGGGGCGCATGACCTGGGCGACGACGACCCGGCGCAGTGCCTCGTCGGTCGGGGTGTCGGCGGCGAGGTCGATCCCGCGTCGCAGCAGCTTGAGCGTGTAGATGTTGTCCCGCGACACCAGGTTCGACAGGCCGGTGGCCAGGACGACGGCGGCCATCAGCGGCAGGATCAGGGCGTAGTCGCCGGTGAGCTCGAACACGATGAGCACCGCGGTGATCGGGGCGTGTGCGGCCCCCGCGAACACCGCCGCCATGCCGACCAGGCCGAACGCGCCGGGGTGCAGGTCGAGCGCCGGGAACAGGGCCGCGGCGGCGTAGCCGAAGGCGGTCCCGGCGGTGCCGCCGACGAACAGCGACGGCGCGAAGACGCCGCCGGACCCGCCGATGCCGATGGTGAGGCTGGAGGCGAGGATCTTCCCGACGACGAGCAGGAGCAGGAACCCGACGACGTATCGGCCGCCGATCGCGGCCTCCAGGACCGGGTAGCCCACGCCGTACATCTGGGGCAGCGCCAGCAGCAGCGCGCCGAGCAGCAGCCCGCCGACGGCCGGGCGCAGCCACTCCGGGCCGCGCCAGACGGCGTCGCAGGCGTCCTCGACGACGTAGAGGATGCGGGCGAAGGCCCAGCCCAGCAGCCCCGCGAGCAGCCCGAGCAGCGCGTAGAGCGGCAGCTGGGCGGGGCTGCCCAGGTCGAAGTGCGGCAGGGTCAGGATCGCGCGGTCCCCGGCGATCACCTCGGCGACGACGTTCGCGACCACCGAGCTGATCACCAGCACGCCGAACGCCTCGGCGCTGAACGACCGCAGGATCAGCTCCAGGCCGAACACCACCCCGGAGATCGGGGCGTCGAACGTCGCGGAGATCCCGCCCGCGGCGCCGCAGGCGACCATCAGGACCAGCCGGGTGGCGGGCACCCGCAGCCACTGCCCGATGGCCGAGCCGAGCGCGGAGCCGATCTGCACGATCGGGCCCTCCCGGCCGACGGAGCCACCGGTGCCGATGCAGATCCCCGACGCGAGCGCCTTCACCGCGGCGACGGTGGCCGGGATCCGCCCGCCCCGGCGCGCGACGGCGAGCATCACCTCCGGCACCCCGTGCCCGCGGGCCTCCGGCGCGAACCGCTGGACCAGCGGGCCGTACACCAGGCCGCCGAGCACCGGGGCGACGAGCAGGAACCAGACCCCCAGCCCGGGCAGGTGCGGCGAGGCGACCCGGCCGGCGTCGGAGAAGTCCTCCCGGCCGGTGACCAGCCAGGTCACACCGAGGATCAGCTCGTGGAACAGCACCGACCCGATGCCGGCGCCGATCCCGATGACCGTCGCCAGGCCGACGAGCCCCGGCCGGGTGCCGACGAGCGCGCGGTGCAGCGCGCGGACCGCGGTCACCGGGCATCGTCCTCTGCGGGCACGGGCGCGACGGCCCAGTCGGTCTCGCCGACCTCGCCCGCGGCCTCCGCGAAGTGGCGCAGCGCGTCGCGGACCGCGGTGCGCTCGGCGGCGGGCAGCGTCGCGAGCAGCCGGTGCATCTCGACGCGGCGCAGCCGGGTGACCTCGTCGACGAGCGCCCGCCCGGCCGGGCTGAGCGCGACGGCGACCTCGCGGCGGTCGTCACCGGTGCGGGTGCGCGCGACGAGGCCGCGGGTCACCAGCCGGTCGCACATCCGGGTCGCCGTCGACGCCGACACGGTCAGCGCCCTGGCCAGGTCGGCCGGTCGCCGGGTGCCGTACTGGGCCAGCACGACCAGCGCGCGGTACTGGGGCAGGGTCACGTCGCCGGCCGTGTCACCGCCGGTGTGCTCGCCCGCGGCGGCCAGGGACCGGGCCACCACGGAGAGCATCGCCCGGCTCGCGGTCATCACCGCGTCGACGACGTCATCGATCTCGTCCGTCACGCCCGCGATCGTTGCATATTGCAAACTTGCAGTGTGCAACGGGTTGCCGGGGTCACCCCCCGACGGGCGCCTGCAACCCCGCGACGGGCCCGATCACGACGATCGCCGGCGGGCTGATCTCCTGCTCGGCCGCGACCTGCTCGGCGGTCTCCAGCGTCGCGCGGACCGACCGCTCGATGCGGGTGGTGCCGTCCTGCACGATCAGCACCGGGGTGTCGGCCGGGCGGCCGTGGGTGATCAGTGCCTCGGCGAACTTCCCGAGCCGCTCCACGGCCATCATCAGCACGATGGTGCCGGTCATCCGGCCCAGCGCGGTCCAGTCGGTGAGGCTGCGCGGGTCACCCGGCGCGACGTGCCCGGACACGACGACGATCTCGTGCGCGACCCCGCGGTGGCTCACCGGCGTCCCGGCGACGGCCGGCGCGGCGAAGGCGCTGGTGATGCCCGGGACGACGGTCACCGGCACCCCGGCCGCGGCGCACGCCTGGACCTCCTCGAACCCGCGGCCGTAGACGAACGGGTCACCGCCCTTGAGACGGACCACGAACTTCCCGGCCCGGGCGTGGGAGATGAGCAGCTCGTTGATCCGCTCCTGGGCCATGGCGCGGCCGTAGGGGATCTTCGAGGCGTCGATGACCTCGACCTCGGGGGACAGCTCGTCGAGGATGTCGCGCGGGCCGAGCCGGTCGGCGACGACGACCTCGGCGCGGGACAGCAGCCGCCGTCCGCGCACGGTGATCAGCTCCGGGTCGCCCGGGCCGCCACCGACCAGCGCGACACCGGCCTGCGGGGGCTCGGCGGACTCGTCGACGACACCGGCGGCCAGCGCCTCGACCAGCGCGGTGCGCACGGCCGCGGACCGCCGGTGCGCGCCCCGGGCCAGCACGCCGACGGTGAGCCCGTCGTAGCCGCCGGTGGCGGGGGTGACCGCGGTGCCCTTGTCGCCGTCGTCGGCGCGGACGCAGAACACGCGGTCCCGCTCGGCCTCGGCGACGACGGCGGCGTTGGTCGCGGCCTCGTCGGTGGCCGCGATCGCGTACCAGGCGCCGGCGAGATCGCCGTCGGTCCAGCGGCGGGCCGTCCAGGTGATCTCCCCGGCCGAGGCCATGCCCTCGACCGCCGGGGTGACCTCGGGCGAGACGACCTCGACGACCGCTCCCGCGGCGATCAGGCGGGCGACACGCCGCTGGGCGACCTGTCCCCCACCGACGACGACGGCCCGGCGGCCGGCCAGGTCCAGCCCGACCAGGTACTGCTCGTGGTGCGCGTTCAACGACGTTCCTCTCCCGGACTCCGACGCCCGGCGGTGGCAGCGGTTCCCTGCGCGGGCCCCCCGCTCGACGGCGACGCCGGACGATAGCCGGGCCCGCATGTTTCGGAGGAGACCCCGGAGGGCAATCCCACATCCGCCGATCGGGCGGCCACGGCGACGGTGACGCCCTGACCAGCGGTCTTACCGACGACCAGGTGGGCCCCGTCGCCGGCGGCGAGCAGCGCGGCGGCCTCTGCGACGGACGGGGTCCCGACGGCCGCGGCCACCCGGGCATCCGGCCTCGGCACCGCGACCGCGGCCAGCGCGGCGGCCGCGAACCCGTGCGGCTCCCGCGGTGCGACGGCCGCCCGCAGCCCCGGTTCCGACACCCGCCGGTCCAGGGTGGCGACGACGGCGTCCCCGAGCTCCAGCCCGTGCGCGGCGGCCACCCGGTCCAGCAGCGCGCGCACCGCGGCCTCGGACGTGCCCGCCCGCAGCCCCACCCCGACGGTGACCACCGGCCGTGGAGCGGAGCGCTCGGCCCGCGGGGGCTCCGCTCCCCGGCCGGTGATCATGCGATCGCGGCCGGGGCGCCGGCGCGGGCCGCCGCGACGAACCGGGCGACGGCGCCGGGCACCCCGGCCGGGTGGGTGTGCAGGAACGACGCGTGCACCCGGGCGTCGACGTAGCCCTCCGGCTCGCCGCCGCGCCACGCCCAGGCCGGGGCGGCCCCGGCCCGCGGGGTGACCGCGCACCGGTGGAACTCGTGCGCCCCGGCCCGCTCACCCGCCGCGAACAGCGGCGACGCCGACACCGCGACCGCGTCGCGGTAGCCGAGGGTGAGCCGCGGTGTCATCCCCGCCGACGCGTCGAGGACCCCGCACATCGGCGTCCCGTCGAGGTCGCGGCACAGGTACAGCAGCCCGCCGCACTCGGCGTGCACCGGCGCCCCGGACGCGGCCAGCGCGGCGACCTGCGCCCGCAGCGGCGCGTTGTCCCCGAGCGCGCCGACGTGCTCCTCGGGGAAGCCGCCGGGCAGCACGAGCGCGGCCGTGCCCGCCGGGAGCGCGGGGTCGCGCAGCGGGTCGAAGGTCGTCACGTCGGCACCGGCCGCGGTGAGCAGCTCGGCGTGCTCGGCGTAGCCGAACCCGAAGGCCGGGCCCCCCGCGAGCGCGACCACCGGACGGCCCGGCACCGGGTCCGTCCCGAGCTCGGCCGTCGGGTCCCAGACGGGTCCGCCGGGCAGCGGGCGGGCGAGCGCGAGGACGGCGTCGAGGTCCACGTGCTCGGCGACGAGCGCGGCCATCGCGTCCACCGCGGCGGTCGCGGCGGAGCCGTGCTCGGCGGCGGTGACCAGGCCCAGGTGCCGCGAGGGCACCGCCAGCTCGGCGCGGCGCGGGACCGCGCCCAGCACCGGGAGCCCGACCTCCTCGGCCGCGGCCCGGCAGACCTGCGCGTGCCGGTCGGACCCGACCCGGTTCAGGATCACGCCCGCGACCTGCACGGAGTCATCGAACGAGCGGAAACCGTGGAGCAGCGCGGCCAGCGACCGGGACTGGCCCCGGACGTCGACGACCAGCACCACCGGCGCTCCCAGGGTCGCCGCGACCTGCGCGGTCGACCCGGCGCCGTCGGCGATGCGGCCGTCGAACAGCCCCATCACCCCCTCGACGACGGCGACATCGGCGTCGAGGGCCCCGTGCCGGGCCAGCGGGGCGAGCCGGTCGGCGCCCTGCAGGACGACGTCGAGGTTCCGGCCCGGGCGGCCCGCGGCGAGGGTGTGGTAGCCGGGATCGATGTAGTCCGGCCCGATCTTGAACGGTGCGACCCGGGTGCCGCGCCGCGACAGCGCGGCCATCAGCCCGGTCGCGACCGTGGTCTTCCCGCTCCCCGACGACGGCGCCGCGACGACCAGCGCGCGGGCCGTGCTCACCACTCGATCCCCCGCTGGCCCTTCTGTCCGGCGTCCATCGGGTGCTTGACCTTCGTGGTCTCCATGACCAGGTCGGCGGCGTCGACCAGGGCCTGCGGGGCGTCGCGGCCGGTGATGATGACGTGCTGCTGCCCGGGCCGGTTCGTGAGCACGTCGACGACCTCGTCGACGTCGATCCAGCCCCACTTGAGCGGGTAGGTGAACTCGTCGAGCACGTAGACGCGGTGCGCCTCGGTCCCGATCCGGCGGCGGATCTCGGCCCAGCCCTCGGCGGCGTCGGCGGCGTGGTCGGTCTCGGTGCCGGCCTTGCGCGACCAGGACCAGCCCGAGCCCATCTTGTGCCACTCGACGGGCCCGCCCTGCCCGGTCCGGGAGTGGACCTCGCCCAGGGCGCGGAAAGCCTCCTCCTCGCCGACCTTCCACTTCGCGGACTTCACGAACTGGAACACCCCGATCGACCAGCCCTGGTTCCAGCCGCGCAGCGCCATCCCGAATGCGGCGGTCGACTTCCCCTTCATCACCCCGGTGTGCACGACCAGCAGCGGCCGGTTGCGACGCTGGCGGGTGGTGAGCCCGTCGGTGGGCGTGACGGACACCTGTCCCTGCGGCACGGTGGTCTCCTCTCAGGCGGCGCGGGCGGACCGGGTCTCCCGGACCAGGTCGCCCACGCTGTCGGCGGTCAGCTCGTCGAGGGTCACCAGCTCGCCGCCCGCGGCGGCGGCGAGCGGCGCGGCGAGCCCGAGGCGGACGTGGCCCGCCTCGCAGTCGACGACGACGGTGTGCACCCCGTCCGCGGCCAGCAGCCCGGCGGCGCGGCGGGAGTCGGCGACGGCGTCCCCGCCGTCGCGGGCGGCGACGGTGGCCCGCCCGTCGGTGAGCAGCACGACCAGCGGGCGGCGCCGCGGGTCGCGGCGGCGCTCGGCGTCGAGCACGGCGCGGGCCTTGAGCAGGCCACCGGCCAGCGGGGTCCGCCCGCCGGTGCGCAGCCGGGACAGGCGCTGCTGGGCGGTCGGCACCGACGACGTCGGCGGCAGCGCCAGCTCCGCGGACCGGGCCCGGAAGGTGACCAGCCCGACCTTGTCCCGGCGCTGGTAGGCGTCGCGGAGCAGCCCCAGCACGGCCCCCGAGACGGCGGTCATCCGCGTGCGCGCGGCCATCGAGCCGGACGCGTCGACGACGAACAGCACCAGGTTCCCCTCGCGGCCCTCCCGCTCGGCGCGGCGCAGGTCGTCGCGGTGGACCAGCAGGCCCGGCCCGCGGCGCCCGCGCCCGGCCTGGTGCGGCGCGGCGGCGAGCACGGTCGCGGGCAGGTGCAGGTCCGCGGCACGGGTGGTCCCGGCCCCGGACGGACGGACGACGCGACCGGCGTCGGTGCGGGCCCGGGAGCGGCGGCCCGGCGCGCCCGCGCCCAGCCCGGGGACGGTGAACTTCCGGACCGTCGCCCGGTGCAGCCGCGCGGCGTCCCCGACGACGACGGCCCGGCCGTCCCCGCCGTCGCCACCGGCCGGGGCCTCGGCGGTCTCCGGGGCCCGGTCGTCGCCGGGCGTCGCCGGGTCGGTGGCGTCGTCCCCGCCGTCGGTGCCGCCGGTGCCGTCGGTGCCGTCGGTGCCGTCGGTGCCGGGAGCCTCGGCGCGCTCACCGGTGCCGGTCCCGCCGTCGCCGCGCGGGTCGCCGCCGGCGGGGGGCGTGTCCCCGGTCGGGTCGGCGTCGCCGGGCTCGTCGCCGGCGTCGGGGCCGTCCGGACCGTCCTGCGGCCCGGCCGGGTCGTCGGGGCCGGGGCCGCCGGGGTCCGGGTCGTCGTCGGGGTCCGGGTCGTCCTCGGGGCCCAGGTGGTCCTCGGCGTCGGCGAGGGCGCGGTCCAGCTCGGCCGGGTCCAGGCCGGGCTCGTCGAACGGGTCGCGACGACGGCGGTGCGGCAGCGCGAGCCGGGCGGCGACGCGCACGTCGTCGGCGGTCACCGCGTCGCGGCCCTCCCAGGCGGCGTGCGCGGCCGCGGCCCGGGTGATGACCAGGTCGGCGCGCATGCCGTCGACGTCGAACCGGGCGCACACGAACGCGATCCGCCGCAGCTCCCGGTCGCTCACCGCGACGGCGGCGACGTGGGCCTGCGCGGCGCGGAGCCGGGCCGCGGTGGCGGTCTCGTCCGGGGCGAAGCGGGCGACGAACCCGGCCGGGTCGTCCTCGAACGCCATCCGCCGCCGGGTCACCTCGACCCGGGTGTCGACGTCGCGGCTGGCCCGCACCTCCACGGTCAGCCCGAACCGGTCGAGCAGCTGCGGGCGCAGCTCGCCCTCCTCCGGGTTCATCGTGCCGACCAGCAGGAACCGGGCCGCGTGCGAGACGGACACGCCGTCGCGCTCGACGTGCGCGCGGCCCATCGCGGCGGCGTCGAGCAGCAGGTCGACGAGGTGGTCGTGCAGGAGGTTGACCTCGTCGACGTAGAGCACCCCGCGGTGGGCGTCGGCGAGCAGGCCGGGCTGGTAGGCGCGGCGGCCCTCGGACAGCGCCTTCTCCAGGTCGAGCGAGCCGACCAGGCGGTCCTCGGTCGCGCCGACGGGCAGCTCGACCAGCCGGGCCGGGCGAGGACCGCCCGCTGCGCCCGCCGGGTGCGGCCCGTCCGGGCAGGACGGGTCCGGTGCGGCGGGGTCGCAGCCGAACCGGCAGGCGTCGACGACCTCGTGCGAGGGCAGCAGCGCGGCCAGCGCGCGCACCGCCGTGGACTTCGCGGTGCCCTTCTCCCCGCGCACCAGGACACCACCGACACCCGGGTGCACGGCGTTGAGCAGCAGCGCCAGCCGCAGGTCGTCGTGGCCGACGACGGCGGAGAACGGGAAACGGGGAGGTCCGGCGGCGGGGGCGGTGCTCGTGCTCACGCGGGTGAGGCTGCCAGACCGGAGGTCAGCACCGGGAGGTCCGGCGGCGCACCGTGTCCGATCACATGTTCAAGTGACGACGTGTCGAGGTGGTGTTCGACCAGGTCGGCCAGCAGATCCACCTGCCGGGTGCGCTCGGCCGCGAACGACGTGTCCTGCGCCACCACGAACCCGGTCCGCCCTGCCTCGTCGGCGAGGCGGGTGAGCAGCAGCCGCCGGAAGCCGTCGTTCTCGGCGAGGCCGTGCCAGTGCGTGCCCAGGACGTTGCCGCGGTCGCTGCCCTCGTCCCCGATCAGGCCGGGGTCGCCGGAGCGCACGACACGGCCGTGGTGGATCTCGTAGCCGGTGACGGTCTCGCCCCACGCCGTCGCGGTGGGGGTGGCGAGGTGCTTGACCGGGTCGAACGCGATCTCGAGGTCCAGCAGCCCCAGCCCGTCGACGGTCGTACCGGGAGCGGCCTCGGCGCCGTCCGGGTCGGAGACCGTGTGCCCGAGCATCTGGTACCCGCCGCAGATCCCCAGCACCGGGCGCCCGGCCGCGGCGTGCGCGCGCACCGCGTCGGCCATCCCGGACGCGCGCAGCCAGGCCAGGTCCGACACGGTCGCCTTGGTCCCGGGCAGCACGACGACGTCGGTGTCGGCGATCCGCGACGGCTCGGTCACGTACCGCACGGCGACGCCCGGTTCGCAGGCCAGCGCCTCGGCGTCGGTGGCGTTGGAGATCCGCGGGAACCGGACGACGGCGACCCGCAGCCACTGCCCGCCGCGCGGCGGGGCCGGGCGTCCGAGCACCCCGTCGGCGACGGCCGAGAGCGAGTCCTCGGCTTCGAGCCAGAGGCCCTCGGCGAAGGGCAGCACGCCCAGCGTCGGCCGCCCGGTGAGCTCGCGCAGCCGGTCGAGGCCGGGGTCGAGCAGTCGGGGGTCCCCGCGGAACTTGTTGATCACGAAACCGGCGATCAACGCCTGGTCGGCCGGGTCGAGCACGGCGAGGGTGCCGAACAGGTGCGCGAGCACCCCGCCGCGGTCGATGTCGCCGACGACCAGCACCGGCAGGTCGTTGCGCCGGGCGAAGCCCATGTTGGCGAGGTCGGTGGCCCGCAGGTTGATCTCCGCGGGCGAGCCAGCTCCTTCGCAGACCACGACGTCGTGGCGGGCGCGCAGCCGGGCCAGGGAGTCGGCGACGACGTCGGACAGCGCCGCGGTGCGGTGCCGGTAGGACAGCGCCGACACCTGGCCGTCGGCGCGGCCGCGCACGACGACCTGCGAGGTCCGGTCCCCGCCGGGCTTGAGCAGCACCGGGTTCAGGTCGACCGAGGGGGCGATGCCGCTGGCGAAGGCCTGCATCGCCTGCGCGCGGCCGATCTCGCCGCCGTCCGGGGTGACGACCGAGTTGTTGCTCATGTTCTGCGCCTTGAACGGCGCCACCGAGACGCCGCGCCGGTGCAGCCACCGGCAGATGCCGGCGACGACGGCGCTCTTGCCCGCGTCCGACGTCGTCCCCGCGACGAGGACCGCTCCCTGAACCACCACGGCCGGAAGTATCGCCCCGGCGGGACCGCCCGCGGGCGCGGCTACCCTGGGCCGCGTGCGTTTCCTGCTGCGTCCCGGGTGGATCGCGTTCGTCGTCGCGGTGCTGGCCTTCGCCGTCGCCTGCTACACGCTGCTCGCGCCGTGGCAGTTCGACCGTGAGTCCGAGCGCTCCGCGCAGAGCCGGGCCATCGCCACCGCCGACGCGACGCCCGCCGTCGGATTCGACACGCTCGTCCCGCCCGGTACGGCGATCGGGGCCGACGACCAGTGGCGCCGGGTCACCCTGGCCGGCACCTTCGACCGTGCCGCGGAGACCCTGGTCCGCCTGCGGGTCGTCGACGGCGCGCCCGCCTTCGAGGTGCTGACGCCGCTGCGGCTCACCGACGGCCGGACCGTCGTGGTGAACCGGGGGTCGGTCCCGGCCGCGGACCGGGGCGCCGTGCCCGACTACGCCGCCGCGCCCGCCGGGCCGGTGACCGTCGAGGGCAGGCTGCGCCTGGACGAGACCGACCCGCAGGGCCGCCCCCCGCTGGTCGAGAACGGCACCCGCCAGGTCTACGTGTCGGACTCCCGCTCGGTCGCCGCCGCCACCGGCCTGACCCCGGTCGAGGGCGTCGTCGTGCTGGAGGCCGGCCAGCCCGGCGTGCTGGACCCGATCCCGGTCGCGCCGGTCGGGGGCGGAGCGCCGTTCAGCAACTTCTCCTACGCCCTGCAGTGGCTGACCTTCGGCGCCGTCGCCCTGGTCGCCCTGGTGCTGTTCATCCGGCTGGAACTGCTGCAGCGCAGCGGGAAGCGCGAGAAGGCGGGCAGCCTGCGGGACCAGCTCTCCGGCCGCGACGGCTTCGGCGACGAGCCCGTCCCCGCCGACCGTGCCGAGGACAGCGCCCCCGGCACCACCCGCGACGCCGCCGCCGGGTCCGGTCCGGGCTCGGGCTGATCCCGCACCGCGCCACACCCGTCGCGGGCCGCCGCCCTGCAGGGTGCGGTGCCGTGTCGGGGTGCCGTGCCGGGCTCCCCGGATGCTGCGCCGGGCTCCGCTCCCCGCGCCGGAGCACTGCGTCGCCGGACCCGCTCACCGAGGGCGCGGGTCCCCTCCGCCTGTTCGCCCCGGCCGAGTTCGCTCACCCGGTAAGCGAACTCACCCGTCCGACAGGGTGGCCCCGTCGGTCGTTTCCCGCCGGCCGTGCTCGGTCAGCGGTGCCCAGGGCCGCCACCCTCCGGGACGATCTCTCTCCCGACTCGCTCACCCGGTAAGCGAACTCCCGGCGATCCACCCTCGCCGACCGGGTAGGTATGGAGACCGGGGCGACGGATACGGCCACGTCGGTCGGAACCGGCACCGGGACCGGGCCGACGGGGGCAGGTACGGGGCGACCGGCTCAGCCGCGCCGCCGCCCCAGCACCGCCGCCGTCGCGACGGCGAGCAGCCCGGCCGCCCCGGCCACCAGCCGGGACAGCCGCGCGACGCGGTGCAGGTCGGCCACCCGGGGCGGGTGCCCGTCGCCGAGCGACGGGCGGTCCTCGGTGCCGTGGGCGTAGACCGTCGGCCCGCCCAGACGCAGCCCGAGCGCACCGGCGGCGCTCGCCTCGACCGGGCCGGCGTTCGGGCTGGGGTGCCCGGCGGCGTCGCGGCGCCAGGCCCGCAGCGCGCACGCGGGCGAGCCACCCACCAGCGGCGCGACGGCCACCGTGACCACCGCGGTGACCCGGGCCGGGGCCAGGTTGACCACGTCGTCGAGACGGGCCGAGGCCCACCCGAAGCGGGCGTGCCGGGCGGACCGGTAGCCGACCATCGCGTCGAGGGTGTTCACCGCGCGGTAGCCCAGCAGCCCCGGGATGCCGGCGAACGCACCCCACACCAGCGGCCCGACGACGGCGTCGGAGGTGTTCTCGGCCAGCGACTCGGCCCCGGCGCGGGCCATGCCGTCGGCGTCGAGCAGCTCCGGGTCGCGCGCGCACAGGTGCGGGATCCGGGCGCGGGCGGCGGCCAGGTCACCGGAGTCGAGCGACGCGGCCAGCGCGGCACCCTCCCCCACCAGCGAGGTCCCGCCGAGCACGGCCCAGGTGGCGACGGCGGTCAGCCCGGCCCGCACGACGGGCTCGGCCCGGGCCCCCGCACGCGTCGCGGCCGCCTCGGCGACCACCCCCGCCGCGACCACCGACCCGACCAGGATCGCGGTGTAGGCCACCCCGGGTGCGACGGCGTCGCGGTGCATCCGGCCCTCCAGCCGGGCGGCGAGCGTGCCGAAGCCGGCGACCGGGTGGCCCCGGCGCGGGTCGCCGAGCAGTGCGTCGGCGACGATCCCGGCGGCCAGTCCGGCCGCGCGGCCACGTGTTCCCATGGGCCGAACCTAGAGCGGCGCGCGCGCAGGGTGCGGGCAGGCCGGGCAGGATCATGGGCATGCGCACGGACCTCAAGCCGGACGAGATGGGCAGCGGCCCGTTCTACAAGCTGCTGACCAGCGTCGTCGTCCCCCGACCCATCGCCTGGGTCTCCACCCGCTCGGCCGACGGCGTCGACAACCTCGCCCCGCACTCGTTCTTCACGGTGTCCTGCGTGGACCCGCCCATGATCCAGTTCACGTCGGTCGGGAAGAAGGACTCACTGCGCAACGTGTCGGAGACCCGCGAGTTCGTCGTCTGCCTGGCGAACGAGCCGATGTTCGAGAAGATCAACGCGACCGGCACCGACTTCCCCGCCGAGATCAGCGAGTTCTCCTCGGTCGGGCTGACGGCCGAGGCGTCGTCGGTCGTGGCGCCGCCGCGGGTCGCCGAGTCACCGGTCGCCCTGGAGTGCGTGCTGCACGCGAACATCGAGCTCGGCAACTCGACCGTCGTCATCGGCCGGGTCGTGCACGCCGCGATCGAGGAGAGCGTGTTCGTCACCGACGAGCGCGGCAATTCCCTGCCCGACATCCACCGGCTCGCCCCGCTGGCCCGCCTGGGCCGCAACGAGTGGTCGCGGATGGGCGAGGTCCTCGAGATCACCCGCATCCCCTACCAGCAGTGGCCGGGTCACTTCGGCGACGGGTGACCCGGCCCCCGCCGGGTCTACAGGGTGTACTCGGTGGGCGGCGTCGCGGCCGGGTCGGCGTGGATCTCGCCCTCCCGGCCGCGCAGCTCGACCCGGCGGATCTTGCCGGAGATCGTCTTCGGCAGCTCGAAGAACTCGAGCCTGCGGATCCGCTTGTAGGGCGCGAGGTTGTCGTAGGCGAACCGCAGGATCGCCGTCGCCGTCTCCTCGGTCGGCTCGTGCCCCTTGGCGAGCACCACGTAGGCCTTCGGCACGGCGAGCCGGACCGGGTCCGGGGACGGCACGACCGCGGCCTCGGCGACCGCCGGGTGCTCGATCAGCACGCTCTCCAGCTCGAACGGGCTGATCCGGTAGTCGCTGGCCTTGAACACGTCGTCGGCCCGGCCGACGTAGGTGATGTAGCCCGACTCGTCGCGGGAGCCGACGTCGCCGGTGTGGTAGAACCCGCCGGCCATGGCCTCGGCGTTGCGCTCCGGGTCGTCGGCGTAGCCCACCATCAGCCCGGTCGGGCGGTGGTCGAGGTCCAGGCAGATCTCGCCCTCGTCGGCGACCTTCCCGGTGGCCGGGTCGACCAGTGCGACGACGAACCCGGGGATCGGCCTGCCCATCGAGCCCGGCTTGACCGGCTGCCCGGGCGGGTTGCCGATCTGCACCGAGGACTCGGTCTGGCCGAACCCGTCGCGGATGCGCAGGCCCCACGCCTTCTCGACCTGCTCGATGACCTCGGGGTTGAGCGGCTCCCCCGCCCCGACGACCTTGGTCGGCGGCGTCGCCAGCCCGGACAGGTCGGCCTGGATCAGCATCCGCCACACCGTCGGCGGGGCGCAGAAGCTGGTCACGCCGCAGGAGTCCAGGACCGACAGGACGGACTCGGCGTCGAACCGGGCGTAGTTCATGACGAGGACCGTCGCCTCGGCGATCCACGGCGCGAACACGTTCGACCAGGCGTGCTTGGCCCAGCCGGGCGAGGAGATGTTGAGGTGCACGTCGCCGGGCTCGAGGCCGATCCAGTACATCGTCGACAGGTGCCCGACCGGGTAGGACGTGTGCGTGTGCTCCACCAGCTTCGGCTTCGCCGTGGTGCCGGAGGTGAAGTACAGCAGCAGCGTGTCCGACGCCTTCGTGGCGCCGTCCGGGGTGAACTCGGCGGCGGCCGAGTAGGCCTCGCCGGTGTAGTCGCGCCAGCCCGCCACGGCGCCGCGGACGGCGATGCGGGTGTAGTCGCCGCCGACGTCGTCGAACTTGCCGGCGTCGTCCGCCCCGACGACGACGTGCGCGGCCCGCCCGCGGTCCACCCGGTCCTGCAGGTCGGCCGGGGTGAGCAGGGTGGTCGCGGGGATCACGACGGCGCCCAGCTTCATCGCCGCCAGCAGTGTCTCCCACAGCTCCAGCTGGTTGCCGAGCATCAGGATGATCCGGTCGCCCCGGGCGACGCCCTGCGCACGCAGCCAGTTCGCGACCCGGTTGGACCGCTCGGACAGCTCCGCCCACGTCCAGTGCGCCTGCGAGCCGTCCTGTTCGACGATCCACAGCGCCTTCCGCGCGCCCCGCTCGGGATCGGCGGCGACGACGTCGAAGTGGTCGAGCGCGAAGTTGAACTCCTCGAGCTCCGGCCAGCGGAAGTCGCGGTAGGCCGTGTCGTAGTCCTCGCGGTGGGTCAGCAGGAAGTCGCGGGCGGCGAGGAACTTCTCCGTCGCCGGGCTGCCGGTCGCCATGGGGTGCACCTCGGTGGGCTCGTGCGGGGGGCCCGTGCCCCGGGCCCGTCGTGCGGGGCCGCCCGTGCGGCCGTACCGCGACCCTAGTCACTCCACCGGCGCCCCGGCAGTGCGCGACGGCCGCCGCCGGCCGGGCACCGACCGTGCGGTGCCGATCACGCGATGGTGGCGGCGAGGTCGGCCCGCCCGGGCGGGCCGGTGATCGTAAGGTGCCCGCGTGACCGTGCCGAACCTGCCGAAGGTGCCGACCCCCGACGTGTCGGTGTCCCGCCTGCGGGTGGGCCGGTACGGGCCGCGGCTGCTGCTGCGCGGCGTGCTGGTGGGGCTGGCGCTGCTGGTCCTCGTGCTGCTGCTGGCCGGCTGCGGCAACGGCGAGATCCCCGCGGCGTGGCGCACCCCGTCGCCGGTCCCGACGACGGCGCCGACCGCCACCCCGACTCCGACCCCGACGCCCACGCCGACGACGACCCCCGCGCCGAGCCGCACCGCCGACCCGTCCCGCACGACGGCCGCTCCCGCACCCGGGCGCGGCGGCACCGACGGCGGCGGCACCGGGACGGGCCGCACCGGCGCCCCGGGGGCGGCCGCGGCGGCGTCGCCGATGTGGCCCGCGGGCGACGCGGCGACCGCGAAGCGGATGCAGCAGCAGTCCGACGCCGGCGGCGACCCGTGGCTGCTCGACCCGGAGGAGGTCACGATCTCCTACGTCGGCAGCGAGCTCGGCTACCGGAACCCGACCGTCACCCGCCTCGGCAACGGCGTGTACGCCGCCACCGACGGCCGGTCGGCGCAGCGCTCGACGATCCGGCTCACCCAGCCGGTCCGCTCCGGCACCGGCGGGATCTGGGTGGTCGACCGCGTCGACCGCGGCTGACGGGACGGTCGGCCCGCACCGGCACCCAGCGTCACCGGGTCTCGTACCGGACGGCGTCCCTCGCCGGAACCCGGCCTCGCGTTACACCCTTTGCGCGCCTTGGGTACCGTGAGGTGAATGACAGTTGGCGCGAACGGGTGAAAACCGGCGCCGGGTGCAGCGTCCGGGCCCGTTCCGACGATGTTCCGTGTGAGGCCGTCGCGGTACCGCGGCGGTCGGGGGGTCCAGGAGAGGCGGAGCACGATGGCCAGCGAGTCGGTCCAGCAGGACGTCTTCACCGTGTTGCACGGGCAGGCGTCGCCGATCGTGAGCCGCTGGGCGTACCGCGCCTCGGACCCGTTCGCGATCTCGTTCTCGGTGCGCCGGTCCTCCGACCGCTGGATCGAGTGGCTCGTCGCCCGCGACCTCGTGATCGAGGGCCTGACCACGCCCACCGGCATCGGTGACATCCGGATGGCGCCCCGGCGCATCGACGGTTACGACGTCGTCGAGCTGGAGATCCGCTCCGACGGCGGGTCCGCCGTCCTGGAGGTCGACCGCGACCTGCTGGCCCAGTTCGTCGACTCGACGCTGGAGATCGTCGACCTCGGCGAGGAGCACGACCACCTCGACCTCGACGGCGCCATCGCCCGGCTGACCGGCAGCGCGGCGGGCCCCACCACCCCCTGAGCGCACGCTCCCACCCACGACGAGGGCCCCGGACCGCACGACGCGGTACCGGGGCCCTCGTGTGTGCCGGGTGCCGCTCAGCTGTTCTGCTCGGCCCACTCGGGGTCGGTCGAGGCGTCCCACTCGGCGTCGGCCGCCGCCTCGTCGGCGTGGTCGGCGTCGCGCGCGAGCTGGTCGCTGACCTCCGGATCCCCGACCGGGGACTCGTCGACCACCGGCACGATGCCCTCGTCGACGTCGTGCACGGCGGCCTCCTCGGCACTGGCCGCGCCGCCGTCGATGCCCACGTCGGTCCCGGCGCCGTCGACCGCCGGGTCGCCCGCCGCGGAGTCGGCGGCGGCGGTCAACCGGCCGGAGCGGCCCGGGTCGCCCTCGGGCAGCTCGTCGGGCAGCTCCCGGGCCAGTCGCGCCTCGTGCGACTCGCCCTCCTCCTGCCCCGCCGCGGTCACCGCGTTGTCCTCGACGCCGTAGGGACGGTCCGGCGGGACGTAGCCGGAGTCCAGCGGGTCGGTGTCCGACGGACCGGTCAGCGCCTCGTCGGTGTCCAGCTGCATCGCCGACGCCATGTCCGGCGCCTCCGGCTGGAACTCGTTCTCGTCACCTGAAGCGGATGCCATCGGTCGCGGGTCTCCTCGGTGTGGCCGTGTGTCGGGCGGTGTGCGGTATCGACCGTGCGTACCCCGCGTCGCGCCGCGCCATGCGCCGGCGCCCGGACGCTACGGTCGCCGACACCGGATTTGCCGCGGCCGGTTCCCGCGCCGCACCCGTCGTACGAAGGAGCACTCCCCCGTGACCGCCGCCCCGTCCGCCCGTTCCGGTGACAGCACCCGCAGCGCCCTGCTCGCCGCGGCCGCGGACCTGTTCACCGAGCACGGCTACGACCGCACCTCGGTCCGCGCGATCGCCGACCGGGCCGGGGTGAACCAGGCGCTGCTCTTCCGCTACTTCGGCAGCAAGGACGCCCTGTTCGCCCGGGTCGCCGCCGAGCGCGCCCTCGCCGTGCTGCACGACGGCCCGCCCGAGGAGCTCCTGACCCGCCTGCTGCGGTCCATCCTCGACGGCGGCGACGGGCCCGAGCGCGACCTGTTCGGGCCCGTCGTGCGCTCGGCCGGGACGTCGGAGGCGGCCGCGGCCGTGCGGGTGGAGCTGGCCGGGGCGTTCACCGAGGCGTTCGCCGCGCAGGCCACCGGCGCCGCCGACCGGGCCGACGCCGAACTGCGCGCGGAGCTGGTCCTGACCTGGCTGCTCGGGCTGAGCCTGGTCCAGCCGCTGCTGCCCGGCGGCGCGGTCGGGCGGGCCGACCCGGACACGGTGCTGGACCACGTCACGCGCGCCGCCCGCACCCTGCTGCAGGCGCCCGGGCTCAGCCGGTGAGCCGGTCCACCTCGGCGCGGAACCGTTCGCGCTGGGCCGGGGTCTCCCGGGTCCGCGACAGGTAGTGCGCCGGGCGCGGGGCGCGGTCGTGCCAGAACCGGCCGGTCCCGACCGCCGACGACGGCGCGGCCGCGAGCCACACCGCGGTGTCCGCGCCCTGCGCCGGGGTGCGCAGCACGGGGCCGACCACCTTGTCGAACAACGGCAGCGACCCGGTGACGCCCGGGGTGCGGGCCCACCCGGGGTGCAGTGCGTGCACGGTGACGTGCCGGGGGGCCAGCTCGTCGGCGAGCAGACCGGTCAGGACGACCTGCATCCGCTTGGTGCGGGCGTAGGCCGCGGTGCCGCCGTAGTCACCGGTGCGGAACTGCAGGTCGTCGTCACGCAGGGGCTGGGCGTACATGCCGCCCGAGGACATGATGATCACCCGGGAGTCGGTTCCGGACCGCTCGGCGCCGGCCGCGAGGGTGTCGGTGAGCAGCCGGGTCAGCAGCAGCGGTCCGAGGACGTGCACGGCCAGGGTCAGCTCGTTGCCCTCGGAGGTCTCGCTGCGCTCGGGCGGGAGCAGCCCGGCGTTGTGCACCAGGACGTCCAGCGCGTCGACCTCGGTGGCGAAGCGGGTCGCGAACGCGCGCACGTCGGCGAGCTCACCCAGGTCGCAGACCTGCACCGGGAGCCGGTCGCGGGACAGGCCGGGGACGGCGGCCAGGATCCGGTCCTGCGTGGCGACCCCCTTGTCCCGGGAGCGGACGAGCAGGTGCACCGTCGCACCGAGCCGGACGAGCCCGGTCGCGATCGCCTCCCCCAGCCCGCCGCCCGCGCCGGTCACCAGCGCGGTGCGCCCGGTCAGGGCGCCGCGCGGCGGGTCGGCGCGGTCACCGCTCCACCCCGGGCGCCGCAGCAGGTACCCGATCCGTGAGTAGCCGGGGACCAGGGTGCGGTCGAGGACGGTATCCAGAGCGCTGCCGAGCACGGACCGATCCGACCACAGCACCGCGCCGCCCGCGCGTCGATCAGCCCTGCAGACCCGGACCGGAGACGTAGGGGGTGCCGGGGACGTTCGCCGTCGGGAGCTTCGGGACGGCGTCGGTGACCGGGTCGGCGGTGGAGATCCGCTCCATCGCGCCGCAGCTGGACAGCGAGTACGACAGCGGGTTCACCGGCGGGGCGGTGGCCTTGTCGAAGCCGTGCTCGACCTTGCGGATCGACATGGTGCCGCCCGTGAGCTTGTACATGTTCCCCGACGGGTTGGGTGCCTCCAGGGTGCCGTTGCCGTTCTCGTCGACCTCCCACTCGCCGACGGTCTGGCCGCCGGGCAGCGGGTTGGTGCCGTCGAGGATGCAGGGGTTGTTGTTGGTGGCGCTGGAGGTCGCGCCGTAGAAGAACGACACGTAGCGGGCGTCCGGGTCCATGCCGGTCGCGGTGCCGGAGACGGTGTCGGAGTCGACGGTGGCGGTCCCGGCCACGCCGTCGGTGTTCTTCGACGCCAGGTCGACCTGCGTGGGCCCGGTGCTCGGGCCGCCGACGACCCCGGCCACGTCCGGCAGGCCGCCGAGACCCGAGTAGTCGGGCAGGCCCGCCGTGCGCGCGACGCCGGACAGGTCCGGCAGTGGGCCGTCCCTGCCGGTCAGCGGGGTGGTGTCGGGCAGGCCCGCGATCTCGTTGAGGCCCTCCAGCGGTCCGCCCGCGGTGAGGCCGGGGACATCCGGGAGCTCGTCGGTGCTGCCGTCGGTGACGCCGGGGACCGACGGCAGCTCCGGCACGACGTCGCCGAGACCGGTGAGGGTGTCGGTCGGGCCGGCCAGCGGACTGTTGCCGGTGTCGGTGCCGACGACGGTGCCCGCGGCGCCCACCGCGGTGTCGACCAGCGAGCCGGCCTGCCCGGCGCCGGGCACCGAGGAACCGGCGTCGGACAGGGTCTGCGCCGGGTCGGGCAGCGACGTCAGGGGCTTCGTCGGGGTGTTCAGGTCGACGCCCGTGCCGAGGCCGCTCGTGAGGTCGCCGAGGCCGGGGACCGCGTCGAGCGGACCGGTCGAGGGGACGGCGGAGTCCTTCGAGCCGGACGAGCCGGCGGAGTCCTTCGAGCCGGACGAGCCGGCGGAGTCCTTCGAACCGGACGAGCCGGCGGAGTCCTTCGAACCGGACGAGCCGGCGGAGTCCTTCGAACCGGACGAGCCGGCGGAGTCCTTCGAACCGGACGAGCCGGCGGAGTCCTTCGAACCGGCCGAGCCGGCGGAGTCCTTCGAACCGGCCGAGCCGGCGGAGTCCTTCGAACCGGATGAGCCGGCGGAGTCCCGGTCCGGCTCCTCGAAGTCCTGGTCCGACTTCCCGGAGTTCTCCGACTTCCCGGCGGCCCTATCCGACTTCTCCGACTTCCCGGAGTCCTTCCCCGATTTCTCGGAGCCCTTCCCCGACTTCCCGGAGTCCTCACCCGACGTCCCCGAGGCCCCGTCCGACGTGTCGCGGCCCGGGCCGCCGTCCGCCGAGGAACCCGCCGAGCCCGATCCCGAGCCGCCCGGTCCCAGCACCGAGCCGACGACGTCCGCGCCGGTCACCAGGTCACCCAGCCCCCCGGAGGAGGACCCCGACGAGCCCGGGGAGTCGGAGCAGGACCCGCCGACCGGGGTGGTGCCGTCGGGGCAGTCCGCCGCGGCGCCCGACGAGTCGTCGTCGGAGCCCGTCCCGGCGAACGCCGTCCCGGCCGTCCCGCCGGAGGTCAGCAGCAGCGCCGCGAGCGCGGCGGGGGCGGCGATCCGGCGCGCGGTGCCCGCGGGGGGAGCGGCGTGCCTGCGCCGTCCGCGGAGGGACCGGCCGGCGGCCACCGCCGCGGCGACGCCGGTCGAACGGTGGCCGGTCCGGGTGTGCTTGCCCATCTCGAGCGGTCCTTCCGCCTCGCCGTGGGCGAGGGTGCTGGGGAGCGGTGGAGGACGGCGCGGGCACCGGCGTGGCCGGGGCGCGGGGGCACCCCTGGGGAGCGGCCGGATCGTGCCGGGTCACCCGGCTCGTCCGGTTCGGGACGGTACGAAACGGTGACCCGTCGAGGTTGCTTTCCTGAGAGGACCTCGGCGACCCGGGCGATCACGGGTCGGCCCCGGACGCCGAGTGACAGGTCGGCTGGACCGAACGGCTCAACGATCTACGACGAACACTCTCCGTGTTCTCAGGATCGCGGCAGGCCCCCTCCGTTCAACGAACGGGCGGCGCCCGGGGTGACGGGTCGTCGCAGAACGGCCACCGCTCGTACGTCCCGGCGCGTGGCCGTCACCCCGGACGGGGAACTAGCCGAGACGCTCGCGGACGGCGTCGAGGTTGCGTTCCATCCCGGTCCGCCACTCGCGCAGCCGGCCCTCGACGATCCGCTCCTCCTTGTCCGGCCACCGCTCGATCGCCTGCGAGAGGCCCGACGGCCCGGGACCCATCCGGGCCCACTGGCGCAGCACGGTGCCGTCGCCGTCGGGGGTGAGCTCGAACCGCCACACGGCGGTCGCTCCCCCGTCGCCACCGGGCTCGACGGTCCACTCGAACAGCCGCCCCGGCTCCCATCCGGTGACGGTGGAGACGGTGCTCCACTCCCCGATCGCGTCGTGGCGGTGGTGGCCGTGCAGCCGGGCGCCGAGGCCCGGCTCGTCACCCTCGCCCCACGAGGCGCGCTGCATCTCGGTCGAGGCCCGGGCCAGGAACTCCGGGTCGGTCACCAGCTCCCACACCGCCCGGGGCGGTGCGGCGACCCGGGCGGTGGCCTCGGTGGTGGGTCCGTCGGCGTAGCGCATGCGACCTCCTCGTCGTCGGGCCGCGGCGGGTCAGCGCTCGTCGGCACCCCGGCGCAGCAGGTAGGTGTCCATGATCCACCCCTTGTTCTCCCGGGCCTCGGCCCGGACCTTCAGGATCTCGTCGGTCACCTCGACGAGCGGCCCGGCGACGAGCAGCTCGTCGGGCGTACCCAGGTAGGCGCCCCAGAAGATGTGCAGCTCACGGCGCTGCTCGTCGGGCAGCGTGGCGAAGGCGGTGCGGCCGTCGAGCATCACGACGACGTCGTCGACGTCGGTGGGCATCCCCTCGGCGATCCGGCGCCCGGTGGTGATCAGGACGGGGCGCCCGACCCGGTTGAGGATCAGCCGGTGGGCGGCGGCGAGGGCGGCGACGCTGGAGATCCCGGCGATCGACTCGACCGACCACTGCTCCCCCGCGCCGGCGAGGACCCGGTCGAGCAGGCGCAGTGTCCCGTCGTAGAGGGAGGGGTCGCCCCAGACCAGGAAGGCGCCGGTCTGCCCGTCGGCCAGCTCGGCGTCGAGCATCTCGCGGTAGAGCCGGGCACGGCGGTCCTGCCAGTCGACCACGACGTCGCGGTAGCGCTCGTCGTCGCGCTCGACCTCGGCGCCGCGGTCCCGGCCCACCTCGGGCGCGGTGACCAGCCGGTACCCGCCGTCCGGGCGGTGCCGCCGCAGGAGCTCGGTGCGCAGGGCCAGCAGGTCGTCCTGCGACCCCCCGCCGTCGAGGCCCTTGTCGATGACGAACACGACGTCGGCCCGGCGCAGGGCGCGGACCGCCTGGAGGGTGAGGTGGTCGGGGTCACCGGCCCCGATCCCGATCACGAGAACCGTGCGCACCGGAGTGACCGTAACGGACCCCGGGCGCTCCCCGGCACTCCCCCGATCGGCAGGTACCCCCCGCCCGGTGTCGCCCGATGCGCGCAGCGTCCGACCCCGTCACGCGACGTCGTCACTCGGTAGTGTCATGGTGACCGGCGAGCCACGACCGGGTCACCGGCCGACCGCCGACGACCGACCCCGCAGCGCCACCCCGGGAGGCCACGTCACCGTGCCCACCAGCGAACACAGCAGGACCCTGACGATCGGACACCTCGTCGAGTCGCTCGACGACCGTGGCGTCGCCGCCGCGCTCGGTGACCTCGCCGCCGCGGCCCCGGACGCCGGGTTCCGGGTGGTGGTCGTCGCGCTGGCCCCGTCCGGGCACTCCGACGTCGCCGAGCGCATGGCCCGCGCCGGGGCGCCACCGGTCGAGCTGAACGTCGCGCCGTGGGACCCGCGTGCCGTGCTGAAGGTCCTCGCCGCGTTCCGGGAGCACGGTGTCGACCTGGTGCACACCCACGGCGCCCGGCCCGACGTCGTGGGCTCGGCCGCCGCGGCCCGGCTGCGGGTGCCCGCGGTGTCCACGCTGCACCACATCCACGAGCACCCCGCCGACCGCGGCGACCAGCTCCGGCGGACCGCGAAGACGTTGGCACGCAAGCGGTTCATGAATCGCACGATCGCGACGTCCGCCCTGCAGCGCGACTGGTACCGCCGCGCCGCCGGGTCCACCGAGGGCCTGTCGGTGATCCCGGACGGCGCCGCCGACCCCGGCGAGGGCACGCCCGAGGAGCGGGAGCGTCTGCGGCGCGGGCTCGGCGTGGACGACCACGAGGTCGTCGCCGTGTCGGTCGCGCCGATGCGCCGCGGCCAGGGGCAGGACATGCTGCTCGACGCCGTCGCCGGGATCGGACCGGACGAGCCGCTCACCGTGGTGCTCGGCGGCGACGGGCCGCTGCGGCCGTGGCTGGAGTCGCGCGTCGCCGCCGACGAGGCCCTGTCCGGCCGGGTGGCGTTCCGCCGCAGCACCGACCCGGTCGCGCTGCTCCGCGCCGCCGACGTGCAGCTGCACACGACCCGGCACGACACGATGCCCCGCATGCTGTTGCTCGGCCACGGCACCGGGACCCCGGCGGTCGCGACGCGGGTCGGCGGGATCCCGGAGATCGTGACCCGCGAGACCGGGCTGCTGGCCCCGGTCGACGCCACCCGGATCGCCGACGAGCTGGTGCGGCTGACCCGCGACGCCGAGCTGCGCGCCCGGCTCGGGGCCGGGGCCCGGCGGCGGTTCCTCGACCGGTTCGCGGCGGCGCCGTGGGCGGCCCGGCTCGGCGACGTCTACCGCAGCGCCGCCGGGGTGGCGGGCGCGCCCGCTCCCGCCGAGCTGGACACGCCGGAGCCGGTGGGCCGGGGCTGAGCCGAGCTGCGGCGGGCCGGGCCGGCTCAGTGCGGGACGGGCGCGGGCCGGTCGGCGACCGGGTTCTCCAGGGTCCCGACGCCGTCGATCTCGACGGTGACCCGGTCCCCCGCGGTCATCGGCCCGACCCCGCCGGGGCTGCCGGTGAGCACGACGTCGCCGGGCTGCAGCGTGGTCCAGCGGGTCACGTGGGCGAGGATCCGCGCGACGTCGAAGATCATCGCCCCGGTGTCGGACTCCTGGACGGTGCGGCCGTTCAGCGTGGTCCGCAGCCCCCACGGCCCCGCGCCCGGCTCGGTCTCGATGCACGGCCCGAGCGGGCAGAAGGTGTCCGCGCTCTTCGCCCGCGCCCACTGCCCGTCGGCGCGGTAGTCGTGCGCGGTGACGTCGTTGGCGCAGGTCAGGCCGAGCACGTGCGACCAGGCGGTGCGTTCGTCCAGGTCACGGGCCCGGCGGCCGATCACCACCGCGAGCTCGCCCTCGTACTCCAGCCGTTCCACCCCGGCCGGGCGCAGCACCGGCTTCCCCGGTCCGACGACGGCATTGGGCGCCTTGAGGAACAGCGCGGGCCGCTCCGGGCGGGGACGCCCCTTCTCGGCGAGCTGGCAGGGGTAGTTGCTCCCGACGCACACGATGGTGCGGGGGTCGCAGGGGGCGAGCAGGACGACCTCGGCGAGCCGCCCGGCGACCGCCCCCGGCCCGGACGGGCCCAGCTCGCGGACGACGTCGCCGTCGCCGCCGGTCTCGACCCGCCCCGTGCGGGGGCCCTGGCCGGAGTCGTAGCGGACCAGTCGCATCCGCTCACACCGTCCCGGCCGGGCCGAGTGCCTCGCGCACCAGCTCCAGCGGGTGCCAGGCGGTGCGCCCGGCGCCGTGGAAGATCTGCTGGCGGCAGGAGACGCCGGTCGCGGCGACCAGGGTGTCGGCGGGCTCGGCGTCGATCGCCGGGAGCAGCCGGTCCCGGCCGACCTCCATCGAGGTCGCGTAGTGCTCGGCCTCGAAGCCGAACGAGCCCGCCATCCCGCAGCAGCCGGAGTCGATCTCGGAGACCTCCAGCCCGGGGATGCGGCGCAGCAGCGCGAGCGTCGCCGCGGTCCCGACCTCGGCCTTCTGGTGGCAGTGCCCGTGGTAGACCACGCGCCGCCCGCTCAGCGCCGACCGCTCCGGCAGGACCAGGCGGCCGTCGTCGAGGGCCTCGACGAGCAGCTCCTCGACCTGGCGGACCCGCTCGCCCACCGACCGGGCCTCGGCGCTGTCCGGGAGCAGGGCGAGGGTCTCGTCGCGCAGGGTGAACACGCACGACGGCTCGCAGCCGACGATCGGCGCGTCGGCCGGTGTGTCCCGGGCGAGCGAGGTGACCAGGCCGGTCGCCTTGCGACGGGCGTCGTCGAGCAGTCCCTTGGACAGGCTGGACCGGCCGCAGCAGCCGCCGCCGGCCAGCTCGACCCGCCACCCGGCACGCTCCAGCAGACCGATCGCGGCCCGCCCGATGTGCGGCTCGGTGAAGGTGGTGAACGAGTCGGCCAGCCACACGACGGTCCCGGCCGGTGCGGCGGCCCGCGCGGGGTCACGGCGCCGGAACCACCGCACCAGGTTGTCCCGGTCGAAGCGCGGCAGCGGGCGGCGCGCGGTGATCCCGACGGTCCGCTCGGCGAGCCGGCGCAGCACCCCGACCCGGCCGGGCAGGTTGGACAGCGGCGCGGTCGCCGACCCGAGCCGGTTCAGCGTGCGGATCGCGCCGAACAGCCGCGAGCGCAGCGGCGTGCCGTGCACCGCGTGCTGCTGGTGGAGCGCCTCGGCCTTGGGCGAGGTCTTCACCGATCCGCTGCTCACCGGCCGGGACTTCTTCTGGGACGCCCCGCACCCGACCCTGCCCGCGGTCCGCCAGCTGGGGTCGCCGATGCGCTTCTCCCGCACCCCCGCGCGGCGGGGCACCGCCGGGCCCCCGCTCGGCGCGGCGACCGACGACGTCCTCGCCGAGCTGTCCGACCCCGCCCGCGGGGGCCACGCGTGAGCCCGGAGGTGACCGCGGAGCTCGCGGCCGGGGTGCTCACCGTGACCTTCCGCCGTCCCGAGCGGCGCAACGCACTGACCTGGGACATGTACGAGGGGCTGGTGGCGGCGTGCGAGCGGGCCGATGCCGACCCGGAGGTCCGGGCGCTCGTCGTGCGCGGCGAGGGCGGCCGGGCCTTCGCCGCGGGCACCGACATCGGCCAGTTCCGCGCGTTCGCCTCGGGCGCCGACGGGGTGGCCTACGAGCGCCGGGTCACCGCCGTGCTCGACCGGGTCCGCGCCGTCGGCGTGCCCACCGTGGCCGCGGTCGCCGGGTACTGCGTCGGCGGCGGGCTGGGCATCGCCTGCGCGGCCGACCTGCGCATCGCGACGCCCGGGTCCCGGTTCGGCGTGCCGATCGCCCGCACGCTGGGCAACTGCCTGTCCGCGCGGACCCTGGACCTGATGGTCGAGGCCCTGGGCCGACCGCTGACGGCGGACCTGCTGCTCACCGCGCGGATGCTGGAGACAGTGGAGGCCGCGCGGGTGCCGGGGTTCCTGCACGCCGTCGTCGACGACCTCGACGCGGGACTGGACGCGCTCACCGGGCGGCTCACCACCGGCGCACCGCTGACGATCTGGGCGACCAAACGGCTGCTGGACGACCGGTCCGCCGACGACACCGCGGTGGTCGACCGGGTCTACGGATCGACCGACTTCCGCACGACGGTCGCCGGGTTCGGGCAGGGCGGCACCCCGAGCTGGACCGGGACCTGATCCCGGGCTCCGGCCCGCCGTCGGACCGCCGACCCCGGGGCCGGCGCCCGGTGGCGGGCCCGCCGGGCCCGGACCGCGGTCAGCGCCGCCGCAGCGGCCGGGCCGGGCCGGTCAGCGGCGGGGTCGTCCCGCCCTCGGCCTGCACCTGACGGCGCGCCTGGAGGTAGAGCGCCGGACCGGACACCAGCCCGCGCAGCTTGCGGGCGCCCGCGCCGCCCGGCAGCGCGGCGACGTCCTGCGGCGCCGGGCGCTCCTCGGTCGCGATCGGGACCGGACCCGGGGTCGGGCCGGGCGCGCCGACCGCGGCGGGCGCGGGCTCCTGCCGGGCCCGCGCGACCGTCGCCGGCGTCGAGGACTCGCGGCGCACGATGTCACGCAGGCGCCCGACCGCGGCCGGGAACCGGCGCACCGCGAGCCGGCGCGCCCGCGGGTCCAGTGCGACCTTGCCCAGGAACGCGCCCAGACCCAGCGCGTAGCCGCCCATCTGCTCGCGCAGCTCCCCCGGCGACGGCCGGTGGTGGTGCCACACCCACGCCGAGGGCAGGTAGGCCAGGGTGCCGCCGTCGAGCACGATCCGGACCAGCAGCTCGATGTCCTCACCGCCCCGGGTGGGCCGGCCCGGTCCCAGCGCCTCGTCGAACCCGCCGAGCGCACGGACCGGCTCGGCGCGCACCGCCAGGTTGGCGCCGATCCCGAACAGGCCCGGTGAGAACGGGAACACCGGGGAGTCCGCGGGCGGGTCGTCGAGCCGGAACCGGCGCGGCAGGAAGCCCTTGTTCCAGGCCAGCGCGACGTCGGCGGCCCGCTCCTCGGGGGTCTCCAGCCGCGCGGCGAGCACCGGCCCGCTCAGCGCGGTGAGCCCCGGGTCCTCGGCGAAGGACCCGGCGATCCGCGACGCCCACCGCGGGTCGGGCTCGGTGTCGTCGTCGGTGAACGCGACGACCGCGGTGCGGGCCTCGGCGAGGCCGCGGTTGCGCCCGACCGAGACACCGCGGCGCGGCTCGCGGACGTAGCGGACCCGCGGGTCCGCGCAGTCACGGACGACCTCGCGGGTGCGCTCGTCGGGCGGATCGTTGTCGACGACGAGCACGGTCACGTCCGGGTGGTCGCCTGCCAGCACCGCGGCCAGGCAGCGGCGCACGCTGTTCGGCCGCCCCCGCGTCGCGACCACGACGGTGAGCGGCTCGGCCGACACCGCAGGCTCCCCCGGCGGCTCACGCCCGGCGACGGCCGCGGCGGCGCGGGCCAGGTCGGCGGCGCGCGCCCGGCCCTCGTGCAGCGGGACGTCGGCCTGCCCGACGGGCACGCCGCCGTCGGTCACCAGCAGCCGGGCCGAGCCGAACCGCGGCGGGACGACGAGGTCACCGGCCCCACGACCCGTGCCGTGCACGGCACGATGGTGGGCGAGCTCGCCCACCCAGACGGGGCCGCCTGCTCGGTCCGGCACTGCTGCGACCTCCCGGGTCGTGGGTCCTCGTCGGTGGGTCCGTGTCGGTGGTCCGGCCCCGGGACCCGACCGCCCGCGGACGTGACCCCGTGTGCCTACGTCGCGGACCGCCGCCCGGTTCACCGTGTGCGGCCGACGTCACGTTGCGCCGCACCGGGCACCGGACCACGGCGTCGAGCCGGCCGGTGCGCGCCGCACCGGTCACGGCCGGCACGCGCCCCGATCGTCGCAGAGCACCCGGCACCCGCGCTCACCAGGCACGGGACGCCTCCCGCGTGCTGCTCCGTCCGCCACGATCCGGACCGCCTCCCGGCGCAGTCACCGGACGGGGTGCCGCCCGGGCGCCACCGGCGGGCGTGCCGGGTTCGTGACGAGCTGGTCCGTCCGGGGCTTTTCCCGGTCACGGTGCGCACCGTGACACCGACCCGGACGCACCGTTCGGCGCAGCACACCGACCGTACGACCCGAACGGCGCACCGCACCCACCGTTGGACGTGGGTCCGGTACGTGGGTCGCTCCGGACCGGCCGTTCGCCGCACACCCGGCGAGCCCGGTCGGTGTGCGTGTCACGGAGCGGTTACGGTCCCTCCTGGCTGGTCGACGAGATGTCGGCTGGTGCGCCTGGTCGGTCCCCCGCTCCCCGCTGGCCGACACTCCCCCTGGCGCCCACCCAGCACGCAGCGGGCGGAGCCGTGTCCGGTCACGAGGACCGGGGCGGATCCGGGGTGGCGAGGACCCCCGAATGACCACTGCACTCACCCCGGACCTCCATACATCCGAGAGCGACGTCCCCCGGCGTCGCCGGGACCGTGACGCCGGCGCGGGCATCTCCGCCGCCGATCTGCTCGCGCGGTACTCCGAGGCCGGTTTCGACACCCCCGCGCCCGGCAGCCGCCGAGCCCGCCGTTCCGAGGCCCCCGGCCCGGACCTGGAGCGCATCGACACCCCCGCGACCGGCCTCCCCGCCGCGTCCGGCGTCGACACCGTCATCACCCGCGACGTGCCGGACACCCCCGCCGGCGTCACCTCGCGGACCGCGATCGGCCTGCTCCGCGGCACCTCGGACACCGGGCCGCTCGGGCGTCACCCGCGCGCGGTCGTCGCGACCATGTCGGCCACCCTGGTCGGCGCCACCGCGGTCATGGGCGTCGTGTCGACGCTCAGCTCGCCGGAGCAGTCCCCCGAGACCTCCGCGGACATGGACCTCACCGGCGCGGCCAACGAGGCCACGATGAAGCTGTCGGTCCCGGCAGCGGGCTCCGAGCACGGCGGCACCGGCACCAGCGACGCCGCGTCCACCCTGACCAGCGGTTTCGAGCACGTCACCGCGTCGGTCCCGCAGGCGTTCGAGAAGGCCGACGCGGCCCGCATCGCCGCGGTCGCCCAGAAGGAGGCCGCCGCGAAGGCGGCCGAGGCCCGTGCGAAGGCCGCCGAGGCGGCCGCCCGCAACGGCGGCGGCGGCGGTGACGACGACGGTGACGGCGGCGGCCTCGGCGACATCGTCGGCGGTCTGACCGGTTCCTCGGACGGCGCCCAGGCGCTCGCCCAGGCCAAGCAGCAGCTCGGCAAGCCCTACAAGTGGGGCGCCACCGGCCCGAGCGCGTTCGACTGCTCCGGTCTGATGGTCTGGGCGTTCGAGCAGATCGGCGTCGACCTGCCGCGCACCTCCAGCGCGCAGTCGCAGATGGACGGCACCCCGGTCTCCAAGAGCCAGCTCAAGCCCGGCGACCTGGTGTTCTTCTACTCCCCGGTGAGCCACGTCGGCATCTACGCCGGCAACGGCAAGGTGCTCCACGCCTCCACCAGCGGCGAGCCGGTCAAGTACTCCGACATCGACGCGATGCCGTTCCACAACGCGGTCCGGGTCTGACCGACCGCGTCACCGACGTCCGAGGCCGGTGCCCCTGGGGAGGGGTACCGGCCTCGACGCACGTCGGGGCGGAGCACGTCCGCGGTCCACGCCCCCCTCGATGATCCGCGTTCCGCGCGCAGATCCGCCGGGCGCGCGCCTCCGGACGCGGTCGGACAACGGATCACCGCGCGTTCCTGCGGTCGCCGTCGACCCGGCTACAGCGAACGCAGCCGCTCCGCGACCGCCTCGGGCAGCACGTCGGAGATGAACGCGCCCGCGCCGGACTCCGATCCCGCCAGGTACTTGATCTTCCCGGGCGCCCGGCGGATCGAGTGCAGGCGCAGGTGCAGCCGGGCGTCGGAGCGACCGTCGGACTCCAGCACCGGGGCCTGGTTCCAGCCCGCGACATAGGGCAGCTCGTCGTCGTAGAGGGCGTCGAGGCGGCGCAGCACGTCGAGGTAGAGGGTCGCGAACTCGGCGCGCTGGGCCTCGTCGAGGGCGGGCAGGTCCGGGGTCGGCCGGTGCGGGTACAGGTGCACCTCGACCGGCCAGCGCGCCGCCTGCGGCACGAACGCCGTCCAGTGCTCCCCCGCGACGACGACCCGCTCCCCCGCCCGCTCGGCGGCCAGCTGCGTGTCGAACAGGTTCTCCCCGGTCGCCTCCCGGTGCGCGGCGACGTGGGCGAGCATCCGCTGCGGGAACGGCGGGACGTAGGGGTAGGCGTAGATCTGGCCGTGCGGGTGGGACAGCGTCACGCCGATCTCGGCGCCCCGGTTCTCGAACGGGAAGACGTAGCGGACCCCCGGCCGGGCGCCCAGCTCGGCGGTCCGGTCGGCCCACGCGTCCAGCACCAGGCGGGCGCGGTCGGGCGTCAGCCGGGAGAACGGGGTGTCGTGGTCGTCGGTGAAGCAGACGACCTCGCACCGGCCCGACGCCGCCTGCGGCACCTCGCCCGGCTCGGGAAGCGGAGCGCCGGGCGCCGACCCGAACGACGGGAAGCGGTTCTCGAACGCGACGACGCCGTACTCCGGGCTCGGCACCTCGGTGTGGCGGCCGTCGCGGCTGGGGCACAGCGGGCACTGGTCGGCCGGCGGCTTGTAGGTGCGGTCCTGCCGGTGCGCGGCGATCGTCACCCACTCCCCGGCCAGCGCGTCGTAGCGCAGCTGGGAGGCGGGCACGACCCGCGGGAGGTCGCGGGCGTCGACGAGATCGGCCGGGTCGCGGGGGGCGTGGTCGGGGCCGTCGAACCAGATGACCTCCCGGCCATCGGCCATCCGGGTGGTCAGCTTCTGCACCTTCTGCACGGACGTCACCTTCCGGGGCGGGCAATGATCACGTGGTCGACCTCGCCCTCGAGGACCGCACGGTCGGCGTCGGCCAGACCGGAGTCGGTCACGAGGACGTCGGCCTCGGACAGCTCGGCGATCGTCGAGATCCCGACGGTGCCCCACTTGGTGTGGTCGGCGACGACCACGAGCCTGCTGCCGGACTCGATGAGGGCGCGGTTGGTGTCGCGCTCGGTGAGGTTCGGGGTGGAGAAGCCCGCCGCGGCGCTCATGCCGTGCACCCCGAGGAACACCGTCTCCAGGTTCAGCGAGCGCAGCGCGGTGATCGCGACCGGGCCGACCAGTGCCTCCGAGGGCGTCCGCACGCCCCCGGTGAGGATCACCGTGGTCCCGCGGGCGTCGGCGCCACCGGTGTGGAACGCGTCGGCGACGGCGACGGAGTTGGTCACCACGGTCAGCCGTGGCACGGCGGCGAGCAGCTGGGCGAGCCGCCAGGTCGTCGTGCCCGCGGACAGGCCGATCGCGGCGCCGGGGGTCACCAGCTCGGCGGCCGCGGCGGCGATGGCGTCCTTCTCCTCCAGCTCGCACACCGACTTCGCGGCGAACCCGGGCTCGGAGGTGGTGTGCTCGCCGACGGCCGTCGCGCCGCCGTGCACCTTGTCCACCAGGCGTCGCCGGGCCAGCACGTCGAGGTCGCGGCGCACGGTCATCTCGGACACGCCGAGGTGGTCGGCGAGCTCGGACACCCGCACCGCGCCGCGGGTGCGGACCTGCTCCACGATCACCTCGCGCCGCTGCTCGGCGAGCAGGCTCATCGCGTCCGGGCCGGACACCGTCGGGACTTCACCCGCACAGAATGCAACACAACCGAACGTGCGGCAAGGGTCGACCCTGCGTGTCGAGACCCGGTCGAACCGTGCGCGGAGGTCACCGAGCGGTCTCGAATTCGAGCGAAAGTGTTCACTTCTGATCGAGTGCGGTCTAGCTTGTGCGTTGGTCCGCGCAACGTGCCGTCGTGCACCACCGGCCGGCGGACCGGCAGCACACGCACTCGACGGCGAGGAGCTACCCGAGATGGATCATCACGAGACGGCCCGGCGGGCCCCGGGGACGTCCCGGGAGGACGCGGCATGACCGCCCAGGAGGTCCTGCGCCTCAACCCGAACCTGGTCGACTACCTGCTGGTCGCGTTCTACTTCGTACTGGTGCTCGGCATCGGCTTCGCGGCGCGGCGCTCGGTGTCCTCCAGTCTCGACTTCCTGCTGTCCGGCCGGTCGATGCCGGCCTGGATCACCGGTCTGGCGTTCATCTCGGCCAACCTGGGTGCGATCGAGCTGATCGGCATGGTGGCCAACGGCGCCCAGTTCGGCATCCCGACGGTGCACTACTACTGGCTGGGCGCGATCCCGGCGATGGTGTTCCTCGGCATCGTGATGATGCCGTTCTACTACGGCTCCAAGGCCCGCAGCGTCCCGGAGTTCCTGCTCAAGCGGTTCAACAAGACCACCCAGCGGGTGCAGGCGGTGATCTTCGCGGTCGCCTCGATCCTGATCGCCGGGGTCAACCTGTTCTCCCTGGGCCTGGTCCTGGAGGCGCTGCTCGGCTGGTCGCTGTACCTGGCGATCCCGGTCGCGGCCGTCGTCGTCCTGGGCTACATCTCCCTCGGCGGGCTGTCGGCCGCGATCTACACCGAGGTCCTGCAGTTCTTCGTGATCCTCGCGCTGCTGATCCCGCTGACCGTCGCCGGGCTCAACCGGGTCGGCGGCTGGGACGGCCTGACCCGTGCGGTCACCGAGGGCCCGAGCGCCGGTGCGGACCTGAACGCCTGGCCCGGCACCCCGCTCACCGAGATCGCGAACCCGTTCCTGTCGGTGCTGGGCATCGTGTTCGGTCTCGGGTTCGTGCTGTCCTTCGGCTACTGGACGACGAACTTCGCCGAGGTCCAGCGCGCCCTGTCGGCCAAGTCGATGTCCGCCGCGCGGCGCACCCCGATCATCGGCGCGTTCCCGAAGGCGCTGGTCGTGCTGGTCATCGTGACCCCGGGCATGATCGCCGGGATCCTGGTCCCGCAGATCGCCGCGGTGAAGTCCGGTGGCGGCGACGCCGTCGAGGGCATCACCTACAACAACGCGCTGTCGCTGCTGATGAAGGAGGTCCTGCCCAACGGGATCCTCGGCGTCGCGATCGCGGGTCTGCTGGCCGCGTTCATGGCCGGCATGGCGGCGAACATCAGCTCGTTCAACACGGTGTTCACCTACGACATCTGGCAGGACTGGGTGCGCCCGGGCCGCGCCGACCGCTACTACCTCGGCGTCGGCCGGCTGGTCACGATCATCGGCTGCGTGCTCGCGATCGGCACCGCGTTCATCGCGTCCGGGTCGGCGAACCTGATGGACTACATCCAGTCGCTGTTCAGCTTCTTCAACGCGCCGCTGTTCGCGATCTTCATCCTCGGCCTGTTCTGGAAGCGGATGACCGGGCCGTCGGCCTGGATCGGCCTGCTCTCCGGCACCACCGCGGCGGTGCTGGTCGACATCCTGGTCCGTACCGAGGTCTGGACGATGTCCAGCCAGGCGGGCAGCTTCGTCGGCGCCATCGCGGCGTTCGTCGTCGGTGTCGGCGTGTCCGCGGGGGTCTCGATGGTGACCACCCCGAAGCCGGACGCCGAGCTGGTCGGCCTGACCTGGAGCCTGACCCCGAAGGAGGCGCGCACCCACTCCACCGACGGTGACGACGCGGGCTGGTACCGCAGTCCGAACGTCCTCGGCGCGCTGGTGCTGGCCCTGACCGTCGTCCTCTACGTCGTGTTCGGCTGAGCGGAGACCTGCGATGAGCTCGAAGAGTGAGAACCACCCCGACCACCACGGGACCGACGCCCCGGTCTCCTCGACCGCGGCGAACCTGTTCGACCTGCGCTCGGTGATCGCCCTGCTGTTCGGGGTCTACGGCATCGTCCTGCTGGTCATGGGGATCGTGTCGGGCGACGACCCGGAGAACCTCGCCAAGACCGGCGGGACGAACCTCAACCTCGACACCGGCATCGGCATGCTGGTCATCGGGGCGTTGTTCGTACTGTGGGTGTACCTGCGACCGCTGAAGCTGGCCGCGCCGGAGCAGCAGGACTGACCGCACTCCCCCGGCCGGGGGCGCCCTCAGCGCTCCCGGTCGGCGGGGGTGGGGTAGACCGGGTTGAACGCCGCGAGGGTGTAGTCGTCGATCCGGCGCGCCACGCGAGTCAGACCGGAACGCAGGACGCGGAGGGTGTCGCTCATGGACGGGGGTCCCTTCGATGTCGGCGGTGGAACCGCCTGGTGTGGACGAGGGAGCCCGCCGGGTGAGGCGGGCGGCCTCGTCACCGGACACGCCCAGGATGCACTGAATCGATCCCGACGCGCCGCCGATCGCGAGCGCGGTCACGGTGTGAGGCCGGTCGCGGCGTGCGGATGATCGCCCGCGACGGGAGCGCGGAGACCGAGATCGCCCGGTCGCGCTTCCGCTGCACCGTCGCCCGGGTCGCCGACGTCGGGGCCGCCCAGGACGTGATCGACCGCGTCCGCCGGGCCGGGCCGGACGCCACCCACCACTGCACCGCGCTGCGCGTCGGTGACCCCGGCACCGGGGACCTCACCGCCCGCAGCAGCGACGACGGCGAGCCCTCGGGCACGGCGGGCGTCCCGATGCTGGAGGTGCTCACCCGGCGCGGGCTGACCGACGTCGTCGCCGTCGTCTCGCGCTGGTTCGGCGGGACGAAGCTCGGCGCGGGCGGGCTGGTCCGCGCGTACTCCGGCGCCCTGACCGCGGCCCTGGACGCGGTCGGCGAGCTGCGCCGGGTCCGGCACCGGGAGCTGCTGCTCGCCGTCGGCCACGACCGCGCCGGCCGCCTGGAGCACGACCTTCGCCACTCCCCGTACCGGCTGTGCGATGTCACACACGGCACGGACGTCACGCTGACCGTGGCCGTCGCCGAGCCGGAGACCGGCGCCTTCGCCGACTGGCTCGCCGAGCACACCGGCGGCGACGTCGAGGCGCTCGACGCCGGCCCGCGCGACCTCTACCTACCCTGAGCGCATGCACATCCGCGCCGCCACCGACGACGACCTCCCCGCCGTCCTCGCCGTGCTCCGCCCGATCTTCGCCGAGGGCCGCACCTACACCGTCCCGCCCGACGCCGACGACGCCTGGGTCACCCGCATGTGGATGCTCCCGCCGCCGGCGCGGGTCGTCGTGGCGGTGCGGGACGGCCGGGTCGTCGGCACCGCGAAGACCGGGCCCAACCAGGCCGGGCCGGGCTCGCACGTCGCGACCGCGAGCTTCGCGGTCGACGCGGGCGAGGCCGGGCGCGGCACCGGACGCGCGCTCGGCGAGCACGTGCTGGCCCTCGCCCGCGCGGACGGCTACTCCGCGATGCAGTTCAACGCCGTCGTGGCGACCAACACCCGCGCGGTCGCGCTGTGGCACTCGCTGGGCTTCGCCACGGTCGGCACGGTGCCCGACGCCTTCACCCTGCCCGACGGCACGACCACCGGCCTGCACGTGATGCACCGCTACCTGTGAGCCGCACGGCCTGCACCGTCACAGGTCTGTACCAGCGGAGTTAGTCGTGCCTACACTGCGTCTTCGTCGGACCTCATCACCTCGCGGGGGCGCACATGACGAGCACGGACACGGCCGCGTCGGCGGCACCGCTCACCGTGGAGCAGCTGCGCCGGCGCGGCTGGCGCGGCAGGCTCGCCGTCCTCGGGCCCGCGTTCGTCGCCGCCGTCGCCTACGTCGACCCGGGCAACTTCGCGACCAACTTCTCCGCCGGCGCCGGCTACGGCTACCTGCTGGTGTGGGTGATCGTCGTCGCCAACCTGATGGCGATGCTCATCCAGTCGCTCTCGGCCAAGCTCGGGCTCGCAACCGGGAAGAACCTGCCCGAGCTGTGCCGCGAGCACCTCACCCCGTGGCGGAACCGGTTCATGTGGGCCCAGGCCGAGCTCGTCGCGATCGCGACCGACCTGGCCGAGGTGATCGGCGGCGCGGTCGCCCTGCACCTGCTGTTCGGGATCCCGCTGTTCACCGGCGGGGTGATCACCGGCGTGATCGCCTTCGTGCTGCTGGGGCTGCAGTCGCGCGGGCACCGGCCGTTCGAGCGGGGGATCGTGTTCCTGCTCGCGATCATCCTGGTCGGGCTGGTGTCGACCCTGCTGCGCACCGACGTCGACGGGCCCGCGCTGGCCGCGGGCCTGGTCCCCGGCTTCGACGGCGTCGGCTCGCTGGTGCTCGCCACCGGCATCCTGGGTGCCACCGTGATGCCGCACGTGATCTATCTGCACTCCGCGCTGACCCAGGGCCGTCTGGTCGCCCGCGGGCCCGAGGACACCCGGTTCCTGCTGCGGGTCGGGCGCACCGACATCGCGCTCGGGATGGGCGTGGCCGGGCTGGTCAACCTGTCGATGCTGGTCGTGGCGGCCGCCCTGTTCGCCGGGACCGACGTCCCCGGCACCGACACCCTGGAGGGGATCTTCGCCGGGCTGGGCACCGAGCTCGACGCCGTCGCCGCGTACGGGTTCGCGATCGCGCTGCTCGCCTCGGGGTTCGCGTCCTCGGGCGTGGGGACCTACGCCGGGCAGGTCATCATGGCCGGGTTCCTGCGCCGCCGGATCCCGCTGCTGCTGCGCAGGCTGCTGACCCTCGCGCCCGCCCTGCTCGTGCTGGGCATCGGGATCGACCCGACGCAGGCGCTGGTGCTCTCCCAGGTCGTGCTGTCGTTCGGCATCCCGTTCGCGCTGGTCCCGCTGGTGTGGCTGACCGCCCGCCGCGAGGTGATGGGCGACCTGGTCAACCACCGCGTCACCACGACCGCGGCGGTCGTCGTCGCCGCGGTCGTGGTGGGGCTGAACGCCTTCCTGATCTGGGAGGCGTTCGTCGCCTGAGTCAGCGGCCGCGCCAGACCGGGTCGCGCTTCTCGGCGAACGCGGTGGCGCCCTCGCGGGCGTCCTCGGAGGTCAGGACCGGGCCGACGACCGCGTCGTGGCGCTCCCAGCGGTCGGCGCCCCAGTCCGGGCTCTCCCGCACGATCCGCTTCGATGCGGCGACGCCGAGCGGCCCGTTCACCGCGATCCGCGCGGCCAGCGCCAGCGCGGCCTCCAGCGCGCCGCCGTCCTCGACGACCCGGTTGACCAGCCCGGCGGCCTCGGCGCGCGTCGCGTCGATCGGGTCGCCGGTCAGCAGCATCTCCAGGGCCAGCGCCCGGGGGACCCGGTTCGCCAGCTCCAGCGCGCCGCCCGCGGCGGCGACCAGGGACCGCTTCACCTCCGGCACCCCGAACCGGGCGCCGCGCCCGGCGACGACGAGGTCGCAGGCCAGCATGATCTCGAACCCGCCGGCCAGCGCCCAGCCCTCCACCGCGGCGATCATCGGGGTGACCGGCGGACGCTGGGTGATCCCGCACAGCCCGCGGCCGGGCAGCGACGGGCGCTCGCCCCGCAGGAACGCCTTCAGATCCATCCCGGCGGAGAACACCCCGCCCGCCCCGGTGAGCACGCCGACGAGCAGGTCCGGGTCGGCGTCGAGCTCGTCGACGGCCGCGGCGACGGCGTGCGCCACCTTCTCGTTGAGAGCGTTCTTCGCACGGGGCCGGTTGATCGTGATCAGCAGGACGCCGTCCCGCCGCTCGACGAGCACCTCCTCCTCGGAAGCGGCCGGTCCGGAAGGAGTCAGCTCTGACTGCTCTGTCATGGGGCCACCCTAGATCGCGGGGGCCACCACCGGAACCGAGTGCTCCCAGTCCGCGAGCAGCGTCCGCAGCGCGGTCACCAGGGCCAGCGGCTGGTCGATCATCACGTGGTGCCCGGCCCCGGGGATCTCGACGACCGGTGCCGCCCGGCCCATCCGGTCGACGACCATCTCCCCCATGTCCGCCGGGACCAGGCCGTGCTCGGCCCGGAACAGGGCGATCCGGCAGCCGGGACGCCCGAGGTCGCCGGGGGTCAGCGAGATGCCGGCGAAGATGGCCGGGTCGAACTTCCAGCTCCAGCCGCCGTCGACCGCGCGGATGCTGTGCTCGGCGATGTGGCGGTGCACGTAGGGCAGGTCGCCGGGCTGCTCGGGGATGGTGCGGAACCGCGCGATCAGCGCGTCGCGGTCGGGGTGCACCTTCGCCGGGCCGAACGCCCGCTGCTCACGGGCGGCCCGCTCCTCCGGCGACCGGTCCCGGACCGGGGAGTCGACGGCGACGGCGCCGGCCAGCTCGTCGCCGTAGCGCAGCGCCGCGGTGAGCGTCACGAACCCGCCCATGCTGTGCCCGATGACCGTCGGCCGGGGGCCGAGACCCGACGCGTCGATCACCGCGCGCAGCTCGACGGCCCAGCGGTCCAGGTCGTAGGACGGTGCCCGCCCGGAGTCGCCGTGCCCGGACAGGTCGACCGCCACGACCCGGCGCGTGCCCTCGGTCAGCAGCGGGGCGATGTGGTCCCACCAGTGCAGGTGCGCCGCGCCGCCGTGCACCAGCAGCACGCCGGGCCCGCCCGGGGTGCCCCAGCTGCGGAAGCGGATCTCGACGCCGTCGCTCTCGGTGCGACCGGGCTCCCCCGGCTCGGCGAGTGCGTCGGTGAACCAGGTGGGCGGAGCGGTGGACACGCGGGGACCTCTGTTCGTGGGACGGGGACGACCGCTCGAACCTACGCCCCTCGTCAGTTCTGACCACGCCGGGTAACGAGGTACGGGGGCCGGACGACCTGCGTCACCGAGGGTCCGACGAGGAGGCGCGATGACCGGTGCGGCGACGGGGACGGTGGTGCGGGCCGTACCACGCGACCCCGGGGCGTGGGACCTCACCGACCGGCGCCTGGGGCGCGCGCTGGGGTCGCTCGCGCGCGACGCCGACGCCCCGGCCGGGACCGCGGCGGCGGTGCGCGGCTGGCGCCGGATGGCCGGTCCGCTGCGCGCCGCCCAGCACCGCCCCGGGTACGGCCCGGGGCCGTGCCCGGACCTGTGCCTGGTCCCGGTCGGGGCGGCCGACGTCGCCGCGCTCGGCCTGCTCGCCGCCGCCCTGGGCGCCCGGACGCTGCCCGGCGCCGACGAGGGGCCGCTGCGCCGGGCGGCCGCCGCGGCCGGCACCACGGCCCCGGCGCTCGTGCTGGAGCTCGCCCGGGTGCACGGCGTCCTGGACCTCGACCTGGGCGCCGACGGCGAGCTGCTCTACGCGCTGGCCGGGGTCCGCACCACGGGGACCGCGACCGCAGCCGCGCACGAGGCGGTGGCCGCCCGGGTCGGGACGATGTGGGCGGCCGGTCGGGCGCCGCACCCCACCCGCACCGCCGACGACCGGGGCTGACCCGGCGGCGCAGCCGTCGCCGGGACGGATGACGGGCCGGGGGTGGCGTCTTGTTGACACGTTTTCTACGATGACGGCGTGTCTCACAACGAGGTGGAGTCCGCGAGCCGCACCCGGACGGTGACCACGCAGGACGGCCTGGAGCTGGTCGTGGAGGAACGGGGCGACCCGTCGCACCCGACGGTCGTCGCGGTGCACGGCTACCCCGACGACCGGCACGTGTGGGACCGCGTCGCCGCGGACCTCGCCGCCGACCACCACGTCGTCACCTACGACGTGCGCGGCCACGGGGGCTCGGCCGCGCCCGGCGCCCCGGCCGGCTACGACCTCGAGCTCCTCGCCGCCGACCTGCGCACGGTGACCGACGCCGTCTCCCCCGACGCCCCGGTGCACCTGCTCGCCCACGACTGGGGCTCGATCCAGACCTGGCACGCCGTCACGCGCGAGGACGGCACCCCCTCGGCGATGGACGGCCGGGTCGCGTCGTTCACCTCGATCTCCGGCCCGTGCCTGGACCACGTGGCGCTGTTCCTGCGCCGCCGCGGGCTCCGCGACCTGCGGCCGGTGCTCACCCAGGCGCTGCACTCCTGGTACACCCTGGCGTTCCGGGTGCCGGTGCTGCCCGAGCTGATGATCCGCAGCGGGCTGCTCGGCGCGCTGGTGGCGGGGACCGAGCGGATCCCGCGCCCCTCGGTGCGCGACGCGGTCAACGGCCTGGAGCTCTACCGGCGGAACCTGCCGCGGCGGCTCGGCCGCCCGCAGCCGCGCCGCACCGACGTCCCGGTACAGATCCTGGCTCCGCTCGGCGACGCCTACGTCTCCCCCGCGATGGCGACGAGTGCCGCCGGGTACGCCCCCGACCTGCGGGTCCGCTACCTGCCCGGCGGGCACTGGATCGTCCGCAAGCGCGCGGGCGTGATCGCCCGGTGTGTCCGCGAGCTCGTCGCCGAGCGCAGCGGCGGGACCGCCGCGCCCGCGCTGGCCCGGGCGGGGGCCCGGGGCGCAGCCCTGGTCCGCACCGGGGGGCGGCCGGGCCGGGCGTCGCGCTGGGAGGGCGGGCTCGCCGTCGTCACCGGGGCGGGTAGCGGGATCGGCCGCGAGATCGCCCGCCAGGTCGCCGACCTGGGGGGCCGGGTCGTCGTCGCCGACGTCTCCGAGGCCGGCGCCGCGGAGACCGTCGACCTGGTGACCCGGCAGCACGGGCCCGGACGCGCGGTGGCCGCGGTCGTCGACGTCGCCGACGAGGCCGCCGTCGCCGCCCTCGCCGAGCGGGTCGCGGCCGAGCACGGGGTGCCCGACCTCGTCGTCAACAACGCCGGGATCGCCGTCGCCGGATCGTTCGCCGACACCACGGCGCAGGAGTGGCAGCGGATCGTCGACGTGAACCTGTGGGGCGTCGTGCACGGCTGCCGGCACTTCGGCGCGCTGCTCGCCGCGCACGGCGAGGGCGGCACGATCGTCAACACCGCCTCGGCGGCGGCGTACCTCCCGTCGCGCTCGCTGCCGGCCTACGCCACGACCAAGGCGGCGGTGCTGATGCTGTCGCAGTGCCTGCGCGCCGAGCTGGCGGGCGCCGGGGTGGGGGTCACCGCGCTGTGCCCCGGGTTCGTCGACACCCCGATCACCGGGGCGACCCGCTTCGCCGGTACCGACGACGCCACCCAGGCCGTCCGCCGCCGCGACGCCGCGGCCGCCTACACCCGGCGCGGGTACACCCCGCAGCGCGTCGCCGCCCGGCTGGTCCGCGCCGTCGAGCGGGACCTGCCGATCGCCCCGGTCACCGCCGAGGCGCACGTCGGGCTGCTCGCGTCCCGGCTGTCCCCCGGCCTCGTCCGCGCGCTCGCCCGCGTCGACGGCACCCGCTGAGTACGAGAGGAGCGTCCACGATGACCGCCGACCCGACCGAGGACCGGATCGCACTCCAGGCCCGCGACGTCCGTTTCGACTTCACCGAGCTGCGGACCGACTGGATCCCCGGCGAGCCGTTCGCCTCGCACCTGATCGACGTGCTGCACCTGCTGCTGCCCGAGGGCGAGCGCTGGTTCGTGGACGTCTTCTCCCGCGCGCTGCCGATGGTCCGTGACGAGGCGCTGGCCGAGGACGTCCGCGGGTTCATCGGCCAGGAGGCCGTGCACGCGACCTCGCACCAGGGCGCGCTGGACCACCTCGTCGAGGCGGGCGTCGACGTGACCCGCTTCGTCGAGCAGGTCGAGTGGATCTTCAAGGAGCTGCTCGGCGACCGCGGTCTGACCCGCGACGCGGCCCGGGAGTGGCTGGTGGAGCGGGTCGGGCTGATCGCGGCGATCGAGCACTTCACCGCCGTCCTCGGCTCCTGGATCCTCGACTCCGCCGCGCTGGACGCGGCCGGGGCCGACCCGCACATGCTGGACATGCTGCGCTGGCACGGTGCCGAGGAGGTCGAGCACCGCAACGTCGCGCACGACCTCTACACCCACCTCGACGGCCGCTGGCTGCGCCGGATCCGGGCGATGGCGGTGGCCGGCCCGGCGCTGGCGAAGCTGTGGGTCGACGGCACCCGGCACCTGTGCGCCCGCGACCCGCACCTGCGCGGGACACCGCAGCGCCGGGCCCGGCTGCGCGACTACCTGCGGGACTCCCGGCGCGGGCTGGTGCCCGGGCCGTGGCTGTTCGCCCGCGCCGTCCTGACCTACCTCAGCCCGCGGTTCCACCCGGCCGCGCACGGCGACACCGACGCCGCGGTGGCCTATCTCGCGATCTCCCCCGCCGCCCGCGCCGCCGAGGCGGGTCACGCCGGCCCGGCCGAGGGGTCCGCGGCATGAGTCCCGCGCTGCTGCCCGGCACGGGCTCGACCGCGCCGCCGCCGCACCCGAACCGCGGGGCCACCGCGCTGTCGGTGCTCACCGCCCTGACCCAGACCCTCGCGACGGCCGGTGCCCGGCGCCGCCGCCCGGTCACCCCGGTGGACCGCACGCTGCTCGTCGAGGTGCACGCCGTGCGCCGTCCCTGCCCCGACGTCGCCGAGCTCGACCTCGTCCCGGCGGGCGCCGAGCCGCTTCCGGGCTGGCGGCCCGGCGCGCACGTCGACGTCGAGCTGCCCTCGGGGGTCATGCGCCAGTACTCGCTGTGCGGCGACCCGGACGACCGGTCGGTGTACCGGATCGCGGTACGGCAGGTGCCCGGGGGCACCGGCTCGCACGAGATGCACGCCCTGCGCCCCGGGGTGCGGCTGCGGCTGCACGGCCCGCGCAACGCCTTCCCGCTGGCCACGGCGCCGTCGTACCTGTTCGTCGCCGGCGGCATCGGGATCACCCCGATCGCGCCGATGGTCCGGGCCGCGCACGCCGCCGGGGTGCCGTGGCGGCTGGTGCACACCGGCCGGGACCGGGCGTCGATGCCACTGTCGGACGCACTGGCCGTGCTGGCCCCGGACCGGGTCCTGCGCCGCCCCGACGACGTCGCGGGTGTCCCGTCGGCGGCCGAGCTGCTGTCCGGGACCGACGCCGACGCCGCCGTCTACTGCTGCGGCCCGCCGCCGATGATCGAGTCTCTGCGCCGGGCGCTCCCCGCAGGGCAGCGGTTCCACTCCGAGCGGTTCTCCCCGCCCCCGATCCGCGACGGCCGCCCGTTCACCGTCCGGATCGCCGGTGGCCCGGACGTCGCGGTCCCCGCCGACCGCACCGCGCTGGACGCGGTCCGCGCGCTGCGCCCGGACGTGCCGTACTCGTGCCGGCAGGGGTTCTGCGGGACCTGCCACGTCCGGCTCGTGGAGGGCACCACCGTGGGCGACCCGGCCGGGCCGGGTCTGACCGCGCTGTGTGTCGGGCGGGCCACGGACGGGACGATCGTCGTCGATCTCGGGCGCTGAGGCGTGGGGTCCGTACCCTCGTCGGTGATGACCTCACCCGCACGTCCACCCCGGCGTATGACGCCCGAGGCCCGCCGCGCACAGCTCGTGTCCGCCGCGCTCGACCTCTACGGCGCCCGCTCGCCGGAGGAGGTGGCCGTCGAGGACGTCACCCGGGCCGCGGACGTGTCCCGGGCGCTGTTCTACCGGTACTTCTCCGGGATGGAGGAGCTGCACGTCGCGGCGCTGGGCAGCGTCGCCGAGGAGCTCATCGACCGGGTCGCGCTGCCCACCGACGGTCCGCTGGACGGGCAGCTGGCCGACGCGCTGGACGTGTTCCTCGACGTCGTCGGCCGGCACTCACGGGCCTACATCGCGCTGCTGCGCAGCGGTTCGGTCGTCTCCACCGGGGAGACCGACGCCATGGTCGACGGCGTGCGCGACCACATCGTGGACCTGCTGTGCGTGCGCGGCGGCGTCCCCGACCCGACCCCGCTGCAGCTGATGACCCTGCGCGGCTGGGTCGCGCTGGTCGAGGGCTCGGTGCTGGTGTGGCTGGAGGCGGGCCGGGTGCCCGCCCACGCCGAGCTGCGGGACTGGCTGGTGGAGCAGCTGTTCGCGATGCTCGGGGTCACCGTCGCCCGCGACCCGGACGCTCAGTTCTCCACGACGCCGAGCGCGTTGGGCACCAGCCGGTAGGCGTCCTCGGACGGGCTGTTCACGACCTGGTCGCGGAACACCATCGTCGAGGAGCCGCCGCCGTCGAGGTTGACGCCGTCGACGGCGCCCGCCCGGCGCAACTGCTCGGCGGTCTCGGCCAGGGTGATCCCGACCGAGGTCGACTCGCGGCCGTCGGCGGTGAGCAGGATCAGCCGTCCCTGCGCGGTGAGGCCCGCGGCGCTGCGCGGGTCGCGCGAGCGGGCGTCCAGCCCGGCGACGGGCGTGCCGTCGCGCAGGATCGGTGACGCCCCGACCGCGGTCCGCGGCACGGTCCCCGACGCGGCGGTGAGCGCCTGCCGCACGGTGACCCGGTCGCCGACGGCGAGCCCGCGCAGCGCGGCGGCGCCCTGGTCGCGGCCGGCGAGGACCTGTTCCCCGGCCGGGATCGCTCCCCCGCCGGGCGGGCCGACGGCGGTGACCGCGCCGTCGCGGACCACGACCTCGAACCGGTCCGGTGCGCACGGCGCGTCCCGGTCGGTGTCGCTGCCGCACAGCGTGGCGGCCCGGTCGCCCGCCCAGTCGGAGGTGAACAGCCCGATCCCGCCGACGGGCACGGCGTAGGCGTTGAGGGTGTCGATGCGCAGGCGGCCCTTCGGCCCGGTCGCGGACGCGTCGAGGGTGAGCCGGTCCAGGCGGGGGGTGCCGTCGTCGTCGATGGCGAGGACGTCGCCCTGCCGGGCGCCGGGGACGCCCGGGGCGAGCCGCCGCCCGGGCGGCACGGCGGAGGTGAGTGCCCGGCCGTCGCGGACCGAGGGGCCGGCCGGGGCGTTGCTGCGGGCCAGGTCGAAGAAGTCGCCGTTGATCGCGGCGACGGCGCCGCCGCGCCGGGCGTGCGCGGGCACCGACGACCGCTCCCCGACCGTTGCGCCGGTGAGCAGGGTGGCGCGCAGCTCCGACCGGTTCAGGTCGGCGACGACGATGTCGACGGTCACCGGCCCGGCCGGGGTGTCGACCCGCTCCTCGCGGTGGGTGATCGCGGGGGCCTGCGGGGCCGGGGCGACGGGCGCCGCGGCCGGGCCCGGGGCGGCACCGGGTACGGCGGACCCGGCCCCTGCCGCGGGCGCGGTGGCCGCGACGGGGTGCGCCTGCGGGGCCGGGGCCGCGGACGCCTGCTGGGTGGCCGGTACCAGTACCCCGATCACGACCGCCGCCGCCACCGCCGCGCCCCGGCTGCCCGTCCACCCCACCATGCCCGCACTCCCCCGATCGCCACCCCGGCCGGGACCGAGGTGAACACGGCGGTACGGCGACGGCGCGGGGCGTCACGCGTCGGTGGTGCAGTGCCACCTGGTCGGGGGGCGCGACGTCCCCTGCGGGGTGACCCGGCAGCGCGGAACGCGACCGTCGGCACCATGACCACCGGGAGTGGAGCGGCCGGGTGAGGAAGCTGCTCCCCGCGCTCCGCTCCCGGTGATCACGGCGTCAGAGCGTACGGTGCGCCGACCCGGGGTGGTCCTTCGCGAGCCGGGCGCCGTCGCCGGTGCCGTAGCGCTCGCGCAGGGTGGGGCCGCCCGCGTCGGCGGCGGCGGGCATCCGGCCGCGGCGGCGCAGCTCGGGCACGACGTGGGTGACGACGTCGGCCATCGTCCCCGGGGTGACGGCGTAGGCCAGGTTGAAGCCGTCGAGGTCGGCCTCGTCGGCCCAGCGCTCCAGCTCGTCGGCGACACCCGCCCCCGACCCGACGACGAGCGGCCCGCGCCCGCCGACGGTGATGAACTCCGCGAGCTCCCCCACCGTCCAGTCGCGGTCCGGCCCGGTGAACGACGCCAGCGCCGAGCGGGTCGCGTCGGTCTGCACGTACTCGAGCTTCTGCTCCGGCGACGCCCCGGCCAGGTCGACGCCGGACCAGCCGCCGAACAGCGCCAGCGCCGCGGACGGATCGGTCAGCTCCAGGTACTCGGCCAGCGTCGCGCGGGCGGCCTCGTCGGTCTCCCCGGCGATCGCGGTGAGCATCGCGAAGACCTTCACCGAGCGCGGGTCCCTCCCGGCGCGGGCGGCCTCGGCGCGCACCGCGTCGACCGAGCGGCGGACCACCGCGGGCGACGGGCCGGACACGAACACGGCCTCGGCGTGGGTGCCGGCGAACCGGGCACCGCGCGGCGACGCGCCCGCCTGGAAGATCACCGGGGTGCGCTGCGGGGACGGCTCGGACAGGAACGGGCCGGGCACGTCGAACCAGCGGCCGTGGTGGGCGATGTCGTGCACCCGGTCCGGCTCGGTGAACACGCCGCGGGCACGGTCGCGGACCACGGCGTCGTCGTCCCAGGAGCCCTCCCACAGCTTGTAGCAGACCTCCAGGAACTCCTCGGCGAGCTCGTAGCGCTCGTCGTGCGGGATCTGCCCGGACCGGCCGAGGTTGCGCGCCGCGGAGTCCAGGTAGGACGTGACGACGTTCCAGGCGACCCGGCCACGGGTGAGGTGGTCGAGGGTGGTGAGCCGCCGCGCCAGCGCGTAGGGGTGCTCGTAGGCGACCGAGACGGTCACCCCGAACCCGAGCCGCGAGGTCACCCCCGCCATCGCGGGGACGAGCAGCAGCGGGTCGGCGAGCGGGACCTGCGCGGCGGCGCGGACGGCGGCGTCACGGGAGCCGCCGTAGACGTCGTAGACGCCGAGGACGTCGGCGAGGAACAGCGCGTCGAAGCCGCCGTCCTCCAGCATGCGGGCCAGCGAGGTCCAGTGGTCGAGGTCGGTGTAGCGGTGCCCCTCGTCGGACGGGTGGCGCCACAGCCCGGCGGACTGGTGGCCCACGCAGGCCATGTCGAAGGCGTTGAGCAGGATGCGGCCGGTCATGCCGATACCTTCTCCCGGGTGGTGCGCAGCCCGCCGCGGTGGGTCTCGGGGAGCAGGACGGTGGAGACGACGCAGATCGCGAACAGCACCCCGAAGTACCCCCAGATCAGCCACGGGGTCCCGCCGCCGGCGTAGAGCAGCGCGGTGGCGACCAGCGGCGTCGTGCCGCCGATGACCGACCCGATCTGGTAGCCCAGCGACGCCCCGCTGTAGCGCAGCCGGGTGTCGAACAGCTCGCCGTACCAGGCCGCCTGCGGGCCGTACATCGCGTCGTGGAAGAGGTTGACCAGCACCACCATGCCGACCACGACCAGCACGGTGTTTCCGGTGTCGAGCAGCAGGAAGAAGGCCCCGAGGAACAGCGGCGCCCCGATCGCGCCGGCCAGGTAGACCGGCTTGCGGCCGACCCGGTCGGACAGGACCGCCCACAACGGCGTCGAGAACAGCCCGATCGCCGACGCGATGATCACCGCGGTCAGACCGGCGCCCTCGGCGGCGCCCGAGTCGCCTTGGGCCAGGTAGGTCAGCGCGAACGTCGTCGCCAGGATGTAGACGGAGTTCTGGGCGATCCGGCTGCCGACGGTCAGCAGCACGGTGCGCCAGTCGGTGCGCAGCACCTCCAGCACCGGGCGGCGGGACAGCGTCCCGGCGTCGCGGGCGGCGGTGAACACCGCGGGGTCGGCGAGGGTGAGCCGGATGGCCAGCCCCACCACGACGAGCACGGCGCTGAGCAGGAACGGGATCCGCCAGGCCCCGGCGAGGAACGCCTCCTTGCCCGCGATCGCGAGCACCGCGGTGTAGACGCCCGACGCGAGCAGCATCCCGGCCGAGGAGCCGATCTGCGGGAAGCTGCCGAACAGGCCGCGTCGGCGCTCGGTCTCGGCGTGCTCGACGGCCATGAGCACCGCACCGGCCCACTCCGCGCCCACGGCGAGCCCCTGGGCCAGGCGCAGCACCACGAGCAGCACCGGGGCCAGCAGCCCGACGGTCGGGTAGGTCGGCAGCAGCCCGATGAGCGTCGTCGCGACGCCCATCAGCACCAGCGACCCGACCAGGACGGCGCGGCGGCCGATCCGGTCGCCCAGGTGCCCGGCGACGACGGCGCCGATCGGCCGCGCCCCGAACCCGGCGGCGTAGGTCGCGAACGAGGCGAGCACACCGGTTGCCGGATCGGCGTCGGTGAAGAACAGCGGGGCGAAGACCAGCGCCGCGGCGGTGGCGTAGAGGTAGAAGTCGTACCACTCGATGGTGGTGCCGACGAGGCTCGCGACGGCGGCGCGGCGCGGTGTGGCACCGGACGTCGGGGCGGGATCGGACACGGCGGAGCTGGACACGGGACCTGCCGGTGGGTGAGGCGGAGCGGGGAGTCGGTGCGCGGGGCCGGGGTCAGCGACAGGCGTGCGACGACAGGCGGCCGTGGTCCAGCCACCGCCGGCGGGTCAGCTCCGAGTGCTCCACGCCACCCACCCGAACAGACGACCCCCGCCCGGCGCAACGGAGCGGGACCGGGGTCACCCCCGCCCGGCCACCCGGGCGTGCAGCCGGACCCACTGCCCGGCGTCGAGGTCGCGTGGCAGTGTCCGCGGCCCGAGACCGCACTCGCGCGCCCAGTCCCGGGCGAGGGCGCGGCCGAACCGCCGCCCGACGACGTCGACGACCCCGCGGCCGCGGCCGGTGAACACCGCGTCGACCATCCGGTGGTGGTCCCGGGGCCGGGCGTCGAGCAGCGGCGCGTCGCGGCGGGCGATCTCCAGCACCCCGCCGTCGACGGCCGGGACCGGCCGGAACGCCCGGGCCGGGACACGGTCGTGCAGGGTGAAGGTGAACCACGGCCACCAGCGGGCGGTGAGCGCGCTGGTGCCGCCGACCGCCGCCCGCTTGCGCGCCACCTCCCACTGCACCAGCAGCAGCGCGTGCGCCCAGCGCGGGGCGCCCAGCAGGCGTCGCAGCAGCGGGGTGGTCACCGCGTACGGGACGTTGGACACCACGTCGACGGGCCGGTCCAGGCGGGTGTCGAGCAGGTCGCCGTGGACGACGGTGACGGCGTCGCCGAACCGCCGTCGCAGCCGGGCCACCCGGTGCGGGTCGAGTTCGACTGCGGTCAGCGGCCTGCCGGGCAGCCGCAGCAGCGCGGCGGTCAGCGCGCCGTCGCCGGGGCCCAGCTCCAGCAGCGGCCGGGGCGGGTACCCGGCGACGACGGCGGCCAGCGCGGCCGGGACGGAGGCGTCGACGAGGAAGTTCTGACCGTGCTCGTGACGGCCGAACGGGCGGGGCAGGGGGGATCGCACAGGAGGCTCCCGGGGTGGGAGCCGGGGGCGCGGCGGGGCGCCGCCCGGCAGGGGTACGAGGACCGGCTGCTCGGACGGCGGCGCCAGGAGATCGGCAGGGATCAGGTGTGGCGCCGCCGTCGGGCGACGCGCAGGCGTATCGAGGCCACGGGGCGACGGTAGGGGCGACGGGGTCGCCGGCGCACCCGGATTTCAGTCCGTCAGGTCGGCGGGCGGCGCGGGCCAGTGCGGCAGGACGTGGCCGGGGTAGTCGTCGGAGACGGTGTCGGGGAAGGCGGGCGGGCGCTTCTCCAGGAACGAGGTGACGCCCTCGGCGACGTCGCGGCCCTGCCCGAGGTGCGCGATCGCGGCCGAGTCGGCGCGGTGGGCGTCCCACGGGGTGGGCGCGCCGAGCATCCCCCACAGCAGCTGGCGGGTCAGCGCGACCGACACCGCGGAGGTGTTGTCGGCGATCTCGCGGGCGATCGCGTACGCGGCGCCGAGCAGCTCGTCGTCGGGCAGGACACGGGAGACCAGACGTCCGTCGAGGGCCTCGGCGGCGTCGAACACCCGGCCGGTCGCGGCCCACTCCATGGCCCGGGAGACGCCGACGATGCGCGGCAGGAACCAGCTCGACGCGGCCTCGGGTACGAGCCCGCGGCGGGCGAACACGAACCCGAACCGGGCCGAGGCCCCGGCCAGCCGGATGTCGGCGGGCAGCGTCATCGTCGCCCCGATGCCGACCGCCGGCCCGTTGACGGCGGCGATCACCGGGGTGCGCAGGGCCGCCATCCGCATGGTCACGGTGCCGCCGCCGTCGCGGACGACGCCGCCGATGGTGCCGACGCCCGCCCGGTCGGCGGCGCGCTGCGGGTCGGTGGGGTCGAACGAGGCCCCGCCGCGGCCCAGGTCGGCGCCGGCGCAGAAGCCGCGGCCGCGGCCGGTGAGGACGATCGCGCGGACGGCGTCATCGGCGTCGGCGCGGTCGTAGGCGGCGATCAGCTCGCGGGCCATCGTCGGGGTGAACGCGTTGAGGCGGTCCGGGCGGTCGAGGGTGATCGTGGCGACCCGGTCGTCGACGTCGTAGGAGATCTGGGTGAAGGCGGGAGCGTCGGTGCTCATGATCGGCGAGTCTGCCCCGCCCCGCGCCCGGGCGACAGTGCCCGCGGCGCCCGCAGCCCGCCCGCAAGCGGGCTGCAAGCGGCCGGGCGCACGGTGGTCCCGTCGCGCCGGACCGACCGGACGCGCCCCTCCGGAAGGACCACCGTGACCCTGCAGGACGCCCCCACCGCCACCACCGCCCCGGCCGTCCCCGCCGTCGACCCCGCCCGGCGACGCCTGGTCGTGGGCGGCGGCGTGATGCTGCTCGCCTCCGCCGTGCTGTCGCTCGCCGGTGGCGTCGCCCACCCCGTCGTCGACGGGAACGCCCACTCCGTCGCGTCCCTGCTCGCCCCCGGCTCGCCGTGGGCGCAGCTGTCGATCTACGCCGGCGCGCTCGCGCTGATGATGGGCCTGCCCGCGGCCTGGGGCTGGTTCGCCCCGCGGGCCGGTGTGCTCGGCACGCTCGGGTTCGGTCTGTACTTCCTGGGCAACGCGCTGAGCGCGCAGGGCCACCTCGTCGTCGAGGGGCTGGTGGCGCCCGCGATCGCCCGTGCCGCCCCGGAGCTGGTCCCCGACGACGGCAGCATCCTCGCCGCCCCCGGTTTCGCGCTGCTGCAGATGGTCGGCGGGCTGGTCTTCCTGGCCGGGCTGGCGCTGACGGGTGTGGCGCTGCTGCGCACCGCCGGGGTGCCGCGCTGGATCGGCGCAGCCGCGCTGGCCGGGGCGCTGCTGCTGTTCGTGCCGCTGCCGGAGGCCCCGGTGCTCAGCGGGCTGCACGTGGAGCTGCTGCGCGGGATCGCCGTCGCCGGGCTCGGGGTCGTCATGATCCGTGAGGTGCGGGCCGCCCGGTGAGGCCCGCCGCGTCATCCGGCGGTCGCGAACCGCCGGGTGCGCACCGTCACGCCGCCGTCCGGGCGGCCGCCCGCGATGGCGGCCGCCCGGATGCAGGCGTGCGTCCACATGTTGAACTGCACCTCCTTGGCCACCCGCAGGGTGTTGTAGAGCACGTGCGACAGCCGGTCCCCGGGCCGCGCCCAGGACTCGATGTCGAAGCGCAGCATCTCCGGGTGGTCCGGGTCGCGACGGGTGCGGAACTCGATCCGGCCGGCCTCCAGGTGCCCGTCGAGGGTGACGAAGGAGAACGCGCTCGGCCCGGCGGCGGCCACCCGCACCGGGCCGTCCCACGGGCCGGGCATGCGGATCAGGAACTCGTCGCCGACCGCCATCCCGCCGGGCTCACCACGGGTGCGGCGGAACACCGCGAACTCCGGTGACCAGCGGTCGGGGTCCGCGGCGAGGCGCGTCATGAGCTCCTCGGGGCTCAGCCGGGACCCGCGGATGCGCACGCTGTAGCGCCGGTGCAGCAGGGTCCCGACCCCGTCCGACGGGCGCTGGACGTCGTCGCCCTCGGCGCCCTGCGGCGAGGCGGGTGGCAGGTCCCCCAGGTCCCCGACGACGTCGCTGCGGTGGATCGGTGTGGTGCGCCAGAAGTAGCGCCACGACACCAGCGCCAGGCCCACCGGCCAGCGCAGCACCGCCGACACCCGCCGGGACCGCCGGTCCCCCGTCACCGGGGTGGACCGATCTCTCGTCGTGGCCGTCCTGGAAGTCCGCACGGCGTGGACGTACCCCCTCTGCGGGATTACATCCGCCGGGAGCGGGGAAGGAACCGCCATGACGGTCGGACGTGTCCTGCACCGGGTCGGGTTGCGCGGTGCCCAGCTCCAGTGGTTCTCTCTCGGCTCGGTGGGCTTCTCCATCGCGCTGTGGCTGCGCGCGAAGACCGTGGACCAGGACGAGCGCGGCAACGCCGAACGCCGCGCCGTCTTCGTCGGCCTGTGGCCGTCGATGTTCTGGCTGATCGGCGACTCGATGCGGCGCGAGGAGAAGGGCCGTCGGTCCTGAAGCGCCCCGCCCCCGGGGACCGTCGCGCCGACCTGGACGGGCTCGCCGCACGCGGCGTGAACTTCGACGACGCCGAGACCCCCACCGACACCCGTGACCCGCGCTGGCACGTCGACCACGGCCGGGCCCTGGTCGGCACCGAGCCGCCCGGCGACCCGGTCCCCGACGGCCCCTGGGAACGTGCCTGCGCGGTGCTGCGCGACTACCAGTTCACCGCCCCGAACCGGCTGCGCGGCGTGTTCCGCCCGTCCGACCCGCTGCTGGGGCGGGACATGCTGCTGGAGGGCCGGTTCGGGCCGATGCGCTTCCACCTCGGCGTCCGCGTGACCGGTCTCGTCGACGAGACCGTCGACGGCCGGCGCGTCTGGGGCTGGACCTACGAGACGCTGCACGGGCACCTGGAGGAGGGCCGGCTCACCTACGAGGTGGTCAAGGACCTCGCGACCGGCGACGTCGAGTTCGTCATCCGCGCGTTCTCCCGGCCCGCGCACATCCCGAACCCCCTGTTCCGGCTCGGCTTCGGGTTGTTCGGCCGCGCGGTGCAGCTGGAGTTCTACCATCGGGCCGGGCAGCGGGTCCGCGAGCTCGTGGCCGACGCGGCGGCGGGCAGGCCGCTGCCGCAGCCGCTGCCGGGTGCCGACGGCGTGACCGTCGCCCCGCAGAACGGCGGGCGGCACTGGACGGACCCGTTCGCCGTGCTCGTCCGGCATCCGGGTGTCTGACCCGGGTGCGCGATCCGATGAGGGGGAACGTCCGATGGACGACCGGATCCGCCGTCCGAACCCGTTCCGCTGGGTGGCCTACGCCTTCGGTGCCCGGCTGCCGGTCCGGAACCGGCGCTGGGTGCTGCACGACGTCACGACCCGCACCTGGGTGCTGCGCCACCTCCTCCGCACGACGGTCCAGCTGATCCCGCTGCTGGTCCTGCTGTTCCTGGTGGTGCCCGGACCGGCGTGGGTGCGGCTGGGCGCCATCGCCTCCGGCGCGGTGATCGGCTACTTCTACTCGATGGTCTACGTGGTCGAGGCGTGCGAGACCCGGGTGATGAAGGCCGGCTACCCGGTGGGGGCGGCCGCGTCGACCCGGGAGGCGCGACGCGCCGAGCAGCACGTCGACGCCCGGCTGCGCCACGACCGGGAGTTCGGGGCGGACCGCGACCGGGACGACCGCCGGGGCTGAGCACCCCCGCCGCGGCGCGCCCCGGCCGCGGTCCCGCCGCGCCGTCGGGCCGGGCCGGGTCGATGCCCACGTCGGGGCGCGGGGGTGTGCCACGATGACCGTCGTGGATCCCGATCTCGGCCCGGTGTTCACCGCGCACGACGTCGCGGTGGCCTACCTGTTCGGGTCGCGCGCCACCGGGACCGCGCGGCCGGACAGCGACCACGACGTGGCGGTGCTGTTCGCCGGTGAGCCCGCTCCCGTCGCCACCGAGCTGCTCGCCGCCGACCTGGCCGCCCGGCTCGGGACCGGGGTGGACGTCGTCGACCTCGGGCGGGCGGGCCTCGAGCTGCGCGGCCGGGTCGCGGAGTCCGGCCGGCTGTTGTTCAGCGCCGACGAGGTCGCACGGGTCCGGTTCGAGGTGGACGCCCGGATGCGCTGGATCGAGTTCCGCCCCGTCCTGGAGGAGACGACCCGTTCCTTCCTCGCCCGTGTCGCGAGGGAAGGGCTGCGCTGATGGTCGACGCCGACCGCGTGCGCCGGTTGCTGGTGATGCTGGAGCACTACCGGGACCTGCTCGCCGAGGACGCCCCCGACCCGTTCCGCCGTCGTCACCTGGTGCAGACGGCCGCGCAGATCTGCATCGACCTGGCCAACCACGTCATCGCCGCCGACGGCCACCGGACCCCGCGGGACTACGGCGACGCCTTCCGCGTGCTCGCCGAGGTGGGGGTGCTCGACGACGGGCTCGCCGGCCGGATGGTGGCGCTCGCCGGGGCGCGCAACCTCATCGTGCACCTCTACGCCGAGGTCGACGACGACCTGCTCGCCCGCAGCATCCGGGACGGCGGTCTCGACGATCTGGGCGCCTTCGCCGCCCGCATCGCCGCCCTCGCCGGCTGACGGGCCCCCGGGTACGCCGCGGCGCCCCGTCCCGGCGCGCGGCCCCGGTGCACGGGTGCCGCGCGGCGTCACGGGGCGCCGCGGGTGGAGCGGGTCAGGGGATGACGACCGGCCCGGTGGTCGGGGCGGGGTCGTCGGCCCAGCGGTGCCCGGTCTCGCGCGGGGTGACGCCGTCCTCGGTCCACGCGGCCAGCAGCTGCGCGACCTTGGCGTGCATCACGGTGCGCAGCCGGTCGAAGGAGTTCTGCGGGTCGTCGTCGACCTCACCGAGCAGCAGCCACCAGGCCCAGGCGACCGCACCGGCGTTGGCGACGAAGTCCGGCAGCACCGGCACGCCGCGGGCGGCGAGCATGGCCTCGGCCTCCGGGGTGGTCGCGGCGTTCGCGGCCTCGACGACCACGCGGGCGCGGACGTCGTAGGAGTTGTCCGGGGTGATCGCGTAGGAGATCGCGGCCGGCACCAGGATGTCGACCTCGGCGGAGAGGATCGCGGTGCGCGGGAGCTGCTCGACACCGGCGGGCAGCCGGGTGCGGTCGATCTCGCCGAAGCCGTCGCGCAGGTCCAGCAGCGCGGGCACGTCGAGCCCGTCGGCACAGTGCAGGGTGCCCGCGGCGTCGGCCAGCGTGGTGACCTTCATCCCGGCCTCGTACAGGTAGTAGGCGGCCGCACCGCCCATCGTGCCGACGCCCTGGATCGCGACCGTGGTGTCGGCCGGGATCTGGCCCCAGGACACCGCGGAGGCCAGGCAGGCGTGCGCGACGCCGTAGCCGCCGATCACGTCGCCCAGCTCGAACCCGCCGTCGACCTCGGCGGTCAGCCCGGTGCGCACCCGCTCCAGGGTGGCGGCCGGGTCGGCGGCACGGCTGATCGCGGCGTGGTAGCTCTGGCCGAGGCCGATCTTCTCGAAGACCTCGTCGATCAGGTGCTGCGGGACGCCGAGGTCCTCCGCGGTCACCCAGTGCGCGTCGATCCAGGGGCGCATGGCCTCGCAGAACCGCTCGAGCACCTCGACGGCGCGCGGGTCCTTCGGGTCGAAGTCGATGCCGCCCTTGGCCCCGCCGATCGGCAGGTCGAAGGTGGCGGTCTTGTTGGCCATGCCGCGTGCGAGGTCCTCGACCTCGGACAACGTGCAGCCGGCCCGCATCCGGGTGCCGCCGGTGGCGAGGCCCGCCCGCAGGGTGTGCACGACCAGGTAGCCGACGGCGCCGGTCACGGCGTCGTTCCACTGCAGGCGCATGTACGGCTCGGGGCGGCGGACGACCGGAGCGACGGTGGGCGCCGGGGCGCCGGCGACGTACGGGGCGGCCGTGGCCGCCGTCTGCGGGGTGCTCCCGGCCGGGTTCTGCATCGTCGTCATGGCGACCCACCTCCTGCTCGTGCTGCACCGGTCGTCGCCGCCAGGGGCCGTTCCGGTCTCGTCGACATCGCGGACCTCGTCGTCCCCCGGCCGCCGTCGTTCCCGACCGGTGGCCCCAGGTTGGGGTCGCACCCGGCCCCGCGTCCATTTACGGATCATTCACGGCGCTGTTCACCGTTCCTGCACAGCGCAATAGGCTCAGCGACATGGAGCTGTCCCTGTCTCGGCTGCGGATGCTGCGCGAGCTGCACCGGCGGGGAACCATCACGGCGGCGGCGACCGCGCTGCACTACACGGCGTCGGCGGTGTCCCAGCAGCTCGCGCAGCTCGAGCGCGACGTCGGGACCCGCCTGTTCGAACGGAGAGGTCGCCGGGTCCAGCTCACCGACCTCGGGGTCCTGCTGGCCGAGCACGCCGAGGAGATCCTCGCCTCGGTCGAGCGCGCCACCCAGGCCCTGGAGGGGGCGGGCGAGACCGTTGCGGCCAAGCTCACCGCCGGGGTGTGGGCCTCGGTCGCCTCGGGCCTGCTGCCCGACGCGCTGACCGCGCTGGCCCGTACCCACCCCGGTGTCGAGGTCCGCACCCGCGAGCTCGCCCCGGAGGAGACCGCGGCCGCGGTGCGCGACGGCGAGCTCGACCTGTCGTTCGTCATCGACTACTCGAACTATCCGATGACGTGGGACAAGGGCCTGGAGCGGGCGGTCATCGCCGTCGAGCGGGTCTACGCGGCGGTGCCCGCCGGGGCCGTGCCGGCCGCGAGCGTGATGCTGTCGGAGCTGGCCGAGCACCCGTGGATCGTGTCGCCCGCCCGGTCGCACTTCGGGCAGGCGGCCCGGCTGGCCTGCCAGAGCGCGGGATTCGAGCCGCGGATCGACCACGAGGTCGAGGAGCAGGCCACCGCGATGGCGATGGTCGCGGCCGGGCTCGGCGTCACCCTGGTGACCGACCTGGGCCTGGCGCTGCGCCCGCCGGGGGTCGACATCGTCGCGCTCGGCGACGCCCTGACCCGCACGGTGTCACTGGCCTACCGCACCACCACCGCACGACGGGCCGCGCTGCCGCTGGTGATCGAGGCCGTCCGGACCGCGGCGGCGCAGAAGGGTCTCGGCGCCGACGCCCCGATCCCGGTGCAGCCGGACTCGCTCGGCCTGGCCTGACCCGTTCCGCGGCGGAATCGTCGGAACCCGGTCGAACCGTTTCCGCCGCCGGTTCCGAAGAACGGTCGTGCTGACCGAGAACCGGACCGAGGGAAACGGGCCCCTGGCCCTTCCGTCGCGTTCCGTGGCGATCCTGGTGGAACTGCTGGCGATCGCCGCGGCAGTGGCATCGGGGCATCTCGTGGCGGCCCTGGTGGCACCGGCGTCGTCGCCCTTCGTGGCCGTCGGCGACGCGGTCGTGCGGCTCTCGCCGCAGCCGGTCGTGGAGTTCGCCAAGTCCGCGTTCGGGACGGCCGACAAGCCGGTCCTGCTCGCCGGGATCGGTGTGCTGCTGGTGCTGCTCGGCGCACTGGCCGGGCTCGCGGCGCGCCGACGGCCCGCGGTGGGGACCGCGGTCGTCGCCGCGCTGGGGCTGCTCTCGGTGGCCGCGGTGCTGACGGGTCCGGTACCCACCGCGACCGACCTGGCCGCCCCGGTCGTCGCGCTGGTGGTGGGCGTGGCGGTGCAGCGGGGGCTGGACCGCCTCGCCCGCCGTCACGGTGGGACCCGCACCGGGAGCGGCGGGAGCGGTGACGGGGTCCCCCGGCGCACCGTGCTCGCGGGGGCCTCGGCCGCCGTCGCCGCCGGGACGCTCGTCGCGGGCGGGGCCGGCCTGGCGCTGTCCTCCTCGGGCAGCGGGATCGCGGCCTCGCGGGCCGCGCTGACCGGCAGGCTGGCCGCGGCGACGCTCGCCGAGACCGCCCCGCCGGTACCCACGTCGGCCGCGTTCCCCCAGCTCGGCACCGTCCCGTTCGTGACCCCGAACGCCGACTTCTACCGCATCGACGTCGCCCTCACGATCCCGGCCGTGCGGGCCGAGGACTGGTCGCTGCGGGTGCACGGCCGGGTCGGGCGCGAGCTCGTCCTCACCGTCGACGACCTGCTGCGACGGCCGCTCGTGCAGCGCACGATCACGATGACCTGCGTGTCCAACACGGTCGGCGGGAACCTGGTGTCCACCGCGGACTTCGTCGGCGTCGAGCTGGCCCCGCTGCTGCTGGAGGCCGGGGTCGACCCGTCCGCGGACCAGATCGTCTCCACCAGCCGGGACGGCTGGACGGCGGGCACCCCGACCGCGACCGTGCTCGAACCCGGCCGGGGGGCGCTGCTCGCACTCGGCATGAACGGCGAGGCGCTGCCGGTCGAGCACGGTTTCCCGGTGCGCATGGTCGTCCCGGGGCTCTACGGCTACGTCTCGGCCACCAAGTGGCTCGCCGACATCGAGCTGACGACCTTCGCCGAGCGCAGCGTGTACTGGCGCGACCGGGGCTGGGCCGAGCGCGCCCCGATCAAGACCCAGTGCCGCATCGACGTCCCGGTCGGGTTCTCGAGGCTCCCGGCCGGACGTGTGCAGGTCGCCGGGGTCGCGTGGGCGCAGCCGGTCGGGATCACCGCCGTCGAGGTCCGCGCCGACGACGGCCCGTGGGTGCGGGCCGAGCTGGCCACCGAGGTCAACCCGAACACCTGGCGGATGTGGCGGGCCGAGCTCGACCTGTCCCCCGGCAGCCACACCCTCACCGCCCGGGCCACCGACCGTCGCGGACTCGTCCAGACCGACGTCCGGGTCGACCCGATCCCGGACGGTGCCACGGGGTGGCCCAGCACGATCATCACCGTCGTCTGAATCGTTCCACGCCCCCCGGAAGAAATATCCGAGAAAACTTCCGGAACCGCCGAACCGCCCGGACCCACCGCCCGAACAATTCAGTGAAATCCATACAGGACAGACAATTTCCTCGAAAGGGAATCAGTTATGCGCGCCTCTCGCACCCTCGCCACCGTCGGCCTGCTCGCCGCCCTCTCGCTCGGCCTCACCGCCTGTGGCGGCGGCAGCGACACCTCCGCCCCGCCCGCGGCGGCCCCGGCCTCCTCCTCCGCCCCGGCGACCACCGCCGCCGCCGACGGCGTCACCACCAACGACGACGTCTTCGGCCCGGCCTGCAGCCAGCTGCCGCAGGGCGACGAGCCCGGCTCGCTGAACTCGATGGGCCCGCAGCCGGTCGCCACCGCCGCGAGCACCAACCCGCTGCTGACCACGCTGGTCACCGCCGTCGGCAAGGTCCCCGGCCTGGCCGACACCCTGAACCAGCAGCAGGGCATCACCGTCTTCGCCCCGGCCAACGACGCCTTCGCCGCGGTGCAGAAGCAGCTCGGCGAGGAGAAGTTCAACGCCCTGCTCGCCGACACCACCCAGCTGCAGGGCCTGCTCTCCTACCACGTGACCCCGGAGCGTCTGGACGCCGCGGGCATCGTGGAGAAGAAGACCCTGACCGAGCTGGCCGGCGGCGACCTCACCATCGGCGGCACCGCCGAGGCCCCCACCGTCACCGACGGGCAGGGCAACACCGCCAACATCCTCTGCGGCAACATCCCGACCGCGAACGCCACCGTGTTCGTGATCGACAAGGTCCTCATGCCCACGAGCTGACGACCGACGGCACGACACGACGGGCCCGGGGTGCGAACCCCGGGCCCGTCGTCGTACGAACACCCTGCTGTGACCGCGACCCCGATCCACCCCGCCGCGTCCCTCACCCGGCCGCGGGCGGTGGTCACCGGTCTGCTCGGCGTCGGCTCGGCCCTCGCCGTGGGCGACCTCGTCGCGGGGCTGGTGGCGCCGGCGTCGTCGCCGTTCCTGACCGTCGGCGACCAGTTCGTCCGGCTGACCCCGGAGTGGCTGAAGCAGTTCGCGATCGCCACGTTCGGCACCGCCGACAAGCTCGCGCTGCTGACCGGGATGGCGCTGGTGATCACCGGGCTGGGCGTGGCCGCCGGGCTCCTGGCCCGCCGACGGCCCGCCCCGGGCGTGGCGGTCGTCGTCGCGATGGGGGTGACCGCCCTGGTCACCACGGTGCTCGCGCCCGCGTTCCGGCCGGTCGACCTGCTCGCCCCCGCCGTGGCGCTCCTCGTCGGGCCGACGGTGTTCCTCGCGGTGCACGCCGCGTTCACCCGGGCGGCCCGGGACGGCCTGGGCGCCGCCGCCCCGCTGTCGCGCCGGCAGGCCCTCTCGCTGGCCGGCGGGGTCGCCGTCGTGTCACTGGGGGCGACCGTCGCCGGGCGGCTGCTCGCCGCCGCGCCGTCGACGTCGGGGCCGGCGGCACTCGCGCTGCCGCCCGCCCCGCCGGTACCGGCGCTCCCGCCGGACGCGACCCTGCCGGGCGCACCGGCCTGGCTGACCCCGACCGCGGACTTCTACCGGATCGACACCGCGCTGCAGGTCCCGCGGGTCGACACCGCCTCGTGGACCCTGCGGGTGCACGGCATGGTCGAGCGCGAGCTGACCCTCTCCCTGGACCAGCTGCGGGCCCGCCGGGTCGTCGAGGTACCGATCACGATGGTGTGCGTGTCCAACCCGGTCGGCGGCGCGCTGATCTCCAACGCGCGGTTCACCGGGGTGCGCCTGGCCGACCTGCTCGCCGAGGCCGGGATCGGGCCCGGGGCCCAGCAGCTGCTGTCCACCAGCGTCGACGGGTTCACCACCGGCACCCCGGTCGACGTCGTCACCGACGGCCGCGACGCCCTGCTCGCGTTCGGCATGAACGGCGAGGCGCTGCCGGTCGAGCACGGCTTCCCGGTGCGCATGGTCGTCCCCGGCCTCTACGGCTACGTCTCCGGCTGCAAGTGGATCACCGACATCGAGGTGACCACCTGGGATGCGGCCACCGCGTACTGGGCCGAACGCGGCTGGGCCCGCGAGGGCCCGGTGAAGACCCAGTCCCGCATCGACACCCCGGTCGCCGGGGCGTCGGTCCCGGCCGGGCGGGTCGTCGTCGCCGGGACGTCGTGGGCGCCGCACGTGGGCATCACCCGGGTCGAGGTCGCCGTCGACGGCGGGACCTGGGTCCCGGCCCGCCTCGGCGCCGACGTCGGCGCCGACACCTGGCGGATGTGGCGCACCGAGATCGAACTGGGACCCGGCGAGCACACCCTGCGCGTGCGCGCGACCGACCGGACCGGCACGGTGCAGACGGAACGGGAACAGGTCTCGATCCCCGACGGCGCGACCGGCCGGCACACGGTGCCGGTCACCGCGGTCTGACGGGCGGACCGGCCCCGCCGCGCTCCCCCGCCGAGTCGATCCGGAAGTCGATGCACCCCTCAGACCACCCCGCCCCGCCCTCCGTCCCCCGCCGCCTGGTGGTCGCGACCCTGCTCGCCGGCCTGCTCGCGGGCCTGCTCGCGGCGCTGGTGCCGTTCGCCCCCGTCGACACCCGCAGCACGACCGTGACCTGGCCCCGGGCGGGCGAGCAGCCGGTGTCGACGACGGCGGCGTTCCAGCCCTATGCGCCGGAGGCGGTGCGCGTCGACGTCGGCTGCCGGGTGCTGCGCACCGCGCAGGCCCGCTCGACCGACACCGGGACGGCGACGACCGTCGTGGGCTCGGAGCGGCCCGGTGCCACCGGGATCGGGTTCGCCGTGCTCACCGGACCGGGCGGGGAGCTGCGGGTCCTGGTCGGGGGCCGTGAGCTGCTGCGCGCCCCCGTCCCGCCCGGCGACGCCTGCGGGCTCGTCCTCGACACCGACGAGGCCGGGTCCCGGGTCACCCTCGGCGACGCCGCCCCGCTCGCGTTCCCCGGCGACGTCGTGCGCGCGGTCGCCGCGTTCACCACCCAGCTCTCCCCCGCCGACGCCGACGGCCTGCGGGTCACCGCGCGCACCGCGGACTGGTTCGCCGCCGCGTCGTCGCCGGCCAAGACCGTGCTGATCGGGTCCCAGTGGCTCGCCGCCGCCCTCGCCGCGGTGCTGCTGGCCCGCCTCGCCGGTGACCGGTTCCGGCGCCGCCGTGGCGCGGCCCGGCTCCGGCGGGCCCGGCTGGCCGCGGTGGCCACCCCGGCCGGGATCGGACGGGCCGCCGCGGACGTGCTCGTCGTCGTCACCCTGGCGGTGTGGACGGTGCTCGGGCCGCTGTCCACCGACGACGGCTTCACCGAGGCGATCGCGCGCAACGCGACGGGCACCGCGACCGGCGACTTCGGCAACGTCTACCGCTGGGGCAACGCCTCGGAGGCGCCGTACACGCTGGTGATCCGCCTGGTGCGGGCGCTGGCCGAGACCGGGGTGGGGCCGCTGGTGCTGCGCGTGCCCTCGGTGCTCGCCGGGATCGCGGTGTGGCTGCTGCTGTCGCGGGTCGCGTTGCCCGCGGTGCTGGCACGCCACCACCGCCGGGCGTGGGTGCGGGGCACGCTCGGCGTCGCGCTGCTGGCGTGGTGGCTGCCGCTGAACCTCGGGGTCCGCCCGGAGCCGTTCGCGGCGCTCGCGACGACCGCGGCGCTGTGCTGTGCGCTGCGCGCCGCCGCCCGGCCCGGGCGCCGCGGCGGGACGTGGATCGCGGCCGCCGCCCTGGCCTCGGGGCTGGCACTGGCGGTGACTCCGTCGGCGGTGACCGTCGCCGGTCCGCTGGTGCTGCTGCTCCCGGCGCTGTGGCGGCGGGTCACTCGCCACGGCGGCGGGGGGTTCGCCGTCGGGGTCGCGGCGACCGTCGCCGCGGCCGGGATCGCCGCGGCCGGGCTCACCCCCGTCTTCACCGGGCAGAGCCTGTACACGGTCGCGCGCGCCACCGAGATGCACCAGTTCTACGGCCCGGCCACACCGTGGTTCCAGGAGCTGCGCCGCTGGAGCTACCTGCTGGGGTTCGGCACCGAGCAGGGCGGCCTCGGCCGCCGGGTGCCGGTGCTGCTCGCCGTCGCGATGCTGGTCGCGGCGCTGCCGCTGGTCGCGCGCGGCGCGCACCGGTGGGGCCCCGGTCTGCGGTGGACACCGGTCCCCCTGGCCGGACTCGCACTCGGGTTCGTGCTGCTCACCCCGGCGCCGTCGAAGTGGACCCACTACTTCGGGACGCTCTCCGGGACCGGGGCGCTCGCCGTCGCCGCGGGGGCGGTGCTGGTGGTGACCGCGGCCCGGCGGCCCGCCGACCCGACCGTGCGCGGCGCGGCCACCGCCGGCACCCTGGCGGCGGTCGTGCTGGTCGCGCTGGCCTTCTCCGGACGCAACGAGTGGTTCCTGTGGTCGGGCTGGGGTGTGCCGCGCGCAGACGGGCCGTTCGCGCCGCTGAACTCGCCCGCGGTGTGGGCCGTGGCGGCGGCGGTGCCGGCCGTGTCCGCCGTCGCGGTACACCGGTCGGGACGCCGAGGACACCGGACACGGCGGGACTCCACGGCCCGGGCCGCGGCGGCGCTGCCCGCCGGGATCGTGGTGGTCGCCCTGGTCACCGGGGTGTCGGTGGTGGTGGCGTCCTTCGTCGTCGCCCCGGTGCGCCAGGGCGGGGGCTACAGCGTCGGCGGACAGATGTGGAGCGAGCTGACCGGCCGCGACACCTGCGGGATCCTCGACCACGTCACGGTCCCGGTCGACACGGGCGCGCTGCCCGCCGCCGGCGGCGCCGACACCCTCACCGGGTTCACCGAGGGCCGCGGCTGGGTCGACGACCCGCCGCGCGGCGGGCTCGCCTGGGGCAGTCTCGACGGCGGCCCGGGCACCACCGGCGAGCTCCGCACCCGATGGTTCGCCGTCGCGCCGGGGCCGGGCGACCGGGTGCTGTCGGTCGACGTCGCCGGGCGGACCGGGCAGGGCAACACCCTGGAGCTGGAGTACGCCCGGGCCGGGTCGCCGGGCCCGGACGGACGCGTGTCGCTCGACGACACCGCGACCGGTGCCCGCGGCACCTACCCCACCGAGCGGGTGCAGGAGGCCGTGCCGCTGGACCGGCCGGGCTGGCGCACCGTGCGGGTGCCCGTCTCCGCGTTCCCGGCGGACGTCGACCGGGTGCGGGTGCACGCCGTCGACACCGCCGTCGGGCCGGGTGGCTGGGTGGCCGCCGCCGCCCCGCGGATGATCACCCCGGCGCCGGTGGTGCCGATGCTGCGCGACGCCGACGGCCCGGTCTACGTCGACTGGTCGATCCTCTGGTCGGCGCCCTGCCTGCGCGACCTGCCCGCCGTCCGGGCCGGGCTGGTGCAGACCCCGCGCTACCTGGTGCTGGGCCCGTCGTCGCTCGGGTTCGCCGTGGACGTGTCGTTCGCCGACGTCGCCGGGGGCAGCTTCGCGGCGATGCGCCGCACCACCACCGAGCAGGTCGTCGCGACCCGGATCGACACCGCCGACGACCCGGACCAGGCCGACTGGGGCTCGATCACCCGGATCGACACCGACCTCGCCGTCGACGCCTACGACGTCACCTCGGTCCCGGTGCGCCGCTGGGGCTGGGAGGGCGACCGGACCCCGATCGGGTACCCGGCCCTTCCGGCACCGTGACGACCCTCCGGTCGAAGGGGCCCCGCGGCCGCATCCGGCTGATAGACACATGCGGACACCCGCACGCAACGAAGCGAGGGACACCGTGGCCTTCCCCGGTCTGCAGCACGTCGCCCTGACCGTCAGCGATCTCGAACGCAGCACGCGCTGGTACGCGGCGCTGTTCGGCGCCGAGCCCGTCCTGGACGAGGACGAGGAGGGCGGCCGCTTCCACCACACCGTCTTCGCCCTCGACGGTGGGATGCTGTTCGGTCTGCACACCCACCAGGGCCGCGAGTCCGGCGAGCCGTTCGACGAGGAGCGCACCGGCCTCGACCACGTCGGCTTCGCGGTCGGCTCGCACGCCGAGCTGGAGCAGTGGGCGCAGAAGCTGACCGACCTGGGCATCGCCCACGAGGGCGTCAAGAAGGCGCACTACGGCAGCGGCGTCTCCTTCCGCGACCCGGACAACATCGCCCTGGAGTTCTTCACCGGGCCGGAGTGAGCCGGTGCGGGGGGGGTGTCCGGACACGCCCCGCCGCACGCCACCCGGGGTGACGGCTCCCGCACACCGACGCCGTGCGCGGTTTCGTGTTCGACGTCGCGACCGGGCGGCTGACCGCGGTGAAGCAGGGCCGTCGCACCCCGAGTGCGGTGGTCGCACCCGCCGCGACGGGTGCGACGGCCGCCGTCGCGGTGCGGCAGCGGCATCTCGCCGACGCCCGGGTGGGCGGTGGCCCGCACGCCGGACGGCCCGGTGCCACCGCGCCGCGCTCCCGCGCCCGCCGAGATGCAGCCCGGCGGACGCCCCGGGTCACCCTGTGCCCCCCGAGCTGCATCCCGGTGTCGTCCCGGGTCCGCCGGGACGCGACGGGCCTGCCGCGTCCCGGCGGAACGGGTCAGGCGACGCGCGGGCGGCGGCGCAACGCGGAACGGGCCGCCGCGAGCTGCTGGGCCACCTCGGCGGTGATCAGCTCGGCGTGCAGGGCGTCGTTGCCGGGGTCGCCACCACCGCGCAGCGCGCGGTGGCGACGCACGAGGGCGTCGAGCCCGTCGAGCAGCTGGGTTCCCGGATCAGCGGTGGGCAGGGTCGGAACGCTCATGGGATGTCTCCTGGTGACGAGGTGTCGGTGTCGATCCGTCGGGACGATCGACCGGCCGACACAGCGTCGAGGAGATCCGCACGTAGTCGATGTGACGCCGCCGGGACAGGACGGTGTCGATGTATCGGCTCACGACACCCCGGCTTTCCTACCGGCGATCGCGGCGAGCAGCTCTGCGGTGTACTCGTCCTGCGGGTCGTCGAACAGCTCCGCGGTGGGCCGCAGCTCGCGGAGCCGTCCGTCGCGCAGGACGCCGGTACGGTGCGCGACCCGCCGGACCACGGCGAGGTCGTGCGAGATGAACAGGTAGGACAGGCCGTCGCGCTGCTGCAGCTCGGCGAGCAGCTCCAGCACCTGGGCCTGCACCGAGACGTCGAGCGCGGACACCGGCTCGTCGGCGACGACGAGGTCCGGCGACAGCGCCAGCGCCCGGGCGATCGCGACGCGTTGACGCTGCCCGCCGGACAGCTCCCCCGGCCGCCGGTCGAGCGTCCCCGACGGGAGCGCGACCCGGTCGACGAGCTCCGCGGCACGATCGAACTGCGCGGCGGCCGAACCGACGGAGAACGCCCGCAGCGGCTCGGTGACGATCTCCCGGACGGTGAACCGGGGGTCCAGCGAGGCGTAGGGGTTCTGGTAGATCAGCTGGGCGCGGCGGCGCAGGGCCCGCCACGCCTCACCGCGGACGCGGGTCACGTCGTCGCCGCCGAGCAGCACCTGCCCGGAGGTGGGGTCCTCCAGGCGCAGCAGCAGCCGCGCCGTCGTCGACTTGCCCGATCCGGACTCCCCGACCAGCGCGACGGTCTCGCCGCGGGCGATCGTGAACGACACCCCGTCCACGGCGCGGTGGGTGCGCCGCGTCCAGGAGCCGCGGGCGCGGGGCAGCGGGAACTCCTTCACCAGGTCGCGGACCTCGGCGACCGGGGTCCCCGCCGTGTCGACGGGCGGCAGCACCGGCGGGGCGGTGAGCGCGAGACCGGGGGCGGCGGCGAGCAGCTCCCGGGTGTAGGGGTCGCGGGCGCCGGCGAGCAGCTCGGCCGGGGTGCCCTGCTCCACGACCCGCCCGTGCCGCATCACGACGATCCGGTCGGCCCGGTCGGTGGCGACGGCGAGGTCGTGGGTGATCAGCAGCAGCGCGGTGCCGAGGTCGCGGCGCAGCGTGTCGAGGTGGTCGAGGATCCGCCGGGCGACGGTCGCGTCCAGCGCACTGGTCGGCTCGTCGGCGACGACCAGCGCGGGCCCGGCGGCGATGGCGATCGCGATGAGCACGCGCTGGCGCATCCCGCCGGACAGCTGGTGCGGGTACTGCCCGGCGCGGGTCCCCGGCTCGTCGAGACCGGCCTGCCCCAGGAGCTCGACGGCACGGGCCGGTGCGGAGCGGCGGTCGGCGAGCCCGTGGGTGCGCAGCACCTCCGCGACCTGCACGCCGACCTTCTGGACCGGGTTCAGCGCGACGCCCGGGTCCTGCGGGACGAGCCCGATCCGGGCGCCGCGCACCGACCGGTACGCGCGCTCGGACAGCCCGGTGAGGGTGGTGCCGTCGAGGGAGACGGTGCCCGCGGCGACGGCACCGGCGGTGGGCAGCAGCCCGAGCACCGCGGCGGCGAGTGTGGTCTTGCCCGACCCGGACTCCCCGACGACGGCGACGACCTCCCCGGGTGCGACGGTCAGGTCGACCCCGCGCACGGCGTGCACCGTCCCCCCGCTCCCGGCGTAGGTGACCTCCAGGCCCTCGACCTGCAGCAGGGCGCTCATGCGGACCGCCCCCACTCGCCGTCCAGGGCGCGGGAGATGCGGTTGACCGACAGGACGGTCGCGGCGATGACCAGGCCGGGCATCGCGCACACCCACCAGGCGACGGCCAGGTAGTTGCGGCCGTCGGCGACCAGCGAGCCCCACTCCGAGGCGGGCGGCGGGGCGCCGTAGCCGAGGAAGCTCAGCGCGGACACCGCCAGGATCGCCAGGCCGAACTCCAGCACCGCGAGCACGACGACCGGCCCGGCCGCGTTCGGCAGCACGTGCCGCCACAGCGAGACGTACCAGCGGGTGCCGACCGCGCGGGCGGCCTCGACGTAGAGGGCGCGGCGCACCCGCAGGGTCTCGGCGCGCATCACCCGGGCGAAGCTCGCGACGCTCGCCACGCCGACCGCGATCGCGACCTTCACCGTCCCGAAGCCGAGCGCGGTGATCAGGGCCAGCGACAGCAGGATCGCGGGGATCGCGAGCAGCATGTCGACGCCGCGCATGAGGACCTCGTCGACCCAGCCGCCGGCGAACCCGGCGAGCAGCCCGATCAGCCCGCCCGCGACGAGCGCGACGGCGACCGCGATCACGGTGGCCTGCAGCGACAGCGAGGCGCCGTGCACGACCCGGGTCCAGACGTCGCGGCCGAGGTGGTCGGTGCCGAACCAGTGGCCGGGCCCGGGCGGAGCGAGCCGGCGTGCGGTGTCACCGACCGCGGGGTCGCCGGGCGCGAGCAGCGACGGCACGAACGCCGCGGTCAGCACGAGCAGCACGACCGCCCCGGCGAGCACCAGCCCGGGCCGGGAGCGCAGGAACCGCCCGAGCCGGGCCCGCGGCCGTCGACCGGCCGGAGGCGGTGTGTCACGGACGCCGGGCGCGGCGAGGGGGGCGCGGTCGAGCAGGGTCATCAAATACTCCCGGGGGCGACGGCGACCCGCGGGTCGAGCAGCGGGTAGGCCAGGTCGACGAGCAGGTTGACCACGACGAAGGCGAGCGCCGCGAACAGGACGATGCCCTGTACGACAGGGATGTCCTGCGCCCCGACCGAGGCGACGGTGAGCCGGCCCAGGCCGGGCCGGGTGAACACCGTCTCGACGACGACCGACCCGGCGAGCAGGTTCCCGACGACGTAGCCGAGCACGGTGAGGGCGGGGATCGCGGCGTTGCCCAGCGCGTGGCGCAGGTGCACCGCGGCCGCGCCGACCCCCTTGGCGCGGGCGGTCGTGACGTACGGCGAGTCCAGCGCCTGGGTGAGGCTCTTCGCGAGCACCTGGGCGACGAGCGCGCCGGTCGGGAGGCCGAGGGTGACCGCCGGGAGGATCAGCGACTCCGGTCCGCGGTCGCCGACCGAGGGCAGCCAGCCCAAGGAGAACGAGAACAGCTGCACCAGCATCAGCCCGACCCAGAACACCGGCAGCGACACGGCCAGCGACGGCAGCGACGCCAGCACCTGCCGCAGCCACGGCGTCCGGGCCCAGGTCGCGGCGAGCGCGACCGCGGTGCCGCCGACGACGGCGACGAGCAGCCCGGCGGCGGCGATCTGCAGGGTCGGGGGGAGGGCCTGCGCGACCGCGGTCCGCACGTCCTGCCCGCTGGCGAACGACGTGCCGAGGTCGCCGTGCAGCGCCGCCCAGAGCTTCGTCACGTACTGCACCGGCAGCGGCTGGTCGAGGCCGTAGCGGGCACGCAGGGCGTCCAGCTCGGACGGCGACACCGGCTCGCCGTCGCCCGAGGCCATGGTCGCGACCGGGTCGCCGGGCAGCAGGTAGAGCACGATGAAGCTGACCGTCCACGCCGCCCACAGCACGACGGCGGCGAGCCCGAGGCGGCGCAGCAGGTAGGGGACGGTCATCGCGCGTCGGACTTCCAGGCGTCGTGCAGCTGGATGCGCGAGGACGCGTCGAACGCGACGCCGTGGGCGTCCGGGCCGACGCCGAGCACGGTGGTGAGCTCGACGACGGGCGCGGTGTCGAACCGCTCGGCGAGCAGCTTCTGCGCCTGCCCGGCGAGTGCCGCGCGTCGCGCCGGGTCGACCGTGGCGGCCTGCTCCGCCAGCGGGGCCTGCAGCGGCCCGGCGGGCAGCCGGTAGCGGTTGGTCCCGTCGGTGCCGTAGGTCGACCGCAGGATGTCCGGGTCGGCCCGGGTCAGGTTGCCCCACGCGGCGACGAAGTCCCCGCCGTCGAGGACGGCCTGGGTCTCGGCGATCTGGATCTCGCGGAGCGCCACGTCGATCCCGATCCGGCGCAGCTGCTGCTGGATCAGCTCCAGCGCGGGCTTGGTGGTGCCGATGTTCTGGGCGAACGTCAGCGGCACGGTCAGGCGCTGCCCGCCCTTGGCGCGGATGCCGTCCGGGCCGGGCACCCACCCGGCGCGGTCGAGCGCGGCGGTCGCGGCGGCCGGGTCGTAGCCGACGAGCGCGGACTGGTCGGCGTAGGACGGCGTCGTCGACGACAGCGGGCTCGTCGCCGCCCGCGTCTGGGTCGGGTAGACCGCGGCGACGACCTCGTTGCGGTCGATGCCCCGGCTCACCGCCTCGCGGACGGCGGCGTCGGCGCCGAGCGGGGTGCCCTGGTTGAACGTGATCCCGAACGGCAGGCCCGGGTTCGGCCGGGCCGGGAGCTGGACCCCGGCCCCGGTGAGCGGGGCCTCGTCCTGCTGGCCGACGCTCGCGATCGCGTCGACCTCGCCGGACTGCACGCTGCCCGCCCGCACCCCGGACTCGGGGACGACGCGGAACTCGGCCCGGTCGAGCCAGGCCTCGCCGGGGTGGGTGAACAGCTGCGAGCCCCAGTCGTAGCCGGCCCGCTTCGCGAGCACGGTGACGTCGTTCTTGACGTAGCGCTCGAGGGTGAACGGACCGGAGCCGACGACGCCGGCGCAGCGCTCGTCGTCGGAGCGGACGGCGCCGGCCGGGGAGAGCAGGCCGAGGCTGTGGGTGGAGGTGCCCTGCAGGAACTGCACGTTGGGCTTGGAGAACCGGACGGTGAACTCGGTGGGGCTCGTGACCTCGGTGCCGGTGTACCCGGCCAGGTAGCCCTTGGGGAGGCTGCCGCGGGCGCCGAGCTGCACCGCCCGGTCGAGGTTCGTCTTCACCGCGGCCGCGTCGACGGGCGCGCCGTCGGAGAAGGTGGCGCCGGGGCGCAGGGTGAACGTCCAGGCGGTGGCGTCGGCGTTCGACGACCAGCGGGTCGCCAGCCAGGGCACGATCGCGCCGGTGGACGGGTCCTGGTCGGTGAGCGAGTCGACGACCTGGCGCAGCGAGTAGATCGAGTCGTTGCTCTGCACCTGCTGCGGGTCGGCGCAACCCTGGTCCGAGGACACCGCGAACACCAGCGTCCCGCCCGGCTGCGGCGGGCCCGCGTCGGCGGCGGAGCCACCGGCGCCGGAGCCGCAGGCGGTGAGGGTGAGCGCGGTGGCCGCGAGCAGCACGGCCGAGCGGCCGGCGGGCAGGTCCCGCCACAGCCGGAACCGGCGCCTCACGACGCCACCGCCGCACGGCGCTCGCCGAAGCGCGACGGGTGCGCGAGCCCGAGGTTCTCCCGCAGCGTGGCGCCCGGGGTGTAGTCGGTCCGGAACACCCCGCGCTCCTGCAGGATCGGCACGACCCGGTCGACGACCTCGTCGAGGCCGGACGGGCTGACGTGGGAGCCGAGGATGAACCCGTCGGAGGCGTCGTTCTGCACGTAGCGGTCGATCTCGTCGGCCACGTGCTCCGGGGTCCCGACGAACACCGCGCGGTCGAAGACGTGCTTGACCGTCTCGCGCAGCGAGTACCCGTGGGCGTCGGCGAGCTCGCGCCAGGCGGCGACGGTCGCGTGCGCGTCCTGGGTCAGCGGGGCCCGGCCCTCGATCCACGTCGGAGCCTCGGGGGTGGGCTCGACGTCGGGCAGCGGCCCGTCCGGGTCGTAGCCGGACAGGTCGCGGTTCCAGACCATCTCGGCCAGCACGATCGAGGTCCACGGGTCGACCTGCCGGTCGTGGAGGTGCTCGTGACGCTCGCGGGCCTCGGCGTCGGTGTCGCCGAGCACGACGCCGGCGCTGGGCAGGATCCGCACCTCGTCGGGGTCCCGGCCGGCCTTGCGGACCCGGGCCTTGACGTCGTCGTAGAAGGCGCGGGCCTCGTCGAACTTCTGGTACCGGGAGAAGATCGCGTCGGCGGACGCGGCGGCGAAGTCGCGACCGGCCGGGGACTCGCCGGCCTGCAGCACCACCGGGTGGCCCTGCGGGCTGTGCGGGGTGGTGAAGCGCCCGGCGATGTCGAACTGGTTGCCCGCGACCGCGAAGTCGCCGACGTGGCCGTCGCGCAGGAAGGTGCCCGACGCGGGGTCGGCGACGACGGCGTCGGAACCCCAGGAGTCCCAGAGCGCGCGGACCGCGGCGAGGGTCTCCCCGGCCCGCTCGTAGCGCTGGCGGTGGCCGAGGTAGGCACCGCGGCGGAAGTTCTCGCCGGTGGGGGCGTCGGAGCTGGTCACGACGTTCCACGCCGCGCGCCCGCCGGAGAGGATGTCCAGCGTCGCGAACTTCCGGGCCAGCTCGTAGGGCTCGTTGAAGGTCGAGTTGATCGTCCCGGCCAGACCGATGTGCTCGGTGACCGCGGCCAGCGCGGCGAGCACGGTGAAGGTGTCCGGGCGTCCGACGACGTCCTGGTCGAAGATCTCCCCACCGCGGGTGCGCAGCCGCAGTCCCTCGGCGAGGAAGAGCAGGTCGAGGCGCCCGCGCTCGGCGGTGCGCGCCCAGTGCTCGAACGACTCCCAGGCGATGTGGCTGCCCGAGGCCGGGTCGCTCCAGACGGTGTCGTGGTTGACGCCCGGGAAGTAGGCGCCGAGCACGATCTGCTTCCTGTTGCTCATGCGGTGGCTCCGGAGAAGGTCGGGACGGCGGCGGACCCGGCCCCGGCGGCGTAGCGGCTGGCGGGCCTGGGCAGCCCGAAGCGCTCGCGCAGGGTGGTCTCGCCGTAGGCGGTGCGGAACGCGCCGCGGGACTGCAGCTCGGGGACCAGGCCGTCGACGACGGCGTCGAGGTCGGCCGGCAGGACGGCCGGGCGCAGCCGGTAGCCGTCGAGCCCGGCGCGGCGCCAGGACAGCAGGGTGTCGGCGAGCCCGGCGGGGGTGGTGGCGAGGATCGCGGCGTCGGAGGAGAGCGGCTCGAGTGCGTCCAGCCGGGCGAGCCGCTCGCGGGCGGCGCGCTCGGTGCCGGCGAGCACCACGACGACGTCGCCGAGGATCCGCAGCGGCGGCGCGGTGCGGCCCGCGGCGGCCTCCGCGGAGCGGACCTGGGAGACGATGCGCGCGGCGTCGTCGGCGTCGTGCGGTGTGGTGAACACGACGTCGCCGACCCGGGCGGCGAGCAGCGCCGGGTCGTAGCCGTGGGCCAGCGACACGACCAGCGGCTGGCCCTGCGGCGGGCGCGGCACGATCGACGGCCCGGCGACGCCGAAGTGATCCCCGGCGAAGTCGACCCGGTGCAGCTTGTCCCGGTCGACGAAGCGCCCGGTCAGGGCGTCGCGGATCTCGGCGTCGTCCTCCCAGGAGTCCCAGAGCCTGCGCACGACCTCGACGGCGTCGGCGGCCTCGCCGAACAGCTCGGCGACGAGTTCGCGGGCGGCCGGGGTGCCGAGGTCGGCACGGCGCAGGCCGGGGACGCTGCGGCGCCCGAAGTGGGCGGCCTCGTCGGCGCGGACCGAGGTCTGCACCCGCCACCCGGCGCGGCCGTGGCTGTCGTGGTCGAGCGTCGACAGCGCGGACGCGACGTGGAACGGCTCGGTGTGGGTGGTGGTGACGGTCGGGACCAGCCCGATCCGCGACGTCGTCGGGGCGAGGAAGGCGGCGACCAGCGAGGCGTCGAGGCGTCCCTGCACCCGGTCGGTGCGCCGGTCGGCGCCGCTCAGGTGGTCCCCGGACTGCAGGCCGAGTGCGTCCTCGATCGTCACCAGGTCCAGCAGCCCGCGCTCGGCGGTGCGGGCCAGGTCGGTCCAGTAGCGGGCGGTGAACAGCCCACGGGGGTGTGCGGCGGGGTCGCGCCAGGCGGCGGGGTGCCAGCCGGCGCCGTCGAGGGCGACGGCCAGGTGCAGGGGGCCGCCGGTGGTGGTGTCCGATGTAGACATACGGCATCGCTTTCTCGTCGCCCCGGGGGGGCACGACGGGACGAAGAGGACGTCGGAGTGGACCGCGGACCGCGGCGGCCGGGACGGGTGGCCGTCGTGGACGGCCGGGGCGGGGCGGGTGGGCGCCCGGCGGGACGCCGGTCAGGCCCGACAGGTGGCGCCCGCGACCCGCATCAGGTCGACGTGGCGGCGGTACCGGGGATGGTGCGCGGCGCGCACCTGCTCGGCGACCGTGCGCATGGGATCCTCCATCGAACCCGGCTGGAGCACCCGCACCCGCGTGCTGCGGGGGGTTGCTGCGGCGTCGTCGAGCCGGGTCTCTCGGCCGCTCCGGATGGTGTGCGTCCCGACTGTAGGTATCCGGTGCCCGACGGTGTCAACCCGCATCGCGATCGAGTGACCCGCACCGCAGCAGACCTCCCGACCTGCGGAATCATCACCCGGATGCCGCGAAAGGTGTCCGGACATCCCGCGGCCGTTCCTGGTTGGTGGACTCCGGGTTGTCCGGAGAGGTGACCACCGCGCACCCTGGTCGGGTGACGACGAGCCAGCGGCGGCCCTCGCGCACCGCACGGCTCGTGGGGGACGCGACGGCCCCCGTCCCCCAGCGGCAGACGCGCACCGCGTGGCACGCGGTGCCCCTGCGCCCGACCGGCCTCGAGCCGTTCTGGCCGAGCCGGCGCGCCCCCGCCTACAGCGAACTCTGTCGCTGACCGGTCCCCGTCCCGCAGGCCGTCACGCCACGCCCCCGGCGTGCGACGCACCCGCCGGACCGGGAACCGCCCGCCGGACACCACTCCGGCCCGTCACCCGTCCCGCACCCCGGCACGCCCTCCCCGGCCGGCCGGCCCCGGCGCGCAGCGGTCGTCCCCGACCGCCCGCCGCCCCCACGGAAGGACCCCGTTCCGCGATGTCCCCGCACGTCCTGCGCCCCGGATCCCGGGCGCGCACCGCCGCCGTCCTGCTCGCGCTGCTCACCGCGCTCGGGCTGCTGGCCGGCTGCTCCCGCGCCGAGGAGAGCACCACCGCCGCGGGCGCCACCTCCCCCGCGACCGAGGTCCGCCTCGGCTACTTCCCGAACATCACCCACGCCCCCGCGCTGGTCGGCGTGAAGCAGGGCCTGTTCGCCGCCGAACTGGGGAGCACGACGCTCACCACCCAGACGTTCAACGCGGGTCCGGACCAGGTCAACGCCCTGCTCGGCGGCTCGATCGACGTGGCGTTCATCGGTTCCGGCCCGGCGATCAACGCGTTCACCAAGTCGGGCGGCGAGGCCGTGCGCCTCGTCGCGGGCTCCACCTCGGCCGGCGCCCAGCTGGTCACCAGCCCGGACATCACCTCGCCCGAGCAGCTCAAGGGCACGATCATCGCGACGCCCCAGCTGGGCAACACCCAGGACATCGCGCTGAAGACCTGGCTGTCGGAGAACAAGCTCCCGATCGGGCAGGGCCCGGACGCGGTGACGGTGCAGAACATCGAGAACCCGCAGACCCTCGACCTGTTCAAGCAGGGCAAGGTGGCCGGCGGCTGGCTGCCCGAGCCGTGGAGCTCGCGCCTGGTCGACGCCGGGGCGAAGGTCCTGGTCGACGAGAAGTCCCTGTGGCCCGGCGGGAAGTTCCCGACGACCGTCGTCATCGTCCGGACCGAGTTCCTGCAGCAGCACCCCGAGACCGTCGAGGCGATCCTGCGCGGCGAGCAGAAGGCCATCGCCCTCATCCGTGACGACCCGGCGCAGGCGAAGACCGTCTCCAACGAGGCGATCGGCGAGATCACCGGCAAGCCGCTGGCGGCCGACATCCTCGACCGCGCGTTCACCGAGCTGTCCTTCGACTCCGACCCGCTCGCCTCGACCTTTCCGCAGCTGGCGAAGGACTCGGTCACGGCGGGCATCGCGAAGAGCGAGGCGGACCTGACCGGCTTCCTCGACCCGACCGCGGTCGACGCGGTCCGGACGAGCTCCGGGGAGGCCGCCGTGGACCCGGCCGGCCTCGCCCGGAACTGACACCACCACCCACGAGGGGAACCCACCGATGACCGTCGACCTCACCACCCGACGTCCCCGGACCCGCGACACCGCGGTGGCGCTGTCCGGGGTCGCCAAGACCTTCGGCACCGGGCCGGGGGCGGTGACCGCGCTCAACGGGATCGACCTGCAGGTCGGCGCCGGCGAGTTCGTCTGCGTGCTCGGCGCGTCCGGCTGCGGCAAGTCGACGCTGCTGAACCTGCTCGCCGGGCTCGACGCCCCGACGGCGGGCGAGGTCACAGTGGGGTCCGCCCGGCCGTCGTTCATGTTCCAGGAGGCCGCGCTCATGCCGTGGCTGACCGCGCTGCGCAACGTCGAGCTGCCGCTCAGGCTCGCCGGGCACGGCCGGTCGGCCCGGCAGGAACGTGCCGAGGAGCTGCTGTCGCTGGTGCGCCTGGAGGGCATGGGCGGCAAGCGTCCGCACGAGCTGTCCGGCGGCATGCGCCAGCGCGTGTCACTGGCCCGGGCACTCGCCGCCGCGACCGGTCTCGGCGAGGACCAGGGCACCGGCGGGCTGCTGCTGATGGACGAGCCGTTCGCGGCCCTCGACGCGATCACCCGCGACGTCCTGCAGGGCGAGCTCCTGCGCGTCTGGCGGGCCACCGGCACCACGATCGTGTTCGTCACCCACGACGTCCGCGAGGCGGTCCGGCTCGCCGAGCGGGTGGTGCTGCTGTCCTCGCGGCCCGGCACCGTGGTGCGGGAGTGGACGGTGCCCGCCGACGGCCGCGACGCCGAGGCCCAGGCCGAGCTGCACGACGACATCACCGGACGACTGCGGCAGGTGATCACCAGCCATGCCGCGTGAGGACACCTCGATCACGGTCGTCGAGAACGACCGGGACTCCGCGGCCGCGGTCGCCGGGCTCGACGCCCTCGACACCCCGGTCGAGCGCACCACCCCGTGGTGGCAGCGGCTGCTGCGGACCTGGCTGCCGCCGCTCGTCGCACTCGCCCTGATCGTCGTGGTCTGGCAGCTCGTCTGGGCCTCGGCGGTCACGCCCGAGTACAAGCTGCCGGCCCCCGGCGCCGTGGCCGAGGCGTTCGGCGAGACCGTCGCCAGCGGCGAGATCTGGTCGATCCTGTGGACCTCGGTCAGCCGCGCCGCCCTCGGCTTCCTGCTCGCCCTGGTGATCGCCACCCCGCTCGGTGTGGTGGTCGCGAAGGTGCCGGTGGTGCGTGCGGCGATCGGCCCGCTGCTCACCGGTCTGCAGTCGCTGCCCTCGGTGGCCTGGGTGCCGGCCGCGGTGCTGTGGTTCGGGCTGACCAACGCCACGATCTTCTTCGTGGTGCTGCTCGGCTCGGTCCCCTCGATCGCGAACGGCCTGGTCGCGGGCATCGACCAGGTGCCGCCGATCCTGCCCCGGGCCGGCCAGGTCCTGGGCGCGACGGGGTACCGGATGGCCCGCCACGTCCTGCTCCCCGCGGCGCTGCCCGGCTACCTCGCCGGCTGCAAGCAGGGCTGGGCGTTCTCCTGGCGGTCGCTCATGGCGGCGGAGATCATCGCGGCCGGACCCGCGCTCGGGGTCGGACTGGGCGCCTACCTGAAGAACGGTGCCGACGTGAACGACATCGTGCAGGTGTTCGCCGCGATCCTGCTGATCCTCATCGTCGGCATCGGGGTCGAGCTGCTGGTCTTCCGCCCCCTGGAGCGACGGGTGCTGCGCGCCCGGGGGCTGGCGCTCTCCGTCTGACCCGGGCGGCGCCCGCAGGATCGGCACGACGTCCCACCCATCGACCACGACCTGTCCACAGTAGATCTCCCACACCTCGGGACACCTGTCCGGACGGCCGCGATCACGGCTCCCACCAGGCAGGATGCGAGTGATCCGGGTCGCCGGAGGCTTGGGCGGCACCCGGGGTGGCGGCTAGCGTGGCGACCGTGACCGGATCGGTGCTGCTGACCACGCGGGGGCATGTCGACCTCGCGCGCGTGGCGTCGGCACTCTGTCGACCCTGAGCCGTCGTCCCGAGGCGACCTCCCGAGTCGTCCCCGGGCAGCACCCGTCCCGCTCCGCGCGCCCGTCGGGCCCGCGCACCCCGCCGTGGCCCCGCCCGGCGTCCCCGCCGTCGTCGCCCACCGCCGCGCGCCCCTCTCCGGAAGGACCGTTCATGACCACCACCTCACCCGCCCCCGCCGGAACCGACGGCGTCGCGGGCCGGACCGCCTGGACCGACGAGCAGCTCGACGCCGTCTTCGCACCGGTCTTCGCCCGGATCGCCGAGGGCGCGGTGACCCGCGAGCAGGGCCGCACCCTCGCCCACGACGAGGTCGCCGCCCTGCGCGCCGAACGCTTCGGTGCGCTGCGGCTGCCCGTCGCCCTCGGCGGCTACGGCGCCACCGTCCGCCAGCAGTTCCGGCTGCTCGTCGACCTGGCCGCCGCCGAGTCGAACCTGCCCCAGGCGCTGCGTGTGCACTGGTGGTACGTCGACGACCTGCTGCTCGCCACCCCGGGCCCGGACCGCGACGCCCGGCTGGCCGCCGTCGCCGGGGGTGAGCTCGTCGGCAACGCCATCACCGAGCCCGGCGTCGGCGCGATCGACCGCTACCGGACCGCGCTGACCCCGGACGGCGACGGCGGCTACCGTCTGAACGGCACGAAGTACTACTCGACCGGCAGCCTCTACTCCGACCGCATCCTCGTCGCCGCCGACCTCGACGGCGAGCGGGTCTCGGTGCTCGTCGACGGCGACGCCGAGGGCGTCGTCCAGCACGACGACTGGGACGGCTTCGGCCAGCGCCTCACCGCCAGCGGTACCACCGTGTTCACCGACGTCGCCGTGTCCGCCGACCGGGTCCTCGGTCCGGGCTACGGCTCCGCCGGCCGGTCCTGGGGCACGTCCTACCTGCAGCTCGTCCAGCTCGCCGTGCTCGCCGGCATCGCGCGTCGCGCCACCGACGACGTCGCCGGCTGGGTGCGGGAGCGCACCCGCACCTTCACCCACGCCGCGGCCGACCTGCCCCGCCACGACCCCCTGGTCCAGCAGGTCGTCGGGCGGCTGTCCGCCGCGGCGTGGTCGTCGCGGGCCCTGGTGCTGACCATCGCCGACCAGCTCGACCGGCTGCTCGACGCGGGCGGGGAGGACCCCGATCTGCTCGACCGCGTGGAGCTCGACGTCGCCCACGCCCAGGCCGCCGTCATCCCGGCCGTGCTCGACGCCACCACCCAGCTGTTCGAGGTCGGCGGCGCGTCGATCACCTCGGAGAAGCTGCGCCTGGACCGGCACTGGCGCAACGCCCGGGTGATCTCCACGCACAACCCGCTGATCTACAAGCTGCAGACGGTCGGGGACCACGTCCTCAACGGCACCGACCTGCCCTACGCCTGGAGCGCCGGCAAGCGATGACCCGCCGGGTCGGGGCCTCCGTCGTCCGCGACCACGCCGGGCGGGAACACGACCGGCCGCACGGTGTTGCACCGGTAGGAGACCGCTGAACCCCTCGGGAGGCCGTTCATGGCGCGCAAGCAGATCCACCTGGCCGCACACTTCCCGGGCGTCAACAACACCACCGTGTGGGGCGACCCGGCGTCCGGCAGCCACATCGAGTTCGAGTCGTTCGCGCACTTCGCGCGAACGGCCGAACGGGCGAGGTTCGACTTCCTGTTCCTCGCCGAGGGCCTGCGCCTGCGCGAGCACCGCGGCGAGATCTACGACCTCGACGTGATGGGCCGCCCGGACACGTTCACGGTCCTGTCCGCGCTGGCCGCGGTCACCGACCGGCTCGGCCTGGCCGGGACGATCAACTCGACCTTCACCGAGCCCTACGACGTCGCCCGCCAGTTCGCGTCGCTGGACCACCTGTCCGGCGGCCGGGCCGCCTGGAACGTGGTGACCTCGTGGGACGCGTTCACCGGCGAGAACTTCCGCCGCGGCGGCTTCCTGCCGAAGGAGAAGCGCTACTCCCGGGCCAAGGAACAGCTGGCCGCGACCGCCGCGATCTGGGACTCGCGCACCGGTCCCGACGACCGCGGGGAGTTCGCCTACACCTCCGACCAGTTCGACGTGCACGGCCGGTTCTCGCTGCCGCGCAGCCCGCAGGGCCGCCCGGTGATCCTGCAGGCGGGTGACTCCGAGGAGGGTCGCGAGTTCGCCGCCGCGTCGGCCGACGCGATCTTCTCCCGGCACGCCGAGCCGGAGGCCGGACGCGCGTTCCTCGCCGACGTGAAGGGCCGCCTCGCCCGCTACGGCCGGGCGTGGGACGACCTGAAGATCCTCCCCGCCGCGACGTACGTGCTGGGCGACACCGACGCGGAGGCCGCCGAGCGCGCCGAGGTGATCCGCTCCCAGCAGGTCAGCCCGCAGACCGCGATCGTGTTCGCCGAGCAGCTGTGGAACACCGACCTGTCCGGGCGCGACCCGGACGGCCCGCTGCCGGAGTTCGACCCGGTCGAGGGCGAGCTCGTGTCGAAGGGCCGGGCCAGCGTGCGCCAGTACCGGGACCCGAAGGCCGTCGCCGACCAGTGGCGTGCCCTCGCCGCGGAGAAGAACCTGTCCCTGCGCGAGACGGTGATCGAGGTGACCGGGCGGCACACCTTCGTCGGGAGCCCGCGGACGGTCGCCGACGCGATCGACGACGCCGTGCAGTCCGACGCCGCGGACGGCTACGTGCTGGTCCCGCACGTCACCCCGGGCGGGCTCGACGAGTTCGCCGACCGGGTCGTGCCGCTGCTGCAGGAGCGCGGGTCGTTCCGCACCGAGTACACCGGGACGACGTTGCGTGAGCACCTCGGGCTGCCGGCCGTCCGCTCGACGACCGACCCGACCGAGGCGGCGACGGCGGCCCCGTCCACGACCTGACCGCGCTCCCGTGACCGGCGCCGCGGCACCGGGCGCGGGTCAGGCGCGCTCGTCGTCGCGGCCCTCGGCCTGCTCCCGGGCGACGTTCTCGCGGTGTGCACGGACGGCGATCCAGGCCATCGCGGCCGGGATCCCGAGCAGCAGCCCGAACGACAGCAGCCCGGCGACCCAGTCGCCCGGCACGATCACCAGCACGATCACGGTGATCGCGACGGCCTGCAGGATCCGGTCCGCGCGGCCACCCGCGGCGCGCGCGGGCCGGTGCGGTGCGGTCAGCTCGGTGTCCAGGTCCGGGTCGGAGCGGCGCAGCTCCTGTTCGAGGTTGGAGAGCCGGAGCTCCTCGTCGCTGTCCAGGGGGCGCGCCACCGGGCGCGGGTCGGGGTCGCCGGTCCCGCCGCCGGGCGACGGGGGCGGCAGGGGCGGGGGTGTGACGGACATCGTGACCTCCTCGGTGCCACCGACCGGGTTCCCGCTCCCGGGGGCAGTCATCCGGGATGTGCGGTAGACGTCACCGATCCTACCGAAACGGACATACTCCCGCCGCTGCACGCGGCAGGCCCCGGCGGCAGGATCACCCGCATGGAACGCTGGACCGATCTCGTCGAACGCCACGACCCCGCCGGAGTCCTCGACCGGCTCGACGGACGGCCCGCCCACGAGATCGCCGACGCGCTGGCCCGGATGGAACCGGTCGACGCGGGCTGGGTGTTCCGGCTGCTCGGCAAGGACCGCGCGCTCGACGTGTTCGAGGAGCTCGACCCGGTCGACCAGCAGGAGCTGCTGGCGGGGCTGCGCGACGACGCGGTGACCGCCCTGGTCGAGGACATGGACCCCGACGACCGCGCCCGGATGCTCGGCGAGGCGCCGGCCAAGGTCGCCAACCGGGTGCTGGCCGGGCTGTCGGCCGGGGAACGGTCGATGACCGCGGCGCTGCTCGGCTACCCCGACGGCTCGGTCGGGCGGGTGATGACGCCGGAGACCGTCGCCGTGCCGCTGCACAGCAGCGTGACCGAGGCGCTGGCCGTCGTGCGGCGCAAGGGCGCGCAGGCCGAGACGGTGTACACCCTCGCCGTCACCGACGCCGGGCGCCGGGTGACCGGCACCGTCTCGCTGCGCGACCTGGTGCTGGCCCGGCCGGACGCCGCCGTCGCCGACCTCGTCGACGACGGGGCGCCGCGGGTGCGGGCCACCGACGCCGCCGAGGACGCCGCACGCCTGATGGGCGAGGCGAACCTGCTCGACCTGCTGGTCGTCGACTCGGAGGACCGGCTGCTGGGTCTGCTGACGATCGACGACGCCGTCGAGATCCTGGAGCGCGCCGACACCGAGGACGTCGCCCGCCAGTCCGGTGCGGCGCCGTGGTCGGGCCACTACATGTACGTGCGGGTCTCGAAGCTGGCGCGCACCCGCGCGGTGTGGTTGGCGGTGCTGCTGCTCGCCGCGGTGCTGACGGTCAACGTGCTGCAGATCTTCGAGGACGCACTCGAGCAGGTCACCGCGCTGGCGCTGTTCATCCCGCTGCTCGTGGGCACCGGCGGCAACGCCGGTGCCCAGTCGGCGTCGGCTGCGGTCCGGGCGATCGCCGTCGGGGAGGTGCGCCTGGCCGACCTGCCCGCCGTGGTGTGGCGGGAGCTGCGGGTCGGGCTGCTGCTGGGCACCCTGCTCGGTGCGCTGGGGCTGGCCGTCGCGTCGCTGCTGGTCGGGATCCAGGTCGCCGTCGTGGTGGCGGTGACTCTGGTGGCGATCTGCGGCTGGGCGGCGACGGTGGGCGCGACGATGCCGTTGCTGGCCCGCCGGGTCGGGATCGACCCGGCGGTGGTGTCCGCTCCCCTGGTCACGACGCTCGTCGACGCGACCGGGCTGCTGATCTACTTCTCGGTCGCCCGGGTGGTGCTGGGGATCTGATCCGCGTCCACGGTCGCGTCGTCCGCGCCGTCGGTGTCGGGTCCGGCGACCTCCGGGGCTGCCGGGTCGGCCGCGGCGCGGCGCCGGGAGACGATCAGGCTCGCGACGGCGGCGACGGCGATCGTCCCGGTGATGACCAGCAGCGACAGCCAGATCGGCACCTCGGGCACCGGCACCGGCTGCCCGTCGTTGATGAACGGCACGTTGTTCTCGTGCAGCGCGTGCAGGGTGAGCTTCACGCCGATGAACGCCAGGATCACCGCGAGGCCGTGCGCCAGGTAGATCAGGCGCTCCAGCAGGCCGCCGATGAGGAAGTACAGCTGGCGCAGGCCGAGCAGGGCGAAGGCGTTCGCGGTGAACACCAGGAACGGCTCCTGGGTGAGACCGAAGATCGCCGGGATCGAGTCGAACGCGAACAGCAGGTCGGTCAGCCCGATGGCGACGATGACCAGCGCCATCGGGGTGAGGAGCCGCTTGCCGTCGACGCGGGTGACGAGCTTCGCGCCGTCGTACTCGGTGGAGGTGGGCAGCACCTTGCGGACCAGGCGGATCAGCTTCGAGTCACCGGCGTCGGCCTGCTCGTGGTCGTCGGAGGACATCGCCTCGCGGATCTGGGACCAGGCGAGCCAGAACAGGATGACCGCGAACAGGTAGAAGACCGCGACGAACTGCTCGATGATCACCGCGCCGACCGCGATGAACGCACCGCGCATGACGATCGCGATCGCGATGCCGATCAGCAGCACCTTCTGCTGGTGCACCTTCGGCACCGCGAAGCTGGTCATGATCAGCAGGAAGACGAACAGGTTGTCGACCGACAGCGCCTTCTCGGTCAGCCAGCCGGCCATGTACTCGCCGCCGTACTGCCAGCCCGAGAAGACGCCGACACCGACGCCGAACAGCAGGGCGATCGCGATGTAGCCGGCCGACCAGATCGCCGACTCGCGCAGCGTGGGCTCGTGCGGGTCACGGGCGTGCCCGACGAAGTCGAACACGAGCATGCCGGCGACGACGGCGAGCGTGGCCAGCCACACCCAGAGGGGAACGTTCACGGCGGGGTCCTCCAGCGCAGGTAGGGGCGCTGAAGGTCTCCTCCGCCCGCCGCGGTGACCGCGGTGGACCGGCGCAACCGGGACCGGCTCGGGCCGGTGCCGTGATGACGGCGACGCCGTGTTCGGGAGTACTCCCCTTCGACTGTGCAGAACGCTAGGGCATGGCCCAGGGTTCCGACAGTGGGGGGTACGCGAGCCTCGTCACATCGGTCCGTTTCCGCCGATGACCTCCCGGGCGGGCGGCGCCGTCGTCGTGGGCCCGCAGGGTGGCCGCGGGACCGGCGAGCGTGGCGCGGTCCTCAACCCGCGGCGAGCCGGACGGTCGCGGCGTCGCGGGCCGGCTGCACCGGACGCGGGGCGGCGGGCAACCTGCGGACGGCGGCGCGGGCCGTCGCGGAGGCGGCCGCCCGCGCGGCGGCCGGGCGGACCGGGGCGGCCCCGGTCCCGGTCCCGGTCCCGGCCGGACGGGTCACGACGGGCAGCGGGCCGGTACCCGACACGCGCGGCGCCGGGAAGGTCGCGGCGGCGACGTGCGCGGGCCGCGCCGGCTCCTCGGGCAGGACCGGCGGCACCGGCGTCGCCGGGCCCACCTCGTGCACCGTGACAGCCGGCTGCCGGGCCGGGGCGGGCGCGTCACGGAACGGCGTCGGGACCGGCGACGGCCGGGTGTGCCCGCTCCCCCGCTCCAGGCGCTCGCAGCGCTCCCGGCCCCGGCCCGTCACCCGTGCGGCCAGCCGCAGCGCGGTGCGCGGTGCCTCCAGGTAGCCGACCAGCGCCCGGTACACCCAGCCCGGCGCGGACAGCGTGCGGCCGCGGGCGAGGTCGTCGAGCGAGCGGCGCACGACATCGCGGGGGTCGAGCCACAGCGGGCCCTGCGGGTCGTCGTCGGTCCGGATCCGGCCCGCGGCGACCGCGGTGACGGTGACGCCGGTGCCGTGCAGCAACGCCGCGACGGTGTCGCTGAACGCCAGCACCCAGGACTTCGACGCGCCGTAGGCGTTGCCGCCCGAGGCCAGGTACCCGGCGAAGCTCGCGATGTTGAGCACGCCGCCGCGGCCGCGGGCGGTCATCGCCGGGACCGCGGCGCGGGTGAGGCGCATCAGGGCCGTCACGTTGAGGTCGATCTCGCCGGTCAGCGCCTCGACCGGCGCCTCGGCGAAGACCGCGTCGGTCTCGACGCCCGCGTTGTTGACCAGCAGCTCGATCGGCAGGTCCCGGTCGGTGATCCGGCGCTCGACGGCGGCCAGCCCGGCCGGGTCGGTGAGGTCGGCGGGCAGGATCTCGACGATGGCGCCGGTGGCGCGGCCGATCCGCTCGGCGACGTCGGCGAGGCGGGCGGCGTCGCGCGCCACGAGGACGACGGACCATCCGCGCTCGGCGAGCTCGTGGGCGTAGACGGCGCCGAGCCCGCGGCTCGCTCCGGTGACCAGTGCAGTCGGCATGTCGACGACGCTAGGGACGGTTCGCTGTGGCGCCCCTGAGAAGGCCCGCCCCGCTGAGAGCCCGCTGAGACCGGCCCCGCCCCGGCGGTACGGTCGGGGCCGCACGGTCGAGGGGAGGTGGTGTGGTGCAGCAGATCGGTGAGGTGGCCACGCGTGTCGGGCTGTCGCTGCGCACCATCCGGCACTGGGACGAGCTGGGGCTGGTCACGCCGTCGGCCCGCAGCACCGGCGGCTTCCGTCTCTACACCGAGGACGACGTCGAGCGCCTGCGGTTCGTCAAGACGCTCAAGCCGCTCGACCTCGGCCTGGACCAGACCCGCGCGCTGATGGCGGTGATCGACGGTGCCCGCGCCGACCTCGACGCGGGCCGCCCGGTCGGCGACGACGCCCGGGACCGGCTGGCGCTCTACCGCACCGCCGCCGAGTCGCGGATCGAGGCGCTGCACGCCCGGATCCACGGGCTGGAGCTGCTCTCCCGCGAGCTGCGGGCGCTGTCCGAGCCGCGGACCGGCGACGCGGACGACTAGCGCGGCGACGGCAGTCCGCGCACCGCGCCGAGGTCCTCGGGCACGTCGACGTGGCGCCACAGGTCGTCCAGCCCGGTCAGCGGGCGGTCCGGCAGGGCGGCGTCGAGCACCTCGTGCAGGCGGGCCCTGGCGTCCTCGGCGCGGGCCGCGGCCAGCAGCGCCGCACGGGGCACCGGACCGTGGCCGAACAGCTCACCCACGAAGTCCAGCACCTCGACCCGGGTGACCGGTACCCGATCGGGGTCGGCGGGACGGTCGTCCTGACCCATGGCACCCTCCTCCACCCGCCGGGTCCGCCCGGCACGTGCACCGGCCGGACCGTCGGAGGACCGGACTCTACCCTCACACGCCGGGAGGGTTGCCCGGCCCGCCCCGACGAGGGGCACACTCCGTTGCCCGTCGCAACGCCATCTGGGCTGACGTGCGCGGCCATCCACACCAACCAGCGGTGGTCGATCAAGCCGAGGAGGCCCCTGTGGCAGGCAAGTTCGAGGTGTACGAGGACCGGGGCGGGAAGTTCCGGTTCCGGCTGAAGGCGAGCAACGGGCAGGTCGTCGCCGTCGGCGAGGCCTACGAGAGCAAGTCGGCCGCCCACAAGGGCTGCGAGGCGGTCCAGCGCGCCGCCGAGGGCGCCACCGTCGTCGAGACCGACGCCTGAGTGGACCTGCCGGGGCCGGTGTCGCGGCCCCACCGGCAGCCCGCCGGACGCGTCCGCTCCGAGACGGGTCGGAACGCCTCCGGCGGGTGGTCGCACACGGTCGCACACCGGACCTGAACCGCACCGCGGTCCCCCCGCCCGGGGTTGTGGACCGCCCGGACCGGGGTTACGGTCGGGCTCCCGGCACCGGGCACGCAGGACACCGCCGACGCGGTTCCGCCCGTCCACCGGTCCACACGAGATCCGTTCAACCGTGCAGCGGACCCCGCACCTGCCATCGGCGATTGCGAGGGACCATGCGAAGTCCCACTCTGCCCACCCGGCCCGCGACGACCTCCCGCGACGGCCGACGGGGCTACGACGACCTGATCCCCGATCTCGACCAGCTGGCCGGGACCCCGCCGGGCACGCCGGGCCGCGATGCATTGCGCGAGTACGTGATCCGCGAGTTCCGTCCACTCGTGCGCAACCTGTCCCGGCGCTTCGCCGCCCCCGGCCGGGGTGTCGAGGACATCGAGCAGGCCGGGATGCTCGGCCTGGTCAAGGCGGTCGACCGCTACGATCCGTCGTCGGCGACCGGCGGCCCGCTCGGCTACCTGGTCCCGAGCATCCGCGGCGAGATGAAGCGCCACCTGCGGGACTACTCCTGGGCGGTGCGGGTCCCGCGTGACCTGAAGGAGCTCGCCGTCACCGTCGGCCGGGTCGCCGACGAGATGGGGCAGCGGCTCGGTCGCCCGCCCCGCCCGTCGGAGATCGCGGCCGAGGTCGGCGTGCCGGTCGGCGAGGTCGTCGATGCGCTCGGCGCGCTGGAGTCGCACCACGCCAAGTCCCTGGACGCGCCGGTCGGCGACGACGGTTCCGGTGAGGGCCTGTCGCTCGCCGAGCGGATGGGCTCCGACGACCCGGCCCTGGACCTCGCGGCGCACGGCCCCGGGATGCGTGCGGCGCTCAACGAGCTGCCCGAACGGGAGCGTCGAATGCTGGTCCTGCGCTTCTACGGCGACCGGACCCAGTCCCAGATCGCCACCGAGCTGGGCATCTCGCAGATGCACGTCTCGCGGCTGCTGTCACGGACCCTGGCGCGGCTGCGCGAGCGGCTGGCCGACGACTGAGGAGCCCCGCCGTGCCGCCGGCGCGGCGGGGCCCGGACGCTCAGCCCGGCAGGGTCTCCCCGCCGACCGGTGCGAGCACCTCGCCGGTGTAGTACGACGACAGCCGCGGCGCCGCGAAGAACACGAAGGACGGCGCGATCTCGTCCGCGGACGCGGGACGCCCCATCGGGGTCTGCTCGCCGAACCCGTCGACCTTGTCGGGCGGCATCGTCGCCGGGATCAACGGCGTCCACACCGGACCCGGGGCGACGCAGTTGACCCGGATGCCGCGGGGGGTCAGCGACTGCGCGAGCGAGTAGGTCAGCGACTGGACCGCGCCCTTGGTGGCCGAGTAGTCGATGAGGCTCTTGTTCCCGCGCAGGCCGTTGATCGATCCGGTGTTCACGATCGCGCCGCCGTCGGGCAGGTGCTCCAGGGCCGCCTTCGTGACCCGGAAGTAGCTGTGGATGTTGACCTCGAAGGTCCGCAGCCAGGCGTCGTCCTCGATGTCGGTGAGCGCGTCGACCGGTTCCTGGGTGGCGATGTTGTTCACGACGGTGTCGAGCGCGCCCAGCTCCTCGACGGTGCGCCGCACGATGTCGGCGCAGTGCGCGGCGTCCCCGAGGTCACCGGGAAGGGTCAGGCAGCGCCTCCCCTCGGCGCGGACGAGCCCGGCGGTGTGCTCGGCGTCGTCGTGCTCCTCCAGGTAGGCCAGGGCGACGTCGGCGCCCTCCTTGGCGAACGCGACGCACACCGCGCGCCCGATGCCGGAGTCACCACCGGTGACCAGGGCGACGGTGCCGGCGAGCAGGTCGCGGCCCTGGTAACCGCGCATCTCGTCGCGGGGCACGGGGTCCATCGCACCGGTCTCACCGGGCGGGGTCTGCTGCTGGGCGGGCGGGCTGTCGGACACGGGGCTTCCTCTCGATCGGTCCGTGACCGGCGGCGGGACGAGCCCGTCGACGGGCCGGGACGGTGTGCCGGCGGGCGACCGAGGGGGACCGCGGCCGCACCCGTCGGCCACGCCGCGCCTACCCGCGTCGCCCGGGGCGAAACGGCGTGCGTGTGCGCGCCCGCCGGTGGGGTAGTCCGGTCCCCGTGCGGCCGTCCGGTCGCGCGGCACGAGAGGAGACCCGATGGACGCGCAGCGGGCACGCACCCTGCTGACCGAGGAGCTGGACCAGCTGGAGGACAGCTCGGCGGTGACCGAGCGGCCGGCGCCGGGTGACGACCGCGTCGGCGAGGGTCTCGACTTCGGCGACGAGGGCTCGCGGGCCTACGAGACCATGGCCCACGACCTCGACGAGAACACCCGCCGGGCCCGCACCGCGCGGGTCCGGGCAGCGCTGACCCGTCTGGACAAGGGCGAGTACGGACGCTGCGACGTGTGCGGCGAGCAGATCGACGACGAGCGGCTGGAGGCGCGCCCCGACACCGACCGGTGCCGCGACCACCCCGAGGACGCCGCACAGATGGCCGGCCCCGTCGAGGGCTGACCCGGACGCCGACGGGCCCGGCACCCGTTCGGGGTGCCGGGCCCGTCGGCGTCGTGCGGGCGGGTCAGGCGGTCGCACCCTCCGGGTGCACCGGGTGCTTCCCCTCGGCGAACTCCTCGATCAGCTTCGCGCAGAACGCGTCGAGGTCGTCGGGGTTGCGGCTGGTGACCAGGCCCCTGTCGTTGACGACCTGCTCGTCGACGACGGTCGCGCCCGCGTTGCGCAGGTCGGTCCGGATGCTCGGGAACGACGTGAGGGTGCGGCCCTTCACCACGTCGGCCTCGACCAGCGTCCACGGGCCGTGGCAGATCGCGCCGACCGGCTTGCCCGCCGTGAAGAAGGCCTTCACGAACGCCACCGCGGTGGCGTCGGCGCGCAGGTTGTCCGGGTTCACGGTGCCGCCGGGCAGTACCAGCGCGTCGTAGTCGTCGGCGGACACGTCCGCGACGGCCCGGTCGACGTCGAGCTTCTCGTCCGGGTTGATGTCGGCCGACATCGACTGGATCGGGTCCGTGGACAGCGAGACCACCTCGACCCGGGCGCCGGCCTTCTGCAGCTCCTCGCGGGGCTGGACCAGCTCGACCTTCTCCACGCCGTCCGCGGCCAGGATCGCGACGGTCCGGCCCTGCAGTTCGTTCGCCACCGTGGGTTCCTCCTCGGTCTCGTGCTCGTGTGTTGTCCCCTCCCGACTTCCCGCTGTGCGCACGATCAATCGCGCACGACGGGACCGGGCACTGTCGCCGTCCGCCGCGCCGGGCTACTCTGCCTCCTGAGTAGCGCAGCGATACCCAGGAGGCGGGGATGGACGCACGGACGGCGGCGGCGTCCCAGGTGTGCTCGGTGGCCCGCACCGCGGCGCTGCTGGCCGACCCGTGGACGGTGCTGATCGTGCGCGACCTCGGCCGCGGGGTCGCCCGCTTCGACGAGCTGGCCCACGGCCTGGGCGTCGCGCGCACCGTCCTGAGTCGGCGGCTGTCCGAGCTGGTCGGCGACGGCGTCGTCGAACGGGTGGACTACCGCGAGCCCGGCGCCCGGACCCGCGCCGAGTACCGCCTGACCCGCCGCGGCCGCGACCTGGGCGTGGTCCTGGCCGCGCTCATGGACTTCGGCGACCGGCACCTCGCCGGCGACGCCGGCCCGCCCGTGGTCCGCGTGCACACCGGCTGTGGTGCCCCGGTGCGCCTGATGAGCGTGTGCGCCGCCGGACACCGCCTGGGCCGCGCCGACGACGTCCACCTCGAACCGGGCCCCGGAGCCCCCGTCCCCGAGCAGGAGCCACGATGACCTCCGCAGCAGAACCCACGACCGGCCCGGCCACCGCCACGCGCCGCCGCGAGCACGAGTGGACCGACCCGATGGTGCTCGCCGCCGCCGCGTCCGGTCTGGACGGACTGGAGTACCTGCGCCGGATCGTCGACGGCCGCCTCCCCGGGGCGCCCATCGCGAGCCTCGTCGGGTTCCGGGCCGTCTCCGCCGAGCACGGGCGCGTCGCGTTCGCCTTCGAGCCCGGCGAGCACCAGTACAACCCGATCGGCTCGGTGCACGGCGGGGTGTACGCCACGCTGCTCGACTCCGCCTGCGGGTGCGCGGTGCACTCCACGCTCCCCGCCGGGACCGGCTACACCAGCCTGGACCTGTCGGTGCGCTTCCTGCGCCGGATCACCGTCGACACCGGCACCGTGACGTGCACCGGCCACGTCGTGCAGGCCGGGCGCCGCACCGCGCTGGCCCGGGCCGAGCTGACCGACGCCGGGGGCCGGCTACTGGGCGAGGCCACGTCGAGCTGCCTGATCCTGCCCGGCGGCTGAGCCGTCTCAGCGCGGCGCGACCGGGCCCTGGGTCGGCGCGCTGCCGGAGCGGTCGGCGCGCTGCGCGGCCTCCACACAGGTCGCGGAGCGGACCGCGCCGGCCGCGTCCGGGCCGGTGGCGTAGAGCGACGGCCCGGGGAGCCCGGGGGTGAGGGCGCGCGCGTCGTCGGTGACGGCGGCGAAGCCCTGCCGCCCCCACACCCAGACGGCGCGGTCCCCGGCGCCGCGCAGCGTGCCGGTGATCGGCGCCGAGACGAACGTGAGGTCCCCGTCGGTCGCGGTGAACCGGTCGGCGCCGGGCACCGCACCGACCGGGAGCGCACCGGACAGCGCGTCGACGAGGGTCCCGCGGGCAGGGGTGCACGAACTCAGCGCGGCGGCCGGGTCGTCGACGGCGAGCCGGGCGAACTCGGTGGCCGGGTCGATCTCGCGGGACGCGCGCGCCTCCCCCGGCGCGACGAGCGCGCCGAACCCGACGACGACGGCGGCCAGCACTCCGGCACCCACCAGCAGGACCCCGGCACACCAGGCGACGGTCCGCAGGACCACCGACCCGGATCCGCTCATGACCCCAATCTATCCGCGCATCGGGGCATCGGCCCCGCGAAGACATGATCGGTTATCGAGCGGTGACACCGGCCGGGTCGCGCACGGCCCCGTTCGGGTCGGCCCGGTTCCGTTCCGCATTCGCGTGGGGTAGTGCGCGGAATGCGTCCACCGCACCATTCCGTCACCACGGGTGGACGTTCTCCTACCGGCCGTGACCGTGGCCGTGCCCATGGCCGTGACCGGCGTGGTCGTGCCCGGCGTGGTCGTGCCCGGCCGGGCGGGCGGCGAGGCCCGCGGCCCGGATGGACACGTCGGCCCCGCCCAGCCGACCCGCGGCGACGAGCGCGTCCTCGCAGGCGGCGAGCCAGCAGCCGTAGTAGGGGGCGGCGGGGTCGGCGGCGATCCGCGCGACCAGCCGGTCGCGGAAGCCGTCCCAGGTGAACACCCCCGCCTCGGCGAGCGCGACGGCCAGCCCGAACGCGCGTCCCTCCCAGGGCGCGGTGAACACCAGCTCGCCGTTGGCGCGCGGCGGGGCGGCGGGGCCCGCGACGTCGAGCAGCGGAGCGCTCACGACGGCTCCACCGCCTCGGCGACCCCGACCATCGCGTCCCGCCCGACCAGCCCGGCGAGCTGCTCGGCGGTGAGTCCGTCGGTGCCCGCGGGCCGGCGCGGCAGCACCAGGTAGCGGACCTCGGCCGAGGAGTCCCACACCTCGATCCGCCGCTCCGGGGGCACGTCGAGCCCCATCTCGGCGAGCACGGTCCGCGGCTCCCGCACGACCCGGGCGCGGTAGGCGGGGTCCTTGTACCAGCTCGGGGGCAGCCCGAGGACCGGCCACGGGTAGCAGGAGCACAGCGTGCAGACCACGACGTGGTGCACCTGCTCGGTCTGCTCGAGCACCACCATGTGCTCGCCCTGCGGTCCGGTGAACCCCAGCGAGGCGATGGCCGCGGTGCCGTCGCGCAGCAGCCACTCCCGGAACCGCGGGTCGGTCCAGGCGCGGGCGACGACCGCCGCGCCGTTCAGCGGGCCGACGTCGCGTTCGTAGGTGCGCACGAACCCGTCGACGACGGCCGGGTCCACCAGCCCCCGTTCGACCAGCAGCTCCTCCAGCGCCGCGGTGCGCAGCGCCGGACCGGGATCGTCGTCGGTCATCGTGGCTCCAGGTAGGACTCGAACAGGTCGGCGTGCACGGTGACGTGCGGGTCCGCGCCGGGGCCCCACACGTCCGGCGCGGCGAACGCGACGGTGTACACGTGCTCGGGGTGCTCACCGGCGAACACCGCGTGGGTGTCGGGCAGTACGTGTGCGGGCCGCACCGCGGTCACGGCGCCGGGCGTCCCGCGCAGGTAGCGCGGGAGCTTGCACGGCCCGCGGCCGACCGGGCCCGCCGACGGTGCGGGCGGAGCGACGTCCGGGGGCTCGCGGCGGGCGCGGACCGGGTCGCCGGGGGCGAAGCGCGGCGCGGCGTCGACGGTCCGCAGCGACCCGGGCGCGGTGGGCGCGTAGTCGGGCTTCGCGACCGGGGGGTCGGCCGGCTCGGGCACGTCCTCGCCGCGACCGCGCCGGGCCCGTGCCTCCACCGCGCCGCGCGCCAGGACGCCCGAGTCGACGAGCATCAGCTCGGCGGCGTGCAGCCAGCGGCCGTAGTAGCCGTCGTCGAGGTAGCGGGCGCGGTCCAACCGGGACAGTGCGTGCCGGAACGCGTCCAGGTTGCGCCCGGAGATGCGACCCATGGTCAGCGCGGTGAGCGCGAAGGCCCGGCCCTGCCACGGCTCACCGAAGGGCGGTTCCGGCTCGACGTCGGCCGGCGCCGTGACCCACCCCCAGCCGGAGGCGCCACCCAGGTCGGACGGGTCGACGGGATCGTCCACTCAGGACCCCAGGGCGAGGACGTTGCAGACGTCGCCGCGGCCGCCGGTCGAGGTCAGGCCGCGCTGCGAGCGGATCCGCTCGGCGAGGAACGTCGCGTCCGCGCCCACCCCGGAGAACCGCCCGGACCCCCAGGTCCACTGCCAGGGCAGACCCAGGAAGAACAGCCCGGGGACGGCCGTCGCGCCCCGGCTGTGCACCGGCGAGCCACGGCCGGTGAACACCCCCAGGTCGATCCAGGAGAAGTTCTGCCGGAACCCGATGCACCACACCACGGAGGTGATCCCGGAGCCGTCGAGCGCCAGCTCGGTGACCTCGCGCTCCGGACGCCACACCGGGGTGTAGCGCTCCTCGACCGGCGCGTCGACACCCTGCTCGGCGATCCAGCCGTCGATGGTGTCCTTGATGGACTCACTGACCTCGTCGGCGTGGTCCAGTGAGGACTCCAGGTCGGGGGCGAAGGTGAGCCGGCCGCCCGCGTGGTCGGTCAGCGCACCGTAGAGCTGCATGCCCTCGGCGGCGAAGCGACGCAGGTCGATGTCGCGACCGCCGTCGCGCCCGGTGACGTAGTGGTTGGCCTGGGCGCGCACGGCCTCGCGGCGCGGGTGCCGGGTCACCGGCATCCGGTAGTAACCCATCTCGTCGAGCCAGTCGGTGACGTCACGGCCCCGGTAGAAGCGAGCCACCCGCGGCGCGTGCCCGACGACGAGGTGCACCCTGCGCCCCTCCAGGTGCAGGTCCTCGGCGATCTGGGCGCCGGACTGCCCGGACCCGACCACCAGCACCTCCCCCGGCGGCAGCTGGCCGGGGTTGCGGTAGTCCTGGGACCCGATCTGGGTGATACCGGCCGGCAGCGGCTCGGACAGCGGCGGGGTGAGCGGCGTGTGGTACCCGCCGGTGGCGACGACGACCTGGTCGGCGGTGCACGTCCCGGCGGAGGTCTCCACCACGAAGGTCCCCCGGTCGTCACGGTGCAGCCGGGTCACCGCGACACCCTCGACCAGCGGCGGGTCGACGAAGGCCCGGTAGGCCTCGAGGTAGTCCACGATCTCGCTGCGGACCATGAACCCGTGCGGGTCCGGCCCGGCGTAGGGGAAGTCCGGCAGGTCGCACTGCCAGTTCGGCGTGACCAGGCTGAACGTGTCCCAGCGGTGTCGCTTCCAGGACGACGCGACGACGTCGCGCTCGAGCACCAGGTGGTCGATGCCGCGCACGTCCAGGCAGCGGCTCATCGACAGCCCCGCCTGTCCGCCGCCGACGACGACCACCGTCCGGTGCTCGCCGTCGAGCTCGGTCGGCGGAGTGCGCCGGTCCTCGCGCCGGATCACCGCGGTCATGGGGCCTCCTCGTGGGGGATCAGGGGAACGGCCCCACGGTCGACCTGTCGTATTACCGAATCGTGTCGTTCGGACGACGGGAACATTGCCCCGTGTTACGCAACACGACGGTCACAAAAGGCTGATCCGGAATTGTCGTCGTAGTCCGCTCTCAACGTTCCGGCAACAGATCACTGGTGTCGTAGTGCTCGCCGGAAACGGTGGGACCCGATTCCATCGCATTCTCCCTACCCCGGCGCTCCCACGCACCCGTATTCCCGGCGTGGATCCGTCACACCACGAGGAGTATCCCCATGACCAGCGCCGAGCTGTCCGACGTCGAGAAGAAGAGCCTCGAGGAGATCCCGCACCCCTCGCTGCCCGAGGGTTCGAGCATCTACGGCGGCACGAAGGTCTTCCCGGACCTGCAGGCCGAGGACGGCGAGACCTACTTCACCTTGGTGCACGGCATCGCGCACGAGTCCTCGGTCAGCTTCGTGGCCGTGCTGCAGGCGACCCGTGCGCTGCGCAAGGGGTTCGAGTCGGCCATGTACTTCTACGGTCCGGGCTCGCTGAACTGCCTGGCCACCCGCGGCTTCCCGACGACCGGCACGTCCGCGTTCCCCGGCGAGCACAACATCAACGACCAGCTCAAGACGTTCATGAGTGAGGGCGGCAAGGTGTTCTGCTGCCGCTTCGGGCTGTCGCTGCACGGTGCCCGTGAGGAGGACCTGATCGAGGGCGTCATCCCGACGCACCCGCTCGACGTCCAGGACGCGCTCATCCACTACGCCCGCAAGGGCGCGATCATCAACTCGACGTACCAGCTCTGAGGACACGGCGGGACGCCACCGCGTCCCGCATCCGCACCGAGATGCAGCTCAGGGCGCCGCGTCGTCCGTCGCGGCAGCCGTGGGCTGCATCTCGGCGCGGGCGGGTGCGCCGGTCGCACCCCGCCGTACCCGGCCCGTCACATCCCCGGAGGTCCGTCCGCATGTCCGCACCGTCCCGTACCGAGCCCGGTCTGCGGGCCCGCGCCGAGCTGGCCGTCCGCGGCGTGGGGCTCGACCCCGACACCGGGCCCGACACCGCATCCGGCACCGGGCCCGAGCGCCCCTCCGGCGTGACCGACCTCGGGTCGGTCATCCCGCTGCGCCGCCCCGGCGGGGCCGGGCCGTCCGCCGACGGTCACGTGCTCGTCGACGGGCTGGCGACCACGGTCCCGATCGTCGCCGACTCCCCGTACCGGCTCCGGGACGGACGGCTGCTGCGCCGCGAACCCGGCGGCGGCGTGACCGACATGGGCGTCGCCGTCGACACCGTCGCCCGGCCGGCGTTCTACGACCTCACCACCGCCGACGGCGTCTCCTACGAGAAGATCGCCCGGCTGCACGGCGACGACGTGCTCGCCTCCACCGTGGTCCAGACCTGCGTGCGCTACGGCGAGGCCGACCGCTGCCGGTTCTGCGCCATCGAGCAGTCCCTGGAGTCCGGCGCCACCACGGCGGTCAAGACACCCGACCAGCTCGCGGAGGTCGCCGAGGCCGCCGTCCGCCTGGACGGGGTGCGCCAGATGGTGCTGACCACCGGCACCTCCAACGGTCGCGACCGCGGTGCCCGGCACCTGCTGCGCTGCGTGCGCGCGATCCGCGAACGGGTCCCCGGGCTGCCGATCCAGGTCCAGTGCGAGCCGCCCGCCCCCGACGACCTCGGCGTGCTCGCCGAGCTGGCCGCCGCGGGCGCCGACGCGATCGGCATCCACGTCGAGTCCCTCGACGACGACGTCCGCCGCCGCTGGATGCCCGGCAAGGCCACGGTCCCGCTGTCCCAGTACCGGGCGGCCTGGGACGAGGCCGTGCGGGTGTTCGGCCCGAACGCGGTGTCGACCTACCTGATCGTCGGCCTCGGGGAGGACCCCGACGAGCTCGTCGCCGGCGCCGCGGAGCTCGTCGCGGCCGGGGTGTACCCCTTCGTGGTCCCCTACCGGCCGCTGCCCGGCACCCTCGCGTTCGCCGACGGGGTGCCCGCTCCCGACCCGGACCTGCTCGCCGACGTCACCGGCCGGGTCGCCGCGGTGCTCCGCGCCGCCGGGATGCGCGGCGCCGACCAGGCCGCGGGCTGCGCGGCCTGCGGGGCGTGCAGTGCGCTGTCGGCGACGGGGGGCTGAGCCATGAGCACCACCGACCCCCGCCCCCGCTTCGTGAGCGGGGCACCCCGTCACCTGACCCCCGTCCCCCGCTGGATCGCCGACGAGCTGCTCGGCGGCCGCCCGGTCGCCGGCACCGACACCCCGCCGGTGACGATCCGCGAGGCCCGCGCCGACGACGCGGGCGACTCCGGCGTCGCCGGGTACCGGGCGCTGCGCCGCGCGGTGTTCTGCGTCGAACAGGGGCTGTTCCCCGACCGGCCCACCGCCGACCTCGACGACCACGACGCCGATCCGCGCGTCGTCGTCCTGCTCGCCCACGACGTCGACGGGACCCTGCTCGGCGGGGTGCGCCTCGGCCCGGCCCGGGCGGCCCACACCGACATCGGGTGGTGGACCGGCAGCAGGCTGGTCGTCGCCCCCACCGCGCGACGCCGCACCGGGGTCCGCGTCGGGGCGGCACTGGTCCGCGCCGCCTGCGCGCGTGCCGAGGCCGCCGGCGTCCTGCGTTTCGACGCCGACGTCCAGGCCGCGGGTGCGGTCCTGTTCGACCGGCTCGGCTGGACCCGGGTCCGCGACTGCGAGGTCGCCGGGGCCCCGCACGTCACGATGCGGTGGCCGGTGACCCGCGTCCAGGACCTCGTCGTCGCCACCAAGGCACCGCTGGGTGCGCTGGTCGGCGGCCTCGGCCCGGCCGGGTTCGTCGGCGACGACGGCGCCCCCGTGCCGGGCACCGACGTCGTGGCCTGCTGCGACGCGATCGTGCCGGCGATGGTCGAGCGCGACCCGGAGTGGGCGGGCTGGGCCGGGGTACTGGTCAACGTCAACGACCTCGCGGCGATGGGTGCCGCCCCGGTCGGGCTGCTCGACGCCGTCGGCGCCCGGGACGCCTCCTTCGCCCACCGCGTGCTGAGCGGGGTACGCGCGGCGGCCGACGCCTACGGCGTCCCGCTGCTCGGCGGGCACACCCAGCTCGACGTGCCCGCGGCGCTGTCGCTGACCGCGCTCGGACGCACCGACCGCCCCGTCCCCGCCGGTGGCGGGCGGCCCGGGCACCGGGTGCGGCTCACCACCGATCTCGGCGGCGGCTGGCGGCCCGGCTACACCGGACGCCAGTGGGACTCGACGACCTCGCGCACCCGCGCCGAGCTGGCCGCGACCGTCGGCGCCATCGGTCCGGACGCACCGCACCGCCCCGCCGCGGCGAAGGACGTGTCGATGGCCGGGCTCGCCGGCACCCTCGGCATGCTCGCCGAGGCCTCCGGCGTCGGCGCCGTCCTCGACGTCGCCGCCGTCCCCCGGCCGGACGGCGCCACCGCGGGCGACTGGTTCACCTGCTTCCCCGGGTTCGGCCTGCTCACCGCGGACGACCCCGGCGCACCCGCCCCCGACGCGGGCCCCGCGGTCTCCGCCGAGTGCGGCGAGCTCGTCGCCGGTGCCGGGGTCCGGCTGCGCTGGCCCGACGGCGAGCAGACCGAGGCCGTCACCGCGGGTGTCACCGGCATGGGCCGCGCCGGCGCCCCCGTCCACCACCCCGAGGAGATTCGATGACGCCCACGACGTTCGGCGCCGCCGCGCAGGGCTTCGTCCGCGACCTCGACGAGGACTTCGCCCGCATCGCCGCCACGATCGACCGGGCCCGCGCGGCCGGGGTGCAGGTACTGGCGCTTCCCGAGGCGGCGATGGGCGGGTACCTGTCGTCGCTGCACGACGTGCCCGGCACCCCCGCCGACCGCCCGCCGCAGCTGGACCCGGACGGGCCGGAGGTCCGGCGGCTGGTCGCGCTGGCCGGGGACATGGTCGTCGCGGCCGGGTACTGCGAGACCGGGGACGACGCGTCCGGCGGGCGGCCCTACAACTCCTGTGTCGCCGTCACCGGGGACGGGATCCTCGGCCACCACCGCAAGGTGCACCAGCCGATCAACGAGAACTCCAGCTACGCCGCGGGTGACCGGTTCGCCGCGTTCGACACGCCGTACGGCCGGACCGGCATGATGATCTGCTACGACAAGGCGTTCCCCGAGGCGGCCCGTGCACTGGCCGACGACGGCGCCCGGACCGTGCTGTGCCTGTCGGCGTGGCCGGCGTCGCGGACCAACCGTGCCCCGGTCCTCGCCGAGGACCGGTGGGCCCGCCGCTTCGACCTGCACGACCGCTCCCGGGCACTGGAGAACCAGTTCGTCTGGGTCTCGGCCAACCAGGCCGGTACGTTCGGCGACATGCAGCTGGTGGCGAGCGCCAAGATCGTCGACCCGGGGGGCGAGGTGCTGGCGACGACCGGCAGCGAGGCCGGACTCGCCGTCGCGACCGTCGACGTGGACGCGGAGGTGGACGCGGCCCGCCGCGTGATGGGGCACCTGCGTGACCGCCGTCCGGCGACCTACGGGCCGGGCCCGGTCCGCGCGGGGGTGTGAGGTGCGCGTCGCCGCGGCGGCCGCGAACTTCACCCGCGACGTCGCGTTCGACCTGGAGCGGATCGGTGTGATCGTCGCGCACGCCCGGGAGCAGGGCGTGAGCGTGCTGGTGCTGCCCGACGGAGCGCTCGGCGGCTACGTGCACGACCTGCGCAGCCCCGATCCCGCCGACCCGGACGACGGCGCGGTGCTGCCGCCCGAGCTCGACCCGGACGGCCCCGAGGTGCGCGCGGTCGCCGCGCTCGCCCGGGAGATGGTGGTGTGCGTCGGGTTCTGCGAGGCCGGCCCCGAGCCGGGCGTGCGGTGGAACTCCGCGGTCTGCCTGACCGGGGACGGCGTGCTCGGCAGGCACCGCAAGGTGCACCAGCCCGCGGGTGTCGCCGGGCTGTTCGCCGCCGGGGACGGGTTCACCGCGTTCGACACCCCCGCCGGGCGGATGGGGATGCTCATCGACCACGACAAGACCTTCCCCGAGTCGGCCCGCTCGCTCGCGCTCGACGGCGCGCAGCTGCTGGCCTGCCTGTCGGCCTGGCCGACCTCGCTGACCAACCGGGCCCCCCGGATGGCGCAGGACCGCCAGGCCCGGCTGTTCGACCTCTACGACCAGTCCCGCGCCGCCGAGAACCAGGTGCTGCTGATCTCGGCGAACCAGAGCGGGCGCAACGGCTCCCTGCACTTCCTGGGCCGGGCGAAGGTCGTCGGGCCGGGCGGGGACATCCTGGCCCGCACCTGGTCCAAGGGCGGGCTCGCCGTCACCGACGTCGAGCCCGACGAGATGATCGCCTCCGCCCGCGCGGTGCTGCACCACCTCAAGGAACGCCGACCCGACCTGTACCGGGGCTGAGCGGTGCGGATACGGCTGTCCACCTACTCCACCAAGCCGCGCGGCGGGGTCGTGCACACCCTCGCGCTGGCCGAGGCGCTCGCCGCCGCCGGGCACGAGGTCGCGGTGTTCTCCCTGGCCCGGGGCAGGGACACCGGCTTCTTCCGGGCCGTCGACCCCCGCGTCGCGGTGCATCTTGTCCCGGTTCCGGAGATCGACGGCGAGACGGTCGGCGCCCGCATCCTCCGTTCGATCGACCTGCTGGCCGTCGGGCTGGCCGAAGCCCCCGCGGTCGACGTCCGGCACGCCCAGGACTGTCTGTCCGCCAACGCCGAGGGCCGCGCGCACGGCTACGGCTCGCTGCTGCGCACCGTGCACCACCTCGACGAGTTCAGCACCCCCGAGCTGGCCGCCTGCCACGAACGCGCGCTGGTGCATCCGGCCGCACTGGTGTGCGTCTCCCGGGCCGTCGCCGCGGAGGTGCGCGCCGGCTGGGGCCGGGAGGCGACGGTGATCGGCAACGGCGTCGACGCCGCCCGGTTCGCCCGGGCCGCCGACGCCGGCGCCGGCGCGCCGTGGCGGGCCCGGTTCGGCCGCTACGTGCTCTCGGTCGGCGGGATCGAGCCGCGCAAGGGCACCGCCGACCTGGTCGAGGCGATGGCGCTGCTCGGGCCCGGTACCCGCCTGGTGATCGGCGGCGGCGAGACGCTGTTCGACTACCGCGACTACCGCGCCCGGGTGCTCGCCCGGGCCGACGAGCTGGGCGTCGTCCCGGACATCCTCGGCCCCGTCGACGACGACGCGCTGCCCGGCCTGATGGCGGGTGCGGCGGCGTTCGCGTTTCCGTCGGCCAAGGAGGGCTTCGGCCTGGCCGCGATGGAGGCGTTGGCCGCCGGGGTCCCGCTGGTGACCCGGGACCTGCCGGTGCTGCGCGAGGTGTTCGGCGACGCGGCACGGTTCGCCCGCGACCCGGCCGGGTTCGCCGCCGCGCTCGCCGACGCACTGGCCGCCCCCGACCCGCGGCGGGCGGCCGCCGGTCGCGCGCTGGCCGCCGACCACACCTGGACGGCGGCTGCGGACCGGCACGCCGACCTCTACCGCATCCACCTCGCCGACCGCGCGTGACGACGACGGGGTGACGGGGACCACACCGACTGCGCTAGCCTGGGGTGACCACACGACGACGACGTCCCGGGGGTACGCCGATGCCTGCTCACGAGGCACCCGCTCCGGCCACCGTCGTGCCCCTGTGCCGCGCCGCCCGCCACGGCGACGCCGCCGGGGTCCGCTGCCCGCACTGCACCCGCCCCACCCGCGACGACCGCGACGCCGTCGTGCTGCGGCTGCCCCGGCTGCGCGGCCACGAGGTGCTCGCGGGCGAGCTCTGACCCACCGCCCGCCCGGCCCCTCCGCGCCCGCGCCGGTCCGCCGCTGCCGCAGTGCTCCGTCGCTCCCGCCTCGGCCCGCCGCCCACACGCTGATCGGTCGCCCGCGCGCCGGTCCTCCGCCCGAGCCATGATCCGCTGCGCGCGCGGTGATCCGCTCGGCGCGCGTGTCCGGACGCACGCGCCGAGCGGATCACCGCGCGACAGGGCGATCATCGGGTGCCCGTCCACAATCGCGGGAATGCTCCACAGGTGGCGGATCCGCTCCGGCGCGGGCGTCGGGCGCGGGCAGGGTCGGGGCCGTGGACGAACCGCTGCTGCGCCGCGACCTGCTGAGACTCGGGACGACCGAGGCCGAGATCCGCGCCGCCCTGCGCAGCGGGCGATGGACGGGGATCGGCCCCGGTGTGTACCTGGAGACCGGCGACGAGCGTCTGCGGTTCGCCTCGACGCGGCACGCGACCCTGGTGGAGGCGACGGTCCCCTCGCTCGCCCCCGGGGCCGTGGTCAGCGGTCCGTCCGCCGCCGTTCGACACGGCCTGCCGGTCTGGGGCGTGCCTCTGACCACGGTGCACGTCACCCGGGACGGCGCGTCCGGCGGGCGCGGCGGGCCGCGGCTGCGCGTGCACGCCTCCCCGTTGTCCGCCGACGAGGTCGTCGACGTCCGCGGCATCGCGACGACGTCGGTGGCCCGCACCGTCGTCGACGTGGCCCGCACGGCACCGTTCGAGACCGCCGTGGCCGTCGCCGACGCGGCCCTGCACCGCCACCTCGTCACGCCGGACCGGCTGCGGGATGCGGTACTCGCCGCCTGCGGGCGCCACGGCGTCGGCCGGGCCCGGGCGGTCGTCGCCTTCGCCGACGCCCGCGCGGACGGACCGGGCGAGTCACGCAGTCGCGTCCGGATGGCCCGCCTGCACGTGGCGAGCCCGGTGCTGCAGTATCCCGTGCTCGACGAGCGGGGCCACCGGATCGGGGTCGTCGACTTCTGGTGGCCCGACCACGGGGTGGTCGGGGAGTTCGACGGCCTCGGCAAGTACGGGCGGTCGCGACGCCCGGGAGAGAGCGCGGCCGACGCCGTCGTCCGGGAGAAACGGCGTGAGGACGCCCTGCGTGCCCGGCCCGGAGTGCGGACGGTCGTGCGCTGGACCTGGGAGGAGCTCGACGACTTCGCCGCCGTCGCGCAGCGGCTCCCGCGGGCAGCATGATCCGCGTACCCCGCGTGGTGATCCGTTGCCCGCGCGTGTCCGGACGCGCGCGCGGAGCGGATCACCGCGCGGACAGGGGATCAGCACGCGGCAGGAGGGATTGCTGCCGGGGCGGCGGCCGGCACGCAGCCGGCGGATCACCGGGGCAGCCGACGGGTCGGCGCGCGGAGCCGGTCAGTCGGCCGGGCGCAGCACGGTCGCCCCGAGGACCCGGCAGGCCAGGAGCGCCACCTCGACGTCGAGCCGGTCGTCGCCGAGGGGCCGGCCCCGGACCTCCTCGGCGCGGCGCAGCCGGTACTGCACGGTGTTCTTGTGCAGGTGCAGCTCGCCCGCCGCCGCGACGAGGCTGCCGCCGCCGCGCAGGTAGGCGGCGAGGGTGTCGCGGAGCCGGGCGTGCTGCTCGTCGTCGATCGCGAGGTCGCCGAGGATCTCGGCGACCCGGTCGGCGAGCAGGGTGCCCGCGTCGAGCAGCAGCAGCGGGCCGAGGTCGTCGGCGGTGGTGACCGGGAGCCGGGCGGCGGGAGCGGCGGCGGTGACCACCTCCTGCACCCGGCGGGCCCGGCGGTGCGCGCCGCGGAACCCGTCGAGGCCGCGGCCGGGCCCGCCGAGCGCGACCGACACCGGTCCGGGCGGCAGGGTCACCGGCCCGCCCGTGCCGGGGTACCAGGCCCAGGACGTGACCGCGTCCGGGGCGACGACGAGCGGGGCGCGGGTGCAGCCGAGGGCGGCGCCGACATCGGCGACGGCACGTTCCAGGGCCCGGCCGGGATCGGGGGCGTCCGGGTCGACCCAGAGCACCGCGGCCAGGTGCTCCCCCGCGACCGGGTGCCCGAGCGCCGCCTCGACCTCGGTGACGGTGCCGCCGCGCCCGGCGAGCACCGCGTCGACCATCGCGAGCCGGGCCGCGTCGCGGCGGCGGACCCAGCCGTCGCGTTCGGCCTGGTGGACCGCGACCATCTCCTCGGAGACCCGGTCGACGTAGCCGAAGGCGACCGCGGTGAGCGCACGGACGGCGTCCCCGACCTCGGTCGTCCCCAGCCCGGACCCGGCGATGCGGCCGATGAGCTCCTGCTGGAACACCGACTGGCCCAGCCGGTAGGCCCGCAGGACGACCGTGACCGGGACCCCCTGCTGGGCGAGTCGGCGGGCGAGCTCCCCGGCGACCGGGGGGAGCGGCACGTCGTCCTGGGCCCGGCCGGTTAGCACGACCAGCGCCCCTTCCAGCGAGCCCTGCACGGTGGCGACCAGCAGCTCGCGCACGCGGGGGTCGCGGCCGAGCTCGGGCAGCCCGGCGTCGATCTCGACGAGCACCCGCGCACCGAGCGCCTCGACGTCGCCGTGGACCTCGGTGGCGAGGCGGGCGAGCAGGGCGGTCACCGTCGACACGGGACCGACCGTAGCGCGACGCCCGCCCGGCTCCGGGGATCCGGTGCCGGGCGGGCGTCGCGGCGAGGTGCTCAGTTCTCCAGGGCCAGCGCGCGGGCGGGGCAGGCGCGCACGGCGGCGTCGACGTGGGCCCGCTCGGACTCCGGCGGGTGCTCGTCGCGGACGACGACCACGTCGTCCTCCCCCACCTCGAACCAGCCGTCGGCCATGGCCTCGCACATCCCGATGCCCTGGCAGGCGTCGAGGTCGGCGACGATGCGCATCAGACCTCCTCGGTGGTCAGCGCGACGAAGTCGACCTTCTCGCGGACCCCGCAGTCCGGGCAGCACCAGTCGTCGGGGACCTGCGACCACGGGGTTCCCGCCGGGAAGCCCTCGGCCTCGTTGCCCGCGGCGACCTCGTAGGTGTACCCGCAGCCGGGGCAGCGGGCCGCGGTGACGGCGTCGCTCTGCGCGCGGCGGGTGACGTCGGCGGCGGTGTCGGCGACCGGGGCCGGGTCGGCGGGCGGCGGGTAGGCGGCGAGCAGCTCGTCACGCTTGCCGGGCTGCAGGTTGGCGTAGCGCAGGTCGCCGTCGTAGTGCGCCACCACCAGCGGGTCCATCAGCCGGCGGAACACCGGCGGGACGGTCGCGGCCAGCATCATCCCGGTGTAGCCGGTCGGCAGGACCGGGGCCTCCGGGAAGTCGCGCAGCGTCTGGAACCGGCGGACCGGGTTCGCGTGGTGGTCGGAGTGTCGCTGCAGGTGGTAGAGCAGCACGTTGGTGGCGATGTTGTTGGAGTTCCAGGAGTGCTCGGGCAGCACGCGCTCGTAGCGGCGGCGGTCCGGCGGGCCGACCTTCTGGCGCAGCATCCCGTAGTGCTCCATGTAGTTCACCAGCTCGAGCAGGGTGAACCCGAAGACGGCCTGGATCAGCAGGTAGGGCAGCACGCCCCAGCCGAACGACGCGATGATCGCGCCCCACAGCACCACCGACATCAGCCAGGCGTTGAGGACGTCGTTGCCGATCCGGAACGGGTGCCGGTCGCGGCGGGCGTAGCGCTTGCGCTCCAGGCGCCAGGCGCTGGTCAGCGAGCCGAACACGGTGCGCGGCCAGAACCGGTAGAAGCTCTCGCCCATCCGGGCCGAGGCCGGGTCGTCCGGGGTGGAGACGCGCACGTGGTGGCCGCGGTTGTGCTCGACGTAGAAGTGGCCGTAGAAGCTCGGGGCGAGCGCGATCTTGGCGGCCCAGCGCTCCACGTCCTCGCGCTTGTGGCCCAGCTCGTGGGCGGTGTTGATGGCGACGCCGGCGACGGTGCCGAGCGTGATCGCGAGACCGATGTTGCCGACCACCGGCGCCCCGGCGGTGGCGATGTAGAACATCCCGGCGAACAGGCCTGCGTACTGCAGCGGGAGGTAGGCGTAGGTGACCCAGCGGTAGTAGCGGTCCTCCTCCAGCTCCTCCATCACCTCGTCCGGCGGGTTCGTCGGGTCCTTGCCCGCGAACAGGTCGATCGTCGGGACGATGCCGAGCACGACGATCGGACCCAGCCACAACGCCACCGACCAGCCGGTGGCCAGGTGCAGACCGATCGCGAGGAACGGCAGGACCGGGACCAGCAGGCCCAGCAGCCAGGCGTAGCGCTTGCCGTCGTGCCAGGTGTGGTGACCGTTCACCGGTTCGGACAGTGCATAGGTCCGCATCGGATTTCCTCCTCGCGTCGGCTCTGACGGAACGATGGAGCAGACGGTAGGGAGATCGGCGCACGATTCCTCGGTCGTCGGGACCGAAGATCGGCGCCCCGTTCGGTCCCGCGGACCGAACGCGCAGCCCGTCAGCGGTCCCAGCGGAACAACCGGACCGTGCCCACCACCCCGACCAGCACACCGACCAGCACCGCGACGACCAGCCCGACGACGGCGCCGGTGTCCGGCGGGACCCCGCGCCACGCCGTCCCGAGCAGCTCCGACGTCGCACCGCAGGGCAGGGTCGCGCCGATCTCGGCGAGCGGTCCGGGCAGTCTCCGCGGGTCGCCGAACATGCCGGACAGTGCCTCGTGCGGCCCACCCCAGAATGGAACAGGGTGTCACGATCGTGCTCCGTGGTCGTGGGTTCACCCGTCGCGACGCGATTGAGGCGCCACTCCCGGGGTACACACCCCTCGGCCGGGTGAAGATCGACGGAAGGATCGTCATGACCGACACGCAGATGGGTATCCGTTCCGAACTCCGTTCGTGTCGTCGTCGGACGTCCACCTGCCGCCGGTCCGCCGGTGGCCTGCGGTGACGCCGGAGCTCGCCCGGGCCACCGACGCCGTCAGCCGGCTGGTCGACGAACTCGGCCCGGCCATCAGCCGGGACGCCGTGGCCGCCGCCGTCGCGCAGGCCTGCGACGACCTGCGGGGCAGCCCGGTGGGCGCGCTGCCCGAGCTCGTGGAGCGCCTGGCCCGGGTCCGTCTGGACCAGCCGACCGTCGGGCTCTGAGGCGTCCGCGCCCGGTATGGGCCTCGCGGCGTCCGGGTATCCCCGTCGGGTGAGCGACGACGAGAACGACACCGGACGCGAGAGCCCCCCGATCGACCCGGAACGCGCACTCGACGAGCTCGAGGAACGGGTGCTCGGCCGGCGGATCGACGCCGGGGACACCGAGGCCGGTCGCGAGGAGTCCGCGGACACCACGTCGGAGGGCGCGGCCGAGCCGGAACCGGTCGGGGGCGCCGGGGAGCCGGACGACGCCGGGACCGGGGTCGACGTCCCGACCGACTGAGCCGGCACCCCCGCCGGGGCCGCCGCCCCCGTACCCCGCGGAGGGTCCCGGCAGGACTTCCGGGACACGCGATCCCGCGGCAGTAGCGGTCGGGGCTGTCGGCGCGGCGGCGCGCGCAGGTCCGTGAGGGCCCGCTACATCGTCGGCCGCACGGCACAGAGCTCGGGGAAGTAGGTGAGGTTCGGCGGCCGGGTGTTCGTGCGGCCGTCGCTCATCGGGCGACCTCCTCGACGAGCGCGGTCATCCCGGCGAGGACCTCGGCGAACGAGGTCGACAGCGGCGCGAGCCCGATCCGGATGCCGTCCGGGGCCCGGAAGTCCGGGATGACCCCCCGCGCCCACAGCCGGGCGTTGACCTGGGCGAGGTCCTCGCGGCGCAGCGTGACGTGCCCGCCGCGGCGGTCCGGGTCGCGCGGTGAGGCCACGGTGACGCCGTACGGCGCGAGCAGGGTGTCGGCGAGGTCGAGGGCGAACCCGGTGAGCCGCACCGACTTCGCGCGGACGGCGTCGATCCCGGCCTGCTCCAGCAGCTCCACCCCGCACTCCAGCGGCACCGACGCCAGCACCGGCGGGGTGCCGGACAGCAGGGCGCGCACGTCGGGCGCCGGTTCGTGGCCGGGCCCCATCGCGAACGGTGCGCGGTGGCCGAACCAGCCGGTGATCGGCTGGCGCAGCGTCGTGGTGTGCCGGGCGGCGAGGTAGCCGAACGCCGGCGCGCCCGGGCCGCCGTTCAGGTACTTGTAGCCGCAGCCGACGGCGAGATCGGCGCCCCACGCGTCGAGCCGGACCGGGACCGACCCGACCGAGTGCGACAGGTCCCAGAGCACCAGGGCGCCGGCGTCGTGGGCGGTCCGGGTGATCGCGGGCGCGTCGGCGAGGAACCCGGAGCGGTAGGCGACGTGGGACAGCAGCACCAGCGCCGTGTCCGGCCCGACGGCGGCCGCGACCTGCTCGGGCGTCACGCCCGAGGCCGGGTCGGAGGTGATCCACCGCAGGACCGCGCCGCGCTCGGCGGCGATGCCCTCGAGCACGTAGCGGTCGGTCGGGAAGTTGTCGGTGTCGACGACGATCTCGCGGCGCCCCGCCGCCGCCTGGTGGTCGACGGCGGCCCGGGCCAGCTTGTAGAGCAGCACGGTCGTGGAGTCGGCGACGACGACCTGCCCCGGCGCGGCACCGAGCGCGGCCGCCCCGATCCGGTCCCCCAGGCTGCGCGGCCGGTCGACCCAGCCCTCGTCCCAGCCGCGGATCAGCCGGGTGCCCCAGTCCGCGCGCACGAACCGCTCCATCCGCTCGGCCGTCGGCGGGCAGGAACCGGTCGCGGTACCCGGCGAGCGGGTCCTCGGCGTCGAGCCCCGCCGCGACGGCCGCGAGGTCGGTGCCGAGGTCGGTGGTCGGGTCGGTGCTGCGGTCGGTCACGGTGTCCCCTCCGGTCGCGGTGTGCCCAGCCGGTGCAGCCGCAACGCGAGCTGCAGCTCCAGCCCGTGGTCCGGGTCCTGCCAGCGCGGGCCCAGCAGCGACGCGACCCGGTCGAGCCGCTGGGCCACGGTGTTGACGTGCACGTGCAGCGCCGCCGCGGCCCGGGTCGGGCTGGCACCCGCGGCGTAGTAGGCCTCCAGGGTGCGCAGCAGCTCGCTGCCGCGGCGCGCGTCGTGCTCGGTGACGGGCCCGAGGATGCCGCGCACGTACCCGGCGACGTCCGGGCGCTCGCCGAGCAGCAGCCCGGCGAACCCGAGGTCCGACGCCGACGCGCACTCCCCCTCCCGGTCCAGCGCGACCAGCGCCTCCGCCGAGCGACGGGCCTCGGCCAGCGCCGCGTCCGCGCCGTCGGCCGGCTGCAGCGGGCCGGCACCGCCGACCGTCACCGCCCCGTCGGGGTCCTGCTCCGACGCCGGACGCGCGAGCCGGGCACCGGCCGCGGCCGGGTCGGTGCCCGGCAGCAGCACGACCACCGCGCCGTCCCGTTCCCCGACCAGCCCGGAACGGCCGCCGAGAGCGGCCGCCTCCCGGGCCAGCGCCCGTCGCCGGGCGGGATGGCAGCGGCAGACCAGCAGCACGTGCGGCCGCCGGGGCGACACCCCGAGCGCGGCGAGCCGGGTCAGCGTCGTCGGTCGCGGGGCCCCGGACGCGGCGAGGAGCTCGGTGAGGGCGTCGGCGCGGTCGGACCGGTCGGCCTCGTCGGCGCGCTGGGCGAACAGCTGCACCAGCGCCGTGACCATCGCGGCCCGCTCCACGGTGCGGACCTGGCCGGGGGTCAGGGCGTCCCCGGCGCCGAGCCCGCCGAGCAGCAGCGTCCCAAGACGCTGACCACCGGCGATCACCGCGGTCACCCAGACGCCGCCGGCGCACGGCACCGGCACCGGGCGACCGCCGCCGTCGCGCTCCCCGGCGCGGCGGGCCGCGGCGCGGGCGTCCAGGCCCGGCGGGACCGGGCCGTGGGCCGCGGCGGTGGCGCCGTCGCCGTCGAGCACCGCGACCCACCCGCCGAGCAGCCTGCCGAGCGCCTCGGCGATGTCGCCGACGTCGCCGCCCTCCAGGACGACCCCGGCGAACCGGTCGTGGGCGTCGGCGGCCTCGGCGATCGCGGCGTGCGCACCACGCAGCTCGCGCAGCGTGGTGGCGGTGTCGGCGAGGCGGCGGGTCTGCACCAGCGACACCGCGGCGAGCGCGGCCAGCGAGCCGAGCAGGGCGACGTCCTCGGCGGTGAAGGGCCGGGCGGACCGGTTGGCGGCGAACAGGACGCCGACGAACTCGTCGTCGACCAGCAGCGGGGTGCCGCAGATGCCGACGATGCCCTCCTCGGCGACCGCGGTGTCGATCTCCTCGGTGTGCCGGTAGCGGCCGTCGCCGGCGTAGCGGCCGGTCCAGTGCGGGGTGCGGCTGGCCGCGACGAGACCGCCCAGCCCGGCCCCGAGCGGGAGCCGCAGCGACTGGAAGCGGTGCGAGACCGACCCGGAGGTGACCCGCATGAACGTGTCCCCGCGCTCGGGGTCGTGCAGGGTCAGGTAGGCGATGTCGGTGCCGAGCAGCCCGCGGGCCCGGCGCACGATCGCCTGCAGCACCGAGCCGGGGTCGGGCTCCGAGGCGAGGTCGCGGGCGATGCCGACCAGCGCGGCGAGCTCGGACTCGCGGCGGCGCCCGGCGTCCATCGCCGCCCGCACCCGCAGGGTCAGCGCGCCGGCCTCCGGCTCGGAGGCCGCCAGCTCCGCGACGACGCGGTCCAGCTCACCGTCGCGGGCATCGCCGTCGGCCCGGTCGGCCAGCAGCCGGAGCAGGTCGAGGACGGTGCGCACGCGTCCATCCTGCCGTGCGCCCGGGCTCAGCCGCGCCAGCGCCGCTCGTAGCGCTCCCGGGCCGCGTCCCGATTCCCCGCGTCGGCCTGCTCCCGCACGGCCGCGGCGTGCCCGACCGGGTACCCGGCCTTCGCGACGCGGTGCTCGGCGGACTCGTACATGTAGGCCACCGAGTAGAAGTAGCCGAGGATGGCCCCGGCCAGCACCGACAGTGCCCGGACGTACACGGGGCCGGGGATGAGCAGGTACAGCAGCACCCCGACCGGCAGCAGCTGCACGGTGGTGCGCACGAGGTGGCGCAGCTGCCAGGTCCGGGTCGTGACGTCGTGCAGCACCCAGCCGCGGTGCCGGGCGGGCAGCCCGGCGCCGTAGACGTAGGCCAGCCACCGCAGTGGGTTCGGCCGCTCGTTCACAGTTGGTCCCCCAATTCTTGGTGCACCAACAATGTACGATGTCCGTCATGGCGAGCGCATCCCCGGACGAGGGTGACACGCGTGACGGTGACACGGGTGACGGTGCCGCGACCGACGGCGACACCGGCGGGGACCTGCTGCGGCTCGACCGTCAGGTCTGCTTCGCCCTCGCCGTCGCGGCCCGCAACGTGATCGCGCTCTACCGGCCGCTGCTCGAGCCGATGGGCCTGACCCACCCGCAGTACCTGGTGATGCTCGCGCTGTGGGAGCACTCCCCCCGCTCGCTGGGCGAGCTGGCCCGCGCGCTCGCCCTCGACCCGGGCACCTTGTCGCCGCTGCTCAAGCGCCTCGAGGCGGCCGGGCTGGTCGACCGCCGCCGGGTCCCCGGCGACGAGCGGACGATGGCGGTCTCCCTCACCGACGCGGGCCGGGCGCTGCGCGCGCGGGCCGAGGCGATCCCGCCGACGATCGTGGAGCGGCTCGGGATGCCGCTGCCCGAGCTGGAGGAGCTGCGGGCGGTGCTGGACCGGGTGATCGACGCGTCGCGGAGCTGACCGCGACGGCGTTGCCCGTACCGTCGGGGGCGTGTTGATGAACGCAGGCAACGCCGTCCTGCTGCTGGTCGACCTGCAGCAGCGCCTGGTCCCCGCGATGCACGACGGCGAGCGGGTCGTCGCCCGGGCCGCCCGGCTCGCCGAGGCCGCGACCCTGCTCGAGGTCCCCGTGCTGGCCACCGAACAGGTCCCGGAGAAGCTGGGCCCGACCGTCGAGCGGCTCGCCGGGCTGCCGCACCTGGTGATGCCCAAGACCCGCTTCGCCGCCGACGACGACGTGCTGTTCCCGCCCGGCCGCGGCGAGATCGTCGTCGCCGGGGTGGAGGCGCACGTCTGCGTGCTGCAGACCGTGCTGGAGCTGCTCGCCGACGACCGCCGGGTGGTGCTCGTCGCCGACGCGGTCGGCTCCCGGTTCGTCGAGGACGAGCAGCTGGCGCTGCAGCGCGCAGGCGCGGCCGGAGCCGAGATCGTCACCTCGGAGATGGTGCTGTTCGAGTGGCTGCGCGACGCCGCGCATCCGCGCTTCCGCGAGGTCCAGAAACTGCTGAAGTAGGCCCGGTCACCCGTTGCGGGGCTGCAGGTAGGCCGGGTCCGGGTCGGGCAGCGGCACGTCGGCCCGCCCGGCGACCAGCGGGTCGACGGCCGCGAAGAACGGCGGCGCCGCGACGGTCCCGCCGAACGCGCCGTGCCCGCAGTCGCCCAGGTGCACGGGGTCCCCAGGGCAGATCTCGGACGGGTTCGGGCCGTCGGCGAACACCATCGAGGACCCGGCGACGCCGTCGATGCCCCCGGTGCCCCCGGTGCCCCCGACGAACGCGACCGACTCCGAGGCGTTGGTCGTACCCGTCTTGCCGATGGTCGGCCGCGTCCAGCCCGCGGCCCGCGCCGCGGCCGCCGAGGTACCGGACACGGTGTCCCCGCCGAGCCCGGCGGACAGGGTGTGCGCGATCCCGGGGGCGACGGCCTGCTCGCAGGCGGGCCGGTTCACCGGCACCGCGGCGCCGTCCCGGTCGGTCACCGACAGCACGGCGTCCGGGGCGCACCACACGCCGTCGCTCTGGACGGTCGCGGCCACGTTCGCCATCTCCAGGGTGGACACCGGGCTGACCCCGAGGGTGAACGACGGCAGGTCGGCGAAGAAGGTCGACTGCGGCTGGGAGATCCGCGCGTCCGGCGACGACGGGTCCGGCGTCCCGCCCGCCGCGTTCGACGTCAGGGTGTCGCGCAGTCCGAGCCGGCGCGCCATGTCGACGACCTTCGCGATGCCGGTGCGCTCCTCCAGGTCGACGAACGCGGTGTTCGGCGAGGTCGCGAGCGCGACGGGCAGCGGGATCGGGTCGGGGTAGTCCGGCGTGTCGTTGCTGACGGGGTAGCAGCTGCTCCCGGCGCCGGGGAAGCACGCCGACGCCGGGTCGGGCAGCGTGCTGTCGTAGCCGACGGTGCCCGCCTCCAGCGCCGCGGCGGTGGTGAAGATCTTGAAGGTGGACCCGGCGCCGAAGACGTTCGACGGCGCGGCGACGAGGTCGCGGGTGGTGTCGCCGGCCGTGGCGTCGGTGCCGGGCCGCCGGTTGGCGACCATGGCGAGGATCTGGTGGTCGCCGGTGGCGGCGTCGCCGTGGCCGGGCCGGATCAGCGCCAGGGTGTTGGCGACGCCGTCCTGGGTGCGCGGCACGTTCGTGTCGACCGCCTGCTGCGCCGACGCCGTCGCGGCCGGGTCGAGGGTGGTGCGGATCGTGTAGCCGCCGGTGTCGAGCTGCTGCTCGGTGAACCCGGCCCGCTCCAGCTCGGACACCGCGTACTCGCAGAGGAACCCGGCGCCGTCGGTGGCGCCGTAGCAGTTGTGCCCGGGGACCTGCGGCCCGCCGGCGCGCACCCCGAGCGGCGCGGCGGTGGCCTCGGCGGCCTGGGCGGGGGTGAGCGACCCGGCGTCGCGCATGGCCGCGATCACGGTGTTGCGCCGGTCGGTCGCGGCCCGCGGGTGGCGGAACGGGTCGAACAGGGTGGGGTTGTTGACCGCGCCCGCGAGCAGCGCGGCCTGCGGGACCGTAAGGTGCGCGGCGTCGGTGCCGAACCAGGCGCGGGCGGCGGCCTCGACGCCGTAGACGTTGCCGGTGAACTCGACGGTGTTGAGGTACCCGGCGAGCACGTCCTGCTTGGACGTGCCGTGCGCCAGGCGCTGGGCCAGCACCGCCTCGCGGATCTTGCGGGTGGGGGTGTCGGCGTGGTCGGCCCGCTGGGCGGCGGGGTCGTCGCGGTCGACGACGTCGATCAGCCAGTTCTTCACGTACTGCTGGGTGATGGTGGAGCCGCCCTGCACCGCGCCGCCCGCGGCGTCGGTGACCAGCGCGCGCAGGGTGCCGACGGGGTCCACTCCGGACTCGTCGAAGAACCGGCGGTCCTCGACGTCCACGATCGCGGCGACCATCGCCGGGGCGATCCGGTCGTAGGACACGGGGATCCGGTACTGCTCGTCGAGGTAGGCGATCGGGGTGCCGTCGCGGTCGGTGAGGACGGTGGCCGCGGGCAGCGCCGCGGCGCTCGGCAGGTCGCCGGTCGTACCCGGCGGCACGACGGAGGCGACCGCCGCGACGCCGACCGCGGCGGGCGCCGAGCACCCGGCGAGGACGAGCCCGCCGGCCAGGATCCCGATCGCGAGCCGCCGCAGCACCGACGGCTCCGGGCGCCGCCACCGCCTCGGGGTGCGGGTCTCCCGGAGACGGTCGTTCCAGTGCTGTGCGATCAGGCGTTCCCCCACGCGGGCGATTGTGCGCCGCAACGCTGAGGGGTGCCTGAGACCCGCCCGCGCGAGTCGCTGAGAGTCAGCCGGTCAGGGCATCGAGCGCGGCCCGGGCCTGCTCGCGGAACCGCTCGACGTTGCCGAGCTTGACGTCCTCGTAGCCGCGCACCAGCTCCGCGGTCCCGGCGACCTCGACCACCGCCTCGACGGTGTCGGGGACCAGGTGGTCGAGCGCCGCGCGGACCAGCGTCTGGTACTCCCCCACCAGCTCACGCTCCACGCGGCGGACTCCGGCCCGGCCGAACACGTCCAGCGGGGTGCCACGCAGCCTCCGGGCCGCGCGCAGTGCCCGGAACGCGGGTGCGGCCAGCCGTCCGTCGAGGGCGATCTTGCGGTTCATCCCCAGCGCGCGCAGCACCGGCGGGTGCAGCATCACCGACACCCGGGCGTCGGGCCCGAACGCGGCGTCGCGGCGGGCGGTCTCCACCGGGTCCAGGTGCAGCCGGGCGACCTCGTACTCGTCCTTGTAGGCCATGAGCCGGTGCAGGCCACGGGCATAGGCGGCGCCGACGCGCTCCCCGGCCGTGTCCCCGGCCCGGGCGGCGGCGATGGCCGCGACCCGGCGGACCTCCTCGGCGTAGCGGTGGGCGTAGGCGACGTCCTGGTAGCCGGTGAGGTCGGCGATCCGGGTGGCGAGCAGGTCGGCGAACCCGGTGCCCGCGGCGACCGAGCGGGCCAGCGCCGCGGACGCCTCGTCGACGGCGACCGGGGCCGGCTGCGGGGTGACGAGCGCGCTGTGCACGGCGGCGGCGTCGATCGCGGCGGCCCGGCCCCAGCGGAACGCCGTCAGCGTGGTCTCCACGGCCGCGCCGTTGACCCGGATCGCCTCCTCCAGCGCCTCGGCCGACACCGGGAGCACCCCGTGCTGGTAGGCGGCACCGAGCAGCAGCATGTTGGTCGGGAGGTGGTCGTCGAACAGCGCCTCGGACAGCGTCTGGGCGTCGACGGCGAGCAGGTCCCGGGTGACCGCGCCGATCCGCTCGACGGCGTCGTCGGTGGAGCCGGGCAGCACGACGCGGCCGGTGACCATGGCCGCGGTCGGCACGAGCGAGGTGTTGACGACGGCGACGGTGTGTCCGGGCCGGGCGACCGCGAGTGTCGCGTCGGAGGCGGTGCCGACGAGGTCCATGCCGATCAGCACGTCGGCGGTGCCGCGGGAGGCGCGCAGGATCCCGTGGTGGGGCTGCTTGGAGATCCGGACGTCCGAGACGACCGGGCCACCCTTCTGCGCGAGCCCGACCTGCTCCAGCCCCGCGGCGAAGAGCCCGTCGAGGTGGGCGGCCATCTGCAGGATCGCCGAGGCGGTGACGACGCCGGTGCCGCCGATGCCGGGCATCCGGATCAGGGTCGCGTCCGGGTCGACCCGCGGCTCGGGGGCGACGAGCGTGACCGGCAGCGCCGGGATCTCGCGGCGGGGCCGGGTGCCGGGCACCACGGTGAGGAACGACGGGCAGTCGCCCTTCAGGCAGGAGTAGTCGGTGTTGCAGGACGCCTGGTGGATGGCGGTCCTGCGACCGAACTCGGTCTCCACCGGCAGCACCGACAGGCAGGTGGACGCCTCGCCGCAGTCACCGCAGCCCTCGCAGACCCGCTCGTTGATCAGCACCTTCTCGGCCGGGGCCGGCAGCTTCCCGCGCTTGCGCAGGCGGCGCTCCTCGGCGGCACAGCGGTCGTCGTGGATCAGGACGGTGACGCCGTCGAGGGCCTTCAGCTCCTCCTCGACCGCGGAGAGCTCGTCGCGGTGACGCACGCTCGCGATCGGGTCGAGGGCGATGCCGCGGTAGTCACGCGGGCTGTCGGTGGTGACGACGATCCGGCGCACACCCTCGAGGGCGAGCGAGCGCGTGATGTCGGGGACGTTCATCCGGCCCTCGGCGCGCTGCCCGCCGGTCATGGCGACGGCGTCGTTGTAGAGCAGCTTGTAGGTCATGGTGACCCCGGCGGCGACGGCGGCGCGGATCGCGAGCGAGCCGGAGTGGTGGAAGGTGCCGTCGCCGAGGTTCTGGACGAGGGTGCGGTCGTCGGTGAACGGGGCCAGGCCGATCCACTGGGCGCCCTCGCCGCCCATCTGGGTCAGCCCGATCTGGTGGCCGCGGTGCTCGCCGTCGAGGGCGATCATCGCGTGGCAGCCGATCCCGACCCCGACGAGCGTGTCGTCGCCGGTGCGGGTGGAGGTGTTGTGCGGGCAGCCGGAGCAGAAGTAGGGCGTCCGGTTCCCGAGCAGGTCCAGCCCGATCCGCGACGGCCTGGGCGGTGCGAGGCGCTCCAGGTGCGCGGTCGCCGCGGCGGGCAGGATCCGCCCGGCGGCGGTGAGCCGGGCGGCGAGGGCACGGGCGACGTCCTCGGCGCCGAGCTGGCCGCGGGCGGACAGCAGCGGGCGGCCGCGCTCGTCGCGGCGGCCGGTGACCGTGGGCCGGTGGTCGCGTCCGTAGAGCGCGTCGCGCAGGTGGCCCTCCAGGAACGGCACCTTGTCCTCGACGACGAGCACCTCCGCGCAGCCTCCGACGAGCCCGGCGAGCGCGTCGGCGTCGACCGGGAACGGCATGGCGAGGCGGATCAGGCGTACCCCGAGCGCGTCGAGCTCGGCCTCGCCCAGGCCCAGGTCCTCGCACGCCCGCAGCACGGTGGCGTAGCCGGTCCCCGAGGCGAGCACGGCGAGGTGCGGGTCGCGGGAGGTGAAGGTGACGCGGTTGAGCCCGGTCTCGCGGGCGTACTGGCGGGCCAGGTCGAGCCTGCGGGTGAGCTGGTCGTGCTCGGCCTCGACGGCGGCGGGACCGACGAGCGGGCCGGACTGCGCGCGGTCGGTGGCGGGCGGGGCGGGGACGCCGAGCAGTTCCGGGCGCAGCGCACCGAGGTCGACGGTGCAGGACGCGTCGGCGACGTCGGCGATGATCTTCAGGCCGGTCCAGAGGCCGGTGGCCCGGGACAGCGCCACGGCGTGCAGCCCGAACTCGATCACCTCGGACACCGAGCCGGGCGCGAGCAGCGGCATCGCCAGTGACTGCGCCATCGGCTCGCAGGAGCTGGGCACGGTGGAGGACTTGCAGGACGGGTCGTCCCCGATGACGGCGACGGCGCCGCCGAGCCGTGCGGTGCCGGCCAGGCTGCCGTGCCGGATCGCGTCGGCGGCCCGGTCGAGGCCGGGGTTCTTGCCGTACCACCAGCCGACGACGCCCTCGTGGCGGCGACCGGGGACGGCATCGAGCAGCTGGGTGCCCGCGACGGCGGTGGCGGCGAGCTCCTCGTTGAGCCCGGGACGGAAGACCACGCGCTCGGCGTCGAGGTGGGCACGGGCGCGGCCGAGCTCGGCGTCGAAGGTGCCGAGCGGGGAGCCCTGGTAGCCGGAGACGAACGAGGCGGTGTCGAACCCGCGGGCGGTGTCGAGGCGGGCCTGCTCGAGCACGAGGCGGACCAGCGCCTGGATCCCGCTCATCGGGGCCCGACCGTGGGCGGCGAGGTACTTGTCGTCCAGCACGGTCATTCTCGGCTCCTCGGCGAGTCGGGCGGCGCGTCCGCACCAGGACAGCGCGACGACGGCCCCGACACAATGCCTGTGGTAGCGATCGCCGCGGATACGCAACGGATACCGTCAGCAGGCCACGAGACCGTGGATCCGTTGCGCTGGAGGTGCCGTGCCCGAGACCGAGGTCGACGACCTGGACCATGCGATCCTGCGGTTGCTGCACGAGGACGCGCGCCGCACCTACGCCGACATGGCCGAGCGGGTCGGGCTGTCCACCGCCGCGACCAAGCGCCGGGTCGACCGGATGCGCGAGTCCGGGGTGATCACTGGGTTCACCGTGCAGGTCGACCACGCCAGACTGGGCTGGCCGGTCGAGGCGTTCAGCGAGATCCGCTACGCCGGCACCGCGAGCGTCTCGGAGATCGTCGACTCGGCGTCGCGCCAGCCGGAGGTGCAGGCGGTCTACACCCTGGCCGGTGACCTCGACGCCCTGGTGCAGGTCCGGGTCCGCGATCTCGCGCACCTGCAGGAGGTGATCGACCGGCTGCGGCGCAACGGCACGGTCACCGGGACCCGGACGCTGATGGTGCTGGGCCGCTGGACCCGCACCTGATCATTTGCTTACCGCAACGATCGGGTCGATCATGATCGGGTGCTCGTCCTCTGCAGTGTCACCGGTTCCCCCTCGCACGGCCGGGCCGTGCTCCCCTTCGCCCGCGCGCTGGGCGACGCGGGCCACCGGGTCGTGGTGGCGTGCCCGCCCGACATCGCGGGGGTGTTCGACGGTGCGCCGGTCGTCGTCGCGCCGGTGTTCGCGACGATGGCCGACTCCGCCGAGCACCTCGGCCCGGCCCTCGCCCGGCTCGGTGGGCCCGCCGCGCTGGCGACGCTGACCGCGACCGAGGTGACGACGGCGCTGCTGCCCACCCTGTTCGCCGGTCCGCAGGTGACGGGCTCGGCCCGGGCGCTGCTCGCGCTGGTGGAGTCGCACGGGACGCCGGACCTGGTGCTGCGCGACGGCGGCGAGACCGCGGGGTTCCTGGTGGCCGAGCACCTGGGGGTGCCGTACGTGGCGGCGCCGTCGGGTGCGGGCAACGTCCTCTCGCCGGACGTCGTGGCCGACGCGCTGGCGGAGCGTCGCGACGAGCTCGGCTTCGCCGCCCCGGACGACCCGGCCGCGCTGCACCGGTGGGGGCGGCTGGACTGCATGCCGCCGCAGTTCTCGCTGGCGGGGCCGCAGATCGCGCCGGCGCGAGCGTTCCGCCAGGACGACCAGGTCTCCCGCGGCGAGACGCTGCCCGGCTGGGTCGGCGCGCTGCCCGGGAGCCGGCCGCTGGTCGTCGCGGGGCTGGGGACGGCGATGCCGGCGATGGCCGGGCGTGCCGAGCGCCGCGCCCCCGTCGACCCGCACGCCGCGCTGCGCACGGTGGCCGAGGCGGCGTCCCGGCTCGACGCCGAGGTGGTGCTGTCCACCGGTGGCCTCCCGGTCGACGACCTGGCGCTGCCCGCACACGTGCATCCCGCGCCGTGGGTGCCGCAGCCGCTGCTCCTGCAGGTCGCGGATCTGTTCCTGACCCATGGCGGCTACAACGGCGTCCGCGAGGCCGTGCGGCACGGCGTCCCGCTGGCGGTGCTGCCGCAGTTCGGGGACCAGGAGCACAACGCCCGCCGGATCGCCGAGCTCGGGCTGGGCGCGCACTGCACGCCCGACGCCGCCGAGATCGCCGCGACGTGCACCCGGCTCCTGGGCGACGACGACGTCCGCGCGCGGATGCGCTCGGCCCAGCGCGCGATGCTGGCGCTGCCGCCGGTGGAGGACGCCGTCGGCGTCCTGGAGGACCTGGCCGCGCGTCGGGTCCCCGCGCTCGTGGCCTGACCTGCCGGGTCAGGCGGGCGGGCCGTGCGCGGCGCGCGGCCCGCAGGCGACGACGGTGCGCGCCCAGGTGCCGAACAGCACGAGCACCCCGAGCACGGTGACGATCAGGCCCGGCCCGATGTCGTCGGTGCCGGTGACCGCGGTCTGCCGCGACCACACCGCCCAGAGCCCGGTGACCGCGCCGACGCCGGTGACGGTGGCCGCGGTCCAGGCCAGCGGCCAGAACCGGGTCAGGAGGGCGAGCACCGACACCCCCACCGCGACGACCGCGACCACGGTGAACAGCCACGGCAGCGGGCCCATCGCGGCCCGGCCGACGAGGACCTCCCACCCGGCGCCGCGGGTGGACCAGGGCATGAGCAGCGCTGCGACGACGGCGGCGACCCCCCGCCCCGGCGACAACCGAGGCGGGACCGGGGTCGATCCAGCGGTCGACCCGCCATGCGATGCGGGTGAGCTCGTCGGCGAGCTCGGGTGACGCCTGCGGGGACAGCGCGCCCGGGCCGGGCGTACGCGGTGCGCTCATGCGGCTCCCTCGTCGTCACTGCGGTGCCGGAATGTCGGGACCGCCATTGCATCACGACCGCACCGGCCGCGGCGCCACCGACGGGGTGGCTCCGGGTGCCGGTCGGCGAGCCCGCCGCGCGCACCGCCCGGCGGTTCCGGCCGCACCGGACCGGCCGTCTCCTCTCCCCTAGGCAACGCGCACGGCGCAGCGGCAGGGCGCGCCCTGCTGGCAGCCGCAGCCGCAGGTACTCGCGCACCCGCAGGCCGAGGTCGCCGCGCCCACCGGGGCACGTCCCGCCGACCCGCTGCAGCAGCCGCCGTCGAGACAGCTCAGCCGCGGGACGGCCGGGAGCGGTGGTGCCGGTGCCGGGGCGGAGACGCCGAGCGCGGCGAGTACCCGGTCGGTGAGATCGGGGACCGAATCCGCCGGACCGACCCGCGCGAGCCGTCCGAGGCGGTCGGCGCCGTCGGCGAAGGCGCGGCAGGACGCGCACCCGGCGAGGTGGTCCTCGGCCGCCGCGCGCTCGTCGTCGCCCGCCTCACCGTCGAGACGGGCGGACAGCACCTCGCGGTAGCCCTGACAGTCCATACCGTCACTGTCGTACACGAGGCCCGTCCGGTTCCACCCGACCCCCGTCCGTGTTCCGTCCGCGCGTCCCGACACCGACGACGTGCGCGGTGAGGACGGTGCGCGGCCAGGGGTTCGACCTCGCTCGACGCGGCCCGTCGGACGGGTCCGGTCTCGTCGACGGGGGTCTGCTCCGGCCCGCCCGGGTCCACCGCGAACTCGCGGCGCTGCTGCGCGCCGACGGCTTCTCCTGCGTCGACGACGCCGTGGGCGCCGATCTCTGACACCCGCAGCGCCGGTGTTCCCGCCGGCCGCCCTCCGCGCATCCCACGTCGCACACGTTTCTGCGACCTCGCAGCCCCTGCAGAGGGCGCGAGACCACAGGAAAGGGTGCGAGGTGCGGCCGGCCCACCAGCAGGACCGGACCGAGATGCGGCCCCCGACTCCACCGGGGGAGCGGCACGCCCTGACCAGCGACCCCGCACGACCCACACCAGCGCTCGGGAACGGACACCCCACCCGGGCCGGGCCGGGCCGGGCCGCACGCATCGGACCGAGAAACGGTCCGGAAACGAGAAATGCCCCGGACTCGAAAGTCCGGGGCATCTCCCATGAAAGTTGAATGTCGGCGACGACCTACTCTCCCACACCCTGGCGAGTGCAGTACCATCGGCGCTGGAAGGCTTAGCTACCGGGTTCGGAATGGGACCGGGCGTTTCCCTACCGCAATGACCACCGACAACACTATCCAACTATCACCCCACCCCGAAACCGGGACAGGGGTCGAGCACACAAACCAACCCCACACCGTCCCGGGCATACCCGGGAAAAGGTGTGGATGGTTGTGGACTCAGGGTCACACAGTGGATGCGAACAACTCGTTGTGGCAAGCCCTCGGCCTATTAGTACCGGTCAACTCCACCCCTCACAGGGCTTCCATCTCCGGCCTATCAACCCAGTCATCTACTGGGAGCCTTACCCACTCGAAGGTGGTGGGAGACCTCATCTTGGAACAGGCTTCCCGCTTAGATGCCTTCAGCGGTTATCCCTCCCGAACATAGCCAACCAGCCGTGCCCCTGGCGGGACAACTGGCACACCAGAGGTTCGTCCGTCCCGGTCCTCTCGTACTAGGGACAGCCTTCCTCAAGTCTCCAACGCGCGCGGCGGATAGGGACCGAACTGTCTCACGACGTTCTAAACCCAGCTCGCGTACCGCTTTAATGGGCGAACAGCCCAACCCTTGGGACCTACTCCAGCCCCAGGATGCGACGAGCCGACATCGAGGTGCCAAACCATGCCGTCGATATGGACTCTTGGGCAAGATCAGCCTGTTATCCCCGGGGTACCTTTTATCCGTTGAGCGACACCCCTTCCACAAGGTGGTGCCGGATCACTAGTCCCGACTTTCGTCCCTGCTCGACCCGTCAGTCTCACAGTCAAGCTCCCTTGTGCACTTACACTCAACACCTGATTGCCAACCAGGCTGAGGGAACCTTTGGGCGCCTCCGTTACTCTTTGGGAGGCAACCGCCCCAGTTAAACTACCCACCAGGCACTGTCCCTGAACCAGATCATGGCCCGAGGTTAAGACACCCAATTCGACCAGAGTGGTATTTCAACAACGACTCCACCACCACTGGCGTGGCGATTTCACAGTCTCCCACCTATCCTACACAAGCCGAACCGAGCACCAATACCAAGCTATAGTAAAGGTCCCGGGGTCTTTCCGTCCTGCCGCGCGTAACGAGCATCTTTACTCGTAGTGCAATTTCGCCGAGTCTGTGGTCGAGACAGCGCCCAAGTCGTTACGCCATTCGTGCAGGTCGGAACTTACCCGACAAGGAATTTCGCTACCTTAGGATGGTTATAGTTACCACCGCCGTTTACTGGCGCTTAAATTCTCCGCTTCGCCCCGAAGAGCTAACAGGTCCTCTTAACGTTCCAGCACCGGGCAGGCGTCAGTCCGTATACATCGTCTTGCGACTTCGCACGGACCTGTGTTTTTAGTAAACAGTCGCTTGGGCCTGGTCTCTGCGACCGGCCGTCCCTAGCCCGCAAGGAGCCTCAAGACAACCGGCCCTCCTTCTCCCGAAGTTACGGAGGTATTTTGCCGAATTCCTTAACCACAGTTCGCTCGATCGCCTCGGTATTCTCTACCTGACCACCTGTGTCGGTTTGGGGTACGGGCCGCAACAGCACTCGCTAGAGGCTTTTCTCGACAGCATGGGATCACCCTCTTCGCCTCAATCGGCTACGCATCACCTCTCACCCTTAAATGAGCCCCGGATTTACCTAGGACTCGGGCTACAGGCTTACACCACGACAACCACCGCGTGGCGGAGCTACCCTCCTGCGTCACCCCATCACTTGCCTACTACCAGATCGGATCCCACGCTCCCCCACAAACAACACTCCCGAAGGAACGAAGGTGGGTTCGGATGGTTAGCATCACCAGCCTCGGCATGGACGCACTATCACGAGCACGGGAATATCAACCCGTTGTCCATCGACTACGCCTGACGGCCTCGCCTTAGGTCCCGGCTCACCCTGGGCGGAACAACCTGGCCCAGGAACCCTTGGTCATCCGGCGGCAGAGATTCTCACTCTGCATTCGCTACTCATGCCTGCATTCTCACTCCCACACCCTCCACCCGTAAATCACTCCCGGGCTTCACCAGATGCAGGACGCTCCCCTACCCAACAACACCTAAGTGTCATTGCCACGGCTTCGGCGGTGCGCTTGAGCCCCGCTACATTGTCGGCGCAGGACCACTTGACCAGTGAGCTATTACGCACTCTTTCAAGGGTGGCTGCTTCTAAGCCAACCTCCTGGTTGTCCGGGCGATCCCACATCCTTTCCCACTTAGCGCACGCTTAGGGGCCTTAGCCGGTGATCTGGGCTGTTTCCCTCTCGACCACGAAGCTTATCCCCCGCAGTCTCACTGCCGCGCTCTCACTCACCGGCATTCGGAGTTTGGCTGACTTCGGTAAGCTTGTCGGCCCCCTAGGCCATCCAGTGCTCTACCTCCGGTGAGAAACACACGACGCTGCACCTAAATGCATTTCGGGGAGAACCAGCTATCACGAAGTTTGATTGGCCTTTCACCCCTACCCACAGCTCATCCCCCAGGTTTTCAACCCTGGTGGGTTCGGGCCTCCACGACGTCTTACCGACGCTTCACCCTGGCCATGGGTAGATCACTCCGCTTCGGGTCTACACCCCGCGACTCAGACGCCCTATTCGGACTCGCTTTCGCTACGGCTACCCCACACAGGTTAACCTCGCCACGAAGCATAACTCGCAGGCTCATTCTTCAAAAGGCACGCCATCACCCCGAAAGGCTCTGACGGCTTGTAAGCACACGGTTTCAGGTACTATTTCACTCCCCTCCCGGGGTACTTTTCACCTTTCCCTCACGGTACTTGTCCGCTATCGGTCATCAGGTAGTATTTAGGCTTGACGGGTGGTCCCGCCAGATTCACAGCGAATTTCACGGGCTCGCTGCTACTCGAGAACACGCCCACAACAGAACCCAGTGTTTTCGCGTACGGGGCTATCACCCACTACGGCCGACCATCCCAGAGTCGTTCCGCTAACACAGGCACTTGCTGTCCCACCCTCGGCAGAAGATGAACGACACGTCTCACAACCCCGCACCCGCAACGCCTGCCGGCTTGACACGGACACGGTTTAGCCTCTTCCGCTTTCGCTCGCCACTACTCACGGAATCACTATTGTTTTCTCTTCCTGTGGGTACTGAGATGTTTCACTTCCCCACGTTCCCTCCACGCACCCTATGAATTCAGGTACGGGTAACGCCCCATGACGGGCGCTGGGTTTCCCCATTCGGACACCCTCGGATCACAGCTCGGTTGACAGCTCCCCGAGGCCTATCGCGGCCTCCCACGTCCTTCATCGGCTCCTGATGCCCAGGCATCCACCATGTGCTCTTAACAACTTGACCACAACAAGATGCTCGCATCCACTATGCAACACTCAACCCACAACCACACCAGACCAAGAAACAACCACCACCCACACACGCAGGCGTTAGGAAGCTCTCAACCAGAGCGGCCAAAGAAAACAACCCCAGCTCCGAAGAACCACAGGATGTCCTCTCAGGACCCAACAGTGTGCCAAGCCAAACGGTCCGACGTACTGCGTTCCACCCAACGCACCCGACCCACGAACGAGGCCGCAAATGCGATTCAATGAAGGAACCACAGACTCACCATGAGCACAACTCACAGAGCATCGTGGCGCCCCATCACATGATGGGACTCCTTAGAAAGGAGGTGATCCAGCCGCACCTTCCGGTACGGCTACCTTGTTACGACTTCGTCCCAATCGCCAGTCCCACCTTCGACAGCTCCCTCCACAAGGGTTGGGCCGCCGGCTTCGGGTGTTACCAACTTTCGTGACGTGACGGGCGGTGTGTACAAGGCCCGGGAACGTATTCACCGCAGCGTTGCTGATCTGCGATTACTAGCGACTCCAACTTCACGGGGTCGAGTTGCAGACCCCGATCCGAACTGAGACTCACTTTAAGGGATTCGCTCCACCTCACGGTCTCGCAGCCCTCTGTATGAGCCATTGTAGCATGTGTGAAGCCCTGGACATAAGGGGCATGATGACTTGACGTCATCCCCACCTTCCTCCGAGTTGACCCCGGCAGTCTCCCATGAGTCCCCACCATTACGTGCTGGCAACATGGAACAAGGGTTGCGCTCGTTGCGGGACTTAACCCAACATCTCACGACACGAGCTGACGACAGCCATGCACCACCTGCACACCAACCACAAGGGAAGCCCTATCTCTAGGGATGTCTGGTGCATGTCAAACCCAGGTAAGGTTCTTCGCGTTGCATCGAATTAATCCACATGCTCCGCCGCTTGTGCGGGCCCCCGTCAATTCCTTTGAGTTTTAGCCTTGCGGCCGTACTCCCCAGGCGGGGCGCTTAATGCGTTAGCTGCGGCACAGAAACCGTGGAATGGTCCCCACACCTAGCGCCCAACGTTTACGGCGTGGACTACCAGGGTATCTAATCCTGTTCGCTCCCCACGCTTTCGCTCCTCAGCGTCAGTATCGGCCCAGAGACCCGCCTTCGCCACCGGTGTTCCTCCTGATATCTGCGCATTTCACCGCTACACCAGGAATTCCAGTCTCCCCTGCCGAACTCAAGTGATGCCCGTATCGACCGCACGCTCAGAGTTAAGCCCCAAGTTTTCACGGCCGACGCGACACACCGCCTACGAGCTCTTTACGCCCAATAATTCCGGACAACGCTCGCACCCTACGTGTTACCGCGGCTGCTGGCACGTAGTTGGCCGGTGCTTCTTCTCCAGGTACCGTCAATCGCTCTTCGTCCCTGGCGAAAGAGGTTTACAACCCGAAGGCCGTCATCCCCCACGCGGCGTCGCTGCGTCAGGCTTCCGCCCATTGCGCAATATTCCCCACTGCTGCCTCCCGTAGGAGTCTGGGCCGTGTCTCAGTCCCAGTGTGGCCGGTCGCCCTCTCAGGCCGGCTACCCGTCACCGCCTTGGTAGGCCATCACCCCACCAACAAGCTGATAGGCCGCGGGCCCATCCCCCACCGAAAAAACTTTCCACCACCAACCATGCGATCAGTGGTCCTATCCGGTATTAGACCCAGTTTCCCGGGCTTATCCCAGAGTGGAGGGCAGGTCACCCACGTGTTACTCACCCGTTCGCCGCTCGTGTACCCCCGAAAGGGCCTTACCGCTCGACTTGCATGTGTTAAGCACGCCGCCAGCGTTCGTCCTGAGCCAGGATCAAACTCTCCAACAAAACCCTGACTTGCAACAAACAACTAGCCACAACACCCGACGGGATCGAATGCTGCAACCAAACAAACAATTTGGCACAAAACGCCAAACCGAATCAAAATAGCTCGACACACTGTTGAGTTCTCAAAAGACACCCGCACCGCACTCACCCAACCCCCTGAAAAGGAGGCGGGATCCTGAAGACGGATTGCCTTGACCCACAAAGGTAACCACATCGAGAAACTCGATGAACCACCGGGGGTCGCTGTCCGCGGGGCCTGTTGACCGGGCCTCTCAGGGCCCGTTCTGTCCGGCTCACTCGCTGACAGGAAGAAAGTTACACGGTCCGTCGGACGCCGTTCACAGGGGGGTCGGTTTTCCACATCGCCGCAGGTCAGCGGGCTCGTGGCGCCGCCACCCCGGCACGCTGGGCCGACGGGCCGCAGGCGCGGCGTCGTCGCACCCCGTCCGGGACCGGGCCGGCGCGTGTGATCGGGACATTGACGACAAACGATAACCGTCGTGGTTATCGTTCCGGTGATGTCGACACACCCGAACGGACCCGGCTCCGCCACCCCCCTGCTCGCGATCGAGGCGCTGACGGTCACCGTCGGCGGTCGCGACGTCGTCGACGGGGTGGGCCTGCGGGTCGGACCGGGTGAGCGGGTCGCGCTCCTCGGCCCGTCGGGGTCCGGCAAGTCCCTGACCGCTGCCGCGGTGCTCGGGCGCCTCCCCGCCGTCGCGTCGCTGCGGGGCCGCGTCCTGCTGGGCGGTACCGACGTGGGCGCGGTCCCGGCCGCGCGGCGGGACCGCGCGGTCCGGCTGGCGGCCGTCGGGCAGGACACCCGCACCGCGCTCAATCCCCTGGTGGCGGTGGGGACCCAGCTGCGGGCCGCGGTGCGGGCCAACGGGGGTGACGACCGGCCCGGGGCCCTGCGGGAGGCCCTCGCGGCGACCGGCATCGAGGACCCCGGCCGCGTCCTGGGCGGGCATCCCGGCGAGCTGTCCGGCGGGCAGCGCCAGCGCGTGCAGCTGGCGCTCGCCCTGGCCTGCCGCCCGCACCTGCTGGTCGCGGACGAGCCGACCACGGCCCTGGACCCGGTCAACCGGCGGCGCGTGCTCGACCTGCTGGCGTCCGGCCTGGCCGGTTCCGGGACCGCTCTGCTGTTCATCAGCCACAACACCGCCGCCGCGCACGAGCTCTGCGACCGCGCCGTGCATCTGCGCGGGGGGCGCGTCGTGGATCCCGCCCCCCTGCCGGCGCACACCCCGCGGCCCGCTCCCGCGGCGTCCGCCGGCCCCGGTGGCCCGCTGCTCGTCGCCCGTGGCCTGCACCGCGTCCACCCCGGGCCCGGACGGCGTCGCCCGGCGCCGGTGCCCGCGCTGCGCGGGGTCGACCTCACCGTGCACGCGGGCGAGCGCGTCGCCCTGGCCGGGACGTCGGGGGCGGGGAAGTCCACGCTCCTCCGGATCCTGCTCGCCCTCGAGCCCGCCGACGCGGGGTCGGTCACCGCCGACGGCGCGGACGTCCGTCCCGGACCCGTGCGGCGGCTGCGTGCCTTCCGCCGCGCCGTGCAGCACGTCCCGCAGGATCCCGCCGGGTCGCTCGACCCACGGATGACCGCGCGCGAGCTCGTCGCCGAACCGCTGCGCCGCCTCGGGGGCCCGGCCACCCGGTCCGCGGCCGGGCGGACCCGTGCGGCCGCGGCCGCGCTCGACGACGTCGGCCTGCCCGCGGCGCTGGCCGACCGGCGTCCGGGCGAGCTGTCCGGGGGCCAGGCCCAGCGGGTCGCGCTGGCGCGCGCGCTCGTCGTCGGGCCGCGCCTGCTGCTCGCCGACGAGCCGGTGAGCGGGCTCGACCCGGCGCTGCGCGACCAGGTCGTCGACCTGCTCGCCGACACCTGCGCCGCTCGCGGCACCGGGCTGCTCCTGGTGTCGCACGACCTGGCGGTCGCGGCGGCGCTCTGCCCGCGCACCGTCGTCCTGCACGACGGCCTGGTCGTCGAGGACCGGCCGACCGCCGAGCTGCTCGCCGCGCCGCAGCACCCCGCCGTCGCCGCGCTCGTCGGCGCCACGGCCCCCCTGTCCGTCTGAACCGTCCCGCCACCCACGAACCCGGAGGACACCTGTGTCCCGACCCCGCCGCATCGCGGCAGCCCTCGCGCTCGGAGCGTCCGCGCTGCTGCTCACCGGATGCTTCGCCGCCCCACCGCAGACCGGCGGGACGGGCGCGGCCGGCGACCGCGTCGCCGTCGCGATGCTGCAGCCGCCCCGCTCCGGCCTGACCCCCTTCAGCGACGACGCGTTCAAGCTGTCCCGCTGGCGCACCGCCGAGACCCTGGTGCAGCTCGACGCCGCCGGCGACGCCCTGCCGATGCTCGCCAGCTCCTGGTCCCGCGTCGACCCCACGACCTGGCGGTTCACGCTGCGCGACGACGTCGCCTTCCACGACGGCACCGCGCTGACCGCCGCGCACGTCGCCGACGTGCTCACCCGTGCGACCCGGGCCTCGCCGCCCCCGCGGATCCTCGACGGCGTCGACCTCGCCGCCCGCGCCGACGGCGACGACGCGGTGCTGGTGACCACCGGCGTGGCCGACCCGCTGGTCCCGCAGCGCCTGTCCAGCCCGCAGCTGTCGGTGCTCGCCCCCGCCGCCTACACCGGGGACCGCGTGGACCCGGTCGGGCACGGCTCCGGCCCGTTCCGGCTCACCGCGGTGCAGGGCACCACCTCGGCCACCCTCGATCGCCACGACGGCTACTGGGGCGAGCCCGCCCGCGTCGCCGGCGTCGACGTCACCTTCGTCCCGGACGGCGCCGCCCGCGCGGCGGCGCTGCGCACCGGCACCGCCGACGTCGTCGAGGCCGTCCCGCCCGGCCAGTACCCGCTGCTCGACCCCGCGCTGGTGCACGAGGTCCCCATGCCGCGCACCAACACGCTCTACCTGAACACCGCCCGCGGCCCGTTCGCCGACCCCGCCGTGCGCGCCGCCGCCCGTGCCGCCGTCGACCGCGCCGCACTGGTCGCGAGCGCCTACGAGGGACGCGCCGACGTCGCGCAGGGACTGCTCGGGCCCGCGCTGCCGTGGGCCGCGCCGCTGCGCGACGACCCCTCCTACGCGCAGGCGCTCGCCGCCCGCCCCGCGCCCGCGGCGGTGCGCGGCGTGCCGATCACGCTGGGCACCTTCACCGACCGCAGCGAGCTGCCCGAGGTCGCGGTGCTGCTGGAGCAGCAGCTGGAGGCGGCCGGGTTCGTCGTCACCCAGGACGTGCGCGAGTACGCGGCGATCGAGGCCGACGCGCTCGACGGCGCGTTCGACGCGTTCGTGCTGTCCCGCGCGACCGTGCTCGACTCCGGCGACCCCGTCGCCTACCTGGCCAGCGACTTCGGCTGCGGCGGCGGGTTCAACATCTCCCAGTTCTGCGACCCGGGTGTGCAGGCCGCGCTGGAGCGCGCCGCGGGCACCGAGGCCGGACCGGAGCGCCGCGCCGCGACCGCCCGCGCCGAGGCCGCCGTCCTCGCCGCCGACGCCGCCGTCCCGCTGCTGCACGAGCGGGTGATCCAGGGCGAGTCCGCGCGCGTCGACGGGGTCGTCCGCGACCCCCGCGAACGCGATCTGGTCACCACGGACACGGTGCTGGGGGCGCCGTGACCGCGGTGGCCGTCCCGGCGCCGGTCCGGCCGCGGCGGTCCGGGCCGCGCGACGGCGCCGTCGTCGCGCTGTCGCGGGTGCTGGCCGGGGCCGCGGTGGTCGCCGGCGTCGGTGTGCTGCCCTGGCTGTCGCAGCGCTCCCCCGAGCTCGCCGTGCTGCGGGCCCGCTCCGCCGAGCAGGAGGCGACGCCGGCGGCGCTGGCCTCGATCCGCGCGGAGCTCGGGCTCGACGCCGGGCCGTGGGTGGTCGTCGGACGCTGGCTGTCCGGTGTCGCGACCGGGGACCTGGGCACCTCGTGGGCCTCCGGTGCGCCGGTGCTCGGGTCGGTGTTGTCCGGGCTCGGGGTGTCGCTGACCCTGGTGGGCTTCGCGCTCGTCGTCGCCGCGCTGGTGGCGGCGGTGCTGGTCGTCCCGGCCCTGCGCCGCGGTGTGCGCGGCGCGCGCGCCGGGACGGCGGGGGGCTCGGGTGCGGCCGGCGCCGCGCTGACGGCACTGCCGGAGTTCCTGCTCGCGACGTTCCTGCTGGTGGTCGTCGCGGTCTGGCTCGGCTGGCTGCCACCCTACGGCTGGGCGGGCCCGCGGTACGCGGTCCTGCCCGCGCTGGCGCTGGGCCTGCCCGCCGGCGGCCTGGTCGGACGCCTGCTCGCCGAGTCCGTCGCGTCCGCGGCGACCGAACCGTGGGTCGGCACCTGGCAGACCGCCGGATTGCCGCGCCGGCGGACCGCCGCGGCGGTGCTGCGCCGCGCGACCGCGCCGGTGCTGCCCCAGATCGGGCTGGTGCTGGTCGGGCTCACCGGCGGGGCCGTCGCCGTCGAGCAGGTCTTCGCCGTGCCCGGGCTCGGGCGCACGACCCTCGGCGCCGCGGCCACCCTGGACCTGCCGCTGCTGCAGGGCGGGGTGCTGGCCCTGCTCGCCGTCGCGGTGCTCGCCGGCGCCGGGGCGGGGGCCGCCCGCCGGGCGGTGCTCGGCCGGGCCGCCCGCACCGGTGACGTACCCGTCCCCACCGCGGTGACGGCGGTGCGCCGCTCCCGCTGGGTCGTGCCCGGGGTCGCGGGCGGGGTGCTCGTGCTCGTCGTGCTCGCCGGGCTGCCGCGCGACCCGTTCACCTCCGCCCACCCGCGGCTGGCGTGGCCCTCGGCGGCCCTGCCGCTCGGCAGCGACGCCGTCGGGCGCGACCTGCTCGCCCGGGTCGCCCACGGGGCGCTGCTCACCACGGGGACCGCGCTGCTGGTCGTGCTGGTGGCGCTGGTCGTCGGCGTGCTGATCGGGCTGGCGCCACGGATCGCGACCGGGTTCGCCGAGGTCGCGAACGCGGCGCCGCCGGTGCTCGCCGGTCTGGTCGTCGCCGCGGTGCTCGGCCCCTCGGCCGTCGGGGCCGCGGTCGGCGTCGCCCTGGTGAGCTGGGCGCCGCTGGCCGCGCACACGGCGTCGCTGGTGGCCGAGATCCGGGCGCAGCCGCACGTGCGGGTGCTGCCCGTGCTGGGCGTCGGGCCCGCCCGCGCGCTCGGGGCGCACGTGCTGCCCGCCGCGGCCGGCCCGCTGGTGCGGCACGCGGTGCTGCGGCTGCCGGGCACCGCGCTCGCGCTGGCCTCGCTCGGGTTCCTCGGCCTCGGCCCGCAGCCGCCGAGCCCGGAGTGGGGACGGCTGCTGGCCGACGGCATGCCCTACGTCGAGCGCGCCCCCTGGGCCGTGCTGGCACCGGCCGGGATGCTCGTGCTCGTCGCGGTGCTGGCGGTGTCGCTCGCGGCCGCCGGACGGCGGCCGCGAACGCGCTGAGTCAGGCCGCCCGGGCCGCCGCCGGGCGGCGCCGCAGCCCGCGACGCTCCCGGCGGTGCTCGGACTCGCGGATCCCGCGGGCGGGCAGCGACAGCCGCCAGATCGACCGTGTGGCCTGCCAGAACTGCCGCGGGAACGGGCCCGTGGTGTAGGGCAGGTCGTACTTCTCGCACAGCGCCCGGATCTTCACCCCGATCTCCGGGTACCGGTTCGACGGCAGGTCCGGGAACAGGTGGTGCTCGATCTGGTACCCGAGGCTGCCGGACATGACGTGCATCAGGCGGTTGCCGGTGAAGTTGGCCGAGCCGAGCAGCTGGCGCAGGTACCACTCGCCGCGCGTCTCCCCCTCCAGCTCCTCCTCGGTGAAGACCTCGGCGCCGTCGGGGAAGTGCCCGCAGAAGATGATCGCGTAGGACCAGATGTTGCGGACGACGTTCGCGGTGGCGTTCGCGGTCAGCGTCGAGACCGCGGCGGGGCCGGTGAGCAGCGGGAACAGCAGGAAGTCCTTGCGCATCTGCCGGGCGTGCTTGCGGCCGACGTCGAGCAGCTTGCGGCGGAACTCCTCGGGGTCCTCCAGCTGCATCTTCAGCAGGCCGTCGACGTCGAGGTCGTGCAGCGACACACCGTGCTCGAACAGCAGCATCAGCAGGACGTTCCAGAACGGCTGCCCCAGGTAGGCGGGGTGCCAGGGCTGGTCGGCGCGGACCCGGAGGATCTCGTAGCCGACGTCCTTGTCCTTGCCGATCACGTTCGTGTACGTGTGGTGCAGGTAGTTGTGCGAGTGCCGCCACTGCTCGGCGGGGCACACGTTGTCCCACTCCCACGTCGACGAGTGGATCTCCGGGTCGTTCATCCAGTCCCACTGGCCGTGCATGACGTTGTGCCCGATCTCCATGTTCTCCAGGATCTTCGCGACCGAGAGCATGGCGGTGCCGGCGAGCCAGAGCGGCGGGATCCGGCTGCCGAACAGCGTGACCCGCGCGGCGACGTTCAGCCGCCGCTGCCAGGTGATCATCGTGCGGATGTAGTCGGCGTCGTGCTGGCCGCGACGCTCCTCGACGTCGGCGCGGATCGCGTCGAGCTCGTGCCCGATCGCCTCCACGTCGGCCTCGGTGAGGTGGGCGAACTCCTTGACGTCGGAGATGGCCACGACGTTCCTCCTGGGTGTGAGCGGTGTCGGGTCTCGGTGTCAGATCTCCAGGACGCAGTCACCGGCGGCGGCGGTGATGCACGTCTGGATCCTCTCGGCGGGGGTGTCGGGGTCGCCGCGGCGTTCGGTGCCGTCGCGCAGGTCGCGCACCGAGCCCGACCGCAGGCCGACGGTGCAGGTGTGGCAGATGCCCATCCGGCAGCCGTAGGGCAGGTCGAGGCCGGCCTGCTCCCCGGCGTCGAGGAGGGTGGTGGCGCCGTCGATGTCGACGGTGGCGTCGCCGTCGCCCGAGGAGGTGGCGGCGGAACCGCGGCGGACGAAGGTGACCGTGCCGCCCTCCGGCTCACCCCCGCGCAACGACGCGGAGAAGCGCTCGACATGCAGCGCCGCGCCCCGGCCCGCGGACTCCCACAGGTCCTCGGCCTCGTCGAGCATCGCCTCCGGGCCGCACGCCCAGGTGCTGCGCTCGCGCCAGTCCGGGCAGTACTCGGCCAGCCCGTCGGGGGTGAGCCTGCCGTGCTCACCGGTGAGGTGCAGCTGCACCCGCAACGACGGTTGCCGCGCGGACAGGGCGTCGAGCTCGTCGGCGAAGATGACGTCGCCGTCGCGCGGGGCCGAGTGCACGAGCACCACGTCGGTGACGGTGTCGCGACGGTCCAGGGTCCGCAGCATCGCCATGATCGGGGTGATGCCGCTGCCCGCGGTGAGGAACAGCAGCCGCTCCGGTGGCGGGTCGGGCAGCACGAACTCGCCCTGCGGCAGCGCCAGGCGCACCACCGTGCCGGGCCCGACGCCGTCGACGAGATGGCGGGACAGGAAGCCCTCCGGCATCGCCTTCACGGTGATCGAGATGTGCCTGCGGTCGCGGCGCGGCTCGGAGGTCAGCGAGTAGGACCGCCAGTGGAACCGGCCCTCCACCTCGACGCCGATCCCGACGTACTGGCCGGCGCGGTGGTCGAACGACCACCCCAGGCCGGGACGGATGACCAGTGTCGCGGCGTCGGCCGTCTCGGGCACGACCTTCACCACCCGCCCGCGCAGCTCCCGTACCGACCACAGCGGGTTGAGCAGCAGCAGGTAGTCGTCGGGCAGCAGTGGCGTGGTGAAACGGGCGGCCGCCTTGCGTGCGCGGCGCAGCCCCCTCGGCAGTACGGCGTCGGTCATGACCCACCTCGTCGTCGCGGTCGGGGACCATCGGACCCGATCTCGGTGACGACGGCAAGTTGGGACGGCGACACCCCCGTCACCAGTGACGACGGCGTCGGCCTCCGACCTGCGGGAACGTTACATCGGTTTCTCCAACAACGATGTCGAGATCGACTGTCTAGGATCGTCCGGGTGGCGGACTTCCCGATCGAGGAGCTGGCCCGCCGGGCGGGGATGACCGTGCGGACGGTGCGGTCCTACATCACGCGCGGGTTGCTCCCGCCGGGCGAGCGGGCCGGCCGGGCCGCCCGCTACACCGACACCCACCTCGACCGGCTGGACCTGGTCAACGGGCTGCGCCGGCGCGGCTTCTCCCTCGGGGCGATCGAGGTGCTCGTCACCCAGGACCCCGGACGGACCGCCGAGGAGGCACTGCGGCTCTACCGCGGGATGCTCGCCCCGTGGCAGCCGGAGGAGCCCGTCGAGGTCGACGGGACGGAGCTGCCCACCCACCTCGGGCTCGACCCGGACGCGGTGTCGGCCGACGAGCTGGTCCGGCACCTGTGCGCGACGGGCGTCGTCGAGACCGCGGCGCACGGACGGCTGCGCATCCTGCAGCCCGACCTCGCCCGGGCCGCCGCGGAGGCCGTACGGCTCGGCATCCCGCCCGCCGCGCTGGTGGGGCTGCGCCGGCGCCTCGACGACCACACCGGCGCCGTCGCCGAGATGTTCGTCGAGCTGTTCGCCCGGCAGGTGTGGGACGAGCACGTCGAGGCCGGGCTGCCCGCCGGCGACGCGCCCCGGATCCAGCAGACCGTCGAGCAGCTGCAGCCGGTCGCGACACTGGCGCTGCTGTCGTCGTTCCGCTCGCGCATGCAGGACGCGATGGACGCCTTCATCACCCGGATCTCCGACGACATCTCCCCCGAGGCCGGACGCGCGATGGGGATCCGGACGACGGACCTGGACGATCGTTGACTCTTCAACGATGATGCGCCGGTGAGCACCGTGACGACGGACGTCCTCGTGATCGGCAGCGGGCCCGCGGGCTCCTCGGCCGCCCTGTTCCTCGCCGGTCTCGGCGTGGACCACCTCGTGATCACCAAGTACCGGTGGACCGCCGACACCCCGCGAGCGCACATCACCAACCAGCGCACCGTCGAGATCCTGCGCGACCAGGGGGTGGAGGCCGACGTCGTCGCCGAGGGGACGCCGTCGCACCTCATGGGCGAGACGGTGTTCTGCACCGCGCTCGCCGGCGACGAACTCGGCCGGGTCCGGACCTGGGGCACCCACCCCGCGCGGCGCGCCGACTACACCCTGGCCAGCCCCTCGTCGCACTGCGACCTGCCCCAGAACATCCTCGAGCCGATCCTGGTGGGCCGGGCCGCCGAGCGCGGCAGCCGGGTCCGCTTCGACACCGAGTACAGCCACCACGTCCAGGACGACGACGGCGTCACCGTCACCGCGCGCGACCGGCTCACCGGGGCGGAGCTGACGATCCGGGCCCGCTACGTGATCGGCGCCGACGGTGGGCGCAGCGCCGTCGCCCGGGACGCGGGCCTGCCCTTCGACGGCCGCGGCGAGCTCGCGGGCAGCATGAACATCGTCTTCGACGCCGACCTCACCGCGCTGGTCGAGCACCGCCCGAGTGTCCTGTACTGGGTGTTGCAGCCCGGTGCCGACGTCGGCGGCATCGGGATGGGCGTGCTGCGCATGGTGCGGCCGTGGACCCGCTGGATGGCGATCTGGGGCTACGACCTCGCCGGTCCCCCGCCGGAGCTCGACGACGCCGCGGCGACGGCGATCGTCCACGACCTGATCGGTGACGACTCCGTGCCGGTGACGATCCGCTCGACCTCGGTGTGGACGGTCAACGAGCAGTGGGCCACCCGCTACCGGTCGGGCCGGGTGTTCTGCGCCGGTGACGCCGTGCACCGCCACCCGCCGTCGAACGGGCTGGGCTCCAACACCTCGATCCAGGACTCCTACAACCTGTGCTGGAAGCTGGCGATGGTGCTGCGCGGCACCGCCGGGCCGGGGCTGCTGGACTCCTACGACGCCGAGCGCGCCCCCGTCGGCGAGCAGATCGTGCGTCGCGCCAACCGCTCGGTGGAGGAGTTCGGCCCCATCTTCACCGCGCTCGGGCTCACCCCGGGCGCCGATCCCGAGGCCATGCGCGCCTCGATGGCGGCCCGCGCCGACGACTCCCCCACCGGGGCCCGGCGGCGCGCCGAGCTGCGGGCGGCGCTGGAGGCCAAGGACTACGAGTTCAACGCGCACGGCGTCGAGATGGGTCAGGCCTACACCGGCCCCGGCGTCGTCGCCGACGGCACTCCCGAGCCGCCGCCCGAGCGCGACCCGGAGCTGTTCTACCGGCCGACGACCCGGCCCGGGCACCGGCTGCCGCACTGCTGGCTGGGCCGCGACGGGCACCGGGTCTCCACCCACGACATCACCGGCAAGGGCCGGTTCGCCCTGCTCACCGGTATCGCGGGCGGCACCTGGGCCACGGCCGCGGACACCGTCGCCGCCGAGCTGGGGATCGACCTGGCCGCGCACGTGGTCGGCCCGGGCCGCGAGCACACCGACCTCTACGACGACTGGGCCCGGCTGCGCGAGGTCGGCGAGGACGGCTGCGTGCTCGTCCGCCCCGACGCCCACGTCGCCTGGCGCAGCGACGCGCTCGTCGCCGACCCGGCGGCCGCGCTGCGCGAGGTGCTGGCGAGCATCCTGGACCGGACCCCGGAGGTGACCGCATGACCGGCTTCGTCCACGAACCCTCCCCCGCGCGGGTGGTGTTCGGCCCCGGCACGATCGACGACCTCGCCGCGGAGGTGACACGGCTCGGCCGGTCGCGGGTGTTCCTCGTCGGCGGCCGCCACCCCGCGGGCGCGGCGGACCGGGCGCGGGCCGCGCTCGGGTCGCTGCTCGCCGGACAGTTCGACCGGGCCGCCGTGCACACCCCGGTGACGGTGACCGACGAGGCGCTGGCGGCGTTCACCGCGGCCGGGGCGGACTGCGTCGTCGCGATCGGGGGCGGCTCGCAGATCGGGCTGTCCAAGGCGCTCGCGGTGCGGACCGGTGCGGACCAGGTCGTCGTCCCCACGACGTACTCGGGCTCGGAGTGCACCGCGGTGCTCGGCGAGCTGGGGGTGGACACGCCGGGGGTGAAGACCACCCGGACCGACCCGGCGATCCGGCCGGAGACCGTCGTCTACGACACGACGCTCGTCGCCGACCTGCCGTCGCGGGTGGGGGTGCCGAGCGCGGTGAACGCGCTGGCACACGCCGTCGAGGCGCTGTGGAGCACCGACCGCGACCCGCTGACCGACGCCGCCGCCCTGGAGTCGGTGCGGCTGCTCACCGCGGGGCTGCGCGACGGCGACACCGACGCGCTGCTGCGCGGGGCATGGCTGGCCGGGACCTGCCTGGACCGGGCCGGCATGGCGCTGCAGCACAAGCTCGCCCACACCGTCGGCGGCTCCCTGGACCTGCCGCACGCCCCGACCCACGCGGTGCTGCTGCCGCACGTGATCGCCCACAACGCCGCCGCCGCACCGCGGATCGCCGAGGCGCTCGGACCGGACCCGGCCGGGACGGTGTTCGACCTGCTCGTCGCCGCCGGCGGGCCGACGTCGCTGGCCGGGCTGGGCGTCGACGAGGCCGACCTGGACCGGCTCGCCGACCAGGCCGTCGCGCGGCCGTACCCGAACCCGGTGCCGGTGACCCGCGACGGCGTGCGTGCCCTGCTCGGGCGGGCCTGGGCCGGGGAGCGGCCGGGCGACCCGGTGCGCGCCACCCTGGACGCGCTGACCGCGCAGGTCACCGCGTCGTTCGGCGGGCCCGACGAGCGGCTCCGCACCCTGCTGGCCGCGCTCGCGGCCACCCTGCACGGCTACGCGCGCGAGCACGACCTGACCCAGGACGAGTGGCAGACCGCGATCGACTTCCTCACCCGGACCGGGCACCTCACCGACGAGCGGCGCCAGGAGTTCGTGCTGCTCTCGGACACCCTCGGACTGTCCAGTGTGGTGGACGTGCTGACCAACTCCCGCACCCCGGACACCACGTCCTCGGCCGTGCTCGGGCCGTTCTACACCGACGGCCCGCCGGAGCTGGACCAGGGAACCGACGTCTCCGCGGGGAAGAAGGGCACCCCGCTGTGGGTGGACGTGGTCGTCACCGACACCGGTGACGAGCCGGTCGCCGGGGCGGTCGTCGACATCTGGCAGTCCGACGAGGACGGCTTCTACGACCTGCAGCTGCCCGAGACCGAGGGCCCCGTCCTGCGCGGCCGGTTCCGCACCGACGACGCGGGCCGGCTGCGGTTCCGCTCGATCCTGCCCGCCGCCTACCCGATCCCGGCCGACGGACCGGTCGGGGAGATGCTGCACGCCACCGGACGGCACCCCTTCCGGGCGCCGCACCTGCACTTCCTCATCCAGGCGCCGGGGCACCGGCAGCTGATCACGCAGCTGTTCGTCGCCGGTGGGGAGCACCTCGACTCGGACACGGTGTTCGGTGTGAAGGAGGACCTGGTCGTGGACTTCGCGCCGCGCAGCGGCCCGATGCCCGACGGCGTCGAGCCCGACGGGGAGTGGCGGCTGCTGGAGTTCACCTTCCGGATCGCCCGCGATCGCTGATCCCTGCCCGATTCCGGGCAGATTCCTGGCCCTCCGCCTCACGGCCGGTCAGGATCGGCGGCGTGGATCCGGATCTCGTGCGGCACGTGGCCGCCACCACCGGGCTCGCCGAGCCGGTGGCGGCCCGCGTGGTCGCCGACGTCGTCGCCTACTTCGGCGAGACCACCGAGGAGTTCGTCCGCCGCCGGCACCGCGAGCTGCAGGCCCGCGACCGGCGCAACGACGAGATCTGGCCGCGGATCGCGGCCGAGCTCGCCGCGCGGGTGGTCGGCCCTGGTGACGTCTCCCAGCGGCGGCTGCGCCGGATCGTCTACGGCTGAGCGGACGACGGGGGAACGTGCATGTGCGGGATCGTGGGTTATGTGGGGCCGCGGGAGGCGGCGGGCGTGCTGCTCGACGGGCTGTCCCGGCTGGAGTACCGGGGCTACGACTCGGCGGGCCTGGCCGTGGCGCACCGTCGGAAGGTGACGGTGCGGCGCACCGCCGGGCGGGTGGAGGACCTGCGCACGCTGCTGGGTGACGCCCCTCCACCGGGCCGGTCGGGCGTCGCACACACCCGGTGGGCCACCCACGGCGAGCCGAGCGAGGCCAACGCGCACCCGCACACCGACGCGTCCGGACGGGTCGCGATCGTGCACAACGGCATCGTCGAGAACGCCGAGGCGCTGCGTGCCGCGCTCACCGCCCGCGGGGTCGTGCTGCGCAGCGACACCGACTCCGAGGCGCTCGCGCACCTGGTCGCCGAGGCCCTCGCCGGCGGGGCCGCGACCCTCGCCGACGCGGTGCGCACGGCGCTCGCCGGCGTCGAGGGCACCTACGGCCTCGCGGTGCTCGACGCCCGCACCCCCGACGAGATCGTCGTCGCGCGCAACGGCAGCCCGATCGTGCTCGGCATCGGCGACGGCGAGATGGTCGTCGCCTCCGACCTGGCCGCGGTCGTGCGGCACACCCGGAAGGTCGTGTTCCTCGACGACGGCGAGATCGTCACCGTGCGCGCCGACGGCGTCGAGGGCTCCACCCGGATCAGGCCGACCACCGTCGACACCGGCTCCGAGGACTACGCGCTCGGCGGGCACCCCGACTTCCTGGCCAAGGAGATCGCCGAGCAGCCCGACGCGCTGCGCCGCGCGCTGGCCGGGCGGCTCGACACCCGGTTCGCCACCGCCCGCCTGGGCGGGCTCGGGATGGACCCGCGCGAGCTGCGCGGGGTGCGCCGGGTGCTGTTCCTGGGCTGCGGGTCGGCGTACTACGCCGGGGAGATCGGCGCCGGGCTGGTCGAGCAGCTGGCCCGGATCCCGGCGGCGGCCGAACCGGCCGGCGAGTTCCGCCACCGCAACCCGGTCGTCGACCCGGACTGCCTCTACGTCGCGGTCAGCCAGTCCGGCGAGACCGCCGACACCCTCGCCGCGGTGCAGGAGCTGCGCCGCAAGGGCGGCCGGGTGATCGGCGCGGTGAACGTGATCGGGTCGGCGATCTCCCGCGAGTGCGGCGCCGGGGTGTTCCTGCACTCCGGGCCGGAGGTGTCGGTCGCCTCGACCAAGGCCGTCACGACCATGAGCGTGTCGTTCGCGATGCTCGCGGTGCTGCTGGGCCGGGTGCGCGACCTCTCGGTGGCCGACGGGCGGCGGCTCCTCGACGGCCTGGCGGCGCTGCCCCGCCACGTCGAGGCCGTACTCGCCGAGGACGCCGCCCACGGCACGGTCGCCGCGGTCGCTCGGCGCTGGGCGCACGCGCGGTCGATGTTCTTCGTCGGGCGCACCCGTTGCAGCCCGGTCGCGCGGGAGGGCGCGCAGAAGCTCAAGGAGGTCTCCTACTGCCACGCCGAGGCCTACCCGGCCTCGGAGCTCAAGCACGGTCCGCTGGCGCTGGTGACCCCGGACATGCCCAGCGTCGTCGTGGTGCCCGACGACGAGCTGCTCGCGAAGAATGTCGGCACGATCGAGCAGATCCGGGCGCGGGGCGGGCCGGTGATCGCGGTGACCGACGCCGACCTCCCCGCCGGGCTGGCCGACGCCGTGCTCCGGGTGCCGCGTACCGAGCCGGAGCTGGCCCCGGTCCTGCTCGGGATCCCCCTGCAGCTGCTGGCCCGGCACACCGCGGTGGCGCTCGGCCGCGACGTCGACCGGCCCCGCAACCTCGCGAAGTCGGTGACGGTGGAGTGAGGGTCCTCGGGCTGCACGTCGCCGCCGAGCGGGGTGCGCCGATGCACGACGTCGAGCGGGTGGAGGTGGTCGCGGGCAGCGGTGTCGTCGGCGACCGGTACTTCGGCACCCGGCACCGGCACGTCTCGGTGCAGAGCCGCGACGAGCTCGACGCCGCGGCCGACGCGCTCGGCGCCCCGGTGCCCTCGGGCGGCACCCGGCGCACCGTCACCGTCGACCACGGCACCGTCCCGACGACGCCCGGCACCCTGCTGCGGCTCGGCGACGTCGAGCTGGAGGTGGTGCGGAAGGCCGCACCGTGCCGGGTCATGGAGACCGCCGTCGGGCCGGGGGCGCGGCGCGCACTGCACGACCGCGGCGGCGCGGTCTGCCGCGTGCTGACCTCCGGTGCGATCGCCGTCGGGGACCCGGTGCACATGCCCGACGGGACGTGACCCGTCCGGTCACCGGCCGTCACCCGTCGGTGACACACCGATGTGGGCGGACCGTCACGGGAGCCCCGTCCGTGCGTTGGAGAGGGGGACGGACGTCGACGAGCGGGGAGCACCGGTGACGGAACCGATTAGGCGCCGGAGGACGGCGGCGACGATGGCGGGGCTGGTCGTCCTGGCCGGGGTCGCGAGCGCCGGGGTCGCCGCGGCCGACGCCGGCGCGACCGCCGCCTCGGAGACCTCCTCGGGTGCCGCCGAGGGTGAGAACAGCCAGGTCGCGCGGCAGGCGCACGCCGAGGCGCAGGTGCCGGGCACGCCGTGCTCGGTGTCGGCGCGGGCGTGTGTCGACCTGGACTCGCAGCGGGCCTGGCTGGTCACCGACGGCGTCGTGTCCTACGGCCCGGTCCCGGTCGCCTCCGGCGGGGCGGGCCAGGAGACGCCGGTCGGACACTCGTTCCGGGTGTACCGCAAGGCCGCCGACCACCGCAGCGGCGAGTTCGAGACACCCGACGGGGAGCCCGCCCCGATGCCGTGGTCGGTGTTCTTCGCCGACGGCGGGGTCGCGTTCCACGGCGGCGACCGGGACCGGGCGTCGGCGGGGTGTGTGAAGCTCGACCCGGAGCCGGCGGAGGAGTTCTTCGCCGGGCTCCGGGTCGGGGACAAGGTGTAGGTGCTCAGCGCCGCCACCGAGCGCGAGCACCGCGCCGCCCTCAGCTGACCGGGGCCTCCGCCACGGTGCGGCGGCGGACGAGCAGCGACAGCAGGACGGCCAGCACCCCGACCCCGCCGGCGACGGCGAACGCGGCGTGCAGCCCGTCGGCGTCCGGGGAGGCCCCGGCGGCGGCGGAGCCCAGCGCGGCGACGGTGATGAACAGCGCCGTCCCCAGCGCGCCCGCGACCTGCTGCAGCGTGGACAGGATCGCGCTGCCGTGGGAGTACAGCTCGTCGGGCAGCGAGCCGAGCGCCTCGGTCATCAGCGGCGTCATCATCAGCGCGAGCCCGCCCATCAGGACCAGGTGGAAGCCGACGACCACGCCGAGCGGGGTGCCCGGACCGAGGGTGGAGAACAGCAGCAGGCCGGTCGCCATCAGCACCGCGCCGGGGATCACCAGCGGGCGGGCGCCGACGCGGTCGAACAGCGCGCCGACCGGGCGGCCGAGCAGTCCGAGCAGCAGCCCGCCGGGCAGCACCACGAGCCCGGAGACCAGCGTGCTCGTCCCGAGCACGGTCTGCAGGTAGAGCGGCAGCAGCACCGCGGCGACGCCGATCAGCGACAGCAGCACCAGCGCGGTGAGCACTAGCGCCACGACGAACTGGCGGCGCCGGAACGGGCGCAGGTCCAGCAGCGCGCGGTCGGAGCGCATCAGCCGCAGCTGGCGCAGCACGAACACCGCCAGCGCGACCAGCCCGACGACGACCGGCGCCCACGGCGGGAGCCCCCCGCCGCCGTGGCCGCCCAGCGAGGACAGCCCGTAGACCAGGCCGCCGAACCCGACGGCGGACAGCAGCACCGAGACCACGTCGAGCGGGACCGGGCGGCCGCCGCCGTCGATGCGCAGCCACCGGGCGCCGGCCGCCGTGGCGAGCACGGCCAGCGGCAGGACCAGCCAGAACATCCAGCGCCAGCCCAGACCGGACAGGATCGCGCCGCCGATCGTCGGGCCGATCGCGGGCGCGACCGCGATGACGATCGTGATCGTGCCCATCGTCGCGCCGCGGCGCTCCGCGGGCACCAGACGCAGGATCGTGGTCATCAGCAGCGGGATCATCATCGCCGTGCCGCCGGCCTGCACGATGCGGCCGACGAGCAGCACCGCGAACCCGGGCGCGAAGCCGGCGATCGCGGTCCCCGCGGTGAACAGCCCGAGCGAGGTGAGGAAGACCTGCCGCGGGGTGAAGCGGTCGAGCAGGTAGCCGGTGGTGGGGATGACCACGGCCATCGTCAGCAGGAAGCCGCTGGTCAGCCACTGGGTGGTGGTGGCGGGGACACCGAGGTCGACGCTCAGGTCACGCAGCGCGACGCTCAGCACGGTCTCGTTGAGGATCATCACGAACGCGGCGCCGACGAGGACGGCGATCAGCGGTCCGGTCCGGTTCGCCGGTACCGGTTCGGTACGGGACGGGGTGGTGGTCACGCGGGATCTCCTGCCCGGGGAAGGGTCGTGGTGGCCGCGCGCAGGGCGCGGCCGAGTCGGTCGACGGGGTCGGCGCACCGGACGCCCGCGGCGAGCTCGACGGCGAGGTCCTCGCCGCTGATCCGCAGGGCGGCGGCGACGGCGGCGGCGTGCACCCGGACGTCCAGGTCGCCGGGCTCGCGGCCGGCGCGGGCCGCGATCACCTCGGCGAGCACCGGCTCGGCCCGCTCGTGCACCGCCAGCCACACCGCCCGCAGCCCGGGCTCGGTGCGCGACAGCGCGATGACGGCCATCGCGGCGTCGGCGTCGGCGGCGTCGACCGGGTCATCCGGCGGGCGGTACTCGGCGAGCAGGTGCTCGTCGAGGCCCACCCCCGCCGGCCAGCGCCGCAGCGTCGCGACGACGGCGTCGATGCTGCGGGCGAGGAGCGGCTCCACGCAGCTCTCCTTGGTGCGGAACCAGCGCCACAGCGTCCGGCCGGACAGCCCGACCTCCTCGGCGATCCGCTCGCCGCTGGTGGCGTGCACGCCGTGCTCCCGGAACAGCGCCACAGCCGCACGGGAGATCTCCAGGCGCTGCAGCTCGCGCCGGCGGTCGCTCATCGGCGCCCGCCCGCGTCTGGTGTCGTCGAGTGTCTTCATGTCACTGCCTGACAGTAATGAGATCGGCCGGGACCGACCACGAGACGCTCGTCTCACAGTGCCTTTTTGGCAGTGTCTGCCAGAGCTACGCGGTGCGGGTCGGCCCCTGACCGGCCGCGCGTTCGCCGTCGACGCCGTGGGTCGCGGCGTCGACGGCCGCCGACAGCCGCTCGCGCAGCTGCGCGGCCGGTGGACGGCGCCCGTCGGCGGTGGCGGCGGCGATGTCCTCGGTCGCGACCCGCAGCGCCCCGTTGAGCGCGGCGGCCTGCACCCGCACGGCGACGTCGCCGGGATCACGGCCGAACCGGCCGGCGAGGATCCCGGCGAGGACCGGCTCGGCCCGCTCCTGCACGACCAGCCAGATCGCGCGCAGCGCGGGCTCGTCGCGGCTCATCCGGATCACGGCGAGCACGAGGTCGCCGTCGTCCGGGCCCGCGTCGGGGTGCTCGGCGTAGTCCGCGGCGAGATGCTCGGTCAGCCCGACGCCCGCGGGCCAGCGGGTCAGGCTCGCGGTGAACGCGTCGGTGGCCAGGCTCAGCACCGGCTCGACGCAGCTCTCCTTCGTGCGGAACCAGCGCCAGAACGTGCGCGCCGACAGCCCGACCGCCTCGGCGATCTGCTCCCCGCCGGTCGCGGCGACGCCGTTCTCGCGGAACAGCCGGATCGCGGCCCGGGAGATCTCCAGGCGCTGCAGGGTGCGGCGACGGTCGCTCATCGGCCGCCGTCCGCGCCGGACCGCCGTCCCCTCCGTCACACCGCACCCCCGAGTGCTCGCCGGGCGGTCAGCCTAGACGGCGGGCGTTGGCCCGCACCCGGGTGCGGATCGGCTCCAGCGCCCGCTCGAGGGTCTCCGGCCCCGGCTTCGAGGTGACCAGGACGACCGCGGCCCGGGAGAACCCGTCGACCTTCTCGGCCCACATCCGGTGGAACTCGCGGACCTCACGCGCCGGGGGCGGGAAGCCCGAGGTGAGCATCCGGGCGGTGCGACGCGCGATGACCAGCGGCGCGAACACCGCGATCTCGGCGAGCGAGAGGACGGCACGAGTGGTGGCGGGCACGGGACGGACGGTAGCCCCTGCCCCCGACACCCACGGGCCGCGCGCCGGTCACCGAGGGCTCGCCGCCGGTCACCGCCGGTTCGGGTGGCGACACCCCCTCCCGCGTTAACGATGGGGCGCGGGGCCACGACAGGTAACCGAACGCGACCCCGGGGAGGGCTCACACGCATGGCCGTCGAGACGTTCTGGGACGGGCTGGAACGGCGCATCGCCGCCGGCGAACCGCCGTACGGGGAGCACCCGGGCGTCGCGCCGGACGGGGTGACACCCGAGGCGCTGCGCCGCGTCCTGGACCTCGAGGCGCACCACCTGCGCCGCTCCGGCACCGCGCCGGTCGCCCAGCACCTGCTCGCCGGGGCCGTCCTGGCCGGGGAGGCCGCGCTGGCCGGGGCCGCCCGGGCCCGGCTCACCGCCCAGGGCGTCCCCGCGCTGACCACCCGCTGGCGCACCCGGCCGCCGTCGGCCGCGCTGAGCCGGGTCCTGGAGGGCCACGGGGACGCGGTCGTCGCGCTGCTCGCCGGACCGGACGGCCTGTTGCTGTCGCTCGACGCCTCCGGTGAGAGCGGTGCCTGGGACGCCGGGACCGGGCACGCGGTCCCGGACCCGCTCGCCGGGCCCGGCGGTCCGCGGCCCCCGGCCTCCGCGGTCCACGCCCGGACGGTCGCCCTGTCCCCCGACGGCGGCCTGGTCGCCCTCGCCGGTGACGACCCCGAGGTGCGGGTGCTGGCCACCGACGGCCCGGCCCGCGGCGCCGAGGTCACGACCCTGGCCGGGCGGCCCGGCCCGGTGACCGCGCTCGCGGTGACCGGGACCGCCCCGACCCGGGTGGTCGCGGGCGGCGCCGACGGCGCGGTGCGGGTGTGGGACGTGACCAGCGGCGCGGCCGTCTCGGTCGCCCGCGGGCACGCCGGCCCGGTGACCGCACTGACCGCGACCGGCCAGGGCACCGTCGTGTCCGGCGGGGTGGACGGCACGCTGCGGTCCTGGGACCCGGCCACCGGGGCCCCGCTGGGGCTGCTGGAGGGCGGGCCAGCCGTGGTCGCCGTGGTGGTGCCGACCGCGGGGCAGCTGCTCGCGGCCACCGCCGACGGTGCGCTGCACGTGTTCGCGCTGGTCGACGGGGTGCCGCAGGACGCGGTACGGCTCGACGTCCCCGGCGACGGCGTCGCCGCCACCGCGGCAGCGTGCGCCGGTGAGGGCCGGGTCGTCGTCGGGCGGGTGGACGGGACCGTGCAGCTCGTCCCGACCAGCGGCCCCGGCCCGGTCGCCGAGCTCGCCGGGCACGGCGCCGCGGTGCGGGCGGTCACCGCCGACGCCGCGGGCACCGTCGTCGCGACCGGGGACGACCACGGCCGCGTCCTGGTCTGGGACTCGGCACGGGCCCGGCCGGGTGCCGGCGGGCACGCCGGGGTCTCCCCCGCGGTCGGTGCGGTCGCCGCGGGCTCGGGCCTGGTCGTCTCGGCCGGTCGCCGCTCCGACGGGCTGCTCGCGCACGACCCGGCCACCGGCGCGCGCCGCTGGGGCGCCCCGGCCGGTGCGGGCCCGCTGTGGTTCGACCCGTCCGGCACGAGGCTGTTCGCCGTCACCGGGACCGCGACCGTCGAGGAGCGCTACGCGACGACCGGGGTCCGGGCCGGTGCGGTGTCGCTGCCCGGCCGTGTGCTGGCCGGGCGGGGCGCGCTGGTCGTGACCGGCGAGCCGGACGGCACGGTCGCCGTGCGCGACGCGCGCAGCGGGCGGGCCTTCCGCACCACCCGGCTGCCGTCGGCACCGCGGGTGGCCGCGCCGACCCCCGGCGGGGCGACGGTGCTGCTCGCCGCGGACGGCCTGCTGGCCTGCTGGCGGCCCGCCTCGGCGGAGGTGGTCACGGCGGCGCTGCCGGCCGGGCTGGTCACCGCCGTCGCCGTCGACGACGACGGCTGCCACGGCGTGGTCTGCGACGCCGACGGCCGGGTGCACGTCTGGCGGGCCGGGTCGGCCGCGGTGACGACGGTGCGCGCCGACGCGGCGCACCTGACCGCGGCCGCCGGTGCGGGCCGGTGCCGCGCGGTGACCGCGGGCTCGGACGGCACGGCGGTGCTGTGGGACCTGACCTCCGCGACGGCGCTCGGCCGGGTGCCGCTGGACGCGCCGCTGACCGCGGTCGCGGTGGGGGGCGGGACGGTGGTCGTCGGCGACGGGTGCGGCGAGGTGCACTGCCTCGACCTGCTCGCCGGGGCCGCCGCGGCCGTCCCGGACGGTGTCATCCCCGAGCAGGGCGGCGCGGCCGTGGTCCCGGCGCCACGCACCGGGACCACGGACCGCGAGGCGGCCGCTCAGCTCAGCGAGTAGCCCTCGAACTTCTCCCGCAGGGTCTTCTTGGAGAACTTGCCGACGCTCGTCTTGGGCACCTCGTCGATGAACTCGACGGCGTCGGGGAGCCACCACTTGGCGACCCGGTCGGTGAGGAAGGCGAGGAGCTCGTCGGCGGTGAGGGTCTCGCCGTCCTTCACCACGACGCAGGCCATCGGGCGCTCCACCCAGCGCTCGTGCGGGATCGCGATGACCGCGGCCTCGGCGACCTTCGGGTGCGCCATGATCTCGTTCTCCAGCTCCACCGAGCTGATCCACTCACCACCGGACTTGACCAGGTCCTTGGTGCGGTCGACGAGCTTGACGTAGCCCGAGCCGTCGACGACGGCGACGTCGCCGGTGCGCAGCCAGCCGTCGGAGGTGAACTGCGTGCCGCCGCCCTCGCCGCGGTAGTACTCCGAGGCGATCCACGGGCCCGCCACCTGCACCTCACCGCTGGTGGTGCCGTCCCAGGGCTGCTCGGCACCGGTCTCGGGGTCGGCGATGCGCAGGTCGACGAGCGGGACCGGGGGGCCCTGCAGGGCGCGCACGGTGGCCTTGTCGTCGTCGGACAGATCGTCGTGCTGGGAGCGCAGCACGCCCAGGGTCGCCACCGGCGAGGTCTCGGTCATCCCCCATCCCTGCAGGACCGGCAGGCCGATCGCGGTGCGGAAGCCCTCCGACATCGACTTCGGCACCGCCGAGCCGCCGCAGAGCAGGACCCGCAGCGACGAGCAGTCGTACTCGCCGAGCCTGGGCAGCAGGCCCATCCAGATCGTCGGGACGCCCGCGGCGACGGTGACCCGGTGGTCCTGGATCAGTGTCAGGACCGCGTCCGGGGTCATGCCGGGCCCGGGCAGCACCAGCGAGGTGCCGGCGAGCAGGCAGCCGTAGGGCAGGCCCCAGGCGTTGGCGTGGAACATCGGGACGACCGGCAGGACCACGTCGCGCTCGCAGAGCCCGACGCCGTCGGCGAACAGGGTCGCGAGCGAGTGCAGCAGCGTCGAGCGGTGCGAGTAGACGACGCCCTTGGGGTTGCCGGTGGTGCCGGAGGTGTAGCACATGGCGGCGGCGGTGTTCTCGTCCTCCACCACGAACCGGCCCGCGAACGGCTCGGCCGCGGCCAGGAGCTCCTCGTGGAGCCGGATGCGCGGGTCGTCGGGGATCTCGGTGGGCGCGCCGTCGTCGATGACGACGACGTGGCGCACCGTGGTCATCCGGTCCACGTGCGGCCAGAACAGGCCGAGCAGGGAGCGCTCGACGAACACGACCTCGTCCTCGGCGTGGTCGGCCACGTAGACGAGCTGGTCGGGGAACAGCCGCAGGTTGAGCGTGTGCAGGACCCGGCCGGTGCACGGCACCGCCAGGTACAGCTCCAGGTGCCGGTCGGTGTTCCAGCAGAACGTCCCGACCCGGCCGTCGGCGGAGACGCCGAGGGTGTCGAGCACGGTGGCCAGCCGGCGGGTGCGTACGGCCCACTCGGCGACCGTGGTGGTGCGGACCGTCCCCGCCGGGGTGGCGGTGACGATCTCCTTGTGTCCGAAGTACTGCTCGGCACGGTGGAAGACGTGCGGCAGCGTCAGGGGACGGTCCTGCATCAGACCGAGCATCGTTGCTCCTGGGGGCTTCCGGGGTGGGGTCGGCCCGACCCTACCGTAACTCGAGATATGGATTGGACTATCCGGTCACTGCATCCGGGGGTCGCGAACGCGACGTCCGGAGTAATCGGACACCCGCTGTCAGCAGGCGTGACGCACTGTCCTAACGTTCTTCCCGACGTCCGCGAACCGTCAGGTTCCGGACGCGAGCACGCAGGGTCAAGCAACCGGCCCGGCATCCCGGGGTCCACCCCGGGAACCGTTTCCGCAGACATCATCTGCCGGACGCGCCGGGCCAGGTCTCCGGTGCCGCTCGCCGCGGCACCCGCCGAACCGTCGCGTTCCGGCGCGGCGGAGGTCAGATGCTTTCCGGGCCCTCGGACGCGCAGATCCTGCGCGCCTGCTGCGACGATCCCGTGTTCCGTGCCACGCGCTCCCCGTACCTGGTCGTCGACGGGGAGCTCACGGTCGTGGGGGCGAACGCGGCCTTCTGTGCGGCGACCCTGCGCGCGTCCGGCGAGCTGGTCGGCAGACCGCTGACGGCCGCGCTGCCGGACGACCCGCACCGGCCCGGCGCCGACGGCGTCGCCAGGCTGACGGCGTCGCTGTCGCGGGTGCTGCGCCTCGGGCTGCGCGACCACCTGCCGGTGCAGCGTCACGACGTGCCCGCGGCGACGGGTACGCCCGGCTTCGTCGAACGGGTGTGGGTCACGGTGAACTCCCCGCTGACCGCCCCGGACGGGCGGGTCATCGGGGTGCTGCACCACATCGAGGACGTCACCGGGTTGATCAGCCCCGGCGCCGACGGCAGCGACCTCCCCGCCGCGGCACTGGCCCGTGCCCTGGACACCGAGAACAGCCACCTGCGGGCCCGCTTCGCCCGGCACGTCAGCATCGAGCAGGCGAAGGGGGCCCTCATGGCCCAGCGCGGCTGCTCCGCCGACGAGGCGTTCACCCTGCTGCGCCGGCTCTCGCACGAGACGAACCGGAAGCTGCACGTGGTCGCCGAGGCGCTGCTGGCGGACACGGTCGGGCAGCGGCCCTGAGTCGTCACCACCCGTTCGCCCGCAGACCGTGCCGGAGCGCGATCACTGGGGCACGATGGGTGGTCACGAGTCGATCGACGGAGGCGACATGGTGGAGCCGCACGCGGCCGTCCCGGGCCGGACCGCAGGCACGCTGACCGGCCGGTACCTGCTGGTGCTCAGCGATGACCTGGTGGCCGACCACGACACGGCACGCTCGGCGGTGGCGGAGCTGACCGGCCTGTCCGAGGTGACCAGCAGCCGCGACGACACCCCGGGGGCCCACCCGACGCTGTTCGCCCGGCTCGGCGTCGCCGTCGCCGAGCTGGACCCGGCCCGGCTGCGCACTGTGCGGGCCGACCGCCGGGTGCTGTCGGTGGAGCCCGAACGCGTGCTGCGCGCCCTGTCCGGGCCCGGGCTGAGCGCCGACTACCTGCGCGGGTTCGCCGACGCGGCGGGCTTCCTGGCCGAGCGCGCCGCCGCGTCGGAGACCGCCGACGCGCCCGCCGCGGCCCGGTTCGCCGACAACGACCAGGTCACCTGGGGACTGCAGGCCACCGGCGCGGACGTCGCCGCCGAGACCGGCGCCGGGATCACCGTCGCCGTCCTCGACACCGGCCTCGACCTCGGCCACCCCGACTTCGCCGGGCGGCAGATCGAGTCGCGCTCGTTCGTCGACGGCCAGGAGGTCGCCGACGTGCAGGGGCACGGCACGCACTGCATCGGCACCTCCTGCGGGCCGCTCGCCCCCGGTTCGGGACGCCGCTACGGCATCGCCCACGAGGCGAGGATCCTGGTCGGCAAGGTGCTCGGTGACGACGGCTCCGGCACCGACGCCGGCATCCTCGAGGGCATCGAGTGGGCGATCTCCTCCGGCGCGCAGGTCGTCTCGATGTCGCTGGGCGCGGACCTCGACGAGGTCTCCGCCGCCTACGAGAACGCCGGGCGGCGCGCGCTCGACGCGGGCACCCTGATCGTCGCCGCGGCCGGCAACAACGCCGAGCGCTCGGCCGGGAACGTCGGCTTCGTCGGCGTCCCGGCGAACAGCCCGTCGATCATGGCGGTCGCCGCGGTGGACGCCGCGCTGGCCATCGCCGACTTCTCCGCGGCGAGCTCCGCGGTCGAGGGCGGGCAGGTCGACATCGCCGGTCCCGGTGTGGACGTCTACTCGTCGTGGCCGATGCCCCAGCGCACCAACACGATCTCGGGCACCTCGATGGCCACCCCGCACGTCTCCGGGATCGCGGCGCTGTGGTCGCAGCGCACCGGCGCCCGCGGGCGCGACCTGTGGACCCAGCTCACGCAGGCCGCCCAGCGGCTGCCGCTGCCCTCGGGCGACGTCGGCGCGGGCCTCGTCCGGGCCCCGGGCCGATGAGCACGACCGGGAGGCTGCTGGTGTCGGTGGCCGACGGGCACGTCGCCGACGACGTCGCGCGGGCCTGCGCGGCCGCCGGGCTGCAGGTGGAGAAGGTGCTCACGGGGGTCGGGGTGGTCGTCGGGACGTGCGACGACCCGGACGCCCTGCGGGTGGTCACCGGGGTCGCCGCGGTCGAGCCGGACCGCGAGGTCCACCTCGACCGCGATCAGCCGGGGCCCGCGTAATCGGTCGACGCGCAGCCCGTATGTCCGATACGGTGGTGCCAGTCGATCGCGCCCGGTGACACGCCGGCCGCGACGAACCGCCCGGACCGTCCCCGGGAGGCGCCCACCCGGCGCCCCGGCCACGGCCGGTGCCACCGACCCCGTACCGGCACCGCGCGATCCCGCGCGGCGCGGCACCCCGCCGCGTACCGGACACCACCTCGACCGAAACGACCATTCCTGTGCAGGCCTCCGTCCACCCACCCGTCACCGACCCCACCGTCCGGGGCGCCGTCGACCGGCTCACCGCCGAGTTCGCCGGCCGTTTCTCCCCCGACCTCGTCGACCACGTCGTGCGCGGCTCCCGCCGCGACCTCGACGTCGTCTCCGCCGCAGCGCTCCCCGAGATGGTCGAGCGCCTGGCCCGTCAGCGGCTGATCGAACACCTCTGATCCGTCCGGCCCCGTCGCCGGGCAGGATGGTCGCCATGTCGCGTCCGCTGTCCGGTCTGCACGTCGTCGAGTGCGCGAGTTTCGTCGCCGGTCCCACCGGTGGCATGACGCTCGCGCAGCTCGGGGCCTCGGTCATCCGCATCGACCCGCTCGGGGGCGGCCCCGATCACGGTCGCTGGCCCGCCGCCGGGCACGGTACCGGCGACTCCTACTACTGGGCCTCGCTGAACAAGGGCAAGCGCTCGATCAGCATCGACCTGCGCTCCGACGAGGGCCGCGAGCTCGTCCTGGGCCTGGCGACGGCCCCGGGCCCGGACCGCGGTGTCCTCGTCGACAACGTCGTGGGCCGCCGCTGGATGGCCAACGACGCGCTCGTCGCGCGTCGACCGGACCTGGTGCACGTGCGCGTGCAGGGCTACCCGGACGGCCGTCCCGCCGTCGACTACACCGTCAACGCCGAGGTCGGGATCCCGCAGATCACCGGTAGCGAGGAGGGCGCGGCCCCGGTCAACCACGTACTGCCCGCGTGGGACCTGGTCACCGGCATGTCGGTCGCGACGGCCGTGCTCGCCGGGGTGTACCAGCGCTCCCGTACCGGCGCCGGGGTGTACTCCGAGATCGCGCTGTCCGACGTGGCGCTGGCCGGCGTCGCCAACCTGGGCTGGCTCTCCGAGGCCGACGAGCGCGGGCACGAGCGGCCGCGGCACGGCAACCACGTCTACGGCAGCTTCGGTGTCGACTTCGCCTGCTCCGACGGGAACCGGGTGATGGTCGTCGCGCTGACCCCGGCGCAGTGGAACGCCCTGGTGTCGGTCACCGGGACCGGTGACGTGTTCGCCGCACTGGAGCCCGCCCTCGACGCCGACCTGACCTCGGAGACCGAGCGCTACCGGCTGCGCGAGACGATCGCGGCGGTGCTGCGGCCGTGGTTCGCCGCGCGCGACTCGGCGACCGTGGAGTCCGAGCTGAACCGGGCCCGCGTCCTGTGGGGCCGCTACCAGGGGATGACCCACGTCGTCGCCGAGCACCGCGCCGGAGGGCACCCGCTGCTCGCCGATCTGGCGCTCCCCGGTGGCGCCACCGGTATCACCGCGCGCTCGCCGATCCGGTGGGACGCCGACCACGGTGACCCCGGTGCCGCCCCCGAGCTGGGCCGGGAGACCGACGAGGTACTCGCCGACGTCCTCGGTCTCGACGCGCGCACCATCGGTGGGCTGCACGACCGCGGCGTCGTCGGGTAGAGAATCCCCGTGACCGACGCACAGCTGACCGAGGCGCGGTGGACCCACGTCGCGCTGCCCACCGGCGACCTCGACGCCGCCATCGACTTCTACACGACGATGACACCCCTCACCGTCGTCGAACGCTTCTCCGACGACGCCGGGCGGAGCGCCTGGCTGTCCAACGCCGGTCAGGTGGAGACGCCGATGGTGCTGGTCCTGGTGTCGTTCGACGCCGAGCAGGGTGGCGAGCTGGGGTTGCTGCGCCCCTTCGCCCATCTGGGGATCGAGGTGCCGACCCGCGACGACGTCGACGCCGCCGCCGACCGCGCCCGGGACGCGGGGTGCCTGCACTGGGAGCCGCGGCAGATGCCGGGGCCGGTGGGGTACATCTGCGCGCTGACCGATCCGGACGGGAACGTCGTGGAGTTCTCGTACGGGCAGAAGGTGTTCACCTCGGTGCGGGAGAAGTGGGGCTGAGGGCCCTGTCGGGCTCCGCGGTTCCGGGTCGCATCGTCCGGGTGGCAGCGTCCCTCCGGTGGCCGCACTCGTCCGCGCGTCGCCCCCCGGCGCGGTCGCCGGACCCCGGCCCGGACCGGCGCCCAGAGCCGTGCGCGATCCGTCCTCGCCACCTCCTGCCGGTGGCAGCCACGCCGTCACGACGGGTACCCGGTGCGGCCGTCCCTCTCGCGTCACCTCACGACGCAGCCGGTCGGCATCGCACTGTCCCCTTACGGTGCGCAGTCACCCACACCACGAGGCACCGTCGCGAGCGGTCCGCATCACCGCAGGCCACGGATTCGCGATCGCGAACGGAAACTGGTCATCGAACACACGTTCGAGTATCCTCGATGGTGTGACCGCCACCCAGGAACCACCCGCCCACGCCACCGGCGTGCTCGCAGGTGGGTTCCCATCGGGTGACCTCACCCTGCTCCGGTTCCACCTCGACCACGCCCTCGCCGCCGACACCTCCACGTTGTCCAAAGCCGAGCTGATCGACCAGATACAGGAGATCGAGACGCTCCGGGCCTCGCTCGCCGCACTGCAGTCGACGCGCATCCGGGCCTTCGCCCACACCCACGTGGAGAACGGCCCGACCGACCTGGATCCCGACAAGCTCCACCGCAGCGTCGTCGCCCAGATCCAGCTCGCCTGCCGGGTCTCCACCACCGAGGCCCGCACCCGCGTCGCCGACGCCCGCGACCTGCACGCCGGGCTCGACGACGTCCGGCGCCTCCATGAGACCGGGCAGCTCAGCGCCGCCAAGGTCACCGCGATCGCCGTCGAGTGCCGCGACCTCGACACCACCCAACGCGCGCGGGTCGACGCCCGGCTCGCCGCCGTGCGTGACCTGACCCGGTACGGGATCGGCCGGCTGCGGGCGATGACGCGGCGGCTGGTCGCCGAGATCGCCCCCGACCGTTTCCGCGCCCGCGTCCACGCGGCGAAAGCCGAACGCCGAGTGACACTGCGCCCGGCACCGGATGCGATGAGCTATCTGACCGCCTATGTCCCGGTCGAACAGGGCGCCGTATGTCTGGCGGCGCTGCATAGAGCGTTCGTCGAGGTCCAGGTCGCTCCGGAACCGCTGACTCGTACCCGTGGGCAGGTCTTGGCCGACACCCTGGTCGAACGCGTCACCGGGCAGGCCACCGCGACCGCCGTGAACCTGGAAGTCCAGGTCACCGTCCCCGTCCAGGCGCTGCTCGACCCCACCTCCCCGCTGCCCGCGGAGATCCCCGGCTTCGGACCGGTCCCGGCCGACCTGCTCGCCACCCCCGAGGGCGCCAAGTCCCTGCGCCGTCTGCTCACCGACCAGGGCATCGTGATCGGCGGGGACTCCCGGAGGCGTACTTTCACCGGCCTGCTCGCCACCCTCGTGAAGGCCCGGGCGCAGAACCGGTGCACCGAGCCCTACTGCGACGCACCCGTCCGCCACCTCGACCACATCCATCGGGATGCCGACGGCGGACGCACCGAACTCGACAACGGGCGCGGGGTCTGCGAGTTCCACAACCACGTCCGCGAACAACCCGGGTGGCAGGTCTTCCGCGCACCGGACGGCATCGTGGTCACCGTCACCCCGACCGGACACCGCTACTGCGGTCCGGCACCAGAACCGCCACCGCGTGCACCGACCTGACCTCGATGCCGCGCGCACCCCACCGATCCGATGGGGTGCGCGAGGTGGCGACGAGCGGGTCAGGAGGTCGGGGCGGACAGGTCGTAGACGGTCTGACCGCCGACGGTCGTCGCCGTGTAGTGCTCGGCGACCCAGGTCGCGATCCGGCTGCTCGTCGAGTCGCTCTGCCCACCGGGGCCGCCGCCCTGGCCGCCCGCCACGTAGTAGGCGATCCGGCCCTGCTCCACGTAGGACCGGAACTCGGCGAGGGTGACGGCGGAGTCGCTGCCGGCCCACCCACCGGTCGACATGACCGCGGTCCCACTCGCCAGCTCCAGCGACGCGGCGGTCTGGGAGGTGGCGACCGCAGCCGCCCAGGTCGTCCCGGACGAGGACCGGGTCGCGGCGAGCAGTGAGGTCAGCTCCACCGAGGTCGCACCGCCGGAGCCGGGCCCGCCACCGCCCTGCCCCGGGGGCGTTGCCCCGGCACCACCGGACCCGTCCGCGCCGACGGCCGCACCCGGGCCGGCCGGGCCCGAGCCGGGACCGCCGGACGAACCGGCGGTGGTGCCGAACGAGCTCGACACCGTCCCGACCGAGGGGATGCTGCCGGTGTGCCCGGTCGACGCCGTCGCCACCGCGTACACCCCGGTCCCGAGCATCCCCGCCACCAGCACCGCGACCAGACCGGACCGCACCACCGCTCGCCCCCGGCCGGGCGCGAGCATCAGCCCCGCCGCGACCACCGTGACCACCCCGACCGGCCGGCACAGCCAGGAGAACGACTCCGCGCTCACCACCAGCAGCGCGACCGCCCAGCCACCGGTGACGAGCACCGTCGTCGCGGCGACGATCCGCGCCCACCGGGCACCCCGCTCCCGCCACAGCGCCGCCCCGCCGACGGCCACCACTCCGGCGAGCCCCGGGGCCAGCGCCACCGTGTAGTACGGGTGCATCGTGCCGCTCATCATCGAGAACACCGCCGCCGTGACGAGCGTCCAGCCACCCCACAGCAGCAGCGCCGCGCGGGTCCGGTCGGTCCGCGGCGCCCGCCGGGTGACCCACAGCCCCGCGACGAGCAGGATCAGCGCGGCAGGCAGCAGCCAGGAGATCTCGTAGGCGAGCTCACCGGTGAACAGCCGCAACGGACCGGCCGCGCCGCCGAAGCCGGTGTTGCCACCACCGCCTCCCCCGCCGGGGCCGCCACCGTTGCCGGTGCCGCCGAGCAGCCGGCCGAGGCCGTTGTAGCCCAGCGCGAGCTCGAGCAGCGAGTTCGTCGTCGATCCTCCGATGTAGGGCCGGTCGGACGCGGGCCACAGCTCCTCCAGCGCGATGAACCACCCCGCGGAGACGACCATCCCCGCCACCGCGGCGCCCATCTGCACGATCCGGGTCCGCAGCCGCGGCGAGCCGGCGACCAGGTACACCAGCCCGAGCGCCGGGACGACCAGCAGCGCCTGCCCCATCTTCGTGAGGAACGCGAACCCGACCGCCGACCCGGCCGCGACCAGCCACCAGGTGGACGCCCGCACCGAGGCGGCGTCGACGGCGCGCGAGCCGGCCCAGGCCGCGGCGACCAGCAGCAGCGTCAGCAGCGCGTCCGGGTTGTCGAACCGGAACATCAGCACCGCCGCCGGGGTCAGCGCCAGCACCGCACCCGCGAGCAGCCCCGCGGCGGGCCCGGCCCACCGCCGCACCGTCGCGTGCAGCAGGGCCACCGCGCCCACACCCATCAGCGCCTGCGGCACGAGCAGGCTCCACGAGGAGAACCCGAACAGCCGCGCCGACGCCGTCATCACCCACAGCGCCGCGGGCGGCTTGTCGACGGTGATCGCGTTCCCGGAGTCCAGCGACCCGAACAGCCATGCCTTCCACGACTGCGTCCCGGCCTGCACCGCGGCGGCGTAGAAGTCGTTGGCATAGCCCGAGGCCGACAGGTCCCACAGGTACAGCAACGCCGTCCCGGCGAGCAGGACGAGCAGCCCCGGCCGCGCCCAGCCCGGGTCACCGGCCGGGCCACGCAGCAGGCGGGCCACCCGCCCCGGCGGGACGGCGGGCGGGGCGGCGGTCTGCGCCGGGGCGGGCGGCGCGCCGGCGCGGTCCCGTCCCGGCCGGACCGGGGTCGCAGTGCTCACGGATGATCTCCTCAGGGGTCGTGGCGGCAGGACCCCACCGTCGACGCCGGCACTGTCGCGATGCTGTCCGGTCGCTGTGCGCGGTCTGTGAGCGATGAGTTCCGGGCGCGACGCCGGTCACGCCTCACATGACCGAGCCGATCACCGCCGCCCTGCCACCCGTCGTCGACACCGCCACCTGGGAGCGCGAGCTCGCCGCGCTGCGCGTCCGCGAGAAGGCCGCCACCCGCGAGCTCGACACCATCGCCGCCGCCCGTCGCCGGCTGCCGATGGTCGAGATGCCCGACTACGTCCTGCGCGGAGAGGACGGCCCCGTCCGCCTCGCCGAGATCTTCGACGGCCACCCGCAGCTGATCGTCTACAGCCACATGTGGCACGACGGCGCCGACTGGCAGTGCGGCGGGTGCACGGGGTTCACCTCGCAGTTCACCCGGCTCGCCGGCCTGGAGAAGTTCGACGCCCGCTTCGTGATCGTCACCCAGGGCCCGATCGACGAGGCGCTGGTCTACCGGCGTCGCGTCGGCAACACCATGACCTGGTATTCGACGGCCCACAGCAGCTTCGGCACCGACGTCGGCGCCCCGCCCGGGGGCGGCTTCGCGGTCAACGTGTTCCTGCGCGACGGCGACCGCGTCTTCCGCACCTGGCACACCGACGGCCGCGGCACCGAGCAGCTGTCCTACCTGTTCCCGCTGGTCGACGTGCTGCCCTACGGCCGCCAGGAGGTCTGGCAGGACTCGCCGGAGGGCTGGCCGCAGGGCCCCACCTACAGCCGGTGGGCCGGGCCGCAGGAGATCGCCGCCGCCTACGGCGAGGGCTGAGCCCGCGCCCGTACCCCGGCCAGGACGGTGTCGACGACCGCCACCGCGTGTCCCCGGGCGTCGTCGCGGGCGGCAAGGTGTGCGGGGGTGGTCGCGACGTGGTTGCGCACCGCCCCCGCGACCAGGTCCGCGACCAGCGCCACCGACGTCCCGGCCGGGAGCTCGCCGCGCTCGATGCCGCGGCGCACCATCGTCCGGGCGCCGCGGACGTGCTCGGGATAGGCGTCGTCGGCGAGCGCCCCCGCGATCTCCGGGACCCGGTGGGAGTCGACGAGCAGCCGCTCGACCAGCCGGCCGTCGTCGCTCGTGGCGAACGCCGTCCACAGCTCGGCGAAGGTCACCAGGTCCTCGCGCAGCGAGCCGGTGTCGATGTCGGCGACGAAGCGGGCCCGGTCGCGCACCGCCGCCACGAGCAGCGCCGCCCGGGTCGGCCAGCGCAGGTACAGCGACCCCTTCCCGATCGACGACCGGCGGGCCACCTCCTCCAGCGACAGCCCGGACCAGCCGCGCTCGCCGTAGACCTCGCGGGCGGCGGCGAGGGCGCGACGGTCGACGTCCGGGTCGCGCGGACGTCCGCTGCGGCGCGACGGCGGGGGCACGGCGGCGATCCTGCCAGACGGTGCTGTGACCACCGACCTACTTCTGGACGGTGTTCGTCCGTAATACGCTCACCGGTGTGATCAGGACAGCGCTGACCGATCTGCTGGGCGTCGAGCACCCGATCGTCGGGTTCAACCGGTCCCCCGCGGTGGTGACCGAGGTGAGCCGCGCCGGGGGGTTCGGGGTGCTCGCCGCGGTCTCCTACACCGCCGAGGAGCTCGACGCGCAGCTGACCTGGATCGAGGAGCAGCTCGACGGGCGGCCCTACGGGGTCGACCTGCTCGTCCCGGAGAAGACCGCCGACACCGGGGCCGACCGGGAGGACCTCGTCGCCGCGCTGCGTGCGCAGCTCCCGGCCGAGCACCTCGCCTTCGTCGACGACCTGCTCGACCGCTACGGCATCCCGCGGGTGCCGGTCGACCCCGGGCGCGACGCGATCGCGGCGGGGATGAGCCGGCGCGGTGCCGAGGCCCAGCTCGACGCGGTGTTCGCCCACCGGCCCGCGCTCGTCGCGAACGCGCTCGGCACCGCGCCGCCGCACCTCGTGGAGCGCGCGCACGACGCCGGGACGGTCGTCGCCGCGCTGGTCGGGACCCGCCGGCACGCCGAACGGCAGCTCGCGGCCGGGGTCGACGTGCTCGTCGCGCAGGGCACCGAGGCCGGTGGACACACCGGCACCATCGCGACGACGGTGCTGACCCCGGAGATCGTCGGTGTCGCCGGGGACCGGCCGGTGCTGGCCGCGGGCGGCATCGCCTCGGGCGACCAGATGGCCGCCGCGCTCGCGCTCGGCGCGGCCGGGGTGTGGTGCGGCTCGGTGTGGCTGTCCAGTGTGGAGGACGTGGCGCCGGAGTCGGTGAAGCGCAAGTTCCTCGCCGCGGGCAGCGGCGACACCGTCCGCTCCCCCGCCCGGACCGGCAAGCCTGCCCGGCAGCTGCGCAGCGCCTACCACGACGCGTGGTCCGCACCCGGCGCGCCGGCGCCGCTGCCGATGCCGCTGCAGCCGCTGCTGACCCTGCAGGCCTGGTCGAGCATCGACGCCGCCGCCGACGCCGGGAACCCCGGCGCGACAGAGCTGCAGTCGTTCTTCGTCGGGCAGGTCGTCGGCGCGTTCACCGAGCTGCGCGGCGCGGGCGAGATCACCCGGGAGATGGCGCACGACTGCGAGCAGCGCATCGCCGCGCTCGCGGGGCTGGTCGGATGAACCTCGACCCGCGGACACCCGTCGTCGTCGGGGTCGGGGAGGCCTCCGAGCGGATCGGCGAGCCCGGTTACGCCGCGCTGTCACCGGTCGGGCTCGGTGCCGCCGCGGCCGCCGCGGCGCTCGCCGACACCGGTGCGGACCCGGCCGCGGTGGCGGCGGCGCTGGCCGTCGTCGCGGGGGTGCGGCAGTTCGAGATGTCGCTGCCCGGGGCGGTCGCGCCGCTGGGCCGGGCGGACAACTACCCGCGCGCGGTCGCCCGCCGCGTCGGCGCCGACCCGCGGCGGGCGGTGCTCGACGTCGTCGGCGGGCAGTCCCCGCAACGCCTCGTCGGCGAGTTCGCCGGCGCGATCGCCCGCGGGGAGGCCGGGGCGGTGCTGCTCGTCGGGGCCGAGGCGATGTCGACCGTGCGGGACCTGATGTCGCGCCCCGAGGCCGAGCGGCCCGACCACAGCGAGCACGTCGGCGGCACGCTGGAGGACCGCGGGTACGGCTCGGAGCTGCGCAGCCCGGTCGCCGAGGCGCACGGCGTGCTCTCCCCCGCCGCCTACTACGCGCTGTGCGAGAACGCCCGCCGCGCCCGGCTCGGCCTCGGCCGGGACGCCCACGCCCACGGGATGGGCGAGCTGTTCGCGCCGTTCACCCGGGTCGCCGCCGGGCATCCGCACGCCGCCGCGCCGCGGGTCCGAACGCCCGAGGAGCTCGTCACGACCGACGACCGCAACCGGATGATCACCGATCCGTACCCGCGGTTCCTCGTCTCGCGCGACCAGGTCAACCAGGGCGCCGCGGTCGTCCTCACCTCGGTCGGCACCGCCCACGACCTGGGGATCGACCCGCAGCGGTGGGTGTTCCTGCACGGCCACGCCGACCTCACCGAGCGCGCCGTGCTCGACCGCCCCGACCTGGGCGCCTACCCGGCCGCCGAGGCCGCCGTCCGGCACGCCCTGGACCGCGCCGGGACCCGCGTGGACGACCTCGCCGCGATCGACCTGTACTCCTGCTTCCCGATCGCGGTGTCCTCGGTCGCCGACCCCCTCGGGCTGGCCGCCGACGACCCGCGCGGGCTCACCGTCACCGGTGGGCTGCCGTTCTTCGGCGGGCCGGGGAACGACTACTCGATGCACGCGGTCGCCGAGGTCGTCCGACGCCTGCGGGCCGACCCGGGTACGTACGGCCTGGTCGGCGCGAACGGCGGGTTCCTGTCCAAGTACTCCGCCGGGGTCTACTCCACCCGCCCCGCCCCCTGGCGCGACGACGACAGCGCCGCGCTCCAGGCCCGGCTCGACGCCGTTCCCACCGTCCCGACGACGACCGCCGCCGACGGCGCGGCGACCGTCGAGACCTGGACGGTGCGCCACGACCGCGACGGCAGCCGGCACGCGGTCGTCGTCGGCCGGCTCGACGACGGCGGTGCGCGGTTCATCGGATGCGGTCGCGACGGCGAGCTGCCGGAACTGCTCGCCGGCGACCCGGCCGGGGCGGCGGTACGGGTCCGGCCAGACGGGAAGCTGACGATCGTCACGCCGCGCTGACAGGTGTCCGGACCCCGTGACCGCGAGGTCGCCGAGCGCGAGCCGTCACGTCGCTGCGACACCGGACCGGCGCACGGCCGCCGTCGAGGGCTGAGCCACCTCCCCCAGGGCCGTGCCGAGGATGTCCACACCGCGGCGGATCTCGGCCTCGGTCGCGGTCAGCGGCGGCGCGATCCGGAACGTCCCGCCCATGCCGGGCAGCTGCACGATGTTCATGTGCAGCCCCAGCTCGGCGCACCGCGCGGTGACGGCCGCCCCGAGCGCGTCGGTGTCGGAGCCCGCCAGCTCCAGCCCGACCAGCAGGCCGCGGCCGCGGACGTCGCCTATCATCCCGGTCGTGCGGGCCAGGTCCCGCAGACCGTCCTGCAGCAGCGTGCCCAGCTCGCGGGCGCGCAGGTCGAGCCGGTCGCGGGTGAGCACGTCGAGCACGGTGAGCCCGACCGCCGCCGGGAGGGGGTCGTTGACGTGGGTGGTGAAGAACAGGAAGCCGCGCTCGTGCGCGACCTGCTCGATCGCGGCCGTGGTGAGGACGGCGGCGAGCGGCAGGCCCGCCCCGAGCGTCTTGGACAGCGTGAGGATGTCCGGGACCACGCCGTCGCGCTGGTGGGCGTACCAGTCCCCGGTGCGGCACAGACCGGTCTGGGCCTCGTCCAGGATCAGCAGCATCCCGCGCTCGTGGCACTTGTCGCGCAGCGCCGCCAGGTAGCCCGGTGGCAGGTCGACGACCCCGCCGGAGGACAGGATCGGCTCGACGATGCAGGCGGCGAGGCTGCCGACGGACTGGGCGTCGATCAGGGCGAACCCGAGGTCGAGCTGGCGGCGCCAGTCGAGCTCCCCGGCGTCGTCGACGAGGTCGGGGCGGTAGCGGTCGGGCACCGGCAGCGCGAAGTTGCCGGGGGCGGCGGGCCCGTACCCGGCGCGGCCGGCGACGTAGGTCGCGTTCGCCGCGGCCTGGGTCATGCCGTGCCAGGACCGGGCGAAGGAGACGATCTCGTGCCGGCCGGTGACGAGCTTGGCCATCCGGATCGCGGCCTCGTTGGACTCCGCGCCGGTGGTCAGCAGCATCGCCCGGTCCAGTCCGCCGCCGACCGAGGCGCACAGCCGCTCGCACAGCTCCAGCACCGGCCGCGACAGCATCCCGCTGTAGAGGTGGTCGAGCCGGCCGACCTGGTCTCGGACGGTCGCGACGATCTCCGGGTGCGAGTGCCCGAGGATCGCGTTCATCTGCCCGGAGGTGAAGTCGAGCAGCTCCCGGCCGTCCTCGGTGGTGACGGTGCTCCCCTGGGCCCGGGCGATCACGCCGGGGGTGAAGCCGCCGCGGCCGGAGTAGCGGATGAGGTGCTCGGTCATGGCCCGAGTGTGGCACCGGCGCTGCGGGCGGTCAGCCTATCCGGTCGACGAGGAACCGCAGTGCCTCCCGGCCCGCCGCGGAACACACCTCGACCGGCTCGCCGGTCAGGACCCGGCGGACGACCTCGGTGTGTGCCCGTCGGCGACGGCGAGGAACACCGTGCCGGGATCCTGACCGTCCTGCGGATCCGGGCCGCCCGCGCCGGTGAGGGCGACGGCGATGTCCGCGCCGAGCAGCTTGCGCACCCGTTCGGCCATCACCCGGGCCGCGTCGGGGTCGACGACCGGGCCGTCGGGGACGTCCAGCACATCGTGCTTGACCTGCGAAGAGTAGGCGACGAGACCGCCGCGGTACCACTCGCCGGCGCCGCTGGACGCGGCCAGTGCGGCGGACACCATCCCCCCGGTGAGCGACTCGGCCACCGCGACGGTCCGGCCCGCCGACGAGGCGAGGTCGGAGATACGGGCGGCGAGGTCGTCGAGCTCGTTCGGCACCCGGGTGAGCTACCCGAGACGTGGCGGCACAATCCCGCGGCCGGCTCGCCCGGCCCCCGATGCCCACACGGGACGGTGCGGCGACGGATACGGCAAGGTGGAGCCAGGAGCGGGAATCGGACGGGGGGGGACGGTCGTGACCTGGAGCACCCGTGAGGTCGCCGAGCTGGCCGGCACCAGCCTGCGGGCGGTGCGGCACTACCACGAGATCGGGCTGCTGGCCGAGCCCGAGCGGCGGACGAACGGCTACAAGCAGTACGGGGTCGCGCACCTGGTGCGGCTGCTGCGGATCAAGCGGCTCGTCGACCTCGGGTTCTCGCTGGGCCAGATCTCCGAGATGAACGACGCCGACGCCCATCCGGAGGAGGCCGCCCGCGCGCTCGACGCCGAGCTGGCCGACACCATCGAGCGGCTGCAGCAGGCCCGCACCGAGCTGGCCCTGATCCTGGACGGTGCCGCGCCCACCGACCTGCCCACCGAGTTCGCCGCGGCCGCCGACCAGCCGATGTCCGAGGCCGACCGGTCGCTCACCCTCGTCCTTCCGCGGGTGCTGGGCTCGGAGCGGCTGCAGGCCGTCGCGGACATGCTGGCCGACGCCCGCCCGGACCCGACGCAGAACCGGTTCGACACGCTCCCGGCCGACGCCGACGAGGCCACCCGCCAGGAGCTCGCCGACCGGATGGTGCCCTACATGCGCGCGCTCTACGAGACCCATCCCGGCCTGGTCGCGCCGAACACCGACGCACCCGTCGGTGAGCAGCGGGCGGAGCAGACCCTGGGCCGAGCGATGCGGGAGCTGTACAACCGCGCCCAGCTCGACGTGCTCGTGCGCGCCGGGAAGGCCCTCGCCGCAGAGCGTGGGGACGGCTGAACCGGGCCCACCGCCGGCGATCATCAGTAGTGGGGATCGGCCCGGCCGACCGATAACGCCCCCGTCCGTTTCGCGATGCGCCGTGTGCACCGTCGGATCGGTCCGATGCGCGCAGGCGCGCACGGGAACAGGGGTGGGTCGTGCTCGGGAAGATGATCGCCGCGGTGGTCGCGGTCACCGCGACCGTCGCGGGTGTGGGACTCGTGGCGAGCGGCGGGTCGGACCAGGCCGTCGTGACCCGCATCGTCGACGGCGACACGTTCGAGGCGACCCTGGACGGCCGCAGCACCACGGTCCGGCTGCTCAACATCGACACCCCGGAGACCGTCGATCCCGACTCCACCGTCCAGTGCCTCGGCCCGGAGGCGGCCGCCCGGCTCGCCGCGCTCATCCCGGTCGGCAGCACCGTCGACCTGTCCTACGACGACGAGCGCGTCGACGGCTGGGGCCGCACCCTGGCCGGGGTGCACGACACCGGGGGCCGGCTGGTCAACGCCGAGCTCGCCCGGGAGGGACTCGGCACCGCGATGGTGGTCGGCGGCAACGACCGCTACCTCGACGAGGTCACCGAGGCCCAGGAGGAGGCGCGCGCAGCGGGCCGCGGGCTGTACGCGACGACGGTGTCCTGCACCGTCCCCGCGCAGGTGGAGCGGGCCCGCGGCACCGTCGCGGGGCTGGCACAGCGGGCGTCGTCGCCGTCGCCGGACCCGGCGCAGCTCGACGCCGCGGGCCGGGAGGCCGTCGACGCGCTGACCGTGCTGGCGGGGCTGGACGCCGACGTCCGGGCACACCGGGCGGGTGTGGCCTGGGCGGTGCTGTCCGAGCTCGACCGGGCCCGTCTGACCGGGGTCCTCGACACCGCCTCCGACGACGCCCGGACACTGCAGGTCCGTTTCGCCGAGCAGGCCTCGGACGTGCGGGAGGCACAGCGCCTGGCCGCCGAGCAGGCCGAGCGCGACCGCGTCGCCCGGGAGGAGGCGGCCCGCGCCGAGGCCGCCGCCGAGCAGGCGGCCCGCGACGCCGCCGCCGAGCAGCGTCGTCCCGCCGCCGCGCCCGCCCCGGCCCCGGTCGCCCCGGCGGCCGCTCCGGCGGGCGGGGGCTGCGACTCGAACTACACCCCCTGCGTGCCGCTCTCGGCGACCGACCTCAACTGCGGGGACCTGTCCGGCGGGCCGTTCCGGGTCGTGGGGACCGACCGGCACCGCCTGGACGCGGACTCCGACGGGATCGGCTGCGAGTCGCAGGGCTGACCGGGCCGGCCGCGGGTCGCGGGTCAGCCGTGGGTGAGGCAGCCGCGCCGCCCGACGACCCGCGCCGGACCACGTGCGGGCCCCTGCGCCGTGACCGGCACCGGGCGCGACGCCGGCGCGGCCAGCACCACGTCCGGCAGCACCGTCCCCGGCCCCAGGTGCACGTGCTCGCCGAAGGGCGCGGGCCCGGCGACGGCCGGTGCGGCGACGAGCAGGTGCGTCCCGGCCGGCACGCGGACGGCGAACCCGCCGTCGTCGCCGGTGGTGACGCGGTCCAGCTGACGGCCCGCCCCGTCGACGACGGTGACCGTCGCCGCGGCGGGTGCGCCGTCGGGTCCGCGGACCCGCCCGACCGTGGCCGGGGCGGGCCCGTTCTCGCCGGTCTCCAGCAGCGCCGGGAGCTCGGCGGCCAGCAGCCCGGCCTCGCGGGCGAGCGCGGCGCCGCGTCCGGTCCCGCCGGCCGGGCCGATCAGCAGGTCGAGCACGGCCGCGCAGCTGCCCGCGGGCACCGGCCGCCCGGCGACGGCGTCCGCGGTGAGCTGCGCCAGGCGCGCACAGCCCGCGGTCAGCGCCGGGGTCCCCGACACCCCTTCGGCGGAGCGGGCCAGGCGCCGCGCGTGTTCGGCGACGGCGGTGCAGGCGGTCAGCCCGTGCACGACGTCGCGGTGGGTGGAGCCCAGCCAGGTCCGGGTCAGCGGACGCCCCAGCAGCAGCGTCTGATGCAGCGCGGCGTCGAGTGCGCGCGCCCCGGCACGCAGGTCCTCGCACGGGCCGGGCCGGCGCAGCGCCCGGTCGACCGTGCCCAGCAGCTCGGCCAGCGCGTCGAGCAGCCCGCGGCGGGCCTCCTCGGCGGCGGACCGGGTGCGAGTGGGCAGCACGAGCACCGACACCGCGCAGCCGATCAGACCGCCGACCACGGTCTCCTCCAGGCGCAGCACCATCAGGTCCACCGTGAAGGTGCCGAGCAGCGCGTAGAGCTCGCCGAGCATCAGCGTGATGAAGAAGATCATCAGCGCGTAGGAGAGCCGGAACAGGTAGAGCGCGCCGAAGATGCTGAGCAGGATCACCGGCAGCACCACGGCGACGTCGGGTCCCAGCACCGGCACCAGCGCGATCGCGCCGACCAGGCCGATCATGGTGCCGACGATGCGGTGCGCGGCCTTCCGCACCGTCTCGGCGACGGTCGCGGTGCCGGTGAAGGCGATGAACGCGGCCAGCACCGCCCAGTAGTAGCGCTGCTCGGACAGCGCGTCGCCCACCGCGATCGCGACCGCGGTGGCCACCGCGACCTGCACGGCCTGGCGGGTGGTCAGCGACAGCCGCGAGGCGGGACGGCCGGGGTCCGGCGGGCGGTGCAGCCGGGTCACCGTGCCCGCCGAGCCGGGCAGGTTGCCCGCGAAGAGCTGGACCGCGGGGGCGAACGCGGCTGCCTCCCCGACCGTCGCGGGACCTCCCTCCGGCGCGGTGTCGAGGGCGCCCTCCGGGGCGGTGTCGAGGGCGGCGGTCCAGTCGGCACGGGCGTCGGCGAGCACCGTGGCGTCGACGGCGAGCCGGCGCGGACCCGGGGCCGCCACCCGGTCGGCGACCCGTCCGGCCCGCTCGCGCACCGCGTCCCAGCGGCCGCCGTGCAGCGCGGTGAGGACCGCGCGGGCGTCGTCGCAGTCCAGGGTGCCGGGGCCGACCCGGGTCAGCGCGGTGACGGCCAGCTCGGCGTCGAACACCCCCCGGCGGACGATCCGGGCGGCGTCGTCGTCGGCGACGGCGGCCGGGGTCCCCAGCTGCCCGTCGATGACCAGCGCGGCCTCGTTCACCCGGACCAGAAGGCTCGCCAGCCGGGCCTCGGCGCGCCCCCGCTCCGCGGTGCCGGGGGCGTGCCCGTCGAGGGCCAGCACGGTCCCGGCGAGACCGGCGAGCCGCGCCTCGAACGAGCGCAGCATCCGGCGCAGCACCCGGTCGTTGCGGATCGGGAGCAGCACCAGCGTCAGCAGCATCACCCAGACGATCGCGACCGCGACGACGAACGCGACCCCCGGCAGCATCTCCGGACGCAGGCTCAGGAACAGGGCGAAGAAGTAGCCCATGAACCCGCCCATGCCGCACACGAAGTACCGCAGCCCGAAGCGGCGTACCCAGACCGCGACGAACACCACCACGACGAACGCGGTCAGCGACGCGAGCCGGTTCCGGTCGACGAGCAGCGCCACGCCCATCCCGGCGAGCATCGACAGGGCCAGGAAGCACAGCGTGACCGCCTGCCCGGCGCGGGTGGCGTCGACGATCCCGAACGAGGCCAGCATCGCCACCACCGCCCCGAGCATCATCGGCACCAGCGGCGGGGTGCCCGTCGTCGTCGCGACGAGGTACTCCACACCCAGCGTGCTGGCGATCGCCAGCACGGCGCGGACCGCCGAGACGAGCCGGACGAGGCCGGGGTCGGAGGCGACGAACCGGTCACGGGCCCGGAGGAGGCGGTCGGACGCGGTCGGCACAGTCCGTTGCATATGCTAACGGTATACCGGATCGTGATCTTCGCGCATCCCGGGCCCGCCGGACGTAGCGTGGGCGCCCAGGACCGATCACGGAGGTGGCGGGTGCGCGGGTACGGGTTCGTGGCGGCGGGTGGCCCGGAGCAGCAGGGGTTCGTCGAGGTCGCAGAGCCGCGGCCCGGGCCGGGTGAGCTGCTCGTGCGGGTCCGGGCGGCCGGGGTCAACCCGGGCGACTGGCGGATGCGCGACGGCGACTACGGCGTCGCCGGGCCCGCGGTGCTCGGCCGCGAGGTCGCCGGGACCGTGCTGGAGGTCGGCGACGGCGTCACCGGGTTCGCCCCCGGCGACGAGGTGTTCGGCGGCTGCCCGGACATGCAGGGCGGCTGGGCGCCGCGGGCGCGGGTCACCGCCGGGTTCGCCGCGCACCGCCCGCCGGAGGTCTCGCCCGAGCAGGCGGCGGCGCTGCCGGTCGCCGCGGGCACCGCCTGGGACACCCTCACGAACCTCGACCTGCCCGCCGGGGCGACGCTGCTGGTCAACGGGGCGGGCGGCGGGGTCGGCCTGCCGCTGGTGCAGCTGGCCCGCCGCCGTGGGCTGACGGTCGTCGGCACGGCGAGCCCCGGCAAGCACGCCCTGCTCGCCGGGTTCGGCGCCGTCCCGGTGGCCTACGGCGACGGCGTCGCCGACCGGATCCGCGCGGCCGCGCCCGGCGGCGTCGACGGCGCCCTGGACCTGGTCGGCGGCGACGCCCTGCGCGCGGTGGCCGGGCTCGTCCCGCCCGCGACGCTGTACTCGATCGCGGACAAGCCGCTGGTCGCGCAGCTGGGCGGCCGCGACGTCACCCGCGACCGCAGCACCGCGGTGCTCGACGCGCTCGCCGCCCTCGTCGCGGCCGGGGAGCTCGACCCGCTGGTGCGCGAGGTCCGGCCGCTGGCCGAGGCCGGGGCGGCGCTCGCCCTGGTCGAACAGGGTCACGTGACCGGCAAGGTCGTCCTGGTGCTCTAGTCCCGACGGAACAGGAACAGCCCGTAGCGGTGCTCGTCGTCGACCCACTCGGCCTCGGCCCGCAACCCGTGCCGGGCCACGTCGGTGCGCAGCCGGTCGGGCTCGAACTTCGCCGAGAACCCGACGTTGAGGCTGTCGCCGCGACGCAGCTCCAGCGTCCGGTCCAGGCCCGGCAGCACCACGGTCTGGTCCCGGCGCGCCCACAGCCGCCCGTCGACGACGTCGGCGGCGGCGTCGTAGTGCGCCGCCGGGTGCACCGCGTCGAGGGCGACGCTCCCGCCGAACCGGCGTGCCAGGTGGTCGAGGTGGTTGAGCCGGAACCGGGCGAAGGCGTCGTGTCCGGGCGGGTCGTTGTAGCAGGACTCGAACACCGCGGCGGGCTTGACGAGGTCCGCGGACACCAGCAGCGCGTCGCCGGGGCGCAGCGTGGCGCCGATCCGGGCGAGCAGCGCGGAGCGCTCGTCGGCCGTGGTGTTGCCGATGTTGGCGCCGAGGAACAGCACCGCCACCGGGGCGCCGCCGTCGTCGCGCAGCCGGTCGAGGCCGGCCTCGTAACGCCCCCACAGCCCGGTGACGGTCAGCCCCGGCAGGTCCGCCATGCGTTCGGCGCTGAGCACGAGCATCTCGCGGCTCACGTCGATCGGCAGGTAGGTCGTCGGCCGGGCCGCCGAGCAGTGTTCGAGCAGCAGCCGCGTCTTCTTCGCGCTCCCGGACCCGAGCTCGGCGACGCGTGGGCAGCCCAGCCGGGCCGCGATGTCGGTGCCGTACCGCTCCAGGAGCGCCCGCTCGCACCGGGTCAGGTAGTAGGTCGGCAGCTCGGTGATCTGTTCGAACAGCTCCGAGCCGAGCGCGTCGTAGCCGAACCAGGGCGGGATCCGCGGCAGCGGCTCGGCGAGGCGGGCGCGCAGCTCGTCGGTGTCGTCCCAGAAGGAGCCCTGTTCCAGCTCGACCGGGGCGGCGGTCACCGGCCCGGCCCGTCGTCGAGCGGCCGGCGCAGGCTCGGCTCCCCCGCCGCCCAGCGGGCCAGCACGTGCCCGCCGAGCCGGTCGCCGAGCAGCCCGGCGGCCCGGATCCCGAACACGACGTCGGCGGCCAGGCCGGGCTCGGTCCGCAGCAGCGGGGCGAGGACGTCGCGGCGCACGACCTGCTCGTGCACGGCGTCGGCCTCCACGTGCTCGTCGTAGAAGCGGAGGGCGGCGGGGCCGCAGCCGAGCCGGCGCATCGCGCGGACCAGGCGCTCCGATCCGGGCGAGGAGGTCAGCTCGACCAGCGCGAACTGCCCGACCAGCGCGCCGCGCAGGCTGCGCCGCAGCCCGCACAGCGACATGAAGTTGACCTCGGCGAGGGTCTCGGCACCGACGGCGTCGACGTGCGCGCCGTAGGCGTCGGACAGGCCGAGGTCGCGCATCATGCCGGCGAACAGCACGGCGTGCATGCCCGCGGCGTCGCCCGCGCCGTACTCGTCGTGCTCGACGGTGACCAAGCCCGCCTTGGCGGCCGGGGGGAGCCGTGGGATCACCCAGGCCTGCGGGTCGGCCTCCTTCAGGTGGTAGATCGAGCGGTGCACGACGTACTCGCGCAGCTGCCACAGCTCGCCGCGGCGCAGCAGGTGGTGGGTCACGCCGGTCTCCGCGCCCGGCCCGACCGGCTCGACGAGCAGCTCGGCGACGGTCGCGTCGACGTCGTCGCCGGGCGGGACCGCAGCACGCAGGGCGGCCAGGAACCGGTCCTCCAGCGCCACGCGCAGGCCGAGCAGCGCCACGTCCCACTCGTGCTCGTCGCCGACCCCGGCGAAGCCGCGGTAGTGCAGCTCGTAGCAGCAGTGCAGGGCCAGGTGCAGGTCCTCGCCCCACGGGTCGGCATCGCCCGCGGCGGGCAGCGCGGCGGGGTCGCCGCCCAGCCGGGCCAGGACGGCGCCGGACAGCGGGCCGCGCGCCGCCGGCAGCGGCGCGGTCCCGGTGCCCGGGTGCGGGGGTGCGGTCACGTCGGGTCCTCCTGTCGCACGCGGGTGCGGTGGCTGGTGTCGCAGAACGGCGGACGGCGGGTGCGCCGGCAGGTGCACAGCGCGGTGACCGGGCGCCGCGACGTCACCCGGGTGCCGTCGGGCAGCTCGACCTCCACCGGGCCGGTCACCAGGACCGGGCCGTCGTCGGTGAGCCGCACCCGGGCGGGGCCGGCGCCGGTCTCACGACCCACGGACGGCCTCGATCACCACGAGCTCCTCGTCGGCGGCGCCGGGCTCGACCAGGCCGCGGGCCTCGTGCAGCGCGGTGCGGGCCCGCATCACCGGGCCGAGCGGGATCCGGGACCGGTCGGCGACCCGCACGGTGAGCCCGGCCGCGGCGAGCCGGTCCAGCGAGGCCTGCACCCCGGAGACGGCGCTGTGCACCATGAGCAGCGCGCCGCCCGGTCCGAGGTGGGCGGCGACGCCGTCGCAGATGCGGTCGATCACGGCACGGCCGTCGCGGCCGCCGTCCCAGCTGCGGGCCCGGCGGTACCGGACGAGCCGGTCGGTGTGCGACGGCACGTACGGCGGGTTGGCGGTGACCAGGTCGAACCGCCGGCCGTCGACGGGGCCGAACAGGTCACCGCGGTGCACCGTCAGCGCGGTGCGGTGCAGCCGGGCGTTGACCCGTGCCGCGAGCACGGCGCGCCGTGACAGGTCGACCGCGGTGACCGCACCGGCACCGCAGCGGGCCGCGGCGAGCGCCACGGTCCCGGTGCCGGTGCCCAGGTCGAGCACCGCCCCACGGGCCCGCCCGGAGACGGCGACGGCGCGGGCCAGCATCTGCGAGTCCGACTGGGGCCGGTAGACCCCGGGCGGGGTCAGGAGCATGGGCGCCATGTCAGTGCGCGACCGTCTCGCGGGCCACCTCGGCGTGCCGGGTGCGGGCCGCGGTGAGCACGCCCGCCCGGTTCTTGTGCTGCTCCTCGTAGCGCAGCACGGCCTGCACGTCCTCGGGCGTGTCGAGCTCGCGGACGGCGCGGGCCGCGTCGGGGACGGACAGGTCGTCGTAGCCGTCGACCGGGAGCTCGCCGGCGCCGAGCGCGCCGCGGGCCCGGCGGGTGTCGTGCAGCGCCCGGGCGGCATCGCCGGCCCGCTCGCGGCGGGCGATGTCCTCGGCGCGCTCCAGGGCGGCGTCCAGCCCGGAGCCGAGGACGTCGGCGGCGTCGCGCCCGGCGCGGTCGGCGCCGTCGCCGAGTGCCGACGCGGTGCGCCGCACCCGTTCCCCGGCCCGGGTCAGCTCGTGCCCGGCCCGGTTCAGGCCGACGGCGCCGAGGCGGGCCGGGAGCCGCACGACGTCGGTGACGGCGCCGCGCACGACCTGCAGCGGGGTGGCCCGCAGCGGCGCGGGCCCGCCGACGGCCTCCTCGGCGAGCACGGTGGTCAGCCACTCGACGGTCTCGGTGTGGGCCTCGACGAGCTCGCCGGCGAGGCGGTGCACCCGGTCGGGCCCCGACACGGTCAGCGCCTGCAGATAGCGGGCGCGGTCCTGCAGCTGCCGCTCCAGCGCGAGGTCGCCGAGCAGCGCCTCGTCGAAGCGCTGGGCCTGCTCGACCTGGCTCTTCACGAACGCGAGGATCCGGCCGCCGACGGCGCCGACCAGGTCGGGTACGGCGTCGAGCTCGCGCAGGGCGTCCTGGATGCGGCCGAGCCGGTCCTCGGCGCGGCGGGCGTTGTCGGTGAGCTCGCGGCGGGTCTCGTCGGTGCGGGCCTGCACGGTGCGCAGGCGCGCGATCCGGTTCTCGGTGCGGGTCAGCTGCTCCAGCACACGGAGCTGGGCGACCACGGCGGCGGTATCGGTCACGAACACGTCCTCTTGCGGCGGCGACAGGGTCGCACCACGCCTACCCGCGATCCGCGGTCCCACTCCTGCCCACCGGTGCCGCTCCGGTCAGATCACCGGCATGTTCAGCTCGGTGCGCAGGTCGGCGGGGTCCATGTCCGGCGACGGCTCGGTCAGGTAGACCTCCCAGAACACGTCGCCGCCGCGCAGGCCCTGCGCGGCGACCCACTCCCCCAGCCGCTGCCAGGCGGCGCCGAGCCCGTCGAACGAACCGGCGTGCACGACGCGGGCCACCCGGCAGGCGGGCAACGCGCCGGCGACGACGTCGCCGTCCGGGGTGACCTCGCGGTCGGTGGGGAACCCCGTCTCGAGGTCGGCGGTCGCGGTCAGCGGCCCCCGGTACAGCGCGAACGCCGGGCCGGTGACCGTCACGCCCTGCCCGGAGACGGTCCCGGGGAGGACGGAGTAGGCGCGGTCGAAGAAAGCGGGCAGGTCGGTGAACGGGACCGTGCCGCGGACGACGGCGGTGGGGCAGGCGGTGACCTCGAGGAGCTCGGGGGTGGTCATGGACGGGTCCTTCCGGCGGGGTGGGTGGTCCACCGGGGTGGACCGCGCCGGGTGTGCGGACTCATCGGTCCGCGCGGGGCGCGAGGTGGGTGGCGAGGAAGCGGTCGGCGGCCTCGAACATGGTGGCCAGGTTCTCCGGGTTGACGATGGCGTGCCCCTCGTCGTCGAACACCAGGTAGTCGACGTCGACCCCGCGTCCGCGCAGCGCCGCGACGAGGTTGTCGGACTCGGCGCGCACCACCCGGACGTCGTTGGCGCCCTGCACCACCATCAGCGGGGTGCGGATGTCGTCGACCCGGGTGATCGGCGAGCGGGCCAGCATGTCCGCCTCCTGCGCCGGGTCGGCCGGGTCGCCGACGTAGCGGAACCAGTTGTTGACCAGCCCGGGCCGGGTGAACTCCGGCACGGTGCGCAGGAAGTCCGCCAGGTTCGAGATGCCGACGTACTCCACCGCCGCGGCGAACCGGCCCGGGGTGAACGCGACCCCGACCAGGGTGGCGTAACCGCCGTAGGAGCCGCCGAACATCGCGACCCGGTCCGGGTCGGCGTACCCGCGGGCGACGGCCCAGTCGACGGCGTCGATCAGGTCGTCGTGCATGGCGCCGGCGAACTCCCCGACCGCGGCCTCCATGTGGGCGCGACCGAACCCGTAGGACCCCCGGAACTGCGGCTGCAGCACCGCGTAGCCGCGGTTCGCCCACAGCTGCACGCTCGCGTCGAAGCCCCACCAGTCCCGCGACCACGGCCCGCCGTGCGGCATCAGCACCAGCGGCAGGCCCTCGGGTGCGACGCCGACGGGCAGCGTCAGGTAGGCGAGCATGTCCCGGCCGTCGCGGGCGGTGATCGTGACGGTCTCCATCGGTGCGAGCTGTGCCGGGTCGAGGTCGGGGCGCGGCCGGAACAGCAGCCGCGACTCCCCCGTGGCGTGGTCGTGGAACCACGTCTGCGGGTCGCGGTCGTGGGCGAACGTCGCCACCCAGCGGCGCCCGTCGACGTCGCCGGAGACGCCGGACAGGTCGCCGTCGCACAGGCCGCGCAGCGCGTCGAGGATCTCGGCGAAACCGGGGTCGACCGCGCGGATCTCCTGACGCGCCCCGAGGTAGCGGACGCCGAGCAGCTCCCCGGTGGCCCGGTGCCGGATCAGCGCCGGCGGCAGGCTGGGGAAGATCTGGGCACGGATGTCAATGTCGTGCTCGGGGTGCCGGTCGACCTCGGTGACCTCGCCGGTGGTGGTGTCGAGCCGGCCGAGGTGCAGCCGGTCGCCGTCGCCGTACGTGCCGACCCAGATGCCGGTGCCGTCCGGGGTCGGCTCGTAGGGGTACACGCCGATCGGATGGGCGTCACCGTCGACGGTCGCGACCAGGTCGTCGCCGCGCCACACCTGCGCGACGCCGTCCGCGGTGAGGGTCTCGCGCAGCAGCTCGTCGCCGACGAGGATCCAGCCGTCGCCGCCGCCGGGGCTCTGCGCGAGCACCGTCATCTCCCCGGTCGCGACCTCGAGCTCGCACAGGTCGAACTCCACGGGGTTGCGGGCGTTGCTCTGCAGCAGCAGCGTCCCGGGCCGCTCCGGGCGCTGCTCGAGGCCGAAGGTCGTCGCGTCCTCGAACGGGGTGAGGTCCACCGCGGGCGCGTCCGGCGCGGTCAGGTCGACGCGGAACACGTGCCAGTTCTCGTCGCCGCCGGTGTCCTGCAGGTAGAGGAGGAAGCGGGGATCGTCGGTCCAGAGGTAGCGGAGCACGGTGCGGGTCTCGTCGGCGGTGACACAGCGCTCGCCGCTGCCATCCACATCGGACACCCACACGTTCAGGCGTCCCTTCCACGGGGCCAGGAAGGCGATGCGGGTGCCGTCCGGGGAGATCGTGGCGGCGGTGCGGTCGGGCATCCGCAGCAGGTCACGGGCGGGGATCCGGTCGGGCAGGGCCATGGTGGTCTCCGGGGTCGGGGCGGCGGTCGGGACGGCGGTCACAACGCGGTCGGGGTCCGGTGGCGGCGCAGCGGCCACAGCCGTCGGCTCACCGGGCACCCGCCGTCGCCGGGGCCGGGGCGGCGGCGTCGCCCGTACCCGGTTCACCGAGGTCACGGAACGCGGGCGCCACCAGCGCGACGAGCGCGGTGCCGACCGCGACCGCGGCGAGCGCGATCCCGGCGGCGCCGAGGCCGACGGCGGACGCCAGCGCCGCGACCGGCGCCGCGGTCAGTGCGGGCGCGGCGAGCAGCAGGGTGTTCTGCGCCCCGAGGACGCGGCCGCGCAGGGCGTCCGGGGTGGCCTCGATGGTGAGGACCCCGAGCACCGCGCCGACCGGGGCGTTGGTGAACCCCACGAGCGCGGCGGCGCCGAGCACCACCCACGGTGAGGCCAGGCTCCCGACCAGCGCGAAACCGGTGCCGAAGCCGAGCATCCCGACCACGAACCAGGTCCGGCGCCGCACCCGGTTCACCAGCGCCGCGTACAGCACGGAGCCGGCCAGCCCGCCCGCGGCGAGCGCACTCAGCGTCAGCCCGGCGAGCGCGGGCAGGTCCAGCGCCGTGAAGTAGGCGGGCATCAGCGTCGTCTGCAGGGCCGCGATGACGGCGACCAGCACCGCCGACACCAGCGTCGCCCCGAGCACCAGCCGCTGCCCGGCGAGGAACACCCACGACGCCGCGAGATCCCGCACGGCCCTGCGCACCGCACCCCCCGGAGCGGTGCGCAGAACCCCCTCGACCCGTCCGGCCCGCGGGTCCAGCAGCGCCGCGGTCAGCGCCGCGAGCAGGCTCGTCGACGCGGTCACCACCAGCACCGTCGACGCCGGGCCGGCCAGCGCGACCAGCAGACCGCCGATCGCCGGGCCGGCCAGCAGCAGCACGTTGGCCAGGTTCTCGCGCAGCGCGATCAGCCGGTCGAGGCGGCCCGGCCGCGGGTCGAGCCGGACCAGCGCCGGGAGCAGGACCTCCTGCGCGGTCATCGCGGGCACCCGCACGACCGCGCCCAGCACCCCGAGCACCAGGAACGCGGTCATGCCCAGCCCCCACAGCGCGTCGACGACCGGCAGCGCCGCAACCACCGCGGCCCCCAGGACCCCGGCGACGACGGTCACCAACCTGCGGTCGACGCGGTCGACGACCAGCCCCGAGACCAGCCCGGTCAGCGCGGACGCCGTGGTCGTCACCGTCGCCAGCACGCCCGCGGCCAGCACGTCCCCGGTGCGCTGCAGGACCAGCAGCGGCAGGACCGCCGCCATGATCCCGCCGCCGAGCAGGGTCAGCCCGTAGGCGGCGAGCCACAGTGCCGGGCTGCGTCGCAGCGTGCTCACCGGACCAGGGCCTTGGTGCTGCGCCGGAACGCCCAGACGACCACCAGCGCGGCCAGCACGGTCAGCGGTGTGCCCATGGCGACCCGGGCGATGCCCAGCCCGCCGGTCGCCTCGGCGACGTAGAGCCACTGCTGGATCCCGAACCGCGCGCCGAGCACCAGCGCCGCGGCACCGGTGGCGAGGTCGTGGGCGCGCAGGACCGCGGGCGTCGAGCGCCAGGGGTGCGTGCCCCCGTGGACGGCGTTCCAGATCACGCCGGTGATCGGCCGGCGGGCCAGCAGCGACCCGGCCGTGACGACGAACCCGGCCAGGGAGGCCCAGATGCCGATCACGAAGAAGTCGCGCGCTGACCCGGTCCAGGCGACGATCCCGGCCGCCAGCGCGACGCCGAGCAGGCTGCCGACCGCCGAGCTGAACTTCTCCCGCTGCAGCAGCCGGTACCCGAACAGGGCCAGGCCGGTCGCGACGGCGATGCCGATGGTCAGCGGCAGGGACAGGAACGCGTTCGCCGTCACGAACACGATCACCGGGATCGTCGAGTAGACGAACCCCGCGGTCCCGCCCATCTGGTCGAGCAGGCTCGGGGTGGCGCGGTCGCGGGTCCGGTCGTGCTGCGGCTCGGTCATGGTCATGCCGTCCTCCCTCGTCGTGATGTGCTGCAACGAGGGAAGGCCGTGCCGCCACGGCACACTCAAGCCCGAGGGCCCGTCGTGTGGTTCAGGTCACTGCCGGCTTGACCGTGCCGCGACGGCACGGTGTGGGCTCACCCCATGACGTGGAGCACCCGGGAGGTGGCCGAGCTGGCCGGCACCAGCCTGCGGGCGGTGCGGCACTACCACGAGGTGGGGCTGCTGGCCGAGCCCGCACGACGGGCGAACGGCTACAAGCAGTACGGGGTCGAGCACCTCGTGCGGCTGCTGCGGATCAAGCGGCTGGCCGACCTCGGCTTCTCGCTGCCGCAGATCGCGGACACCCTCGACGAGGGCGACCATCCCGAGCAGGCGCTGCGCACGCTCGACGCCGAGCTCGCCGCCACGATCGAACGGCTGCAGCGGGCCCGCCTCGAGCTCGCCACGATCATCGACCGACGTGCTCCGGCGGACCTGCCGGTGGCCATGGCGCCGGCGCAGGCGGCCGCGCTGACCGAGTCCGACCGGTCGGTGATGCTGCTCATGAGCCGGTTCATGGGGCCACGCAAGCTGACCGCCTACGGCGAGCTGCTGCGCGACCTGCCGGCCGACCCGACCGACGGCGAGTTCGACCGCCTGCCCGCCGACTCCGGTGAGGAGGTCCGCGCCGGCCTCGCCGAGCGGATGGCGCCGCACGTGCGCCGGATACGGGAGGCCCACCCGGGCCTGGTCGGCCCGGACGACGACGCCCCGCGGGGAGCACAGGTCCTCGCGGAGACGACGAGCGCGGCGATGCGGGAGCTCTACAACCCGGCCCAGGTGGACGTCCTGGTCCGCCTCGCGGCGCTGCTGCGGACCACCCCCTGACCTGACCACCACTGAACGGAGAGGACGACCGATGTTCGAACACAAGGTGCTGAAGTACAAGCTCGGCTGGAAGGGCTTCGACTACCCCGGGATGGAGCAGGAGCTCAACGAGCTCGGCTCGCAGGGGTGGGAGGCGGTCGGGACCCTCGTGCCCTCGACGGGCAACGGGCAGGCACTCGAGGTCGTGGTGATCATGAAGCGGGCGCGGGGCTGACGGACGACCGGCGTCGATCCGGGTGCAGCGGGTACCCGCGGGCGTGCCCGACTTCGCCGCGTCGCCACGACGCCACCCGTTCGACCTCGACCCGCGCTTCGGCGCGGCGCTGCTGCCGTTCGGGGTGTGCGACCCCACGGACGCCCACGTCGACCTCGACGACGACGGCCTGCGGGTCCGTTTCGGCCACTTCTCGCTGGTCACGCCGGTCCGCAACCTCGCGGGCGCCCAGGTCACCGGCCCGTTCCGGGCGGCCAAGGCCCTCGGGGCTCGGCTGTCGCTCGCCGATCGGGGCGTGACCTTCGGCAGCGCCACCGAGCGCGGGGCGTGCATCCGGTTCCACCGCCCCGTCCCGGCGCTCGACCCCCTCGGTGCGCTGCGCCACCCCGGGGTCACCGTGACCGTCGCCGAGCCGGAACGGCTGGTCGAAGCGGTGGAGCACTACGCCGGGCGGACCCGGCTCACCACCGCGCGGCGCTCGGAGCCGACCCCCCAGCCGGGCCCGGTGGCCCGCGCCGGGGCCGTGCTCCGCTACCCCGCGGGCCTCGCACTCACCGCCACCCGCTACCTGCGACGCCTCCCGCACGTCGACCGCGCCGAGGACACCGGCGACGCCTCCGATCTCCCGCCGGCGCTGCCGGAGGAGTTCGTCGACGCGCACCTCAAGACCGTCGGCGAGGGCTCGGGTCCCCTGCTGCACCGGGTGTTCACCGTCGACGTCCGGGACAGCGGCCTCGACGCCGCCGCCCTGATGGGCCGGGTGTGCGCCGACCTCGACCGTGCCGCACCGTCTGAGGTGGTGACCTTCCGCAAGAAGCGCGGGCGGCTCGGCGAGGTCGCGGTCGGTGACGAGTACGTCGTGCACATGCCGGCGCCGTGGAACGGGCCGGTCCGGGTGGTGCACCGCGACGCGACCTCGTTCCGGTTCGCGACGCTGGCCGGGCACCTGGAGGCCGGGCAGATCGAGTTCTCCGCCCACGACACCGGTCGGGACGTCGCGTTCCGGATCGAGACGTGGTCGCGGCCCGGGGACCGGCCCTCGGCGCTGGTGTTCGACGTGCTGCGGGTCGGCAAGGAGATCCAGCTGCACATGTGGACCCACTTCTGCCTGCGCGCGGGGGACCTGTCGGGCGGCCGGGTCACCGACGGGGTGCGGGTGCGGACGCGGCGTGCCTCCTGGCCCCCGCGGGTGGGCGGCGGGACCGGCGTGCGGGCCGGGGAGGGGACGACGGGATGACACGCCGGCTGGCCGGCGACGATGCGCGACGGCCGCGTGTCCGCCGGGGTCACCCGGCACGCTGACGGCGTGAGCGAACCCCTGCGCGCCGGGGCGCACGAACGTCTGCGCACCGCCCGGCTCGACACCGCCCTCGCCGCCGTCGGCGACCTCACCCCGCGCTGGGACGAGGTCGAGGAGGCGACCCAGCCGCGGGTGCTGTCCCGGCACGTGGCCGGGGTCGTCGAGCAGGCGCTGGCCGCCCGGGACCCGGAGCAGCGGGTCGCGCTGGTCAACCGGCTGCTCGCCCAGGTCGAGCGCGAGGAGCAACTCTCCGCCGACCTGCAGCAGCTCATCGCGCTCACCCGGGAGATCGCCCCCGGGGTGCACGAGGTCCGGCGCCCCCTGACCCCGCTGTCGGACGCGGCGCTGTTCACCAACGCCGCCGGCGAGCCGAAGCTGCACACCGCGCTGCAGTCCGAGCTGTCCAGCGCCGACCGTGTCGACCTGCTGTGCGCGTTCATCCGCTGGCACGGCATCCGGCTGCTGGAGACCGAGCTCGACGTGCTGCACGAGCGCGGCGTCCCGTTCCGGGTCATCACCACCACCTACATGGGCGCCACCGAGCAGCGGGCGGTCGACGAGCTCGTCCGGCGGCACGGCGCCGAGATGAGGGTCAGCTACGCGAGCGCGACCACCCGGCTGCACGCGAAGGCGTGGCTGTTCCGCCGGGAGTCCGGCTTCGACACCGCGTTCGTCGGGAGCTCGAACCTGTCGCGGTCCGCGCTGGTCGACGGTCTGGAGTGGAACGTCCGGCTGTCCTCGGTGGCCACGCCGGAGCTGATCCGCAAGTTCACCTCGACGTTCGACTCCTACTGGGCTGCGCCCGACTTCGTCTCCTACGACCCGGACCTGCCCGCCGACTCGCAGCGTCTCGCCGACGCCCTGGGCCGTCACCAGGACGACACCACCCCGTTGTCCGGGCTGGAGGTCCGCCCGTTCCCGCACCAGGAGCAGATCCTCGAAGCCCTCGCGACCGAGCGCGAGGTGCACGACCGGCACCGCAACCTCGTCATCGCCGCGACCGGGACCGGCAAGACCGTCGTCGCGGCGCTGGACTACGCGCGGCTGCGCCACGCGCACCCGAGGCTGCTGTTCGTCGCGCACCGCAAGGAGATCCTCGACCAGTCCCGGCGCACCTACCGCACCGTGCTCGCCGACGGCGCCTTCGGCGAGACCTACGTCGGTGGGGATCGCCCGCAGCGCTGGAACCACGTGTTCGCCTCGGTGCAGTCACTGGCGTCCTACGGGGTGGAGAACATCCCGCCCGACCACTTCGACGTCGTCGTGATCGACGAGTTCCACCACGCGGCCTCGCCCACCTACCGCGCGTTGCTCGACCACCTGCGGCCCGCCGAGTTCCTGGGTCTGACCGCGACCCCCGAACGCTCCGACGGCGTCGACGTCCGTGACCTGTTCTTCGAGGGGCGTACCGCCGCCGAGCTGCGCCTGTGGGATGCGTTGTCGGCGGACCTGCTGGTGCCCTTCCACTACTTCGGGGTCGCCGACGACGTCGACCTCACCGGGATCGAGTGGAAGCGCGGCAGCTACGACACCGTCTCCCTCGACGGCCTCTACACCGGTAACGACGCCCGCGCCGCCAAGGTCGTCCGCGAGACCCGTGCCAAGGTCACCGACGTGACCGCGATGCGGGCGCTCGGGTTCTGCGTCTCGGTCGCGCACGCCGAGTACATGGCGCGGGTGTTCACCGCGGCCGGCATCACCAGCGAGGCGGTCACCGGGCAGACGGCCCGCGACGACCGTGACGGCGCCCTGCGGCGGCTGCGGGACCGTCGGGTGAACTGCCTGTTCGCCGTCGACGTGTTCAACGAGGGGCTCGACGTGCCGCAGGTCGACACCGTCCTGCTGCTGCGCCCCACCCAGAGCGCGACCGTGTTCCTCCAGCAGCTCGGCCGCGGGCTGCGACGCGCTCCGGACAAGGCGGTGCTCACCGTCCTGGACCTCATCGGCCAGCACCGCCGCGAGTTCCGCTTCGACCTGCGCTTCCGGGCTCTGACCGGCAGCAGCCGGGCCGGGGTCGTCCGCGACGTCGAGGAGGGCTTCCCGTTCCTGCCGTCCGGCTCGGCGATGGTGCTGGACCCGGTCGCCCGCGACATCGTGCTGGACAACGTGCGCAGCCGGCTACGCCTGTCCCGCAGGGACCTCATCGCCGACGTCCGCTCGCACGGCGAGTCGGCCCTGGCCCGCTACCTGCACGAGTCCGGCGGCGAGCTGGCCGACGTCTACCGCAGCAAGGGCTCCTGGACGGCGCTCCGCCGCGACGCGGGCCTGGCCGTCCCGGCCACCGGACCGGACGAGACCGCGCTGCTCCGGCGGCTCGCGATGCTGACCCACGTCGACGACCCCGAGCGGGCCGCCGTCTACGCCCGCGTCGCCGACCCGGCCGGTCCGGGCTACGCCGAGCTGACCGCGCGCGAGCAGCGGCTGGCCCGGATGCTGTTCTTCCAGCTCTGGCCCGACCGCGGCGGGTTCGACAGCTACCAGGCCGGGGTCGACCACCTGCGCCGCCACCCCGCGGTCTGCGCCGAGATCCGCGAGCTGACCGCGTACACGCTCGACCAGGCCCGGCACCTGCCGCGCTCGCTGGGCGAGGGGCTGCAGAACGTGCCGCTGCAGAGCCACGCGCACTACCGGCGCGAGGAGATCCTGGCCGCCCTGGACTGGGCCTCCTTCGACCGCAAGGCATCCGGGCATGCGACCGGCGTGGTCTGGGCCGACGTCCCGCGGGTCGACGCGCTGCTGGTCAACCTGCACAAGACCGAGCGGGACTTCTCCCCCACCACGATGTACCGGGACTTCGCGCTGCAGCCCGACCTGTTCCACTGGGAGTCGCAGAACGCGGCCTCCCCGGAGACGGGGACGGGCCGGCGCTACCTGACCCACGCCGAGCAGGGCAGCCACGTGGTGCTGTTCGTCCGGGACTCCCCCGGCGACGACATCGGCCCGGGCGCGCCGTTCCTGTGCCTCGGCGCCTGCCGGTACGTCTCCCACCAGGGCAGCAAGCCGATCGCGATCACCTGGAAGCTGCGCCGCGCGATGCCGGGCGAGACGTTCCGGGCGGCGAGCGTCGTGGCGTCCTGACCCGGAGCGGGCAACGTGCCGGCATCGCCGGCCGGGGACAGATCCGTCCGGACACTCGCCCTCCGGTTCAGCCTCCCCCACTCGACGCGGCGGCCGCGTTCTGCTGCTCCCACACCGAGAGCACGACCGCGACGACGAACAGCTGCGCCGGCAGGCTCAGACCCGGCAAGGTCGCTTCGGCCCCGCCGCGCCACCAGCTCGACCTCCGGATCGTCCCGGCGGTCCGGTCGCCCTCGACGAGGTGCTGCTCGGAGCTCCACACCGAGGCCCGGCGGAAGCGGTAGGACCGGCCGTCGGCGGTGACGGTCCAGTGCTTGCGACCAGCCCGCTCCGCCGTGGCGACGACGGTCCCCGCGGAGTCGGTCATCGTGTAGGTCCTGCCCCAGACGGTCGATCCGATCCGGTACTCGCGGCCCTCGACCTGGATCTGCCCGCCGGAGCGCCACCAGTGCGAGCTGAAGGTGCTGACCGGCGCGCCGTCCAGTGTGAACTCGTAGTCGCGGCGCCATACGCTCGTCCGCTCGGCACGCAGCATGGGGTGATCGAACCATCCGAGTCCTCGGCACACCGCGCAGGCCGGGTGGGCGGGGACTCGGCCGGGCGGCGAGCTGATCATTGCCCGCCGCTTAGCGTCCCCTTAGGCCGAACGGCCGAATGCTGCCGCCGTGCTCACCACAGATCATGACAAGCGGACGACCCGGATCTTCGCGGCGGTACCGCTGCTGCTGGCCGCGGCGGCGGGCGCCCTGGACGGGGCCTCGTTCACGGCGTTCCACGACGTGGTCGTCAGCGCCATGACCGGCAGCTTCGTCGCGCTCGGCCGGGGGCTGGGGGCGGTCGCGGCGCTCGCCCCCGCGGCCTGGGCACTGGGCGGCTACGTGCTGGGCCTGGTCGCCGGCACCGTGACGGCGGGTCTGGCCGAGCGGAGGCTTCCGGCCCGGGGCGCCGTCGGTGTCACGCTCGGCCTGGAGCTCGCGGTCCTGTCCGCGTTCGGCCTCGCGTGGCTGCTCGGCGGGCCGGGACACGCCTTCCCCGTGGAGCCGATGATCGGGACGGCGACGCTGGCGATGGGGCTGCAGGGGGCGGCGCTGCGCCGGATCGGTCCGGCCGGCACTCCCACCAACTACTTCACCGGGGTCGTCACCAACTGGGTGTCGGGCATGGTCGACCCGGCCGGGCGCAGCTGGAACCCCGGCGCCGGAGCCCGCATCGCGGTCTTCGTGCTCGCCGTCGCCGCGACGGGCTCGCTGCACCGGGTCCTCCCGGCCGGAGTGGTCGCCGTGCCGGTGACCCTGGTCGCCGCCGCGACGGTGCTCGCCGTGGCCTCGGCGCGCTCCCGGCGCGCCGTCGGGCTGCGCCCGGCCGACCACACCGCGGCCCGGACCCGGTCGCTTGTGGTGACTCCGACCAGGGCGTGAGCCGCGGACGGTGACGGATTCGTCCCCGTCGGGCAGTCTGACCGGCGTGGCCGCAACGACGCGTCCACGCCGAGGACCGGGGGTCACATGACGACCGAACGGGAACGTTTCCTGCCCACCGGGCAGGGCGAAAAGGCCCCCAACGCCGGCCGGGTGCTGGCGCTGCTGTTCGCCGCCAACACGTTCAACTTCTACGACCGGGCCGTCCCGGCGATCGTCGCCGAGCCCGTCAAGCTCGAGTTCGGGCTCTCCGACCTGCAGATCGGCGTCCTGGCCGCCGCGTTCACCGTCGTCTACGCCCTGTGCGGGCTCCCCCTCGGGCGCCTCGCCGACCACCGCTCGCGGGCCCGGATCATGGGGTGGGGCATCGTCGCGTGGAGCCTGCTGACGGCCGCGAGCGGCGCGGCCTGGAACTACGTCTCGCTGCTGCTGATGCGGGTCGGCGTCGGTATCGGCGAGGCCAGCTACGCGCCCGCCGCGAACTCCACGATCGCCGACCTCTACCCGGCGGGGAAGCGGGCGCGGGCGTTCGGGCTGTTCCAGCTCGGGCTGCCGGTCGGGCTCGTGCTCGCCTACTTCTCGGTCGGTGCGATCGCCGAGGCGTTCGGGACGTGGCGGGCCCCGTTCGTGCTGGCCGCGATCCCCGGGCTGCTCATCGCGGCCGGGTTCTTCCTGGTGCGCGAGCCCCGCCGCGGGGCGTCCGAACCGGCGTCGACGACCACGGTCGAGGCGACACCGGCACCGGTCGACCGGCCGTTCCGGCGGATCCTGGCCGTCCCGACGATGTGGTTCCTGATCGTCGCCGGGATCGGCGCGAACCTCGCCGCCTACTCGGTCAACACGTTCACCGTGCCGCTGTTCCAGCGCTACTTCGGTGCGTCCCTGACCGGGGCAGCGGTGCTGACCGGCGTCGTCGTCGGCGTGACGGGGCTGGTCGGGCTGCTCGTCGGCGGCTGGGTGTCGGACCGGGCCGCCCGCCGCTCGACGGGTGCGCGGGTGCTGGTCGGCGCGGTGGCGACCCTGGTGTCGGTCCCGCTGACCTGGTTCGCGCTGTCCGTGGGGCCGGAGGCGACGGGCACGTTCGTCGTGCTGTTCGGCGCCGGCTGGCTGCTGCAGTACCTCTACTACACCTCGGCCTACCCGGCCGTCGCCGACGTCGTCGGGCCGCGGCTGCGGTCGACGGCGACGGCGGTGTTCTTCGCCGCGTTCTACCTGCTGGGCGGCGCGGTCGGGCCGGTGATCGCCGGTGCCCTGTCGGACGCGTTCGCCGCGGACGCCCTCGCCGCGGGCGCGAGCCCGGCCGACGCGGCGGCGAACGGGCTGCGGCAGGCCCTCGCCGTGATCGTGCCGCTGTCGATGGCGATCGCGTCGGCGGGGCTGTTCCTCGCCGCCCGCACGGTGCGCCGGGACAACGAGCGGATGACCGCGGCCGCCGGCTGACCCGGGCTCTCAGCCGGGCAGCCGGGTCCAGTCCCGGTCGTCGACGTCGGTGCCGAACGCGTCGAGCGTCACCGTCGTCGAGTCCTGGCGCTGCTCCGGCAGCCGGATCCGGCGCACGTGGGCGCCGTCGAGCCACACCTCGCCCGGCTCGCCGTCGCCGGTGGTGACGGTCAGGCGTCGCCACCGCTCGCCGCGGTCGGCGACGACGCCGTGGTCGTGGGCCTCGGTGACGTCGGCGAGCCGGTCGAAGGCCGCCAGCGGGGTGACGATCCGGCCGGGATCGGTGAGGCCCAGCCGGTCGAGCCTGCGGCCGGGCCGCCCGCTCCAGACCCGGTCCTCGATCTGCACGAACGCGATGTGGTCGTGGCCCACCATCGCGCGGCGCCGGGTGAGGTCGAGGACTCCGCTGGTGACGACCTGCCGCGGCACCCGGCGCAGGACGGCCCGCGCCAGAGCCGGGAGCGGGCGCCGGCGCCGCGGGAGCGCCTCGCCCACGGCGCGGGTCCCGGACATGTCCATCAGCAGGGTGGCACGGGCGGTGCCGGCCGCGACGGTGCGGCCGACGGCGTCGCGCAGGCGGGCCAGGGCCGGGCTCTCGGTGGTCATCGTGGGGCCTTTCGCCGGTGGCTCGGGGACAGACACCTGCGAGCCTGCCCGTCGGCGCGGCCCGGCGAATCGGTCCAGGGGACGATTCGCGCCTCCACCGGAGGGAGGAGACGGACCGCACGAACTAGCCTCGCCCCGATGGACGCCGACACCCACTACCGCGCCCTCGTCGACGACCACGTCACCGGCCGGGTCCCGCTCGCCGGGTCCGTCGCCCGGTTCGCGGCGCCGCTGCGGGCGGCGTGGGTCGACGACCGCGCCGACGACCGCGTCGAGGGCCTGGCGTGGGCCGCCGGCGGTGCGGTGGCCGCCGACGCGACCGAACCGGCGCACCACGCGCGTCTCGCCGACCTGCTCGCCGGGGTGCGAGCGCTCGGGCCGCTGACCCGGTCCCCCGACGGTGCGGTCTGCACGGTGTGGGGGCTGACGGTGTTCACCGACCTGCCGTGCGTCGGCGCGCAGCTGCGCGAGGCGCTCGACGTGCACCCGTCCGCGACGCCCGCGCTGTTCGCCTTCGCCGCGCACCTCACCCGGGCCGGGGTCCTCGACTTCTCCGGCTGGGCCGGGTGGTCCGAGGTCGCCGGAGACGGCCCCGGGGTCTGAACACGGCGGGGTCCCCGTCCCTCCGCAGGGGTGCGCCCCGGCGGGCGAGCGTGTATCTCCTTCACCTGACGCCCAACGCATCGGAGGAACCCGTGGAGTTCGACATGCTGGTCGAGGTGCCGAAGGGCAGCCGCAACAAGTACGAGGTGGACCACGAGTCCGGGCGGATCCGGCTCGACCGCACCCTGTTCACCGCCACCCAGTACCCGGGCGACTACGGGTTCATCGAGAACACCCTCGGGGAGGACGGCGACCCCCTCGACGCACTGCTCGTCACCACCGGCGAGCCGCTGTTCCCCGGCGTCCTCGTGCTCGTGCGCACCATCGGCATGTTCCGGATGACCGACGAGGCGGGCGGCGACGACAAGCTGCTCTGCGTCCCGGCCCACGACCCCCGCCTGGAGAACCTGCGCGACATCCACCACGTGCCCGAGTTCCACCGGCGGGAGATCCAGCACTTCTTCGAGATCTACAAGGACCTGGAGCCGGGCAAGAGCGTCGAGGGCGCCGACTGGGCGAACCGGGCGGCGGCCGAGGCGGAGCTCGAGGCGTCGCGGAAGCGGTTCCGGGACACGCCGCACTGAGGTCCCCCCGAACCGTGTGGCCGGCTCCCGAGGGAACCGGCCCACACGTCCGGGCGCGCGGGGCCTGCCGTCAGCGACCGCCGTTGCAGGAGACCGCCGAGTAGTCGCCGTCGGCCGACTGCTCGGAGACCACGGCGCCGTCGACGAGGATCCGGCAGGACAGCTCGCCGGACCCGCCGGCGGCGGTGACCGAGTAGTCGGCGGGCTCATCGGCAGCCGGGGCGGTGCGCTCCCACGGCAGGTCCGCACCGGAGACCTGGGCCACCGAGGTACCCCGGCCGAAGGTGATCGTCACGTCCGAGCCGGCCCCGGTCACCTGGTAGGTGACCTGGGCCGCCGCGGGCGCCGAGGGGGCAACGGCGGCGTCGGTGGCCGCGACGACGCCGGGCTGGCCGCCGCCGGTCGAGGCTCCGAACGCGACCGTTCCCTCCCGCCACGCGGCCGGGGTCTCGTCCTCGGTGCCGCCGAACACGGCGAACCCGATCGGCACCGCGACCGCGGCGGCCGCAGCGACGACGGCCACCCACGGCCACCGTCGACGACGGGTGTCCCCGGTGACGGCGCGGCGACGTCCGCGAGTCGGGGGCTCGTCGAAGGATTCGTCGGGCACAGGTGCGGCGGGGTACTCGGATCCGCCGTCGTCCGGAGCGGGGCCGAGATCGAGCTCGCGCGGGTCGTAACCGAGGTCGTAGGGGTCCATCGGCCGGGCCTCGGCGGACGGCACGCCGTGGTGGCCCGCCCGGGGGGCAGGGGTGTCGCCGCGACCGGCGACACCGGCCCCGCCCATGTCGTACCGGGCGCCGGCGGACGGCGGCGGTGCGACGACGTCGCCGTCGGGCGCGCGACGTCGTCCGCCCCGGCGGGGACGGCCGGTGTGCTCGTGCCCGGGCAGCGCCGCCACGGTCGGCGGACGACCCCCCACCCATAGGTCGTCCGGGGGCGTCCCGGTCGCGTAGCCGCCCCCGGCGTGCAGATCGGGCGGGACGGTGTCCGTTCCGGGACCCTCCGGTGCGCGACGACGCCCGGGTCGCGGTCCGCGGTCGATCCGGCCCGCTCCCGGCCGACCGTAATCGTCACTTTCAGTGATCGCCTGCGAGCGGGGCGCCCCGTCGTCGGGGGAGTCCGGGCGACGCGCACGACCCGCGGCCGACCGGACCCCGGGCTCCCGGGCGGGCGCGAAGACGATCCCCGCAACGAGGTCCTCGGGCGAGAGACCCCTGGCCGGGGGCTCGTCGGTGCCGCCTGTCCGGTCCATCACCTCGGCCGATCGGCGTCGCCCACGTCGGGGCACCGGAGACGACTCGTCCCCGAGCACCCAGCGACCCGAGTCCGGGTCCCATCTCGGTGTTGACACGACGCCCCCTTTGGTAGCCGTGTCGATTCAACGAGTCGGACGCGCACCGGTTACGGAACGCGGTCACTGTGACGGGGACGACTCTCGTTCGGCCGTGTCGCGGAGCCCGTTCGGAGTGCACCGTTCTCGGCCCCGGCGGGCGGGCCCGCCACCACGACCCGGGCCACCACCCGGGGCGAACCGCCGAGGATCCGGGCGACGGCCGGCGAGGCGGACGGAGATCTGCGATGGGTGCGGCTCACCGCACCGTGCCCGAAGCGGCTCGACGGGTACGACCGGCGCTCAGGCGGCGAGCGCGTGGCAGGCGCGCCGCACGACCGCGTCGGCGTAGGCGTGGTCGAGCTCCCCCGTCCGCAGCTGCCACCGGTGGAACACCGGCGCGACGACCAGCTCGAACGCCTCGAGGTCGCCCACGGAACCCTTGATGTCACCGGCCGCCCTCGCCGACGCGAACCGGGAGGCGAACAGGCTGACCTGTGGGGCGACGACCTCCTCCCACACCCGTGCACCGACCGCGGTGTCGACGAGCGCCTCAACACACAGTGCCCGCAGCAACGCGTCCCATTCGGGCTGTTCGAGCTCATCGACGACGGAGCGCATCACCACCGTGAGGTCGGCGAGCAGGTCGCCGGTGTCCGCGATCCCGCCCCCGCCGACCGCAGCCATCGCGTTGCGGTGGGCCACGGCATCGACCAGCAGGGCCCCCCGGTGGGGCCATCGCCGGTAGAGCGTCGCCTTGCCGACGCCGGCGCGCGCCGCGATCGCCTCCATCGTGACCTGCGGGTACGACAGCTCCGAGGTCAGCGCCAGTGCCGCTTCGAGCGCGGCGGTGCGCGCACGTTCGGAACGGCTGATCGGGACCGGCGGGCGGTCAGGGCCGTCGTTGTCCACACGGACAGGATACTGATCAGAACGGAACGTTCCGTACAGCCTTTAGCGGGGCCGTGCGCGACGAGACGGCCGCGCCCGGGAGCACGGCCCCGGCAGGCCGGGGCTCGGTCAGTCTCTCGCCATGAAGACCTTCCGAGCTTCGGCGCGGTCCGGCGTCGACACGTAGGCCTGCCCTACGGACAGGTTCTCCAGGGCAACGGCGAGATCCTGGCCCGCGCGTCCCCGCATGAACCCCGCGACGGTCCGGCTCTCGGGGAAGTTGCAGCGGAAGGCGACCTTGCTGCCCGCGTTCGCGAGGACGTCCTTGTGGAAGTCGGCGACCCCCTGGCTCGCGACGACGACGGCGACGCCGTACTTCCTCCCCTCCTTCATGATCTTCGGGAGGGTGACGTCCTTCGCCAGTCGATGGGCCTCGTCGAGCACCACCGCAAGCCGCAGCTGTGGCGACTGTCCCCACTGGAACATCTCGCGGTACACCTTGCGCAGCACGAACGCGCCGGCAGCGATTTGGACCTGCTCCATCAGGCCGTGCACGTCCAGGACCACACCACGCTGCAGCAGGCCGGAGAACGGCCGGTCGGCGTCGTCGGTGAACAGACCGAAATCGCTCAACGGCCGCATCCGGGCGACGACGTTGCGGCCACGACCGGCGCTCTCGACCGCCGCGACCGCGTCGGCGAGCTCGTCCATGGTCGGCAGACGGTCCGGGCCGCCCGGGGAACCGAACCCGCGTGCCTTGTAGACCTCGCGCAATCCTTCGTACACCGCGTTGCGCTGGATCTCCCCCAGCCCGCAGACGTAGCCGATGACCTCGGACAGCTCCCAGGCCGCCTGCTGGAAGCGGGTGTGGTCGTCGCCGCGGAGCTCGAAGGGCGAGAAGGGGAGCCCGTCGGTCGCGTCGAGCACCGCCGACGTCCCGGGAGGCTCGGCAGCCATGTCGCCGTGGAAGTCCAGGACGAGCGACGGCAGCCCCTGTGCGGCGAAGGAGTTGAGGATGCGCCGGGTCGTGACGGACTTGCCCTGCCCGGGGATGCCGAGGACGAACAGATGCGGGCTACCGGCGGTGCTGATGCGCCAACGCGCCTGACCCGCATGCGCGTCGTCGCCGAGGTGCACGTCGACGGACTCCGGGAACGAGGCGGGCCGGGGTGTGCCGGCCGCCGGCACGGGGTCCGAGCCGGCACCGGACGGGGTGACCGGCCGGAGCGGCGCGGTCGCCTCGACCGCTCCGCCCGGTGGTGCGGGCGTACCCGGGTCCGGCGGCGCGGCCGAGCCGCTCGGGTTCCCCGGCGTGGCCGGCTGCGGGGACAACGACGGCACGGAGGGCGGCGCGGGCGGGCGCACCGGACCGGCCGGGGGCCGGCCCGGCTGCTGCCGATCCGCGTACGGCGCCGGTCGGGGCCGCGTCAGGGGCGACGCCGCAGCGGCAGGCGGTGGACCCGGCGGGGCCGACTCCCCGTGCTCGGTCGCGCGGGGCGCGGTGCGTGGGTGCGGCGACGGCCGCGGCGACCGGACCGGCGGGAGCTCCGGTTCCCCGCTGCTCACGCGCGCCGAGAAGCCGACTTCACCGAGATCGGCCGCGGTCAGGACGTCGATCCGAACGCCGCGGTGGGTCGCGGGGAAGCCCTCGGGCCCCGACAGGCTCACGACGTAGCCGCGGCGTCCGATCTCCGGGACCAGCGTGCCGTCCTCGACCTTCTCGAACAGCCGCTCGATGTCCGAACGGCGAGCGGAGTCGAGCAGGCCCATTGCGAGCGCCCGGTCGGCGTGATGGCGGAGGATGCCGCTGAGGCGGGCGCGCTGCAGCTCGGCGTCGATGCGCGGTGGGTCGGAGCGGAAGAACGTGTTCTGCAGCATCGACACCGTCGAGTCGAGCTGTTCGACGATGTCGTCGACGAGTGCGGTCGGCAGGGCCGCGGCCTTGCGCGACTTCACCTCGATGCATTCCAGGCGCAGGGTGCGCGCGGTGGAGCGGACCAGGACCAGGTCACAGCGCCGCGAGCCCGCCTCGGCACCGGACTCGCCGAAGACGTCCATGTGCGCGTCGACCGGTACGACCACGGTGCCGTCGAGCTCTCCTCGTCGGCGCAGGTGGGCCATCAGGGCGGCGAGGCTGACTGCCTCGGTCGCCAGGTTGGAGCGGCCGATCAGGCGCATCGCCAGCCGGCCGGACACGACCTGCAGGTGGTTGAGGATGTCGCGGACGGACTGGTCGACGGTCGCGAGGTCCAGTTCGAGCATGGCGTCCGCGAGCAGCCGCTCGACCTCACCGCGGTGGGTGGTCGTGACGGTCAGCCGCGGGCCGAGCCCCTCCAGGAAGTCGGGTGCGTAGTCGAGGATGTAGGGCCGCGCGGGGTCGGCCCTCCCGGCGGGCCCGGTGAACAGGTCGACCCCGAGGTTGCGGTCGAGGGTGAGGACCCAGTCGGCCCGTTCGTGGGCGGCACGCAGCGCGTCCTGCTGCCGGGGCCCGAGCCGCGCGGCCAGGGCGACCGAGCTCGCGGAGTAGCCGAGCTCCGTGGCCAGAGCTGCCTGGTAGGAGCGGTGCGCGTCGACGCTGTCGGCGGCCCCCTCGCGGGTGCGGGCGCGCAGCGCGGGCGCAGTGCGCCAGACGACGTCGCCGTCGACCGCGGCCCGCTGGTTCGAGGCCGGGGTGAGCAGGTTGCGGAACGACGCGGCGGGGTCCCTGACCGCGACGTCGGTGGCCTCGGCCGCGGCGTCGGCCCGGACGTCGGCAAGGTCGGAGACGACCGCGAGGTGGGCGGCGGCGTCGTCGGAGGCCAGCAGGTCAGACGGACGGACGCTGACGCCCAGCGGCGGGGTCAAGTACGAGGTGGTCCCCCGGACCTGGCGGGCGGCGACGCGGCGCTGCAGGTCGGTCAGCGCGGGGAGCGGATCGGTGAGGGAACGCCGCGAGCTGTACGCGGTGACCTCGACCCGGGCCGGTGCGACGGACAGTTCCTCGTCGCCACCCGTCTCGAGAACCGCGCTGGACAGGGCCCTGGCCAGCAGGTCCCCCGATCCCGGGTTGTAGGCGAGCAGGCGCATCGCGCTCTGGCCGGGGTTGACCGTCCGGTACGCCTCGACCCGTTCGGCCAGCACGGAGGCCGGGACCTCCGGGGTGACGTCACGACGGTCGAGCCCGAGCACGTCGAATACGGCCTGGATTGCTGCGCCCGGCTCGGGCTCGCCGGGGTCCAGATAGAGCCCCGTGCCCAGGGTCGCCTCCCGGACGTAGACGAACGGCGAACCGTCGGCCCCGAACACCGCGAAGGGCAGGTTGGCGGGCACGATCCGGGAGACGAGCCGGGCGTCGACGGCCTGCCGGCGAGCGACCTTCGACTTCCCGAGATCGGCGAGCTCGCGCGACCAGCGCCCGAGGGTCGCCGCATGCTCGGCGGCCCAGGCCAGTCGCATCGGGTGCAGCGGAAGGACGACGACGGATGCGATGGGCGCGTGCCCGGCCGTGGCGACGCTGAGCATGAGCGTGTCCATGGTCAGCAGCGCCCGCCGGGTCCGCGCGTCCGGCGCGGCATCGAGTGCCCGCTTGTAGGTCTGGCAGTACACGTCGACCTCGACGCGCAGGTCCTCGTCCCACTCGAGAGCCTCGACGACGTCCTGCGGGTGGCGCGCGGAGAGACGGTCGAACAGCTTGCGCCGCCGCTCGGACAACGTCTGCGGCAGCTCCTCGCGGATCGGCTCCACGGTGCCGATGTCGAGGGTCTCACCGAGCCGCCCCTGTGCCTCCCACGCGGTGGACAGGCCGCGCTCGTCCAGGATGCGTCGCTGCAACGCCGTCAGCGCCGGGCTGAGGGACAGCCGGACGGTCCGCCGCCCGCCGAGCCGGACGGAGAAGGTGCCGCCGTCCCAGGCGGGGGCGTCGGTGGCCAGATCGTCCTGGCCGTCGAGCGCGGCGTCGAGCCGAGCCTGGGCCATCGACGGTGCCGACGCGCGCCGGCCGGCGCTCGGGGTGGCCGCCTCGGCCTCCCAGCGGACGGCGAACTGCTGGCTCTCCTCGACCGCGTCCACGCCCCCGGCGAGCGCGACGGGCTGCCCGGTCTCGTCGAGCGCGGTCAGCCGCACGACCAGCAGCGCGGCGGCGGCGAGGTCCTCCTCGGCCAGGTCGACGCGGACGGTGCCACGGCGCTTGTCGCCCTTGACGGTCTGCTTGGCGAACGGCTCGGTGTCCTCGTCGCGCAGATCCTCCGGCGGCAGCGCCTCCAGCAGCCAGCGGTCGATCGCGGTGGTCGTTGCCGGATCGGTCTTCCAGGCGAGAGTGACCGACGCGGGGCTGTCCTCCCCCAGCTCCAGGTAGGGCAGCTCGCCGGGGCTGTCCTGCAGCAGCCGGGTCCCGGCCCGCAGCGCGCCGTCCTCCTTGAGGAACGGGGTGACCTGTAGCGACGTCACAGGCACGTACAGGGCCTGGCCGTGCGGCCAGTGCTCAAACGTCAGGGCATCCGCGCGGTCCGGGTCACCCAGGTCCCCGGCCCAGGACACCGCGTCGGAGAGATCGACGTCCGGCGCGGTGAGGAAGGCGGTGATGCGATCGCGGACCGCGCCCTCCGGAACGCCGGCGCCGCTGAGCCGGTCGGGAACCGATGCGACGGCACGCAGCGGCCGAGAGATGGCCTTGACACAGCGAGCGTTGCGCGAGAGCCGCTCGACGAGAGACTCCCCACCGAGGTCGGGGACCAGACCGACCATCCACAGCGCTCCCCCCGCGGTCTCCCACCGGGGGTCGTCGAGGACGGTCGCGACGTAGCGGGCCCATGCCTCGACCGGCCGGTCGCGGCCCAGCTCCCGTCCGACGCGGCGGACAGCGTCCTGCACCTCGGGGTCCCCGATGTCGGCGACGAGGTTCTCGCCGGTCTCGGTGAGCAGACCGGCGACGTCGATCCGGGCGAAGCTGTTGTCCAGCGAGCTGGCGCTGCTGCCGCTCCCGATGGGGACCATCAGGATCAGAGGGCGTTCCTTGCGGTTGCGCAGTTCCACCGCACGTTCCGCGGGGACGGCGAGGTCCCCGTCGGCCGGCCGGTCCTCCCCGGCCAGGACGTGTACGTCGGCGTCAGCGGGGGCGGCGAGCTTGCTGCGGACCGTACGGACCAGTGCCTCGGCGTCCGCCTGACGGATGCTGTCGATCCGCACGCAGTGCCCGGCTCCGTGACCCTCGATCGCGTCGACGATCTGCGCGGCGAGGGTCTCGATGATCAGTTCGGGCAGCCCGGTGCGGGCGGTTGCTGCGGTGGGTGCCGTGGTCATCAGGCGTCTCCGAGGGGGTGGCGGACGGTCTGCACGGAGAAGTCGTCGGACAGGCTGTCGAAGCAGCCCAGCAGCTGCAGGCGGCGCTTGAACGCCTCGACGTTCGCGGTCGCCGCGGCCCGGGCCTCGGCGCCGTCGAGGAAGGCCGGTGGCCGGTCGATGAGCAGCCCGTAGCGGTCGCGTAGTCCGGCGAGGACGTCCTGCAGCGGCATGGCACGCCGGTAGGAGGTGCCGTCCGGAGTCAGGAACAGGGCCATCAGGAGGGCTGTCAGCTGCTCGTCGCTGGGGGCGTAGCGCCAGGAGCGGCGGTTCGTGGACACGCCGTCGAGCAAGCCGTAGGGCTTGGTCAGGCCTCCGACGCTGCGAAGCCAACCTACGGAGTTCGTCAACGCCTTGCTCTGGCTGACGAACTGCATGACATCAAGGAGTTTGTCGAGTTCTGCGTGCTCTCGGCCCTGCACTTCGCGAAGAAAATCGATTTCAGTCTCTGTCACGGTATCGCTGCCCTCAGCCTCCGCGACCAGGTCGTCGATACGTGCTTCGCAATACGACTCCACGCGCCGATGACCGCGAAGCGACGCCAGCAGCCCGAGCTGACCGGGCCGGTCGAGACCATCGAAACGCGCCTTCTCAGCCGGGATCCGGTTCAATGCCTGCTCAATGACGACGAAGGTCATGCGGTCCCGGAATGCCAGGCGGGTCCGGTCCAGATCGCGTTCGACACAACGACGCGCGAGTCGGTCGGAGATCGACCCGAGGTCACCGGTGAGGTCGCAGTAGATCTCCAGATCGGACGGGCAGGCGGCACTGGCCCCGTCAGCACGCTGCATGTCCGGCGGCAGCTCGCCACCGCTAGCGAGGAGCATTCTTCCGGCTGCGTTGGCACGCAGCGTGAAGGTGTAGACGCCGGTAGCGAGCAGCGCTGCGAAACCCGCCATCAGCGACTGGGTCGGAACGACATTCCCGTAGGCACGAAGGTGACCCAGGAGGTCCGCACCGACTTGAGCTGCGACCGAAGGCATCGGGCTGTCGCCCGCGCGGCTCTCGATCGCTCGAGCGTCGGCCATGTCGAAGCCCTCGAGAAAGCGGAACTCCAACAGCGCGCCGATGTCGAGCTGTGACGGGTCGGAGAGCTGCGGCTCCCACCGGGGCTGCGGGCCGATCGACAATCCGCGGCCGACAGTGCGAACGACCAGCTCACGAAGTTCGGCCGCCGGGTTCTCCGACCCACCCCGAACGAGCTCCTCGATCAAGGCTTGGTAGGCGAAGTCATCCATCCCTCCATGCCGGGTCCGGTCTCTCGGTAGCCCGGCGCGGTAAGCGGCGAGGGTCAGCGGCGCGACCGCCAGCATCTGTTCCCCTCGATGTCCACGTCCGAAGGCGCCCATGTCGACGACGCAGGTACGTAGCCACCCGTCTACCAAGGACTGCCACTGATCGGAGTAGCCGACGATCGCGCCCTCGCGCAGCAGGGTGTCCCGGTAGCCGACGAAATCCTTCGAGTCGGTCCGCGACCGGCTCGACCGGCCGCCCTTCACACACATCTCGAACAGCTGCGGCAGCACCCGGTCGGTGTCGGTGTCGAGCAGCGAGAACACCGTGAGCGGCCGGTACTGGTAGGTGCGCAGCGGTTTGGGCAGGGTGATCGTCACGAGCCGTCCTCCAGGGCGATCCGCCCGCCGTCGATCACGGTCGCGCGGACGGCGCGGCCGGAGCCGTCCACCACCCGGACCGACCGTGCCGGCTGCAACCGCAGCCGGTTCCCGAAGCCCTCGATCTCCTGCCGCAGGGCGGCCGACGCGGTGTCACCGACGATCTCCCCGTCCGCGGCGCGCAGCAGCACCTCTGCAACGTCGACCGTCACGCGCAGCCGGGCGTTGGACCCGGGGTGCCGCAGCACGAGCTGGTCGGTGAACGACTCGACATACGGCGACGGCGACGCCGCCGGTTCGAGCCGGAACTCACCCGCCTCCAGCTCCTTGACCACGACGATCGCACGCACCGACGGGTCGTCATAGGCGCGGTCGCGCAGCGCGAGCTGCGCACCGTCGTAGCCGGGGTACGCCAGGATCCGCGAGACACCGAGGAGCATCCGGGGCAGGGCCGGGTTCGGGGTGCCGAGAGCGGCGAGGTACTCGTCGAGGTAGCGGTAGCCGCGGACCTCCCGGCGCGCCGAGGGCGGCGCCTCCCAGGCACCGAAGAACAGCGACCGCTTCAACGCCCCCATGACGTCCTTCTCGACCGCCGACAGGTCCGGCAACAGTCTCCGGTCGGCACGGGCTGCGCGGCCGACACCGGGTGCGGCGAGGCCGGCCGGGTCGAGTTCAGACCACTCGTCGACCAGGTAGTCGCCGGTGTCCGGAGTGAACGCGAGGTCCGGGGCGAGCCGCCCCGGACCGGAGGCGGGGTCCTGCCCGCGGTCGTACTCACGGTGCACGGCGTCGCAGGACAGGTCGCCGGTGATGACCCAGCCGAGCGCCGAGCGCACGTCGCGCACGGTCGCGCGCCGCCGTCGGCGCAGGTGGCTGGTGAGCAGGAGCTCCGACAGGGCGGTGCGGGCGCCGTCGGTCCGCAGGAGCGCGGCGTTGCGCCGCATGGGGCACACGTCGTGCGCTCTGCAGCCGGTGCAGAGGCTCCACCGGGGCGGGTCGGTCAGCACGTCGAGGATGCCGAGGCCGAGTCCGGTCCGCTCCGAGTCGGCGGGAAGTGCGAGGGCGCGGCGCTTGAGGTCGACGAGCACGACGCGGGCGCCGGGTGACGGCCGGTCCGCGCGTTGCCGGTCCAGCGCGGTGACCACCTCGGGGTAGCGGTCGGCGTGCTCGCCGAAGAACTGGGCGACGCGGCCGTCGTTGGCGGCGAGTAGCACGGTGCGCCTGGTCGGGTCGTCCCCGTCGCCGGGATCGAGAGCGGACCGCATCAGATCGTCGGCGGTGAGGTCGCCATGCGACTCCGACGCGTCGTAGACGGCAGCGAAGGTGCGCCCGCCGAGCCGCTTACGCCACCCGGCAGCGTCGGTCGCGAGGGTCTGCGCGCCGCGCTCGTCGAGCGCGCGGCCGACCTGGACCAGGAACGCCGTCTTGCCGTCGCCAGGGTTGCCGCTGAGCACGACGACGTCGAGATCCCCGTCCAGCACGGCGGGGAGGAGTTCGTCGTCGAGGCGGGTGTCGACGTAGGTGTCGTGGGCGAACTCGTCATCCATCCCGCGGTTGCCGGCGTTGCCGATCTCGCTGCGCCGGTAGAGGCCGCGCAATGCGCCGACAGTCGGGTTGACCAGGCGTGTGGTTCCGCTGGGCGGGGGCGAGGTGTCCCGTGCGCGGTCGACCTCGTCGGCGAAGGCACGGGCGTTCTGCGGCCGGTCCTTCTCGTCGAACGCCGCCGCCCGGAACAGCGTGTCGAGCAGCGCACCGCCGTAGCGGTGACGCTGAGCCTGTGACGGCGGCACCATGGTGCGGCGCTCGTCGAGCGACAGCCCCGCGTACGGATAGCGGCCGAGCACCGCGTCCAACACCGACACCGCGGCGCTGTAGATGTCCGCGGCGGGCGTCCAGTGCCGCCGGGTGATCACCTCGGGCGCGGTGTAGGGCGGGGATCCGACGGCGGACTTGGCATCGGTCACTCGCATCGACAACCCGAAGTCGATCAGTGCGGCGCTGCCGTCCTCCCGCACGATGATGTTGTTCGGGCTGACGTCGCGGTGGTAGAGCAGCTGCTCGTGGGCGTCGGCGAGCCCCCTCAGGACGTCGACGGCGATCCGCCGCACCTGCTCCTCGTCGGTGATGCGGTCGTTCTGCGCGGCGTCGTGCAGACTCTGACCGGGGACGTACTCCTGGACAAGCACGCCCGGGGCGGGCCTGGCCAGCACGTCGTAGACGCGGGCGCAGTAGCGGCTGGCCAGGGCGTCGGCGTTCATGTACTCGGCCCGCACGTGCTCGAACTGCGACCGGTGCGGATGCAGGTGTTTGAGCGTGCGCTGCACCTCCAGCCGCTCGTCCCAGGCCAGCCAGGTGACGGCCCAGGCGCCCTCGCCGAGACGGTGCAGCAGGCGGTAGCGGCCCGCGAGCAGCCCGTCCGGTTCCATGCGCTCGTCCTCGACCGGCGAGGGCGATACCACTGCCACGGCCGGCTCCGGCTCCGGAGCCGGCGGCGGGGCGGGACTGGTCAGAGCGGCCGCTTCCGCGGCGGTGGGCCGGACGGTGATGTCCAGGTCGAGGCACCGGCGCAGCAGGTCCCCGAACACCGTGTGCCCCGTGGCCCGGGAGCGGGCACGGTCGTGGTCGGGCTGGTCACCGGCGTCACCGTGCAGCCACTGCACGAGGCACAGGGCGAGGGCGTAGACATCGTCACCCGGCTGGAAGAACTCCGGGGCCGTCCCCGGCGGCTGGAACGCCGAGGACGGATGGTCGTCGGCGAGTACCGGCGCGATGGTCTGGGCGGACGGCAGGTGGGCGCGGCTCAGGTCGCGGAACCTGACCCGGTTCTGCGGCGGCGGAGTCACCTCGATGCTGCGCAGTTGCAGGGCCCGGTGGGTGATGCCCTGGGCGTGCACGTCGGCGAGTGCGGCGAACGCGTCCTGCACGACGGCCCGGCCCACCTCGTCGTCGACCGGACCCTGCGCCTCGTGGGCGAGCTTGCCGAGGCTGGTGCCGTCCATCGCGACCACGACGGGGGTGACGACGTAGCCCTCCCACTCGAACCAGCCCTGGACCCGCCAGGTCCGCTCACGGGCAGCCAGCGCCTGGAGCGCGTCGTGCTCGCGGGTGGCGAGCCGGTGCGCCGCGGCGGGATCGCTCCCGGTGACCGGCACGCAGTGGAGGTAGACGTTCTCCCCCGCCGGGTTGCGGGTGGGGAAGATGCGGGCGTTGCCCTGGGTCATCGACCGCCCGAGCACGCGATACTGCATGATCTTGCGCGGCGGCCGGTCGTCGCCGCGCTGCTGCAGCCCGAGCAGGTAGTCCATCAGGGCCGTACGCAGCGGGGCGAGCGCGGCGGAGAACGCGGCGTCGTGGTCGACGAGCCGCGCCGCGGCATCGGCCAGCCGGAGTACCACGCCCGGGCCGAGCTCCTCGGCGCCACGCAGTGCGAGGGCGTCGTGCGACAGGACGACATGCCCGGAGACGGGGCGGGTGCCCCGCGGGAGCCGGGTCAGGGCCGCCGCCCATCCGGGGACCTTCGTCCGCAGACGCCCGGCCAGCACCCGCGACGCATGCGCGACCTGGTTGGCGGGGTTGTGCCGACGGTCGCCGTCGACGTACCACGCGACTTCGCCCACCAGGACTTCCCGGCCCCACGCCTTCTCCTCGCAGACGAACACCGCGTGGTCACCGACGACGACCAGGTCCAGGTCGACCGTGCCCATCGAGTCCGGGACCTGCCGTCCGGCGATCACGTCCCACCGCGGTGGGAGGGCATCGGCGAGGTGGCGGGCGGACTTCTCCTCCCCGGGCCCGTGCCAGTCACCCAGAACGTGCAGGCGGGCCATCAGCGCGGCCCGAGGGCTGGGAGGAGATCCAGGATCATGTGGCCGCCGTTCCGCTCGTCGTGCCGCCGATTCATCGTCCCATCGACCCGAACGACCCTAGTGGCCCGACACGCAGCGTTTGCGGGCAGTGCCCGCATGTCACCGTTCCGAGCGAAACGGTCGCCCGGGAGCTGGGTCGATACCGGCTCGGCGCGACTCAGACCGTCCGATCGTGGTCCGTTCGAGTCTCCGGTCGAGGGACAACCACAGCCGACGCAATGCCGCGGACGTTCGCGAACACGACATCGCCCGAGTCCGGTCGAGTAGGCACGAACGGGCGTGAACATCCCGGTGCGGCCGAGCGGGGCCACCCCGCCGGAACAGCATGGCATATGATACGGAACGTTCCGTATCGTTTCTCCGGCACGTTCACGACGACGAGGAGTTCCTATGACGGCCACCCCAGAACCCGTCTGGTTCGTGACCGGCGCCGGCCGGGGGCTGGGCCGGGCACTGACCCGGGCCGCGCTGGACGCCGGCGAGCAGGTGGTGGCGACCGTCCGGCAGGCCGACGCGCTCGCCGACCTGCGTACGGAGTTCCCGTCGGCGTTGCACGTCGCGACGGCGGACGTCCGCGACCGGGACGCGGTCCGGGCCGCGGTCTCGGCCGGTGTCGCGCGGTTCGGGCGTCTCGACGTCGTCGTCAACAACGCCGGCTACGGCCTCGTCGGAGCGGTCGAGGAGGCCGGGGAGGCGGAGGCGCGCGACATCGTGGACACGAACCTGCTGGGACCGCTGTGGGTCGCCCAGGCGGTGCTCCCCCACCTGCGCGCCCAGGGGGCGGGGCACATCGTCCAGATCTCCACGACCGGCGCGGTCGGTGCCATGCCGACCCTGGGTCTGTACAACGCGGGCAAGTGGGGGCTGGAGGGCTTCTCCCAGGCGCTCGCCGGTGAGGTGGCCCGGTTCGGCGTCCGCGTCACCGTGGCCCAGCTCGGCGGGTTCGACACGGACTGGGCCGGCTCGGGGATGCACTTCGCGACCCCGTCCGCCGTCTACGACGACCTGCGGCGCGAGCTGTTCGGGACGGCCGAGGTGCCGTGGCGGGCCGAGGGGCCGCTCGGGGCGCCCGTCGCGGAGGCGGTCGACGCCCTGCGCCGGCACGTCCACGCGCCCGACGGCCCGTTCCGGCTCCTGGTCGGGGCGGACGCCCCCGACCAGGTCACCGCGGCGCTGCGGGCGCGGTGCGAGGACTACGCCGAGGACGACCGCTTCACCTGGCCCACTCCGGCCGTCACCGCCTGACCGGACCGCGTCCCGGGGCTCACCCGGTCGCGGCCCGCACCCGGAAGTCACCCGGCTCGACCACCGCGGAGATCGCGACCCCCGCGACGAGCGCCCAGAACGGGCTGGAGATCCCCAGCGGCGCGACCCCGCTCATCGCGACCACCAGGGCCGTCAGCGCACCGGTCCGGAACCGGCCGTCGCCGAACGCGCCGCGGAACGACGACACCAGCACCCCGATCATGGCGAGCCCCGCGACCACCGCCACCAGCTCGGTCGGCAGCGCCGTGACCGCGGTGACCGCGATCCCGGCGAGGGCGCCGAACGCGATGAACAGCACGCCGTTGACCACGCTCGCGGCGTAGCGGGCGTCGGGGTCCGGCCCGGCCTGCGGACCCGAGCAGATCGCGGTCATGGGGCCCGCGACGTTGGCGTTGTGGCCGCCGGTCAGCGGGGCCAGCAGCCCGCCCACGCCGCTCGCGACCGTCATCGCGTTGATCGGGGGCCGGTAGCCCTGACTGAGCAGCACGCCGTAGGCCTGGGCGTTCTCCGCGGCGATCACCAGGACCGCCAGCGGGATCCCGACGGCCAGGATCGCGGCGAGGTCGAACGTCGGCGCCACGAGCACCGGTGCCGTCCAGCCCTCGACGGCGGTGGCCTGCGTGGTGAAGCCGCCCGTGGCCGCGGCCGCGGCCAGCCCGGCGACCAGCGCACCGAGCGCGCCGGGCACCGCCGGTACGAACCGGGACAGCAGCAGGAACCCGGCGACCGCGGCCGCGACGATCCACGGCGCGGACTCGGCCGCGGTCACCACGCCGGTGCCGAAGCGGATCAGCGCCCCGGCGATCATCGCCATCACGATCTGCTGCGGCAGCCACCGGGACACGGTGCCGATCAGGCCGGACAGCCCGAGCACGAGCACGAGCAGTCCCGCGACGAGGAACGCGCCGACGACGGCGGAGAACGGGAACGTCCCCAGCGCCCCCACCACCAGGACGGCCCCCGGGATGGAGAAGGCGCCGACGACCGGCATCCGGTAGCGCAGGGCGAGGAACAGCGAGATCAGGCCGCCGAACACGTAGATCCCGAAGATCCACGACGCGATCACCCGGCTGTCCAGGCCGTTCGCGGCGGCACCGTCGATCACGATCAGCGCCGGCCCGGTGCAGCCGAACACGGCCGCGACCACCCCGGCGCCGACCGTTGCGGGGTTCAGCCGCCGGGGCAGGCCGCGCAGCCCGGACCGGATCCCCGGGCCGGGTTCGATGCGGCGGGTCGGCCGCGGCTCGGCCGGCGGGGTGGGCGGTGCGGCGGCCGGGCCCTCGGCGGGCTCGTCGGTCGATGCGGTCATGGTGTCGCCTCCTTGCGATCACTCACCGAGCAGGGAGCGGGCGGCTACCGGCGCCGCAGTGTGCGGACGCGGGTGAGGCCCCGGCGGACGAGCGCGCCGACGGTGTCCCGGACGGTCCCCAGCACCAGGCGGAGCTGCGCACCGCGGCCGGGCTCGGTGACCGACCCGGTCTCGGCGGCCTCGTCGACGCTCGTCGCGAACTGCTCGAACAGCCGCCGCGAGACGTCACCGGCCAGCGCCCGGCCGAACTGGGCGACGCGGCCGGTGAGGTGGACGTCGGCGTGCGCGGTCAGGACCGTGCCGCCGTCCGGTCCGGCCTCGGCGGCCAGCACGACGTCGGCCTGGGTGGCGCTGCCGCCGGCGTCGGCGCCCTGGGCGTGGAACCGCAGCCGGTGCGCGGCCGGGTCCCGCTCGACGACCTGGGCCAGACCGTCGAAGGACAGCTTCACCGGGCCGAGCGCGACGACGGCCCGGCCGCGGTAGCGGTCGCCGTCGAGCACCTCGGTCAGCCGGGCGCCGGGCAGGCAGCGGGCGAGCAGGTCGAAGTCGTCGAGCACCGCCCAGACCCGCTCGACCGGCTGCCGGAGCGCGCTGGTGACCTCGACGACCGCGGACGGCGGCCCGGAGGGCAGCCGCACCTCCTGCGCGAGCGCCGCCGCCGGCACCTCCTCGGCGGGGGCTCCGGCGCCGCTGCCGCCACCGGTCCCCCGCCCGACCAGGGTCCGCGCGCCGCACGCCCGGGGCCCGGGGACGCCGTCCGGGTGACTCTGCCGCACGTCCTCGACGGCCGCGAGGATCCCGCGGTAGCCGGTACACCGGCAGAGCACGCCGGACATCTGCTCGGGCAGCTCCTCGCTCTCCACCTCCGGGGTGTTGCTGAGCAGGTCGTAGCTGCTCATGAGCATCCCGGGGGTGCAGAACCCGCACTGCAGCGCGTGGTGGGCGGAGAACGCCTGCTGCAGCGGGTGCTGGTCCTCGGGGGTGCCCAGGCCCTCCACGGTCACGATCTCGGCGCCCTCGCACTGCACCGCGAACAGCAGGCAGGCGCGGGCGGCCTCGCCGTCGACGAGCACGGTGCACATGCCGCAGACGCCGTGCTCGCAGCCCAGGTGGGTGCCGGTGAGGCCGAGCTGCTCGCGCAGCACGTCACCGAGGTGGGCGCGGGGCGGCACGGTGACGGTCGTCTCGGTGCCGTTCACCGTCATCGTGATCCCGACGGTCTCGTCGGCGGCGACGCGGTCCCGCGGCTCCGCAGTACCTGTTCGCCTCGGCTCCACCGTGGTCATGAACGCTCCTTCCGGTCCCGGGCGCGGTGCAGCGCACGGGACAGCTCGCGGGCGGCGAGCACCCCGAACAACCGGCGCCGGTAGCCGGTGGATCCGTGGGTGTCCCCGCCGGTGTCGACGACCTCGTCGGCCAGTGCGGCGGTGGCCGGGCGCAGGTCGTCCTCGTGCTCGGTGAGCAGCGGTGTCACGTCGCGGGTCACGGCGCGGTCGGAGATCCCGAACCCGGTCAGCCGGGCCTCGGTCACCGCGCCGTCGTCGCCGACCCGCACCCGGGTGACCACCCCGGCGAGCGCGAAGTCGCCGTGCCGGCGGGCGATCTCGGCGAACCCGAAGCCCTCCCCCGGCCGGGCGTGCGGGAACGTCACCGCGACGACGACGTCCTCCGGCCCGGCCGCGGTGGTCATCGCGCCGGTCACGAACTCCTCGGCGGGCATGCTCCGCCGCCCGGCCGGGCCGGCCAGCTCGACCGTCGCCTGCGCGCAGCAGGCGACGGCGGGCAGCTCGGCGGCCGGGTCGGCGTGGGCGAGGCTGCCGCAGACGGTGCCCCGGCTGCGCAGCTCCCGGTGCCCGACGAAGGGCATGGCCATCCCGATCAGCGGGACCGCGCGGGCGGACCGGTCGTGCTCGACCGCGCGCTGCCGCACCGCCGCGCCGATCCGGTACCCGTCCTGCTCCGGTCCCGCTGCCGTCAGCTCGGGCACGGCGGTGATGTCGACCAGGGTGCCGGGGCGGCCCAGGCGCATCGCGAGGACCGGCACCAGGGACTGGCCGCCGGCCAGCACCTTGCCGTCGCCGCCGGCGAGCTCGCCGAGCACGTCGTCGAGCCGGCCGGGGCGGACGTAGGCGAACGGTGCGGCCTTCATCAGCGGCCCGTGAAGTTCGGGGTGCGCTTCTCCCCGAAGGCCTTCACGCCCTCGGCGAAGTCCTCGGTCGCCCGCAGCATCGAGTAGGCCTTCCGCTCCAGCTCGATGCCGGTGTAGAGCGGGCCGTCGACGCCGCGGTCGAGGACCTCCTTGGCGGTGCGCAGCGCGGCCGGGGAGAACCCGGCCATCTTCAGCGCCAGCGCGTCGACCTCGGCGTAGAGCGCGTCGCGGTCGTCGTACAGGCCGGCCAGGATGCCCCAGTCGAGCGCCTGCTGGGCCTGGATCCGGGTCGCGGTCATGATGTGGAACTTCGCCCGGGACAGGCCGATCAGCCGGGCCAGGCGCTGGGTGCCGCCGGAGCCGGGGATCATGCCGAGGTTCATCTCGGGCAGCGCGAGCTGGGTACGGCCGGTGCCGAGCCGGATGTCGCAGGACAGCGCCATCTCCAGCCCGACGCCGAAGCAGTAGCCGTCGATCGCGGCGATGACCGGCTTCGTGCTGCGGGCCGGGGCGGTGACGTCCTGGCCGAGGTCGGTGAGGTCGATCGGGTCGACCTCCATGAACCCGGCGATGTCGCCGCCGGAGGTGAAGTGCTGGCCGTCGGAGCGGACCACCACGACGCGGACCTGCGGGTCCCGGTCGATCTCGGCGAAGCGCTCGGCGACCAGCCGGCGCATCTCCATCGTGACGACCGTGTACTTGCCGTGGGACAGGGTCAGGTACGCGACCCGCCCGTCGTGTGCGCGCTCCAGGACGACGTCGCCGCCGGTGAGTGCCATGTCAGGAGTTCTCCTTCTCGGTGAGCAGTCGGTGCAGTACCTCGCCGTGCAGCGGCAGGCGGGTGATCTCGATCCCGTGGGGGGCCAGCGCGTCGGCGACGGCGTTGGCGTAGGCCACCGGGAAGCTCATGGACGACCCCTCGCCGCAGCCCTTGGCGCCGAGCGGGGTCAGCGGTGACGGGGTCACCACGTGGTCGGTTCGCAGGTCGAACCCGGCCTCGGCGCTGGTCGGGCACAGGTAGTCGAGGAACGTCGCCGCCGTCGGCTGCCCGGAGTCGGCGTGGGTGAACTCCTCGTAGGCGGCACCGCCGAGGCCGTGCACGAGCGCGCCGTAGACCTGGCCGTCGAGCAGGGTCTGGTCGAGGACGGTCCCGGCGTCGTGCACCGAGGACACCCGGTCGACCTCGATCTCCAGGGTGTCCGGGTCGATCCGCACCGCGACGATCTCGGCGACGAAGCCGTAGCAGAGCGAGGAGTTGATCCGGTCGTCCGCCGTGGCCGCGCGGGTCTCCCGCGGGGAGAACTCGGCCTCGGCGTAGAGCCGGGCGGGGACGCCGTCGGGCAGCGACGCCGGGTCCCAGTGCACGACGCCGGCGGCGTGCCGGAAGGCGACCGAACGACCGTCCGGGTGGACGACCTTCCCGTCGAGCAGGGTGAGCTCGCCCGGGTCGGCTCCCTCCAGCAGCGTGGCCCCGGCCGCCTTCACCGTGGCGGCGATGGTGTCCGCGGCGGCGACGACCGCGCTCGTGACGAGCGGCGCGAACCGCGACGAGTACGACCCGGACGTGACCGTCCACGGGGTCGTCGCGGTGTCCATGTCGACGACCGCCCGTACCTGCGCGATCGGCAGCCCGAGCCGCTGCGCCGCGACCTTCCGCGCCACGGTGGCGTGGCCCTGACCCTGCGGGACCGACCCGAGCAGCACGGTGACGATCCCCTGCAGGTCCACCGACATCCGGACGTGCTCGGTGGAGCCGGACTTGTCCCGGCCCGGCTTGCGGTCCTCGGCGGGGGTGGCCAGGCCGACGTAGCCGATGTTGGTGCCGGACGGGTCGACGACCAGTGCGGTGCCGATGCCGTAGAAGGCGCCCTCGGCCCGGGCCGCCTCGCGCCGGCGCTCCAGCTCGGCGAGGTCGGCGTTCTTCACGGCCAGATCCAGCGCCGCGGCGTAGTCGCCGGAGTCGTAGACGCCCCCGGTCGCCGTCTCGTGCGGGAACGTCGACACCAGGTTGCGCCGCCGCACCTCGACGACGTCGCGCCCGGTCGCCGCGGCGACCGCGTCCATCAGCCGTTCCAGCCCGAAGTAGAGCTGCTGGCCGCCGAAGCCCCGGTTCAGCCCGGTCGGCATGGTGTTCGTGACCACGGCGCGGGCCCGGATCTCGACGGCGTCGATGCGGTAGGGCCCGGTGATGTTGCCATAGCAGCGGTAGAGCGTGGAGGGCTCCGGCGGGCGCAGGTAGGCGCCGACGTTGTCGATCAGGTCGGTGCGCAGGGCCGTCACGGTGCCGTCGGCGTCGACCGCGGCGGAGAAGGTCATCGCCCGGTCCGCACCGGTGGAGCTCGCCATCAGGTGCTCGACGCGGTCCTCGGCCCACCGCACCGGCGTGCCGGAGTGCTTCGAGGCCAGCGCCATCAGCACCACGTAGGGGTAGATGCCGGCCTTGATCCCGAAGCTGCCGCCGATGTCGGCGGGGACGTGCAGCCGCACCCGCGACGTCGGGATCCCGAGCGCGCCGGCCATGACCGGGACCATCGAGAACGGTCCGTGGAAGTTCGCCCAGGCCTCGACCGAGGGGCCGGCGTCGCCCTCGTTCCACTGCGCGATGACCGAGTAGCACTCCATCGGCACCGAGGAGTAGCGCGGGAAGTCGTAGCGGCCGGTCACCACGTGCGCGGCGTCGCGGAACCGCTCCTCGACGGGACCGAAGGAGAAGGTCCGGTCGGTGGCGACGTTGGACCCGGCGCCCTCGTGCAGCAGCGGCGCGTCCGGCTCCAGCGCGGCGCGGGCCGCGGTGACCGCACCCAGGTCGTCGTACTCGACGGCGACGAGCTCGGCGGCGTCCTCGGCGACGTAGCGGTCCGAGGCGACGACGACGGCGATCGGCTCGCCGACGAAGCGCACCTTGTCCACACCGGTGGGCAGGTAGGGCATCACCGCGCCGGTCGACAGGGGGAAGGGCCGCAGCGCGGCGCGCACCTCGTCGGGGCCGATCACCGCCGCCACCCCCGGATGGGCACGGGCCCGGCTCAGGTCGACCGAACGCAACCGGGCGTGCGGACGGGTGGAGCGCACGACGGTGGCGACCAGCGTGCCGGGCAGCGGGTCCAGGTCGTCGAGGAACGCGCCCCGGCCGGTGACCAGCGCGGCGTCCTCGTCCCGGCTGGGGACCCAGGTGCGGGCGGCCACAGACACATCGGACACATCAGACACGTGCTTCTCCCCTCAGGTCGTACTCGCCCGCGACGAGCGTGCGGCGCAGCGTCTTGCCGACCCCGGACCGCGGGATCGAGTCGACGGCGATCACCCGCTTCGGCCGCTTCAGCGACGGCAGTTGCTCCCGGGCCCAGGCCAGGGCCTGCTCGGCCGCGGCCAGCGGGTCGGTCCCGCGGGCGGGGACCACGAACGCGGTCACCGCGTGTCCCCATCGCTCGTCGGGCAGTCCGACCACGCAGACGTCGTCGATGGCGGGACAGCGGGTCAGGACCGACTCGATCTCGTCCGGGTAGATGTTCTCGCCACCGGAGTTGATCATGTCGTCGGTGCGGCCGGAGACCCAGAGGTCGCCGTCGGAGTCGGCGACGGCGAGGTCACCGGTGTGGTACCACCCGTCCCGGATGGCCTTGGCGTTCGCGTCCGGCCGGTTCCGGTAGCCACCGAAGGCCTCGGGCGAGGCCATCGAGACGATCACCTGCCCCTGCGTCCCGCGCGGGACCTCCTCGTCGACGGGGGCGCCCGCGTCGGGCGCGATCAGCCGGACCCGGGAGAACAGCCCCGCCCGGCCGGCGCAGCCGGGCTTGGCGGCGACGTCGGGCCCGATGGTGAACGTGTAGATCTCGGTCGAGCCGAAGTGGTTGACGAACGAGGTGGGCGCGACCTGGTCGACCAGCTTCTCGGCGAGCGACGGGGTCATGGCGGCACCGGCGTAGGCGAGGTTGTCGAGCGCACGGGCGTCACCGAGCCGTCCGGTGCGCAGCAGCGACCAGTAGATCGTCGGCACCAGGTACAGGGAACCGACGTTCTCCTCGAGGATCAGCTGCATCGACTCGTCGGCGTCGAAGGCGGGCTGGCCCACCCACGTGCCCCCGACCACGACGGAGGCCAGCAGCGTGCGCAGGCCCATCGTGTGGAACAGCGGCATCACCCCGAGGGTCGCGACCCCCTGCCGCTGCCGGGTCTGCATCACGTGCGCGACCGCTGCCAGGTGCTCGGCCCGGTGGGTACGCGGGACACCCTTCGGCTTCCCGGTGGTCCCCGACGTGTAGAGCATGACGCTGAGGTCCGATTCGTCCGGGGCGACGCAGACGGGGCTGTCGAGCCGCTCGGCGAGCTCGTCGACGGCTGCCACGTCCCGCAGCAGGTCCCCGAGGCCGGCGGCGGCGACCCGCTCGGCGTGCGCGGCGTCGGCGACCACCAGGCGGACGTCGGCGTCGCCCAGGCAGTAGCCGAGCTCCTCGACCCCGAACCGGGTCGAGAGCGGCACCGAGACCGCGCCGAGCTTCTGCACGGCCAGGTGCAGGCTCGCGAGCTGCTCGCCGCCGTGCATCACCAGGCCCACCCGGGCCCCCCGCTCCACGCCGAGGCTCCGCAGGGCCCCGGCCAGCCGGTCGGTCCGCGCGTCCCACTCCCGGTAGGAGAGCCACCTGCCGGTTCCTCGTACCGCCGGCCGGTCGGGGTTGCGCTCGACCGCCCATCGCAGCGTCGTCACCAGGTCCATCCGACCCCCTCGTCATTAGTCTGTTTCAGACCATACGGTTCAGACTGTCAGAGGGGAAGCCCCGGATTCCACCGGCCTCGGGAACGACCCCGTCCGGCGGCATCCGCCGGGGAGGAGGGTCGGTCATCGGTGGCGGGACGCACGTGCGAGGGTCGAGCCGCATCCGCGGATCGACGATTCGCCTCGTCTAGAGTCCGCGGAGCACCGGCCGGCACGAGAGGAGCGCGGATGCGACTGTCCACGACGTCGTATCTGGTCCTGGGCATGATCGCGTTGCGCGGGCCCTCGACGCCGTACGACCTGAAGCGGGCGGTCAGCCGCTCCGTCGGCTACTTCTGGCACTTCCCGCACGCGCAGCTGTACTCCGAGCCGGACCGGCTCGCCGACGCAGGCCTGCTCGCCCTCGACACCGAGGAGCACGGACGGCGGCGCAAGACCTACTCCCTGACCGACGAGGGCCGGGCGGCCCTGCGTGAGTGGCTGGCGGCGCCCACCGCCGAGCACTTCCAGATGCGCGACATCGCCGAGCTCAAGCTGTTCTTCAACGAGGCGGGATCCCCCGACGACGTCGAGAAACTAGCCCGCGAGCAGATACGCCAGCACGAGAGCCGGATCGCCGACTACGAGGACATGGTCGCCCGGCACGGTCGCGAGGAGTGGGCCGAGCCGCGCATGATCACGATCGAGCTGGGCCTGGAGATGGAGCACGCGGCCCTGCGGTTCTGGAGCGCGCTGGCGAACGACGAACTCGACCGGCTCCGTCGCGAGCGGGCCGAGCGCGACCCGCGCGACTGAGCACCGGCCCTGTCGGGGGTCGTTCGCTCGCTCCGATCCGTGGGTCCGTGACCACCTGGTCTACCGCCGCGTCGTCCGGGGCCCTGGTGAGTCCCGGACGACGTCCGACCGGACACGGAGTCCGGGGCCGGCCGGATGTCGCACGTCAGTCGGTCGATGACGCAGGCCGTCCGGCGACGTCACGCGTGGCGGCCGTGCCATCCGTCCCGGTCCCGTCCACCGGCTGCTCGGAGAGATGCCCCCGCACCGTCACCATCCGGGGCGGGACCTCGGAACGGAGCCCGGCGACGAGGGCGAAGACCATCGCGAAGACCATGGTGAAGATCGGCAGCCCCACCACGGTGATCACCTGCTCCAGCGCATCCAGCGCGGCATCACCGCCCAGGACGATGAGCGAGGCGGCCAGTGCACCGATGGTGAGCCCCCAGAACACCCGCTGCCGGATCGGGCTGGGCCGGTCGTCACCGGTGCAGAGCATGTCGACGACGAGGGCGGCCGAGTCCGCGGACGTCGCGAAGAACAACGCGACCACGACGACCGCGATACCGGAGACGAGTGTCGCCGCCGGGAAGTTCTCGAAGAAGGCGAACATCGCGAGCGGCACGCTGTCGGCGACGGCGGCCGAGATCGGCCCCCCGGTCCCGCCGATGCCGTCGATCGCCATCGCCGACCAGCCGAAGATCACGAACCAGACGACCGTGAAGGTCGCCGGGGCCACGAGCACCCCGCCGACGAACTGGCGGATGGTGCGCCCCTTCGAGATGCGGGCGAGGAAGACCCCCATGAACGGGGCCCAGGTCACTGTCCACGCCCAGTAGAAGACGGTCCACCCGGCCTGCCAGCCCCAGCCGTCCTCGTCGGTGTAGGGGGCCAGGGAGTCGTTCCAGAAGGACAGCCTCGGCAGGCTCGACAGGTAGAGCCCGGTCGTCTCGATCATCTGTCGGAGGAGGAAGACGGTCTCACCGGCCATGAGTACGAACAACATCAGACCCACCGCGAGTCCGATGTTGAGGTTCGACAGCCGACGGATGCCCTTGTCCAGCCCGACCGCGATCGACCCCGTCGCCACGAGGGTGAGGACGGTGATGACCGCCACCCGCACACCGACGGAGTCCGGCACCCCCAGCAGCGCACTCAGCCCGGCACTGATCTGCGAGGTGCCGAGGCCCAGCGACACCGCGACGCCGAACACCGTGCCGAGCACCGCGAAGATGTCGATCGCCCGCCCGATCGGGCCGTGGATCCGCTCCTTGAGGAACGGATAGAACACCGACGAGACTCGCATCGGCAGGTCGTAGCGGTAGATGAAGTAGCCGAAGGCCAGCCCCGGCAGCGTGAAGATGGCCCAGGTGTGCAGGCTCAGGTGGTACAGCGCGAAGGACATCGCATCCTGCGCGGCCTGGGCGCTGTAGGGCTCGACACCGTCGACCGGGGGCGTCGTGAAGTGCGAGATCGGCTCCGCGACCCCCCAGAACATCAGGATGGTCCCGATCCCTCCGGCGAACAGCATCGTGAACCAGGACACGTTCGAGTAGGCGGGACGTGCGTCGTCACCGCCCAGGCGCAGGGTGCCGTAGCGACTCAGGGCCACCCAGATCAGGAACACGAGCCAGGTCGTCACCCCCATGACGAAGTACCAGCCGAAGTTCGTCGTGATCCACCCACGACCCGCGTCGAACGCCGCGCCGATGGGGCCCGGCGCGAGCAGCAGCACCACGAGGAAGGCGATGATCAGACCTGCAGACCAGAAGAAGATCTACGGGTGGGTGCGCAGGCCGAACCTGCGCGCGAGCTCCTGCACGTCGCGCTCCTCCTCCGGTCGTCGACCGGTCCGCCCGATGGTGGTGTTCGCCTCGGGTCGTCGGAGGCAGAGCGGACGGCGACGGCACAGTGGCGCAAAGATGTCCGATATAGCCCTCGATGTCCACCTGTCGAGGGCTGCGCAGAGCGTCGCCGGACCATGCGCGGTGGGTGTGACCAGGAGTCATCTCGGCTCGGCAACGGTCTCACCGGATCAGCCGACCGGGCCCGGATCGGACCGCCCCGGGATGCCGGCGCAGGAGTACTCGCTTTTCAGCCGGGGCGGCTGTCGGAACTCAACCGCCCCGGCCTGGCCCTCGCACCGCCCCGGGGTCGATGCTCGGGATGCGACGCGTCTGCCCGCTGCACGGGTGCCCAAACGCCCGCCCGGGGCCGCTAGAGGGAGTCGATGTCCTGGGGACGCTCGGCGACGGTGCGGGCCAGGCGGGCCAGCTTCACGTTGATGTCCTGCGAGGTCCGGCGCAGCAGGTCGAAGGCCTGGTCGGCGTCCAGCCCGCGGCGGGCCATCAGGATGCCCTTGGCCTGGCCGATGACATCACGGGTCTCGATCGCCGTCTGCAGATGTGCCTGCTTGAGCTCCGCAGCCGAGATCGCGTCGGTGGTCGCCAGCGCGAGCGAGGCGTAGCCGGCCAGGATGGTCAGGTGGTCGAGGTCGGCGCGGCCGAAGGCCTGCGGCTCGGAGGCGTACACGTTGAGCGCCCCCGGCAGCCGGGGCGGCCGGGCGTCGGGGAGCAGCTCGACCGCGGCCACCGAGAGGAACCCGTGACCCACTGCGGTCCCGGCCAGCTCGGGCCACCGCTCCTCGCGCCGCAGGTCGTCCGACACCGCGGACGCGGGGCCGTCCTCCCGGGCGGCGTCGACGCAGGGACCGCGACCACTGCGGTACTGCACGACGTCGATCTCCTCGGCCGGCCCGCCGGTGGACGCCGGTGTGTAGTAGTGGCCTTCGTCGTCGCGCATCGTCACGCTCGCCATCGCCGCCACGGGCACGACGCGTGTCACGGCGTCGAGCACCCGGTCCAGCACCTCGGCGACCGTCGCGCAGTCCAGGAGTGCCGGTGCGAGACGCCGGAACTGGTCGACGACGTCGGCGTCGTCGACCGTGGCGGCGTGCCGGGTGGGGGACGCGCCGTCGGCGCTGCGCTCCGACTCGTCCGGCGTTCCGATCAGCTCTGGCCTCGTCAGGTCCACCCGCCGGGGTGACCCGTCGTAGGCACGGCTAAACACCGCGACGGGACACGCGCCCGGGCGGTGTCCGCCACCGGCTTCCGTGCCCCGGGCCGTCGGAGCTCGGCCGGGTCGACGCGCCTGCACCTCGACCGGTCGGGACCCCTCCCGAGTGACATCCGGACCATGGCCGGCATGGATCGAGCAGAAGCACGCACGAACATCAGGTCGACGGTGAACGTCGACGAGTCGGACGTCGGTGCGGCTCCGGTCCGAGGCCGATGGGGTTGTGGATGGAGGGGCCGGGTTAGAGCGAGGTCCAGAGGGTCTCGGCGTCGACGACGCGGTGGTGCCGCCAGGTGAGTGCTCGCTCCACGGCGGCGACGACACCGGCGACCGTGAGGGTCCCGAGCAGCCAGCCGGGTAGGAGCACCGGTGAGGTGAACATCCCGACCCGGTCCGCGGGCCTTGACCCCGGATAGTGGACACGGGGTGGATTACGCGGCTGCTGGGACGGTAGTTGCGTAGCTCGCCTCGTAGTTGTTCGGGGTCTGGTAGCGGCAGTAGGAGTGTCGCCGTCGGGTGTTGTAGCGGGTCATCCATCGGAACAGTTCTCGGCGGCAGGTCATTTCGTCGGGCCAGAACGGGTTGTCCTGCAACACTTCCCTTTTCAGGGTGGCGTTGAACGACTCGGCCAGGGCGTTGTCGGCGCTGGACCCGACCGCGCCCATGGACTGGCGGACGCCGAGCCGGTCACAGAGCTCGGCGTAGGCGCGGCTGGTGTAGGTCGAGCCGTGGTCGGAGTGGAAGATCGCCCCGGCAAGGCTTGCGCGGTCCGCGGACGCTGCGCGCAGAGCGTCGGCGACGAGCTCGGTGCGCATGTGGTCGGCCAAGGCCCACCCGGCCAGCCGCCGGGAGTAGCAGTCGATCACGGTGGCCAGGTAGAGATTGCGCCCGTCGGCCAGCGGCAGGTAGGTGATGTCACCGACGTAGACGGTGTTCGGGGCGGCGGCGGTGAAGTCACGTCCGAGCAGGTCGGGCACCGGGCTCTGGGCGGGCTCGGGGATGGTGGTGCGCACCCGGCGGCGTCGGCGGTAGCCGGTGATGCCGTACTCGCGCATGACGCGGGCGACGCGCTTGTGGTTCACCCGCTGCTCGGGTGCGACCCCGTCGTTGAGCTCAGCGGTGATCCGTGGCCGTCCGCAGGTGCGGTCGCCCTCGTGCACGACACGGATCCGCTCGGCCAGGGCGATGTCGGCCGCTTCGCGTTGCGCCCGCGCGGGCGCAGCCGCGAGCCAGGCGTAGAACGAGGAGCGCCGCACATCGAGCAGGGCGCACAGCCGCTTCACCGTCCAGCCCGCACGGGGCCTGGAGGTGGTCTCACGGTGGTCGGCGACGAACTGGAAGCGGGTCACCAGCGCGTCTCCCCGGCGAAATACTTGGCCGCCTGGCGGAGGATCTCCCGCTCGGTCTCGAGCTTGGTCTTCTCCGCCCGCAACGCCTTGTTCTCGGCCTCGAGACGGGCCAGGCGCTGCTCGGGTGTCTCATCGCGGCCCGGGGCCGCCGCGCGGTTCGGTGTCCGGTCACGGCCCGATCGCGGGTCTCGGGTCGTGGTGCCGTCCGCGGTGGTGCGGGTGCCGCTGCCGTGCCGGTCGAGCCACAAGCGCAGCGTCGTGCGCTCAATCCCCAGGTCAGCGGCGATGCCCTTCACCGTCGCCCCGGGCGTGGACTCGTACAACTCGACGGCCTGCCGACGGAACTCGTCGGAGTAGTTCTTGCGGGCCATGGTCAGACATCATCTCGCTTTCCCCGACCGTGCGGGGATCAACGTGTCCACGGAACGGGGTCAGGACCCGTGCTCTCATGCCCCATGAGAGCGATCAGATGGATATACGTCTAGAAGTGGACGGGCGGGCTTGGGACTCTTCTGGGGTCAGCGACAGCCCCTACTCGAGGAGATCGAGATGTTCCCTACCCGTCACGCCGTCGAGTGAACCGCCCCGGCGTGTCCGGAGAGCTATCGGGTTGAGTGCTCTGACTCGGGCTGGCCGATGTGTTGACGGTAGTGCGCGGCCTCCAGCTCGGCCGGGGGCAGGTCCGCGGCAGCGGAGTGCAGCCGTCGGTGGTTGAACCAGTCGACGTACTCGAGGGTGGCGATCTCGACCTGCTCGACCGTGCGCCACGGACCTCTCGGCTTGATCAGCTCGGTCTTGAACAGCCCGATCGTCGACTCCGCCAACGCGTTGTCATACGCGTCGCCCACCGACCCGACCGAGGGCGCCGCGCCGGCCGCGGCGAGTCGTTCGGTGTAGGCGATGGACCGATATTGCGACCCCGCATCCGAGTGTGCGACCAGCCCGGACAGGTCCTTATGGCCCTGTCGGGCGCGAGTCCATACCGCGTGTTCGAGGGCATCGAGCACCAGCTCGGTACGCATCGACGTGGCCGCGCGCCAGCCCAGGATCCGCCGCGAACAGGCATCGATGACGAAGGCGACGTAGACCATCCCCGACCACGTCGGCACGTAGGTGAAGTCAGTAACCCAGAGCTGGTCCGGGGCCGGCCGGTCGAACCGGCGCTCGACCAGGTCACCGGCCCGCGGCCCACCACCGTCGATCGTGGTGCGGACCCGGCGTCCGCGGCGGACCCCGGCCAGCCCCGCCGCGCGCATCAGCCGCTCGACCGTGCATCGGGCGACGTCGATGCCCTCGCGGCCCAGCTGGATCCAGACCTTCCGAGCGCCGTAGACGCCATAGTTCTCGGCATACACCCTGCTGATCTGAGCGGTCAGTTCCTCGTCACGCACCTGCTGTCTGCTCGGGGCCCTCAACGCCGCGGCGCGGGCGGCGTAGTAGGTCGACGGGGCGATCGCCACGCCCAGCTCGGCGAGCTGGGCGCAGATCGACGCGACACCCCACCGCCGTCCCACCGTGGAGCGGGCGGCGTGCTGGTCGATGAACCTCACCAACGCTTGTGTGGCCGGTCGATCTCGGCCGCGAAGAAAGCCGAAGCAGCCTTGAGGATCTCGTTGGCCCGCTTGAGCTCCGCGACCTCCCGGCGCAGCCGCTTGACCTCCTCGGACTCCTCAGTGGTGGTGCCCGGCCGGACACCACCGTCGATCTCGGCTTGACGGACCCACTTGCGCACCGTCTCCCCGGTGCCGACCCCGAGCTTGGTGGCGACGGCGTTCATCGCCGCCCACGGCGAGTCGTAGTCCGACTCGACCTCGGCGACCATGCGCACCGCCCGCTCACGCAACTCCGGCGGATACGGCGGCTGGGAACGACGTGTCATGACTCCATCTCCTCAGAAGATCAAGTCTCCCGACACGCCGGGGCGGTTCAGTTTCCAGCAGCGCGTTGCCGCGGTCAGCACCGCGGAGGCGTTTCGCCAGCTGCAGTCCGCCGCGTCGACCGCCCGCGTCCGCGCCACCCCGCGGTGGTGGACGCCTGTCAAGCCCGCGGCGGGCCTGCTGTTCCTGTACCCGGCGTCGCTGCCCGGTGTCTGTCTTCTGGTGCGCGACGGCGCGATCTTGACCGTGTACCAGCGGAGCCAGTGCCAGGCGTGGCGGGTTGCTCGGCCGCGGCAGCGGCCGCCCGCTCCGGCGCGCCGGCATCCCTATCGGCGGCCGGCGGTCGGCGGCCCCCTCGAGGAGGCGGCATGAGTGTCGGTGGCGCCGGGATCCCCCGGCTTCAGGATCTGTCCTACATCGATGTCGCGGCCGGCGGGGTCGCCGCCGGCGCGACGTTCGAGCAGCTGCGGCGGTCCTTGGTCGCCCGCGGCGCGGAACTCGCCCGCGATAGCGACACCGACGGATCGTTCGACGAGCAGCGATGGTCGGCGGTGCGCGCGGACCCCACCAAGTACGTGCACAACACGGTCGACGTGCTCAAGGAACTGATGCGACTCGGCTGGGTGGAGCGCCACATCCTGCCCTCAGGGCCGGCCTCGGCCTACGCGCACAGCGAATCCACGTTCACCATGACTCCGGCTGGTGCAGCGTGGACGGAGCTGGCCGGGCAGGATCGCCGCTCGGCGTACAACTCGTTGCTCGGTGTGGAAGGTCTCCAGAAGATCACGCGGTGGCCGCCCTACACGTCGACACCACAGCCCTCAACAGGACCGGGTCGCACACCACTTTGGTGGACACCACTGACCGACGGTCAGTGCGCCGACCGTCTGCGCCACCCCCACCGGTCGTGCCGACGAGCGGCGACGCGAGCCTCAGGCCGGCTCATCGGAGGTGGTCAGTCCAGCCGTGAGTAGATCGACAGCGGTCGGCAGCAGTCGGACGCTGTCCGGGGTCGACTCCAGGCCGGTCACCAGCGCAGTGCAGATCGCGGCGGCGTCCTCGGGCGCCGTTCCGGAAGGACTCGCCTCAGCGAACAGACTCGTCAGGAGCTCACCGACGCGGCCGGTGAAATTGATGCAGATGTCGCCGTAGAGCCGTGCTTTCGCATCCAGCAGTTCGGCGGTGTGCGGAGAGTCGCCTGCCAGCTCGAGCACCAGGTCGAGCTTGACCTGCAGCACTGACCGCACTCGCTCCTGCCATGGTGCGTCGGACTCCGCCGCGGCGGAGGCTCGCTCCGTCGCCTGCAGGTGCAGGCGCGCGGCGAGCCGCCGCACGGCGTCGTCCTTGTTGCGGACATATTGGTAGACCGCTGACCGCGACATCCCCGCTTCTCGGGCGATGTCATCCATCGTCGTGCGCCGCACACCATGCCGCGTGAGACACGCGTAGGTGGCGTCCAGGACGTGGTCGAGGCGGGGTGCGCTCGTCATGTCAGCCCGGTCCAGCCCTCTCCTGTCGGTGCATCGGTGGGTCGACACCTCAGCGGAGCACCGTCATCAGGGCAGCGCCTTGAGGAGCTCCTCTGCCAACGGGGCGGACGAAGCAGGGTTCTGGCCCGTGTACAGGTTACGGTCGACGACGATGTGCGGAGCCCACGGCTCGCCTTCGTCGTACTTCGCACCGAGGCTCACAACCTCGTCCTGGACCAGCCACGGCGCCTTCTCCGCCAAACCGACCTGCCGCTCCTCCTCGTTGGAGAACGCGGACACGCGGTAGCCCGCGAACGGTGTCGTCCCGTCGTCGGCGACGGTCGCGCGCAGGGCCGCCGGTGCGTGGCAGACGATACCGAGCGGCTTGCCGGATCCCAGCGCGTCGATCAGCAGCTTTCCTGAGTCCCTGTCGAAGGCCAGGTCCTCCAGCGGGCCGTGTCCACCAGGGTAGTACACGGCGGCGTAGTCTGAGAGCTGCACCTCCCCCAGGTCGATCGTCCTCCGGAGCTCCTCAGCTCCGTCGATCACCGCGGCCTGCTCCTTCGCGGCGTCCTCACCACCGGCCATGTCCGGAGTCAGACTGACCGCGTCGACGGTCGGCGCGATCGCACCCGGAGTGGCGACAACGATCTCGTGTCCGGCATCCCTGAACGCCGAGTAGGGAGCCACGAACTCCTCGGCCCAGTAGCCGGTCGGGTGCCTGGTTCCGTCGTTGAGCGTCCAGTACGTCGCACCGGTCATCACGAACAAGATCTTGGCCATCCGAGCTTCTCCCCTACTTCGGCGTGTTGTCAGACGTTCTGACGTTTTGTGCTTCTTTTGTCAGTTCGACTGAGCAAAAGTTACGCTCGGTACCCGCGGCTGTCAACCGCGACCGGCTCTCCCTGAGCACCTGGCGGCCGGCAGCGCGCCGCGGGTGGCGCGCTTCCATCGGGGCCGGGACGTCACCGACTGGCCCGACGAGATGGGTTACTACCGGATGCCGGTCACCGAGCACCCGCGCCGCGAGGCTGTCCGCGCCCAGGCGAACCACTACGTCACCGGCCGCGACGGCGGCCGCGACATCGACCTGCGCCGGTTCGCCACCGAGGGGATGCGGCTCTACGGTCCGCTCGCCGACCACGCAGGCGGCACCCTGCGTTTCCGCCATGGCCTGGCGGACGCGCTCGACCACGCCGACCAGGTCAGCGAGTCCATCAAGGACACCATCGACGCGCACATCGAGCGCCAGGGCATCGATGCGCCGCCGGGGAGGGGACTGTCAAGTTTCCGGTGTAACTGAGGTTGGTCGGGTTACGTGCGTCCGGCGGACAGGCGTCCGTCGAAGGCGATGTCGAAGGCGTTCAGGGCGGGCTTCCAGCGGATCGACCACCGGTGCTGCCCGGTGCCGGTGGGGTCGAGACTCATGATCGCCATGTAGACGCACTTGAGCGCGGCGGCCTCGTTCGGGAAGTGCCCGCGGGCCTTGACCGCCCGCCGGATCCGGGCGTTCACGCTCTCGATCGCGTTCGTCGTGCAGATGATCTTGCGGATCTCGACGTCGAACCCCAGGAACGGCACGAACTCGGCCCAGGCGTTCTCCCAGAGCCGCACGATCGCCGGATACCGCTCACCCCAGGCCTCGCAGAACTCCAGGAACCGCTCGGTCGCCGCAGCCTCGGTGGGTGCGGTGTAGACCGGTCGCAGGGCCTTGGCGATCGCGTCGTAGTGCTGGCGGCCGGCGTAGCGGAAGCTGTTGCGCAGCAGGTGCACCACGCAGGTCTGGGTGATAGTGGCGGGCCAGACCGCGCCGATCGCATCCGGCAGCCCCGCCAGGCCGTCACAGACAACCATGAGCACGTCACCGACGCCGCGGTTACGGATCTCGGTGAGTACGTGCAGCCAGTACTTCGCGCCCTCGCCGCCGCTGCTGGGGTCCCCGGCCCAGAGCCCGAGGATCTCCCGGCGGCCCTCACAGGTCACCGCGAGCGCGACATGGATGGGCCGGTTCGCGACCTTCCCGTCGCGGATCTTGACGTGGATCGCGTCGATGAAGATCACCGGGTAGACCGGGCCGGGTCGAGTGGCCGGTTCTGCCACTCGACCATCGCCTCGATGACCTTGTCGGTGATCGTCGAGATCGTCTGCCGGGACACCTGGGCGCCGTAGACCTCGGCCAGGTGAGCCTGGACCTCCCCGGTGGTCAGGCCCTTCGCCGACAGCGACAGCACGAGCTCGTCGACCCCGGACATGCGGCGCTGCCGCTTGGCGACGATCTTCGGGGTGAACGAGCCGTCCCGGTCCCGGGGCACATCGAGCTCGACCGGCCCGGCCTCGGTCAGCACGGTCTTCGACCGGTGACCGTTGCGAGAGTTCCCGCCGTCACGGCCGGCCGGGTCGTGGGACTCGTAGCCGAGGTGATCGGTGATCTCACCTTCCAGAGCGGATTCCAGGACCCGCTTGGTCAGCTGCGCGAGCAGACCATTCTCCCCGGTCAGCTCCAGCCCGTTCGCCCGTGCCCGGCCGGCGAGCTGGGCGATCAGCTGCTCATCGACAGGGTCCAGCCCGGCTGGGCCTGCACCCTCGGCCGGGCCGTCGGTTACCGCGTCGAGGTCAACCACCGGCTCGTCTGCCAGGTCTGTCATCGGGTCCACACTCCTTGATCGGAGTTACACCGATGTTCTTACAGTCCCCGCGAAGATCTCCTCGATCACCGCGATCCGCTTCCGCGGGCTGCCGCCGTAGGTGAGCGTGAGGTGGTGGAAGCCTGCCTCGTGGTAGCGGTGCAGCAGGTCGGCGACGTAGGACGGCGGGCCCGCGATCGTGCCCGTCGAGCATGGTTCCCCGTCCACATCGGACTGCATGACCAGTGGTAGCGCTGCGCGAGCAGGGCGTAGAACGCGGGGATGTGCGCGCCGTAGGGGAACTCGTAGTCCAGGCTGTGCGCGCCCATCGAGGCGTAGTTCGCGGTCGCGGCCGCATCTTCAACTACTCCTGGGTGTGGCTGAAACCAGACGGCCTCCTGAACTCCGACGACATCGCCGATCAGCTCGCCGACATCGCGCTCCGCGGCCAGTTGGTCAGGGACACCGAGCCCGCGGAGCCCGTCGGCAGCAACGCCACAGCGCTCCTCCGGTAGGGCTCCGCGGGATGTCCGGTCCCCGCGCCGATCGTGTCAATGTGGGGTGATCGTGCTCAACGGCCCGGGATTGAACAGGTGGTCGCCGGTCCATCCGTCGAGGTCGTACTCCCCCAGGCACGTGTCGACGAAGCTCATGAGCTCGTCGGTGGTGCCCTGTGCCTCCGCGCCGCGCAAAAGGTGGATGCGGGTGTCATCCTGGTTGCCGGCGTAGTTGCGCTCGTAGAGCTCGTGCCGTCCACCGAACTCGGTGCCCATTGCGTCCCACAGCAGCTTCATCAGCTTCACGCGGTCGAGCGCCTCCACCCCGTTCGACCCGCGCAGGAAGCGGTCGAGAAGGGGGCGGACCTGGTCGCTCTTCCAGTCCTCGGCGTGCGAGTTCACGTAGATGAGCCCGCTGGCCACGTGGTTCTCGATGATGTCCTTGATCCGCGGGTAGGCCACCGGCGCGAGCACCCGGTACGCGGCGCCCTGGTCATTGTTGGGCAGCACTGCGTCACCGACCCACGGGATCGGGTTCCGCGCCATCGCCTCGGTCAGGCCCCAGAAGACGTTGCGCCAGGCGAGGATCTCGCCGACGTGGGCCTGCACGCCGCGGTACTGGTTCGTGCCGGCGATCTCGACGGCCTTGAGCACGCAGCCCGCGATGAAGTCGAGCTTGACGCACAACCGGGTCAGCCCGTGGAAGGTCAACCGCGGGAGCCAGCCAGAGCGCGGTGTGAAGCCGTTGACCTTGTCGGCGTCCCCGTAGGCGAAGACGTTCTCCCATGGGATCTGTACCCGGTCGAGGATCATGATCCCGTCGTTCTCGTCGAAACGACTGGAGAGCGGGTAGTCGAAGGGGCTGCCGGCCACCGTGGCCTGGTACTCGTAGGAAGCCCGGGACACCAGCTTCACCCCGGGAGCATCCATCGGGAGCATGAAGATGACCGCGAACTCCTTCTTGTTCAACGGCATCCCGTAGTGGCCGATGAAGTTGTAGTGCGTCAGCGCCGACCCGGTGGCCACGCACTTCGCGCCGGACACCACGAGGCCGTTGTCGTTCTCCTCCTCGACGTGCACGAACACGTCCCGCAGCGCGTCCGGCCCGAGGTGGCGGTCCACCGGCGGGTTGGCCAGGGCGTGGTTGAGGAACAGCACCCGCTCCTGGCTGTCGCGGTACCAGCGCCGGGCATTCTCCTGGTAGGGGTCGAAGAACTCGGTATTGCCGCCGAGGCAGCCGAGGAACGAGGCCTTGTAGTCCGGGCTCCGTCCCATCCACCCGTAGGACAGGCGCTGCCAGGCCGCGATCGCGTCGCGGCCTGCGACCAGGTCGTCCGCGGAGTGCGGCACAGTGAAGAACTTGTGGGTGAAGCCGCCGTTGCCAGTATCGGTGGGCCCGGTGATCACCCCCGGTCCGCCGGGTGCGGCGTCGGCGTGCAGCGCGTCGTACATCTGGGCGATCGACTGGGCCGTGTTGCGGAACGCCGGGTGCGTCGTGACGTCGTCGACGCGCCGGCCGTAGATGTAGACCTCGCGCCCGTCCCGCAGGCTCTCGAGGTACTCCTCACCGGTGAACGGGACCCGCACGCTCGTCCCGGTGGGCGTGGATGCCGTGGTCGTCATGCGTCCTCCTGAAGTCGTGCGGTGGGCTCGATGTACTCGGCGTCGCGGTCCACCGCGTCGTAGAGACGGCGGCCGAGGGGATCGCGCATCTCCTCCGCGATGTGACCCAGCAGACCGGCCGACCGGGCGACGAGGGCGACGCCGCGGACCAGGTTCGCCGGGATGCCGAGATCCGCGAGCGCGGCACCGCAGACACCGGCCCCGTTGGTCGGCAGCTGCTTGCCCAGGATCTGGGGATGCAGCCGCTCGATCGCGGCGAGCAGCGCCAGGTGCGACCCGCTCACCCCTTCCTCCTCCGCGATCCGGTGCAGCACCGGGGTACGCGGGTCGTTCTCCTTGTGCACCGGGTGCCCGAGCCCGGGGACGGGCAGGCCGGCTGCTGCCCGGTCACCGACCAAGGTGCGGGCGACGGCGTCGAGGTCGGCGCCGGGCCCGGCGGCGGCGAGGCCGCCGCCGAGGAACGCAGCCACGTCCTCGGTGACACCGAGGAACCGCGACCCGCCGCCGAGCAGGCCCGCGGCCATCGCCCCCTGCACGGACTCCGGTGCGCTGTGCAGGGTCAGCCGGGCCGCCAGCACCGTCGGAGTGAAGCCGTGGTCGGCCAGTGCCACCAGCACCGCGTTGAACAGCCGTCCCTCACCGGGGGTCGGGCGGCGCAGGGTGACCAGCCAGAACGCAAGGTCGCTGAAGGCCACGGACCCCATCAGGTCCTCGGTGAGGTCGTGCCCGAGCAACCGGATGCGATCCCGGTCGGATGTGCCGATGCTGGTGCGGTACGAGGTCATGTGCTGGCTCCTGATCGGCGGAGTGGGGCGAGGTCCAGTTCACCGGGACCGCCCGGGCCGGGGAGTTCACGGATCACCACCCGTCCCGTCGGGGTCCGAGGCAATTCCTCGAGGAAGTGCCAGAACCGCGGCACCTTGAACGAGGCGAGGCGGGTGGCGACGGTGTCGCGCAAGGCTTCGGCGCTGGCCGTCGCGCCGGGGCCGAGCACGACGTAGGCCTTGACCTCTTCCTCGGCCAGCCCCGCGGGCACTCCGACGACGACGCACTCGGCGACGTCCGGGTGCGCGCGCACCGCGTCCTCCACCTCGGCCGGGGCGAGGTTCTCGCCGCGGCGGCGGATCACGTCCTTCTTGCGGGCGACGAAGGTGTAGGTGCCGTCGGTACCCGCGGTGACGAGGTCCCCGGTGTGCAGCCAGCCGTCGCGGAGCGCGGCGGCGGTCTCCGCCGGCATGTCGTAGTAGCCCGGCGTCACGGTGGGGTTGCGCAGCAGCAGCTCCCCGGGCGTCCCCGGCGGCACGTCGTCGCCATCGTCGTCGACCACGCGAGCCTGGTTGACGACCCCGAGGTCCGGGTGCTGGCGCAGCCCGCCGAGCGTCCCGAACGGCCGCGTCCCGGGCAGCCAGATCAGCCCGTACACGCTCTCGGACATGCCGTAGCCGCACACCAGCCGGAGCCCGAAACGCCGCTCGAACGCGCGATGCCGCTCCGCCGGCGGCGAGGGCGCGGTGTAGGCGGTGCGCAGCGGGGTTTCCGCGTCTCCCGCGTTCTCGGGCTGCTCGTCGAGCATTTCCAGCATGGCGCCGACGGCGTTGAACGAGGTCGCACCGTGCCGACGGGCCGCGTCGAGGAACCCGGAGGCGGAGAACCGTGGGAGCAGGATCAGCCCGGCGCCGCAGGCCAGCGAGCCCATCGTGGAGTAGGCGAGCGCGTTGGTGTGAAACAGCGGCAGCGCCGTCATGAGCCGCTCGTCGTCGCCGAGCTCCATCCACGCCGGGAAGCCCTCTCCGGACATCACGTGCGCGCGGTGGGTCTGCATCACGAGCTTGGACCGGCCTGTCGTGCCCGACGTCGGGATCATGAGGGCGACGTCGTCTTCGCCCACTGGCACCGCGGGCGCCTCCGGGGGGTACGGGCCCGCGACCAGCTCGTCCACGTGAACCAGCCACGGTGGTGGCCCCTGCTCGCCGAGTGCACGCGACACGGAGTCGCGCAGGCCGGCGTCGGTGACGACCGCCCGCAGCCGTCCACCCGCGGCGAGCTGCCCGAGCAGGCCGTGCAGTTCGGTCTCGGCGCTGCGGGGGTTGAGCGGCACGGCGATCCCGCCGATCGCGGTGACCCCCAGGATCGCGAGCAGGTGATCCGGCTCGTTACGGGGCGTGAGCGCCACGATGTCGCCGCGGCCGACACCCAGGTTCCGCAGCCGACGGCCGACCGCGCCGACCATCTCGGCGGCCGCGACGAACGAGCGCGTCCCGTCATCGGTGATCAGCCACGGTCGGTCGCCGTACGCATCGGCGGCCCGTGCGAGCAAGGCCGGGATCGTGCGGAGCATCGTTCAGCCCGACCGGGTGCCGGACCGGGCCGCGGCGAGGTGTTCGGCGATCGCGGGGTTTGCAATCTCCGGCTTCTCCGCGTTGAGCAGATGCGACGCCCCTGGCACGATCCGAAACCGCGCCCCCGGGATGCCGTCGGCGATCTCGCGGCACATGTCCGGCGGGGTGGCCGGGTCCTCCTCCCCTGCGATCACGAGCGTGGGCACCGCGATGTCGCGCAGGCGGTCCCGCACGTCGTAGGCGCCGATCGCCTCGCAGCACCCGGCGTAGCCCTCGGCCGGAGTGCTACGCAGCATCGCAAGCAGCCGCTGCGCCTCGGCCGGCTCCCGTTCGGCGAACTCGGCTGTGAACCACGCGCCGGTCCGCGACGGCACGAGGAACTCGGTGCCCTCCGCACGCACCTTCGCCGCGCGCACCGGCCACCCCTCGGGGTCGGCAAAGCGGGCCGCGGACGCGCAGATGATCAGGCCGTCCATCCTGTCGCCGTGGTGGATCCCCAGCCACTGCCCGATCGCCCCGCCGATCGAGACCCCGCAGTAGCTGAAGCGGTGCACCGCGAGCGAGTCGAGCAGGGCGATGACGTCCTCAGCCAGGGCGCCGATCGTGTACGGGCCGGGCGGTACCTCCGAGCCGCCGTGGCCGCGCAGGTCGAACCGGATCACCCGGTACTCGCCGGACAGTGCCGCCACCTGCGCGTCGAACAGCCCGAGGTCGGTGCCCAGCGAGGGGCCGAACACGAGGGCCGGCGCGTCCTCAGGTCCGTGCAGGTCGTGGTGCAGTCGCGCGGTGCTCATTTGTCCACCCGGTAGTGCGCGAGCTTGTCCTCGTCGATCTCGATCCCGACGCCGGGCCGGTCGAGTACGGCCATCTTGCCGTCGGCGATGACCAGCGGTTCGGCGAGGATGTCATCGGTGAGCTGCAGGAAGTAGTCCAGCTCCCCGGCGCGCTCGGACGTGCTCTTGAACGCCGCGCCGAAGGCCAACGTGCCCAGCGTGCCGACCATGCCGTCCATCTGGCTGCCCATAGCCAGGCCCACGCCGAGCCCCTCGCACATCCCCACGATGCGCTCCGACTCCGAGAATCCGGTCCGCGCGGTCTTGATGCTGATCATCTGGGAGTGGTCGTCGAGGATCTGGGTGGCGATGTCGCCCATCCGCGTCACGCTCTCGTCGCCGAGGATCGGGATCGAGGTGCGCGCGGCCAGCCGGCGCCGCCCGAGCGGCTCCAGTGCCGGGGTTGGTTCCTCGAGCATCGAGATACCTGCCTCCTCCATCACCGGTAGCAGCGCGATCGCCTGATCGGCGCTCCAGCCCTTGTTGGAGTCGATGTAGAGCTCGACGTCGTCGCCGAGCGCCGCCCGCAGGGTTCGGACGGCGGCGGCGTCGACCTTCGGGTCCTTCCCGGTCTTGATCTTGAACGTGCCGAACCCGTAGCGCTCCCGCATCTCGTTCGCCTCGTCGACCATCCCCTCCGGCGAGCTGGCAAACAGGATGTGCACCACCGACATCGCGTCGGCGTAACCTCCGAGGAGCCGGTGCACCGGCTGCCCGAGTGCTTGCCCGATCACGTCCCATACGGCCATGTCCACGGCACCGCGGGCTGTGTGGTTGTGCACCAGCCAGCTCATCCGGTCCCGCGCGACTTCCCGGGCCAGCGGGTCGAGCCCGACCATCGCCGGGGAGAACCATTCGTCGATCGCAGTGACGATCGACTGCTGCGACTCCCCGTAGGTGAACGGGCGGGCCGGCGCCTCCGCCTGCCCGACCAGGCCGTCATCGGTGCGCACCCGCACCAGGACGTGGTCGGCGGCGGAGATGCTGGCGTGTGCGAACCCGGTGGGGTTGCGGAGTGGGATGCTGAACGGGACGGCTTCAATCGAAGCGATCTTCACGGACGATCCTTTCAGGACTTCGCGAGCCGGAACGCGTGCGATGCCGAGAAATACGGGCCGTCGAGGTTCCGGGCCGCCAGGTCACCGGGGTCGCTGTGCTTCTCCAGCGTCAGCACCAGCCCGGGCTTGACCGCGCCGGCGACATCGGAGTCGAGGTAGGGGTCCTCGGACAGGTAGAGCTGGCAGGTCAAGGACTTGTGGCCCGGTGCGGTGACGATGGCGTGCAGGTGCGCCGGCCGGTAGGCGTGCCAGCCCGCAGCCGCGAGCATTGCCCCGGTCGGGCCCGTCTTCGGGATCTCGTAGGGCACCGGAATGATCGTGCGGACCTCGAAGTGGCCGTTCTCGTCGACTGTGAACCGCCCGCGCAGGTTGCCCGACGGGGGGAGCTCGCGGTCGTCCGGGTACGGGATGTCGGAGTAGGTCCCGTAGTGGTCGCTGTGCCACATGTCGATCTGTGCGCCGGCCAGCGGGGTGCCGTCAGCGGAGGCGACCGTGCCGGAGAACAGCAGGGTCTCGCCCGGCTCGTCTTCCCGCATCGGCATCACGTACGGCTTTTCGAGCTGCGTGGCTCCGGGGATGAAGTACGGGCCCTCGATCGCGCCGTCACTGGCGTCGCTGGTCGCCGCCTCCACCTGCTCCACGGTGGCCTCGAAGAAAACGTCGGCGAACAGCGGCCACTCACCGGCCTCGCCGAGGTCGATGGCGTACTGCTTGGCCGCGTTATACTCGTCGTAGGTGACGCGCTGATCCACGATCGTCGCGCGGATGGCATCCATGAGCGCCGCGACGACCGTCGCGACGCGTTCCTGGCTGGTGGTGGTCATGGTTCGTCCTTCGGGTCCGGATCAGGCCAGCGACGACGGGTGCGTGGCCAGCGGGGTGATGGTGATGTCCATGAACGCGAACATCGGCAGCGACGAGATCAGCTCGTGCACCTCGTCGACCGACTCGACGTCGAAGACGCTGACGTTCGCGTAGCGTCCGGCGACCCGCCAGAGATGTGGCCAGCGACCGGAGCGCTGGATCTCCTGTGCCCGTTCGCGTTCGGCGTCCTTGACCTTCGCCAGGTCTGCGGGGTCGACGTCGTGCGGGACCGAGACCTCCATCTGCGCGAGGAACAACATGGGCTCAGACCCCCCGACCGCGGAAGTACGACACGTCATCGGGATTGATCAGGTCGGGCACGGTCCAGCCGCTGAGGTCGTACTCGGACATGCAGCGGTCGACCATCGCCTTGTAGCCGTCGACCTGCCCACTTGCGGTCTGGCCCCACAGCGTCTCGAGCCGGACGTTCTCGTGGTTGCCCGAGTAGTTGCGCTCGTAGAGCTCGTGGCGCCCGCCGAACTCGGTGCCCATCGCGTCCCAGATCAGCTTCATGACCTTGATCCGGTCCTCGCCGGTGCGCCCGTTCGAGCCGCGGACGTACTTGTCCAGGAAGGGCCGCATCTCGGGGTTCAGCCAGTCCACGGCGTTGGAGTTCTGGTAGATCAGCGCGCTCCCGAGGTCCTGCTCGAAGATCTCCTTCGCCCGCGGGTAGGCGATCGTCGACATCTGCCGATAGGCCCCCGCCGAGTCGATGTTGGGCAGCATCGTCCCGTCCGACCACGGTGTCGGGTTGTGCACCATAGAGTCCACGCAGGCCCAGAACAGGTTGCGGTAGTTCAGCAGCTCACCGACCCGGGTCTGTACGCCGCGGAAGTCCCCGGCGCCGGTCATCTCCAGGCCCTTGAGCAGCAGCCCGCACAGGAAGTCGAACTTCACCGCGAGCCGCACGCAGCCATGCAGCATCGCCCGGAACACGAACCCGGAGCCTGCGAAGAAGTTGTTCGCCTTCTCCACTTCGTAGCAGAAGACGTTCTCCCACGGGACGAACACGTCGTCGAACATGATGATCGCGTCGTTCTCGTCCAACCGGCTGGTGAGCGGGTAGTCGAACGGGCTCCCGACGGCGGCCGCGGTGAACTCGTAGGACGGGCGGCAGTACAGCTTCAGACCGGGGGCGTTCATCGGCACGATGAAGATCGCGCTCATGTTTTTGGTGCGCACCGGCTGATAGCTGCCGATGAAGTTGTAGTGCGTGAACGCCGATCCGGTGGCAACTACCTTGGCGCCGCTGACGTAGATGCCGGCGTCGGTCTCCTTGGTGACGTGGACGTAGACGTCCTTGACCTCGTCGGCAGCCTTGTTCCGGTCGATCGGCGGGTTGACGATCGCGTGGTTGAAGTAGAGGCACTGCTCCTGCGCGGTCGCGTACCACTTGCGCGCGTTGTCCTCGAACGGTGCGTAGAACTCGGTGTTCGACCCCAGCGTGGACAGGAAGCTCGCCTTGTAGTCGGGGCTGCGGCCCATCCACCCCCAGTTCTCCCTGGCCATCCCGGCGATGGCGTCGGCGGAGGCCTTCAGGTCCTCGACGGTGTACGGCGCCTTGAAGAACGGGTGGGTGAACCCGCCGCTGCCGGTGTCGGTGGGCGCGATCAGGCCCTCGTTCTTCTCCGGGTCGTGCAGGGCGTCGTAGAACCGGGCCACCATCCGGGCGCTGTTGCGGAAGCCCGGGTGCGTGGTCACGTCCTTCACCCGCTCGCCGTAGATCCACACCTCCCGGCCGTCGCGAATGGACTCCAGGTACTCGCTGCCGGTGAGGGGGCGCGTCGTCGTCCCACCCGCCGGGTGGGGCGTCATCGTCTCTGCGGACATGTCGGTCGCCTTTCTTCCTCAGGTGCAGGGCCGGTGCGTGCGCGACCGGTCCGCGAAGTCGCGGGAGAACGTCAATTGGTGGGTCTCGCCGAACCAGCCCGGGTCCGGCACGAAGGTGGGTTCGAGAACGGCATCGGGGAAGCCACCGACGGCCCGGAAACGACCGCCGTAGAACAGCAGGGGTTCCTCGCCGGGCAGGTCGAGATCCTCGACCTCACCCAGGAGGAGGACGTGATCGCCGCCGTCGTGCGCCTGCCACGGGGTGCACGCGAACCAGGCCGAGGAGCCCGTCAGCCGCGGGGCGGCCGGGTCGGCATCGGCGTCCCAGGGGACGATCAGCTCCCCGTCTGGCTTGCCGGCGAAGTTGAGCGCCAGGTCGCACTGGGTCGCCGCCAGGACGTTCACCACGAACGGTCGCCCGGGCAGCGCCTCGCTCGCCCGGCTGCGCCGGTCGAGTGAGACCAGGATCAGCGGCGGATCCAGGGACACGGCGGTGAAGGCGTTGACCGTCACCCCGTAGCGATCGCCGTCGACTCCGTAGGTGACGACCGTGACGCCGGTCGCGAAGTGCCCGAGCGCGGTGCGGAGGGCGCGGCTGTCGATGGGCATGTCGGTCGACCTCCACGGTCCGGTGCAAGTCCGTATGACCCGCATCACGAACGAAGCTAGGAGGGCTCACGGCGGTGGTCGATCCGCTCGACGCGGCCGTTGTCCGCGTCGCGCAGCAATCTCAGAACGCATTTTGCAACTCGGAGTGGTGGCCGTGGTGATCACGGTTTGGAGTAGCGGCGGCGCGTCCGCGGCGATCATGTAGCGGGCTCCTGGTAGTCGGGCGGTTCCTACACCAAGCCGTCCACCAGGAGCCCGCGTGTCATCCTCGCCGACCTGTTCGTGTGTGTCATGCCCTGCCCACTCGAACGAGGCAGTCCGGTCGTCGGCCTGCGTGTTCTACCCAACCTCGTCGATGACCGATGCGCAGTGGGCGTTGATCGAGCCCTGTTGCCCCCGGCGGGCAACACCGCAGGCCGGGGCGGGCGACCCGAGAAGCACCCGCGCCGGCTGGTCCTCGACGCGATCTTCTACCTGGTCACCGGGGGTATTGCCTGGGCGGCACTGCCGCACGACTTCCCGCCGCACCAGACCGTGTACGGGCTGTTCCGGCGCTGGGTCCGGGCCGGGTCGTGGGCCCAGATTCACGACGCGCTGCGCGATCTGGTCCGCGTCTACGAGGGCCGTGATCCGGCGCCGACTGCGGCGATCATCGACTCCGCCTCGGTTCGTGGCGCCGACACCGTACCCACTCGCTCGCGCGGTTACGACGCCGGTAAGAAGGTCAACGGCCGCAAACGCCACATCGCCGTGGACACCGGCGGGCTGCTGCTAGCGGTCGTGATCACTGTCGCCGGTATCCAGGACCGCGACGGCGCGCACCGGCTGCTCACCGCGTTGCGGACCCGCTTCTCCACGGTCGGCCACATCTGGGCCGACGGCGGCTACGCCGGTCGCCTGGTGCGCTGGGCCCACGCCGTGCTCGCCTTCGGTGTCGAAGTCGTCAAACGCACCGACGACCTGGCCGGGTTCCAGGTCCTGCCCCGCCGGTGGGTCGTCGAGCGGACCTTCGCCTGGATCAGCAAACGTCGCCGCTGCGTACGCGACTACGAGACCCTGCCCGAACATCACGAGGCGATGGTCCATCTATCGATGATCATGACCATGTCCCGGCGACTCGCTCGCACCGGCGACTGGTAACCCGAGAATCAAAATGCCCTCTCAGACTGCGCCGAGGGCGAGCGTCTGTGAGGGGGTCTGCCCGTACTTGCGCCGGTAGTCGGCGGCGAAGCGGCCCAGGTGCAGGAAGCCCCAGCGGTGGGCGACGTTGGCCACCGGACCGTGGCCGTCGACGAGGTCCCGGTGCGCGTTGACCAATCGCACGTCGCGGAGGTACGCCATCGGCGGCAGCCCGACGTGCACGGCGAACCCGTCCTGCAGGCTCCGCACGCTCACGCCCGCGAGCTCGGCGAGTCCTGCCAGCGTGTGCGGATCGCCCGGCGCGGCGTGGATCGCCTCCACCGCACGCCGGATGGTCCGCGGCCGGGCCGGCGGGCGCGGGCGGTGCACCTCGTCGGAGTGTTCGTGCTCCGCTAGCATGAGCAGGCCGGTGCTGACCGCCCGGCTGAACTGCGCGGCGACGGCGGGCTCGAGGAGCAAACCTGGCCCGGCGTCGAGTTCGTCGACGAGCGTGCGTACCAGCCGCATCCAGCTCCGACCGGCCGCCGAGGTCATCGACAGCGCCGGGCGGAACCAGATCGGCGAGCGCACCGGCCGTCCGAGCATGGCCTCCAGCTCGCCCTCCAGCACCCGACGGTCGAACTTCACCCCGTACTGGGCGCAGCCCGCGCGCCACCGGTGGATCACAGTCCTGCCGGTCGGAGTATAGATCGCGCCCTGCTCCGGCGTCGACCTGACGGAGCAGGTGCCGCAGGCCGCGTCGACCCATCCGCGCACCGGGATACTGAAGTGGTAGCTGTCGGCGAGCTCACCGAAGTCCAGGCTGACGTCGGCTCCCGCGTACTCGAGCACTCCGACGGTCAGCGTCCCGCACTCCGCCGAGCGCAGCGACATCGTGAAGTCGCGCGCCGGGCCCAGGGGGGAGAGCCGGTGGGTGAAGAACTCCAGGCCCACCGCCCCCCGGGCCTCGTCGATTTCCGACGTGCGGTACGACGCGACGCGGTCAGGCGCACGGCTCGCCGTCGCGCCCGTCTGGATCTGCGCCACGCTGCGCTCCCTCGGTCGACGCGCCTATTTGTACGGCCAAAGTTCGCACATGGTCCAGCGCGCAGCCCACAACCGTCAACCCCGGCCGATACCGCGGGCATCCCGGGCCACTGGAGATGGCACGATCACCGGGTCATGGCAACCACCGGCGTTGCGTACCGGGTGCTGGCCCGCGACCTGCGCACAGCGATCTTCGACGGGCGCTATCCCGACGGGACGGCGCTGCCCACCGAGGCGGTGCTCGCGCGGCAGTACGGGGTCAGCCGGCAGACCGTGCGCCGCGCGTTCCACGATCTTGTCGCCGAAGGCATGGTCACCAGGGTCCGGGGCCGGGGCACGTTCGCCGCGCGGCGGGACGGGGCGTACCTCCAGCAGTTCGGGTCCATCGAGGACCTGATGGGCATGGCAGCGGGCACCACCCGGGAGATACTGCAGCCGCTGCACCGGCGCATCGACATCGACGTCGCTGCACGGCTCGAAATCGACGGCGACGCCGTGTTCACCTTCGAGGTCCTGCGCCGGCACCGCGGTGCGCCGCTCTGCGTGACTGCGGTGCACCTGACGCCGGAGGTCGGCGTCCGGCTGGACGGCGTGCCCGAGCTGTGCGATCCCGCGTCAACCAGCAACGCCACCGCGATCGGGCTGCTCGACAAGCACCTGCGGCTGCCGATCGCCGAGGCCGAGCAGTCCATCACCGCCGCAGCGGCCACCGCGGGCACCGCCGGGCACCTGGGCTGCACACCCGGTGATCCACTCCTGCGGATCGACCGGCTCTACCGCACCACCGAGCACATCCCCGTCGAGCTCGCCACGAGCCACTTCCTGCCGTCCCAGTACAGCTACCGGGTCAAACTGCGCCGCACCCTGCGTTGACCCTGCGAGGGAGGCACCCGCTGCTCGTCAGCACGCAAGGCCAACTCGATGGATCTGGCCCACATTGAGCCTTTGCCAACCTCGGTGGACGTGCTGGTCAGCGGACTGCGGCGTGTCGTGGCCTCGAATGGGTGAAGCTCCTGGTAGACGGGCGATTGACTAGATCAACACGTCCCACCAGGAGCTTCAAGGTGTTGTCCTACCCGTCTGGGATGACCGTGTCCAGCCGCGCGCTCAACCTGCTCGCCGATCTCCTGCGCGGACACCGCGCCGCCCGTGGAACCCGGTGGCGCAAGCTCGCCGCCGGCCGCCAGGCGCTGCTGGTGGTCGCGCACCTGCGCAAGAACGACACCTACGCCGAGTTGGCCTGCGGGTTCGGGGTCGGCACCTCCACGGTCTACCGCTACATCCAGGAGGGGATCGAGCTGCTCGCCGCGAAGGCCCCCACCCTGGAACAAGCCATCGAGGTCGCGAAACGGAAGGCGTTCGTGATCCTCGACGAGTGGCGTCCACCAAGGTGGTGTGCGACCGGCTCGGTGACGGGCGAGGCATCGTGTAGGGCGGCCACCGCGTGATCTTCTGAACGCCTCTCACAGCCAACAGGAGATGGATCACGCGATGACCGCGCCCTCCAGTATCGACCCCACCGAGTTCCTGCACGAGCAGCTGTCCCAGGCGAGTCCCGACCTGCTGCGCCAGATGGTGACCACGTTCATCAACACCCTCATGTCCGCCGATGCCGACTCGGTGTGCGGAGCCGCCTGGGGCCAGCGCTCCGAGCAGCGGACGAACACCCGCAACGGCTACCGCCACCGCGACTTCGACACCCGCGCCGGCACCATCGACGTGGCAATCCCGAAGCTGCGCAACGGCTCCTACTTCCCCGACTGGTTACTGGAACGCCGCCGCCGCGCCGAGCGAGCGCTCACGACGGTGGTCGCGACCTGCTACCTGCTCGGGGTCTCGACCCGGCGCATGGAGAAGCTCGTCGAGTCCCTGGGCATCACCCGGCTGTCGAAGTCCCAGGTCTCGATCATGGCCGCCGACCTCGACGACCAGGTCGAGCAGTTCCGGACCCGCCCGCTCGACCAGGGCCCCTACACCTTCGTCGCCGCTGACGCCCTGGTCGTGAAGGTGCGCGAGGACGGGCGGGTGGTCAACCTCCACGCCCTGCTCGCCACCGGGGTCAACGGTGACGGGCACCGGGAGATCCTCGGCCTGCAGGTCACCTCCGCCGAGGACGGCGCCGGCTGGCTGGGGTTCTTCCGCGACCTGACCGCCCGCGGTATGTCCGGGGTCAAGCTCGTCACCAGCGACGCCCACCAGGGCCTTGTCGCCGCGATCGGGGCGACGTTGCCCGGCGCGGCCTGGCAACGCTGCAGGACCCACTACGCGGCGAACCTGATGGCCGCGACCCCGAAGTCCTCCTGGCCGTGGGTGCGGGCGCTGCTGCACTCGGTCTACGACCAGCCCGACGCCGCGAGCGTCCACGCACAGTTCGACCGGGTCCTCGACGCACTCTGCGAGAAGCTGCCGAAGGTCTCCGAGCACCTCGACACCGCGCGTGCCGACGTCCTGGCCTTCACCAGCTTCCCGAAGGAGGTCTGGCGCCAGATCTGGTCGAACAACCCCAGCGAGCGACTCAACCGCGAGATCCGTCGCCGCACCGACGTCATCGGGATCTTCCCCGACCGCGACTCCCTGATCCGCCTGGTCGGCGCCGTTCTGGCCGAACAGCACGACGAATGGGCCGAAGGACGCCGCTACCTCGGCCTCGACGTCCTGGCCCGCGCCCGCGTCACACCCGTCCCCGACACCCCGACCGGCACCGAGGAGGTGACCCCCACCCACACGATCCCGGCGCTCAGCGCCTGACAGAACAGAAGATCACGAGGCAGCCGTCACACACCACGCCAGCGGACTTGACCCCTCGACGGCACCCTGTTGCGCATCGACCGGGTCGGGATGGCATCGGGCTACGACCGGGCGTTCTACTCTGGAAAGCACAAAGCCCACGGACTGAACGTGCAGGTCATCGCGGACCCGGTCGGCCGCCTGGTGTGGATCTCCCCGCCGATGCCGGGCGCGCGGCACGACATGGGCGCAGCCCGCGAGCACGGGATCATCGACGCCCTGGCCGAGCATGAGATCCCCGCCGCGGCCGACACCGCCTACCAAGGCGCCGGTCCTACGGTCGCCGTGCCGCAGCGGCGTCGACGTAAGGACCCCGACACCGGCCGATTCCGGAAGCTGTCGCGACACCAGAAGGACGTGAACACCGCCCACGCCCACCGTCGCGGACCGGGCGAGCGGGTCAACGCCGAGCTGAAGAACTGGCGAGTCCTGCGCAAGATCCGGTCCAGCCCGAACACCGCCGACAGGCTCATCGCCGCAGTTCAGACCCTCATGATCGCCAGCGCGTGATCAGGTTGGCAAAGGCTCACTCTCTGATCCCTGACCCCCAGAATCTACAGAAGACGCGTAGTCGCCCGAGAAGGTGCTCTTCACTAGGCGGCCGAGGTCAGCGCGATCGTTGCCGTCGTTACCGCCGCGTTCCCCCTGTTCACGGCGAGATGAACAAGCCGTCATCAGCAACGTCCGATCGAAGACTCAACCTGCCGGCAGCGACGGCGGCATCCTCGAGATCGCAAGAATATGCAGCAGGCCGACCAGAGCCCCCGAGTTTCCGACCTTCCCAGTCGCGATCAGGTCCGGGACGTCAGCGAGCGGTACCCACCGGAACGTGCCCTCGTTGAGCTCCGTCGGGTCGGCGACCCGCGCGGCGCCGCGCGCAAGGAAGACGTGGTGTGCACTGCGCACGGTCCCTGCCATTGGCTCGAACGTCACCAAGTGTTCGACCGTCCGAGGCCGGTAACCAGTCTCCTCCTCGACCTCCCGGGCCGCCGTCTCGGCGGGCGACTCGCCATCGTCGAGCAAACCGCCGGGAAGTTCCCAACTCCACAGGTCCGGCACGAAACGGTGACGCCAGGACAGCAGCACATTGCAGCTGTCGTCGTCCAGAACGACCGTCATAGCAGCCGCGGGAAGCGTGACAGTGTGGTGCTCGAAGCGCTCGCCCGATGGCTGGGAGATGTCAGCTAAGCCGACAGTGACCCACTCGTTGTCGTAGATCACGCGCTCGCCGTGCACATGCCAGACGTCCGGCGAGACGCCCTCCGGGCTCGTCATAGAGCGACCGTAGCGCTACGACTCAGGACTCGGCCGATCGCACGAAGGCACCGACTCCGTGGCGCACGACGACGACCCCGGAGTCCGCGAGCACCTTGAACGCCCGCCGCGCCGTGTTCCGGGAGACGCCGTACTGCTCCATCACCGTCGCCTCGCTCGGCAGCGGCGCGTCAGGCGCCAGCGTTCCGGCGCGGATCTGCTCGGCGAGGTCTGCGGCGATGCGGCCGTAAGCCGTGGTCCGGTCCGCTCCGTCGCCTCCGGCGACCCGGCGGCCAACGCCCGGGACGACCTCGACCACGCCTTCATCCACGAGAACCGCGAGGGCGGCGCGCGCTGTCCCGCGAGCTACGTCGTACTGCTCGCAGAGCTGCGCCTCGGAGGGCAGGAGCGAGCCGGGCACCAAGGCGCCGTCGCGAATGCGATGGCGGAGATCCTCCGCGATGCGGTGGGAGGTCCCACGAGGGGCCACGACGACGACTCTCCACAGCTCGGCGACAATTCCGCCGAGGGTATCGGCCGCGGGCCCCAGAGCCGTGGAAGACACCGCGCCAGCGGACTTGATCCGGGCCCCGGGCGGCTGTTCCGATCAGAGGTTCAGGGCAAGGTGGTCTACCAGCGGAAGACCATTGGAGGCTGGTTCGGGTACGCGAGTGGAACGACCTCGATCTCGTAGTCCCCGATCCACGCGTCTCCGCCACCCGTGACCTCCGGGTCCTCCATCCGCGCGATACCGAGCAGATGGGCCCGGAAGGTCCCTGGGTCGATGAGACTGCCCGTCACGACCCGGGCTGGGTACCGACGTCCGCCCGGCCCCCGGACGACGACGGTGAAGTAGCTCGCGGCCTGCTCGGCCGCGGGCGCCGGACGTGCAGGCTCCCGCTCCGCGGGCTCCAACAAAGCCGTCTCGACCGGGCGATCCACAACGACCGACGGCGCGACGACCGTCGGCCGCTCCCCCGCCGCCCCGACGAGAACACCCCACTCCCGCAGAAGCTCGAACGCACGGTGCACAGTGCTCGGCGCGAGCCCCTGCTCGGCTGCCAGCACCTTGACCCCCGGCAGGTGCCCACCCTCCGGCACGACCCCGGACTGAATCCGCTCCAACAGCTCGACCGCCAGCCGCTCCCGAGCCGACCGCGGATCCCGCCGAACCCGCTCCATCTCCGACCCAGGACCCGCCGGCCGCTCCGGCATCCGCGACCCGAGCCCGGTTGCCGCCCGCTGGTCCGCCTCCGACACCCACGCTGCGTAGACCCGCAGCGTCGTCACCCCACCCCCGGAGTGCCCGAGCCGCCCCGCAACCGTCCGCACGTCCACCCCGGCCGCGATCAGCTCCGTCGCCGAGTAGCGCCGCAGGTTGTGCAGGTGCGTGCTCAACCCCAGCCGCGCCGCCATCCGCGAGTACCGCTGCGTCACCGACCCCGGCACCAGGCTCGCCGACCCGTCCGGCGCCAGGGAGAACACGAACGCCTCCGGCCGCAGCTCGACCCCGAGCGCCCGGGCCCGCTCTTCACACCGCTCCCGGTGGTCGCGCAGCACCTCGACGGTCTCCGCGTCCAGCGCGAGCCGACGCTGCTGGTGGGTCTTGGTGTCCTTCTCCTGCAACGCCCGCCCGTCCTGAGCGATCGCCCGACGGATCGTCAACGTGCCGGATTCCAGGTCGACGTTCGACCAGCGCAGCGCGCACAGCTCGCCACGACGGGCGCCGGTGGTCATGAACAGCCAGACCAGCGCACCCCAAGTCCAGATCCCGCCACGCCTCGTTCAGCAGCCGCGCGGCCTCCGCCGCGGACGGCGGCTGCGGGTCCGGCGGCGGCTTCGCGGGAGGCGAGACGAACTCGACCGGGTTGACAGACACCCAGCGCCACCGCACCCCGCGCGAGTACGCCCCGTTCAGCACGAAGTGGATGTGCCGGATCGTGGCCGGCGCCAGCGGCCGGCAGCGGTGTGGACGGCACCGGTCGTCGCACTCGTGATCGCGGGACGTCCGGTGGTCGACGCGCTTCGCCGACCCCGAGCAGTGGTCGCGACACCGACGCAGCTCGGCGTAGAGCGAGTCGAGGGCCTCGGCACCGACGGCGCCGGCCGTCGTCCGACCGAGAAACGGGCGGACGTGCAGCTCCAGGTAACGGGTGTAGGCGCGGTGTGTGGTCGCGCCGACGTCGAGGGTCTCCAGGTACCGGTCGAGCAGCTGGTCCAGCGTCGCGCTCGTCCGGGGGCTGCGCTGCTCGTCGACGGCGTTGAGAAGCCGCGTCCGCGCGGCCTCGGCGCGGGCCTCCTGGCGCGGACCGGGCTCGATCACCTCGACGAGGGTGTTCCGCTTCCCCGACACCGGGTCCTGGCCGCCGTACACACGGACGCGCAGGGCGCCGCTCGGGAGCCTGTCGATCGTCCCGCGCTGCCTCCGGCGACCGGCCTTCGCCCGTGTCATGGGCCGAGGATACGAGCCCTTCGTGTCACGAAACGTGTCACGCGGACTGGTGAGTGATCTTGCCGGGGACGGATTCCCTGGTCAGATGCGTGGGCGCGACAGGGTTCGAACCTGCGACCGCTCGGGTGTAAACCGAGTGCTCTCCCGCTGAGCTACGCGCCCGGGACGGACATCTTCACACGGCCCCCAGGGCCCGACGCCACCCGTCCTGGTCCCGCGGCTCCCCCGGCCCGTTCACTTCGGCGAACGAGACGGTGCCGTCCGGGCGGACCAGGAATGTCCCCCGCAGCGCCATCCCCTTCGCGGTGTCGAACACCCCGTAGGCCGACGCCACGGCCCCGTGCGGCCAGAAGTCCGACAGCAGCGGGAACCCGAACCCCGCGGACGAGGCCCAGGCCCCGAGCGAGAACGTCGGGTCGCAGGAGATCGCCAGCACCTGGGTGCCGTCGTTCTGGAACTCCGGGAGCGACGCCTGGACCGCCGCCAGCTCCCCGCCGCAGATCCCGGAGAACGCGAACGGGTAGAAGACCATCAGCGCCGAGCGCCCCGACCCGAGGACCGACGCCAGCGAGACCGGCTGTCGGTTCTGGTCGGGGAGCTCGAAGTCCGGGGCGGCCGCACCCTCGACGACTGGGCTCAGCGCTTGCCCTTCCCCTGCTTCGGTGGCACGAGCTTCGACCCCACCCAGTCGTCCCCGAGCGTCGCGTTGGACGTCTGCGACAGTCCGGCGGTCGGAGCCGCCTCGGCGATCTCGGAGGGCTGGATGTGGCCGTCACGGCCGGTCTTGGGTGTCAGGACCCACACGAAGCCCTCGTCCGAGAGGGGCGTTCGGGCGTCGACCAGGGTGTCGATCAGGTCGCCGTCCCCGTCGCGGAACCACAGGAGGACGACGTCGATGACCTCCTGGGCGTCCTCGTCGAGGAGCTCCTCACCGGTCGTGTCCTCGACGGCCTCTCTGACCTGGTCGTCGATGTCGGTGTCGTACCCGAGTTCCTGGACGATCATGCCCGGCTCGATGCCGAGCTTTGCCGCGATGTCGGACGCACCGGCATCTGCCGCGGTCACCACTCGTTCCCCTTTCACGCTGCTCACGCAGTCCATCGTCTTCGGTTCCGCGTGCGGGCGCCACCCTTCGCGCGAAATCGGATGGGGCATCCGATCACGGGGGCACGACCGGATGCAACCGGCTCGCGGTCCGCGGCGCGGTGACGCGCAGGTCACCCCGCCCTCCGTTCAGTTACGTACGAGTAGTACCTATCCTCGCGGCCAGAGCCCGACTTCGTGAACGACGAGTTTCGGGACCGCGCCGGAACAGGCACGATGGACCGAGCCACGGCCACGACCGTCGAGTCCGGCCGGCGACGTCGCCCCACAGCCGGCGGCGGACAGACAGGGCCGGGCGATCCCGGCCACCGACGGAATCAGGCAGGGAGAACCCTTGACCGCGCAGAGCAGCACGCCCGGCGACGACAAGCGCCGCGTCAACGTCATCCGGGACGGGCTGGCCGCCCACCTGCCGGACATCGACCCCGAGGAGACGGCCGAGTGGCTGGACTCCCTGGACGCGGTCCTGGACAACGCCGGGCAGCAGCGCGCCCGCTACCTCATGCTGACGATGCTGCAGCGCGCCCGTGAGAAGCACGTGGGCGTCCCGTCGCTGACCGCGACGGACTACGTCAACACCATCCCGACCGACCGCGAGCCGTGGTTCCCCGGCGACGAGGACGTCGAGCGCACCTACCGGCGCTGGCTGCGCTGGAACGCCGCGATGACCGTGCACCGCGCGCAGCGCCCGGGTATCGGCGTCGGCGGGCACATCTCGTCCTACGCCTCCTCGGCGACGCTCTACGAGGTCGGCTTCAACCACTTCTTCCGTGGCAAGGAACACCCCGGCGGCGGCGACCAGATCTACATCCAGGGTCACGCCTCCCCCGGCATCTACGCCCGCGCCTTCCTCGAGGGGCGGCTGAGCGAGGACCGCCTCGACGGGTTCCGCCAGGAGCTGTCCCACGCGGGCCCGGGCGGCGGGCTGCCGTCCTACCCGCACCCGCGGCTGATGCCGGACTTCTGGGAGTTCCCCACGGTCTCGATGGGCATCGGCCCGATGAACGCGATCATGCAGGCGCGGTTCAACCGCTACCTGGGCGACCGCGGGTTCAAGGACACCTCCCAGCAGCAGGTGTGGGCCTTCCTCGGCGACGGCGAGATGGACGAGCCCGAGTCGCGCGGCCTGATCCACGTCGCGGCCAACGAGGGCCTGGACAACCTGAACTTCGTCGTCAACTGCAACCTGCAGCGCCTCGACGGCCCGGTCCGCGGCAACGGCAAGATCATCCAGGAGCTGGAGGCGTTCTTCCGGGGCGCCGGCTGGAACGTCATCAAGGTCATCTGGGGCCGCGAGTGGGACTCGCTGCTGCACGGCGACCGTGACGGCGCGCTGATCAACCTGATGAACACCACGCCGGACGGCGACTTCCAGACCTACAAGGCCAACGACGGCGCCTACGTCCGCGACCACTTCTTCGGCCGCGACCCGCGGACCAAGGCGCTCGTGGACCCGATGAGCGACGCCGAGATCTGGAAGCTCAAGCGCGGCGGGCACGACTACCGCAAGGTGCACGCGGCCTACGCCGCCGCGACCGCGCACCACGGCCAGCCGACCGTCATCCTGGCCAAGACCATCAAGGGCTACGGCCTGGGCACGCACTTCGCGGGCCGCAACGCCACCCACCAGATGAAGAAGCTCACGCTCGACGACCTCAAGCAGTTCCGCGACGAGCAGCGCATCCCGATCTCGGACAAGCAGCTCGAGGCCGACCCGTACCTGCCGCCGTACTACCACCCCGGCGAGTCCGACGAGGCGATCCAGTACCTGCGGGAGCGCCGTCGCCAGCTGGGCGGGCCGCTGCCGTCGCGCCGGATCGCCAGCAAGCCGCTGGTGCTCCCCGGCGACAAGGTCTACGACTTCGTCAAGAAGGGCTCCGGCAAGCAGGAGGTCGCCACGACGATGGCGTTCGTCCGGCTGCTGCGCGAGCTCGTCAAGGACAAGGAGATCGGCGCGCGCTTCGTGCCGATCATCCCGGACGAGGCCCGTACCTTCGGTATGGACTCGATGTTCCCGAGCCAGAAGATCTACAACCCGAACGGCCAGAACTACACCTCGGTCGACGCCGACCTGATGCTCGCCTACAAGGAGTCCGAGCAGGGCCAGATCCTGCACGAGGGCATCAACGAGGCCGGGTCGGTCGGGTCGTTCACCGCGGCGGGCACGTCCTACGCCACGCACGACGAGCCGATGATCCCGGTCTACATCTTCTACTCGATGTTCGGGTTCCAGCGGACCGGCGACTCGATCTGGGCCGCCTCGGACCAGATGGCCCGCGGCTTCCTGGTCGGCGCCACCGCCGGTCGCACCACGCTGACCGGCGAGGGCCTCCAGCACAACGACGGTCACTCGCTGCTGCTCGCGGCGACCAACCCGGCCGTCGTCGCCTACGACCCGGCGTTCTCCTTCGAGGTCGCGCACATCGTCCAGGACGGGCTGCGCCGGATGGTCGGCGAGAAGCCCGAGAACGTCATCTACTACCTGACGGTCTACAACGAGCCCTACCGCCAGCCGGCCGAGCCGGAGGACGTGGACCGCGAGGGCATCCTGCGCGGGATGCACCGCTTCGCCCCCGCGCCCGAGGGCAACGGCCCCGTGGTGCGGCTGCTCGCCTCCGGTGTCTCGCTGCCGTGGGCGCTGACCGCGCAGAAGATGCTGGCCGACGAGTGGGACGTCCGCGCCGAGGTCTGGTCGGTGACGTCCTGGGGCGAGCTGCGCCGCGACGGCGTCGAGGCCGAGCACGCCAACCTGCTCAAGCCCGGTGACGAGCCGGTCGTGCCGTACGTGACCCAGAAGCTGGGCGACGGCGAGCACGGCGACGCCCCGGTCGTGGCGGTCTCGGACTGGATGCGTGCGGTCCCCGACCAGATCCGCCAGTGGTCCCCGGCGCCGTTCCTGTCGCTGGGCACCGACGGGTTCGGCCTGTCCGACACCCGTCCGGCCGTGCGCCGCCACTTCGCGGTCGACGCCGAGTCGATCGTCGTCGGTGCGCTCTCGGTGCTGGCCAAGCAGGGCCTGGTGAAGACCGAGACCGCGGCCGAGGCCGCGGCCGGCTACAAGATCGACGACCCGCAGGCCGCCGGCCCGCAGATCGGCGACGGCGGGGCCGCCTGATCCCACCGGCACACGACGGCCCGCCGCCCCGCACGGGGCGGCGGGCCGTCGCCGATTTTTCGCCCCTCCCAGGGCGGCGCAGATCACGATAGGCTCCGCGCGACGGCGGTGGCGGTGATCACTCGTCCTCGCGACTCGCCGTCCTGACCAGGGCGTCGACCGTGTGCGTCGCTGGCCCGCGGTTCCGGGCGAGGTGCTCCGGGCCGATGATCTCCAGGGAGCAGGAATGGCAGAAGGCACCGTCAAGTGGTTCAACAGCGAGAAGGGCTACGGCTTCCTCGCCCCCGACGGTGGTGGTGCGGACGTGTTCGTGCACTACTCGGCAATCCAGACGAACGGCTACAAGAGCCTCGACGAGGGGCAGCGCGTGTCGTTCGACATCGAGCAGGGGCAGAAGGGGCCGCAGGCCAGCGGGGTCACGCCGCTCTGAGCCGTCCGGTCACCCGTCCGTCGTGGTGACCGGCAGCAACCCGTCACGGCCGAGGCCCCGCGCGCCCCGGCCGGTTCCGCGGTGCCCGGGTGTCACCACCCCAGCGCCGCGTGCATCTCCCACACCAGGATCTCGGCCCCGTCCGGTCCGGCGGTGATCCGCCGACCGCCGTCGTCGACGACCCTGGCCGCGTCGCCCGTACCGAGCTCGTCACCGGGCACGTCCTCCAGCGTCGCACCCCCACGTGCCACGAAGGCGTGCACGAACGGGGCGCTCGGCAGCTCCGTCGCCGCGCCCGGCGCGAGCCGTGCCACCGACAGGGCCGCCGCGCGCTGACGCAGCGGCAGCAGGGTCGCCTCGCGGTGCCGTTCCAGGCCCGAGGCCAGGACGACCGTGTCCCTGTGCTCCCCCGCGTCCGCCGCACGCACGAGGTGGCGCGGGTCGCCGCCCGGTTCCTCGGGCACCACCCACATCTGCACGAACCGCACGCCCCCGTCCGGCGTCGCGTGCTCGGAGTGCCGCACCCCCGACCCCGCGCCCAGGTACTGCACCCCGCCCGGCCCGACCCGTGCGGTCCGCCCGGTGGTGCTGTTGCGGTGTTCCAGCTCGCCGTCGAGGACCCAGGTGAGGATCTCGGTGTCGCGGTGCGGGTGCTCGTCGTAGCCGCGCCCCGGGACGAGCCGGTCCTCGTTGTGCAGCAGCAGCAACCCGAAGTGGGTGTTGGCCGGGTCGTAGTGCGCCCCGGCGGAGAAGCTGTGCCGCGAGTCGAGCCAGCCGGTCTCCGTGCGCGCCCGCGAGCCGGAGCGGTACAGCGTGACGTGTCCTGTGGGTGCGTCCATCGTCGTGTCATGCTGCCCGACGTGCACCGCCACCCGGTCGCGGACGCGACGTTGCGCCGCCTCGAGCTCGCCTCGTCCCGGCTGGCCGCGGCCTGCCTGGCGGAGATGGAGCGGCGCTGCCCGTGGTTCGCGGGGCTGCCCGCCGACCAGCGCGCGGGCGTGGCGCTGGTGACCCAGACCGGCGTCGCGAACTTCGTATCCTGGCTGCGCGAGCCCGCCCGCACCACCCCGCTCACCGCCGAGGCGTTCCGGATCGCGCCGCGCGACCTGGCGCGGAGGATCAGCCTGCGCCAGACCGTCGAGCTGGTGCGTATCGCCGCGGACGTGTTCGAGGAGCATCTGCCCCCGCTCGCCGACGACGGCACCGAGCGCCACGAGCTCACCGAGGCCGTGCTGCGCTTCGGCCGGGAGATCGCCTTCGCCGCCGCCACCGTGTACGCCGGCGCCGCGGAGTCCCGCGGCGCCTGGGACGCCCGGCTGGAGGCGCTCGTCGTCGACGCCGTGCTGCGCGGTGACACCGACGGCGCGCTCGTGTCCCGGGCCGCCGCACTCGGCTGGGACCCCGCCGCCCCGGTGCACTGCCTGGTCGGCTCCGCCCCCGGCTCCGGCCCCGAGTCCCCGCAGCTGATCGTGGAGCTGCGCCGGGTCGCCGCGCGGCTCGGCCACGACGTGCTCGTCGGCGTCCAGGGGCGACGGCTGGTGGTCCTGCTGCATCTGACCGGGCGGCCCGCGCGCCGGGTCGCCGACCGGCTCGCCGAGACCACCTCGGCGCGTGCGGCGCCGACCGGGCCCGGGCCGGCCCCGGGGACGAGCGCGGTCACCGCGCGGGTGCTCGCCGAGGTCGCGGCGCGCTTCGGGCCCGGACCGGTCGTCTCCGGCCCGCCCAGCACCGACCTGGCCACCGCGGGTGCCGCTGTCGCCGAGGCACTGGCCGGGCTGGCCGCCGCCCCCGGCCACCCCGACGCCCCGCGCCCGGTCGACGCCGCCGACCTGCTGCCCGAGCGCGCGCTGCACGGCGACCCGGCCGCGCGGCGCCGGCTCGCCGAGGACGTCCTCGCCCCGCTCCACGACACCGGTGGCGAGCTGCTGCGCACCCTGGCCGCGTACCTGGAGGGCGGGGCGAGCCTGGAGGGCTGCGCCCGCGCGCTCTACGTGCACCCCAACACGGTGCGCTACCGCCTGCGCCGTATCGGCGAGCTCGTCGGGCGCTCCCCCACCGACCCGCGGGAGGCGTTCGTGCTGCGCGCCGCGCTCGTCGCCGACCGCACCGCCCGCGCGTCCGACGGCCCGGCCGTCGCCGCGCACACCCCGCTGACTCCTCTGGACCCGACCGGGGAGCATGATCAGGAGGTCGACGGCGTCCGTGTCCCGGTGGGCGGGGCGTTGTCGTGAACCCTACAAACACCGGCCCCTACGGATCGGTAACGAGGCCCCGGTCACACCTGTGGTTCGTAGGTTTCCTACAACTTCGGTGGTCCGACTTCGTCGTAACCGGTATCCCGGCGCCGCCCCCGAGAGGTGTGTGATGTCCCCGTGATCGCCCTGCTCGCACCCGGCCAGGGGGCCCAGACCCCCGGCATGCTCGCTCCGTGGCTGGAGGACCCGGCCGCGGCGGAGGCCGTGGCCGGCTGGTCCGACGCCGTCGGGCTCGACCTGGCGCGTCTCGGCACCACCGCCGACGCCGAGGAGATCACCGACACCGCGGTCACCCAGCCGTTGATCGTCACCCTGGGCCTGCTGGCCGCGCGCCGCCTGCGCGAGCGGGTCGAGCCGCCGTCCGGGACCGTCGTCGCCGGGCACTCGATCGGCGAGATCACCGCCTGCGCGATCGCGGGCGTGCTGACCGAGGACGCCGCCGTCGCCCTCGCCGGGGTCCGCGGCCGTGAGATGGCCGCCGCCTGCGCCGTCGCGCCGACCTCGATGGCCGCCGTGCTCGGCGGCGAGGAGGAGGTCGTGCTGGCCCGCCTCGCCGAGCTGGGTCTCGACCCGGCCAACCGCAACGGGGCCGGCCAGATCGTCGCCGCCGGGGCGAAGGAGGCGATCACCGAGCTGGTCGCGTCGCCTCCGGAGAAGGCACGGGTCAAGGAGCTCCCGGTCGCCGGGGCGTTCCACACCGCGCACATGGAGCCCGCGCGTGCCGCGCTGGAGAGCCACGCGTCGTCGGTGCCGGTGTCGGACCCGACGCTCACGCTGCTGTCCAACGCCGACGGCGCGACCGTCGACACCGGCGCCGAGGCGCTGCGCCGGCTCGTCGCGCAGGTCACCCGGCCGGTCCGCTGGGACGCCTGCATGCAGACCCTCGCCGACCGCGGGACCGGTGCGACCCTCGAGCTGCCCCCGGGCGCGACGCTGACCGGGCTGGTCAAGCGCGCCGTCAAGGGCACCCCGACGCTGGCGCTCAAGACCCCCGAGCAGCTCGACGCCGCCGTCGACCTGATCTCCGAGCACGGGAAGTGAGCCCCATGCGAGCGACCCCGACCGTCGCGGGGGCCCGTTTCCTGGGCCTCGGCAGCTGGCAGTCCGAGCACGTGGTCACCAACGCCGACCTGGAGAAGCGGGTCGAGACCGACGACGCGTGGATCCGCAGCCGCGTCGGGATCGCCGAGCGCCGGATCGCCGACGCCGACACGTCGCTGACGTCCATGGCGACGGCGGCCGGGGCAGCGGCGCTGACCGACGCCGGCTTCGACCCGGCCAGGCTCGACGCCGTGATCGTTGCGACCTGCACGATGCCCAACCCGATCCCGAACGCCGCCGCCCAGGTGGCGACCGGCCTGGGCGCGAACGGCGTCGCCGCGTTCGACCTCAACGCGGCCTGCGCCGGCTTCAGCTACGCCACGGCCGTCGCCTCGGACATGATCCGGGCCGGTTCGGCCCGGCACGTGCTGGTCATCGGCGCCGAGAAGCTCTCGGACTGGGTCGACTGGGACGACCGCTCGACCTGCATCATCTTCGCCGACGGCGCGGGCGCCGCCCTGCTGGGACCGGCGGACGGCGAGGACGAGGTGGGCGTCGGCCCGGTCAGCTGGGGCAGCGCGGGCGACCACGCGTCGACCATCCGGATCCTCGGTGAGACCACGAACAAGCTGCACCAGGAGGGCCAGGCGGTCTTCCGGTGGGCGACGACGGCGATCTCCCCCGTCGCGCTGGACGCCGTCGAGCGGGCCGGGCTCACCCCCGCCGACATCGACGTGCTCATCCCGCACCAGGCGAACCTGCGCATCGTCGAGGCGATCGCGAAGAAGCTGCGCCGCCACGGCGCCCGGGAGGACATGGTCGTCGCCGACGACATCGTGCACTCCGGCAACACCTCGTCCGCGTCCATCCCGATGGCGCTGGACCACATGCGCACGGCCGGCCGGGTACGGTCCGGCGACGTGCTGCTCCTCGTAGGCTTCGGCGCAGGACTGTCCTACGCCGGACAGGTCGTCGTCTGTCCCTGACGGGGCACCGGAGACCTGGCACCCGCACCCATCCACCGCGCAAGGAGAACCATCGTGGCTGACAACGCCGAGATCCTCACCGGGCTGGCCGAGATCGTCGAGGAGGTCGCCGGCATCGACACCGCCGAGGTGACACCCGAGAAGTCCTTCGTGGACGACCTGGACATCGACTCGCTGTCGATGGTGGAGATCGCCGTGCAGGCCGAGGACAAGTTCGGCGCCAAGATCCCGGACGACCAGCTCGCCGAGCTGAAGACCGTCGGCGACGCCGTCGACTTCATCGCCAAGCACCAGTGACCCGTACCGGCGGGCACGCACCGGTAGCGCTGTCCGCCGGGGAGAAGGAGACGTCATGACCGACGGAGTGGTCGTCACCGGTTTCGGGGCCACCACCCCGCTCGGCGGGGACGCCGCCTCCACCTGGGAGGCGCTGCTCGCCGGGAAGTCCGGGGTGGGAACCACCCGGGCCGACTGGACCGAGCGGTTCGACCTGCCGGTGTCCATCTCGGCCCAGCTCGCCGTGGAGCCCACCGAGGTCCTGCCCCGCGTGCAGGCCCGCCGGATGGACCGGTGCGAGCAGGTCGCGATGGTGGCCGCCAAGGAGGCCTGGGCGCACGCCGGGCTCGGCGCGATCCCCGGCGAGGACGGGGCCGCGGTCGAGGCGGAGCGGCTCGCCGTCGTCATCGGCGCCGGCATCGGCGGCGCGCCGACGCTGCTCGCGCAGGACGACCTGCTCGAGGAGCACGGGCTGCGCAAGGTCTCGCCGCTGACCGTGCCGATGCTCATGCCCAACGGTCCGGCCGCGCTGGTGAGCCTGGAGTACAAGGCCAAGGGCGGGGTGCACTCCCCCGCCTCGGCGTGCGCCACCGGCGCCGAGGCACTGGCCTGGGCCTACAAGCTGCTGCGCGACGGGGAGGTCGACGTCGTCCTCGCGGGCGGCGCCGAGTCCTGCATCGTGCCGATCACCGTGGCCGGGTTCGTGCAGTCGCGGACGCTGTCCACCCGCAACGACGACCCGGAGCGCGCCTCCCGGCCGTTCGACACCGGGCGGGACGGCTTCGTCCTCGGTGAGGGCTCGGGCGTGCTCGTGCTCGAGCGCGAGGAGTTCGCCAAGGCCCGCGGCGCCACCGTGCACGGCCGCCTCGCCGGGATCGGTCTGACGTCCGACGCGTACCACATCACCGGGCCCGACCCCGAGGGCGAGGGCCAGATCCGGGCGATGCAGAAGGCGGTGGCCGGGGCCGGTCTGACCGCCTCCGACATCGTCCACGTCAACTGCCACGCCACCTCCACGGTGGTCGGCGACGTGGGCGAGGCGACCGCCGTGAAGCGGGCATTCGGCGAACACCCGGTGCTCACCGCACCGAAGTCGGCGCTCGGGCACCTCGTGGGCGGGGCCGGAGCCGTCGAGGGGATCATCGCGCTGCTCAGCGTGCGCGACGACATCGTCCCCGCGACGCTCAACCTGACCGACAAGGACCCGAAGGTCGAGCTGGACGTCGTCGCCGGTGAGCCGCGGAAGATGACCGTGGACGCTGCCGTCAACAACTCGTTCGGCTTCGGGGGGCACAACGCCTCGCTGGTGTTCACCAAGGCCTGACGGTTCCGTGCGGGTCCCCGGGCCGGGGACCCGCACGCCCGCTCAGCAGGGGGCGCGCAGGATCCCGTCGGGGTTGCCGACGTCCATCCGCGGCGGCGAGCCCGCCATCGGGAAGGCGATCTGCCAGCAGATCCGGCCGACGTGCAGGCCGGGCGGGCCGTCGTTCGGGTCCTGGACGCTGATGAAGCGCACCAGGGCAAGTACAGCGCCGCCGGTCGCGGAGTCGATCCGGTCGATGCGGATGGTGCCGTCGGTGGTGGAGCCGATCCCCTCCAGCCACGACTCGCGGGGCTGCCGGTCGGCGGTCTCGGGGTTCACCACGCGGGTCCAGGTGGCGTGGTCGCGGCCGTTGACGGCGTTGAAGTAGAGCTGCACCTGCTGCATCACCAGCTGGGCGGCCGGATGCTCGGCCGCGCCCGCGCTGATCGTCACCTCGCTGCTGCCCGCGCCGCTGTCGGGCACGGTCTGCGGCGCGGAGGCGGGGGCGACGCCGGAACGGGTCGTCCCGGACACCGTCCACGCGACACCGCCGACGGCCACGAGCGCCACCAGCAGGACGCCGACCGTGATCGCGGCCCGGCCGTTCATTCCTCGCCCCCCATGGGACGACAGTCTGCCCGGCCCGGCTCGGCTCAGCCGACCCGGTGGGTCAGCAGCGTCACCGCCGCGCCGTCGCCGGCGAAGCGGAAGGACTCCAGCTCGTCGTCCCAGGCCGTGCCCAGCAGCTGGTCGAGACGCCGGGACAGCCCGGCGCCGCCGTGCTCGGCCATGACCGTGCGCAGCTGGTCCTCGGGCAGCACGACGTCGCCGTTGGCGCTGGTGCGCCCGTGCCACATGCCGAGGCCGGGGACGTGCATGAACCGCTCCCCGTCCACGCCGGGGCTCGGTTCCTCGGTCACCTCGAACCGCAGCATCGACCAGGCCCTCAGCGCCCCCGCGAGAGCCCCGCCGCTACCGGCGGGACCGCTCCAGGTGCACTCGGCCCGCATCTGACCGGACGCCACCGGCTGTGCGGACCACTCGAGGGAGACCCGCGTTCCGAGAACGCCCGAGAGCGCCCACTCGACGTGCGGACAGACCGCAGTCGGCGACGAGTGGACGAACACCACTCCGCGTGTGCTCACTGCCAACCTCCGCTGTCGTCGACGAGGATCGTCTTCCCCTACGTCCTCGGCGCAGCGCGGCCGGTGCTCGGACCCGCGGTACTGATGTGCTGGATGTGGGTGTGGTGACCTCCGTGGCGTGAGTGGACTTCGGTGGCCTCACTCTGCCCGATTCCGCTCCGGGGAGCCACCCCGACACGACGACCGGGTGAACGGCGCCCGGCGTGTCGCGGCCCGGCGCGCGGGTCAGGCGGTGTAGGTGGCGACGGCGACCCCGGTGGCGGCGTCGGGAACCTCGGTCCGGCGCAGCTCGCCGAGGTCGGCGAGCACGTCGAGGTGCGCCCCGGTCTCCAGGACCGCGAGGGTCCGGTTGAACAGGTCCATGTCCTCCAGCCGGTGTTCCCGCCGGGTCCAGCGCAGGACCCGGGCGACGGCGTCGGCCGTCGGGTGGCCCGCGGCGACGGCGTCGCGGCACTGGGCGAGCCGGACGTCGTGGTGGGCCAGCAGCTCGTCGGTGCGGGCGTGCGCGCTGCCGCCGACCGGGCCGTGCGCGGGCAGCAGGGTCGCGTCCGGCCGGGACCGGACCAGGCGCAGCGAGTCGAGGAACTGCCCGAGCGGGCTCGCCACCGGCGACGGCTGCAGGCCGATCGACGGGGTGATCCGGGGCAGCACGTGGTCGCCGGCGAACAGCAGCTCGTGGGCCTCGTCGGCGAACACGAGGTGCCCGCGGGTGTGCCCCGGGGTCTCCACGGCGGTCAGCGTGCGGGTACCCGCCGGGTCGGCGACGGCGATGGCGGCACGGTCGGCGATCCACTCGTCCGGGGCCTCCCACTCCTCGGGGAGCGGACGCGGCCACGGCCCGGCCCGGCCGAGCTCGTCGACCAGGCCGGCGGCACCGGCACGCAGCAGCCGGGTCCGATCGGGCTCGCCCTGCGGGCGGTCGGGATCGGTGATGACCTCCAGGTTGGGCCGCTCCCCCGCGCCGAGCAGCACGCGGGTGCCGTACTCGCGGCGCAGCACTGCGGCCAGGGTGTAGTGGTCCCGGTGGGCGTGGGTGACCAGGAAGCGACGGACGTCGCCGAAACCGGAGCCCAGCGCGGCCAGCGCCTTGCCGAGCAGGTCGCGGGCCTCGTCGATCGCCCAGCCGGAGTCGATCAGGGTCCAGCCGGTGTCGTCGGCGAGCGCGTAGACGTTCACGGCTCGGAGCCCGTCCTGGGGCAGCGGCAACGGGATCCGGTAGACGCCGGGGGCACTGCGGAACACGCCCGGCGCGGTCCAGTCGCCGTCCGGGTCGTCATCGGTCACGGTGGGAGCGGCGGTCACCTCCCGACGATAGATGACCGTGCACGCGCGTCCGGGCCCGCGGCACCCTCCACGGGGCCACATCATCACTCCGCGTGTCTGGACGACCACCGAGAGCCGACAGTTTCCGGACAGTCCACCCGAGGGTGGGACACGTTCGCACCGGGAGGGTGGTCCGATCCGCGCTACCGTCCCTGCGTTCGGTGATCAGAGGTCGACCTGGGGGCGGGTCGGCGAAGGAGGGGCGCAGCATGGCGGCAGGGATCCCGGAGCAACGGTCCGGGCAGGACGCGCCGTTCCTCACCGTGGCGGAGGTGGCGGACCGGATGCGGGTCTCCCGGATGACGGTGTACCGGCTGGTGCACTCCGGGGAGCTGCCCGCGGTGCGCTTCGGGCGCTCGTTCCGCGTGCCACCCGAGTCGGTGGAGGCGTTGATCGAGTCGGCGCGCTACACCGGCGGGTGAGACACGGAGCCGGAATGATGCCGATCGACTCCGCGAGCGCGCGGCGGGTCGCGGACACCTACGACACCGCCGAGGCCCGCACCGAACGGGAGCGGACCCTGGAGCTGCTGGATCCGCGGGCCGGTGAGCAGATCCTGGTCGTCGGGACCGGGCCGGGACATCTGCTCGACGAGGTCGCCCGGGCCGTCGGTCCGGGCGCCACGGGTGTCGACCCGGACCCGGTGATGGTGACGCTGGCGCGACGCCGGTGCGGCACCCGGGCCGTCGTCACGCAGCGCGCGCTGGCCGGTCCGGGCTCGCTGCCCGGCGGGCCGTACGACGCGGTGGCCTGCCTGCAGGTGCTCGAGTTCCTGGAGGACCTGCCGGCGGCCGTCGCCGAGCTGTACCGGGTCCTGCGCCCGGGCGGTCGGCTGCTGGTCCTGGACACGGACTGGACCTCGCTGCACTGGCCCGGGCCCGGGCAGGACCGGCACCGCCGCATCCGCGACGCGTGGTGCACCACGGTGCCGCGGTCGCGGCTGCCCTACGAGCTGGGCCCGCTGCTGCAGCGCGCCGGGTTCGGCGGGGAGTGGACGCGCCGGATGCCGATGCGCGGTCCGGCCTCCACCGGCTACGGCGCCGCACTGCGGGAGATGGTCGCCGACGCCGCGCCGGGCCGGTGCGGGCTCACCCGGGCCGACGTCGACGCGTGGGCGTCGGGCGTCGCGTTCTGCGGCGACGAACCGTTCTCGGTGGACCGCTGGTTCCTGGGCGCCGTCCGGCCCTGAACCGGCGGGCGTGGCGCGCGGGGCGCCGGTCGGGCAGCATCGCGGCCGTGGGCTCCCCGTCGTCGCAGACACCGATCACCGCGCGGGTGAGGATCGGGCAGCAGCCCGACTTCGTCCGCCTGTTCCAGACGCTGCCCCGGGCCGGCGAGTGGGTCAACTTCGCCCCGCCGGGCCGGCGGCGCGACGACTACGAGGTCGACTGGGTGCTGCACTGGGCGATCGACCCCGACGACACCGACAGCCCGGACGTCACCGTCGAGATCCAGCTCGTCGACCCGGAGTAGTCCGCTGGTTGTCGAAGCCGTGGCTGCGGACCGCGGCGATGCCGCCGTCGCGCAGGGCCTCGAGCACCGCGCGTTCGTGCGGGACCGTGTCGGCGGGCAGGTCGGCGAGGGCGAACCAGTCCAGGCCCGCGGTCTTCCCGTCCTCGGCGCGACGTGGCTCGCCGGCCCAGCGTCGGCAGGTGAAGAAGAAGTCGACGCGTTCGTCGACCGGGTTCCCGTTGCGCCGGGTGCGGTGCACCGCGGTCAGCGGGACGAGGTCGGCGGGGTCGACGGTGACACCGAGCTCCTCGTGGGCCTCGCGCACCGCGGCGGCGGCCGCGTCCTCGCCCGCCTCGACGTGCCCGGCCGCGGCGGCGGCCCAGTGGCCGTCCATGAACCCGGTGCCCGCACGCAGCTGGAGCAGTACCTCGGTGCGTTCACCGGTGCCGCGCAGCAGCAGGACGTAGGACGCCGGGACGACCCGGTAGCGCTCGCTCACGCCGTCGACCCTAGGTGCCGTACCGCCGTTCGCCGACGGCAACACCGGGGTAACCCGGCGGTCCTACCGTCGGGCGGATGGCGGCCCCCACCTCGCGCCCGGCACCGGTCGGCGACCGGCTCGGCGTCGTGCCGCCGCGGGACTCGGAGCTGCGGTTCCGCACCGTGCACGGCTACCGGCGGGCGTTCCGGGTGGCCGGCTCCGGGCCCGCGGTCGTGCTCGTGCACGGGATCGGCGACAGCTCGGCCACGTGGGAGGCGGTGTTCCCCGCACTGGCCCGGCGGCATCTGGTGATCGCCCCGGACCTGCTCGGGCACGGGCACTCGGACAAGCCGCGCGCCGACTACTCCGTCGCCGCCTACGCCAACGGGGTCCGCGACCTGCTCGGAGTCCTCGGGGTGCCCCGCGCGACGCTGGTGGGGCACTCGCTCGGCGGCGGCGTCGCCATGCAGTTCGCCTACCAGTACCCCGAACGCACCGAGCGTCTCGTGCTGGTCGGCACCGGCGGGGCGGGACCGGAGGTCACGCCGCTGCTGCGCGCGGTGAGCCTGCCCGGCGCGCACGCGGTGCTGGCGGCCTCGCAGCTGCCGCCGCTGCGGTGGCAGCTCGGGTGGGCCCTGGACGCGCTGCGCCTGGTCGGGGCCGACCTCGGCCGCGACGCCGCCGACCTGCTCCGGCTGGTCGACGCGCTGCCCGACGCGACGTCCCGGACGGCGTTCATCCGGACGCTGCGCGCCGTCGTCGACTGGCGCGGGCAGGTGGTGACCATGCTCGATCGCTGCTACCTGACCCGGGGGATGCCGACCATGCTCGTGTGGGGCGCCCGGGACGCCGTCGTGCCGCTGGCGCACGCCCGCACCGCGCACGCCGCGATGCCGGGCAGCAGGCTGGAGGTCTTCGACGACGCCGGGCACTTCCCGCACCACAGCGACCCGGCCCGGTTCGTCGGGGTACTGGAGGAGTTCCTGGGGTCCACCGACCCGGCGCGGTGGAGTCCGGAGCAGTGGCGCCAGCTGCTGCGCTGCCCCGCTCCCCCGCCCGCCGGCGTCGCCGGGGCGCGGACGGGACCGGTCTCGGCGACCTGACCCCGGGCCCGCGGTCAGAACACGAACCCCAGCCAGGTGCCGGCACAGCCGTGGCAGGCGCCGTGCGTCGTCGCGGCGCGGTGCACCGGGCGCAGGCAGATCACGCAGTGGGTCAGCCGGCGCCGGGCCCGGCGCAGCAGACCGTCGCGCACCTGGCGGACGGCGAGCCCGGCGTCGCCGTCCGGGTCGTCGCAGCCGGGCAGGACGGGTACCTCCACCGCGTCCGCCGGGTCCAGCACCGGGAGACGGCCGTCCCGTCGTGGTTCCGGGCGGGCCAGCAGCACCGGACCCGCCGGGGCGAACCCGAGCATCAGCTGCGGCGGCTCCCCGGCGACGAACCAGGCCACCGGGTCCGGCGTCGCGCCGGGCGGGAGGAGCCCCGCCGAGCGCAGGTCGGCGTCGGTCCAGCCGCCGCGACGCAGGTCGGCCGGGGTCAGCCCGAAGTGCCGCAACCCGTCGGCGGGCAGGTCGAGCTCGCGCAGCTCCGCCGGGGACGGGACGCCGACGTAGACGGTCCCGCGCTCACCCACCGGCTCCGGGACGGGCCCGGTGTCGTGGCCGTCCGCGACGCGCCACGGGGCGGCGACGAGTACGGCGAGCACCCGCGGGTCGACGCCGAGGCGCCCGGCCACCTCCGCGGTGCGGTCCTCGGTCACGTGGTCCCCGATCCCTGCCTCCATCACACGCGCCGGGGCGGCTCCGGTGTCGGAGCCGCCCCGGTCTGGTGCGGTGTCGGTCAGCTGCAGCCGCTGGTGGAGCCGCAGCCCTCGCAGAGGTAGCAGGACCCGGCGGGGCGCATCTTCGTCCCGCAGGTCATGCACAGCGGTGCGTCGGCGGCCTTGCCCAGACGCAGCTCGAGCAGCTCGGTGGAGCTGCCGACCTCGACCGGCGCCGGATCGACACCGGCCTCCTTGCGCTCCTCGGTCGTCGGCACGGAGGAGCGGAACTCCTCCATGTCGAGCTTCTCGCCGGTGCCGTAGTCGTTCTCGACCTGGGCGGACCGCTCGTCGGAGGAGAAGATGCCCAGCTGGGCGCGCTTCTCGTACGGCAGGTGGTCCAGCGCCAGGCGGCGGAACAGGTAGTCCAGCACCGAGGTCGCGATCCGGACGTCCGGGTCGTCGGTCATCCCGGCAGGCTCGAAGCGCAGGTTGGAGAACTTCGAGACGTAGAACTCCAGCGGGATGCCGTACTGCAGACCCACCGAGATCGACATCGAGAAGGCGTCCATCACGCCGGCCAGGGTCGAGCCCTGCTTGCCGAGCTTGACGAAGATCTCGCCGAGACCGTCGTCGGGGTAGCTGCCGGCGGTGAGGTAGCCCTCGGCGCCACCGACGGTGAACGACACGGTCTCGCTGGGCCGCTTCTTCGGCAGCCGCTTGCGGACCGGCCGCTGCTCGACGACGACGTGCTTCTCCGGCTCGGCGTCGGCCTTCTTGTCGCCGCCCTTGCCTGCGGACAGCGGCTGGCCGACCTTGCAGTTGTCGCGGTAGATCGCCAGGGCCTTGAGGCCGAGGCGCCACCCCTCGAGGTAGATCCGCTCGACGTCCTCGACGCTCGCCCGCTCGGGCATGTTGACCGTCTTGGAGATGGCACCGGACAGGAACGGCTGCGCGGCGGCCATCATGCGGACGTGGCCCATCGGGGCGATCGTCCGGTCGCCCATGGCGCAGTCGAACACCTCGTAGTGCTCGGGCTTCATGCCCGGGGCGTCGACCACGTGGCCGTGCTCGGCGACGTACTCGACGATCGCCTCGGCCTGCTCGGCCTGGTAGCCGAGGTTGTCCAGGGCGCGGCGCACCGACTGGTTGACGATCTGCATGGAGCCGCCGCCGACCAGCTTCTTGAACTTGACCAGCGCCAGGTCCGGCTCGATGCCGGTCGTGTCGCAGTCCATCATCAGGCCGATCGTGCCGGTCGGGGCCAGCACCGACGCCTGCGCGTTGCGCCAGCCGTTGACCTGCCCGATGTCCTGGCACTGCTTCCAGACCTCGGTGGCGAGCTTCTGCACCGGGGTGCTGGAGGCGAAGGTGCGGATGCGGTCGTTCTCCGCGGCGTGCTTGCGGATGACGCGCTGGTGGGACTCGGCGTTGCGGGCGTAGCCCTCGTACGGGCCGACGACGCCGGCGAGCTCGGCGGAGCGCTTGTACGCGGCACCGGTCATCAGCGAGGTGATGGACCCGGCGAGCGCGCGGCCGCCCTCGGAGTCGTAGGCGTGGCCGGTCGCCATGAGCAGCGCGCCGAGGTTGGCGTAGCCGATGCCCAGCTGGCGGAACTTCCGGGTGGTGTCGGCGATCGGCTCGGTCGGGAAGTCCGCGAAGCAGATCGAGATGTCCATCGCGGTGATGATCAGCTCGACGGCCTTGGCGAAGGTCTCGGCGTCGAACCGGTCGTCGGAGTCGAGGAACTTCAGCAGGTTCAGCGACGCCAGGTTGCAGCTGGAGTTGTCCAGGTGCATGTACTCCGAGCACGGGTTCGACGCGCTGATGCGGCCGGACTCCGGGGTGGTGTGCCAGTCGTTGATCGTGCCGTCGTACTGGATGCCGGGGTCGGCGCAGTTCCAGGCCGCCTCGGCGATGCCGCGGAACAGCGTGCGGGCGTCGACGCGCTCGATGACCTCACCGGTCATGCGGGCACGCAGACCGAAGTCGGTGCCCCCCTCGACGGCGCGCATGAACTCGTCGGTGACGCGGACGGAGTTGTTGGCGTTCTGGTACTGCACCGAGGTGATGTCGGAGCCGCCCAGGTCCATGTCGAAGCCGGCGTCGCGCAGGACGCGGACCTTGGCCTCCTCCTTGGCCTTGGTCTCGACGAACTCCTCGATGTCGGGGTGGTCGACGTCGAGGACGACCATCTTCGCCGCGCGCCGCGTGGCGCCGCCGGACTTGATGGTGCCCGCGGAGGCGTCGGCACCGCGCATGAACGAGACCGGGCCCGAGGCGGTGCCGCCGGAGGACAGCAGCTCCTTCGACGAGCGGATGCGCGAGAGGTTCAGGCCGGCACCGGAGCCGCCCTTGAAGATCAGGCCCTCCTCGCGGTACCAGTTCAGGATCGACTCCATCGTGTCGTCGACCGAGAGGATGAAGCAGGCGCTGACCTGCTGCGGGCTGGCGGTCCCGACGTTGAACCACACCGGCGAGTTGAAGCTGAACACCTGGTGGATCAGCATCCAGGTCAGCTCGTGGTCGAAGATCTCGGCGTCGCCGTCGGTGGCGAAGTAGCCGTGCTCGAGACCGGCCCGCTTGTAGGTGCCGACGACCCGCTCGACGAGCTGCTTGAGGCTGGACTCGCGGGTGTCCGAGCCCACCGCGCCGCGGAAGTACTTGCTGGTGACGATGTTGGTGGCGTTGACCGACCAGCTGCGCGGGAACTCGACGCCGCGCTGCTCGAAGTTGACGGTGCCGTCGCGCCAGTTCGTCATGACGACGTCGCGGCGCTCCCACTCCACCTCCTCGTAGGGGTGGACCCCTTCGGTGGTGAAGACACGCTGCACGGTCAGGCCGGGCGCGCGCTTGGCGCCGGTCTTCCCGCGGCCACGCGACGGCTTGGCCGCCGCGCTCTCACCGGTGTCTGTCGTCGGGCCCCCGACGGTCTCGGTCATGAACTGCCTCCGCACATCCGACGCTTCTCCGCCCGCACGCTGGGGTGCGCGGACGGCTCTCTTCCCCGTACGACCGGCGACGACGACGCGCCGCTCAGCCGTCCGGGTGGTGACCGGCCTCGTCGTCGGCTGCTTCCCCGGCAGCCGCCGAACGCAGGTCGGCGATCTCCTTCTCGAAGTCCTCGATGGAGGAGAAGGACCGATAGACACTCGCGAACCGCAGGTACGCGACCTCGTCGAGCTCACGCAGCGGCCCGAGGATCGCCAGCCCGACCTCGTGGCTGGGGAGCTCCGCCGCCCCGCGCGCCCGCACCGTCTCCTCGACCCGGTGGGCGAGCTGTTGCAGGTCGTCCTCGTCGACCGGCCGGCCCTGGCACGCCCGCCGAACCCCGCCGACGACCTTCTGCCGACTGAAGGGCTCGGTCACCCCGCTGCGCTTGACGACGGCGAGCACGGCCTCCTCGACCGTGGTGAACCGTCGTCCGCACGAGGTGCAGGACCGGCGCCGGCGGGTGCAGGTCCCGTCGTCGGCGGTCCGGGAGTCGATCACGCGGGAGTCCGGGTGTCGGCAGAACGGGCAGCGCATGGACGCTCACACCCCTCTTCCGTGACGTTCCGGAAACTCTCCGCAGCGATCCGTCCCCCCAACCAGTGGCGGAACGACACCAATGTAACCCCTACATCTAGGGGTACGCCATCCCGGGCCCGGTGCCACGCCGAGCTTCGCCCGATCGGGAACCGAGCCTCGCACACCACGTTCCGCGACCGGTCCGTCGCCGACGATCATGGAGCGGGGCATCGGCGCTGGTGGCACCGAGGAACGTCGCGGGCGGCGCCGTCCGTCGCGCCGGAGGGACCGCGACCGGCGGCCACCCGATGCGGGGACACGCCCTGCGGACGCGCCCGGCGGCACGTCGCCGACTCCTCCGGCGACATCCCGGCGACCATGTCCCGACACCCGCGCGCCACCCCGCGCACGCCGTCACCCGATGCGACGCCGACGCGGCGTCCGTCGCTCCGCACCGTCACCACCTCGGACCGCCCCGCAACGCACGGCCGTGCGAACCACGGGGTGCGGCGCCGCACTGCGCGGCGCCGGCCGACGTCAGCGCACGGCGCCGACCGACGGCACGGCGGCCGCGGGGGCGTTCCAGCCCGCCGCCGCGTCGCCCAGCAGCCCGAGCGCCACCACCGCGGTCGTCGCGCACAGCAGGGCCGCGACCCCGGTGAGGAACCGCTCCAGGCGCCCGCGGGCGCGGCTGCGGGCCGGACGCGGGCGCGCCGGGACCAGGCAGCGCCGGGACGGCGGACGGACGGTGCGCGGTGCCGGCACGGCCACCGACCGAGGACGGGGCGGCGCCGCGGCCGGCGCGGGCCGCGTCAGCGTCGCCGTCGCCCTCGGGGCCGGGTCCGCGGTGGTGCAGCGGGGCGTCCGGACCGCGGGGTTCGGACCGCCGGCGGGACCGGACACCGGGACACCGGCCCCGGGGGCGCCGGACACCGGAACGCGCCGGGAACGGGCGGCGGGATGGCGGGCCACCGACTCGGTCAGTGCGCGCTCGCGCGCCCCGTGGGCCGCCCACCGGTGGGCCGCGCGCGCGGCGGCCGACGAGCCGGCACCGGCCGCACCGGCGAGACCGTCGGCGGCCCGCACCCGCTCCCGGGCGGCGCGCCGGGCGCGCGAGGTGGGGGTGCCGGGCGCCGGGGCGCCGGTCAGGCAGCCGACCGCGCCGTGATCGCGGATCCGCTCGTCGAGCTCTCGCATGGTTCCTCCTGCCGTCGGACCGCCCGTCCCCCGGGCGGTCTCGTCTCCCCCGCTCCCGACCGGCCCTTCCCCGAGCCCGGTCGAACGGGTGTACGAGCGGTGTAGCACCCGGCACCGACAACAACCGCGTTCCCGCAGATCGTCGCCCGTGCCGGGGACGTTCTCAGCGTGGTGCGCCGACCGCGGGCGGCCCGACCGGGCCGTGGGTGGCGACCGCGACGTCGGCGAGCACCCCGAGCGCGACGACCGCGGCCGCCGAGGCGAGCAGGACACCCGACGCGGCCACCGCACGGCGCACGACGCCCGGCACCCGGCCGGGCCGCACCCCGTCGGTCGCGGCGCACCCCGGGACCCGCCCGATGACCGTCACGTCCCCGATGACCGCCGCACCCACGATCGCCACCCCCGCTGCCGTTCCCGCTGCCGGTCGCCCCCGCGCGGCCGGACGGCGACGCGGACCGCGTTCGATCGAACCAGTGTTCGATCGAACGCGTGTGCGATGTTGTACCACCGCGGCCCGACGGAATCCACGACACGCCCCGGGCGACTTCGAACGCATGTTTGGCGAACGGGCCCGTGGCGGCTAGGGTCGTCGCCGTAAGTACCCCGAGGAGGCGAATGCGATGGCAGCGGACGACACCGGACACGGTGGTCCCGGCGTGACCGGCACCGCCGCGGACCGGGGATCCGCGAAGGTCCGGGAGTTCCCCGACCCCGCGGCCGACACCCGCGGCCTGACCCCGCGGCAGAAGAAGGTCCTGGCCGTCATCCGGGACTGGGTGGACCGGTACGGCTACCCGCCCAGCGTCCGCGAGATCGGTGACGCGGTGGGCCTCACGTCCACCTCGTCGGTGCACCACCAGCTCCGCACCCTGGAGCGCAAGGGCTTCCTCCGGCGCGACCCGAACCGCACCCGCGCGGTCGACGTCCGCAGCCCGGAGCAGATCGCCGGTACCGACGGGACGGACTCCGACACCGACACCGCCGACCTGCGTTCCGCGCGGCCGGCGCCGGCGTTCGTGCCGCTCATCGGCGACATCGCCGCCGGTGGCCCGATCCTGGCCGAGCAGGCCGTGCAGGACGTGTTCCCGCTGCCGCGCGAGATCGTCGGCGAGGGCACGCTGTTCCTGCTCAACGTCAAGGGTGACTCGATGGTCGACGCCGCGATCACCGACGGCGACTGGGTCGTCGTGCGCCAGCAGCCGGTGGCCGAGCAGGGCGAGGTCGTGGCCGCGATGATCGACGGCGAGGCGACTGTGAAGACGTTCCGCCGCAAGGACGGGCACATCTGGCTGATGCCCGCGAACGACGCCTACGACCCGATCCCGGGTGACGACGCGTCGATCCTGGGCCGCGTCGTGGCGGTCCTGCGCCGCCTCTGACCTCCTCGGACGGCGCCCGCTCCCGCGATCAGCGGGACCGGCGGCGCCGTCCGTGCAGGGACATCGCGACGGCGCCGGCGGCCAGCAGCGCCCCGAGCGCCGCGGCCCCGCCCGCGGCAGGCAGCCACGACGGGTACGTGCGGTACTCGGGCACCGCGGCGGGCTGAGGCACGACCGGTGCCTGCGGAACGGTCGCCGCGGACACCGCGCCCGGGACGACCGTGACCGCCGCCGCGGTCAGGCCCCTCGCCTCGCTCCCGGAGTGCAGCGCGCCCCGGCCGTCCGGGGCGATCGCCTCACCCTGCGCCTCCCCCGGCAACGGCACCGGCAGCGGTGCCCCGCCCAGGGCCGCGACCAGCGCGTCGGCGGTCGCCGGTCCGCCGGCGGGCAGCGGGAACACCCAGGCGTCGGTGTAGGTCCGCAGCACGACGGCGCGCCCGCCATCTGCCCCGGCCGGCGAGAGCCCGCCGCCGGTGACCGTGCGCGACCCGGCGGCCCCGAGCGGCCCGCCGCCGGTGCCGGACCAGGGCAGCACCACCTGTGCCACCCGGCGCAGCTCCACGGGGTCCCCGCCATCGCGCAGCGGCGCGGCGGGCCGGTACACCCCGGCGGCCCCGGTGGTCTTGTCGACCAGCAGGGGCACGCCGTCGTCGCCGACCAGCAGTGCCTCGACGTCGCGCGGACCGTCGGGGTGGACGAGGTCGTGCACCCGTGGCGGTCCGGCCGGGGGCAGCACGACGAGCCGGACCGACCCGCGCCGCGCCCCGTTGTCGCCGGTGTCGGCGAGCCACAGCTCCCCGCCCGGTCCGAGGCCGAGGTCCTCGACGTCGGTGACCGGGACGTCGGCCTGCCGGGTGCCGGTGACCGCACAGCTGGCCGGGTCCAGGGTGAACGTCCGCGCGGTCCCGCCGCCGTCGACGACGGCGTGGTAGCGCTGCGGGGCCGCGCCGGGCGGGCCCTCGGCGACCAGTCCGGACAGCTCCGCCAGCCGCGGGTCGTCGATCGAGCAGGCCGGGATCGCCCCGGGCGGCGGCGCGGCCGCACCCGTGAGCGCGCCGGTCAGGCAGAGGACCGCGGTCAGGCGGCGGGCCACGGTCCCGGGACCCGGCCGCCCGGCCGGTGGGACGCTCAGTGGCCCGCCGCCGTCGCCGGCAGGTCGGTGCCGGTCCCGGTCGGCAGGGCCGAGCCCGCCACCGCGAACGGCAGCACCGCGGTGCCCAGCTCGGGCTTCACCCGCGCCCGGATCCGGGTGCCGTCGGCGGTGTGTTCCTCGGCGAGGACCTCGCCGTCGTCGTGCAGCCGCGCGACCAGCGCACCCTCGGTGTAGGGCAGCAGGAGGTCGACCTCGTACTCCGGGCGCGGCAGTCGCTCGGCGATGCGCTCCCGGAGCCGGCTGATCCCGTCTCCGCTGTGCGCGGAGACGAACACCGCGTCCGGCTGGGCGTGCCGCAGCCGGGCCAGCGCGAGGTCACCGGCCGCGTCGGTCTTGTTGATCACGAGCAGCTCGGGCGGCATCGTGTCGCCCGCAGCCTCACCGACCTCGACGAGCACCTGGCGGACCGCGGCGATCTGGTCGTCGGGCAGCGGGTCGGACCCGTCGACGACGTGCACCAGCAGGTCGGCCCGGGCTGCCTCCTCCAGCGTGGAGCGGAACGCCTCGACGAGCTGGTGCGGCAGGTGCCGCACGAACCCGACGGTGTCGGTGAGGGTGTACTCGTGCCCGTCGGGCGTCTGCGCCTTGCGGGTGGTCGGGTCCAGCGTCGCGAACAGCGCGTCCTGCACCAGCACGCCGGCGTCGGTGAGCTGGTTGAGCAGGCTCGACTTGCCCGCGTTGGTGTAGCCGACGATCGCGACCGACGGGATCTCGTTGCGGCGACGGCTGCCGCGCTGGGTCTCGCGGACCTGGCGCATCGCACCGATCTCGCGGCGCAGCTTCGACATGCGCGCGCGGATCCGGCGCCGGTCCAGCTCGATCTTCGTCTCACCGGGGCCACGGCCACCGATACCGACACCGCCCGCGGCGCGGCCACCGACCTGCCGGGACAGCGCCTCACCCCAGCCGCGCAGCCGCGGCAGCAGGTAGGACAGCTGCGCGAGCTCGACCTGGGCCTTGCCGTCCCGGGAACGGGCGTGCTGGGCGAAGATGTCGAGGATCAGCGCGGTCCGGTCGATGACCTTGACCTTGAGCCGCTCCTCCAGCTGGCGGAGCTGGCCGGGTGACAGCTCGCCGTCGCAGATGACGGTGTCGGCGCCGGTGGCGCGGACGGTTCCGAGCAGTTCCTCGACCTTGCCGGAGCCGATGAACGTGGCCGGGTCCGGGCTGGAGCGGCGCTGGACCAGGCCGTCCATCACCTCGGAACCGGCGGTCTCGGCGAGGCGGGCCAGCTCGGTCATCGAGTTCTCGGCCTGCTCGGCCGTGCCCTCGGTCCAGACGCCGACGAGCACGACCCGCTCCAGCTGGAGCTTGCGGTACTCGACCTCGGTGATGTCGGTGAGCTCGGTGGACAGCCCGTGGATCCGGCGCAACGACGTGCGCTCCTCCAGGTCGAGCTCGCCACCCGTCGGAACCGGGTTCGACGCGGAGGGGGTCACGGAGGGGTGCGTGTGGGCATCAGTCATCTCGACCCCATCCTCCCACGTCGCGGGGCCCGTGTCCGCCCGGATTCGCGACGCTCAGGCGGGCGCGTCCCACCACGCCCGGTCCAGCTCCCCGGACGCGAGCAGCACGGCCGGGCCGTGCAGCGTCGTGGGCCCGGTCCGGTCGTCGGTACCCGCCTCCACCGTCACCCGCAGCAGCCCGCCCGGGACGGTGACCTGCACGTCGCCGGCGGAGTGCCCGGCGTGCCGCAGCGCGGCGACGGCGGCGGCGACGGTCCCGGTGCCGCAGGAACGGGTCTCCCCCACGCCGCGCTCGTACACCCGCATCCGGATCCGGCCGCCGTCGGCGGGACCGTCCAGCGGGGTCAGGAACTCGACGTTCACCCCGTTCGGGAACAGCGCCGGGTCGAACGAGGGCGCGCGGGTCAGGTCGAGGGTGTCCGGGTCGGCCGCGGTGACGCAGGCCAGGTGCGGGTTGCCGACGTCGAGGGCGATGCCGTCGACACGCGCGTCGCCGCTGGTGGCGACCGACGCCGGGCCGACGCCGACCGTGCCGAGCCCGACCGAGACCCCGTCCGGCCCGACCGCGGTGTCGAGCACCCCGTTGCGGGTGCCGACCGGCCCGCCGGTGGCCCAGCCGCGCTCGTGCAGGTAGCGGGCGAACACGCGCAGGCCGTTGCCGCACATCTCGGCGAGCGAGCCGTCGGCGTTGCGGTAGTCCATGAACCACTCGACGCCGTCGGCGGGCTCACCGACGCCGGGCTCCCCGGCGAGCTTCGCCCAGCGCACGACCCGCAGCACCCCGTCCGCGCCGAGGCCGCGGCGGCGGTCGCACAGGGCGGCGACGCGCGCCGGGGTGAGGTCGAGCGCGGCGTCCGGGTCGGGCAGCACCACGAAGTCGTTCTGCGTGCCGTGCCCCTTGCTGAACGCGATGCCGCCGGTCATGCCACCAGCCTACGAGCGAGCACCGCGCGCGCCGAGGCCACCAGGTCCGGGTCGGCACCGTCGAGCCAGTGGATGCGGCGGTCGCGGCGGAACCAGGAGCGCTGGCGGCGCACGAACCGCCGGGTCGCCCGGACCGTCTCCTCCCGGACACCGGCGAGGTCGGGGTGGGCGGGGTCGCGGTCGAGGGCCTCGATCACCTGCCGGTAGCCCAGCGCGCGGGACGCCGTGCGGCCCTGCGCCAGCCCGTGGCGGAGCAGGGTGCGGGTCTCGTCGACCAGACCGTCGTCGAGCATCCGGTCCACCCGCAGCGCGACGCGCTCGTCGAGCTCGGCGACGTCGCGGTCCACGCCGAGCAGCACGGCGTCGTAGCGGGGGGTGCCCGCCCCGGGCAGCGTCGCCCGGAACGGCCGGCCGGTCAGCGCGATCACCTCGAGCGCGCGGACGATCCGCCGCCCGTTCGAGGGCAGCACCTGCTCCGCGGCGACCGGGTCGACCGCGGCGAGGCGGGCGTGCAGCGCGCCGGACCCGTCGCGGTCCAGCTCGGCCTCGAGCGCGGCGCGCAGCTCCGGGTCGGTGCCGGGGAACTCCAGCTCGTCCAGCACGGCCTGCACGTAGAGACCCGAGCCGCCGACGAGCACCGGGGTGCGTCCGGCGGCGCGCAGCTCCTCGACGACGGCCCGGGCCTCGCGCTGGTAGGCCGCGACCGAGGCGGTCTCGGTGACGTCGAGGACGTCGAGCTGGTGGTGGACGATGCCGCGCCGCTCGTGCAGGGCGAGCTTCGCGGTGCCGACGTCCAGGCCGCGGTAGAGCTGCATCGCGTCGGCGTTGACGACCTCCCCGCCCAGCGCCAGTGCCAGCTCCAGCCCGAGGTCGGACTTGCCGGTCGCGGTCGGCCCGACCACGACCACGAGCGGCGGTGCCGTCGACGGAGGGGCGTTCACGCCGGTTCCCACAGCGCCACGTGGTAGGCGACGCCGTAGGGCATCGAGGTGTGCCGGTGCGCCGCCGTCCAGGCCCGCCCGCGCGCGGCACCCGCGAGGACCTGCCAGGGCGCGCGGCCGGACGCCCAGAGTGCGGCGGCGCCGTCCGGGTCGAGCCGGGCGAGCGCCTCGGGGTCACCGGCGTCGAACGCGGCGGCGACGACGGCGTCGAACGCCTCGGCGCGGCCGTCGAACCCGCCGGGGGCCTTCGCGGTGTGCTTGGCCGCGCCGTCACCGACGACGAGCAGCCCGACCCCCTCGCCGGCGAGCTCCGCGCCCAGCGCCAGGCAGTCGGCGACCGGGGCGTCCGGCGCGACGAGCTCGCCGCGCGCCGACCCGACCCCGGTCGGCACCGCGGCCCAGGCCGCGACCAGCAGCGGGAGCGGGAGCTCCGGGCCCTCGTCGGGACCGGCCGGACCGGGCAGCGCGACGGGGACGTCGCGGCCGTAGCCGGCGAAGGTGCCGCGGGTACCCGGGGCGACGGTGCGCCGCCCGCCGGGATCGGCGCCGACGACGACCCAGCTGTCCGCGGCCGCGGCCAGACCCGTCACGGCGGTGGCGACGGCCTCGCGCAGCCCCTCGGTCTCGACCGCCGCGTCGCCGCTCAGGGCGGGGACGAGGAGCGGGGGCTGGGGCAGGACGGCGATCGCGGCGGGCACGGGATCCGAGGGTAATCAGCGCTCCCCCGCCGCGACGCCCGTACCCGGCCGGGGGCGCGCGGTTCCCCCGAGGGCGGTGGACCTGCTTGAATCGCCGTTCCGGCCTCCGCACCGCGCGAGGGGCCCGGTGCGCGCACGGCCCCGGACGGACATCCGCACCGGGGCGCCCGCCCCCGCGGCGGGCCGAACGAGGAGGACCTACCGGTGTCCGAGACCCACGCGACCGACGCTGCAGGACAGGGTGCCGAGCCCACCCGGCCCACCCCGCCGAAGCCGGGGCCGCCCCGGCCCGGCCCACGGCCCGGACCGCCGCCCGCCGCGCGACCCGCGCCCACCCCGGCCGCGGTCGCACCGCCCGCGCCGCCCGCAGCGCTGCCGTCGCCGGTGCCCTCGGCAGCCGGTGACCCGGGGCGCTGGGGCCGCGCCGACGACGACGGGACCATCACCCTGGTCACCGCCGACGGCGAGCGGGTCGTCGGCTCCTACCAGGCCGGTCCGCCCGCGGAGGGCCTGGAGCACTACGCGAAGCGGTTCGACGCGCTGGTCACCGAGACCGAGGTGCTCGCCGCGCGGATCGCCGGCGGCGGGGACGCGAAGGCGTCGCTCACCGCGCTCACCGCGCTGCGCGAGGGCCTCGGCGAGGCGCACGTGGTCGGGGACGTGCCCGCCCTGCGCGAGCGGCTCGACGAGCTGGTCGGCCGGGCCGAGCAGGGCGTCAGCGCGGCGAAGGAGGAGCGCGAGCGCGCCCGGCACGACGCCGTCGCCCGCAAGGAGGCGCTCGCCGTCGAGGCCGAAAAGATGGCCGCGGACTCCACCCAGTGGAAGCAGGCCGGGGACCGTTTCAAGGCCATCCTCGACGAGTGGCGCACCGTCCGCGGCGTCGACAAGAAGACCGACGAGCAGCTGTGGAAGCGCTTCTCGAACGCCCGTGAGGCGTTCAACCGGCGGCGCGGCTCGCACTTCGCCGACCTCGACCGTCAGCGGGTCACCGCGAAGGCCCGCAAGGAGGAGCTCGTCGACCGGGCCGAGGCCCTGGCCGACTCCGACGAGTGGAACGCGACCGCGGCCGCCTACCGCGACCTGATGACCGAGTGGAAGGCGGCGGGCCGCGCCCACCGCGAGGCCGACGACGCGCTGTGGGCCCGCTTCCGCGGCGCGCAGGACCGCTTCTTCGCCCGCCGCGGGGAGCACTTCTCCGCCCGCGACACCGAGTTCGCCGAGAACGCCGAGGCGAAGCGGGCCCTGCTCGCCGAGGCCGAGACGATCGACCTGTCCGACCCGGACGGCGCACGGGCCCGGCTGCGCGAGGTCCAGGAGCGCTGGGAGGCCATCGGCAAGGTCCCGCGCGAGGAGATCCGCACCCTGGAGGGGCGGCTGCGCGGGATCGAGGACAAGGTCGCCGCCGCCGCGGACGCGCAGTGGCGCCGCACCGACCCCGAGGCCCAGGCCCGCGTGGAGCAGTTCCGGGTGCGGGTCGAGCAGTTCGAGGCGCAGGCGGAGAAGGCCGAGGCGGCCGGCGACGGCAGGCGCGCCGAGCAGGCCCGTGCGCAGGCGGCGCAGTGGCGGGAGTGGCTGACCGCCGCCGAACAGGCGGTCGACGAGCGGTAGGGGGTCAGTCGCGCTGCAGCGCGGCGCCCGCCCACACGAAGGTCAGCAGCACGACCGCGATCACGCCGAGGACCATCCCGAACCCGGGGCCGGCCTCGGCGCCGGTCTGCTGCGACCAGATCGCCCACAGCCCGTTCACCGAGGAGATCCCGCAGCCGAAGGCCGCGAGCCAGGCGAGCGCCCACAGCCGGGTCAGCAGCGCGGCCGCGGACACCACGACGGCGAACCCGGTCATCGTGAACGAGAACAGCGTCGGCAGCGGCCCGGAGGTGCCGGAGGCCAGCACCTGCCAGCCCGGGGTGCCCGCCACCCACGGGAGCAGCAGCGCGGCGACGGCGGCGACGATCGCCACCGCGATCAGCATGGCGCGCGCGCCCGGGTCGATCCGGCGGGCGACACCGCGCCCGGCCCGGTCGATCTCGGCGCGGGTCTCCGGGGACACGTCGCTCATCGGGTACCTCCGGTGGTGGCGGGGACGCCGCAGGACGGCGCGGCGGGTGCCGGCTCGGGCGCCGGGGCGCCGAACGCGGGCAGTCCCAGGGTGGTGGGTGCCCCGGATGGGCGCTCGCCGGCCTCGGCTGCGTCACCGGCGCGGGTGCGGCGGTGGGTGAGCACACCGCCGTCGGCGACGAGGTGGTGCGGGGCACCGCGGTCGATCCGGACGGTGACGATGTCGCCCGGCCGGATGCCGGTCGCGTCCCCTGGCGCGAAGTGCACGAGCCGCCCGTCGCGGGCGCGGCCGGTGAGCCGGGCGGTCGCCGCGTCCTTGCGGCCCTCGCCGGTGGACACCAGCAGCTCGACCTCGGTGCCCTCCTGCTTGCGGTTCTCCTCCCAGGAGATCCGCTCCTGCAGCGCGACGAGGCGCTCGTAGCGCTCCTGCACGACGGCCTTGGGCAGCTGGTCGGGCAGGTCCGCGGCGGGCGTCCCGGGGCGCTTCGAGTACTGGAAGGTGAACGCCGCGGCGAACCGGGCCCGCTCGACGACGTCGAGGGTGTCCTGGAAGTCCTGCTCGGTCTCGCCGGGGAAACCGACGATGATGTCGGTGGTGATCGCCGCGTGCGGGATCGACTCCCGCACCTCGGCCAGGATCGACAGGAACCGCTCCGAGCGGTAGCTGCGGCGCATCCGGCGCAGGACGTCGTCGGAGCCGGACTGCAACGGCATGTGCAGCTGCGGGCAGACGTTCGGGGTCTGCGCCATCGCGGCGATCACGTCGGAGGTGAAGTCGCGCGGGTGCGGGCTGGTGAACCGCACCCGCTCCAGCCCCTCGACCTCGCCGCAGGCCCGCAGGAGCTTCGCGAAGGCGGACCTGTCCGCGGTGCCCTCCTGGAAGTCCGAGCCGTAGGCGTTCACGTTCTGGCCCAGCAGGGTCACCTCGAGCACGCCGTCCGCGGCGAGGGTCTGCACCTCGGCGAGCACGTCGCCGGGGCGCCGGTCGCGCTCCTTGCCGCGCAGCGACGGCACGATGCAGAACGTGCAGGTGTTGTTGCAGCCCACCGAGATCGACACCCAGCCGGCGTAGGCGGAGTCGCGGCGCGCGGGCAGCGTCGAGGGGAACACCTCGAGCGCCTCGGCGATCTCGACCTGTGCCTGTTCGTTGTGCCGGGCCCGCTCCAGCAGCGTCGGCAGGGCGTGCACGTTGTGCGTGCCGAACACGACGTCGACCCACGGGGCCCGCCGCGTGATCGTGTCGCGGTCCTTCTGGGCCAGGCAGCCGCCCACGGCGATCTGCATGTCCGGGTTCGCGACCTTGCGGGGGCGCAGGTGCCCGAGGTTGCCGTAGAGCTTGTTGTCCGCGTTCTCCCGCACCGCGCAGGTGTTGAACACGACGACGTCGGCGGTGTCGGGGTCCTCGGCCCGGGCGTACCCGGCGTCCTCCAGCAGACCGGCCATCCGCTCCGAGTCGTGCACGTTCATCTGGCACCCGTAGGTGCGCACGGTGTAGCTGCGGCTCACACACCCGAGGGTAGGCGCCCGGTGCGACGACGCCGGGACGGGGCCGTCGGGGATGATGGGCGGGTGCACCGGCCCGGGCCCCCGCTGACGAGGCGCACCGTGCTGCGCGCGGGGGCGGCGCTCGGTCTGGGGGCGGGGCTGGCCGCCTGTACCGGGCCCCGGCCCGCCGCCCCGCTGGTGATCGCCGGCGGGGTGCAGCCGGGGGTGTACATCAACCTCGCGCGCACGCTGTCGGAGATCTGGCGGGAACGGCTCGGGCTCGCCGCGGCCCCGCAGGTGCTGGAGACCGCGGGCAGCGCACAGAACATGGAACTCCTGACCACCGGGGCGGCCGCGGTCACGATCAGCCAGGTCGACGTGGCCGCCGACGTCGCCGCCCGCACCACCGGCCCGGCCGAGCCGCGCGCACTGGCCCGGCTCTACGACGACGTCACCCACATCGTCGTGCGCGCCGACTCCGGCCTGCGCAGCATCGCCGACCTGCGCGGACGACGGGTGTCGATCGGCCCGGGTGGCAGCGGCTACCAGCCGATCGCGATCCGGCTGCTCGACGTGGCCGGGATCGGCGTCGCGGGCCTGGGCACCCGCGCGGAGCTGGGCCTCACGGACGCGGCGGCGGCGCTGCGCGAGAACGGCCTCGACGCGTTCTTCTGGTCCGGCGGGGTCCCCACCGACGGCGTGCGGGAGCTGGCCGCACAGGTCCCGATCCGGCTGCTGGAGCTCGGCGGCGTGCTCGACCGCATGCGTGACCGGTATCCCGTCTACTCGGTGGCGACGGTCCCCGCGAACACCTACGGCCTGCCCGGCCCGGTGTCGTGCCTGTCGGTGCGCAACGCTCTGCTGGTCACCGAGGGGATGGCTGCCGACCTGGCCGGTGCGCTCATCCGCGCCGCCTTCGACGAGCAGCCGCGACTGGCCCAGGCCAGCCCGGCGGCGGTGACCGTCGACTCCCGCTCGGCGATCGGCACCCAGCCGATCCCGCTGCACGACGGCGCCGTCGCGTTCTACCGGGCCACCAAGGGCTACTGAGCCGCCCCCGGGCGCAGCCACAGCGTGACCCGCAGCCCGCCGCCCGGGGCGGCGCCCAGCTGCAGGCTCCCGCCGGCCGCGGCGGCGGTCCGCACCGCGATGGCCAGACCCAGCCCGCTGCCCTCGACGTTGGTCTGACCGGGCGCCCGCCAGAACCGGTCGGTGGCCCGGGCCCGGTCCTCCGGCGCCAGGCCGGGCCCGCCGTCGACGACGCTGACACCGATCCGGTCCGCGGTGCGCAGCGTCGCGACCCGCACCCGTCGCCCGGCCGGGGTGTACTTGAGCGCGTTGTCCAGCAGTGCGTCGAGCACCGACTCCAGCGCGGGCTCGCCGATCAGGGCGTGCAGGCCGTGCGGGCCGCTGCGGCGCAGCTCGATCCCGGAGTGCTCGGCCAGCGGCCGCCAGTTGTCCACCCGCTCGGCGATGACGACGTCGAGGTCGGTGTCCTCGGCGTCGCCCGGGTCCTCCACCGCGCGCTCGGCGCGGGCCAGCGCGAGCAGCCCGTCGAGCACCCGGGACAGCCGCTCGGCCTCCTCCATCGCCGCGAGGTGGTCGTCGGCGGCGGCCGGGTCGACGTGCCCGTCGAGGTTGGACAGCCGCAGGCGCAGCGCCGTGAGCGGGTTCCGCAGCTGGTGGGAGGCGTCGGCGACGAACGCGCGCTGCGCGGCCAGCGCCTCGCGCACCGTCTCGGTCATCCGGTCGAACGACCCGGCCAGCGAGCGCAGCTCCGGCGGGCCGCTGCGCCGCGACGGCGGACCGGGCGGCCCCCCGGCGACGACGGCCGTCCCGACCCGGCCCATCGCCTCGTCGAGCCGGCGGACCGGGCGCAGCACCCAGGCGGTCAGCGGCAGCGCGACCAGGGTGCCGGCGAGCAGCGCGAACACCGCGGCCCCGGCGATCAGCGACCAGGTGCGCACCGCCTCGGCCCGCAGTGCGTCGGTCGGTGACACCGTCGCCACCGCGCCGACGACCTCGCCGTCGACGAGCACCGGCTCGGCCAGCACCAGCGGCCGGGCGTCCCACGGCATCAGCAGCGGGTAGGTCGACGAGCGGCGCCCGGCCAGCGCGACCGCGGTCCGCTCCGTGGCGTAGTCCCCCAGCTCGGGCAGCCGGTCTGCCGGGCGGGACGCGGTCAGTGTCCGGCCGGTCCGGTCGAGCACGAGCACCGCGACCCCGTAGACGTCGTCGTAGCGGGTGATCTCGTCGGTGAAGGTGGTGAGCGCGGAGCTGCCCGCGGGGGCCTCGATGAGCGGGCGCTGCGCGGTGGAGGCGAAGGAGATCGTGTCGGTGAGCCGGTCGGTGAAGACCTCCTCCTGGGCGCGCTGGGCGGCGGTCCAGGCCAGCGGGACGCCCAGCCCGGCGGCGAGCAGGCCGACGAGCACGAGCACGACCAGCAGCAGCCGGCTGCGCACGGGTCAGTCCTCGGTGGCGGCGAAGCGGTACCCGACGCCGCGCACGGTGCGCACCAGCTCGGGGCGGCCGAGCTTGGTCCGCAGGGTCGCCACGTGCACGTCGAGGGTCCGGTTCGCGCCCGCCCAGCCGCGCCCCCACACCTCGGCGACGATCTGGGCGCGGGTGCAGACGGCGCCGTCGGCGCGGGCGAGCAGCGACAGCACCTGGAACTCCTTGCGGGTGAGCACCACCTGCTCCCCGGCGACGGTGACCTCGTGCCGTTCGGGGTCGACGCGGACGTCGCCGACGGTCACCGGGGCCGACCCGGCCGGGGCGACCGACCCGTCGTCACCGACCTTGCGGCGGCGCTGCACCGCGTGCACCCGGGCCACGAGCTCGCCGATGTCGTAGGGCTTGACCAGGTAGTCGTCGGCGCCGGTGTGCAGCCCGGCGATGCGGTCGGTGACCTCGCCGCGGGCGGTCACCATCAGCACCGGGACCTCGGAGACGGCGCGGATCGCACGGCAGACGTCGAGCCCGTCGGCGTCGGGGAGGCCCAGGTCGAGCAGTACGACGTCGACGCCGTCGAGGTGGTCGACGGCGCCGCGGCCGTGGTCGAGGCGGGTCGTGGTCATCCCGTGCCGGTGCAGCGCCGGGCGCAGCGCGGCGGCGACCCGGTCGTCGTCCTCGATCAGCAGGATGTGCACCGCTGCCCGCCCTTTCCGTTACGTGGCCGAGACCCTAAAGGTTCCTCAAGGTGGTGGACTCGCATGTCCGTTCCGTCCAGGCTCTCGCCATGTCCGGAGGCAGCATGACCAGCCCGCCCGCGTCCAGCACTCCCATGGTGCGGATGGCCGGGGTGCAGAAGCACTTCGGCGACCTCCACGTGCTGCGCGACATCGATCTCGACGTCGCCCGTGGTGAGGTCGTCGTCGTCCTCGGCCCCTCCGGTTCCGGCAAGTCCACACTCTGCCGCACGATCAACCGGCTCGAGCCGATCGACACCGGCACGATCGAGATCGACGGCACCGCACTGGCGGCGGAGGGCAAGGCGCTGGCCGCCCTGCGGGCCGACGTCGGCATGGTCTTCCAGTCGTTCAACCTGTTCGCGCACAAGACGATCCTGGAGAACGTCACGCTGGCCCCGCTCAAGGTCCGCGGCGCCTCCAAGGCCGAGGCCGAGAAGACCGGGCTGGCGCTGCTGGAGCGCGTCGGCATCGCGAACCAGCGCGACAAGTACCCGGCGCAGCTGTCCGGCGGCCAGCAGCAGCGCGCGGCGATCGCCCGCGCGCTGGCGATGAAGCCGAAGGTGATGCTCTTCGACGAGCCGACCTCGGCGCTGGACCCGGAGATGGTCAACGAGGTGCTCGACACCATGACCTCGCTGGCCAAGGAGGGCATGACGATGGTCGTCGTGACCCACGAGATGGGCTTCGCCCGCCGGGCCGCGCACCGCGTCGTGTTCATGAGCGACGGCGAGATCGTCGAGGACGCGACCCCGGACGAGTTCTTCACCGCGCCGCGCAGCGACCGCGCCAAGGACTTCCTCGGCAAGATCCTCTCCCACTGACCCACCCCACCCCGACGAGCGGAGCGAACGTGAAGAGAACCCGCATCCTGGTGGCGGCCGCCATGGCCGCCGCCCTGGCCCTGGCCGGCTGCGGCCAGGAGGGCGCACCGGGCGCCGAGGGCTCGGGCTACGAGCCCACCGTCGCACAGAACGTCGAGGTCGCCGGTTCGCCGACGTTCGCGGCGATGAAGCAGCGCGGCCGCGTGATCGTCGGTGTGAAGGACGACCAGCCGGGCCTCGGTTTCCGCGACGCCACCACGGGCCAGTTCACCGGCTTCGACATCGACATCGCCAGGATGGTCGCCGGCGGTCTCGGCTTCTCCCCGGACCAGATCGACTACAAGGTCGTCCCGTCCGCGGCACGTGAGGACGTCATCGAGCGCGGCGAGGTCGACTACTACGTCGGCACCTACACCATCAACGACAAGCGCAAGCAGCGCGTCGGGTTCGCCGGGCCGTACTACACCGCGGGCCAGGGCCTGCTCGTGCGCGCCGACGACAACGCGATCACCGGCCCGCAGACCCTGCAGGGCAAGAAGGTCTGCTCGGTCACCGGCTCGACCCCGATCCAGCGGGTCCGGGACCAGAACCTCACCGAGGCGGCGAACATCGTCGAGTTCCAGACCTACACCCAGTGCGTCGACCAGCTGATCAACAACCAGGTCGACGCCGTCACCACCGATGACGCGATCCTGCTCGGCTACGCCTCGCAGAACCCGGAGCAGCTGAAGGTCGTCGGGGAGAAGTTCTCCTCCGAGCCCTACGGCATCGGCCTGCCGAAGAACGACACCGCGCTGCGCACCAAGGTCAACGACCTGCTGCAGGCCGCGATCGACGACGGCACCTGGAAGACGATCTACGACGGCACCCTGGGCAAGTCCGGCACCCAGGCCCAGCCGCCCACGATCGACCGCTACTGACCCCCCGGCGCGGCCGGTCCCCGATGTCCCGGGGGCCGGCCGCGTCCACGAGTACGGAAGGAGGGCACCACGGTGAACGTCCTGCTGGACAACGCCGACGTGTACTGGCGCGCGATCCTCGGCACCGTCGGGCTGTTCGTCGTCTCGGCGATCGGCTCGCTGATCCTCGGCACCCTGATCGCCGGTCTGCGGGTCAGCCCGGTGCCGGTGCTGCGCAGCTTCGGCAGCCTCTACGTGACGCTGCTGCGGAACACGCCGCTCACCCTGGTGCTGTTCTTCTTCGCCTTCGCCTACCCGCGCCTGGAGCTGGTGGAGTTCTCGTTCTTCACCCTGGCCTGCATCGGCCTGACCCTCTACACCGCGGCGTTCGTCTGCGAGATCGTCCGGTCGGGCATCAACACCGTGCCGGTCGGCCAGGCCGAGGCGGCCCGGGCTCTCGGCTTCACCTTCACCCAGACTCTGGGCCAGATCGTGCTCCCGCAGGCCGTGCGCGCGGTCGTCCCGCCGATGACCAACATCCAGATCGCGCTGCTGAAGAACACCACGATCGCCTCCGGGTTCGCGGTGTTCCAGCTGGGCAGCGTCTACAGCGTGCTCTCCGAGCGCGGCTACAACGTCATGATCGGCCTGCTCTGGATCGCGGCGATCTTCGTGGTCCTGGTGGTCCCGCTGACGCTGCTGCAGCGGCGGCTCGACGCGAAGTGGGGTGTCGCCCGATGAGCTCGGTCCTCTACGACGTGCCCGGACCGGCCGCGATCCGGCGCAACCGGATCCTCGGCGTGGTCGGCACGCTGGTCGTCCTGGCACTGGTCGGGTTCGTGGTCTGGCGGTTCTACGAAGCCGGCCAGTTCTCCCCGCGGCTGTGGGAGTGGATCACCTACGTCCGCATCCAGTACCTGCTGCTCGGGGCGCTCTGGGCGACGATCAGCGCCTTCGCGGTGGCCGCGGTGCTGTCGCTGGCCTTCGGCGCGTTCTTCGCCGCGGGACGGCTCTCTGACCACCGCTGGGTCAGCGTCCCGGCGACGACGGTCGTCGAGTTCTTCCGCGCCGTCCCGCTGCTGGTGCTGATCTTCATCCTGTACTTCGGCCTCTCCCGCGGGCTCGGCATCGAGATCGACGCCTTCTGGGCGGTCGTGCTCGGCCTGATGCTCTACAACGGCTCGGTGCTCGCCGAGGTGTTCCGCGCCGGCGTCAACGCGGTGCCCCGCGGTCAGCGCGAGGCCGCCTACGCGCTCGGGATGCGCAAGACCCCGGTGATGACGAACGTGCTGCTCCCGCAGGCGCTGCGCTCGATGCTGCCGACGATCCTGTCGCAGCTCGTCGTGGTCCTGAAGGACACCGCGCTCGGTTTCATCATCCTCTACCCCGAGCTGCTCTACCAGGCGCGTTTCCTGGGCAGCCAGAACCAGCTGGGCTCGCCGATCCTGCCGGTCGCGCTGGTCATCGCGGTGATCTACATCGGGCTGTGCCTGATCCTGACCGGGATCTCGCGGCTGGTGGAGCGGCGGCTGTCGCAGGGGCCGCGCAGCGGCGGGGCGAAGCCCGCCGACCCGGAGCTGACCGCGCCGCAGGTGCCGTCCGGCGCCGGGTACGGGGGCGGCGCGGCCTGACGTTCGTGGACACGGCCCCGGGAGGACGTCCTGTCCTCGCGGGGCCGAGGTCGTCTACAGGTGCCGCAGGAATGCGTCCGGGTCGGCGAGGAACCCCCGCGTCAGCACGACCGGGAGCGCCTCGTCGTACCCGACGCGGCGGACCGCGCCGTCGTCGCCGATCTCCAGGATCGTCGCCCCGGGCAGCGCGAGCAGCACCGGCGAGTGGGTCGCGACGACGAACTGGCTGCCCCGCGCGGTCAGGTCGGTCATCCGGGCGAGCACCGCCAGGGCCCCGGTGACCGACAGGGCGGCCTCCGGCTCGTCGAGCAGGTAGAGGCCGCGCGGGAAGAACCGGTGGCGCAGCAGCGCCAGGAACGACTCGCCGTGGCTGCGCTCGTGCCCGGAGCCGCCGTAGGCCGGCAGCAGCGGCGGGCCGCCCGGCTCCCGGTCGAGTCGTTCCACTTCGGACGCGACGTTGTAGTACGACTCCGCACGCAGGAAGAAGCTGGTGCGCTCCCGGCCCGGCCGCCGGGCGACCCGCAGGTGCGACCCGAGGTCGGACTCGCTGGCCCGGGTCGCGAACCGGAACGACCGCGACCCGCCCTCGGGGTTCAGCCCCACTGCGACGGCGACCGCCTCCACCAGCGTCGACTTCCCGGACCCGTTCTCCCCCACCAGGAACGTCACGCCCGGGTAGAGCGCGAGCCCGCCCTGCTCGCGCAGCCACCGGACCACGGGGAGCTCGAACGGGTAGCCGCGCGACGGGGCCGCGGGATCGAGGGACATGCGGGCGATGAAGTGCCCCGCGCTCACAGGTTCTCGATCTCCACCGGCTCGATGCCCTCCTCCGCGGGCAGCGCGAACCCGAACACCCGGGAGTAGAACGCGAGCTCGGCGTCGAGGGCCCGGCGGATGTTCGCGGCCTGCCGGAAGCCGTGCTGCTCCCCGGCGAACAGCAGGTAGGCGACCGGCACCCCGCGCCCGCGCAGCGCGTCGACGATCATCTCCGACTGGTTGGGCGGGACGATGGCGTCCTCGTCGCCCTGGAGCACGATCAGCGGGGTGCGGAAACGCCCCACGTGGGTGAGCGGGGAGCGCTCGGTGTACACCGCCTCCGCCGCGGGCCACGGCCCGACCAGGCCGTCGAGGTAGCGGGACTCGAACTTGTGGGTGTCCCGGGCGAGCGCGGCCAGGTCGGCGACGCCGAAGTGGTCCGCCCCGGCGGAGAACGGGGTGTCGTCGCGGGCGAGGGCGGCCAGGGTGGTGAACCCGCCCGCGGAGCCGCCGCGGATCGCCATCCGGGCCGGGTCGACGCGGCCGGTGTCGGCGAGCGTGCGGGCCGCGGCGAGGCAGTCGGCGACGTCGACGATCCCCCAGGCGCCCTTCAGCTGCTCGCGGTAGGCGCGGCCGTAGCCGGTGGAGCCGCCGTAGTCGACGTCGACGACGCCGAACCCGCGGCTGGTCCAGTACTGCACGGCGACCGAGAGGACCGGGGTCGCGGAGCCGGTCGGCCCGCCGTGGATGACGACGAGCAGCGGCGGCAGCTCGCCCTCGGGGGCGTCGTGGCCGGCCGGCGGCGGGTAGAACAGCGCGTAGCCGGTGCGCGGGCTGCCCGCGGCGTCCGAGGACAGGAACGTGATGGGCTCGGGCACCGACACGGTCTCCGGGTGCAGGCCGAGGTCGCGCGGGGCGCGCAGGGTCTGCACCCCGGCCGCGCCGGGCTCCCCCGCGCCGTCCGGGGCGGGCACGACGCGGTGCACGCCCGGCTCGGCGGTGGGCGACCCGGCGACGCAGACGACGGCGTAGGGCCCGTCGGCGCGCACCGAGCCGATCGCGGTGAACGGGGTGTCGAGCTCGATGATCCGGCCGTCGACCTCCCGCACGACCAGCGCGTCGAAGCCCCGCGAGGAGCGGGCGAACACGACGCGGCCGTCCTCCAGGACGGCGTAGCGCGACCCGCCCAGCACCCAGCCGGGCACGCCGATCTCGGCGTCGATGCGCACGAGCGCCTCGATGTCGTGGCCGGGCAGCCAGCGGTAGAGGTTCCACCAGCCGGTGCGGTCGCTGATGAAGGTGAGCGACCCGTCGGGCTGCCACTGCGGCTCGGTGACCGACTCCCCCGGCCCGCCCGCGACGACGGTGTCCACCCCGGACGCCAGGTCGCGGACGGTGAGCTCGACGTCGTCCCACGGCATCGACGGGTGGTTCCAGGACAGCCAGGCCAGCGTGCCGCCGTCCGGGGAGATCCGCGGCGCGGCGACGAAGTCCGGGCCGCCGACCAGCACCTCCGGCTCCGACGGGGCGCGGGCGTCGAGCCGCACGATCTCGTTGACGACCTCGGCGGCCGGGGTGTGCGCGGCGTGGTGGCGCTCGCGGACCACGACCATCCAGGTGCCGTCGGGGGCGACGTCGCCGTCGGCGTGGCGGTCGCCACGGGGCACCGCGGGCTCCGGGGTGAGCGCGACCGGGGCGGCGCCGCGGTCGAGCCGGTACAGGCGCTGGTCGGCCCACTCGACGTACCAGACGACGCCGGGGCTGCCGGCGTGCAGCCACCACGCGCCGCCGCCGTACTCGTGGACCGCCGAGCGGGCGTTCGCGCCCTCGGGCAGCAGATCGGTGCGCGAGCCCGCGGCGTCGCCGCCGGTACGGCGCACCAGCTGGGTCCGGCCGCCCTCCGCGGCGCGGCCCTCGGCCCAGACCACGCCGGTGTCCTCGGTGCCGGGCGCACCGTCGGGGCGGACCTCCCCGAGCCGCACCGCGGCCGTCACCACCACTTCGGACGTGACCGGTGTCGGCCACGACCCGTACCCGGAGATCGTCACGGCGCCCACGGTAGTCATCGCCGGGCCGCCGTGCCCGTAGGTCGATGCATCCGAGCGCTGCGATCGGCGCCGTCTATGCCTCGGCCAGCCGCAGGGTCGCCCGGGCCCGGGCGAGCACCGGTGCGTCGACCATCTCCCCGCCGAACCGGAAGACCCCGGGGTGCCGCTCCGCCTCGGCGAGCAGGGCGCGGGCGTGCTCGGTCTCGTCGTCACCGGGCCGGAACCCGCGGCGGACGACCTCCACCTGCGACGGGTGGATGCACACCTTCGCCGCGAACCCGGCGTTCGCCGCGTCGACGGCGTCGGCGAGCAGGGTGTCGGTGTCGGCGATGTCGGTGAGCACCGTGTCGACCGGGGCCCGGCCCGCGGCGCGGGCGGCGTAGAGGATCCGGGTGCGGGCCTCGGTGAGGGCCGGTCCGTAGCCGCCGCCGGCCGCGCGCCCGGTGCGCCCGCCCAGGTCGGCGAGCAGGTCCTCGCTGCCCCACATCAGGCCCGCGCAGTTCGACGCCCGGGCGATCGACGGCGCCTCCAGCACCCCGTGCGCGGTCTCGCACAGCGCGATCACCGGGTGCGGGGCCAGCGCCTCCACCGCGGCGGCGCTCGTCGCCATCGGCAGCATCAGGGTGAGGTCGGGGTGGGCGGCCAGCGCGGCGACGTCGCCGTCGTGGGCGGGGGCGCCGGGCGCGTTGACCCGCACGACCACCCGGGTGCGGTCCAGCTCCGCCAGCGCGGCGACGACGGCGTCCCGGGCGCCGTCCTTGTCGTCCGGGCCGACGGCGTCCTCCAGGTCGAGGATGACGGCGTCGGCCGCGGCGAGCGCCTTGGCGAACCGGTCGGGCCGGTCGCCGGGGCAGAACAGCAGGGCCGGCCCGTGGTCGAGGGGGCGGGCGACGGTGTCCACGGGTGGGTCCCTCCGGTCGGACGGCGAGTCGGGTCCGACCAGGATCTCCGGTGCGTCGACGGCCGGCTCACCGGGGCCCGGCCTCAGCGCCGTACCGCGGCCGCCTCCCGCAGCAGCCGGACCGCGACCGGCAGCGCGCCGGGCCGCAGCACCGGCGCCAGCCCGACGATCCCGCGCATCCCGGTCCACCAGCGGACCTGCCCGTCGGTGCGGAGCACACCGACCGCGGGCGCCCGGCACCCGGCGACGGCGGCCGGCAGGTTCGGGTAGATCTCGGCCAGCCGTGGCTCGTGGCAGGACCGCGCACGGACCCGGACGGTCACGCAGCCCGGCAGCTCCCGTGCGATCCGCGAGCACGGCGCGCAGGCCGCGTCGTGCACCACCACCAGCTCCCGGATCCGCGTGCGCGCCACGGCGCCATCATCGCCTGCCCTCAGCGACCGAGCACCGCCGCGGCCAGCGCGCCGGGGTGCGACAGCATCGGGTGGTGCCCGCCGGGGACCATCTCGGGCACGACGCCGCGCAGCCGCCGGGCGAGCATCGCCCGGACGAACGCGGCCGGGAACAGCTTGTCCTCGCGGCACAGCAGGTACCGGGTCGGCACGTCCGGCCAGGCCGCACGCGGCCACGGCTGGGTCCACGGCGTCGCGGACTGGTCGCGCTCGTGACGCAGTGCCTCGTTCGCCACCGACTCCTCGACGTCGTGGTAGAAGAGCCCGACGACGTCGTCGGGGTCGCGCCCGTCGCGGGCGTCCTGCTCGGCGAGCGCCACCCCGGCGCCGGTCGCGTCGCCCCACTGCGCCGCGGACTCGCCCGGCAGCGGCACCATCGCCGTCACCAGGACGAGCCCACGCACCGCGATCCGGTCGCACACCAGCGGTGCGCTGAACCCGCCGAAGGAGTGCGCGACGACCACGAGGTCGTCGGCACCGCCGACCGCGGCCACGACGGCGTCGGCGTAGGTCTCCAGCCCGGCGGTGTCGTCGTCGCAGGGCAGCTCGACCGGCACCGCGCGGTGGCCGCGCCGGGTCAGCTCCCGTTCCAGCGGACCCCAGTACCAGGTGTCGGTCCCCGCCCCGGGGACCAGCGCGAAGGTCGTCATACCGGTGACGACCGCCCACCGGGGGCGTTCTCATCGCCTACCGTCGAGGGCGGAACCGAGGAGGCCCGATGACCGACCCGACCCACCTGCCCGCCGTCCCCGACCCGGAGCCGGTCGTGCCCGACCCTGCCGTCCCCGACCCGGTCGAGCCCGTCACCGACTACACCGACGACGGCGTCCCCACGTTCTCCTACGTGCGCGACCGCATCGAGGGCCGCGCCGCCACCGCGGCGGCCGCCGAGGAGCTCGCGGGCGGCGACGCGCGCGCCGCGGAGGCGGAGGACGCGTTCGCCGAGCGCGAGCGCAAGGCCGCCGACCGGCTCGCCGAGATCCGCCGGTCGATGGAGCGCTGAGCGACCCGTCGCACCCCCGGCGCGGTCCCCGCACCCCGTGCGGCGGGTGCGACGCCCGCCGCCGGGGTGCGCGGGCACGCTCAGCTCCCGGAGCGCCGGAAGATCTTGTCCCCCAGCCACACCAGCGGGTCGTACTTGCGGTCCACCGCGCGCTCCTTGAGCGGGATGAGCGCGTTGTCGGTGATCTTGATGTGCTCGGGGCACACCTCGGTGCAGCACTTGGTGATGTTGCAGAACCCCAGCCCGTGCTCCTCCTGGGCCTCGACGGCGCGGTTGCCGTGCGCGTCGAGCGGGTGCATGTCCAGCTCCGCCATCCGCATCAGGTAGCGCGGCCCGGCGAACGCCTCCTTGTTCTCCTCGTGGTCGCGGACCACGTGGCAGGTGTTCTGACACAGGTAGCACTCGATGCACTTGCGGAACTCCTGGCTCCGCTCGACGTCGACCTGCGCCATCCGGTACTCGCCCGGAGCCACGCCCTCGGGCGGGGTGAAGCTGGGGATCTCGCGGGCCTTGGTGTAGTTGAACGACACGTCGGTCACGAGGTCGCGGATCACCGGGAAGCTGCGCAGCGGCGTGACGGTGACGACCTCCGCGTCGTCGAAGGTGTTCATCCGCGTCATGCACATCAGCCGCGGCCGGCCGTTGATCTCCGCCGAGCACGAGCCGCACTTGCCCGCCTTGCAGTTCCACCGCACGGCCAGGTCGCCGGCCTCGGTGGCCTGCAGCCGGTGGATGACGTCGAGGACGACCTCGCCCTCGTTCACCTCCACCGGGTAGTCGACCAGCTCGCCCTTGGTGTCGTCGCCGCGCCAGACGCGGAAGTGGTGCAGGTGACTGCTCACTGGTTCCCCTCCGCGGAGTCGGCGCGGTGACCGCCCAGCTCGTCTCCGGTGTAGTACTTCTTCAGCTCGTCCATCTCGAACAGGTCGAACAGGTCCGACCGCATCGGGAGCTGCTCCTGACGGGTCAGCTCGACGTCGTCCTCGCCGATCGCCCGGCACACCAGCAGCAGGTGCCGCCAGTCCGAGTCCATGACCGGGAAGTCGTCGCGGGTGTGCCCGCCCCGGGACTCCTGGCGCTCCAGCGCGGCCTTGCCGGTGCACAGCGCGACGAGCAGCATGTTCCGCAGGTCCAGGGCCAGGTGCCAGCCGGGGTTGAACCGGCGGTGCCCCTCGACCGAGACGGTGCGGGTGCGGGTGGCGATGTCCTCGAGCTTCTTGAGGGCGAGCTCCATCTCGTCGCCCTTGCGGATGATCCCGACGAGCTCGTGCATCGTCTTCTGCAGTTCCTGCTGCACCACGAACGGGTTCTCCCCGCCCTCGGTGGCGCTGGAGAACGGCAGCATCGCCCGCTCCAGCGCGGCGGCGACGTCGGACTCGGCCACGGCGGGCCGGCCGGCGTCGGCGTGCTGCGCGGCGTGCAGCCCGGCGCGACGGCCGAACACCAGCAGGTCCGACAGCGAGTTGCCGCCGAGCCGGTTGGAGCCGTGCATGCCGCCCGCGACCTCGCCCGCGGCGAACAGCCCCGGCACCTTCGACATCGCGGTGTCCGGCTCGACCTCCACCCCGCCCATCACGTAGTGGCAGGTCGGGCCGACCTCCATCGGCTCCTTGGTGATGTCGACGTCGGCCAGCTCCTTGAACTGGTGGTGCATCGACGGCAGCCGCTTGAGGATCTCCTCGGGCTTCAGCCGGGTCGACACGTCGAGGAACACCCCGCCGTGCTCGGTCCCGCGCCCGGCCTTGACCTCGGAGTTGATCGCCCGGGCCACCTCGTCGCGGGGCAGCAGCTCCGGCGGGCGCCGGTTGTTGTCCGGGTCGGTGTACCAGCGGTCGCCCTCCTCCTCGGAGGTGGCGTACTGCTCCTTGAACACGTCCGGCACGTACTCGAACATGAACCGCTTGCCGTCGGTGTTGCGCAGCACGCCGCCGTCGCCGCGGACCGACTCGGTGACCAGCAGGCCCCGCACCGAGGGCGGCCACACCATGCCCGTCGGGTGGAACTGCAGGAACTCCATGTTGATCAGCGTCGCGCCGGCGCGCAGGGCCAGCGCGTGGCCGTCGCCGGTGTACTCCCAGGAGTTCGACGTGACCGAGTAGCTCTTCCCGACCCCGCCGGTGGCGAGCACGATCGCCGGGGCGTCGAAACGCACGAACCGGCCGTCGCCGCGGAAGTAGCCGAAGCAGCCCGAGATCGCGCCGTCGGTGGTGAACAGCTCGGTGATCGTGCACTCGTGGAAGACCCGGATGCGGGACTCGGCGTCGCCGGTCTCGGCGAGGTCCTCCTGCTGCAGCGAGACGACCTTCTGCTGCAGGGTGCGGATCAGCTCCAGGCCGGTCCGGTCGCCGACGTGCGCCAGCCGCGGGTAGGTGTGCCCGCCGAAGTTGCGCTGGCTGATCTTGCCGTCCGTGGTGCGGTCGAACAGCGCACCGTAGGTCTCCAGCTCCCAGACCCGGTCCGGGGCCTCCTTGGCGTGCAGCTCGGCCATCCGCCAGTTGTTGAGGAACTTCCCGCCGCGCATGGTGTCGCGGTAGTGGACCTGCCAGTTGTCGTTCGGGTTGGCGTTGCCCATCGACGCCGCGCAGCCGCCCTCGGCCATCACGGTGTGCGCCTTGCCGAACAGCGACTTGGAGATGATTGCCGTCCGCTTGCCCTGCAGCCGCGCCTCGATCGCCGCCCGCAGGCCGGCACCGCCGGCCCCGATGACGACGACGTCGTAGTCGTGCCGCTCGATCTGTTCGTCCATCTCGGTGCTCACCCCACGATCCGCAGGTCGCTGATCCAGCCGGCGGAGACGGCCATGACGTAGAAGTCGGTGACGGCGAGGCTCACCAGCGTCGCCCACGCGAACTGGTTGTGCCGCGTGTTCAGCTTCGAGACCTGGGTCCACAGCTTGTAGCGGACCGGGTGCTTCGAGAAGTGGTTGAGCCGCCCGCCGACGGCGCTGCGGCACGAGTGGCACGAGAGTGTGTAGCCGAACAGCAGCACCACGTTCACGACCAGGATGATGTTGCCCAGCCCCAGGCCGAACCCGCCGCCGGGCTTGGCGAAGGCCAGCACCGCGTCGTAGGCGTTGATCAGCGTGATGATCCCGGCGATGTAGAAGAAGTAGCGGTGCGCGTTCTGCAGGATCAGCGGGAAGCGCGTCTCACCGGTGTAGCGGCGGTGCGGCTCGGCGACCGCGCAGGCCGGCGGGGAGAGCCAGAACGCCCGGTAGTAGGCCTTGCGGTAGTAGTAGCAGGTCAGCCGGAACAGCAGCAGGAACGGCAGGGAGACCGCCGCGTAGGGCAGCCACCACACGTCGGGCAGGAACCGGCCGAAGTGCGAGGCCTCCTCCACGCAGCCCATCGAGACGCAGGGCGAGTAGAACGGCGTCAGATAGCCGTACTCGGCGACGAAGTAGTGGTCCTGCATGAAGGCCCGCACCGTGGCGTAGGCGACCCAGGCGACGAACGCGACGAAGGTCGCGAGCGGTGGGAGCCACCATCGGTCGGTGCGCAGCGTGCGTGCAGCGATGGTTGCCCGGCCCGAGCCGGCCCGGCCGCCGGTGTCAGTGGTGGATGACACGCGCGGGAGCTCCTGTCGTCTCACCGGCACCATGACCCGGTGCGGGCCCGGACACAGCGCCGTGTCCAACTCGTCACCACGCGGGGGCGCGGGACCGCCAGAGAATACGACGCGGATCACATGTGATCTACGTCGGTGCCCGATTCGGTCCCGAATGGAGATGTGGCTCACAGCGGCCGGGGTCACACCGTCTGTGATCCGATCGATGCCTCTGCGGAACGGCCGCGGTGGTCTCATGAACAGTCGACCCGGCCGATCCCGGGCATCCCCGGTCCGTGACCGGCCGCCGGCGCCCTGCCGGTCGCCGAGAGGAGAACGAGCAGCACCGATGCACCCCACCCTCGAACCCATCCACCAGCGCGTCCTGGACCGCAACCCGGGCGAGACCGAGTTCCACCAGGCCGTCCACGAGGTGCTGGAGAGCATCGGCCCGGCTGTGGACAAGCACCCGGAGTACGCCGAGGCGCGGATCGTCGAGCGGATCTGCGAGCCCGAGCGGCAGATCATCTTCCGGGTGCCGTGGGAGGACGACGACGGGGACATCCACATCAACCGGGGCTTCCGGGTGGAGTTCAACAGCGCGCTGGGCCCGTTCAAGGGCGGTCTGCGGTTCCACCCGACCGTGCTGCTCGGGACGGTCAAGTTCCTCGGCTTCGAACAGATCTTCAAGAACGCCCTGACCGGGCTGCCGATCGGCGGCGGCAAGGGCGGATCGGACTTCGACCCGCGGGGGCGCTCCGATCGCGAGATCATGCGCTTCTGCCAGAGCTTCATGACCGAGCTCTACCGCCACCTCGGTGAGTACACCGATGTCCCCGCCGGGGACATGGGTGTCGGCGGCCGCGAGCTCGGCTACCTGTTCGGCCAGTACAAGCGCATCACCAACCGCTACGAGTCCGGTGTGCTGACCGGGAAGGCGCTGGCCTTCGGCGGTGCGCAGGTCCGGCGCGAGGCCACCGGCTACGGCAGCGCGTTCTTCGCCCGTCGCGCCCTGGAGGTCCGCGGGGACTCGCTGGAGGGCAAGGACGTCGTGGTGTCCGGCTCGGGCAACGTCGCGCTCTACACCGTGGAGAAAGTCCACCAGCTCGGCGGCCGGGTCGTCGCGGTGTCGGACTCCGACGGCGTCGTGCACGACCCCCAGGGGGTGGACCTGGAACTGCTCAAGGACATCAAGGAGGTCCGGCGCGAGCGGCTGCACGTCTACACCGACAAGATCGGGCGCGCCGAGTTCTCCACCGACCGCTCCATCTGGGACGTGCCCTGCCAGGTCGCGCTGCCCTCGGCGACCCAGAACGAGCTCGACGCCGACGGCGCTCGCGCCCTGCTGCGCTCGGGATGCCTGTTCGTCGGTGAGGGCGCGAACATGCCGACGACCCCGGACGCGGTGGAGGTGCTGCGCGAGGGGGGCGCGATCTTCGCCCCGGGCAAGGCCGCGAACGCCGGCGGTGTCGCGGCGTCGGCGCTGGAGATGCAGCAGAACGCCTCGCGCGACTCGTGGAGCTTCGAGTACTCGGAGAACCGGCTGAGCGAGATCATGACCGACATCCACGACCGCTGCCACGCCACCGCCGAGGAGTACGGACGACCGGGCGACTACGTCGCCGGGGCGAACATCGCGGGCTACGCCCGGGTCGCCGACGCGATGCTGGCGCTCGGCCTGGTCTGAGCGACCGGCTCGCCGACGACAACGGGGCCCGGTCACCACTGCGGTGGTGACCGGGCCCCGGCCGTCGTCGCGGGTCCGCTACTTCTTGCGGCCGCCCACCGTGGCCGCGAGGTAGTCGCGGTTCAGCTGGGAGATCACGTCGAGCGGGATCTCCTTCGGGCAGGCGGTGGCGCAGGCGCCGGTGTTGGTGCAGCCACCGAAGCCGGCGGCCTCGTGCTCCTCCACCATGCTGACGACGCGCTCGTAGCGCTCCGGCTGGCCCTGCGGCAGCTCACCCAGGTGGGTCAGCTTCGCGCCCAGGAACAGCGACGCCGACCCGTTCGGGCAGGCCGCGACGCAGGCACCGCAGCCGATGCAGTTCGCCGCGGCGAACGAGCGGTCCGCGGCGACCTTCGGCACGGCGTTGGAGTTGGCCTCCGGCGCCGACCCGGTGTTCACCGAGACGTAGCCGCCGGCCTGGATCATCTTGTCGAACGCGGCGCGGTCGACGACGAGGTCCTTGATGACCGGGAAGGAGCCCGAACGGAACGGCTCGATGACGATGGTGTCGCCGTCGGAGTAGTGCCGCATGTGCAGCTGGCAGGTGGTGGTCGCCCGCTGCGGGCCGTGCGGCCGGCCGTCGATGACCATGCTGCACGAGCCGCAGATGCCCTCGCGGCAGTCGTGGTCGAACGCGACCGGCTCGTCGCCGGAGAGGATCAGCTTCTCGTTGAGCACGTCGAGCATCTCGAGGAACGACATGTCCTCGTCGGCGTCGACGGTGTAGTTCACCAGGCGACCCTTGTCGACCGCGTCGCGCTGGCGCCAGACCTTCAGATTGAGCTTCACGGGGTCCTCGCCTTACTTGTAGCTGCGCTGGGTCGGGTGCACGTACTCGAACGTGAGCTCCTCCTTGTGCAGGACCGGAGCCTGCCCGCGGCCGGTGTACTCCCAGGCCGAGGTGAAGGAGAAGTTCTCGTCGTCGCGCTGCGCCTCGCCGTCCTCGGTCTGGCTCTCCCCGCGGAAGTGACCGCCGCAGGACTCGCGACGCACGAGCGCGTCGAGACACATGAGCTCGCCGAGCTCGAGGAAGTCGGCCACCCGGCCGGCCTTCTCCAGGCTCTGGTTGAGCTCCGCGCCGGTACCCGGCACCTTGACGTTGTTCCAGAACTCGCGACGGAGCTCGGGGATGCGGTCCAGCGCCTTGCGCAGACCCTCCTCGGTGCGCTCCATCCCGCAGTAGTCCCACATGATCTGGCCCAGCTCGCGGTGGAACGAGTCCACCGTGCGGGTGCCGTTGATCGACAGGAACTGGTCGATCCGGTCGGTGACCGACTGCACGGCCTCGACGACCTCGGGCGCGTCGTCCGGGACGGCGTCGAGCTCGTTCTTGGCCAGGTAGTCGCCGATCGTGACCGGGAGGACGAAGTAGCCGTCGGCCAGGCCCTGCATCAGCGCGGAGGCGCCGAGCCGGTTCGCGCCGTGGTCGGAGAAGTTGGCCTCGCCCGCCACGTAGAGACCCGGGACGGTCGACTGCAGGTCGTAGTCGACCCAGAGGCCACCCATCGTGTAGTGCACGGCGGGGAAGATCCGCATCGGGACCTCGTACGGGTTCTCACCCGTGATCCGCTCGTACATCTCGAACAGGTTGCCGTACTTGTTCTCGACGGCCTTGCGGCCGAGCCGCTGGATGGCGTCGTCGAAGTCCAGGTACACGCCCAGACCCGACGGTCCGACGCCGCGCTTCTCGTCGCAGACCTCCTTGGCGGCCCGGGACGCGATGTCGCGGGGCACCAGGTTGCCGAACGCCGGGTACTTGCGCTCGAGGAAGTAATCGCGCTCGTCGTGCGGGATCTCGTTCGGCCCGCGGTCGTCGCCGAGCTTCTTCGGGACCCAGACGCGGCCGTCGTTGCGCAGCGACTCCGACATCAGGGTCAGCTTCGACTGGTGGTCGCCGGAGACCGGGATGCAGGTCGGGTGGATCTGGGTGAAGCAGGGGTTCGCGAACAGCGCGCCCTTGCGGTGCGCCCGCCACCCGGCGGTCACGTTGCAGCCCTTGGCGTTCGTCGACAGGTAGAAGACGTTGCCGTAGCCGCCGGAGGCGAGCACGACCGCGTCGGCGGTGTGCACCTCGATCTCGCCGGAGACCATGTCGCGCGCGACGATGCCGCGGGCGCGCCCCTCGACCACGATCAGCTCGAGCATCTCGTGCCGGGCGTACATCTCGACGGTGCCGGCCTTCACCTGGCGCTCCAGCGCCTGGTAGGCGCCGATCAGCAGCTGCTGGCCGGTCTGGCCGCGGGCGTAGAAGGTGCGGGAGACCTGCACGCCGCCGAACGAGCGGTTGTCGAGCAGACCGGCGTAGTCGCGGGCGAACGGGACACCCTGGGCGACGCACTGGTCGATGATCTGGCGGGAGATCTCGGCGAGCCGGTGGACGTTGGACTCCCGCGCACGGAAGTCGCCGCCCTTCACGGTGTCGTAGAACAGCCGGTACACGCTGTCGCCGTCGTTGCGGTAGTTCTTCGCCGCGTTGATGCCGCCCTGCGCGGCGATCGAGTGCGCGCGCCGCGGGCTGTCCTGGTAGCAGAACGTCTTGACGTGGTAGCCGGCTTCGCCGAGCGTCGCGCTCGCGGAGCCGCCGGCCAGGCCGGAACCCACGACGATGATCTTCTTCGAGCGCTTGTTCGCCGGGTTGACCAGCTTGACGCCGAACCGGCGGCGCTCCCAGCGGGTCTCGATGGCACCCGAGGGGACCGCCTTGTCGACGACCGGCTCACCGGTCGCGTAGTCGGCGTAGGAAACGTGGTGGGACGAGGCGTCAGTGCTGTCAGTCATGGGATCAGACCACTCCGAACGTGACGGCGAGGGGCACCGAGATGAAGCCGAGGGTCAGCACGGCGGCGAAGACCGTCGACACCACCTTGATGGTGCGCTCACGGCTGTTCGACGACCACCCGAGCGTCTGGATGCCCGAGAAGATGCCGTGCTGGACGTGGAAGCCCAGCGCGACCACCGCGAGGACGTAGAACAGGGTGACGTACCAGCGGGCGAGGGTGAAGTCGGCCGCGAGGTTGTCGGCCACCGCGAGGTGCACGCCGTTCGGGTTCAGCGTGCCCGCGGTGAGGTCGAGCAGGTGGTAGACCACGAACAGCGCGATGATCACGCCACCCCAGCGCATGGTGCGGGCCGCGTAGCTGCCCTTGACCTGGTAGGAGCCACCCGCGTACTTGATCGGGCGGGCCCGGCGCGCGCGGAGGGCGAGCATCGTCGCCGACCAGATGTGGGCGACCACCGCGACGACCAGCACCACGCGGACGATCCAGAGCATGCCCGAGTAGGGCAGCGCCGGCTCCAGGATGGTGCGCAGCCAGGCCGCGTAGTGATCGATCGCCTCGGGGCCGAAGAAGATCTTCAGGTTCCCGATCATGTGCAGCGTGACGTAGCCGAGCAGCACGACGCCGCTCACCGCCATCACGAACTTCAGCAGCGCACTGGGCGTGCGCGGGCGCCGGGGTGCGGCGGGCTTGGCTCCGCCGCCGGCCCGGGACTTCTCGGACATCGTGACCACGTCCTCCAGTGGACATACCAACGGGTAAGGCAGTCCAATGCATGAAACGGTCTCCACTCATAGCCGTAAGCTATGCACGTGACACTTCAGCAGCTCATGTACTTCGTCGCCGTGGCGAACGTGCGCAGCTTCACTCGGGCGGCCGACCAGGTGGGGGTCGCCCAGCCGACCCTGAGCCGCGCGCTGCGGGCGCTGGAGGACGAGCTGGGCTCCCCGCTGATCAACCGCGGGTCGGCCGTCACGCTGACCCCGGCCGGTGAGGCGGTGCTGCCACTGGCACGCAGGATGCTCGCCGATTCCGACATGGTCCGCACGACGGTGGCCGAGATGGTCGGTCTGCGCAGCGGCCGGGTACGGGTCGGGGCGACGCCGTCGCTGTGCATCGGCGTGCTGTCCGACGTGCTGCGGGTGTTCCACTCCCGGCACCCCGAGATCGCCGTCGAGCTCGCCGAGGACGGCTCGCAGCCGCTGGAGGCGGCGCTGGTGCAGGGGGAGCTGGACGTCGCGCTGGTGATCGTGCCCCCCGACGGTGTGGACCCGACCCTGCACACCGCTCCCCTGCTGCGCGAACGGCTCTCGGTCGCCTCGCCGCGGGCGCGCAGGCCGCTGACCCCGCGTGGGTCGATGACGGTGTCCGAGCTCGCCCGGCACGATCTGGTGATGGTGCGCCGGGGCTACGACCTGCGGGAGGTGACCCTGCGGGCCTACGCCGTCGCCGGGGTCACGCCGCGGATCGCCGTCGAGGGCGGTCAGATGGACGCGGTGCTGCGCATGGTCGAGGCCGGCACCGGGGTGGCGGTGGTGCCGGACCTGACGTTCATCGGGCGGCCGCGGCTGCGGCGCACGGTGCTCAACCCGGCGATCCACCGCACGGTGGCGCTGGCGCGGCGGGCCGACATCGCCCCCACCCCGGCCGTCATCGCCTTCGCGGACACGCTGCTGGAGCACATGTCCGACACCTCGGCGTCGCTGCGGGAGGGCACGACCGACGTCCAGGTGCTGCACCGGCACCGGACCGGCCGGGATCTGCTCGGCTGAGGGCGGGGTCAGTCGGGCACCGGGAACAGCGGGGCGTGGCCGCCGGGGCTCTCCGGCGGCGGGTGCGGGTCGAGCACCCGCAGGTGTTCCAGGGTGCCGGTGACCTGCAGGACCCGGCGGACCTGGCGCGCCGCGCCGCAGTACAGCTCCAGCACCACCCCGGCCGCGGCGGCGTCGCGGTGGCAGTCCAGCAGCGCCGCGATCCCGGCCGAGCCGAGGAAGCCGACCGCGGACAGGTCCAGCACGATCCGCGGGGCCGCGGCGAACCAGGCGCCCACCTGCTCGGCCAGGAACGGCGCGGTCGCGACGTCGACGTCGCCGACGGCGTGCAGCGCCACCGGCCCCGACGGGTGCGGCACCGCCTCCACGGCCAGGCCGCCGCCCTCCGCGGTCGCGGCGGACAGGCCGGGCACTCCTCCCGGGCCCTCCGTCGGATCGGTCATCACCGGCCGCCTCCCGCGGGGCGCCGCGCCACCGCCGGGGCCAGAGTGCCAGTACCGCACGCCGATCGCCCGATGACGGCGGCGTCGTCGCCCCGTCGACGCGCGGCACGCCGCCGGTCTTCCTACGCTCGGCGGGTGGCCCATCACGATCTCGCAATCGTCGGCACCGGATCCGGGAACATGATCGTCGACGACCGCTTCGACGGTCTCGATGTCGCCCACGTCGAGGCGACCCGGTTCAGCGGGACCTGCCTCAACGTCGGCTGCATCCCGACCAAGATGCTCGCCTACACCGCCGAGGTCGCCGAGACCGTGCGGGCGGCGTCGTCCTACGGCGTGGACGCCCGGATCGACCGGATCCGCTGGAGCGACATCCGCGACCGGGTCTTCGCCCGGCTCGACCCGATCGGCGACGAGGGCCGCGACCACCGCCGTGCCCACGGCACCGTCTACGACGGCGTGGCCCGCTTCACCGCGCCGCGCGCGATGACGGTGGACCTGGGCGACGGCGGCACCGCGGAGTTCACCGCGGACCGGATCGTGCTCGCCGTCGGGGGACGGCCGGTGGTCCCGCCACCGGTCGCGGACTCGGGCGTCCCGTTCCACACCTCCGACACGATCATGCGGATCGACGAGCTGCCCGAGCACCTGGCGATCATCGGAGGCGGCTACATCGCGGCCGAGTTCGCGCACGTGTTCGGCGGGCTGGGCTGCGCGGTCACGATCATCGAGAGCGCCGACACACTGCTGGGCGGGATGGACGAGACCGTCGTGGAGCGGTTCACCGACGCCGCCCGCGAGCGCTTCACCGTCCACACCGGCCGGACGGTGGAGAAGGTCACCGGCGGCGAGGGCGACGTGCGGCTGCACCTCGACGACGGCACGGAGGTCCGGGCCGACCGGCTGCTCGTCGCGGCCGGGCGCCGTCCGAACTCCGACCGGCTCGGCCTGGACCACGCCGGGGTCGACACCGACGACGCCGGCCGCGTCGTCGTCGACGCCCACGGCCGCACCACCGCCGACGGGGTGTGGGCGCTGGGCGACATCTCGACCCCGCACCCGCTCAAGCACGTCGCGAACCACGAGGCCGAGGTGGTCGGGCACAACCTCGCCCACCCCGACGACCTGCGCGAGGTCGACCACCGGTTCGTGCCGGCCGCGGTGTTCACCACCCCGCAGATCGGCTCCGTGGGGCGCACCGAGCAGCAGTGCCGCGAGGAGGGCCTGGAGTTCCGGGTCGGGCTCCACGAGTACGCCGACGTCGCCTTCGGCTGGGCGCTGGAGGAGCAGCGCGGGTTCTGCAAGGTCCTCGTCGCCCCCGACGGCACGCTGCTGGGGGCGCACCTGCTCGGCCCGCAGGCGTCGACGATGGTCCAGCAGCTGGTGCAGGCGATGGCGCTGGGCGTGACCGCGGAGCGGCTCGCCCACGTCCAGTACTGGATCCACCCCGCCCTGACCGAGGTGCTGGAGAACGCGCTGCGCGACGCCGTCGAGGAGGACTAGGCGCGCCGCTCGGTCAGCTCGGTGACCACGGCCAGCCCGACCACCACGGCGAGCACGACCAGGCCGATCACGATCGCGGGCAGCGCGTGCCCGGCGACGAGCGCGACCGCCGCGGCCGCGGCCAGCACGGCCGCGGCGACGTAGCGCGACCGCCCGACCGTCCCGGTGCGGCCCTGCAGGTAGAGCTTGTTGCCCACGAGGTAGAGCAGCGGACCGCCGACCGAGGTCAGCACCAGGGCCGGGGTGTTCTCCGGGTGTGTGAGGTGCAGGTCGATCGCGACCGCGAACAGCACCGCGCCGGCCACCATCAGGCCGTGTGCGTAGGCGAACGCGGCCCGCGCCGCGCGGGTCGACCCGTCGCCGGAGGCAGCCCGGGTGCCGTGTCCGGCGAGCGCGAAGTAGGACCACCACAGCGCGACCAGTCCGGCGAACCCGAGCAGGGTGATCACCACCGCGTAGGGGGTCACGACCTCCATCTCCGACAGCGTGAAACCCATGATCAGGATCGACTCGCCGAGCGCGATGATGAACACCAGCCGGTTGCGCTCGGCGAGGTGCTCCACGTCGGTCGGCCACTCCTCCGTCGGGGTGCGGCCGAGCCCCGGCACCCGGAACTCGAACCGCGGGCCCGCCATGTCGACGGCGACGGCGACGGCCCAGACCACGAGCCGCGCCACCGGCGGGAGGAACGCGCCGACGACCATCAGCACCGACGCGGCCGTGCTCCACACCAGCAGGTTGCGGTAGTTGCGGGCCATGACGTGCCCGCGCGCGCTCACGACGAGGAACAGCGGGCGGCCGATCTGGGCGGCGGCGAAGCACAGCGCGAACAGCAGCCCGGAGTCACCGAACGCGCCCGGCAGGGCCAGCGCCATCCCGAGCGCCGTCAGCATCAGGCCGGCGTTGAGCACCCGGACCGACGGGCGCGCCGGGTCCAGGTAGTTCATCGCCCAGGCCGAGTAGTTCCACAGCCACCAGACCGCGGCGAACAGCACCGCCGTCTCCAGCGCCCCGAGCGGGGTCAGGTGGTACAGCAGCGTGTGGGAGACCTGGACGATCGCGAACACGTAGACGAGGTCGAAGAACAGCTCGATCGGGGCGACCTCGGAGTCGCCCGCCCGGCGCAGCACCCGCGGCCGGGTGTCGGGTGTGGTGTCCGGTGTGGTCATCGGTGGGTCCTTCCCCGTGTCGGCGCAGCCGAAGGGTAGTGCGGCGCGCAACGATGCCCGGCGTGAACCTCGGTCTGCGCGCGATGCGCCCCCGCGACCCGGACGAGCCCCACCGGGCGGCCAGTCCGCTGGAGCTGTTCTTCGACCTGGTGTTCGTGGTGGCGGTGTCGCTGTCGTCGGCCGCGCTGCACCACTCCGAGTCCGGCGGGCACGTCGGTGCCGGGGTCGGGTCGTACCTGCTGGTGTTCTTCGGCATCTGGTGGGCCTGGATGAACTTCACCTGGTTCGCCTCGGCCTTCGACGTCGGCGACTGGCTCTACCGCGTCACCACCCTGGTGCAGATGGCGGGGGCGCTGGTCCTGGCCGCGGGGACCCCGTCGGCGATGGCCGGTGAGGGCTACGGCGTGCTCGTCGCGGGCTACGTGGTGATGCGCCTGGCGATGGTCACGCAGTGGCTGCGGGCGGCCCGCTCGCACCGGGAGCTGCGGGTCACGGCGCTGCGCTACGCGGGCGGCATCGTCGTCGTCCAGCTGCTGTGGATCACCTGGGTGCTCGTGGACCCGCACCCGGTGGGGTTCGTCGTGCTGGCGCTGGCCGAGCTGGCGGTCCCGGTGGTCGCCGAGCGGGCGCGGACGACACCGTGGCACCCGCACCACATCGCCGAGCGCTACAGCCTGTTCACCCTGATCCTGCTGGGCGAGTCGGTCCTGGCCTCGACGACGGCCGTGGTCGACGCGCTGTCCTCCGCCGAGCACCTGGGCCCGCTGCTGCTGCTCTCGGCGTGCGGGCTCGTGCTGGCGGCGGGCATGTGGTGGGTCTACTTCGCCCGCGACCAGCACGAGCACCTGCGGGCCATGCCACGGGCGCTGGTGCACGGCTACGGCCACTACCTCGTCTTCGCCGCGGCCGGGGCGTTCTCGGCGGGCATCGAGGTGGCCGTCGACGTCGACACCACCGCGACCGGGCTGTCCGCCGCCGCGGCCGGGGCGACGCTGACCGTGCCGGTCGCGCTGTTCGTCCTCGGGGTGTGGGCGCTCGCGCTGCGCCCCACGCTCACCGCCGGGCGCAGCGCCGCCGTCGTCGTGCTGGCGGGGCTGCTGGGACTGTCGGCGTTCGCGCCGTTCACCCCGGTCGTCGCCGCGGTGGTGATGGTGGCGGTGGTCGTGACCGTCGAGACAGCACCCGCCCGGAACACCGTCGCCGCGTAACGGGTTCGGAGGTGACATGGGCCGGGTGTGGATCGACAAGCAGACCCCCGAGGTGTTCCGGGCGATGACCGACGTCGTCGCGGTCGTGCGCGAGCGCGCCGCCGCGGCCGGGGTGGACCGGGACCTGCTGGAGCTGGTGAACCTGCGGGTCTCCCAGATCAACGGCTGTGAGACCTGCCTGGACACGCACTGGCGGTCGGGGCTGGCGGCCGGACTGACCCCGCAGCGGATGGCGCTGCTCCCGGCCTGGCGCGACAGCGCCCTCTACGACGACCGCGAGCGCGCCGCACTCGGTCTCGCCGAGGCCGTCACCCGGACCGCCGGGACCCACCTCGACGACGACGCCTACGCCGCCGTCCGCGGTGACCTCACCGACGACGAGGTGTCGGTGCTGGTCTGGGCGGCGATCACCATCAACGCGTTCAACCGGGTCTCGATCCTGTCGGCGCACCTCGTCCCCGAGCGCGACGCCGACGGCCGCGTGGTGCGCCGCCGGGCGTCCTGAGAGGCTGAGCACATGTCCGGCGACACCGACGACACCGTGGTCACCCACGACACGGGCCACCACCGCTACGAGATCCTGCTCGACGGCACCGTGGTCGGCCGGGCCGAGTACGTCGACGACCACGAGCAGCGGATCTTCCACCACACCGAGGTCGACCCGGAGCTGTCCGGGCGCGGGCTCGCGAGCACCCTGGTCCGCTTCGCGCTGGACGACACCCGCGCCGCCGGGAAGCGGATCGTGCCGGTCTGCCCGTACGTGCGGCGCTGGGTGTCGACCCACCAGGGCTACGCCGACATCCTCGACCTGGTGACGCCCGACGCCGTCGCCACCGTCCGGCGGAGGGCGCGGTGAGCAACGTCGAGACCGTGCCGGAGGAGGTCGTCTGCGGGGGCGACACCGCCGCCGCGGAGCTGGTGACCCCGCGCGACGTGCCGTTGGGCGGGCCGCGTGCGATGACGGTGCGCCGCACGCTGCCCCGTCGCACCCGGTCGCTGATCGGGGCCTGGTGCTTCCTGGACCACTACGGCCCGGACCGGGTCGCCGACACCGGCGGGATGGCCGTGCCGGGGCATCCGCACACCGGGCTGGCGACGGTGTCGTGGCTGTTCACCGGGGAGGTCGAGCACCGCGACACCACCGGCGCGCACGCGGTCGTGCGCCCGGGCGAGCTGAACCTGATGACCGCGGGGTCCGGCATCGCACACTCGGAGTTCTCCACGCCCGGTACCGAGGTGCTGCACGGGGTGCAGCTGTGGCTGGCGCTGCCCGCCGCGCACCGGGACACCGCGCCCCGCTTCGAGCACTACGCGCCGCCCCGGGTGCGGGCCGGGGACGTCGCGCTGCGGGTGTTCCTCGGGTCGCTGGCCGGGTCGTCGTCGCCGGTGGAGACGTTCACCCCGCTGCTGGGCGCCGAGGTCGTGCTGCCCGCCGGGGCGGCGGTGACGCTCGACGTCGACGCCGGGTTCGAGCACGGCGTGCTGGTCGACACCGGCGCGGCGCGGGTGTGCGGGACGGCGGCCGCGTCCGCCGAGCTCGTGTACCTCCCGCCGGGCCGTACGACCCTGGACCTGCACGCCGGCGACGACGGCGCGCGCCTGGTGCTGCTCGGCGGGGAGCCGTTGGGCGAGCAGATCGTGATGTGGTGGAACTTCGTCGGTTCCACCCACGACGAGATCGCGGCCTTCCGGGAGCAGTGGCAGGACGAACGTGCCGCCGGGGGGCGGGAGGGCGGGCGCTTCGGGGTGTTCCCGGACGCCTGGGAGTCGACGTTGCCGGCGCCGGAGCTGCCGAACGCGCGGTTGACCCCTCGGGGATAGCCCCGGATCAGCCCAGGTCGGCGCGCACCACCGGCACGACCCGGCGCAGCTGCTCGAGGAGCAGGTCGGCGTCCCGGCCGTCGCGGGTGACGACGAGGTCGACCCGGCCGATCTCGCCGGACATGTCGACCCGCAGCGAGCGGACCTTCCAGCGGCGCGACCGCAGCGTGGTGAGGACCTTGTACAGGCCGTCGTCGGCGTCGGTCAGCAGCAGCGAGACGACGTGACCGTGCTCGGCGGGATCGCTTCCGGGACGGGTGCGCTCGGCGGTGGGGGCGTTCATCGGATCTCCGGTGTTCGAGGGCGAACGTCAGGATCCGGCCAGGTCCGGCGGGCACGACGTGCCACGCGCCGGCTCCCTGGCTTCAGCCGGCGCGCCGGGTAATGATCCGACCGCGCACGGGCCGAGGGTAACAGCCGTCACCACCCCCGGGCCGAACCGTGGCGGCCGCGACGCGGATGCTGACCCCGTGCGGTACGTGGCGATCGGGGACAGCTTCACCGAGGGCGTGGGCGACGAGGACGCGGCGGGCATCCCCCGCGGCTGGGCCGACCGGGTCGCCGCCGGGCTGGCCGGCGCCTCCGGCGAACCGGTGCACTACGCGAACCTGGCCGTACGGGGCCGGCTGCTGGCCGACGTCGTCGGGCCACAGCTGGACGCCGCGCTGGCGCTGGACCCCGCACCGACGCTGATCACGCTCAACGGTGGCGGGAACGACATGCTGCGGCCCCGCACCGACGTCGCCGGGCTCGCCGCGCTGACCGCCCGCGCCGTCGACCGCTGCGCGGCGGCGGGGGTCCGGCTGGTGCTCCTCAGCGGCGCCGACCCGTCGGACCGGCTCCCGCTGGGACGGGTCGTCCACCGCCGCGGCGCCGAGCTGTCGGCGACGGTGCGCACGCTCGCCGCCGCACAGGGGCTCACCTTCGTCGACGTGTTCGGCGACGCCGAGATCCGCAGGCCGGGCTACTGGTCGGACGACCGCCTGCACCTGGGCACGCCCGGGCACCTGCGCGCCGCCGGGCTGGTGCTGGAGGCACTCGGGGTGCGCGGCGCGACGCCCACGACGACCGTCGCCGCGACCTCGCCGACCGGGCGGGCCGCGGGACTCGCCTACTACCGCGCCCACGTCCTGCCCTGGGTCGGACGACGGCTCCGGGGACGGTCCTCCGGGGACGGCCGTCCGGCGAAGGCCCCGGCCTGGACGGTCGTCCCGGCACGCTGAGCTGCGCCGATCCGTGACCCGCCATCACGGAAGCCGCTGGAAGTGATCACCCCGACGGATCACCGTCCGCCATACCGTTGCGACTGACAACGATTTCTGCGGAAGGAGCAGACCATGACGGGGATCAGCAGGCGACGGGCCCTGGGCGCCGGCGTCGCGGGGGTGGCGGGGATGGCGGGACTGGCCGCCACGGGCGGGACCGCCGGGGCGGGCGCCCCGACCCCGCCGCGGACCGGGCAGCCCGGCCACCTGTTCCACCTCGCGGCGACCGAGCCCGTCACCTTCGACGGCGGATGGCTGCGCGGGGCGAACGAGCAGAACTTCCCGGTGCTCGCCGGACAGCAGGGGTCGGTGTACCTGGCCCACCTCGACCCCGGCGGGATCCGGGAGCCGCACTGGCACCCGACCGCGTGGGAGCTGAACTACATCGTCTCCGGCACCGCGAAGTGGACCGTCCTCGGGACCCACCCCGACGGCGAGTACCACAACGACGTCTTCACCGCGGAACGCGGTGACCTCGTGTTCGCGCCGACGGGCCTGTTCCACTACTTCGAGAACGCGTCGACGACCGAGCCGCTCGACGTGCTCATCGTCTTCAACACCTCGACCGCCGAGCCGGACGACGACATCGGCATCGTCGGCAGCCTCAACGCGATCCCCCGTGACGTGCTGGCCGCGTCGTTCGGGGTGCCCGAGTCGGCGTTCGCGCAGGTGCCCCAGCGGATCGAGCCAGTGGTGATCACCCGCCGTCGCTGAGCGCCGGGCGGGCTCAGAGGTCGGCGAGCGCGGACAGCGGCGACTCGACGGCATCGGCGACGAAGCGGAGGAACCCGCCCGCGGTGCCGCCGTCGCAGACCCGGTGGTCGAACACCAGTGACAGCTGGGTGATCGACCGCGGGACGACCGCGCCGTCGACGACCCACGGCCGCGGCAGCACCCGTCCGACGCCCAGCATCGCGACCTCGGGATGGTTGATGATCGCGGCACTGCCGTCGACGCCGAGCACCCCGTAGTTGTTCAGGGTGAACGAGCCGCGGGTCAGCTCCGCGGCGGTGACCGAGCCGTCCCGGGCGGCTGCGGTGAGCCGGCGGATCTCGGTGTCGAGGCCGCGCATCCCGAGGCGATGGGCGTCGGCCACCGACGGGACGACCAGGCCACGGTCGGTCTGCGCGGCGATACCGAGGTGCACCCCGTCGAGGTGCACGATCTCCCCCGCCTGCGTGTCGACCCGGGCGTTGAGCTCGGGGAACCGCGCGAGACCGGCGACGACGAACCGGGCCAGGATCGCGAGCAGCCCGACCGGGCGGCCGTCGGCGCCGGTGAGCTGCGGGCGCAGGGCGAGCAGGTCGGTGGCGTCGACGTCGACCCAGGTCGTGGCCTCGGGGATCTCGGCGCGGCTGCGGGTCAGGGTCTCGGCGACGGCGCGGCGGACCCCGCGCAGCGGCACGATCCCCCGCACCGCGAGCCCGGTGCGGGGGTCGCGGCCCGGTGCGGTGCCGGTCGTCGGAGCGGGCGGTGCAGGAGCAGGCGCTGCGGCGGCGGGCGGCGCGACGGGAGCGGCCGACGAGGCAGCGGACTGCGCGGCGGCGGACGGCCCGGCAGCGGACGGCCCGGCAGCGGCAGCCTCCGCCGCACGGGCGGCGGCGAGCGCCACGTCGTGGCGCAGCACCATGCCGCCGGGGCCGGTCCCCTCGACGGTCGCGAGGTCGATGCCGTGGTCGCGGGCGAGCCGCCGCACCACCGGGGACTGCACCGGCCGGCGCTCCCCCGGCGCGCGTTCGGCGACGGACGTCGCCGCCGGGACCGCGGACGCGGCGGCGGGCTCGGGCTCGGGCGAAGCGGCGGGTGCGGGCGCGGGGGCACGCTTCGCGGCCCGGCGACGCCGGCGGGCCCCCTCGTGCCCGCCGGACGTGCCGTACCCGATCAGGACGTTGCCCGACCCGGCTTCCTCGGCGTCCCCGACCGACACCAGCGGCTCCCCGACCCGCAGCGTCTCGCCCTCCGCGCCGTGCCGGGTCAGCACCGTGCCCGCGTACGGCGACGGCACCTCGACCACGGCCTTCGCCGTCTCCACCTCGGCCACGGGCTGGTCGACGCCGACGGTGTCCCCGTCGGCCACGAGCCAGCGGACCAGCTCGGCCTCGGTCAGTCCCTCCCCCAGGTCGGGCAGGGTGAACACCTGGGCACTCACGCCGCGTCCTCCCAGCCGAGCGAGTCGACGGCGTCGAGTACCCGGTCCACCCCGGGCAGGTGGTGCTGCTCCAGCTTCGGCGGCGGGTAGGGCACGTCGAACCCGGTCACCCGGCGCACCGGCGCCTCGAGGTGGTGGAAGCACCGCTCGGAGACCCGGGCGGCGATCTCGGAGGCGACCGAGGCGAACCCCGGGGCCTCCGCGACGACGACCGCCCGCCCGGTCCGGCGGACCTGCGCGCAGACGGTCTCGTCGTCGAACGGGACGATCGACCGCAGGTCGACCACGCCCAGGTCACGGCCCTCACGGGCGGCCTCCTCGGCGGCGGCGAGCGCGACCGGCACCGTCGGGCCGTAGGCGATGAGCGTCGCGTCGACCCCGGGGCGGCGGACGACGGCCCGTCCGATCGGCGGCACCGGGACGGTCGTGTCCACCTCCTCCTTGGTGAAGTAGTGCCGCTTCGGCTCCAGGAACACGACCGGGTCCGGGTACGCGATCGCCGCACGGAGCAGGCCGTGGGCGTCGGCGTTCGTGGCCGGGGCGAGCACGGTCAGCCCGGCGGTGTGGGCGTAGTACGCCTCGGAGGAGTCGCAGTGGTGCTCGACGCCGCCGATCCCGCCGGCGTAGGGCACCCGGATGACCATCGGCAGCCGCATCCGGCCCGAGGTGCGGTTGCCGAACTTCGCGACGTGGCTCGCGATCTGCTCGAACGCCGGATACGCGAACGCGTCGAACTGCATCTCGACGACGGGCCGCAGCCCGTTCATCGCCATCCCCACCGCCGTGCCGACGATGCCGGACTCGGCGAGCGGGGTGTCGAAGCAGCGGTGCTCGCCGAACTCGGCGGCGATCCCGTCGGTGACCCGGAAGACCCCGCCGAGCGGACCGACGTCCTCCCCGAACACGACGACGGTCGGGTCGGCGGCCATCGCCTCACGCAGCGCCGTGGTGATCGACTGCGCCATGGTGAGCTTCACGGGTCCGGTGTTCACGGCGTGACCTCCAGCTCGGCGCGCAGCCGGTCGCGCTGCTCGCGCAGCTGCGGGGTGGGGTGGGCGTAGACGTGCGCGAACAGGTCCTCGGGGTCCACCGGGGACTCGGCCGCGATGCCGGTGCGCAGGTCGGCGGCCATCCGCTCGGCGTCGTCGATGAGAGCGCGCTCGGCGTCGTCGTCGAGCAGGTCGTCGGCGCGCAGCCGGGCGCGCAGACGCAGCAGCGGGTCGCGGCCGGCCCAGGAGGCGACCTCGCTCTCGTCGCGGTAGCGGCCGGCGTCGTCGGCGTTGGTGTGGGCCTCCATGCGGTAGGTGTCGGCCTCGACCAGGGTCGGGCCGCCCCCGTCGCGGGCGCGGCGCAGCGCCTCGTCGAGCACGGTGAGCAGGGCGGGCAGGTCGTTGCCGTCGACGCACACCCCGGGCATGCCGTAGCCGAGCGCCTTGTCCGCGAGCCGGGCCGCGGCACTCTGCCGGTGCAGCGGCACCGAGATCGCGTACTTGTTGTTCTGCACCAGGAACACGACCGGGGCGCGGAACACCGCGGCGAAGTTCAGCGCCTCGTGGAAGTCGCCCTCGCTGGTGGCGCCGTCGCCGCAGAGCGCCAGGACGGCGTCGGGCTCGCCCTTGAGCCGCGCCGCGTGGGCGACGCCGACCGCGTGCAGCAGCTGCGTCGCGAGCGGGGTCGCCTGCGGGGCGACGCGGTGGGTGGCGACGTCGTACCCGCAGTGCCGGTCCCCGCGCAGCATCGTGAGCACCTCGACCGGGTCGACGCCGCGGGCGACGATCGCGGCGGTGTCCCGGTAGGTCGGGAACAGCCAGTCGCCGTCGGCCAGCACCATCGCCGCGGCCACCTGGCAGGCCTCCTGGCCACGCGAGGACGGGTACACGGCCAGGCGTCCCTGCCGGACCAGTGCACCGGCCTGCTCGTTGAGCCGCCGGGCGTGCACCAGGCCGCGGTAGCCGGCGAGCAGCCGGTCCGGCGGCGGGAGCTGCGCGCCGGGCACGGTGGTGCCGTCCGGTTCCAGCAGGCGGACGGTCTCGCGCCGGTCGTCCACGATGACTCCCCTCCGTGCGGACACAGTGCCTCGAGAATGGCGCATGATCCGTACGATCGACTGGAAGCGGTGAGATGACGAGACGATCGGCCCGCAGCGCGGCATCACTCCGGACGAGTGGTCCGGGTCACCGGTGCCCGGCGGGGCGCGGCGAGACGAACGGAGGGGCCGGTGCTCGACGACATCGACCGGCGGATGGTCGCGGAGCTGCAGCGCGACGGCAGGCTGACCGGGCGCGCGCTGGCCGAGCGCCTGACGATCTCGCGGGCGAACGCCTACGCCCGCCTCGCCCGGCTCGTCGACGATCGCGTGGTCACCGGGTTCACCGCACTCGTCGACCCGGACAAGGTGGGGCTGCACACCTCGGCGTACGTGACGCTGACGGTGCGCCAGAACAGCTGGCGCGAGCTGCGCGAACAGCTGCGCGCGATCCCCGAGGTCCGGCACATGGCACTGGTCGGCGGGGACTTCGATGTGCTGCTGCTGGTGCGCACCACCGGCAACGACGCGCTGCGCAGCGTCGTGCTCGAACGCCTGCAGGCGCTGCCGACGGTCGTGTCGACGCGGACGATCCTGATCTTCGAGGACGAGTCCCGCTGACGGGTCAGGCCTTCGGCTCCCGGTGGTCCTTGAGCCGCTGCAGCTTCCCGACCGAGCGCTCCAGGGTGTCGGGGTCGACGACGTCGCAGGTCACGGAGATGCCGACGGTCTCCTTCACCGCGCGCACGAGCTCCGCGGCGGCCGGGCCGCGGCGGTCGGCGGGTGTGTCGCCGCGGGCCTCCACGCGCACGGTCATCGCGTCGAGCCTGCCCTGTGTCGTCAGCTCCAGCTGGAAGTGCGGCGCGAGCCCGGGGGTGCGGAGCACGATCTCCTCGATCTGGGTCGGGAACACGTTCACCCCGCGCAGGATGATCATGTCGTCGGACCGGCCGGTGATCTTGGCCATCCGCCGCATCTGCGGCCGCGCGGTGCCCGGGAGCAGCGTCGTGAGGTCGCGGGTGCGGTAACGGATGATCGGCAGTCCCTCCTTGGTGAGGCTGGTGAACAACAGCTCGCCCTCGGAGCCGTCGGGCAGCGGGGTGCCGTCGAGCGGGTCGACGACCTCGGGCAGGAAGTGGTCCTCCCAGATGTGCAGGCCGTCCTTGGTCTCCACGCACTCCTGCGAGACACCGGGTCCCATGACCTCGGACAGCCCGTAGATGTCGACGGCGTGGATGCCGGCCCGCTCCTCGATCTCGGAGCGCATCTGCTCGGTCCACGGCTCGGCGCCGAAGATCCCGACCTGCAGGCTCGTCGACCGGGGGTCGACACCCTGGCGCTCGAACTCGTCGAGCAGGGTGAGCATGTAGCTCGGGGTCAGCATGATGACCTCGGGTGAGAAGTCGCTGATGAGCTGTACCTGGCGCGGGGTCATCCCGCCGGAGACGGGGATGACGGTCGCGCCCAGCTTCTCCGCGCCGTAGTGCGCGCCGAGCCCGCCGGTGAACAGGCCGTACCCGTAGGCGACGTGCACACGGTGCCCGGGGCGCCCGCCCGCGGCCCGGATCGACCGGGCGACGAGCCCGGCCCACCGGTCGAGGTCGCCCGCGGTGTAGCCGACGACGGTCGGGCGGCCCGTGGTGCCCGACGACGCGTGGATCCGCGCGATCCGCTCGCGCGGCACCGCGAACATGCCGAACGGGTAGGTCTCCCGCAGGTCGGCCTTGGTCGTCGTCGGGAAACGCGCGATGTCGGCGAGCTCGCGGCAGTCGTCGGGGTGGACGCCGTGGGCGTCGAACCTCGCACGGTAGTGCGGCACGTTGTCGTAGGCGTGCCGCAGCGACCACTGCAGACGCTCCAGCTGCAGCGCGCGCAGCTCGTCGACCGACATCCGCTCGGCGGGGTCCAGCAGCTCGGCCGGGGGCGCGTCGCCCGGGCGCTTCGTGGCGGTCGTCATCACGCGTCCTTCTTCGCGACGAGGGTGAGCACGTCGTAGCGGGCGACGGACTCGCCGTCCTGCCGCGTGACGTCGGCGTCCCAGCGGACCTCGCCGTAGCCGGCGGACTCGCGCGGGGTGAGCTGCTTGCAGGTCAGGGTCACGGTGAGCTCGTCGTCGAAGCGGACCGGGGTGAGGAACCGCAGCCCGTCGACGCCGAAGTTCGCGAGCACCGGGCCCGGGTCCGGGTCGACGAACAGGCCCGCGGCCAGCGAGACGACCAGGTAGCCGTGCGCGACGCGCTGCCCGAACAGCGGGTTCGCCGCGGCGGCGGCCTCGTCCATGTGCGCGTAGAACGTGTCGCCGGTGAACTCGGCGAAGTGCTCCACGTCCTCCCGGGTCACCCGGCGCGGGCCGGCGACCAGGCAGTCGCCGGGGCGCAGCTCCTCGAGATGCCTGCGGAACGGGTGCACGTCGGTGGTGTGGCGCTGCGCGCCGGTGACCCAGCGGCCGGTGATCGCGGCGAGCGAGTCGGGGTCGGCCTGGACCGCGGTGCGCTGCATGTGATGGAACACCCCGCGCACGCCGCCCATCTCCTCGCCGCCGCCGGCGCGGCCCGGGCCGCCGTGGACGAGCTGCGGCAGCGGCGACCCGTGCCCGGTGGACTCGCCCGCGTCGCGGGCGTTGAGCACGTGCACGCGGCCGTGGAACGGCGCGACACCGAGCACGACCTCGCGGACGAACCCGGGGTCGGCGGAGACGACGGACCCGGCGAGCGACCCCTGGCCGCGGGCGGCGTAGTCGATCAGCTGCGCAGGAGTGTCGTAGGGCAGCACGGTCGACACCGGGCCGAACGCCTCGACCTCGTGCGGCTCGGCGCGGTCCGGGTCACCGACCAGCAGCAGCGGGGAGACGAACGCGCCACGATCGGCGTCGGCGCCGGTCACCTCGACGTGGTCGGGGTCGCCGAACACGATCCGGCCGGCGTCGCGCAGGGCCTTCACGCTGCGGCGGACCTCCTCGCGCTGGTCGAGGCTCGCGAGCGCCCCCATCCGGACGCCCTCGGCGTCGGGGGCGCCGACCACGACCGACGCGAGCCGCGCGGTGACGGCCTCGACGACGGCGTCGACGTGTGTGCGCGGCACGAACGCGCGCCGGATCGCGGTGCACTTCTGCCCGGCCTTGACCGTCATCTCAGTGGTCAGGGCCGTCACGAACAGGTCGAACTCCTCGGTGCCGGGCATCGCGTCCGGACCGAGCGCGGCCAGGTTCAGCGAGTCGGCCTCGGCGGAGAACCGCACGGAGTTCCGGACGATCCCGGGGTGGCTGCGCAGGGTCTGCGCGGTCGACGCCGAGCCGGTGAAACTCACCAGGTCCTGACCGGTGAGGTGGTCGAAGCAGTCCCCCAGCGACCCGGCGACGAACTGGACCGCGCCGTCGGGGAGCAGACCCGAGTCCACGATCAGCTCGACCAGCCTCGCGGTCAGGAACGCGGTCGGCGACGCCGGCTTGATCAGCGTGGGGACACCGGCGAGGAACGCCGGGGCGAGCTTCTCCAACGGCCCCCAGACCGGGAAGTTGAACGCGTTGACCTGCACCGCGACTCCGTGGCGCGGGGTCAGCACGTGCTGGCCGAGGAAGCTGCCGCCGCGGCCCAGCGGCTCGACCGCGCCCTCGACGAACACGGTGTCGTTGGGCAGCTCACGCTTGGCCTTCGAGGCGTAGGCGAGCAGGACCCCGATGCCGCCGTCGATGTCGAACTTCGAGTCGCCGAGGGTCGCGCCCGTGCGCGCGGAGACGGCGTAGAGCTCCTCACGGTGCTCGCGCAGGTGCCCGCCGAGTGCCTTCAGCAGCGCGGCGCGCTGGTGGAAGGTCAGCTCGCGCAGGGCCGGGCCACCGGTGCGGCGACCGTGGGCCAGGGCCGCGCCGAGGTCCAGACCCTCGGCGGAGACACGGGCGACCTCGTCGCCGGTCACCGCGTCGTACAACGGGCGACCGTCCCCGGATCCGGTCTGCCAGGTACCGGAGAGGTGGCTGCGGAGCAGGGTCATCGGCGAGCCTCCGTCGCACTTCGTCGTCGAAGTCAGCATTGAACCGACCGTTCGTTCGGGAAAACGTAGCACCGGACCTCGCCGACGCACCAGACTCACGTCGCACCGGGGACCGATCGTTCGGTCGGCCGCTAGGCTCACCGGATGACCTCCCCCGCCGCCGGCACCGATCCCGCCGTCCTCGTGACCCGCGACGAGACCGACCCCTCGGTCGCGGTGGTCACGCTGAACCGGCCCGCGAAGTACAACGCGCTCACCGTCGAGCTCAAGGAGGCACTGCTCGCGGCGGCCGTGGAGGTCGCCGCGGACGAGACGGTGCGTGCCGTCGTGCTGACCGGCGCGGGGAAGGCGTTCTGCGTCGGGCAGGACCTGGGCGAGCACGCCGCGGCGCTCGACGCCGACCCGGTCGACGCCCTGGGCACCGTGCGCCGGCACTACAACCCGTTGATCCGCGCGCTCAACGAGGCACCGAAGCCGGTGGTCGCCGCGATCAACGGACCCTGTGTGGGCGCCGGTCTCGGCATCGCGCTGGCCACCGACCTGCGGATCGCCGCGGAGGGGCTGAAGTTCGCGACCGCGTTCACCGGGATCGGGCTGTCCACCGACAGCGGCCTCGCGGCGTCGCTCGCGCACGCCGTCGGCGTCTCCCGGGCGACGGAGCTGGTGCTGCTGAACGAGCAGTTCACCGCCGAGGACGCCCGCAACTGGGGCCTGGTGCGCGACGTCGTCCCGGCCGACGAGGTCCTCGGCACCGCACTGGAGCTCGCGCGCCGGTTGGCCGCCGGGCCCACCCGCGCCTACGCCGAGGTGAAGGGCGCGCTGCGCTTCGGCGCGGTCAACGAGCTCCCCGCCGTCCTGGAGTACGAGGCCGACGCCCAGGTCCGGCTGTCGACCACGCGCGACCACCAGCAGGCCGTGAGCGACTTCCTCGCGAAGAAGAAGCCCGTCTTCGAGGGCCGATGAGCTCGCCGGTCAAGCGGGCCCGGCGGCCCAGCGGCGGCCGCGACGCGCTGCTCGAGACCGCGGTCGGGGAGTTCATCGACCGCGGCTACGACGCGACGTCGATGGAGGATCTCTCGCGGGCCGCCGGGATCACGAAGTCGTCGTTCTACCACCACTTCGCGGGCAAGGAGGCCCTGCTGCGCGCGGCGCTGGAGCGCGCCGTCGAGGGGCTGTTCGGCGTGCTCGACCTGCCCGAGGCCCGCACCGGCTCCCCCGCCGACCGGCTTCGGGTGATCGTCGCCGCGCAGGTCGGGGTGCTGATGGCCGAGCTGCCGTACGTCACCCTGCTGCTCCGGGTGCGCGGCAACACCGAGACCGAGCGCTGGGCGCTGGAACGCCGCCGTGCGTTCGACGCGGCCGTGCGCGCCCTGGTCCGCGACGCCGTCGACGCCGGCGAGGTCCGCTCCGACGTCGACCCCGCCCTGGCCGCACGGCTGCTGTCCGGCACGATCAACTCGATCGTCGAGTGGTACCGCCCCGGCCGCCCCGGGACCGCCACCCTGCCCGAGGACGTCGTCCGCGCCGCGTTCTCCGGCATCGTCCCGGCGCCGTGACCGACGTCCGGGTCCGCGTCCGCCCCGAGGTCGACGACGTCGCGCTCTCCGCGCTGCACGCCGCCGGGTTCGACGAGACCCCACGCCTGCGACGCTGGTCCGCCCAGCTCGCGGCACACAGTCTGAGCTGGCTCGACGCCCGCGACGGCGACGCGCTCGCCGGGTTCGTCAACCTCGCCTGGGACGGCGACCGGCACGCGTTCCTGCTCGACCTCGTCGTCGCCGACGGGTACCGCCGCCGCGGGGTCGGCCGGGCGCTGGTCGCCGGGGCCGTGGAGCAGGCCACCGCGGCCGGCTGCACCTGGCTGCACGTGGACTTCGCCCCCCACCTGACCCCCTTCTACCGCTCCTGCGCCCTCCCTCCCACTGACGCCGGCCTCCTGCGCCTGCACGGCTGAGCAGTCGATCAGCACGTTCTCGCCCGCGACGGGGCGGAAACGTGCTGATCGATCACGCGTGAACGTCTCGGGACGCCAGGCGGTGGCGGACGTCGACGGCCAGCAGGTCGGGGTGGGCCAGGACCACGCGGGCCTCGGGACGGAGGATCTCCCAGCCCTGCGCGGTCAGGAACGCCTGCCGTCGCAGGTCCGCCCGGGCTCGGCTGCGGTCCAGGTGGTGCTCCCCGTCGTACTCGATACCGAAGCGCTGGTCGGGATAGGCGAGATCGATCCGGAACGGGCCCACCGGGTGCTGCAGCACCGGCCGCCGGATTCCGTGGTCGTGCAGGGCGAGCCGGACCCGGGTCTCCATCGGGGACTCGGCCAGCGGGTCCGCCAGGGCGACCAGGTCCGCGAGCCGCCGGCTCCCCCGGGCGACCGGACGGGCGGCGGCGAACGCCAGGACCTCCCCCGGTGGGTAGCCGCCGACCCTGGCCAGCGCGTCCAGCGCGATCACGGCGTCGGTCCGCCCGACCCGGCAGGCCAGGTCGAACGCGGTCCGCACCGGCGACGTCGTGACGACCGTCCGGCCCGGTAGGTAGCGGGGCCTCCGCTCACCGGGGACGGGGATCCGGACACCGGTCACGACGTCCGCGGCCGGGATGTCGCGGTGCCGCAGGACCAGTCCGGGCCGGCTGCGCCGGTGCCCGAGCGCCACCACGACCTCCACCGGGACCCCACGCGGTGCGCAGTCCGCGCCGAGCATCTCGGCCGCGGCCCACCCGCACAACGCCGCCCGGCCGCTCCCGGCCCCGATCGCCCCGACGGCGACCGCCGCGCCCTCGCACCGCAGCAGGAAGGAGTCCGGGATGTGAGCGGCGACGAACACCCCGCGCACGACCGGGCGGAACCGGGGCCCCCGCAGCTGCTTGGAGGTGACCACCCCGGCGCGCACCGCCGCAGCGCCGAGGAACGGTCGCGCGAGATCCATGCCCCTTGGACCGCCTCGCCCGCCGACCGGTTCCCCGACGTCCCCGGTCCGGCACCCGCCGCCGCGCGTCGATCAGCACGTTCTCGCCCCGTGCAGGGCGGAAAGGTGCTGATCGACGCCTCAGGGACACGGGGTTGCGGGATCCCCCGGTCATCCGCCACACTCGTAGCCGAACGAACATTCGGTACGGAGGTGTCCAGTGACGAGCACCGCGCCATCCCCGGCGGAGCTGGAGGAGCGGTTCGACGCGACGATCGCGGCGGACCAGCGGATCGAGCCGCGGGACTGGATGCCCGAGGCCTACCGCAGGACGTTGATCCGCCAGATCGCCCAGCACGCGCACTCGGAGATCATCGGGATGCAGCCCGAGGGCAACTGGCTGCTGCGGGCGCCGTCGCTGCGGCGCCGGGCGATTCTGCTGGCGAAGGTGCAGGACGAGGCCGGTCACGGCATGTACCTGTACGCGGCGGCCGAGACCCTCGGCGTCGACCGCGAGGAGCTCACCGAGAAGCTGATCGACTCCAAGCAGAAGTACAGCTCGATCTTCAACTACCCGACGCTGTCCTGGGCGGACATCGGCGTCATCGGGTGGCTGGTCGACGGCGCGGCGATCGCGAACCAGGTCCCGCTGTGCCGCTGCTCCTACGGGCCCTACGCCCGGGCGATGATCCGCATCTGCAAGGAGGAGTCGTTCCACCAGCGTCAGGGCTACGAGTCGCTGCTCGCCCTGACCGCGGGGACCGAGGCGCAGAAGCGCATGGTGCAGGAGTCGGTGGACCGCTGGTGGTGGCCGTCGCTGATGATGTTCGGCCCGGCCGACGGCGACTCCCCCAACACCCACCGGTCGATGGCGTGGGGCATCAAGCGCCACACCAACGACGAGCTGCGCCAGCGCTTCGTCGACATGACCGTCCCGCAGGCGGCGGTACTGGGCGTCACGCTTCCCGACCCTGACCTGCGCTGGAACCCCGAGCGGCAGGCGCACGACTTCGGCGAGCCGGACTGGTCGGAGTTCACCGCCGTGGTCTCCGGGGCGGGGCCGGCGAACCGGCAGCGGCTGGACCACCGGCGTCGCGCGCACGAGAACGGGGCGTGGGTGCGCGAGGCGGCGCAGGCCTACGCGGAGAAGCAGGGGGCACGGGCATGAGCGAGCAGGACACGAGCACCGGGCGCAGCGCAGGCGGAACGAGCATGAACACCGAGAGCAGCGCAGGCGGAACGAGCATGAACACCGAGAGCAGCGCAGGCGGAACGAGCATGAACACCGAGGGCGGCCACGGCGCCGTCCCGACGACGGGTGTCGAGACCGGGCGGGGTGCGAAGCCGAGCCGTCGCGCCTGGCCGCTCTACGAGGTCTTCGTCCGCGGCAAGCGCGGGCTCAACCACGTCCACGTCGGGTCGCTGCACGCCGCGGACGACGAGATGGCCCTGCACAACGCCCGCGACGTCTACACCCGCCGCAACGAGGGTGTGAGCATCTGGGTGGTCCGCGCCGACGCGATCACCGCGTCCAGCCCGGACGAGAAGGACCCGTTCTTCGCCCCGAGCGGGGACAAGGTCTACCGGCACCCGACGTTCTACGCGATCCCGGAGGAGGTGCCGCACCTGTGAGCGGCTCCGTCTACGACGGCCTCACCGAGGAGGGCGACGACCCGCGCTGGGCGTTCGGGTCGGGGTTCGAGGACAGCGAGGCGGACATCGTCGCGCCGGTTCCCGCGGGCACCGATCCGGCGGACCTCGCGGAGTACTGCCTGATGCTCGGCGACGACGCGCTGGTCCTGTCCCACCGGCTGACCGAATGGGTCTCCAACGCCCCGGAGCTGGAGGAGGAGGTCGCGCTCGCCAACACCGCGCTCGACCTGCTCGGCCAGGCCCGGGTGCTGCTGTCGCGCGCCGGGCACCTGACCGGCCGCGACGAGGACGCGCTGGCCTACTGGCGCGAGGTGTCGGAGTTCCGCTGCGTCGGGCTCGTCGAGCCGTCCGACGACCTGGACTTCGCCCGCGCCATCGCCCGGCTGCTGGTGTTCTCCACCTGGCGGCTCGCGCTGCTGCACCGGCTCACGGACTCCGCCGACCCGGTGGTCGCCGCCGTCGCCGCGAAGGGGGTCAAGGAGGTCACCTACCACCGTGACCACGCCGCGCGGTGGACGCTGCGCCTCGGCGACGGCACGCCGGAGTCGCACCGGCGCATGCAGGACGCGCTGGAGTGGGTGTGGCCGCACCTCGGCGAGCTGTTCCGCACCACCGACACCGAGCGACGCCTGGTCGCCGCCGGTGTCGCCGTCGACCCGGCGGACACCCGCGAGGAGGTCGACGCGGTGCTCGCGCAGGTGATCGGGCGCGCCACGCTGACCGTGCCGCAGGTCCCGGCCACCGGCACGGTCGGGGGCCGCGGCGGCCGCCAGGGCGTGCACACCGAGAAGCTGGAGCCCGCGCTCGTCGTGCTGCAGAGCCTCGCGCGCCGGCACCCCGGGGCGTCCTGGTGAGCGGGGCGGGCACGGTCGTCGCGCAGGTCGTCGACCCCGAGATGCCGATGCTCACCCTCGACGACCTCGGCGTGATCCGTTCGGTGTCCGAACAGGACGACCGCGTGACGGTCACGATCACCCCGACCTACTCCGGCTGCCCGGCGATCGAGGAGATGCGCGCGGACATCCGCGGCGCGCTCACCGCGGCCGGGTACGCGCGCGTCGAGGTGCGGACGGTGTTCTCCCCCGCCTGGAGCACGGACTGGATCAGCGAGGCCGGGCGGCGCAAGCTCGCCGAGGCCGGCGTCGCGCCCCCCGGGAGCGCCCCGCGGACGGACGGACCGATCCCGCTGACGCTGGACGCGCCGTCGACGGTCGTGCCCTGCCCGCAGTGCGGGTCCCGGGCGACCGAGGAGCTGTCGCGCTTCGGCCCGACCGCGTGCACCGCGCTGCGGCGGTGCACCACCTGCCGGGAGCCGTTCGAGCACATGAAGGAGATCTGAGGGTGTGTGAGCATCACAGCGAGCCCCGGCGGGCGAGGAGCGGAGCGCGCCCGGTGATCGACCGGACCGGCGAGGAGATCCGATGAGCGAGCGGCGCGCGGCGGCGTGGCAGGCCCGGGCCAACCAGGCGTACGGCCGGACGACGCTCGACCTGGACGACGAGATCGAGGCCCTGCTGGCCGAGGACGACGCGCTGCCCGCCGGCTTCCACCGGCTCGTGGTGACCGAGGTCGACCGGCTGTGCGACGACGCCGTGGCCGTCACCTTCGACGTCCCCGAGGACCTGCGCGGGCACTACGACTTCCGGCCCGGCCAGTACCTGACACTGCGCAAGGACACCGCCGACGGCGAGGAGCGCCGGTCGTACTCGATCTGCTCCGCCGCCGGGGCCGCACCGCGGGTGGGGGTGCGCCGGGTCGACGGCGGCCTGTTCTCCGCCTGGCTGGTCGACGAGGTGACCCCGGGCGACGTCGTCGAGGTCGGCCCGCCGGCCGGGTCGTTCACCCCGGAGCTGACCGCGGGCACGCACCACGGCCTCGTCGCCGCCGGGTCCGGGATCACCCCGGTGCTGTCGATCGCGGCGTCGCTGCTGGCCGCGCACGACGACACCCGCGTCACCCTCGTCTACGGGAACCGGCGGACCGACACGGTGATGTTCACCGAGGAGATCGCCGACCTGAAGAACCGCTACGGCCCGCGGCTGCACCTGCTGCACGTGCTCTCGCGCGAGCCCACCGAGGCCGAGATCGTCAGCGGCAGGCTGGACGCCGACCGGCTGCGGCTGCTGTTCACCGCACTGGTCGACACCGGCGACGTCGACGACTGGTGGCTGTGCGGCCCGCTCGGCATGACCGAGGCCGCGGTCGCGGTGCTCGGTGAGCTGGGCGTCGAGCGGCGCCGGGTGCACCGCGAGCTGTTCTACGTCGACGAGCCGCCGCCGGAGCTCGACCGCCACGAGCCCGGGCCGGACGGCGACGGCGCCCAGGTCACGGTCGTCCTCGACGGACGGTCGACGACGCTGGCCGTCCCGGCGGGCGAGTACGTCCTCGACGCCGCCCAGAAGGTCCGCGGCGACCTGCCGTTCGCCTGCAAGGGCGGGGTGTGCGGGACGTGCCGCGCGAAGGTGACCGACGGCGAGGTGACCATGCGGCGCAACTACGCACTGGAGGACGACGAGGTCGCCGCCGGGTTCGTCCTCACCTGCCAGTCCCGCCCGGTGACCGACACCGCCACGGTCGACTACGACGCCTGATACCGGCGATCATGACCACGTCGCGTCGCGGCCACCCGGTGGGACCGACCGGGTCGGTCGTGGTGCGCGCGCTCGGCCTGCTCGACGCGTTCGGCCCCGGCCGGCCCGCGCTGTCGCTCAGCGACCTCGCCCGGCACGCCGACGTCCCGTTGTCGACCGCGCACCGGCTCGTCGCCGACCTGGCGGCGTGGGGCGCGCTGGAACGTGACGACGAGGGCCGCTACCGGATCGGGCTGCGCGTCTGGGAGCTCGGCGCGCTCGCCCCGCGCGGGCAGGCGCTGCGCGAGACGGCGCTGCCGTTCCTGGAGGACCTGTCCCGGGTCACCCGGGAGAACGTGCAGCTCGCGGTGCGCGAGGGCGCCGAGGTGGTGTTCGTCGAGCGGCTCGCGGGGTCCGGCGCGGTCCCGGTGCAGACCCGGGTCGGGGGGCGTTTCGCGCTCACCGCGACCGGGGTCGGGCTGGTGCTGCTCGCGCACTCGCCGCCGGAGCTGCAGGACGAGGTGCTGGGCGCGCGGATCGAGCGCTACACCCCGTTCACGGTGACCGACCCGCAGCGGATGCGCCGCATGCTCGCCGACGTCCGCCGCGACGGCCACTCGGTCAGCGACCGGCAGGTCACCGACGACGCGCTGTCGGTCGGCGCCCCCGTCTCCGACGCCCGTGGCCAGGTCGTCGCGGCCGTCTCGCTCGTCGTGCGGCACGGCAGCGTCTCCGCCCGCGCGCTCGCCCCGCTGGTGCGCACCACCGCCGCCGGGATCAGCCGCGCGCTCAGCACCTCCACGCGCTGAAACCCTTCCATTATCCGGAAGGAACGTACGGCGCGGCCCCCGTCGCCCCGCATCCTCGCTGCACCACCACGACCGCGCGGAGACGACGGAGTCCCACCATGCGCCCACCCCCCGCGGCGGACACCGTCCGCCGCCTGCTCGACGACGCACCGATGTCCCGGTACCAGTGGGGCGCGGTCGCGGCGTGCGTCCTGCTCAACGTCCTCGACGGCTTCGACGTGCTGGTCATGGCCTTCACGGGCCGCTCGGTCGCCACCGAGTGGGACCTGTCCGGCAGCCAGCTCGGCCTGCTCCTGTCCGCGGGCCTGGTCGGCATGGCCGCCGGTTCCGTCCTCATCGGACCGTGGGCCGACCGCGTCGGGCGGCGGCCGATCGTGCTGGGCTGCCTGGTCGTGGCGGGCCTCGCCATGCTGGGCTCGGCCGCGGCGCAGTCCCCCGGCCAGCTCGGCGCGCTGCGGCTGATCACCGGGCTCGGCGTCGGCGGCATCCTCGCCACCAGCAACGTCGTCGCCGCGGAGTACGCCTCGGCCCGCTGGCGGGGGCTCGCGGTCAGCCTGAACTCCACCGGCTACGCGATCGGGGCCGTCCTCGGCGGCGTGCTCGCGGCGACGCTGATCGGGCAGTTCGGCTGGCGGTCGGTGTTCCTCGCCGGGGGCCTGGCGACCCTGGCCGCGGTCCCGCTGGTCTGGTGGCGGCTGCCGGAGTCCCTGGACTTCCTGCTCGTGCGCCGCCCGGCCGGCGCGCTGGAGCGGGTCAACGCGCTGCTGGCGCGGATGGGGCACGCGGCGCTGCCCGCCCTCCCCGACGGCGCTCCGGTGCGGACCGGCGTCGCCGCGGGGTACGGGGCGCTGCTGCGCCCGGCGCTGCGCCGCACCACGGTGCTGCTCTGGATCAGCTTCTTCTGCGTGATGGCCGGGTTCTACTTCGTCACCAGCTGGACGCCGACCCTGCTCGTCGAGGCCGGGCTCTCCCCGGACGCGGGCATCGCCGGCGGCACGCTGCTCAACGTCGGCGGCATCTTCGGTGCCGCCGGGCTCGGCCTGCTCGCCGCCCGGTTCCCGCTGCGGCACGTGCTCGCCGGGTACCTGCTGGCCACCGCAGTGCTGCTGGCCGTGTTCATCGCCAGCACCTCCTCGCTCGCGGTGGCGTTCGTCGTCGCCGCGCTGGTCGGGCTGTTCGTCAACGGGTGCGTCGCCGGGCTGTACGCGATGGCACCGACCTCCTACGGCGCCGACGTGCGCACCACCGGCGTCGGCACCGCGCTCGCGGTCGGCCGGTCCGGGGCGATCCTCGCGCCGACCCTGGCCGGGGCGCTGCTCGACGGTGGAGCGACCCCGCAGTCGCTCTACCTGCTCTTCGCGGCCGTGTTCGTCGGCGCGGCCGCCCTCGTCCTGCTGCTCCGCCGATCCGACACCCCCACCACCCAGGGAGTCTCCGCATGAGCTCGATCCCCCGCGACCAGTGGTACGTCGCCGCCTACTCCGCCGAGATCGGCCGCGAGCTGTTCGGCCGCACGATCTGCGACGAGCCGATCCTGTTCTGGCGCACCGAGGCCGGCCAGGTCACCGCGCACGCCGACCGCTGCGTGCACCGCCGGTTCCCGCTGTCCCAGGCCCCGAGCCGGCTGGTCGGCGACACCGTCGTCTGCGGCTACCACGGATTCACCTACGGCGCCGACGGGAAGTGCGTGGCGGTGCCGGGGCAGAACCGGGTGCCGCGCACGGCCCGGCTGGCGGCCTACCCCGTCGTCGAGCAGGACTCGCTGATCTGGGTCTGGATCGGGGACCCGGAGCGCGCCGACCCGCTGCGCATCCCCCGCGCGACCTACCTCGACGACGCCGCGTGGACCACGGTGCGCGGGATGGAGCCGCTGGCCGCACGGTTCTCGCTGCTGGTGGACAACCTGCTCGACCTGTCGCACGAGACCTACATGCACGGCGGCTACATCGGCACTCCGGAGGTCGCCGCCACCCCGATCTCGACCGAGGTCGACGAGGACGCCGGCGTCGTCTACGTCTCGCGGCACATGGCCGACGCCGAGTGCCCGCCGTTCTACGAGCGCTCCACCGGCCTGTCCGGGCGGATCTCGCGCTGGCAGGACATCGAGTACACCCCGCCGTGCCTGTACAAGCTGCACTCCCGGATCGCGCCGGTCGGCTCCGTCCCGCACGCCGACGGCTCCGACCCGGACGCCTTCCACGTGGAGGTCGTCTACGCGATCACCCCGGAGACCGAGCACTCCACACACGACTTCTGGATGGTCGCGCGCGACTTCGCCCTCGCCGACGTCGAGGTCTCGGCGTTCCTCGCCGAGCAGAACCGCACCGTCGTGCTGCAGGACGTCGAGGCGCTCGACGTGCTGGAGAAGGTGATCGCGACCGAGCCGGCGGGCTACCAGGAGCTGTCGGTCAACATCGACACCGGCGGGCTCGCCGCGCGCCGGATGCTCGCCCGGATGGCCGGCGCGGCACCGGCGGTCCCGTCCCCGGCGCCCGCCCGGTGAGCGCGATCCCCGAGGCCCCGCCCGTCCTGCACGGGCACCGTGTCCAGCGCATCCACTGGGTGCTGGGCACCGACCTGCTGCGCGCGGTGTGCCACTGCGGCGCCGAACGCGTCTTCGACGACCCGGTGCCGCTGTGGGACTGGCTGCTGGGCTGCCCCGTGGACCACGAGACCTGGAGTACGTCGTGACCGACCCCGAGCTGCACCTGGTGGTGGAGAAGAAGGAGCTCCTCGCCGACGACGTCGTGCTGCTGACCCTGCGCGACCCGTCCGGCGCCGAGCTCCCGGAGTGGACGCCCGGTGCGCATCTCGACCTCGTGCTGACCGCGGACCTCGTCCGCCAGTACTCGCTGTGCGGGGACCCGGGCGAGCGCTCGGTCTACCGGGTCGCGGTGCTGCGCGAACCCGCCGGGCGGGGCGGCTCGGCGCACGTGCACGACGTCGTCGCCGAGGGCGACACGGTGCTCGTCCGCGGGCCGCGCAACCGGTTCGCACTCGTCGACGCCCCGGGCTACGTGTTCGTCGCCGGCGGGATCGGCATCACCCCGCTGGTCCCGATGATCGCGGCGGCGCACGCCGCGGGCGCGGACTGGCGGCTCGTCCACGGGGGGCGCAGCCGGGCGTCGATGGCGTTCACCGAGCTCGCCGGGCGTCATCCCGACCGGGTGTCCCTGGTGCCGCAGGACGAGGCCGGGCTGCTCGACGTCGCCGGGATCCTGGCCGCGGCCGCCGGGCGGCCCGTGTACTGCTGCGGGCCGGAGGGGCTGCTCGCCGCCGTCGAGGCCGAGGGGGAGCGTCTCGGCGTGCCGGTGCACGTCGAGCGGTTCTCCGCCCGGCCCGGCGCGCTCGACGGCCCGGACGAGGCGTTCAAGGTGGAGCTGTCGGGGTCGGGAACGGTCGTCGCCGTCCCGGCGGGCTGCTCGATCCTCGACGCCCTGGAGGGCGCGGGGATCGCGACGCTGTCCTCGTGCCGGGAGGGGACCTGCGGCACCTGCGAGACCGGGGTGCTGGCCGGCGAACCGGACCACCGGGACTCGCTGCTCACCGAGGAGGAGCGGGCGTCGAACGAGGTGATGATGCTGTGCGTGTCGCGCTCCCGGTCGCCGCGGCTGGTGCTCGAGCTCTGAGGCCCGGCGCCCCGTAGGGTCGGGCGCGTGTTCGTCAAGGTGTGCGGGCTGCGGACCCCCGGTGACGTCGACGCGGCCGTGGCCGCCGGCGCCGACGCGGTCGGGTTCGTCGTGTACACGCCGAGCCCCCGCCACGTCGACCCGGCCGACCTGGGCGCGCTCGTCGCCCGGGTGCCGGAGGGCGTGCGGTCGGTGGTCGTGGTCGCCGACCTGCCCGCCGACCGGGCCGCGGCGGTGACCGCCGACGCCGGCGCCGACGTGCTGCAGCTGCACGGCCGCTACACCCGCGACGACTTCACCGTGGCCGCCCGCGCGCCGATCACCCTGTGGCGGGCGACCTCGCTGGCCCACGACCCCGACCTCACCGTGGGCCTGTACGGCGAGGACGTGCTGCTGCTCGACTCGCCCGTCGCCGGGTCCGGCGAGCGCTGGGACGCCGAGGCGCTCGACCCGCGACCGGCCGGGAGGTGGCTGCTCGCGGGCGGGCTGGACCCGGACACCGTCGCCACCGCGGTGCGCCGGGTCCGCCCCTGGGGCGTCGACGTCTCCAGCGGCGTCGAGTCGTCCCGCGGCGTGAAGGATCACGCCCGCGTCCGCGACTTCGTCGCCGCCGCCCGCGCCGTGGGCTGAGGACCGCGCGGCCGATCCGATCAGCACGTCTCCGCCCCACCGGGGGCCGCAACGTGCTGATCGACGCGGCTCGACCTCGGGGATGCATGATCTCGCTGGATTGTGCATTATTCCGGAGATCAGGCATCGTCTCGACGTCGAGGAGCCGTCATGGCCGCGGGCGCACTGCAGGGCAAGGTCGCGATCGTCACCGGGGGTGCGTCCGGCATCGGCCGGGACGACAGGCGGAGCATCTGATGGCGCTCCCCCTGGACGGGCTGGTCGTCGTGTCCTGCGAGCAGGCCGTCGCCGCCCCGCTGGCGACCCGGCACCTCGCCGACCTCGGCGCCCGCGTCATCAAGATCGAACGCGAAGGCTCGGGCGACTTCGCCCGCGACTACGACGAGACCGTCCACGGCATGTCCAGCCACTTCGTGTGGCTGAACCGGTCCAAGGAGTCGGTCACCCTCGATCTCAAGTCCGACGACGGCCGCGCCACGATGCTGCGGCTGCTGGAACGGGCCGACGTGTTCGTGCAGAACTTCGCCCCGGGCGCCGCCGAGCGGCTCGGGCTCGGTGCCGCGGCGCTGCGCGAGCGGTACCCGCGGCTGGTGACCTGCTCGATCTCCGGCTACGGCTCGTCCGGCCCGTACCGCGACGCCAAGGCCTACGACCTGCTCATCCAGTCCGAGGCCGGGCTCGTCTCGATCACCGGCACCGAGGACGCGCCGGCGAAGAGCGGCATCCCGGCCGCCGACATCGGTGCCGGCATGTACGCCTTCTCCGGCATCCTGTCCGCGCTCTACGAGCGGGAACGCACCGGGCAGGGCACCGACCTCGAGGTCAGCCTGTTCGACTCGCTGGTGGAGTGGATGGGCTATCCGCTCTACTACGCGGGCTACGGCGGCACCGCCCCGCAGCGGACCGGCACCAGCCACGCCGCGATCGCCCCGTACGGCACCTTCTCCGCCGGGGACGGCACCGACGTCGTCCTGTCGATCCAGAACGAACGGGAGTGGGCGACGTTCTGCGAGGTCGTGCTGGAACGCCCGGAGGTCGCGACCGACCCGCGGTTCGCGAGCGGCCGGGCCCGGGTGGAGAACCGCCCCGACCTGCACGCCGAGATCGACACCGTGCTCACGGGCCTGACCGGCGACGAGCTCGTCGCGCGGCTGGTCCAGGCGCGGATCGCGCACGCCCGGCAGCGCGAGGTCGGTGAGGTGCTGGAGCACCCGCAGCTCGCCGCGCGCGGCCGGTGGACCGAGGTCGGCAGCCCGGTCGGGCCGCTGCGCGCACTGCAGCCGCCGATCACCGTCGCCGGGCGGACCGCGCGGATGGACCCGGTCCCGGCCGTCGGCGAGCACACCGACGCCGTCCTCGCCTGGCTCGACGAGCGGTGAGCACCAAGCGGGACCGGATCGTCGACGAGCTGCGCCGCGACATCCTCGGCGGCGGCCTCGCCCGCGGGACGCCGCTGCGCCAGGACGAGCTGGCCCGCCGCTTCGGCGCGTCCATCACCCCGGTCCGCGAGGCGCTGAGCCTGCTGTCCGCGGAGGGGCTGGTCGTCGCCGAGCACCACCGCGGGGTGCGGGTCGCCGGCGTCGACGTGGACCGGGTGACCGCCACCTACGTGGTGCGCCGGCTCACCGAGGCCCACGCGGTCCGCCGCGCGACGCCGCGGGTCTCGCGGCACGACCTCGCCCGGGCCCGCGCCGTCCTCGACCGCCCCGCCGACGACCCGGCCGCCGCCCGCGAGCGGAACCGCGAGTTCCACTTCCTGCTCTACGACCGGTGCGGCGTGCCCGCGCTGCCGGAGCGGATCGCCGCGCTGTGGCAGGCGTTCCCGTGGGACCTGACCCTGCACGACGACGACCGCGCCGCCGCCTCGTCCGCCGAGCACCGGGCGATCCTCGACGCGGTGACCGACGGCGACGCCGACCGGGCCGCCGCCGCGACCGAGGCGCACGTGGCGGGCGGGTTCGCCTCGCTGCTCCGCGCGCTCGGCGGGGCGCGGGCCGGGGACCCGTTCGACGACTAGGGTCGCGCGGATGGACTGGGTACGGCACGCGATCTGGTGGCACGTGTACCCGCTGGGGTTCACCGGGGCCCACCCCGACCGCGGCGACGGCGCGGACCACTCGCTGCGGCGGATCGTCGGCTGGCTCGACCACGCCGTCGCGCTGGGGGCCAACGGGCTGCTGCTCGGCCCGGTGTTCGCCTCGGCCACCCACGGCTACGACACCACCGACCACCTGCGGATCGACCCGCGCCTGGGCTCGGACGCCGACTTCGACGCGCTCGTCGCCGAGGCGAAGGGGCGCGGCCTGCGGATCCTCCTCGACGGCGTGTTCAACCACGTCGGCCCCGAGCACCCGCGGCTGCTCGCCGCCCGCGCCGACCCCGGCGGGCCGGACGACGCCTGGTTCCGGCACACCGACGACGGCGAGATCGCCGTCTTCGAGGGCCACCCCGGCCTGCACACCCTCGACCACGACAACCCCGCCGTCCGCGACCACGTCGCCGACGTGCTCTGCCACTGGCTCGACCGCGGCGCCGACGGGTGGCGGCTCGACGCCGCCTACACCGTCCCCGACGACTTCTGGGCCGACGTGCTCCCCCGCGTCCGCGAGCGCCACCCGGATGCCTGGTTCCTCGGCGAGGTCATCCACGGCGAGCACGACGCGGTCACCGCCGCCACCACGATCGACGCGCTCACCCAGTACGAGCTGTGGAAGGCGATCTGGTCGAGCCTCAACGACGGCAACCCGCACGAGCTGGCGTGGGCGCTGCAACGCCACGACCGGTTCGTCGCCGCCGCGGTGCCGAACACCTTCGTCGGCAACCACGACGTCACCCGGCTCGCGTCGCAGCTGCACGACCGCCGCCACATCGAGCTCGCCGTCGCCGTGCTGTGCACGGTCGGCGGCACGCCGTCGGTGTACGCCGGCGACGAGCTCGGCCTGACCGGGGTCAAGGAGGAGCGGGCAGGCGGCGACGACGCGGTCCGCCCCGAGTTCCCCGCCGACGGGTCCCTCCCCTCCGGCGCCGACCCGCACGTCCTGGCCGTGCACCAGGAGCTGATCGGCCTGCGCAGGCGCCACCCCTGGCTGTACGACGCGCGGACCGAGGTGGCCGAGGCCACCGACGACCGGCTCGTCTACGTCAGCCACGGCGACGGTGGCGCCCTGCGGGTCACCCTCGACTACGCCGCGGGCACCTGGAACGTCCAGGACGCCTGACCCGACCTCGGCAACAGGTGGATCACGGTTGATCCTTCCGGCCGAGCGGCCCGCCACTCGCAGCACCGCGACAGCCGGTGGTCGCGGACCGGCCCCACGCGGACAACCCGATCCGTACGGTCGATCACGGAACGGTCACGGTCCTGATCCCCAGCAGGACCCGCGCGCCCCGCTCCCCAGGCACCCGGGCGCAGCCGTCTCCGACGAGGAAGGACGCCCTGCGTGCCGAGGAACATCCCCGGCTCCGTGGCGGCCCGGCGCTCCCCGAGCCGGACCGACCCGAGCCGACCCCTGCCGTCGACGACCGTCGTCACCCGTGACGTCGGCCCGGAGCGGGGCGGGAGGCACCGCCGCGCGGGGCGGGCCCGCACCCTGCAGGCACTCACCTCCGCGCTCGCCGGTGGCGGCCTCGTCGCCGCGCACGCCGCGACGGGCGGTGGGCTCCCCCGGGTCGACGACCTCGCGTTGCAGGCGTTCAGCACCCCGGCCGCGGACGCCTCGCTCGCCGACGCGGTCCCGGCCACGCCGACGGCGCACGCCGGCGCGGCCCGGTCGCTGGCCGAGCCGCCGCCCCCGGTCGACGTCGACGCGATCGTCGGCGCCGCGGACGGTGCGGTCGGCTCCGCGGTGAAGGCCCGCGACGAGGCGCGCGAGCGCGCCCGTGCCGCCGCCCGCGAGGCACGGGAGGCGGCCGCCCGCGCCGCCGACTCCGCGCGGTCCTCGGCCGGGACCTCCGGCGCCCCCTCGGGTGGCGGCCCGACCGGGTCCACCACGTGTGCCCTGGGCACCGCGGGCATGGAGGGCGTCGCCGCGAACGTGGCGACGGCCGGGGAGAAGCTGCGCTGCCTGTTCGGCGTCGACTCCGTGCTGGGCATCGGCAGCCGCGGCAACGCCTCCGACCACCCCAGCGGCAAGGCTCTGGACTTCATGGTCGACAAGGCGACGGGCGACCGGCTCGCCGCCTACGCCCGGCAGAACCGGGACGACCTCGGGATCTCCTACATCATCTGGCAGCAGCGCATCGACACCGGCAGCGGCTGGAAGGCCCAGGAGGACCGGGGCGGGGCGACGGCGAACCACATGGACCACGTGCACATCTCGTTCACCTGACGTCGCGACGACGATCGCCGCGTCCGAGGGGTCCGGTGCCGCTCCCGGCACCGGACCCCTCAGCCGTGACGATCTCCGCTCAGCCCAGCAGCGTCCGCATCTCCGCGATCTCCGCCTGCTGGGCGTCGACGATCTGCTGCGCCAGCTCCCGCGCCCGCGGGTCCACCCCGGCGTCGAGCTCGGCGCGGGCCATGGTCACCGCCCCCTCGTGGTGGGCGATCATCATCTGGAGGAACGACCGGTCGAAGGCGGCGCCGGACGCGCGCCCCAGAGCCGCCATCTGCTCGTCGGACATCATCCCGGCCATCCCGGCCATGTCGCCGTGACCGCCGTGGTGGTCCGCGGCGGGCGCGGCGCCCCAGTCGGCCAGGAACCCCTGGAGCCGGCCGATCTCCGGGCCCTGGGCCGCCTCGATCCGGGCGGCGAGGTCGCGCACCCGGGCTCCGGCGCGGCCGTCGGCGAGCCGCGCCATCGCGACCGCCTGCTCGTGGTGCGGGATCATGCCCTGGGCGAAGGCGACGTCGGCGCTGCTCGACGAGGCCGCGGGCGGGGCGGACGCTCCCCCGCCGGCGCAGCCGGTCAGGACGAGGGCGGCGGCCAGTGCCGTGGCGGCGAGCGCCACGTTCGTGCGTGTCATGTGTCGGTACTCCCGTGTCGTGGGTGCTCGGCGGCTCCGGCGCTCTCCCGCGCCGGAGGCCGGTCACGTCCGCGACACGCAGAGCAGCGCGAGCCGCCGCGGGACCGGGGGCGGACGGGCCGCCGGTGCCGTCCGCGGACTCCCCGGACCGGCCGGCCCCCGCGACGACGGCAGCGGCGCGACCCCGGCCAGCAGCACCGCCGCAGCCAGAGCGACCCCGGCCGCGAGCACGGCCAGGCACAGGTGCAGCAGGTGCGACGCCCCGTCGTGGGGCACGCCGTGCGGGTCGGGATGCGCGGCCCCCGGTTCCCCGGCGGGCGCGACCCCGTGCGGGCCGGGATGCGACGGCCCCGGGGAGTCGTGGAGCGTGCCCCCGTGGGTGACGACGGGTGCGGCGGCGGGAGCGTGGTGTACACCGGAGGACACGGGCGGCGCCGCGAGCGCGTGCATCCCCAGCAGCCCGAGCAGCACCGGCAGCACGAGCACGAGCAGCCGGGTCCGGTCCGTCACACCCCGCACGCTACCGCCACGGTGGATACCGTTACCCCCTAGGGGTATGGTGGCGGTGGACCCCGAGGAGGACGCGATGCCCGGCTACGCCGACACCAAGGACGCGCACGTCAAGCGGATGCGCCGGATCGAGGGCCAGGTCCGCGGCATCACGAAGATGATCGAGTCGGACAAGTACTGCATCGACGTGCTGACCCAGGTCGCCGCGGTCAACAAGGCCCTCGAGGCCGTCGCGCTGGGCCTGCTCGACGAACACCTGAAGCACTGCGTCGCCGACGCCGCCACCGAGGGTGGCCCCGTCGCCGAGGAGAAAATCCGGGAGGCCAGCGCGGCGATCGCCCGGCTGGTCCGGTCCTGAACCCGATGTTCCCCAACCCCGAACGGGAGAGAGCACGATGAGCACCGCCAGCTACACCGTCACCGGCATGACCTGCCAGCACTGCGTCGCCTCGGTCACCGAGGAGATCAGCGAGATCGCCGGCGTCACCGACGTGGCCGTCGACCTGCCGACCGGCGCCGTCACCGTCACCAGCGACGACGAGATCTCCCCCGACGCCGTCCGTGACGCCGTGCACGAGGCGGGTTACCAGCTCGTCTGAGCACCCCCTGACCACCCACCCGGCGCGGGTCGCCACCGCCACCCGCGCCGGGTCACCCCCGGAGGACCGACCATGAGCGACACGTCCCCGGCCCACGGACCCGTCACCGCCCTGCCCCGCGCAGCCGCGACCGGGACCGTCGCCGAGAACGGCGCGGGCAGCACCGTCACCGAGATCGAGCTCGCCGTCGGCGGCATGACCTGTGCGTCCTGCGCCAACCGCATCGAGCGCAAGCTCAACAAGCTCGACGGCGTCACCGCCACCGTCAACTACGCCACCGAGAAGGCGCGGATCAGCGCCCCGGGCGGCGTCGGGCTCGACACCCTGCTCGGGACCGTCGAGGCCGCCGGCTACACCGCCACCCCGCCGAGCGCCGGAGCCGACGAGGATCCCGAGCGCGACCTGCGCGACCTGCGGAACCGGCTCATCGGAGCCGCCGTGCTGTCGGTGCCGGTCGTCGTCCTCGCGATGACGCCCGCGTGGCAGTTCGTCGGCTGGCAGTGGGTGTCGCTGCTGCTGACGCTGCCGGTCTGGGGCTGGGCGGGCGCGCCGTTCCACCGCGCCGCCTGGACGAACCTGCGCCACGGCGCCGCCACGATGGACACCCTCGTCTCGATGGGGACGACGGCCGCGCTCGCCTGGTCGCTCTACGCGCTGTTCCTCGGCACCGCCGGGATGCCCGGCATGGTGCACCCCTTCGAGCTGACGATCTCGCGCACCGACGGCAGCGGGAACATCTACCTGGAGGTCGTCGCCGCGGTCGTCACGTTCGTGCTGGCCGGGCGCTACGTCGAGCTCCGCTCCCGGCGCCGGGCCGGTGCCGCGCTGCGCGCGCTGCTGCAGATGGGTGCGAAGGACGTGACGGTGCTCCGCGACGGCGCCGAGGTGCGCGTCGCCGTCGACGACCTCGCCGTGGGCGAGGAGTTCGTCGTGCGCCCCGGGGAGAAGGTCGCCACCGACGGCGAGGTCGTCGACGGCCGCTCGGCGGTCGACGTCTCGATGCTGACCGGTGAGTCGGTGCCGGTCGAGGTCCGGGCCGGGGACACCGTCGTCGGCGGGTGCGTGAACTCCGGCGGGCGGCTCGTCGTGCGCGCGACCCGGGTCGGCTCGGACACCGCGCTCGCCCAGATGGCGCGGCTGGTCGAGGAGGCGCAGAACGGCAAGGCCGAGGTGCAGCGCCTGGCCGACCGGATCTCCGCGGTGTTCGTGCCCGCCGTCGCCGTGATCGCCGCCGCGACGCTGCTGGTCTGGATCCTCACCGGCGCCCTCGCCTCGACGGCGTTCACCGCCGCCGTCGCCGTACTGATCATCGCCTGCCCCTGCGCGCTCGGGCTGGCCACGCCGACCGCGCTGCTGGTCGGCACCGGGCGCGGCGCCCAGACCGGCATCCTGATCAAGGGCCCCGAGATCCTGGAGTCCACCCGGCGGGTCGACACCGTCGTGCTCGACAAGACCGGCACCGTCACCACCGGGACCATGGCGCTGACCGGCGTGCACACCGCCGACGGCACCGACGAGGCGACCGTGCTGCGCCTCGCCGGGGCCCTCGAGAGCGCCTCGGAGCACCCGGTGGCCGCCGCGATCGCCGGTGCGGCGACCGAGCGGGTCGGTGACCTGCCGGCCGTCACGGACTTCGCCAACCACGAGGGCCTCGGCGTGCAGGGCGTCGTCGACGGCCACGCCGTGCTCGTCGGCCGTCCGCGGCTGCTGGAGCAGTGGTCGGTCCCGCTGCCCGACGACCTCGCCGCGGTCGCCGCGGACGAGGCCGCGCGGGGCCGTACGACGGTCGCCGTCGCGTGGGACGGGGCCGCCCGTGCCGTGTTCGTCGTCGCCGACACCGTGAAGCCGACGTCGGCCGAGGCGATCGCGGAGTTCCGCAGGCTCGGGCTGCGCCCGGTGCTGCTCACCGGGGACAACCGGGCCGTCGCCGAGACCGTGGCCCGTGAGGTCGGCATCGAGCCCGGCCCGGACAGCGTCATCGCCGACGTGCTCCCCGCGGACAAGCTCGCCGTGGTGGAGCGGCTCCAGGAGCAGGGCCGGGTCGTCGCGATGGTCGGCGACGGGGTGAACGACGCGGCCGCGCTCGCCCGGGCCGACCTGGGCCTGGCCATGGGCACCGGCACCGACGTGGCGATCGAGGCGTCGGACATCACCCTGGTCCGGGGTGACCTGCGGGCCGCGGCCGACGCCGTCCGGCTCTCCCGGCGCACCCTGGGCACGATCCGGGGCAACCTGTTCTGGGCGTTCGCCTACAACACGGCCGCGATCCCGCTGGCCGCGTTCGGACTGCTCAACCCGATGATCGCGGGGGCGGCGATGGCGTTCAGCTCGGTGTGCGTGGTGCTCAACAGCCTGCGGCTGCGCCGGTTCCGCCCGCTGGCGGACTGACCCCTGCTCGGCGTCGTCGTCGGCGCGCAACTCCGACGACGCACCCCGACAGGTCGTCGGCGCTCGTCGTGCGTGCGCGGTGATCGGAGTGGTGTTGGGGGCGGCCCCGCCGGCTGCAGGATCTCAACCGACAGGACCTGGGCCGGCGTACGCCCCGGGTACGAGCGCCGACATGGACCTGACGTACCCCGTCGGCGGCCGCCCACACGTCACCGTTCCACCGGATGCAGATCCGGGCTGCGGTCGGCCGGTCCGGCGTGCAGGTGGTCCAGGCAACGCCGCAGGTGCAGCACGATCCCCGACGCGGCGAGGCTGTCCTCCCAGCCCGCGCGCTGGGAGTCGAGCCGGTCGGTGACCCGGTCCAGCGCGTCCCGGGCGGCGGCCAGGTGGCGGCGGTGCCCGTCGAGCCCGGCGGGTGCGGGGCCGCGGGTCAGGTGCGCGAGCTCCGCCGACCGGATCGCGGTGGCCAGGTCGCCCATCGCCTCCGCGACCGGGGTGCGCAGCGCGGGGTCGAGGACGAGCACGGTGCGCTCGGCCCACGCCGTCTGGGCCAGGACCGTGCTGATGTCGCGGACGAGCACCGCGAGCTGTTCCAGGGTCTGCGCGGCCTCGTAGAGCTGCTGGCCGCGCGCCCGGTAGGCACGAGCCCGCAGGTTGGCCCGCCGCCCGGCGTCGGCGGAACGGACCGCCTCCCGGGTCGCGTCGATCAGGGGCTCGAAGTGGTGGCGGTGGCGTGTCCACTCCTCGCGCTCCGGCGGCCACTGCTCGGCCAGGACCTCGGCCATCTCCTGCAGGTGGTCGGCGATGCCGTCACGCAGCCGCGCCACCACGCGGTGCGCGCGGGCGTTCTGCGGCGGGGGCGGCAGGACCAGGGTGACCGCGACCCCCACGAGCACCCCCAGCAGGGTCTGCCCCAGGTAGCCGGCCATGAACCCGGACGGGTCGGTGGCTCCGATGAGGATGGTGAACAACGCCGCGGTCGGGATCAGGTCCCGGGCGGTGGCCAGCACGGGGACGGCACCCGCCGCGATCCCGGCCAGCACAGCCGCGGCCACCGCCCACCACTGCGCGCCGCCCAGGTGCAGGGCGGCGGCGCCGAGACCGACACCGAGCCCGGTGGCGAGCACGGCGTGCAGGCTCTGGCGCAGCGAGTCGAAGACGGTCGGGTAGCAGACGAGCAGGGCACCGAGCGGTGCGTAGTAGGGGTACTGGCCGAGCACACCGGGGACGAGGGTGGCGAGGTACCAGGCCGCGCCGGCTGCGGCGCCGGCCCGCCACGCCAGTCGCATGCGGTGGCGCAGCCCCTCGGTGAACGGGGAGGCCGGGGAGTTCGGGTGGTGCGGGATCAACGACGGCTCCGTCGGTCGTGCAGGTGATACGGGAAGCGGGGCCGGCTGTTCGACCGCGGAGGAGCCCTGGCCACCCGACGGCCGCGGAGAACGCGGTGGAGTCCGGGGTGGCGCCGTGCGCACACGGGCGCGGGCCGCCGGAGGACTACCCACGACCGCGCGGCACAAACCCGGGCGGTGGCAGGATGTGCCGGTGCGCGCCATCGTGATCGGCCACGACCACGTCGCCGGCCTCGGGGCGTTGGGACCGGCCCTGGAACGACGCGGGATCCGTCCGGAGTGGACGACGGTGGTGCCCGCGGACCGGTACGACGCCCCGGACGTCGACGCCGGGTTCCCCGACCCGACGGGGGCCGGCCTGGTGGTCACCCTCGGCGCGCCGTGGCCGAGGGAGCGGATCGCGGGGTGGGCGGTCCGTGAGGTCGCGTTCCTGCGCCGGGCGCACGACGCCGGTGTGCCGGTGCTGGCGATCTGCTTCGGCGCCCAGCTCCTCGCCGAGGCGCTCGGCGGCTCCCGGACGACGCTGCCGACCGCCCGGATCGGATGGCACACGGTCGACCCGGCCGACGGCCGCCTCCCGGCCGGGCCGTGGTTCTGCTGGAACGCCGAGCAGCTCGTCGCACCGCCCGGGGCGGAACTGCTCGCCGCCGGCGGGGCCGGACACGAGGCGTTCGTGGCCGGTCGCAGCGTGGGCGTGCAGTTCCACCCCGAGATGACCGTGGACCTGCTGGAGCGCTGGTACACCCTCGGTGTGCCCGACGGCCTCGACGCGGGGGCCCTGCGGGCGGCGACGGCGGCCCAGGACCCGCAGCGGCTCGCCGAGCGGGCCGAGCGGGTCCTGGCGCTCGCGCTCAGGCCCCCAGGAAGTGCTCCAGGGTGATCGGCAGCGACCGGACCCGCACGCCGGTGGCGTGGTGGGCGGCGTTCGCGACGGCCGCGGCCACCCCGACGATCCCGATCTCCCCGATCCCCTTGGCGCCCACCGGGTTGACGTGCGGATCGTCCTCGTCGACCCACTCGGCGTCGATGTCGCCGACGTCGGCGTTCGCCGCCACGTGGTAGCCGGCGAGGTCGTGGTTGACGACGTGCCCGCGGGCCGGGTCGACGACGCCCTCCTCGTGCAGCGCCATCGACAGCCCCCACACCATCCCGCCGAGGAACTGCGAGCGCGCGGTCAGCGGGTTGAGGATGCGGCCCGCGGCGAACACCCCCAGCATCCGCGGCACCCGGATCTCGCCGGTGTCGGCGTGCACCGCGACCTCGACGAAGTGCGCCCCGTGCGCGCCCATCGCGTACTCGGCCATCGCCGGGTCGTGCCCGGCGACGCCGTCGGCCTCCGCCGCGTCCTCGGGGTCGGTGCCCCACTTGTCGCGGAACCGGTCGGCGGCCTCGACGATCGCCGTCGCCCAGGACGCGGTACCCGCCGACCCACCGGCCATGGTCGCGTGCGGCAGCCCGGTGTCGCCGAGGTTCAGGTCGACCTGCGCGGGCCGCACCCCGAGCGCCTCGGCCGCGATCTGGGTGAGCACCGTGCGGGCGCCCTGCCCGATGTCGGCCGCGGCGATGTCCACCCGGTAGCGGCCCGGCGCACCGGCACCGCCGTCGGCGTACCGGATCGCGGCGGCGGAGCCGGGCATCGCGAAGGTCGGGAAGAACGCGGCGGCGACGCCGGTGCCGTGCCACCAGCCGTCGACGAGCCGGGTGCGCGGGCGCGGGTCCCGGTCGGCCCAGCCGAACCGCTCGGCGCCGCGCCGCAGGCAGGCCACGAGGTTGCGGCTGGAGAACGGCCTGCCGGTGTCGGGGTCGACGTCGGGCTCGTTGCGGATCCGCAGCTCGACCGGGTCGATCCCGAGCGCGACGGCGAGCTCGTCCAGCGCGGACTCCGCGCCGAAGCTGCCGGGCGCCTCGCCGGGTGCGCGCATGTACGTCGGCGTGGACAGGTCCAGCGGCACGACCCGGTGCGAGGTCCGCCGGTGCGGCGACGCGTAGAGGTGCCTGCTGATCACTGCGGTCGGCTCGCCGAACTCGGCCATCCGCGCGCCGGACTCGACGACGTCGTGGGCGAGGGAGTGCAGCCGCCCGTCGGTCCCGGCACCGAGCCGGACCCGCTGCACGGTCGCCGGGCGGTAGCCGGTCAGGTCGGTCATCTCGCGGCGGGTCAGCGCCAGCTTGACCGACCGTCCGGGGACCGCCCGGGCGGCGACGACGGCCAGCACCGACCCGCCGTGCAGCGTGCCCTTGGTACCGAACCCGCCGCCGACGTGCGGTGAGACGACGGTGACGTCGTCGTCGCCGATACCGAACATCTGCGCGAGCTCGCGCCGGGCCGACCACACCGCCTGCGAGGCCTCGAACAGCGTGAGGTGGTCGCCGTCCCAGCGGGCGACGGTGCTGTGCGGCTCCATCGGGTGGTGGTACTCGATCGGCGTCGTGTAGGTGGCGTCGACCTGCACTGGAGCCTCGTCGAACGCCGTCTCCGGGTCGCCGGTGCGCGTGTCCGGCGGGAACGCGACGACGACCTCGGGGGTGTAGGCCTCGGCCGAGCCCGGGTCGAACGCGGTGGTGGCCGGCTCGGCGTCGTAGCCGACGACGACCAGGTCCGCCGCCTCCCGGGCCGCCTCGGCGGTCTCGGCGAGCACGGCGGCGACGTACTGGCCGCGGTGGTGCACCTCGCCGGACTGCAGCACCGTCTGTTCGGGGGTGGCGCTGCCGTCGATCCGGGGCGCGGTGTCCGGGGTGAGCACCGCGACCACCCCGGGCACTGCGGCCGCGGCGGTGGTGTCGACGGCGCGGACCCGACCGCGGGCGACCGTGGCGCCGACGCCGCGCAGGTGCAGCGGGTCGACCGCGTCCTGCTCGTAGGCGTAGACGGCGTTGCCGGTGACCTTGGCGGGGCCCTCGATCCGGGTGTGCGAGGTGCCCGCGGCGCCGTCGGTCGTGGTGCCGGGGGTGACGGTGCTGGTCATGCGGCCTCCGTCCGGTGCGCGGCGAGGCCGCGCAGGGTGGCGGTGACCGTGCCGGCCACCAGCGGGATCTTGAAGGCGTTGCCGCCGACGGCGGTGTCGACGGCGCGGGCGTCGGCGGTCTCGGCCGCCGCGGCGGCGCGGAACGCCTCGTCGGTGGCGGGCCCGCCGAGCAGCGCCTGCTCGGCGCGGTGCGCCCGCCACGGCCGGTGCGCGACCCCGCCGAGGGCGATCCGCACGTCGCGGACGGTGCCGTCGTCGGCGACGTCGAGGGCCGCGGCGACCGACACCAGTGCGAACGCGTACGAGGCGCGGTCGCGGACCTTGCGGTAGGTGGAGTGCGCGGCGACCGGCAGCGCGGGCAGCTCGACCGAGGTGATCAGCTCCCCGTGCTCCAACACGGTGTCGCGGCCCGGGTCGTCGCCGGGCAGCCGGTGCAGCTCGGTGGCGGCGACGGTGCGCTCCCCGTCCGGGCCGAGGACGTGCACGCGGGCGTCGAACGCGGCCAGCGCGACCGCCATGTCCGACGGGTGGGTCGCGATGCAGCCGCCCTCGGGTGCGCCGAGGATCGCGTGGTGGCGGGCCCAGCCGTGCTGCGCGGAGCAGCCCTGCCCGGGGTCGCGCTTGGTGCAGGGCGCGGTGAGGTCGGCGAAGTAGGAGCAGCGGGTGCGCTGCAGCAGGTTCCCGCCGGTCGTCGCCATGTTGCGCAGCTGCCCCGAGGCCCCGGCGAGCAGCGCCGCGGACAGTGCCGGGTAGTCGCGCCGGACCCGCGGGTCCACGGCGACGTCGGTGTTGCGGGCGCCCGCGCCGATGGACAGGCCGCCGTCGGCGGTCGGGGTGATCCCGGTGGGCAGCAGGCCGGTGACGTCGACGAGCGTGCCCGGCTCGACCAGGCCCAGCTTGAGGTGGTCGACGAGGTTGGTCCCGCCGGCCAGGTAGGCGGCGGACGGGTCGGCGGAGACGACGGCGACCGCAGCCGCGGCGTCGCCGGGACGGGTGTAGGCGAACGGCTTCACCGCGACGCCCCCGTCCCGGTGCCCACGGCACCGACGGCGTCGACGATTCCGGAGTAGGCGGCGCAGCGGCACAGGTTCCCGGACAGGCGCTCGGCGATCTCGGCGCGGTCCAGCACGGCCGGCCCGTCGCCGGACAGGTCGGCGGTGACCGCGCTGGGGTGCCCGGCGCGGGCCTCGTCCAGCATCCCGACGGCCGAGCAGATCTGGCCGGGGGTGCAGTAGCCGCACTGGTAGGCGTCGTGCGCGACGAAGGCCTCGGCGAGCGGGTGCAGGTCCGCGCCGGTGCCGAGGCCGTCGGCGGTGGTGACCGCGGCGTCGTCGTGGGCGACGGCGAGCGAGAGGCAGGACAGCACGCGGCGGCCCGGCCCCTGTTCGCCGGGTGCGGCCAGCAGGACGGTGCACGCACCGCACTGGCCGTGGTCGCAGCCCTTCTTGGCGCTGGTCACGCCGAGCCGGTCACGCAGCGCGTCGAGGACGGTGGTCCGGGTGTCGACCGTCAGCTCGTGGCGACGGCCGTCGACGGTGAGGGAGATCGTGGAGTCCACGATGGTGCGCTCCTTCGGGAGACGGAGTGGAGAGCTCGAAACGGAGCCTCCTCCGAAAATATAGGAACGCTGTTCCGGTTACGCAACCCGGAGGCCCGCGAGGAAGAAGCCGACGGCGCGGCGGGCGTCGTAGGCGGAGTCGGCCTCGGCACCGAAGCACAGGTTGCCGATCCCCCGCAGCACCTCGTAGGCGGTGACGTCGGACGGCAGCTGCCCGGCCTCCCGCGCCGCCCGGACGATCTCCTCCCCCGCCGGCAGCAGGCGCTCCAGGAACAGCTCGTGCAGCGCGGCGGAGCGGCCGTCGTCGTGGACGAGCATCGCGACCAGCCCGTGCTTGGTGACGAGCAGGTCGACGAACTCCCCGACCCAGGCCGTGAGGGCGTCGAACGGCGTCGGACCGGCGTCCAGGCAGGTCCGTGCGGCCGCCGCACACCCCTCGACCTGGTGCCGGTAGACGGCGACGACCAGGTCGGGCCGGGTCGGGAAGTGCCGGTAGACCGTCCCCACGCCGACCCCCGCGCGGGCGGCGATCGCCCGGACCGGCGCGTCGACGCCCGCGGTCACGAACTCGGCCGCGGCGGCCTCGAGCAGGGCGGCACGACTGCGCCGGGCGTCGGACCGGACCGGTTCCCGCTGCACTCCCACCACACACTCCCTTGCTGACCGGAACACTGTTCCGTATCGTACCCGGAACACTGTTCCGTTTCATCGTCCGCACTCGCCCCGCACAGGAGTTCCCGTGTCCCGAGCGTCCATCGGCATCATGACCGCCCAGATGCAGACCACCTACGACGACCTGCTGCGCGTCTGGCTGGAGGCCGACGAGCTGCCCGGCATCGAGCACGCCTGGCTGTTCGACCACCTCATGCCGATCGGTGGCGACCCGCTGGGACCGGCCCTCGACGGCTGGACCACCCTGTCCGCGCTCGCCGCTCGGACCCGACGGCTGCGTCTGGGTCTGCTGGTCACCAGCAACCGGTTCCGCCCGCCCGCGGTGCTGGCCAAGATCGCGACGACGGTCGACGTCGTCTCCGGCGGACGGCTCGACCTGGGCATCGGCGTCGGGTCCCGCCCGGACCACCCGCTCGCCCGCCGCGAGTACGAGGCGCACGGCCTGCCCTTCGCCGCCACCGCCGACGCCGTCACCGCGCTCGACGAGGCCTGCACGGTGATCCGGCGGCTGTGGACCGAGACCGAGCCGTTCGACGTCGACGGCGAGCAGGTGCGGCTCACCGGCGCGTTCGGCAGCCCGAAGCCGGTGCAGGCCCACCCGCCGATCGTGATCGGCGGACGGGCCAGGGCGACGCTGCGGATCGCGGCCCGGCACGCCGACGTCTGGAACATCCCCGGCGGCGACCTCGACGACGCCGTCGCCCGCAGCGCGCTGCTCGACGAGCTGTGCGCCGACATCGACCGGGACCCGGCGGAGATCACCCGGTCGATCCACCTGGGCGTCTCCTACGACGACCCGGCGGACGCCCGCGAGCGGGTGTCCGCCGCCGTCGGCGCGGGCTTCGGGCACGTGGTCCTGGGGCTGCCCGCCCCGTTCCCGCAGGGTGCCGCCCGCTGGGTGGCCGACGAGATCGTCGCGCAGGTTTAGCCGACCGGATAGTTCGGTCATCTAACTACCATGGCCTCCTCCCGGCACGCCCTCATCTCCGGCGCCGGCATCGCCGGCTCCGCGCTCGCCCTGCGCCTGGCCGCGTACGGCTGGCGGACGACCGTCCTGGAGCGCGCGCCGCGGCAGCGCGACGAGGGGCACAACATCGACGTCCGTGGCACCGCCCGTGAGGTCCTGCGCCGGATGGGCCTGGAGGACGCCGTGCGGGCCGCCGGCACCCGCGAGGTCGGCTTCCGCGTGATCGGCGACGACGGGCGCCCGGTCGCCGAGATCCCGATGGACCCGACCGGGTCGGCCGACGGTCCGACCGCCGAGCTGGAGATCCTGCGCGGCGAGCTGGCCCGGGTGCTGATCGGGGCCGCGCCGGGGTCCACGGCGTTCCGGTTCGGCACCCGGATCACCGGCGTCGAGGACCGGGGCGCCGGCGACGGCCCGGCCCGGGTCGCCCTCGACGACGGCACCACGGTCACCGCCGACCTCGTCGTGGTCGCCGAGGGGCTGCGGTCGCGCACCCGCGACCTGGTGTTCGACGACGTCACCGTCCGCGAGACCGGCCTGTACGGCGCCTACCTGACGATCCCCCGCACCGCCGACGACGACGCCTGGTGGAACTGGTTCCACGAGACCGGCTCGCGCGGGGTGCACCTGCGCCCGGACAACCTGGGCACCACCCGCGCCATGCTGACCTTCCTGTCCGGGGTGCGCGGCCTGGAGACCCTCGGCGACGCCGACGTCCGCACCGTCCTGCGGCGGACCTTCGCCGACGCGGGCTGGGTCGCCCCGCGGATCATGCGGGAGCTCGGCGACGGGCCGGGCGGGGCCCCGATGTACTTCGACGCCGTCGGGCAGGTCACGGCCCCGCGCTGGAGCTCGGGACGGGTGGTACTGCTCGGCGACGCCGCGTACTGCCCGTCGCCGCTGGGCGGCGGGGGCACGAGCCTGGCCCTGATCGGTGCCTACGTACTGGCCGGGGAGCTGGCCTCCCGCCCCGGCGACACCGCGGGTGCGCTACACCGCTACGAGGAGCTGCTGAGGCCCGCGACCGAGCAGGCGCAGAAGCTGCCGCCGCTGACGCTGGCCAACCCGCGGACCCGGGCCGGGATCCGGACGCTGCGCACCGCGTTCCGGGCCGTCGCGAGCCCGGTCGGGAAGCGGGTGACCGGGCTGCTCGGGGCCACCCCGACCGGCGCGGTCGACGCGTTCCGGCTCCCGGACTACCCGGCGCCGAGCTCGTCGAGCGTGGCGACGACCGCGCGCAGGTAGCGCTCGACGACCTCGCCCTCGTCGGCGGAGAGGCGGCGGGCGACGTCGTCGAGGGCCCGGACGGCCGGCTCCCACTGCGCGAGCCGCGCGCGGAAGGACTCCTCCCGCGAGCGCACGGTGACCCGGCGGCGGTCGTGCGGGTCGGGGACACGCTCGAGGTGGCCGGCCGCCTCGAGCCGGTCGATCAGCGCGGTGGTCGAGGCCGGCCGCAGGTCCAGCCGCCGGGCCAGCTCGGTCGGCCCGAGCGAGCCGTGCACGTCGAGCAGCCGCAACGCCCACAGGTCGGTCGGGTGCAGCCCCGCCCGCCGGGCCTGCCTGCCGGTGAACTCGTGGGTCGCCCGGTTCACCGCCTCCAGCGCGACGGTCGGGCCGGCCAGCCCCTCCAGCAGGTGTCGTCGCTCGCCCATGCGGCCTCCCGGCGTCGGTCCACGGCACCGTAGCCGGACGGGCCCGGCCGCAGCCGCGGCAGGACCGGTCACGAGGTGGTCACGAATTCGCGACGCCGTTTCGGGGACACCTCCCCGCTCTCGACCGTCGAATGGGAATGAATCCGCATTAACTGATCGACGACCCGCAGGTGACGGCCCTGCGCAACCTTCCACCCGATCGGGTGACGCCATATTTCTGCGCACCATTCCCGACGGCGACCCGACGATTTCCCGGAACCGCCCCGTGCGTAATCTCCGGAATCGTGATCGAGCTGGAGGGGGTCTCCAAGGTCTACCGGACCGGAGCCCTCGAGCTGCGCGCACTCGACGCCGTGGACCTGCACGTCGACGACGGCGACCTCGTCGCGATCATGGGCCCCTCCGGCTCGGGCAAGTCCACGATGATGAACATCCTCGGCTGCCTCGACGTGCCGAGCTCCGGCGCCTACCGGCTCGACGGCATCGACGTCGGCCGGATGTCGGACAACCGGCTCGCCGACGTCCGGCTGCAGAAGATCGGTTTCGTCTTCCAGTCGTTCAACCTGCTGCCGCGCACCTCGGCGCTGGCCAACGTGGAGCTGCCGCTGGTCTACGCCGGCGGGCGCGACCGCCGGGGCCGGGCGCGGCGCGCGCTGGAACGGGTCGGGCTCGGCGACCGCGGCGACCACCGGCCCAACGAGCTCTCCGGCGGCCAGCAGCAGCGCGTCGCGGTGGCCCGTGCCCTGGTCACCGACCCCTCGATGATCCTGGCCGACGAGCCGACGGGGAACCTCGACACCGCCTCGACCACCGACGTCATGAACCTGTTCGTGGAGCTGAACGAGAGCGGCCGCACCGTCGTGCTGATCACCCACGAGCCCGAGGTCGCGGAGTTCGCCAAGCGCGTGGTGACCCTGCGCGACGGCCGGATCGTGGGTGACGAGCGCCGATGACGATCTGGGAGTCCGCGCGGATCGCGGTACGGGGCCTGCGGGCCGGGCCGCTGCGGTCGCTGCTGACGATGCTCGGGATCATCATCGGGGTCGCCGCGGTGATCGTGCTGGTCGCCTTCGGCAACGGTCTGCAGCGCTTCGTCGCCGACGCGTTCGGCCCGCTCGCCAACCAGATCCAGATCACCCCGGACCGCGGTGGCATCAGCGGCGGCGGCACGCCGCGCGACCTCACCGACGCCGACGTCCGCGCCCTGCGGGACCGGGCCTCCGCACCCGCGGTCGCCTCGGTCAGCCCGACGGTGACCGGCTCGGCGCAGCTGCAGCTGGCCGGTGGCGGGAGCGTCCGCAGCGGCGTGACCGGCGCCGACGCCGACTACCTCGACATCACCAACCGGGAGCTCGTCGTCGGGTCGTTCTTCGACGACCGCCAGGCCACGACCCGGGCGAAGGTCGTCGTGCTCGGCCCCAACCCGGTGGCGACGCTGTTCGGCGGCCGCGCCGGCGAGGCGCTCGGCTCGGAGGTGCGGATCGGCCGCACCTCGTTCCGGGTGATCGGCGTGCTCGCCGCCAACGGCCAGCAGGACGACATCGCCGTCATGCCGCTGGGCGCCGCACGCGCCTACCTGACCGGTGGCGGCGACGTCGTCGACCAGATCACCGTGCGCGCGGTGTCCACCGACGCGGTGCCGCAGGCGGTCGAGCAGGTCACGACGGTTCTCGACGACCGGCACCGCATCGACGACCCGCAGGACCGCGACTACACCGTCACCGCGCTGCAGAGCCTGCTCGACCAGTCCTCGCAGGTCCTGAGCTTCGTGACGATCTTCGTCGCGGCGGTCGCGGGCATCTCGCTGCTGGTCGGGAGCATCGGCGTCGCCAACATCATGCTGGTCACGGTGACCGAGCGGACCCGCGAGATCGGTATCCGCAAGGCCATCGGCGCGCGCCGCCGCGCGATCCTGCAGCAGTTCCTCATCGAGGCGATGGTCCTCACCGGCATCGGCGGGGTCATCGGGATCCTGGTCGGCGTCGGTGTGTCCGTGCTGGCCGGGATCGTCCTGCCCCGCCTCGTACCCGACTTCCCCGCCCCGACGGTGTCGGCCGGATCGGTGGTGCTCGCCTTCGGGGTGAGCCTGCTGATCGGGCTGCTCGCGGGCGGTTTCCCCGCCAACCGGGCCGCGCGGATGCGGCCCATCGACGCCCTGCGGCACCAGTGACAGCGCCCGCGACAGCACCGAGGAGCACTTCATGACCCGACTGCGGCTCGCGGGCAGCCTGCTGCTCGCCGGACTCGTCGGCCTCACTGCCTGCACCGGAGGGGACCAGCCGCCGCCGACGGCCGTCGTCGACCGGGGTGTGGTCTCCACCGGGGTGTCGGCGTCGGGGTCGCTGGTGTCGATCACCCAGCAGAACCTCGGGTTCACCGACGGCGGCCGGGTCACCGAGCTGCTCGTGGAGGTCGGCGAGACCGTCGCCGCCGGGCAGCCGCTCGCCCGGCTCGACGACGCCGAGGCCCGGTCCCAGGTCGCCGCCGCGCAGGCGGGGCTGGACCAGCAGCAGGCGTCGCTGGGCAAGCTGACCGGCGCGAACACCGTCGAGGCCGCGCAGGCGTCCCTGGCCTCGGCCGAGTCGGTACTGGCCGCGACCCGCGACCAGGTCGGGGCGCAGAACGCGGCGAACGACACCGCCGTCGAGCGGGCGAGGGTCCAGCTCGCCTTCGACCGCAAGCAGCTCGCCGCGGCCCAGGAGAAGCTGGAGACCGACCGGCGGGCCTGCAAGCGCTCCGGCGGCAGCACCGCGTCCGCGACCCCGGAGCCCACCGCCGACCCGTCCGGCGGCGGGCTGCTCGGCGGGCTGTCCGGCGGGTCCGGCACCTCGGGCGGGTCCGGCCTCGGCGCGGCGACGACCGACCCGGCCTGCACCGCCGTCGCCACCGACGAGCAGGCCGTGACGACGGCGAAGGGCCAGGTCATCACCTCGCAGACGGCGCTGGCGCAGGCCGAGGGCACCCGCGACACCGGCGCCGCCTCCGGCCGGGTCTCGATCGCGAACGCCGAGAGCGCGGTGTCCGACGCCCGCTCGCAGCTCACCGGGGCGAACAACGACGCACCTGCCGACGTCGCGGTGCAGGACGCCGTGGTCGCCGACGCCCGCAACACCCTCGCCGATGCCCAGCGCGCCCTCGACGACACCCTGCTGCGCGCCCCGGTTGCCGGCACCGTGTCCGCGATCAACGGCGCGGTCGGTGACGTCGTGCCCGCCGCGAGCGCCGCGACCGCGCTCGCCCCCGGCACCGACGCCCGGATCCCGCAGGCCGTCGGGTCGGCGTCGGCGGCCTCGGGCGGCGCGGGGGCCGCCGGTGGCGGCGCGTCCGCGGCGGGCGGGGCACCGTTCCTGACCCTCAACGACCTGCAGACCTATCAGCTGGTCGTCCCGTTCGAGGAGAGCGACGCCGCGCGGGTCGCGCCGAATCAGACCGTCGACGTCACCGTCGACGCGCTGCCCGGGGTGAGCCTGCCGGCGACCGTGGTGGCCGTCGCGCCGACCGCGACGCAGCTGTCGGGCGTCGTGAGCTACTACGCGACCGTCGTGCTGAACCGCACCGACCCGCAGCTGCGCGACGGCCAGACCGCGCAGGCCGACGTGCGCACCGAGGCCCGCAACGGGGTGCTGCGGGTGCCGAACACCGCCGTCCGGCAGGAGGGCGGCCGCTCGGTCGTCGACGTGCCCGGCGACGACGGCGCCGCGGTGACCCGGCAGTTCGTCCCCGGCCTGGTGGGCGACCAGTTCACCGAGGTGCGGTCCGGCCTCGACGACGGCCAGCAGGTCCTGCTGCCGCAGGCCACCGTCGAGGCGACGCCGGGCCGTCCTGGCGGCGGGCCCGGCGGGGGTGGCCAGGGCGGGAACTGACCGCCGCGGGGTCACGCTCGGCGGCCCGCTCGCCCGTTCACCGAGTCACGGGTGTCGGTCGTTCGGTCCCGCAACGATCACTGCCAGGCTGGCCCACGCACATCCGTAGGACGCGGCCCCGGGCCGCATCGGGAAGGAGCAGTCGTGGGCGACATCGCCGGCAAGTTCGACAAGGCGTACGAGGGCAAGGGCGTCGAGGAGCTGGCCGACGCCCCCGTCGACGCGCTGAAGGGCGTCTCCGAGGGCGACGCGAAGCTCCTCAAGGAGGCGTTCAACATCACGACCGTCCGTGACCTGGGCACCAACAAGTTCTTCCTCTGGGCGCAGGCGATCAGCAAGCTCGCGGACTGAGCACCCCGGTGCGGGGCGGTGCGGGCGCCACCGCCCCGCACCGCCCCGCACCCCGCGGCGGACACACACTCTTCACACGGTTACCCCGCGCGGCCCTACCCCGGTCCGGCCCGCACTCCCTAGCTTGTCCCCACACCGACGGTTCCGTCGGCGAGGACGTGCCCGGGAGGACGCCATGGCCCACGATCCGTCGGAGTACCTGGAACGACGACAGCTGCGGACCGGGGCGGCGGGCTGGGTCCTGCTCGCCGGGCTCGGCGTCAGCTACGTCATCTCCGGCGACTACTCCGGCTGGAACTTCGGCCTCGCCCAGGGCGGGTTCGGCGGGCTGCTGATCGCCGGTGTCGTCATCGCGGGCATGTACTTCGCGATGGTGCTGGGCATGGCCGAGCTGTCCTCGGCGCTGCCCGCCGCGGGCGGCGGCTACACCTTCGCTCGCCGCGCGCTGGGCCCGTGGGGCGGGTTCGCGACCGGCACCGCGATCCTCATCGAGTACGCCATCGCCCCCGCGGCGATCGCCACCTTCATCGGCGCCTACGTCGAGTCACTCGGCCTGTTCGGGATCACCGACGGCTGGTGGGTCTACCTCGCCGCCTACCTGGTGTTCATCGGTATCCACATCGCCGGGGTCGGCGAGGCCCTCAAGGTCATGTTCGTGATCACCGCGATCGCCGTGCTCGGGCTGCTGATCTTCGCCGTCGCCGCCGTGCCGCTGTTCGACGCCGCGAACCTCGTCGACATCGCGCCGACCGCGGCCGCCGGGGCGTCACCGTTCCTGCCGTTCGGCTACCTGGGGATCTGGTCGGCGGTGCCGTTCGCGATCTGGTTCTTCCTCGCGCTGGAGGGCGTCCCGCTGGCCGCGGAGGAGGCACGCGACCCCGAGCGCAACGTGCCCCGCGGGATCGTCGCCGCGATGCTGGTCCTGCTCGTCACCGGGGCGCTGGTGCTGGTCCTCGCGACCGGCGCGCTCGGCGCGCAGACGCTGTCGGAGTCGGGCAACCCGCTCGTCGAGGCGCTCGGCGGGTCGACCGCCGGGGTCGTCGTCAACTACGTCGGTCTGGCCGGGCTCGTCGCGAGCTTCTTCTCGATCATCTACGCCTACTCCCGCCAGACCTTCGCGCTGTCGCGTGCCGGGTACCTGCCGCGGGTGCTGTCGGTGACCAACAGCCGCAAGGCGCCCACCCTCGCCCTGATCGTCCCCGGCGCGATCGGGTTCCTGCTCTCGCTGACCGGGCAGGGGGACGTGCTGCTGAACATGGCGGTGTTCGGGGCCGCGCTGTCGTACGTGCTGATGATGGTCAGCCACATCGTGCTGCGCCGGACCGCGCCGGAGATGCCGCGGCCCTACCGGACCCCCGGCGGCGTCGTCACGACCGGGTTCGCGCTGGTCGTCGCCGTGCTCGCCGTCATCGCGACGTTCCTCGTCGACCCGGTCGCGGCGGGCGCGACCCTCGGCGCCTTCGCCCTGTTCATGCTGTACTTCGCGCTCTACTCCCGACACCACCTGGTCGCCGCGGCCCCCGACGAGGAGTTCGCGGCGCTGGCACAGGCGGAGGCCGAGCTCACGTGACGACCCGCAGGGCCTCCGTCGGGGGGCACACCCACGAATTCGCGGACCTGCGGGCGCTGCTGGCCGCCGCCACCCCGGAACGCTCCGGGGACGTGCTGGCCGGTGTCGCCGCCCGCTCGGAGTCCGAGCGCGTGGCCGCCCAGACGGTGCTCGCCGACCTGCCGCTCGCGACGTTCCTGACCGAGCAGGTCGTCCCCTACGAGGACGACGAGGTGACCCGCCTGATCCTCGACTCGCACGACCGCGCGGCGTTCGCCCCCGTCGCGTCGATGACCGTCGGCGGTTTCCGCGAGCACCTGCTCGATCCCACCACCGACACCACCTCGCTCGCCCCCGGCCTGACCCCGGAGATGGTCGCGGCCGTCTCGAAGCTGATGCGGTTGCAGGACCTGATCGCCGTCGCGCGGCGCACCCCGGTCGTCACCGCGTTCCGCTCGACGGTCGGGCTGCCCGGCACGATGGCGACCCGGCTGCAGCCCAACCACCCCACCGACGACCCGTCCGGGGTGACCGCGTCCATCGTCGACGGGCTGCTGCTCGGCTGCGGTGACGCCGTCATCGGCATCAACCCGGCGACGGACTCGCCGCAGCGCACCACCGACCTGCTGCACCTGATCGACGAGGTGCGCACCCGCTACGACATCCCCACCCAGTCCTGCGTGCTCGCCCACGTCACGACCTCCATCGAGATCATGGAGCGCGGCGCCCCGGTGGACCTGGTGTTCCAGTCCGTCGCCGGCACCGAGGCGGCGAACACCGGGTTCGGGGTGACCCTGGCGATGCTGCGCGAGGCGCACGACGCGGCGCTGTCGCTGGGCCGGGGCACCGTCGGCAGGAACTGCATGTACTTCGAGACCGGGCAGGGCTCCGCGCTGTCCGCCGACGCCCATCACGGCGTCGACCAGCAGACGCTGGAGGCGCGGGCCTACGCCGTCGCCCGCGCGTTCGACCCGTTGCTGGTCAACACCGTCGTCGGGTTCATCGGGCCGGAGTACCTCTACGACGGCAAGCAGATCACCCGCGCCGGTCTGGAGGACCACCTGTGCGGGAAGCTGCTGGGTGTCCCGATGGGTGTCGACGTCTGCTACACCAACCACGCCGAGGCCGACGCCGACGACACCGACGCCCTGCTCACCCTGCTCGGCGCGGCGGGCTGCTCGTTCGTGATCTGCGTGCCCGGCGGCGACGACGTGATGCTCCACTACCAGTCGCTGTCCTTCCACGACGCGCTCTACGCCCGTCAGGTGCTGGGCCTGCGTCCCGCCCCCGAGTTCGAGGGGTGGCTGTCCACCATGGACATGCTGGCACCGGACGGACGGCTCAAGGAGCTCGCACCGTCCGCGGTCCGGGCGCTCACGGCAGGTGTGGGGTGAGCGCGGCGGACCCGCTGGAGCTGCTGCGGGCCTCCACCCGGGCGCGGGTGGCGCTCGGCCGGGCCGGGGACGCACTGCCGACCGCGCGGCTGCTGGAGCTTCGCGCCGCGCACGCCGCGGCGCGCGACGCCGTGCACACCCCGCTCGACGTCGACGCGCTCACCGACCGGATCGCCGCGCTCGGGGTGGACACGCTGCGCGCCGCCGGGGCCCCGGCCGACCGCACCGAGTACCTGACCCGGCCCGACCTGGGCCGTCGTCTCGCCGGCGGCGCCGACCTGCCGCGCGGGGAGCACGACGTGGTGCTCGTCGTCGCCGACGGACTCTCGCCCCGCGCGGTCGCCGAGCACGCCCCGGGGATGCTGGCCGAGATCCTCGACCGGCTCGACGGGTGGCGGGTGGCGCCGGTCGTCGTCGCCACCCAGGCCCGGGTCGCGCTCGGCGACGAGATCGCGACCGCGGTCGGGGCGCGGCACGTCGTCGTGCTCGTCGGGGAGCGGCCGGGGATGAGCTCGGTCGACTCGCTCGGGCTGTACTTCACCTACGACGCCCACCGCGGCCGCCGCGACTCGGAGCGCAACTGCATCTCCAACGTCCGCCCGCCGCACGGCACCGGCTACGCCGCCGCCGCGACCACGCTCGCCCTGCTGATGAGCGAGGCGCGGCGGCTCAAGCTGTCCGGGGTCGCCCTCAAAGCGGACCCGGCGCTGCCCTCGGGAGACGCCGGGAGCTGAGCCCGCACCGGCAGGTCTCCCTGCGCGTCGTCCCGTCGAAGCGCGGCGGGATGGACCAGGACCCCCTCCGTCAGCCGCTGACCCGCGGCTGGACGTCGGTGGGCCAGTCGTCGCCGCCCGCTCGCGCCTCCTGCCGGGTCGTCCCGTCCCGCGACGGGCCGGTGGACGCCGCGTCGGCATCGGCGTACTGCTCCCGGATCGCCTCCTGCGCCGAGGACGGCAGCTCGTGCAGCATCGCCTGCACCCGCTCACGGCGGCGGTGCACCGCCTGCCGGTCGGGCATCCCGGTCGACGCGACGAGCTGCGGCTTCATCGGCGGACGGCCCTCGAGCTCACCGGCCTCCTCCATCTCACGGGCGGCCTGCGCGGCGTCCTTCTCCTCCGACATCCCGATCGGCCCCTCACGACGACCGTTCAGGAACTGCGCCACCACCGGCTCGTCGGAGGTCAGCAACACCTCCCGCGGACCGAACATCGCCAGGTGCTTGCGGTAGAGCAGCCCGATGTTGTCCGGCACCGTCTGCGCCGAGTTGATGTCGTGGGTGACGATCAGGAACGTCGAGTCCGTCATCGCGTTCAGATCGATGATCAGCTGGTTCAGATACGCCGTGCGCACCGGGTCCAGACCCGAGTCCGGCTCGTCGAAAAGAATGATCTTCGGATCCAGCACCAACGCCCGCGCCAGCCCCGCCCGCTTACGCATACCACCCGAGATCTCACCCGGCAGCTTGCCCTCGGCACCGACCAGACCGACCATGTCGATCTTCTCCATGACGATGTCGCGGATCGCCGACTCCGACTTACGCGTGTGCTCCCGCAACGGGAACGCGATGTTGTCGAACAGGTTCATCGACCCGAACAACGCACCGTCCTGGAACAACACCCCGAACAGCTTCCGGATCTCGTACAGCTCGGACTCCGAGCACTTGCACAGGTCGACGCCCTCGATCACGATCGACCCCCGCTCCGGCTTGAGCAGCCCGATCAGGGACTTCAGGAACACCGACTTACCGGTACCCGACGGTCCGAGCAGCACCGACACCTCACCCGCGGGCAGCGTCAGGCTCACGTCCGACCAGATGTTGGCCCGACCGAAGGACTTCGTCAGCCCCTCGACCTTCACCTCGACACCCGTCATGGGGTCACGTCTCCTTCTCGCCTAGAAGTTGCGCAGGTCGGACACGAGCCGCCGGCCGTCGACCCGCTGGACCGTGACCTCGGCGCGGCCCGCGGTGGTGCGCGGCGGCTCGCCGGTGCGGGCGGCCTCCTGCGTGAAGTAGAGCAGGGCGGTGACCCGGTCGTCGTCGGCGGACACCACGCCGGCCCGGGTGACGACGGTCCGTGTCCCCACCCCCGCGGTCCAGGGCCGGGCGCCCGGATGCCGATCCTGGAGCGCGCGGGCGCCGGCCGAGCGCCGGCGGCCGCGGTTCACCGGGGCCTGAGCGCGGCGGGCCCGGCCCCGACGAGGCGCAGCGCGAACTCCGCGAGCTGCCAGGCGACCTCGTTCTCCCCCGGGCCCGCATCGTCGCGGAACCACACCGCGACGCCCATCCCCTGGTCGAGGATCGCGTACGACGCGAGCTGCGGCGACGCGACCGAGAACACCCCGGCGTCGGCACCGTCGGCGATCAGCCGCCGGAAGCGCTGCTCGTAGTCGGCGCGCCTGGCGAGGATCTCCGACCGGTGCGGTTCGGTCAGGCTGCGCAGCTCCCGGTTACCGACGAAGGCCTCCACCCGGTTCCGGGCGTGGAAGCGCACGTGCGCCTCGACGGCGCGGCGCAGCCGTTCGACCGGGTCGTCGATCCCGGCCACCGCGGCGTCGTGCTCGCGGATCAGCGCGTCCATGGTGGCGTCGATGACCGAGGCGAGCAGCTCCTGCTTGGAGCGGACGTGCTTGTAGAGGCTCGGCCCGCGGATCCCGACGGCGGCTCCGATGTCGGCCATCGTCGTCGCCTCGTAGCCGCGGCGGGCGAACTCCGCCAGCGCCGCCGACCGGATCTGATCACTCCGCACGGCTAGCAGTCTATAGCCGCGATGTGAGATGTGGCTCCCGACGCTGTCCTCGGCTGCCGCGATGCTGCTACAAGATGGCTAACAATCATTAGCCGATGGAGGAGACATGGCGGTCGACCTCGCCCAGGACGCGCACGTGCAGGACCTCGCGGAGCGGACGGCACGCTTCGTCCGGGAGGTGGTGGTCCCGGTCGAGGAGGCCCACGGCGGCGTCCTGCCGTCGGACGGGGAGCGGGTCCGGCTGCAGGACGCCGCCCGCGCCGCGGGCGTGTTCGCCCCGCACGCCGCCCCCGAGTTCGGCGGGCACGGCCTGGACATGTGCGGCCGCGCCGCGGTGTTCACCGAGGCCGGCTACTCGCTGCTCGGCCCGATCGCGCTGAACATCGCCGCCCCCGACGAGGGCAACATCCACCTGCTCGAGCGGATCGCCTCGGAGGACCAGAAGGTCCGCTACCTCGCCCCGCTCGCCGCCGGGGACGTGCGCTCGTGCTTCGCGATGACCGAGCCCTCCCCCGGCGCCGGGTCCGACCCCGACGCGCTGTCCACCACGGCCACCCGGGTCGACGGCGGCTGGCGGATCGACGGCCGGAAGTGGTTCATCACCGGCGCCGACGGCGCCGCGTTCGCCATCGTCATGGCCCGCACCAGCGGCGTGCCCGGCGACCGTGGTGGTGCGACGATGTTCCTCGTCGACGCCGACAACCCCGGCATGACGATCGGCCGCCACATCCCGACGCTGGACGAGTCGCTCTACGGCGGGCACCTGGAGGTCGAGTTCTCCGACTGCCGCATCACCGACGACGCCGTGCTGGGTGAGGTCGACGAGGGCTACCGCTACGCCCAGGTCCGTCTCGGCCCGGCCCGTTTGACCCACTGCATGCGCTGGCTGGGCATCGCGCGCCGCGCCCAGGACATCGCCGTGGCCTGGGCGGCGGAGCGGCAGGTGTTCGGGTCGCGGCTGGCCGACCTCGGGATGGCGCAGGCGATGATCGCCGACAACGAGATCGACATCGCCGCCGCGCGCGGGCTGATCCTGCACGCCTGCTGGGAGCTAGACCAGGGCCGCCCCGCCGGGATGGAGGTCTCGATCGCCAAGACCTTCACCGCGGAGGCCGTGTGGCGGGTCGTCGACCGGGCCCTGCAGCTCAACGGCGGCCGCGGCGTCTCCGGGGACGTGCTGCTGGGCCGGCTCCTGCGCGAGGTGCGCCCGTTCCGCATCTACGACGGCCCCTCGGAGACCCACCGCTGGTCGATCGCCCGCCGCGCCGTCGCGCGGGCCACCCGATGAGCCCCGACGGCCTGGACCTGACCGCGCTGGACGCGTTCCTGCGCCGGCACGTCGACGGCTACCGCGGCGGGGTCACCGCCGAACTCGTCTCGGGCGGGCGGTCCAACCTCACCTACCGGGTCACCGACGGCGAACACGTCTGGATCCTGCGCCGCCCCCCGCTCGGCGCGCTGACTCCGTCCGCGCACGACATGGGCCGCGAGTACCGGGTCGTCGCCGCCCTCGCCGGGTCCGGGGTCCCGGTGGCACCGGCGGTCGCGCTGGCCGACGCGTCGGTGCTGGGGGTGCCGTTCGCGCTCACCGGGTTCGTCGACGGGATCGTGGTGCGCAGCGACGACGACCTCGCCGCCCTCGACGACGCAGGCGTGCGGGCGACCGCGTTCTCCCTGGTCGACACCCTCGCCGCGCTGCACGCCGTCGACGTCACCACCGGTCCGTTGTCCGAGCTGGGCCGCCCCGCCGGGTACCTCCGCCGCCAGGTCGAGCGCTGGTACGGCCAGTGGCAGCGCGTCGCCACCCGCGAGCTGCCCGACGTGGACGCCCTGCACGGCCTGCTCGAGGCGACCTGCCCGGCCGAGAGCGACCACGCCGTCGTGCACGGGGACTTCCGTATCGACAACGCCATCCTCGACCGCGGCGACCCCACCGTGGTGCGCGCCCTGGTCGACTGGGAGATGGCCACCCTCGGTGACCCGCTGGCCGACCTGGCCCTGCACGTCGTCTACGGCGACCCCGCGTTCGCCCCGGTCCTGGCCGGGGCCGCGGCCTCCACCAGCCCCCGGATGCCGGGTGCCGACGAGCTGGTGGAGCGCTACGCCGCGGCGTCCGGGCGCGAGCCGCGGGACTGGGCGTTCCACCGCGGCCTGGCCTACCTCAAGGTCGCCGTCATCGCCGAGGGCATCCACGCCCGGCACCTGCGTGGCGACACCCGCGGCGACGGGTTCGCGACCGTGGGCGAGGCGACCGCACCGCTGGCCGCGGCCGGGGTCGTCGCGGCCCGCGGCTGAGCGACGGCGGGCCGGGCCGTCGGGCAGGGCGCTCAGCGGGTGAGGCGCTCGGTGTGCTCGAGCAGCCGGCGCAGCCGCCCGGCGATCGCGTCCTTGGTCATCGGCGGGTCGGCGAGGCGGCCCAGCTCCTGCAACGACAGCTCCGGGTTGCGGGCCCGCAGCAGGCCGGTGGCCAGCAGACGCTCGGGCACCCCGGCGGGCGGGTCCGCCAGCAGCGCCTGGACGCGCAGGGTCGTCATCGCCGCGGCCTGGGAGGCGCGCTCCCGGTTGGCGTCGTGCAGCGCGCCGCTCACCGCCGCTTCGCCGGGACCGCGCCGCAGGGCGGGATCCCACGCCTGCGCGGCGCGGGATGCCCCCATCAGGCCGAGTACCGCTCGCACGTCGGCCGGGTCACGGATCACGACCCGGTCGCCGTGGGTGCTGGGGCGGGTCAGCGCGGCGACGCCGAGGCGCCGGGCCGCTCCGGTGAGCGCCATCGCCGTCTCCGGGGACGGGCAGGGCAGCTCCAGCCCGGCCCGGCCGCGGCCGCCGAGCGCCCCGGCCGCCAGGAACGCGGCGCGCCAGGCCCCGGCCAGGACCGCGTCGTCGCCCGCGACGACCGGCGGCGGCAGGCCGCGCACCCAGCGGCCGGTGCTGTCGCACAGCCGGGTGCGGCGGGCCAGCTCCGGGACCCGTGCGACGACCCGGAGGGACTCGGCGGACAGCCGGACGACGGGGATCTCGAACAGGTCGGTGATCTGCCGGGCCAGGCGACCGACGGCGCGCGCGCACCCGGCGGGGACGTCCAGCACCGGGACCGATGCCGCCCCGACGGTCCGGTCGAGGGTCCCGGCGCAGGCGAACCGGAGTGTCGTCGCCGCTTCCGCGCGTCCGATGTCGGCCCGTGCGGGGCGGTGCCGGAACAGCTCGTCCCGGACGTCGAGGATGTCCACCTGCGGCTCCTTCGGATCCGATCGGCGTGCTCCGCCGGTGCGGGCTCGGCCCCCCGACCGTCGGACGACGCCCGGCCGAGGGGACGGCCGGTCCGGGACGTACCGCCCTGGCGGGGGCGACGCGCCTCGGACCAGCCGGTGTCGCACGCCGGGCTCCCGGTCGGCGTGCACCACGTCCCGGACAACGATCGACCGCTGCAGGACGAGGCGGATCCGTTTGCCCGCCACGACAACCGGGCGACCGGGGACGCCGGGCGCGGCGACCGGGACGACCGGTGGTCGACGGACCGCCGACCGGTGACCCTGCGTGATCCTCTTCCCCGGGTCGGCCCCGGCGCACGCCACCGGTCCGGCCCCGATCGGGTCGTGGACGGTTGGGATCGCTCCAGCCGGGTAGCGCGTCCACAGCGGGCGCGCCCCCGACGGGGGCGCCGCCCGACGGTCGTCGAACGCGGAGGTAGCCCCATGGACGGACACAGCGACGACTACTCGGAGGCCGACCTGGAGGTCGGCACGCCCGAGGACCACGCCGTCGGGGCGACGGCCGTCGCGGTGTCGATGAAGCGGTCGCTGGAGCGGATGGGACCGTCCCGCACCGCGCGCACGCTGCTCAAGCTGAACCAGGCCGAGGGCTTCGACTGCACCAGCTGCGCCTGGCCGGACCCCGACCCCGGGCACCGCTCGGTGGCCGAGTTCTGCGAGAACGGCGCGAAGGCGATCGCCGAGGAGGCGACGACGCGGCGCGCGACCCCGGAGTTCTTCGCCCGCCACAGCGTCGCCGAGCTCGACGAGCGGTCGGAGTACTGGCTCGGCCAGCAGGGCCGGATCACCCATCCCATGGTCCGGCGACCGGGCGGGACCCACTACGAGCCGATCGGCTGGGACGCGGCGTTCCGGCTGATCGGCGACGAGCTGAACGCCCTGGACGGCCCCGGTGAGGCCACCTTCTACACCTCCGGCCGGGCGTCCAACGAGGCCGCGTTCGTCTACCAGCTCTTCGCCAGGGCGTTCGGGACCAACAACCTGCCGGACTGCTCGAACATGTGCCACGAGTCGACCTCGATCGCCCTGCAGGAGTCGATCGGGATCGGCAAGGCCAGCGTGACGCTGCCCGACCTGCTCGAGGCGGACTTGATCGTCATCGCCGGGCAGAACCCGGGCACCAACCACCCGCGGATGCTGACCCAGCTCGAGCACGCCAAGCGCAACGGCGCCACGATCCTCACGATCAACCCGCTGCGCGAGGCCGGGCTGATGCGGTTCAAGAACCCGCAGACCCCCCAGGGGGTGCTCGGACGCGGCACCGACATCTCCGACCTGCACCTGCCGGTCCGGGTCAACGGCGATCTGGCGCTGTTCCAGGCCATCGGCTCACTGCTCGTCGAGTGGGACGCCCTGGACCACGAGTTCCTCGACCGGCACACCAGCGGCTTCGACGCCTGGCGCGACCACGTCGCCTCGATCGATCGCGACGCCGTCACCCGGTCCACCGGGCTGTCCTGGGCCGACATCACCCGGGCCGCGGCCCTGTTGCGGGACTCGCGCAAGACCGTCTTCTGCTGGGCGATGGGTCTGACCCAGCACCGCAACGGCGTCGCGACGATCAAGGAGGTCGTCAACGTCGCCCTGGCCCAGGGCAACATCGGCCGTCCGGGCGCCGGGCTCTTCCCGGTCCGCGGCCACTCCAACGTCCAGGGCGACCGGACGATGGGCATCTGGGAGCGCGTCCCGGACTCCTTCCTCGACGCCCTGCAGGCCGAGTTCGCGTTCGACCCGCCCCGTGAGCACGGCCTGGACACCGTCGACAGCATCCGGGCCATGCGTGACCGGAAGGTCAAGGTCTTCGTCGGCCTCGGCGGCAACTTCCTGCAGGCCGCACCGGACACCGACGTCACGACCGCGGCGCTGACCGGCACCCGGCTGACCGTGCAGATCTCGACGAAGATCAACCGGTCGCACCTGCACGGCGGCCGGACCGCGCTGATCCTGCCCACCCTGGGCCGGACCGAGCGCGACGTCCAGGAGTCCGGACCGCAGTTCGTCTCGGTCGAGGACTCCACGTGCTCCGTGCACTCGTCCCGCGGCCCGCTGCCGCCGGCGAGCCCGCACCTGCGCTCCGAGGTCGCGATCATCACCGGGATCGCCGAGGCCACCCTGGGCGACCGGTACGGCATCGACTGGGCGGCGATGCGCGGGGACTACCGCCGCATCCGCGACCACATCTCCCGCGTCGTGACCGGCTGCGAGAGCTACGAGGTGAACGTCCGTCGCCCCGGTGGGTTCGTGCTGCCGCACCCGCCGCGGGACTCGCGGACCTTCGAGACCGGGTCCGGGCGCGGCGAGTTCGCGGTGTCGCCGATCGAGGTGCTCGAGGTGCCCGACGGGCACCTGCTGCTCCAGACCCTGCGCAGCCACGACCAGTTCAACACCACCATCTACGGCCTGTCGGACCGCTACCGCGGCATCGAGGGTGGGCGCCGGGTCGTGTTCTGCCACCGCGAGGACATCGCGGCGCTCGGGTACTCCGAGGGCGACCACGTGGACCTGATCACGCGCTGGGAGGGCGACGAGCACGTGCGCTGCGCGTCCGACTTCCGCCTGGTGGCCTACGACGTCCCGCGGGGTACCGCGGCGGCGTACTACCCGGAGACGAACCCGCTGGTCCCGCTCGACGCCACCGCGCTGAAGAGCAACCAGCCGGCGTCGAAGTCGGTGGTGGTCCGGCTCGGCGTGGCCGGGAGCGAGGAGTGCGACCCGCGGGGCGCCCAGGGAGCGGTCGGCGACGACGACGGCCACAAGTCCCGGCCGGAGGTGTCGCACCTGTCCTGACCGTGAGGCGTGCCGGGGCTCACCAGGGGACGACCGCTCCGGTGTGGTCGAGGAACTGCAGGCCGCCGTCGTGCGCGTGGCCCACCAGGACCTCGGCCACCCCGCGCGCGCTCTCCGCGACGGTCAGCCGGGCCCCGGGGCCGCCCAGCTCGGTCTGCACCCACCCCGGGTGCAGGAGCAGCAGGGTGCGCGGGTCCTGCGCCGTCCGGGCGGCGTAGCTGCGCATGAGCTGGTTGAGCGCGGACTTGCTCGCCCGGTAGACCTCGTGCCCGCCCCGGGTGTTGAACCCGATGCTGCCCTGCCGCGACGACATGACCCCGATCGTGCCGGTGGGCGGGACCAGCGGGGCGAGCCCCTCGACGACCCGCATCGGGCTCAGCGCGTTGGTCACCATGACCTCGACGAACACCTCGGTGGGCACCTGGGCGGCCGGCACGTCGGCGTCGGTGATGCCGGCGTTGACGAACAGCAGGTCGATCCGGCGGTCGCCGAGCCGCTCGCGCAGCGCGTCGATCTGCCCGGTGTCGGTGATGTCGAGGTGCTCGACGGTCACCCGCCCGGTCCGGTCGGCGAGTGCCGCGAGGGCCTCCGGGGTCTCACCACGCACGGTGGCGACGACGTCGAACCCCCGCTCGGCGAGTTCGCCCGCCAGGGCGAGCCCCAGTGAGCGCGAGGCCCCGACGACGAGTGCGGTGCGGTCGGTCATGTCTGCTCCTGGGTGTCGGTGCGGGGGTCGCCGGCGAGCCCGTTCTCGATCCGGCGCAGCAGGACGACGGCCGCGTCGATCCCCGCGGGGTCGTCGGCGACCCCGTCGAGCAGCTCGCTCCAGATGCGACGCAGCTCGCGCAGGTTCTGCTCGGCGCGGTCGGTCGGGTACAGCCGGACCCGGCGCGCGTCGTCGGGGTCGGACACGCGCCGCACCAGGCCCTTGGACTCGAGGTTGCGCAGCGCCCGGCTGGTGTTGCTGGAGATCAGCCGGGTCGCCCGGGCGACGGCACCGGCGGTGATGCCCGACTCCCGGTCGACCACGCGCATCACCGCGCTCTCCAGCGGGGTCCAGCTCTGCCCGGCGAACGCGGGCTCCTTCGACGCGTGGATGAGCCTTCCGACCGCGAGGATGCGGTCGGCCAGCTCGAACAGCCGGGTCTCCTGGTCGTCGTCCACGCCGTCACGGTACACCCAATAGCTGTCACACGACAGGTATCAGACGACAGTGTTCGGGTCGGGGAACATCCGCACGGCGGTGACGTCGTCGCCGGCCGGGACCCGGTCGAGGCCGACCATCCGGTCGACGACCATGTTCTGGAAGCGGTGGACGGGCTCCTCGAAGCGGAAGCACATCCGGCCGCCGCGGAAGGCCGGGTCCACCAGGCCCTGCTGGACCCGCTCGACGATCTCCAGGTCCTGGCGGTTGACCAGGTCCCAGAACGCCTCGAGCTGGTCGAGCCCCGCGCGGCCGTCCTCGTCGTCGACGAACTCGGGGTGGGTGAGCAGCACCGCGGTCTCCTCCGTCCGGCCGGCCGCCACCGGGCGGTTGAGCAGCACGAAGGCGTGGTTGGGCAGGACCACCAGCGCGCAGCTGGGGAACAGCCAGACGAAGCGGCCGCTGTCCGCGTCGCCGGGGCCGAGCGTGCTCAGCGGCGCCGGGCCGTCCCAGCCGCCGGCCTCGGTGTTGCGCGACACCGGGGTGGTGCACATGCCCGTGTACATGCCGGGGCCCTGCCAGCGGTAGTGGTCGGAGAACCGCGAGACCCGGTTGAGCTCGGGGTGCACCCAGGGCAGGTGGTAGTACTCCATGAAGTTCTCGCCGACGAGCTTGTAGTTGGCCGCGACGTCGTAGCGGCGGCGACGGCGGGGCGACCAGGCCTCCAGCTGGTGGCCGGCGAACCGGGCGGGCAGGTCGCCGAGCTGCTCGCGCAGCGGGCCCGGGTCGCGGCCGAGGTGGACGAACAGCAGGAACCCCCAGCTGTCGACGGCGACGGGGAGCAGCGCCTGGTCGGCGCGGTCGAAGCCGGTGGCGACCGAGGTGTCGAACACGGGCTCCTGCCCGGCCGGGACGTCGGAGCCCTCGAACAGCGGGGTGCCCAGGCACGCGCCGTCGGTGTCGTAGGTCCAGCTGTGGTACGGGCAGCGGATGCGGCCGCGCCTGCCGACCTCGCGGGCCCCGGCGTCGAGCAGCCGGGTGGCGCGGTGGCGGCAGACGTTGTGGAAGGCGCGCAGCTCGCCGTGCCGGTTGCGGGTGACGATCACCGACCGCCCGGCGACCTCGACGACGACGCAGGCGCCGTGCCGGTCGACGTCGGCGGTGAGGCCGACCGCGACCCAGCCGGTCGCGAACACCCGCTCCCGTTCGAGGGCGAAGAACTCCGGTGAGGTGTAGGCGTCGGGCAGCAGGGTCGACGCCTGGTCCACGGGGAGGCGGGTGTGCCGGTAGGTGGCCTCGTCGCCGAACGTGGCGGGGTCGACCGGCCGGGCGGGCAGGGCGTCGTGGGGGGCGGGCGCCGGGCCCGGGGTGACCGGGAGGTCGATGCTCACGGGGGTCTCCTCTCGTCGCGGGACGGACGGGCTCAGGTGTGGAAGCTGCGCGGAAAGGCGGGGTCGGTCAGCGCGGGCCGGGTGACGGAGAAGGCGTCGACCGGATGCGCCGGCTCCTTCCCGAGAGCGAGGTCGGTGAGCAGCCCACCGATCAGCGCGGCGAACTTGTACGCGTGCCCCGCCCCGATGGCGACGACGACCTGCGGGGTGCCGGGCAGGGTGTCGAGGACGAAGTCCTGGTCCGGCGGGACGGTGTAGAGACAGGTCCTCGAGTACAGCTCCGGACCGCGGAACCGCGGCAGGTGCCGGGCGAGGAAGGCGTCGTAGCGCTCGCGGCGGACCGGGTCGGGGTCGAACGAGCGGCCGTCGGCGGTGGTCTCCTCGCCGCCCATGTGCTGGCCGAGCTTGGTCGCGACCTCGCCGTACACCGGGAAGCCGTAGAAGTTGTGCTCGCCGTGCCACATGAACACCGGGAACCGGCCGGGCGAGAACTCGGCCAGATGCGGGGTCGCGTAGTAGGTGACCTGCTCGCGCAGCACGGTCAGCGGCAGCCGCAGCCCGACCCCGGCGAGCAGCTGGTTGGTCCAGGCGTCGGCGGCCAGTACGACGCGGTCGGCGTGCAGGGTGCCCCCGTCGGTGACGACCGCGACCCCGCCGCCGTCGGCCCGGATCGACCGGACCGGGGTGTGCGGTCGGACCTCGGCGCCGTGCGCCCGGGCCAGCGCGACGTGCACCGCGTTCGCCCGCGCGGCGTCGACGATGCCGGAGTCCTCCTGGTACAGGGCCTGCTCGCCACCGGAGGTCCGGAACTGGGGCCAGCGCCCCGTGAGGGCGTCGGCGTCGAGCAGCTCGTACGCGACGCCGTGGCGGTCGAACAGCGCGGTGTATCCCTCGATGTTCCGGGTGCCGGTCGCGGTGCCCGCCCGGGCGACCCGGTCCTCGATCACCAGCCCGCCGGTGCGGGTGACGAGCCGCTGGCCGGACTCCTCCTCGACGGCGGCCCAGGCCCGGTAGGCGGGTGCGGCCAGGGCGGCGTAGGCGTCCTGGTGCTGGGCGAGCCGGATGATCCGGGAGTGGTCCTGGGACGCGCCCCGGTGATGGCCGAGCGCGAACTGCTCCAGACCCAGGACCCCCGGACCGAGCTCGGTGGCGAGCCGGTGCAGCGCGGCCGAGCCGAGCCCCCCGAGGCCGATGACGATCGCGCGGTACGCACCCATCCGTCGTGCTCCTGCCGTTGCGCGGTGTGCTGACGACGACAGGGTGGGCGCCGGAAACCGTTCAGGTCCATCGCAGAATCGGACCCGGAATCTTGTACGTTCTGCGAATGATCGATCGGAGGCTGCGGGTGCTGACCGCGATCGCCCGGCACGGGACGGTGACCGCGGCGGCCGAGGTGTGCCGGATGACGCCGTCGGCGGCGTCGCACCAGATGCAGGCGCTGTCCCGCGAGCTCGGGGTGACGCTGCTCGAACCCGACGGACGACGCGTGCGCCTGACCGCCGCGGCGCGGACCCTGCTGACGCACGGCGAGACCCTGCGGGCGCAGTGGGAACGGGCGCAGGCCGACCTCGCGGCCCACCGCGACGGCGACACCGGCGGGGCGCTGCGGTTCTGCGGGTTCTCCACCGCGGCGGCGGCCGTCGTGCCGGAGGTGCTGGGACGGCTGCGCACCGCCCACCCCGGGTGGGAGCTGCAGCTGCGGGAGTGCGAGCCGGCGCGGGCGTTCGACCTGCTCGCCGCGGGTGACACCGACATCGTGGTGGTCGTCGCGACGTCGAGCCTCCCGCCGGTGACCGACCCGGCGTTCGACCAGCGGACCCTGTTCGACGAGCCGCTGGACCTGCTGGTCGGCCCGGACCACCCGCTGGTCGGGCGCGCGGACGTGGCGCTGGCCGACACGGCCGCGGAGCGGTGGATCTGCAGCAATCCGGGACGGGCCTACCACCAGCTCGTGACGATGGCCTGCGCCGGCGCGGGGTTCGCGCCCGACATCGCCCACCACGCCGACGAGTGGGACACCGGCGCCGCGCTCGTCTCCCGCGGGTTCGGCGTCGCGCTGGTCCCCCGCCTGGCCGACGTCCCAGCCCGTCACGAGACCCGGCGGATCCGGATCGGCACGCCGCCGGTGCCGATCCGCCGGGTGGTCGCCGCGGTCCGCGCCGGTGCGCGGCACCGGCCCGCGGTGGCCGCCGGGCTGGCGACCCTGGACGAGGTGTGCCGCGAGCTGGCCGACCGGCTCGCCGCGGCCTGACCCCGGACAGCGACAACGCCGGTCACGGCGGACCCGGACCGCTGATGCGGGACGGGATCCGCCTCGAGGTCAGCCACCTCCACGTCGCCGGGGAGATCACCGTCGCCGAGCTGCGCGCGACCTCGGTGACCCTCGACGGGGCGCCGTTCGACAACGGCTACCGCCGGGCCCGCCGGTTCGATCGGCCCGGCCCGGCGCCCGGATCGTGGAGGTCCGCGCTTACCTCGACAGCGCCATGGTCGCCTGGACCGTCGACCGCAACGAACCGCTGCGGGCGGGCTGAGCAGCGGGAGGGGCGGCGTGGCGGGCACGGACCGCCGTCGGCTCCCGGCCGTGCCGCTCCGGCGACCGGACCCGCCCACGATCAGGAGTGGCTCGCGCGCCGACCTCCTCGGGCCTCTCCTCCGCCCGGTGTCGGGGCGGCGCCGCCGCGCGGGCCGGCGGCGAAGCTCCGCACCAGTCCGGTGACCCGCTCGGCCGCCTCCACGTTGGTGAGGTGCGCGGCCCCGTCGATGACGACGTAGCGCCCGTCCGCCACCCCGTGGGCGACGATCTTCGCCAGCTCCGGCGGTGTGGCCGGGTCGGCGCCACCGGCGATCACGAGTGTCGGGACGGTGATCTCCGGCAGCCGTCGCCGGACGTCGAAGGCGCCGATCGCCTCGCAGCATCCGGCGTAGCCCTCCGGGTCGGTCGCCCCGAGCATCCGCAGCAGGCGGACGGCCTCCTCGTTGCGGGTGCGCACGAAGTCGTGGGTGAACCAGACCCCGGCCCGGCTCGTGATCATCGCGGCCGTCCCCTTCGCCCGGACCTCCTGCGCACGCGCTGGCCAGCTGGAGGGTTCGGCGAACCGTGCGGCCGAGGCGATCACCGTGAGGGTCTCGAGACGGCCGGGGTGGTCGAGGGCGATCTGCTGGCCGATGGCGCCGCCGATCGAGACCCCCGCGTAGTGGGCGCGGCCGATGTCGAGCCGGTCGAGCAGCGCGACGACGTCGCGCGCGAGGCCTGCCATCGTGTACGGCCCGGCGGGTGCCGGGCTCGCACCGTGCCCGGGCAGGTCGTAGCGCACGATGCGGAACTCGTCGGCCAGCGCGTCGACCTGCTCGTCGAACAGGTGCAGGTCGGTGCCCAGCGACGGTCCGAGCACGAGGACGGGGGCACCCTCGCGGCCGTCGATCCGGTGCGCGAGGTCGATCGGGGCGTGGACGAACTCGACCTCCGGTTCGGGCGCGCCCGTCCGGAAGGTCGCGGCGGCGTCCTCGACGCTGAACACGCCCTTCTCCCAGCCGTCGGCGAGCGGCGCGAAGTAGTCGAACGAGATACGTTTGCGCCGGTAGCGCCACTCACCGTCGAGGCGCACGACGCGGTCGTCGTAGCGACCGGCGGCCACGTGCGGCACCCCGTCGCGGACGCAGGGCTGCCACAGCAGCGAGTGGACACGCGCCGCCGCGGGCTCGCCGTCGACGGCGTCGTCGTCCAGCTCGACCTCCAGGTTGGACACGTGGTGCCAGAACGAGGTGAGCCCCTCACGGGCCAGGCCGGCGAAGAACCGGCGCAGACCGACCGGGCCCCGTGCGTGGCGGAGGCCGACGAACTCGCCGTCGTCGGTGAACAGCGAGACCAGGGTGTCCCAGTCGCCGTCGTCGAGGGCCCGGCAGTAGCGCGCGTCGAGGGCCCGGATCTCCTCGATGGCCTCCAGCCGGGCGAGGCGCTGCTCCGCGGTGGTCATCGGAGCGCGCCGCCGTCCCCGGCGAAGACGACCGAGACCGGACCGTCCGGTGACGGCAGGTCCCCCGCGGCCGCGACGATCCGCACCCGCCCGTCGGGCAGCACCTCGACGTCGGCCGTCCTGCCGTCGACGAGGCCGCGGTAGCGGCCGGGCGGTGGGAGCGCCGTCCCGGGCTCGGGACGGACGACGTCACCGCGGCGGGCGCCGTCGACCCGGTGCGGGCGGCCGAGGGCCCGCGCCGCGGCGTCGAGCCGGCCCGACCGGATGCACCGCCGGGCGTGGGTGGACGAGCACGGGGTGTCGACCACGCGCACCAGCGGCACCACGTGGGTGGTGAAGCCGAACCCCGTCCCCAGGGTCGCCAGCGTGGTGACGTCGCCGGCCGCGCGGGCGCCGAAGGTGAAGTTCGCGCCGACGACGACCGCCGCGGCCCCCAGCCCGCGGGCCAGGACGTCGCGGGCGAACTCGTCCGGGGTCCGGGCGGCCAGCCCGGCGGTGAAGCGCAGGACGCAGACCGCGTCGACACCGGCGGCGGCCGCGAGCTCGGCGCGGTGGTCCACGGTGGTCAGGACGGCGGTGTCGCGGTCGACCCCGAGCACGCGGGCCGGATGCGGGTCGAAGGTGAGCAGCACGACCGGGAGCCCCCGCTCCCGCCCGACGGCCCGGGCGTGGTCGATGAGGCGGCGGTGGCCACGGTGGACGCCGTCGAAGACACCGACGGTCACCACGCAGGGGCCGAAGGAGTCGGGCACGGCGTCGACGCCCCACCACAGCGGGACGACGGGCCGGCTCGGGGTGCGGTCGGGTGCCTGGGCGGCGGTCATGACCGGGACCTCCACGTCACGGTTGCGCCGACGGGTGGGGCGGGCCCCGTGCCGGGGCCCACCCCACCCGTTCGGACTACTCGGGTTCGAGGACGAAGTCGTGGTCCGAGCGGACCTCGTCGCCGTCGCCGGTGGGCTGCGGGTCGAGTACCAGCTCCGGCTTGGTCGCCGAGGCGACGTCGGAGTCCAGGTACGGGTCACCGGTGAAGAACAGCTGGGTGGTGACCGTGCGGTGCCCGGGGGCGGAGACCAGCAGGTGCAGGTGGGCCGGTCTCCACGGGCTCCATCCCGCGGTCGTGGTGAGCTTCCCGGTCGGGCCGTCCAGCGGGATCGTGTACGGGGCGGGCCTGCGGGTGTGGATCTCGAACCGGCCCTGCTCGTCGCAGGCGACGACGCCGCGCAGGTTCCCGGCCGGGGGCTTCTCCGCGAAGCCGGAGTACCAGCCCTCGTCGTCGGTGTGCCAGATGTCGACCGTCGCCCCGGGCAGCGGCGTGCCGTCGGTGCCGGTCACACGGCCGGCGAGGACGAGCGGGGTGCCGGGCTCGTCCGCGCGCATCGGCAGGGTCGCCGGGGACTGCAGCCGGACCTGGCCGTCGAGCCAGAACGGGCCGAGGATGGTGCCGGTCGAGCCCTGCTGGGACTCGGCGGCCACCCGCTCGACCTCGAACTCGAGGTAGACGTCGAGGAACAGCGGCCACTCGCCGGTGTCGGAGACCTCGATGAGCCAGCGCTTGAACGCGTCGAACTCGGAGTAGGTCACCTTGTGGTCGCGGATCGCCGCCCGGATCCCCTCCAGCGCGGCGCCCACGACGGCGGCGACGCGGTCGGCGTCGGCGCCGGTCCCGGGCGTCTCCCGCGTGCTGGACAGACCGAGGCGCGCGGACTCGGTGGCGTTGGCCCCGGCGAGCTCGGCGCCCGACGGTGCGGTGCCCTGGTCGGTGGTGGTCATGACCCGTCCCCCTCCGCGACCCTGCGGCCGAACAGCCGCACGTCGTCGTTGTTGATCAGGTCGGGCACGGTCCAGCCGTTGAGGTCGTACTCGTCGAGGCACTGCTCGGCGAAGCCCTTCATCGCCGACGCGGTGCCCGACGCCTCGGCGGCGAACAGGAGCTCGGCGCGCACGCCCTCGTGGTTGCCGGAGTAGTTGCGCTCGTAGAGCTCGTGGCGCCCGCCGAACTCCGAGCCGATCGAGTCCCAGATCAGCTTCATGAGCTTGACCCGGTCGACGGCCTCGTAGCCGTTCGAGCCGCGGACGTACTTGTCCAGGTAGGGCCGGACCTCCGGGGAGAGGAAGTCCGCGGAGTGGCTGGGCAGGTAGATCAGCGAGGCGCCCAGGTCCTGCATGATGATCTCCTTGACCCGCGGGTAGCCCAGGGTCATGAACCAGCGGTAGGCCAGGCCGTAGTCGAGTTTGGGCAGCTTCGCCCCGCCCACCCACTCGTCGGGGTTGGCGCACATCGCATCCGACAGCGCCCAGAACATGTTGCGCCAGGCGATGACCTCGCCGACCCGGGTCTGCACGCCGCGGAAGTCCTTCGAGCCGGTGACCTCCAGGCCCTTCATCAGCAGGCCGGCGATGAAGTCGAGCTTGACCGCGAGCCGGGTGACGCCGTGGAAGGTGAAGCGGTGCAGGAAGCCGGACCCGGGGAAGAACGTCGACGCCTTCTCCGCGTCGCCGTAGATGAACACGTTCTCCCAGGGGATGAGCACCTTGTCGAGGATGAAGATCGTGTCGTTCTCATCCATCCGCGAGGAGAGCGGATAGTCGAACGGGGTGCCCATCATCGAGGCCTGCTGGGCGTAGGACGGGCGACAGATCAGCTTCATCCCGGGCGCGCCCATCGGCACGGTGCAGACCAGGGAGTACTCGCGCTTCTTGATCGGCAGGCCGTAGTGGGCGAGGAAGTTGAAGTGGGTGATCGCCGAGCCGGTGGCGACGACCTTGGCCCCGGAGACGACGACGCCGTTGTCGTTCTCCTCCTCGACGTGCATGAACACGTCGGAGACCTCGTCCGGCGGGCGGTGCCGGTCGACCGGCGGGTTGATGATCGCGTGGTTCCAGTAGAGGACCTTCTCCTGCGACTCCTCGTACCAGCGCCGGGCGTTGGCGGCGTAGGGGTCGTAGAACTCGGAGTTCGCGCCCAGGGTGCCGAGGAACGCGGCCTTGTAGTCGGGGCTGCGCCCCATGAAGCCGTAGGTCATCCGGGCCCACTCGGCGATCGCCTCGCGGTCCTTCCTGAGGTCCTCGACCGAGTGCGGGGTCCGGAAGAACGGGTGGGTGACCCCGGAGCTGCCGGTGTCGGTGGGGACGGTCAGCTTCTCCGACCGGGTCGGGTCGTGCAGCGCGTCGTAGAGCCGCGCGGTCATCCGCACGGCGTTGCGGAACGCCGGGTGCGTGGTCACGTCGGCGACCTTCTCGCCGTAGAGGTAGACCTCGCGGTCGTCCTTGAGACTTTCGATGTACTCGTCGCCGGTCATCGGCCGGGTGACGCGGCCGTCGGCGTCGGTGGGGGTGGCGACCGAATCCTGCTGCAGGGTCATCATCGACTCCTTTGTCGTTCGGGCTCGGGGGGGCGAGCCGTGCGTGCGCACGGCGTCATGGACGGGGGGGGTGGTCAGCGGGCCGCGGCCGGGGTGATCCAGCTCTGCCCCGCGGGGCCGTCGGCCGAGTCGCCCCACAGGACCGGCTCGTGGTCGTCCCCGAGGTGGTGGAACCGGCCGGTGTGGAACAGGAGCGGGGCTCCGTCGTGGATCAGGAACTCCTGGACCTCGCCCAGATAGAGAACGTGATCACCGCCGTCGTAGGCCTGCCAGGGGGTGCAGGAGATGTGCGCCAGGGCGCCGTCGAGCCGCGGCGCACCGCACGCGCTGTCGGGCAGCCACGCGACGTCCTGGTTCGGCCGGCCCGCGAAGTGCAGCGCCAGCTCCTTCTGCCCCGACGCGAGGACGTTCACGGTGAACGGCCGCCGCTCCTGTTCGACCAGGGCGCACAAGCGCGACCGCCGGTCCAGCGACACCAGCACCAGCGGCGGGTCGAGCGACACTGCGGTGAAGGCGTTCACCGTCGCGCCGTGCGGCGTGCCGTCGGCCCCCTGGCAGGTGATGACGGTGACGCCGGTGGCGAAGTGCCCGAGGCACCGGCGCAGCTCTCGCGGGTCGATCGCCATCGATCGCTCCTCCCTGTACGCTCTGCGTACACACTGCCCGCTTTGCGTTCACGACCACTGTGTCGAGTGGGTTCGAGCTGGTCAACGCCCCTGCGGCGCCCGCACGGACCGGGTCACGATCAATTGAGAGGAATCCCGTCCCAATGACCGACGTGGCCGACGGTGCCGGTGCTCGGGACCGCATCCAGAGCATCGAGCGGGGTTTCGCCGTGCTGCTCGCCTTCGACGCCGACCGGCCCCGGCCGACCAGCTCGGACGTGGCGGCGGCGACCGGCCTGTCCCGGCCCGCCGTCCGGCGGATCCTGCTGACCCTGGAGCACCTCGGCTACGTCGAGCAGGCGCACGGCCACTGGCGGCTGACGCCGCGCGTGCTGTCGGTCGGACAGCGGTACATCGCGACGCACTCGATCGTCGACGCCGCCCGCCCCTACCTGACGCAGCTGGCCGAGCAGACCGACGAGTCCGCCTCGCTGACCGTGCTGGACGGCACGGACGCCGTCTACGTCGCCCGGGTGCCGGTACGCCGGATCCTGCAGGTCGACGTCTCCCCCGGCACCCGGGTCCCGGCCACGGCGACCGCGATGGGGCGGGTCCTGCTGGCCTGGGCCGGGGAACCGACCATCGCCCGGGTGCTCGCCGCGCCCCCCCCGGCCTGCACCCCGCGGACCGTCACCGATCCAAAGGCGTTGCGCGGGATCCTCCGGGAGGTGCATACCCGGGGCTGGGCGTTGGCCGTCGGCGAGCTCGACCCGGACCTCATGGCCGTGGCGGTCCCGGTGCGGGACCACACGGGAGCGGTCGTCGCGGCGCTGGCGTCCGCGACCAGCGTCGGCCGGTGCTCACCGGAGAGGCTGGTCGAGACCGTCCTGCCGCACGTACTGGCCACGGCCGAACGCCTGAGCCGGAGCCTCGGACGGCCCTCGCGCGCCCGGTTCGGCGCCACCCGCGACGGGTTCTACTGACCGCGGGTCAGTCGTGCGCGACGAACAGAGTGGCTCCGCCGTCGGCGGAGCTCTCCAGGTCGGCGGCCGCCGCCCGGCCCTCCGGTGACGCCACCAGGTCGTATGCCATGGCCGGGTCCGCCGTGGTCGCGGTCCAGCGGGTCCGTGTGGTTCGCGCCCTGGCGTGCGACCGGCCGTGGCGCGACGTGGCGGAGTACGGTGCGCCGGTGCGTGGGAACCCGGCGGTGAGGGCCCTCGTCGGACTGGTGCTGGTGGGCGCCGTCGGATGCGCTCCGTCCGTGCCGGTACCGCCACCGGCGACCGCTCCGGCGCCGCTCCTGTCCCCGCTGACCGGGCTGCCCTCCGAGCCCGGAGCGAGAGTGTTCGCCGTGAAGGTCGACAACACCGCGGAGGCGCGCCCGTGGGACGGCGTCGAGTTCGCCGACGTCGTCTACGTCGAGCCGGTCGAGGGCGGCCTCACCCGGCTGCTCGCGGTGTTCGCCTCGCAGCTGCCGGGCTCGGTGGGGCCGGTGCGCAGTGCCCGGGAGACCGACATGGGCGTGCTCGGCGCCTACGGCCGCCCGGCCCTCGTCTTCTCCGGCGCCGCACCGCCGGTCATGGACGAGATCGTCGCCGCGCCGCTGGTCCCGGCCGTGCCCCGCGAGTTCCCGGCGGCGTTCCGGCGTGACGACCGGCGGCCGGCGCCGGTGAACGTCTACGTGGACCTGGCGGACCTCCGCGGCCGGGTGCCGGAGGCGGGACCGGTCCAGGACATCGGCCTGCGCTTCGGGCCCGCGCCGGACGGGGGTGCCCCCGCCCCGGAGCGCACCGTCCGGGTGGGTTCCACCGCCGTCACCGTCACCTGGAGCGCACCCGACGACGCCTGGACGATCGCAACCGGCGAGGAGATCGCCGTCGCCGGTCCGGACCGGCGGCCGGTGCGGGCGGACACGGTGGTCGTGCAACGGGTGGGGGTCGTCGAGTCCTCGGTCCGGGACAGCGCCGGCTCGGCCTCCCCGATCGCGCTCACCGTCGGCGCGGGCGATGTCGAGGTCCTGCGTGACGGCCGTTCGTTCCCCGCCCGGTGGTCCCGCCCCGCCGTGGGCGACCCCACCCGTCTGACCGCGCCCGACGGCCGTGAGGTGCCCCTGCACCCGGGGCGGACCTGGGTACTGCTCGTCGCGTAGGCGGTCCGGTCGGGCATGGTGCGGCCCCGTTCCGCGGTCGCAGGGCGCAGGTGCCGTGACGGCATCGTCGATCGCAGGGATTCCCGATGGACGCCGCCCGGGTGACCCGCGTCGTGGCCGTCCCGACGTACCACGCCGTCGAGCCCGTGCCGTTCCTCCGTTCGCTCGGTCATGCGTTCGAACGAGAACAAACGACCCGAATGGGGATAATTCGGGTACGGTCCGCGACGCAGCACAGCGGCCGTACGACACAGGGGTTCCGACGATGACGACGAACGACAGCGGTCCCGAGCCCGGCACGGCCACGGCGGATCCTCAGGCTCCGGGAGCGGCGACCGCCGCCGACGGCAGAACCCCGCGGGCGACGTGGTCGCTGCGTCTGCTCGGCGTGGCGCTCGCCCTGCTGACGTGGCTGCTGCTCGGGGCGGCGCAGGAACTGCCCCCCGAGGCGCGGATGGTCGCGGCAATCGGTGTCCTGATGGCGACGTGGTGGGTCACCGAGGCCATCCCGCTGTCGGCGACCGCGCTGCTGCCGGTGGTGCTGTTCCCCGCGTTCGGGGTGGTGTCGGTGGCCGACACGACCGCCCGCTACGGCGACCCGATCGTCTTCCTGTTCCTGGGCGGGTTCCTCATCGCGATCGCCATGCAGAAGTGGCACCTGCACCGGCGGATCGCGCTGCTGACGCTGCGGGCGGTGGGCACGACACCGACCCGGATCGTGCTCGGCATGATGGTGGCGACGGCGTTCCTGTCGATGTGGGTGTCCAACACCGCGACCACACTGATGATGCTGCCGATCGCGCTGTCGGTCCTGGCGCTGGTCGCCGAGCGTGCCGGGGGCGGCGGCGGCGAGGTCCGTCGCGGCGCCCCGCTCAGTGAGACCATCCGCGACCCGGCTGTGCGCTCGTTCGGCATCGGGCTGATCCTCTCCGTGGCGTGGGCCTCGTCGATCGGCGGACTCGGAACGCTGCTGGGCAGCCCGCCGAACGCCATCGTCGCCGGCTACGTACAGGACGAGCTCGACCGCGACATCAGCTTCGTCGGCTGGATGCAGCTCGGGGTCCCGATCGTCGTGGTGTTCGTGACCGTCGCGTGGCTGCTGATCACCCGGGTGCTGTTCCGGACCACACTGACCGAGATCCCCGGCGGCCGGGAGATGATCGACGACCAGCTCCGGGAGATGGGCCCGGCCAGTACGGCCGAGAAGCGCGTACTCGCGGTGTTCGCCTCCGCGGCGTTCCTGTGGATCGTGCCGGGCCTGCTCACCGAGTTCGACGCCGTGGACGCCGCGCTGCCGTGGCTGGGCGGGCTGAACGACACCGCGATCGCGATCGCCGCGGGTGTCGCGCTGTTCTTCCTGCCCTCCGCGACCATCCCGCCCGACGAGGCCGCGACCGGCCGCCGCGGCGGGTACCGGATGTTGCTGGCCTGGCCCGACGCCCAGGCGGGACTGCCCTGGGGCGTGCTGCTGCTGTTCGGGGGCGGGCTCGCCCTGGCCGGGGCGGTCGCCTCCAGTGGGCTCGACGAGTTCATCGGCACCAGCGTCGCCGGCCTCGGTGTACTTCCGGTCCTGCTGCTGGTGGCGGCGGTGGTGACGATCGTGCTGTTCCTGACCGAGGTCACCAGCAACACCGCGACGGCGGCGACGTTCATCCCGGTGCTCGGCGGGGTCGCGATCGGCATCGGCGCCGACTCGATGACGCTGCTCATCCCGGCGGCGCTGGCCGCGACGTGCGCGTTCATGCTGCCGGTCGGCACCCCGCCCAACGCCATCGTCTTCGGGTCCGGTGTGGTCACCATCGGCCAGATGGCCCGCGGTGGTCTGCTGCTCAACGTGGTCGGGGTCGTGCTGATCACCGGGTTCGCGTTCCTGCTCGGCGGATGGGCGCTGGGCCTGCAGTTCTGAGCCGTCTCACCCCGACCCGGGGCCGGCCGGCGCGGTGATCCCGCGACGGACGGCGTCGGGGTGGGAGTGGGCGAGCAGGTGCCCCGCGTCGGCGACGAACTCGACGCGGGCCCCGAGCAGCATCCGGGCGGGGCGGGTCAGCTCCTCCGCCGGGAAGATCGGGTCGCGACGGCCGGCCAGGACGACGCACGGGATGTCGCGCCAGGCGGTGAGGACCGCGTTGGGTAGGGGTGCCGGCGCGAGCGAGCTGCGGGTGTGCTCGGGGACCAGCGTCATCCACTCGACGAGGTGGCGCCGGTCGGGCAGCGGTGCACCGCCGGAGAGGAAGGACAGCACCCGCTCGGTGCGGGCCTCGGTGGGATGCCACAGCCAGGGCAGGGCCGGGCGCAGACTCGCGGTGACCCGGGCGGGCACCAGACCGGCCGGGGCGACGAGGACGAGCCCGGCGACCGCCGGGCCGGGCCCGGCGCAGAGCGCGATAGCGGCGCCGAGGGACTCGCCGACGATCGTCGCCGGCTCGGTCCCGACCGCGGCCAGCACCTCGTCGATCCAGGCGCGATATCGGCCGACGAGATCGTCGGCGGGCCTCTCGCCGTGGCTGAGTCCGGGCTGCCCGGGGACGTCCACTGCCGTGACCCGGTGGTCGGCGGCCAGAGCCCGCACGACGTACGCCGATGCAGCGGCGCCGAGGGTCGTACCGGGCAGGAGCACCACGGCCGGCCCGGAACCGACGGTCGTGAGGTGGGTCGGCCCCAAGGGGGTGTCGATCCACCGGCAACGCGCGTCGGGCAGAAGGCGGCTGATCTGCAGGTTGCTCCAGTCGCGCAGCAGGGTACGGCCGGGTTCGGAGCGGTAGATGTCCATCGCGGGGCTGCCCTTCGTCGAGCGTGCGTGCTCTGCTCGCCGACCAGGCTTCCCGGCACACCGAGGCCACCGTAGGCACGTCGAGGCGCGTGAGCGAACGAGGGGTCCGTAAAGATCGCGCAAAGACGCTGCGCACGGATCGTCGTCGCAATTGTTTCGTCATGCGGCGACAACGGTGGCGTGGATCGCATCCGCCCAGCGCGACGACAGCCGCAAGAATCGCGTAGTCTTTGGGCGTGATTACTCGATGCGCCTTCCGAGCCCTGCAGTGGCTCGTGCCGCATCCGGGCACCGATGGTCATCCCTCGTCGTGGGGAGCCATCCTCGCCGGCGTCGCTCCCGACGCCTGAGCTCGCGACTCCGCACCGACAGGCGGCATGTCGCCGCGAACTGACCGCATGCGCAGCATCGCGGTGCGCGGGTTGCAATGTTTCGACACGTCGGCGATTCCCATTCCGGGTTCCGCCTGATACTTGTGCCCGAAATTCGCGCGAGGAGCTCTTTCCCCGATGTCGTTGTTCTGTGTTCTGGCGGCCCTGTGGCTGCTCGTTCCCGCGGTCGCAGTACTCGCGAACCGGGTCGGGGCGCGCGGCGGATGGCTCGCCGTCGTGGTGCTGACGGCCCTGACCGCCGTCGTCGCCACCGGCGGACCCGGCACGCGCACCGAGGCGGTGCCGTGGATCCCCTCGCTGGAGATCGCGCTGCGGCTGCGTGTGGACGGGCTCGGCTGGCTGTTCGCCCTGCTCGTCCTCGGAGTCGGCACGGTGGTACTGGCGTACTCGACCTCCTATGTCACCGAGGAGCGGGCGGGCGGCTTCTTCGCGCTGATGACCGCGTTCGCCGCGGCGATGCTGACCCTGGTCCTCGCCGACGACCTGGTCGTGCTGTTCGTGGCGTGGGAGGTCACCACCCTCTGCTCCTATCTGCTGATCCTGCGGGTGGGACCTGCGGGGCGAGCGCCGGCGGCACGCACGTTGCTGGTGACCGTCGCCGGCGGCCTGGCGCTGCTGGGTGCGGTGTGCGCGATCGTGGTGCGGACCGGGACCACGCAGCTGTCGGCCGCGCTCGCCGACCCGGCCTGGACGCTGGATCCGGTGTTCGCCGGTGCCGTCGCCGTCCTGGTCGCCGTGGCCGCGATGACCAAGGCGGCGCAGTTCCCGTTCCACTCGTGGCTGCCCGACGCCATGGTCGCCCCGGCCCCGGTCAGCGCCTACCTGCACGCGGCGGCGATGGTCAAGGCCGGCATCTACCTCCTGATGCGCTTCGCCGGCGCGGCGTCGGCGTCGCCGCTGTGGCCATGGCTGCTGGTCACGGTCGGCGTGGTGACGGCGCTGCTGGGCGGCGTGTTCGCGTTGCAGCGCAGCGATCTCAAGGAGATGCTCGCCTACTCCACGATCAGCCAGCTCGGTCTGCTCGTGGCCGTCATCGGCGTCGGGACCACGACCGCGCTGCTGGCCGCGAGCGCCCGAGTCGTCACGCACGCCCTGTTCAAGTCCGCCGGCTTCATGACCGTGGGGCTGGTGGAGCGCCGCGCCGGGACCCGCGACCTGCGTGAGTTGCGCGGCCTGTTCCGGTCGATGCCCTGGACCGCCACGATGATCGCCCTGATCGCCCTGATCGCCCTGAGCATGGCCGGCGTACCGGTGACGCTGGGCTTCGTCTCCAAGGAGTACGTCCTCGACGCCGCCCTGTCCGGAGACGGGGGCCCGGCACTGCTCGCCGCCGTCGGGCTCGGCGCCGCCGCGGTGCTGACCGTCGCCTACAGCGCACGGATGGTGTTCTCCGTGTTGTTCGGGTCGACGACCGCGCTCGGTCCTCCCGGCGGTGCACGGACGATGGCCGGGACGGTCACCGTCACCGCGCTCGCCGGTGCCCTGCTCGGGCCGGCGGTCTGGCTGCTCGACGGCGCGCTGCGGTCCTCGGCGGCCGCGGCTCTCGGGGTGGCCCCGGCGGCGGTCCCGGCCGTCTCCGTGTGGCACGGCGTCACCCCGGCGCTGGTGGTCTCGGCGATCGCCATCGCCCTGGGGACCGTGGTGGCCGTCGCTCACCGGTGGGTGGACCGGGCACTGGACCGGGCGCTGTTCCCGGTCACCGGCGTCGCGGTCGTGGAGCGGCTGCGCAGCGGTGTCGTCGGCCTGGGCCGGGCCACCGGCCGCCCCTACCGTGGTGACGCCCCTGCCCGGCACCTGCTCATCCCCCTCCTGCATGTGTACGCGACTCGTCAACCCACACGCTCACCGAGGCCGTCGAGCTGCCCGCTCCCGGAACGACACACCCGCAGCGGCGACGAACACCTACGGCTGCTCGCGAAACAGGACGCCGGATGCAGGTTCTTCATCACCCAGGTCGTCTACGACGTAGAACGCGGCCAAGAACGTTGTCTCCGATCTGGACTCGGGCGAGCAGGCAGCGCAGGAAGGCACGGCCGGGTCCAGACCTGGCGGCCGCGACCATTGCGGACAGTGGATCTCGGGCAGCGGGCCGACGCGCACTCTTCACCATCGGAGGGCCTCCGCCGTCGACACGGGTGGGGGATATACCGATTCACGGCCCGTCCCCCACCCGTATCGGTCAGGGTGAGTGCGGCTCGTGGTCGCCGTCGTCGCCCGTGGACGGCGGACGGTCAGCCGAGCAGCTGGCGCATCCGGCCGATCTCGGCCTGCTGAGCGTCGACGATCTGCTGGGCCAGTGCCTTCGCCTCGGCATTGGCTCCGGCGGCGAGTTCGGTCTGGGCCATCTGCACCGCACCCTCGTGGTGGGCGATCATCATCTCGAGGAACATGCGGTCGAAGTCGGCGCCGTCGGCGTGCTCGAGCCGGCGCATCTGGTCAGGCGTCATCATCCCGGCCATACCGCCGTGATCCATCCCGCCCTGGCCCGTTCCGCCATGGTCCATCCCGGACATGCCGCCCTGGTCCATCCCGGGCATACCACCGGATGCGGGAGCGCCCCAGGTGGTGAGGAAGGCCTGCATCTGCGCGATCTCCGGGCCTTGGGCCTGCTCGATCTCGGTGGCGAGACGGCGGACGTCGTCACTGCCGGCACGGTCGGCGGCCAGCTTCGACATCTCCACCGCCTGCTGGTGGTGCGGGATCATGCCCTGGGCGAAGGCGATGTCGGCCTGGTTGTGCTCGGCCGAGATCGCCGCGCCCGGAGCAGCGGAGCTGGTCGGGGCGGGGGCCGTGGGCGCGGCGCTGCCGGTGGGCTCTGCGCCGCCGCAGGCCGACAGCACGAGGGCAGCGGTCAGTGTCGTGGCCGCAGTGGCCACGTTGGTGATCTTCATGGGTGGTTCTGGCTCTCCGTGTCGAGTACGGGTGATCGGGGCCGGGATCCGGCGCTCTTCCGCGCCGGGGGCCGATCAGGTCCGCAACACGCAGAGCTGAGCGAGTCGTCTGGGAACGGGCGGCGGCCGCTGCGCGGGTCGGCTGCGGGGGCGCCGACGGGCCGCGGTGATCGCTACCGGGAGCGTCAGACGTCCGAGGAACAGCCACGCCGCGAGCAGGGCGAGCCCGGTGGCAGCCAACACGGCCAGGCACAGGTGCAGTGCGTGGGTGGCGTCGTGCTCGCCGTGGTCGGCCGGCATCGGAGGTTCGACTGCCACCGTTGCCGGTGGCGCGGATGCCTCGACGGCACGATGGTCGCTGTGCCCCGGCGCTGTCGCCGCCACCCCGTGCCCGGTGTCTGCCGTGGGGGGCGGGGCGACGAGTGCGTGCATCCCGATCAGGCCGAGCAGGACAGGCAGGACCAGCAGCACCAGCTGTAGCCCTTCTCGCCTGTTGCCCATGTCGGTCACGGTACCGGGGTGATCGCCCGGCCCGCGCGCGCTGCCGCTACAGCCGGCCTGCCGTAGACGGCGGGCACGACCGGATCGGATCCACATCCGTCCCGCCATGCCCTCGCCCCGCCGGCCACGTCGGTCGATTGCCTTTGGGGTCAGACCGCTGCACGGGCACCGCACTCGGTGGTGTCGGCACCGGCGAGTCGTGCCGTGCTGCGCGCAGGCGTCAGGTCGAGACGGCGAAGAAGCTGAGCGTCGAGGGCGACGACGACGGTCGAGACCGACATCAGGATCGCGCCGACGCTCATCGGCAGGACGAACCCGACGGGAGCGAGGACCCGGCCGCCAGCGGGACAGAGGCCAGATTGTAGCCGGCCGCCCACCACAAATTCTGCTTCATCTTCCGGTAGGTCGCGCGCGACAGGTCGTCACCGACAGCACCGACCTCGGGTCGGACCAGGCGAGGATGACACCGGCGGAACCGATCGCGACATCGGTCCCGGCCCCGATCGCGATACCCCCGTCGCCCTGAGCCAGGGCAGGAGCGTCGGTGACGCCGTCCCCGGCCATCGCGACCCGACGACCCTGGCTCTGCAGTTCGGCCACCGTGGCGGCCTTGTCCTCAGGCCGGACTCCGGCGAAGACCCGGTCGATGCCGAGGTCGGCAGCGACGGTGTCAGCCACTGCCCTGGCGTCCCCGGTGATCATGACCGCCTGCGTGCCGACGGCGTGCAGGGCCTCGCCCGCCTTCCGGGACGCTGGCCTGATCTCGTCTTCCCGTCGCAGCGCGCGATGACCTCACCGTCGACGAGGGCGTGCAGGACGATCGCCCCTTGGCGGCACCACTGGTCCGCGACCGCGAACTCGGCGGCGCCGTGCTGGTCGAGCAGGTGAGGTCCGCCGACCTGGATCAGCGTGCCGTCCGCGGTGGCCTCGACCCCGACCGCGACCGCGGGGGACGAGGAGAACTCACGCGCCGGCTGCACCGGGCCGGACAGCGCTGAACCGGGTGGCGACGTCCACTGACGTTGTCCCCGGGGTGACGGTCCTCGTTGGCTCCAGCGGCGGAGGTGCTCGTGGTGCCGGGTGACGAGCCCCGCCTTGCCGTTGTGAGGGGGTGGCCTGATCTTGACGGTTGTTCGACGACAACCTCGTCGAGATGGGGTCCGCGGCCGCGTGCGGACACTGCGGCGAGGTCCTGGGCGACCCCGCCGACGGCCCGCTGGCACTCGCGGTCTACGACGGCGCTCCCACGGACGCCGGCCCGCAGATCATCGCGACCGCTGGCGACTACGTCGACGCGCCGGTGGTCTTCCTGCATTACAGCTGCCCATCCTGCTGGACCGCTTTGTCCTCCGCGGTGGTTCCCGCCGACCACCCGGACGCCGCCACCACCCTCGGACGACTGACGGTCACCGCCGGGTAGCACGAGTCGGGGGTGGGCAAGCGACACGCTCGCCCACCCCCGGCCTCATCCCCCACCCCAGGGCGCCGACCACGCGGTGCTCCCGACCAAGGAGAACAACACATGCCACTCGACTTCGCCGGACGCGTCGCCGTCGTCACCGGCGCGGGCGGAGGCCTCGGCCGTGCCCACGCCCTCGCCGCCCGCGGCGCACGCGTCGTGGTCAACGACATCAGCGGCACGGTGAACGGCCAGCCGCCGCCCTCAGGGATGCTGTCAAGCTTCTTGGCGTCGACGTGGAGCAGATCCCCGGGGTCCGGGTGTTGGTAGCGGCGTACGGCCTCGCCGGTGACCCGGTCGACGTGGGCCAGGCGGTGCAGCCTGCAGCGGGTCAGGATGAACACACCCCGGCGGGCGCCGATCGACTGACCCCGATCGAGTTCGAGACACTGCTCGACACCGCCCACGCGGCCTGACCCACCTATCGACACGCGTCAACTGAACTCTGGGCAGTCCCACGCGTGTTACCGACAGCGTCGACCTGCAGGTTCGCCGACCAGTCGACGGGCGTCGAGAAACGACCCATTCTCGACACGTTGTGTTGCCGCCGACGGCTGGAAAGTGCGGGGATCGCTTCGGTTCAGCTTCTCCGAGCCAGGCATTTACTCGCGACCGTCCACGACGAACTGCCGCGCAGCGGCATACCTGTCCCAGGCGAAGCGACCCTGCTCGCCCCCTGTCATGAGAGGGCTGGTGGGAAGGAACCAGCGCGGTAAAGCTGGCCGGGCAGCTGACGGCCGAGGACGGTCTCCAGCCACTCGGCGACGCGGATGACCTCATCGAGGTCGATGCCGGTGTCCACGCCCTCATGGTCCAGCAGGTAGAGCAGATCTTCGGTCGCGATGTTCCCGGTGGCACGTGGCGCGAACGGGCAACCGCCGATGCCCCCGACCGAGGCGTCCAGAAGCGCTACCCCCTCGTCCAGGGCCGTGTAGGCATTGGCGTAGCCGGTGTTGCGTGTGTTGTGCAGATGCAGACCCAGCGGCGTGCCCAGGTGCCGCGCTCCACCGAGCAGGGCGCGGACCTGGCGCGGGACGCCGACGCCGATCGTGTCGGCGAAGACAATCTCGTCGGCGGTGGTGAGCTGCTCGGCGAGTCCGAGCACGATCGCCGGATCCACGGCTCCCTCGAAGGGGCAGCCGAACGACGCAGCCAGGGTGACCGTGGCCCGGCGACCGTCCTCGTGCGCGTCTGCGACGATCGCCCCTGCCTGCGCCAGCGACTCCGCCACCGAGTGACCCTGGTTGCGTCGGTTGAAGGTCTCGGTCACGCAGAACGCGATGTGGACCTCCTCGCACGAGGTTTCGCGGAGCCGCTGATAGCCGCGCTCGTTGAGCACCAATGCGGCCCGGCTCAGGGTCGGGCTCGGCTGCACCGCCGCGAGGACGTCCTCCGCGCCCGCCATCTGCGGCACGCGCTCGGGGTTGACAAAGCTCGCCGCCTCGACCCTGGGCACGCCGGTGCGGGCCATCCGGTTGGCGAGCTCGGCGCGGAGGGCAGGAGCGAGCACCTCCGGCTCGTTCTGCAGCCCATCACGCGGTCCGACCTCACAGATCGCCACAGCCATGCGCATTCTCCTCGCGGAAGGCAGGTCAGGGGACGTCAGTGACGCAGGCCGGCCTGCTTGAGCAGCGGCATGACGTTGTCTCCGAAGTAGTCCATCTCCTCGTGGTAGTCGAGCATCCCCATGATCATCCCGTTCATGCCGCCGGTGTTGTGGATGCGCAGCATCTCGTCGGCGACCTGCTCTGGGGTGCCGACGATCGGGTAGCCGCCCCACCCGGCGATGAACCGCTCCTGGTAGGACTCGATCTGCGAGGCGAACGACTGGCTCTGCATGCCGAGGACCTTCATCACGTTGTTGGCGCCCTCGCGGTCGCCCATGTCGACGATGTGCTGGAAGTCGCGCTTGGCCTCGTCCTCGGTGTCGCGACAGACGACCAGGCCGAAGGTCATGGTCTGGATCTCACGCTGGTGGTCCTCGCGGGCCATCGCCTTCAGCTGCGACGTGTATTTGTTCATCGTCTCGACGGTGTCCATCGCGGCGAAGTTGACGTCGACGTTGCGGGCCGAGAAGTCGATGCCCGACTTGGAGTTGCCGGCGTTGATCAGCGCAGGCCGCGGGGCCTGGTAGGGCTTCGGGTAGGACTCGACGTCGAGGCTGTGGAAGTCATCGGTGATGAAGTCGAACGAGCCCGGCTCGGTCCAGAGCTTGTTGACGAAATCGATCCACTGCTGGCCGTAGCCGTAGCGCTGGTCGTGCTCACGCTGCTCGGCGCCGAACATCTCCATCTCCGGGGTGAACCAACCCATGACGAGGTTGAGCCCGAACCGGCCGCGCGAGACGTGGTCGGCCGTGACCGCCATCTTCGCCGCCACGATGGGATGCACCGTCGGAAGGTGTGAGGTGGCGAAGATGCCGATGTTCTCGGTCTGAGCGGCGAGACCAGTCGCCCAGGTGTAGGTCTCGAAGCAGGTGCCATTGAAGTTGGTGGTGCTGCCGAACCCGCGCCAGCGCGCGACCGGCACCAGAGCCTCGAACCCGAGCCGGTCGGCCTTCTGCGCGACCTTGAGGGTGTGCTCCCAAGTCGGCTCGTAGGTCGTCTCGGCATGACTGATCGTCAGCCCGTTGGAGCAGTTGGTCCCGAACAGCCCGAGCTTGAGCGGCTGGTCGTTGAAGATCGGATGCGTGCTGCGGCCGTCAACCAGCGGTGTGCGATGGCTTTCTGGGCGCGGGGTGGCGGGGACGAGGCCCAGTTGTTCGGCTGCGCGGATCACGGGTACTCCCTAGAGGTCAAGTATCGAATGGATGGTTCGGCGAGGTGGACGCCCAGGTCAGGGATCAGGACCATTCCTCCTCGCGTACGGCGTCTCTCACAGTCCGTAGGCGCCGCGATGGAACAGCAGCGGAGCGCGGTCGGTGTCGGATCCGAGCCCGAGCACCAACGCGGCAACCAACGTGTGGTCGCCCGCGTCGTGCTCCGCCCACAACTCGCACTCGACCCAGGCCACGGCCCCAGCCAGGACGGGCGCGCCCCGGCGGCTCGGACGCCAGTCGATCCCGGCGAACTTGTCCGCACCCGACCGGGCAAAGGCATTCGACACGCCTTCCTGGTCGTCGGCGAGCACGTTGACGCAGAAGGTGCGCGCCGCGCGGGCTACAGGCCAGCTGCTCGATGTCCGCGCCGGGGCGAAGCTCACCAGCGGCGGCTCCAGGGACAGTGACGCGAACGACTGACAGGTGAAGCCGACCGGCCCCCGCGGACCGATCGCGGTGATCACCGTGACGCCCGAGCAGAAGTGGCCGAGCACGTCGCGCATCGACGTCGGGTCGACCGGGGACGGTGTGGGGGCCATCAGCGGGTGGAGTAGCCACCGTCGATGTTGAGGACGGCACCGGTCATGAACCCGGCGTCGTCGCTGGCCAACCACAGCGCCAGCGAGACGACCTCCTCCGGCCGGCCGAGGCGACCGGTGAGGTGCTCGTGATTCCAGGCCTGGAAGATCTCGTCCCGGTTGCTCATGTCCTTGGTGAAGTTGCGCGGCATCGGGGTGTCGACGACACCGGGACAGATCGCGTTGACTCGGATGTCGGGGGCGAACTCGACGGCCGCGACCCGGGAGAAGTGCGCGGCCGCGGCCTTCGCCGCTCCGTAGGCGCCCATGTTCTCGAACGCGACGACCCCGCCGATGGACGAAACGTTGATGATCGATCCCTTACGACCGGCCATCAGTGGCACGAAAGCCTTCGTCGTGAGGAAGATGCTCTTGGAATTGAGCCGCTCAACATCGGCCCACTCGTCCTCGGTGGTCTCCAGGATCGGCTTGCCCATGATGATCCCGGCGTTGTTGTAGAGCACGTCAACTGCTCCGAGCCCGTTCTTCGCGGTCGCGGCCAGCTCAGCCACGCTCGCCGACGAGGTCACGTCGACCTCGGCGGAGCGGTAGTCGAGGCCCTCTGCCTTCAGCCTGGACTCCAGCTCCTTGACCGCCCCACCGTTGAGGTCGGCGCCGAGCACCGTCGCCCCCTCCTCGCAGAACATGCGACAGGCGGCCTGTCCCATACCGCCGGCAGCACCGGTGATCACGACGTTCTTGCCGTCGAGCTTGCCCATCGTCGCCTCGAATCCTCGATGTCTGTGTCGGCCGTACCCCTGCCGCGGCCGGTGACGATGAGGCACCCGCAGCGACGCGGCATCTGTATGCAACTACGCTCCAACTGTGGTGTCAAGCACCACTTCCGCACGCGCCAAGACAGCCAACGTGCACACAGTTCAGCCGCACTGGCAGAGACTGGCTGACTGGCAGCAGAATCCGCACCCAGCAACTGAAACCGCACTGACCAGTATGTACGTGGGCCAAGAGCGCTCTTCGGTGTCAGTCAAGGGCGCTTCGCCTGTCGGAACCACCCCACAGGACGCATACATACATGCGATCATCACTCTGTACTTGACAGATCACCGGTGACTCGATTGTATGCATCGTCCCTAGTCGGTCCGGAACAGACAAGGAGCCCCACCCATGAGCAGCACCTACAACCGGCCGTCCATCACGCTGGAGCTGGCCCAGGCGATCGTGCGCGAGGCCGTGGCCCAGGCAGCAGCCGACGGAGGCGCCTACGTCGTGTCCGTCGTCGACGAGTCCGGCGTCCAGAAGGCCTTCGCGCGCATGGACGGGGCCCCGCTCCTCTCGGTGCAGGTCGCCCATGACAAGGCCTACACCGCCGCAGGTTTCAGCATGCCGACCGACGGCTGGTTCGACTTCATCAAGGGTGACGAGCCCCTGCGCGTTGGAGCCCCGACCGGAATCGACAGGCTCGTGGCCTTCGGAGGTGGCTACCCGATCACCGTCGACGGCGCTGTCATCGGCGGGATCGGGGTGAGCGGCGGGCACTACTCGCAGGACATGGCCATCGCCCAGGCCGGGCTGCGGGCAGTGGACGCCGCGACCGCGGGCTGAGCAACGGGTGGCCCGGTTGCCGGGCCACCCCGGCACAGTGCTGAGGTTTCGCAGGACGGCGATCGCCCCGCCATCGCGCCGTCCGAGCGAGCCGACGGCCACCAGCCCACCACCGAAACGAGGGGACCATGGCAGCTGCCACCGAGCAGGCCGCGACGCAGCTACGCCGATTGATCTTGGACGGCACCCTCGAGCCAGGGGCCAGGCTGCAGGAGGTCGAGCTCGCGGCACAGCTCGGCGTGAGCCGCACCCCCGTTCGTGAGGCGCTCCGGACTCTGTCGTCGTACGGCCTCGTTGAAATCCTGCCCAACCGCGGCGCCCGCGTCGCCCGTTGGTCGGTGGCCGACCTCGAGGAGATCTACCAGCTGCGGATCATGCTGGAAAGCCACGCCGCGGGACGGGCCGCCGAACGCATCGGCGGTCAGGACAACGACCATCTCACCGAGCTGTGCGAGCAGATGGAGGCCTGCGCGCGGCGCGGCGGCCGACACGACCTGCACACGCTCAGCGAGCTCAACGCCCGCTTCCACAGCATCATCATCGACGGCGCCGACAGCCCCCGGCTGGCCACCATGCTCGCCTCCGTCGTGCAGGTCCCGCTCGTCGTGCGGACCTTCGCGCGCTACACCCCCGAAGCGCTCGACCGCAGCATGGGCCACCACCGCGAGCTGACAGCCGCTCTGCGCGCCGGCGTGCCCGACTGGGCCGCCTCCGTCATGCGATCCCACATCATCGCCGCCCGTGCGGTCCTCATGGACTCCACGGTCGCGGCGGATCCCGAAGGAGGTACCTGATGCCCACAGAGCCCCCCGCGGGCGCGCTGGCAGGCACTCGCGTCGTCGAGATGGGCCAGCTGATCGCCGGACCCTTCTGCGGGCAGCTTCTCGGGGACATGGGAGCCGACGTCGTCAAAGTCGAGTCGCCCGAGGTCGGCGACCCAATGCGGCTGTGGGGCGTGTCCAACGCCGACGGTGACTCCCTCACCTGGCCCGTGATCGCCCGCAACAAGAAATCGATCACCCTGAACCTGCGGGTGCAGCCGGGGCAGCAGATCGCCCAACAACTGCTCGACCAGGCCGACATCCTGATCGAAAACTTCCGACCCGGAACGCTCGAACGCTGGAACCTCTCCCCGGAACGTCTATGGGAGACCAACCCGGGCCTGATCATCGTGCGAGTCACAGGATTCGGTCAGACCGGTCCCTACGCTCCCCGCGCCGGCTACGGCTCGATCGGCGAGGCGATGGGCGGCCTTCGCTACCTGACCGGGGAACCGGACCGACCGCCGGCGCGCGCCGGCATCAGCATCGGCGACTCCCTGGCCGGCACCTACGCCGCACTCGGCGCCGTCGCCGCACTCAACGCGAGAACCACGACCGGACGCGGGCAGATCGTGGACTCGGCGATCTACGAGGCGGTGCTGGCGATGATGGAGGCCTCGGTGACCGAATGGGACGCCATCGGGCACCAGCGCGAACGCACCGGCGCGATCCTGCCCCACATCGCGCCCAGCAACGTCTACCCCACCGCCGACGCCAGCAGCATCCTCATCGCCGCCAACCAGGACACCGTTTTCCGGCGCCTGGCCGCCGTCATGGGCCGGCCCGAACTCGCCACCGACGACCGCTACGCCAGCCACCACGCGCGCGGCGAACGTCAATCTGAGCTCGACGACCTGATCGCCGACTGGTCGGCCGAGCACACCGCCGACGTCCTCCTCGACATGCTGCACGAGGGCGGCGTTCCCGCCGGCCGCGTCTACCGGTCCGAGGACATGTTCGCCGACGAGCACTTCGCCGCCCGGAACGCGATCGTGCGGGCCCACAACAGCCGTGGCCACGAGTTCGCCATGCAAAACGTCGCCCCGCGCCTGTCCGCGACCCCTGGCGGAGTCCGATGGACCGGGCCCGAGCTCGGCGAACACACCGACGACGTGCTCGCGAGCCTCGGATACGACGCCGCCGAAATCGAGCGGCTGCGCGACGACTCCGTCGTCTAGGACCGACCCGTCCCACCGCCCGCGACGCGGAACCACCACGTACCGGAAGGCCTATCACCAGATGGACACCGCCGACCGGATGGATGCCCAAGGCGACATCCTCGATAGCTGTGATCTGCAGTTCCGCCAGTACGGCCGACGCACGGAGTTCGACGGACCGATCCGCACCCTGCGCTGTCACAACGACGTCGGGCTCCTCCGGGAACTGCTGGCCCGGCCTGGCGACGGAGCGGTCCTCGCCGTCGATGGCGGCTGCTCGTTGCGCTACGCGCTATTCGGTGACGTGCTCGCCGACCGCGCAGTGCAGAACGGATGGACAGGTCTGGTCATCGCCGGCGCCGTACGCGACACCCGCACACTGGCAACGATCGACCTGGGGATCAAGGCGCTCGGATCGAATCCGCGCCGCGGTGCGTTCGACGGCACGGGAGAGATCGACATTCCTGTCAGCTTCGGAGGTGCAACTTTCGTACCGGGACAACACTTGTGGAGCGACAACGACGGGGTGATCGTCACCCGTCCCGGCAGGCTCGCCGGGACGCCGTGAGGGGCGAGCCCGACTGTACGAGCACCAGCCTTGCCCCTGTTGGAGCCGATCTGACGGCGCTGTCATCTTGGTGGCGCGCCAGCGCTGTCGTTCTACCGCCGTCCCACAGCGGGACGGCGACGAGCGCGAGGAGGAGCTGCGGCCGGTGAACGCGGACGACCCGATGGGGACGTTGCTGGCCTCGCCGGGCGTAGTCCACGACGAGCGCACCGGTGAGGTGGCGGCGACCCTGACGCTTGCGCTTAGCCGCGACATCTGGGCGGCCGATCCGCATCGGGGCGCAGAGCTGGTCAGCGTGCTGGTCTCCGCCATGCTGGGGCGCGGCTGGGGGTATTGACCGAGACTCATCCGAGCGCGGTCCGCGCCCTCCCGCGCCCGCCCGGCTGGTCGGTGCTCGCGCAAGTGACGGCGGATCGCCCGCGAGGAGTAGGCCTTGTCGGCGCGGACTCGCTCGGGGCGGGTCCGCGGCCGGCCCGGGCCGACACGGTCGATGTGCAGGTGCGACATCAGGTACGTGAACATCGGGGCGTCGCCGGCCTGGCCGGGTCCGACGAGTACGACCAGCGGACGGCCGTGTCCGTCAACGAGCTGGTGGATCTTCGTGGTCAGGCCGCCGCGGGAACGACCCACGGCGTGATCGGGCGGCTCGATGCGCAGATTCTTGTAGTTCGATCCTGCCCCCTGTGTCCCGGGACAGGGTCGCGGCGTGCTGATGGGCGCGAATGATCGACGAGTCGACGCTGACCACCCAGCCGACCAGGCCGGCGGAGTCGGCATCGGCCAACAGAGCAGCGAGAATGTGATCCCAGGTGCCGTCACCGCTGTAGCGGCGGTGACGCTTCCACAGGGTCTGCCACGGACCGAACTCGACCGGGACATCACGCCAGGCCAGCCCGCACCGGAACCGGTAGATGATCCCCTCCACCACTCTGCGGTGATCAGCGAACGGGCGTCCTGGCATCCCCGTCGAGCAATGCTTGAGACCTGTGGATGACCGGGGAGGGGTCGTACCCTCCCGGTGATCTTGACGGTCCTCAAGCAAGGCCGGCGCGCCAACGCCGGTCGGAAGGGTACGACCCGTGCTCCACTGTAGTTCCCGAACCCGACGGCGGCGACGTCGAGACCCTCGAGGAACTCCCGAGCTGAGCGCCCGCGCCGGCGGGGTCCACCGTTCGCTCGACGGCCGGGATCGCGGCGGTTGGTGGCACGATGGGAGGCACCCCGACCCCGGCCGTGCGAGGTGGTTGATGGCAGTGCGACTCTCAACCTCCGACGTCGACGGCCACGACGGCTTCGCGTACTGGCGCGACGCCATCTGCCGACACATCGTCGAGCTGACCGCGAACGCCGCCGGGCCGTCGTCCGACCGGTTCGTGGGAGAGATCGTGCGCAGCATCGTCGACCGGCTGCACGTGGACACGGTCACCGCCGACGCGCACGAGGTCGCCCGCACGGCCCGGCTGATCAGCCGCGCCGACACCGATGACCTGTTCCTCACCCTACTCGTGCAGGGCGAGGGGGTGTTCGAGCAGGACGAACGGCGCGCGGTGCTCGACCGGCCCGGTGACTTCGTGCTGCTCGACAGCGCCCGTCCGTACCGCGGCCGCCTCGGTGACCGGTCCCGGCAGATCGTGGTGCGCGTGCCCCGCGACCAGCTGGGCGCGTGGCTGCCGGGGTTCGCCGGGGCCACCGGCGTCACCGTCACCGGGACCAGCGGCGTCGGTGCGCTCGCCTCCGGGCTCCTGCGGTCCCTTCCGCTCTATGGTGAGAAGACCGAATCGGTGGCACCGGTCAGCGGATCCGTCCTCGACCTGGTGGCCGCAGCCCTGCACGACCGGGTCGGCGGCGATGTCGAGGGCCGGTCCGTCCGCGCGGTGCACCTGGCCCGGGCACGGAGCTTCATCCGCGGTCACCTGTCCGATCCGGAGCTCACGCCCGCCGTCATCGCCGACGGCATCAACATCTCGCAGCGCTATCTCTACGCGCTCCTGGAGGCCGACGGCACGTCCCCGGGGCGGTGGCTGCTCGAGGAGCGGCTCGGCCGGGCGCACGCGTTGCTGGTCGACACCCGCTGGGCGCGCCGCACGATCTCCGAGATCGCTCTCGCCGTCGGTTTCAGCCACGCGTCGCACTTCACCCGCGCCTTCAAGGTGCGCTACGGGATCACCCCGCGGGAACGACGCGCCCGCAGCTGACTCCTCCGCCGGCTGTGCGGCCTCGTGCAAGAGCGCGTGCGGGCACGGTCAAGATCCGCATGTCGGCCGCTCGTACCTTCAGCTGCACAGGACAGCTCAAGGAGGAGCCGACATGGCCGGACGGTTGGCAGGCAAGGTCGCGCTGGTCACCGGCGCAGCGCGGGGGCAGGGCCGGTCGCACGCGGTGCGCCTGGCGGAGGAGGGCGCGGACGTCATCGCGCTGGACGCCTGCCAGGACATGCGCACGGTGCCCTACGCGCTGGGCACGGCCGACGACCTCGCGCAGACGGTGAAGCTGGTCGAGGACCTGGACCGCCGCATCATCGCCCGGCAGGCCGACGTCCGAGACATGGCGGCGATGCAGGCCGTGGTGGATGAGGGCGTCGCCGAGTTCGGCCGCCTCGACATCGTCTGCGGCAACGCCGGCGTCGTCTCCTACGTCGAGAACGCCTGGGACATGACCGAGGACGTCTGGGACGAGACGATCGACATCGACCTGTCCGGCGTCTGGAAGACCTGCAAGGCGGCGATCCCCGCGATGATCGCGGCTGGCAACGGCGGCTCGATCGTGCTCACCAGCTCGACCGCCGGCATGAAGGGCTTCGTGCAGATCGCGCACTACGCCGCGGCCAAGCACGGTGTGGTCGGGTTGATGCGGTCGCTGGCCCTGGAGCTGGCGAAGTACTCGATCCGGGTCAATGCGGTGCACCCGACCGGCGTCAACACCCCGCTGGTCACCAACGACTTCATGCAGAAGTGGTTCACCGAGCACTCCGAGATGCTCGAGGCCCTGAAGAACCCGCTGCCGGTGGAGATGATCGAGCCCGTCGACGTCTCCAACGCCGTCGTCTGGCTGTCCTCGGAGGAGGCGCGCTACGTCACCGGCGCGCAGATCCCGGTCGACGCCGGCTTCAACCAGAAGTAGGGGGCCGCAGACCATGGCCGGACGTGTGACGGGCAAGGTCGCGTTCATCACCGGCGCGGCGCGGGGGCAGGGCCGCTCGCACGCGCTGCGCCTCGCCGAGGAGGGCGCGGACATCATCGCGCTCGACATCTGGTCGAAGCGGGCGGGGCGATCATCCTCACCAGCTCGACGGCCGGGATCAAGGGGTTCGACAACCTCGGCATGACGCAGAAGTAAGCACGAGCAAGACCACCATCCACGAGAGGAGCCGCGCCATGGGGCGTGTGCAGGGCAAAGTCGCGTTCATCACCGGAGCCGCCCGGGGCCAGGGCCGCAGCCACGCGGTCCGGCTGGCCGAGGAGGGCGCCGACATCATCGCCGTCGACGCCTGCCAGGACTTCGACACGGTCGGCTACGCGATGGCCACCGAGGCGGACCTCGCCGACACGGTCAAGGCCGTCGAGGCGCTGGACCGCCGGATCGTGGCGGTCAAGGCCGACGTCCGCGACGCCGCGGCGCTCAAGGCCGCCGTCGACGAGGGTGTGGCCCAGCTGGGCCGGCTCGACATCGTCTCCGCCAACGCCGGCATCTGCACGGTGCAGAAGTGGGACGAGGTGACCCCGCAGATCTGGGCGGACACCCTCGACGTCAACCTGACCGGTGTCTGGCACACCTGTGTGGCGACCATCCCGCACCTGCTGACGGCGGGCGGCGGCTCGATCGTCATCACCAGCTCGACGTCGGGCATCAAGGGGCAGCCGTGGCTCGCCCCCTACGTCGCCGCCAAGCACGGGATCGTGGGCGTGATGCGCTCGCTGGCCAACGAGCTCGCCGAGCACGACATCCGTGTCAACACGATCCACCCCGCCGGCGTGGACACCCCGCTGGTGGCGGGGCTGGGCGGGATGAACCAGTTCATCGAGCAGAGTCCGACGATGGGCCCGATCTTCATGAACACGATGCCGGTCGAGGTCGTCGACCCGGTCGACATCAGCAACGCGCTGCTCTACCTGGCGTCGGACGAGGCCCGCTACGTCACCGGACTGGAGATGAAGGTCGACGCGGGCTGCACGATCCGATGACGCTGCACGAGACGGCGATCAACGGATCCGTCCCCGACACCGCCATCACCGGCAGCCGGGTCACCGGCGCCGACGGCGGGTCCGTGCGCCGGGTCCGGGCGAGGGTCGCTCGGCATCTGGTCGGCCGCGAGCGGGAACTGGATCTCCTGCTCGCGGCCGTCGCCGCCGGTCGCGACGTCCTGCTGGAGGGCCCGCCCGGTACATCCAAGTCGACGCTGCTGCGGGCGATCACGACGGAGTGGGGCATCCCGCTGTTGTTCGTCGAGGGCAACGCGGACCTCACCCCGACCCGCCTGGTGGGCCACCACAACCCCGCGCGGGTGTTGCGGGAGGACTACACCGCGGACAACTTCGTGCCGGGACCCCTGGTGGAGGCGATGCGCAGCGGCGGGTTCCTCTACGTCGAGGAGTTCAACCGGGCGCCGGAGGACACGCTCAACACGCTGCTCACCGCGATGGCCGAGCGCCGGATCGCGGTGCCGCGGGTGGGCACGGTGGAGGCGGCGCCCACGTTCCGGGTGGTGGCGTCGATGAACCCCTACGACACCATCGGCACCACCCGGCTCTCCACCTCGGTGCACGACCGGATCTGCCGGATGGCGATCGACTACCAGGACGCCGAGGCCGAGCGGGGCATCGTCACCCGCCGCGCCGCGATCTCCTCGGCCCGGCTCGTGGCCGACGCCGTGGCGTTGACGCGGGCCACCCGCGAGCGCGACGACGTCCGCCAGGGCAGCAGCGTGCGTGGCGCCATCGACGTCGCCCTGATCGCGGCGCAGCTCGCGGCGATGCGCGACGTGGCCCTGCCCGAGCAGCCCTCGGTGGCGCCGCCTCGGGATCTCCCGCCGGACTACACCGCGCTCGTCAAGGACGCGATGCTCCTCGCGCTGTCCGGACGCATCCAGCTCGACGAGACCGTGGAGGCCACCCCCGAGCAGGTGCTCCACGAGATCTGGGAGGACCACTTCCTGCTGCTGCCCGCGGCGGCGGAACCCGGTTGAAGAGCGGTCGAGGCCGACTCACCGCTGACCCGCCGAGACCGCCCCGGTTCGGGTCGCCGCACCCGTGCGCTGCGGCCGCTGCGGCGTCGTCCCAAGCAGCTCGACGAGGAGCCCTCACTCTTCCGGCCCTCGGCCGGTGGTGGCGGGCTGGTGCTGTCGTCCGGTGACCGGCGGCGCTCCGCGGCCCGCCCGGCGCGGGCGGGTGTCACCGCTCCGGGGGAGTCCGACGAGGACGCCGACCTGATCGCGCTCGCGGAGCTCACCGAGTCCTCGCAGGCCGACCTGCTCGCTCGGGCTCGGGCTCGGCAGATCGCCCGGACCCTCGCGGTGGCGCGCCCACCCCGCGACCGACGGGCGCGGCGCGGCGTCGGGGAGCTCACCAGACTGCGTTGGTCCGGGGGCTCTGACGAGCTGGACCTTGAGCGCACCCTGGAGTCCGTGGCAGGCACCGCCGTGATCACCGAGGACGACGTGTGGGTCCGGGAACGGGTCCGCACGCGCCGCTCGGTGGTGCTCGTCGTCGACGTCTCCGGGTCGATGAAGGGCGAACGGGTGCGTACCGCGGCGGCCACCGTCGGCGCGCTGGCCGCGGAGCTGGGTCGGGACTCGCTCGCGGTCGTGGCGTTCTGGTCCGACGCCGCCGTGCTCGTCCGCCCGGGCGAGCAGCTGGAGCCGCTGGCCGTGCTCGACCTGCTGCTGCGGGTGCCCACCCGGGGCCTGACGAACGTGGCGTTCGCGCTGCAGGTCGCAAGCCGTCAGCTCGCCGGGGTGCCGCCGCGCGACGCCCGGGTGTTGCTGCTGTCGGACTGCGTGCACAACGCCGGCCCGGACCCGCGCCTCACCGCCGCCCGCCTGCCCCGTCTCGACGTCCTGCTCGACACCTCGGGGGAGGACGACGTCGACCTCGGTCGCGACCTCGCCCGCCTCGGGCGCGGACGGTGCCGGCTGGTGCGCGATCATCGTGACGTCGCGGCGGCCCTCACGACGATCTTCACCGACTGAGGCGGATCATTCATGCGAGAGACGAACGTGGGGACTGTAAGAACATCGGCTCTGGCGCAGATTGGGTGGTGAGCCGAGTCAGCTGAGCAGGATCCGCTGCCGGAGCAGCGGGAACCCGGCCCGGCCATACATCTGCCGCTTGAGGAGCTTGACCTTTGTGTTCGCTCCTTCGATCGGGCCGTTGCTGTAGGGCAGGGTCAAGCCCGCCAGGACGGCCGGCAGGTCCTTGCGCAGGCCGCGCACGAACGCGTGCAACGGTGTCAGGTCGCTGCTTTCGACTGCGGTCATCCAAGGGCGCACCTCGGCGCCGCGCCGCTGGGTGAGCAGGTTCGCGAAGCCACGGACGTGCTCGACCAGCGCGGTGAGCTGCGGGCATGCCGCGAGCAGGTCGTCGAGGTGGGTGCGGTCATCGTCGGACAGGTCAGCGGGCCGGGTCATGATCCACGAGACCAGCCGGCGTGGCGCGGGCACCGGCCGCTCGGTGCGGGCCCGGCCCTGGTTGAGGTAGCGGACCAGCAGGTTCGCGCTGCCGGTGTAGCCGCGCTCGCGGATCTCGGCCAACAGCTGGGTGGTCGCCACGTTCGGGTTCGCGGCCAGCCGACGTCGTAGGTGATCGCGGTGCGGGTCGACGAGGGTGGTCCCGTAGCGGGGTGGCCGGATCAGCTCCTCGGCCCGCGCGGCGCGGGCGTAGCGCTTGATCGTGTTGAGCGACCAGCCCAGCCGTCGCGAGCACTCGAGTAGCCCCACGCCCTGATCGAGCAGGGCGTGGACCGCGGCGTGGCGGGCCCGTGTCCGTTGCGCGAGCGCCGGCTCCCGCAGTGTGCTTGTCGCGCCGGCCGCAGCGGGTCGCCAGCACGCGGTGTGGGCGATCACGACCTTCTCCACTGCGCATCCGAGGCCGTGCCACAGGTGCCACCGGTCGCTGACCTGCACCGCCTCCGGTGCGCCGGCGGTGATCGCTTCGGCGTAGCTGGCCGACCCGTCCCGGCATACTGCCGTGATCCCCGGCCGGTCGCGTAGCCACGCCGAGAGGGTCGCGGCTCGCCGGTCGGGGAGAACGTCGATCCGGCGGTGGGTGATCGGATCGATCACCATGGTCATGTAGCGGCGCCCGCGGCGCAGTGCGACATCGTCGACGCTGAGCACCGAGGGCACCGGCAGGGTCGGTAGCGGGAGCGCCATCAGCGCGCGCAGCAGACTCGACCGGGAGACCGTCACGCCGAGCGTGGCCAGCAGGGCGGCACCAGCTCGTCCGGCCAGCGTGATCGCGACCTGCCCGATCGTGGCCGCCAGCCGTAGGGTGCGGCGGGCGTATCGGCTGGCCAGGGCAGGGATCTGCTCGCGGAAGGTCCGCTGCGGGCACTCCACGTCGGTGCAGAGCAGCCGGCGGACCCGCAGATCCATCACGGCCGGGCGTCCTCCGACCGGAAGGTCGGCCAGTCGGCGCAGGTGCCAGGCGTGCACCCGGCGTGACTCGGTGCCGCATCGCGGGCACGGCGCCGAGGACATAGCGCTGCGTGCGGTGATCCGTAAGACAGAACCGGTGGCGACGACATCCTCGACGACCAGGGACGACAACCCGGGGAACAACACGCTCTCAAGATCACGACCGCACCAGCGAGATGATCACAGAGCCGAGCGCGTCACCCGGACGTGACGCGCCCGCGGCCACCACCGCATCTGTGCCAGAGCCGATGTTCTTACAGTCCCGATCAAGGCGCCCCAGTCCGGGTCGTCCCACGCCTTGTTGAGGAGCTGCGCGGCCTGCTCGGCGCTCGGCGGCCGCGGGTTCGACTTCGGGGCCGGCGGCGGCTCGGCCTGCGCGAGCGGGTTCACCGCGACCCAGCGCCAGCGCACGGCGCGCTTGTAGGCGCCGGAGAGGATGAAGTGGATGTGCCGGATCGTCGTCGCCGAGAGCGGCTTGCACCGGTGCGGGCGGCACCGGTCGTCGCACTCGTGGTCCTGGCGGGTCCGATGATCGACGAGCCCGGGTCCGGAGCAGTGGATCCGACAGCGGCGCAGCTCGGCGTAGAAGGAATCCAGGATCTCGGGGTCCAGGCGGCCGATGTTGATCCGCCCGAGCAGCGGGGAGATGTGGTTCTTCACGTGCCCGCGGTACATCTGCAGGGTGTTCGGCGCCCCGGCGAACTGGTCGAGGTGGCGCCGCACCAGCTCGTCGACCGTGGCGTTGGTCCGCGGGTTGCGGCGCTCCTCGACCTGGGCGAGCAGCCGGGCCCGAACGGCCTCGGCCTCGCGCTGCGCCTTCTTCCCGGGCTGGACCAGCTCGGTGAGGTAGTGCCGGCGCCCGGACACCGGGTCGATCCCGGCGTAGACCCGGACGCGGATGGTGCCGCTCGGAAGCGTGGTGATGCTGCCCCGGGCGCGAGCCGTGCTCGCGAGCTGTCGACCTGCCATGCAGTCAACGCTAGGACCGACTCGCACCACGTTTGATGCACGAAGTCTGTCTCAAGATCAGAGCTGATCAGCGTTTCCGCTGTTCAGAGCGTGGAGCGGGCGACGGGAATCGAACCCGCGTAGCCAGTTTGGAAGGCAGTTCGCGACCTTCGAGTATGTGAACGACCAGCGACGACAGTCGCAGGTCACCACGCACAGACTTCTCTGACGACGTCGCCCACCGACAGTTCGTGTCATAAAGCGTGTCACATCGAGCCGATCCAAAGTTGATCAGTTGGGCGGTTCGGCTTGGTTCGAGCGTTCGGCGGCTGTGGGCGTGCGAGATCGTCCTGCCTGCGATTCTGCCGGGTGCTCCGTCCTGTTTGTCGCTGCGGTGAGGGTCGTGTCAGCCCGCCGGTGCGGGCAGGGCGTAGAGCCGGGTGAACGCGGCCGCCAACTCGCCGACCGAGGGCCAGCTGCGCTGGATCCGGACACGGACCCGACGCCCACCCCGAACCAGACGGGCAGCGACATGCAGCAGCCGGTAGCGCAGCGTCTTCGGCTCGGCGCGCGCCAGGTCGCCGCCGAGGAGTAGCTGTTGGGTCCAGGCGAGCAGGTCGACGGCGAGCATGGTGACGGTCAGCCACGCAGCGTTGATCGCGAACTCCCGCGACGGGAAGTGCCCCAACCCGGTGTCCTTGCCGGTGCGGATCCGGTCCTCGACCCGGGCATGAGCACGATGCCGCGCGTCGAGAAAGGCGAGTTGTCCGGCGCGGGTGTCGGTGGCGAAGCAGGTGTAGCGCCAGCCGTCGCGGGTCTCCATGAGGTCGAGCTGCGCTCCGGGGTGGAGGCGTTCGCGGCGCACGATCACCCGTGTCCCGGCCGGATACCCGGCCAGCGACGCAGCCGGAAGCAGTCGGGTGATCTCGGCGACCGCCACCCCGCCACGCAGCTCGCCGTCGGTGTCGACCGCCGCGGTCCAGATCCGTCTGCCCAGCGCGCCGATCGCGGCGCGTTCCCGGTCGGTGATCGCCCAACCGACGGAGAACTCGCAGTTCACACTGTGTTCGCCGAGGCTGCGGAGGTGGGCGAGGAACGCGCGGGTGCAGCCCGCGGTATCGGCACGGATCAGGATCGGGTGCCCGTACCGATAGCTGTCGGGAACCTGAGCCAACGCCTGGTCGAGGACGGTGATGTGGTCGGCGGCGGTGTTCGCGCCAGCGTTGCCGCGGCGCAGCTGGGCGGCGAGGAACTCGCCGGTGTTGTCGCAGAACGCCAGCATCGGGTGGTACCCGAAGGTCCCCTTGAACGTCGGCGCTGCCTGTTCCTTCTCCGAATGCGCGATCACGATCGTCGCGTCCAGATCGATGACCAGAGTCTCGCCAAGGTCCCGGCCCGCTGCACGGGACGCCGGGAACGCCCGGCCGTGGGTCTCGGCGTGCTGGGCCCACACGACCTCACGGGCCCGGGCCCGCGCCGCGGCGACCGAGGACAGGACTCGGTGGTCGAGGCGGTCGAGCAGCCGCCAACAGGTCGAGTCCGACGCCACCTGGCCGAACACCGCGAGCTGATCAGCCAGCACCGCGACGTCAGAGATCGTCGAGGCGCCATCGGCCACCGCGACAGCCATGTCGACCAGGACCCGGCCGGGGTCGTGGCGGGTCCGCGGCCGGCGTAGCCCGGCCAGCACCTGCGACAACTCCCCGGTCAGCGAGGTGCGGTCGGCGACATCGGCCAGCAGCCGCGACCCGACATGCGACATCACCCCGTCCCCATCGGCGGTGACGATGATCTTCGGACGCGTGACTGTAGCCTGCACTCGGAAAGTGCCTCTCTGACCCGGTGAACAGAACCTTCGACAAGTCCTGCCCTACCTGGTCGTTAGGCACTTTCGGCGTTCAGGGTCCCGACCAGCCCTCAAGATCACGAAGAGGCGGGTTAGGGCGAAAGGACGCTGCGTCGTGCCCCCATCCTGCCCCATGCACGGCACGTACGCAGTACCCGCCGTGATCCTTTCAAGATCAGAGACCTAGGGATAGCCGAAAGGTCGTGATCGTGATCGCGCAGAATTCCACACTGCATCTTGTCCTCGAGCGGGCCCCCGGGTTAGCGTGTAAAGGCTGGCGCGCCTCAGGCAATGACCCCGGGGGTCAATGCCGGCACAGTTCCGGCACTCATCCTCGCTCTGGAGGCATTGAATGAGCACCGCACAACTGATCTCTGAGACTAGTGTGGAATCCACCGAGCTGGTCGACCTCGACGCATTAGATCGACTGCAGGTCCACGCGGGCAGCATCTCCGCCAAGGCCATGGAACTCACGGACTCGTGGGGCCAGGCGATGTTCATCCTGGATCCGGAAACAGTTGAGCGGGTCTTCGGCGCGCTCGGCTTCTCGACGCCCGTCGCCACCGATGTCTATGAGGCGGTGCGGTCCCTCGAATATGTGCGCCGCGACGAGGTTGGCGCCGATTCCCGGAGCGAGTTCACGTGGCACATCGTCGACGCGGCGGTGATGACCCTGCGCGGTTCCACGAACGTCGGTGCGCCGGTCGGCATCGACGACGCGAACATCGATCGCTTCCTACAGGCGAACGTCGTCCTGTTCGAGAAGGTAATGGCGGTGATGCCGGAGTACACCAGCCGCCTGATGTTCTCACCGGAGGTGGGCGCGACGGTAATGGCCAGCCTCGGGATCGACCTCAGTGCCGACAAGTTCTACGAGCTCGCGGCGACCTACGGACGGCAGGTGACCCTGGACCGCGAAGGCCGTCGCGGTATCTCCACGCAGTTCATCCGCAGCCTGAGCCTGACGATCGCGGCCGCGGCGCAGCTCTGAACCAACCGCAGGTCCCGCTCGGCTGCGCCATGACCGGCGCCGTCGTAGAGCCCGTCCGCCGCCGGTCGGTGGACGGGCTCTTCCCCCGACGTGATGTCCGACGACCTCCGAGCCGATGAGGGGCAACGCATGCTTGACCTTGCTCTGCTGCGCGATGGCGGGCGGTTCTCGACCGAGGCGGGGCCACCCCGGCTGGCCCTGATTCACCACGGTTTCCGCACCACCCAGCTGGAGATCCTGGACAGCGGCCGACCGCGTTTCTCCCCCCGCTACCCGTCCCTGGGCCTGCTGAATCTCGCCCGCTCGCTCCAGGTCGACTCGGAGCGCGGTCTGCTGCCTCATGAGCCGGAGTTCCGCTACTTCGACGAGGACTGCTTCGACGACGACGAGGACCTGGCGAACGCCGTTGCCGTATGGCTGCGCCCTGCACAGGCGCGCTACGTTCTCGCCGGGTTGTACACCCTCGCGGTCGAGCGGACAGCGGCGTTCCTGGGTCGGTTCGACCCGGCGGAGCACTGCATCGTGGTGGGCGGGGCGCACGCCACCGTCGCGCCGCGCACAGACTTCGCGCACGTCGCAGTGCGCGGCGAAGGCGGCGCCGCTCTGCGCCACATCGTCACGAAGCTCCTCGATCCCGACTTCGGCGAGGGCCGGGACGCCCGCGGCATCTGCTTCGTGCGCGACGGCGAAGAGCAGATGAGCGGGGCCGCGTACGACAACTCGCTAGCTGTGCTGCCGGCACCTGCGTTCGCGTTCGAGTTGAGTCAGTCACGATCAAACATGATCGAACGTCCGCAGGAACGCTGGTGGAAGGCCACCGGCAGCCGACCTCAGATCTACATCTGCACCCAGAGTTGTCGGGCACGCTGCACGTTTTGCTCCACCTATCTCATCCACGGGCGCGCAGTGTCCCGCCCGGTTGATCTCGTGAGCGCAGATCTAGACTACATCCTCGACGAGTTCGGCCACGACTCGATTCAGTTCCATGACGACGACATCCTCCAGCACACCGAGTTCGACCGGCTTATGGACCTGCTGGCGTCGAAGGGGGCGACCTGGAGCTGCAATGCGCGTTCGGAGTTCATCACTCGCGAGCGCGCGGAGCAGATGTTCGCCGCCGGGTGCCGACGGATCTTCCTCGGTCTGGAGTCGCTCGACCAGCAGAGCTTGGATTACTACCACAAGGCGACGACCGTCGAAATGAACCAGGAGGCCGTTCGTTTGTTGGACGCGGTCGGGATTGGGGTCGTGGCGGGCTACATCATCGGGGCCCCCCACGACACGCTCGACAGCGCACTCGCCGATCTCGACCGACTCATGGACCTGCCAATCTACTTCCTGAGCGCGGCGATCCTCACCCCCGACATCGGCACCGTCGAGTACCTACGGGCGAGAAAGGAGATCCCCGCACTCCGCCTGCTCGGCGACGACGGCGGCAAGTTCAACCTCAAGCCGCGGCCCGATCTCTTCGGCACCGCTCCCCCGTACGGCTTCCCGACCGTCAGCCGAGCGCTCTCCAAGGATGACCTCAACGAGGTCTACGAACTGGCGAATTGCGCGTTTTTCCTGCGAGCGCCGACGCTGGAGCGGATCCTGCGCCTGACGTCGCCGGACCATACGGCCGAGATCCGCGCGTGGTACGCGTGGATGGAGGAGCGCGCGGCCAAGCTCAGCGCATCGGCCCGGCTGGAGCCCGTCCGAGCACGGGCGCGAGCGTTCGTCGACACGCCACTGGCGGTATAAGCCCACCATCGACCGAGCGATCCGAGGAGGTCCACGAGGTGCAGAGCGTCATTGACCGGGAGACTGCTGCGCGCCGGCACTTCGACGAGACCGGCTACGTGCTGTGGGAGGGCGTACTCGACCCGGACACCGACCTGCAGCCCGTCGTCGACGAGTACTCGGCGCTGCTCGACCGCCTCGCAGCCGGCTGGGTGCAGGACGGCACCCTCGCCGGTTACGACCCGCGACAGCCCTTCGCGCAGCGCCTGCTGCACGTGCAGCAGGCGGCCCACGGCGCATACCAAGGGCCGTTCGATATTACCTTGAACCCCTACCTCACCGATCCACCCGCGTTCCGCCCGACCAGCCCCGTCCATACCGGACCCGCTGTGTTTGACCTCCTGCGGAATCCCCGCCTCCTCGACGCCGTCCAAACCTTCGTCGGTCCGGAGATCTATTCCGTCCCGGTCCAGCACGTCCGCGTCAAACCACCGGAGTCAGTGCTCCCGGCGGGCGAACGCACGCCGCTAACCGGGTCATCGTTCTGGCACCAAGACCTCGCCGTGATCAACCCGGAGGCGGACGGGACTAACATGGTCGGGGCCTTCGTGGCTGTATCTGACGTTACCGAGGAGAACGGCTGCCTGCTGGTGGTCCCGGGCAGCCACCGCCATGGTCTGGTCCACCACTGCCGCACGCCGACGGCAAACGGCATTCCCGAGCGACTGGTCGACGACTGCGAGCCAGTCGCGGTGCCGATGAAGGCAGGCGACGTGCTGTTCCTGCATCGCACGACGTTCCACGCCTCGTTGCCCAACCTTAGCGACGGGCTGCGCTGGAGCTTCGACATCCGCTACTGCCCGATCGGCCAGCCCACAGGACGGTCCTTCTTCCCCGGGTTCGCAGCCCGCAGTAGCGCGCATCCCGAGTTGGTGCTGGAGGGCCACGAGAGCTGGGCCGACGCGTGGCGACAGGCCCGGGAACGACTCGCGGGCCGCCCGATGCCGCCCTACACGCGATGGAATCCTGACAACTCGCCCGTCTGCCCGGAGTGCGACCCGGCGGCGGCTGTCCCTCATGGGGAATAATCGGCTCGGTGAGAGCGCAGCACTCCCTCGACGGTGCATTGATCGGCATCGGTGGCCTGATCGGCGCCGGCAAGAGCACCCTCGCCATCGAGCTGGGCGCCCGGCTGCAGCTGGGCGTCTACCCCGGCCCCGAGATCGACGACAAGCTCCGCGCCGACCTGCACGATTTTCCGGAGCGCACCAGCTTCGTCGCACAGGTGCGGCTGCTGACCCAGCAGTTCACCCAGCACCAGGAGATCAGGTGGTGCGGCGCAGGAGGGGTACAGGATCGCACGGTCCTTGAGGATCTCGCCTACACTCGGTCCCTATTCAACCGAGGCGCGCTGACCCCGCTCGAACGCGACACGTACATGAACCTCTACCGCGCCCTCTCGGACGTCATGGGACCGCCCGATCTCATCCTGTTCCTTGACGTCGCACCCGAGACGGCCCTGCGGCGGATCCGGGACCGAGGGCGCGGCCGCCAGGTCGAGACAACCGTCGAGTTCCTCTCAGCGATGCGGGAGGTTTACGAGGGGCTCGTCGAGGAGATCAGCCGGACGGTTCCCGTCATCCGCGTCCCTTACGACTCGTTCTGGGACCCGGACGTCCTAGCTCGCGAGCTCTGCGCTCGGCATGCACGCCTGCGTGTGCTCGACGAGCTGAGCCCGGACCCACCGCCCTCGCCGCAAGCGGCGTCGATGACGTCGTAAGATGCCGTCGTGTCAATTCCCGCCAGGCCGCGCATCCTCACCGGTGACACTCCTACCGGCCGTCTCCACCTCGGTCACTATGTGGGCAGCATCGAGAACCGCCTGGCACTGCAGGACGATTACGAGTGCTACTTCCTGATCGCCAACAAGCACGCTTTCACGACGCGCGCCAACCAGCCCGACGAGATCCGGCAGAACGTAATAGAGATTGCCACCGACTGGCTGGCCGTGGGCATCGACCCGGTCCGCAGCTCCCTGGTGCTGCAGAGCGAGGTGCCCGCTATTGACGAGCTCACCTTCTTCCTGTCCATGCTGCTGCCGTTCAACCGCGTCATGCGCAATCCCACGCTCGCCGCTGAGATCAAGGACAAGGGGCTCGGTGACAAGTACCCCTTCGGATTCCCGCTGTACGCCGTCGGCCAGTGCGCGGACATCCTCTCGTTCCGGGCCGAGCTCGTGCCCGTGGGCGAGGACCAGCTCGCCCACCTCGAGCTCACGCGCGAGGTCGCGCGCCGATTCAACCAGATCTACTGCGGGGTCGATCCGACGACGCCGGACGACGACCACCTCGCTCGGGGCGGGCTCATGCCGGTCGTCGAGGGCAAGCTGGGGCGCGTCAAGCGGTTGGTCGGGACCGGCGGCCCGAATGCCGGGACCGGCCAGCTCTATAAGATGAGCAAGTCGCTCAACAACGCCATTTTCCTATCCGACAACGCCGACACGGTGCGCCGCAAGGTCATGGCGATGTACACCGATCCGAACCGGATCACCGGCAAGGAGCCGGGCGAGGTCGATCCGGCCAAGAACCCCCTGTGGGCATTCCTGGAGACGTTCCACCCCGACCAGGAATGGGTCGCCGAGCAACGCCGGCTTTACAGCGCGGGCGAGGTCGGCGACGTGTTCCTCAAGCGCCAGCTGATCGAGGCCTTGAACGATTTCCTGGAGCCCATCCGAACGCTCCGCACGCAGTACGAGGCCCGGCCGGACGACGTCGTCGACGCGATCCGCTTAGGCACTCAGAGGGCTAACCAGGTCACCGAGGAGACTCTTGCCCTGGCCAAGCGGGCCATGCGGCAGGACTTCTTCGTGCGCGAGTTGTCGTTGAAGTAGGAGGACGGCTCTCGATCGGGTGTCATTCCTGAAGGAGCGGGGTCGGTCAACCCCGCCGATCTGCGGTGGTTGATCTTCTCTTGGTCGTGAACCGTCCTGGGTGGTGGAGAGGCTCCTGATCTAGCAAGGAGACTGGAGCCTGTGGGAGCACCTCGGAAGTTCGATGAGGAGACCCGTGCCCGCGCGGTCCGCCTCTACCAGGACCGTCTACGTGATCACGGCGAGTCGAAGCTGGCCGCGCGCCAGCAGGTCGGTGAGCTGTTGGACGTCAACCCAGCCACGATCCGGAACTGGGTCGAGGCGCAGGAACACGATTCCGGTTCCGGGCCCGGCTCGGCTGGCAACGGCGATGATGCGGCGGCGGAGTTGCGGAGGTTGCGCGCGGAGAACGCCGAGCTGCGGCGGGCGAATGGGATCCTGAAGACTGCTTCGGCGTTTTTCGCGCAGGCGGAGCCGGACCGTCGCCTCAGGTAAGACTTCTGTTCGTTCACGAACATCCAAGCCGTTTCGGGGTCGAGCCAATCTGTGCGGTGCTCTCGGAGCACGGGGTGCAGATCGCCCCGCAGACGTATTATGAGACAGAGATGTCAGGGGTCCGAGTCACACTGCGCCCATGCTGACGATGACCGAGCCGACATGGGTGGACGAACTGGAGCAGCTCGCGATCGGCACGACCGCGGCTATGCTGGCGGAGGGGGGCTGGGTTCCTCCCCCTACGGCGTACCTGCTGTGCGCAGAACTACCGCAACTGCCCTATGTCGGCTACCTGCGTACCCGGCCATTCTACCGCGGCGAGGACGCACACCGCGCGATCACTGGCCTCGGCTGGATGGCGTCGATGACCGCAGCGGCGCGCCTGATGCTGGTGTGGGAGCAGGCTGATCTCTCGATCGCGCTTGAGCGGCCGGAGCCGTTGCCATCCGGGCTGGTCGTCGTCGACGTGCCACGCGGCGGCGAGCACGAGGTCCGCTGGCACCCGATGGACCTCGTCGAAACAGGTATGACGCCGGACGGTCTCCCGACCGCGGTCCCCGAGTGGGGACCGCGGCAGCGGATCCTGGGTGGTCGGCTTCCCGAGCCGATCGTCGATCTTCTCGCGTTGTGGCGGGAGGAGCGCACCTGGTCAGACCCCCGTGAGCAGGCCGATCTCTACCTGACGATGGTTGAGGACGGCTACGAGCCGGGCTGGCTGGCCCGCCCGGAGCCCGACCACGAACTGCCACTGTGGCGGCGCGTCGTGGCCGAGCTTCCGGGCACGGTGTTCGAGATTCAGGAGTCCGCGTAGTCCTCGTCCCACCCGTCGTCGGCTTCGTCGGCGAACGGGTCCTCGTGGGCGTGGTCGACGTCGCGGTCGGCAGCGGTGTCCTGGCTCGCCTCGTACGCCTCCTGCGCGTGGATCTCGTCGAGCGCTCGGCGGGCACGGGTGACCGCGTCCTCGGACTCGGCCGTCGTGGGCACACGGACGTCGTCCTCGTGCCGCTCACGCGGTTCGGCCTCGGCGATCTCTCGCACGTCGGGAACCGCGGTCTCCAGGACCGGCTTGTCGTCGGGCGCAGTATCCACGGCGGCCTCGGCGGCCTGGTCGTCGACGTCATCCTCGGCGATCGGGCGGTGCTCGTCCTCGGCGCGCATCGCTTCGTCGTGGGCGGCGAGCCACTCGTCGGCGGAGACCCGGTCGTCGGGCTCGTCGCGGTCGGAGTTGCGGTGCGCGAGCGCGATGAGCGCGCGGTCGTGCTTCTCCTTGTCAACGGCGGTCCGCAGCAGCCAACGCCCGCGAGCCTCCTCGACTTCCTCCAGCTCGCCGACCCGCTCGTCCAGCTCGGCGGCGAGTGCGGTCGCTCCGGTCGCCTCGGCCTGGAGGGCTTCGGCGCGGGCGGGGTCGTCGGCCGCGTCGGTTTCGGTGCGTCGTAGGACGGCGGTGTGGCGGTGGTGTTCGGCGGCCTGGCGGGTGCCGGCGAGTTCGTGGGCGACGTAGCGGGGCGCCCAGGCCTGCTGGCGCTCGTAGGCGCGCACGCGCATCCGGAGCTGCCCGTCGGACATCTCGAACTCCTCGCGGTCCGCGCGGGGCCGGCCGAGCGCGTCCCATCCGGCGCAGTAGGCGGCGTGGTACTCGACCATCCCGGGCTTCGGCGCCTTGCCCAGGACGTCGAGGGCCTCGGCCCTGTCGTCCTCGTCGGTGGGTTCCTCGGTGTCGCGGCCGGTGAGGGCGCGGCAGGTGGCCACGGCGCCGGCCTTGCGCTCCCACTCGGCGCGGGCGTCGGTGTCGTCGCGGTCGGGGACGTCGCCGAGCAGCTCGGTGGCCCAGCGGGGCGCGTCCTCGGCGGTCTCCTTGCCGAGGTCGGTGGTGCGCTGGTCGAGGTGTTCGGCGAGTCGGTCGAGGTAGCGGCTCATCTGTGGGTCGTCGAGCTGCGGGGTTCGCTCGGCCCAGCTTCCGACCTGGGGCTCGAACTGCTGCCGGTCACGGAGGCGGGCGTGGATGACGTTGGTCAGGTTCCGGGCGCCGGTCAGTGGCTGTGTGCTGATGGTGTCGTGCAGGGCCTGGTAGGCGTCGGTGCCGGAGACCTCGGCGCGGCGCAGGGGCCGGGTGAGGGAGGTGGCGGCGTCCTCGGCGGCGAGCTGGTCGCGCTGCTCGGCGGTGAGGACGCCGGTGTCGGTGAGCCGGTCGAGCCAGGTGCTGGTGCGCTGTACCGATGCCTGGTGGGCGGCGTCGGCGAACAGCTCGGCAGCGGTGGCGACCGAGTCGGCCCAGTCGGCGGACTCCTCGGCGACAGTGAGGGCGGAGCGGTCCGGCTCGGCGGTCTCCAGCGCGGTCGTGAGCACGGACTGCGGTGAGCGGTGGAGCTGGTGGTGTTCGCCGCCGTCCGCGGGGTCGGGCAGCTCGGTGACGGTGGCGACGTGGGCGGTGTTGGCGTCGCGGCCGCGGGTGAGTCCGACCAGGCCGGCAGCGTGGTCGGTGCGGTCGGTGATCACCGAGTGGCTGGTCTGCACGGTGGCGCCCTGCCCGCAATAGCGAGTACCCGCGTAGCCGAGCGCGAGGTCGTCGGCGACGAACCGCGGGGACAGCACCATCCGCTCCCCCGCCCCGTCCTCGGCGGTGCGGTTCAGGTCGGTGGTGACGTCCAGGCCGCCGTCGTCGCGCACGGCGAGGACGCGGAAGCGTTCGCGGGTGTGCGGGCCGCGGTGGTTGCCCTCGTAGCCCACCAGGTCGTGGCCGATGGTGCGGGACTCGACGATGTCGCCGACGCCGGCGAACGCGCCGGTGCGGCCGAGTCGGACGCCGTCCTCGTCGACCAGGCCGAGGTCGACCAGCTGCGCACGCAGCTCGGCGGAGAGCCGGTCGGCCTGGTCGTTGGTGTCGACCAGCAGCAGCGACGCTTTCCCGTCGAGGGTGTCGGCCAGCCACGCCCGCGCTGCCGATGCTTCGGCGGCCTCGCGGGTGCCGCAGTCGAGCAGCCGTCCCTGGCGGTGGTAGGTATCGAGGATGGTGGTGTCGCCCTCGCGCAGGCGCAGCGACGCCTCCCGCTCCCACTCGTGAGTGAACCGGCGGGCCTCGCTGAGCTCATAGCGGGCGCCGCCCGCGTTCGCGATCAGGTCCATGCCGCCGCCGGCGCCGATCGCGGCGAGCTGGCGCGGGTCCCCGACCAGCAGCAGCTTCGCCCCCGCGCGGTCGACGTGGCCGTGGATGGCGGCCAGGGCCGGGGTGTCGGTCATCGCGGACTCGTCGACGACCACGATGTCCCCCGCGCCGAGCCGGAACCCGAGATCGGCGTCGTCGCGGGCCCGTCCGGCGGTGAGGCGGTCCTGGGTGGCCAGCCACGCGGCGATGTTGCGCGAGGTCAGGCCCTGCTCGGAGAGGATCTCGGTGGCCTGCTGCGAGGTCGCCAGCCCGAACACCCGCCGTGGTGTCCCGCCGGTCAGCTCCGGGTCGGTCCAGGCGCGGGCGAGGGTGCCGACGGTGAACGACTTCCCCGTGCCCGGTGGCCCGACGAGTGTCTCGACCCGCGCGCCGGAGCCGAGGACACCGCGGACCGCGGCCTCCTGCGCCCTGCCGAGGCGGGTGCCCTGCTCCCCCAGCGTCGTCAGAAACCGGTCGATCGAGGATTCGGCGAGGCGGGCGCCGTCGCGGTTCCCGGCGGCGCCGGCGAGGATCCGTTCGGTGTGGACGTGCTCCTTCGTGGCGTAGAGGGTCCCGCCGGGGGCCTCGAACGCCGAGCGGCCGTTGGCGAGGCGGTACTCGTCGGGCAGCACGTCGGTGGCCGGGCGCTCGGTCTGCAGCGTCACGAGGCCGGCGTCGATCGCCTCGTCGGCGAGCGAGTCGAGCAGCTTCGCGATCTGTGCGCCGTCGCTGACCCCGAGATGGTCGGGCAGTGCGGTGTTGAGGGCGCGGATGAGGTCCGGGCGGGTCCACGCGGACTTGGACTGCTGTGCCTCGGCGAGCGCCACCTCGATCACCTCCGACGGTGACCACTGCTGCACGGTGATCTGGTCCGGGCGCGCGGCCAGGGCGGCGTCGGCGATGCCGGCCAGGCCGCCGTCGACCTCGCGGCGCATCTTCTGCTCGACCCGATCGAGGAGCTGCTCGCGGGTCTCGCCGTCGTGCGACTTCGCCGCCCGCGTCGCCAGCGTGGCCTGCTGGGCGAGGCGTTCGAGCTGGTAGCCGTTCGGGGCGTGCCCATAGCGGGCCTCGAACGCCTCGACCAGCTCGGCGGTCTTCACGGTCACCTTGTGCCGCCGCGTCGAGACCAGCCCCATCGCCTGCTCGGAGACACCGAGGACCTCGCGGGCCTTCCCGTCCGGCCGGGTCGCGGTCAACATCCCCAACGACGCGGTGATCCGTTCCTCGGTGGTGCGCTCGGCGACCGCCGCCGCGGCAGGGCGCCAGCGGTGCAAGCTGCGGCCGTCGACCGTCCGCCAGGTCCCGTCGGGGCCCTCGACGCGGTTGAGGATCGCGTTGTGGATGTGCAGCTGCGGGTCGCGGTCGCGGGAGTCGTGCTGGAAGAACGACGCGACGGTGAACGCGTGCGCGTCGGCGTAGCGGCCGGCGGCGCCGCCGTGGTGTCCGACGCGGGTGTAGCCGGCCTCCCGCTGCAGCAGCTCGAGCCCGGCGTTGTTCCCGGCCCAGATCGCGTCCTCGACCGCGGTCCGGAACTCGGCCCACGCGGCGGCCTCCTCGACGCGTCCGGCGTTGCGGGCGGCGACCTCGCGGGCCTCGAACGCGGTGTGTAGGAGCGTCACGGACTTCTGGACGGAGAACGTGGCGTCGTAGAACGCGACGTTGTGCCGGGCCTTCTGTCCGGCCTCTGTCCGGAGCTGTGTCCGGCGTTCGGCGGACGCGTCCGGCTCGTTGTCCAGTGCCTGCCGGTACAGCTCGTCCTCGGAGGTGTAGTTGCGGCCGGTGTGTCCGAGGGTGGACACCTCGTCCCACGCGTCGCGGTCACGGAACGCGGGGTCGCGCGGGTCGAGGAAGCGTTCGTAGACCGCGTTCATGTCCTGGGCGTCGACGAGCCCGGTCAGGCCGAGCTGTTCGGCCCCGGCGCCCCACCAGCGGCCCGGTGGTTCGCCGTCGGTGACCGCGCCGGTGTAGTAGTTCTCCCGCCCGGTCGCGACCTCCTTGAGGAGGTACTCGGGGCTGTAGCCGTTGCTGATCCTCAGCATCGCGACCACCCCGGAACGATCATGAAATCGGCGCATTCAAGATCAACGGCGGCGCGTGGGTTCACCGGTCGGCCGGAGGCCGGCACGGACCCGCGGATCGTGATGCAAGGGTGTGACGCTATTGATCTTGGGGTGCTGTTGGCCTGTTCGGCGTAGTGGTGCTGCTGGTCGGTGTTGTGCTCTGTCGCTCGGCTCGTGCTCGTGGTGCTGGCTCGGTTCTTGAGGTCGCTGTTCATGGTCGGGTCCTGGATTCCTGGTCGTCGGTGACGAGGCGCAGGCCGGTCGGGGACTGCTGCGGGGTGTCTCGGAGCTGTTTGAGGGCGTCTGCGGCGGTGCCTCGGCCGACGTCGGCGAGGGCCTGCAGCTCGCGCACGGTCGGGAGCACGTTGTGCCGCTCCCGATGCTTGGCGGCGGCGTCGCGGGCGCGGTCGCGCGCCGGGGAGTCCGCCGCGGGCGTCGGATCGGCCGGTAGCTGTCCCGCGTGCCCGGCCTCATCGTCGGACAGCGGCTCGGCGGTGCACGGCGGCTCGGTCGGACGCGGCTCGGGCGGCAGGAGAATCGGACCGTCCAGGACGGCACGGTGCGGGTGTCCGACGCTCCGGGTGTCCGGCTGGGACACGGGTGTCCGGCTGTCCGGCCGGACACCCGCCGCCGCCCTGACCGGCACGGCGGGCGATGCGGCGGCGAGCAGGTAGAGCAGGTGCGCGACGACGGCAGCGGCGATCGCGGGCCACGCTCCGACGCCGAAGCGCAGCGCGGGGCTCACCACCAGCCCGCCCGGTGCGGCGTCGGCGGGTGAGGCGAGATAGCTGGCCTGTGCCAGGCCGGAGAGCCCGGCCGAGACGGTGACGACCACCCACGCGTAGCGGGCGGCGGAGCCGTGCAGCCGCGCGGTGGCCGCGTAGGCGACCAGCGCCAGGCCGTCGGTGATGAGGGGGTAGATCCAGGCGATCCCGGCGGGAACTCCGGCTGCGGCGGCGACCTCGTAGAGACCATGCGCGGTCGCGACCGCGGCGCCGATGGCGACGGCGAGGCCGGGCAGCCACACGGCCGCCCGGCCCCACCGCGCCGCCCGGTCGGGCCCCGCCTCGTAGTGGTCGGTCATCCGCGCACCCCCGCGAGTCCGTCGGCGGTGGGGATCGGCTCCGGTGCCACCTGGTCACGGCGCAGCGCCCACCAGGCGGCGAGCGGCCCGGCCGCCTCGATGCCGGGCACGGCGATCGCGCCGCCGGGAGGGTCCGGCCAGCCCTCGCGGGTCTGGTGGCGCTCCAGCGAGCACGACCCGACGGACTTGCGGAGCCGGTTGACCACGCCGGGGCGCTGGCGGTCGTGCCACTCGCCCGCCGCCGCGACGGAGGCGTCCGCGCCCTGGTAGGCGGCGCACCAGGCGTGCATGAGCCAGAGCAGCTCCTCGACGACGTCGGGGTGCCACATCCAGCACAGCGGCAGCACCTGCTCGCCGTCCGGATAGCGCAGGTACACCGCGGCCAGCCAGGCGCACAGCTCGTCGAGCCGGTCGCGGACCGCATCCTCGTCGGCCGGGGCGACCAGCCAGGACGGCGCCGGCGCGGGTCGCCGGCGGGCAGCCACGGCCGCGACTGTGTCGGTGAGACGCCCGACGAGGCGGCCCAGCTCGTCGACCTGGCCGCTCAGCGGGTCGAGGTCGTCGACGCGGCGACGCAGCTCGTCGACCTGGTTGGCCAGGTGGTTCAGCGACGCGCGCGGGTCAGGGGCAGGGTGCGCGGGCTTGTGGTCGGTCATCGATCCCACTCCTGTCCGTCGGCGACGTCCTGGGATTCGGCGGGTCGGTGGTCCGGCGGCCGGTCGAGGTCCTGGGCGAGGGCATCGGCCTGGGTCGCGCGGACCTGATCGGTGATCCGGCGCAGCTCGGCCTCGGTCAACGGGCGGACACCGCCCGGGGCGTCGTCGTCCGGGGTGAACCACATCCCGCCGATGAACGTCGCCGGCCCCTCGGTGAGAACGCGCTCCCGGTCGCCGGCCTCGTCGGCGTGCCATCGGTAGCGCTCGGCGTCGGTGTCGGTGCGCAGGGCGTCGTCGATCTCGTCCAGCCGTTGGTCGACCGCCGCGTACGCGGTTCCGGCCTCCCGCCGGTACGGGGCGCCGTTCGGAGCCTCGGCATCGTCTCGCTCCAGGCCGGGGATCGCGGCGAGATGGGCGTGCCGGCCGTAGGCGGCCAGGTCGTGCCGTCGGTGCTCGGCCCGCGGGTCGCGCAGCCGCTCGTCGTAGCGGCGCTGGTCGCGTATCTGGTCGCCGATGCGGTCGAGCACCCACTCACGCCGGGCCTCGTAGTCCGCGATCTGCGCCTCGTCGGCGCCGCCCCAGGCGGCGAGGAGCTGCTGCAGCCGGGACTCCAGGGCCGCGACGTCGCGCGGGTAGACCGCGTCTCGCCGCGTCATCGGCCGGCCTCCTCGTCGCCGTCGTCGGTGCCTGCGGCGCGGGCGGTATCCCGGCCGGTGCTGTCGTGGATGACGGCCAGCTCGCGGAACATCGCGTTCGCGTCCCGGCGACGTTCGAACCGGGCCTGGTAGCGGTCCGGCCAACGCTTCGCGAGCACGCCGAGTGCGAGCTGGGTGAGGTCGTCGCGCCACATGCGCAGCTCGTCCCACCGGAATGCTCGGGCGGCTCGGACATCGATGCGGCGCCCCTGACGCTGGTGGTCGCGGACGTCGCGGCGCTTCCACGCCATCCGCGCCCGGCCGATCACCGGGGCGATCCCGCGCCGGATCAGCACCACCCGCCCGGCGGGCAGGTTCGCGATCTGCGCCGGCGCGAGCACCGGGACCTTGCGGACGGTGCGGGAGGCGACCTTGCCGTGCAGATCGGTCGTGGTGATCCGCTCGTCCCGCTCACCGGCCAGGGTCGACCAGAACTCCAGATCTGCCTTGTCCCTCGTGCCGCCGAAGATCATGACGGCGGCGGTGTTGTTGAGGATCGTCGCGGCCTTGTGCTCGCCCCAGCGTGCGAGGAGCTGGGCGCGGGACTGGAAGCAGCACACGATGGTCACACCACGGCCGCCCATGTCCGCGGTCCAGGACTCCAGCGGGACGGGGCTGATGAGGGCGGCCTCGTCGAGGAACAGCCCCAGCGGCGGATCGAGGCGTCCGGCCGGGCGCGTCGCGGCGAGGCGGCGGGCCTCGCGGGCGATGTGGCCGGTGAGTGCGCATACCAGGGGTGCGGTCTGGGCTTCTTCCGCGCCGAGCAGGAACACCGTCGCGCGGTCGTCGAGCAGCCGGGCGACGTCGAACCCGTCGCTGGGCTGGGCGGCCGCGGCGGCAGCGGGATGGGTCAGCCACGCCAGGGCGGGCATGACGCTGGAGGTGATCGAGGATCGGGTGCGGTCGTTGGTGGTGATGAACTGCATCGCGTCCTGCTCGAACGCCCGCACACCCGAGCGCATCAGCAGTGCGGGGACGTCCCGCCCGGCGGCGCCGGGGTCGGACACCCAGCCCATGACGTCGGTCATCGTGCGGCCGCCGAGCGCGGCGGCGTGCAGCAGCGCGGCCAGGACGCGGCGGGCCTGACCGTCCCAGAACTCGCGGTCACCGCCGGACCCGCGGGCGACGGCGGCGAGCATGTCCGTCGCGCGCTCGGTCGCGGTCACCGGATCGCTGCAGCCGGTCAGCGGGTCGAACGTGATCGTCGACCGCCGCTCCCCCAGCCCGGCCGGGTTGAACACGAACACCGGACCCCGGTCCCGCCGCCGCAACGGCGCACACAGGTCCAGCAGATCCGTACGGGTGGAGGTCACCAGCGCGGCACCCGGGGCGTCCAGGACCCGCCCGGCCAGCCACCCGGTCTTACCGGTACGCGGCCCGCCGACAACGATCACGACGTCCTCGACCAGGGCCCACACCCGCAGCGCACCCGAGCGGCACAGCTCGACCGCCACCTCGGTCGTCGGCAGGCGCAGCCGCTCCCACCGGCCCAGGCCGACCAGCGACGGCCGCACCGTGCCGGTCCGGCGCCGCACGGCGAGGGTGCCTGCGTGCCGGACGATGTCCAGGCCAGATGCGACACCGACCTTGCGCCGGGTGCGCGACGCCCACCGCGACACCGTCGCCGACGACCGCGACCACCGGTGCCACACGATCACACCGGCCACCAGGGCGACCGCGACGAGCGCGGGCCAGGACAGGGCCTGGACCATCGTCGCCGCAGGCAGCAGCGCGACGACAGCCAGACCGGCCGCGAGCATCCGGGCCCCGCGAGTGAACGCGACCATCGCGCCGCCGGCGGACAGGGCCAGCACTAGCGCGGTGGAGCTGAACAGGATCTCCATCAGTCCTCTCCCTCCGTCCGCTCGGTCCACGCCGCGACGTCGCCCGTGTGACGGGTGCAGCCCTCGGCGTGGCCGGACTCGTTGTCGGATGGGTGCGACTCGAACGGCCCCCGGTCGGTGACCTGCTGCCCGCAGGTGCTGCACCGCCAGTACACCGACGGCGTGCGGTAGAGCGGCGGCGAGTCGGGTTCGGGCTCGCGGCCCTCGACCAGCCACACGAACGCTTCCTCGCCCCGTGACCGGTACTCGGCCTCCGGGAGATCGAGCGCGTCGCCGATCTCGTCCCAGGACCGGCCTGCGGCCCGGGCGGCGCGGGCGTAGTCGTAGAGCTGCCCCTCGGCGACGTTGCGCAGGAACAACGCCGCGCGCACCCCGGCGAGCGGATCGGTGAGCGCGTGGTCGGTGAGCACCGTGAACCCCGGGATCGGGACCTCGACCTCTCGCGCGTCGAACGCCTCGACGGCGACCCGGCGGACCATCTCCCGCATCCGGCCGGCGGCCTGCTGCTTGGGTGACGCGTCGAACGACGACATCAGCGACCACCGCCTGTGCTCGGCGGGGTCATGGCGGCCCACCGGTCCACCGTGCGGCGGGTGACGCCCATCGAGCGGGCGATCTCCTCGCGCGGCATCCCGTCGGCGATCGCCGCGCGTCCGGCCGCGATCACCTCGGCCCGGTCCGACCGGTGCCGCTCCGGCCGCTGCTCGGCGGCCCGTACCTCGGCCCGCTTCGCCCGCCGCACCGCTGCACGGCGGGACCGGCGTCGCTCGTCCTCGGTCATGCCGCCGGCGATCCCGTGCGGCAGCGCGTCCATCGCCCACCGCAGGCACGAGGCCTGCACCGGGCAGCGGCGGCACACCCGCTTCGCCCGGGCCACCTGCCGGTCCCGTGCGACGCCAGCCTTCGCCGCCGGGAAGAACGTCTCCGGGTCCACCGCTCGGCACGCCGCACGGGCGCGCCAGCCCTGCTCGTTGCGCTCTACCATCGACTCCTCACCTGCCGTCTTCTGATGCGTGGTGAGAGCGGCCCGGCGGTCGTGTTCCGCCAAGTTCCCGTCGCCGGGCCGTCCCACTTCGTGGATGGATGTGCTGATCACTCGTGCCTCCTCGGTTCCGGGATCCGCGCCGGCGCGTCGAACAGCCCCGGCATCGCGTCCTCGGACTCCCGTCGTGCGTCCCGGTCCGTGGAGCTGTCCCGACCGGCCCGTGCGCCCGGGACGACGTCGGCCAGGTGGGCCAACCGGACCGGCAGCGGCTTGTTCTCCAGCAGGGCCACGGCGATCACCCGCGACGGGCAGTCCCGTCGGCGCGTCGTCGACGCCCACCCGCACCCCGGGCACCGGCCCACCGACGGCGAGTCGTGGTCGACAACGACCTGCAGCAGGTTCGTGCGGCCCGCCGGCCGCAGCAGCCGACGGTCGATCTCGTCCGCCTGCACGACGCGTGCCGGGACCTGCCACTCGGGCGCCGTCCGCCCGGTCACCGCGCCCACCCGCTCGCCTCGTCGAGCGACGCCGACGCGCCCGTCTCGGTCAGGCCGTAGCGCAGCCCCCCGGCCTCGACCGGCTCCCCGACCCGCCCGTGAGCGTCGGGGCAGAGCACCGACCCGTCCGGGTGGCTGAACTCCGGCACCCGGCCCGCGCTGGCCGGCCACCCCGATGGCGGGGCGTCGACCACCGGGCCCCAGCACCCCGGGCACACCAGGCCGTCGATGTCGACCAGGTCGTCCCCCAGCTCGACGCTGCTGCTCATCACACTCGTGTCCACGCTGGCCTCCAGAAGGGTTGAGGTGGGCCGGTCGGTCCAGCCCCCAGGTGGCGGCGCCTGCCCCGCCACCGCGCCGTCAGGCGCGCACGGCCTCCGAGGCTCGAACTCAAGGGCGGCCGCAGGCCGTCGCCGAAGGCGATCGCGCAGCGACCCTTTAATTCGAGTGAGGCCGGGCAAAACTTGGGCCGACCGGCGGCGCCGCTCACGACCCGCTCCCCTCGGTCGAGGCGTGCTCCGCAGGCGTCCGGTTCAACGCAGGCGTCGCGGCCTGGTCGAAGGCCGACATGAACGTCTCGACCGCCCCCGGCACCCCCTGCCCCACCGGCGTCGCGACGAACACCACCGCCGCGATCAGCGTGAACACCGCCGCACCCGCAGCCGACCGCGCCTTCGCGCAGATCACCGCACCCGCGATCAGGACGAGCAGCACCACTCCCACGCCGCCCATCACTCGGCGCTCCGCCGCGGCACGGGCACCCAACCCGACGCGTCGACAACGGTCTGCTCGGCCATCGCCAGATCCGCGATCGCCTCGATCGCCTTCGCCGGGATGATCAGCCGCCCCCGGACGCGGACGGCGGGGAACTCCCCCGCCGCGATCGCCCGGTAGACCGTCATCGTCGACATCCCGAACATCGCCGCGACCTGCGCGACGCTGTAGAACCGCGGCGCCGCCGCCACGGCTACCGGCTCCTGCTTGCTCATCGCCTGCCTCCATCTCCCGAACTCGTCATGCACCAACATTAGCACCAATATTAGCCGCTAATCCTAGTCATCGTATCTGAACGTGCAGGTTGCTGGATCACGCCGGGCCGCGACCGCTAGTCTCAGCAGCGAAATCAGCAGGTCCGCGCCTGCTGGAGCACTGACGGAAGGTGCGCGTGGCCAAGGACTGGGACGCCGTCGCCGAAGCGATCAAGGCACGGCTCGTCGAGCTCGACATGACGCAGACCGAACTCGCCACCCGCGCCGGCGTCGCGCTGATGACTGTCCGGGAGCTGCAGCACAACCTGCAGCCACGACGGCGCAGCCCGCGCACCCTGGCCACGATCTCCGAGGCGCTCGGCTGGCCCAGCGACCACATCACCCGGATCCTCGACGGCGACCAGGTCGCCGACCCCGACGCGGACGATCCCGTCCTCGCCGAGCTGGACGCGCTCAGGGCGGACGTGACCGCCCTGGTTCACCGGATCGACGCCATCGAGCGTCGGCTAGGGCCCGACGCCGGCGAATCCTGAGCCGATCGACACGAGCCAGGATCTCCCCCGCCAACTCGCGCAGTTCCTCGAACTCGGCCCGGGGATCGCGAGACTGTGGTGCACTGCTGTTCATGGCGTCGACGATCGTCGTCGGCGCCGGAACAAAGCAGGTCAGAAGCCTGGAACTGCCGGGCATTCGCCCGGCAGACTGGGATCGGCGAGCGATCGGGGGTGGCCGCCGGCGTGGATCCGACCGACAGCGACGAGCCCTGGGGCGACCAGCTCCGCCGATGGCGCGATGAGATCCAGCGGTGGTCGCAGCAGGACCTCGTCGACCACATCGTGCGCGTCGCGTTCGAGACCAAGGAAGAACGCGGCACGAAACTCGACGTCCGGCTCGTCGGCCGCTGGGAGACCGGCGCCGTCCAACGCCCCCAAGCCGTCTACCGACGCCTGCTCGACCAGCTCGGCGCACCGCTCCCGGCAATCCGGCGTGCGCCCACCGTCACACGCCCCACCACGGATATGCCGGGTGGATGCCCTGCTCCTGCCGAGACCGTCTCCGTAGCGTCGACAACGTCCGATCGGGACACAGATGCCTGGGACGGTGACAGTTCAGTGAGCCTTTGCCAACCTCGGTGGACGTGCTGGTCAGCGGACTGCGGCGTGTCGTGGCCTCGAATGGGTGAAGCTCCTGGTAGACGGGCGATTGACTAGATCAACACGTCCCACCAGGAGCTTCAAGGTGTTGTCCTACCCGTCTGGGATGACCGTGTCCAGCCGCGCGCTCAACCTGCTCGCCGATCTCCTGCGCGGACACCGCGCCGCCCGTGGAACCCGGTGGCGCAAGCTCGCCGCCGGCCGCCAGGCGCTGCTGGTGGTCGCGCACCTGCGCAAGAACGACACCTACGCCGAGTTGGCCTGCGGGTTCGGGGTCGGCACCTCCACGGTCTACCGCTACATCCAGGAGGGGATCGAGCTGCTCGCCGCGAAGGCCCCCACCCTGGAACAAGCCATCGAGGTCGCGAAACGGAAGGCGTTCGTGATCCTCGACGGCACCCTGTTGCGCATCGACCGGGTCGGGATGGCATCGGGCTACGACCGGGCGTTCTACTCTGGAAAGCACAAAGCCCACGGACTGAACGTGCAGGTCATCGCGGACCCGGTCGGCCGCCTGGTGTGGATCTCCCCGCCGATGCCGGGCGCGCGGCACGACATGGGCGCAGCCCGCGAGCACGGGATCATCGACGCCCTGGCCGAGCATGAGATCCCCGCCGCGGCCGACACCGCCTACCAAGGCGCCGGTCCTACGGTCGCCGTGCCGCAGCGGCGTCGACGTAAGGACCCCGACACCGGCCGATTCCGGAAGCTGTCGCGACACCAGAAGGACGTGAACACCGCCCACGCCCACCGTCGCGGACCGGGCGAGCGGTCAACGCCGAGCTGAAGAACTGGCGAGTCCTGCGCAAGATCCGGTCCAGCCCGAACACCGCCGACAGGCTCATCGCCGCAGTTCAGACCCTCATGATCGCCAGCGCGTGATCAGGTTGGCAAAGGCTCAGTGCTGCGACGCGACTTCCTCCGGGCGAGCGGATCGCTCGCACTCTCCGGACTACTCGGCAGCGTGCTCGGCAACGCGAGCACCAACACCGCGACGATCGAGGTCGCCACCGACCTCACCGACCGCCTCACCAGCCTCCGACGCCTCGACGAATCCCTCGGCGGCGCCGACACCTACCGGCTCTACAACGCCGAAGCCGAGCTGTCCGCGCGGATCCTGCAGAGCGGCACTGCCCGCGACACCGTCCACCGCGCTCTCCTGGCCGTGCACGCCGAGCAGTCCCAGCAGGCCGGATGGGCAGCATTCGACGCCGGCTGGCACGACCTTGCCCGCGACCACTTCCGCCGCAGCCACGCCGCCGCGCTGGAAGCGGACGACCCCGGCCTCGCCGGAAACGCCCTCGCGTTCCACGCATACCAGCTCATCTCCCTCGACCGGCCCGCCCGCGCGACCTCCGAGAAGTCCGTCCAGGCCGCCGGTCAGGACGGCGTCGACCCCGGTGTCCGAGCCCTGCTCTACTCCCGCGCTGCCTGGACCTTCGCCCTCGACGGCGACGCCGAAACCACCGCCCGCTGCCTCGGCCTCGCCGAGGAGGCACACGCGGTCGCGGGTGGGCGCACGCCGGACTATGCCGCCTGGATCGACAGCGACGAGCTGGCCATCATGAGCGGCCGCTGCTGGGCCGAGCTACACCGCCCGCTGCGCGCCGTCCCGGTCCTGGAGGGCGCGCTGTCCCGCTACAGCGACGCGCACGCACGCGACAAGGCGCTGTACTCCTCCTGGCTCGCCGAGAGCTACCTCGACGCCGGCGAGGTCGAGCAGGCCGTCGACACCGTCACGTCCAGCCTGCGGGTCATGGGCAACGTCGCCTCGGTCCGGCCGCGGCAGCGACTCAACGAGGTCGCCGGCCGACTCGGACAGCACCACGGCGACGTCCCCGCCGTGCGGGAACTACTTCGCAGTGACGCGCTCAACCCACTCGACGTACGCCGCTGACGCCCGCGCCAGCGGCACCGCGGTCACCTCGGGGTTCTGCCACTCGTGGTGCTCGATGAGGTGCGCCTCCAGCTCGTCGTAGCGAGCAGCGCTGGTCCTAAGTGATAGTATCCATTCCGTTCCTGCGCCGAATTCGCCATCGTGCCAGAACACAGCACCTACAGGGCCTATGATTTGACCGCCAGCAGCCAACCCGGCAGACACAACAGAGTTCGCAAGCGCCTCGGCATCCTGCCTGGTCGGAACAGCCGTAGCAACGGTTAGAATCTCACCCACGAAGCTCACCGTAGCGCGACCACCCTCGACCACGCGGACGCGACGCACACCCCCGTCCAGCAACGCGAGACCAGCAGGGCCAAATGCTACTCGTCGACCACTTTGACGAGTGCCGTAACACCTCATCGCTCCACACCGAGACCTCCGCCGTGACAACCCAAACCGAGAAGTCCGCAGCCCGAAACACATCACGGACCGGCAGACAGAAACGAACAGCAGTGCGACTCACAATCGCCAGCTCCCTCATTGCAATGCTAACATCACTGGGACTAGTACTGGCAGCATCACCAGCGATGGCGTACGGATACACGTTTGAGTACAGGATCGCAACGACGACACGCTCGGCAAATGAAGTGTACTCGTTCGTCAACTCGCACTTCGATACCGTCTTCCCCTCGCCAGGAAACTGCGGAAAATCGCTCTACGTTGGAAAGCGGTGCGACCTAGTCGGAAAGGGACTCGGCAACATCGAGGTCGTCGAAGTAGGCTCTCGACACTTCGCCTTCAAGTCTCGCCCCGGACACTTCGAGGGAGCAAACAAGCGAGTGAACTTCACGCTCGAGAACCGCGGCCGCGACCTGTACCTGGTCGTGACCGGTTCAGGCAAAGACAACTGGTGACAGAAGGCCCCCCTGACAAAGCGAGGGAACCGCATGTTCGCGAAGGGGATGTTCGCCGAGTTCTCGACCAACATTCGAAACGCGCTGATCTACCGCATGTGACGCGCCTTTGATAGAGGCGACTCACGGCCCCGGGGGATTGCCCGCACGGCGCGCAATCCCCTGGGGCAGCATTCAGTGGATTAGAACTAGAGCCCTCCAAAAGGGGAGCGAACTGCCTCGCCCGCCCGCCTATTGCGTGGGCCTCGGCGGCATTCGCGAGCTAATTCCTATAGCCGCACGCTGGTCCGCCTCGGACACCCAGGCGGTGTACGTCTTTAGAGTCGTCGTGCCTCCTCCGCCGTGTCCGAGTCGTCCTGCGACGGTACGCGGATCTACGCCAGCGACGATCAGCTCGGTTGCAGAGTAGTGCCGTAGCTTGTGGAACGTTGTACTAATGCCCAGCATCTTGACCATCCGGTCATACCGCTGCGTCACGCTATCTGGCGTCGCGAACGTCGACCCATCTATCGCGCCGCCGAACACGTAGGCATCTTCGTTTAGTGGCTCTTCCGGATTTAGAGTGCGAGCGCTCCGCAGTGCAGTAGCGACCGGATCCGATAATTGATCAGGTTGCGGAAGCCCATGGCGTTGCGGCGGAGGGCTTCGAGTCGGCCGTTGATGGCCTCGGTGGGGCCGTTCGAGGCGCGATGGGAGAAGTAGGCCAGGATGTCGACGCGGCGCCGGTGCAAGGTTCGGCCGAGTGTGGTGAGCTCGTCGAGCCCGGGCGGTAGCCCGGTGCGTAGCCGGTAGATCACGCCGCTGAGCAATGCTTTGCCGCGTCGGCGGTCCTGGTCGGCGTAGGCGGCGATGATCTGCTGGTAGGCCCACCAGGTGACCTCGACCGCGACGTGCTCGTCGGCGGCGAAGACCGCCTCAAGCCGGGTGCGTTGGCGGTCGGTGAGCAGTCCGAGGCGGGTCCGCAGGGTCCGCCGTGCCCGGTAGAGCGGGTCACCGGTGCGGCCTCGGTGGCCGAGGGTGTCGTGCTGGACACGTTGGCGACACAGGTCGAGCTTGTGCCCGGCCAGGGCGACGACGTGGAACGGGTCCATCACCGTGACCGCATCGGGCAACGCGTCGGTGGCGGCGTTCTTGTAGCCGCCGAAACCGTCCATCGCCACGACCCGGACCCCGTCGCGGAAGGCCGGGTCGCGGGCGTCGAGCCAGGTCTTCAGGGCCGCCGCCGAGCGGCCCGGGACCAGGTCGAGCAGCCGCGCACGGCCGTGGCCTGCGACGACATCGGTGAGGTCGGTGATCACGGTGACGAACCCGTCTCCGTCGGCGCCGAACACGTGCGCCCACTTGTGCTCGTCGACCCCGATCACCCGCACCCCGTCCAGGCGGGCCGGCCCGGCGGAGCGCAGCAGCTGCTCGGTCGCGGCGACCGCGACGCTGTTCACGGTGTCCCAGCTGCGGCCCAGCTCACGGGCGACCGCGGCGACCGTCGCCTTGTCGATCGCCAAGCGGCGCAACACGTACTCCGCGCAGCGCCGGGTCGTGGACGCACCGGGACGGGCCAGGCGGGTCGAGTCGTGGGCGAAGATCTCGCGGGCGCAGTCATCGTGGACACACCGGTAGCGCGGCACCCGGACCCGCAGTTGCAGCGGATGGCCGACCACCGGGACGTCGCTGACGCGGCGCTCGGTGCTGTCGCGGTAGATCCCGGTCAGTCCGCACCCCGGGCAGGCGCCGGGCCCGTCGGTGAGCAGGTCGCACCACAGCACCGTGGTCTCCCCGGCCAGGGCGGCGTCGGTGATCCGCACCCCGAGCTCGACGGTACGGATGATCGTGTCGGCCACGATCTGGGCAGGCGGGCACGTAGGCTGCGACATCGGGTCCCCGGGATCGTTGCTGATGTTGGCGTAGGAACCGTCATCATCAACTTCTCGGGGCCCGCCTCACCGCAGCGACACGACCCCACCCGCGCGGTCGATCACGCCCTCACCTGCACTCCATTTCCGGAAGAGCCCGTTTAGTTCGATCCCGAGCGCCTTCGCCCGCTCAACGCACCGCCCCCACAACTCCCTGAGCACGCCGACAGTCTCGGCGTCCAACGCGATCCGCCGCTGCTGGTGAGTCTTCAGGTCCCCCTCGACCCACCCGGCATCGCTCTTGCGGATTCCTCGTTGCAACCAGAGCGTCTCCCGCCCCGGCTCGAAGCTGATCCACGACCACCGCACCGCGCACAACTCCCCGCGGCGCGCACCCGACGTCATCGCGAGCCACAACAGCGCGGCCCAATCCGGGTCCTCCCACGCCTTGTTCAGGATCCGCGCCGCCTGCTCCGCGCTCGGCGGACGTGGGTTCGGCTTCGGCATCGGCGGCGGCTCCGCCTGGGTCATCGGGTTCACCGACACCCACCGCCACCGCACGGCGCGCTTGTACGCGCCGGACAGGACGAAGTGAATGTGCCGGACCACCGTGTCCGACAGCGGCTTGCAGCGGTGCGGTCCGCACCGATCGTCGCACTCGTGGCGCTTCGTCGTCCGGTGGTCGATCAGCCCCGACCCGGTGCAGTGGATCCGGCAGCGGCGCAGCTCGGCGTAGAACGAGTCCAGGATCTCCGCGTCCAGCTCACCGACCTTGAGTCGGCCGACGAGAGGCTCGATATGGTTCTTCACGTAGCCGCGGTAGAGCTGCAGCGTGTTCGGCGCCCCGGAGAACTGCTCCAGGTGCTTCTCCAGCAGGTGCGCGACGGTCGCGCTGGTGCGCGGGCTCCGCCGTTCCTCGATCTCCCGCAGCATCCGGTCGCGGACCGCGTACGCCTGCTTCTCGGCGTCCGGCCCGGCCGGGACGACCTCGACGAGGTTGTGCCGGCGCTTCGTGATCGGGTCCTGGCCGGCGTAGACGCGCACGCGCAGCGCGCCGCTCGGGAGCAAATCGATGCTGCCCTTCTGGCGCCCGGCGGGCTTGGGCTGGAGACGAGCCATGACACCAACGCTAGGAGCGTTCGTGTCATGCTCCGTGTCACGAGTCTGTCTGTCGATCTTGCCGCAGACAGCGAACCCGCTGGTCACGTGGTGGAGCGGGCGACGGGAATCGAACCCGCGTAGCCAGTTTGGAAGACTGGGGCTCTACCATTGAGCTACGCCCGCATGCCCCGATCTCGTCGATCAGGACCCCCGCAGCGTATCCCACTCCGCCCCTGTGAACACCCCCGCCCCCGGGTGCGTACACACCGGGGACAGGGACGTTCAGGAGGTTCGCAGACACCGATGAAGGCGCCCCACCGCAGGTTGCGCGCCGTCGACGCGCGCGCCACCGAACCCGGGCTCGACTCCGAGCCGGGGCTCCGCGCCGCGTACACCGCGCACGGAGCCGAGCTCTACCGCTATGCCCTGCGCCAGCTGGGCGACGAGGGTGCAGCCCAGGAGTCCGTGCAGGAGGTCTTCCTGCGCGCCTGGCGTCGTGCCGACTCGTACGACCCGTCGGTCGCCAGTCTGCGGGTGTGGCTGTTCGCCATCGCCCGCAACGTGGTCATCGACGAGATCCGTAGGGTCGCGGCGCGGCCCTGGCGCCGCGGGCTCACCGACGAGCCCGAGACCGGGAACGACTACATCGGCCCTGCCGACGACGCCCTCGTCGACGGTTGGCTGGTCGAGGAGGCGTTGCGGCGGCTCCGTCCGGAGCACCGGCAGGCGATCGTCGAGGCATACCTGCGGGGGCGTCCACACGCCGAGATCGCCGCGGAGGCGGGGGTGCCCGTCGGGACGATCCGCAGCCGGGTCTTCTACGGGCTGAAGGCGTTGCGACTGGCGATGGACGAGATGGGGGTGGAACCGTGACTCCAGACGAGCACCGGGCGATGCGGGAGTCGTTGGGCGACCATGCGATGGGCCGGTTGGAGGGCCACGAGCTGGCGACCCTCGAGGCCCATCTGCAGGGCTGCCCGGCGTGCCGCGAGGAGCTGGCCGAGGTCGCGAGTGTGCTGCCCGCGCTGGGCCGTGTCGACCCCGACCGGCTCGACCACACTCCCGCTCCCCCGCCGGATCTGGGCGACCGGATCGTGGCGGCGGCGCGGGCCGAGCGCCCGGCATCGGCCGGGGCCCGGACACGGAACCGGTGGGCTCCGGTCGCGGCGGCGGCCGCGGCCGCGCTGCTCGTCGGCGGCGTCGCCGGGTATCTGGTCGGCGACCACGACGGGATCCCCCGCGAGCCGGTCGCGGTCCAGGCGATGGATCCCACGGTGCAGGCCACGGCGGTCGCGATCCCGCACACCTGGGGCGTGGAGATCGTGCTCGACGGCGCCGGGTTCCGCTCCGGTGCGACCTACCGCGTCGTCGTCGAGGCCGAGGACGGGCGTGAGGTGAGCGCGGGCGAGTTCATCGGGACCGGCGCGTCGCCGATGGTCTGCAACCTCAACTCCTCGGTGCTGCGGGCCGACGCGGAGGAGTTCCGGGTCGTCGACGTCGCCGGGTCCACGGTGCTGCGCGGCAGCCTGGCTACCTGACCCGGCGGGCGGCGTTGGCGACCAGCCCGAGCAGGAACAGGGTGCTGACCAGCGCCGTCCCGCCCGCGGACACCAGCGGGAGCTGCTGGCCGGTCACCGGCAGCAGGCCGACGACGTAGCCGACGTTCATCGCGGCCTGCACGACGACCCAGGTCACCGTCGCCGCCGTCACCAGCCGCAGGAACGGGTCCCGGGTGCGCGCGGCGACGCGCAGCCCCACCCAGGCGAGCAGCAGGTACAGCGCCAACACGGCGAGCCCGCCGACCAGCCCGAGCTCCTCGCCGATGACGGCGAAGATGAAGTCGTTCGCGGCGTTGGGCAGGTAGTCCCACTTCGCGCGCCCCTGGCCGAGGCCGGTGCCGAACAGGCCGCCGTCGGCGAGGGACAGCAGCGCCTGGCGGGACTGGTAGCCGGCGCCGAGCTCGTCGCCGGCGCCCAGGAAGGTGCTGATCCGGTCGCGGCGGTAGTCCGCGGTGAGCCCCAGGACGGCGACGCCGAGCAGCGCCCCGCCGGACAGGCCCGCGAGCAACACCAGCGGCGCACCGGCGAAGAACAGCAGCGACAGCACGATGACGCCGAGCGCCACCGTCGTGCTGAGCGCGGGTTGCAGCATGAGCAGTGCCCCGGCCAGCAGGGCGACCGGCACCAGGGGGAGGACGGCGTAGCGGCCGTGGCGCACGGCGCGCCCGCGCAACGCGAGCACGTGCGCGCCCCACAGCAGGAGCACGACCTTCGCCGCCTCGCCCGGCTGCACGGTGAACCCGGCGACCGAGATCCACCGGCGGGCACCGCCGCGGACCTCGCCGATGCCGGGGACCAGCACCAGCACCAGCGCGGTGAGACAGGCGAACAGCAGCCACGGTGTCCACCGTCGCAACCGGGCCGGTGACACCCACATCCCGAGTGCGAACGCGCCGATCCCGAGCAGCAGGAAGATCAGGTGGCGGACGAAGACGGTGAGCACCATCCCGTCGGCGACGGTCCGCCCGCCCGCCGACGCCGACAGCACCATCACCACACCGACGGCCAGCAGGGCCCCCGTCGCGCCGAGCACGAGGTGCAGCGGCGGTACGGAACGCAGCCGGGCGAGCCGCGACGCCGGACGGCGCCGCGGCGTCCCGCCCGCTGCACGCGCGTCGCGCTGTCTCGGCACCGTCACCCGATCAGTGTCGCGCCGGACCGGGCACAACGGGCGGAACCGGACCGCACGGCGCGTCGGGCAACGGTCAGAGCATGCGGGCGTGCACGACGAAGTTGTCGACGTAGCTGCGCTCGCCGCGGTCGAAGTCGCCCGCGCAGGTCACCAGGCGCAGCAGGTCCGGGGACGCCGCGCCGAACACCTCGAAGGTCGGGAACGCGTCCTTCGGAACCTGCTGGGTCCGCTCGATCGCGTAGCGCAGGGTCGTGCCGTCGCTGCGACCGACCTCGACGACGTCACCCGGTCCGAGGTCGCGCAGGTCGAAGAAGACCGCGGGCCCGCTGCGCGAGTCGACGTGTCCCATCAGGACAGTCGGTCCGGGATTGCCGCCGCGGTCGAACCAGCCGACACGGTCGAAGTCCTGCGGGACCTCGGCGGTGTTGTCCGCGGCGACGCCGAGACGCACCAGACCCGGCTCGTCGACCCCGATGGCCGGGATCCGCACCGAGGTCGGCACCGCGGCCTCCCCCGGCTCGGCGACGACCGGCTCCTGCGTGACCGGGCCTGCCGGGCGCTCGGGCGCGGCGGGTGCGGCCGGCGCGGCGCAGCCTGCGAGGAGGAGGAGCAACGCGACGACGCCCGGGAGCAGCAGGGCTCCCGGGCGTCGGTCACGCGCGGGTTCAGCTCTGCGCACGACCCCGGCGGACCATCACGACGCCCGCACCGGCGGCCGCGGCGACGCCGGCGGCACCGATCGCGTACAGGGCGGTGGAGTCGGACGCGCCACCGGCGCCGGTCTCGACGCCGCCCATCGGGACCTCCTGCAGCTGACCACGGACGGTGCCCGCGGCGAACTCGGCGGTGTGCGTGTCGCCGGTGAACCCGGCCGGGTTCGCCTCGATCTGCTTGAGCGAGAAGCCGGTGCCGGTGTCCTGGCCGTTGTCACCCTCGAGCCCGGTGGTGAAGGGGCCCTGCATGCAGCCGGACGAGGTGCGGACGTCGCCGTCACCCTGGGGGTTCGGGAAGGAGATCCGCGGCGGGCCGGGCTGGCCGGCGGCCGCCTCGTGGATGTGCGTCGCGGTCGCGGCCGGGCTCTGGTACTCGCCGGTCACGCCACGCAGCGTGATGTCGTAGCAGATGACCTCGTCGTCGGAGTTGATCCGGAAGTTGAACTCTCCGGTGGCACCCGGCTGGCCGGGGACCGACGCGCCGTCGTTGTTGATGATGGTGTCCGGGGTGGCCATCACGGTGTACATGCTGGTGAACGAGTCCGGCTCGGGCACGTCCGCCTGCTGGGCGAAGGCGACGCCCGCGGTCGCGGCGAAGCCGAGGGCGGTCGCGGCGGTGACGGCGGCGAGACGGGGCAGTGTGCGACGCATCGGGGTGGGTCCTTTCCGAGAGTTTCACGAGGTTCGTCGTTCTTGCCCGTCTCTACGGACCTCGCAGTGGCCGCGTTCACGTCTCACCCGATCGTGGGTGCTCGATCACCTCAGGCATGGAGCGCTGCGCGGCGGGGTATAAAGCGTAGTTAGACTGCGGTCGACGGGGTGTGGCGCAGCTTGGTAGCGCACTCGCTTTGGGAGCGAGGGGCCGTGGGTTCAAATCCCGCCACCCCGACCAGCGGAGACGTCACCGTGCGCGGCGGTCCGGAAGCGGTCGACAGCGGCATCCGACAGCGTCCGGCAACGGCCGGTGGTCCCGGCCGGCGCCCGCACCGAGCCGTGGTCCGGCCGTCCCCCGCAGCGGCGACGTGCTCAGTGGGAGCCGCCGTGGCGGTGGTACCGACGGAACTCCGAGGGCGACAGGCCGTAGCGACGGCGGAATGCGGCTGCGAACCGGCTCGGACTCGAGAACCCCCAGTTCGCCGCGACATCGCTGACCGAGGTCGACGTCCGGCTCTCCAGGTCCGCCTTCGCCCGTTGCAGGCGGACGGTCGTGAGGTGCTCCATCGGGGAGCATCCGATCCACTCCTGGAAGCCCTCCTGCAGCCGTCGCACGGTGGTGCTCCCGAGGACCGCCATGTCCGCCACGGTCCAGGGCCGGGCCGGGTCGTCACGGACCGCGTCCACGACCCGGGACACCGTGCGCGGCCGCGCGGGCGACCCGGTGCCCAGGTCGGGGCAGCTCGTCAGCAGGAATCCCGCGGCCACCGCGCCGGCCAGCTGCTCGGAGACCACGGGAGAGCCGGCGAACAGTGACGGGCGACGAAGGTGGCTGGCGAGACTGCTGACGAGTCTCCGCCAGTCCTCACCTCCGCCCCGGTCGAGATCGAGCTGGTCGGGCAGGACGCCGGCGACCCGGACGGGGTTGCTGCCCAGTACGCGTTCCGCCTCGCGATCGAGCCAGGTGCGGTCGAACTTGACCCCCAGCACGGTGCACGTCGCGTCCCAGTGCGTGATCCGGCACGCGCTGTCGGCCCGGAAGACCGCCGCCTGGCCGGAGACGGAGGTCATCGATCCGCGACGGGTCTGGCTGACGAAGTGACCGGTCAACGGGATGTTGACCTCGTACGCCCCGGGATAGTCGCAGTCGATGGCGATGTCGGCTCCCCAGCCGACGTAGCCGAGGAGAACCGGGCCGAGATCGAGTGTCTGCAGGGTGAGGCGAGGCCTGCTCCCGGGACCGATGGGCGTCAGCTCGTGCGGGAAGTACACGTCAGCGACGCTCTGCGACACCTGGTCCCAGTCCCGAGGTGGCGCACCCCTGTGTGCGGCCATGCCCTCGATCGTATCCGACACCGATCACGTTCGAACTCCTCGCGCGATCGGTACCGAAACCGCGCGATCGGTGTCGTCAGCCCCCGACGACCCCGCCTACCTTCTCGCCGTCCCGAACCGACGCAGTGAAGGAGCCACCCCCATGACGGCGGTGAACGACGCCCGCACCCCGGACCTCTCGTGGCTGGACGACGTGACGATGTCCGACCTCGAGCGGAACCCGTACGCGACCTACACGCGTCTGCGTGCCGAGGCACCACTCGCCTACGTCCCGGTACTGGGCTCCTACGTGGCGTCCACCGAGGAGGTCTGCCGCGAGGTGGCCACGAGCGCCGCCTTCGAGGCCGTCATCACCCCGGCGGGCGGGCGCACCTTCGGCCACCCGGCGATCATCGGGGTCAACGGGGACGTCCACGCCGACCTGCGCGGGATGGTCGAGCCCGCGTTGCAGCCGGTCGAGGTCGACCGCTACGTCGAGGACCTCGTCCGTCCCATCGCCCGCCGCTACCTGGAGAGCTTCGAGAACGACGGCCGCGCCGAGCTGGTCGCGCAGTACTGCGAGCCGGTCAGTGTGCGGTCCCTCGGTGACCTCCTCGGGCTCCGCGACGTGGAGTCCGACGTCCTGCGCGACTGGTTCGCGAAGCTCAACCGCTCGTTCACGAACGCGGCCATGACCGAGAGCGGTGAGTTCGCCAACCCGGAGGGCTTCGTCGAGGGCGACCGGGCGAAGGCCGAGATCCAGGCCGTGGTCGACCCGCTGATCGACCACTGGATCACCCACCCCGACGACAGCGCGATCTCGCGCTGGCTGCACGACGGCATGCCTCCCGGGCGCACCCGCGACCGCGAGTACATCTATCCGACCGTCTACGTGTACCTGCTCGGCGCGATGCAGGAGCCCGGACACGGGATCGCGTCCACCCTCGTCGGGCTGTTCGGCGAGCCCGAGCAGATGGAGCGGGTCGTCGACGACCCCGCGTTGATCCCGCGAGCGGTCTCGGAGGGGATGCGCTGGACGTCGCCGATCTGGTCGGCCACCGCACGCATCTCGACCCGGCCCGTGACGGTCGCGGGCGTGGACCTCCCGGCCGGCACCCCGGTCATCCTCTCCTACGGCTCCGCCAACCACGACCACGACCGGTACGAGGCGCCGACCCGGTTCGACATCGACCGGCCCCCGCTCCCGCACCTGGCCTTCGGGGCGGGCAACCACGCCTGCGCCGGGATCTACTACGCCAACCACGTCATGCGCATCGCGCTCGAGGAGCTGCTCGAGGCCATCCCGAACCTGGAACGCGACACGTCCTCCGACGTCGAGTTCTGGGGCTGGGGATTCCGCGGTCCGACCACCCTGCACACCGTGTGGGAGGTGTGAGGGCATGGCCTTCACGGCGACCGTCGCCGGGCGGAGGGTGACGTGCGGGCCGGACCAGTCGGTCCTCGACGCGTTCCTCCGCGCCGGGGCATGGATGCCGAACTCGTGCAACCAGGGCACCTGCGGCACCTGCAAGGTGCGCGTGCTGAGCGGCGAGGTCGACCACCGGGACTCGCCGCTCAGCACGTTGACCGAGGACGAGCGGTCCGCCGGTCTGGCGCTCGCCTGCCAGGCCCGGCTCCGCTCGGACGCGGAGGTCGCACCGTCGGGGCCGGGCGGCGGGAGCGCGGGGCGTCGGACCCACCCCCTGCGCGATCTGGACGCCGTCGTCGTCGACATCGAGGACATGGCGCGGGACACCCGCCGGGTGCGGCTGGGTCTGGCCGACCCGCTCGCCTTCCACGCGGGCCAGTACGTGGAGCTCACGGTCCCGGGCTCGGGTGCTCGTCGGCAGTACTCGCTGGCGAACGTCGCCGACGACGACCAGGTCCTGGAGCTGCACGTACGGCTCGTCCCCGGGGGCACGGCCACCGACCGCTGGATCTTCGACGGGCTCGCCGTCGGCGACCGGGTACGGGCCGCCGGGCCCCTGGGCGACTTCTTCCTCGACCCGGAGGACGACGGCGGCGAGCCGATGGTGCTGATCGGGGGCGGCACGGGGCTGGCCCCCCTGCTGGGCATCGTGAGGACCGCGCTCGCCGGCCGACCGGGCCGCGAGATCCTCCTGTACCACGGGGTCCGCGGTGCGGCCGATCTCTACGACCTGGACCTCCTGGCCCGTCTGTCCGAGGCCCACCCGAACGTCAACGTCGTTCCGGTGCTCTCCCACGAGAGCCCGCCCGACGGCACGTTCCACCGCACCGGACTCCCGACCGACCTGTTCCTGGACGACGTCGGATCGGCCCGGGGCTGGTCGGGCTGGCTCTGCGGGCCGCCGGGGATGGTCGAGGCCGGGGTCAGGGCGTTCAAGCGGCGCCGCATCGCCCCCCGCCTGATCCACCGGGAGACGTTCACCCCCGCCGACGCCGGCTGAGGGCCACCCCGCTCAGGACAGCACGCGCAGCTGGAACGGGTAGTGGTAGGGCCGGTCGTTCGACGCCCGCACCGCGCCCTTGATGTGGCACCACGCGGACACCACGAACAGCACGAGCATCAGCGGCAGCGCCACCACGATCCCGACCACGGTGAAGATCAGGATCCAGCAGAGGATGAACAGCACCCAGAACGACAGGTTGAAGTTGAACGCCCCGGCGGCGGCCCGGCGCGCGAACGGGTCGTCCTTCTTGACCAGCCAGACCAGCAGCGGGCCGACCAGGCTCAGCAGCCCGGCGCTGAGGATCGCGGCGATCGGCGCCGAGAGGTGCGCGAGGATCGCGGCGATCCGGCTGGAGTCGGAGGGGTGCGGCTGCGACATCGAGGTCCTTTCCGGGTCCGGTCGGCTCAGCGCCTCTGGGCCGACCACCCTGCCAGGCATCGGGCCGGCCGGCGGGAGCCGAGCGGCACGCCGGGCCCCGACCACCCGGACGGGTGCGCGGGCGCCCCGGTCACGAGCACCGCGAGCCGTCCGAGCATCCGCCACGTCATGACCGCGCTGACCACGCCGGTCAGCCGGACCGCCGCCCGCTCCACGAGACCCCCGGTCTCGTAGCGTTCACGCAGGTGCAGCCGGGTGCCCGGCGTGCCGTCGGGCAGCGCGACCGGCCACACCTCGGCGGGCGGCGCGGCGAGGGTGCGGGCGCGGTCGTACTGCAGGTCGGCACGGGGCAGCAGGGTGTCGCCGGGCCGCGGCACGCGCGCCTCGGCCGGGGACGCCCCGGTCCGGCGGGCCATCCGTGCGGCGAGCACCGTCATCATCGCCGCGACCGCCAGCACCACCGGGACCGTCCGTCGGGTCGTCATCGTCGGCCACCTCCTCGCCGTCGATCCTCGTGGGGCGGCGCCGGTCCGCTCAGGGCCGAAGGACCGTGGGACCGCGCGGTGTGACGGCGGGAACACCCCGCCCCGCGCCGGCGTTCCGGTCGTCGAAGCGTCCGTGGGGGTGCGTCCGATGCCGTCGACTGCGAGACCGTCGTTCACCGTCGGCCTCGTCGTGCCCTCGGCCGGCTCCGACGGCATCTACGGGCCGTCGTGCATCCTGTGCGCCCGGCTGGCCGTCGAGGAACTGAACGCGGTGGGCGGGGTCCTCGACCGCCCCGTCCACCTGCGGATCCTCGACGGGTCCGGGGCGCCGGACCAGGTGGCGACGGCGGTCGCGCAGGCGGCGCGGACCGGGGCGATCGACGCCGTCGTCGGCTGGCACATCTCCCCGGTGCGGGTGCGGCTCGCGTCGGCGCTGCGCGGACTGGTGCCGTACGTGTTCACCGCGCTCTACGAGGGCGGTGAGACCACGCCGGGTGTCGTCCCGATCGGTGAGACACCGGACATCCAGCTCACCCCGGCGCTGCGGTGGATGGCCCAGGAGATCGGCGTCCGGCGCTGGGCGGTGATCGGCAACGACTACCGCTGGCCGCACCGGTCGATCGCGCGGACCCGGGCCGCGCTCGACGGGTCCGGCGGGCCGACGCTGGACCACACCCGTTTCGTGCCGCTCGGCACCTCGGACCACCGGGCGGTGCTGGACGACCTGGCCGACCTCGACGTCGACGGGGTCCTGACGCTGCTCGTCGGCTCCGACGCCGTCGCGTTCCACCACGAGTTCGCCCGGCGCGGGCTGGAGAGCCGGTACGCCCGGTTCTCCCCGTTGATGGACGAGAGCATGCTGGCCTGCGCCGGGGCCGGGGCGTCGCAGGACGTGTTCACCGCCGCCGGCTACTTCGAGGCCCTCCCGACCGCGGAGAGCCTGGCCTTCGGCGCCCGCTACGCCCGCCGGTTCGGCCCCGGCGCACCGCTGCCGTGCGCGCCCGGCGAGTCCTGCTACGAGGGCGTCGGGGTCCTCGCCGCTCTGGCGAACCGGGTCGGCACCACCGACGCGGTCCGGTTGTCCGAGGCCGCCGGACGGTGCCACTACGTCGGCCCGCGCGGACCGGTGACCGTACGCGACGGCCGGGCCGAGCAGCGGATCTACATGGCCGTCGCCGACGGGTCGGGTTTCGACATCCTCGCGTCCCTCTGAGACCTCCGGGCGATCACGAGCGCGGTCACGACCGCGGCGAGGACCAGGATCCCGGACAGCGGCAGCCCGATCAGCAGCATCAGGCCGCCACCGATGTTCGCGCCGATCGACGCCGCCGTCATGACGCGTCCGGCCCACCCGACCAGCAGGCCGGCCAGGACGCACAGCACGACCGGCGAGGCCAGGGCCCACCGGCGGACGACCGCGGCGACGCAGCAGACCAGCCCCGCCGCGGCGAGCACCCCGACGGGCCACGGCAACGCGGGCGGGTCGTACGCCCGGATCCCGTCGGCGAGGTCGGATGCCGGGCTGACGTCACCGATCAGGTACCAGGCGACGACGGTCGCGCAGAGCCCGGCGACCAGTCCCACCGGGATCGCGCGCAGAGCGCTGTGCACGGGGGTCTCCTTCCCCTCGGGTCCCGCCACCCTGCCCCGGACGTCGTCGCCGGGCCTCCGTGGAACCACGCAGGTCAGTCCGCCGGCCGCCACGGCCGCGGCGGCAGCGTCGGCAGGCCGCTGGGCGCGCACTGCCCGCCCCGCTCCCCCGCCAGCCGGAACACCAGCCAGCCCGACAGCGCGGCCAGCACCGACCCGGCCAGGATCCCGATCTTGGCTTCGGCGACGAGCAGCTCGTCGGTGAGCGCGAGCTCGGTGACGAACAGGGCGACGGTGAACCCGATGCCCGACAGCGCCGAACCGCCGAGCAGCTGTCCCCAGCGCAGCGTGTCCGGCACCCGCCCGATCCCGGTGCGCAGCGCGACCCAGGTCCCGACGGCGACACCGATCGGCTTGCCCACCACGAGACCGAGCACGATTCCCCAGGTCAGCAGGGAGGTGGCCGCCGCGGACAGGGTCTCGCCGGAGAGCACCACCCCGGCGTTGGCGAGCACGAACAGCGGCACGATGACGTAGCTGCTCCACGGCTGGATCGCCTGCTGGAGCCGCTCGTTCGGGGAGACGGCGGCGACCGCGACCGCGCGGGCGGTGCGGGCCCGCTCCGGGGTGGGGTCGAGCAGGAAGTTCTTCCCGATCCGGACGGCCTCGACCATCTCGGTGCGACGCGGCGCGTAGGCGTTGACCAGCAGCCCGAGCGCGACGCCGACGACACTCGGGTGCACCCCCGACCGCAGCACCGCGACCCAGCACAGGATCCCGACGACGGCGTAGAACGGCGTCCGCCAGAACCGCACCCAGCGCAGCGCGAGCAGCCCGGCGAGCAGCACCACGGCGACGAGCAGCGCGAGCAGGTCGACCTCGTCGGTGTAGAACAGCGCGATCGCCAGCACCGCGCCGATGTCGTCGACGATGGCCAGAGCCAGCAGGAACACCCGCAGCTGGTCGGGGCAGCGCGGCCCGAGCAGCGCGAGCACACCCAGCATCACCGCGGTGTCGGTGGAGATCGCGATCCCCCAGGCGCCCGCCGCCTCGCCGCCGGCGTTGAGCGCGAGGAAGAACAGCGCGGGCACGACGAGTCCGCCGAGCGCGGCCGCGGCCGGTGCGGCGAGGGCGCGGAACCCGCGCAGCTCGCCCAGCGTCGTCTCGCGGGCGATCTCGAGCCCGACGGAGAGGAAGAACAGCACCATCAGGCCGTCGTTGACCCAGTGCCGCAGGTCCAGGTCGAGCGCGGACTCCCCGAACGACACGGCCAGCGGGGTGTGCCAGAACGTCTCGTACCCGCCGCCGAGGTTGGCCCACAGCAGCGCGACGACGGCCGCCCCGACCAGCAGGACCGCCGATCCGGACTCGGTCCCGAGGAACCGCCGCGCGGCATCGGAGAGGTCGCCGCGCTCGGCTAAGGTCATCACCGCCATGTGCTGATCCTGCCCCGCCCGTCGCGGGACGCAACGAGGAGACCGTCATCAGCCTGGATCCACCCGTCGGACCGTACGACCACGTCCTGGGCCCGCCCGAGGCCGAGCTGACGCTGGTGGAGTACGGCGACTTCGAATGCCCCTACTGCCGCGACGCCGCACCGGTGCTGGAGGAGGTCCGCGACCGCTTCGAGGGGCGGCTGCGGTTCGCGTTCCGGCACTTCCCGCTGCACGAGGTGCACCCGCACGCCATCGCGGCCGCCCTCGCCGCCGAGATGGCCGGGTTCGACGGCCGGTTCTGGGAGATGCACGACACCCTGTTCGCCCCCGGTCCGCCGCGGCTGCGCCAGGACGACCTGCGGGAGCACGCCGTCGCCGCGGGGGTGCGGCCGGACCGGGTCGTCTGGCCGGCGACGCGGCTGGCGGAGGACCGCGTCGAGGCCGGGTTCAACGCGGCGGTGCGCTCGGGCGTGCGCGGCACGCCGACCCTGTTCGTCAACGGCGAGCAGTACCGCGGCGACGTCACGGTCGCCGCGCTCACCGCCGCGCTGGACCCCGCGCTCCGGTCGTAGCCGCTCAGGCCGTCGCGGCGGGCCCGACCAGCATCACCGGGCAGTCCGCGCGCTGGACCAGCGCGAGCCCGGTCGAGCCGAGCAGCAGCCCGGTGAACCCGCCCCGCCCCCGGGTGGCGACGACGACCAGCCGCGCCGCCCCGCTGCGCTGGGCCAGCACCCGTCCCGGCTCGGCGCGCTCGATCACCCGCTCGACGGCGACGTCGGGATAGCGTTCCGACCAGCCGGCGAGCCGCTCGGCCAGCGCCCGCTCCTCGGCCTCGCGCAGCCGGTCGAACGCACCGGTCGCGCGCAGGGCCGGGGACCGGCCGTCGTGCCAGGCGTGCAGGGCGACCAGCCCGGTGCCGTGCTCGGCGGCCGCGGCGAAGGCGTGCTCCAGCGCGACGTCGGACAGCGGGCCGCCGTCGATCCCGACCAGGACCGGCCCGTCGGACGACGTGCCGCGGACGACGACGACCGGGCAGCCCGCGTGCGAGGCCACGGCGAGGGTCACCGACCCCAGCGCGGTGCCCATCGCCCCGCGCCCGGCGGACCCGAGCACCAGCAGCTCCGCCGTGGCGGACCGCTCGACCAGTGCCGTCGACGGCGCCCGACGGTCCTCGGCGACGTCGACCGCGACCTCGGGTGCGGCCTGCGCGGCGGCGTGCCGGGCCGCGTCGAGGGTCGCTCGGGACTCCTCGCGGATCGACTCCTCGACGTCGTCGAGCAGGGGGGCGACGGCGGCGTCCGCGTACAGTCCGGCCACGTCGAAGGCCTGCACGAGCAGCAGGTCGGCGTGCCGGGCGGCGGCCTCGCGGGCCGCCCATGCGACGGCGTCCAGGGCCGCGTCCGATCCGTCCACGCCGACGACGACGGTGCTCATCACTGTGCTCCGTTCCCGGCCGGCCCGGTGTCGGCCGTTCACCCTCCACTGTGCTCCCTCGCGGGCCGGGTCGCACGGCCCGGTCGTGTGAGGTCGGAGACGGCCCGCACGGGCCGGGACGGGCACCCGGGGCCCCGGGCCGCATCGCTACGGTGATCGCTGCTGCATTCCGGAGACAGGGAGGTCCCGTGCACGCACCGAGCGTTCTCGTGGTCGGCGCCGGGTTCGGCGGCATCGCCGCCGCGATCGAGCTGCGGGCCCACGGCATCCGCGACGTCACGATCGTCGACGCCGCCGACGGCATCGGCGGTACGTGGCTGCACAACACCTACCCGGGCGCCGCCTGCGACGTGCCGAGCCATCTGTACTCGTACTCGTTCGCCCAGCGCACCGACTGGTCGCGGCTCTGCTCACCGCAGCCCGAGATCCTCGCCTACCTGCGGGGTGTCGCCGCCGAGTTCGGGGTCGACGAGCTCGTGCAGACCGGTGTGCGGATCGTCGACGCCCGGCGCGACGAGGCCGACGGACCCTGGACGGTCACCGCCGACGACGGCCGCACCTGGACCCCCGACGTGCTGATCGTCGCAACCGGTCAGCTGAACCGGCCGGTGTCCCCCGACCTGCCCGGCGTCGACTCGTTCGCCGGGACGATGTTCCACTCCGCGCGCTGGGACCACGACCACGACCTGCGCGGACGTCGCGTCGCCGTGATCGGGACCGGAGCCAGCGCCGTGCAGTTCGTGCCGGCGATCGCCCCCGAGGTGGGGCACATGACGGTGTTCCAGCGGTCCGGGAACTGGTTCCTGCCGCGACGGAACCGGAGGTTCCCGGCGTGGTGGCGGGCCGCGATCGCGCGGGTGCCCGGCCTGCAGGCCGCTCGGCGCCGGTTCATCACCGAGTACTGCGAGGCGCTGACACTGATGATCCGCCACCCCGCCACCTGGGGCAGGCTGGGGCGGCTCTACGCGACGCTGTTCATGCGGGCCCAGCTGCGCGACCCCGAGGTCCGCCGCAAGGTCTGGCCGGACTACACCTTCGGCTGCAAGCGCATCCTGTTCAGCTCGCACTGGCTCCCCGCGCTGCAGCGGCCCAACGTCGCGGTCGAGACGTCGCGCATCGCCGCCGTCGAGCCGACCGGGGTGCGCACCGAGGACGGCACGCTGCACGAGGTCGACACGATCATCTGGGGCACCGGGTTCGCGGCGACCGACTTCATGTTCCCGATGGAGATCAGCGGCCCCGGCGGACGGTCGCTGCGCACCGAGTGGTCCGACGGCGCGCACGCCTACCTCGGCATGACCGTCCCCGGGTTCCCCTCGCTGTTCGTGCTCTACGGCCCGAACACCAACACCTCCGGCGGCTCGATCATCCGGTACCTGGAGCACCAGGTCCGCTACGTCCGCGAGGCCCTGCAGGAGGCGGCCCGCCGCGGCGCGTCCGGCGTGGAGGTCCGCCCCGAGGTCGAGCAGGCCTACGACGAGGAGGTCCAGGCCCGCTTCCCCGGCACCGCGTGGACCCGCTGCGACTCCTGGTACCGCGACGACACCGGGCGCATCGTCACCAACTGGCCCGGCTACATGCGCGAGTACGACGAGCGCACCCGCCGCGTCGAGCCGTCGGACTACGTCTTCCACTGAGTCCCGGCCGGCGTCGGGCAGGACGGAACCGCCCCCTGCGTCCCGTGGCGGCGGGAGGCAGGGGGCGGAGGTCGTCGTCGGGGGTCAGTCGCAGGACGTCGGGTTGTCGCGGTTCTGCGCCGCCCCGCCGCCGAGGATCCCGAGGACGTTGCCGAGGGCCGCGTTGACGCCCGGGCAGATGTTGGCGTTGTTGAGGACGTTGACGTCGTCGAGGTTCACCAGGCCGAACTGGTCGCCCCGGGTGTTGCCGACGTCCTGGACGAAGGAGTCACCGTCGTCGTCCTTCGGCGCGGGCGCAGCCGACGCCAGCGGGCTGAAGGCGACCATGGTGGCGATGACGGCGACGCCGGTGACCGCAAGCTTCCTGCGCATGTCTTTCTCCCCGATCGTGTCCGGTGGGACGGACGTGTCTCACGATTCCCGTGAGCACCACCGGGACGCCTGTGCGTCGCGGCAAGCGGACAGTAGGCAGCCGCTCACCGGCGGGGATACGGCAGCGACACCAACGGGTGACCCGGTCACCACGGGTACCAAAAGTGTGGTGTGAAACGGACGGAACCGGTTCTCCCAGGACGCCGGACACCCTCCGTCCCCACGTCCGGGGCGGCCGATGCGAAGGGTGATCGACCGACCGGACCGTGGGCGGGGGGCGACCACTCGCGGGGGTGAATCCGTGACCGGCGTGTCGCGGGACCCGGCGTGTCGCGGCGGGACCGTGGCGTCCGGGGCTTGCACCTGACGCGACGTGAGGCGGCACCGTCCATCATGCCGCCACGACGTGGCGGCCCGACAGGAGGGGATTCCGGTGAAGGTGGGCGAGCCGGCCCGGGTGACCGGGCTGACCGTGCGGACACCGCACCGGGCCGGGGCCACCGGCTGAGCGGGTGGGGCGGGAGGGCAGGGGTCAGACCGACCCGACCCCCCGCACGACCGCCCCACCCACACCGGCCGCCTCCAGCAGCCCCGCCAGCACCGGGTTCACCGCACCGGCCTTCCACGCCAGCGCCAGCGGCACCTCCGGCGGGTCGGTCAGCGGCACCATCACCACCCCCGGCGTGCGCAGCTCTGCCGTCGCGTCCAGCGCCAGCCCCACCCCGACACCGGCCCCGACCAGGGACAGCAGGGTGTGCGTCTCGGGGGCCTCCTGCTCGACGCGCGGCAGGAATCCGGCGTGCAGGCAGGCCGCGTCGACCGACGTGCGCATGACCGCCATCCGCCGGGCCGGGTAGGTGACGAACGGGTCGTGGGCCAGCTCCGCCAGGTCGATCACGTCCCGCCCGGCGAGCGGGTGCTCCTCGGGCAGCGCGGCGACGAGCCGGTGCCGGTCGATCTCGTGGACGACGAGGCCGTCGTCGTCGACCGGGGTGCGGATCAGCGCGGCGTCGACCCGGTCGGTGCGCAGGTCCTCGGCCAGCTCGCCGGAGAACCGGCCGGTGACCAGCACCAGCCGGGCCTGCGGCCGGTGCGCGCGGAAGCGGCGGGCGGTCCGGTACAGCCAGGCGTTGGAGCTGGGTCCGGCGAACCCGAGGCGGACCGAGCCGGTGCCGCCGGCGGCGGCCTCGCGCGCCGCCTCGACGGCCTCGTCCGCGGCGGCGAGGGCACGGCGGGCCCGGGGCAGGAACGCCGCCCCCGCCGGGGTGAGGGCGACGGCGCGGGTGTGCCGGTCGAACAGCGTGGCGCCGACCTCGCGTTCGAGCCTGCGGATCTGCTGGGACAGCGGCGGCCCCGAGACCTGCAGGCGGGCCGCGGCCCGGCCGAAGTGCAGCTCCTCGGCGACGACGACGAACGACTCCAGCTGCCGTAGCTCCACCCTCCGATCATGTCGATCCGACGACAGGAACGGAAGCGAGAGCGTCCCGATGGCGTCCCAATGCTGTTCTACCGTTGCGTGGCGGTGGTCACGACGGCGTGGTCGCGGCCGTCGCTCCACGACGAGTGCAAGGGGGCACCGGGTTGAGCACGAGCACACCGTCGATGCGCCGCAAGGCGGGGATCGCCTCGTTCGTCGGCACCACCATCGAGTGGTACGACTTCTACATCTACGGCACCGCCGCCGCGCTGGTGCTGGGGCCGCTGTTCTTCCCGAACGCCTCCCCCGCCGCCGGCGTGCTGGCCTCGTTCGCCACGTTCTGGGTCGGGTTCCTCGCCCGGCCGATCGGCGGGATCGTCTTCGGCCACCTCGGTGACCGGCTCGGCCGCAAGACCGCGCTGGTCGCGACGATGCTGCTGATGGGCGTCTCGACGCTCGCGATCGGGCTGCTGCCCGTCTACGACGACATCGGCGTCCTCGCCCCGGTGCTGCTGGTCGTGGCCCGGCTCGTGCAGGGGCTCGCCGTCGGCGGGGAGTGGGGCGGCGCGGTGCTGATCGCCTCGGAGCACGCGTCGAAGAACCGCCGGATCCTCTACGGCGCCTTCGCCCAGCAGGGCAGCCCGGCGGGGCAGATGCTCGCCACCGGCTCGTTCGCGCTCGTCGCGATGCTGCCGGAGGACGCCTTCCTGTCCTGGGGCTGGCGCGTGCCGTTCCTCGTGTCGGCGGCGCTCGTCGTCGTCGGGCTGGTGATCCGGCTGCGGATCGAGGAGAGCCCGGCGCTGGTCGCGATGCGGTCGCGCGGCACGACGGCGCGGTTCCCGCTCGCGGAGCTGCTGCGGGAGCGGACGATGCTGGTGGTCGTCTCGGTGGGCGCGTGCGCACTGGTGGCGGCGGCCGCGTACTTCAAGAACACGTTCGCGCTGTCCTGGGCGGTCAACGACCTCGGCTTCGACCGCCAGGTGTTCCTCAACGTCGTGCTGATCAGCTCGACCGTGCAGTTCTTCACCCAGCCGCTCGGGGCGTTCATGGCGACCTGGTGGAACCCGCGGAAGGTCGTCACCGCCCTGCTGCTGATCGAGCTTCCGCTGTTCCCGGTGATGTTCTGGCTGATCTCCACCGGCAGCTTCGGGCTGGCCGCGCTCGGCATGGCGCTCGCGACGCTGCCGCACACGATGTACTACGCGATCCTCGCCGGGATGCTGGCCGAGGCGTTCCCCGCGCGGATGCGCTACACCGCGATCTCCCTGTCCTACGCGCTGGCGGGCACGCTGTTCGGCGGCACCGCCCCGCTCGTCGGGCAGTCGCTGCTGGCCGCGACCGGGTCGATCGTGCCCGTCGTGGGGTACTCGCTGGTGATCGTGCTCGTCTCGCTGCTGGCGGCCCGGTACGTGCTGGCCCGCGGACCGGTCCCCGACGACGAGCGTCTCGACACCGCCGTCACCGGCACCACCGGGAGGACCGCATGACCGCACGACTCCGCGAGCCCCGCTTCCCCGAGCCCGAGGTGCCCGCCGGCGCGACCGCGCTCGCCGCCCGGCTGCGGGCGCTCGTCGCCGCCGACCCGGACCGCCCGCTGGTCACCGAGGACACCGCGGACGGCCCCGGTGTGGTGCGCACCCGCGCGGAGTTCGACGCCCGCACCAACCGTCTGGCCAGGGCGTTCGCCGACCGCGGGGTGCGGCGCGGGGACCTGGTGTCGATCGCGCTGCCGAACACCGCCGCGCACCTCGAGAGCTCGGTCGCGGCGTGGAAGGTCGGCGCGGTGCCCCAGCCGCTGTCGGCCCGGCTGCCCGCCGTCGAGCGCGACGCGGTGCTCGCCGTCGCCGCGCCGGCACTCGTCGTCGACACCCCGGTCGACGCCGGCTCCTACGACGACGGCCCGCTCCCCGACGTCGTCGGACCCAGCTGGAAGGCCCCCACCTCGGGCGGGTCGACCGGTACCCCGAAGGTGATCGTCGCCGGTCAGGCCGCCTGCGTCGAACAGGTCCTGGCCCGCGCCGACGGGCTGCGCATCGACCGCGACGGCGTCTTCGGCTGCACCGCGCCGCTGCACCACAACGCGCCCTTCATGTTCACGCTGATGGCGTTGCTCCAGGGCCACCACGTCGTGCTCATGGGCCGGTTCGACGCCGCCCGCGCGCTCGCGATGATCCCCGCGTACGGCGTCACCTGGCTCTACGCGGTGCCGACCATGATGAGCCGGATGCTGCGCCTGCCCGACGCCGACTGGGCCGCCTGCGACACCGCGACCCTGCGGACCGTGCTGCACGTCGGCGCGCCCTGCCCGCCGGAGGTCAAGCGCGGCTGGATCGACCGGGTCGGCGCGGAGACGGTGTTCGAGATCTACTCCGGCACCGAGTCGCAGGCCGGCACCGCGATCGACGGCCACGACTGGCTGGCCCACCCGGGGTCGGTCGGGCGGGTCACCCGCGGCGAGATCACCGTCCGCGACGACGACGGCCGCGAGCTCGGCCCCGGTGTCACCGGTGAGATCTGGATGCGGTCGGGCGGGGCGCCGACGTACCACTACCTGGGCGCCTCCGCCCGCGAGCGCGACGGCTGGGAGTCACTCGGCGACATGGGCTCGCTGGACGCCGACGGCTACCTCTATCTGGCCGACCGACGCGCGGACATGATCCTCGTCGGCGGCGCGAACGTGTACCCGGCGGAGGTCGAGGCGGCGCTGACCGCGCACCCCGGGGTGCGGGACGCCGTCGTCGTCGGGTTGCCGGACGCCGACTACGGGCACGTCGTGCACGCCGTCGTGCAGGCCGAACCGGGCATCGAGAACGATCTTCGCGAGTTCCTCGACGGGCGTCTGAGCAGGGCGAAACAGCCACGGAGCATCGACGTCGTCGACCACCCGCTGCGCGACGACGCCGGGAAGGTGCGCCGCTCGGAGATCGCCGCGCGCGCCGCGGACGCTCGACGGCGCGCAACGGCGGACGGTGCGACAGGATGACGTCCATGACCGACCTCCTGGACCGTCTGCGCGAGCTGCAGGTGTCCTCCATCTGCGACGCCGACAAGTCGCTTCCCGTGGTGGACCCCGCTATCCGGGCCCTGGTGCCGGACGTGTCGATGGCCGGGCCCGCGGTGACGGTGTCCTGTGTGGACGACCACCTGCCGATGTTCGCCGCGCTGTCCGCGGCCCGCCCCGGCTCGGTGCTCGTGGTCGCCGGGGCGGGTGGTCACCGCGCCGTGTCCGGTGAGCTGTTCGCGACCGAGGCGAAGCGGCGCGGGCTGGCCGGGATCGTCGTCGACGGGCTGGTCCGCGACGTCCGCGGGCTGCGCGGGATCGGGCTGCCGGTGTTCGCCCGCGGGACCTGCCCGGCCTCGGGCAGCACGAACGACCCGGGCACCGTCGACGAGATGGTGTCGTTCGGCGGGCTCGTCGTGAGCCCGGGCGACCTGGTGTGCGGCGACGACGACGGCCTGCTGATCGCCGCGCCGGACCGGCTCGCCGAGGTCGTCGACACCGCCGAGGGCATCGAGGCCGCCGAGCGCGCGCTGGTCTCGGCCATGCGCAACGGCCACGACCTGCACTCGCTGACCACGGTCGTCGAGCACGTCGCGGCGCTGCGCCGGGGCGACCCCAGCGCGCTGGGGTTCAAGGTCTGAGCGGGCCGCTCAGGCCGCGACCGCGTCCCAGCTGAACTCCTCGGTCATCGAGCCGGGGCAGTCCGGGCACGGGACGGCGACGCCCGCCGTCTCGTCACCGGGGAGCTCGGCCTCCGCGCCGCAGCCGGCGCACCGCTGCCAGGACACCAGTTCTCCGTACATGTGTTCGAGGGTGAACCACATCGGTGTAGTTCGCAACCCCGCAGGTCCGGGGCGGGTCAGACGTCGTCGACCAGGTCCGCGACCGAGGAGACGACCCGCGTCGGGCGGAACGGGAACCGGTCGATCTCGTGCTCCTTGGTGATGCCCGAGAGCACCAGGACCGTGCGCATCCCGGCCTCCAGCCCGGCGAGGATGTCGGTGTCCATCCGGTCGCCGATCATGACCGTGGACTCCGAGTGCGCGCCGAGCCGGTTGAGCGCGGCCCGCATCATCAGCGGGTTCGGCTTGCCGACGAAGTACGGGTCGACCCCGGTCGCCTTGGAGATCATCGCGGCGACCGAGCCGGTCGCGGGGAGGATGCCCTCCGGGGACGGGCCGGTCGCGTCGGGGTTGGTGGCCACGAACCGGGAGCCCTGCTCCACCAGACGCATCGCGGTCGCGATCGAGGAGAAGCTGTAGGTGCGGGTCTCGCCGAGCACGACGTAGTCGGGGTTGCGGTCGGTGATGACGTAGCCGATGTCGTGCAGCGCGGTGGTCAGCCCGGCCTCGCCGATCACGTAGGCGCTGCCCTGCGGGCGCTGCTCGCCGAGGAACGCGGCGGTGGCGAGCGCCGAGGTCCAGATCGACTCCTCCGGCACGTCGAGGCCGGTGGCCTGCAGCCGGTAGCGCAGGTCGCGGGGGGTGTGGATGCTGTTGTTGGTCAGGACCAGGAACGGCACGCCCTTGTCCCGCAGCCGCGACAGCAGCGTGTCCGCACCCGGGACGATGCTGCCCTCGCGGACGAGGACACCGTCCATGTCGGTCATCCAGCACTCGATCGGCTTCTGCTCCACGGGGCCGACCCTAGACCCGCGACGGTTGGCAGGCCGGGCACCAGAACAGGTTGCGGTTCTGGTGCTCGGCGTGCCGTACCGGCGTCCCGCAGACGAGGCACTCCATCCCGGTGCGGCGGTAGACGTAGACCTCGCCGCCGTGCCGGTCCTTCCGTCCGGCCCGACCGCGCCGGCGTGGGTCGTGCTCGGGACGCACGGTGTCGATACGGCCGGTCCGCACGCCGTCGCGCATGAGCGCGACGAGGTCGGCCCACATCGCGTCCCACGTCTCCCGGTCCAGCGACCGGCCCGGGAGCTGCGGGTCCAGGCCGTGCCGGAACAGCACCTCCGCGCGGTAGACGTTCCCGACGCCGGCGAGCACCTTCTGGTCCATCAGCAGCGTCGCGAGCGGGCTGCGCGAGGCCGAGATGCGGGCCCAGACCGTGTCCGGGTCGGCGTCGGGACGCAGCGGGTCCGCACCCAGCCGGGCCCGTAGGGCGCGGGCCTCGGCCGAGGTGAGGAGCTCACAGGCGGTCGGGCCGCGCAGGTCGGCGTAGTGGGTCTGCCCGACCAGGCGCATCCGCAGCTGCCCGACCGGTTCCGGTGCGGGCAGCGGCTGTTCGACGAACGTGCCGTACAGCCCGAGGTGGACGTGCACGACGCGGTCGCGGCCGTAGCGGTGGAACAGGTGCTTGCCGTGGGCCTCGGCCCCGGTCATCACCTCGCCGTCGAGCAGCGCCGCAGAGGCTCCGAAACGGCCCTGCGGGCTGGACACGCCGACCGGCCGGCGCACGAACAGCTTCCGGTGCAGCCGCGCCAGCCGGTGCAGCGTGTGTCCCTCGGGCATCCCGGCTCCGGGTCAGGACGCGGGGAGCGCGATCTCGCCGGTCCGCTCGTAGTCGAGGACCTGGTCGATGCGCCGCTGGTGGCGCGCGTCGCCGGAGAACGGGGTGGCCAGGAAGGCGTCGACGATCGCGACGACCTCGTCGAAGCTGTGCTGCCGCGCGCCGACACCGATGACCTGGGCGTCGTTGTGCTCGCGGGCGAGCTTCGCGGTGGCCTCGTTCCACGCCAGCGCGGCGCGGATGCCCTGCACCTTGTTGGCGGCGATCTGCTCGCCGTTGCCGGATCCGCCCAGCACGATGCCGAGGGACTCCGGGTCCTCGACCACGCGCCGCGCGGTCTCGATGCACCAGGCGGGGTAGTCGTCGAGGGCGTCGTAGGTCGGTGCCCCGACGTCGATCGCCTCGATCCCCTGCTCGGTCAGGTACTCGACGAGCTTGCCCTTGACCTCGAAACCGGCGTGGTCACTGCCCAGGTAGACGCGCACGGGGCACGATCCTCCCCCATGCGGATCAGCGGCGTGGACGGGGTCCCGGGTGGCTGGGTGGTGTGCGTGCTCTCCGGCAGCGGACGGACACGTGAGGTGACGTGGACGGTGGTCCCCGACGCGGCGTCGGTGCTCGCCGCGACGGCCGGGTGCGACGCCGTCGGGGTCGACATCCCGCTGTCGGTCCCGGCCGGTGCGCAGCGCCGCGAGGCCGAGATCCTCGCGTCGGCGCGACTGGGCCGGGCGCGGTCCTCGCTGTTCCCGACCCCGCCCGCCCCGGTGCTCGACGCGGGCTCCTACGACGAGGCCTGCGCCGCCGCCCAGGCCGTCACGGGGAAGAAGATCAGCCTGCAGACCTGGTACATCGTCGGGAAGATCCGCGAGTTCCAGCAGGTGCGGCTGCCGTCGTCGGTGGTCGAGGCGCACCCGGAGCTGACGTTCCGCACCATGGCACCGTCGCGTGCGTTCGCGTCGAAGAAGACCGCGCGCGGGGCGGGCCAGCGGGTCGCGGCGCTGTCGGAGTGGGTCCCCTCCGCCGCGTCGCTCGGTGACCTGCCCACCGCCGCCCGGCTCGACGACGTCCTCGACGCGCTGGCCTGCGCCTGGACCGCGGAGCGCGTGGCCCGCGGGACCGCGGAGCTGCTCGGCCCGGGGACCGACGCCCTGGGCCGGTCCACCGCGATCGCGGTCTGAGCGCGAGGATCACCGGATGGACGGGCAGCGGTCGGACGGGCAGCGGTCGGACGGGCAGCGGTCGGACGGGCAGCGGTCGGACGGACGCTGGCTCGAGCTCGCCGACGGGGTACTCGCCCGCCGCCACGACGAGCTCGACCTGACCACCGGCCTCGTGCTCGGCACGTCCGCCGCCCTGGTCATCGACACCCGCGGCGACACCGCCCAGGGCGCCGAGCTCGCCGCCGCGGTGCGCGCGGTGACCGCCCTGCCCGTCGTCGTGGCACTCACCCACGCCCACTTCGACCACTGCTTCGGCACCGCCGCGTTCCCGGGCGCCCCGGTGTACGCCCAGGCCGGCTGCGCGGGCGCGCTCCTGGCGACGGCCGCCGCCCAGCGCGCCCACTGGACCCGGCACTACCGCGACGCCGGGAGCACCGGCAGCTCCGGGGCATCCGGCAGCTCCGCCACCGCGACGGCCGATGCGCTCGCCGCCACGGTCCCGGTCCTCCCCGACCACCCGGTCTGCGCCCGCCCGGCCTCCGTGCACCCGCTCGACCTGGGCGGACGCGTCGTGCAGCTCGTGCACCCCGGCCCCGGGCACACCGGACACGACCTGGTGGTGCACGTCCCGGACGCGGGCGTGCTCTTCGCCGGGGACCTGCTGGAGAACGGGGCACCGCCGTCGTTCGGGCCGGACTCCTACCGCCGCGACTGGGCGGCCGCCGTGGGGCTGCTGCTCGAGGTCGGCGCAGCACCCGCCGCCACCGGGACACGGGTGTTCGTCCCGGGGCACGGCGATCCCCTGTCGCCCGACGAGGCGGCGGCACAGCACGCGGACCTGCTGCGGATCGCCCGGACCTCCGACGCCGTGGTTCCGAGGGCTCCCTCTGCGAAGTCGCTTACCCGGTGAGTGAATCCACGCACCAAGGGTCTGTCGACCCCCGTGTGTCGACCGCGCAAGCCACGAGTGATGGCGCAGATCGTCGTGCGTCGGTGTCGCAGATGCCAAGCGGCGAGTGCTCTCTCTCTCTGCGAATTCGCTTACCGGGTAAGCGATTCCGTACACAGAGGGTCTGTCGACCACACCGCATCGACCGCGCAAGCCGCGAGCGATGGTGCAGATCGTCCTGCTTCGGTGTCCCCCGATGCCGCGGGGCGACGGTTCCTTCCGGGAATTCGCTTACCCGGTAAGCGAATTCCCGGATCCCCCACCGGCAGCCGCCGCGGTGGTCCGTCGGGAGTGGTCAGGTGCACCGGTCTGCCGCACGGCTTCGTCGACGGTGGTCAACGCGAAGACCGTCCGCGCGTCGCGGCACGGTCATCCGCCCGGTCGAGCCCGCCGCCGCGGAGCCGCGGCAGCGCCGGAGCCCGGTGGGGCGGCTGTCGGCGTGGCGGCGTTCGACAGGGCTGCGGCCGGTGGGGCCGCGGGCGGCGGGGCGGCGGCCGGTGGGGCCGTGGGCGGCGGGGCGGCAGCCCGGGACCGGTCGGACAGCACCCGCGCGAGGCGGTCGGCGAAGCCGGAGGGGTCCGGACCCGCCCCCCGGCGCAGGCGGTACAGCTCCACGGTCGGCGGCCCGTCCACGACGCGGGACAGCGGCGCCGTCGGACGGTCGTCCATCGCGATCCGTGGGAGCTCGACGGTCGGAGCGTCCGCGGGGGCGGCCGAGAGGAACGGGGCCGCGGGGGACGGGGCCGGGAGCGCGGTGGGCAGGTACCGACGCAGTGCGAGCACCGCGGGCAGGCCCAGCGCCGGCCCGACGGCGAGCACGACGAGCGCCGTCTGCCATCCGACCGCCGCCGCGACCACCGGGACCGTCGCGATCCCGGCGACGGTGAGCAGGAAGCCCAGTGCGGTCTGCACGGTCAGGGCGGTGCCGGTGTAGCGGGGGTCGGCGACCTCGATCGTCGCCGTCGTCAGGACCGCGGAGTCGGCGACGGCGGCCGCGCCCCACAGCACGCAGAACGCGCCCACCAGCAGGGGCGCGGCGCCGAGCACGACCGGGGAGACCGCACAGCAGACCCCGCTGACCAGCAACGACGTCGCGATCACCGGGACGCGGCCGTAGCGGTCCGCGGCGCGGCCGCCCAGCACGCAGCCGGCGGCGCCGCCCAGCCCCGCCGCCACGAACACCAGCAGGTGCTCCGACGGGCCGGGGTCCCCGCCGGCGAGTGCGGCGCCCAGCCAGGTCCACAGCGCGTACAGCTCCCACATGTGCCCGAGGTAGCCGAGCACGACCAGCCGCGGTCCGGGCTCGCGGAGGAGCCGGAGCGCGTAGCCGGTGTCCGGGGGCGGGGCCGGGGCGAGCGCCGGGCCGGGGCGCAGGCACCAGCGGGCCAGCGCGGCGGCCACGACACCGCACAGCGCGGCGCCGGCGAGCACCCCGCGCCACGGCAGCCCCGGCAGCCCGCCGATCAGGTGCGGCAGCGCTGACCCGACGGTCAGTGCCCCGACCAGCACCCCGAGGTCGCGGGCCCGGCGCGACCGGTCCGACCAGGAGGTCATGATCTTCATGCCGATCGGGTAGACGAGCGCGAGGCACATCCCGGTCAGGGTCCGCAGCACCAGCGCGGCCACCGGACCGTCGATGACGGCGGCGAGCAGCAGCGTGCAGGACGCCGCCGCGGCCGCACCGCCCGCGAGCAGCCGCTGCGGCGGGACCCGGTCGGCGAGGGTCAGGACCGCCGAGACGACCGCGCCGGCCGCGAAGCCGAGCTGCACCGACGTCGTCAGCCACACCCCGGCCGTCGCGGACAGGTCCCACTCGGCGCGCAGCTCGGGCAGTACCGCGGACGCGGAGAACCACACGGCGAGCCCGAGCACCTGGACGAGCGCGACCAGGGCCCGCGCGCGGCGACCGGCGGTCATGGGCGGCTCCGTGGGGTCGGCGGATCCGGACACGCTAGCGAGAACAGCAGGTGGGAACTGGTCCGGACAGACGTTCGGATACCGCCGTACGGACCAGCGGACGGAGTGGCGTCGGGCGCGATCGCCGTGGGACACACGGACGTAACAGCGGACACCTAGCGTCACCGGCCGTGGGGAACGTGCCGCTGGTGGGGGTCGAGGAGGAGTTCCACGTGGTCGGCCTGGCCGACCGCCGGGCCGCGCCCGACGCGGAACGGTTGCTGGAGCACCTGGACGGGGCGGAGTTCTTCCCCGAGCTGCAACGGTCGCTGGTCGAGACCAACTCGCCCGCGACGCCGTCGCTGGACGAGCTGCGCACCCACGTGCGACGCCTGCGTACCCGGCTGCGTGAGGCGGCCGAACCGCTGGGGCTGGGTGTGGTCGCGGCCGGGACGGTGCCGCTGGTCGACCTGTCCGGCGACGACATCTCCGCCGGAGCACGGTACGAGCGGATGCAGCACGAGTACCAGATGCTGGTGCGCGAGCAGCACATCTGCGGGGTGCAGGTGCACGTCGACGTCCCCGACCGCGACACCGCCGTGCAGGTCTCGCGCCGGGTCTCCCCCGCCCTGCCGACCCTGCTCGCCATCACCGCCAGCTCGCCGTACTGGCGCGGCCACGACACCGGTTACGCCAGCTACCGCAGCATGATCTGGCAGCGCTGGCCCACCGCCGGGCCGCCCGGCGACGTCACCACCGCCGCCGAGTACGACACGATGATCGACGAGCTCATCGCGTCCGGGACGATCAGCGACGCCGGGATGCTCTACTTCGACGTCCGACCCAGCGCGCACCTGCCGACCGTCGAGCTGCGGCTGTGCGACGCCTGCCCCGACGTCGACGACGTCGTGCTGGTGGCGGGGCTGTTCCGCGCCCTGGTCGCTCGTGCCCGCGCCGACACCGAGGCGGGCAGGCCGCTGCCCCGCGCCCGGCACGAGCTGCTGCGTGCGGCCGGGTGGCGGGCCGCGCGGTCCGGGCTGGAGGGCGACCTCGTCGAGATCGGCCGGGCCCCCGGCGGTCCCCCGACGCTGAGCTCCCCGTCGGTACAGCTGCGCGCGCTGGTCGAGGAGCTGCGGCCGTGGCTGGAGGAGGTCGGCGACCACGAGCAGGTCGCCGAGCTGGCCGAGGGCGTCCTGGCCCGCGGGTCGGGCGCGGCGGCGCAGCGGCGCGCGTTCGGGCGTCGCGGGTCGCTGACCGACGTCGTCGACGACCTGCTGGCCCGCACGTACGGCGAGCGGCCGCCGTCCGCGCCCGCGGAGACCGTGCCGTCCGCGCCGGAGCTGCTGCACGGCTACGTCCCACCCCGCTACGACGAGGCCGTCGACGCGACCGGCGCCGTCCGGCCCGGCTACGGCTGGCTGTTCCGGTCGCTGGAGCGGCTCGGCCCGCGCGGGCTGGCCGCGGCGGAGAACGCCCTGCGCACCGAGCAGCGCGCCCGCGGGGTCACCTTCCCGGTGCCCGGCATCGAGCCGGGCGACGACGGCGAGCGGCTGTTCCCGCTGGACCTGGTGCCGCGGATCATCGAGTCGCAGGACTGGGCGCACCTGGCCTCCGGGCTGGAGCAGCGGATCCGGGCCCTGGAGTGCTTCGTCCGCGACGTCTACGGCCGCCGCGAGATCGTGCGCGACCGGGTCGTCCCGGCGTCGGTGGTCGAGCAGGCGCCCGGCCGCACCCGCGCCGGCGCGCTGGTGCCGCCGGACGCGGTGCGGATCGCCGTCGGCGGCATCGACCTGGTCCGCGACGACGCCGACGGCTGGGTCGTGCTGGAGGACAACCTGCGTGTCCCCTCGGGCATCGGCTTCTCGATGATGAGCCGGCGCCTGATCCGCAGCGTGCTGCCCGACCTGGAGTCACCCTCGGAGGTGCGCCACCTCGACGACGTGCCGGACCGGCTGCGGGCGGCGCTCGCGGCCGGCGACCCCGACGGACCCGACGGGGAGGCCGCGCTGCTGACCGCGGGCGAGGTGGACCCGGCGTTCTTCGAGCACCGGCTGCTCGCCGAGGCGATGGACGTCCCGCTGGTGACCCCGGCCCGGCTGCAGGTCACCGACGGCGCGCTGTTCCTCGTCGGCGGCGGGCGGCGGCGCCGGATCACCACCCTCTACCGTCGGATGGACGAGAACGAGCTCGCGACCGCCCGCGGCGCCGACCACCGGCCGCTCGGCCGCGCGCTGTGGGCGGCGATGGCCCGCGGGCGGGTCGCGCTGCGCAACGCGCCCGGCAACGGCGTCGCCGACGACAAGCTCGTCTACGCCTACGTGCCGGAGATGATCCGCTACTACCTCGGCGAGAAGCCGGTGCTGGCCTCGGTGCCGACGCTGCCCTGCGTCGACCCGCTCGCCCGTGAGCAGGTCCTGGACCGGCTCGACCGGCTGGTGCTCAAGCCCGTCGACGGCTACGGCGGCGCCGGGATCGTGATCGGCCCGCACGCCGGGCGCGCCGAGCTGGACCGGGTGGCCGCGGCGATCCGGGACACCCCGGCCGGCTGGGTCGCCCAGGACCTCGTCGGGATCTCCACCCATCCCACCTTCACCGACGGCGCCCTCCGGCCCCAGGCCGTCGACCTGCGGGTCTTCGCGGTGCAGTCCCACGGCGCCGGCGGGGTGCCCGAGGTCGACGTGCTGCCCGCGGCGCTGTCGCGGGTCGCCCCGCCCGGCGGGATGATCGTGAACTCCTCGCGCGGCGGCGGGGCGAAGGACACCTGGGTGCTGGCCTGAGGCGGGCTCAGCCGGCGAGCAGCAGGTCCGGCTCGCCCAGCACCCGGTCGGCGACGGCGCGGGCGGTCCCGGTGACGGTGGCCGCCCGGCCGTGCGGGGACACGAGCACGGCGACGTCCGGCCCGGTCGCGACCCCGCGGCGCACCAGCTCCGCGTGCACCGCGGGGACCAGCCAGCTGCCCAGCTCGGCGTAGCTGCCGCCGAGGACGACGGTGCCGACGTCGACGACGTGGAGCACCGACGTCAGCGCCGTCCCGAGCGCGGCGCCGGCCCGGGCCAGCGCCCCCGTCGCGGCCGGGTCCCCCGCGCGGGCGGCGGTCCGCAGCGCCGCGACGTCGGCGGCGCCCGCGTCGCCGAGCAGGGCGGGCAGGCCCGCGTAGACCTCGACGCAGCCGGTGCCGCCGCAGCCGCAGCGCCGCCCGTCGCGCTCGATCACGACGTGCCCGATCTCCCCGGCGACGCCGCGGGCGCCGGGCAGCACCCGCCCGTCGACGACGATCCCGCCACCGATCCCCACGTCGGCGGAGACGTAGACGAAGTCGTCGGCCTGCCCCAGGTGCGCGAGCGCCCCGAGCGAGGCCTCGTTGCCGACGAGCAGCGGCACCTCACCGAGCGCACCGGCGTGCTCGGCGGGGCGGCAGCCGTCGAGCCGGGGCAGGTTCGGGGCCCGCAGCAGCACCGCCGCGTGGTCCGAGCCGCGCACCGGTCCGGGGACGGCGATCCCGGCCCCGGCGACCGTGCGGCCGGTGCGCGCGGCCAGGTTCGCCGCGGTCCGCGCGGCCCGTCCGAACACCGCATCCGGGTCGAGGCCGCGGTGGTCGCGGCGCCGGCGCGACCGGTGCACCACCTGCCCGTCCAGACCGGTGACCAGCGCGTCGACGCCGTCGACCTCGACCGACACGGCCAGTACGACGGGCCCGGTACCGGCGAACGCCAGCGGCGTCCCGGGCCGCCCGACCCCGCTGCGGTCCGGCTCCCCCTCCGCGAGCACGCCCGCGGCGACCAGCGGGTCCAGCAGCCCCGCGACGGTGCCGCGGGTCAGCCCGGTCGCCGAGGCGAGCGACGCCCGCGACGACGGCGCCGCCCGCAGCGCCCCCAGCAGCAGGCCGAGGTTGTGCCGGCGCACCGCCGGTGGACGCGCGGGTGGGGCCTGCGGACGGGGAGATCGGTCGTGCACGGGGTCAGCGTGCCCCGGTGAGGTGCTCACACGCGAGCTGGTGGAGCCGGACGAAGCCGTAGCCGCGACGGCCCAGCGCGTCCGGGTCGGCGGCGTCCAGCGCCGGGTCGGCCAGCAGGTCGGCCACGGTCTCCCCGGCCCCCAGCGTCGGCTCGGACAGTGCGGGCACCCCGGCCTCGGCGAGCGCGGCGACGACCTCGGGGTCGGCCCGGAACGCGGCCGCCCGCTCGCGCAGCAGCAGGTAGGTGCGCATGTTCGCCGCGGCGCTGTCCCACACCCCGCGCCGGTCCTCGGTGCGCGAGGGCTTGTAGTCGAAGTGCCGCGGCCCGTCGTAGCCCGCGGACTCGAGCAGGTCGACCAGCGAGAACGCGTTCAGCAGGTCACCGTGGCCGAACACCAGGTCCTGGTCGTACTTGATGCCGCGCTGTCCGTTCAGGTCGATGTGGAACAGCTTCCCGGCCCACAGCGCCTGGGCGACGCCGTGGGTCATGTTGAGCCCGGCCATCTGCTCGTGCCCGACCTCGGGGTTGACGCCGACGAGCTCGGGGTGGGCGAGGCGCTCGACGAAGGCCAGCGCGTGCCCGACGGTGGGCAGCAGGATGTCCCCGCGGGGCTCGTTGGGCTTGGGCTCGATCGCGAACCGGATGTCGTACCCCTGCTCCAGGACGTGCCCGCAGAGCAGGTCCATGGCCTCGCGGTAGCGGTCCAGGGCGGCGCGGACGTCCTTGGCGGAGTCGTACTCCGAGCCCTCCCGTCCGCCCCACAGCACGAAGGTGCGGGCACCGAGCTCCGCGGCCAGCTCGACGTTGTGCAGCACCTTGCGCAGCGCGAGGCGCCGCACGGTCCGGTCGTTGGAGGTGAACCCGCCGTCCTTGAACACCGGGTGCGAGAACAGGTTCGTGGTGATCATCGGAACGGTCATCCCGGTCGCCTCGCAGGCCGTGCGCAGGCGTGCGATCTGCCGATCCCGGTGGGCCGGGTCCGGCGCGAAGCCGAACAGGTCGTCGTCGTGGAAGGTGAGGCCCCACGCGCCGCGCTCGGCGAGCTCCTCGACGGCCTCGACGACGTCGAGCTCGGGGCGGGTGGGCGAGCCGAACGGGTCGGCCGCGGTCCAGCCGACGGTCCACAGTCCGAAGGAGAACTTGTCGGCGGGGGTCGGGGCGGGGACGGCCATCGTCTGCTCCTGGAGGTGTGGGGGCGGCTCCGGCGAGCATGCTCCCGGTAGCGATCCAGGTCCAGGATTTGTTCGTGTTACACACGAACAAATCCCTCGTTCGCCGTAGCGCTTGTCACCACCGGCGAAACGCAGTGGGTCTTGCGGGCGGGGCCCCGGCGCACGTGAGGTGGAAGCCGGTACGGACCCACCGGGTAGTTTCGGCGTCCGGCCGCGCGGAACCGCAGGACACGACAGCAGGAACGGGGGATGTGATCGGTGGAGGCCGGGCAGACCGTGCAGATCCCCCAGACCGCCCCCGACCGTGCCGTCGCCGGGGCCGAACCCGGGCACCACTCGCCCGCGGTGTCCCCCGACGGCACCCGAATCGCCTGGATCTCCGACCGCACCGGGCGCCCGCGGGTGCACGTCGCGGCGCTGCCGGCGGACGGACCGGTCGACCCGGACGGGGCGCGGGTACTGGAGGCCCCCGGCCCGCACGCCGACGTGACCGCGCTGTCCTGGTCCCCCGACGGCAGCCGGATCGCGGTGCAGGTCGCCCCGTGCGGCGGCGACCGCACCCGGGTGGCGCTGCTGGACCCCGACGGCGGGCCCGCCGTCGGGATCGCGACCCACGCCACCGCCGTCGTGCTGGGCGCGTGGGCGCCCAGCGGGCGGTCGCTGGGCGTCACCGTGCTGTCCGACGCGACCCCGCGCGGCGCCGAACCGGGCGACGGCACCGCCTGCCTGGTCGACGTGCGGGACGGCTCCTCCACCGTGCTCGGGTCCGGGCAGTCGGCCGTCGTCCAGGCGGTGTCGGCCGACGGACGACGGGTCGTGCTGCGCACCGGCCGCCGCGGGGAGCGCGCCCTGGAGCTGGTCGACCTGCACCGCGGCACGCGGGACCGGGTCATCGGCGGGCCCGGCGGGGCGCTCACCGCGGCCGCCCGCTTCGGCAGCGCCCCCGGCACGCTCTGGGTGCACACCGACGCCGACCGCGAGCACACCGCGCTGCTCGCCGTCGCGCTCGGCCCCGCGGGCGAGCACCGCTTGTCCCCCGCCCGCCCGGTCGCCGTCCGGCCCGGCGCCGACCTGGAGGTCGTGGCACTGGACCCGGCCGGTCCGCGGGCCGCGCTGGTGTGGAACGTCGGGGGGCGCAGCCAGGTCGAGATCGCCGACCTGCGCGGCGGCAGGCCGGAGCGGCTGCCCGCGCCGTGCGACGTCGTCACCGGGGTGGCCTTCGCCCGCGACGGCGTGTCACTGCTGGTGGCGGGGCACGCGCCGGGGGTGGCGCCGTACGTGGTGCGGATGCCGCTCGACGCGCGCCCGGCCACACCGCTGCTCGGCGGCACCCCGGTGACGCCGCGGCCCCCGCGCCCGGAGGCGGTCGGCTTCCCGGCCGAGGACGGGCTGCGGCTGGCCGGATGGCTGCACCGGCCGTCGTCGCCGACGGGGGTGGGGTTCGTGTGGCTGCACGGCGGGCCCGAGTCCGAGGAGCGGCCCGGCTGGGCGCCGCTGCTGCACGGCCTGGTCGCCGCCGGGGTCACCGTGCTCACGCCGAACGTGCGCGGGTCGTCCGGGCGCGGGCGGGCCTTCGCCCGGCTCGACGACGGCCCGCTGCGGCCGGGCTCGATCGCCGACGTGCGGTCCGCGACCCGGCTGCTGGCGGGGGTGCCCGATGTCGACCCGCGCCGGATCGTCGTCGGCGGCCGGTCCTACGGCGGGTTCCTCACCCTGGCCGCGCTGACCCGGTTCCCGGAGCTGTTCGCGGCCGGTGTCGACGTGTGCGGCATGTCCGACATGACCGCCTTCTACGCCGACTCCGAGCCGTGGATCAGCGGGCCCGCGACCACCGAGTACGGACACCCGCAGCGGGACCGCGCGCTGCTGGAGGAGCTGTCCCCGCTGCGCGCCGCGGACCGCATCGCCGCACCGCTGCTGGTCGTGCACGGCGAGCACGACACGAACGTCCCGCTGGCGCAGGCACTCGCGATCCACGCGGCACTGACCGCGCGCGGTGCGCCGGTGGAGCTGCTGCGCATCCCCGACGAGGGCCACGAGGTGCACGACCGGCACACCCGGGCCGCGGCGAACGCCCGCATCGTGGAGTTCGTGACCGCGACGGTGGCCCGTGGCTGACCGGGCGCCCCGGCCCGGGTGGGCGGTCGCGGTGCGGGCGCTGGTCGGGATCGTGGCCGTGGTCGTCGTGGTGGGGATCGTCGTCGTCGCGGGCCCGGTGCTGCTCGCCGGGCACCCGGCCTACCCGGTGCTGCTCGCCGTCGTCGCCCTGGTGGGGCTGGTCCTGGTGGTGCGCTCGGGGCGCCCGGCCCGGCCCGGACGGCTGCGGACGACCGGGCGGGCCGCCGGTGCGGTGCTGCTGGTCGCGCTGGTCGCCGCCGTGCTGTGGCTGCGTCCCTACGCGGCCGACGAGACCGCGCTCGCCGCGACCACGCCGTCGGACCGGGTCGCGGTGGTGCACACCGCGACGACGTGGGAGCTGCGCCCGACCGCGCCGTCCGGCCGGGGCCTGGTGTTCGTCCCCGGGGCGCTGGTCGACCCGCGGGCCTACCTGGCGCTGCTGCGCCCGCTGGCCGAGCAGGGGGTGCGCGTGATCGTGACCGCACCGCCCCTGGGCGTCGCACCGACCGATCCGGGAGCCGTCGGCCGGGCGGTCGGTTCGGCGCCCGAGGTCCGTACCTGGGCGGTCGGCGGGCACTCCCTCGGCGGCGTGGCGGCCGCGCGGGCACTGGACGTGCCCGGGGTGCGTGGGCTGGTGCTGTGGGCGTCCTACCCGGCCGCCGACGTGTCGGGGGCGCCGGTCGCGGCCCTGTCGGTGTCCGGCTCCCGCGACGCGCTGGCCACCCCGGACGCGATCGCGGACTCCTGGGCGCAGCTGCCCGCGGGGACCCGCTTCGTCGTCGTCGACGGAGGGGTGCACGCCTACTTCGGGGACTACGGCCCGCAGACCGGCGACGGCGAACCGGGCGTGGACCGGGCGACCGCACAACGGCAGATCGTCGCCGCGACCACGGACGTCGTGACGTCGCTGCGCCCCGGCTGACCGGTCGGGACGGTCAGGCCGTGCTGAACGACTGCAGGATCTCCTGGCCCTCGCTGTCGGTGCCGACGACGAACCGGTAGTTCTCCCGGGTCGTCGTGCCGTCGTTGCGCATGAACACGACGGTCGCGGTGACCGTGTTCGGGCCGGCGTTGCGCAGGTTCTCGGCGTAGACGTTCCGCACGGTGCTGTAGAAGGTCCGGAAACCCTGGATGCCCTGGCTCTGGGCCTGCGCCTGCGGGCTGAGCATCGCGAACGCGCCGTCGATGTCGCCGGGCAGCATCCGGTAGTAGTTCTGCACGAACGACACCGGATCCTGGACCTCGCCGGTCGCGGTGGTCGGTGTCGGCGTCGGGGTGGTCGTCGGCGCGGGCGTGGTCGTCGGGGCCGCGCTCGGCGTCGGCGACCCGCTCGTCGTCGGGGCGGCGATCACCGGCGGGGCGTCCTGCTGCCGGCTGGTCGAGTAGACGCCGAACGCGACACCGCCACCGACGACGAGCAGCACGGCCACCGCGCCCAGCACGACCGGGGTGCGACGACCCCGCCCGTCCCGGGAGCGGGTGGCACCGCCCCGTCGGCCGCCACGCCCGCCGGGACCGGGGATGACCTGCGGTGCGGGCACGGCCGGCGCGTCGACCACGGTCCCGCCGCCCTGCGCCTCGAGCCCGTCGGGCGCGCCCGCGCCGTCGCCGGTGTCCATCACCGCGGTCGCCGTCGACGGCGTCGCGAGACCGGCGACGGACTGGCCCGCGGCGATCCGGGCGAGCGCCTCGCGGGCCTGGGCGGAGCTGGGCCGCTCGGCGGGGTCGTTGGCGAGCAGGCGCATCAGCAGCGCGGTCAGCGGGCCCGCCTCCTGCGGCGGGGTGATCGCGCCGGTGGCGACCTTGTGCAGCAGGGCGTAGGCGTTGTCGTCGAGGCCGAACGGCGGCTCGCCCTCGACCGAGGCGTAGAGCATCGCGCCGAGCGCGAAGACGTCCGAGGCGGCCGTCGGCTCCTGGCCGCGGGCGACCTCCGGAGCCAGGAAGGCCGGGGTGCCGGCGATGACGCCGGTACGGGTGAGCTGCACGTCGTCGACGGCGCGGGACACGCCGAAGTCGGTGATCTTGGCCCGGCCGTCCTCGGCGATCAGGACGTTGCCCGGCTTGATGTCCCGGTGCACGACGCCCGCGGTGTGCGCGGCGGCCAGCCCGTCGGCGACCTGACGGCCGATCGCGGCGGCCTCCCGCGGCGGGATCGGCCCCTTCTCGGCGAGCACCGCGGCCAGCGAGCGCGACGGCAGGTACTCCATGACCAGCCACGGACGGTCGTCGTGGACGACGACGTCGAACATGCTGATCACGTGCGCGTGCTGCAGGCGGGCGCCGATCCGGCCCTCGCGCAGGATCCGCTGGCGGGACTCCTCCAGCTGCTCGTCGGACGGCAGGGCCGCCGCGAGCAGTTCCTTGACGGCCACCGTGCGGTTCAGCAGCTCGTCCGTCCCCCGCCACACGGCACCCATCGCACCGGCACCGATCCGCTCGTCGAGCCGGTAGCGGTTCCCGATCCGGTGGGCGTCGGGGATGGGCGAACTCATGAGGTCCAAGGGTAGGGAATCGAGGCCGGGCCGCCGTCGGCAGGGCAGGTGCTGCGAACGACCGGGAGAGGGACCACGGACCCTACGCGACCACCGGTCGCGCAGCCAGCGACCGTACGCCACACCACAGGACCATCGATCACCTCGGAAGGCCCAACTTGTTGGCACATGCCGGCCACGATCCGTAACCGCCGCGGGCGTCGCGGACCTTGGTCGCGATCTCGATCTGCTGCTCCTTCGTGGCGCCGTCGGCGGTGGGGGCGTAGGCCGTGCCGCCGAAGTCGCTCCAGGTGCCCTTGTCGAACTGCAGACCACCGTGGTAGCCGTTCCCGGTCGAGATGGACCAGTCGCCGGAGGACTCGCACTGCGCCAGCTCGTCCCAGGTGCCGTCGGCCGCCTTCGCCGACGACGACGGCGCCGGCTCCTTCTTCGCCTCCGGCTCCGGGGCGGGGGCCGGGGCGTCGGCGTCGCCCCCGCCGCTCCCGTTCCCGCGGTCCTCGTCCGGCTCGTCCCCGCGGTCCCTGTCCCCCTTGTCGCCCTTGTCGCCCTCGTCGCCCTTGTCGCCCTTGTCGCCGCGGCCCTCGTCGCTGCCGGACCCGCCGCTGCCGCCCTCGGCGGAGTCGTCGCCATCGGACGATCCACCGTTCCCGCCGGACGGGGCGCCGTCGCCGCCGGACCCGCGGAAGTCGCGGTCCTCCGGCTCCGATCCCGAGGCCGGGCCGTCACCTGCGCTGCCGCCGGAGGGGTGGCCGGAACCGCCGGAGCCCGACGGGGAGCCGCTGCGGGAGCCGTCGTCGCCCCCGCCACCGGTGCCGCCGTCCCCGCCGGTCGGACCGTCGCCGTCCGAGCCGTCGTCGTCCGAGGCGTCGCCGTCCGCGCCGCTGTCCGGCCCGGCGCTGTCCGGGGCGTCGTCGGCTCCGCTGCCCGTGCCGTCCCGGCCCCCACCGTCCGCCGTGTCACCCGCGCCCCGGCCGTCGCCGGAACCCTCGCCGTCGCCGGACCCGCCGGAGGGGCCCGCCGGGCCCGGTCCCCCGGCCGAGCCGTCCGAACCGGAACCCTCCGCCGCGGAGCCCCGGCCGGACCCCGCCCGTGCCACCGCGGACCGCACCCGCTCCCCCACCGCCCGTGCGACGGCGTCCGCGTCGGGCGCGCCGTACCCGGCGGCGACGTCGTCGACGACCAGGACCCAGTCGCGGCTGCCGCCCGGGCCCTGCGGGGCCGGGAACCGGGCGATCCCCGAGCTCGCGAGCTGGGCCAGCTCCAGCGTCGTCCCGGTCGCGGGCTGCACCCACCACGGGCGCGCGGTGTCGCCGGAGAGCAGGTCGAGGTCGAGGACCACGTCGCTGCCCGCCGGGGTGTGGCCGAGCACGTAGGACCCGTCCTCCGCCCCGGCGATGTCGACCCGGCTGTCCACCGCCGCGGCCCGCACGGTGAACGCGCCGTCGGAGTACGGGCTCAGCGCCGTCCGGGGCACCGCGTCGGCGAGCGCGCCCAGGTCCAGCACGGCGCCGACCGCGAGCTGCCCGCCCACGAGCGTCCCGGCGACCAGCGCCACCGCTCCGAGCACCGACGTCGTCCGCCGCGAGAACCAGGTGTCCACGGCCGGGCACTGTGCGCCCCCGCGGCGCCCGCCACGGCCGAACGGGCGATCCCGTTCGCGATCGCGAGCGGCGCCGCCGGGTGACCGTCACGGGCGAGGGGCCGGTGCCCCATCCGGCACCGGCCCCCTCGATCGCGGCGATCACGCCGTCACCGGCTCAGTAGTCGAAGGACGGGTCCTCGGTGCGGGTGCGCTTGAGCTCGAAGAAGTGCGGGTTCTCGGCCAGCAGCCGGGCGCCGTCGAACAGGCGGCCGGCGTCCTCGCCCTTCGGGACCCGGGAGATGACCGGCCCGAAGAACGCCACGCCGTCGACGTGGATGGTCGGGGTGCCCACGTCGAGGCCCACCGGGTCCATGCCCTCGTGGTGGCTGGCGCGCAGCTTCTCGTCGTACTCGGTGGAGTGCGCGGCCTCGGCCAGCGACTCCGGCAGGCCGAGCTCCTTCAGCGCGCCCGCGATGACGTCGTCGAAGTCCTTGTTGCCCTGGTTGTGGATGCGCTCGCCGAGCGCGGTGTAGAGCGGCGCCAGGATCTCCGGGCCCTTCAGCTCGGCGGCGGCGATGCACACGCGCACCGGGCCCCAGCCCTTCGACATGAGCTCGACATACTGCTCGGGCAGCTCACGGCCCTCGTTCAGCACGGACAGGCTCATGACGTGCCAGGTGACGTCGACGTCGCGCACCTTCTCCACCTCGAGCACCCAGCGGGAGGTCAGCCACGCCCAGGGGCACAGCGGGTCGAACCAGATGTCGATGCGGGCACGGCCGTCGGCAGCAGGAGTCGTCATACCCGGCGCAACGCCGGGCACCGGCCGCGGATTCCACGGGCCGCGCCCCGGGCACCGTGATTGGATGCCGACGACACCACTCCCCCGAGAGGACCCCGAACGACGTGACCCCGCCCAACCTCACCCGTGCCCAGGCCGAGGAGCGCGCGGCGCTGCTCGACGTCTCCACCTACGACGTCACGATCGACCTGACCGACGGCGCCGGAGCCCCCTCCGAGCGGACGTTCGCGGTGACGACCACGGTGCGCTTCACCGCCGCCGAGCCCGGCGGGAGCACGTGGATCGAGTGGGTGGGCGACGGCATCACCTCGGCGACGCTGAACGGCACCGAGCTCGATGCCGCCGTGTGGACCGAGGAGGACGGCCTCGCGCTGCCCGGTCTCGCCGCGGAGAACGAGCTGACGATCGTCGCGACCGGGCTCTACACCAACACCGGTGAGGGCCTGCACCGCTTCGTCGACCCCGTCGACCAGGCCGTCTACCTGTACTCGCAGTTCGAGACGGCCGACTGCAAGCGGCTGTTCCCCTGCTTCGACCAGCCCGACCTCAAGGCCCGCTACACCCTCACCGTGACCGCGCCGGAGGACTGGAAGGTCATCTCCAACTCCCCGGCGACGGTCGAGGGCGGCGTGCACCGCTTCGAGCGGACCGAGATCCTCTCGACCTACCTGGTCGCGCTGATCGCCGGGCCGTACGCGAGCTGGCACGACACCTACCGCGACGAGCACGCCGAGATCCCGCTGGGAATCTTCTGCCGCGCCTCGCTGGCCCCGCACATGGACCACGAGCGGATCTTCACCGAGACCCGGCAGGGCTTCGACTTCTACCACCGCAACTTCGGCGTGACCTACCCGTTCGGCAAGTACGACCAGCTGTTCGTGCCCGAGTTCAACGCGGGCGCGATGGAGAACGCCGGCGCGATCACGTTCCTGGAGGACTACGTCTTCCGGTCGCGGGTGACCCGCACGCTCTACGAGCGGCGCGCCGAGACGATCCTGCACGAGATGGCGCACATGTGGTTCGGCGACCTCGTGACCATGCGCTGGTGGGACGACCTGTGGCTCAACGAGTCGTTCGCGACCTGGGCGTCGGTGCTGTGCCAGGCCGAGGCGACCGAGTACACGGGCGCCTGGACGACGTTCGCGAACCTCGAGAAGTCCTGGGCCTACCGGCAGGACCAGCTGCCCTCGACGCACCCGATCGCCGCGGACATCCCGGACCTGCAGGCCGTCGAGGTCAACTTCGACGGCATCACCTACGCCAAGGGCGCGTCGGTGCTCAAGCAGCTCGTCGCCTACGTCGGGCTGGAGCCGTTCCTGGCCGGGCTGCGCGACTACTTCGCCGCCCACGCGTGGGGCAACGCCACCTTCGACGACCTGCTGGGCTCGCTGGAGAAGGCGTCCGGCCGGGACCTGTCGGACTGGGGGGCGCAGTGGCTGCGCACCACCGGCCTGAACCTGCTGCGCCCGTCGTTCCAGGTCGACGAGGCCGGGACGTTCACCTCGTTCGACGTCGTGCAGGGCGGTGCCCGGCCGGGTGCCGGTGAGCTGCGCACGCACCGGATCGCCGTCGGCGTCTACGACGATGACCCGGAGACCGGCAAGCTCGTCCGCACCCACCGCGTCGAGCTCGACATCTCCGGCGAGCGCACGGCCGTCCCGGAGCTGGTCGGGCTGTCCCGCGGCAAGCTCGTCCTGGTCAACGACGACGACCTCACCTACTGCGCGCTGCGCCTGGACCCGGGCTCGCTCGCGACCCTGGTGGACCGGATCGGCGACATCGCCGAGTCGCTGCCGCGCACGCTGTGCTGGTCCTCGGCGTGGGAGATGACCCGTGAGGCCGAGCTGAAGGCCCGTGACTTCGTCACGCTGGTCGCCGGCGGGTTCGACACCGAGTCCGAGATCGGCGTCGCGGCGCGGCTGCTGCTGCAGGCCCAGACCGCGACGGCGTCGTACTGCACCCCGGAGTGGGCGCAGGGCCGCGGCTGGCCGCTGCTGACCGACGCGCTGCGGTTCCGCCTGGACACCGCCCCGCCCGGGTCGGACGTCCAGCTGGCCGTGGTCAACGCGCTGACCGCCTCGGTGCTGCCGGAGAACACCCTGGACCGGATGAAGGGCTGGCTGCTCGACGTCGACGTGCCGAAGGGGCTGACCGTCGACGCCGACCTGCGCTGGCGGCTGCTGCACGCGCTCGTCGCGCACGGGAAGGCCGGCGAGACCGAGATCGCCGAGGAGGCCGAGCGTGACGCCACCTCCACCGGGGCGCGGCAGGCCGAGCGGGCCCGCGCGCTGATCCCGACCGCGGAGGCCAAGGAGCGGGCGTGGCAGCGCGCCGTGCACGACGACTCCCTGCCGAACGCGATCAACGAGTCGGCGATCTCCGGGTTCTCCCACCCCGCACTGTCGACGGTGAGCCCCGGGCTGCTCGACGGCTACGTCCAGCGCTACTTCGACGAGATCGACGGCGTGTGGGCGCGCCGGACCTCGGAGCTGGCGCAGAACGTCGTCGTCGGGCTGTTCCCGTCCTGGGCGGTCGCGGAGCCGACCGTCGCGGCGGCGGACGCCTGGCTCGCCGACCAGTCCAAGCCGGCGTCGCTGCGCCGGCTCGTGTCCGAGGGGCGCGCCGGGATCGTGCGCGCGCTGGCCGCCCGTGAGTTCGACGGCCAGGCCACCCCTGCCCCGGAGCGGACCACCGCGGTCCAGCAGCCCTGACCCACGCACGACGGCGCCCCGGGAGCCGTGCTCCCGGGGCGCCGTTCGTGTGACGGGGTGTGGTCAGCGGCGGCGCAGCCACCGCCGCAGCGGGTTCGTCGACGCCGGTTCGTCGGCCGGGCGGTAGCCCGCGCAGACACGCGGTCCGCAGCTGCCGCAGTCGGTGCCCGGGCGGTAGTGGTCGTGCAGGTCCTCCGGGTGACCGCAGGTGCACAGTCCCACCTGCGGGACCACGGGCGCGGGCGGACCGGCCGGGGTCCGCGGCTCGGACGGTGTGCGCGGCCGGGGCAGCGCCGGGACGGGCTCCAGGCCCGTCGGCGGTGTCAGGACCGCGGCCGCGGGGGTGGCGGGGGTCCTGCGGTCGGTGCCGTCGTTCTCGTGCGCCATGGTGACCTCCTTCGTGCCGGCGAACGGCAGCGCGGACGACCATCGCGTCATCGCACCGTGCCGTTGCGTCACCCAGTATGAGATCGCGTGGGGCGCGTGGGAATGGCTCGCGGCGACGAAAAGACCGTCCGTGGACGGAACGGCTGGTCGTGGACACGTCGCCACCCGATCAGCGGGCCACCGGAAGTGTGAGTACGGCAAGACAGCCGCGGGGTTCGTCCACCGTACGGAGCACCAGGGTGCCGCCGTGCTCCCGAGCGAGCTGGGCGCTGATGTGCAGCCCGAGCCCGGAGCCGCCGGCGGCCTCGTCGTGCCGCCCGCGGACGATCTCGAGCTGCTCCTGCCCGTCGGGCAGGCCGGGGCCGTGGTCGCGGACCTCGACCGCGACCAGGCCCGGTTCGTCGGCGAGGCGGGCCCGCACCACCACCGGGGTCCGGGGCGCGTGCCGGTCGCAGTTGGCCAGCAGGTTCGTCACGACCTGGCGGGTGAGCGACTCGGGCGCGGCGACCGGGGGCAGGTCGTCCTGGGTGTCGAGGGTGATGCAGCGGCCGTCGCGCAGGTCCACCAGGGTGCGCAGGGCCTCCCCGACGTCGTGCTCGGCGGTGTCCCCGCCCGGCGACGGGACGACCGGGGCGTAGGCCGGGCCGTAGTCGAGCAGGGCGGCGTCGCGTTCGTCGACCATCGGGTCGGTCACCGTGTCCTCGACGGTGATCGGCGTCTGCAGCATCTGGCGGAGCCGGTTCAGCTCGGCCAGCACCGCCTCCCGCATCCGGGCGACCTGGGGGTCGTCGCCGGGGCGGGTCGTCAGCAGCTGCGCGGCCCCGGCCAGGCCCGCCAGGCCGTTGCGCAGCTCGTGGTCGCGCTCGGCGGTCTGGCCGGTGGCCCGTTCGAGCAGCGCCGACGCCTCGCCGAGGGTGTCCTGGAGCTGGTCGTAGTCGTCCTGCATCCGGGTCACCGCCCGCAGTGCCATGGTCAGCAGCGCGGTGAGCACCACGGCCATCCCGAGCACCCGCAGCGACGGGTAGACCAGGCCGGCCGTCGGCTCCCGGCCGGGCACGATCGCCCGGTACAGCTGGGACACCGCGACGATCAGCAGGCCGAGCCCCATCCGGGCCCGGATCCGGCTCGGGCGCCAGTAGCCGTCGAGCAGGAACAGCACCGCGACCAGCGCCCAGCCGCTCTGCACCACGATCGAGTAGAGGGGCGAGGTCGCCAGCATCCGGGTGAACGGGCTCTCCGCCTGCGAGGCGATGACCCCGCCGATGACGAGGGCGAGCGCGGCCAGCGCCCAGCCGCCCCAGGCCCCGAGCGCCCGTGGCGGCCGCAGTGCCGCGACCAGGATGCACAGGCTGATCACGAACATGGTCAGCACCGCCAGCCGCGGGGTGCCCGCCGGGTACTGCGGCAGGACCAGCGCGGACAGCGGGAGGAGCACGACGCCGTAGAGCAGGAGGGCCGCCCCGAACCACGACGGACGGGGGTCCCCGGACAGCCGCCCCGTCACCAGCGCGACGATCGCCGCCGCCGAGCCGACCGCGGCGGCGACGAGGGTGAGCACCGCCGTCGCGTCGGAGAGGTCGACCCGGCCGTCGACGACCGCGGGGCGGCTCACGGCGACCACGAGGACGGCCAGGACCGCGACGACCAGCATGTCGGTCAGATGTCCCACCAGGAACCGGGCCCGCCGCTGCGGGCCCAGGAGCACGCCGAGGAAACCGGACGCCACGTCCCCTCCGCTCCGAGATGTCGCCGGACTGATGAGAAAGCGATAATAGGACTCGTCATTCTCGGTGACGTTCGGTGGGCCGTGTTGTGGGCCGAACGGTCAGATACCCGCGGCCTTGCGGTAGAGGGCGACGGCCTCCAGCTGGGAACCGACCTCCAGCTTGGTCAGCACCGCGCGGATCTGCGTCCGGACCGTCGCCAGGGAGACGACGAAGTGGTCGGCCACCGACTGTGCACGCTTGCCGCCCGCCAGCAGGGCGAGGACCTCGCGCTCGCGCTGGGTCAGCCTGCCCAGCTTCTCGTGCAGGTCGCGACGCTCGTGCTCCCGGTCGCGGTGCAGCCGGATCAACTGCTCGCGGCGGCCCGGCGGCATGATCGAGCGCCCGGCGTGGGCCTCACGGATGGCGCTGAGCAGCGCCGGGAACGGCGCGTTCTTGGGGACGAACACGAACCCACCCGCGTCCAGGGCGGCGCCGACCCGGCCGGCGTCGGAGCTGCCGGACAGCACCACCACCCGCCAGCCCGCCTCGCAGAGGGGGCCGACGAGCCGGACGCCGTCGATGCGGTTGCCCTCCGGGTCACGCCCCAGGTCGAGGTCGAGCACGATCAGCCCGGGTGTGACGCGCCGGGCGTGCTCCAGCACCGCGGCGGCGGAGCGGACCGGCTGGAAGGTGGCGTCCTCGCCCTCGGCGCGCAGGTTGAGGGCGAGGGCGGACCCGACCAGCTCGTGGTCGTCGACGATCAGGATCGGGCTGCCGGTGGGGCCGGTCACCGCTCGGTCCTCCCGCTGCGCACCATGGGGGACACCTTAGAGCCGTTGCGCCGATCGCGGTCGCCCCCGTGTGACGGACACGCGGGAGCGGCGCTGTCCACGGACGCACCCGGGTGTCCACCCGTGGTGTCCACCGGACGGGAATCCCCAGCTCAGGGACGACTGCCGGCCTGGTCCGCCAGCATCCTCAGCCCGGACAGGATTCCACCGAACAGATCGCCCTCCTTGAAGGACGCGACCATGCTCATGAGAGCGAGCTTGGCGCCGCGGTCCGGGAGCCGGACCTTCGCGTCGGCGCCGGTCACGATCTCCAGCAGCCGCTGCTCGGGGCTCACGGCGACGAGCACCGCGTCCTCGTGGTCGTCGACGCGTCCGTGCAGATCGACCGCGGTGGCCCGCGCGTCGGCACCCAGGTCGCCCAGGTACAGCGCGAACCGCAGGCCGGTCTCGCGGCTGGCCAGGTACAGGGCCTCGTCCAGACGGGTCAGCTGCACCGGGGTGAACGGGTGCGCGGCCGCGGACGGCTCGACGAAGTTCTCGGCCACCGACAGGCGACCGGAGTTCGTGACGACCGACCCCTCGGGCAGGTCCTCCTCGTTGCCGGTGAAGACGGCGAGGTCACCACTTGCCACCGGTACCTCCTCGGATGTCGCCGCCCTCGGACGGGGCGGTGTCGCCGTGTCCGGCGTGCGCGGCGTGGTGCCCCGCGGCGGACGGCTCGGCGATCCAGAACAGCGGCTCGTACGGCCAGGGGTCACCCGCGTTGTAGCGGGGGCGGTTGCTCCGGTTCCGCACCGCGATCCAGCCCCAGATCGCGAAGTACAGGACGGCCGGCGCGACCACGAAGACCAGCAGGGTTTCGACGACGGTCACGGGGCCAGAACCTAGCCGATCGCTGTGCCCGGCACCTGCTCAGGTGTCCGATCCGACAGCCGCCCGGACCGCACCGCGCGGACCAGCGCGTCATGATCGGCTTCGGTCTGGTCGGCGTAGGCCCTGGCGAACGCCGCGAGCGCCGCGGCCACCTTCCCGCCCTTCCCCAGGTAGCCGGCGATCATCGACGCCCCCGAGGTGCGGGCGTGCCCCTTGGCGAGCAGCCTGCCGCAGACGTCGGCGTAGTCGGCCAGCGCGGGGGCGTCGAGGGTGTCCGGGACGATCGCGCCCTTCATGTCACGGAACTGGCGGACGTAGTACTGGCGGCCGTTGATCGTCGTCCAGCCCAGGAGCGGGTCGGAGACGGTCTGCAGGGCCTGCTGGTACTCCACGACCCGCTGGCCCTGGTGGGCGTGCCAGGCCTCGCCGCCGTGCACGAACGGCGCGACGACCGACCGGCGCGCCTGCTTGAGCTGCAGGAACAGCACGTCGTCGGGGCTGGAGCCCTCGCAGAGCACGAGGTAGGCGCGCAGCCCGACCGAGCCGACCCCGACGACCTTGTGGGCGACGTCGACGGCGTGGTACCCGCCGAGGATCCGGCTCCAGTGCGGCGGCAGCGTCGCGAGGTACTCGTCGAGGGCGGCCAGGATGCGCGCGGTGTGCTCGTCGTCGGGGTGGGTGATCAGCGGCGGCTCGGTGACGATCCGCCGCGCCCCGCCCTCCTCGGTCACGAACCGGGGCAGCGCGCGGTCGCTGGTGCGCCGGCGCGCCCGTTCGGCGGCCTTGTCGATGACCCGGCGCGAGGTCTTGTGGTCGGCGTCCGAGCGCAGGGTGTCGATGTCCATGATGTCGAACGAGCGGGCGAGCAGCGGCTCGTCGGCGAGGTGGCGCAGGTGCTCGGCGTAGGAGGTCACACAGCGGGCTACGGCCTCGCCGCACTGCTCCTCGGTCGCGCCGGAGTCCCGGCCGGCCACCCAGGTGGAGGACACCAGGCGTCGCAGGTCCCACTCCCAGGCGCCGGGGTGGGCCTCGTCGAAGTCGTTGAGGTCGAAGACCAGGTCACGCTCGGGCGAGGCGTAGAAGCCGAAGTTGCCCAAGTGGGCGTCGCCGCAGATGACGGGGTGCACGCCGGTCTCGGGCAGCACCGCGAAGTCCGCGGCGTGCAGGGCGGCGGCGCCGCGCAGGAACGCGTGCGGGGATGCGGTCATCCGCTGGATCCGCAGCGGGACGAGCTCGTGCACACGCCCGGCGTTCTGCGCCTCGACGACGTCGACCGGGTCGGCCCGGCGCAGCTGCGCGGACCACTCGGCGAGCCCGGACCGGGGCGCGACCTTCCGCAGCCCCTTGCCGATGCGGTAGCGCTCGGCGCGGGGCGTGGAGGCGCGCTGCAGCGAGCCGAACGCCGCGCGGTCCGATCCGGCGAGGACGGGGTGCGAGGTCACGCCTGCGTTCTACCGCACAGCGGGCCCCGGAGCCCGCGCGGCGGGCCGGCCTCAGACGTTGCGCCTGCCCAGCGCGCGGTAGGTCCAGCCCGCGGACTCCCACGCCTCGCGGTCCAGGGCGTTGCGGCCGTCGAGCACCCGGCGGGTCTTCACGACCTTCCCGAACGAGCCCGGGTCGAGCTCGCGGTACTGCTTCCACTCGGTCAGCAGCAGGACGGCGTCGGCGCCCTCGGCGGCCTCCTCCGGGGTGTCGACGCAGTCCAGCTGCGACCAGTGCCGCCGCACGTTGGGCAGCGCCTGCGGGTCGGTCACCCGGACGTTCGCGCCCTGCAGCTGCAGCTGCGCGGCCACGTTCAGCGCCGGGGAGTCGCGGATGTCGTCGGAGTCGGGCTTGAACGCCGCGCCCAGCACCGCGATCCGCTTGCCGAGCAGGGAGTCGTCGCACACCTGGCGGGCGAGCTCCACCATCCGGATCCGGCGCCGCATGTTGATGTTGTCGACCTCGCGCAGGAACGTCAGCGCCTGATCGGCGCCCAGCTCGCCGGCGCGAGCCATGAACGCCCGGATGTCCTTGGGCAGGCAGCCGCCGCCGAAGCCGAGCCCGGCGTTGAGGAACTTGCGGCCGATCCGGTCGTCGTGGCCGATCGCGTCGGCGAGCTGCTTCACGTCGGCGCCGGTGGCCTCGCACAGCTCGGCCATCGCGTTGATGAAGGAGATCTTGGTGGCGAGGAAGGAGTTCGCGGCGGTCTTGACCATCTCCGCGGTGGCGTAGTCGGTGACGACCTTCGGCGTGCCGTCGGCGACGATCCGCGCGTAGACGGTGTCCAGGACCTTCTCCGCGTCCACCGCGGTGTCCGCGCCGGACAGCGACGGGACGCCGTAGACGAGCCGGTCCGGGTGCAGGGTGTCCTGCACCGCGTAGCCCTCGCGCAGGAACTCGGGGTTCCACGCCAGCGCGGCACCCGGCACGCGGGCGGCGACCTGCTCGGCCAGCCGGGCGGCCGTGCCCACCGGCACCGTGGACTTGCCGACGACCAGCTCGCCAGGCCCCAGCACCTCGATCAGCGACGCCGTCGCCGCCTCGACGTAGGTCAGGTCCGCGGCGTACTCGCCGCGCCGCTGCGGGGTGCCGACGCACACGAAGTGCACCGCGGCGCCCCGGGCGTCGGCCATGTCCGAGGAGAACGACAGCCGCCCCGAGTCCAGCGACCGGCGCAGCAGCTCCTCGAAGCCCGGCTCGAAGAACGGGACCCGGCCCGCGGCCAGCGACTCCGCCTTCGCGACGTCGACCTCGATACCGACGACCTCGTGGCCCAGCTCCGCCATCGAGGCCGCGTGCACGGCTCCGAGGTAGCCGCACCCGATGACCGACAGCTTCAGCGGGGTGGTGTTCTCCGACATGGCCGGAGGTTAGCTGCCGCCCCGGACGGGCCGTCGCAGACGTCGGGCAGTGTGCGTCCCGGTGACGCCGAGGTGTCGCGCCGGCACTAACGTCCTCGGCCGTGCGGACCCTGCTGCTGGCCGAGGAACTGCTCCTGCTGGGGCTCGACCGCTCGACCGGCCGGATCGGTGACCGGTTCGACGGGCGGGTCCTGCCCGTCGCGCTGGTGCGCGACCTGGTCGACGCCGGCGCACTGCACCTCGACGGCGGGGACGGTCCCGACGGCGGCGACACCGTGACGCCGTCGGGCGGGGAGCCCGACCACCCCGCGCTGGCCGCGGCGCTGGCCGCGGTGACCCGGGACGGCACCGACACCGGCTCGCACGCCGTCGCCGCCACCGCGGCACACCTCGCGCGGACCCCGGCGGGCTCGGCGGGCGGCGCCGTGGGGCAGCTGGTCGCCGACGGGGTCCTCGCCGCGCAGGAGTACCGCCGGTTCGGGCTGTTCCGCCGGGTGCTGCTCACCGAGCAGGACCCGGAGCCGGCCCGGGCGCTGCGCACCCGGCTGGCGTCGCTGCTGGTCACCGAGACGGCGCCGGGCGGGCACGACGGCCTGCTGCTCGCGCTGCTGGGGCTCACCGACCTCGCCGGTGACGTCCTGCCGCCGGAGATCGACGCCCAGACGCGCGGGGTCGCGCAGCACCGCGCGGCGCTCGTCGCGGAAGGGGCGGCGCGGGACCCGTTCGTCCGGGCCTACTTCGCGGTGCGGTCCGGGTGGGCCGGGAACTGAGCCGCTACCCGCGCAGCTCCGCCAGGCGGGCGCGGCAGCTCTCCCAGGTCGGCAGGGCGCCCGCGGCGAGGGCCTCGTCCAGGGTCGGCGCGCCGCGGTCCTTGTCGGACAGCACCGGCTCGACCCCCTCGGCCCAGGGCAGCGCGAGGGCCGGGTCCAGCGGGCTGATCCCGTGCTCGGCCGCCGGGGTGTACGACGTCGAGCACAGGTACCCGACGACGGTGGTGTCGGCGAGCGCCTGGAAGGCGTGCCCGAGCCCCTCGGACAGGTAGACCGCCCGCATCGAGGCGGCGTCGAGGTCGACGGCCTCGGCCCGCCCGAACGTCGGCGACCCGACCCGCAGGTCCACCACGACGTCGCGGACGGCGCCGGCGGCCACGTACAGGTACTTGGCCTGCCCGGGCGGCACGTCGGCGTAGTGCACGCCGCGCACGACCCCGCGCGCCGACACCGACTGGTTGGTCTGGGCGACGGTCAGGTCGAACCCGAGCGCGTCGCGGAACGCCGGTCCCTGGAAGGGCGCGGTGAACGAGCCGCGGTGGTCGGCGAAGGTGGTCGGCTCGAACAGCCAGGCGCCCTCGATCGACAGCGGGGTCGCCTTCACGCCCACCAGCTCCGGTGGTCGCGGTACCAGGCCACGGTGGCGGCCAGGCCCTCGTCGAAGGGCACCCGGGGGGTGTAACCGAGCTCGTCGCGGATCTTCGACCAGTCCACGGAGTAGCGGCGGTCGTGCCCCTTGCGGTCGGCGACCCGCTCGATGCGGTCCTCCCCCACGCCGACGGCGGCGAGCAGCGCGCGGGTCAGGTCCAGGTTGGTCAGCTCGGTGCCGCCGCCGATGTTGTACACCTCCCCGGCGCGGCCCGCCGTGGCGACCAGGGCGATCCCGCGGCAGTGGTCGGAGACGTGCAGCCAGTCACGGACGTTGAGACCGTCGCCGTAGAGCGGGACGGTGCCGCCGTCGAGCAGCCGGGTGGTGAACAGCGGGACCACCTTCTCCGGGAACTGGTACGGCCCGTAGTTGTTCGAGCAGCGCGTGATGACGACGTCCAGGCCGTGGGTGCGGTGGTAGCTGCGCGCCAGCAGGTCGCTGCCCGCCTTCGCCGCGCTGTAGGGCGAGTTCGGCTCCAGCGGGTGGGTCTCGGGCCACGAGCCCGACGCGATCGAGCCGTACACCTCGTCGGTGGAGACGTGCACGAACCGGCCGACGTCCGCGTCGAGCGCGGCCTGCAGCAGGACCTGGGTGCCGACGACGTTGGTCGTCACGAAGTCCGCGGCGCCGGTGATGGAGCGGTCCACGTGGGTCTCGGCGGCGAAGTGCACGAGCAGGTCGGCACCGCCGTCGAGCACCTCGGTGACGCGCCGGGGGTCACGGATGTCGCCGCGCTCGACCGTCAGCCGCGGGTCGTCGGCGACGGGCGCGAGGTTCTCGGTCCGGCCGGCGTAGGTGAACGCGTCGAGCACGGTCACCCCGGCCCCGGCCAGCTCGGGGTGCTCCCCGCCCAGCACCTCCCGGACGAAACAGGACCCGATGAACCCGGCCCCGCCGGTCACCACGATGCGCACGTGCCCTCCCCGCTCACTGTCCGGCCCCGCCAGCGTGTCAGAGTCGGCCCCGACGATCGGGAGGTGGGCGCGTGCGCGCGTGCGTGCTGGGGGCGAACGGGCAGCTCGGGCGGGCGCTGGTCGCCGCACTGCCCGGCGCGGTGGCACTCGACCGTGCGGCGCTGGACATCGGCGACGCCGCCGCCGTCGCCGCGTACGACTTCACCGGCGTCGACGTGCTGGTCAACGCGGTTGCCTACACCGCCGTCGACCGTGCGGAGACCGAACCGGGCGCGGCGTGGCGGGCGAACGCGGCGGGCCCCGCGCACCTGGCCGCGGCGGCCCGCGAGCACGGTTGCCTGCTGGTCCACGTCTCCACCGAGTACGTCTTCGACGGCACCGCGCCCGGCCCGGTGCCCGAGGACGCCCCGCCGTCCCCGCTCGGGGTGTACGGCGCGTCGAAGGCAGCCGGGGAGCTGGCGGTGCGGGCGGCGCTGCCGGAGCGGCACGTGATCGTGCGGACCAGCTGGGTCGTCGGCGACGGCGGCAACTTCGTCGCCACCATGGCGCGGCTGGCCCGCGACGGGGTCTGTCCCGCCGTCGTCGACGACCAGGTGGGGCGGCCGACGTTCGCCCCCGACCTGGCCGCGGCGCTGCTCGTGCTGGCCGGGTCCGGGCGGCACGGCACCTTCCACGTGACCGGCGACGGCGAGCCGGTCAGCTGGCACGGACTGGCCCGGGAGGTGTTCGCCCGCTGCGGCCGCGACCCCGGCGACGTCCGCCCGGTGTCGACCGCCGAGTACGGCGCGGACAGGCCGCACCTGGCGCGCCGGCCGGCGAACTCGGTGCTCGACCTGTCCCGCGCGACCCGCGCCGGGGTGACGATGCCGCCGTGGCGCGACGGGCTCGGCGCCCACCTCGGGACCGTCCGGTGAAGGGCGTCATCCTGGCCGGTGGCACCGGCAGCCGGCTGTTCCCGCTGACCGCGGCGGTGTCCAAGCAGCTGCTGCCGGTCTACGACAAGCCGATGATCTACCACCCGCTGACCACGCTGATGCTGGCCGGGATCCGGGAGATCCTGCTCATCTCCACCCCGCACGACCTGCCCGGGTTCCAGCGCCTGCTCGGCAACGGCGGCCGGCTCGGCCTGCAGATCACCTACGCCGCCCAGGAGCACCCCAACGGCCTGGCCGAGGCGTTCGTCATCGGCGCCGACCACGTCCGCGGCGGGCCGTCGGCGCTCGTGCTGGGCGACAACATCTTCCACGGCGCCGGGTTCGGCGACCTGCTGCGCCGCCGCGCCGCCGAGGTCGCCTCCGGCGACGCGGGCTGCGTGCTGTTCGGCTACCCGGTGCGCGACCCGCGGCGCTACGGCGTGGGCGAGGCCGCCCCCGACGGCACCCTGCTCTCGATCGAGGAGAAGCCCGAGCACCCCCGCTCGGACCGCGCCATCACCGGCCTCTACTTCTACGACGACCGCGTCGTCGACATCGCCGCGCGCATCACCCCCTCGGCCCGCGGCGAGCTCGAGATCACCGACGTCAACCGCGCCTACCTCGAACAGGGCCGCGCCCGCCTGCAGGACCTCGGACGCGGCTTCGCCTGGCTCGACACCGGCACCCACGAGTCCCTGATGGAGGCCGGCCAGTACGTCCGCGTCCTGGAGAACCGCCAGGGCATCCGTATCGCCTGCGTCGAGGAGGTCGCCCTGCGGATGGGCTTCATCGACGCCGCCGCCTGCCACGCCCTCGGGGCGCAGCAGGCGGGCTCGGGCTACGGCGAGTACGTCATGGCCGTCGCGGATCAGTTCAGGTCGTAGCCCGGTACGGCGCCGCCGTCCTCGCCGCGGTGACAGCGACGGCGGGCCTCGTGGTCACCACCGACGGCGTGTCCGGGTCCTGACTCTCCGTGGTCGATCGACGGCATCGACCCGGGTTCCGTTGTGGCACTTGTCGTCACGCAGCGCTCGTCTTCTTGAGAAGACAACCAGGGCAAACGAGTGATGCGAATCCCACGTTCGCTGCTGTAACGCACGTAGCGTGCACGACGACCTCGCCACGTGTGCGGCCAGTTCTCAGGCAATACCTCTGAATGGGTTAATGCCGTGCGCCGTTCCGGCCCGCACCTCGCGATTGGTGGTTACTCATCGTGACATCGCTCGCACCATCCACCGCAACGCTCCGTCGCACGAACGGGCGGCGCATCATGTGGATCTTCTTATCGCAGTACACCTTCCGCGCGGCCGGCCGACCGTGAGCGCCGGACCGACGCAGGCCCGTCGCCCCGCACGCGCCACACCCCGTACCCATCACCGGCCCCTGCTCCGGCGGCCGGTCACGCCCCGGGGCCCCGGCCCGGTCGGACCACCCGCCCGGGCCGACACCTCCTCCGCCCCCGCGCCGGTGCGCAGGCTGGCCGCCCGGGTCAGCCTCGTCCGGACGGTGCTGGTGCTGACCGACGTCGTCGCCGTCGGGACCGCCGCGGTCGTGGTCGCGCCGACCGGGCACGACGGCGTCGTCGCCGCCTCCGCGCTGCTGCTCGCGGTGCGCTCGGCGGCGCGTCTGCACCGCTCCCGGCTGCGTCTGTCCTGGTTCGACGACCTGCCCCGCGAGCTGGCCGCCCTCGTCGTGACGATGGGGCTCGTGCTGGCCGGGGCGATGGCCCTGCAGCAGAACCTGGACACCCGCATCGACGTCGCCGGGCCGGTCGAGGTCGTGTTGCTGGCCACCCTCGTCGCCCTGCCCCTGCGCGCCGCGGTGCTGTTCGCCGCCCGGCTGCTGCGGGTCCGGTGGGCCGTCGGCGAGCCCACGCTGATCGTCGGCACCGGATCGCGGGCGGTGGAGCTCGACGAGACCATGCGCGCCCACCCCGAGTACGGCCTGCGCCCACTCGGCCACGTCCTCTCCGAGGACCTCGACCTCCTGGTGGCGCGCGAGCGGGCGGCGCTGTCCGCGCGGATCCGGGACGCCGCCGCCCGGCACCGGGTGCGCGTCGTCGTGTTCGCCTGCCACGGCGTCGACGACGCCGCCGTCCTCGACGCGGCGATCGAGGCCCGCCGCGACGGGCTCGGCGTCCTGCTGCTGCCGTGGCTCTCGGAGCTGGTGCACGACCACTCCGGCGTCGAACGGCTGCGCAGCATCCCGCTGCTGCGGCTGCCCGCGGACCCGAGGAACCGGCTGTCCTGGCGGCTCAAGCGCCTGGGCGACGTCGTGGTGTCCGCGCTGGCCCTGGCGCTGGCCTCACCGCTGCTGGTCGCGGTCGCCCTCGCCGTGCTCGTCGAGAGCGGGCGGCCGGTCATCTTCCGTCAGGAACGCATCGGCCTGGACAACCGGCCCTTCACCGTCCTGAAGTTCCGCAGCATGCGCCCGGCCGACGAGCGCGAGCAGCAGACCCGGTGGTCCATCGCGGGCGACTCCCGGGTCGGCCCGGTCGGCAGGCTCATCCGCCGCACCTCGCTCGACGAGCTGCCCCAGCTCTGGAACATCCTGCGCGGGGACATGAGCCTGGTCGGGCCGCGCCCGGAGCGGCCGTCGTTCGTCGAACGTTTCTCCGCCGAGCACGAGCGCTACACCGCCCGCCACCGCGTCCCGGTCGGGCTCACCGGGCTCGCCCAGATCTCCGGGCTGCGCGGCGACACCTCCATCGCCGACCGGGTCCGGCACGACAACTACTACATCGCGAACTGGTCGCTCTGGCTCGACGCGCAGATCGTCGTGCGCACGGCGCGGGAGCTGGTCCGGCGCGGCCGGCACTGAGCGGCCGCGCCGGGCGGGTCAGCCGGCCTGGCGCTGCGCGAGCCCGAGGGCGTACTCGGGGTACCACTGCCCGGCGGCCGGCTCCCCCGGACGGCAGGCCCCGTCGGACTCGCCGGGGCGCTTGACCCACAGCAGTGCGTCGACGCGGTCGTCGCCGGTCTCGGTGGTCGGGTCCGCCCCGAGCCCGCGACCGGGCGGGTTGCAGAACGCGGGCACCCCGCCCAGCGACGCCTCGTCGGCGACCCCCTGGCCGTTGCGGCTGGTGTCGACGACGAAGTGCGCCCCGCCGAGGCGGTCGGAGAGCTGCCGCCCGAACGCGACGACCTCGGGGGTGGGGTAGAAGTTCGCGACGTTGAGGGCGAACCCGTCGGCGGCCCGGACCCCGGAGCGCTCCAGCGCGCCGGCGAGGGCGTCGACGTCGCTGATGAAGCCGGGGTTGCCCGCGTCGACGTAGACCCGGGCACCCGCGGTCTTGAACGCCGCGACCGCCTCGGACAGCAGCTGGTAGCGCTCGTCGCGCAGGTCGCCGTCGACGCAGCCGGACAGCTCGTGCGGCACCGCGTCGGGCTCCAGGACGACCGTGGCCGTCGTGCCGCCCAGCCCGCGGACGATCTCGGTGACCCAGTTCCGGTAGTAGCCGCCGTCCGGGGCGCCACCGCCGGAGAAGCTGCCGCAGTCGCGGTGCGGGATGTTGTAGGCGACCAGCAGCGGGCGCGCACCGGCCGCGGTGGCCCGGTCGACGTAGTCCTTCGTGTCGGCCTGGGCCGCGGCGACGTCGCCGCTCACCCAGTGCGGGAACGGCTGCGAGGCGATCTTCTCGATCTGGTCGGCGTCGGCGTCGCGGCCCTCGTCGCGCCACCGGACGACCTGGTCGGCCGCGGCGCTGCGCGGGTCCACGAACAGCCCTGTCGCGCTCGGCGGGGCGGACGCCGGGTCGCCCGGTGCGGGCGCGGTGGGCGCGCCCGCACCGCACGAGACGAGCGTCAGGGCGGCGGCCAGGGCACCGGAGGAGACTGCCAGCAGCGAGCGCACGATGCTGGAGTGTGTCACCTGAGGTGCACCCATGACGCCACGGACGGCACCCCGGCGTCGTCGACGAGGAAGAGCATGTACCAGCCGGGCGGCACCAGGGTCGGCTCGGCGGGCACGGCCAGGCCGAGCGAGCCGTCCGGGTTGCGGGCGATGTCGAGGCGCACCGAGCGCTGGTCCACGTCGGTCGCGTGGGTGACCGCGCTGGGCCGGATCAGCCGGGCCTGCGCGACCCGGTCCGCGTCCGGGCTGGTCACGGTCATGGTGCTGCCGAGCGTGGCCTCGCCCGGGGCCTTCGCGATCACCGGCTGCGGCCCGTGGAACAGGTACGGCGGGGTGTAGATCTCCAGCCGCTGCTCGAACGGGGCGGGCTTGGTGTTGTCCACGTTCTTGAACAGCGAGTTCCCGCCCGCGGTGAGCACCTGGCCGTTGGGCAGCAGCAGCGCCTCGGCGTGGTAGTCGCGGCCCACCGCGGGGTCGGCGACGGCCGAGAGCGTGTTCGTGCCCGGGTGGTACAGGTTGGCCTGCAGGATGTCGCTCGCGCCCTTGCCGCGGTAGTCCGCGGAGCCGCCGGTGATCAGCAGGTCGTCGGTGGGCAGCTGCACGACGCTCGGGTAGCGGGTGCGGGTGCGCAGGTCCGGGCCGGGGGTGAACGCGGGCGCCGGCGCGCGCAGGTCGATGGTGTCGATCCGCGCCGAGGACACCGGGGACTCGCCGACCCCGCCGCCCCCGACGACGACCATCCGCTGGTCCTGCACCGGCCCGGCCCAGGACGACCCGGAGGTCTCCATCAGCTCCGGCTCGCGCAGCCCCGGGACGGGGGCGAACGAGTTGTCCGCCAGGTTCCAGAACCCGGGGACGCGTCCGGCGTCGGCCGGGCCGTAGCCGGCGTTGGAGCCGGAGTAGAACAGCCGTCCCTCCTGCCGGGTCTGGAAGATCGCCGGGTAGGTCGGGAAGTAGCGGAACAGGTCGGGCCGGTCGGTCCAGCGCTTCGTCGCCGGGTCGTAGACCTCGTTCTGGCCGGGCAGGATCTGCCCGGTGCCGTCGAGACCGGAGATCGCGAGCACCTGGCCGTCGGGCAGCCCGGTGAGCGTGGGGTACCAGCGCTTCTGGGTCATGTCCCCGACGCGCACGTACTTCTCGGCGAACGGATCGAACTCGTAGGAGTCGGCGATGCCCTGGAAGTCCTGCTTGTCCAGGGTCATCCTGTCGCCCATGCCGTACACGTTCGCGGCGTCCCCGGGGGCCAGCGACGGGATCGTGTACTGGGCGGGCCGGTCGGTGACCCCGGCGGCGCCCTCCTCGGTGGACTCGACGAAGCCGATGGTCTCGCTGGCGGTGACGACGGTCCCGTCGCCCTCGCCGGTCTTGGTCGCGGCCATGACGTGGGCCGGGCTGGTGAGGGTGTACTCGCGTCCGTCGGGGTCGCGGAACACGGTGCCGGAGTCCAGGTGCAGCTCGCGGTCGGGGTTCTCGTTGCGGATCCGCATCGCGCCGGCGGCGCGGGTGACGAAGCCGTCGAGGACCTCGTAGCGCTGGGTGCCGCCGGCGACGAGGAGCTTCCCGTCGGGCAGGAAGGTGTGGCCGCCGCAGAACAGGTCCGACGGGGTGTCGATCTCCGTCGCGTCGCCGGTGGCCGGGTCGTAGACCAGGGTGCGGAAGGTGCCGGCGTCGAACTGCTTCTGGTCGTTGCCCGAGCCGGCGACGAGCAGGACCTTGCCGGTCGGCAGCATCGCGGCGTGGATGGCGTTGATCCGGACGTCCGCGGGCAGCTCGACGACGTCCCAGCGGCCGTTCGCGGCGGTGTACTCGGCGCTGTGCAGCCACGCCTCGTGGCGCACCTCGGCGATCCAGGCGAACGCGGGCGGGGCGTTCACCGCCAGCAGCACGGTGGGCACGCCGATCATCGCGATCAGCCTGCGGCGGCCGAGGACGGCGCGCGCCGCCCGGGAGAGCAGGCGCCTCACGCCACGGCTCCGATCTTCTCGTCACGGGGTTCGGGGATCACGGGCACGAGCTCGACGAGCTCGGCCGCGGACGCGATCCGGCCACGGGTGCGCAGCAGGCCACCCAGCCAGATCGCCATCGGGACCAGGGAGACGACCAGCGCGAGCGCCGGCCACATGAGGACGTCGAGGTTGGCGTAGCCGAACGCGAACGACGCCGCGATCGCCGCCGCCAGGAACCCCGACCAGCGCAGGTGCCGGGCGAAGGTGACGACGCGGTCCGGGCTCGCCGCCTCCGCCTTCGGGGTGACGACGAACGTCGCCGGGCGCCGGAGCACCGTCGCGACCAGCGAGGACGCATAGATCGGCGCGGAGAGCACCGACATCGCCATCCCCGTCAGCCCGGTCGAGTTCTCGTGCTCGTAGGGGCTGACGTTGTAGCGGCGGTTGCGGATGTAGACCCACAGCTGGAACGCGGTCGCGTCGACGTAGAGCGCGAGCCACAGCGCGGGCGGGACGACGATGCCCGACACCCCGAACGCCAGGTAGAGCGAGGCGTTGACGGCGCCGAGGATCCAGCCGATCGCCATCGACGGGTAGAACGCGGTGATCAGCAGGTAGTGCAGCGCCCGCGGCGGGGACAGCCGGCGCAGCCGCTTCAGGAAGATGCCCTGCAGGATCACGAAGGTGCCGCGCGACCAGCGCAGCTGCTGGGAGAAGAAGTCCGTCCACGACGACGGCCCCTCCCCCACCGCGACGACGTCCGGTGTGTACACCGAGCGCCACCGCTGCCCGGTCCACGGGTTGCGCCGCGCGTGCAGCGCCAGCCCGGTCGCCATGTCCTCGGTGATCGAGTCGTGCAGCCCGCCGACGGCGAGCAGCGCGTCGATCCGGACGGCGTTGTTGGTGCCGACGAGCATCGGGATGCCGTAGGCGTTCGCGGCCCGCTGGATCAGCGAGTGGAACGGGAACTGCTGGGACTCCGCGGCGGTGGTGACGAAGTTGTCGCAGTTGGCGTAGCACTGCGGCCCGACGACGAACGCGACGTCGGGGTCGCGGAAGTAGCCGAGCATCCGCTCGGCGTAGTTCGCGAGCGGCACGTGGTCGGGGTCGACGGACAGGAACACGTCGTAGCGGTGGCCCTCCGCGTGCACCCACGCGTTGTAGTTGCCGTGCTTGGTGCGCGCCGTGAAGAAACCCGACGGCTCGTTGTAGGCGGCGACGCCCTTGCGGGAGAAGTGCCGGACACCGATCTCGGCGCACATCCGCCGGACCTCGCGGTCGTCGCCCTCGTCGAGCAGCCAGACGTCGAAGGTGCCCTCGTGCCGGATCCGCCGCGCGGCCTCCAGCGTCGCGCGGACCATCTCGATCGGCTCCGAGCCGGGGACGATCGTGGTCAGGAACGCGACGCGCAGCGCCGGGTCCGGCCGGACCGGGACCGGGTCGCGGGCGAGCACCGAGGCCAGCGACAGCGAGAACACGTTGACCAGCCGCATCGTCTCGACCAGCGCGATGGAGCCGATGACGAAGACGTTCGCGGCCTGGATCCACCAGCGCTCGTCGACGTCGGGATGGTGGGAGGGCTGGAGCAGCCAGACCACGAACAGCACCTCGAAGGCGACGTTCGCGCCGATGATGGCCAGGGTGCCCGCCCAGCGACGGCCCTGGCCGTCGTGCAGGTTGCGGTACCGCACCCGGTACGTCTCGCCTGCCGGCGGCGGCTCGGTGACCTCGCCGGAGATGCGGCTGAAGTCGTGCAGCGACCGGGCCCCCACGGCGGGCGCCCGGTTCTGCGGGGTGCCGGACGCGACGCTCGCGGTCACCGGCGTACCTCCCAGATCTCGGTCGGGAACGTGCGATGGGCACGCCGGAGGGAGGGCTCGGCGCGTGTCCCGGCCGGCCCTGAGGGCGTGATCGTTCCCGTGTGGAGCGTCCATCGACGCTTCCCGACACCCCGTTACGACGCGTGGCGGCCGGGCTGGGCCGCCCGCACCGCCCGATGTGGACCCGCCGTGACCGCGTCGTGATCGAGAGGTGCGGCGAGCAGGGGAAACCCCGTCGCCGGTGATCTTTTCGGCCGTGTCTCGCTGGGCCGAACGGCCTAGTTCTCCGCTACGCGATGTGTCGGGTCATCGATTCTGATGATCCATCGCGAACTCCGGCGAGGTCCCCAGTTCTGATGACGGGTGGGGCCCTCGGAGTCAGAAGGGCAGGTGCCCCGACAGCACGACGGCCGTCGCGACCGCCGCGGTGAGCACGAGCAGGAGCGCGGCGACCGCGGTCCGGCGGGTGCCCGTCGTCGCGGGACCGGCCGCCGGAGCGACGCCCGGAGGCGACCAGAGCGGCCGGCCCGTCCGGCGCCCGGCGGGCCAGGGCCCGGCACCGTCGCGCTCCCGACGGGCCGCGACCGTGAGCGTCTCGGCCCGGTCCGCCGTCACCGGGTCGATCCGGTCCTGCGCGGTGAGCGCGGCGGTCAGGTCCCGGATCCCGATGGCGTCGCCGGGCAGGGCCCGCCCCCGGACGACGTCGCGGACCCGCGTCGTCGAGGTCCGCAGCCTGCGCGCGAGCACACGCTCCGACGGGCAGCCGTGGTGCACGTGGACGTCGTCGAGCAGGTCGAGCAGGTCCCGGTGCGGGCCGTGCTCGGGCCAGGACGTCCGGTCGAAGCGGCGCAACGGCACCCGTTGCCTCCTCACGCAGGATGATCGTTCGATCACCTGTCGCATCCGGCGGCGTCGGCGTTACTCAATTCTGATGAGACGCCGCGATCGTCACTCCTGATGACAACCCCTCGCATGGATTACGACGAACGGCGCAACTTGCGCGCGGGTGAGGGAGCGGTCGCTAACGGTAGGCGTCCGCCTGTCGAAAGCAGGAGCAGCGAACGGTGCACTCCGGGCACCGAGCGGGCGACGACGCCGACCCCAGCGGTCCGTGGCCCTTTTCTTCCCGCCCCGAGGAGCACGTAGTCCTGTGAGCACCCACCACGACGTCTCCCGCCTGTCCGAGCGGTCCGTCCCGAGTCCGCGGGTCGCCACACCGGCCGGGGGCGGGCGTGACCCGTTGCCCGGCACCCCGCGGTGGCAGCGCCGGTTCACCGCACTCGTGGTCCTCGGTGACCTCGCGACGGTCGCGCTCCTGACCGCGGTCGCGGTGCTGGTCGGGCTGACCGGCCTCGAGGCGGCCGACCGGGCGCGCATCGGCTCGGGTCTGATCGCCGCCGGCCTGCTGGCGGTGGCCCTGCCGGTCTCGCGGGCCTGGGACGGCCGGGTGCTGGGGACCGGGTCCGCGGAGTTCGTCCGTCTCGGGCGGGCCGTGGTCCTCACCGACGTCGTGCTGGCCCTGGGCGGTCTGGCGCTGATGGTCGACTCGTCGCGGGAGTGGGTCTTCCTGCTCGTCCCGGGCACCGGAGTCGCCCTGCTGGGGGTGCGGTTCGCGCTGCGCAAGATGCTGCACGTGCAGCGCGGCCGGGGCCGGGGTCTGGCCCCGGTGCTGGCGGTCGGCGAGGAGGCGTGCGTGGCGGACCTGATCCGCCGCACCCGTCGCGACCCGTACTTCGGCTGGCGGGTCACCGGGGTGTGCACCCCGACCGGCACCGGCACCGGCGGCGGCTACGTCGTCGACGGCGTCCCCGTGCTGGGCGACCTCGACGCGGTGACCGGTCTGGCCCGCGACGGCGGGCACCGGGTCGTCGCGATCTGCCGCTCGCCCGGCTGGGGCCCGACGCGGCTGCACCGCCTCGCCTGGGACCTCGAGGGCTCCGAGACCGAGCTCGCCGTCGACCCGGGCCTCATGGAGATCGCCGGGCCGCGCATGCACATCACGCCGGTCGACGGGATGCCGCTGCTGCGGCTGTCCGAGCCGCGGTTCTCCGGCGCGTCGAAGATCGTGAAGTACGTCGCGGACCGCGCGGTCGCCGCGCTGCTGATGCTTCTGGTGGGGCCGTTGTTCCTGGTCCTGGCGGCCGCGGTGAAGCTCGGCGACGGCGGCCCGGTGTTCTTCCGCCAGGAGCGCGTCGGCACGCACGGGCGCACCTTCGGGATGCTGAAGTTCCGGTCGATGTGCGTCGATGCCGAGGCGCGGCTGGCGTCGCTGGCCAACGACCACGGCGACGGCCCGCTGTTCAAGATGCGTCGCGACCCGCGCGTCACCCGGGTCGGGGCGTTCCTGCGGAAGTACTCGCTCGACGAGCTGCCGCAGCTCCTCAACGTGCTCGGCGGATCGATGAGCCTGGTCGGGCCGCGCCCGCCGCTGCCCCGTGAGGTCGCCACCTACGCCGACGACGCGCGCCGCCGCCTGCTCGTCAAGCCCGGCATGACCGGCCTGTGGCAGGTCAGCGGACGCAGCTCGCTGACGTGGGAGGAGTCGGTCCGTCTCGACCTGCGCTACGTCGAGAACTGGACCCCCGCACTGGACCTGCTGATCCTGTGGAAGACCGTCGGCGCGGTGCTCCGCAGCCGCGGCGCCTACTGACCCGGCGCCGCGGCCTGCGGGCCGCTCAGGCGAACAGCTTCTCCTGCTCCTCGCGGAGCGCGTCGACGAGCCGGCCCGGGGGCAGGGTGACGTCGTCGTAGGTGAGCACGGCGTCCTTCGCGACGTCGCGCACCAGCGTGCACCCCTCGGCCACGCCCATCGGCAGCAGCCGCTCCGCGCGCGTGACCGGCGAGGACTCCGCGACGCCGTAGGTGTCGTAGCCGCCCAGCCCGTCGACCGTGTGTCCTGCCTTCAGGTCCTGCTTGGCGGTGGCGACGACGTCGACCCGCTGCCCGGCGGGCGGGCTCAGCGCGGCGTCGGCGAAGTCGACGGCCCGCACGATGGTGTTCGGGACCTCGAAGTGGCACAGGTGGTACGGGGTGTAGAAGCTGTACAGCGGGCCCTCGCCGAGCTTGTACAGGTTCAGGTAGTGGCGCTGCTTCGGGTCGTCGTGGGTGCCGAGCACGTAGATGCCCGGGCCCGGCTTGGCGCCGACCACGTAGTCGACGACGCCGCCCAGCTCGCGCAGCTCGTCGACGTCGTAGGTCTGGGTCAGCTCGTCGACGTGCCCGGCGTGGTCGCGCCCGTACATACCGCGCTTCCCGACGGTGAAGCCGAACGCGTTGGCCACGATCGCCTGCTCGAACGACACCTTGGTGCCGTCGGCGAAGCTGGTGACCATGTAGGGGTCCTGCCCCCACTTCTCGGCGAACGCCTGCTGCGTGGTGGGGGTGCGGTACTCGTCCTGCAGGCCCTTGATGTTGCCGGCGACGAGCGGGGTGACCCCGATGCCGCGCACGAAGCGCAGCAGGTTGGCCTGGACGCCGGGCTGGTCGCCGTCGGCACCGGTCAGGACGACCCCGGCGGCGCGGGCGCGGTGCGCGAGCAGCGGGCCGACGGTGCCGTCGAGCTCGGCGTTCATCGTGACGACGGGCAGCCCGCGCTCGATCGCGGCGACGGTGACCCGGGCGCCGAACTCGACGGCGCCGGTGACGTCGACGAGCACGTCGATGTTCTCCGCGGCGAGCAGCGCGAACGCGTCGCCGAGCACGGCCGGGACGCCCTTCGCGACCATCGCCTCGACCTGCGCGGTCGTCGACACCTCGACCGGCTCCAGCCCGGCCTCGGTGTAGGCGCGCACGGCGGTGGCGACGGTGCGGTTGGCGATCGCGACGACGTCCATCCCGGGGGTGGAGTTCATGATCTGGTTGACCAGGCCGCGGCCCATGAACCCGGCGCCGACCAGGCCGACCCGGATCGGGCGGTTCTCGGCGGCGCGCTTCGCGAGGGCGGTGTCGAGGATCAGCATCAGCGGGCTCCGGTGACCGACGGGAAGTCGGCGTTGTCGGCCAGCAGCGGCCAGTTCGCGTCCTTGTCCGAGACGTGGTCGACCGCGTGCGGCCACTCGACGTCCAGGGCCGGGTCGTTCCAGCGCAGGCCGCGCTCGGCGCCCGGGGTGTAGGGCGTCGAGACCTGGTAGATCGTCGTCGCGTCGGGGGTGAGGGTGAGGTAGGCGTGCGCGAAGTTCCGCGGCACGTACATCGCCCGGTAGTTGTCCTGGGACAGCTCGGCACCGAACCACTGCAGGTAGGTGTCGGAGTCCGGGCGCAGGTCGACGATCACGTCGAAGATCGCGCCGCGGACGCAGCGGATGACCTTGACCTCGGCGTTGGGCTCCAGCTGGTAGTGGAAGCCGCGCAGGGTGCCCGCCTCGTGGTTGTACGAGAGGTTGCACTGGGTGATCGTCGGGTCCAGCCCGGCGTCGCGGAACTCCTGCTCGCAGAAGGCACGGGCGAAGAAGCCGCGGTCGTCCTCGAGTCGCTTCAGGTCGATGAGAGCCGATCCGGGGAGCGGGGTCTGGTGAATCTCCACGCCCGGCATCATCGGCCAGAGCTGATCGACCGTTATCGGGTACCCCCGCGCGGGTGGCGCACACGACTCCGGCCGTGACGGGGTGTGTGCCACCCGCGGCACGGGGTGACCGAGACGGGCTCAGACGGAGCCGGGCGCCACCGGGTGGACGTAGGTGCCGGGGCGGGTCGCGCCGTCCTGACGGGAGACCGGGCCCTGGTCCCACTTCAGCGTCGTCGACGTCGTCTCGTCCGGCGCGGTCACGACGATGTCGGTCGGCGTCCAGCTGTCCCCGGGCAGCCAGGTGATCACGGTGTGCGCGGTCCCGCCCGGCTTGACGACGACCGCGGTGGACTCCTCCCCCGCCCGGGGCAGCGAGTAGGACGGCCCGAACTGCGGGTCGTCGGGGCCGCGCAGGTCGACGCCGCCGAACCCGGTCATCGTGCAGGGCGCGTCGGAGGTGTTGCGCCACACGATGGTGGTGTCCTTCTGGTTGTCGCCGAGGGTGGTGCCGAGGCTCGCCCGGAGCGACCCCGAGGTGCAGCGGTCGACGCGCGCGGCATCGGGCCGGCTCGACTCCGGGCCCGCGGCCTGCGCGGACGTGGTGGCGGGCGCGGCGGCCGGCGCCGTGGACAGCGCGGCGGGCGTGCTGCCGCCACCGCCGCAGCCGGCGCAGAGCAGAAGGAGGAGTCCGGCGGCGAGCGTGATACGGCGCGACGTCATGCGCGACACCGTGCTCCGGCCCGCCGCATCCTGCTGTGTGGCACAGGAACGACCACCCGACAGGGGGTCAGCGACCCCGGGCGAAGAGCACCTCGGCGAACGTCCGCACCATGATCTTGAAGTCGAGCCAGAGCGACCAGTTCTCGATGTAGTAGTTGTCGTAGCGGGCGCGGTCGGAGATCGAGGTGTCCCCGCGCAACCCGTTCACCTGGGCCAGCCCCGTGAGCCCGACCTCGACACGGTGCCGGTAGGCGTACCGGTCGTACTCACCCGAGAACCGGGACACGAAGTGCGGTCGCTCGGGTCGCGGCCCGACCAGGCTCATGTCACCGCGCAGGATGTTCCACAGCTGTGGGAGCTCGTCGAGGGAGGTGCGGCGCAGCAGCCTGCCGACGGGCCCCACCCGGTCGTCCGCCGCGATCGACCACTGCGTCGCGGACTCGCGGTCGTCGACCGGGCGCATGGAGCGGAACTTCAGGCAGTCGAAGGTGCGTCCGTTACGGCCGACCCGCGGCTGCCGGAAGATCACACCCGGACCGCCCTCCAGCCGGACCGCGAGCGCGCACAGGGCCAGGACCGGCGACAGCACCACCAGCGTGACGGCGGCGACCGCGATGTCGAAGGCGCGCTTGATCCACCGGCCGGGCCCGTTGACCGGCGGGGCCAGCACCCGCATGATCGGGATCGACCCGATGTGGTCGGGCAACACCGTCCGGGTCTGGAAGTGGTGCAGCCGCGGCACCACCAGCAGGTCGCACGACACGCATGCGGGCCGGCGCACCGCCTCCACCAGATGGCTCTCGGAGATGTCGCCGTCCGCGACGAGCACCACGCTGATCCGCTGTTCTCGGACGACCTGCTCCAGATCGTCCACGTCACCGAGGCGCGGCACCCACGAGCCGGCGGGACCGCGCCCACCGTCGTCGACGAACCCGACGACGTCCAGGCCGTAGCGGGGCTCGGCGCCGAGCACACGGCACAGGTCCGCCGCCACACTGCCCGCGCCGACCACCACGGTGCGGTGCCGCGTCCGGCCCACCGCCCGCGACCACCGGATGACCGTCGTCACGGTGATCCGGCCGAGGACGACGAGGCCGATCACCACGGCCGAGTTCAGGAGGAACGTGGACACCACGTCGGCGGAGTCGTAGCGCGGGGCGATCAGGGTCGCGACGATCGCCGTGGCGATCAGCAGCTTCCCGAGCACCGCCGGCAGCTCGTCGAGGACGCTCAGGTGCAGCCGGGCGCGGTAACGGCGTCCTCCGACCAGCAGATACAAGGCGATGGCCGCCATCGCGACCGTCGCCTTGACCTGCGCGCCGTGCCACACGATCGGCGACAGGAGCGAGACGGCGTCGAGGGGACCGACGACCATCCACGCACGGATACGGCCGACTGCGGACGGCCGACCGACCTGGGCCGGACGGAGCATCTCGCGCTCCACGGGGTTCGCCTCCGGCGCCGCGACGCTAGGGTCGACAGGCCTCTCGGTGATGCTCACGAGCGATCGACCTCGACTTCTCTGAGTGATCTGGCGTCGAGGAAGTCGTCGGCCACACCCTTTGCGTTTCGCTCGGACGGCTCACAACTCTCCTGATTATCTCGCTCACGGTGAGTTGTGTGACCAAGCATCCCGCTGAACGGCGTAACGCCGGTCCGATCGTGGGCGACCGTTGTGACGTAGTGCGATCGACGGCCGGCGCGGAAGCGGGAGCAGCGATGATCTTCGAGGACTTCGACGGACGGGCCGCCGAGCTGTGGGGGACACAGCCGCTGCGACTGCGCCACGGACTGTCCGAACTCGACCTCTTCTCCGACGAGTCACTCGCGGACCTCGTCGAGCACCTCCCCACGAGCCATCTGCAGATCAATACGGCGGACGCGGTCGCCGCCAACACCTGGTCGGCGTGCACCCGCGGCGGACGGACCGGGGCCGAGGTGCTCGAGGCGGTCCGCGGCGGCCGCCTGTGGATCAACATGATGGGCCTGCAGGAGGTCGACCCGCGGTTCGCCGAGCTGGTGGCCGGGATCTACGCCGAGATCGAGGAGGGCGTCCCGGGGCTGCGGACGTCCAAGCACCGGATCGGTGTCCTCGTCTCCTCCCCCGGCGCCCAGGTCCACTACCACACCGACGTGCCCTGCCAGACCCTCTGGCAGCTGCGCGGCCGCAAGCGCATCTGGATCTACCCGCCCACCGCCCCCTTCCTGCGCGAGCCCGAGATCGAGGACGTCGTGCGTCGCGTCTCGGAGGAGGGCATCTCCTACGAACCGTGGTTCGACGACTACGCCCGCGTCCACGACCTCGAGGCGGGCGACATGCTGCACTGGCCGCTCAACGCGCCGCACCGCATCGTCAACGACGACGTCGTCAACGTCTCGCTGACCACCGAGCACTGGACCGCTCCGAGCCGGCGGGCCTACCTGGTCAACTTCGGCAACGGTGTCCTCCGCTCCGACCTCGGATGGCGGCCGCGATCCCGGGCGACCGCCGGTCCGGGGCTCGTCGCCAAGGCCGGGCTCGCCACGGCGTACCGGCTCAGCGGCCTGCGCAACCGACGGACCGCGGTCCGCACGGCGACCCACGTCGTGGACCCGCAGGCCGGGGGCGGCGCGCGCCTGCTGGCGGCCGGACCCCAGCCGGTCGCCTGACACCGGTCCGCAACCGGCCAGAGAGGACTGTCCCGCTGATGCGTGGAGGAGCCGCCACGACACCGGTGGCCGAGCCACCGCCGACGGCGACGATGCCGTCGTCCCCGGGCCGGGCGCGTCCCGGGGTCGGATGGTCGACCTGGTCGGTCGCGGCGATCGTGCTCCTCGTCAACCTGCCATGGCCGCACGTCGAGGCCGGTGGGTCCTCGGTCACCGCCGCGGACCTCGCGTCGCTGGCCCTGGTGACGGTCGTCGTCGCCGGCCTGGTCGCCGGCCGGTTCGACCTGCCCCGGCCCGCCGCCGTCGTGCTCGGCGCACTGGCCGCGGCCGCCACCGTGTCGGCTCTCGTGGCCACCGACACCGGTGCGGCGCTGTCGGGGCTGGTTCGCTACCTACAGGTGTTCGTGCTCGTGCCGGCCGCCGTGGCCGCGGTCGTCCGGACCCCGCAGCGGATCGCCGTCGTCGCGGGCGCCTTCGTCGTGTCCGGACTCGTACAGGGCGCCGTGGGTGTCGTCCAGTACCTGAGCGGGACCGGCGCCTCCATCGGCGGCGAGACCGTGCGTGCCGTCGGCACCTTCGGCGCCCAGGAGATCATGGCCATGTCGGCCGTGGTGAGCTTCGCCCTCGCCGTGTGCGTCGCGGGCGCCGTCGCACTGACCGATCGTCGTCACCGGATCGTTCTGACCGGCCTGGCCGTCGCGCTCCTGGTCCCGCTCGCCTTCTCCCTGAGCCGCGGCAGCTGGCTCGCCAGCGCCGTGGTGCTGGTGCTGCTGCTCGCCCACCTCGGACCGGCCGGGCTGCTCCGGGCGGCCGGTGTCGTGACGGCCCTGGCCGTCGTGCTCGTCGGCGGGTTCGGGCTGGGCGGCGGCGAGATCGGCACCCGGCTGGGCAGCGCCGTGTCCTCCGTCGGCTCCCCCGACTCCTCGGTCGGCGACCGCTACCACCTCTGGGACACCGCGACCTCCATCTGGTCGGAGCACCCCGTCACCGGGGCCGGGCTGCGCAGTTTCCCCGAGCTGCGTGACGGGCACGCGCCGCTGGGGCTGAACTCGAGCAGCGACACCGACCAGCCGGGGGCCGGCTACGTCAAGCAGGAGCTGCTGTCCCCGCACAACCAGTACCTGCTCGTGCTCTCCGAGCAGGGGCTGCTGGGCGCGACCGCCCTGGTCGGCCTGCTCGCGACGGTGGCACTGGGCACCCTGCAGCGGGTCCGGCGCAGCACGACGCCCACCGAGCGGGCGGTGGGGCTCGCCGTGCTCGGCATGGTGCTGTGGCAGGCGATCGAGTTCCTGTACGCCGACACCGGCGGGCCCACCAGCGTCCTGGTCGGCGTGGTCGTCGGGCTCGCCGCCTCCTACGGCCTGCGCAACCGCCCGGGATCCGGCGCGCCCGGCGTCACCGGTCGCCCGGGGACCCGGAGCGGGCGCGGCTCCGGGGAGTCGCGCATGGTCCTCACGGCGACCGCCGTGTCGGCGGTGCTCATCGCGCTCGGGTCGCTGGGCGGCGTCGTGCGCGACCTGATGCTGGCGTCGTACTTCGGCGCGGACGGCACCACCGACGCGTTCCTCGTCGCGTGGACGATCGCCGAGTCCGCCGTGCCGCTGCTCATCGACGGTGCGATGGCGCTGCTCCTGGTACCGGCCTTCACCCGCGCACTGGCGGGCGCCGAGCCCGGGGCCCCGACATCGGATCCGCGGGCGGCGGTCGCGGGCGTGGTCTCCTACGCCCTCCCCCGCCTCGCACTCGGGCTCGTCGTCGTCGCCGGGATCGTCGCGGTGACGGCACCGTGGCTGGTCGGCGCACTGGCCCCCGGCCTGGCCCAGCCGGAGCTCGGGGTGCAGGCGATGCGCGTCGTCGCCGCCAGCCTCGTGTTCATCGGTCTGGCCGGCTTCGCCGCGGGTGCCCTGCGGGCCCACCTCGTGTTCGGGCCGCCCGCGGCCATCTCGCTGGCGTTCAACGTGGGGATCGTCGGCTCGATCGTGCTGTTCCACGAGCGGCTCGGCGTGCTGTCCGCGGCCATCGGGGTGACGGCGGGAGCCGTGCTGATGGTCGCGGTGCAGCTGCCGTCCTACCTGCGGCGCATCCCGGTCCCGCGGGCCGTCCTGGTGAAGTCCTCGCTGATCAGCGTCGGGGCCTTCCTACCGATCGCCGTCTACACGCTGACCCGCCAGGCCCAGGTCTACGTCGAGCGGTTCGTCGGGTCGACCCTCGCGGAGGGGACCATCTCCCACCTCAACTACGCACAGAAGATCGGCCAGCTGCCCTCGACACTCGCCCTCATCATCGCCGTGGTCACCTTCCCGCTGCTCGCCCGCAGTCTGGTCGCCGGTGACGCCGGCGACGCGCGGCGCCGGCTGGAGGCCGACGTCCGCATCGTCGGCGCCGTGGTGCTGCTGTCGACCACCTTCCTGTTCGTCTTCGCCCCGCAGGTGGTGCAGCTGCTGTTCGAGCGGGGCGCGTTCACCGCGGCCGACACCGCGGACACCGCCGCGATCCTGCGGATCTACGTCTTCGGTCTGCTCGGTCAGGCTCTGGTCGAACTGGTCTGCCGGGCGCTGTTCACCGGACGGTCGACGTTCCTGCCGGCCGCCACGATGGGGGTCGGGCTCGTGGTGACCGCGGTCGTGGCCGGCATCGGCGCGAGCGTCTGGGGTGCTCCCGGCATCGCAGCGGGCAACGCGGCCGGGATCTCGGTGACCGCGGTGGGACTCCTGCTCGCCCGCCGCTCGAGGGCGCAGGCGATCGACCCGCGGGCGATCGGTGTCATCCTGCTCCGGCTGCTGCCCGCCGCCGCGGTGACGGCAGCGATCGGTGTCGGGATCGCGTCGCTGGTCCGGGGCCTGCCCGGCATCGTGGCGGTGCCGGTGGGGGGAACGGCCATGATGGTCGTCTTCGCCGCCGTGGCGATGGCGACCGGCGGGCTGCCGTCGGTGCGTGCCGTGCTCGGAACGGGGAGCGCGTCGTGACCGCCACCCGCTGGCCCTGGATCTGGATGTACCACTCGGTGGACCACTACGCCGAGGACCCGTACCAGGTGACCGTGACCCCCGACCGGTTCGCTCGGCAGATGGCCTGGCTCGCAGCCCGCCGGCTGCGTGGGGTGGCGGTGTCCGAGCTCCTGGAGGCCCGCCGGCACGGGCCCGCCCGCGACCTGGTCGGTCTCACCTTCGACGACGGCTACCGGGACTTCCTGCACCGGGCCGTACCGGTCCTGCGCCGTCACGGCTTCACCGCCACCGTCTACGTGCTCAGCGGACGCCTCGGCGGGACCAACCAGTGGGACGTACCGGGACCGGTGAAGCAGCTGATGACTGCCGACGAGGTCCGCGCCGCGGCGGCGGAGGGAATGGAGATCGCCTCCCACGGGGTCTCCCACGTCTCGCTCCCGACCACCGGCGTCGGCGACCTGCGCGACGAGATCGAGCGCAGCCGCGCCGAGCTGAGCGACCTCGTCGGGCGGCCGGTCACCGGTTTCGCCTACCCGTACGGACACGTCGAGCGCCGCGAGATCGAGGCCGTGCGGTCCGCCGGCTACGCCCACGCCGTCGGGATCGCGCCGCACGAGCGGGCCGGCCGCCACGCGCTGCCGCGCACCTTCGTCGGGGAGCGCGACGGCGGGGTGCGGCTGCGCGCGAAGGACGTCCGCAGCCAGATGCGGGTCCCGGACGGGGAGGCGACGTTCGTATGAGGGTTCTGCACGTCATCACCGGTCTCGACGCGGGTGGTGCGGAACAGCAGCTGCGGCTCCTGCTGCGCCACCGACAGGTCGAGACCGAGGTCGTCGCACTCTGCAACCCGGGGGTCGTCGCCGACGGACTGCGCGCGGACGGTGTCCCGGTCCACCTCGTCCCGATGTCGGGAAACACCGACGTGGCCGCCGTGCTGGTGCTGGCCCGGCTCATCCGGCGGGGCCGTTTCGACGTGGTCCACACCCATCTCTACCGCGCCTGCGTGTACGGCCGGCTCGCCGCCCGGCTCGCCGGTGTGCGCACGATCGTGGCGACCGAACACTCCCTGAACGGCGAGCTCATCGAGGGCCGCCCGGTGGACCGGCCGGGGGTGCGCGGGCTCTACGTGGCCACCGAGAGGCTGGGGCGCGCGACGGTCGCCGTGTCCGCCGACGTCGCCGGGCGGCTCCGCGAGTGGGGGATTCCGGATCAGCGGATCACCGTGCTGCGCAACGGGACCGACGTGGAGGGCCACCGCTTCGACAGCTCCGACCGCGAACGCGTGCGTCGCCGGTACGCCCTGCCCGCCGACCGTCCGGTCGTCGGTGTGGTCGGGCGGCTGGAAGCGCCGAAGCGGGTCGATGTGTTGCTCGACGCGCTCCCACGGCTGCCCGGTGTCACCGCCCTGGTCGTCGGACGGGGCGGCGAGCGGGCGGCGCTGGAGCGGCGCGCCCGTGAGGCGGGTGTGGCGGACCGGGTCGTCTTCACCGGTGAGGTCGACGACGTCGCCGCCCACCTGAGCGCGATGGACGTGCTCGCGTCGCCCTCCCCGGAGGAGACCTTCGGTCTGGCGCTGCTCGAGGCCGCGGCGTCCGGGCTGCCCGTCGCCTACGCCTCCGGGCCCGTCCTCGACGAGCTCGCCGACCCTCGCCACGTTCGCGTCGCTCCCGACGGCGACGCCGTCGCCACCGCGGTCGCGACGCTGCTCGACCGGCCGCCGGACCGTCGTCCGGCCGCGGGCCTGGACCGGTTCGACGTGTCCCGGGTCGCCGCGGAGCTCCACGCCCTCTACCTACGGCTCACCGACCGCGAACCGACACCACGAAAGGCCCTGTCATGAGCGAGCCCAGCACGTCCGGCGGATCACATCCCGGCACGGGCGTCTCCGGGAACGGGTCGGGCCCGGTGGACGATCCGACCGCGGAGACCAGCCGGTTCGCGGCGACGCCGCCCTCCCCCGCCACGGGGCCACCCTGGTACCGGCGGCGTGCGGCGCTGCGCGCGGTCGTCGTGGCGCTCGCGGTCCTGGCCGGGGCGGGCGGCGGGGCGGTGTACGGGCTGGTGAGCGGTCCGACGTTCCGCACGGCCGCCTACGTGGCGGTGACCGCGCAGGACGCCGACGGCCAGCAGCGCGCGACCAGCTTCGCCCAGGCGTTCGGACGGATCGCCGGGGAGCCCGCCGTCGCCGCGACCGCCGCGGCGGAGCTGCGCACCCCGGTCGAGCAGCTCCTGCGCCGGGCCGAGGTACAGACCTCCCCCGACGCCCCCCTGGTGGAGATCGCCGGGCTCTCCGGTGACCCCAGGGAGGCGACGGCGATCGCGAACGCCCTCGCCGGCAGCCTCGTCGCCTACGGCAACGAGCGCAGCGTCGAGACCAGCGTGACGCTGGCCGTGTTCGCGCCGGCCGTGGAACCGGTGGAGCCGGTCTCCGCCTCGCCGGCGCTGCTCGCACTGGTCGGCGGTGCCGCGGGTGCGCTGCTCGCCGGTCTGGGCCTGTTCGCTGCCGCGAGCCGGGCGCCCCGGTGGACCGGCCCCGTTCCGGACGCGCCGCCACAGCCCGCCCCGGCACCGGCGGCGCCGCAGCTGCCGGCCCGGCGCAACGGCGCGAACCCGTCGTCGACGGCGGTCCGGCGGTGACTGCGGCCGTCGGGATCGGGGGCGGCTGGGCCGTCGCCTCGGTGCGGGACGCCGGGGAGTTCCGGGCGCTCGCCGCCGAGTGGGACGACCTCGCGGACCGCTGCGCGACCGCGACCCCGTTCCAGCGTTCGGGGTGGCTGCAGGCGTGGTGGGACCACTACGGCCACGGCGCCTCCCTGCACGTGGTGACGGTGCGCCGCGACGGACGCCTGGTCGCCGGCGCCGCCCTGACGGTGCGCCGGGTCGCCGGCGTCCGAGTCCTCGGCCCGGTCGGTGGCGGGCTCTCGGACATCACCGAGTTCCTGGTGGACGAGTCGGTGCGGCCCGAGGCCGTGCGCCACCTCGCCCGGTCGGTGCTGCTCGAACCGGGCTGGCAGGTGGTGGAGCTGCCCGAGGTGCGCGGGGACGGGGTCGCCGCGGCGGTGGCCGGGCACTGGCGCGGGGCGGTGTCGGTGGCGTCCTCGGTGTGCCTGGAGGTGCCGTTCGGCTCGGTGGAGGCACTGCTCGCCGGTACCGAGGGACGATCGCGCAAGCGCCTGCGTACCCGCATCCGCAAGGTCCGGGCCACCGGTGTGGAGTACGTCCCGGCCGGTCCGGGCACCACCGTCACCACCGCGGCCGGGGTCGCGACGCTCCTCGACCTGCACGCCCGGCAGTGGGAGGGGCGCGGCGGCAACCCCGAACACCTCACCCCCCGCTACGCCGCCATGCTGACCGAGGCCCTCGACGTCCTGGTGCCGGCGGGCGCCGCGCACCTGGACCTGTACCGCGTCGACGGTGTCGACGTGGCCGCCATGCTGCTGCTCGTCGGCCCGCGCGCGGTGTACGCGTACCTCCTGGGCATCTCGCCCACCCTGCGGGACGGAGGCGACGGGGCGGCGATGACCCTGTCCCGTAGCCTCGACGTGGTGGAGCAGCGCGAGCGGGTGGCCCTCGACATGCTGCGGGGCGCCGAGTCCTACAAGCGGCGGTGGCAGACCGTGGACGTCCCGCACCGGCGGGTGCTGCTGTCCCGGCGCCGCTCCCCGGCCGGCACCGCCCACGTCGTGGCGGTACGTGCTCGGGCCGCGCTGCGCGACCGCGTCCGCGACCGCGCCCCGGAGCTGCACGCACGCCTGGGTGCGACCGTCCGGGCGCTGCGCGCCGACGGTGCCGGCTCCGCGGCACGGACCCTGCTGGACCGACGGCCCCCCGGATCCGGGGCCCCGACGACGTGAGGGTCCTGCACGTCGCCCAGCCCACCGTGGCCGGGGTGCACAGCTACGTCCTGGGCGCTGCAGTGGACCAGCTCGGACGGGGATGGGACGTTCGCGTCGCCTGCCCGTCGGACGGTCTGCTCGGCCATGACGTGGCCGCCGCCGGGGTGCCGCACGCCGTCTGGGAGGCGGGCCGGTCCCCCGGCCTCTCGGTGCCTCGCGAGGTGCACTCGCTGGGGCGGCTGGTCGCGGAGATCGCGCCGGACGTGCTGCACCTGCACTCGGCGAAGGCCGGGCTCGCCGGGCGGCTGGCGGTGCGCGGCGCCGTTCCGACGCTCTACCAGCCGCACGGATGGTCCTGGCTGGCCGCGGACGGCCTCCAGGCCAGGGCCGCTCTGCTCTGGGAGCGGTCGGCGACGCGCTGGAGCGCCTGCGTGGTGGCCTGCGGCGAGGGCGAGGCGGCGCAGGGCCGCGCGGCCGGTGTGCCCGGCCCGATCACGGTCGTGCGCAACGGCGTGGACCTGGGCCGATTCCGCCCGGCCGGCCCGGCCGGGCGGCGCGACGCCCGTAGAGCCCTGGGTCTGCCCCACGCCGCGCCGATCGCGGTCTGTCCCGGGCGGCTGACCCGCCAGAAGGGGCAGGACGTCCTGCTCGCCGCGTGGGGTGCGGTGCGGGAGCGGGTGCCGGACGCCCGGCTGGTGCTGGTCGGTGGCGGCGACGACGCGCAGATCGGCGCCGCAGCGAACGGGACGCCCGGCGTCGAGCGGTTCGGCCCGACGGCGGAGATCTCCCGCTTCTACGCCGCGGCGGACGTCGTCGTGCTGCCCTCCCGCTGGGAGGGGCTGTCGCTGTCCGCCATCGAGGCCCTGGCGGCGGGCCGCTCGCTCGTGGCCTCCGACGTGCCCGGCCTGACCGAGCTCGTGCCGCACGCGGTGGGTGCCCTCGTCGCTGCGAACGCCCCCGGTGAGCTGGCGGAGGCGGTGGCCGACCGGCTCCTCGACCCCGGGCTCGCAGGCCGTGAGGGCCTGGCCGCGGCGGAGTGGGCGCGCGGGTTCGACATCACCCGCACCTGGGCCGGGCTCGCCGAGCTGACCGGGCGGACCGCCCGTGTCAACGCCCGTAGAGCTCCCTGACCACCGGCGCGGACCGCGGGTTCTCGCCACACCAGAACACGCCGTGCGGGCAGTAGTCGGTCATCGTGCTGTAGACGGTCTCCTGCCTCGCCATCCAGTCGTGCATGCGCCGGAAGTACTGCGGGTCGTCGCCGTGGCGGAACAGGCCCCACTCCGGGAAGGAGACGGGCTTGCCGCGGGCGGCCGCGAACGCGGCGTGCTCCGCCAGCCCCAGGGGCTGGGAGACGAAGTCGTCGAACCTGCGGCCCGGGCCCTGGTCGTAGGAGTCCATCCCGATGATGTCGACGACGTCGTCGCCGGGATAGCAGTCGGTCCAGTCGATGTCGTCACGGCCGCGGTTGACGGTGAAGTCGAAGCGGAACTGCTGGCCGGGCACCGCCCGGAGGGTGCTGACGACGTTGCGGAAGTACGCCTTCCACGCCTGCGGGTCCGGCCGGCAGCGATGGGAGTAGGTCTCGCCGTTCATCTCCCAGCCGGGCACGATGATCGCGCGCTGCAGTCCCCGCTCCACGAGACGCTCACCGAGCGTACGGAAGTGGTGGTCGAACTCGCCTGCCGCGCCGCGGCGCAGGATGTCCGCGACCTCGTCGTCGGGCAGGTCGGCCTCGTTGGGGGCGGCCATCGGCACGTTGAGCACGAAGAGCCGGCCGGGATTCTCCCGCTGCCACTGCGCCCACGGGTCGAGGATGTAGGCGGGGCCGTCGAGGTCGTCCCACCCCTCGCCCGGCAGGTAGGTGTGCCCCACGTCGACGGGGCGGCCGAGCCACTGTTCGAACTCCGCGAGCCGCGCGACGCCCTCGGCGTCGGATCCGGTGAAGGCACCGAAGGGGAAGGGGCGCGCGGGGCCGTCGTCGGCCGGTCCGGCGGAGCAGGACAGCAGCAGCGCGAGCGCAGCGGCGAGCAGCAGGGCGGTCATCGGCTTCCGGCGGCGGGGACTTCGTGGCGGGGAGACGATGATCAGCCTAGCGCCGAACCGCCGTGCGGGGTGCGAGCTCGTCGACGATCCCGCGCACGGCGGCGAAGACGCGGTGCACGGCATCGCGGTGCGCGGCGTCCGGTCCGCCCATCGGGTCGGGCACGGTGTCGTCGGCCGGGGGGATGGTGCCGCGGGTGGCGCGGGCGAGATCGACCAGCGCCCGGCCGCGTTTGACCAGGTCCGGCGGGAGGAGGGTGGTGTCGGCGGCCGCGGCGAGCCGGGCGAACTCGCGCAGCGCGAACGTGCGGTCCAGCAGGTGCGGGTGACGCTCGAGCACCGCGGAGCGGTGGCGGACGTTGGCGCCGAGGACGAGGTCGACCCCGTCGACCGCGGCATCGTCGAGCGGGCGGGCCCGGAAGCCCTCGGCGCGGTCACCGTCGAGCCCCCAGGGCGCGAGCTGGGCCCGCGACTGCGGGTTCATCCCGGCCCCGACGACAGCGGCGACCCCGGCGCTCGACACCTCGACCCGGGCCGCCTCCCGGCCGCCGAGGCGCCCCACCAGCAGGTGACGCAGCAGAAGCTCCGCAGCGGGCGAGCGGCAGATGTTGCCCGTGCACACGATCAGCACCCGGAACCGGTCGTCCGGTCCCGGCTGCGTGATGGTCTGCGGCGGGCGTGCCATCGCCCCAGTGTGCGGCGCGGCAGCACGCTCGGCCAGCGTGGTCATGGTGGGCCCTCCCCCGACGGTCCGTCCTCCGTTCAGTCGTGTGCGACGGGCCGTCCATTTCCGCCGATCGGCCGCGGACCGCGGAGATCAGCACGATTGATGACGACATGTGGCGTGGACCTCACGACACGGCGGCTGTTCTCGCCACCGTCGACAACGGCGGCGCGCCGGCGGGGTGGTCCCGCGGCGGGCCATCGCCGTCGATCGACCTCCCGATCAGGTCGGGCCGGTGCAACGGGTTGCATCGCGGGCCGCCCGGCACCCAGGGCGGTGGGTGGAAGACCGGGAACCCACCGTCCATCGTGATGCTCCAGTCCCCGTGGTGGACCAACCGGTGGTGGTGCCCGCAGAGCAGAACCAGGTTGTCCAGATCGGTGGTGCCCCCGTCGGCCCAGTGCCGGACGTGGTGGGCGACGCACCACTGCGGCGGCGCCTCGCAGCCGGGATGCGCGCACCCGCGGTCGCGCTGGGCGAGGGCGCGGCGCTGCCCGCGGGTCGCGAGCCGGGCCTCCCGCCCGACGAACAGCGGCTCCCCGGCCGTGCCGAGCACGACCGGGACGACCCGCGCGTCGCAGGCCAGGCGCAGTGCGTCCCCGGCGGCGACGGCGGCGGACAACCCACCGGCCCCGAAACCGAGCAGCCCGGACCCGGTGCCGCTGGTGAGCGTGTCGAGCGGGACGGTGACGGTCAGGGTGACCGGCTGACCGTTCTCCACACCGAGGTCCCCGACGGCGAGCATCCGCCGCGCGAGCTCCACCAGACCGTCGCCGGTGCGTTCGGCGGACGAGCGCTCGTCACGGGCCCCGCCGGGCCCGTCCGGCGGGACCGGCGCGGTCAGCGGGGACAGCGCGGTGCGCAGCATCGCCGCGGACTCGGTGTCGAGCCAGCCCCGGGCCTCGTACCCGGCGCCCTGTGGGCGCAGCACGAACCGGTTGCGCGACGACTTCGGCTCCCGCGGGCGCGGCCCGTCGGGGTCCAGCAGCGCGATCGCGCGCCGGCCGAGCTTCTCGACGGCGTCGGGATCCAGGGTGCGGGCGTGGTGGACGAGGTCGGCCTCCAGCACCGGTCGGTGCTCGTGCAGGTGCGGCGGCAGCATCGTCAGCACGCGCTGGACCACCCGCACATGCTCGGCGCCGACCGCGCCCTCGGCGAACGCCGCGGCCAGCTCGGGCAGCTCCGCGTCCACCCGCTCCCCCGTGATCAGGTACAGCGGGGACAGCGCCCGTGCCGCGTCGACCCGGGCGCGGGCGGTGGCGCGCGAGACGTTCTGCACGGTGCGCAGCAGGTCCGCGGTGTCGCGGAATCCCCTGTCCCCGGCCAGTCCGCGGGTGGCGATCTCGGCGACCAGCGCGACGAGTGAGGCGGACTCGCGGTTGATCCGCTCCTGGACGTCGGCGACCGCGAGGAGGAGCTCCTCGTCACCGGCCTGCCAGACGTCATCCACACAGTCGACTCTACTCGACCATACGTTCGAACAATACCCGTTGAGCTGGGCGGACACCGGGCAGCGGCGAGCGGTCAGCCGGTGAATCCGTCCATGATCCCGTCGCCGTCCAGGTCGGCCCCGCAGGCCGCGGTCCCGTAGTAGCTGCTGGTGGGGTCCGAGCAGGCGGACTCCAGTCCGTCCCCACTCACCTCGTGCTCCTCTGTCTGCAGCTGCTCCAGGTACTCCCGCTGCGCCTGCTCCTTGGCTGCGATCAGGTCGGGGCAGTTCTTGTTGGTGATGTAGTGCGGGTGGGCCGGGTCCTCGAACTCCGGGTCCGCGGTCGGGTCGCAGGTGTAGAGCACCGGCTCCGGCTCGTCCGCCACGAACGACGCGAGCGGCGCGTCCGGCACCACCACCGGCACGGGCGGCGCCGGGAACTCCCGCGCGACCGCGCCGGGACCCGTCGGAGCCGGGGCCGCTATCGCGACCACCGGCTCGGCGGAGGCGACGGACGCGACGCAGAGCGCGGCGGCCGTCGTCGCCGGCACTAACCCGGCCAGCAGGGCGCGGGAGAGGGAACGCGTGGGCGGCGGTGCGACGTCATCGTGCGGTCTCCTCGGGTCCGGCGGGCCGTCGACGCGGCCCTGTCCTCCGCTGGATCGCTCCGGACGGACCAGCCCGTTATCGGCCGTTCGGCGGTTCATCGGAGTTGACGAGACGGCGGCCCCGCGGTCAGGGGCCGAACAGCGTCATGACCAGGTCGGTGATCTGCGCGATGTTCGTCCCGAGGGCTGTCAGGTCGACGAGCTGATCCGGCGTGCGTCGACGTTCAACACCGGCTGATGGCCACCTCTACCAGGACCCGCACGACCCGAACGCGCGGCTGTTCGTGCACTACGGCGACCTCACCGACGCCTCCCGGCCGGTGACGCTGATCGAGAAAATCCACCCCGACGAGGTCTACTACCTGGGCGTCCGGTCCCACGTGCGCATGTCCTTCGACGAGCCGGAGTACATCGGCAACACCACCGGCGTCGGGACGACGCGGCTCCTCGATGTCATCTGCGTGGTCGGCGTCGACTGCCGCCCTACCACGCCAGCAGCTTGGAGATGCTTGGCGCGATTCCCCGCCGTAGAACGAGGACACCCTGTTCTACCCGCGCTCCCCCTACGGCGCCGCGAAGCTCTACGGCTACTAAATCGCCCGCAACTGCCTCGGGGGCCACGGCCTCTACGCCGTCAACGGAATCCCTGTTCAACCACGAGTCCCCGCCGCGGCGAGACCTTCGTGACCCGCAGGATCGCTCGCGCCCCGGCACGGATCTCCCTCGGCATCGAAAGGACGTCTACCTCGGCAGCCTCGACGCCGTCCGCGACTGGGGCTACGCCCGGAGTGCGTCGAGGGCATGTGGCGGATGCTGCAAGCCGACGAGCCCACCGCCTACATGCTGGCCACCGGCACGACCTAAAACGTCCGCGACTTCGCCCGGTTCTGCTTCGACCACGTGAACCTCAACTGGTAGGACTACGCGCGGTTCGACGAGTCCTACCTACGCCCGACCGAGGTCGACGGGCTCATCGGGGACGCGTCGAAGGCGGAGAAGATCCTGGGGTGGAAGCCGCAGGTGCTGGCGCGCATCATGGTGGACGCGGAGCCGGGGCTGGAGAAGGCAGGCAGCGCACTCGTCCGGAGCGCAGACGCGAACTAGGACCGCTCCCGCCACACTCGACGAAGACGCTGCGGGTCCGGTACCGGCCGCTGACCATGTCATGTCGCACCCGACTCCACGATCTACTGCACCTCTCCCAGCAGTGCGACCGTGTTGCACCTGGGTGTGCCGGCGTGGATGCCGGCACACCCAGGGGTCAGTACTTGTCCTGCAGGCTCACAGCGCCTTCCAGTGCATCCGCCGAGGTGCAGATGAGATGCAGCGGAACCTCGAACTCTTCGACGCTGAGATCCGCGAGCAAGTTGGAATGGCGGAGGGTCACCAACTCACCGACCTTCGACAGGGACCCGCACACCTGGTGCTCAACTCTGTCGAACAGAGACGTCAGGTTCGTGTTGCGCAGTTCGCCGATGGGCGACTCGATGTGGACCCATTCCTGCCCGGACGTCGAGACGATGTGGCTTACGAGCACGCGCTGGGACCTGCCGTTGGCGATCGTGAAGTCCAGGGCGAGGAAGGTCTGCTTATCGGTGTCGACCTGGTAGTTCGACGCGATGTACCGCCGAAGCTCTTCCCAGGTGGCCATGTCAACGCCGCCCCGTACCGTTGCATGCGAAGCAGTCCTTCTTGCCCCGGCAGGTCTTGCAGTTCACAGGAAGGATGCCTCCGGTCAAGCCGCGGCCGTCGCACTCAGGGCATCGACGGTTTCCGCGGCAGGTCGGGCACTGTGCCATAGCTGGATCTCCGATCCGGTTCGATGAGTGACGTGGTCAGTTCTGCTGTTCGGCCGCGCGTCGGGCGACAGCCTTATCGTTGAAGACGATCGCGGGTTCCGGCCGATCCGTGGCCAACCACACGGCGGCCGTAACCGGCCACACCATCGCCTTCCCGGTGTTGATAGCCAGCCACTCGAGGCCAACCCCGCCCGGACCGAACAGTGCGAGTCCGTGCCAGAACCCTAGGCCGGCTCGGACACGGAAGACAGACATCGCAACGAGCATTCCTACGAAATAGATCAGCACCAAGTACCCCACGCCATTCCTTCCAGCAGAACGCTCCCCGTCGCCCAAGGCGGGCAAACGGCAAGATCGGAGTATGCAGATCACAGCTCATCTGCACCATCATCAATCGACGACTGTCCACCAGAGCCGTGGACACCTCCTGAACTGGACGATCGCGAGCCACCGGTCGCCCTGGCGAGAGGGATCCGCACGACGTTCGACTGGTAGACCGGGGGCGTCCAAACCCGATCCAACAATCATCGTGGACAGCACTTCATCACTATTGATGAAGTGGTGCACCCGATGAACCGTGGCGTAAAGCGGTGCGGCGCGTCAGATCCTGACGGGCCGACCTAAGTCTCAGTCAGCGAGATCTCCGCGTTTCCCCGCATCACCGACGAAGCCGGGAGCGAACCCGCATCTCTGGAATAGCCACCGGATGGCCAGGACGGACAGTCCTCCCGCCATCACACTTCGGTGCTGGAAAGCCGGGAGGAACACAGGACGCGACACTTCTGATGATCATCGCAGGTGCCCCACTGTCGCCGACACCCATCGCGCAGCGACGAACGACTCCTGGCCCGGATCGACTCGGCTGATCCTGTGCCCGACCGCGGCGCCTCCCGTCGTGGTGTGCGACGGAGTTCCGTCGTCTCCCTAGACATCGAGCAGGGGCCGTCGACCGGCGGTCCTGCGAAGGAGGGGGAGATGAGACTCCTGACCGGCGCCCTCGTGGCGCTCACCGGGGCAATCGTTACCGCGTGCGGCCCCGCACCGACCAGTGTGGCCGACCCGGCCCACGCGATCACGATGTCCGTCCAGCCCAACGCCGCCGCACTCGCGCCGGCGCCGGGCGGGGAACTGCCCGCGGACCTGCGGGCCCGCGCCGAGGACCCGGCCACGACGACGTCGTCGTCCACCTGGAGTCGGGCGGCGACGTCGTCGAGACCGTCGACCTGGAACCGTGGCGGCCGAACGGAGGGATCGAAAACAACCCACAGCGATCCGCACGCTGGTCGGCGAGCGGCTGACCGTCCTCGCCGGGGCGATCGACCGGGTGGCGGCGGCGGGCACTGTGGACGATCCCCTCGGCGGGCTGGCGGCCCTCGTCGGCGGTGCGCACCCCGCCGGTGCCGGCGCTCCCGATGGTCACTACGGCCGGGGGCCCGACCACCGGCCCGGCCGTGTGGTCGGTGCCCGCCCCACTGCTGTTCTGGGCGGACTCCTGCGTGCTGCTCGACGTGGTCGCCCCGCCGCGCCGCCCAGCGCCACCAGAACCGGCCGGGGATCGGTGTCGGGAGGGGCCAGAGCCATCGCCACACCGCTGGCGCACGGACAGTCGGTACCGCCCTCGTCCACGGCTATTCGCCGAACCGCACGTTGTCGACCTGGACTCTGAGCGACGCGCCGACGTTGGTAGTGGCGTAGAACCGGACCTCGCGGATCGGCGTCATGGCATCGATCCGCACCGGGGACCGTGAGTCAGGCACATCGATCACGACCGCGTCGGACTCCACCGACAGCGCGACCGCGTAGCTGCGGCCCACAGTTAGTGAGCCTTTGCCAACCTCGGTGGACGTGCTGGTCAGCGGACTGCGGCGTGTCGTGGCCTCGAATGGGTGAAGCTCCTGGTAGACGGGCGATTGACTAGATCAACACGTCCCACCAGGAGCTTCAAGGTGTTGTCCTACCCGTCTGGGATGACCGTGTCCAGCCGCGCGCTCAACCTGCTCGCCGATCTCCTGCGCGGACACCGCGCCGCCCGTGGAACCCGGTGGCGCAAGCTCGCCGCCGGCCGCCAGGCGCTGCTGGTGGTCGCGCACCTGCGCAAGAACGACACCTACGCCGAGTTGGCCTGCGGGTTCGGGGTCGGCACCTCCACGGTCTACCGCTACATCCAGGAGGGGATCGAGCTGCTCGCCGCGAAGGCCCCCACCCTGGAACAAGCCATCGAGGTCGCGAAACGGAAGGCGTTCGTGATCCTCGACGGCACCCTGTTGCGCATCGACCGGGTCGGGATGGCATCGGGCTACGACCGGGCGTTCTACTCTGGAAAGCACAAAGCCCACGGACTGAACGTGCAGGTCATCGCGGACCCGGTCGGCCGCCTGGTGTGGATCTCCCCGCCGATGCCGGGCGCGCGGCACGACATGGGCGCAGCCCGCGAGCACGGGATCATCGACGCCCTGGCCGAGCATGAGATCCCCGCCGCGGCCGACACCGCCTACCAAGGCGCCGGTCCTACGGTCGCCGTGCCGCAGCGGCGTCGACGTAAGGACCCCGACACCGGCCGATTCCGGAAGCTGTCGCGACACCAGAAGGACGTGAACACCGCCCACGCCCACCGTCGCGGACCGGGCGAGCGGGTCAACGCCGAGCTGAAGAACTGGCGAGTCCTGCGCAAGATCCGGTCCAGCCCGAACACCGCCGACAGGCTCATCGCCGCAGTTCAGACCCTCATGATCGCCAGCGCGTGATCAGGTTGGCAAAGGCTCAGTGTCCCGTCCGCTACGTACTCGACATCGTCGCAGCTCGGATCCGCACAGCTCTCCACCGCGAACCCCTGCGGTGCGGTCAGGGTGTTGCCGGGTCCGAAGACGACGCGGCGCTGCTCACCGTTCTGACCGACGAGGATGACGTAGAGACCGCCCTCGCTCGGTCCGGTGCCGTCGACCAGACGCACGTCGAAGTCGACCTCACGGATGTCTTCCCCCGCATAGGCTGTGAGGGTCCCGGCTGTCTGCTCCGACGAGGCCCGGCGGACCTGCGCCTGCAACGTCCCGTCGACAACGGCGAAGTAGCCGGAGGGGTCCTCGACGGTCCACTTCGCCGGGTCGATGTCCGCCCCCGAGAAGTCGTCGAACAATCGCGCAGCCGGCGGCGCCGCCGTAGCCGTCGTGGGTGGCGCGCCGGCATCGCCCGCACCTGGCAAGAGCCCCCGGTCGTTCACGAACGCCAGCAACGCGACGACGAGGCTGAGGGCTGCAATGACCAGGCTCGCCATGCCGACCCTGCTCTGAGTCCACCACCGCACCGAGTTCCACGGCCGCTCCATTGGCGTCGCCGAGGGCGGAGTAACCTCCTTCCGCTCCGGCTCGGCGTCAGGGCCCTCGACGGCCGCTGGTTCCGGAGCTCCCTCGGGTTGGTCGAGGCCGGGTTCGTCACTCGAGTCAGGCGTCTCATCGGGGTGAGGTGGGGTCACATCGGCCTCCGCGCTGATGTCGATCTCGCGCGGTACAGCGGCGAAAGACCACGGAGCGTTACAGCCGGTCGGCACCCATGTCGATCGCAGCCTCGAGACGACGGCATGTCGATAATCCCCGCGCAGTTGTGTTACACGAGTCCGGGGAACATTGCCGCTTCGGGATCGACGGTGCGAGCCCGATCACGCACGGCGGCACCCTCGAGCCTCGGATTGCAGCCGGCCGTCACTGGTGTCTCATGAGATCCCCCACGCCGCGAAACGCGACGGACGGCACGATCGACCCCATCAACGGATCCCGGTGAGCCCGGGCACGCACCTCTCCCGGAGGACCCACACCATGCTGGAACGCACCGCACGTCTCTACGTCGCAGGCAGGCGCGGCTTGGCCGGCTCCGCGGTCGTGCGCGCCGCCGAGAGCGCCGGGTTCACCGACGTCGTCGGCGCCACCAGCAGCGAGGTCGACCTGCGCGACCGCACCGCCGTGTTCGACCACCTGCTCGAACAGCGCCCCGACGCCCTCGTCCTCGCCGCGGCCAAGGTCGGCGGCATCGTCGCCAACAACACCTACCCCGCCGACTTCCTGTCGGAGAACCTCCAGATCCAGACCAACGTCACCGACGCCGCCCGCGCCGCCGGCGTCGGGCGCCTGCTGTTCCTGGGCTCCTCCTGCATCTACCCCAAGTTCGCCGAGCAGCCCATCCGCGAGGACTCCCTGCTCACCGGCGCCCTCGAACCCACCAACGACGCCTACGCCGTCGCCAAGATCGCCGGCATCATGGCCGTCCAGTCCGTCCGCCGCCAGGACGGCCTGCCCTGGATCTCCGCCATGCCTACCAACCTCTACGGTCCCGGCGACAACTTTCACCCCGACCACAGCCACGTCCTGCCCGCGCTGATCCGCCGCTTCCACGAGGCAGTGCAGACCGACGCCCGCGAGGTCGTGCTGTGGGGCACCGGCACCCCGCGCCGCGAGTTCCTCCACGCCGACGACCTCGGCCGCGCGATCATCCACCTGCTCGACCACTACGACGACCCGCAGACCATCAACGTCGGCGTCGGCACCGACATCACCATCCGCGAACTCGCTGGCATCGTCGCCGACGTCGTCGGCTTCACCGGCGAGATCGTGCAGGACACCACCAAGCCCGACGGCACCCCCCGCAAGCTCCTCGACACCAGCCGCATCACCGACCTCGGCTGGAAGCCCACCATCGACCTGCGCGACGGCATCGCGGCCACCTACCGCTGGTTCGTCGACCACCGCACCGAGGCCCGTCTCGAGGGCTGACCGATCTCGGCTGTGGCGATCGGGGCTGCCAGCCTCCAGTGTCATCGATGGACGCCGACCGCCCGGCACCGCTGCGACCACGATGGTGGGATAACAGCGCGCGGATGCGCAACGACGGCCATAGCAATCGAACATTGAGAACCGGAGCAACGAGCCTCACGGGGCCCGTCCTGCCTGACCGGACCGTCCAGGGAGTTGCCACATGAGCCTCGACATCCTCGTGCTCGGACTCAACTACGCGCCGGAGCACACCGGAATCGCTCCCTACACGCGGGACACCGCGCGCGCTCTTGCTGCCGCCGGTCACTCCGTCCACGTGGTGACCGGGCTCCCCCACTATCCGCAATGGACCGTCCACGACGGATACGGGCACTCCCGACGGCATGAGGAGTGGGACGGCGCGGTGCGGGTTACCCGAGTCCGCCATCCCGTTCCGGTCGATCCGACGGGCGTCGGGCGGATCCTGATGGAGGCCCGGTTCGCCGCCGCCGCTGCCGCTGTCTCCCACCGCACTCCTGACGTCGTGCTGGCGGTCAGCCCTGCGCTCCTAACGGTGGCAGCGGCCGTCCGCCACCGCGTCGCGCACCGACGCCGCCCCGCCCTCGGAGTAATCGTGCAGGACCTCTACGGATCCGCGGTGGCCGAGGCGGGCGTCCTGGGCGGGCGCGCCGGCGCTGCGGTCGCCCGACTGGAGAGGGCGCTCCTGTCGCATGCCGACGGTATCGTCGCCGTCCACGAGGCGTTCCGTCCGGCTCTCGAGCGCTACGGGATCCCCGCCGATCGCACGACGATCATCCGCAACTGGACCCATATCCGGCCAGGCGCCGCGGGCGATACCGACGCGCTACGCGATCGCCTCGACTGGCCCACGGGCCGCACCGTCGCGCTGCATGCCGGGAACATGGGGGCAAAGCAGGGGCTGGAGAACGTGATCGCTGCCGCCCGGCACGCCGAGAGTGACGACCTTCCCGTCGAGTTCGTGCTCCTGGGCGACGGCAATCAGCGTTCACATCTGCAGGAGTCTGCTGCCGGGTGCAACCGCATCCGCTTCGTCGATCCCTTGCCCGAGGGGGACTTCGTCACCGCCCTCGCTGCCGCTGACGTCCTGGTGCTCAACGAGCGGGGAACGGTCCGCGAGATGTGCGTGCCGAGCAAGCTCACCAGCTATTTCGCGACCGGTCGCCCCGTCGTCGCCGCCACCTACACCGACAGCCCGGCGGCCAGGGAGGTGCGCGCCTCCGGGGCCGGCGTCGTCGTCGAGCCCGATGCACCCGTCCAGTTGCTGGAGGGCATCACGCGGATGGCCGGGGACGCGGGGCGTGAGGCAGGCGGCCGCGGTCCCGGCTATGCGCAGGAAATGTGTTCCTCGGCGACGGCGCTCGCCGAGTACGTCGACTGGGTAGAGGGTCTCGCCGCACGGCAGCGTTCGTGACGGCTTCCCGATCGACAGGTTCACGGCGGGCGACCGCTCTGCTTCTCGGTCTGTGCCTGCTGGCCGTCACCGGGTGCACTGCGGTCGGGACGAACGTCGACGGCGGCTTCGCGGCGCGCTGCACGGCCACGGAGATGCCTGCGGATCTGCCTGAGGGGATCCGAGCCACGGTCGACTCGGCAAGGATGGAGCCTGCTACAGGCGTGACGCCCGCCCACTGCGCGGTCACGGGCAAGATCGAGCCGTCCATCCGGTTCGCGCTGGCACTCCCCACGCCGGCCCGGTGGACGGCGAGGTTCCCCTCGGCTGCGAAGCGACCTGTGGCCTCGATCCGGCTCCGCGATGTCTCTGCGACGGCCTGATCAACGACCGGTCCGGTGCCGACCCGACCTCGGCGCGGCGGGACTCACGCAGGATCAACAGGAGATCAAGGAGGCCCTGTACTCGCCTCCGCCGGGCGCCGACTGACCGACGCTCCCGACCGGTCTGCTCCCGGGTTCGGAGATCCTCGGCGAGTGGCGGGCCCAGTTCACGCGCGACAGGTCGTTCGTCAACTCCGGCGCGCTCAGCGCCATCCGCTACGCGCTGTACCAGCCACCGGCCGGCCCGGCGGCAGGTCTCGACGCCTGGCGGCCGGAAGACTTTCCCGGCCGGCTCCGAGCCTTTCGCGACGTCGTCGATGCGACGGCCGGGCTCGACGCGTACCGGGCCCACGGTAGCTGGCGCGGCATCCGGGCGACGGGTAACACCCCGACAGCGCGGCACGACACCGCTAGCGAACCGGACCGCTTCCGCGCCCCGCGCGGACTCGGCAGCAACTTAGCGAGACGCTATCGTTCCGGCACCGATCGGCCACTCCTGCGACGACGCAGCGGAAGGCCACCCACCACCGCTCCCTGGGGGAAGACTGATGACAGAGGCGTCGACCGCACCAGACACCCGTGCCAAGCGTGCTCTCATCACCGGCATCACCGGGCAGGACGGCTCCTACCTCGCCGAACTACTGCTGTCCAAGGGTTACGAGGTCCACGGCCTCATCCGCCGCGCGTCGACGTTCAACACCGGCCGCATCGACCACCTATACCAGGATCCGCACGACCCCGAGGCCCGTTTGTTCCTGCACTACGGCGACCTCACGGATTCTTCTCGCCTGGTGACGCTACTCGACAAGATCCACCCCGACGAGGTCTACCACCTGGGCGCTCAATCCCACGTGCGCGTCTCGTTCGACGAGCCCGAGTACACCGGCAACACGACCGGCGTGGGTACGACCCGGCTCCTCGAGGCCATCCGCATGGTAGGGGTGGACTGCCGCTTCTACCAGGCCTCGTCCTCCGAGATGTTCGGTGCGACCCCCCCGCCGCAGAACGAGGACACGCTGTTCTACCCGCGCTCCCCATACGGCGCGGCTAAGCTCTACGGATACTGGATCGCCCGGAACTACCGCGAGGGCCATAACCTCTTCTCGGTGAACGGGATTCTGTTCAACCACGAGTCCCCCCGCCGCGGCGAGACCTTCGTGACCCGCAAGATCGCCCGCGCTGCCGCCCGTATCGCGCTTGGTATCGATAAGGATGTCTATCTCGGTAACCTCGACGCGGTACGCGACTGGGGCTACGCACCGGAGTACGTGGAAGGTATGTGGCGGATGCTGCAGGCCGATGAGCCCACCGACTACGTGCTCGCCACCGGTACGGCCTACACCGTGCGTGACTTCGCACAGTTCTGCTTCGACCACGTCAACCTCGACTGGCAGGACTACGTCAAGTTCGACAAGTCCTACCTTCGCCCCACCGAGGTCGACGCGCTCATCGGTGACGCGAGTAAGGCCGAGAGGATCCTTAGATGGAAGCCCAAGGTTCTCCCGCCCAAACTCGCCAAGATCATGGTGGACGCCGAGCTCGAGCTCGAGAAGCAGGGCGGCTCCCTGGTGAGGAGCACGGACGCTCGATAGTCGTCGCATCGGCTCGGCGGTGCGGGCCCGCAACGAGCTCGACGTCCGGATCGTTCATCTCATTGAGCCTTTGCCAACCTGATGGACGAGCAGGTCAGCTGGCGTGCGGCGTGGCGTGACCTCGAAAGGGTGAAGCTCCTGGTAGACGGGCGATTGCCTAGATCAATCCGCCTGACCAGGAGCTTCAGAGTGTTGTCTTACCCGTCCGGGATGACCGTGTCCAGCCGCGCGCTCGGCCTGCTCGCCGACGCGCTGCGCGCGCACCGCAACCAGCGGGCTACACGCTGGCGCAAGCTCTCCGCCGGCCGCCAGGCCCTGCTGGTGGTGGCCTATCTGCGCAAGGGCGAGACCTATGCCGACCTGGCCTGCGGGTTCGAGATCGGCACGTCAACGGTCTACCGCTACGTGCGCGAAGCGCTCGCCCTGCTCGCGGCGATGGCCCCGACGCTGGAGCAGGCGATCGAGGTCGCCTCACGCAAGGCGTTCGTGATCGTCGACGGCAGCCTGCTGCGGATCGACCGGGTCGGCATGGCGTCCGGCCGAGACCGCCCCTACTACAGCGGCAAGCACAAGGCCCACGGGCTGAACGTGCAGGTCATCGCCGACCCGGTCGGCAGGCTGGTGTGGATCTCCCCGCCGCTGCCTGGCGCGCGGCACGACATGGGAGCCGCCCGCGACCACGGGATCATCGAGGCGCTGACCGCGCATGAGATCCCCGCGGTCGCCGACACCGCCTACCAAGGCGCCGGTCCGATGGTGGCCGTGCCGCAGCGGCGTCGGCGCATCGACCCGGACACCGGGCGCTACCGGCGCCTGTCGCGCAACCAGAGGGAGGTCAACGCCGCACACGCCCGCCGACGCGGGCCGGGTGAGCGGGTCAACGCCGAGCTGAAGAACTGGAAGGTTCTGCGCAAGATCAGATCCTGCCCGACCCGGGCCGCCGAGCTCGTCGCCGCAGTTCAGACCCTCATGATCGCCAACGGATGATCAGGTTGGCAAAGGCTCATTGCCGGCCGCATCGGGCCGATTACCGCTCTCGCAGCGGCCCTGCCCTACGCGGCTCTCGCATCACCGGAGTGCCTGCCCCCAGCGCACGCAGGAACTGACACCCTAACCGACGGATCTGATGGCAGAACTAAAGCATCCGCGCCCGGCGTTCCCCGCAGCGAACACGAGCAGCAGCCAGTAGTCCGTCGACGACATCCACTTCGCAGCGGCAGTCAACGACCACGGATCTCGAGCGACTGGCGCAGATGTTCTGTCGAGCCCGATCACCATGCGCCCCATTGTCGAGGTTCTGATCGTATCCATCCTCGACGCTGGGCACGCCGGCAGGACTGGATCCATGCTCACCGCGGGTCCACCGGAGCGACAAGTGCGCCTTCAGGAAGCCATCTCGTTGCAGCAGAATCGACCTCAGATCATAGTAGGCGAACGCACTAGAGGTGCTTCTCGACCACGCGAGCCTGCGGACCCGCATCCAATGGAATCGTCTTGGAATATGGCTGCAAGCGATACCTTTCGCTCCATAACGAACCGGTAGCCCAATACGCGGCGCCTATTCCTGAAGCCGCAAAGCGGTCCAACGCCAGTTCTCCTATACTCGCCCACAGCTCAGCATCGACCCCGTCCGCCGGCCAACCACATTCCCCAATGTAGCCTAAGCACTTGTTATCGCTCAGCCATACTCGAAAATCTTCGATCTCACGCCGCACACGGTCGGCCAGGTCAACGTACCCTCGATCGACGGAATCCAGATCCGCCAGTTGCACCGATTCGAACTTTCCCGAGTTCGTCGGAGTGAAGTAGTAGTGTGCTTCGTAAATCACACCATCCATAGCATCACTGATCCATGGCTTCGGATTGAACCGATTCCATCCGGACAAGTTAGCCCAGTGGTATCCGGAGACGAAGATTGCCCGCCGAGAGCCTGCTGCACGTATGGAATCTACCGCGGCCTGCGAATAGTTGCGCCAGATTCTAGCGCCTTCATCATGACTATGACTGGAGTCCGAGTTCGCGTTCTCCTCGGACAAGCCGTGTGGCTCGTTCATCAAGCCCCACCCCAATACCGAATCAAAGACGTCGAACTCGGCCGAGAAAGTCCGCCAAAACTGCATGAAATTGTCGACCGAAACTCCGTCACCCAGCCTTAGCTTTTCACCCCCATCCTGCACGTAGCGACCGTAGTTATGCAAGTCCAGAATAACTTTCGTGCCATTTGACTCGCAAGCCGAAAGAACGCGCGCAACTTCGTCTACATTCTCTCTGTTGAGCGGTCCACCAAGACCTTGCTGAACCCGCTCCCATCGGAACGGGATCCGAAACAACCTGTATCCGCGCTCCGACAATGCCGCAATGTAGTCGTCCGACGGATAGCGGTAATCTTCGTTCAACATGCCCGGAACATTCTCGTCCGACCCGAACTCGGCGCCCGCCACGTTGATACCGAACGTCCGGTGGTCGACGCTCGCCGGCGACGCCCAGAACGCACCTCCGGAAACACCGATTCCGAGTGCTCCCGCCATGCCGAGAAGAATAGCCTTGCGCCTGTTCAGCCGCACTACCGAGTCCCAGAGGCGTGACCGGCATCAGCCAAGCTCAATCCGAAGTTCACCGAACTTGTCTCCTCTTCCGACTGATCCTTCAAGCCAGCCATTGACGCAGCACATGACACACTCATCGCCAAGACGATCCCGATAAGATCTGACGAACCACGATAAGTCAAATGTGGATCGAAGATCATGAGGATGCCCAACAGGGTTACGACTGTCGCACAAGCTTGGCCGAATGCCCTGCTCAATCCCTCCCGATGCAGCAGGACGTTCGAGCAACGCGCCAGCTCCCATAGAAGCGCGGCAAAGACCAGCAACATCGGTACTCCACCGACCCAGACGAGCAATGCGTATCCACTTTCGATGTAGATCCATTCACGCCAAGTCTCAGTGGCCGCGATCCTCGACGACGTCCTCACTCCGAACAGCAGATTGCTACCTTCGGCGATACGCGGCAGGACAAAGTTCTCAAGGTTGGCCAACCGCCCGTTCGTTCCGGTCCACGCTGCCGGCAGACCAGTTCGTGTGTCGATCTGGTCGATCCGGGCGCTGATCACCGAACCTAAGGCAAAAGACGCAACCAGCCCAACGCCCATCAAGATAGCCAGGTATCGCAAGAACTGACCCGTGAAAGCCCCCAAAGCAAGAATCATCAGTGCCAAAGCCAACACTCCCGACACCTGCCCCGAAGCTAGGCAGCCGACGGCGAAAAGCACGGCTGCACCGCGAGCGAACAGCTTTCCCAACCTCGATCCGTAGAAGGACGAGAAGGTAAACGCCAGAATCGAGCTCACTGCCATGAAGTCTGCGAAAGGAATGGGCGCGCCGATGGTGGACGACGCGCGAAGTTCCGATGCTCCATCAGACAACGGGTCTGCGTCCGACCACACACTCGACAGAATCGACACCACGCTGCCGACACCGGACACCTGCGCAAAGCCGACCAGGCTGACGATGAGCGCCACCCCGACAATAATCTTCGCAGTGCAAACGAACTCTGTGCGCTCCCTCAGAGCCACTCGACCCAGGAGGTAGACAGCGAACAGCTTCCAGAGTACGACCGAATACACGACGTCGTCCGAAGAGATCGCGACTCCCCTGAAGTACATCCCGCCCAGACTGTAGAAGGAACCCATCACCGCGAGCGCAAAGAACGCAACGTCCGCCTTCTGGATCCCGCCCATGGGGCGAGGCAGTTCACCCTTCGCTAGGAATGAGATGATGAGCGCGATCCAGAGCACGAGAAGGAGGGCCTCGTTCGGACGCAGAACTGCTAGTGCGGCACCACGATCGATCCCGACGGTCAGCGGAAAAATTGCAGCATAGATGTACGCGGCGGATGCGCGGTGAGTCACAATGCTGACCTGAATCGCGGCGAATAGAATAAGACCAACTGCAGCGACGGGAGACACAGCCACAATCGCGCCGAGCATTATGGCCAATGCGCCCACCAGTAGAACCAACCCGCGTCCTACTGAATTACTCCTCACTGAGAACTCACCCCACTCCCGAATCGTGCATCTCAGAATAGTCGGGTACAGTAATCATGAATTCTTCTTCGAGCGGAACTCTCCGATAATGGAACTGAATGCTACGGACGGCACAGCACGATGCAAGAGACCGTACACGATTAAAGACAGGGTTCCGCCGACGACTACCTGAGTGACACCAGTCCACCACGATGAGCCAAAGGGATTGAACTGGGAGAAGAACCGCCCCACCGCGAAGCAGGCCACCGCGGTAAAAATGAAGTAGAGGCCGTCCCAGACGGGTCGGAACGAGAGCTTGCCTCGCCCCGCTGCAAGCGCAACGTAGATCACCAAGCTGGCGAACACATCCGTAATCGAAATAGCCAGACCCAGCACGAACAATGACGGTGGACCTTCGACGTGGCTCCACCACCACATCACCGCCAAGAACAACAGCGCTCTGGACGCCATTGCAACCGTTGGAACATAAGCGATCCGACGCGCGTACGACGCATGGAGAAGGATTACCAGTACAGCTGTCGCCAGGCTTCCAGCAGCCAGCCCAGAGAGCCCCTCCGCTGTCAACGAGAATCCGCGCTGATCTGCCATCTCGCCGAAGCTCACCACACGCGCGATGGGGTCTGCCATCGCAAAATAGGCGGTTGCAACTGGAAGTCCCACAAAGGTGCATAACCTTACGGCCCCGAGAACCTGTGTGCGAAATTGCTTTCTGTCACCTCCGGCGTGGAGGCGCGAAAGAAGTGGCAGGAATGTCTGAGCGATAGGCCGGCCCACGAGAGCGTCGAGCAGCGTGTAGAAGTTGTACGCCAGTTGGAATGCGACGACGCCACCGGGAACACTGGAAGCGAACGCCAGAATCGCAAATGTCCGTACGGAGTTCGCCGCAGCGAGGCCACCGGTCGGGACCGCAAGCTTCAAGATCTGTCGAACCTCGGGGTCGCGCACCCCCCAGTTCGGAATCAGCCGGACACCGACACGTAGAGCCCCGAACCATTGAACGGCTGCGTGCAGCAGGACAGCGCTGGTTGTTCCCACACCCAGCCAAAGAATCTCCCCGAGACGCACATTGCCCACATCGGTCGACACTCCGAAGACGAGGGCGTAGCTCAGTAGTACTGCTGCGATACCGATGTTTTCAATACTGGGGGCTGCGGCAGCCAGCGAGAACGAACCGTGAGCTTGCTGGATCGCGACAGAGCACCCGATCAGTGCGTAGAAGACCAGCTGCGGAATGAACAGGGCGATGAAGACCACCCCGACGTGACGCTGCGATGCCACCACCGATCCGTCCTGCACCCCTACCGTCAACAACGTGATGATATGCGGCGCCAACAGAGCGACCACAACGCAGAGTACCGAGAACACCAGGAGTACGATGCCGAGAAATCCACCCACGATACGCAGGACCGCGTTCTTGTCGCCGTTGTCGGCGTACGAAACGATGGCCGGCACGAGTAGCGACGCGAACAAGGGCCCTATTAAGAGCTCGAACGTGATGTTCGGCAGCATGTTGGTGGACTGGTAGATGTTCCCGAAGAACGTGGGACCGAGAACCGCCGCTATGACGCCGACCTTGACCAGTCCAGTCGCGCGACTGACGAACGTCCACATCGCCACGTTCGCGCTGCGCTTGACAGCAGCACCAGGACTATCGGGAATCGCATCGGCCCTGGTCATCGCACATCACCTCGATACAGATACCTCGATACAACTGACTTACGGGGCTGCGAACTATCTGAGAAGCAGTTTTGGCGCACGCAGCGAGTCCAGCTCGACCCTGCGACTGGCAGCGTCATCGATGATTTCCTGGGTCAACCGCTGGTCGCGCCACACCACTACAGCCAGACCCAGACCTTCGAGATGTCTCGCAATCTGGTGCTGATGATTGTCGACATGTTCACCGAGCTCTTCGTAGCGGGGAAAAAGAACTGGGACCTTACCCGCCTGCAGGATCGTGACGATCGATCCGACTCCGGCGTGGGAGAGAACGACAGATGCTCTGTCGATTGCATTGGCCTGAGAATCCGCAGACATGAACTCGACTGCTTCGATGTCCAGGTCCGCGACCTCGGTTGGACCCACCTGCCAGGTCACCTCATAGTGGTCGGGAATGGACTCATGGCATTGCTCGATCATCCGCCTGAATCCTACGTCCTCCATCGCGCCTACGGAAACGACAGCATTCGCCGATGCATCCGGCTCAACCTTCGGACTTGGACGAAAGGATTCGAAGACTGATCCCGCATACGACCAATTCTCATCCTCTCGATGCGGGTACTGCATGAAGCACCGGGCTCGCGGCAGGCGCTGCGCAATCTTCCCAGTAAGCGACGGCGCATCGACTCGGGCTGCTGTCTCGATGAAGTAGAACGGTACCCGTAACAGGAGGGCCAACGGATAGGCAGCCAGACCATGATTCGCGCCTGTGGTCACTACAGCTTGAAGATTTCGCAGTCGCTTCACGTGACGCAGCAGACGGACCGAGTTGCGTAAGACCCCAAGAACTGAACGTGGTCCGTTGTACCGCAGCCAGATCGCTTCTTCTTGCTCAAGCAAGGAACTACTCAACGAGTTTCGGGGTGTAGCCCACACAAAATCTTGGTTAAATGGTAATCGAGGTTTCAATGTGTGGAGTTGCTTGAGATGGCCGCCACCACTCGCAACTAGAAGTACAGTCACTTGAAGATCCTACCTCTGAGGTCTCAACTCGCATTTCGACGATTACAGGCGAAGCTGTCGTCAAACTCCATCGCGGGATCGGCCGCCCGGTACATCAATCCGTCGCGTCGGCTCAGCCGCTGAAATGTCGCTGGCACGCAACGGCCGGGACGCGGCACTCTGTTCGTCCAAGGGGCGACCACCGGCAGTCTGCGAGGGTTCATAGGAACTGTAGGATGCATACTTCTTGGACCCGCGACTGGGCGCCATCGTCATCACGACGCCCAGAATGGGTGAGGCACCTGCTCGCAGGATCCGAATTGCTTCGGACACTTGAATCGATGTGGTGCTTCTATAGCGACCCACGACAATAGTTCCATCGCACCTGGCTGCTAGCGCCGCCGCGTCGGCGACGGGGAGCGTCGGTGGCAGGTCGATGAGTACGTAGTCATACCGCTGGGTCACATCGTCCAGAATCGACGCCATGTTCCGAGATCCGAGCAACTCGCTCGGGTTCGGTGGCAGAGGACCGCTGGCTAGAAGATCGAACCCCCCGCCACCCCACTGCTGAATCGCCGCTCCGAGCCGTGCTCGTCCGGACAGCACCGTGGTCAGGCCAACCTCGCCTGTCAGCCCCAGGAGATCGGCCAGTTTCGGGCGCCGTAGATCCGCCTCGATAGCCAGCACACGCCGACCGGACGAGGCGAGGGCAACGGCGAGATTGGCTACGAGCGTCGTCTTACCCTCGCCGGCGTTAGGACTTGTGAACGCCAGCAGTTTGTGGTGCTTGTCCACGTCGACAAAACCAAGAGCTGTCCGAAGCTGCCGATACTCTTCGGAGTTGATCGATTGTGGATCGTGGTGAACCACCAGCGGTGCACTCGTTGCAGATCCGGAACGAGTTAGCGTTCCGAGGAGTGGCGCAGACGCAACTTCGGCCAGCTCGCTTCCCTGCGCTATCGTGGTGTCCAGCGAGTTGAGCAGAGCGGCGCCACCGCATCCGAGAATGAGACCTAGCACAAGTGCCAGCAGCGACACTGCGGTCAGCCCGAGGCTTGACGGTTCAAGAGGCAGCTCCGCTGGCTGAACCATTCGTACGAGAACGGGCGCGACGCCAGTCGGACTGGTGGGACGCTCCAAGCTCTCCACCACGCGGGGAAACACTTCTCCCACTGCGTCAGCAATGGTAGCGGCCGCCTGCGGTGAAGTCGCGGTAGCTTCTACGTCGATAATGACCGAGTTCGACGCAGTCGATGCAGAAATCTGGTTGGACAGCGTCTCCAGATCGGTCCGTACACCAGCGCTCTGCGCCACCTCGTTCAGGACCCTGGGACTATTGACCAACTCCACGTACGATGAGACCCGCTGTTCGGATAACTGCGCGCCCTGGTACGCGGCCTGGGCATTCTCCACGGCTTGAGCTGACACATATAGTTGGATGGTCGCGGTGTACTGAGCCGGTCTGACGAACCATATGCTGACGGCTGCAGCGACGGTGAGCACTACCGCGATCACTACGACCGGCCATCGGGTGAGAATCCCGCGAAGCACCTGTCTAGGAGCCCGTGGGGAAGGTGGCGATGCTCGCTGGTCCGTCACAGACATCCTGATTCTCCCGTCTCGTTGCGGCGATTGATCCGTACTGAACGATCAGCACACAAGACGTTGACTGAGTCGAAATAGGGACTGGTGAACTCAGATCGAGAGCGGCAACGACGACGCCATGCGGTCGTTGGCAAACCTGAGCGAGGTGCGCGCGGCACGACTTGCTTTGCCGCGGACGCACCGCGATGGCGGTCGTCCGGACGCCGAGGATGCCGAGCGCGGCGTCCGGGCAGTCGGGTGTTGCTCGGAATGTGATCGAGAGAGGAGCGTCGATGGCCCTGAACGACGAAGACATCACCACCTCGGGCTCCACCGGCCCCGAAGGCCCCGCTGACTCCAGCGCAGGCCAGGGCACCCCGGGCCAGCACGACGGGGGCGCCGACTCGCGCGCCGAGGGCCCGGCCGACTCCGGAGCGGGGCAGGGCACCCCCGGCCAATCCGACGGCGGGGCCGACGGCTCGGCCGAGGGGCCGGCGGACTCGGGGGCCGGCGGCGGCACCCCGGGACAGCAGGACGGTGGCGCCGATAGCGGTGCGAAGTGAGTTCGCTGAGCCGACGACCGTCGCCGGGGCCACAGGTACGAGGGCTCCGGCGCCAGTCGGCGTCGGGGCCTCACCTGCATGGGCGCGCACGTGGGCACTGGCGCGACTCGTCGGCTCGGACGCGGATGCCTTTGCTGGGGAGCGCTGGGGCACTGCGCCACTGTTCCATGCAACAGCCGATTGCAAAAGGTTCGCCGATCTGCTCGGTCTCGACGGGGTCGACGAGCTGTTGTCCTGCAGGGGACTGCGGACTCCGCTGCTGAGGCTCGCGCGTAACGGGTCAGTGATCGACTCCACAGACTTCACCGGCCCCGCTGGTGTCCGGACGGAGATCGCCGACCAGGTGCGCGACGACCGCGTCGCCGCGCTGTTCGCCGACGGGAACTCGGTCGTTCTGCAGGCCCTGCACCGCACGTGGCCCGCGGTCGTCGACTTCTACATCGCGCTCGCCGAGGACCTCGGCCACCCCGTGCTGGCCAGCGCCTACATCACTCCCCCGCAGTCGCGGGACTTTTCCGCGCACGACGACGTGCACGACGTCGTCGTCCTGCAGCTCGCCGGGCGCAAGCACTGGCGCGTTCACGAGCCCGTCCACGTTGACCCGCTGCGGTCCCAGCCGTGGGCGCAGCACGGCGACGCCGTCGCGGCGCGCGCCCGGGACGACGAGTCGGTCATCGACCGCGGCCTCGAGCCGGGCGACGTGATGCACCTGCCGCGCGGGTGGCTCCACTCGGCGACGGCACTCGGGGACGTATTGGCACATCTGACAATCGGCGTACACGTCGTCACCCGTTACGCCCTGGCGGGATCGATCCTGAACCTCATCGCTTCTGATGAGCGCCTGCGCACCGGCCTGCCGTTCGGCCTCGACCTCGCCGACCCGCGCAGCTCGCCCCGCACCTCGACGCCGTGCGCGCCACGCTGACCGATGCCGTCGCCGCCGTCCCGGCCGAGGGCGAGCGCCACGACGCCGGCGTCACCCTCGTCTGCCCCCAAGGGCGCCAAGACGCCTGCCGCGCCGCCACTCGCTAACCGCCGCGCGCGTCGCCGACGACCCCGACGACACCTGGGGGTGCAGCCACATCGGCGGCTACCGCTCCGCCCCCTCCGTGGTGCTCCCCCACTGACTCACCTACGGCGGCCTCGACCCGTGCGAGGCGTGCACGATCGTCCGCCACCACGCGCGGGGCTCGTCGTCCACGGGAAGCTGCGCGGCCGTTCCTCGCCGCCGCCCGCGGTCCAGGTCACCCAGCACCGCGCGCCGCTCGCCACCGGCGCGATCGGTCTGGTCAACCTCCGCGTCGGCGAGGTGACCGCCAACGGTGCTCCCGCCGGCAGGTCACCTTCACCCGCGCCGGAGCGTGTGGTGCGGGAGCGGGCCGTTCCGGTCGACCGGCCGCTGACCTGCGCCGCGAGACGGGCCGGGCGGATCCGGGTGTTCGACCTCGTCGACGCCCGCTGCTGACCGGCGGTCACGGCGCGTAGTCAAGATTGTCGATCTGCCTCCGAGATCGTTAATGAGGGGGTATTCGATCTCGACAACCTGATCGAGAACAGGGCCGAAGGGCCCGGATCGCACAGGGGGATCGACGCGATGACCGCACCGGCGCACCGCACCACCATCCGGCAGGCCCGCACCACGGCCGACCCGGTCGGCGAGGCCACCCGGGCCACCGAGGCCGCGGCCGCCGCCGTCGACGAGGCCACCCGGACCGTCGAGCTCGCCGTCGTCACCGCGGTTCCGGCCGCCGCACCGCGCCGCACCGCCGGCCGCGCCTACACGGTGCTCAACGCCGTCGTCGCCCTGCTGCTGATCCTGCTGCTCGCCCCGGTCATGCTCGCCGTCGCGATCGCCGTGAAGCTCGACGGCGGCCCGGTGTTCTTCCGCCAGACCCGCGTCGGACGCGACGGCAGCGACTTCGGGATGCTCAAGTTCCGGTCCATGGTCGTCGACGCCGAGGCCCGCCTCGCCGCGCTCGCCGCCCGCAACGAGGGCGCCGGCCCGCTGTTCAAGATGTGCGACGACCCGCGCGTCACCCGCGTCGGCTGCGTCCTCCGCCGCTACTCCCTCGACGAGCTGCCCCAGCTGTTCAACGTCGTAGCCGGGACCATGCACCTCGTCGGCCCCCGCCCCGCCCTGCGCCGCGAGGTCGACGCCTACTGCCCGCTGGCCGCACGCCGCCTCGCCGTCAAGCCCGGCCTGACCGGCCTGTGGCAGGTGTCCGGCCGCAGCGACCTGAGCTGGGACGAGTCCATCCGCCTCGACGCCGAGTACGTGCAGCGCTGGTCCCCGATGCTCGACCTGTCGATCCTCGCCCGCACCGCCGGTGCGGTCACCCGCGGCGGGGGCGCCTACTGACCACCCGACCCCAGGTCCTCCGCGACGGCGGGGGCGGACACCACACCGGTGACCGCCCCCGCCGTCGTCGTTCTCCGGGGCGAGCACGTGCATGGCCTGGCTCCCGGTGGGGTAGCCGCTCCCCGACCGTCCCGACCGACCCAGGAGACCACCATGGCTCTGAACGACGACGACATCACCACCTCGAGCGGCTCCGGCCCCGAGGGCCCCGCGGACTCCGGCGCCGGCCAGGGCACCCCCGGCCAGCACGACGGCGGCGCCGACGGCGGCGCGGACTCCGGCGCCGAGGGCCCGGCCGACTCCGGCGCCGGCCAGGGCACCCCCGGCCAGCACGACGGCGGCGCCGACGGCGGCGCGGACTCCGGCGCCGAGGGCCCCGCGGACTCCGGCGCCGGCCAGGGCACCCCCGGCCAGCACGACGGCGGCGCCGACGGTGGCGCCGACAGCGGTGCGAACTGAGCTGAGCGAGCCGACGGCCGGTGCCGGATCGCCCCCCGCGGGCACCCCGGCGCCGGCCGGCGCGCGTGCGGCGTCCGGGAACGGCGCCCTCGCGCGGCTGGTCGGCTCGGACACCGACACGTTCGGCGCCCGGCACTGGGGCACCAGCGCGCTGCTGCGCGCCGGCGCGGACACCGGCGCGTTCCGCGACCTGCTCGACCTCGACGGCGTCGACGAGCTGCTGTCCCGCCGCGGGCTGCGCACCCCGTTCCTGCGGCTGGCCCGCAACGGGTCCGTCGTCGGCTCGGGTGACTTCACCGGCCCGGGCGGGGTGGGCGCCGAGATCGGCGACCAGGTCCGCGACGACAGGGTCGCCGCGCTGTTCGGCGACGGCAGCACCGTCGTCCTGCAGGCGCTGCACCGCGTCTGGCCCGGCGTCATCGACTTCTGCACCGCGCTCGCCGAGGACCTCGGCCACCCCGTGCAGGCGAACGCCTACATCACCCCGCCCCAGTCGCAGGGCTTCTCCGCCCACTACGACGTGCACGACGTGTTCGTGCTGCAGCTGGCCGGGCAGAAGCACTGGCGCGTCCACGCACCGGTCCACACCGACCCGCTGCGCAGCCAGCCCTGGAGCGACCACGGCGACGCCGTCGCCGCCCGCGCCCGCGACGACGAGCCCGTGATCGACCGGGTCCTCGAACCCGGTGACGTGCTCTACCTCCCCCGCGGCTGGCTGCACTCCGCGACCGCGCTCGGGGACGTCTCGGCGCACCTGACGATCGGGGTGCACGTGGTGACCCGGTACGCGCTGGTGGAGTCGCTGCTGGCGCTGGTCGCCTCGGACGAGCGGCTGCGCGCGAGCCTCCCGCTGGGCGTCGACCTGGCCGACCCGGGGCAGCTCGCCCCGCACCTCGAGGCCGTGCGCGCCGCCCTGACCGACGCGGTCGCCGGCGTCCCCGCCGCGGACGTGTCGCGCCGGGTCCGGGGCCGGGTGTGGTCCGGCGGGCGCCCGGAGCCGGTCCGGCCGGTCGCCGCCGCCGCGTTCGCCCGCGATCTCGCGCCCGGGGACACCGTGCGCCGGCGTCTCGGGGTGCACCACCGCCTCGTCCCGGGTGATGATCGGGTCGTGCTGGAACTGGCGGAGAAGACGCTGACGCTGCCCGCCGTCGTCGCACCCGCTCTGGCGGCCCTGCTCGGCGGCGGAACGCACACCGTCGGGGACCTGCCCGGGCTGGACGCCGACGACCAGATCGTCCTCGTCCGGCGGCTGCTGCGCGAGGGCGTGCTCGTCCCGGCCTCGGCGTGACCGCGGCCCGGGAGTACCAGCGCTGCGCCGAGCTCGCCGAGACGGCCGGTGACCCGGCGGAGGGCACGGCGCCGCCCGCGCGGCACTGGTTCCTCGTCGAGCACCCCGGGCCGTGGCCGCGTCAGGCCCTGGCCGGGCTCGACCCCGCCGTCCCGGCGGCGCTCGGGGCCTGGGCCGGGGAGGTGGGCGCGCGGGTCGTGCTCGTGCGCCGGCCCGGGCGCCGGGACCGCGACGCCGTCGGACCGGGGCGGCGCTGGTTCCGCGTCGACGCCCGGCCCGGGCACGAGGACGTCCGCACCGGCATCTGGTCCTCCCCCGCCGAGCTGGCCGCCGCCGTCCACGCCGACGGCGAACCGCACCCCGACCCGCTGGTGCTGGTCTGCGCGCACGGCCGGCACGACGCCTGCTGCGCCGTCCGCGGTCGGCCGCTCGCCGCCGCGCTCGTCGCCGACGACCCCGAGGGCACCTGGGAGTGCAGCCACATCGGCGGCTGCCGGTTCGCCCCCGCCCTGGTGCTGCTCCCCCACGGCCTGACCTACGGCGGCGTGACCCCGGCCGACGGGCCCGCCGTCGTGCGGGAGTACGGCCGCGGGCTCGTCGTCCCCGGTCTGCTGCGGGGGCGCTCCGCGCTGCCGCCCGCCGTGCAGGCCGCCCAGCACCACGCGCGTGCCGTCACCGGCGCGACCGGGGTGGACGACCTGGGCGTCGCGGACGTCGACTCCGACGGGAGACCCCCCGGGCACACGTCCTGGCGGGTCGCGTTCCACCACCCGGACTGCGTGGTGCAGGTGCGGGAACGGTTCGTGGAGGTGGACCGGCCGCTGACGTGTGCGGCCCGCCCGGCGGGCCGGATCCGGGTCTTCGACCTCGTCGACGCCCGCTCCTGACGTCCGGCGGTCGGCCCGTCGTTTCCGAAACGGAAACGACGGGCCGACAGTCCGGTCCACAGCGGTTCCCGGATGACCTGCGGACGGGTCGTGACCGGTCCGATCCCCGCTGTCCGGTTCCGTCCGATGTGAGACGACGAACAGCCCGCGGGCGATAACAGTGCGGTAGTGGTGTTCGGTTGCACCACTACGACGCCGTCGCCCCACCACGCTCCCCACGAAGGAACGGAAGGCCCCCCATGGACCCCCAGACCCCCGTCGTCATCCTCTGCGGAGGCAAGGGCACCCGCATCCGCGAGGCATCGGAGAGCCTGCCCAAGGCGATGGTCGAGATCGGTGACCGGCCGATCGTCTGGCACATCATGAAGACCTACCGGGAGCACGGCTTCCGGCGCTTCATCCTGTGCCTGGGGTACAAGAGCTGGGCGATCAAGGAGTACTTCCTCGACTACCGGGCCCGCTCGGCGGACTTCACCCTGTCCATGTCCGACCGGCACCGGATCGACTTCCACAACGGCGTCGACGAGGACTGGGAGATCACCTTCGCCGAGACGGGCCTGGAGGCCGCCACCGGCTCGCGCGTCCGGAAGATCGCCCAGTACGTCGACACCGAGAACTTCTTCCTCACCTACGGCGACGGCGTCGGCACCGTCGACATCACCGCCCTGGCCAAGGAGCACGAGCAGTCCGGGAAGATCGGCACCGTCACCGGGGTGCACCCGACGTCGAAGTTCGGCGAGATGAACGTCGAGGGCGAGCGGGTCGTGGAGTTCAACGAGAAGCCCACCCAGGTGACCGGCTTCGTCTCCGGCGGGTACTTCGCCTTCCGCCGCGAGTTCCTCGGCACTTACCTCGGCGAGCCCGGCGACGACGGCGTGTGGCTCGAGCACGAGCCGCTGCAGCGCCTGGCCCGCGACGGGCAGCTCAACGTGCACCGCCACGAGGACTTCTGGTCGGCGATGGACACCTTCAAGGACTTCGAGTACCTCAACAGCCTGTGGGCGCGCGGCGAGGCGCCCTGGAAGGTCTGGGCCTGACCGGTCCCGAAACGGACGAAGTAACAGTTTCCACCCACTCGACGAGGTCGTCGGCGTAACCCTGCGCCGACGGACGGACGACCGTGACCGACACACCCAGCGCGTACGGGAACCGGGTGCACCTGGGCATCCGGTCCCGGCGTCCGCGCCACCACCCGGCCGGCAACGCCCCCGTCCTGGCGGTGCCGTGACCGGCCCGTCGCGACCCACGGCCGCACGCGGCGCCGCTCCCCGGTGGGTCATCGGCCATCTCACCGGGCTCGACGGGCTCGACTCCGTCGCCGCCGAGTGGGACGACCTCGTCGACCGCTGCGCCACCGCCACCCCGTTCCAGCGCAGTGCCTGGCTGAGGGCGTGGTGGCAGCACTACGGCCCGGCCGGCGAACCCTGCCTGGTCACGGTGCGGCGCGACGGTCTGCTCGTCGCGGGCGCCGCGGTCTTCACCGAACGGCGGGGCGGTGTACGGCGGCTCGCTCCCGTGGGCCGCGGTCTGTCCGACGTCACGGAGTTCCTCGCCGACGACGCCCACCGCGGGCCGGCCGTGCCGTACCTCGCCGACGCACTGCTCGCCGTGCGCGACTGGCACGTGATGGACCTACCCGAGATCCGGGAGGGAAGCGTCGCGTCCGTGCTCGCCGCGGTGTGGCCGGGACGGACGGTCCGCACCCCCGCCTCGGTGTGCCCGGAGATCCCCCACCGGACCGTCGACGACATGCTCGCCGCCGGTCCCGCCCCGAAGTACCTGCGCCGCCGGCTGCGTACCGCGGAACGGTCCGGCATCACCTGCGTTGCCGCACCGGCCGAGGACCTTCCCGGCGCCGTGGACACCCTCCTCGAGCTCCACCACCGCCAGTGGGCCGGGCGTGCGATCAACCCGGAGCACCACGCGCACCGCTTCCGCGGGCTGCTCACCGACGCCGTACCCGGACTCGCCCGAGCCGGCGCCGCCCAGATCGACCTGTACCACCGCGACGGGCGTCCGGTAGCGGCCGAGCTTCTCCTGCTCGGCGGCCGATCCGTGCACACCTACCTCGTCGGGGCCGATCCGGCCCTGCGCGCCGACGTCGACGTCGCGGCGCTCACCATCCGGCGCGGGATCGACGTGGTGGCCGAGCGGGACCTCGCGTCGCTGGACCTGCTCCGCGGGGACGAGCCGTACAAGCGGCGCTGGCGGGCGGTACCCATCCACCAGGAACGGGCGCTGCTCATCGCACGCCGGTCCGTGCCGGTCCTGGCCCTGGTGACCGCGGCCCGCGCCCGTGCCGCACTGCGACGGCGTATCGCCGGGGGGACCCTGCACCGAGTGCTCGGCGAGGCGGTGCGCCGGTGGCGCGGTGAAGGGCCGGTGGGCCTCGTCCGGGCCGTGCGCGCTAGGACGGGGTCCCGCCGAGTGCCTCGGTCGGATTGAGGTCCGCGTACTGCGCCACCGATCCGTTGCGCACCGCATCCCACAGATCCGCGGCACGCCCGTCGTCGAGATAGACGACCGACTGCGCGCCCTCCCGACCCAGACCGGCGACCGGCGCCGTCACGAAGGCCACCCCCGACCCGCGCAGGTTCCGGTTCTCCAGCGCCAGCTGCACCAGCCCCGTGTTCGACAACGAGTCGTCGACGCTCACCGCATCGCCGACGCTGGTGGCGAAAGCGTAGAGCGCGGCCGGGTCCGTGCTCGCCTTCTCCTGGACCTTCTCCAGCAGCGCCCTGATCGCGTTCTGCTGGCGCGCCGCACGGTCGATGTCGCCGTTCGGCAGGCCGTAGCGCTGCCGGACGTAGGCCAGGGCCTCGCCCCCGTCGAGGTGGTTCTCCCCCGCGGTGAAGTCGACCCCGGCGTTGCTCGTCGCCCGCGCGACCGTCACGTCGATCCCGCCGACCGAGTCGACCAGCGAGGTGAACCCGGCGAAGTCGATGACGCCGAAGTGGTCGACCCGCACCCCGGTCAGGTTCTCGACGGTCTCGATGAGCAGCGGTGCACCACCGAACGCGTACGCGGCGTTGATCTTGTTCGTGCCGCGGCCCGGGATCTCGACCCAGGAGTCGCGCGGGATGGACACGACGCTGCCGTGCTCCCCGTCCGGAGCCAGGGTGCCGAGCATGATGACGTCGGAGCGCTGCGATCCCGCGTCGACCCCCGGGGTGGCGTCGCCGCCGGTGGTGGGCTCCGAGGAGCGCGAGTCCGTCCCGACGAGCAGGAACGCCGTGCCGCCGAACGACGCCGGGCGGCTTCCCGCGTCGATGCCGCGGAACGCGTCGGGGATGCGGGAGATGCCTCCGCCGATGCTGGAGGTCAGGTACGCGACGGTGCCCGCCACGGCGAGCAGCAGTACCAGTACGACGGCGAGCAACGCCACGAGCACGCGACGGCCACGGCGGCCGGGTCGCCCCGTCTGCAGGCCGGGCACGACGTCGTCGTGCCGGGTCGGGGGTACGGCGTCGCGCATCAGGTCTCCTGGATGATCCGGATCGGTTCACCCGGTTCGTCGTCCGGCGGCGACCGGCGTTACCGCGGACCACGCGGCCACCCCGTCGGCTGTACGCAACGTGATGAATCGCTGCAGCTCAAGGCCTCGGAAGGCACTCAGCGCAACGTCGGATACGCCAGACCTCATCACATCTGTGGAACCGGTGGCCCTCACGCTAATGGTCCGCACGGCCCAGGCGAATCCAGGGACAGAACGGCCGCACGGCCGTCGCGGACCGAACAGGAGACCCGATGAGCGTCACGCCCGACACCCCCGCCGTCATCCCGGCCGCCACCGCCGCGGCGATCCCGACGCCCCGCGCCGCCGCCGAGGACGCCGGGCCGCCGCCCGTCGCCACCGTCCCGGCCGACACCGGGCTCTGCCGCTGCGGCCACGAGCGCGACGCACACGAGCACTATCGCGCCGGCACCGACTGCGGAGTCTGCGGCGCCACCTGCCGGGCCTTCCGCGCACGCACAGGTGCCGGTGCCGGGCGTGCTGCCGGCCGGGCCGCCCGCCTCACCTCGGCGCTGCTGCGTCGCCGCTGACCCGCGGCCGCCGTCCCGCGGACGGTCCGCCCGCGGGACGCACACGGGAGCCCCTGCCGTTCGGAACGGCAGGGGCTCCTGTACGTCCGGGTGCGCCGGCCGGTGCGGATACCGGTCAGTGCACCGACGCGAAGACCACGACGTTCTCCCGGTAGGAACGCGCGGCCCGGTCGAACGATCCGCCACAGGTGATGAGACGCAGCTGCGCGTTCGCCGTCGGTCCGTACACCTCGTCGGACGGGAACCGGTCCTTCGGGTAGACCTCGATCCGGTCGACCGTGAACGTCGTCGACCGCCCGTCGGTCCGGGGAACGGTGACCGTCGCGCCGACCGGGATCTCCTGCAGCCGCCAGAACACCGCGGGCCCGCGGAACGAGTCGACGTGGCCGACGATCACCGCCGGTCCCGCCTGCCCCGGGGTCGGCCCACCGGTCCAGAAACCGATGCGGTCGAAATCGGCGGGCGCACCGAGCGCACCGTCCGGTCCGATCGTCAACTGCTCCGGAGACCCCGCGCGCAGCCCGATCGCGGGCACCACGAGCCCGGACGGCGGCGCGACCGGTCGGGCGCGCGGCGCGGACGACGGCGGCGACGACGCCGCGACCCGGCCGACCGGGGCGGCCGGCGGGCCGGCGACACGCACCGCCTCCCCGGCCGGGGCGACGGGCGGATCGGGATCTCCGAGCAGGACGGGCAGCAGCGGGAGGGCGAGCAGGGCAGCCACGGCCGCCGCGCGCGCCGCGGGGCCGGACGGCACCGGTTCGGGACGGACCACGGCCACGAGCCGGCGCGCGCGCTCGACGGGGCCGGGCCGCGTGACCAGTGGCGGACTCCACGCAGGTCCGACCGGGGTCCGCATCGGGGCGCGCCACGGCGCACCGTCGGCGTCGAGGTGGACCGGGTCGGCCGGCGGCGGACCGGCCGGACGGGAGTGCTCGGGGGACACCGGTCACCTCCGGCGGCGGGCCGCACCCAGGACGGTCATCCCGTAGGCCAGCACCGGGGCCGCCAGCAGGGCCAGGAGCAGCGGGAGGACACCCGGCCCGTCCGACGCGCCGCCGGCACCCGCGGGCACACCGCCCCGCGGGATCACCGGCGCCGCCGCGCTCCCTCCGGTGGCCGCGGTGACACCTGGCCGGTCGACGAGCGACTGCACCGTCAGGGCGCCGTCGGCGGCGGACGTCACGACCACGGTGCTCACCGAGCCCGGCCCGACGGGGAGCGTGGCGTCCTCGGTCCTGCCATCGCTGGCCAGACGCACGTCCCAGGTCCGCGCGTCGACGGTCGCGTACCCGGTCACCGTCCCGTAGCCGAGATCGGTGGCGAGACGGGGACCACCCACCGCCTGCGCCTCCAGCAGGGACCCGGCGTGGGCGGCCTGGACGAGCCTCACCCGGCCGAGACCCGCACCCGGGGCCGCCACGTCGTCGTCGACGACCCGCCCCTTCGGCCGTCCCTCCGGCGCACTGTCGAAGAAGAACAACGACCGCGAGGCTCCGGTGTCGACGCGGACCGGTGCCGAGATCAGGGCCGGAGAGTCCGGACCGCTCCCGACCGCGTGCATCGACACCGTGTACTGCCCGGCGGCGAGGTCGAGGTAGCCCGAGACGGTCCCGTAGCGCACGTCCGGCGCCGCCAGGCGCGGCGACGATGCGGCACCGTCCGGGCCCTCGATCCGGGCCTCGACGGCGCCGACCGACGGCGCGAGGTGGCCGAGCCGCAGCCGACCGGCCGGTGGCGACGCGTTCGCCACCGGCACGACGGACAGCGCCACGGCCGTCGCGAACAGCAGGGATCCGACCAACACGGCGATCCGTGCGCGCCGCCTCCGCCCGTCCATCGAGGGCTCCTCCGTCCAGGCCGGTATCCGGGCCCCGGCTGCTTCGCTCCTGAGATCAACGATCTTGGCGATGGCAGGTTACCCAGAATGGTGAACGGATCCCCAGGGGCGTGACAGCCCGTATTCAGTTGTGCGCGGTCATGTCATGCGACCGAGGCCAACCACGGCTCCCACGCGGGCAACGGCTCCACCGCCAGCACCAGCACCCCGGCACCCGTACGGGGCGGTGGCGCCGGTGTCGTCCCCAGTGTCCAGCCGATCTCCTCGATCAGCCGGTCCGCCTTGCGCGAGTTGCAGGCCTTGCAGGCGGCGACGCAGTTCTCCCAGGTGTGCGCGCCGCCGCGGCTGCGCGGGACCACGTGGTCGATCGTGTCGGCCCGCTTGCCGCAGTAGGCGCAGCGGCGGCAGTCGCGCCGCAGCACCCCGGCCCGGGTCATCGGGACCGAACGGCGGTAGGGCACCCGGACGTAGCGCGACAGGCGCAGGACCGAGGGTGCGGGGAGCGCGAGGTTCTCCGAGCGGAACTCGGCACCCTCCAGAGCTTCCTGGAGGCATTCCGCCTTGCCGGAGAGCAGCAGGCAGATGGCACGTTTGGACGTCACCACGGCCAGCGGTTCGAAGCTGGCGTTGAGGAGCAGGACCCGGGACCCCACCGGGACGTGAGCCGTGGTCGGCGGCTCGGTCCCGGGTGCCGGGACGGGATCGTCGGGGAGCGGATCGACCATCCGCAGATCTCCACCCGAGATCATCTCGGCACCACCGGGGACGGGTTGTCGGTACGGCACGCGACCACCTCCGCGAACGCTCGAGGTCCGGATGTAGTCGACCATACGGAAGCCGGGTTACGCGAGTGTGATAGACGGACCGACGCCGGGTGTCCCGTCGGTTCCGCGGCGCGGATCAGCCCCCGAGTGCGCCGATCACGTCGGCGAGGAGGTCGTCGGTGTCCTCGACCCCGCAGGACAGCCGCACCAGACCGTCCGGCACCGCGTCGCCCCAGCGCGCCCGCCGGTCCGCGGCGGTGCGCAGACCGCCGAAGCTCGTCGCCGAGTCGACCAGCGTCGTGCGGGCCAGGAAGTCCGAGACGGCGCGGGTGTCGGCCAGGGTGAACCGCAGGATCCCGTTCCAGCGCCGCATCTGGGTCCGGGCGAGCACGTGCGACGGGTCGTCGGCCAGCCCTGGCCAGCGCACGTCGTGCACGCCCGGGGTCTCCCGCAGCGCGACGGCGAGCGCGCGGGCGTTCTCGGCCTGCCGGGCCAGCCGCAGGTCCAGGGTGCCGAGCCCGCGCAGCGCCAGCCAGGTCTCCATCGGCCCGGCGATCGCGCCGCCGCGGGTGCGGAAGGCGCAGACCCGCTCGTGGTGCACCGGGTCGGCCGCGGACACGTGCCCGAGCAGCAGGTCCCCGTGCCCGGACAGCGCCTTGGTGTCGCTGGCGACGACGAGGTCCGCCCCGAGCGCGAGCGGCTGCTGCCCGAGCGGGGTGCACGTGGTGTTGTCGACGGCGACGACCGCGCCGGCCGCGTGCGCGGCGGCGGCGACCGCGGCGACGTCGCAGACCTCCAGGCCGGGGTTCGACGGCGTCTCCAGCATCACCAGTGCGGGCTGGTGCCGGGCGATCGCCGAGGCCCAGTCGCCCGCGGTCGCACAGTACGCGACCGGCACCCCGAGCGGGGCGAGCTCCTCGTCGGCGAGCAGGCGCGCGACGTAGTAGCCGTCGCTGGGCAGCAGCACGCCGCGCCCGGCGCCGGTGAACGCACGCAGGACCGCGGCGATCGCGGCCATCCCGGACGGGAACACCGTGCACGGCCCGCCGTCGAGCTCGCCGACGGCGGCCTCGAACTCCCGCCACGTCGGGTTGTCCGCGCGGGCGTAGAAGTCCGCGCCCTGGTCGGCCTCCTCCGGGCGGCCGAGGTGGTAGGTGCTGGTCAGCACCGGCCCTCGGTGCACCGGATCGCCGACGGCGTGGGCGTCGTGCTCCCCGCCGCGCACGCAGCGGGTGCCGTCTCCGAGCATGGGGTTCACTCCGGCTTCGGGGCCCGGGAGATCAGTTCCTTGGCCATCTGGTGGGCGGTCATGCCCTCGTGGCAGACCCGGCGCACCGCGTCGGCGATGGGCAGCTCCACCCCGGCGCGCTCACCGAGCTCGCAGATCGACAGGCAGGACTTCACGCCCTCGGCGACCTGGCCGTGGTTGGCCTTCTCCGCCTCGGCGAGACTCGCGCCGCGGCCGAGCTGCTCGCCGAAGGTGCGGTTGCGCGACAGCGGGGAGCTGCACGTCGCCACCAGGTCGCCCATGCCGGCCAGGCCGGCGAAGGTCAGCGGCGAGGCACCGAGCGCCATCCCGAGCCGGGACATCTCGGCCAGCCCGCGGGTGATCAGCGACGCCCGCGAGTTGTCGCCCAGCCCCATCCCGGACGCGACGCCGACGGCCAGCGCGATGACGTTCTTGCCCGCCCCGCCCAGCTCCGCCCCGACGACGTCGGTGTTGGTGTAGGCGCGGAAGTACCCGGTCGCGCAGGCGGTCTGCAGCGCCACGGCGCGGTCGTGGTCCTCACACGCGATGACGGTGGCCGTCGGCTGCTCGTGGGCGATCTCCGCGGCGAGGTTCGGCCCGGACACGACGGCGAGCCGGTCCACACCGACGCCGGTGACGTCGTCGATGACCTCGGTCATCCGCTTGAGCGTCCCCAGCTCGACACCCTTGGCCAGGCTGGTGAGGGTGACCCCGGCCGGGACCAGGTCGCGCCAGCGCTCCAGGTTGTCGCGCAGCGACTGCGACGGCACTGCGAGGATCACCGCGTCGGCCCCGTCGAGGGCCTCGGCCGCGTCGTGGGTGGCCCGCAGCGTGTCCGGCAGCGCGACGTCGGACAGGTAGTCGGGGTTGCGCCGGTCGGCGTTGATCGCCTCGGCCACCTCCACCCGGCGGGCCCACAGCCGCACGTCGCGGCCGGCGTCGCCGAGGACCTTCGCGAACGCGGTGCCCCAGCTGCCCGCGCCGAGCACGGCGACGCGGTGGATCGAGTGCACGGGCTCGTTGACCGGCCGCTCCCCGAACGACGGGGCCGGGGGGACGCTCATCGGCCCGCCTCGCTCTCCGGGCGGCGGCGGTAGAACTCCTCCGGCGCGTCCTCCTCGCGGACATCGGCGAGGAGCTCCCGCACCCGGCCCATGATCAGGTCGGTGACCTCGCGCAGGACGTGGGCGTCCAGCGGGCGCCCGCGGTAGGCGCTGAGGTCCACCGGGTCCCCCGCGCGCAGCACGACGTCGGTGCGCGGCAGCGGGCGGAACTTCTTCTCGTAGCCGTTCAGGACCTCGCGGGTCCCCCAGTGCACCATCGGGATGACCGGCACGTCCGAGGCCAGCGCCATCCGCGCGACGCCGGTGCGCGAGCGCATCGGCCACCCGTCGGGGTCGCGGGTGATGGTGCCCTCCGGGTAGATGATGACGATCTTGCCGTCGGCCAGGGCCTGCGTCCCGGCGGCCAGGCTCTGCTGGGCGTCGGCGGAGTCGCGGTAGACCGGGATCTGCCCCGAGCCGCGCAGCACCTGCCCGAGCACCGGCACCTGCCACAGGCTGCTCTTGGCCAGGAACCGGGGCACCCGCCCCGCGCTGTGCACGTAGGTCCCGGTGTGGATCGGGTCCAGGTGGGAGATGTGGTTGCCGACCAGCAGCGCGCCGCCGCGGGCCGGGAGGTGCTCACGGCCCTGGTAGCGCGGCCGGCCGGTGAGCCAGCCGATCGAGTAGAAGAACGGGACGGCGAAACCGACCCAGAATCCGCCCTTCTCGCGTGCCACCGGCGGCCTCCTCCTGCCCGCCCCCGTGGCGGGTCGTGGGGTCGTCGCGGATCGGGATGATCGGCGATCTCGTCCGTGGAGTCTCCCCACAGAGGCCCCACGGTGTCACGCGGGGTGCCAGACTGGGGCCGTGACCCTGCGGGTGGACCTGGTCGTACCGGTGAAACCGCTGCCCCGCGCCAAGACCCGGCTGCGCGGTGCCGCCGACGGCGGGGTGGGCGATCTCGACGCGCACCAGCGGCTCGCGCTGGCCCTGGCCCGCGACACGGTGGCCGCCGCCGTCGCCGCGACGGCGGTCCGGCACGTGCTGGTGATCTCCTCGGACCCGGCGGTGGCGATGGAGGTCGGCGCGCTCGGCGCGGAGGTCGTCACCGACCCCGGCCGCCGGCTCAACGGCGCGCTGCGCCACGGTGCCGCGCTGCTGCGCTCGCGCGACCCGCACGCCGCGCTGGGGGCGCTGCAGGCCGACCTGCCCGCGCTGCGCCCGGCCGAGCTCGACGACGCCGTCGCCGCGGCCGCCGTGCTGTTCGCCGCCGGCGCGACCCGCGCCTTCCAGCCCGACGCCCCCGGCGAGGGCACCACGCTGCTGCTCGTCGCACCGGGCCACGACCTCGACCCGCACTTCGGCCGCGGCTCGGCGGCCCGGCACAGCGCCTCCGGGGCACGCCCGCTGCCCGGTGTCCGTCCCGGCCTGCGCCGCGACGTCGACACCGCCGCCGACCTCGACGACGCCGTCGCCCTCGGGGTGGGGGTGTGGACCCGGGCCGTGGTCGACGCCCGGCACGGGCCGCCCGCCACATCTCACCCACCCGGATGTCCCCCGCCCGGTGACGCCGTCGCCCGACGGTGTGGCACACCACGTACGTGACATCGCCGGACGGGGCCGTGTCCGCGTGGACGGTTGCGGAGCGGTACGAAACAATTGCGACGTGAGTGACGACTCGGCGACCCCGGACGGACGGAACGGCACCTCCGCGCACCCGGGGGGCCGTCCCCGGACGGCGTCGCGCCGTGCCCCGCGTCCGGCATCGCGGCGGCTGCACACCGCGAGCCGCAGCGTCGCCGACCAGGCACCGGCCGCGGAGATCCCGTCCCAGCAGCACGTGCCGCCGGGTCCCGCGGCGCCGCCCGCGCCGCCGGCCGCCGCGCCGTCGCAGGTCCAGGGGGCCGCTCCGATCGCACCGCCCGCGGGGGCGACCACCCCGGCGTCGACGATGGCCGAGCTGCTCCCCGAGGACCGCTACCTCAACCGCGAGCTGTCCTGGCTCGACTTCAACGCCCGGGTGCTGGCCCTGGCCGAGGACTCCAGCCAGCCGCTGCTGGAGCGCGCGAAGTTCCTCGCGATCTTCGCCTCCAACCTCGACGAGTTCTACATGGTCCGGGTCGCGGGTCTGAAGCGCCGCGACGAGACCGGCCTGTCGGTGCGCAGCGCCGACGGGCTGACCCCGCGCCAGCAGCTGGCCCGGATCACCGAGCGGAGCCGCGCGCTGTCGCGGGCGCACGCCGAGGTGTTCATGGACGAGCTGCTCCCCGAGCTCGACGCGGCCGGCGTCCACCTGCGCAGCTGGGAGGACCTGACCGACGCCGAGCGCCTGCGGCTGTCGGACTACTTCACCGAGACGGTGTTCCCGGTGCTCACCCCGCTCGCGGTGGACCCGGCGCACCCGTTCCCCTACATCTCCGGGCTGTCGCTCAACCTCGCGGTGACCGTCCGCGACCCGGAGGGCAGGACCGAGCGGTTCGCCCGGGTCAAGGTGCCGAACAACGTGCCGCGGCTGGTGTCGGTGGACCCGCCGGACACCGACACCCGCGCCGGGAACCGGCAGTGCACGTTCCTGCCGATCGAGGACCTCATCTCCGCGCACCTCGGGGACCTGTTCAACGGAATGGAGGTCACCGAGGTCCACCCGTTCCGCGTCACCCGCAACGCCGACCTCGAGGTCGAGGAGGACCGCGACGAGGACCTCCTGCAGGCCCTGGAGCGCGAGCTGGCCCGGCGCCGGTTCGGTCCGCCGGTCCGCCTCGAGGTGCTCGACACGATGTCCGAGCACGTGCTGGAGCTGCTGCTGCGCGAGCTCGACGTCGACCCGAACGACGTCGTCACCGTCCCCGGGCTGCTCGACCTCACCGGCCTGTGGCAGGTGCACGGGGTCAACCGTCCCGACCTGAAGGACGAGCCGTTCCGCCCCGCCACGCACCCGGCCTTCGCCGAGCGGGAGACCCCGCGCAGCGTGTTCGCGACCCTGCGCGAGGGCGACGTGCTGGTGCACCACCCGTACGACTCGTTCTCGACGTCGGTGCAGCGCTTCATCGAGCAGGCCGCCGCCGACCCGAACGTGCTCGCGATCAAGCAGACCCTCTACCGCACCTCCGGCGACTCCCCGATCGTCAACGCCCTGATCGACGCCGCCGAGGCGGGCAAGCAGGTCGTCGCCCTGGTCGAGATCAAGGCCCGGTTCGACGAGCAGGCCAACATCCGCTGGGCACGCGAGCTGGAGAAGGCCGGCGTGCACGTCGTCTACGGCCTGGTGGGGCTCAAGACGCACTGCAAGACCTGCCTGGTCGTGCGCCAGGAGGGGTCGGAGATCCGCCGCTACTGCCACATCGGCACCGGCAACTACAACCCGAAGACCGCGCGGCTCTACGAGGACGTCGGCGTGCTCACCGCCGACCCGACCATCGGCGCGGACCTCACCGACCTGTTCAACTCCCTCACCGGCTACTCGCGGCAGACCTCCTACCGGAGCCTGCTCGTCGCGCCGTACGGGATCCGCCGCGGCATCGTCCGCCGCATCGACGACGAGATCGAGGCGCACCTGTCCGGCGAGTCCGGCGCGCGGGTGCAGATCAAGGCGAACTCGCTGGTCGACGAGGCCATCATCGACGCCTGCTACCGGGCGTCGCAGGCGGGCGTGCCGGTCGACATCGTGGTGCGCGGCATCTGCGCGATCGTCCCCGGCCGCCCCGGGCTGAGCGAGAACATCACCGTCCGGTCGATCCTCGGGCCGTTCCTGGAGCACTCCCGGGTGCTGCACTTCGGCTCGGCCGACGAGTACTGGATCGGCTCGGCGGACATGATGCACCGCAACCTGGACCGCCGGGTCGAGGTCATGCTGCGGGTCGCCGACCCGAAGCTGGCCGACCAGCTCGGCGCGATGTTCGACTCCTGCCTGGACCCGGCGACGCGCTGCTGGACGCTCGGGCCGGACGGGACCTGGTCGCCGTCGCCCGCGCCGGGCTCGGAGAACATCCGGGTCCGCGACCACCAGGTCGAGATGATGAACTCCCGCCGCGGCAGCAGCGAGGACTGATGCTGTCCGCACAGCTCCGGACCGACGGTGCCGAGGTCGATCCGGCGGGCATCGCCGACGTCGTCGCGGCCGGGACGGTGCCGTGGCGCCGCGCGGACGACGGCACCGTCGAGGTGGCCCTGGTCCACCGCCCCCGCTACGACGACTGGTCCTGGCCCAAGGGGCACCAGGACCCGGGCGAGGCGCTGACCCTGACCGCGCTGCGCGAGACCGCCGAGGAGGCGCACCTGGGGTGCCGCCTCGGCGCCCGGCTCGGCCACACCGCGTACGCCGTGCCCGGCAAGGGCCAGAAGGTCGTGCACTACTGGGCCGCCGAGGCCGTCCGCGACCACGGCTTCTCCGTCACCGACGAGACCGACGACCTGCGCTGGCTGCCGCGCGACGAGGCCGCCGCGCTCCTCACCCGCCCGACCGACGCCGACCTGCTGGACCGGCTCGACCGGGTGGGGCCGCCGTCGTCGACGGTGGTGCTCGTGCGGCACGCCAAGGCGGGGAGCCGGACCGCCTGGGAGGGCGACGACGACCTGCGCCCCCTGTCCGGTACCGGGTTCACCCAGGCCGACCGGCTCGCGGACTTCCTCGACCGCTTCGGCCCGGACCGGCTCGCGACCGCCCCGCCGTTGCGCTGCGGCCAGACGATCGAGCCGTACGCCCACGCGTCCGGCGCGGGCGAACCGGACGTGGAACCGCTGCTCGGCGAGCACGGCTACTGGGTCTCCCCCGCCGACGGCCTGGCCCGCTTCCGCACCCTCGCGGCGCAGCCCGGCGTGACGCTGCTGTGCAGCCAGGGCGGGGTCATCCCGGACGTCGTCGGGCACCTGCTCGCCGCCGCGGGCCGGTCCCCCGACCCCGACCTGCCCTCGCACAAGGCCAGCACCTGGGTCCTGGGCTTCGGCGACGACGGCGCCCTGCTGTCGGCCGACTACTACCGCCGCCCGCCCTCCTGACCCGCCTCGCCGCTCGGCGCCTCCCTGCCGCGCCCACCGACCCGCCCGCGCCGCACCTCGGACGCCGTCCGCACACCACTCCCCGCGCCCCGCACCCGACGTCCCGGGTCCCGGTCCCGGTCCGATCGTCGATCAGTGCCTGAGAGCTGTCCGGCCCCGGGTCGGCAGCACTGGTGCACTGATCGACCTGTCCTCGGAGGCGCCCTCCCTGCAGCGGCGTGTGCGATCGCGAACGGACCCACCGGTTCCGGCCCGCCGGGCGCGGGCCGGGATGCAGGGTGCGCGGGTGGAGGAGCCGTTCCGGGGGTCGGAGGCCGTCGCGCGCGGGATCGTCACGCCGGCGCGGCTGCGCGGGCCACGGTTCGTGCGTCTGTTCCCCGACGTGTACGTGTCAGCAGCGGTCCCCATGACCCCGGCGCTCCGGGCCCGGGCCGCATCGGTCCACGCCGGGCCCCTCGGCGCGGCGTCGGCCTACTCGGCGGCCGAGATCCTCGGCGCGTCCTGCGGGCCGTGGACGGCGCCCGCCGAGCTCGTCGCGCCACGGCGGATCCGGCCCCGCCCGGACCTGCTCGCCCACCAGGGCGTCCCGCTCGAACCCGGTCTCTGCGACGGCGTCCGGGTCACCTCACCCCGCGCCACGGCATGGGCGCTGTGCCGGCGGCTCGAGCTCGTCGACGCCGTCGTCGCCCTCGACGCACTCGCCGCCCGGAGACGGGATCGGCCGGTGTTCGTACCGGTACAGGGCACACCGGCACCCGAGCAGCGGAGACTGTCCAGGATGACGGCGCCGTGCCCCGGCTTCGACCCCGCCGACCTCCTGGTCCTGCGGTCGCGGTACCCGCACGTGCGGGGCTCGGCCCGGCTGGACCGGGTCGTCGCACTCGCCGACCCCCGGGCGGAATCCCCACCCGAGACCCGGCTACGGCTGTTGCTCGTGCTCTCCGGGCTCCCGGTCCCGCAGGTCCAGTTCCCGTTGTACGACGCCCGCGGCCACCCCTGGGCGCGGTTCGACCTCGCCTACCCCGACGCCCTGCTCGCGATCGAGTACGACGGCGCCCACCACGACGACCCGCTCGACCGCATCCGCGACACCCGCACCGCGGCGCTGGGATGGCAGACCCTCCGGCTCACCGCCGACGGCCTCACCCGCAACGCCCGCCGCACCGTCGGGACGATCCGCGCCCTGCTCGCCCAACGGACCCACCTCACCTCGCCCCGACCCGCACCGGCGCCGCGTCCCCGCTCTCGTCCACGGCCCCCGTCGATCAGTACGTGAGCGTCGCTGCGTTCGGGTCGGACAAGCACTCACGTACTGATCGACGCGTGAGGGGCTCGGACGGCGCGGCGCGCCCCGGGGAGGCAGCGCAGAGCGGGCAGTCCAGCGAGGCGCGGCCCCACGCCCGCCGCGCTCGGCGGGCCGCACCGGGCCAGGGTGCACACCGGGCGGAGGACCGTCGATCAGTACGTGAGCGCTGTCCACCTCCGCTCGGGAAGCAGTCATGTACTGATCGACGCACTCGTGGACGGCGATGGACGGCGAGCACAGGACTGCGTGGCAGGGAGGGAGAGGGGGCACGGGCGCGGGGCGGCACGGCACCGCGGGGCAGGGCAGACCGCGGTGGCGCGGCTACTTCTCCGCAGCGGCCTTCCGTCGGGCCGGCTTCTTCGCCGAGGCGGCCGCCTTCTTCGGGGCAGCCGCCTTCTTCTCCGGAGCGGCCCCGGCGGCCGGAGCGCCCGCGGTGTCCGGCGGGATCGTCTTGCGGGTCGCGGTGCTGCGACCGGTGCCCGTCGCGGCTCGCTCGGTACGGCGGGGGGCGCTGGTCGCGTTCGCGGCGGCGGCCTCGCTGGCGGCCACCCGCTCCTTGAAGGCGGCGCCGGGCCGGAACGACGGCACCACGGTCTCCCCGACGGGCACCGTCTCCCCTGTCCGCGGGTTACGGGCGGTGCGCGGCGCGCGTCGTCGCGGCTCGAACACCCCGAACCCGGTCAGGGTGACGGTCTCACCACGGCCGACGGCGTCCACGATCACCTCGACCATCGCGTCGACGGCCGACGTGGCGGCACGACGGTCTCCGAGCCGGGCGGTCAGCGCATCGACGAGCTGAGCCTTGTTCATGGTCACGAAAGGTAAGGCTGCGCCCCTGCCGCGCACCAGATCCCGACGCGAGTCCAGGTCGCATACCGTCCGTCAGTACAGGTCCGAACGGGTGATCACCACGACATCTGTCGGAGCATGGTGACCACCCGTGTTCGGATCAGGCCAGAGTGCGTGGCATCCGGGCGGGCCGGGTTCCCTCGAACGCGGTGATGTCGCCCTCGTGCCGCAGGGTCAGTCCGATGTCGTCGAGACCCTCGCGCAGCCGCCACCGGGCGTAGTCGTCGATCTCGAACGGCACGGTCAGATCGCCGGCCTGCACGGTCTTCTCACCCAGGTCCACGGTGATCTCGGTGCCGGGCTCGGTCTCGAGCTTCTTCCAGATCAGCTCGACGTCGGGCTGGGCGACCTCGGCGGCCACCAGCCCCGCCTTCGCCGAGTTGCCGCGGAAGATGTCGGCGAACCGCGACGAGATGACGACCCGGAAGCCGTAGTCCATCAGTGCCCAGACCGCGTGCTCGCGCGAGGAGCCGGTGCCGAAGTCCGGGCCCGCGACGAGCACCGACCCCCGGTCGAAGGGCTCGTTGTTGAGCACGAAGGACGGGTCGTCGCGCCAGGCGGAGAACAGGCCGTCCTCGAAGCCGGTGCGGGTGACCCGCTTGAGGTAGACGGCCGGGATGATCTGGTCGGTGTCCACGTTGGACCAGCGCAGCGGCACGCCGATCCCGGTGTGGGTGTCGAACTTCTCCATCAGTCCAGGTCCTCCGGGCTGCTCAGCGTGCCGCGCACGGCGGTCGCGGCGGCGACCAGCGGCGACACCAGGTGGGTACGGCCGCCCTTGCCCTGCCGCCCCTCGAAGTTGCGGTTCGAGGTGGACGCGCAGCGCTCACCGGGCGCGAGCTGGTCGGGGTTCATCCCCAGGCACATCGAGCAGCCCGCGGAGCGCCACTCGGCACCCGCGGAGGTGAAGACCTTGTCCAGGCCCTCCTCCTCGGCCTGGAAGCGCACCCGCATCGACCCCGGGACGACGAGCATCCGCACGCCCTTCGCGACCGAGCGCCCGTCGAGCACCTCCGCGACCGAGCGCAGGTCCTCGATCCGGCCGTTGGTACAGGAGCCGACGAACACCGCGTCGACGGGCACCTCCCGCAGCGGGGTCCCACCGGTGAGGCCCATGTAGGACAGAGCCTTCTCCACGGCGGCGCGCTCGCCGTCGTCGGAGATGGCGGCCGGGTCGGGCACGGACTCGCCCAGCGGCAGGCCCTGACCGGGGTTGGTGCCCCAGGTGACGAACGGGGTGAGCTCGTCGGCGTCGATCCGCACGACCCGGTCGAACTCGGCGCCGTCGTCGGTGCGCAGGGACCGCCAGTCGGCGACGGCGGCGTCCCAGTCGTCGCCGGCCGGGGCGTGGTCGCGGCCCTTGAGGTAGGCGAAAGTCGTCTCGTCCGGGGCGATCATGCCCGCACGGGCACCGGCCTCGATCGACATGTTGCAGACCGTCATCCGGGCCTCCATCGAGAGGTTCTCGATGACGTTGCCCCGGTACTCCAGCACGTGGCCCTGCCCGCCGCCGGTCCCGATCCGCGCGATCACGGCGAGGATGACGTCCTTGGAGGTGACGCCCGGACGCAGCGTGCCGTCGGCGCTGGTCACCTCGATCGCCATCGTCCGGAACGGCTTGAGCGGCAGCGTCTGGGTGGCGAGCACGTGCTCGACCTCGGAGGTGCCGATGCCGAACGCCATCGCGCCGAACGCGCCGTGGGTGGAGGTGTGGGAGTCCCCGCAGACCACCGTGGTACCCGGCTGGGTCAGCCCCAGCTGCGGCCCGACCACGTGCACGATCCCCTGCTCGGGGTCGTTCATCGGGTGCAGGCGGACGCCGAACTCCTCACAGTTGCGACGTAGGGTCTCCACCTGGGTCCGCGAGACCTCGTCCGCGATCGGGGCGAGGACGTCGAGGGTCGGGACGTTGTGGTCCTCGGTGGCGATGGTGAGGTCCGGACGGCGCACCGGACGGCCCGCGAGCCGGAGCCCGTCGAACGCCTGCGGGCTCGTGACCTCGTGCACCAGGTGCAGGTCGATGTAGAGCAGGTCGGGCTCGTCGCCCTCGCCCTTGCGGACGAGGTGCCGGTCCCAGACCTTCTCGGCCAGCGTGCGCGGCTTCTCTGCGGTGGTCACGCCCGCCTCCTCTGTGATCTGATCGCGGTGGCCTTCCCAGATCGTGGGAAGTTAGTATCGGAACGTGGGACAGTCTAGCGGGATCGGCGTGCTCGACAAGGCCGTGGGGGTTCTCCGGGCGACGGCGGAGGGGCCGTGCGGCCTGGCGGAGCTCTGTGAGCGCACCGGCCTGCCCCGGGCCACGGCCCACCGGCTCGCCGTCGGGCTCGAGGCGCACGGGATGCTGCTGCGCACCCCGGACGGGCGCTGGCACCCGGGCCCGACCCTCGGCCAGCTCGCGGGCGGGCGGCCGGACCCGCTGCTCGACGCCGCGGCCGCCGTCCTGCCCCGGCTGCGCGACATCACCGGCGAGAGCGTCCAGCTCTACCGGCGCGACGGGATCCACCGGATCTGCATCGCGCACGCCGAGCCGCCGTCCGGCCTGCGGGACACCGTGCCCGTCGGGTCCCGGCTGCCGATGACCGCGGGCTCCGGGGCGAAGGTGCTCGCCGCCTGGTGCGACCCGGCCACGCAGCGGCTCGTCCTCGCCGACGCGAGCTTCTCCGAGCGCGTGCTCGTCGACGTCCGCCGCCGCGGCTGGGCACAGAGCGTCGCCGAACGTGAGGCCGGGGTGGCGTCGGTGTCGGCCCCGGTGCGCGACGCGGCGGGCCAGGTCGTCGCCGCCGTCTCGGTGTCCGGACCGGTGGACCGGATCGGGCGCCGTCCGGGGGTCCGCTGGGCCGCCGACCTGCTCGCCGCGGCCGACGCGTTGCAGCACCGGCTCGCCTGATCGGCCCCTGCCTGCGGTACCGACGCGACTGAGGTGACGGTTCCGGGCTCCACTACCGTGTGGATGTCCGGCACCGGGCCGGACCCTTCGGACATGGTCGGCACACCGGGGAGACGATGGGTTACCTGCTGGGCATCGACGTCGGCACCACCCGCACCGCGGCTGCGGTCATCGGCTCCGGCACCGTGGAGATGGTCACACTCGGTGATCACTCGGTCGACATCCCGTCCGTGGTGTACGTGGCGCCCGACGGCGGTCTGCTGTTCGGCGAGGCCGCCGAGCGCCGCGCGCTGACCGAGCCGGACCGCGTCGCCCGCGAGTTCAAGCGCCGCATCGGCGACCCCACGCCGATCCCGCTCGGCGAGCAGTCCTTCGCCCCCGAGCAGCTGTCCGCGCTGCTGGCCGAGCACGTCGTCGACGTCGTCGCGCGCACCGAGGGCGGCGCGCCCGAGCGCATCGCGGTGACCCACCCGGCGTCCTGGGGCACGCACAAGTGCGACCTGTTCGCCGCGGCCCTCGCCGAGCGCGGCCTGACCGTCACCTTCCTCACCGAGCCGCAGGCCGCCGCGCTGCACTACGCGACGAACGAGCGGGTCGAGCCCGGCGCGACCGTCGCCGTCTACGACCTGGGCGGCGGGACCTTCGACGCCGCCGTCGTGCGCAAGGAGGCCGCGGGCGGCGGGTTCACACTGCTCGGCAGGCCCGAGGGCGTCGAGCAGCTCGGTGGCGCCGACTTCGACCAGGCCGTCGTCGACCACGTGCGCGACGCCGTCCCGGCCGCCTTCGAGGGGCTCGACGAGACCGACCCGAACGTCCTGTCCGCGATGGCCCGGCTGCGCCGCGACTGCCGCGAGGCCAAGGAGGGCCTGTCGGCCGACACCGAGGTCTCGATCCCGGTGTGGCTCGGCGAGGTCCGCACGACGGTGCGCCTGCACCGCAGCGACTTCGAGGAGCGCATCCGGCCCCGGCTGGAGGAGTCGGTCGAGGCGCTGCAGCGGGCGATCGCCTCGGCCGGGCTGGCCGCGTCCGGGCCGTCGGTGGTGCTGCTCGTGGGCGGGTCCTCGCGGGTCCCGCTGGTCGCCGAGCTCGTCTCCACCGGGCTCGGGCGTCCCGTGCAGGTCGACGCGGACCCGAAGAACACCATCGCGAAGGGCGCCGTCGTCGCGCTCGGGCCGGCCGACCCGGTCCCCGGCACCGGCTCGGGCGGGTTCGGCGCGGTGGCGGCGAGCAGCGGTCCCGCGCTCGCCCCCGACCCCGGCCCGCTGCCCTGGGAGAACCCGGACCCGGTCACCGATCGGATGCCGACCGGCGGCACGACCCAGCTCGACGGCGACCGCACCGCCTACCTCGAGGGCGCCCGCGCCGACCCGCCCACCGACCGCATCCCCGTCGTGCCGCCGATGGGCTACGACCAGACCGCCGTGCACGGCTACGGCGGGTACGGCGGCTACGACGACGGGGAGACCACCGTCGCCCCCGGGCCCGCACCCGTCCGCCGCTCCCCCGCGCTGCTCATCGGCGCCGGCGGGGTCGTCGCGGCGCTGGCCGTGCTGGGCACGGTGTTCCTCTGGCCGCAGGACCACTCGATCGGCAACGCGATCCCCAACCTTCCCGCGACGCCGACGACCACCGAGGCCCCGCCCCCAACGACCGTCGAGGAGCAGCCGGTCCGCCAGCCGGAGCGGACCCGGGAACGCACCACCGAGGCCGTCCCGACGACGACCGAGGCCCCGGTCCCCGTGCCGCCGCCGGTCGTGACCACACCCAGCGACCCGCCGAGCAGCCCGCCGAGCTCGCCACCGTCGAGTCCGCCGAGCTCCCCGCCCTCGGAACCGCCGAGCTCGCCGCCCTCGGAACCGCCGGCAGGCACCTGACCCGAAGATCCGCGAGTCGACCCGGATCGTCGCGCCGTCGTACACACGACGGCGCATCGGTGGCCCACTGCTCTGGCCCGGGCTACGAGCATGATCACCACGGCTGAGGGCTCCGGTGCCGGATGTGGCACCGGAGCCCTCTCCCGAGGCGATCACCGGATCGCGCCGAGAAGGCCGGAAGAAGGCCCCCCGGGGGGGGCGCATCCGGCCCGTGCACGGAGGATCCTCGGACACGACGAAGGCCCCGCTCCGTGGAGCGGGGCCTTCGTGGAGTAGTCCCGACGGGATTTGAACCCGCGCTACCGCCTTGAGAGGGCGGCGTCCTAGGCCGCTAGACGACGGGACCAGGACATTCGGCTCGGTCTCGATTGCGGACACCCTGTGAGGGAGTCCGTGGTAGTCCCGACGGGATTTGAACCCGCGCTACCGCCTTGAGAGGGCGGCGTCCTAGGCCGCTAGACGACGGGACCTTGGACGAGACCGTGCCGATTGTCAGAAATCATCATTCCGAGGAACTCGTGATTTCCGCTGGGGTACCAGGACTCGAACCTAGACTAACTGAACCAGAATCAGTCGTGCTGCCAATTACACCATACCCCATCGAAAAGCGGGCCCCGTTCCGGAGCGAGGCCCGCTCTCCGTTGATGTAGGTACTCTAACCCATGCCCTGGGAGCGTCTGACACCGGCCCCCAGGCGGGCGAGCGACCGCTCGCGGCCCAGTAGCTCCATGCTCTCGTAGAGCGGCGGGGACACCGTGCGGCCGCTGATGGCGACGCGGACGGGCGCGAACGCCTTCCGCGGCTTGAGCTCCAGACCGTCCACGAGCGAGGTCTTGAGCGACTCCTCGATCGCGGCGGCCGACCACTCCGGCAGGTCCGTGAGCCCGGCGACGGCGGCCTCCAGCACCGGGGCCGCGTCGGCGCCCAGGTTCTTCGCGGCGGCGTCGTCGTCGGGGGTGAAGGTGTCCTCGTCGCGGAAGAGGAAGGCCAGCATCCGGGCCGCGTCCGACAGCACCTGGCTGCGCTCCTGCACCAGCAGCGCGGCGGCGGCGAGCACCGAGCGGTCGGGGTCGGTGATCCCCTCGGCGGCGAGGTGGGGCACGACGCGCTCGGCGAAGTCGTCGGGGGCGAGCAGGCGCAGGTGTGCGGCGTTGATCGCCTCGGCCTTCTTCAGGTCGAAGCGGGCGGCGTTGCTCGACACCCGGGACACGTCGAAGGCGGCGACCATCTCGTCGAGGGAGAACACGTCGCGGTCCTCGGCGATCGACCAGCCGAGCAGCGCGAGGTAGTTGAGCAGTCCCTCCGGCACGAACCCGCGGTCGCGGTAGTGGAACAGGTTCGACTGCGGGTCCCGCTTGGAGAGCTTGCGGTTGCCCTCACCGGTGACCAGCGGGAGGTGGGCGTAGGTGAAGGGGCCGTGGCCGATGCCGACCCGGGCCAGCGCCTCCAGCAGGGCGATCTGCCGCGGGGTGGAGGCCAGCAGGTCCTCCCCGCGCAGGACGTGCGTGATCTCCATCAGCGCGTCGTCGACCGGGTTGGTCAGCGGGTAGAGCGGGGTGCCGTCGCCGCGGGCCAGCACGAAGTCGGGCACCTGCCCGGCCCGGAACGTGATCTCGCCGCGGACGAGGTCGGTGAAGGTGATGTCGTGGTCGGGCATGCGCAGCCGGTAGACCGGGGCGCGGCCCTCGGCCCGGAACGCGGCGCGCTGGTCCTCGGTGAGGTCGCGGTCGGCGTTGTCGTAGCCGAGCTTGGGGTCGCGGCCCGCGGCGCGGTGCCGGGCCTCGATCTCCTCGGCGCTGGAGAACGACTCGTAGACCTCGCCGGCGTCGATCAGCCGGCGCAGGGCGTCGGCGTAGACCTCGCCGCGTTCGCTCTGCCGGTACGGCCCGTGCGGGCCGCCCTTCTCGACGCCCTCGTCCCAGTCGAGGCCGAGCCACTCCAGCGCGTCGAGCAGGGCCCGGTAGGACTCGTCGGAGTCGCGGGAGGCGTCGGTGTCCTCGATCCGGAACACCAGGGCCCCGCCGTGGTGGCGGGCGTGGGCCCAGTTGAACAGGGCGGTGCGGATGAGGCCGACGTGCGGGGTACCGGTGGGCGACGGGGAGAACCGCACCCGGACCTGGGCTGGAGTACTCATGGTCGGTCCAGCGTATCGACCCCGTACGGAGGGGTGGTGCACGCGGGCGCCGGATGGACCATGGTGGACGGCAGTCGCGACGCACCGGAGCGTCGCGGGACGAGGCGAGGAGGAACCCCGTGTTCCAGCTGACCGCTCTGTACAACCACCCCGAGGACGCCGCCGCGTTCGACCGGCACTACGACACCGTGCACGCCCCGCTGGCGAAGAAGATCCCCGGTGTGCAGCGGTTCACCGTCTCCCGGCCCGCGCCGGGACCGGACGGAGCGCAGCCGCCGTACCACCTCGTGGCGGTGCTGGAGTTTCCCGACGCGGCGGCGTTCCAGTCCGGGATGGGCGGCGCCGAGGGACAGGCCGCCGTGGCCGACCTCGACAACTTCGCCGGCGCCGGGGTGACCCTGCTGACCGGTCCGTCGAACCAGGTCTGACCCGCCCGCACACGACGACGGGGTGGCCCCGGAGATCCGGTGCCACCCCGTCGGTGTGTGCGTGGGTCAGTTGGTGGCGACCTCACGGCTCGACACGAGCGCGGCGAGCCGGTCCCCGATCGACGAGGTGTTGCCCGTCGCCGCGTGGTCCCGGGTGGCCAGGTCGAACGCGACCGCGGCCTCGATCCGGCGGGCCGAGTCACGCTGGCCCATGTGGTCGAGCAGCAGCGCGACCGAGAGCACGGCGGCCGTCGGGTCGGCGATGCCCTGGCCCGCGATGTCCGGGGCGGAGCCGTGCACCGGCTCGAACATCGACGGGTTGGTACGGCTGGCGTCGATGTTGCCGCTGGCCGCCAGGCCGATGCCGCCGGTGACCGCCGCCGCGAGGTCGGTGAGGATGTCGCCGAACAGGTTGTCGGTGACGATCACGTCGTACCGGCCCGGGTCGGTGACCAGGTGGATCGTGGTCGAGTCGACGTGCTGGTAGGCCACCGAGACCTCGGGGTACTCCAGCGACACCTCCTCGACGATCCGCGACCACAGCGCACCGGCGAAGGTCAGGACGTTGGTCTTGTGGACCAGCGTCAGGTGCTTCTTCGGCCGCCGCTGGGCACGGGCGAACGCGTCGCGCACGACACGGTCGATGCCGAACGCGGTGTTCTGGCTGACCTCGGTCGCGATCTCGTGCGGGGTGTCCTTGCGGAGCAGGCCGCCGGTGCCGACGTACGGCCCCTCGGTCCCCTCACGCACGACCACCAGGTCGATCTCCGGGTTGCCGGCCAGCGGGCCGCGCACCCCCGGGTAGAGCCGCGCGGGGCGCAGGTTCACGTGGTGGTCCAGCTCGAAGCGCAGACGCAGGAGCAGGCCGCGCTCGAGGATGCCGCTGGGCACCGACGGGTCGCCGACCGCGCCCAGCAGGATCGCGTCGTGCTGCTTGATCTCGGTCAGCACCGTCTCCGGGAGCAGCTCGCCCGTGGAGTGCCAGCGGGCGGCACCGAGGTCGTACTCGGTCGTCTCCACGTCGCGGGCGACCTCGCCCAGGACCTTGAGTGCCTCGTTGATCACTTCCGGGCCGATGCCGTCACCGGGGATGACCGCAAGGCGCATGACCTCGTCCTCTCGTCGTACTGCTGGCCGCACGCTACCGCCTGCCGACGCAGGGTCATCGTTCGGCCACCCGGTGGGGTGGTCCCGTCCGGGTGACGCGTGCGCCGCACGCGGTCGGAGTACCCGCGACACGCGGCCGTTCCGGGGACTCCGGTCCGTTCCGAGGGGTGGGACGGCCGCCGCGGCCGTCACCCGTCCGGAGGGCGGTGGGGAAGAAGCGCGACGACGGCGTCGTTGCCCCGGATGTGCCCACGCCCGACCGCCCGCTGCGTCGCCTCGGCTTCCTCACCATCGGTTCGTTCGACGGCGACGACCCCCGCCCCGGACACGAGACGACCCTGGAGATGATCGCCCTCGGCGAGCGTCTGGGCTTCGACTCGGCCTTCGTAAGGCACCGCCACCTGCAGTTCGGCATCTCCTCGCCGGTCGCGGTGCTCGCCGCGGCGACCCAGCGGACCACGCGGATCGAGCTCGGGACGGCCGTGGTCCCGCTGGGCTGGGAGAACCCGCTGCGCCTCGCCGAGGATCTCGCGACGGTCGACGTGCTCTCCGGCGGCCGGCTGAACCCGGGCGTCTCGGTCGGGCCGCCGATGCAGTGGGAGCACGTGCGGGACGCGCTCTACCCGGACACCGCCGACGTCGAGGACTTCGGCCGTGAGCGGGTGTCGCGGCTGCTGCGCCTGGTGCGCGGGGAGCGGGCGAGCACCTTCTCCGGGACGGTCGGGATCGAGTCGTTCTCCGAGCGGGTGCAGCCGCACTCCCCCGGTCTGGCCGGGCGCATGTGGTACGGCGCGGGCAGCGACTCCTCCGCCGTCTGGGCCGCGGGGCAGGGCCTGAACCTGCTGACGAGCAACGTGGTGCGCTCCGGCGGGGAGACCGACTTCGCCGCGATCCAGTCCCGGCAGATCCGGGCGTACCGCGAGGCGAACCCCGCCGGGCGCGTGTCGCAGGGCCTGGTCGTCGTCCCGACCGACTCGGCGACGCCCGCCCAGCGCGAGCGCTACGCCACCTACGCCCGCGAGCGCGACGCCCGGGTCGGCGTCCCGCAGGGCCCGGCCGGTCTGCTGTTCGCCCGCGACCTGGTCGGCACCTCCGCCGAGATCGCCGAACGGCTGTGGGCCGACGCCGGGTTCCGCGAGGTCGACGAGGCGGTGTTCGCGCTGCCGTTCGGCTTCCCGCACGACGACTACGTCCAGATCGTCACCGACATCGCCGGCACGCTCGGACCCGCGCTGGGCTGGGCGCCGCGCGGCTGACCCGGCCCCCGCGGCGCGGCCGCCCCGGGCTCAGTGGCCGGTGCGGGGCAGCGCCCGGCGGGCCCGCACCCGGCCCGGGGCCTCGATCATCGCGACGAGCGCGGCGAGGACCACGAGCATGCCGGGGCCGATCGTCATCGTCGCCGACGGCGGCCCGGTCACGATCGCCATCACCGACACGACATAGGGCACGGTCAGCGACAGCCCGGTGACGAAGCCGACGCCGAGCAGCACCAGGCACCCCACACCGACCGTCGTGCCCGCCAGTACCAGTGCCCGCAGCCAGCTCACCGGGTCCCCCTCCGCTCGTGGCGAGCAGACACGATCCCACGACCGGCCGGGTCCGCGCAGCCGTTTCCCGCAGTGCGGGACGGGCCCGGTCGCTCAGTCGTCGAAGGAGATGAGCCGGATCGTCCGGGCGCCGACCGAGGCGCCGATCGGCTCCAGCACCGCCGGGTCGATCTGGCGGTCCACCCGCAGGAGCATGACGGCGTCGGTGCCGTCGGTGGTCTGCGAGATCTGGGCGGCCTCGATGTTGACCGCGGCCTCCCCCAGCAGCGACCCGACCCGGCCCATCACGCCGGGGCGGTCGGCGTACTCCAGCAGAACGACCTCGCCCTCGGCACGCAGGTCGAAGTGCCGTCCGTTGATCTCGACGAGCTTCTCGACCTCGGCACGGCCGGTCAGGGTGCCGGACACGGTGACCTTCTCCCCGTCGGGCATGGCGCCGCGCAGCTGCACCACGCTGCGGTGGTTGGCGCTCTCCGGGCTGGTGGTGATCTCCACGGTGACCCCGCGCTCCTCGGCGAGCTGCGGCACGTTCACGAACGTCACCTGGTCCTCGACGACGTGGGTGAACACCCCGCGCAGCGCGGCCAGGCCGAGGACCTGGACGTCCTCGGTGGCCAGCTCGCCCGCGACGTCGACGGTGACCGAGGTCGGGGTGCGCCCGGCGACGGCGTGCAGGGTGGTGCCGAGCTTCTGCACCAGCGGCAGCCAGGGCCGGACCTCCTCGCCGACGGCGCCGTGGATCTGAACGTTGACCGCGTCCGGCACGAACTCCCCGGCCAGGGCCAGCTGCACCGAGCGGGCCACGTCGGTCCCGGCCCGGTCCTGCGCCTCGGCGGTGGACGCGCCCAGGTGCGGGGTGACGACGACGTTCTCCAGCTCGAACAGCGGGCTCGACGTGGTCGGCTCGGTGACGTAGACGTCGATCCCGGCGCCGCCGACGTGCCCGGAGCGGACCGCCTCGGCCAGGGCGTCCTCGTCGATCAGGCCGCCGCGGGCGGCGTTGACGACGAGCACCCCCGGCTTCGTGAGCGCGAGCTGGTCCTTGCCGATCAGCCCGAGGGTCTCCGGGGTCTTCGGCAGGTGCACGGTGATCATGTCCGCCGTACGGAGCAGGTCGTCGAGGCCCATCAGCTCGATGCCGAGCTGCGCGGCGCGCGACGGCGCGATGTAGGGGTCGTAGGCGACCAGCGTCATGCCGAACGCGGCGAGGCGCTGCGCGACGAGCTGCCCGATCTTGCCGAGCCCGACGATGCCGACGGTCTTGCCGCTCAGCTCGACGCCGCCGTAGGACGAGCGCTTCCACGCCCCGGAGCGCAGCGCGGCGTCCGCCGGCGGGATGTGGCGCGCGGTCGCGAGCAGCAGCGCGATGGCGTGCTCGGCGGCGGAGACGATGTTCGAGGTCGGGGCGTTGACGACCATCACCCCGCGCGCGGTGGCGGCGGGGACGTCGACGTTGTCCAGGCCGACCCCGGCGCGGGCGACGACCTTGAGGCGGCATGCCGCGGCCAGCGCCTCGGCGTCGACCCGGGTGGCGGACCGGACCAGCAGCGCGTCGGCGTCGGCGAGCGCCGCCAGCAGGGCGGGGCGGTCGGTGCCGTCGACGTGGCGGATCTCGACGCCGTCGCCGAGCAGCTCGACGGCGGAGGGCGCGAGCGTCTCCGCGAGCAGGACGACGGGACGGTGGTCGGTGGCTGCGGTGCTCACGGTGTGCGAGTGCTCCCCGAGGTCGGTGCGCGAACGTCGACCATCCTAGGACCGTGGGGGCCCTCGTGGACCCGGACGGGCGGACGGGTCGCCGCGCGGCACCCCCACCGGACGCGCGAAACCCCCGCCCGGTGTCGCCGGTACGGGGGTTCCACGTCGCCTGGTCCGGATGGGTGCGTCCGGGCCCGGGCATCCGCGGGCCGTCTGGGGCCCGCGCGATTCATCCTGCCGGACGCATCCGGCAGTGGATCACTTGGCCTTCTCGCCGACCCAGCTCATCAGGCCGCGGAGCTTCTCGCCGACCTGCTCGATCGGGTGCTCGGCGCCCTGCTGCTGCAGCTTGGTGTAGTTGCCGCGGCCGGCCTCGTCCTCGGCCACCCACTCGCGGGCGAAGGTGCCGTCCTGGATCTCGCCCAGGATCTTCTGCATCTCGGCCTTGACCGCGGGCGTGATGACGCGCGGGCCGCGGGTGAGGTCGCCGTACTCGGCGGTGTCGGAGATGGAGAAGCGCTCGTTGGCGATGCCGCCCTCGTACATGAGGTCGACGATCAGCTTGAGCTCGTGCAGGCACTCGAAGTAGGCGATCTCCGGGGCGTAGCCCGCCTCGGTCAGCACCTCGAAGCCGGTCTGGACCAGCGCGGCGGCACCGCCGCAGAGGACGGCCTGCTCACCGAACAGGTCGGTCTCGGTCTCCTCCGTGAAGGTGGTCTCGATGACGCCCGCGCGGGCGCCGCCGATCCCGGCCGCGTAGGAGAGCGCGAGCGCCTTGGCGTTGCCCGAGGCGTCCTGCTCGACGGCGATCAGGGCGGGGACGCCCTTCCCGTCGACGAACTGGCGGCGGACCAGGTGGCCCGGGCCCTTCGGCGCGACCATGGCCACGTCGACGTTCGCCGGGGGCTTGATCAGCTCGTAGCGGATGTTGAAGCCGTGGCCGAAGAACAGCGCGTCGCCGTCCTTGAGGTTCGGCTCGATGTCCTGGGAGTAGATGAAGCGCTGCTTGGTGTCGGGCGCCAGGACCATGATCACGTCGGCCCAGGCGGAGACCTCGGCCGGCGTGCCGACCTCGAGGCCCTCGTCGGCGGCCTTCTGCCGGGACTTGGAACCCTCCGGCAGACCGATCTTCACCTCGACCCCGGAGTCACGCAGGGACAGCGAGTGCGCGTGCCCCTGGGAGCCGTAGCCGATCACGGCGACCTTGCGGCCCTGGATGATCGACAGGTCGGCGTCGGCGTCGTAGTAGATGTTGACACTCATGGCTCTGGGACGGTTCCTCTCGGAGGTTGTGTAGCGACGACTGTCTAGCGGACGGCCGCGGCGGTGATGGACCGGGGGCCGCGGCCGACGGCCACCATCCCGGACTTCACCATCTCGCGGATCCCGTAGGGCTCCAGCATGCGCAGGAGCGCGTTGAGCTTGTCGGCCGACCCGGTGGCCTCGACCGTGACCGCCTCCGGGGAGACGTCGACGACCTTGGCGCGGAACAGCTGCACGGTCTCGACGACCTGGCTGCGCACCGTGGCGTCGGCCCGGACCTTGACCAGCAGCAGCTCGCGCTGCACCGAGGCGTCCGGCTCCAGCTCGACGATCTTGATGACGTGCACAAGCTTGTTGAGCTGCTTGGTGACCTGCTCCATCGGGAGCTCGTCCACCTCGACGACGATCGTCATGCGGGAGACGTCGGGGTGCTCGGTCGGACCGACCGCGAGCGAGTTGATGTTGAACCCGCGCCGCGAGAACAGCCCGGAGACCCGGGCCAGGACACCCGGCTTGTCCTCGACCAGGACCGAGAGGGTGTGGAGCTCGCTCACTTCTCGCCCTCCAGGGCCTGCTCGGTGACGTCGGCGACCGCGTCGACCGACGCGGCCAGCTCGTCGTGCTCGAACTCCGGCCGGATGTCGCGCCGGACGTTGATCTCGTCGTTGCTCGTGCCCGCGGCGACCATCGGCCACACCTGGGCGTCGGCACCGACGACGAACTCCACGACGACCGGCCGGTCGTTGATCTCCATCGCCTGGTGGATGACCCGGTCGACGTCCTCCTTGGACTCGACCCGCAGTCCCTCGCAGCCCATCGCCTGCGCGAGCATCGGGAAGTCCGGGATGCGCAGCTTGTGGGTGTTGAGGTCGGTGTTGGAGTACCGCTCGCCGTAGAACAGGTTCTGCCACTGGCGGACCATGCCGAGGTTGCCGTTGTTGATGACGGCGACCTTGATCGGGATGCCCTCGATCGCGCAGGTGGCGAGCTCCTGGTTGGTCATCTGGAAGCAGCCGTCGCCGTCGATGCACCAGACGACGGCATCCGGCTCGCCGACCTTGGCGCCCATCGCGGCCGGGACCGCGTAGCCCATGGTCCCGAGCCCGCCGGAGTTCAGCCAGGTCCGCGGCTTCTCGTACTTGACGAACTGCGCGGCCCACATCTGGTGCTGGCCGACGCCCGCGGTGTAGATCGCGTCCGGCCCGGCGATCGCGCCGATCCGCTCGATCACGTACTGCGGCGAGAGCGCGCCGTCGGTCGGCTCGTCGTAGCCGAGCGGGTAGCGGTCGCGCAGGCCGCCGACCTGCTTCCACCAGGACGACAGGTCCGGCTCACCGTGCTCGGCCCGATCCGCACGGACGGCCTCGACCAGGTCGGCCAGGACCTCCTTGCAGTCCCCGACGATCGGCACGTCGGCGCGCCGGTTCTTGGAGATCTCCGCCGGGTCGATGTCGGCGTGGATGATCTTCGCCCCGGGGGCGAAGCTCTCCAGCTTGCCGGTGACCCGGTCGTCGAACCGGGAGCCGAGCGCGACCAGCAGGTCGGACCGCTGCATCGCCGCGACCGCGGCGACGGTGCCGTGCATCCCGGGCATGCCCAGGTGCAGCGGGTGGCTGTCGGGGAACACACCGCGCGCCATCAGGGTGGTGACGACGGGCGCCCCGGTCAGCTCGGCCAGCTCCCTGAGCTCCTCGGCGGCCTCGGCCTTGAGGACACCGCCGCCGACGTAGAGCACCGGCTTGGCCGACTCGCGGATGAGCCGGGCGGCCTCGCGGATCTGCTTGCCGTGCGGCCGGGTCGTCGGCCGGTAGCCGGGCAGCTGCAGCTCCGGGGGCCAGGAGAACGTGGTCTGCTCCTGCAGCACGTCCTTCGGGATGTCCACCAGGACCGGGCCGGGCCGGCCGGTGGACGCCAGGTGGAAGGCCTCGGCGATCGCGCGCGGGATCTCCGACGCGTCGGTCACCAGCATGTTGTGCTTGGTCACCGGCATGGTGATGCCGGTGATGTCGGCCTCCTGGAAGGCGTCGGTACCGATCAGCGGCCGGGTCTGCTGCCCCGTGATGGCCACCAGCGGCACCGAGTCCATGTGCGCGTCCGCGATCGGGGTGACCAGGTTCGTGGCCCCCGGCCCGGACGTCGCCATGCAGACCCCGACCCTGCCGGTGGCCTGCGCGTAGCCGGTCGCCGCGTGTCCGGCGCCCTGCTCGTGGCGGACGAGGATGTGGCGCACCCTCGTCGAGTCCAGGAGCGGGTCGTAGGCGGGCAGGATCGTCCCGCCGGGCAGTCCGAAGACGACCTCGCAGCCGATCTCCTCGAGCGAACGCACCAGGGACTGGGCGCCGGTCATGGGCTCGTCCACGATGCGCGGACCGGGCACGGTGGTCTCACCGGGTGCCGGGGCCGCGCTGCGGGACGTGCCGGGGGCCGCGGACCGGCCGGGCGGCGGGCCCGGCTTCGGGCCGGACGAGCCGGGCTTGGCGGGGACGGTGGTCATCTGGGTCTGCCTCGCTGGAGATCGTGTCGATCAGATGCCGGACATGGGCTGAACTCGGAGCTGGACATGAAAAAACCCCCGCCGCCCGGTACTCCGGGCGCTGCGAGGGTGAGCGCGTCGTCGTTCGAGAAGGTCGAACTCAGGCGACGACGCGCCCAAGAAGTACGAGAATTCGAACGGCGAACATGCATCGACGCTAGCACGCGTCCCACGGACGGAGTCAAACGACCCCACCCGTCCGGGCCGTGGGGTCACGGTCCGGATTTGTCACACTGGGGTCGTGAGCAGCACCGACGACCGCGCCGTCCCCGCCGACCCCACCTCTGCCGACCCGCAGTCGGCCCCGGGGGCGTCCCAGCAGGTGGACGGCGAGCTGGCGTGGACCCCCCGGGTCCGCGACGAGGGCCGCAAGCTCCGCGTGGGCTCGCGCGCGCTGGTGTTCAAGCCCAGCCGGCTGACCATCTTCGCCATCCTGGTCGCGGTCGTCGGGTCGACGCCGCTGGTGTTCAGCCTGCCGTGGTTCTGGGTCGTGCTGGTGGCCCCGGTCGCGGCGATCGCCTGGATCCTGCGGGTCCGCACCACCGTGGACCCGGACACGCTGACCGTCCGCGGCGCGTTCTCCTCCCGCACCGTGGACTGGGACGACGTGCGCGGTCTGCGGATCGGCTCGCGCTCGCGGGTCAGCGCGGTGCTGGGCGAGGACGACGACCTCGTCCTGCCCGCGGTGCACGCGCGCGACCTGCCCGCGCTCTCGGTCGCCAGCGGCGGCCGGTTCGCCGACCCGGCCGCGGTGGGCGACGCGGAGGATCCGGCCGAGGATCACTGACCCCCGTCGCGGGGCGTACGGTTGCGGGCGATCGGCCCGCCGGCCGGCGGGACGCGACCCGCCCCGCCGCCGTCGCGCCGCACCCCCCGGGCGGCTCGTGCCCACGCTCCGCGACGCGCCCACCGGGGTCCCTCAGGAACCACCACGGAAGACCCGGCTGGAGAAGACCGATGCCCGCCCTGCGTTCCCGCGTCACCACCCACGGTCGCAACGCCGCCGGAGCGCGTTCGCTCTGGCGCGCGACCGGCATGGGCGACGACGACTTCGGCAAGCCGATCGTCGCGATCGCCAACTCCTACACCCAGTTCGTGCCCGGCCACGTGCACCTCAAGGACATGGGTGACCTCGTCGCGGGCGCGATCAAGGAGGCGGGCGGGGTCGCCAAGGAGTTCAACACGATCGCCGTCGACGACGGCATCGCGATGGGCCACGGCGGGATGCTCTACTCGCTGCCCAGCCGCGAGATCATCGCCGACGCGGTGGAGTACATGGTCAACGGCCACGCGGCCGACGCCCTGGTGTGCATCTCCAACTGCGACAAGATCACGCCGGGCATGCTGAACGCCGCGATGCGGCTGAACATCCCGACCGTGTTCGTCTCCGGCGGGCCGATGGAGGCCGGCAAGGCGGTCGTCGTCGGCGGGGTCGCGCAGGCACCCACCGACCTGATCACCGCGATCTCGGCGTCGGCGTCGTCCGAGGTGGACGACGCGGGCCTCGCCGAGGTCGAGCGTTCGGCCTGCCCGACCTGCGGGTCCTGCTCCGGGATGTTCACCGCGAACTCGATGAACTGCCTCACCGAGGCGCTCGGGCTGTCCCTGCCGGGCAACGGCTCCACCCTGGCCACGCACGCCGCGCGCCGCGAGCTGTTCCTGAACGCCGGGCGCACCGTGATGGACCTGGCCACCCGCTGGTACCGCGACGACGACGCGTCCGCGCTGCCCCGCAACATCGCCACCCGCGAGGCGTTCGAGAACGCGATGGCGCTCGACGTCGCGATGGGCGGCTCCACGAACACGGTGCTGCACATCCTGGCCGCCGCGCAGGAGGGCGAGATCGACTTCGACCTCGCCGCGATCGACGCGGTCTCCCGCCGGGTGCCGTGCCTGAGCAAGGTCGCGCCGAACTCGGACTACCACATGGAGGACGTCCACCGGGCCGGTGGCATCCCCGCGCTGCTGGGCGAGCTGTGGCGGGCCGGGCTGCTCAACACCGGGGTGCACACGGTGCACTCGCCGTCGCTGGAGCAGTGGCTCACCGAGTGGGACATCCGGTCGTCGGCCCCGTCGGAGACCGCGGTCGAGCTCTACCACGCCGCGCCGGGCGGGGTCCGGACCACGCAGGCGTTCTCGACGGAGAACCGCTGGTCGAGCCTGGACACCGACGCCGCAGGCGGCTGCATCCGCGACCTGGAGCACGCCTACTCCGCCGACGGCGGCCTCGCCGTGCTGCGCGGCAACCTGTCGATCGACGGCGCCGTGATCAAGACCGCCGGCATCCCGGAGGACATCTGGGAGTTCGAGGGCCCGGCCGTCGTCCTGGAGAGCCAGGAGGACGCCGTCTCGGCGATCCTGAAGAAGGAGATCAAGCCCGGCGACGTGCTGGTCATCCGCTACGAGGGCCCCTCGGGCGGGCCGGGCATGCAGGAGATGCTGCACCCGACCGCGTTCCTCAAGGGCGCCGGGCTGGGCAAGGTCTGCGCCCTGATCACCGACGGCCGCTTCTCCGGCGGCTCGTCGGGCATCTCGGTCGGCCACATCTCCCCCGAGGCGGCCGCCGGCGGCACGATCGGCCTGGTGGAGAACGGCGACCGGATCCGGCTCGACGTCCGCGCCCGGTCGCTGGAGCTGCTCGTCGACGCCGAGACGCTCGCCGACCGGCGCGCCAAGATGGAGTCCTCGGAGCGGCCGTGGCAGCCCGTCGACCGGCAGCGCGTCGTGTCGAAGGCGCTGCGCGCCTACGCCCACATGGCGACCAGCGCCGACACCGGAGCGGTCCGCCGCATCCCCTGACCCGGCACGCACGACGGCCCCGGTCCGCCCTCCTGCGGACCGGGGCCGTTCGCGTCTAGGTTGGTTGTCATGGCTACCGGAACCGGCCTCGGAACCCGTCGACTCGGCGATCTCACCGTCTCCGCCCAGGGCCTGGGCTGCATGGGCATGAGCCAGGCCTACGGCGACACCTCCGACCGTGCCGAGTCGATCGCGACCATCCACCGCGCCCTCGACCTGGGCGTCACCCTGCTCGACACCGCGAACGTCTACGGCGACGGCGCCAACGAGGAGCTCGTGGGCGCCGCGATCGCCGACCGCCGCGACCGCGTGGTCCTGGCGACGAAGTTCGGCATCGTGCGCGACGCGCAGGGCAACCAGGGCGCGCAGGGCGACCCGGCCTACGTGCGGCGGTGCGCCGAGGAGTCGCTGCAGCGCCTGGGCGTCGACCACATCGACCTCTACTACCAGCACCGCGTCGACCCGGACACGCCGATCGAGGAGACCGTCGGCGCGCTCGCCGGGCTGATCGAGGAGGGGAAGATCCGCCACTACGGGCTCTCCGAGTGCGGCGCGGACACCGTCCGCCGCGCCCACGCCGTGCACCCGCCCGCCGCGGTGCAGTCGGAGTGGTCGCTGTGGACACGCGACATCGAGGAGTCGGTCGCTCCGACGTGCGCCGAGCTGGGCGTCGGCGTCGTGCCGTTCTCCCCGCTCGGGCGCGGCTTCCTGACCGGCGCGATCACCTCGACCGGGCAGCTCGGCGAGGGCGACATGCGCCGCGGCCTGCCCCGCTTCTCCGACGAGAACATGGCCGCGAACCTGGCCATCGTCGAGGCGCTGACCGCCATCGCGCAGCGCCGCGGGGTCACCGCCGGGCAGCTCGCGCTGGCCTGGGTGCAGAGCCGCGGGGAGCACGTCGTACCGATCCCGGGGACCAAGCGGCGGACCTACCTGGAGCAGAACGTCGAGGCCGCCGCGCTGGAGCTGTCAGCGGACGAGATGGCCGAGATCGAGGCGGCCGCACCGGCGTCCGCGGTGGCCGGGGAGCGCTACCCGGCGCACCTGCAGCGCAACGTCGGCCGCTGAGCAGCGCTCCCGGCCGCCGTCTCAGCCGGAGGCGGTGGCCGCGGCGCGGCGGTGCCCCGCGGCCGGCGTGGAGTGACGAGGCGGACCCGATGTTTGCCGGTCCCCCCGCGCCGGATATCCGTCGGACAGGAGCGCGACCCGCGCCACCCCGCGACGGAAGGACACCATGACCGCCTACGTGACCACGAACCCCGCCACCGGGAAGACCGAGAGGACGTTCCCCGAGCTCGACGACGCGGCGGTCTCCGACGTCCTGGGCCGCGTCACCGACGCCTACCCCGGGTGGCGCGCGACCCCGGCCGCCGACCGGGCACAGATCCTGGTCCGGGTGGCCGAGGCCTACGAGGCCCGCAGCGACGAGCTGGCCGCGTTGATCGCGACCGAGATGGGCAAGCCCGTCAAGGAGGCCGCGGGCGAGGTCGCACTGGCCGCGTCGATCTACCGCTGGTACGCCGAGCACGGCCCGGACCTGCTGACCCGGGAGACCCTGGACCCGCAGGGCGCGCAGGAGTCGGTGGTGCAGACCGAACCGATCGGACCGCTGGTCGGGGTCATGCCGTGGAACTTCCCGTACTACCAGGTGGCGCGGTTCGTTGCGCCGAACCTGGTCGTCGGGAACACGATCGTCCTCAAGCACGCCCCGATCTGTGCCGCCTCGGCCGAGGTGATGGACGAGATCTTCCACACCGCGGGCGTGCCCGACGACGTCTACGTCAACGTCTACGCGACCAACGAGCAGATCGCCGACATGATCGCCGACCCGCGGATCCAGGGGATCTCGCTGACCGGCAGCGAGCGGGCCGGTGCGTCGGTCGCCGAGACGGCGGGGCGCAACCTGAAGAAGGCCGTCCTGGAGCTGGGCGGGTCGGACGCGTTCATCGTCCTCGACGACGCCGACGTCGCCCGCACCGCGAAGGTCGCCGCCCGGGCCCGCCTGATGAACGGCGGCCAGGCCTGCAACTCCCCGAAGCGGATGATCGTGCCGACCGACAAGGTCGAGGAGTTCGTGTCGGTGCTGGTCTCGACGTTCGAGGCCACCGAGCACGGCGACCCGACCGACTCCGGCACCCGGCTCGGCCCGCTGTCCTCGGTCGCGGCGCGCGACGGCGTCGCCGAGCAGGTGCGTCGCGCCGTCGAGCAGGGCGCCACCCTGCACACCGGCGGCGAGGTGCCCGACGGCGACGGCGCGTTCCTCCGACCGGCCGTGCTGACCGGCGTCACGAAGGACATGGACGCCTACTCCGAGGAGATCTTCGGGCCGGTGGCCGTGGTGTACGGCGTCGACTCGGTCGACGAGGCGGTCACGCTGGCCAACGACGTGAGCTACGGGCTCAGCGGGTCGGTGTGGAGCGGTGACATCGAGCGCGCGCAGGAGATCGCCGACCGGCTCGAGGTGGGCATGGCCTACGTCAACGAGCACGGCACGACGCTGCCCGGGCTGCCCTTCGGCGGGGTGAAGCGCTCCGGCTTCGGTCGCGAGCTGGGCCGCTGGGGCATGGGCGAGTTCGTCAACACCCGGCTGCGTCGCACGGCCGAGCCGAAGGGCTGAGCCGAGGGCCCGGCCACCGCCCGTGGCGGGATCAGCCGCGGCGGGCGGTGACGAGCAGGTCGCCCAGCTCGTCGAGGGCCGCGGCGGCGACCCGGACCATCGAGGCGACGCGGTCGGGGTGCTGGTGGTCGGCGGCGAACGGCAGGTACTGCACGTGCGCCGCCGCCCGCGCCCACGCCGTCTCCACCGCGACCATGGCGGGCGGGTCCGGCGCGCCGAGCGCGCCGGACAGGGTGTCCCGGTAGACCGCGGGCACCGGCGCCGACGGCGCGTCGGCCGGGCCGTCGGACGGGGGCGCGGCCAGCACCACGACGTCGAGCGACCCCACCGCGACGCGGGCGTTGCCCCAGTCCAGCAGCACCGCACCGGCCGGACCGGCGACGACGTTGCCGCGGTGGGCGTCGCCGTGGCACAGGGTGCGGGGCAGGGCGCGCAGCGCGGTGCGGGCGCGGTCGTCCCCGGCCCAGGCCACGACGGACGCGGCCGCGGTGTCGTGCCCGGCCGCCCTCAGCCGGTCCGCGGCGTGCCCGCACAGCCGCGCCCACCAGGCGTCGTCGACGACGGGGACGCCGCGCGGCCGGTTGCGCCGCCAGTGCGCGTGGACCAGCGCGAGGGTGCGCCACACGTCGTCGGGTACCGGGGCCCCGACCCGCAGCAGCGCGCCGGGCTCGTGGTCGAGCAGCACCCAGCCGTCGCCGGAGCCGAGCATCCGGGGCAGCCGGACGGGTCCGTTCACCACCGCGACCGCACGCAGCGCGGCCGTCTCCACCGCACCGGTCCGCTTCAGGACGACCGCGGTGCCGTCGTCGAGGTCGATCCGCTCGGCCCCGCCGGAGGCGTACCCGCCGGTCAGCGGCGTACGTGACCGCACCGCGAGGTCGCGACGGCGGCGACGGGCGAGCGGGCGCAGCCAGGCGTCGTCGGCAGGGGTCACCGGCGCAGCACGAACAGGACCAGCAGCGCCACCGCGACCGCGACCAGCAGCGACAGCACCGACCACGGCAGCGGGCGTCGCTGGTAGGTACGCCCGGCGTCGAGGGCGATCCGCCCGGCCCCGGCGAACACCAGCGCCGCGGCCCCGGCACCGAGCAGCAGGTCCAGCTCCAGGGAGTTCACGCCGTCCGAGGCGAACAGCGGCACCGACAGGGCCGGCACCAGCGCCACCACCACGGCGACGCCCTTCGTCGCGAGCAGGCCCGCCGCGGCGAAGGGCGTCAGCAGCCCCAGCACGAGCAGCACGCCGAGGACCAGCTGGCCGACCGCGAGCACCCAGGCCAGCGGGCCGGCGAAGGACGTGAACCCGGCGTCGGCGAGCGCGGTCGCGCTGGCGTCGAGGCCGATCCCGCCCGCGACGCCGAACAGCGTGCGGGCGCCCGCCGCGGCGAAGGACGCCCCGACGACCAGCCGTAGCACGAGCAGCCCGATGTCGGAGGAGAGGTGGGCGGGGACCGGCATGCGCTCCGGGCGGGTCCTCTCCGCCGGTTCGTCGCCGGAGATGTTGCCCCAGTCGTACTGCTGCGTGGGCCCGCTCATGGTCGGCGACAGTACCGGCGCGCGCCTAGTAGGCGCCGGTCACGAGGTTCGGCGGCGCGTCACCGGCGGCGAACGCCGCGAGCTGCTCGGCCGCGACGCCGTAGGCGCGACGCATCGCCAGCGGCACGCTGCCGCCGACGTGCGGGGTGAGCAGCAGCCCGGGCGCCGACCACAGGGGGTGGCCCGCGGGGAGCGGCTCGGGGTCGGTGACGTCGACGGCGGCCCGGATCCGTCCCGAGGTCAGCTCCGCGACCAGCGCGTCGGTGTCCACGACCGGCCCGCGGGCGCCGTTGACGAGCAGCGATCCGTCGGGCATGGCGGCCAGGAAGCCGGCGTCGACCATGCCGCGGGTCTCGTCGGTGAGCGGCACGATCAGCACGGTCGCGTCGTGGTGCGGCAGCAGCGCGGGCAGCTCGTCCCAGCCGTGGACGTCGTCGCGGGCGGTGCGCCCGACCAGCGTGGTCTCCACCTCGAAGGGCTCCAGACGGGCCCGGGTCCTCTGCCCGACATCGCCCGCGCCGACGATGAGGATCTTCTTGCCGGCCAGCTCCTCGGTCTGGTGGTAGTCCCACTCGCCGCGGTCCTGGGCACGCACGAAGCGGTCCAGGTGCCGGTAGACGGCCAACAGCACCGACACCACCCACTCGGCGGTGGCGCCGCCGTGCGCGCCGCGTCCGTCGGAGAGGCCGACGCCCTCCGGCAGCCGCCCGATCCACGTCTCGGCGCCCGCGGTGAGCAGTTGCACCAGCTCCAGGTTCGGGACCTGCTCGACGATCCCGACGGCGTCGGAGCCCGCCAGGAACGGCGCGACCAGCACGCGGGCGTGGGCGGCCTCGTCGGGCAGCGGCTTCTCCGGGTCGTAGACAACCGGGTCCAGTCCGTCCACACCGGACAGGATCTCGGCGCCGACGGTGTGCGGCACCAGGACGGTCACGGGGCTGCTCATGACGCCCGACCGTACTCACCGGGCACTCACCTCGCGGGGCCTAGCCTGGTTCCTCGTGACCGCCCGGCTGCTGCTGATCGTCGCGACGCTCGTCGTGCTGCTGGGCGGCTGCGCCACCTTCCCCGACGCGGGCTCCCGCGACTGGCGCCCGCAGGCCGAGGGAGAGGGCGAGCTCGGCGGGCCGCCGCAGATGGCGCCGGAGGAGCGGACACCGCCGCCGAGCGGGGCGCCGTCGCCGCAGCAGCAGGGGTCCGCGCCGGCGCCGCAGCCGTGCGTCGACCCGGACCCGCAGGTCGTCGCGTCATGTCTGGGCCCGGTCGGGGCGGTGGCGGTGCTCCCGCAGGGCGACCGCGCACTCGTCGCCGAGCGGCGGACCGGGCGGGTCCTCGAGGTCCGCCGCAACGCCACCCCGCAGCCGGTCGCGACCGTGCCGGTCGACCCGGCCGGCGGGCTGACCGGGCTGGTCCTGTCCCCCGGCTACGCCGAGGACCGCCTGCTCTACGCCCTCTCCGAGGGACGGGTCTGGCGGATCGCATCCGGTGAGGCGCCGAAGCCGGTGCTGGAGGGGTTGCCGCCGGGCGGGGCGCTGGCCGTCGACGCCGACGGCTCCTCGCTGCTCGTCGCCACGCCCGCCGGGGCGGGACCGCTCGCCGGGGCGGTGCTGCGAATCGACACCCTGGGCCGTCCGGCCCCGGGCAACCCCGACCGTGCCTCGCCGGTCCTGGCCCGCGGACTCACCGCGCCGGGCGGGGTGTGCGTCGACCCCGCGGCGCGGACCACCTGGGTCACCGACCGCACCCCGGGCCGCGACGTCCTGCACCGCGTCACGCCGGGCACGCTCGGCGCGCCCGCCTGGACCTGGCCGGACCGCCCGGGCGTCGCCGGGTGCACGGTGCTGCCGGGCGCGGTCGTCGTCGCGCAGAGCACCGGCACAGCGCTGTTCGTGCTCAACCCGGGCGCCGAGGGCACCTTCACCGGCGACCCGAAGCCGGTCCTGGAGGGCACCTACGGCCGGATCGGCCCGGTCACCCTCGCCCCGGACGGCCTGCTGTGGCTGGGGACGGTCAACCGCGACGGCGGCGCCCCCGGCGCCACCGACGACCGGGTCGTACGCATCCAGCCGCCGACCGGCGGCGGCGCCAGCGCCATCTGACGCCGCCCGGTACCGATCCTGCATCCACCTGTCGCCCACTGTTGCGCGGTCTAATATATCACTGTTAGAACCGGCGCCGCACCGCGTGCCGGGCCGTCCCGGCACGCGCCCGGACGGCGAAGGGGCCACATGATCGAGAAGCCGCGCAGGAGCCGTCGCCGGATCCGCGACACCGCGGTCGAGGACGAGGCCACCGTCCGCCGGGCCGCCACCGCGGCGTCGGTGGGCAACGTCGCCGAGTGGTACGACTTCGGGATCTACTCCTACCTGGCCGCGGTGGTGCTGAACCGGGTGTTCTTCCCGGACGCGGGCCGGTGGTCGCTGGTGCTGACCCTCGCCGCGTTCGCGGCGGCGTTCGTCGCCCGCCCGTTCGGCGGGTTCGTGTTCGGCCACCTCGGCGACCGGGTGGGCAGGCCGCGGGTGCTGGCCGCCACGGTGCTGCTGATGACCGTCGCGACGGTACTGCTCGGGCTCGTCCCGTCGCACGGCACGATCGGCGTCGCGGCGCCGGTCCTGGTCGTGCTCATCCGGATGCTGCAGGGCTTCTCCGCGGGCGGCGAGTACACCGGCGCGCTCACGTTGGTCGCCGAGTACGCCCCCGACCGGCGGCGCGGCTTCTTCGGCAGCTGGCTGGAGTTCGGCACGATCGTCGGCTACTCCCTCGGTGCCGGCGTCACCGCGGCGCTGGTGACCCTGATGCCCGACGACGACCTGCTCGCCTGGGGCTGGCGGATCCCGTTCCTGCTGGCGCTCCCGCTCGGCATCGCCGGCGTCTACCTGCGGCTGCGGCTGGAGGACACGCCGGCGTTCCGCCAGCTCATGGAGCGCTCCCCCGCGCTGGCCACGATGACCCACGGCCGCGCGTTCGGGATCCTGGTGAAGCGCTACCGCTCCGCGGCGCTGGTCACCGCCGGTCTGGTGATCGCCTGGAACGTCACCAACTACGTGCTGACCGCGTACGTGCCGACCTACCTCACCGGCACCCTGCCCCGCTCCGGCGCGGCCGGTACCAGCCGGGAGGTCGCGACCCTGCTGCAGGTCGGGGTCACCGTGCTCGCGCTGGCCGCGGTGGTCGTCGTCGGGCGCTGGAGCGACCGGATCGGACGGCGCCCGCTGCTGGCGGCCGGGAGCATCGGGCTGGTCGTGCTCGGCCTGCCGATCGTGTGGCTGCTGCAGCTCGGGCTCGCCGGGCAGGCCACCGGCCTGGTACTGCTGGCCGCGGTCCTGGTCTGCTTCGCGGGCGTCTGCCCGTCGACGCTGCCCGCCCAGTTCCCCACCCTGGTCCGCTACGCCGGCCTCGGGCTGACGTTCAACCTGGCGGTGTCGCTGTTCGCCGGGACGGCGCCCGCGGTGATCGAGGCCGCGGTGACCGCCACCGGGAACCTGGACTGGCCGGGCTACTACCTGATCGGCGCCGGGCTGGTCGGGCTGGTCAGCGTGTGGTTCCTCGTCGAGCCCGCCGGGAGGCCGCTGCCGGGCGCCGCGCCGCTGGAGTTCGCCGGGGACGTGCCCGAGGCGCCGGGCGGGGACCCGGGCGCCGCCGGCCCCGACGCGACGGCGACCCGCGCCTCCGGTTGAGCGGCCCGGCCGCCCGGCCGAGCAGCGTGACGGTGGCCGCGGAGCAGCCGCACGCGGCGAGCAGGCCCGCCGTGCCGACCGCGGTGAGGAACCGACGGCGGGTGGCGTTCTCGACGCACGGGCCCCGGGCGGACGGTGTCCGGCCGGGGCCCGTGCGTGTGGCGCAGGAGGGGTCAGGCCCCGACCCGCTCGACGATCAGCTCCCGGACCCGCTTGGCGTCGGCCTGGCCCTTCGTCGCCTTCATGACCGCACCGACGATCGCCCCGGCGGCCTGGACCTTGCCGCCGCGGATCTTCTCCGCGACGTCGGGCTGCTCGGCCAGCGCCGCGTCGACGGCGGCGATCAGCGCGCCCTCGTCGGAGACGACCTTCAGCCCGCGGGCCGCGACGACCTCGTCCGGGCCGCCCTCACCGTCGAGCACGCCGTCGACGACCTGGCGGGCGAGCTTGTTCGTCAGCTCCCCCGTGGCGACCAGCTCGACCACCCGGGCGACCTGCTCCGGCGTGATCGCGAGGTCGACGAGCTCGACGGAACGGGTGTTGGCCTGCTGGGCGAGGTAGGACACCCACCACGAGCGGGCCTCCTGCGACGGCGCACCCGCCGCCACGGTGGCCTCGACCAGCTCCAGCGCCCCGCCGTTGACCAGGTCGCGGATCTCCTCGTCGGAGATCCCCCACTCGGTCTGGATGCGCTTGCGGCGCTCCCACGGCAGCTCGGGCAGGGTGCCGCGCAGCTCCTCGACCCACTCGGCCGAGGGCGCGATCGGGACCAGGTCGGGCTCCGGGAAGTACCGGTAGTCCTCCGAGGTCTCCTTGCGCCGCCCGGCGCGGGTGTGGCCGGTGGACTCGTCGAAGTGCCGGGTCTCCTGCACGATCTCGCCGCCCGCGTCCAGCACGCCGGCCTGGCGGCCCATCTCGTGCCGGACCGCGCGCTCGACCGACCGCAGCGAGTTGACGTTCTTCGTCTCGGTGCGGGTGCCCAGCGCGCCGCCCTTCGGCGAGAGCGACAGGTTCACGTCGGCACGCATCGAGCCCTGGTCCATCCGGACGTCGGAGACGCCCAGGGACTGGATCAGGTCGCGCAGCGCGGTGACGTAGGCGCGGGCCACCTCCGGGGCGCGTGCCCCGGTGTCCGGGATCATCTTCGTGACGATCTCGATCAGCGGGACGCCCGCCCGGTTGTAGTCCAGCAGCGAGTGGTCCGCGCCGTGGATGCGACCGTCGGAGCCGCCCACGTGCAGCGACTTGCCGGTGTCCTCCTCCATGTGCGCGCGCTCGATGCCGATCCGGACGACCTCGCCGTCGTCCAGGGTCAGGTCCAGGAACCCGTCGACGGCGATCGGCTCGTCGTACTGGGAGGTCTGGAAGTTCTTCGGCATGTCCGGGTAGAAGTAGTTCTTCCGGGCGAACCGGCCCCACGGCGCGATCGAGCAGTTCAGCGCCAGGCCGATCCGGATCGCCGACTCCACCGCGGCCCGGTTGACCACCGGCAGCGCGCCGGGCAGGCCCAGGCAGACCGGGCAGACCTGGGTGTTCGGCTCGGCGCCGAACTCCGTCGGGCAGCCGCAGAACATCTTGGTGTTCGTCGACAGCTCGACGTGCACCTCGATGCCCAGCACCGGGTCGTAACGGGCGACGACGTCGTCGAAGTCGACCAGCTCCACGGACGTGGTCATGCCCTCACCCCAGCAACCTCCGGGACACGGGCGATCAGCGGACCGCCCTCGTCGGCGTCGCGGGCGGCCTCGAACGCCGCCCCGACGCGGTACATGACGGCCTCGCCGAGCGCGGGCGCCATGATCTGCAGACCGGTCGGCAGCCCCTCGGAGATCCCGTTGGGCACCGACATGCCGGCGACCCCGGCCAGGTTGGTCGGGATGGTGGCCAGGTCGTTCAGGTACATGGCCAGCGGGTCGTCGACCTTGTCCCCGATCGGGAACGGCACGGTCGGCGCGGTCGGCGACACGAGCACGTCGGCCTGGGCGAACGCCGCGTCGAAGTCCCGGCTGATCAGCGTGCGGACCTTCTGCGCCTGCCCGTAGTAGGCGTCGTAGTAGCCGCTGGACAGCGCGTAGGTGCCGAGCATGATCCGCCGCTTGACCTCGGGCCCGAAGCCCTGCTCGCGGGTGTTGGCCATGACCTCCTCCGCGGAGCGGCCCTGCGCCGCGCGCAGGCCGTAGCGCATGGCGTCGAACCGGGCGAGGTTCGACGACACCTCGCTCGGCAGGATCAGGTAGTACGCGGCCATGCCGTACTCGAAGTGCGGGCACCCGACCTCGACGATCTCGGCGCCCAGCTTCTCCAGGCTGCGCAGCGACGCGTCGAACGCCGACCGGACGCCGGGCTGGTAGCCCTCGCCCCCCAGCTCACGCACGACGCCGACCTTCAGCCCGGACAGGTCCCCGGTCGCGCCCTGGCGCGCCGCCTCGACGACGGCCGGGACCGGCCGGTCGATCGAGGTCGAGTCGCGCGGGTCGTGGCCGCCGATGACCTCGTGCAGCAGCGCCGCGTCCAGCACGGTGCGCGCGCACGGCCCGCCCTGGTCCAGCGACGACGCGCAGGCGACCAGCCCATAGCGGGAGACCTGGCCGTAGGTGGGCTTGACGCCGACGGTGCCGGTGAACGCGGCGGGCTGGCGGATCGAGCCACCGGTGTCGGTGCCGATCGCCAGCGGCGCCTCGAACGCGGCCAGCGCCGCCGCCGAGCCGCCGCCGGAGCCGCCCGGCACCCGGGAGGTGTCCCACGGGTTGCGGGTGACGCCGTACGCGGAGTGCTCGGTGGACGAGCCCATCGCGAACTCGTCCATGTTGGTCTTGCCCAGGATCGTGATCCCGGCGGCGCGCAGGCGCGCGGTGACCGTCGCGTCGTAGGGCGGCTGCCAGCCCTCGAGGATCCGCGAGCCGCAGGTGGTGGGCATGTCGGAGGTGGTGAACACGTCCTTGAGCGCCAGCGGCACCCCGGCCAGCGGGGACTCCGGCGCCTCGCCCGCGGCGATCCGCTCGTCGACCAGCGCGGCGCCGGCCAGCGCGGACTCGGCTCCGACGTGCAGGAACGCGTGCACCTCACCGTCGACGGCGGCGATCCGGTCGAGGTGGGCCTGCGCGGCCTCCACGGCGGAGACCTCACGGGAGTGGATCTTCTCGGCGAGCTCGGCGGCGGTCAGCCGGATCAGGTCGCTCACTGCTCCTCCCCCAGGATCCGCGGGACGCGGAAGCGCCCGTCCTCGGCGGCCGGGGCGCCGGCGAGCGCCTGCTCCTGGCTCAGGCCGGGGCGGCGCTCGTCCGGGCGGAAGACGTTCTCCAGCGGGACGGCGTGCGAGGTCGGCGGGATGTCGTCGGCGGCGACCTCCCCGACCCGGGCCACCGACCCGATGATGACGTCGAGCTGGGACGCGAAGGTGTCCAGCTCGGAGTCGGTGACGGCCAGGCGGGCCAGCCGGGCGAGGTGTGCGACCTCGTCCCGGGTGATGACCCCGCCCGTCCGCTCCGCGGAATCGGCGGTCATGCCCCTCCTCGAGATGGTGTCCGATGATGACGACGGCGGGTGGACGGTCGTGGCGGTGCCGTGGCAGCGGCGACGACGGTGCGACCGCCGGTCCGGCTGCCGACACGACCCGGTCGCTCCCGCGCGCGCCGGTCTACCCGCCGAGTCTATTCCCGCCGGTCCACCGGCCGATCGCCCCCCGGTGACCGGGCGCGCACACCCCGCTGCGGGTGGCGGGTGACCGAGGGACCCGTGGGTGGCAGGATCATCGTTCCCGCCCGGAACCGCTCCCCGCCGCTCCGGTGGGGTGCATGCGCGTGCCGACGAGGCGCCCGCTGTCGAGGGAGAGGATCCACTCCGTGTCGTTCCTGCTCCGGGTCGTCCTCCCGGACAAGCCCGGCAATCTCGGCGCCGTCGCGTCCGCACTCGGCGGGGCCGGGGCGGACATCCTGAGCGTGGACGTCGTGGAGCGTGGCGACGGCCAGGCGGTCGACGACATCGCCGTCGAGCTGCCGACCAACCGGCCGCCGGACGTGCTCATCACCGCTGCCGAGTCGGTGCCCGGGGTGTCGGTGGAGTCGGTGCGCCCGCACACCGGGCAGCTGGACACCCACCGCGAGCTGGAGCTGCTCGACGAGATCGCCGGCGACCACGCGCACGGGCTCGACCTGCTCGCCGCCGAGGTGCCGAGGCTGTTCCGCGCAGGGTGGGCGCTCGTCGCGGTCAGCGAGCACGGCCGCTCCTACCGGATCGCGGAGAGCTCCGCGGCGCCCGAGACCCGGTCCGGGGACCTGCCCTGGCTGCCGCTGGACCGGGCGATCGCCCTCGACGAGAGCCACTGGGTGCCCGAGCCCTGGCGGGCGATGGACACCGAGCTGGCCGCCGCGCCGTTCGGGACCGGGGCGCCACCGAAGACCCTGGTGGTCGGGCGGCCGGGTGGGCCGGTGTTCCGGCCGTCGGAGCTGGCGCGGCTGGCGCACCTGGCCGGGATCGTCGCGACGGTCCTGAAGGCCTGACCCGCCGCGCCACCGCCCCCCTCCCCCAGGCCCGGGGCTGCCCCCAGGGGAACGTTCGTAGCGCTCTAAGCCACGAGAGTTCCCCTGGGGGCAGCGCCGGGAGTGGACGAGCGGCCGGGGCGACGGCCCGGCGGGTCAGACCCGGATCGACAGGGCGGTGCGGACGAGGTCGTCGTTGCCGGTCGCGAGCCAGCCGTCGGGGCGGACCAGGACGTCCTCGAAGCCGATCCGGGTGTCGATGTTGACCCGGGTCGCGTACTCCAGCACCGGCCAGGCGCCCTCCTCCTCGCCGTGCAGCAGCACGGGGACGGGGGGCTGACCAAGGGCGCGCAGGATCCGGATGCCCTCGGCGACGGCGGTCTCGGGGTCGATCACCGTCGACTCCGCGATCACCCGCCGGGTCCCCGGGGGCAGCCCGTTCTGGCGGAGGGTGACGGCGTCGCCGCTGGTCCAGACGCCGAGCTCGACGGCGATGCCGACCGACCACGCGGCGTGGCAGACCTCGGTCCAGCCGAGCTCGTGCACGTTGACGCCGCACACGTCGGGCTTGCCGGAGCCGAGCCGGCCCCAGGACAGGACGGTCTCGACACGGTCCTTCGGGTCGGGCTGGATCCAGCGCCCGGTCGGGACCCCGATCTCGATGCCCGGGGCCTCCTGGCGGATCAGCGAGACGACGTCGCCGACCACGGCGGGCTCGATCGACTCGGCACCGCTGTCGTCGCGCGGGTGCACGTGCACCGAGGTGACGCCGAGCCGGGCGACGGCCCGGGCGTCGCGGGCGAGGTGGCGGGCCAGGGTCGGCAGCGCCGGGTGCGCGTCCGCCGGTCGTGAGCCGTTGAGCGCCGCCTGCAACACCGTGTGTTCCCCGATCCGAGTGGTCGTGCTCCCGCGGGAGGACCCCGCCGTGCAACCGAGAGTAGGCGGTGATCGACCCGCGCCCGCGGCCGGGCGCGGGCGCGCCCGGGGGACGTCGACGTCCGGCCACCGGGCCGCGCCGGACGACGAACACGCCCGGTCAACGGTCGCTCACCGTCGGCGTGGCGCACGTCGTGTCGCCGGACGGCGTGGACCGGACGGCGGCGGCCCTGCGGTCAGGCGTCGGCGGCCTGCTCGCGCGCCGCATCGGGACCGCGGTCGAGCAGGACCGAGAACCCGGCCTCGTCCAGCACCGGCACCCCGAGCTCGACGGCCTTGTCGTACTTCGAGCCGGGCGCCTCCCCCGCGACGACGAACGCCGTCTTCTTCGACACCGACCCGGCCGCGCGCCCGCCGCGGGCCATGATCGCCTCCTTGGCCTCGTCGCGGGACCAGTTCTCCATCGAGCCGGTGATCACGATCGAGAGGCCCTCCAGGAAGCGGGGCACCGAGTCGTCGACCTCGTCCTCCATCGCGACGCCCGCCGCCCGCCACTTCTGCACGACCTCGCGGTGCCAGTCGACGGAGAACCAGTCCCGCACCGCCGCCGCGATGGTCGGGCCCACGCCGTCGACCCCGGCGATCGGGGCGAGTGCCTCGGCCACCGCCTTCGCCCGGGCGCGCGCGGCCGCCCGCTCCTGCTTCGCGGCCTCGGCGGCCGCGGCGTTCTCGTCGGCGTTCTCGTCGGCGTTCTCCGCGCCGTCCACACCCGTGGCGCCGTCCACGGCCTGTGGGGAGTCCGCCGCCCCGGCGGCGGTCGCAGCCTCCGCCTCCGCGGTCTCGACGTCGCCGGCCGCCTCGGCGGCGGCGCCCTCGACCGTCGGCGCCGCGGCCTCGGCCGCGGCGTCGTCCTCCCCCGCCGTCCCGTCGGAGACGATCGCGACCCCGGCCGCCTCGGTGTCCGCCCTCGCCTGCGCCGCGGCGCGTTCCAGGGCCTCCATCGACCCGAACTCGCGGCCCAGCGCCTGTGCGGCGGTCGGCCCGACGTGGCGGATCGACAGTCCCACCAGCACCCGCCACAGCGGCCGGTCCTTCGCCGCCTCCAGGTTCGTGAGCAGCTTGCGGCCGTTGACCGTCAGCTCGCCCTTCTGGTTGCGGAACAGCTCGGTCCGCAGCAGGTCGTCCTCGGTCAGGGCGAACACGTCACCCTCGTCGGTCAGCACGCCCGAGGTCAGGAGCGCCACCGCGGCCTCGTAGCCGAGCCCCTCGATGTCGAACGCGCCGCGGCCCGCGACGTGGAACAACCGCTCCCGCAGCTGAGCCGGGCAGGAGCGGGCGTTCGGACAGCGCCGGTCGACGTCGCCCGCCTTCTGCTGCACGAGCGCGGTGCCGCACTCGGGACAGTGCGTCGGCATCACGAACTCGCGCTCGGAACCGTCGCGCACGTCGGTGACCGGACCCAGCACCTCGGGGATCACGTCGCCCGCCTTGCGGATGACCACCCGGTCGCCGATCAGCACACCCTTGCGGCGCACCTCGTCGGCGTTGTGCAGGGTCGCCATCTCGACCGTGGACCCGGCGACCTTCACCGGCTCCATCACCGCGAACGGGGTGACCCGGCCGGTGCGCCCGACGTTGACCCGGATGTCGAGCAGCCGCGTGGTGGCCTGCTCCGGCGGGTACTTGTAGGCGATCGCCCAGCGCGGGAACCGGGAGGTCGCACCGAGTCTGCGCTGCAGCGCCACCTCGTCGACCTTCACGACGACGCCGTCGATCTCGTGCTCGACGTCGTGCCGGTGCTCGCCCCAGTGCTCGACGTACTCGATCACCTTCTCGATGCCCTGCAGCACGGTCGTGCGCGGGGAGATCGGCAGGCCCCAGGCGACCAGCGCGTCGTAGGCGTGGGACTGGGTGTCGGGGGTGAACCCCTCCCGCTTGCCCAGGCCGTGGCAGATCAGCCGCAGGTTGCGCGAGCCGGTGACCCGCGGGTCCTTCTGCCGCAGTGAGCCGGCCGCGGTGTTGCGGGGGTTCGCGAACGGTTCCTTGCCCGCCTCGACCAGCGAGGCGTTGAGCCGCTCGAAGTCCTCCAGCCGGAAGTAGACCTCGCCCCGGACCTCGACGAGCCCCGGCACCGGGAACTCGTCGGTACCGGTGAGCTGCTCGGGCACCTCGGCGAGGGTGCGCATGTTGAGCGTGATGTCCTCGCCGGTGCGCCCGTCACCGCGGGTCAGCGCGCGGGTGAGCCGCCCGTCGGTGTAGAGCAGGTTCACCGCCAGTCCGTCGATCTTGAGCTCGCACAGGTAGTGCAGGTCCTCGCCGACCTCCTTCGTCACCCGCTCCTGCCAGGTGCGCAGGTCCTCGGGCGAGAAGGCGTTGTCCAGCGACAGCATCCGCTCGAGATGGTCGTGGGCGGTGAAGTCGGTGGAGAACGTGCCGCCGACGCGCTGGCTCGGCGAGTCCGGCGTGACCAGCTCGGGGTGCGCCTCCTCCAGCGCGAGCAGCTCGTGCCACAGCTCGTCGAACTGGCCGTCGGAGACGACCGGCGCGTCCAGCACGTAGTACCGGAACTGGTGGTCGGCCACCTCGGCCGCCAGCTGCGCGTGGCGCTCGCGGGCCTGCGGGGCGTCGGACTGGGAGCTCACGACGCGCAGGTTAGCGGCGACCCCCGACAGCCACCCGGCGCCGAGGGTTCCCGGACGGGTGGCGGGCCGGGTCCGGTACCGCGGCCGCCGCCCGGCGGGGTGGCCGCGGCACCCCTACCGTGGCGGGGTGGACCAGGCCGCCGTGGAACTCGCGCACCGGATGTTCGACCTGGCCCGTGAGGGTGCGGCGGAGCAGCTGGCCGCCTACCTCGACGCGGGCGTCCCGGTCGGCCTGACCGACCCCAAGGGCGACACCCTGCTGATCCTCGCCGCCTACTACGGCCACGACGCCGTCGTCGCCGACCTGCTGGCCCGCGGCGCGGCGCCGGACCACACCAACGACCGCGGCCAGACCGCGCTCGCCGCCGCGCTGTTCGCCCGGTCGGCGCCGTCGGTGACCGCGCTGCTCGCCGCGGGGGCCGACCCGCACCACGGCAGCCCGTCGGCGTGGGCGACCGTCGAGCACTTCGACCTGCCCGACATGCGGGCGCTGCTGGAAGCGGGGGCCTGAGCCGTGCTGCGGCTGGGGTTCCCGGTCGTCGGCGTCGCCGACCTCGACCGGGCCGCCGCGTTCTGGGCCGCCGCGCTGCACCTGCAGGTCTCCGAGGAGTGGGCGAGCCCGTCCTGGCGCACCCTGACCGGCCCCGGCGGCGACCGGGTACTCGGCCTGATGCGCAGTGCCTCCCCACCCGAGCCCAGGCCCCGCCTGCACCTGGACCTCCTGGTCGACACCACCGACGAGCAGGAGGCCGAGGTCGCGCGGCTCGGATCGCTGGGGGCGACCCTGCCCGACTGGGACGGCTACCCCGCCGAGCCCGACTTCGTCGTCCTGGCCGACCCCGACGGCAACGTGTTCTGCGTGGTCGACCTGAGCCGGGCGCCGTCGTCGGGGGCTGTCGGTGGCGGCGCCTAGAATGCGGGTGTGAGCACCACCGAGAGCGAAGCCCGGCAGCCCGGATCCGCCACCGACGCACGCGTCGTCGGCGAGACCGCCCGCCGGCGCACGTTCGCGGTGATCTCCCACCCCGACGCGGGCAAGTCGACCCTGACCGAGGCGCTGGCGCTGCACGCCGAGGTCATCGACTCCGCCGGTGCGGTGCACGGCAAGTCCGGCCGGAAGGGCGTCACCTCGGACTGGATGGAGATGGAGCGCGCCCGCGGCATCTCGGTGTCCTCGGCGGTGCTGCAGTTCGCCTACCGCGACTGCGTGATCAACCTGCTCGACACCCCCGGCCACGGCGACTTCTCCGAGGACACCTACCGGGTGCTCGCCGCCGTCGACGCCGCGGTGATGCTGCTCGACGCCGCGAAGGGCCTCGAGCCGCAGACCCTCAAGCTCTTCGACGTCTGCCGCTCGCGCGGCGTCCCGATCGTCACCTTCGTCAACAAGTGGGACCGGCCCGGCCGCGAGGCCCTGGAGCTGCTCGACGAGGTCGAGCAGACCATCGGCCTGCGCCCGATGCCGCTGACCTGGCCGCTGGGCATCGCCGGACAGTTCAAGGGCCTCATCGAGCGCACCACCGGCGAGTACACCGCGTTCACCCGGGCCGCCGGCGGCGCCACCAAGGCCACCGCGCAGGTCGTCGACGCCGAGACCATCGCCGCGCAGGAGCCGGAGTACTGGCAGAACGCGCAGGACGAGCTGGGCCTGCTCGACGAGATCGGCGCCGGGTTCGACGAGGAGGGCTTCCGCTCCGGCAAGGCGACCCCGGTGCTGTTCGGGTCGGCGCTGTCGAACATCGGCGTCGCCCGGCTGCTCGACTCCCTGGTCGACCTGGCCCCGCCGCCCGCCCCCCGCCCGGACGTGAAGGGCGACGACCGCCCGCTCGAGGCGCCCACCTCCGGACTGATCTTCAAGGTCCAGGCCGGCATGGACAAGGCGCACCGCGACCGGATGGCGTTCCTGCGGATCTGCTCGGGCCGGTTCGAGCGCGGCATGGTGCTCACCCACGCCGCGACCGGCAAGCCGTTCGCCACCAAGTACGCCCAGTCGGTGTTCGGCGCCGAGCGCAAGACCGTCGAGGAGGCGTTCCCCGGCGACATCGTCGGCCTGGTCAACGCCTCCGCGCTGCGCCCCGGCGACACCCTCTACGCCGCCGACCCGGTCGAGTTCCCGTCGATCCCGGCGTTCGCCCCCGAGCACTTCGCGGTGATCCGCGCGAAGGACGCGGGCAAGTACAAGCAGTTCCGCAAGGGTATCGAGCAGCTCGGCAACGAGGCGGTCATCCAGATCCTGCGCTCGGACCTGCGCGGCGACCAGGCGCCGGTGCTCGCCGCGGTCGGGCCGCTGCAGTTCGACGTCGTCACCACACGGCTGGAGACCGAGTTCAACGCCCCGGTCACCCTGGACCGGCTGCCGTACCAGATCGCGCGCCTGGTCGACGCCGAGGCGGTCGAGAAGCTGGCCGGGCAGTCCGAGTGCGAGGTCCTGCGCCGCGACGCCGACGGCGAGCACCTCGCGCTGTTCACCAACAAGTGGCGGATGGACATCATCCAGCGCAAGTTCCCGGACATGCGGTTCGAGGCCATGCCCGCCGGATCGTCGATCTCCTGATCCGCTGAGCACCATCGCCGCGGTCGGCGCCGCGCTGCTGTCGGCGCTGCTCTTCGCGCTCGCCGCCGTCGCCCAGCAGACCTCGGCGGCGGCGGACCCGCACGACCGCGGCACGGCGATGCTCGCCCGGCTGGTCCGCGACCCGCGCTGGCTGGCCGGGTCGCTCGGCGACACCGCCGCGTTCGCGATGCAGGCCGTCGCGCTCGGGTTCGGGTCGCTGCTGCTGGTGCAGCCGCTCATCGTGACCCAGCTGGTGTTCGCGCTGCCGCTGGCCGCGTGGTGGGCCGGGCGGCGCCCGTCGCGCCGCGAGCTGGTCTGGGCCGCGGTCCTGGTGGTGGCGCTGGTGCTGTTCGTGACCGTCGGCGAGCCGACCGCCGGGGTCGACCGGGCGGGCCTCGCGGCCTGGGCGCCGACCGGGTCGGTGCTGCTCGTGCTGTTCGCCGCGTGCCTCGTCGCGGCCCGGAGTGCGACCGGCACCGCCCGGGCGCTGCTGCTCGCCGCGGCGACCGGGATCGCCTACGGCGTCGTCGCCGCACTCACCCTCGGTGTGGTCGACACGCTGTCCGACGGGCTCGTCGCACTGCTGACGTCGTGGGAGAGCTGGGCGCTCGCGGTCGCCGTCGTCGGGGGCACGCTGCTGCAGCAGACCGCGTTCCAGGCCGGCGCGCTCGGGGCCTCGCTGCCGGCGGTGGTCGTCGGGGAACCGGTGGTCGCGGCGGTCGTCGGGGTGACCGTGCTCGACGAGCGGCTGGCCACCGGCGGGGCGGGGTGCCTGCTCGTCGCGGTCCTGGTGGTCGTGCTCGTGGTGGCGACGGTCGCGCTGGCGCGGGCGAGCGTCGAACCCGGCGAGCGGTCAGGGGTCCTCGACACCGGCGAGCAGGCGTCGTAGCAGCCCGTCGAGGAGGGCGCGGTCGTCCGGGCCGAGCGGGCCGAGGATCCGCCGCTCGTTGTCGACGTGGTCGGCGACGGCCCGGTCGACGAGCTCGCGGCCGGGGTCGGTGAGACGGACCAGGATGCTGCGGCGGTTCTCCGGGTCGAGGTTGCGCTCCACCCAGCCCGCGTCGTCGAGCCGGTCGAGCCGGTGGGTCGTCGCGGCCGGGGACAGCATGAGCGCGCGGCTGAGCCGGGTGGGGGTCAGCACGTACGGCGCACCGGCCCGGCGCAGCGCGGCGAGCACGTCGAACTCCCCGGTCCGCAGCCCGTGCGCGGCGAACACCCGCTCGACCCGGGGTGCGACGAGTGCGGCGAACCGGCCGAGCCGGGCGATGGTCGCCATCGCCGCCAGGCCGTCCGGGGAGAGGTCGGGGCGCTCGTGTCGCCACTGGTCGACGAGGTCGTCGACGGCATCGCGTTCGGGCACACCCCGATCGTAGGTCGACGTCGAAAACATTGTGCTCAAATATTTCGACGTCGTACTGTTCGAGCATGACGACACTCACCGTCTCCGCCGCCACGACCGTCGCCGCACCGGCGGCCGACGCCTGGACCGTGCTCGCCGACTACGCCTGCGACCGGCAGTGGCGGGCGGGGGTGCGCTCGATGGTCCCCACCCCACCGGGCCCGGTGGGGCCGGGTTCGACCACCCGGGAGGTGCTGCGGGCCGCAGGCCGGACCACCCGCAACGACGGCGTGGTCACCGACGTGACCCCCGGCCGCAGGTTCGCCTGGCGGACCACGTCCGGCGTCGACGCCGACGGGTCGCGCGAGGTCGAGCCGCTGCCGGACGGCTCGTGCCGGGTCCGGCTGGAGCTGCGCGTCCGGCCGCCGGGTCTGCTGCGGCTCGTCCCCGGCCCGCTGCGGTGGCTGCTCGCCCGCGGGCTGTGCGGCGACCTCGACCGGCTCCGTGCGCTCGTCGAGACCGGCCGCGCGACCCGACCCGCCTGCGAGCGGTCGTGACGCCACCTGGCGAGCCACGAGCACGCGATCGGGGCCCATCGCCGCTACGGCGCCGGCCGGACCGTCGTCAGCTGGCCCGCGGTGGTCGTGCTGCCCGCAGCGCGCGGTTCGAGCAGGTGAGCTGCCCGCCGACGGTGGGGCTGCTGCCGCCGCACACGCCGACCTGCCGCAGGTGCGCCGGCCCGCCCGGCCGGCTCTCGGGACCCTCACCCCGCGGGCGCGGCACCGGCCGCCGCGACGGCCGCGGCGCTCGCGTAGGCCGCGGCGGCCGGGATCTGGTCGGCGCCGAACACGACGTGCCCGACGGCGGCGCGGTCCCCGACGGCCGCAGCGACGGCGGCGACGTCACCGCTGCCGAAGCCGCCGCACAGCTCGACCAGGGTGACCCGCTCGTCGCGGACCAGGCCGGCGGCGACGACGGGCGCGTCCGCGGTCGACGCGACGGCGACGACCATCGAGCGCTGCCCACCGGACTCGAGCACGAGGCGGTCACGGTCGGGGTCGGCGCCGGGGTGCTCGAACAGGTAGGCCCAGCGGGCCGGTTCGGTGGTCATGGGCCCATGCTCGGAGCTGAACCCCGCTCGAGGTCAAGCCCTGTTCGGGCACATCCGGCTCCGCCGAGGACCCCGCGCTCACCCACGGGCCCGGCGGGCGGGCGTCGTAGCGGGGCTACGAGGCGAGGTGGAAGAACTCCAGCGCGTTGCCGTCGGGGTCCTTGAACGACAGGGCCAGGCCGTAGTCGGCCTCGACGATCCCGTCGTGGGCGATCCCGACCGAATCCAGGTGGTCGCGCCACTGCTCGATCTCCGCCCGGTCCGCGACGCCGAACCCGACGTGGTCCATGCCCGGCCGGTCCGGGGCGAACGCGTCACCGGTGTAGACGGAGTCGTGCCGGGTCAGGCCCAGCAACTGGCCCGAGGGCAGCGCGAACACGCGGCGGTGGAACGGCCCGTCGGACAACGTCATCGCCGGCTCCGAGCCGATCAGCTTCGAGTACCAGGGCTCGCTGACCTCCAGGTCGGTGACCGAGAGGGCGAGGTGGTGGATGGCGGGGAACTCGGGCACGGGACGACCTCCGGATCGCATGGCGGGACGTGCATGTCCTGGGTTCCCGTTCCACCCGATGATCAATCGTGCACGACCGTTCTGCGCCACCCGACGCGGCGGGGTACGGCGGGCGGGTACGACAGAGCCGGACGCCACAGGGCGGGGAGGGGGTCAGCCCGCAGCGTCGGCCGGGTCGCCGTGGCGCACGTCCACCGGCCACGCCCCGGCGGGCAGCCGGTGCAGCCGGGCGTAGTGCTCGGCGATGTCGTCCGGGTCGTAGGCGGTTCCCGGCGCGACCGGCCCGCACACGGTCACGGTCGCCGACCGCACCCCCCGCGGCCCGAACTCGGCGTCGAGCAGCTCGGCCAGCGCGCGCAGCCCGGCCTTGCCCAGCGACAGGCTCGTCAGCTGCGGGAGCGGGTGCGGCATGCCGGCCGTCATCAGGTAGCTGCCGCCGTCCCCGTCGGCCATCGCCGGCAGCAGCGCCGCGGCGGTGGTGACCGCGCCGCCGACGTTGACCGCCCAGGTGTCGAGCAGCGTGGCCGCATCGAGCCCGGTGACGGTGTCGGTGCGGATCACCCCGGCGTTGTAGACGACGACCTCGGGCACCCCGAGCCGCTCGACCAGGCCGCCGAGGGCGGCGCGCAGCGCGGCCTCGTCGGCGACGTCGGCGGTGGCGCCGGCCGCCCCGTCGGGCAGGTCGGCGAGCAGACCGTCGACGGTGGACGACGAGCGGGCGAGCACCCCGACCGGGTGCCCGGAGCCGGCGAAGCGGCGGGCGACGGAGCGGCCGATGCCCGGCCCCGCGCCGACGACGAACACGGCGGCCATCAGTCGGGCAGTTCCGAGGCGGACCGCATCCCGGTCACCGCGACCGGGTCCGCACCGCCGCACCGCGCGCCGAGCTCGTCGCAGGCGCGGCGGCGGAGCCGGTCCACCGGTCCCGTCGGGCGGTGCGCGGCGAACCCGTGCCACGGCCGGAACGCGATCGGGTCGTCGGCGGGTACCCGGCGCGACGGCGCATGGGCGTGCTGCGGCAGGAACGTCGGCGTCGCGACGGTGACAGTGGTCGCGGACGCGCCGGAGGCGCCCGGCCCGGGCACGTCGGGCTGCCGCCGTGCGACGGCGTCGGTGCAGGGAATCGGTGGCACACCACCGGTTACCCCGTGATCAGGTCGCCCATCCCCCGGCACCGGCACGGGCGGCCCGTCACGTCGTCGCCGGCCACCGACGATAGCGCGAGGGCGAGCTCGGCGCCGTGCTCGCGCATCGAGGCCCTCACCTCCGCCGGGCGACGCCCCCTGCCGACCGTGCCGCGCGGGCCCCGCGGTGATCGGGCCGGGCGGTCGGCCCGCATGTCAGTGGACGTGGCAGACGTCCGGCGCACAGGCCGGTGTGGTGTCGGGACCGTCGAGCGGGGCGGGGCCCGGCCCGGTGACGGCGAGGATCACGAAGGCGGCCAGCCAGATCAGCCCGCCGGCCAGCCCGGCGATCGACAGCCCCGCGGCGGAGATCGCGGTGCGGGACCGGCCCGGGCAGGCGCGGACCGCGCCCAGGGTGCCGAGCACCAGACCGCCGATCGTCAGGACCACCCCGGCGGAGGCGAGGGCGAGACCGGCGACGGTCAGCGGCGACACCGCGGACAGCGCGATGGCGGCGGCGACGAACACCGAGCCCAGTGCTCCCAGGACGAGCGCGGACGACCCGAGGCCACCCCGCGGGGCGGTCGGGTGTCGGGTATCGGGCCGGTCTCGGAGCACGGCACCAGAATCGGGGTCGGACGGCCCCACCGCTGTCAGGGACACGACAGATCCCCAGTTCTGGGTACGCGGCGGCGGTCCCGGAACCGCCCTACGGTGACCCCATGACCTCCACCGCCGAGAAGGCCACGAAGCTGCAGGAACTGCACGCCGCGCCCGAGCTGCTGCTCGTCGTCAACGTCTGGGACGCGATCACCGCGAAGGTCGTCGCCGAGACGCCGGGCACGAAGGCCCTGGCCACCGCCAGCCACGGCATCGCCGCCTCCCGCGGCTACGAGGACGGCGAGAACATCCCGCGCGACCTGATGATCGCTGAGGTCGGGCTGATCGCGAAGGTCGCGGGCGACCTGCCGGTCACCGCGGACCTGGAGGCCGGCTACGGCGACCCGGGCGGCACCGTGGCCCGCGCGATCGACGTCGGCATCGTCGGAGCGAACCTGGAGGACCAGGTCAAGCCGCTCGCCGACGCCGTGAAGGCGGTCGAGGCGGCCGTCGCCGCGGCGGAGTCGGCGGGCGTGGACTTCGTGCTGAACGCCCGCACCGACGCGTTCCTCAAGGCCGGCGACAAGGACCCCGAGGCGGTGCTGGCGGACGCGATCGAGCGCGGGAAGGCCTACCTCGACGCCGGCGCGTCGAACTTCTTCGTGCCGGGCAAGCTCGACGAGACCCAGGTCGGACGCCTGGTCGAGGCGCTCGGTGAGCGCCGGGTCAACCTGATCGGCATCCCCGGGTCGATCCCGCTGAAGCGCGCGCAGGAGCTGGGCGTCGCCCGCGTGTCCTACGGGCCGTGGAGCCAGAACGTGGCGCTGACCGCGCTGGAGGACCTCGCCACCGACGTCTACGCCGGTGGTGGCCTGCCCGAGGGCACCCGCAAGCTGAACTGAGCGGCGACCGGGCCGGCGCCACGCTGCGCCCGCGGGTCCCTCCCCGCCGCGCAGTGACCCCTCCGCCGCGCGGTGATCCACTCGGCGCGCCGTGATCCGTTGGGCGCGCGCTGATCCGTGGGACGCGCGCGTCCGGACACGCGCGCGGCGCGGATCACTGCGCGCCGAGTGGATCAGCTCGCGCGGAGTGGGTCAGCTCGCGGGGGTCGGTGCATCGCAGGGCGGGCAGCGCGTACGAGGGCTCAGCGCTCGTCGGCGGGCGGGACCTCGTCGGGGTCGGCGAAGGCCTTCCCCAGCTCCCGGGACAGGGCGAGGGCGCGGTGCGCCCAGGCCGGGGTCGCCCCGGCGAGCCCGCAGGCGGGCGTCGGGACGGCGAGCCGGGCCAGCCGCGGACGGTCGAAGCCCAGCCGGTCGGCGAGGTCGTAGCCGATGCGGGCGAGATCGCCGACCGCCGGTTCGCGGGCCGGCGCGGTGCCGGGCAGCAGCCCGAGGAACAGCGGGACACCGCTGTCCCAGGTCTCGCCGATCGCGTCGAGCGCGCGCGGCTCGGCGGTGGCCCCGGCGAACGCCGGCCGGGTCGCGTCGATCCCGACCGCGGCCGCACCGGTCCCGGCGAGCAGCCGGATCGGCGGGCGGTCCGCGCAGCAGTGCACGACGACCGGGGCGTCGATGCCGGCGATCAGGTCCCGGAGCAGGTCCTGGGCGTCCGGCGCGGCGATCGAGCGGACGGTGCCGTAGCCGGACGCGGTCGGCAGCGTCCCGGCGAGCACGGCGGGCAGGCCGGGCTCGTCGAGCTGGACGACGACCGTCGCCCCGGTCCGCTGCGCCACCTCGGCGACGTGGGCGCGCAGCCCCTCGGTCAGGCTGGCGGCGAACTCGCGGACGGCGCCGCGGTCGGTGAGCACCCGGTGCCCGGCGGCGAGCTCGACCGAGGCGGCGAGCGTCCACGGGCCGGCGACCTGCACCTTCACCCAGGACGGGCGGATGCGGTCGCAGGCGTCGTCGAAGGCGTCCAGGTCGCCGGACATCAGGTCGCGGGCCCGGCGCAGGTCGCGCCCGGGGTGGGCGGCGACCCGCCAGCCGGTCGGCACGACCTCGACGGCCAGGTCCACGAGCAGCCCGGCCGTGCGGCCGACGATGTCCGCGCCGACACCGCGGGCGGGCAGCTCGGGCAGCGCCGGGAACTCCGGGGTCTCGCCGGTGACCAGCGCACACGCCTCGCGGACGTCGGTGCCGGGCAGCGAGCCGATGCCGGTGCCGACGCCCGCGGGCCACAGGGCGCGGGGCGCGGCGGGCTCGGCAGGGGCGTCGTCGACGACCTCGATGCGCGGCGGGGGCGGGAGGGTCTCACCGGGACGCACGTCGCCGAGTCCGGCGGCGGCGAGCGCGGCGGCCAGCGGGTCGGTGGGGTCCGGGACGGTCACACCCCCCAGTCTCCCCCCGTCACTCCGGACCGCCGCGGCCGACCCCGGGCCCGCGGGGCGGCGCAGGATGGGCGGACATGATCGGCGGGAGTGGAGTGCAGGACACAGTGCTCTGCACTCCACGCTCCACTTTCGGCGATCACCACCGGGGCGGCGCCGGACGGGGACCACAGGATGGACACCGCACGGGCGGCACGGGGCCGGCGCTGCGGGCGGTCGGTCCGCAGGGGCCGGAACAGGGCCGTCGGGCCGCGAGGTCAGAGCTCAGGCGGCCGGTGCAGCGCGAAGACAGGGTGCCGCCGAGCCGCGACGGCGAACTCGGCGTCGGTGGAGGCGGGACCGACGTCGTCGAACAGCATCCCGGCGACCCGGCCGAGTCCGCGCACGTAGGCGCGCAGCACGGGGACGGCCGCCGCGGCGTCGAGCTCGGTGGCCGACACCGGCTCCGCTCCCCCACGACCGCGCAGCTCGGCGCTCCCGCCGGCCGCGCGCAGGTTGAGGACCCAGTCGGTCTCACCGCGCGGCGAGATGAGGTGGCGGGTCCCGCCGAGCAGGACCGGGGTCAGCGGGACGGTGCGGACCGTGCCGCTGCGCCGGCCGCGGACGGCGAGCACGGCGGTGTCACCCGGGGTGATGCCCCGCTGGGCCAGGGCCCCGACCAGTGGGTTGAGGACCCGGCGCACCAGCATGCCGGGTGCTCGGTAGTCACGGTCGCTCATCGCGACAGCCTCTCACCGATCACGTCGTCCGTCGCTCCGGTGATCCCTCCTCCCGGAGCCCACGGCGACCGAGGGGGGGCGCTCCCGGCTCCGCGGAGAAGGATCATGCGGCCAGGACGAAGATGGGGTGGCGGTGGGCGACGGCGGCGAGCTCGGCGTCGGACGAGGAGGCGTCGACACCGTCGAAGAACGCCCCGACCTCCCAGGCCCAGCGACGCAGGTACTCCCGCAGCACCGGGACGACGGCGGCCGGCTCGGTCAGCTCGGTCGCGGCCACCCGCTCGGTGCGACGGCCGACGGTCAGCTCCGCCTCCCCCGCGACGCGCAGGTTGCGCACCCACTGGGTCTCACCGCGCGCGGCGACGAGGTAGCGGGCGCCGTCGTGGCGCAGCGGGTTGACCGGCGTGGTGCGGACCTCGCCGGAGCGGCGGCCGCGGACGCCGAGCACCGCGGAGCCGGCGAGCGGGAGGCCGAGCCGGGTCAGCCCGGCGACCAGGGGGTTCATCAGCCGGCGGGTGATGCGGCCGGGGGCGAGGTAGTGGGACTGAGAGCGCTGGTTCGTCATGAGAGCAGTGTTCACTATCCGTCGCACGAAAGCAAGAGCACTGCTCTCATCGGGGTCGGTGCGGCGGGCAGGTTGCACCGAGATGCAGGTCAGCGGGCTCGAACGGCTCCGCGCAGCCCGCTGGGGTGCATCTCGGCGCAGAGGCGATGCCGGACCAGGCCGCTCGCGGCGCCGGCGGGCGCGGTGTGCTCCGGGGCAGGCGGCCGCGGCCGGCCGGGCCCGGTCCCCGTTCACGCGGTCCCGGCCCGGGCTGACGCGATCAGGCGGAGGCGGGTCGGGAAGGCCGCGACCGGACGGGCCCGGGGCCGGTCAGGCGCCGCCGGGTGACCTCGGTCAGGCCGTCCCGGTGATCGTCGCCGACCCCAGGACGACGTCGCCGTCGTCGTCGGGGCGGTAGAAGGCGACGGCCTGCCCCGGGGCGACACCGCGCAGCGGTTCGGACAGCTCCACCTGCACGGCGGAGTCGAGCGGGGTGACGGTGGCGGGTGCGGTGCCGCCGTGCGCACGGACCTGCACGACGCAGCCGAACGGTGCGTCCGGCGCCGCGCCCGAGGTCCACACGGGGGTGCGCGCGGTGATCGCGGTGACGTCGAGCGCGGCCTCCGGCCCGACCCGCACGGTGCCGCTGACCGGCTCGATGCCGAGCACGTAGCGGGGGCGGCCGTCGGCGGCCGGCCGGTCGATCCCGAGGCCCTTGCGCTGCCCGACGGTGAAGCCGTGCACGCCGTCGTGGGTGCCGAGGGTCTCGCCGGAGGCGGCGTCGACCAGCGCGCCGGGAGTGGTGCCCAGGCGGTCGGCCAGGAAGCCGCGGGTGTCGCCGGTGGGGATGAAGCAGATGTCGTGGCTGTCGGGCTTCCCGGCGACGCGCAGCCCGAGCCGGGCGGCCTCGGCCCGGATCTCCGGCTTGGGGGTGTCGCCGACCGGGAACATCGCGTGCCGCAGCTGGTCGGCGCGCAGCACCGCCAGGACGTAGGACTGGTCCTTGCCCGCGTCGGCCGAGCGGCGCAGTACCGGCCCGGCCGGGTCCAGCCGCGCGTAGTGGCCGGTGCAGACGGCGTCGAAGCCGAGGGCGAGCGCCCGGTCCAGCACGGCCGCGAACTTGATCTTCTCGTTGCAGCGCAGGCAGGGGTTCGGGGTCTCCCCGGCGGCGTAGGCGGCGACGAAGTCGTCCACGACGTCGCGGGTGAACTCCTCGGACAGGTCCCAGACGTAGTACGGGATGCCGAGGACGTCCGCGGCGCGGGCGGCGTCGCCCGCGTCCTCCTTGGAACAGCAGCCCCGTGACCCGGAGCGCATGGCGTCCCGGGTGCGCGACAACGCGAGGTGCACCCCGACGACGTCGTGTCCGGCGGCGACCGCCCGCGCGGCGGCCACCGCGGAGTCGACGCCGCCGCTCATCGCAGCGAGGACCCGCACGGCTCAGCCCGTGACCGAGGCGGGGGTGCGACGGCTCGCGTTGCGGGCGCGCTCCACGACCGACCCGATGGCCCCGGCGACCGCCGCCACGTCGGCGGAGGTGCTGGTGTGCCCCAGGGAGAAGCGCAGCGACCCGCGGGCGGTGCACTCGTCGGCGCCCATCGCCAGCAGCACGTGGCTGGGCTGGGCGACGCCCGCGGTGCAGGCCGACCCGGTCGAGCAGTCGATGCCGTGGGCGTCGAGCAGCATGAGCAGGCTGTCGCCCTCGCAGCCGGGGAACGACAGGTGCGCGTTGCCGGGCAGCCTGCCGGGACCGCCGTCGACCCGGGAGTCGGTGGTGTCGCCGTTCAGGACCGCGTCGGGCACCTCGGTGCGCACGACGCGGACCAGCTCGTCGCGCAGCCCGGCCAGGTGCACGCGGCGGCGCGGCGCGGCGGCCACCGACTCGACGACGGCCGTCGCCAGCCCGGCCAGCGACGGCACGTCCAGGGTGCCGGAGCGGACGTCGCGCTCCTGGCCGCCGCCGTGCAGCAGCGGGGTGCAGGTGACCTCGCGGCCGAGCAGCAGCGCGCCCGCGCCGTAGGGGCCGCCGAGCTTGTGCCCGGTGAGGGTGAGGGCGTCGGCGCCGCTCGCGGCGAAGTCGACGTCGAGGACGCCGACGGCCTGCACGGCGTCGGTGTGGAACGGCACCCCGAACTCGTGGGCGACGGCGGCGAGCTCGCGCACCGGGTTGACGGTGCCGACCTCGTTGTTGGCCCACATGACCGAGACCAGGGCGTTCCCGTCCGGGTCCTCGGCGAGCGCGGCGCGCAGCGTCTCCGGGTGGACGCGGCCGGTCGCGTCGACCTCGAGCATCCGCAGCCGGGCGCCCTCGTGGGTGGCCAGCCACTCCGCCGCGTCGACGACCGCGTGGTGCTCGACGGCCGAGACCAGCACCCGGGTGCGGCGCGGGTCCGCGGCCCGGCGGGCCCAGAACAGGCCCTTGACCGCGAGGTTGTCGCTCTCGGTGCCGCCGGTCGTGAACACGACCTCGGACGGGCGCGCGCCGACCGCCTCGGCGATCCGCTCGCGCCCCTCCTCGACCGCGCGCCGGGCGCGGCGGCCCGACGAGTGCAGCGACGACGCGTTGCCGGTGCGGCCGAGCGCGTCGCTCATGGCGGCGACGGCAGCCGGCAGCATCGGTGTGGTCGCCGCGTGGTCCAGGTACGTCATCGGCCTCCAGGGTAGACCCCGTCGTGACAGCGGTGCGTGCCGAACCCGTCGTGGACGACCGTCCGTCTCACACGGCCGTGGCGGGCGCGGCCGGTCGCGGGTGACGGACCCGGTCGCGGGCACGGGCGGCCAGCGCGCGCCGGTCGGTGTGCGGGCCCGGCTCGACGAGCTCGCCCACGGTGACCTCGCAGACCAGGCCGGGCAGCCGCAGCACCCGGCCGACGGTGTCGCCGAGGGTCTGCTCGCCGACGAACGCGGCGGCCGTCGTCGGCCGCCCGTCCGGGGTGGTGATCGCGACGGTGACCGGACGGACCGGGGCACCCGCGTCGATCGCGGCCTGGAACGGGGCCCGTCGATAGTCCCCGGAGATCGCGCCGCACCACGTCGTCGCCTCGGGGAAGACACCGACCAGCGTGCCGTCCCGCAGCGCGTCGGCGCAGGTCGCGACGGTGCCGGGGAGTCGGGACAGGCCCTCGCGGTGCACGAACAGGGTCCCGATGCGGGCCGCGAGCGCGCCGATCAGCGGCCAGTCCCGGACCTCCCGCTTGGCGAGCATGGTGACCGGGCCGATCGCACCGAGCGCCGGGATGTCGATCCACGACGTGTGGTCGGCCACGACCAGCGCGCCCCGCCCGTCCGCGGGCGCGAGCGGCCCGCCGCGCACGACGAGCCGGACCCCGGCGGCGCGGAGCACCGCGCGGTGCAGCGCCCGCAGGACCGGGTCCAGTGCCCGGGCGCCGAGCAGCGCGGCGGCCGGGACGACGGTCACGGCCACCGCCAGCACCGAGAGCAGCGCCGCGGTACGGCGGGCCAGGCGCAGCGTGCCGGTCCTCGCGCGCGGGGGCAGGCACTCCTGCGGGGTGCACGGCGACCAGGCCGCCCACGGCCCGCCGGGACGCCGCGACGCGGGCGGTGCCGGCGGGTGCGTGGGGTGGTCGACGAGCGGGTGCACCGGGGTCCGCAGGGCGGCGCGGGCCGGGTGGTGCACGGCGCCACGGGGGTCCCCCACGACAGCCGGGGCCGGCGGGACGACCGGGGCGGCCGGGGCTCCTGGTGGAGCGGACGACAGCACCGCGGCCCCGGCGGACGGGGCGGGGACGGTGGAGGCACGGCCGCGCGGCCGGAACCGGCGGCGCGGGCGGAGGGGCGCGCCGGCGTCGCCCTCCGGCCCGGCGGCGACGGTCATGCGGCCGTCACCCCGGCGGCGTCCTCGCCCAGGAAGAAGCGCAGGTAGCGCTGGTCGATGTGGTCCATCCCCAGCAGCACCGGGAAGTCCGCGACACCGAAGTCCGGGTCGTGCGCGGGCGGCCCGCACACCCAGGTGTTCAGGCGCAGGTAGCCGCGCAGCAGCGGCGGGATGCCGCCGCCCCGGCCCGCGGGGGCGCCGGTCGGGTCCCAGGGGCGGTGCGGGACGGTGCGGTACTCCTCGGGCGCGAGGTGCTTCGCGCGGACCCGGTCCCAGACCGCGGCGGCCCGGGTGCCGCCGTCGGCGAGGGAGACGCTGGCGCAGCCGATCAGCCAGCGGTGCCCGGTGAGCAGCATGTAGCGGGCGAGCCCGGCCCACACCAGCCCGACGACGGCGCCGCCGCGGTGGTCGGGGTGCACGCAGGAGCGCCCGGTCTCGACGATGCCGGGGCGCAGCGGGTCGAGGTTGGTGAGGTCGAACTCGCCGTCGGCGTAGAGGCCGCCCGCGGCGCGCGCCCGCTGCGGCGGGAGCATCCGGTAGGTGCCGACGATCTCGCCGGTGGCGTCCTCGCGGACCACGAGGTGGTCGCAGTGGGCGTCGAAGCGGTCGACGTCGCGGCCGGGGACGGGGCTGTCGAGCCGGGCGCCCAGCTCACCCGCGAACACCCGGTGCCGCAGCGCCTGCGCCGCGGCGACGTCGCCGTCGTCGGTCGTGAGGAGCAGGGAGTACCGCCGGGCCGCGGTCTCCGGGGTCGAGACGATCACCTGGTTCACACCCGGCTTGGTACCGGCCGGGTGCGACACCCGGGCGGTTGCGGACCGACACGCCGGTGGCGTCGGGGTGAACGGACCCGGACAGGTGTCGTCGCAGGCAGGAGCGGGTGAACAGGCCCCGCACACACGACGACGCCCGGGTGCGGGCGGCACCCGGGCGTCGACGCGGTGGAGGACCGGAAGGGTTCAGCCCTTGCGCTTGGCCACTTCCTCCTGCAGCTGCGGCGCGACCTTGAACAGGTCGCCGACGATGCCGAAGTCGGCGATCTCGAAGATCGGCGCCTCCTCGTCCTTGTTCACCGCGACGATCGTCTTCGACGTCTGCATGCCGGCGCGGTGCTGGATCGCGCCGGAGATGCCGAGGGCGATGTAGAGCTGCGGCGAGACCGACTTGCCGGTCTGGCCGACCTGGAACTGCGGCGGGTAGTAGCCGGAGTCGACCGCGGCGCGCGAGGCACCGACGGCGGCACCGAGGGAGTCCGCCAGTCCCTCGACGACGGTGAAGTCGTCGGCCGAGCCCACGCCGCGCCCACCGGAGACGATCACGGTCGCCTCGGTCAGCTCCGGACGGGACCCGCCCTGGATCGGCTCGCGGCCGGTCACGGTCGCGGCACGCCCGGACGGGGCCGGGACCTCGACGGTCTCGCGGGCACCCGCACCGGCGGCGGCCTCGATCTCGATCGAGCCCGGACGCACGGTGATGACCGGGTGCTCGGTGTTCGACTTCGCCTCGGCGGTGTAGGCACCACCGAAGATCGAGTGCGACACACCGTCGGCCGAGACGCCGACGACGTCGGACAGCAGCCCGGAGTTCGTCCGGACGGCGAGCCGACCGGCGACCTCCTTGCCGTTGCCGGTGGCCGCGAGCAGCACCGCGGCCGGGGACGCCGACCCGATGAGCGACTCCAGGACCGTCGTCTCCGGGGAGAGGAAGTCGGTGGAGTCGGTCTCGGCGACGTAGATCTTCTCGGCGCCGTGCTCGGTCAGGCCGTCGGCCAGCTTGTCCGCGGTGCCCGCGGGACCGACGACGACCGCCGACGGCTCACCCAGCGCGCGGGCGGCGGTCAGCAGCTCGTAGGTGGTCTTCTTGATGTCGCCGTCGACGTGGTCGACGAGGACCAGAACCTCAGCCATGATTCTCTATCTCCAAACGAAGAGGGAAGCCAGGAAGAACCGGGGTCAGATCAGCTTCTGGCCGACCAGGAACTCGGCGATCTTCGCGCCGCCGTCGCCCTCGTCGGTGACCTTCTCGCCGGCCTGCTTCGGCGGCTTCGGCGACGCGGAGACGACCGAGGTCAGGGCGTTGGCCAGACCGACCTCGGAGGCGTCGATCCCGGCGCCGGCCAGGTCCAGGGTCTGCACCGGCTTCTTCTTCGCCGCCATGATCCCCTTGAACGAGGGGTAGCGCGGCTCGTTGGACTTCTCCCCGATCGACACCACGACCGGAAGCTCCGCGGTCAGGTGGGTGACGCCCTCGTCGGTCTCCCGCTTGGCCTTCACCGTGGTGCCCTCGACCGAGAGCTCGTTGGCGTGGGTCAGCGACGGCACACCGAGCAGCTCGGCGATCATCGCCGGGACCGCGCCGATCTGGCCGTCGGACGCCGAGTTGCCCGCGATGACCATGTCCCAGCCGTCCACGGTGCCGATCAGCTTCGTCAGCGCCTTCGCGGTCTGCACCGCGCACGATCCGTGGACGGCCTCGTCCGACAGGTGCACCGCGGAGTCCGCGCCCATCGACAGGGCCTTGCGGATCGCGTCGGTGGCCCGGTCCGGGCCCATGCACACGACGACGACCTCGGAGCCGTCGTGCGCCTCCTTCAGCAGCAGAGCCTGCTCCACCGCGCGCTCGTTGATCTCGTCGATCACCGCCTCGGCACCCTCACGGTCGAGGGTGTGGTCGGAGTCGGACAGCTTCCGCTCCGAGTAGGTGTCGGCCACCTGCTTCACCAGGGTCACGATCTTCATAGGACCTCTTCGACCTCCTGCCGCGGCGGCCTGCGCCCACGCGCACACCGCGTCGTCCTTCGTCGCGTTCCGGTCCCGGTCGTCCCGGGTCCGGATCGTCTCGCGTCACCGTGACGGTGCTGCGCCGCGCGCTCTCGGTCGGAGCGGGGGTGGGCCGCGGCGTCGCGCCCGTCGTAGCCGGTGACTCTGCCATTGCTCGTGCCGTAACGGCACGCCGTGCCACTGTGACGTTCATTGTTACCAGCGAGTAGCGTCCCGGCAAACCGGGGCAGGTCGTGACCGTACTCACGCGCGGCCCTCCTCACCTGGTGCGCGCACGAGGTCACACGCCGCAACCCCTGATCGGGGGTCCGGTTTCGCTACCGTCGGCACCTCGCGCACTCGGCAGGAGGGAGCCGTCGTGCAGGTGACGGGGTTCGACGACCGTCTGGGGACCGGCTACGTGCTCAGCACGGGGCCGCACGCCGACGAGGACGTACCGGGCAGCCGGACCGTCGAGCACGGCGGTCGCACCGTCCGGGCCACCGACGGTCTGGCCGCGATGCTGGAGGACGCGCTGGTCCACCGGCCGACCACACGTCTGGGGTGGGGCGGGCCGGAGGTCCCGCTGACCCTGGACGACGCGACGCTGCTGGCGTGGCTGCGCCAGGACATCGGCGGGGTGGTGGCCGTCAGCGGGGAGCCCGAACCCGTCTGAGCCGCCCTCAGCGGCCCAGGTGGGCGAGCGCGCGACGCGCGGCGTGCGCGCCGCACATCCCGTGCGCACCCGGGCCGGGTGGCGTCGCGGCCGAGCAGAGGAAGTGGCCCGGCGCCCCCGTGTCGTAGGGCTGCAGCGTCGTGCGCGGCCCGAGCAGCAGCTGCCGCAGGTCCTTGGACCCGGTCAGGATGTTCCCGCCGACGAAGTTCGGGTTGCCCGCGAACGCGGCCGGGTCGGTGACCATCGTGCCCACGACCCGCTCCCGGAACCCGGGCGCGAACCGTTCGATCTGCGCGGTGACCGCCTCGGTGGCGTCGCCGGTGTACCCGCGGGGGACGTGCGCGTAGGCCCACACGGGGTGGACGTCGCCCGCCGACCGGGACGGGTCGGCCAGGTACTGCTGCCCGACCAGGACGAACGGCCGCTCCGGCATCCGGCCCGCGTGCACCTCGCGCTCGACGAGTGCGTTCTCCGCCGCCGACCCGACGACGTGCAGCGTCCCGGCCCGTCGCGCGTCGGGATGCGTCCAGGGCACGCCGCCCGCCACCGCGTAGTCGACCTTGAACGCGGCCGGGCCGTGACGGAAGCGCCGGTAGGCCCGCGCGACCCGTGCCGGCAGCCGGTCCCCCAGCAGGGCGGGCAGCCGGTCCGGGCCGACGTCCCACACCACGACGTCCGACGGCGGCAGCTCGTCCGCCGTCCGCACGTGCACCCCGGTCTCGACCTTCGCCCCGTGCTCGGCGAGCACCGCGGCGAGCGCGTCGGAGATCGCCCGCGACCCGCCCTCGGCGACGCCCCAGCCGTGTCGGTGCCCGGCGGTGAACAGGCCGAGCCCGATCGCCGAGGACAGCGGCCGGTTCAGCGGCCGGAACGCGTGCGACGCCGACCCCAGGAACAGCGCCCGTCCGCGCTCGGTGCGGAACGCCCTGGCCAGCACCTCCGCCGGGAGCACGGTGGGAGCACCGAACCGGGCCAGCAGCAGCGGGTGGCGCGGGATCCGCACCAGCGGGCCGAGGAAGTCCGGGGAGAAGGTGTCGTAGTCGCGCACCGGTCCGGTGAACAGCGCACGCCACAGTGCGCCGTCGGCCCCGAGGCCGGCCGCGGTGCCGGCGACCGAGCGGACCAGGACGCCGGCGTCGCCGCCGTCCAGCGGGTGGGCGCAGTCGACCTCCGGCAGCCGCCACCGCAGCCCGTACCGGTCCAGGCCCAGCTCCTCGAGCACCGGCGAGCCGACGGCCATCGGGTGCACCGCCGAGCAGTGGTCGACCAGCAGCCCCGGGACGATCGCCTCCACCGTGCGGGTGCCGCCACCGATCTCGTCGGCGGCCTCCAGCACGGTGACCGCCACCCCGGCGCGGGCCAGCAGGGCCGCGGCCACGAGCCCGTTCGGCCCGGATCCGACGACGGTCGCGGTGGTCATGGCGTCCTCCTGGGGTACCGGGTCGGAGCAGCGACGCGTCGAGGCCGCCGTCGAGGACGAGCCTGCCGCCGGCGTCGTCGCTGCTGCGGGGACGACTGCAGTCCCGCCGCCTCCGCTCAGCTCACGCGGCGGCCGGGCGGGGGCTCGGCGTGGACGCGGTCCTCCTCGGGCACGACCATCGACAGCACCTCGCCGAGTGCCTCGTCGTCCATCGCGCGCGGCTCGACCGGCTCGTCGCCGAGCACACCCGACACCACCCAGGACCCGGACCGCCCGGTGATGGTGAGCGACAGCGTCTCGTTCTCGTCCGCCGGATCGTTCATCCTGGGCTCCTCTCGGCACGACGCCGTCGGCGTCATCCCTGGCCCGCACGGGCCCGGGGTACGGCGGATACCCGTCGGTGGGCGGTTGATACCCGTCCGGGGACCGACCGCACGCCGACCGGCACGAACCGTGCGCCGACCGCGAACCGGACGTGCGCGACCGGACCGCGGCTCAGCCCGGGTGACGGCGACCGGGCGCGGGGGCCGGGTACGCGGGCCCGTGCGCCGCCGACGGTGCCACCGGCAGCATCGCCCACAGCATCTCGGCGAGCGCGCCGTCGTCCAACCCCTTGAGCGGCAGCGGTTCCCGGCCGAGCACACCCGACACCAGCCAGGATCCGCTACGGCCGGTGATGGTCAGCGTCACCGTGTCCTCGTCGGTCGCGATGTCGGTCATGTGTCCCCCTCCGTCGTGCCTGGCGGGATGTCGGTCGGGCTCCACGTCGTCAGACGTCCGTGGTGACACTGCGTTGCTCCGCGTCGACGAGCGGTAGCGCACGCGAGGGGACCGGTGCGAACTCCCCCCGACGGGCGTGGTGAAGTCGGTGGGTGACCAGCAGCCTGCCCCTCACCGGAGAGCGCACCGTCCCGGGCATCAGCCACGAGAACTACTGGTTCCGCCGCCACGAGGTGGTCTACGCGGCCATCGCCGCCGACTGCTCGGGCGTCGCCGTGCTGGAGGCCGGCTGCGGCGAGGGCTACGGCGCCGACCTGCTCGCCGGGGCCGCCCGCTCGGTGCTGGCGCTGGACTACGACGCGACGACGGTGGCCCACGTCCGGGCCCGCTACCCGCGGGTGGACGTGGCCCGGGCCAACCTGGTGGCGCTGCCGGTGCCCGACGGGAGCGTCGACGTCGTCGTGTCGTTGCAGGTCATCGAGCACCTGTGGGAGCAGGAGCGCTTCCTGCGCGAGTGCAGGCGGGTGCTGCGTCCCGGCGGGCGGCTCATGGTGTCGACGCCGAACCGGATCACCTTCTCCCCCGGTCGGGACACCCCGCTCAACCCGTTCCACACCCGTGAGCTCGACCCGCGCGAGCTGGCCGGCCTGGTCGACGACGCCGGGTTCGGCCGTGTCGTCGTGCAGGGGCTGCACCACGGTCCGCGGCTGCGCGAGCTCGACGCCCGCCACGGTGGCCTGATCGAGGCGCAGACCCGGCTGGCGCTGTCCGGGGAGCCGTGGCCGCAGGCGCTGGCCGTCGACGTCGCCGGGGTGCGGTGCTCGGACTTCGTGCTGCGCACCGGCGACCACACCGACCTCGACGCCTCGCTCGACCTGCTGGTCACGGCGACCCGGCCGTGAGCGGCGCGCCCGTCGGGACGTTCTGCCTCGTCCTGCACTCGCACCTGCCGCTGCTGGCCCGGCACGGCCGGTGGCCGGTCGGCGAGGAATGGCTCTACCAGTCCTGGGCGCACTCCTACCTGCCCGTCGTCGCGACGCTGCGGGAGCTGGCCGAGGAGGGCCGCACCGGCCTGGCCACCCTCGGGGTGACGCCGGTGCTGGCCGCACAGCTCGACGACCCGCACTGCCTGCGCGGGGTGCACGACTGGCTCGGCGGGTGGACGCTGCGCGCGCACTCGGCGGCGGGCCGGCTGCCGGACCTGGCCGCACACGAGCACCGGGTGTCGACGGCGGCGACGGCCGAGTTCGAGCGGCACTGGCGCCACGGCGGGTCGCCCGCGCTGCGCGGTCTGCGCGACTCCGGCGCCGTCGAGCTGCTGGGCGGGCCGGCCGCGCACCCGTTCCAGCCGCTGCTCGACCCGCGGGTGCGGGCGTTCTCGCTGCGCGCCGGGCTCGACGACCACGCCCTGCGACTGGGCGCCCGGCCGGCCGGGATCTGGGCGCCCGAGTGCGGCTTCGCCCCCGGGATGGAGCACGGCTACGCCGCCGCCGGGGTGCGCCGCTTCCTCGTCGACGGTCCCGCGCTGCGCGGCGACACCGCGTTCGCCCGGCCGGTCGGGACCTCCGACGTCGTGTGCGTCGGCCGCGACCTGGAGGTCACCTACCGGGTGTGGTCGCCCCGCAAGGGCTACCCCGGCTCGGCCGAGTACCGCGACTTCCACACCTGGGACCACGAGTCCGGCCTCAAGCCGGCGCGGGTCACCGGACGGCGGGTACCGACCGAGCGGAAGAGGCCCTACGACCCCGCGCTCGCCGCCCGCGCCGTCTCCCGCGACGCCGACGACTTCGTCGACACCGTGGTCGCACGGCTGACCGCGCTGCGCGCCGAGCGCGGCCGCCCGGCGCTGACCGTCGCCGCGTTCGACACCGAGCTGTTCGGGCACTGGTGGCACGAGGGACCCGCCTGGCTGGCGGCGGTGCTGCGCAGGCTGCCCGAGGCCGGGGTCGCCGTGCGCACCCTCGGCGACGCCGTCGACGACGGTCTGGTCGGCGACCCCGTCGACCTGCGGGAGTCGTCCTGGGGCTCGGGCAAGGACTGGCGGGTCTGGGCCGGGCCGCAGGTCGCCGACCTGGTCGCGCGGAACGCCGAGGTCCAGTCCGACCTGCTCGCCGCCCCGCTGCCCGGCCCCCTCCGGGACCCGCTGGCCGACCTGCTCGCCGACCAGGCGCTGCACGCCCTGTCCAGCGACTGGGCGTTCATGGTCAGCAAGGACTCCGCCGCCGGGTACGCCCGCTCCCGCGCCGACCTGCACGCCGGACGGGTGGCGGAGCTGTCCGGGCTGCTGCGCGCCGGGCGACGGCGGGCCGCACAGCGCCGGGTCGCGGCCTGGGCGGACGCGCCGCTGCCGACCTTCGGGCACGTGGACGCCCGGGACCTGGGACGGGTCTGACCGCGAACTCCCTTACCGGGTAAGCGGATTCGGCGGGGTCGGGGTCGGTGGGGCACCGGCCCGGACGCCTCGGGCCCCGGCCGCCCGGGCCACCGATCCTGTTCCGCCGGGCGCGGCGCAGCGATCGCACGGTGTGGCGACCTGTCGCCCGGCGCGACGATCGCCGCGCGGGGTGCCGCGCAACGGGGCGGGGTGCCGCGCGACGTGGCGGGTAGCCACGCGACGGACCCCACCCACGCCCCGTGCCACGTCCCACCGACCGGCCGATGGACGCGTCCGCGTCCGGAGAACGCGCTCCCGATCGGACGCGCGTTCTCCCGACCCCCGCGCGTCGCCGGTTCGGCGCGGGACACCGGCGCGCGACAGGGATCGGGCACGGCGGGGCGGAGGTCGACGCGGTGGGCACGGTGGGCACGGTGGGCACGGTGGGCACGGTGCCCCGGGGGTTACCGCCGGTCCGGTGTTTGTCAGGATCTAGCGATGCGGGTGCTGATGGTCAGCTGGGAGTTCCCGCCGGTCGTCGTCGGCGGGCTGGGCCGGCACGTGCACGCGCTGTCCCGCGAGCTCGTCGCGGCCGGGCACGAGGTCGTCGTGCTGTCCCGGGCCCCCACCGGCACCGACGCCGAGACCCACCCGACCCGCACCGGGACCGTCGACGGGGTGCGGGTGCTGCGGGTGGCCGAGGACCCGCCGGAGCTGGAGTTCGGCACCGACCTGGTCGCGTGGACGCTCGCGATGGGGCACGCGATGCTGCGCCACGCGCTGACCGCGCTGCTGCCGGGCTGGCGGCCGGACGTCGTGCACGCCCACGACTGGCTCGTCGCGCACCCGTCGATCGCGCTCGCCGACGTCCTCGGGGTCCCGCTGGTCGCGACCGTGCACGCCACCGAGGCGGGCCGGCACTCCGGCTGGCTGCCGGGGCCGCTGAACCGGCAGGTGCACTCCACCGAGTGGTGGCTCGCGCAGCGCGCGGACGAGGTCATCACCTGCTCCGGCGCGATGCGCGCCGAGGTGTCGGCGCTGCACGACCTCGACCCGGCCGCCGTCCACGTGGTGCACAACGGCATCGACCCGCGTCGCTGGCGGTCCCGCGCCGCCGCTCCCGCGCACGCCGGCGACGGGCCGCGGATCGTCTACTTCGGACGCCTGGAGTACGAGAAGGGCGTCCAGGACCTGATCGCGGCACTGCCCCGGATCCGGCGGCGGCACCGCGGGACCCGGCTGCTCGTCGCCGGGAGCGGGACGCAGCAGGAGATGCTGGCCGAGCGCGCGGCGCGGCACCGGGTGACGCGCTCGGTGACCTTCCTCGGCCACCTGCCCGACGCCGAGCTGACCGCCCTGCTGCGCGGCGCGGACGCCGTCGTGCTGCCGAGCCGCTACGAGCCGTTCGGGATCGTCGCGCTGGAGGCCGCCGCGGTGGGAGCGACCCTCGTCGCCTCGACCGCGGGCGGGCTCGGCGAGCTGGTCCGCGACGGCGAGACCGGCCTCGGGTTCGCCCCCGGCGACGTCCCCGGGATCGCCGACGCCGTCGACCGCGCGCTGGCCGACCCGGCCGCCGCCCGCCGCCGGGCCCGCGCGGCCCGGGCCCGGCTGCGCACCGACTTCGCCTGGCCGGTCATCGCCGGGCACACCGCCCGCATCTACGCCGGCGCCACCGCGGCCGGGCCCCGGGAGCTCCCCCGCCCCAAGATCCCCACCGGGAACCTGTTCGACGCCTGAGCCGCCGGCTCAGGCCCGGTCGAGCCGGGCCTGCAGGGCCCGGTCGGCCTTGCGTGCCATGTCCGCGACCGCGGCGCGCTCGGCGGCCGCGGCCTCGTAGTCGGCCCGCCGGTCGCGCACCACCCGGGCCGGGGTCCCGACGGCGATCGACTCCGCGGGGATTTCCCCCCGCGCGACCGCGTGCGCCCCGAGCACGCTGCCCGGGCCGATCCGGGTGCCGCGCAGCACCGAGGTCTTCACCCCGAGCCAGCAGCCCTCGCCGATCCGGACCGGCGACTTCACGATGCCCTGGTCCTTGATCGGTCGCCGGACATCCTCCGTGCGGTGGTCGAAGTCGGTGACGTAGACCCAGTCGGCGACGAGCGTCGTCGCGCCGATCTCGACGTCGAGGTAGCAGTTGACGGTGTTGTCCCGGCCGAACACGACCTTGTCGCCGATCCGCATCGAGCCCTCGTGGCAGCGCAGGGCGGTGCCGTCGCCGATGTGCACCCAGCGGCCGATCTCGAGCCGGCCGAACCCGGGGCGGGCCTCGATCGTCACGTCCTTGCCGAGGAACACCATCCCGCGCAGCACGACGTGCGGGTGCCGCAGCCGGAGCTTCGCCAGCCGCCAGTACCGCCGCAGGTACCACGGGCTGTACGCGCGGTGGCGCAGGATCCAGCGCAGCGAGGTGAGGCCGAACAGCTTCGCCTGCTCCGGGTCGGCGTCGGGGATCGGCGGACGTCGCACCCGTCAGACCCTAGGCGTGTGCACCCCTCGGACGGCGGGTACCTCCCGGGGACCACGTCCCCCACCCGAGAGGTCCGCCCGTGAGCGACCACCGCCAGCCCGACGACGGCACCGACGTCGGTACCGACGAACTGACCTCCGGAGGCGGCGGCACCTCCCGCGCCGACACCGACAAGGCGGGCAACCCCCGCCCCGACGCGACGACCGACGACTCCGGGGCCACCGGAGCGGCCGCCCGCGAGGTCGAGGCCGAGCACGAGGACGAGCCCACCCGAAGCGAGTGAGCTCCCCGGCGGGCCGGTCGTAGGCTCGCCGGTGTGCCCCGCCCGTTGATCATCTCCACCGACCCCGGTGTCGACGACGCCGTCGCGCTCGTGCTGGCCCTGCGCAGTCCCGAGGTGGACGTCCGGGCCGTCGTCGCCACGTTCGGCAACGTCGGCCTGGACGCCACCCTGCCCAACGCCGGACGGTTGCTCGCCCTGGCCGGACGCCCGGACGTCCCGCTGGGGGTCGGCGCCGCCCGGCCGCTGGTGCACCGGCGCGAGCGGCGGGCCGGGCACGTGCACGGCTCCGACGGGCTCGGCGGGCGCGCCGCGGCGCTGCCGGAGCCGGTCGTGCCGGTGGCCGGGGCCGGGGTCGCCCTCATGGCGCGGGTGCTGGAGGAGGCGACCGAGCCGGTCACGATCGCCTCGATCGGCCCGCTCACCGACACCGCGATCCTGCTGGCCGCGCGCCCGGATCTGGTGGGCCGGATCGAGCGGGTCGTCGTCATGGGCGGGGCGATCGGTGGCGGGAACGTCACCGGTGCCGCCGAGTTCAACGTCCACGCCGACCCGGAGGCCGCGCACCGTGTCCTGGCCCAGGACCCCGGCGAGGGCTCCGTGCCGGTCGCGCTGGTGCCCCTGGAGACCACGCTGGGCTGTGCCGCGGGCCCGGAGTGGGTCGCCGTACTGGGCGACGCCGACCCGGTCGGCGCCGAGCTGGCCGCGATGATCGCCCCGTACATGCGGTTCTACCGGGAACGCTACGGCCGCGACGCGGTCGCCCTGCACGACGCGACGGCGCTGCTGGAGTGCGTCGTACCCGGGTCGCTGACGCCGACGCCGACGGCGCTGACCGTGGACACCGGGTTCGGCCCCGCCCGCGGGGCGACCGTGCCCGCCGGACCCGGCACCCGCCCGGTGGACGTGCTGTCCGCGCCGGACGTGCCGGCCGTCCTCGACGCGGCGCTGGCCCGGCTCACCGCGCGCCCGTAGCCGGCGCGGCGACGGCCCGACGCGGTGTGTCCCCGCACCCGGCACCCGCGGGTCGGTGCGGCGGCAGCACTGCGCGGCGCGCCTCTCGCCTCCGTGGAGCGCGCGCCCGCAGCTCAGCCGGCCCACACCACCACGGCGACCAGCAGTGCCGAGACACCGGGCCCGGCCCAGGCCGTGACGGTGCGCCCGGCCGGGTGCAGCGGCAGCCCCCGGCCCCGCAGCACCGCGACCGCCAGCGCTGCGGCGGCCGGTGCGAGCGCGAGCCCCCACACCCAGCCGCCGACCGAGGACCACGGGCCCCGGTTCCACAGCAGCACCAGCCCGAACACCGCGGTCAGCAGGCCGTCGGCGATCGGCAGCAGCGCACCTTCCCGCAGCGCACGGCGCAGCGCGAGCAGCGAGAACAGTGCCGCGATCGCGGCCGGCGCCCACGCGAACAGGTCCGCGCCGTCGTCGGACGGGGGTGTGCCGAACAGCCGGGTGCGGGCGACGGGTTCGACCCCGGCGGTGGTGTCGCCGAGCACGACGACCGCCCGCCCGCCCTCGCGGTCGAGGGCCAGCATGCTGCTGAACCCGGCGGTGCCTCCGTTGTGCCAGACGTAGGGGTACCGGGCGCCGTCGGCGCCGGTGGCCGCGCTGGTGACCCAGATCCAGCCGATCGACGTGCCGGGGTCGTCCTGCGCGGTCGGGACCAGCGCGCCGGTGCCGGGTGCGGCGCCGGTGAGCTGGGCCGCGGCCCAACGCGCGAGGTCCTCGACGGTCGAGAACGTGGAGCTCCCGGCGGGCAGGTAGCCCTCGCCGGCCCAGCGGGGCGCGGGGCGGCCGTTGTCGCGGTGCCCGGGGACCGCGGTGTCCGGGACCTGCGCGCCGGTGGCGGCGAAGCTCGTCGAGGTCATGCCGAGGGGGCCCGTGATCCGGTCCGCGACCAGCTGCGGGTACCCGTCGGCGCCGGCGGCGCGGACGACCGCGGTCCCGAGCAGCGCGACGCCGAAGTTGGAGTACGTCGGCGGCTGCTGCGGGTCGACCGCGGCGGTGCGGGCGTCGTCGAGGAGCTGCGCGGTGGTCGTCGACGCGTACGGGTTCAGGTTCACCGTCGTGGCCAGGGCCCGGGCGGCGGCGGTCGCCCCCAGCGCCGGCAGCCCGGAGCGGTGCTGGGCGAGCGAGGCGAGCGTGACCGCGCCCGCCGGGGTGCCCGTCAGCTCCGGCAGTGCGCGCTCGAGCGGGTCGTCGGGGCGGACCTCGCCGCGGGTCACCGCGTCGGCGAACAACGCGGCCGTGAACGTCTTGGTGACCGACCCGATCTCGAAGGGGGCCCCGATGTCCGCGGGGCCGAGCCCGGAGGTGGTGACCGTCGTCGGCGTGACCTCGGCGACGGCGAGCGACCGGTAGCCGCCGTGCCCGCCCGCAGCAGCCCGGATCCGCTCGGCCAGGGCCGGATCGCCGGTGGTCTGCGGCCCGAGCCGTCGGTGCTCGGGGCCGGCGACCAGGCCGACGAGCACCGCCAACACGGCGGCGACAGCGGCGACGGTCCCGATGCGGCGTCCGACCCCGGCGGTCGCGGAGGTGGTGGCGGTCATGGCGGGTCCTCTCAGCGGTGCGCGGCCAGGACGGTGACCAGCAGCGGGACGACCCGGGCGGCCGGGACCTCGTAGTGGCCGCGCCGGGTCGAGGCCAGCCACCCGGCGGCGACGAGCTGGCGCAGGTGGTGGTGCAGCTGCCCGGTCGTGCCCACCGAGGGCTGATCCAGCAGCTCGGCGGTGCTGTGCACGCCACCCAGCACGTGCTGCAGGATCGCGAGCCGCGCGGGGTGGGCGAGCGCGTCGAGGGTCGCGCTCAGCTCGGGCCAGTCGGCGTCGAGCAGGACCTCGCCCGGGCGGGCGTACTGCCAGCGGACGGTGCCCTCGTCGCCGGGGAGCCCCACGCTGCCGGCCATCAGCACCGCGCCGGGGCTGCGGGCCTCCAGCCCGGTCAGCGCCCACAGCGCGTCGTCGTCGGGGACGGCGGTGTCCGCGGACCCGACGGCGTCCGGCCGGGCGGCGGCCCGCCGGGCCTCCTGCAGCTCCACGACGGCCTGTTCGACGGCGCGCAGCCGCTCCTCGATCTCGCTCACGCACCCAAAGTACGGAAGTACGTGAAAACGCACAAACGACGTTCAGGCGAGTCCGTACTCGATGGCGTGCCGGACGAGGGCCGCACGGCCGGGCACCTCGAACTTGCGCAGCAGCCGCTGCACGTGGTTCTCGACCGTGCGCGGGGACAGCACGAGGCGGGCTGCGATCTGCCTGGCGGTGAGCCCCTCGACCACCAGCCGCAGCACCTCGGACTCGCGCGGGCTGAGCTCCGGTACCGCGTGCGTGGGGGCCGCGACCGACTCCAGGACGACGTCGGCCAGCCCCGGGGAGAACGCGGGACGCCCGGCGGCGGCCGCGGCGGCGACGGCGGCCAGCTCCCGGGGGTCCGCACCGGTCGCGACGCCGGTCGCCCCGGCCCGTACCGCGTCGAGGACCCGGGTGTGGTCGGCGACCGCACCGGCGACCGCGAGCACCGCCGCGTCCGGCACGCGGGCGAGCACGGCGGCGATCACCGCGGGCGCCACACCCTCGGGGCCGGTCAGGTCGACCAGGACCAGACCGGGCCGGGCGCGGTCGACCGCGGCCGCGGCCCCCTCCGCGGGCACGGGCGGCACGTGGGCCACGACCTCGACCCCCGGCGGCACCACCGGCCGCCCCACCGCCACCGCCGAGACCCGGTCGCCGTCGTCGTGCACGTCCTCAGTTCTCCCCGCCCCGTTCGTCCGGACGGCCCAGCTTGCCATGTGCCGCAGCACAGTAGGCCGTCCGAACGGCGCGGAACCCTCCGGTTCGGCGCGAACGGGCCGGGCGGGCTCAGACCGCGACGACGGGGCGGCGCAGCCGCAGCAGCGCCCTGGCCGCGGCCGCCGCGGAGGCGACGAGCGCCGCGAGGACGAACCCGGCGAGCACCGACATCAGCGGGTCGCCGTGCGTGATCGGCCCGACCAGGACGCCGATGCCGGTCATCCAGGTGCTCCACACCAGGGCGCTCGCGACGGTCGCGGGCAGGAACGCGCGCAGCGGCAGCCGGACCCGGCCGGCCGCGGACACGCTCGCCAGCCGTCCGCCGGGCAGCAGCCGGGTCGCGACCAGCGCGGCGACCGGTCGGCGGTGCAGGTGGCGGCGGACCCAGGCGCCGGTCCCGTCACTGCGACGGGTGCCCCGGACGACCGAGTGGGAGCTGCGTCCGGCGCCGTAGAGCATCGCGTCGCCGAGCAGGGACCCGACCACCGCGGCACCGAACAGGGCCACGATCCGCCACCGGTCGCCGTCCGCCAGCGCGGCGGCCGTGGCACTGAACAGCACCGGCTCGCTCGGCAGGAACGGGAACGGCCCGTCGCACATCACGGCGACGGCGAGCAGGGGCACCAGCCAGGGGCTCTGGAGGAGGGACCCGATCAGGGCGCTCGGGTCGGTCACGGGCTCTCCGGAGGTCGAGCGGCGGGGGCGGAGCCGAGTCTGCCCGGTCCCGTGACCTGTTCGTGATGGGGGTGGCCCCCGTTACGGGTTCACTCCGCTCACCGCAGGGAACGCACCGCCCCGCCTGCTCAGTCCGCGAGGCCCTGCTCGATGGCGTACCGGACGAGCTGGCTGCGGTTGTGCAGCTGCAGCTTGCGCAGGGTGTTCTGCACATGGCTCTCGACGGTCCGGTGCGAGACGACGAGCTTCGCCGCGATCTGCTTGGCCGTCATGCCCTTCGCGACCAGGCGCAGCACCTCGGTCTCGCGGTCGGTGAGTGCCGGGACGGCGGGCGCGCCGTCGGCGGGACGCGGGGCGTCGGCGAGCCGCCGGTACTCCCCCAGCACCAGCCCGGCCAGCCCCGGGGTGAACACGGCGACGCCGTCGGCGGTGCGCCGGATCGCCTCCAGCAGCTCGTCGACCCCGGCGGACTTCACCAGGTAGCCGAGCGCACCGGCCTTGACCGCCTCCAGGACGTCGGCGTGCTCACCGGAGGCCGACAGCACCAGTACGCGGCTGTCCGGGCTCTGCTGCCCGATCGCGGCGATCGCGTCCACGCCGGAGGTCACGCCCAGGTTGAGGTCCATGAGGATCACGTCCGGTCGCACGGCCGTCGCGATCCGGACGGCCGCGGGCGCGTCGGGGGCCGTCGCGACGACGTCGAGGCCACGCTCGGCGAGGTCGCGGGCCACGCCCTCGCGCCAGATCGGGTGGTCGTCGACGACCATCACCCGGATGCTCATGTGTCCTCCCTGGGGACCCGGATGACCCATTCGGTCCCGATGTCCGGTCCGGTGTCCAGCGTCAGTGTCCCGCCGACGTCGCCGACGCGGCCACGGATGGAGCGGGACACCCCCATCCGGCCCTGCGCCTCGGCCTCGGCGAGGCGGCCCTCGGGGATGCCGGGGCCGTCGTCGCGGACGCTGACCTCGACCGCCCCGGGCAGCTCCTCGACCAGCACCCACGCGCGCGCGTCCGGGCCGGCGTGCAGCGCGACGTTCGCGAGCGCGGCCCGCACCGCGCCCTCCACCTCGTCGACGACCGGCCCGCCCAGCTCGACCGGACGTCCGGGGGCCGAGACGGTGACCCGGTCCGAGGCGAGGATCCACAGCGCGGCGGCGAGGTCGCGGTACCCGGACGCGTCGGTGGTCCCCGGCCCGGACAGCAGCGCACGCAGCGCGGTCTCCTGCTCTCCGGCGAGTACGCCGAGCTCGGTCGCCCCGCCGCCCAGCTCGGCGCCGCGGCGCTGGACGTGCGCCAGCACCTGCAGGACTCCGTCGTGCACGGCCCGGGTGAGCCGCTCGCGTTCGGCGGCGGCGGCCTGTTCGGCGACGAGGCGGCGCAGCCGGGCGGCGGTGCGGTCGAGCACGTGCGCGGCGAACCCGACGGTCAGCCCGGCCAGTCCGAGCAGCTGCATGTCGCCCAGCTCCAGCACCCCGAACCGCTGCTTGGACAGCACCAGCGCCGCCGAGATCACGGCCGCGGCGAGCACCCCGCCGGTGATCCGGAACGCGACCGCGCAGGCCAGCACCGCGCCGGAGGTCCAGATCGACCCCATGCCGGGGCCGCCCTCGTCGAGGTGGGTGACCCGGACGACCAGCGGCGTGGTCGCCATGATCGCGACGCAGACGCCGAGGTCGGCCAGGGCGAGCAGGCCGCGGCGGTCCGGGGCGCCGGGCAGCCCGCCGAGGTAGCCCCAGGACGTCACGGCCGTCCACACCGCCATCACGACGAGCACGCCGACCGCGGCCGGCGGACGTTCGTAGCCGGTGCGCAGGTGGTAGAGCGTCACGCCGACGACGGTCAGCAGCGTGAGCAGGCGGTAGGCGATGACGCCGCGCCAGAACGGCTCCAGCGGGTGCTCCACGTCGTCCATGCTGACCGACAGCGCGCCGCGCCGGGGCCGATCGCTCATCTCGGCTTGGTACCGGTGATCAGGGCGTTGTAGAACCAGCTGCGCGGCACGACCCGGTTCAGGACGTGCTCGTCGAGCCAGGACAGCCGCTGCCAGCCGTGGTAGGCGAACATCGCCCAGTTCCAGCCGAGCTTGCCGGGCGGGACGGCGGCCTCGAAGGTCCGCACCGGCCAGCCCAGCATGGCGGCGGCGAACTCCTCGGTGGAGGCCCGCACCCCCTCGGCCCCGGCCCGGGTCGCGGTGTGCTCCAGGTCGGCCGGGTCGAAGGTGTGGATGTCGACGACCGACTCCAGCGCGGCGGCGCGGGAGGACTCGTCGAGCTCGTGCTGGGGGCGGCGCCAGCCCTGCAGCGGGCCGAGCCGCGTCAGGGTGGTGGTGGCCTTCCACGTCCACTGCCCGAGCTTGCGGGCGTAGGCGTCGCCGACGGTGGTGGGCTCGCCCGCGAACACGAACCGCCCGCCCGGCTCCAGCACCCGCAGGACCTCACGGAACGCGGCCTCGACGTCGGGGATGTGGTGCAGCACCGCGTGCCCGACGACGAGGTCGAAGCTGTCGTCGGGGAACGGGATGTGCTCGCCGTCGACGACGGCGCCCTCCACCTCCAGCCCGAGGTGCTCGGCGTTGCGGGTGGCGGCGGCGACCATGCCCGGGGACAGGTCGGTGACGACGCCCCGCTCGGCGACGCCGGCCTGCATCAGGTTCAGCAGGAAGAACCCGGTGCCGCTGCCCAGCTCCAGGGCGCGCAGGTAGGGGCGGCCGTCCCACGGGGCCGCGGCGCGGAAGCGGCCCGCGGCGTAGTCGATGCAGCGCTCGTCGTAGCTGATCGACCACTTCTCGTCGTAGGTGCCCGCCTCCCAGTCGTGGTAGAGCACGTTGGCGAGCTTCGGGTCGTGCCAGGCCGCCTCGACCTGCTCGGCGGTGGCGTGCGGGGTGGGCGCCGGGTCCGAACTCATGAGTAGGAGTTTCGCAGAACACGGCCGCCGACCTGCTCCCCGCCCGGGCGCGTCGCGCGGCCGGGCGGGGGCGGGACGGCTCAGCGGCCGGTGAAGGTGGCCTTGCCGGGGCCGTTCTCGACGAAGCTGGCCATGCCGGCCTTCGCGTCGTCGGTGGCGAACACGCCCGCGAACAGCTCGGACTCGATGTCCAGGCCGGTGCGCAGGTCGGTGTCGAGGCCGTTGTCGATCGCCTTCTTGGCGGCGGCGTAGGCCAGGGCGGGGCCCGCGGTGAACTGCTGCGCCCAGGCGACGGCGCGGGTGTAGACCTCGTCGGCCGGGACGACCTCGTCGACCAGCCCGATCGCCAGCGCCTCGTCGGCCTTCACCATGCGGCCGGTGTAGATCAGGTCCTTGGTGCGCGACGGCCCGATCAGCCGCGCGGCGCGCTGGGTGCCGCCGCCACCCGGGAAGATGCCGAGCAGAATCTCGGGGAAGCCGAGCTTGACGTTGTCGCCGGCGATGCGCCGGTCGGCCCCGAGCACGACCTCCAGGCCGCCGCCGAGGGCGTACCCGGTCACCGCGGCGACGGTCGGCTTGGGGATGGTGGAGATCGCACCCAGCCCGGCGGACAGCCGCCGCGCCTGCGGCGCCATGTCCGAGTAGGACATCGACGCCATCTCCTTGACGTCCGCACCCGCGGCGAAGGTCTTCTCCCCGCCGTACACGACGACCGCACGCACGTCGGCGCGGGTGGCGGCCTCGTCGGCCACCTCCAGCAGCTCACCCTGGATCTGGCGGTTCAGGGCGTTCATCGGCGGGCGGTCGATCCGGATCGTCCCGACGCCCTCGTCCACGGACAGGCTCACGAATTCGGTCACGTCTGCGGACCCTAGTCGCCTCCGGCGCCCCGGAGCGCGCAGTGATCCGACCCGGCCGCCTCGGCCGGCGTGGCGTCCCGTCCCGGTTCGCGGCGACCCGCGCGACGGTCGCCCCACGCGGGTGCGGGCACCGGCGCCCGGCGGCGGATCAGTCGCGCCGGTGGGCGGTGAACCGTCCGTTGCCGCGGCGCTCGACGGTCAGCGGCAGCCCGAACGTCTCCGACAGCGGCTCGGAGGTCATGACCTCGTCCAGGAGCCCCGCGGCGACCACACGCCCCTCACGCAGCAGCAGCCCGTGGCTGTAGTTCGGCGGGATCTCCTCGACGTGGTGGGTGACCAGCACCGACGCCGGGGCGTACGGGTCGTCGGCGAGGTCGGCGAGCCGGGTGACGAGGTCCTCGCGGCCGCCGAGGTCCAGCCCGGCGGCGGGCTCGTCGAGCAGCAGCAGCTCCGGGTCGGTCATCAGCGCGCGGGCGATCAGGGTCCGCTTGCGCTCGCCCTCGGACAGCGTGCCGTACGCGCGCCCGGCGAACCCCGCCATGCCGAGCTGGCCCAGCAGCTGCTCGGCGCGGCCGGTGTCGTCGCGCTCGTACTCCTCGCGCCAGCGCCCGAGGACCGCGTAGCCCGCGGAGACGACGACGTCGGAGACGATCTCGTCGCCCGGGATCCGGACGCCCAGGTTCGCCGAGGTGAGACCGATCCGGGTGCGGAGCTCGAAGACGTTGACCCGGCCCATGCGCTCACCGAGCACGTGGACGGTGCCGGAGGTCGGGTGCAGCTCGGCACCGGCGAGGCGGAGCAGGGTCGTCTTGCCGGCGCCGTTCGGGCCGAGGACGACCCAGCGCTCGTCGAGTTCCACCCGCCAGTCGACGGCATCGAGCAGGATGGTGTCGCCGCGGCGGACGGTGGCGCCGTCCATCCCGACGACCACGTCCTCGTCGTCGATCGGGGTGGAAACGGGTGTGACACCGGGCGCGGACGGGGTTCGGGGCGAAGTCACCCCCCTATCCTGGCCGATCGTGCCTGTCTTCCCCCTCGGTGCCCACCCCGACGACCACGGGACCCGCTTCGCGGTCGCCACCACCAGCGCCGAGACCGTCGAGGTGTGCCTGATCGACGGCGCCGCCGACGGTGAGGGCGGTGGTCTCACCGAGCGGCGCGTCGAGCTGCGCGAGCACACCTTCGGCGTGTGGCACGGCCACGTGCCCGGGGTGCGGCCCGGGCAGCGCTACGGCTACCGGGTACACGGCCCCTACCGGCCGTTCGAGGGACTCCGCGCGAACCCGCACAAGATCCTCGTCGACCCCTACGCGGCCCGGATCACCGGCCTGGTGACCGACGTCGTCGCCGCCCGCGGGTGGGACGGCGACCCGATGTCCGGGCGGCCCAGCACCGTCGACTCGCTCGGCTCGGTGCCGCTGTCGGTCGTCACCGCCACCGACGCCGCGCCGCGCCCGCCCCGCCCGGACGTGCCGTGGTCGGAGACGGTGATCTCGGAGATCCACGTGCGCGGCTGGACGAAGCTCCACCCCGAGGTGCCCGAGGCGCACCGTGGCACCTACCTGGGGCTGGCCCACCCGGCGGTGATCGCGCAGCTGCAGCGGACCGGGGTGACGGCCGTCGAGCTGCTCCCGGTGCAGGCCAACGCCCCCGAGCCGCCGCTGCTGGAGCGCGGCGCGTCGAACTACTGGGGCTACGCCACGCTGGGCTTCCTCGCCCCGCACGCCGGCTACGCCTCGGACCCCGGCAACGAGGTCGCGGAGTTCCGCTACCTCGTCGACACCCTGCACGCGGCCGGGATCGAGGTCATCCTCGACATCGTCCCCAACCACACCTGCGAGGGCGGGGTCGGCGGCACCACCCTGTCCTACCGCGGCCTCGACGCGCCGGCGTACTACTCGCTCGGCGGGTCCGGGCACGACGCCGACATCACCGGCACCGGCAACACCCTCGACGCCGGCTCCCCCACGGTGATCCGGTTGGTCTGCGACGCCATGCGGCACTGGGTGCACGCCTACGGCGTCGACGGGTTCCGGATCGACCTCGCCTCGGTGCTCGGCCGCCCGCGGTCGGGCCCGTTCTCCCCGGACTCCGCGCTGCTCACCGCGATCGCCCAGGACCCGACCCTGTCGACGACCAAGTTGATCGCCGAGCCGTGGGACGCGACCGGCGAGGGCTACCGCGTCGGCGGGTTCGGTGTGGCGTGGTCGGAGTGGAACGGCCGTTACCGCGACGCGGTGCGCGACTTCTGGCGCGGCTACGGCGGCGTCGCCGAGCTGGCGTCGCGGCTGACCGGCAGCTCCGACATCTACCAGCTCTCCGGGCGTCGCCCGTGGGCCTCGGTCAACTTCGTCACCGCCCACGACGGCTTCACCCTGCGCGACCTCGTGTCCTACGAGCGCAAGCACAACGAGGGCAACGGCGAGAACAACCGCGACGGCACCGACGACAACCGCTCGCAGAACCACGGCGCCGAGGGCCCGACCGACGACGCCGGCATCCGCGCCGCCCGGCAGGCCACGGCCCGGGCGATGATGGCGACGCTGCTGCTGTCGATCGGCACCCCGATGATCACCGGCGGCGACGAGCGCTGGCGCACCCAGGGCGGCAACAACAACGCCTACTGCCGCGACGACGAGACCTCCTGGGTGGACTGGACCCGCACGGACGAGACCACGGCGATGGAGGCGTTCACCGCCAAGGTCGCCGCGCTGCGCCACGAGTCACCGGTGCTGCACCGCGACCAGTTCTACGTCGACGGCGAGGTCCTCTGGTGGGACCCGTCCGGGCGGCCGATGGAGCCCGGGGACTGGCACGACGGCGGCCGCCGCACCCTCGCGCTGCTGCTGGCCGACTACTGGCTGCTGGTCCTGCACGCCGGCGACGAGCCCGCCGACTGCGTGCTGCCCAGCGACCACGGATTCGACCCGGTCCTGGACTCGACCGCGCCCGACGGCACCCCCGCCGACACCACCCCGCTCGACGCCGGGGCGACGGTCGTCCTGCCGCCCCGCTCGGTACACCTGCTGCGCAGCCGCTGACCGGCCCCATCCCGCCGGGTTCCGGGAGCTGGGTCCGGCGGGCCGGGCGGCGTAGGCTCCGCGCATGCCGCGCTACGAGTTCCGCTGCCGCGAGTGCGCCACGACGTTCGAGGTCGACCGGCCGATGGCCGCGTCGTCGGACCCGGCGGACTGCCCGCACGGGCACGCGGACACCGTCAAGCTGCTCTCGACGATCGCGCTCGGCGGCCGCTCCGGCGGCGGTGCACCCGCGATGGCCCCGGCCGGTGGCGGCGGTGGCTGCTGCGGCGGCGGGTGCTGCGGCGGCTGACCCGTGCCGAGGACGGGTCCCGCCCCCTCGGACCGCGGTCCGGCGGGCGGTGGTCCGACGGGCGGTGGTCCGGCGGGCGGTGGGACGTCACGGGCGGCCCGGCGCGTGGTGCTCGCGAGGTCCCCGGTGCCCACACCCCGCTGCCCGTCTGCGGCGACTGACCGCCACACCATTGCTGGGCCGAACGGGCGTATTCCGCTCCATCGTGTGACGCACGTCAACACTGCTCCGATACGCCGAGAGCATCTGTCCCCGTGGAACGGGAGTCCACGTGCCCCGAGCGTTCCCCCGTCTCCTCCGTGCCGCCACCGTCGTCGCCGCCGTGGCCACCACCACCCTGCTCACGACGGCGGCGACCCCCGCCCCGCCGTCGCCGCCGGCCGAGGCGCTCCCGGCGCCCGGCCCGGTGCAGGCCCTGCAGGTCTCCCCCGTGCCCGGCGGCGGCGCCCGCGGCCTCGGCCTGCAGGTGTCCTGGTCGCCGCCCGTCCGGAACGAGGGCGCCCTGCGCACCCACTACGACGTCGAGGTCCGCGACCACGCGGGCGCCGTCCTCCACTCCGCCTCGACCGAGACCACCACCAGCGCCCCGGTGTACGGCGACTACTGCCTCGCGCCGTTCACGGTGTCGGTGCGCGCGGTGACCCGCGACGTCGACGAGAGCCGGTCCGAGCCGGGGCCCGCCGTCCTCACCACGTTCGGCGAGCAGGCCCCGTGCGCCCTCACGATGTCGATCACCGCGGCCCGCGCCGCCGACGGCACCGTGCACGTGCGCGCCGACCGCGAGGCCCCGGTCGACCCGTACGTCTCCGGGCCCTGCACGCTCGCGACGGCCGGCCGGGTGCTCTGGTCGGGCACCTGCGGCGGCTACGCCACCACCCGGGACATCGTGGTCGGCGCGCTGCCCCCGGGACCGCGGGAGCTCGCGCTGACCACCGTCGCCCCGCGGGGTGAGCACACCACGAGCCGGACCACGCTGCGCTAGCCCGCCAGGACGATCCGCCCCAGCTCGACCGAGGACGCCAGGTGCGGGTGGTGCGGCAGCACCCGCACCGTGTACCCGGTCAGCCCCGCGTGCGGCAGCGGCACGGCGACCTCCCAGGACCCGTCGCCGCGGTGCTCCATCGCGACGGTCACGGGGTCCGCCAGCTCGTCGGAGGAGTCGACCCGCCCGACGACGGCCTCGACCGTCACGTCCGACGGGTCCAGCCCGGCCAGGTCCACCCCCGCCCGGACCGTTATCGGCGACCCCACGACCGGGGTGTCGGGCAGCCCGGACGCGTCCACACCGGTGATCCGGACGTGGTTCCACGCCTTGTTCAGCCGGGCCCGGAACTGCGCGATGTCGCGGGCGACGGCGTAGTCCGACGCGGCCGCGTCCGCGGCGGCGCGGGCCGCCGGGGTGTACCAGTCCTGCACGTACTCCCGCACCATCCGGGTGGCCTGCACCTTCGGCCGCAGGGTGGTGAGGGTGTGGCGGACCATCTCGACCCAGCGGTGCGGGACACCGTCGACGCGGTCGTAGAACGCCGGGCCGACCTGGGTGGCGATGAGCTCGTAGAGGGCGTTGGCCTCGAGGTCGTCACGCCGGGTCGGGTCCTCGACGCCGTCGGCGGTGGGGATGGCCCAGCCGTTGGCGCCGTCGTAGAACTCGTCCCACCAGCCGTCGCGGATGGACAGGTTCAACCCGCCGTTGAGCGCGGACTTCATGCCGGAGGTGCCGCAGGCCTCCAGCGGGCGCAGCGGGTTGTTCAGCCAGACGTCGCAGCCCCAGTAGAGGTAGCGGGCCATCGACATGTCGTAGTCGGGCAGGAAGACGATGCGGTGGCGCACGCCGGCGTCGTCGGCGAAGCGCACGATCTGCTGGATGAGCGCCTTGCCGCCGTCGTCGGCGGGGTGCGACTTCCCCGCGACGACGAGCTGCACCGGCCGGTGCGGGTCGAGCAGCAGGCTGCGGAGCCGGTCGGCGTCGCGCAGCATCAGCGTGAGCCGCTTGTAGGTCGGGACCCGGCGGGCGAAGCCGACCGTGAGCACGTCGCGGTCGAAGACGTGGTCGGTCCAGCCCAGCTCCGGCTCGGACGCACCCCGCTCCAGCCACGCGGCGCGCACCCGGCGGCGGACCTCGTCGACCAGCCGGGACCGCAGCGTGTTGCGCAGGCCCCACACGTCGGCGTCGGGCACCTCGGCGGTGCTGCTGCCGGGCTCCCCGAGCAGCTCGGTGACCTGGTGGGCCTCCCAGGTGGGGCCGTGCACGCCGTTGGTGACCGAGCCGATCGGCACCTCCTCGCGGTCGAACCCGGCCCACAGCCCGCCGAACATCTCCCGCGACACCGTCCCGTGCAGCCGGGAGACACCGTTGGCGCGCTGGGCCAGGCGCAGACCCATGTGCGCCATGTTGAACGTCTCCGGATCCTCCTCGGCGCCGAGCGCGAGGAGCCGGTCGGTCGGCAGGCCGGGCAGCAGCCGGTCGGTGAGGTAGTGCCGCACGAGGTCCAGGCCGAACCGGTCGATCCCGGCGGGCACCGGGGTGTGGGTGGTGAACACCGTGCCCGCGCGGACGGCGGCGAGCGCCTCGTCGAAGTCCAGCCCGCCGGACGACGCGGACGCCGTCGCCGGTCCCGCGCCGTTGGACGACACCGCCGAGCCGGTGCACAGCTCGCGGATCCGCTCGCAGCCGAGGAACCCGGCGTGGCCCTCGTTGGTGTGGAAGACCTCCGGCGTCGGGTGCCCGGTGAGCCGGCAGAACGCGCGGACCGCGCGGACCCCGCCGACACCGATCAGGATCTCCTGCTGGATGCGGTGGTTCTGGTCGCCGCCGTAGAGCCGGTCGGTGACCCCGCGCAGGTCGGCCCCGCCACCGGACTCGGAGTTCTCCGCGGCGTTCTCGGCGATGTCGGTGTCGAGCAGCAGCAGCGGGACCCGCCCGACCGCGGCCTGCCAGATCCGCGCGTGCAGCGTGCGGTCCCCCGGCATCGCGACCTCGACGAGCTCCGGCGCGCCGGAGGCGTCGGTGAGCAGCTGCAGCGGCAACCCCTGTGGGTCGATCGCCGGATAGTGCTCGAGCTGCCAGCCGTCGAGCGACAGGGACTGACGGAAGTACCCCGACCGGTACAGCAGCCCCACCGCGACGAGCGGAACACCCAGGTCCGAGGCGGCCTTCAGGTGGTCGCCGGCGAGCACGCCGAGACCGCCGGAGTAGTTGGGCAGCACCTCCGAGACGCCGAACTCCATCGAGAAGTACGCGACGGCCGACGGCCTGCCGGCGCCGTCGGCCTCGTCGTACCAGCGCGGCTCGGACAGGTAGGTCTCCAGCTCCGCGGCCCGCTCGGCGACCTCGGCCGCGACCGCATCGTCCGCGGCGAGCTCGGCCAGCCGACCGGTGGGGATCTCGCCGAGCAGGCGGACCGGGTCCTGCCCGCTGGCGTCCCAGGCGTCGGGGTCCAGGGAGGCGAACAGGTCCCGGGTCGGCGCGTGCCAGGTCCACCGCAGGTTCGTCGCCAGTGTCTGCAGCGGCGCGAGCGGAGCGGGGAGCTGGGCACGGACGGTGAAACGACGGAGGGCTCTCACGGCCGCGAGGGTAGCCGGGAACACCGACACGCACGCGGTGTCCCGCCCGGCCGGGACGGGGTCCCACCGGTAGGGTCGCACTGCCGCGGGACCGGTGGGTCCGTGCACGTCGAATCGGTTCCGTCCACATCCGTTCCGATCCGTTCACGCCGATGGTCCCGCGGGTGTGGCGACAGGTGACGTGGCGGCGTCAGACTGACCGTCTCGACTCTGGTGGGACTTCTACCGACGGTGACAATTTCCTGGGGGTGCAGCCGATGACCGGTCGGCTCGGAATCGACGACGTGACCCCGTTCGTGGAGAGCGGAGACCCGGCCAAGGCCGTGGTCGGCGAGGTCGTCCCGATCCGGGCGACCGTGTGGCGGGAGGGACACGACGCCGTCGCGGCGAACGTCGTGTTCACGCCGCTGTCGGCCGACGGGACGCCGGGCGACGCGCAGTACGTGCGGATGCAGCCCGACGGGGTGGGCACCGACCGCTTCGTGGCCTGGGTCCGCCCCGACGCCGAGGGTCGCTGGACCTTCCGCGTCGACGCGTGGAGCGACCCGTGGGCGACCTGGCGCTCGGGCGTGGAGAAGAAGATCGCCGCGGGACAGACGGCCGAGGAGCTGGCCAACGACCTCGAGGTCGGCGCCCGGCTGCTCGCCAGGGTCGGGCGTCGCCCGGCCGAGAAGGACAGCCGCGACCTGCTGCTCGGCGCCGCGAACACGCTGCGGGACACCGCGCTGCCGCTGCGCGCGCGGGTCGCCCCCGCCCTGTTCGACGCCGTCGTCGCGATCATGACCGAGCGTCCCGTCCGGGAGCTCATCACCCGCGGCCCGGAGCGGACGATCTTCGTCGACCGGCCCCGCGCGCTGTACGGCTCCTGGTACGAGTTCTTCCCGCGCTCCACCGGCGGGCGGGACGAGACCGGCCGGCCGGTGCACGGCACGTTCGCGACGTCGTCGAAGGAGCTCGACCGCGTCGCGCGGATGGGCTTCGACGTCGTCTACCTGCCGCCGATCCACCCGGTCGGCACGGTGCACCGCAAGGGCCGCAACAACTCCACCCACGCCGAGCCGGGCGACGTCGGCTCCCCGTGGGCGATCGGCTCGGCCGCGGGCGGGCACGACGCGATCGACCCCGAGCTGGGCGACTTCGACGACTTCGACGCGTTCGTCGCGCGGGCGAACGAGCTGGGCATGGAGGTCGCACTCGACCTGGCGCTGCAGTGCGCCCCGGACCACCCGTGGGTCACCGAGCACCCGGAGTGGTTCACCGTCCGCCCGGACGGCACCATCGCCTACGCGGAGAACCCGCCGAAGCGCTACCAGGACATCTACCCGCTGAACTTCGACCGCGACCCGGCGGGCATCTACGCCGAGTGCCTGCGCGTGGTGCTGAAGTGGGTCGAGCACGGGGTGACGATCTTCCGCGTCGACAACCCGCACACCAAGCCGCCGAACTTCTGGCACTGGCTGATCTGGGAGGTCAAGCGGACCCACCCGGAGGTGCTGTTCCTGGCCGAGGCGTTCACCCGCCCGGCCCGGCTGTTCGGGCTCGCGCGGCTGGGCTTCACCCAGTCCTACACGTACTTCACGTGGCGGACGGAGAAGGAGGAGCTCGCCGACTTCGCGACGATGCACGCCGAGCACGCCGACGAGTGCCGTCCGAACCTGTTCACCAACACCCCGGACATCCTGCACGAGTCGCTGCAGACCGGCGGCCCGGCGATGTTCGCGATCCGGGCCACCCTGGCCGCGACGATGTCGCCCACCTGGGGCGTCTACTCCGGCTTCGAGCTGTACGAGGGCACCCCGGTCAAGCCGGGCAGCGAGGAGTACCTGGACTCGGAGAAGTACGAGCTGCGTCCGCGGGACTTCGAGTCCGCCCTGAACCAGGGGCGCTCGCTGGAGCCGTACATGACCCGGCTCAACGAGATCCGCCGCGCCCACCCGGCGCTCCAGCAGCTGCGCGAGATCCACTTCCACGAGGTGGACAACGAGCACATCATCGCCTTCTCCAAGGTGGACCCGTCCACCGGCGACCAGGTGCTCGTGGTGTGCACGCTGGACTCGCACGCGCCGCAGCAGGGCACCCTGAAGCTGGACATGCCGGCGCTGGGGCTGCGCTACACCGACGTCGTCGAGGTGCACGACGAGGTGTCGGGCGAGTCCTACCGCTGGGGCGAGTACAACTTCGTGCGGCTGGTTCCGACCGACCACGTCGCGCACGTGATCGCGCTGCCGGCGCAGCCCCCGCTGCTCTGAGCCCCACCCCTCGTCGCACGAACGGGCCCCTCGTACGAGGGGCCCGTTCATGCGGTAGGGCTCAGGCGGCTCCCGCGTCCTCGGCCGGGGGCTCCAGGACCACGGCGGTCGCCCGGAACGGGGCCATCCCGATCCGGAACCCGTTGAGGTCGTCGACGGTGCCGACGGTCTCGCCGGAGAACAGGTCGGTGACCGTCGCGCCCGGCGCCAGGTGCTCGGACCGCACGAACGCGTCCACCTGCTCGTCGGCGAAGTTCAGGACGGTCACGCTGGTCCGGTCGTCGTCGAGCAGGTGCACCATCACCAGCAGGCCGCGGTGCGACACGTCCGGCACGTCGACCTGGCGGGCCGTCGCCACCCCGGAGCGCTTGCGCACGGCCAGGATCGCCTGCATCTGGCGGACGAAGCTGGTCTCCTCGGTCAGCTGGTCGGGCAGCGACCCGTAGAGGCTGCGCCCGCGGGGCATCCCCGACGAGGAGCGCTCGGCGTCCGGCCGGTGCCCCATCAGGTCGTGCGCCGGCCGCGAGATCCACCGGGTGTCCCCGGAGTTCAGCAGGTCCGAGACCGAGTCCGGCGGCAGCGTCAGCATGCCCAGCAGGTCCCAGCCCGACAGCGCGAACACCCCGGGCTGGAAGGCGTTGAACATGACCAGCAGCAGGTGCACCCGCCGGATGCGCTCGACGTCGTCGGGGCCGATGTCGTCGAGCGCGGAGATGCCGAGCGAGGCGGCGATGACGGTCGCGGTGGTGCAGGCGATCCCGTTCGTCGTGAAGATCAGGTTGTAGGGCGCGTCCGGTCCGGTGAGGACGTCGCACAGGTCGCGGCGGATCGTGTCGGCCAGATCCCCGCCGCGCATGTCCTCGCCGCGGAAGTGGAAGAGCTCGTCGGTGTGGCCCGCGGTCCAGTGCACGAGCTCGTAGGTCAGCTCGTCGTGGTTCTGCAGCGCGTGCACCAGCGACGCCGGGTCGACGCCCAGATCCAGCGCGGTGCGCAGGGTCAGCCGCAGGAACTCGGTGTCGGAGGTCGCGAGCGCGTGGTGGTAGGCGGGGCGGTTGATGAAGTCGTAGGACAGGTCCGCGCCCGCCTCGGAGGTGACCTTGATGTCGTCGACGGTCAGGTTCAGTTCCTGGAAGGTGAACCCGCCGACCTTGCGCACCATGCTCGCGATGAGGTGGTTCGCGGCCTCCGACAGCGGGTGCCCCTCGGACCAGCCGGGGTTCCCGGAGCCCGCCTTCTCCACGCCGAGGAAGCCGTTCGCGTCCAGGCGCAGCGCACCCGAGCCGAGGTCGGCCAGCGAGTGCAGGGCGTCGCCGATGACCATCCGCATGCCCGCGAAGGTCGGGTCCAGCCAGTTGACCGACGGCTGGCCGTCCTTGAAGTAGTGCAGGTACACCCAGCGCCGCACGACGCCGTCGACGCCGGTGACCTCGCCGGTCGCCGACCAGTTGGTCTCCTTCACGCCCTCGCGGTAGAAGATGACCCGCTGCAGCCGGCCGACGATGTAGCCGGCCTTCTCCAGTGCCTCCTCGGTCGCGGCGTCGAGGTTGGCCGAGTCCTTCCCCGGCGGTACGTCCGGCAGCATCCCCCAGTCGGACTGCTCGATCTCGACCATGTGGTAGATGCCCGGGTAGTCGCCGTAGGCGAGCTCGGCGAGCCGGAAGTCCGGGCCCTTGCCGGTGTGGCCGGGGACGATGTCGTCGATGATCGTGCCGCCGTGCCAGGTGGCGGTCGCGCACATCGCGCGGAACTCGTCCTCGGTGCCGAAGGCCGGGTCGAGCTCGTTGGAGATGCGGTCGAAGTGGCCGTCGACGCTCGGGGTGGGCTGCCAGCCCGAGAGTCCGCCCGCCTTCTTCACCGGCCCGGTGTGGACACCCTCGATGCCGATCGTCTCGAACGCCTGCCACAGCGCCTCGTCGCCCAGCGCCGCCAGGAACGACTCGCCGGAGGCGGTGATCAGCGAGATCGGGTAGGCGGTGAACCACACCGACGCCGTCTCGACCGCGTGCCGCGGGCCGGGGCTGGCGTAGGGGTTCTGCCACATCGAGCCCTGCCCGGAGAACTGGCGGGCCAGCTCGTCGGCGTGGCCGAGCATCGACTGGGACAGCAGCCACGACACGTAGACCGGGTTCTCCCCCGACGCCGGACCGTCCTGCGACACCGACCGGCGCCGCACCGTGGACCGCACCCGGGCGCGGTGACGCAGCGTGCGCGGACGCGCCTCGTGGTAGTACTCGGCGAAGTTCACGTCCGGTGGCTCCGGGACGTGCTCGGCCTCGGCGGGCACCGGTTCGACGGCGGCGAGCGGATCGGCCGGTGCGATCCGGGCCTGGGTCTCCGGGATCGTCGGGGGGATGTCGGCCTTCGGCTCTCGCTCGGTCACGCCGCCGGTCCTCCGGTCGCTGTGGGGGGCAGGTCAGGGCAGGTTCTGGGCATGTCCGGCCCACGGTGCGCCCTGTGACGGCGATCCGCACGCGGGCGCGTGCGCACCGTCGCGGGGTACCCGCGGGCACCACGTCCAGTATGGGTTTCCCGGCACGGGGATGCCGGACAGAAGCGTGATCACCGCCCGTGACCAACGGGTGGTCGATCCGACACGGACAGTACCGCCCACCCGACCTCCTGACCCGGCCGGGTCGGCCTGTCCCGGTTAGGGTTTTCGCCTGCGGGCCCGGGTGGCACCGACCGGTACCCCGACGTGGTGCGGGCGGTGGCCGCGACCGGTCCGCGGTGGTGTTCACAGGCCGGGCGGACGCCCGGCAGGAGGGGGACGACGCGTGCGGCCGACCGGAGCTTCCGAGGACCTGACGGCGCTCCCGGGCCTGTTGCGCGACTGGCTGCCCGGGCGTCGCTGGTTCGCGGAGAAGGGGCGCCCGCTGACCGGTGTCGCCGTCGCGTCGCGGCACCCGCTGCCCGCCGCCGAGGGTGTCACCGGGCTCGAGGTGCTGGTCCTCGCGGTGTCCTTCGCCGACGGTCCGGACCGGCACTACCAGCTGCTCCTGGCCCGCGCCCCGCACGCCCCGGCCGGGGCCGCCCCGATCGGCGACCACGACGGGCAGGTCCTCTACGACGGCCTGCACGACGGGCGCGTCACCGCGCTGCTGCTGCGGCTGATCGCCGAGGGCGCGGCCGTCGGTGACCTGTCGTTCGTGCCCGAGCCGGGCGCGGACCTGCCGCTGACCGAGACCGGCCGCGTCGTCGACGCCGAGCAGTCCAACACCTCCGTCCGCTGGGGCGAGCGCTCCATCCTCAAGGTCTACCGGCGCCTGTCCCCCGGTCTGAACCCCGACCTGGAGCTGCACCGGGCGCTGCGCGCGGCCGGGTCGACGTCGGTCGCGGCGCTGCAGGGCGGGATCGAGGGTGTCCTCGACGGCGAGCCCGCCACCTACGCGCTGCTGCAGGAGTTCGCGGCCGGCTCGCACGACGGCTGGGAGCGGGCCACCGCGGCCGTCCGCGACCGGACCGACTTCACCGGCGACGCCCGCGCGCTCGGTGAGGCGCTCGCCGACGTGCACGTCGCGCTGCGCGCCGAGCTCGGCACCTCCGAGGCCGACCCGCGCGAGCTGGCGGCGTACTGGACCCGGCGGTGCGCCGAGGTCGCCGACCAGGTGCCGGTGCTCGCCCCGCACGTGCCCGCGATCCGCGCCGTCTACGACGAGGTGGCCGCGCTGGGCGCGCCCGTCGTCGTGCAGCGGGTGCACGGCGACCTGCACCTCGGGCAGACGCTGCGCCGCCCGGACGGCCGCTGGCTGGTCATCGACTTCGAGGGCGAGCCGGCCGCCTCGCCCGAGGAGCGCCGCGCGCCGGACTCCGCGGTGCGCGACGTCGTCGGGATGCTGTTCTCCTTCGACTACGCCGCCTTCCACCACCTGCTGACCCGGTCCGACACGCCCGGGGCAGGTCTCGGTTCGGACACCACCGAGGCACGCCTCGCTCACGACTGGTCGGCCGCGAACCGTGACGCGTTCTGCGCCGGCTACGCCGCGCGCGCCGGTGAGGACCCGCGCGCGCACGCCGCGCTGCTGCGCGCCTACGAGCTGGACAAGGCCGTCTACCAGGTGCTCTACGAGACCCGCAGCCGTCCGACCTGGCTGCCGATCCCGCTCACCGCGATCGCGCGCGGCACCGCTTAGCACGTCCGGGCCGTCGGCGACACCCGGTGGTCACCGGACCTTCCCGCCGACGACGCCGGGGCGACGCCCGACTCCCCGGGCGGCCTGGCGCGGGATCGTGGAATCCTCCCCGACCAGGAGGACACCCACCGTGAGACGACCACCCCCCACCCGGCCCGAGGACCTCTCGTGACCCCGGCCGGTCTGCTCGGTGCGGACGGTCTGGACGGCGTCCTGGGCCTCGTCCAGCGCCCCGACGGGCCCACGCTCGGCGTGACGCTGGCCGTGCTCTTCCTCGGTGTGCTGGTGGAGGGGCCGGTCGTCAGCGTCGTCGCGGGCTCGCTCGCGGGCGCCGGGCTGCTCGACTGGTGGGTGGTGTGGCTGGTGGCGTTCGCCGCCGACGTCGTCGCCGACACCGCCTTCTACGTCCTCGGGCGCGGCGGGCGCCGACCTGCCATCGCTCCGCTGCTGGTCCGGCTGGGTCTGACCGAGCGTCGCTGGGACGCACTGCGCGCGAAGGTGGGGGGCCGTCCGGGCCGGTTGGTGCTGGGCGCGAAACTGGTGGACGTCGGCGCGATCCCCGCGTTCCTGGCCATCGGCCTGGCCGGGGTGTCGTACCGGCGATTCGTGGCCTGGGTGGTCCCGCTGACGGCGGTGCGTTCGGCACTGCTGGTCGGGATCGGCTGGGTGGTCGGGGGCCGGTTCGCCGCGGAGCTGGCCGACCGGCCGTGGATCATCGTGGCGGTGGGGCTGGGCGTGGGCCTGGTGCTCGTGGCCGGGCGCGCGCTGTGGGTGCGTGCCAGGACCTCGCGGAAGGAGAACGTGTGCGCGTCCTGATCGGGGCCGACACCTGGGCACCGGACGTCAACGGGGCCAGCTACGCCGGACAGCGGCTGGCGGCCGAGCTCGCCGCCCGCGGGCACGAGGTGCACGTGGTCGCACCGTCGCGCGGCCTGCGCAGCCTCCCGCCGCGCCGGGTCGGGCCGGTGACCGAGCACCGGGTCCGCTCCTGCCGCGTCCCCAAGCCGCCGGACTTCCGGCTCTGCCCGCCGCCCGGGCTGCGCCGGACCTGCCGCGCGATCCTGCGCCGGGTCCGGCCCGACGTCGTGCACGTGCAGAGCCACATGGTGCTGGGCCGGATGCTGCTCACCGCGGCCGCCGACCTCGGCGTCCCGTCGATGGCGACCACGCACATGATCCCGGAGAACATCATCCCGGCGATCAGCTTCCTGCACCTGCCGGAGTCCGGGCTCAAGAAGCTGTTCTGGTGGGACGCGGTGCGCGTGCTCAGCCGGGCCGGACTGGTCACCGCGCCCACCCCGCTGGCCGCGTCGATGGCCGAGCAGGGCGGCGTCCCCGGCCCGGTGCTGCCCGTGTCCAACGGCCTGGACCTGGGCCGCTTCCGGCCCGACACCACCGGTCGCGGGCCCGCGTTCCGCGCCCGGCACGGCATCGCCGAGGGCGTGCCGCTGGTCGGCTTCGTCGGGCGGCTGGACCGGGAGAAGCACGTCGACGAGCTGGTCCGCGCCACCGCGCTGCTGCGCGCCGGTGCCGTGCCCGACGCGCAGCTGGTCGTCGTCGGCGACGGCGAGGAGCGGGCCCGGCTGGGCGCCCTGGTCCGCGCCGAGCACCTGGAGCACGCGATCACCTTCACCGGCCGGCTCACCGACGACGAGATCCCCGACGTCTACCCGGCCCTGGACGTGTTCGTGAACGCCGGCACCGCCGAGCTGCAGAGCCTGGTGACGCTGGAGGCGATGGCGACCGGGAAGCCGGTCGTCGCCGTCGACGCGGGTGCGCTGCCGCACCTGGCCCGCCCCGGGGTGAACGGCTGGCGCTACCCGCACGGCGACGTCGCCGCGCTCGCCGACCGGCTGGCCCGGGTGCTCGACGACCCCGACGGCGCGGCCGAGCTGGGGGCCGCGAGCCTGCAGATCGCCTCCGAGCACTCGCTGGCGGCGACGGTGGACACCTTCGAGGAGCTGTACCGGACGAAGGCCCGCCCGGTCGTGCCGGTGCGCGCGTTCCGCTCGGCACGCCGCGCCCGCCGGCACGCGGACACCCGGCGGTGACCGCGACGCCGTCGCCCGCCCTCGCGGTGGCCTCTCCCGTGCACGTCGTCGACGGCGCGCCCACCGTCGTGCACACCCTCGGGGACCCGGACGGGGCGCCGGTGCTGGCGCTGCACGGGCTGCGCGGCAGCCACCACGGGCTCGCGCCGCTGGCGTCGCGACTGGCCGGGTACCGCGTCGTCGTGCCGGACCTGCCCGGGTTCGGGGCGTCGCCTGCGTTCACCGACCGCACCCACGACGTCGACGGCTACGCCCGCTGGGCCTCGGCGCTGCTCGCCGACCTCGGCCCGGACACGGTGCTGCTGGGGCACTCGTTCGGGTCGATCGTGGCCGCGGCCGTCTGCGCCGGCGCTGCGATCACCCCGCGGGCGCTGGTCCTGGTCAACCCGATCGCCGAGCCCGCCTCGGACGCCGGCGGCGTCACCGGCCTCGGGACGGCCGCCACCGCGCTGCTGCACTCCGGTGCCGCCCGGCTCGGCCTCGACGGCCTGCTGCGCCACCGGCTGCTCGCCGACGCCGCGACCGTCTCCATGACCACCACCCGCGACCCGCTGCTGCGTCACTGGATCTCCGACGAGCACCGCGCCCACTTCGGCACCTTCGCCACGACGGCGTCGCTGCTGGAGTGCCTCCGCGCCGCCGGTTCCGGCTCGGTGCGGCCCTGGGCGCCCCGGATCACGGTGCCGACACTGCTGCTGGCCGGGGCCCGCGACCGGGTCGCCCCACCGGCCGGGCAGCACGCGCTCGCCGCCGCCTTCCCCGACGCCCGGCTGGTCCTGCTGCCGCGCACCGGCCACCTCGTGCACTACGAGGCCCCGGCGTGGGCGGCCCGCGAGATCCGAGGTTTCGTGGCGCGGTGAGGGTGCTCGTCGACTGCCGCTACATCCGTCCCGGACGCCCGGACGGCATCGGCCGCTACACCACCGGGCTGGTCCGCGCGCTGGACCGGATCGCCCCGGTGGAGCTGCTGGTGTCCGACCCGCGCCAGCGCGACGGGCTGCCCGACCGGCCCGCGCACACCCTGCCCGCCCCGACCGGGGCCGGGGAGCCGCTGGTCGCGCGGCGGGTGAACCGGATCGTCGCCGGGTCACCCGATGCGGTCGTCTTCAGCCCGATGCAGACGATGGGCACGCTCGGACGCCGCTACGCGGTGGTGCTCACCGTGCACGACCTCATCTACTACCGGCACCCGGCGCCGCCGCCGTGGCTGCCCGCGACGGTGCGGGCCGTGTGGCGGGCCTACCACCTGTCGTGGTGGCCGCAGCGGCTGCTGCTCGCCGGCGCCGACGCCGTCGCATGCGTGTCCGGCGCGACCGCGGGCCTGGTCGCGGCGCACCGGCTGTCCCGCCGCGAGGTCGCCGTCGTCCCGGACGCCACCGACTTCCACCTGCCGCCCGGCACGCCGACGCGGTCCCGGCCGCCGGGGAACCGGATCGTCTACGCCGGGTCGTTCATGCCCTACAAGGACGTCGCGACCCTGGCCCGGGCCGCGGCCCGGTTGCCCGGCCACGAGCTCCACCTGATCTCCCCCGTCCCGACCGGGGTGCGCGCGGAGCTGGCGCGGCTCGCCGCGCCGGCCCGGCCGGTGTTCCACGACGGCGTCGACGACGACGACTACCGCGCCCTGCTCGACGGCGCCACCGCGCTGGTCTCCGCCTCCCGCGACGAGGGGTTCGGGCTCCCGGTGCTGGAGGCCATGGCGCGGGGCTGCCCCGTCGTCGTCACCGACATCCCGGCCTTCCGCGAGGTCGCGGGCGACGCCGGGGTGTTCGTCGCGCCGGGCGACGACGCCGGGTTCGCCGCCGCCGTGCGCGCGCTGGACACGACATGGACGCAGCGCTCCGACGCGGTGCGCGCCCGGGCCGCCGAGCAGACCTGGGACGGCGCCGCCGGCGCGCTGCAGGCGGTCCTGGAACGGGCGCTGGCCCGTCACCGGCGCCGGCGCGGGCGGGGATGACGCACCCCCGCTCACGCTCGACTGCGATCCGGCAACACTGTGCGACCGCACGCGGCGGGCGTTCGTCACCCGCAGTACGGTTCCGCAGTGACCTCCGAGGAGACCCGAGCGACCCGCTCCGAGACCGATGCGTACGCACCGGACCAGGCGACGACCGACCGGCTCCTGGGCGGTGCCCACCACGACCCCCACTCGGTGCTCGGCGCGCATCCGCACGTCGACGGCACCGTGGTCCGTGTCCTGCGGCCGCACGCCGTCTCGGTGACGGTGCTGCCCAACGGTGACCGCGCGCAGGCCTGCGAGCTGACCAGGGTGCACGACGCCGGACTGTTCTCCGGCCTCGTCCCCGGCTCCGGCGGCGACTACCGGCTGCTCGTGACCTACGGCGACGGCGCCGGCGGCACGACCGAGCAGACCGTCGACGACCCGTACCGCTGGCTGCCGACGCTCGGCGACATGGACCTGCACCTCATCGGCGAGGGACGGCACGAACGCCTGTGGGACGTCCTCGGCGCACACGTCCGGGACTACGACACCCCCTCCGGCCCGGTCTCCGGGACCAGCTTCGCCGTCTGGGCGCCGAACGCCCGCGGTGTGCGGGTCACCGGTGACTTCGACGGCTGGGCCGGTTGGGCGCTGCCGATGCGCTCGCTGGGCAGCTCCGGCGTCTGGGAGGTGTTCCTGCCCGGCGTCGCCGTCGGCGACCGCTACAAGTTCCGCATCCTGGGCCCCGACGGCCGGTGGCGGGACAAGGCCGACCCGATGGCCTTCGCCACCGAGATCCCGCCGCAGACGGCGTCGGTCGTGACCCGTGACGTCCACGAGTGGACCGACGACGCGTGGATGGCCGACCGCGCCCGGCGCCGCCCGCACGCGGAACCGATGAGCGTCTACGAGATGCACCTCGGCTCCTGGGTGCCGGGGCTGGACTACCGCGAGATCGCCGAGCGGCTGGTGGCCTACCTGGACACCACCGGGTTCACCCACGTCGAGCTGCTACCGGTGGCCGAGCACCCGTTCGGCGGGTCCTGGGGCTACCAGGTGACCTCGTACTTCGCCCCGACCTCGCGGTTCGGCACGCCCGACGACTTCCGGTACTTCGTCGACCGGCTGCACCGCGCGGGCTACGGCGTGATCGTCGACTGGGTGCCCGCGCACTTCCCGCGCGACGAGTGGGCGCTGGCCCGCTTCGACGGCACGGCCTGCTACGAACACGCCGACCCGCGCCGCGGCGAGCAGCCCGACTGGGGCACGCTCGTGTTCGACTTCGGCCGCAACGAGGTCCGCAACTTCCTCGTCGCGAACGCGCTGTACTGGCTCGAGTCGTTCCACATCGACGGCCTGCGCGTCGACGCCGTCGCCTCGATGCTCTACCTGGACTACTCCCGCGCCGACGGCCAGTGGCTGCCCAACGTGCACGGTGGCCGGGAGAACCTCGACGCGGTGGCGTTCCTGCAGGAGATGAACGCGACCGTCTACCGGGAGCACCCGGGTGTCGTCACGATCGCCGAGGAGTCCACCGCCTGGCCGGGCGTCACCCGGCCCACCTACATGGGCGGTCTCGGGTTCGGGCTCAAGTGGAACATGGGCTGGATGCACGACACGCTCGACTACACCGGGCGCGACCCCATCCACCGCAGCTACCACCACAACCAGATGACCTTCTCGCTGATGTACGCGTTCAGCGAGAACTACGTGCTGCCGATCAGCCACGACGAGGTCGTGCACGGCAAGGGGTCGCTGTGGACCCGGATGCCCGGCGACGACTGGAACAAGGCCGCCGGGGTCCGCGCACTGCTGGCCTACATGTGGGCGCACCCGGGCAAGCAGCTGCTGTTCATGGGCGGCGAGTTCGGGCAACCGCGCGAGTGGTCCGAGCAGCGGTCGCTGGACTGGCACCTGCAGAGCGACGACCCGCTGCACGGCGGGATCACCACCCTCGTCGGGGACCTGAACCGGACCTACCGCGCGCAGTCCGCGCTGTGGTCGCGCGACACCACCCCGGACGGCTTCGGCTGGATCGACGCCAACGACGCGCAGGGCAACGTGTTCTCGTTCCTGCGCCACGGCGTCGACGCCGAGGGCCGCGCCACCGTGCTGGCCTGCGTCGCGAACTTCTCCGGCTCCCCCCGCGAGGACTACCGGGTGGGGCTGCCGTTCGCCGGGAACTGGACCGAGGTCGTCAACACCGACGCGTCGGCCTACGGCGGGTCCGGGGTGGGCAACCTCGGGCGGGTCAGGGGCGAGCAGGTCATGTGGCACGGCCAGCCCGCGTCGGCGGTGCTGCGGCTCCCGCCGTCGGGTGTGCTGTGGCTCGTGCCGGAGGAGACCGGCGGCCCGGTGCTGTCCGCCCCGGCGCAGGAGACGGCCCCGGCCGCGACGGTCCCGCCGGCGCTGCCGGCCGCCGCGCTGCCCGACGAGCCGGAGGACACCGACGTCGAGGCACCGGTGACCCCGGACGACGACCTGCGGGTCTCCGCCGCCCCGGCGGACCCGGCCGGCCTCGTCGACCCGGGGCCGGACGACTCGCAGGACGTCCCGGGCGCCGATCCGGTCTCCACCTCGGTCGCGCCCGCGCCCGGCACCGTCGGTGTCCGGGCGGTGCGCACCGGCACGTTCGTCAACGGGAGCTCCGGGACGGGCGCGTCGGACACCGGGACCACCGCAGGCGACTGACCTCCGCTGACCGCGACCGGCCCCTCGCCGGGCCGGTCGCGGTCAGCGGTCGGTCGTGCGGGGTCCCCCGCCGGTCCGGTACGGGTCGGCACGGTGGCGGGTGTGGCGCACCTCCGCACCGGAGCGGTCGGGGGCGGCCGGGGTCGGCCGCACCGGGCCCGGTCGTCGCGTCACCGTGTCGTCCACCGACGGACGGTCGCCCCGGGCCGGCGACCTGCGGGACGGTTCGTCGTCGGGGCCGATCCACACGCGTGCCATCGGCTCACCCCGTCATGCGCCGGTCGCCGGGTACCGCCAGTACCGCCAGGGCCCCCAGCGCGGCGACCGCCCCGAACGCGAAGAAGCCCCACGGGTAGGCGAGGCCCGCGGTGAGCAGCACACCGCCGAGGAGCGGCCCGCAGATCGCGCCGAGCCGGCCGATCCCGCTGGCTGCCCCGAGCGCCGAGGCCCGGGCGTGGTCCGGGTAGTGCCGGCTGACGAACGCGTAGACGAGCACCTGCGAGCTGAACACGAACACGCCCGCGAGCAGGACGCTGACGTAGATCCCGCCGCCGGGCAGCGGAACCGCGAGCAGCGCCAGGAAGACCGCGCCCGCGGCGAACCAGCCGACCGTCGCCGTGCGCAGCCCGATCCGGTCGGCGACCCGGCCCGCGACGAGCAGACCGACGATCGCGCCGACGTTCAGTACGAGCAGCTGGGCCAGCGCCGCGTCGAGCCCGTACCCGGCGACCCGCATGATCTGCGGCAGCCAGGTGTTGAGGCCGTAGACCAGCAGCAGCCCCATGAACGAGGCGACCCAGAACGCCACCGACGAGCGCAGGTAGCCGTCGCGGACGAGCTGGGCGACCGGGTTGCGCGACCGCGGCCCGGCCGGTGCGGCCGTCGCGCGGGCCTCGGCGGGCAGCGTGTCCGGCAGGTACCGGGCCAGCAGCGGGACCAGCACGATCGCCGGGAGCGCGCCGAGCACGAACATGGGCCGCCAGCCCCAGACCGGGATGACCAGGATCCCGAGCAGCGAGGTCGCGACGGCGCCGACGTGGTAGCCGGTCATCAGGGTCGTGGTCGCGCTGCCGCCGCGCCCGGGCCTGCTGTGCTCGTTCACCATCGCCAGCGCCACCGGCAGCACCCCGCCGAGGCCGAGCCCGGCCAGGAAGCGCAGCGCGCCGAACGTCCACGGACCGGTCGCGACCGCGCACAGCAGCGTCAGCACGGAGAACGCGACGACGGTCGCCAGCATCGCCCGGCGCCGTCCGACGAGGTCGGCGAGCGGGCCCGCCGAGAGGGCGCCGGCCATCACACCGAGCAGCCCGGCGGTGGACACCAGCGACGCCGTCGCCGGGGTCAGGCCCCAGGCGGGCTCCTCCAGCAGCGACGGCAGCACGACGCCGAGCACCACCAGGTCGAAGCCCTCGAGCGCCACCGCCGCCCAGCACAGTGGGGCCACCCAGCCCCCGTGGCGGACGGCGTCGGGGGCGGTGGTGGGTCCGCGGGCGGGGTCGGGCCGTGACGTCTGCGCCATCCGGGAGCCTCCTTGCGTCTCGGGTGGCGCGGAGTCTGGACCGTCAGGCCGGTGCGCGGGCCGACTCTTCCGCAGAGCGGAAGGACCCGCCGGGAACCGGTCCGGTCGCCGGACGCAGCAGCGACCACCAGGTCACCAGGAGCACCGCCGTGTAGAGCGCCCGCCCGAGCGGGGTCGCCCAGCCGCCGTCGGCCCACAGGTCCGACCAGCTCACCGGGACGACGGCGAGACACCCGACCGCGACGACGACCCGGCGGCGGGTGTCCCCCGCCTCCCCGGACGCGACGAGCGCCAGCAGCCCGGGCACGAGCAGCAGCAGGTAGTTGTGCCAGGCGATCGGCGCGGCCAGCAGACCGGTGGCGAGCACCGCGAACAGCGCCGTCCCGCCCGGGTCGGTGCCCGCGGCCGGGCCCGCTCCGTACCGGCGGGTACGCCGCCCGAGGTGGACGAGCGTGCCGACCGCGACCCCCGCGCCCACGAGGGTCCCGACGACGGTCGGGATCCCCCAGCGCAGCGCCTGGCCCGGGAGCGACGCGTTGTCCGGGGTGGGGCCGACCGGCTCGGCCAGCGCCATCGCCAGCCACTGGAACGCCGTCGGCCACCCGGCGACGGCGACGCCGACGAGCGTCGCGACCGCCGCGGCGGCGATCCCGGCCGCGAACGGCCGCCACCGGGCCTGCACGGCGGGGAGCAGCAGCACCGGCGCGAGCGAGGGCTTGAGGGCGACCGTCACGCCGTAGCAGGCGGCGGCCAGCAGCGGGTGCCCGCGCCGTTCGGCGACCCAGCCCGCGGTCAGCCCGGCCAGCAGCAGCGGATAGATCTGGCCCAGCAGCAGCGTCCCGTGCAGCGGCGACGACGCCAGCACCACCACGAGCGCGCCGGTCGTCCAGCGGCGGCCCAGCCGCAGCTCCCGGCAGACCAGCAGCACCGACCCGGCGACGAGCAGCACCGACAGCGCCGTCAGCAGCCGGTAGCCGGTGACCGGGTCGGGCAGGGCCAGCGGCGCGAGCAGCACCGACAGCAGCGGCGGGTTGAGGTTGTGCAGGCGGGCGCCGGTGTCGTAGATCGCGGCGCTGCCCGGGCCGTGCCGGACCAGCGCGTACGCGGAGGCGCGGAAGGTGTCGAAGTCGACGTGCATCCGCGCGATGTCGGTCGCCGGGATCCAGCGCAGCAACGGCGGGCCGCCCAGCAGGAAGAGCAGTGCCGCGGTCACCAGCGCGGCGACGGCGACGACCGGCGCCACCGGCCGGGCGAGGCGGTGCACGGCGTCGCGCACCGTGCGCGCCCGCCGCGCCGTCCGCCCGGTCCACCCCGTGCGCACGGGGTCCGCCGCGGCGGGGCCCGACCGGAGGTCCGCGGTCATTGCGTGTCCCGCCGACCGGCCGATGCCGACCCGGTCCTCGTGGGCACCGTCTCCGGCGGCCGCGGGGTCCGCAGGCGGACCTCCGGCGGCCGGTGGGTCATCGGGGCGGGGTCCGGCTCAGAACAGGGCGCGGGCGAGCGCGCGCCGGGCCGTGGCGACCCGCGGGTCGTCGGCCGGGAAGAGCTCGAAGAGCCCGACGAGGTGCCCGCGGGCCCGGTCACGGTCCTCGCCCCCGGTCCGGGCGACGGTGGCGACCAGCCGGGTGAAGGCGGCCTCGACCCGGTCGGCGGCCAGCTCGGCGTCGGCCGCGGCGAGCTGGGCGTCGACGTCGTCGGGCGCGGCGTCCGCCCGCTCGATCGACGACGGGTCGGCCTGCTCGGCGCGGGCGAGGAAGCGGACCTGCGCCAGCGCCGCCTTCGCCTGCTCGTTGGCGGGCTCGGTGTCGAGGATCGCGGTGTAGGCGGCCTCGGCGGCGGCGTAGTCACCCTGTTCCAGGGCGTCCTCGGCGGCGGTGAAGCGCGGGTCCTCGGGCTCCTCGACAGGCTCGTCCGAACCGGCCGCGGCCGCCCGGCGCTCCCCCTCGGCGATGGCGGGCATCCGGTCGCGCAGCGCGTCGAGCAGGGACGTCACCCACTCGGCGACCCGGTCCTCGGGGATCGCGCCGTTGACCGCGTCGACCGGCTGACCGCCGACGAGCACGACCAGCATCGGGACCTGCTGCACGCCGAAGGCCTGGGCGACCCGGGGCTGGGTGTCGATGTCGACCCGGGCCAAGCGCCAGGCGCCGCCGCCGGTCGAGGCGAGCCGCTCCAGCTCGGCCGACAGCTGCTCCTCGCGCGGATAACGGCTGGCCCACAGCTCGACGACGACCGGGACCTGCAGCGACGGCTCGAGGACCTCGTTCTGGAAGCCCTGCTCGGTCGCGTCGACGACCCAGGAGCCCTCGCCCCCGCCGGGCGCGGGCGGAGCACCCGCGCCGCCGCCGGACGGGGCGGGACGGTTCGCCGCATCGGCACGGGCCTTCAGCCCGGAGAGGTCGACTGCCCCGGCCATGGCCGAGGACATCGCCGCACGCTGGGCCGCCTGACGAGGATCTGGGCGAGACACGCCGTCCATCCTGGCACGTCCGGGTGTCCGGCGTGACACGCCCCGCCCGGTGACACGCGCCCCCGCGCGACGCGTGCGCCACCGGCCGGTCGGCGTCATCCCCTCGCCGGCTCGGGCCCTCGTCCGCTCCCGGCCCGTCCCCTCCCCACCCCGGACAACGCTGCTCCGTCCGGCCGCCCCTGCGCCGTTCGGTCGCCGGCCCGGCCCCCGGTACCGGGCCGCACGGCCGACGGCGGGGACGACGGCGCTCCCACGATCACCGGACCGGCGGAGCAACACCGGGCGTCGTCACTCGTTGAACACCCTGCAGGGACTCGATGCTGACTCTGCGTGACCGCGGCGGGGCGTTCCCCCGGTTGCCCCACCCCGCGGTTCCCTTCCCCGACAGAACGACCGCCGGCACCCCGGCGCACAACGGAGGGCTCCAACCCGATGAGCAACATGCAGACGACCGACAAGCCGACCCTGGCCTACGCGTCGCTGGCGCTGGGCATCATCGCGATCGCCGCGTTCCTCGTCCCGATCGCCGCCTGGATCCTGGGTGCCGCGGGCCTGGTCACCGGCTTCCTCGCCTACCGTAAGCCGGGCATGGCCAAGCTCGCCCAGATCGGCATGACCGTCAGCTTCGTCGGGATCCTCGCCGGCGTGTACTACTTCTCGACGATCATGGCGGGCTGACGACGGCCCTCCTCGCGGTACGCCGCGACGACGACACGGCCTCCGGACCCGGTCCGGGCGCCCGACGGCCGGTGACGGGTCTCCCGTCACCGGCCGTCGTCGTCCCGGCCACCGGCGCTCCGGTGACCCCGCCCCGGTGCGCGTCGGCCGGCAGGGCCCGTCGTCAGGCCGGCGCGGCGAGCCCGGCCAGCAGCTCCGCCGTCTCCTCCGGCCGGGTGAGCATCGGGAAGTGCCCGCCCGCGAGCTCCACGAGCCGCGCGCCGACCCGGTCCGCCTCCCGCCGTCCCGCGACGGGGCTGACGACCCGGTCCTCCGCGCACACCACCGACACCGTCGGCACCGCGGGCCACGACGACACCGGGCACGGCTCGGCGAGCAGCGACCAGTCCTGCAGGCGCAGCTCCGCCGCCGCGTCCGCGACCACGGCCCGCCCGTCGCGTCCCGCCGCGTCGAGCTCGTCGGCGACGCCCCGGTAGAGCCCGTCGGCGACGGTCCGTGCGTCCGGCCAGTACGTGCTGACCCCCGGGCCGCGACGGACCTCCGCGTCGTAGCCGGCGACCATCAGGTCGCGCTCGGCACGCATCCGGTCCCGGTAGGGACGACCCGGCTCGGGGACGAGCGCCGCGACCAGGACCAGCGCCCGGACGCGGTCGGCGATCCGGCCGGCGGCCGCGGTGGCCACGAGGCCGCCGAGCGAGTGGCCGACCAGCACGAGCGGCGGACCGTCGCCCCGGTGACCGGGCCCGCCCGGCCCGTCGCCGGCCCCGGACAGGACCGCGCCGACGAGCTCGGCGTGGCCGACCCCCGGCTCGTCGGACGGGAGGTCCGGCGCGACCGCCGCCACACCCCGGGCCGCCAGTGCCTCGGCCACCGGCGCCCACGACACCCCGCGGTGCCAGGCGCCGTGGACCAGCACGACCCGTGCCGGACCGGGTCCCCCGGCCCCCGGTCCGGCCGGGGCGCTCACGCGCCGCCCCCGCGCAGGTGCTCCTCGACCCGCTCCACCTTGGCCCGCAGCTGCCCCTGGTACCCGGGCCGGATGTCGGCCTTGAGGACCAGGCTGACCCGCGGCGACACGGCGGTGACGGCCTCGACGGCGCGCTTGACCACCGCCATCCCCTCGTCCCAGGTCTCGGACTCGATCGTGGTGAACATCGAGGTGGTCTCGTTCGGCAGGCCGGACTCGCGGACCACCCGGACGGCCTCGGCGACGGCCGCACCGACGCTGCCGTCCCCGGAGTCCGATCCGGACGGGGCGATGCTGAAGGCGAAGAGCATGCCGACACCGTGCCACGCCCGGCGTACGGAACGGATCCGGTCACGGCACTTGCTAGCGTCGGGCCATGGCATCCCGCGGGTCGCTCCCCTTCGACCCGATCCAGCGTGCGGCCGAGCTCTGGGAGGAGCGGGTCGGCCCCGCGCGCACGATGGCGACGGTCACCAGCGTGATGCGGGTGCAGCAGATCCTGCTCTCCGCCGTCGACACGGCGCTGCGGCCGCACGGGCTGACCTTCGCCCGCTACGAGGCCCTGGTGCTGCTGGACTTCGCGCGCCGCGGCAGCCTCCCGATGCGGGTGATGGGCGAGCGCCTGCAGCTGCACCCGACGAGCGTGACCAACATCGTCGACCGCCTGCAGGGCGACGACCTCGTCCGGCGGATGCCGCACCCCACCGACCGCCGCGCCACCCTGGTCGAGCTGACCACCGAGGGGCGCGCCCGGCTGGAGAAGGCCACGGCCGCGGTGACCGGCATCGACTTCGGCCTGTCCGGGCTGGACCCGGCGGAGGAGGAGCAGCTGACCGCGCTGCTGCGCTCGGTGCGCCGCGCCGCCGGCGACTTCGCCTGATCCGCGCACCTCAGCCGGCCCGTCTCCGCCGTCCCGGCCCGCCCGGTGGCGGACCGCCGTGTCCCGGGCCGCGCCAGCTGCGCATCACCGATCCGCGGGGCGGCCGGGGCCACAGCATCCGCCGCACCGCGGCCCGCCCGGCCAGCGCTCCGCTGAGGCCGGACAGACCCACGCACGCCAGGTAGTCGATGAGGTCCACGGGCACGCTCCGGAGGATTCGGGGGTGGTGGTGACACGGGTTGCGTCAACGGTGTTGACCCTACGACGGGGCACCGACAGAATCGGTCGCGTGCACGCTCCACCGCCCTCTGCCGACCGGCCCTCCCCCGCCCGGCCCGGTACCGGCGCGGCGCTGCGGGCGGCGCGCGACCGGCGGGGCTGGTCCCAGTCCGAGGCGGCCCGCGCGCTGGCCGAGCTCGTCGCCGGGAGCGGCGGCACCGCGCGGGCCGCGAGCCTGAAGACCCAGCTGTCGCGCTGGGAGAACGGCCACGCCGTCCCGGACGCCGCGCACCGCGCCCTCCTCGCCGAGCTGTACGACAGCACCCCCGCCGGGCTCGGCCTCGCCGACGCGACCGGGCCGGACCCCCTCGACGGGGCGGCGCGGCTGCGCGCGGCGCTGGAGCGGGCCGCCGCCGTCGGGGAGGAGGAGCTGGACCTGCTGCGCGCCCAGTGGGCCGCCACCACCGCGCTGGACGACCGGTTGGGCACGGCCGCCGCCCACGACGCGGTGGCCGCCGTGGTCGCCCAGCTGCGCGAGCCGGCCGCGCACGCGCGGGACCCGCGCCGGGTGCGGGCGCTCACCGGGCTGCTGGCCGCGGCCGCGCTGCGGCTCGGGGACCAGGAACGCGACCGTGCCGCCCCGGACCGGGCGTGGGCGGCCTACGTCGAGGCGGAGTCCGCCGCCCTGCGAGCCGGTGACCCGGGGACCGCGGACGAGGCCCGGCACCGGCGGGAGCGGCTGCTGGCCGAGCTGCCGGCCGTCGACGCGCAGGACGGTGCTCCGGATCCGGCCGGACCGCACGGCGCCACCGGACGGCGCGCGGCCACCTCGACGGGCGCCGCCGGGCCCGGGGACGAGACCGGGGACGAGACCGGGCACAGCGGCGAGACCGGGCACAGCGGCGGGACCGGGGACAGCGGCGGGACCGGACGGGCCGGCCCCGGGCCCTGCCCGACCGTCGACGTCCACACCGCGCCCGGGTGGCTCACCGTCGCCGACGGCCCGCCGCAGAGGCCGGTCCGCGAGCGCACCGACCTCGCCCTGGACGAGGTGCTCACCGCCCTGCGCGACGGCGACGGCCCCGCCGCGCGGGCCGCCCACGCCCGGGCCCGGGCACTCGCCCTGCGCAGCGGGTCGCAGCGCGTCCTCGACCGGCTCGCGACGCTGCCCGGGGCCACGCCCCCCTGACCGGGGTACCGGCTCAGCCCGACTGTTCCAGCAGCTCGTCGGCGGCGGCCCACGGGTCCAGCTCGCCGCCCAGCACCCGCTCGGTGAGGGTGTCGAGCGCGTCGCCGCCACGCACCCGTTCCATCCGGGCCCGGACCTGTTCCATCCCGATGCCCTCGATCTCGCGGCGCGCCCGCTCGCGGCGCCGCCGTTCCCGTTCACCGGACTTCTCGGCCCAGGCGAGGTGCTCGTCGAGGGCGTCGGCGACGGCCCCGATCCCCTCCGAGCGGGACGCGACCGTCGAGAGCACCGGCGGCTCCCACGGCTCGGCGCCGATGCTCGTTCCGCCTGCGCTCCTCTCGGCACCGTCCGGCGTGCGCAGGTGCAGCATGTTCCGCAGCTCGCGCACCGTGCGGCGGGCCCCCTCGCGGTCGGCCTTGTTGACCACGAAGACGTCGCCGATCTCCAGGATCCCGGCCTTGGCCGCCTGGATGCCGTCGCCCATCCCGGGCGCGAGCAGCACGACGGTGCTGTCGGCGAGCCCGACGATCTCCACCTCGGACTGCCCGACACCGACGGTCTCGATCAGCACGACGTCGCAGCCCGCCGCGTCGAGTACCCGCAGGGCCTGCGGCGTCGCCCAGGACAGCCCGCCCAGGTGCCCGCGGGTGGCCATCGACCGGATGAAGACGCCGTCGTCGTCGGCGTGGTCGCCCATCCGCACCCGGTCGCCCAGCAGCGCCCCGCCGCTGAACGGTGAGGACGGGTCCACCGCCAGCACCCCGACCCGGCGTCCGCGCGTCCGCAGCTCGGTGACCAGCGCCGACGTCGACGTCGACTTGCCCACCCCCGGGGACCCGGTCAGCCCGACGACGTGCGCGCGCCCGGTGTGCGGCGACAGCGCCGCCGACACCTCCCGCAGCTGCGGGCCGGCGTTCTCCACCATCGAGATGAGCCGGGCGACGGCGAGCTGTTCGCCGCGGCGGGCGCGTTCCACCAGGTCGCGGGGGTCCGGCGGTCCGGGCACGGTCGGCCTCCTTGTCGGGGGGCGGATGCACGTCGGCCCCCGCCGAGGCGGGGGCCGACGCGGACTACACGGAGATCAGGCCTTGGGGACGCGCACGATCAGCGCGTCGCCCTGGCCACCGCCGCCGCACAGCGCGGCCGCACCGACGCCGCCACCGCGCGCCTTGAGCGCGAGCGCCAGGTGCAGCGCGATCCGCGCGCCGGACATGCCGATCGGGTGGCCGAGGGCGATGGCGCCGCCGTCGACGTTCACCTTCTCCTCGTCGATGCCGAGCTTGCGGGCGGAGACGATGCCGACCGCGGCGAACGCCTCGTTGATCTCGATGAGGTCGAGGTCGGCGGGCTGGATGCCCTCCTTCTCGCACGCCTTGGCGATCGCGTTCGCGGGCTGCTCGTGCAGCGAGGCGTCCGGACCGGCGACGACGCCGTGCGCGCCGATCTCGGCGATCCAGTCCAGGCCCAGCTCCTCGGCCTTGGCCTTGCTCATCACGACCACGGCGGCCGCGCCGTCGGAGATCTGCGAGGCCGACCCCGCGGTGATGGTGCCGTCGGCGGCGAAGGCGGGGCGGAGCTTGCCGAGGCCCTCGGCGGTGGTGTCGCCGCGCACGCCCTCGTCGGTCGAGAAGACGACCGGGTCGCCCTTGCGCTGCGGGATCTCGACCGGGGCGATCTCCTGGTCGAACGTGCCGTCCTGCGCGGCGCGGGCTGCGCGCTGGTGCGAGCGGGCGGAGAAGGCGTCCTGCTCCTCGCGGGTCAGGCCGTAGCGCTCGTTGTACTTCTCGGTGGAGGCGCCCATCGCGACCTGGTCGAACGCGCAGAACAGACCGTCGTAGGCCATGTGGTCGGTGAGGGTGGCGTCACCGAACTTGGTGCCCTCGCGGGACTTGGTGAGCAGGTGCGGGGCCTGGGTCATCGACTCCTGGCCACCGGCGACGACGATGTCGAACTCGCCGGCGCGGATGAGCTGGTCGGCCAGCGCGATGGCGTCGACACCGGACAGGCAGACCTTGTTGATGGTCAGCGCCGGGACGTCCATCGGGATGCCGGCCTCGACGGCGGCCTGACGCGCCGGGATCTGTCCCGCGCCGGCGGTGAGGACCTGCCCCATGATCGTGTACTGGACCTGGTCGGGGGCCACACCGGCGCGCTCGAGCGCGGCCTTGATGGCCACGCCGCCCAGCTGGGCCCCGGAGAAGCCCTTCAGGGAGCCGAGCAGACGGCCCATCGGGGTGCGGGCGCCGGCGACGATCACGGTTCCGGACACGGGGTCCTCCATCAGGCTTCGTTGTCAGGTGGGCCGCCACCATACCCACGGCCACGACCCGTCCGGACGCACCGAACGGTGGGGGTGACCAGTGGCACAGGCACCTACCGACGAGTAGAACCGGTAGCTTCTGCCCCCATGACGACAACCGAGGACGCCCTGTCGCCGCTGGTCGTGGCCGTGGACCACGTGGGCATCGCGGTGCCCGACCTGGACGAGGCCATCCGCTGGTACGCGGAGAACCTGGGCCTGGTCGCGGTGCACACCGAGACCAACACCGAGCAGGGCGTGCGCGAGGCCATGCTCGGGGCGCCCGGCGAGGCGGCCGGCGCCACGAAGGTGCAGCTGCTCGCCCCGCTGAACGAGGACTCGACGATCGCGAAGTTCATCGGCCGCAACGGCCCGGGGCTGCAGCAGGTCGCCTACCGGGTCACCGACGTCGCCGCCGCGGCGGACGCGCTGCGGGCGAAGGGCCTGCGCCTGCTCTACGACGCCCCCCGCCGCGGCACGTCGAACTCGAAGGTCAACTTCGTGCACCCGAAGGACGCCGGCGGGGTGCTGGTCGAGCTCGTCGAGCCGGCCGCGGACGCGCACTGACGGACGACGCACGACCCCGTCCCGAAGGACAGTACGGACGTCCGGTGGGGTGCATCACGAAGCGCACTTCGGGTATCACCCTCACCGGCGACCTACGGTTAAGATACTACGCAGTAACTTGCGGTATCCCAAGCATCATCGGGTGAGCCCACCCGACTCCCCTGACAACGTCGCCATCGGAGGCCAGCAGTGAAGGACATCCGCGACGCCATCCTCGCCGGACGGTTCACCGACGTCGGAGGCCTGGAGGTGCCCGAGCACTACCAGGGCGTCACCGTCCGCGCCGAGGACGCGGACATGTTCGAGGGTCTGACCACCAAGGAGAAGGACCCGCGCAAGAGCCTGCGCGTCGAGGACGTCCCGGTCCCCGAGCTCGGCCCCGGTGAGGCGCTCGTGGCCGTCATGGCCAGCGCGATCAACTACAACACCGTCTGGACCTCGATCTTCGAGCCGGTCTCGACGTTCAGCTTCCTCAAGCGCTACGGCAAGCTCTCGCCGCTGGCCAAGCGGCACGACCTGCCCTACCACGTGGTCGGCTCCGACCTCGCCGGCGTCGTCGTGCGGACCGGGCCGGGCGTGAACAGCTGGAAGCCGGGCGACCAGGTCGTCGCGCACTGCCTCTCGGTCGAGCTGGAGAGCCCGGACGGGCACTCCGACACGATGATGGACCCGGAGCAGCGCATCTGGGGCTTCGAGACCAACTTCGGCGGCCTCGCCGAGCTGGCCCTGGTCAAGTCCAACCAGCTGATGCCGAAGCCGGACCACCTCACCTGGGAGGAGGCCGCGTCCCCGGGCCTGGTCAACTCCACCGCCTACCGCCAGCTGGTGTCGAAGAACGGCGCCGACATGAAGCAGGGCGACGTCGTGCTGATCTGGGGCGCCTCCGGCGGCCTCGGCTCCTACGCCACCCAGTTCGCCCTCAACGGCGGCGCCACCCCGATCTGCGTCGTCTCCTCGGAGGAGAAGGCCCAGATCTGCCGCGACATGGGCGCGGAGCTGGTCATCGACCGCAACGCCGAGGGCTACAAGTTCTGGAAGGACGAGACCACCCAGGACCCGAAGGAGTGGAAGCGGCTCGGCGCGAAGATCCGCGAGCTCACCGGCGGCGAGGACCCTGACATCGTCTTCGAGCACCCGGGCCGCGAGACCTTCGGCGCCTCGGTCTACGTCACCCGCAAGGGCGGCCAGATCGTCACCTGCGCCTCGACCTCGGGCTACATGCACGAGTTCGACAACCGCTACCTGTGGATGAACCTCAAGCGGATCGTCGGCTCGCACTTCGCGAACTACCGCGAGGCCTACGAGGCCAACCGGCTCGTCGCCAAGGGCATGATCCACCCGACGCTGTCGCGGGTGTACCCGCTGACCGAGACCGGCCAGGCCGCCAACGACGTCAAGCAGAACCTCCACCAGGGCAAGGTCGGCGTGCTCGCGCTGGCTCCCGAGGAGGGACTCGGTGTCACGAACCCGGAGAAGCGCGAGAAGCACCTGTCCGGCATCAACCGGTTCCGCGGCGTCTGACCCCCGATCGGTCGTCCGGAGGCCCCGTCCGTGTCACACGGACGGGGCCTCTGTCCATAGCGGGGTGAACCCCGTGACCCTCGGTGCGAACTCACGTCTGTGGAACGTCGGCGACGGTACGGTGAACGACATGGCCGGTGACCACGATGTGCCCGTACCCCGGACCGGTTTCTCGATCGCGCGCCGCGGCTACGACCAGGCGCAGGTCGACAGCCACCTGCGCCGGCTCGACGCCGAGGTACGCATGCTGGCGGCCGACCGTGACGCGGCGGTCGCCCAGAACACCCGGCTGAGCCGCGAGCTCGACGACGCCCGTACCCGCGCCGAGGCCATGCAGCAGCAGGTCAACCGGCTCGCCGGCCCGCCGCAGAGCGTGCAGGGCATGAGCGAGCGGCTCCGGTCGATGCTGCGTCTCGCCGAGGACGAGGTCGCCGAGATGCACGCCGCGGCGAACCGCGAGATCGCCGAGCAGCGCCGCCGGGCCGAGGAGCACGCCCGCGCCGTCGTCGAGGACGCGCGCGTCCGGGCCGAGCAGACGGTCGCACAGGCCGAGGCCACGGCCGCGGAGGCCGCGCACCGGACCGCCGAGCGGGAGCGCGCCGCCGAGGAGAAGCAGTCCCGCGTCGAGCGGGAGCTGGCGGCGCTGCGTGAGCGCACCGAGGCCGAGCTCGCCGAGCGGCGGCGCGTCACCGAGGCCGAACTGGCCGAGCAGCGCACGACGACCGAGCGCGACCTCGCCGAGCAGCGCAGCACCACCGAGCGCGAGCTCACCGAGGCCGAGCGCACCGTCACCGCCCGGATCACCCGCGCCGACACCGAGGCCCGGGAGAACCGCGAGCAGGTCGAGCACGACTTCCGGATCGCGATGGACCAGCGCCGTGCCGAGGCGCTGACCTCGCTGTTCGCCGAGCGCGACGCGCTCGAGGCCGACATCTCGCGCCGTGAGCGCGAGGCCGCCGAGCGGATCCGCCGTGACCTGGACCAGGCCCGCACCGACGGCGAGAAGATCCGGTCCGACGCCCGCCGGGACGCGGAGGAGACCACCTCCGCCGCCCAGCGCCGCGTCGAGCAGCTCATCGGGCTGCGCGCCCGGGTCGCCGAGCAGCTGCGTGGCGCGCGGTCGCTCATCGAGTCCGGCGTCGACGACCTCGATGCGGGCCCGGCCCTGGCCGACCTGCCCGCCGACGGGCCGCCCGCGGGGCAGGCCCCCGTCGAGCAGCCCGCGGCCGGGACCGCCGAGCCGCCGACCACCGTGGCTCCCACGGCGCCGGGCGCGGCCGACACCCCCCCGAGCACGCCCCGCACGGTCGAGGAGGCCGTCGCGGCGACGGAGCGCCAGCCCGCCGCCGCGGGGAGCGAGCCGGAGCCCCCGGCCGGGCCGACGGGCAGCGGGAGCTCCGGGTCCGACCGCCCCCGGCCCTCGCCGCGGGCCCGCAGCAGCTACGGCGGCAGCAAGCGCACCGCACGCACCCGCTGAGCGGGACCCGTCCGCGCGGCGCGGTACGGCCGGGAACCGGCCCCGCGCGGCGCGGAGCCGCCGGGAACCGCACCGCGCCGCTCGGTACCACCGGGAACCGGCACCGTGCCGTTCGGTACCGCCGGGAACCGGCACCGCGCCGCTCAGTGCCGCCGGAAGCCCGCCCGCCGACGGTCGCGCGCGTTCCAGCACGGCAGGTGCCAGTGCCGCCGCTCCTCGACCCCGCGGCCGTCCTCGGCGGGCCAGGTCACCACGTGCGGCATCCCCGAGGGCAGCAGCTGGTCGCAGCCGGGGCACCGGTAGTGCTTCACGGTGGTGCCGCCCGGCACCCGGCGGACGTAGTGCTCGCCGTCGCGGCCGCTCTCCAGGTCGGTCGTCATGCCGCTGCCCAGCGGTGGCGCGACGGGACGGCCCCGCCCCCGTTCCGAGGGGCGGGGCCGTCGCGCACGCCGTCCTGCCATGCCCCCCAGTGTCCCAGGGGTGCCGGGATCCCTCAGCGCTTGGTGTAGTCCCGGAACCCGTGACCGGTCTTGCGCCCGAGCCGGCCCGCGGTGACCAGGTGCTCCAGCAGCGGCGCGGGGGCGAACCCGGCCTGGTGGAACTCGGCGTAGAGGGACTTCTCGATCGCCAGCGACACGTCGAGCCCGACGACGTCGAGCAGCTCGAACGGGCCCATCGGCAGCGCGCAGCCGGTCTTCATGGCGGCGTCGATGTCGTCGGCGGTCGCGTAGTGCGCCTCCAGCATCTTGACCGCGTCGTTCAGGTACGGGAACAGCAGCGCGTTGACGATGAACCCGGCCCGGTCACCGCAGCTGACCGGGACCTTCTTCAGCTTCTGGCACACGTCGAGGATCGTGGCGGCCACATCGCGCGAGGTGCCGATCGTGGACACCACCTCGACCAGCTTCATCACCGGTGCGGGGTTGAAGAAGTGCATGCCGATCACGTCGCCGGGGCGGCTCGTGACCGCGGCGCACTCGACGACGGGCAGCGAGGACGTCGTCGTCGCCAGGATCGCGCCCGGCTTGCAGATCTCGTCGAGCGCGCCGAACATCGCCCGCTTGACGTCGAGCTCCTCGGCGACGGCCTCGACGACGAGGTCGACCTCGGCCATGTCCTCCAGCGCGGTGGTGCCGCTGATCCGGGCGAGGACGGCGTCGCGACCCGCCTCGTCCAGCTTGCCGCGGGCGACCGCCTTGTCCAGGGACTTGCGCACCAGCGCGACCGAGCCCTCGACCTTGGAGTCGCTGCGCCCGCGGACGACGACGTCGTAGCCGGCCTTGGCGAACACCTCGACGATGCCCGAGGCCATGGTGCCGGTGCCGATCACGCCGACCCGCTGCACGTCGCGCAGGGTCACGTCGTCGGGCACGGCCGAGGCGGGGGTCTCGCCGTCGGCGACGACGGTGGAGCTGTGCGGGGCGGAGTAGGTGTAGAAGCCGCGCCCGGTCTTCCGGCCGAGCAGCCCGGCGGTGATCATCTGCTTGAACACCGGGTTCGGCGCGTGCATCAGGTTGCGCGACTCGCCGTACATCGTCTCGAGGATCTCGTAGGCGGTGTCCAGGCCGATGAGGTCGAGCAGGGCCAGCGGACCCATCGGGTAGCCGCAGCCGTAGCGCATGCCGGCGTCGAGGTCCTCGCGGCTGGCGTAGCGCTCGGCGTACATCTTCGCCGCGTGGTTCAGGTAGCCGAACAGCAGCGCGTTGGCGATGAAGCCGGCGCGGTCGCCGATGACGACCGGGACCTTGCCGAGGGAGTCGGCGAACGCCTGGACGTCGGAGATGACGTCGGGCTCGGTGACGACGGTCCGCACGACCTCGACCAGCTTCTGCACCGGTGCCGGGTTGAAGAAGTGCATCCCGACGACCTTGCCGGGGCGGGTGGTGCGCACGGCCAGCTCGGTGACCGACAGCGACGAGGTGTTCGAGGCGAGGATGGTGTCCTCGGCGACGACCTTGTCGACCTCGGCCAGCAGCGCGGTCTTGGCGTCCAGGCTCTCCGGGATGGCCTCGACGACCAGCTGCGCCGGCGCCAGGTCGGCCAGGGTGGTGGTGACGGTGATGCGACCGAGGAGCTCGTCCGCCTGCTCCCGGGTGAGCTTGCCGCGCTCGATGGCGCGGTCGGTCGAGGCCGTCAGGTGGGCCCGGCCGCGCTCTCCCGACGCCTCGTCCACCTCGACGGCGACCACGTCGAGACCGTTGCGGGCGAAGACCTCGACGATGCCCGCCCCCATCGTGCCGAGGCCGACCACTCCGACGGTCCGGAACTCACGTGTCACGCTGCAACCTCCTGGTTCGACAACCCTGTCTTCCGCGTCGTCGCGCATCCTGTCATCCAGCGGTGCTACCAGTGGGTAACATGCGACCAGGACCACCCCGACGTGCGGGAACGGTCCTGGTCGTCGGGTGAGGGGGTCCCTCAGCGCCCGTGGCGGGCCTTGACGATCCCGACCAGCGTCTGCATCGTGCGCGCGGTCCGCCGGAAGCTGGTGACGACGATCGGCATCCCGAACCGCTGCCGGGCGATCGACTGGGCGCGGGTGAACTCGCGCAGGCCGTCGGCGCCGTGGATGCGTCCGAAGCCGGACTCCCCCACCCCGCCGAAGGGCAGCGACGGGATCCCGGCGAAGGAGATCACGCCGTTGATCGAGACCATCCCGCAGCGGAGCCGCTCGGCGATCTGCTCGCCGTGCTTCGCGGAGAACACGGTCGCGCCGAGGCCGTAGCCGGTGGCGTTGGCGCGGCGGACCGCCTCGTCGACGTCGGGCACCCGGTTGACCACGACCAGCGGGCCGAAGGTCTCCTCGGTGACCGCGACGGAGTCCTCGGGCACGTCGGCGATGACGACCGGCGAGATCGACCCGCCCTGGGCGGGCACCGACTCGGCGCCGCCGACGATCGCGCGGCCACCGCGCTCCAGGGCGTCGGTGACGTGCCGGCGCACGATCTCGGTCTGCGACGGCATCGTCATCGGCCCGAGGTCACCCTCGTTCGTGGCCGTGCCGACCTGCAGCTTCGACGCCGAGGCCCGCACCTTCTCCAGGAACCGGCCCGCGACGGACTCGACGACGTAGACCCGCTCCACCCCGACGCAGGTCTGGCCCGCGTTGGACATCCCGCCCCAGACGGCGGCGTCCGCGGCGGCGTCGAGGTCGGCGTCGGCGTCGACGATCAGCGGGTCCTTGCCGCCGCACTCCATGAGCACCGGAACCAGGTTCTCCGCGCAGGAGGCCATCACCCGGCGGCCGGTCGCGGCGGACCCGGTGAACGCGATCTTGCCGACGCCGGGGGCGCGGCACAGCTCGGCGCCGGTCGGCCCGAACCCGGTGACGACGGTCAGCAGCGGGTGGCGGCCCACCTCGGGAACGGCCTCGGCGAGCGTGCGGGCGATCTCGTGCCCGACGCCCGGGGTCAGCTCCGAGGGCTTGAACACCACGGTGTTGCCGGCGGCCAGCGCGTAGGCGATCGAGCCCATCGGGGTGAAGATCGGGTAGTTCCACGGCCCGATGACGCCGACGACGCCCAGCGGCCGGTACGCCACCGACGCCGCCTGATTCGCCATCAGCAGGCCCGGGGACACCGAACGCTTCCCGAGCACCTTCGCGGCGTTGGCCGAGGCCCAGTCCAGGTGGTCGATGGCGAGCACGACCTCGAGGCGGGCGTCGTCGAGCGGCTTGCCGGTCTCGGCGGCGACGACACCGGCAACCCGGTCGAGCTGCGCGACCAGCACCTTCTTCCAGGCCGCGAGCCGGCGACGGCGCTCGGCGAACCCGAGCCCGTCCCACCACACCCCGGCCTCGCCGGCGTCGCGGACGGCGGCACGCACGTGCTCGCCGTCGTGGACGGGGTAGCGGGCGAGCTCCTCCCCGGTGCGCGGGGAGAGGGACGCGAAGTCCCCCGAGGCGGGCACGGCGGCGGTCGTGCGGGCGGAGTCAGCGGCGGTGGCACTCACGCGGTCAGGCTAGACGCCGTGGCAGGGCCCGGCCGGGCCTGCGCTGGCCCGGCGGGGCCGCCTCAGAACAGGAGCAGGTCGTCGCGCGCCATCCCGCGCAGCGCGTCGTAGTCGACGGTCACGCAGCGGATCCCGCGGTCGACGGCCAGCGTGCGGGCCTGCGGCTTGATCTGCTGGGCCGCGAACACCCCGTGCACCGGCGCGAGCAGCGGGTCGCGGTTCATCAGCTCCAGGTACCGGGTGAGCTGCTCGACGCCGTCGATCTCGCCGCGGCGCTTCACCTCGACCGCGACGTGCGCGCCGTTCCCGTCGCGCAGCAGCAGGTCGACCGGGCCGACGGCGGTCATGTACTCGCGGCGGACCAGCGTGTGGCCCTCCCCGAAGGTCTCCGGGTGCGCGGCGAGCAGCTCCTGCAGGTGCGCCTCGACGCCGTCCTTGACCAGGCCGGGATCGACACCGAGCTCGTGGCTGGAGTCGTGCAGCACCTCGTCGATGGTGATGACCAGCGACTCGTCGGCCTTGTTCCGCACCGTCCACACGCCGGGCTCCTCGGTGAGCCAGCACGGTGGCGACATCCAGTTGAGCGGCTTGTAGGCGCGGTCGTCGGCGTGGATGCTCACCGAGCCGTCCCGCTTGACCAGCAGCAGACGGAGGGCCATGGGCAGGTGGGCGGTCAGCCGTCCGACGTAGTCCACCTGGCAGCGGGCGATGACGAGACGCACCCGGCTCACTGTAAGGCCGGGTGGATGGATCATCCTGGGCGGGTGATCGAGCAGACCTCGAGCCGCCGGGTGTACGCCAACGACTGGATGACCGTCCGGGAGGACGGCATCCGGCGTGCCGACGGCACCCGGGGGATCTACGGCGTCGTCGACAAGCCCACCTACGCCCTGGTGATCCCCCGCGACGACGACGGCCGTCTGCACCTGGTCGAGCAGTACCGCTACCCGGTGGGCGGCCGCCGCTGGGAGTTCCCGGCGGGCACCGCGCCCGACCGGGCCGACGTGGACCCGGCCGAGCTGGCGGTGCGCGAGCTCGTCGAGGAGACCGGGCTGGCCGCGGCGCGGATGACCCTGCTCGGCACGCTGGACTGCGCGCCGGGCATGTCCAGCCAGCGCGGTCACGTCTACCTCGCGACCGGGCTGACCGCGGGCCCGCCGCGCCGCGAGCACTCCGAGCAGGACATGCGCGCCGCCTGGTTCACCCCGGACGGGTTCGAGGCGATGGTCCGCCGCGGCGAGCTGACCGACGCCCAGTCGCTCGCCGCCTGGGCGCTGCTGATCCTGCACGACGCGCGGGCATGATCGGCGGGAGAGGAGCGCAGGACGCAGTGCACTGCCCTCGACGCTCCACTCCCGGCGATCACCCGGTGAGCACCGGCAGCGCCGCCACCCGGCTGAACCCGGGACGGGGCAGCCAGGTGACCTCCGCGGCCGGCACGGCGAGCCGCAGGCCGGGGAAGCGTTCGAACAGCATCCGGAAGGCCACCTCGCCCTCCTGCCGGGCCAGCGCGGCACCCAGGCAGTAGTGCGCGCCCTGCCCGAACCCGAGGTGTCCGTCGCCCCGCCCGGTCTCCCGGGCGACGTCGAGCTCGTCGGGCCGGTCGTAGGCGCGCGGGTCGTGGTTGGCCGGCAGCAGCCCGGCGATGACCGGGGTCCCGGCGGGCACGACGGTGCCGCCCAGCTCGACGTCGACGGTCGGGTACCGGAACTGGGTGAACTGCACCGGGCCGCGGGCGCGCATCAGCTCGTGCACCGCGCCCGGCCAGCCCGCCGGGTCGGCCCGCAGCGCGGCGAGCTGGTCCGGGGCGCCCAGCAGCGCCAGCACGCCGTTGGTGACCAGGTGCGCCGTCGTCTCGTGCCCGGCCATGACGATCGCGAAGATCATCGTGACCATCTCGCGGTCCGAGAGGCGGTCGCCGTCGTCGTCCTGGGCGGAGATCAGGGCGCTGACCAGGTCGTCGGCGGGCTCGGCCCGGCGGGCGTCGATGAGGGCGTGCACGTGGGCGATCGCCGCCCGCAGCGCGGGCCCGGTCCGCTCGCGGTCCATCGTGGTCAGCACCGCGCCCCATTCGTGCCACTGCGGGCGCTCGGGCCCGGGCACCCCGACGAGCTCGCAGATCACGGTGATCGGCAGCGGGTAGGCCAGCGCCTCCACCAGGTCCACCGGCGCGCCACCGGCCCCGGCGGCGGCCACGTCGTCGATCAGGGCGGCGGTGATCTCCTCCACCCGCGGGCGCAGCGCCGCCACCCGCTTCACCGTGAACGCGCGCGACACGAGCTTGCGCAGCCGGGTGTGCTCGTCGCCGTCGACGGTGAGGATGGTGCGCACCAGGTAGCCCGCGACGTCGTCGGGCACCCCCATCGTCGCCATGATCTTCTCGCGGATGTCCGGCCCGCCCGCGAGCGCCGGATCGGTCACGAACCGCGGGTCGGTCAGGACCGTGCGGACGTCGTCGTAGCGGGTGACGAGCACGGCGGGCGGGCTGCCCAGCATCGTCACGGTGGTGGTGGGCGCCTGCTCGCGCATCCGCCCGTAGGCGGTGTACGGGTCGGCGGTGACGGCCGGGTCCATCAGGTCCACGGCACTCGGTGCGGCCATCTCGGGGATCCTCTCCTCGCGCGCCCGGGTCAGCGGACGCGACGTCTCCACTCGTCGTCGATGTGGGCGACCAGTGGCCGGTACAGGGCGGCGACCTCCCCCGCGAGGTCCGCGGCGCGGGACGCGGGGGCGGGCCCGGCGAGCTGCCGGGCCAGGCCGTGCTCGATCAGTGCGGCGGTGCGCGCCGGGCCGGCCGGGGCGAACGCGCTCCCGGTGCCCTCGGCGAGGAAGTACCCCCAGGTCACCGCGCCCCAGGCGTGGATCTGCTCGTCGGCGGCGATGTCGTCGTCGACCAGGCGGGCCGCGCGCAGCAGCCGGAAGTGCTCGCGCACCACGGCGTCGCGGCGGCGCCCGAGCTCCCCGAGGGTCCCCGCGGCCTCGTGCGCGAGCCGGCCGAGCACCTCGGTGTCGCCGAGGTAGAGCACCCGGGCGACCTCGTCGGCGCGCAGCCGCTCGTAGAGCACGCGCGACATCCCCCAGGGCAGGGCGACGACGTGCTCGGCGAGCATCCGGTCGGCCAGCTCGGCGAACAGCCGCCGCTGCGACCGCAGCAGCACGGTGAGGAACAGCGCGTCCTTGCTGCGGACGTGCAGGTAGACGGTGCCCTTCCCGACGCCGGCGCGGCGCGCGACGTCCTCCACCGTGACCCGCCGGTAGCCCTGGCGGACCAGCAGCTCGGCCGCCGCGTCGAGCACCCGTTCCATCCGCGCCAGGTCCGCCCCGTCCCCGGCCGGCACCACTGCCGTCACGCCACCTCCCGACCTTGTGACCGGATCTACGAATCCGGTCATGCGGTCAGGCTAGCCCCGACGGGTCTCGGCGTCGAGGGTTTTCCGGGCTACCGTCGACCCATGCCCGACTACGAGCACCTGCTGGTCAAGCAGGACGGCGACACGGTCCGGATCACGATGAACCGCCCGCAGCGACGCAACTCCCTCACCGAGGACCACCTGCGCGAGCTGCTGGACGCCTTCGAGAGCGCCGGACGCAGCGACGCGACCGGGATCGTGCTCGCCGGGGAGGGCAAGGCCTTCTCCTCGGGCCACGACTTCGGCGACGTCGCCGCCCGCGACCTGGCGGGGGTCCGCTCCCTGCTGCGGCTGTGCACGACGGTCATGCGCACCGTGCAGGAGGTGCCGCAGGTCGTGATCGCCCGGGTCCACGCGACGGCCTGGGCCGCGGGCTGCCAGCTCGTCGCGTCCTGCGACCTCGCCGTCGCCGCGGAGTCCGCGACGTTCGCGCTGCCCGGCGGCAAGGGCGGCTGGTTCTGCCACACCCCGGCCGTCCCGGTCGCGCGGAACATCGGCCGCAAGCGGCTGATGGAGCTGGCCCTGACCGGGGACCCGATCGACGCGGCGACCGCCGCCGACTGGGGCCTGGTCAACTACGCCGTCCCCGACCACGACCTCGACGCCCGCGTGGACGAGCTGCTCGCCCGCGCGACCCGCGGGAGCCGGCTGTCCAAGGCCGTCGGCAAGCAGACCCTCTACGCCCAGCTCGACCGTCCCGAGGCCGACGCCTACAGTGTCGCGGCCGAGGTCATGGCGTCGATGTCGCAGTCCGGGGGCGCCCGCGAGGGCATGGCATCGTTCCTGGAGAAGCGGGCCCCGGAGTGGACCGACTGATCGACACCTAGGCTCGCGGGACCATGCAGATCCGCACCACCACCCGGCTGAGCCGGCGACGCCTGCTGGGGGCGGCCGCCGCCCTCGGCGGGACGGCGCTGGCCGGGCCGCTCGTGGGCGGCTGCGGGGGGCCGTCGGACCCGCTGTCCCGGCTCCGAGCCGGCGGCGACGTCGTCGTCGGGCTGTCCGGGGAGCGCCCGTTCGGCTACACCGACGGCTCCGGCCGGGCCACCGGGGAGAGCCCGGAGGTGGCCCGCGCGGTGGTCACCGGCCTCGGCGGCAGCGGCCTGGCCGCGGTCCAGACGAGGTTCGACCAGCTCGTCCCCGGCCTGCTCGACGGCCGCTTCGACGTCATCGCGGTCGGGCTGACGATCACCGCGCTGCGCTGCCAGCAGGTCGCGTTCTCCCGCCCCGACTACGTGGCGGGTACCGGCCTGGTGGTCCCGGCCGGGAACCCGCTGGGCGTCGCGACACTGGCCGGGGTCCGCCGGTCCGGGGCGACGCTGGCGGTGCTCGACGGCAGTGCCGAGCAGGAGTACGCGCTCGCGGCCGGCATCCGGGCCGAGCACATCGTCACCGTCGACTCGCAGGGCGCGCTGGTGCGCGAGGTCGCGAACGGCGGTGCGCAGGTGGGGGCGCTCACCCGCATCTCGCTGCTCGACGAGGTCCGCCGCAACGCGGGCATCGGTCTGGAGGTAACCGCCGCGTTCGCCCCCGAGGTGGCGGGACGACCGGTCGTCGGGGCAGGGGCGTTCGCGTTCCGCCCCGCCGACGGTGCCTTCCGCGACGAGTTCGACCGCGGGCTCACCGCGCTGCAGGACTCCGGGCGCTGGCTGGAGCTCGCCGCGCCGTTCGGGTTCACCGCGGCGAACCTGCCGCCACGCGACCTCACCGTCGACGAGCTCTGCGCCCGCACCCCCGACTCCTGAGCCGCGCGGCCGCCGGACTGGAATGATCCGGGCCATGGCGCTGCGCATCGCGGGTATCGACGTTCCCGGCCCGTCCGACCTGCTCTCCGGCGCGGCCTCCGTGGTCGAGGCGACCGGCGACCTCGCCGGGACCGTCGCCGGGCTGCCCGCCCGGGCCGGGGAGCTGCTGGAGGAGGTCGGCTCGCTGGTCGGCCGGATCGGCACGATCGCGACCCGCGCCGAGCAGCTGCTCGACCGGGTGGACGGCGTCGTCGACCGGGCCGAGGGGCTGATCGGGACCGTCGACACCGTCGCCGGGGAGGCGACCGGGCTCGTGGCCCGGGTCCGCCCGGTCGCGGAGCAGGCCGAGGCGCTCGTCGCCCGGGTCACCGGCGTCGCCGGGAACGCGGAGGAGCTGGTCGGGCGGGTCACCGGCGTCGCCGGGAACGCCGAGGAGCTGGTCGCGCGGGTCGGCGGGGTCGCCGACGAGGCCGACACCCTGGTCCGCAAGGTCACCACCGTGTCCGAGCAGGCCGACGGCCTGGTCCGCCGGGTCACCACCGTCTCCGACGAGGCGGGCGAGCTGGTCCGGCGCGTCACCACGGTGTCCGAGGAGGCGGGCGACCTGGTCCGGCGGGTCACCACGGTCTCGCAGAACGCCGAGGGCATCGTCGAGCAGGTGTCGGTGGTCACCGGGAACGCGAGCGGGCTGCTCGCGCGGGTCGACACCGTCACCGGCGAGGCGGGCGGGCTCATCCGGACCGTCGGCGAGATCAGCGAGCGCGCCGGCGGCCTCATCGGGCAGGTCGAGACCGTCACCACCGACGCGACCGGTGTCGTCACCGCGGCGAAGGCGGTGTCCGACCAGGCGGGCGAGGTCGTCGGGCAGGCCGCAGGCGCCAGCGAGCAGGCCGGTGAGCTGCTGGACCTCTACGGCCCGCTGGCCCGCCGGGCGGCCCCGCTGGCCCAGCGCTTCGTCGACGAGCTCTCCGAGGAGGAGGTGCGCGCCGCGATCCGGCTGGTGGACCAGCTGCCGAAGTTCACCGAGCACATGGAGGAGGACATCATGCCGATCCTCACGACGCTCGACCGTGTCGGGCCGGACGTGCACGAGCTCCTGGACGTGCTCAAGGAGGTCCGGCAGGCGATCATCGGGATCCCCGGCTTCAAGCTGCTGAGCCGCCGGGGCAGTGAGAAGGACGAGAGCTGACCCATCGGGAGGACGGGGCGTGGACCGGACCTGCGGCGAGCAGACGTTGTACGCACGGACCCTCGAGAGCAGCGCGACGTTCGGTCCGCGCCAGGGCCGTGAGGGCGTCTTCGGCCGCAACCGGCCGCTGGTGCACCTGGCGCTCGGCGTCGACGACCTGCGGATCAGCCGTGAGCACGGCCTCCTGCGCTTCGACGACGGCCGGTGGTGGGTGCACAACGGCGGCCGGACCGCGATCCGGCTGCCCTCGGGCACGGAGCTGCGCCCGGGCGATCCCCCGTGCCGCTGGCGGCCGGCTACACGCTGCTGACCGTGCTCGGCTCCCCCGGGCGCGAGCACGCCCTGGAGGTCCGGGTGAGCGGCCCGGAACCGGGTGGCACCGGCGCCCTCCCACCCGACGCGCACACCTACGAGCCCCCGGTCTGGCCGCTGGACCCCGACGAGCGCCGGGTCGTCGTACTGCTGGCCCGGCGCTATCTGCAGGGCGACTCCCGCCCCACGCCCCAGAGCTGGCGGCAGGTCGGGGAGGGCATGCAGGCGCTGGACCCGGAGGCGGGCTGGACCCACCGACGGGCCGAGCACACCGTGCGTGCGGTCCGCGAGCGGCTCTCCGCCGCGGGTGTCGCCGGGCTGCTCGCCGAGGAGGTGGAGCCGCCGGTCGGCAACGCGCTGAACGAGAACCTCGTCGCCGAGCTCGTCCGCAGCCGCTCAATCACCGCGGCCGACCTCGACGCATTGGACCGGGAGACGCCGTGAGCACGGTCCTGGTCCCGGGCGCCGTCGTCGCCGGGCGCTACACCGTCGGCGAGCGGCTCGGCGCCGGCGGGATGGGCGTCGTGCACCGGGCCCGGGACACCGTGCTGCAGCGCGACGTCGCGCTCAAGCAGGTCCTGCTGCCCGACGACGGCGACCCGGGCGGGTCCGACGGGGCCGGTCCGGCGGCGACCCGGCGGCTGCGCCGGGAGGCCGCGGTCGCCGCGCAGCTGCACCACGGCCGGATCGTCACCGTCTTCGACGTCCTGGAGCTCGACGGCGGCCCGCTGCTGGTCATGGAGTACGTGCCCGCGGAGAGCCTCGCGGCGCTGCTCCTCCGATCCGGACCGCTGCCGTCCGGCGTCGCCGCCCGGATCGGGGCGCAGGTGGCCGAGGCACTCGCGGCACTGCACGAGAACGGGATCGTGCACCGCGACGTCAAGCCCGCGAACGTCCTGGTCTCCGCCGACGGCCCGGTGAAGCTCACCGACTTCGGGATCGCGCTGATCCCCACCCGGCACGCGCACACGGTCGGAGCCCTGGGCACCCCCGCGTACTTCGCACCCGAGACCGCCCGCGGCGCGGACCCCGCCCCGCCCGCCGACGTCTACTCCCTCGGGGCCACGCTCCGGGTGCTGACCGAGGGCGAGCCACCCTACGGCTGGGCCGAGGACAGCCCGCTCGCGCTCATCCGGCGGATCGCCGAGGAGCCGGTACCGGCCCCGTCGGGCCGGGGGCCGGTACCGGAGCTGCTGACCACGATGACGGCCACCGACCCCGCGGCCCGGCCGACCGCGGCCGAGGCGGCACGGGCGCTGTGGGCGCTCGCCGACCGGCCCGAGCCGGTACCGGCCGCACCCGCGCCGGGCGACGGGTCCCCGACCCGTCCCGACGACGTCACCGCCGGGCCCGATCACGGCGTCGCGGACCCGCGGCCGCGACGACGCGGGGCCCTGCTGGTCGGCGCGGCCGTGGTGCTCGCCGGGGCCGCGGTCGTCGGCACGACCCTGGTGTTCCCCGGCGACCGGCCGGACACCACCGCCGCACCCGGCGGGTTCCCGGAGGCCGTACCGGCCCTGGCCGTCGGCGACCAGCGCACCGCCGATCCCTGCCTGGTGGACCCGGCCGTGCTGGCGCCGTGGGGTGCGCCGCAGACCGTCCCCGACCACGGCGGCTTCGCCTCCTGCGACGTCGACGCCTTCCGCGAGGGCACCGACACCGTGGGGGTGTCGGTCCGCTACCAGCAGCGCACCGACGACCCGCCCGACGGCGCACGGGAACGCCGCGGCGAGCTCACCGTGATCCGGCGCCCCGCCGAGGGCACCGACTGCGAGCGCTACCTGTGGCTGGCCAACGGCACCGTGGTGCAGGTGCAGAGCGGGTTCGCCCCGTCGGCCGCGGCACAGGCGGCCCCGGACCCGTGCGCCCCCGCCGAGGCGGCCGCGGCGTCGGCGGCGGCCACCCTGGCCCGCGGTGTGCCCCGCCGCACCCCGCCCACGTCGAGCGCACTGTGGGCCGCGGACGCGTGCACCCTGCTGCGTCCGGAGGACCTGACCGTGCTACCCGGGCCGAACCGCTCGGAGTTCTTCCGCGACGTGGCGGGCTGGCGGTGCGACTGGGACGCGGGCGACGCCGTCGACGCCCTGCAGATCACCCTGTCCTTCGACCGCTACGACGACCCGCGGGACACCGACGCCCGCCGGGGCCCGGGCACCGACACCTGGACACGCGCCGACGGCGACACCGCCTGCAACGCCGAGGTGCCCGTCCGGGACTTCGTCGGCACCAACGGGCGGCCCATGTCGGAGGTGTTGCGGGTCAAGACCGCCGAGGGCGGCCTCGGTACCGGCGAGCTGTGCGACCTGGCCGCCCGCCTCGCCGGTACCGCGCGCACGCGGCTGGGCTGACTCAGTCCAGACCCTGGGACCGCCGGATCAGGGTGACGATCTCGTCCATCATCCCGGTCAGCCGGAAGTTCTTCGGCGTGAAGACCGCCGCGACCCCGCCCTCGCGCAGCCGCTTCTCGTCCTCGGGCGGGATGATCCCGCCGACGACGACCGGCACCTCCCCGGCCCCGGCCTCGCGCAGCCCCCGCACGACCGCGGGCACGACCTCCAGGTGTGACCCGGACAGCACCGACAGCCCGACGGCGTGCACGCCCTCCTGGACCGCCGCCGCCACGATCTGCGACGGCGTCAGCCGGATCCCCTGGTAGACCACCTCGAACCCGACGTCGCGGGCGCGCACGGCGACCTGCTCGGCGCCGTTGGAGTGGCCGTCGAGGCCGGGCTTGCCGACCAGCATCCGCAGCCGCTGCCCCAGCTCGTCGCCGGTGGCGCGGACCCGCTCGCGGACCTCGGAGATCTCGGTGGCGCCCTCGCCGGACATGCTCGCCCCCGCCACTCCGGTCGGGGCCCGGAACTCCCCGAACACCTCGCGCAGCGCACCGGACCACTCGCCGGTGGTGACGCCCGCCTTCGCGCAGTCGATCGAGACCTGCATGAGGTTCTGCTCGGTCTTGGCCGCGTCGCGCAGCGCCCGCAGCGCCTCGTCGACGGCGTCCTGGTCCCGCGCGGCGCGCCACTCGCGGATCGCCTCGACCGCGGACCGCTCGGTCGCCGGGTCGACGGTGAAGATCGCGTCGGCGCCCTCGGCCTGCAGCGGGCTCGGCTCGGTCGTGTCGAACTTGTTGACCCCGACCACGACCTCGTCGCCGGACTCCAGCCGTCGACGGCGGGCGGCGAGGGAGTTGACCAGCTCGCCCTTCATGTAGCCGGACTCGACGGCCGCGACCGCGCCGCCCATCTCCTGCACCCGGTCGATCTCGGCGCGGGCGCCCTCGACGAGCTCGGACACCTTGGCCTCGACGACGCGGGAGCCGTCGAAGATGTCCTCGTACTCCAGCAGGTCGGTCTCGTAGGCCAGCACCTGCTGCATCCGCAGCGCCCACTGCTGGTCCCAGGGCCGCGGCAGGCCGAGCGCCTCGTTCCAGGCGGGCAGCTGGACCGCACGGGCCCGGGCGTCCTTGGACAGGGTGACGGCGAGCATCTCCAGCACGATGCGCTGGACGTTGTTCTCCGGCTGCGCCTCGGTCAGCCCCAGCGAGTTGACCTGCACGCCGTAGCGCAGGCGTCGCTGCTTGGGGTTCTGCACGCCGTAGCGCTCGAGGGTGATCTCGTCCCAGAGCCGGCCCAGCGCGCGGAGCTTGCACATCTCCTCGACGAACCGGATGCCGGCGTTGACGAAGAACGAGATGCGCCCGACGACGTCGCCGAACTTCTCCGGCGGCACCTGCCCGGAGTCGCGCACCGAGTCGAGGACGGCGATCGCCGTGGACAGCGCGTAGGCCAGCTCCTGCGTCGGCGTGGCCCCGGCCTCCTGCAGGTGGTAGCTGCAGATGTTGATCGGGTTCCACTTGGGGATCTCGCCGACCGACCAGGCGACCATGTCGGTGATCAGCCGCAGGCTGGGCCCGGGCGGGAACACGTAGGTGCCCCGCGACAGGTACTCCTTGACGATGTCGTTCTGGGTCGTCCCGGCCAGCTTCGCGCGGACCTCGGCGTAGTCCAGACCCGACTGCTCCGCCTGCTCCTCGGCGACGGCCACGTACAGCGCGAGCAGCCACATCGCCGGGGCGTTGATCGTCATCGAGGTGTTGGCCTCGGCGACCGGGATCCCCTCGAAGAGCGTGCGCATGTCACCGATGTGGCTGACCGGCACGCCGACCTTGCCGACCTCGCCCTTGGCGAGCTCGTCGTCCGGGTCGTAGCCGGTCTGGGTCGGGAGGTCGAAGGCCACGGACAGGCCCGTCTGCCCCTTGGCCAGGTTGCGGCGGTAGAGCTCGTTGGTCTTCTCCGCCGAGGAGTGACCGGCGTAGGTGCGGATCACCCACGGACGGTCGCGCTCACGATCGGTGGGGTACGGCACCGGAACCTCCGTGTCGTCGCGGGAGCACAGTCGGCACTGCCTGTGATGCGGACTGAGACTACTCGTCAGTAGCCGGCGACGGGCACGGAGTCGTCCCTCGTCACAGTCCTGCGTTCGGCAAAGTACGCGACGCGCGCGGGAAACCGAGCGCTGGATCGGTTCACCACCCGACCCCTCGGACAGGGCGCGTCGCCCGTCCGGGTGCGACCATCGGCGGATGGAGCTCGACCTGGTCCCGCGGCTCGGCGCCGTCATCGGCCTGGCGGTGGTGCTGCTGGTGCTCGGGCTGCTGCTGCGCTGGACCTACGGCCACCAGAAGCACCACGCGCTGCCCACCGACGACCCGGACGACCCGGTGGCCACCGGGCTGCTCACCGAGGTCTCCCGGGTACCGGGCCAGGAGGCCGCCCGCGTGCTGCGCGACCGGCTCCGCACCGAGGGCATCCGCGCGACGACCTCGCGCGCCGACGGCGGCGGCTGGGCGCTGCTCGTCTTCCCCCGCGACGTGAAGGACGCCCGCGTGGTGCTGAGCCGCCGCTCCCTGGACTGAGCGCTCAGTCCACCCGGTGGTAGCGGGCGTCGAGGAAGCAGAACACCCCGTAACAGGCGATCCCGACGCCCACCGCGACCAGCAGGAACACCCCGTAGGGCTGTTCGCGCAGCGTCTTGAGCGCCGAGTCCAGCCCGTTCGCGCGCTGCGGGTCGAAGGTCAGCGCGGCGACGCCCAGCAGGATGCCCAGCACACCGATCGCGATCCCCTTGGCGATGTACCCGGCCTGCCCGGTACGGGCGTTGATCCGCCGCAGCCGGGTGTCGGCGCCGCCGAGGTCCTGGTCCTCGGTGAACTTCTTCCGGTAGCCGTTCCAGGCCAGCACGCCGCCGCCGACCAGCACACCCAGCCCGATCAGCGCGGTGAGGATCTGGCCGCCCGGCAGGCCGAGCAGTCCGGCGGTCGCCCGCCCGCCGCCGCCGCTCGAGGCGCGCCCGCTGACCGCGGTGGTCGCCGCGGTGACGGCCAGCACGGCGTAGACGACCGCCTGTCCACCGGCGACGACCCGCTTCGCCGTCCGCTTCGTGCTGTCGCCGACGTAGTGGAAGCCCCACACCGCCGAGACCGTCCGCCACAGGACGACCGCGGCGAACCCGACCACCAGCACCCACAGCAACACCCGGCCGGCCGGCTCGGCGGCGATCGCCCCGAGGGCGCCGTTCTGGTCGGCCTGCCCGCCCGAGCCGAGCGCGATCTGGACGGCGAGCCACCCGATCAGCAGGTGCAGCACCCCGTTCGCGGCGATGCCGACCCGGGCGGCGACGCGCACCGGTGTCGAGTGCGCGGCGTCCCGCGCCCCGCGGCCCGCCTTGCGGCCGGCCTGCGAGACGTCCGCGGCATCGGGGGTGCTCACCATGACGGTCCTCCTCGTCGAGTCGACGCGAAGGGTGGCACGGCGCGGACCGGTCCGCCGGGCTGATGGGCCGTTCGGAGCAACGGCGAGGCGGCCCCCGGGCCGTGTCGCGCCGAGGGTTATCGCCCACCCCGGCCGGATCGCCGCCGGGTACCGGCGCCGCCACGGCGAGCCGCCGTCGGCGCCCCTGCGGGGCCGAGCGCCTACCGCTCCGGCTCACCCGCGACCCGCCGGATGTCGGCGCCGAGCGCGGACAGGTTCTCCACGAACCGCGGGTAGCCGCGGTCGATGTGCGCGACGTCCCAGACCTCGGTCGTGCCCCGTGCGCACAGCCCGGCCAGTACCAGCCCGGCGCCGGCCCGGATGTCGCTGGCCCACACCGGCGCGCTGGACAGCTCCGGCCGCCCCCGTACGACGGCGTGGTGCCCGTCGGTGCGGGCGTCCGCACCCAGGCGCACCATCTCGTCGACGAAGCGGAAGCGCGCCTCGAACACGTTCTCGGTGATCATCGACGTGCCCTCGGCGACGGCGGACAGCGCGATCGCCATCGGCTGCAGGTCCGTGGCGAAGCCCGGGTAGGGCAGCGTCACGAAGTCGACCGCCTCCGGGCGGCCGGGCATCGCGACCGAGAACTCCTGCTCGGCGGTGGTGATCTCGGCGCCCGCGCTGCGGAGCTTGTCGAGGACCAGGTCGATGTGGTGCGGGTCGACGCCGCGCACGGTGACCTCGCCCCGGGTCATGGCGGCCGCGAACGCCCAGGTCGCGCCGACGATCCGGTCCCCGATGACGCGGTGCGTGGTCGGCTGCAGCCCCGCGACGCCGTGCACGGTCAGCGTGGAGCTCCCGACGCCCTCGAGCTTCGCGCCCATCTGCTGCAGCATCACGCAGAGGTCGACGATCTCCGGCTCGCGGGCCGCGTTGTCGATCACGGTCGTGCCCTCGGCGAGCACCGCGGCCATCAGGATGTTCTCGGTCGCGCCGACGCTCGGGAAGTCCAGCCAGATCTGCGCGCCGTGCAGGTCGCCCGCCGTCGCGGTGACGCTGCCGTGCACGATGTCGGTGGTCGCGCCGAGCTTGCGCAGCCCGTTCTGGTGCATGTCCAGCGGCCGCGAACCGATCGCGTCCCCCCCGGGGAGCGGGACGACCGCCCGCCGGCAGCGCGCGACCAGCGGCCCGAGCACGCACACCGACGCGCGCAGCTTGGACACCGACCGGTAGTCGGCCTCCGCCCCGGGGTCGGCGGGCACGTCGATGTGCACGGTCGACCCCTCGATCGCGACCGTGCAGCCCAGGCTTCGCAGGACGTCGGCCATCAGCGGCACGTCCAGGATCTCCGGGCAGTTCTCGAGCGTCGTCCGTCCCTCGGCCAGCAGCGCCGCCGCCATGAGCTTGAGCACGCTGTTCTTCGCCCCGACGACGTCGACGGACCCGCTCAGCCGGGCCCCGCCGTTGACCGCGAAATGCTCCACCACGCCCGGAACGGTAACGGGACCGTCACCGCGCCGGATGCCCGCCCCGGACGGTCCTGACCCTTCGGACCGTCCGGCGCACCCCCGCATCTGGTCGCCGAGGCACCGGCGCCCCTAGCCTGTCGGGGTGGCGGTGCATCTCACGCGGATCTACACGAAGACCGGCGACGACGGTACGACGGCCCTGGGCGACTTCAGCCGGGTCCGGAAGACCGACGCCCGGCTGGCGGCCTACGCCGACACCGACGAGGCGAACGCCGCGATCGGGGTCGCCGTGACCGTCGGGGGACTCCCGGAGCGGATCGTCGACCCGCTGCGGCAGATCCAGAACGACCTGTTCGACGTCGGTGCCGACCTGTGCACCCCGATCCTCGAGAACCCCGAGTACCCGCCGCTGCGGGTCACCGAGGGCTATGTGACCCGGCTCGAGGGCTGGTGCGACGAGTTCAACCCCGAGCTGCCCAAGCTCAGCTCCTTCATCCTCCCCGGCGGCACCCCGGGCGCGGCGTACCTGCACGTCGCCCGGACCGTCACCCGGCGTGCCGAGCGGTCGGTGTGGGGCCTGCTGGAGGTCGACCGGGAGCACACCAACCCGCTGACCGCGCAGTACCTCAACCGGCTCTCGGACCTGCTGTTCATTCTCGGCCGGGTCGCGAACCCCGACGGCGACGTCCTGTGGCAGCCGGGCGGCCCGCACGGCGCCCCGACCGCGGACGCCTGACCGGACCCGCTCAGGTCAGCCCGCTCAGGTCGGCCCGCTCAGGACAGCACGGCCACCAGCAGCGCGACGACGGCGCCGCAGCCGAACGCCACGGCACGCCGCATCGCGGCGCCGCTGCGGCTCCGGCTGCGCTCCAGGTGGTCGCCGCGCTCGGCGACGGTGAGCGTGAGCGGGTGGCCGGCCGCGGCGGACAGCCGTACCCGGTCCCCGGACAGCCGGGCCTCCCCCACCACGGTGAGCCGGGAGCCCGGCTCGATCCGCCACTCGGTGCGCTCACGGGCCACCGTCGGGTCGACGAGGCGGAACAGGCCGAACTCGCGGCCCCCGCCGTCGTCGGTGACCCGGCGGCGCTCGGCGACCGGGATCTCGGTGTGCGCGTCACGGGGGTCGACCACGACCTCCGCGCCGCCGTCGGTCAGCCGGAACGGCCGCTCCCGCCGCTGCTCGGCGACGACCTGCCGTTCCTCCCGGTCGTCCCGGCCGCGGGAGAGCGCCTCCTCGACGAACCGGAACCAGACCGAGTCGACCCCGGTCAGCGGGGCCGGACGGGCCTCGTCGTCGAGCGGCTCGACGGTGCCGGACAGCGACACCACCTGGCGGAACGCCGGGGCGTCGAGCTCGTCACGGACGGACCCGGCCATGGCGACGAGCTCCGCGACCGTCACCGGGGTCGCGGCCAGGCCGCGCGTCCAGCGGGCGTGCCCGTCGCGGGCCTCGCGGAACGACGTCCACGCCAGCCAGCCGAGAATGCCCGCGAACGCCAGGAAGACCAGATCCACGACGGCAGCATAGAACGGACAGAACGGACGACAGGTCCGTAGAGCTACCGATCCGGCGAGGTCAGGACGCCTCGCGGTAGCCGTGCCCCTGCCCCGGCGGGGTGGACTCCAGCCAGGCCATGAAGCCGGTGCGGACGCCCGCCGACATCGCCAGCTCGACGTCGATGCCCCGGCCTGCGGCGTCGCGGCCGCGGCAGCGCAGCACCTCGACCGCCATCGGGATCGCGAACTCCTCCGACCGGTGCGGCGGCCGCCGGTCCACGATCTCCAGGTCGGCCCGGTCCATCACGACGGTCGCACCGATCCGGAAGCTGGTCAGGCGGTACCAGGCGAACCGCTCGCCCTCGTAGCGCCCGACGCCGAAGTGCCAGTCCGTGACAGCGAAACGGCGGCGCAGACACAGGTCCACACCGCCGTTGCGCATGAGTCGTACCCGCCGTACGGCGAGCCAGACCAGGGGGACGACCAGACACAGCAGCAGAACTCCGACGAACGCCGCGATGAGCTCCACTGCCGTGCCCGGTCCCCGTGCTAGTTCGCCTCGGCCGCCCGAAGGCGGGCCTCGGCCCGGGCGATCGCCGATTTGCCCTCGTCGGTGGACGAGTCGGCGCCGTCGCGCGCCCGCCGGGCCCGCTCGACGTCGATCTCGTCCGCCTGCTCGGCGAACTCGGCCAGGATGGACACCCGCTCCGCCGACACCGACAGGAACCCGCCGTGCACCGCGATGGTGCGCTTCGAGCCGTCGGTGGAGTCGATGCGGACGACCCCGGCCTCTTCCAGCTGGGCCAGCATCGGCTGGTGGCCGGGCAGGATGCCGACCTCGCCGACCGTGGTCCGGGCGAGCACGAAGCGTGCGTCGCCCGACCACAGCCGGCGCTCGACCGACACGAGCTCCACAGTCATCTCAGCAGGCATAGTCGAACTCCGCTGTCTCTTCGCTCCGCAAGCGTCGCTCAGCCTTCGAGCTTCTTGCGGTTCTTCTCCAGGTCGTCGAGACCGCCGCAGAGGAAGAACGCCTGCTCGGGGACGTCGTCGAACTCGCCCTTGGCGATCTTGTCGAACGCCTCGATGGTCTCCTTGAGCGGGACCGTCGAGCCCGGCTGGCCGGTGAACTGCTCGGCGACCAGGAGGTTCTGCGACAGGAAGCGCTCGATGCGACGCGCCCGGCCGACGAGCTGCTTGTCCTCCTCGGACAGCTCGTCGATACCGAGGATGGCGATGATGTCCTGCAGGTCGTTGTACTTCTGCAGGATCCGCTTGACCTCGTTGGCGACGCGGAAGTGCTCGTCACCGACGTACTGCGGGTCCAGAATCCGCGAGGTCGAGGTCAGCGGGTCCACCGCCGGGTAGATCCCCTTCTGGGAGATCGGCCGGGAGAGCTCGGTGGTGGCGTCGAGGTGCGCGAACGTCGTCGCCGGAGCCGGGTCGGTGTAGTCGTCCGCGGGGACGTAGATCGCCTGCATCGAGGTGATCGAACGACCGCGGGTCGAGGTGATCCGCTCCTGCAGCTCGCCCATCTCGTCGGCCAGGGTGGGCTGGTAGCCCACCGCGGACGGCATGCGGCCGAGGAGGGTCGAGACCTCCTGGCCGGCCTGGGTGAACCGGAAGATGTTGTCGATGAACAGGAGCACGTCCTGCTCCTGCACGTCACGGAAGTACTCCGCCATGGTCAGCGCGGAGAGCGCGACGCGCATACGGGTGCCCGGCGGCTCGTCCATCTGACCGAACACCAGGGCGGTGTTCTTCATGACGCCCGACTCGGTCATCTCCGTGATGAGGTCGTTGCCCTCACGGGTGCGCTCACCGACGCCGGCGAACACCGAGGTGCCACCGAAGTTCAGCGCGACACGCTGGATCATCTCCTGGATCAGCACGGTCTTGCCGACACCGGCACCACCGAACAGACCGATCTTGCCGCCGACGACGTAGGGCGTCATCAGGTCCAGGACCTTGATGCCGGTCTCCAGCATCTCGGTCTTGCCCTCGAGCTCGTCGAAGCGCGGGGCCTTCTGGTGGATCGACCGGAGGTCACCGGTGAACTGGATGGACGGGTCGTCCAGGCAGTCGCCGAGGGCGTTGAACACGTGGCCCTTGACCTGGTCGCCCACCGGCACGGAGATCGGGCGGCCGAGGTCGGTGACCTCCTGGCCGCGCACGACGCCGTCGGTCGGCTGCATGGAGATGGCCCGGACCAGGTTGTCACCCAGGTGCGTGGCGATCTCCAGCGTCAGCTTGCGCTTGTCGCCGGAGAGGTCCACCTCCAGCGTGAGGGCGTTGAGCAGGTTCGGGACCTGGTCACGCGGGAACTCGACGTCGACGACCGGGCCGGTCACCTGGACGACGCGCCCGGTGATCGGGCCGGCCGAAGTTTCGGCGGTCGTGGTCATCAGCTCTCACTTCCTGCGCTGGCGAGAGCGTCGACCCCACCGACGATCTCGCTGATCTCCTGGGTGATCTGTGCCTGGCGAGCCTGGTTGGCCTCCAGGGTCAGGCTACGGATCAGTTCGTTGGCGTTGTCCGTCGCGGCCTTCATGGCCCGCTGCCGGTTCGCCGACTCCGACGCCGCCGACTCCAGCAGGGCCGCGTAGAGGCGGGCCCCGATGTACTTCGGCAGCAGCGCGTCGAAGAGCGTGTCCGGGTCCGGCTCGAACTCGTAGAGCGGCTGGAGACCCTTGGTCTCCGGGTGGTCCCGCTGGCTCTCGGCCGTGTCGGCGTCGGCGTCGCGGGCGACCGAGGGCAGCTCCGACCCGGCACCGACCGGCCTCGAGGAGGCGCTGTCGGCCGCGTACTCGACCTCGAGCGGAGCCATCCGCCGGGCCTGCGGCACCTGGGTGATCATGTTCTTGAAGCTGGTGTAGACGAGGTGCAGCTCGTCCACGCCGGTCACACCGTCGGTGTTGCCGTCGTGGTCGTCCTCACCGGCCATGAACGCGTCGACCAGGGTCTTCGCCGCCTCGGCCGCGTGCTCGTAGCCCGGCTGCTCGGAGAATCCGGTCCACGACTCCTCGATCTCCCGGTTGCGGAACCGGTAGTACGAGACGCCCTTGCGGCCGATCACGTAGAGGACCGGCTCTTTGCCCTGCTCCCGGAGCAGGGCCTGGAGCTGCTCGGCCTCCTTGAGGACGTTGGCGTTGTAGCCGCCGCACTGACCACGGTCACTGGTGACGACCAGGACCGCGGCCCGCTTCGGCTGCTCCCGCTCGACGAGCAGCGGGTGGTCCAGCGCCGAGTTCGACGCGAGCTCCGACAGGGTGCTCGTCATCAGCTCGGCGTACGGACATGCCTCGTCCACCCGCGCCCGGGCCTTCGCGATCCGTGAGGTCGCGATCAGCTCCTGGGAACGGGTGATCTTCTTGATGGACTGCGTCGACCGGATACGCCGGCGCAGCACCCGGATCTGTGCCGCCATCGGGTATCAGCCTCAGTTCTTCTTGACCGTGACGGTCTCCTGCTCGACATCGTCCTCGTCGAGGGCCTTCTCGGCCTTCTCCTTGGGGACGACCGAGGAACCGTCGGACGCGGTGAACTCGTTGCGCTTGAACTCGTCGACCGCCTTGGTCAGCGTCTCGACGGCGTCGTCGGAGAGCTTCCCGGTGTCGGTGATCTCGTTCAGGGCGCCGGAGGCGTGGCGACGCGAGTACTCGCGGAACTCCGACTCGAAGCGCTGCACGTCGGCGACGGGCACCGAGTCGAGCTTGCCGGAGGTGCCCAGCCAGATCGAGACGACCTGGTCCTGCACCGAGACCGGCGCGTACTGCGCCTGCTTCAGCAGCTCGACCAGTCGCTCGCCACGGCCCAGGGCGGCGGCCGAGGCGGCGTCGAGGTCGGAACCGAAGGCGGCGAACGCCTCCAGCTCGCGGTACTGCGACAGGTCCAGACGCAGCGAGCCCGAGACCGTCTTCATGGCCTTGATCTGCGCCGAGCCACCGACCCGGGAGACCGAGATACCGACGTTGATCGCCGGCCGGACACCCTGGTTGAACAGGTCGGACTCGAGGAAGACCTGGCCGTCGGTGATCGAGATGACGTTGGTCGGGATGTAGGCCGACACGTCGTTCGCCTTGGTCTCGATGATCGGCAGACCGGTCATCGACCCCGCGCCGAGCTCGTCGGAGAGCTTCGCGCAGCGCTCCAGCAGACGCGAGTGCAGGTAGAAGACGTCGCCCGGGTAGGCCTCACGGCCCGGCGGGCGGCGCAGCAGCAGCGAGATCGCGCGGTAGGCCTCGGCCTGCTTCGACAGGTCGTCGAACACGATGAGGACGTGCTTGCCCTGGTACATCCAGTGCTGGCCGATGGCCGAGCCGGTGTAGGGCGCGAGCCACTTGAAGCCGGCCGGGTCGGACGCGGGGGCCGCGACGATCGTCGTGTACTCCAGCGCACCGGCGTCCTCGAGGGACTGCCGGACACCGGCGATCGTGGAGCCCTTCTGGCCGATGGCGACGTAGATGCAGCGGACCTGCTTCTTCGGGTCGCCCGACTCCCAGTTCTCCTTCTGGTTGATGATCGTGTCGACGCAGACCGCGGTCTTGCCGGTCTTGCGGTCGCCGATCACCAGCTGGCGCTGGCCGCGGCCGATCGGGGTCATGGCGTCGATGGCCTTGATCCCGGTCTGCAGCGGCTCGCCGACGGACTGGCGGTCCATCACGCCGGCCGCCTGGAGCTCGAGCACGCGGCGGGCGTCGCTCTCGACGTCGCCGAGGCCGTCGATCGGGTTGCCCAGCGGGTCGACGACCCGGCCCAGGTAGCCCTCGCCGACCGGCACGGACAGGACCTCGCCGGTACGGGTGACCTGCTGGCCCTCCTCGAGGCCGGTGTAGTCGCCCAGGACGACCGCACCGATCTCGTTCTGCTCGAGGTTCAGCGCGACGCCGCGGACGCCGCCCTCGAACTCGAGCAGCTCGTTGGTCATGGCCGAGGGCAGACCCTCGACGTGGGCGATGCCGTCACCGGTGTCGGCGACGGTCCCGACCTCACGGCGGGACGTGCCGCTCTCCAGCGACGAGACGTAGCTGGAGATCGCACTCCGGATCTCCTCGGAGGAGATCGTCAGCTCTGTCATGGCTGCGTCGTTCCTTCTCTCGAACGGGGTCTTCGGGTCGTTCCGCCGGGGTCCGGCGATCGCGTCCGAAGCAGGTCAGCTGGGCAGGGATCGGCGAGCTGCGGCGAGTCGACCCGCCACGCTGCCGTCAATGACCTCGCCGCCGACCTGCACGACCAGGCCTCCGAGGAGGCTCCGGTCGAGCTCGACCTGCAGGGAGATCGTGCGGCCGTACATACGGCCCAGGGTCTCGGCGAGCGTGGTCTCCTGCTCGGAGGAGAGCTCGACGGGTGTGCGCACCTTGGCGACCGAGCGGTCCCGGCGGGCCGCCGCGAGCTCGGCGAGCTCCTCGGCGACGACGTCGAGGTGCCGGCTGCGGGGCAGCCGGACCGCTTCGCGGAGCAGCGTCGCCGTCACCGGGTAGACCTTCTCGCCGAGCACCGAGTCCAGGAGCTGGACGCGACCCTCGACGGGCCGGGCGGCGTCGCCGAGCAGGCTCGCCAGCTGCGGTTCGCGGGCGACGACCCGGCCGAACCGGAACAGCTGGTCCTCGACCTCGTCGAGGGAGCCGTTGCGGTCCGCGATCGCGATGGCCGTGCGGCGGGCCAGGCCCTCCGCGCCGGTGACGATGTCGCGGGGGGTGGACCAGCGCTTGCCCGCCAGCTCGGAGACGAGGTCCACGGTCGGCTGCGAGAGCTGGGACCCGAACAGCCGGCGGACCAGGTCCGCGCGGGCGTCCTCGGGGGAGGACGCGTCGGCCAGCAGGCGCCGGACGGAGCGCTCGGAATCCAGGAACCGGGCCACCGCGAACAGCTCGTCCGCGGTCGTGGTCAGGTCCCGGGCCGACGCGGAGTCGGTCCAGGAGTCCAGCCGCTCGGTCAGCGCCGCGAGGGACTCACGGCTGGCGGGCTGCAGGACAGCCGCCATCAGTTCGCCCCGCTCCGCTGGGCCACGCCCTGCTGGTCGAGCTCACCGAGGAACGAGTCGATCGTCGCGGAACGACGCGAGTCGTCGGCCAGCTGCTCGCGCAGCAGGCGCTCGGCCAGCTGGACCGACAGGCCCCCGACCTCGCTGCGCAGAGCACGCTGGGCGGCGTCGCGTGACGCGGCCACCTGCTCCTCGCCACGGGCCTTGATGCGCGCGGCCTCGGCCTCGGCCTCCTCGCGGAGCTCGGCCTTGATCTGCTGGCCCTCGGCCCGGGCGTCGTCGCGGATGCGCGCCGCCTCGGCCCGGAGGCCGGCGAGCTGCTCCTCGTACTCCTTCTTCAGCCGGTCCGCCTGCTCCTGGGTCTCCTGAGCACGCTTGAGGCCGCCCTCGATCGCGTCGGTCCGCTCCTCGTAGAGCGTCTCGAAGCGCGGGACCGCGAACTTCCAGAGCAGGAACAGCAGGATCGCGAACGCGACCACACCGAGCACGAGCTCATCGAGGTGCGGGAGAATCGGAAGCGGCTGTTCGGCGGCGAGAATCAGTTCCACCGTGTGTCCTTCCCTGACATGGCCGCCGGTACCGGGACCGGCATGAGAGTGATCTGCCGGCTCTTACTGCGCGATGAAGAAGAGCACCAGGCCGATCAGCATGACCAGCTCGGCGAGGACGAAGGTGGTCCAGCCGATACCCATCAGCTGGCCGCGGGCCTCCGGCTGGCGGGCGGTGCCGCTGATGACGGCCGACCAGATCAGGCCGACGCCGATACCGGCGCCGATGGCCGAGGCGCCGAACCCGATGGCCGCGAGGCCCGGGTTGATGTTGGCGGCTTCCTGGGCCAGAACCTGGGTGACGTTCACTTCGGGTTTCCTTCCGTCGGGTCCGCGGGATGCGGGTCGTTCGGTGTATCGGCCCGGACGGGCCGGCGGATGAAGCAGGTGGTGCGAGCGCGGTGCCGGCGGCACCGGGGTCTCGGTGGTGCTGTCAGTGGTCCTCGGAGATCGCCGCGCCGATGAACACGGCTGCCAGCAGGGCGAAGACGTAGGCCTGGATGACCTGGACCAGCGCCTCCAGGAACGTGAACGCGATCCCGGCGGCGAACACCACCGGGGACGCGATGACGAGCGCGGAGCCCGCCGACACCAGGAACGCCGCACCCACGGCGGTCAGGGCGAGGATGAGGTGGCCTGCGAACATCGCGGCGAACACACGCAGTGCCAGCGAGAGCGGCTGCACCAGGAACTTCTGCAGCAGCTCGATCACGATGATCAGCGGCGCGATGAAGACCGGGACGCCCGGCGGCAGCGCGGCGTGCTTGATGTAGCCGAAGAACCCGTGCTTCTTGAACCCGGCGTAGTGGTAGAAGACGTAGACGAACAACGCCAGCGCGATGGGGAACCCGATCCGCGACAGCGTCGGGAACTGGATCACCGGGATGATCGCGAAGATGTTGTTGACCAGGATGAAGCTGAACAGGCCGAGGATCAGCGGGATGTACCGCTTGAAGTCCTCGGAGCCGATCTGGTCACGCGCCATCGTGTTGCGCGGGATGTTGTAGAAGGACTCCAGTCCGAACTGGAATCGGCTCGGCACGATGGACAGCTTGCGCGTGCCCAGCGTGAAGACGGCCGCGACGATGATCAGCGACAGGACCGCCAGCACCATCGGCTTGGTGACGGCGCCGAAGATCGGCGGGTACTCGAACAGACCTGCGCCGGGCGGAGTGAACTCCTCGGCCGCCAGTACCAACGTGCCCAATGGGGGTCCTTCCGGTGCTCCCGTTCCGCATCCACGCGGAACGGGGGATCGCCTGCAAGGTGCCTCGTGGCGCGATGTGTTTCCGGGCGGCCGGGTCGAAACACCGGAAGTCACCCACATCGCCTACGTGGCGGATGCTATCAGCCGTACTTCTACACGATGTCGGGGGCTCGTACGCACCTCACCTGCGCGTTCGTCCGACGAAACGATCTTGATCGGGTCCGGTGGGTCGCGTCGGGTGATTCACCGTTAACTCCCCCGGCGGTCGCCGCCCGGCCATCCGCCCGACGCCCTCGACAGCCCCCGCGGACGCCCGCGAGGGCGCCGCAGGAACGGACGAAACGGTCGTCGAACCCCAGGTCAGGCATTCGTGGACCCCGGATCGGTGCCGATCAGGATCTGGAGCTTCTGCCCTGCCCAGGCCTCCGCCGCCGTCGTCGTGATGAAGACGACGAGCATGGTGACGGCCAGTGACATGCGGTGCAGACCCGGCGCATCCCCGAGGGTGAACAGGGCGAGCAGGAGGATGATGGCCTTCATCGCGAGGCCGCCGAATGCGGCCAGCATCACAGCGCCCGGCTCGAGATGGGTCGTACGCAGCATCAGCACCGGCGTGAGCAGGGCCGAGCCTGTGGCCAGCAGGCCACCGAGGGCCGCGGCGGACAGGCCCGGGACCCCGGCCGCGACGACCCCGCCGACGGCGCAGACCACCGTGGTGGCCGCGCCGACCAGGGCGGCGCCGCGGGCCATCGACCCCGACAGCCGCCGCACGACCTGCGCCTGGCCGAGCGCGGGACCGTCGTACTCCACGGTCCCCCAGCGGTCCCATCGCCACACGGTGCGTCCGCCTCCCGGCTCACCGGCCGCCCCACCAGCGGGTACGGCTCCGCGCACACGGTAACCGGCGGGTCCGGCGCCCCGACCGGCGCCGTCCCCCGCGGTGTCCCGTGCCGCCCGGCCCGCGTCGAGAAGCTCCTGAGCGTCGTCGAACCGCCGTCGGGCGGCACCCAGGTGCTTCTCGACGCGCTCGACGGCCCCGGGACCGGGCGGCGTACGGGGCCGGGCGGGCCTGATCCGTGAGCGCGGACACCTCTCCCCAGGGCCAGGACCGGCGCCGGTCAGGCGTCGCGGTCCCGGGCGGGGTGGTGCGCGGGGGTGGGGACGGTCGGCTGGTCCGGCCCCGGTGTCGCGGCGGGGTGGGCGCGGTGGCCGGTGCCGCGCGGGTGCTGCGGGCGGGGTGGGACCGGCCCGGGGTCGGTCGGGGCCGGCGTCGGCGGTCCGGCGGCCGTGCCGCGTGGCATCCGCGGACGGGCGGCGACGGGCCGGGACGGGGTCGGTGGTGTGGGCGGCCCGGCATCGGCGGACGTCATCGGGCCGACGTGTTCCGGCCCCCCGGTCGGGGTGCCCGCGAGCCGGGCGGGTCCGGGTCCGGCGGGCGCAGGTCCCGCAGTACCGGCGACCAGCGGTCCCCCGGTGCCGGCGGGCGCGCGTCGCGTCCCGGTCCGCGACGGGCCACGCCCGCCGCTCGGCCGGTGCGCGCCCCGCGTCCACGGCGCAGGCCCCCCGGGTGCGTCCCGACCCGATGTGTCCCGCCGTGACGGGTCCCGACCGGACGTGTCCCCGCCCGGCACGACCCGGCCCGGCACCGGTGCCGCCGCGGCGGGGCCCGGCGGTCCGGGGCCGTCCTCGACCGGACCGCCGGCGGACGGCCGGGCGGGGGGCGCCGCGCGCCCGGGCCCGGCGTCCGGGAGGTCGTCGGTCGAGGCGATCGCCGTCTCCCCCGCGGCGGCCGGTGCCGCGGAGGCGGCGGTGCGCATCCGCGACCGGTGCGGCACGGCCGAGGCCACGAACGCCACGACCAGTGCGATCCCGGTCGCGGCGAGCACCAGCCCGGTGCGCGGGACCAGGGCGAGCGCGACCGCGCCGAAGGCGATCACCGCGACCCACAGGTAGACCAGCAGCACCGCGCGCCGGTGGCTGTGCCCGACCTGGAGCAGGCGGTGGTGCAGGTGCATCTTGTCCGGGCTGAACGGGCTGGTCCCGGCGCGGGTCCGGCGCACGACCGCCATGAGCAGGTCCAGCGACGGGATGAAGACGATCCCGACCAGCACGATGACCGGGGAGACCAGGGCCAGGATGTTCCCGGCCGCCGTGTCGTCGGGCGGGATCCGGCCCGAGGCGGTCGTGATCGCCGCGGAGAGCATGACCCCGACCATCATCGAGCCGGTGTCGCCCATGAAGATCCGGGCCGGGTGGAAGTTGTGCGGCAGGAACCCCAGGCAGGACCCGGCGAGCACCACCGCGATCAGCGAGGGCACGAAAGCGGCCGGGTCGTTGCCGTTCTTGCTGATGAGGCCGATGCAGAAGACCGCGGTCGCCAGCGTGGTGATCAGCCCGATGCCGGCGGCGAGCCCGTCGAGGCCGTCGACGAAGTTCATCGCGTTTACCAGCACCACGGTGACCAGCACCGTCATGAGCACCGATTGCCCCTGCCCCAACAACAACAGCGAGCCGCTGAGGAACGACTCCCCTCCGATGGGGATCCATACCGTCACCCACTGCACGCCGTAGAGCACCAGCAGCCCGGCCGCGGTGACCTGCGCGGCGAACTTGGTGAGGGCGTCGAGGTCGTAGCGGTCGTCGAGCATCCCGACGCCGACCAGCAGCCCGGTCGCGACGACGACCCCGACGACCTCGGTGCTCTGCTCGAAGTAGGCCAGCCGCAGGGCCGGGAGCTGCAGCGACAGCAGCAGCCCGGCCAGCACCCCGCCGAACATCGCGAGGCCGCCCCACCGCGGGGTCGGGGTGACGTGCACGTCCCGTCCCCGCGGCCAGGCGACCGCGCCGACCTTCAGCGCCAGCATCCGGACCGGCCCGGTCAGCAGCAGCGTGACGACGGCGGCGACCAGCCCGACGAGCAGGAGCTCCCGGATGGGGAGTCCGTACGTGAACTGGTCAGTGGGCACGTCGCGAGCGCCTCTCCGCCTCCGCCGTGGGTCTCAGGTCACCCCCGAGGGTAGGCCGGTGCCTTCGAGACGAGCGCGGTGACCGCCTTCGCGACGTCGGCGAGCTCGGCGTCGCCGGCCGTGGTGTCGTGCTCGGCCTTGACCGCGCGGGCCAGCAGCGCGCCGACCTCGGCCATGTCGGCCTCGGTCATCCCCTGCGTGGTGACGCTGGGCGAGCCGACCCGGATGCCGGACGGCTTCATCGGCGGCGCCGGGTCGTAGGGGATGGCGTTCTTGTTCAGCGTGATGCCGGCGCGGTCGCAGCGGGTCTCCGCCTCCGACCCGGTGACGCCGATCGGACGCAGGTCCAGCAGCGCGAGGTGGTTGTCGGTGCCGCCGGAGACGGCGCGCATGCCCTCGGACTCCAGGCTCGTCGTCAGCGCCTGGGCGTTCGCGATGACCTGGCGGGCGTAGGCCTGGTACTCCGGCTGCGCCGCCTCCTTCATCGCGACGGCCTTCGCGGCGACCGCGTGCATCAGCGGGCCCCCCTGGGAGAACGGGAAGACCGCCTTGTCGATGGCCTTGGCGTGCTCCTCGCGGCACAGCACCATGCCGCCGCGCGGGCCGCGCAGAACCTTGTGCGTGGTGGCGGTGACGACGTCGGCGTAGGGCACCGGCGACGGGATCGCCTTGCCGGCGACCAGGCCGATGAAGTGCGCGGCGTCGACCATGAGCTTGGCGCCGACCTCGTCGGCGATCTCGCGGAACACCGCGAAGTCGATCAGGCGCGGGTACGCGGTCGCACCGGCAATGATGATCTTCGGCTGGTGCTGCTTGGCCAGGTCGCGGACCTGGTCGTAGTCGATGACCTCGGTGTCCTCACGGACGGTGTAGGACACCGCGTTGAACCACAGGCCGGAGAAGTTGACCTTGCTGCCGTGCGTGAGGTGGCCGCCCTGCTTGAGGTCCATGGCCAGCACGGTGTCGCCGGGCTTGGCGAACGCGGCGTAGGCCGCGAGGTTCGCGCTCGCACCGGAGTGCGGCTGGAGGTTGACGTGCTCGGCGCCGAAGAGCTCCTTGGTCCGCGCGTTGCCGATGTTCTCGGCGACGTCGACGACCCCGCAGCCGCCGTAGTAGCGGCGGCCGGGGTAGCCCTCGGCGTACTTGTTCGACAGCGTCGACCCGAGCGCCGCCAGCACCGCGGGGCTGGTCAGGTTCTCGCTCGCGATGAGCTGCAGTCCGCCGCGCAGGCGCTCGAGCTCGTCCAGCACGACGCCCGCGATCTCGGGGTCCTGCTGCTGCAGTGCGTGGAAGTCCGGTCCCCAGAAGGTCTGCTCGCTCACGCCGGGACACGCTACCCGCTGCCATCCCCGCAGGCCGCGGCCGTGCAGGCGTGATCACACCCGCGGGTGGCCCCCTCAGACCCGGTCGACCTCCTGGCCGACGACCTCCTCGACCTGTTCGGCGGTCACCCCGCCCTCGCGCAGCATGCGCGGCCGGGCGCCGGTGAGGTCGACGATCGTGGAGGCGACCGGGTCACCGGACGGGCCGCCGTCGAGGTAGACCTGCGCGCTCGAGGCCAGCTGGGTGATCGCCTCGGTCACGTTCGACGCCGGCGGGTTGCCCGAGGTGTTCGCGCTCGACACCGCCATCGGCCCGACCTCGCGCAGCAGCTCCAGCGCGACCGGGTGCAGCGGCATGCGCAGCATCACCGTCCCGCGGGTGCTGCCCAGGTCCCAGGCCAGCGACGGCGCGTGCTCCAGCACCAGCGACACCTCGCCCGGCCAGAACGCCTCGATCAGCGCCCGGGCGGACTGCGGGACTCCTGAGACGAGGCCGTCGATGGTGGTCCAGGAACCGACGAGCACGCCGACCGGCATGTCCGGGCCGCGCCGCTTGGCGGCGAGCAGCGCGCGCACGGCGGTGCCGTTGAACGCGTCGCAGCCGATGCCGTAGACGGTGTCGGTGGGCAGGACGACCAGCTCACCCGCCCGGACGGCGCGCGCGGCGGCGGTCAGACCGCGTGCGCGCTCGGCGGGGACGCTGCAGTCGAACAGCGGCTGGGTCTGCGGTGCACTCACGATCCGCGAGGATACGACCGTGCCGCGCGGGGGTGCGGGGCGGCTCACATCCGCGGCGCCGGCGGGACGTCCGGACGACCGCTCCCCGCTGGGTGGGACGGGCGTCAGGGGCAGGGGACGCGGCGGGCGGTGACGAAGCGCGGGCGGCCGGTGAGGTCGTCGTGCTCGGTGACCTCACCCAGCGTGCGCCGGCGACGCAGCAGTGCCGGGACCGTCTCGCCGTGGGTGTCGTCGTGCTCGATCGCGAGGTGCCCGCCGTGCCGCAGCCATCCGCTGGCCCCGCGTACGACGGCCTGGATGATCTGGGTGCCGTCGGGCCCGCCGAACACGGCGCCGGGCGGGTCCCACCGCTCCACCTCGGGCGGCACCGGCGTCCCGTCCGGGACGTAGGGCGGGTTGCAGACGACCAGGTCGACCGCACCCTCCAGCTCGATGAGCAGGTCGGTCCACCGGACGTCGGCGACGTGCAGGGTCACCGGGCGCCCGCCCGCGGCGACGTGCGCGTCGAGGTTGCGCCGGGTCCAGGACAGTGCCGACGGGTCGGCCTCGAGAGCGTGCACCTCGGCGTCGGGCCGGGACACTGCGAAGGCCAGCGCGAGCGCGCCGGAGCCGGTGCAGAGGTCGAGCACCCGGGGGCGGCTCACGTCGCGGATCGCGGCGAGGCCCCACTCCAGCAGCAGCTCGGTCTCCGGGCGCGGGGTGAACACCCCTGGTCCGACGGCGACCTCGACCGGGCCGAGTACCGCGGTGCCGAGGATGTGCTGCAACGGTTCGCGGGTGGCGCGGCGGGCCACGAGGGCCTGCAGCCGTTCGACGACCGGTGGGTCCACCAGCGGGGTCATCAGCAGTGTGGACCGCGACGAGCCGAGCACGTGCGCGGCGAGCAGCTCGGCGTCGACGCGCGGGGACGCGACGCCGGCGGCGGCCAGGGTGCGCTCGGCCTCCGCGATCGCCACCCGGAGCGGCAGCCGGCTGCCGGTCGTGGGGCTCGCCGTCGTCTCGGTCACGGCTCCAGTGTCCCGGCTGCGGGGCGCGGGGACACCGCAGGTGACCGGAGCATCACCTGAGCGGGGGATCATTCCTGCTCCTGCTCCCCCGCCATGGCCTCGGCGCGCTCGGCCGCGGTCAGGGCGGCGAGGACGTCGACGAGGTGGCCGTCGAGCACCGCGGACAGGTTGTAGGCCTTGAACCCGACACGGTGGTCGGAGATCCGGTTCTCCGGGTAGTTGTAGGTACGGATCCGCTCCGAGCGGTCCACCGTGCGGACCTGCGAGCGACGCTGTTCCGACGCCGCCTCGGCCGCCTCGGCCTCGGCCTTCGCGTGCAGCCGGACCCGCAGCACGTCCATCGCACGGGCCTTGTTCTGCAGCTGGGAGCGCTCGTTCTGGCAGGTCACGACGATGCCGGTCGGCAGGTGCGTGATCCGCACGGCGGAGTCGGTGGTGTTGACGCTCTGCCCGCCGTGGCCCGAGGCCCGGTAGACGTCGACCCGGATGTCGGCGTCGTGGATCTCGACGTCGGGTGTGTCGTCGGCGTCGGGGAAGACCAGGACGCCGGCCGCGGAGGTGTGGATGCGGCCCTGCGACTCGGTGACCGGGACGCGCTGGACGCGGTGCACGCCGCCCTCGAACTTCAAGGCGGCCCACACCCCGTCGACCGGGTCCTTGCTGCGCAGGGACAGCGTGATGTCCTTGTACCCGCCCAGATCGGACGGGGTCGCGCCGAGGACCTCGACCTTCCAGCCGCGGCTCTCGGCGTAGCGGCTGTACATGCGCACGAGGTCGCCGGCGAACAGCGCGGACTCCTCGCCGCCCTCGCCGGACTTGACCTCCATCAGGACGTCGTCGCCGTCGTGCGGGTCACGCGGGCGCAGCAGCTCGGTCAGCTCGGTCTCGAGCTCGACGATGCGGGTGTCCAGGGCGTCGGCCTCGACGGCGAAGGCGCGGTCCTCGGCGGCGAGCTCACGGGCGGCGTCGCGGTCGTCGCGGACCTGGGCGAGCTCGCGGGCGCAGCGCACGACCGGGCCGAGCTCGGCGTAGCGACGGCCCAGCTTGCGGGCCTGCGCCTGGTCGGAGAGGACGCCCGCGTCGGCGAGGCGCTGCTCCAGCTCGGCGTGCTCGTCGAGCAGGGCGTCGACCGACTGCGTGCTCATCGGGGATTCCTTCGAGGCGCTGGGGCGGGAACGCGAAACGGCGCCCGCCTCCTCGCGTGCGGCGAGGCGACGGGCGCCGTGTCGGGAGCTACTTGGCGGCGCGCTCGCGCTTCCCGTAGCGGGCCTCGAAGCGGGCCACGCGGCCACCGGAGTCCAGGATCTTCTGCTTGCCGGTGTAGAACGGGTGGCAGGCGGAGCAGACCTCGACGCTGATGGCGCCGCTGTTCTTGGTGCTGCGGGTGGTGAACTGGTTGCCGCAACCGCAGGTGACCTGGGTGTCGACGTACTGAGGGTGAATTCCCTCGCGCATGGCTCTCTCCTCATCGTTGGCCGCCGGGTCCCTGGTACGACCAGGGTGAACCGGTGCCGGGAAGCTGACGGTCCATTCAACCATCCGGGCCCCGGCGGAATTCCCACCGGGGCCCGGACGGCACGGCTCGGACTAGTCCTCGTCGTTGCCGGGGGCGTTCTTGGCGACCTGCATCAGGAACTCGATGTTGGTCTTGGTCTTCTTGAGCCGGCCGAGCACCAGGTCGAGCGCCTGCTGGTCGTCGAGCGCGGCGAGGACGCGGCGGAGCTTCACCATCACCGCGTGCTCGTCGGGCGACATCAGGAGCTCCTCCTTGCGGGTGCTCGAGTCGCCGACGTCGATGGCCGGGAAGATCCGCTTGTCGGCGATCTTCCGGTCCAGCTTGAGCTCGGCGTTGCCGGTGCCCTTGAACTCCTCGAAGATCACCGTGTCCATCGTGGACCCGGTCTCGACCAGCGCGGTCGCGAAGATGGTGAGCGAGCCACCGTCCTCGATGTTGCGCGCGGCGCCGAGGAAGCGCTTCGGCGGGTACAGCGCCGTGGAATCGACACCACCGGACAGGATCCGGCCCGACGCGGGCGCCGCCAGGTTGTAGGCGCGGCCGAGGCGGGTGATGTTGTCCAGCAGGACGACGACGTCGTGCCCCATCTCGACCAGGCGCTTGGCCCGCTCGATGGACAGCTCGGCGACGGCGGTGTGGTCTGCAGGCGGGCGGTCGAAGGTCGAGGCGATGACCTCGCCCTTCACCGACCGCTGCATGTCGGTGACCTCCTCGGGCCGCTCGTCGACGAGGACGACCATGAGGTGGCACTCGGGGTTGTTCGTGGTGATCGCGTTCGCGATGTTCTGCATGATCGTCGTCTTGCCCGCCTTGGGCGGGGAGACGATCAGCGCACGCTGCCCCTTGCCGACCGGCATGATCAGGTCGATCACGCGGGTGGTCAGCTGCGTCGGGTCGGTCTCCAGGCGGAGCCGCTCGTTGGGGTAGAGCGGGGTCAGCTTGGTGAACTCGGGCCGGTTGCGTGCGGCCTCCGGGTCCCGCCCGTTGATCGAGTCGACGCGCACCAGCGGGTTGAACTTCTGCCGCTGCTGCTCGCCCTCGCGGGGCTGACGGACGGCGCCGGTGATGGCGTCGCCGCGCCGCAGTCCGTTCTTGCGGACCATCGACATCGACACGTAGACGTCGGTCGGGCCGGACAGGTAGCCGGTGGTCCGGACGAACGCGTAGTTGTCGAGGATGTCCACGATGCCGGCGACCGGCAGCAGGACGTCGTCGTCGCGGATCTCGGTGTCCACGCCACCGCCGGTGGCGCCGCCACCGGTGCGCTCGCGGTCCCGGCCGCGACGGCGGTCGCGGAAGCGGCGGCCGCGGCGGCCGCGGCCGTCACCGTCGTCACCGTCGTCGTCGCGGAAGTCGTTCCGGTCGGTACCGCGGTCGTTGTTCCGGTCGCCGTTCCGCTCACCGTTGCGGTCGTTGTTCCGGTCACCGTTCCGCTCGCCGCGGTTGTCGCCGCGGTCGCCGGTCCGGTCGTTGTTGCGGTTCCCGCGGTTGCCGCGGCCGGAGTCGTCGCCGTCGCGGTTGCGCCCGCCACGGCCGTTGTCGCCGTTGCCGCGGCCGTTGTCGTCGCGGCCCTCACCGGTGCGGTCGCCACCGTTGCGGTCGGCACCGCGCTCGGCACCGCGCTCGGCGTTGCGGTCGGCGCCACGGCCGCGACGGCGGTCGCCGTCGGTGCCGGGGTCGTCGCCGTCGGCGTCGCGACGGGCGTCCTTCTGGCCCGCGTCCTGCTGGCCCGCGTCCGTGGCGGTGTCCTTCGGGGCGCCCTGGGGGGCGGTGTCCTTCTGGCCGTTGTCGTCGCCCTGCCCGCGGCGGCGGGTCCGGCCACGACGACCGGCACCGTCGGCGTCCTCACGACGCTCCTCGGCCGGGGCCGGGGTGCTGTCGGCCTGCTCCGGCGCGCTCGCGGCGGGGGCGGCCTGCTCGGGCGCGGCGGCCGGGGCGCTCTCGGCGGCGGCCGGGGCCGCACCGTTGCCGGCGGAGGTACCGGGGTCGTCGGCGGCGGCGTCGGTCGCGATGGCGTCGGGAGCGCCGGCCGGACGGGTCGCAGCACGGCGACGACGGGTGCGCGGCGCGGGGGCCTCGACCTGCCCGGCCTGTCCGCCCTGGTCACCGGCCTGCTCGGCGGGTGCCTGAGGGGCGGCCGGCGCGGCGGAGCCGTTGCCGGCGGGGGCCGCGGCGGTGTCGCCGAGGGCGAGCTGCGGCGCGTCCGCACCGTCGGAGCCGGTGGTGGCGGGGTCCGCCTTCGCCTTCGGCTTCTTCGCGGGGGCCGCCGCCGCTCCGCCCTGACGCTCCTTGATGGCCGCGATCAGGTCGCCCTTCCGCATGCCGGAGATGTCCGGGACGTTCAGCTCGGTGGCCAGCTGGCGCAGCTCGGCCAGCACCATGCCGGACAGGCCGCCGCGTCGGCGGGGCGCCGCCTCGGCCGACGCGGTCCCGGTACCGGCGAGATCGGTCTCGCTCACAGAGTTCCTTCCTGACCGACCCGGTTACCTGTCCAGGTCAGGGGATGTCACACGCTCGGCCGATACGGAGACCCCGTATCGGCAGCATTCACAGATGGAGTCCCACGACGACGTCGCGGGAGTCAGGCCGCCCGTTCGGGATTCCGAGTCCAGTTCAGAAAGGAGATCGGGCGAGCGGGCCCGGCCGCAAGACTACGCCGATGTCGCGTGGATCGCCATGCACGGGCGAGACTAGTCCGTACACCCCGGGGCGGCAACAACCCCCTCGGGCGACGCGCCGACGCACGGGGTCGCGTACCTCACGTTCCCGGCGGGCACCGGTGCTCAGCGGACCTCGACCTGCACACCGGTGGTGTCGACCGGCAGCCGCTGCACCGCGAAACCGTCGGTGTCGACGCCGTCGGGCAGCGCGCCGTCGCCGGTCAGGGCCAGCACCGTCGGCCCGGCGCCGGAGATCGCGGCGGGTACGCCGTGCTCCCGCAGCGCCTCGACCAGCCGCAGCGACGACGGGTACGCCGGCCGCCGGTAGGGCTGGTGCAGCCGGTCCTCGGTGGCCGCCATGAGCAGGTCCGGCCGCCGGGTCATCGCCAGCACCGCCAGCGCGCAGCGGCTGCCGGTGAACGCGGCGTCGGCCAGCGGGACCTGCTCGGGCAGCAGCCCCCGGGTGGTCTTGGTCGAGGACTCGACGTCGGGCACACAGGCGACCGGGTGCACGTCGGGGTGCACCTCCAGCTTCTCGGCGTGGAAGCGCCGGGCCGAGCCCGCCGCCTCCCAGGCCACCACGAACCCGCCGAGCAGACTGGCCGCGGCGTTGTCGGCGTGGCCCTCCATACCGGCGGAGAGCTGCAGCAGCGCGTCGCGCTCCAGCTCCGGGTCCCGCCCGGCCAGCACGGCGGCGGCCGTCACCCCGGCGACGGCGGCCGCCGCGGAGCTGCCGAGGCCGCGTGAGTGCGGCACCGCGTTGAGGCAGCGCAGCCGCAGCCCCGCGGGCGCCCCGCCGAACGTCTCGAAGGCCAGGCGCATCGCCCGCAGGACCAGGTGCCGCTCGTCGCGCGGGACGTGCCGGCAGCCCTGCCCCACGACGTCGACGAACAACCCCGGCGTCTCGAAGGTCTCGACCTCGATCTCGTCGTACAGCGCCAGGGCCATGCCGAGGGAGTCGAAGCCGGGGCCGATGTTGGCCGTCGACCCCGGGACCCGCACCAGTACGCGCGTCGGGCGCCCCATCAGGCCAGCTCGAGCGCCGCCGCGACCGCCCCGGGGTCGATCGGGACGATCTCCGGGTCCGGCGCGGTGAGCAGGGCGGTGTCGGGGTCCTTCAGGCCGTGCCCGGTCACCGTGCACACCACGAGGGAGCCGGTGGGCAGCGATCCGTCGGCGTGGCTCTGCAGCAGCCCGGCGACGCTGGACGCCGATGCGGGCTCGACGAACACGCCCTCCTGCGCGGACAGCATCCGGTAGGCGGCGAGGATCTCGTCGTCGGTGACGGCCGCGAACTTCCCGTTCGACTCGTCGCGCGCGGTGGTCGCGCCCTTCCACGAGGCGGGGGCACCGATCCGGATGGCGGTCGCGATCGTCTCGGGGTCGCTCACCGGGGCGCCGTGCACCAGCGGTGCGGCGCCGGCGGCCTGAAACCCGAACATCCGCGGCAGCGCGGGGATGACGCCGTCGGCGTGGTAGCCGCGGTAGCCGTGCCAGTACGCGGTGATGTTGCCGGCGTTGCCGACCGGCAGGCAGTGCACGTCCGGGGCACGGCCCAGCTGGTCGCAGATCTCGTAGGCGGCGGAGGCCTGGCCGGCGATCCGGGTCGGGTTCACCGAGTTGACCAGCGCGATCGCCGGGTAGTCGGCGGTCGTCTTGCGGGCCAGCTCCAGGCAGTCGTCGAAGTTGCCGTCGATCTGCAGGATCCGGGCGCCGTGCGCGACGGCCTGGGCGAGCTTGCCCAGCGCGATCTTCCCAGTCGGCACGAGCACCGCGCAGGTCATCCCGGCACGGGTGGCGTAGGCGGCCGCCGACGCCGAGGTGTTGCCGGTGGAGGCGCACAGCACGCTGGACTTGCCGTCGGCGAGCGCGGCGGTGACCGCCATCGTCATGCCGCGGTCCTTGAACGAGCCGGTCGGGTTGGCGCCGTCGACCTTCAGGTAGACCTGGCAGCCGGTCAGCTCCGACAGCCGGGGGGCCGGCAGCAGCGGCGTGCCGCCCTCCCCGAGCGTCACCACGGTCCAGTCCGGATGCACGGGCATCCGGTCGCGGTAGGCCTCGATGACACCCGGCCACTGGCCGGGCGGCGGCGGCGCGACCGCACCGGCGACCTGGGTCACGGGGCCGAAGGGACCGGAGGCCGGCCCCCGGACTCCTCGCACGCTGTCCGTCACGACCGGTCCACTCCCTGATCCCCCACCTGTGGTCATTCGCCCATACCCAGTGCGCTCACCGCGCGGCCCAGGCCCTCCACCCGCAACACGCCCGCGACGCCGAGCACGTGGTCGAGGTCCAGCAGCGCCGACACCGTGGCCGACAGCGCGGCCTCCGGCGCCGAGTGCGTGACGACCGTCAGCCGGGCCTGGCTGCGGTCCGAGCCGTCGGCCCGGTCCACCGAGCCGTTCACACCGCCGGTCTGGCGGACCGCGGCGATCGAGACGCCGTGCCGGGCGAACTCGCTCGCGATGGCGGCGAGCACGCCCTCACGGTCGGCCACCTCGAGGTCGACGTGGTAGCGCGTCGGCACCTCGCCGATCGGGCGCACCGGCAGGCTGGCGTAGGCCGACTCGCGCGGCCCGCGGCCGCCGCCGACCCGGTTGCGGGCCACCGCCACGAGGTCGCCGAGCACCGCGGAGGCGGTCGGCGCGCCGCCTGCACCCTGGCCGTAGAACATCAGCTGGCCGGCGGCCTCGGCCTCGACGAACACCGCGTTGAACGCGCCGTCGACGCCCGCCAGCGGGTGCGAGTCGGGGACCATCGCCGGGTAGACGCGCGCCGAGACCGACTCGGTCCCGTCCGTGGCCACCACGCGCTCGCAGATGGCGAGCAGCTTGATCGTGCAGCCGAGCCTGCGGGCGGCGGCGACGTCGGCCGAGCTGACCTCGCGCATGCCCTCGCGGTGCACGTCGGAGGCGGTGAAGCGGGTGTGGAACGCCAGCGAGGCCAGGATCGCGGCCTTCGAGGCGGCGTCGTAGCCGTCGACGTCGGCGCTCGGGTCGGCCTCGGCGTAGCCCAGCCGGGTCGCCTCCTCCAGCGCGTCGGCGTAGGACGTCCCGCCCGAGAACATGGCGGAGAGGATGAAGTTCGAGGTGCCGTTGACGATGCCGGCGACCCGGGTGATGCGGTCCCCGGCCAGGGACTCGCGCAGCGGGCGCAGCAGCGGGATCGCCCCGGCGACGGCGGCCTCGTAGTAGAGGTCGGCGCCGGAGGCGTCGGCGGCCTCGGCCAGCGTCGGGCCGTCCTCGGCGAGCAGCGCCTTGTTCGCCGTCACGACCGAGCGGCCGGACTTGAGCGCCTCCAGCAGCCAGCCGCGGACCGGCTCGATCCCGCCGATGACCTCGACGACGACGTCGACGTCGTCGCGGGTCACGAGCTCGCCGGCATCGGTGGTCACCAGGTCCGGGAAGTTCTCGGTCAGCCAGGGGTGCCGGTGCGGTCGCCGCACGGCGACCCCGGCCAGCTCGATGCGGGCTCCCACCCGCGCGGCCAGCTCGTCGGCCTGCTCGGTGATGAGCCGGACCACCTCGGTGCCGACGGTGCCGCAGCCCAGCAGTGCCACCCGGACGGCGCCGGTCTCGCTCGCCACGTGTCCTCCTCGCGTGCGCGCACCCCTCGGGCGCGCGCCGATCATTCCTGGTCGGGCGGGTGCGGACAGGTCCGGGTGGCGGTTCTCACCCGGGTGCGCTCACACCTCGAAACGGAACTGGTCCTCCAGTGTCTCGCGACGCAACAGGGTCCGGTCGACCCCGTCACGGACCGCGACGACAGCAGGGCGCGGCAGCCGGTTGTACCCCGACGCCATGGCATAGCAGTAGGCCCCCGTCGCCGCGACGGCCAGCAGGTCGCCCGGCGCGAGATCGGCCGGCAGCCAGCAGTCGCGCACCACGATGTCACCCGACTCGCAGTGCTTGCCGACCACCCGGGACAGCACGGGGACGTCCCCGCCGGGGACCGAGTCGTGCCCGCTGGCGCGGGACACCAGCCGTACGTCGTACTCGGCGTCGTAGAGGGACGTGCGGATGTTGTCGCTCATCCCGCCGTCGACGCTGACGTAGCGCCGGGAGTACCCGCCGAGCGGGACGTCCTTGACGGTGCCGACCTCGTAGACGGTGACGGTGCCCGGCCCGGCGATGGCCCGGCCCGGCTCGACGGCGATCGCCGGCACGTCCAGCCCGGAGGCGGCGCACTCGCGCTTGACGATCGCGCGCAGCTCCTCGGCCAGCGCCGGCATCGACAGCGGGGTGTCCCCCGGCCGGTAGGCGATGCCGATGCCGCCGCCGAGGTCCAGGGTGCGCAGCGCGGTCAGGTTCTCGCCGCCGTGCTCGGCGTGCAGGTCGGCGAGCACCTTCACCACGCGGCGGGCGGCCGCCTCGAAGCCCTCGGTCTCGAAGATCTGCGAGCCGATGTGGCTGTGCAGCCCGACCAGGCTCAGGTGGCTCGCGGCGAGCACACGGCGGGCGGCCTCCAGCGCCGCGGAGTCCTTCGTGTCGGACCCGGCGATGGAGAACCCGAACTTCTGGTCCTCGTGCGCGGTGGCGATGTACTCGTGGGTGTGCGCCTCGACGCCGACGGTGAGCCGGATCAGCACCGGCGCGACGGTGTCCCGCGCGGCGGCGACGTCGGCGAGCCGGGCGATCTCGTCGAAGGAGTCGACGACGATCCCGCCGACCCCCGCCTCGACCGCGGCCTCCAGCTCGGCGAGGGACTTGTTGTTGCCGTGCAGCGCGATCCGCTCGGGCGGGAAGTCCGCGCGCAGCGCCACGGCCAGCTCGCCGCCGGAGCACACGTCCAGCGACAGGCCCTCCTGCGCGACCCAGCGGGCGATCTCGGTGCACAGGAACGCCTTCGCCGCGTAGTGCACGGCCTCGGCCCCGAACGCGGCGGCGAACTCGCTGCAGCGGCCGCGGAAGTCGTCCTCGTCGAGCACGAACAGCGGGGTGCCGTGGGCCGCGGCGAGGTCGCGGACGTCGGCCCCGGCCAGGCGCAGCGCGCCGTCGGCGCCGCGGGCGGCGTGCCGCGGCCAGACCGCGGGCGCCAGCTCGTCGAGCGCCGCGGCGCTCTCCGGGCGGGGCCCGGCCGACTCGGGCGCGGGGGTGAGGCCCGCGTGCATCGGGCCTGCGGGGTGTGCCCTCATGTCACATCCGTTCCGGGGCGTCGACGCCGAGCAGCGCCAGGCCGTTGGCGAGCACCGTGCGGGCGGCGACGCAGAGCGCGAGGCGCGCGCGGTGCAGGTCGGAGACCTCCTCGTCGCCCTGGGGCAGGACGCGGCAGGAGTCGTAGAACTTGTGGTAGGCGCCGGCGAGCGACTCCAGGTAGCGGGCGACCCGGTGCGGCTCGCGCAGCTCGGCGGCGGTGCGCACGACGTCGCCGAACTCGCCGAGGGTGCGGATCAGGTCGCCCTCGCGCGGGTGGGACAACAGGCCGTAGTCCTCGCCGGGGGTGATGCCGAGGTCGGCGGCGTTGCGGGCCAGCGAGGACAGCCGGGCGTGCGCGTACTGGACGTAGAACACCGGGTTCTCGCTGGTCCGGCTGGCCAGCAGGTCCAGGTCGATGTCCAGGCCCGAGTCCACCGAGGACCGCACGAGGGAGTACCGGGCGGCGTCGACGCCGACGGCCCCGACCAAGTCGTCCATCGTCACGACGGTGCCGGCGCGCTTGCTCATCCGGACCGGGGTGCCGTCCTTGACCAGGTTGACCAGCTGTCCGATCAGCACCTCGACCACGGCCGGGTCGTCGCCGAACGCGGCCGCCGCGGCCTTGAGCCGGGCGACGTAGCCGTGGTGGTCGGCGCCGAGCATGTAGATGCACAGGTCGAAGCCGCGGGCCCGCTTGTCGCGCAGGTAGGCGATGTCGCCGGCGATGTAGGCGGGGCGGCCGTCGGACTTGATGACGACGCGGTCCTTGTCGTCGCCGTGGTCGGTCGAGCGCAGCCACCAGGCGCCGTCGGACTCGTAGAGCGAGCCCTTCTCCTTGAGCGCGGCGACGGCGGTCTCCACCGCACCCGAGTCGTGCAGCGACTGCTCGTGGAACCACACGTCGAACTCGACGCGGAACTCCCCCAGCTTCTGCTTGATCTCGGTGAACATGAAGCCGACACCGACCCGGCGGAACACCTCGTCCCGCTCGGCGTCGGACAGGTCCAGCACGCCGGGCTCGGCCGCGACGACGCGCTGGGCGATCTCGGCGATGTAGTCCCCGCCGTAGCCGTTCTCCGGGGCGGGCTCGCCCTGCGCGGCCGCGACCAGGGAGCCGACGAACCGGTCGATCTGGGCGCCGGCGTCGTTGAAGTAGTACTCGCGGGTGACCTTCGCGCCACGCGCGGACAGCACCCGGCCCAGCGCGTCGCCGACCGCGGCCCACCGGGTGCCGCCCAGGTGCAGCGGGCCGGTCGGGTTGGCGGAGACGAACTCGAGGTTCACGTTGCGCCCGGCCAGCTCGTCGCCGGTGCCGTAGCCCGCGCCCGCGGCGAGGACCTCCCCGACGATCGCGCCCTGGGCGTCGGCGGCCAGGCGCAGGTTGATGAAGCCGGGCCCGGCGATCTCGGCGCTGGCGACGCCGTCACGGGTCGCGAGCTCCTCGGCCAGCCAGGTCGCGAGCTCGCGCGGGTTCACGCCGGCCTTCTTGGCGGTGCGCAGCGCGATGTTGGTCGCGTAGTCGCCGTGGTCGGGGTTGCGGGGACGCTCGACACCCGCATCGGCCGGCAGCGCGGAGACGTCCAGGTCGCGTCGGAGCAGCACGTCCCGCGCGACGTCACGGACCAGGTCGGCGAGCACGTCGGGATTCACCACCCGGATTCTACGGAGGGACCCCCGGCACCCTCATGCAGGTATCCGCACCCCGACCGGCGACGATGCGGGGCGTGACGCCCCCCTCCACCGACCGGAGTACCCGCACGCCCGTCGTCTCCGGGGCGGTGGCGCTGCTGCTCGGGGCGGGGTTCGTCGCGGTGTCGCTGGCCTACAACCGCGGGAGCCTGGTCCCGCCGCTCGACGACGTCTACATCCACCTGCAGTACGCCCGGCAGTTCGGCGACGGCGAGCCGCTGCGCTACCAGCCGGGTGCGGAGATCGCGACGGGCGCGTCGAGCCTGCTCTGGATGGTCCTGCTCGGCGCCGCGCACGCGGTCGGGTTCGACGGCCGGTGGCTGCTCGCCGTCGCCGTCGCGGGCGGGGTCGTCGGCGTCGCCCTCGCCGCGGCGTTCACCTCGGCCGCCGCGACCCGGCTGGGCGGGCGTGCCGCGGGATGGTGGGCGGGACTGCTCACCGCGCTGTGCGGGCCGCTGCTGTGGGGCGGGGCCAGCGGGATGGAGGTGGGCCTGCTCGCGGCCCTGGTCACCGGCACCCTGCTGTCCTACCTTCGCGAACGTCCCCGTTTCCTGTGGACGCCGGTGGTCGCGGCGCTGATGGCCCTCACCCGCCCCGAGGGCTTCCTGCTGGCCGCCGCGTTCACCGCCGCGATGGCGTGGACGCTGCTGCGGTCCTGCCCCGGGACGCCCCCAGGGGAACTCTCGTGGCTTAGGTGGCAACGAGGGTTCCCCTCGGGGCGCGCGGCGGCGCGGGGGCTGCTCGTCGCGGCGCCGGTGGTGGTGTTCGCGGCACAGCTGCTGCTGTTCCGGGTGCTCACCGGGACCTCCCAGGCCAACGGGGTGCTCGCGAAGTCGTGGCTGCACACCGGGTTCCTGCACCAGCCGCTGGAGATCGCCGACCACGTGCAGCGCAACGTCGCGGCGCTGCTCGCCTCGCTGGCCGGGCTGTCGGGGCAGGACGTGCTGGCGCCGCTCGCGCTCGTCGTCGCGGTGCTGGGGGTCGCCGCGCTCGCCGCGCGCCGGGAGCGGACCCTCGCGGTCGCGCTCGGCGGCGGGCTGGTGCTGGTGGTGGCGGCGGTCGCCACGCTGACGACGGCGATGTGGCAGGACCTGCGCTACCTGCAGCCGTTCCTGCCGCTGCTGCTCCTGCTCGTGGTGCTCGGCGCCGGTCTCGTGCCGCACCGGGCGGCGCGCGGCGGGCTGCTCGCGGTGGTGCTGCTGTTCACCGTCGCCGCGACGCCCGCCTGGGCGCTGCGGCTGGGCCAGCAGGCCTCGGCGATGCGCGAGGGGCCGGTGAGCGTCGCGCAGTGGATCGCCGGGAACGTCCCGCCGGGCGACGCCGTGGCCGTCAACGACGTCGGCGCCGCGGCCTGGTTCGGCGGTCACCGCACCGTCGACCTGGTCGGCCTGACCACGAACGGGATGGCCTCGCCGTCGCTGAACGGGCCGGGGACGCTCTACGAGGCGCTGCGCGCGCTGCCGCCGGACGAGCGGCCGCAGTGGTTCGCGGTGTTCGACCGGTGGGGCGGGGTGCCCGTCGCCGACCTCGGCCGCGCCGGGCTGCTCGGCACCGAGCCGGTCATCACCTTCGGGCTCGCCGGGCCGGCCCGGCCGATCTCGGCGTCCGCACCGCAGACCTGCCAGATCGACCGCAGCTGCGACCGGGTGAGCATCTGGCGCGCGGACTGGTCCGCCGCGGACTCCGCGCAGGCACCGGACGCACCCGTGCCCGGCCGGATCGTGGACCACCTGAACGTCGGGGACACCGCCGACGAGGCCGCGCACGGCTGGACGACCGACCCGCCGGTGCTCGGCGTGCAGCCGGACTCGGTGCTGGACCGGGCCGTCGTCGCGCCGGGGCGGCTCGTCGCCGACAGCGGCCGGCACGTCGTCGGGGGCGAGACCTTCACCCTCGGCGGCACCGTCCCCGGACGGCCGCTCACCCTGACCGGGCGGATCGGCGCCGGGCCCGCGCTGCCCGGCGAGCGGACCCGGGTGGTCGCCGTCGACGTCGACGGCCGCCCCGCCGGGGAGTGGACGCTGCCGGACGCGCAGCCGTGGGCGCAGGCGTCGTTCACGGTGCCCGGGGAGCTCGTGACCGGTGACCGCGTCACGGTGACCACCCGTCCGGTCGCACCGCTGCTCGCGCCCTACCCCGACTACCGCTCCTACGGGTGGTGGGCGAGCCGCTGACGGCGTCTTCCTAGACTCGGGCGAACCCGCCCGCCGACCACGAACAGGACTCCCCCATGGCCAGCGGCAAGTCCGGCAAGAAGCGACCGTCGATGCCGAGCTCGGTCGGCCGGCGCCAGTTCCCCTGGGGCATGGTCGCCGCGATCACCGTGCTGGTGCTGCTCGCGGGGGCGTTCATCGTCTACCCGCTGGTGCAGCGCAACCAGAACCGGGCCTGGGAGCCCACCGACGACAACCGCAACCCGGCGCTCGCGATCCCCGGCATCGTCAGCCAGGACTACCCGGGCCTGCAGCACGTGCTCGGCTTCCAGCGGGTCGCCTACACCCACAGCCCGCCCTTCGGCGGCGCGCACGACGGCTTCTGGGCCGCGTGCAACGGCGTGGTCTACCCGAACCCGGTCCGCTCGGAGAACCTCGTGCACTCCCTGGAGCACGGCGCCGTGTGGATCGCCTACAACCCCGACACCCTCGACGAGGCGGGCAAGGCCGCACTGTCCCAGCGGGTCGAGGGACAGCCGTACACGGTGATGTCGCCCTACCCGGGCCTCGACGCCCCGATCTCGCTGCAGTCCTGGGGCAACCAGCTGAAGGTCCAGAGCGCCGACGACGAGCGGATCGACCAGTTCATCCGCGCGCTGCGGCTCAACCGCTTCACCCACCCCGAGGTCGGCGCCTCCTGCGACGCCCTCGGCGCGCAGGGCTTCGACCAGGACAACCCGCCGGCCTTCCAGCCGATCCCGGAGCAGTCCGCCGTCGACGGGCAGACGATCCTGCCCGAGAACCAGGGCGCGACCCCCGGCGGCGCCCCGGCCCCCGACCCCACCGTCCCCGGGCAGCCCGCACCCGGGCAGCAGGCCCCGGCGCCGGCACCGGCCCCCGGGCAGTGAGGCCCCGATGACGACCCCGGCCGACGAGACCCCGCTCTGGCGGAACCCGATCACGATCGCGCTCGGCGTGATCGCGCTGGTCGCGGTGCTCGTCGCCGGGTTCGCGGTACGCGGCGCGTTCGGCCCGTTCGTGCCCGAGCCGGGCTCGGTCGACGTCGGGTTCGCCCAGGACATGACCGTGCACCACCGTCAGGCCGTCGAGATGGCGTCCTGGGAGCGCGACCGCGCCACCGACCCGCGGGTGCGGCAGCTGGCGTTCGACATCGAGACCACCCAGAACCAGCAGGTCGGCCGGATGCAGGGCTGGCTCGGCCTGTGGGACGCGCCGAGCCTGCCCAGCGGCGGCCACATGGCCTGGATGGACGACTCCGCGCACGCCGGCATGTCCGGCATGTCCGGCAGCGTCGCGACGATGCCGGGCATGGCGAGCACCGCCGACCTCGCGCGGCTGCGGGCCACCCCGCCCGGCGCCGCCCTGGACGTCGAGTTCCTCCAGCTCATGCTGCGCCACCACCAGGGAGGCGTGTCGATGCTGGAGTACGCCCGCGACCACGCCGACACCGCCGAGGTCCGCAACCTCGCCGGGCAGATGCTCTTCTCGCAGAACTCCGAGGCGGACCTGATGCGCGGGCTGCTCGCCGAGCGGGGCGCCGCCCCGCTGCCGCTGAGCTGATCACGCACGGGCCCCCGTGTCGGGGGGTCGCGCACGGTGCGGTACTGTTCTCCCATCGCACGGCCCCCGTAGCTCAGGGGATAGAGCACCGCCCTCCGGAGGCGGGAGCGCAGGTTCGAATCCTGCCGGGGGCACGTCACAGCTCGACAGAACGCGGCCCCTCACCTGCTGGAACAGGGTGAGGGGCCGCGTTCGTCGTGTCCGGCCGCCACCAGCCGTGGATGGCCCGTTGCGGGTGTTCTCCCGACCGCGCCCCGAAGTCGGCTCAGCCCGCCGATCCGCCCGACGCAGCGTCGATGCGCCGACGTGTGGCGTCCTGCCGGCCGTCGATCGTCGGTACGTGGACCTTCGGCAGCACCGCCACCGAGTGCCCGGTCACCGGCCGATCCTCCGTCGAGCGTCGGACACCGGCCCCTCGTGGGAGGTCCGACACGCCCGGACCTACGCCATCAGCCCCGGGCCCCTCCTCGGGATCGCCTATCGAACGCGGCGGCGCGGTGCGGAGAAACGCATTGCCGGCGTCAGGAGCCGTTCGGGCGAACCGATCCAGGAGTAGGCGAGCAGACACGGGGACTGTCGTCCGGTCGTGATGCGGTGTTCGTGCCCGGCCTCGTTGAGAATCAGCGAGCCCGGAGCATGCACTGCACCGTCGTTCTCCGACCATTCTCCGGCGATCGCGACGTAGGATTCCTGGATCCCCCGGTGGTGATGCTGGGGATAGACGGTCTCCGGGGCGAAGAGAACCAGTCCCAGAATGACGCGGTCGGACACCACCGGCCCCTTCGGGCCGACGATCTCGCAGTAGCCGTACTTCTTCACCAGCCCCCGCGGAACCTTCTCGTACCCGTGCTCCCACGTCAGCCGGTCGGAGATCCTTCGCAGCGAGTCGCTGAGTACGCCCAGGTCGCCACGCGAGCCCAGATCCAGTGCGCGACCGAGATGGTCGACCACCGGAAGTCGGGTGGGTTCGCGGCCGACGACCTCCGGGTTGTCCTCGAACACGTCGGCGATCGCCTCACGCACCTGCCGCATGTGCGTGCGGATCGGCCGGCTCCCCCCGGCGGAGCCGAACCGGTAGAGCGCATCGAAGTCGCTGATCGTGTAGGCGAAGTCAGGATGATCTCGCAGGCGTGACGTCCCCATGTCCTCGATTCCCCGTCAGCTCTGTCCTTCCTCCGGCGGCTGGTCCCTCTCGGGCTCCCGGGGTGGGGGCATGCTCGGCTCACACCGGACGTGATGTCAACAGTGGACTCGCCGGGGAGCGCCCCGCGGCCGGCACGATGCTCAGCTGGAGCCGCACACTTCTCGGCCGGGAAGAGCGATGTCGGGTCACCCACGTACGTCCTGTCACCACGTCACCGCGAGCCCTCCGAACTGCACGAGCACCGGTGACAGCCCGGGTGCCGGGGCGAGCGACGTGAGAGCGTCCGCCATGGCGGGTCATTCTGCCGACAGGTCGGCGATGGCTCGCTCCTCAGCGCCCGGTACGGCCGTCGATGCGCTCGCGGAGGATGTCGGCGTGCCCGGCGTGGCGCCCGGTCTCCTCGATCATGTGCACCAGCAGCCACCGCCTCGACGGGGCCGACCTCCGTCCCGCGGGTACCGGCGCAGCCCGGTCCAGGCCGGACCACGTGTCGACGACGGCGTCGGCCCGGGCGGTGGCCTCCCGGTAGGCCGCCACGACGTCCTCGGCGGTGTCCTCCGCCCGCGGCCGGAAGGTCGCGGGCCAGTCCCGGACGGCCTCACCGAGGAAGTAGTGACGCTCGACGTGCGTCAGGTGCGCGACCAGGCCGAGCAGGCTGGTCCCCGAGGGGACCCCGGGCTCGCGGGCGGCGGCGTCCGGGACGCCGAGGACCTTGGCCGCGACCGCGCCGCGGAGGTGGCCCAGGAACCCGGTCAGGACGCTCTTCTCGTCCGCGGCGTCGGGCGGGAGGGCGGTGTCGCGGCGGGGCACGGGTCAGCTCCGGTGGGTGGCGCCGGCGCGGCGCAGGACCAGGACGGTGTCGACGACCGTGGCGGTACGGCCGTCGGGGCCGGTCGCGAGGCGCCGGGGCTCGTCGGCGCGCTCGACGGCCCATCCGTCGGGATCGAGGCCGAGCCCGGCGGCGATCTCGGCGGCGGTGGGGTGGCGGGCGTCCGGGTCCTGGTTCCACGACCACGGGGCGACGGACCCGTGGTCCACGACGAGGAGCAGCCCGCCCGGGCGCAGTGCGCCCGCGGCGGTCCGCAGCACCGCGTCGCGGTCCAGCGTGAACGGGGTCTGCAGGTACTGGGCGGAGACCAGGTCGAACGTCCCGTCCGGGAACGTCGTCGCGAGGTCGTGGCGCTCGGCGCGGATCCGCGGCGCGAGCCCCTCGGCGCGGCCGCGACGCGCGAGCCCGTCCACGGCGGCGGCGGAGATGTCCACCGCCGTGACGTGCCAGCCGTGCCGGGCCAGCCAGATCGTGTCGCCCCCGGCACCGCATCCGAGGTCCAGGGCCGTGCCCGGTGTCAGCGGGCCGGCGACCTCGGTGAGCAGGGGGTTGGCGCGGGCCTCTCCCCCACCGCGGCGGCGGTAGAGCTCGTCCCAGAAGGTCGCGGGGTCGGACGCGGTCGGCATGGGCTCCATCGGTGGTTCCTCCGGGAGGTGTGGGTGCGGCGTCATCGGCGTCGCCGACGTCGGTTCCTCCGCAGCATCGACACCCGCCGTCCCGGGTTGCAAGGAATCTTGCCGATCGGCAATCTGGCGAGGTGGACGACACCGGACACGACGTGCTCGCCGGCGTGGGCCCGAGGTTGCGGGACCTGCGCCGTCGCCGCGGCGCCACCCTCGACCAGCTCGCGGCGGAGACCGCCCTGACCGCGAGCACCCTGTCCCGGCTGGAGACCGGGAAGCTGCGGCCGACACTGGAGCAGCTGCTGCCGCTGGCCCGGGCGCACGGGGTCCCGCTCGACGACCTCGTGCAGGCACCGCCGACCGGTGACCCCCGCATCCACCTGCGCCCGGTGCGCCACCGCGGGCTGGTGTTCGTCCCGCTGACCCGTCGCGGCGGCGGGGTCCAGGCCTACAAGGTGGTCTACCCGCCGGCCGCCGCGTCGCCGACGACCGCCCTGCAGACCCACGAGGGCTACGAGTGGTTCTACGTCCTCGACGGCCGGGTGCGGCTGGTCCTCGACGACACCGAGCACCTCCTCGACCCCGGCGAGGTGGTCGAGTTCGACACCGGCACACCGCACTGGATCGGCAGCGCCGACGACCGGCCCGCCGAGACACTCGCGCTGTTCAGCCTGCAGGGGGAACACGCCCACCTCGGCCGGGGTGCGACCGGTGCCGGACACCACGGCTGAGGGGTCGCCGTCGGTGCGACCGGTTCGGCGACCACCGTGATGGCGCCGATCGGCACCGGTCAGCGGCGTCGCGGACCGTGGCGAGGCCCTCCCCGTCGAGCGGTGCCCCGGTGCGCCGGGCCCGGACCCCCAGGGCTGAGGAGGCCCGCGGTCAGCCGCCCTCCTGGGCCAGCGCGACGAGGATCCCGCCCGGCCCGCGCAGGTAGGCCAGGGTGTGCGCGCCGAACGTCACGACGTCGCCGACCGGCTCGGCACCGTGGCCACGCAGCCGCTCCACGGTCTCCGCCAGGTCGGTGACGGCGAACATGACCCGCCGGATGCCGAGCACGTTCACCGCGGCGCCCGGATCACCCACCGGCGACGACGGCGACTCGAACCGCATCAGCTCCAGCCGGCCGTAGCCGTCGGGCGTCCGCACGACGGCCATGTCGCACCGCACGCCGTCGAGCCCGACCAGCCGGTCCACGTCCGGACCCGCCACCGTCGCCCGGCCCTCCTCCTCCAGGCCGAGCGCACCGAAGAACGCGACCGCCTCGTCGAGGTCGGTGACGACGACGCCGACGTTGTCCATCCGCAGCACGCTCATGACATCCTCCGACCGCGCGGCCCCGGTGGCCGCGTCCGCCCCGGGGACGGAGCCGGTCCTCGGTTCTCGACATGTGTCAGCCGAGGATCTCGACCAGCCCGCTCCCGCCGTCCACCCGGACCCGCTGACCGTCCCGGATCAGCCGGGTCGCGCCCTCCACCCCGACCACGGCGGGCAGGCCGTACTCGCGGGCGACGACGGCGCCGTGGGTCATCCGCCCGCCCACCTCGGTGACCAGCCCCGCGACCGTGACGAACGCCGGCGTCCAGCTGGGGTCGGTGTAGGCGGTGACCAGCACGTCCCCGGGTTCGAGCGCGGCCCCGGACAGGTCGGCGACGACGCGGGCGCGGCCCTCGACCGTCCCGGCCGACACCGCGAGCCCGGCGAGTGCTCTGGGCGGCACGTCGTCGCGGTGGTAGGAGCCCTGCAGGCACTCGCCGTCGGAGGTCAGCACCCGCGGCGGGGTCAGCGCCTCGTACGCGGCGAACTCCGCCCGCCGGGCGCGCACCAGCGCGAGGTCGGCGTGCCCGGTGCGCGAGACCTGCTCCAGCTCGTCGAACCGCAGGTAGTAGGCGTCGGTGCGGTCGTCGAGCACGCGTGCGGCGACGAGCCGGTCGGCCTCGGCGAGCAGCGCGGCCCGGTAGACCGCGTAGCGCGAGACCATGCCGAACTTGGGGAACTCGCGGTAGCCGATGAAGGTCCGCAGCCGGTCGATCATCAGCGCCGTCCGCGCGGCCCGTGCCTCGCCGTCGGCCCCGGCCCGCAGCCGGGCCAGCAGGTCGTCGCGGGTCGCCTCGGCGGCGCGGCGCCCCTCCTCGAACCGGCGGCGCCCGACGCCGGGCTCCTCGCCGTCGACGTGGCCGAGGATCAGCGGCACGAGCGCGGCCGGGCGCTCGTGCCACCGCGGCCGGCTGATGTCGATCTCGCCGACGCAGCGGGCCCCGTAGGCGTCGAGCCAGCCGACGATCGCGTCGCGGGCCACCGCGCCGCCCTCCACCGACCCCAGCGCGTCGAGCACGTCGTCCCCGGCCTCGCGCAGCAGCGCCACCGCCGCCGGGTGCGGGCGGACCGCGTCGGCGACGTCGAGCAGCGCGAGACCCATCTGCGAGGTCACGTTGTCGGGCACCGACCGGGTCAGCACGTCCGACGGCCGCTCCCCCAGCCACTCACCGACGTGCTCGTCGATCCAGTACGCCGCGTCCATCGCCGTCATGAACACCCGGGTGCTGCGCGGGTTGCTCAGCCGCGCCCGCAGCTCGGGGATGTCCTCGCGGATCGCGACGAACAGCTCCGGTCCGACGCGGCCGTGGATCCGTCGCGCCGCGTCGGCCACCGACGCCCGTCCCTCGGCGACCAGCTCGGCGACCAGTGCCGGGTCCGGGTCCAGCGGCTCGGTGGTCGGCGCGCCGTGCACCGGGGCGGGCGTCGCCGGATCCTCCCCGAGCGGGACCGCGCCGCGGTCGAGCACGGTGCGCAGCGCGTCGGTCATCAGCGGGTCCGACCGGCCCATCACCGCGAGGAGGCCGGCCCGTCCGGAGGGGGTGCCCAGCGCGGCGGTGACGTCGACGAACAGCCGCCCGCCGGCCTCGGCCATCGGGCGCGGCGTCGTCATCTGCCAGAACGACAGCCCGAGCGGACGCATCGCGTCGGTCATCATCTGCTGGTAGCCGACCGACAGGTAGACGTGGAGGCGGTCGTCGCCGGTGTCGGGGACCGGGAACAGCGTGGTGATCGGGCGGCTCTGGACGACCTGGAACCGGCCGCCGGACAGGCACCACTCGATGTCCTGCGGGCTCCCCAGCCCGGCCTCGACCGTCCGGCCGAGCCGGACCAGCTCCCGTACCCGGTCCTCGGTGAGCAGGGGCGGGCCGTCCGGGTCGAGCCGCTCGGTGCGGGTGCCGCCGCCCGGCGCAGGCTGCACCGCGACCGTCCGCGGTGCGATCCGCGTGTCGACGACGGTGTCGGCACGGACCGTCCACGCGTCCGCGGCGACCAGGCCGGACACCAGCGCCTCCCCCAGCCCGGGCACCGCCTCGACGACGGTCACGGTCCGGTCGGAGGTCACCGGGTCGGCGGTGAACAGCACCCCGGACACATCCGGGACGACCATCTCCTGGATCACCACCGCCATCGCGACGGCGCGGTGGTCCAGGCCGCGGCGCCGGCGGTAGGCCACGGCGCGGTCGGTGAACAGCGACGCCCAGCAGTCCCGCATCCGGTCGAGGACCGCGTCGGCGCCGACCACGTTCAGGTACGAGTCCTGCTGCCCGGCGAACGACGCCGTCGGCAGGTCCTCGGCGGTCGCGCTGGAGCGCACCGCCCACGCCGTCCCGGCCGGGGCCCGGCCGACCGCCGCGGTGACCGCCGCCGCGACGTCGTCGGGGACCGGCCGGGACGCCACCAGCCCGCGGAGCTCGGCGGCGACCGCGGCGAGCCCGTCGGCGTCGTCGGCGGGCAGTCCGGCCAGGCGGTCCAGCAACGCGTCGAACCCGGGCGCGCCCCCCACGACGGCCCGGTAGGCGCCGGTGGTCACGCACCAGCCGCCCGGGACCGCGACCCCCGCCGTCCGGGTCAGCTCCCCCAGGTGCGCGGCCTTCCCCCCGACGACGCCGAGCCGGTCCCGGCCGACCTCGCCCAACTGCAGCAGCACCTCGTGCACTCCCACCCCCGTGTCACCACGACGCTGCAGGTCACGGCGCCGGGCGCAGAGTCTGGCGCGGTCCCCGGGTCTTGCCGCAAGTCCCCCGGTGCGTTATACGTTGACCATGGCGGGAGGGACTCCCGCCGTGGTTGTCAGCCGCAGGTGGGCGTGGTCGGCAGATCGGCGAAACGGGCCTGCAGGAACGCCAGCGCGCGGGTCTGGCCGTCGGGGTACCCGCCGAGGTGACCGGGGACGGGCGACGGCCGGAACTCGACGTCGGCGCCGCGGGCGCACCAGCGCTCGGCGAGCTCCTCGCCCTGGCCGAACGGCACGATGTCGTCGGCGACGCTGTGCACGATCAGCACCGGCGCCCCGGGCGTGCGACGCCCGATCAGCTGCTCGTCGACCCGGCTCGCGAAGGGCTCCTCGTCGAGGAACGCCGAGATCGGGCGTCCGTCGGCGGACAGCGTCTCCGAGCGCAGGCCCGGGTAGCGCAGCGCGGAGTCCTGGGTGCACTGCTCGCGCAGCTCGGCGACCACCTGCCGGCCGCGGTCGTTGAGCAGGTCCTGCACCCCCAGGTCGGGGTAGGCGGCGTCGAACCCGGAGACGGCGTAGCCGAGCAGCGCGACGGACGGGCCGCCGTCGAGGGCCCGGCCGGTGGCGCGCAGGTCGGCGGGAGGCGCGCCCGCGTAGGCGCCGACGAGGTCCAGCTCGGGGGCGTACTCCGGGGCCAGCTCGACCGCGGCCGCCGACGCGCCACCGCCCTGGGAGTAGCCGTAGAGCGCGGTCGGGGCGTCCTCCGGCACGCCGACGCCGGCCCGCTGGGCGGCGCGCGCCACGTCGAGCAGGGCGTGCGCCTGCGCCGCGCGGTTGACGTAGGTGTGCTCGCCGGGCGTGCCCAGGCCCTCGTAGTCGGTGACGGCCACGGTGTAGCCGCTGGTCAGCAGCGCACCGATCGCCGGGGCCTCGTACTCGGTGCCGGCCTGCAGCTGCCGCGACGGCGCGCAGCGATCGGCGAGCCCCTGGGTCCCCGCGGCGAAGCCGACGACCCGGGTCGGCCCGGGCGCCGGGACGAGCGGGGTGAGGACGATCCCGCTCACCGTGACCGGGCGGTCGTCGGTGTCGAGGCTGCGGTAGAGGATCCGGGTCGCCGTCGCGGCGGGCACCGTCGGAGTGAGGACCCGCTCCGCGGACACGACGTCACCCGGAGCACCTTCGCCCCCCCGGCCCGTCCGGCGATGCCAGTGCCTGCGGCACCGCGACCACCGCCGCGACGACCGCCACCACCCCCGCCACGACCGTCGCGCGCAGCCTCGTCCTCATGCCGTCCCCCTCCGCAGATGATCTCCACTGGACTGAACGAGCACCCGTCCGCCGGGGAACGGGCGGCACCGCGACCGGACGTTGCGACACGGTCGCGGCGGGCGCCGTTCCGTCACTGTCGACGGGCTCGTCGCTGCGACCCGACGCTGCGGCGCGGCGTGCGGCGCCTCGTCCCGCTCCCCGGCGCCGCTCCGCCGGTGATCCGTGCCGCGACGAGCGGCACGCAACGGCACCCGGTGCCACAATCGACGGTGACGATCGGGTAGACGCGGGAGGCCACCGTGGATCATCGGGTACGTGTCGCACGAGGAGCGCTGCGCGGTGTGCTGGCCCTGCCGAAGCCGGTGAAGCGGGCGATCGCCGGCCCGCCCGTCCGGCGCGACGGCCAGCAGCTCGACCTCGACATCCAGCTCCTGCTGCGACTGCTCACCCCGCGCCGGCCGCAGCCCGTCCCGCCGCCGGAGCAGATGCGGGCGGGCCAGTCGTTCGTCGACCGTGTCGTCGCCGGGCCCGAGGAGCCGGGGGTGCGCCGCGAGGACCGCACGGTCCCCGGTGCGGTCGCCGACCTGCGGGCGCGGCTGTACGTACCGCCGCCGGGACCCGACGTCGTCGACGGCGCGCTGCTCGTCTACGTGCACGGCGGCGGTTTCGTCGCCGGTGACCTGGACACCCATGACGAGCTGTCTGCGACGCTGGCCGCCGAGTCCGGCGCCCGGGTGCTGTCGGTGGACTACCGGCTGGCGCCCGAGCACCCGTTCCCGGCCGCCGTCGACGACTGTCTGGCCGCGTTCGCGCACGTCACGGCGCACCCGGAGGAGTTCGGGGCGGCCCCGGGCCGGATCGCGGTCGGCGGGGACTCCGCCGGGGCCAGCCTGGCGCTGACGGTGGCCCGCGAGACCAGCCGCGACGGCGCCGACCCGGCCGGGCGTCCGGTGTTCTGCCTGGCGTTCTTCCCGGTCACCGCGCTCGACGGGCACACCCGCTCACGCGAGCTGTTCGGCGACGGGTTCCTGCTCACCGGCGAGGCGATCGAGGCGATGGCGGGCTGGTACGTGCCCGAGGCGATGCGCGACGACCCGCGGCTGCGGATCGCCGAGGGCGACCTGTCCGGGATGCCGCCCGCCTACGTCGCGACCGCCGGGTTCGACCCGCTGCGCGACGAGGGCGAGCACCTGGTCACCCACATGCGGGAGGCGGGCGTCCCGGCGACGCTGCGCCGCCACCCCGACCTCGTGCACGGCTTCGCGACCTCGCTCGGGATCGGGGTGCGGCCCCGCCAGGCCGTCGCCGAGGCCGCCGGGGCGCTACGGACGGCGTTCGCCCTGCTCGGCGCGACCTGACCGACCCCCGACATGGGCCCGGCGCGTCACCGGGCCCGAGGTGCGGGCTCCGGTGACGCGCCGGTGGCGCGGTGCGTCGCTCAGCTGCGGCGCTCGTCGCGGGGCAGGGCGTGCTGCGGGTCGTCGACCTCGATGCGCTCCTTGCGCACGGTGTCGGAGACCTTCTCGTCCTCGGTGACGGTGCGGGTGCCGAGGCGCACCTTCTCGACGGCCTCGGTGGTCTTGTCGACGACCGGGCGCTCGCGGTGCAGGGTCACCTCGTGCTCGGCCTCGCCCATGGCGCCCGGGCGGGCCGTCGCCTCGGTGCCGTCGATCGGCTCGCGCTCGAGGCGGACCTCCTCGTGCGACACCGGGACGGTGACGGTCTGGTCCTCGGTCACGACGTACTTGCGCAGCGCGACGCGGCCGGTCTCCTCGGTCTCGGTGCCGACGCGCAGGTTCTCCTCGTGGCGGACCATCGCGTCGTCGCCGGTGCGGTCGGTGCGGTCGGTGCGGTCGCGGTCGGTGCGCTCACCGGTGGCGTGGCGGGCGTCGGTGCGGCCGTTGCCGTTACCGTGCCCGATGCCGTAGTGGCGGTAGAGCTCGTCCTCCTCCGACCCGGTCAGGCGCTCGTCGGAGCGGCCCACGTGCGGGCAGTCCTTGACTGCCTTCTTCTCCACCCCAGCGCGACGTCGCGGTCGTGCACGTCGGCGTTCTGCAGCGGCACGAAGCTCTCCTTGGTACCGAACAGCCCGGTGTTGACCGTGGCCCAGGTCGGGTCACCGCTGCGCTCGTCCAGGTAGATCTGGCCGATCTTGCCGACCTTCTCGCCGTGGTTGTCGACGACCTGACGACCGATGAGCTCCCGGGTCATGTCCTCCGTGATCATGCTGCTGTCCTCCGTGGCTCGGTGCGAATGCTGTCGAACACCGGTGGGGTCGACCCGGAACCGCCCCGGCATGCGGCGGACGCCGCGTTCCCCGTCGTCCGTGTGACCGTCGTCATCCACCCGCCCCACGGGATCGCTTGTGCGACAACGCTGGGTGTAGCGCGTTCTCGTCGCGGGCGACCCCGGACGGCATGTTTGGGACGGTCTGTTCTGGACTTGACCTCGGACGTTCCCGACGACGGGGACGGATCATCCCGCCGCCGGGTCCCCGGAACCGGCGTGGAATCGTGGTGACGTGCTCGCCGGGACCGCACTGCTCCCGCTCGGGTCGGCCGTCACCGTCACCGCCGTCGCGGGCACGGCCGCGCTCACCCTCGTACTGCTCGTGCGCGGCTGGTCCCGCCGGCGGCCCGCGGTGCGGGCGGCCGCGCTGCCGGCCGTGGTCGCGCTCGTCGTGCTCGCCCTCGCGGTGGGGACGAACGCCTGGTTCGGCTTCTACCCGACGCCCGCCTCGCTGGCCGCCGGACCGGACCGCGGCGGGCTGCCCGCGCCACCCGCCCCGCCGGTCACCGGTCCCGGCCGGGACACCGTGCTGACCGTCGACGGCGTCGACGTGCCCGCGCACCTGCCGCCCGGCTACGACGAGCACCTCGCCCACCCCGTCCTGGTGTGGACCGGGCCCGCGGACGGATCGGCCGCGGTCGACGCCGCGGTCGACGCCGCGGTCACCGCGGGCCGGATGCCGGCCGTGGTGGTGCTGTGGACCGACCGGGTGCCGGTGTCCCGGCTGCGCGTCGCCGCCGTCGCGGCCGGCTCGCCGGTGCTGCGGACCGACCGGGCCGCGTGGGCCCTCGCCGGTCCGCCCGAGGGCCCCGGGTGCCCGCTGGGCCGGGCGCTCGCCGAGCGCGCCGACGTCGCGACGGCGGCCGGGCCGCCCGGCGGCGACGGCTGCCCCGCCCCCGCGTCCGGTTCGCCCGATCCGTTGGACCTGGTCGTCGTGCGCACCGCGGCGACGCAGGATGACCCGGTGCCGGGCGCGCCACCGCCGGGCCCGGCGCTAGCGTCGGGGTCGGTGACCGCGGCGCCCGGGACACCGGCGGCCGACGTCGTCGCCGCGGAGCTGGACGCGCTCGGCGCCCGGCTGCCGGGTCCGGTGGCCCGCTCGGGCGTCGCCGGTGGTCCGCCACCGGCGACGGGATCGACAGGAGGAACGCGTGACGGGCTCTGAGGGCTCCGGCCCGCCCGGGACCGCCGGGGACGAGCACCGGGACGAGCACGGGGACGTCCGCACGCGCGGAGCGGCCCCGGCGCCGGACCCGGAGGCCCGCAGACGACGGTTGTCCGAGGCCGCCGTCGTCCGCGCCGTGGTCTGGGCGGCCCGGATCGTCGGTGCGCTGACCGTCGTCGCGGCGGTGCTGCCCGCGCCGCGCCGGGTCATCGGCAGCGAGCTGCGCAGCACCCTGGGCCTGCCCGCGGGTCTGGGGCTGGCGTCGCTGGTCGTGACCGCGCTCGCCGGGGTCGGCCTGCTGCTGCTGGCCACCGGGCTGCGCCGGCGCAAGCAGCGCGCCTGGTGGGTGGCGACCGCGACGACGACGTTCCTCGTCGTGGTCAACCTGCTGCACGTGCTGGACCAGCGGCGCGGCATCGGGCCCGCGGTGCTGGTCGTCGCGCTGCTGGCGGCGCTGATCGCGACGCGCCGCTACTTCGTCGCCCGGCAGGACCCGGGAGGGCTCGGCCGGTCGGTCCGGTCGCTGCTGCAGTTCGGGCTGTCCGGCTTCCTCATCGTCTGGGTGCTGCTCGCGCTCAACCCGCGCCGGCTCGTCGGCGACCCGTCGATCGCCGCGCAGGCCGCGCACGCGGCGCTGTCGCTGATCGGGGTGACCGGACCGGTCGAGTTCCAGCAGCGCGCCGTGTGGCTCGACGACCTGACCTCGGCGATCGGGCTGACCTTCGGGGTGGTCGCGCTCGTCGTCGCCGGGTACCACCTCCTGCGCTCGCCGGAGCCGCGCCCGTCGCTCGACCCCGACGACGAGCAGCGCCTGCGCGCCCTGCTCGACCAGCGCGACGGCGACTCGCTGGGCTACTTCGCCCTGCGCCGGGACAAGGCCGCGGTGTTCGCCCACGGCGGCAAGTCCGCGGTGTCCTACCGGGTGCTCGCCGGGGTCGCACTGGCCTCGGGCGACCCCGTCGGCGACGTCGGCGCCTGGCCCGGCGCGATCGAGGCCTTCCTCGGCATCTGCACCCGCTACGGCTGGTCGCCCGCGGTGCTGGGCTGCTCCGAGCGCGGCGCGACCGCCTGGTCCAAGGCCGGTCTCGACGCCCTCGAGCTCGGCGACGAGGCGGTACTGGAGACGGCGTCGTTCAGCCTGGACGGACGCCCCATGCGCGGGGTCCGCCAGACCGTCAACCGGATGCAGCGCAGCGGGCACACCGTCGAGGTGACGCGGCTGCGGGACCTCGACGAGACCGCACGGATGCGGGTCGCCGAGCGCGCGCACCGCTGGCGCGGCGCCGAGGACGAGCGCGGATTCTCGATGGCGTCCTCGCGGGTCGCGGACCCCTCCGACCCGGACGCGGTGATCGTCACCGCGCTCCGGGACGGCGAGCCGTCCGGGATGCTGCAGCTGGTCCCCTGGGGCCGCGACGGTCTCTCGCTGGACCTCATGGTCCGCGACGCCGACGCCGACAACGGCGTCAACGAGCTGATGATCGCCGAGCTGATGGCGGCCGCGAAGGACCATGGTGTGAAGCGGGTGTCGCTGAACTTCGCGATGTTCCGCTCCGCCCTGGAGCGCGGCGAGCGGATCGGCGCCGGACCGGTCGCCCGCGGCTGGGCCCGGGTACTGCGGATCGCGTCGCGTTGGTGGCAGATCGACTCGCTCTACCGGTTCAACGCGAAGTTCCGCCCGAGCTGGTACCCGCGCTACGTGCTGTTCCCCGCCGTCCGCGACCTGCCGCGGGTGCTGTTCGTCGTACTCGAGGCCGAGGGCTTCGGCGGCCGCCCGCCGGCGCTGCTGCGGCTGCTGCGCCGGTGAGCCGGGTCCGCGCGGGGGCGGCGCCGTGATCCACGCCTCCGAGCTGCGCCTCGACGTCGTCGCCGCGGTGGTCGTGCCGACGGTGGCGGCGGTGCTGCTGCTCGCCCTCACCGGTGGGGTGTGGCACCGGCTGCGCCGGGTGGCCCGGACGCTGCTCGTGGCCGTCTCGGCCGTGGCCGTGCTCGCGGCCGCCGGGGCCGGGGCGAACCTGCTCGGCGGCTTCTTCCCCACCGTCGGCTCGCTGATCGGGTCCTCCCCCGACCCCGGCGAGGGCTCGGTCGCCGACATCGGCCCGGACGGTGCGGGCCTCGACGCGGCGATGCCGCTGGTCGCCGCCCGCTCGGCGCAGGGGCTGGGCTCCACGCTGCACATGACCCTGCACGGGGCCGTGTCCGGCATCGACCGCGACGCCGACGTCTACCTCCCGCCCGGCTACACCGAGCACCCGCGGGCCCGCTTCCCGGTCGTCGAGTGGCTGCCCGGGTTCCCCGGAGAGCCCCGCGAGGTGGCCGCGCTGTTCACGGTGCCCGACGTGCTCGACGCCGCGATCGCGGCGCACCGCATCCCGCCGGTCGTGCTGGTGGTCCCCGACATCAACGGCGAACCCCGGTTCGGCCACGACCAGGAGTGCGTCGACGCCCAGCACGGCGCGGCCGACGACACCTACCTGACCACCGACCTCGTCGACTGGACGACCCGGCACCTGCGGGTGCGGCCCGACCGCGGCGCCTGGGCGCTGGCCGGCTGGTCCTCGGGCGGCTACTGCGCGATGAACCTGGCGCTGCGCCACCCGCGCACCTACGCGCTCGCGGTCAGCCAGAGCGGCTACGACCGCACCCCCGACGACGTCGTCACCGGGGATCTGTTCGCCGGGCGGCCCGACCTCGCCGCGGCCAACGACGTCGTCGCGCTGCTGGGCGAGCGGCCCGCGCCCCTGGCGATGCTGGTCACCGCGGGCTCCGACGAGCCCGAGGAGCGGGCCGCCGCGGACCGGATCCGCGCGGCCGCCGCGCCACCGGTGACCGTCGACACCCGGCTCTACCCGGGTGGCGGACACAACCAGAACGCCGTCCGCGCGCAGCTGCCGGACCTGGTGGACTGGCTGGGTGCGCACCTGCTGGGGCCGCTGGTCCCGCCCGCGACGCCGGCGGGTGTCACGATCGACGACGGGCCCGGTGTGCCGCAGCGCGTGCTGCCGGTGCCCGACCCCTAGGAAGGAGACACACGTGGTCTGGGAGGGAGTCGGCACCCTGCTGCTCGTCGGCGGGCTGCTCGCCGGGGTGGTGTGGATCGTGATCGCGGCCGGCGTCGGGGAGATCCCGAAGGTGCTGCACGGCCTGGCGCTGTGGCTGCTGGTGCCGCTGGCGTGGCTGGGCTCGCTCGGGGTCGTGCTGGCCGGCGGGTCGGTCGGGGCGGGCTGGGCGGTGCTGCTCGGGCTGCTCGTCGCCACCGGGGTCGCCTGCGCGGCGGCGCGGATGCTGGCGGGTCGGCGGAGCTGAGCACCCACCGGTCAGAATGACGGCGTGGACTTCCGCTCCGTCTACCGCCACCACTTCCTGCGCACCGCCGCGGCGACCCTGCACACCATGATGGCCGACCCGGCCGCGAACGTCGCCGCCGTGCTGGAGACCGCCCGGACCTGCGCCGACGACGGCGTCGGGCTGGTGGTGTTCCCCGAGCTGACGCTCTCGGGCTACTCCATCGAGGACGTCCTGATGCAGGACACGCTGCTGGAGACCGTCGAGACCGGACTGCTCTCCCTCGTCGAGGCGACCGCGGACCTGCTGCCGGTCCTCGTGGTCGGGGCACCGCTGCGGTACCGCCACCGCCTCTACAACTGCGCGATCGTGATCCACCGGGGCCGGATCCTGGGCGTCGCCCCGAAGTCCTACCTGCCGACCTACCGCGAGTTCTACGAGCGTCGCCAGACCGCCCCCGGGGACGACGTCCGCGGCGCCTCGATCCGGCTCGGCGCCACCGACGTCCCCTTCGGTACGGACCTGCTCTTCGCCGCCGAGGACCTGCCCGGCTTCGTGCTCCACGCCGAGGTCTGCGAGGACTACTGGGTGCCGATCCCGCCGTCGGCGGAGGCGGCGCTGGCCGGGGCGACGGTGCTGGCGAACCTGTCCGGCTCACCGATCACGGTCGGCCGGGCCGACACCCGGCACCTGCTGTCGCGCTCGGCGTCGGCGCGCTGCCTGGCCGCCTACGTCTACGCCGCCGCGGGTGAGGGCGAGTCGACCACGGACGTCTCGTGGGACGGCCAGACCATGATCTACGAGAACGGTGTGCTGCTCGCGGAGTCCGGGCGCTTCCCGCAGGGCGCGCGGCACGCGGTCGCCGACGTCGACCTGGACCTGATCGCCGGCGAGCGCCGCCGCCAGGGCACCTTCGACGACAACCGCCGCACCCACGCCGCCCGCACCGACGCCTTCCGCACGGTGGCGTTCCGGCTCGACCCGCCCGGCCACGACATCGGCCTGCGCCGCACCGTGGAGCGTTTCCCGTTCGTGCCCGCCGACCCGGCGCGGCTGGAGCAGGACTGCTTCGAGGCCTACTCGATCCAGGTCGCCGGGCTGGAGCAGCGACTGCGGGCGATCGGCCAGCCGAAGGTCGTGATCGGCGTGTCCGGCGGGCTCGACTCCACCCACGCCCTGATCGTCGCGGCGCGGGCGATGGACCGGCTCGGCCGCCCGCGTACCGACATCCTCGCCTTCACCATGCCCGGCTTCGCCACCTCCGACCACACCCGCAACAACGCCGTCGCGCTGTCCGAAGCCCTCGGCGTCACCTTCGCCACGATCGACATCACCGGCACCGCGCGGACGATGCTGGCGGAGATCGACCACCCCTTCGGCCGGGGCGAGCCCGTCTACGACGTCACCTTCGAGAACGTCCAGGCCGGGCTGCGCACCGACTACCTGTTCCGGCTGGCGAACCAGCGCGGCGGGGTCGTGCTCGGCACCGGGGACCTGTCGGAGATCGCGCTCGGCTGGTCCACCTACGGCGTCGGCGACCAGATGTCGCACTACAACGTCAACGGCGGCGTCCCGAAGACGCTGATGCAGCACCTCATCCGCTGGGTGGTCTCCTCCGAGCAGTTCCCGCCCGGGGTGTCGGCGGTGCTGCGCTCGGTGCTCGACACCGAGATCACCCCGGAGCTGGTGCCCTCGGACGGGACGACCGAGGTGCAGTCCAGCCAGGCCACCGTCGGTCCGTACGCGCTGCAGGACTTCACGCTCTGGTACACGCTGCGGCACGGCTTCCGGCCGTCGAAGATCGCGTTCCTGGCCGGGCACGCCTGGTCCGACGCCGCCGCGGGCCAGTGGCCGCCCGGGTTCCCCGACGACGAGCGGCCCGCCTACTCCCCCGCCGAGATCCGGCGCTGGCTGCAGGTCTTCGCGCGACGGTTCTTCCAGTTCGCGCAGTTCAAGCGCTCCGCGCTGCCGAACGGGCCGAAGGTGTCCGCGGGCGGCGCGCTGTCACCCCGCGGGGACTGGCGGGCACCCTCGGACCTGTCGGCGACGATCTGGCTCGACGAGATCGAACGGGAGGTCCCGGCAGGCTGAGGGCGGGCCGGCCGCGGGGCGCGACGCGGACGCCGCAGCGCCTCGGGTCCGGACGGGGGTGACCCACTGGGCCCTCCGGCGGCGCCGAGGAGTGACCCGATCACACGTCCGGCGCAGCGGTGGTGCGTGTCGTCGTGTCGCCGGAACCGGTCGCCGATCGGTGACACGGTTCACCGAGCGGACGGGGCAGTCCTGTGCCGACGGGGCGGCGTCACACCGGGCGACTGGACCGCCGGAGGTCCTCGGCTCGATCCCGCACACTCCTCGCGAGCAGCGGGAACGCCGGGTCCTGAGTGGACCGGCGGACACCGGCCGACGGGCCCCCCGCCCCGCCGGGGGCGGGTGAACCCGACCACTACTGTCGCCTGCATTCGACCTGGAGGTGAGTCGTGGCGCTCGCGAACATCCTGTCCGAGATGCCGGATCTGCTGGAGCGGACCCTGGCGGAACACACCCCCGACGCGCAGGGCTTCTGCCGTGAGTGCCGGGACGCGACGGGAGTCAGCGCCACCTGGCCCTGCGTGACCCGCGAGCTGGCCGAGCAGGCCCGCTCGATGTCCTCCGACGGCCCCGGCACCGTCGACGAGCGGCCCGCCGAGGGCACCGTGGCCGGGCGTCGCCGGGCCCGGGACCTCTCGGCCCCGCTCGGCAACGGCCGGCACCGCTCGATCTAGGCCGCCCCGGCGCCCCGGACACCACGTCCGGGGCGCCGTCGTCGTCAGGACAGCCGGGCCGGCGCGTCCGGGCGGTGCGTCTCCCGGATGAGCAGCACCGCGACCAGCGAGATCACGGCGACGACGACCATGTACGCCGCGACCGCCATCGACGTCCCGTAGCCCTGCTGCAGCGCGGCGGCGATCAGCGGTGCGAACCCGCCGCCCAGCACGGCGCCGACGGCGTAGGAGAACGAGGCGCCGCTGTAGCGGAAGCGGGCCTCGAACATCTCCGCGAACAACGCGGACTGCGGGCCGTAGGACAGGCCCAGCCCCACCGTGAGCACGACGACCGCGACGACCATCGCGGCGAACCCGGTGGTGTCGAGCAGCAGGAAGAACGGCACCGGCCACACCACGAGCAGCACCGAGCCCACCAGGTAGGCGCGCTTGCGGCCCACCCGGTCGGACCAGATCGCGCCGGCGACGATGCTGACCAGCCAGCTCAGCGAGCCGATGATCACGACGACGATCATGGTGTTCCGCGGGACCTCGAGCACCTGGGTGCCGTAGGAGAGCAGGTAGGCCAGGAAGATGTAGCCGATCGCGTTGTTCGCGATGAAGCTGACCGAGGCCAGCACCAGCTCGCGCGGGCGGTGCCGGAACACCTCCAGGATCGGGGCGCGGCTGCGGCCGCGGTTCTGCCGCAACATCGCGAACACCGGGCTCTCCTCGACCCGCAGCCGGATCACGAGCCCGACGACGACCAGCAGGATCGAGAGCAGGAACGGGATCCGCCAGCCCCACGCGGCGAACTGCTCGGGGGTGGTCAGGTTGGACACGACGAGGAACACCAGCTGGGCCAGGATCAGCCCGGCGGGCACCCCGATCTGCGGGAACGAGCCGTAGCGCCCGCGCCTGCCGGGCGGGGCGTGCTCGACCGCCATCAGCGCGGCGCCGCCCCACTCACCGCCCGCCGAGAGGCCCTGCAGCAGGCGCAGCACGACGAGCAGCACCGGCGCCGCGACGCCGATCTGGCCGTAGGTGGGCAGCAGGCCGACGCCGACGGTGGCCACGCCCATCAGCAGCAGCGAGAAGACCAGCATCTTCTTGCGGCCGAGGCGGTCGCCGAAGTGCCCCCACACGATGCCGCCGAGCGGACGCGCCACCAGGCCGACCCCGAGGGTCGCGAACGCGGCCAGGGTGCCCGAGGCCGCGGACATCGTGGTGAAGAACTGGCTGTTGAACACCAGGGCCGCGGCCGTGGCGTAGATGAAGAAGTCGTACCACTCGATCGTCGTGCCGATCGCGCTCGTCGCGGCGACCCGGCGCACCTGCGCGGGCGCGGAGCCGGTCGTGTCGGCGGCACTCGTCGGGCCCGCGCCGGGCCCGGCCTGCTGCTCGGTCATGCGTCCTCCCCTGACCCGGGACGGCGGTGTCCCGGACCGCGCTACTTTTGCACCGAACGTCCGGTCGGGTAAAGACGTCCGGGGTGCCCGATCCGCGCCACTCGTCGCACGGCCGGGTGCGGTCGCCGCCACGAACGGTCCGCGAAGATCGGACATCACGGGACATTCGCTACCGTCCTGTCACTGAACACGCGGTCCGGTACCCCCCGACGGGCCGGGATCCCCCGATCCCGACGCTCCCCCGCAGCCCGGCCGGTCCGCGTGCCGGAGGAGAGACCGTCGTGCCCCGACACCGACATCGGGCGCAGGCCGGGCTGGGGCCCGGTCTGCGTCACGTCGCTACCGCGGCCGCCGTCGCGAGCGGCACGCTCGCCGTCGTCACGCCCGTGACCGGGCTCGGCCTCGGGTCGGCCGAGGCCGACCTGCGCCTGGCCGCACAGGACGTGTCCGAGGGCGACCTCGGTAGCCCGTTCGCCGAGGCCGCGGCCGCCGCGGACGCTCCCCGCTCCGCGCCCGTGTTCGGCGCCGAGATCGTCCGCGACGCGGGCCTGCTCGACCCGGCCGCGGACGCGAGCCTCGCCGCGGCCCGCAAGGCCCAGGGCCTGGCGCAGGAGGCCGCCGAGCAGGCCAGGGCCGCCGCCGAGCTCGCCGCCCGCGGGCTGAACGACCCGTCGTGCGGGCTCGACCTCGACGACCTGGGCCGGGTGAAGGACTGGGTGTCCGACGCCGCGGAGTTCCTCGGCTGCGCCTACGGCGAGACCGACCTGATCGGCGTCGCGAACCGGGCGAACGCCTCCGACCATCCGACCGGACACGCCCTGGACATCATGGTGCGCGGGCAGAAGGGCGACCGCATCGCCGACTGCGCCCTGGCCAACGCCGACGAGCTCGGCGTGAAGTACGTGATCTGGGAGCAGCGCATGAACGACGGCTCCGGGTGGTCGACGATGGAGGACCGCGGGGGCGACACCGCGAACCACTACGACCACGTGCACATCTCGTTCGACAAGCGCGCCGGGTCCGGCGAGCCGGACCTCGGCCGCTGCGCCTGACCCGCAGCCCGGTCCGCGGCGGAGCACGGACCGGGCGGCGGTGGCCTCAGACGCCGATCTTCGCCGGGCGTCCGTCCTTCAGGTGCCGGATCGCGGCGACGGCCGGACGCGGCTGCGCGGCGCCGCCGTCGGGCCAGTGCGACGCGGGCCTCTCTGGTGAGGCGTCGTCGACGTCGCCCGGGTGCTGCACCGAGACCAGCACGAAGTTCTCGGTGACGACCGGCCCGCAGCACTCCGAGCCGACCGGGACGCTGGCGAACAGCCGGGTCGAGCCGCGCTGCGGCCCCTCCAGCACGACGCCGTAGAGGCCGTCGTTGATCTCCAGTGCCTGGGTGGAGTCGGTCGAGACCCACAGGTTGCCGTAGGGGTCGAACGCCACGTTGTCCGGCGAGGTGATCGGGCTGACCTGGGACTTGTCGAACCCGCCGAAGTAGGTCGACGGGTCGTCGGGGTTCCCGCAGACCAGCAGGATGTTCCAGGCGAACGTCGTCGCCGCCGGGTCGTCGCGCGTCTCGGTCAGCTCGATGACGTGGCCGTGCTGGTTGGCGTTGCGCGGGTTCGCCTCGTCCGGACCGGCCTTGGCGCCCGCCTTGCCGCGGTCGGAGTTGTTGGTGCAGGCGATGTAGACCTTCCCGGTGCGCGGGTTGGGCTCCACGTCCTCCGGGCGGTCCATCTTCGTCGCGCCGACCTTGTCCGCGGCGAGCCGGGTGAACACGAAGACGTCGGCGACGCTCATGCCGTCCACGTAGGACTTCGTGGTCGACGCCAGCGGCTTCCACTGCCCGGAGCCGTCGAAGCGGCCGTCGCGCGGCAGCGCCCCGGTGCCGGTGATCTCCGCGGCCGGGCTGTCCCCGGTGAACGTCGCGACGTAGAGCGTGCCCGACGACAGCAGGGTGGCGTTGTGCTCGCGGGCGGCCCGGCTGTGACCACGGCGCATCCGCTTGTCCGACACGAACTTGTAGACGTAGTCGAAGCGCTCGTCGTCGCCCATGTAGACGACGGGGCGCCCGTCCCGGGTGAGCGCGACGGTGGCGCCCTCGTGCTTGAAGCGGCCGAGCGCGGTGTGCTTGACCGGCTTCGAGCGCGGGTCGTGCGGGTCGATCTCGACGATGTAGCCGAACCGGTTGGCCTCGTTCGGCTCCTGCGCGAGGTCCCAGCGCGGGTCGACGGTCTCCCACCGGCGCTCCGAGGACCCCTCGGAGATGCCGTAGCGCTTCGCGCGCTCGTCGGTGACCGGGCCGGAGGCGAAGTAGCCGTCGAAGTTCTCCTCGCCGGACAGGAAGGTGCCCCACGGGGTGGTGCCGCCGGCGCAGTTGCCGATCATGCCCTTCACGCTGCGCCCGGTCGGGTCGGCCTTCGTGCGCAGCACCTCGGCACCGGCGGCCGGGCCGTCGAGCACCATCTCGGTGTCGGCGGTGATGCGCCGGTTGAGCTTCCCGTCGCGGTCGTAGCGCAGCTCGCCGGTGCGCAGGTCGCGGGTCACCTCGACGACGCCGCCGCCGTGCGCGGCCATGCCGATCCGGATCTGCTCGGGGGTGGGGGCGTCCTCGTCGTACCCGCGGAACATCAGCGGCTCGAGCGTGTACTCGTGGTTGGAGAACATGACGTAGCGGCGGCCGGGGCCGTCGATCGGCAGGATCCCGCAGAAGTCGTTGTTGTAGCCGAACTGGCGGGCCTGCGCGGCGGCGGTCTGGTTCTCGAAGTCGAACTCCGGCGCGTCCGGGAACATCGGGTCGCCCCAGCGGATCACGACGTTGCTCGCGTAGTCGACCGGCACGCGGATCGCGTCGTCGAGGTTCGGCGCGACCGTCTCGTACTGCAGCCCGCGCGGGGGCCGGGCCTGCGCCGGCGCGGCCACGTCGGCACCGAGCGGGTGGGCCGGCGCGGCCGGGACGGGCTCGGCCGCCGAGGCGGTGCCGGCCAGGGCCACACCGGCCCCGGCGCCCAGGCCGATCACCGCACCGGCGCGGAGCATCCCGCGCCGGTCGAGCACGGCCTGCATGACGTCACCGAAGTAGGCGTTCGACGACGGGTTGGGCTCGGGCCGGGAGCAGGCGTCGCCGCACCGGTAGCGGCAGGTGAGGCCCTGACGTCCGTGCCGCACGCGGTCGAGGAGCGGGAGGGCACGGCGGGGGCCGGCCTGGGGGGCGTCGCCGGGGCAGCTGTGGGCCACGGTCGTCCTCCTGGGGTCGTGGTGGGATGACGCGGTCCGGTCCGGTCCGTTCGGAACCGTCCGTTTCCTCCGCATCCCAGCACCCCCGTTCTCCCGTGGGGTGAGGAGAAGGTGGCCGCCGGGTGAACGCATCCCCGGAAGGGGTGGTGTCGACCACGCAACGCGACCGGCGCGGTCACCCGTCGGGTGACCGCGCCGGTCGCGCGTGCGCTGGCCGAGGGCACGGACCGGGGCGGGCGCGTGCCTCGCCCCGGCCCGGCGGGATCAGACGATGCCCTGGCGGGCGGCGGTGTAGACGATCTCGGTGCGACGACGGACCTCGAGCTTGTCGCGCAGGTTCCGCACGTGGAACTTCACGGTGGCCTCGGAGATCCGCAGCCGGGTCCCGATCTCGCGGTTGGACAGGCCGACGGCGAGCAGCCGCAGGACCTGGTTCTCGCGGTCGGTCAGCAGCGAGGTCTTGCAGAGGTCCGGCGTGGGCGACGGCGCCGGGTCGGTGTCGCGCAGCACCTGCAGCGGGCCGGCGCTCGCGGTGCCCGGGTCGAAGACACCCTCGCCGCGCAGGACCGTGCGCAGCGCCCGCACGATCTCGGCGGTGTCGGCACCCTTGCGCAGGTAGCCGTGGACACCCAGGCGGACGGTGCGCATCATCGAGTCGCGGTCACGGCAGCCGGTCAGCACGAGGATCTTCACCCCGCGGCAGCGCTCCAGCAGCGCGCGCACCAGGTCGAGGCCGGGCCGCTCGTCGCGGGCGAACTCGATGTCGACGATGATCGCGTCGGGGCGGGCGCGCTCGGCGGCCATCAGGGCGTCGCGCGGGGAGGCGGCCTCGCCGGCCGGAGCCAGGTCGGGCTCGGCGGTCAGCAGGGCGCGCAGCCCGTGCCGGACGACCGGCTCGGAGTCGACGACGAGTACCCGGGCCGCGCGGCGGATCACATCCGCGCCGTCGGCCCCGCGGCCGGCACGCAGATCGGTGGCCTCACGAACGGCTTCGAGCGTCATCGCTGTCCTCCGGTGGATCTGTTGCGTCATCGCAGGAACGCCACCCGGCGTCCCGATGCGGCAAACCGTAGGGAGCGCCACGTTGCCCCCGCGTTGCGCGCGATCGAGCGACGTCGCATCCCGCCCCGGTCACGAGGGGTCGAGCCCCCGAGCAGCGGGTATGCTCACGACCCCGGGACGGTCCACCGATTCCGGGACGGTCCCGCGCCGGCGCGGGACATCACGTGGGAGCAGGGCACGACGTGCCCCCAGCCGTGACGGGAGGCGACGTGAGCGGAGCCGAGGGCGGGACGTCCCCCGAGGAGATGGTCGCCGACGCACATCGCCTGCGGCGCATCTACGACGACGGTCTCGGCGCCGGCGGTTCGGCGGGCACCCCCCGCCCGGTCGTCTCGGACTCGTGGCAGCGCAGCCTGGCCGCGCACGTCGACCCGGAGGGCCGACTCCCCCCGCTCATCTATCTCGCCGACGAGCTGAAGGAGGTCCGGACCGGCCACCCGCTGCACGCGGTGATGCCGCTGCTCCGTTCCACCCTCGTGAGCATCGCCGACGAGGCGATGCACGTGATGCTCGTGACCGACGCCGACGGCACCGTCCTGTGGCGCGACGGCGCGCACGGCCTGCTGCACTCCGCCGACGACGTCGGACTCGTCGAGGGCACCCGCTGGGCCGAGGAGACGATCGGCACCAACGCGATGGGGACGGCGCTGGCCGTCGACGAGCCGGTCCGGATCCACTCCGCCGAGCATCTCGTCCGCACCTACCACGACTGGACCTGCGTCGCGGCCCCCGTGCACGACCCCGACACCGGCGACACCATCGGCGCGATCGACATCTCCGGGCCGCTGCACACCGTGCACCCCGCGCTGGTGCAGCTGGTGACGGCGACCGCGCACCTCGCGGAGAACCAGCTGCGGGTGCGGCTGGCGATCGCCGACGAGCGGCTGCGGGTCAAGAACATGCCGCACCTCGCGGCGCTGCGCGGCTCCGAGGGCGCCCTGCTGTCCGCGAGCGGCCGGGTCATCGCCAGCGAGCCCTACGGCCTGTTCCCCGAGCGGATCCGGCTCGACGACGGCGTCGACCGGGTGCAGCTCGGCGACGGCCGGGAGATGGCCGTCGAGAGGCTGACCGAGGGCTACCTGCTGGTGCCGCCGTCGCGGCGGCGCGGGCGCGTCGTCCCGACGGCGCCGACCGGTGCGCCCCGCCCGCTGGAGCTGCGCTTCACCGGCGGGGCCGGTCCGCGCGTCACCCTCGACGGCGAGGAGTTCGCCGCCACCCTGCGCCCGGCGGAGATCCTCACCGCGCTGGCGCTGCACCCCGACGGGCTCTCCGGCGAGCAGCTGACCCTGATGCTCTACGGCGAGGACGGCAACCCGACCACCGTCCGCGGCGAGATCCACCGGCTGCGGTCGTCGCTGGGCGCGGAGCTGCTGCTCACCCGCCCCTACCGGCTGGCGGCCGGGCCCCAGGCCGACTTCCTGCGGGTCCGCGCGGCGCTGCGCGACGGCCGGGTCTCCGACGCGCTCGACTCCTGCCACGGCGAGCTGCTGCCCCGCTCCGACGCGCCCGCCGTGCGCGAGCTGCGCGACGAGCTCGCGGTCGGGCTGCGGCACGCCGTGCTCGCCTCGGACGACGTCGCGCTCCTGCACCGCTTCGTCGTGCACCCGTTGGGGACCGACGACCTGGAGGCGCACGAGCTGCTGCTGGACCTGCTGGACCGGGACGACCCGCGCCGCGCCGCGGTCGCCGCACGGGCCGAGCACCTGCGGGACTGACCCCCGGGCCGCGCTCAGGTCTGTGCGGCCAGCGGGCTGTCCGGCTCGGGCTCCAGCTCTCCCGCGCGCCACAGGGCCGCGTAGCGACCGCCCGCGCGGACCAGCTCGTCGTGCGTGCCCTCCTCGGCGATCCGACCGCCGGACAGCACCACGATCCGGTCCGCCCGCCGCGCGGTCTGCAGCCGGTGGGCGACGACGAACGCGGTCCGCCGCGACGCTACCCGTTCCCCCGCCGCCAGCACGGTGGCCTCGGTGGCCGGGTCCAGTGCCGCGGTCGCCTCGTCGAAGATCAGGACGTCCGGGTCGACCAGCTCGGCCCGCGCCAGCGCGACGAGCTGCCGCTGCCCCGCCGACAGGCCCTGCCCCCGCTCCCCCACCGGGGTGCGGAACCCCTGCGGCAGCGACCGCACCAGGCCCAGCGCCCCGACCGCGCGGGCCGCGGCCTCGATCCGCTCCGGCGGGGCGTCCGGTCGGCCGTAGGCGATGTTCGAGGCGACGTCACCGGTGAACAGGTGCGCCTCCTGCGGGACCACCCCGAGCCGCGCGCGGTACCCGGCCAGCGGGAAGCGGCGCACGTCGACGCCGTCGACGCGGACCTGGCCGTCGCCGGTGTCGTAGAACCGGGCGATCAGCTTGATCAGCGTCGACTTGCCGGCTCCGGTCGCGCCCACCAGCGCGACGGTCTCGCCCGCCCCGACGCGCAGCGACACGTCGTCGAGGGCGGGGGCGTCCACCCCCGGGTAGCGGAACGTCACGTGGTCCAGCTCGACCTCGCCGCGCAGTCGCGGCGGCACGGGGGCCGGCCGCTCGGGCTCGTCCGGGACGGAGGTGGGCGTGCGCAGCAGCTCCGAGATCCGGTTCAGGCCGACCCGGGCCTGCTGGTAGCCGTCGAACACCTGCGACAGCTGCTGCACCGGGCCGAAGAACAGGGTCAGGTACAGCAGGAACGCGGTGAGCACGCCCGGGGTGATGTCCCCGCCGACGATGCGGGTCCCGCCGACGAACAGCACGACCGCCGTGGCGATGTCGGACAGGAACGCCACGAACGGGAAGTAGGTGGCGATGTAGCGCTGCGCGCGCAGCCGCGACCGGCGGTAGGCGTCGGAGCGCTCGCCGAAGCGGTCGTAGCTCAGCTCCTCGCGGACGTAGGCCTGCGCGATGCGCACCCCGGACACGTTCTCCTGCAGGTCGGCGTTGACCACGCTGACCCGCTCGCGGGCCTCGGCGTAGGCGCGGGAGGAGAACCGGCGGAACACCACGGTGCCGACCGCGAGCAGCGGCAGCAGCCAGCCCAGCGCGTACAGCGCGAGCTGCGGGTCGGTGAGCACCAGCGCGGTCGCGACCCCGCCGATCGTCAGGAGGCTGACGACCGCCTGCGCCAGCCCGGTCTGCAGGAACGTGGACAGCGCGTCCACGTCGGTGGTCATCCGGGTCATGATCCGGCCGGACAGCTCGCGCTCGTAGAAGTCGAGGCCGAGCCGCTGCAGGTGCGCGTAGCTGCGCAGCCGCAGCAGGTAGAGCAGGCTCTCCCCGGCCCGGGCGGTGACCAGCGTCTGGAACCCGACGACGACCGCGTCCAGCACGACGATCAGCAGCCCGGCCAGCGCCGCCAGCAGCAGGACCCGGGTGGCGCCGTCGGCGATGCCGTCGTCGACGGCGATCCGGGCGATGCTGGGCAGGGCCAGGGTCGCCAGCGCGTCCGCGGTCATCAGCGCGACGCCGAGCACCAGCAGCCACCGCACGGGGCGCAGCAGCGAGGACAGCCGGAACGCGGGATCGGGGGCGGTCGGGTCGTCGTCGCCGCGCAGCCGGGGGGACTCCTTCGCCGGGGGCAGCTTCGCGACGGACTCGAGCAGCTCGGGGGTCGCGCTGATCCCACCGGCCCAGCCGGCCGCGCCGCCGCCGCCGTCGCGGGTCAGGGCCCGGTCCGGGTCCTCCTCGATGCTGACCCGCGGCCACAGCTCCGGGGTGACGGCCGGGCCCGCCGCTGCATCGGCGAGTACGCCGGTGCCGGTGCCGGTGCCGGTGCCGGTGCCGGTGCCGGGTGCCGCCTCGTGGGCGGCGGGCTCGCGGGTACCGCCGCCGAGCTCGTCGGCGGGGCCGGTGGCGAGCAGCTCCCGGAACAGCGCGCACCGGCCGCGCAGCTCGTCCTCGGTGCCGGTGTCGACGACCCGGCCCTTGTCCAGCACCGCGATCCGGTCGGCCAGCGCCAGGGTGGACCGCCGGTGCGCGACCAGCAGCGTGGTCCGCTCGGCGGTCAGCTCGTGCAGGGTCTCGTGGATCGCGGCCTCGGTCGCGGTGTCGACCGCGGAGGTCGCGTCGTCGAGCACGAGCACCCGCGGCCGGGTCAGCATCGCCCGGGCCAGCGCGATCCGCTGCCGCTGACCGCCGGACAGGGTCAGGCCGCGCTCGCCGACCTCGGTGTCGTAGCCGTCGGGCAGGTCCTCCACGAACGACGCCACCTGCGCGGCCTCGGCGGCGGCGCGGATCTCGTCCTCGCCGGCGTCGGGCCGGCCGTAGGCGATGTTGTTGCGGATGCTGTCGGAGAACAGGAACGCCTCCTCGAACACCACCCCCAGCTCGGCGCGCAGGTCGTGCAGCCGCAGGTCGCGCAGGTCCACCCCGCCGATCGCGAGACGCCCGGCCTGCGGGTCGTAGAAGCGGGGCAGCAGCAGGGCCACCGTCGACTTGCCCGAGCCGGGCGGACCGACCAGGGCGAGGGTCTCGCCGGGTTCGACGCGCAGGGAGAGCCCGTCCAGGACCGGATCGGGGGCGGCGTCGCCGTCCGGGCCGGAACCCGCGGGCTCGTAGCCGAACCGGACGTCGTCCAGCTCGACGGTCAGCGGGCCCTCGGGCAGCGCGGCCGGACGCTCCGGGTCGACGATCCCCGGTGCGGCGTCGACGATCTCGAAGACACGCTCCGCCCCGGCCCGGGTCAGCTGCGCGGTGACCACGAGCGCGCCGATCAGCCGGGCGGGCCCGACGAGCATCCCGACGTAGGTGGTGAACGCCAGGAACGTGCCGAGGTCGATCGTGCCGCGGGCGGCCATCCAGCCACCGACGCCGATCACCGCGACCTGTCCCAGGCCGGGCAGCGCGAGCAGCATCGGGTTGAGCCGCGCGGTCAGCCCGGCGGCCCGCAGCCGCTCGCCGTAGAGCCGGCGGGCCCGTCCTTCCAGCGTGGCGGTCTCGCGGGCCTCCTGCCCGAATCCCTTCACCACGCGCACGCCGGTGACGGTCTCCTCGACCTGCTGCGCGATCTCGGCGGCCCGTTGCTGCGCGGACCAGGTGGCCGGGAACAGCCTGCGCCGGATGCTGTTGGTGGCCAGGAACGCCAGCGGCAGCATGACCAGCGCGACCACGGTGAGCAGCGGCGACAGGTACAGCATCGCGACGATCGCGACGACCACCAGCACGACGGTGCCCGCCGACAGCGGCACCATCGACAGGAAGCCCTGCACCAGCTGCAGGTCGGAGATGGCCCGCGAGGCGACCTGGCCGGTGCGCAGCCGGTCCTGGCGGACGCCGTCCATACGCTGTACCGCGCCGAACACCGCGCGCCGCAGGTCGTGCTGCACGTTCAGCGCCATCTTGCCGCCGAGGTAGCGGCGCACGAACGCACCGACGAACTTCAGCACGCCCAGCACCAGGAGCCCGCCGACGACCGGCGCGAGCACGCCGGTGTCCCCGCCGATCGCGCCGTTCACGCCCTCGCGGATCAGCAGCGGACCGATCGCCTCCAGCCCGACGCCGAGCATCGACGCGACGAGCGCACCGACGGTGACGCGGCGGTGCCGCATGCATGCCGTGGACAGTCTGCGGATCCAGCCGGGGCGTGCGGAGGGGTGGGGAGAGGGCACGTCGCCAGGCTATGCCCGCCCCCCGACAACCGGCCCGGCGACGCCGCCCGGCGCGGGGCCGGCGGACACCCGCCGTCGACGACGGCCTCCCCCGCACCGCCCACCGGACTCCCGGCCACCGCCGCCGCTGCGCCGCCACCTCGTCGCTCCGGACCCGCGCCGTCGATCAGTACACGAGCGCGGCCGGGAGCCGGGAGGACGACGCTCATGCGCTGATCGACAGGGCTACGGCGGTGCTCACCGCGCGAGGCGGCTCGGGAGCGGCGTCCCCTACGCACGGCAGCGCCGGGCCCGGGGCCGCCGGCTCGTCTCAGGTGATGTCCCGCCGCGCCCCGACGACGGCGGCCAGTGCGATCCCCGCGGCCGTCCAGACCGCCAGGACCAGCAGCCCGACCCAGCCGGGCGGCGGGGCGCTGACCCCGGCCAGGAACTCCAGGACGAACTGCGACTGCGCCCCCAGCCCGGCCGAACTCACGACCGGCTCCCAGATCGCGAGGTCACCGGCGTTGCCGGGCAGGAACGGCGTCAGCCGGGCGAACACCGACGGGTCGCCGAGCGAGGACCCGTCGCCCGCGCGCAGTGCCCCGGCGATCAGGTTCTCCCCGATGAGCAGGTAGCCGACGGTGAGCGCGATCGCCCCGGCCTGGTTGGTCACCAGGGTCCCGACGGCGACGCCGAGGACCCCCCACAGCGCGCACACCAGGATGCCGATCGCGCCCAGCCCGGCGAGCCGCCCGAGGTCGGGCAGCTGCTGGCCGCCGAGCGCCGCACCGCCGAGCAGCGGACCGACCACGACGAGGAACAGCGCGTACAGCCCGGCGACGACGGCAGCGATCAGCGCCTTGGCCGCGAGCACCTGGCCACGGGACCCGGTCAGGTAGGCCAGCGTGACGGTGCGGTGCCGGAAGTCGCCGGTGCCCAGCAGCGTCCCGAAGGCGCCGCCGACGATCGCGGTCATGGTCAGCGCCGACGCCAGCCCGGCGAGCATCAGGATCGACGAGGTCTCGGTGGCCTGCGGCACGAGCAGCTGCAGGATGCTGCCGAGCAGGCTCTGGGCCAGCGCGAGCAGCAGCACCGGCAGGAACAGCAGCCACCACACCCGGGTGGACAGGGTCTTGCGGACCTCGGCGGTCAGGACCGCGCGGAAGCGGTCGAGGCTCACGGTCGCCATCAGCGCTGCTCCTCCCCGGCGAGCAGGCGCAGGAACATCTGTTCCAGCCCGGCCCGCTCCTCGCTCATGCCGTACACGGCGACGCCCGCGGCGAGCGCCAGGTCCCCGACGCGGACCGCGTCGGCCCCGCCGACGGCCAGCACGCCGTCGTCGACGCGGTCGATCTCGGTGATCCCGTCCGTGGCGAGCGCCTCGGCCAGCCGGGCCGGGTCCGCGGCGCGCACGAGCACCCGCGAGCCGTGGCCGGCGCGCAGCTCGGCGACGGTGCCGTCGAACCGGCAGGCACCACGGTCGATGACGACCAGGCGCTGCGCGGTCAGCTCCATCTCGGCCAGCTGGTGGGAGGAGACGAGCACACTGCGCCCGGACGCGGCGAAGGCCTGCAGGAACGAGCGCAGCCAGGCGATGCCGTCGGGGTCGAGGCCGTTGCCCGGCTCGTCGAGCACGAGGATGCGCGGGTCGCCGAGCAGCGCGACGGCCAGGGCCAGGCGCTGGTTCATGCCGAGCGAGAACCCGCCCGCCGAGCGGTCCGCGGCGGCGGCCAGGCCGACCAGCGTGAGGACCTCGTCGACCCGCGAGTCGGGGACGCCGATCGCGGCGGCCGCGGCGCGCAGGTGCGCACGCGCGGTGCGCCGCGGGTGCACGCCCTGGACCTCCAGGACCGCGCCGACGACGCGGCCGGGCGAGGTCAGCGCGGAGAACGGGACGCCGTCGACGAGCGCGCGCCCGGTGCTGGGCACGACCAGGCCGAGGATCATCCGCAGCGTCGTCGTCTTGCCCGAGCCGTTGGGTCCGAGGAACCCGGTCACCGAGCCGGGCTCGACGGTGAACGACAGGTCGTGCACGGCCTCGACCGGGCCGAACCTCTTGCCCAGACCCTCGACGACGATCCGCCCGCTCCCGGCCGCCGTCGCCGGGTCCGTGGACGCGGTCTCCTGCACTCCGGCCTCCCGCCGTTCTCGCGTCGCGCCCCGGTTCGCACCGGGGCGTCGCCTGCCGGCCATCCTCGCCCAGCCCGGGATCCCGCCGGGAGGCGGCCCCGGCGCGGGACCGGCCCGACGGCGGCGGCCGGGACCACGACCGCTACGCGGTGGCGCGCACCGCCGCCTCGACCGCCGCGGCGAGGGTGTCCAGGTACGCGTCGTCGCACGCCGCCCCGGTGACCAGCACCCGGAACAGCAGCGGAGCGATCAGGAGGTCGACCGCGAGATCGACGTCCACCGACGGCGGGAGGTCCCCCCGCTCGACCGCCGCCCGCAGCATCTCCACGCCGACCTCCCGCCGGGGGCCGGCCACGTCCGCCTGCACCACCTCGGCGAGGGCCGGGGTGTGGCGGAGTTCGGCCAGCAGCGTCGGGACCACGTCCGCCACCACCGGGGCGGCCACCTGGTCACGCAGCTCCCCGAGCAGCTCCCGCAGGTCGCTGCGGAACGCGCCGGTCGACGGAGCGGGGGGCAACGTGTCGGCGACGGCCTGACGGACCAGGTCGGCCAGCATCTCCTGCTTCGACGACCAGCGGCGGTACAGCGCGGCCTTGCCCACCCCCGCACGCCGGGCGACGGCCTCCATCGACAGGCGGGCGTACCCGCACGCGGCCAGCTCGGCGAAGGTCGCGGACACGATCGCCTCGGTGACGCGGGGGCGCAGCACCGCTCCGCCGGTGGTGGCTCGTCGGACGGTCACACCCTCACCCTAGCGACCGACGGAACGCGTGCGTTCCGGCGACTGGTCGTCGACCGGCCACGTCGCCGACGGCACCCCGGCCGCGATCTCCTCCGTCGCGGTGGCGACCTCGTCGTGCGCCACCGCGACGACATCGGCCCCCTCGACCTGCGCCCGGCCTTCCCGCGCGCACCTGGGGTCCCGGGATCGGACCGATCCGGTCGGCACTGGCGCGAGACCGACGAAACGGACTTGAATGGCGTGCGTCACACGCTCAGCGACGAGCCCCGAGGAGCCACCCCGTGATCGACCCGACCAGCACCGTGTCCTCCCTGCTGCGCACCCACGCCACCGGGCGCCCGGACGACGAGGCCCTGCGCTTCGGCGACGTCCGCCGCACCTGGTCCGAGCTCGACGTCCGGGTGCGCAGGCTCGCGGCGGCCCTGCGCGCGGAGGGCATCGGCCCGGGCGACCGGGTCGCGGTGCTGGACCTCAACCACCCGTCGTGCCTGGAGCTGTCGCTGGCGTGCGCGTGGATCGGGGCGGCGAACGCGGTCGTGAACTTCCGGCTCGCCCCGCCGGAGATCGTCTACGTGATCGGCGACGCCCGGGCGCGGCTGCTGCTGGTCGGCCCGGAGTTCGCCGGGGCGGTCGGGCAGCTGCGGGAGAAGCTCACCGCGGTGGAGCGGGTGCTCCACGTGGGCGGGGACGCCGACGAGTACGAGGCGTTCCTCGCCGCGCACGAGCCGGACACCGACCCCTACGACGCCGGCCCCGGCGACTGCTTCGTACAGCTCTACACCTCGGGCACCACCGGGTTCCCGAAGGGCGCGATGCTCACCCACGGCGCGATGCTGGCGCACGCCGCGCACGTCGCCGCGGACTTCGAGCTGACGCCGACCGACGTCGTGCAGGTCGCGATGCCGCTGTTCCACGTCGGCGGGACCAGCTACGCCTTCCTCGCGCTCGCCCAGGGCGCGCGGATCGTGATGGCCCGGATGCCCGACCCGGCGGCGCTGCTGGACATGGTCGCCGCAGAGGGCATCACGCACACGTTCTGGGTGCCCGCGCTGATGGGCGCGATGACGCAGGTGCCGGGCGCGGCCGACCGCGACTACACGTCGCTGCGGGCCATCTCCTACGGCGCCTCGCCGATGCCGCTGCCGGTGATGCGGGCGTCGCTGGCGCTGTTCGGCCCGAAGCTGCACCAGGTCTACGGGATGACCGAGGCCTGCGGCGTGGTCAGCTCACTGGGCCCGGAGGACCACGGGGACCCGGCCGTCGAGCACCGGCTGGTGTCGGCGGGCAGGCCGATCACCGGCTGCACGATCGAGGTGCGCGACCCGGCGACGGGCGAGCGGCTCGGCACGGACGAGCCCGGGGAGATCTGGGTGCGGACCGACCAGCTGATGAGCGGCTACTGGGACAAGCCGGAGGCGACGGCGGCGGCGATCACCCCGGACGGATGGCTGCGGTCCGGCGACGGCGGCCACATCGACGCCGACGGCTACGTCTACGTCACCGACCGGATCAAGGACATGATCGTCTCGGGCGGCGAGAACGTGTACCCGGCCGAGATCGAGCGGGTGCTCGCCGAGCACCCGACCGTCGGCGACGTCGCCGTCATCGGAGTGCCCGACGACCGGTGGGGCGAGGTCCCGAAGGCCTGCGTGGTGGCTGCGCCGGGGGCGACCGTCGACCCCGAGGAGCTGCTCGTTCACGCGCGCGCCCACCTGGCGTCGTTCAAGTGTCCGAAGACCGTCGACGTCCTGCCGGAGCTCCCCCGCAACCCGACCGGCAAGATCCTCAAGAAGGATCTCCGGGCACCGTTCTGGGCGGGCCGGGAGCGCAGCACCGTCTGACGTGGCGCCGGTCTCATACTGAGACACGCCGAAACTTGACCGACTCAAGAAAAGCAGGCAGTCTCGCCGTCGTGTCGAACGCATCGGACTACGAGGGCATGCTGCGCGCGGCGTCGCTGCGCGTGACGCGTCCTCGCCTGGCCGTGCTGCAGGCGGTGCACTCCCACCAGCACGCGGACACGGAGTCGATCATCCGTGTCGTGCGGGAGGACCTCGGGGAGGTGTCCCACCAGGCCGTCTACGACGTCCTGCGTGCGCTGCACTCCTCCGGGCTGGTCCGCAGGATCCAGCCCACCGGTTCCGTCGCGCGGTACGAGGCGCGGGTCGGCGACAACCACCACCACGTGGTGTGCCGGTCCTGTGGCGCCATCGCCGACGTCGACTGCGCCGTCGGCGCCGCACCCTGTCTCACCGCCTCCGACGACAACGGCTTCGTGATCGACGAGGCCGAGGTCGTCTACTGGGGCCGGTGCCCCGACTGCTCATCCACTGATCCCGAGAGGATGTCCCGTGTCTGACGAGCACCCCACCGTCGAGAGCGAGATGAACCGCGAGCAGGACGGCGGTTGCCCCGTCGCCGCCGGCCGCATCGCGCACCCCACCGAGGGTGGCGGCAACCAGAGCTGGTGGCCGAACCAGCTCAACCTGAAGATCCTCCGCAAGCACGCTCCCGCCGCGGACCCGATGGACGAGGGCTTCGACTACGCGAAGGAGTTCGCGACCGTCGACCTGGACGAGCTCGCCCGCGACGTCGACGCCGTCATCACCACCTCGCAGGACTGGTGGCCCGCCGACCACGGCAGCTACGCCGGGTTCTTCATCCGGATGGCCTGGCACTCGGCCGGCACCTACCGGACCTACGACGGCCGCGGCGGCGCCGGCGCCGGCATGCAGCGCTTCGCCCCGCTGAACAGCTGGCCCGACAACGGCAACCTCGACAAGGCCCGCCGGCTGCTGTGGCCGGTCAAGCAGAAGTGGGGCCGCAAGGTCTCCTGGGCCGACCTGATGGTCTTCGCGGGCAACCGCGCCCACGAGATCTCCGGCTTCCCGATGTTCGGCTTCGCCGGCGGCCGCGCCGACGTGTGGGAGCCCGACGAGGACGTCTACTGGGGCTCGGAGAACGTCTGGCTGGGCAACGAGGCGCGCTACGGCGGCAGCAAGGACTTCGCCCACCGCGAGCTGGAGAAGCCGCTCGGCGCGTCGCACATGGGTCTGATCTACGTCAACCCGGAGGGCCCCGACGCCAGCGGTGACCCGATCGCCGCGGCCCGCGACATCCGCGAGACCTTCGGCCGGATGGCGATGAACGACGAGGAGACCGCCGCGCTGATCGTCGGCGGCCACACCCTCGGCAAGACCCACGGCGCCGCCAACCCGGACGAGAACGGCAACGTCGGCCCCGAGCCGGAGGCCGCCGACATCACCGAGCAGGGCCTGGGCTGGAAGCAGAACTTCCGGTCCGGCAAGGGCCGTGACGCCATCACCTCCGGGCTCGAGGTCATCTGGACCCGGACCCCGAACCGGTGGAGCCACGACTACCTCAAGCACCTCTACGCCTACGAGTGGGAGCTGACCGAGTCCCCGGCGGGTGCCAAGCAGTTCATCGCCAAGGACGCCCCGGAGATCATCCCCGACCCGGAGCCCGGCTACCCGAACCGCAAGCCGACGATGCTGGTCACCGACGTCGCGATGCGGGTCGACCCGTCCTACGGCGAGATCACCCGCCGCTGGCTGGACAACCCGTCCGAGTTCGAGGACACCTACCGTCGCGCCTGGTACAAGCTGACCCACCGCGACATGGGCCCGAAGGAGCGCTACATCGGCGCCTGGGTGCCGCAGGAGGAGCTCCTGTGGCAGGACCCGGTCCCGGCCGTCGACCACCCGCTGGTGGACGCCGACGACGTCGCGTCGATCAAGGCGAAGGTCCTCGAGTCCGGTCTGTCGGTCACCGACCTGGTCAAGACCGCCTGGGCCGCGGCCTCGTCGTTCCGCCAGTCCGACAAGCGCGGTGGCGCCAACGGCGGCCGCATCCGCCTGGAGCCGCAGCTGCAGTGGGAGGTCAACGACCCCGACACGCTGCGCCAGGTCGTCTCGACGCTGGAGTCGCTCCGGTCCGACGTCAACGGCTCGCTCACCGGCGGCAAGAAGATCTCCTTCGCGGACCTGGTCGTGCTGGCCGGTGCCGCCGCGGTGGAGAAGGCCGCCAAGGACGCCGGGCACGACATCACCGTCCCGTTCGTCCCGGGCCGCACCGACGCCACCCAGGAGAAGACCGACGTCGAGTCGTTCTCCTACCTGGAGCCCACCGCCGACGGCTTCCGCAACTACCGCGGCAAGGGCCACACCCTGCCCGGCGAGTTCCTGCTCGTCGACCGCGCGAACCTGCTCGGCGTCTCCGCCCCGGAGATGACCGTGCTGGTCGGCGGCCTGCGTGTGCTGGGCGCCAACACCGGCGGGTCGACGGCCGGCGTGTTCACCGACAAGGTCGGCACGCTGACCAACGACTTCTTCACCAACCTGCTGGGCTCCGACGTCCAGTGGCGTTCGGTCGCCGGTGACGACGACTCCTTCGAGGCCGTCGACGCCTCCGGGAACGTGAAGTGGACCGGCACCCGTGCCGACCTGGTCTTCGGGTCGAACTCCGAGCTGCGCGCCGTCGCCGAGGTCTACGCCTCCGACGACGCGAAGGAGAAGTTCGTCCGTGACTTCGTCGCCGCGTGGGACAAGGTCATGATGGCCGACCGCTACGACGTCTGATCGTCGCGTAGCAGCGCGTCACGACGCCCGGGCCGGGTCACCGGTCCGGGCGTCGTCGTGTCCGGGCCCTCGCCGCACACCTCCGTCGAGACGCAGCTGAAGGCTTGCGGCGCGCCCCCGCACGACCCTGAGTCGCCTATCGACGCTTTCCGGACGCCGAGATGCAGCTCAGCGGGCTGGGGAGATCCACAACTCCCGCTGAGCTGCATCTCGGCGTTCGACCCGCGGCCCGGCACCCCTGGCAGAGTGCCGGCGGCACGCACCGAGGCAGCGGGTCACCCCAGCCCGTCGAGCACTCCCGCGAGCCCCGAGGGCTCGGACAGCATCGGCCAGTGCCCCGTCGGGAGCGCGACGATCGTCCACTCCGGACCGCCCATCTCCGCGAACCCGGGTGCGCCCGCGTCGATCAGCTCCCGGACGTCGTCGGGAGCGAAGCTGCAGGCCACGACGGTCTTGGGCAGCGAGGGGTCGGGCGTCCCGCGACGCGCGCCGGTGAGCACCACCCCCGGCGGCTCGGCCACCGAGCGGGCACGGACGTCGTCGAACACGGCGTCCGGGACGCCGGCGGTGCTGCTGCCGGCGGCGTCGAGCTCGGCACGGGCCGGCATCGGCAGCGCGCCGTGCCCGGCGAGGGTCGCCCGGGTCGCGGCCTGCGCGTCGGGCGGGGTGAAGTCGATCTGTGCGACACCGTCGGGCAGCGGTCCGGTGTCGACGAACACGAGGTGCGCGAGCCGGCCCCGGGCGCGCTCGGCCACCGCGGCGCAGACGGGGCCTGCACCGCTGTGGGCGACCAGGACGACCGGGTCGCCCGCGTCCCCGAGTGCGGTGAGCACCTCGTCGACGCGGGTCTCCGCGGTCGCACCGGGATCGTGGCCGAGGTCGAGCGCGGCCACGTCGTGCCCGCGACCGCGTCCCACACCGTCGCGTCGATCCAGAAACCGGGGACCAGGAGGTAGCTCGTCATACCGCGAGCCTGGCGGCGGACGAGGACGGTTCCGGTCCTCGACCTACTTCTTCTGCTGCTGCGCCTTCAACCGCGCGGCCTCGCGCTGGCTCTCGGCGCGGGTGGCGCGCTCGCGCGCGAGCCACTCGGGCTCCTCGGACTTGATCGCGGCGATCTGCTCGGTGGTCAGCGGCTCGGTGATCCCGGCGCGGGCCAGCCCCGAGATCGACACCCCGAGCCGGTCCGCGACGACCGGGCGCGGGTGCGGCCCGGTGGTACGCAGCTCGCGCAGCCACTCCGGCGGGTCGGCCTGCAGGGCGTCGAGCTCGTCGCGCGAGACGACCCCCTCACGGAAGTCGGCCGGGGTGGCGTCGAGGAGCACGCCGAGCTTCTTCGCCGCGGTCGCGGGCTTCATCGTCTGTGCGGACCTCTGGCGCGTCATGTCACCAGGCTATGCGGCTAGCCTCGACCGGTGACCGCCACGTCCTTCCACCTCGGCTACGTCCCGGGCGTCACGCCCGGCAAGTGGACCCGGATGTGGGCCGAGCGCCGCCCCGGGGTCCCCCTGGAGCTGCACACGGTGACCGCCGCCGAGGCCGCGGACCTGGTCCGCGCGGGCACGGTGGACGCCGCCGTCGCCCGGCTGCCGATCGACCGGACCGGGCTGCACGCGATCCCGCTCTACACCGAGACCACCGTGGTGGTCGTCCCGAAGGAGCACGTGGTGACCGCGGCCGACGAGGTGACCGTCGCCGACCTGACCGACGAGATCGTCCTGCGCACCGGCGACGACACGCTCGACTGGCCCGACGGGCCGCCCGGCCGGGCCGCGGAGTACGCCCCGCCGACGACGGCCGAGGCGGTCGAGATCGTCGCCGCGGGGGTCGGGGTGCTGGTCGTCCCGCAGTCGCTGGCCCGGCTGCACCACCGCCGGGACCTCACCTACCGGCCGCTGGTCGACGCCCCGGGGTCCGGCGTCGCGCTGACCTGGCCGGACGCGGAGAACAGCGACCTCATGGAGGAGTTCATCGGGATCGTGCGCGGCCGCTCGGCGCACAGCACCCGGACCCGCCGCAGCGAGCCCCCGGCCGCGCCGGCACCGCGCCCCCCGTCGACGGCGGGGAGGCGGCGACCGGCCCGGCGTCGCCGCTAGGGCCCCGGACACGACGACGCCCCCGGTGCACGGGGCACCGGGGGCGTCGGACGTATGACGCGGAGGGGTCAGGCCGCGGTGGCGGCCGGCTTCTTCGAGAGCTTCTCGAGGCGGCGCGTGGTGGGCCAGCGGACCGCGGTCGCCCAGCCGAGCTTCTCGAAGCCCCGGATGACGACGGCCGAGATGTCGATCTGGCCCTTCTTCACACCGTGCCGGGCGCAGGTCGGGTCGGCGTGGTGCAGGTTGTGCCAGGACTCGCCGAAGGACAGGACCGCCAGCCACCAGACGTTGGCGGACTTGTCACGGGAGGCGAAGGGGCGCTCGCCCCAGATGTGGCAGATCGAGTTGATCGACCAGGTGACGTGGTGCAGCACCGCGACGCGAACCAGGCCGGCCCAGAAGAACGCGGTGAACGCGCCCCACCAGGACATGGTGACCAGGCCGCCGACGAGCGCCGGGCCCGCCAGGCTGAACACGACGATCAACGGGAACGCCTTCTCCACGCGCATCATGTCGCGGTCGGTGAGCAGGTCCGGGGCGAACCGCTTCATGTTCGTGAGGTCGCGGTTGAAGATCCAGCCCATGTGCGAGTGCCAGAAGCCCTTGACCAGCGCCTTCGCGCCGGTGCCGTAGAGCCACGGCGAGTGCGGGTCGCCCTCCTTGTCGGAGAACGCGTGGTGCCGGCGGTGGTCGCCGACCCAGTCGAGCACGCTGCCCTGCAGCGAGATGCTGCCGGCGATCGCCAGCGCGATCCGCAGCGGCCGGTTCGCCTTGAACGAGCCGTGGGTGAAGTAGCGGTGGAAACCGACCGTCACGCCCAGGCCGCTGACCAGGTAGAACACCACGAACAGCGCGACGTCGACCCATCCGAGGCCCCAGCCCCACGCGAGCGGGACGGCAGCGAACAGCGCGAGCGTCGGGAGGACGACGAACAGTCCGACCAGGAACATCGCGCCGGGCGGGCGCTGCCCGTCGACGATCGGCGCGGGCGTCCGCTTCGCGGACGTGCTGCGGGGGGGTGCGGCCTCGAGCGTCATGCGTCCCACTGTCGCGGAACCCGTACCCCGCGGGCAGTGCGGTTAACCCCCCTGTTGGGATTCGGGTTCCGCCCCGGTCCGGGCTTGACCGACGAGTAACTTGTGAGTACTGAACGGGGAGTGAAGCTCTCCACCGTCCTCCCCTACGGCGACGACCCGATCCGCAACGCGGACGCCGTCACCGACATGGAACGCGCCGGCCTCGACGTCGTCTGGGCCGCCGAGGCCTACTCCTTCGACGCCGTCTCCGTGCTCGGCTACCTCGCCGCACGCACCGAGCGGCTCGAGATCGGCTCGGCGATCCTGCCCATCTACTCGCGCACCCCGACCCTGACCGCGATGACCGCGGCCGGCCTCGACGCCCTGTCCGACGGCCGGTTCAGCCTCGGCCTCGGCGCATCCGGCCCGCAGGTCATCGAAGGCTTCCACGGCGTCGCCTACGACAAGCCGATCGGGCGCACCCGGGAGATCATCGAGATCTGCCGCAAGGTCTGGAAGCGGGAGGAGAAGCTCACCAACGACGGGCTCTACCCGATCCCGCTGCCCGGAGGAACCGGCCTCGGCAAACCGCTGAAGATCATCAACCACCCCAAGCGCGCCGACATCCCGATCTGGGTGGCCGCGCTGGGCGAGAAGAACCTGCAGATGACCGCCGAACTCGCGAACGGCTGGCTGCCGCACGTCGTGCTGCCGGAGAAGATCCAGGAGGTCTTCGGGCCCGCCCTCGAGGCCGGCTACGCCAAGCGCGCCCCCGAGCTGGGCCCCCTGCAGATCACCGGCGGCGGGATCGTCGCGCTCGAGGAGGAGTTCTTCGAACCGGCCCGCCAGGCCGCCCGCGGCCTCTACGCGCTCTACATCGGCGGCATGGGCGCGCGCGGCAAGAACTTCTACAACACCGTCTTCGCCAAGCAGGGCTACGCCGACGCGGCGAAGACCGTGCAGGACCTCTACCTGGACGGGAAGAAGGAGGAGGCCATGGCCGCGCTCCCGGACGACTTCATCGACAAGGTCACCCTGATCGGCTCCGAGGGCCACGTCCGCGAGCGGATCGCGGCGCTGCAGGAGAACGGGATCACCCACCTGCACGTGAACCCGATGACCGACGACGTGAACCACACGTTCGAGAAGCTCAAGACCTGGATGTCCTAGGTCCGGGCTTGCCGGGCCCGCGCGGGCGTGCTCATCTGGGTGACATGGTCGACAGCGCTGTTGGTCAGGACGTCGCCCCCGAGGAGTTCGACGCGGTCGTGGTCGGAGCCGGGTTCGCCGGGCTCTACATGCTGCACCGTCTGCGCGGGCTCGGGATGTCCGCCGTCGTGCTGGAACGCGCCGACGGCGTCGGCGGGACCTGGTACTGGAACCGCTACCCGGGCGCGCGGTGCGACTCGGAGAGCTACTACTACTGCTACTCCTTCGACTCCGCACTGGAGCAGGAGTGGACCTGGACCGAGCGCTACCCGCGCCAGCCGGAGATCAGGGCCTACCTCGACCACGTCGCCGACCGGTTCGACCTCCGCCGTGACATCCGGCTCTCGACCACCGTCACCGGGGCCCGCGCCGACGCCGACGGCCGGGGCTGGACCGTGTCCGTCGAGGACGGCCCCGACCTGCGCTGCCGGTTCCTCGTCACCGCGGTCGGCTGCCTGTCCGCGGCGAACGTGCCGGACCTGCCGGGCCTGGACGACTTCGCCGGGCGCTGGTTCCACACCGGCAGCTGGCCGCACGGCGGCGTCGACGTCGCCGGGCGGCGGGTCGGCGTCGTCGGCACCGGCTCGACCGGGATCCAGGCGATCCCGGTGCTGGCCGAGCAGGCCGCGCACCTGACCGTCTTCCAGCGCACCCCGAACTACTCGATCCCGGCCCGCAACGGCCCGCTGACCGAGGACGAGTCGCGCGCCTACAAGGCCGACTACGACCACATCCGCGAGATCCAGGCCGGATCCACCAACGGGCACCCGTTCACGATCGACGACCGCTCCGCCCTCGACGACCCCGACGACGAGCGCGAGCGCGTCTACCGGGCCGCCTGGGAGCGCGGCGGGCTGCGGTTCCGCGCGGCCTACCGGGACCTGCTCGCCGACGAGGCCGCCAACGCCACCGCCTCGGAGTTCATCCGCGACCGGATCCGGGAGGTCGTCGAGGACCCGGCCACCGCCGAGGCGCTGCTCCCGCACGACCACGGCTTCGCCACCAAGCGCCCGCCGATCGACACCCACTACTTCGAGACCTACAACCGCGACGACGTGACGCTCGTCGACGTCCGGGCCGACCCGGTCGAGGCCGTCGAGCCGGGTGGCCTGCGGCTGCGTTCGGGCGCGCTGCACGAGCTGGACGACCTGGTGTTCGCCACCGGCTTCGACGCGCTGACCGGTCCGCTGCTGCGGCTGGACCCGGTCGGCCCGGACGGCACCGCGCTGAGCGACGCCTGGCGCGAGGGCCCCCGGACCTACCTGGGACTGGCCGTGTCCGGCTTCCCGAACCTGTTCACCGTCACCGGGCCGTTCAGCCCGTCGGTGCTCACGAACATGCCGACCTCGATCGAGCAGCACGTCGACTGGATCGCCGGCTGCCTGGCACACCTGCGCGCGACCGGCCGGGACCGGATCGAGGCCGACCCGGCCGCCGAGCGCGACTGGGGCGAGCACAACCGGGCCGCCGCCGACGCGACACTGCTGCCGCGGGCCGCGTCGTCCTGGTACCTGGGCGCGAACGTGCCGGGCAAGCCGAGCGTGTTCATGCCCTACGCCGGCGGGTTCGCCCGCTACGCCGCGACCTGCGCCGACGTCGCCGCCGACGGCTACCGCGGGTTCCGGCTGTCCGGCCGCGGCCCGGCCGCGTGAGCACCACGTCACCCCCCGACGAGGGGACCTGCGGCATTGCGCCGTTCGGCCCAGTACCGGGGGGTCGCGTCACGGCTCGTAGGCAGGGCGTAGAGAATGTGTGACGTCATCCACGGTTCACGGCGCCCCGGGCAACCCCTGCCGGGGCACCCGCGACAGGACTCGCGACATGACGAGGAGCCCGACTTGCTGGAGCTCGCCATCCGGACCTCCGACGAGCCGATCTCCCCCGGTCAGTACCGGCACACGGCGACGCACGCCTGGTGGATGGGGACCTGCTTCGCCCGCGACGAGCTCTGCGTCCACTACAGCGAGCACCTGCTCCAGCAGTGGACCCCGCTCGACCCGGCCCAGGACTGGCTGCTCGACCGCGAGCTGACCGGCCGCGTGCACTGGCTGTCCGGCGACGGCGCCGCCGCGATCGAGGACGGCTTCGACATCGCCGACCAGTGGCCCACCGGCCGCTTCCGCGCCCCGCACGGCGACTTCTACGCCGCGCTCCACGGCCACCGGCCCGCCGCGAAGGTCGGCTCGTGGGCCAACCCCACCGAGGCGTTCCTCGCGGGCCTGCCCCGCGACCCGGCCGCGATGCTGGACCGGCTGATCGCCGACAGCCCGCCGGGCCGCGGCTACACCGGCCCGTTCCCCAGCGCGGTCGACGCGCTGCGGACCTGCCGGGTCCCCGCCGAACTGCGCGCGGTGCTCTACGCCGCGCTGCGCCGGATGCCGGCCGTCTCCCTCGGCGAGACCGACAACCTCGACGGCGAGCGGCACCCCACCCTCGTCCACGACGACGGGCCGGTCCGCACCGAGCTGCTGATCTCCCCCGTCGACGGGCAGTACGCCGGCGAGCGCGACACCGTCCGCCGCCCGGCCCGCGTCGGCCCGCCGGTCGGGACGGTCGTCGCCGAGACGGCGACGCAGACCGCGGTGGTCGGCGTCCTCGGGTCCCCGCCCGGCTTCTGAATCGTGCCGCTCGCCGTCCGCGTGCGGTCGATCACGAAACGATCACGAAGTGGGACCCGGCACACTGCCCGGTCTCGCGCCGAGGGGACTAACCTGGTAGCCGGTCGCGACAAATCGAGCAGCTATCAAGGCGGTTGACGCAGAGTGTCATCGAGCAGTACCTCCCATCAGGCGAGCGACTTCGGTCCGAACGAGTGGCTCGTCGAGGAGATGTACCAGCGCTTCCAGGAGGACCCGTCGGCCGTGGACCCGGCCTGGCACGAGTTCTTCGCCGACTACGGCAAGGACGGTGAGAAGGCCTCCTCGTCGTCCGTCGGGAACGAGGTGCCGGCCGACACCTCCGCCGGCAACGGGTCCGCCCCGGCGGCCTCCTCGGGTGGGGTCACCCGGGGCGCGGCCACCGAGGACGACCAGGGCAGCGGGAGCGGCACGGAGACCGGCGCGGCCGGCTCCGGCGACGCCCCGGCCCAGAAGGCCGTGACGAACGGCGGGAAGGCAGGCGGCAAGGGCACCGCCACCTCCCGCGACGTCCCGCCGCCGGTCACCCCGAAGGCCGAGCCGCCGCCCGCCGAGGAGCGCCTGCGCACCGCGAGCGCACCGGCCCCGGCGTCGTCGAACGGGACATCGGCCAAGCCCGCCGCGGGCAGCGGTTCCAAGGCCGCGAAGCCGGCGCAGGACGGGGGTGGCGCGACCACCACCCCGCTGCGCGGTGCCGCGAACGCCATCGCCAAGAACATGACGTCGTCGCTCACGCTGCCGACCGCGACCAGCGTCCGTGCGGTCCCGGCCAAGCTGCTGGCCGACAACCGCATCGTCATCAACAACCACCTCAAGCGGACCCGCGGCGGGAAGCTGTCGTTCACCCACCTGATCGGCTACGCGCTGGTCCGGGCGCTGACCGACTTCCCGAACATGAACCGGCACTTCGCCGAGACCGACGGCAAGCCCTCGGTCGCGACGCCGGAGCACGTGAACCTGGGCCTGGCGATGGACATGCCGGGCAAGGACGGCAGCCGCTCGCTGATCGTCGTGTCGATCAAGGGCTGCGAGAACATGTCGTTCGCGCAGTTCTGGCAGGCCTACGAGGGCATGGTCCGCAAGGCCCGTGACGGCAAGCTGACCGCCGACGACTTCGCGGGCACCACGATCAGCCTGACCAACCCCGGCACGCTGGGCACCAACCACTCGGTGCCGCGGCTGTCGGTGGGCCAGGGCGCGATCGTCGGCGTCGGCGCGATGGAGTACCCGGCCGCCTTCCAGGGCGCGTCGGAGGAGCGGCTCGTCGAGCTCGGCATCTCCAAGATCATCACGCTGACCTCGACCTACGACCACCGGATCATCCAGGGCGCCGAGTCCGGCGACTTCCTGCGCCGGATCCACCAGCTGCTCCTCGGCGAGGACGGCTTCTACGACGACATCTTCGCCTCGCTGCGGGTGCCGTACGAGCCGGTCCGCTGGGTGCAGGACTTCCCCGAGGGCGAGGTCGACAAGACCGCCCGCGTGCTGGAGCTGATCGAGTCCTACCGGACCCGTGGCCACCTGATGGCCGACACGGACCCGCTGAACTACCGCCAGCGCCGGCACCCCGATCTCGACGTCCTCAGCCACGGCCTGACCCTGTGGGACCTCGACCGCGACTTCGCGGTCGGCGGGTTCGGCGGGCAGAGCCACATGAAGCTGCGCGACGTGCTCGGCCTGCTGCGCAACTCCTACTGCCGCACCATCGGCACGGAGTACATGCACATCGCCGACCCCGAGCAGCGCAAGTGGCTCGAGGAACGCATCGAGGTCGCGCACGTCAAGCCGGACTCCTCGGAGCAGAAGTACATCCTGTCCCGGCTGAACGCGGCCGAGGCCTTCGAGACCTTCCTGCAGACCAAGTACGTCGGGCAGAAGCGGTTCTCGCTGGAGGGCGGCGAGACCGTCATCCCGCTGCTCGACGCCGTGCTGGACAAGGCCGCCGAGCGCGAGCTCGACGAGGTCGTCATCGGCATGCCGCACCGTGGCCGGCTCAACGTGCTGGCCAACATCGTCGGCAAGCCGATCAGCCAGATCTTCCGCGAGTTCGAGGGCAACCTCGACCCGGGCCAGGCGCACGGTTCCGGCGACGTGAAGTACCACCTCGGTGCCGAGGGCAAGTACTTCCGCATGTTCGGCGACGGCGAGACCGCGGTCTCGCTGACCGCGAACCCGTCGCACCTGGAGGCCGTGGACCCGGTGCTGGAGGGCATCGTCCGCGCGAAGCAGGACCTGCTCGACAAGGGCGACGGCGGCTTCACCGTGCTGCCGGTGCTGATGCACGGCGACGCGGCCTTCGCCGGTCAGGGCGTCGTGGCCGAGACGCTGAACCTCGCGCTGCTGCGCGGGTACCGCACCGGCGGGACCGTGCACGTCGTCGTCAACAACCAGGTCGGGTTCACCACCGCGCCGGAGCACTCGCGGTCCTCGCAGTACTGCACCGACGTCGCGAAGATGATCGGCGCGCCGGTCTTCCACGTGAACGGCGACGACCCGGAGGCCTGCGTCTGGGTCGCCAAGCTGGCCGTGGAGTACCGCCAGCGCTGGAACAACGACGTCGTGATCGACATGATCTGCTACCGGCGCCGGGGCCACAACGAGGGCGACGATCCCTCGATGACCCAGCCGTCGATGTACGACATCATCGACGCCAAGCGAAGCGTCCGGAAGATCTACACCGAGTCGCTGATCGGCCGTGGTGACATCACCATGGAGGAGGCCGAGCAGGCGCTCAAGGACTTCTCCAACCAGCTCGAGCACGTCTTCAACGAGGTGCGCGAGCTCGAGAAGACCCCGCCGGTGATCTCGCCGTCGATCGAGTCCGAGCAGCTCGTCCCGTCCGACCTCGACACCTCGGTCCCGCTCGAGGTCGTCCACCGGATCGGCGACGTGCACGCCAACCTCCCCGAGGGGTTCGCCGTGCACAAGCGGGTCGAGCCCGTGCTGCGCAAGCGCGAGAAGATGTCCCGCGAGGGCGACGTCGACTGGGCCTTCGCCGAGCTGCTCGCCATCGGCTCGCTGGCGATGGACGGCCGGCTGGTCCGGCTGTCCGGTCAGGACTCGCGTCGCGGCACCTTCGTGCAGCGGCACTCGGTCCTGATCGACCGGCACACCGGTGCGGAGTACTTCCCGCTGCGCAACCTGGCCGAGGGGCAGGGCCGGTTCCTGCCCTACGACTCGGCGCTCTCGGAGTTCGCCGCGGTCGGCTTCGAGTACGGCTACTCGGTCGCCAACTCCGACGCGCTCGTCATGTGGGAGGGCCAGTTCGGCGACTTCGTCAACGGCGCCCAGTCGATCATCGACGAGTTCATCTCCTCCGGCGAGGCAAAGTGGGGCCAGCTCTCCGACGTCGCGCTGCTGCTGCCGCACGGCCTGGAGGGCCAGGGCCCCGACCACAGCTCCGGGCGCATCGAGCGCTTCCTGCAGCTGTGCGCCGAGGGCTCGATGACCGTCGCGCTGCCGTCGGACCCGGCGAACTACTTCCACCTGCTGCGCCAGCACACCCTCGACGGGGTGCGCCGGCCGCTGGTGGTCTTCACGCCGAAGTGGATGCTGCGAGCCAAGCAGGTCGTCAGCCCGCTGTCCGACTTCACCGAGGGCCGGTTCCGCCCGGTCATCGACGACCCGGAGCACGCCGGCAAGGGCGACACCGTCTCCGGTGTGAAGCGGGTGCTGTTCTGCTCCGGCAAGATCTACTGGGAGCTGGCCGCGGCCCGCGACAAGCGCCGCAAGAACGGCGACACCACGGTGGACGAGGCCGCGCTGGTCCGCGTCGAGCGGCTCTACCCGATGCCGGCCGAGGAGATCGCCGCCGTCCTCGAGCGCTACCCCGAGGCCGCCGGTGACGTCCGCTGGGTCCAGGAGGAGCCGGCCAACCAGGGCTCGTGGCCGTACTACGGCCTGGAGCTGCCGCAGAAGCTGCCCCAGCTGCAGGGCAGCTTCACCCGGGTGTCCCGGCGCCGGATGGCGGCCCCGGCCGCCGGCTCGTCGAAGGTGCACGAGGTCGAGCAGGCCGAGCTGATCGACAAGGCGTTCGCCCGGTAACACCACGCACGACGACGGCCCGGTCGGGGATCTCCCCGGCCGGGCCGTCCGTGTCCCACGGGTCAGGAGCGGCGCAGCGCCCCGGCGACGACCGCGGCGCCGGTCACGACCGGCACGGCCCACTCCGCCACCCGGATCCGGCGGCGCAGCGCGGCGTCCGGGCCCTCCGGCGTCGCGGCGCGGCGGCCCAGCGCCCCGGCCCAGGCGCTCGCGGCGAGCGCGGCACCGGTCAGCGCCGTCCGGGTCGCCGCCGCGGCCGCGACCCCCGGCTCACGCCGCCGGACCGCGTCGCGCGCCAGCAGGCCCGCCCCGCCCAGCAGGTGCGCCGCCGTCGCGGCGGTGCCGATCCGGCCCCACCCGCCCCAGCCCGCGCCGGCGAGCCGTTCGCGCTCGGCCGGGTCGCCGACCGCGTCCAGTGCGCCGTTGAGGCCGGTGACGCCCATCAGCGAGCCGCCGAACCAGGCGGCCAGGCCGACGTCGTGCAGGGTGCGGGCCACGGGAGGGGTGAGTGCCATGAGAACTCCGGATCGGGGGACGGCGGGGCCGCGGGCGCGGCGGTCCGTCGACGCTACCGAGCGCTCCGCGGCGACGGCCCGTAGGTCAGGCGGCGCAGCAGCGTCTCGGCGGGCCCCCGCACGCCGGCCCGGTCGAGCCGGTAGGCGACGACGACGGTCAGCAGCCACACCCCGACCGCGACCAGCGACGCCGACCAGCCCGACAGGTGCGCGCCCAGCCCGAGGCCCCACGCGGCGAGCAGCGGCACGAACAGCAGCGACTGCGCCAGGTAGCCGCTCAGCGAGCGACGGCCGAGCGCGACCAGGGCCCGGACCGGCAGCGGTGCCGTCGGACGGGTTCCCAGCCGGTGCGCGACGAGGCCGAACACCGCCGCGTAGCCGAGCGCGGCGACGATCCCGGTGGCGATGTGCAGGCCGGCGAACGCACCCGGGTCCGGCAGCGCGACGACGCCGACGTGCACGAGGGCCTGGGCCAGCCCGGCCGACCAGCCGACGGCGATGCCGGCGACGGCCGTGCGGCGCAGCAGGGGCAGGTGCGCGCCCGGTTCCTCCAGCACGCGGTGCCGCGCGGCGAGCAGCCCGAGCAGCACCGCGGCGGGCATCACCAGCGTCACGAACGCCCCGGGGATCGCCGACACCCACAGCGCGAGCCGCAGCGGCAGCGTCGCGAACCAGTCCGGGGTGGCGAGGGCGAGCTGCTGCGCGGCGGACGTCGGCGTCGCGCCACCCGTGAACTGCGCCAGCACGCCCGTCACCGCGGGGACGGCCACGGCGAGACCGACCAGGACCCCGGCCCCGATCCGCAGGGTGCGGTCGCTGCGGTGCAGGAACAGCGGCACCAGCACCAGGCCCAGGACGCCGTAGGTGCCGAGGATGTCGCCCTGCCACAGCAGGGCCGCGTGCAGCAGGCCGAAGGCGAGCAGCCACCAGTGCCGGGTGCGCAGCAGCCGCCGCGCCTGCGCGTCGGTGCCGCCGCCGGCGATCCGGCGGGCGTGGAGCTGCCCGATGCCGTAGGCGAACAGGAACCCGAACAGCGTCCAGGCGCGGCCGTCGACGGCGGTGATGGTCACGACCTGGGCGATCCGGTCGGCGGGTCCGCCGTCCGCGGCGTGGAGCAGCGTGGCCCCCAGCTCGGAGGTGTAGGCGAACCAGGGCGCGTGGGCCAGTGCGATCAGCAGCAGCATCGCGCCCCGGGCGAGGTCGGGGGCGAGCGCGCGGTCGCTCACCGGGGTCGGGGCGACGGTCGCGGCGGGCGGCGCGGTGGACATGGGATCTCCTCACGGGGCGGTGGGAGACCCATCGGAAACGATGCCGTCGCGTCCGGGTCAAGCGGCGGCCGCCGTATCCTCGCCGGCATGTACTTCACCGACCGCGGCATCGAGGAGCTCGTCGACCGGCGCGGCGACGAGCAGGTCAGCGTCGAGTGGCTGGCCGACCGGCTCCGCGCCTTCGTCGACGCGAACCCGCAGTTCGAGACCGCCGTCGAGCGGCTGTCGAGCTTCCTCGCGCGCGACGACGCCGACGACGAGTAGCCCCGTGACCACAACGACCACAGGGCACGCAGCGACCACTACGTGGGCTGTGTCCGCAAGCGGGACCGGGGCCGGGCCCCGGACCTAGCGTTGCTCCTCGACACATCCGTCGAGGAGGAGCACCGATGCTCATCGTTCTCGGGTCCGCGATGATCGCGGTCTTCATGTACCTGATCCTGGCGAAGCGGCTCGCGCCGACGCTGGCGCTGGTACTCGTCCCCCTGACCTTCGCCCTCGTGGCGACCGGCACCGGCCTGTCCGAGCCGGGTGAGGACGGCGTCGTCGACTCGATCTCGTCGGCGTTCTCCGACTTCGCGCCGACGGCCGTGCTGCTGTTCTTCGCGATCATCTTCTTCGGCACGATGATCGACGTCGGGCTGTTCGACCCGCTCATCCGCTTCGTGCTGCGCACGGTGGACAACGACCCGGTGCGCCTGGTCGTGCTGACCGCGGTGCTCGCCGGTGTCGTCTCCCTCGACGGCGACGGCTCGACCACCTTCATCATCACGGTGTCCGCGCTGCTGCCGATCTACCTGCGGCTCGGGCTGAGCCCGGTGGTGCTGACCGTCGTCGCCAACCTCGCGAACGGCGTGCTCAACATCCTGCCCTGGGGCGGCCCCACGATCCGCGCCGCGACGGTGCTGAACGTGTCGCCCTCGGAGCTGTTCAACCCGATGGTCCCGGGCATGGTGGCCGGCATCGCCACCGTGCTGCTGCTGGCCTGGCAGCTGGGCCGTTCCGAGCGCAAGCGGCTGCTGGTCTCGGGCCGCACGCTGTCGGTCGTCGCCGACGAGATGGTGGCGGTGCGCGAGCCCGCCCTGGTCGGCGGGGGCACCGCCACCGACGGCCCGGCCACCGGTTCGGGCGGAGGCCCCGCCGACGGAGCCGACGCCGGGGGCGCGCTGGAGGGCACGCTGGACCCGAACCGTCCGACGTTGCGGCCGAAGCTGATCTGGTTCAACCTCGGGCTCACCGTCGCGCTGCTGGTGCTGCTGGGCATGGACGTCCTGCCGCTGTCGCTGGTGTTCGTCGCGGCCGCCGCGATCGCCCTGGTCGTGAACTTCCCGAAGCCCGAGGACCAGCTCCGGGCGGTGACCTCGCACGCCACCTCGATCGTCGGCGTCGTGTCCATGGTGTTCGCCGCCGCGGTCCTGGTCGGGGTCCTGTCGGGCACCGGCATGGTGACGGCGATGGCGAACGGGATCGTCTCGGCCGTACCGCCGTCGGTCGGCTCCTGGTTCGCGGTGATCACCGGTGTGCTGAGCATGCCGCTGACGTTCTTCCTCACCAACGACGCGTTCTACTTCGGCATCCTGCCCATCCTCACCGAGGCCGCGGGCCACTACGGCATCGCCCCGGTGGAGATGGCCCGCGCCTCGATCATCGGCCAGCCGGTGCACATGACCAGCCCGCTGGTCCCGGCGCTGCTGCTGCTCGTCTCGCTCGCGAAGGTCGACCTGGCCGACCACCACCGCAGGGTGATCTGGCGGGCCGCGCTCTGCTCGCTGGTGATGCTCGGGGTCGCGCTGCTGCTGGGCGTCGTCCCGCTGGGCTGACCGCCCGCCCACCATCCGGTGCCGCCCACGCGGTACGCCGGGGAGGGGCGGACGGCTACCACCGGCCCCGGACCCCCGGCACGACCGTCGAGATGCAGCTCGGGGCTGCCCGCCACCCGCGGGGCGGCCCCGGGCTGCATCTCGGCGTATCCGGCCCGCGGCCGGGCCGGGCCGGGCCGGACGGGTGCGGCGTGCGGGGCGGGGTCAGTCGTCGTCGCGGCGCAGGCGGAACAGCCGCCGGTCGCCCGAGGAGCGCAGCTCGCGCAGGGCCTCGTCGGCGGCCTCCTCCAGCGCGGCGTGCTCGTCGGGGTCGGCCCGCAGGTCGGGCCGCGGCCGGGGCCGCCCCGGCTCCTCGGCCGACCACATCAGCTGCAACGCCGCCTCCCAGCGCAGCTCGAACATGCCGCGGGCCAGGGTGAGCCGGTCCGCGGCGTCGCGCAGCTCCCGCTCGGTGCCGCGCAGCTCGCGGCGCAGCTCCTCGGCCCGCCGGGCGTCGCGTTCCCGCAGGTCGACGACGGCGCCGGCCAGCTCGGCCACCACCGCGCGGTAGCGCTCCACGGCACTCACACCCCACCTCCGGCGACGCTGTCCGGGCCGCCCCCGCCCGCGTCGGTCAGGATGACCAGCTGCGGGCGGCCGTGCCGGGAGCGGTCGAGGAACAGCGCGCGCCCCGGCGTCGGCGTCCAGTCCAGCGGCTGTCCGCCCAGCAGCGGCACCAGGTCGGTGCCCTGCACGCCGGTCGCCACCCAGGCGCCCAGGTCGTCGATCGCCGCACCCGGCGGGGCCAGCAGCGTCTTCAGCCGCTGCGCGCCCTGCCACCAGCCCAGCACGTGCACCCCGACCCCGGGCCCGTGGCGCAGCAGCGCCCGCAGGTCCTCGGTGCCGGTGCGGTCCAGCATCGACTCCGCCGCGTCGGCGCCGAACACCACGACCAGCAGCGACGCGTGTCCCCCACCGCCGCCCGACGCGGCCCGGGCGCGGACCGTCGCCGCCAGCTCGGCGACGCGGGCGGCGAACCCGTCGGCGGACACCTTCTCCACCGTGCCGGGCAGGTCCGGGGCGAGCGCGCCCGCGGCCGCCGCCGCGTCCGGGGCCAGCGGCACGAGCAGGATCTGCGCGCCGGCCGGGTCGGGCAGCGACGCCGCCACCGAGCGGACGGCCGAGCACAGCAGCGGGACCGCGACGCGGGCGTCGGGCCCGATCACCCCGAGGTTGCGGCCGGGGCCGTCGGACAGCTCGGCGGCCGCGGGGCTGCCGTGCACGTCGACGAACTGCCCGACCAGCGCGCGGGGCACGCCGTCGGCGGGCAGCCGGGCGGCCAGTGCGTCGTGGGAGGGGGCGCGGGCGCCGTCGAAGACGACCGGCTCCGGGGTGTCGGGGAAGTCGGTGAACGCGGTGACCTGGACGTCGCGGACCACCGGACCGCCCGCCTCGGGCAGCCGGACCACGTGGTTGCCGTGCGCGACGCCCGAGTCGTGGTTGACGATCGCGTGCCAGCGCGGGAGCGCCAGCGCGGCCTCGTTGTCCTGGGCGAGGATCCGCCGCGCGCGGGGCAGCGCGATCCGCAGCACGAACTGCTCGAAGATCGCCGAGCGGCCCCACAGCGCGTCGATGCCGGAGACGTCCTGGCTGGCCAGGACCAGGTGCACGCCCTGCGAGCGGCCGCGCCGGGCGACGTCCTCCAGCAGCGCGGTCGCCTCGGCGCTGACGGCGTCGCGACCGGTGAACAGGAACTGGAACTCGTCGATGACCGCGACGATCCGCGGCAGCCGCAGGTCGGGACGTTCCACCCGGAGCTCGGCCAGCTTGGTCGCGCCGTGCCGGCGGGCGGCCTCGGCGCGGCTGCGCATGACCTCGGACAGGTGGCGCAGCAGTGCCAGCCCGAACTCCCGGTCGGTGTTGATGTTGACGCCGATCAGCCGGGCCTGCGGGAGCCGGTCGGCGCGGTGGCCGTCGGGGTCCGGGGCGAACGGGGTGAACGACACCCCCTCCTTGAAGTCGAGCAGGTACAGCTCGACCTCGTCCGGGCCGTAGTGCGCGGCGAGACCGGCGATCCAGGCCAGCAGCAGGTTCGTCTTGCCCGACCCGCTGGGCCCACCGACGAGCGCGTGCGGGGAGTGGTCGTCGAGGCTCAGCTCGGCGGGGATGCCGTCCTCGTGCCCGACGACGACCTTGAGCCCGTCGTGCGAGCGGCCCTCGCCGCGCCGCCGGGGCAGCATGTCCTTGAACGCGCCCAGCCGTCCGCGCCACTGCTCGTGCCCGGCGGCGATCGCCTCGCACACCGCGGTGACGTCGTCGGCCGGTACCGGCGGGTCCGGCTCGACGAGCACGTGCGGCCCGGTCACCGAGGTCCGCACCGGGACCGGCGACCGGTCGTCGGCCGGGTCGACGCCCGGCGGGTCCCCGAAGTCGACGGTCTCCACCGGACGCGGCAGGGCCGCCGGCACGTCGAGCAGCACCAGCTGCACCCCGGCCGCGACACCGCCGCGCGCCACCCGCTGCAGCTGGCGCAGCTCGGCCTCGGGCAGCTCGCGGCCGTTGCCGACGAGCACCGCCACCAGCCACGCCTCGGGCCGCTCCCCCGTGCGGTCGGCGAGCTCGCGCAGCGAGGTGGCGCCGTCGGCGAGCACCCGGGTCTGCACCCGGCGGATCCGGTCCGCGAGCTGGTCCAGCAGCCGCCCCAGCCGGGTCGGGTCGTGCACGGTCAGCAGCCCGGTGCGGGTCAGCGGGTACAGCCCCGGCAGGGCGCCTGCGAGCTGGCCGACGTCCCAGACGTGCACGTTCACCGCGCCGGGCCGGAAGTACCGCACGGTGCGCAGGACCAGCTGCTCGACCATCGCCTCGGCCCGGTCGCGGGAGCGTGGCGTCGACACCACCTGCAGGTGCGCGCCGTCGAGCAGCGGGACCGCGACCCGGAACGGGGCACCGCCCTCCACCGAGCCGGTGCCCAGCACCCACATCTCCGGGACCGGGCCGGTCGGCTCGACGGCGCCCGCGACCGGCCTCCAGTCCGCCGGGGCGTCCCCGGCGGCGCCGGGGGTGGCGTCGGCGACGATCTCCGACAGTGTCTGCGGCGAGTCGCCCTGCCAGCGGTCGAACACGTGCGCCCGGTCCTCGGCGACCCGGGCGAGGACGCCCGCGAGCCGCGGGTTGCCGAGCACCCGGGCCAGCCCCGGGTCGCGGCGCGCGGCGTCGTGCCCGGTCTCGCGCAGCCACAGCTCCGCCATGACCTCGGCGTGCCGGGCCGCAGCCCGGTCGCGGCGGCCCTCCGCCGCACCCAGGGCCCGCGACGCCGCCCGGTGGAACCCGTCGAAGGCGGACCGGATCCGCTCGCGACGGTTCGGACGACGTGCCATCAGGGGCGGGCGGGCGCGGTCAGAGCCGCGAGGCGACGTCGTCGGCGGACTGCATGGCGATGTGCAGGGCCTGCTCGACCTCGTCGATCTTCTCCGACGCGGCGGCGAAGCGGGCGCGGGCGTCGTCGGCGTCGTTCTGGGCGGTGCCGTAGATGTTCTGGGAGAACGCGGCGCCGGCCTCCTCGATGGCCTGGCGGGCGTGCCGCAGCGCGCCGAGGCTCTCGGTGGCCTGCTGGTTGGCCCGCCCGATCCCGGCCCGGATCTCGTCGATGTTCGCCATGCCCACCCTCCGTGCGTGCGCGTGCGGCGACCGTGACCCGGCCGACGCCGCGGTCAATCTATCGGCCGGTCCCGGTACCCGTTCATGGTGCGCCGGGCGTGCACCGCCTGCAACGGCGGGTGCGCCGTGCGCCGTAGCCCGTCACCGCGATCGGGGGGTCCGATACGTCCGTTCGTGACCCTTCCGCGCTGGAATGCGCTGCTCCGCTCGCCTAGCGTGCTCGGCGAACCCGCACGATCCCCCCACGACGTCGTGATCGGAGACTGTGACGATGGCCTCCCCCGGACCGCAGACGGACTTCCTGGAACCCCCCACCGGCGCGGCGCGGATCCGCTCGATCGGGCCGGGCCTGCTCGCGGCGGCCACCGGCGTCGGCGCGGGCGACCTCGTCGCGACGATGGTGGCGGGGGCGTCGTTCGGGACGGTGCTGCTGTGGGCCGCCGTCGTCGGCACGCTGGTCAAGCTCGCGCTCGGCGAGGCCGTCGGCCGCTGGCACCTCGGCTCCGGCGCGACCATGCTCGACGGCTGGCGGCGGCTGGGCTACTGGGCGACCGGCTTCTTCGGCGTCTACATCGTGGTGTGGGGCTTCGTCTACGGCGCCACCGCGATGTCGGCGGTCGGGCTGCCGCTGAACGCGCTGTTCGGCGGGCTGCCGGTCGGCGGGTGGGCGGCGATCGCGGGCGTCGTCGGGCTCGCGCTGGTGTGGGTGCAGCGCTACCACGCGTTCGAGAAGTTCATGACCGTGCTCGTGCTGATCAAGTTCGCGACGGTCGTGTTCGTCGCGATCCTGGTCGGCCCGGACCTGCCCGCGCTGGCGAACGGGCTCGTCCCGCGGCTGCCCGAGGGGTCCACGGTCTACGTGCTCGGCCTGATCGGCGGCGTCGGCGGGACGATCACCATGGCCGCCTACGGCTACTGGCTGTTCGCGAAGGGCTGGAAGGGCCCGAAGTGGCTGTCGATGATGCGCCTGGACAACGCGACCGGCTACATCATGACCGGCATCTTCGTGGTCTCGATGCTCGTCGTCGGGTCCACGATCCTGTTCGGGGAGAACCTCACCGAGTCCGACAGCGGGCTGCTCACCCTCGCCGACCGGCTCGGCGCCCTCTACGGCGAGCCGGTGCGGATCCTGTTCCTGGTCGGCTTCCTCTCGGTCACCTTCACCTCGCTGCTCGGCGTGTGGAACGGCGTGTCACTGCTGTTCACCGACTGGGTGCGGGCGATCCGGCTGCCGCACGGGAAGAAGGCCGCGATCGGGCCGGAGGTGACGAACGCCGTCGTCACCGGGGAGGAGGACGCCGCCGTCGCGACGCCCGGGCGCGGCGACGGAGAGGGACCCGAGCGCGGCGACGGGCCCGGGCGGCCCGGGGCCTACGAGGCGGCCCGCGCCGAGCGCTCGCTGCCCTTCCGCGGGTACCTGCTGTGGCTGACGTTCCCGCCGATGGCGCTGCTGCTCATCGGGCGGCCGTTCGCGCTGACCCTGGTCTACGGCGTGCTGGGCTCGTTCTTCATGCCGTTCCTGGCGGTCACGCTGCTCCTGCTGCTCAACACCCGCATGGTGGCGCCCGAGGCGCGCTCGCGGTGGCTGTCGAACGCGATCCTGGGGATCTCGTCGGTCCTGTTCGCGGTCCTGCTGGTCACCGACGTCTACGGCCGCCTGACCTGACCCCCCGCCTCACGGCCCCGTCCCTCCTCACGAACGGGTGGGACGGGGCCGGGCGGTCAGGAGATCTCGAGCCGGTCCCCGGTGCGCAGGGTGCCGGTGTGCTCGACGCGGGCGTAGAGCCCCGCGCAGGGCAGGACACCGAAGCCCTCGACCTCGACGCGGTTGCGGTCGGCCGGGCCGCGCAGGGCGTGCGGGGCGCGCGGCAGGTCGCCGTGCTCCAGCGTCGGCACCGAGCAGCGCGGGGTCGGCAGCGTCGCGACCAGCACGACGTCGCCGAGGGTCAGCCGTCGCCCGAGCCAGGTGTTCTCCACGAACGGCTCGGTGCCCGGCGGCGTCGCGACCACGACGTTGGGCCGGTAGCGCAGCGCCTCGACGCCGAGCGCGTCGAGCGTCGCCGTGGTGATCAGGTGCACCGGTGAGTGGTCGACGAACCGGCCGCCGGGTGTGCCCTGGGCGATCTCCAGGGTCGGCGCGTCGACCTCGGCGTCGAGGCCGTGCGCGAGCACGTCCTCCGGGTCCGGCCGTTCGACGACGGCGCCGTCGGCCCGCTGCTGCGCGACGACGACCGGGCGGCCGAGCAGCTCGGCCAGCGGCCCGGCGGCGGCCCCGGCGGCCACGGTGCGGCCGTCGGGGAGGGTGACCCGGACGTCGTCGCCGACGCCGGACGAGGCGCAGCGCAGCAGGGCCCGCCAGTGCCGGGGCTGCTTGGCAGTGGCCACCAGACCGGAGTCGGGGTCGGTGAGCGCGAGCGCCCGGTCGCCGACGACGCCGTGGGTGTCCAGGTCGAGCGCGGCGAGGTCCTCCCCCAGCATCGACTTGACCGGGTAGCGGTGCAGGCTCGTGACATTCATCCTGATCTCCCACAGTGGCGAGACAGTCTGCTTCTACTCAAGTACGCTCAGGGCGTTCAGCCACCCATGTATTGACACCTAGAGACTGATCCGATTCAATTTCCACAGGCTCCGAATCGACAAACAATTCAACGGTGCCTCCAGTCCGCCGGAACCCCGTGCGACGCACTGTATTGCGGTTTCTGTCATGGCCCGCACCCAACATCTCCTGGACGTGCAGTGCCGCCAACCCCGCCGCCTCCTCCACTGAGGACGGATACGAGCCATCCCGCACCATGCAGCTGCAGTACTCCGAGATGTCGGACTCGTGGACAATGAGCTGCACGGGTCGACGATACGCGAGATCGTCTCGCCCTATAACGCTGAAGACTCCAGCGTCACCCTCGGCCTCCACCTCGAATCCATCGGACTCCAGTCCAGCAATTACCACCCCACTGATCCCGTCAACCATCAAGGACAGTTCCTTACATCAGGATACGCAGTAATGACGTCTCCAGTGGAGAGGACCACGAACATTCGAAAGTTCTGCTGGCGGACAACTTGGTTCGTACGAAGATTCTTGAGGTAGATCACTCGGTTCAAGCACCCCTTTCCATCTCCTGCCGGCCGAGCAACATCAGGGTCTCGCGCGATCGACTCCATCGCAAGATCAGCGACATCTCGCCAGTTCATATATGTCCCGGCCGCCAACTTTTCGAAGTCCACTCGGTGCCTGGCTACGATGTGTCGGTAGCCCACATTAGCGTTTCCGCAGCGAAGATAGTAGTTGCTGCGGGCATTCACGGCGAACTGCCGCACCAACTTGGACTCTGGAGTGCTTGCGCCGCAGGCCCCCCAGGGCGCTGCCTCCGCCGGGGGAGCCAACATCAAGGAGGCGCCGACAAGTGACATCGCAACTACCGCAAACGCGGTGAAGTGTCTTACCCAACGATTCATCGTCGCCCCCCATGGTTGATGTTGATCAGCCTAGCACCCGAGATGGACCGTCGAACACGATTCATCCCCGAAGGAGTGGTCAGTTCCTTTTCAATCAACGTTCGGCACCCACAGACTTGACTTCCGGGGCCGAAGCATCCTTTCGGGGGGGGCGTTGCGGTTGGCCTAGTACTGCAACGGCAGTTGTTCAGTCTGGTGGTCGTTCGCCGCGGCGCCGGTACTGGCAGGCGCGGGCTTGGTGCTGGCGTATCCGCCGCCAGCGCGACCAGTGCATGACCCGGTCCGTGCAGGTCAGCGGTGCGGAGGCGAGGGTGGCGAGAGTCGTCGGATCTCGTTGCTGCTCAGCGGAATCAGCTGTGCTCGGCTGGGTGGAGGCCCCCCCCCGCATTGCGGCTTCGCAACGGAAATCGCGACGGCGTCGGTCGCGCTGCGGCGATGCGAGCACGATCTCCACCCGCCGTAATGGGATCAGGTACTTCGCCGTCGTGGTAGTCCTTACCAGGCGTCGAGCCTCATCCCGGTCGGCCTCGCGGACGAACATCTCAGGCTGACATCACATCACCTACCTCGTGTGGCAGCCTTCCAGGCCGCTGTCGATGCGGTTACAACTACAACGTTCCCGAACGAGGGAACACCAGCTCCGTACGGGGACTTCCGTAGTGAGAGGCTCGGTCAGACGAGTCCCTGCCGCTTGAGCCAGTCCCGGGCAATAGTTTCCACTGACGGCTTGTCAGACGCTCCCGCCGCCTCCCCCATCCCAAGTAACTCCTGCGTTGTCAGTTTTGCCGTCACGGCATTAAGTGCATCAACTACCTGCGGAGTCGCCTTCGCCTTATTGATCAACGGAACAACATTCTGCGCAGCAAAATTGCTCTTTGGATCGTCAAGGACCACGAATTCGTTCGCCGGGATCGCCGGGTCGGTGGTGAACAGGTCGGCGGCCTGGACGTCACCGTTCTTGAGCGCCGTGACCGTCAGAGTGCCGCCGGCGTCGAGCGAACGGTAGCTCTTGAACGTGCAGTTGTAGGTCTTCTCGATGCCGGGGATGCCGTCCGGGCGGGTCTGGAACTCCGGCGGCCCGCCGAAGACGAGCTCGCCGCAGCGGGCGGCGAGCGCGTCGATGGTCGGGGCCGACAGCTGCGCCGCGGTCTCCTTCGTGACGACGACGGCGTCCTTGTTCTCGGCCTCGGCCTTGTCGAGCACGATGAGGTTCGGGTCGGCGGTGCCGAGCGTCGACTGCAGGGCGGTGTAGACCTGGTCCGGCTCGGTCTGGGTCGCCGCCTTGTCCAGGTACTGCAGCAGGGTGCCGGAGTACTCGGGGATGAGGTCGATCGAGCCGTCCTTGAGCGCCGGGATGTAGGCCTCGCGGGACCCGATCGGCGGGCGGGTCTCGACGGTGACGCCCTTGGCCTGCAGCGCCTGGGCGAACACCGACGCGAGGATCTGGCTCTCGGTGAAGTTCGCGGCACCGACGACGACCGTGTTCTGGTCGGTGTCGGCGGGCTGCCCGCCGCCGGCGAGCGGGTCGGAGCCGCCGCCGCAGGCGGAGAGCGCGAACGCGGCGGTGACGGTCGCCGCGACGGCGGCGAGCAGTCGGGTGCGTCTCATGGTGGGTCCTCTCGGGGAGGGTCAGGCCGCTTCGCGGACCGGTTCGGGTCGGGTGGGGACCGCGCGCAACCGGCGCGGGGCGGCGGTCCGGCCGGTGGCCTGCAGGCCGGGCGAGACGATCAGCTTCTGCAGCCCGCCGAGCAGCAGGTCGGCGATGATCGCGAGCAGCGCCACCAGGATCGAGCCGCCGATCATCACTGAGAAGTCGCGCTGGCCGAGGCCGTCGATGATGAACCGGCCGAGGCCGCCGAGGGAGACGTAGGCGGCGATCGTCGCCGTCGCGATGACCTGCAGGGTCGCGCTGCGCAGCCCGCCGATGATGAGCGGCAGGGCGTTGGGCAGCTCGACCTTCCACAGCACCTCGGGGCCGCGCATGCCCATCCCCCTGGCCGCGTCGACGACGGCCGGGTCGACGTTGCGGATCCCGGCGTAGGTGCCGGCGAGCACGGCGGGGACGGCCAGCACGATCAGTGTGATGAGCGGGCCGAGCAGCGACAGCCCCAGGAACGTCGCGAGCAGCACGAGCAGCCCGAGCGTGGGCAGCGCGCGCAGCCCGTTCGCGAGCCCGACGACGAGGAACCCGCCGCGGCCGGTGTGCCCGATCCAGGCGCCGAGCGGGACCGCGACGACGACCGAGACCAGCAGGGTCAGCGCGGTGTAGCCGAGGTGCTCGGCGAGCCGCGCCAGGATGCCGCCGGTCATGGTCCAGTTCTCGGGCGTGAACAGCCATCCGAAGAGGTTCACGTGGTCGCGCCCGCCTTCCGGGTCCGGGCCCGCTGCCACGGGGTGAGCAGCCGCCCCGCGAGCAGCAGCGCGGAGTCGACGACCAGCGCCAGCAGCAGGACGAGCACGATGCCGGTGACGATCTGGGCGTCGTTGCTGCGGTTGAAGCCCTCGGTGAACAGCAGGCCGAGCCCGCCGAAGCCGATCACGGCGCCGACGGTGACCAGGCTGATCGTGGACACCGCGGCCACCCGCAGCCCGGCCACGATCACCGGGACGGCGAGCGGCAGCTCGACGCCGACGAAGCGGCGCAGCGGCGTGTAGCCCATGGCGTTCGCGGCGTCGACGACGTTGCCGGGGACCGCGGTCAGCGCGTCGGACACGGTGCGGACGAGCAGCGCGACGGTGTAGATCGTCAGCGCGACCACGACGTTGACCGGGTCGAGGATCTGGGTGCCGAGGACGGCCGGCATGAACACGAACAGTGCGAGCGACGGCACCGTGTAGAGCAGCCCGGCGGCGTTGGTCAGGACCGCGCGGACGGTCGGGTTCAGGTTGGCGAGCCGCCCCAGCGGGATCGCCAGCACCAGCCCGAGCAGCACCGGGACGAGCGCGTAGACGACGTGCTGGCGCAGCGCGCGCAGCACCGGGTCGAGGTTGCCGAGCACCCAGGTCACGACGGCGGCCTCACGCGGCGTCGCGGGCGGCGGGCAGGGCGGCCAGCACGGCGTCCGCGGTGACCGCCCCGGCGACCCGGCCGTCGGCGTCGACGGCGACGCCCTGCCCGGACGGCGACGACAGCGCCGCGTCGAGCGCGCCGCGCAGCGAGCCGGAGCCGACGGTGTAGAGCGAGCCGCCGGGGACGACGTCGTCCTCGCCGATCGGGCCGTCGCCGGCGGCGACCCAGCCCAGCGGCCGGCCGGTGCCGTCGACGACGAGCGACCAGCCGTCGTCGGGCAGGGGGTCGCCGACCGAGAGCACCGGCAGCGGGCCGAGCGGGATGTCGTCGGAGCTCAGGAAGCCGAGGCCGCGGTAGCCGCGGTCGCGCCCGACGAAGGAGTCCACGAAGTCGTCGACCGGGCGGGACAGCAGCACGCCCGGCTCGTCGTACTGGGCCAGCTTCCCGCCGACCCGGAACACCGCGACCCGGTCGCCGAGCTTGATCGCCTCGTCGATGTCGTGGGTGACGAACACGATCGTCTTGCCCAGCTCGGACTGCAGCCGCAGCAGCTCGTCCTGCAGGCTCTCCCGCACGATCGGGTCCACCGCGGAGAACGGCTCGTCCATCAGCAGCACCGGCGGGTCCGCGGCGAGCGCACGGGCGACGCCGACCCGCTGCTGCTGGCCGCCGGACAGCTGCGCCGGGTAGCGCCTGGCCATCGAGGTGTCGAGGCCGACGATCTCCATCAGCTCCATCGCCCGGTCCCGCGCGGCCTTCTTGCTGCTCCCGACGAGCATCGGCACGGTCGCGATGTTGTCGACGATCGTGCGGTGCGGGAACAGCCCGGCCTGTTGGATGACGTAGCCGATGCCGCGGCGCAGCTCCGCCGGGTCGGCGGCCAGGACGTCCCGGCCGTCGACGTGCAGCTCGCCGCCGGTCGGCTCGATCATCCTGTTGATCATGCGGAGGGAGGTCGTCTTGCCGCAGCCGGACGGTCCCACGAAGACCGTGATCCGCCCCTGCTCGGCGACGAGGTCGAGCTCGTCGACCGCGACCGTCCCGTCCGGGAAGCGCTTCGTGACGCCCCGGAACTCGATCATCGGCGGTTCCCCCTGCCGTCGCGCGGGACCCCTGCTCCCCGCTTGGTCGCAGCACACTAACCCGGTCGTGCGCGACGGGCGAGCGGTCGGCCGCAGGTCACGGGACCCCCTCACGCGTGACCTGCGGTCCGGTTCGGCACCGACGCCGCGGGCATGACCCTGACCACTGCCGCGGGCCCGCTCTGCCGTGCGGCGGGTGCGCCGCGGCGCAACAGTGGGGCCATGCCGAAGGAGCCCACGCGCCTGCCGAAGCCCGAACTGGACCTCGACCCGGACCACCCGCACGTCGCGGACTGGTTCCACTACGCCGACCTGCTCACCGACGCCGAGCGCGCCGACCTGCGCCGGGTGCGGGAGTTCCTGCGTGCCGAGGTCGCCCCCGTCGTGCTCGACGCCTGGGACCGCGCCGAGTTCCCGATGCAGCTCGTGAAGGGCTTCGCGGGCCTCGACCTCGCGGGGGCCGGCTACGCCGACCCGCCGGCGTCGCGGCTGTTCCTGGGGTTCCTGCACGCGGAGATCTCCCGGGTGGACCCGTCGGTCAACAGCTTCTACGGCGTCCACACAGGCCTCGCGATGGGCTCGATCCACGCCGGCGGCACGCCCGAGCAGCGCGAGCGCTGGCTGCCCGCGATGTCCCGGATGGACTCGATCGGTGCGTTCGGGCTGACCGAGCCGCACGGCGGGTCCGACGTGGCCGGTGGCATGGAGACCACCGCCACCCGCGACGGCGACGAGTGGGTCCTCGACGGCGAGAAGCGCTGGATCGGCAACGCCACCTTCGCCGACCTGATCATCGTGTGGGCCCGCGACACCGACCCGGACGCCGGCGGCGCGGTCCGCGGGTTCGTCGTGCCGTCGCCGTCGGAGGGCATGACGATCACGAAGATCGAGGGCAAGCAGTCGCTGCGGATCGTGCAGAACGCCGACATCCTGCTCGACCGGGTCCGGGTGCCGGAGTCGCACCGGCTCTCCGGCGGCTCGGGCACCTTCCGCGACGCCGGCCTGGTCCTGCAGCGCACCCGGGCCAACGCCGCCTGGGGTGCGGTCGGGGTGCAGATGGCCGCCTACGAGCTGGCGCTGTCCTACGCCGCCCAGCGGGAGCAGTTCGGCCGCCCGATCGGCGGGTTCCAGCTGATGCAGGACCTGCTGGTGCGGATGCTCGGCAACGTGAGCGCCTCGCTGGGGATGGCGGTCCGCAACGCCCAGCTGCTCGACGAGGGCCGGGGCTCGGACGCGCACTCGTCGCTGGTGAAGGAGTTCTGCGCGACCCGGATGCGCGAGACCGTCGCGCTCGGGCGTCAGCTCGTGGGCGGCAACGGGGTGGTGCTGGAGAACCGGATCGCGAAGTACTTCGCCGACGCCGAGGCGATGTTCTCCTTCGAGGGCACCCGGGAGATGAACACGCTGATCGTCGGGAAGGCGATCACGGGGCAGAGCGCGTTCGTGCGGTGACGACGGCGGTCGCGCCCGCGGCGGGCGGGCGCGACCGGCTCACCAGACGCCCGGGGTCCCGTCGGCCGGGGTCGCGCTCGTCGCCGGGGTGGGCAGGCCGCCGCCGCGCAGCACCCGGTGCAGGTCGTCGGGGCGCAGCGAGCGGGCGAACAGCCAGCCCTGGAACGCGTCGACCCCGAGGCCCCGCAGGACGTGGAACTGCTCGGCGGTCTCGACGCCCTCGGCGACGGTCTTGCGGCCCATCGCGCGCGCGACCTCGACGACGGCGCGGGCCAGCGCGAAGTCGGCCGGGTCGGTGCCGACGCCGGTGACGAAGGCGCGGTCGACCTTGACCGTCTGCGCCGGGAGCTCCTTGAGCCGGGCCAGCGACGAGTAGCCGGTGCCGAAGTCGTCGACGGCGAAGCGGACGCCGCGGTGCACGAGCTCGCTCATCGCGTCCAGCGCGGGGCGCGGCAGCGCGACCAGGCTGGTCTCGACGAGCTCGAGCACCAGCTGGTTCCACGGCAGCCCGGCGCCCTCGACGACGGCGGTGACGTCGGCCAGGAACGACGGGTCGGCCGGCAGCAGCCCGGCCAGGTTCACGGCGACGGCGACGGCCTGTCCGGCACGGGGCCAGGTCGCGGCCTCGGTGGCCGCGGTGCGCAGCACCCACAGGTCCAGTTCGCGCTGCAGGCCGCCGCGCTGGGCGACCGGCAGGAACTCGCCGGGCGAGACCTCGCCGTGCACCGGGTGCGACCAGCGCAGCAGCGCCTCGGCGGACAGCACGGTGCCGTCCGGCGCGACGACCGGCTGGTACTCCAGGCGCAGCGCGTCGCCCTCGATCGCGGCGCGCAGCTCGGCCTCCAGTTCCAGCTGGCGGCGCGCCGGGGCGACGGCGCCCCGCTCGGCGACGGCGACCGTGCCGCGTCCGCGCTGCTTGGCCTCGCGCACCGCGACCTCGGCCGAGCGCAGCAGATCGTCGCCGCGGGGGCCGCGGGCGTCGGCCTGCGGGCCGGCCACGGCGGCGTCCCGACCGGCGACGCCGACCGAGGCGGTCAGCGTGATCGGGCTGCCGGCCACGGTGACGTCGCCGCGCAGCAGCCCGGCGACGACGGCGGCGAGCGCCTGCGGTCCGCCGACCTCGTCGACGTCGGCGCAGACCACCGCGAACTCGTCGGCCGACAGCCGCCCGGCCGTGCAGTGGTACGGCAGCTCACGCTGCAGCCGCCCGGCCAGCTCGACGAGCAGGGTGTCGCCGGCGTCGTGGCCGAGGCCGGTGTTGACGCGGGCGAAGTCGTCGACGTCGCCGCAGACCACGGCGACCCGGCCGGCGTCCGGCCCGGCCAGCAGCCGGTCGGCGAGCTCCAGCAGCCCGGCCCGGTTGGGCAGCCGGGTCAGCGGGTCGACGGTGTCGGCCTCGCGGAGCACGTCGGCGGCGCGGCGGCGCTCCCCCACGTCGGTGACGACGAGCAGCCAGAAGGGGCGGCCGTCGTCGGAGGGCGCGGCGTTGACCACGACCTCGCAGTCGACCCGGGTCCCGTCGGCGCGCAGCAGCGGCAGCGACTCGATCCGGTAGGTCGGCTCGGGGTGCGACGGGTCGCGCAGCCAGTCCGGCAGGCCGCCGCGACCGTCGGACTGTGGCTCGGCGGACAGGCTGCGTGCCGGGACGCCGCGCAGGGTCTCCAGGTCGGCGTCGAGCAGCTGGCAGAGCGCCGGGTTGGCGTCGACGATCCGGCCGCGGCCGTCGAGCATCGCGACGCCGGTGGTGATGGTGGCGACGAGGTCGGCGAACCGCTGCCCGGAGCGCTGCGCGCGGGACTCTGCCCGGCGCCGGTCGGACACGTCCTGCACGGTCCCGATCAGGCGCAGCGGGGCACCACCGGGGGTGCGGTCGATCCGGGTGCGGCACGACAGCACCGCGCCGCCCTCGGGGCGGATCTCGGAGCTGTGCGCGGTGGTGGGCTCCGGCGCGGCGTCCGGGCCGCGGCGCAGCATCCGGCAGACCCGCTCGACCTGCTCGCCCTCGATGGGGCCGTCGGGGCCGTCGGGGCGCACGCCGAGCGCGCGGTAGAGCTCGACGAGCCCCTCGCTGCGGGTCAGCGTCCCGGCCTGCAGGTCGAAGGTCCAGGTGCCGGAGCGGGTGGCGCGCTCGAGGTCGAGCGCGGGGGCCTCGTCCGACGGCGCGGGCGCGGCGTCGGGGAACGGGGTGAGCAGCACGACGGTGCGGTCACCCGGCTGGTTCCAGCGGACGACCTTGACCCGGGCCAGGCGGCGGTCGGCACGGACCAGACGGGCGTCGGAGTCCGGGCCGACGAGCAGCTGCGGGAGCCGCATGCCGGTCGGGTCGGCGGAGCCGGCGAGGCGGCGGAGCGCGGCGTTGGTGTGGACGACGACGCCCCCGGCGTCGCAGACCATCGCGGGCGAGGGCGGGAGCTGCACCGCGGAGTGGTCGGCACCGTCGGCACCCGCGGCCCCGGACCCGGGGGTCCCCGGGCCGGGGGCCGCCTCGGCGACCGACGGGGCCGGGCCGGCCGGGCGTGGCGCACCGGGGAGGCGGCGGGCGCTGCCGAACGGCGGCTCCCCGAAGCCCGCGCCGGAGATCTCGGCGTCCGGCGCGGCGGCGAGGTTCAGGGCCTCCGCCCGGCCGAGGAGCGGCTCGTTCTCGGGAGCGGGCCGGGCGCGGCCCGCCGGGGTGCCACCGGGACCGGCGAAGGCCCGGGCGAGGTCACCGGCGAGACCGGGGTCCCGGTCCCTGTCACGGCGGGCACCCGGTGCCTGCTCCGCGCGTCCACCGGCCGGGTCCCCGACCGATGCACCCGGACGGTGTCCCGCCCGCGATTCCTGCTCCGACACGCCCGCCTCCGTTCCGTTCGGCAGCTCCGTGGGGAACAACGAGCCACCGTGCCGGGCGATCCGGGCGGGTAGACCGATCGAGCCACCCGATACAGCGAGTGACGGGACCGTTCGGCCCAACGCCGTTGCTCTGCCCGTCACTCACGGGTGGTGACAGGTAGTCGCCGGAGGGTGAAGGGTGTGACGTGCTCGGCGAGCGGTGGCAACCGATCCGACCGTGTGTGTTCGACCGCTCACAGCGCGCCGTGCCGTTCGGCGCAGACCCCGGTCGCACACGTTTCGTAACCGGGGTTATGGCCGTTCGTCAGCCTGCGGTCACGCCGGCGTCGCCCGCGGCGCGGGCCACCGCCGCGGCGACGGCCGGTGCCACCCGCGGGTCGAACGGGCCGGGCACGATCTTCTGCGGGGACAGCTCGTCGGCGACGACGTCGGCGATGGCGCGGGCCGCCGCGACCTTCATGTCGTCGGTGATGCGGCGGGCGTGCGCGTCCAGCGCGCCGCGGAAGATCCCCGGGAAGGCCAGCACGTTGTTGATCTGGTTCGGGAAGTCGCTGCGGCCGGTCGCGACGATCGCGGCGTGCCGGGCCGCGACGTCCGGGTGCACCTCGGGGTCGGGGTTGGACAGCGCGAAGACCATGCACTCCGGGGCCATCGTGGCCAGCAGCTCCTCGGGCAGCGTGGCGCTGGAGAGCCCGACGAACACGTCCGCACCGGCCAGGGCCTCGGCGATCCCGCCGGTGACCGCGCGCGGGTTGGTGACGGCGGCCAGCGCGGCCTTCTCCCCGCCGCGGCCGGCGTCGACGACCCCGCGCGAGTCGAGCAGCACGACGTCCGAGGCACCCGCGGTCAGCAGGATGCGTGCGCAGGCGATGCCCGCCGCGCCGGCCCCGGAGATCACGATGCGCAGGTCCGACAGCGAGCGGCCCTGCACCCGGCAGGCGCCGTCGAGGGCGGCGAGCAGCACGACGGCGGTGCCGTGCTGGTCGTCGTGCATGACCGGGCAGTCGAGCGCCTCGACCAGGCGGCGCTCCAGCTCGAAGCAGCGCGGCGCGGCGACGTCCTCGAGGTTGACCGCGCCGAAGGTCGGGCGCAGCCGGACCAGGGTCTCCACGATCTCGTCGACATCCGTGGTGTCGAGCACGAGCGGGATCGAGTCGAGCCCGGCGAAGGACTTGAACAGCGCCGACTTGCCCTCCATCACCGGCAGCGACGCGCGCGGCCCGATGTCGCCGAGACCGAGCACCGCGGTGCCGTCGCTGACGACGGCGACCAGCCGGTGCGCCCAGGTGTAACGGGCGGCGAGCGAGGCGTCGTCGGCGATGGCCCGGCAGACGTCGGCGACACCGGGGGTGTAGGCGATCGACAGGTCGCGCTCGTCGGCCAGCGGCGCGGTCAGGCCGGTCGCGAGCTTGCCGCCCTCGTGCGCGCCGAACACCTCGTGCCGGTCGGGGGCGGAACGGGTGGTCGGGTCCTGGGCGAGCGTCATGGGAAGACTCCACGGGTGGTGCGGTACGAGAGCGGCGCACGGACGCGCCTGCCGTTGCACCGGGCGTCGCGGGTTGACGTCGACCTGCTCGCGGTGCCGGACGGCCATCCCGCGCGCAGCGCCGGGATAGGGGCGCCGAGCCGGGACGAGCTGTCGGATCTGGCGAGGAGTCTAACCGGGTGGACGCCGGGAACCGGTCACCCGGCGCGTCCGGAGTGGCCACCCGCACACCGACGGGCGTACGGATCACCGCACGCCCGTCCCGGGAGCCGTGTCAGCGGGTCAGCGCAGCGGCGCCGGGGTGAGGTCGGGCAGCGGGAGCGCGGGCAGCGACGGGCCGCTGGGCAGCTCGGTCAGCGGCAGCACACCGGGTGTGAACGGGACCCGGCCGGGGACGACCTCCAGGGCGCCGACCTCGCCGTAGCGCTGGGCGTAGGCCAGTGCCCGGGCGATGTCGGTGACCCCGTTGGTGTTGGTCGGCAGCATCAGGCTCGACAGCAGCCCGAACGCCCGGCCGCGCGCGTCGAGGTAGCCCGAGCCCGAGTCGCCCGGTACCCCCGGCGGCGTGGTGGAGACGACGTGCGTGCGCGGCCCCTCCGGCTGCCCGAGGCTCAGGCCCTGCTTGTACGGCGTCGCCACGAGCTGGTTGGGCTGGAAGCTGTAGACCTTCTCCCCCTGCTCGGTGCCGTCCGTGTCGAGCCCGGTCGGGCCGCCGAAGCCGGGGACCGTCGGGTCGGCGACGGCGACGGCCGCCGGGCTCAGCTGGATCAGCGAGAGGTCGTTGTAGAGGCACAGCTGCGGGTCGGTCTCGCCGCGGTCCTGCATGACCGCCCAGGAGTTGTAGGCGACCCGTCCGGTGTAGTTCTTCCCGTCGCGGCCGCGGATGCCGACCTCGATGCCCTCCGGCATGACCGGCTCACGGCAGCCGTCGACCGAGGACATCGCGTCCTCGCCCGCCATGCAGTGCGCGGCCGCGCCCAGGTAGAGCACCCCGGCCGGGGCGGCCTGGTGCTCGGCACCGCGGCCGCCGGGCTCGTCGCGGTGCCCGTCCTGCCCGGCGGCCGGGGTGTAGAGGAAGTTGGCCGTGCACAGCTCGGCGCCGCCGGTGACCGGGGTGGCGATCTGCACGCCCGGGCCGATCGCCCCGGCCTGCACCGCCGGGGCGGACGGGGCGGCCGTCGCGACGCCCGCGGCGGCGGGCGCGGTGAGCGCGGCGGTGACCGCCAGGCCGGCCGCGGCGGCGATCCCGGCGATGCGCCGCCGCGCGGGGCGGCGGGAGAACTGCGACGACATGACGCTCCTCGGCTCGTGGTCCGCCACGGATCCCATCCGATCCGGCCACCCTGCGGGTACGGCGCGCCCGGCGGACTGCCCGGTCGGGTCCGGATCCGACCCGACCGGGTGACCTGATCACCGCGAGCGTCCCGCAGTGTCCGCGACTAGCGTCGCCGCCCGTGAGCACCGACGCCGATCCGGACGGACGGATCCTCCTGCTGCGCCACGGCGAGACCGAGTGGTCGCGCACCGGGAAGCACACCGGCCGCACCGACGTCCCGCTGACCGACGAGGGCCGGGCCGCCGCCCGCCGGGTGCGCGACGCACTGGCCCTGGTCCGCCACGACGCCCCGCCCGCCCGGGTGCTCTGTTCCCCGCGCACGCGCGCGAGGGACACCGCCGAGCTGGCCGGGCTGCACGTGGACGCGGTCGACGACCGGCTCGTCGAATGGGACTACGGCGACAACGAGGGCTGGACCACGCCGCAGATCCGCGAGTCCCTGCCGGGCTGGACGATCTGGGACGGGCCGTGGCCCGGCGGCGAGACCCCGTCCGACGTCGCCGCGCGCGCCGACGCCGTGCTCGCCGACGCGCGCGCCCTGCTCGGCGGCGGCGACGTCGTGCTCGTGGGACACGGCCACTTCTCCCGGGTGCTGACGGCGCGCTGGATCGGGCTGCCCGCGAGTGGCGGTGTGCATTTCCGCATGGACCCGGCCGGGGTCAGCGTGCTGGGGTTCGAGCGCGGGGTCCCCCGCCTCGACCACGTCAACCAGCGCCCCACCCCCGCGGAGGACCAGTGAGCGTCCGTACGGCCACCCCCGACGACGTGCCGGTCATGGTCCGGCTCGTGCACGAGCTGGCCGACTACGAGAAGGCCGCGCACGAGTGCGGGCTGACCGAGGACCAGCTGCACGCCGCGCTGTTCGACCCGGACCCCTCGGCCGGGGCCTTCGTGGCCACCGGCGACGACGGCGCGGTCGTCGGCACGGCCATCTGGTTCCGGACCTTCTCCACCTGGGAGGGCGTCGCCGGGATCCACCTGGAGGACCTCTACGTCACCCCCGGCGCCCGCGGCGGCGGGCACGGCGCGGCCCTGCTCGCCGAGCTGGCCGCCGAGGTGGCCCGGCGCGGCTGGAAGCGCCTGGAGTGGAACGTGCTGGACTGGAACACCCCGGCCATCGGCTTCTACCGCTCCGTCGGCGCGGTGCCGAACGAGGGGTGGACCACCTACCGGCTCACCGGCGACCCGCTCGTCGCGCTGGCCGGGCGGACCGGCGGGGCGGCGGCCCGCTAGTCCTCGGGGTACTCGTCGCCCATCGACCAGCGCCGGGACTGCTCGCTGATCAGCATCAGGAACGTGAACAGCACGAACAGTCCGCAGACGATGCCCCACACCAGCTGACGGCTGGGGCCCAGCGCGTAGTAGATGGCCGGGAACAGCAGCAGCTGCACGACGATCGCCGGGGTGCGGCAGCCGTGCACCCCGCGGACCAGCCCGTAGCCGACACCGGCCACGGCGGCCGCCAGGAGCACGAAGATCCCGGCCTCGGCGAGCCCGTAGTAGAGGCGGGCGCCACCGGCCTCCAGGGCGCGTACGCCCAGCACGACCGCGAGGACGGCGCCGACGAGGCCCTCGGCCGCGACGAGCACCCCCGCCACCCGCACGTTCTCCGGCGGTCGCTCCCGCGTCACGGGGCGGTCGTCGGGGTCATCGGCCACCCGCCGAGGATAGGCCGCCCGCCGCGGCGGCCACCGCCGGGCGGCCGACGGACCGGCCGGTGCGCGGTCGATACAGTCGCCCCGTGCGCGCGCTGCTCGTGGTCAACCCTCAGGCCACGTCCACCACCGCCGCCGGCCGGGACGTGCTGACCAAGGCCCTGGCCAGCGAGCTGAAGCTCGACGTCCTGCAGACCCGCTACCGGGGCCACGCGGCGGAGGCGACCGCGGCGGCCGTGGCGGACGGCGTCGAACTCGTCGTCGCGCTCGGGGGCGACGGGACGGTCAACGAGGTCGTCAACGGGCTGCTGGCCGCGCAGACCGGCTCGGGCAGCGGTGCCCCGCGGCCGGACCCGGACGCCACCGCGATGCTCGCGGTGGTCCCCGGCGGCTCGGCGAACGTGTTCGCCCGCGCCCTGGACATGCCGCGCGACCCGGTCGAGGCCACCGGGCACGTGCTCACCGCGCTGGCCCACCGGCGGCGACGGCTGGTCGGCCTGGGCTGGGCCGACGACCGCTGGTTCACCTTCAACGCCGGCATGGGCTGGGACGCCGAGGTGGTGGCCGCGGTCGAGCGCGCCCGCGCGCAGGGACACGAGGCCAGCCCCGGCCGCTACGCGCTGACCGCGATCGCCCAGTACCTCGCGCAGCTGCGCCGTCCGCCGTCGATGACGGTGGAGCTCCCCGACGCGGCGCCGCTGACCGGGGTGCGGCTGGCGTTCGTCTCCAACACCGACCCGTGGACCTTCCTGTCCGGCCGCGCGGTGCGGACCAACCCCCGCTCGTCGTTCGGCAGCGGGCTGGGGCTGTTCGCGCTCACCGGGCTGAGCCCGCGGACGATCGCCTCGACCCTGCGCCAGATCCTGGCCGCCGACGGCGACCCGCACGGGAGGCACATCGTCCGGCACGACGCCGTCGGCCGGGTGCGGATCACCTCGGAACAGCCTCTCGCTCTCCAGCTCGACGGCGACCACCTCGGAATGCGCACCGATGTGGAATTCCTCAGCGTGCCCGGAGCGTTACGCGTCGTCGTGTGAGACGGACGGTTCGTCGCGCATCGTGCGGGCGCTCTCACACGCCGGAGTGAGCAACCGCGCCATTCACCGATGTGAGCGGACCGTCGGTCCCGTTGGGGCTTACACCAGGCCAAACCCGTGATCCAAGGTGGTCCCTACGCAAGCGAGGCCACGAGCAATGCCGCTCGTGGAGGTTCCGTCCCACCGGGCCGGACCCCTCACTCAGAGGGTGTCCGGGTCGACATCGTTTTCGGGTGGCCGATTCCGGGTGGGACAGGGACACTGGATCGTGGAACCGGCCCAGGGCGGCTCGAAGTCCCGGGCACTGGTCTGTCTGCGTGCGTTCCCTATGAGGGCGCTCACGCATCCCGCGAGCAGTTTCCCATTGAGGACCGCGGTGGCTCGTGAAAGTATTCACAAGCTGCGAAACACGCACGTAACACCAAGCGCACAGACGATCGGCGCGACCCCGATCGCGCACCAGAGGAGAAAGTGATCATGGACTGGCGTCACGACGCGATCTGCCGCGACGAGGACCCGGAGCTGTTCTTCCCGGTCGGCACCAGCGGCCCTGCCCTGATGCAGATCGCGGAGGCCAAGAGCGTGTGCCGGCGTTGCCCGGTCACCGAGTCGTGCCTGCAGTGGGCTCTCGAGTCCGGCCAGGACGCCGGTGTCTGGGGCGGCATGAGCGAGGACGAGCGGCGCGCCCTGAAGCGGCGCAGCACCCGTCCGCGCGCTCGCACCGCGTAGGCAGCCCCGCCCGGGCACTCGCCCGGAATGCGGCAGGAACAGCTGTCCCGGACAGCAGCTCCGAACAGTAGAAGAAGTAGCTCCCCGACCTCGGGCCCGTAGCCGGACGCCACCGGCCACGGGCCCGAGGTGCGTTCGGGGTGATCTGCCACCCCGGCGTGAGGGTCGACCACGGTGCCGGCGCGACCACGGCACCGGGATCAACGGTCACGGGACGAGCGTATCCGGTGCCCTCCGGGCCCCCGTCCACGCCCCGGGTCACCGGGAGTGACCGGGATCGGTCACCCGCCGCACCGCAGCGACCGCCCGGGGACGGCGAGCATGTCCCCGGTTGCCTCTGACCGCCGTCGTCCGCGCCGTCCCTGGGCCCTCTCCGAGCCGTCCTGCGCGGCTCCGCCGGCCTGCTCCCAGGGGAACTTTCGGGGCGCTCTACGCCACGAGAGTTCCCCTGGGAGCACGCCCGAAGGTCGGTGGGGCGTTCAGGAGCCGCCGAGTGGTACCCGGACCACCGCCACCGTGCCGCCGCCCTCCCGGGCCCGCACCTCGATCGTCGCCTCCAGCTCGGAGGTCAGCAGTGTTCGCACGATCTGCAGACCCAGCCCCTTGGACCTCTCGAAGTCGAAGTCGACCGGCATGCCGTGGCCGTCGTCGGCCACCGACACCTCCAGGCGGCTCGCCGAGCGCACCGGGCTGACGACCACCTCCCCCGCCGTGCCGGGGTCGTAGGCGTGCGCCAGCGCGTTGTGGGTCAGCTCGGCCAGGACCAGCACCAGCGGGGTGGCCTTCGCCGCGGGCAGCGCCCCGAACCCGGAATCGACGCGCACCCGGGCGCGGGACTCGGTCGTCGCGCCGTCGCGGATGGCGGGCAGCACCTTCGGCAGCAGCTCGTCGAGCTCGACGACCTCGGCGACGGAGTAGGCCAGCGCCTCGTGCACGAGCGCGATCGAGGTGACCCGGCGGACCGACTCCTCCAGCGCCCGGCCCGCCTCCGGGTTCTCGCTGCGCCGAGCCTGCATCCGCAGCAGCGCCGCGACCGTCTGCAGGTTGTTCTTCACCCGGTGGTGGATCTCCCGGATGGTGGCGTCCTTGCTCATCAGCGCCGCGTCCCGGCGACGCAGGTCGGTCACGTCGCGGACCAGCACCAGCGCGCCCGCCGCGTCACCGCGGGGCCGCAGCGGCAGCGCGCGCACGAGCATCGTCGCCCGGCGGCCCTTGACCTCCATCCGGGTGGACGGGGCGCCGTCGAGGGCCTCGTTGATCCGGCCGGCGACGTCCTTCGCGTCGAACGGGTCCAGCACGAGCGCCTTGGTGACGGTCGCGAGGTCGGCGCCGGCGACGTCGCTGGCGTGGCCCATGCGGTGGTACGCCGACAGCGCGTTCGGGCTGGCGTAGGCCACGTTGCCGTGCACGTCGAGGCGGACCAGGCCGTCCCCGGCGCGCGGGCTGCCCTCGGCCGAGCCGGGCGGACCGGACTGCGGCGGGAAGGTCCCGTCGACGATCATCTGGCACAGGTCCGAGGCGCTGCCGAGGTAGGCGATCTCCAGCGGGCTCGGGACGCGCGGGGTGGACAGGTTGGTGTCCCGGGACAGCACCGCCACCGTGCGGCCCTTGAAGCGCACCGGGATGGTCTCCCGGCGCACCGGCACCTCCAGGTGCCAGCGCGGGTCGTCGTCGCGGCAAATCCGGCCCTCCAGCACCGCCCGGCGCAGCTGACCGACCTCCACCGGCACCGCCCGGCGGCCGACGACGTCGTCCGGGTGGGCGGTCGGCGCGGTGGTCGGCCGGGCCTGGGCGACGCACAGGAACTGCGCGGTCGCCGCCCGGGAGGCACCGCCGGTCCCCGTGTGGAGGTCGTCCAGCGGCACCCACAGCAGGAAGTCGGCGAAGGACATGTCGGCCAACAACTGCCACTCGCCGACCACGCGCTGGAGGTGATCGGCGGTCTCGCCGTCCATCGTCGTGTGCTCGGCGAGCAGCTCGCTCAGCGTGGTCACGATCGCCCATCCCACCACATGCGAGAATCGCGCGTACGAAGCTCCCGCGGCAACGCCGCGGAACCGTGACCCGGACGGGAAGGAGGGTCGAGATGTCCAAGCGTGCACGCAAGCGCCGTGACCGCGCCAAGAAGGGCGCCAACCACGGCAAGAAGCCGAACTGCTGAGTTCGGCGGCACCGACGCGAGAGGGCGGGCACCCCGGTGGGGTGCCCGCCCTCTCGCGTGTGTCGCCGGAGCGGCGGTGCCGGTCAGCCGCCGGAGCGGCGGTACTCGGTGCGCTGGTGCGACACCGAGACGCTCGTGCCGTCCGGGCCGCTCTCCACGGTCACCTGGGCCTGCTCGAGCACCGCGGAGCGGATCTGCGACCGCAGCCGGTCCTTGAGCCCGGCCGGGGCCGCCTCGCCGCCGCACTTGCGCGCCAGCAGCGCCTTCAGCTTCTCGTCGATGCCGTACTCGGCCAGGCAGGGCGCGCACTCGTCGAGGTGCTGCTGGAGCAGGCGTCGCCGCTCCTGGTCGCACTCGTGGTCGAGGAACAGCCACACCTCGGCCAGCACCTCGGTGCACCCGGTGTTCGCGGGCGGGTCCTGGATCATGGGGTTGCGCTCGAGCGGTGCGCCCGAGTCCTCGGCGGCGCTCACGATGCCGTCACCTCCCGGTCCCCGGTCGCGCCGGCGGCCCCGTCGCGGACGAATCCGCGCTCGCGGGCCACGTCGGTCAGCATGTCGCGCAGCTGACGCCGGCCGCGGTGCAGCCGCGACATGACGGTGCCGATCGGGGTGCCCATGATCTCGGCGATCTCCTTGTAGGCGAACCCCTCGACGTCGGCGAGGTAGACCGCCATGCGGAAGTCCTCCGGCAGGCCCTGCAGGGCCTCCTTGACGTCGCTGTCGGGCAGCGCGTCGAGGGCCTCCACCTCGGCCGAGCGCAGACCGGTCGAGCTGTGCTCACCGGCCTGGGCCAGCTGGTAGTCGGTGATCTCGTCGGTCGGCGACTGCAGGGGCTGACGCTGCCGCTTGCGGTACCCGTTGATGTAGGTGTTGGTCAGGATCCGGTACAGCCACGCCTTGAGGTTGGTGCCGCGGCGGAACGACCCGAACGCCGAGTACGCCTTGAGGAAGGTCTCCTGCACCAGGTCCTCGGCGTCGGCCGGGTTCCGGGTCATGCGCAGCGCCGCGCCGTAGAGCTGGTCGAGCAGCGGCATCGCGTCACGCTCGAAGCGGGCCGTGCGGTCGGAGACGCTCTCGTCCTCGGGCGCACGGTTGCCGTCGGCGTCGGCCACACCCACCAGGGCGGCGAGCTCCGCGGGATCGGTCCCTGCCGCGCCCGTCTCCGGCTGGTCCGGCTGATCCGGCTGTACTGACAAAGGTTCCCTCTCCAGTGACACGAGTCGCGCACCGGTGCGGGTCACCGGCACGGCGGACGCGTCGGAGGGTACGCGCCCCGGCCGCTCACGGCCGTCCGGCGGCGCGGCCCCGGGCCTCTCCATCACTGATGTCGTCACGCCCGGAACAACGGTGCGGCGCCGGACGGCATTCCCGTAGGTTCGCCGTCACCCCCGGGTCGGCCCCGGGGCGGGACGGAGGACACCGACGATGGCGGGCAGGGGCACCCCGGCGACGGCACTGCTGAGCAAGCGTGGGGTGGCGCACGAGCTGCACACCTACACCCACCACGACGGCGCCGGCTACGGCGAGGAGGCCGCCGCCGTCATGGGGCAGGACCCGCGCCGGGTGTTCAAGACCCTCGTCGCGCTCGTCGACGGGGCCATGACGGTCGGGATCGTGCCGGTGTCGGCCCAGCTGGACCTCAAGGCGCTGGCCGCCGCCGCGGGCGGGAAGAAGGCCGTCATGGCCGACGTCGCCGACGCCGAGCGGGCCACCGGCTACGTAGCGGGCGGCATCTCCCCGCTGGGCCAGCGCAAGCGGCTGCCGACCGTCCTGGACGCCTCGGCGCAGGAGCACCCGACGGTGTTCTGCTCCGGGGGCAGACGTGGCCTGGAGATCGAGCTCGCCCCGGCGGACCTGGTGGCGCTCACCGGCGCCGTCGTCGCACCGATCGCGACCGGCTGACCGCAGAGGATCATCCGGACGGGTTCGGACCGGGCACCGCGCCAGTAGGGTCGATCACCGACGGCAGCAGGACGCCGTCGCCACCGACCGAGACGAGCTACGGGGAGCACGCGTGGACCGACCGGCATGGGCGCCCGACGAGGTGGACATGACCAGCCCGAGCGTCGCCCGGGTCTACGACTACTACCTGGGCGGGTCGCACAACTTCGAGGCCGACCGCGCCTTCGCCGAGAAGGTGCTCGACGCGCTGCCCGAGATGGCGGCCGTCGCGCAGGCCAACCGGGCGTTCCTGCGCCGGGCCGTGCACCACCTGTGCGCCCACGGGATCCGCCAGTTCCTCGACCTCGGGTCCGGCATCCCGACCGTCGGCAACGTGCACGAGGTCGCGGCGACCGCCTGCGACGACGCGCGGGTCCTCTACGTCGACCACGACCCGATCGCCGTCGCGCACAGCCGTGCGCTGCTCGACGGCGACCCGTCGACGGCCGTCCTCGCCGCCGACCTGACCGACCCGCTCCGCGTCCTCGACGACCCGGTGACCCGGGCCCACCTCGACCTGTCCCGGCCGGTGGCGGTGCTGCTCGTCTCGGTGCTGCACTTCGTCCCGGACGAGGCGGACCCGGCCGGGATCATCGCCGCCTACGCCGGCGCGGCAGCCCCCGGCAGCCACGTGGTCGTCAGCCACGCGAGTGACGAGGGGGGCCTCTCCGGTGCGAGCCGGGCCCAGAACCTCTACAACAGGGACAGGTCCCCGAACCGGATGCGGATGCGCGACACCGAGGAGGTCGCGGCGCTGTTGGGTGATCTGGAGCTGGTCGAGCCCGGCGTCGTGCGGATCCCGCTCTGGCGTCCGGAGTCCCCGGTGGGCCCCGAGGCGCAGCGTTACCCCGGGCTCGCCGCCGTCGCCCGTCACGCCGGGCAGCCCGGGATCTGACCATCGGAGGGAGAGCCGTCGTGGCGAAGCCCGTCCCCGTCCTGCCCGGTGGGCAGGGACCGGGGCCGTCGGCGCTGGCCGACGCCTGGGTGCGCGCCATCGAGGCCCGCAACTTCGTCTCCGCGGCCCGCGCCGACCTGTACGCGGTGCTGTCCGGCGCGGCCTGGTGGTTCACCGCCGTCGTCGAGGGACGGGCGGAGGAGGCGATCGCCGAGGAGGTCGGCGCCGAGCTGGTCGCCGCGCACCTCACCGACCCGGCCGCGCTGCGCTGCTCGATCGACGTCCTGGCCCGGCACTTCGCCGGGCCCAGCCCGGACCCGGAACGGTTCCGCCGCTGGACCGCGGCGGTCGGGGCGCTGTCGACGGGGTACGCCCGGACGCTGCGCGACCGCACCCGGTTGGAGCAGGAACGGATCAGCTCCGCCGCGTTCGCGGCGCGCGCCGCCGCCGAGGACGCCCGATGGCAGTCCGAGGCGCGCTACGGGGTCGTCTTCGAGAGCTCCGTGCTCGGCATCAGCGTCGCCGACACCGGGGGCCGCATCCTGGAGGCCAACCGCACACTGACCGCCATGCTCGGCTACCGGCCGGGCGATCTCGTGGGCCGCTCGGTGTTCGAGTTCATCCACCCCGAGGACACCCCGGAGATGTGGCCGCAGATCGAGGCCATGCTCGCCGGGCGGATCGGCCACGCCCGGATGGAGAAGTCCTACTTCCGGGCCGACGGTGACCAGGTGTGGACCGAGCTGACCGTCTCGCTGGTCCGCTCCCCCGACGGCGAGCCCCGCTACCTCGTCGCGATGGTCTCCGACGTCACCGAGCGGCGCCGCCTGCAGTCACGGCTGCGCCACCAGGCCGAGCACGACCCGCTCACCGGGCTGCCGAACCGCTCGCTGTTCTTCACCCGGCTCGAGTCCGCGCTCGCCGGCCCGTACGGCTCGCCCGCCCCGGTGGGGGTCTGCTACCTCGACCTCGACGGTTTCAAGGCCGTCAACGACACCCTCGGCCACGACGCGGGCGACCAGCTCCTGCGCACCGTCGCACACCGCCTCGACGCCGAGCTCCGCCCGGCCGGGCACACCGTCGCCCGGATGGGCGGCGACGAGTTCGTCGTGCTGGTGGAGCGCTGCGCCGGCGTCGATCAGCTGACCGCGGTCGCCGAGCAGGCCCTGGCGGTCGTCCGACGGCCGGTGCACGTGCGTGGCCGGGAGGTCGTGGTCTCGGCCAGCATCGGGATCGTCGACCGGCCGTTCGCGGTGGGCTCCGGCGCCGTCGGTGCCGAGGGGGCGGCCGAGCTGATGCAGGCCGCGGACACCACGATGTACTGGGCCAAGCGCGACGGCCGGGACCGGATCGCGGTGTTCGACCCGGCCCGTCACGCCAACGACGTGCACCTGTTCGAGCTGGCCGGGCGGATGCCGGGCGCTCTGGAGCGCGGTGAGTTCCACCTGGAGTACCAGCCGCTGGTGTCGCTGCACGACGGCTCGGTCGTCGGGGTGGAGGCGCTGGCCCGCTGGCGCACCGCCGACGGCGAGCGGCTCGGCCCGGACGTGTTCATCCCGCTGGCCGAGCAGACCGGACTCATCGTGCCGCTCGGGCTGCACCTGCTGGAGCGGGCCTGCACCGACGCGCGGTTCTGGGTGGACGGCGGTGCCGACGCCGGGCTCGTGCTCAGCGTGAACGTGGCGGGCCAGCAGCTGCGCAGGCCCGACGCCGTCGCCCGGATCGCCGACGTGCTGGAGCGGACCGGGTGGCCCGCGTCGTCGCTGCAGCTGGAGCTGACCGAGAGCGACCTCATGTCCGCCGCCGGGCGGCCGGTGCAGGCGCTGGAGGAGCTCTCGCGGCTCGGGGTGCGGATCGCCATCGACGACTTCGGCACCGGCTACTCCAACCTGGTCTACCTGCACCGGATGCCGGTGGACGTGCTCAAGCTGGCCGGCTCGTTCGTCACCGGCCGGGGCGGCGCCTGCCCGGACGACGACGACGGCGCCCCGCGCGACGTCGACAGCCCGGTCATCCTCTCGGCGATGATCGAGCTGGCGCACACCCTCGGACTCTCCGTCGTCGCGGAGTCGGTGGAGACCGAGGGCCAGGCCCGGCGGCTGCACCAGCTGGGCTGCGACGTCGGGCAGGGCTGGCACCTGGGCTGCCCGGTCCCGGCCGCGGAGATCGCCGCCCGGCTCACCGCGCCCGGCGGGTCGCCGAGGTCGTAGGGGGCCGCAGAGCCGGAACGACTCCGGGCGGCGACCCTCACCGACTCACCGGGTGAGTGTCGCCAGCCACTCCCCCACGGCGGACCCGAGCAGGTCGTGCTGCCTCTTCAGGCCGTGGTCGCCGTCGAGCAGGACGACCCGGCGGGCCGGACCGTCCCCGGGGACGCCGAAGCGGTCGTTGCGGCCCTGCACCACGAGCACCGGCACCCCGGCCGCCTCGAGCTCCGGGGCCCGCGTCCGCTCCGGGCGGCCCGGTGGGTGCAACGGGAAGGCCAGGCACAGCACCGCGGCGGCACCGGCCGTCGTCGCCGTGCGGCAGGCGACGCGCGCGCCGGAGCTGCGGCCGCCGACGACCAGCGGGCCGTCGTGGCCGGGCCGCACCGCCGCGACGACGGCGAGCCACGCCTCGTCGAGGTGCCCGGCCGGGGCGGGGGCCCGCCGGCCCGCCACCCGGTAGGGCTGCTCGACCAGGCCGACGTCGAACCCGGCGGCGGTGGCCGCCGCGGTCGCGGTGACCAGGTCGGGGGCGTCGACGCCGCCGCCCGCGCCGTGCCCGAGCAGCAGCAGCCCGCGCGGGAACCCCGCCCGGTGCAGGGTGACCCGGGCCGGGCCGCGCGGGGTGTCGACCTCGCGCGCCGCGGTCACGAGAGCAGGTCGAGCTGGATCGGCTCGGTCACCTGGTCGTCGGGGAGCCGGTCGAGCAGCTCGGGCGCGTTGTTGCGGACGTTGTTGACCTGCGGCGAGACCGGCCGGATGTCCAGTGTCGAGACCAGCTCCGGCGACGGCGGCACCAGCAGCCGGGTCACCCCCTCGTCGCCGGTGCCGCGGTCCGGGTCGAGCCAGTCCGACCAGTCGTCGGGGCGCAGCAGCAGCGGCATCCGGTCGTGCACCTGGGCCAGCGGGCCGACCGCCTCGGTGGTGAGCACGCAGGCGGTGACCAGCCCGTCGGGGTACTTCTCGGTCAGCTCGTCGCCCTTCGGGCGCCAGAACTCCCAGATGCCCGCCATCGCCATCGTGGCGCCGTCGGCGTAGTGGGTGAAGTACGGCTGCTTGGTCGGCTTGCCGGTCCCTCCCTGGGACTTCGGGACGGCGTCGTGGCGCTGCCACTCGTACCAGCCGTCCATCGGGAACAGGCAGCGCCGCGACGCGGCCGCACGGCGGAACGCAGGCTTCTCGGTGATCGTCTCCGACCGGGCGTTCACCATCCGCGCACCCGCCGACGGGTCCTTCGCCCAGAACGGCACCAGCCCCCAGCGCACGGTGCGCAGCGACCGCTCGGTGGTGTCCCGGTCGGGCTCGCCGCTCTCGTCGCGGGGGTGGCGCTCGACCACCACGGTGATGTCCTTGGTCGGCGCCACGTTGTAGTCCGGACGCTGCGAGGTCTCCTGCGTCGCGTCGACGGCGTGGAACTCGTCGGCCAGGTCCGCGGGGGCCTTGGTGGAGGCGTAACGGCCGCACATGCGCCCCATCCTCCCACGTGGGGAAGGATGGAGGCGTGAGCAACTGGACCGCCCCCACGCCCGGGTCGCCGGTGACCGGCACCGTCACCGTCCCCGGGTCGAAGTCGGTGACCAACCGTGCGCTGCTGCTCGCCGGCCTGTCCGGCGGCGGTGTCCGGGTCGACGGCGCCCCGCCCACCCGCGACACCGCGCTGATGACCGGGGCGCTCGCCGCGCTCGGCGTCCCGGTCACCACGCTCGGGGACACGGTGGAGATCGGCGCGCACCCCGGGCTGCGCGGCGGGACCCCCGAGGCGCCCGCCGAGGTCGACTGCGGGCTCGCCGGCACGGTCATGCGGTTCGTCCCCCCGGCCGCGGCGACGGCGTCCGGTGCGGTCCGCTTCGACGGCGACCCGCGCGCCCGGGAGCGCCCGATGGGCACCGTGCTGGACGCGCTGCGCGCACTCGGTGCCACCGTGTCCTACGACGGCGCCGCCGACGCGCTGCCGTTCGTGCTCGACGGCGGCCCGGTCCGGGGCGGCGAGGTCACGATCGACGCGTCGGCGTCGTCGCAGTTCGTGTCCGGGCTGCTGCTGTCCGGGTCGCTGTTCGAGCGCGGCGTGACCGTGGTCCACGAGGGCGCGCCGCTGCCGTCGCTGCCGCACATCGCGATGACCGTGGAGATGCTGCGCGCCGCCGGGGTGGCCGTCGACGACGCCGAGCCGAACACCTGGCGGGTCGAGCCCGGCCCGGTCGCGGCGCGGGACTGGTCGGTCGAGCCGGACCTGTCGAACGCCTCGGTGTTCCTCGCCGCGGCCGTCGTGACCGGCGGGCGGGTCACCGTGCGCGGCTGGCCGGCCGAGACCACCCAGCCCGGCGTCGACGTCCTGCCGGTCCTGGAGCAGTTCGGCGCCACGGTCACGCACACCGCCGACGGCCTCACCGTGACCGGACCGGACCGGCTCACCGGCGTCGACGTCGACCTGCACGACGCGGGCGAGCTCGCCCCCACCGTCGCCGCGGTGGCCGCGCTGGCGTCGGGCACCTCGCGGCTGCGCGGGATCGGGCACCTGCGGGGCCACGAGACCGACCGGCTCGCCGCCCTCGCCACCGAGATCACCGCGCTCGGCGGTGCCGTCACCGAGACCGAGGACGGCCTGGTCATCGAGCCGAAGCCGCTCACCGGGCGGTCCGACCGGCCGTGGGGCGCCTACGCCGACCACCGGATGGCGACCGCGGGCGCGATCATCGGGCTGGTGGTGCCGGGCGTCGAGATCGACGACGTGGCGAGCACCGACAAGACCATCCCGGACTTCCCCGGCCGGTGGGCGGCGCTGGTCGGGAACTGACATGCCCCGCGACATCAGCAGGCTCGACGAGTCCGACGTCCGTGTCCGCCCCGGACGGCGCGGGAGCAGGCCGCGCAGCAAGCGCAGGCCCGCACACGCCGACGCGACCCGCGCGATGGTCACCGCCGTCGACCGGGGACGGTGGACCTGCGCGGTCGACGCCGACCCGGGCCTGCCCCAGGTCGTCGCCATGCGGGCCCGCGAGCTGGGCCGGACGCCGGTCGTCGTCGGGGACCGGGTGGACCTCGTCGGGGACCTGTCCGGAGAGCCGGACACCCTCGCCCGGATCGTGCGGGTCGCCGAGCGTGACACCGTGCTGCGCCGCACCGCCGACGACACCGACCCCTACGAGCGGATCGTCGTCGCGAACGCACAGCGGCTGATCGTGGTCACCGCCGTCGCCGACCCGGTGCCGCGCAGCGGGTTCGTCGACCGCTGCCTGGTCGCGGCCTTCGCCGGTGGGCTGCAGCCGGTGCTGTGCCTGACCAAGTCCGACCTCGCCGACCCGGAGCCGTTCGCGGCGCAGTACCGCGAGCTCGGCGTGCCGGTGCTGGTGACCGGGCGCTCGGAGTCCGGGCCTCCGTCCGGGCTGGACGCGCTGCGCGAGGAGCTGTCCGGGCGGCTGTGCGCACTGGTCGGGCACTCCGGGGTCGGCAAGTCCACCCTGGTCAACGCGATCGTCCCGGCCGCCGAGCAGGCCACCGGGGTCGTGTCGGGTGTCGGGAAGGGACGGCACACGACCACCGCCGCGCTCGCGTTCCCGCACGCCGACGGCTGGGTGGTCGACACCCCCGGGGTGCGCTCGTTCGGGCTGGCGCACGTCGGTGCGGACGACGTCGTCGCCGCGTTCGGCGACCTGGCGACCGCGATCGAGGACTGCCCGCGCGGCTGCGGGCACCTCGGGCCGCCCGCCGACCCGGAGTGCGCACTGGACGACCTGGTCGCCTCCGGCGCACTCGGAGGAGGCAGACTCGAGGCGTTGCGCCGCGTGCTGGTGGCGCTGGCGAGCGACAGGTTCTGACCATCACGACGACGGCCGGGGAGCGGGTAGTGCCGGGACGACGCGCGATGACGCTGCTGCTGTGCGGGGCGGTGCTGGTGCCCGGGCTGACCGGCTGCGCCTGGCCCGGTTCCCTCGGTGACACCCCCGCACCGCCCGCCGCCGCGCCCGCCGCGCTGCCGAAGTACTACGACCCGGCGCCGCTGATCACCGACGTCCGGGCCCGTACCCGGCTCGACGGCGGCTCGACGCTGTCGGTGGCGGGCACCCTGACCCACGACGGCACGACCGTCCCGGTGACCGGCGACGGCGCCCTGCGGGTCGGCCAGGACGGGGACGCCCCCGCGGTGCGGCTGCTGCTGCGCTCCGGCCCGTCCGGCGCGGTCGCCCGGAGCACGGAGCTCATCCGGATCGACGGCCGGACCTGGCTGCGCCCCGGCGACCGCGGCTGGGGCGAGGCCGGCCGGGTGGCGCTGCCCCCGGAGCAGATGTCCCACGCGACGCTGGCCGCGAACGTCGCCGCCGGACTGGACCCGCTGGGGGCGGTCGCGCGCTACCCGGACGCGGTGCTCGTCGCCGAGGCCGCCGACGACGCCGTCGACGGCACCCCGGCCGTGCACTACACACTGGTCGTCGACCTGGTCCGGGCCGCGGCGACCGAGACCGACCCGGCGCGCCGCACGGCGTTGCAGGCCCAGCAGCGGGCCGGGCTGACCCGGCTGAGCGCGGAGATCTGGGTCGACGCCGAGCGCAGGCCGCTGCGCAGCCGGGTCCGCCAGCAGCTCCCCGACGGCGCGGCGCTCGACGTCCTCGTCCGCTACGACGGCTGGGGCGCCCCGATCACCATTGAGCCGCCGGTCCGCGGCTGACCCGGGCCCTCAGCGGCGGAACGCCAGGTCCAGGCCGTCGACCGGCCAGGTGCAGCGGTAGAGCCGCCCCCACCCCGACGAGGTGACCCACGCCTCGCGCGACCCGGCGCCGGCGAAGCAGATGTTCGTGACGTGCGGGTCGTGCTCGGGCGGCGCGACGGTGCCGAGCAGCTCCCCGGCCGGGGACAGCACGCTGACCTCGCCGGAGACCAGGGTGGCCACGCAGACGTTCCCGTCGCCGTCGACGGCGAGCGAGTCGAGGTTGCGGAACCCGGCGAAGCCGTGCAGCAGCCGGGCGTCGCCGGGGCCGGGCGGGCCGGGCAGCTCCGGCGGCGCGGCGAGCGCGCCGGGTCCGGTCACCGCCCAGCACCAGACACGGCCGGTGGCGGTCTCGGCGACGTAGAGCCGTGACCCGTCCGGGGACAGGCCCACGCCGTTCGGGGTCATGAGCGGGTGCACGACCTCGGTGAGCGCCGAGCCGTCGGGACGGGCGTGGTACAGCCCGCCGAGGTCGACCTCGCGGGGGCGGCGCTTGCCGAGGTCGGTGAACCAGAAGGTGCCGTCGGCGGCGAAGACGATGTCGTTGGGGCCGCGCAGGCCGTCGTGGAGCACCGAGGAGCGGCCCGTGTCGGGGTCGACGCGCAGGATCGCGCCGCCGCGGTAGTCCTCGGGCTGGTTGCCCGGGTACACGGTGCCGTCGGGGCGGGTGTGCCAGGTGAAGCCGCCGTTGTCGCAGACGTAGACGGCGCCGTCCGGGCCGATCGCGGCGCCGTTCGGGCCACCCCCGGTCTCGGCGACGGTGACGTGGCCGCCGTCGGGCAGCACCCGGGTCAGCCGCCCGGCCGCGATCTCGACCACGAGCACCGACCCGTCGGACAGCGCCACCGGGCCCTCCGGGAACGCGAGCCCACGGGTCACCTCGTGCAGCTGCGGCGCGACGAACGCCATACCGGCCTCCGATCCGGGTTACGGTCCGGTGCATGAGCGAGCGTGTCCGGACCACCGTGGACGACGGCGTCGCCGAGGTGCGGCTCACCCGCCCGGAGCGCCGCAACGCCCTCGACGTCGTCCAGTTCACCGCGATCGTGCACGCCGCGGAGGCGCTGCGCGACCGCACGGACGTCCGCGCGGTGGTCCTCTCGGCGGACGGGCCGGACTTCTGCGCCGGGCTGGACCGCGACATGTTCCGCGCGATGCGCTCCGGGGAACGGCTCTCGGCCACCGCCGAGCTGCCCCCGCCGCGCGAGGGCTCCCCGGCGCACGCGACCGGGCAGCGCGCCGCCCACGTCTGGGCCGAGCTGGACGTGCCGGTGATCGCCGCCGTGCAGGGGCACGCGCTGGGCGGCGGGCTGCAGATCGCGCTGGGGGCGGACCTGCGGATCGTCGCGCCCACCGCGACGCTGTCGGTGCTGGAGATCGTGTGGGGCCTGGTGCCCGACATGGGCGGCACGCTGCTGCTGCCGCAGCTGGTCGGGCGCGACGTCGCCCGCGACCTGACCTTCACCGGGCGCACGGTGTCCGGCACCGAGGCCGTCGCGCTGGGGCTCGCGACCCGCACCGCCGAGGACCCGCGGGCGGCCGCGCTGGCGACCGCGCACGAGATCGCCGCGCGCAACCCGCACGCCGTGCGTGCGGCGAAGCGGCTGCTCGCGGCGCCCCGCCCACCCGCCGAGCAGCTCGCCGCCGAACAGGCCGAGATCGGTGCGCTGATCGCGAGCCCGAACCAGCGCGAGGCGGTGACCGCGCGGCTGGAGGGGCGGGACCCGCTGTTCGCCGATCCCGCACCGGGGCCGCCGGCCGGGACGGGCTGACCGCCCGCCGGGGCTCAGCCCAGCTCGACGAGGAACGGCAGCTCGGTGCCGTCGTACCAGGCCAGCTCGTGGTCCTCGGCCTCGCCGACGAGGAACTCGGCGTCCATGTCGCCCAGGTCGGCCTTGTCGACCGCGCCGGCCGCCTCCCGGACGGCGTGCTCGGCCTCCGGCAGGTCCACGTGCACGGCGGCGATCTTCGACACCGGGACCGGGCCGGTCACCCGGACCGCTCCGTCGTCGAGGTCGGGGCGCAGGGTGACGTCGTCGGTGTCGGCGGACACCACGACCCGGCGGGCGGGGGTGTCGTCCTCGCCCAGCCCGAACTCGACCGAGAGCAGCCGCAGCGACGCCCGCGCCGCCTCGTTCATCGCGGCGTACTCGAGCTCCTCGTCGTCGCCCGCGGTGTAGGACTCGCGCAGCTTCGGGGTGAGTGCGAACGCGGTGCCGCCCAGCGGCTCGAAGTTCCCGGTCTTCACCGTGCGGGCCAGCATCGGCCAGGTCGCGGGGAGGTAGATCCTCAACGGTCGTCTCCTCTGACGGGTGTCATCGGTGTCTGTCGCAGTGTCTCGAGGAGCTCCTCGAGTGACTCGTCCACCATCCCGGCGAGCACCTCCAGGTCGCCCATGGCGTCCCTGTCCCCGTTCAGCCCGTAGTACACGCCACCGTCGTAGCTGGTCAGGCCGATGGAGACGGCCTGGCCCTTCGCCAGCGGCACCACCGGGAACATCTCCAGCATCCGCGCCCCGGCCGCGTAGAGCGGGAACTGCGGGCCGGGCACGTTGGTCACGACCAGGTTGAAGAAGTGCCGGGCCATGCCGTTCGCGGCGCGGGCGCCGACGGCGTGCAGCGTCGGCGGGGCGAACCCGCCGATCCGCACCAGCGTGTCGGCGCCGACGGCGTCGCCGGTGTCGGTGTGCTCGCGCATCTGGTGGGTGACCTGGTGCAGCCGCACCAGCGGGCTCGGCTCGCCGACGGGCAGGTCCACCAGGAACGACGCCACCCGGTTCCCGAGCGACCCGCCGGTCGCCGAGCTGGGCACGTCGCCCTCCCCGCGCACCGACAGCGGCACCAGCGCCCGCACCGACGACGACCCGGCGACCGGCTCGCCGCGCGACATCAGCCAGGTGCGCAGGGCACCGGCGATGACGGCGAGCACCACGTCGTTGACATCGCAGCCGTACGCGGCGCGGACCTTGCGGTAGTCCTCCAGGTCGGTGCGGGCCATCGCGAACCGGCGCTGGGTGGAGATCTCGGCGTTCAACGGGAGCCCGGGCGCGCGGCGGCCCGCGGTGCGGGCCATGTTCAGGACCTTGCCCGCGGCCCCGGCGAGCTTGCCGACGGTGGCCAGCGCGTCGCCCGCGGCGACCCGGACGTTGTCCACGATCTCGGTGGGGCGGGTGACGGCCTCGGAGATCGCGTCGAGCACGAGCTGGCCGTCGGTCGGCTCCGGGCGCGGCATCCACAGCTCGTCCGGGGTGTCCCGCGGCTCGGCGGACACGTCCAGGATGACCTGTCCGATGTCGATGGCGGAGATCCCGTCGACCATCGCCTGGTGGGTCTTGGTGAGGATCGCGACGCGTCCGCCGTCGCCGCCGCCGTCCGCTGCGGGGGCGAGGCCCTCGATGAGGTACATCTCCCACAGCGGGCGGGTGTGGTCCAGCGGGCGGGACATCAGGCGCCCGACCAGCTCGGTCAGCTGCTCCTCGCTGCCCGGACGGGGCAGCGCGGACCGGCGCACGTGGTAGGCGATGTCGAACTCGGGGTCGTCGACCCACACCGGGCGTGCGAGGTTGCCCGGGACGTGGCGGACCTTCTGCCGGTAGCGCGGCACCAGCGCGATGCGCTGCTCGATGAGCTCGACCAGCCGGTCGTAGTCGAAGCCGTTGTCGGGGCGGTCGAACACGGCGACCCCGCCGACGTGCATCGGTGTGGTCGCCTCCTCCAGGTACAGGAAGGACGCGTCGAGTGCGGAGAGCCGGGACGGCATGGCCGCGATCCTACGTGCGACGCTTCTCCCCGTGAGCGATGCAGGTGCGGTCTCCCCGAAGGACCGGTTCATCACGGTCTACGGCCGCAAGCCCGTCCTGGAGGCGCTGGCCGACCCCGACCTGGAGGTCGACAAGGTCGTGCTGGCCGACACGGTGCGCGGTGGCGGCGAGCGCGAGATCACCGCGGCCGCCCGCGGCCGCGGGGTGCCGGTGCAGCGCGCGACCGCGCAGCGGGTGAAGGTGCTGGCCGGCAACGGCCGCCACGACCAGGGTGTGCTGGCCGACGTCGTCGCCCCGCGGATGTCGCCGCTGGAGCACTTCCTGTCCGATCTGGGCACCCGGCGGCCGGCGTCGGTGCTGGTCCTCGACGCCGTCACCAACCCGTCGAACGTCGGGATGATCCTGCGCAGCGCGACGGCCGCCGGTCTGGACGGCGTGCTGCTGCCCCGCCGCGGGGTGCCCGCCATCGACCCGCTGGTGATCAAGGCGTCGGCCGGGGTGGCGTTCGCCGCGCCGGTGCTGCGCTGCGCCACCGCCACCGAGGGCGTCGACCTCATGCACGCCGCCGGGTTCGGGGTGTTCGGGCTCGACGCCGGCGGCGACTCGCTGCTGGAGGCGTCGCTCCCGCCCCGGGTCGCGCTGGTGCTGGGCAACGAGACCGACGGCCTGACCGAGGACGTCCGTTCCCGGCTCGACGGGATCCTCTCGCTGCCGATGTACGGCGGGGTGGAGTCGCTCAACGTCGCCTCCGCCGGCGCCGTCGCCGCCTACGAGCTGCTGCGCCGACGCTGACCGGTCACCTAGTGTCGGGGCGATGGTGCGCCGTCGCATTCCCCGCCCGTCCGAGCTGGCGCCGCTGCTGCGGCCGGCCCCGTTCACCCTGGACCGTACGGCGGCCCGGCTCGCCCGCGCGTCGAGCATCGGTGACCTGCGCGAGCTGGCGCGGCGCCGCGCGCCGCGGGCCGTGTTCGACTACACCGACGGGGCCGCCGAGGACGAGGTGAGCCTGCGCCGGGCCCGCGAGGTGTGGGCGTCGGTGGAGTTCTCGCCGACCGTGCTCACCGACGTCTCGCGGGTGGACACCGGCCGGGACATCCTGGGCGGTCGCTCGTCGCTGCCGTTCGCGCTGGCCCCGACCGGCTTCACGCGGATGATGCACACCGAGGGCGAGCGCGCGGTCGCCGCCGTCGCCGCGCGGGCCGGGATCCCCTACGCGCTCTCGACGATGGGCTCGACGACGATCGAGGGCGTCGCCGAGGCCGGGCGCGGCGGGCGGCACTGGTTCCAGCTCTACCTGTGGCGCGACCGCTCGGTCGCCCACGAGCTCGTCTCCCGGGCGCGGGAGGCCGGCTACGACACGCTGCTGCTCACCGTGGACACCCCGGTCGGCGGCAACCGGCGCCGCGACGCCCGCAACGGCCTGTCCATCCCGCCCGCGCTGTCGCTGCGGACCTTCGTCGACGGCGCCCGCCACCCCCGCTGGTGGTTCGACCTGCTCACCACCGAGCCGCTGACGTTCGAGTCGCTCGCCGCGGGCGGCGGCAGCCCCTACGAGGTGATCAACCGGGTGTTCGACCCGGCGCTGAACCTCGACGACGTCACCTGGCTGCGCGGGGCCTGGCCCGGGAAGCTGGTGGTCAAGGGCGTCCAGTCGGTCACCGACGCCCGCCGCGTCGCCGACGCGGGCGCCGACGGCGTGCTGCTGTCCAACCACGGCGGACGGCAGCTGGACCGGGCCCCGGTGCCCGCCGAGCTGATCGAGCCGGTGGTGCAGGAGCTCGGCGACGACGCGGAGGTCCTGGTGGACACCGGGATCACCCACGGCGGCGACGTCGTCGCCGCCGTCGCGCTCGGCGCCCGCGCGGCGCTGGTGGGCCGCGCCTACCTGTACGGGCTGATGGCCGGTGGCGAGGCCGGGGTGTCCCGCGCGGTGGAGATCCTGCGCGCCGAGGTGGAGCGGACGATGCAGCTGCTCGGCGTCACCCGGGTGGACGACCTCCGCCCGGAGCACGCCCGGCTCCGCTCGGCGACCGGCGGCCGCCATCACCCGAACGAGCGACGGCCCGGCACTGCGCCCCGGCGCTGACGGGGCCAGCATGGGGCGCATGAGTTTCCTGGACAAGGCCAAGGAACTGCTCGGCAAGCACGACGACAAGGTCGACCAGGCCCTGAACAAGGTCGGCGACGCGGCCAAGCAGAAGTACGGTCACGACGGTCAGATCGACACCGCGACCAAGTTCGCCCGCGAGCGGACCGGCACCGGTGACACCGCCGCGCCGCCGCCCCCCGGTCAGCCGGGTCCGGACGGCCAGGCCCCGCCGCCGCCCGCGCCGGGCCAGGCCCCGCCGCCGCCCCCGCAGCAGTAAGCAGGGCACGACCGGTCCGGCCACCGCCGGGCTGCCCACGAGGCGCCGTCCGCACGCTGCGGGCGGCGCCTCCGCATGTCCGGGGTGCGCCCCGGCTGCGCCGCGGGTCGCCCGGGGCTCAGTCGCGGGCGGGCACCCCGAGCAGGACCTCCAGCTCACCGAGGGTGGTCTCGGCGCCGGTGTGGCGCACCCCGACCGCCCCGGCCGCGGCGGCGCCGCGCACGCACGCCCCCATGTCGTCGACGACGACGCAGTCCCCCGCGGGCAGGCCCAGCTCCGCCGCGGCGGCGGCGAAGGAGTCCGGGCTCGGCTTGCGGGCCCCGCGGACCGCACCGAGGAGCACCGTGCCGAACGCCGCGGCGACCTCGTCGGGCACCGCGTGCGCGCCGGAGAACAGTGCGGTGCGGACCCCCGCCGCCGCGGCGCGACGGGCGTAGGCGAGCAGCAGGGCCCCGTCGGCGGGGTCGTCGAGCACCCCGCCGTAGTCGACGATCAGGCCACGCAGGGTCCGGGTGTCCGCCACCCGGCCGACGGTACCGAGTGTCGCCGCCTCCCGGGGCGCTCCGCGGCTCAGTCGAGGGCCCGGCGCAGGAAGCCGCGGATCCCCAGCAGGGTGAACAGCACGATCGCCGCCACCGGGACGAGCACGCACACCCACAGCGGGATGTGCGGGACCTGCGGCACCAGCGACGCGCGGATCCCCTCGCTGACGTAGGTCAGCGGGTTCACCGCCGACAACACCTGGAACCAGCGCAGGTCGGCCAGGGTGAGCCACGGGTACTGCACCGAGCCGGTGAACAGCAGCGGTGTGAAGATCACCGCGAACAGGATGTTGATCCGCCGCGGCGGCACCGCGGTGCCGATGGTGAGCCCCATCGCCGCACCGAGCAGGCTCCCGAGCACCACCATCAGCAGCGCGGGGGCCAACCCCTCGGCCGGCCACCGGATGTCGATCATCGCGAATCCGATGGGGACCATCAGCAGACTGGCGAGCAGGCCGCGCAGCCCCGCGAAGGCGATCTTCTCGACGGCGACGGCCCACACGGGCATCGGCGCGAGCAGCCGGTCGTCGATCTCCCGCGTCCAGGACAGCTCGAACACCAGCGGCAGCGTCACCGCCTGCAGGGCGCCGAACATCGCGTTCAGCGCGATCAGGCCGGGCAGCATGATCTGCCCGTACTCGGGTGACACGAAGCCGCCGCGGCCGAGCACCACGACGAAGACCAGCAGGAAGAAGAACGGCTGCACCAGCGTCTGGGCGAGGAACGACGGCAGCTCCCGGCCGGTGACGAACAGGTCGCGGCGCAGCACCGCCAGGAAGGCACGCCCGGTCATCGCAGGTCCCTGCCCGTCAGGTCGATGAACACGTCCTCCAGCGTCGCCTGCCCCAGACTGACGTCGCGCACCGTGGCGCCGTGCCGCCCGAGCAGGTCGACGGCCGGCGCCAGCAGCGCCGCCGGCTCCGCGGTGACCGACAGCCGGAACGCCGACACGGTGCCGTTCTCCCCCGGGCCGCGGCCCGGCGGGGTCTCGGCACGCGCGACACCGCCCAACCCGGCCAGCGCCACGCGCAGCGTCTCCGCCGCACCGGGCCCGTGGTCGGCGACGATCTCGACGGTCGCGCTGCCCGGCAGCGACCGGACCAGCGCGTCCGGGGTGTCCAGCGCGAGCAGCCGCCCGTGGTCGACGATCCCGATCCGGTCCGACAGCTTGTGCGCCTCGTCCATGTCGTGGGTGGTGAGCACGACGGTCACGCCCTCGTCGCGCAGCCCGCTGATCTGGTCGTGGACGAACAGCCGGGCCTGCGGGTCCAGGCCGGTCGAGGGTTCGTCGAGGAACAGCACCTCCGGGGAGTGCATGAGCCCGCGGGCGATCATGACGCGCTGGGCCTGGCCGCCGGACAGGTCGTCGGCGACGGCCTTCGCCTTGTCCGTCAGCCCCATCCGTTCCAGCAGCTCGTCGGCGCGGCGGTTGCGCTCCGCCCGCCCGACGCCGTGGTAGGCGGCGTGGAAGACCAGGTTGTCGCGGACACCGAGGGAACGGTCCAGGTTCTGGCGCTGCGGGACGACGGCCAGCTTCGCGCAGACGGCAACGGCGTCGGCACGCACGTCGAGCCCGGCGACCCGGGCCGTGCCCGAGGTCGGCACCACGCGGGTCGTCAGCACGCCGACGGTCGTGGTCTTCCCGGCGCCGTTGGGCCCGAGCAGCCCGAACACCTCACCCTCGGCCACCGAGAACGACAGGCCGTCGACGGCGTTGCCCTTCGCCTTCGGGTACCGCTTCACCAGGTCGACCACCTCGACCGCGGTCCGTCCCATCGCACTCCCCCGCCGATCACGTCACGTCGGGCCGATCCTGCTCCAGGTCGGCGATCACCGCGAGCAGGTAGGCGCGGACGGCGTCGTCGAGCCCGTCCGCCGGCTCCCGCAGCCACGGTCCGCGCCCGTCGGGGCGGGCGTCGCGCCACCGGTCCCGCCCGGCGTCGGTGAGCGCGACGAGCCGTACCCGCCGGTCCGCCGGGTCCCCGCGGCGGGCCACCAGCCCCGCCGCCTCCAGCGCGTCGACGACCGGGGTCAGGCTGGTCGGGGCGACCCGGACCCGGGCGGCGAGCTCGCGCTGGGCCAGTCCGCCGCACCGCTCCAGCACGTCGAGGACGGCGAACCCGGTGACACCGAGGCCGTGGCCCCCGGTCCGCCGCCGGCGTTCGGCGAGCACCGCCGCCCCGGCCCGGACGACGAGGTCGGCCAGCGACTCCGCGGGGCCGTCCACCGGGTCGGGAGCGGCGACGAGACGGGGCGGGGTGAGGTCGATGCGTCCCGGTAGGTGGGGTGCGGGCATCGCGGGAGGGTAGGACGCGGCGGGGCCCTGCGGGGGCGGTCGGGCGGGGCCGGTCGCGTTCGTGAACACCGGCCCCACCGGAGGGCGGCTCCCGACCGTGGCGCAGGCACCGCTCGCCTCCGTGGCTCCGTCGGGGCGCCGGACCACGCCGACCGCACGTGCGCCCCCGGACCGTGCGGCACCGGATCGTGCGGCACCGGATCGTGCGGCACCGGACGATCCGGTGGCGGATCCGGGCCGGGCCCCGTCGCGGCCACCGGGACCGTCGCAGTCTGGCGCCGTGACCACGACGACGACCGGCACCGCCCCGGCGGGGGGCGCCTCCGGCCCGCGGACCGACACCACTCCCGGCACACGCGCCGCGCCCGCGCCACCGCCTCCCGGGAACCGGGCCCGTCCCGCCCCGGTTGCGGCCGGCCACGCGCGGCACGCGGCCTCGCGGGTGGGGACGGCGGCGCCCGCCGTCGCCCCGGCACCGGGCGCCGACACCGGTGCCGTCGACGCGTCCGGGTCCCCGGTCACGTCCGCGCAGGCCGGGGCCGTCGACGGGCAGGCTCCGCCGCCGCCCGGCCCCGGCGCGCTCCTGGTCCGCACCCCCGCCGAGGTGCCGGAACCGCTCGCACCGGGGGTCGTCGTCGTCCTGCCGGGTGGGTTCCGGATGTCCTCCGGACCGGCGCCCGCACCGCGCGGGGCGGTCCGCCCCGTCCCGGCGCCGACGGTGCCCGAGGAGACCTCCCCGGCCGACGCCGAGCGGGTCCGGGCCCCGGCCCACGAGATCGTCCGGCTGCTGACCGAGGTGCTCGCCGGGCGCCGCCCGCCGGACGGGGTCACCGCCGTCACCACCCCGGCGGTGCGCCGCTACCTGACCGCGGCCCGGATCGTGCACCCGGCGCGCCCGCCCCGTGGCCGCCCGGGCCCCGGGGGACGGGTCGGTGCCCCCGGTTGCGGGAGCCCGGGCGGCTCGACCGCACGCCGGGCGCCGCGGGTGCACCTCGGTCTGCCTCGGCCGGACGTCGCCGAGGTCTGCGCGACCGTCAGCGTCGCCGGGCGGGTGCGTGCCCTGGCGCTGCGGCTGGACCGGGCGCCGGACGGCCGGTGGCTCGCCACCGCCGTCCGGCTCGTGTGAGGCGCGACGCGGCCGAGCCCGGCCGGCGGCGCCCGGAGCTCAGCGCCGCCGGCGGGCCTTCTCCGCGCGGCGCCGCTCGGCGCGGTTGACGCCGTCGTCGCCGTTCGGGGACGCCCCGTGGCCACGGGCCGGGACCTGGTGACGACCGGTACGACCGGTGCCCGGGGCGGCCGCCCCGCCCTCGCCGCGACGCGCGACCCCGCCGTCCTCGCCCGGGCCGCTGTACTGCAGGTTCTGCGGCGGGCTGGTGCGGAACAGGTTCGGCAGGACCACGGTGGACTCGGCGGGGTCCTCGGCCGGGACCCGGCGTACGACCGGGATCTCGGTCGTCTCCGGCTCGGCCTCCTGGACGGGGGCGGCCGGCTGCTGCACCTGGACGACGACGTTGAACAGGTGCCCGATCGTCTCCTCCTTGATGCCCTCGAGCATCGCGGAGAACATGTCGAAGCCCTCGCGCTGGTACTCGATCACCGGGTCGCGCTGGGCCATGGCCCGGAGCCCGATGCCCTCCTTGAGGTAGTCCATCTCGTAGAGGTGCTCGCGCCACTTGCGGTCGATGACCTGCATCAGGACCTGGCGCTCGAGCTCGCGCATCCCGCCCTGGGCGCCGATCAACGCGTCGATCTCGGCCTCGCGCCGGGCGTACGCGGCCTCGGCGTCGGCGAGGATGACCCGCTCGAGCTCCTCGGCCGACAGGTCGTCGATGTCGTCGGCGACGGTGCGCCAGTCGAGCTGGATCGGGTACAGGCCCTTGACCGCGGTCCACAGCTTCTCGAGGTCCCAGTCCTCGGAGTAGCCCTCGGCGGTGGCGCCGGCGACGTAGGCGTGGATGACGTCCTCGAGCATGTTGCGGGTCTGGCGCTGCACGTCCTCGCCGTCGAGGACCCGGCGGCGCTCGTCGTAGATGACCTTGCGCTGCTGGTTGAGCACCTCGTCGTACTTGAGGACGTTCTTGCGGATCTCGAAGTTCTGCTGCTCGACCTGGGTCTGCGCGCTGCGGATCGCGCGGGTGACCATCCCCGCCTCGATCGGCACGTCGTCCGGCAGGTTGAACCGGTTCATGATCGACTCGACGACCTGGCCGTTGAACCGGCGCATCAGCTCGTCGCCGAGGGACAGGTAGAAGCGGGACTCGCCCGGGTCGCCCTGACGGCCGGACCGGCCGCGCAGCTGGTTGTCGATGCGGCGGGACTCGTGGCGCTCGGTGCCGAGCACGTAGAGCCCGCCCGCGGCGCGGACCTCGTCGGCCTCGGCCTTGACCTGCTTGCGCATGCGGTCGAGCACCGCGTCCCACGCGGCCTCGTACTGCTCACGGGTCTCGACCGGGTCCAGGCCCTGGCTGCGCAGCTCCAGGTCGGCGAGGAACTCGGGGTTGCCGCCGAGCATGATGTCGGTACCGCGACCGGCCATGTTCGTGGCGACGGTGACGGCGCCCGCGTGCCCGGCCTGGGCGATGATCTGTGCCTCACGCGCATGGTTCTTCGCGTTGAGCACCTCGTGCGGCACCCCGCGGCGCAACAGCAGCGTCGCCAGGTACTCGGACTTCTCGACGCTCGTCGTACCGATCAGGACCGGCTGGCCCTTCTCGTGCTTCTCGGCGATGTCGTCGGCGACCGCCTCGAACTTCGCGGGCTCGGTCTTGTAGATCAGGTCGGCCTGGTCGGCGCGCACCCGCGGCCGGTTCGGCGGGATCGAGACGACCGACATCTTGTAGATCTCGTGGAGCTCGGCGGCCTCGGTCTGGGCCGTACCGGTCATGCCGGCGAGCTTGTCGTAGAGCCGGAAGAAGTTCTGCAGCGTGATCGTCGCCAGGGTCTGGTTCTCCGGCTTGATCTCGACGCCTTCCTTGGCCTCGATCGCCTGGTGCATGCCCTCGTTGTAGCGACGGCCGGCGAGCACACGACCGGTGAACTCGTCGACGATCAGGACCTCACCGTCGTTGACGATGTAGTCCTTGTCCTTCTTGAACAGCTCCTTGGCCTTGACCGCGTTGTTCAGGTAGCCGACCAGCGGGGTGTTCGCGGACTCGTAGAGGTTGTCGATGCCGAGCTGGTCCTCGATCAGCGCGACACCCTCCTCGGTGATGCCGACGGTGCGCTTGCGCTCGTCGACCTCGTAGTGGATGTCCTTGGACAGCATCGGCGCGAGCCGCGCGAACTCCTGGTACCAGCGGGCGCTCTGCTCGGCCGGGCCGGAGATGATCAGCGGCGTGCGGGCCTCGTCGATGAGGATCGAGTCCGCCTCGTCGACGATGGCGAAGTTGTGCCCGCGCTGGACCATGTCGGCGGTGTTCCACGCCATGTTGTCGCGCAGGTAGTCGAAACCGAACTCGTTGTTCGTGCCGTACGTGACGTCGCAGGCGTACTGCTCGCGGCGCTGCGCCGGGGTCATCTCCGACAGGATCACGCCGACGGTGAGACCGAGCCAGCGGTGGATGCGGCCCATGGTCTCGGAGTCGCGCTTGGCGAGGTAGTCGTTCGTGGTGACCACGTGCACGCCGTCGCCGGGCAGCGCGTTGAGGTAGACGGCCAGCGTCGAGGTCAGGGTCTTGCCCTCACCGGTGCCCATCTCCGACACGTTGCCCATGTGCAGCGCACCGGCACCCATCAGCTGCACGGTGAACGGACGCTGACCCAGCGTGCGCCGGGCGGCCTCGCGCACGGTGGCGAAGGCCTCGGGCAGCAGCTCGTCGAGCGACTCGCCGTCGGCGTGGCGACGGCGGAACTCATCGGTCTTGGCGCGCAGCTGCGTATCGGTGAGGCCCTCGAAATCGGGCTCCAGTCCGTCGATGTGCGCGGCGATCTTCGCGAGCCGCTTCACCAGCTTGGTCTCGCCGGCCCGGAGGAGTCGACTCAGGAAGGGCACTGCCGACCTCATTCACGTCGCGGTCAGGTCACGGGGCCCCACCACGGTCTCCGCGCACGCCCGGCACCCGGTCGGCGCCGTGAACGGCACCGGCGCGGCACCGGCGCGGCGCGGCGGGCGGACCCCCGCCGACCATGGTACGGGCACGCCGTGGCAGGTCCGCGCCGCGGCGGGGACAGCTCACCCCGTCGCGGCGCGGCCACCGCCGGTCGTGTGCCGTCAGCCGTCGAGCCGGATCACGCCGTAGTCGTAGCCGCGGCGGCGGTAGACGACCGAGGCGCGACCGGTGTCACTGCAGGAGAACAGGTAGAAGTCGTGACCGACGAGCTCCATGCGCGAGAGCGCCTCGTCGACGGTCATCGGGGTGGCCGGGTGGGTCTTCTCGCGCACGATCCGACCGGGCCGGTACTCGGCCTCCCACTGCTCCTCCAGCCGGAGCAGCTCGTCGTCGGTGAGGGACTCGTCGTGGCTGCGCGGTGCCGGGATGGTGTCGGTGACGGGAGGGGCCGCTTCCATCAGCGCGACGGCCGAGGCGTCGGCGGCTGCGCGGGAGGCGGCCACGCGGTCGCGGCGGCTGGGCTTGCGGCGGTCGTGGGAGCGGCGCAGCCGTTCGGCGAGCTTGCCGACGGCCATGTCGAGCGCGGCGTAGAAGTCGGCGGCGGAGGCCTCGGCGCGGGCGACGGCTCCGCAGCCGCCGCGCCCGGTGATCTCGACGCGCTGGCAGGACTTCTGCTGACGGCGGTTCGGCTCGTGGAAGAGCTCCACCTCCATTCCGACGATCTTGTGGTCGTGGCGCTCCAGGCGGCTGAGCTTGTCCTGGACCAGGCCACGGAAGTGCTCCGGCACCTCGACGTTCCGGCCGGTGACGACGATCTCCACTCGAACATCCCTCGCTTCAGTCGTGCTGAACCCGGGACCCGACGACGGCCCCGGGGGGTGGGCTCGCGGTCGTTCCTCCTGATGTGGTAGCGGTCGGAGTTCAGCGGACGTTATCGGGAAATCCGCCTCCGGGACAGGTCGTTCGCCGACCCGTCGGGTGGACACCCTGGTGCCATCGGACGCGGTGTGCGACGACCCTGCGGCACCCGGGTGACCCGTCGCCCGCGGAGCGGCACGCTCACCTCCGGATCGCGCTTCCGGCGACCACTGTGGACGACTGACCGGCAGATCGGCTGACCCGCCGACCCGTGTGACCGCTGTCACAGTCGGCCACCCGGTAGGCGCCGTCGGGCCGAGGCGTCGGCGAGCACCACGGCACCCACGGCGGGCAGTCCGGATGCGGCGAGCGCCGCCCCGCAGGCCCGCAGGGTCGCCCCGGAGGTCACGACGTCGTCGACCAGCAGCACCGCCTCCCCCGGGGCCGCGGGCACCGGCTCGCGGCCCCGGGCCGGGTGCAGCGCCGAGGCCAGGTTCGCCGCCCGGCCCGCGCCGTCGAGCCCCACCGAGTCCCGGGCGCGGCGGTGCAGGGCCAGGACCGCATCGGTGCGGGCCGGCAGCCCGGAAGCGGTCAGCAGCGGCGCCAGCGCCCGGCACAGTCGCAGCACGTGGTCGCCGCCGCGCACCCGGGCCGCCGACGGCCGGGACGGGGCCGGCACCAGGCGCACCGCGGCCGGGTCCGGCGTCCCGTCGGCCCGCGGCGCGAGCACCGCCGACACCGGGCCCACCAGCAGCCCGGCCAGATCCGGCGCCAGGTCCCGCCGGCCGCGCTCCTTGTAGGCCAGCACGGCCCGGCGCAGCGGCCCGCGGTAGCGCCCGGCGGCCGCGACCCGGCCGGCGCCGGGCACCCGGACCGGCACCGGGCCCGCGGTGTCCTGCGCGCAGGCCGGGCACCAGCCCCCGCTGCCGGGCGGCCCGGCACCGCAGCCACCGCAGGTCCGGGGCAGGAGGAGGTCCAGCAGGGCGGCGGCCGGGGACGGGGCTCGGGTCGGGGTCACGGCTCCGATACTCGCCCCCGGCACCGTCGCCGCGGCCCCGCCGGAGCCCGCCCGGGCCGGGTTGTCCACAACCGCCGGAGTTGTCCACAGGCCGGGGGTCCGGCCACCGTGACCCGCTCAGCCGGGGTAGAACGGCTGTGCGGCCGCGCCCGTCCCGCCCGCCTGCTGCCAGGCGTCGAACTCGCCACCGGAGTAGCTCCACAGGCCGGTCCGGTCGGTCACGTACAGCGGGCGCCCCTCGGCGGCGGCCAGCGCCCCCAGCGGCGCGGTCAGGTTCGTGCCGGGGATCTGGTCCAGCCGCAGGCCGTCGGCGCTCACCTCGGACATGGGGCGGTCCGAGTCGGACGCGACCACGATCCGGTCCGCGGAGTGCCAGTCGATCGACACCACGTCGTCGAGGTCCCCGGGGCGCAGGCGCCGCAGCGGCCCGACGGCGACCTCGCCGTCGTCGACCGGGACGATCGGGGCGACGAGCAGCGCACCGTCGGCGACGACGGCGATCCGGCCGCCCTCACGCGCCAGCGCGATGTCCCCGATCCGGCCGAGCGGCGTCAGCCGGCCCGCGTCCACCGCGCCCTCGACCGGCGGCCCGGACGGCGGGACGAGGACCCGGCGCAGCCTGCCGTTCACGACCGCCCAGATCTCGTCGCCCGCCCCGTTCCAGCTCAGCGAGCGGACGTCGGCGCCGGACACCGGGGTGGCGGTGAGCTCCCCGCCCAGCGGGCCGGTGAGCAGCCGCTGGGTGCCCGTCGACTCCCGGGACACGACGGCGATCCGCCCGCTGCGCGCGGACGCGGCGGCCTCGGTGATGTCGAACGAGCCGTTCCCGGCCTGCCCGGCGACCGGTGCCGCCACGCCGGTCGCGCTGAGCTGACGGACCCGGCCGCCGTCGACGACGTAGGGGAACGCGGGGGCCCGGCCGGGGCCGGCGACGAGGTCGGCCTGGTCCGCGGCCGACACCGTCGGCGTCGCGGGGACCAGCGGTCCGCCGTCGGCCAGCAGCTCCACCCGCGGCACGCCCACCCCGCCGAGGGTCTGCGCGACCTGCGCGGCGAGCAGCTCCCGGTCCTGCGGGGACAGCCCCGACACCCCGGTCAGCTCGATCGACGCGGTGCCCGCCGCGGGGTCGGTCGTGGCCGAGCGGATCCGCGCGGTCGCCGGGAACATCGTCACCGCCGCCCCGGCCAGGCCGGTGGACGGCCCGCGCAACAGCACGTCGACGGCGTCCATCGCGAGCTCACCGGGACGCCCGCCGCGGATGTAGTGCCCGTCGGGCAGCAGCATCCGGCGGACCGGGTCGACGAACCAGGCCTGCAGCTCGCGGTAGTGCGAGCGGAAGTCCGACAGCCGGACCATCACCCCGGGCGGTGGCCGGTCGATCCGCCAGCGCTCGCCCTCCCGGACGACGCCGACGTCGACCTCGACCCGCTGGGGGGAGGACTCGAACGCCCCGCCCGGCCCGACCGTGCCCAGCCGGGTGCCCCGCACCCGCACGGTCATCCGGTCCGGGCCCGGTGTGCCGTTGTCCGGCGACACGACGGTGTCGAACCGCTCGTCCAGGACGGTCAGCGACGCCGCGTCGTCCCAGCCCGACGCCGACGCCGACAGGTAGCGGCGGGCCTGCGCGTGCCGGTCGTCGGGCGAGCCGGAACGGTAGACGAACCCGCGGACCAGGCCGAGCGGCTCGTCGTCCTCGATCGGGCCGCTCAGGTTCTGCTCGGCGGCCTGCTCGCCCTGGCGCAGCACCTGCACGTCGGACTGCTGGGGCACCGTCGCGCACCCGGCGACGACGGCGGCGGCGACCGTCACGACCAGCGCCGCCAGCGCACGGCGGGCGGTCACCGGTCGCCGCCCGGGTCGGTGATGGCGCGCTCGGCGGGCTGCATCGGCGCGTGCTCCTCGGGGCGCAGCCGCCACAGGTCCTCCTCGCGCAGGTCGCGGCCGATCCCCTGCGGCGGGGTCGGTACCGAGCTGCCGTTGCGCCGGTCCCCGGCCGCGGCGGCGGGCGGGCCGAGCGGCAGCGGCGAGGCGCTGATGTGCCCGCCCACCTCGCGCGGCAGGGTCAGCCGGAACGCCGAGCCGTTGCCCGGCTCGCCCCAGGCCTGCAGCCAGCCGCCGTGCAGCCGGGCGTCCTCGATGCTGATCGACAGCCCGAGCCCGGTGCCGCCGCTGCGCCGGGCCCGCGACTCCTCGGCCCGCCAGAACCGGTTGAACACCAGGTCCGCCTCGCCGGGCCGCAGCCCGACGCCGTGGTCGCGCACGACGACGGCGACCGCGGCGTCGTCGCCGGCCACCGTCACCTCCACCGGGCGGCCCTCGCCGTGGTCGATCGCATTCGCGACGAGGTTGCGCACGATGCGCTCCACCCGGCGCGGGTCGGCCTCGATCAGCTCACCCGCCGGCAGGTCCAGGACGAGGTCGGTGCCGGCGTCGGCGGCGATGCCGCGCACCGCGTCGGTCGCCCGCCGCACCACCGCGGACAGGTCGACCCGTTCGGCACCCAGCTCGGCCACGCCGGCGTCGAGACGGGAGATCTCCAGCAGGTCGGCGAGCAGCTCCTCGAAGCGGTCGAGCTCGGTGACCAGCAGCTCGGAGCTGCGGCGCAGCGCCGGGAGCAGCTCGTCGCGGGAGGCGTAGAGGACGTCGGCGGCCATCCGCACGGTGGTCAGCGGCGTACGCAGCTCGTGGCTGACGTCGGAGGTGAACCGCCGCTGCAGCGCCCCGAACTCCTCGAGCTGGGCGATCTGCGCGGCGAGGCTGCCCGCCATCTCGTTGTAGGACTCGGCGAGCCGGGCGACCTCGTCCTCGCCGCGCACGGCCATCCGCTCGTCGAGGTGTCCCCCGGCGAAGCGTTCGGCCACGTCGGCGGCGTGCCGGATCGGGCGGACCACCTGCCGGGTGACGAGGCTGGCGATCGCGGCCAGCAGCACCAGCAGCACCAGCCCGCCGACGATCAGCGTGCTCTGCACCAGCCCGAGGGTCAGCTGCTCACCGTTGAGCGGGAACAGCAGGTAGAACTGCAGCTCCCGGCCCGCGGTGGCGATCTTCTGCCCGATGACGAGGTTCGGGACGCCGTCGACGGTCGTGTACTGGCGGTTCAGGCTGTCCAGCGACCCGCGGGCGGTGATGTCCTGCTGGCGCGCGGTGATCTGGCCGACGTCGCCGGCGGACACCTCGGGCCCGTTCGCCGACCCGGTGGTCAGCGCGGCGCTGAACTCCCCGGCCGTCCCGGCCCGGCCGGGGCCGGTGGTGTCGGTCAGCCGTTCCAGGGCGGTGTCCAGTGTCTCCTGCACGCCCTCGCGGTCCGGGTCGACGCTCGCCAGCTGCCCCTCCAGGACCTGCCGGTTCGCGTCCGACTGGGAGATCGCGGCGTCGAGCTTGCTCTGCAGCAGCCGTTCGGCGATCTCGCTCTGCAGCACCAGGCCGAGCACCAGCACGACCGCCGACGACAGCGCCAGCGTCGAGGTGACCACCCGCAGCTGCAGCGACCGCCGCCAGGCCGCGGAGATGAGCACGCCCAGCTCGTGCGCCTGCGCCCGCAGCGGGCCCAGCGCGCGGGCGATCCGCCGGGCGCCGGGCAGCCGGGCGAGCCGGGTGCGGAGTCCGCGGCGCCGCGTCACCACGGCCGGTGCACCACCCGCGGCGCGCCGGTCACGGAGGACCGGCCTTGTACCCCACCCCGCGGACGGTCAGGACCACCTCGGGGCGCTCCGGGTCGCGCTCGACCTTCGACCGGAGACGCTGCACGTGCACGTTCACCAGACGGGTGTCCGCGGCGTGCCGGTAGCCCCACACCTGCTCGAGCAGGACCTCGCGGGTGAACACCTGGCGTGGCTTGCGGGCCAGCGCGACGAGCAGGTCGAACTCGAGCGGGGTCAGCGCGATCGGCCGGCCCTCCCGGGTGACCTGGTGCGCGGGCACGTCGATGTCGATCTCGCCGATGGACAGCTGCTCGGCGGGCTCGGCGTCGTTGCGGCGGACCCGGGCCCGGATCCGCGCGACGAGCTCCTTGGGCTTGAACGGCTTCACGACGTAGTCGTCGGCGCCGGACTCCAGCCCGAGCACGACGTCGACGGTGTCGCTCTTGGCCGTCAGCATGACGATCGGGACGCCGGACTCCGCCCGGATCGCCCGGCACACGTCGATGCCGTTCATGCCGGGCAGCATCAGGTCGAGCAGCACCACGTCCGGCTGGGTGTCCCGGACGGCGGGCAGTGCCCGCGTCCCGTCGGACACGACCGCTGTCTCGAAGCCCTCGCCCCGCAGCACGATGGTGAGCATCTCGGCCAGGGCCGGGTCGTCGTCGACCACCAGTACGCGCGACTTCATGGACGTCACTATCCCAGCCCCGTGATCAGCACCGGTGCAGCAGGGCGGGCACGAGGGCCGACGGTGCCGCGGCGGGGTCGTCGAGCACTGTCCAGCGGCTCAGCCAGGACCGCGCCGCCAGCTCCCGGTAGACGGCGTCGGTGCGGGCCTGCAGGCCGTCGTCGCTCTCGTAGGCGTCGCGGGCGCGGCCGGGCTCGGTGGCCGCGCGCGACCTCGCCCGCTCCGCGGCGACCTCCCGGGGCGGTGCCAGCAGCAGCTGGTGGCCGGGAACCGGGATGCCGAACCGGTCGATCTCCAGCGCCCGGACCCAGCCGACGACCTCGCCGCCGGCGTCCTGGCCGAGCCGGGCGGCGCTGTAGGCGGCGTTGGAGGCGGCGTAGCGGTCCACGAGCACGACGTCGTGTGCGGCGAGCGCCGCACGCAGCCCGGCCGCGGCGGCCCGGCGGTCGAGCGCGAACAGCACCGCCATCGCGTGCACCGAGGAGGCGAGGTCGCCCATCCGGCCGTAGAGCGCGTCGCGGGCCAGCTCGGCGTGCACGTCGTCGTCGTAGCGGGGAAAGGCCGTCGTGGTGACCGAGGCGCCGTGTGCGCGCAGCTCGGCGACGAGCCCCGTGGTGAACGTGTGCTTGCCCGCACCGTCCAGTCCCTCGACGACCACCAGTTCCCCCACGGCGGTCGAGCCTAGGTCAGGCACCCAGCTCCGAGACGGTGGGCCAGGTCGTCGCGAAGCCCGGGTGCAGGTCCAGCTCACCGAGCCGGTCGGTGCGCACCCAGCGCAGCTCGGTGCTCTCCGCGCCGCGCACCCGGACCGGCGGCGCGTCCGGCGTCCGCACGACGACCGTGGTGTAGCTCCAGCCGCCGTGGTCGTCGACGAACTCCTCCACCGGCGCCAGCCCGGCGACGGCGAGGGTGCTCTCCTCGGCCGCCTCGCGCAGCGCCGCCCGCACCGCGGACTCCCCCCGGTCCCGGGCACCGCCGGGGATCCCCCAGGTGCCGCCGTGGTGGCTCCAGGACGCCCGGTGCTGCAACAGCACCCGGTCGACGCCCGCCGGGTCGGCGTCGTCGCGGTGGCGCACGAGCAGCCCGGCCGCGCCGAACAGGCCCCAGTGCCGGTGACCCCGGGCGCAGTGCACCCAGCCGTCACCCGACCCGATCTCGATCGTCATCCCGACGGTGACCCCCTGGTACGCCGACGGCGCGGCGCCCCGGGAGGGGACCACCGCGCCGTCGGAACGGAGAACGCGGTACCGATGCGCGATCCGCGAGCTTCTCGCTCAGTAGCGGTAGTGCTCCGGCTTGTACGGACCCTCGACGTCCACGCCGATGTACTCGGCCTGGTCCTTGGTGAGCTTGGTCAGCTCGCCACCGAGGGCCTGCACGTGGATCCGCGCGACCTTCTCGTCCAGGTGCTTCGGCAGCCGGTAGACGTCCTTGTTGTACTCCTCGTGCTTGGTGAACAGCTCGATCTGGGCGATCACCTGGTTCGAGAAGCTGTTGGACATCACGAACGACGGGTGGCCGGTCGCGTTGCCCAGGTTCATCAGGCGGCCCTCGGACAGCACGATGACCGAGTGCCCGTCCGGGAAGATCCACTCGTCGACCTGGGGCTTGATGTTGATCTTCTTGATGCCCTCGACGCGGGCCAGGCCCGCCATGTCGATCTCGTTGTCGAAGTGACCGACGTTGGCGACGATCGCCTGGTGCTTGGCCCGCTTGAGCAGGTCGACCGTCAGGATGTCCTTGTTGCCGGTCGCCGTGACGATGATGTCGGCCTGCTCGATGACCGAGTCCAGGGTCGCGACCTGGTGGCCCTCCAGCAGCGCCTGCAGCGCGCAGATCGGGTCGACCTCGGCGACGATGACGCGCGCGCCCTGGCCCGCCAGCGCCTCGACCGAGCCCTTGCCGGTGTCGCCGTAGGCGGCCACGACGGCCACCTTGCCGCCGAGCAGCACGTCGGTGGCCCGGTTGAGGCCGTCGACCAGCGAGTGGCGGATGCCGTACTTGTTGTCGAACTTCGACTTGGTGACCGAGTCGTTGACGTTGATCGCCGGGAAGAGCAGCTCGCCGCGCTCGGCCAGCTGGTACAGCCGGTTGACGCCGGTGGTGGTCTCCTCGGTGACGCCGCGGATGTCGGAGTTGATCGTCGTCCAGCGCTGCGGGTCCTCGGCGAGGCTGCGGCGCAGGGTGTCGAACACGACCCGCTCCTCGTCGGAGACCGAGAGATCGTCGTCGTCGAAGCTCGGCACGACGCCGGTCTTCTCGAACTCGACGCCCTTGTGCACGAGCAGGGTGGCGTCACCGCCGTCGTCGAGGATCATGTTCGGGCCGACGACGTTGCCGTCGGCGTCACGGAACTTGAACAGCTGCTCGGTGCACCACCAGTAGTCCTCCAGCGACTCGCCCTTCCAGGCGAAGACCGGGACGCCCTGCGGGTTCTCCGCGGTGCCGTGCGGGCCGACGACGGTCGCGGCGGCCGCGTAGTCCTGGGTGGAGAAGATGTTGCAGGACACCCAGCGGACGTCGGCGCCGAGCGCGACGAGGGTCTCGATGAGGACCGCGGTCTGGGTGGTCATGTGCAGCGAGCCGGCGATCCGCGCGCCGGTCAGCGGCTTGGACTCCCCGTACTCACGGCGCAGGTCGATCAGGCCCGGCATCTCGTTCTCGGCGAGCCGGATGTCCTTGCGGCCGTACTCCGCCTCGGAGATGTCGGCGATCGCGAAGTCCAGGCCGCCGGCGTGCTGCAGCTTCGGGTGATCGGTCATGGGGTGGGTGCGCCTCCTCAGGCGTAAGAGTCGTACTCGTCGGCACGACGGGTGCGGTCCGGCCGGGAGGAGGAGCGGCGTACACGGGTCACGGCGTCCTCCCTCCTCGTCGGAGACAGGCGCCCTTTCTCGTCCGTGCCGGCCGGGCCCGAGCGTGGCGGCCGGTGACGGCCGCTGCAGCGCCTCTCGGCGCCCGGCGATGTCGCGACCTCCATGGTTCCGAGCCGCCGCGGGGGTGTCAACTCGTGCGTGATCAGCCCGTCAGGTGCTCGGCGAGCAGCCCGCCCGCCGCGACCTCGCGGCCGTGCGCGGCCAGCAGCCCGGCCGGGGCCAGCACGGACTCGCTGTCGACCCGCACCTCCGCCCGGGCCAGCAGCGGGGCCAGGACGGCGTCGTGGCGCACCGTGCGGGCCGCCGCGGCCAGCCCGGCCGCGTCGCGCTGGCGGAACACGCCCCCGGTGAGCACGACGAGACCGATCTCACCCGCGTCGACGGGGGCGTCCGGACCGGTGCCGGGATGCGCGGGATCGGCCAGGACGCCGGTGTGACGCAGGTGCCTGCGCAACGCGACCACCGCCGCGATCGCGGCCAGCCTGCGGTCCTCGGCGGCCGCGCCGCGGTCGGCGGGCACCGTGGCGCGCGACTCCTGCAGCGCGGCGACGGCCGGGCCGAGCAGGTCGGCCTCCACCGGGTCGACGACGCCCTCGGTCTGGGCCTCCGTCAGGACGCCGACGGCGCCGTCGCGCACCCCGAGGTCCCCCTCCACGGTCGCGGCCGCCGGGCCGGGCCCGGGGCCGCTGCGGTGCACGTCGGTGGTCGCCGACCCGACGTCGACGACGAGCACCCCGGTCCCGGTCAGCCGGGCCAGTACCCCGGCCCCGGCGCCGACCGCAGCGTGCGTGGCGGAGTGGACCAGCGCGCCGAACCGGCCGGTGCCCGCACCGAGGACGTGCCGGGCGTAGAGCGCGGCGACGGCGTCCCGCGCGGGCCCGGCGACGATCCGGCCCGGCTGCGGCGTGACGTTGGGGCAGGTCGTGACGGCCCGCCCACCGGCCAGCAGCAGGCCGAGCGCGTCGGCGCGGGCGTCGTCGTCGTCGACCGAGAGCAGCACCGGCCAGTGCCCGCGGGTGCGGGCCAGCCTGCCCGCGTTGTGCAGCAGCACCGCCGGGTCGGCACCGTCGGCACCGCCGAGCAGCAGCACCGCCCCGGGGCGGCGGCTCGACAGCTCCAGCACCGCGTCGGTCTCCAGCGGTCCGGGGTGCACCCCGACCACCCGGGCCCCCGCGGAGCGGCAGACCCGGTGCCCGGCCTCGGTGGCGATCAACGTCTCGGCCCCGACCACGGCCAGGCGCAGCGCCCCGCCCGCCGAGGAGCAGGCCAGCACCCGCGGCGCCGCACGCCTGCCCCGGCCCGCGGCGGCCGCCGCGGCGGCGACGGCCGCGTCGACCCCGGTGAGCACGTCGGGCGTGGTGGGGTGCTCGGCGAACCCCGCCGGGGTCCCGTCGGGCAGCACCAGCACGGCCTTGGTCCAGCAGGAGCCGACGTCGAGGCAGACCGCGGGCGAGTGCGGGTCGTCCGGCGACGCGTCGGTCATGGACGGCGAGCGTACCGAGGTCGGGCGGTCACAGGGAGTGTCCGCGGCAGATCCGTTGCGACCCGCACCTGCCCGAGAGGTGGGTGATCGCGGTCACCCCCGCCGGTAGGTTGATCGACGTGCTCGGACTGATGCAGGACCGCCCGCTGACCCTGCCGCACGTGTTCCACCGTGCGGAGCAGCTGTTCGCGCGCAAACGGATGGTGACCGCTCGGCCGGACGGCACCGAGGACGTCGTCACGGTGGCCCAGTGGGCCGAACGGGTGCGGCGGCTCGCGACCGTCCTGGACACCCTGGGCGTCTCCGCGGACGGCCGGGTCGGCACGTTCTGCTGGAACACCTCGCGGCACCTGGAGCTCTACCTCGCCGCCCCGTGCACCGGCCGGGTGCTGCACACGCTCAACATCCGGCTGCACCCCGACCAGCTCGTCTACGTCGCCGAGCACGCCGGTGACGAGGTCGTCTTCGTCGACCGGTCCCTGCTGCCGCTGTTCTGGCCGCACGTCGACCGGCTGCCCGGCGTCGCGCACGTGGTGGTGCTCGACGACGGCGCCGACGTCGCGGTCCCCGACGACCCGCGGATCCGGTCCTACGAGGAGCTCCTGGCCGCGGCCGAGCCGTACGCGGGCCGGTTCGTCGTCGACGACGAGGACACCGCCGCCGCGATGTGCTACACGTCCGGGACCACCGGGAACCCGAAGGGCGTGGTCTACAGCCACCGCTCGACGATTCCGACGACGAGCTCGCCGCCGCCCGCGTCCGCCAGGGCAGGCCGATGCCGCTGGTGGAGATGCGGATCGCCGACCCCGAGACCGGCGAGGAGATGCCCTGGGACGACCACGCCACCGGTGAGGTGCAGGCATCCGGGCCGTGGATCGCGAAGGAGTACTACCGCGGTGAGGGCGGCGGCGCCCAGTTCACCGACGACGGAAGGCTGCGGACCGGCGACGTCGCCACCGTCGACCCGTACGGCTCGTTCCGCCTGGTCGACCGCACCAAGGACCTGATCAAGTCCGGCGGCAAGTGGATCGGCACCGTCGAGCTGGAGAACGAGATCATGGCGCGCCCGAAGGTCGCCGAGGCCGCGGTGATCGGCGTCGCGCACCCGCAGTGGGTGGAACGGCCGCTCGCCTGCGTCGTCGTCGAGCCGGGCGCGACGCTGACCCTCGACGAGCTGCGGGACTTCCTCACCGACCGGGTGGCGAAGTGGTGGCTGCCCGACGCACTGGAGCTGGTCGACGAGGTGCCGAAGACCAGCGTCGGCAAGTTCTCCAAGAAGTCCCTGCGCGAGCGGTTCGCCGACTACGAACTGCCCTCCTGAGGACCCTCCCCGGACACGACGACCTCCAGCCAGGTGTACTCGGCCGTCGAGTCGTGCACCGTGACGCGGGCACCGTCGGGCACCGCCAGCTCCCGGCCGGGGACGACGACGAGGCTCGCGGTGACGGTCGCGCCGTCGTCGTGCAGGCCGAGCACGATCTCCCGCGCCGGGATGCCCGCCAGCGCGGGACGCAGCAGCGCCGCGACGCGACCCGGTTCGACGCACAGCCCGGCCGACGGCTGCAGGACGACCCGGCAGCCCTCCGCGCGGGCGGCGTCGAGAGCGGAGCGCAGGCCGTCGTCGAGCACCTCGGGCAGGTGCAGCTCGTCCCGGATCGCGGCGTCCAGTCGCAACGCGGTGTCCCTCCGGGTCTCGGCCTTCTCGGTCCCCGCGGCGACCGCGGTCAGGAACGGGCGCACCTCGCGGTGCAGCGACTCGATCCGGCGGTCCCGCACCGCGCGCCGCACCCGGTCGACCACCGCGTCGGCCTCGACGCGGGTCCGCCGGTCGTTCGCCTCGATCGTCGCCCGGCCGAGTCGCCGGACCGTCCGCCCGATCAGCCACGCCATCAGCGTCCCCAGCGCGGGGGCGACGAGCATCGGCATCGCGAACAGGACGACCGTCATCAGCGGTTCGGCGGCCAGGGGTCCGACGGCGAGCGCGGCGACGATGCCGACCTGCGCGGCGACCACAGCGAGCAGCGCCTCGCCCGAGCGCCGCACCGTCACCAGAACCATGAGCAGCGGCGTGGTCGCACCGATCGGCCACGAGGCGAAGGTCAGCAGGTCCGCCACCGGTACCACGAGGACGGTGGCGACCGCTCCCGCGACCGCGACGAGGGCGGCGCTCGCCGAGAGGGCCGCCCCCACGCCTCGCGCGGCCCGGACCACCAGCACCGCCGCCAGTGCGCACACCACCGCGTACCACGCCAGGAACCATCGCGACTCCGGGACCTGGTCCGGCTGCAGGGCCGCCACCAGCGCGTTCATCGCGAGGTATCCGACCAGCAGCGCGTAGAGGGGCCGGCGCACGTCTCCCGTGGCGGCGGCGAAGGAGGCGATCCGGTCGACGGATACGGGAGCAGGTGGCGGGCCGACCGGCTCCGGGGGACGCTTCAGGCACACCGTGGTCCCGTGTCCGGGCACGCTCGTGAGCGTCGCCGTCCCGCCGACCGCCCGCATCCGCCCGACGATCGACTCGTCGATGCCGGCCGACCTGCCCAGCGCCCCGGGATCGAAACCACGGCCGTCGTCGACGACCGTCACCCGGATCCCCGGCCCGTCTGCGAGTTCGATCCGTGCCTCGTCCGCGGCGGCGTGCCGGTCGACGTTCCGCAGTGCCTCGCGGACCGCACCGCGGACGGCGGCGACCACCTCGACCGGGGCGACGACCGGCTCACCGGGCAGCTCGATCCGGCACGGGGTCCGACCGTCCAATCCATCGAGCGCCGAACGGACATCGGTCTCCCGACCGGTCGACGGTGTCGGCGCGGATCCGTCGAGCGCCGCCGCGGCGCGGCGAGCCGCCGCGCGCCGCTGCGTCCCGTCCACGCCCCTGGTGGCGGCTCCCCGCAGCGCGGCGGACACCTCGTCATGCAGGACCCGAGCGAACTCCGCGGCCGCCTCCCGTTCGGCTGCCGCGGCGTCGGCAGCGATCCGGGCGGCGCGTTCGGCCTCTGCCGCGGCGTCGGCCCGGGCACCCGCGGTCCGCAGCACCGGTGCCACGACCGCGGCGATCGCTCCGCTGACGACCAGCGACCACACCCCCAGCAGCGCGGCGGGCAGCCCGTCGGTCGGAGTGCTCGTCGCGACCTGCAGGACGACGAGACCGCCGGTCCCGGCAACCGCCCACCGCGGCGTGGCCAACGTCAGCAACGGGACGATCGCGGCCACGACCGGCTGGCTGCGGTAACCGACGACCAGCCCGGGCGGCGCCTCCAGGAGGTATCCGACCTGCACCAGCGCGGCGACCAGCACGACGACGGCGGCGTCGACCGGGCCGAGCCGGGTCCGGACGCCGCGGACCGCCAGGACCGTCGCCGTCGTCACGAAGGCGACCGCCGCCGCCGTCGACACGGGGGCCCCGGCGGTGGGACCGGTACCGGTCGCACCCCGGAACGCGATCGCCGCCCAGCCGACGGCGAAGAGCACCAGCAGCGCCGCATAGGCACGCTGCAGACCGACCTCGACCCCCGACCGGAAGCTCATCCCGGATCCAGGTCGAGGTGACCGTCCGCGTAGGCACGCCACGGCAGTTCGGTGGAGTCGTCGAACACGACCCCACGGGCCGCGTAAGCCGCCAGCGCCCGCTCGCGGTAGGTCTGCAGCGTCCCCGGCGTCACGAACAGCTGCTCGGCGATCGAGCGGCGCGGCACGCCGCGCGCCATCAGCCGCAGCACGTCGAGCTGGCGCTCGGACAGCCGGACCCGGCCGGCCGGATCGTTGACGATCTGATGGGCGAGCTCACTGGAGACGTAGGCCGTGCCGCTGCCGGCGCAGCGGACCGCCTCGACCAGCACGTCCTCCGGGTCGCCCTTGAGAACCAGTCCCGACGCCCCTGCCTCGATACCCCGGCGGATCGGCGCCGGGCGTCGCTCGGTGGTGAACAGCAGGACCGCCGCGCCCCACTCACGTAGGCGGGCGACGTTGTCGGCCACGTCGCTGCCGTCGGCGAGCCTGACGTCGAGCAGCACCACGTCCGACGGGTCACCGGCGGGCAGGTCGTCGACCGTCGACGCCGCCGCGGCCCAGACGATGTCGTCCCCCGCCGTTTCCAGGTGCGCTCGCAGCCCGGTGAGGACGATCGGGTGGTCGTCGACGCCGGAGACTGTGAGCGAGGTCATGGGCCGATCCTGCCAACCCCTCCGTGGCAGGACCGACCCGCCCGACACGCTCATCCCACGTCCGGTGCGAAGCGCTGGACCAGCCAGCCGCGGTCGACGTCGATGTCCCAGGTCAGGTAGAGGTCCGGGCCCTGGGCGGTCGTGATGTACCCGGCCGCCTCCCCCGACGACACCACGTCGTACCGGAGGTCGAACGCCTCTTCCGCCGGGGAGGAATCCAGGAGGTTCTCGACGAGCGGACGCCCGAACGTGTCGGTGGCGTCCGATGCGCTCAGCGCGCGCATCGCGGCCGCGTCGCGCGCCCGCCACGCCGCCAGGAACGCGGCCGCGCTCTCCCGGAAGTGCTGCTCCTGCAAGGCGTCGCGCCGGGCGCAGGACCCGCCGTCGTCGCCGGGGGTGCCGCGGCAGAGGTCGTTGGCCTCGTTGCGGGCCCGCCAGAGCGCGTCGAGGTCCCCTCCGGCAGCCGACGGCACGGTCTCGGTCGTGGTGAACAGGCTGATCTCGCGGGCTCCCCGGTCGAGCAGCAGGGTGGTGGTGAGGTCCGGCAGCACGAACCCGGCGTACTCGACGACGGCCAGGTGACGCATCCACTTCTTCAGATCGGTCGTGGCCCGCCGGACGCCCTCCGGAACACCGCCGGCCGCCGCACGCCACGGTGCCAGCACCGTCTCCGGGCTCTCCAGCACGCACCGGGCCGAGGCGGCGAGCACCGCCGCGAGGCCGTCGTCATCCGACGTCGGCAGGCACGCCATCGCGACGAGGTACTCCAGCCCGACGGGTCCGTCGTCGAGCAGCTCGATCGCGAGATTCGTGATCACCCCGAACGCCACCCCGGTCGTGGTGTAGGAACCGGACAGGGTGAACGGGATGTCGCCGGTACCGCGCACGGTGTCTTCGGTGAGTCCCAGGTGCAGCTGGTCGCCGGGCTGCACCAGCCAGGTCCGGTCCTGTTCGACCGGCCCCTCGGCGACGCGGTCGAGGACCTCGGCGACCAGCTCGGGGGCGATGTCCTGCATGGAGCCGTACCGCCGCTCGGAGTAGGCCCAGCTCGGGGCGGCCGGGGACCGGACCACCAAGGTCGCCCCCCGGTTGTTCGCGATCTTGACGATGGCGGTCGCGGCGTCGGCGGAGTCGGCACCGACGCAGGTCAGCAGCGGGGCGTTCGGATCCCCGTCGAGGAAGACCACGTCGTCGACCCACGGCGGTCGCTCGCCGGCGCAGGTGGGCGGGTCCGTGCGCTGGTCGAAGAACCTGCCGATCGCGGCGGTGGTCGCGCCGGTGAACTCCTCCAGCCACTTCCAGCTGAGGTGCCCCACCGGGAAGACCGCTTCGGTCCGGTCGGCATTCCACACCGCCGGGATCACGTCCTCGGCCGGGATCTCCCCGGGTGCGGCCGCGCGCTGGGAGACGAGCACGACGACACCGTCGTCGGGGCGCGGGGTCGGCGGTCGCCACACCAGCGTCCACGGGGCGGTCGGCTGCCCGGACGACAGACGGAGATCCAGCGCGGGTGAGACGAGGGTTCCGAGTGTGTCGACGGTGACCGGGGCGATGTCGAGCCGCGCCCCCTCCCGGGGGACGCCGTCGGCCGGGACCCGCAGCGTGAGGTCGTCGGCGAGCCGGACTTCGGTGGGGACTCCACCGGGCAGCTCGACGCTGCTCGATCCCGTCTCCTCCGGTGCCGATCCGCCGGACACGTACCACCAGCCGAGCGCCGAGCACCCGGCCAGCAGCACGGCGACGACGCCGACGAGCGCTGCACTGCGCGTTCGTGTCACGATCCCGGCCCGTTCACATCCGCCCGGGTGCCGAGCTCGCCTCGACGGCCTGCAGCCGCCGCAGGACGCCCTCCGCGATCGGGACGCCCTTGGACATCAGATACGCGTCACGCCGCCCGAACATGACCAGGTCGAACCAGCTACGTCCGATGACCCGCAGCAGCACGTCGCGGACCGGGCCGCGGTCCTCGATGTGGATCTGCACGGCCCATCCACCGGAGAACCGCGTCACGCTCGCCACGGCGGCGAACGTCGGGTCCGTCTCGAACGGGTCCGTGGTCGGGTCCAGAGGCTCCAGGAGCACCTTGCGCGACTGTGCGGACACGTACTCGTGGAAGGCGCGCTTGATCACCTCCACCGGCAGCGGGGTAGTGAACGTGATGTCGTGGACACGTGCCTTGACCATCGCCATCGCTGCTCAGCGCCCGTCGAGCAGCCGTCGGGCCCGGTTGCCCCGGGAGCCGGACTCGCGCGCCATCCGGGCGAGCAGCAGCCGTTCGGCCGCATTCAGCGAGCCCATCCCGGTGATCTCGCCCTTGTCCAGTACCCGTTCGTACTCGTCAGCGTTCGGCACGATCACACCTCGTCTCCGGGCCGGCGATCGGCCCGCAGAGATCGTGTCGTGACCCGGTCGCGAACGGTGTCCGTGATCGGTCGGACACCGGCTGGAACCGGTACACCGGTCTCCGCGTAGCGAGTCTCACAGCTCCTGCAGCCGCTCACGCAGCCGGTCCAGAGTGCGGACCTGCGTCGCGCGCTCCCCCCACCGCGTCACCAGCCGCGGCCGCAGCTCGTCGAGTTCCTCGATCGCGCGGTCGGGCTCCCCCAGCCCGCCGAGCAGCTGCGCGATGAGGAAGCGCGCGTCGACGGCGTCGGGGGCGGAGACCGTGTCGGTCCGTCCGACCGCCAGCCGCAGGTGCGGGAGTGCGTCCTCGGCGCGGCCGAGTTCGGCGTAGGCGTAGCCGGCCTGGTAGGCGAGGTCGACCAGGACCTCCGGCGGGGTCGTCGTGAACCGGCGGTACTCCTGTGCGACGGCGACGAACAGGGGCGCGGCGCGGGCCGGCCGTCCCGCCTCGACCAGGGCCCCGGCGAGCATGTGCCGCAGCCGCAGGTGGAGGAACGGTCGGCCGACCGTGCGTGCGACCCCCTCGTCGAGCACCTCGACGGCCTGGTCCGGGCGGTCTGCGTCCAGGAGCGCGACCGCGCGGGCGACGAGGTCGTCGTACTCGGCGTCGCTCAGCGGCGGCAGCTCGTCGCGGTCCTCGGTGTCGGAGACCGGGGACAGCAGCGGGCTGCGGAACGGACGGAGCGGGTCCCGGCCGTCGGTGTCGACGGCGGGATCCCCGGCGGTGGCCGTGTGCGGGAGCAGCCCCGCGTACACCTGCGAGGCGGTGGGGCGCCGGGTCGGTTCCTTCGCGAGCATCGTCGCGACGAGCCGGGCGAGGTCCTCCGGGATCTCGGGGCGGCGCTCGCGCACCGCCGGTGCGGGGGTGCGGAGGTGGTGCACGCGCAGCGGCGTGTCGGCGGTTCCGTGGAACGGCAGGTCGCCGGTCAACATCTCCACCAGCAGACAGCCGAGCGAGTACACATCCGACGCGGCGGTGACGACGATACCGAGACACTGCTCGGGCGACATGTACGGCGGCGTGCCGATGGTGCGGTCGACCTGGGTGAGCCGGGGCAACGCACCCGCGCCGCGCAGGATCGCGATGCCGAAGTCGAGGAGCTTGACCAGGCCGCCGTCGACCAGCATGACGTTGGCGGGCTTGAGGTCGCGATGCACGACGTCGACCCGGTGTACGTCGGCAAGCACGGCGGCGAGCTGAGCGCCGATCGCCGCTGCCCAGGCGATCGTCGGCGGATCGGCGTCGAAGTCGGCGGCGTCGAGCACGGCTTCCAGCGTCGTCCCGTGCAGCAGTTGCATCACGACCCACAGCTCGTGGACGCCGTCCGGTCCCGGTTCGACGCCGGTGTCGTAGACCGCGGGGGCTCCGGCGAGTTCGAGTCGTGCGGTCGTGCGGATCTCGCGCAGGAACCGCTTGCGGTCCCGGTCGAGGTCCTCGGCGATCTCGGCTTCCTCCGGAGTCGTCGGCGGATTCGGCACCGACCGGGACTGGCGGAGCACCTTGATCGCGACGCGGCGGTCGAGTCGTTCGTCGTAGCCGTGGAAGACCTGGCCCATACCGCCGCGGCCGAGGATGCCGTCGACGCGGTAGCGACCGCCGAAGTACCTCGCACCGTCCGCCGTCACGGGCGCTCCGCGAGACCGTCACGCATGGTCGGGATCGTCCCGCCGGTGCTCGATCTCGGTCAATGCTCGGAGGTCGTCGGCTTCCTCGATCTCGGCCCGGCGGGCCTCTTCGACCCGGCGCCGTGCGTCGAACTGCGCGTAACGTTCGTCGGTGGCCGCCTTCGCCTGGGCGGCCGAGACCGAACCGCCTCCGTGCAGGAGCGGCCGCTCGTCGAAGTCGATGAACCGGTCGGTCTGGGTGATCCAGTCGGCCATGAGGATCTGCTGCCGCCGTCGGGTCCTGTCCTCCGCGTAGTCCAGGAACCGGGTCGTCAGCAGGTTGAGGTCCGACAGTTCCCGCTCGGTCAGGTAGTTCTTCGAGATCGTCACGTCGACCTTGCGGACACGGTCGCCGGACCACGACGTCAGTCCCATGTTCGCGGCACCCGGGTCGCACCGCTGCACCACGAGTTCGGCGGCGGTGTGCCGGGTGACGGCGTACACGAGCTTGTTCTGGATGGTCGCGAAGAACGTCCGGGTGGTCTCCGCACTCCCGTCGTAGTCCGCGCTCGACACCCGGAAGAGATCCTTGACCTTCTGGTAGAAGCGCTTCTCCGAGGCCCGGATCTCCCGGATGCGTTCGAGCAGCTCGTCGAAGTGATCGAACCCGCCGGGGTCCTTCAGGCGGGCGTCGTCGAGCACGAACCCCTTGACCAGGTAGTCGTGCAGGACGGTCGTCGCCCACTGACGGAACTGAACGGCGCGAGGAGTCGACACCCGGTAACCGACGGCCAGCACCATGTCGAGGTTGTAGACCTTGACCTGGCGCCTGACCTGCTTCGAACCTTCTCTTCGAACTCTCAACTCAGAGTTTAAAGTTGCCTCGGTCACCTCCCCGTCGTCGAGGACGCGAGCGATAATCTGGCCGATGTTCTGAACCGATGTGCCGTACAACTCGGCGATCTCGGCCTGGGCGAGCCACACCGTGCCGTCCGCTGCTCGCAGCTGCACCTGCGATCGGCCGTCGTCACTGCGGTAGACGACGATCTCCCCACCCGGCTCGATCACCCGCCGGTCTCCCGCTCCATCTCCGCGCGCAGCGCGGACAGCGCCTCGTCACGCGCCGGCTCCCGGATGATCCGGTAGGCGCGCTTGCGGGCCGCCTCCTTGATGGCCTTGGAGAACTGGTCGTTGTCGAAGTAGAGCTTCATGAAGTCGGTGTTGCGCTCGGCGTTCTCGGCGACGATGTCGTCGAGCCGGTCGTCGGCGACCTGGCCGAAGCGCTCCTCGTCGTTCATCAGGGCGATCTGCTGCATCCCGGTGTCGGCGACGAGGCCGAGGACCTGCTGGTAGACGAGCACCTGGTCGGACGTACCGAGTCCGAGCCCGAAGCGGTCGTTGAGTTCGGCGATGACCTCGGCGAGCGGCACCATCTCCGGTTCCCGTGCGGTGGCACCGTCGGCGGCATGTCCGCGCACGGTGTGGTCGCCGCCGTCGGACAGGGACACGTTGTGGGCGCCGGTGAACTCCAGCCGGAAGTGGGTCAGGTCGGAGTCGCCGATGTCGACGGTCACCACAGGCCGCCCGGGCAGGCGCAGCAGGAGCAGCCGGCCGTACTGGTAGAGCCGTTCGAGGTCGGGGTCGCCCCAGTCGATGACCTGGGCGAGCACGCTGTAGGCGTTGACGTAGCCCTGCAGGGCCTTGCGGAACAGCTCCTGCTCGTCGGTGTCGAGCGCGGCGAACCGGTCGAGCGCCGGGACGAGGTACCCGTGCAGCTTCGCGTGCAGCTTCTTCTCCGCCGCCGGCGCCTGCCGCCCGGGTGGGGCGCCGGCGAGCACCCGGACCAGGTTCTCCATCTCGGTGACGTCGAGCAGCCCGAAGTCCATCACCTCGCGCTGCTTGTCGTAGAGCAGGTTGGGATCGCCCTCGGTGGTCAACGTCCGTTCGAACCAGGGTGCGAACGATTCCTGGATCGCGTCGGCGGAGTTGGCGAAGTCGAGGATGCGGACGTCGTCCTGGGTCTTGAGCGGGTGGGTGCGGTTGAGCCGGGACAGCGTCTGCACCGCGGCGACACCGGTGAGCAGCTTGTCGACGTACATGCCACAGAGCAGCGGCTGGTCGAAGCCCGTCTGGTACTTGTCGGCGACGACGAGCAGCCGGTACTCCTCCTGGCCGCGCGCGGCGGCGTTCGGGTCGTCGGCCCGGGTATAGGCGAACCGCTCGGGCAGCCGGGCCTCCGGGAACCCGTTGAGCTGGGCCTCGGTGTACTCCAGTTCGGAGTCGGTGTCGGTCAGCTTCCCGGAGAACGCGACGAGCACCCCGATCTCCGGGCGATCGGCCACCTTCTGTACGAAGTGGACGATGGCCTGGTAGAGCGAGAGCGCCTCCTGACGACTGCCGGTCACCACCATCGCCTTAGCACGGCCGCCGAGGCGTGGGGCGACGGACTCCAGGAAGTCCTCGACGATCAGCTTCGCCTTCTGCTTCACCGCGGTGGGGTGCTGCTCGGCGAGCTTGACCAGCGCGGCCTTGGCCTTGCGCTCGTCGACGTCGGGGTTGGACGTTCCGGACTGCTGTTCGACGGCGGCGTTGCGCAGCCGCCACTTCGTCTCGTAGGTGAGGTAGTTGGCGAGGACATCGAGGATGTAGCCCTCCTCGATGGCCTGGCGCATCGAGTACACGTGGAACGGCTCGTAGACACCGGGCTCACCGGAGACGGGGTCGATCCCGCGCTCGTTCCAGGTGCCGAACGTCTTCAGCGTCGGTGACTTCGGGGTGGCGGTGAAGGCGAAGTACGACAGGTTCGGCTGCTTCCCCCGGGCGCGGGCGAGCGCAGCGACCGGGTCCTCGCCCTCCTCGGCGGTGGCGTTGGAGCCGAGCGCCTGCTTCAACCGGGTGGCGGCGTCACCGCTCTGGGAGGTGTGGGCCTCGTCGATGATGACGGCGAAGCGGCGGTCGCCGAGGTTGCCGTCGGCGAGCTTCTGCAGGACGAACGGATACTTCTGCAACGTCGAGATGACGATCTTCGACGACGAGTCGGTCAGCGCCTCGGCGAGCTGGGTCGCGTCGTCGTCGATCTTCCGGACGACGCCGGGGACGTGGTCGAACTGGTAGATCGTGCGCTGGAGCTGCCGGTCGAGCACGACCCGGTCGGTGATGACGACGGTCTTGTCGAACACCGGCCTGTTGTCAGCGCCGTGCAGGTTGGACAGCCGGTGCGCGAGCCAGGCGATGGTGTTCGACTTCCCCGAGCCCGCCGAGTGCTGGACCAGGTAGTTGTTCCCGGCGCCGTGGGCGCGGGCGTGGTCGATCATCGTGGTGACGGCGTGCCACTGGTGGTAGCGCGGGAAGATCCGGTCCGCGGTGTGCGGGTTGAGCCGCTTCCCGGTCGAGTCGGCGCCCTGTACGTGCACGAACCTCTGGATAATCTCCAGCCAGTTGTCGCGCTGCCAGATCTCGCGCCACAGATAGGCGACGGCGTACTCCCCCGCCGGCGGCCGCGGGTTGCCCGCCGACCCACTGATCCCGGGCCCGTTCGTGCCGATGTTGAACGGCAGGAACCGGGTGCTCCCGCCGGCTAGCCGGGTCGCAACCGCGGCCTGGTCGGGGTCGACGGCGAAGTGCACGAACGCACGCTTGGCGAACAGCAGTTCGCGCGGGTCGCGATCACGGTACTGGGCCTTCGCGTGCTCGATACCCTGACCGGTGTTGGGGTTCTTCAGCTCGATCGTCGCGGTGGGCAGGCCGTTGACCAGCAGGACGACGTCGACCGACAGCGTCGCCTGCTTCGTGCTGAAGTGCACCTGCCGGGCAACGGTCAACACGTTCGCCTCGTACTCGGCAAGCGCGTCCTTCGCGATGGTGTGGCCGGGGCGGAAGAAGCACAGCTCGATCTGGACGCCGCGGTCCTTCACGCCCTGGCGCAGCACGTCGAGCGTGCCCCGGGAGTCAATCTCCATCGCGACGCGCTCGGCGAACTTGCGCTGCGCGGTGTCCTGATCGCCGCCGTAGAGGTCGACGAGCCGGTTCCAGGCCTTGATCTGGGTGGAGGCGATGAACTCGAACAACGCGCCGGTGTCGAGGCCGAGGTCGGGGCGGTAGAAACCCTTCGACGCCTGGGACCAGCCGGCGTAGGTGGTCAGCTCGTGTTCGGCGGCGTTCTCGAACGCCAGCTCGGTGTGGGCGCCGGGGTTCATACGTCGACACCTCGCGCGGTCGTTACGTCGATCCGACCAGTCACAGCGGCCGCAATTAACGAATTCCGCCGCTCCCCGATCAGCTTACAGAAATCTTCAATTCTTGTCTTTGCAATCCTGCCGGATAAGATGTCGACGCCGATCTCTCGCTGCCTTGTGATCGGAATTTCCGGCACTGGAATACCCGCGAATTTCTCCCAGTTTCTAAAGTCGACCGCGCGCTCGCGGGTGCTTGTCGCGAATAGCTCCAGATATCCATCTAGAGCAAGCAGACGCAGAAGGCGTCCATAGAAGGCAGGATCTCCGCCGTCAACGGGTAGGCAAACATGATTTACGGGACTGCAGTTTCCGGCCGCCTCTGCATCGCCAATCGCGCCAGAGAATCCGTCAAGCCCATGCACAACGACGTCCCCCACCTCCACACCCTGACCTTGAGGTGCTGTCGACGACGAGACGGTGTACCCATCTAGCCTGCGAAGGCTGCGGGCAGTGACCTGACCATCACGGAACGCCGTAACAACCTCGGCGGTGTCTTTGGTCTTGCGATTCAGCTTACGAAGAACACGTCGAATCGGCACACATTTGAAACCATCAGCCCCCGTTAGACGGCTCCGCCCGACGAGATTCATGATCGAGGAATCGACACGTTCATCGCTCACCGTCTGCAAGCTCCGCGACTTCCGAGCGATGTCGTCCATCCTCCCGCAGCCGACATCAAGATAATCTGCTATGGCTCGCTGCTCCTCAAGCGAGGGAAGCGCAACGGGAGCTACTGCGAAACGGTCTCTAGACAGTTCGATCTGATTGGTTGAACCAACCACCATTGAACTCAGAAGACCCTGCAAGGGGGCCGACTCCAGCCAATAATAGAGAAACCGCGGAAGAACTCGTTCCGGATTTGGTCGAACTACTGTCACATGACTGTCGGCGACGTAAAACGATCCCCTCGGCAGCGATTCACAGTAGGCCACTCGACCAAGCGTTCCTGTGCCCGTTGAATTGACAAGAACGTCGCCGAGAAGGAGGCTCCCCTTCTCTGAATCCAGTGGAGAGTAGGCCTGACCATGAGGCCGCGCCTGCTCCCAGCTAACGCGCCCATGACGAACGGCAGTCTGCCCCACAACCCTTATAGGGCTATGGTCTACGTAGTTGGGCGTCAGACCCCTGCGAATCTGGGATGCAACCACTTTTAGTGGAACAATCTCCCACGAACTGGGGATTGACAGTTGCAAGTCAAGCACCCCGTGCCACCTTTTGGAGCAAGCTCTGAATTTGACTTTCGAGTGTTGTCAACTCCCGATCGATCTCGACAATCGATCGAGGAGGAGAGTATCTATAGAAGTGCTGCATGAGCGGAATATCGTAGCCGATCTTCGTTCTTGAGTGGTCGATCCAAGCATCCGGAAAATAGCGAATCAGTTCCCGGTCAAGGTATCTTTCGACATCTTCACCTAACGGAACGTTCTCGTAATCCCGCAGATCCGGATCCGGGACTCGCTCTCCCTTTACGAGCTGGTACTCCCCCTCCGGATCCGAGACCCCGACCGCACCCCAGATCGCCTTGAGCACCGACTGCGTGCTCGGCCAGAGCACCCCGGTCCCGGCGAGGATGTCCCGCAGACCGATCCCGGCCTCCTTCTTCGTCGCCCACACCGTCCCGACGTGATCGCGCAGCGCCTCAATGAACGCGTCCCGGTCCGCCCACTTCGCGAGCGGCTTGGCGTACTCCAGCGCAACGAGCGTGTCCTCGGTGATCTCGAACCGTTGCCGTAGCGGCCGCTCCACGGTGATCCGCTGGTACCCGAACTCACGGGTCCCGAAGATCTTCACCTTCGCATGGTCGGGGTGCTCCGGATCGGCGGCGACGTCGACGGCCTTGTCGTACAGCTCGGTGATGTGCTTGATCTGGTCGGCACTGATCTCTTTGCGCTTGTCCCCCAGGGACTTGCGCATCTTCACCCACTGGTCGCGGGCGTCGAGCAGGATGACCTTGTCCTTCAGCGCCGGTCGCTTGCGGTTGGACAGTATCCAGAAGTAGGTGGAGATCCCGGTGTTGTAGAAGAGCTGGTCGGGCAGCGCGACGATGCCTTCGAGCAGGTCGCTCTCCAGAATCCACTGCCGGATCCGCGACTCCCCGGACCCGGCGGCGCCGGTGAACAGCGGGGACCCGTTGAACACGATCGCCAGCCGGGAGCCCTTGCCGTCCGCGGGCTCCATCTTCGAGATCATGTGCTGCAGGAACAGGAACGAGCCGTCGTTGATCCGGGGAAGCCCCGCACCGAAGCGGCCGGCGAAGCCGAGTTCGGCCTCGTTCTCGACGTCGTCCTTGACCTTCTTCCACTCCACGCCGAACGGCGGGTTCGCCAGCATGTAGTCGAACTTCCGGTCCGCGAACGCGGGCTGGGAGAACGTGTTCGCCAGGTCGATGCGGCCCGGACGATCGCTCATGAGCATGTCGGCCTGCCCGATCGCCCACGACTCGGGATTGACCTCCTGGCCGAAGAGGTAGACCTCGGCGCGCGTGTTCATCGAGCGGATCGCCTCGTCCGCGGCAGTCAGCATCCCGCCGGTCCCGCAGGCCGGGTCCAGGATGTTGATCACCTGGCCCTCCTCGCTGATCCGGTCGTCCGGGGCGAACAGCAGGTTCACCATCAGCTTGATGACCTCGCGCGGGGTGAAGTGCTCACCGGCCGTCTCGTTCGAGTCCTCCGCGAACTTGCGGATGAGGTGCTCGAAGACGTACCCCATCTCGTGGCTGTCGAGCTTCTCCAGGCCGTGGAACTCGTTGAACTTCGCGACGACCTGGTAGAGCAGCTTGTTCTCGGCGAGCTTGGTGATCTTGTTGTCGAAGTCGAACGCGGCCAGGATCTGCCGGATGTTCTCGGAGAACCCGTTGACGTAGTCGCGGACGTTCTTCGCGACCCCGGTCGCGTCACCGGACATCGTCGTGAAGTCCTGCTGCGAGACGTTGTAGTACGGCAACCCGGACGCCCGCACCAGCAGCGGCTGCTTGTTGCGCATGTCCCCGAGCTGCGCGTCGCGCTCGCGGACCTTCACCCGGGTCGGGGCCAACTGCGCATCGAGGCGGCGCAGCAGCGTGAACGGCAGGATCACCCCGCCGTACTCGTGGCGCTTGTAATCACCACGCAGCAGATCGGCCACCTTCCAGATGGCGCCCGGCATGTCGGTGAAGGTGAGTCCGGAGGTCACGGGGTCTCGCTTTCGCTCGGTTCGGTGACGATGGTCTCGCGGTCGGTGATGGCGGCGGGCAGCAGGGCTCCGGCGGTCAGGCCGTGCAGGGTCTGCTCCAGCACCCCCTGCCCGAGACCGGCCAGTGCGGCCATGGCGGCCTGCAGGTCGACGACGTGGCGGAAGTGCGCGCCGTAGCGGCGCTGCTCGGCCGACGGCATCCGGGGGATCCGACACCGGCGCAGGTCGTCGCGGCTGATCGCGCCGTGGGTGTTGGACACCGTGAGTGCGGCGACCTCGGCCCGCAGGAACAGCGCGAGGAAGTGCGCGTCGAGCTTCCCGGGCGCGATCTCCACGACCTGGGCGACGCCGCGGTCGTCGTCGGCCGTGCCGGTCGCGACGACCGGTGGGCGCCCGAGAACCCGCAGCAGCACGTCCCCGGCCCGCGGCGTGGTGTCCCGCGCGCGGACGCGTAGTGCCCCGGCCCGTTCGAGTTCGGCGATCGTGACCGTCGACCGCTCCCGGCTCCCGGGGGAACCCACGGGGTCGGGGATCGCGTCGCTCACACCGACGAATGCGGCACGCAGTCGTCGCACGATGTCGGTGAACTCGTCGGCGGGTCCGATCCCGACGTCGTCGACGTAGCGGCGCGGCGACAGGTCGACACCGTCATCGAGCAGGTCCAGCCGCGGGACCATTCGGACCCGCTCCGGGCCCGCATCGGCGATCAGGTGCTCCCACCCGCGGTCGTCGGTCGGCAGATCGGCCGGCTCGGCGAGGTGGTCGAGCGCAACCATCCGGACCGGACGGTCATCGACCGGGGGCCGACGCAGGACCCAGAGGTGCAGCATCGACCCGGTCGCACCGGTCAAGGTCGCCGGGAGCGCGACCACGGTCCGCAACGTCCCACTCCGGACCAGCTCGGCGCGGAGATCGCGCCCCGAGCCCAGGGCTGCGATCGTCGGAGGGACCGCGACCACGGCCGTCCCCCGGGGGCGCAGCAGGGACAGGGCGTAGCCGATCCAGCCGAGGTCGTGCCGCGGCGCGTCGTCCCGATCGTCGGTCGGCCGTGGAGCGGGTCGGGTCAGCGCCGGTCCCAGACAGAGGACACCGGCAGCCCGGCCCCGGTACGGGGCGAGCCGGTCGTCGCCACCGCGCTCGGCGGACAGGACCGCATAGGGCGGGGCGTGCGGGTGGGAGCGGAGCCGCTCGGCCGCCGTCCGCGCCACCGCCTCGTCGCCCTCATGGCCTACCAGCAGGGCATGGTCGCCGAAGCGGTCCGCGACGGCCGAGAGCAGCACCCCGCCGGCACACGACGGGTCCAGTACGACAGGGGGCTCGCCGGAGTCAGGGGTGCCACCTGCTCCGGGGTCACCGAGATCGTCGGGGAACGGGAGGAGCGCGGCCATCGTCCGTGCCAGCAGCTCGTGGTCACCGAGTCCGTCCACGGCCCGTTCCTGGGGGACGACGGCGACCCCCGCGATCGAACCGGCCACGACGCCGTCGAGCCGCTGAGTGCCGGTGTCGGTCTGCCCGGCGACGGCGAGCTGGTCGGCCTTGCCCGTCGCCCGCAACCACCGCAACACCTCCGGCCAGGAGTACAACCCGCCCCGGGGGCGGGGGAAGTCGGGGTACCGCTTCCGCCAGTTGGACACGGCAGCTCTGCCCACTCCGGCCCGGCGCGCGATGGCGGCGGCCGTGACGAGATCGTCCGTGTCGGTGCTCACGAACGAGACAGTAGCGTTCACAACATCACGAATCAAGTTTGTGAACACAGTGGCGAGCGCACACAAATGCCCTTACGGTTGCGCCACGTCCACCGTCAGGAGGCCAACCGTGCGCCACCACCGTCTCGCCCTCGCCGCCGAACGCGCGCTCTGCTCCCCGGTCGTCCGGGAGAGGTCCTGCGGAAAGCGCCGCTTCCGTGATCGGATCGCCGCCGACCTGGCCCTCGCCCGGATCCGCTGCTCGGGCGCCGCCCGGCACCGCGACCCGGTCCGCTCCTACGCCTGCCCGACCTGCGACGGTTGGCACCTGACCTCCCGCCGGACGTGGACCACCGTGCCCGTGCCCCGTCGCCCACGGGAGACCTGACATGACCTACGGACCCGACGAGCAGCGCACCCCGGTCGCCCCGCCGGACCCCCTGGAGATCGCGGCGGACCTGCCCGGCGGCCGGTGGTCGGCCGACGCCGACGCCGCTGTCGCGGCCGCGACGGACCTGCTGGACGTCCTCACCGGCACCGTCGTCGCCGACCTCGAAGCCGAGCGGTCCACCACGAACCCGGATCCGGTGCGCCTCGACGCGCTCCGGGCGGAGCTGGAGCACTACGCCGCCGAGCGACAGCGGCTGTCCCTGCGGGACCCCCGCCACGTCGAGCAGGTCCGGCGCCACTACGGCCCGATCGTCCGACAGCGGTCGGCCGAGCACCGGGACGACGCCCGGGACGGACACCCCGGACCGTCCTGACACCCCGACGGCGGCGGTGTCCCACGACCTCCGGTCCGCACCGTCGGCCGTCGCCGGGGACGGCCGGCACGGGTGGGGACGGCGTTCCGGGTCTCCGAACGGGAACGGCGGCGCCCCCGGACGATCCCGGGGACACCGCCGTCGTCGGGCAGGGTGGGGTGTCAGTCGGAGGACGTCGCCTGGGCGGGCAGGTCGCCGCGCTCGCGGCGGCCGAGGATCGAGTTCTTGCGCGAGTACGCGAAGTACACGATCACGCCGATGATCATCCAGATGATGAACCGCAGCCAGGTCTCGACCGACAGGTTCAGCATCAGCCAGACGCAGGCGAGCACGGCCAGGATCGGCACGAGCGGCACCAGCGGGGTGCGGAAGCCGCGGGGCAGCTCCGGCCGGGTCCGGCGCAGGACCACCACGCCGATCGAGACCAGCACGAACGCGAAGAGCGTGCCGATGTTGACCATCTGCTCGAGGTCCTGGGCCGGGAAGAACGTCGCGACCAGGGCGATAACGACGCCGATCAGCCAGGTGGCACGGCCCGGGGTGCCGAAGCGGTTGGTCCTCGCCAGCGCGGTCGGCAGCAGCCCGTCGCGCGACATCGCGAAGATGACGCGGATCTGGCCGAGCATCAGCACCATGACGACCGTGGTGAGGCCGAGCAGCGCGCCGACGGCGATGATCGTCGCCGCCCAGTTGATGCCGAGCGAGGCGAACGCCGTGGCCAGGGTGGCGCGGGTGCCGTCGGGCTTCGTGGCCAGGTCGGTGTAGGGCACCATGCCGGTGATCACCAGCGCGACCGCGACGTAGAGCACGGTCACGATGGCGAGCGAGCCGAGGATGCCGCGCGGCAGCGCCTTCGACGGGTTCTTGGTCTCCTCCGCGGTGGTCGCGACGGCGTCGAAGCCGATGAAGGCGAAGAACACGATCGCGGCGGCGGCGAACACGCCGTAGACCCCGAACACGCTCGACGAGGCGCCCCCGAAGAACGACAGCAGTGACTGCTGGATGCCGGTGCCGGTCTCGACGGTGCCGGGCGTGGGCTCCGGGACGAACGGGGTGTAGTTCGCCGCGTTGATGAAGAAGGCGCCCAGGATGATCACGAACAGCACGATCGCGACCTTGATCGTGGTGATCACCAGGCTGACCCGGCTGGACAGCTTCGTGCCGCGGTAGAGCAGGAACGCCAGGACGACGACGAGCAGCAGCGCACCCCAGTCGAAGGAGAAGAAGCTCCCCAGCTCGAACGAGGTCGAGACCTCGACGCCGATCAGGCCGAGGGTCTGGGCGAGGTACTCCGACCAGCCCTTCGACACGTAGGCCGAGCCGACCGCGAACTCCAGGACCAGGTCCCAGCCGATGATCCAGGCGATGAACTCGCCCAGGGTGGCGTAGGAGAAGGTGTAGGCGCTGCCGGCGACCGGCACCGTCGAGGCGAACTCCGCGTAGCAGAGGGCCGCCAGACCGCACGCCACCGCGGCCAGCACGAACGACAGCGACACCGCGGGACCCGCGATGTTGCCGGCCGTGCTGGCCGCGAGGGTGAAGATGCCGGCGCCGATGACCACCGCGACCCCGAAGACGATCAGGTCGATCGTCCCCAGGTCCTTCTTCAGCCGGGTGTCCGGTTCGTCGGTGTCCCGGATGGATTGCTCGACCGTCTTGGTGCGGAACATGCCGCCACCACGGCTCGTGACCGTCATGGGCGGTGAAACTACGTCCGCGATGCGGTCTGCGTCACGCCATGCAACGCGGATTTGAGGTCACGATGCGGTTGCGCAAGGACACGTCCGGCCTCAGACGGTCCCGCGCTCCAGTCCGTGGGCCTGCGCGACCTCCTCGGAGAGCAGCACGCCGTGATGGGTCGACAGGCCCGCGGCGAGGTGCGGGTCGGCCTCGGTCGCGGCCCGCCAGCCCTGGTCGGCCAGGCGCAGCACGTGGGGCAGCGTCGCGTTGGTGAGGGCGCGGGTCGAGGTGTGCGGCACCGCACCGGGCATGTTCGCGACGCAGTAGAAGACGGTGTCGTGCACCCGGTAGGTCGGGTCGGCGTGGGTGGTGGGCCGCGAGTCCTCGAAGCATCCGCCCTGGTCGATCGCGATGTCGACGAGGACGGCGCCGGGCCGCATCTGCGAGACGAGCTCGTTCGACACCAGGGTGGGCGCCTTGGCCCCGGGCAGCAGGACCGCCCCGATCACCAGGTCGGCGGTGGTCACCGCCTCGCGCACGGACAGCGCGGTGGAGTACTGGGTGCGCACGGCTCCGGCGTACTGCTCGTCGATCACGCGGAGCTTGTCCACGTCGACGTCGAGCACCGTCAGCTTCGCGCGCATGCCGGCGGCGATGGCGATGGCGTTCGCCCCCGCGACCCCGGCACCGAGCACGACGACGTCGGCGCCCGGCGCGCCCGGGACGCCGCCCAGGAGCATGCCGCGCCCGCCCGCCGAGCGCATGAGGTGGTAGCCGCCGGCCTGCGGGGCGAGCCGGCCCGCGACCTCGCTCATCGGGGCGAGCAGCGGCAGCCGGCCGCGGGAGTCGGTGACGGTCTCGTAGGCGATGGAGGTCGTCCCCGCCGACAGCAGCGCGTCGGTGCACGCGCGGGACGCGGCCAGGTGCAGGTAGGTGAACAGCGTCAGGTCCGGGCGCAGGTGGCCGTACTCCGAGGAGATCGGCTCCTTCACCTTGAGCAGCAGCTCGGCCGAGCCCCACACCTCGGCGGCGTCGGACGCGATCTGCGCCCCGGCCTCCTTGAAGTCGGCGTCGGAGATCGCGGACCCGGCGCCGGCGTCGTGCTCGACGACGACCTCGTGCCCCCGCCCGACGAGCTCGTGCACCCCGGCGGGCGTGAGCGCCACCCGGAACTCGTTGTCCTTGGTCTCCTTCGGCACTGCGACGCGCATGTCGCTCTCCTCCACTCGGCCCGCCAACTGCGTCAATGGTGAAGAAACATCGATAGGCTGCCAACAGAACTGAACAAGATTCTCGGAGGGTTCTCATGAGCGATGATTCTTCGGAACCGCGGCGGATCAGGCCGTCACCGTCGAACCCTGTTCGGCTCGACGGGGTCGACCGGGCCCTGCTGCGCCAGCTGGAGCGGGATGCCCGCACACCGAACAACTCACTCGCCGCGGGCGCGGGGATCGCGCCGTCGACGTGCCTCGGCCGCATCCGGGCGCTGCGCGAGCACGGGGTGATCCGCGGCTACCACGCCGACGTCGACCCGGCGGCGACCGGCCACCCCCTGCAGGCCATGATCTCGGTCCGCCTGCAGTCCGACGCCCGCGACCGGCTCGCCGAGTTCGTGACCCGGGTGTCCCGCCGCCCCGAGGTGCGCGACGTCTACTTCCTCGCCGGCGACGACGACTACATGATCCGGGTCGCGACCGCCGACACCGTGGCACTGCGTGACCTGGTCGGGACGCTCAACGCCTGGGCGGAGGTCGCAGGCACCCGGACATCGCTGATCTTCGAGCACCACCGGGCACCCGACACCTACTGAGCCCCGTCGTAGCCGTGGCGGAGCAGGGCGAACGCCGCGTCGAGGTGCTCGCGGGCCCGGCCCGCCTGCTCGCGCAGCAGCGGCGGGATCCCGACGACGACGTGCGCGAGCACCCGGTCCGCGGGCGCCGGCTCGGCGCGCCCGGCGTCCGCCGCGAGTGCCGCGGCCAGCGCCGCCTCGTGCCGGGCCCACATCCGGCGCGCGTGGTCGCGCAGGCTCGGCGCCGCGTCGGTCAGCTCGCGGAACCGCTCCAGCTCGGCCGCCGACGGCCGTCGCGCGGCGGGCGGGCCGTCGACCCGCGCGAGCAGCCAGGCGTACAGCCCGTCGACGACATCGGTGCCCGGCGCGCGGTCGCGCACCGCGGCCACCAGCTCGGACTCCTGCTCGGTGTCCTCGTCGAACAGCAACGCCTCCTTGCTGCCGAAGTGCTTGAACAGCGTGGTGACCGAGACGTCCGCGGCCTCGGCGATCTCGGCGACGGTCACCTCGTCGAAGCCCCGGTCGAGGAACAGGCGCAGTGCGGCGTCCGCGATGCCCTGGCGGGTGGCGGCCTTCTTGCGTTCGCGGCGTCCGGGCGTGGTCACGGCGACAGATTAGCGCAGTCACTCTGAAAGTGTAGTCACTACACTTTTCAATCGACTTCACCTACAGTCGTGGCCGACCCACTCGCACTCCCCCACCCGGAGGCCACCATGACCACCCCACCGCGCGTCCTCGTCACCGGAGCCGGACTCGGCGGACTGACCCTCGCCCGCGTCCTGCAGCGCTACGGCATCGCCGTCACCGTGCTCGAACGCGAGGCCGACATCACCACCCGCGACCAGGGCGGCACCCTGGACATGCAGCGCGACAGCGGCCAGGTCGCGCTGACTTCCGCCGGGCTGCTGGAGGAGTTCCTGCGCGTGTCCCGGCCCGAGGGCCAGGACATGCGGATGCTCGCCCCGGACGGCTCGGTCCTGCTCGACGAGCGGGCCGCCCCCGGCGAGCTGTTCAACCCCGAGATCGACCGCGGTGACCTGCGTGCGCTGCTGCTCGGGTCCCTGGCCCCCGGCACCGTGCGCTGGGGCACGCGGCTGGACCGTGTCGAGCACCGTGACGACGGCGGGCTCGACGCCGTGCTCGCCGGACCACCCGACGGCACCGGCCCGGCACGCGGGAGCACCTCACGGCCGACCTCGTCGTCGGGGCGGACGGGGCACGCTCGCGGGTGCGACCCCTGCTGTCGGCGGCGACGCCGTCCTACACCGGGGTGAGCTTCGTCGAGCTGCGGGTCACGCCCGCGTCGTTCCCGGGCCTGGAGGCGCTCGTCGGACGTGGGGGATGACCACCCGCACCACCGGGCGGGCCCTGTTCTGCCAGCGGCTCGGCGACGGCTCGGCCCGCGTCTACGCCGGGTTCCGCCGTCCGCCCGGCTGGGCCGCCGTGCACGGCCTCACCACCACCGCCGGGGTGCTCGACGACCCGGCCGCGGCCCGCGCCGTGCTGCTCACCGCGTTCGCGGGGTTCGCCCCCGAGCTGCGCGAGCTGATCGTCCGGGCCGACGACCGGATCATCGAGCGGCCGCTGGAGATGCTGCCCGTCGGGCACCGCTGGGACCCGGTCCCGGGGGTCACGCTCATCGGCGACGCGGCGCACCTGATGTCGCCGTTCTCCGGGCAGGGAGCCAACTCGGCCATGCTCGACGCCGCCGACCTGGCCCGCGAGGTCGCGGCGACCCCGCACGACCTCGCCGGCGCGGTCGCCCGCTACGAGGCGACGATGTTCCCGCGGGCGGAGCACAACGCCGCCGGCGCGGCGCAGGGGCTGGAGCGCTTCTTCTCGGCGGAGGCGGCCGCCGACCCGGTCGCGGTGTTCGCCGAGGCGATGGCCGAGGTCGGCGCGGCCGGGGCGCACGGCGACGCCGGAGGGACCGGCCCCGCCGCGGCCCGCCGCACCGGTTGAGCCGGAGCGCGGTGGCCTGCAGCGCGGCGGGCCACCACCCGGCGGCGTGCAGCGCGACGGGCCGGAGCGCGGTGGGCTACAGCGCGTCGCCGGACAGGAAGACCGTGGCCCCGTCCTCACCGGTGGTCAGCACGGCGCCGCTGTCGGCCGCGGAGAGGAACACCGCCCGACCGCGGGGCAGCTCGACGGTGACACCGCCCGCGTCGACCGCGGCGTCACCGTCGACACACAGCAGGATGCGGGCGCCGGTGCCGGGGACGTCGAGCTTGTCCCGGCCGTCGGTGACCGCGCGGCGGAGCAGGAACTCCTCGACCGGCACGTCGTAGCGGTGCCAGCCGTCGGCGCCGGGGTCGGGGACCGGGGCGCGGACCGGCGGCGGCGGGGCGGTGAAGTCGAGGACGCGCAGCAGCTCCGGCACGTCGACGTGCTTGGGCGTCAGCCCGCCGCGCAGCACGTTGTCGGAGTTGGCCATCACCTCGATGCCCGCCCCGGACAGGTACGCGTGCAGGTTCCCGGCCGGCAGGTACAGCGCCTCGCCGGGGGCCAGGGTGATCCGGTTGAGCAGCAGCGCGGCGAGGACGCCCGCGTCGTCGGGGTAGCGCTCGGACAGGTCGAGCGCGGTCTTCGCCTCGCCGGTCCACTCCTGGGCGGTGCCGCGCTCCAGCAGCCGGACCGCACCGTCCTGCAGGGCCGGGACGAGCCCGTCGAGCACCGACTGGGGCAACGTGATCCACGTGGTGAACAACGCGCGCAGCCCGTCCGGGCACGGCTGGCCGGCGAGCAGCTCGGTGTAGGCGGCGAGCTCGGGGACGTCCAGGGCGCGCAGCAGCTCCACCGTGCGGGCAGGCTCGCGGAACCCGACCAGCGCGACGAACTCGGTCAGCGCGCAGATCAGCTCCGGCTTGTGGTGGGCGTCGCGGTAGTTGCGGTCCGGCGCGTCCACCGCGATCCCCGCGGCGTTCTCCCGCTCCCAGCCCTCGCGGGCCTGCTCCAGGCTCGGGTGGGCCTGCAGGCTCAGCGGCTCCTCGGCGGCCAGCACCTTCAACAGGAACGGCAGCCGTCCCTCCCAGCGGTCGCGGCCCGGGCCGAGCGCGGCGACCGGGTCGGCGGCGATGAGCTCGTGCAGCGGGCGGGTGCCCCCGGCGACCGTCGACGGGGCGGCCGGGTGCGCGCCCAGCCACAGCTCCGCCTGCGGGTGCGGTGACGGGACGGGCTCGCCGAGCAGCTCGGCGATGACCGTCCGCGAACCCCACGCGTAGGTGCGGATCGGGTTCTCCAGCAGTTCCACGGGTCTCCCGGTGTCAGGTGCGCGGGGTCAGGTGATCAGGGTGGCGCCGGTCGCCAGGCCGAGGTACACGGCGGCGATGTCGGCGCGCAGGGCGAGCACACCGGCCCGCAGCAGCGCCGCGTCGCGGGTGCCGCGCGGGATCTCGTCGACCGGGTGCGCCAGGTCGGCGTTCGGCCACTCCCGGCCGAGCACCCGGCGGCTCACCGACTGCGGGTCCTCCTCCCCCGTGCCGAGCAGCACCAGCCGCGGCGGCGGCGCGTCGCCACCGGGGGCCGGGTCGTCGAACGGGTCGTGGAAGATGTCGCCCCCGCCCCGCTCGGACAGGTCGACGGCGACGCGCAGACCGGCCAGGGTGCCCGCCTGTGCGAGCCCGTCGGCGTGCGCGACGACACCGGCGTGGGTGGCCAGCGCCAGCGCGCCGTGCCGGGCCACCGCGGCGGCGGCCGGGTCCACCCCCCACAACAGCGGCGTCCGCTCGGCCAGCCGCAGCGCGAGCGCCTTCGCCGGGTTCACGAACGGCTCGTGCGCGGGCTGGCAGCGCTCGGCCTCGGCGTCCAGCGCGTCGGCCAGCGCCTCGAGCCGGGCCGGGACCTCCTCGCTGCGCATCCCGGGCAGCAGGTCCAGCTCGGCGACGGCGACCAGCGCCACCGTCAGCGCCTGGGCGAACCCGAGCCCCTCGGGCAGCGGGATGCGCGGCTCGACCAGCCGGGCGCGCCCGGCGCCGGCCTGGGCGACCGGCCCGGAGTCCGGCGCGGACAGCACGACCTCGGCGCCGCGGTGCACCGCGACGGCGACCGACTCGGCCAGCTCCGGGTCGGTGGGGTCCGCGGAGTGCGCGACGACGACGTCCAGCGGCCCGATCCAGCCCGGCAGCCGCTCGGCGGTCACGACCGGCACCGGACAGCGGTCGGTGAGCAGGGCCGTGACGAGGTCGGCCACCACCCCGGAGACACCGGGCCGGCGCAGCAGCACCAGCGCGCGCGGACGGTGCCCGCGCAGCCGGTCCAGCCCGGCCTGGCCCGCGGTGTAGAGGGCGGAGCGGACCTGGGCGCCCGCGGTCGCGGCGGCCCGCAGGACGCCCGTGGCGTCCCGCGCCGCCAGCCCCTCGGGATCGGCCAGCAGCGTGTCGTCGAGCACCCCGTTCACCCGTCGTCCCGTCCGTCCCCCGCCGGCCCGGTCCCGGGCAGCGCCTCGTCGAGGAGCAGCACCGGGATCCCGTCGGTCACCGGGAACGCGCGACCGCACGCCGTGCAGGTCAGTCGGTCCTCACCCGGGGTCAGTACCGCGTGCGCGTCGCACGGGCAGGCCAGGATCTCCAGCAGCTGGGGGTCGAGCTGTAGGGCCACGGTTCTCCTCGTCGTCATGTCGCGCTCTCGATGCTGCCACCCGGTACCGACACTCCGCGGCAGCCGACCGGGTACGGACGCCATCACCGCAGGTGTGCGGGGCCGCGCGATCAGGCGCGCACGACCGCCAGCACCTCGTCCACCAGGGCACGGACGGCCGCGTCGTCGGCCGCCTCGACGTTGAGCCGCAGCAGCGGCTCGGTGTTCGAGGCCCGCAGGTTGAACCACGATCCGTCCGGCAGCGAGACGGTCAGGCCGTCGAGCCGGTCGAGCTCGACGCCGTCGCGCGGGCCGAAGACGCCCTCGATCTCGGCGACCCGCGCGGCCTGGTCGTCGACCGTCGAGTTGATCTCCCCGGAGGCGGCGTAGCGGTCGTAGCCCGCCATCAGCCCGGACACCGTCGCGCCGGCGGCGGCCGCCCGGTGCTCGCCGAGCGCGGCCAGCAGGTGCAGCGCCGCGAGCATGCCGGAGTCGGCCTTCCAGAAGTCGCGGAAGTAGTAGTGCGCGGAGTGCTCGCCGCCGAACACCGCGCCGGTCTCGGCCATCGTCTGCTTGATGAACGAGTGGCCCACCCGGGTGCGGACCGCACGGCCGCCGTGCTCGGCGACCAGCTCGGGGACCGCCCGCGAGGTGATCAGGTTGTGGATGACGGCGACGTCGGACTCCCCCGCCGCGTGCGCCCGGGCGAGCTCACGGGCCGCGACCAGCCCGGCGATGGCGCTGGGGCTCACCGCCTCGCCCCGCTCGTCGACGGCGAAGCAGCGGTCGGCGTCGCCGTCGAAGGCCAGGCCGAGGTCCGCGCTCTCGGCGACGACCCGCTTCTGCAGGTCGACCAGGTTCGCCGGGTCCAGCGGGTTCGCCTCGTGGTTCGGGAAGTTCCCGTCGAGCTCGAAGTACAGCGGCACGACGCGCACGTTCAGGCCGTCGAACACGGTCGGGACGGTGTGCCCGCCCATCCCGTTCCCGGCGTCGACGACGACGGTCAGCTCCGGGGAGGCGTCCAGCGAGGTCAGGTCGACCAGGCCGCGCAGGTAGCGCGCGTAGCCGGTGAGCATGTCCTCGGTGCGCACGGCACCCGGCGACGGGGCCTCGGGGACCCCGGAGTCGAGGAAGCGGCCCGCCTCGTCGCGGATCGTCGCGAGGCCGGAGTCCTGGCCGACCGGGACGGCGCCGGCGCGGCACAGCTTGATGCCGTTGTAGGCGGCCGGGTTGTGGCTCGCGGTGAACATCGCGCCGGGCAGGTCCAGCGTGCCGGAGGCGTAGTAGAGCATGTCGGTGCTCGCGAGCCCGATGTCGACGACGTCGAGCCCCTGCCCGGTCACCCCGTCGGCGAACGCCGCCGCGAGCGCGGGCGAGCTGTCCCGCATGTCCCGCCCGACGACCACCGCCGACGGCGCCGGGTCGTCGCCCGCCACGAGCCGCGCCGTCGCCGCACCCAGTGCGCGCGCGGTGGACTCGTCCAGTTGGTCGCCGACGACACCGCGGATGTCGTAGGCCTTCACGATCGCCGAGAGGTCGGGCACGACGCACGACCCTAGCGCAGCCGTGTCACCCGTCCGCGCAGGTCTCCTCACCCAGTGGGACGGCTCAGCCGTCCTCGGGCTTCGGGAGCACCCGCAGGTGGCCGCGCCGCCCCGTGCCACCGGGCCGTGCGACCACCTCGACCGGCCGGTCCACCCGGCCCGCCTCGCGCACGGCATCGGCGAGCGCGGTGAGGTCCTCGCCGCTGTGCTGGGGCTGGGCGAACTCGCCCTCGAACCGGACGACCTCCCACCCGCGGGGGGCGGTGAGGTTGTGCGCGTGCCCGGTGCAGAGGTCGTAGGAGTGCGGCTCGGCCTGCGTGGCCAGCGGGCCGACGACGGCGGTCGAGTCGGCGTAGACGTAGGTGAGCGTGGCGACGGCGAGCTCGGTGCAGCCCGTCCGTGAACATCTCCGCACACTCAACACACCGCCGACGATAGCCCGTCACGGGCCCGCCCCCGCACTGCGACGCGCACCCCGCTCGGCGGACGGTCCGCCCGCCGCGGTCGCGGGTCACCCCCGGGTGGGGCGCGGGGGTCCTAGAATGCCCTGGTGCCCACCGCTCGTCCCCAGAACGACCGCCGGTCGCCGCGCAGCCCGCGCCGGCGGGACCGGCGAGGACGCGGCCTGCGCGGCCTGATGTACCCGGTGTCGACGCCGGCCTTCCGCACCCGCGCCGAACGCTTCGACGCGAAGGTGCTGGAGGCGCTCGAACCGATCGAGGCGCGCTGGGGCCCGGAGCTGGTCGACCTCGACCTCGCCGTCGACGACGTGCCGTCGGTCGACCGCACCTCGCCCGACGAGATCGTGTGGGGCACCGGGGTGCTGGCCGACGTCGGCGTCCCGCTGGCCCACCTCGTGCCGGCCGGGGTCGACTCCGCCGGGATGCCGACCCGGGCGCGGATCGTGCTCTACCGCCGCCCGCTCGAGGCCAGGGCGCGCAACGGCGAGGACCTCGCCGACCTCGTGCACGAGGTGCTCGTCGAGCAGGTCGCGGAGTACCTCAACATCGAGCCCGACGCCGTCGACGGCGGCTGAGGCCCCGCGGCTCGACACGGCCCGGGGACGACGACGGGCCGGTCACCGTGACGGCGACCGGCCCTCGTGTTCCTGCTCCCCCGCGGAGTCTCAGACGGCGGCGCGGCGGAGGCGACGGCGCTCCCGCTCGCTCAGCCCGCCCCAGATGCCGAAACGCTCGTCCTGGGCCAGCGCGTACTCCAGGCACTCGGCCCGGACCTCGCAGCCGGAGCAGATGCGCTTGGCCTCACGGGTGGAGCCGCCCTTCTCGGGGAAGAACGCCTCCGGGTCGGTCTGCGCGCAGAGCGCACGCTCCTGCCAGTCCGGCACCTCCTCGGAGGAACCGTCGTCCAGCAGGCCCTTCAGGTCCAGGATCTGGGCGACCTGGTCGTAGTCGGCCATCTCGTGATCGGGCCGTTCGACCGTGCCCATCGGCTCGGCCCCCACCGGCCGCAGCATCCGCATGAACCCCTCGACGTCGTCCACTCGCCCACCTCCCCGCAACGCACCGGCGAATGACACCGCTGTAAGTACAGCGCTGACACTCGCTCTGTGCAAGCCGGCTCTGCCGATTGAGTGAAGGGTCGCGCGCGGGCGTTTCCTCCGACATGGAGTATGGGTACGTGCCGTCCCTGACACGCCGCATCAGCCCCTGGTTCCTGCTGATCCTCGGCGTCACCCTTCTCGGTGGTGTCCTCGCCGCCGCCGCCGTCCCCACCCGATCGGGGGTCCTGGCGACCTCCGGGATCTTCGTCCTGGTGCTCGGCGGCTGGGTGGTGTCGCTGTGCCTGCACGAGTACGGGCACGCCGTCACCGCCTATCGCGGCGGGGACACCTCGGTCGCAGCGAAGGGCTACCTGACCCTCGACGTGCGGCGCTACGCCGACCCCGGCCTGTCCCTGGTGCTGCCGCTGATCATCCTGCTGATCGGCGGGCTGCCGCTGCCCGGCGGAGCGGTGTGGATCAACCAGTGGGCGCTGCGGTCGCGGGCCCGGCGCAGCGCGGTCTCGCTGGCGGGCCCCGCGGCGAACCTGGCCCTCGGCATCGTGTTGATCATCACGGTGGCCGCGTTCCCGGGGATGCCGCTGCCGGTGGCGGCCGGGCTGTCCGCGCTCGCGTACTTCCAGATCATCGCGTTCGTGCTGAACATGCTGCCCGTGCCCGGCCTCGACGGCTGGGGGGCGCTGGAGCCGTACCTGTCCGCGCCGGCGCGGCGCCTCGGCGAGCGGGTCCGGCCCTGGGCACCGTTCGTGCTGCTCGCCCTGCTGCTGTTCGTGCCCGGGGTGAGCGCGCTGTTCTTCGCCGCCACCCAGCTGCTGTTCGGCGCCGCCGGCGGGGACCAGGAGCTGTTCCGGCTCGGCTACTCCGCGATGTTCTTCTGGCGCAGCCTCTGAGCCCGGCTCAGCGGGCGGCGGCGACCATCGTCGCGACGGTGTCGTCGTCGGCGGGCAGCGCGTCCACCGGCCACCACCGCAGGTCCAGCGACTCGTCGCTGATCCGCGGCGTCGCGCCCGCGGGGGCGCGCACCAGGTAACGCACGTCCAGGTGGCGGGTCGGGACCCCCAGCGAGCAGGTGACGGGGTGGACGTCGACGTGCAGCGGGTGCTCGTCGATCTCCAGGCCGTCGATCCCGGACTCCTCGGTGGCCTCGCGCAGCGCCGCGGCGCGCAGCGAGTCGTCGCCCGGCTCGCAGTGCCCGCCCAGCTGGATCCAGCGGCCCACCCGCGGGTGCAGGGTCAGCAGCGTGTGGTCCCCGCCCGCGTCGAGCAGCAGCGCCGACGCGGTGAGGTGCCCGGGCACGCAGGAGCGGTCGCAGGCGTCGTCGGGGCGCGCGTCGAGGAAGGCCAGCAGCGCGTGCTGCAGGGCCCGCTGGCCGGGGTCGCGCGGTGTCCAGGCGCCCAGCTCGCGGGCGGCCGTCGCCGTGGCCACCACGGCTCACAGCTCCAGCAGGCCGTCGCCGGCCGGCCGGGGCGCGCGCGGGGCGATCGGCTCGACCGGCACGCCGACGGCGACCGCACCGAGCGCCGCCCAGTCGTCGGGCAGGTCCAGGACCCGGCGGGCGACGTCCGCGGCGAAGATCGTCGAGCCGACCCAGCAGGACGCCAGCCCCTCCGCGGCCAGGGCGACCAGCAGGGACTGCACCGCCGCCCCGCCGGCGACGGTGAACATGTCCCGCTCGGCGGCGGCCCGGGCCGTGTCCGGGTAGCCGTGCATCCCCGCGGTGGACCGGAACGCCAGGATCAGCTCCGGGGCGCGGCGCAGCAGATCCCCGCGGGCGAGGCGACGCTCCACCTCGTCGGCCGGGCGCCCGTCGGCGACCAGGTCGGCGCGCCAGCGCTCGCGCAGCGCGTCGAGCACCGCGGTGCGCCGCGCCGCGTCACGCAGCCACACGAATCGGAACGGGGTGCTGTGGTGCGGCGCGGGCGCGGTCAGCGCGACGCCCACGGCGCGGCGCACGGCGTCGGTGTCGACCGGCTCGTCGGCGAAGTCCCGGGTGCTGCGACGCAGCAGGACCGCCTCGCCGCGCCCGCGGGCGATCGCCTCCTCGGTGCCCAGCCAGAACAGGTCCTCGGAGATCGGCCGGATCAGGTCACGGGCGGTCGAGCCGTCGTCGGGAAGGGCCGCGCCGCGCAGCACCGCGACCGGCAGCCCGCCGAGCTTGCCCTTCACCAGGTCCGCGGCCGCGGCGATCTCGTCGGCGACGGCGATCTCGGTGACGACCAGGTCGTTGCCCTGGCCGTCGACGGCGCCGGAGTAGCCGTGCAGCACCGGCAGCCCGGCCGAGCCGATCGCGATGTCGGTCTGGCCGACCCGCCAGCTGCGCCCCAGGGTGTCGGTGACGACGACGCCGACCTCGACCCCGAGCCGCTCCCGCAGCCCGGCGCGCAGCCCGGCCGCGCTGGCGTCCGGGTCGGCGGGCAGCAGGGCGAGCTCGTCGCGGCGGACGTTGGAGCCGTCGATGCCCGCGGCGGCCTGCACGATGCCGAGCTTCCCGGCCACGATCAGCGTCCGGCCCTTGCGGGCCACCACCCGCTCGGTCTCCTGGTCGACCAGCCTGCGGCGCAGCGCGTCGCGCTCCTCCTCGTCGGCGGGGGCCGGCACCAGCCTGCCCTCGACCTTGGAGAACACCTTGCTGGTGACCACCACGACGTCGCCGTCGCGCAGCCAGGTCATCCGCTCGGCCAGCACGGCGGTGAGGTCGTCGCCGGGGCGGAACTCCGGCAGCCCCGGGACCCCGATGATCTCCAGCCGCTGCGCCGCGTGGTCGGGGAAACCCTCAGACACCGACGCCCGCCAGCTCGAACGCGGCGCGGGCCATGGCGGCGGTCGCGTCGTGGTCGGTCATCAGCAGCGGCACCTCGCGCACGGTCGCGCCGGGCACGGTCGCGGTGTCGCCGGTGTGCACCAGGTAGCCGTCGAGCAGGCCGCCCTCGCCGCGGCCGCTGTAGTGCCGGCCCACGCCCTCGGCGCTGGTCTCGACACCGATCGCGGTCAGGCACGCGTCGGCCATGCCCCGCACCGGCGCCCCGCCCACGATCGGGGACAGCCCCACGACCTTCGCGGGCGTCGCCGCGAGGGCCTGGGCCATCCCGGGGACCGAGACGATCGTCCCGATCGACACCACCGGGTTGGACGGGGCGACGAGCACGACGTCGGCCCCGGCGATCGCGGCCCGGGCGTCGGGCAGGATCGCGGCCTGGTCGGCACCGACCGAGGCGAAGCGGTACGCCTTCGGGGCGGCCCGGTACCGGATCCACCACTCCTGGAAGTGGATCGCGACCTGCGGGGTCTCCTCGACCGCGGCCGGGTCCGGGTTGTCGATCACGACGTGGGTCTCGACGCGGTCGTCGGAGGCGGGCAGCAGCCGCACCCCGGGCTGCCAGCGGTGGCAGAGCGCCTCGGTGACCTGGGACAGCGGGTAGCCGGCACGCAGCATCCGGGTGCGGACGAGGTGGGTGGCGACGTCGCGGTCGCCCAGCCCGAACCAGCCCGCCTCGGCGCCGTAGGCCTCCAGCTCGGCCTTGACCGACCACGTCTCGTCCGAGCGGCCCCAGCCCTTCTCGACGTCGATGCCGCCGCCGAGGGTGTACATGACGGTGTCGAGGTCCGGACAGACCCGCAGCCCGTGCAGCCAGATGTCGTCGCCGACGTTGACCACGGCGGTGACCTCGTGCGCGGACTCGCCCGACCCCACGGGGGGCAGTCCGAGCGCGTGCTTCACGCCTTGCAGGAAGCGGGCTCCGCCGACGCCGCCGACCAGAACGGTGACCTTCACACGGCGACCCTACGTCGGTCAGAACGAGCGGTAGTCGCGCGGGGAGAACCGGGGCCCGAACCGGGGACGGCGGAACCCGGACGCCTCGATGTAGCGGACCGCGCGCTGGCGCTGCGGCACGTAGGGAGCGAGCACCTCGAGCATCCCCGCGTCGTCGAGGTCGTGCCCGAGCAGCGCCCAGCCGACGGTGTTGGGCACGTGGAAGTCGCCGAAGCTGACCGCGTCCGGGTCGCCCCAGGCGCGCTGGGCGATCTCCGCGGCCGTCCACACCCCGATGCCACGCACCCGGCGCAGCAGCACCCGGCCCTGCTCCCCGCCCAGCTCGGCGGCCCGCTCCAGCCGGTGGGCGACGACGGCGGCGTGCAGGATCGCCGTCCGCCGGGCGTGGTCGACGCCGGCCCGGTGCCACTCCCACTCGGGCACCGCCCGGATCTGCTCGGGCGTGGGGGGGACCCGCATGCCGGCGGGCACCACCCCGGCCGGCCCCGGCGCCGGCTCCCCGAAGCGCCACGCGAGCTCGCGGAACGAGCGGTGCGCCTCGGTGCCGGTGACCTTCTGCTCCAGCACGGCGGGCAGCAGCGCGTCCCAGACCCGGCCGGTGGAGCCCAGCCGCAGCCCGGGACGGCGCCGGTGCGCGTCGGCGACGAGCGGGTGGTGCGCCACGAACGCCGACGGGTCGTCGTCGGCCCCCAGCAGCGACGGCAGCCGGTCGATCTCCCAGGCCGCGCCCGACCCCCAGCCGGTCGCGCGCACGGTGCCGTGCGGGCCGCCGTCGGCGCGGCGGCGGATCGCGACGGTGGCCGGGCCGGCCGGCGTCGTCGAGACCCGCCAGATCACGGCGCCGTCGACGGCGGTGCGCCAGGTGGGGTCGCCGCGGCCGCGGCGCAGCGGGGCGAGGACGCCGTACAGGTCGAGCGGGAACGGCGGCCGCCATTCCCGGTCCACCACCACGGCGGCCGTCTCCACGCCCCCGATGGTCACACGTCGGGCGAGAACCGGACCCCGTGGGGCGGCAGCGTGACGTCCGGCCACACCCGCATGTTGTGCCGCAGCTCGCAGTGCGCGCCGACCACGGCCCGGTCGCCGACCACGGTGTCGCGGACGCTCGCGCCCTCCTCGACGACCGCACCGGCCCCGATCACCGAGTTCTCGACGACCGCGCCCGCCTGCACCACCGCGCCGTCGAACAGCATGGAGCCCTCGACCCGGGCGCCGGAGCCGATCCGGGCGCCGCGGCCGACGGTCGTCCCGCCGAACACGAACGCGTCGGAGGCCACCTCGGCCCCCTCCAGCACCATCGACTCGCCGGTCGGCCCGGGCAGCGCCGCCGAGGGCGCGACCCCGCGGACCAGGTCCGCCGAGCCGTGCACCAGGTCGCCGGGGGTGCCCATGTCGCGCCAGTAGGCGACGTCGACGTGGCCCTGCACGTGCGCCCCGGAGGCGAGCAGGTCGGGGAACGTCTCGCGCTCCACCGACACCGGCCTGCCCTCGGGGATGGTGTCGACGACCTCGCGGCGGAAGACGTAGCAACCGGCGTTGATCTGGTCGGTCGGCGGGTCCTCGGTCTTCTCGAGGAACTCCAGCACCCGGCCGGTCGGGTCGGTGGGGACGCAGCCGAAGGCCCGCGGGTTCTGCACCCGCACCAGGTGCAGTGTGACGTCGGCACCGGTGCTGCGGTGGGTGTCGGCGACGGCGGTCAGGTCGGTGCCCGCCAGCACGTCGCCGTTGAAGATCATGACGTGCTCGGCGGAGAGCTTGCCGGCCACGTTGCGGATGCCCCCGCCGGTGCCCAGCGGCTCGGTCTCGGTGACGTAGGTGAGGTCCAGCCCCAGCGACGAGCCGTCGCCGAAGTGCTCCTCGAAGGTCTCGGCCAGGTAGCTCGTGCCCAGCACCGCCCGCCGGATGCCCGCCTCGCGGATCCGCGACAGCAGGTGCGCCAGGAACGGCACCCCCGCCGTCGGCAGCATCGGCTTGGGCGCCGACAGGGTCAGTGGCCGCAGCCGGGTGCCCTTGCCCCCGACCAGCACGACCGCCTCGACGTCCTGCAATGCAGGTTCCCCCTCAGGTTCCTTCTTCTCGTTCGCGCTCAGCCGGTCCGCCGCAGCAGACCCGAGCGCACGGCCAGGCCGGTGCGCAGGGCCGCACGCAGCGGAGCGTGCACCGGACCGCGGTGGCGGTCGGCCAGGTAGCGGTAGGCGCTGCGGTGGTGCTCGGCGAGCATCCGTGCCGACACCTCCGGCTTGCCCGTGGACGCTCCGCCCACGTGTACGACATCGGCATCGGGGACGTACACGTTTCGCCATCCGGCGAGATCCAGCCGCATCCCCAGGTCGACGTCCTCGAAGTACATGAAGTAGCGCGGGTCGAAACCGTCGACGGAGTCGAACGCGGTGCGCCGCAGGAGCAGGCACGACCCGGACAGCCAGCCGGCCGCGCGTTCCGTCAGGTCCTCCCGGCTGCGCCGGTAGGCCGCCGTCCAGGGATTGCCCGGCCAGACCGGGGCCAGCACGGCGTGCGCCGCCCCGGCCGTCAGCGACGGCACCTCGCGCGCCGAGGGGTAGACCTCGCCGGACGGTTCGCGGATCAGCGGGCCGAGCGACCCGGCCCGGGGGTGGCGACGGCCGGCGTCGAGCAGGGTGTCCAGCGACCCGGCGCCCCACTCCAGGTCCGGGTTGGCGACGACGACCCAGCCGTATGCGTCGGGCAGCGAGGCCACGCCACGGTTGGCGGCGGCGCCGTAGCCGACGTTCTCGCCGATCGGCAGGAACGTCACGTGGTCGCGCTCGCGGGCCGCGCGCTCGGGGGCGCCGTCGACGGATCCGTTGTCGGCCAGGACGACCGGCACGTCCGTGCGGGCCGTCGCGCCCTGCAGCGAGTCGAGGAAGGTGTCCAGCAGCGCGCCCGGCGAGTAGGTCACCGTGACGACGGCGACCCCGTCGCCGTAGGACCGTGCGTCGTCGGTCACGTGGCCTCCCCGTCCTTTTCGTCCACCCCGCGCATGTCCCGCAACCTAGTCAGCACGGGCACGCCCGCGCCCGGCGGCTCCGTCCGGCACCGCCCGTTCGCGCCCGTGAAGATCACACTCCGTCACCGCGACCATGATTGCGATACTCTCACTCCAACATTCGGACCGCCCCCGAGCAGCGACGACACGTCGTACCCGTGCGTCACCCTCAAGTCCGGACCCCCTACGACGACCGGGCGAGCAACCCGACACGCAGGCCCGTACGACCCACGGCGCGGGCCCGGATGCTGCACCCTGGTCCCCGACCGGGGTGTCCGGTCCCAGAGACGCACGGGCCGCGCTCCGGTTCACCGGACTCCCCCGTCCGGGTGAGACGCGGCGGCGCGGACGAGACGGACCCCGAGGGGAGCGAGCATGGGCGAGGGCTACCGGGACCGCTCCCGCCCGTCGGCCGCCGAGCGCGCCGCCGCGCGACGGTCCGGCCGCCCCGCCGCCCCCGACGACCGGTGGCGCTCGCCCCGGGTCCGCCCGGACACCGGCGCCGCGCGCGGCCGCCCCGCGGGCTCCGCCGGCTGGAGCCGGGCAGGGACCGCGACCGGCCCCGACGAGCACCCCCCGTACCCGGCGCGGGGCGGGCGCACCGGCGGACGACCGCCCCGGGGCCGCGGGCTGCTGGCCCGGCTGCGGCTCGCCGTCGCCGTGCTGTCGGCGCTGACGGTGCTGCTCACCGGCGCCGTGTGGACGCTCTACCGCGACGTCACCGGCGGCATCACCACGACGAACCTGCTGTTCGGCGGCTCCGCGGGCGGCGAGCAGAACATCCTGCTGGTCGGCGTGGACAGCCGTACCGACGCGCAGGGCAACCCGCTGCCGGCCGACGTCCTGGCCCAGCTGCGCAGCGGCGCCGAGTCCGGCGTCCTCAACTCCGACACGATCATCGTCGTGCACCTGCCCGCCGACGGCGGCAGCGCGACCGCGTTCTCCATCCCGCGCGACTCCGAGGTGTCGATCCCCGGGATCGGCCGCAACAAGATCAACGCCGCCTACCCGCAGACGAAGGCGGAGACCGCGTCCCGGTTGGTCGCCGAGGGCGTGCGCGACCCCCGGCAGATCGACCAGGACTCGTCGCAGGCCGGTCGGCAGGCCCTGATCGACACCGTGCAGGACCTCACCGGGCTGGCCATCGACCACTTCGCCGAGGTCAACCTGCTCGGCTTCTACAACCTCACCAACGCCGTCGGCGGCGTCGACGTCTGTCTCAGGGCCCCGGCCAGGGACGAGTTCTCCGGCGCCGACTTCCCCGCAGGCCCGCAGACGATCTCCGGTGCCGACGCGCTCGCGTTCGTCCGGCAGCGGCACGGGCTCGCCGGCGGGGACCTGTCGCGTATCAACCGTCAGCAGGTGTTCCTCGCCGCGGTCGCCAACAAGGTCCTGTCCTCGGGCACGCTCACCGACCCGACCAAGCTCGGAGCGCTCATCGAGGTGATCCAGCAGTCGGTCGTCATCGACAGCGGCTGGGACCTGCTCGGCTTCGCCCGCGAGGCGTCGTCGATCGCGGCCGGGAGGATGGACTTCCTGACCATCCCCACCGGCGGCCCGGAGACCACCCGCGGCAAGGACGTGCTGCTCGTCGACCCCGCCGAGGTCCGCGACTTCGTCGCCCACCACACCGACCCCGAGCCCGAGGAGGCGCCCGCGACCTCCACGGAGGCGGCGGCGCCGGTCGTGGCCGACGTGGCGAACGGGTCCGGGGTGACCGGGCTGGCCGCGCAGGTCGCCGACACCCTGGGCCGCACCGGGTTCACCCCCGGCGAGGTCGGCAACGCCCCGGACCGCACCACCTCGGTGGTCCGCTACAGCCAGGCCGACGGCGACGCCGCCGCCCGCCGGGTCGCCGAGGCGCTGGGCGGCATCGGCGTCGAGCAGTCCGACGCCGTCGCCCAGGGCCGGGTCCAGGTGCTGCTCGGCACCGACCGCGCGAACGGCGGCCGGTCGACCTCCGCGGCGGCCGCGCCCGCCGCCGCCCCGGCTCCCTCGACCCCGCCGATCACCGCGGGCGGGGTCCCCTGCATCGACTGACGTAGCGTTCCGGCGTGATGGACACCGTCTTCGGCTCCGGCCTGTTCCTCACCGACGCGCTGCTCGGCCCGGCGCTCGGCGCCGCCGCCCCGCGACCGCTGGTCACCCACTACGACGACGCGACCGGCGAGCGGACCGAGCTGTCCGGCACGACCACCGCGAACTGGACAGCGAAGGCGGCGAACCTGCTGCGCGACGAGGTCGACGTCGAGCCGGGCACCCGGGTCGCGGCGCTGCTGCCCGCGCACTGGCAGACCGTCGCCGCGCTGCTGGCCGTGTGGTCCTGCGGCGCGGAGCTGGTCGGCGACCCGGCGGGCGCGGACGTCGTGCTCGCCGACGCGGCGCGGCTCGACGTGGCGCTCGCGGCCGGGGCGGGCACGGTCGTCGCGTTCTCGCTGGACTTCTTCGGCCGCGGCCTGGGCGACCTCCCCGGTGGCACCGTCGACTTCGCGACCGAGGTGCGGGTGCACGGCGACGAGTTCGTCCCGTGGGACCCGGTGGACGGCGCGGCCCCGGCCTGGGACGGCGCGAGCGGCGAGCAGGTCCTGGCCGCGGCCCGGGAGCGTGCGGACGCACTCGGCATCACCGCGGGCGCCCGGGTGCTGTCGAGCACCGGCTGGGACAGCGCGGACGGCCTGCGCGACGGGCTGCTCGCCGTCCTCGCGGCGGGGGCCTCGCTGGTCCAGACCGTGAACGCCGCCGGGGACCCGGCGGTCCTCGACCGCCGCGCGGAGTCCGAGCGGGTCACCCTGCGCCTGGGGTGAGCGGCGGCCCCGGCCGGGGGTCATGACACCCTGGTCGACCGTGACCCCCTCTGTGAGCGCCCGGGACGTCGACGACGCGGCGGCCCGGCTCCGCGCCGTCATCGGCCCGACCCCGCTGCAGCTCAACCCCCGCCTGTCCGACGCGCTCGGCGGCGAGGTCTGGGTCAAGCGCGAGGACCTGCAGCCGGTCCGTTCGTACAAGATCCGCGGCGCCTACAACCTCATCGCGCAGCTGCCCGAGGCCGACCGTCTCGCCGGCGTCGTCTGCGCCAGCGCCGGCAACCACGCCCAGGGCGTCGCGTTCGCCTGCCAGCGCCTCGGCGTGACCGGGCGGGTCTACCTGCCCGGCACGACTCCGCGCCAGAAGCGGGACCGGGTCGCGCGGCTGGGCCGTGACGCCGTCGAGGTGCGGGTGGTCGGCAACACCTACGACGAGGCCGCCGCGGCCGCCCGTGCCGACGCCGCGTCCACCGGTGCCACCCAGGTGCCCGCCTTCGACGACCCGCGCACCGTCGCGGGCCAGGGCACGATCGCCCGCGAGATCCTCTCCCAGCTGGCCGACCCGCCGGACGTGCTGGTCGTGCCGGTCGGTGGCGGCGGACTGCTCGCCGGGGCCATCACCTACCTGCGCGAGCACGCGCCGTCGACCCGGATCGTGGGCGTCGAGCCCGCCGGGGCGGCGAGCATGGCGGCCGCGGTCGCCGCGGGCGAGCCGGTCGACCTGGGGGCGCTGGACCCGTTCGTCGACGGCGCCGCCGTGCGCAAGGTCGGCGCGGCCACCTTCGACGTGGTGCGCGACGCGGGCGTGGAGCTGCTCGCGGTGCCCGAGGGCCGGATCTGCGTCGAGATGCTCGCGCTCTACCAGTCCGACGGGATCATCGCCGAGCCCGCGGGCGCGCTGTCCCCCGCGGCGCTGGACCGGCTCGACATCCCCCGCGACGCGACGACGGTCTGCCTGCTCTCGGGCGGCAACAACGACGTCTCCCGCTACGCCGACATCGTCGAGCGCGCCCTGGTCTTCGAGGGCCGCAAGCACTACTTCCTCGTCGAGTTCCCGCAGGAGCCGGGCGCGCTGCGCCGGTTCCTCGACGACGTCCTCGGCCCGGACGACGACATCACCCTGTTCGAGTACACCAAGCGCTCCAACCGGGAGACCGGCCCGGCCCTGGTCGGCATCGAGCTGGGTTCGCCGGACGACCTGCCCGCGCTGCTCAAGCGGATGCAGGAGGCTCCCCCGCACATCGAGCCGATCCCGCCGGACAGCCCGCTGTTCGGCTTCATCCTGTAGACGCCGCGCGCAACACGGCGGCAATCCGGGCCGCCTACCGTGCACGACCGTGCCCGAGATGATGTTCGACGTCCGCTGGCCGGACGGCACCGAGGTCAGCTACTACTCGCCGTCGCTGGTGGTGACCGAGCACCTGGACACCGGCACGACCTACCCGGTGGCCGAGTTCGTCACGCGCAGCCGCACCTGCATGGAGATCGCCGACGCGCGGGTGCGGGCGAAGTACGGGTTCGGCTGCGCGCAGTCGGCGCGGACGATCGCGCTCATCGACGCGGCCGCGGGGCGGTTCGCCCCGACCGACGAGGTGCGAGTGGAGGGCTTCCGCCGCTGACACCGCCGGGTCCTGCGGTGATGCGGCCGCCACGGCGCGGCGTCACGCGGCGGCCCGGCGCCGCCGCAGCACCAGGTGCAGCGCCACCCCGGCGAGCAGCCCCCAGAACGCCCCGCCGATCCCGGCGATCGTGACCCCGGCCGCCGAGACCAGGAACGCGGCGGCAGCGGGCACCCGCGCGACGGCCGGGTCCGGCGTCGGGTCGGCGACGGCGAGGGCCCCGGCGAGCGCGGCACCGAACGTCCCGAGCAGCGCCAGCCCCGCGACGGACTCCACGACCCCGGGCGGCGCGGCCGCGACCAGGGCGGCCATCGTCGTCGCGAGCGGGGCCAGCAGCAGGCAGGCGACGCCGTTGGCCTGGCAGGCGACCCAGCGTCGCGCCGGGTCCGGGTGGGACTCGGGCGAGGCGGGCAGCGCCGCGGTGATCGCGGCCAGGTTGATCGCGTGCGCACCGGCCGGGGCCCCGAGGACCGTCCCGGCGCCGGTGAACACCATCGCGTACCGCCAGGGGACGGGGTAGCCCGCCGCGGCGAGCACCGCGACGCCGGGCACGTTCTGCGAGGCCATCGTGACCACCCAGAGCGGCAGCGCGACCCCCACCAGGGCCGCGACCGAGAAGGCCGGGGCGGTGAGGGCGATCTCCGGCGGGCGCAGCCACGACCAGCCGTCGGCGAGCACGACGACGATCACCAGCGCCAGCCCGAACGCGGCCGGGGACGCCCAGCGCGGCGCGAACCGCGACAGGACGACCCACAGGACCACGATCGGCGCCACCAGCAGCGGCCGCTCGACCAGCGCACGGACCGGCGCCAGGCACAGCGGCAGCAGCACACCGGCCAGCATCGCCTGCGCGATCGGCGCCGGGATCGCGCCGACGAGCCGCCCGAGCGGGCGCACGAGCCCGGTCGCGACGATCAGCAGACCGCCGACGACGAACGCGCCGACCACGGCGGGCCACCCACCCGCGACGGCTCCGGTGGAGGCCAGCAACGCCGCGCCGGGAGTGGACCAGGCGACCATCAGCGGGCGGCGGAACCGGCGGGACAGCCAGATCGTCGCCACCCCCATCAGCGCGGTGAGCACCACCAGCCCGGACGCGGCCTGCGCCGGGTCGGCACCGGCCGCCGTCAGCCCGGCGAGGACGACGGCGAACGAGCTGGTCACCCCGATCACCGCGGAGACGACACCGACCGACACCGGTTGCGCCCAGGAACGATCCACGGCGCCACCCTAACCGCGTCGTTCTGTAAACAGAACTCACCGGGGGCGGTAAGCAGGATGTTCTGCAGCCGATACACGGGGTGCCGCCGACCCGACCAAAGATGACCGAACCGTGTCGTCCGGAAAACAGGCGGTGACGTCCGGTCCGCCGATCTTGGTACGGCCACCTGCCGCGGCCCATCCTGCGTGGGCCGCCGCACCCGCCGGGCGCGGCTCTACCGGAAGGCCCGTCTCATGAAGCTGCCCGTCGCTCTGGCCCTGGTGATCGGCGTCGCCGGGGCGGTGATCGCGTACCTCTACCTCGGTCCGCTCTCCGGGCTCGGCCTGTTCGTACCGGCGACGTTCCTGGGCGCCGCGACGTTCTTCGCGGCGGGCGGTGACCGGCCCGCGCTGGTCACCGCTCTGGCCACGAACGTCTGGGGCATCGTCACCGGCACCGTCATGCTGGTCCTGGCCGGACTCACCACGAACCCCGCCCTGCTGGGTCTGATCATCGGTGGGATGACCGCGGTGTTCATCCTCGGTGCGCTCGTACCGGTGCTCGGGTTCGTCCCCGGCGCGGTCGTCGGGTTCGCCACGACCGCGGCGTTCGGCCTGCTCAGCGGGGCGTCGGGCACCGACTTCTCGCTGCCCACCGGCCCCTTCACGGTGATGCTGCTGTCGTTCGTGGTCGGCTCGGTCGTGCTGGGCTACGGCTGCAGCCTGGTCGTCGGCCGCCTGACCGCCCGCTCCGCGGCACCCGCCGCGGCCTGACCGGCGGCGGCGCCCGGTGCGACTGGTGACCACCGGCGAGGCCGCGACCAGACTGGCCCTGAGCCCGCGGGCACTGCACCGCTGGGCCGGGGCCGGCCTGGTGACACCGGCCTTCCGGGAACCGGACGGCCGTGACCTGTGGGACGTGGAGGATCTGCGGGACCAGGTCACGGCGCTCCCGGCCCGCTTCTCCGCGGCCACCGCGGTGCGCGACCCGGGGACGCCCGTGCCGCGGCCCGGCCCGGACGCGCCGGCGGGGTAGCCCGCGCTCCCCCGCCGCGGGCGTCCACCTGTCCGGACGGGCCGGGCTACAGTCGCCCGGTGGACGACGGGGCGCTGCGCACGGCCGTCGGCGCACGGCTGCGGACGGCCCGGGCCGCACGCGGCCTGTCCCTCGGAGCGCTCGCGGAGCGGGCGGGGATCGGCAAGGGCTCGCTGTCGGAGATCGAGAACGGCAGCCGCAACCCCACCCTGTCCACCCTCTACGCGCTCGCGGACGCCCTCGGCGTACCGCTGTCGCGGCTGCTCGCCGAGCACCCCGGGGCCGAGGTCGCCGGCCCCGGCATCACCGCGCGCCTGCTGGACACGGCCACCGACGACCACGGCACCGTCGAGGTGTACGCCCTGGCCCTCGTCCCGGAGGCGGTGCACGTGTCCCCCGGGCACGGTCCGGGCGTGATGGAGCACCTGCTCGTCACCCGCGGTGCCGTCCGGGCCGGACGCAGCGGGCGCGAGGCCGACCTCGGCACCGGCGAGGCCACCCGCTGGCCCGCCGACGGCGAGCACACCTACACCGCCCTCGCCGGGGAACCGGCCGCGGCCGTGCTCGTCATCCGCACCCCGCCGGGTCCGTGATCGTCAGCACCTGGGCGCGGTGCGCGCGGCCCCGTACCGCGCCCATGTACTGATCGTCAGGCCGCCGCGTCCCACCGGGCGAGCACCCCGGCTGGCGTACAGGGTCGGTGCCCGCCAGCGCCGCCGGGTCCAGGCCCGCTCGCGCAGCGCGTTCAGCGGCCGGATCGTCGCCGTCCACGACGGCCCCGTCCGTGGGCCGTCAGGGTGTCACCTGAGCAGCGAACGCGCCATCACCATCCGCTGGATCTGGTTGGTGCCCTCGTAGATCTGGGTGATCTTCGCGTCGCGCATCATGCGCTCGGCCGGGAAGTCGCGGGTGTAGCCCGCGCCGCCGAGCAGCTGGACGGCGTCGGTGGTCACCTGCATCGCGGTGTCGGAGGCGAAGCACTTGGCGGCCGAGGAGATGAAGCCCAGGTCGGGCTCGTTGCGCTCGGCGCGCGAGGCGGCCACGTAGCAGAGCTGGCGGGCGGCCTCGACCTTCATCGCCATGTCGGCGAGCATGAACTGCAGACCCTGGAACTCGGCCAGGTGCCTGCCGAACTGCTTGCGCTCCTTCATGTACTGCGTCGCGACGTCGAGCGCGCCCTGCGCGATGCCGACGGCCTGCGCACCGATGGTCGGACGCGTGTGGTCCAGCGTGCGCAGCGCGGTCTTGAAGCCGGTGCCCTCGGCGCCGATGATCCGGTCGGCCGGGATGCGGCAGTCCTCGAAGTGGATCTCGCGGGTCGGCGAGCCGTGGATCCCGAGCTTGCGCTCCTTGGTGCCGACGACGAAGCCCGGGTCGTCGGAGTGGACCACGAACGCCGAGATCCCGTTGGCCTTCTTCTCCGGGTCGGTGACGGCCATGACCGTGTACCAGGTCGACTCGCCGGCGTTGGTGATCCAGCACTTGGTGCCGTTGAGGACCCACTCGTCGCCGTCGCGGCGGGCGCGGGTCTTCATCGACGCGGCGTCGGAGCCCGCCTCCCGCTCGGAGAGCGCGTAGCTGACCATCGCCTCGCCGGCGGCGACCGACGGCAGGACCTGCTTCTTCAGCTCGTCCGAGGCGGACAGCAGGATCGGGGTGAGCCCGAGGCCGTTCACCCCGGGGATCAGCGACGACGACGCGCAGACCCGCGCGACCTCCTCGATCACGATGCAGCCGGCGAGCTCGTCGGCGCCCTGGCCGCCGTACTCCTCCGGGATGATCACGGCCTGGAAGCCGGCCTTGACCAGCGCGTCGCGCGCCTCGACGGGGTACCGGCCCTGCTCGTCGACGTCGGCGGCGTGCGGGGCGATCTCCTTCTCCGCCAGGTCCCGGACCGCCTCGCGGAGGGCCGTGTGCTCGTCGCTGAGCCGGTAGCTGTCGAACTCGCTGTTCATGCCGACCATGCTAACGGCACTCCGTGCCACATGTCACGGGACCTTGCTACCCTCCGTGCCATGACGACCAGCACGCGGCGCGGGCGTTCCCCCGAGGGGCGGGCCGAGGTGCGGCGGGAGCTGGTGGCGGCGGCCGCGCGGCTGTTCACCGAACGCGGCTACGACGACACGACCGTCGACGACATCGCCGCCGCCGCGGGCGTCGGGCGCCGCACCTTCTTCCGCTACTTCCGCGGCAAGGAGGACGCGCTGTCCCCCGACCACGAGCGCGGGCTGGCCCGGATCGGCGAGGTGTTCGCCGGCGCGCACCCCGACGAACCGCTGCCGTCACTGGCACTGCGTGCCGCGGAGACGGTGTTCGAGCTCTACACCGAGGACCCGGAGGTCGCCCGGCTGCGCTTCGCGCTCGTCGGCTCGGTGCCCGCGCTGCGCGACCGCGAGGCCGCGTCGGTGCACCACTACCGACGGCTGTTCACCCGCGAGCTCACCGCCCGGCTGGGCGACCGCCCGGACGGCGAGCTGCGGGCCGCGGTGACGGCGGCGGCGCTGGTCGCCGCGCACAACCAGGCGCTGCGCCGCTGGCTGGTCGAGGGCGCGCGCGACGCCGACCTGCCCGGCGCCGTCGACCACTTCCGCCGGGTCGCGCCGATGCTGCCGCTGGAGGATTCGGGCGAGCCGGCCGCGGCACCCGACCTGGAGGACGTGACCCGGCGCCTGGAGCGCGCGGCGCGGACCCTGGAACGGGAGTCGACCCGACGCACGGGCTGAGCCCGGCCCCGGACATGCGTGATCCCCGGGCCGCACCGGGGTGCGTCACCGAACCGGACAGAGTTCGGACCCGGGGATCACGGGTGACCGTCGGGAACTCGCCGGCACCACACCGGCTTCCACGACCGCCTCTCCGACGGGTTCTCCCCGCCGGAGCAGAACGTGGTGCTAGCTGACGGCCACCTCACGTGTCCTGCTGTAGCTCATCTGCTGGACCACCTCCTCTCCCGTGTACCGACACCGTACGCACGGGATCGAGCGGCGCGCCACCGGAAAATCGCGGCCCGGTCCTCAGCCCTCGCGGGCGGCCACGCGCAGCGCCGCGTCCTTGTCCAGGACGCTGCGCTCGAGGTCGGCCTGGTACTCCACCATGGCCTGCCGGAGCCGCTCGTCGCCGGCGCCGAGGATGCGCACCGCGAGCAGTCCGGCGTTGCGGGCGTTCCCGACCGCGACGGTCGCCACCGGCACGCCGGCGGGCATCTGCACGATCGACAGCAGCGAGTCCAGGCCGTCGAGGTACTTCAGCGGCACGGGCACGCCGATCACCGGCAGCGGCGTCGCGGCGGCGACCATCCCGGGCAGGTGCGCGGCACCACCGGCCCCGGCGACGATCGCCTGCAGGCCGCGGTCGGCGGCCGAGGCGGCGTAGTCGAGCATCCGCTGCGGGGTGCGGTGGGCGGAGTAGACGCCCACCTCCCACGGCACGCCGAACTCGTCGAGCGCGGCGCCCGCGGCGCCCATCACCGGCCAGTCGGAGTCGCTGCCCATGATCACGCCCACGCGCGGGGAGCCGGTCTGCGTCATCGAGGTCCTTCCGGGGAGTGCGGGGAGCGGGGATCGCCGGTATGGGCGGACCAGCCGTCCGCCCAGGTCGCGGTGGCCAGCCAGCCCGCGGCGAGCTCCGCGCGGGTGCGCACGTCGGCCTCGTCGCGGCCGAGGACCGTCACGTGCCCGATCTTGCGGGCCGGGCGGCCGTCCTTGGCGTAAAGGTGCACCTTCGCCTCGGGGAAGCGCGCGAAGCAGTGGTGCAGCCGCTCGTCCATGCCCATCGCGGGCTCCTGCGCCGCACCGAGCACGTTCGCCATCACCGCGACCGGGGCGACCGGGGCGGTGGAGCCGAGCGGGTAGTCCAGCACCGCGCGCAGGTGCTGCTCGAACTGCGAGGTGACCGAGCCCTCGATCGTCCAGTGCCCGGAGTTGTGCGGGCGCATCGCCAGCTCGTTCACGACGACCTCGCCGGGCGCGGTCTCGAACAGCTCGACCGTCATCAGCCCGACGACGCCGAGCTCGGCCGCGATCCGCAGCGCCAGTTCCTGGATCCGGGCGGCGTGGTCCGGGTCGAGCCCGGGGGCGGGCGAGGTGACCCGTGCGCACTGGCCGTCGACCTGCAGGGTCTCGACGACCGGCCACGCGGCGGCCTGACCGAAGGGCGAGCGGGCGACGCTCGCGGCCAGCTCGCGGGTCATCGGGACCGCGGACTCGACGAGCAGCGGGGTGCCGGCGTCGAGCAGGTCGGCGACCAGCCGGTCGGTGTCGTCGCCGCCGGCGCGCAGGAACCAGACACCGCGGCCGTCGTAGCCGCCGCGGGTGGCCTTGAGCACGACCGGCCAGCCGTGCCCGGCCCCGAACGCGGCGACGTCGCCGGGCGCCGCCACCTCGGCGAACGCGGGCACCGGCAGCCCCATCTCCGACAGCCGTCGTCGCATCACCAGCTTGTCCTGCGCGTGCACGAGCGCCGAGGGCGGCGGCCGCAGCGGCAGCCCGGCCTCGGCGAGCGGGACCAGCACCTCCTGCGGGACACCCTCGTGGTCGAACGTGACGGCCGAGCAGCCCGTCGCGAGCTCCCGCAGCGCTGCGGCGTCGTCGGGGTCGCCGATGACGACGTCCGGCGTCGCCCGGGCCGCCGGATCGTCCGGCGACGCGGCCAGCACCCGCAGGGTCTGCCCCAGCGCGACGGCGGCCTGGGCGGTCATCCGGGCCAGCTGGCCGCCGCCGACCATGCCGACGACGGGCAAGGCGGCCTTCTGCGCGTCAACCCTCTCCACGAGACCGGGAGCCTAATCTGGCACGATCGATCCCGTGACGGTGGTGGAGGCGACGCTCGCCAGGATCCCCCAGCCGTACCGCGACAAGGCGATCAAACACCGCGAGCTGATCAAGTTCCTGATGGTCGGTGGCAGCACCTGGGTCATCGACACGGTGGTGTTCCTGGTGCTGAAGGCCACGGTGCTGGCCGACAAGCCGGTGACCGCCAAGGTGGTCGCGGTGCTGGTGGCGACGATGGTGTCCTACGTGCTGAACCGCGAGTGGTCCTTCCGGACCCGCGGCGGGCGCGAGCGGCACCACGAGGCCCTCCTGTTCTTCGTGATCAGCGGGGTCGGGGTCGGGGTGTACTCGGCGCCGCTGTGGGTCTCGCGCTACGTCTTCGAGCTGCAGGTGCCGTTCGTCTCGCTGGTCGCTCAGGAGTCCGCGGACTTCGTGGCCGGCCAGATCGTCGGCACCCTGGTCGGGATGGCCTTCCGCTGGTGGGCGTTCCGCCGGTTCGTGTGGCCGGACCAGTTCGTGCGACGCCAGCCCCCGCCGGTCCCCCCGACCCCCGAGGGCTGAGCGACCGGGCCACCGGCTACCGCGGGCCGGTGCGGTCGGGCACCGGGGCCGCCGCGGCGACGTCGTCGGTGCGGGCCGCGGGCAGGTACAGCCGGAACACCGGCGGCCGGGCCCGGGACAGCTCCAGCCTGCCGCCGTCGGCCTCGACCAGCGTCCGGGCCAGCGCCAGCCCCAGCCCGGTCGAGGACTGCGCCGAGATGCCCCGGTCGAACACGTGCGGCACCAGGTCCTCCGGCACGCCGGGCCCGGTGTCGGACACCTCCACCAGCAGCGCGTTCTCCCCGGTCCGCGCGGAGATCGTGACCGGTCCGTCGCCGTGCTGCAGCGCGTTGTCGACGAGCACCCCGATCGCCTCGCGCAGCCGGGCCGCGGTCACCCGGGCGAGCAGCCCCTCGGGCACCCGCACCCTGAGCGACCGGCCGGCCGCGGTGAGCGGGCCGCGCCACTCCCGCTCGGCGTCGGCGACGGCCTCGGCCAGGTCGACCGGTTCCGCACCGACCGCCCGCGCGGCGCGCGCGGACTCCAGCAGGTCGTCGAGGACGGCGGTGAGCCGCTCGGTCTGCTCCAGCGCCGCGTTGGCCTCGCGGCGGGCGTCCGGGTCGGGGTGGCAGGCGAGCTCGTCCAGACGCAGCTGCAGCGCGGTGATCCGGCTGCGCAGCTGGTGGGACACGTCGCCGACCAGCGACCGCTCGCGGTGCAGCAGCTGGGACAGCGCCGTCGCCGAGGAGTCCAGGACCTCCGAGACGCGGTCGAGCTCGGCGATGTCGTAGCGGGCCGGGGACCGGCGGAAGTCGCCCGCACCGAGGCGGGCGGCGCGGGCCGCGAGGTCGCGCAGCGGGTCCGACAGCCGGCGTGCGGTGTACACCGCGACCCCCGTGCCGACGGTGACGGAGAACCCCACCAGCAGCACGACGACGGCCACCACCTGGGTCTGCTGGGACCGCATCACCGAGGTCGGCTGGGACAGCTCCATGATCCCGCCGGGCCCGAACGGCAGCGACTCGGTCACCGGGTCGTCGACCCGGTCCACGCCGTAGACGATCGGGTCGGAGTCCGGCGGCACGACGACCAGCCGGGAGTTCGGCGGGATCGCCGCCTCCACCAGCCGTTGCGACTGCGGCCCGGTGCCGTACTCCTCGACGGTCTCGGTGACCTGCTCGAGGCGCTGGGTCAGCTCGGCACGGGTGAAGTCCTCGACGAGCTGCCAGGTCGCGAGCGCGAGCGGGCCGCCCAGGAACAGCGCGGTCAGCGCCACCGTCAGCAGGGTGGAGATCAGGATCCGGCGGCGCACGGCGACCTCAGTCCGAGTTGTACCGGAAGCCGACGCCGCGGACGGTGGCGATCCGCTTCTCGCCGCCGATCTTGCGGCGCAGCCACGACATGTGCATGTCCAGCGTCTTCGACGACTTCATGTCCGCGTCGCCCCAGACCGCGTGCAGGATCTCCTCGCGCGTCACGACCTGGCCGGCGTGGATCATCAGCACCCGCAGCAGCTCGAACTCCTTGTTGGCCAGGGAGATCTCGTCGCCGTCGAGCAGGACGCGGCGGCCGGACAGCTCCATCCGCAGGCCGTCCACCTCGACGACGTCCTGGGTGCGGCGGCGCAGCAGCGCCCGCACCCGGGCCAGCAGCTCGGCCAGCCGGAACGGCTTGGACACGTAGTCGTCGGCGCCGGCGTCGAGCCCCACGACGAAGTCGACCTCGTCGGTGCGGGCGGTGAGCATGAGGACGGGCAGGTCCGGCAGGGTCGCGCGGACCCGCCGGCAGACCTCCAGGCCGTCCATGCCGGGCAGCCCCAGGTCGAGCACGAGCAGGTCGACCTGCGCACGGGTGACCCGGTCGACGGCGCCGACGCCGTCGGCGACGACGTCGACGTCGTACCCCTCGCGCTGCAGGGCCCGCGACAGCGGCTCGGCGATGGCCGCGTCGTCCTCGGCCAGAACCACGGTGGTCATCTCACCGAGCATAGGGCTCCGGGCCCCGGGCACGGTGGCGGTGCGAGCTGGCATGCTCGCCCAACGTGAACCCCGACCGATGCGTGCCCGCCGAACCCGGTGATCTGGATCTCGCCCTGCGCCTGGCGGACCTCGCCGACGCGATCACGCTGCCCCGTTTCCGGGCCGCCGACCTGCGGGTGGAGCGCAAGCCGGACCGCACCCCGGTGACCGACGCCGACACCGCCGCCGAGGACGCGATCCGCGCCGCGCTGGGCCACGAGCGCCCCGCCGACGCGATCCTCGGGGAGGAGCGCGGCGGGTCCACCGACACCGCGCACGGCCGCGGCTGGGTGATCGACCCGATCGACGGGACCAAGAACTTCTCCCGCGGGGTGCCCGCGTGGGCGACGCTGATCGCGCTCGTCGTCGACGGCGTGCCGACGGTGGGTGTGGTGAGCGCGCCGGCGCTGCACCGCCGCTGGTGGGGCTCGGCGGGGGCCGGGGCCTGGGCACGTGACCTGCCGTCGGGGACGCCGAAGCGGATCGCGGTGTCGGGGGTGGCCGACGTCGCCGACGCCTACGTCTCGACCACCAACACCGAGACCTTCCGCACCGACCCGTCCCCGGCGTCGCGGGAGGGCTGGATCGCGCTGACCGAGGCCTGCTGGGAGTCCCGCGCGTTCGGCGACTTCTGGCAGCACGTGCTCGTCGCCGAGGGGGTCGTCGACGTCGCGGTGGAACCCGCCGCGAACCCGTGGGACCTGGCGGCGCCGGCCGCCGTCGTCGCCGAGGCGGGCGGGCGGCTGACCGACCTCGCCGGGAACCCGACCTGGTCCGGCGGGCACGGCCTGACCAGCAACGGTCTGCTGCACGACGCCGTGCTGGGGGTGCTGCGTGGCTGAGCTGTACTTCGACGACCTGACCCCGGGGACCGTCCTCGACCTCGGTACGACCGCGGTCGACCGCGACGAGATGGTCGCGTTCTCGGCCCGCTTCGACCCGCAGCCGTTCCACCTGCACGAGGCCGACGGCGAGCGGGTGTTCGGCGGCCTGGCCGCGTCCGGCTGGTTCACCGCGAGCCTGTGGATGCGCGCCTACGTCGACGCCGTGCTGTCCCGCGCGGCGTCGCTCGGCTCACCCGGCGGCGACGAGATCGCCTGGCCGGCACCGGTGTTCGCGGGCGACGAGCTGCACGCGGAGATGGAGGTCCTCGATGCCCGCGTCTCGCGCAGCCGCCCGTCGATGGGCCTGATCACGCTGCGCGGGACGCTGACCCGCACCGGCGACGGCGCGGTCGTGTACCGGTCCCGGTTCACCGGGATGTTCGAGGTCAGGCCGACAGCGCCGTGACCACCCGCGACGGCGACGGCCGTCCCAGGTGTCCGGCCATCCACACACTCGTGTCGACCAGCTTCCGCAGGTCGGCGCCGTGGTCGATGCCGAGCCCGTCGAGCATCCACACCAGGTCCTCGGTGGCGAGGTTGCCGGTCGCGGACCCGGCGTAGGGGCAGCCGCCCAGGCCGCCCGCGCTGGCGTCGACGGTGGTCACGCCGTACCGCAGCGCGGCCAGGGTGTTGGACAGCGCCTGGCCGTAGGTGTCGTGGAAGTGCACCGCGAGCCGCTCGACGCCGACCCCGCGGGCGACGCACGCGTCGAGCACAGCGCCGACGTGCGCCGGGGTGGCGACGCCGATCGTGTCGCCGAGGGAGAGCTGGTCGCAGCCCATCTCCATCAGCCGCGCCCCGACGGCGGCGGCCTGGTCCGGGTCGACGCCGCCCTCCCACGGGTCGCCGAACACCATCGACACGTAGGCCCGCACCCGCAGACCCTCGGACACCGCGCGGGTCACGGTCGGCTCGAACATCGCGAACTGCTCGTCGAGCGTGCGGTTCAGGTTCCGCTTCGCGAACGTCTCGGTGGCCGAGGCGAACACCGCGACGTGGTCGCAGCCGGCGTCGATCGCGCGCTGCAGCCCGCGCTCGTTCGGGGTGAGGACGGGGTAGTCGAGCCCGGCGCGGCGGTCGAGCACGGCGAGCAGGTCGGCGGCGTCGGCGAGCTGGGGCACCCACGTCGGGTGCACGAAGCTGGTCGCCTCCAGCGTGCGCAGGCCCGCGTCGGCGAGCCGGTCGAGGAACTCGGCCTTCACCGCGACCGGGACGACGGTCCTCTCGTTCTGCAGCCCGTCGCGGGGGCCGACCTCGTAGATCTCGACGCGCTCCGGCAGCGCGGGGTCGCGCACCGTCGTGGGAAGACCGTTGCTCACAGGGACGCCCTCTCTCGCTGCGGTGCGGGAGCCTCCATCCTGCCCCGCACGGCCGCGTCGGCGTGACCACGGCGGGCCGTGTGCTCGCTCTCCTTCTCGTTGCTGCGGCGCCGCTCGGCGAGCAGGCCGATCTCCCGGTGCAGCCGGGCCTGCACCCGTTCCACGCCCGCGACGTCGGTGAACCGCAGCCGCTCCCCGGCGACGTCGAGCAGCAGGGTGCCGCAGCCGAACAGCCGTCCCCCGGCGCCGGTCCGGACGCGGACCGAGTCGATGCGGTCGATCGGCACGTCGAGGCCGTCGCGGACGAGCAGGCCCTCCCGGACGAGGAACCGCCGGTCGGTGACGACCAGCAGGGTGGCGCGCCAGCGCGCGATCGGCAGCAGCGTGAACCGCACCGCGACGAGCGCGGCGAGCACCCCGAGCACGAGCCAGGCCCACGGCGCCCACGGCTGCAGCCGGACCACGGCGGCCCCGAACCCGGCGACGGCGCTGACCCCGACGAGGACCGCGGCCGGCCGCAGGGCCAGCCGCCAGTGCGGGTGCCCGACCAGCACGACGTGCTCGCCCTCGTCGAGAACCCGGTCCAGAGCCCGGTCCAGAGCGCTGTCGGGGAACGCCATACCTCCCACGGTAGGGCGCCGGGCGCCGACCGCCCACGCGACGCGCGGGGGCTGCGTCGCAGGTCAGCGCAGTGGGTGACTCAGGACTGGTCGGCCGCGCGCAGATGGACGATGTCCCCGGCCGCCACCGCGACGCGGGCCCCGTCGTCCGGGTGGACCAGCAGCCGGCCCTGCGGGTCGACGTCCTCGGCCGTCCCGACGAGGTGGTCCCCGGCCGGGCGCTCCACCCGCACCCGCGAGCCGAGGCTGGCGCAGGCCGAGCGGTAGTCGCGGCGCAGGCCGCAGACGTCGGCGTCGCCGCGGGCGTCGCGCCACTGCGCCTCGCGCCGGTACAGGTGCCCCAGCAGTACGGTCGCGGTCTCGGCGCGCGTCGCGGTGAACCCGTGCGCGGCCAGCGAGGTCGCACCCCACGGCAGGTCGGTGGCCGGGGTGGAGATGTTGAGCCCGATGCCCAGGACGATCCCCGGCCCGCCGCCGGAGACCGCGGTCATCTCGGCGAGGATCCCCGCGGCCTTGCCCCGCGCCGGCCCGGCCAGCAGGTCGTTGGGCCACTTCAGGGCCACCGGTACGTCCGGGGCGAGCTCGGTGATCGCGTCGGCCAGCGCGACGCCCGCGAGCATCGGCAGCCAGCCCAGCCGGTCGGCGGGCACGCCCTCGGGGCGCCACAGCACCGACATCGTCAGCGCCGCCCCGGGCCGCGAGATCCAGGTCCGGTCGAGGCGGCCGCGGCCGCGCACCTGGTCCTCGGCGATCAGCACCGAGCGGTCCGGCGCACCGCGCCCGGCCTCGGCCAGCAGGTCGGCGTTCGTGGATCCGGTGGAGGCGACGACGTCGAGCGCCGTCCAGCCCCCCGCGGGACGGAGCACGGCCGTCCGCAGGGCGTACGGGTCCAGCGGGGTCCCGTCGCCGTGATTCGTCCCGGTCGTCATCACCGCGCACCGTAACGGCCCCGCGACGCGCCGGGGACCGCGGAGGGTGAACGGATCGGTAACGGTGTCGGCGGGACGGCCACCCGGTCGGCTGCGTCGGACGTCACGCCCGGGCCCAACCTACTTGCGGGTTAAGCTCCGACCTCATGAGCGCCGCAACGGAGCCGATGGCGACCCCGGACAGTGGTGGGGCAGAGCCGGACATCCACACCACGGCGGGCAAGCTCGCCGATCTCTACCAGCGTTTCGAGGACGCGGTCCACGCCGGTTCGGCGTCCGCGGTCGAGAAGCAGCACGCGAAGGGGCGGCAGACCGCCCGTGAGCGGATCGACCAGCTGCTCGACCCGGGCTCGTTCGTCGAGCTGGACGCGCTGACCCGGCACCGCTCGACGAACTTCGGGATGGACGCCAAGCGCCCGTTCGGCGACGGCGTCGTGACCGGCACCGGCACGATCGACGGCCGCCCGGTCGCCGTGTTCTCCCAGGACGCGACCGTCTTCGGCGGCGCGCTCGGCGAGGTCTACGGCGAGAAGATCGTCAAGGTCATGGACGTGGCCGCGAAGATCGGCTGCCCGGTCGTCGGCATCAACGACGGCGGCGGCGCCCGCATCCAGGAGGGCGTGGTCGCCCTCGGCCTCTACGGCGAGATCTTCACCCGCAACGTGCAGAGCTCGGGTGTGATCCCGCAGATCTCGCTGATCATGGGCCCGTGCGCGGGCGGCGCGGTCTACTCCCCCGCGATCACCGACTTCACCGTGATGGTCGACGAGACCAGCCACATGTTCATCACCGGCCCGGACGTCATCAAGACCGTCACCGGCGAGGACGTCGACATGGAGGAGCTCGGCGGCGGCCGGGCCCACAACACCAAGTCCGGTGTGGCGCACTACCTGGCGGGTGACGAGGCCGACGCGCTCGACTACGTCAAGCAGCTGCTGAGCTTCCTGCCGTCGAACAACCTGTCCGAGGCGCCGTCGTTCCCGGCCACCGAGCCCGTCGAGGGGTCGATCGAGGACGGGATCATCGACTCCGACCGCGAGCTCGACACCCTGATCCCGGACTCGGCGAACACGCCCTACGACATCCGCGAGGTCATCAACCGGGTCGTCGACGACGAGGACTTCCTCGAGGTCCAGGAGCTCTGGGCGCCGAACATCGTGATCGGCTACGCCCGCGTCGAGGGCCGCAGCGTCGGCATCGTCGCGAACCAGCCGACCCAGTTCGCCGGCTGCCTGGACATCGACGCCTCGGAGAAGGCCGCCCGCTTCGTGCGGACCTGCGACGCGTTCAACATCCCGGTGCTGACCTTCGTCGACGTCCCGGGCTTCCTGCCCGGCACCGAGCAGGAGTGGAACGGCATCATCCGCCGCGGCGCGAAGCTGATCTACGCCTACGCCGAGGCGACCGTCCCGAAGGTCACCGTCATCACCCGCAAGGCCTACGGCGGCGCCTACGACGTCATGGGCTCCAAGCACCTCGGCGCCGACGTCAACATCGCCTGGCCGACCGCGCAGATCGCGGTCACCGGCGCGCAGGGCGCGGTGTCGATCCTCTACCGCAAGGAGCTCAAGGGCCTGGAGGGCGACGAGCTCGCCGCCAGGCGGGCGGAGCTGCAGCAGGACTACGAGGACACCCTCTGCAACCCCTACATCGCCGCCGACCGGGGCTACATCGACGCGGTCGTGCCGCCGTCGCACACCCGCGGCTACGTCGGCCGGGCGCTGCGGATGCTGTCCACCAAGCGGGAGCAGGGCCCGACCCGCAAGCACGGGAACATCCCGCTGTGAGCGGCGACGCCGAGGCCACCCCGGAGGAGCGCCGCGCGCTGTTCCGCGTCGTGCGGGGCACCCCGGACGACCACGAGCTCGCCGCGCTGACCGCCGTCGTCGCCGCGGCGGCGAGCGCCGGTGGGCCGCCCGCCCCGCCGCGGACGCCGGACCTGTGGTCGCACCCCGCGGCCCAGCTCCGCGCCCCGTTGCACGCGGGCCCGGGCGCCTGGCGCGCCTCCGGCCTCCCCCGCTGACCTCGGAGGTACCACCGACCGACGCCCGGTCCCCGGCACACCACGTCGCCGGGGCCGGGCGTCGTCGCGTCCGGCCCCCGGGGGCGGCGGTCCACCCGGGGGTGGAGGGTGCGGTTCCACCCGGGATCGACCCCGGCGCCGACGCGACGACCGGGCCCGCGAGGAGATCGTTCTCCCCATGGACGCCACCTCACTCGTCATCACGGTCGCGATCGTCGGCCTGGTCCTCTACAAGCAGTTCCGCGGGCAGTTCGTCGGCGGGCGACGCGACGTGACGCTCCCGTTCGTCGTGATCGGCATCGGGGTGCTCACCCTCGCCCAGGCCCGCCCGGAGGTCACCGCGGCCGGGGTGCCACTGCTCGCCGCCGAGCTGGTGCTGGCGGCCGGGCTCGGGGTACTGCGCGGCTACGCCTTCCGCCTCGGCACCCGCGACGGGTGGGCCTACCGCAGCGGCTCGGCTGCGCTGCTGGTCGCCTGGGTGCTGACCATCGGTGTGCGGGTCGGCGCGGGGGTCCTCGGCGGGGCCGTCGGTGCCGGACTGCTGTTGTCGACGTCGTCGGCGCTGGTCTTCGGCGGCAGCCTGCTGGTCCAGAGCCTGGTCCTGCGACGCCGGGTGGCCGCGGCCGGGCTGCCGGTCCGGCCGGACGAGGCACGCCGTGCCCGCGCGGCGGCCTGAGCGTCCCGCCCGGCCCGGCCGCTGTGTCAGAGTGAAACGGTGAGCACGCCCGCCGCCCGCACGGCCCGCCGCGTCGAGCACGACCGGTCGCCGCTGCTCGGGGTGCCCCGGCGGCTGGTGTCGCTGCTGTGGCTGCCGATCGTGCTGTTCCTGCTGTTCTGGTCGCCGGCCCAGCAGGTCTCCCCGACCTGGCTCTACGCCGGGCTCGTCCCGGCCGTCGCCGGGTGGGTGGTCTTCGCCCTCCACCGGAGCATGCCGCCGGTCGCGACGATCCTGACCAGCATCGCGCTCGCCGGGGGCGGGATCGCCCTGCTGGCCGGGTCCGACGGCTGGACCACCTCGGCGGCCTTCCCGATGATGGCGGTGTTCGTGGCCGCGCTGCGGCTGCCGTACCGGACCGCGCTGTTCGTCGACGTACCGGTCATCGCCGCCACCACGATCGTCGTCGGGCCCTACACCTCTCTGTGGGACGCGCTGCTGGTGGTCGCCGCGCTGACCGCGATGGTGCTGTTCGGGATCGGCCGCCGCGACTCCGCCCGCCGGATCGAGGAGCACGAGCGGACACTCGTCGCCGACACCAGGGCCCGCGAGGAGCACGCCCGCGCCGAGGCCATCGCCGACCGCGCCCGGGTCGCCCGCGACGTGCACGACGTGCTGGCCCACTCGCTGTCCGCGCTGGCCGTCCAGCTGCAGGGTGCCCGGCTGATGGCACTGCGCGACGGGGCCGCGCCGGACACCATCGCCCAGATCGAGCGGGCCCAGCGGCTCGCCTCCGACGGGATCACCGAGGCCCGCCGGGCCGTGCGGGCGCTGCGCGAGGGACCGGCGCCGGTCGACGTCGCCGGGGAGCTGCGCGAGCTCGGCCGGGCGCACCCGGACGCGACCGTCGAGGTCGCCGACGGGCTGCGCCTCGGCGCGCGGGAGGGCGAGACCGTGCTGCGCACCGCGCAGGAGGCGCTGTCCAACGCCCGCAAGCACGCCCCCGGCGCCCCCGTGACGGTGCACCTGCGCCGCGACGGCGACGGCGCCGAGCTGGAGGTCGTCGACGTCGCGGGGGCCCCGCCACCGCCCGGCGACGGCGAGGGCTCCGGCCTGGCCGGGATGGCCGAGCGGGCGGCTCTCGTCGGCGCCGAGCTGCAGACCGGCCCCACCCCCGACGGCTGGCGGGTCCGGCTCCGGCTGCCCGCCCGCTCCCCGGACCGCGAGAGGATCACGACGTGAGCGACCTGCGGGTGGTACTGGCCGACGACCAGCGGATCGTGCGCGACGGCCTCGCCACCGTCCTGGGCCTGCTCGACGGCATCGAGGTCGTCGGCACCGCGTCCGGCGGCGACGAGGCGGTCGCCCGGGTCGCCGAGCTGGCGCCGGACGTGCTGCTCACCGACCTGCGGATGCCCGCGGGCGACGGCGTCTCGGCGACCCGCCGGGTCCGCGACGGGCACCCCGGCACCGCCGTCGTCGTGCTCACCACCTACGTCGACGACGACGCCGTGGTCGACGCGATCGCCGCGGGCGCATCGGGCTGGCTGTCCAAGGACGCCGACGCCGAGGCCATCGGCCGGGCCCTGCGCTCGGCCGCCGACGGTGTGTCCACCGTGGACGCCGGCGTGCTGTCCCGGCTGGTCGCCGCCCGCGCGTCGACCGTCCCGGCGGCACCGGTCGACCCGCCGGACGGGCTGACCCCGCGCGAGGTCGAGGTCCTCGGCCTGATCGCCGAGGGCCTGTCCAACACCGAGATCGCCCGGCGCCTGGTTGTCGGAGAGGCGACGGTGAAGACCCACGTCAACCACCTGTTCGCCAAGACCGGGCTGCGCGACCGCGCCCAGGCCGTCGGCTACGCCTACCGTCACGGCCTGGCCGGCCGCTGACGCCGGCCAGGCGGCCCCACAGCGTCCGGCGAGCGCCGCGGCGACCCGTAGCGTCGCCCGGCACCCGCCGCGCGGGTCGCCGCACCCCGTCACCGGTCGCCACGCACACCCGGCTGCCGGTGTCGTGGACACGGCGGGGCGGGTCGGCGGTGACGAGGTGTCGATCCGGCCGGGCCCCGCGGCTCAGTCGGCGGTGGGGGGTTTCGGGCTGGGAGCGGGCGTGGGGGTGTGCCCGTGCCCGTGGCCATGACCGTGTCCGTGGCCGTGGCCCTGCTTGGCCGCCACGCCCGCGCCGGGCAGGGGGGCGGTGCCGCCCAGCTGGATGTCACCGGCCCGCAGCGGGGCGTCGTGGTACTTGCCCTCGTGCGCCAGGATCGGCCGCTGGTCCCCGGCGATCTCCGGGTACTTCTCCTCCAGCCTGCGTCGCTGGTCCCAGGTCCGGCGCATCGAGTCGATGTACTCGGAGTTCCCGTTGTAGACCCCGCGCCAGGTCTGGGGCATCTCGTCCTTGGACAGGCCGGGGCTGGCCTGGCCGCCGAGCGCGAACCCGGCGGGGACCTTGGTCGTCGCGCCGTCCCCGCAGAGCGGGCAGGGCGGGGTGGCCGCGTCCGACATGGACGCGAGGTGCTCGAAGCGGGCTCCGCACCCGCAGCGGAAGACGTAGATCGGCATCGTGCCGCCTTCGATCGGGGCGGCCGGCGGCCCCGGAGGACCACCGGCCGCGACGGTCACCAGTTCTCGACGGACTTCGTGAGGATGTCGGCGATGTCGTCCTCGGTCGGGGTCCGCGGGCAGGTCGCGAGCAGCCGCTGCTGCTTCATCGTCCCGGGGACCAGGTCCGGCACGTCGGCCTCGGTGTAGCCGACGCCGCCGATGCCGTTCGGGATGCCGATGTCGCGCATCAGCCGGGTCAGGACCCCGGGCAGCTGCTCGCGCGGGTCGTTCACCTTGTCCGCCCGCGGGTCCATCAGCTCCGCCGCCCGCAGGTGCCGCTCCGGCGCGGAGTCGAAGGAGAACCGGAACGCCTCGGGCGCGGTCAGCGACACCGACTCCCCGTGCGGCACCATCGCCTCGTCCTGCGGGTAGCCCTGCGGCCGGTAGTCCTTGACCATGCCCGCGATCGGGTAGGCGTTGGCGTGCGGGATGTGCACGCCGGAGTTGCCGAACCCCATGCCCGCGAAGGTCGCGGCCATCATCATGTCCGAGCGGGCCTCGACGTCCTCGGCGCCGCGCTCGACGGCGGCCCGGAACGACTTCGCGAGCAGTGACATCGCCTTCTCGCACCACAGGTCCGAGACCGGGTTGGAGCCGCAGTAGGTGACCCGCTCCTCGGGCTTCTTGCGGTCGAAGGTGGTGTAGTACCGCGCCGTGTAGCTCTCCAGCGCGTGGCAGGTGATGTCCATCCCGGCCGCCGCGGTGACCTGCGGCGGCAGCGTCATCGTCAGCAGCGGGTCGATGACGGCCAGGGTCGGGCGCAGCCGCCAGTGGCTGATCCCGGTCTTGACCTTCATGGACAGGATGTCCAGCACGCACATCGCGGTGGACTCCGAGCCGGTGCCCGCCGTCGTCGGGACGGCGATCAGCGGCTTGAGCTGCCCGGGCGGCACCTTCGCGCCGCCGATCGGCTTGTTGATGTAGTCCATCAGCTCGCCGGGGTGGCTGGTGAGCAGGTTGATGGCCTTGGCGGTGTCGATCGCCGACCCGCCCCCGACGGCGACGAAGCCGTCCCACGGACCCTGCGCGCGGGCGTACTCGGTCGCCTTGTTCATCGAGTCGTCGGTCGGCTCGACGTGCACGCCGTCGAAGATCTCGGACTCGATGCCGTAGCGGGACAGGTTGTCGGCCAGGCGCTGCGGCGCGCCGAGCGCGTTCACCCCCGGGTCGGTCACGATCAGGACCCGGGACACGTCGTAGGCCGACAGCTCGAAGCCGACCTCGTCGATCGCGCCCGCGCCGAACTTCAGCGGCGGCGCACCCCAGGTGAAGATCGTCTCCTCGGTGTACTCCGGAACCTCGAACGTCATCAGGTGTACGACCCCTCCGGTGCCTTGCGCAGCTGGTGGATCTGCTCGGCGTCGTGGCCGAACACCATCTGCGCGTTCGTCTGCTCCTGGATGCCGCGCAGCTTCTCCACCGAGGAGAACCAGTCCTCGAGGTTGTTGACGATCGCGGCGGGCGCGGCGGGCGGGCCGTAGCTCTCCCCCATGTAGACCACGTCCGAGGTGAAGATCATCGTGCCGGTGTCGGGGAGGTCGACGCGCATCGACATGCAGCCGGGGGTGTGCCCCGGGGTCTGGATCATGCTGACGCCGGGGAGCAGCTCGACGTCGCCGGAGACGATCTCCCAGTCGATGCCCTCGTAGTCGGCCTTGAGGTGGGCGCCGTTGAACGGGCCCTCGAAGCCGAGCGCGAACTCCTTCTCCTTGTCCGAGCAGATCATCTTCGCGTTGGTGTTCTTGAACATCTGGGCGTTGCCCGCGTGGTCGAAGTGCAGGTGCGAGAGGACGACGTAGTCGATCTCGTCGAGCCCGACGCCCATCTTGTGCAGCTGCTTGTCCAGGTACTCGTCGTCGGCGACCTGGTCGTAGGGGAAGAACTCCTGCAGACCGGTCGGCGCCCAGCGCGTCTCCCAGTCCGACGGACAGCTGGTGTCCCACAGCAGCTTGCCCTCGTCGGTCTCGACGAGGACGCAGTGCGTGGGCACCTCCACCCAGTCGATCGGGGCGTCCTTCTCGGACCGTGGCTTGATGCTGACACCGGGCTTGAGGAGCAGGAACGGGAGATTGGCGTGCATCGCCCCGCAGGGGATGACGCTGAGCTTGTTCGCCGTGGCCATGAGGATTCCCTTCGTCGCTGGAGGGTTCTGGGAGTTGGTCGCCGGGCCAGTCTCGGGAAGCCCGGGGCGGGCGTCCATGGTCGTATGCGCCTGTCTTGATCGCAGGACATGGCGCGGACAGACATAGGGTCGGGCGCATGAAGCCGGCTCCGCCGTTCCCCGAGCCCAGCCAGGACGCGATCCTCCAGGCCGTCGGGCAGACAGCGCTGGACCTCGCGAACGTCGGCGACCGCGACGTCATGCTCGGCGCCGTACTGCGCCGCACCCGGGCGCTGCTCGGCGCGGACATGGCCTACTTCAGCCTCAACGACCTGCACTCCGGTACGACCTACATCGAGCTGACCGACGGCGTCCGCACGCCGGAGTACCGCGCGATCCGGATGCCGTTCGGCACCGGTGTGCTGGGGCGGGCGGCGGCCGGCGCGGGCACGGTCGCCACTGCGGACTACCTGGCCGACCGCGCGCTCAACCACCTGTCGGGGATCGACACGATCGTGCGCGGCGAGGGGGTGCGGGCCATCGCCGGCGCACCGATGCGCCTGGGCGGGCGGGTCGTGGGAGCGCTGCTCGTGGCCCACCGCGGACCCCGCACCCTCGGCCCGGCCGCCCGGACGGCGCTGGAGCACATGGCCGTGCAGGCCGCCGTCGCGCTGGAGCAGACCCGGCGCGGCGAGGAGATCCGGCGCCTGCGCACCACCCGCGACGACGGTTCCGACCCCGGCGCCCGGCTGCGCCTGGAACACCTCCTACACCTCGACGAACGCCTCATGGGGGCGATGGCCGGCTCCACCGCCGAGGCGGCGGGGGTGTTCGCCGTGCTCGCCGAGTCCGTCGGGCACCCGCTCTCGCTGCACGACCCGTCCGGGGCGCTGCGCACGGGACGACGGCTGCTCACCCCCGAGGAGCTGGCGGGGTGGCGGCTGCGGTCGGCGGTCCGCACCTCCCAGCAGGCCGGTGGGGTCGCGATCGCGCACCTGCCCGGCGGCGGGACCTACGCGCTGCTCGCGATCACCACGGCGGGCGAGCACCTGGCGACCCTGGTCATGGAGGGCGCCGACGACGACGCCGTCGCCCGGCTGGCGCACGCCTCGGCGTTCATGACGGTCGCGCTGCTGGTCGAGCGGGCACTGGCCCAGGCCGACGAGACCGCCCAGACGACCCTGGTCGAGGAGCTCGTCGACAGCCGGGTCCCGCCGCGGCCGACGCTGGGGACCCGGCTCGCGCAGTACGGCCTCTCCCCCGACGCCCCGGCGACGGTGCTGGTCGTCGACGTCGACCCGGCCGGTGCGGTGACCGCGGCGCGGGCGGTCCGGGGGCTCGACGGGGCGGGCCGCTGGCTGGTGTCGGTGCACGACGGGCACGTGTGCGTGATCGCCGCCGGGACGACCGGCCCCGGCCCCGCGGGGCCCGGGGCGGCACCGCTCGTCGCCGAGGGGCTCGCCGCGGCCGGGACGCCGTCGCTCGTCGGCGCCGCGCACAGCCCCTCGGGCGGGCCGTCGGACCTGCGCCGCGCGCACACCGAGGCCGCCGACGTCGCCGCGGCGGCCCGTGCCCTGGGCCGCACCACCGGGCACGCGGACTTCGCCTCGCTCGGCGCGGTCGGCGCGGTGATCCGGGACCGGACCGGCACCACGTCGCGGGAGATCGTCGGGCGCCACCTCGGCCCGGTCCTCGACTACGACCGGCGCCGGCGCACCCGGCTGGCCGAGACGCTGTGGCACTGGTTCGCCGCGGGCGAGCTGCTCGCCCCGGCCGCCGACGCGCTGTCGGTGCACCCGAACACCGTGCGCCAGCGCCTCGAACGCGTCGACGACCTGCTCGGACCGGACTGGCGCACCCCCGAGGGCCGCTTCCACCTGCACCTGGCGCTGCGTCTGCACCGCGTCGCCGGGCCGGACCGGACCGCCGGCCCGGCGGCGGACCACGGCTCCGCGGTGGCGGGCCGGTAGCGTCCGGCGTCGTGCGCCTGGTTCTCGCCTCCGCCTCCCCCGCCCGCCTGTCGGTCCTGCGCGCCGCCGGGGCCGATCCCGCCGTGGAGGTCTCCGACGTCGACGAGGACGCCCTGCTCGCCGCGCACCCCGACGCCGACCCCGCGCGCAAGGTGACGCTTCTGGCCGCGGCCAAGGCCGCCGCCGTCGCCGACCGGCTGACCGGTGACGGCGTGGTCGTGGGCTGCGACTCCATGCTGCTCGTCGACGGTGAGCTGGTCGGCAAGCCGCACGACGCGGAGACCGCGCGGCGCCGCTGGAAGGCCATGGCCGGGCGCACCGGCGAGCTGTTGACCGGGCACGCCGTCCTGCGCCTGGCCGGCGGAGCGGTCGTGCAGGAGGCCGAGGGGCACGCCGGGACCGGGGTGCGCTTCGCCGAGCCGACCGACGCCGAGCTGGACGCCTACCTCGCCACCGGCGAGCCGCTGGAGGTCGCGGGAGCGTTCACCCTGGACGGGCTGGGCGGCTGGTTCGTCGAGGGCATCGACGGCGACCCGTCCAACGTGATCGGGATCAGCCTGCCGCTGCTGCGCCGCCTGCTGGGCGCGGTCGGGGTGTCGGTGGTCGATCTGTGGACGCCACGGTCCTGACCGCCGTGTGGGTGTCGGGGCACGCGGTTACCCTGCGGCCATGACTGTCGGACACGACCCCGACCCGAAGCTCGCCGAATACGCGCACCCCGAGCGCCTGGTCACCACCGCCTGGCTGGCGGAGCACCTGAAGGACCCCGGTCTGGTGGTCGTGGAGTCGGACGAGGACGTCCTGCTCTACGACACCGGGCACATCCCCGGCGCGGTGAAGGTCGACTGGCACACCGAGCTCAACGACCCGGTCACCCGTGACTACGTCGACGGCACCCGCTTCGCCGAGATCATGTCCGAGCGTGGCATCGGCCGGGACACCACGATCGTCGTCTACGGGGACCGGAACAACTGGTGGGCCGCCTACGCGCTGTGGGTGTTCTCCCTGTTCGGCCACACCGACGTGCGGCTGCTCGACGGCGGCCGGTCCAAGTGGGTCGCCGAGGGCCGCGAGATGGTCACCGACGCGCCCGCCCCGGCCCGGGCCGACTACCCGGTCGTCGAGCGCGACGACTCCGGCATCCGCGCCTTCAAGGACGACGTCCTCGCCCACCTGGGCAGGCCGCTGGTCGACGTGCGATCCCCGCAGGAGTACACCGGCGAGAAGCTGCACATGCCCGACTACCCGCAGGAGGGCGCGGTCCGCGGCGGGCACATCCCGGGCGCCGCGAGCGTCCCGTGGGCCCGCGCCGCCGCCGAGGACGGGTCCTTCCGGAGCCGTGCCGAGCTGTCCGCGATCTACGAGCAGGAGCAGGGGCTGTCGGCCTCGGACGACGTCGTCGCCTACTGCCGGATCGGTGAGCGTTCCAGCCACACCTGGTTCGTGCTGACGTACCTGCTGGGCTTCGACCGGGTCCGCAACTACGACGGCAGCTGGACCGAGTGGGGCAACGCCGTGCGCGTGCCGATCGTGCAGGGCGAGGAGCGCGGGTCCGCGTGAGCTCCACCGATCCGGGCGCCCTGCCCCCCGATCTCGCCGAGCTGGTCGACGACTTCGCCGCGGTCGGCCCGAAGGACCGTCTCCAGCTGCTGCTGGAGCTGTCCCAGGAGCTGCCGGACCTGCCCGAGCGCTACGCCGACAGCGCGGACACCATGGAGCAGGTCCACGAGTGCCAGTCGCCGCTGTTCCTCGCCGTCGAGGTGGAGGACGGCGGTGAGCGGCCGGTGCACCTGTTCTTCTCCGCGCCGAAGGAGGCGCCGACCACCCGCGGGTTCGCCTCGATCATGGTGACCGGGCTGGACGGGCAGCCCGCCGCGGCGGTGCTGGCCGTGCCGGACGACTTCTACACCGACCTCGGCCTCGCCGAGGCCGTCAGCCCGCTGCGGCTGCGCGGCATCGCGGCGATGCTGGCGCGCATCAAGAACCAGGTGCGGGCCGCGACCGCCTGAGCCCGCACACTCACTCCCGCGACAGCCGGGGTCACCGTCGGTGACCCCGGCTGTCGTCGTCCGCGCTCCTTCCTCAAGTCCACCTCAAATCGGTCACCCGGTCGGGGTGAGCGGGCGCACACTGCTTCGAACGACGAAGTGTCGCTCACCGCAGGGGGTGGTGGAGATGGGCACGAACCTCACCGGGGACACCTGGGGCATCCCGGGTCAGACCTTCCTGGTCGCCTACGTCGTCGCGCTGGTCCTGGTCTCCGGGATCGTGCTGCGCCGGCGGCGGACGATCGCGCAGGGGGATCCGCGCGGCGTCCGCACCCTCGACAGCAGACCCGAGGACGTCGCGTACCTCAACGGCGGCCCCGAGCTGGCCGTGTACGCGGCCCTGTCTGCCATGCACGTCGACGGCAGCCTGGTCACCTCCGGCCGCACCACGGGCCAGGTGCGGGCGGGCCGGGTCCCCGGGCACGGCGCGTCGGCGCTGCAGCGGGCGATCCACCGCTCCGCGCAGCGGCTGACCCCGGGCCGGATGCTGGGCACCCACGAGCCGGTCCGCACCGAGCTGGCCCGGGCCGCGCAGCGGCTGGAGACCGCGGGGCTGCTGCTGTCCCCGTCCGACCGGGTCCGCTACCGGGCGACCGCCTGGCCGGTCGGGGTGCTCGCCCTCGCCGGTGCGGTACGGATCGCCGCCGGTCTGGGCGGTGGGCGCCCGGTCGGGTTCCTGCTCGCGCTCGTCGCCGCCACCGCGGTGTTCGCCACGGTGCTCGCGACGCGGGTGCCCGACCGGACCCGGGCCGGGGACGCCGCGCTCACCGTCGTCCGGTCCCGGAACGACGCGCTGTCGCCGTCGATGCGCCCGGACTGGACGGCCGTCGGGCCCGCCGCGGCCGCGCTGTCGGTCGGCGCGTTCGGGGTCGGCGCGATGCTGGCCGCCGAGCCCGCCTTCGCCGAGGAGCTCGCCGCGCAGAAGCTCGCCACGCTCGGTGGGGCACCCGCCGCGACGGGGGGCGGCTCCTCCGACGGCGGTGGCGTCGTCGGCTGGTCCGGCGGTGACAGCGGCGGGAGCAGCTGCGGCGGAGGCGGCGGGGGTTGTGGCGGAGGCGGCTGCGGCGGCTGAGCCCGCGCGGGGAACCGGATCTGCCGTCCCCGCAGCTGCACCGTGGGGGGTGTGAAGCTGCGGGGACGGCTCGTACGGGCGGAGGTGGCGACATGACGGGTGTCCCGGGCGGGACCGGGGTCGGCTGGCGCAGCGGTGTCGCCGCCGTCCTCGACGACGTCGACGGTCTCGCGTTCCACGAGGTCGTCGCCGAGTCGCTGCGCCCGGACGCGGTGCCGGCGTCGCTGCTGCGCAGGCCGGTCGTCGTGCACGGGGTGCGGCTGTCGCCCGGCTCGCCCGAGGGCGTCGACCCGGGCAGGGTCGCCCACCTCGCGGCCTGCGCCGCGGCGACGGATGCGGCGCTGGTCAGCGAGCACATCGCGTTCACCCGGGCCGGCGGGATCGAGGCGGGGCACCTGCTGCCGCTCCCCCGCACCCGCGAGGCGCTCGACGTGCTCGTCGCCAACGTGACGGCGACCCGCGCGGAGCTGGACGTCCCGCTGGCGCTGGAGCCGATCGCGGCCCTGTTCGACTGGCCCGGCGACGAGTTCGACGAGGCGGGCTTCCTGTACCGGCTGCACGACCGGACCGGGGCGCCGCTGCTGCTCGACGTCGCGAACGTGTTCGTCAACGCCCGCAACCGGGGCCGTGACCCACGGGCGGACGTCGACGCGCTGCTCGCCGGGCTGCCGTCCGGGGCGGTGGCCTACTGCCACGTCGCCGGGCATGCCGCCGACGCGGCGGGACTGCTGCACGACACCCACACCGACCCCGTCCCGGACGCGGTGCTGGCGCTGCTGACCCACACCGTCGCCCAGCTGCCGGTGCCGCCACCGGTGATGCTGGAACGCGACGGCCGCTACCCGCCCGCCGCGGTGCTGCGCGCGGAGCTGGACGCCGTCGCGGCCGCCGCCGGGCACGCGGCGCCGTGCCGGGCGGGTGCGGGCGCCGGGCACGGGGCCGGGCCGGTGGCGGCGCCCGCCGCCGACGGGCCGGGCCCGACGTGAGCGACGGGCTCGCGCGGCGACAGGCCGAGCTGGTGGCGGCGCTCGTCGCCGGCGGGACGGACCCGGCCGGGTTCGACGCGGCGCGCCTGGCCGCGACCCGGGCGGCGCTGCTGCGCAAGCGGGCCGGGCTCGCCGCCGCGGCGTGGCCGCTGCTCGCCGCCGACGCCGGGGCGGACTGGCAGGCCCGGTTCGGCGCCCGCTTCGAGGGCGTCGCCCCCTACGGCCCGGAGCGGGAGGGCTGGGACCTGGCCCGCGAGCTCGCGGCCGCCGGGCGGCTCGGTGCGGGCGCGCGACGCGAGCTGGCCGCACGCGAGGCGGCGCTGCACTACGACGGACGCACCGCCCCGAGCCCCCGGAACCGCCTGTCCCGATGGTGGTACCGGTCACGACCGGAGCGATCGGGGTCGAGGTCGGGGCCCTCGGACGGGTGACGACGTTGCCATCGCCACATTCCCCGCCGGTAACTTCCGGCGGCTCTGCTCTTACACTCCGCCTAACCCTGCGCCGGAGCATCGGGCCGGCGCCGTGACCGGAGGAGTTCGACCGTGCCCGCACTGCGCAAAGTGCTCGTCGCCAACCGGGGAGAGATCGCCGTCCGCGTGATCCGAGCAGCGAAGGACGCGGGACTTCAGAGCGTCGCCGTCTACGCGGACCCGGACCGGGACGCGATGTTCGTGCGGCTCGCCGACGAGGCCTTCGCGCTGGGTGGCTCGACCGCCGCCGAGTCCTACCTCGACATCGAGAAGGTCATCGGTGCCGCGAAGCAGGCCGGTGCCGACGCGATCCACCCCGGCTACGGCTTCCTGTCGGAGAACGCCGACTTCGCCCAGGCCGTGATCGACGCCGAGCTCACCTGGATCGGCCCGTCGCCGCAGTCGATCCGCGATCTCGGCGACAAGGTGACCGCGCGTCACATCGCCCTGAAGGCCGGCGCCCCGCTGGTGCCCGGCACGAAGGACCCGGTCAAGGACGCGGACGAGGTCATCGCGTTCGCCGACGAGCACGGCCTGCCGGTCGCGATCAAGGCCGCCTTCGGCGGTGGCGGGCGCGGCATGAAGGTCGCCCGCGAGCGCTCCGAGATCGCCGAGCTGTACGAGTCCGCGGTCCGTGAGGCCACCGCCGCGTTCGGTCGCGGCGAGTGCTTCGTCGAGCGCTACCTGGACAAGCCGCGCCACGTCGAGACCCAGGTGCTGGCCGACCAGCACGGGAACGTCGTCGTCGTCGGGACGCGGGACTGCTCGCTGCAGCGCCGCTTCCAGAAGCTCGTCGAGGAGGCGCCCGCGCCGTTCCTGAGCGACGAGCAGCGCACGACCCTGTACGACGCCTCGAAGGCGATCTGCAAGGAGGCCGGCTACTACGGCGCCGGCACCGTCGAGTTCCTGATCGGCCAGGACGGCATGATCACCTTCCTCGAGGTGAACACCCGTCTGCAGGTCGAGCACCCGGTCTCGGAGGAGACCACCGGGATCGACCTGGTCCGCCAGATGTTCCGGATCGCCGAGGGCCAGGAGCTGGACTTCGACGACGACCCGCAGCCGCGCGGGCACGCCATCGAGTTCCGCATCAACGGCGAGGACGCCGGGCGCAACTTCCTGCCGGCGCCGGGCACCGTCGAGCGGATCTGGTACCCGGCCGGGCCGGGCGTCCGGATGGACGCGGGCGTCGAGGACGGCTCGGTCATCGGGGGTCAGTTCGACTCGCTGCTGGCCAAGCTGATCGTGTGGGGCAGCGACCGGCAGCAGGCGCTGCAGCGGGCCCGTCGCGCGCTCGGCGAGTTCACGGTCGAGGGCATGGCGACCGTGCTCGAGTTCCACCGTCTCGTCGTCTCCGACCCGGCCTACGCCGCCGAGACCCTCGAGGACTTCACCGTGCACACCCGCTGGATCGAGACCGAGTGGGACAACACCGTCCCGCCGTTCGAGGGCGGAGCGGGTGCCGACGACGAGTCCGGCGAGCGGCAGACCGTCGTCGTCGAGGTCGGCGGGCGACGCCTGGAGGTCTCGCTGCCCGGTGACCTCGCCCTCGGCGGCGGCGGCAACGGCGGCGGCGCGGCCAAGGCGGCCCCGCGCAAGCGCGGCGGCAAGGGCGGCGGCGGGGCGAAGGCCTCCGGCGACGCCGTCACCGCGCCGATGCAGGGCACGATCATCAAGGTCGCGGTCTCCGAGGGCGACACCGTCGAGGTGGGTGACCTGATCGTCGTCCTCGAGGCGATGAAGATGGAGAACCCGGTCACCGCGACCAAGGCCGGCACCGTGACCGGCCTGGACGCGGAGCAGGGCGCCTCGGTCACCCAGGGCACCGTCATCTGCGAGATCAAGGACTGAGTCCCCTGGACCAGGTGCCCGTCCCCGCTCCCGGCCCGGTGCTCGACCCGGTCGAGATCAACGCTGGGACGTGGTACCTGCGCGGACCACGGCACGACGGCCGGGTGGACGACCGCCCGGCCGTCGCCGCGTCCTGCCGGGACCCGGAGATCCGGCGCTGGCGCAACCGTCCGGACCCGGCCGCCCCGGACTTCGACGAGCAGGTGACCGCGCACGTCGCGGACCGGATCGACGGCTGGGCCCGCGGCACCCGCTGTGCCTGGGCCGTCGCCGAGCCGACGACCGGGGAGATGCTCGGCGAGATCACCCTGGAGCACCTGGACATCGCCCATGGCACCGCCGAGCTGCGCTGCTGGACGCTGCCCGGCGCCCGCGGACGCGGCCTGGCCCGCACCGCGGCCGGGGCGGTCGTGCGCTTCGCCTTCGGCGGGCTCGGGTTGCACCGCGTCACCTGGATGCACGCCGAGCCGAACCGGGCGTCGGCCGCCGTCGCCGCGGCGCTGGGGTTCGTGCCGGAGGGGCGGCTGCGGGAGGCGTGGACCGTCGACGGCGAGCGGGTCGACGTCGTCGTGCTGGGGCGGTTGGTGGGCGAGGGCTGAGGCGGTCCGCGCGGCCCCGTCGCCCGCGCGTCGACAACCGCGTTCCGCGGAACGCGCTGTGCCGACCGGGTCACCGCCCGTTGACCGGCACGTCGCGCCGTTCTAGCGTTCCCGGCGTGTCGCGCACGCCGTCCGGCGCCCGCGGCACGCAACGTCACAACTCCACAGCCGACCCGTGTGCCCGATCCACGGGGCCCGGAACTACCGCCACGCGGAGTACCGCGCCGCGGATCCGCTCGCCACGCAGGCCCAGCCGCGCCGTGAGCCGTCCCAGTTCGACCGAGACGTCACAGGATCCGTCATGCCCCCAGAGTTCGACATCGCGCCGACGACGTTCCATGTCACGACGCACGTCCACACCGACGGCCCGATCCCGGGCCCGCACTCCCTGCTCACCCTGACCTCCTCCGCGTACGGAGCGGACGGGGTCCTGATCGGCACCTTCACCGCCAACCTCCGGGAGCTCCCGGGGGCCACCCTGCACCCGACCGCGCTGGCGACCTGGCGCACCCGGGCGGAGGACTGGCTCCTGACCCGGCGGGCCTCGCGCCCACCGGGGCAGGTGGCGAACGACTACGCAGCCTGGGTCACCGACCTGGGCGAGCGTGCGCTGTTCGTCGCCGACCCGGAGGAACCGGACCACCTGTTCGTCTACTGGTACCTGCAGCGTTTCGCAGGCCGGTGGCCGTTCGCGGGGACCGTTCCCGGCCTCGGCGGGACGCCCCGGTCCTGGGCCCCACCGCCGTGCCCGCTGCGCGGGTGCGCCCCGGTCGAGGTCCCGGAGCCGGCCGAGGTGGCGGCGGCCTGACCGCGACACACACCCCCGTCCGCGCCGGTGACCACCGGTGCGGACGGGGGTGTCGTCGTGTGCGGGCTTCGCGATCGCGACCGTTCCGCGGCGAACCGCCGCGGCGACGGCCGGTGCGGGCCTAGCGTGCGCCCGTCCGTGATCCGCCCGTCCGCACCGGAGGCCGACGTGCCCGACATCCACCCGGACCTGCGTGTCGACCCGGCCGCCCCGGCCGGGGCGGCGGAGGCGCTCGACCGGGCCGCGTCCCGGCTGGCCGTCGCGCTCCGCACCCTCGACGCCGACGCCCGCCGGGTCGAGCCGTGGCTGGGGGATCCGGCCAGCGCCGAGGCCGCGGCCCGCTACGCCGTGCACGCCGCGGACGGTCCCGACGCCGCGATCGGGCGGCTGCGCACGCTGCACGCGGAGCTGCTGCGGGCCCGCGACGCCGCCGGTGCCACCGGGCGTGCCTACACCCGCACCGAGGAGTCGACGACGGACGCGCTGAACCGGGGTGCCCGGTGACCGCGCCGCGCTGGGCGGGACTGAGCCACGCCGAGATCGTCGCGATGGTGGCGGCCGGTCCGGGCCCCGCGGCGTCGGCCGGGGCGGAGCGGGCGTGGCGCGACGCCGCCGCCGCGCTCACCGACGTCCACCGCGAGCTGTCCGGGCAGGTCCGTGACCTGCCCGGAGGATGGTCCGGCGGCACCGCGGACGGCGTCACCGTGGCGTTCGGGTCGCTGGACGGCTGGGTCGTCTCCGCCGCCGTCGACGCGGGCCGCACCGCCGACGCACTCGCCGCCCAGGCCGGGCTCGCCGCGGATCTCCGGGCCCGGATGCCTGCCGCCGCGGCGCCGACGCCGCCGGAGGCCGCACCCACCGGCCCGGCCCTGCTCGACGACTGGGCGGCCGCCGACCTCGCCGCGGGCAACTCGGCCGGCCGGGCCGCGGAGCTGATGGTCCGCTACGACGACGACACCCGCCTCACCGGCGCCCCGTGGGCCGGGTGGGGTGCGTCCCCGGTCGTCACACGCGACGGCACCGCCCCCGCCTCCCCCGCTGTCCCGGCCCTGTCGCCCGGCGGGCCCCCGCCCGGCCCCGGCGGCGACGCGGACCCGGCCCCGGACCCGGCGAGCAGCGCCGGGACGGGGACGACGGTGTTCGCGGGGATCGGCTTCGGCGGGATCACCGCGGCGGTGCTGACCGGGAACGGACGGGCCGGGGTGCCCGGGGCACGGCCGATCGACGTCGGCGGGCCCTCCTCCGGGCCGGCCCCCACGACCGATGCCCCCCGCGCCGGCACGCCCGGCACGGACACCGGCCCCGGCACCGGTGAGCTCCCGGCCGGTCCGGCGTCCCCCGCGGGCGCGGGCGTCCCGGACGGCGTCGGCGGCACGGACCCCGGCGGCGGCAGCACCGCGGTGACCGCCGCGGTGCTCGCGGGCGGGGCGCTCGGCGGGGCCGGGATCGTGATCGGCGCCACGATCCGCCGGGAGCGGCAGGCCCGGGACGGACGCAGGCCCGCCGGGGGCGGCACGCCGCCCGGACACCCGCGCCCCGGCGACGCGGTCGGCCACGGGGCACCGTCCTGCGGTGTCGCCCAGGACCCGCCGGGTGACGGACCGCCGAGCGGGGCCGAGCACCGCCCGCCCTCCGGCGACGCGACGACCAGCGGCACCCGCGCGCCCAGCGGCGCCCCGGCCGTCGACGGCGGGGCGCCGCCGACGCCCGGTGGCCCCGCCCCGGACGGCGCCACCGGGAACACCGCGACCGACGGCGGCCCCGCGCCACACGCAGGCCCCGCTCCCGGTGCGACCACGAGCGACCGGCCGTCCCCGGACGGAGCCGGCGGCGATGCCGCCCCCGGAGTCCCCGACGGTCCCCGGAGCCCGGTCCACCACGGCGTCACCACCGGCGACCTCGCCGTTCCCCACCCCGACGGCCCGGCGCCCCACGGCGCCGTCACCCACGCCCGCCACGCCCCGCCGCCGACGCCGGCACCGGGCGACCCGGCCGTCACCCCCGCCGGGGTACCGGTGGGCGCGGTCCCGGCCGCCCCACTCCCGGTCGCGGCGACCGTCGGCGCGCCCGCCGACCCCCGCACCCCGGCCTGGCGCCTCGTCGCCGACGAGCACGCCGCCCCCGACGACCCCCCGGAGCAGCCCGATGCCCGACCGGACCCCGGCGTCCTGCGCCCCGACGCCCGCTGGAGGGGCCGTGGCTGAGCCCGCGCCCTGGACCCCGTCGGTGCCGTTCGTGCTCACCGGCGCCGAGTTCGACGTCGTCTGGGAGCACCTGGGGCTCGGCCCCACCCCGGTGGCGCTGCGGCTGCCCTCCCCCGGGCGCACCCGCGAGGAACGACGCCGGGTCGTGGCGGCCGGCGTCGGCGGGCTGCGCGCCCGCGGCCTCGCCGGTCCGGCCGGACCCGACCCCGCGCTGGTACGGCTGCTGGCCCTGCTCGCCCGTCCCGACCGTCACCTGGAGGTGCGCGGCCGTTTCGACGACGGGCCGCTGCGCGCGGTCGCCGCCGAGCGCGACGGCGACGGCGTCCTCGCCGTCCACACCGGCGGAGCCGTCACCGTCACCGCGGCGGGCTCACCGGCGCACGCCGCGGTGTCGGCCCTGCCCCGGCGCGCGCCGGGGCCCGGGCCCGCCGTGGCCCTGCCCACCGCCGAGCTGGCCCGCCTCCTCGACGCGGACGCGCACACCGACCCCGGCACGGACGGGGACGGCGAGCAGCGCGCCCGGCTCGCGCCGCTGCTCGCCGGGCCCGCGCACCGGGCACAGATCTGTGCCGTCCGGCACGACCGCTGGGGCAGCCCGTCGCGGCTGCCGGGGCACGTCGCCGTCGTCGACACGCCGCGAGGGCGCTACCGGCTGACCCGCGGGACCGGCGCGCACGGCGGACCCGAGTGGTCCACCCTCGCCCCCGCGGGCGACGGCGAGCTGCGCGACCGGTTCGCGGAGCTGTTCAGTCAAGGTCGGAGTGCTGCATGAGCTGACGGCCCGCCTCGGTGATCGACCCGGACAGCGACGGGTACACCGAGAAGGTGTGGGCCAGGTCGTCCACACCGAGCCCGTTCTGGACCGCCATCGCGATCGGCAGGATCAGCTCGCTCGCGACCGGGGCGACCACGACACCACCGATGACCACGCCCGACGCCGGGCGGCAGAACAGCTTCACGAAGCCGCGGCGCAACCCGCGCATCTTGGCGCGCGGGTTCGTCGACAGCGGCAGCATCACCGTGCGGGCCGGGACCTCACCGGAGTCGATCGCGTTCTGGCTGATCCCGACGGTCGCGATCTCGGGGCGGGTGAACACGTTCGCCGCGACGGTCCGCAGCCGGATCGGGGACACGCCCTCGCCCAGCGCGTGCCACATCGCGATCCGGCCCTGCATGGCCGCGACCGAGGCGAGCATGAGCACGCCGGTGCAGTCGCCGGCCGCGTAGACGCCCGGCTCGGAGGTGCGCGAGACCTTGTCGACGGGGACGAACCCGCCGCGGTCGGTCTCGATGCCGATCTTCTCCAGGCCGAGGTCGGCGGTGTTCGGGATCGACCCGACGGTCATCAGGGCGTGCGATCCCTCGACGACCCGGCCGTCGGACAGCGTGACGCGGACGCCGTCGCCGGTGTTCTCGACCGAGTCCGCGCGGGCGTGGGCGAGGATCTCGACGCCGCGCTCGGCGAAGACCTCCTCGAGCACGGCGGCGGCGTCGGCGTCCTCGTGCGGGAGGACCCGGTCCCGGCTGGAGACCAGGCTGACCCGGCAGCCGAGCTCGACGTAGGCGGAGCAGAACTCCGCGCCGGTCACGCCCGACCCGATCACGATCAGGTGCTCGGGCAGCTCGTCGAGGTCGTAGAGCTGGCGCCAGTCCAGGATCCGGTCGCCGTCGGGGCGGGCGGAGTCCAGCACCCGCGGGGTGGCCCCGGTCGCGATGAGGACGACGTCGGCGACGAGCTCCTCGACCGTTCCGTCGGCGTGGGTGGCGGTCACCTCGTGCGCGGCGCGGGCCGCGGCGGGCCCGGCGAACTGCGCGGTGCCGGCGATGATCCGGACGCCCTCGTTCTCCAGCCGGGCCCGCACGTCGGCGGCCTGGGCGAGAGCGAGGGACTTGACCCGCTCGTTGACCGCGGGCAGGTCGACCGCGGAGTTGCCGCGGTCCACCAGCACGCCGAGGTCCTCGGCACGGTGCAGGTCGACCCGGACGGCCGCGGAGGAGATGAAGGTCTTCGAGGGGACGCAGTCGTAGACGACGCAGGCGCCGCCCATCCCGTCCCGCTCGACGACGGTCACCTCGCTGCCGTGCTGTGCCGCGACGAGTGCGGCCTCGTACCCGGCCGGTCCGCCGCCCATGATGACGATGCGGGTCACGGGAGATCCCCCTGGAGAAGTCGGTGGTGGTGGACCGGCAGGCGGTCCCGCCCGCCGGCGTCGACGGGGCTCACAGTACGCGTGTCCCATCATTACGACCGGGCGGGTCGAGGCCCCGCCGGGCTCCCCATTACCCTGCACGCGTGCCGCTGTATGCCGCGTACGGGTCGAACATGGACCCCGAGCAGATGAAGGAGCGCGCCCCGCACTCGCCGATGGCCGGGACCGGGTGGCTCCAGGGCTGGCGGCTGACGTTCGGCGGCGAGGACTACACCTGGGAGGGCGCGCTCTCCACCGTGGTGGAGGAGCCGGGCTCGCAGGTGTTCGTCGTGCTCTACGACGTCCCCGAGCACGACGAACGCCAGCTCGACCGCTGGGAGGGCGGCGAGCTGGGCATGCACAAGAAGCTGCGGCTGCGCGTCGCCACCCTCGACGGCAGCGTCCTCGCGTTCATCTACGTGCTGAACGCCTACGAGGGCGGGGACCCGTCGGCCCGCTACCTGGGCGTGATCGCCGACGCCGCGGAGACCGCGGGCGCCCCGGACGACTACGTCAACGAGCTGCGCAGCAGGCCCAGCCGCAAGTCCTCCCCCGGCAACCGGTCCTGACCGGCCGCACCGGCTGACGAGGACGGCCCGGCCCCCGCGAGGGGACCGGGCCGTCGTCGTTCACCGCGGGAGACGGTGGTTCAGGAGGCCGCCTGCGCCAGCGCGGACAGCGCGGCCTGCACCAGCACCCGCGACCCGAACGGCAGGGCCCGCTCGTCGAGGTCGAAGGTCGGCTGGTGGATGTCCCGCTGCTTGCCGGTGCCCGACCACACCCCGAGCCGCGCCATGGCGCCCGCGGAGTGCTCCAGGTACCAGGCGAAGTCCTCGCCGCCGGAGGACTGCTCCGTGGACGCGTCGGCGACCTCGCCACCGACGGTCACCGCGGCGTCGCGCAGCATCCCGGTGGACACCGCGTCGTTGACGACCGGCGGGACACCGCGGACGTGGTCGAGCACGTAGCCGACACCGGTCGGGGCCAGCACGGACGCGACGAGCGCCCGCAGCTTCTCCTCGAGCTCGGTCCAGGTGGCGTGGTCGGCGGTGCGCAGGGTGCCGCGCAGCAGGCCGGACTGCGGGATCGCGTTCGCCGCGTCCCCGGCGTGCACCGCACCCCAGGTCAGGACGGTGCCCGAGCGCGGGTCGACGTGGCGGGTCAGCAGCAGCGGCACCTGCGTGGCCAGCAGCCCGAGCGCCTGTACGAGGTCGGCGGTCAGGTGCGGGCGCGAGGTGTGCCCGCCCGGGGAGGTCAGCCGGACCTCGATGAGGTCGCAGGCCGAGGTGATCGGCCCGACCCGGGTGCCGAGCCGTCCGACCTCCAGGCGGGGGTCGCAGTGCAGCGCGAAGATCCGCTGCACGCCCTCCATCACGCCCTGCTCGACGGCGTCGAGCGCGCCGCCCGGCTGCACCTCCTCGGCCGGCTGGAACACCAGCCGGACCCGGCCGGGCAGCGACGGCGCGGACTGCAGCGCCAGTGCCGCGCCGAGCAGCATCGCGGTGTGCGCGTCGTGCCCGCAGGCGTGCATGACGCCGGGCACCTCGGAGGCGAACGGCAGACCGGTCTGCTCCTGCAGGGGCAGCGCGTCCATGTCCGCGCGCAGGGCGACCAGCGGCTCGCCGTGCCCCACCTCGCAGACGACACCGGTGCCGCCGCGCAGCGTGCGCGGCTCCAGACCGGCCCGCAGCAGGGTCTCCGCGACCCGCGCGGTCGTGAGGTGCTCGCGACGGGCCAGCTCGGGCTGGGCGTGGATCGCACGGCGCCAGCCGACGATCTCGCCCTTGTGCGCCCGCATCCACGACTCCAGCCAGGCCGGACCCGTGCCGGAGCCGAGATCGTCGACCGCGGGATCGGTGATCTCCGGGAGCTCGGTGCGGGTCTGCAGCGCAGTCACCTTGTCCTCCTCGTACTGGCCCTCGGCGGGAACGGCCCGCATGCCCGCGGTCGACGCGGACGGCGTTCGGTCGTCTCCCACCACCCATGATGGTGCTCACCCGTCCGGCGGTGTTCCAGTCGAAATCGTCCGTTCACGCCACGGGGCGGCAAGGGGTCGGCGAGCTGCTGCCAGCGGGTTCACCGCTCCAGGTGAACGGCCGCGTGCGACCGTTCCTCCCGTCGGCGAACGGCCGTCCTCGCCGTTCACCGGCGGTTCGGACGCCCGTCACGGGGAACTCCCCGGACGACGACACCGGCCCGCGGCCGGAACGCCACCGGACCGTGACCGTCCGCACGCCCGGCCCGCCGCGGCGGCCGTCCGGCGTCCCGAAACGACCAGTGTCGTCACATACCGTCACCACTGTGCACCGGCGGTGACGATCCCGGCCGGGAACGGTGTGCCGGGACGGGCCGCGCGGGCACGATGGAACAATCGGCGCCGTGTCCGTTCCCGAGGGCGAGGTCCAGCGCCGACAGTTCGCCGGGCGGTACCGCGTCGACGGTCCGCTCGGGAGCGGCGCGATGGGGACCGTCTGGTCGGGTTTCGACGAGGTCCTGCACCGCCGCGTCGCGCTCAAGGAGCTGAAGATCCCCGACGGCATCCCGGCCGGGGAGAAGCTGGAGCTGCGGGAACGCATCATGCGGGAGGCCCGGGCACTCGCCGGGCTGTCGCACCCCAACGTCGTGACCGTCTTCGACGTGCTCGACTCCGGCGGCGACGAGCCGCTGGTGGTCATGGAGCTGGTGCCGTCGAAGAACCTGGCCGCGGCGATCACCGAGCTGGGCAGGCTCGACGCCGCGCAGGCCGGCGTCGTCGGGCACGGCACCGCGGCGGCGCTGCGGGCCGCGCACCGGGCCGGGATCACCCACCGCGACGTGAAGCCCGGCAACGTCCTGATCTCCGACGACGGCCGGATCAAGCTCACCGACTTCGGCATCGCCCGCAACGAGTCCGACGCGCCGATGACCTCCGCGGGCCTCGTGCTCGGCTCGCCCGCCTACATCGCGCCCGAGGTCGCCGCGGGCCAGCCGGTCACGCCGGCCGCGGACCTGTGGGGCCTCGGCGCGACGCTCTGGGCCGCCGTCGAGGGCCGCCCGCCCTACGACGTCGACGGTGACCCGGTCCGCACCATCACCGAGGTCGTCGATGGTCCCGTCCCCGCGCCGACGGTCACCGGCCCGCTCGCCGAGGTCATCGCCGGGCTGATGGTCAAGGAGCCGTCGGGCCGGATGCCGCTCGACGAGGTCCGGGCCCGGCTGCGCCCGCTGCTCGCCGACCCGGACGACCCGATCTTCCCCGGCTCCCCGGACGTGCCGACCGTGATGGCGCGGGTGCCCGCACCGAGCGGCGCGGCCCCGGCACCGGCACCGCCGCGGGTCGCCGCACCGCCCCCGCCCGGCCCGGTCGGCCCCACCGGCACCGGCACCTACGGCCGCGTCCCGGCCGCCGACCCCGTGCCCGCCCCGGCACCGCCGCCCGCCGAGCCGCCGCGCCCGCGGCAGGCCCGCCCGTCGTCGCGGGGGGCGGCGCCCGCCCGTACCGCGGCGGCCGGCCCGACCACCGTGCTCGGCGCAGTCCCGCTGGTGCTCAGCGGCGCCCTGATCGTGCTGCTCGGCGCGCTCGCCGGGTTCGCCGGGGTCCGCGCGCTGGCCGGGCAGGAACCGCTGTCGACGGTCACCGTCGCCACCGACCGGTCGCTGCGCACCACCTACCCGGACCCGCTCGGCTTCACCGTGCCGGTGCCCGACGGCTGGACGCAGTTCCGCTCGCCCGCCCCCGACGGCTCGGTCGTCGTCCGCTTCGTCAGCCCGGACGGCCGTCAGGAGCTCTCGGTCCGGGCGGCGACCTCGGTCCGGGCCGTCACCGACGCCCTCACCCCCGAGGCGCTGGGCGTCGACCCGGTCGAGGCCGGGCCGGTCGAGCAGCTGCCCGACGGCTCCAGCCAGGTCGCGCTCACCACCGGCAGCGGCAGCGCGCAGCGCAGCACGCTGATGCGCATCATTCCCGGCCGCGACCAGCTCGGCGGGGTCTGGGTACTGCAGCTGACCTCCCCCGCCGGTCGCGCCGAGGACGCCGTCGCGGGCCTGTTCGACGCCGTCGCATCGGGCTTCCGCGCCACCCCGGGCTGAACCGGCCACGGCGCCGGCGCCCCCTAGGCTGGCGCGCATGGCCGACACCGCCGACCCCACCGCTCGCGCCCACGCCGCCGCCGCCGAGCTCGCCCGCCGCACCGGCACCGACGCCCACGACGTGGCGGTGGTCCTGGGCTCCGGCTGGCGTCCGGCCGCTGACGTCCTCGGCACCCCGGACACCGAGGTCCCGATGGCCGAGCTGCCCGGGTTCGTCGCGCCGTCCGCGGTCGGCCACGGCGGCACCGCCCGCTCGCTGCGCATCGGCGACACCCGGGTGCTGGTCCTGCTCGGGCGCACCCACCTCTACGAGGGCCACGGGATGGACCCGGTCGTGCACGGCGTCCGCACCGCCGCGGCGGCCGGTGTCCGCACGGTCGTGCTGACCAACGCGGCGGGCGGCATCACCGAGGGCCTGTCGGTCGGGCAGCCGGTGCTGATCTCCGACCACCTCAACCTGCTGGCACGCTCGCCGCTGCACGGCGCGCACTTCGTCGACCTCACCGACGCCTACTCCCCGCGGCTGCGCGCCGCCGCCCGCGAGCTGGACCCGTCGCTGGTCGACGGCGTCTACGCCGGGCTGCCCGGTCCGCACTTCGAGACCCCGGCCGAGATCCGGATGCTGCGCACGCTGGGTGCGGACCTGGTCGGGATGTCCACCGTCGCCGAGACGATCGCCGCCCGCGCCGCCGGGCTGGAGGTCGCCGGCATCTCGTTGGTCACCAACCTGGCCGCGGGCCTGTCCGGGCAGCCGCTGAACCACCAGGAGGTCCTCGACGCCGGCGCCGCGGCGGCGACCCGGATGGGCTCGCTGCTGCGCGACCTCGTCGGCCGCATCTGATGGTGCTCCCGGGGCCGCTGCGCGACGCGGCGCTGCGCTGGATCGCCGACGACCCCGACCCGGCCACCCGGGCCGAGCTGCAGCGCGTGCTGGCCACCGCGATGGCCGGCGGCGACGGCGCCGCGGCGGCCGGCGACGAGCTGGCCGACCGGCTGTCCGGGCCGCTGCGCTTCGGCACCGCCGGGCTGCGGGGGCCGGTGCGGGCCGGGCCGTCGGGGATGAACGTCGCCGTCGTGACCCGGGCGACCGCCGGGCTGGCCGCCCACCTGGCCCGGACCACGGGCACCGGGCGGGTCGTCGTCGGCCGGGACGCCCGGCACGGGTCGGCGGCGTTCGCCGAGGCCACCGCCCGGGTGCTGACCGGCGCCGGGTTCACCGTGACCCTGCTCGACGGCCCCGTCCCCACGCCGTTGGTCGCCTTCGCGGTCCGGCACCTCGGCGCGGTCGCCGGGATCGCCGTGACCGCCTCGCACAACCCGCCCGCGGACAACGGCTACAAGGTCTACCTCGCCGACGGCGCGCAGCTCGTGGGCCCCGACGACGCCGCCATCGAGGACGCGATCACCGCCGCCCCACCCGCGGTGTCGGTGCCGCTCGGGCCGCTGCCGGACCCGGCGGAGGTCACCGGCGCCTACCTGGACCGGGTCGCGACGCTGTCGCGGAACACCGGGGCGCCCGCGCCGCGGATCGCGCTCACCCCGATGCACGGCGTCGGCGGCGCGACCGCGGTCGCCGCGCTCGCCCGGGCCGGGGTGCTCGACGTCGCCGTCGTCGCGAGCCAGGCCGTGCCCGACCCCGACTTCCCGACGGTCGCCTTCCCGAACCCGGAGGAGCCCGGCGCGACCGACGCGCTGCTCGCGCTGGCCGCCCGGAGCGGCGCGGACCTCGCCGTCGCGCTGGACCCGGACGCCGACCGGTGCGCGCTCGGCGTCGCCTTCGGTGACGGCTGGCGGATGCTGTCCGGCGACGAGACCGGCGTGCTGCTCGGCGACCACCTCCTGCGGATCGGGACCGCGGCGGACCCGCTGGTCGCGACGACCGTCGTGTCGTCGTCGATGCTCGCCCGGGTCGCGGCCGCCCGCGGGGCCCGCTCCGCCGAGACCCTCACCGGGTTCAAGTGGATCGTGCGGGCCGGTGACGGGCTCGTCTTCGGCTACGAGGAGGCGATCGGGCTCTGCGTCGACCCCGACGGCGTCCGGGACAAGGACGGCGTCTCCGCCGCCGTCGTCGCCGCGGACCTGGTGCGCGGGCTCGCCGCGGCCGGGTCGTCGGTGCCGCGGCGGCTCGACGAGCTGGCCGCGGAGTTCGGCGTGCACGCCACCCGGGGTGTCTCGATCCGGATGGCCCCCGTCGAGCGCGACGCCGCCGTCGCCCGGCTGCGCGCCGCGCCCCCGGCCGGCTGGGAGGCCGACCGCCCGGCCCCCGACGTGCTGCGGCTGCGGCGCCCCGGGACCCGCGTGGTGATCCGCCCGTCGGGGACCGAGCCGAAGCTCAAGGCCTACCTGGAGGTCGTGGAGGACCCCACCGGCGACGTGGCCGCGGTGCCGGCGTCGCGGGCCGTCGCCGCGGAGCGTCTCGACGCGCTGCGCACGGAGGTCGACGGGATGCTCGCCGGATGAGCGCGCGCCTGCTCCTGGTCCACCACACGCCGTCCCCCGCCACCGCGGAGCTGCTCGCCGAGGTCCGCGCGGGCGCGGCCGACCCGGACATCACCGGGGTGGAGGTCGTCGCCCGCGCCGCCCTGGCCGCGACGGCGAGCGACCTGCTCGCCGCGGACGCCGTCGTCCTCGGGACGCCGGCGAACATCGGCTACATGTCCGGCGCACTCAAGCACTTCCTCGACCAGGTCTTCTACGTCTGCGCCGACGACACCCGCGGCCTGCCCTACGGGCTGTGGGTGCACGGCGGCTCGGACACCTCCGGCGCGACCCGCTCGGTGACGACCGTGGCCGGGGCGATGGGTTGGACCGCGGCGGCCGCGCCGGTCGAGGTCGCGGGTCCCCCGGACGCCGCCGCCCGGGCCGCGTGCCGCGAGCTGGGCGCGGTCGTGGCCGCGACCGTCATGCCGGAGGGCTGAGCTATCGGCGTCCGGTGGCGGGCCCGATCCCGAGGTGCGCCTCGATCCGGTCGGCCCACACCGACGCGATCGTGCGGTAGGCGCCCGGTCCGGCGTGCAGGCCGTCCGCGGTCCGCCCGGCGGGGAACAGGGTGGCGGTGTCGACGAACTCCACCGAGTGCCCGGCCGCCCGGTGCGCGGCGGCGACCCGGGGCAGGTACTCGGCCAGCCGCGCCCGCTCGGCCCGCTGTTTCGGCAGCGGCGCCCACACCCCGGCCATGATCACGTGGGTGTGCGGTGCGGCCGCGAACACGCGGTCCAGCAGCCGGTCCAGGCTCGCCGCCGTCGCCCGCGCGCTCGCGCCCTGCAGCAGGTCGTTGGTCCCGGCATGCAGCAGCACGACGTCCGGCTGCGCGGCCAGCACCCAGCCGCCCGTCATCGGCACCATCCGGGCCGCCGTCCAGCCGGAGCGGCCCTCGTGGTCGGTGTCGGGCAGCGCGTTCGGCCCGGAGCTGCGGGAGCCGACGTAGTCGATGCGGACGCCGTCGGCGGCCAGGCGCTGCCACAGCGGGAGGCGGTAGCCGGCCGTCGCCGGGCTCCCCACCCCGACCGTCGACGACGCGCCCAGCGGCATCACCCGCACCACCCCGGGCTCGTCGACGGCGGCGGGCACCTCGGCGTCCTCCGGCCGGTCCGCCGCGGGCAGCGCCGACAGCGCGACCGCGGCCACCGTCGCCACGACCCCGGTGAGGATGCGGCGGGAGGGCCTCACGGCGGACTCAGACCGCGCCGAACTGGCGGTCCCCGGCGTCGCCGAGGCCGGGGACGATGAACGCGGAGTCGTTGAGCCGCTCGTCGATGCTGGCGGTCACCATCCGGACCGGCAGCCCGGACGCGCGCAGCCGCTCCACGCCCTCCGGCGCGGACAGCGCGCAGAGGACCGTCACGTCGTCGGCGCCGCGGCGGGTCAGCAGCTCCACGGTGTGCACCATCGAGCCGCCGGTGGCCAGCATCGGGTCGAGCACGAACACCGGCCGCCCGACGAGGCTGTCGGGCAGCGACTCCATGTAGGGCACCGGCCGGTGGGTCGTCTCGTCGCGGGCCATGCCGACGAAGCCCATCTGCGAGTCCGGGATCAGGTTCAGCGCGGCCTCGGCCATCCCCAGCCCGGCCCGCAGCACGGGGACGAGCACCGGCGGGACGGCGAGCCGGTGGCCGACCGTCCGCGAGACCGGGGTGTGGATCCGCTCCTCGGCCAGCGGCGCCGAGCGGGTGGCCTCGTAGACCAGCATCAGGGTGAGCTCGCGCAACGCCGCCCGGAAGGTCGCGTTGTCGGTGCGGGCGTCCCGCATGGTGCTGAGCCGGGCCCGCGCGAGCGGGTGGTCGACGACGATCGTGTCCACGGCCGCACAGCCTACGGCGGCCGGGCCGCGCGGAGATCCCCCGTGAGGAGGCGCCCGGCCCACCGATCCGGTGCCGTCGCCCCGCCGGGCCGTGGGACCCGACGGCCGGACGCGCTCCGTGTCCTGCGACGATGCCGTCCCGTGACCGGACGGACACCGGGACGCCATCCCCGGACGTTGACACGGACGCGTGTCACGGTTCACGAAGCGTGAGAAGCACGCGCTCACCGACGAGTGACGCCGGGACCGGCCGGATGCATCTCCTCGTCCTCCCGGGTGAGGCCGCGGACACCCTCGCAGACCTTGCGTGACAGCCGATCCCGGAGCGGAACCGTGATCACCAACGGTTGCCGGTCGGACACGGTCGGTTCCCCGGATCGCGTGATCGACCGCGTGGAGTGCCACGATCAGCACGCGCGGTCGCCGATCTCGCGATTCACCTGACCCGAACGGGTGGTATGGCCGAAACGGTGTCACATCGAGGGCACCGCCGACGCTGTACTAGACGACAAGGAGGTGATCCGATGCCGGAGAACACGACTTCCGAGGAGCAGACGTTGATCGCTGCTGCGGAAAAGCTCACGCAGTGCGACGGATACGTTGTTCTGGCGGTGGACCCACAGACCGGGGAGGTGGACGCGCACGGCCCGTTCGACGGGATGACGGCGACCGTCAAGGCCGACCAGCTGCGACGCGACTTCGACCGGGGTGGACTCGAGGACGTGTCCATCGGAGTGGTCCGACTGCACTCCCAGGCCTGACCCCGCACGACCGTGATCCGCCGGGCCGGCGACACCCGAGGTGGTGGGACCGGCCGGCGGCAGGACGCGACGATAGGCTCGCCCCGTGGCAAGCGACATCGTCCCGATCCGGCTCGCTCTCACCCGGGGCGACGTGGTCACCCTGTGGGCTCCCCCCTGGCGCGAGGACGGCGAGGAGTGGGAAGCCTTCCTCGGCGACGACGAGCACGTGTTCGTCTTCGACGAGGTGGCCGGTCTCGCCGCGTTCGTGCGGACCGCACCCGAGCACGACCTGGCCGACCACCCCGCGTGGTCCGCGGTCCCCGGGCTCGCGGTCGCCGAGCTGACCCCCGACGCCGTCCACCGGTACGACCTGGTCGGTCTGCCGGAGCTGGCCGCCGCCGACCCGGACGCGCTGACCGTGCAGGAGCTGCACGAGACCGTCTCGATCGTCCGGTCGCTGGCCGACGTCTGCGACCTCTCCGCCGTGATCGCCGCGCTCGACGGCGAGCCCACGTTCGCGCTGCTGCGCGAGGGCGAGCAGGCCTTCGCCGGACGTGACGGCGCCAAGCGCTGGACCGCGCTGTCCGAGGCGATCGCGACGCACTGGGACGGGATCGTCGACACCGTCGACGACCTCGTCGCCACACCGGACCTCGACGCCGGGGCGCTGGACAAGGCGCGCGCCGAGGAACAGGAGCTGCGCGACCGTCTCGCCGAACAGCCCCTCGACGACGACGAGGCCCTCGAGGCCGCCGCGCTCGCCGCGGGCACCGAGGACGCCGACACCGCCGCGGAGGAGCCGAACGGCTTCTGGGCCGAGGTCGGCATCGACCCGATCCGCATCGAGGTCGGCGACCGCTCCGTGGTCAGCCTGCGCTGCTACCTCGACGACAAGCCGGTCTTCCTCGGCTCCGACGGCCGGATCGACGTGTTCGGCTCCGAGCGTGCGCTGTTCCGGGCGCTGGCCGACCGGGAGCACCCCGCCGTCGCCGGGACCGACCTGACCGCGGCCGTCACCTTCGCCGAGGTGCTCGACGCGGCCGCCGTCGGCGAGCTCGACGGCGGCGTCGAGGACATGAACACCTACGTGCTGACCGGGATCGGCCCCGACCTCGCCGAGGGCGTGCTCGACCTGGACCCGGTCCAGCTCGACCTGGCCTCGGAGCTGCTGACCGACGTCGGCGAGTGGGCCGGGGACCCCGAGCCCGCCGAGGTCCTCGCCGAGTCCAACAGCCTCGGCTGGCTCGTGTCGTTCGTCGTGCGGCCGGACCCGACGCGGATGGCGCCCAGCCCGCCGTTCACCCAGGAGGCGCAGTCCTGGGGCGAGCTCGTCGCCGGGCTCGAGGCCCGGCTGCGGGAGCACTAGCGCGACAGGGCCTCGTACCCGGGCTTGATGACGTCCTCGATCAGGGCCAGACGCTCGTCGAACCCGATGAACGCGGACTTCATCGCGTTGACGGTGAACCAGCGCAGGGTGTCCCAGCCGTAGCCGAAGGTCTCGGCCAGGTCGTACATCTCGCTGGTCATCGTGCAGCCGGACATCAGCCGGTTGTCGGTGTTGACCGTGACCCGGAACCGCAGGTCGGTGAGCAGCCCGATGGGATGCTCGGCCAGCGACGACGCGGCGCCGGTGTGCACGTTCGAGGTCGGGCACATCTCCAGCGGGATGCGGCTGTCGCGGACCCAGGCGGCGAGACGGCCCAGGTGCGGGCCGTCGTCGGTGACGGTGATGTCGTCGACGATCCGGACGCCGTGTCCGAGCCGGTCGGCGCCGCACCACTGCACGGCCTCCCAGATCGACGGCAGCCCGAACGCCTCACCGGCGTGGATGGTGACGTGGGCGTTCTGCTGACGGACGTACTCGAACGCGTCGAGGTGGCGGGTGGGCGGGAACCCCTTCTCGGCGCCGGCGATGTCGAACCCGACCACGCCGGAGTCGCGGTGGCGCACGGCCAGCTCGGCGATCTCCCGGGACCGGGCGGCGTGCCGCATCGCGGTGAGCAGGGTGCCGACCCGGATGGTGTTCCCGGCCGCCGCGGCGCGGGCGGTGCCGATCCGGAACCCGTCGAGGACGGCCGCGATGACGGCGTCGAGGTCCAGACCGCCCTCGACGTGCAGCTCGGGGGCGAAGCGCACCTCGGCGTAGACGACACCGTCGGCGGCCAGGTCCTCGGCGGCCTCGGCCGCGACCCGGGTCAGCGCCTCGCGGGTCTGCAGCACGGCGACGGTGTGCCCGAAGGTCTCGAGGTAGCGGACCAGCGAGCCGGAGTGGGCGGCACCGAGGAACCAGGCCGCGAGCTCGCCGGGGTCGGTGGTGGGGAGCTTGTCGTAGCCGTACTCGCGGGCCAGGTCGACGACGGTCCCGACCCGCAGGCCGCCGTCGAGGTGGTCGTGCAGGAGCACCTTGGGGGCACGGCGGACGGCGTCGCGGGTGACCGGGACGGGAGCGGTGGGATCTGCCACTCGGGCACGGTACCGAGCGGCGTGGCGCGCGACGACCGGCGCCCGGACCTGCCATGATCGACCCGATCCGGGTGCGGAGACATGCCCCGGACGGCTCAGCACAACACCGTCCGTCGACCCTCGTACGGCGGTCGCTACCCTCTGGGCACTCCCCACTTGGCTCAGAGGAAGCGCAGCAGGTGCCATGAGCGACACTTCGAACCTCTCGTTCGACCGGATGCGCGGCATGCTCATGCGAGCGGCCGAGATCCGTGACAGCGAACAGCAGCAGATCTTCGACTCCCTCGACGAGATCCACGCCCGGCTGGCGGCCCTGGACGCCATCGGCACCGTGCGCAAGAAGCTCACCGAACTCCCCGACCGGACCGAGCTGAACGTCCTGGCCGAGCGCCTCGACGAGACCGTGTCCAAGCTGGACAACACCGAGATCGTGCTCGGCGCGATCACCCGGGCCATCGAGTCCCTGCCGGACAAGCTGGCCAAGCCGATCGCCCAGCTCGACGGGCGGCTCGACGGCATGGGCGGGCGCCTCGAGGGCGTCTCGGGCCGGATGGACGGCCTGGACGACCGCCTGGGCGGCCTGCACAAGCGCCTCGACGACCTCGACAACCGCCTCGACCGGCACGAGATGCGGCTCGACGCGATGCCGAACGCCGTCGCCTCCCCGATCAAGGAGCGGGTCGACGGCGTCGAGCGTCAGGTGCGCGAGCAGCTCGACGCGGCCGTGCACTCCTTCGAGGAGACCGGCGAGGGGCTGCGCAACCTGCTGGGCGACACCTCGGTGGGCCTGCACCGCCGCCTGGAGGACCTGGCCCAGCGCCCGGCCGTCGACCCGGCCCCGGCGTTCGACGCCCTCACCGAGCGGCTGGAGGCCCTCTCCGCCCGTCTGGAGGAGGTCGGCACCCGGCTCGACTCGGTCGAGTCCGGTCTCGACGGCAGGCTGACCGACCTGGACGGGTCGGTCAAGGAGCGGGTCGGCAAGCTCGGCGGGTCCCTGAAGGACCGCCTGGGCGAGCTCGACGGCTCGGTCACCGAGCGGCTGTCGTCGCTGTCGGAGGCCGTGGACGGCCGGTTCGACGCGCTCGGCGAGAGCGTCGACGGGAAGCTCGACAAGCTGACCGGCGACGTCGACGGCCGCCTCGACAAGCTGACCGGGGAGGTCGACACCCGCCTGGAGAAGCTGTCCGGCGACGTCTCGACGCTCTCCGCGGGCGTCGACGACCGGCTGGCCGGCCTCGACTCCGTGCTGCGCGACCGTCCGGACACCGGCTCGGTCACCGACCTGGTCACCAAGGCCAACGCCGAGTCCGAGCGCCGCAACGCCAGCCAGCTCGACGAGGCCATGGCGACGTTCGCGGAGCTGATCATGGGCCGGGGTGGGCAGTACGCCCAGCAGGCCCCGCCGCCCCCGCCCCGCCCGGCCCAGCGCCGCGGCCGGGCCAAGGTCGCGGTGAAGAGCCAGAACGGTGCCTCCGCCGCCGACCTGGTCGGCGACGACCCGGACGACTGAGCCGCCGGCCCGGCACGACACCGCGCACGCCGCGTCCCGCACCCCGGGGCGCGGCGTGCGTGCGTCCGGGCCCGGCACACCGGGTGGGCCGATCGGGCGGGGACAACCGGCCCCGACGGCCCCACCATCTCCGCACCGCCGCCGGTGGGCGGAGGCCGTCGTGGATCCTGCCCCAGCTCCGCCCCCACCGCGCCCCGCCCACCCCGGCGGGGGTGCCCCCAGGGGAACTCTCGTAGCGCTCTAAGCCACGAAAGTTCCCCTGGGGGCACCCCGCGGGGGGCGACGCAGGAGGGTCAGCGGCGGGCGAGGCGGCGGAAGACGGCGTCGAGCTCGGACACCCTCAGCACCCGCATCCCGGCGACGGCCAGCGGCAGCGCGATCAGCGCGCCCCCGACCAGCAGGGTCCAGGCGCGGGCCACGTCCGGCCAGTCCGCCAGCACCGGGCCCAGCAGCCGGGTGAGACCCCAGGCGACGGCGGCGGCGACCGCGGAGGCGGACGCGACCTTGGCCAGGCACACCAGGACCTCGCCGGAGCGGGCCCGCCCGAGGCGGCGGCGCAGCAGCCACTGCCCGAGCACCGCGCCCCCGACGAACGAGAGCCCGTTGGCCGCGGCCAGGCCGAGGACGACCTGCTCCGGCGGGAGCAGCAGCGGGCAGGCGAGCAGCAGCGGGATCTTGACCCCGACCATGCCGACCTGGATGAGCGTCGGGGTGCGGGAGTCGGTCATCGCGTAGAACACGCGCATCTGCAGCATCGTCACCGCGTAGGGCAGCAGCCCGAACGCCGACCAGGCCACGGCCTGGCCGAGCCGCTCGGCGCCGGTACCGCTGCCGGCGCCGACGGAGAACAGCGCGGTGCCCAGGGAGGGGCCGAACGCGGTCATGACGGCGGCGATGGGGATCAGGCCGACGGTCGACAGGCGCGCCCCGAGCGAGAGGTCCGTGACGACCTGGTCGGTGTCGCCGTTCGCCGCGGCCCGGCTCATCCGCGGCATGAGCGCGGTCAGCAGCGACACCCCGAGCACGCCGTACGGCACCTGGAGCAGCAGCCAGGCGTAGGTGTAGGTGGCGACCGACCCCTCGGCGGCCGACGCCGCGACCCGGGTGGTGACGATGTACCCGGCCTGCCCGACCAGCACGTAGGCGACGATCCACAGCGCCATGCCGCCGGCCAGCGACAGCCTCGGGTCCCAGCCCCACACCGGGCGGTAGCGGAACCCGATCCGGCGCATGAACGGGATCAGCACGAGCGCCTGCACGACGATGCCCAGCGTCGTGCCGACCCCGAGCACGAGCAGCTTCGGGTCGCCCATCCGCACCGGGTCGACCGAGATCTCCCCCGGCACCAGCACGTAGACGACCAGCACGCCGAGCAGCACGACGTTGTTCAGCACCGGCGCCCAGGCGAACGGCCCGAACACCTGCTTCGAGTTGAGGATCGCGCCGAGCAGCGCGCCGATCCCGTAGAAGAAGATCTGCGGCAGCAGCAGCCAGGCGAACGCCGTCGCCAGCGCGGGGTTCGCCTGCCCGGTGTCGCCGGAACCGAGGTAGAGCCGGGTCAGCAACGGCGCGGCGGCCATCGCGAGCAGCGTCGCGACCAGCAGCCCGGCCCCGACGACGGTCAGCAGCCGCCGGGTGAAGCGTTCGCCCCCGTCGGCGTCCTCGGCCTGGGCCCGGACCAGCACCGGGATCATCACGCTGGTCAGCACGCCGCCGAGCAGCAGCTCGTAGACGATGTTCGGCAGCGTGTTGGAGACGGTGTAGGAGTCGTTGACGACCGCGAACCCCAGCACCGCGACCAGCGCGAGGTTCCGGACGAAGCCGGTGAGCCTGCTGACCAGGCTGGCGATCGCGATCATGCCGGAGGAGCGGACGAGCGAGCCGGTGCGCTGCGTGCCGCCGGACGGTGTGGTCCCGGCGGGGTCGTCCCCGGACGTCCCCGGGGCCGGTGCTCCGCCGTCCCCGGGCGCCTCGCCCGCCGGAGCGGTGCCGTGCGACGGCGTCCCCGAGCCCGCGGCGGCGCCGTCCGGGCACGCCGGGGGTGCGGGACGGCCGGGTGACGGGTCGGCCACCGGTCCCAGCGGGGTGGTCGGCTCCCCCGGATCGGGGATCCGGCCGGAACCGAGTGGACGGGTCACCTCGGCGGCCCCCTCCGGGGGCGTCCGCGGGGTCCGCCGGGGGTCGGTGCCCATCACCGGTCGGGGCAGCGGCTGGTGCCGCACCACCGCGGGGTGGGGCGCCCGCTCCGCCGCTCGTCGGTCCTCACGCATCGTGGTCCATCGTGCCGGATCGGAATCGTCGTGCCGACGCCCGCCCGGCACCGCGCCGTCACCCACCGGTGGGCGCACCGGCCCGGCGTCACGGCGCAGCGGCGGGCGTGTCACGGATCCGCCCGTCCCGGCGGCGCCCGCCGGCGACGGCCCGGCTTCGGCCGGCGGGCGTCGGCCGGGGACGCGGCTCAGCGGGACGGCGTACCGGGCCCGGGCCGCTCCCGCCCCGGGGGCAACTGCGGGTCCCGCCCCGGGGCGGCCGGCGGCCGGTACGGACCCGCCGGCTGGCCGCCACCGGGCCGGGCGTCGCGCGACGGCCCGCCGTGGGGGCGTCCCGTGCGGAGAGGTGCGGCGGCACCGTCCGGCCGGGCGGTACGGGCCGCCCCACCGTCCGGACTCCGGTGCGGCGCGGGCCCGGCCGGGCCCCGGTGCACCGCGGGACCGGCCGGGCCCGGGTGGGCCGCAGGACCGTCGGGGCGCGGGTGGGCACCGTGACCGGCGGGGGCCGGGTGGACTCCGTGACCGGCGGGGACCGGGGTGACGCCGTGACCGGCGGGGGCCGGGTGGGCACCGTGGCCGGTGGGGAGCGGCGCCGGCAGGCCCTCGGGCACCGCACGTTGCAGTCCGGCCCCGGTCAGCGCCCGGACCGACATCTGCGCATGCCCGGCGGCGTCGGGGCGTTCGCGGCCCAGGACGGAGCCGAGGTAGCCGAGCAGGAAGCCCGCCGGGACCGACACCAGGCCCGGGTTCGCCAGCGGGAACCACGCGAAGTCGAGGTCGGGCAGCATCGCCGTCGGCGCCCCGGACACCGCGGGCGAGAACACGATGAGTGTCAGCGTGACGGTGAGGCCGCCGTACATGCTCCACAGGGCACCGGTCGTGGTGAACCCCTTCCAGAACAGCGAGTACAGCAGCGTCGGCAGGTTCGCCGAGGCGGCCATCGCGAAGGTCAGGGCGGCCAGGAACGCGATGTTCTGGCCGTTGGCCAGGATGCCCCCGGCGATGCCGACGAGCCCGATGACGACGGTGGTCAGCCGGGCGACGCGGACCTCCTCGGCCGCGGTGGCCTGCCCGCGGCGCAGCAGCTGGGCGTACACGTCGTGGGCGAACGCGGCCGCGGCGGTGATCATCAGACCGGCGACGACCGCGAGGATCGTCGCGAAGGCGACCGCCGAGACCAGCGCCAGCATCACCGGCCCGCCGATCTGCAGTGCCAGCAGCGGCGCCGCCGAGTTCACCCCGCCTGGCGCGGCGAGGATCGCCTCCGGCCCGACCAGCGCCGTGGCGCCGTACCCGAGCGCCAGTACCAGCAGGAAGAACGCGCCGATCAGCCAGATCGCCCACACGACCGACTTCCGGGCCTGCCGGGCGTCGGGGACGGTGTAGAAGCGCATGAGGATGTGCGGGAGCCCGGCCACACCGAGGACACCGCCGACGGCCAGTGACAGCAGGTCCAGGTTGGCCGTCAGGCCACCGCCGTACAGCAGCCCCGGGGACAGCACGGCCTCGCCGCGCGGGTGGTTCGCGACCGCCGCGGTCAGCAGCGCGGGCAGGCTCAGACCGGTCGTGCCGAGCACGAACGCGGCCATGATCATCCCGGTCGCCAGCAGCAGGACCGCCTTCACGATCTGGATCCAGGTCGCGCCGCTCATCCCGCCGATCAGCACGTACCCGATGACCACGGCCCCGACCCCGGCGATCGTCGCGGACTGCCCGGCGCGGTCGGTGATGTTCAGCAGCAGCGCGAGCAGGCCGCCCGCGCCCGCGAGCTGGCCGAGCAGGTACAGCGTGGAGATCACCACCGCCGAGGTCGCGGCGGCCGCGCGCACCGGGCGCTGCCGCAACCGGTAGCTGAGGACGTCGGCCATCGTGTAGCGACCGGTGTTGCGCAGCATCTCGGCGACGAAGAACAGCGCCACCAGCCAGGCGACGAAGGCGACGACGGCGTAGAGGAACCCGTCGGGACCGGCGACGGCGACCGCGCCGACGATGCCGAGGAACGTCGCGGCCGACAGGAAGTCCCCGGACAGGGCCAGGCCGTTCTCCGGACCGGTGAAGCCGCTGCCCGCGGTGTAGTAGTCCCGGGCCGCCGACGAGCGCCGCCGCACCCGCAGCACCAGGACGAAGGCCAGGAGGATGAACGACGAGAAGACCAGGATGTTGAGCAGCGGGTCCCCGGGGGCCGGGGACACGGCCGCGACGGCTGCGGTCACCGGTGGCCCCGCTCGAGACGCTCACGGATCTCGTCGGCGAGCGGGTCGAGCCGGCGGCCGGCGTACCGGACGTACAGCGCGGTGATCGCGAACGTCGTGACGAACTGCCCGATGGCCAGCACCAGCGCCAGCGTGAGGTCGCCGAGCACCCGGGTGCCGAGCAGCCCGGGCGCCCAGGCGCTGAGCCCCACGAACAGGAACAGCCAGCCCAGGAAGCCCGCGGTCGCCGGCAGCACGAAACGCAGCAGGCGCGCGCGGAGCTCGCGGAAGTCCTCGCTCGCCTCGGCCGTGGTCCAGACGTCGGGGCCCGCCGTCACCCCCGCGCGGTCCGGTGACACGGGGACGTGGCTGGGGGACGGCATCGTCGCCGGCGAACGGTTCACACTGTGCGTAACGAACGGAGACACCGAGAGTTACGTTTCGGCACGAATGCGGCACGCGGACGCAGGAAGATCTGTCACGTCCCGTCAGCCACCTGACGCCGTTCGGGGTCGCATGCGACCCCGGCCGGGCCGGGTCAGCCGCCCCGGCGGACGTCGAGGACGAGGTCCCGCTCGGGCGGCGGGTCCGTGGTGATCATCAGTGCCGCTCCCGCGAGCAGCCGGCGGGCGGTGGGGAGCCGGGCGTCGTCGTCGGTGTGCAGCTCGGCGAGCGGGGTGCCGGGACGGACCTCGTCGCCCGGGTCGACCAGCAGCCGGACCCCGGCCCCGGCCTGTACCGGGTCCTCCTTGCGGGCGCGCCCGGCTCCGAGCTTCCAGGCCGCCGTGCCGACGGCGAGCGCGTCGGCCCCGGCGAAGATCCCGGACCGCTCGGCGACGACCGTCTCGACGTGCGTGGCCACCGGCAGCGGTGCGGACGGGTCCCCGCCCTGCGCGGCGATCATCCGCTCCCACACGTCGTACGCGGCACCGGAGGCGAGCACGGCGGCCGGGTCGGCGTCGGGCAGACCGGCGAGGGCGAGCATCTCCGTGGCCAGCGCGACGGTGAGCGACACCAGGTCGGCCGGTCCCCCACCACGCAGCACCTCGACCGACTCGGCGACCTCCAGGGCGTTGCCGACGCAGCGGCCCAGCGGGCGGGACATGTCGGTAAGCAGCGCGGTGGTCGGGAGGCCGTGGGCGGCCCCGATCGCGGTCATCGCGTCGGCGAGCTCCCCGGCGCGCGGCAGGGTCTTCATGAACGCGCCGGACCCCACCTTCACGTCGAGGACCAGCCCGCCGGTGCCCTCGGCGAGCTTCTTGCTCATGATCGAGCTGGCGATCAGCGGGACGGACTCGACGGTGCCGGTGACGTCGCGCAGCGCGTAGAGCCGCTTGTCGGCGGGGGCGAGCGTGGGCGTCGCCGCGCAGACGACCGCGCCGACCTCGCGCAGCTGCGCGGTGATCTCGTCGGTGGTCAGCGAGGCGCGCCAGCCGGGGACGGCCTCCAGCTTGTCCAGGGTGCCGCCGGTGTGGCCGAGCCCGCGTCCGGACAGCTGCGGCACCGCCGCCCCGCAGGCCGCGACGAGCGGCGCCAGCGGCAGCGTGATCTTGTCCCCGACGCCGCCGGTGGAGTGCTTGTCGACCAGCGGGCGTCCGACGTCGCCGAAGTCGAGGACCTCGCCGGAGTCGATCATCGCCTGGGTCCAGTGCGCGATCTCGCCGGGCTCCATGCCGTTGAGCAGGATCGCCATGGCCAGCGCGGCCATCTGCTCGTCGGCCACCTCGCCGCGGGTGTAGGCGTCGACCACCCAGTCGATCTGGGCCCTCGACAGGGTGCGGCAGTCGCGCTTGGCCGCGATGACCTCGACCGCGGAGAAGCTCACGGGAGATCCTCCGGGCCGAACGCGTCGGGCAGCACCTCGGTGAACGGCAGCACCCCGCGCGGGGTGTCGCAGAGCAGGGCGGCGCCGCCGAACTCGTGGAGCACCTGGCGGCAGCGTCCGCACGGCATGAGCAGGTCGCCGTCGCCGGAGCGGCAGGCGACCGCGAGCAGCCGTCCGCCGCCGGAGAGACGCAGCTGCCCGGCGAGGGTCACCTCGGCGCAGACGCCGAGGCCGTAGGAGGCGTTCTCGACGTTGCAGCCGGTGACCACCCGCCCGTCGTCGACGAGTGCGGCCGCGCCGACGTGCAGCCGGGAGTACGGCGCGTACGCCCAGGCCGCGGCCTGCACCGCGGCGGCCCGCAGGGCGTCCCAGTCCGGGACGGGTGCGTCGGGCCGCACCATGTCCGCGCCCGCTCCGGACGGTCCCCCGCCTGCCATCTAGCGGCCCTCCCCGCGCCGGTACGGCTCGCCGAGCCGGGCCGGTGGTCGTAGTCGTTGCGAGGCCGCCGCGAGCACGATCAGCGTGACCAGCTGCGGGGCGTAGGAGGCGAACTCGCTGGGCACGGTGTCGACCGACCAGTAGACCGCGTAGACCAGCAGCCCCGCGACGAGCGCGACGGCGGCGGCGGTCCACATCCGGCGGATCGCCCACAGCACCGCGACGACGACCGCGACCAGCGTCGCGCCGTAGAGCAGCGCGTGCACCGCCTCACCGCCGGCACGCAGCTGCAGGCCGTCGACGTAACCGAACAGCGCCGAGCCGACGAGCAGCCCGGCGGGCCGCCAGTTGCCGAAGATCATCGCGGCGAGGCCGATGTACCCGCGCCCGCCGACCTGGTTCTCCAGGTAGCCGAGCTGGCCGGGGTTGAGCACCAGGGCCGCACCGCCGAGCCCGGCGAGCGCGCCGGAGATCGTGACCGCGACGTACTTGTGCAGCACCACGTTCACGCCGAGCGACTCCGCCGCGACCGGCGACTCGCCCGCGCTGCGCAGCCGCAGCCCGAACGCCGTCCGCCACAGCACGAGGTAGCTCACCGGGACCAGCGCGACCCCGATGACCAGGATCGGCGTCAGGCCGGTGACCAGCCCGGACAGCAACCCGGCGAGGTCGGAGACGAACACCCGTTGCTGGGCCTCCAGCGCCGCGAGGCCCTCGGAGACCCCGGGGATCGAGAACTCGGTGAAGCCCTCCAGCCGCGGGGACTGGCGCGGGTTCTGCGAGACCGGGGTGAACACCAGCGTCGCCAGGTACTTCGTCAGCCCCGTCCCGAGCAGGGTGATCGCGACGCCGGAGACGATGTGGTTGACGTTGAACGTGACCGTCGCGACGGCATGCAGCAGCCCGCCGAGCGCGCCGAACACCAGCCCGCCGAGCATCGCCGCCCACGGCCCCCACTGGTAGCCGGCCCAGGCCGCACCCCAGGTGCCGAGCACCATCATGCCCTCGAGGCCGATGTTGATGATCCCGGCGCGTTCGGCCCAGAGGCCGCCCAGGCCGGCGAGCAGGATCGGCAGCCCCAGCCGCACCGCGGCGGACGCGGTGCCGCCGGAGGTCAGCTGGGTCTGGCCGGTCAGCGTCACCGTGACCGACAGGACCGCGACCAGCGCGGCCGCGATCAGCGCCGACCGGGCCCAGCCGGGCAGGGACCGCGCACGATCCAGCACCGCGGTCACGACGACACCTCCGCGGGTTGCGGTGTGGGGGCCGCCGCGGCGACCCGCCGTTGCTCGGCCCGGCGCTCGACCCGGCGGACGACCTCGTAGGCGACGACCACCGACAGCACGATCAGGCCCTGCATGATCAGCACGATCTCCCGCGGGATGCCGACGACGTCGAGCGCCACCGCGGACTTGTCCAGGAACGCCCACAGCAGCGCGCCCAGCGCGATGCCGACGGGGTGGTTGCGGCCCAGCAGCGCGATCGCGATGCCGGTGAAGCCGTAGCCCTGCGGCGAGGACAGCGTGTAGGCGTGGTCGCGCCCGAGCAGCTCGGGCAACCCGACCAGCCCGGCGACCGCGCCGGAGAGCAGCAGCGCGACGACGATCGTGCGGCGCGCGTTCACCCCGCCGGTCGCGGCGGCCGTCGCCGACTCGCCGGAGGCGCGCAGCTCGAAGCCGAACCGGGTGCGTCCGAGCAGGAACCAGTAGCCGATGCCCAGCGCGGCCGCGACGAACACCATCCCGAAGATCGCGCCGTTGCCGACCGGGATCCCGGGGAACCAGCCCGACTCGGGGATCGGCGGGGTGGTGATGTTGTTGCCGCGCAGCTCGCCGAAGGTCTCGGCGCGGATCAGGTAGGCGATCAGCCCGGTGGCGATCGCGTTCAGCATGATCGTCGAGATGACCTCGGAGACGCCGCGGTAGGCCTTGAGCAGCGCCGGGATCGCGACCCAGGCGGCGCCGGTCAGCAGCGCCACCACCATGATCAGCACGGTGTGCAGGACCGGCGGGAGCGCCACCGTCCCGCCGACGATCGCGGCGACGCAGGCGGCGACCCGGAACTGGCCCTCGACGCCGATGTTGAACAGCCGCATCTGGAAGCCGATCGCGACGGCCAGGGCGGCGAGGTAGTAGACGGCGGCGGAGTTCACGGTGTCCACGACGACCGTGCCCGACCCGACCTGCGCGAGGATGGTGGTGACCGCCGTCCACGGCGACGCCCCGCTGATCACCAGGGCGACCCCGCAGAGCAGGGCGGCGACCGCGATCGCCAGGACGGGCGCGACGACGGCGCCCCGCAGCCGGCTCACGTGGCGGCTCCGGTCATCTTGGTACCCAGCTCCTCGGGGGTCACGGTCGCGGGATCGGCGGTGCCGACCAGCCGCCCGCCGGAGATGACGGCGAGGGTGTCGGACAGGCCGATCAGCTCGTCGAGGTCCGCCGACACCAGCAGCACCGCGAGCCCGGCCGCGCGGGCGCGGCGCAGCTCAGCCCAGATGCCTGCCTGCGCGCCGACGTCGACGCCGCGGGTCGGGTGGGCCGCGATGAGCAGCACCGGGTCACCGGACAGCTCCCGTCCGACGACGAGCTTCTGCTGGTTGCCGCCGGACAGCGCGGCCGCCATGACGTCGATCCCGGGGGTGCGGACGTCGAAGTCGCGCACGATCCGCTCGGTGTCGGTGCGCGCGGCGGCGGTGTCCAGCAGCCCGCGCCGGGCGATCGGCGGCCGGGACTGGAACCCGAGGATCCGGTTCGCCCACAGCGGCTGCTCGCCGAGCAGGGCGTGGCGGGACCGGTCCTCGGGGACGTAGCCGATGCCGGCCTCGCGGCGGGCCATCGTCGACGTCGCCGAGATGTCGGTGCCGTTCAGCAACACCCGGCCACGGGCGTGCCGGCGCATCCCCATGACCGTCTCGACGAGCTCGGTCTGGCCGTTGCCCTCGACACCGGCGATGCCCAGCACCTCACCGGCGTGCACGACGAGGTCGACCCCGTCGAGCAGGTCGCGGCCGCCGTCCGGGCTCGCCAGCCCGAGGCCCTCGACGCGCAGCACCTCGCGGTCGGTCACGGTCGACTCGCGGGTCTCCGGCGAGGGCAGCTCCGAGCCGACCATCATCTCCGCCAGCTCGCGGTTGGTGACGGTCCGCGGGTCCGCGGTGCCGACCGTGCGGCCGCGGCGGATCACGGTGATCCGGTCGGCGACGGCGCGGACCTCGTCGAGCTTGTGCGAGATGAACAGGAACGTATAGCCGTCGCCCTGCATCGTGCGCACGGTCGCGAACAGCTCGTCGACCTCCTGCGGGACCAGCACCGCGGTCGGCTCGTCGAGGATCACCGTGCGGGCGCCGCGGTAGAGCACCTTGAGGATCTCGATGCGCTGCCGGTCGGCGACGCCGAGGTGCTCGACGAGCGCGTCCTGCCGGGCGGCGAGCCCGACGGTCGCGGACAGCTCGGTGATCCGCGCCCGGGCCGCCTTCCCGATGCCGTGCAGGCGCTCGGCGCCGAGCAGCACGTTCTCGGCGACGGTCAGGTTGTCGGCCAGCATGAAGTGCTGGTGGACCATCCCGATCCCCGCGGCGATGGCGTCGGCGGGGCTGCGGAAGTGCGTCTCCGCCCCGTCGACGACGATCGTGCCCTCGTCGGGCGTCTGCATCCCGTAGAGGATCTTCATCAGGGTCGACTTGCCGGCGCCGTTCTCGCCGCAGAGGGCGTGGACCTCACCGTGGGTGACGGTGAGGTCCACGCCGTCGTTCGCGATGACGCCGGGGAACCGCTTCGTGATCCCGCGGAGTGCGACCGCGTCGGGCTGGTCGGTCACTTGGTGGACTTGACCTGGATCTGTCCGGCGATGATCGCGGCCTTGTACGCCTCGAGCTGCGGGACGATGTCGTCGACCTGGCCACCGGAGGTGGAGTAGCCGACACCGTTGTTGGCGAGGTCGAACCGCGCCGGGAGCTGCGCGACGGTGTTGCCCGCGACCGCGTTGATGTAGTCGTAGACCGCCACGTCGACCCGCTTGATCATCGACGTCATGATCGTGTCGCGGACCTGCGTCAGCTGCGGCGAGTTGTACTGGTCGGAGTCGACGCCGATGGCCTTCTTCTGCGCGGTCTGCGCGGCCGCGAAGACACCCTGGTTCGACTGGCCCGCCGCGGCGAAGGCGATGTCGGCGCCGCCGTCGTACTGGCCGGACGCGATCTCGGTGGCGCGGGTGGCGTCGTTGAAGCCGGTGAAGTCGCCGGCCGGGGAGATGTAGGCCGACTCGACGTCGATCTGCGGCGCGACGGCCTTGGCGCCCTGCTCGTAGCCGGCGTCGAACTTCTGGATCAGCGGGTTGTCGACGCCGCCGATGAACCCGACCTTGCAGGCCGAGGTCTTCAGCGCGGCCGCGGCGCCGACCAGGAACGAGCCCTGCTCCTCGGCGAAGACCAGCGGCTTGACGTTGGGCAGGTCGACCGTGTCGTCGTCGACGATGGCGAACTGGATGTTCGGGAACTCGGTCGCGACGGTCTTCACGCCGGTGGCGTAGTTGAAGCCGACCGCGACGATCGGGTTGAACCCGCCCTGGGCGAGCTGTCGGAGGCGGTTGGTGCCCGCGTCCTCGCTCTCCCCCGCCTGGGCGGTCGCCTCACGCGTGTTGGCCTTCTGAAGCCCCAGCTCGGCGACGGCGCGGTCGAGGCCGGCGGCCGCCGCGTCGTTGAACGAGGCGTCGCCACGGCCACCGATGTCGTAGGCCAGCCCGACCTTGAGCCTGCTCGCGTCCGCCTTCGGGGCCTCCGGCGCCGGCTGGGCCGACGCGGCCGGGACCGACGGCGGCGCGACGCGCTCGCACTCCCCGGCCTGGGCGCCGCCGCCCCCGCCGGTGTCGCGGGCACAGCCCGTGAGCGTGAGTGCCGCCGCGGCCACGAGCGCGATCGCGGTCGCGTACCGGCTCCTGCCTCCGATGCGCTGGTTGATCCGCACGAGGTGACCTCCCCCTCCGGCGCCACCGCTCGGCGGCGCATGTCCGGACGGGACGGTAACCGCTGGACAACGGTTTCGGCAGAACTCGAAACACGGCCGTGACGCGGAATCGTCGAGCGGTTGACGGACGGTACCGTCCGCGCACCCGGACGATCTTGTACCCGGGAGGTGACGCAGTCTCGGAGGAGGATCGATGGATCGCGCGGAACGTACGGTGCAGGCCCCGCCGGAGCGGGTGTGGGAGCTGGTCTCGGACATCACCCGGGCCGGTGAGTGGAGCCCGGAGGCCACCGGGGGACGGTGGCGCGGCGACGCGACGGGGCCCGCCGTGGGCGCGAGGTTCACCGGGGGCAACCGGCACGGACGGATCCGCTGGTCCACGCACTGCCGCGTCACCGAGTGCGAGCCGGCCCGCCGGTTCACCTTCGTGGTCGGCGAGTCGAAGACGGCCTGGGGCTGGGTCCTGGAACCGGCCGGGGACGGGGCGACGACCGTCGTCGCCTGGCGGGAGAAGACCGGCGAGGCGGCGCTGCCGGTACGGCTGCTGCAGCGCAGCGGGATCCTGGGCCGGGACCGCGAGGCCCTGATGCGCGACGGGCTGGAGCGCAGCCTGGACCGGGTCAAGGAGATCGTCGAGCGCTGACCGTGCCGCGGGGCGCGGTCCGTGGTGCCGGGCCCGCAGCGGGCGGCCCGTTCCGCCGGGCCGTGGGTCATGCTGCAACGGTGACGACCCCCGCCGGCCCGGGCTCCCCGCGCCGACCCGCCGCCCGGCTGCTCGTTCCCGTCGTCGTGGCGCTCGCGCTGGCCGGGGCGGCGGGCACCGCGCCGGTCGCCTCCGCCGCTCCGGTCGCGGTCGCCGCGGGCTGCCCGGGGCAGGAGGTCCCGCCCGGCCCGCCCGCGCGGGAGGAGACGGTGCCCGTCCCCCCGCTGCCGGTGCCGTCGCCACCGGTCGGCGGGCTCGGCGGCTGCGGTGACACCCACGCCGGGCCGGTGCCGCCCCCGCCGGTCGGGGTCGCGTCGTACGTCGTCGCCGACCTCGACTCGGGTGCGGTGCTCGCCGCCCGGGCCCCGCACGCGCGGCAGCGTCCGGCGTCGACGATCAAGCTGTTGCTCGCGCTGGTCGTCGACGAGCGGCTGCCGATGGACCGGGTGGTCGTGGGCACCGCCGAGGACGGAGATGTCGACGGCAGCCGGGCCGGGATCGGTCCCGGCGGGCGCTACACGGTCGACCAGCTGCTGCACGGGCTGCTGCTGTCCTCGGGCAACGACGCCGCGAACGCCCTGGCCCGCGAACTCGGCGGGGTCCCCGCGACGCTGGCCGCCATGCGCGACGAGGCCCGCCGCCTCGGTGCCCTGGACACCCGTCCCGCGACGCCCTCCGGCCTCGACGGCCCGGGGATGTCCGCCTCGGCCTACGACCTGGGCCTGCTGCTGCGCGCCGCACTGGAGCGCCCGCGGATCGCGGCCGCGCTGACCACCCGGAGCATCCCGTTCCCCGGGTTCGCCGACAAGCCCGGCTTCCTGCTCGGCAACGACGACCGGCTCCTCGGTGCCCCCGGCTTCCTCGGCGGCAAGAACGGGTTCACCGACGCCGCCCGGCACACCTTCGTCGGCGCGATGGAGCGCGACGGGCGACGGCTGGTCGTCGCCGTCGTGCGCGGCGAGCCCCGGCCGGTGCTGATGGTCGACCAGGCCCGCGCCCTGCTGGACTGGGGCTTCGGCGCCCCGGCCACCGGGATCGGGACGCTGGTCGAGCCGGGCACCACGGGCTCCGCCGACGGCTCGGACACGCCCCCGGGCGCCGCGGCCCCCGCGGGCGGGGCAGGCGGCGCGGACGGCGCAACGGGATCCGGGGGCGCGGACGGGGCGACGCGGAGCGCCGACGGGGCGACGTCGACCGGCGCCCCGGATCCCGCGGGTGCTGCGCCGGTCCCCGCCGCGGTGCTGGTCGGCGGGGTCGCCGCGCTCGCCGGCGTCGGGGCGCTGGTGGCCGCGCGGCTGCGCCGGCGCCGTTGACCTGCGGCAGACGCCCGGGAAACCCGACCGGGTCGGCGTCGGCTCGCCCGGTGCCCGAGGGCAGGGGTGCACCCTTCTGGGAATCCGCTTACCGGGTAAGCGGATTCGTCGGACGACGTCCCCGGATCTCGGGTCCGCGGGACCGTTCACGGGGCGAAGGAGTTCGTCGGGGCCTGTACCGGGAGAACCGGCCGAGACGGCACAGGCTCACCCCTGCGCCCGAGGGCCGGGCCACACCCTCCTGCGAACTCGCTTACCGGGTAAGCGAATTCGTCGGGATCACGTCCTTCGAGATCGGGGCGGGACGGCGATCCGGGTCAGCGCCGCCGGCGCCCCAGGGCCCGCAGGCCGAGTGCCCCGCCGATCAGACCCGCGGTGACCAGGCCCGCCGACGCGAGCGCGCCCGGGCCGTCCCGGACGACGTACTGCGGCCGGATGATCGCCGGGGCGGGCAGGTCGCGGTAGCCCAGGTCGTTCTCCTCGGCGCTGGCGGCCCAGGCCGTCACGAACAGCAGGAACCGCGAGGTGAAGAAGATGAAGACCAGCAGACCGAGGATCGATCCGAAAGCCGCACCGGCCGCGGAGTTCGTGACCGAGCCGAGGTAGATCACCATCACCCGCTGCAGGATCGCGAACCCGATCGCGCCGATCAGCGCGGCCCTGGCCGCGCTGCGCAGGGACACGGGCTCGCGCGGCAGCCGGGCGATCACCCAGAGGAACACCAGCCAGTTCCCGGCGAGCACGAGCAGGAACGAGGCGATGCTCAGCAGCACGCGTGCCCACGTCGCCTCGCCGAGGCCGACCAGGTCGAGCAGGAACCTCCCCGCCGCGCCACCGATCGAGGAGATCGCGAACGACAGCACCAGGGCCAGCCCGAGCCCGACCAGGGCGAGCAGGTCGAACGCCAGCCGCTTGATCATCGGCGGGGCATCGTCCCGCTGGCCCCACTGCTCGGTCAGCGCCTCGCGCAGGTTGCTCATCCAGCCGATGCCCGAGTACAGCGCGCCGACCAGACCGATCAGACCGATCGCCCCGGCCCGGTCGATCGCGGTCTGCACGATCCCGCCGAGCAGTTCGCCGATCTGGCCCGGCGCGGCCGACTGGATCGCCTGGCGCAGGGAGTCGAGGAGCTCAGGGTTCCCGCGCAGCACGAACCCGGCCGCCGCGAACCCGACCATCAGCAGCGGTACCAGCGCCAGGATGGAGAAGTAGGTGATCGCCGCGGCGTAGTGGTCGCCGTGGTTCTCGGTGTAGCGCTCCCCCGCCCGGACCAGGTGGTCGAGCCACGGATGCTTCTCCCGCTGGCGGTCGAGGAAGGTCTCGGTCTCCTCCTCGTCGGTCTCCAGCCGGTGCGCGATCGTGGCAGCGCGGTTCTCGGCCATCATTCCCCCGGTTCGGTGGTTCTCCCCGCCCCGGGAGCGTCGCTCAGGCGGGCGGGAGGAACCCGATCCTCTCGTGAACCGCGGCCAGTGTCGCGCCGGAGACCTCACGCGCACGGGTGGCACCGCGCGCGAGCACCCGGTCGAGCTCGGCCGGATCGGCCAGGTAGCCGTTCACCTTCTCCGCGAACGGCTCCGCGAACGCGGCGACGATCTCGCCCAGGTCCTTCTTCAGGTCGCCGTAGCCGCGGCCGACGTACTCGGCCTCGACCTCGGCCACCTTCCGGTCGGTCATCGCCGCGTTGATGGTGAGCAGGTTCGCGATGCCCGGCTTGTTCTCCGGGTCGAAGCGGATCTCGCGCTCGTTGTCGGTCACCGCGGAGCGGATCTTCTTGGCCGAGGTCCGCGGCGGGTCGAGGAGCTCCACGATCCCGCTGGGCGACGACGCCGACTTGCTCATCTTCGCCGTCGGGTCCTGCAGGTCGTAGATCTTCGCCGTGGCCTGCGGGATGTGCGGCTCGGGCACCCGGAACGTCTCGCCGAAGCGGTGGTTGAACCGCTGCGCGAGATTGCGGGTCAGCTCCAGGTGCTGGCGCTGGTCCTCGCCGACCGGGACGCGGTCGGCCTGGTAGAGCAGGATGTCCGCGGCCTGCAGGATCGGGTACGTGAACAGCCCGACCGTCGCCCGGTCGGTGCCCTGCTTGGCGGACTTGTCCTTGAACTGGGTCATCCGGCCGGCTTCGCCGAAGCCGGTGATGCACTCCAGGATCCAGGCCAACCGCGCGTGCTCCGGGACGTGCGACTGCACGAACAGCGTGCAGCGGTCCGGGTCGAGCCCCAGCCCGAGCAGCTGCGCGGCCGCGACCCGGGTACGCCGGGCCAGCTCGGCCGGGTCGTGCTCCACCGTGATCGCGTGCAGGTCCACGACGCAGTAGAACGCCTCGTGGTCGTCCTGCAGGGCCACCCACTGCCGCAGCGCACCCAGGTAGTTGCCGAGGTGGAACGAGTCGGCCGTGGGCTGGATCCCGGACAGCACGCGGGGACGGTGGGCGTCGTTCATGCCCGCCATCGTTCCCTACCGTCCGTCATCTCGGGCGCACCGGGGACACCGAGTCCCGGGCGAACGCCCGCCCGCACTGCTCGCAGTCCAGCCGCACGCAGAGCGGCTGCCCGCAGGCCCGGTGGCGGATCGTGAGGTCGATCGGGGCGCCGTCCCCGCCGCACCAGCGGTGCGACCACTCGACCAGGCAGGCGTGGATCGGGAAGCTGGCCCGGCCCTTGTCGGTGAGGCGGTACTCGCCGTCGCCGCTGCGGCTGAGCACCCCGAGCGCGACGAAGCGGCGCAGCCGGTCCGACAGCACCTCCGGGGAGATCGCCAGCTCGTGGGCGAAGCAGTTGAACGCCCGGATCCCGGTGAGCGCGGCGCCGAGGACGGCGGCACCCCACCGGTCGCCGATGATCTCCATCGCACCGGGCAGGAACGAGAGCGGGTCGACGGGCAGCGTGCCGCGGGTGCGCCGCGGGTGTCTGCGGGCCAGCAGGTCCAGCCCCGGCGCCCACGGCTCGCGCTCGACCTCGGTGTCCCGCGGCCCGACCGCGCCGCCGCAGGTCGCACAGCACACCCGCACCCGGGTGGGGCGGCCGCAGTCGCGGTGCACGATCTCGGGGAGCGGGACCTCCCGCGGGACCCAGGTCTTCTCCCAGTCCCAGGTGCAGATCAGCAGCTTCCAGATGTCGCCGCCGCGCTCGGTGAGGGCGTAGCCGCGGCGCTCGCGGGCACCGTCGGCGTAGCTGCGGGGCTCGAGCAGACCCGCGTCGACGAGACCGCGCAGTCGCGCCGACAACGTCGCGTCGGAGATGTTGAGGGTCTCCCGCCACTCCGCGTACCGGCTGACGCCGAGGAAGGCGCGCTGCAGGATCAGCAGCGTCCAGGTGTCGGCGAGCAGGCCGAGACCGCGCCCCACGGCGCCCAGCTCCTGCGGCCGCACCCGCTCGCCTCCCTTGACCCCGGACTGCTCAAGATCGTACCGTTGGCCTCACTCTGCCGATCGAAGCCGCGCCTCCGGGCCCGGCCGGCGGCGGGGTGGGCCGGATCGGGGGGTCGGCCCACCGGCCGGGGCGGACGTCCTGCGACAGCGCGGTGAGGGGGCTGCGGCAGCCGCGGGGCGTCGTCCCGGTCAGCACGTCATCCGTTCTCCCGGTCCTTCTCCTGCTCCGGGTCCTCGGGCCGTGGGGCCGGCTCGACCGTCACCACGCCCTTGTCGAGGTCGATCGGGCCCAGCCGCCACTGCTGTCCGCCCTGCGCGGCGTCCGAGTCCTCGTGCATCCGCTTCCGCGGGAACATCTCTCCGAGTACACCCATACCGCCACCGTAGGCCGATCGGCGGCCGAGCCGGTCCCGCGCGGCCCGGGGGCGACGCGGGACCGGCCGGGATCAGGCCGGGGTCAGCGGCAGCATCCGCGGCCCGGTACCCGACGCCGGGGTGAGCACGCGGGGCTCGCCGCGGTAGGTCGTCGTCCGCTGCCGGACCGGGCGACCGGCGGCCGCCGCGATCGCGGTGAGCTCGGCGACGGAGCGCTCGGAGCCGTTCTCCGAGCCGGCCATCCGGGAGATCGTCTCCTCCATCAGGGTGCCGCCCATGTCGTCGGCACCCCCGGCCAGGATGTCCGCGGCGAGGTCGTCGCCGAGCTTCACCCAGGAGCACTGGACGTGGTCGATCCGCCCGTGCAGCGCGAGCCGGGCGAACGCGTGCACCGCCCGGTTGTCGCGCTCCGTCGGCCCCGGCCGGGCGATCCCGGCCAGGTAGATCGGCGCGTTGTGGTGCACGAACGGCAGCGGCACGAACTCGGTGAACCCCCCGGTCCGGTCCTGGATCGAGGCCAGGGTGCGCAGGTGCCCGAGCCAGTGCCGGGGCTCGTCGACGTGGCCGTACATCATCGTCGAGCTGCTGGGGATCCCCAGCTCGTGCGCGGTCGAGACGACCTCGATCCACTGTGACGCCGGCAGCTTGCCCTTGGTGAGCACCCAGCGGACCTCGTCGTCGAGGATCTCGGCGGCGGTGCCCGGGATCGAGCCGAGCCCGGCGGCCTTCAGCTCGGTCAGCCACTCCCGGATCGACACCCCGGCCTTGGCCGCCGCGGAGACGATCTCCATCGGGGAGAACGCGTGCACGTGCATCCCCGGCACGGCCGCGGTGACCGCGCGGACCAGGTCGGCGTAGAACGACACCGGCAGCTGCGGGTCGATGCCGCCCTGCACGCAGACCTCGGTGGCGCCGTCACGGGCGGCCTCCGCGGCGCGCTGGGCGACCTCGTCGAGCGAGAGCCGGAAGGCGTCGGCGTCGCGCTCGCGCTGGGCGAACGCGCAGAACCGGCAGCCGACGTAGCAGACGTTCGAGAAGTTGATGTTCCGGTTGACCACGTAGGTGACGTCGTCCCCGGTGACCTGCCTGCGCACGTCGTCGGCGAGGTCGAGCAGCGTGCGCAGCGCGGGCCCGTCGGCGGTCAGCACGGCCATCGCGGCGTCGGCGTGCGCCGGGTCGAGCAGCGCCGCCGGGTCGGACGCGGCCAGGTCCAGCCCGGCCCGGACGTCGGAGTCGAGCCGCTCGGGGGCCGCCCCGTGGCCGGCGCGCTGGTGCTCCAGCTCGGCGGCCACCTCGTCCCAGTCGCCGTAGACGTCGCCGAAGTCGCTGCGCCGGTCCTCGGTGCGCCCGGTCGTGTCGATCGTGGAGTTCAGATCGGTGCGCCCGGTCGAGGCGAACCCGCCGTCGGGCTCCTGCCACGCCCGCCCCTCCACGACGGCGTCGGGCCGGGCGAGCCCGTCCGGCCCGGACAGCGCGGCGACATGGCCGTGCAGCCGCGCGTCGATCCACGGCGACCCGGCCCGCACGTACTTCGGGTAGGCGGTGAGCCGCTCCTGCAACGTGAAGCCCTCGGCCTCGGTGATCGCGGCCAGCTCGTCGACGGCGGGCCACGGCATCTCCGGGGACACGTGGTCCACCGTCACCGGGGAGACACCACCCCAGTCGTCGATGCCGGCATGCAGCATCAGCGCCTGCTCGTCGCCGACGAGGTTCGGCGGCGCCTGCAGCCGGACCTTCGGGCCCAGCACCAGCCGGGCGACCGCGATGGTGGCGGCCAGGTCCTCCAGGTCGGCGTCCGGGTCGTTCGCCATCGCGGTGTCCGGCTTGGCGCGGAAGTTCTGGACGATCACCTCCTGCACGTGCCCGTGCGCGCGGGCGGCGGAGCGGATCGCGAACAGCGACTCGGCCCGCTCGGTGCGGTTCTCGCCGATGCCGATCAGGATGCCGGTGGTGAACGGGACGCCGACGCGGCCGGCGTCGGTGAGGGCGCGCAGCCGGACCGCGGGCTCCTTGTCGGGGCTGCCGAAGTGCGGGCCGCCCTTCTCGAACAGCCGCTGCGACGTCGTCTCCAGCATCATCCCCATGCTGGCCGCGACCGGCTTGAGCCGGGTCAGCTCCTCCCAGCTCATGACGCCCGGGTTGAGGTGCGGCAGCAGCCCGGTCTCCTCCAGCACGGCGATCGCGCAGGCCCGGACGTAGTCGAGGGTGGAGTCGTAGCCGCGCGCCTCGAGCCACTCGCGGGCCTGCGGCCAGCGGTCCTCGGGGCGGTCGCCGAGGGTGAACAGGGCCTCCTTGCAGCCCTGCGCGGCGCCCTGGCGGGCGATCTCGACGACCTCGTCGCGCTCCAGGTACATGTCGTCGAGCTTGTGCGGGACGGTGGCGAACGTGCAGTAGTGGCAGCGGTCGCGGCAGAGCCGGGTCAGCGGGATGAAGACGTTGCGGGAGTAGGTGACCACGCCCGGGCGGCCCTCCTCGACCAGTCCGGCGTCGCGGACCCGGCCGGCGTGCCCGAGCAGCTCGTCGAGGTGCTCACCGCGGGCGGCGAGCAGGACGGCGGCCTCGGTGACGTCGAGGGTGGACCCGTCCCGGACGCGGCGCAGGGCCCGGCGGAACGCCGAGTCCGAGGGCACCGGTTCGGCGGGTGCGGGGGTCGGGAGTCCGACCGGCGGTTCGGCCTCGGCCGGGACGGGTGCGGCAGGAGTATCGGCCATGCCACCCACACTAGGTTTCACCGATCACCACAGCGACCGTCCGTTTCCCGGCGATGGATCACCGCCGATGCGGGAATACGGCTCAGGCGACCTCGGCGGGCGTCCCGCCGGTGACCGCGACGAGCTCGTCGAAGGTCGTCGGGAACACCGAGCGGGCCACCCCGCCGGCCGCCCAGACCCGGTCGAACTCCCCCAGCGCGACGTCGACCAGGGTGCGCACCGGCGCCGGGTGCCCGACCGGGGCGACCCCGCCGATGACCTGCCCGGTCGCCTCCAGCACGAGCTCCTTGGACGCCCGGCCGACCCGCTGCGCGCCGACCAGGGCGGCGACCCTGTCGGTGTCGACCCGGTGCGCGCCGGAGGTGAGCACGAGCAGCGGGGCGCCGTCGGCGTCGAAGACCAGCGAGTTCGCGATCTGGCCGACCTCCACCTCCAGCGCGGCGGCCGCCGCGGCCGCGGTGGTCACCGCGTCGGGCAGCAGCACCAGGCCCGCGATCGACGCGGGATCGGCACCGGCCCGGCGCAACGCCTCCTTCACGGCGGCGACGCGGGGGTGGTCGGCGGGGTGTTCGACGCTCCGGCTCACCCGGCCCATCCTGCCCCCCGCCGCGTCGCGGGCGCCGCCGGGTTTCCGCCCCCGGGTGTGCTCAGAGGACGGCGAGGACGAGCAGCACGACGACGATCACGGCCAGCACCCCGGCCACGCCCAGCAGGATCCAGCGGTTGCGGCCGAGGTCCCCGCCCGGGGACCGGGGCCGGGCGCCGCGTTCGAACAGCTCGGCGGCCCGGTCGTGGGTCGGGCGCTCGGCCGGGTCGTCGGCGGTGAGGCCGTCCATGACCGTCGCGAGCGCGCTGCCCGCCGACGGGCGCGGGCCCGCCGCCTCGCGCAGGACGACACCCAGGCACCACAGGTCCGCGGCCGGGGTGTCGGCGCCCTCGGGGGCGGCGGGCGCACCGTTCCCGCCGGGGCGCGGACCGACCGCGCGGGCGAGGCCGACGTCGGTGAGCAGGGCGCGGCCGTCGGCGGTGACCAGCACCGCGTCGGCGTCGAGGCCGCCGTGGGTGCCGCCGTCGGCGTGCACCGCACGCAGTGCGGCCAGCACGTCCCGGCCCACCAGCGCGACCTGCCGGGGAGAGGGCGGCGCCGTCCCGACGACCGCACCCAGCGGTCGCGCCTCCGGGTGCTCGGTGACCAGGTACTCGCGCATGTCCCCGGCCGAGGACCGGTCGGTGACCAGGTCCAGCACCCCGACGACCGACGGGTGGCGCAGCCGTCCGGCCGCCCGGACCTCCGTGAGCAGCCGCTCCCGGACCCCCGCGACCGCGGGCAGCGCGATCTCGGTGACGGCGACGGTGCGGCCGGTGATGCGGTCCTCGGCACGGTGGGTGGGCCCGAAACCGCGCCGGCCCAGCTCGTCGAGCAGCAGGTAGCGGCCGCCGACCATCCGGCCGGCGATCACACGGCCCCCAGCCGGACGACGACGGGGGCGTGGTCGGAGAAGCGCCGGTCGTGCGCGGGCGCCCGGTCCACGACGGCCTCGTGCGCGGCGTCCGCGAGCCCGGGGGTGGTGAGCAGGTGGTCGATCCGCCACCCGGTGTCGTTGTCGAAGGCCCGCCCGCGGTAGCTCCACCACGAGTACGGCCCGTCGACGCCCGGGTGCCGCTCGCGGACCACGTCGCGCCAGCCGTGTTCGAGCAGCTTCGCGAACCACTCCCGCTCGTGCGGCAGGAACCCGGAGTTGCGCCGGTTCCCGCGCCAGTTGCGCAGGTCCAGCTCGGTGGGGGCGATGTTCCAGTCCCCGCCGACGACCATCTGCCGCCCGGTCGCGGCGCACCGGTCGAACGCGGTGCGCAGGTGGTCACCGAAGGCCGCGCAGAACGCGTCCTTGTGGTCCTGCTTCTCGGTGCCCGCCATGCCCTTGGGCAGGTACAACGAGGCCACGGTGAGCCCGCCGGGCAGGTCCACCTCCACGTAGCGGCCGTCCAGGTCGGTGGTGGGGTCGGTGCCGTTGCTCGCTCCGCGGGCTCCGCTCGGGAAACCGATCCGCACCGCCTCGGGCTCGTCCCGGCTCAGCACCGCGACGCCGTTGCGGCCCTTCGCCGTCAGCGACGGAGCCAGGCGCAGGTGCCAGCCGCCCTCGTCGAGCGCGGCCAGGAAGGCGGCCGGCAGCTCGTCGGGCCGTGCCCGGACCTCCTGCAGGCAGACCGCCCGCGCGTCGGTCGCGGCCAGCCACTCCAGCAAGCCCTTGGTGGCGGCGGCACGGACCCCGTTGACGTTGACCGTGGCGAGCGCGTTCACACCGTCTACTGTGCCGCACCCCTGATCACGCTGCGCGACGGGTTCAGCACCGGCTGCCCGAGGTCGCGGCGACGGAGTCCACCGGGACCCACTGGTTCTGCTCGGTGAGCTTGCGGAAGCCGCCGTCGACGATCGTCTCGGCCGCGACCTCGGTCCCGACCGGGAGCGTGCGGACCGGCGCCGCCGAGTTGCCGGGCGACGCGCGCACCGTCACCTGCTCGCCCTGCACGACGACACGGCACCCGGTGGTCTCCAGGTTCCCGGTGACACCGCCGTAGGCGAGTGCGACGACCGTGAGGCCGACTCCGATGAGCCCGACCAGCGGCCAGCCCCTCAGGAGCGACTTCCGGGTGAGCCCGAAGACCTTCGCCACCGTGGTTCCCCTCCCGCCGAGCGCTGCCGCGACCACGGTAGCCGGTCCGCGGCCGTGGGCTCGACCATCACGGGGGTGTCGGGCCGGTTACTCCTGCGGGCGTGCAGGGCCGGTGAACAGATAGCGTGTGGCCCAGTCAGCGGGTCGCCGCGCCGGGGACCCGCCCGGTCGTCCCGGGCCCGTCCGCCGGCGCCGTCGCGGCCCGCTCGCTGGACACGGCAGCACACACGACGAGCCGAGGCAGGCCTGAGGACGCGATGAAGCTCATCTACACGTACACCGACGAGGCGCCGGCACTGGCGACCCACTCCTTCCTGCCGGTCATCGAGGCCTTTGCCGGCCAGGCCGGGGTCGACGTGGAGACCCGCGACATCTCCCTGGCCGCCCGCATCCTGGCGAAGTTCCCGGACCGGCTCACCGACGCCCAGCGCGTCCCGGACTCGCTGTCCGAGCTGGGCGAGCTGGCGAAGACACCGGACGCCAACATCATCAAGCTGCCGAACATCTCGGCGTCGATCCCGCAGCTCAAGGCGGCGATCACCGAGCTCCAGGGCGCCGGTTACGAGGTACCGGACTACCCGGACAACCCGCAGACCGAGCAGGAGAAGGCCGCCCGCGCCGCCTACGACTCGGTCAAGGGCTCCGCGGTCAACCCGGTGCTGCGCGAGGGCAACTCCGACCGCCGCGCCCCGCTGTCGGTGAAGAACTTCGCCCGCAAGCACCCGCACTCGATGGGCGCCTGGAGCTCCGACTCCACCAGCCACGTCGCCACCATGGACGACGGCGACTTCCGCCACTCCGAGACCTCGTTCACCGCCGCCGGTGACGGCGCGGTCCGCATCGAGCACGTCGCCGCCGACGGCACCGTCACGGTGCTGAAGGAGAAGGTGGCGCTGCTGGACGGCGAGGTGTTCGACGGCGCCGTCATGCGTCGCGAGCCGCTGCAGGCCTTCCTCGCCGAGCAGGTCGCGGACGCCAAGGCCAAGGGCGTGCTGTTCTCGGTGCACCTCAAGGCCACGATGATGAAGGTCTCCGACCCGATCATCTTCGGCCACGCCGTCCGCGCCTACTTCGCCGACGTGTTCGCCTCCTTCGCCGACGACCTCGCCTCCGTGGGCGCCGACCCCGACGACGGTCTCGCCTCGATCCTGACCGCGCTGGAGAAGCTGCCCGCCGACAAGCGCGACGCCGTCGAGAAGGCCATCACCGCCGCCTACGAGACCGGCCCGGCGCTGGCCCAGGTCGACTCCGCGCGCGGGATCACCAACCTGCACGTCCCGAGCGACGTCATCATCGACGCCTCGATGCCGGCCGCGATCCGCACGTCCGGCCGGATGTGGAACGCCGACGACGCGCTGCAGGACACCAAGTTCGTCATCCCGGACTCGTCCTACGCCCCGCTCTACGACGAGACCGTCAAGCACTGCCAGGCCAACGGCGCCTTCGACCCGACGACGATGGGCACCGTCCCGAACGTCGGGCTGATGGCCCAGAAGGCCGAGGAGTACGGCAGCCACGACAAGACCTTCGAGATCGCCTCCGCGGGCACCGTGCGCGTCGTCGACGCGGCGTCGGGCGAGGAGAAGCTCTCGCACGAGGTCGGCGAGGGCGACATCTGGCGCGGCTGCCAGACCAAGGACGCCCCGATCCGCAACTGGGTCGGTCTGGCCGTCGAGCGGGCCCGGGCCACCGGCTCCCCCGCCGTCTTCTGGCTGGACTCGGCGCGCGCCCACGACGCGCAGCTGATCGCGAAGGTCGAGACGTACCTGGGCGAGCACGACACCGACGGCCTGACCATCGAGATCCTCCCGGTCGCCGAGGCCACCCGCTACACCCTGGAGCGGGCCCGCAAGGGCGAGGACACCATCTCGGTGACCGGCAACGTGCTGCGCGACTACCTCACGGACCTGTTCCCGATCATGGAGCTGGGCACGTCGGCGAAGATGCTGTCGATCGTCCCGCTGATGAACGGCGGCGGCCTGTTCGAGACCGGCGCCGGCGGGTCCGCGCCGAAGCACGTGCAGCAGCTGCAGAAGGAGAACCACCTGCGGTGGGACTCCCTCGGCGAGTTCCTCGCGCTGGCCGTCTCGCTGGAGATGCTGGCGTCGAAGACCGAGGAGCCGCTGCGGGCCAAGCTGCTCGGCCAGACCCTCGACGAGGCCACCGGCACGCTGCTGGAGAACGGGAAGTCGCCGTCGCGCAAGGTCGGGGAGCTCGACAACCGCGGCAGCCACTTCTACATCGCGCTGTACTGGGCGCAGGCCCTCGCCGCGCAGACCGAGGACACCGAGCTGGCCGCGATCTTCGCCCCGCTCGCCGAGAAGCTCGCCGCCGCCGAGGACACGGTCGTCGGTGAGCTGAACGCGGTCCAGGGCGACCCGGTCGACCTGGGCGGCTACTACTACGTCGACCGCGCGAAGACCGACGCGGTCATGCGGCCGAGCGCCACGTTCAACGCGGCGATCGACGCCTTCGCCGGCAAGTAGCCCCACCGCGACGGCCCGTCCCCCCGCTGCCGGGAGGGCGGGCCGTCGGAGTGTCAGGCCGAGCTGACGCCGGGGATGCGCCCGGAGCGGAACGCCTCCACGAACAGCGCGTGGTCGGCGCGCACGGTCCGGGCGTAGTCGTGGGCGAACTCCACGACCCACTCCACGAACGCGTCCTCCGCACCGGCGGTGCGCGCCGCGACCGCCTCCTCGACCCGGAAGTCGACGAGCGCGTGGTCGGCGTCGGCGTCGGCCACGCAGTGGATCTTCGCGGTGGCCCGGCCCAGGTCAGCGACGACCGGCGCGATCTCATCGGGCTCGGTGAGCTCCGACCAGTCCAGGTCCGCCTCGTAGGGCGAGACCTCGGCGACGACGAACCCGACGCCGTCGAGCTCGGTCCAACCCAGCATCGGGTCGGCGTGCGCCTGCAGCGCGCGCTGCGAGGCCGCCGTCCGGTGCCCGTGGTGGCGGAACGCCGACGCCACCCGCTCGTCGGTGACCACCCGCGAGGGCGCGGCCACGTTGCCCTGCTTCATCGACACGACGATGTCGTTGTCCAGCGCCTGGTTCAGCCCCTCGACCAGCACCGTGTAGGTCGGCAGCCCGGCGCTGCCGATGCCCACGCCGGAGCGCCCGGCGACGTCCTTGACGGTGTAGGCGACGCCGCGGTGGCGCCGGGACTCCGGGATCGTGGCCACGTACGCCTCGAACGCCGCGGTGACCGCGGCCTTCTCGTCGTCGTCGAGGGTGCGGACGCCGGGGCCGGCGCGCAGGATCCGGTCGAAGCCCTCGGTCTCGGTGACCGCGTCGAGCAGTCCGACCCGGGTCCGGGTGCGCGCGGTCTGCAGGACCTGGTGCACCGGTCCCTCGGTGGTGTCCAGGCGCAGCGAGAACGCGTCGTCGTCGCGGTCGGCGAAGTGCCGCACCTGGGCCAGGTAGCTGCGGCAGTAGCGCTCGACGAGCTCGGACAGCGACCGGTCCGACAGCGCCTTGCGCCAGCCGAGCAGGCACAGGCTGGCCGCGAACCGGGTGACGTCCCAGGTCCAGTGGCCGAGATAGGCCTCGTCGAAGTCGTTGACGTCGAAGACGAGCACGCCGTCGCCGTCCATGTAGGTGCCGAAGTTCTCCGCGTGCAGGTCGCCCTGGATCCAGACCCGGGCGGTCCGCTCGTCGACCCAGGGGTCCTCGCGGCGGGCGACGTCGTCGTAGAACAGGCAGGCGCTGCCCCGGTAGAACGCGAACGGGTCGGCGGCCATCTTCCGGAACTTGGTCCGGAACGCCGCGGGGTCGGCGGCCATCAGGTCGTCGAAGGCGGTCACGAGGGTGTCGACGATGTGGCCGCTGCGGTCGGTCATGGCGCGATCATGCTCGCGGACGGTGGCAGGGACCACCTCCGTCCGTGGGGTCCCGCCGGACCGAGCGCCGCCGACCGGGTGGCGGATGGATCTTCGTTGCGATCAACGGGTGATCAGCGGGCCACCGTGGGCGACGTCACGCAACCCGTCCGGAGCAACCCCCGTCCCGGAGCGGGTGTACCCACCGGTAGAATCTCGTTAGCGATGATCATTATCAGGCCGTCCCGCAGCGCACCGACCGGGGATCTCCCCGCCCGGCCGGGCCGGGTCGTGCGCGCGACCAGCACCGGCCCCGGGCGTCCCGGGAGCAAGCGTCCCGCGGGCCCCCGCAGACCCCCGACCCGGCGCCCGGCGGGCCCGGAGACGACCGGCGGCTCCCGCAGCCGAGCACTCAGCTGATGGTCAGCGAGCCCTGGGTGATCGTCAGAGCCAGCAGCAGGACGACGACGCCGAACCCGCCGTACACCAGCGCGTCGGCGTAGCGGCCGCGGATCGCGAGCAGCCCGACCCGGTCCGGCGGCAGCGCGACGCGCAGGCCCGCGGCGACCAGCATCGCCACCGCCAGCGCCGCGGACCCCTCGCGCCAGTGCTCGGTGACCACCCGCTGCAGCCCGACCAGCGACACACCGAGGACGACGAGCAGCGGCCAGTGCGCCCGCAGCCGGGCCCGCAGGCCGTGACCGGACCGGGTCGCCACCATCACCGCCCCCCGCCGCCCGTCACGACGACAGGCTGCGTTCGGTATCGATTCTCACTCCGACAGGCTGCGTTCGGTATCGATTCTCACTCCGACAGGCTGCGTTCGGCTGCCTCGACGACGTTCGTCAGCAGCATCCCGCGGGTCATCGGCCCCACACCGCCCGGCATCGGCGCCAGCAGCCCGGCGACCTCGGCGACCTCGGGCGCCACGTCGCCGACCAGGCCCAGGTCGGTACGGGTGACGCCGACGTCGAGCACCGCGGCGCCCGGCTTGATCTGGTCGGCGGTGATGAGCCCCGCCCGGCCCGCCGCGGCGACGACGACGTCCGCCTCCCGCAGGTGCGCCGTCAGGTCCCGGGTGCCGGTGTGGCACAGGGTGACGGTGGCGTTCTCCGAGCGGCGGGTCAGCAGCAGCCCCAGCGGGCGGCCGACCGTCACGCCACGACCCACGACGACGACCCGCGCCCCGTTCAGCTCGACACCGAACCGGCGGCACAGCTCGACGATGCCGCGCGGGGTGCACGGCAGCGGCCCCGGCTCGCCGAGGACCAGGCGGCCCAGGTTGGTCGGGTGCAGGCCGTCGGCGTCCTTGCCCGGGTCGACCCGCTCCAGCGCGGCGCCGGCGTCGAGACCGTCCGGCAGCGGGAGCTGCACGATGAAGCCCGTGCAGGTCGGGTCGGCGTTCAGCTCGTCGATCGTGTCCTCGACCTGGGCCTGGCTCGCGTCGGCGGGCAGCTCGCGCTGCAGCGAGGTCATGCCGACCTCGGCGCAGTCGCGGTGCTTGCCGCGCACGTAGGCGTGCGATCCGGGGTCGTCACCGACCAGCACCGTGCCCAGCCCGGGAGTCACCCCGGCGGCGGTCAGCTTCTCGACACGGCCCCGCAGGTCGTCGAGCAGCTCCGCCAACGTCGCCTTGCCGTCCATCACGCGTGCGCTCACCCGGGCATCCTCTCAGGTGACGCCCGGGCCGGTCGAACCTGACCGAAGGACGCGTACGTGCCGCGCAGGTAGGGGGCGCCGCCCCCGCGAGCTGCGACGACGGCCCGGTTCCGTGCGACCGGGGTACAGGTCGGGGTCTGGTCGTACGGAGGGGCGAAAAACGATCTCCGCGAGAGCAGAATCACACCGCCGGTGCTCGACCGGTCACGAACTCGACGAGGAGTTTTCCATGAGCGTGGAGAGCGACACCGCGGGGGCGCACGCCGCTGCCGCCCCGCCCGCCCCGGCAGCAGCCGCCCCGGCTGCCAATCCGGCCCTGATGGGCCTCATCTGCTTCCTGCCGTCCGGCATCACGCTGGGCCTGTGGTTCGTGGGTTACCTGGACACCACCGCACTGCCCGGCGGCATGATCCCGATCGTGACCTTCTCGGCGGGTCTGTTCCTGCTGCTGTCGGCCATGGTTGCGCTGCGCGTCGGGGACAGCGTCACCGCCGCGATCTTCGGGGTCTTCTCCGCATTCTGGACCAGCTTCGGCGTGCTGCTCATGGCGCTGAACAACGGCTGGATCATCGACGCCGGCACCGGAGAGGCCCTGTCCACCGAGCAGGTCGGGTCGATCCAGTCGACCTATCTGCTCTCGTTCACCCTGGTGTTCGTCCTGCTGACGCTGGCGACGCTGCGCCTGCCGCTGATGTTCACGATCGGCTTCGTGCTCGTCGACATCACCTTCGTGCTGGCCTACATCGGGGTGACCGCGGGCAACGCGGGCCTGTTCCCGATCGCCGGGATCACGACGTTCGCGTTCTGCATCGTGTTCGCCTACATCCTGTTCGACGCGTTCGGCCAGACGCTGGGCGGACGCGCGATGTCGATGGGCGGGCCGCTCGTCAAGTCCTGACCCCGTTCCGACCGCCCACGGGCCCCGCCGGTTCCTCCGGCGGGGCCTGTGGTCTGCCCGGCCCCGGTGGTCCGCGTGTCCCGGTGGTCCGCGTGTCCCGGTGGTCCGCGTGTCCCGGTGGTCCGCGTGTCCCGGTGGTCCCCGTGGTCGGGGACCGCGGGGCCCGGAGGTCGCGAGGGCCCGGCGCCGGGCGCGGGCGAGACGGTCAGCGGAAGTCCCGGGACGCCACCGTCACCGCCAGCGGCATCCGCTGCAGCCGGTCGGCCAGCAGGTTCAGCACACCCTCCGGGCTGCGTTCGAGCCGGCCCCGGACCAGCAGCCCCGCGCTCCCCAGCGCCACCGACCGGTAGCGCGCCCACAACCCCTCCGAGCAGGTCACGTTCAGCATCCCGGACTCGTCCTCGAGGTTCACGAACGTCACCCCGCGCGCGGTCGCCGGACGCTGGCGGTGGGTGACCAGTCCTCCGACCAGCACCCGGGCCGGGGTGTCCGGGCCGGCGCGGCGGCCCACCTCGTCGAGCCGGTCGATCCGGACCGCGCCGAGCGCGTCGAGGTCCGCGCGCAGGTGCTGCACCGGGTGGCTGTCCGGGGAGACACCGGCGGCCCAGACGTCGGAGACGGTCAGCTCCGCCTCGGTCATCCCCGGCAGGGCCGGCGCGTCGAACCCGACGGCGGTGCCCGGCAGGTGTTCGGGGCGCACCCCCGCGACGACGCCCGCCGCCCACAGCGCCTCCCGCCGCTCCACCCCGAAGCAGCCGAACGCCCCGGCCGTCGCCAGCGCCTCGGCCTGCGGGCCGGTCAGCCGGACCCGGCGTGCCAGGTCGGGCAGGTCCGCGAACGGGCCGCCCGCGTCGCGCTCGGCGTCGATGACCGCGGCGAGGTCCGCGCCGACGGTGCGGACACCCGCCAGGCCGAGCCGGACCGCCTGGCCGCCGGTGCTGTCGTCGTCGGGTTCGAGGATGGCGTCGGCGCGCCCTGCGTTGACGTCCGGCCGGTGCACCCGCACACCGTGCCTGCGGGCGTCGGCCACCAGCGACTGCGGCGAGTAGAAGCCCATCGGCTGGGCGTTGAGCAGGCCCGCGCAGAACGCCGCCGGGTGGTAGAGCTTGAACCACGCCGAGTAGTAGACGAGCGCGGCGAAGCTGATCGAGTGGCTCTCCGGGAACCCGAAGTTCGCGAAGGCCAGCATCTTGGCGAAGATCCGTTCGGCGAGCTCGCCGGTGATCCCGTTCGCGGCCATCCCGTCGTAGAACCGCCCGCGCAGCCGTTCCATCCGCTCGGTGGACCGCTTGGAGCCCATCGCCCGGCGCAGCTCGTCGGCCTCGGCCGCGGTGAACCCCGCGACGTCGACGGCGATCTGCATCATCTGTTCCTGGAACAGCGGGATGCCCAGCGTCTTGTGCAACGCGGGCTTGAGCAGCGGATGGTCGTGGTCCCAGGTCTCGAGCTCGTTGCGCCGCCGGATGTAGGGGTGCACCGAGCCGCCCTGGATCGGGCCGGGCCGGATCAGTGCGACCTCGACGACGAGGTCGTAGAACTCGCGCGGGCGCAGCCGCGGCAGGGTGGCCATCTGGGCGCGGGACTCCACCTGGAACACCCCGACCGAGTCCGCGCGCGACAGCATCGCGTAGACCTCCGGGTCGGACTCGCCGATCGCGTGCAGCTCGATCCGCTCACCGGTGGCGGCCGTGACCAGGTCCACCATCAGGTGCAGTGCGGTGAGCATGCCCAGCCCGAGCAGGTCGAACTTCACCAGCCCGGCCGCGGCGCAGTCCTCCTTGTCCCACTGCACGACGGTCCGGTCGGCCATCCGCGCCCACTCGACCGGCACGACCTCGGACACCGGCCGATCGCAGATGACCATTCCGCCGGAGTGGATGCCCAGATGCCGGGGCGCACCCATCAGCTGCCCCGCGAGGTCCAGCAGCAGCGGCGGCATCTCCTGCGGGAGCTCGCTCGCCTCCAGGGCGTGCCAGCGTTCGACGCGCCTGCTCCAGGCGTCCTGCTGGCCGGGTGAGAACCCGAGCGCGCGGGCGGTGTCGCGGATCGCCGACCGCGGCCGGTAGGTGATGACGTTCGCGACCTGCGCGGCGAACAGCCTGCCGTAGCGGCGGTAGACGTACTGGATCGCCTCCTCGCGGCGGCCGGACTCGATGTCGAGGTCGATGTCGGGGTAGCCGTCGCGGTCCGGGGACAGGAACCGTTCGAACAGCAGCCCGTGCCGGACGGCGTCGACGTTGGTGATGCCCAGCGCGTAGCAGACCGCCGAGTTCGCAGCCGATCCCCGGCCCTGACAGAAGATGTTCGACCGGCGGCAGAAGTCGACGATGTCCTGGACGATCAGGAAGTAGCCGGGGAAGTTCTTCGCCTCGATGATCTCCAGCTCGCGCTGCACGGTGTGCGCCGCGAACGGGTTCTCGTCACAGCTGCCATAACGCTCCATCCGGCCGCGTTCGGTCAGCACCCGCAGCCAGGTCGTCTCGGTGTGCCCGGGCGGGACGTCGAACGGCGGCAGGTCCGGCGCCACCAGGTGCAGCTCGAACGCCAGCTCCCGGCCCAGCTCCGCCGCGCGCTCCACCGCACCGGGGTGGCGCTCGTCGAACCGCAGGGCCATCTCCCGCCCGGACCGCAGGTGCGCGGTGCCCGCCGCGGGCAGCCAGGGGTCGATCTCGTCGAGGCTGCGCCGGGCCCGGACCGCGGCGACGGTCGCGGCCAGCGGGGCCCGGTCGGGGGTGGCGTAGTGCGCTCCGGTCGTCGCCACCGTCGCGACGCCGGCCCGCTCGGCCAGCGCGGCCAGTGCGTCGTTGCGCTCGGTGTCGCCGGGCTCGCCGTACACGGTCAGCTCGACCCGCACGTTCTCCGCGCCGAAGCGCGCGACCAGCCGGTCCAGCTCCGCCGCGGCGGCCGCCGGGCCCGAGCGGTCCAGGGCGCGGCGCACCGCGCCCTTGCGGCAGCCGGTGAGCACGACGACCTTCCCCGCCGTGTCGGCGACGACCTCGTCCGGGTCGTAGACCGGCCGCCCCTTCTCCCCGCCCCGCATCTGCGCGGTGGAGATGGTGCGGCACAGCGCGCGGTACCCGTCGGGGCCGCGGGCCAGCAGCAGCAGGTGCTCGCCCTCGGGGTCGGCGACGCCGTTCTGCGGGGCGGTCAGCCCGGTGCTCAGCTCGGCGCCGAACACCGTGCGCACCCCGAGCGCGTGGGCCGCCTCGGCGAACCGCACGACCCCGTACATGCCGTCGTGGTCGGTGAGCGCGACGGCCTCCAGCCCCAGCTCGGCAGCGCGCTCGACCAGCTCCTCCGGGGCGCTCGCGCCGTCGAGGAAGCTGAAGTGCGAGTGGCAGTGCAGCTCCGCGTACGGCACGACGCCGGGCCCCGCCGGGTGCAGGCCCTCGGGCGGCTCGTAGGGGCCGCGATGGACGGACCAGGCCGGTGCGTCCCCGCCGTCGGCCTCCGGGCCGCCGCGCAGGCTCGCGCCGTCGCGCACGGAACGACCCGACAGCGCACTCTCCAGCTCCGCCCAGGGGACGTCCGGATTCTGCCAGCCCACCCGTGCAGCGTACTCGAACACAAGTTCGAACGTCGAGTGCCGGGTTCCGCGGACGGGCGTCGCCGTGCGGGCCGGCCGGCTGCTCCCCAGCGCCGGTCGGCCCCGCACGGCGGGTCCGGGCTCCGGCGCGGCACACCGGCCGCTCCCCAGCGCCGGCCCGCGGGCCACCCGGACGTACCCATCCGGTGCCGGCAGGTGGTTCGTGGACCTCCCCGCCGACATCTCCGAGTTCACCAGCCGAACCTGTGGAACGACTGAGACCCCGGTGTGGATCGACCGAGGATCACCGCGGCCCCGGGTCGCGCCGGGTCGTACCGTCGTGTTCGTGACGCCGTGTCGTGATCGTCGGTTCACCGCACGGCCACGCCCGATGGCGGATGCTGGTCCGACGCCGCGGCGCCCGACCGGTACCGCGCACGCACGAGGAGCGCCGGACACCCGGCGCGGACGAGGCCCGGTACCGGGCCGGACGGCAGAGGTGGCTCCATGGGACGGGCGAGCACGACGGGTGGCCTGCACCGGCCACGCCTCGGGAACCGGCTGGTCAGGGTCGCGGCGGCCGGGGTGGCCGTCGTCGCGCTCGCGGCCTGCGCGGACGTCCCCGCGGCGCCGGGTACCGCGACGATCGGCACCACCGGCGGCGGGAGCCAGGGGACCGCGCAGGGCGACCCCGGCCTGCCGCAGCGGCTCGCGGCCGCGGTGGGCGGCGACGGCGCCTACGCCCACCTGCAGCAGTTCGAGAGGCTCGCCGACGCGAACGACGGCAACCGCGCGGTGGGCACCCCCGGGTACGACGCGGCCGTCGACCACGTCGTCGGGACGCTGCGTGCGAGCGGGTTCGAGGTGTCGACCCCGTCGTTCGAGGTGCGCACCTTCTCCGCGGGCGACGCACGGCTGACCGTGGCCGGCGCACCGGTGACGACCGAGGTGCTCGGCTTCTCCCCCGCCACCCCGCCCGGCGGGCTGACCGCGCCGCTGTCGCTGCGCCCGCGCACCCCGCAGGACCCGACACCGGGCTGCGACGCCGCCGACTACGCCGGGATGCCGGCCGGGGCCATCGCCGTCGTCGAGCGCGGGACCTGCGAGTTCGGCCAGAAGTCCCGGCTCGCGGGGGCGGCGGGCGCGGCGGCGGTGATCGTGGTCAACACCGAGGACGCGGCCCTGCCCGCCACCCTCGGCGACACCCCGGGGGTCGTCCCGACGGCGGCCGTGACGAAGACCGCCGGAGCCGCCCTGCGCGACGGCCAGCAGGCGTCGCTGGTGCTCGACACCACGATCCGGCAGCAGACCTCGCGGAACGTGATCGCCGAGACCACCACCGGCGACCCGGGCCGGGTCGTGGTCGCCGGGGCCCACCTCGACAGCGTGCCCGAGGGCGCCGGCATCAACGACAACGGCAGCGGCAGCGCCGCCCTGCTCGAGATCGCGCAGAAGCTCGGCGGCTCCCCGCCGGTCGGCCAGAAGGTGCGCTTCGCGTGGTGGGGCGCCGAGGAGATCGGCCTGGTCGGCTCGACGAAGTACGTCGAGGGGCTGTCCGAGGCCGACCGCGCGCGGATCGCGCTGTACCTCAACTTCGACATGGTCGGCTCGCCGAACCCCGGCTACCTCGTCTACGACGGCGACAACTCCGACGGCCTCGGCGGCGAGGCGGGCCCGCCCGGCTCCGACACCGCGGAGCGCGTCCTGACCGAGGCGCTGGTCGGGGCCGGCGTGAACGGCCCCGAGGGCACCGCGTTCGACGGGCGCTCGGACTACGGCCCGTTCATCCAGGCCGGCATCCCGGCCGGTGGCCTGTTCACCGGCGCCGAGGAGCGGAAGACCCCGGAGCAGGCGCAGAAGTGGGGCGGCACGCCGGGACAGTCCTACGACCCCTGCTACCACACGGCCTGCGACCGGCTGACCAACATCGACCGGACCGCACTGGACCGGAACGTGACGGCGATGGCCTCGGCGATCGGCCGGTTCGCCGTCGACCTCACCGGGGTCCCGCAGCGCTGACCCGCCCGCGGCGGCCGGTGGCTCAGTCGTAGACACCCGTCACCTCCCAGCGGCCGCCGCGGTGCACGAGCAGCAGGGCCGTGCCGTCGGCGAGCACGACCTGCAGCCGGACCGCGGGCCCGGGGCCGTCGGGGGCCCACCAGCGGGTGTGCACCGGCCAGGGTCCGGCCCAGCCGGTGACCTCCCGGTCCGGGCCGCCGCCCGCGACCCGGCGCGGGACGCCGTCGAGCAGGTCCGGCGCGGCCGGGCACACCTCGGCGCCGTCCGCGGCGAGCAACCGGACCGGGACCGGGTCCGGGGGCACCGTCGCCGGGGACGGTGCCGGGAGCCGGCCGGGCCAGGTCGCCGGGGGGTCGGCGGGTGGACGACGACCGGGAGGCTCCGGGGTCACCTGCTCCGCATGCCCGGGGGCACCGGTGGCGCCGTCCCGCGCGGGGGCCACGGGTCCCGGCCGGGCGGGGACCGCCGTGTCCTCGACGACCCGCTCGTCGCCCCACGGCACCAGCCGCACCCGCTCGCCCGGGTCCCGGCCGCCCGCCGGGACCGCGGTGAGCACCGCCTCCGGCCCGAGCAGCGCCTGCACCCGGACCAGGGCCCGCCCGGCCCGCTCGTCGCCCTCGCCGACGTCGCCCCACAGCCCGCGCTGCAGCGCCCCGGCGACCACGGTGTCCTCCGCGGTGAGCCGCAGCGCGACCAGCGTCCCGGAGCCGCCGCGCCCGAGCCACGAGTCGAGCTGCCAGCGCACCCGGTCCACCGTCCCGGACGGCGTCAGCGGCTCGGCGCACCGCCAGACCCGCAGCAGCTCCTCCCCGCTCTCCGTGCGTGCGTGCACCCCCAGCCGGGTGCAGGCCAGGCCGTGCCCGGCGAGCGCGGTGTGCAGCCGGGTCGCGAGTGCCCGCGCGGCGAAGGCGGCCGCGTCGACCCGGTCCACCGGCGGGTCCAGCTCGACCGCCGCGGACAGCTCCTCCGGCGGGACCCGGCGCGCGGGCGGGCGGGGGTCGAGCCCACGGGCGAGCCGGTGCGCGGCCACCGCGTCGGCGCCGAAGCGCGAGGCCACGTCGGACTCCGACAGCGACGCGAACGCCCCCAGCGACCGCAGCCCCAGCCGGCGCAGCAGGTCCACCAGCGCGGCCCGGTCGACGTCGGGGTCCCGGTCCAGCTCGGCGACCTCCAGCGGTGCGAGGAACTCCGCCGACCGTCCCGGCGGCACCCCGCGCCCCCGGCGGGCGGCGAGCGCGGCGGCGAACATCCCGTCCGCGACGCCGATCTGGCACTCGGTCCCCGCGTGCAGGGCGACCTGGTCGATCAGCCGCTCCACCGCGGCGCGCTCCCCACCGAACCAGCCGACCGGACCGCGCGCGGGCAGCACCAGCAGCCCCGGCCGCACCACCTCGACGCCGGGGGCGAGCGCCTCCACCGCGGCGGCGACCGGCTCGAACAGCCGGGCGTCGCGCCCCGGGTCGGGGGCGAGCACCACGAGCTCCGGGCACCGGGCCTGCGCCTCCCGGCGCCGCAGCCCCCGGCGGACCCCGTGCCGGCGGGCCGTCGCCGAGCAGGCCAGGACCCGGTTGGCGTGCAGGACCGCGGCCGGCCGGTCCGCCGGGACGTGCGCGGCGCGGGCGGCCGCGGTGACCGGCCAGTCCGGGGACCAGACCGCCAGCACCCGCGGGTCGGGCTCCGCCCGTCCACCGCCGCCCGTGCCCGTCGCGCCGCCCGCCTCCGCCGTACCGGGCGTGCTCATCCCGCCGCCCGGGCCACGGGCCGCGCGACCGCGACCTCGCCCACCCCGGCCGCGGAGACCGCGGGCACCGACGGCACCGCGGGGACCGGGGGTGTCGCCGGGGCGGGGACGACCGTCCCGCCGGGGCCCGGGAGGAGCACCTCCACCCCCCACCCGGCCGGGCCGATCCCGCGCCCCTCCGCCCGGACCTCGACCCGCCGGGACCGCAGCCGCCCCGTCCCGCGGCCGACGCCCTCCCAGCGCGGACGGGTGCAGTGCAGCCGCAGGTCCGCGCCCGGCCACCCGCCGAGCGCGAGCAGCACCGCACCCCGCTGCCGGGCCCGTGCGGCGAGCCGCTGCCGGTCCCCGGCCCGCAGCCCGGCCCGCTCCGGCCCGGCCACCACCACGAGGTCCAGCCCGTCCAGCAGTGCCGCGGTCACCCCGACCAGGTCCGCGCCGGGGTCGGGGACCAGCGCCAGCCGGTCCAGCCGCACGCCCGCCTCGGCCGCGGCCGTCGCGCCGAGGCCGGGACGGCCGACCACGCCCGCCCACGCGCCCTCCGCGGACGCGGCGGCCAGCAGCGCGAACAGCAGCGACCCCGCGCCGGACCCCACACCCACCGCCACGGTGGACCCCCGCCGCAGGCCCCCGCCGGGCAGCAGACCGGCCAGCGGCCCCGGCACCGGCAGCAGGTCGGCCTCGGTCACCGGACGCGCCTCGACCGTCCCGGCGCTGCGGGCCGGGGGCTCCGGCTCCGGGCAGGGCCCCACGGGCCCCGGCCGGGACCGCTCCAGGCCCGCCCGGGTCTCCGTGCGGCGCAGGACGTGCCGGGCCCGGGCGAGCCGCTCGGCGGCCGAGCCGGCCGCGGCCCCCGGCCCCCCGGCCGGGCCCCGTGCCCCGGGCAGCGGCTCCCGCCCGCCCCCGGGGACACGTGACCCGGCCCCGACCACCGGCCCGGACCCCTCCGGACCGGTGTCGTCCCCGGCGTCGACGCCGGCTCCCCCACCGGCACCGCCGACCACCCGGCCGACCGCCGCCGCTCCTCCGACGACGACCGGCCCCTCGCCCGCACCGACGCGCACCGCAGTACCTCCCCGCCACACACCGCGCCACGACCGAACGGTCGCGACCTCGCCCGGCGCGCCGCGGGGAAGGCGACGCGTGCTCGAACTGACGTTCGAAGCATAGGGCCTGTGCCGTCTCTTCGCATCCCCCGGGTGGGGGTGGCGACGACGACGGGAGGACCGTCGCACGCACCCCCGACATTCTCGGCCGGGACACCCTCCGAACTGCTCCGAACGCCGACGGCCCGGGCCGCGCGAGGCGGCCCCGGGCCGTCGGGGTGGGCGGTGGGTCAGTGGGCGAAGTGCCGCGTCCCGGTCAGGTACATCGGCACGCCCGCCTTCGCGCAGGCCGCGACGACCTCGTCGTCGCGGACCGAGCCGCCGGGCTGCACGACGGCGGCGACCCCGGCGTCGAGCAGCACCTCCAGCCCGTCGGGGAAGGGGAAGAACGCGTCGGAGGCGGCGACCGAGCCGCGGGCCCGGTCCCCGGCCCGGGTCACGGCGAGCTTCGCCGCGTCGACCCGGTTGACCTGGCCCATGCCGACGCCGACCGCGGCGCCGTCGTGGGCGAGCAGGATCGCGTTGGACTTCACCGCGCGGCAGGCACGCCAGGCGAACGCGAGGTCGTCGAGCACCTCGGGGGCGACGGCGTCGCCGGTGACGAGCTTCCAGGCGGCCGGGTCGTCGCCGTCGGCGTCGACGAGGTCGCGCTGCTGCACCAGCAGCCCGCCGGAGATCGGGCGGAGCTCGGTGCCGGTGCGGGCGGCGCCGTCGGGGATGCGGAGGACACGGACGTTCTTCTTGCGCTGGAGCACCTCGAGGGCGCCGTCGGCGTAGCCGGGGGCCACGACGACCTCGGTGAAGATCTCGGCGACCTGCTCGGCCATCGCGACCGAGACCTCGCCGTTGACCGCGATGACCCCGCCGAACGCCGACACCGGGTCGGTGGCGTGCGCCTTGCGGTGGGCCTCGGCGACGTCGGCGCCGACCGCGATCCCGCACGGGTTGGCGTGCTTGATCACCGCGACCGTGGGGCGGTCGCCGTGGTCGTGCGCGGCGCGCCAGGCGGCGTCGGCGTCGACGTAGTTGTTGTAGGACATCTCCTTGCCGTGCAGCTGCTCGGCGCCGGCCAGGCCCGAACCGGTGCCGTCGGTGTAGAGCGCGGCGGACTGGTGCGGGTTCTCGCCGTAGCGCAGCGGGCGCTCGCGGGTCCAGGTGGCGCCCACCCACTCGGCGGAGGCGTCGTCGTCGCCCGCGGGGAACTGCTCGCCCATCCAGGTCGCGACCGAGACGTCGTAGGCGGCGGTGTGCCGGTAGGCGTCGGCGGCCAGCCTGCGGCGGTCCTCCACGACGAACCCGCCCGCGCCGACCTGCTCGAGCACCCAGGCGTAGCGCGACGGGTCGACGACGACCGCGACGCTCTCGTGGTTCTTCGCCGAGGCCCGCACCATCGCCGGGCCGCCGATGTCGATCTGCTCGACGGCCTCGTCGCGGCCCGCGCCGGACGCGACGGTCTCGCGGAACGGGTAGAGGTTGGACACCAGCAGGTCGAACGGCGCGATGTTCAGCTGCTCGAGCTGCGCGAGGTGCTCGGGCTTGCGGGTGTCGGCGAGCAGCCCGGCGTGCACCCGCGGGTGCAGGGTCTTGACCCGGCCGTCGAAGCACTCGGGGAACCCGGTGACCTCCTCGACGGGGGTGACCGGGACGCCGGCGTCGGCGATCCGCTGTGCGGTGGAGCCGGTCGAGACGATCTCCACCCCGGCGGCGTGCAGCCCGGTGGCCAGGTCGAGGAGACCGGCCTTGTCGTAGACGCTGATCAGGGCCCGGCGTACCGGCCTGCGCTCACTCACTGTTCACCTCATGGGGTTGGGCGGCGGCGGCGAACCGTCGCACGGTCGCGACCAGCAGCCGTCGTTCCTCGGTCTTGATGCGCTCGTGCAGGGAGGTCTCGTCGTCGCCCGGGAGCACGGGGACCTCCGCCTGCGCGAGCACCGGTCCGGTGTCGAGCCCGGCGTCGACCTCGTGCACGGTCGCGCCGGTGACGGGCACCCGGGCGGCCAGCGCGTCCCGGACGGCGTGCGCGCCGGGGAACGCCGGCAGCAGCGCCGGGTGCGTGTTCAGCATCGGGCATCCGAGCGCGTCCAGGAAGGCCGGGGAGACGAGCTTCATGAACCCCGCCCCGACGACGAGGCCCGGCCGGTGCGCGAGGACGGCCGCGGCGAGCGCGGTGTTCCAGGCGTCGCGGTCGGGGTGGTCGGCGACCCGCTCGACGAAGGTGGGGACACCCGCGGTGCGGGCCCGGTCGAGCCCGGTGGCACCCGCCCGGTCGGCCCCGACGGCGACGACGGCGAACCCGGCGCCCGCGGTGTCGAGCAGTGCCTGCAGCAGGGTGCCGCTCCCGGAGACGAGGACGACGACCCGCAGCGCCCCGTGCCGCTCCTGCGCGCCCACCGTGTCCCTTCCTCGCCGGTCCGGGCCGCTCCACGGCCCCTGGCCAGGGTAGACGCGCCCTCCGACGACGAGGGCGCCCGGTGTGGTGGCCCGGGTCACCCGGCCCGGCCGGGCGGGTCAGTCGTCCCGGGAGCGGTCGCGGGGGCGGGTGATCCGGTCGGTCCGGCCGTCGGTGCGCCGGTCGGACGGGTCCCCGCCGTCGGGGTCCCGGTCGGCGCGGCGCCCGGCTGCGCGGCGACCGTCGGGGCCGTGGTCCCCCGTGTCGTCGCCGTCGCCGTGGTCGGGGTCGTGGCCGGGGTCCTCGTCGTCGCCGGCGGGGTCACGGCCGGCGGAACCGTCGACGCGACGGGTGGCCGTGCGACCGGCTCCGTCGGACTCCTCGTCGGGGGCGGCGTCGGAGTAGGGGTGGAGGTCGTCGTGGCCCCCGTCGTCGTCCCACGCGGCGTCGGCACGGCGGGCGGGCGCCCCGGCGGTGCGACGGCGTTCGACCAGCTCCCCCACCGTCGACGCGCGACGGCGGTCCCGGGCCGCCCGGGCCCGGTCGACCGCGGTCCGCGACCGGTCGGTGCCGCCCATCGGGACGTGCCGGGCGAGCTCGGTCCCGGCGCAGGTCAGCACGGCCGGGGTCCCGACCAGCAGCAGCGCGCAGCCGAGGACCGCCCACGGGTGGAACGACACCGGGTCGTAGGGCCCGCCCGCGAGCGCACCCCCGGCGAGCGCCGCCGGGACGGCCGCCCCGACCGCGACGACCACGGCCGCCAGCGCCGGTGCCACGACCCGGTCCACGACCGGCGCGTCGTCGGCCAGCGCCCGCCGGCAGGCGATCCCGCCGAGCACCCCCGCGACGACGGGCAGCAGCACGACCAGCACCGCGGCCGTCGGGACGGTGGTGACGGGCAGGACCACCGCGGGCGGGAACGGCGGCAGCGGACCCGGCTCGACGCCGAACGGACCGGAGCGGGCGATACCGACCGACACCCCCGCGCCCAGCGCCCAGGACAGCGCCCCGACCAGGGCGTTCGGCAGGTACCCGATGCTCAGCACCAGCACCCCGACGCCCGCCCAGGCGCCGGGGGCGATGCGCTCGGCGGTGTCGGCGACGTCCGAGGCGCTCGCGACCAGCGCCACGGTCAGGACGAGGGCGGCGACCAGCAGCAGCGCGGCGGCCGCGACCCGGGCCCCGGCGAGCGCCGCGCCGGGCCAACCCGCCAGCACCCGCTTCCAGGCCGCCGGCGCCCCGCAGGCGTGGACGACGCCGATCCCGGCGGCCGCCCCGGCCACCAGCCCGGCCCCGATCATCGACGCCCAGGGGGCGGTGACGGCCATGTCCCGCGGCAGCAGTGCGCCGGCGAGCACGGCGAGCGCGGCGGCGGCCCCGGCCTGAGACGCGACGACGGCGCCCGCGTCGTGCCGGACCCGCCCGCCCAGGCGGAGCACCGCCCAGCGCGAGCAGAAGGCGACCAGCGCGACGACCACCAGCGTCGGCAGCAGCGGCAGCACCCCGAACGGGCGCCCGTCCACCGCGACCGGGATGAGGTGCGCGGCCAGCCACAGCGGGACGGCTGTGGCGAGTGCCCCGTCCGCGGTGACCGCGACGCCGCCGGTCCCGGTCAGCAGCGCCGCCACCGGGACGAGCATCGTGTACCCGGCGAGGACGGCGCCCATCGTGGCCACGAGCAGGATCCGCAGCCGGTCCAGCCCGGTGCCGGTCCCGGTACCGCGCGTCGGGGTCCGGGCGGGGCGGCGGCGCCCCCGCTCCCGGTCCGCGACGGCGGTCGCGCGCCCACCGCGGGACCGCTCCGGTGCGGGCCCGGTGGACCGGGCCCGGGAGGCCGGGCGGCCGCGGGCGGGACGGGGCGGGGTGGTGCTCACCCGGTCAGCGTCGCAGCGAACGCGGCCCGGGAGGGGCAGGCACGCCGCGACGTGCCGGGACCCACGGTTCCCTCCGCTCAGGCGGAGCCGTCACCGCCGGGCCGGAAGGTGCGGGTGGCCTCGTCGTCACCGGACGCCGGGGCCGCGGGGCGCTCGGTCTGCTCGCCGGGCGCCAGGGCGGAGCCGGAGCCGGGGATCGCGGAGGGGCGGGTGACACCCACGTCGTCCCCGGTACCGCCCGCGCCCGCCGGGTGGGGGGTGGTCGGGGGCGGGGCCTGCTCGCCTCCCGGCGCGCCGGTCACCGCGGCGGCGCGGTCGCCGTAGGACACCCCGGAGAAGGCGCCGCCCGCGCCGGACGGCGTGTGCGGTGCCGCGTCCGCCTGCGGGGTGCGGCCGCCGACCGCGTGACGGCCCGCGTCGTCGCCGGTCCGGTCCTGCGCCCCGGGCACCTCGGGCGCGCCGTGGGCCCCGGACTGCCCGGGGTACTGCCCGGCGGCGGGCTGCGACGCGGCGGGCACCGCACCGGGGGCGCCGTACGCGGCGGCACCGGCGTGATCCGCGCCGGACTGCGCCGCACCGTGGGCGGCGCCGTACTGGCCCGCTCCGTACTGGCCGGCGCCCGGCTGGGCGACACCGTGCTGTCCCGCACCGGGCTGCCCCGCGACGTGCTGTCCGGCGGCGTACTGGCCCGCACCGGGCTGGCCGGGGGCGTACGGGGCCGCGCCGGGCTGGGCGGCGTAGGGGCTCGCGCCGTACTGGCCCGAGGCGTAGGGGTCCGCTCCGTAGGGCGTCGCACCGGAGGCCGCACCGTACGGGGCCGCGGCACCCGGCTGGCCCGCACCGTAGGGCTGCTGCGGCATCCAGGGCGGCTGCCGGCCCGGCGGGACCTGGCCGGGGCCGGGGCCCCAGCCGGGCTGCCCGACGTGCGACGGGCGCTGCGCCCGCGGCGCGGGGGCGGAGACGACACCGGACAGGAGGAGCTGGGCGTAGAGCAGTGCGGCGGCGGCGAGCAGCGCGACCACGAACACGACCCACCCGAGCGTGCCGCCGACCGCCCCGGTGCCGCTGCCGGCCAGGAGCAGCAGCATCGTCAGCGCCCCCGTCGTCGACAGGACCACGCCCGCGACCAGGGTGCGCCCGGTGCCGGGCAGCAGGGTGAGGCCTCCCGCGACGCCACCGGCGACGACCATCGCGACCGGGAACAGCCCGGTCGTGACGTCGAAGAAGGTCAGGACCAGCGCCAGCAGGGCCAGCACGGCCCCCGCCAGGACGGCGACCCGCACCGTCGGAGCGGGCGCGGCCTGCTCCGGAGCCGGGACGGCCCCGGGCTCGTTGCTCGACATGACGACCACTCCCGTGTGACGGACGGACTCGCTGCACCGCACGCTAGCCGATGCCCCCGACACGGCCGGGTGAGGCGCTCGGGGGTGCACACAGCACGACGCGCGGGCACCCGGGAGAAGTTCCCGGGGCCCGCGCGTCGGACGTGCGACCCGAACTCCGATCAGGCGGAGAGGATCTCCTTCATCAGCGCGGCGGTCTCGGACGGCGTCTTGCCGACCTTGACACCGGCGGCCTCGAGGGCCTCCTTCTTGGCCTGCGCGGTGCCGGCCGAGCCGGACACGATCGCGCCGGCGTGGCCCATCGTCTTGCCCTCGGGGGCGGTGAAGCCCGCGACGTAGCCGACGACCGGCTTGGTGACGTTGGCCTTGATGAAGTCCGCGGCGCGCTCCTCGGCGTCGCCACCGATCTCACCGATCATCACGATGGCCTCGGTCTCGGGGTCCGCCTCGAACGCCTCGAGGGCGTCGATGTGGGTGGTGCCGATGACCGGGTCGCCGCCGATGCCGATGGCGGTGGAGAAGCCGAACTCACGCAGCTCGTACATCATCTGGTAGGTCAGCGTGCCGGACTTCGACACCAGGCCGATCCTGCCCGCGCCGGCGATGTTCGCCGGGATGATGCCCGCGTTGGACTTGCCGGGCGAGATGATGCCGGGGCAGTTCGGGCCGATGATCCGGGTCTTGTTGCCGGTGGCGACCGCGTGCGCCCAGAAGTACGCCGAGTCGTGCACCGGGATGCCCTCGGTGATGACCACGGCCAGCGGGATCTCGGCGTCGATGGCCTCGATCACGGCGTCCTTGGCGAACTTCGGCGGGACGAAGATGACCGACACGTCGGCGCCGGTCTCCTTGATCGCCTCCTCGACCGTGCCGTAGACGGTGACGTCCTTCTCGCCGATGGTGTGCGTGGTCCCGGCCTTGCGGGCGTTCACACCACCCACGATGTTCGTCCCGGCGGCGAGCATCTTGGTGGCGTGCTTGGTGCCCTCGCCGCCCGTGATGCCCTGGACGATGACCTTGCTGTTCTCGTTGAGGAAGATCGACATGTCTCAGGCTCCAGCGTTCGCGAGCTCGGCGGCCTTGGCGGCCGCGTCGTCCATCGTGCCCACCACGGTGACGAGCGGGTGGTTCGCGTCGGCGAGGATCTGACGACCCTCCTCGACGTTGTTGCCGTCCAGGCGGACGACCAGCGGCTTGGTCGCGTCGTCGCCCAGGATCTTGAGGGCCTCGACGATGCCGTTGGCGACCGCGTCGCAGGCGGTGATGCCGCCGAAGACGTTGACGAAGACGCTCTTGACCTCGTCGTCACCCAGGATGACGTCCAGCCCGTCGGCCATGACCTGCGCCGAGGCGCCGCCGCCGATGTCGAGGAAGTTGGCGGGCTTGACCCCGCCGTGCGCCTCGCCGGCGTAGGCGACGACGTCGAGGGTGCTCATGACGAGCCCCGCGCCGTTGCCGATGATGCCGACCTGGCCGCCGTCGAGCTTGACGTAGTTGAGGCCCTTGGCCTTGGCCTTCGCCTCGAGCGGGTTCTCGGTGCGCTCGTCGACCAGGTCCGCGTGCTGCGGGTGCCGGAAGTCGGCGTTGGTGTCCAGGGTGACCTTGCCGTCGAGGGCGATCACCTTGTCCTGCGGGTCACGGACCAGCGGGTTGACCTCGACCAGCGTCGCGTCCTCGGAGACGAAGGTCTCCCAGAGCTTCACGATCACGTTCGCGGCCTCGTCAGCGACGGCGGCCGGGATCTTGCCCGCGGCGACGATCTCGTCGGCCTTGGCCTTGTCGACACCGGCGATCGGGTCGATGGCGATCCGGGCCAGCGCGTCCGGGCGCTCGACGGCCAGCTGCTCGATCTCCATGCCGCCCTCGGCCGAGCACATGGCCAGGAAGGTGCGGTTGGACCGGTCCAGCAGGAAGGAGAAGTAGTACTCCTCGGCGATGTCGCTGGCCTCGGTGACCAGGACCTGGTGCACGGTGTGGCCCTTGATGTCGAGGCCCAGGATGGCCTCGGCCTTCTCCTTGGCCTCGTCGGCGTTCTCGGCCAGCTTCACGCCGCCGGCCTTGCCCCGACCACCGGTCTTGACCTGTGCCTTGACCACGACGGCGGTGCCCAGCTCGGCCGCCGCGGCCGCCGCGTCGGCGGCGTTGTCCACGGTCCGGCCCGGCAGCACCGGGACTCCGTGCGCGGCGAAGAGATCCTTCGCCTGGTACTCGTAGAGGTCCACTCGGCTCTCCCGCTCCACTTCGCTCTCGCCGCGACCGGCGCGACCCCGGCTCGTTCTCCGGGCGCGCCCCGCACAGGTGGCGGGCGGCAGCGGTCGCGGACGTCGGTGATGCTGCGTCGGGGAGCCTAGCCACGCCGCGCGCACCGGTCCTGACCTGGGCCGGTGACCGCTGTCACCCCGTCGGCGCAGTGCTCGATTCAGATCGGCCGACCGAGTGATCGGGGCCACCGATCGTCCCGCGACACAGCGGAATCCTGTGACCTGCCTTACCTTTCGGACATGGCGACGTCGCTACCCGGAGGCGCTCGCCTGCGCGCGATCGCCGACGGGGCGCTGTCGACAGTGACGGCCGCGACGTCCGATCTCGGGCAGGCGGCGGGATACGCCGCGCGGACCTTCACCTCGCGTGCGGGACTGCGCGGACTGGCGCTGGAGGGCGCCTGGCTGGCCGCGCACCTCGCGCTGTACCCGATCGGGCTGGCCGAGGAGACCGTCCGGCCGCACGGCCACTGGCGCACCGACAGCCTGCCGCCGGTCAAGCGCAGCCTGGTCGTCGCCGACCCCACCGCCGCCGGGACGCCGATCCTGCTGGTCCACGGCATCATGGACAACCGCTCGGTGTTCACCGTGTTCGCCCACGAGCTGCGCCGGCGCGGCTTCGGGGTGGTGCACGCCATCAACTACAGCCTGTTCACCGACGACGTCCGCACCGCGGCGCACGAGCTGCGCGGCCACGTCGAACGGCTGCGCGAGGCCACCGGGTCGGACCGGGTGCACATCGTCGGGCACTCCCTCGGCGGGGTGATCGCCCGCTACTACGTGCAGCGGATGGGGGGCGACGCCGTCGTCGACACCCTGGCGACGCTCGGCAGCCCGCACTCGGGCAGCAACCTGGCCAGGATCGCACCGCTGCCGCTGTGCCGCCAGCTCCGCCCCGGCTCGGCGATCCTGCGCGAGCTGGACGAACCGGCCCCCGGCTGCCGGACCCGGTTCCTGGTGGTCTGGTCGCGGATGGACGAGATCATCGTCCCGCAGCGGAACTCCCGGCTGCGTCACCCGGACCTCGACGTCACCGAACTGGAGCTCGACGACGTGGGCCATCTCGCGCTGCCGGTGGACCGGCGCACCGTGCACTTCGTGGCGAGCACGCTGGCCCGCGGGGAGGCGGAGCGGCGCGAGCACGACCGGGTGCGCGACCGGCGGCTGCGCGGGTCGCTGCGGCTGGTCGGCCGGCACGCCGCCGAAGGCGCCTGAGCGTCCGGTCCGGGCGGGGGAACGGGATCCTCCGTTCGCCGTCGCGTCGCCGACCGCCCGACCGGTCGTCGATGATCCACGACCGTCCGCAACCGCGCGGCGGGCCGCCGTTGCCGCTCGGCGGGGCCCGGGTTACCGTCGCGTTGTCCACGTCACGGACCGATCACGGTGATCGGTGTCGCCCCGAACGACGCCATCCCCCGACGGAGCCCCCACTCCGACGATCACCGCCGAACGGCCCGCGGCGCCCTGAACACCAGAAGGGCAGTCTTGTCGCGCCACCGCTTCCCCAGCGGCGCCACGCGACCGGAGGCCCGGCCCGGCACGCTCCCCCCTGTGCCGCCGGCCGGTCACCGGCTCCCGGCGCTCCCGGCTCCCCCGCCGGTGGTCTCGCGTACCCGTGTGACCGTCGCCGCGGCGGCCGGTGGCGCCCTGGTCGCGGCCGGTCAGACGGTCGCCGGCGCCCTCGGGGTGCCCGGCTGGGGCGGTGAGGCCGCGGTCGAGGAGGCCTACGCCCGGCTCGCCGCCTCGGCGATGTTGCCGGTGTCCAGCGACACCCGCCCGGCCGACACGACCGCCCCGATGGACGCCTCCGCGATCGGCGGCGAGCAGCTCTCCGCGCAGGCCGCGTCGCTGCCCGACCTGGACTCCACCTCGAAGGTCGACGTCGCCAACCTGACGAAGGCCGCCCGGATGGGCCGCGAGGCCGCCAAGCTGGAGCGGGCCGTGACGACCGCGATGTCGCACGGCGCCCCGAAGGCTGTCATGTACAACGGCGAGGCCCTGGTCATGCCGACGGCCGGCCGGTTCACCTCCGGCTTCGGCGCCCGCTGGGGCGTGCAGCACAAGGGCATCGACCTCGCCGCCCCGATCGGCACCCCGATCTTCGCCCTGACCGACGGCGTCGTGGAGAAGTCCGGCCCGGCCAGCGGCTTCGGGATGTGGGTGGTGCTCAAGCACCCCGACGGCACCAGCACCGTCTACGGCCACATCAACCGGTCGTTCGTGCAGGAGGGCCAGCAGGTCAAGGCCGGCGACGAGATCGCCGAGGTCGGCAACCGCGGCCAGTCCACCGGCCCGCACCTGCACCTCGAGGTGTGGGAGCCGGACGGCACCAAGATCGACCCGCTGCCGTGGCTGGCAGCGCGCGGCCTCGACGTCACCGCCGCGACGGGCTCGCGCGACGCCTGACCGGCGGTCGCCGCTCCCCGGCGCGCCCGGACGGTCCAGAATGGCCGGGTGGCGGACGAGTCGGCGTACCGGGTGGGGGACGGCGAGCGACGGGCGGTCGACGCCCGGCTGCAGCGCGCGCACGGCGAGGGACGACTGTCCCTGCCCGAGTACGAGGAACGCTCGGCGAAGGCCTGGGCGGCCCGCACCCGCGCCGACCTCGAGCCGTTGACCCGCGACCTCCCGGCCGACACCGCCGCCGTCGAGCAGGCGCCGACCACGGCCCTCCCGGCTCCGGCACCGACCGGCGACTTCGCCGCGGCCGCCGGGCGGCGCGCCGGCGGGATCCTCGCCACGGCCGCGCTGGTCGTCGCCGCCGTCTGGGGCGGGTCGCAGGTGCTGCCGCTGACCGACGGCGTGACGGTGTTCGGGTCCCGCACGATCGGGGTCCAGGCCGAGGCCCCGCGGGTGGGCGGGGTGCTGCTGTTCGGCTCGGTCGAGGTCGTGGTGCCCGAGGGCACCCGGGCGGACGTCTCCGGGTTCACCGTGTTCGGCTCGACCGACTGCCCGACGGCGTGCGCCGCGCCGGGCGACCGGACGGTGGACGTGCACGTCGTCGGGGCGTTCGGGTCGGTGAAGGTGCTGACCCCGGCCGAGGCCGCGACGCAGGACCGCGACGACGACTGAGGTCTACAGCTTCTGCATCGGGACGCCGCCGATCAGCATCAGCCGGACCGTCCCGCCCGAGCCGAAGTCGATCGTCACCGTCGCGCGCGGGCCGATGCCGTCGGCCGCGACGACGGTGCCCAGGCCGTACTTGTCGTGGTTGACCCGGTCCCCGACGTCGAGGTGCAGCGACTGGTTGTTCAGCGACCTCTCCGGGACCTTCCAGCTCCCGCGGTCGGTCGCCTGCGGCCGCTTCCCGAACCCGAACCGCCCCACCGGCGCCGACGGCCGCTGTGCGGCGAGCTGCTCCTCGGTGCGCCGCCAGTCGAGCAGTGACGGGGGCACCTCGTCGAGGAAGCGCGACGCCGGGTTGGTGCTGGGCTGCCCGAACGCGGACCGGACGATCGCCCGGGACAGGTAGAGCCGCTTCTCCGCGCGGGTGATCCCGACGTAGGCCAGGCGGCGCTCCTCGGCGAGCTCCTTCGGGTCCCCGAGGGTGCGCAGGTGGGGGAAGATCCCGTCCTCCCAGCCCGTCAGGAAGACCACCGGGAACTCCAGGCCCTTCGCCGTGTGCAGGGTCATCATCGTGACCACGCCGGAGTCGTCGTCGGGGATGGAGTCCGCGTCCGCGACGAGCGCGACGCGCTCCAGGAACGCGGCCAGCGAGCCGGGCTCCGGGACACCGTCGGGGGTGTCGTCGTAGGTGTCGGCCTCGCCCTCGGGGGCCGCGCCGTCGGATGCCCCGTCGGCGGACCTGGCACCGGACCCGATCGCGGCCCCGCCGTCCGGCACCAGGTCCGCGACGGCGGCGTCCCCCGCGAACTCCCGCGCCACCGTGACGAGCTCGGCGAGGTTGTCCATCCGGGTGCCGTCCTGCGGGTCCTCCGACGCCTGCAGCTCCTCCAGGTAGCCGGTGCGCGCGTAGACGGCCTCGAGGACCTCGGCGGTGTCGTCGCCGCGCTCGACGAGCTCGCGCAGCTCGTCGAGCATCCGCACGAACCCGGCGATGTTCTTCTGCGAGCGGGTCGCCAGGGCGGGGAGCCGCTGCGGCTCCTCGGCGGCGGTGCGCAGCGCGCGGGCGAACGAGGTGCGCTCGCGCTCGGCGTACTCGGCGACGACGGCCTCGGCCCGGTCCCCGATGCCGCGCTTGGGCACGTTGAGGATCCGGCGCAGGCTGACCGTGTCCTCCGGGTTGGACAGCACCCGCAGGTAGGCCAGCGCGTCGCGGATCTCGCGGCGCTCGTAGAACCGCACCCCGCCGACGACCTTGTAGGGCAGCCCGACCCGCAGGAACACGTCCTCGAAGACGCGGGACTGGTTGTTGGTCCGGTAGAACACCGCGATGTCGGAGTTGCGGTACTCGCCGGTGTCGACGAGCCGGTCGATCTCACGGGCGACGAACGACGCCTCGTCGTGCTCGTTGTCCGCGACGTAGCCGACGACGCGCTCGCCGCCGCCCGAGTCGGACCACAGCCGCTTGTCCCGCCGCTCCGGGTTGCGGGCGATCACCGCGTTCGCCGCGGACAGGATCGTCTGGGTCGAGCGGTAGTTCTGCTCCAGCAGGATGGTCCGCGCGTCCGGGAAGTCCTGCTCGAACTCGATGATGTTGCGGATGTTCGCGCCGCGGAAGGCGTAGATCGACTGGTCCGAGTCGCCGACGACGCACAGCTCGCCGGGACGCCCGTTCGCCGTGGCCGGCGCGACGAGCTGGCGGACCAGCTCGTACTGGGCGTGGTTGGTGTCCTGGTACTCGTCGACCATGACGTGCCGGAAGCGGCGCCGGTAGTACTCGGCGACGGCCGGCAGCCGGTCCAGCAGCGAGACCGTCTCCATGATCAGGTCGTCGAAGTCGAAGGCGTTCGCCTGGCGCAGCCGCGACTGGTAGACGCCGTAGACCTCGGCGATGCGCCGCTCGTGGTCGGTGGCGGCGCGCTCGGCGGCCTCGTCCGGCGAGACGAGCTCGTTCTTCAGGTTGGAGATCTGGGCGGCCAGTGCGCGCGGGGCGAACTTCTTCGGGTCCAGCTCCAGGTCGCGCCCGACGATGCCGACGAGGCGGCGGGTGTCGTCGGCGTCGTAGACGGAGAAGGCGCTGCGCACGCCGAGGTGCTTGGCCTCGCGCCGGAGGATCCGCACGCACATGGAGTGGAAGGTGGACACCCACATCGGCCCGGAGCGTCGCCCGACGAGGGCGTCGACGCGCTCCTTCATCTCGGCCGCGGCCTTGTTGGTGAAGGTGATCGCCATGACCTCGCCGGGGTGCACCCCGCGCTCGGCGAGCAGCCAGCCGATCCGGTGGGTGAGCACGCGGGTCTTCCCCGACCCCGCTCCGGCGACGATCAGCAGCGGTGAACCCGCATGCGTCACGGCCTCCCGCTGGCGGTCGTTCAGGCCGTCCAGCAGGCGGCGGCCCTGGGCCGTCGTCGGCTCGGCAGCGGCGGCGGGGCCCGTCCCGGGGAGTTCGAACAGCGCACTCATCGTGTCGAACACGGTACGCCGGGGGTCCGACGACCCCGCTCCGGCGTCGCCGGTCCCGGAAACCACGGCGGCCCGGTGCGCCGGGTGGTCTACACTCGCCGCGTGGCTCACGACGGGCGATTTCGCTACGGGTACCGGACCCCGGTTCCCGCTGCGCCGCCCGTCTGAGCCCAGACGCCACCCGCACGCCCCGGAGTCCGACGGACCCGGGGCGTTCGCATGTCCTCGGTCCCGACGGCCCGTGACCGAGACGAGGAGACCATGACCGTGACCGACCCCGCAGCCCCGCAGCCGAGCTCCGGCACGAGCACCGAGGTGCGCACCGGAGCCGACCCCGAGATCGAGCAGCTGCGCCGGGAGATCGACCGGCTCGACGCCGAGATCCTCGACGCGATCCTCCGCCGCACCGAGGTCTCGAAGCGCATCGGTGCCGCCCGCATGGCCGCGGGCGGACCGCGCATCGTCTACAGCCGCGAGATGGCAGTGCTGGACCGCTTCGCCGACCTCGGCCCCGAGGGCCGCGAGCTGGCGATGATGCTGCTGCGGCTGGGCCGCGGACGTCTCGGCGGCCGTTGACGACCGTGTGACACCCTGTCGCGCCCGGCGACGGGGGCCGGAGCGGCGACCGCTCGGCGATTCACGCGCAGTACACAGGGCGACACGCCCACACGGGCCCCACCTGGGGTTCAGGTCGGGGCAGGCTTGCGCAGTGGTTGCCTTGCGAGGCAACGAGCAGGTCGAGCGGTCGGATACGGCCGATGAACGGGAACCACCCGATCGGGTGATCTGCGACGAGCGGAGTGTGATCACTTGGGGATCAAGGACTCTTTCCGGTACATCTTCCCAGGTCGAAATGACCCGAAGGAGGACGTGCGGCCGTGACCGACACACCTGCCGGAGCCCCGCTCCCCGGCGCCCCCGGCGCCACCGGGCCCCGCGACGTGGTGAGCGTCGCCGAACTGCTGGCGCGTCACTCGCGTGCATCCCACGCGTCCTCCGACGGCGCGGGTCCGCTCACCGGGCCCGTCCTGTCCGTCGGTGACCTGCTGCGCCGAGAGGGGCGTCCCCCGGTGGCCGACGGCGCGGCCGCCGACGCCGCGTCGGCCGGTGACATCGCCGCCGCGGGTGCCCCGGGCGGCTGGGGGGACATCGACCTCCCGCAGCCCCGCGCCGCGGCCGGCGCCGACGGCTGGACCGGCCGTCAGGTGTCGGGTCGTCGTCGTGCCGGTGTGGTCGCCGGCGCGCTGCTCGCCGCGGGCTCCGTGCTCGGCGCGGCGCTCTACAACGGCGTCGGCACCGAGAACTCCGACGCGCGCGCCGCCGCCGACGGCCTGTTCCCCGGCTTCGGCCTGCCCACCGCGGGCGACACCCCGGACACGCTGCCCGCCCAGTACCTCCCGGCGAACGTGGCACTGAGCTCGCCGCTGCCGGACGCGCCCGCGACCGCCCCCGGCGCCACCGACTGGATGGCCGTCGCCTTCGGTCCGCAGCAGCCGGCGCAGGCCGTCGCGGCGGGCCGCGCCCCGGGCACCGCCGCCGGGCCCGCCGTCGCGGTCCCCGCGCCCCGCACGCCCACCTCGCCCTCGACCGGGAACCCGGGCACCGGGGCCCCGTCGTCGCCGGCGGTCCCGGCTCCGCGCGGCTCCGGTGGGACGGGCTCGCCGCTCGCCCCGATCGTCGCCCCGATCAACAACCCGGACCGGCCGTCCGCGGGCAACATCCTCGAGCCCGTGACCGGCACGTCGCCGTCGCGCGGCGGGACCAGCACCGGTCCGATCCAGGACGTCACCGAGAACGTCCGCCCGGTCGGGGACGCCGTCGGTGGCGTCGTCGCCCCGGTCGCGCAGGCCGCGGCACCGGTCGGGAAGACCCTCGGCGGTGCCGTGTCCCCCGTGACCGAGGCCGTCCGCCCGGTGACGAACGCGGTCAAGCCCGTCACCCGGCCCCTCACCGACACCCTCGAGCCGGTGACGACGCCGGTGCTCGGCGCGCTGTCGCCGGTCACCGAGCCCGTCCTCAGGAGCACCGAGCCGCTCACCGGCCCGGTCCTGAAGGCGGCCGAGCCGGTCACGGGGCTCCTCGACACCTCCGCGAAGAAGGCCACCGCGGAGGACACCGGCTCCTCGTCCTCGGACGCCACCCAGCCGCTGCAGGCCGTCACGAAGCCCGTGGGGCAGGTGGCCGGCACGGTGACCGAGCCGGTCGGGGGCGCCCTGTCCGGCGTGACCGAGCCGGTCGGCGGGGTGCTCGGCGGCGTCACGAAGGGCGCGGGCGGGCTGCTGGGCGGCTGACGCCCCACCCACGACGACGCCGCTTACACGAGCCTCCTGTCGGAAGCCCAGCGGGACAGCTCGTGCCGGTTCGACGTCTGCGTCTTGCGCAGCACGCTCGACACGTGGGTCTCCACCGTCTTCACCGAGATGAACAGCTCCTTCGCGATCTCCTTGTAGGCGTAGCCGCGGGCCAGCAGCCGCAGCACGTCCCGCTCCCGCTTGGTCAGCTGGTCGATCTCCGGGTCCACCGGCGGTGCCGCACCCGGCCGGTCGGAGAACGCGTCCAGCACGAACCCGGCCAGGCGTGGTGAGAAGACCGCGTCACCGGCCCGTACGCGTCGCACGGCGTCGGCGAGGTCCCGGCCCGAGATCGTCTTCGTGACGTAGCCGCGGGCGCCGGACCGGATCACCGAGATGACGTCCTCCGCGGCGTCGGACACCGACAGGGCCAGGAACACCGACTCGGTGCCCGCCGCGCGCGCCCGGCGCAGGATCTCCGCGCCCCCGCCGCCGGGCATGTGCACGTCGAGCAGCACCACGTCCGGCGCGAGGTGCCCGACGCCGGCCACCGCCTCGTCGACGGAGCCCGCCTCACCGACGACCTCCAGCACGGGGCTGCGCCCGTCGCCACGGTCCAGCTCGGCGCGCACGCCGGACCGGAACAACGCGTGGTCGTCGACCAGGTAGACCCGGATACCGGTGTCGCCCGGACCGGCCGGTGTCCCCGGCACGTCGGCGGTGGTCATGTCGTCTCCTTCTCCGTCAGCGGCATCGACAGCCGCACCTCCGTACCCTCCCCGGCCCCGGTGCGGATCCGGACCGTGCCGCCGTGGCGGCGCATCCGGGCGTGCACCGAGTCCGCGAGGCCGTGCCGGTCGTCGGACACCGCATCCGGGTCGAAACCGGTGCCGCGGTCCCGCACGAACACCTCGGCCGCGCCCGGCCCCTCGTCCGAGGCGGGCTCGACCTCGACGTAGACATCGACCTCGGACGTCCCCGAGTGCTTCGCCGCGTTCACCATCGCCTCGCGTGCCGCCAGCACCAGGGCGCGCAGGTCGTCGTCGAGCTCGGCGTCACCGACCAGCACCGGGCCGACGGCCACCGCGTAGGTGTCCTCCACCTCGCCCGCGACGCGCGTGATCGCCGCCGACAGCAGCGTCTCCACGGCGTCCGGGCTGCCGCCGCCGCCCCGGGCGCGTCCGCCCGGCCCGTAGAGCCAGGCACGCAGCTCCCGCTCCTGGCCGCGGGCCAGCCGCTGCACCTCGCGCGGGTCGCCGGACTGGCGCTGGATCAGCGCGAGGGTCTGCAGCACCGAGTCGTGCAGGTGCGCGGCGATCTCGGCGCGCTCGGCGGCGACCGCGCGGGCCCGGCGCTCCTCGCCGAGGTCGCGCACCAGCCGTACCCACCAGGGGACGGTGAGGACCGCGACGCCCAGCAGCGTCGCCAGCGCCGCGAGGATCCCGAACCTCACCTGGCTCAGGTCCAGGTTGCCGAGCAGGAACACCGCCAGCCCGGTCAGGACGAGCGCGGCGCCGAGCACGGTGCGGGCCAGCGCCGCACGACCGCCCGTGACGCGGCTGCGGGCGTCGCGTGCCCACCGCCGTCGCTGCGCCTCGTCGGCCTCCCGCCACACGACGGCCGCACCGACCGTCGCCAGCCCCAGCGGGCCGGCGATCCAGCCGAGCACGGCCGAACCCGAGGTCGCCGCGACCAGCGACAACCCCAGCCCCAGCGTCAGCAGCCCGGCGGCCTGGAGGCGTTCGGACCGGGTGACGGTCCGCTCGACGACGGCGGCCTCCTGCCGCAGGAACACCCACAGCAGGCCGTAGGCCAGGACCCCCGCCCAGCCGAGCAGGGTCAGCGCGACGAAGGCCGCCCGGATCCAGCGGACGTCGACGCCGAGGTGGTCGGCCACCCCGCCCGCGACGCCGCCGACCATCCGGCCGGAGCGGCGCCGGGTCAGCGGGACGCGTGCACCGGGGCGCGGCGGTACCGGGCCGCCCGGCCGCGGGGGGACGGCGTCTCCGGGCGGCGGGGGCACCGGGCCGGCGGGCACGAGCGGCGTCGGCCCCGGTCCCCCGTCGGCCCCGGGCGCGGCCGCTCCGGACACGGCGGCTCCGGACACGGCGGCCCCGGGCTCGGTGACGCCGGGTGCCGCGGTGCCGGGCAGCGCGACACCGGGCGACGGGGCCGCCCACGGAGCGGCGGTGGGCCGCGTCGGCGCGTCCGCCGACCCCGGTGCGGTACCGGTCGAGGGGTCCGAGCTGTTCACGACCCCATCGTCACACGACCCGCGCCGGATCCCCTCCGGATCGGGACCGGGGTCCTCTCGGGGTTGTCCCCGAGACGCCGGGGCCCGCCCGGACGGCAGGCTCGACGCCATGAACCAGACGCAGCTGCCCGGGAGCGGCCGACCACCGTCGGCGTCGTCGACGGCCCGGAACACCATGCGCGACATGTGGGACTCCCGGCCCCTGCGTCCGCGCGACGACCGCAAGCTCGCCGGCGTCTCCGCCGCGATCGCGCGCCGCTACGAGATCGACCCGACGCTGGTCCGGGTCGGGTTCGTCGTCGCCGCGATCGTGGGCCCCGGCATCCCGCTCTACCTGGCGGGCTGCGCGGTCCTGCCGGACGCCGGCCCGCCCGGCAGCCCCGTCCCGCCGCGCAGCGGACCGTCCTCCGCGCTGTCGGTGACGCTGCTGGTCCTGGCCGCGCTGCTGGCCGTCCCGCTGGTGCTGGCCGCCGACCGCGTCATCCCCGCCGTCGTCACCGTCGCGCTGCTCGTCGCGCTGCACGTGACCCGGGGGAACCGGCCCGGGGCCCGGGAGGCCGCCGCGTCGCCGACACCCGTGGTGCCGTGGGTCGCGGACCCGCACGCCCCCACCGTGGCGCAGGTGACGCCACCGGCCTGGGACCCGCTCGGCGCCGCACCGTTCGCCTGGGACCTGCCCGAACCGGGCCCGGAGCCGGGTCCGCCCCCGGCGCCCCGCTCGATGCTCACACCGATCACGCTGGCCGTGTCGCTCGTCGTCGCGGGGATGGTGGGGGTGCTCGCCCTGGCCGCACCGGGTGCGGTGCCGGCCTCGGCCGTCCCGGGGGCCGCGCTCGCCGTCGTCGGGGTCGGGCTGGTCGTCGGCGGGCTGCGGCGCGCCGGACGCTGGCTGGTGCCGTTCGCGGTGCTGCTCGCACTCGTCACGGCGGCCACCATCCCGCTCAACGACGCCGTCGGACCCGACGGCTGGGCCGTGCGCGGCGGCGTCGGGGAGACCGTCGAGGCCCCCGCGACCGTGGCGCAGCTCGCCCCGGAGTACCGGCGCGGCACCGGTTCGGTCCAGCTCGACCTGACCCGCCTCGACCTCACCGCGACGCCCGGCGCGACCGGACCGGTCCGCACCCGGGCCGAGGTCGGCGCGGGCGCGGTGGAGATCCGCGTCCCGCGCGACGCCGACCTGCTCGTCCGCAGCTCGGTGGGCACCGGCGACCTGACCGTCGACGGGCAGACCCGCACCGGGCAGGACGTGGACCTGACCGTGAACGACCCCGGCCCGGACGGACCCGGTGGCCGGGTGCTGGAGCTCGACCTGCGGGCCGAGCTGGGAACCGTGGAGGTCACCCGTGGATAGCTCGCTCGCCCGTCGCGCCGACCCGTTCGCCCTCGTCGCCGGGGTCCTGTCGCTGCTGGTCGCGGTGTGCGGGGTCCTCGGGATCGCCCCGTGGGAGGTCGTCGACCTGCGCTGGGTGCTCGCCGGGACCGCCGTTGTGGCCGGGATCGCATTCCTGATGGCGAGCGTGCGTAACTCCCGGGCCACATCGGACGACTAAAGGGGCATCACGGGAGCCGGCGGGCTGGGGAGCGCCGCCGGACCCGCCGCCGCCCGCGTGGCAGCGGTGTCCGACGGGGGTCGGACACCGCGAGGCCCGGGCTGGCCGGGGCGGGGCCGAGACATCGGCCCCGCCCCTGTTACGTCAGGCCCCGGTCACTCCCACTCGATGGTGCCCGGGGGCTTGCTCGTCACGTCGATGACGACCCGGTTGACCTCGGACACCTCGTTGGTGATCCGGGTGGAGATCCGCTCGACGACGTCGTAGGGCAGCCGGGTCCAGTCCGCGGTCATCGCGTCCTCGCTGGACACCGGGCGCAGGACGATCGGGTGGCCGTAGGTGCGGCCGTCGCCCTGCACACCGACGCTGCGGACGTCGGCCAGCAGCACCACCGGGCACTGCCAGATCTCCCGGTCCAGCCCGGCCGCGGTCAGCTCCTCGCGGGCGATCGCGTCCGCGGCCCGCAGCGTCTCCAGCCGGTCCCGGGTGACCTCACCGATGATCCGGATGCCCAGGCCGGGGCCGGGGAACGGCTGGCGGGCGACGATGACCTCGGGCAGCCCCAGCTCGGCACCGACCATCCGGACCTCGTCCTTGAACAGCGCACGCAGCGGCTCGACCAGGTCGAACTCGATGTCGTCGGGCAGACCGCCGACGTTGTGGTGGCTCTTGATCACCGCGGTGCCGTCGCCGCCGCCGGACTCGACGACGTCGGGGTAGAGCGTCCCCTGGACGAGGAACCCGACGTGGTGGTCGGCGACCACCTCCGCCGTGGCCGTCTCGAAGACCCGGATGAACTCCCGGCCGATGATCTTGCGCTTCTGCTCGGGCTCGGTGACCCCGGCGAGCGCGTCGAGGAACCGGTCGGCGGCCTCGGCGACGTGCAGGGTCGCGCCGGTGGCGGCGACGAAGTCCTTCTCGACCTGCTCGCGCTCCCCGGACCGCATCAGCCCGTGGTCGACGAACACGCAGGTCAGCCGGTCACCGATGGCGCGCTGGACGAGCGCGGCGGCGACGGCGGAGTCGACCCCGCCGGACAGCCCGCAGATCGCGCGGCCGTCGCCGACCTGGGCACGGATCGCCTCGACGGTCTCGTCGATGATCGACGCCGTGGTCCAGGACGGGCGGATGCCCGCGATGTCGTGCAGGAACCGGCGCAGCACCTCCTGGCCGTGCGGCGAGTGCCCGACCTCGGGGTGGTACTGCACGCCGGCCAGACGCCGGTCGGTGTCCTCGAACGCGGCGACCGCGACCCGGTCGGTCGACGCGGTGACGGTGAATCCCGCCGGGGCGGCGGTCACCGAGTCGCCGTGGCTCATCCACACCGGGTGCGTGCGGGGCAGTCCCTCGTGCAGCGTGCCGGGGGTACCGGTCAGCGCGACCTCGGTGCGGCCGTACTCGCGGGTGCCGTCGTGGGCGACCTCGCCGCCCAGGGCCCGGGCCATCGCCTGGAAGCCGTAGCACATGCCGAACACCGGGATACCGGCCTCGAACAGCGCCGGGTCGACCGCGGGGGCCCCGTCGGCGTACACGCTCGCGGGGCCGCCGGAGAGGATCACCGCGGCGGGCTCGCGGGCCACGATCTCGGCGACGGGCAGGGACGCGGGCACGATCTCGGAGTAGACGTCCGCCTCGCGCACGCGACGGGCGATGAGCTGCGCGTACTGGGCGCCGTAGTCCACGACGAGGACGGTCGGGGTCTGCACACGACCAGGGTAAACGGGCGATCCAGGTCACCCGTCGTCCGTACCGTCTCCTCGATCCTGATGATCCCCGCCGGCCGCGGGCGGTACGGCGTAACGGCGAGGCCCGGTTGCTCCGATGGGGGGAGGACGGCACCGTACGACCTGGAGGCACCCCGATGGCCACCACCCCGACCGGCCACACCACCGGCACCGGCGACACCCCCGCCGACCCGGCCGTCGACGGCGCCACCACCACGACCGCCGCGCCGCTCGTCCCCGCCCAGCGCTCCGCGCCGGAGCAGGAGACCCGCCCGGCCGCCGGCACGCTCGGCACCGGCGCGCTCGGGGTGGACGCGCTGGGCCTCGGGGCGCTCGGCACCACCGGGCTGCTCGGCGGGAGCCCGGCCCCGGTCGCCCCGGCGCGGGCACCCGCCGCGCCCCCCGTCGACGAGCCCGCGGTCGCGGAGCCGGTCCGGGAGTCCGCGGAGCCGGCTTTCGTGGCCGCGGTCGTCCCCCGGGCCCGCGCGTTCCGGACCCGGATCCTGCCGGTGTTCCTGTGCGCCGCCGCCACCGGTACCGCGGCGATCGCCGCCGCGGGCCTGATCATGACCCCGTCGGCGACCTCGCCGCTGCCCACCCCGCAGGCCGTGACCGCCTCCGGCGCGACGGTGCCGCAGGGCCCGCCGCTGCCGCAGGCCGTCGCGGCGTCGCTGGTCGGGTCCGCCGCCGGGACCGGGCTGTGGGCCGGGGACCCGGTCGTCGCGATGACCGCCTGGCGCGACAACGGCGGGCTCACCCACCTCACCGCGATCGGCGACGGCTTCACCCGCGTCGCCGACGCCGCGGGCCGTCAGGACGCGGTGGCGCTCGCCGTCGCCTGCGGGCGGCTGCAGGCCGCCATCGACGCCGCACGGGCCCACGACGCCGTGCCCGACGCCGTCGCACAGACGTCCTGGACCGCGCTGCTCGACCACGGCACCGCCGCCGCCACCGCGGGGACCTCCGGGGCGCTCGCGCTGGACCCGTCGCAGCTGTCGGTCTTCACCGCGCAGGCGAACCTGGTGCGCGACGACCTGGCGGCCGTCACCGACCGCGTCCGCGCCGTCCTGGCGGGCTGAGCCTCAGTCCTCGTGCCGCCCGCGCGAGCGCAGCGGCGGCGGCTGCACCGACCCGAGCAGCGCCCGCAGGTCCGCGGCGCTCGCGGCGCGGCGCCCCAGGTCGACGGCGACCGTCGGCGCGATGTCGCGCAGCCGCCCGAGCAGCGCCGGGTCGGCCAGGTCGTACCGGCCGTCGGCGGTGCCGGTGACGATCGCGTCCGGGCGCAGTGCCCGCACCGCCTGCGGGTCCGGGCTGCGGTCGTCACCGACCGGGTCGACGCCGTCGAGCGTCCCCGCGCAGCCGACCAGCTGGGCGCCCAGCTCCAGCAGCAGCTCCCCCACCCGGGGGTCGGTCGCCACCACCCGCACGACCGGTCCGCGCAGCGGCACCGGGGTCCCGGTCGCGTCGACGAAGGCTCGTCCACCGCCCATGGCGGCTCCGGCGGTGGGGCGGCTCATCGGCGGGCTCCTCCTGGCTGACGACGGCGTCGCCGTCGAACCTACCGCGCGAAACCCGCTCGACCCCCGCGGCGACGGGCGCCTAGCGTGGCCCGCCGTGACCAGCCCGACCGAGACCCGGATCCGCCGCGCCCTCACCAACTGCTCCAAGGGGGAGGCGACGCGGATGGTCCTGCCCGCGTGGGTCCGCGACCTGGACCCCGACCGGCTCGACGACGTCCGCGGCTGGCGTGACCCGAAGGCCCCCGACCGCGGGGTGCTGCTGGTCCCCACCGACGACGGCCCGGCCGGCGTCGTGCTGCGCGCCGCCACCGGCGCCACCCGCGCGGCGGCGATGTGCGCGCTGTGCCGGACCACCCACACCGTCGGCGGGGTCGCGCTGTTCGCCGCCCCGCGCCGCGGTGCGAAGGGGCGCCAGGGCGACACCGTCGGCACCTACATCTGCGCCGACCTGGCCTGCGCCGAGCACGTCCGCGTCGAGTCGGCGACGGCCGCGCTCAAGCCCGCCCCCGGCACGACCGTCGACGAGCGACGGGCCGGGCTGCGGGAGCGGGCCGCGGAGTTCGTGGCGGCCGTGACCGCCGAGGGGTGACTCAGGTACGCAGGTTCAGCCCGACCCGCTGGAACTCCTTGAGGTCGGAGTAGCCGGTCTTCGCCATCGCCCGCCGCAGCGCGCCGAACAGGTTCGTCGTGCCGTACGGGCTGTCGGTCGGCCCGAACAGCACCTGCTCCAGGGTCCGCCCGGACCGCGCGAGGCCGGTGACCTCCGAGCGCGGCAGCGACGGGTGCGCCGCCGACGAGGTCCAGTACAGCCCGCCCGCGGGGGCCTCCGCGGCCTCGGCCAGCTGCTCGCCGAGCATGACCGCGTCGGCGCCGCAGGCCACGGCACGGGCGATGTCACCGGAGGTGCCGATGCCGCCGTCGGCGATCACGTGCACGTACCGGCCGCCGGTCTCGTCGAGGTAGTCGCGGCGGGCCGCCGCGGCGTCGACGATCGCGGTCGCCATCGGCACCCCGACCCCCAGCACCTCGTCGGTGGTGGTGGAGGTGGACTGCCCGTACCCGACGATGACGCCGGCGGCGCCGGTGCGCATCAGGTGCAGCGCGGTGCGGTAGTCCCCCACCCCGCCGGCGACGACCGGGACGTCCAGCTCGGCGATGAAGTCCTTGAGGTTGAGCGGCTCGCCGTCCGAGACGTGCTCGGCGGAGATGATCGTGCCCTGCACGATGAGGATCTCGACGCCCGCGGCGAGCAGCGCCGGGGTGAGCTCACGGGCGCGCTGCGGGCTGACCCGTGCCGCCACCGTGTGCGAGCCGTCGCGCAGCGGGCGCAGCGCCTCGGTGATCAGGTCCTGCTGGATGGGGGCCTGGTGCAGCTCCTGCAGCAGCGCCACCGCGGAGTCCGGCTCGTCGCCGGTCGCCGCCGCGACGACACGCTCCAGCGCGCCCTTCGGGTCGGCGTGCCGGGCCCACAGGCCTTCGGCGTTCAGCACCCCCAGCCCGCCGAGCTCGCTGATCCGCACCGCCGAGTCCGGCGACACCACCGCGTCGGTGGGGTGGGTCATCAGCGGGATGTCGAAGCGGTAGGCGTCGAGCTGCCAGGCCGTCGAGACGGCCTTCGAGCTGCGGGTCCGCCGCGACGGGACGATCTCGATCTGGTCGAGGTCGTAGGCACGACGGGCCTCCCGGCCCATCCCGATCTCCACGAGGTCACGCACGGGCACCACCCTAAGCGGCGCTGCTCAGGATGGTGCTGGGGCCCCCGTGACTACCGGGCGGCGTAGTTCGGGGCCTCGACGGTCATCGTGATGTCGTGCGGGTGGCTCTCCTTGAGACCGGCCGCGGTGATCCGCACCAGGCGCGCCTGCTGCAGGTCCGGAATGGTCTGCGCGCCGACGTAGCCCATGCCCGAGCGCAGCCCGCCGCCGAGCTGGTGCACCACCGAGGACAGCGGCCCGCGGAACGGGATCCGGCCCTCGATGCCCTCGGGGACGAGCTTGTCCTCGCTGAGCACGTCGTCCTGGGCGTAGCGGTCCTTGGAGTAGGACCGGCCCGCGGCACCGGCACGGCCCTGCATCGCGCCGAGCGAGCCCATCCCGCGGTAGGTCTTGAACTGCTTGCCCCCGACGAGGACCACCTCACCCGGCGACTCCGCGGTGCCGGCCAGCAGCGAGCCCAGCATGACCGTCGACGCGCCGGCCGCGATGGCCTTGGCGACGTCACCGGAGTACTGGATGCCGCCGTCGCCGATGACCGGGACGCCGGCCGGGGCGCACGCCCGGGTGGCCTCGTAGATCGCGGTGATCTGCGGGGCGCCGACCCCGGCGACGACGCGGGTGGTGCAGATCGAGCCCGGCCCGACGCCGACCTTCACCGCGTCCGCGCCCGCCTCGACGAGCGCCCTGGCGCCCTCGTAGGTGGCGACGTTGCCGCCGACGACGTCGACGTGGTCGCCGACCTCGGCGCGCAGCTTCGCGACGGTCTCCAGCACCCGGCGGGAGTGGCCGTGCGCGGTGTCGACCATCAGGACGTCCACACCGGCCTCGACGAGCTGCATCGAGCGGGCGTAGGCGTCGTCGCCGACCCCGACCGCGGCGGCGACGACGAGCCGCCCGTCCGGGTCCTTGGTCGCCAGCGGGTACTGCTCGGTCTTGTTGAAGTCCTTGATCGTGATGAGGCCGCGCAGCATGTCGTCGCCGTCGACGATGGGCAGCTTCTCCAGCTTGTGCCGGCGCAGCAGGCCCAGCGCGGCCTCCGCGGTGACGCCGACCTTGGCCGTCACCAGGGGCGCGCGGGTCATGACCTCCGACACGGGCCGGTCGGTGTCGACCTCGTAGCGCATGTCGCGGTTGGTGATGATCCCCACCAGCCGGCCGGTCTCGTCGGTCACCGGCACACCGGAGATCCGGAACTTGGCGCACAGGGCGTCGACGTCGGCCAGCGTCGCGTCGGGGCTGCAGGTCACCGGGTCGGTCACCATGCCGGCCTCGGACCGCTTCACGACCTCGGCCTGGGCCGCCTGTGCGTCCGGGGAGAGGTTGCGGTGCAGCACGCCGAGACCGCCGGCGCGGGCCATCGCGATGGCCATCCGGGACTCGGTGACGGTGTCCATCGGGGACGAGACCAGCGGCACCTGGACCCGCACCCGGCGGGTCACCTGGCTCGACGTGTCGGCCGAGCTGGGGATCACGTCCGACTCGGCGGGCAGCAGCAGCACGTCGTCGAAGGTCAGTCCGAGCATCGCGAACTTGTCCGGCAGGCCGCCCATCTCGCTCGTCATCTCTCCGGGGCTCCTCTTGCGGTCGAAGCAGTGTTGTCGAGGCGGTGCGGTCGACGCTGACGGCGGGCTCCCGCCGCAGGCCGCCATCGTACGTCCACCACCCCGGGGTGGGCCGGGGCCCGACCCCCTGCACCGGTACCGTGTACGCCGTGTCACCAGAGGCGCTGCCACCGGACCCGTTCGCCGGAGACCCGGATGACCCTGCGCTCTCGATGCAGGCCTATGACGACCGTGGTGACGGCCCGTGGCCGGGTTCCGGTGACTCCGATGTCCCCCCGTTGAACGAGACCGACCGCGGCGAGATCCTGGCCGACCTGGCGGACCTGGCCGTGTACCAGGCGCTGCTGGCGGGCCGTGGCGTCCGCGGGATCGTCGTCGACTGCGCGGACTGCGGCGAACAGCACTTCCACGAGTGGAACCTGCTGCGCGCGAGCCTGCAGCAGCTGCTGGACGAGGGCCGGATGCGGCCGCACGAGCCGGCCTACGACCCGGACCCGGCGCACTACGTCACGTGGGAGTACTGCCGCGGGTACGCCGACGCGACCCTCGCCGACTGAGCGCGGCACCCCGGAGACACACGACGGGCCCCGGAGGAGATCCTCCGGGGCCCGTCGCCGTGCTGCGTGCCGGACCGCGTCAGTTCGGTGTGCTGCTCACCGCACCGGTCGTCGTCGACGACGGCGGGGGCGTGGTGTCGTCCGAGGGGTCGGCCTGTCCCTCCCCGGCCGCGGTGGGCCGGGTCGTGGGCGCCGTCGTCGGCGTCGTCGGGTCCGCCTGGCCCTCCGTCGTCGGCGAGGTCTCCGACGGCGACGGCGACGTCGTGGGCGACGTCTCACCCGGCCCGTTCAGCACGGACGGGTCGGTGGTGCCCTCCGGGGAGGTCGGGCCGCCCGGGGTGGTCGCTCCCTGCGTCGGACGCGGGTCCGGCGCCGGGGTGTCCTCGTCGCCCTCGGAGACCGGGGGCGGCGGGGCCGGGGTCCCGTCGCGCAGCGGCGACCGTGGGTCGGTCGGCGTGCCCGGCGGGGTCTCGGCGACCTTCTGGCTCAGGAAGCGGTTCTGCTGCTCGAAGTCGTTGCGCAGGTCGGGCGCGGTGCGGTCCACCAGCGGGCCGAGCGCGGCGAGTTCCTGCTGCGCACCGACGGTGTCCCCGGCGGCGAGTTTGGCGTTGACCCGCTCGATGCCCTCGCGCAGCGTGGTCGCGGCCTGCACCTGTTCGGCGCGCTCGCTGTAGAGCACCCGGGAGACACCCCACAGGGCGTCGCCCGGCTCGGCCTCGTGCGCGCTGATCGAGACGACGGCCAGCGCACACGCCGCGACCGCCGCGGCGGCGACGAGCGGACGCAGGAAGGAGACCTTCCGCGACGGCTTCGCCGGCTGCAGGATCTGCACGGCCTCGTCGGTGTCGAGGAGCTGCGGGATCGGGTCGCGCTCGACCTCGTCCTTCCAGGACGAGAGCATCGCGGTCAGGTGGTCGTCGACGTCGTAGCCGCGCCGGCCGGGGCCGGACACGCCGAGCCCGGAGGACAGGGCGTTGATCAGCTCGTCGTCGGCCTGGAGCTCGACGAGGTCGATCGGGCCGTCGTCCTCGACGCCGTCGAGGTCGTCCCACTCGTCGGCGCGGGCGGCGTGCCGCTGCACGGCCGGCTGCGGGACGGTGCGCCCGTCGAACGGCACCGGGTGACCCCGGTGCCCGAGCGGATGCGAGTGGCCGTTGGTACGGGGAGGGCGGGGCTCGCCGAAGCGGCCACGCGTCACCGGTGCGGGCGGGCGCTCCCAGCCCTCACCGGGCGGCGGGGGGAAGCCCGGACCGTGCGGACCCTGGTCACGCATCCCGGACCACCTCCTCGCTCATCATCTTCCTCAGCCGGGCCAGCGCCCGGTGCTGGGCGACGCGGACGGCGCCCGGGGTGGAGCCGACGGCTGCCGCGGTCTCCTCCGCGGACAGACCCACGACCACGCGCAACACGATGATCTCCCGATGCTTGTCCGGAAGGATCTCCAGGAGCTTGGACATCTCCTCCGACAGTTCCACCTGCAGGGCCCGGGACTCCGGACCGTCGGACGACTCCATGCGGTCCGGCACGTCGGCCATCGGTTCCGAGCGGTTCCGGGACGCAGCCCGGTGCGCGTCGATGACCTTGTGGGACGCGATGCCGTAGACGAAGGCGAGGAACGGGCGACCCTGCACCCGATACCCCGGCAACGCCGTGAGCACGGCCACGCAGACCTCCTGGGCGACATCGTCCGCCGAGACGGACCCTCGGTCGGTCCCCAGACGGGCGCGGCAGTAGCGCACGACGAGGGGCCGAATCATGGCGAGAACGCGCTCGACCGCGGACCGATCGCCGGCCATGGCCGCTTCGATCCACTCGTCGGGAACGTCTCTTGATTCACTCATCGTGGGGAACCGCCCAGGCGTTACGAGCTTCCAGCAGTGTCATCCGATCGTGGAGGCAACCCGCGTCCGCGCAGGTGGGATCGGCTCGGATCCACCGTATCCGAGCGGGGCTCGCCGACGGGAGTCGCTCCATGTCAGATCAGACGATCGTGCACTGTTCCGGGTTGCGCGGGACCACGCCGGAACACGGCCACGGGGCGGCCACGGTCGGCGAGCGGTTCGTCACCCACCGCAGATTTGCGGTCACCGGACGCAGTGAAGATCGTCCGCGCCCGATCACCGGCCGTGGACCGCCCGGCGCGGGTCGCATCCGGTTCGGCGCGGAGTCCGGACGGGTCGCCGCCGGGGCCGCGGGGCTGCGGCGACGCATGTGACACCAGGGACGAGGGGGACGCCGGAGGACGATTCCCGGCGTCCCCCCGACCGCTCGTCGGACGAGGACCGATCGGAGGCGGACGGTTACGGCGTCCGGCGGATCCGTCGTCGGCCTCGCCCGGGGCGGCCGTGCGCCCCGGCAGGGTCCGGTCGCGGGGAGCACGACCGGCGTCCCGTCACCGGGGCGCCGGACCGGCCGGAGCCGGTCGGGGCGGGGGTCCCGGGCGTGGTGTCCCGGGTGCGGGCCGCGGGGTCTGCAGCGGCCCGGGTGCGTGGGCCGGACACGGGGATGTCCGGGCGTGGAGCCGGACCGCGGGGGTCGGTCCGGCTCACGATGCCCACCCGCGGGCGAGTGGGTGGAGCGGCCGGTTCGGGGTCGGTCGCTCGGTGGTGCGTTCTCGTGCCGTTCCGGGTGGGGCCCCGGTCAGGACACCAGGCCGCGCCGGAAGCCGTGGGCCACGGCCTGTGCGCGGTCACGGACGCCGAGCTTGCGGAACAGCCGGCGGGCGTGGGTCTTCACGGTGTCCTCGGAGAGGTAGAGCTCGCGGCCGATCTGGCCGTTGCTCTTGCCCTGGCTCATCCCGCGCAGCACCTGGAGCTCGCGCTCGGTGAGCTGGACCCCCGGGTCGGTGGGGACGCGCGGGGTCGGCACCGAGGTGCTGGCCAGGGTGTGTGCCAGCGCGGCGACCAGTTCGGGACGCGAGGCGTCCCAGCGCAGGTAACCGCGTGCCCCGCCGGCGATGGCGGCGGCGATGCTGCCGGCGTCGTCCGGGGCTCCGAAGACGATGACGTTGGCCTGCGGGTGGGCGGCCACCAGTCGCCGGGTGGCCTCCACCCCGGTGGGCACAGCACGCTGCGTCCCGACCAGGACGACGTCGACGGACTGGCGGGCGTAGCGGGCGAGGAGCTCGTCCCCGTGGGCGACGCAGTCGATGCGCTGGACCCCCGGGACCGCGGACATGACGCGAGTCAGTCCCTCGCGGACGCTGCGACGATCGTCGCAGATGAGTACCGTCGTCACGACGATTCCTTCCTGCAGCTTCCTGCAGCCGGGTGATTCTTCACCCTCCGAATCGGCGGGTGACACTCTCACCTTGACACGGTCGGGGCGATTTTGTGCCCTCCGTTCGGCGCTCTGACCCACGTGCATCAGCGTCATGTGGGTGAAGCGTCGCCGAATGGAGTAATCCATACGGTACATCGTCCGGGCCCGGCTCCGGGCACTACTCCCGCAGCAGTTCTCGCCCGCTACGGTCACTTCGCGTATAGATGACGCTCACCGTGTGCAACACCGCATGTCGGCGACCCTCCGCACCCGCTCGGCGACTGCGCGTATCGAATGGTGACGCTCCGGCGTGTCGCGCTCCGGCGACCGGTCCGGAACCGGCCTCCGGCATCGCCCGATCGGCCCCGCGGCGCCCGCGGTGCGGCCGAGCGGGTACGACATCCGGACCACCTCCGGCCGGGTCCGGTGCCCCGTCCGGCCCCGGTGCCGGCCCGGTGAGGTCGGCCCGGGCGAGCAGCGCAGGGCGGTGCAGCGGTAGCAGTCCGTGCACGAGCGCGTCCGCGGCCACCGCGTCCAGCTCGGCGACGACGTCCGCCCGGTCGTGCCCCGCCACCCCGGCGGCGACCGCCCGGACCAGGCGGCTCTTCAGCACGTGCCGCGCGGACCCGAGCGCCCGCGCCCCGGCCAGCGCCTCGTCGGCGGCGGCGAGCGCCGCCGCGGGGTCACCCGCGACCAGTGCGGTCTCCGCGGTCACCCAGCCGTGGCGGACCCGGGTGCGGTGGCCGTGCGGACCGCACCACGGCCCGGCCCGGCGCAGCAGCACGGCGGCGGTCGCGGCGTCGAGGCGGCCCAGCGCGTCGGCGGCGAGCCCGGTCAGCGCGTCGGCGACGGCCGCGGCGCGGCCGAGGCCCCACGGCCCGGGGTCGCCCGGGGTCACCGCGCCCGGCAGCACCAGCCGGAGCGCGGCGCCGTCGAGTGCGGCCGCGGCGCGGTGCCCGCCGAGCTGGCGCAGGTGCGAGGCCCGGGTGACGGTCGCGTGCGCCCGCGGCACGACCCCGGTCGCCGGGTCGCGGCGCACCCCGTCGAGGAGCGCGGCCGCGGCCGCGTAGTGCCCGGAGCCGCCCCGGGCGACGGCGGCCGCCCACCGGAGCTCCGCCGGCCCGTCCGGGCGCGCCGACGCGGCCACCTCCCGGTCCGTCACCGCCCCGGCGAGCAGGGCCCGGACCTCCGCCGACGGCGCCCGCCGTGCACCACCCTGTCGGACGTGCACCATCGTTCACCTCGAATCAGGTTTGCGGCCGCCATGGCCAGGGAATCTGAGCGTCATCAGGTTCGATAGCGAAGGCAGGTGACGAACATGGCGGACATCCGGAGGCTTCCCGGCCCGGTCGCCGACATCTACGACTGGCAGATGGAGGGAGCCTGCCGGGGGATGGACAGCGCGTTCTTCTTCCATCCCGAGGGTGAGCGCGGTCCCGCCCGGGCCCGTCGTGAGACCCGAGCGAAGCAGGTCTGTTCCGAGTGCCCCGTGGTGCAGCAGTGCCGCGAGCACGCGCTGAAGGTGCACGAGCCCTACGGCATCTGGGGCGGCCTGTCCGAGTCCGAGCGGGACGCGATCATCCGCGGTCCGCGCCGCACGCTCAAGGTCGCCGCCGAGGCGACCGTCCAGCCGGTGGAGATTCACACCGCCTAGAGAGCCCCGACCGGCGGGGGCTCCCATCTCCCGCCGGACGGCACACACTTCCTGCCCCGCAACGCACAACGGCGGGCGACCCGAGGGTCGCCCGCCGTCGTCGTGCTCGGACCGGATCAGTGACCGTGACCGTGCCCGTGGCCACCGGCCGGGGCCGGGTCGGCCTTCTCCGGCTTGTCCACCACGGCGCTCTCGGTGGTCAGCACCATGCGCGCGATGGACGCGGCGTTCTCCACCGCCGACCGGGTCACCTTGACCGGGTCGATGACGCCGTCGGCCAGCAGGTCGCCGTAGGAGCGGGTGGCCGAGTTGTACCCGGTCCCCCAGCCGCCCTCGGCGACGCGGGACACGACGATCGCGCCCTCGTCGCCACCGTTCTCGGCGATCCAGAACAGCGGCGCCGACAGTGCCCTGCGGACGATCGCGACACCGGTCGCGGCGTCACCGGTCAGGCCCAGCCCGCCCTCGAGCTCGGCCGCGGCGTGCACCAGCGCGGAACCGCCGCCGGGGACGATGCCCTCCTCGACCGCCGCACGGGTCGCCGCGACGGCGTCCTCGATGCGGTGCTTGCGCTCCTTGAGCGCGGTCTCGGTGGCGGCACCGGCCTTGATGACCGCGACGCCGCCGGAGAGCTTGGCCAGGCGCTCCTGGAGCTTCTCCTTGTCCCAGTCGGAGTCGGACTCCTCGATCTCGCGCTTGAGCTGCGCGACACGACCCTCGACGTCGGCCTTGGAGCCGGCGCCCTCGACGATCGTGGTGGCGTCCTTGGTGACGACGACGCGACGCGCGCGGCCCAGCAGCTCGAGCCCGGCCTCGTTCAGCTTCAGGCCGACCTCGGGGTTGATGACCTGACCGCCGGTGGCGACCGCGAGATCGTCCATGAACGCCTTGCGGCGGTCACCGAAGAACGGCGACTTGACCGCGGCGACCTTGACGGTCTTGCGGATCGAGTTGACGACCAGGGTGGACAGCGCCTCGCCCTCGACGTCCTCGGCGATGATCAGGAGCGGCTTGCCCTCGCCGAGCACCTTCTCCAGCAGCGGCAGCAGGTCCTGGATGGACCCGATCTTGTCGCGGTGCAGCAGGATGTACGGGTCGTCGAGCGCCGCCTCCATGGACTCGGAGTCGGTGACGAAGTACGGCGACAGGTAGCCCTTGTCGAACTGCAGACCCTCGGTGATCTCCAGCTCGGTCGAGAGGGTGGAGCCCTCCTCGACGGTGATCACGCCGTCCTTGCCGACGGTGTTGATCGCCTGGGCGATCAGGTCGCCGATCTCCTGCTCGCGCGAGGCGATGGCGCCGACCTGCGCGATGTGGCTCTTGGCGTCGACCGGGGTGGCCTTCGCCAGCAGCACCTCGGAGACCTTGGCCGAGGCCGCGGCGATGCCCTGGCCCAGCGCGAACGGCGCCGCACCGGCGGCCACGTTGCGCAGACCCTCCTTGACCAGCGCCTGGGCCAGCACGGTGGCGGTGGTGGTGCCGTCACCCGCGACGTCGTTGGTCTTGGTCGCGACGGTCTTCGCCAGCTGCGCGCCGAGGTTCTCGTACGGGTCCTCGAGGTCGACCTCACGGGCGATGGTGACGCCGTCGTTGGTGACGGTCGGGCCGCCGAACTTCTTGTCGATGACGACGTGCCGGCCGCGCGGGCCGAGCGTCACCTTCACCGCGTCGGCGAGCTGGTTCACGCCGCGCTCGAGCGCGCGACGGGTCTCCTCGTCGAAGCTGATCTGCTTCGCCATGTCTTGTTCTCGCTGCCTCTCGGGATACTCGGGTTCTCGGGGGAGAGACGCGACCGCCCCGGTGCGGGCCACCCGTGAGGGTGGACCACCCGGGGCGGTACGTCAGGCGGTGCCTCGCGTCAGTTGACGACGGCCAGCACGTCGCGCGCGGAGAGGATCAGGTACTCCTCGCCGTTGTACTTGACCTCGGTGCCGCCGTACTTCGAGTAGATGACGACGTCGCCGACGGCCACGTCGAGCGGGACGCGGTTGCCGTTGTCGTCCACCCGGCCCGGGCCGACGGCCAGGACCTTGCCCTCCTGGGGCTTCTCCTTGGCGGTGTCCGGGATGACGATGCCGGAGGCGGTGGTGGTCTCCGCCTCGCTGGCCTGGACGACGAGCTTGTCCTCGAGCGGCTTGATGTTCGCCACGACGATGACCTCCCCTTCCTGGGGTGAATCCGGTGTCACGGGTTCTCTAGCGGTGTCAGCAGCGCGCACGTGGCGACTCCCGCCCCGCCGTCGCGGGTGCCGGGGCGGAGGTCGTCCGCCGCGCGCGTTGGCACTCTATCCATGAGAGTGCCAGAAGCCGAGCGGGGGCTCAACCGCGCCGTTCGGGCGTGTCGGGAGTTCCCGGTCGTCGCCCGTTGTTCACGTGCTCGTCGCCCGGCGGCCCGGTGTCACTCGATCGGGAGCGTTGCACTGCACATCGTGGTCACCTCCCGCCGTTCGCTGCTGCGCGCCGGACTCAGCGCCGCCGCCGTCACCGCCGCCGCACCCCTGCTGCCCGGCGCCGCCGCCGCGGCGCCCGGACCCGCACCGGCCCGGCCGCCGGGCGACCCGTTCGGGCTCGGCGTGGCCTCCGGGGAACCCGATCCGACCTCGGTCGTGCTGTGGACCCGGCTCGCCACCGACCCCGTCGCCGAGGACGGCCTGGGCGGGCTCGGGAACCGCGCCACCGACGTCGAGTGGGAGATCGCCGACGACGAGCACTTCACCCGGGTCGTGCGTCGCGGCCGGGTCCGCACCGGGCCGGACGCGGGTCACAGCGTGCACGTCGAGGTGCCGGGCCTGCGCCCCGGCCGGGACTACCACTACCGCTTCCGCGTGGGCCGCACCGTCTCCGACGCCGGCCGCACCCGGACCGCGCCCCCGCCGGCGTCGATGACGCCGGTGCACATGGCCTTCACCTCCTGCTCCCAGTTCGAGCACGGGTGGTTCACCGCGTACCGGCGGATGGCCGAGGAGCGCCCGGACGTGCTGCTGCACCTGGGCGACTACATCTACGAGTACCCGGCGGAGGACTACGTCGCGCCCGGCGGGAACGTGCGCGACCACGCCGGCCCGGAGACGACGACGCCGGCCGGCTACCGGCAGCGCCTGGCCCAGTACCACGCCGACCCCGACCTGCAGGCCGCGCACGCGGCCGCGCCCTGGCTCGTCGTGTTCGACGACCACGAGGTCGAGAACAACTGGGCCGGCGACGTGCGGGAGCTCCCGCTCGACCCGCCCGGGGACTTCACCGCCCGCAAGGCCGCCGCGTTCCGCGCCTACTGGGAGAACATGCCGCTGCGCGCCGCCCAGCGCCCCCGCGGCGCCGCCATGCGGCTGTACCGCCGCGTCGGCTGGGGCGGGCTGGTCAGCTTCCACATGCTCGACACCCGCCAGTACCGCGGCGACCAGCCCTGCGGGGACACCTTCCGCAGCGACTGCGCGGAACGCACCGACCCGGCCCGCTCGCTGCCCGGGTCGGCGCAGGAACGCTGGATCGCCGACGGCTTCGCCCGCTCCCGCGCCCGCTGGGACGTGCTGGGCCAGCAGGTGTTCTTCTCCCAGGTCGACTTCACCCCGGGCGCCGGGCGCGGCTTCAACCCCGACGCGTGGGCCGGCTACCCCGGCTCCCGGGACCGCGTCGTCGACTCCTGGACCGCGGCCACACGGCGCGGCGGCGCACGCAACCTCGTCGTGCTCACCGGCGATGTGCACGCGCACTGGGGCGCCGACGTGAAGCGCCGCTTCGACGACCCCGCCTCGCCGGTGGTCGGGACCGAGCTGGTGTCCAGCTCGATCACCTCGGGCGGCGACGGCTCGGAGAAGCAGAACGGCTCCGACGCCGTCCTCGCCGACAATCCGCACATCCGGTTCCACAACAACCGCCGCGGCTACGTCAGCACCCGGTTCACCGCGGACCGGATGGAGGCCGAGTTCAAGGTGGTGCCGTTCGTGAGCCGGCCGGGCGCCCCGGTGCAGACCCGCGGACGGTTCGTGACCGAGGACCGTCGGCCGGGCCTGCGACCGCTGTAGCGGAGTAGGTTGGGACGCGTGGCTGACCTGGTTCTCGGCGCGAACGTCTTCGGGTGGACGGCGGACAGGGAGACCTCGTTCGCCGTCCTCGACGCGTTCGTCGCCGCCGGCGGACGGATGATCGACACCGCGGACTCCTACATGTGGCGCGCACCGGGGAACTCCGGCGGCGAGTCCGAGACGATCCTCGGCGAGTGGATGGCCGCCCGCGGCAACCGCGACGCGCTGCACCTCGCGACGAAGGTCGGCGCCCTGCCCGGCCGCGAGGGCCTGTCGGCGGAGAACGTGGCGGCCGCGGCGCGGGACTCGCTGCGCCGCCTGGGCACCGACCGGATCGACCTCTACTACGCCCACCGCGACGACGAGGCGACCGCGCAGGAGGAGACCCTCGACGCGTTCGACGCCCTGGTCCGCGAGGGGCTGGTCCGCGAGGTCGGCGCGTCGAACTTCTCCCCGGAGCGGCTGCGGTCGGCACTGGAGATCTCCGCACGCGACGGGCTGACCGCGTTCAGCGCCGTCCAGCCGCACTACAACCTCATGGAGCGCGACGCCTTCGAGGCGGGTCTGGCCCCGCTCGCCGAGTCGGAGAAGCTGGCCGTCCACCCGTACTACGGGCTGGCCAAGGGCTTCCTGACCGGCAAGTACCGGCCCGACTCCCCCGCCCCGGAGGGCCCGCGCGCCGAGGGCGCGGCGGCGTACCTGGACTCCCGCGGCCGCGCCGTGCTGGCCGGGCTCGACGAGATCTCCGCCGGCTACGGCGTCCCGGTCCCGGCGGTCGCCCTGACCTGGCTGGCCGCGCAGCCCGCGGTGACCGCGCCGATCGCGAGCGCACGCACCGTCGATCAGCTGGAACAGCTGCTGCCGATGCTCACCCTGGAACTGACCGACGACGAGTTGCGCCTGCTGTCCTACCTGTCCGCGACGTCCTGAGCGGCCTTCCGCACGCGGTCGCGGCGCATCGTGTGCGCGTCGGCCATCGACGGCCGGTAGTAGCGCCTGCGCAGCCCGACCACGGTGAACCCGTGGCTCTCGTACAGCGTGCGGGCCGGGACGTTGTCGGTGCGCACCTCCAGGAACACCGTGGCCGCCAGCTCGTCGGCGACGGCGAGCAGACCCCGCAGCAGCGCGCGGCCGATGCCGTGGCCCTGCCACGCCGGGTCGACGCCGATCGTGTGCACCTCCGCCTCGGCCATCGGCGGCCCGGCGACGACGGCGAGCCCGGCGTAGCCGACCAGCTCGTCACCGGCGCGGGCGGCGAGGTAGAGCTGGCCGGAGGAGACGGCGTCGCGGAAGGCCTGCGCGCTCCACGGGTCGTCCCCGGGGAACAGGATCTCCTCCAGCTCCGCGCAGCGCGCCGCGTCGGCCCGGTACAGCGGGCCCAGCGAGACGGTGGCGTTCACGCGGTGACGCGCTTGCGGCCGGTCGGCGGGGCGGCGTCGGGGCGGCGCAGGTAGAGCGGCTCGACCGGGGCGGGGGCCCGGCCGGCGAGCAGGTCCGCCGCGGCGACGCCGACCAGCCCGTCGACGGTCGGGGCGCCGGGGCCGCCGATCTCGCGGCCGAGCCGCCGGGCGAACGCCGGATCGCCGACCACGGTGCCGATCGCCAGCTCGTCCAGGCGCGCGGCCAGCGCCTCCGGGGCCTCGACGGCCGGGCCGGTCAGCCTGCGGACCGAGCGGGCGTCGGCGGGGTCGGACGCGTCGTAGGCGGCCCAGTAGACCTCCGTGCGCCGGGCGTCGGTGACGACCAGCAGGTTCCCGCCGGTGTGCAGCCCCCAGGCGAGGGCGTCGTGGGTGACGACGCCGTGCACCGGCACGTCGAGGGCGTGGCCGAGTGCTGTGGCCGAGGCGATCCCGACCCGCAGCCCGGTGAACGGGCCCGGACCGGCACCGACGACCACCGCCCCGACCTCGGCGAGCGCGTGGCCCGCCTCGGCGCACAGCGCACGGACCGCGGGCATCAGCAGCTCGCCGTGGCGGCGGCCGTCGTGCGCGCGGGCGGCGAGGGTCCGCGGCCCGCCGTCGGGGCCGAGGTCGACGAGACCGGCGGTGACGACGGTCGTCGCGGTGTCGAGGGCCAGTACCAGCACGCCCGCGAGCCTACGGACGCGCGGTGCGGCGCAGCGTCGCGACCCGGGTGTCGTCGTCGCGGCGCTCCAGCGTGATCGTCACCGCGGACCCGGCGAGCCGCTCCGCGACCCCGACCCCCCACTCGACGGCGACGACCGCCCGGTCCAGCTCGGTGTCGAGGTCGAGGTCGTCCAGCTCGGCCGCGACGTCGGGCGGCCGGGCCGCTGTGCCGTCTCCGATCAGCCGGTAGGCGTCGACGTGCACCAGGGCCGGGCCGTCGCCCGCGGAGGGGTGCTCGCGGGCGATCACGAAGGTCGGCGAGGCCACCGTGCCGGTCACCCCGAGCCCGCGGGCCAGGCCGCGGACCAGGGCGGTCTTGCCCGCGCCGAGCGGGCCCGCCAGGAGCACGACGTCACCGGCGACCAGCTCGCGCCCGACCGTCTCACCGAAGGCCTCGGTGTCGGCGACGGTCGGCAGCTCGGTGACGACGGCGTCCGCGCCGGGGGCGGGGATCACGGCCGGTCCTTCTTCCGGGACCGGCCGGCCCGGGCCGGGGTACGGCTGCCCCGGCGGACCCGGCCCGCGCTGCGCAGCAGGCCCTGCAGCGCGCCGCCCGCCTCGGCCTGCTCGTCGTCGGTCGTGTCGGTGAGCTGCGGCGGGCGCTTGGCCCGCAGCCCGCCGCCCGCGGTGCGCTCGGTGGTGCGGGCGATCAGCGCGTCGAGCTCGGCGTCGACGACCTCGGGCTGCTCCAGCATCGGCATGTGCCCGACCCCGGGCAGGCGCACCAGCCGGGCGGTCGGGATCGCCTCGGCGATGACCTCGCTGTGCCGCCACGGGATGATGCGGTCGCCGTCGCCGGCCAGGACGAGCACCTCGCAGCCGGACAGGCCGGGCAGCGCCGCGAGCCGGTCGTGGGTGCCGAGGGTGCCGACGAAGTCGGTGAGCGCGCCGACGGCGTTCGAGTCGATCATCGTGTCGACGAGGTCGACCATCCGCGGGTCGACCTGGCGGTCGCCGTAGGCGAAGCGCTTGGTGAACGCCCAGATGATGTCGCCCAGTGCGCGCCGGCCCGTCTCGACCAGGCCGGGCTGCCACGCGGCGAGCCCGCCGAGGGCCCGGATGACCGGGTTGCGCCGGGACAGGAACGTGCCCGGCAGCCCGGAGGACGCCATCTCCCCCGCCGAGGTCGACACGAGCGCCACGCCGGCGACGCGCTCGTGGAACAGCTCCGGGTGCTGCTCGGCCAGCGCCATCACGGTCATGCCGCCCATCGAGTGCGACACCAGCACCAGCGGCTCCTCGGGGGCCAGCGCGCGGATGACGGCGTCGAGGTCGCGGCCGAGCTGGTCGATCGTGCAGTAGTCCGCGGGCGCCCGCTCGGAGCGGCCGTGGCTGCGCTGGTCGTAGAGCACCATCCGCACCGACGGGCCGGTCAGCCCGGCCAGGTGCGGCCGCTGCTCGGACCAGGTGCGCCGGTCCAGGGCGAATCCGTGCACCAGCACCACCGTCAGCGCGTGCTCCGAGCCGTCGGCCGGGGCGACCACCTCGCAGGCGATGCGGACGCCGTCGTCGGCCATCACCGACATCTCCTCGCCGACGGTGCCCGGCGGCGTCCCGGCGTGCGCGGACATCTCGGTGGCCAGGCTGCGGCGGGTGGCGGCGATCTTGCGTCGCTGCGCGGCGACGCCGACCCCGGCCGCGGCGCCTGCCGCGCCGACCACACCGCCCGCGATCCCGGCGACGGTCCATCCCCTGCGGCTCATGCGACTCCCCCGCGCCCGTCGGTCACCGTGCGGCGCACCCGCCCCCGGACGCCCGTGACGATCTCGTAGTGGATGGTGCCCAGCTCGTCGGCCCACTCGCGGGCCGTCGGTCCGCCGTCGGCGCCGGTGCCGAACAGCTCGACCGGGTCGCCGATCGCGACCGGCAGTATCCCCGGCCGCCCGCAGTCGACGACGAACTGGTCCATGCAGACCCGTCCGGCGACCGGCCGGACGGTGCCGCCGATCCGCACGCGCATCCGGCCACCGTCGTTGAGCCGGCGCGGGACGCCGTCGGCGTAGCCCAGCGGCACCAGTGCCAGCGTGCGCGGTTCGCGGGCGACCCACTCGTGGCCGTAGGACACGCCCTCGCCCGCCTCGACGGTCTTGGTGAGCGCGACCCGGCCGCGGAGCGTCATCGCCGGGCGCAGCGGGCTGTCGGCGGGGCGGGCGATCGGGTCGAGCCCGTAGACGGCGATCCCCGGCCGGACGACGTCGAGGTGCAGGTCGGGGCGGGTCATCAGGCCCGCCGAGTTGCACAGGTGCAGCTGCGGGGCGAACCCGCGGTCCCGGGCGAGCGCGGCGGCGGCGTGCAGCCGCGCGGCCTGGCTGTCGACGGCGGGCTGGCCCGGCTCGTCGGCGGCGGCCAGGTGCGACCACACGGCCACGACCTCGCAGGTGCCGTCGGCGACGCCCTGGGAGACGTCGTCGAGCAGGGCGGGCCACTCGCCGGGCGGGCAGCCGTTGCGCGACAGCCCGGTGTCGGCCTTGAGGTGCAGCCGGACCCGGCGGCCCGCGGCGCGGGCACCGGCCAGCACCGCGGCGAGGTGCACGCGGCCGGACACCGACAGCTCCACCCCCGCGGCGACGGCGGCGGCGAAGTCGGCGTCGGGCAGGTGCAGCCAGGACAGCAGCGGCGCGTCGACGCCGTCGGCCCGCAGCGCGAGCGCCTCCTCCAGGGTGGCGACGCCGAGCCGGGTCGCCCCGGCCGACAGCGCCGCCCGTGCGACGGCGGCGGCGCCGTGGCCGTAGCCGTCGGCCTTGACCACGACCATGGTCTCGGCCCCGGACGCGAGACCCGACAGGTACCGGGTGTTGTGCCGGACGGCGTCGAGGTCGACCACCGCCTCGGCCGCCGGTGCGCCCGGTCCGGGCCGGGGCCGCGGACCGGGTGCGGGGTCGGTCGTGGGTAGCACGGCCCCGATCATCGCATCCCGGTCCGTGACGGCCCGGTCCTGAGCCCGGCTCAGTCGGTCCCGGCCTCCATCGCGGCGCGGTCGAGGGACTCCTCGGCCTGCTCGGCGTCGGGGTCCGACGGCGTCGCGGTGATCTCCGCCGCACGCCCGGCCTCGATCTCGCCGACGAAGGTGCCGAACTCGCCGCCGAGCATCCCGGTGGCCGAGTACTGCTCCAGCTTGGCGCGGGAGTCGGCCAGGTCCAGGTTGCGCAGGGTGAGCTGGCCGATGCGGTCGCCCGGGGTGAACGGGGCGTCCTCGACGCGCTCCATCGAGAGCCGGTCCTCGGCGTAGGCCAGGGCGGGGCCGCGGGTGTCGAGCACCGACCAGTCGTTGCCGCGGCGCAGCCGCAGCGTGACCGACCCGGTGACCGCGTTGCCGACCCAGCGGGTCAGGGACTCGCGCAGCATCAGCGACTGCGGCTCCAGCCAGCGACCCTCGTAGAGGAGCCTGCCGAGCCGGCGGCCCTGCTCCTCGTAGGCCGACAGCGAGTCGTGGTTGTGGATCGCCGACACGAGCCGCTCGTAGGTGACGAACAGCAGCGCCATCGCCGGGGCCTCGTAGATGCCGCGGCTCTTGGCCTCGATGATCCGGTTCTCGATCTGGTCGGTCATGCCCAGGCCGTGCCGGCCACCGATCCGGTTGGCCTCGGTGACCAGCGCGACCGGGTCGTCGTAGCGGGTGCCGTTGATCGCGACGGGGCGACCGGACTCCCACTCGACGGTGACGTCCTCGGTCTCGACCGCGACCGCCGGGTCCCAGAACCGCACGCCCATGATCGGCTCGACGATCTCGATCGAGGTGTCGAGGTGCTCGAGCCTCTTGGCCTCGTGGGTGGCGCCCCAGATGTTGGCGTCGGTCGAGTACGCCTTCTCCGCGGAGTCCCGGTAGGGCAGCTCCCGCTCGCCCAGCCAGGCGCTCATCTCCGCGCGGCCGCCGAGCTGGTCGACGAACGCCTCGTCCAGCCACGGCTTGTAGATCCGCAGGGCGGGGTTGGCGAGCAGGCCGTAGCGGTAGAACCGCTCGATGTCGTTGCCCTTGAAGGTCGAGCCGTCGCCCCAGATGGAGACGCCGTCGTCGGCCATGGCGCGGACCAGCAGGGTGCCGGTGACGGCGCGGCCGATCGGGGTGGTGTTGAAGTAGGGCATCCCGCCGGCGCGGATGTGGAAGGCGCCGCAGGCGATCGCGGCGATGCCCTCGTCGACCAGTGCACGACGGCAGTCGACGACGCGGGCGGCCTCGGCGCCGTACTCCAGCGCACGCTCGCGGACCGCGACGAGGTCGGGCTCGTCGGGCTGTCCGAGGTCGGCGGTGTAGGCGTAGGGGACCGCGCCGTTCTCGCGCATCCAGGCGACGGCGACGGAGGTGTCGAGGCCACCGGAGAAGGCGATGCCGACGCGCTCGCCGACGGGGAGGCTGGTCAGGATCTTCGGCACGCGCGGAACGCTAACAACCCGCTCCCGGCGCAGGTCCGCCGGTGTGCCGCTTCAGTGCCCCGACGCCGCCGACCGGACCGACCGCAGCGCGACCGGGATCGCCGCCTGCATCGCCGACGCCGGTGCCGGGACCGGCGGCAGCCCGTGCTCCCGGGCGGCCGCCGTCGCGGCGCGGGCGTGCACCAGCGTCGCGCAGCCCGCCGCCCACCACGGGTCCAGCCCGGCGGCCAGCAGCGCGCCGATCATGCCGGTGAGCACGTCGCCGGAGCCCGCGGTGGCGGCCCAGGAGTCCGCGGCCGGGTCGACCAGCACCCGTCCGTCCGGTGCGGCGACGACGGTCGCGTTCCCCTTCAGCAGCACCGTCACCCCGAGGTCGGCGGCGGCGCGGCGGGCGGCGCCGATCCGGTCGGGCCCGACCTCGCCCGCGATCCGGGCGAACTCCCCCGCGTGCGGGGTGAGCACGACGGGCTCGCCGTGGATGCGCACCCGCAGGTGGGCGTCCTGTGCGAGCAGGGTGATCGCGTCGGCGTCGAGGCAGAGCGGCACCCCGCGGTCCAGCGCCTCCTCCAGCACCGCCCGGCCCTGCCCGCCGGTGCCCAGCCCCGGCCCGACCGCCCAGGCCTGGGTGCGGCCCGCGTCGGTGATGTCGCCGGTGGCGACGATCTCCGGCCAGTGCCTGCGGACCTCGTCGGCGGCGGACCCGGCGAAGCGGACCATCCCGGAGGTGGCCAGGGCCGCGGCCCCCGCGGCGAGGACGGCGGCGCCGGGGTAGGTGGCCGACCCGGCGGCGATCCCGACGACGCCCTGGCTGTACTTGTCGTCGTCGGGTCCCGGGACCGGCCAGCGGGCACCGACGTCGCCGTCGGACAGCACCCGCGCGTGCGGCTCGATCCCCTCGAGGAACGGCCCGAGCCCGAAGTCCACCAGCCGCACCGGGCCGCAGAGCGGGGCGGCGAGGGCGTGCACCGGCTTGCGGCAGCCGAAGGTGACCGTCAGCGCGGCGCGGACGTGCGGCCCGTCGGTCGCCCCGGTGTCGCAGTCGACACCCGAGGGCAGGTCGCAGGCCACGATCGGCACACCCGCCCCGTCGGCGGCGGCGACCAGCTCCGGGGCCGGGTCGCGCAGCGCACCGCGCCCGGAGATGCCGACGATCCCGTCGACGACGACGTCCGCCCCCGCCACCAGCGCCCGCGCCGGGTCGAGCGCGCCGGCGGCCGGGGTGCCGGTGCCGGTCCTGTCGCCGGGGCCGGTCCCGGGGTCGCTGCCGGTGCCGGTGTCGCCGCCCGCGGCGGGGCCGGAGCCTGCGGCCGGGCCGGGCGGGTGCAGGGCCAGCACCCGCCCGCGGGCGGCGCGCAGCGCGGCGAGGCCCGCCGGGTGCGCACGGGCCGGCGCCAGCAGCACCGCGGTGACGTGCGCGCCCCGGCGGCGCAGCTCGGCACCGGCCCACAGGGCGTCGCCGCCGTTGTCGCCCGCCCCGACGAGCAGCACCACCCGGCGGCCGTAGGTCGCGCCGAGGAACTCCCGCACGTGGTGCGCGAGCCCCGCCGCGGCCCGGCGCATCAGCACCCCGTCGCCGACGGTGCGCATCATGGCCGCCTCGGCCGCCCGTACCTGGTCCGCGGTGTGGAGCCCGTGCATGGCCGCGAGGCTAGCGCCGGGCGACCATGATCGACGGTTGTGGAGCGGGACGCCCGCGTCGCGCACGCTCCGCTCCACGACCGGTGATCACTCGACGGTGACCGACTTCGCCAGGTTGCGGGGCTTGTCGACGTCGTAGCCGCGGGCCCGGGCGATCTCGGCCGCGATGACCTGCAGCGGGATCGTCGCGACCAGCGGCTGCAGCAGCGTCGGCACCGCGGGCAGCTCGAAGAGGTGGTCGGCGAACGGGCGCACGGTCTCGTCGCCGGTCTCGGCGAGGACCACGGTCCGCGCCCCGCGCGCCTTGATCTCCTGGATGTTGGACAGCAGCTTGGAGTGCAGGACCGCGCGCCCCTTCGGCGACGGCATCACCACCACGACCGGCAGCCCGTCCTCGATCAGCGCGATCGGGCCGTGCTTGAGCTCGCCCGCCGCGAAGGCCTCGGCGTGCATGTAGGCGAGCTCCTTGAGCTTGAGCGCGCCCTCCAGCGCCACCGGGTAGCCGACGTGGCGGCCGAGGAACAGCACCGCCTTCGACGGCGCCAGCTCCTGCCCGAGCGCACGGGCCTCGCCGAGGGACTCCAGCACCTCGGCGACGGCCGCCGGGATCGCCTCCAACGCCTCGTACTCGCGGACGACCTCGTCGGGGTACTTGGTCCCGCGGGCCTGGGCCAGGGCCAGGCCGATAAGGTAGTTCGCCGCGACCTGGGCGGTGAACGTCTTGGTCGCGGCGACGCCGATCTCCGGACCCGCGTGGGTGTAGATCACCGCGTCGGACTCGCGCGGGATCTGCGCCCCGTTGGTGTTGCAGATGGCCAGCACCCGCGCCTTCTGCTCCTTCGCGTGGCGCAGCGCCTCCAGGGTGTCGGCGGTCTCGCCGGACTGGGAGATCGCGACGACCAGCGTCGAGCGGTCCAGCACCGGGTCGCGGTAGCGGAACTCGCTGGCCAGCTCGATCTCGACCGGGATCCGGGTCCAGTGCTCGATCGCGTACTTCGCGAGCAGCCCGGAGTGGTAGGCGGTGCCGCAGGCGACGACGAAGACCTTGTCGACGTCGCGCAGGTCCTGGTCGGTCAGACGCTGCTCGTCGAGGACGATCCGGCCCTCGACGAGGTGCCCGCGCAGGGTGTCGGCGATCGCGGTCGGCTGTTCCTCGATCTCCTTGAGCATGAAGTAGTCGTGGCCGCCCTTCTCGGCGGCGGCGAGGTCCCAGGTCACCTCGAACGGGTTGACCCCGACCGGCTCACCGTGGAAGTCGGTGACGTCGTAGCCGTCGCGGGTGATCGTCACGACCTGGTCCTGGCCGAGCTCGACGGCGTCGCGGGTGAACTCGATGAACGCCGCGACGTCGGAGGCCAGGAACGTCTCCCCCTCGCCGATGCCGAGCACCAGCGGCGAGTTGCGGCGGGCGGCGACGATCCGCTCCGGCTCGTCGGCGTGCGTCACGACCAGGGTGAACGCGCCCTCCAGCCGGCGGGCGACGGCGCGGACCGACGCGGGCAGATCGCCCTTCGTCGGGCCGTCGGCGTGGGCCAGCGCCACCAGGTGCGCGGCGGTCTCGGTGTCGGTGTCGGACTCCGCCCAGATGCCACGGGCCTCCAGCTCGGCGCGCAGCTCCAGGAAGTTCTCGATGATGCCGTTGTGGACGACCGCGACCCTGCCGTCGCTGCTGCGGTGCGGGTGGGCGTTGCGGTCGGTGGGCGGGCCGTGCGTGGCCCACCGCGTGTGCCCGATGCCCGAGGTCCCGGTGAACCGGTCGCGACCGATCTCCTCGAGGCGTGCCTCCAGGTTGGCCAGGGCTCCGGCCTTGCGCTCGACCAGCAGCTCACCGCCGTCCGGCAGCGCGACGCCGGCGGAGTCGTAACCGCGGTACTCCAGTCGTCGCAGGCCGCCGAGGACGACGTCGAGTGCGGACCGATGACCGACGTAACCGACGATGCCACACATACGGATGAGCGTATCGACGCCCGGTTGCCGATCTTCCGGCGACGGGGTCGGTCCGGCGCCACGCCGGACGTCCGTGCGAGTCGGGCACGCGGTGACCTGCACCGGTACGGTGCCGACCGTGGCCCGGACCAGCGTGACCCGACCCCCGTCGATGAAGGGGGCCAAGGACGCCCTCGGTGTGCTGTCGCGTCCGGGGCCGAACCCGGTGAAGCACGGCGACCTGGGCCTGATCGGTCTGCCCGGCATCGTCTACACCCCCGCGGAGGGCTACCAGCTGCCCGCCGTGGTGATCGGGCACGCGTGGCTGCAGCCCGCGCACCGCTACCACGAGCTGCTGCGCCACCTCGCGACCTGGGGTTTCGTCGCCGCCGCGCCGAACACCCAGCGCGGCCCGGTCCCGAGCGTCGCCCGGTTCGCCACGGACCTGAACACCGTCCTCGACGTGTGCGTCGGCGTCCGGCTCGGCGACGGCCACGTCAGCGTCGACGCCCGCAAGACCGCGCTGGTCGGGCACGGCACCGGGGGCGGCGCCGCCGTCCTCGCCGCGGCCCGGCGTGAGCGCCTCGGCGCGCTGGTGACCCTCGCCGCGTCGGAGGTGAAGCCGTCCGCGATCGAGGCGGCCGCCGCGGTGACCGTCCCGACGCTGCACCTCGCCGCCGCCGTCGACTCGCTGGCCCCCATGGAGGGACACGCGCAGCGGATCGCTGCCGCCCAGCACGAGGCCGGCACCGACGTGACGCTCCGCGAGATCGAGAAGGCCGGGCACCTCGGGTTCTGCGAGGGCAGGCACTGGACGAGCTTCCTGCTGCAGAACCGCCCGCAGCACCGGACCCGGAAGATCACCCGGGCGCTGGTGACGGCGTTCCTCATGCAGGAGCTGCAGAACGAGAAGCGGGTGTCCTCGCTGACCTCGGGGAACGTCCCCGGGGCGCCGGTGGTGGACCTCACGCCGGAGCCCGACGGCGAGCAGGACCAGCAGCCGTCGTCGGGGCTGCTGGGCATCGGCGGCTGACCCCGCGGCGCGACCACCGCGCCGCGGCGATCCGTCGCCCGCGCCGTGATCCGCCGCCCGCACCGTGATCCGCCGCCCGCACGGTGATCCGCCGCCCGCACGGTGATCCGCCCGCGCCGTGATCCGCTGCCCGCGCGGTGATCCGCTCCTCGCGTGCGTCCGGACGCGCGCGGGCCGCGGATCAGCGCGCGGACCCGAGGGCCGATGGCGGCCGCAACCGGGAGCGAGGCGGTCCCGGTGTCCGGGGAGCCGGGCCGCGGTGGCCCGGCTCAGCGCTCGGGCGGGTCCGCGAACGACGGGGCCACGGGTCCGCGCCGGCCGGTGACGCGCGTACCGGTGAGGCCGGGAAGGCGCATGCCGGGAACGTCCGCGGGTACCGGGCCCGCGGCCTCGGGCTCCGTCGCACCCGACCGCGACGGGCGTCCGGGCATCGCCGGGTCGTGGTGTGCCGGAGGACCGTGCCGCGCCGTATCGGCGGGGGCTGTGTCCTCCGCCCGGGCCGCGTCCCGCGCGCCCTCGTCGGCCAGCCGGCGCAGCTCGCGCCCGACGAGGTCGAGCCGGGCCGTCACCGCGTGCCCGGCCGGGTCGTCCCACGCGTCGGCGACGGCGTCACGGATCCCGGCCAGCAGCCCGGCGGTGTCGTCGAGCCGGCCCACCAGCGCCCGCAGGGCCCTGCCCTGGTCCGCGACGCCGGCGTCCGTTCCGTCGATCAGCACGTCTCCGCCCCGCCGAGGGCGGAGAGGTGCTGATCGACACCCGGGACGGCCCGGAACACCGTGGCCGCGCCGGCGTCCACCGCCCGGGCCGAGGCCGCGGCGCGCCGCGTCGCGTCGGCCAGCGCCGTCAGCTCGTCCGTGACCCGCCGCAGCCGCACCACGCGGTCCCCGTCACCGGGCCCGGTCGCGGGGGCCGCGGTCAGCCCGGCGGCCAGCTCCTCCATCCCGCGCGCGGCACGGTCCAGCGCCTCGGGGTCCCGCCGCACGTCCGGTCGCATCGGACCAGCCTGCGCCCGGTCGCACCCGCACCGCCCCCGAACCGCCGATCCCGTTCGCGACCGCGAACGCGTGCCCCCGCTGCGACCGACGGGGGGACGCCCGGCAGGGCTCCGGGGCCCCGGACAACGACGTCGGGGCCGCCCCCGGTGTGGGTGACGGCCCCGATCGGCGTGTGCGGGTCAGCGCGCGGCGGCGACGACCTCGGCCAGCCGGCCCGCGACGGCGTCGGCCTCGCCCGCGCTGGGCGCCTCGACCATCACGCGGACGAGCTGCTCGGTGCCCGACGGGCGCAGCAGCACCCGGCCGGTGTCCCCCAGCTCGGCCTCGGCCTTGGCGACGGCCTCGGCCACGTCCGCCGACCCGGCGACTGCGTCCTTGTCCGCGACGGCCACGTTGCGCAGCACCTGCGGCAGCACGGTGACCACCGAGGCGAGCTCGGCCAGCGACGTGCCGGTCTGCGCGACCCGCGACATGAGCCGCAGGGCGGTGAGCAGACCGTCGCCCGTGGTGGCGTGGCCCGGCAGCACCACGTGCCCGGACTGCTCGCCGCCGAGGGTGAACCCGCCCTCGCGCAGCCGCTCCAGCACGTAGCGGTCGCCGACCCTGGTGGTGTCCAGCGTGATCCCGGCCTCGCGCATGGCGATGTGCAGGCCCAGGTTGCTCATCACCGTGGCGACGAGCGTGTCGTGGGCGAGCTCGCCGGCGTCGCGCATGGCGAGCGCCAGCACGGCCATGATCCGGTCACCGTCGACGACGGCGCCCGTCCCGTCCACGGCTAGGCAGCGGTCGGCGTCGCCGTCGTGGGCGATGCCGAGGTCGGCGCCGTGCTCGAGCACCGCGGACCGCAGCGGCTCCAGGTGGGTGGACCCGACGCCGTCGTTGATGTTGAGCCCGTCCGGCTCGGCGTGCAGCGCGATCACGTCCGCGCCCGCCTGGCGGTAGGCCTCCGGCGCGGCCAGCGCCGCGGCGCCGTGCGCGCAGTCCACGACCACGCGCAGCCCGGACAGCGAGCCGGGCGCGGCGGAGAGCAGGTGCGCGACGTAGACGTCGGTGGCGTCCGGGGCGTCCCAGACGCGGCCGATGCCCTCCCCGGTGGGGCGGGCGCCGAGCCCGGCGGCCAGCTGCCGCTCGATCGCGTCCTCGACGTCGTCGGGCAGCTTGTGGCCGCCCGCGGCGAAGAGCTTGATGCCGTTGTCGGGCATCGGGTTGTGCGACGCGGAGATCATCACGCCGAGGTCGGCGCCGGCCTCGGCGACCAGGTGCGCGACGCCCGGGGTCGGCAGCACACCGACCCGGATCGCATCGGCACCGGCCGAGGTGAGCCCGGCGACGACCGCGGCCTCGAGCATCTCGCCGCTCGCGCGGGGGTCGCGTCCGACGACCGCGAGGGGCCGGCGGCCGGAGCCGTTCGAGAGCGTGCGGGCGGCCGAGGCACAGACGCCAACGGCGAACTCCGGAGTGAGGAGTTCGCCGTTGGCCAGGCCCCGGACGCCGTCGGTTCCGAAGAGACGAGGCATCCGGTGTGCGATCAGCGCTTGGAGTACTGGGGCGCCTTGCGGGCCTTCTTGAGGCCGTACTTCTTGCGCTCGACGGCGCGGGCGTCACGGGTCAGCCAGCCGGCCTTCTTCAGCGGCGGGCGGTCCTCGGAGTCCAGCTCGACCAGCGCACGGGCGATGGCCAGGCGCAGCGCGCCGGCCTGACCCGCGGTGCCGCCACCCTTGAGGTTGGCGAAGATGTCGAAGCGCTCGGTCTTCTCGAGGAGGACCAGCGGCTCCTTCACGATCTGCTGGTGCAGCTTGTTCGGGAAGTACACCTCGAGCGGCTTGCCGTTGAGGGTGAACCCACCGGTGCCCGGCAGCAGCCGGACGCGGACGACGGCCTCCTTGCGGCGGCCGACGGTCTGGACCGGGCGGTCACCCAGCACGGGTGCCTCGGCGGCGAACTCGTCGGCGTCGAAGTCGGCGGCGTCACCGATGGTGTAGTCGACGTCGGCGACCTCGGTCTCGGTGGCCTCGGTCTCGGTCGCCTCGGCGGCCGCACCCTCGGTCTCGACCGCGTCGACGACCTCGTCGGGTCCGTTCTCGGGGCTGGTCACGGGCTGTCCCTCTTCGTTGCTCGGGGTGGTCACTGGCTGACCTGCTTGATCTCGAACGGCTGCGGCTTCTGGGCCTCGTGCGGGTGCGCCGGGCCGGCGTAGACCTTCAGCTTCTTGGCCATGGCGCGGCCGAGACGGTTCTTCGGCAGCATGCCCTTGATCGCCTTCTCGACGAGGCGGTCGGGCTGGCTGTCGATCATCTCGCCGACGGAGCGCTGGCGGAGGCCACCCGGGAAGCCGGAGTGGCGGTAGATGAACTTGTCGGCACGCTTGTTGCCGGACACCGAGATCTTCTCCGCGTTCACGATGACCACGAAGTCGCCGTTGTCGACGTGCGGGGCGTAGGTCGGCTTGTGCTTCCCGCGCAGCAGCGTGGCAGCGTGGGTGGCGAGCCGACCGAGGCGCACGTCCTCGGCGTCGATCACGTGCCAGGCGTGCTGGATGTCGCCGGGCTTGGGGCTGTACGTGGGCACGGATCTACCTCGTCGTCGTTCTCGGCTGGTGGGCCGTCCGCACGGGTTCCGGCCCACTCTCTAGTCTCTGGTTCCTCAGCGTGCTGCTGGTGGACGCCGGAGGGACGCTCGATCCCGCCGCTGTCGCCGGAGGACGGCGCCCGCGGGTCTCCACCGCTGCACAACGAGAGCCAAGCGTACCCGCCGGTTCCGGGGGCGGACGCAAGGGGGTCGTCCGGGCCCCCGGACCGGGTGTCAGGCGAACCGGGCCCGGTTCGCCTGCTCGGTGGCCCGGTAGTTCTGACCGGCCTGGCCGACGAGCTTCCCGATGGTGCCCAGGGTGGTGGTCAGCTCGGCCGCCGAGGTGTCCCACTTCTGCTGCGACGCCCGGTAGGTGGCCGCCGCGTCGCCGGTCCAGGTCGCGACCATCGGCGCCAGTTGCCGCCGGAGGTCCTCGAGCTGGGAGTTGATGCGTGCGGTCGTCGCGACGGTGTCGGCCGACGCCGTCTCGAGCGCGCTGAAGGTGACCTTGATCTCGGATCCCATGGTGTGGCTCCCCCTCACCCGAGCACCGACGTGATGGCGGTGCGGTTCTGGTCCTCCTGCTGCTGGTACGTCGTCGCCGTGCCGCCGAGCTGCTCACCGATCGCGCCCAGCGCCTCGTTCAGCCGCCGCGCCTCGGTGTCCCACTTGGCCATCAGCTGGGCGAACGCCGTCGCCGCGGTGCCGGACCACTGGCCCTGCAGCGGTCCCAGCCGGCTGCGCAGGCGGCCGAGCTCGCCGTTGACGGCGTCGCTCACCGCCCGCACCTGGCCCGCCGCGCGGACCATCTCCTCGGTCGTCGTGCCGAACCCGTCGGCCATACGTCCCACCTCGTCCCCTGATCGGACCCCGGCGCGGCCGTGTCGACGGCTCCCGGGCCCGGGGGCGCGGTGCCCCCGGCCCGCGCACAGTGGCAGGGCGCGCCGGTGGCCGTGGCCGTTCCGGGCGGACCGTTCGCGACCGGGAACGCCGGGGCCTCAGGGCACCCGGTGCAGCGTCGCGACGACCTCGGCGCAGGCCGCGGCGACCGGGGCGCCCACCGGCCGCCGGCACCCGGCGACGAGCTCGTCGGTGCCGGAGAACACGACGTGCCAGTCGACGACGGTCCCGTCGCCCGGTGTCTCGGTCCAGCGCAGGACCGCGCGGCCGCCGACCGTCGCGGGCACCGGCCCGGGGTCACCGACCAGCGCGGCGAGCTCGCGGCGGGCCCGGTCGGGCTCGCGTCCGGCGTCGTAGCCGAGCGGGCTGCGCTCCAGCACGAGGAGGTCGGCCCCGTCCGGGCCGCCGGCGGGGGTGAGCAGCACGCGTCGGCGCTGCGGGTCGCCGCCGGTGTGCTCCCACCCGGTGGGCAGCGCGGCGGCGTAGCCGTACTGGGCGACCGTGGCCCCGGCCGGGCTCACCGGGCGCGGGCCACCGAGCAGCAGCCCGGTACCGAGGAGGACCGCGCCCAGCACCCCCGCGACGACGATCGCCGCCCGGGCGCGGTCCGGGCCCTCGGCAGGCGGGGTGGCGGGGCCGGGCACACCGGGCCGGCCCGGTTCCTCCGGCACCTCGCCCGCGCCGGGCGGCGGGACGACCGTGTCGGGGCCGGGGTCGGCGAGCACGGAGGCGCCCAGCACCGCAGCCCCGACCACCGCCGCGGCCTCCGGACCCCAGGGGTCGCCGCCGTCGGGCCGCCGCCCGGCGACGCGCACCGGGCACGGGAGCCGGTACCCGGCCGGGCCGCCGGGCCGCCCCGCGGCCCGAGTGCCCGTGGCCCGAGTGCCCGCGGTCCGGGTGTCGGCGGTCCGGGTGTCGGCGGCCCGGGTGTCCGCCGCACTGTGCTCCCCGGGGAGCGGGCCGACCGTCCCGGCGACCACGACCAGCTCCGCACCGGTCGCCCGCACGAGCGACGCGAGGTCGGAGCCCCGCTCCCCCACGCGCTCCGGCACCCCGTCGCGGACCAGCACCACGTCGTCGTCGACGACCAGGACCGGCCCGTCCGGCAGCTCCGGTTCCGCCGCGAGCACCGCGACCGCGGCCGGGACCACCAGCACCCGCGGGCCTCCGGGGAAGGCGCCGCCCGCCGTCGTCCCGACCCGGACGACGACCCCGGGCGGCTCGTCGCCGAAGAAGTCCGCGACGGCCGTCGCCGGGGGTGTGCCGGGCGGGGCCGCGGCGACCAGGCGCAGCCCGGCGGCGTCCGCGGCGGCGAGCAGCACCGCGTCGCGGCGGTCGTGCACGGCGACCGCGACGCCGCTCACCCCGGCTCGGTCCACGCCAGCTGCACCCGTCGCGCCCCGGCCCGCCGGTCGACGAGCACGCCGCGGCCGGGTGGCATCGGCCCGGGGCGGACCTTCTCCAGCAGCGCGCCCTCGTCGGGGCTGCCGGAGCCGACCAGGCCGGGGGCGCCCAGCTCGCGCAGCCGCCCGAGGACCGGGTCGAACAGCGCCCGCCCGGCCCCGCCGGTGCGTCGCGCGAGGACGACGTGCAGCCCGACGTCGCGGGCCTGCGGCAGGTACTCGGCGAGCGCGAGCAGCGGGTGCGTGCCGGCCGACCCCGCCGCGGGGACGACGAGGTCGTAGTCGTCGACGAGCAGCCACACGTCCGGCCCGCTCCACCAGGACCGTTCCCGCAGCTGGGCCGGGGTGACGTCCGGGCCGGGCAGCCGCCGTCCGAGCGAGCCCGCGATCTCGGCGCAGGCGTCGGTGGTGGCCTGCGCGGTCGAGGTGTGGGCGAGCAGGTGGCTCTGCGGGACCCCGCCGAGCAGCGTCCGCCGGTGGTCGACGACGACGATCCGCGCCTGCTCGGGCGTCCATCGCGCGGCGATGCCGTGGGCGAGGGTCCGCAGCAGGGTCGTCTTGCCGCCGCCGGAGTCGGCGAAGCAGAGCAGGTGCGGCTCGTCCGGGTCGAGCTCGACGGTGGCGAGCCGGTCCTCGTCGACGCCGAGCGCTGGCCCACGGCCCGGGCCGCTCGGGAGCTCGGTGACCTCGATCCGGGTGGGCAGCAGCCGCACCGGGCCGACCGACGGGCCGTCCCAGGCGTCGTCGATCTCCCGGGCCGGGTCGGTGCCGGGGACCAGGCAGGGCGCGGCGACGACGGTGGCCTCGCCGTCGGCGGACAGGCCGTGCCCGGGCAGTGCGGGTACCGCGGCGGCACGACGCCGGTCCACCTCGGAGTCCGACGGGTCGCCCAGCCGCAGCTCGACCCGGCTGCCGAGCTGATCCTTGAGCGCGGGGCGGATCTCGGCCCAGCGGGCGGCGGACAGCGCGAGGTGCACGCCGTAGGCGAGCCCGCGGGCGGCGAGGGCGGTCAGCTTCTCGTCCAGGTCCTCGAATCCGGCGCGCAGCGCCGCGTAGCCGTCGACGACGAGCAGCAGGTCGGTGGCGGTCACCCCGGCGAACCCGCCCGCGGCGCGCCGGGCCCGGAACTCCTCGATCCCGGCGACGCCGTGCGCGGCGAACAGCTGCTCGCGCTCGTCGACGGCGGCGACGGTCTCGGCCACCACCCGTCGCACCAGGTCGCCGGCGCGGCGGTCGGCGACGGTCCCGACGTGCGGCAGCCCGGCCAGCGGGGCGAGCGTGCCGCCGCCGAGGTCGAGCACGTGCACGCCCAGTTCGACCGGGGTGTGGGTGAGCGCGAGCGCGGTGACGACGGTGCGCAGCGCGGTCGACTTCCCCGACCGCGGCCCCCCGACGACGGCGAGGTGCCCGGCCGCGCCGGACAGGTCCAGCACCAGCGGGTCGCGCCGCTGGGCGTAGGGCCGGTCGACGAGCCCGACCGGCGCGGCGAGCCGTCCGACCGGTCCCGGTGCGCACAACCCGCGCCCGGCCCGGACCAGCGGGTCGCCGAGCACCACCGGCAGCGGCGGCGGCTCCGCCAGCGGCGGCAGCCACACCCGGTGCGCGCGCGGACCGGGCCCGGACACCGCGCCGGCGATGCGGTCGAGAACGGTGCCGGTGGGCGCGGGCCCGTGGTCCGGCGCCGGGAGCTGCGCCGAGGCGGGCAGCGCGACCGGGCCCGCGCGGAACGGCAGCGCGAGCCGCGGTGCCCCGGGTGCGCGGCGGCGCTCGGCCCGCGGGGTGTCCGGGCCGGAGACGTAGGCGGCCCGGAAGCGCACCAGCTCGTCGGTGCCCGCGGACAGGTACGCGGCGCCGGGCGTCGGCGGGAGCAGGTGCGCGTCGGGCACGCCCAGCACCGCGCGGGACTCCGCGGCGGAGAAGGTGCGCAGCGCGATCCGGTAGGACAGGTGCGACTCGAGGCCGCGCAGCCGTCCCTCCTCCAGTCGCTGCGAGGCCAGCAGCAGGTGGATGCCGAGCGAGCGGCCGAGCCGCCCGACGGTCACCATCAGGTCGATCATCTCCGGCCGCTGGGCGAGCAGCTCGGAGAACTCGTCGACGACGACCAGCAGCGACGGCAGCGCCGCCAGCGGTGCCCCGTCCCGGCGCAGCGCGTCGTGCTCGGCCAGCGACGACAGGTTCCCCGCGGCGCGCAGCACCTCCTGGCGGCGGGTGATCTCCCCGGCGAGCGCGTCGGCCATCCGGTCGACCAGGGTCAGCTCCTCGGCCAGGTTGGTGATCACCGCGGAGGTGTGCGGCAGCCCGGCGAGCCCGAGGAACGTCGCGCCGCCCTTGAAGTCGACGAGCACCAGGTTGAGCTCCTCGGCGGTCTGCGTCGCCACCAGCCCGAGGACGAGGGTGCGCAGCAGCTCGCTCTTGCCGGAGCCGGTCGCGCCGATGCACAGCCCGTGCGGACCCGCACCGCCCTGCGCGGACTCCTTGAGGTCGAGCAGCACCGGCCGGCCGCCGTCGTCGGTGCCCAGCGGGACCCGCAGCCGCTCCCCCGGCCCCCGCCGGCCGCGCAGCGCGGCGACCCCGGCCGGGTCCGTCGTGGACAGTCCGAGCAGCGACGGCAACCCCGTCGCCCCACTGTCCACACCGGACGCGACGACGTCGGCGTCGCCGTCCGGACGGTAGCGCGCGAGCCGGCGCGCGAGTGCCAGCGCCTCGGCGACGACGAGCCCGTCGGGGACGCCGACCTCCCGGCCGCCGGGCCCGCCGCGGCGCAGCGTGCGCACGCCGTCGGGCCCGGTCCCGGCGGCCAGGCGCAGCACCGACGCCGCGGGCCTGCGCCCGCCCGCGGGCCCCAGCCGCAGCACGGTGACGCCGGGCAGCCCGGCCCACGCGCCCGGGGTGTCGGCGGCCCCGTCGAGCACGACGAGCAGGTGCTGCTGGGCCGCGGACGGCTCGTCGACCCACCAGCGCCGCACCCGGTCCGGGTCGTCGGTGATCATCCGGACCGGCCCGACGGCGTCGGCGAGCCGCGGGTGGGCGACGTGCGGCAGCCACTTCGCCCACTCCCAGCGCGCGACCGCACCCCCCGGCGCGACGACGGCGAGCCGCGCGTCGTCGGGACCGTGCCAGGTGACGTACTGGGCGACCAGTGCCCGGGCGAGGTCGAGTACCGGGGCGGCGTCCGGGTCCGGTTCGAGCCAGATCGTCGCCGAGGCGCGGGTGTCGACGGCGACCGGCAGATCGTCCACGGTGGACCATTGGCGCAGGAGACGGCGCAGCGCCAGCGCGGACAACGGTTCGAGTGTCTCCATCGGACCGGTGTGCGGGGCGGTGAGCCGGGTGGCGAGGCGCTGGGTGCCGCGCCCGGCGCGCAGTCGGCCGAAGTCGTCGTCACCGGGACGGCGCTCCCACAGCCGGTCCGCGGCGAGCACGTCCGGCCAGGCGGCCGGGTCGGGGTGCACGCTCTCCAGCGCGTGCCGCTGCTCGGCGGCGATCGCGCGGGCCCGCTCGCCCAGGACGTCGAGGTAGCGCAGGTAGTCGCGGCGGTCCTCGTCCATCGTCGCGGTGCGCGCGCCGGCGCCGCGGCCGCCGCCGGCGAGCATGCCCAGCGCGGACAGCGCGAACATCCCGCCGAACAGCCAGGTGCTCGTGTCCCCGCGGCCCAGCACGACGAACAGCAGCGCCCCGCCGACCATCGCCAGCGGGAGCAGCCGCGCCGCGAGGCCGCCGGGGACCGGGCGTTCCGGCTCGGGCGGCGGTTCGAGCACCAGCTCGCCGCCGGGCAGCTCGGGCACCGAGCGCCGCGGACGTCGCATCCCGACGGTCCCCGCCATCGCCACGCGCCTCCCGTTCACGGTTCTCCCGAACGCCCACGGCGGCACCGGGGCCGTCGGATACTCGCAGCCGCCCCGGGCCCGCCGGGGCCGTTCGGGGAGATCTGCCTCAGGAGCCGCCCGTGACCTCCGTCCTGCCCGCACCGGCCGCGACCGGCCCCGGCGACGCGGTGCCCGCCACCACGTACGGGCCGGTGCCCGGCCGCTGGACCCGGGTCGGGGTGCACACCCCGCGCGGGCGCCTCGACGTGGCCCTGCCGGCCGACGTCGCCGTCGCCGAGCTGGTCCCGATGGTGCGCGAGCTGCTGGGCCGCGCAGCCACCGACACCCCGCAGGCCTGGCGGTTCACCGGCCCGGCGGGCGGCCCGTTGCCCGCCGGCGCCACCCTCGACGAGCTCGGTGTCCACGAGGGCGAGCTGCTGCACCTGGGCCCGCCGCGCCCGGCGCCCGCGCCGCCGGTGCTCGACGACGCCGCCGAGACCGTCGCCGCCGCGGTGCGCGGTGCGGCCGACGCCGCCGGGACGGCGCGCTGGTCCGGGACGGCGGCGGCCGTGCTGGCGACGACCGCCGCGGGCGCCGTGCTGTCCACCGTGGACGGTTCGTGGCGGCCGTGGGCGTGCGCGCTCGCCGCCGCCGGCGCCGTCGTGGCGCTGCTGGTCGCCCACCGCGCCCGCGACGACGACCGGCTCACGACCGCCGCCGCACTCTGTGCCGTCCCCGCAGCGGCGACGGCCGGGCTCACCGCGCTGCCCGCACCTGCCGGGGCGGGGGCGCTGCTGCTCGCCGCCGCCGGGACCGGTCTGGCCGCCGCCGCGGGTCAGGCGATCGCGCGGGCGGTGTCCCCGGTCCTGCTCGCGGTCGCCCTGGCCGCCTCCGGGACCGCCGCCGCGGCGCTGGCCCGGCTGCTGCTGGAGGCCCCGGTGACGGCCGTCGCGGCCGGGCTCGCGGCGCCCGCCCTGGCCGCAGGGCCCCTGCTGCCCCGGCTGGCGCTGCGCCTGGCCGGGATCCCGGCCCCGGCCGTCCCGACCGACGCCGAGTCCGTCGCGGGCGCCGAGCGGGTGCTGCCCGGTGCGGAGCTGACCGCCCGGGCCGGGCTGGCCCGCGGCCTGCACACCGGGACGCTGGCCGGCACCGCGGTCGCGGCCGCCGGGGCCGCCGCCGTCGCCGCGACCGGGGGCTGGACCGGTGGCCTGCTGCTGGTGGTGACGGCGGCGGTGCTGCTCCTGCGGGCCCGTGCGCTCGTCGAGCCCGCGGCGGCCCGCGTCCTGACCGGGGCCGCGGTGGTCGCGGTCGCCACCGCCGCCGTCCCGGCCGCGCTCACGCTGGACCCCGCGCCGCGGCTCGCCGTCGCGGCCGGGCTGCTGCTCGCCGTCGGCGCGGGTGCCGCGGCCGCGCGGACGAACCCGTCGCCGCCGGCCCGCCGGGCGCTCGACGTGTGCGAGCTCGTCCTCACCGCCGCCGCCGTGCCCGCCGCACTGGCCGCGATGGGCCTGTTCGCCCTGGTCCGCACCCTGTGACCGGCCCGGCCCGGCGGGCCGTGCCGCTGCTGGCGGCATCCCTGCTCGCTCTCCCCCTGCCCACCCCGCCCGCTGTCGCCCCCTCCGTCACCCCCGCCGCGTCGTGCGCCGTCCACACCCCTTGTGAGGTCGCCACACCCCCCGCAGCGGGTGTGGGGGCAGGCGACGGGGTGTGGACGCGGCCGGTCGCCGCGGCGGCCGAGCCCGGACCGCCGGGACCGGCCGACGGGTTGCGGCAGACGCGCGCCTGCACCCCGCCCGGCGACGACGGCCCGGGCGCCGCCCGCGGTGCGGTCCCGCAGCCGCCCCCGGATCTCGCGACCGGTGCGGGGCAGCTCGTCGCCGTCGTCGACACCGGGGTGGCGCCGCTGCCCCGGCTGGCCGGACGGCTCAGCGGCGGCGGGGACTACCTGACCGGCGGCGACGGTCTCACCGACTGCGACGGCCACGGCTCCGATGTCGCGCTGCTCCTCGCCGGAGCCGCCGACCCCGTCACCGGGCTCGGCGCGGGCATGGCGCCGGGCGCGCGGATCCTGTCCCTGCGCCAGTCCTCGGGGCGCTTCGCCGTCCGCGGCACCGACGGCACCGAGCGACCCGCCGGGGAGATCCGCACCCTGGCCGCGGCGATCGACCGGGCCGTCGCACTCGGCGCGAGCGTCGTCAACGTGTCCGAGGTGGTGTGCGTGCCGTCCGCGCAGGTCGACTCCGCGGGGGCCGCGCTGCGCGAGGCCGTCGAGGGCGCCGAGCGGGCCGGGGTGCTGGTCGTCGCCGCGGCCGGGAACATCGACGGGAGCGGCACCTGCACCGGCGACCCGGACCTGCGACCGCTACCCGCGTCCTACGACACGGTCCTCGCCGTCGGCGCGGTCGACGGCGACGACGTCCCCGGCGACTTCTCCGTGCCGGGCCCCTGGGTGGACCTCGCCGCTCCGGGGGCGGACCTGCCCCGTCCGTCCGGACCGGCCGGTGCGGTGGTCCGCGGCACGTCGTACTCGGCGCCGCTGGTCGCGGGGACCGCGGCGCTGCTGCGCGAACGGTTCCCGATGCTCACCCCGCGCCAGGTCGGAGACCGGCTGCGCGCCACGGCCCGCCCCACCGCGGGCGACGGCCGCACCGGCCACGGTGTGCTCGACCCGGGGGCCGCGCTGACCGCGGAACCGCTGCTCCTGACCCCGGACGACCCCGACGGTCCCGGCGGCCGCGCCGGCCCGCCCGGGGCGGGCCGGGCCCCGCTGCCGCTCGCGTCGGCCCCGCCACCGGACCTGCCCGTGGTGGCCGGGGTCGGCGCGGTCGCGGCGGTCGGCGGGGCGCTCGTCGCGGCGCTGGCGGGGCTGCGGCGCCGGCCCTGAACCGCGGCTCAGCCCGGCAGGTCCGCCACCTCCCGCGCCGCCGCGACGCTCAGCACCCCCGCCCGCGGCAGCAGGCGCACCATCTCCGCCGGTGCGTCCCCCGCCTCCCCGATCCCGAGCGCCCGCCCGGTCCCGGCGTCCGCGACGCCGTGCACCGCACCGGACGCGGCGAGCAGCAGCCGCGTCCCGCCGTCACCGCCGCCGGTGTCGGCCGGCCCGGTCCGCAGCGGCCCCGGGCCGCTCCCCGGCAGCACCACGGTGTCGAGACCCGGCCCGGCGTCGTCGGCACCGGCGAGGCGCACCCGCACCGCGCCGGGCGCGACCGGCTCCCCGGTGCCGGCGACGAGTGCGCGCCGTCCCTCGCGCCAGGTCCCGCACAGCACCGGGGGCACCTCGGTGACCTCGGCACGGGCGGCGGGCCAGGCCTCGGCCCCGGGTACCCGCGTCTGCCCGACGTCGTCGACCAGTCCGGGCGGAAGCGTCGCCGGTTCGGCCTGCCCGGTCCGGGAGCGGACGGCGTCGGCGAGGGTGACCGGGATCCGGGCGAGCCCGTCGTCGACCACCAGGAAGTACGTCGACCCTGCCCCGAGCGACTGGCTGCGCACGACGTCCCCGTTCCGCCCCAGCCCCGCGACGGGTGTCGGTCCGGGGGCGGGGACCCGCAGCGGCGCGCCCTCCGGGATCGCGGAGAGCAGACCGTCGCCGACCCGGCGGACGGGCGCGCCGAGCAGGCCGAGCCCGTCGAGGGCGTTCCGGTCGGACGGGTCGATCCGGTGCCGGGCGCCGTCGTGGACCAGGTAGGTCGCGCCGCCCTCGGCGGTCAGCAGGGCCACCGGTTCCGGTCCGGCCGGGACGGGTCCGAGCGACCCCGCGAGCACCATCGTGGTCCCGGTGCCGGAGCCCTCGCCGCGGGTGTCGCAGACCGCCCACGCGGGTGGGACCGGGACCCCGTCGAGCGGGACGCCGACGGTGCCGGGGACGGCCGCCGGCGCGGTGCGCGGCGCGGCGGCCAGTGCGTCGTCGGGCACCGGGACGGGCACGGCGGTGGCACCGTCGTCGCGACCGTGCGCGGCGAGGACCAGCCGTCCCGCGACCGGGTCGGGCACCGGCACGAGCAGCGCGGACCGGTCGGGGTCGCGGACCACGGCGTAGAGCACGCCGCTGCGCTGCCCCTGCACCAGCGCCCGGGAGCGCCAGTCGGTGGCAGGGTCGACCCGGGCCAGCAGCGCCGCCACCCCGAGCGCGAGCAGCCCGACCAGCACTCCGGCGAACACGGCGCGCCGCTGGGAGCGGATCTGCTCGTGCAGCGGCACCGGGTCCCCCCGCACCAGCGCGGCCTCCATCCGGCGCACACCGAACCGGTGGGCGTCGACCTGGTCGCGGGTCGCCGGGGCGCGCTGCACGCGCGCGGGGGCGGGATCGGTGCGCACCGCCCGGACGGTAGGACGGCCGCGGCCCCGGCGGAGCCGGTCCGCGGTCACTGCGTAGAAGTACGCCACCTGACCGATCGGTCCAGTTCGTTGCCACCCTCACTCTGTTGCCCATAATGTGCCGTTGCGTGATCACCCTCCGGAACATCGTCGTCCCGTTGGTGGCCGCCGCCCTCGTGGCCGGCTGCTCCGCGCCCACCGCCGCCCCGGGTGAGGCGGGCCCGGCCGGGGACGCCACCACCATGACCCTTGCCGACGGCTACGAGCCCGACGACCTCAACCCGCTGCTCGGCTACGGGGCGGAGGGCGCGAGCAAGTTCTACGACGGTCTCTACGCCCGCGACGCGCAGCGCACCCTGCAGCCCGCGCTCGCCTCCGGCCCGGCGACGTCGTCACCGGACCGCCTGTCCTGGACGGTGCCGCTGCGCCCCGGCGTCACCTTCCACGACGGGTCGGCCTTCGGGCCCGAGGACGTCGTCGCCACCTACGCGGCGATCCTCGACCCGGCCCGCGCCGCGACGATCCGGTCGAGCGTGCCGATGCTCGCCGGGGTCGAGGCCGTCGGCGACGACGCCGTGCGGTTCCGGCTGTCCTACCCCTACGGCGCGTTCCCGGCCCGGCTCACCTCCGGGATCCTGCCGTCGGAGGTCCTCGAGGGCGGCGGCCCCGTCTCCGACCTGCCGGTGAACACCCGGGCCGTCGGCACCGGCCCGTACCGGCTCGCCGAGTGGCGGCGCGGCGACACGATGGTCATGGAGTCGAACCCCGGCTACTGGGGCGGTGCACCCTCGGTGACCCGGGTGACCGTCGTGTTCGCCACCGACGACAACACCCGTGCCCAGCGCACCGCCGCCGGTGAGTTCGACGGGACCGTGCTGCCGCCGGCGCTGGCCCGCGCGGTCGCGCAGCAGAGCGGGCTGGCGCTGCGCGAGCACGCCAGCGCCGACTACCGCACCGTCGCGCTGCCGTTCGCGAACCCGGTCACCGCGGACCCGGCGATCCGCGCGGCGCTCAACCGCTCGGTGAACCGCCAGGGCATGATCGACGCGTTCCTCGCGGGCCAGGGCGAACCGGCCCACCACCCGATCCCGGGCGTGCTGCCCGAGCAGGTCGAGCCCTCGGCGACGTTCACCTTCGACCCCGCGGAGGCGGGCCGGATCCTGGAGCGGGCCGGCTGGGTCGCCGGGCCCGACGGGGTGCGCGTCCGCGGCGGGCAGGCCGCGCGCTTCACGCTGATGTACCCGGCCACCGACACCGTGCGCCGCGACCTGGCCCAGGCGTTCGCCTCCGACGTGCGCGCAGCCGGGATCGACGTCCGGCTGGAGGGACTCGGCTGGGAGGCGATCGAGCCGCGGATGGGCGCCGACGCGCTCGTGCTCGGCGGCGGCGACCCGTTCGACCCGGGGTTCAAGGCGTGGCAGCTGCTGCACTCGTCGAACGCCGCCGACGGGTTCAACAACCCCGGCTCCTACCGCAACGCCGCCGTCGACGCGGCACTGGACACCGCGCTGCGGGCGCCCGACGAGGCCGCCCGCACCGCGGCGGTGAAGGAGTTCCAGCGGGCCTACGTCGCCGACCCCGGCATGGTCTTCCTGGCCTTCCTCGGCCACAGCTACGTCACCCGCGACGCCTGGCACGGCTACACCCCCGTCGTCGAGCCGCACACCCACGGCACCACCTGGGGCCCGTGGTGGAACCTGCAGGACTGGACGCCCCGCTCGTGACGGCCGTGCTCCCGGGCCGGCACCGCGGCCGCGCGGTGGCCCGGCTGGCCGGGCTGCGGCTGCTGCTCGGCGTCCCGACGGTGCTGCTGGTCGCGGTCGGGGTGTTCCTGCTGGCGGCGGCGTCGCCGTTCCGGCCGGTGTACCAGTACTTCGGGGTCGGGATCTTCTCCGCGAGCGACGCCGACATCGCCGCCGCCGAACGTTCGCTCGGGCTGGACGCGAGCGTGGGCGAACAGCTGCTCCGGTGGCTGGGCGGGCTGCTGACCGGCGACCTCGGGCAGAGCCTGTCGATGCGGCAGCCGGTGGCCCAGGTGGTCGCCGAGCGGCTCCCGTGGACGTTGCTGCTGGTCACCCTGGCTCTGCTCGTGTCGCTGGTGCTGGCCCTGGCCGCCGGGACCGTCGCGGCGTGGCGGCAGGGCGGCTGGTTCGACCGGGCCGTCACCGCGGTCGGGCACACCCTGGAGGGGCTGCCGCCGTTCGTGCTGGCCCTGGGTGCGATCGCGGTGTTCGCCGTGGCCTGGCCGGTGCTGCCGGTCGCCGGGCTCACCGATGCCGGGGCCGCACCCACGTTCGGCCAGGTGAGCAGGCACCTGGTGCTGCCTGCGCTGGTGCTGGGGGTCTCCCAGACGCCGTGGCTGGTGCTGCACGTGCGGGCCTCGCTGCTGGCCTCCCTCGACGACGACCACGTCGCCGGCGCCCGGGCCCGCGGGCTGCCCGAGCGTCTCGTCGTGCTGCGCCACGCCCTGCCGACCGCGCTGCTGCCGTTCGTGACGGTGCTGGGCAACCGGCTGCCGGAGCTCGTGACCGGCGCCGTGCTGGTGGAGACGGTGTTCTCCTGGCCGGGGATCGCGGCGGCCGTGGTCACCGCGGCGCTGGCCGTGGACTTCCCGCTGCTCGCCGCGCTGACCCTCCTCTCGGCGGCGGCGGTGCTGGCCGGGTCGCTCGTCGCCGACCTGACCGTGCTGCTGCTGGACCCGCGGGTGGACGCCGATGTCTGAGACCGCCGTCGCCCCCCGCCCGTGGCTCCCGGCCGGCCGGCCGCGCCCCGGCTCGCCCCGCGGCCGTCGCCGGTCCGGGCGGGCCCGGCTGGTCGCCGGCGCCGGCGGGCTGGTCCTGCTCGTCGCGGCCGCAGTACTCGTGCCGTGGCTCGGCGGGCTCGACGAGGGCGCCGTGGACTACACCGCGATCCGGCTGCCGCCCTCGCCCGCGCACCCGTTCGGCACCGACTCCGTGGGCCGTGACGTGCTGCTGCGCAGCTTCGCCGGGCTGGGGGTGTCGCTGCAGGTCGCCGCGGCCTGCGCCGTGCTCTCGACGGTGATCGGCACCCTGTTCGGGGCGCTGTCCGGGCTGCTCGGCGGCTGGTGGGACCGGATCGCGATGCGCCTGGTCGACGCCGTCAACGCCGTCCCGCACCTGCTGCTCGGCATCGTGATCGTCGCGCTCTACCGGGGCAGCGTGCTCGCGGTGATCGCCTCGATCGGGCTGACCCACTGGACGACGGTGGCCCGCGTCGTGCGCGCGGAGATCCTGACCCTGCGCACCCGCCCGTTCGTCGACGCCGCGATCTCCGGCGGCGCGTCCCGGCGCCGGGTCCTGCGCCGGCACCTGCTGCCCGCGGTCGCGCCGCAGGCGGTGCTCTCGGCGGTGCTGATCCTGCCGCACGCGGTGTGGCACGAGACCGCATTGAGCTTCCTCGGCCTCGGCCTGCCACCACACCTGGCGAGCCTGGGCACCATCCTCGGCGAGGGGAGACAGGCCGTGCTGCTCGGCTCCTGGTGGATCGTGGTGTTCCCGAGCGTGCTGCTGGCCGCGACGACGCTGTGCGTCGCCGGCATCGCGGCCTGGTGGCGGGACCGCACACTCCCGCGCCGGCGGTCGGAGCAGGCGCTGTGACCGGGCCCGGTGGCGCCGCACCCGGCACGGTGCTCGCGGTGCGCGGCCTCGACGTCGCCTTCCGGGTCGGGCGCGGGCGTCGCGCACGCACGGTCCGCGCGGTCACCGACGCCGACCTGGACCTGCGTGCCGGGCGGTTGACCGCGCTCGTCGGGGAGTCCGGCTGTGGCAAGTCGGTGCTCACCGAGGCCCTGACCGGACTGCTGCCGGGCACCGCGTCGATCCGCGGGTCGGCACTCCTGACCCCGCCGGAGCGGTCCGATCCGGTGGAGCTCCTCACCGCACCCGAGTCCGTGCTGCGCGACCGGGTCCGCGGACGGCTGGTCGGGCTGGTCCCCCAGTCCGCCGCCACCCACTTCACCCCCACCCGCACCGTCGGCGCCCAGCTGCGCGAGACCCTGGCCCGGCTCGGCGCGACGGCCACCGTCGCCGACCTGCTCGACCGCGCCGCGCTGCCCCGCCACGTCGCCGCGCTGCACCCGCACGAGCTGTCCGGCGGGCAGGCCCAGCGCGCCGGGCTCGCCGCCGCGCTCGCCGGGGACCCACCGGTGCTGCTCGCCGACGAGCCGACCGCCGGGCTCGACCGGCCGCTGGTCGACCACGTCACGACGCTGCTGGCCGGGCTGGCCGCGGAGGGCCGCGCCGTCCTGCTGATCACCCACGACCTGCGCGCCGCCCGCGCCGTCGCCGACGACGTCGCCGTCATGTACGCCTCGCGGCTGATCGAGACCGGCCCCGCCGACGACGTGTTCGCGACCCCCTGGCACCCCTACACCGCCGGCCTGCTCGGTGCGCTGCCCGACGCCGGGTTCACCCCGGTGCCCGGGCACCCGCCCGAGCTGTCCGCGCTGCCCGACGGCTGCGCGTTCGCCCCACGCTGCCCGGTCGCCGGCGACTGCTCCGGCGACCCCGTCCCGGTCCGCCGGGATGGGCGGAGCGTGTCCTGCCATCCGCCGACCGCCCCCGCGCTCCCCGCGGCGGCCCGGTCCGGGGCGGGGTCGCGGTGAGCCTGCGCGCGGAGGGGGTGCGGGCCGGGTGGCGGGCCGGGCACGCCGTCGTCGACGGCGTGGACCTGGCCGTGGAACGGGGGTCGGTGCTCGGGCTGGCCGGGCCGTCGGGGTGCGGGAAGTCGACGCTGACCCGGGTGCTGGCGCTGCTGCACGCACCGTGGTCGGGCCGGGTGACCGTCGACGACGAGCCGGTCCGCCGGTTCCGCTTCGACGCGCCCGCGCCACTGCGCCGCCGGATCGGGGTGGTGTTCCAGTCCCCGCGGGCCTCGACCGACCCGCGGCTGACCTGCGAGGAGATCGTGGCCGAGCCGCTGCGCGCCGCCCGGGCGTCCGGGGTCACCGCCCGCGTCGACGAGGTGTGCGCGCAGGTCGGGCTGACCGCCGAGCTGCGCGGACGCCGGCCGCACGAGGTGTCCGACGGCCAGCTCCAGCGCGCCTGCCTGGCCCGTGCGCTCGCGCCCCGGCCGGACTACCTGCTGTGCGACGAGATGACCGCGATGCTCGACGCGTCGAGCACCGCGGCCCTGGTCTCGGTCGTCGCCGCCGAGGTCGACGGCCGCGGGCTCGGCGTCCTCGCCGTCAGCCACGACGAGGCGCTGCTCGCGGCGTGGGCCGGGCGGGTGCTGCGGCCGTGGAGCTGAGTCAGGCCTCGCGGACCGGACGGCGCAGCTGCTCGGCCAGGGCGCCGTCGTCGCCGAAGAGGGTGTCGCGCCAGCGCTGCTCCAGTGCCCGGGTGTCGTGCCGGTCGGGGTGGAAGCGCGGGTGCCCGAAGACGGGCATCCGGCCCAGCACGCGGCGCAGGAACTGGCCGCGCCCGAACAGCAGCCGGTAGCCCTCGCGCAGGTCCCGCGGCCGCCGCCAGACGCCCTGCTGCACGAGCAGGTACGCCCACCCGAACACGACCGCGGGCAGCACGGTGGCGACCACCAGCGGTGCGGCGCGGCCGCGCTCGGGGCCGTCGGTGCCGATGAGCTCGTAGACGTCCCAGGTCACGGACTTGTGCTCGAGCTCCTCGAGCGCGTGCCAGTGCCACAGCTCGCGGATGTCGGCGTGCACGCGCTCGGCGAACTCGTCGCTGCCGAGGATGTCCTCGGCCATCACCGCGGTGAAGTGCTCCATCAGCGCGGTGCAGGCGAGCTGCTGCCGCGGCGAGGTGCGGTCGAGGACCTTCAGCGCGAGCGCGACCGCGGACTCCGGTACGTGCACCGGGAAACCGCGGGAACGGAACGCCTCGTTGAGCCGGTCGTGCTCGCGGCTGTGGATGACCTCCTGCGCCGTGAACCCGGCGACCCGGGCGCGCAGCTCCGGGTCGGTCACCCGGTCCCGGAAGTGGATCACCGAGCGGACGAAGAAGTCCTCCCCCGGCGGGAAGATCGCCGAGAGCATCGCGAGGAACAGCGTCGCGGTCGCGTTGTCGGCGTAGGCCCAGCGGACCATCTGCTCGGGCAGCCGGAAGTCCAGGTGCCGCGGCGGGATGCCGACGTCGCCGCCGGTCAGCCTGCGGGGGCGTGGGCCGGACCCGGTGTCGGTCGCCGTCTCGGTCACGGTCGGTCCTCCGGTCGTCGTCTACGGTCGGGCCGCATCCGTGACAGAAAGTATCCCGTACAATGCGTACCCCTTATCGCCGAATCATCGGTGGCACCGGGCGCGGTGTCAACCGGGCGCGGGATGATGGCCGGGTGAACGGATCCGTGACCCCCGGCGACGGCCGCGCCCGTCGCTGGGCCGGGCAGCGGGCGGCCCGGCGGGCCGAGGTCGTCGAGGCCGCGATGGCCGCGATCGCCGAGCACGGACCGGAGGCCACGACCGAGCAGATCGCCGGTCGCGCCGGTGTGCCCCGGCCCGCGCTGTACCGGCACTTCGACGGCCTGGAGGACCTGCAGGGCGCGATCGCCGAGGCCGCGCTGGGGCTCTACTCCGAGGCGCTCGCGCCGGTGTGGAGCCCGCGCGGGACGCCGCGGGAGATGCTCGTCGCCGCCATCGCCGCGCACGTGCGGTGGCTCGCCGCGCACACCGAGCTCTACCGGTACGTGCTGCGCGCCGCCGGGGTCACGACGGCCGTCACCGACATCCGGCACCGCATCGCCGACCGGATGACCGGCCTGCTGACCGGTGGCTACCCCGGGCTGCCCGCGACCGTCGCGGCGCCGCTGGCCGCCGGCGCGGTCGGGCTGGTCGACGGCGCGACCGAGCGCTGGCTCTCCTCGGCGGACCCGATCCCGCTCGACGAGCTCGCCGAGCACCTGGCCCGGTGGGTCTGGTCGGTGCTCGACGTGGCGCTGCGCGAGGTCGCGATCGAGCTCGACCCGGACGTCCCGCTCACGGCGGGCTGAGCGCTACTCCGCGACGCCGATGTCCTCGTTCCACAGGTCGGGGCGCTCGGCGACGAACGCGGTCATCATGTCCACGCAGCGCGCGTCGTCGAGCACCTGCACGCGCACCCCGTGCTCGGCCAGCCAGTCGTGCCCGCCGTGGAAGGTCCGGGCCTCCCCCACGAGCACCGCGCCGATCCCGAACTGACGGATCAGCCCCGAGCAGTACCAGCAGGGCGAGAGCGTGGTGACCATCGTCGTGGACCGGTAGTCGCGGCGGCGGCCCGCGTCGCGGAACGCCGCGGTCTCGCCGTGCACCGTCGGGTCGCCGTCCTGCACCCGACGGTTGTGGCCGCGCCCGAGGACCTCCCCGTCGGGTCCGACGAGTGCGGCGCCGATCGGGATGCCGCCCGAGGCCAGCCCGGCCCGGGCCTGCTCCACCGCGACGTCCAGCCAGCTCGGATCCATGCGCGCGAACCTATACCGAGATCGCGTCCAGGCGTTCGCGCAGGAACGGCGCGGACACCACCGGCTCCAGCGCCGTCCGGCCGAGCGGCGGGGCCAGCGGCGTGACGACGGCGTCGTGGTCCAGCTCGAAGAAGAACACCAGCGACACCAGGTCCTCGGCCGGGGCGTGGGCCTGCGGCGGCAGCACCCGGTGCCGCCCGGCCCGCCAGCGGTGCCCGGTCCAGTGCGCGAGCAGGTCGCCGACGTTCACCGTCAGCGCACCCGGGGTGTACGGCGCGTCGGTCCAGCCGTGCCCCTCGACGTCGACCTGCAGCCCGCCCGCCCCCGGCTCGCGGTCGAGCAGGGTGACGGTGCCGAAGTCGGTGTGCGGGCCGATCCGGAACTGCCCGGGCAGCGGGGCCCCGGTCTCGGTCATCGGCGGGTAGCGGTTGATGTTGAACGTCCACGTCGGGTGCGTCGCGAGGTCGCGCAGCGTCGACGGCTCCTGCCCGAGCGCCCCCGCGCACAGCTCCAGCAGCGCGCCCGCGACACGGGTCATCGCCGTGCAGTAGGCGGTCACCGCCTCCCGCAGCGCCGGGACCTGCGCCGGCCAGACGTTCGGCGGGAACCACACCGCGTCGGTCTCCGCGTCACCGGTCGGCGCGAACGGCCCCGCCGCGAAGGACTCCTTGAGGTCCGGCGGGGAGTCACCGCCCTCCACACGGTCGTTGGCCTCGACGCCGGGCGGCAGCCACCCCCGCCCGCCGACTCCGACCGCGTAGCCGCGCTTGACCGCCTCGGGCAGCGCGAAGAAGTCCCGTGCGGCGGCCCGTACCGCCCACGCCGCGTCGTCCGGCACCCCGTGCCCGACGACCTGCAGGAACCCGGCCCGCTGCAACGCGGTGTCCACCGCGGCCGGGTCCGGTGCGGCCAGGTCCACGGTCGGGATGAGCGCGTTCACCGGGTACCCCCGGGCGTCCCGACGGCGGTGCGGCGCACCAGCAGCGCGTAGAGCCCGGCCGAGAGCAGCAGCCCGACCAGGAAGGTCACGTCACCGATCCCGGGCAGCAGGCGCGGCACCAGCCCGGTGAACAGCTCCTGGTTGGCGAACAGCAGCACCGACACGACGATGCCGGCGACGAGGGCGACCGGGCCCGCGTGGTTGCGGTGGGTGCGGTCGTAGAGCAGACCGGGGTCGGTCGGGCGCAGCCACTGGTCGGTGAGCACCACCCCGAGCCACGGCCCGACCCAGTACACGACGACGAGCAGGAACGCCTCGTACCCGGCCGCGGCGTCGCCGAGGGCGACCAGCGCGATCACGAACCCGACCGCGCCGAAGGCCACCGCGACGACGGCCCGCGCCCGCGCCAGCGGCACGTCGATGCCGAGCGCGAGGAACGCCATCGCCCCGGAGTACACGTTGAGGACGTTCGCCGCGACCGCCCCCACCGCGATGGCGACCAGGGTCAGCACGGCCAGCCACCCGGGCAGCAGGCCGGTGTAGTTCGCCACCGGGTTGTCCGAGTCGAGCCCGGCCGCCGTCGCCGCACCGACCGACGCCGCACCGACCGTCATGAGCACCGTGGTGGACAGGAACAGGCCGCCGCCCGCGGCGAGGCCGGTGGCCCGCGCCGACACCGAGCGGGGCAGGTAGCGGGAGTAGTCCGCGGCGTAGGGGCTCCAGCCCGCCGAGTACCCGACGACGGCACCGACGGTCAGCAGGAACCCGCCGACCCCGCCCACCCCGTCCGGCGACGCGGCCGCCCCCGGGTCGGACGCGGCGAGCACCAGCACCGCCCCGGCCCCGAGCACGACCGCGAGCAGCGGGAAGGCGAGCCGCTCGAACGCCTGCACCAGGTTGTGCCCGAAGAACGCGACGGCGACCTGGACGACGACCACCGCCACCAGCCACGCGACCGTCCCGCCGCCGGTGATCGCCGACAGGGCGAAGGCGGCGCTGACGCTGTTCACCGCGAACCAGCCGAAACCCGAGGTGATCGTCATCAACGCGGCGGGCAGTGCGTTGCCGCGGTGGCCGAACGCGAGCCGCCCGAGCACCATCTGCGGCACTCCGGCGGCCGGTCCGCGGGCGGACAGGATCCCGTGGGCGAGCGCGGCGAGCAGGTTCCCGACGACGATCGCCGCGACCGCCGCGGGCACCGACTGCCCGAACGCCGTCACCGACAGCACGCCGACGAAGATCGTCGCGAACTCCAGGTTCGGCGAGGTCCACGTCCAGAACAGCTGGCGGGGTCTGCCGTGCCGCTCGGAGTCCGGCACGGGCTCGGTGGAGCCGGGCTCGACGGCGACGATGCGGTCGCCGTACCCGCGGTCCGCGGCCGCGCCGACGGTGTTCTCGGTGGTCACCGCGCCACTGTGACCCGCGGACCGGGCGGGACGGAACCTCGGTAACCGACTGTTGACACGGGTTGCTCCGTCCGGCCCGTAGTCCTGCGGATTCCGCGGCCGGACCCGGTCCGCCACGATCGTCGGCATGCGGACGAACCTGAACGTGGCCCTGCAGGCCGGCGCCCTCCTGGCCTTCGCGGCCCTGCGGTTCACCGCGCCGGGGTGGTTCCTGATCATCCTGATCATGACCCTGGTCGGCCCGGCCCTCCTGACGGTCCCGACGGTGCTGTCGCTGACCGTGCTGCGACGCCGGGTGCTCGGCCCGGCGGTGACCGCCCCGTTCGTCGCCTGCGCCGGGTTCCTGCTCGCCGGCGGGCTGCTGATGCCCGACTTCGGCGACACCGCGGACTCGGTGCGCGCCCCGCTGACGGTGCTGCTGGAGTCGGCCGGGCTGCCCGCCGGGCCGACCGAGCCGCTGTACGTCCTCGGCTCGCTGGCCCTCGCCGGCTGGTCGGTGTCACTGGTCTGGCTGGGCGTGGCCCTGGCGCTCGACGCCCGCCGGACGCACCGGGTCCCCGGGCCGCCGCACCCGGCCTGGGTGCGGCCGGTCTCCTGAGGCCGCTCGCGCCGTCCGCGAGGTCCCCGTCCGCGCCGTCCGGACCGGTCACACCGGGGCCGGTCCCGGCCCCACCCGGCCGGCCGCGTCCGGCCGGCCCCGGCGGGGTCTGCTCAGCCCTCGCCCGGTACCCGGATCCGCCGGGTCCGCTCGGCGCGGGCGGCGAGCTCGTCGTCGGCGGGGTAGTCGACACCGGTCAGCGACAGGCCGTGCGGCGGCGCGACGGTCACCTCGGAGGCGCGCAGCTCGCGGCGCAGCAGTCCCGCGGGCCAGTCGGCGGGCCTGCGCCCACGGCCGACCTCGAACACCGCGCCGACCAGGCTGCGGACCATCGAGTGGCAGAACGCGTCCGCGGAGACCGCCGCGACCAGCACGTCCGGCTCGCCCGGCGCGGGCGACCAGTCGAAGCGCTGCAGCGCGCGTACGGTCGTCGCGCCCTCGCGGCGCTTGCAGAACGCGGCGAAGTCGTGCTCGCCCAGCAGCAGTGCCGAGGCGGCGTTCATCGGCTCCGGGTCCAGCGGGTACGGCCAGGCGACGGTCTCCCGCGCCCGCAGCGGCTCGGCCCCGAACGGGGCCGTGGTGACCCGGTAGCGGTAGTGCCTGCGCAGCGCGGAGAAGCGGGCGTCGAAGGCGTCGGGGACCCGCCCGAGACCGTGCACCCGCACGTCGGGTGGGAGCAGCCGGTTCAACCGCCGCAGCAGGCCGTCGATCTGCGGTGCGAGCGTCTCCGGGAGGTCGACGTGGCAGACCTGGCCGGACGCGTGCACCCCGGCGTCGGTGCGCCCGGCGACGGTGAGCCGCAGCGGGGTGCGCAGCACGGTCGACAGGGCCTCGCTGAGCACGCCCTGCACGGTGCGCCGGGTCGGCTGCTGGGCCCATCCGGAGAAGTCGGTGCCGTCGTAGGCGACGTCGAGCCGCAGCCGGACGGTCCCGGCCCCCGGATCGGGGGCACCGGAAACGCCGACGAGCCCGCCGTCGGTGACGGCGGGCTCGTCGGTGTGGTGCGCTCGGCTCAGGAGCCGGACTCCTTCTTCGAGTCCTCGGCGGCGTCGGCAGCCTCCTCGGCGGCCTCCTCCGCGGCGGCGGCGGCGTCGACGGCCTTGTCGGCGGCCTCGGAACCCGGGGCCACCTCCTCGGCCTCGACCGCGCCGTCGACCGCCTTCTCGGCGGCCTCCTGGGCCTCGGTGGCCTCGGTCGACTCGACCGTGGTCTCCTCGTCCGAGGACGCGGCGGCCGGGGCGGAGGCCGCGGCCTGCGACGCGGCCGAACGACGGGCACGGTTGGCCTCGTCGGTCACCGTCTTCTGCTGGACCAGCTCGATGACCGCCATCGGGGCGTTGTCGCCCTTGCGCGGCATCGTCTTGGTGATCCGGGTGTAGCCACCGTTGCGGTCCGCGAAGAACGGGCCGATCTCGGTGACGAGGCGGTGCACGACCGACTTGTCGCGGATCACCTTCATGATCTCGCGCCGGTTGTGCAGGTCGCCGGCCTTGGCCTTGGTGATCAGCCGCTCCGCGTACGGACGCAGCCGCCGGGCCTTGGCCTCGGTGGTGGTGATCCGGCCGTGTTCGAACAGCGAGGTCGCCAGGTTGGCCAGGATCAGCCGCTGGTGCGCGGGCGACCCGCCGAGGCGGGCACCCTTGGTGGGCTGGGGCATGGCTACAACTGCTCCGTTTCTGCGTAGTCCTGACCGTCGTCACCGAAGGTGTCCGGGTCGAACCCGCTCCCACCGTCGACGCCGTAGTCGCTCGCCGCCGCCGACGGGTCGAACCCGGGCGGGCTGTCCTTGAGGGCCAGGCCGAGACCGACGAGCTTCATCTTGACCTCGTCGATCGACTTGGCGCCGAAGTTGCGGATGTCGAGCAGGTCCGCCTCGCTGCGGCCGACGAGCTCGCCGACCGTGTGGATGCCCTCGCGCTTGAGGCAGTTGTAGGACCGGACCGTGAGGTCCAGCTCCTCGATCGGCATCGCGAAGGCCGCGATGGTGTCCGCCTCCTGCGGGGAGGGGCCGATCTCGATGCCCTCGGCGTCCACGTTCAGCTCGCGGGCCAGGCCGAACAGCTCGACCAGGGTCTTGCCGGCCGAGGCCAGCGCGTCCCGCGGGGTGATGGACGGCTTCGACTCGACGTCGAGGATGAGCTTGTCGAAGTCGGTGCGCTGCTCGACTCGCGTGGCCTCGACCTTGTAGGTCACCTTCAGCACCGGCGAGTAGATCGAGTCGACCGGGATACGGCCGATCTCGGCACCGGTGGCCTTGTTCTGCATCGCCGGGACGTACCCGCGACCGCGCTCGACGACGAGCTCGACCTCGAGCCGGCCCTTGTCGTTGAGCGAGGCGATGTGCAGGTCCGGGTTGTGCACGGTGACACCGGCGGGCGGGACGATGTCCCCCGCGGTGACCGCACCCGGGCCCTGCTTGCGCAGGTACATCGTCACCGGCTCGTCCTCCTCGGAGCTCACGACGAGCTCCTTGAGGTTGAGGATGATGTCGGTGACGTCCTCCTTGACCCCCGGCACGGTGGTGAACTCGTGCAGGACGCCGTCGATCCGGATGGACGTGACGGCGGCACCGGGGATCGACGACAGCAGCGTCCGGCGCAGGGAGTTACCGAGGGTGTAGCCGAAGCCCGGCTCCAGCGGCTCGATGACGAACCGCGACCGGGTCTCGGTGACGACGTCCTCGGCCAGTGAGGGTCGCTGAGAGATCAGCATGGGTGTGTGCCTCCTTCGCACCTGCGACAACCGCTATTTGATGTCGCAGTGGGAACCGTCGCCCCTCCCTGCGGAGCGACGGCGTGTCGAGCTACTTCGAGTAGAACTCGACGATGAGCTGCTCGGTGACCTGGGTGTCGATCTGAGCGCGCTCGGGCAGCTGGTGGACCAGGATCCGCAGGGTCGACGGGACGACCTGCAGCCACGCCGGGACCGGGCGGTCGCCCTGGGTCTCCTTGGCGATGACGAACGGGTCGGTGTTCCGCGACTTGTCCTTGACGTCGATGATGTCGTAGCGCGACACCCGGTAGCTGGGGATGTCGACCTTCTTCCCGTTGACCAGGAAGTGGCCGTGGTTCACCAGCTGACGGGCCATGCGCCGGGTGCGGGCGAGGCCCGCGCGGTACACGACGTTGTCGAGGCGCGACTCGAGGATCTGCAGCAGCTCGTCGCCGGTCTTGCCCTCGCGACGGTGCGCCTCCTCGTAGTAGGCGCGGAGCTGCTTCTCCTGCAGGCCGTAGCCGAAGCGGGCCTTCTGCTTCTCCTGCAGCTGCAGGAGGTACTCGGTCTCCTTGATCCGGATCCGGCCGTGCTGGCCGGGCGGGTAGGGACGACGCTCGAACGCCTGGTCGCCGCCGACGAGGTCGGTCTTCAGTCGGCGGGACTTGCGGGTCATGGGGCCGGTGTAGCGAGCCATGGTGGTTCTCCCTTCCCCTAGACCCGGCGCCGCTTGGGCGGACGGCAGCCGTTGTGCGGCTGCGGGGTCACGTCGGAGATCGTGCCGACCTCGAGGCCGGCCGCCTGCAGCGAACGGATCGCCGTCTCACGTCCGGAGCCGGGGCCCTTGACGAAGACGTCGCACTTCTTCATGCCGTGGTCCATCGCCTTGCGGGCGGCGTTCTCGGCGGCGAGCTGCGCGGCGAACGGCGTCGACTTCCGGGAGCCCTTCAGGCCGACGTGCCCGGACGAGGCCCAGGCGATGACGGCACCGGTCGGGTCGGTGATCGACACGATCGTGTTGTTGAACGTGGACTTGATGTGGGCGTGACCGTGCGCGACGTTCTTCTTCTCGCGACGGCGGACCTTCTTGGGTCCGGCACCCTGACGTGCGCGGGGCGGCATTACTTCTTACCTGCCTTCTTCTTACCGGCGACGGTCTTCTTCGGACCCTTGCGGCCGCGCGCGTTGGTCTTCGTGCGCTGGCCGCGGACCGGAAGGCCGCGACGGTGACGGATGCCCTGGTACGAACCGATCTCGATCTTCCGGCGGATGTCCGCCTGGATCTCACGGCGCAGGTCACCCTCGACCTGCAGGTTCGCCTCGATGTACTCGCGGAGCTTGCTGACGTCCTCGTCGGTCAGGTCCTTCGACCGGAGGTCGGGGCTCAGCGCGGTGGCCTCGAGGATCTCCTTGGACCGGGTACGTCCGACCCCGAAGATGTAGGTGAGCGCGATCTCCAACCGCTTTTCGCGGGGGAGGTCGACGCCGGCAACACGTGCCATGCGGCGTGGTCTCCTTGTTGTCGTCCCAGGTCTTCCCGATGCCCGTCCCGTTCCGCCGCTGAGCTGAACGGGCCCCGGCCTGGTTCCGGGGGTACTACCGGGCCCGTGTGGCCCGGCAGGTGCATCGGGGGCTTCTGCTGCGCGATCAGAGGATCGCGACCGGTACCGCTCTGCTCAGCCCTGGCGCTGCTTGTGGCGCAGGTTCGAGCAGATCACGATGATCCGGCCGTGACGGCGGATCACCTGGCACTTGTCGCAGATCTTCTTGACGCTCGGCTTGACCTTCACGTCGTCTGCCTCTGTGTGTCGTTCTTGTGGGTCTCGCGACCGACCGTGGTGGAGCTGGTCGTCACTTGTAGCGGTAGACGATGCGGCCGCGGCTGAGGTCGTAGGGCGACAGCTCGACGACCACCCGGTCCTCCGGAAGGATCCGGATGTAGTGCTGGCGCATCTTCCCGCTGATGTGCGCGAGTACCCGGTGGCCGTTCTCCAGCTCCACCCGGAACATCGCGTTCGGCAGGGGTTCGACGACCCGGCCCTCGACCTCGATCGCCCCGTCCTTCTTGGCCATGTCCTCCGCTATCCGTGACAGGTGTCGGTTGCCCCGGTCGACAGCGGTGCCGACGACCGGTTCGGCGCGCGCGGACGGAGCCGGACCGGGAACACTGTGGGATACACGGAGCACACGGAGCGGACGTCACAGGACGCGCCGATGGTCCAGTGTACGGAGGCCGTGCGAGGCCGGTGCAGGCGGGGGTGACGGGCGTGGTAGACGCCCGGCAGACCGACGGTAACGGACCGACCCGGTCACGGACCAGTACCCGCGCGGAGCGCGTCGGGTACCGGTGGCGCGGGGCTCAGGCTCCGGGGCGGTCCGGTGCGCCGGCGGGCGCGGTCAGCAGCCACGGCCCGTCCTCGGTGACGGCGACGGTGTGCTCCCAGTGCACGGCCCGGCCGCCCGCCGCGGTGACGACCGTCCAGCCGTCCTCGAGCTCCAGGGTGTCCGGGTCCCCCGCGACGAGCATCGGCTCGACGGCCAGGGCCATGCCCGGGCGCAGCCGCGGCCCCTTGCCCGGCTCGCCGTGGTTGGGCAGGAACGGGTCCATGTGCATCGAGGTGCCGATGCCGTGGCCGCCGTACTCGGCGACGATCCCGTAGTCGGCGCGGTCGGCCAGCGCCGCGGACCGGCACGCCTCCTGGATGGCGTACGAGACGTCGGTCAGCCGGGCCCCGTCGCGGACGGCGAGGATCCCCGCCTCCATCGCGCCCCGACAGGCCGCGGACAGGGCGAGGTCCTCCGGCGACACGTCCCCGACGGCGATGGTCACCGCGGAGTCGCCGTGCCAGCCGTCGACGATCGCGCCGCAGTCCACCGAGATCAGGTCTCCCTCGGCGAGCACCTGCTTCGGCGACGGGATGCCGTGCACGATCTGCTCGTTCACCGAGGCGCAGATGCTCGCCGGGAAACCGTGGTAACCGAGGAACGAGGGGACACCGTCGCCGTCGCGGATCGTCTGCTCGGCGAGCGCATCGAGCTCGGCCGTGCTGACACCGGGCTTCGCGTGCTCGGTGACCGCGGCCAGCGTGGCCGCGACCAACGCACCCGCCACCCGCATCGCCTCGAGCTGACCGTGGGTCTTGAGCTCGATGTCCCGACCCCGGTAGCGGGCGATGGCCCCGCGGATACCGCCGCGACCGTTCATGTGTCCGTCCCTCGGTTCCCCGCCGTGGCGCCGGTGGTGCCGGCGCCGACCGGGTCTCAGCCGTTGCGGGTGTGCAACGCCGAGAAGACCCGGTCGGTGATCTCGCCGATCTCGCCGACGGCGTCGATCGTGACCAGCCGGTCACGGTAGTGGTCCAGCAGCGGAGCGGTCTCCTCGCGGTAGACCCGCTGCCGGTTGCGGATGGTGTCCTCGTTGTCGTCGCTGCGGCCGCGGCCGAGCAGCCGCTGCACGACGACCTCGTCGTCGACGTCGAACTGGACGACGGCGTCGAGTTCCAGGCCCTTGTCGGACAGGATCTCGGAGAGGGAGCCCGCCTGGGCCACGTTGCGCGGGAAGCCGTCGAGGATGAAACCGCTCGCCGTGTCGGCGTCGCCGAGCCGGTCGCGCACCATCGCGACGGTCACCTCGTCGGGGACGAGGTCCCCGGCGTCCATGTAGCGCTTCGCCTCGCGACCGAGCTCGGTCTCGTCACGCAGGTTCGCCCGGAACAGATCCCCGGTCGAGATGTGCGGGACGTCGAGCCGCTTGGCCATCTGCTCAGCCTGGGTCCCCTTGCCGGCACCGGGCGGTCCCACCAGAACGAGTCGCACGAGACCCGACCTCCTGAAGTCTTGTCGTCCATGGCACCGGCGTCCTCGCCGGCACACGATGCCCGAGGCACCACGATCGGGGCCGGGGCCCCGCACCGGGTTCCCGCTCGGCCACGTTCCGGCGAGCCTAACGCAGGAAACCCTCGTAGTTCCGCTGCATGAGCTGGCTCTCGATCTGCTTCAGGGTGTCGAGGCCCACGGTGACCATGATCAGCACGGCCGTGCCGCCGAACGGGAAGTTCTGGTTCTGGCCGCTGCCGGTGATCCCGAGGAAGAAGTTCGGGAGCACCGCGATGAGGCCCAGGTACAGCGATCCCGGCAGCGTGATGCGGCTGAGCACGAAGTTCAGGTACTCCGCGGTGGGCCGGCCCGGGCGGATGCCCGGGATGAATCCGCCGTACTTCTTCATGTCCTCGGCGCGCTCGTCGGGGTTGAACGTGATGCCGACGTAGAAGTACGTGAAGAAGATGATCAGTGCTACGTACAACACGATGTGCACGGGATTGGACTGATCGACGAGATAGGTCTGCACGAACTGCTGGAACCAGCCGCCGTCGTTCCCGGCGAGCCGGGCGACCAGGTCGGGCAGGTAGAGCAGCGAGCTACCGAAGATCACCGGCACGACACCGGCCTGGTTGACCTTGAGCGGCAGGTAGGTCGAGGTGCCGCCGTACATCCGGCGGCCGACCATGCGCTTGGCGTACTGCACCGGGATCCGGCGCTGGCCGTTCTCCACGAACACGACGCTGGCGATGATCGCGAGACCGAAGACGCAGACGCCGGCGAAGACCAGGCCGCCGGAGTTCTCCAGGATCAGCCGGCCCTCGGCGGGGATGCGGTGCGCGATGGAGGCGAAGATCAGCAGCGACATGCCGTTGCCGATGCCGCGCTCGGTGACCTGCTCGCCCAGCCACATCACCAGCGTGGTCCCGGCGACCATGACGATCACGATGACGATCAGCGTGAAGACCGACGAGTCCGGGATGATCGGAAGCGCGCAGCCCTGGAACAGCTGACCGCGCTCGGCCAGCGCCACGAAGCCGGTGGCCTGCAGCACCGCGATGCCGATCGTCAGGTACCGCGTGTACTGCGTGAGCTTGGCCTGGCCGGACTGGCCTTCCTTCTTCAGCTGCTCGAACCGCGGGATGACGACCTGCAGCAGCTGCACGATGATGCTCGCGGTGATGTAGGGCATGATGCCCAGCGCGAAGATCGACAGCTGGAGCAGTGCCCCGCCGGAGAACAGGTTGATCAGGGAGTAGACGCTGGCGTTGTCGCCGCCCTCGACCTGACGGACACATTCCTGGATGTTGGGGTACGACACCCCCGGCGAGGGGATGTTCGCCCCGAGCCGGTACACCGCCACGATCGCCAGCGTGAAGAGGATCTTCTTGCGGAGATCCGGCGTGGTCAGGGCCGCCCGGACTGCGCTGAGCACTCGGTGATCCTCCTACGACGTCGGCGGCCCGACACCGCCTGCGCCGGCCCCTGAGGGGTCGGCCGGGTTGGTCGACGCGCGTTCCGCGCCTCGCGGGACACCCGGGCCGGTGTGTACCGGCGGGGGCTGCGCGCCTCGAGGCGCGCCAGGTAATCGGTGGACACTCGGTCCGGAAGTGACTGTAACAGCGGCCCGGAAACGCCTCGGCGCCGCCCACGGGCCCGGTCCACCTGGGGCGGAGCGGGCGCCACGGACGGCGCCGGGGGACGTGCAGTGGGGCCTACAGCTCGGAGACCGAGCCGCCGGCCGCCGAGATCTTCTCGCGCGCGGACGCGGAGAACTTGTGGGCCTTCACGGTCAGGGCGACGCCCGAGAGCTCGCCCTCGCCGAGGACCTTCACGAGCTGGTTCTTGCGAACCGCGCCCGCCTCGACCAGCTCGGCCGGACCGATCTCGCCACCCTTCGGGAACAGGGTGGCCAGCTCGCCGACGTTCACGACCTGGTACTCGACCTTGAAGCGGTTCTTGAAGCCCTTGAGCTTCGGGAGCCGCATGTGCAGCGGCATCTGCCCGCCCTCGAAGCGCGGGGACACCGTCTTGCGGGCCTTGGTGCCCTTGGTACCGCGACCGGCGGTCTTGCCCTTGGAGCCCTCACCGCGACCCACACGGGTCCGCGCCTTCTTCGAGCCCGGGGCCGGCCGCAGGTCGTGGAGCTTGATGACGGAGTTCTCGTTCTCGCTCACGACTGCACCTCCTCCACGGTCACGAGGTGGCGCACGGTGTGGACGTAACCGCGGGTCTGCGGGTCCGCCTCACGCACCACCGACTGCCGGATCTTGCGCAGGCCGAGCGAGCGCAGCGTGTCGCGCTGGTTCTGCTTGCAGCCGATCCGGCTCTTCACCTGGGTGATCTTCCACGTGGCCATGTCGCTCACACCTTCGCCGCGTCGGCCTCGGCGCGCTGGCGCATCATGCTCGCCGGGGCGACGTCCTCCAGCGGCAGGCCGCGGCGGGCCGCGACCTCCTCCGGACGCTGCACCGACTTCAGCGCCGCCACCGTGGCGTGCACGATATTGATGGCGTTGTCGGAGCCGAGGGACTTGGACAGGATGTCCGAGATCCCCGCGCACTCCAGCACCGCGCGGACCGGGCCGCCGGCGATGACACCGGTACCCGGGGAGGCCGGGCGCAGCATGACGACGCCGGCGGCGGCCTCACCCTGCACGCGGTGCACGATCGTGCCGCCGATGCGGGGGACGCGGAAGAAGTTCTTCTTCGCCTCCTCCACGCCCTTGGCGATCGCGGCCGGCACCTCCTTGGCCTTGCCGTAGCCGACGCCCACCAGGCCGTCACCGTCGCCGACGATCATCAGCGCGGTGAAGCTGAACCGGCGGCCGCCCTTGACGACCTTGGCCACGCGGTTGATCGTGACCAGCCGCTCGATGTACGGGGTCTTGTCCTGGGCCGCCCCGCCACGGCCACCGTCCCGGCGGTCCCGGTTGTTGCGGTTGTCGTTCCCACCGCTGCCGCCCGGGGCTCCGCCGTCACGCCGCGTACGTCCCGGCATCAGACAGTCCCTTCGATCTTCTCGGTCTGGTTCATCAGAACTCCAGGCCTCCCTCGCGGGCGGCGTCGGCCAGGGCCGCGATGCGCCCGTGGTAGGCCAGCCCGCCGCGGTCGAACACGACCGTGGAGATGCCCGCCTCCTTGGCCCGGGCGGCGATGAGCTCGCCGACCTTGGCCGCCTTGGCCTTCTTGTCGCCCCCGACGCCACGCACCTCGGCGTCCAGCGAGGACGCGAAGGCCAGCGTGTGGCCCGCCAGGTCGTCGATCAGCTGGACGGTGATGTGCCGCGAGGAGCGGTTGACCGCCAGCCGCGGACGCACCGGCGTCCCGGAGATCTTCTTCCGGAGCCGGGCGTGCCGGCGGATGCGCGAGTCGCGGCGCTTGCGCGCCACCTGGGACGCCATCCGGCGGCGGGCGGAACCCGACACCGTCTCGTTCGTCTCGGCCATCACTTACCCGTCTTTCCGACCTTGCGGCGGACCTGCTCGCCGGCGTACCGCACACCCTTGCCCTTGTACGGGTCGGGGCGGCGCAGCTTCCGGATGTTGGCAGCGGTCTCGCCGACCAGCTGCTTGTCGATGCCGGAGACCGAGAACCGGGTCGGCGACTCGACCGCGAAGGTGATGCCCTCCGCCGGCTCGATGACGACCGGGTGCGAGTAGCCCAGGGCGAACTCGAGGTTCTGCCCCTTCAGCTGCACGCGGTAACCCACGCCGTGGATCTCCAGCTTCTTCTCGTAGCCGGCGCTGACGCCGACCACGATGTTGTTGACGAGGGAGCGGGTCAGGCCGTGGTAGGCCCGGGTCTCGCGCTCCTCGTTCGGCCGCTTCACCAGCACCGTGCCGTCGTCATCGCGCTCGATCGTGATCGGCTCGACGGCGGTGTGCGACAGGGTGCCCTTGGGGCCCTTCGCGGTGACCGTGCGGCCGTCGATGGTGATCTCCACGCCGGACGGGACGGTGATGGGCAGCTTTCCGATGCGTGACATCGTTCGTTACCCCTCTCTCACCAGACGTAGGCGAGGACTTCCCCGCCCACGCCGCTCCGGTAGGCCTGCTGGTCGGTCATCAGACCCTGAGAGGTCGAGATGATCGCGATGCCGAGGCCACCCAGGACCCGCGGCAGGTTCGTCGATTTCGCGTACACACGCAGACCGGGCTTGGACACCCGGCGCAGACCGGCGACGCTGCGCTCACGGTTGCGGCCGTACTTCAGCTCGACGACCAGGGACTTGCCGACCTCGGCGTCCTCGGTGTGGTGTGCCGCGATGTAGCCCTCCTTCTGAAGGATCTCCGCAATGGCGACCTTCAGCTTCGAGTGGGGCATCACGACGCGGTCGTGGTAGGCCGAGTTCGCGTTCCGCAGACGGGTCAACATGTCTGCGATCGGATCGGTCATCGTCATGGTGTCTGTCTCTTTCCCGCCGTGGTTCCTCGTACCGGCGCGGTGCCCCTGTGCGGGGCACCGCACCGGTGCGGGCCTGCGGCGATCGGATCCGCTGCCCCGCGGACGCGGGGCGGTCGGATCACCAGCTGGACTTGCTCACACCCGGCAGCTCGCCGGCGTGCGCCATGTCTCGCAGGCACACGCGGCAGAGGCCGAACTTGCGGAACACAGCACGCGGCCGGCCGCACTTGTTGCAGCGGGTGTAACCCCGCACGGCGAACTTCGGCTTCGCGTTCGCCTTGTTGATGAGCGCCTTCTTCGCCATTCGCTCAGCTCTCCTTGAACGGGAAGCCCAGGTGGCGCAGCAGCGCCCGGCCCTCGGCGTTCGTGGTCGCGGTGGTCACGACCGTGATGTCCATGCCCCGCGGCCGGTCGATGGAGTCCGGGTCGATCTCGTGGAACATCGACTGCTCGTTCAGGCCGAACGTGTAGTTGCCACGCCCGTCGAACTGGTTGCCCTCGAGGCCACGGAAGTCGCGGATACGGGGCAGCGCGATGGTCAGGAGACGGTCGAGGAACTCCCACATCCGGTCGTTGCGGAGGGTCACCTTCGCACCGATCGGCATGCCCTCGCGCAGCTTGAACTGCGCGATGGACTTGGTGGCGCGACGCAGCTGCGGCTTCTGGCCGGTGATGGTGGCCAGGTCCCGCAGCGCACCGTCGATCAGCTTCGAGTCGCGGGCGGCGTCACCGACACCCATGTTCACCACGACCTTGGTCAGGCCGGGGATCTGCATGACGTTGGTGTAGCCGAACTCCTCGCGGAGCTTGTCGAGCATCTCGTCGCGGTACCGCTGCTTGAGCCTCGGCACGGTCTTCTCAGCCGTGGTCATCTCAGATCTCCTTCCCGTTGCGCCTGGAGATCCGGACGCGGCGGGTGGTGCCGTCCTCGCCCTCGACGGCCTTCTTGCCGATACGGGTCGGCTTGCCGTCGGAGTCGCACACCATCACGTTCGAGACGTGGATGGCGGCCTCCTGGGTGACGATCCCGCCGCTCTCGGCCCCGCGCTGGTTCTGGCTGATCCGGGTGTGCTTCTTGATCCGGTTCACGCCCTCGACCAGCACGCGCTGGCGCTCCGGGTAGGCCGCGATGACCTTGCCCCGTGCACCCTTATCCTTGCCGGCGATCACCAGAACGGTGTCGCCCTTCTTGACCTTCATCTTCGCCTTCATGTCAGAGCACCTCCGGGGCCAGGGAGATGATCCTCATGAACTTGCGGTCGCGCAGCTCGCGCCCGACCGGGCCGAAGATACGGGTCCCCCGAGGTCCGTTGTCCGCCTTGATCAGCACGGCGGCGTTCTCGTCGAAACGGATGTAGCTGCCGTCGGGACGGCGCTTCTCCTTCTTGGTGCGCACGATGACCGCCTTGACGACGTCACCACGCTTCACGCCGGCGCCGGGGATGGCCTCCTTGACCGTGGCGACGATGACGTCGCCGATCCCGGCGTAGCGCCGCGCGGAGCCGCCCAGCACCCGGATGCACAGGATCTCCTTGGCACCGGTGTTGTCGGCGACGCGCAGCCGCGACTCCTGCTGGATCACTTCGACTCCTACTTGGCCTTCTCGAGGATCTCCACCAGCCGCCAGCGCTTGGTCGCCGACAGCGGACGGGTCTCCATGAGGCGGACACGGTCGCCGATACCGGCGGTGTTCCCCTCGTCGTGCGCCTTGACCTTGCTGGTCCGGCGGATGACCTTGCCGTACAGGGGGTGCTTCACCCGGTCCTCGAGGGAGACGACGATCGTCTTCTCCATCTTGTCGGACACGACCAGGCCCTCGCGGACCTTGCGCTCCCCGCGCTCGTCGTTCTTCTGCTCGTCGCTCACGCCGCGCCCTCGCTCTCGGTCGGTGCGGCGGAAAGGCCGAGCTCACGCTCGCGCATCACGGTGTAGCACCGCGCGATGTCGTGACGGACGGCCCGCAGCCGCCGGTTGTTGTCCAGCTGCCCGGTGGCCATCTGGAAGCGGAGGTTGAACAGCTCCTCCTTGGCCTCCCGGACACGCACGACCAGCTCCTCGTCGGAGAGCTCGCGCAGCTCGGCGGCCTTGGTGTTGCCACTGCTCGCCATCAGATGTCACCACCCTCACGGGACACGATCCGGCACTTCATGGGCAGCTTGTGGATCGCACGGGTCAGGGCCTCGTGCGCCACCTCGCGGTTCGGGAAGCTCATCTCGAAGAGCACCCGGCCCGGCTTGACGTTCGTGACCCACTTCTCGGGCGAACCCTTACCGGAGCCCATGCGGACCTCGGCCGGCTTCTTGGTCATCGGGATGTCCGGGAAGACGTTGATCCAGATCTTCCCGCCACGACGGATGTGCCGGTTGATCGCGATACGCGCCGACTCGATCTGCCGGTTCGACACGTAGGCCGGCTCCAGCGCCTGGATGCCCCAGTCGCCGAAGGTGACCGCGGTACCACCGCTGGCCATGCCCTTGCGCTTGGGACGGTGCTGCTTGCGGTGCTTGACCTTGCGTGGGATCAGCATCGGTCAGCTCTCCCCACCGTTGCTCTGGTTCTCACCGGAGGCCGGGGCCTCGGCGGTCGCCGTCGCGGCGCCGCCGGCCTGGCCCGCGCTCTGCGCGGCACGCCCGGCCTCGGTGCTGGTCGCAGTGGTGCCCGAGGCACCGGAACGGCGCCGGGCCGGACGCTCGCGGCGCGGGCCGCGGCCCGGGGCCTCGGCGGCGGCCGGGACGCCCTCGCGACGGCCACCGACGACGTCGCCCTTGTAGATCCAGACCTTCACGCCGATGCGGCCGAAGGAGGTCCGGGCCTCGAACAGGCCGTAGTCGATGTCGGCACGCAGCGTGTGCAGCGGGACCCGACCCTCGCGGTAGAACTCCGACCGCGACATCTCGGCACCGCCGAGGCGGCCCGAGCACTGGACCCGGATGCCCTTGACCTGCGGGCTGCGCATGGCCGACTGGATGGCCTTGCGCATCGCACGCCGGAAGGCGACCCGGTTCGACAGCTGCTCGGCGACGCCCTGGGCGACGAGCTGCGCGTCGGACTCGGAGTTCTTGACCTCGAGGATGTTCAGCTGGACCTGCTTCTTGGTCAGCTTCTCGAGGTTGCCCCGGATCCGGTCGGCCTCCGCGCCACGACGGCCGATCACGATGCCCGGACGCGCGGTGTGGATGTCCACCCGCACGCGGTCCCGGGTGCGCTCGATCTCGACCTTGGAGATGCCGGCCCGCTCCATGCCCTTGGAGAGCATGCGGCGGATCTCGACGTCCTCCTTGACGTACTCGGAGTACTGCTTGTCGGCGTACCAGCGCGACTTCCAGTCCGTGGTGATGCCCAGGCGGAAGCCGTGCGGGTTGATCTTCTGCCCCATCAGCGGGCCCTCCCCTTCGCACCACGACGGCCGGCCTTCTGCGGAACCGACTCGACCTCGATGGTGATGTGGCTCGTCCGCTTGCGGATGCGGTACGCACGCCCCTGGGCGCGCGGCCGGATCCGCTTCAACGTCGGGCCCTCGTCGACCATCGCCACGGCGACCACGAGGGTCTCCGGGTCCAGGTCCAGGTTGTTCTCGGCGTTGGCCGCGGCGCTCGCCACGACCTTCGCGACGGGCTCCGCCGCGGCCTGCGGCGAGAACCGCAGGATCGCCAGCGCCTCGTCGACCGGCAGGCCGCGGACCAGGTCCACGACACGACGGGTCTTCGTCGGCGAGCTGCGGACGAACCGCGCCACGGCGCGCGCACGAGTCGGCTCGAGCGCAGCGCCGGTGGTCTCGGCAGTGGTCTCTGCCATTTTCTCCACCTCTCCTAGTCGCTACTCGGGCCGGCTGCTAGCGCCGACGCGCCTTGCGGTCGTCCTTGATGTGGCCCCGGAAGGTCCGGGTGGGGGCGAACTCGCCCAGCTTGTGACCGACCATCGAGTCGGACACGAACACCGGGACGTGCTTGCGGCCGTCGTGCACGGCGATGGTGTGACCGATCATGTCCGGGATGATCGTGGACCGACGGGACCACGTGCGGATGACGGTCTTCTTGCCGGACTCGTTGAGGACGTCCACCTTCTTGAGCAGGTGGTCGTCCACGAAGGGGCCCTTCTTCAGGCTGCGCGGCATGTCTTACCTCCCTGCTCAGCGCTTCTTGCCGGTACGACGCCGGCGGACGATCAACTTGTCGGACGGCTTGCTCTTGCGGGTGCGGCCCTCGGGCTTGCCCGCCGGGTTCACCGGGTGGCGGCCACCAGAGGTCTTGCCCTCACCACCACCGTGCGGGTGGTCCACCGGGTTCATGACGACACCACGGACGGTCGGGCGCTTGCCCTTCCACCGCATACGGCCGGCCTTACCCCAGTTGATGTTGGCGTGCTCCGAGTTGCCCACCTCGCCGACGGTGGCGCGGCAGCGCACGTCGACGTAGCGGATCTCGCCGGAGGGCATCCGCAGCTGCGCGTAGGGCCCGTCCTTGGCGACCAGCTGGACGCCGACACCGGCCGAGCGCGCGATCTTGGCGCCGCCACCGGGGCGGAGCTCGATCGCGTGCACCACGGTGCCCGTCGGGATGTTGCGCAGCGGCAGGTTGTTACCCACCTTGATGTCGGCCCGGGGACCGTTCTCGATCTTGTCGCCCTGCTTGAGCTTCGCCGGCGCGATGATGTAGCGCTTCTCGCCGTCGGCGTAGTGCAGCAGTGCGATCCGCGAGGTGCGGTTCGGGTCGTACTCGATGTGCGCGACCTTCGCCGGCACGCCGTCCTTGTCGTTACGACGGAAGTCGATCAGACGGTAGGCGCGCTTGTGCCCGCCACCCTGGTGACGGGTGGTGATCCGCCCGTGCGCGTTGCGGCCGCCCTTGTTGTGCAGCGGGCGCAGCAGCGACTTCTCGGGGGTGTCCCGGGTGATCTCGGCGAAGTCCGACACGCTCGAGCCACGACGGCCCGGGGTGGTCGGCTTGTACTTACGAATGGCCATGGGTCAGCTCGCTCCCTCAGCTCGCCGGGCCACCGAAGACGTCGATCGACTTGCTCTCCTCGGAGAGCGTGACGATCGCGCGCTTGGTGTCCTTGCGCTTGCCGTAGCCGGTGCGGGAGCGCTTGCGCTTGCCCGGGCGGTTCAGCGTGTTCACGCTGGTCACCTTGACCCCGAACACCTTCTCCACGGCGATCTTGATCTGGGTCTTGTTCGCGTCCGGTGCCACGACGAAGGTGTACTGGCGCTCGTCGAGCAGCCCGTAGCTCTTCTCCGAGACGACCGGCGCGAGCAGCACGTCCCGCGGGTCCGTGATCACTTGTCGGCCTCCTCAGCGCGGCGGCCGGCAGCCTTCGGCTTCGCGATCGGGCCGGCCAGGAACTCGTCCAGCGCCGCCTGCGTGAACAGCACGACGTCGTTGACGAGCACGTCGTGGGTGTTCAGCTGGTCGGGCGCGATCAGGTGGACCTGCGGCAGGTTGCGCAGGCTCAGCAGGGCGTTCTCCGCGGAACGCTCGACGACCGCGAGCACCCGGCGGGCGTCGGGCACGACGGCCTCGATCGCCTTGCGGGCGGCCTTGGTCGACGGCGCGTCGCCCTCGGAGAAGGCGGACACGACGTGCACGGCGCCGGCGCGGGCCCGGTCGGAGAGGGCGCCACGCAGGGCGGCGGCCTTCATCTTCTTCGGGGTCCGCTGCGAGTAGTCGCGGGGCGTCGGGCCGTGGACGATGCCACCACCGGCGAACTGCGGCGCGCGGATCGAGCCCTGACGGGCGCGACCGGTGCCCTTCTGCCGGTACGGCTTCTTGCCACCGCCGCGGACCTCGCCGCGACCCTTCACGTCGTGCGTGCCCTGACGCGCGGCGTTGAGCTGCGCGGTCACCACCTGGTGCATGAGGGCGATGTTCGCCGTCACGTCGAAGACGTGGTCCGGCAGCTCGACGCTGCCGGAGGCGGAACCCTCGGGAGTCTTGATCTGCACGGTGCTCACTTGCCATCACCCTTCGCGGGGGTCTTCACCACGACGAGGCCACCGCGCGGCCCGGGGACGGCGCCCTTGACGAGCAGCAGCCCGCGCTCGGCGTCCACCCGGTGGACCTTCAGGTTCTGCGTGGTCTGGCGGTCGGAACCCATCCGGCCGGCCATCCGCACACCCTTGAACACGCGGCCCGGGGTGGCGCAGCCGCCGATGGAGCCCGGCGAACGGTGCTTGCGCTGCGTGCCGTGCGAGGCGCCCAGGCCCTTGAACCCGTGGCGCTTCATGACACCGGCGAAGCCCTTACCCTTGGTCACGCCCACCACGTCGACCTCGGCCACCTCGGCGAACGCCTCGACGGTGACCTCCTGGCCGGTGGTGTACTCGGCGGCGTCGGAGGTGCGGAGCTCCAGGACGTGACGACGGGGGGTGACGCCGGCCTTGGCGAAGTGGCCGGACTCCGGCTTGTTCACCTTGCGCGGGTCGATGGCCCCGTAGGCCAGCTGGACGGCGGTGTAGCCGTCGGATTCCTGCGAGCGCACCTGCGTCACGACGTTCGGCCCGAGCTGGACCACGGTGACCGGCACGATGCGGTTGTTCTCGTCGAACAACTGGGTCATCCCGAGCTTGGTGCCCAGGAGGCCGGTGACCTTCTTCGTCTGCTTGGTGGCAGTCGTCTTCTTGAATGCAGCAGTCATCGTCTCCACCCCGCCGTCACTGAATGTTGACGTCGACGCTCGCCGGCAGGTCGATGCGCATGAGCGCGTCGACCGTCTTGGGCGTCGGGTCGAGGATGTCGATGAGTCGCTTGTGCGTGCGCATCTCGAAGTGCTCGCGCGAGTCCTTGTACTTGTGCGGCGAGCGGATGACGCAGTACACGTTCTTCTCGGTAGGCAGCGGCACGGGGCCGACGACCCGGGCACCGGTACGCGTCACGGTCTCCACGATCTTGCGAGCAGACGCGTCGATTGCCTCGTGGTCATAGGCCTTGAGCCTGATGCGGATCTTCTGTCCCGCCATGGTCGTCGGTCGTCCTCTTCTTCCTGCCGCGGGGGTGTCGCGGTTCGGCCCCGTAAGAACTCGCGCCGTGCTGCCACCGGATGTCCGGCGGGCCGGCTGCGGCCCGTGCTCTGTTCAGGTCTCTGTCGGCCCGGAGTCGCGCGTCCAGTTCCCTGGAGCACTCGTCCTGCCGGGGCTCTCCGGTCCACGAGGTCGGGCGTGTCGCGCCCTGCCCGCATGGTTGTGCCCGGGTCACCGCGTCCCACCCCCATCTGGGGCGGGCATGTCGCTCGGAATCTCCCCGGTAACACGGCGGACCGCAAAACCGGGGCTGACAACGAGCATGGCGCGTGGTGCGCGACCCCTGGACTACCGGAGACCGGGAACAGAGGCGGCGCTTCCACGCGCCATGCTCATCGTGCAACCCGTCAAGGATGACACACCGCTGTGCGGCACCCTCGACCGGGGGGTGGGTAACGAGGCCGCCCCGGGGGACGGCCTCGTCACATCACGCGTTGATCTTGGTGACCTGGCCGGCGCCCACGGTGCGGCCACCCTCACGGATGGCGAACTGCAGGCCCTCCTCCATGGCGATCGGCTGGATCAGCTGAACGCTCATGGTGGTGTTGTCACCCGGCATGACCATCTCGGTGCCCTGCGGGAGGGTCACGACGCCGGTCACGTCGGTCGTCCGGAAGTAGAACTGCGGACGGTAGTTGTTGAAGAACGGGGTGTGACGGCCGCCCTCGTCCTTGCCCAGGATGTACACCTGGCCCTCGAACTCGGTGTGCGGGGTGATCGAACCCGGCTTCACGACGACCTGGCCGCGCTCCACGTCCTCACGCTTGATACCGCGCAGGAGCAGACCCACGTTCTCGCCGGCGCGACCCTCGTCGAGGATCTTGCGGAACATCTCGACACCGGTGACGGTGGTCGAGGTCTTGTTCGGCCGGATGCCGACGATGTCGACGGTCTCGTTGACCTTGACGATGCCGCGCTCGATACGGCCGGTGACGACCGTGCCGCGACCGGTGATCGTGAAGACGTCCTCGACGGGCATGAGGAACGGCTTCTCGATGTCGCGCTCGGGCTCCGGGATGGCCTCGTCGACCGCGTCCATGAGCTCGACGATGGCCTCGGCCCACTTGTCGTCGCCCTCGAGCGCCTTCAGCGCCGAGACGCGCACGATCGGGAGGTCGTCGCCCGGGTAGTCCTGATCCGACAAGAGCTCGCGGACCTCCATCTCGACGAGCTCCATGATCTCCTCGTCGTCGACCATGTCCGCCTTGTTCAGGGCGACGACGATGTACGGCACGCCGACCTGACGCGCGAGCAGCACGTGCTCACGGGTCTGGGGCATCGGGCCGTCGGTCGCGGCGACCACCAGGATCGCGCCGTCCATCTGGGCGGCACCGGTGATCATGTTCTTCACGTAGTCGGCGTGCCCGGGGCAGTCGACGTGCGCGTAGTGCCGCTTCTCGGTCTGGTACTCGACGTGCGCGATGGAGATCGTGATACCGCGCTGGCGCTCTTCCGGCGCCTTGTCGATCATGTCGAACGCCGAAGCCTCGTTGAGGTTCGGGTACTTGTCGTGCAGAACCTTGGTGATGGCCGCCGTCAGCGTGGTCTTGCCGTGGTCGATGTGACCGATGGTGCCGATGTTGACGTGCGGCTTGGTCCGCTCGAACTTCGCCTTCGCCACTGCTGGGTCCTCCTGGACTCGTGTCTGTACTCCGCCGTGCTGACGGCAGGTCTGTGGGTGTCGGGTGGTGCGGGCCGCGGACCTTACCGATCCGCGGACCGCACCCTCCGAGCAGGTCGGGCACTGGGGCCCGCCCCGGGGAGCTCTTACTCGCCCGTGGCCTTCGCGATGATCTCCTTCGCCACGTTCGCCGGAACCTCGGCGTAGGAGTCGAAGACCATCGTGTAGTTCGCCCGGCCCTGGGTCCGCGACCGCAGGTCGCCGACGTAGCCGAACATCTCGGACAGCGGCACGGTCGCCTTCACGACACGGGCACCGGCCCGCTCCTCCATGGCCTGGATCTGGCCGCGGCGGGAGTTCAGGTCGCCGATGACATCACCCATGTAGTCCTCGGGCGTCATCACCTCGACGGCCATCATCGGCTCGAGGATGGCGGGGCTCGCCTTGCGGGCCGCCTCCTTGAACGCCATCGAACCGGCGACCTTGAAGGCCATCTCCGAGGAGTCGACCTCGTGGTACTGACCGTCCAGCAGCGTGAGCTTCACACCGACGACGGGGTAGCCGGCCTGGATGCCGTACTGCATGGCGTCCTGGGCACCGGCGTCGACCGACGGGATGTACTCCCGCGGGACACGGCCACCGGTGACCTTGTTCTCGAACTCGTACAGCGCACCGTCACCGCTGGTGAGCGGCTCGAGCTTGATGATGACGCGGGCGAACTGGCCCGAGCCACCGGTCTGCTTCTTGTGCGTGTACTCGAACTTCTCGACGGCCTTCTTGATGGTCTCCCGGTAGGCCACCTGCGGCTTACCGATGTTGGCCTCGACCTTGTAGTCGGACTTCATCCGGTTGACCAGCACCTCGAGGTGCAGCTCGCCCATGCCGGCGATGATGGTCTGGCCGGTCTCGTCGTCCAGGGAGACCTGGAACGTCGGGTCCTCCTCCGCCAGCTTCTGGATCGCCAGCGAGAGCTTCTCCTGGTCCGCCTTCGACTTGGGCTCGACGGCGACCTGGATGACCGGGTCCGGGAAGGTCATCGACTCGAGGACGATCGGGTTCTGCGGGTCGCAGAGCGTGTCGCCGGTGGTCGTGTCCTTCAGACCGATGACCGCGTAGATGTGACCGGCCACGGCCTCGTCGACCGGGTTCTCCTTGTTGGAGTGCATCTGGAAGAGCTTCCCGATGCGCTCCTTCCGGTCCTTGGTCGAGTTGATGACCTGGGCGCCGGCGGCGACCTGACCCGAGTACACCCGGATGTAGGTCAGCTTGCCGAAGAACGGGTGCGCGGCGATCTTGAAGGCGAGGGCCGAGAACGGCTCGTCCTTCGCAGGCTTGCGGCTCGCCGGCGTCTCGCCGTCGGTGAGGAAACCCTCGACCGGCGGCACGTCGTACGGCGACGGCAGGTAGTCGATCACCGCGTCCAGCATCGGCTGCACGCCCTTGTTCTTGAAGGCCGAGCCACAGAGGACCGGGTAGGCGGCGCGGTTGGTCACTAGCGCGCGGACACCGGTCTTGATCTGCTCGGTCGTCAGGTCCTCGCCACCGAGGTAGAGCTCCATGAGCTCGTCGTCGGTCTCGGCGACGGCCTCGACGAGCGCCGTGCGGTACTCCTCGGCCTTGGCCTGGAGGTCCGCCGGGATCTCCTCGACGGTGTAGTCCTCGCCCTTGGCGACCTCGCCACGCCACGTGAGCGCGCGCATCTCGACCAGGTCGATGACACCGATGAAGTCGTTCTCGGAGCCGATCGGGATCTGCAGCGGCAGCGGGGTCGCGTTCAGGCGGTCCTTGATCGTCTGAACGGTGAAGTAGAAGTCCGCGCCCAGCTTGTCCATCTTGTTGACGAAGCAGATGCGGGGGACGTCGTACTTGGTGGCCTGCCGCCAGACCTGCTCGGACTGCGGCTCGACCCCCTCCTTGCCGTCGAAGACCGCGACCGCGCCGTCGAGCACCCGCAGCGAACGCTCCACCTCGACGGTGAAGTCGACGTGCCCGGGGGTGTCGATGATGTTGATCTGGTGGTTCTTCCAGAAGCAGGTCGTCGCGGCCGACGTGATCGTGATGCCGCGCTTCTGCTCCTCCTCCATCCAGTCCATGGTGGCGGCGCCGTCGTGCACCTCGCCGAGCTTGTAGTTGATCCCCGTGTAGTACAGGATCCGCTCGGTCGTGGTCGTCTTACCGGCGTCGATGTGGGCCATGATGCCGATGTTGCGGACCTTGGTGAGGTCCGTCAGCACGTCCTGTGCTGCCACTGCTCAGCTCTCCCTGGATCGCGAGTTGGCGCCCGACGGTCGGCCGGTCACCAGCGGTAGTGGGCGAAGGCGCGGTTCGACTCCGCCATCTTGTGCATGTCCTCGCGCCGCTTGACGCTGGCGCCGAGGCCGTTGCTGGCGTCGAGCAGCTCGTTCATGAGGCGCTCGACCATGGTCTTCTCACGGCGCTGGCCGGAGTAGGTGACCAGCCAACGCAGCCCCAGGGTGGTCTGCCGGACGGCACGGACCTCGACGGGGACCTGGTAGGTCGCGCCACCGACGCGGCGGCTGCGGACCTCGAGGGCCGGCTTCACGTTGTCGAGAGCGCGCTTCAGCGTGACGACCGGGTCGGTGCCGGTCTTGTCACGGGTGCCCTCGAGGGCGGCGTAGACGATGCGCTCGGCGAGCGACCGCTTCCCGTCCTTGAGGACCTTGTTCACCAGCTGGGTGACCAGCGGCGAGCCGTAGACCGGGTCCGAGACCAGCGGACGCTTCGGGGCGGGGCCCTTGCGGGGCATCAGCTCTTCTCCTTCTTCGCGCCGTAGCGGCTGCGGGACTGCTTGCGGTTCTTCACGCCCTGGGTGTCCAGCGACCCACGGATGACCTTGTAGCGCACGCCGGGTAGGTCCTTCACACGACCACCGCGCACGAGCACGATGCTGTGCTCCTGCAGGTTGTGGCCCTCACCGGGGATGTACGCGGTGACCTCGATGCCGCTGGACAGGCGCACACGGGCGACCTTGCGCAGCGCCGAGTTCGGCTTCTTGGGCGTGGTGGTGTACACGCGGGTGCAGACCCCGCGGCGCTGGGGGCTTCCCTTCAGCGCGGCGGTCTTGGTCTTGGAGACCTTGTCCTCGCGGCCCTTGCGGACCAGCTGCTGGATCGTGGGCATGAACCGTCTACTTCTTCCCGTCGACGTGGCTCGACTGTCTCGCTCGCCGTGACACTGGTGATCTTCGTTCGGTGTCCCGGGCTCCGGGCGCCGGCGTGGCTGCCGGCTCTCGCCGGACTCCGCCACCGTCGCGCCGGACCCCGAGGTCGGGCGTGTCGTCCCGGGCACGCTCGGGGCCGGAAGGGCCCCGCGGAGGCTGTCGGGACGTCCGGCGTGCCCTGCTCCGGGGCGCAACCACAGATCTGAGGGTCGGAACCAACGGATCGGTGCACACCACGGGACACGCGGACCTGCCCGACCGGAGCCGAGCACAAGACATGAGAATACCCGGCCCTCTTCGACACGGTCAAAGCGGGTCCGTTCCGGGCGTTCGCCTCGGACCTGCCTTCGGGACCATCGGGGGCTTCGATGGTCCTCGGATCCCCCGGGACGACGCCCCGGAGGAGACCTGTGATGACCCGACGATGCCGTACGACGCCGTCACTGGCAAGCGGACTCACCCGCTCGTCGCAGATCGACGGCCGCTCGTCGCAGATCGACGGCCGCTCGTCGCGGTCGGATCGGTGTGGGCGACGACTGCGCCACAGCACGATCCCGCCGTGTCGATCACGGTGTGGATCACCCTGTGGACGGTGGCGACGGAGGGACGGTTACGGTCCGGTATGCACCTGCCGACGGCCGTCAACCGCCTCGCCACGCGCGCACTCATCGCGCCCTTGCTCGCCCCGACACTACCCGTCGCCCTGAGACGGCGTGGACTCGACCTCGTCGGCGCCTCGCTCCCGCTCCCCCGCGGCACCCGCCGCGACCTCGGGACGCTGGGCGGCGTGCCCACCGCGGTCGTCGCACCGCCCGGGCCGCTGGCCCCGCACCGGGTGCTCTACCTGCACGGCGGCGGGTACCTCGTGGGGTCCTCGGCGTCGCACCGGCCGCTGCTCGCCGGGCTCGCGCACGCCACCGGCAGCGCGGTCCTCGCTCCGCACTACCGGCTCGCCCCGGAGCACCCGTTCCCGGCCGCCCTCGACGACGCGTACGCCGCCTGGGCCGCCCTGCGGGCCGCGGGGATCCCGGCCCGGCACATCGCGGTGGCCGGCGACTCCGCGGGCGGCGGGCTGACCATGTCGCTGCTGCTGCGACTGCGTGCGACCGGCGAGGATCTCCCGGGCTCCATCGGACTGATCTCGCCCTGGCTGGACCTGTCCTGCACCGCGGACGCGCTCACCCGCAACGTCGCCTCCGACGCGATGCTGGATCCGTCGTGGCTGCCCGACGCCGTCACCGACTACGCGGGCCCGCACACCGGCGCCCCCGAGCTCCTGCCTCTCGACGCGGACCTGGCCGGGCTGCCGCCGCTCCACGTCGTCGCCGGTGCCGACGAGATCCTCGTCGACGACGCCGACACCCTCGTCGAGCGCGCCCGCGCGGCCGGGACACCGGTCACCTACGAGCGCGCGCCCGGCATGTGGCACGCCTTCCCGACGCTGGCCGGGCTGCTGGCGGAGGCCGACGCCTCGCTGCGCACCCTGGGCCTGGCCCTGCGGGCGGACTGCCTGCGCTGAGGCCGGCTCCCCGCGGGGCGGACCCGGAACGCACGAACGGGGCCGGGCACCGCCACGGGAGCGTGGTGTCCGGCCCCGTCCGGGACCTGTCCGGTCACGGTCCGGACCCACCGTCGTGGGTCCGGACCGGACGGCTACCTCAGCGGTAGTCGCGACCGAAGTCGTAGTCGTCCAGCGGCACCGCGGCACCGGTGCCCGTGCCGAAGACGTCCGGGCTGTAGTAGCCGTCGTCGTAGCTCGGCAGCGCGTAGGCGGCCGCGCGGGCCTCCTCGGTCGGCTGGACCTGGATGTTGCGGTACCGGTTGATGCCGGTACCGGCCGGGATCAGCTTACCGATGATCACGTTCTCCTTGAGCCCGACGAGCTTGTCGCGCTTTCCGTTGATCGCGGCATCGGTGAGGATGCGGGTGGTCTCCTGGAACGAGGCCGCGGACAGCCACGACTCCGTCGCCAGCGAGGCCTTGGTGATCCCCATCAGGACCGGACGGCCGGAGGCCGGCTCCAGCCCCTCGGCGACGACCCGGCGGTTCTCGGACTCGAACTCGCCCCGCTCGGCCAGTGCGCCGGGCAGGAACTCGGTCGCCCCCGAGTCGATGATCGTGACCCGGCGCAGCATCTGCCGGACGATGACCTCGATGTGCTTGTCGTGGATGTCCACGCTCTGCGTGCGGTACACCTTCTGCACCTCACGCACGAGGTGCAACTGCACCTCACGCGGGCCCATGACACGCAACACCTCGTGCGGGTCCGCCATGCCCTCGAGGAGCAGCTGGCCGACCGTCACGTGGTCGCCGTCCGCGAGCGGACGCTCGGTGCCGTCGACGGTGGTCATCCCGAGCCACTGCCGCTTGGACAGCTTCTCGTAGACGATCTCCTCGCCGCCGTCGTCCGGGATCAGTGTGATCTTCCAGAACCGGTCGCCGTCCTCGATGCGGATGCGGCCGTCGACGTCGGCGATCGGCGCCTTGCCGCGCGGGACCCGGGCCTCGAACAGCTCGGTGACACGCGGCAGACCGGTCGTGATGTCGTCACCCGCGACGCCACCCTGCTTGAACGTACGCATCGTCAGCTGGGTGCCGGGCTCACCGATGGACTGTGCGGCGACGATGCCGACGGCCTCGCCGACGTCCACCAGCTTGCCGGTGGCCATCGAGCGGCCGTAGCACATGCCGCAGATACCGGTGGCCGAGGCGCAGGTCAGCGCGGAGCGGACCCGGACCGTCTTGACGCCGGCCGCGACGAGTGCGTCGAGCACGGCGTCGCCGAGGTCGTCGCCCTTGCGGACCAGCACGGTGCCGTCCGCCGCGGTGATCTCCTCGCCGGAGGTCCGGGCGTACACCGAGGTGCGCAGGTAACGGTGCGGGATGAACCGACCGTCGCTCGTCTCCTCGGTGACCGCCATCGGGATGGCGCGCTCGGTGCCGCAGTCGACCTCGCGGACGATGACGTCCTGCGACACGTCGACCAGACGACGGGTCAGGTACCCGGAGTCCGCGGTCCGCAGCGCGGTGTCCGCCAGACCCTTACGGGTGCCGTGCGTGGAGATGAAGTACTCCAGCACCGACAGGCCCTCACGGTACGAGGCCTTGATCGGACGCGGGATGAACTCGCCCTTGGGGTTCGCGACCAGACCCTTCATACCCGCCAGCTGGCGGATCTGGGTCATGTTGCCCGCGGCCCCGGACTGCACGATCGTCGGGATCGGGTTGTCCTCGGGGAAGTTCTGCTCCATCGCCTTGGCGACCTCCTCGGTCGCCCGGCTCCAGATCTTGACCATCTCGTCGTTGCGCTCCTGGTGCGACAGGGCACCACGCTGGTAGCGCTTGTTGATCTGGTCGGCCTTCGCCTCGTACTCCTCGAGGATGCCCGCCTTGGCCGGCGGGACCAGCACGTCCGCGATCGAGATCGTGACGCCGGAGCGCGTGGCCCAGTAGAAGCCCGCGTCCTTCAGCCGGTCCAGGACCTGCGCGACCTCGGTCATCGAGTAGCGCTCGGCCAGCTCGTTGACGATCGTGGCCTGGCGCTTCTTCGGCAGCGGCTCGTTGACGAACGGGTAGTCCGCCGGCAGGAGCTCGTTGAACAGCACCCGCCCGAGCGTGGTCTCCGCGGTCCAGACGCCGTCCTCGGTCACGGTCTCGGCGTCCGTGCCCGGGGTCGGGGTGACCTGCGGGAGCCGGATCTTGATCGGCGCCTGCAGGTGGAGGACCTTGCGGTCGTAGGCCATGATCGCCTCGGCCGCGGAGCCGTAGTGGTTCCCGGCGCCGTGGGCATCCTCGCGGAGACGGGTCAGGTGGTACAGACCCGTGACCATGTCCAGACGCGGCATCGCCAGCGGGCGACCCGACGCCGGGGACAGGATGTTGTTCGACGACAGCATCAGCACGCGGGCCTCGGACTGCGCCTCGGCCGACAGCGGCAGGTGCACCGCCATCTGGTCACCGTCGAAGTCCGCGTTGAACGCCTCGCAGACCAGCGGGTGCAGCTGGATGGCCTTGCCCTCCACCAGCTGCGGCTCGAAGGCCTGGATGCCGAGACGGTGCAGCGTGGGCGCACGGTTCAGCAGCACGGGGTGCTCGGAGATGACCTCCTCGAGCACGTCCCACACCTGCGAGCGGCCGCGCTCGACCATCCGCTTGGCGGACTTGATGTTCTGCGCGTGGTTGAGGTCCACCAGGCGCTTCATCACGAACGGCTTGAACAGCTCCAGCGCCATCTGCTTGGGCAGACCGCACTGGTGCAGCTTCAGCTGCGGGCCGACGACGATGACCGAACGGCCCGAGTAGTCGACGCGCTTGCCGAGCAGGTTCTGGCGGAACCGGCCCTGCTTGCCCTTCAGCAGGTCGGACAGCGACTTGAGCGGGCGGTTGCCCGGACCGGTCACCGGCCGGCCACGACGGCCGTTGTCGAACAGCGCGTCGACGGACTCCTGGAGCATCCGCTTCTCGTTGTTGACGATGATCTCGGGCGCGCCGAGGTCGATCAGTCGCTTGAGGCGGTTGTTCCGGTTGATGACCCGGCGGTACAGGTCGTTCAGGTCCGAGGTCGCGAAGCGGCCACCGTCGAGCTGCACCATCGGGCGCAGGTCCGGCGGGATGACCGGCACGCAGTCGAGCACCATGCCCATCGGCGAGTTGCCGGTGGTCTGGAACGCCGCGACGACCTTCAGGCGCTTGAGCGCACGCAGCTTCTTCTGGCCCTTGCCGGACCGGATGATCTCGCGCAGCTTCTCGGCCTCGGCCGGGATGTCGAAGTTCTCCAGCAGCTTCTGGATCGCCTCGGCACCCATGGCACCGGTGAAGTAGTCGCCGTAGCGGTCGTAGAGCTCGCGGTAGATGGACTCGTCCGCGATGAGCTGCTGGACGTCGAGCTTGGTGAACGTCGTCCAGATCTCGTCGAGCCGGTCCAGCTCGCGCTGGGCACGGTCGCGCAGCTGACGCATCTCGCGCTCGCCGCCGTCCTTGACCTTGCGGCGGACGTCGCCCTTGGCACCCTCGGCCTCGAGCTCGGCGATGTCGGCCTCGAGCTTCTGGGCGCGGGCCTCGAGGTCGGCGTCGCGGGTCTGCTCGACCCGGCGGCGCTCCACGCTCATCTCGTTCTCGAGCGTGGACATGTCGTTGTGCCGCAGCTCGGTGTTCACCGAGGTGATCACGTACGCCGCGAAGTAGATGATCTTCTCGAGGTCCTTGGGGGCCAGGTCGAGCAGGTAGCCCAGCCGGCTCGGGACGCCCTTGAAGTACCAGATGTGCGTGACCGGGGCGGCCAGCTCGATGTGGCCCATCCGCTCACGACGCACCTTGGCGCGCGTGACCTCCACGCCGCAGCGCTCGCAGATGATGCCCTTGAACCGGACACGCTTGTACTTGCCGCAGTAGCACTCCCAGTCCCGGGTCGGACCGAAGATCTTCTCGCAGAAGAGCCCGTCCTTCTCCGGCTTCAGGGTGCGGTAGTTGATGGTCTCGGGCTTCTTGACCTCACCGTGCGACCACTGGCGGATGCCCTCGGCGGTGGCCAGGCCGATGCGCAGTTCGTCGAAGAAGTTGACGTCGAGCACGTATGTCCTCTGTTTCTTCGTTTAAAGGGCGGCTGGTCGGACGGGGGTCAGTTGACGACGTCGTCGACGGTCATCGACTCCGAGCCCGGGCGGCTGGACAGGTTGATGCCCAGGTTCGCCGCGGCGCGCTCGAGGTCCTCGTCGTCGGCGTCCCGCATCTCGATCGCCGCACCGTCGCTGGAGAGCACCTCGACGTTCAGGCAGAGCGACTGCAGCTCCTTGAGGAGCACCTTGAACGACTCGGGGATCCCCGGCTCCGGGATGTTCTCGCCCTTGACGATCGCCTCGTAGACCTTCACGCGGCCCACGACGTCGTCGGACTTGATCGTCAGCAGCTCCTGCAGGGTGTAGGCGGCGCCGTACGCCTGCATCGCCCAGCACTCCATCTCACCGAAGCGCTGGCCACCGAACTGCGCCTTACCGCCCAGCGGCTGCTGGGTGATCATCGAGTAGGGGCCGGTCGACCGGGCGTGGATCTTGTCGTCCACCAGGTGGGCCAGCTTCAGGATGTACATGTAGCCGACCGCGACCGGGAACGGGTACGGCTCACCGGAGCGGCCGTCGAGCAGCTGCGCCTTGCCGTCCGGACCGACCATCCGCTCGCCGTCCCGGTTGGGACGGGTCGAGCCCAGCAGACCCGTGATCTCGTGCTCGCGCGCACCGTCGAACACCGGCGTCGCGGTGTTCGTGTCGGCGGGCACCGAGTAGAGCTCCTCGGGCATCTGCGCCGCCCACTCGGGCGTGCCCTCGATCTCCCAGCCGGACTTGGCGATCCACCCGAGGTGGGTCTCCAGGATCTGGCCGATGTTCATACGACGCGGCACACCGTGGGTGTTCAGGATGATGTCGACCGGCGTGCCGTCCGGGAGGAACGGCATGTCCTCCTGCGGGAGGATCTTGCCGATGACGCCCTTGTTGCCGTGCCGGCCGGCGAGCTTGTCGCCGTCGGAGATCTTGCGCTTCTGGGCCACGTAGACGCGGACCAGCTCGTTGACGCCCGGGGCCAGCTCGTCGTCGTCGTCGCGGGAGAAGACCCGGATGCCGATGACCTTGCCGTTCTCGCCGTGCGGGACCTTCAGCGAGGTGTCGCGGACCTCGCGCGCCTTCTCGCCGAAGATCGCGCGGAGCAGGCGCTCCTCCGGGGTCAGCTCGGTCTCGCCCTTGGGCGTGACCTTGCCGACCAGGATGTCGCCGGGCTGGACCTCGGCGCCGATCCGGATGATGCCGCGCTCGTCGAGATCGGCCAGCACGTCCTCGGAGACGTTCGGGATGTCCCGGGTGATCTCCTCGGCGCCCAGCTTCGTGTCGCGCGCGTCGATCTCGTGCTCCTCGATGTGGATCGAGGTGAGCACGTCGTCCTGCACGAGGCGCTGCGACAGGATGATCGCGTCCTCATAGTTGTGGCCCTCCCACGGCATGATCGCCACGAGCAGGTTCTTGCCCAGCGCCATCTCGCCGTTCTCGGTGCAGGGACCGTCGGCGAGCACCTGGCCCACCTCGACCCGCTGCCCCTCGTCGACGATGGGCTTCTGGTTGTTACAGGTGCCCTGGTTCGAGCGGCGGAACTTGTTCAGACGGTAGGTCTGACGCTGCCCCTCGTCGTCCATGACGGTGATGTAGTCGGCGCACAGCTCCTCGACGACACCGGCGGACTCGGCGGTGACGACGTCACCGGCGTCGACGGCGGCACGCAGCTCCATACCGGTACCGACCAGCGGCGACTCCGAGCGCAGCAGCGGCACGGACTGGCGCTGCATGTTCGCGCCCATCAGCGCGCGGTTCGCGTCGTCGTGCTCGAGGAACGGGATCATCGCGGTCGCGACCGACACCATCTGGCGCGGCGAGACGTCGATGTACTCCACGCCCGAGGGCGAGATCAGGTCGACCTCGCCGCCCTTGCGGCGGACCAGGATCCGGTCCTCGGCGAACGAGCCGTCCTCGTTGAGGCGCGCGTTGGCCTGCGCGACGACGAAGCGGTCCTCCTCGTCGGCGGTCAGGTAGTCGATCTGGGAGGTGACCACACCGTCGACGACCTTGCGGTACGGCGTCTCGATGAAGCCGAACGGGTTGACCCGCGCGAAGGACGCCAGCGAGCCGATCAGACCGATGTTCGGACCCTCGGGGGTCTCGATCGGGCACATGCGGCCGTAGTGCGACGGGTGGACGTCGCGGACCTCCATGCCGGCACGCTCACGGGACAGACCACCCGGGCCGAGCGCCGACAGGCGGCGCTTGTGGGTCAGTCCGGCCAGCGGGTTGTGCTGGTCCATGAACTGCGACAGCTGCGAGGTGCCGAAGAACTCCCGGATCGCGGCCGTGATCGGCCGGGTGTTGATCAGGGTCTGCGGCGTGATGGCCTCGACGTCCTGGGTGGTCATCCGCTCGCGGACGACCCGCTCGGTGCGGGACAGACCGACCCGGACCTGGTTCTGGATCAGCTCGCCGACGGTGCGCAGGCGCCGGTTGCCGAAGTGGTCGATGTCGTCGGTCTCGACCGGGATCTCCCGCGCGGAGTCACCGGAGCCCACGGCCATCGTGGTCTCGCCGGCGTGCAGCCGGACGAGGTACTCGATGGTGGTGGCGACGTCCTCCTCGGTCAGCGTGCCGACCGAGTTGTCGATGTCGAGGCCGAGCTTCTTGTTGGCCTTGTAGCGACCGACCTTGGCCATGTCGTAGCGCTTGTCCTTGAAGAACAGGTTCTCCAGGAGTGCCTGGGCCGACTCGCGCGTCGGCGGCTCGCCGGGGCGCAGCTTGCGGTAGATGTCGAGCAGCGCCTCGTCCTGGCCTGCGGTGTTGTCCTTCTCGAGCGTCGTCATGATCGTCTCGGAGAACCCGAAACGCTCACCGATCTGCTCGGCGGTCCACCCCAGGGCCTTCAGCAGCACGGTGACCGGCTGACGGCGCTTGCGGTCGATGCGGACACCGACGGTGTCGCGCTTGTCGACGTCGAACTCCAGCCACGCACCCCGGCTCGGGATGATCTTGACCGAGTAGACGTCCTTCTCGGTCGTCTTGTCGATCGCGTGGTCGAAGTAGACACCCGGCGAACGGACGAGCTGCGACACGACGACGCGCTCGGTGCCGTTGATGATGAAAGTGCCCTTGTCGGTCATCACGGGGAACTCGCCCATGAAGACCGTCTGGGACTTGATCTCACCGGTGGTGTTGTTCGTGAACTCCGCCGTCACGAACAGCGGGGCACCGTAGGTCATGTCCTTGTCCCGGCACTCCTCGACGGAGGCCTTGACCTCGTCGAAGCGGGGGTCGGAGAAGGACAGCGACATCGAGCCCGAGAAGTCCTCGATCGGCGAGATCTCGGTGAGGATCTCCTCCAGACCGCTCACCGGGAGATCGTCACCGGCCTCGATCCGGCGCTGGAACCAGGCCTCGCTGCCGACCAGCCACTCGTACGACTGGATCTGCAGGTCGAGAAGGTCGGGGACCTCCAACGGCTGGGCGATCTTCGCGAAGGTGACCCGGGTGGGTGCGCCGGGGTAGTTCGGGTTCGCCGAAGCGGAGAGGGTCGAGGTGGTCGCGGCGGCGCGGGAGACAGCCAAGATGCGTCCTTCCGAGAACTGCGCTTCTCGTCTGGCGTGCGCCGGTGGCGGGCGCTACCGTCTCCCTCGATCCGATCGGGGTCCCCCCGGATCGAGAAGCCGGTAGCCGGCCACGTCGCACGCCGTCTGTTGTCGGGCGCTGACGGACGAACGAACCCCCGCACCCATATCCGCCGAACCCTCTCCGGCGGCCGACGGATCGGTCCGGAAGTCTTCCCCGGTCATGAGCGCGTGAGCCTGGACGCAGACAGCGCAAAGAATGACTATAGACGCTGCGAGCGCAGCTGTCGAGACAGGTCGCCGATTCCAGCATCCAGGCAACCACCGTTGCCCAAGAGTGACCTGCACGCCGCACCGAGTCAAGTCCCACTTCGTCGACGAGCGGTCATCCTGCCGGGACGACCGGTCCACCGACGCCCGTCCAGGTCGCTCCGCGTGACGGTTGACACGGTGTCGTCGGGGCGCCAACGATCGGTCACAGGTCGGTGACGGCCGGCGGCGACGAAAGGACGACGATGTCCGACAGCACTCCTCCCATGCGCGAGCTCCTCGGTGACGACGCCCCCAGCAACTGGGGCAAGTGGGGTCCCGACGACGAGCTGGGCTGCCTGAACTACCTGGACGCGGGCGAGGTCCTGCGGGGCGTGCAGCACGTCCGTTCCGGCGAGGTGTTCACCCTGCAGATCCACATGGGACGCACCGAGGCGCCGGGCGACCCGCTGTGGCCGGGCCGCGAGGGCATCAAGCGCCAGAACGTCATGGACGAGGGCACCTGGGACTCGGCCGACGCACCGCAGTTCCCCGGCGGTCTGCACTACGCCGACGACACCGCCCTCATCTTCCTGCAGGGCTCCACGCAGTACGACGCGCTCGGCCACGTCTGGTACGACGGCAAGCTCTGGAACGGCTACGACGCGCGCTCCACCGTCGACGCGATGGACCGGGCCTCGGTGCTGCCGATCGCCGAGAAGGGCGTCGTCGGGCGGGGCGTGCTCGTCGACATGGCCCGGCACCGCGGCAAGGAGTGGCTGGACAAGGGCGAGACCTTCGACCACACCGACCTCGAGGCCGCCGCGCAGGCACAGGGCGTCACGCTCGAGCCGCACGACGTGCTCGTCATCCGCACCGGATGGATGAAGTACTGGTACGAGCTCAACGACCCGGCCACCTTCTACACCGACTTCACCGAGCCCGGGCTCACCTACTCACGCGAGCTCGTGGAGTGGTTCCAGCGCAAGGAGATCCCGAACCTCGTCACCGACACGATCGCCAACGAGGTGACCAGCGAGCCGCACACCGGCGTCGCGCTCCCGCTGCACTGCGCGCTGATGCGCAACCTCGGCGTCGCCCTCACCGAGATCGCCTGGCTCGACGACCTCGCCGAGGCCTGCGCCGCCGACGGACGGTGGAGCTTCCTCTACGCCGCGGCCCCGCTCAAGGTCGTCAACGGCACGGGGGCACCGGTGAACCCGATCGTGATCCGCTGATGTCCTACGCCGACCGCCCCTGGCTGGCCCGCTACGCCGAGGGCCAGCCGCACGACATCACCCCGGACTTCCCGGACGCGCTGTCGATGTTCCGCGCCGCGGTGGCGCGGAACCCCGACGGCGACGCGATCCGCTACTTCGACGGCGCGCTCACCTACCGCGAGCTCGACGAGCTCACCGACGCCTTCGCCGCCGGGCTGCTCGCCGGCGGGTTCACCGCGGGCGAGCGCGTCGCGATGTATCTGCAGAACGTGCCGCAGTTCGTCCTCGGCCTGGTCGGCACCTGGAAGGCCGGCGGCGTCGCGGTGTCGGTCAACCCGATGAACCGGGAGCGGGAGCTGGAGCTGCTGCTGCGCGACTCCGGGTCGTCGGTGCTGGTGTGTCTGGAGTCGCTCTACGACGGCGTCGCGCGGACCGTGCTGGCCGGGCAGCCGGGTGTGCGCACCGTGCTCACCACCTCGGAACGCGAGTTCCAGACCCGTGACGACCCGCGTGCCCTCCCCGGGACCGCGCGGCCGGACCTGTCCGGCGACGACGTCACCGACCTCGGCGCGTTCCTGGGGACGCACCGGGGCAGCACTCCCCCGCCGGTGTCGTTCGCCGCCGGCGACACGGCGTTCCTCACCTACACCTCGGGGACCACCGGGCCGCCCAAGGGCGCGATGAACACCCACGGCAACGTCGTCTTCACCAGCCAGGCCTACGCCACCTGGTGCGGCCTCGGCGACGACGAGGTCGTCCTCGGCATCGCCCCGCTGTTCCACATCACCGGGCTGATCGCGCACGTGACCCTCGCCCAGTACCTGGCCGCGCCGCTGGTGCTGTTCCACCGGTTCGAGCCGTCGCTGGGCGTCGACGTCATCCGGGAGCACCGGCCGACCCTGACCGTCGGGGCGATCACCGTGTTCATCGCGCTGATGAACGCCCCGAACGCCGACCGGGAGGCGCTCGCGTCGCTGCGCACGATCTGCTCGGGCGGGGCGCCGATCCCGCCGTCGACGGTCACCGCGTTCCACGAGGCGTTCGGGCTGTGGATCCACAACATCTACGGGCTGACCGAGACCACCTCGCCGTCGCACGCGACGCCGATCGGCACCCAGGGGCCGGTGGACTCCGCGTCCGGGGCGCTGTCGGTGGGCGTCCCGATCTACGGCACCGTCGTGCGCATCCTCGACGACGACGGCGGGGAGCTCCCGCCCGGCGAGATCGGGGAGATCTGCACGTCCGGGCCGCAGGTCGTCGCGGGCTACTGGGGCAAGCCCGAGGAGACGGCCCACGCGTTCCCCACCGGGGAACTCGCGCAGCCCGAACTCAGAACGGGGGACGTCGGCTACATGGACGCCGACGGCTGGTTCTACATCGTCGACCGCAAGAAGGACCAGATCAACGCGGGTGGCTACAAGGTGTGGCCGCGCGAGGTGGAGGACGTGCTCTACGAGCACCCCGCGGTGCGGGAGGCCGCGGTGGTCGGCGTCGCCGACGAGTACCGGGGCGAGACGGTCAAGGCGTTCGTGTCACTGCGGGCCGGTGCCTCGGCCACCCCGGAGGAGCTGATCGCGTTCACCAGGGAGCGGATGGCGGCCTACAAGTACCCGCGGCAGGTGGAGCTGCTCGACGAGGTGCCCAAGACCGTCACGGGCAAGGTGCTGCGCCGCGAGCTGCGGGCCCGCGAGCAGACCTGACCGGTGGAGACGACGACGGGGCGCCGACCCGGTGGGTCGGCGCCCCGTCGTGCGAGCGGTGCTCAGGTCACTTGAGCGAGACCTTGGCGCCGGCCTCCTCGAGCTTCGTCTTGGCGGCCTCGGCGGCCTCCTTGGCGACACCCTCGAGCAGCGGCTTCGGCGCGGACTCGACGAGGTCCTTCGCCTCCTTCAGGCCCAGGCCCGAGACGACCTCACGGACGACCTTGATGACCTGGATCTTCTTGTCACCGGCGGCCTCGAGGACGACGTCGAACTCGTCCTTCTCCTCCTCGGCGGGGGCGGCACCGGCGGCGGGGGCACCCGCGGCGGCGACGGCGACCGGGGCGGCCGCGGTGACCTCGAAGGTCTCCTCGAACTTCTTCACGAAGTCCGAGAGCTCGAGCAGGGTGAGCTCCTTGAAGGCGTCGAGCAGCTCGTCGGTGGACAGCTTCGCCATGGTGGCGGTCCTTTCTCTACGAAAGACAGATGGGGGTGGTGGTCAGCTCTCGGCGGAGTCGCCGTCGGCCTCGGCCGGAGCGGCGGACTCGCCGGACTCGGCCTTCTTGTCGGCCAGCGCCTGCGCGAGGCGGGCGACCTGCGAGGCCGGGGCGTTGAACAGCCCGGCGGCCTTGGACAGGTTGGCCTTCATCGCGCCGGCCAGCTTGGCCAGCAGGACCTCGCGGGTCTCGAGGTCCGCCAGCTGCTCGACCTCGGCGGTGGACAGGGCGCGCCCGTCCATGTACCCGCCCTTGATCGTCAGACCGGGGTTGTCCTTCGCGAACTGCTTGATCGCCTTCGCGGCCTCGACGGGCTCACCCTTGATGAAGGTGATGGCCGTCGGGCCGGCGAGCAGGTCGTCCAGGCCCTGGACCCCGGCCTCCGCCGCCGCGCGCTTGACCAGGGTGTTCTTCGCGACGCGGAAGTTCGCGTCCGAACCCAGGTCCCGGCGCAGCTGGGTCAGCTTGGCGACGCTGAGCCCGCGGTACTCGGTCACGACCGAGGCGTCCGACTCGCGGAAGCGGTTGGTGATCTCCTCGACCGCTGCGACCTTCTCAGGTGCTGCCATCGCTGCCCTCCTCTCGGGGGTCGGTCTCGTGCACGTGGGACGTGCTTGGGGGTGCCACCGACGCAGTTCCCACTCCGACCCCGGAGACGACGAACGCCCCGTGCGCAGCAGCACGGGGCGTCGGAAGTTCGTGGGGCGCTCGCGCGCCCGGTGTCGCCTCGTCCTCCTGCGCGGGCCGTCCGGACGTTCCCGGAACCTTCGTACGCCCTTCGGGAAGGACGCGGACCTGCGGTCTTCGGTGGATCGGGAGTAACTGTAGCTCCTCGCCGTACCCCCGGTTCACCCGGGGGTACGGCGGGGTGGGCCTGCTCAGGCCGGCGTCATCGCGGAGATCTTCCAGCGGCCGTCGACGAACTGGGCGTCGACCCGCAGCCGGGCCGCCGCGGCACCCTCCTGCGGGGCGCCGCCGTCGGCCTGACGGCGGATGACCTGGTTGACGAAGGCGTAGACGGTCGCGCGGTCGCCGTCGATGCTCGCCACGGCGAGCTTCGGGATCGTCGCGGTGACCACGGCCTTCTGCTGCGGGGCGAGGTCCTTCACGCTGCCGAAGATCTTGTCGAACTCCGGCTGGAAGCCCGGGGTGATGACGCCGCGGGCGTCGTCCTCGGCCTGCTGGAGGCGGGCGTAGTCGAAGGAGTAGACCTTCGTGATCGCCTCACCGACCTGCTCGCTGACCTGCGCGGTGGTGCCGACGTCGGTGAGCGCGGTGTTGGACGCCGACCCGGTGAAGGTCGTGCGGTACCACTCGGCGCCGAAGAACGCGGCGGCCGCGACGAGCAGCACCGTGACGGCGAGCAGCAGGCCGGTCGCGCGCCGGGTCGTCGGGGCGGCCAGCAACGACCGACGCGGGGCGCCGTCGGCGTCGGCCGGGTCGGCGTCGGCGTCGGTGCCGGGGGCGTCGGTCCCGGGGGCGTCGGTGCGCCCGGCGTCGCCGGAGCGGACCGGTGCGGCGGACGGGACCGCGTCACCGGAGCGCTCGTCGAGGGCGACACCGCCGGTGCCGGTCTCCTCCTCGTCGGGCTCGTCGGCGCGGGTGCGCGGGCGGCCCGCGACCTGGGGCCTGCGGATGCCGCCCGCAGGGCGGCGGCGGGGGGTGGACATGCGGTGACCTCCTGGGGTGGTCGACCTGGGAGCGGGGCGGTGCGGGGCACCGCCGGGGGGCCGGGGGTCGGGCCGGAGGGTCAGCCCGTGCCCGGGGTGACCAGCGGCTCCAGTGCGTCGACCTTCCAGCCGTCGTCGGTGCGGACCATGCCGAGCTCGATGCGCTGGCGGGTCACGGCGGGCTGACCGCCCTCGGGCGTGACGGTCACGTCGACGCCGGCGAGCACCCGGGCGGTCCCGGCGCGCGGGTCGACCTCGGTCACCGCGGCGTCGGTGACGGTCGCGGCGGTGGTGCGCTTCTGGTCGGTGACCAGCTTGGCGTAGGCGTCGCGGTTGGACACGAACTCGTCGCGGACCGACCCGGCCGAGGACTGGATCCACAGGTCCAGGCCCTTCTGGGCGTCCTTGTGATCCAGGGTGTTCAGGTTGATCACGGCCTGGCGGGCGTCACGGAGCGCCTCGTCGCGGGCCTGGGCGACCTGGGTGGCGTCGCTGTTCAGCGCGAACAGCCACAGGCCGCCCAGCACGAGCGCGAGCACCGCCGCGACGACGGCGGCCACGGGCAGGGCCCTGGCGAGCGGTCCGGGCGGGGCCTGGCCGCCGTCCGGACCGGTGGCAGGCTCCACGGGCGCGGAACCGTCGGGGGTGTCGGCCGTCGGGTCGGCCTTCGTGTCGGCGTCGGAGCCGGCAACGTCGGTGTTCATCGGGGAGCGTTCCTCCTCCCGGCTGCGGGGGCACAGCCGCTCGGCGACCGCACCGGGCGGCCGTGGGCCGGCCGTGGGGGTCCGCGCCGTCCGGCGGACGGCGGTCCCCCGCGGTCGTCGTGCCGGCCGGGCCCGGGTGTGGCCCGGCCGTCGTGCCGGTCACGCCCCGGACGGGGCGCGACCGTCGTGCTCAACCGCCCAGGATCTGGGCGAAGCTCGTCACCAGGCCCGGCGTCGCGACCCGCTCGACACGGTCGTCGCCGAGCGACCCGGCGTTCGGCCGCGGGGCCGGTCCGTCGGCGGTGTCGCCGCCGTGGTGACCGTCACCGTGGCCGCCGAACCCCGAGTTGCCGGAGTAGTCCGGCACCTCGAGCGGCTGGGGCCTCGGCACATTCTGCATTCCGCGCACGTTGGTGGGGCTTCCGGGGGGCTCGGTGCAGCGGGCGTCCTCGTTCACCGGTCGCTCGGAGACGTCGAGGCCACCGCGGTTGGGCGTGCCCTCGTAGCCCCGGGTGCAGACCGGCGGGTCGGCGATGTTGACGACCAGGCCGAGGTGCGCGGTCCCGTCGCCGGGCACGACCTTCGGCGCGACGGCCACCAGGCCGGGGTAGGTCACGAGCAGCTGGCGCAGACCCGCCTGGCGCGGGGCCAGCAGCTCGGTCACCGTCCGCAGGTTCGCGATCGACTCGCCGAGCCCGGGGCCGCTCTCCCGCAGCAGGCCGCTGACCTGGTCGCCCAGGCGGGGGCCGTCGTCGATGATCCGGCGCAGGTCCGGGTCGGACTGCTTGAGCTGCTCGGTGACCTCGCGCAGGCCGCGGCTGAACTCCTGGAACTGCGGGGCCACCTCGTTCTGCGTGGTGAGCACCGGGCGGGCGTCGCGGATCAGCGCGGTCGTCTGCGGCAGCGCGTCGGTGGCGGCCCGGGTGAACTCCCCGGTGGTGTCGAGCAGCTGCTGCAGCGGCTGCGCGGTGCCCTCGAAGCCCTGGCCGAGCTCACGGACGACCGTCTGCAGCGAGTCCTTCGGCACCGTCGACACGAGCTGGTCCAGCTCGGTCAGGAAGGTGTTGATCTGGACCGGGGTCCGGGTGCGGTCCTGCGGGATGACCGAGCCGGAGGCGAGCGCCTCGCCGCCGTCGGCCACCGGCTGGAGGTCGACGTACTGCTCACCGATCGGCGAGAGGTTCCCGACGACGGCCCGGGCGTCGGCCGGGATGGCCGGCGCGGAGTTCTCGATGTCGAGCTGGACGTCGACGCCGCGGGCGGTCAGCGACAGCGGCCCGACCCGGCCGACACTCACGCCGCGGTAGGTGACGTCGGCGCCGCTGAAGATCCCGCCGGAGTCGGCGAGCTCCACCGTGACCGGGTACGTCGTCGCCCCGAAGACGCGGTCGAGACCGGCGTAGCGGAAGCCCGCGTAGCCGACCGCCACGATGGTGACGAGCACCAGCGCGGTCAGCTGCCAGCGGACGGTCTTGGTGATCACGATCCGCCTCCGAAGAGTCCGCCGAGCAGGCCGCCGCCACCGGAGCCCTGCTCCGGCGTCGGGCTCGGTGCCGGGGTCGCCGACGGTGCCGGGGTGGCCGGCGCGGTGCCCGAGGCGGGCGGCGCCGGCGCGGTGGTGGGCTGCTCGGTCCCGAGCAGCGGCAGCGCGGGCGCACCGGGGACCGCCGGGTCCGGCTGCCGCGGGGTGGCGCCGAGCAGCGGCGTCAGCAGCTGCGCGGTGGGCGGCAGCTGGGCCAGCTGCGTCGGGTCGAGCGGCAGCCCGAGCTGGTTGGAGTTCAGGATGTTGCGCAGGACCGAACCGAGGTCCAGGTCCAGGTCCACGTACAGGTTGGCGTAGTCACCGGCGACGGCGTCGGTGGCCGCATCGGTGAACGGGATCGACAGCAGCAGCTGCAGCGAGTCCGGCAGGTTCTGGCCGGAGTCGGCCAGGTTCCGCAGCACCGGGCGCAGCGCCTCCAGGTCGGCCAGCAGGTCGTCGCGGGACCGGTTGACCACGTTGGTGGCGACGCCGGACAGCCGGTCGAGGGCCTGCAGCATGCCGACGAGCTGGGTGCGCTGGGACTCGAGCTCACGCAGGCCGGGGCTGATGTTCTGCAGGGCGTTCTCGATCTGCGGGCGACGCTCGGCGAGGGTGGCCGAGAGCCGGTTGAGGCCGTCGAGGGCGCGGTTGATGTCGTCCTTGGAGCTGTCGAGCGAGCCGACGAGCCGGTCCAGGTTGTCCAGCAGACCGCGGATCTGCGGCTCGCGACCGGACAGTGCGTTGTTCAGCTCGGTGGAGATGGTCCGGATCTGGGCCACGCCGCCGCCGTTGAGCAGCAGCGACAGGGCCCCGAGGACCTCCTCGACCTCGGCCGCGCGCCCGCTGGCCTGCAGTCCGATCCTCCCGCTCCGGGCGAGGTCGCCCTCGGCGGGGACGGTCGGCTGGGACAGCTCGACGAACTTCTCACCGAGCAGCGAGGTCGTGCGGACCCGCGCGGTGGCGTTGGCCGGGAGCGTGACGTCGCGGTTCACCGCGACGGTGACCAGCGCGTTCCACGACCCCGGCTCGACGGCGACGGTCTCGACCGCGCCGACCGGCACGTCACCGACGCGCACGATCGACTGCGGGACGAGGTCGACGACGTCGGCGAACTCGATCTGCACCGAGTACGGGTCGTCGCCCAGGTTCGCGCCACCGGGCAGCGGGATGCCCCGGAGGCCGCCGTCCACCGCGCCGCAGCCGCCCGCGAACAGGGCCACGGCGGTCAGCAGCGCCGACACCCGGCCGACACGGCCGCTGGAGCCGATCACGATCCACCTCCGAACAGGCCGAACAGTCCGCCGCCCCCGCGCTCCTCGGTCTCGGGGACCGGGGTGGGAGTGGCCTGCGGGGCCGTCGTCGTCGACGGCGCCGGGGTGGCCGGGGCGCCGGTGGCACCCGGTGCGGGCTGCCCACCGGGGGCGGGAGCCTGCGGGTCGGCCGGGGCGCGCAGCTGCGAGCCCGGGTCGGTCAGCGACAGCGGCGAGCCCGGCATCAGCTGGGGCACCGCCGGGTTGACCCCGGAGCCGCCGGCCTGGAGCTGCTCGAGCACCTGCTGCGGGGTCGGTAGCGGCACAGCGCCGTCGAGGATCGGGGCCAGGCCGTCGCAGAGCGCGGCGGTGGGCTGGTCCAGGCCACCCGGGATCGCACCCGCGCCGCGGCGGAGGATCTCGCAGATCGCGACCGGCAGCGGGTAGGCCAGCTCGTTGATGTTGGCCCGGGTGTCGAGGGTCTCCGACGAGCCGTTGTAGCTGTTGGTGAGGTTGTTCAGTGCCGCCGGGGCGAGGTCGGCGATCTCGGACAGCGCCCGCTGGTGGTCGACGACCTCCTGCGAGACGCTCGCGAGCTTGTCCACGTTCGAGCGCAGGGTGGCCCGGTTGTCCTGCACGAAGTCGGCGACCTCGCCGAGGGCGTAGGACAGCTGGTTCAGCGCGCCACCGAGCTCGCCACGCTGGCTCGCGAGGAAGCCGGTCACGTCGGCCAGCTTCCCGTTGAGCTCGCGGATGCCGGGGTCGTTCTCGCGCAGCGTCCCGACGAACTTCTGCAGCTCGGTGATGGTGCCGAACAGGTCGCCGCTGGACCCGTTCAGCGTCGCCGAGAGCCCACCGAGGTTGCGGATGGTGTCGTTGAGTGCGCGCCCGTTGCCGTCGAGGTTCTGTGCGGTGACGTCCAGGACGTCGTTGAGCGCGCCGTCCTTGTTGGCTCCCTGCGGGCCCAGCGCCCGGGAGAGCTCGGTCGCGGTCCGGGTGAGGTCGTCGACACCGAGCGGGAACGCGGTGCGCTCCAGCGGGATGGGCTCGCCGTTCCACTCCGGGCCGCCGGTCCACACCGGGGTCAGCTGCACGTAGCGGCCGGTGACCAGGCTCGGCGAGACGACGGCGGCCTTGACGTCGGCGGGCAGGCGCACCTCGTCGTCGGTGATGGTCATGTCGACCCGCACCCGGTCGCCCTCCGGCGTGATCCGGTCGATCTTGCCCACCGGGACGCCGAGCACCCGCACGTCGTTGTCCTGGAACAGAGCGGCGGAGCTGGTGAAGTAGGCGGTGACCGGACGGCCGCCGCCGGAGGTGATCAGCCAGATCGCGCTCGCCACCAGGACGGCGACGACGGCGATCAGGGCACCGAACTGGATCTGGCGCCGGTCGTTGGCCCAGGAACCCATCAGCAGTCACCCCCGAGCGGCACGACCGGCGGCAGCAGGCCGCACAGGTAGTTGTCGAGCCAACGGCCGTTGCCGAGGGCGTTGCCGAACACGCGGATGAACACCGCTTCCTTGTCGAGGATCTCGCCGAGGTTGTCGCGGTTCTCCTCGAGTACCGCCAGCACGCGGTCGAGGGTCTCCAGGGCCGGGCGCAGCTGCGCCTGGTTGTCGGCGACGAGTCCGCGCAGCTGGATCGACAGGCGCTGCACGCCGTCGAGCAGGTTCGCGATCGCGTCCTTGCGCCGCTGCAGCTCACCGAGCAGCAGGTTGCCGTCGTTCACCAGCTTCACGACGTCGCCGCGGCGGTCGGCCAGCGTGGTCGACAGCTGCCGGGTGTTGGCGAGCAGCTTCTTCAGCTCGGCGTCCCGGCTGGAGATCGTGTTCGACAGGCGGGACAGCCCATCGAGGGCCCCGCGGATCTCCGGCGGGGTGTCGCGGAAGGTGTCCGAGAGCGTGGTCAGGCTCGACGCGAGCTGCGTGGTGTCGAGCTGGTCGATCGTGCCGGAGAGGCCGTTGAAGGCGTCGACGACGTCGAACGGGGACTTGGTCCGGTCCCGGCCGATCGGCTGGTCGGGGTCCTGCTCGGCGTCGCCGCGCGGGTCGAGGGCGAGGAACTTGGAGCCGAGCAGCGTGGCGATCTCGATCGAGGCCGTGGTCCGGTTGCCGACCCAGGCGTCCTCGACGGTGAACTCGACCTTCACGTGGTCGCCGTCGAGGGAGACGTCCTGCACCCGGCCCGCCTCGACCCCGGCCACGGTGACGCGGTCGTTGGCCTGCAGGCCCGCCGCCTCGGGGAACTCCGCGGTGTAGCGGGTGGCCCCGGAGAAGATCGCCTCGTAGTTGAACGCGGCCAGTGTCAGCGCCGCGATCAGCACGAGTCCGATCACCGCCGTCAGGACGGGGCGCTTCTGCCCTGCCTGTGCCATCAGTTGCCTCCCGGCTGCAGCGCTGCGGTCGGGTCGCTGCTGGAGTCGACCGGGCCACGGCCGGCCGCCTGGTCCAGCAGGCCGCCGACCGACTCGGTGGTCGGCTCACGCATCAACGGGTTGTCCTCGGCGCGGTTGTCCGCGGGGTCGCCGGGCTGCGAGCCGTCGGTCGGGACGGTGTTGCCGGCCCCGATCCCGGACGGGTCCGGGCCGCAGCGCCGCTCGGGGTTGCGGATCGGGCCGATGCCCAGGTCCTCCAGCGAGGTCGGCTGCAGGATCGGCGAGATGCCGATCTGGCCGTCGAGGCCGCAGACGTAGAAGTTGAACCAGCTGCCGTACGAGCCGACGCGGGCGATCCGGTTCAGCTTGAACGGCGTGTACTGCAGGAACCGCTCGATCGCGGGGCGGCCCTGGTCGAGCTGGGTCGCGAGGTCGCCGAGGTTGCGGATGTCGTCGCGCAGCGGCGGTCGGGCGTCCTCCAGGAACGACCCCGTGACCTGGGTCAGCTCGCCGATGGACTGGATCGCGTTGCCGATGGGCTCGCGGTCCTGGGCCAGCCCGGACACCAGCGCCTGCAGCGAGCTGATCAGCTCGTTGAGGCCCTCGTCGTTGCGGTTGACGGTGTCGAGGGTCAGGTTCAGGTTGTCGATGACCTGGCCGATGACCTGGTCGCGGTCGGCGATCGAGTTGGTCAGCGACGACGTCGAGGCCAGCAGGCTCTGCACCGTGCCGCCCTCGCCCTGCAGGACCTGGACGATCTCCATCGACAGCTTGTTGATCTGGTCCGGGTCCAGGCCCTGGAACAGCGGCTGGAAGCCGTTGAACAGCACGGTCAGGTTGACCGCGGGGCGGGTCCGGTCGATCGGGATCTGGCCGCCGGCGGGGAGGTCCTCCCCGGTCGGGCCCGCGCCCTGGTCCAGCGCCATGTACCGCTGGCCGATGAGGTTCTTGTACTTCAGGGTCGCGCCGACCGTCGACGGCAGCGGGGTGGACGAGTCGACGTCGAACGCCACCTCGGCGACCCGCTGGTCGACGATGCGGACGTCCTTGATCGATCCGACGACGACGCCGGCGATGCGGACGTCGTCGCCGGCCAGCAGGCCGGTCGCGTCGCTGAACCGGGCGGTGTACTCGGTGACCTGGCCGCCCCGGGCGTTCGCGATGGTCAGGCCGAGCAGCGTGGTGCCCAGCGCTGTGACCAGCGCGAAGACCAGGAACTTGACCAGCGCCGAGATCGGGAGCCTGCTCACGTCAGCGTCACCTCCGTGCCGCGCAGGAGCGGGCCGACCATCGTGCTGCTCCAGGCCGGAACGGCCTGCGGGGAGCCGCCCTGGTGGGCGGCCAGCAGCTGCGCGACGACCTCCTGCTCACCGGCGGAGTTCGCGACTCCCATGTCGACCGAGCCGCTCTGGTGCGCCCCGTCGTAGGACGACGGCTGGATGCCCGCCTGACCGAGCGCGGTGGTCAGCGGGGGCAGCACGCCCGCACCGTTCTGCGCGCTCTGGTCCTGGATCAGACCGAAGCTGTTCGTGCCGTCGTAGGTGCCGAAGGTGTCGACCCCGAAGTCCTCGGGGTTGCCCATCGGCTGCCCGGCCGGGGCCGGGCCGGGGACGGAACCGTCCCGGAACGGGCCGTCCGGCGGGTACTGGGTGCCGGTCGGCACCGGGATCGGGTAGCAGCGCGGACCGCGGTCGTCGCCGTACTCGGGCTCGTCCTGGTTGGGCAGGTACTTGCCCTTGCTCGCCACGATCTCGAGGGTGATGTTGACGCCCACCCGGTCGGTGCCCGGCCGGATCGCGTCGTTGATCTTCGGGATCAGCTCGACGAGCTGGCGGGTCAGGCAGGGGAACTCGGGCGAGTAGCGCGCGAGCGTCTCCAGCGTCGGCCGGCTGGCCGCCGACAGCCCGATGATGTTCTCGCCGTTCGCGTCGAGGAAGGCCCGCAGGTCGTCCGACGCGCCGGTGATGGAGCGGTAGAGGTTCCGCAGCCCCTCGCGCTTCTCGACGATCGTGCGGCTGGTGACCGTCAGGTTGTCGAGCGCGTCGAGCAGGTCCGGCGCCGCCTGGTTCAGGTTGTCGGAGAACGTCGCCAGCTGGCGGATGTCCTCCTGCAGGTCGGGCACGGCCGGGTTGAGGCCCTCGACCAGCGTGTTGAGCTGGGTGAGGGTCTCGCCGAGCTGGTTGCCGCGGCCCTGCAGGGCCTGGGAGAGCGAGCCGAGGGTGGTCGCGAGGTCCTGCGGGCGGACGGTCTGCAGCAGCGGCAGGAGCTCGTCGAGCACCCGCTCGACCTCCAGCGCGGCCTGGCTGCGGTCCTCGGGGATGACGTCGCCCGCGGCGAGCCGGGCCGTCGACGGCGCGGCCGGCGGGACCAGCGACACGAACTTCTCGCCGAACAGCGTCTTGGGCAGCAGCTGGGCGGTGACGTTCTCCGGGATCTGGTCGAGGAACTGCGGGTCCATCGACATCTCGATGCTGGTGTTCGTGCCGTTCGAGACGACCTGGTCGACCTGCCCGACGATCAGGCCGTTGACCTTGACGTCGGAGCGCTCCTGCATCTGGGTGCCGACCCGGGCGACGTTCAGGGTCACCGGGACACCGGAGGAGAACACGCCCGAGTACTGGGCGACGGCCAGGCCGAGCAGGACGACGATCACCGTGACGAAGGCCAGGCCCTGCAGCACACGCTTGGTGGACCTCATCCGGCCACCCGCACCGAGGTCGAGGTGCCGAACATGACGAGGGTGAGGAAGAAGTCGAGGACCGCGGTGCTGACGATCGACAGCCGCACCGCCCGCCCGACCGCGACGCCGACGCCGGCCGGTCCGCCCTTGGCGGAGTAGCCGTAGTGGCAGTGGATCAGGATGATCACCGTCGCGAACACGATCACTTTGAGATAGGACAGCAGTACGTCACTGACCGGCAGGAACAGGTCGAAGTAGTGGTCGTAGGTGCCGCCCGGCAGGCCGTTGATCAGCGTGACGTTGATCCGCGAGGCGGCGTAGCTGGCGAGCAGGCCGAGTGTGTAGATCGGGATGATCGCGACGATGCCGGCGACCACCCGGGTGGTGACCAGGTAGGGCACCGACGGCACCGCCATGACCTCGAGGGCGTCGATCTCCTCGGAGATCCGCATCGCGCCGAGCTGGGCGGTGAACCCCGCGCCGAGGGTCGCGGTCAGCGCCGAGGCGGCGACCAGGGGGGCGATCGAGCGGGTGTTGAAGTAGGCGGTGATGAAGCCGGTCAGCGCCTCGACGCCCAGGGCGTCCAGGGCCCGGAAGCCCTGCAGGCCGACCAGCGAGCCGACGAACAGCGACAGCGACGCCATCACGCCGACGGTGCCGAGGATGACGATCAGCGCGCCGGAGCCGAAGGAGACCTCGGCGAGCAGCCGGGCGACCTCCTTCTTGTACCGGGTCAGCGTCTTCGGGATCCAGAGGATCGACCGGACGTAGAGCGACAGCTGGTCGCCGAGCTCCTCGAGCTGGTTCAGCGGCGCCTGGGCGGCCCGTCGGGCCCGCGTTCCGAGTGGGGTGGCCATGGATCAGAAGCCCTTCGGCGGGACGAGCTCGAGGTACAGGGCGGTGAGCACGAGGTTGATCAGGAAGACGAGCACGAAGGAGATGACGACGGCCTGGTTCACCGCGTCACCGACGCCCTTCGCGCCGGGCGGCGGGTTGAGGCCGCGGAAGGCGGCGACGACACCGGCGACGATGCCGAACAGGAACGCCTTCAGCTCCGACACGACGATGTCGCTGACCTGCGCGATCGCCGAGAAGCTGTTGATGTACGCACCGGGCGACCCGCCCTGGATGATCACGTTGAAGAAGTAGCCGCCCGCGACGCCGACGCAGGTCGCGAGCCCGTTCAGGACCAGCGCGGTGATGCCCATGGCGAGCACCCGCGGCACGACCAGGCGCTGGATCGGCGAGATGCCGAGCACCTCCATCGCCGCGATCTCCTCGCGGATGGTCCGGGCTCCGAGGTCCGCGCAGACCGCGGAGCCACCGGCGCCGGAGATCAGCAGCGCGGTGACGATGGGGGCGGCCTGCTGCACGATCGCGAGGACCGCGCCGGCGCCGGTCTGGGACTGGGCGCCGAACTGGCGGGTCAGCTCACCGAGCAGCAGCGCGATCGTCGCGCCGAAGGGGATGGTGAACAGGGCGGTCGGCAGCGCCGAGACCTTGGTGACGAACCAGGTCTGCTCGACGAGCTCGCGCCACTGGAACGGCCGGCGCAGTCCCTGGCGGCCGATCTCGGCGAACAGGCCGAAGAACCTGCCGACCGGGGTGAGTGCCCGCGTGACGGGGCTGGGGGTGCTCACCGCTCACCGCCGGAGAGCTGGTGACGACCGCCCGGGTCCGGGGTGTCGTCGGTGATGCGCGGGTGGATGTCGGTGGGACGGTCGTCGCTCACCGTCGCGCCGCTACGGGCCATCTGACGGGTGGTGCCGTCCTGCGACGGGCCGTCCGCCTGCGCGTCGCTGTCGGCGTACTGCTCCCGGATCGCCTCCTGGGCGGACTCCGGCAGCTCGTGCAGCATGGCCTGGACCCGCTCGCGGCGGCGGTGCACGGCCTGCCGGTCGGGCATCCCGGTCGAGGCGACGAGCTGGGGCTTCATCGGCGGGCGGCCCTCGAGCTCGCCGGCCTCCTCCATCTCGCGTGCGGCCTGGGCGGCGTCCTTCTCCTCGGACATGCCGATCGGCCCCTCGCGACGCCCGTTGAGGAACTGGGCGACGACGGGCTCGTCGGAGGTCAGCAGGACCTCGCGGGGGCCGAACATGGCCAGGTGCTTGCGGTAGAGCAGGCCGATGTTGTCCGGCACCGTCTGCGCCGAGTTGATGTCATGGGTGACGATCAGGAACGTCGAGTCCGTCATCGCGTTCAGATCGATGATCAGCTGGTTCAGATACGCCGTACGCACCGGGTCCAGACCCGAGTCCGGCTCGTCGAACAGAATGATCTTCGGATCCAGCACCAACGCCCGCGCCAGCCCCGCCCGCTTACGCATACCACCCGAGATCTCACCCGGCAGCTTGCCCTCGGCACCGACCAGACCGACCATGTCGATCTTCTCCATGACGATGTCACGGATCGCCGACTCCGACTTGCGCGTGTGCTCCCGCAACGGGAACGCGATGTTGTCGAACAGGTTCATCGACCCGAACAACGCACCGTCCTGGAACAACACCCCGAACAGCTTCCGGATCTCGTACAGCTCCGACTCCGAGCACTTGCACAGGTCGACGCCCTCGATCACGATCGACCCCCGCTCCGGCTTGAGCAGCCCGATCAGGGACTTCAGGAACACCGACTTACCGGTACCCGACGGTCCGAGCAGCACCGACACCTCGCCCGCGGGCAGCGTCAGGGTCACGTCCGACCAGATGTTGGCCCGACCGAAGGACTTCGTCAGTCCCTCGACCTTCACCTCGACACCGGTCACGTGTCGCCTCCTCGCGCAATAGACCGACGAACCGCACCGGGGCCCGGGAACGCTGGGGAGCGGGGGCCAGTCGTCGGTGCTGAACGGCACAACGAGTCTGCGCGTCGGGGGTTACTGGCGGGTCGGCGGGGTCGCCGATCGGTGACCATGCCGTAATCTACGTTATGGTTACCGTGGGTTACAGATTACCGTGCAATGTTGCGGACCGTGGGTAACAGTGCTCCCGGCCGGGTAGCAGGGCTGGTCCGAACGGCCCGATTGCCGCGGTACGACCGAGTCGGCGACCACGCCCCCACCCGCACGGAGGATCACCCGATCGGCGGCGTCACGTGCGGGCGTGCGACAGGATGAGGCGCTGGTAGTCGTCGAACAGGGCACGCAGGAGATCCCGGTCTCGGGGGTCGCAGGTCTGCTGGTAGCCGGCCATCAGCGAGATGCCGAAGACGGCGAGCCTGCGGGCGTCGTCCGGGTCGGGCACGACGTCGGCCACCACCTGCTCCAGCGCGATCCGGCGCTGCACGTCCACCCGCGCCTGGGCGCGGCCGACCTCGGGGTCGATCTGTGCCCACGCCCGGATCGCGGCCTCGGCGTCGTGCCGCAGGGCCACCGTGAGCTGCTTGACCACGTCGATCCGCTCGACCGGGTCCGCGGTCGCCCGGGCCAGCTCGACGATCCGGTCGGTCTGCTCGGCCTCCCAGTAGCGCAGCAGGCCACGGACGAAGCCCGCCCAGCCGCCGAAGTGGTGGTAGAACGACCCGCTGGTCACGCCGAGCGACCGGCACAACGGACCGATCTTGAGCCCGGCCGCGCCCTCGCGCGCGAGGATCGACATCGCGGCGTCGTAGTACTGCTCGGCAGCGATCTGCCGACCCGCTCTCCTGGCCACCCGCCCGCCCCCTCTCCACGACCCGTGCCGACCCACCAGGGTGCCACGCCGGACGCGTGTCCGATCAGAAGATCCTGCGCAGCAGGCGTTCGGTCCGCCCGTCGTAGGGCGGGTAGACGATGCCGGGATCGGGCCGGGCCGGCTTGCGCAGCACCGCCCGCCGGTGCGAGAAGGTCTCGAACCCGAACCGCCCGTGGTAGGCGCCGGAGCCGCTGCGCCCCACTCCCCCGAAGGGCAGCCGGGGCACCAGCACGTGGAACATCAGGTGGTTGACGACGGTCGCCCCGGCGGGGACCTCGCGGGTGATCCGCTCCGCGGTGCGCGACGAGCCGGTGAACACGTAGGCGGCCAGGGGCTTCGGGCCGGCGTTGACGTGCGCGATCGCGGCGTCGACACCGTCGACGGTCAGCACCGGCAGGATCGGGCCGAAGATCTCCTCGGTCAGCAGCCGGGACCCCGGCCGCGGGTCGAGCACGACCGTCGGCTCCCCGGTGCGGGCCTCCGGGTCGATCGTGCCGCCGGCCACCACGGTGCCCCCGTGGTCGTCGGCGAGCAGGCCCGCGAGCCGCGCCGCCTGCCGGGCGTCGACGATCCGCACGCCCCCGCCCGCGCCGCCGCGCATCCGCGCGGTCTCGGCGACGAGCCGCTCGACCAGCTCGTCGCGGACGGCGGAGTCGACGAGCAGGTAGTCCGGGGCGACGCAGGTCTGGCCGGAGTTCATGAGCTTGGTCCAGGCGATCCGGCGCGCGGCGACCTCGACGTCGGCGTCCGCGGCGACGATCACCGGGCTCTTCCCGCCCAGCTCGAGCGTGACCGGGGTCAGGTGCGGCGCCGCGGCGGCCATCACCTTCGCCCCGACCTCCGGGCTACCGGTGAAGAACGCGTGGTCCAGGCCCTGCGCGAGCAGCTCCTGGGTCTCCCCCGACCCCCCGGTGACGACGGCGACGGCGTCCGGATCGGTGTAGCGCGGCAGCAGCCGGGCGAGCACCTCGGCGGTCGCGGGCGCGTACTCCGACGGCTTCACCACGGCGCAGTTCCCGGCCGCGAACGCGGCGACCAGCGGCGCGAGCGTGAGGTATGCCGGGTAGTTCCACGGCCCGATGACCAGCACGACCCCGAGCGGCTCGTGCACCCAGCGCGCCGACCCCGGTTGCACCGACAGCGGCAGACCGACCCGGTGCGGGCGCATCCAGCGGCGCAGGTGCCTCCGGGCGTGGCGGGACTCCGCGACGGTCGGGGCCAGGTCGGCCATCCATGCCTCGACGCGGGGACGGCCGAGGTCCGCGGCCAGGGCCGCGACGAACTCGTCCTCGGCCTCGGTGAGCATCCGCTCCAGACCGCCCAGCTGGCGCAGCCGCCAGCTCCGGTCACGGGTCCGGCCACCACGGAACGTGGCGCGCAGCCGGGCCACCTGCTCGGCGACGGACGGCCCGCCGGCGTCCGCTCCCACGGCACCGGTGGGCCCACCGGTCTCGGTCACGCTCATCGGCGGCTCTCCCACGTCGTCGGGGTCGGGTACTTCCCCAGTAACATAATCTACGTTACGTTCCGAGTACAAGGTCACACACTCACGACGACGTGGAGGAACCGTGCCCGGATTCGCCGACGAGGACGAGCTGTACCGCTACATCGGTGGCATCTTCGAGGCCGCACTGGCCGACCCCGAACTGGAGCCCAAGCTCCGCGGCACCGGACTGGTCCTGCGCCAGCAGTGCACCGACCCCGACTCCGCGCTGATCATCGACCTGCCCGGTGCGAAGGTCTGGAAGGGCTCCGACGCCGGCGCCCCCGAGCCGCAGGCCACGATGACCATGTCCACCGAGACCGCGAACGCCTACTGGCAGGGCACCGTCAACCTGACCTTCGCCATGGCCAAGGGCAAGGTGAAGGTCGACGGCACCGTCACCAAGCTCCTGCAGCTCGCGCCGCTGTCCAAGCGCCTGTTCCCGACCTACGTCGAGCGCCTCGAGGCCGACGGCCGCGAGGACCTCCTGATCACCACGTGAGCCGCCGGGTACTGGTGACCGGTGCCGCGTCCGGGATCGGCGCCGAGGTCGCACGCCGGTTCGTCGACGCCGGCGACGAGGTCGTCTCGCTGGACCTGAAGGACACCTCCGTCGGCGTCGCCCGGCACGTGCACTGCGACCTGTCCGACGTCGCGTCGATCGACGCCGCCGTCGCCGCCCTGGACGGGGAGTTCGACGCCCTCTGCAACGTGGCCGGGGTCCCCGGCACCGCGCCCGCGGAGCTCGTGCTGCGGGTGAACCTGCTCGGGCTCCGTCATCTCACCGAGTCGGTCGTCGAACGGATCCGCCCCGGTGGCGCGATCGTGAACGTCGGGTGCGGATGAACGCCGTCTGCCCCGGACCGGTCGAGACACCCGTCCTCGGCGACTTCGAGGAGTCCATGGGCAAGGAGAACCTCGACGCGCTCGCCGCGTTCCTCGGCAGGCACGCGGCCCCCGCCGACATCGCCGGACCGGTGCTGTTCCTGGCCGGCCCGGAGTCCGCCTGGATCAACGGGCACGCGCTCGTCGCCGACGGCGGCATCAGCGGTGCCGTGCTGACGGGCATGATCCCCCCACCCGAGATCTGATCCGGTTCCGACGACGCAACCGCGAGGAGGCAACCCCGTGACCACCACGGAGAAGCGCCCGTACGACCCGCTCGACATCTCCACCCAGGCGTTCTGGGCTCAGACCCCGGACGCCCGCGAGGAGCGGTTCGCCGAGCTGCGCCGCGAGCGCCCGCTGTCGTGGCACCCGCCGGCCGAGACCGATCTGCTGCCCGACCCGGACGCCCCCGGGTTCTGGGCGCTGGTCACCCACGCCGACATCCAGGCCGTCAGCCGCGACGCCGAGACCTTCGCGTCCGGCCAGCAGTACGGCGGCGTGATGCTGGAGGACGTGCCCGAGGACATGCTGGAGGCCGCGCACTCCATCCTCGCGATGGACGCACCGCGCCACCACCGCCAGCGCAAGGTCATCAGCTCGGTGTTCACCCCGCGCCGGGTCCGGCAGATCGAGGAGCAGATCGCCGAGCAGGCCCGGCTCATCGTCGACGACCTGCTCGCCGGCGACGGCTCGGCGGACTTCGTGACCGCGGTCGCGGCGCGGCTGCCGATGTGGACGATCTCGCAGATGATCGGCATCCCGCCGGAGAAGCGGCAGGAGGTCGCCGACGCCGCCAACGCCATGGTCGGCTGGAACGACCCGGACTACATCGGCGAGGGCGACCCGATGGCGGTGCTGCTCAACGGGCTGATGACGCTGCACACGGCGTCGTTCGAGCTGTCCGCGCTGCGCCGCGAGTCCCCCGCCGACGACCTGATGACCGCCCTGGTGCAGGCCGAGGTCGACGGCGACGCGCTGACCGACGAGGAGATCGCGGCGTTCTTCGTCCTGCTCTGCGTCGCGGGCAACGACACCACCCGGCAGACCTCCAGCCACGCGATCCTCGCGCTGGACCGCAACCCCGGGCAGAAGCGGCTGCTGACCGAGGAGTTCGACGACCGGATCACACCGGCCGTCGAGGAGTTCGTCCGCTGGGCCAGCCCCGTGCTGACCTTCCGGCGCACCGCGACCCGGGACACCGAGATCCGCGGGCAGAGGATCGCCGAGGGCGAGCGGGTCGTGATGTTCTACCACTCCGGCAACCGCGACGACGCCGTGTTCGCCGACCCGCACGTCTTCGACATCACCCGCGCCGAGAACCCGCACGTCGGCTTCGGCGGCGGTGGCCCGCACTTCTGCCTGGGCCACCACCTGGCCAAGACCCAGCTGCGGGCGCTGTTCCACCAGCTGCTCACCCGCGTCCCGGACCTGTCGGTCGGCGAGCCGGAGTGGCTGACCGGCAACTTCATCAACGGCATCAAGCGGCTGCCGGTGACCTTCGGGACGGGCACGTGAAGCTCGGTCTGGCACTCGGCTACTGGGGTGCCGGGCCGCCGCCGGGGACCGTGGAGAAGGTCGACGCCGCCGAGGACCTCGGCTTCGACTCGATGTGGACGGCCGAGGCCTACGGCTCGGACGCGTTCACCCCGCTGTCCTGGTTCGGTTCCCGGACCACGCGGATGCGCCTGGGCACCTCGGTCGTGCAGATGTCCGCGCGCACCCCGACCGCGACGGCGATGGCCGCCATGACCCTGGACCACCTGTCCGGCGGCCGGATGGTGCTGGGCATCGGCGCGTCCGGGCCGCAGGTCGTCGAGGGGTGGTACGGGCAGCCGTACCCGAGGCCGCTGGCCCGCACCCGGGAGTACGTGCGGGTCCTGCGGGACACGATCGCCCGGGAGAAGGTCGGCTCCGACGGGCCGCACTACCCGATCCCGTACCCGGGCGGCACCGGGCTGGGCAAGCCGCTGCGCTCGACGCTGCACCCGTACCGGACCGACCTGCCGATCCTGCTCGCGGCCGAGGGCCCGAGGAACGTCGCGCTGGCCGCCGAGATCGCCGACGGCTGGCAGCCGCTGTTCTACGCGCCCCGGCACGACGCGCACTACCGTGAGTCCCTCGACGCCGGGTTCGCCGCCCGCGGCGGGCGCCCGGACGGCTTCGAGGTCGTCTGCATGGTGCAGGTCGTCGTCGACGACGTCGTCGAGGCCGCCGCGGACCGGATCCGCCCGTTCCTCGCGCTCTACATCGGCGGGATGGGCGCCAAGGGCGCGAACTTCCACTACGAGGTCTTCGCCCGCATGGGCTACGACGACGAGTGCGCCCGCATCCAGGAGCTCTACCTGGGCGGGGACAAGGACGCGGCCGCGAAGGCCGTCCCGACCTCGATGGTCGAGCAGGTGGCCCTGATCGGCCCGAAGGCGAAGATCGCCGAGGAGCTACCGGTGTTCCGCGACTCGCTGGTCACGACGATGGTCGTCGACGGCAGCCCGGAGCACCTGCGCACCGTGCGCGAGCTCGTCGACGGCTGACCCGCTCCCCACACCGACGGCCCCGGTCCCGCTCGTGCGGGCCGGGGCCGTCGGTGCGCGCCGGGGGCGGTCAGTAGCGGATCAGGCCGCGGATGTTGCGTCCGGAACGCATGTCCTCGTAACCCTCGTTGACCTGGTCGAGGGTGTACTCCTTGGTGATCAGCTCACGGAGCTTGAGGTGGCCGAGGTTGTGCATCTCCAGCAGCCGCGGGATGTCGAACTGGGCCGCGGAGCTGCCGAACAGCGCGCCGCGGATCTGCTTCTCGTAGAGCGTGAGGTCGAGCAGCGACAGCGACGCCGTCTCCTCCTCGGCCCGGGCCAGCGCCGTGACGACGACCCGGCCGCGCTTGCCGACCAGCTGCAGCGCGGGCTGCAGGTCCTCGCCCATCGCGACGCCCGTGCACAGGACCGCCGCCTCGGCCATCTGCCCGCGGGTCAGCTCGCTGACGATCTCCCAGGCCTCGTCGATGCTCGCGGCGACGTGCGTGGCGCCCAGCTCGCGGGAGCGCTCACGCTTGTGCTCGACCGGGTCGACGGCCACGACGTACCGGCAGCCCGCCGCTCGGGCGCCCTGCACCGCGTTCGCGCCGATGCCGCCGATCCCGATGACCACGGCGGTGTCCCCGGCCCGCAGGTCCGCGGTGCGCACCGAGGAGCCGAAGCCGGTGGTGACGCCGCAGCCGACCAGCGCGGCCAGGTCCAGCGGGAAGCCCTCGTCGATCTTCACGGCGGACTTCACCGGGACCACGGTGTGCCGGGCGAACGTGCCGAGCAGGCACATCTGGCCCAGGTCCTCGCCACGGGCGTGGAACCGGTAGGTGCCGTCGAGCTGCGGGCCGAGGGTGGCGCCGGCGCCGTCGTTGCAGAGGTTCGGCTGGCCCTTGGAACAGTACGGGCAGCGCCCGCAGGAGGGCAGGAAGGTCATGACGACCGGGTCGCCGACCTCGAGCTCGGTGACGCCCGGGCCGACCTCGATGACCCGGCCCGCGCCCTCGTGGCCGCCGACCATCGGCAGGACCGCGGGTAGGTCACCGGTCACGAGGTGCTCGTCGGAGTGGCACAGCCCCGATGCGGTCAGCTCGACCATGACCTCCCCGGCGTTCGGGGAGTCGAGCTCGACCTCCTCGATCTCCCACTTGCCACCGGGTTCCCACAGCACCGCTGCCGTCGTACGCATGGCGGTCGATCCTGGCCGTGCGGAGACCTCCGGCACAGCCGTCGCCCGCGCCAGCGCTGGCCCCCGGGTGCCAGGGGAGGTCCTCAGGCGCCGGCGAGCGGCAGGGTGAGCCGGGCGACCAGCCCGCCGCCCTCACGCGGGAGCAGGCTCAGCTCACCGTCCATCGCGGACGCGAGCGCCTCGGCGATCCACAGGCCCAGCCCGGCGGTACCGCGGCGCTCTCCCAGCGCGACTCCCTTGGCCGTCACGACGCCCTCCTGACCCGCGGGCAGCCCGGGCCCGCGGTCGCGGACCTCGGCGGTGAGCACGGCGCCGTCGTGGGCCAGGTGCAGCTCCACGACCTCGTCACCGGAGTGCCGGGCGGCGTTCTCGGCCAGGTTGGTGAGCATCCGGCGCAGCCGCTGCGGGTCGCAGTGGACCGCGGCCCCGGCCGGTTCGACGACCGGGTGCCGCCGGTGCGCGGCGATCCCGGCGGCGTCGAGCACGGCGTCGGCCAGCTCGGCGAGCGCGACGCGGCGGGGCCGGTCGCGCCCGAGCGGGCTGCCGTCGGCGACGGCCAGGTCGGCCAGCCCGTCGAGCATGTCCTGGAGGTGGGCGGCGTGGTCGGCGAGCAGCCGCGACGCCCGCCGGGCGGCGTCCCCGCCCAGCCTGCCCGCGGCGAGGTCGGCCGACAGCGCGGTCAGCGAGGCGACCGGGGTCCGGAACTCGTGCAGCACGACGCGGGCCCCGTCCAGCCGGGCCCGGCTCTGGGACACGATCCGGTCCCGCAGCGCGCGCTCGGACAGGTAACGCTCGTGCTCGCTCTCGGCCCGGGCCCGGGTGGTGGCGATGTCGGCGAGCTGGCGTTCCAGCAGGCGCACGAGCACCCCGGTGAGCACCGCCGTCGCGAACAGGAAACCGGTCCACCACAGTCCCGCGACGACCGCGGCGCCGACCGTGACCCCCGGGTCGGAGCCGAGCAGCGCCGCCACGGTGTAGCCGACGCCGAGACCGAGCGCGACGAGCTGCCCGAGCCGGTGCCCGCCGCGGAGCGCGATCGCGATGACGACCAGCGGCAGCGCGGCCACCATCGGGCTCGCCACCCCGCCGGTGAGTCCGCAGGCGAGCAGGGCGAGCAGACCGTCGATCCCGGTCAGCACGGCCGGCGGGACGGGCAGCCGCCCGCGGAGCACCGAGACGACGCCGAGCGCGGCCGCGTAGACCGCGCTCAGCCCGATCAGGACGGCGGCGACGACCGGCCGGGCTCCGGTGAGGTCCGGCCGGGCCACCAGCAGGCCGACAGCGCCGAGCACGACGCAGATCCTCAGGACGACGGCCTGGCGCTCCTCCCGGGTGCGTTCGGGCAGTTCACCGGCGTGCGCGGTCACGGTCGGGGCCTCTCGGGAGCGGACGGGGTCGGCGGCCACACTAGGCTCGCCGACCATGCCGCCCGTGCCGACAGCACCGCACGTGGTCGTCATCGTCGACGACCACGCCCTGTTCGCACAGGGCCTCGCCCTGCTGCTGGAGTCCCGCGCCGGGGACACCTTCCGGGTCGCGGGCTCGACCACCGCCGGGGAGGACGCCGTCGCGCTGGTCGGGAGGCACCGGGCCGGGATCGCGATCGTCGACCTCGCGCTCCCCCCGCTGGGTGGGGTGGAGACGATCCGCCGGGTCAAGGCCGCCTACCCCGCCACCCGGGTGCTGGCCCTGTCGGGCACCGAGGACCTCGACCTCGCCGCCGCCGCGATGCGCGCCGGCGCCGACGGCTACCTGGGCAAGTCCGCCGACCCGGAGGTGCTGGTCGCGCCGCTGCTGTCGATCGCGGCCGGGGTGCGGGTACTGCGTGCGGAGCTGCTCGACGCGCTGCTCGTCGCGGCCGACCGCACCGCCGACGGCCTGCTCGACCGGCTCGGTGAGCGCGACATCGAGCTGTGGACGCTGCTGGCACGGGGCCTGGAGACCGCCGACATCGCCCGCCCGATGCTGGTCAGCGAGCGCACCGCCAAGCGCATGATCGCCTCGCTGCTGCACAAGCTGGGCGCGGCGAACCGGATCGAGGCGGCCGCGCTGGCGGGGCGCTGCGGCCTGCTCGACGAGCACCCGGCCGGTCGCTGAGGTCCGCGCCGGCACGCCGCACGGCCCGGACGGGCCAAGCCTGGCCCGGTGATCGGCTGCGCGCCCCGGACGGCGCGGGACAGACTCGCCGCGACGTGCCGGGCGGCATCCTGCCCGGCCACATCTCGCAAGGAGGCGCTGATGGCCGTGTTCGCCGACGAGGCCGAGGTCTACGAGTACCTGGGCGGGGTGTTCCGGATCGGGATGGCCGACCCGGACCTGGTGGCGAAGCTGCAGCCGTCCGGGGTCGTCCTGCGGATCACGTACACGAACCCGGACGCCGTCCTGACCGTGGACATGCCGAACTCCGAGATCCACACCGGCGCCGGTCAGGGCCCCGACCCGAACATCGAGCTGTTCATGTCCGCCGACACCGGCAACCGGTTCTGGCTGGGCAAGGTCATCCTCCCGGTCGCGATGGCCAAGGGCGACGTCCGCGCCAAGGGCCCGGTCTCGAAGGTCCTCAAGCTGCTGCCGATCGCCAAGCAGCTCTTCGGCCCGTACAAGGCGAAGCTCGAGGCCGAGGGCCGCGAGGACCTGCTGAAGGCCTGACCACGATCGGGTGAAGACCCCCGGCCGTCGGGCCCGCCACGACGGCGCCCGGCGAGACTGGGGGTCGACCCCACCCGACGGAGGCGCCGGCGATGGACAACATCTGGCTGGACGTGCACGCCTGGCAGCCCCTGCGGGGCGTGCTGCACCGGATGACCGAGATCGAGTGCGACGCACCCGACCCGCTGCCCCGCGACTTCGACGAGTGGCACGGCTGGGCCGAGGCCTGCCTGCTGGAGGTCGCGACGCGCGACGGCTGGCAGCACGGCCGCTACGCCTACACGATCCAGGAACGGGACACGACCGACCATCCCGTCCGTGAGATCGGCAAGGACATCTGGGACTACGAGGAGCCGGCTCGCGAGTCGACCGGCTGAGCACCGGCGCCGGGTCGCTACCGTCGCCGGGAACCATTCGCGCGACGGGGAGGTCCACGGTGACACGGGGCAAGGGTCCGCTGGCCGGACTGAAGGTGATCGAGCTGGCCGGGATCGGGCCGGGGCCGCACGCGGCGATGATCCTGGGCGATCTCGGGGCGGACGTCGTCCGCATCGACCGGCCTTCGGGCGGGCTGAAGCTCGGGTCCGACGCGGTGCCCGACCCGACGGCGCGCGGCCGGCGCTCGGTCACCGCGGACCTGAAGGACCCGGCGGGCCGGGAGACCGTGCTGCGGCTGGCCGAGTCCGCCGACGTCCTCCTGGAGGGCTACCGGCCGGGCGTGACCGAGCGCCTCGGCGTCGGCCCCGAGGACTGCCACGCCCGCAACCCGCGCCTGGTCTACGGGCGGATGACCGGCTGGGGCCAGGACGGCCCGATGGCGCCGCGCGCCGGGCACGACCTGAACTACATCTCGCTGACCGGTGCGCTGCACGCGATCGGCCGCGCCGGGGAGCGCCCGGTCCCGCCGCTGAACCTGGTCGGGGACTTCGGCGGCGGGTCGATGCTGCTCGTCGTCGGCGTGCTGGCCGCGATCTGGGAGGCGAAGGCCTCCGGGCAGGGCCAGGTCGTCGACGCCGCCATGGTCGACGGCGTCAGCGTGCTGAACCAGATGTTCTGGGGCTTCCTGGCCCAGGACGCCTGGGTCGACGAGCGCGACTCGAACCTGCTCGACGGGCACGCCCCGTTCTACGACACCTACACCTGCGCCGACGGCGGGCACATGGCCGTCGGGGCGCTGGAGCCGCAGTTCTACGCCCAGCTCGTCGCCGGCCTGGGGCTCACCGAGGACGAGCTCGGCCCGCAGTACGACCGCGGCGGCTGGCCGGCCATGCGGGCCCGGTTCACCGAGGTGTTCGCCTCCAAGCCCCGCGACGAGTGGGCCGCGGTCTTCGAGGGCACCGACGCCTGCACCACCCCGGTGCTGTCGTTCGCCGAGGCCCGCGAGAACGCGCACCTGACCGCGCGCGGCACCATCGTCACCTCCGACGGCGTGCCCCAGGCCGCCCCGGCACCGCGCTTCTCCCGCACGCTCACCGAGACCGCCGGTCGCGGCACCGGCCCGGAGAGCGTCGAGGACGTCCTGCGCGACTGGGCCTGACCCCGCACACGACGACGCCCCCGGTTCCGCAGGGAACCGGGGGCGTCGTCGGGTCAGGCGCTGATCAGTCGATCAGTCGGTCTCCTCGTCCGCGACCAGCAGGTTGCGGGTGCGGTTCGGGTCCACCGGGATGCCCGGCCCGGTGGTGGTGGAGACGGTGATCTTCTTGACGTAGCGGCCCTTGGCGGCCGACGGCTTGAGCCGCAGGATCTCGTCGTAGGCGGCGCCGTAGTTCTCCACCAGCTTCTCGGTGTCGAACGAGGCCTTGCCGATGACGAGGTGCAGGTTGGCCTGCTTGTCGACCCGGAAGTTGACCTTGCCGCCCTTGATCTCGTTGATGGCCTTCGTGACGTCCGGCGTCACGGTGCCCGTCTTCGGGTTCGGCATCAGGCCACGCGGGCCGAGGATGCGGGCGATGCGGCCGACCTTGGCCATCTGGTCCGGGGTCGCGATGGCGGCGTCGAAGTCGAGCCACCCGCCCTGGATCCGCTCGATGAGGTCCTCGGCGCCCACGGCGTCGGCGCCGGCGGCCTCGGCCTCGGCGGCCTTGTCACCGGTGGCGAACACGATCACCCGGGCGGTCTTGCCGGTACCGTGCGGCAGGTTCACGGTGCCGCGGACCATCTGGTCCGCCTTGCGGGGGTCGACGCCCAGCCGCATCGCGACCTCGACGGTCGCGTCGGTGTTCTTGCTGGACGTCTCCTGGGCCAGCTTCGCCGCCGAGAGCGGCGAGTAGAGGCGGTCCGCGTCGATCTTCGCGGCGGCCTCTCGGTAGGCCTTGCTGCGCTGTGCCATCTGTCCTCGTCTCCTTAGAGAGGTCAGGTCGTGGTCGGAGCCGCGCCCGGCTCTCCCACGCGTACGGGTGGTGTGGGGGGCTCGCTCAGCCGTCGACCGTGATGCCCATCGACCGGGCGGTGCCGGCGATGATCTTGGCGGCCTGGTCGAGGTCGTTCGCGTTCAGGTCGTTCATCTTGACCTGGGCGATCTCCCGGACCTGGGCCATGGTCACGCTGGCGACCTTGGTCTTGTGCGGCTCGCCGGAGCCCTTCTCGACACCGGCCGCCTTGAGCAGGAGCCGCGCCGCGGGCGGGGTCTTCAGCTCGAAGGAGAACGACCGGTCCTCGAAGACCGAGATCTCGACCGGCACGATGTTGCCGCGCTGGGCCTCGGTCGCCGCGTTGTAGGCCTTGCAGAACTCCATGATGTTGACGCCGTGCTGGCCCAGTGCGGGGCCGACCGGCGGGGCCGGCGTCGCTGCGCCTGCCTGGATCTGGAGCTTGATGATCGCGGAGAGCTTCCGCTTCTTGGGGGGCATGTCCGTTCCTCAGTGATCGATGTGCACGCCGCGCGGCCCTGCCATGCCGCGGACGTTCCTCACGGGTGCGATCAGATCTTGGAGACCTGGTTGAACCCGAGCTCGACCGGGGTCTCCCGGCCGAAGATCGAGACCAGCACCTTGAGCTTCTGGGCGTCGACGTTGACCTCGGAGATGCTCGCGGGGAGCGTGGCGAACGGGCCGTCCATGACGGTGACCGACTCGCCGACCTCGAAGTCGACCTCGATGGTGGGGGCGCCGCCCGACGAGCCGGAGCCGCCGCCGGACGCGGTCCTGCCGGCCTCGGCCTCCTTCTTGGGGGCCTCGACCTTCGGCAGCAGGAACTTCACGACCTCGTTGATCGTCAGCGGCGACGGCTTGGACGTCGCGCCGACGAAACCGGTGACGCCCGGCGTGTTCCGCACCGCGCCCCAGGACTGGTCGTTGAGCTCCATCCGCACCAGGATGTAGCCGGGCAGCACCTTGCGCTGGACCTTCTTGCGCTGCCCGTTCTTGATCTCGGTGACCTCCTCGGTGGGCACCTCGACCTGGAAGATGTAGTCCTCGACGTCCAGGGTCTGCGCCCGGGTCTCGAGGTTCGACTTCACCTTGTTCTCGTAGCCCGCGTAGGAGTGGACGACGTACCAGTCGCCGGGCGCGCGACGCAGTGCGGCGCGCAGCTCCTCCTCCGGGTCCACGTCCTCGGCCGGCTCCTCCGCGACGGCGTCGGCACCGTCGGCGTCGGCGTCCCCGGAGTCGGCGTCGTCCGCGTCCTCGGCGGTCGGGACCGTCTCGCCCTCGCCGTCCAGCGTCTCCGCCTCGGCGCCGGGGGTGCTGTCGTCGTCGGCCTCGGTGTAGTCGCCGGAGACGGCGTCCTCACCGTGCGCCGCCTCGACGTCGGCGTCCTGGACGGACTGCTCGGGCAGCGTCTCGTCGGCCGCGTTCTCGGCGACGGCGTCGATCGCGGCCTCGTCGGCCGCCTCGTCGTACGCCTTGCTGTCGGAGGTCACGTCCTACTCGCTTCCATTGTTCGGTGTCGGTCGGAGCCGGTCGGCGTTCGTACTCGCGTCAGTTGCCGAACAGCAGGGCGACGCCCTCGGCGAACGCCGAGTCCAGCACGAACACCAGCGCCACCATGATCGACACGAAGATCAGGACCGCGATGGTGTACTTCACCATCTGGCCGCGGTCGGGCCAGATGACCTTGCGGAGCTCGGCGACGACCTCCCGCAGGAACCGGGCGAGCCGGGCGAAGAGCGACGGCTTCTTCTCCTTCGTCGCCGCGGTGGCGCGGGTCGGGGTGGCACGGCCCTTGCCGGGGGTGCTCGCGGAGCCGGAGGCCCGCCGCCCACGACGGTCGGCGGCGTTGCTCGGGCGCTCCCGCCCGGGCCGCTCCGACTCGTGCTCGTCGCTCACGCGTGTCGCCCTCCGCACGTGGCGGGCGTCCGCCCGCCCTCGGTCACGTCCTCCGCTTCGGGAGAACCCTCGTCGCTTCGCCGTCCGTGCCGTCGGCCGCGCCGCCGTGATCTCCGGCGGCCTGCGGCGTCGTGGCAGGGGTGACAGGACTTGAACCTGCAACCTGCGGTTTTGGAGACCGCTGCTCTGCCAATTGAGCTACACCCCTTTGCCCCGATCCGCCACGTGGCGGCGGGGCGGACGCAACGGATCGTCCGGTGCGTCCGGCTGGAACGAGTGTACGCACCCGCTTCCGCGGGCCCGTACCCCGGGTCGCCTCACCCCGGGAGGACGACCTCGGCGCGGGCGCGGCCGAGCACCGTCTTCCCCTCGAAGGCCGCCTTGAGATCGACGACGGCGATCCGCTCCCCGCCCTCCTCGCGCACCTCGGCGACGGTGCCGGAGAGCTCGACGGTGGCGCCGGCGTCGTCGTCCGGGACGACGACGGGCCGCGTGAAGCGGGTGCCGTAGCTGCGGATCGCGGCCGGGTCCCCGGTCCACGCGGTCAGCACGCGGCCGGCGAGGGCCATCGAGAGCATCCCGTGCGCGATCACACCGGGCAGCCCGGCGACCGCCGCGACGCGGTCGCTCCAGTGGATCGGGTTGAGGTCGCCGGAGGCACCGGCGTAGCGCACCAGGTCGGCGCGGGTGACCTGCACGGTCAGCGACGGCAGCGCGTCGCCCTTGGCGCAGGCGGCGGCGGTCTGCGGGGTCAGCGGTGCACTCACGCGTCCCCCTCGCCGCCCGCGTCCTCACCGGCGGGACTGACCAGCATCGAGTGCGTGGTCGCCACCGGCTCGCCCGCCGCGTCGGTGACCTCGCAGCGCAGCGTCAGCATGTGGTTGCCGGCCCGGGTGCGCAGCTCGTCGACGTGCAGCACCGTGGTGAGCTCGTCGCCGGCGACGACCGGCCTGCGGAACGTGATCCGCTGGTCCCCGTGGACCATGCGGGTGTACTCCCACCCGAAGGCGGGCTCCCGGAGGAAGCCCTCGATGACCGGCATCGTGAAGCAGGTCGGGAACGTCGGCGGGGCCACCAGGTCCGCGTGGCCCGCGGCACGTGCCGCGTCCACGTCACGGAAGAGCGGATCGCCGTCACCGATGGCGACGGCGAACTCGCGGATCTTCTCGCGACCGACCTGGTACGGCCCGACCGGGTCCGAGCTGTGCCCGACCCAGGACTGGTCGACCACTGTCAGCTCCGGGAGTCGCTACGCACTCAGCGGGTCTCGCGGTGCGCCCGGTGGGTGCCGCAGTTCGGGCAGAACTTCTTGATCTCGAGCCGGTCGGGGTCGTTCCGCCGGTTCTTCTTGGTGATGTAGTTGCGGTGCTTGCACTCCTCGCAGGCCAGAGTGATCTTCGGCCGCACGTCCGTGGCCTTGGCCATCGCGGGTGCCTCCCAGCATGTCTCGTGAATGATGCGCCAACGTGGTGACGATGGCCGGACTTGAACCGGCGACACAGCGATTATGAGCCGCTTGCTCTACCAACTGAGCTACACCGTCATGCAAGAAGCCCCGCCGCATGCGGCGAGGCCCCTTGTAGAGCCCCCTTACGGAATCGAACCGTAGACCTTCTCCTTACCATGGAGACGCTCTGCCGACTGAGCTAAGGGGGCGGCAGCACCGGCGTCACGCGGGCCCGAGGGCCTCGCTCTCACCGACGGGAAGAACTTTACACCGGGGTCCCGGGCCCCCGAACGGGGGGTCCCGGAACCCGGTTCCTGCAGGTCAACCGCTGTTCGTCACCAGCTCGACTTGCGGACACCCGGCAGTGCGCCGTCGTGTGCGAGCTCGCGCAGCCGGACCCGGGACACCCCGAACTTGCGGAGGTGCCCGCGGGGGCGTCCGTCGACCGAGTCGCGGTTGCGGACCCGGGTCGCGCTGGCGTCGCGTGGCTGGCGGCGCAGCTCGGCGACCGCGGCGGCCCGCTCCGGCTCCGGCGTCGACGGGCGGGCGATGAGCGCCTTGAGCTCGGCCCGCCGCTCGGCGTAGCGGGCGACGATCTCCTTGCGCCGCTCGTTCTTCGCGATCTGTCCGGTCGTGGCCATCAGACCTTCACCCCGTTCGCCCGGATCTTCGCCACCGCGGCGCAGACGCCGATCCGGTCCACCGTCCTGATCCCCTTCACCGAGAGCGTGAGCCGCACCCAGCGGTTCTCCTCGGCCAGCCAGTAGCGGCGGGTCTGCACGTTGGGGTCCCAGCGCCGGCTGGTGCGCCGGTGGGAATGCGAGACCGACTTGCCGAAGCCCGGCTCGCGGCCGGTCAGGTCACAGCGCTTCGCCATCGCTCACCGTCCCGCGTGCGGGTAGGGCAGCAGGGCCATCTCCCGCGCGTTGCGGATCGCGGTGGCCACCTGCCGCTGCTGCTGGCCGGTGAGTCCGGTCACCCGGCGGGCGCGGATCTTGCCGCGGTCGGAGATGAACGTGCGCAGCAGCGCCGCGTCCTTCCAGTCCACGTGCTCGATCCCCCGCTGCTTCAGCGGGTTGGCCTTGCGTCGCGGCGCGCGCACCGGCTTGGGACGTGCGGGCATCAGCGCTCCTCCTTGAACTCGACGTGCCTGCGCACCTTCGGGTCGTACTTGCGCAGGACCAGGCGGTCCGGGTCGTTGCGGCGGTTCTTGCGGGTCACGTAGGTCGTGCCCGTCCCCGCCGTCGAGCGCAGCTTCACGATCGGCCGGACGTCGGTCGACTTGGCCATCGCGCCCCTCCTCTCAACATGGGAATCGTTTTCGTTTACGCTACACCGGACCGTGACCACGTCCGACTCCGGGAGGAAGACATGACCGAGCTGGTGGTCCTGTGCGGGACCGAGCCCGACGGGGTGGAGCGGACGATCACGCGGATGCGCGAGCTGGACCCGGGTGTCGTCGTGCTCCACCACGACCTGCGTGACCTCGGCCGCGGTGTGGTGCACCGGCGGCTGCGGGACGCGGGCCGCGACGAGCGCACCGTGCTGGAGCTCGCCCACGGCTGTGTGAGCTGCACCATCCGCGAGGACGTGCTGCCGACCCTGGCCGCGCTGGCCGGGACGGTGGACCGGGTGGTGCTGCACCTGGACCCGCGCCTGGAGCCGGAGCCGGTGTGCTGGGCGCTGGGGGCGGTGGTGTTCGAGCCGCCGGGTGGCGGCGAGGCCTGCACCGCGACCGACCTCGTCGACCTGCGCGGGGTGGTGGCCGTGCTCGACCCGGACCACTGGCTGGACGACGCCACCGGGGACGCGACCCTGCCCGAGCGCGGGCTGTCCACGCTGCCCGACGACGAGCGGACCGTCGCCCAGCTCGCCGTCGGGCAGGCCGAGTTCGCCGACGTCCTGGTGCTGACCCGCGCGGTCGGTCCCGGGGGCGCGGACCGGACCGCCGCCGTCCTGGACCGGCTGTGCCCGACCGCACCCCGGCTGCTCGCCGGGCGGGCCGACCACCGGGTCTTCTGCGACGGGCTCGACCCCGCGTCCCGCCGCGGTGTCCCGGGCGGGGTGCACGACCCGCTGCTGCGCGGGACACCCCCGCTGGAGGCCGACAGCGGCGTCCGCACCCTGCTGTTCTCCGCCCGACGCCCGTTCCACCCGGACCGGCTGCACGACGCGATCGACAGCCTGCTCGACGGCGTCGTGCGGGCCCGCGGCCGGGTCTGGCTCGCCACCCGTCCCGACGCGGTGCTGTGGGTGGAGAGCGCGGGCGGCGGCATGCGGATCGGCCACGCCGGCGACTGGCTGGCCGGCGCCGACGAGCAGGCGTGGACCGAGGCCGGCGACCAGCGCCGGGCGCTGGCCGCCCTGGCCTGGCACCCGCGCTGGGGTGACCGCGCCCAGGACATCGTCGCGATCTGCCACGACGCCGACCCCGACGAGATCGACGCCGCCCTGCGCTCCGCGCTGCTCACCGACGCCGAGATCGCCGCGGGCGAGGACGCCTGGGCCGCCCTGCCCGACCCGTTCGGCTGGGCCCACGACGAGCCCTGCGCCGAGTCCGAGCCCGTGGGGCCCGCCGCCCTGGACGACCCCACCGTCCGTTCCGACCGAGAAGGAGACCTCTGATGGCCGTTCCCAAGCGACGGACGTCGCGATCGAACACCCGGCACCGCCGGTCGCAGTGGAAGGCGACCACACCCGACCTGGTGCCGCTCACCCTGGAGGGACGCCGTCACCTGGTGCCGCGCGCCCTCGTCCCGGCCTACCGCCGGGGCCTGCTGCCCCCGCCCGCCGGACGGGGCTGAGGGCACCCCTTACCCGCGGGCCCCGGGCGGCCCGCGGGACGGCGTGATCGCCCGATGCCCCGGGCGGCCCCTCAGCCGCAGTGTCGTCGTCATGCTGATGACGCACATCCCGATGGACCATCTCGTCGCCCTCGCCGAGCAGCGGCAGGCCCGGCTGCGGGAGGAGGCGGACCGGTACCGCACGGAGCGGCTGGCGCGCGGCGCGGCCGGCCCGTCGGCGATGGGGCGGCTGTGGCTGCGGCTGCGGGCCCGGCTCACCGCCGCCCGGCGGCCGGTCCCCCGCGGGACCACCGTCGCCGGACCGGCACCGGACCGGACACCCCACCCGGCGGCACCGGACGGGCAGGTCCCGGCCGGGCCGCGTGCCTGAGCCGCGCGGACGGGCGGGTGCCGCCGTCGCGCCCCCGGGAGTGTCGGTGGCCCGTGCCACGATGCGCTCCATGACCGCGGGAGCGACCCACGGGGACGGCGCGCCCGGCCCGGACCCGGACGAACTGGTGGGCCGCGCGGACGAGCTCGCCGGTCTGCTCCGCGACCTCGACGCCGCCCGGGCAGGGCGGGCCCGCGCCGTGCTGCTCGCCGGAGAGGCGGGGATCGGCAAGTCCCGGCTCGCCACCGCACTCGGCCGGGCCGCCGCGGGGGCGGGCGCGCAGGTCGTCGTCGGGCGGTGTCTCGACGCGGGCGGCGCCGCACTCCCCTACCTGCCCTTCTCCGAGGTGCTCGACGCGCTGGCCCGGGCGGGCACCGCGCTGCGGCCGGTGCTGCACGGGCTGCTGCCCGGCGCGGCGGAGGCACCCCGTCCCGCGACGGGTGACGGGGACTCCGGGCGCCTGCAGGTGTTCGACGCGGTGGCCGGTGCCGTGCGCGACGCGGCCGCGACGGCGCCGCTGCTGGTCGTGCTGGAGGACCTGCACTGGGCGGACCGCTCCACCCGCGAGCTGCTCGCGTTCCTGCTCGCCCGGCTGGGCTCGCAGCGGCTGCTGGTGCTGGGCACCTACCGCTCCGACGACCTGCACCGCAGGCACCCGCTGCGCGCGTCGCTGGCCGAGCTCATCCGGCTGCCCGCCGTCCGCCGGGTCGAGCTGGGCCCGCTCACACCCGACGCCGTGCTGGCCCTGGTCCGGGCCCGGGCGGCCACCGGGGGTGTCGACGAGGCCACCCTGCGCCGGATCGCCGCCCGCAGCGAGGGCAACGCCTTCTACGCCGAGGAGCTGGTCGCGGCGGGGTCCGACGGCCTGCCGGGCGGCCTGGCCGACGTGCTGCTCACCCGGCTGGACCGGCTCGGCGGACCGGCGCGGGAGGTGCTGCGGGTGGCCTCGCTGGCCGAGCGGAGCATCCCCCACGACCTGCTGCGCGACGCGTCCGAGCTGTCCGCGGCCGAGCTGGAGGCGGGGCTGCGGGAGGCGGTCTCGCACCACCTGCTCGTCCCGGACCCGGCGCCGGGCGCGGAGTCCTACGCCTTCCGGCACGCCCTGCTCCGCGAGGCCGTCCACGACGACCTGCTCCCGGCCGAACGGGTCCGGCTGCACGCCCGGCTCACCGCGCTGCTCGCCGGCCGGGACGACGACCCCGGGGTGGCCGCCGCGCTCGCCCGGCACGCGCTGGCCGCGCACGACCTGCCGCGGGCGCTCGCGGCGTCGGTGCGTGCTGCCGAGGAGGCCCACCGGCGGCACGGACCGGCCGAGATGCTGGCCCACGCCGAGCGGGCACTGGAGCTGTGGTCCGCCGTCGAGGACCCCGAGCGGCTCACCGGGGTCTCCGAGAGCGCGCTGACCCGGGAGGCCGCCTGGGCGGCGAGCGCCTCGGGCGACCCGGAACGGGGCATCGCCCTCGGGGCCCGCGCGGTCCGGGTCGCCGACCTCGGCGAGGATCCGCACGCCAGGGCCGGGGCGCGCCGGCACTACGCGATGCGGCTGCTCGACAGCGGGGCCCGGGTGGACGCGGCGGTGGCCGCGGCCACCGAGGCCGTCGAGCTGCTGGCCGGGGGCCCACCCGGCACGGAGCCGGCCTGGGCGCACGCCGTGCTCGCGCGGGCGCACCTCAACGCCGACCACGCCGAGCCCGCCTGGTCGCACGCCCGCGCGTCGCTGGCGGTGGCCCGTGCCGTCCACGACACCGCACCGCCCGCGGAGGGGTCGGCCGCGTACCGCGACCTCAGCGCGGTCTGCGCGGACGCGCTGATCACCCTGGCCTTCTGCGCCCGGATGGAGGGGGACCCGCAGGCGGCCCGGGACCGGCTCGCCGGGGCGTCCTCGCTGGCCGCCGCGTCCGGGAACCGGGTCGTCGAGCTGCGGACGGTGTGGAACCGCGGGGTGTCGTTCATCGAGGACGGCCTGCTCGACGCCGCCGCGGACGAGCTCGCCGAGGGGGCCCGCCGGGCCGCCGCGTACGGCCTGCTCTGGGGCGGGTACGGCCTGGAGTTCCGGATCGCGCAGGTCCGCGTCGACGTCCAGCGCGGGGAGTGGGACGCCGCCGTCCGGACCGCCGCGGACGTCGACCCCACGCTCCCGCTGCGCGTCACCGGGCAGCTGGCGGTGGCGGGGGCGCTGGTCGGCGTGGCCCGCGGCGACCTCGACGGCGCCGAGGAGCTGCTCTCCGTGCTGGCCACCGAGCCACCGGTGCACGACCAGGCCGCGCTGCTGCAGGGCGTCGTCGGGGCCGAGGCGGCGCGCTGGCGGGGCGACGCGGCCCTGGCCGTGGACCGCGTCGCCACCGCCCTCGGGGTGCTGCGGGCGGAGTACCCGCACCACCTCGGCGAGCTGGCGCTGTGCGCACTGGGTGCAGCGGCCCGTGCCGACCTCGCAGAGGCCGCCCGTACCGCGGGCGACCCGGCGGGGGCCGAGGCGCACGCCGGGGCGGCGGCCGGCCTCGCCGACGAGGCCGCGCTCACCGCCGAGCGCGGCCTGCCCCGCGGGACCGCGGTCGGGCCGGAGGGCCGGGCGTGGCTGGCCCGGGCCCGCGCCGAGGCCGCCCGGGCCCACGGCGAGGCGGCACCACAGGTCTGGGACGCCGTCGTGGAGACCTTCGCCGGGTACGGCGACGGCTACCGCGCCGCGGAGGCCCGGTGGCGGCGGGCCGAGGCCCTGCTCGGACGGGCGCACCGCGGTGGCCCCGGCACCGACGGCGAGGCCGACCGCCGCGCCGCCGCCGAGGACCTGGCCGTCGCCGCCACCGGGGCCGACCGGCTCGGGGCGCGCCCGCTCGCCGAGGCCGTCGCCGCGCTGCGGCTGCGGGCCGGCGACGGCGGTCCCCGGCCCGCACCGCCGTCGGGCGCCGGTGGTTCCCCGCTCACCCCGCGCGAGCACGCGGTGCTGGAGCTGGTCGCGCACGGGCTGACCAACCGGGCCGTCGGCGAGCGGCTGTTCATCTCCGAGAAGACCGTGAGCGTGCACCTGTCCCGGGTGATGGCGAAACTCGGCGCCTCCGGCCGTGCCGAGGCGGTCGCCCTCGCGCACTCCCGGGGTCTGCTCGGCCCCCGCGACTGAGGGCCGGGGCCCGCCGGTCTGTCCCCTCCGGACCGGACCGGGCCCGTGCGGGCCGTGACGTGCGCCACCCGCCGTGCCTAGGGTCGGTCGTGCCGCACGTCACCGGCAGACCGATGGAGGTCGCATGGTCGTCCACGGGGTCGTCCCGTCGTCCCGGACCGGTAGCGGGGCGGGGGTGACCGCATGATCGCCCGTTCGCCCGCCCCGGACCTGGACGTGCCCGCCCTGCCCGCGTCCGCGACGCTCCGCGGCGCGGCCGACCGGTTCGGCGACGCGACGGTCCTGCACCAGGCCGGGCACGAGGTCACCTTCCACGGACTGCTGGCCCGCGCCTCGGCGTTCGCGCATGCGCTGCACGCCGACGGGGTCGGCCGCGGCGACGTCGTCGCGCTGCACCTGCCGAACTGCCCGCAGTACGCGATCGGCTACTGGGGGACGCTGCTGGCCGGGGCGACCGTCACCCCGGCGAACCCGCTGCTCGCCCCGGACGACCTGGGCGCACAGCTCGCGGACGCGGGGGCGGCCGTCGTCGTCAGCTGGGAGGCGGCGCTGCCCGCGGTGCTCGCCGCGCGGCCGGCGACGTCGCTGAAGCGCGTGCTCGTCACCGGTGCCCACGGCGACCCGGAGCAGCTGCCCCCGGAGGTGACCGGGTTCTCCGCGCACCTCGACGGCAGGCCGGCCACCCCGCCGGGCACCGACCTGGAGGTGGACCCGGACCGCGACCTCGCCCACCTGGCCTACACCGGCGGTACCACCGGCCGGTCCAAGGGTGTGCGGGTCACCCACCGGCACGTGCTCACCAACGCGCTGCAGGCCGCCTGCTGGGGCACCGGCGCCCGGCCGGACGTGACCGCCACCGTGCACGGGCCCGGCGTCGTCCTGGCCGACCCCGGTCCGGCGTCGGAGTTCCCGACCCCGATCGGCACCGGGCGGGCGATCGGCATCGCCCCCTGGTTCCACGCCATGGGCACGATCGGCGGGCTCAACGTCCCGCTGCTCACCGGGACGACGACGATCGTGCACGCCCGCTTCGACCCGCGCGCCTACCTGGCCGACGCCACCCGGTTCGCCGTCACCTCGCTGTCCGGCGCGCCACCGGTGTACGCGGCGCTGCTCGCCCTCCGCGAGGCCGCCGGGGACCTGTCCTCGGTGCGGTCGCTGACCTCGGGCGCGGCACCGCTGCCGGTCGAGATCATCCGGGCGCTGCGCGACTGGTTCGGCGAGGACCTGGTCATCTCCGAGGGCTACGGCCTGACCGAGGTCACGATGGCCGCCACCCTCGGTCCCGCCGCCCGGTCCGCGGACCGGCGCCCGGGCACCGTCGGGCTGCCGATCGCGGGCACCGAGATCCGCATCTCCGGACCGGACGGCGAGGAGCTCGACGCCGGCGCCGAGGGCGAGGTGTGGATCCGCGGGCCGCAGGTCACCGGCGGCTACCACCGGCGCCCGGCCGAGACCGCGGCCGCCTTCGACGGCGACGGGTGGCTGCACACCGGCGACGTCGGCGTCCTCGACGACGACGGCTACCTGCGCATCGTGGACCGGCTCAAGGACATGCTGCTCCACAAGGGCTACAACGTGTACCCGCGCGACCTGGAGGAGCGGCTGCTGGCGCTGCCGGGCGTGACCGGTGCCGCCGTCGTCGGGCGCCCGGTGGGGGTCGACGGCGAGCACCCGGTCGCGTTCCTGACCACCGCGCCCGGCGCCGACGGGACCGCGGTCCGCGCCGCCGTCGACGGGCTGAACGAGCGCCTGCTGCCCTACCAGCGGCTGCGGGAGGTGCACCTGGTCGGGGCGATCCCGGTCTCGGCGGCGGGGAAGGTGCTCAAGCGGGACCTCCGCGAGCGGCTGCCGGCCCTGTCCCCGGACGTGGCGAAGGAGTGACGATCAACCACTCTGTGTGAGGGAACGGGCGCTGCACGGGTGGACGAGTACGTCCGATGGGTGGAGTAGTCACTCCTACGGTTAGCGTAGGGGATGACCGGATAACAGGCTGGTCGTACGACACGACAGACGGGTGGAAGCAGGAGCCGGCGGCGCGCACCGGATCCCGAAGAACCCCGTATCGACTCCCCCGAGATCGTGGTGATCGTCATGTCCGCGCCCGCCGTCCACATCCCCAGCCCGCGCCGTCCCCTGGGCGCCGCCCCCGCCACCCCGTCGGTCCCCGCACCGCGGGCCGGTGGGACCGGGCGTGCGGACCGGGTCGAGGGGCGGCACCGCCGTCGCGAGGACCACGTCGACCTGCCGGCGCCGCGCCGGGAGCGTCCGCGGTCGACCTCGCCGCTGGCGCCGGGCATCCCCGCACCGCGACCGGCGTCGCCCGGGTCGTCGGCGTCGCGTCCGGGCCCGGCGGCGCAGCACCGCACCGTCCCCGCACCGCGTCCGGCCGGCGGCTCCGTCCCGGAGCCCCGCCGCACCGGCACCCCGGCCCGGCCGCTCGGCGGCACCCCGGCGCGGGGCCCGGTCGCCCCGGACCGGGACGGCGCCGGACGCACCGGCGGGCCGTCGGCCGTCGCACGCACCCTGGACGTCCTGGGCCGGGTCGGAAGCATCACCACGATCGCGGCGATGCTGGTCCTGTCCGCCGCGCTGGCCGGGCTCGCCGACGGCACCCCGCCGAGCGGTGCGGCCGCCGAGGTGGCCGTGACGACCCTGCGCTGAGCGGGGTCAGGCCGCGTCGGAGCGCGCCGCCCGGTCCGGCGGCACCGCCTTCATGACGTGGTCGACCAGGTCCAGGACCATGCGGTTCCCGCCGAGGCGGTACCCGAAGTCCTCCCAGCCGAGCAGCTCGCGCGAGATCAGCTCGCCGACCGGCCCGGGGTAGATCCGGGTCGCACGGAACGCGGCCGCGCGGATCCGCATCTTCTCGTGGTGATCCATGGGTTGCGGGTCGCTCATACCCTCACCTCCACGTCAGGGGGACTGGACGTGGCGCGTCCTCCACACTGAGTGGCTCGCCTGCGTTCCATCGTGACACCCCCACGCCGCAGGACCAGGCGACGTGCGCAGGATCTCAGGCGCCGTGTCACCGGGGTGTTCCCCGCCGGTCACGCCGGCGTTGCGGGGTCGATCACACGACCGCCCGGGCCCCGGTGGATACCGTGGCCGCATGGCCGACCGCACCCGCGACCTGCTCTGGTCCGACGTCGACACCCTGTACGGGGCGATCCTCGCCCACCCGTTCGTCACCGGGCTGACCGACGGCTCGTTGCCGCACGAGACGTTCCGGCACTACATCGTCCAGGACGCGCACTACCTGCGCGGCTACGCCACCGCGCTCGCCGTGTGCGCGGCGAAGGCCCCGACCGACGACGACACCCTCATGTTCGCCGAGCACGCCGCCGGCGCGATCGCCGCCGAGCGGGAGCTGCACGCCGACCTGCTCGGCGCGCTCGGCCTCACCTCGGAGCAGGCCCGCGAGCTGCCGGTCGCCCCGGCCACCCGCGCCTACGTCAGCTACCTGCTGGCGGCCGCCTACGGCGGGTCCTACGCCGAGGGCGTCGCCGCGGTGCTGCCCTGCTACTGGATCTACGGCCGGGTCGGCGAGCACCTGGTCGGCGCAGGCTCCCCCGACCCGGTCTACCAGCGCTGGATCGACATGTACGCGGGCGAGGAGTACCACGCCGTCGTCGAGGCCGTGCTGGACGCGACCGACCGGGTCGGCGCCGCCGCGTCGACGTCGGAGCTCGCCCGCATGCGCGAGCACTTCACGACGACCTCGCGCTACGAGTGGATGTTCTGGGACGGCGCGTACCGCCGGGAGACCTGGCCGGTCTGAGCCCGGCCGGTCGCCTCAGCGGTTGTCGAGCCGGTCCGGGATCACCAGGTGCAGGAAGAACGACACGATCCCGACGACGATCGCGCCCCAGAACGCCGCCCAGAACCCGTCGACGGTGAACGGCAGGTTCAGCACCGACGACAGCCAGCCCGTCAGCAGGAACATGAGCGCGTTCACCACGAGCGCGAACAGACCCAGCGTGAGGATGTAGAGCGGGCAGCCCAGCGTCGCCACGATCGGTTTGACCACGGCGTTGACCAGGCCGAACACCAGGGCCACGCCGATCAACGTGAGGATCGAGGTGGAGGTGCCGGCGCTGTCCAGCCGGATGCCGCCGACCAGCACCGTCGCCACCCACAACGAGGCGGCGACGACGAGCGTGCGGATGGTGAAGGTGAGCACGGGGCTCGGTGGGGTCATCGGTCGGTCACCGCCTGCTGGACCAGCGTCTGGAGCTGGGATCGGATCGGATAGGTGCTGGAGGGGACGAGCTGGGTCATGAAGACGACCACCAGGTCGTCGACGGGGTCCACCCAGAACGCGGTGGAGGCCAGCCCGCCCCAGGCGAAGGTGCCCTCGTTGGCGAAGCCCTTCGTCGCCGCCCCGTCGACGACGACGGAGAAGCCGAGCCCGAAACCGACACCGGCGAACGCCGACTCGGAGAAGATGGGCCGCCCGACGGTGTCGAGGTCGGCGCCGCCGGGCAGGTGGTTGCGGGTGGCCCGGGCCAGGGTGCGCGGGCCGAGGATGCGAGCGCCGTCGAGCTCGCCGCCGCGGGCGAGCATCCGGGCGAACCGCAGGTAGTCGCCGGTGGTGGACAGCAGTCCGCCGCCGCCGGAGAGGAAGGTGGGCTCGCGGGTCGCGGACCGGGCGAGCACCTTGTTCTCGACCAGACCGCCGCCGGGGCGGGCGTTGTAGAGCGTCGCGAGCCTGCCGGCCTGCGCGGACCCCTCCGGCACCCAGAACGCGGTGTCGGTCATCCCGAGCGGGCCGGTGATCTCCTCGCGGAGGAACTCGTCGAGCCGGCGCCCGGACGCGACCTCGACGACCCGGCCGAGCACGTCGGTGGCCACCGAGTAGTTCCACTCGCGACCCGGCTGGAACAGCAGCGGGAACGACGCGAAGTGCTCGCTCGCGGCCGCGAGGTCCATCCCGGACGGGGCGCCGAACTCGAAGCCCTTGGAGCGGTACATCTCGTCGACGGGGTGGGCGTGGTGGAAGCCGTAGGTCAGGCCCGCGGTGTGGGTCAGCAGGTGGTGCACCCGCATCGGCTCGACGGCCGCGTCGGTCCCCGGGTTGAGCGCCGAGCCACCGCGGTAGACGCGCTGCTCGGCGAACGCCGGGATGTAGCGCGACACCGGGTCGGTGAGCTCCAGGGCGCCCCGCTCGGCGAGCATCAGGACCGCGACCGAGGTGATCGGCTTGGTCATCGAGTAGATGCGCCAGAGCGTGTCGTCGGTCACCGGGGCGGCGGAGTCGAGGTCGCGGACGCCGAGGTGGGTCAGGTGCGCGAGCCGGTCGTGCCGGGCGACGGCGATCGTCGCGCCGGCGAGGCGGCCGTCGTCGACGTAGCGGCGGAAGTGGCTGTCGATCCGGGCCAGCCGGGCGGGGTCGAGGCCGACCTCCGCCGGGTCCGCCTCGAGCGTGCCGAAGGTCGGGGAGGTCACGATCACGACCCTACCCGCGGGCCGCGTCCACAGTTCTGACGATCCTGCGGCCCCGCGCGTCACCCCGCGGACGCCCGCTCGTACTACCGGGAGTGCCCTGCGGGGCACGCGGACGCCGGCGGGGGCCGGTGCCCGCCCGCGCGTCGTGGCCGGTCCGAACGGGGAGCCCGGGCGGGCCACGGCGCGGCCGGGCCGGAGCGACGCGGACCCGAGCGGCTCAGACCGGCACGATCTCGTAGCGGGCCAGGCGCTCGCCGCGCAGCGCGGTCGCCCGCAGCGCCGCCGCCAGTGCCCGCGACGCCCGCGGCAGCCGGGCCGCGACCTGGGCGGGTGGGGACGCGGCGTCGCAGGAGGCGGCCAGGCGCAGCCCCCACGGCTCCAGCTCGCGCGGGTCCTCGCAGGTCCAGTCGACCTCCAGCTCGCGCAGCGGGCCCGCGGCGAGCCGCCCGGCCGCGCCCCGGGACAGCAGGTCGGTGACGAGCTCGGCGCCCGGGAGCATCCGCGCGGCGGTGAACACGATCCGCTGCACGCCCTGCTCGGGCAGCAGCGTCAGCACCCGGTCGGAGACGACCAGGTGCGGGCCCGGCAGGTCGCGGGCCAGCTCCAGCCAGTCCTCGTCGAGCGCGGACCCGGCCACCAGGTGCGCCGGGCCCGCCAGCAGCTCGCGGCGCAGCTCGGCCACCCCGGGCAGCTCGACGTCGACCCAGTGCGCCGGGCCGTCGTCGCCGAGCCGTCCCGCGCGGTCACCCAGCCCCGGTCCCAGCTCGACGACGGTCCCGCCCGGGTGCCGTCGTGCGAACCCGCGCACCCACTCGTCGAGGACGGCGACCCGCAGCAGCGTGGAGAGCGTGTCGGCCCGCCCGGGCGCCGAGCCCAGGTCGAGGTCGTCCGCGACGACGGCGGCGGCGTGGTCCCCGACCACCGGATGGCGGCGACGGGCGTCGCGGGCCCTGGCGTGTGCCGCGGGCAGTGACGTCGCCTCGAGCGCCTGCAACCGCGGGCGGCGTCGTTGCGTCACGGTGTCCTTCCCCCCTCCAGCGGGCCTCCGCGAGGGCGTCGGCGCTGGCCGCGCGAACGTACTAGTTGGCAGGCGAGGCACCCGACCCGGGAGGCGCCGGGCGGTGGACGGCCCGCGGTCGGTGGCTCGTGAGCGGTCCCCGGACACCGGGTCGCCGCCGCCGCCGGGCCGCGGACCTCCATGATGGGGGCGTGCCCCCCGCCCTCCTCACCTCCGCCGCGCACGGCGACGCCGAGGTCCTGCGCCTGCTCGAGCGCCGCCGCGACACCGGGCGCCGCCCCGGCCGGCACGCCGACGGGGCACGGATCGCGCTGGTCGTCGGCGGGGGCGGGATGCGCGGCTCCTACGCGGCCGGGATGGTGCACGCGCTGTCCGACCTCGGGCTCGCCGCCGGCGTCGACGAGGTGTGGGGCAGCTCGGCCGGGGCGTTCGTCGGGACGGCGCTGGTCATGGGGCACGGAGCCGAGGTGTCCCGGGTGTTCGAACGGGACATGGCCTGCCGCGAGTTCATCGACCCGCGCCGGTTCGGCACCCGTCGCCCGATGGTGTCGCTGGACCACCTGTTCGACCGGATCCTGGTCGACTCCCTCCCCACCGACTGGTCGCGGCTGGTGGACCCGCCGGTCCCGCTGAACGTCGTGGTCACCGGTGCGGTCGACCTGCGTCCGCGGGTGCTGACCGCGCTGCCCGACGGGGCCACGTGGAGGGCCGCGATGCGGGCGACGGCGGCGATCCCGCTGCTGGCGGGCCCCCCGGTACGTGTCGGCTCGGGCGAGGACGCCGAGGACTTCATCGACGGCTCGGTCGGCGACCCGCTCCCGGTCGCACGGGCCCTGCGCGACGGCGCCACGCACGTCCTGGCCCTGCTCACGCGCACCGCCGACGACCTCACCGGCATCCCGCCGGACGCCCGCACCCCGCTGTGGGCCCGCTCACTGGACCGGCTCGCGCCGGGCCTGGGCCGGATGGCGCAGGACGCCGCCCGGCACGGCGAGTGCCTGCCCCTGCTCGCCGACGCCGCGCACCCGGACCGGGCCGGGGCGCACCTGCTGACGCTGAGTCCGCACTCCCCCGCCGGCGTCCACGGCCTGTCCACCGACCCCGGGCGGGTCGCCGCCGCGGCCCGGATCGGCTACGAGACGGTGCTGTCCGCGACGGCCCCGGCCGCCGCGGCCTGAGCCCCCTCCTGCCCGTGCGCCGATGACTTCGGCGCGGCCGGGCGGTCGGAGCTGGTGTGAGCACCGTGCCCCGCACCGGACCCGGGGGGTGGCCCATGCACGACGACGCGCCGTCGCGGGTGCGGACCCGCACCGTCGTGCTCGCCCCCGGCGAGGTCCACCCGCACGTCGAGGACGAGTGGCGGGGCGCCGTCGTCGTGGTCGACGCCGGCCGGATCGAGCTCTGCTGCGCCGCGGGCGGGAGCCGGACCTTCGGTACCGGGTCGGTGCTGTGGTTCACCGGGCTGAACCTGGTCCGGGTCCGCAACCCCGGGCGGGACGAGGCGGTGTTCCGCGGCATCACCCGCGGGCCGCCCTGACCCGGTCCCCCTCGGCCCGCCGTGTCGAGCCGGCCCGCCGCGTCGAGCGTCCGCTGCGTCGGGTCAGCCCGCCGCGTCGAGCGCCCGCTGCCAGATCCCGTTGCGCGTGGCGACGAGGCCGAGCTCGCGCGGGTCGGTCACGCACACCCCGCGGGGACGGTGGGTGTCCCACAGCTGCGCGTCGTCGAAGACGGCTCCGCAGCCGCCGAACCGGCGGCAGCAGTGCGCCCGGTCCGGCCCCACCCACTCGGTACCGCAACAGGACATCCGCATGATCCGCACGGCGGGCAGGCTACGGGGCACCCCCGACAGTTCCGGTGGGCGCCGGGATCGGGTCGGTGGCGAGGAGGTCGTACCAGACGCCGTCGTCGACGATCTCGTTCTCCGTGCCGTGCACGCCGTCGGCCCGCGGGCGGCCCCACAGCCGGAACCCGGCGCGCTCGGCGACGCGGCGGCTGGCGGTGTTGTCCGCCGCGGCGCCGAGCTGCAGCCGGTGCCGGCCCATCCCGCCGTCGGCGACCGGGGTGAACGCGTGCCGCACGACCCGTCGGACCGCGGCGGACACCGCGCCGCGGCCGCGGGCGTCGGGGTGGGCGCGGTAGCCGACCTCGCCACCGGTCGGGGTGTAGGCCCGGTCGGTGCCGAACACCGAGACGGTGCCGAGGTAGCGGTCGTCGTCCGGGTCGGCGATCACCCAGCCGACACCGGAGCCCAGGGAGCGTTCCAGCGGGTGGTCGCGCAGCCAGCGTCGGGCGTCGTCGTCGGTGTAGGGCACCGGGAGGGTCGCGCTCCACCAGCGGGCGAGGGGGTCGTTGCACGCCTCGACGTGCCGGATGAGGTCGGCCCCGGTGGGCGGGCGGAGCCGGACGCCGTCGCCGTCGAGCACCGGGTGCGGCCACCACGTCGTCGCCGGGGGCCGGTCGGCGACGGGTGTGCCGGGCAGCAGCACGGCGGTCCAGGCGTCGACGAGGTCGTCGCCGGCCGGCAGCGCCCGGGTGCGGACACCCTCGAAGCGGAACCCGCAGGCGTGTGCCACGCGCCAGGACGCGACGTGCCCGGCACGGCAGTCCCAGTGCAGCGCGGCGAACCCGGCGACGTCGAAGCCCCAGTCGGCGGCCAGCCGCAGCGCACGGCTCGCGAGCCCCCGTCCGCGCGCCCACGGCGCGAGCAGGTAGCCGACCGACGGCAGCGGGTCGCGACGCAGGTCGATCGAGCCCGCGTAGCGCGGGCGGCCGTCGCACTCGGCCTCCACCGCCCACACGTACTGACGGCCGTCGGCCCACCGGCGACGGGCGAGGTCGATCCACTCCCGGGCCCGGTCCTCCCCGGAGGTCGGGTCGAGCGACGTCCAGCGGTGCACGTCGGGGTCGCGGTACACCTCGAGCATCCCGGGGACGTCGGATCCGGTGTGCGCGCGCAGGGTCACGACCCCGTCGGTGAGTACGGGAGGGACGGTCACGTCGACACCGTCACCGGCCACGCCCGGTCGGGGCAACCGGGTTCTCCTACGATCGGACCTGTCCGCAGGGGGCGGACGAGGGGGAGGTGTCATGGCCGCGCTCACGGAGCGACTGGTCGACCGCAGGCTGGGCTTCGGCGCCGACGAGCCGTACGTGCGCGAGCGTGACCTGCGGGTCCCGCTCTCCGACGGTGTCGTCCTGCTCGCCGACCTCTACCGGGCCCCCGGCCCGCTCCGGCCGCGTCCGACGGTGCTGATGCGCACCCCCTACGGCCGCGACGGCCTCGGGTCGATCATCGGTTCGCTGCTGGCGCGCCGCGGGTTCCAGGTGCTGGTGCAGTCCACCCGGGGCACCTTCGGCTCGGGCGGGCAGTTCCGCCCGTTCCTGCACGAGAGCTCCGACGGTCTGGACACGCTCGCCTGGGTGCGCGGGCAGACCTGGTGCGACGGCCGCGTCTCGATGGTCGGCCCCAGCTACGTCGGGCACACCCAGTGGGCGGTCGCCCCCTACGCCGACCCGGGTCTGTGCTCGATGAACGCCGACATCACCGCGTCGGAGTTCACCAGCACCTTCTACCCGGGCGGCGCGCCCGGCCTGCTCAACCTCGCGACCTGGGTGAACCAGATCGGCCGCCAGGAGCGCATCGGCGCGGTCACCGGCTTCCTCGCGACGCCGGTGTTCAGCCGTCGCAAGCGCCGCGCGGTGACCTCCCAGCCGCTGCAGGCCGCGGACGTCGCGCTGACCGGGGCGCCGGTGGTGTTCTGGCGGGACTTCGTCGAGCACGCCGAGCAGCCGCGCGAGTTCTGGGCGCCCGCCGAGCACGACGGTTTCGACGCCGCCGCGATGCCGCCGGTCTGCATGGTGACCGGCTGGTGGGACCTGTTCCTGGACCGTCAGCTGGTGGACTTCACCGCGCTGCAGCGGGGCGGGGCGACGGCGCGGATCACGATCGGCCCGTGGACCCACGGCGACCGCGGCTCACTGTCGACCATCGCCCACGAGATGGTCCACTGGCTGGGCGTGCACCTGCACGGCGGCGAGCACGACGAGCGCGCGCCGGTCCGGGTGTACGTGCAGCACGCCGACCGCTGGACCGACCTGCCGTGCTGGCCGCCGCCGGAGGCCCGCCCGACCGAGTGGTACCTCGACGCCGACGGCGGGCTGGGCCCGGACCGGCCGGCCGGGACACCCCCGCCGTCGCGGTTCGTCTACGACCCCGCCGACCCGACACCGACGGTCGGGGGCCCGATGCTCCAGCCGCCGTCCAAGCAGCTGGACAACCGCGCCGTCGAGGCCCGCGACGACGTGTGCGTCTGGACCGGCCCGCCGCTGGAGTCCGACCTGGACCTGCTCGGTCCGGTGTCGGCCGTGGTCTACGTGCGGACCGGGACGGGGATCGGCGACGTGTTCGTACGCCTGTGCGACTCCGGCCCCGACGGGACCTCGATGAACATCACCGACGCGATGCACCGGCTGGTGCCCGACCGCGAGGCCACCGCCCCGGACGGCACGACGGTCGTCCGGATGACGCTGAGCCCGACCGGGTACCGCGTGCGGGCCGGGCACCGGCTCCGGGTGCAGGTCGCCGGCGCGGCGTTCCCGCGCTTCGCCCGCAACCCGGGAACCGGTGAACGGACGGCGACCGCGGTCGGCGGGGAACGGATCTCCTACGAGATCCTGCACGATTCCGAGCACCCCTCGCACGTGGTCCTGCCGCACCACCCCTGAATTCCGGGTCCACCATTCGTCTTTCCGGTCGTCCCCGGAAATGCGGATATCCCCCGCTCCGGTCGGAAGAGCGGGGGATCTCCGGAAGTGCAGGGTCACGGATGACGGGAAGACGATCCCGTCATCGTGCCCGGTGGTGCAGGTGCACTCAGTCCTGGATGTTGGTCTGGTTGTCACCCTGCGAGCAGTCGCTGAAGCTCGGGGCGTCCTCACCGTTGGTGGCCTGGCCACCCAGGATGCCGAGGACGCTGGCGGCGACGTCGGCGCTGTTCAGCGAGCAGCTGAGCACGTTGGCGTTGTTGAGGGCGTTGACGTCGCCGACGTTGACCAGGCCGGACTGGACGCTGTTGCGGTCCTTCTCCAGGTTGTTGATCTGGTCGGCGTTGATGCGGTCGCCGCCGTGGCCGTGCCCGTGGCCCTTGTCCCAGCCGCCGTCACCCGCGAAGGCGAGCGGGGAGATGGCGAGCAGACCAGCGGTGACGCCGGCGGTCAGGATTCCAGCCTTCTTCAGCACAGTTATTTCTCCGTCGTGTACGGGGTCCGATGTCGGACCGGCGTGTTCGGCGTGGGTTCGGGAGCCCCGCCGATGCACAGAACGCTATCCGGTCCATCCCCGATCCAACGAACTTTCTACCACTATCGGACGATGGGCATTACTGCCCGCGAGGTTATTGCTCTCTTCCGGCAGCCGGGAATCCGCGTGGACGTCGCTTCCGGACGCTGTCCGCGACGGATCGTCACCACGGTGGACCCGAACGGACGCGTACCTTTTTCCCGGAACACGCTCCGTGATGCACCCTCCGCACGGCCGTGTCACCGCGTCACCCTGTCGTATTGACCCGGGGGAACTCCCGGCACCGGATCGCACCCCCCGACGGACGGATCCGCCCCGGAAGAGTGGGCCGGAACCGGCTCGTGCGCGGCGTGCCGCCGTCGACGTCCGCCGCCGACGACACGCACCGCCGGGATCGCCACGACCTCCGACGTCCCCGCCGCCGCGGAACTGCTCTGCGCGGCGCTCCTCGACCACCCGTTCACCCGTCACACGATCGATGCGGTCGAGCACCCGCGACGCCCGGGCGCCGGCCAGGAGCTGCTGGTGCGCGAGGTCGGTGTCCCGCACGGGCCGGGCCGGGTGGACCGCGACGGACTCCCGGCCCTCGCTCGCGTCGGACGTGCGGCTCCGCACCCGCCCCGGCTCCCGGGTCACCGCCGAGGTCGACCGGCCGCGCGGCGGGCCCCGCACCTGGTCGATGCTGCGCCCGGCCACGACGAGTGGCCCCTGAGAACGGCCCGGGAACGGACCGGACACCGGGGCCCGCCCGCTGAGACCGGCTCACGGTGTTTCTTCATCGTTCTCTCTGACTAACATTGCCCCATGGCGATGAATTGTTGCCCTGATGTCGGCCCGGCGGTGGCGCTGTTCCGATCGCTGGCCGACCCGGCACGGCTGGCCATCGTGCTGCGGCTCGGCCGGGGTGAGGCCCGCGTGGTCGATCTGACCCGCCAGCTGGGTCTCGCCCAGTCGACGGTGTCGAAGCACCTGGCCTGCCTGCGGGACTGCCGCCTGATCGACTCCCGGGCCGAGGGACGCCAGTCCTACTACCGCCTCGTGCGCCCGGAGCTGCTCGACCTCCTGCGCAGCGCCGAGACGGTGCTCGCCGAGACCGGCGACGCGGTCGCGCTGTGCCCTACCTACGGCGCACCGGGACAGACCGGGGAACGGGCGTCGTGACCCTGTCCCTCTCCGACGACCGTCGCGCCGTCCTCGTCCGCCGCATCCGCCTGCTCGTCGCGATCACCATCGGCTACAACGTGGTCGAGGCCGTGGTCGCCATCGCCGCAGGTCGTGCCGCGTCCTCGATCGCCCTGATCGGGTTCGGACTGGATTCGGTCATCGAGGTCAGCTCGGCCGCTGCCGTGGCGTGGCAGTTCGCCGGCCGCGACCCGGCCCGCCGCGAGCACATCGCCCTGCGGGTCATCGCGTGCTCGTTCTTCGCCCTCGCCCTCTACGTGACCGTCGAGGCGCTGCGGGGCCTGTCCGGGGCGGCGGAGGCGGACCGTTCGACGGTGGGCATCGTGCTGGTCGCGGCCAGTGTTGTGGTCATGCCGTTCCTGTCGTGGGCGCAGCGGCGCGCGGGGCGGGAGCTCGGCTCGGCCAGCGCCGTGGCCGACTCCCGGCAGACGCTGCTGTGCACCTACCTGTCGGCCGCGGTGCTCGTCGGGCTCGTTCTCCACACCACCCTCGGCTGGTGGTGGGCCGACCCCGTCGCCGCGCTGGTGCTGGCGGGCCTGGCCGTGCGCGAGGGTGGGAACGCGTGGCGGGGAGAGGGCTGCTGCGCCGCGCTGCCCGGCGCCGTCGCGACGTCCGACGCGCGCGCCGACGGCTGCTGCCGCTGACGGTCCGGAGCCACCACGATGTGGACACCCCTCGGGCGAGGGGTGCGGCCGGATCCCGCGCCTGGACGTCGTCCTGGCGATGGATCGTGTACCTCACGAACACGATCAGGGCCGATATCCCGAGATGGACGTCAGGGCTTCTCGTCTCGGAGACTGCCCGGGGTGGCCGCTCCGGGTCACCGCGCCGGCCAGGGTCTGCGCCGCCCGCCCGCAGAGCCCCGATCGAACGGGGATGCGGCCGGCGTTCGGCGGCCGGGTCGAGTCGTGAGGGATGTCGATGAGCGACGGCACGTCGAGCAGGTTCCACGTCAGGGCGCAGGACCAACCCGTCGTCGACCAGGGCGACGCCGGGAACGAGTCGTGGATGAGCGCCGGCGGTGACCCGCGCGATCGGGGACGGCTGATCGAACTCGTGTCGGAGCAGCTCGTCGGGTCCGAGCGCCTGATGGTCGGACTGGCCTGGCTGAGCCCCGGCGAGGTGCACCTGCTCCACCATCACCCGCACGCTGACGAGTTCGCCATCCGATCTGAGCCACCCCAGCCCAGACCGACTGGGCGTGTTGAGGCGATGCGCGATTGGACCGGCGTACTCGATCACGGCGTCTGTTAACCGGGTCGAGGACTTCTCGGACGTCTCATACTGCGGTGCCGTCGTGTTCAAGATCTTGCCCATGTGGACGGGTCGCTGAGCCCACGGGGGCCGTCCGCCCCGCTGCCGGGTCCCGGCGCGCGGTGAGCTGGACCTGGCCACCGCGCCCACTCTGGTCACGCTGCTCGACGGGCTGTGTGAGACAGGGGTCTACTACCTGGTCCTGGACCTGCGCGAGCTGGAGTTCCTGGGCGCGGCCGGGAGCCTCCGGGTCCTTGTGGGCGCCAACCGCCAGTTCCGCGCCTACCCGTGCTGGCTGGTGCTCACCCACTCGGCCGCCACCCCCGGCGGCTGCTGCAGCTCACCGGGCTCGACTCCGCCCTGACCCTTCACCGCCCTACCGCGACCACCCCGACACGGACACCGATCGCCGGTGAATCGGACCATCCGACTCTTGATGAACACCACATGATTTGGCATCCGGCGGACGGGGTAGACGCAATGCGATCCCGTTGAGCCCGGGTCCGCCCGATGATCAAGGAGGAACAGTCATGGCCCACGAACTGCGCGGCCGCACGGTCGCGATCCTGGCCGCGGACGGGGTCGAGCGTGTCGAACTTGATCTGCCCCGCGGCGCCCTCTACGGAGCCGGCGCCACCGTCGAGGTGCTCTCACTGCACACCGGGTCTCTCTGGGCACGGGAGTGGGACAAGGACCCGGCCGGTACGATCACCGTCGACAAGCAGGTCGGCGACGCGTCGGTGAGCGACTACGACGCGCTGCTGCTGCCCGGCGGCACGGTCAACCCCGACCAGCTACGCACCGACCCCACCGCGGTGGAGTTCGTGCGCGCCTTCGTGGGCACCGGCAAGCCGGTCGCCTCGATCTGCCACGGCCCCTGGACCCTCGCCGAGGCCGATGTCATCCGGGGACGACGACTCACCTCGTGGCAGAGCATCCGCACCGACCTGCGCAACGCCGGTGCCGAGGTCGTCGACGAAGAGGTCTGCATCGACGGCCAGTTCATCACCAGCCGCTCCCCGGCCGACTTGCCCGCGTTCTGCGCGGCGATCGTCGAACAGTTCGCCGCCGTCCCAGCTGCGACCTGACCCACCACCGACGCCACGGCACCCGAACTAGCGAAGGAGCTCGCTCATGAAGGCACTCGTCTATCACGGTCCGCGCCAGGTCAGCGTCGACGAGGTCCCCGACGCCCGGATCGAGAAGCCCACCGACGTCCTGGTGAAGATCACCTCGACCAACATCTGCGGGTCGGACCTGCACATGTACGAAGGACGCACCGACTTCGAGCAGGGCCGCATCTTCGGCCACGAGAACCTCGGCGAGGTCATCGAGGTCGGCGGCGGCGTCGACAAGATCCGGGTCGGGGACATGGTGTCCGTCCCGTTCAACGTCAGCTGCGGGCACTGCAACAACTGCGAACATGGACTGACCAACTACTGCCTGACCGCCAACGAACCCGGTGTAGCAGGTGGCGCCTACGGGTTCGCCGACATGGGCGGTTGGGCCGGCGGGCAGGCCGAGTACCTGCGCGTCCCGTGGGGCGATTTCCAGTGCCTGCGCCTGCCCGAGGACGCCAAGGGCAAGCAGAACGACTACACGATGCTCTCCGACATCCTGCCCACCGGCTGGCACGCAGTGGAGATGTCCGGGCTGACACCGGGCGAGACCATCGTGATCTACGGCGGCGGTCCGGTCGGTCTGATGGCCGCCCTGTCAGCGACGGTGAAGGGCGCGGCGAAGGTGATGGTCGTCGACCGCCACCCCGACCGGCTCAAGCTGGCCGAACAGATCGGCGCGATCCCGATCGACGACTCGAAGGGCTCCCCGGTCGACCAGGTCATGGAGCAGACAGGCGGCCGCGGCGCCGACCGCGGCGCCGAGTGCGTCGGCTACCAGGCCCACGACCCCCAGGGCAACGAGGACAACGCGCTGACCCTCAACAACCTGGTCGCCTCGGTGAAGTTCACCGGCGGCATCGGCACCGTCGGCGTGTTCATCCCCCAAGACCCCGGTGCCCCCGACGAGCTCGCCCAACAGGGCAAGGCCCGCTTCGACTTCGGCACCTTCTGGTTCAAGGGCCAGCAGATGGGCTGCGGACAGGCACCGGTCAAGCGCTACAACCGGCACCTGCGCAACCTCATCGCCGAAGACAAGATCACCCCGTCCTGGATCGTGTCCCACAACCTGACCCTCGACCAGGCACCGGAGGCCTACCAGCACTTCGACGCCCGTGACGAGGGCTGGACCAAGGTCGTCCTCAACCCCACCCAGCCCAGCTGAATCAACCCGATCTGACCGCCGAACCCGGCGACAAGACCACGAAAGGCGACGATGAGACAGATCGAGACAGTGACCCTCGACGATGCCCGCAGGGTCATCGCCGCGGGCGAGCAGAAGGCCCGCGAGATCGGGTCTCCGAGCAACGTGGCCGTGGTCGACGCGGGCGGGAACCTGGTCGCACACATCCGGATGGACGACGCCTGGATGGGCAGCATCGACATCTCGATCAACAAGGCCTTCACCGCGCGGGCCTTCGACACCTCGACCGGTGACCTCGCGAAGAACTCCCAGCCCGGCGAGCAGTTCTACGGCATCAGCGACTCCAACCACGGCCGCGTGATGATCTTCGCCGGAGGTCTGCCACTGCGCGGGAGCAACGGCAATGTCGTCGGCGGTGTCGGAGTCTCCGGAGGCACCGGCGAGCAGGACCAGGTCGTCGTCGAGGCGGCCATGGCCGCGTTCTAACCCGGAGCCCGCCGACCGTCCCGAACGCGCGTCAGGAGTGCCGATGACTCATCCCCCGAGGTTCTGCGCGGCAGGCGGTTGGATGCCCACCACCACCTGTGGAGCGTCGCGCGGAGTGGCGTCCACCAAGGTGGTGTGCGACCGGCTCGGTGACGGGCGAGGCATCGTGTAGGGCGGCCACCGCGTGATCTTCTGAACGCCTCTCACAGCCAACAGGAGATGGATCACGCGATGACCGCGCCCTCCAGTATCGACCCCACCGAGTTCCTGCACGAGCAGCTGTCCCAGGCGAGTCCCGACCTGCTGCGCCAGATGGTGACCACGTTCATCAACACCCTCATGTCCGCCGATGCCGACTCGGTGTGCGGAGCCGCCTGGGGCCAGCGCTCCGAGCAGCGGACGAACACCCGCAACGGCTACCGCCACCGCGACTTCGACACCCGCGCCGGCACCATCGACGTGGCAATCCCGAAGCTGCGCAACGGCTCCTACTTCCCCGACTGGTTACTGGAACGCCGCCGCCGCGCCGAGCGAGCGCTCACGACGGTGGTCGCGACCTGCTACCTGCTCGGGGTCTCGACCCGGCGCATGGAGAAGCTCGTCGAGTCCCTGGGCATCACCCGGCTGTCGAAGTCCCAGGTCTCGATCATGGCCGCCGACCTCGACGACCAGGTCGAGCAGTTCCGGACCCGCCCGCTCGACCAGGGCCCCTACACCTTCGTCGCCGCTGACGCCCTGGTCGTGAAGGTGCGCGAGGACGGGCGGGTGGTCAACCTCCACGCCCTGCTCGCCACCGGGGTCAACGGTGACGGGCACCGGGAGATCCTCGGCCTGCAGGTCACCTCCGCCGAGGACGGCGCCGGCTGGCTGGGGTTCTTCCGCGACCTGACCGCCCGCGGTATGTCCGGGGTCAAGCTCGTCACCAGCGACGCCCACCAGGGCCTTGTCGCCGCGATCGGGGCGACGTTGCCCGGCGCGGCCTGGCAGCGCTGCAGGACCCACTACGCGGCGAACCTGATGGCCGCGACCCCGAAGTCCTCCTGGCCGTGGGTGCGGGCGCTGCTGCACTCGGTCTACGACCAGCCCGACGCCGCGAGCGTCCACGCACAGTTCGACCGGGTCCTCGACGCACTCTGCGAGAAGCTGCCGAAGGTCTCCGAGCACCTCGACACCGCGCGTGCCGACGTCCTGGCCTTCACCAGCTTCCCGAAGGGGGTCTGGCGCCAGATCTGGTCGAACAACCTCAGCGAGCGACTCAACCGCGAGATCCGTCGCCGCACCGACGTGGTCGGGATCTTCCCCGACCGCGACTCCTTGATCCGCCTGGTCGGCGCCGTTCTGGCCGAACAGCACGACGAATGGGCCGAAGGACGCCGCTACCTCGGCCTCGACGTCCTGGCCCGCGCCCGCGTCACACCCGTCCCCGACACCCCGACCGGCACCGAGGAGGTGACCCCCACCCACACGATCCCGGCGCTCAGCGCCTGACAGAACAGAAGATCACGCGGCAGTCGTCACACACCACACCAGCGGACTTGACCGCGGCCGGTGCTCGACACCCTGGCCCTGCGCCTCGACGGGAGGCCGGCCGCGCCGTCCACGGTCAGCCGGAAGCGCGCGATCCTCTTCAACGCTGTCGAGTACGCGGTGGAACGCGGACACCTCGCGGGGAACCCTCTGACCTCGATGAAGTGGCGGGCACCAAAGCTGGCTGAGGCGGTGGACCCACGCGTTGTGATCAACCACGGCCAAGCCCGTGCGCTGTTCTCAGCCGTTCGGCAACTGGGCTCCGGCCCGCCGCTCGTCGCGTTCTTCGCTGTAATGTACTACGCCGCATTGCGCCCCGGGGAGGCCGTGGATCTCCGGAAGGATGCCCTCGCGCTGCCCGAGTCGGGATGGGGCGAGCTATACCTGAGCACCTCGGCTCCGGCTGCCGGCCGGTCGTGGAGTGAGTCCGGGAACCGCCGCGAACCGCGCCAGCTCAAGCATCGCAGCGTGGACGAGGTGCGCGTCGTCCCCAGCCCCCCGGAGTTGACGACCATCCTGCGTGATCACCTCGTCGAACATGGGACCACATCGGATGGTCGACTGTTTCGCGGTGCCCGCGGTGGAGCGCTCTCCGAGAGCCATTACGGCCGCCTGTGGGCCGCTGCTCGATTCGCCGCGCTCACTTTCGACGAGGCCGCGTCGCCGCTCGCGCGCCGGCCCTACGACCTCCGGCACGCCGCCGTGTCGACCTGGCTCAATGGCGGCGTCCCCGCCACGCAGGTCGCCCAATGGGCCGGCCACAGCGTCAACGTCCTACTTCGGGTCTACGCCAAGTGCATCGCCGGCCAGGACGACGCGCTCCGCCGCCGGGTCGAGCGGGCACTCCGCGACGGTCGTTCATGATCGCGTCCGTGATGCGTCCGTGAACACCCGTAGAGACCGGCGCGGAGCCGAACACAGCTGGACAACGAGAAAGGCCCCCGGTCCCAGCGTTTCCGCTGGTCGGGGACCCTTCTCTACCCTGGTGGCTGGTCCAGGATTCGAACCTGGGAAGGCTACGCCGACGGATTTACAGTCCGCTCCCTTTGGCCGCTCGGGCAACCAGCCGGGTGCACGTCGCTCTCGCTGAGTGCGTGAACGAGGATACGACACGACCGACGGCCCCCGACGAGGGGGCCCCGACCGACCCCGAGGGAGTGACCGATGGCCGACCCGTCGTTCGACGTCGTGAGCAAGGTGGAGCGCCAGGAGGTGGACAACGCCCTGAACCAGGCCGCCAAGGAGCTGTCGCAGCGCTTCGACTTCCGCGGCACCAACACGACGGTCGCATGGGCCGGTGAGGAGGCCGTGACCTTCGAGTCCGACACCGAGGAGCGGCTGCTCGCCGGGATCGAGGTGTTCAAGGAGAAGCTGATCAAGCGCTCGATCAGCCTGAAGGCTCTCGAGGTGGACGAGCCCCAGCTGTCGGGCAAGGCCTACAAGGCCGGCGGCAAGATCCTGCAGGGCATCGCGCAGGACAAGGCCAAGGAGATCAGCAAGGCCATCCGCGACGAGAAGCTCAAGGGCGTCCAGGCCCAGATCCAGGGCGACCAGCTGCGCGTCTCGGGCAAGAAGAAGGACGACCTGCAGGCCGTCATCGCGCTGCTCAAGTCCAAGGACTTCGGCATCGCGCTGCAGTTCACCAACTACCGGTAGCCGGGCCGGCCCCGGCACGGCCGGACACCTCCCGCCCGCCACGCCACACGCCCACGATCGACAGGCTGTCGCCGATCGTGGCGGTCGGGTCGCGGGCGGGCGGGCCGGCTCCCGGCCGGACGCACACCCCTCGATGCGTCCCGCCGCAGCCTCCCGGGCACACCGGCCCCGGACGGTGACGCGGGCCGGCGTCGCCGTCGGGTCGCTGTACCAGTACTTCCCGGACAAGCAGGCCCTGCTCGACGAGCTGGTCGCCCGGCACGTCCGGGAGGCCCGGTCCACTCTGGACGCGATCTGCGCCGAGCTGCGGGCGGACCCGCCGGAGCCGCGCACCGCGCTGCTGCGCATCGCCGACACCGCGGTGGCCCTGCACGCCGACCACCCGCGTCTGCACGCGCTGTTCGCCGCGTTCGCGACCCGCACCCCGCACGGCGTCGCGGCCGTCGAGGCGCTGCGGGAGGACTGCGTCCGGGAGGTCGCGTTCCACCTGTCACGGCGGCCCGGCACGGCGGACCCGGACGGGCTCGCGCGCACCCTGGTGCACGCCGTCGACGGTCTGCTGCACCACGCCCCGGCCGTGGCCGGAGTGCAGCGGGAGCGGGTGTGCGGGAACTCGCGCGGCTCGTCGACCCCTAGACCGCGGGCCGCAGGTGCGCCCACGGCCGCGCCCGCTCCAGCTGCGCCGCCAGGGCGAGCAGCAGCGGCTCGGACCCCGGCCGCCCGACGAACTGCACGCCCAGCGGCAGCCCGGACGCCGTCCGGTACAGCGGCACCGACGACGCGGGCCGCCCGGTCAGGTTCGCCAGCTGGGTGTAGGGCACCGGGGCGAAGTTGGCGTCGACCAGGCTCTCGACCAGGCCGAGCCGTCCGAACAGGCCGGATGCGCCGGCCCGCAGCAGCGCCTGCGCGCCGATCCGGGCCGGGGCGGGCAGTGCCAGCTCCCCGATCGGCCACGGCGGCCGGGCCAGGGTCGGGGTGAGGAGCAGGTCGTAGCGCTCGTGGAACGCGGCCAGCGCGCGGGTGTGGTCCTGGCGGCGGGCGAGCGCGGCGAGGTAGTCCGGCGCGGGGGTGGCGCGGCCGATCGCGGCCATCACCCGGGTCTCGGTCTCGAAGGCGTCGTCGCCGCAGCCGGTCAGCGCCCGCGCCGACGCCACCTGCGCCGAGATCGTGGAGAACCAGGTGGTGAGGAAGTCGGTGGCCAGCGCCCGGCCGTCGAGGGCGGGGGCGGACTCCTCCACGACGTGACCGAGCGAGGTCAGCAGCTCGGCGGCGTCGGTGGCCGCGGCGACCGCTTCGGGGTCCACGTCGGTGCCCAGCGGCGAGGCGGTGGCCAGCCCGATCCGCAGCGGCGCCGGGTCGTCCCGGACGGCGTCGACGTACGGGCGCTCCGGCGGACGCACGACGTAGGGGCCCTCCGGTTCCGGACCGGCCGTCACGTCGAGCAGGGCCGCGGAGTCCCGCACGGTCCGCGACAGCACACCCTGCACCGCCGCGCCGTGGAAGCCCTCGGCGACGTCCGGCCCGGACGGCGTCACGCCGCGGCCGGGCTTGAGCCCGAACAGCCCGCAGGCGGCGGCCGGGATGCGAATGGAGCCGCCGCCGTCGCTCGCGCCGGCCGCGGGGACGATCCCGGCGGCGACGGCCGCGGCGGACCCGCCGGAGCTGCCGCCGGGGGTGCGGCCGGGGTCCCACGGATTGCGGGTCGGGCCGCCGAGCGCGGGTTCGGTGACGGCGCGGGCACCGAACTCGGGCGTGGCGGTCCGTCCGAACACGACGAGACCGGCCTCGGTCCAGCGCCGGACCACCGTCGAGGTCTCGGGGCGCGGGTGGTCGGCGAGCGGACGGGAGCCGGACGCCGTCGGGACCCCGGCGATGTGCTGGGCGAGATCCTTCACCAGGAACGGGACGCCCGCGAACGGCCCGGTCAGCGGGCCACGTGCGCGGGAGCGGGCGGCGTCGTCGAGGCGCAGCCGGATGGCGTTGAGGCCCGGCTCGACGGCGTCGGCGCGGGCGACGGCGGCCTCCAGCAGGTCGGCCGCGCTCACCTCACCCGCGGCGACGAGTGCGGCCAGCCCGACGGCGTCGTGGCTGCGGTAGTCGTCCCAGGAGATCCCCACGGCGGGGATACAAGCAGATCGGTCAGGGAGTGGACACCGGGGCGGGCGCGGGCGCCGGCGACGCGTCCGACGTGCCGGTGACCCCGGCGACGACACCGAGGGCCAGGACGACCGCGGCCGCCGCGCCCAGGACGGCGGGCAGTACCGGTCGGGTGCGGGCCGGGAAGTCGGGCAGCCGGAAGCCACCGGAGGTCCGGGCACCGCCGCCCTCGGGCAGCGGCGCCGCGCGGAACGGCTCGGGGAGCCGCTGGACGGCCGGGGCCTGTGCTGCGGGTCTCGACGGGAATCGCGCGGGCGGGCGCTGCACCGCCGGGGGCCGGCCCGCCACGGGCTGCCGGGGCGCCGTCGGTCGGGACGGGTGTCGCGGGGCCGACGCGGCGTACTGCCCGGGGACGTAGACGTCCGGGGCCTGCCGGGACGGGACGTCGACCGGCCGCTCCCGACCGGGACCGGCCGCGTCGCGGGGACGCGGGACGACGGGCAGCGCGGTGGTGGGCGCGTCGTCGGAGGTCCCGCCGCCGGGCGCCGTGTCCGGCGCGGCCGCACGGGGGGCACGGGGCTCCGGCGTCTCCGGCTCCGCGTCCGGGGTGGGCGCGGCCGCGGTGTCCGTGTTGGAGTCCGGGGCGGAGGAGGCCGGGACGTCGGCGGCGACCGGTGCGTCGGCGTCCGAGGACGACCGGGCCGCCGGCAGCGCGACCTGCTCCCCCGGGCCGGTCCCGGTGACCACGTCGTCCCCCGGGCGCGCCGGTGACGGCACCTCGACCGGGCCGCCCCGGAGCGGCACCGACGGCGTCCCACCGGTGTCGGTGAGCGCGTGGCGGGGCTTCTGGGACGGGGTCTCGCTCATGGGTCCTCTTCCGCAGGGGGAGCTCTGCTCTGGGAGTTCCATCGCTCGCGGTACCCCGAACCGTTACGGAACAGCGACCCGGGGACACGCAACCACCCCCGGAACGGTCCGGTCAGCGGCGGGCCATCTGCTGGAGCCGTGCGATCCGGTCCTCGATCGGCGGGTGGGTGGAGAACCACCTCGCCATCTTCTCCCCGGGCCGGAACGGGTTGGCGATCATCAGGTGCGACTGCGCGGTGAGCCGCGGGTCCGGGGGCAGCGGAGCGGCCGCGGTGCCGTACTTGAGCTTGTGCAGCGCCGAGGCCAGGCCCAGCGGGTCACCGGTGAGCTCGGCGCCCGACGCGTCGGCCTGGTACTCCCGGGACCGGCTGACGGCCATCTGCACGACGCCGGCCGCGATCGGCCCCAGCATCGCGACCAGGATGATCGCGATCGGGTTCGGGCGGTCCTCGTCGCCGCCGCCGAAGATCGAGGCGAACATCGCGAAGTTCGCGAGGAACGACACCGCCGAGGCGAGCGCACCGGCGATCGAGGAGATCAGGATGTCGCGGTTGTAGACGTGGCTGAGCTCGTGGCCGATGACGGCGCGCAGCTCGCGCTCGTCGAGCAGGTGCAGCAGACCGGTGGTCACGCAGACCGCGGCGTGCCGCGGGTTGCGGCCCGTGGCGAACGCGTTCGGCGCGTCGGTCGGGCTGATGTGCAGCGACGGCATGGGCTGGCGGGCCCGCTGGCTCAGCTCGCGGACGATCCGGAACAGCTGCGGGTACTCGGCCTCGGTGATCGGCTGGGCGTGCATGGACCGCAGCGCCGTCTTCGCCGAGTTGAAGTAGGCCCACCCGTTCACCGCGAACGCGATGACGAGCGCGATGACCAGTCCGCCGCGCCCGCCCAGGACCCCGCCGATCGCGAGGATCAGGGCGCTCATCGCGCCGAGGAGGACGGCCGTCTTCAGACCGTTCATGTGGCTGTGCACGCCGGGGTCGCCTTTCCGTGCGGTCCTGCGGGGGTCACCCGGGTCAACGGACGAACCGGGCGCCGCGTTCCCGGGTGTGACCCGCCCCGGCCGCGGCTCAGCGCGCGTGCCGCTCCCGGAAGCGGGTGCTCTCGGGGGCGTAGCGGCGGAAGTGGTCGAGCGTGACGCCGAGGAAGAGCGCCGTCGCCGACACCGCGACGGTGCCGTCCGGGGCGTCGAGCCTGCCCGTGCCGCGGACCCACAGCTTGCGCCCGTCGACCGACTCGATCACCGCGTCGAGGTGCAGCGTCGTGCCGAGCGGCACCGGCGCCCGGTAGCGGGTGGTCAGCTCCGCGGTCACGTAGTGGCCGTCGAGGTGGTGCTGGAGCGCGCCGAACAGCTCGTCCATCGCCGCGGCCAGCACCCCGCCGTGCACCAGCCCGGGCGCGCCCTCGTGCGCGTCGGCGACGACGAATGCCCCCGTCACCCGGGCCCGCCCGTCGGAGTCGGGGCCGGGATCGGCGAAGCGCATCCGCAGCCCGCCGGGGCCGTCACCGCAGGCGAAGCAGCCGGCGTGGTGGCGGGGCAGCTCGGCCCGCCCGGTCACCTGTGCACCCGTCACGTGCGGGAGGCTAACCCGGCGTGGAAGAGTCGGGCCCATGAGCGACGGCGATGTCACGACAGAGGTCCGCACCGAGGTCACCGACGGTGTCGCGGTGCTCACCGTGTCCAACCCGGCACGACGGAACGCGCTGAACCTGGACCTCTCGCAAGAGCTCGTCGCCGCCGTCGAGGCCGCGAACGCCGACGACTCGGTCGGTGCGATCGTCGTCACCGGGCAGGCACCCGCCTTCTGCGCGGGCGGTGACCTCGCGGAGCTGCAGGAGGCCGATCCGGCCACGCTCAAGCGCGTCTACTCCGGATTCCTCGCCATCGCCTCGTCCCCGCTGCCGACCCTGGCCGCGGTCAACGGCGCCGCGGTCGGCGCCGGGATCAACCTGGCCCTGGCCTGCGACGTCCGGCTGGCCGGCCCGACCGCGAGGTTCGACGTCCGCTTCATGCAGCTGGGCCTGCACCCCGGCGGCGGCTACACGTGGATGGCCCAGCGCGCCCTCGGCGCCCAGGGCACCGCGGCGATGACCCTGTTCGGCGACGTCCTCGACGCCCGCGAGGCCGAGCGCGTCGGCCTGGCCTGGCGCGCCTACGACAGCGACGAGGACCTGATGGCAGGCGCCCACGAGCTCGCGGGCCGGGCGGCCGCCGCACCGCGGGACCTGATCGTCACCACCAAGGCGACGATGCGGATCACCTCCCGGCTCACCGCGCACGCCGACGCCACCGACGTCGAGGTCCGCGCGCAGGCCGAGACGGTGCACTCCGAGGCGTTCGCGGAGCGCGTCGCGGCGCTGCAGAAGAAGATCAGCAAGAAGTGACTGTCGTCACGAACGTAATCCGGGTTATGTGACGTGATCCCGGGTCTCCGGACAGGGGGCCGAACCGGGAGTTAACCTCGATGTATCGAGGGACAATTCGACGCCGAACTGGGGACCATCAGCCCATGACGACCAGCGACACTCCCGTCGAGGCACGCGACTCCGAGGTCGTGCAGCGCGACCGGGTGGTCATCCGGTTCGCCGGCGACTCCGGCGACGGCATGCAGCTGACGGGTGACCGTTTCACCTCCGAGACCGCGAACTTCGGCAACGACCTGTCGACGCTGCCGAACTTCCCCGCGGAGATCCGGGCGCCTGCCGGGACCCTGCCGGGGGTGTCGTCGTTCCAGCTGCACTTCGCGAACTACGACATCCTGACCCCCGGTGACCGCCCCGACGTGCTGGTCGCGATGAACCCGGCGGCGCTGAAGGCCAACATCGGCGACCTGCCCCAGGGCGGGGTGCTGATCGTCAACACCGACGAGTTCACGAAGCGGAATCTGACCAAGGTCGGCTACGCGGCGAACCCGCTGGAGGACGGCTCGCTCGAGCCCTACGCGGTGCACGGGGTCGCGATGGCGACCCTGACCCGCGGGGCGCTGGAGGAGACGGGGCTGTCGAAGAAGGACGCCGAGCGGGCGAAGAACATGTTCGCCCTGGGTCTGCTGTCCTGGATGTACCACCGCCCCTCGGAGTCGACCGAGCGGTTCCTGCGGGAGAAGTTCGCGAAGAAGCCCGACATCGCCGAGGCCAACATCCTGGCGTTCCGCGCGGGGCACGCCTACGGGGAGACGACCGAGGCGTTCGCGGTGACCTACGAGGTCGCGCCGGCCCGCCTGGCACCGGGGACCTACCGGCAGATCACCGGGAACGTCGCCCTGGCCTACGGGCTCATCGCCGCGGGGCGGACGACGAGCCTGCCGGTGTTCCTGGGGACCTACCCGATCACCCCGGCCTCGGACATCCTCCACGAGCTGTCCAAGCACAAGGCCTTCGGCGTGACCACGTTCCAGGCCGAGGACGAGATCTCCGGTGTCGGTGCCGCCCTCGGCGCAGCCTTCGGCGGGGCACTCGGCGTGACCACCACGTCGGGGCCGGGGATCGCGCTCAAGGCCGAGACCGTCGGCCTGGCCGTCGCCCTGGAACTGCCGCTGCTGGTCATCGACGTGCAGCGGGGTGGGCCCTCGACGGGGTTGCCGACCAAGACCGAGCAGGCCGACCTGCTCCAGGCCCTGCACGGGCGCAACGGGGAGGCGCCGCTGCCGGTGATCGCCCCCTGCACGCCGGGGGACTGCTTCATCGCCGCGGTCGAGGCCGCCGCGATCGCGGTGAAGTACCGCACCCCGGTCATGCTGCTGTCGGACGGGGCGCTGGCCAACGGTTCCGAGCCGTGGAAGATCCCCGACGTCGAGTCGCTGCCGACGGTGGACCCGGGGTTCGCGACCGAGCCCAACGCCCCCGACGGGTCCGGGGAGTTCTGGCCGTACCTGCGTGATCCCGAGACCCTGGCCCGGCCGTGGGCGATCCCGGGCACCGCCGGGCTGGAGCACCGGGTCGGTGGGCTGGAGAAGGCCGACGGGCGCGGCTCGATCTCCTACGACCCCGACAACCACGACCGCATGGTCCGGCTGCGCCAGGCCAAGATCGACGGCATCGACGTCCCCGACCTCGTGGTCGACGACCCCGACGGCGACGCGGACTTCCTCGTCATCGGCTGGGGCTCGACCTACGGCCCGATCAACGCCGCGGCGCGGCGCGTGCGCAAGCTGGGCCACTCGGTCGCCACGGTGCACCTGCGCAACCTCAACCCGATGCCGGCCAACCTCGGCGAGATCCTGGGCGGCTACCGCACGGTGCTCTGCCCCGAGATGAACCTCGGTCAGCTCGCCATGCTGCTGCGCGCCGAGCACCTGGTCGACGTCAAGAGCTACACCAAGGTCGCCGGGCTCCCGTTCGGGGCCGAGGAGCTCCAGGACGTGTTCCTGGACTACCTCACCGGCAAGCACCCGGAGTCGGCGTCCGACATCGCCAACGAGACCACTGGAGCGCAGGCATGACCGCCACCGACCTGGGCCTGCCGTCCATCGGCGGCCTCGACGGCGTCCCGACCACGGACGCGAAGCAGACCGCGAAGGACTACACCTCCGACCAGGAGGTCCGCTGGTGCCCCGGCTGCGGCGACTACGCCGTCCTCGCCGCCGTCCGCCAGTTCCTCCCCACCCTGGGCATCAAGCGCGAGAACACCGTCTTCGTCTCCGGCATCGGCTGCAGCTCGCGGTTCCCGTACTACCTCAACACCTACGGGATGCACTCCATCCACGGTCGCGCCCCGACCATCGCGACCGGTCTCGCGACCAGCCGCGAGGACCTCAGCGTCTGGGTCGTGACCGGCGACGGCGACGCGCTCTCCATCGGCGGCAACCACCTGATCCACGCGCTGCGCCGGAACGTCAACATCAAGATCCTGCTGTTCAACAACCGGATCTACGGGCTGACCAAGGGCCAGTACTCCCCGACCAGCGAGGTCGGGAAGGTCACCAAGTCCACCCCGATGGGATCGCTGGACCACCCGTTCAACCCGATCTCGCTGGCCCTCGGGGCCGAGGCGAGCTTCGTCGGACGGGCCCTGGACTCCGACCGCAAAAGCCTCACCGCCGTGCTCCAGGCCGCCGCCGAGCACCGCGGCTCCGCCCTGGTCGAGATCTTCCAGGACTGCCCCATCTTCAACGACGGCAGCTTCGACGTGCTCCGCAAGGGCGACACCGACAACCGGCTCATCCCCGTCGTCCACGGTAAGCCGATCGTCTTCGGCGCCGAGGGCTCGCACGCCGTCGTGCAGGACGGGTTCAAGCTCAAGGTCGTCGAGACCGCCTCGGTGGACGCCTCGCAGATCGTCGTGCACGACGCCGCCGACCACGAGCTGGCCTTCGCCCTGTCCCGGCTCTCGGACCAGGACCTCACCCACACCGTCACCGGGATCTTCCGCAACACCGACCGCACCACCTACGACGACGCCGCCCGCGCCCAGGTCCAAGCGGCCAAGGACGCCAAGCCCGACGCGGACCTGCAGGCCCTGCTGAACGGCCGCGACACCTGGACCATCGTCTAGGTCCCGGCCCGTGACACACCGCGGCCCCGGTACTCCTCGGAGTACCGGGGCCGTCGTGTGTCCGGAGGCGGTGGGTCTCAGCGGGCCCCGGGGCGTTCGTGCCAGGCGATGAACCCGGCCGCCCGTGCGGCGCCCTCCGCGGTGAAGTACAGGTCCGCGCGGGTGCGGACGTAGTACGGCGACTCGGGCGGGTGGAACCGCCGCGAACCGCTGTGCACCTTCACCCGGTGCGTCTCGGGCGGGTCGCCGCCGTCGGTGGGGGCGAGCACCGAGTCCGGGTACGGGCCGGGCCGCACACCCGGGGGCAGCGGCGCGGACGCCGCGGACGGGCCGATGATCATGGAGTCGAGCGCCGCCAGCGCCGAGCCGTCGGCGCCCTGTCGCGGCCGCGACGGGATCGGCAGCGGTGCGGGCGGGCCGTCGTCGGCCGGCGCGGGGCCCGGCTCGGGCAGCGGGGCCGGTTCGACGTCGTCGCGCAGGGCGTGGCGGCCGGCCGGCTCGTCGTCCTCGGCCGATCCCTCCGGCGACGCAGGGTCGCTCTCGGGGCGCGGGAGGGGGACCTCGGGGGCCGTGGCGGCGCTGCCCGGCTCGCCCGGGATCGGGACGGGGCCGGCCGCGCCGTCGTCCACCGGACCGTCGTGGGCCGCACCGTTCTGCACCGCACCGACCTGGGCCACACCGACCTGGGCCACGCCCTCGTGGGCTGTGCCGTCCGGGGCTGTGCCGTCCGGGGCTGTGCCGTCCAGGGCTGTGCCGTCCAGGGCTGTGCCGTCCGGGGCTGTGCCGTCGTGGGCCGCACCGTCGTGGGCCGCACCGTCCTGGGACAGGGCAACGGCACCGTCGGACGTGGGCCTGTCGCCGCCACCCGGGCCGGTCCCGCCCGCCGTGACGACGTCCCCGTCGGCTCCGTCTCCGGCGGCACCGCGATCCGACACCTCCGGATCGGACGGGTCCGGGGCCGTCGCCGTGGCTCCGGGCGCGACGTCCGGTGGCCGCGTCCCGGGCGCCGGGTCGTCCTCCGTCCCGTCGGACAGCCCGTGCCCGGCCGGCGCATCGCTGGTCCCGGTGGGCCCGCCCGCGGTCGCCCCGGGGCCGGACCACTCCTCCGCACCGTCCGCCGAGGAGGGCTGCGGTGCGACGTCCGGCGACGGCGCGTGCGACCCGGCCGCCGCGGCGGACGGGTCGACCACCCCCGCGGTGTCGAACAGCGCCACGGTCCCGGGGTCGCGCCCCGGGCCCGGCCCGTCGGGCACCTCCGCCGTGTCGGGCGTCCCCGTGGCCTCCGGACCGCCCTCGACGGTCCCTCCGCTGCGACGGGACACCAGTACCCCTGCCACCACCAGGACCACGAGCACCGCCAGCAGTACCCACATCCAGCCCATGCCGGACCTCCGTCCGCCCGGGACCGTCCCGGACCGCTGTCGCCGTGCTTGGTATCACGGATCGTGCCCGCCCCGCCGTCGTCTCGCGCGGGAGCACACCCGTACCGGATCATCGTGCCCGTGACCGACCACCCGAAGCGACCATGACCACCGCCCGTTCCCCCGAACGAACCACACCCGAACGGAGTGAGCGGCACCCCGCCGGGCTCACCGCGGGGATCGGCGCGTACGTCCTGTGGGGCCTGTTCCCGGCGTTCTGGCCGCTGCTGGACCCCGCGGCGCCGCCGGAGGTGCTCGCCCACCGCGTGCTGTGGACCGCGGTGCTGATGTCGCTGGTGCTGACCGTGCTGCGCGGCTGGGGCGACGTGCGCGGGCTCGGTGTCCGCGGATGGCTCGCGACGGCCGCCGCCGCGGTGTTCATCGCGGTGAACTGGGGCCTGTTCATCTGGGGCGTGTCGGCGGGCCTGGTCGTCGAGTCCGCGCTCGGCTACTACATGACCCCGCTGGTCGGGGTGCTGTTCGGCGTCCTCGTCCTGCGGGAGCGGCTGCGGCCCGCGCAGTGGGTGGCGCTGGGGCTGGCGGCGACGGCCGTCGTCGTCATCGCCGTCGGGAACGGCACGGTGCCGTGGCTGTCGATGGCGCTGGCCTGCTCGTTCGGGATCTACGGGCTGTTCAAGGCGACCGCGCCGTTACCGGCCGCGGCCGGGCTGACCGCGGAGGGCCTCGTGCTCGTGGTGCCCGCCCTGGTGTTCCTGGTCGTCCTGCAGACCACCGGCGGCGGCACGATGACCGGCCACGGCCCGTGGCACCTGCTGCTCCTGCTGTCCGCGGGCCCGGTGACCGCGCTGCCGCTGCTGCTCTACGGCTCCGCGGCGCGCCGGCTGCCGCTGACGACCCTGGGCGTGCTGCTCTACATCAACCCCACGCTGCAGTTCCTGTGGGGCGTGCTGGTCGTCGGGGAGACGATGGCCCCGGCCCGCTGGGCCGGGTTCGCCCTCGTCTGGGTGGCGCTGGTGGTCTTCACCGTCGACCTGCTGCGACGGCGACGCCCACCGGCGCCTCAGCCCACCCGCTCCACCGTGTAGTCGGTCAGCGTCCGCAGCGCCTCGATCGCCGGGCACGGCGGCAGCACCGCCAGCTCGGCGCGCGCCCGGTCGGCGTACCCGGCGACGGTCTCGCGGGCCTTGACCAGCGCGTCACCGGAGCGGAGCAGCTCCAGCGCCTCGGCCACCTCGTCGTCGTCGCTGATCGGGGCGGCCAGCAGCTGACGCAGCCTGCGCGCGTCGGCGGAGTCGTCGCCGTCGCGCAGGGCGTAGAGCATCGGCAGGGTGTGCACGCCCTCGCGCAGGTCGGTGCCGGGCGTCTTGCCCGAGTCGTCCGACGGCGACGCGATGTCGATGATGTCGTCGGAGATCTGGAACGCCGCCCCGATGACCTCGCCGAAGGTCCGCAGCGCCTCCACGTGCTCGGCGGGTGCGCCGGAGAACATGCCGCCGTAGCGGCCCGAGGTCGCGATGAGCGACCCGGTCTTCTCCGCGACCACCCGCAGGTAGTGCTGCACCGGGTCGTCGGACGCCTTGGGGCCGCGGGTCTCGCGCATCTGACCGGTCACGAGCAGCGCGAACGTCTCGGCGATGATCCGCACCGCGTCCGGCCCCAGGTCGGCGACCAGCCGCGACGCGTGCGCGAACAGGAAGTCCCCGGTCAGGATCGCGATCGAGTTGTCCCAGCGCGAGTTCGCGGACTCCGCGCCCCGCCGCATGGACGCCTCGTCCATCACGTCGTCGTGGTACAGCGTCGCCAGGTGGATCAGCTCCACCACGGCGGCCGCCGTGATCACCTCGTCGCGTTCGGGATGCGGTCCCACCTGCGCCGCGAGCAGCGTGAACAGCGGGCGGAACCGCTTGCCCCCCGCGTCGATCAGGTGCAACGAGGTCTCGGTGACGAACTCGTAGTCGCTGTGCACCTCGCGGTGCAGCAGGTCCTCGACCCGCTTGAGCCCGTCAGCGGTGGCCTCGGCCAGGACCGGATCGGCCATCCGGATCCCGGCCACACTCTGTGTCTCCACCCCCACAGCCTACGAACGTCAGCCCGAGAACGCGCCGCTGGCGGCCCATTCGAGGACGGGTGTGGGAAGAATCCCGAGAACGAGGGTCGCCAGCGTGCCCAGGGTGATGGCCACGGTGGTGAACGCCCCGGGCACGACGACGGCCGGACCGTCCTCGGCGGGCTCCCGGAAGTACATGAGCACCACGATGCGCAGGTAGAAGAACGCGGCCACCGCGGACGCGACCAGCGCGATCACCACCAGCGGCACCATCCCGTCCGCCGACGCCGCCGAGAACACCGCGAACTTGGCGGTGAACCCGCTGGTCAGCGGGATGCCGGCGAGCGCGAGCAGCAGGAACGTCATGATCCCGGCGACGAGCGGCGACCGCTTCGCCAGGCCCGCCCAGGCCGCCAGGTCCGAGGCCTCGCCGTCACCGGTGCGGACCAGCGAAATGATCCCGAAGACCGCGATCGTCGTGAAGCCGTAGGCCAGCAGGTAGAACATGAGCCCGGACGTGCCCTGCGGGGTCAGCGCCATCGCGCCGAGCAGGATGAACCCGGCGTGCGCGATCGAGGAGTAGGCGATCATGCGCTTCACGTCGGTCTGGGTGAGCCCCAGCACCGCGCCGACGACCATCGAGACGACCGCGACCACCCACAGCACGCCGCGCCACTCCCAGACGGTGCTGCCGAAGCCGACGTAGAGCACCCGGGCGATCGCGCCGAACGCGGCGACCTTCGTGCAGGCCGCCATGAACGCCGTGACCGGCGTCGGGGCGCCCTGGTAGACGTCCGGGGTCCAGGTGTGGAACGGGGCGACCGAGCCCTTGAACAGCAGCCCCACCAGCAGCAGCGCCAGGCCCGCGAACAGCAGCGTGTCCGACGCCAGGGTGCCCGCGGCGGCCTGGGAGATGGCCGGGAGCCGCACCGAGCCCGCGTAGCCGTAGAGCAGCGCGATGCCGTAGAGGAAGAACGCCGAGCCGAACGCGCCGAGCAGGAAGTACTTGACCGCGGACTCCTGCGACAGCAGCCGGCGGCGCCGCGCCAGCCCGCACATCAGGTACAGCGGCAGCGACAGGACCTCGAGCGCGATGAACATCGTCAGCAGGTCGTTCGCCGCGACGAACGCCATCATGCCGCCGAGCGCGAACAGCACGAACGGGAACGGCTCGGTCTGCATCGTCGGTGTCTCGTCGGGCGCCCCGTAGGAGCGGTCGACGTGCTCGCCGCCGGCCGGGGTGGCCGGGCCGCCGCCGGCTCGGACCGCGGCCCGCTCGGCGGCCGAGGCGACGAACACCCCGCCCGGCTCCACCGACCGGTCCGCGATCAGCAGCAGGCTGGGGATCGCGAGGACGATCAGGGTGCCCCACAGGAACAGCGACGGCGCGTCCACCGACAGCGCGGTGCCGAAGGTCAGCACGGCCGCCGGGGACCCGAGGGCGTACCCGGCCAGCGCGACGAGCGCCGCGACCAGGGTCAGCCCGGTCAGCACGACCTGGACGGGCCAGCGCTGGTGCCGCGGGAGGAACGCCTCCAGCAGCACCGACACGCAGGCACCCGCGAACACGATCCACAGCGGCGCGGTGGCCGCCCAGTCGACCGCGGGCATCTCGATCGGAGCCACCTGGGCGGGGAGAACCAACGAGCTCATCGAGCGATCCCTCCAGCGACGACCGGGTCGGGCAGGCCGAGCTCGGTCATCGTCGCCGTCACCGACGGGTTGATCAGGTCGAGCACCGGGCCCGGGTAGAAGCCGAGCACCACGATCGCGACGATCAGCGGCACGAGCACGCCGATCTCGCGACCCGTGAGGTCGGGGAAGCCGGTGCCCTTGCGCTGCGCGGCGACCGCCGGGTCGATCATCGACCCCGGGCCGCCCGCGCCGCCGCGCTCCAGCGCCGCCATGACCGCGGTGCCGCGCACCGGGCCCTGCATCGTGCGCTGGTAGAACCACAGCACGTAGAGCGCGGCGAAGATGATGCCGATCGTCGCGATCACGGTGAACACCGGGCGGTTCGGGAACGAGCCGACCAGCACCAGGAACTCCGAGACGAACGAGTTCGTGCCGGGCAGCGCCAGCGAGCTCATCCCTGCCAGCAGCAGGCAGCCCGCCATCACCGGGGCGAGCTTCGCGACGCCGCCGTAGTCGGCGATCAGGCGCGAGCCGCCGCGGCTGATCAGCACGCCGACCATGACGAACAGCATGCCGGTCGAGAGACCGTGGTTGACCATGTAGAGCGTCGCGCCGGCGAAGGCCTGCGAGGAGAACGCGAACACCCCGAGCGCGATGAAGCCGAAGTGCGCCACCGAGGTGTAGGCGACGAACCGGCCCATGTCGGTCTGGGCGACCGCGAGCAGTGCGGCGTAGACGATCCCGGCGACGGCGAGCACCAGCACCAGTGGCGCCAGGGTCTGCGACGCCTGCGGGAACAGCGGCAGCAGGTAGCGCAGGAAGCCGTAGGTACCGACCTTGTCCAGCACGCCGACCAGCAGCACCGCGCCGACGATCGGGGCCTCGGCACCGGCGTCGGGCAGCCAGGTGTGGAACGGCACGAGCGGCGCCTTGATCGCGAAGGCGACGAAGAAGCCGAGGAACAGCCAGATCTGGGTCGACTCCGGCACGCTCGACGCCATCGCCTGCAGGTCGGCCCAGGTGAACGTGCCCTGGCCCAGCTGCTGCTCGCTGACCACGAACAGCCCGATCAGCGACGCCAGCATGATGAGGCCGCCGAGCAGCGAGTACAGGAAGAACTTGACCGCCGCGTACTGCCGGCGCGGCCCGCCGAAGCGGCCGATCAGGAAGTACATCGGGACCAGCATGGCCTCGAAGAACACGTAGAACAGGAAGACGTCGGTGGCGGCGAAGACGCCGACCAGCGTCGCCTGGGTCGCCAGCAGCAGCGCGAAGTACTCGGCGGCAGAGCGGCCCTCCGGCAGCTTCTCCGCCCACGCGAACAGCATCAGGCCGGGCACCAGGAACGCGGTGAGCCCGATCAGCGCCAGGGCGATGCCGTCGACGCCGAACGCGATGTGGGTACCGAACGCGGGGATCCAGGACATCGAGAACTCGAGCTGGAACCGGGCGCCGGCCTGCGCCGCGGGGATGGAGTAGAGCGCCCACGCGACGACGACGAGCACCAGCTCCAGCAGCGCCGTCGCCATCGCGACCGCCTTCGCGAGCCCGGTGTTGGCGCGCAGCGGGTACATGACCAGCGCGCCGACGACCGGCACCAGCAGCAGGACGATCAGGAACGGGTTGCCCCCGGAGCCGGGGACGATGGGAGCCGTGTCCAGGGGGGTCATGAGACGAACCTCACCGCCAGCATCGCGGCGACGACGATGACCGCCCCGCCGAGCATCGAGAGTGCGTAGGACCGGACGAAGCCGGTCTGGAGCCGGCGCAGGCGGCTGGAACCGCCGCCGAACGCCGACGCGGCGCCGTTGACGGCCCCGTCGATCCCGCGGTCGTCGAACCAGGCGAGCGCCCGTGTGAGGACGATGCCGGGCCGCTCGATGAACGCCTCGTTGAAGGCGTTCGCGCCGAGGTCGGCACGGGCCGCGGCGACGACCGGCGACACCCGCTGCGGGCGCTCCACCGGCACCGGGGAGCGGCCGACGAACAGGTAGCCCGCCAGCACGCCGAGCAGCGAGACGCCGACGACCAGCCACGGGATCACCGCGTGCGGCAGGGCGCCGCCCTCGAGCTCGAGGCGCTCCCCCACGACCGGGGCGAGCCACTCCGGGATCATCCCGTAGAGCACGCCGCCGCCGAAGACCGAGCCGACCGCCAGCACGATCATCGGCACGGTCATCGTCGCCGGGGACTCGTGCGGGTGGTAGTCGCGGCCGTCGGTGGACTGCACCGTGCGCCACCGCTCCGCACCGAAGAACGTCATGATCATCAGGCGGGTCATGTAGAAGGCGGTCAGACCGGCCGCGAGCGTCGCGAGCCCGCCGAACACCCAGCCCTGCCAGCCCTCCTGCGCGAACGCGGCCTCGATGATCGCGTCCTTGGAGAAGTAGCCGGACAGGAACGGGAAGCCGATCAGCGCGAGGTAGCCGAGGCCGAAGGTCACGAAGGTGACCGGCATCTTCCGCCACAGGCCGCCGAAGCGGCGCATGTCGACGTCGTCGTTCATGGCGTGCATGACCGAACCGGCGCCGAGGAAGAGCCCGGCCTTGAAGAAGCCGTGCGTCAGCAGGTGCAGGATGCCCAGCGCGTAGCCGGCCGGCCCGAGCCCGACGGCGAGGATCATGTAGCCGATCTGGCTGACCGTGGAGTAGGCCAGGACCTTCTTGATGTCGTCGTAGGCGCAGCCGATGATCGCGCCGATCATCAGCGTGACGACACCGATGAGCGCGACGACCAGCCGTCCGGTCTCGGACAGGTTGTAGATCGGCGACGCCCGGGCGATGAGGTAGACGCCCGCGGTGACCATCGTGGCCGCGTGGATCAGGGCCGAGACCGGGGTCGGGCCCTCCATCGCGTCCGGGAGCCAGGACTGCAGGGGGAACTGGCCGGACTTGCCGCAGGCGCCGAGCAGGAGCAGCAGCGTGATCGCGAGGACCGTGCCGCCGCCGACCTCGCCGATGCGGGCGAAGACCTCGGTGTACTGCAGGGTCCCGAGCTCCAGCCAGAGCAGGAAGATCGCGATCGCCAGGCCGACGTCGCCGACCCGGTTCATCAGGAACGCCTTCTTCGCCGCCGTCGCCGCGGAGGGCCGGTCCTGGTAGAAGCCGATCAGCAGGTACGACGCCAGACCGACGCCCTCCCAGCCGAGGTAGAGCATCACGAAGTTGTTGCCGAGGACCAGCACCAGCATCGCGGCGACGAACAGGTTCAGCTGCGCGAAGAACCGCCGCCGGTTCGGGTCGTGGCTCATGTAGCCCACCGAGTAGAGGTGGATGAGCGCCCCGACCCCGGTGATCAGCAGTACGAACGTCAGCGACAGCGTGTCGATCCGGAGCCCGAAGTCGACCTCCAGCGCGCCGGAGGACATCCAGGACCACAGCGACTGCTCGCGCAGCCGCTCGTCGGCGGGGAGACCGAGGGTCTGCAGGAATATCGTCACACCGACGACGAACGCGCCGACGACGGTCGCGACGCCGAGCCAGTGGCCCCAGGCGTCGGCCCGCCGTCCGGCGAGGAAGAGCACGAGTGCACCGGCCGCGGGGAGCGCGATCAGCAACCAGGCCAGCGAGGCGGCGCCGGTCGCCTGCGGGGCGGCCTGTGCGAGAAGGACGGTCACCAGCGCGCTCCTAGTACTTCAAGAGGTTCGCGTCGTCCACCGACGACGACTGGCGGGTGCGGAAGATGGCCGTGATGATCGCGAGCCCGACGACGACCTCACAGGCCGCGACGACCATCACGAACAGGGCCATCACCTGGCCGTCGAGGTTGCCGTTGATGCGCGAGAACGTGACCAGGGTCAGGTTCACCGCGTTCAGCATGAGCTCGATGCACATGAACACGACCACGGCGTTGCGCCGCACCAGGACGCCGACGGCGCCGATGGTGAACAGCAGCGCCGAGAGCAGCAGGTAGTACTCGGGCCTCATCGGTGCTCCCCGGTGTCGGCGGCCTCACCGGAGGCGGCGGTCCGGTCGGGTGCGGGGCGGCCGGTCAGCGCGTGCGCGTCCGGGGTCGTCGTGTCCGGCACGTCGACCGCGACCGACTCGATGATCTCCGACAGCGACTCCGGGGCGATCGAGCCGTCGGGCAGGATCGCCGGGACCGCGACGGAGTTCGCCGTCGCGTAGACGCCGGGGCCGGGCAGCGGGGAGAGGCGGGCGTGCTCGCCGCGCAGCCGCTTCAGCACCGTCGCGCGCTGGCCGATCTTGGTGTGCTGGCTGCTCTGCGAGCCGGACAGCACCATCGCGCCGAGCGCGGCGACCATCAGCAGGGCCGCGGTCAGCTCGAACGCCAGCAGGTAGTCGGTGAAGATCAGCCGGCCGAGGCCGGGGACGTTGCCGTTCCACCCGAGCCCGCCCTGCGCCAGCCCCGCGGGGGTGACGCTGGTCAGGCCGCGGGCCAGCCCGCCGACCAGGAGCGCGGCCAGCGCCACGCCGAACACCAGCGCCGCGGCCCGCTGCCCGCGCAGGACCTCGATCACCGAGTCCTTGGAGTCCCGTCCGACCAGCATGAGGACGAACAGGAACAGCATCATCACGGCGCCGGTGTAGACGATGATCTGCACGAACCCGAGGAACGGGGCGGACTGCACCAGGTACAGCACCGCGATCGAGAACATCGTCAGGACCAGCAGCAGCGCGGCGTGCACCGCGTGCCGGGCGAAGACCAGGCCGAGCGCACCGGCCAGCGCCACCGGTCCGAGGATCCAGAACGCGACCGCCTCGCCGGTGCTCACCTCCCCGGCCGCCTGGGCCAGGTCCGCGGCCGTGGTCATCGGGCCTGCTCCTTGGTCTGGTCCTGGGCGGACACCTTCGCGAGCGTCGGGCCGGAGACGTAGTAGTCCTGCTCGTCGTCGCCCAGGCGCATCGGGTGCGGCGGCTGCTCCATGCCCGGCAGCAGCGGGGCCATCAGCTGCTCCTTGGTGTAGATGAGGTCCTGCCGGTTGTCGTCGGCCAGCTCGTAGAAGTTCGTCATCGTGAGCGAGCGCGTCGGGCAGGCCTCGATGCACAGGCCGCAGCCGATGCACCGCAGGTAGTTGATCTGGTAGATCGCGCCGTAGCGCTCACCGGGCGAGTACCGCGCCTCCTCGGTGTTGTCCCCGCCCTCGACGTAGATGGCGTCGGCCGGGCAGGCCCAGGCGCACAGCTCGCAGCCGACGCACTTCTCCAGCCCGTCCGGGTGCCGGTTGAGCTGGTGGCGCCCGTGGTAGCGCGGCGCGGCGGGCGGGAAGTCCTCGGGGTACTCCTCGGTGACGACCTTCTTGAACATCGTCGAGAAGGTGACGCCGAATCCCTTGAAGAAGTCGAACATCTAGCGCGCGTCCTTTCCGGCCGTGACGGCCTTCCGACGCTTCGGGGGTGAGTCGGGGACCACCAGGTCCAGCGGCGGCACCGGATAGTCCGACGCCGGTTCGACCGGTGGCGCCTCGGTCTGCCGGTCGGGCAGCAGGAACGCCACCGCGAGCACGACGGCGAGCGCGAAGCCGATCAGCGACAGCAGCAGCACGTAGTTGTCCGAGCCGGTGTTGACGAACGCCCGGATGCCGAAGATCGCGACGATCCAGACCAGCATGACCGGGACCAGGACCTTCCAGCCCAGCTTCATGAACTGGTCGTAGCGGAACCGCGGCAGCGTCCCGCGCAGCCAGATGAACACGAACAGGAACAGCAGCACCTTGATGATGAAGGCGACGAACTGCATCCAGCCGTACTCGTTGAGGAAGCTCAGCGGCCACGGCCACATGCCGCCGCCGAGGAACAGCGTCACCGCCATCGCCGAGACGGTCACCATGTTCACGTACTCGGCGAGGAAGAACAGCGCGAACTTCAGCGACGAGTACTCGGTGTGGAACCCGCCGACCAGCTCCGACTCGGCCTCGGGGAGGTCGAACGGCGCCCGGTTGGTCTCGCCGACCATCGCGATCACGAAGACCACGAAGCTCGGCAGCAGGAGCCAGAAGTACCAGCCCGACGCCTGCGCCCCGACGATCGTCGCGGTGGACAGCGAGCCGGAGTAGAGGACGACGCCGACGACGGCCAGGCCCAGCGCGATCTCGTAGGAGATGACCTGGGCGGCCGAGCGCAGCGCCCCGAGCAGCGAGTACGGCGAGCCCGAGGCCCAGCCGCCGAGCACGATGCCGTAGACGCCGATCGAGGAGCAGGCCAGCACGACGAGCACGCCGACCGGGACGTCGACGAGCTGGAGCACCGTCTGCTCGCCGAAGATCGTGACCTCGCCGCCGAACGGGATGACGGAGAAGGCGACGAACGCCGGGATCGTCGAGATGACCGGGGCGATGAAGTAGACCTTCTTGTCGGCCATCGCCGGCATGATGTCTTCCTTGAACGCCAGCTTCAGACCGTCGGCGAGGCTCTGCAGCCAGCCGCCGGGGCCGGTCCGGTTCGGGCCCGGACGGTGCTGCATCCGGCCGACGACCTTGCGCTCCCAGTTGATCATGAACAGGGTCAGCACGACGCCGAGCGCGAACAGCCCGACGACCTTGATCAGGATCAGCCAGATCGGGTCGTCGGCGAGCAGCGCCTGGGTGTGCGTCAGCTGGTCCACCGGGGCGGGCGGGACCTGGGACAGGTTCACGACGCGCTTCCGTTCCCGGCCGGACCGACCGTCACGAGGTCACCGTGGCCCACCCCGAGCGTGGGGCGGACGTGCGAGCCGGGCGAGCAGGTCGGCAGCCAGACGACGCCGTCGGGCAGGTCGGTCAGTGCGACCGGCAGGGTGATCGCCCCGCGGTCGGTGCGGACCGTCGCCTCGGCGCCCTCGACCAGCGCGAGCCGCTCCGCGGTGGCCGCGTTGACCTTGACGTAGGGCCGCCGCGCCGTGCCGGCGAGCGCGGGCTCGTCGATCTGGAGGCTGCCGTCGTCGATCATCTGGCGCGAGGTGGCGAGGACCGCCTGGCCGTAGCCGGGACGCCGGGCCTGGCCCGCCGTGTGGTCCGGTGCGACGCCGCCGGCGCGGCGCGAGCCGAGCCGCTCCAGCTCCCCGGCCGCGGCGGCCGGGGTCTGGGTGAACAGGTCCGCGTCCATCTCGACGCCGAGGGTGTCGAGCACCCGGCAGTCCGGGAGCACGCCGGTCGCGTCGAGCGCGACGCCGAACTCGCGGCGGCGCCCCTCCCAGTTCACGTAGGCGCCGGAGCGCTGGGCGTCCGGGGCGACCGGGAGGACGACGTCGGCGAGCTCGGTGACCGCCGAGGTGTGGATCTCCAGGCTGACCAGGAACCCGACCTCGCGCAGCGCGGTGATCGCGGCCGTCGGGTCGGCCATGTCCTGCGGGTCGACGCCGCCGACGACGAGCGCGGCCAGCTCACCGGACGCGGCGGCGGCGAGGATCGCGTCGCCGTCGCGGCCCGGGGCGGACGGGACGGGGGCGCCCCAGACCTGCTCCAGCTCGGCGCGGGCGGCGGCGTCGGTGACGAGCCGGCCGCCGGGCAGCAGGGTGGGCAGCGCGCCCGCCTCGACCGCACCGCGGTCCCCGGCCCGGCGCGGCAGCCAGCCGATCGCCGCGCCGGTGCGGGCGGCGAGCGCGGACACCGCCGAGTACAGGCCCGGCGACTCCGCGGCCCGGTCCCCGACGAGGATCACCGCGCCCGGCTGCTCCAGCGCGGCGACGACGTCGGCGCCCGGGTCGGCGACGACCGCGGCCTCCGCGCCGGGCACCGCGTGCAGCACGGTGGCGCCGGTCTTCTCGGCGCCGTAGCTGGTGAACGGGCCGACCTGGAAGTGGCGTAGCCCGCGCTTCCGGTACGCCTTGCGCAGGCGCAGGAAGACGATGCCCGACTCCTCCTCGGGGTCGGTGCCGACGGTGAGCACCGCGGGGGCGTTCTCGACCGCCGTGAAGGTCACCGAGTCCTGAGGAGTCCCCCCGGCGACGTGCGCGGCGAGGAACTCCAGCTCCTCGCCCGAGTGCGGGCGGGCGCGGAAGTCGATGTCGTTGGTGCCGGCGACGACGCGGGCGAACTTGGCGTAGGCGTAGGCGTCCTCGACGGTCAGCCGTCCCCCGGGCAGGACGCCGATGCCGCCGGCCGCGCGGGCCGCGAGCAGCCCCTCCGCGGCGACGGCGAGCGCCTCGGTCCAGGAGGCCTCCTCCAGCGTGCCGTCCGCGCGCCGGACCAGCGGCCGGGTGATGCGGCCCTGGCTACCGGTGTAGCGGAAGGCGAACCGGCCCTTGTCGCAGAGCCACTCCTCGTTGACCTCCGGGTCGTTGCCCGCCAGCCGGCGCAGCACGGTCCCGCGACGGGAGTCGGTGCGCGAGGCGCAGCCGGAGCTGCAGTGCTCGCACACGCCCGGGGTCGAGCGCAGGTCGAACGGGCGCGACCGGAACCGGTACGCGGCGCTGGTGAGCGCCCCGACCGGGCAGATCTGGATCGTGTTGCCGGAGAAGTAGGACTGGAACGGCTGGTCCTCGGCGATGCCGATCTGCTGCTTCGCCCCGCGCTCGAGCAGGTCGATGAACGGGTCGCCGGCGATCTCCTCGGAGAACCGGGTGCAGCGCTGGCAGAGCACGCAGCGCTCGCGGTCGAGCAGCACCTGGCTGGAGATCGGCAGCGGCTTCGGGAAGGTCCGCTTGGTCTCGACGAAGCGGGAGTCCGACCGGCCGTGCGCCATCGCCTGGTTCTGCAGCGGGCACTCGCCGCCTTTGTCGCAGATCGGGCAGTCCAGCGGGTGGTTGATGAGCAGCAGCTCCATCACACCCTGCTGCGCCTTGTCGGCCCGCTCGGAGGTGTGCTGGGTCTTCACCACCATCCCGTCGGCGACGGTCATGGTGCAGCTGGCCTGCGGCTTCGGCATCGGCCGGCCGCCCATCTCCACCTCGACCAGGCACTGGCGGCAGGCGCCGGCCGGGTCGAGGAGCGGGTGGTCGCAGAACCGCGGGATCACGATGCCGAGGCGCTCGCAGGTGCGGATCAGCAGCTCGCCCTTGGGGGCGTCGACGACCTGGCCGTCGATGGTGAGACGGACGTGGCCCTCGGGGACGGGTGTCTCCTCGGTGGCGTTCCGCTCCGGTGTGAGGGTCATGCGCTCGCTCCGGTCAGTGCGGCCAGCTGCTCCGGGCGGTCCACATCGGGCTGCTCCGCGATGAGGTCCAGGAACTCCTGGCGGAAGTACTTGATGGCGCTGGTGATGGGGCTCGTCGCACCGTCGCCGAGGGCGCAGAAGGAGCGGCCGAGGATGTTGTCGCAGACGTCGAGCAGGGTGTCGATGTCGGTCGAGGTGCCCTCGCCGCGCACCATCCGCTGCAGCACCTGGACCAGCCAGTACGTGCCCTCGCGGCACGGGGTGCACTTGCCGCAGCTCTCGTGCTTGTAGAACTCGGTCCACTTCATGACCGCCCACGGCACCGAGACGGTCTCGTTGAAGACCTGCACCGCGGTCGTCCCCAGCATGGAGCCGGCTTCGGCCGCACCCTCGAAGTCCAGGGGGACGTCGAGGTGTTCGGCGGTGAACAGCGGTGTCGACGAGCCGCCCGGGGTCCAGAACTTCAGCGGGATCCCGTCCTTCATCCCGCCGGCGAGCTCCAGGAGCTCCCGCAGCGTGATGCCCAGCGGCGCCTCGTACTGGCCGGGACGCTCGACGTGCCCGGAGACCGAGTAGATCTTCGGGCCGGGCGACTTCTCGCGCCCCATCGAGCGGAACCAGGCCGCCCCGCCGTTGACGATGGCGGGGACGCTGGCGATGGTCTCGACGTTGTTGACGACGGTCGGGCAGGCGTAGAGCCCGGCGGTCGCCGGGAACGGCGGCTTGAGCCGGGGCTGACCGCGACGGCCCTCGAGCGAGTCGAGCAGCGCCGTCTCCTCGCCGCAGATGTAGGCACCCGCACCGGCGTGCACCACGATCTCCAGGTCGAACCCGGAGCCGAGGATGTCGCGGCCGAGGTAGCCCTTCGCCTTCGCCTCGCGGACGGCGGCGCGCAGCCTGCGGATGCAGTGCAGCGCCTCGCCGCGGACGTAGATCGCGCAGAAGTTGGCGCGGATCGCGTAGCTGGTGACGATGCAGCCCTCGATGAGCGCGTGCGGGTCGGCCATCATCGTCGGGATGTCCTTGCAGGTACCCGGCTCGCCCTCGTCGGCGTTGATGACCAGGTACTTCGGCTTCGCGCCGGGGCCCGTGCCGCTGCCGTCGTCCTGCGGGATGAACCCCCACTTCATGCCGGTGGGGAACCCGGCACCACCGCGGCCGCGCAGCCCGGAGTCCTTCACCAGCTGGATGAGCTGGTCGGGGTGGGCGGCGAACGCGGTACGCAGGGAGGTGTAGCCCTCGAGCTGCTCGTAGGTGTCGATCGACCAGGACCGCGGCGACAGCCAGCGCCTGGTCAGGACGGGCGTGATCGGGTCCGGCTTGCGCACAGGCTCAGTGGTGCTCATGCGATCACTTCTTCTCCGGTAGCGCGGGCATCGCCGGCGGCTCGTCGGGCAGCGCCGGGGCGGTCCAGCCGTTCTCCTCGGCCATCCGGGCCCCGCGCACCGACTCGATCGCACCGGACGGGCCCTCGACGCGGGCCGTCGTGTCGACGCCTCCGGCGTCGTCGGTGAACCCGGCCAGCTCCAGCTCGACGGTCCGCAGATCGGTCAGCGGCGCCCCGCGGGTCGGCTGCGGGCGCTCGCCGCGACGCAGGGCGTCGACGAGCTCCACCGCGGACTCGACGGTCTGGTTGTCGAAGTACTCGTAGTTGACCTGCAGCACCGGGGCGAGGTCGCAGGCCGCGAGGCACTCGGCGTGCTCCAGGGTGACCGAGCCGGTGCTGCCGGGCTCCCCCGCCGTCTCCTCGTGGCCCAGCGGACGGTCCTCGGTACCCAGCTGCGTGCGCAGGCGGGCGTAGATGTCGTCGCCGCCCAGCGCCGCGCACAGCGTGTTGGTGCACACGCTGACCAGGTGCTCGCCGCACGGAGTGCGCTTGTACATCGTGTAGAACGTCGCGACCGCCGACACCTCGGCGGTAGTCAGCTCCAGCGCCTCCGCGCAGTAACGGATGCCGTCGGGGCTGACGTACCCCTCGACCGACTGGACCAGGTGCAGCAGCGGCAGCAGCGCCGACCGGGACTCCGGGTAGAGGGAGATGATCTCCGTGGTGCGCTGCCGGGTCAGCTCGTCGAACACCGGCGAGACGGGGCTCTTCTCCTGCGGGGGGACCGTCATCGGTCGCAACCTCCCATCACGGGATCGATCGAGGCGACGGCCGCGATGACGTCGGCGACCTGGCCGCCCTCGCTCATCGCGGGCATCGTCTGCAGGTTCACGAAGCTGGGGTCCCGGACGTGGATGCGGACCGGGCGGGTGCCGCCGTCGGACACGGCGTGCACCGCGAGCTCGCCGCGCGGGGACTCGACGGCCGCGTAGGCCTGCCCCGGCGGGACTCCGAAGCCCTCGGTGACCAGCTTGAAGTGGTGGATCAGCGACTCCATCGACTGACCCATGATCTTGCGGACGTGCTCGAGGGTGTTGCCCATGCCGTCGCTGCCGACCGACAGCTGCGCCGGCCAGGCGACCTTCGGGTCGTCGACCATGACGCGGCCCGGGCCGAGCTCGTCGAGCTTCGTCACCGCCTGCTCCATGATCTTGAGCGACTCGTGGATCTCGGCGACGCGCATCCGGTAGCGGGCGAAGCAGTCGGCCTCGGTGGCCGTCGGGACCTCGAAGTCGTACTGGTCGTAGACCGAGTACGGCATGTGCTTGCGCAGGTCCCACGCCAGACCCGCCGAGCGGAGGATCGGGCCGGACGCGCCGAGGGCCAGGCAGCCGTCGACGGGCAGGTAGCCGACGCCCTCCAGGCGCTGGCGCCAGATCGGCTGCCCGGTGAGCAGCCGGTCGTAGTCGGGCAGCCGGGAGTTCATGACCTTCAGGAAGTCACGGACCTTCTCCTGCCAGCCCTCGGGCATGTCCTGGGCGAGGCCGCCGGGGCGGATGAACGCGTGGTTCATCCGCAGGCCGGTGAGGAACTCCAGCAGGTGGAGCACCTCCTCGCGCTCGCGGAAGCCGGAGGTCATGCCGGTCAGCGCGCCCAGCTCCATGCCGCCGGTGGCCAGCGCGACCAGGTGCGAGCCGATCCGGTTCAGCTCCCAGAGCAGCACCCGCAGGTGCTCGGCCCGCTGCGGGACCTCGACGCCCAGCAGCTTCTCGACGGCCATGCAGTAGGCGCCCTCGTTGAACAGCGGGGCCAGGTAGTCCGCCCGGGTCACGAAGGTGACGCCCTGGGTCCAGGTCCGGTACTCGCAGTTCTTCTCGATACCGGTGTGCAGGTAGCCGATGACCGCGCGGCCCTGGGTGACGGTCTCGCCCTCCAGCTCCAGGACCAGGCGCAGCACCCCGTGCGTCGACGGGTGCTGCGGGCCCATGTTGATGACGATGCGGTCGTCGTGCTCGGCCTCGAGCAGGTCGTCCCAGTCGCCGCCGGTGACGGTGTAGACCGTGCCCTCGGTGGTCTCGCGGCCGGGCGCGGCGTACGGGTCGGTGGTGGCGTCGGCGGTGGTGGGGTCGGCGTCAGTCGTCACGAGTAGGCCCTCCGCTCATCGGGCGGGGGGATCTCCGCGCCCTTGTACTCCACGGGGATGCCGCCCAGCGGGTAGCTCTTGCGCTGGGGGTGGCCGTCCCAGTCGTCCGGCATGAGGATCCGGGTCAGCGCCGGGTGGCCGTCGAAGACGACGCCGTACATGTCCCAGGTCTCGCGCTCGTGCCAGTCGGCCGTCGGGTAGACGTCGACGACGCTCGGCACGGTGGGCGGGTTCGCGGCGTCGCCCATGTCGAGCGCGACCTCCAGGCGCACCCGGCGCCGGTAGGTCATCGACAGCAGGTGGTAGACGACGTGCAGCGGCCGGTCGACCGGAGCGCCGTCCGGCGCCGAGTAGTCCACACCGGACACGCCGGAGCAGAACTCGAAGCGCAGGCCCGGGTCGTCGCGCAGGGTGCGGGCGACCTCGTGCAGCCGGGCGGGCTCGACGTAGAGGGTCATCTCGTCGCGGTCGATCGTGACCTGCTCGATCGCGCCGCGCGGGATGCCGCGCTCGTCGAGGGCCGCGCCGAGCTCGTCGGCGAACTCGTCGAACCAGCCGCCGAAGGGCCGCTCGGCCGGGGCCGGGGCCCAGCCCTGCAGACGCAGGCCGCCGTAGCCGGAGGTGTCGCCGGAGCCGCGGACGCCGAACATGCCCGAGCGGGTACGGGTCTCGGTCATCCTCTGCGCGGGGCGGGCGCCGCCCAGCGCGTCGGAGGGGGTGGCCGCGTCCCCGGGAGCGGCCAGGTCGCCGGGGGCCTCGCCGCCCGCCATCCGCTGCTCCTCGGCCGCGGCGCCGCTCTCCTGCGACGACGAGTGCGCGCCGCCGGTGGGCTCGGCCCCGTCCTTGGAGGTGCCGGTCGGCTCGGTCACGTCGCGTCACCTCCGCGGGCCGCGTCGGCCAGCGACGGCAGCTCCAGGGTCTCCCCCGGCGCGAGCGCGTTCGGGGCCGGTTTGGGCTGCGAGCCCGGCTCCAGGTAGTTCGGGACGTCGGGGGTGTGCGTGGTCTTCAGCGCACCGAGCTGCTTGTGCTTCGGCGCGTACTTGACCGACGACGGCACCATCGGCGTGCGGTACCCGGACTCGGCGAGCTCGGCGGCCCGCTTCGGGCCGAGCGGCTCGTCCATGATCTTGGCGTGGATCTTGAGGATCGCGTCGATCAGCATCTCCGGCCGCGGCGGGCAGCCGGGCAGGTACATGTCGACCGGGACGACGTGGTCCACGCCCTGGACGATCGCGTAGTTGTTGAACATGCCGCCGGAGCTGGCGCACACGCCCATGGCGAGCACCCAGCGCGGCTCGGGCATCTGGTCGTAGATCTGGCGCAGGACCGGCGCCATCTTGTTGCTCACGCGGCCCGCGACGATCATCAGGTCCGCCTGGCGCGGCGAGGCCCGGAAAACCTCCATGCCGAACCGGGCGAGGTCGTAGCGCGGGGCGCCGGTGGTCATCATCTCGATGGCGCAGCAGGCCAGGCCGAACGTGGCAGGCCAGAGCGACGACTTCCGGGTCCAGTTGACCAGCTTCTCGACGTTGGTCAGCAGGACGCCGCTGGGCAGGTTCTCCTCGAGTCCCATGACGGCCTCAGCTCCACTCGAGCCCGCCGCGACGCCATTCGTAGGCGTACGCGAAGGCGATCGTGGCGATGTAGAGCGTGATGGCCACGAACCCGAAGACGCCGACCGCATCGGCGACGACGGCGTACGGGTACATGAACACCAGCTCGATGTCGAACAGGATGAACAGCATCGCCGTGAGGTAGTAGGCGACCGGCACGCGACCGCCGCCGACGACCGGCTGCGGCGAGGGCTCGATACCGCACTCGTAGGAGTCCAGCTTGGCCCGGTTGAACCGGCGCGGACCGATCAACGGCGCGGAGGCGACCGAGAACACCGCGAAGCCCGCCGCCAACACGAACAGCAGGACGAGCGGGAGATAGGGATCGAGCATTCCTACACCTTCGTTGTCGCGGCGCCACCGTCGTTGGTGGTGATCGACGAGCCGGTCGCGGCGACCCTATGTCCGGTCCCCTGTGACCAAGAACCCAGGCGAGCCTTACCTGTGACGGGGCGCGGGTCACATGTGATCCGCATCCGTGCAGGTCGGCGCGCTCCGGGTCGCGTGTCTCCCACCACCCTTGTGAAAAAGTTCACGAACTGCGCGAGCAGTGTAGGACGACGTCGACGTGATCGCGTGGGCGGATCGGGCGACGACGCGGGACTCCTTGCGGCGCAACGCGCTTCGACGCAGGGTCAGTGGGCGGTGACGGCCGGTGCCGGGCCGCGCACGCGGCGTCCCCTCGCACAGTCGGCCCTCCCGCGGTCGACCTCCCACGCAGCCGACCACCCACGCAGCCGACCACCCACGCGGCCGACCGCCGACCGCCGACCACCGGGCGCAGGGTGACCGACCGCCACAGCGCCCACCGCTGCACCGCGGACCGCCGCGTGCCATGAGAGACGCGACTCCGGACCCTCCCTTCTCCGAATTCGCTTACCCGGTGAGCGAATTCCGAGAAGGGAGCACGTCGTCGCGTGGTGCTGCCGGGCCCGGCGCAGCAGATCGAGCGCGATCCCCGGGGCCGTGCATTCCCGTGCCAACTCGCTTACCCGGTGAGCGGATTCGCCCGGCCCCGGGCGCTGGCCGCGCGGGAACCCGTCACCGTGTGCACTGGTCCGCGGCGGAGCGGGCTCGCTGCAGGGGCGCGAGCCGGTGGAGGGACGACCGCCCGGCCGCCGCTGCGACCGCACGCGTGCAGCGCGCCCGGCTCCGCCACGACGTCGGCCCCTGTGTCGCAGGCCGGCTCTGCAGACCCGTCCACGGGGACCGTGGCGGGACGGGGCGGCGGGGGCTCAGGCCGGCTTGTACGCCCGGTGCAGCGCGACGGCGCCGAAGGTCAGGTTCCGCCAGGCGGGGCGCTCCCAGCCGGCGTCGGCGATCTTCCCGGCGAGTGCGGGCTGGTCGGGCCAGTCCCGGATCGACTCGGCCAGGTACAGGTAGGCCTCGGGGTTCGAGGAGACCGTGCGGGCGATCGCCGGGAGGGCGTGGCCGAGCACCGCGTTCTGGTAGAGCACGCGGAAGGGGGCCCAGGTCGGCGTCGAGAACTCGCAGACGACCAGGCGGCCGCCGGGGCGGGTCACGCGGGCCATCTCACGCAGGCCGGCGACGGTGTCGTTCACGTTGCGCAGGCCGAAGGAGATGGTGACGGCGTCGAAGCTGCCGTCGGCGAAGGGCAGGTGCAGCGCGTCGGCGGCGGCCTTCGGGACGTCACGGCGGGCGCCCGCACGCAGCATGCCGAGGGAGAAGTCCGCAGCGACGCACCAGGCGCCGTCCTTCGCCAGCTCGACGGTCGAGACCGCGGTCCCCGCGGCGAGGTCGAGGACCTTCTCGCCCGGGCTCAGGCCGAGGGCCCGGCGGGTCTGGATCCGCCAGTAGCGGTCCTGGCCCCCCGACAGCGCGGTGTTGGTCAGGTCGTAGCGCCGGGCGACGCCGTCGAACATGCGGGCGACGTCGGTCGGGTTCTTGTCGAGCTCGGCGCGGGACACGAACACAGCTTAGGCGACCCGGCCGCCGGCTCACCGCCGTCCGAACCGCTGCCCGAACTGCTGTCCGAACTGCTCGCGCAGCACCTCACGCAGGCCGCTCAGGTAGTCGGCACGGACCCGGGCGGCGACGCCCGCCCACTCGGCCGACGGCGTGCTGACACCGTTGCCGTCGCCGGTGAAGGCGCCCATGCCGTGCAGCGCGATCCAGCGGTGGTCGTAGTCGTGCGGCGCCGCCCGGTCCCAGGCGACGGCGCGGACCGCGGCCCGGCGGACCCGGGCCGGGTCGGCGAAGGCCCAGCGGTTCACCGGTTCGCCGAAGCGGTCGCGCAGCACGGCCAGCGCCTGGGCGGCGGTGGTGTCGGTGCAGCGGCAGGCGTCGTAGCGGGCCCGCAGCTGGCCCGCGTAGAACCAGCGGGCGGCCTCGGGCATCGCGCCGTCGGCGACGAGGTTCTCCGACAGCGCGAACAGCACCGGCGGCATCTGCCGGTGCGGGGCGTCGAGGACCTCGGCACGGGCGGCGGCACGGACCGCGGGCGCGGGGTCGAGCAGCCGGGACATCAGGCGGACGGTGGCGGAGGTGTCGACCGTGGCGAGCTCACCACGGGGCGCGACGACGACGGTGCGGCTCATGGGACCACCGTCGCCGCCGGGCCGCGGCCACGGATCCGCACGACTACGCAGGCACCCTCCCCGGCCGCGTCGGCCCGGCCGGCGGAGGCCCGACCAGGCGGGGGTCCGGTCGGGCGGGGGTCCGGTCGGGCGGGGGCGTGCCGGTCAGGCCGCGAGGCGCTCCGGGGCCGCGGCGCGGAGCACGTCGCCGTAGTGGGCGAGCAGCTCGTCGCCGACCGCGGTCCAGGTGCGGCGCAGCACCGACTGGCGGGCGGCCAGGCCGAACTCCCGGTTGCGCTGCGGCTCGCACAGCGCGGCGACTGCCCCGACCAGCTCGCGGTCGGCGGCGTCGGTGGCCGGGTCGCCGGGCTCCCCGCCGTCGGGGCGGGGTGCCACGAGGTAACCGGTGCGGTCGGGCAGCACGAGGTCGCGCGGGCCGCCCGCGTCGGGCGCGACCACCGGGACGCCCGAGGCGAGTGCCTCCTGCACGGCCTGGCAGAACGTCTCGGCCTGGCCGGTGTGGACGAACACGTCGAGGCTGGCGTAGATCTGCGCGAGCTCGTCACCGCCGCGGTGCCCGAGGAACGCCGCCGAGGGCAGTCGATCGCGCAGCCCGTCGGCGCTGGGGCCGTCGCCGACGACGACCAGGCGCGTCCCGGGCAGCTCCCCCAGCACGGCGAGCCGCTCGACCTGCTTCTCCGGGGCGAGGCGGCCAACGAAGCCGACGAGCCGCTCGCCGTTCGGGGCGAGCCGGCCGCGCAGCGCGTCGCTGCGCCGCGACGGGGTGAACCGGCGGGTGTCGACGCCGCGCGCCCACTGGTGTACCCGCGGGACGCCGCGCTCGCGCAGGGCCCCGGTCGCCCAGCTCGACGGCGCGAGGGTCCGGTCGGCCATGCCGTGCAGCCGGCAGGTCCAGCGCCACGCGGCCCGTGCGGTCAGCCCGAGCCCGTACGCGGAGGCGAACCCGGCGACGTCGGTCTGGTAGATCGCGACCGTCGGCACGCCGAGGCGCCGTGCCGCCGCCAGCCCCCGCGCCCCGACGACGAACGGCGCCGCCAGGTGCACCACGTCCGGCCGGAACCGGCGCAGCGCGGTCAGGATCCGCCTGCTGGGCACCCCGACCGGCATCGAGTTCACCACCGGCAGCTCGACGGCCGGGATCCGCACGACCGGGATCCCCTCGTGGGAGTCCGGCTCCCCGGTGCCCGGCGCGATCACCACGACGTCGTGACCCCCTGCCCGCAGGTGCTCGCACACCCGCAGCACCGAGTTGGTGACGCCGTTGACCACCGGCAGGAAGCATTCCGAGACGATTGCGACGCGCACGGCCGGAACGGTGACGGGGGCGGGACAGCGGGCCGGGTCCCTGGCGTGATCAACCACCCAACCCTGGGCGAACATCGGGTGGGCGGGTCACGAGTTGGCACGTCCGGCACAAGGTGGACACCCGCACGTCGTCGCCGGGACATCACCCGCCCGGACACTCGGGTCGCATGACGGCCGTGCCCCACACCCCGCCAGACACGGCGCCACCCCCGGTGCCGTCCCCCCGGCCGGTGGACCCGGCACTGCTCTCCCGCGCGCTCGAGACCGCGGGCCGGCTGGCCAACGACGCCGCCGAGGTGATCACCGCGACGCTGGGTCGCGAGCACACCGGATCGCTCGACGCGTCGGCCAAGGCCAACCCGTTCGACTGGGTCACCGACACCGACCGCACCCTGGAGCGGCACACCCGCCGGGTGCTGGCCGCGGAGTTCCCCGGCTGCCCGGTCGTCGGCGAGGAGTTCGGCGCCGACGCCGGTGCCGACACCGCACCGCTGCGGTGGGTCGTCGACCCGGTCGACGGCACCGCGAACTACGTCGCGGGCCTGCCCTGGTGCGCCTACAGCCTGGCCCTGGTCGACGGCGACGGCCCGGCCGTGGGCGTCGTCGCCGACCCGGGCCGCGGGCAGATCTACGCCGCCGCCCGCGGGCGCGGCTTCCGGGCCAACGGCGTGCCGGTGCCGCCGCGGCGCACCGCCCGGGTCGCCGGGTCGCTGATCTGCGCCGAGGACCCCGACCCCGGGTTCGTCGAACGCGCCCGCGCCGCGCACGTCGGCGTGCGGGTGCTCGGCTCGGCCGCGCTGGCGATCACCCAGGTCGCGCTGGGCAACGCCGTCGCCGCGGTGCTGACCCGCTACCACGAGTGGGACGTCGCCGGGGCGCTCTGCCTGGCCACCGAGGCCGGCGCGCTGGTGCAGGGCCGCGACGGCCGGTCGACGCCGCTGCCCGAGGGCGGGCTGCTCGTCGCCGCACCGCAGGTCGCCGCCGAGGTCGGGGCGCTCTGGCGGGGCTGAGCCCGGTGCGGGGCGGCGCGGCCCGGTGCGGTCCGGTCCGGTCCGGGCGCCGTCAGACGGTGCCGGTGCGGGCCCGGCGGCGGCGCAGCCACACGTACAGCGGCCCGAGGAGCACCCAGCCGCCCGCGATCAGCCCGGCGACCGGGAGGATCCCGTCGACGGCGGTGCGGCCCGCGACGCGCACGTGCGTCGGGTCGGCGGTGTCGTACTCGACGTAGATGTTCTCGCCCGGGGTGAGCCCGACCGGGTAGGAGATGCCCGCGGCCGGGGTCTGCAGCCGGCCCTCGTCGTCGACGAACCTGACCAGGGTGCGCCAGTAGTCCGAGCCGTCGAGGACGGTCGCGGCGGTGGTGCCGCGGTTGCCGTCGATCGCCGCGTCCTCCAGGAACGCACCACCCAGGGCCACCAGCGCGACCAGCGTCCACGCCAGTGCGACGGCCAGGACGATCTCGGGCAGGTGGTACCGCGTCCGGCCGATGAGACGGGCCGCCACGGCCGAGGTCTCGGTCAGCACATCGCCGGTGGGACGGCCGCTCGGACTGGTCACGGGACCCGATTCTAGGAGCGCTCCGGCACCCGGGTGTGTCCGGTGCCTCCCACCCTGGCGCCCGCCCCGGCCGAGGAAGTTGCCTACTCTCGAAGGGTGACCGTCGCACCGGCCAGCACCGCGTTGCGCGTCCGGACACGCCCGCTGCGGCTCGACGGGCGGCTGCTGGACGTGCTGCCCGCCGACGCCGGGGCGCTGTCCTGGGTGCGCCAGGGCGAGGGCGTGGTCGGCTGGGGCGAGGTCGCGCGGTTCACCGCGTCGGGACCCGAGCGCTTCGCCGAGGCCGACCGCTGGTGGCGCCGCGTGGTCGACCGGCTCGACGCCGGCGCCGGCTACGACGACGTCCGCCTCCCCGGCACCGGCGCCCTCGCGTTCGCCTCGTTCACCTTCGCCGACGGCTGCCCGGGCTCGGTGCTCGTCGTGCCGCAGGTGATCGTCGGGCGGCGCGGGCACCGCGCCTGGATCACCGAGATCACCCCCGCCGACGCCCCGGAGACCCCGGGCAGGCTGCCGGTCCCGTCGCCGGTGCGCCCCAGCGGACGCCTGCGCTACGCCGACGGCCAGGTGTCCGCGCACCGGTACCGGGCCGCCGTCGCCGCGGCGGTCGGGCGGATGCGCGACGGGGAGCTGGAGAAGGTGGTGCTCGCGCACGACCTGCTCGCCGTCGCCGACCGCCCGCTGGACCCCCGGTTCCTGCTCCGCGGCCTCGCCCGGCGCTACCCGACGTGCTGGAGCTACGCCGTCGACGGCCTGGTCGGCGCCACCCCCGAGCTGCTGTTGCGGCTGCGCGGGCGGACCGTGGAGTCGCGGGTGCTGGCGGGCACGATGTGGCCCGGCTCCGGACCGGACGGCGACACCGCGGGCGCGCTGATCGGCTCGTCGAAGGACCGCCGCGAGCACGCCTACGCCGTGGACTCCCTCGCTGCGTCGCTGCGCCCGCTGGTAGCCGAGCTGCACGTGCCGGACGCGCCGTCGGTGCTGACCCTGCCGAACGTGTCGCACCTGTCCAGCGACGTGCACGCCCGCCTCGACCCGGCCCGGCCTGCATCGCTGCTGACGCTGATCGGAGCGGTGCACCCGACGGCCGCCGTCGGCGGCACCCCGACCCCGGACGCGACGGCGCTGATCTCCGAGATCGAGGGTCTCGACCGCGGCCGCTACGCGGGCCCGGTCGGCTGGGTCGACGCCGAGGGCGCGGGCGAGATGGGCATCGCGCTGCGCTGTGCCGAGCTGCAGGGACGCACGGCGCGGCTGTTCGCCGGGTGCGGGATCGTCGCCGACTCCGAGCCCGACGGCGAGGTGCGCGAGGCCGCCGCCAAGATGCGCGCGGTCCGCGAGTCCCTGGAGGGCTGAGCCCGGCCCGGGCCGGGCGGACGCCGTGTCCGCCGGGGCGTGGCAGCACGTGCCGCGGCGCGGACGCGGGCGGGACCGGCTCAGTCCAGCGCCGCGGCGACCACCCGGCGGAGCTCGGCGTGCGCGTCGCGTAGCCCGGCGCGGTGCGCCGCGACCCGGACCAGCCGCCGTCCCGAGCCGGGGCGGGCCGCCAGCTCGCCCGCGTCGCCGCTCCAGTCGGCCGCCCGCCAGCCCGCCGCCCGGGCCAGGGCCACGAGGTCGACGCCGGTCGGCGTGCCGAAGACGCGCTCGAAGGCGTGGGCGTGCGACGGGCCGCCCTGTTCGAGCAGGTGGAAGATGCCTCCGCCGTCGTCGTCGAGGACGGTGACGGTCAGGTCCGGGGACGGCTCCCCCGGGCCCACGACCAGTCCGGTGGAGTCGTGCAGCAGCGTGAGGTCGCCGAGCAGCAGCGCCGTCGGGCCCGGGTGGGCGAGCGCGGCGCCGAGGGCGGTCGACACCGTCCCGTCGATGCCCGCGACCCCGCGGTTCGACCGCACGGTGAGCCCGGAGCGGGGCACGGCGGCCAGCGCGACGTCGCGGACCGGGTTCGACGAACCGAGGACGAGCTGGCCGCCGTCGGGCTGGGCGGCGACGAGGTCGCGGGCCAGCCGCAGACCGGGTGCGCCGGCGGCGGTGCCGTCGTCGAGCGCGGTGTCGAGGGACGTGGCCGCGGCCCGGTCCGCGTCGCGCCAGGACCGCACCCAGTCCTCGGGCGGGGACAGCGCGGGCAGCGCCCCGACGGCCCGGACCGTGCCGGCGACGTCGGTCCACGGGGCGCCGTCCGGACCGGGGTCGGCGAACACCGCCACCGACGGGTCGGCGAGCAGCGCGGCGACGCCCCGGTGCAGGGTGGGCCTGCCGAGCACGACGACCTGGGTGGGGCGCAGCTCCGGCCGGTCGAGCAGCCACGGCCCGGTGCGCAGCGCGTGCGCCCACCAGCACGACGACGGCTCCGCGACCAGAGGGGCCCCGCCGAGCAGGCCGGGGTCCGCGGCGGGCCCGCCCGCCCCGGCGACGACGAGCGTGCGCGCCCCCGGGTCGAGCTCCAGCGGGGGCAGCGCGCGGACCGGGCGGGACACCGCGGTCCACGGCGCACCGCCGGGCCGTCCGGCGGGGAGGTCCGCTCCGGGCAGACCGGCGTCGCGGTGCCCGGTGTCCGGTCCGGCCGGGTCGTCGTCGGGCACGAGCGGGTCGGTGTAGGGCAGGTCCAGGTGCACCGGACCGGGCGCGCCCGCGCCGGCACCGACGGCCGCGGCGAGCATCCGCGCGACGACCGCCCGCCAGCGCCGCGCCTCCGGCTCGGTGGTGCCCACCGGCACCGGCAGCGCGCCCGCCCAGCGCACGGCTCCGCCGTACAGACCGGCCTGGTCGACCGTCTGGCTGGCGCCGGTGCCGACGAGCTCCGGCGGCCGGTCCGCGGTCAGGACCAGCAGCGGGACCCCCGAGTGCGACGCCTCCAGCACCGCGGGGTGCAGATTCGCCGCGGCCGTCCCGGACGTGACGACGACCGGGACCGGGCGGCCCGACGCCAGCGACAGGCCGAGCGCGAGGAAGCCCGCGGCACGTTCGTCGATGCGCACGTGCAGGCGGACCGTGCCCCGCTCGTCGGCCCGGGCCAGCGCGAACGCGGGTGGCGCGTTGCGGGAGCCGGGGCACAGGACCGCGTCGGTGACACCGGCCCGCGCCAGCTCGTCGACGAGTACGCGCGCCTGCGCGGTCGAGCCGTTCACCCCATCACCCCTCACGACGACGGTACCGGCGTACTGCCCGCGATCCCCACCGAGGCCGGTCGGCTGAGGCACGGATCATCGTCGTTCCGGCCGGTTCAGGGCCGCAGGTACTCGAACGGGGTGGCCGCGGTGGCCCCGGGCAGCTGCTCCGCCGTCCGCTCGGCGGCCGCGCGCAGGAACGTGCCGGGATCGGTCATCGGGCCGCCGCCCAGCCCGTCGAGGTAGGCGCGGTGCGCGGACAGCGACGCCACGGCGGCGTCGAGGTGCTCGGAGATGTCGACGGCGTGCCGCGCGGCGGGCGAGGAGGCCGCGGCGAGGCCGGTGACCCCGTCCCAGCGCTCCCCGGCCTCGGGGAACAGCCAGCGGTTCGCCGCGTCCCGGACGGCGTCGACCGTCGCCCGACCGACCGCGACGTGGTCGGCCTGGTTGAGCGTCCCACCGGCGTCCCAGAACTCGCGGAAGTTGCCGGTCACCACCAGCTGCGGGCGGTGCCTGCGGATCGCGGCGGCGATGTCGCGGCGCAGCGCCACCGAGTACTCGACGAGCCCGTCGGGGTGGTCGAGGAACTCGCACGTGGTGACGCCGACGGCGGCGCAGGCCGCGCGCTGCTCGGCCTCGCGCACGCGTCCGCACTCGGCGGGGTCCATCGTGTCGATGCCCGCCTCACCACGGGTGACCAGCAGGTAGACGACCTCCCGGCCCTGCGCCGTCCACCGCGCGACGGCGCCGGAACCGCCGTACTCCATGTCGTCGGGATGGGCGACGACCACCAGCGCCCGCTCGAAGTCCTCCGGCAGGGGCAACAGGTCGGCCATGTGGCCCAGTCTGCCGCGCGGCCGCGACCGGGTGTGGCCGGGCCACGTCACGGTCGGGGTACCGATGTGGCCGGAACCGGTGAAAACGGCGCACCGCGGCCCTACCGTGACGCCACCGCAGATGTCCGTCGATGGGGAGGGACCGTGTCCGACACGCACGCCGGCGCCACCGCGCCGGGATCACCGACGCCACCGGCGTCCGACCAGCCGCACACGCCGATCGCGAAGGTCGTCGCGGGGAGCATGCTGGGCACGACCGTCGAGTGGTACGACTACTTCCTCTACGGCGTCGCCGCCGCCCTGGTGTTCCCGGCGGTGTTCTTCCCCGAGTCCGACGGCGCGACCGGGACCCTGCTCTCGCTCGGCACGTTCGCGGTCGGGTTCATCGCGCGCCCGGTGGGCGGCCTGGTCTTCGGCCACTACGGCGACAAGATCGGCCGCAAGAAGCTGCTGGTCCTGTCGCTGATGATGATGGGCGCCTCGACGTTCGCGATCGGCCTGCTGCCGGCCTACGCCACGATCGGGATCGCCGCGCCGCTGCTACTCGTCGTGCTGCGGCTGATCCAGGGCTTCGCGCTGGGCGGTGAGTGGGGCGGCGCGGTCCTCATCGTCTCCGAGCACGGGAAGCCCGAGCACCGTGGGTTCTGGGCGAGCTGGCCGCAGGCCGGTGCCCCGGCCGGTCAGCTGCTGGCCAACGGCCTGCTCGCGATCATGGCGCTGGTGCAGTCCGAGGAGGCGTTCCTGGCCTGGGGCTGGCGGATCCCGTTCCTGCTGTCCGCGGTGCTGGTCCTGATCGGCCTCTACGTCCGCCTCGCCGTCGAGGAGTCCCCGGTCTTCCGGGAGGCGCAGGCCAGGGCCGCCGCACGGGCCGCGGCCGGCGAGAAGGACACCATGCCGATCCTGGACGTCCTGCGGCTCTACCCGCGCGAGGTCCTCACCGCGATGGGCGCCCGGTTCGCCGAGAACGTCTCGTACTACATCTTCACGATCGTCATCTCGACGTACGTGAAGGAGCAGTTCGGGCTGCCGTCGTCGTTCGTGCTGGGCGCGGTGCTGATCGGTGCCGCGGTGCACCTGGTGACCACCCCCATGTGGGGTGCGGTCTCCGACCGGGTCGGCCGCAAGCCGGTCTACCTGTTCGGCGCCGCCGGCGTCGGCGTCTGGGCGTTCGTGTTCTTCTTCCTGGTGGACACGCAGAGCTTCGCCCTCACCGCCGTCGCGGTGACGGTCGGGCTGGTGCTGCACGGCGCGATGTACGGCCCGCAGGCGGCGTTCCTGTCCGAGCTGTTCGGCACCAAGGTGCGCTACTCGGGCATCTCGATCGGCTACCAGCTGGCGTCGGTGTTCGCGGGCGGCCTGGCCCCGCTGATCGCGGCGTCGCTGCTGGTCGCGACGGGTACCGGCTACTCGATCGCGGTGTACATCGCGGTCGCGTCGGTGGTCACGATCATCGCCGTGGCGAGCTACTCGGAGACCCGTACCCGGCGCCTCGACGAGGACGACGCACTGACCAGGACCTGATCCGGTACGTACCACCCGAACCGCGCCGCGGTCCGGCGGAACGCCTCCCGGGGGCGTAGAACGGGTGCGACCCGTCGATCACCCCCGGGAGGCCGGACCCGTGCCGCGCACCGACTTCACGATCAGCACCCCCGACGGCGACGCCGCCGCCACCCTGCACACCCCCGACGGCGACGGCCCGTGGCCGGGCGTGCTCCTCTACCCCGACGCCGGCGGTGTCCGGACGGCCATCCACGACATGGCCGCGCACCTGGCGTCGCTCGGCTACGCGGTGCTGCTGCCCGACGTCTACCACCGGCACGGCGACTGGGCCCCGTTCGACTTCGCCACCGTGTTCTCCGACCAGCCCGAGCGGGCCCGGCTGATGGGGATGGTGAGGTCGCTGACGCCCGAGTTCGTCGCCGTCGACGCCGAGGCGTGGGTGACCGCGCTGCTGGAGCGGCCCGAGGTCGGCGGCAGGGCGGTCGGCACCACCGGCTACTGCATGGGCGGGGTGATGAGCCTGCGCACCGCCGCGACGCAGCCGGAGCGGGTCGCGGCCGCGGCGTCGTTCCACGGGGGCAACCTCGCCACCGACGACCCGGCCAGCGTGCACCGGCTCGCCGACCGCATCCGGGCCGAGGTGTACGTGGCCGGCGCCACCGACGACGACTCCTTCCCCGACGAGCAGAAGCAGCGCCTCGGCGACGCGCTGTCCGCGGCCGGGGTGTCGGCGACCCTGGAGACCTACCCGGCGGCGCACGGTTTCGCGGTGCCGGACGCCCCCACCCACGACGACGACGCCGAACAGCGGCACTGGGACGCCCTGCACCGGCTCTTCGGGGCGAACCTGTAGGGGTAGCGTCTGCGCTCGAGATGAGCGCGACCCTTCACGTGACGGGCCTGGCCGCCGGCCACGGCGACCGACCCCTGTTCTCCGGGCTGGACCTCGTCGTCGCGCCCGGCGACGTCATCGGGCTGGTCGGTGCCAACGGCGCCGGCAAGTCCACCCTGCTGACGGTGCTGGCCGGCTCGCGGCCCCCGGACGACGGGTCGCTGACCCTCGCCCCGCCCGACGCGACCGTCGGGCACCTGCCGCAGGAGCCCGACCGGCGTCCCGGGGAGACGGTCGCCGGGTTCCTGGCGCGCCGGACCGGCGTCGCCGACGCACAGGCGACGATGGACGCCGAGGCGGAGGGGCTGGCGTCGGGCACCCCCGGCGCCGACGACCGCTACGCCGCCGCGCTGGACCGCTGGCTGGCCCTCGGCGGCGCGGACCTCGACGAGCGCTCCGGCGAGGTGCTGCGCGAGGTCGGGCTCGCGGTCGGCCCGGACGCCCCGATGACCGGGCTGTCCGGCGGGCAGGCGGCGCGGGCGAACCTCGCAGCGCTGCTGCTGTCCCGCTACGACCTGCTGCTGCTCGACGAGCCCACCAACGACCTCGACCTCGACGGCCTGGAGCGGCTGGAGCGGTTCGTGGGCGGCCTCGCCCGGCAGGGCACGCCGACGGTGCTGGTCAGCCACGACCGGGAGTTCCTGGCGCGCACGGTGAACCGGATCGTCGAGCTGGACCTGGTCCAGCAGCGGATCGACGTCTACGACGGCGGCTACGAGTCCTACCTCGCCGAGCGCGAGGTCGCCCGCCGGCACGCCCGCGAGGACTACGAGGAGTACGCCGACAAGCTGGGTGGCCTCAAGCAGCGCGCGGTCATGCAGCGCAACTGGATGGCCCAGGGCGTGCGCAACGCCCGGCGCAAGACGAAGGACCCGGACAAGAACGTCCGCGCGCAGCGCCAGGAGTCCAGCGAGAAGCAGGCCGCGAAGGCCCGGCAGACCGAGCGGGCGATCGAGCGGCTGGAGGTCGTGGAGGAGCCCCGCAAGGAGTGGGAGCTGCGGATGGAGATCGCCTCCGCACCCCGGTCCGGGTCGGTCGTCGCGCGGGCCGACGCCGCCGCCGTGCGGCGCGGGGACTTCGCGTTCGGTCCCGCGACGGTGCAGGTGGGCTGGGCGGACCGGGTCGTCGTCACCGGCGCGAACGGGGCGGGCAAGTCGACGCTGCTCGGGCTGCTGCTCGGCCGGATCACCCCGGACTCGGGCTCGGCGGGGCTCGGGTCGGGGGTGCTGGTCGGCGAGATCGACCAGGCCCGCGGCGCCTTCCTCGGGGACGCGACGCTGCTGCGCGCGTTCGGCGAGCAGGTGCCCGACTGGCCCGAGTCCGAGGTGCGGACGCTGCTCGCGAAGTTCTCCCTCGGCGCGGACCAGGTGCTGCGGACGGCGTCGTCGCTCTCGCCGGGCGAGCGGACCCGCGCCGCGCTGGCGCTGCTGCAGGCGCGCGGGGTGAACCTGCTGGTGCTCGACGAGCCGACCAACCACCTCGACCTGCCCGCCATCGAGCAGCTGGAGCAGGCGGTCGAGGACTTCGACGGGACCGTCCTGCTGGTGACCCACGACCGGCGGATGCTCGACACGGTGCGCGCCACCCGCCGCTGGGACGTCCGCGACGGGACCGTCACCGAGCTGTGAGACGGGCGTGGCCCCACCGGATGTCCGGCGGGGCCACGCAGTGCGTCGGGTGGGTCAGGCCTGGACGGTGTCCGGGGCCTCGGGCTGCTCGACGATCGCGAAGCGCAGCTCCTGCTCGCCCTGCTCGGTCGCCACGGGCTGGACGTCGAGCACCTTGTCGTCCAGGAGCTCCGCCGCGGCCGGCTCGAGGAACACGGTGATGCCCTCCCCGCGCAGCACGGTGTCCTGCGCGTCGGCCTCCTGCGCGAGGGCCAGTTCGAGGCCCTGCGCCGGGTCGGTCGCGGAGATGCGCAGGCCGCCGTCGTCGGGCAGTTCCGCGTCGGTGCTCAGGGTCTTGATCGCCTCGGCGGCGTTCTCGGTGATCGCCAACATCGTCCCCACCGTACGGGCGCACGCGCACACGTCCACCGCGCCGGCCCGTCCGCGTCCCCTGTCGGGTGGTCCGTGGCGCCGTGCCCTCCGCACATGCCGCACTGTGACACCCGTCACCCCCACCGACGACGACGGCCCGGTGCCCCTCACGGAGAGGGGCGCCGGGCCGTGGCGCGCGGGGTGCGGATCAGCCGAAGTCGTCGGGGTCCGGGCCGATGCGCTCGCCGGTGTGGAGCTTCTCGACGGCGGCGATGTCGTCCTCGCTCAGGGCGAAGTCGAAGATCTCGGAGTTCTCCTTGATCCGCTCCGGGTTGTTCGACTTGGGGAACACGATGTTCCCGAGCTGGATGTGCCAGCGGAGCACGACCTGCGCGGCGGACTTGCCGACCCGCTCGGCGATCTCCTTCAGCTCGGGCGCGTCGAGCAGGCCCTTGCCCTGGCCGATCGGGCTCCACGCCTCCAGCGCGATGTCGTGCTGCTGGAGGTACTCGCGGAGCTCGCGCTGCACCAGGTGCGGGTGGAACTCGATCTGGTTGATCGCGGGGACCGTGGAGGTCTCCGCCGCGAGCCGGTCGAGGTGGCCGGGCTGGAAGTTCGAGACGCCGATCGACAGCGCCTTGCCCGCCTTCTGCGCGTCCTCGAGTCCCTGCCAGGTCTCGACGTAGCGGTTCTCCTTCGGACGCGGCCAGTGGATGAGGTACAGGTCCACGTGGTCGAGGCCGAGCTTGGTGAGGCTCTCGTCGAGCCTGCTCACCGCCGACTCCCGGCCGTGCCCGTCGTTGTTCAGCTTGGTGGTGATCCACAGTTCGTCGCGCGGGATGCCGGAGTCGGCGATGGCCTTGCCGACGCCCTCCTCGTTGCCGTACATCTGCGCGGTGTCGATGTGGCGGTAGCCGACGTCGAGGGCCGCCCTGACCTTCTCCGCGGTGTCACCGGGCTCGATCTGGAAGACGCCGAAGCCGAGCTGGGGGATCTCGCGGCCGTCGTTCAGCTTGATCGTGGGAACAGTCATGGCCCTCGGCTACCCGGGCCGTTGCGCGCTCATGCGACCCCGTGGGATCGGTCTCCGGCGGGAATACCCCGCGGGCTCAGCCCCAGACCCGCGCGATCTCGGCGGCGACGTCCGCCGCCTGCGCCCGGCCGGCCCGCGCCGACGCGGAGCGCCGCGCCGGGTCGAGCATGTTGCGCCCGAACGCCCGGCGCGACCGCCGGTCCGGTTCGACGACCGCGACCCGGGCCAGCGCACCGAGCGCCTCGGCCTGCACCCGCGGCGCCGCGGCACCGCCGAGCCCGCCGGACAGCGGCGCGAGGACGACGACACGGCCGTAGCCGGCGGCGAGGTCGGCGTTGGCCATCGAGCGGACCCCGCCGTCGATCCACCGGGTGCCCGCGGCCGTGACCGGCGGCCACACACCGGGCACCGCGCAGCTGGCGGCGACCGCGGTGGCGAGCTCGACGCCGTCGTCGCGGCCGAAGACCCGGAACCCGCCGGTGTGCGCGTCGACGGCGGTGACCCGCAGGTCGCGGTCGGCGGGCCAGTCCGCGCCGTCGAGCCGCGAGCGGATCACCGCGATCCGCTCGGCCTCGTCGACCGTGTCGGTGTCGAGGGCGAGGCGGCCGATCCGGGCCCGGACCCGGGTCGCGTCGCGCGGTCCGGAGAGCGCGGCGACGCCGTAGCGGACCGCGAGCCGCAGCCCGAGGGTCGCGGCGATCTCCCCGGACGGCGGGGTGAGCTGGGTCGCGGCGAGGGCGGCCGGGTCACGCCCGACGGCCAGGTTGGTGCCCACCACCGACCCCGCCGAGGTCCCGACGACGAGGTCGGCGTCGCGCAGGTCGACGCCGTCGGCGAGGAGCCCGGCCAGCAGTCCGTACATCCAGGCGATTCCGGTCAGCCCGCCGCCGCCCAGCACCAGCGCCCGTCGGTCGTCGGCCATGGGTCCTCCTCGTCGGCGCCCTGCACGATCACCACGGGCGAGGGGTCCGGTGCCGGATCCGGCACCGGACCCCTCGCCGCCGGCGATCACCCTCGCAGGGCGCGGTAGGCGATCTGGGCCAGGTGCACCGGTTCCCGTTCCCCGGCCTGGCGGACCTGGGTGCGGCAGGAGTAGCCGTCGGCGAGCAGGTCCACGGACTCGTCGGCGGCGCGCAGCGCGGGCAGCAGGGCCCGCTCGGCGCACGCCATCGACACGTCGTAGTGGCCGTCCTCGAACCCGAAGTTGCCGGCCAGGCCGCAGCAGCCGGAGTCGAGCACGGTGGCGTCGACGCCGAGCGCGGCGAGCACCGCGCGGTCGGGCTCGGAGCCCAGTTCGGCGTGCTGGTGGCAGTGGATCTGCACCAGCGCGGCACCGTTCCCGGTCCCCGCGACGGCCGACAGCTCGTCGGCGTGCCGGGCCAGGAGCTCGGCGAAGGTCGACACCTGCCGCGCCAGCAGCGGCACCCGCGGGTCGTCGGGCAGCAGCTCCGCGGCGTCGCTGCGCAGCGCAGCGGTGCAGGACGGCTCCAGCCCGACGACCGGGATGCCGGCGTCGAGCGCCGGGCCGATCGCGCGCAGGCTGCGCGCCAGCACCCGGCGGGCCGCGGTGACCTGGCCGGTGGAGGTCCAGGTCAGGCCGCAGCACACGTTCTTCGGGGGCAGCTCGACCCGGTACCCGAGCCCGGTGAGGACCGCGACGGCGTCGGCCGCGATCTCCGGGTCGAAGTGGTCGGTGAAGGTGTCGGTCCACAGCAGCAGCGGGCCGCGGCTGCCGGGTGCGACGCCGAGGTCCGGCACCGTCGACATCGGCAGCCCGCGGGCGGCACGGGCGGTGTAGGTCTCCCGGGCGATCGGCGGGATGGCGCGACGGGCGTCGATACCGCCCGCCTTCTTCGCGACCTTCGCCAGCAGCGGCACCTGCGCGAGCCGGTTCAGCCCGTCGACGGCGGCGGCGGGCAGCACCCCGACCGCGCGCAGCCAGCGCGGGAGCGCGCCCATCGAGTAGTGCGCGCGGGGGCGCAGCTTCCGGTGGTAGCGGTTCGCGAGGAACTCGGTCTTGTACGAGGCCATGTCCACCCCGACCGGGCAGTCGGACTTGCAGCCCTTGCAGGACAGGCACAGGTCGAGGGACTCGGCGACCTCGTCGGACTGCCAGCCGTCGGTGATGATCTCGCCGTTCGCCATCTCGAACAGCAGCCGGGCGCGTCCGCGGGTGGAGTGCTTCTCCTCCTTGGTCACGTTCCAGCTGGGGCACATGACGCCCGATCCGGTGTCGACGGCGCACTTGCCGACGCCCAGGCAGCGGCGGGTGGCCCGGTGGAAGGAGCCGCGGTCGTGGCCGAAGGCCAGCTTCGGCTCGTCGGGCATGGTCGGCATGCCGAGCTGGACGCGCAGGTTCTCGTCCATCGTCGCCGGGCGCACGACGCGGCCGGGGTTCATCCGGTCGTCCGGGTCCCAGATCCCCTTGAAGTCCTCGAACGCGGAGATGATCTGCGGCGGGTACATCCGCGGGAGCAGCTCGGCGCGGGCCTGGCCGTCGCCGTGCTCACCGGACAGCGATCCGCCGTGCGCGACGACGAGGTCCGCGGCCGCGGTCATGAAGTCCCGGAAGTTCTGCACGCCGGGCTTGGTGAGCAGGTCGAAGTCGATCCGGACGTGCAGGCAGCCGTCGCCGAAGTGGCCGTAGTAGATGCCCTTGCGGCCGTGGTCCTCCAGCACCTTGTCGAACTCGCGCAGGTAGGCGCCGAAGCGCTCGGGCGGGACGGCGGCGTCCTCCCAGCCGGGCCAGGCCTCGCCGCCCTCGGGCGAGCGGGTCAGCAGGCCCGCGCCCTCCTCGCGGATCTTCCACAGCGCGGCCATCCGGGCCGGCTCGCCGACGACGACCGCACCGGTCGTGTAGGCCTTCATGGCGTCGGCGACGGCCTGCGCGGCCGCCTCGGCCTCGGCGCGGGTGGCCCCGCCGGTCTCGACGTAGAGCCAGCCCTTGCCCTCGGGGAGCATCCGGCTCGTCGTCTCGTTCGGGCGCAGGGCGCGCAGCGAGGCGATCAGCCCGGCGTCCATGCCCTCGATCGTCAGCGGCGAGTGCTCGCGGACGATCATCACGTTGTCCGCGGCGTGGTAGGCGTCGGGGAAGCCGAGCACGGCCAGCGCCCGTGCGGGCGGGGACTCGACGAGGTCGACGGTCGCGGACAGGATCGTCGCGCAGGTGCCCTCGGTGCCGACCAGCGCCTTCGCGAGGTTCACGTTGCCCGGGACGAGCTGGTCGAGGTTGTAGCCCGACACCCGCCGGGTCAGCTCGGGCACGTGCTTCTCGACGTCGTCGGCGACCCGCGCGCCCAGCGCACGCAGCGCGTCCGGGATCGCGCCGGTCTCGGTGCCGTCGCCGCCCAGCACGAGCCGCTCGCCGCGGTAGGTGAGGACCTCCAGCGATGCGACGTTGTCGACGGTCTTGCCCCAGGCCACCGAGTGCGAGCCGCAGGCGTTGTTGCCGATCATCCCGCCGATCGAGCAGCGGTTGTGCGTCGACGGGTCCGGGCCGAACGTCAGGCCGTGCGGCTTGCCGGCGTCGCGCACGGCGTCGCAGACGGCGCCGGGCTGCACGGTCGCGGTCCGGGCGTCGGGGTCCACGGACAGGATCGCGTCCATGTGCGTGCGGAAGTCCATCGCGACCGCGGTGTTGACGGCCTGGCCCGCGATGGAGGTGCGCGACCCGACCGGCAGCACCGGCACGTCGTGGGTGCGGCACACGGCGACGGCGGCCTCGACGTCGGCGGCGTCGCGCGGGCAGATCACGCCGATCGGGACGCCCCGGTAGTTCGAGGCGTCCGCCGACCACATCGCGCGGCTGCCCGCGTCGAACCGGACCTCACCGCCGATGGCGGCACGCAGATCGTTCTCCAGGGCGCGGTACGCGGTGGTCGAACGCGATCCGCCTTCGCTCCTCGCGGTGGTGGGACGCGCGGCGCTGTCGGTGGTCACGGGGCTCCTCTCGGCGCAGACTCCGGCACCTGCGACGGCCCCGGGCTGGGAGATGACGCTACCCCGCGGTCCCCGGGCCCCTCCCGTCGACGGGAGCGCGGTTGCGGTGATCCGGATCGCCTCGGCACGCTGCGTGGATGCCCCGTGACGAGCTCGCCGACACCGTGGCGCGCACCTGGGGCGCGGCCGGGGCCGGCCGGCCGGCCGCGTCGGACCGCGCCGTCGCGTGGGGGTTCGCGGTGTGCGTGCTGTCCGAGGTGTGGGACGCCGACGGCGGCACCGGGTGGCCCGGCCCGGGCCCCGCACTGGCCGTGGCCCGGCGGCTGGCGCCGCTCGTCGCGGAGTGAGTCCTTAGGGTTCGGCCATGACCGTCTCCGAGACCTTCGACCCGGACGCCTGGACGCCGGTCGACGGGTTCGACTTCCGCGACATCACCTACCACCGCGCCCGCGCCACCGGGGCCGTGCGGATCGCGTTCGACCGTCCCGAGGTCCTCAACGCGTTCCGGCCGGGCACCGTCGACGAGCTCTACCGCGCCCTGGAGCACGCCCGGACCAGCGCCGACGTGGGCGCGGTGCTGCTGACCGGGAACGGCCCCTCCCCGAAGGACGGCAAGCGCGCCTTCTGCTCCGGCGGCGACCAGCGCATCCGTGGCCGCACCGGCTACCAGTACGCCTCCGGGGACACCGCGGAGACCGTCGAGCAGGGCCGGGCCGGGCGGCTGCACATCCTGGAGTGCCAGCGGCTGATCCGGTTCATGCCGAAGGTCGTCATCGCCGTGGTGAACGGCTGGGCCGCCGGTGGCGGGCACTCGCTGCACGCCGTCGCCGACCTCACGATCGCCTCCCGCGAGCACGCCCGCTTCAAGCAGACCGACGCCGACGTCGGCTCGTTCGACGGCGGCTACGGCTCGGCCTACCTGGCCCGCCAGGTGGGCCAGAAGTTCGCCCGGGAGATCTTCTTCCTCGGCCGGACCTACAGCGCCGAGCAGATGCACCACATGGGCGCGGTCAACGCGGTGGTCGACCACGCGGACCTGGAGACCGAGGCCCTGCAGTGGGCGACGGAGATCAACGGCAAGTCACCGCAGGCCCAGCGGATGCTGAAGTACGCCTTCAACCTCGCCGACGACGGCCTGGTCGGCCAGCAGCTCTTCGCCGGTGAGGCGACCCGGCTGGCCTACATGACCGACGAGGCGGTGGAGGGCCGGGACTCGTTCCTGGAGAAGCGGGACCCGGACTGGTCGCCGTTCCCCTGGCACTACTAGGTCGTCACTCCGCGGCGGGGCGCGGCCGGGGCACGGGGACCGGCCGCGCCGCGACGACGGCCCGCGGGCCGCTCTGCTGCGGGACGGCGACCGCCGGGCGCTGCGGCGCCGGGGCCGGGGTCACCGGGCCGGACGGCACGTCGAAGGCCAGGGCCGCGAGCTCGCCGGCGACCGCACGGTGCCCGGAGCCGGCGGGCCGGCGGCAGCGCAGCGAGCGCGGGCTGCCGGTCGGGGACGCGTCGGCGGTGGCGGTGTACGGCATGGTGAGCTCCTTCGAACCCGTGACCGGCGGGCGGGTGCGCCGCCGCTCTCACCCCCTGAGTCGGGTGGAAGGCCCCCCGCGTTGCACCTGCCTTACACCGTTCCCCGAATCTGATGAAAGACGCCGTTCGGACGCCGCTCCCGGTTGCGTGCGTCACGACAGACAGGGTTGACAGCATGACTGTGCGTGCACTTCCGGTGGACGGCTCCGCGGAGTCGGTGACCCGGCTGGCGGCCGCGCTGCGGGCCGCCGTGGACGGCACGGGTCCCGCGGTGCTGCCCGTCCGGGCCGAGCCGGGCCCGGGTCCGGGTGCCGCGGCGCCGGGCGACGCCGGGCCGGACACCGCCGGACCGGGTGCGCTGCCCGGGCCGGTGGCGCGGGCCGCCGCGGCCGGGGAGCTGCCCGACGGGCTCGCCGCCGTCGTCGCCACCTCGGGGTCGACCGGGGAGCCCAAGTACGTCGCGCTCACCGCGGACGCGCTGCGGGCCTCGGCCGCGGCGACGCACGCCCGGCTCGGCGGCCCGGGGTCGTGGCTGCTCACGCTGCCCGCCGAGCACGTCGCCGGGGTCCAGGTGGTGCTGCGCGCCCTGCTCGCAGACACGGCCTGCGTGGTCCAGGACGTCCGCGACGGCTTCCGGCCCGACGGCCTGGCCCGCGCCACCGGGCGGATGGCGCACGGCACCCGTCGCTACACCAGCCTCGTCCCGACCCAGCTGGCGCGGATCCTGGACCACGGCGGTGCCCCGCTGTACGCCCTGGCCGGGTACGACGCCGTGCTCGTCGGCGGGGCCGCACTGGACCCGCGGCTGCGCGGGCGCGCGCTCGCCGGGGGGATCCGGGTGGTCACCACCTACGGGATGAGCGAGACCTGCGGCGGCTGCGTCTACGACGGCGTCCCGCTCGACGGCGTCGAGGTCACCCTCGACCCGGCCGACGGACGGGTGGTGCTCGGCGGGCCGGTCGTCGCCGGCGGGTACCTGGGGGCGCCGGAGGCGACCGCGGAGGCCTTCGTGTCCGACGGGGGCGTCCGCCGGTTCCGGACCGGGGACCTCGGCGCGCTCGCCCCGGACGGGACGCTGACCGTCCTGGGCCGGGTCGACGACGTCGTCAACACCGGGGGCGAGAAGGTCGCACCGGCCGCGGTGGAGCGGGCGCTCCTGGCGGTCGACGGCGTCCGCGCGGCGTGCGTCGTCGGCCTCCCCGACGACGAGTGGGGCCAGATCGTGGCCGCGCTCGTGGTGCCCTCCGGGGCCGCACCGGACGATCACGCTCTGTGTGCCGCGGTCCGCGCGGCGTGCGGCCGGGCCGCCGTGCCGCGGCTGCTGCTGCGGGCCGACACCGTGCCCGAGCGCGGGATCGGCAAGCCCGACCGCACCGCCGTCGCGGAGATCCTGGCGGGGGCGCGCCGCACCTGACCGCTCACCCAGCGGAGTTGTCGGTCACGGTGGGCAGTCGGATCACGGCGTTGCGTCACGGTCTCCACCACCCGATCCGTGTACACACCTTGGAGTTGGTTCACGCAGCGTGCGTTGCGCGCACCCCTGAGATCGAGTGTGCTTCGACCACTGGCGACACAGAGCCCTCACCCATCACAGGGCTCCCCGTCGTCACACGAGTCACAGCGATCAGCGGGGGTTGTCCATGCGCAGCATCACGCGGGCCGGGCTGCGGGCCATCGGTCTGCTCGCCGCGACCGGCGCGCTCTGTGCCGCCGCCACGGTCCCGGCGATGGCCGACGAGCCGGGCACGACGTGGCAGCCGGAGCTGAGCGAGGGCACCGGCAACGGTGTCGTCGTCTCGCCCGACGGGGCCCGGTTCGACCGGTCGACGGCCTTCGGTGCCCCGGCCGACGAGGGGGACACGGAGTCCTCCGCGGACCCGGCCGAGGTGGTCCCGACCGGGCTGCTGACCCTCGCGCCGCGCACCCTGGACACCCCGACCCGGGAGGTCGACTCCCGGCTCGTCGCGGACACCCCGCCCGGCTCGACGGCGTCGGTCGACGTCCGCGGGAAGCGGGCGGGCGGTGGGTGGACCGAGTGGATCCCCGCCCAGGACTCCCGCACCGAGCTGCCGGAGGCCGTCACCGAGGTGCAGGGACGCCTGGTCCTCACCGCCACCGGGGCGGCCGACCCGACCGTCCGGGAGCTCACCCTCACCGCGACGCCCGGCTCCGGCGCCGAGAGCGAGCCGGTCACCGAGGCCGCTCCGCGCAGCTACTCGGTGTTCGCCACCCGCGAGGGGCTCGTCGGCGGCACCACCGCGAACGGCCACAAGATCGTCGACCGGGACCGCTTCGTCGCGCTGCCCTCACGCCGGGCACTCTCGGCCAACGGCAAGACCGACTACTCGGTCAAGGTCTGCGCCCCCAACGGACGCTGCGCGATCGCCCCGGTCTGGGACATCGGCCCGTGGAACACCAAGGACGACTACTGGAACCCGTCGAACCAGCGGGAGATGTGGAAGGACCTGCCCCAGGGCGTGCCGCAGGCCGCGGCCGCGCGCAACGGGCACAACGGCGGCAAGGACCAGTTCGGGCGCCGGGTCGCCAACCCGGCGGGCATCGACCTGGGCGACGGCATCTTCTGGGACGTCCTCGGCCTGAAGGACAACTCCCAGGTCCAGGTCGACTACCTGTGGACCGGGTCGCAGCGGCTGTCCGCGATCCGCACCGAGGGCACCCCGGACATCCAGATCCTCGCCCGGCCCGAGGCGGGCGCGGAGTCGGTCGGGATCGCCGTCGACGCCACCGAGGTGCCGGTGCAGTGCACCTCCGGCGCGTTCGTCCGGATCGGCGACGGCCAGTACCTCCCGGCGACGGCGTTCACCGGGCTGCCGGGCGACGTCCCGGCCTGCGACGCGGCGGCACCGTCCGCACCCGCCGCACCCTCGCCCGCTGCACCCACCGCGCCCGACGCCGCCCCCGCTCCGTCGGCCCCCGGCACTCCCGCGGCTCCCCCGGCACCCGGCACTCCCGCAACTCCCCCGGCGCCCGACACCTCCGCGGCTCCCGCGGTGCCCGACGCCTCCGCCGCGGCCGGCGGCTCGCCGGCTCCGGTACCGGCCGTCCCCGCCGCACCGTCCGGTGCCACCCCGTCCGCGCCGGCACCGTCCTCCTCGACGCCGTCCGCACCGTCCGCGGCGACGGGGCCGGGAGCCGGGGCACCGGCCGCCGGCGGGGCCACGGCGGGCACCCCCTCACCCGGGTCCACCACCGCGACCACACCCGCGACCGGCGTCCCCAGCGGCGACAACCAGGCCGCCCGCGTGACCCCCGGCTCGGCCCAGCGGGCGCCCTCCGGCACCTCCTGACCGTCCTGCCCGGCAGCCACACCCCTGCGCCGGTCCGCACACCCGTTGCCGCGGGTGTGGCGACCGGCGCAGGGGTGTGGCCGTGCCGTGGGACGGCTCCGTCGGACGGCGGCGCGGCGGGATAGGTTGCCGGGGTGGCCACCACGGCAGAGTGGGTCGAGGGTGCGCGGCCGCGCACCCTCCCCACCGCGATCTCCCCCGTCCTCGTCGGGACCGGCGCCGCGCTCGGCGTGGGCGCCCTCGCCCCCGGTTCCGCGCTGCTCGCCCTCCTGGTGGCGGTCGCGCTGGTGATCGGGGTGAACTTCGCCAACGACTACTCCGACGGCATCCGCGGCACCGACGACGACCGTGTCGGCCCCCAGCGTCTGGTCGGCTCCCGGGCCGCCGAACCGGCCACGGTGAAGGCCGCGGCGTTCGCCTGCTTCGGGGTCGCCGCCGTCGCCGGGCTGGTGCTCACGGCGGTCTCCGGCCAGTGGTGGCTGCTGCTCGTCGGGGCACTGTGCATCGTCGGCGCCTGGTACTACACCGGCGGCTCGCGGCCCTACGGCTACGCCGGGCTCGGCGAGGTCGCGGTGTTCGTGTTCTTCGGCCCGGTCGCGGTCCTGGGCACCATGCTGACCCAGGCCGGGCGCGTCGACGCCGCCGCCGTCGGGGCCGCGGCCGGTGTCGGGCTGCTGACGTGCGCGGTGCTGGTCGCGAACAACCTGCGGGACATCCCGGGCGACCGGGTCGTCGGCAAGCGGACCCTCGCGGTGCGGCTCGGGGACCACGGCACCCGGATGCTCTACCTCGCGCTGGTGCTGGTGCCGTTCGTCGTCGCGGTCGGTGCCGCGTTCGACCGGCCGGGCCTGCTGGTGGCGCTGCTCGCGCTGCCCGCCGCCGTGCGGCCGGTGCGGATCGTGCTCGGCGGGGCACAGGGCCCCGCGCTCATCCCGGTCCTCAAGGACACCGGCCTGCTCCTGCTGGCCTGGGGCGTCGCGGCGGCGGTCGGGTTCGCGTTCGGCTGACCGATCCCGGCGCCACCGCCGCACACCCCCGGCCGACGCGCCCCGGGTCGATCCGCCCCGCCCCACGTCGGACCGGGCCCGGACCGTCAGCGGGTCGGGCCGTCGCCCTCCGACGGGACCGGGTCGGACCCGGCCGGCACCTCGGCGCCGTCCGCACCGGCCGTGGGAGGCGGGGCCGCGACGGTCGACGACGCGGACGGCGCGGCGGGGGCGCCCGGGGACGCGGGCGCGGCGGGCGTGTCCGGCGACGGCGGCGGGCCGACGTCGCCGCGCAGCTGGGCCCGCAGCGACGCCCGCTCGGACGACCGGCGGGCCGTCGACGCGGCGATCGCCCGGTCCAGCCGCTCCCGCAGCCCGCGGAACAGCACCATCGACAGCGGCAGTGCGACGACGAGCGCCACGAGCAGCGCGACGAGCCACGGCACGCCGATCAGCGCGAGGACGACCGTCAGCACGGCGAGCAGACCGAGCCGCGCGAGCGTGTAGAGCGCCACCGTGGTGGCCAGCCCGGGCTCACCGGCGCGCTCCCGCGCCGCGGCCTGCGGCGGGGTCGGAGACGTCATGGCCTCCAGGGTACGGGCCGGACCGGCCGGATCACGGCTGCCCGGTTCCACCCGCCCCCGTCCCGGACGTCCGGATCGCGACCACCCGCCCGGGCGGCGGTCCCTCCCCGGGCGTCCCCGACTGTCCGGTTCGAGGCGTTCACCGGCTTTGCCCTTTAAGAACCCTTTACTCACACAACACCGTTCGAGTACCCGGGGTCTGAGGTGTCACGATGGCCCGGAAACCGAGAGCGGTACCCGGCCGGATGCCTCCGGCGAGCACCGTGACACATACTCCACGTGCACTTCGGGAGGATCCCCATGGCAGCTCCGACTCAGGCACCCGAGCGTCTCCTCACCCCGGGCGAGGTGGCCACGCTCTTCCGCGTCGACCCCAAGACCGTGACCCGCTGGGCCTCGGCCGGGCGGATCGGCTCGATCCGTACGCCGGGCGGCCACCGTCGGTTCCGCGAGTCCGAGGTCCGTGGCCTGCTGGCCGACCTGACCAGCGAGGCGAACACCGGTCTCCGCTGATCCGGAGGGCACACATGGGGTGAGGGTCTCGACTTCACCCGTACGTCAGGCCACCTTCGCTACGCTGGACAGCGGAGGTGGCCTGATGTTGTTCTTCCTGATCCTTCTCGTCGGCGCGGCCGTGGTCGCGGTGCTGCTCGTGCGGACCCTGCGGTCCGAACAGGTGGTCTCCGACCGCATCCCACGCGCGGAGTTCCCCTGGTCGTCGGGCCAGCGGGCCGAGAAGCCGCGCGCGACCGGCCCCGACGACGACCCCGACTTCCTGCGCGAGCTCGACGAGAAGGTGCGCAACCAGGAGGACCCGCCCGAGCGCCCCTGAGCGGGTCGCGCCGGCCGGCACCTCCCCCAACACGCCTTTACCGAAGGGCGGTCCACCCACCGGGCGGACCGCCCTTCGGTGTCTCCGGTCACGTCCGGGTCGGCGACGGGGGCCGTCGCGGCCCGGGATCAGACCGGGAAGCCGTCGGCGACGGCCGCCGCCAGCTCCAGCAACGCCGTCCGGGTCGTCTCCTCCAGGCGCTCCAGGTCGATCTCCGCGCCCTCCTCCAGGTGCGGGTCGAATGGCACCTTCACCACGGCCCGGCACCGTCCCGAGAAGTGCTCGGCGACGCGGTCCAGGTCCACCCCGCCACCGGCACGCCGGTAGACGGTGTTGATGACGACGACGGCGTTGCGGACCAGCGCCCCGTAGCCGTGGGCGTCGAGCCAGTCCAGGGTCGCCGAGGCGCTGCGGGCGCCGTCGATCGAGCCCGACGACACGACGACGATCTGGTCGGCCATCCCCAGCACGCCGTACATCGCAGAGTGCATCAGACCGGTGCCGCAGTCGGTCAGGACCAGGTTGTAGAAGTGCTCCAGCAGGTCGACCGCGCGCCGGTAGTCGTCCTCGCTGAACGCCTCCGACACCGCCGGGTCCTGCTCGCTGGCGAGCACCTCGAGCCGGGACACGCCCTGCGAGGTGTAGGCGCGGACGTCGCTGTAGCGGCGGACCCGGTCGGCGTCGCGCAGCAGGTGGCGGACGGTCGCGGTGGTCTCCAGCGGGATCTTCTGGCTCAGCGTGCCGCGGTCGGGGTTGGCGTCGACGGCCACGACCCGGTCGCCACGGTGCGACGCGAACGTGGCCCCGAGGGTCGCGGTGACCGTCGTCTTCCCGACCCCGCCCTTGAGGCTCAGCATCGCGATCTTGTGCGAGCTGATCAGCGGCCGGTTCGCGCGGGCCACGAGGTCGCGCCGGTGCAGCTCCGCGGGGCTCTCCCCCGGGTTCACCAGGCCACCGGTGAGCACGTAGACCCAGCGACGCCACCCGCTCGCCGGCGGACGGCCCGCGCTGCCGTGCCCCGTGCGCGAGGGCGCGAGGTCCAGCCCGCCGTGCGGCTCGTCGCCGCGGCGGTGCTGCGCGGCCCGGGCCTCGATCGCCTCGGGGGCCGTCCAGCGGGGCCGCTTCACCCCCGTCTGCGGGCGGCCGCGCGGCGGGGTGAGGGTGCGCTGGGGCCCGGTCTCCGCGGACTCGTCGTCCCAGGCGGCGCGCCAGGGACGTTCCCCCTGGCGGGGGCGCCGGTCGTCGCGGGAGCGCTCCGTCCGGGGGGTGCCGGTCCGGGCCCCCCGGCCGGGGCCACTGCCGGTTGCGGAGGGCCCGGCGACGGCGGTCCCGTCCTCCCGCGCGGTCGCCGGGCGCCGGGCGGTCTCGGCGGGCCGTGCCGGCCCCGTGTTCCCGGAGCCCTCGCCCGGCGCCGGTTCCGGGGCCGGACCGGCGGAGGACGGGTACCCGTCCCGCACCGCGCGGCCGCCGTGCCCCGCGTGCGCCGGACCCGCAGGATCCGTGGGCGCCGGAGCGGCGGGGTCGGAGTGCGGCGGATCGGCGGACACGGGCGCGTCGTCGTACCCGGCGGCCGCGGTGCGGCCCGGGGAGTCGTACCCGGCGGCCGCGGTGCGGCCCGGGGACTCGTCCCGGGAGGCCGTGGCGCGGTCCGGGAGGTCCGGGCCCGCGGCGCCGCCGTCCGGCGGGTGCCCGGGGGCCGTGGTGTCACCGTCCGCGGAGTGCCCCGGGGCCGCATCGCCGTCCGGGGGGTACCCGGCGGGCGTGTCGCGGTCCGGGGGGTACCCGTGAGTCGTGTCGCGGTCGCCGGTGTCGTCCGCCGCGCGGCCCGCGGACCGGTCGGCGCGCCAGATGAGGTCCGCGTCGGGGTCGTCGTCGGGCACCGCGGAGGCGGGCACGGCCCACCACGGCTCGGGGTCGGCGCCCGCGGCACGGTAGAGACCGGTGTCGTCGGGGCCGTGGTCCTGCACGGCCGGGTCCGGGGCGGCGTCGTCGCGGCGGTGCCGGGGGTCGCCCGCAGAGGCCGGGGCGGGCTCGTCGTCGGGGTCGGCGACGGTCGCGGCGCCGGAGGAGGCCGGGCGCGGGGTCTCGCGCAGGGCGGACAGGTCCATCCCGTGCGGCGGGGTGGACGGGTCGATCTCGTCGACCAGGTCGTCGTCGATCTCGGGCAGCTCGCTGCCCCACGCCGAGCCCGCCGGCGGGGTCTGCGTCCCGACGGCCGCGCGGCCCGGGGCGGGCGCCGACGCGGCGCGTTCGGCGGCCGACGGGGTCCGCGGCGGCGTGGCACCGGCGTCGGGGACCGGCTCCGCAGCGTCGTCACCGCCGGTCCGCCTGCGCCGTCCGAAGGACCGGCCGGGGGACTCCGTCGTGGCCCAGCGCTCCCGCACGTAGCGGCCCACCGAACCGTCGGGCTGCTCGCCGGAACCGTTCTCACTCACGGGAAACGACGGTAGCCGCGCGGAACCCGGTGGTCGAGGCGCCTCACACCCCCGCGTACGAGTGCAGTCCGGCCACCACCATGTTGATGAAGAACAGGTTGAACACGATCGTGGCGAAGCCGGCCGTGTTGATCCAGGCCGCGGCGCCGGAGTTCTTCCACCCCGCGGTGGCCCGGGCGTGCAGGTAGGCGGCGTAGAGCACCCACGCGACGAAGGCCACGGTCTCCTTCGGGTCCCAGCCCCAGAACCGGCCCCAGGCCGCCTCGGCCCACACCGCGCCGGTGATGATGCCGAAGGTGTAGAGCGGGAACGCGAGCACCGTCACGCGGTACGCCAGCCGGTCGAGCGACTCCGCCGACGGCAGCTTCGCGGCCCACGACGCCGGCTTCCCGTTCCGCTTGACCAGGAACAGCAGGCTCGCCACACCGGGCACGAGCAGCAGGCCCGACGCCAGCGTGATCGTCGTGACGTGGATGATGATCCAGTACGACTGCAGGGCCGGGACGACCGGCGCCGCGTCGAGGTAGAGCACGGTGCCGGTGACGAACATGAGCAGCACGACCGGCGTCAGCACGAACACCCCGGCCGGGCGCAGACCCGGGTGCCGGCGCACGAGCACCAGCCACGCCCCGACGGCCATCAGGCACAGCGCCGACGTGAACTCGTACATGTTGCCCAGCGGCCACCGGTAGGCGGCGAAGCCGCGCAGCACGATCGACCCGAGGTGGGTCAGGGCCGCCAGCACCATCAGCGAGATGCCGATCCGGCCGTAGCGGTCGGCACGGGAGCGGCGGCCGTCGTCGGACGGGGGCTCCTCGGGCGCCGCGACCGCCGTGGACCCGGCCCCCACCGGGGCGGGCTCCTCGTGCCGGGCGGCGGCCCGCGCGACGCGCCGGGCCGCGTACTCCAGCGACGCGAACACCAGCGCCAGCAGCAGCACGACGAGCGTCGCCTGGAACAGGCGGTCGCTCCACATCGCGGTGGTCGGGTCGACGAGCATCTCGGGTTAACCGTCCTTCTTGTCCGTCGGGTCGAGCAGCTCGGTCGCGAGCCGGTCGAACTCCTCGCCGTAGCCTGCCCGGTCGGTCCGGGCCAGACCACCGAGGGCGATGTGACCGCCCCCGCCGTCGCGCGGGGACACCCGCACCCAGAACCGGCGACGCGTGACCGACAGCGACAGCGCGAGGCCGCCGACCATCAGCACCGCCGCGGCCAGCACCCAGGACTGGCCGGGGTCGTGGCCCACCTGCAGGTTCACCCACGGGGTCACACCGTCGAACCGGACGACCGTGCCGTCCGGCAGCCGTGTGGTGTCGCCGATCCCGAGCCGCGCCGTCGCGACGGAGCGCAGCTCGCCGTCGTCGATCTTGCTCTGGTCGACGCTGAAGATCGACTGGCCGCGGCCGTCGTCGATGCCGAGGTCACCGAGGAGCACGTCGACGTCGGCGGTCGGCGAGCGCAGGTCCGGGTGCACCGACACCAGCGTGCCCTCGGGGTCGACCGCGCCGGTCGGTGCGAACGTCCCGGTGACGGCGAGCTGCGTGGTGCGCCGCTGCTCCGGGTCGGTGATGCCGGGGCGCTCGAACTTCGTCGCCCCCTCCGACAGCTGGGTGCCGGACTGGTCGACCGGGCGCCACTGCACCTCACCGGTGCGGCTCTGCCCGTCCGGCCAGGTCACCGTGAACTCCGGTGCGTAGCCGTAGCCGGTCAGGTAGACCCGGTCGCCGTCGGTGCGCAGCGGGTGGTTGACCGCGATCTCGTCGGGGCGCCAGGTGCTGACGCCGTCGCGGACGTCCTGCCCGGTCTGGAACCCGACCGAGGCGCCGAAGGTCGACGGCTGGCCGTTCGGCAGCCAGGTGCCGTCGAACCGGTCGACCTTCACGCAGAAGTTGTTGAGGTCGGTGCCGTCGACGCGCAGCCCGGCGCGGAAGCTGTCGTAGCCGAGGATGGAGCTGTTGCAGAACTCGCTGCCGTCGGCGCGGACGATGACGTCGCCCTCGTAGCCGTACATCTTGCCGCCGGCCAGGCCGAGCAGGATGCCGATCAGGCTGAGGTGGAAGACGAGGTTGCCGGTCTCGCGCAGGAACCCCTTCTCCGCCGAGATCGTGCGGGAGCCGTCGTCCTCGGTGCGCTCCACGGTGCGCCAGCCGCGCAGCAGCCGCCGCACCCTGGCCAGCTCGTCGTCGACGCCCGCGGTCGTGTCGCCCTCGGCGTGGTGCGGCAGCCGTGCCAGGTTGCGCGGGGTCATGACCGGGGGCTGGCGGATCGAGCGCAGGTACTCGCCGGTGCGCGGGAACACGCAGCCGACCAGCGAGATCATCAGCAGCAGGTAGATGGCGGCGAACCACGGGCTCGCGAACACCTCGAACCCGCCGACCGCGTCGATCACCGGCGCGACGGCGGGGTTGTCGCGGTAGAAGTCCTCGACGAGGAACGCGTTCAGCGACCGCTGCGGCAGCAGGGCCCCAGGCATCGCGGCCAGCGCGAGGAGGAACAGCAGGACCAGCGCGGTGCGCATGCTGGTCAGCCCGCGCCAGGTGTTGCGCAGGAACGCCAGCGCGCGGGAGAGCGGCCCGGGCCCCGGCGACGACGGGGGCACGCCGTCCGGTGTCGACACGGACGGCTGCGGCGGGGCGTCGGGCGGGGAGCTCATCAGATCGGCGGGGTGAATCCGGCGATCGACACCTGCAGCCTGACCAGCCACTGGGACCACAGGCCGGAGACCAGCAGCGCTCCGACCCCGACCAGCAGCACTCCCCCGGCGATCTGCACCGCCCGGGTGTGGCGGCGCAGCCAGCCCAGTGCGCGCACCGCCCGGGTCGCGCCCAGCGCGATGAGCACGAACGGGATCCCGAGCCCGGCGCAGTAGGCCAGGATCAGCACGATCCCGCGCACCGAGCCGCCCCCGGTACCGGCGGCGACGGCGACGACCCCGGCCAGCGTCGGCCCGATGCAGGGCACCCAGCCCAGGCCGAAGACCGCGCCCAGCAGCGGGGCGCCGGCGAGGCCGAGCCGCGGCGTCCAGTGCGAGCGGTACTCCCGCTGCAGCGCCGGGACGGCCCCGGCGAACGCCAGCCCCATCACGATCATCACGACGCCGCCGATGCGCTGGAGCAGCGCCTCGTTGTCGATGAGGACGTCGGACAGCCACACGACGCCGACCATGATCGCGCCGAACACGACGGTGAACCCGCCGACGAACAGCAGCGCGGCCCCGGCGACGCGCCAGCGGCCGTCGTCCCGGACCGGCGCGGCGGTCACGGCGGCGGCACCCGCGACACCGTCCTGCACGCCGTCCTCGGGGGCGGCCGCGGTCCCGCCCCGGCGGGCGGCGGCGCGCTCGGTGGCCTCGGAAGGGGTGACCGGCGGGGACTGCGCGCCGACGAGCCCGGCGAGGTAGGCGAGGTAGCCGGGGACCAGCGGGACGACACACGGCGACGCGAAGCTCACCAGCCCCGCGGCGACCGAGACCAGCACTGCGAGCAGCAGCGGCCCCGAGATCGCCAGCGTCGTCGTCGCGTCCATCGCACCCCAGGGTAGAAGCCCTGCTCGGGGTGCCGCGCGGCGGGTTCTACAGCGTGTAGTTCACCGGGCGGGGCGCGACCGCGCGATCACCGGGGTCAGCGGGACGAACCGGACCTCGGCTCGGCGGCGAGCCGGGTGATGAGCGGCAGCAGGTCCGAGCTCCCGACCGGGACCAGGAACACCGCGGCCACCCGGGCGTCGCGGTCGAGCACGATCGTCGAGGGCACGACGTTGCGCGGGTAGCCGTCGAGCCGGGCCAGGGTGCGGCCGGGCGCGTCGTAGATCGAGTCGTAGGTGATGCCGCGGTCGGTCACGAAGTCCAGGGCGGCCTGCCGGTCGTCGCGGACGTCGATCCCGAGGACGACGGCCTTGCCCCGGGCCGCCTCGGCCACGGCCTGCAGCTCGGGGGCCTCGGTCCGGCACGGGCCGCACCAGGAGCCCCAGATGTTGATGACCCGCACCGTGTCGGGGAAGTCGCCGATGCCGACCTGGGTGCCCTCGCGCAGCAGGCTCTCGCCGCGCAGGTCGGTGATCGGCTGACGGCTCTCCGGCGGGTCGTAGGTGATGCGCACCTGGCCGCCCGGGGCGACGAACTGGAAGTCCTGGCCGGGTCCTCCGCCCGCGGCGTCGCGGCCGACGCCGCAGCCGGCGACGAGCAGCAGCAGCCCGAGCAGGGCGGGCAGCAGGCGTCTCATGCCCCGGTCACCATCGCGCCGCTCGGGCCGGCCGGCTCGGCGTAGCGCAGCCCGGTCATCCGGGTGCCGGTGAACTCGATGCTGGTCAGCGAGGCGAGCGCGCACTGGCGGCGGCGCGGGTCGTGCCAGAGCCGCTGCCCCATGAGGTAGCGGCGCAGCGTCCAGATCGGCAGCTGGTGGGACACGCACACGACCTCGCGGCCGGGTGCGAGCGCCCGCGCGGCGTGCACGGCGCCGAGCATCCGGTGCGCGATCGCGAGGTACGGCTCGCCCCAGGACGGGGTGAACGGGTCGCGCAGCAGCCGCCACACCTGCGGGCGCTTGAGCGCGCCGTCGCCGACCCCGAACCGCTTGCCCTCGAAGAGGTTGCCGGACTCGATCAGGCCCTCCTCGGTGTGGATGTCGACGCCGTGGGCGTCCGCGATCGGGCGGGCGGTCTCCTGGGCGCGCTGCAGCGGCGACGCGACGACGGCGGCGACGTCGTTGCCGTCGAGGTACGCGGCGACGGTCTTGGCCTGCGCCCGGCCGTGGTCGGACAGGTGGTAGCCGGGGATGCGGCCGTAGAGGACGCCCTCGGGGTTGTGCACCTCGCCGTGGCGCAGCACGTGCACCACGGTCACCGGCCCCGACGCGGGCGGGCTGGTCCGGTCACCCATGCTCAGGCTCCGTCCGGACGGGTGGCGGCGGCCGCGGCCCGCGCGGCGGCGGCCAGGCCGGTCTCGATCCGTTCGAACGCCTCGTCGTCCAGCGCGGTGGAGACGAACCAGCCCTCGAAGGCGCTCGGGGGCAGGTAGACGCCGTGGTCGAGCATCGCGTGGAAGAACGCCGGGTAGCGCCAGGTCTCGGCGGCCTTGGCCCCGGCGTAGCCGGTGACCGGGGTGTCGGTGAAGAACGGCGAGAACATCGTGCCCGCGTACTGCAGGGTGTGCGCGACGCCCTCCCGCTCCAGCGCCGAGGTGACCAGCGCGCCGACCCGGTCGGCGTGGGACTGCAGGGTGGCGTAGGCGGCGTCGTCGGCGTGGCGCAGCGTGGTGAGCCCGGCGGCGACGGCGACGGGGTTCCCGGCCAGCGTGCCCGCCTGGTACACCGGCCCGGCCGGGGCCAGGTACGACATGTGCTGCGCCGACCCGCCGAACGCGGCTGCGGGCAGCCCGCCGGACATGACCTTGCCGAAGGTGTAGAGGTCGCCCGCGACGCCGTCGCAGCCGAACCAGCCCTGCCGCGACGCGCGGAACCCGGTCATCACCTCGTCGATCACCAGCAGCGCGCCGTGCGCGTGGCACAGGTCGCGCAGCCCGGCGTTGAAGCCCTCGACCGGCGGCACCACGCCCATGTTGCCCGCGGCGGCCTCGGTGATCACGCAGGCGATGTCGGCGCCGCGCTGCTCGAAGACCTGGCGGACGGCGTCGAGGTCGTTGTAGGGCAGCACCACGGTGTCGGCGGCCTGGGCGCCGGTGACACCCGGGCTGGTCGGCAGGCCGAGGGTGGCGATCCCGGAGCCGGCGTCGGCGAGCAGCGCGTCGACGTGGCCGTGGTAGCAGCCGGAGAACTTCACGATCACCGTGCGGCCGGTGATCCCGCGGGCGAGCCGGATGGCGCTCATCGTCGCCTCGGTGCCCGAGTTGACCAGGCGGACCTGCTCGACCGGGGTCCGGTCGACGATCTCGGCGGCGAGGTCGATCTCGCCCGGGGTGGGGGTGCCGAACGACAGCCCCTGCGACGCCGCCGACCGCACCGCCTCGACGACGGCCGGGTGCGCGTGCCCCAGGATCATCGGCCCCCAGGAGGAGACGAGGTCGACGTAGGTGGCGCCGTCGGCGTCGGTGAGGCGGCAGCCCTCACCCGAGACCATGAACCGCGGGGTGCCGCCGACCGAGTTGAACGCCCGCACCGGGGAGTTCACCCCGCCCGGGATCAGCTCGGTCGCCCGCTCGAACAGGCGGGCGGACTCCTCGGGTTCCGGGTTGCTCACGGCGGTCCCTGCGCTTCCGGTGCTCACGTCCCCAGTCTCGCAGCCGGTGTCAGGACCGGCTCGCGGCCCCGAGCTTGCGGGTGGCGTACCACTCCTTCGCCGGGCGCCCGAACAGCAGCGTGACGCCCACCGCCGCGATGCCGATCACGAGTACCGCGAACACCGGCTGTCCGCTGGTCGCCATGATCGCGAGCAGCGGGAGACCGTAGAGCGCCAGCAGCACGATCAGCACGACCCGCGCCCAGGACGCGCCGAGGAACGCCGCTACCGCCAGCACGATCCAGATCACGGCCATCGCGACGAAGACCACGCCCAGGATCCGCACAGCGTCCCCGAACTGCGCCATCGTCAGCCCGGACTGGGCGAGCGCGGCATCGAACTCTCCACGGGGGATCCCGGCGTCGTTGAGCAGGGACTCGTTGAACGTCACGAACAGCGACCCGATGCCCGTGACGACGAACGGCAGCGCCGCCGCGATCAGTGCGACCAGCGCGGTGACCACCTGACGCGGCCGGGCCGGACGTCCCTGCGGCCCGCTGCCGAGCCCCGCCGGGGGCGGCCCCCAGCCCGACACGGCGTTCCACTGCGGACCCTGCCCGGCCTGCTGCCCGGGCCCCGGCTGCGGCGCGACGCCCGGCTGTGCGGTGGTGCCCGGCTGTGCGGTGGTGCCCGGCTGTGCGGTGGTGCCCGGCTGTGGCGCGGGCGCGGCGGGTGCCTGCTGCGGGGCAGGCGGCGGTGTGGCGCCGCCGTGCCAGCCGTGGGGGTACGGGTTCTGCGGGTACTGCGGGTAGTGCCCCGTCGACGGCCCGGGCCGGTAGTACTGCGGGGCGTCGTGCTGTCCCGGGTTGCTGCTCACGAGCTCCACGGTAGCCGGGCCGGTGTCCGGTTTGCCACGTTCGGCGGTACCCGGCGCCGCGATTCACCCCTCACGGAGCGATCGCCCGGCACCGCCCGGCGGGATCCGGCACCCGGCCGGCCCCCGCCGGGCCCTGCGTTGCCGTTCTTCCGGAACCGGGACGCGGCGTCGCGCCCCGGTCTCGTCGAGGCACAGGGAGTGCGGCGAATTCGCTTACCCGGTAAGCGAATTCGCGGACAGGTGACCCCGGGGGTCGGCACCCGGCGCCCCTCTTCCCCGCGGAAACCCGTCACCGTGCGAACGGTCTCCGTGGACGCCGCCTCCGATGGGTGTGCCGCCGACCCGCCCAGCGTCCGCGCTGCGTCCCGTCGGGGTGGAGGGCCGACCGGCCGAGCAGCGCCGGGCAGCCGAGCAGCGCCGGGTGAGTCCGGCCGGCGACGCGCCCGGGTGAGCGGTGTCAGCCCCGGTCGAGCCAGGTCGCGGCCTCGGTGGCCCAGTAGGTCAGGATCACGTCCGCACCGGCGCGGCGGATCGAGGTCAGCGTCTCCATGATGGTCCGCTCGCGCTCGAGCCAGCCCCGGGCGACGGCGGCCTCGACCATCGCGTACTCACCGGAGATCTGGTACGCCGCGACGGGCACGTCGGCGACGTCGGCCACCCGGGCCAGGACGTCCAGGTAGGCCAGGGCGGGCTTGACCATCACCATGTCGGCGCCCTCGTCGAGGTCGAGCGCCAGCTCGCGCAGCGCCTCGCGGGCGTTGCCGCCGTCCTGCTGGTAGGTCTTGCGGTCGCCCCTGAGCTGCGAGTTCACCGCCTCGCGGAACGGGCCGTAGAACGCCGAGGCGTACTTGACGGTGTAGGCGAGGATGCCGGTGTCGGTGAACCCGGCCTCGTCGAGCGCGGTGCGGATGACGCCGACCTGGCCGTCCATCATCCCGCTGGGGCCGACCAGGTGGGCGCCCGCGCGGGCCTGCTCCACGCCCATCCGGGCGTAGATCTCCAGGGTCGCGTCGTTGTCGACGCCGCCGTCGGCGTCCAGCACGCCGCAGTGCCCGTGGTCGGTGAACTCGTCGAGGCACAGGTCGGACATGACGACCAGGTCGTCGCCGACCTCGGAGCGCACGTCGCGCAGGCCGACGTTGAGGATCCCGTCCGGGTCGACGGCGCCGGAGCCGGTCGCGTCGTGGTGCTCGGGGACCCCGAACAGCATCACGCCGCCGACGCCCGCGGCTGCCGCCTCCGCGACCGCCTTGCGCAGCGAGTCGCGGGTGTGCTGGACGACCCCCGGCATCGACCCGATCGGGACCGGCTCCGTCGCGCCCTCACGGACGAACATCGGCAGCACCAGCTGCCGCGGACGGACCTCGGTCTCGGAGACCAGCCGCCGCATCGCGGGGGTGGTCCGCAACCGTCGGGGACGCTGCGCCGGGAAACCCATGCGGACCAGGCTACGACCGCCCCGGACACACGTCGGCCCCGCACCACCTCGGGAGGCGGTACGGGGCCCGACGGGAGCAGCTCGACGGCTCCGCTCAGCGGCGGTGCCGATGCGCCCTTCGCTCCGCTCAGCGGCGGTGCCGATGCGCCCTTCGCTCCGCTCAGCGGCGGCGCGCCTTCACCTTCTTCGGCGGCGGCAGGTTGCCCTCGGCGCGCAGCTTCGCGGTGTGGCTGGCCAGCGCGTCGACCAGGGTCGGGACGCGGGCCTCCTCCGGCTGCACGTCGACCCGCAGGCCGAACTCGCGCGCCGTCTCCGCGGTGGCCGGGCCGATGCAGGCGACCAGGGTGCGGGCGTGCGGCTTGCCGGCGATGCCGACCAGGTTCCGCACGGTCGACGACGAGGTGAAGCACACCGCGTCGAAGCCGCCGGTCTTGATCGCCTCGCGGATCGGCGCGGGCGGCGGGGCGGCCCGGACGGTCCGGTACGCCGTCACGTCGTCGACCTCCCAGCCGCGCTCCTGCAGCCCGGCCGACAGCGTCTCGGTGGCGATGTCGGCGCGCGGGAGCAGCACCCGGTCGACCGGGTCGAGCACGTCGTCGTGCGGCGGGAAGATGTCCAGCAGACCCTCGGACGTCGAGGACTGGGCCTCGTCGATGTCCGGGACGAGCTCGGGCTCGATACCGAACTCGCGGACCTTCTCCGCGGTCGAGCGGCCGACGCAGGCGATCTTCACACCGGAGAAGGCGCGGGCGTCGAGGCCGAACTCGCCGAACTTCTCCCAGACGGCCTTGACCGCGTTGGTCGAGGTGAACACGACCCACTGGTAGCGGCCGTCGACGAGACCCTTGACCGAGCGCTCCATCTGCGCGGGCGACCGGGGCGGCTCGACGGCGATCGTCGGCACCTCCTCCGGGATGGCGCCGTGCATCCGCAGCCGCTCGCTCATCACGCCGGCCTGGTCCTTGGTGCGCGGCACCAGGACCCGCCAGCCGTAGAGCGCGCGCGACTCCCACCAGGACAGCTCGCCGCGACGACCGGCGGCCTCGCCGACGGTCAGGACGAGCGCGCCCTCGAGGTCACCGCCGTCGGCGGCGATCCGCCCGACCGACGACGAGATGGTCCGCTGGGTGGAGGTGGTGCCGCCCGCGGTGATCGCGACCGGCGTCTCGTCCGGGACGCCCTGGGCGGTCAGCCCGGCGGCGACGTCGCCGAGCAGCGCGCTCGTCGCGTGCAGCACGACCGGGCCCGGGCTCGCGGCCAGTGCGGCCCAGTCGACGCCCGCGCGGACGTCGGCCTCGACGTGCGCCGACCCGAGCGCGACACCGGCGTAGGCCGGGACCGCGGTCGAGGACGGGACGCCGGGGACGACGTCGAACGGCGTGCCCGACGCGGACACGGCCATCGCCTCGGCGACGACGGCGTCGTTGGTCAGCGGGTCGCCGGAGACCAGGCGGGCCACCGAGCGGCCCTGGCCCGCCTCGGTGAGCAGGTCGCTCGCGATGTCGGCGGGCTGGCCGACGGCCGGGCGCACCTCGGCGCCGTCGGCGGCCAGGGCGAGGATGCCCTCCGGCACGTCCGGGTCGGTGATGACCAGCGGCGAGCCGGCGAGCACGTCCCGGGCGCGCACGGTGAGCAGCGCCGGGTCCCCCGGTCCGCTGCCCACGAAGGCGATCCGCCCTGAGGGGTTGGCAGGTCCTGTCATTGAAGAAACTCCCGAATCAGCGGTTGGCGGGACCACCGGGACCTGCGGGGGGCAGGTCCTCGGCTCCCAGGTCGAGAAGCTCGAGGGCGACCGCGGCCCCGATCTTCTCTGCGTCGTCCATGTCTCCGGTGGCGGAGGCGCGCACCACGTCGCCCCCCGCGATGTCCCCGATCCCCAGCGCGCCGCGCAGCGACAGGCGGTCGACCGCCCGGCCGTCGTCGTCGAGGTCGGAGACGACCTCGGCGAGCGCCCCGACGGGGGTGTCGCACCGGGCGTCCAGCCCGGCCAGCACCGCGCGCTCGGCGGTGACGGCGAGGTGGACGCCCGCGTCGTCGAGCACCGCGTGCAGCGCCGAGACGAGGTCGGTGTCGGCGGAGCGGCACTCGATCGCCAGCGCACCCTGGGCGGGCGCGGGCAGCATCTGCAGAGGGTCGATCAGCTCGTCCGCCTCGTCGACGCGGCCCAGCCTGCGCAGCCCGGCGGCGGCCACGACCACCGCGTCCAGCTCGCCCGACCGCACCTTCCCGATCCGGGTGTCCACGTTGCCGCGGATCGGCAGCACCTCCAGGCCCTGGCCGAGCGCGTGCAGCTGCACGGTCCGGCGCGGGGACCCCGTCCCGACCCGGGCACCACGACCCAGCTCGCCGAGCACGCGACCGCCGGTGACCAGCGCGTCGCGGACGTCCTCGCGTTCGGGGACCGCCGCGATCGTGAGCCCGTCGGGCTGTGCGCTCGGCAGGTCCTTGTACGAGTGCACCGCGACGTCGATCTCGCCGGCGTAGAGCGCGTCGCGCAGCTGCGAGACGAACACCCCCACCCCGAGCTGCGGAATCGGCGCCGACGAGCGGTCACCGCTGGTCGAGATGGTGACCAGCTCGCACGGGTGCCCGGCGGCGATCAGCCGGTCGGCGACGGTGGAGGACTGGGCGACCGCCAGCTTCGACGGCCGGGTGCCGATCTTCAGGACGCTCACGGGATCTGCTCCGGGGGACGGGACCCGATCGACGGCGTGGGGCCGAGCGGGGCGTTCAGGGCTGCGGTCACATCGCCGCCGTCGACGCTGGCGTCGGTGCCCCGGACCGGGGCGGCGACCGCGGCGGCGGCCTGCGGGTCGAGCTCGAACAGGGTGCGCAGCGCCGCGGCGTAGCTGTCCCCGTCCGGCCCCTCGGCCAGGCGCTTCACCTGGACCGTGGGCGTGTGCAGCAGCTTGTCGACGACGCGGCGGACGGTCCGCGAGAGCTCCTCGCGGACGTGGCCGTCCAGATCGGGCAGCCGGGAGTCCAGGCGCAGCAGCTCGGCGTCGACGACCTCCGAGGCGCGCCGGCGCAGGGCGGTGACCGTCGGCGTGACCTCGGCCGAGCGCTGCCCGGCCAGGTACTGCTGGGCCTCGGCGTCGACCATCGTCTGGGCCGCGGCGACGGAGCCGCCGTCGGCGGTGTCGAGCAGCCGACGCTGCAGGGTGATGAGGTCGACCATGCGCACGCCGGCCAGCTCGCCGACGGCCGGGTCGACGTCACGCGGCAGGCCCAGGTCGCACACGACCAGAGGTGAGGTGCGGCCGGTCAGCGCCTCGGCGACCGGGGCCACGTCGACGACGTGCCCGATGGCGCCGGTACAGGCCAGCATCAGGTCGGCGTCGCGCAGCTCGTCGGCCAGGGAGTCCATCGGCGCGTAGCGCGCGGTGGTGCCCTGCTCGGCGTGCTCGAGGACCTTCTCCACGAGCCGCTCGCCGCGCTCGGCCGAGCGGTTCAGCACGACGATCTCGCCCGCCCCGGCACGACGCAGGTGCGCGGCGGCCAGCGCGCCCATCGCCCCGGCGCCGACGATCACGGCGCGGGTGCCGCCCAGGCCGACGCCGCCGAGCTCACGGTCGGCGTCGCGCAGGGCCTCGGACACCACCGAGGCGCCCGCCTCGTCGATGCCGGTCCCGGCGTGCACCCGCTTGCCGACGCGCAGTGCCTGCTGCACCAGCTCGTGCAGGACCTTGCCGACGGCGCCCGCGGCGTCGGCGGCCGCGTAGGCGCCGCGCAGCTGGCCGAGGATCTGCGACTCGCCGACCACCATCGAGTCCAGGCCCGCCGCCAGCGCGAACAGGTGCTGGACCGCGGAGCCCGCGTAGTGCACGAACAGGTGCTCGGACAGCTCGCCGATGGGGAACCCGGCGTGGGTGCCGAGGACGTCGGTGACGTCGCCGAGGCCGCCGTGGAACGCGTCCACGACCGCGCAGATCTCGATCCGGTTGCACGTGGAGAGGACGACCGCCTCCTCGACGTGCGTGCGGTCGAGCATCTCCTCGAGAAGCTTGGGCACCTCACCCGGAGCGACCGCGAGGCGCTCCAGCACCTCGACCGGCGCGCTGCGGTGCGACAGGCCGACCACGAGGACGCTCATGGCTCTACGACACCACCGATTCGTTCGTCTTGTCCGTCACCGCGGCGGCACCGGTGTGCCGTCGCGCCACGTGGAACGCGAGGACCTGCAGCTCGACCGACAGGTCCACCTTGCGGACCTCGACGTCGTCCGGGACCGTCAGCAGCACCGGAGCGAAGTTGAGGATGGACTGCACACCGGCCGCCACGAGCAGGTCGCAGACCTTCTGGGCCGCCGGGCCCGGCGTCGCGATCATCCCGATGGTGACGCCGCCACCGGCGCACACCTCGGGGATCTCGCGCACGTGCCGCACCCGGATGCCGTTGATCTCGCTGCCGACGAGGTCGTCGTCGACGTCGAACAGGGTGCTGACCGGGAAGCCGCGGCCGGCGAAGCCGGTGTAGCCGGCCAGGGCGTGACCCAGGTTGCCGACGCCGACCAGCGCGACCGACTGCCGGTGGTCCATGCCCAGCTCGCCCTGCAGCCGTCCCTGCAGCGAGGTGACGTCGTAGCCGACGCCGCGCACGCCGTAGGAACCCAGGTAGGACAGGTCCTTGCGGAGCTTGGCCGAGTTGACCCCGGAGGCACCGGCGAGCTCCTCGGACGACACCGTCTCGACCCCGGCCTCGCGCAGCTCGCCGAGCACCCGCAGGTACACAGCGAGCCGGGACACGGTGGCCTCCGGCACCGGGCGCGCGGGACGCTCGCCGTTGCCGTCGGGCGCGGTGGCACCGGACTCGGGCGGCAGGGTCACGGGCCGTCCTCCTCGGGCGTCGGTCGCGGGCGGCCGGGTCCCGGTGCCCGCTCCGGCCCGCGGGGGCTTGATCCGCGGGCGGTCGGTCATCGAGACTGGGCGTGCTCCGGTCGGGGGTGTGCAAATATCGGTCGCCGGCGCGCTCGTGGCACGCCCGCGAACCGGCCGGACGGGCCGGTCGGGCTGCGGACGGACGAGGCCCGGCGTTCCCGGCGCCGCGGAGGCACCGTGCCACCGGGTCCGGCGACGGGAACCCACGGTAGCCGCTTGTGAAGGCACGCACAAAGTTGCGATCTTGGTCCTCTCCGTGCTCGGCCCGGGCCCCTGACCTGGAGCTACCGGTGATCGACGGGCAGGAACCGCTCATCGTGCGACGAGCGCCACGTCGGTCTCCACGACACCACCGTCACGCATACCGTGCGACCGCCCGTGACACACCTCTCCGCCCGGGACGGCGCGACGAGGCCCAGGTCACCGTCGCTCAGGTCACCGTGACGGTGCGGGTCGGCCGGCCGGTCGCCGCGCCCGGCAGCGGGGAGCGGCGCTCGGCGGTCTGGACGACGCCGTCGCCGTCGGTGGCGCGGCACACCAGGGTGTACCCGCCCGGCGGCAGGTCCAGCTCGGCGCGCCACTGCCGCCAGGTGGCCCCGCCGGACGGCACCGGCGCGAGCTCCGCGGTGACCCAGGACCCGGCCGCGCCGCCGTCCTGCACCCCGACCTCGACCCGGCGGATCCCCCGGGGCACCGCCCAGGCGGAGCCGGTGACCACGACCCGGCCGGCGGGCACGTTCGCGTACGAGGCGGGCGACTCGATCCGCGCGGCGGTCTCCATCGGCCCGGGCGGCGCCCATCCGCGGTCGCGCCAGTAGTCGGCGCGGGCGGCGAACGTGGTGAACTCGATGTCGGTGACCCACTTGGTGGCCGAGACGTAGCCGTAGAGGCCGGGGACGACGATCCGCACCGGGAAGCCGTGCTCGGGCGGCAGCGCGACCGGGCCGTCCGGTCCGGCCATCGCGACCGCGAGCAGCGCACCGCGGCCGGGGTCGAGCAGCAGCGACGACGGGCTGCCCGCCGTCCAGCCGTCGGTGGAGGTGGACAGCGCCTGGTCCGCCGCCGGGTCGGGCGCGGCGGCCGCGAGCAGCGGCGCGAGCTCCACCCCGGTGAACCGGGTGGTGGACACGAGGTCGCCGCCGACGTCGTTGGAGACGCACGCCATCGTCACCCAGCGTTCGACGAGCGGGCGGGCCAGCAGGTCGTCGAGGGTGAGGGTGAGCTCGCGCCCGACCCGTCCGTGCACCCGCAGGCTCCACGACGCCGGGTCGACCGACGGGACCCGCAGCGCGGTGTCGATCCGGTAGAAGTCGTCGACGGCGGTGGTGAAGGCGGCCGCGCCCGGCACCTGCGCCCCGGCGGGCAGCGCCGGGGCGGGCGCGATGCGGCCCTGCGCGGCGAGCGTCCGGATCCGGGCGGTGAGCGCGTCGCGTTCGGGCCCGATCCGGCCCGAGGGCAGCAGGGGCGCGGCGACCGCGGCCCCGGTGCCCAGCACGACCCCGCCCGCCCCCGCCAGCGCGGTGGTGCGCAGGAACCGCCGCCGGGTCAGCGACGACCGGACGGGCCGCCCGTCGGGCAGCGTCCCGTCCGCGGTCGGGGCGGGGATCCGGGCCGCCAGCGCGTGCAGCCTCCGGAAGACCGTCACCGCGACGACGGCCGCGGCACCCGCCGGCACCATGTCGAGCTGACCGGCGCCCGACGCCGTCGCCGCGGCGACGACACCCAGCAGCCCGAGCGCCGCGAGCCCCCACGCCCCCGGCCACGGCGAGCGGCGCGACAGCGCGCCGAGCCCGGCCGCGGCCAGGGCCAGGACCACCAGCACCCCGGCGACGACGGTGTGGCGGCTGCCGATCCCGGCCCCGACGGTCGCCGCGCCGGCCAGCGCGGGCGGGGTGAGCGCCACGACCTGCTCGGCGACGGCGTTCACCGGCCCGGCGGCCGGGGCGACCAGCAGCGCGAGCGCCTGCCCCGCGCCGACGCCCAGGGCGGCCGCGGCGAGCCCGGCCAGGGCGGTGCGGACCGCCGGTGCGGTGCGGACCGGCGGGCGGTCCGCACCCGGGGCGCCGCCGGCCGGGCCGTCCGAGGTCGCGACCGGACCGTCGGGGGCCGGGCTCACGGCCGGGCCAGGTCCGCGCGCAGGCGCTCCTCGTCCACCCGGAACGAGTCGTGCTCACGACCGTCGAGCAGCACCACCGGCACCTGGTCGCCGTACTCGGCGCGCAGCTCGTCGTCGGAGTCGACGTCGACGGTGTCCCAGCCGGTGCCGGTCTCGGCGCACACCCGGGCCAGCACCTCGGCGGCGTCGTCGCACAGGTGGCAGCCCACCCGGGTCAGCAGTCGTACCCGCATCTCACATCCTCGCCAGTGTCCTTCGGGCGATCTTGCCCGTCGGGGTGCGGGGCAGCTCGTCGGCGAAGGCGACGACCGCGGGCCGCTTGAACCGGGCGAGCCGGGCCGCGCAGTGCGCGGCGACCGTCTCCTCGGTGAGCTCGGCGCCCGCGACCGGCACGATCACCGCCTTGACCGCGGCGCCGGTCCGGTCGTCGGGCACCCCGACGACGGCGACCTCGGCCACCGCGTCCAGCTCGGCGACGACCTGCTCCACCTCGCGCGGGTAGACGTTGAAGCCGTTGACGATGACCAGGTCCGAGGACCGGTCGACGAGGTGCAGGTCGCCGTCGGTGTCGAGGTAGCCGACGTCGGCGGTGACGAACCAGCCGTCCTCGCCCGGGCCGCCGGAGCCGTCGGGCCAGTAGCCGGAGAACAGGTTCGGCCCGCGCACCGCGATCAGCCCGGTGTCGTCGGACGGGTCGGAGCCGTCGTCGTAGTCCAGGTCGTCCAGCGGGTCCTCACCGCGCGGCTCGGGCTCCGGCGCGGTTCTGCGCTCCATCGGCTGCCCGTCGGCATCGACCAGGCGCAGCTCGACGCCGGGCAGCACCTGTCCGACCGAGCCGGGCTTGGCCGGTCGGCCCAGGTCGTTGCTGGTGACGACGGGCCCGCCCTCGGTGAGGCCGTAGCCCTCGTGCAGGTCCAGCCCGCTCGCCGCACGGAAGTCCGCGAGCCAGCCCGCGGGCAGCGGCGCCCCGCCGGAGGTGCACAGCCGCACCCCGGCCATCGCGGCGCGCAGCCGCTCGGGCCCGAGGTCGAGCAGCATCCGGAACATCGACGGCACCCCGGCGACGACGCTGACCCGCTCCTCGACGACCGTCTCGACCAGCCGGTCCGGGGAGAACCGGCCGGGCAGCACGACGGTCGCTCCGGTCCAGCAGACCTGCAGCAGCCCGGCGGCGAGGCCGTAGACGTGGAACAGGGGCAGCGCCAGCAGGACCCGGTCGACCCCGTTGACCGGTGCCGGGCGGAGCGCACCCGCCTGCTCGCGGTTGGCCAGCAGCGCCCGGTGCGACAGCTGCACCCCGCGCGGGCGCCCGGTGGTGCCGGAGGTGAACACGACCAGCGCGATGCGCTCGGGGTCGGCGGGAGCCCGGTCGACCGGGGCGTCCGGGACCGGGGCGGCCAGGTCCGGCGGGCCCAGCAGCGTCGCGCCGACGCCCTCGGCGCAGCCGGCCGCGACGGCGTCGTCGGGCCGGGCGACGACCGCGACCGGCCGGGCCTGGTCGAGCACGACCTCGAGCTCGCGGGTCACCGAGCCCGCGCCGAACGGTACGACGACCGCGTCGGCCCGCAGCGCGCCGAACAGCGCCACGCAGTAGTCGGCGCCGTCGGGCAGGCCGATCGCGACCCGGTCGCCGTGGCGGACGCCCGCCGCACGCAGCCGGGCGGCCTCGGCGGAGACCGCGGCGTCGAACGCCGACCAGGTCAGCGTGAGCGGCGCCGGGCCGGACAGGTCACGGACGGCGTCGTGGCCCGGACGCTCGGAGGCGTTGCGCGCCACCAGGTCGGCGAGGTGGGCGGGACGGTCGGGACGGTGGCCCGGCACGGGGTCGGAACTCGGCACGGCGGTCTCCATCCTCGGACCCGCCGGGGCGGGGTCGGCTCGTCGGCACGCGTCGCCGCCAGTGTTCCAAACCCGGCCACGACCGTCGTGTCCCGAGGGACCGCTCACCGCTGTGTACGCCACGTGTCGATTCGGACACGCTTCGCGCACGGTTCGTCCACCGCGCGTATCGGGCCGCTCGCCGGAACGGCACGCGACGAGAGGCGGCGAGTGCGTTGCGCCACTCGACAGACGTCTATGCTCCGCCGCTACATGAAGTTCAACGCGTGAACCGCCGGTTCGTCGCGCGACTCACCCGAGGGAGTGGCATGCAGCTCGACGCCAGCGCGCCACGGCGCACACCGCGCCGCGCCGCGCGGGACGCGCCGGCGGTCCCCGCCGGCCGGGTCGCCCGCCGAGCCGTACCCCGTCCGACCCCCCGGGATCCATGACCCGGCCGATGCGACCGCACCGCCTGCTCCGACAGCAGCGCTCCGAGACCATCCCCGAGACCGTCCGTCCGACCCGGGCCCCCGAACCCGGCCAGGACAGACCCGACACCGTCCGCCCCCAGCCGGACGGGGAGGTGTCCGTGACTTCAGCGACCTCTGCACCGTCCCAGCCGACGGGGCCGATCGCGTCCGCTCCCCTGGTCGACGCTCCCCCCACGTACCCCGCAGGCCCCGCCCTACACCGCCCGGACGGCCGGACCACCCGGTCGGGTCCACCCGGCCGTACCGAGCAGGACATGCCGATGCCACGACAGGCACCGCAGATCTCGCAGGAGCTGCAGCGCCCGGAGGCCGACCCGGCCGACGAGGCCGCCCGCGCCGTCGAGGACGCGAACAGCTCCTGGGCCCTCGTCGAGGCCTGCCAGGCCGGCGACGCGGCCGCGTTCGGCGAGCTCTACGAGCGCTACCACGACGTGGTCTACCGGTACGTGCTGTTCCGGATGGGTGACCGGTCCTTCGCCGAGGACGTGACGCAGGAGACCTTCGTCCGGGCACTGCGCCGGATCTCCTCGGTCAGCTACCAGGGCCGCGACATCGGGGCCTGGTTCGTCACCATCGCCCGGAACCTGATCTTCGACTACGTCAAGTCCAGCCGGTTCCGGCTGGAGCAGACGACCTCGGAGATCGTCGAGCTGTCGCCCAGCACCGGCGGTCCCGAGCAGCAGGTGCTCGACATGGCGACCAACGACGAGCTGCTGGCCTCGATCGCCAAGCTCAACTCCGACCAGCGCGAATGCATCCAGTACCGGTTCCTCAAGGGCCTGTCGGTCGCCGAGACCGCCGAGCTGATGGACCGCAACGAGGGTGCGGTCAAGGCGCTGCAGCACCGCGCGGTGCGTCGTCTCGCGCAGCTCCTCCCGGACGGTCTGCGGTGAGCGGGTCTGCCGCCGGATCAGCCGGAACGCGAGAGGGTGTGTCGATCACTGCGCCGAACGCACTACTCGATGCGGTGAACGGTTGGAAGGCCGTAACCTCGTCCGCGGTCGGTCGTTGTACAGACCGGCGCGCACTGACGGCGCCACACGCGCCGACGAGCAGCGCGAGACTGCAGTGAGGACGGACGGCATGCCCAGGGCATGGGACGACGGGTACCCCGGCGACGACGGTTTCGACCGTGCGCCGGCGGGTGCCCCTGCATCGGAGGAGCTGGCGCACGAGATCGCGCTGGCCGCCGCGCTGGACCGTTCGCGGCGTGATCTCTCGCCCGATCCGCACGCCTCGGCCCGGATGCGGGCGCGGCTGTTCGAGGTGCTGGCCCAGGAGGGCGTCGGACAGCAGTCCGGCGGGTCCCCGTTCGGCGACCGGTTCGACCGCGTCGACCAGGCCGACCTCACCGCGCCGATCGGCCCTCCGATCGCCGACGACCTCGACTGGGACGCGGTGTCCAACCGCCGCGCCGCCGGCGAGCACGCCCCGGCCGCGGACGACCCGACCGGTCGCAGCAGCCGTCCGCGCCGCGGCCGCCACGTGCTGCCGTCGGACCACCCGGACCACCCGGAGCAGGTGGGCGCCCCGGCCGGACCGGCCCGCGACGCCGAGGCCGGCCCCGGCCGCGACGACTCCGCCCGCCCGGCGCAGTCCGGCGCCCGGATGCTGGACCGCCGCCGTCCGAGCGTCCGCAAGCGCTTCGGCGTCGTCGTCGGCGGGTTCGCCGCGCTCGCGGTGATCGCCGGCGTGACCTCGACCGCCAGCCGCGACGCCCTGCCCGGCGACGCGATGTACGGCATGAAGCGCGCCAGCGAGAGCGTCGGCGGGGTGTTCACCGTCGGCCAGCAGGCCGAGGCCGCCCGCCAGCTCGACCTGGCCCGCTCCCGGGTCGACGAGCTGGAGAGCCTGGTCGCGCGGTCCACACCGCCGTCGCCGGACGCGGTCGCGTCCGCGATGGGCGACTTCGACCGGGCCACCAGCACCGGCAGCAGGCTGATGCTGACCGGCGCCGGGACCGACGGCGCGGACACCTCCCGCCTGGCCGAGCTGCGGACCTGGGCGGCCGCCCAGTCCGGGCGCATCACCCGTCTGCAGTCCGACCTGCCCGCCGAGAGCCGCGGGGAGACCTCGGAGGCGATCCGCCTGCTGGACCGGGTGCTGTCCCGGGCCGAGGCGCTGCGGGCCGGCACCGGCTGCGCCGCGGACAGCGGCGGCACCGTCGACGACCTCGGCCCGGTGCCCGGCGAGTGCCGCACCGCGGGCGGGCCGTCCTCGGCGCAGGCCGTCGAGCAGTCCGCGCCGGTGACGCCGTCGGAGACCGCGACCGGCACGCCGTCGCCGTCGCCGACCTCCGGTCCGGCGACCTCGACCTCGCAGGCCCCGACCACCTCGGGGTCCGCGCAGCAGGGCGGCGGGCTGCCGCTGCTGAACGGTGGTGGGTCGACCACCTCCGACAGCGGGTCCGGCAGCTCGTCGGAGTCGTCGTCGGAGCAGGACCGCCTGCTGCCGCCGATCACGATCCCGCCGCTGCTGCCGGGCCTCGGCCCGGTCACCCTCGGCTGATCCGCTCCGGACACCACGGGTACGGGCCCGGTCCCCGGTGCGTCGGCATGTGTCACGTACCGGAGGCCGGGCCCGCTCCCGCGTTCCGGCAGTAGGCTGGGGCCGCGCCCCGATCCCCTCGGGACGCGAGACGCCGTCGCACCAGGAAGGCCGCCGTGGTGAGTGATCCCGGGTCCGTCCCCCCTCTCGACCAGAGCGGGACCCGCGAGTCTCACCCGCCCACCCACACCGGGCTCTCCGAGGAGCCGGGGGTGCTGGAGCGGGCGACCGCCCTCGACTCCGCGCAGCGGGCCGGTCAGGCCTCCGCCGCCGCGGCCGTCGCCGCCGAGGCCGACGACCACCCCGACGGCCCGGAGGGCGGGGACGGCGCGCCGCCCGACCTCACCGCCGCCGCGTTCTTCGACTGCGACAACACGATGATGGTCGGCGCGTCGATCTTCCACTTCGCCCGCGGCCTGGCCGCGCGCAAGTTCTTCACCACCTCCGACATGGCCGGCTTCGCCTGGCAGCAGATCAAGTTCCGGGTCGGCGGCCGGGAGGACAAGGGCGGCATCGCGGGACACCGCGACACCGCGCTGTCGTTCGTCGCGGGCCGTCCGGTCGACGAGGTCGTCGCGCTCGGCGAGGAGATCTACGACGAGCTGATGTCGGACCGGATCTGGGCCGGGACCCGGGCGCTGGCCCAGATGCACCTCGACGCCGGTCAGCGGGTCTGGCTGGTCACCGCGACGCCGATCGAGCTGGCCCGCATCATCGCGCGGCGGCTCGGGCTGACCGGGGCGCTGGGCACCGTCGCGGAGTCCGTCGACGGGCTCTACACCGGACGGCTGGTCGGCGAGATCCTGCACGGCCCGGCCAAGGCGCACGCTGTCCGCGCACTGGCCGCGTCGGAGGGGTTGGACCTGCGTCGCTGCACCGCGTACTCGGACTCGGTGAACGACGTCCCGATGCTCTCGGCGGTCGGTACCGCGGTCGCGGTGAACCCGGACTCCGAGCTGCGTGACGTCGCGAAGGCCCGCAACTGGCAGATCCGCGACTTCCGGACCGGGCGCAAGGCCGCCCGGATCGGGGTGCCCTCAGTGCTCGGCGCGGGCGCCGTCGCCGGGGCGGTGGCGGCCGGCATGGCCTACCGCAAGCGCTGACCCGCCCGGCCGCTCAGGGCGGCGGGGCCCCGCGGTAGCGCTCGGCGTAGCGGCGGGCGGCCTCGGCCCGCTCGTCGGCGGTGGCCTCCCGTCGCGTCGCGCGGGCGGTGCCCGCGGGGTAGCCGGCCTTCGTCACGCGGTGCTCGACGGACTCCTCCATCACGAACAGCGCGTACTGCAGCGACACCAGCCAGCCCAGCAGCAGGGCGGTGAGCCGCAGCCACAGCGGACCGGGGACGGCGAGCGCCAGCGGCACCGACAGCAGCGTCAGCACCGCCGCCGTGCGCGCGAAGTGGCGCAGGTGCCAGGTGCGGCAGGTCGTGTCGTGCAGCACCCACCCGCGGTACCGCGCGGGCAGCCGTCCGCCGGCGGCGTACCAGAGCCACCGCAGCGGGTCCGGCCGCCGGATCATCCCAGGAACACGTTGCGCCGCTGGGACAGCAGCCGGTACAGCGTGTGCTGGATGGTCTCCCGGACCTGGTCGGTCAGGTTGAACACGAGCATCGGGTCGTCGGCGTCGGCCGGGGTGTGGTCGTCGGTGCGGATCGGCTCGCCGAACTCGATGTACCACTTCGACGGCAGCGGGATCAGCCCCGCCGGACCGAGCAGCGGGAAGGTCGGCGTGACCGGGAAGTACGGCGCTCCGAACAGCCGGGCCAGCGGCGCGAGGTCGCCGATCTTGGGGTAGATCTCCTCGGCGCCGACGATCGAGCACGGGATGATCGGGACACCGGTGCGCAGCGCGGCGGAGACGAACCCGCCGCGGCCGAACCGCTGCAGCTTGTAGCGGTCCCGGAACGGCTTGCCGATGCCCTTGAACCCCTCGGGGAACACCCCGACGAGCTCGCCGGAGGTCATGAGCCGCTCGGCGTCGGGGTTGCAGGCCAGCGTCGCGCCGGCCTTGCGGGCCAGCGAGCCGGAGACCGGCATGGTGAACATGAGGTCGGCGCCGAGCAGCCGCAGGTGCCGGTGCGACGGGTGGTCGTCGTGCACCGCGACGGTCGTCATCACCGCGTCGAGCGGCAGCGTCCCGGAGTGGTTGGCGACGATCAGCGCGCCACCGGTCTCGGGGATGTGGTGGGTGCCGATGGTCTCGACGCGGAACCAGCGCTTGTAGAGCGGGCGCAGGGCGGGCAGCACCATCGCGTCGGTGAGCTCGCGGTCGAACCCGAACTCGTCGATCGGGTAGTCGCCCGCGAGCCGGCGGCGCAGGAACTCCAGGACCTGCTCCAGCGCGGCCTCCCAGGCCGGGCCCTCGTCGTCCTCGGGCTCGGGTGCGGAGGCGACCGGCGCGGGCCGCGACGGCTCCTCCGCCCGCGCGGGCCGGGCAGGCCCCCGGTTGCCCCGGATCGGGATCACCCGCGCCTCGGCCATGCCGTCGCCCTTCGTCGTACCACCGCGGCCGTCCGGCCGTCCCTGCTCGCGTGCCCGCATGCCGCCGTCCCGACCCGTCACCGCAGCGACCGGGCCAGGCCGAGCACGCCCCGTTCGAGCGAGGCGATCCGCTCCGGGCCGAGCACCGGCGCCAGCGCCTTGCCGCGTACGAAGTCGTCGAACGCCTGGGTGGTCGTCCACCGCGGCTCGAAGCCGAAGTCGTCGATCAGCCGGGTGAGGTCCACGACCCGGCCGAAGTTGAGGAAGCGCATCTGCTCCGGGGAGAAGTCGACGACGCGCGCGCCGCGCAGCACCCGGCTGACCGGGCCGACCGCGCCGCTCGGCACCGGGACGGCGATCTTGCCAGCGCGCCGGATGGCCTGGGACAGCATCAGCACCCCGTGCGCGGCGACGTTGAACACGCCCGGCAGCTCGTGGGTGGCGGCACGCTCGAGCACGGCGAGGCCGTCCTCCTCGTGCAGCAGCTGGATGCGGGCGTCGTAGCCCAGCACGGTGGGGACGACCGGAAGCGCGAAGTAGCGCGACAGCACGGTGTCCATCCGCGGGCCGATGAAGTTGGCGAACCGCAGGACCGTGGTGGTGACGTCCGGGCGGCGACGGCTGAACCCGCGCAGGTAGCCCTCGATCTCCGCGGCGTCCTTGGCGTACCCGCCCGAGGGCAGGTCCTTGGCCCCGATGGCCTCGTCGAACACGGCGGGGTCGCGGGAGCTGGAGCCGTAGACCGCGGTCGTCGACTTGAGCACGACCCGGCGCACGCTGGTCGCCTTCTGGCACGCGGCGAGCAGCTGCATCGTGCCGATGACGTTCATCTCCTTCATCGTCGCGCGGCCGCCCGCCGAGGCGGGGCTGGCCGAGAGCGACGCGTGCACGACGGTGTCGACGTTCGCCGAGGAGATGACCTTCGCGATGAGGGGGTTGCGGATGTCGGCGCGCACGAACTCGGCGCGGCCCATCCGCTTCAGCAGGTCCCGGGGCGGGGGGACGGTGTCCACGCCCAGCACCCGGTCGATGGCCGGGTCGGCCGCCAGCCGGGCCGCGAGGTGCCCGCCGAGGAAGCCGCTGACCCCGGTGACCAGCACGACGTTCGGGGTCGGCCGGTCCATGGGAGCTCCGTTCACCGGGTGCTGACGCGAGATCGTGCCGATCGTAGTCCCGCCCCGTCACACCGGGCAGGTACGCGGACACGTGAGGTGCGCGACGCGTCCGTCCGGGGGACGGACCGCCACAACGACACCGGCCGCGCACCCGCGGGGAGGCGGGGGCGCGGCCGGTGCGCGAGTCACTTGCCGAGCTTGCGGCGCTGCACCCGGGTCTTGCGCAGCAGCTTGCGGTGCTTCTTCTTCGACATCCGCTTGCGGCGCTTCTTGATGACCGAGCCCATGTGGGTGCTCCTCCTGTGTCGACGCAGATCGTCAGCGACCGCTCCACCGGGTGACCTCGGAGTGGGCCGCCCGCACGATCCGTGCACGTGGACACGAGGCGCGGGCCGGGCGACGCCCGCCGGAGCGGGGCGACGACGCGATGCGACCGGTGGGGGTCGGCAGCCGGTTCACCAGTCTACCCGGGCGTACCGGCCTTCACCCCACCGGGGATCAGCCCGCGTCGAAGTAGGCGTTGCGCAGGTAGTCCTCGACCGCGCGCTGCGGCACGCGGAACGAACGACCGACCCGCGCGGCGGGCAGCTCGCCGGAGTGGACGAGCCGGTACACGGTCATCTTCGAGACGCGCATCATCGACGCGACCTCGGCCACCGTCAGGAACTGGACCTGGGACGGCCGTAGGGGCTCGGGACGTTCCGCCGCCATGGGGCACCGCCTTCCTCCCCCGAGACGGGTTCCCCGGTTCGCCCGGTGGTGGGGGATGCAGGTGCAGTCTACCGGGGCGGATGTGACGATCGGTCCGCCAGAGGGGGGCCCGATCGTGCTACAGCACGGCGCGTCCGTGTGACTTTGCGTCATACGATGAGCTGAACGAGGTACCGGCGGCCCGGGTCAGCCGCGACCGAGCGCCACCGAGCGGTCGTGCGCCGCGGCGACCGCGTCGGCCAGGGCCGCACGCAGCCCGTGCCGCTCCAGCTCGCGCAGGGCGGCCGCCGTCGTCCCGGCCGGCGAGGTGACGTTCTCCCGCAGCACCGCGGGGTGCTCGCCGGTCTCGCGCAGCATCCGCGCGGCACCGAGCGCGGTCTGCACGGTCAGCTCGGTCGCGTCGGGGCGGGTCAGGCCCAGCCCGACGCCCGCCTCGATCATCGCCTCGGCGACGAGGAAGAAGTACGCGGGCCCGGAGCCGGACAGCGCGGTCGCGGCGTCCTGCTTCGCCTCGTCCAGGCGCAGCACCGCGCCGACGGTGGACAGCAGTGCCTCGGTCTCGTCGAGGTGCGCGGGGGTCGCGTGCGCACCCGGGGAGATCGCGCACATCGCCGCGCCGAGCAGCATCGGGGTGTTCGGCATGACCCGCACGACCGGCGTGCCGTCGGGCAGGGCGCCCTCGAACAGCGAGGTCGGCAGGCCCGCGCACAGCGACACGACGAGCGCGCCCGGCTCCAGCGCCCCGGCGACCTCGCCGAGCAGCGTGACGACGTCCTGCGGCTTGACGGCGACGACGACCGTCCCGGCCCCGCGCACCGCCTCGTCGACCGGGGCCGCGGTGACCCCCAGCGACGCGGTCAGCTCCTGCGCCCGCGCCGGGTACCGCTCGGCGACCACCAGGTCACCGGCGTCCCGTCCGGCCGCCAGCAGCCCGCCGAGCAGCGCCTCGCCGATCCGTCCCCCGCCCAGTACCGCGATCCTCGTCATGGGGGCAGCGTAGGAACCCCTCAGCGGGCCAGCGGGGCCAGGGCGAGCTGGCGGGCCTGGCAGACGGTGCGGCCGCGCGCGTCGACGACGGTGACGTCCTCGTCGAACTGCGCGCTCGACACCCCGCCGCCGGCGGGCGGGCTCGACACCGCACGCGAGCGGGACCCGACCCGCAGCCAGCCCGGGGCGGGTCGGGCCCGCAGCAGCGCGGTGAGCTGCACCGTCGGCGCCCAGCCGAACGTCCCGCCGAGGTTGAACACGGTCGGGGGCAGGATGTCGCCGGCCATCAGCGCGAACAACACGTCCGGCTCCTCGCCGCGCGGGCGGACCCAGCCGGTCATCTCCGGCGGCCCGGTCTCGCCGCGCAGGAACGGCAGCGCGCCGCGCGGGTAGCGCAGCTCGCAGGCGGCGGCCAGGCCGCGCGCGCCGCCCTCGGCCGACGCCGGGTCGAGCGCGTCCGGGTCCGGTTCGACGGCGAGCGCGGAGCCGTCGTCCAGGCGTGGGGCCTCGGTCGGCAGCACGCCGGCGGTGACGGTGGAGTGCAGCATGAGCCTGCCCTCCTGGTGCAGCCGCACGGCGACCGTGGACACCGTCCGCCCGACCTTGAGCGGGTCGGTCGTGATCTCGACCGGGCCCAGGTCGGGCGCGCGCAGGAAGTCCACGGCGACGGCCAGCGGGTCGGGCGCGGGGGCGTCGTCGGCCGCGAGGCGGGCCAGCCCGGACTTGGCCATGAGGACCATCAGCAGGCCGCCGAAGGCCTTGTCCCCGATCGCCCAGGTCCCGTCGAGCCGGGCGCGGAACCGGCCGTCCCCGAGGTGCTCGATCACGTGCGAGTCGGCGAAGGGCCGGACCGTCGTACTGCTCATGCGGGCATGTTACCCACGGGTAGGGGCGGCGGCGGACATCGTCGGGGTGAGGTGCAGCCGGGCGAACAGCAGCGACTCGGCGAGCAGTGCCGTGCGCTCCTGCCGGGTCCGGCAGCGCCGGGTCGACACCTCCAGGACGACGGTGCCGCCGTCCGCGGCGAACCGGGAGTCGGCCAGGCGCTGGCACACCTCGGCGCACGGCTGCGCCCCGCGGCCGGGGACCAGGTGCTCGTCGCGCGGGGCACCGGAGCCGTCGGTGAGGTGCAGGTGGGTGAGCCGGTCCCCCATCCGCCCGGCGAGGTCGAGGGCGTCGACGCCGGCCGCGGCGGTGTGCGACAGGTCCAGGGTGTAGGCGCCGAACCCGACCTCGGTCGGGTCGTGGCCGAGCGCGTAGGGCACGGTTCTGATCGCGCCGCGGGTCACCGGGAACATGTTCTCGACCGGGAGCGTGACGTCGTGGAACTCGCGGGCGCGGGCGACCTCGTCGGCGAAGACCCCGGCGTAGCGGCGCTGCCAGCGGAACGGCGGGTGCACCACCACGGTGCGTGCGCCGAGCCGGGCCGCGACCTCGACGGTGCGGCGCAGCCGGTGCACCGGGTCGGCCCCCCAGACGCGCTGGGTGACGGCCAGGCAGGGGGCGTGTACGGCGAGGATCGGCACCCCGTGGCGGTGCGCGAGGCGCTCGACCGCGCGCGGGTCCTGGCTGACCGGGTCGGTCCAGATCATGAGCTCGACGCCGTCGTAGCCCAGCTCACCGGCGATCTCGAACCCGGCGGCGACGCCCTCCGGGTAGACCGAGGCCGTGGACAGCGCGACGGGCGCCGCCCCGGGCAGGTCGGCGGTGGGCGGGCGCGACGGTGTCACGAATCGTCGAGTCGTCACACCGTCGCTCATCGTTACCGGTCCACCAACACCAGGATCGCCGGGGACACGGTCAGCAGCAGTCCGACGAGCACCGCGAACAGCGTGGTCCTCAGGTCGTCGTTGCGCAGCAGGGCCCGCACGCCGAGCACGAGCCCGACGGTCAGCACGACCGCGAGCGACAGCGCCACGATCGGCAGCGAGGTCCACAGGTAGCGGAACAGCACCCAGATCGCCGCACCGGCGACGGCGCCGCCGATCCACTGGGCGATGACGACCGCCCAGGCCTGGCCGGTCCCGGCCGCACCGGACGGGGTGTCGCCGTCGAGGCCCGCGGGCGGCTGCGCACCGCTGTCGGTGACGGCGCCGCGGCGTCCGAAGCGGCGACGCGGGTGCTCGTCCTCCTCGACGGCGCCGGCGGCGAGCTCGCCGTGGTCCTCGTAGTCGTCGTAGTCGTCGTCCTGCGGGCGCTCGGGGGCGAGCACGCCGGTGCGGCCGCCGTCGGCGGAGCCGGGTCCGTCGTCGTACCCGGCGGGGCCGTGGCGGTCGTCGTAGCGGGGGTCGGCGTCGTAGCCCCGGTCCTCGTAACCCCGGTCCTCGTGACCCCGGTCCTCGTAGCCCCGGTCGTCGTAACCCTGCTGGTCGTCGTAGTCGTCGGTGTACGGGTCGTAGGCGCCGGTCGGCGGGCCCGCGTCGGCCGGATGCGGACGGGGGCCGTCGTGCTCGTCGTCCAGCGGCGGGGCGCCGAACTGGGTGGGCGGGCCGCCGTCGTCGTCGGCCGTGGGGGCCGGGCGGCGGGCGCCGAGCCGGCTGGTGGGGATCTCGTCGGGGCCGTCGTCGGCCGCGCCGGGCGGGGGGCCGTACGGACCGGCCGGGCGCGGGGCGTCGCGGGGGCCCCAGGCCTGGGTGGCGGGGCCGTCGTCGTGACCGTAGGGGCGGCCGTTCGGCGGGCCCTGTGGCTCGGGCGGGAGCGGACGGGCCTGCGGGGCCGGGCCGGGACCCGCGGACCACTGACCGGGGGGCGGGCCCTGCGGCCTGCGGGGCGGGGCACCGTTCGGGGCGCCTCCGAAGGCCGTGGCCCCGTGGGGCGCAGCACCGTTCGGGCTGCCGCCGTTCGGGCTGCCGCCGTTCGGAGCGCCGCCGTGGGGGGCACCACCGTTCGGGGCGTTGCCGTTCGGTACGAACGGCTCCGGTGCGCGCCCGGCCTGCCCCTCGGAGGGGTCGGGGCGGCGCGCGGGCGGGAACGAGGGGTGCTCGATGGGCGGCGGGCCGTCGCCGCCGCGCGGGGCGAACCCGCCCGCGCCCTCGGGCGGGCGGACACGGTCGGCGGCCGCGGGGCGTCGCGGCGGGGCCGCCACGTCCGTCCGCGCGGGTGCCGCGGGCGACGGGGCGCCGGGCCCTTCGTCGTCCTCCGCGGCGCGACGACGGCGGCGTCGTCCGGGCTGCTGGCCGCCGTTGGCGGCCAGGAGCTCCGCGACCGTCCGCTGGCGAGGCTCTCCGCTGTCCACACTCATCACGACCACCGTGCCCTGTGTGTTGTCAAGGGTCCAAGCCCGCCCGGGGATGTCTGCGCCGAGCGGTCGTCCCCGTTCGTCCCATCGAGCATGTCGAAGCGCCGGAGGATCACTCCCTCGCGCAACGCCCACGGACAGATCTCGAGTTCGGTCACGCCGAGGGCGTCCATCGCGGCCTGCGCGACGACCGCCCCGGCGACGAGCTGGTGCGCCCGGCTGGCGCTCACGCCGTCGAGCTGGGCGAGGTCGGGACCCGACATCCGGGTGATGAACGCCGACAGCTGGCGCAGGCCCTGCGCGGTCAGCGTGCGGCGGGCGCCCGGCCCGGCGCTGGACGGCGCGGCACCGGCGAGCCGGGCCAGCGTCCGGAAGGTCTTGGAGGTGCCGACGGCCCGGTCCGGGCGCCCCGCAGCACGCAGCCGTCCGGCGACGGGGGCGATCTCGTCGCGGACGCGCTCGGTCAGCGCGGCGACCTCCGCCCGCGACGGCGGGTCGGAGGTGAACGCGTCGCGGGTCAGCCGGCCCGCACCCAGCGGCACCGACGCGGCGACGTCGGGGGTCTCGTCGCGCCCGACGGCCAGCTCCAGCGAGCCGCCGCCGATGTCGAGCACGAGCAGGCGCCCGGCCGACCAGCCGCACCAGCGGCGGACGGCGAGGAAGGTCCAGCGGGCCTCGTCCTCGCCGGGCAGGACCTCCAGCGCCACCCCGGTCTCGCGCTGCACCCGGGCGAGGACCTCGGCGGAGTTCGTCGCGTCGCGCAGCGCGGACGTGGCGAACGCCAGGAGGTCGTCGCAGCCGGCGGCCCGGGCGGTGTCCCGGGCCCGGTGCACGCTCTCCAGCAGCGCCTTCACGCCGTCGCGGCCCAGCGCTCCCCTGCGGTCGAGGTGCTCGGCCAGGCGCAGCTGGTCCTTCTCCGACGACATGGGCTTCGGGTGAGCACCGCGGTGGGCGTCCACCACCAGGAGGTGAACGGTGTTGGACCCCACGTCGAGAACGGCCAGGCGCACCCGATCAGGTTACCGAGCCGTTATCGACTGCTGAGCAACCCTCCTCCCGCTGGGGGTCGACAGCACGAGTTCGAACGCTGAGGTGCCCAGCGCGGCTGCGATCTCGTCGAGGTCGTTGGTGGTCATCGGCGTCGCGCCGGACAGCCGACGACTCACCCACGACTGCTCGCGGCCGAGCGCTCGCGCCAGGTCTCGGCCGGACATTCGCCGCCTGCCGATGAAGGCGCGGATCTCGCCGGTCAGCTCGTCGCCGATCGAAGCCTGGTCACTGCCTGTGGGTACCACTGCATTGGTCATGCGCTCACAGTAAGGCCGTTGCGCTGAGCGCGTCAACGCGTCGGTGATCGCGACACACCGGGGCTGAGCTGGGGATCGATCAACCCGGCTTGACGCTGATCTACTCAGCGCATCATCATGGCTGCATGCACAGCGACAGAGCGTACGTCGCATCACGCGTTCGGGCAGAGCTTGCCGCCCAGCGGGTGAGTGGTCGGCGTCTCGCAGAACGGCTGGGCTGGCCGACCGACGTCCTCGCCCGACGGCTTCGAGAGGACGCCCCGTTCACCGGCGATCAGCTGATGGCGATCGCCCGGGAGCTCGGGATCTCGGCGGAGGTGTTCGTCGCCCCGCCACCAGGGACGCCGGCCCCCGCCCAGCAACCCGCCTGAACAAGAAGAAGGACCGGCCGCCGCGTCACCGGCTGCCGGTCCCAACCCCACGGAGAACGCTGATGATCGAATCCGAAGGGCGCACCGAGAGTGTAGCCCCCGACCAGCCGAAACCTGAGCTTCCGCGCTCGGTCGAGTGGCTGGTGAAGACGATGACCTTTCTGATCCGGGGCCGTCGTGCCGCACTGCTGATCGGCGGGATGGCGTACCAGCTCGCGCAGAAGCGCGCGGGCACCCCGCGGGTGTGCTCGCCGTACCCGACCGCCGAGGTCGAGACCGCCCGCCGGTACGCGGACGCGGCGCACACGACCGCGGCACAGCAGGCGATGACGCTGCCCGCGACGCACGGCCTGCAGCTGCTGCACGGCGACGACCTTGACGACGTGCTGTCGCTGCTCGTCGCGTGCGGGGTGTCCACGGCGTTCGTCACGTCGGAGGCCGGCGGGTGGGCGACGACCACGCAGCGTCTGACTGAGCTGGCGAAGGACGTCCCGACCCCGCGGGTCGACGCCGCGCTGCGGCTGCTCGACGAGCACCGCATCGAGTTGGTCAGGCGGTCCCGGTGAAGCGCGTGTGGTGGAAGACCGAGCAGACCGACCCGGCCTCGGGTGGTGCGCGGTGAGCGCCCCGAAGACCCCGGCCGACGTGCGGGGCACCTGGGACGCGCTGGGCACCGACATCAGCCGCCGCCAGTCGCTGCTGACCGGCTACCGGCACGGCGGTGTGGACCTGACAGACGAGGAGGTCGCCGAGCACGCGGTCACGCTGCTCGCGCAGGGGGCTCATCTCGCCCGTCTGGTCGACGCGTTCGTCGTGGAGTGGGGGCTGACCGCGGCTGTGGCCGGCGTCCCGCTCGACGACGTCGCCGCGGCGGCCGGGGTGGATGTGGCCGCGCTGCGGATCCGGCTGCTGTCGTTCGTCGACCTGCAGGAGGGCGTGCACCAGCGCCCGGACGCGAAGCACGGGATGGACCCGGTGCAGGCCGAGCAGGTCCGCGCTCTGATCAGCGGGGTGTCGACGTGACCGCCCCGGTGTCTGCCGCCGCGGTCGGCCAGGCCGCCGAGCTGGCCGTCCGCGCGGTGGACGCGCTGATGACGTGGGAGGCCCAGGCGCCGCGGTCGGACCTGACCCGCGACGACCTGGTCCGGATCGCGGCCCAGCTTCGGTCGGCCGCGGACCTGCTCGACCCGACGGTCCGGCCCGAAGCTCGCTGCTACGAGCTGACCGACGCCGGCCGTGCCGCGGCTGAGGAGCTCGACCAGACGGGCGGCCGCGGGCTGCTGGTGCTGGTGGACGGGGGCCGGTCGTGACCGCCCGCACCGCGATCGAGCGCCGCTACGACGCCGCGCGCACCCGTTCCTACCGGCGTCGCCGCGCGGCCGGGCAGACCGCGACGGTCGACGCCGCTGTGGTCCGCTCCCACGTCGAGGCGCTGCGGGAGCAGGGAGTCACGCTCCGCCGTATCGCCGCGGTGTCCGGCGTGACCCGCCCGACGCTGTACGCGCTGATGGTGGGGCAGCCATCGAAGGGGCTGCCCCCGACCCGCCGGGTCACCCACGGTGTCGCGCAGCGGGTGCTGGCGGTCACAGTCCAGGACGCTGCCCTGCCGGCTCCGGACCTGGACACGCTGTCGGACCTCGCGCGGGTCAACGCGGTCGGCCCGCGACGGCGGGTGCACGCCCTCGTCGCGCTGGGGTGGTCGATGCAGCAGTGCGCGGACCGTCTCGGGATCGCCCGCCGCCAGCTGCAGGATGTCCTGCTCGTCGGCGATCAGGTGTCGGCGCGCACCGCCCGCGCGATCCGGGACCTGTACGACGCCCTGTGCTGGTCGACGCCACCGGCGAGCACCCGCTGGGAGCGGTCCGCCGTGACGCGCTCGAAGGCGCTGGCACGCGCCCGGGGCTGGGCGCCACCGCTGGCATGGGACGACGACTCGATCGACGACCCCGCCGCGGTACCCGACCTCGGCGCCGCACCGCAGTCCGTGGTGGACCTCGGCGACGACGAGCACCTGCGGCTGTCCGGTGTCCCGGACGAGCAGATCGCGGCGCGGATGGGTGTGTCCCTCGACGGCCTCCAGACCGCCCGCCGTCGCGCCCGGTCCCGGGAGGCCGCGCAAGGCGCCGAGCTCGTGGCCGCTGTCGACTCTGGAAAGCGCGGTGAGCACTGATGGTGTGGAAGCTGCACGACGACATCACCGGCGAGCCGATCGCCGACGGCGAGGGCGGCCCGGTCACGATCACGCTGGGCGACGAGCGATTCGTCGTGGACCTCAGCGACCGCCAGCGGGAGGTTCTGCGCGGGCTGCTGGAGCCCTACATCGCCGTCGGGCGGCCGGCGGATTCGCTGAAGGCCACGCGTGCCCGTGGCTCCGCGGGCCGCCCGGCCGAGAGCCCGGTCCCGGATGGTCCAAGCAACGCCGAGATCCGCGAGTGGGCGCGCAACGCCGGCGTCGCGGTGCCGCGCGTCGGCCGTGTCCCGGCCGACGTCCGCAAGGCGTACCTGGCTGACGTCGGCGGCGCCGCGTCGCCTCACGCACCGGCCCCGAAGCCTGACCCAGCCACAGTCGACGCGATCCCCGATCGTCCGCGACCCGAGCAGGTCGATGTCGTCGAGCGGATGCTCGACGACGGCGCCGCTCTGACCCTGATCGCAGCCGAGAGCGGGCTCAGCATCGACCAGGTCCGGGCGATCCGCAGCGAGATCGGCGCCGGACGATGAGCGCCGACCCGACGGCGTGGATCGCCCGGCACCTGTTCGAGTGGCAGGCCACGTCCGCGCTCGCCTGCAACGGACTGGCCGCCGGCATGGACGCCGCTCGCGCGTTCTGCGCCGGGGACCGGTCGTGGGGTGCCCCGCACCCAGACGGCGGCACGCACCGGGCTGCGTTGCGCGCCAGCACAGTCGAGTACACGCGCCGGTTCCCCGACGGCCGGATGGAGGTGACTCCGCACCGGCTGCGCGCGGTGGCCCGCCACGTCGACCGGGCCCTGACCGACGCGGACCGCGGCCGGTTCGAGGGGCTGCTCGCCGAGTACACCGAGGTCCTCCACGGCCGCGGCTCTCGTGGGCACCGCCCGGGCGCGATCATCGTCGCGGACCTGCGCGCTCTCACTGCGACGGTCCTGGACCGCGCCGAGGCCCGGACGGCGGCCCTGTCGTGAACGCCGACCTGGACGCGGTCGCGTTCGCCGGGCCCCGGGCGGGCATGTCCGACACCCAGACGCGCGGCGTGGGCCGGGTCCTGACCCGCTGGTACGACGAGGGCGCCACCGAGTTGCACCACCAGGGCGACCACACCGGCGTCCAGCTGGTCGATCACGCGGCCGCGCTCTGCCTCGACCTGTTCGTCGTCGCGCACCCCGCCGCCGGCCAGACCCGGCCGGTGGAGCGGGCCGGGGTGAACGACGAGATCGCGATCCCGCTCCCCGCCGATGGCCGCGACGAGCACCTGGCCGCGGTGTGCGGGCGCGTGCTCGTCGCGGTCGGCGGGCCGGCGTTCTGGGAGCGCGCCCCGGTGTGGCGTCTCGCCGCGCGCGCCCATGACCTCGGCCGTGTCGTGGCCGTGGTCGACCTGTGGGGGCAGGAGCTGCACGACGTGTCGTGGCCCGCCCCGACCACCACCAGCAAGGTCGCCGCCCGGGCGGCCGGAACGACGGAGACCTGATGCCCACGAGGGCGACGAACGCGAAGAAGGGCGACCCGCTGTCGCGGCGGGAGGAGCAGGTGCTGCGCCTGATCGCGGCCGGCCTGACGAACGCCGAGCTGGGCCGCCAGCTGTTCCTGTCCGAGAACACGGTGAGGATCTACCTGCGGCGCGTCCTGGCCAAGCTGGGCGCCCGCAACCGCACGCAGGCCGTCGTCGTCGGTGTCGCGATGGGCCACATCCCGCTCCCGGCGGGGTCGGTCCCTGTGATCGAGGCGCTGGTGCGCCCGGTTGAGGTCCCGGCGGTGGGCGCATGAGCATCGCGGTGATGACGCTGGTGTGGGCGTCGGACGTGCCGTCGCCGCAGCGGATGACGCTGCTGGCCCTCGCGGACGCCGCGAACGACGACGGCGTGTGCTGGCCCTCGATCCGGCACCTGGCGTCGAAGACGCAGGCCGGGGAGTCGACGGTCCGCCGGCACCTGCAGGCGCTCGAGGAGGACGGGCTGCTGTCGTCGCAGCAGCGGTTCAACGCCTCGGCGGTCTACCGGATCGACGTGGCCGCGTTGAAGGCCCGTCCGGCGCCGGAGATCCGGACCCGTTCGGAGTCCCCGATCCCGGCCCCCGCCGCCACCTCTGCCCCCTCCCAATCTGGCACCCCCTCCCAGATTGACACCGGTCCCGATCTGAGCGGACCCCCTCCCAATCTGAGCACGACCCCCCTCCAATCTGAGCACCTAACCGTCAGTGAACCGTCAGTTGAACCGTCAGCGCCTGACGGCGCCGCGCGCGAGCACGCGCGAGCCGCCGCCGAGGGCCCCGGCGCCGTCGCGTCCCTCGGCAGCCGCCAGCGCCGCCGCGCCGCCGGGCACCGCGAGCTCGCCAGGACCGCCCGCTCCGGCGCCGCCGTCGCGATCGTCGAGACCTGGGCCGGCACGTGCCGCATGCGCCCCGGCCCCCGGGTCCTGACCCAGCTCGGCGTCGAGGTCGACGTGCTCCTGCGCCGGGACTGGCCCGACGCGCTCCTGCTCGACGCCCTCGCCGCGTGGGGCGACAAGGGCCTGGGCCCGACCGCGTTCCAGTCCGTCGCGAACGAGGTCGCGAACCGCCGCCCGGCGCGCAAGCCGAGCGTCACCGAACGCGCCCTGGCCTCGGTCGACGAGGCGTTCGCCGAGTACGAGCGCCGCCACCCCGGCTCCATCCCGCAGCTGCCCAGCCGAGGAGCGTGACCGTGGACATCCCGATCGACCATCAGCCCGTCACCGCCGCCGACTTCCGCCCGGTGTTCCGCGTCCTGTCCGTCGTCGACGGCCACCCACGGGGCGCCGACGACGTCGAGGGCTGGATGCTCGCCGCCACCTCCGGGCGCTGGACCCGCGCCCAGCTCGCCGCCGGCACGATCGCGCTCACCTCGGCGTGGACGGGGTTCCGGATCCAGCCCGGCCACCTCGCCGAGCGGATCACCGCGCTGCGCGCCCAGGTCCGGTCCCGCTGGTCGTGCCCACCGCCGCCGCGGGAGCTGCGCGACGACCCGGCCGCGGAGTCGGTGTGGCGCCGCCGCGCCGCGGTGGACTTCGCCGACCGGGCGATGCTGGCCCTCGCCGCCGGCCGCCCCCTGGCCGACGTGCCGCTGCTGCCGTCGGGCAGCGACGACACCCCGGCCGCCCTCCCGGCTGGGCAGGCCCGGCTGCGGGAACTGATCGACAACGCGTTCGTCGCGATCAGCCCGGCCGACGACCCGACCAGCGCCGCCGTCGCCGTCGAACGCCGCACCGCCCTGACCCGGCCGTGCTCGTTCTGCGGGTCCCGCCGCGGCGAGCCCTGCACCCGCCCCGGCCGCACCGGCCGGGTCCCCATGCGGACCGTCCACCCGGCCCGCGCCGACTCCACCCCCGCTGACCTGCGAGAGGACGCGACCGCATGAGCGCGCAACCGAGTGGACGACACCACACCCAGGTGCATACTGGACCGGCGGCCGAGTATGCACCGACCGGAGGGGGTGGCCGCGATGCGCAGCCACCGCGACCTGTCGATCGTGCAGCGCGAGCGGATCGCGGAGTCCCTACTGGTGGACTGCGACCCGCCGGGTCCTCTTGGCCGGTTCCGGGGCTGCGGGGCGCTCCGCGGGCAGCGGTGCACGAGTCTCGCCACCGGGCTTCCGCTGGAGGGGCTGGGGGCGCACGTCGACCGGCTCCGTCGGGCCCGCGAGGCACGGCGGTCCTGCCCGCCGTCCGAGGTCGTGCCGTCTCCCCGCCCGTCGGGGGAACCCACTTCGGCCTGACCCGCCGTGAGGCCGCGGTGGTGTTCGCCGCGGCGGCGCAGCTGATCGACGCGCACGGCCACCACCGGGGCCCGTGGTGGCCGGAGTACCCGGACCCGTGTCCCGCGGACGGCCCGCTCGGTGTGCTGGGCGCGATCGCGGTCGCCCGCGGTGTCGTGATCGCCGCCCGCGCCGAGCAGGCGGTCCCGCCGGCGATGCGCCGCACCCTCACCGAGTGCCTGCCAGACCGGCACCTGGTCGCGGGGGTCGCCGGGTACGGCGGCGGCCACGGCCTGCTGGAGCTGCTGCTCGCCGAGACCTGGCTGGGCCGGTGGTGGCTGCGCCGGCGCACGGTCCGTCTGCTCCGCGCGGCTGCCGTCAGGGCCCGCGCGGAGCAGGCACCCGCCACCCCACACACCACCTCGAAGGGGGCCCGCCGTGGCTGAGCAGCCCGACGACCAGCGGGCCGCCGAGCCCGTCGCCCTCGCGGTCAACCCGGATACCGGGATCGTGCACCGCCGCATGTCGGACGGGACCTGGTACGCACTGGACGCCATCCCCGGCCGGGACGCCGTCGCTGACGAGAACCTCATCCGGTACTTCCCGCAGGAGAATGCGACGCGCTGCCCGCGCACCTGGTCGCTGCCTGACCCGCCGCCGGACGACGTGACCGTCGTGCACGTGCAGGCAGCGAGCGGCGAGGTGTTCCGCTGCGTCCGAGAGGGTCACCGATGGCGCGATGGGTCCGGCAGGGACCTGTTCAGGCTCCACAGGCGGCGGCTGTTCGGATTCGGGGAGCTGCTGGACATGGGCAAGGTCGTGGAGGGCGAGGCACCGGCTGTCGAGCCGCCCGTGCTGGCAGACGAGGCCGGTGGGTCCCGGTGAGCGCCGTCGAGCGGCCCACCGACGGGCCGGACAGCGGCGACCTCGTCCAACGCATCCTGGACGCCCTCGCGCGCCCGCAGTGGCTGCGCCAGGACGACGCCGTGCTGACGATCGAGGGCCCGATCAGCGACTACGTCATCGAACCGGCACGCCACGACCTTGGGCTGTCCCGGGTCGAGATGGTCGATGCGCACCTCGCCGATCTCGTCCGGAACGGGCGGTCTCCGGCCCCGGATTGCTACGGGAACAGCGACTACGACGCGCTGCTCGAAGCGCGCAACTACTTCACTGAGGAGTCCCGATGACCTCGTCTGTGCCCGACGGGCCGGACACCGAGCTGGCCGCGATCGTGGCCGACCTGGACGACCTGCACACCGAGGCTGCCAGTGTCGCGATGCGCTCGGAGGGCAGCGTGACGGCTGCCGCCGAGGAGGTGCGGGACGACGTCGCGAGCATCCGGGATCGGCTGCGTGCCGTGCTCGCCCGCCCGGCCGCCGGGCGTGACCTGACCGCGCAGGACGTGCGCGATGCGCTCGCCTCTCACGGCGCGCTCGTGCCGCCGCGATGGGTCGGTGACCAGGTCGCCGAGCACCTGAACCGGGTCGCCCGCCCGGCTGTCGCACGCACGGACGGGCAGCCCCCGGCCGACGACGAGCTGTACGAGCCGCTGCGGGCCGAGATCCGGGCGGGCGAAGCGGACCACGATCGCCGGACCGGCCGATCCGCGGCCCCGGCCGACGACACCGCCGCACCGGACCCGCTCGCCGGCGTCGAGATCGGCGACGACGACCCGATCGGCCCGTACGAACCGGCCGCGATCTGCGGGGCGACCGCCTACACCGGCAACCGAGCCGGCCGGATGGAGTGCCTGCGGGACCCGCACCCGGAGGGCTGGCTACACGTCTCGGCGTGTGACGACCAGGTCGACTATGTGTGGCGGGACCTGCGTGTCGACGAGCTGTCGGGCCTGGTGATGACGAGCGAGGGCGTCGTGTGCCGGGTGTGCAACCTGGAGGCCACGACGTCGGGTGGGCACTTCGCGGGGTGCCCGGCGTCCGGTCGGGGCGGGGGCGACCGTGGCTGACCGCCGCAACACCGAGGTCCTCGACGCCGCCGTCGAGCTGGTCGGGCGCACCGGTGCCCGCGAGATGCAGATCGGCTACCTGCACGACGACGTGCCGGTGGCGGAGGCCGGCTGGTGGGCCCACGCCCAGCTGCGGGGCGCCCGGATCATGGTCGAGAACCACCGCGGCCCGGACGAGGCCGCTGAAGCCCTGGCCGTGAAGCTCCTGACGGGCGGCATGTGCACCCATTGCCGCGGCCTGATCGCACTGCGGGACGACGGCGCGGTCGCGTACGCCGGGAGCCTGGCAGACGGGTCCGAGATGACCGAGCGGCGCGCCAGGTCGATGTCGCAGTGCCGGTGGCGGAGGCAGGGCTCCCGGTGGGTGCGCGGCTGCGTCGACACGCACCCGGAGCGCCGCGCAGCTGGCCCGAACCGGGCTGAGCGTCGCCGTTCCGCGCGTCGTCGGGGCGGTGAGCACCGTGGCTGAGGGCGCGCGGTTCGGCCGCCTGCGATCGCTGCGCCGTCGGGTAGCGCACGCGGTGGCGGAGTCGCGGGATGTGGAGCAGCTGCGCGCCGAGCTGGCCGCTCAGGGGGCGGAGCTGGTGGCGGTGCGGGCTGCGTACGCGCGGGATGCGGCGCTGTTCGTGGCTCATCGGGCGGCGTGGGATCGGGAGCGGGCCCGGCTGGTTGCCGGCCTGACCGAGGGGCTGCTGGTGGCGGACACGCGGGAGGCGGAGCGAGCGGTGCGGGAACTGCGCGGCAAGTTGATCAACCTGGACGAGAGGCGAGCACGATGACCGAGCAGCAGCAGACCGAGACCGTTCCCCCGCCGCCGATCGTCTGGGTGGACACCGAGACCACCAGGGCCGATCACCGGCGCGTCCCGTGGGAGGTCGGCCTGATCCGGCGAGCCCCGGACGGCACGGAGTCCGTGCATCACTGGTGGCTGCCTCCGGGCCCCCTGGACGCCGCTGACGGGTTCGCGCTGCGCGTCGGAGGGTTCTGGGACCGGCATCCGCTCGGCCTCGAAGCGACGGGCGCCTGGGACCGGGAGCTGCTGGGCTCGTACTTCGATGCGGTGACACCTCACGAACGGTTCGCCCCCGATGTCCTGGCGCTCACCCACGACGCCGTCTGGGTGGGCACCAACCCTTCCTTCGACGCCGAGCCGATTGCCGCGATCCTGCGGCAGCAGCGGCTGCTTCCGACGTGGCGTTACGACCTGTGCGACGTGATCGTCCTGGCGTGCGGCTGGCTCCACGGGCGCGCTGCCGCTGGGGAGGGTCCGGGCCGTCCGCCCGTGAAGCGGCGCTCGGACGACATCGCGAAGCTGCTCGGCGTGGAGGTCCCGCCGCTGGAGCGCCACACGGCTCAGGGTGACGCACGTCGGGATCAGCGGATCTACGACATCGTCACCGGCCGGGTCCCGGCGCCGATGGTCGCGCCGTGACGGCGGCCCCGGAGCGCCCGGCTCCCCGTTCGGTGTGGAAGCGGTACCCGTCGGTGGAGGCGATGATCGACGACCTGCTGTGCACGCGGTGCGGCGCCTCGCGTGAGGCGCGGGTGTGCCGGTGCGCGGGCCCGATCGCGGTCGCGCCGCGGCGGGTGCCGCGCCGGTCCCCGGGGCGGCGGTCGTGAAGCGCCGGCTGACGTTCCACATGCTCGGCCAGGTCGAGCTGACGGCGACGGTGTCCCGGGTGCGGGCGGCCGAGATCGTCGAGCAGCGGGAGCTGGTCCAGCGCAGCGACTCGGTGCAGATGCCGGAGGCGGTGCTGGAGCTGGACGACCCGGTCCGGCACGTCGCTCTCGGGGCGTGTGTGGCGATCACGGATGTCCGGGCCGTCGAGGTCGACCCGTCCGTGCCTCCCGCGCCGGGGCCGCCGGTCTATCCGGCGCCGGGAGGCCACGTCACCGTGCGGGTGCCCGGGTGACCGCGTCCCGGCCCCGGTACCGCCGCCAGCGGGTGACGCGGGCGGACGGCTCGGTGGCGGTGCAGTCGAAGCCGCCCCGGGCTGACGTCCTGTACTACCCGCGGGTCGACTTCCCGTCGGTCCTGGTGCGCCGGACGCACGACGTGGACCTGGCCCGGGCGATGGCGGAGCGCCGGTGGCAGACCGTCCCGGACGACCGACCCCTGGCCGCCGCGTGCCGGGTCGGCTGGTGGCGCACCTTCGGCACCGCGGAGCGCCACCCGGACGCCGCGGAGGACACCCAGGGCCGCGCCGTGGTGTGGACCCGGGACGACCGGGCCCCGGGTGTCGGCCCCGGTGTCGAGTTCCGCCCTGAGACGGCCGAGGAGACCCGGCTACGTGAGGAGGGAGCACGGTGAACCTGGAGGACCGGAACCGCGTCCACAAGCTGCGTGAGGCGGCGTCCCGGCTCGATCCGGACTGCGACGCGCCGACGGTGCCGTACGAGGTCGAGGTGACCCCGCCGGCGGGCGATGGGACGGGGGCGTTGCTGATGCCGGTGAGGCTGGTCCTGCCCGTCGCGATGCGGCGTCCGCTGTCGGCGCTGATGCGGGCGGCGGCGGACCGGATCGAGTTCGCGGGCTGGTCGCTGGGCCAGCCGGTGAGCTACTCGCTGGAGATCGCCGGGGTCATCGTCGGCGAGGACCTGGGGCACAACCGGTGACCGGGCACGGCCACGACCTGGCTCCCGACCCCGCCGCCCTGTGGGCCGCCCGGATCCCGCTGCTGCTGGAGCTGCTCATCATCTCCTTGGCCGCCTACGTGGCATGGACGGGCAGCACTCGGGCTCTCGGCTCGTTGATCTTCGTCGTCTGGGTGTCGCTCTCGCTCCGCATGGCACGCCCCCACTCGCCCCGCGCTCGCACCTCGGAGGACTCGTGACCGCTGTGCTGCTCCCCCGCCCGCTCCCCGGCCCGCTGGAGGCTCCCCGCATGTCCGCCCCCCACACCGACACCGAGCAGACCGTCACCCCCGCCATGGCCGCTGTGGAGCTGCAGGTCGCCGTGGACCAGCTGACGAAGCCGTCGCTGCACCGCCTGAACCGCGCCGAGCCGGTCCCGGGCTCGGACGAGCACCAGCAGATCGTCGACGACCGGGACCTGGAGCAGGCGTCGTGGAACCGGCTGTCGGAGGCCTACCGGCTGCGGGACACCTCGATCGCCTACGCCGCGCTGGAGACCATCGGCCTGATCGAGCGCCGCCGCCGCGCCCGCACGGTCCCGACGGTCGAGGTCCCCTCGCTGCTGGCGCAGCTGCAGGACGCAATCCCGAACGGCTCGGACTCCGGGCACTCCAGCGCCGGCACCGGCGCGGCCCGCTCCCCGCTGGCCCTGTCGGCCCTGGACTTCGTCACCACGGTGGCTGAGGCGACCGCGTTCCGCGGCCCGGCCAGCTCCCCCACCCTGGCCGCGCACCTGACGTCATGGTGCTCGAAGGCCTGCGACGACGAGACCCAGGTCCTCGGCGCCGCCGAGCTGGCCGCCGGCTGGCCGGACCGGGCCCGCGCGGTCCTCGACCCGGAGAACCACTGGACGATCCCCGGCGCGTGCCCGGACTGCGGCCACACAACGGCCTACGTCGTCCAGGACGGCGACACCGTCCGCCGCCCGACCCTGAACCTGGACACCTCAGCCACGCCGCAGCGGGCCCGCTGCCTGCGCTGCCCGGCCCGCTGGGTCGGCGAGACCCAGCTGCAGCAGCTCAACCGCGTCCTGACCGAGGCGCGAGCGGCGAGGCGCCCGGCCCGTGACTACACCGCGCTCGGCTACCGCGTGGACCCGGCCACGCTGCTCCTGGTCGAGCGCGCCCCGGGAGACGACCGCCCGCCGTCGTGTCCGGTGTGCAAGGCCGAGGTCGTCGTGGCGCTGCTCGAGGCCGGCGGCTGGTCATGCCCGAACGCCTGCAAGCCCGTCGCTACGGCCGAGTGACTTGCGCGAGGCCCAGGTGAGAACGCTAGAGTGACGCCGCTCAGTACACGTGTGCCCAGGCCCAGCCGACTACGGATCGGCTGGGCCTGGCCCGTTTCCGGACCCAGCTGTGACCGCGCCACACCGAGGACGAGGTGGTCGCCGTGTCCAGTCTGGAGCGCCGCACCCCCCTCGCCCGGAAGACCCCGCTGCCCCGGGGCACGGGCGAGCTGAAGCGCACCGAGCTGCCGCGCGTCGCGACCCGCACCCGCCGCGGCCGGCCGGTCGACATCCCCGAGTCCATCCGCCGCCAGGTCCTCGCCCGCGACGGGAAGGCCTGCGCCCGCTGCGGGTTCTCGATCATCGGCATCCCGTACTCGCTGCACCACCGCAAGCCCCGATCCCAGGGCGGCGAGCACACCACCGTCAACCTGGTCACCCTGTGCGGCATGGGCGGCGACACCCGACGCTGCCACGGCCACGTCGAGAGCCAGCGCGAGCAGGCCCGCGAGGACGGCTGGCTGGTACCCCGCGCCGTCGACCCGGCCGCACGGATGGTGCGCACCTGGCAGTACGGCTGGGCCTGGCCCGGCGACGAGTGGCTGGCCGCGTACCCGTGAGCGCGGCCGAACGACTGCGGATCGAACTGGCCGTATGCCAGCGCTACCGCATCCCTCACCCGGTGTGGCTGACCTGGCCTGCGGCCGACCAGCGTCGCTCGATCAACATCTACCTGCACAGCTGATGCCTCGGCGTGGCACCACCACCGAGCGTGGCTACGACGGTGAGCACCAGCGCGCGGCCCGCCGGCTCAAGGCCGAGCTGGTCGATGGCGACCCGTGCTGCCGATGCGGCGGCCCGATGTACCGAGCCCAGCTCGACGTCGACCGCAACGACATCGACGGCATCGACGCCGACCACTTCGAGCGAGCACGCGCCCTCGGTGGCGCGCTGCCCGACGCCCTGGCCCATCGACGGTGCAACCGCAGGGCCGGCGCGGTGCTCGGCAACCAGCTGCGCGGCGCCACGGGCAGGCGTGCACGGCCTCGCCTCAGGCAGTGGTGATCCACACCGATGATCACAACGCGTCCGCGAATCGGACATTGCGGACGCGCACAACGTGATCATCGATCAACGCTCTGACCTGCGGAAACGCGACGCCAGATCGGCGATCATGCCTCTGACCAGGAAAAATACAGAAACCGGGGCGCCGACCCCGCTCTGAAGCTTCGAAAGCCTCTCTGACCTGCCAGACGTCACGGCGTGACGCGTGACAGCCCGGCGTGACGGTCACGCTGAGTCACCGTGGTCTCGGGAGTGAGGCCCGATGGTCAGACGTCCCGATACCCCGTGCAGCGGCTGCGGCAAGCTCCTCTACAGCGGTTCGGGCTCGCTGCCAGCCGAGCTCCGGCGCTGCCACGGCTGTCGACGCGCCAGCCCCCGGACCCCTCAGAAGCGGCCTCCGATCGAGTGCGAGCACCCAGCCTGCGACGTCATCATCGAGAGCCCGACCTCCAGACAACGCTGGTGCTCGAAGACCTGCTGCGACCGTGGGCCACACGCCCGGCCGCGGAACCACCGGAAGAACAGGCGACGTCGCTCGGACTCCGGACACACAAGCGCGGGATGGGCCCGGCTGCGCGCGCAGGTACTGCGCGAGGAGAAGTCCTGCTGGTACTGCGGCCAAGGGTTCTCCCCTCGACACGCGTGGCCGCATCGACTATCGCCCACCGCTGATCATGTCCTGCCGCTGGAAGGCGGTGGTGCCCTGCTCGACCGAGCCAACGTCCGAGCTGCGCACCGCGAGTGCAACCAGAAGCGCCACACGGAGTGGCGCCGAGACCAGCGCGCGGCGCGCCGAGCCGAGCTGGGGTTGTCCTGATGCCTGATTCCGCAGCCGAACGCGCGCGCCGTGCCCGTCGGCACAAGAAGGGCGACCACTCGCTGTGCGATCCGCAGCGCCGCTGCGAGCTCGTCGAGCAGGCGGCAGCGAATGAGGCGGTCGCGGCCAGCGTCGAGCGCACCGAGCGGATTGGCTCTCGCTACGGACCCCGCGGTCAGGACCTGTGGGACTCGGTCGCCGACGAACCGTGGGTCGGCCCGCTGCAGCGCCAGGTTCTCGATGAGGCGTGTCGGCTCGCCGACCGGCTCGACCGACTGGACCACGCCCTGGAGAACAAGGGCACCTGGCTGCGCTACGAGACCACCGACGGCGGCGACGTCGTCATCACGATCGACAGCGTGCTGTCCGAGGCCCGGCAGCAGGCCCTGGCGCTGCGCGCGCTGCTCGCCGACCTCACGAAGGCCTCGATCCCTGCGAAGACGGGCAGCACCGGCGCCGGCGGGCTGACCCCGGCCAGGAAGGGTGGTGGGGTACTTGACCTCCAGGCCCGAGCCCGTGCTCGTAGGCGCACCGGCGCCGCGGGTTGAGCTGCAGCCCGCCGCGGCGGTCGGATCGTACGGAGCCGAGGCTGTGGAGCTGGCCGAGATGGCCGGGCTGCCGCTGGAGCCGTGGCAGGCCGACGCGCTGGAGCACATGCTCGCGTTCCGCAGCGACGAGAAGTGGGCGGCGCGCGAGTACGCCGAGCTCGTCGGCCGCCAGCAGGGCAAGTCCGCCGGCGTAGGGCTCCCGCGAGCGCTGGCCGGGATGCTGCTGCTGGGCGAGCAGCTGATCATGTGGTCGGCACACGAGGTGAAGACGGCCTTGGAGGCTCATCTCGCTCTGCGGCTGGCCTTGGAGCGCCTCGGCGAGGACGCCGGGCCGAACCTGATCGCCCTCGACGACGGCGCCGTGCTCGTCAAGGTGATCAACAACAACGGCTACGAGGGCTTCGAGCTGTCCACCGGTCAGCGCATGCGGTTCATGGCCCGGTCCAAGGGCGCCGGCCGCGGCTTCTCCGGCGACCTGATCGTCATCGACGAGGCGTTCGCCTACACCCGTCAGCAGCAGTCCGCCGTCGCCCCGACCCAGCTGGCCCGCCCGAACCCGCAGACGCTCTACCTGTCCTCGCCGCCGCTGCGCGGTGACGTCGAGGAGGGCAAGGTCCTCTACGCCCTGGCCGACCGCGCGGCGAAGGGCGACAGCGACGGTCGGCTCGGATTCCGCGACTGGGGGCTGGGCACCAGCCTCGACGAGGTCATGGGCATGGCGACCCGCGACCGGGCCGCGTTCCTCGACGACCGCCGGAACTGGGCGGCTGCCCTCCCGGCGCTGGGACGAGGTCGCGTCAGCGAGGAGTCCATCGCGCAGTTGCGCGCCGAGATGGACGAACGCGACTTCGCCCGCGAGGTCCTCGGCTGCTGGCCTGTCCAGGTCACCACCGACGGCCGCTGGCAGGTCATCTCGAAGACCGCGTGGATCGCCCGCGGCTGGGCGTCTCGAACGGCCGACGGCCGCGACGCCGACGAGCTGTGGACCTCCGACGTCGCGTTCGCGATCGCCATGCCGCCCGAACAGGACTGGGCCGCGGTCATGGTCGCCGGCCGGTCGGTCGACGACGAGCTCCTGGTGCAGGTCGTCCGCTACGCCCGGGGCACAGCCTGGGTGCTGCCCGAGGTGCTCGACCTCGCCGAGCGGCACCCGCACACCGTGGTCGCGATCAACAAGCGCGGCCCGGCCGGTTACCTGCTCGCCCCGCTGGAGCGCGCCGGGGTCGAACTGGTCGTGCCCGCCGAGCTGGAGGCCGCACACGCCAACCAGCGGTTCGTCCGGGGTGTCGTCGACGAGCCGGTGATCCGGCACTTCGACCAGGAACCACTCGACATCGCTGTGAAGGCCGCGGTGAAGCGCCCGATGGGCGACGGCTGGACCTGGCTGCGGCGCGGCGACACCGACGTCAGCCCCGTCGAGGGCGCCGCTCTGGCGGTGTGGGCGGTCGAGGACGGCACCGGTCCGGTCTCCGCGCCGCTGCCCGTCCCGGCCAACGCCGGCACCGACTACGGCGACGGCCTGGGCGCGCTCGGTGGCGACCTCGCCCACCTCGGATTCTGACCGGAGGACAGCATGAGCAGCCCACCCGTGACCGAGCTCGGCGTCGGGAAGGTCGACAGCGGCCAGTGGTGGGGCTCGATCGACGAGCCCACGCCCGAACTGCGCTGGCCGAACAACGTCAAGGTGTTCGACCGGATGCGCCGCACCGACACCCAGGTGCAGTCCGTCCTGCGCGCGGTGACGATGCCGATCCGCCGGACCGAGTGGCGCCTGGACCCCAACGGTGCCAGCGACGAGTGCGTCGCCCAGATCAGCGAGGACACCGGCATCCCGATCGACGGGGCCGACACGAAGACACCCGGCCGCACCCGGGACCGCTTCTCCTGGACCGAGCACCTGCGGCACGCGCTCCTTGACCAGGTGTTCGGGCACATGCCGTTCGAGCAGGTCTGCCGTCTGGAGGGCGGCCGCTACCGCCTGCGCAAGCTCGCGCCCCGGATGCCGGCCACGATCAGCGAGTTCGACATCGCCCGCGACGGCGGCCTGCTCGGCATCGTCCAGGACGCCCCCGCCGCGACCTCGCCCCGCGACCTGATCCGCGGCACCCAGCTGCCCCGCCCGGTGTACATCCCGGTCGACCGGCTGGTGATGTACACCAACGAGCGCGAGGCTGGGAACTGGCAGGGCCAATCCATGCTGCGCGCGGCCTACAAGTTCTGGCTGCTCAAAGACCGGATGCTGCGGATCCAGGCCATGTCGGTCGACCGCAACGGCATGGGACTGCCGGTGTACAAGGGCGCCGCCAAGAGCGAGGACCTCGGCCCCGGACTGCAGATGGCCACCAACTGGCGCTCCGGCGAGGCCGCCGGCGCCGCGGTGCCCTACGGCGCGGACCTGCTGCTGCGCGGCGTCGAGGGAGACCTCCCCGACGCCGACAAGGTCATCCGCTACTACGACGAGCAGATCGCCCGCTCAGCGCTGCTGCACTTCCTCAACCTCGGCACGCAGACCGGCTCGTGGGCGCTGGGCAGCACCTTCGCCGAGTTCTTCACGATGTCGCTGCAGACCATCGCCGACGACGTGATGGACGTGTTCAACCAGCACGTCATCGAGGACCTGGTCGACTGGAACTACGGGATCGACGAGCGCGCGCCCCGCCTGATCTGCACCGAGATCGGGTCCCGCCACCCGGCCACCGCGGAGTCGCTGAGCCTGCTGGCCCGCTCCGGGATCGTGCTGCCCGACCGCGACCTCGAGCAGGCCGTGCGCACCCTCTACGGCCTGCCGCGCAAGGGCAGCTACAGCAAGCCCGCCGGGCCGGCCGCCGACCCCGGCCAGGAACCGCAGCAGACCGCCGCGTCGATCCTGCGCGGCGTCATCGCCGAGCTGGAGGCCCCGTCCCCGGTCCCGGACCCCTACCGCGGCCAGCGGCCGCCCGCCGCTGCGTGAACCCCCACCCGAGAGGAGCGCTCGCGATGCCGAGCAAGCTGCCCCGCTTCCGAGCGGCAGCCGGGACCCGAGGCGACCCGGGTGAGTGGTACCGGGTCGGCCCGGTGCACAACCTGGCCCCCGCCGCCGCCGACGACGACACCGGTCCCGCCCAGGGCGCCTCCTCGACCACGGCCGACGTCTACCTCTACGACGTGATCGGCGGGTGGTTCGGCCTCACCGCCGACGACTTCGTCCGCGACGTCGCCAGCCTCGACGTCGACCAGATCGTGCTGCACCTCAACAGCCCCGGCGGCGACGCCCTGGAGGGCGTGACGATCGCGAACGTCCTGCGCGCCCACCGGGCTCGCGTCGTCGTCCGCGTTGATGGCCTGGCCGCATCCGCGGCGTCGGTCATCGCGATGGCCGGCGACGAGGTCGTCATGGGCATCGGCAGCCAGATGATGGTGCACGACCCCTGGGGAGTGGTGATCGGCAACGCCGCCGAGCTCGAAGCGTTCGTGCGGCGCCTGGACAAGACCGGCGACAGCCTCGCCTCGACCCTCGCGGCGAAGGCCGGTGGCAGCACCGCCGAGTGGCGGGCCGTCATGCGGGCCGAGACCTGGTACACGGCCGAGGAAGCCGTCGCCGCCGGTCTCGCCGACCGGGTCGCAACCGCCGACGAGACCGGCACCGCCGAAGGCCAGCAGATTACCCCCGGTGGCCTCGACGACTGGTCGTTCTCGTTCTGGGACTCGCTGTCCGATGCGGACCGCTTCGACCTGGCCGCCTTCACCTACTCCGGGCGCTCCCAGGCGCCCGAGCCCGCGATGCCGGGCCGCACCACACCCGCCGCGACCGCGACGGGTGCCCCCAACCAGGAGGACGACATGCCGTTCCTGGACGACGTCCGTACGCGGCTCGGTGTCGCTGCGAACGCCGACGAGGCCACCACCCTGGCCGCCCTCGACGAGGCCCTCGCCGAGCAGACCACCGACACCGCCCTCACGAGCCGCCTGCGCGCCGACCTCGCCGACCGCGACGCGATCATCCAGAGCCTGCAGGCCGACGCCGCGCTCGGCCGCCAGGCCCACGACCGCCAGCAGCGCGACGACCGCGTCCGTGCGGTCGACGCCGCGGTCGCCGACGGCCGGATCGCCCCGGCCCGCCGCGACGACTGGCTCGCCCGCCTCGAGGCGGACCCGGGCGACGCCGACACGCTCGCCCAGCTTCCGAAGGTGCTGCCGGTCGGCAACGCCGTCGGACACGACCACAACGACGAGACCCCCGACGGCGACCTGGTCGACCAGCTGTGGGGCGACGAGAGCAAGGGGGCCTGACATGGCCGACTACGTGCCCGTGTTCAAGCCCGGCGAGGACATCACCCAGACCGCGGCCGCCGACATCGTCGGCGGGCGCCTGGTGCGAGTCGTCGGCAACAACAGCGTCCAGGAGACCTCCGCCTCGACCGGTGGCTGGCTCGGCATCGCCGCGCAGGACGCCAAGGCCGGGGAGCGCGTCCTGGTCACCTCCGGTGGTGTGCAGGAGCCCATCGTCAACGGCGCCGTCGTCGCCGGCGACGTGCTCGTCGCCGCCGCGAACGGTCGGGTCGCCGCCATCGGCTCGGTCACCGACTACTCGCAGGTCGTGGGCGTCGCCCTGACCGCCCAGCCCACGGCCGGCCAGACGGTCCGCGCCCGATTCGCCCGCTAAGGGAGACCCTCGATGCCGTACACCTACCCGCCGAACGCGCCCGCGCGGACCGGCGACACCGTCACCATCCACCGCCTGCTCAAGGACGAGCAGCAGATCGCGAAGCGGCTGCGGACCCTGGCCTCCGAGCGGTTCCTCGCCGACCTGCTGCTCACCGGCCGCTTCACCACCGACAGCGGCTCGGTCGCGTGGGACGAGGACGACGAGAGCTTCTACACCTCGCGGACCCCGGAGACCATCCGCCCGGGCGGTGAGTACCCGCAGGCCGCGGTGGGCATGGGCACGCAGCAGAACGCCGCCACCCAGAAGTGGGGCCAGGACGTCCCGGTGAAGGACGAGGCGATCTCCCGCCTCAAGGTCCGTCCGGTCGACGTGGCGTTCAGCAAGCTGATCAACACGATGGTGAAGACCGTCGACGGTGTCTCGATGGCCGCGATCCTCTCGCGGGTCACCAACACCAAGGCCGCACGCGGCGCGTGGAACGACGAGGCGTCCGCCTCGGCCAAGAAGATCTTCCTCGACGTCGCCGAGGCCAAGCAGCGGATCATCGACCTCGGCCTGGGCTACGACCCCGACGTCGTCGTGGTCCCGACCCTGGCCTGGGTCAACGTCATGGCCACCTTCGCCGACGCCGGCTACCTGCCCCGCGAGGACAACCGGGCCCCCGTCATCACCGGCGAGTTCCCCGTCATCGACGGCATGCGCTGGGTGACCACGCCCTACTCGCCGGTCCCCACCTCTGCACTCGTCGTCGACACCGCCGCGCTCGGCGGCATGGCCGACGAGCAGCTCGGCGGACCCGGCTACGTCGGCGTCGGCGCCGGCATCGAGACCAAGTCGATCCGCGAGGACAAGATCGACGGCTACCTGCTCCGCGCCCGGCGCATCACCGTCCCGGTGGTCACCGAGCCCGGGGCCGCTCGCACGATCACGGGAGTGGCTGCCTGATGGCTTCGACGTACGAGGTGAGCGGCCCCCTGGTCGTCGCCGCCCACAGCGACAACAAGGTCCACTACTACTACCAGGGCGCGATCCTGCCGCCCGAGCTCCCGCAGAGCGAGGTCGACCGCCTGGTCGCCGTCGGCCTGGTCCGCGAGGTCACCAAGGCGACCGTGACCGAGGCACCCCTCGACCTCAACGGCGGCGTCGTGCAGGGCCCGGTGATCGGCGGGGCCGCCCCGTCGGCGCCCGTCGAGCGCCCGACCGACACCGACAGCACGAAGGTGTGGCAGGCCTACGCGGTGTCGCAGGGGATGACCGAGGACGAGGCCAAGAAGCTCAACCGCGGCCAGCTCATCGAGCGCTACCCGGCCGCCGGAGGGGCACCCGCCACCACGCCGCCGCCGGCGTAGCCCGTGCCCACCGCGCTCGAGGTGCTCCCCCTGGCCAAGGCCAAGGAGCACCTGAACCGCACCGAGGTCCGCCAGCCCGGTGAGGAGGGCGAGCTGATCGACATGATCGACGCCGCCGTCGAGCGGGTCGAGCGCCACCTCGGCCGGTACCCGCAGCCCGGGAAGATCCTGGAGCAGCTGGCCTGCAAGGTGGTGCTCGCCGAGTACTGGGAGACCCAGCGGCCCGACCCGGGCCGGTCCACTGGGTACCCCGGCGCGGGGGGCCCGGACTCCGATGACGGGCCCACCTCGCAGAAGTCGATCCGGGTCAAGCTGATCGAGCTGCTCGGCCCGCCGGCCGCCGAGGACGGCAGCAGTCCGCAGGGGCTGTCCCCGCCGCCACGGGCCTGGCCGGACCCCGTTGACCGGGCGTGGCCGTGATGAGCGGCCACGCCGCGGTCGAGGCCGCCATCCGCGTGCACCGCATCGCGGTCGACCTGTTCGACGGTGAGCCGGTCAACGTCGGGTTCGGGCCGCGCCCCGGCCCGGTCGAGGCCTTCGACGCCGTCGCCGTCGCCTACTCCCCCGAGGACCAGGGCGTCATCAGCGGCACCGTCGACTACCAGGGCATCCAGTCCCAGCGCGACCAGATCGAGGTCAGCTGCCTGGCGTCGTCGCTCACCGGCGACGACGACGACGGACCGGCCCGGCTGGCCCGCTGCTTCGACCTCATGACGCGGCTCGCGCAGCAGGTCCTCGCCGAGCAGAACCCGGCACCGACCGGCGGTCTCGTGCCGGTCGCCCAGGCGGTGCTTGCCGAGCACCGCATCACCTGGTTCGGCGTCAGCCGCTACCAGACCCAGTGGATCCGCGACTCGAAGTCGAAGACGACGGGCGCGCAGATCCTGTTCACCCTCGCGGTCGCCGCACACGGCTCCGCCATCACCGGATAGAAGGAGGCCAGCGTGGCCGAGCAGGAGAAGAACGAGCTGATCTGGGCGCGCAACAGCGCGAACGGTGTGGCCAAGGAGATGACCCGCAAGAAGTTCGACATGCTCTCCAGCGCTCCGAACTCGGGGTGGGAGGAGTGCGACGCGCCCGAGACCAGCCCGCACGCCGGCATCGTCATCGTGAGCCACGACGAGGACGGCCAGGAGATCCAGGAGCCGTCCGGCGGCCTGCAGCACTCGTCCAGCGGCGACGCCGATCCGCACGGTGAGCAGTCGCCGACCCTCGACCAGTCCCAGACGGCCCCGACGGCCGCCAAGCAGAAGAAGGAGACGGCCTGATGCCGCCCACGACCGCTCTCGCCGCGCCGGCGTACTACACCTCCCGCGGGATCGCGAAGATCACGTGGGCGGAGACGTTCAGCAACTTCAAGGCCCCCACGCTCCTCGAGCTCGACGCCGCGGTCGACCTGTCCCCCGCCGTCGGGGCGTCGGACGGCTGGGACCAGGAGTCCGAGACCCTCACCGCGACCCCGCTCAACGACCGCAAGGACAAGCAGATCGCCGGTCCGATCTCCTACTCCGACAGCTCGCTGGAGCTGTACGCGTCGCTGAACGACGAGGCGGCGTTCGACCTGATGCCGCAGGACGAGTACGGCTACATCGTCCGCTACCCGAAGGGGTTCGGGGCGGGGAAGCCGATCGACATCTTCAAGGTCAGGGTCGCGGTCGCGACCCGGCTCATGCAGGTCGACGGCGGCGAGGTCGACCGGAACCGGTTCCAGTACTCGATCGAGGACTCGACCGTGGGTCTGGTCGTCCCGTCCTCGTGAGCGGGTTCTGGGAGCGGCTGCAGCAGCGGTCGCTTCCGACCGAGACGCTGCGGTTCCCCGCGGACCGCAGCGCCTGGGACGCCGCGCACGAACGCCTCGGGCGTGCGGCCGTCGCGGTGCAGGACTCCCTGCGCCGCGGCGGGCCGTCGGCCGAGCAGGTCGCCGAGCGGGACGCGGCTCAGGCCGCGGTCGACGCGCTCGTCGTCGACGTGTGGGTGGTGCGGGCGCTCCCGCCGGACCAGTTCGAGGCGCTGCGCTCGGAGCACCCGCCGAAGCCCGACGCCAAGCACGGTGAGGACTTCGACCCGGCCGGGTTCTACCCGCTGCTGCTCGCCGAGTGCGTCACCGGCGGCGGGGAACGCTTCACCCCCGAGCAGTGGCAAGACCTGTTCACGTCCGGTGTCGGGCTCACCCTCGGCGAACGCAACACGCTGATCAACACCGCGCTGACGCTGAACGTCGGCGCCCCACTGGTGTCCGAGCACGTGGGAAAAGACTCGGGGCCGACCCGGCCCTGAGCCTCGAGATGGACGTCTGCGAGCTGTACCGGATCCGGCACAGCGAGTTCCTGCAGTGGCCGACGTCCGACCGCCAGAAGGCGGTCATGCACCAGATCCGCAAGGGCGAGTGCTGCCCGGACTGCGGCACCCACCCCGAGCTCACCGATCCCCGCCGCGGCGGCCACCCCGACGCCGTGGTCATGGCGCCCGTGCACTGCCGGGTCTGCGAGATCCGTGACCGCAGCCTGGAGCGGTGGGAGCGGGACAAGAAGAACTACCCAGCCGGGACCACCCTGCGACTCAAGCCCGCGCCGCCGGCGCCGGCGGACGGAGACAACCCAGAATGACCGACCAGCCGAACGACACCAGCACGGCCGACGAGACCGCGCCGGCCGACGCCGAGGAGACGGCCGGCCTCTACGACTTCAACGTCATCATCGACGGCCGCCGCGAGTACCTGGACATCGTCACCGACATCAACCTGCTCTCCGGTGTCGAGGTGATGCTGATCGAGCGCGAGTCGGGTCTGCGAGTGCGGGACTGGTTCGTCCGGATCGGGAACCTCGCCACGTGGACCGGCACCGACATGCTGCTGGTGGCGTTCATCGGGGCGAACCAGAAGCAGGTCGCGGAGTACGGCAGCTCCGAGCTGAGCTGGGACGAGTTCGCCCGCGTCTGCCGGCCCCTGTCGATGCTCAAGGGCAGGCCACCTGCCGCCGTCGAGGACAACGACCGTCCGGCCACGAACCGGGCACAGCGGCGCACCGCCGCCAAGAAGTAGCGCAGGCCCTCGGTGGCGTCGATCCGGGTCCGGATGGCCGGCACCAACGAATGGCGCGACCTGCAGCGCAGGCTCAAGGCCGCGTCGAACGGCCGGGAGCTGCGCCGCGAGCTCAAGCGGGAGATCGAGCTGGAGTCCCGCTACGCCGTCGCTGACGTCCGCGCCTCCGTCCAGGCCGTCGAGGTCACCTCAGCGTCCGGTGGCGGCGGCTCCACCGGCTTGCGCGCCCGGATCGCGGCGGCGGTGTCGGTGAAGCAACTCGCGTCCGGGGTCCGGATCTTCATCTCCGGAGCCAAGGTCGACCCCCGCTACGGCCGAACCCTGGCTCGCCTGATGAACGACACCGGCGGCCGGAAGTGGGTTCACCCCCTGTTCGGCAACGCCGAGCACCAGCACTGGCAGAAGGGCCGCGACTACTTCGCGACCTCGATCCGTCCGCACGCCGACGAGTTCCGGCGTGGCTGCGAACGGGCCATGGCCAAGATCGCCGCGATGATCCGCGGCTGAGCAGGAGCGCCCGTGACCGAGGCCCTGAAGTTCGACATCCTCGCCGCCGACCGCGCGTCGCAGGTCTTCGGCAAGGTCGCGGACTCCGTCGGGGACGTCACCGACGAGATGCGCAAGCTCGACCGCCAGAAGGCCGAGCCGAAGATCGACGTCGACACCAAGCGCGCCGAGGAGAAGATCCAGCGGTTCGCGAAGAACCTGCGCCGCCGGGTCGAGGCCGCGGTCAAGGCGCTGCCCGACGTCGAGATCACCGCCGACTCCTCCGACGCCGACCGGGAGATCGCGCAGGTCCGCCGCGAGCTGGCCGAGCTGGGCAACAAGGAGATCGGCGTCGACATCGACGCCGCCGCGGCCGAGGCGAAGCTGCGTGAGCTCACCGCCCGGCTGCGGCGGATGAACGCCGAGTCCGTCGACGTCAAGGTCAAGGCCGACACCCTCGCCGCGGTCCAGGCCCTGTCGAAGGTGAAGCTCGACGCGATCAAGCTCGACGTCGACACCGACGCCGCCGGGCGCCAGGTCGGGTCGTTCGTCACCGACATGCGGCGCCGGATCGACGCCGCGGTCAAGACGCTGCCCGAGCTGGAGATCGACGCCGACTCCAGTGACGTCGACCGGGAGCTGGCCCGGATCCGCGACGAGCTGCGCGCCCTGGGCGACGCCGAGATCGGCGTGGACATCGACGCCGCCGAGGCCGACGCCCGGCTGCGCGAGCTGAAGCTGCAGCTCGAGGAGCTGGGCGCGTCCTCGGCCGATGTGCGGGTCCACGCCGACACCGCCGCCGCGATCGCCGCCCTGAAGATCGTCGACGAGGAGGTCGACGGGCTCGACGGCCGCACCGCCCGCATCAAGATCGATGTGGATCGGTCGCTGTCGGAGACGCTGATCCAGGTCGCCGCGCTCGGCCGGGCCCTGGGTGCGCTCGCGCTGCCCGCCGGGATCGTCGCCGCCGTCCCCCACGTCGCCGCCCTGGGTGCTGCCGCGGTGTCCGCGGCCGGAGCGGTCGGGCTGATCCCCGGCGTGGCTGCCGCCGCCGCGGGCGGGATCGGCACCCTCGCGCTCGGGTTCCGCAACTTCGGTGACGCCGTCACCGAGGAGGACCCGGCTAAGGCCGCCGAGGCCATCGGGAAGCTCGCCCCGCAGGCACAGGAAGCCGCCCGCGCGATCCGCGGGCTGGGCGAGTCCTGGGGGGACCTCCAGCTCGCCACCCAGAACACCATGTTCACCGGGCTCGGGAAGGTCATCACCGACCTCGGGCAGCTCTACATCCCGATCCTCGGTGACGCCACCGAGCGGATGGCCAAGCACTTCAACCGGGGCGCGCACGAGCTGTCGGCGTTCCTGCAGCAGGCCCGCACCGTCGAGACGGTCAAGTCGCTGTTCTCCGACGTCGAGAACACCGTCGAGCAGCTCGCCGACACCTTCGCCCCGCTCACCAGCGCCGTACTGGACCTGGCCGCGGGCGGCACCGAGGTGCTGCACGAGCTGTCCCGCGGCGCCGGTGAGGCGGCGATCGGGTTCGCCGGGATGGTGCGCGAAGCCCGCGAGTCCGGGCGGCTGCAGGACTGGATCCGCGGCGGAGTCACCGCGCTCGGCCAGCTCGTCTCGATCACCAAGAACGTCGGGTCGTCGCTGCTGTCGGTGTTCGACGCCGGCGAACGCGCCTTCGGCGGGACGTTCCTGTCCAACCTCGACCGCGGCGCGCAGGCCATGGCGACCTGGCTCGGGTCGGCCGAGGGCATGGCCACGGTCACCGCGACCTTCCGCGGGATCAACGACGTCGTCGCCGCGCTGTGGCCAGGGATCCGCGACCTCGGCGGCGCCCTGCTGACCGTGGTCGGGATGCTGGCCCAGGCCGGGGTGTTCACCAGGTTCGCCACCGCCCTGTCGGCGATCATGACCGCGGCGGCTCCGCTGGTACAGATCCTCGGGGCGCTGGCCACCGCGGTGCTGCCGCCGCTGCTGGCGATGGTGTCCGCGCTCGCCCCGGTGCTGGTGCCCCTGGCCGCCGGTCTGCTCGCGATCCGCGCCGCCGCCGCCGGAGCGGGGAAGCTGCGCGAGTTCACCGGCTCCCTGACCGGGGCCCGTGCCGCGACGGTCGCCGCGCTGTCCCCGGCCGCGCAGATGTCCGCGCAGCTGCGTGGCCAGGCCACCGCCGCCCGCCAGGCCGGGACCGCGCAGGCAGGGCTGACCGGAGTCGTCGGCCGGCTCGCGACCGCGCAGTCCGCGATGGCCGCCACCGGCCGGTCCATGGCCGACAGCTACCGCTCCACCGCCGGTGCGGTGCAAGCGTTCGCCGACCGCGCCGGTGCCGCCGCGCAGCAGGCCGGTGACGCCCTCGGCGCCCGCCTCGCCGCGTCGGCGTCCCGCGGGGTCGAGGGCGTGCTGCGGGTGCCGCGCGCAGTCGCCGACGCCGCCCGCTCCGCGGCGAGCTCCGCCCGCGACCTGGGCCGGTCGATCTCCACCGGGCTGCAGACCGGCGTGATCTACGCCCGCGAGACCCTGCGGGACCTGCCGAAGATCGCTGACCAGGCGATGGAGCGCCTGCGGACCTCGCTCTACGCAGGCGCGGTCAACGCCGCCGCCGGGTTCCGCACCGCCGTCTACGACATGCGCCGCTCGGTCGCGCTCGCCGCGGACGCCGCCACCGACCTCGGCCGCCAGGTCCGCACCGGTGTCTCGAACGCCGCCGCGGCGCTGCGGGAGCTGCCCGCACGGGCCGCCGACGCCGGGCGTGCCCTGGGCACCGGGCTCCGCACCGGTGTCTCGAACGCGGTCGGAGCCCTGCGGGAGCTGCCCGCCGCCGCCGCGACAGCCGGGCAGGCCCTCCACACCGGGCTCCAGCGCGGCGTCATCTACGCCCAGGAGTCGCTGCGCCAGCTCCCCGCCCAGGCCGCCAACGCCGGCCGGGCCCTGGCCGACGGACTCCGCACCGGCGCCGCCACCGCGGCGGACGCCGTGCGCACCATGGGCAGCAACATCGCCACCGGCGCCCGGACCGCGGCCACCTCCGTCGCCGACGGGATGCGCGCCATCCCCGGCCACATCCAGGGTGCGTTCTCCACCGCCGGGCAGCACGTGTCGAACTTCGTGTCGACCCTCGGCCGGATCGGCGGCGCCGTCGCCGGCGCCGGGTCCGCCATCGGGTCCGGGCTGACCCGCGGGCTGCTCGGCGCGAAGGTCGAGATCGACGGGATTCAGACCCGCATGGGCGGGCTCGTCGGGTTCCTCGGCGGCCCGTGGGGCGTCGCCCTCACCGTCGCCGGGGCCGCCCTGTCCATCCTGGGGCAGAAGCAGGCTGAGGCCGCGCAGAAGGCCGCCGAGCACCAGGCCGCGCTGCAGGCGGTCACCTCGACCCTGGACCAGCAGACCGGGGCCGCGACCCAGGCCACCAGCGCGGAGGTCGCCAAGCAGCTCGCCGCCGACGGCAGCCTCGACAAGCTCAACGCCCTCGGGGTGTCCACGGCCGACTACACGAAGGCGATGACCGGCAACAGCCAGGCCATCGACACCGTCACCGGGCAGCTGCACGCCCAGACCGTCGCCAGCATCGGCGCCTCGAACCAGTACAAGGAGCTCGCCCCGATCCTTGAGCGGGCCGGCATCAGTCTGGACACAGTGGCCCTGGCGGCCGAGGGCAACGTCGACGCCCAGAACAAGATCAAGGACGCGGTCACCAACGCTGGCGCCGCCACCACGGAGCAGATGGGGCGGTTCCAGGGGCTGGCCCGCGGCATGCTCGACGCCGGTGGCGCCTCCGCCGAGCTGCAGGGCCGTCTCAACGAGACCGCCGGCGCCATCGAGCGCCAGCGCACCGCCCTGCAGGCCGCCGCGGTCGCGGCCGGTGACTTCTCCGCCGAGCTGCAGACCGTGACCCCGGGGTTCCAGGCGCTCGCGCAGGGCGCCTCGATCACCCCGACCCTGCAGGGCCACTTCAACAGCCTCGCCGACGCGGCGAAGAAGAACGCCCAGTCCGTCGCGGAGAACGCGCTGCAGTTCGGCAACGTCGCCACCGCCGGGCAGGCCGCCGCGCAGGCCATGCAGAAGTCCCGCGACGACTTCATCGCCGCCGCCACCGGCGCCGGGATGACCCAGGACGCCGCGGCGAAGCTGGCCGACCAGCTCGGGCTGATCCCCGCCGACGCCAAGGTGAACTTCGAGACCAACGCGGCGACGACGGCGCAGCAGATGCTCGCGCTGAACGATCAGATCCGTGCGGTCCCGCCCGGCAAGTCGGTCACCGTCGACGCGCTCACCGCCCCGGCCGAGCAGTCGCTCACCGCCATCGGCGTCAAGGTCGAGCGGATGCCCGACGGGAAGGTGAAGGTCACCGCCGAGACCGAGGCGGCGAAGGCCAACCTGGACGCGTTCGTCCGCGGCGCCAACGAGAAGCGCGCCGAGATCCCCATCGACGGCCAGCCCCAGCCTGCGCAGAACGCGCTGGCCAGCGTCCTGTCCCAGATCGCCGCGGGCAAGGCGACCGTCAACATCGACGGCAACGACGTCCCCGCCCGTGAGGCCCTGTCCTACCTGATCGGGTCGGTCGGCGGGATGAAGGGCGAGATCCAGATCGGCGCGAACAAGGTGCCCGCCGACCAGGTGCTGTCCGCCTATCTCGCCGCGGTCGAGTCCGGCTCGGGCACCGTCGACATCCACGGCAACCGGCTGCCGGCCGATGCTGTACTTCAGATGCTGGTGGGAGGCATCCTCGGCACCCGAGCCGACATGCAGCTCGGCGCAAACTCTAGCGCCGCCAACGGCATCATCCAGCAGACCGTCGCCACGGCGAACAACTCGACCGGCACGATCACGGTCGACGCCAACCAGACCCCGGCCAACGGCAAGATCAGCGGGTCGATCCAGTTTGCCGACAACTCGACCGGCACGATCACCATCGACGGCAACCAGGCCCCGGCCAACGGGACCATCGCAGCCACGGTCACGTACGCGGACAGGTCCACCGGCACCATCCGGGTCGCGGCCAACTCCGCCGCGGCGAGCGCCGCCATCGACGCGGCCGCCCGGGCCCGGACGGCGACGATCACGGTCAACGTCCGCTACAACGACCGTCCGTTCCGCCCGGGCGCCGGGCTCACCACCCGCGCGGCCGGCGCCTACGCGGTGCCGCGCGCGAAGGGCGCCTACACCGAGCCCGCGTACATGGCCAACGGCGCCGTTCGGCAGGTCACCCGCACCATGTCAGCGGCCCGCGCGGAGGTCGTCCCGGCGAACCAGCCACGCGTCATCGGGGACCGCATGTTCGGGCCCGAGGCGTTCATCCCCGTCAACCGGTCGCGCCGGTCGAAGTCGATCCTCGCGCAGACCGCGAACAGCATGGGCTACGACCTCGTGCCCCGCGGGCAGGCGGGGACCAAGGCGATGGCCGACGGCGGGATGCTCGCCGCCGCCCGCCACATCCTCGGCAGGATGAACGCCCGCCAGCCGCTCTACGAGGACTGGACGTGGAAGGGCGCCCCCGCGGTCGTCGGCCAGTACAACGACGCGCTGCACAACGCTCGCGAGCGCGCCGGGTACAGCTACGCCAACGGCAAGCGGTTCCTCGAGGACTACATCCGCCGCTCCACCGCGGCAGCAGCGCCACGGGCCACCGCCACCGCGCCCCGAGCCGGTGCCGCCGTCCCGGCGAAGGCGGCGACGGTGCAGGCGGCCGCGGCGAAGGCCGCGCAGGTGGCAGCGGCCGGTCAGTCCACCGCGGTCGCCGGCGGGATCGCGGAGCTGCGGTCCCTGCTCGTCGAGGCCCGCGCCCACACCGGGCTGCTGCAGCAGCTGTCCGGCGACACGCGGTTCGCGGCGAAGAGCCCCGACGTCGTCGCCGCGATCAACCGGCTCATCGACGCCGCCCGCACCGGCGGGAGCACGGCGCTGCGCGCCAGCGCGGAAGCGCAGGTGCGGGCGAACAGGAACCGCGCGGCAGGCGTCGCGCTCGGCGGAAGGGCGGTACGCGGATGACCACCAGCGACGTCCTCACCGCCGACGGCATCGACCTGCTGCCCACCTCCGGGTGGTGCTGGGCCGAGGACCTGTCGTCGATGCTCGCCGGGCCCGCGCCGCGCGGCGGGAACCTGCTCGTCCCGCGGCTGCACGGCGAGCAGCGGACCGCGCTCAAGCGGTACGGCGCCGTCGAGTTCGACCTCCCGTTCGGGGTCCTCGGCATCGACCGCACCACCGGCGACCCCGTCGACGACGGGCACCGGCAGCTCCACCAGAACATCGCCGTGCTGCGCAGAGCGTTCGCCCGCACCGGGGTGCAGCTCGTGCACTCCTTCGGCGGCCAGGACGAGCGCGTCGCCTCGGTCGACCCGGCCGGGACCGCGGTCACCGCGCGCCGCGAGCGCTCCCACCCGCCCTACGCGCAGGTCACCATCCCGCTGCGGCTGCCGGCGGCGTTCTGGTCGGACATCGCGACGGTGTCGCAGCCCCTCACCGGGCCGACGAACACCCCGGTCACGATGACCGCGTTCGCCGCTGCGGACGCCCCGATCACCGACGCCGTGGCCGTGTTCCCCGGCCCGATCTCCAACCCGGAGCTCCGCCACGCTGGCCGCTACTGGCGCTACCTCGGCGTCATCCCGTCCGGGCGCAGCCTGGCCGTGGACTTCGGTACCGAGCGCGTCACCGCCGGACCCGGCGACTCCTGGACGCCGCTGGTCACCAACGTTCGGTGGGGCGGCGGCTACGGCTGGTTCGAGATCGACCCGAACCAGCGGCCCTTCACCGTCACCCTGATCCACACCGGCGGTGGTAGCGCGACCGCGACCCTGACCGGACGACGGAAGTACCTCGCGCCATGAGCCTGCCGGTGTTCACGATCTACGCCGTCGACCCCACCACCGGGGCGCTGACCTCGCTGCCGCGGTTCACCGAGCTCACCATCGCGCCCGAGCGCAACGGGCCCGGATCGATCAGCCTCAAGTACCCGCGCGACGACCAGTCCGGCCTCGACCTCATCCACGCGATGGTCGCCGCCGACCGCGACCTCGAGGTCGAGATCTGGCGCACCGGCGGCCCCGACGGGGCGTGGCGCGGCTACCTGCAGACCGCCGGCCGCAACGACGTCGCCGAGTCCGACGAGGACTACTGGACCGTCGACGGCAGCTTCGCCGAGCTCCGCATGAAGGAGGCGGAGGTCTACCCGCAGCAGCTGGTCGGGGAGACCTCGCTCGGCGACAACGTCACCGTGAAGCGGTCGACGCTGACCACCCCGCAGTGGAACCGGCTCACCGGCCCCCTCGGCTACGTGCCCTCCACCGACGCCGACCCGACGGTGTCGGTGCCGCAGAAGGTGCTCGACGCGGTCAAAGCGAACGCCACCAGTATCCCGGTGCTCGCCGACCCCAAGCGGGAACTGCAGGTGTCCGCCGCCACCCCCGGCGAGGTCATGCACCTGCTGCTCGCGCAGGCCCGCTCCCGCGGCGCGCTCACCGACTTCACCACCAGCTTCACCGGGGAACGCGACTCGAACGGCACCGTGTGGCCCGGCCGGTTCTCGGCGAAGGTGTCGCCCGGCACCACCTACCAGAGCTTCCTCAACCTGATGGCCAGCCTCGGCCGCGCCGAGTGGTCGGTGTCGTGGAGCGGCACCCAGCACGTGCTGAACCTGTACGTGCCGCAGGGCCGCGGCGTCGACCGCTCCGTCGGGGCGAACCCGGTGCGGCTGCGGCCGGGCGGGAACATCGCCGACGCCCCCCGCAAGTGGTCGGTCGCGGACTCCCCGACCGCGATGCTCGGCATCGGCGCCGAGGGCTTCTACGCCGACACCTCCGACCTGAACGCCCAGACCCGCCGCGGCCGCCGCATCGAAGCGTCCACCAGCTCGCAGAACCTGACCACCACCGACGCGGTCCTCGCCTACGCCCAGCGGCGCCTGTCCACCGACAAGGACGGCGCCCTGGAGATCACCCACGGCCTGGTCCTCGTCGACGGCGAGCCGATGCCGGCCGTTGACTTCGACGTCTGCGACTGGCTGCTCGACGCCTCCGCCGGGTCCGGGCAGTACGAGCGGCACCGCGTCGTCGAGTGGTCGGCCACCGTCGGCTCCGACGCCGAGCTGCTGTCGGCGACGGTCACCCTGAACGACGCCCTGGTCGACGAGATCGTCCGACAGCGGCAGCGCCTCGACGCGATGTCCTCCGGTGAGACGGTGCTCGGCACCTCGGTGCCCGGGCAGGAGAACGGTGAGGCCGACACCGGGGTGCCCGCCGCCCCCACCGGGCTGGTCGTCGGGTCGGCCGCGTTCGGCGACGGTGGCGACACCTACGCCGCGGTCACCGCCGGCTGGAACGCGGTGCAGATCAACACCGACGGCACCGCCGCCACCGACATCGACGCCTACGAGGTCGAGTGGGCGCTCGCCTCTGACCCGGAGAACCCGGACGAGGTGCGGTGGCAGCCTGGCGCGACGGTCGACGGGCAGCGCACGCAGGCGTCCTGGACGCTCGGCCCGAAGCTGCTGATCCGCGTGCGGGTCCGGGCGCGGGACCGGTCGGGGCACCGGGGGTCGTGGTCGACGATCGTGGACCACCTCACCGAGGACGACGCCGACCCGCCCGGCGTGGCGAGCGCCCTGACCGCGCAGGAGTTCATCGGCACGATCCGCTGGACGTGGGACGGGAAGACCGCCGACGGCGCCGACATGGCCGCCGCCTACCCCGACTTCAAGTTCTGTCGCCTGTACATGGGGACCAGCGCTGCGTTCGCGGACGCGGCCGAGGTCACGCAGCTGTCCGGCGCCGGCACCTGGACCGTCGCCGACCTGACTCCTGGCACGACGTACTACGCGTGGCTCGTCGCCGAGGACACCCGCGGGAACGCCGCCACCCCCTCAGCGTCCGCGTCCGAGACCCCCCGGAAGATCTTCACCGACGACCTCCTCGACGACGCGGTCGTCCGGGACAAGATCGCCGACGCCGCGGTCGCGACCGCGCAGCTCGACGACGACGCCGTGATCCGGGAGAAGATCGCCGCCTCCGCGGTCGGCGCCGATGAGATCGCCGCGCTGGCGGTCGGCTCGGCGAAGATCCAGGACGCGGCGATCGTCACCGCGAAGATCGCCGACCTCGCCGTCGGCGGGGCGAAGATCGCGAACGCCGCCATCGGCACGGCGAAGATCGCCGACGCGGCGATCGTCTCCGCCAAGATCGGCGACGCGCAGATCCTCACCGCGAAGCTCGGGGACGCGGTCATCACCACCGCGAAGATCCAGGACCTCGCCGTGGTCGACGCGAAGATCGGCTCGCTGTCGGTCGGGAAGCTCACCGCCGGGACGATGTCCGCGGACGTGATCGTCGCCGGCATCTTCCGGACCGCGCTGTCGGGGGCGCGCACCGAGCTCGACAACGCAGGCATCCGCGGCTACGCCTCGGACGGCAGCCTGCGGTTCCGCTACCAGAACAGCGACGGCAGTCTGCTGCTCATCGGCGAGTACCGCTCGGCCAGCTCTGGCCGGCACGTCCGGATCAACCCGGGCGGCACCAGCCCCGCGGAGATCCGGCTCTACCCCTCCGACGGGGTGCGGTTCGCCTCGATGGTCCCCACGACATCGGTCGCGGCCGGGTTCGAGGGGCAGGGCGGTGCGAACCTCAAGGCCTACTCGGGCCGGAGCGATCAGCAGTCCGGTGAGGTCGCCGTGTTCCCGTCCTACGCCTCGATCGCGTGGGGCAACGAGCGCGGCGCCGGGGACATCACCTCCCGCATCGCCGCCACCAGCGGGAACGCGTTCGTCGGCGGACCGAAGGTCGACATCTCCTACGGCCTCGACGAGTACTGCCTCATCGGCCGGTCGGTGAACAACGTCTTCCAGGGCCGCACCGTGGTCCGCCTCGGACCCAAGGACGGCGCGACCAACGGGAACACCTCGGTCGGGAACCTCGACCGCCACAGCTACGTGCAGTTCGACACCGCGATCGTGTCGGTCGTCAACGACACCGTGCTGATCAACATCCAGGCCAACGCCTTCGTCGCCGGCTCCGAGCGCCGCACGAAGACCGACGTCGAGGCACGCCCCTGGGACGCGATGCAGGTCATCCGCGACGCCGACTGGTACCGCTACCGCAAGGTCGGTGACCTGCACCCCGGCCTGGACAACCCGCAGCAGCTCGGGCTCATGGTCGACGAGCTGCCCCCGGAGCTGCTCGTGCACAACGTCGACGAGGACTGGTGGGGCGTCGACGTCTACGGCGCCGTCGCCGTCGCCTGGGGCGCGCACCAGCAGACCGATGCCCGGGTCGCCGCGCTCGAACGGGAGGTCGCCGACCTCCGTGCCCGGCTCGCCCGGCCGACGCTGGAGGCAGTCGCGTGACCACCCCGACCCCGGCCCCGCCGCCGTTCGACGCGCTCGCCACGGTGCTCCAGGCCGCGGCCCGGTACCGGCGCATCCCGGAGCGCTCCTACACGCCGCCCGCGACGTCGGACAACCCGAACCCGGCGCCCGTCGTGATGCCGGCGCACGACGTCCTCGACGTCGACCCGGCCTCGCTCCCCGAGGTGGTGGCGCAGCCGGGCGGCGGCGTCGACCTGGGCGCGCAGGTCGCGCTCCTGCACGAGGCCGTCCGCCGGATGCGCAGCCAGATGCGGCTCCGCTCCGTCCACGGCCAGGCCACCTTCAACACGACCCTGGTCTGGGCCGGGAACAGCGAACGCGACATTCCGATCACCTGGTCGACCCCGGCGCTCGCACCGGTCGAGGCCGCGTTCCCGCGGATGGACGTCGGCGTCGCGTGGCAGGGCCGCCTCTCCGCCCGGATCAAGGACGGCTCGCTGACCGAGACCGGCTGCACCGTGATCGTCAGCGTCGTCGGCACGTCACAGGTCGTCATCACCGCGACGCTGCCGCTCACCGTCCACGCCGACGGCCTCTACCAGTACCTGCCCCCGTACCAGGGAGGAACCCCGTGACCACACCCTCGCCCGACCCGCAGCCCGAGACGATCACCATCGACCCTGGCGAGGTCCTCGCCGAGCTCGGGCAGATGACCGACGTACAGGTGCACCTGGCGCTGGCGCAGGAACGGGTCGCCCGCCGCACCGTGCAGCGCCAGGCCGCCGACACCCAGCGGGAGATGCAGCGCGAGCTCGCGCGCCTGTCCAACGAGCTGGAGAAGGCCCGCGGCGGCGACCACGGCGAGGGCCCGGCGGCCGGGTCGTGAGCGACTGGCCGCGCCCCTACCGGCGCCTCGACCAGACCACCGGCCAGCCCGACCCCGACCGGGTGCCCGTCGACCTGTTCCAGCACCAGCCCGGCCGCACCGACGACCTCGCCGCCTGGGCCGACGGCACCGCGGTGATGGTCAACGGCGGGCCCGCGGTCCGCCTCCCGAACGGCGACCACGTCGGGCTCGGTGACTTCGCGCTGCGCTACCCCGCCGGCCGGACCCGCGTCGAGTACGCCGACGGACTGTCCCAGCGCTACGTCCCCGACCTCGACCACCACGACGACACCGGCGAGCCCGCAGACCAGGAGGCCCAGCGGTCATGAGCAAGTGGATGCAGCACCCGTCGAACGGGGCGAAGAAGCTGTTCACCGACGCGAAGGCGGCGCTGCTGATCGCGGCAGGGTGGACTGAGACGACCGCGCCGCCAGACGGGTACGTCCCGCCGATCAGCACGGTCTCCACACCGGAGGACGTACGCGACGTGATCGGTGCGGCGCTGCGCGCGGGCACCAACGTCAGCATCGTCGTGAACGACGCCGGGGACACCATCACCATCTCCGCGACCGGCGGCGGCGGGAGCTCCTACACCGACGAGCAGGTCCGGGACGTCGTCGCGGCCGCGCTGCGCGGCGGCCCCGGAGTGACGATCACCAACGACGACGCGGGCGACACGATCACGATCGCCGCGACCGGGCTGCAGGTGAACACCACCGGGGCTGCAGTAGGCACAGTTTCTGCACTGCGCCGGGGCAGCGACGGGGCGTTCGCGCTGGAGCAGTTCGACGAGACCCCCGTGACGCCAGGCATGATCGGCGCCGCGGTCGACGCGCAGACGGTGCACCGGAGCGGGAACGAGCCCATCGCCGGGACGAAGACGTTCCAGGCGGCGCCGGTCGTCCCGGATGGCTCGTTCGGCATCCCGAAGGTCGACGGCCTGGCTGCCGCGCTCGCCGCGGGCGGCGCGCCGACCATCGTCAGCGGCGGCAACCTCGGCGCCACCAGCACGCAGACGGTCGCGGCCGGTGCGCGGACGTGGCTGGTCGGGACCCTGAACGCCGACCACGTCATGACCCTCGCCCTCGGTGCCGGCGCGAGCCTTCGGCTGCTGCTCGCCCAGGACGCCACCGGCGGCCGGTCCTTGACCCTGACCGACGGCACAACCACCGAGCGGTTGATCGTTCCGCAACAGGCGGGCGCGTCTGTGCAGGTCGCAATCACCTCCGACGGCACCAGCTTCTACGCATTCGTTGAAGGCGGCTCAGGGGACCCGGATGCGGTGCTCGTCGGGGAGGCCACGATCGCCCGCAAGGAGGCGAACACCAACTCCGGCGGCGCATTCACCATGGCGTCAGGCACCCTTCGCCTGGGCTACTTCACCGCCCGCCGCACAGAGACGATCAACTTCCTGCGGATGTGGCCCGGAAACACTGCCGCGGGAGCGACGCCGTCGCTGCTCCGCTGGGGTGTCTACGAGGTCGCTTCTAACGGCGACCTCACCCTCGTCGCAGCCATTGCGAACACGCCTGGAGTGTTCGCCTCGACCGGCTCTGGCGCGAACAGCTACAAGCAGGCCACGACCGACCCGTGGACGAAGCGGCGTGGCCGCCGCTACGCCGCTGGGGGCATCTGCGTTACGGCGACCACCGCTCCGACGTTCATCGGCGCGGCAGTTGGCGGGTCCAACGGTGCCCTCAACGACGTACCGCCCAAGATTTCTGGGACGGTGAACGGGCAGACTGACCTGCCCACGACCCTCGCCGCGGCGTCGGTGTCCGTCGGGGCGAGCATGCCGTTCATGGAGATGCTGCCGTCGTGAGCCTCATCCGCCTGACGCGCTCAGACGGCACCACCCGTGTCATCGAGCGACGCACCTTCCCCCGCCTGTCCGACTTCGACTACGCCCGCGGCGTGAACCTCGCCGGCGGCGACTTCAACCACGACGCCGCCGGACTCCCCGGCACCCACGGCTCGAACTACCGGTTCACCGGCGACGCCTACAGCCAGTACATCCGCAACCGAGGGCACCGCATCGTGCGGATCCCGTTCCGCTGGGAACGCGTCCAGCAGACACTGTCCGGCCCGCTCGATCCGACCGGGCTCGGACACCTGAAGGCCGCCGTCGAGTCCGCCCGCAAGGCCGGGCTGATGGTGCTGCTCGACATGCACAACTACGCCCGCTACATCCGGCTCGACGACGTCGAGGTCGCGTTCGCCCGCGGAATCACCAAGGCCGACTTCGCCGACGTCTGGCAGCGGCTGGTCGCCGAGTTCGCGAACCAGCCGGCCGTCGCCGCGTGGGGCTTGATGAACGAGCCCTACGCGCTGCTACCGAACCCCGACTACTTCACCGCGGGAGCGACGCCGTACAGCTTCGACAGCAGCACTGACGGCTGGAACATCTCCGGGAGCACCGGCAACCCGACCGTCACGGTCGGCACATTCCCCGGCATGACCGGTGCCGGCGCGGCGACGTTCTCCCGGGTGCTCTCCGCGAGCTCGTCGAGCTTCAACGCCATCATGCGCACGAACGAGCCCACCAACGGCGCGATCCGTAACACCAGCTTCGGTCCAGGTGCCGTGCTCGAGTACGAGGTATTCGTGCCCGCAAGCACCCCCGGCATCGTGCGAGTCCGAACCGAGATCGTGGACAGCACTGGCGCTGCGCTGCAGGTCGGCGGCTACACCACCCTGACGAAGGGTGAGATGGCGCGAATCTTCTGCGTGGTCCCCACCGAGCTGCTCGGCACGAACCACCGACACGTCGTTCTCCAGTGGGAAGTCCTCGGGTCCGACGGCACCACCCCGACGGTCGTCCAGGTCGGGGGCATCCGGATTGGCACCGTCGCCGGTGACCCGTCGACGTGGCACGCCTGGTCGCAATCCGCGGTGGACGCGATCCGCTGGACCGGAGACGTCCGGCCGATCTTCGTGGCCGGTGACTCGTTCGGCGGCGCCGAGCGGTGGGCGTCGAAGAACGGGCCTACGGCGTGGATCACTGACCCGTACGGGCCGATCTACTACGAGGCGCACTACTACTGCTCGCAGGGCAACAACGCGGTGTCGTTCACGACCTACGCGGCCGCCGAGGCCGACGCGGTGAGCAGCAAGGGCTACGCCGACCTCAGAGCGCGGGTGACCGCCGAGATCGGGGACTTCACCTCATGGCTGGCCGCGAACAACGCGAAGGGGTTCATGGGCGAGATCGGCTGGCCGAAGACCGACGCCGCACAGTGGAACGTCATCGGCGACCACATGCTGTCCCTTCTCGACGCCGCGAACGTCGGCCACACCCAGTGGACCGCTGGAGAAGCGTGGTCGATCGGGCAGCCCCTGAACCTCTACGAGGGCCAGGGCGCGGGTCCGATCACGGTCAACCCGCAGGCGGCGACGGTCGAGGCACACCCGTCGAAGCTCCGACCTCGTTGATCTCGCGGCGGCGGGTGGCCCCGCTCGGATGCAAGGCCATCTGCCACGCCGCGACGACGAACACCGCGGCGGGCGCGGCGAACCCGACCAGCCCGACGTCGATCCCTCCACCGCCCGCGGCGACGTTGACGATCGACAGCACGGCGGGAGCAGCGAGAACTACCGCGCACGATGCCAGCAGCGCCTGGAACGAGCGCCGCGACAGCCACCACGCTGCACCTGCAACGGCCGCTGCGGCAACGGCAGCCTGCAGCACGAGTGCCGTCGTCACCGTGGTCTCGCCGGTCGTCTTCCCCGCCACGTGCAACGGCGAGAACCCGGCCGGGTCAGCCAGGTAGAACGGCAGAGCCACGGCCAGGAACGTCGCCGCGGAGGTACCGGCCACGATCGCCGCGGCGCCGCCGCCGCGGCGCCCCCACAGCCAGCCGACGGCCAGCACGGGCAGCAACACCATGTGCGGGCGGGTGCACACCGAGAACCCAAGGAGCGCCGCCGCCGCGACCAGCGTCACCGTGGCGCCGCGAGCCGCTGCTCGGCAGACCAGCGCGAGCGCGACGAGCGGAAGGATGGCGCTGACGAACAGGTCCCCTCCGGTCACGAACTCCCGCAACGTCTCGGGGATCAGCACCATGACCGTGACCCAGGCGGTCAGCGCGCTGCCCGAGCTGGGAGCCGTCTCGCGCAGCGCCCACAGCAAGGCGCCGGCGAGGGCCAGGTTCTGCACGACCACCGTCCCGAACGCCCACACGAACGGCACCGCGAGTAGCACAGCGCCCGGCAACGGCGTGATCTTCCCGCCCAAGTAGGTGACCGCGTCGTAGGGATAGAGGCCTTCCAGCAGGCGGGTCGCGGCGATGTTCAGCGCGTCAGCCCGGTCGCTGCCCTGTCCGAACCGGCCGCTCTGCGACAGCGGATAGCCCACCGCGAGCAGGGAAGCGACGACGGCCAGGCCAACGCTCGCCGCGACGAGCCGGATCTGTCTGCCTCGAGCGTCGAGCCAATGAGCAAGCCGTGGCGCGAGCACCACGGCCCAGCCGGTGGCCGCAACGGCGAACACCGCGACGCCCGCCCACCCAGCCAAGCGGTGCACGACCTGCATCGACAGGACGGTCATCGTCGCCGCGAGGGCGAGAGCCCAGCGGACGTCGGTGGCACGGCCAGCGTCGCGGTTCAGCGTGAAGGTCACGCCAGACGTGTCGCTCCGGAGCGCCAGCCGTTAGCGCTGCCCCCGCGCCCTCGACAGAAGTGATGACCACCAGCCCCGACGCAACTCAGCGTCGTACCCGATCGAGACAGGAGTGCGCATGCCCCGGATCCCCGTCGCCCCGACGGTCGCCGCGTGACCGGGCCGTCCAGCACCCGCGGCGTCTGGTCGCGCCACCCCGGCTACGCCATGGCGTGGACGGTCAACATGATGGTCGCCTCGGCCCTGGGCGGCACCGCGGTGCTCTGCGACCCCGCCCGGTTCGGCGCACCCACCTACGACGGGCTCCGCGACAGCCTCGGTATCACCGGCTGGGGCATCGTGTTCCTCCTCTACGCCGGCCTGCTCGCCGCCGCTCCCTGGGCCCCGGCCCGAGCCACGATCGCTGTGTTCGGTCTCGGCGCGATCGCCTACCTGTCCATCGCCCTGTTCTTCGCGCTCGGCCTCGACGACCCCCGCGCCAGCCCGTGGGGGCCCATCGTGTTCGGTCTCGGGTTCGCCGCCTGGCAGCTCACCCAGGCCGAGGCCTACCGGCAAGGGCTGCCCGACCGGAGGTGGCAGACGTGACCCGACCACCGTCGACCCTCACCACCAGCCGCCACCCCGCGACCTGGGGCGCGTTCTCCGCCGCCCTCGCCGCCGCCGTCTGGGGCCTGTTCATCCCGGACGGACAGTCCAACGTCGTCGACCTGGCCCTCCCCGACCGCTGGTCGACGCTGTACTACGCCGCCCTCGGGGTTGGTGGCCTGTGCGGTCTCGTCGCGTTGTCCATCCGAGACCAGGACGACCGGATCCGCGCCGAACGCGCCTGCTGGTACGTCATCGGCTGGTTCAGCCTGCTCTACGCCGCCGCCGCGTTCACCTTCGCCGGCGCCGCCGCCGGACAGGCCGCGATCCTCGTCGGCGCCTACTCACCGGTCGCGACCGCCCGCATCGTCCAGATCAGCCGCGAACGCCGCGCCCGCCACCGCGACCTCGCACGATCCCTACCTGCCGACCCGGCCCCGCTCGGCGTGGCCGACGAGACGGAGGGAACTGCCTCGTGAACTTCGGCGAGGCGCTCCAGACCTGGGGCCCCGTGGTCGTGTCGGCGGTGTTCGCCGGCGGCATCGGCGGATTCCTCAAGGTCCTGTTCGACCGCAAACTCAGCAAGGCCCAAGCCCAGAAGACCCTCGTCGAGGGCGACGTCGCCGAGTCCGCCGACCAGCGCGAATGGGTCAAGGAAGCCCGCGAGGACGTCCGCGTCGCCCGCGAAGCAGCCCGCGCCGCCCAGACCGACGCCGACTCCGCACGACAGGTCGCATGGCGCGCGCAGGACGTCGCCGCCGAAGCCCGCCGCGACAACGCCGATCTCCGCGACCGCGTGCAGGACCTCGTCGACCTCGTCCAGTCCTGCGGCTGCACCGGCTGCCCGATCCGGCCGCAACTCGCCGCCGTCGTCCGCTCCCCGCTGCCCGACCCACCCGGAGGTGACAGCACCGATGGATGACGACCTGCACCGATCGTTCGACGCCGAGCTGGCCGAGCTCCGCCGCCGCGAGCACATCCTGGCCGAGGCCCAGCGGGTCGTCACCCGAGGCGAGTCGATCGCCGCGCAGCGCGAGACGTTCCGCCAGACCGTGATGGTGTTGGCCCTGCGCGAGTTCTGCCCCTTCGCCCTCCCGATGGGAGAGCGAGGCCGACCGTTCGACCCGGCGAACTGGCCGGCCCGACCGGCCCGACCGGCGCCCCGGGTGCGGATCCCCGCGCAGCGTCCGCCGCCGCTGGCCGAGACCCGCCGCCAGCCGGTGCCGATCACCAAGACGCTGCTGCGCGCGGCCACCCCGCACATCGAGAACGGGCTCGGCTACAAGCGCCTGGCCAAGGAGCTGCACATCGATTCGAGCACGGCTCGTCGCCTGACCGACCACTACCGCCTCTACGGCCCCACTCTCTGACCGGAGGACCTCATGTCCCACACCCGCACCGCCGCCATCCTCGCGGCCACCGCCGCAGCACTAGGCCTGATCACCACCGGCGTCGCGTCCGCCGCAGCCGAGCCCGACCCGCTCGTCGACGTCGACCTGTGCGTCGACGTGGACGCCGCGATCGACGCCGGCGACAGCCGCCTGGTCGACGTCGACACCGACCTGCGGGCCCGGATCGCCGCCGCGCTCGACGCCACCGACGACCTCACCGACACCACCGCGCTGGCCGCGGTCCGCGTCGAGCTCGGCTGCACCGACCCCACCGACCCGGAGCCGACCACCCCCGCACCCACCCCGACACCGGAGCCGACGACCCCGGCCGTGCCGACCACCGAGCCACCGGCGCCGACGACGACGGACACGGCCCCGACCACCACCGACGACCTGAACGGCGACACCAGCAGCGGCGGGTACTCCCAGCTCGACGACGTCCCGGTCGGCGCCGCCGAGACCGGCGGCGGCCCGGCGTGACCCCGGGCCTGGGCGGCATCGCCCGCGACGCGCTGCGCGCGCTGCTCATCGTGGCCGCGCTCGCGGTCCTGCCCGCGTGCGCGCCGAGCGGCTGGCCCGCCATGGCCGCCCAGCCCGGACCCACCGCCGCGGCGCCCGCGGCTGCGGCACCGACCGGACTGCGGATCCCCGCGCTCGAGGTCACCAGCGACCTGACCCGGACCGGGATGCTCGCCGACGGCAGCCCGGAGGTCCCGCCCGTCGACGACCCAGGCCAGGCGTCATGGGCGACCTGGTCTCCGGAGCCGGGCACGGTCGGCCCGGCGGTGCTCTACGGCCACGTCAACGGCACCGTGAACGGCGCACGCGGGGTGCCCGGGGTGTTCGCCCACATCGACCAGATGCAGCCCGGACAGGAGATCCTCGTCGCCCGCGAGGACGGCACCACCGCCGTGTTCGCCGTGACCCGGGTGAAGACCTGGGCCAAGGCCGACTTCGACCGCGACGGCGCCGCCCGCCGCGAGGTCTACGGCGACACCACCGGGCCGGAGCTGCGGCTGATCACCTGCGGCGGGGACTTCGACCACACCGCGCACTCCTACCTCGACCAGGTCGTGGTCTTCGCCCAGCTCGCCGGGGACACCCGGTGACCGCGCCGCCGGCGGCCCCACCGCGGGAGTGCGCGCCGTCGGTCCCCGTCGGCCAGCGCCCGCACCGCATCAGCGACGGCGACGGCCGGGCAACCCTGCTCGCCGAGCAGTGCCGCCGCGAGGTCGCCCACCGGCTCCGCGTCGACGTCGACGACGTCGCGCTGCTGCCCGACGCGCCGCTGCCCAAGATGCGCGGCTGGGTCCTCATCCGCGCCCAGTGGCTCCCGCCCTGGCGGCAGCCGTGACCAGCGGCTGGTGCGAGTGCGGGCACCCCGTCGACTGGCACAGCCACCTGCGGCCCGGTACCGACTGCGGGACCTGCGGCGCCGCGGCGTGCCCTCAGTTCCGCGCGGCCGGGCACCAGCCCGTCCTGCGCCCCGGCCTCGGCCGGGCCCTGGCCGTCACCGCCGGGATCCCGCTGCTGGTGTTCGGGCTCGTCGCGGCGACCCTGCCCGGCGCGGCGTGGGCCGGGTACGTCGCCCTGACCGTCCTCGTCCTGGCCGGCGCCGTCGCCGTCGCGTCCCGCACCCGATGACCGACGACGACCCGCCGCTGCTGATCTACCAGCAGACCGCCGACCACCTGCTGTTCAACCCCCGGCCCGGACCGCGACACGCGCTCCGGGCCGACCCGTATCCGAGGAGGCCCGCACACGCCATGCCCGAGCCCACCAGCGACCAGCCCACGTTCACCACCGAGGACGGCGACACCTACCAGCGCGTCGACCCGGCCGAGTTCGACGACTGCGACGACGTCGACTCGACCACCGTCACCGACGACGGCGCACCCGCCGTCGCCACCCCGGGTGGTGAGCACTGATGCCGACGAGCCAGAACGGCTACAGCGCCAACGACCGCTCCCTGATCGGCTCGTTCACCGTGCCCGGCACCACCCGTAAGCTCGCCCTGCGCAAGGGTGACTGCTCGGTGCTGCTGCTCGACATCGCCGCGTGGATCGACGCGAACATCCGCCCGATCGACACCGGGCAGCTCGACGACTGGGGCTACGCCGAGCGCCCCATCCGCGGCCAGTCGGTCACCCTGTCCAACCACGCGTCGGGCACCGCGATCGACCTCGACGCGCTGCTGCACCCCCTCGGCAAGCGCGGCACCTGGGGCGCGGCGAAGGCCCGCATCGACCAGCGCCTCGCCGTCTACGAGGGCGCGATCCGCTGGGGCGAGAACTACAGCGGCCGCCCGGACGGCATGCACTTCGAGATCAACGCCGGCGCCGCCGCCGTCGCCCGGGTCGCGGACAAGCTGCGCCGCCAGTCCGGCGCACCAGCCGCCGCCCCGGCCGGGCAGCGGTTCCCCACGATCCGGCAGGGCTCCCAGGGCGTCGCGGTGTCCGCGGTGCAGAAGCAGCTGCGCATCGCCGTCGACGGGAAGTTCGGGCCGAACACCCGCGCGGCGGTCGTGGCGTTCCAGCGGTCGAAGGGGCTGGCCGCCGACGGCATCGTCGGCCCGGCCACCTACCGGGCCCTCGGCCTGTCCTGATGCCCGGCCCGCCCTACCCGGCCTGGCCCGCGATCCGGGCCTTCGGGTGGCGCCGCTGGGCCGCGGTGCTCGGCGCCGGGCTGCTGTGCGCCGGGCTCGTCATCGGCGCCGCCATCGACGCCCTCACCTGGCACGACCGCATCCGCGAGCACGACACCGTCCTGCGCCAGCACGACGGCGAGAAGTACTGATCCCCACCCGGAAGGACCCCCGACCATGAACCTCCGCCGTGAACCCGCGGTCCTGTGGCTGGCCCTGCTCGTCCCGGTCGTCCAGGCCGCCGTAGCCCTGCTCATCCCCGGCGACCGCGCCCTGGCCACCACGATCAACGCCCTCGCCGTCGCCGCCGCGGGCGCGATCACCGCGTGGCAGGTCGCCGACGAGAAGCTGCTGCCCGCCCTGACCGGTCTGGCCCAGGCCGTGCTCGCCCTGATCGTTGGTCTCGGTGTCGACCTCAGCCCCGAGCAGCAGGCCGCGGTCCTAGCCCCGATCGCCATCCTGGCGGGCTTCGTGGTCCGCGACCGGGTCACCGCACCCAGCCCGCCGGCGGCGAAGCCGCCGCACGTCGTCGCCTGACCCGGGCCAGCTGGTCTCCCGCGCCGCCACGCGACACCAGCCGCCCACACCACGAAGCGCCCCGCACCGCCCGGCTTCCCCCGGGGCGGTGCGGGGCGCCTTCGTCAATTCTAGGGATCCGGTGTAGCGGGCTGCGCCGATCGGCCGATCAGACGGATATGACCGCTTCGATCCGCCCGCGCTACCTCATCCCGCTGATCTGCATTGCCGTCGTGGCGCTCATCGTCACCGTCGTCCTGATCACCGTCCGTGTCGTCGACGGGGCCCCCGGCTCTGGAGCACCAGCCGATCCTGAGCGGCAGTATCTCCAGGCGATGGAGGCCGCCCAGCCCACCGTCATCGAGACGGTCGGCGGCAGCGAAGCTCGTCTGGTCTCCCTCGGTCAGCAGAGCTGCGAGGTGGTCCGAACCGGCGGCTCGTTCGCTGAGGCCGAGCGGGTCATGCAGCAGAGCGGGCTGACGGCGGACGAAGCGTCGACCGTGACCTACATGGCCAACTCGTTCTTCTGCCCTCGCATCGGGTAGGTTGCAGCTCGGCCGGGTAGGTGATCACCTACCCGGCCGCCTACCGGCCTGACCTGCGGGAACACCGCCGGGTAGGTGATCGGGTGCGTCATGGCGCTGTGCGCGAATCAGCAGGTCACACCTGTCCGGGGCCCCGCGGGCAGGCTCGCCTACCCAGCCGCGGCCTCGCCGTCGTCGCGTGCTGCGGCGACGTCGGCGGCGCGCACACCGCTGGTGTTGCGGCCCTCGATCTTCACCCCGGGCGTCGGGACGCCGGCCTCGCGCAGCTGCTGGCCGAGCGCGTCGACGGTCAGGGTCGACCAGGTCGTCGAGCGCAGCAGCGCGAGCCGGGCTCGCAGGTCGCTCAGGTGCATCCGGTCCACCCCGGCTGCGGTCAGGACCTTGTGCACGTCGTCGAGCAGGCTGGGGGCGTCGGCCTCGGTGGGCAGGTCCGCCGCCGCGCCGGTGAGGCTGCCTGCCGCCAGCCGCAGCTGCCGGGCCCGGTCGGCCACCTTGTCCGAGGTGAGGGCGTCGAGCCCGAACACGGTGCGCACGATCTGCGCGTCGGCGCCCTCCCCGCGGAAGTACGCGATCCCCTTGTCCTCGAACGCGAACTGTGTCGCCTTGAGCCCCTCCTTGTGGGACGAGTCGCCCAGGACCTGGTCGTTCGACTTCCACCCGTTGACCTTGAAACACACCCGGGCCGAGGCGTTGTCCTTGATCGCGGTCGGGATGGCGTTCGCGTCGGGTTTCTGCGTCGCCCACACCACGATGATCCCCAGCGCCGGGCCGCGTTTGACCAGGTCACGGCAGATCCCGATGAACTCGTCGCGGACCGCCTTGTCCGGGAACTCCTCGAACCACACCTGGCACTCGTCGATGCACACGACGATCGGCCCGTACTTCCCCGGATCGGCGGTGGCCAGCGCGTCGGTGACCTTCCCCTTGTCGGGGTTCTGCTCCAGCGTCAGGTCCCTGACCAGCGCCGACCGGCGGCGCATCTCGTCGCGCACCCACTTCATCCGACCCAGCTGGTAGGCGACGTCCTCGGGCTCGTCTCCGACGGAGTACACGTGCGCGAACTTCGCCAGCGGCGACAGGTCCCCGGTGCCCTTGAGGTCGAACACCAGCACCCGCGACCGGGTGTCGAGGCCTGCGACCAGCCCGAACTGCCGCACGAAGAACGTCTTGCCCATGCGCGGTACCGCGCCAACGATCCACGCGGTGTAGGCGATGGTGGTCTCGACCCACTGGTTGCGCTGGTTGGTGAACATCGCGACGGGCTTGAAGAGGTTCACCTGCCCGGCCTTGAGCAGCGGCCACGGAGCCTGCCGGGCGGTGTTCATCGGCTGGTCGGACACGAACAGCGACAGGTGCCCCGGGTGGCGGACGCCGATCGACGGCCACACGCAGCCCAGCTCGCGGCGCAGCGCGGCGGCGAACTGCTCGCGCCGCTCCATCACCCACGACGCGGCGACACCGGGCGGCAGCTCGACGTCGATCTGGTAGCCCGGCCCGTGGCGGGCGACGTCCATCAGCAGCCTGATGCCGTCGGGCTCCTTCATCTTCGAGTTCCCGAGCTCGCACAACGCGCCCGCGACGACGTCCGCCCGCAGCGGGAGCACCACCCCGGGCGACACCCGGGTGTCGGGCACCAGGTGCCGCTCCCGGTTCCGCCCGTGCCATCCCAGCGCGAGCACGACAACCGCCCCGACGGTGAGGAGCGGCCACAGCGGCGGGCGCGGGATCAGCGCCAGCACGCCCGGCCCGAACCACGCGATGCCCGCGGCGACGCCCGCCCCGACGGCGAGCTCGCCGAGTCCCCGCCCGGGGATCAGCTTCACCACCCACGCCCCGGTGAGCACCCCGACCGCGATGCACAGCGCGGCGGGCGCGAGGAACGCCAGCACCGGGCCGGCCACCGCCAGCGCCAGCGTCCCGGCGACCACCCACCGGGCGTGCAGGTTCGTCCGGCGGGCGGCGTGTGCCCGCTGGTACTCGGCGGTCTGGATGTTGCGGGCGTGGTGGTGGCGCAGGTCGGCGGTGTCCTGGTCGTACAGGTAGCGGGCGACCGCCGCGGTCACCCGGGCGAGCCCCCGCGGGCTGTAGGCGACCAGCATCACCAGCACCCGCGGGAGCGCCACCAGCGCCCGCCCGCCACGCCACACCCACTGGCGGGTGAGCACCTGGACGGTCGCCCGCAGCGTCTCCCGGTCGGTCGCCCAGGGCGGGAGGATCGGCTCCCGGTCTCCCGCCCGCCCGCCGCCCGGTCCCGGGCCCTGCTCGGTGCTCGTCATCGACGTCGCCTCCCGCGTCGCCCACCGCGACGCTTCCTCTTCACGGGGGTCAGGACGAGCGTGAGGCGACCCTTACGGTCGCGCTGCAGCAGCCCGCCCACGATCTGCTTGCTGGTCTTCGACCGGGCGGCCAAGATCACCGCGGCCAGGGCGAGGCTTAGCCACACCACCTCCGGGGCCACGCTCACCAGGCACCGCCGGTCTCCGCCGGGTGGCCGGGGCACAGCCGCACGCACACCTGGCACCGCAGGCACCGCTCGACGCACTGCTCGCAGCACCCGCACCCCGGGCACAGCGGCGGCTCCCGCCGGTGCCGGCACTCCGGGCACCGCGGCCACGGGTTCACCCGCCGCCCACGACGGCCGCTCAGGTCCCGCGACCGACCGCGCCCGGACCGGTGCCGCCCGCCGAGCTCGCGCCGGAACGCGCGGATCACCGTCGTCCACGCGCTCATGCCGGCACCCGCTCCCGGTGCTCGGCGAGCAGCTCCCGCGCCTGGTGCTCGGTGACGCTGAGCTCGCGGGCGAGCCGCCGCCGCCCGGCCCCCTGGGCGATGAGCGCCCGGACCCGCTCCTGGTCCGGCTCGACGAGCGCCGCCGGGGCGACATCGGGCGGCGGGTCGGTGGGCGCCGTCAGCTCGGCTGCCGGCGACGGGGTCTCGACCTCGGCGTCGACCGGGTCCTCGGCGAGCTGGGGCTCCGGGTCGGTCCGGCCCGCGAGCACCGCCAGGTGCACCATCGCGAACAGCACCGCCGGAGCGACCGCACCCACAGCGACCGCCACTCCCCAGTGCGGCACCTCCCCCGCCGCGGCCAGCCCGTGCCCGAGCGCGTTACCCCCGACCGACAGCGCCAGCAGCACCAGCGCGAGCCACCGCCCGAACCGGCGGGCCGGCCCGGTCCGGACCACCCACGCCACCGTCCCCGCCGCGGCGCCGGCGTCGACCACGACCGGGATCAGCCAGGCCGTCCCGGCCGGGAACTGGCACAGCACCGCCAGCTGCTGCAGCGTGGTGAACGACAGCACGATCGCCGCGATCGCGACCACCGTGATCAACGCGTAGAGCGCGGCCCTCACAACCGCCCCCGCTCCCCGTGGGCCCGTGCGACAGCCGCCTTGGCCTGCGACACCAGCACCAGCACGACAACGGCCAGGCCCAGGGCCACTACCCCGGCAAACGTCCGGCCTGCGGCGAGTAGCACCAGCCCAGCAAGGACCGCGCCGCCGACGGTCTGGGTCATCGCCCGGCCCGCTTCCCGCCCCAGGTGACGCCGCCCGGGCCGGGGGTGTCGAGGCTGTGCGTGCCGCGGGTCGCGTTCCACGACCACGGGCCCACCTTCAGGCCCCAGCTGGAGAACCCGCGGTGGGTGAAGTTCAGGCGTAGCGGGCCGATCCTGATCGTCTTGCGCGCTCGGTAGCGCATCGGCGTCTCCTCAGGTCTGCAACACGAAGTTGCCACCCAATGTTGCACAGCGGCGGAGCGCCATGCAACATCAGGTGGCAACCTGACCTGTCAAGATTCCGAGCTGTGGAGAACGGGGACGAGATGAGCCGCGTGCGCACTGCCGCCGGTCGCTATGCCGACGCCAAGACCGCGACCGAGCAGGCCCGTCAGGAGCTGCACTCCGCCATCCTCGCCGCGCTGGCCGCCGGCCTACCGATCGGGAAGGTCGCTACAGAGTCCGGCTACGACCGCGAGCACGTGCGCCGCATCCGCGACGGGGCGTAGCTCACTCGTCCGGGATGCGGACTCCTGCAGACCGGATGGCCTCGCCGAGGTGGCGGCGGAGCCGGGCGGCGGTCTCGATCGGCAGGACGACGGGCTTGCATCCGGTCACGTGCAGCAGCACATGGCCGGTCGCGCGGTCGAGCTGGGTGACGACGGTCGAGTCTCGGGACAGCAGGTCGACACATCGGAGCACCCACCGGTGACGATCATCCACACCCCCACTGTGTGATCGTGTTGCGGCGCAGCGCGAGCCCAATCGGGTCCCACAATCCGGTGGTCATCACGCTGCCGCGGATCCACCGCGTGACGGCCGGAGGCGGCGTGTGGTCAGCAGCTCGATGAACTGGACCGCGTCGATCGGCTCGGTCGCTGTGTAGCCGAGGGTGGTGTCCACGGACCGGTGCCCCATGAGGCGGGCCTGGCGGAAGATGTCGCCGTCCGCGCGGTGGTAGTCCGATCCGAACCGATGCCGGATCTGGTGCGCGGTCTCGTCGATGCCGAGGTCACGCAGGTGCCGGTTGATCAGCTGGGACACGCGGTCGGGGGAGTGCGCGCGTCCGTCGGTGGGCCGCCGGAACACCGGGCCACGTCTCCGGGCCATGGCCGGCCGCAGGAGCGCCATCACCGCGGTCCCGACCGGGACGGTCCTGACCTTCCCGCCCTTACCCTCGAAGCGCAGCAGCCCCTGCCCGTTCGGGAGCGGGCTGATGTCGGTGACCTGCAGCCACGCGATCTCGCAGCACCGCAGGCCGGAGCAGCCGGCCAGGGCCAGCCATGCCAGCATCTCCTGGTTCCCGTCGGCGGCGCGGATGGCCAGGTCGTAGTTCCCGTCGAGCATCGGCCGCGGCGGCCGGACCGGCACACGGGGCCGGTCGAGGATCGCGGCCGGGTCGTCGCTCCGGAGCCTCGGCCGGGCCTTGGTCGACATCCACCGGTACAGGCCCCGGACCGCCGCGATGTACGAGGCGCGCGTCTCGGGGGCCCCGCGGAGACGGGTTGCCCACGCGTAGAGGTCGTCCTCGGTGACCTGGTCGAGCGCGGTCGGTGCGAGATCGTGCGCGACGGCCCGGAGCTGCACCCGGCGGAGCCGCTGGGTTCCGGGTCGCCACCGGTCGGAGTGCGCGCGGATGTAGTGCTCGATCAGATCGGAGTTGCTGGCGGACATCGGCGTCATCTCCACACCCTGCGTGCGGAGAGCAGTCAAGCGGTAGCCGTCCGGATTGCCCTCGTCACGCAGCGGTTGCATGATGTTCCACCCATCCGGAGGCCGAACGGGTTTCCGGCGCGGTGCTGTGCCCGTCGGGCGGACCTGGCGGCCACGGCCAGTCAACCTCGCGACCGGCAGTCGGCAACGCGATGACCTGCGCTTCGCCGCGGCCCGGTGTCGGCGTTGATGTCCGACACCGAGCCGTTATCGACGGTCGGGCAACCCCTGGCTCACACGTCGAACTTGTAGCCGAGCCCGCGCACCGTGACCAGGTGCTTGGGCGTCGAGGGGTCGCCCTCGACCTTGGACCGCAGCCGCTTGACGTGCACGTCGAGGGTCTTGGTGTCGCCGACGTAGTCCGCGCCCCACACCCGGTCGATCAGCTGGGCGCGGGTGAGCACCCGCCCGACGTTGCGCAGCAGGTACTCCAGCAGGTCGAACTCCTTGAGCGGGAGCGCGACCTCGTCGCCGTTGACCGACACGACGTGCCGCTCGACGTCCATCCGCACCGGCCCGGCCTCCAGCACACCGGTGCCGCCCTCGGTCTCGCCGCCGGTCTCGCCCCCGCGGCGCAGCACCGCGCGGACGCGGGCGATGAGCTCGCGCGCCGAGTAGGGCTTGGTGACGTAGTCGTCGGCGCCGAGCTCCAGCCCGACGACCTTGTCGATCTCGCTGTCGCGGGCGGTCACCATGATCACCGGCACGGCGGAGCGGGAACGCAGCGCCTTGCAGACGTCGGTACCGCTCATGCCGGGCAGCATCAGGTCCAGCAGCACGATGTCGGCGCCGTTGCGGTCGAACTCGCTCAGCGCGTCGTTGCCGTTGGCCGCGACGGCGGTGGTGAACCCCTCCTTGCGCAGCATGAACGCGAGCGGGTCGGCGAAGGACTCCTCGTCCTCGACGATCAGCACCCTGGTCATCTCATCCTCCGGTTCCGGCGGTCTGGGGGGAGCTGCCGGCGGCAGCCTCACCATGGGGGGCGCCGCCGATGCCCATCCGGGCGGGCAGGCGCATGGTGAAGGTCGATCCGGTGCCGGGGCGGCTCCACAGCCGCACCTCGCCACCGTGGTTGGCGCAGACGTGCTTGACGATCGCCAGGCCGAGACCGGTGCCGCCGGTGGCCCGCGAGCGGGCCGGGTCGACCCGGAAGAAGCGCTCGAAGACCCGCTGCTGGTGCTCGGGGGCGATGCCGATGCCGCGGTCGGTCACCGCGATCTCGATCGAGCCGTCGACCGAGCGCCGGCTCACCGACACCGACGAGTCCGCCGCGGAGTAGGCGATCGCGTTCTCCAGCAGGTTCGTCAGCGCGGTGACGAGCAGCGTGCGGTCGCCGTCGACGACCAGCCCCGAGGTCTCGTCGGCGGTGATCTCGACGGCGTGCGACTCGGCCGAGGTGCGGCTGCGGGCCAGCGCCTCGGAGACGATCTCGTCGACGTCGACGGCGGCCAGCGCGGGCAGCCGTTCGGCGCCGGTCAGCCGGGACAGCGCGATCAGCTCCGACACCAGGTTCCCCATCCGGGTCGCCTCGCGCAGCAGCTTGTCGCCGAACCGGCGGACCTCACGGACGGCGTCGGGGTCGGGCTCGCCGCCGTCGGCGGGCTCCAGGCCGTCGAGGCTGTCGAGCAGGGCCTCGGCCAGCAGTGCGACCGCGCCGACCGGGGTCTTGAGCTCGTGCGAGACGTTGGCGACGAAGTCGCGCCGGGTCGCCTCCAGCCGGGCCACCTCGGAGGTGTCGACGGCCTCGACCAGCGCGAAGCCGTCGCCGAGGGAGCGGACCCTGGCCTGCACCGCGACCGGGCCGCGGGGCGTCCGGTCCAGCGGCGAGAGGTCGACGGTGTAGTCACCGGAGACGAGCAGCCGGTCCCTGCCCTGCACCCGCCGGCAGGCGGCGAGCGCGCGCGGGTCGAGCCGCTCGTCGGTGACGGCGCCGAGCGCGGCGGCCCGCGGGTTGTGCAGGAGCACCTCACCGCCGGCCCCGACCACGGCGAGCCCGGAGCTCGACTGGCGGAACGTGCGGTGCAGCAGCTCGCCGAGGGTGGGTCCATCGGCGGCCACGGGGTCCGCCGGGGGGCGGCCGGTGCCGGGGCTGGGTCGGCCGTGCGACGGCCGTCGCGCCAGTGCGGCCCCGGCGGTGAGACCGAGGAGCAGGGCGAGGGCCGTGATCAGCCACGCGAGCGTGGTCACGGGTGCATGGTAGGCAGCCGGGGGTACCCCCTGACCAGCGCCGGACACCGGATGGTGACGCCCGCGACCCCTCCGCGCGACACTGTTCGGTCCCCGTTCACCGTGGGTTCAGCGAACCCCTACCCCACCCGACCCGGGGTGCTCCCAGGGTCACTCTCGTAGCGCTCTAAGCCACGAAAGTGACTCTGGGGACATCCCCGGGGGTGCAGCTGGCGGGGGCGGTGGGGTCAGCGACCCTGGTTCGCCACCCCGGCGATGGCCTCCTGCGCCGCGGCCGGGTCGAGGTAGCGCCCGCCCGGGTTCGTCGGCGTCAGGTCGTCGTCGAGGTCGTAGACCAGCGGGATGCCGGTGGGGATGTTCAGGCCGGCGATGTCGGCGTCGGAGATGCCGTCGAGGTACTTCACCAGCGCGCGCAGCGAGTTGCCGTGCGCGGCGAGCAGCACGACCTTCCCTTCGCGCAGGTCCGGCACCACGGCCTCGGTCCAGTAGGGCAGGAACCGGTCGACGACGTCGGCCAGGCACTCGGTCAGCGGGGCGTCGACGCCGGCGTAGCGCGGGTCGGCGTCCTGGGAGAACTCCGAGCCCTTCTCGATCGCGGGCGGCGGGGTGTCGTAGGAGCGGCGCCAGAGCATGAACTGCTCCTCGCCGTACTGCTCCAGGGTCTGCTTCTTGTCCTTGCCCTGCAGCGCGCCGTAGTGGCGCTCGTTGAGGCGCCAGTCGCGCTTGACCGGGATCCAGTGCCGGTCGGCGGCGTCGAGGGCGATGTTCGCGGTGGAGATGGCCCGGCGCAGCAGCGAGGTGTGCACGACGTCGGGCGCGACGCCCGCCTCGGCCAGCAGCTCGCCGCCCCGGCGGGCCTCCGCCTCGCCCTGGGAGGAGAGCGGCACGTCCACCCAGCCGGTGAACAGGTTCTTCGCGTTCCAGTCGCTCTGACCGTGACGCAGCAGTACGAGGGTCGGCATGGCGGACAGCCTGCCACCTACCCGCGGGAGAGGTCGGCGAGCACGGCCCCGAACGTGTCCACCAGCACGTCCACCTCGTCGTGGGTGACGACCAGCGGCGGGGACAGCCGCACGGTGACGCCGTGGGTCTCCTTGGCCAGCACCCCCCGCCGGGCGAGTGCGACGCACACGTCGCGGCCGGTGCCGATCCGCGGGTCGACGTCGACGCCGGACCACAGCCCCACCCCGCGCACGGCGGTGAGCCCGGGCAGCGCGCGCAGCCGCGCGTCCAGGTGCGCGCCGAGCTCACGGGCCCGCGCCTGGTACTCCCCCGTCGCCAGCAGCGCGCACACCGCGGACCCGACGGCGGCGGCGAGCGGGTTGCCGCCGAAGGTGGAGCCGTGCTCGCCGGGGCGCAGCACGCCGAGCACGTCGCGCCGCCCGACGACGGCGCTGACCGGCACGATCCCACCGCCGAGCGCCTTGCCGAGGGTGTAGAGGTCGGCGCGCACCCCCGACAGGTCGGTGCACAGCGTGGCCCCGGCCCGGCCGAGCCCGGACTGGATCTCGTCGCAGACCAGCAGCACGCCCCGCCGCTGGGTGAGCTCGCGGACCGCGCGCAGGTAACCGGGTGGCGGCACGAGCACCCCGGCCTCGCCCTGGACCGGTTCGAGCAGCACCGCGACGGTGTCGTCGGTGAGCGCGGCGGCCAGCGCGTCGGCGTCGCCGTAGGGGACGCGGTCGAAGCCGGGGGTGAACGGGCCGAAGTCGTCGCGGGCGACCGGGTCGTCGGAGAAGGAGACCACCGTCGTCGTGCGGCCGTGGAAGTTCCCCCCGGCGACGACGATCCGCGCCGTCCCCGGCCGCACGCCCTTCACCCGGTACCCCCAGGCGCGGGCGACCTTCACCGCGGACTCGACGGCCTCCGCGCCGGTGTTCATCGGCAGGACGGCCTCGGTGCCGGTCAGCGCGGCGAGGTCGCGCTGGAACGCCGGCAGCCGGTCGTTGTGGAACGCCCGCGCGGTCAGGGTGAGCGTGTCGAGCTGGGCGTGCGCGGCCGCGGTGAGCGCGGGGTGGCGGTGCCCGAAGTTGAGCGCGGAGTAGCCCGCCAGCGCGTCGAGGTAGCGGACGCCGTCGACGTCGGTGACCCAGGCGCCGTCGCCGTGGGACAGCACGACCGGCAACGGCGCGTAGTTCCGTACGCCGAACTCCTCGGCGAGGGCGATCTGCGGGTCGGTGCCCGGGACCACGGCGGTCACGACCGCAGCTCCAGCGTGGCGCACTTGATCCCGCCGCCGCCCCGGCGCAGCTCCGAGGTGTCGACGCCGACGGTGCCGAACCCGCGCTCGGCCAGGTCGGCGGCGAACTTCTCGGCCTGGGGCGCGTGGACGACGGTGCGCCCGTCGGAGAAGCAGTTCAGGCCCAGCACCGCCGCGTCGTCGTCGGAGACGACCACCGCGTCGGGGAAGCGGAACCGCAGCACCTCCTGGGAGGCGTCGTCGAACGCGCCGGGCAGGTAGGCGACCGCGCCCGGCCCGCCGGCCGGGTCGAGCACCGCGAACGCGGTGTCGAGGTGGTAGTAACGCGGGTCGACCAGCTGCAGGGACACGACCTCGCGGCCGAACACCTCCGCGGCCTCGGCGTGCCCGCGCGGGTCGGTGCGGAACCCGGTGCCGGCGTAGACGGTGTCGCCGACGAGCAGCAGGTCGCCCTCGCCCTCGTTGACGTGGCGGGCCTCGTGCACGGCGAACCCGGCGGCCCGGAACCACGCGCCGTACGCAGGCCCCTCGGCGGCGCGCTCGGTGTGCCGGAACCGGGCGGTGAGCGCGGTCCCGTCGATCACGGTGCCGCCGTTGGCGGCGTAGACCATGTCCGGGTACCCGGGCAGCGGGTCGACGAGCCGGACGTCGAACCCGAGGTCGCGGTAGACCGCGTGCAGGGTCTCCCACTGCGCCAGCGCGAGCCGGGTGTCGGTCGCCTGCTCCGGACGCATCCAGGGGTTGATCCGGTAGCTCACCGTGAAGTGCTCGGGGCGGCACATCAGCACAGAGGTCATGGGCACAGCATGGCGCGCCCACCCCGTGCGTTTCCCGGCTTCGGGCGCACGATCTGCGCGTGCCGTCCCGGTTCGGCGCTGGTTCCGCGCGCTCCGGTCTAGCATCCGGCGTCGTGGACGGGATCGACGCGATCGACCGCAGACTGCTGGACCTCCTCCGGGTCGACGGGCGGGCCGGCTGGGCCGAGCTGGGCGAGCGGGTGGGCCTGTCGGCGTCGGCGGTGCGACGCCGGGTGGACCGGCTGACCACCCGCGGCGTGGTGCGGGGCTTCACCGTGCAGGTGGACCCCGACGTCGAGCAGGGCCCGGGCGTGGAGGCCTACGTCGAGCTGTTCTGCCGCGGCACGGTGGCCCCGGCCGAGCTGCAGCGGATGCTGTCGGCGGTGCCCGAGGTCGTCACGGCGGGGACGGTCACCGGGGAGGCCGACGCACTGGTCCTGCTGCGCTCGCGCGACGTGCGGTCCCTGGAGGACGCTCTGGAGCGGCTGCGGCTCGCGGCCAACGTCGACCACACCCGCTCGGCCGTGGTCCTGACCTGGCTGGTGACTCGTTGAACTCTCACGGGACACCGCGTACCGTAGTCGATTGAGAGTTCAACCAAAGGAGCAGCCGTGCCCGTCCAGCGACTCAACCACGCCGTCCTCTACGTCCGCGACGTCCCGCGCAGCGTCGGCTTCTACCGCGACACCCTCGGCTTCCGCCCGGTCGTCGAGCTCCCGGGCGGGCGCGGCGCGTTCCTGCAGGCCGAGGGCTCGACCAACGACCACGACCTCGCCCTGTTCGGGATCGGCGCGCAGGCCGGGGCCTCGCAGGCGGGCCGCGGGACCGTCGGGCTCTACCACCTGGCGTGGGAGGTCGACACGCTCGGCGAGCTCGCCCGGATCGGCGAGCGGCTGCAGGCGGCCGGGGCGCTGGTCGGCGCCTCCGACCACGGCACGACCAAGGCGCTCTACGCGAAGGACCCCGACGGTCTGGAGTTCGAGGTGTGCTGGCTGGTCCCGGCGGCCCTGATCGACGGCGACGACCACGACATGCGCATCGAGCCGCTCGACATCGCGGCCGAGATCGCCCGCTACGGCGCGGACACCCGCGGCGGGATCGGCGTCTCGGTCCCGGCCTGAGCCCGTCTCAGCCGGGCTCGTTGAGGTCCACCCGGTAACCCGAGCGGGACGAGAACTGGGCGGTGACCGAGAACCGGTCGCCGCGGACCAGGGTGTGCCGCCACTCCACGGGGCGCCCGGCGGACAGGCCGAGCCGCTCGATCGACAGGGCGGCGACGCCCTCGTCGATACCGAGCAGCTCCCGCTCGCCGCGCCCGGGCAGCACGGCCCGGATGTTCTCCATGCCGCCGTCGACGCGGATCCCGCAGCGGCGCCGGTACTCGGGGTAGATGCCGGTGTGGGTGAAGTCGACGTCGAGCAGCGGCGCCGCCAGCTCCTCGGGCAGCCACACCCGGTCGACGGCGAGCGGCTCGGCGTCGGCGAGACGCAGCCGCTCCAGGTGCACCAGCGGCGTGGACTCCTCCAGCCCCATCCGGGCCGCGACCACGCCGTCGGCGCGGACCTCGAAGGTCCGCACCACGCTGCGCTGGGTGCGCCCGGCGGACTCGACCGCCACGTAGAGCGAGTACGGCTCGTCGAGCGGCTGCTCGATCTCCGAGCGCACGGTCGGGCGGGCGACCCGCCCCCGCCCGGCGACGACGGCGCCGTCCTCCCGCAGCCGGCGCAGCGCCTCGCGCACGGTGTGCCTGCTGACCCCGTAGTCGGCGGCCAGCGCGAACTCGCCGGGCAGGGCCTCGTCGAACTCGCCGTCGGACAGCCGGCGGCGCAGGTCCGCCAGCAGCTGCTGCCACAGCGGCATGGTTCCGTTGCGGACCAGTGCTCGCGCCGTCATCGCCCCACCCCCTCGCGCGTGATCACCGTAGGCGAGCGCCGTGGGGTCACCGCACGGCGGCCCGCGCACGCCGCCGGGTGAGCAGCACGCCGACACCCACGACGCCGGCCGCGATGAGCGCGGTCATGCCCAGCTCGAAGCGCGACCCCTCGCGGGTGGCCATGTAGACGAGCACCACCGGGATCACGACGATCACCGCCCAGGTGAGCACCGGGTAGCCCCACATCCGCACCGGCATCGCGACGCCGTCGCGCTCCAGCACCCGGCGCATCCGCAGCTGGGACACCGCGATGACCAGGTAGACCAGCAGTGCGATCGCGCCGGAGGTCGCGAGCAGCGCGGCGAAGACCTCCTCCGGGAAGGCGTAGTTCGCGATCACCGCGACGAACCCGACCAGCGTCGACCCGAGCACCGCGAACCGCGGCACGCCCTGCCCGGTGGTCCGGTTGACCAGGTCCGGGGCCTGCCCGCGGCGACCGAGGGAGAACAGCATCCGCGACGCCGTGTACAGCGCCGAGTTCAGGCAGCTGGCGACGGCGACGAGCACCACGACGTCGACGATCAGCTTGGCCGACGGGACGCCCAGCGCCTCCAGGGCCGCCTGGTAGGAGCCGACCTCGGGCAGCCGCGGGTCGTTCCACGGCACGATCGCGACGACGAGCAGGATCGAGGCCAGGTAGAACACCGCGATCCGCCAGATCACCGAGCGGGTGGCCCGGCCGATCCCGCGGGCCGGGTCGCCGGACTCCGCGGCCGCGATCGTGACGATCTCGGTGCCCATGAAGCTGAACATCGTCACCAGCACCGCGGCGACCACCGCGCCCGGCCCGTTCGGCAGGAACCCGCCCTCGGACACCAGCCGGGACAGCCCCGACACCGACGAGTCGTCGCCGACGAAGCCGGGCAGCAGGCCCAGCACCGCGAGCACCCCGACGACGATGAACGCGATGATCGCGACCACCTTGAGGAGGGCGAACCAGAACTCGAACTCGCCGTAGTTGGCGACGGAGAACAGGTTGGTCACCGTCAGCAGCACGGTGACGGCCAGCGCCCAGCCCCACTGCGGCACCCCCGGCAGCCACGAGTTGAGGATGACCGCGGCCGCCGTCGCCTCCACCGGGATCACGAGGACCCAGAACCACCAGTACAGCCAGCCGACGGTGAACCCGGCCCACGGCCCGATCGCCCGGTCGGCGTAGGTGGAGAACGAGCCGGAGTCCGGCTGCGCGGCCGCCATCTCGCCGAGCATCCGCATCACCAGCACGACCAGCGTCCCGGCGAAGAGGTAGGCCAGCAGCACCGCGGGGCCCGCGGTGGCGATCGCGCTGCCGGAGCCGATGAACAGCCCGGCGCCGATCACCCCGGCGATGCTGATCATCGTGACGTGCCGGTCGCGCAGCCCCGCCTTCAGCTCGCCACCGGCCTCCGGCCGGTTCACGGTCTCCGTCATGGCGCCTCCCCTCCTCGGTGCCACAGCCGGCGGTGGCCGGTGCGTTGCGCAATGGTCACCCGGGTGTCGCCCGTTGTCACACCCCGGGTCCCGTCCGGGGGCTACGCCTAGCCTGGGCGGCATGGGATTCAGCGTGCAGCTGCGCGAGTCGACGGCCGCGACCTGGGACGCGGCGGTCGGACACCGGTTCGTCGACGAGCTGTGGTCCGGCACCCTGGACCGCGGCGTGCTGCGGCACTACCTGGAGCAGGACCTGCAGTTCGTCGACTCGTTCCTCGCGCTGCTCGGCGCCGCCGTCGCGACGGCCGACCGGCCCGGCCCGCGGGTCCGGCTGGCCCGTCAGCTGGGGCTGGTCGCGGGCCCGGAGAACGACTACTTCGAGCGCTCGCTCGGTGAGCTGGACGGGAACACCGAGCCGGAGCGGACCGCCCCGACCGTCGGGTTCATCGACCTGATGGACTCCGCCCGCGACGCCGGGTACGCCGAGACGCTGGCCGTGCTGGTCGTCGCCGAGTGGCTGTACCTGGACTGGGCGACCCGGCCGGGCGCCACCACCCCCGACGACCGGATCTCCCGTGAGTGGATCGAGCTGCACCGCGGCGTCGAGTTCGAGGAGTGGGTCGCGTTCCTGCGCGACGAGCTCGACCGCGCCGCCGACCGGCTCGACCCCACCCACCGGGAGCGGGTCGCGGCGCTGTTCGTGCGCGCGGTGGACCTGGAGCTGGCGTTCTTCGACGCCGCCTACCCCGGCTGAAGGCCGACGACGGCCTTCACGACCTGGGCCCGGGCGACCACGACGCCGTCGCAGACGGCCGTCACCGCGGTGAACGCGGAGCGGCCGGTGCGCCGGTCGAGCGTTCCGCGGAACGCGACCTCCCGGCCCCGCGGGGCCTGCGCGGGCAGCGTGACCGCGGTGGACACCGACACCGCGTGCTCGGCCTCGGTGAGGTGCGGCAGGACCGCGAGCAGCGCAGCCACCTCCAGCCCGACGGCCAGCGCACCGGCGTGCGCACCGCCCGCGCCGCCGTCGGCGAGCTCGTCGACGGTGAACGCGACCCCGGCGGCCGGGTCGGCGTCGTCGAGCAGCCGGGCGCCCAGCGCGGCCTGCAGCGGGACGGCGAGGACGAGCGCGGCCCGGCGGGCCAGCGCCGGGCCGGTCAGCAGCGGTGCGGTCACCGGGCCGAGTGTGCGCCCCGCGGGTGGCCGGGCGTCGACGTCCGGATGACGATCCGGGACCGGTGGCTGCGAGGATCGCCGGCATGGGAGGCAACCGGCGGGCGGTGGTGGTCGGCGCCGGGATCGCGGGCCTGAGCTGCGCGGTCCGGCTGCGGGAGCGGGGCTGGTCGGTGCGGGTGCTGGCCGACGCACCGGTGGAGGCGTCGACGTCGCACCTGGCCGCGGCCGTGTGGTTCCCGACCCGCGCCGGGCCGCGGGACAAGGTCCTCGACTGGGGCCGGCGCACCTTCACCGAGCTGGCCCGACAGGCCGCCGACGGCGTCCCCGGCGTCGTGATGCGGGAGTCGCTGACCCTCTACCGGACCGAGCCGGAGCCGCAGTGGTGGGCCGACGCCGTCGGCGAGGTCCGCCCGGCCCGGCCCGGCGAGCTGCCGCCCGGCTACGCCCACGGCCTGCGTTTCGCGGTGCCGCTGGTCGAGATGCCGGTGCACCTGCCCTGGCTGGCCGCCGAGGCCGGGCGCCTCGGGATCGTCCTGGAACGCCGCCGCGTCACCTCGCTCGACGAGGCCGGGCGGGACGCCGACCTCGTCGTGCACTGCTCCGGGATGGGCGCGCGGACCCTGGTCGGTGACACCACGGTGACCCCGGTGCGGGGACGGATCGTGCGTGTCACCAACCCCGGCCTGACGATGTCGGTCCGCGACGAGGCGCACCCCGGCGGACGCGCGTACGTGCACCCCCGCGCGCACGACTGCGTCCTCGGCGGCACCCTCGACGACGGCGTCTGGGACGCGACGCCGGACCCGGCCGCCGGCGAGGCGATCCTGCGACGCTGCCGCGACATCGTCCCCGCCCTGCGCGACGCCGAGGTCCTGGAGCACCTCGCGGGCCTGCGCCCGGCCCGCCCGGAGGTGCGGCTGGAGGCCGAGCCCGCCACCGCGACCCGGCCGCGGGTGATCCACGACTACGGGCACGGCGGTTCCGGCATCACCCTGTCCTGGGGCTGCGCCGACGACGTCGCGGACCTCGCCGACGCCCCCTGACCCGGTCAGGACATCCGCGGCTGCCCGTTCGACGCGGACAGCCCGCCGTCGACGGGCAGGTTGACCCCGGTGACGAACCGCGCGTCGGGCCCGGCGAGGAAGGCGATCACGTCGGCGACCTCGGCGGGGTCGCCGCCGCGGCCCATCGGGATGCGGTCGGCGAAGCGGGCCATCAGGTCCTCGTCGCCGGTCATGCCCTCGGTCATCTCCGTGTGGGTCAGCGACGGGCTGACCGCGTTGACCCGGATCCCCTCGCCGCCGTGGTCGAGCGCCATCGCCCGGGTGAGGTTGACGACGGCGCCCTTCGCCGAGTTGTAGGCGACGTTCGCCCAGTCCCCGCCCAGCCCGGACACCGAGGTCACGTTCACGATCGAGCCCCGGGTCGCGCGCAGGTGCGGCACCGCGGCGCGGGAGGCGAAGAAGACCCCGTCGACGTCGACGGCGTGCACGAACCGCCACTGCTCGGTCGAGGTCTGCTCCGCGGTGCCCGGCCGGGCCACCGCCGCGTTGTTGACCAGCGTGTCCAGCCGCCCGAAGCCGGACGCGACCTCGTCGACGAGGTGGGTGATCGCCTCCTCGTCGGACGAGTCGGCGACCAGCACGTGCATCCGGTCGGCGACCGCCGGGTCGGCGCCGGCCACCACGTCGTCGAGCTTCTCCTTCGTCCGCCCGGTCAGCACGACCGTGGCCCCGTCCGCCGCGAACCGCCGCGCGGTGGCGGCGCCGATGCCCGAGCCCGCTCCGGTGACGATCGCGACCGTGCCGTCCTTCGTTCCCATGATCGGCGGGTACCCGCGGTGGGCTCACACGATGCAGAAGTCGTTGCCCTCCGGGTCGGCCATCCACAGGTGGTCCACATGTGGAGAACCCGGGGACAGGTGCTCCTCGACGACCCGGGCGCCGAGCGCGCACAGCCGTCGTGCCTCCGCCGCCAGGCGCTCGCCGCGCAGCTCGGCGGGCAGGTGCCGGCCGCCGGAGACCTGCAGGTCCAGGTGCAACCGGTTCTTCACCGTGCGCGGCTCGTCGACCCGCAGGAACGAGATCCGCGGGCCCGCGCCGTCCGGGTCGCTGATCGCGGCGACGTCGCCCCACTCGTCGGCGGGCACCTCGTGGTGGACCATCCACGCCTCCCAGGTCTCGAACCCGGTCGGCGGAGGGGCGGGGGCGTAGCCGAGCGCGGCACTCCAGAACTCCGCGAGCAGGCGTGCGTCGGCACAGTCGACGGTGATCGTCCAGGGGGTCGCCATGGGTGGAGGCTACGGCCGGGCCCCGACCGTTCCGCGGTGGCGCGGGTCGCGCCGACGCCCGGTCACGGGGTAACTTTCCGCATCCGATCACCCGGCGCACCGGTGGAGGGCGAGTGAACGGACAACCGCCCGGCAACGGAGTGCGACGGCTGAGCCTCCGCATGAGGTCGGCGGCCGACGTCGAACGGTTCGCCGCGGAGTTCTACGCGGGCGCGGTCATACGGCCGATGGGCGACGGCCGCGACTTCGAGGTGGGGAACGAGACCGTCGCCGCCCCGGGGTTCTCGCTGAGCGACCTGTGGGTCACCGCCGAGATGGACGCCACGGTCGACCCGGTCGAGAACGACTTCATGATCGACCTCGTGCAGGGCGGACGCATGCGCCTGGACACCGAGGCGTACGGCACCGTGCTGCTGCAGTCCGGCGACGTCGGCGTGCTCCCGCCCGAGGGCCGCTTCCGGGACCTCGCCGAGGACATCGACCTCGACGTCGTCGCCCTCGACACGGCGGCCCTGACCCGCTGGGCCGGACAGGTGCACGGTGTCGCGGTCGACCGCGTGCGGCTGTCCGCGATCACCCCGCGCAGCGACGCGCACGCGCAGCGCTGGGCCGCGACCGTGGTGCACGTGCGCGACCGGGTGCTCGGCAACCCGATGCTGCTGGACGGGTCCGTCGCCGTCGACGAGGCGTTCGGGCTGCTGGCCTCGCGGTTCCTGGAGACGTTCCCGAACACCGTGCTCGACGAGGCGGGCCGGCGCGGGGGCGCACGCACCCCGGCCCTGCCCTCCCGTCTGGTCCGCAGCGTGACCGAGCACCTGCGCACCCACGCGCACCGGCCGTTCGACCCGGCGGAGCTGGCCCCGCTGACCGGGGGCCCGGCCCGGGCCGCCGTCGCCGGGCTGCGGCGGGCCGGGACGGACCCGGCCGCCGTGCTGTGGCGGGCCCGGCTCGACGGTGTGCGCGCCGACCTCCGCGCCTCCGGCGACGCGACGTCGGTCGGCCGCATCGCGGGCCGGTGGGGGTTCCTGCGTCCGGGCGGGTTCCGCGTGGCCTACACGCGCGCCTTCGGCGAGGCCCCGGAGGACACCGCGGCCGGCTGAGGGCCCGAGGCACCGACCGGCACCGAGGTCCACCGCGGTGGTGGTCCGTGGAGGCGGACGCGACGACCCGTCGTCGCCCGGCGGCGCACCACGCACGCCGGCGGCAGCGCCCTCGGGGCCTACGGCTCCGCCGCCCCCTCGGACGCGGGCTCCGGTGACCCGTCCGCGGTAGCGGGATCCCGTGCCACGGACGGGGCCGAGGGGTCCGGCGCACGTCGGACGCCGGCCCCCCGGCCACCGGCCCACACCCCGGCGCGCCCGACGAGTCCGCCGACCAGCCCCTCCAGTGGGCCGCGCCGGAACCGAGTCCGCCACATCGTGGCGAACACGGCGTAGCAGGCGATCTCGGCGACGAAGGCCGGCACCGAGTCCGTCCGCGCGTACGGCGAGATCAGGTACAGCACGTGGGTGCAGTACAGGGTCAGCGTCATCGACCCCAAGGCGGCCGGCGGCGCCGTCACCACCGCCACCACGTGCCCGGCCCGGCCCGGCAGCCCCGCCGCGAGGCACAGCGCACCGACGACGGCGACGGCGATCCCGGACGACTGCACGACCTGCGGGGTGGTGCCGGTGTGCGGGCCGAGCACGGCCAGCCACCACCAGCTGTCGGTGGGCACGACCCCTCCCGCGCCCACGGACAGCAGCTCCGACACCGGGTCCTCGGTGCCCAGCGGCAGTGCGAGCAGCCGGGACAGACCCCCGAGCGGGTGCAGCAGCAGCCACGACGCCCACCAGGCGGCGGCCGCGACGGCGGTGCCTGCGGCGACGAGTCGCAACGCCACCCGTCGCGACGACAGGTCCAGCCGCCCGACGACGAGTCCGACGCAGACGTAGGCGAACCACGTCGCGACCGGGTAGTTGCCGGTCAGGAACACCTCGCGCAGCGCTGTGAGCGGCTCGGTGGCGACCGACACGAACGACGGATCGGTCCCCAGCGGGGCGGGCAGGTGCGCGCGGGCCAGGTGGCTCACCACCGGCATCACGCAGGCGGAGGCGACCCCGACGGCGAGCACCACACGGGTCGGCAGCAGTACGAGCGGCACGGCCAGGACGAACAGCACGCCGTAGAACACCAGGATGACGCCGGGGCTGCGGTCGGTGTCGAACGAGCCCAGTGCCAGGCCGATCAGGCAGACCAGCACGGCGCGGGTGCCGAGCCGGGCCGCCGCGACCCGGGCGGCGCGGGCCCCGGTGACGCGGGCGCGGCCGGTCGTGAAGGCGACGGCGGCCCCGGCGAGGACGGCGAACAGCGGCGCGGCCCGCCCGGCGAGCACGCTCTGGACCGGTGAGGCGGCGCCGTCCGGGCCGGACTCGGAGAACAGGTGCACCGCGATCATCCCGATCAGCGCGAGGCCGCGGGCGGCGTCCACCGCCACGACCCGCCCCGGCGGCGGCGCCGGGTCCGGGCCACGCCGCCGGGAGGTGGTCGTCGTCCCCATGGGCCGGGGCTCGCGCGTCACCGCGACGGCGTTAGCCGCGCCGGGGCCGCTCCCGGACACGGCGGGACGAAGGTCCCGCCGGGACCGGGCCGGAAGTCCCGGGGCCACCGGCCGGTGGCGCGCGATGGTGATCCCGCCCCGTGCGACGCCCGGCGTCCCGGGCACCGGTCCCCTCCCGGAAGGCACACGATGCCCCGACCGCTGCGTGCCCTGCTCGCCCTCGCCCTGGCCCTGCTCGCCGCCGCCGCCGGGTGCTCCACCACCGTCGACCGCTCCGAGGTCGCCGCCCGCGCCGCCGCGGAGGCCGACGCCGCGGACGCCGACGGCCCCGCGGGGCCTGCGGGGCACGCCCCGGTCGCCGGCGGCTTCGGACGGCCGCACACCTTCCCCGGCGGCAGCGTCGTCGACGTGTCCCCGCCGCGCGGCGGGGGCCCCGGGGGCGCGGGCGCGCGCACGGCGACGGTCACCGTGACCCTGACCAACCCGACCGGGTCGCCCGCCGACCTCACCGGGCTGGACGTCGGCGCCACCGCCGACGGCGCCGAGCTGACCGCGCACGCCGAGGAGAGCACACCGGAGGTGCGGCTGCCGCCGGGCGGCACCGCCCGCTTCGACCTGGTCTTCCCCCTGACCCCCGCGCCCGTGCGGGAGTTCGTCGTGACCGTCACACTCACCGCCGTCGACGCCGAGGGCGAGGACGTCGAGGGGTCGGACCACGCGGCGGGCGCGAGCGTGACCTTCGAGGCGGCGGTCTGACCGGCGGGCCCGGCCCGCACCCACAGACGACGGAACGGCGCCGCCCCCGCATCGCTGCAGGTCACGGCGCCGTCCCGGCCGTTCAGAAGGGTCAGGCCCTCTCGTTCTCCCGGGCCCGCAGGTCCTTGCGCAGGATCTTGCCCGAGGCCGACTTCGGGATCTGGTCGATGAACTCGACCACGCGCACCTTCTTGTGCGGCGCGACCTTCTCGGCGACGAAGCCCATGACGTCGTCCTCGGTCAGGTCCTCATCCGAGGCCTGCTTCACCACGAACGCCTTCGGGACCTCCTCGCCGTCGGCGTCCTTGACCCCGATGACCGCGGTGTCGGCGATCTTGTCGTGGGTCAGCAGCAGCGCCTCCAGCTCGGCGGGCGGCACCTGGTAGCCCTTGTACTTGATGAGCTCCTTGACCCGGTCGACGATCGAGTAGACGCCCTCGTCGTCGACGACGGCGATGTCACCGGTGTGCAGGAAGCCGTCGGCGTCCTTGGTGGCGTCGGTCGCCTCGGAGTTGTTGAGGTACCCGACCATCACGTTCGGGCCCTTCACCCACAGCTCGCCGCGCTCGCCGACGCCGACCTCCTCGCCGGACTCCGGGTCGACCAGCTTGCACTCGATGTTCGGCAGCGCGAAGCCCGACGAGTTCAGGTCGAGGTCGCCGCGGTCGTCGGGCATGCAGTGGCTGACCGGGGACAGCTCGGTCATGCCGTAGCCCTGCAGCACGGTGCAGTCCAGCCGCTTGGCGACGGCGCGGCCGAGCTCGCCGTCCAGCGGGGCGGCACCGGAGAAGATCGTCTTCACGCAGGACAGGTCGAACTTGTCGATGATCGGGTGCTTGGCCAGCGCGACGGCGACCGGCGGGGCGATGTAGAGCCGGTCGACCTGCAGGTCCTGGGTGATGGTCAGGAACTGCTCGAGGTCGAACTTCGGCATGGTGACGACGGTGGCGCGCGCGTGCAGACCCTGGTTCATCATCACGGTCATGCCGTAGATGTGGAAGAACGGCAGGAACGCCATGATCTTGGTCTCGCTGGTCACGTCGCCCATGGCCTGGATCTGGAGCAGGTTCGCCACCAGGTTGCGGTGGGTCAGCACCACGCCCTTGGCCAGGCCGGTGGTGCCCGACGAGTACGGCAGCACCGCGGTGTCGGTCGCGGTGGTCGTCAGCTCGGGGGCCGGGGCGCCGGAGCCGACGAGATCGCGGAGCGAGTCGTGGCCCTCGGTGGCGTCGATGGTGAGCACGACGTCCTCGGACAGTCCCGCCTCCTTCGCCCCGGCCACGGCCCGGTCGAGGAACGGCGAGACGGTGATGACCATCTTCGCGCCGGAGTCCTTCAGCTGGTGGGCCAGCTCGCCGCCGGTGTACATCGAGTTCGCGCTGGTCACGATGCCGTTGGCGCGCAGGATGCCGTGGAACAGCGCCGCCCACTGCGGCAGGTTCGGCGCGAACAGCGCGACGACGTCGCCGGTGCCGATGCCGCGGGCGGCGAGCCCGCCGGCGATCTTCTCGACCAGGCCGTGGAACTCGGTGTAGGTCAGCTGGTCACCGGTGGTGCCGTCGACGATCGCCGGCGCGTCCGCCCGGTCGCCGAACCCGTCGGCGAACAGGAACTCGGTGAGAGAGACGTCAGGGATCTCGACGTCCGGGTACGGGCTGCGCAACGACAAGGTTCGCTCCTTCGCGAGGTCCTGCGGGGGACGGACGGCGCGGAGATCCGGCCGGGTTCGGCGTCATGCTAGAGGCACCGCGCCCGTACCGTCGTCGTGGCGCGGTGAAAAGTTACCCGCGGGTCACCGGAAGAGGTGCTCGAACGCGGTCAGGTTCGCGGTCGACTCGCCGTTCTCGCTGCGCCAGGCGTACTCGCGGCGGATCGAGGAGGCGAAGCCGAGCTCCAGGAAGGTGTTGAAGTCGCCGTCGGCGGCCTCCAGCACCGAGCCGAGGACACGGTCGAGCTCGTCCGCGGTGACGGCGTGGCGCGCCAGCCGCCCGACGAGGTGGATGTCCCCGACACGGTCCAGGCAGTAGTGCACGCCGTAGAGCTTGGCGTTGCGCAGCAGCATGAACCGGTAGACGCCCTCGTGGTTCTCATCGGGCCTGCGGCACACGAACGCCTGCACCGCGAGGGTCTGCTCGCGCAGGATCAGCCAGGTCTGGGTCTGGAGCCGGGCCTCGCCGGGGAGGGTGACCAGCCACTGCCCGGGCCCGCGGTGGACGTGCTCGGCGCCGGAGTCGGCCAGCGCGGCCCCGATCCGCTGCTCCAGGTCGCTCATACGTCCCCCCGTCGCCGCGCCGCGAACTCGGTGCGGGCCTCGTCGTAGGCGCCCAGCAGGGCGTCGGTCGTGCGGTCCCAGGAGAAGCGGTGCGCGTGCGTCGCCGCGGTCCGCCCCATCTGCTCTCGACGGCCCGGGTCGAGCGCGAGCTCGCCCAGCGCGTCGGCCCAGTCGGAGATGTCGTGCCCGGTGACGAGCAGCCCGGACCGGCCCTCGGCGACGGCGACCGGCAGCCCGCCCACCCGGGTCGCCACCACCGGCGTCCCGCACGCCTGGGCCTCCAGCGCGACCAGCCCGAAGGACTCGTTGTGGCTCGGGACGGCGACGACGTCGGCCGCCCGGTAGACCGTCACCAGCTCGTCGCCGGCCCGGGGCGGCAGGAACCGGACGAGGTCGGTGATCCCCAGCTCGGCCGCCAGCTCGTGCAGCGACGTCGGCTCGGCCAGCCCCGACCCGGACGGCCCGCCCGCGACGAGCACGACGAGGCGCTCCCGCAGACCCGGAGCGCGCGCGGCCAGCTCGGCCGCGGCGCGCAGCAGCACGTCGGGGGCCTTGAGCCGCTGGATGCGTCCGACGAACGCCAGCACCACCGCCCCGGCGGGCAGGCCCAGCTCGGCGCGGGCCGCGGCGCGGTCCCCGGGCCGGAAGCGGTCGGTGTCCACCCCGGGCGGGATGGTGACGGTGCGGCGCGGGTCGGCGTCGTCGTAGAGGTCCAGCAGCTGCTTGGACTCGATCTCGGTGTTCGCCACGAGCCGGTCGGCCTCGGCGACGACCTGGTCCTCGCCGATCACCCGCACCCGCGGCTCGGGGGTGTCCCCGGCGGCGAGCGCGGCGTTCTTGACCTTGGCCAGGGTGTGCGCGGAGTGCACCAGCGGCACCCCCCAGCGGTCCCGGGCCAGCCAGCCGACCTGGCCGGACAGCCAGTAGTGGGAGTGCACGACGTCGTACCAGCCCGGGTCGTGGCGGGCCTCGGCCCGCAGCACCCCGGCGGTGAAGGCGCACAGCTGGCTCGGCAGGTCGTCCTTGCCGAGACCCTCGAAGGGGCCCGCGGCGACGAACCGGACCGTCGCGCCGGGCTCCAGCTCGACCGTCGGTGGCTGCTCCGACGACGTGGCGCGGGTGAAGATCTCCGCCTCGACGCCGCGGCGGGCCATCCGGATCGCCGTCTGCGCGACGTAGACGTTCATCCCACCGGCGTCGCCGGTGCCGGGCTGCTCGGTCGGGGAGGTGTGCACCGACAGCACCGCGACCCGTCGGGGCAGTCGCTCACTCACCCGAGCATCCTGACACGGCGCCGGAGCGCCAGCGCAGCCACCAGCGCCCGCAGCGGGTCCGCGGCGTGCCAGTCGTCGCCGCGGCCGGGCCAGGCCGGGACGGTCACCGTCGCACCGTCGTCGAGGTCGACGACCAGCTCGTCGTGCCGGTGCAGCCGCCCCGGGGGCGCGGTCTCCCCCAGCGCGGCCAGTGCCAGGACGACCTCGGGGTCGGCCGTCCACGGGCCGGGGGTACCGGTGCCGCGGGCGGTCCCGGCGACCCGGTCCGAGGCCAGCGGCACGTCGAGCAGCTCCGCGAGGGCGGCGGGGTCGGACCCGCCGGGGACGGCGGGCAGCGCGTCCAGCGCGGGCAGCACCCACGGCGCGTCGAGGACGACGGCGCGGTCGGTCGGCGCGACCGACCCGGTCACCGTGCGGACCCGGTCCGGCGGGTCGACGTCGTCGAGGTCCACCCGGCCGTCCGCGACGGCCGCGGCGAGCGCGGAGTAGGCGGCCGCGGCCACCTCCCCGGTCACCGTGCGCGCCGGGTCGGCCAGCCGGTCGAGCAGCTCGGTGACCTCGTCCGGCCCGTCGACGACGACCCGGTCCCGGACGCCGACGGCGGCGAGCACCGCGTCGTCGACACCGGGCAGGGCCCCGACCTCGTCGTAGAGCCCGGCCAGCCCGGTCGCCGAGCGCAGCCGCCACGTGCCGGCCAGCCGGCCGCCGAGGCGGACGTGGCGCGACAGCCACCAGGCGGTGTAGCCGGTGAGCAGCGCGGCCCGGGTGTCGCGGTCGCCGGCGAGCAGGGCCAGCGCCGCGGGCCAGCGGTCGTCGGCGACGAGGTCGAGGTCGCGGACGGCGGGCGGGGGGTCGCCGTCGCCGGGGTAGTGCTCGGCGTCGTGCAGCACGTCGGGGTCGAACGCGACGACCGTGAACCGGTCCAGCACGCCGGCGGCGACCAGGGCGTCGCGGGGCACGTCGGCCCACTCCGGCCCCAGCACGCCGACCGGGGCGTCCGGGTCGAGCAGGTCCCGGACGGCGGCGTCGGGCAGGACGAGCTCGTCGGCGCGGGCGGGGCGGCCGTCCTCGTCGGTGAGGGCGAGGGCCCCGAACCGCGGGTCCGGCGCGGCGCCGGGGGTGTCCAGCAGGGCGAGGACGGCGCGGGCCGCCGCGGTGGTGTCCAGGCCCGCCTCGGCGTCGTCGACGGACCGCTCCACGGCGGCGTGCAGCGCGGGCGCGTCGAGCAGGGTGTCGCGGTCGGCGTCGGCGGCCCCGAGGCGGCGCAGCAGCGGGTGGACGGCGTCGGGGTGGGCGATCCGCAGCTCGGGGAGCGCCGCCACCCCGGCCGGGTCGCCCCCGACGGGGAGCAGCACCGAGGCGGGCCCGGGCACCAGGCGGCCGTCGGCGAGCGGGACGGGCAGCGCGCCCAGCTCGGCGGCCAGCCCCGGGACGGTGTCGGCGGCCGGGGCGAGCGCCGCGTACAGCTCCCGCCACCGGCCCGGATCCGCCTCGAGGCCGGTGAGCCGCTCCGCCAGCGCGGCGGGGCCGACCCGGTCCACGCCGAGCCCGGCGGGCGGGACGACCCCGGACGCGACGAGGCGGGCGAACGCCGGACCGGTCGCGGCGAGCAGCTCGGGCAGCCCGTCGGCGGGCACGTCGAGCCACTCGGCCCGCTCCGGTGCGAGCACGTCCGCGTCGCCCGTGGCGGCGGGGAGCCACGGGGTGCGGGTCAGCGCGGCGGTGACCGCCTCGCGCAGCCGGCCGTCGAGCGGTGAGCGCGGGAACCCCGGCTCCGGAACCAGGGCGGTGCGGTCGGCGGGGCCGACGCGCCGGACGAGGTCGGCGTAGGCGGCCGCCGCGGCGTCGACCAGCGCGTCGACGCCCGGGTCGTCGGCACGGATCCGGCGGCGGTCCGGGTCGAGCGGGAACGGTGCGACCAGCCGGGCGGGCAGCGACAGCTGCTCGGCGCTGCGGGTGGGGGCGTGCAGGACCTCGCCGGCGTCGGGTCCGTACGGGGCGGGCCGGTCGCCGCGGCGCGGCAGCGCCCAGCGGACGCCCGCGTCCCCGGTGACCAGCAGGTACCCGGCGTCGACGACGCGCACCCGGCCGTCGCCGAGGTCGGTGCGGGCGACGGTCACCGGGCCCGCCGTGACCGACTCCAGCCCCGGCAGGGCCAGCAGCAGGTCCCCGGCGGTGCGGGCGAGCTCGTCGAGCAGGTCGTGCGGGTCGGTGCCGGGCGCCGGGCGCAGCCGGACCTCGGTGGCGAACCCGGGCGGCGGCGGTTCCTCCTCCGGCGCGGGCCAGGCCAGCCGCAGCACCGGCACCCGGGCGTCGCGGGACAGCTCGGCGGCCGCGGCACCGCCCAGCCCGGCCACCTCGACCGCGGTCCGCGCGGCCGAGAACGCGACGGCTCCGGCCGCCGTCACCAGCCGGGGGTCGGTACAGACGGCGAGCACCGCGGCGAACCCGACGCCGAACCGGCCGGTCGCGCCGGCCGCGTCCCGCTTGGCCGAGGCCCGCAGCGCCCCTAGCGCGGCGACCCCGGCGGCGTCGAGCGGGGCACCGGTGTTGGCGACGCGCAGCTCACCGTCCACCACGACGGCCCGGACCCGGCCGGGCAGGGCCGCGGCGAGCGCGGCGTCGGCGGCGTTCTGGAGCAGCTCGGCGACCCAGGTGTCGGCGTACCCGCCGCGGCGCAGGTCGTCCTCGGCGTTGACGTCCTCACGGAACCGGGTCGGCGACGACGACCAGGCCGCCAGGACCCCGTCCCGCAGCGCCGCCGTGCCGAACGGGTCGGTGCCGTCCGCGACGCCGGGAGGGCTCAGGACCCGACCGGCTCGAGGTCGACGCCGTCGTCGTAGACCAGGGCCGAGACGTGGACCGGGGAGCCGGACGGCTCGGCGACCGAGGAGTGCGCGCCGCAGCCGAAGCCGACGGCGACGACCTGGGCGTCGGCCGGGGAGGAGCCGTTCGCGCAGACCCCGAACACGCCCTGCAGCGACCCGGCGAGCGGCACCAGGAACCCGCAGGTCCCGCAGGACGCGGGGGCGGACCGGGCGAGGTCGGCGGCCGGGCCGCGCTCCCCGTCCTGCCAGCGCTCGGCGGCGGCGATGCGGCCCTCGAACGACAGCACCCGCTCGCGGCCGAGGCCGGCCTCGCGGGCCAGCGCGTCGACAGCCGGATCCCCGGAGTCGACGTAGCCCGGTACCAGGCGGGGGTCGTCGGCCGGGGTGGGCAGCAGGTCGCCGGGCCTGAGGTCACCGGGGCGCACGCGCTGGTCCCACGGCACCCAGTCGGGCGCGACGAGCGCGGTCGAGCCGGGCAGCAGCACCGACTCCGAGACCGTCACCGGCCCGTCACCGGCCGCGGCGGCGACGGTGACCGCCCACCGCCAGCCGCGGTAGCCGGGCAGGTGCGCGGCGAAGGAATGGGTGACCGAGCCGTCGTCCTCGGCGGTCGTGCCCAGGTGCGCGCCGACGGCGGCCACGGCCGCCTCGTCGCCCAGCTCGTCGGCCGCCTCCTCGACGGCCGCGGCCCGCGCCTCGTCCACCGCGTCGAACAGGTGCGACGGCGCGGGTGTCACCCGGGGCTGCGGCGTCTCCGCCCGCTCGTCACCGGAGTCGCCGACCTCGACACCCACCTCACCAGTGCTCACCTCACCAGTGTGCCACCCGTGCCCGGGCATCCTGGGCGGGTGCCCGCCCGAGCGCTGCTCCGCCGCCCCTCCGTGACGGGGCTGCTCCCCCTCCTGCTGGCCCTGGCGGCCTGCGGGGCCGCGGCCCCGGCGCCGGGGCTGCCCGCCCCGGGCACCGTTCCGGTGGTCCGTCCGCAGGTCCTCGCCGAGATCCCGCACGACCCGCAGGCGTTCACCCAGGGCCTGGAGCTGCGCGACGGGACCCTCTACGAGGGGACCGGCCGGGTGGGGCGCTCGCAGCTGCGCACGCTGGACCCGGCGACGGGCGCGGTGCGGGCGGCGAGCCCGATGCCGCCGGCGTACTTCGGGGAGGGCATCACCGTCGTCGGGGACCGGATCTGGCAGCTGACCTGGCAGGACGGGGTGGCGGTCGAGTGGGACCGGGCGACGCTGCGCCCGCTGCGCGAGGTACCCGTCGACGGCGAGGGCTGGGGGCTGTGCCTGCTGGGCGACCGCGTGGTGCGCTCGGACGGCACCGACCGGCTGTTCTTCCACGACCCGGCCGACCTGGCGGGGACCGGCTCGGTGGCCGTCACCCTGGACGGCGCCCCGGTGACCCGGCTCAACGAGCTGGAGTGCGTCGGCGACCGGGTGTGGGCCAACGTCTGGCAGACCGACGACCTGGTGCGGATCGACCCGTCGACCGGGGTGGTCGACGCCGTCGTCGACGCGACCGGGCTGCTGCCGGCCGGGCAGCGGGCCGGGACCGACGTGCTCAACGGCATCGCCCACGTCGACGGCGACGAGTACCTGCTCACCGGGAAGCTGTGGCCGACGACGTTCCGGGTGCGGCTCCCGGTGCCCCCGGCCTGACCCGCGCTGCGCCCCCGGCCTGACCCGCGCTGCGCCGGGCGGGTGACACCACCCGGCGGGATCGCCGGAACCGTCGGTGCCCGCCTGCACAATGACCGCGTGGCACCGAACCCGTTCCGCAGCCGCCGCCGGGCGGCCGGGTCGAGACGTGGCCCGGCCCCGCGCACCTCCCCGACCACCGGCCCGACCACCACCCCGATCGCCTCGGACCCGGCGCTGCGCCGTGCGCGCTCCGCCGGTGCCGCCACCGACGAGCTGCCCCGCCCCGGCCCGGCCACGGTCCCCCGCACGGTGACGGTCACCCGGGTCGCCGTGCACCGCACCCGCGAGCTGGGCGGGCGCGCGGTCGCGCTGTTCCGACGCGCCGCGACCGCCGACGGTGCCGACCGGTCCGGGCTGACGGCGCTCACCTACGCCACGATGCTGACCTACGCGCTCGACGCGGCGGTCGCCGTCGCGCTGGCGAACACGCTGTTCTTCGCGGCGGCGACGGCGGAGTCCACCGCGAACGTGGCGCTCTACCTGGCGATCACCGTCGCGCCGTTCGCGCTGGTGGCGCCGGTGATCGGTCCCGCGCTGGACCGGTTGCAGCGGGGCAGGCGGATCGCGATGGCGGTGTCCTGTGCCGGCCGCGCGGTGCTCGCCGTGGTGCTCGTGTTCCACCTCGACGACTGGCTGCTCTACCCGGCCGCGCTGGGGATCATGGTGCTGTCCAAGTCGTTCCTGGTGCTCAAGGCGGCCGTGACCCCGCGGGTGCTGCCGTCGACGATCACCCTGGCGACGACGAACTCCCGGCTCACCACGTTCGGGATGGCCGCGGGCGGGATCGCCGGGGCCGTCGCGGGCGGGGCGGCGCTGGCCGTCGGCGGGGCCGGGCCGCTGTGGTGGACGGCGGTGCTCGGCGTCGCCGGTGCCGTGCTCTGCCTGCGGATCCCCCGCCGGGTCGAGTCCACCGCGGGCGAGGTGACCGCGGCGGTGCCCGCCACCCGGCCGGGCAAGCGCCGGTCCCGCGCCCCGGCGACGCGGGCGGTGCTCGTCGCGCTGTGGGGCACGAGCACGGTGCGGGTGCTGACCGGGTTCCTCACGCTGTTCGTCGCGTTCGTGGTGAAGGCCGGGGCCGAGCAGTCCCCCGACGGCGATCCCGCGGGCCAGCTGGTGGTGATCGGGATGGTCGGCGCGGCCGCCGGCGTCGGGCTGTTCGCCGGCAACGCGGTGGGGGCGCGCAGCCGCTTCTCCCGGGTCGAGCCGGTGGTGCTCGCGGCGGCCGCGGCGGCGGTGCTGGCCGCGGCGGCGGTGGCGCTGCTGCCGGGGGTCCCGACGGCGGTGGTCGCGGCCCTGGTCGCGTCGACGGCGAGCGCGCTGGCGAAGGTCTGCCTCGACGCGGTGGTGCAGCGCGACCTGCCCGAGGACGCGCGGGCGTCGGCGTTCGGGCGGTCGGAGACGGTCCTGCAGCTGGCCTGGGTGCTGGGCGGGGCGATCGGGGTGCTCGCCCCGCACGACACGTTCCGGACCGGGTTCGTGATCGTGACCGGGGTGGTGGCGGTGTTCGCGCTGCAGGCCGCGCTGGTGCGCCGCGGCACCTCGCTGGTGCCCGGTCTGGGGCCGCGCCCGGCCGTCGCCCGCTGAGGGCCCACCCGCGCGCCGGGCCCGGATCCGTACGCTGGTCGGCGTGATCACCCGCCCCCGACCGCGCCCCCGCCGGTCCGCCGGCGTGCTGGCCGGGACCCTGGCCGCGGCCGCCCTCGTCCTCGCCGGGTGCGGCGGCGAGGCCCCGACGGTGACGTTCGACGTCGGTGGCACCTCGCTGACCGCCGCGCCCACCCAGTTCTGCGACACCAGCCTGCAGAACTGCCAGGACGCCCCGAACGCCCGGGTGACCGCACAGGTCCCGCCCGGGACGGAGGTCCGCATCACGGTGCCCGAGGAGGTCTCCTCCGCGCCCTGGCAGGTCGCCTACGCGTTCACCCGCGGCACCGACCCGACCCCGGTCCAGCAGCGCAGCGCGATCGCCGCGCCGGACACCCGCACCGACTTCACGCTGTCCCTGCCCGAGCCGGGCGACCGGCTCGTCACCGCACAGGTGCAGGTGTTCGGGGCGCCGCCGTCGATCGACCCGGAGAGCACCGACATCCAGTTCCCGGTCCGGGCGACCTGGGTGCTGGTCGGCGAGCAGGGCTGAGCGGGCGCGACCCGGGGCTCAGCGGCCCGCGCCGAGCAGCCGGGCCAGCGCGGCGTCGGAGTCGGCCTGCGCGTCGCGGTCGTGGGTCGAGGAGAACACCAGCAGCTCGTCGGCGCCGGTGCGGGCCACGAGGTCGTCGAGCCGCTCGGCGACGGTGTCGGGGTCGCCGACGATCGCGTTCGCCAGCGCCCGGTCCACGGTCTCGCGCTGGCGCCGGGTCGTCGCGCGGTGCGGGTCCGGCGGCTCCAGCGGCGGGAACTCCCCGGTGGTGCGGGCCGCGGCGTGCGCCCACGCCTCGGACAGCGCCAGCTGCGGGTCCCCGACGAGCACGTCGGCGGACACCACCAGGTGCGCCGCGTCCCCGGCCCGCTCGCGGTAGTCCGCCAGCGCCGCCGGATCGTCGAGCACCGGTCCGCCGACGACGGCAGGCAGCCTCAGGTCCCCGGCCAGCGGCAGTCCCGCGCCGGTGGCGAGCAGGAACAGCGGTACGGCGTGCTCCAGCCGCGGCCGGGCCGTCACCGGGCCGCTGCCGTCGAGGAAGGAGCGGAGCTCGTCGAGGGCGGCGCGGAACTCCGCGTCGTCGGCCCCGCCGGCGCGCAGGGCGCGGCGGACCGGCTCGGTGAACCCGGGCGAGCGGCCGATGCCCAGGTCGATCCGCCCGGGATGCAGCGCCTCCAGCAACGCCACCTGCTCCGCGACGACGAGCGGCTGGTGGTTGGGCAGCATGATCCCGCCCGAGCCGACCCGGATCCGCGCGGTCGCCGCGCCCACCGCGGCCATCAGGACCGGCGGGCTGCCCGACGCGATCCCGGGCACGGCGTGGTGCTCGGCCACCCAGAACCGGTGGTAGCCGAGCTGCTCGGCGCGGACGGCCCGCGCCACCGTGCCGCGGACCGCGGCGGCGTCGGGCTCCCCGGCCCGCGTCCGCGAGCGGTCCAACATCGACAGGCGCACAGTCGCCCCAACGCCGCCCGCACCCGCCGCCATTCCGCCGCGCCCGGCAGCGCCCCGGTCAGCCGTCCAGGTCGCGGGCGACGGCCCGCACGACCTCGGCGGCCAGCTTGCAGGTCTTGCGGTCCGGGTAGCGCCCGTGCCGCAACGCCGGCTGGATCTTGTTCTCCAGCAGACCCATCATGTCCTCGATCAGACCGTGCAGCTCCTCGGCGGGGCGGCGCGCGTTCTCCACCGCGGACGCCTGCTTCTCGACGATGCGCACGGAGAGCGCCTGCGGCCCGCGGCGGCCCTCGGCCATCCCGAACTCGACCCGCTGGCCGGACTTGAGCGCCTCCACGCCGGACGGCAGCGCCGCCTTGCGCACGTAGACGTCCTCACCGCCGTCCTGGGAGAGGAAGCCGAAGCCCTTCTCCGCGTCGTACCACTTCACCCTGCCGGTGGGCACCGTCGTCCTCGATTCCTGCTTGCTGTGTTGCTGCGTGCACGACAAACGCGCCCGGGCTCGCCGGACGCGCCGTCACCGATGGTACGCCTGGGACCCGTCCGGGGTCAGGCGTTTCGGACCCTCGCCGCACTCTCCAGGTCCAGCAGCCCGACCGACTTCTCCCGCATCTCGACCTTGCGGACCTTGCCGGTGACCGTCATCGGGAACTCGTCGACGACGAGCACGTAGCGCGGGATCTTGTAGTGCGCCAGCTTCCCGGTGGCGAACTCGCGCAGCGTGTCGGCGGTCATGGGCGCGGCGCCCTCGCGCAGCACCACCCAGGCGCAGAGCTCCTCGCCGTAGCGCTCGTCGGGGACCCCGATGACCTGGGCGTCGACGACGTCGGGGTGGGTGTAGAGGAACTCCTCGATCTCGCGCGGGTACACGTTCTCGCCGCCGCGGATGACCATGTCCTTGATCCGGCCGGTGATGTTGAGGTAGCCCTCGTCGTCCATCACGGCGAGGTCGCCGGTGTGCATCCAGCGGGCGCGGTCGATGACCTCGGCGGTCTTCTCCGGCTGCTCCCAGTAGCCCAGCATCACCGAGTAGCCACGGGTGCACAGCTCGCCCGGCTCGCCGCGCGGCAGCGTCCGGCCGGTCTCCGGGTCGACGACCTTGACCTCCAGGTGCGGGTGCACCCGCCCGACCGTGGACACCCGGCGCTCGAGGGAGTCGTCGGCGCGGGTCTGGGTGGACACCGGGCTGGTCTCGGTCATGCCGTAGGCGATGGTCACCTCGGTCATGCCCATCCGGTCGACGACCTGCTTCATCACCTCGACCGGGCACGGCGAGCCGGCCATGATCCCGGTACGCAGGCTGGACAGGTCGTAGTCGCCGAAGCCGGGGTCGTTGAGCTCGGCGATGAACATCGTCGGCACCCCGTAGAGCGAGGTGCAGCGCTCCTGCTGCACGGCGTGCAGGGTCGCCTTCGGGTCGAAGCCCGGCGCCGGGATGACCATCGTCGCGCCGCTGCTGGAGCAGGCGAGGTTGCCCATGACCATGCCGAAGCAGTGGTAGAAGGGCACCGGGATGCAGACCCGGTCGGCCTCGGTGTACCCGCAGGTCCGGCCGACGTAGTAGCCGTTGTTCAGGATGTTGTGGTGCGACAGCGTCGCGCCCTTCGGGAACCCGGTCGTCCCGGACGTGTACTGGATGTTGATCGGGTCGTCGGCCGTCAGCGACGCCTGCACCTGCGCCAGCTCGTCGCGGCGGGAGGCGTCGCCCGCGGCCAGCGCGTCCCACTCGGGGGAGCCGGTGATCACGACGCGCTGCAGGTCGGGACAGTCCGCCCGGACCTCGGCGATCATCTTCTCGTAGTCGGAGGTCTTGAACGACGACGCCGACACCAGCGTCGAGATCCCGGCCTGCTTGAGCACGAACTCCAGCTCGTGGGTCCGGTAGGACGGGTTGATGTTGACCAGGACGACGCCGATCTTGGCCGTCGCGAACTGGGTCAGCGTCCACTCCGCGGTGTTCGGCGACCAGATCCCGACCCGGTCCCCCACGGTGAGACCGGCGGCGAGCAGCCCGGTGGCCAGGTCGTCGACGGCGGTCCGCAGCTCGCGGTAGGTCCAGCGGCGCCCGGTCTGCACCTCGACGAGCGCGTCGTTGTCGGGGACGCGGGCGACGGTGCGGTCGAGGTCGTCACCGATGGTGTCGCCGAGCAACGGCGTGTCCGAGGTCCCGGACGCGTAGGACGGGACGGCGGGGGTTGCGGCGGCTGAGGTCACGACGTCGTACTCCTCGGGCGGTTCGGTGCGGGTCGTCACATCCTCGCCCCGGACGACGCGGTTGCCAACACCCGTCGGTCAGGACGAGGACAGGCGCCGCCTCCCCGACTCGGCGACCTTCGCCGCCCCGCGCCGCGCCCCGTGGGCCGCGCGGCGCAGCGGCCGCGGCGACGGCTCCGGCCACGGACCGACCGGCACCAGTACCCGTTCGGCCGGGGCGAACCCGGCGGGATAGCCGGGCACCCGCCAGGTCCCGGCCGGCGCGTCCGGCGGCAGCCACTCCGGGCGCCACATGCCCAGCGCGAGGTCCAGGTCGGCCAGCCGGGGCGCGAGCTCGTCGGTCAGCTCGGTGCGCAGGTGCTCGGCCCACAGCCGTACCCGCAGGTCGCGCACCTGGTCGCCGGTGGTGACGAACGCCGTCGAGAGCTCGGTGTCGGTGCCGCGCATCGAGCGGGAGAAGAAGTTGGCCGACCCGACGGAGGCGAAGACGTCGTCGACCAGCGCCAGCTTGGTGTGGACGGTGAGGTCCTCGATCCGGTGCATGATCACGTTGCCGCGGTCGCCCGGGTCGAGCTGGTCGATCACGCCCCGCTGGACGTCGCCGGTGACGCGGCGGCGGAACTTGTTCACCCCGGCGTCGACCGGATCCTTCCGCCCGGAGCACACGAGCACGACCTTCACCCCACGGGCGGCGGCGTCGCGCAGCAGCCCGTAGAGCCGGAACGCCCGGCGCCCGCCCGGGACCTCGAAGAAGTACTGGTCCTCCAGGTAGACGTATCGGCGCGCACCGCGGATCGCGGTGGACAGGGTGTGGAAGACCTCCTGGGCGCCGTTGCGGGGCAGCACCGTCCAGTGCCGCCGGTAGAGCATCCCGAAGTGGTCGATCTTCCACGGCCGCAGCGAGCGCAGCACCTGCACCGCGGTGCCGGGCGCGGAGCGCGGCGGGGCGGGCGGCGACGGCGGCAGGTCGTGCCGGAACGGCTCGGGGTTCATCGGCTCCCAGCCGGTGGGGGTGACCATGAACCGGCGCGGCGGCAGCGTCGCCGCCTCGGTCCACCGGCCCCGGTACACCTCCCACACCCGGGCCGCGCCGGGCCCGTGCAGCGCGGCGGCGCCGTCGTGCCAGCCCCAGCGTTCCTCGCCGATCGAGAGCCGGTCGTGCGGCTCGGCGTCGAACCGGTTGGCCGACAGGTCCAGCCCGCCGACGAACGCGGTCAGCTCCCCGCCGACGTGGGCGAGCACCACCTTCTGGTGGTGACAGCCGATCCCGGAGCCGGACCAGTCCAGCAGCACCCGCCCGGCGAGCTGCGGACGGCGGCGCAGCTCCAGCGCGGCGAACGCGTTCGCCCGGAACGGGCCGATCGCCACGCCGGGCACCGACCCGGAGAACAGCGCCGCGGTGAGCAGCACCCGAACGTCCACGCCGGCGTCGACCAGACGGGCGAAGCGGTCGGCGAGGGCCTCGTAGCCGTCCTCGTCCGGGTCGAGACCGTTCAGGTCCATATCCGGTTCCAGGTTCAGACCGGTGACCAGCACCGTGTCCCCCGGTCCGGCCCGGTCGAACAGCGCCCGCAGCCGGGCGAAGTAGTCGACGCCGTCGACGATCGGCTCCCACCCGGTGTCCTCGACGAAGGTGGGGCAGTCCGGGGTGGCGGGGGCCAGGTAGCGACGGGTCAGCGACGCCAGGTCGGCGGGCGGGGAGCCGGGCATGCCCGGACGCTATCCGGCGCGCCGGGGGTCGCGCCTACTCTGCGGGCATGGCACGTCCGGGAACGGTGGACCGGGTCTCCGCGGCCGTCGCGGCGACGGGCGCGGTGGTGGTCGGCGGCTGGTTCGTCGTGACCGGGGTGCAGATCGAGATGGTGGGGGCGCCGGGCCGGGGACCGCTCGACCGTGCGTTCCCGTTCCTGCTGGCCGCGGCCGCGGTCGCGGTGTTCGGGCTGATGGCGTGGCGCTCGTGGCGGGCGGCGGACCGCGCGGACGCGGCCGCACCCCCGGTCCCGGCGCCGGTGGTGCTGCCGGCGCCGCTGCCCGGGGCGCCGACGACCCCGGCGCCGCCCGTCGCGGTGCGGGTCGTCCCGGACCTGTCGGCCGAGGGCCGGGACCGGCTGGCGCACACGGTCGCGGTACTCGAGCGCGCGGGGGTGCTGCCGTCCGGCGTCGTCGAGCCCGATGCGCTGGCCGGCGGGGTCGCCGACCACGGCGAGCCGGTCACGACCGGGGCCGTGCTGGGCGCGCTGGGCGAGGCCGGACCGGACGGCTGGGACGCGTTGCTGGCCCTCCTCCCGACCTGGGCCGAGCAGGACCCCGCCGAGCACGCCGCCGCGCTCGACCGGCTCGCCGGTCCGGACCACCGGGTCGCCGTCGCCGGAGCGTCGGTCGAGGTGGACGGCACGGCCGTCGCGGTCGTGACCGCCGGCCACCCGAAGGCCCTCGACCCCGGCCCGCTCGTCGCCGCCGCCCGTGCCCTGCGCGACCGCGGCGCGCCTCGGATCGCCTGGCTGTGGACCGACCAGCTGCTGTGGCTCGCGACGCCGTCGGTGTCGCCCGCCGAGCTGAACGACCTGCTCGACCAGCCCGTGTACGAGCTGTGGGAGTGGGCCGACGAGGCCCGGGCCTAGAGCCCGCCGGTCTGCAGCAGCCGGTTCGGGGTACCGCCGGTGCCGCCGCCGTCGATCTTCCCCGGCACCGCGTTGTCGACGATCCACTTCTTGACGGTGGTGGCCGGCGCGTCGCCGCGGGCCTGCTTGTACAGCGCCGCCACCCCGGCCGCGAAGGGCGCGGCCATCGAGGTCCCGCTGTAGGAGGCGGTGCCGCCCCCGGGGACCGGCGCGACGATCCGGGTGCCCGGCGCGTAGAGCGAGACGCAACGGCCGGTCGAGGAGTTCGACGAGCGCTTGTCGTCGATCGTCGAGTTCGCGACGACCAGCACGTCACCGATCGCACGGGGCAGCGCGGTGCAGTCGTCGCCGCCGGTGTTGCCGGCCGACGAGGCCGCGAACACCCCGGAGTCGATCATGCGCTGCACGGCCTGCTGGAGCATCGGCGAGCCGCCGTAGCTCCACGACATCACCGCGACCGCGGGGCCGCGCTTGTTCTTCGACACCCAGTCCAGACCGGAGATCAGCGACGACAGCGTCCCGGTGCCGTTGCAGTCGAGCACCTTCACGGCGCGCACGGTCGCGCCCGGGGCCACGCCGTAGTCCGTCGACGCGGCGATCCCGGCGACGACGGTGCCGTGCCCGTCGCAGTCGGTGTCGGTCCGGTCGATCGTGTTGAGCTCGAACCTCGCCCGGCCGCCGAACTGCGGGTGGCTCGCGTCGACGCCGGTGTCGAGGACGAACACGTCCACGCCGGCGCCGGTCGCGGTGTGCCGGTACTGCCCGTCCAGCGGCAGGTTCGGCTGGTCGATGCGGTCGAGCCCCCAGTTGCCCGGCGCCTGCTCGGCACCCGCGGGCGGGCCGACCGGCGCGTCCTGGTGGACGGCCTGCGGGTCGAGCGGGGAGATCGTGCGGTCCTCCTCCACCCCGACGACGCCGGGCCGGTCGCGCAGCTCGGTCGCCTGGGCGGGGGTGAGGTCCGCGGCGAAGCCGTGCACCACGCTGTCGAAGGTGACCTTCGGCTCGACGCCGACGGACTCCGCGGCGGCCCGCGTCTGCCCGTCGGTCGCCGTCTGCACCAGGTACCCGGCGGGTGCCGACGGCGCCGTCCCGGCGGCGGACGCCGTCGGTGCGAGAGGAACACCGAGCGCGACCGCCAGGACACCGGCAGTGACCAGACGGGCGGCACGGGGACGCATGGGGCTCACGGACAGCGACGCTATGCGCCTGTGACGCCTGGTGCGAGAGACACGATGGTGGCCCGGGTGACACCTGGGACCACCCGGGTGACGGAGCGTTTCGGTACCGGCCGTGCCGGGGAGGCCTGCCGACCGGGGCCCGGCAGGGCTCCGAGCTGCACGATCAGCGGATCGGCCGCGGCCCTCAGGCGTGCCGGCCGTGCACGGCGACCTCGGTCGCCTTCACCGCGAACCACACCTCGTGACCGGGTTCGACACCCAGTTCGGCGACGGCGGCCGGGGTGACGTCGGCGGCCAGCCCGGACACCCAGTCCGGCCCCCCGGCGACGGGTGCGGCCCGCAGCCGCACGGTGTCCCCGCGCGGCTCCAGCGCGGCGATCCGGACCGGGACGACGTTGCGCGGGCTGCCCTCGGGCCTGCTCGCGTGCACCGCGACCGCGGACGGCGGGAACACCGCGACGGCGGGCTCCCCCTCGGCCACCTCGACGACCCGGCCCCGGATCTCGGTCCCGTCCGCGGTACGCACCCCGGAGCCCTCGGCCACGCCCGGCACCAGGTCCAGGCCGGCGATGCGGGCGGAGAACGCGCTCCGCGGCCGGGCCAGGACGTCCCGGGCGGGGCCGGACTCGACGATCCGGCCCCGGTCCAGCACGACGACGCGGTCGGCGAGCACGAGCGCGTCGAGCGCGTCGTGGGTGACCAGCAGGGCGGTCTGCTTGCCGTCGGCGATGACCCGGCGCAGCAGGGTGCGCATCGCGGGGGTGGCGTCGACGTCGAGGGCGGCGAGCGGCTCGTCGAGCAGCAGCAGCCCCGGCCCGGGCGCCAGCGCGCGGGCCAGCGCGACCCGCTGCTGCTGCCCGCCGGACAGCTGCGCGGGGCGGCGGGCGGCGAGCCCGCCGACACCGACGGCGTCGAGCAGCTCGCGGGCCCGGGAGTCGGCCGCGGCGCGGGGCGTGCCCTGCGCACGCGGCCCGAACGCGACGTTCGCCAGCGCCGACAGGTGCGGGAACAGCAGCGGCTCCTGGGCGAGCAGCCCGACACCGCGCCGGTGCGGCGGCACGAAGGTCCCGTCGGCGGTGTCGAGCAGGGTCCGGCCGCCGACGCGCAGGTGCCCGGAGTCCGGGCGCAGCAGCCCGGACAGGATGCCGAGCATCGTGGACTTGCCCGCCCCGTTCGGGCCGAGCACCGCGAGCACCTCGCCCGCGGCGACCGACAGCTCCATGTCCAGGGCGAACCCGTCCCGGTCCAGCCGCGCCCTCATGTCCACACCGGGCTCGACCGTGTCGCCGCCGCTGCTCATCCGCGGCCGTCCAGCCCGCGCGGACGCCCGACGACGATCACGACCAGCGACACGACGACCAGCAGCAGCGACAGCGCGACCGCTCCCGCGACGTCGGTCTCGCCCTGCAGGTAGACCAGCAGCGGCAGGGTCCGGGTGGTGCCCTCCAGGCTGCCGGCGAACGCGATCGTCGCCCCGAACTCGCCCATGCAGCGGGCGAAGGCCAGCACCAGCCCGGACGCCAGTCCGGGCAGCACCAGCGGCACGGTGACCCGGCGGAAGGCCAGCCCCGGCGACGCGCCGAGGGTGGCCGCGGTCGCCTCGTAGCGCTCTCCCGCGGTCCGCAGGGCGCCCTCCAGCGACACGATGAGGAACGGCATGGCGACGAAGGTCTGCGCCAGGACCACCGCGGCCGTCGAGAACGGGATGAAGATCCCGAACGCGGTGTCCAGGCCCCGCCCGACCAGGCCGTTCGCACCGAGCAGGAACAGCAGCGAGAGCCCGCCGACGACCGGCGGCAGCACCAGCGGGAGCAGGACGACCGAGCGGACCGCGCGCATCAGGCGGGGCAGCCGGTTGATCCGGCCGCGGGCCAGGACCACCGCGAGCGGCCCGCCGAGCAGCAGGCACAGCGTCGTGGAGATCGCCGCGGTGAGCAGCGAAAGGCGCAGCGCCGACAGCGCGGCATCGCTGGTGAGCAGGCGGGGGGTCTCCGCCCAGTCGGCCTCCCACAGCAGCCCGAGCACGGGCAGCGCGATCACCAGGAAGCCGATGCCGGCCGGGACCCACATCCAGACGGGCAGTCCGACGCCCGTGCCGTGGCGGTCGGCGGCGCCCTCGCGGCGCCGGGTCGGGGCCGGCGCGGGGGCGGTGCCGGCCCCGGGGGTCACAGGTGCCCGCCCGGGGTCTCCACCACCACGTTCGTCGACTTGATCACCGCCACCGCGAGCGCCCCGGGCTCGAGACCGAGGTCGCGCACGGCCTCGCTGCTCATCAGCGACACCACGCGGTGCGGGCCGCACTGCATCTCGACCTGAGCCATCACCGTGTCGGCCAGCACCGAGGTGACCAGGCCGACCATGCGGTTGCGGGCCGAGCGCTGCACCACCGAGGGGTCCGGCGGGGCGGACGCGTGATCGCGGGCGAACGCGGCGAGCGCGGCTCCGTCGATGACCTTGCGGTTCGAGGCGTCGGCCTGCACCGGCAGCGTCCCCGCGTCCACCCAGCGGCGGACGGTGTCGTCGCTGACGCCGAGCAGTCGGGCGGCCTCGGAGATCCTGAAGTGCGGCACGACCCGGATACTATGGTCGCGCCTGCGGGGGTGCCACGGTGGATACCCCGCACGATGTCGGGATCGCGCACTGCCGGGGTCTGCGGACCTGTGGTCTGATCGGTGCCGTGGACTTCGCACCCAGCGCCGTGGCGGCCGACTACACCGCGCGCATGCGCGCCTTCCTCGACGAGGAGGTCCTCCCGGCCGAGGCCTCCTACGACGCGTTCCGGGCCGAGCGGCGCGGCACCCCGGAGGAGTGGGCCCTGCCCCCGGTGGTCGAGGAGCTGAAGGCGAAGGCCCGCGGGCGCGGTCTGTGGAACCTGTTCCTGCCGGACCTCTCGGGGCTGTCGAACCTGGAGTACGCGCCGGTCGCGGAGGTCTCCGGCTGGTCCCCGGTCATCGCGCCGGAGGCGATCAACTGCCAGGCCCCGGACACCGGGAACATGGAGACGCTCCACCTGTTCGGCACCGACGAGCAGAAGCAGCAGTGGCTGGAGCCGCTGCTCGACGGCGAGATCCGCTCGGCGTTCGCGATGACCGAGCCGGACGTCGCGTCGTCGGACGCCACGAACATCGAGACCCGGATCCGGCGCGACGGCGACGACTACGTCATCGACGGCCGCAAGTGGTGGATCTCCGGTGCCGCGGACGAGCGCTGCCGGATCTTCATCGTCATGGGCAAGACCGCCGACGACAGCGACGACACCGTGTCGACGCACCGCCGGCAGTCGATGATCCTCGTCCCGCGCGACACCCCCGGACTGACGATCGAGCGGCACCTGCCGACGTTCGGCTTCCAGGACCAGCACGGGCACTCCGAGCTGCGCCTCGAGGGCGTGCGGGTGCCGGCGTCGAACCTGCTCGGCGAGGAGGGCGGCGGATTCGCCATCGCCCAGGCCCGGCTCGGCCCCGGCCGCATCCACCACTGCATGCGGCTGATCGGCATGGCCGAGCGCGCGCTGCACCTGATGACCGAGCGCGCCCAGGCGCGGGTCGCGTTCGGCAAGCCGCTGGCCGAGCAGGGCGTGGTGCGCGAGCAGATCGCACTGTGCCGGATGGAGATCGAGCAGGCCCGGCTGCTGACGCTCAAGACGGCGTGGCTGATCGACAACCACGGCGCGAAGGGCGCGGCCACCGAGATCGCCGCGATCAAGGTCGTCGTGCCGCGGATGGCGTGCACCGTGATCGACCGGGCGATGCAGGTGCACGGCGGGGCCGCGATGAGCGACGACACCCCGCTGGCCTACTTCTACGCCTGGGCGCGCGCCCTGCGCTTCGCCGACGGGCCGGACGAGGTGCACATCCGCTCGGTGGCCCGGCAGGAGCTGAAGGCCCACCGGTCCTGATCCCGGTCCGACGGCGACGCGGCGGGCTCAGACGTTGCGGGAGCGCAGGATCCAGTACTCGCCGATGCAGCCGTCGGCCGCGGTGGGCGGGCACCCGGCGGTTCCCGCTCCCACCGAGTAGGTCTTCTCGCAGGTGAAGGTGAAACCGCTGAACGGCCCCCCGGCGGCGATCTGCTGGCGCGAGCCCTCGGCCTGGCAGGCGTCGTAGGACGTGAACACCGGCGCGGGTGCCGCCGACGCGGCCGGGGCCACGACGACGGCGGCCGCGGCTGCGGCCAGGGCGGCGGGGACGAGCTTCGACAACATGGCGGTTCCCTCCTGTGGGGCGACCGGCCACCGGGGCGGCCGGTCCGTGTCGTCCTGGAGCCCGGGACGCTAGGCGGGGCCGCCCGGGAGCCCTCCCGGGACGGCGGGCGGGACGTCTCGATGTCCCTGTCCTGTCGACTAGGTACACGATGACTAGTTCCGCACCTGCGACGGCGTGGCCCCGGCCACGTCCGCGGGTGCGGATCACGGTTCTGAGCTGCGGAAACCCGCCCTGGGCGGGCCCGCACGGCGGGGGTTAGCCTCGGGCCCATGACCACCGAGCTCGGCCTGCCGTCGCTGCGGGGCGGCACGTCCCGGGACCCGGCCCGGCCGGCCGACCCCCGCCTCGTCGACGGGTTCGGACGGGTCGCGACCGACCTGCGGATCTCGCTCACCGACCGCTGCAACCTGCGCTGCACCTACTGCATGCCCGCCGAGGGCCTGGACTGGATGCCCCGCGAGGAGCAGCTGACCGACGCGGAGCTCAACCGGCTGATCGCGCTGGCGGTGCGCGACCTCGGGATCGAGGAGCTGCGCTTCACCGGCGGGGAGCCGCTGCTGCGCAAGGGCCTGGAGGAGATCTTCTCCGCGGCGTCGGCGCTGGAGCCCCGCCCGGACATCTCGCTGACCACCAACGGCATCGGGCTCGCCCGCCGCGCCGAGGCCCTCGCGGCCTCCGGGGTGAACCGGCTCAACGTCTCGATGGACACCCTGCGTCCGGAGCGGTTCGCGCAGATCACCCGGCGCGACCGGCTGTCGGACGTCATCGACGGGATGGCCGCCGCGCACGCCGCGGGCCTGTCCCCGGTGAAGATCAACGCGGTGCTGCTGCGCGGCGTGAACGACGACGAGGCCGCGGACCTGCTGGAGTTCGCGCTGACCCACGGCTACCAGCTGCGTTTCATCGAGCAGATGCCGCTCGACGCCCAGCACGGCTGGCGCCGCACCGAGATGATCACCGCCGAGGAGATCCTCGCGAGGCTCGAGGAGCGCTTCGTGCTCACTCCGTCCGACGAGGACCGCGGCGGTGCGCCCGCCGAGCGGTTCGTGGTGAACGGGGGCCCCGCCACCGTCGGGGTGATCGCCTCGGTGACCCGTCCGTTCTGCGGGGCCTGCGACCGGACCCGCCTCACCGCCGACGGCCAGGTCCGCACCTGCCTGTTCGCCACCGGCGAGACCGACCTGCGCGCCATGCTCCGCGGCGGCGCGACCGACGCCGAGATCGCCGACGTCTGGCGCGACGCGATGTGGGGCAAGAAGGCGGGCCACGGCATCGACGACCCCGGATTCCTGCAGCCCGCGCGCCCCATGAGCGCGATCGGAGGATGAGCATGACCCCCTCGCTCACCACGCCCCTGGTGACCCGCACGCTGACCGTCCGCTACTTCGCCGCCGCCAAGGCGGCCGCCGGCACCGGTGAGGAGACCGTCGCGCTCCCCGGCGACGCGACGGTGGCCGACGCCGTCGCCGCACTCGGCACCGCGCACGGCCCGGAGCTGGAGCAGGTGCTGCTGCGCTGCAGCTTCCTGCTCGACGAGGTGGCGGTGCGCGACCGCTCCACCGCGGTCGGCGGGGCGGCCACGCTCGACGTGCTCCCGCCGTTCGCCGGCGGCTGAGACCCGGCGCCTCCGGCGGGGAGCCCGGTCCGTCCGGGCTGCTCGGTCCTCGGGGACGGTCGCTCGGTCCTCGGGGACGGTCGGTCAGTCCTCGGGGACGGTCGCGACCCGGCCGGTCGGCACCCCACCGGCGCAGCTCAGCGTGACCCGGACGTCCGGGACGTCGTCGCCGTCGAAGACGACCTCGGCCGGGCCGATGTCCTTGTCGTCCTCGCGCTCCCAGCCCTGCGCGGGGTTGACCGACACGATCCGCGGGGTCGCGCCGTCGCACCGGACCAGGACGTTGCCCGCCGTCCCGGCCTGCACCACCGCGGGCGGGGCGGAGGCGGGTGCCGTCGTCGGGACGGGCGCGGGTGCCGGTGGCGCGGCGGTGGCGGCCTGCTGGGCCAGGCGGGCGTCCACCTGCTCGGCACTGAGCGGCTGCGTCTGTGTGCCCGCGAGGTCGCTGCCGATGCTCCCGACGGCCGTCAGGCCCAGGAGCAGGGCACCCGCGGCCGCGGCGGTCCAGAGCGCGATCTGCAGGACGGGGCGCGTCGGTCGTTCCACGCGCACAGCATGCCCCGGACCCCGGTTAACGGATCCCTAAACGGGACACAAGCGACGGCTGTGCCCGCCGCGGGCGGGGTCGCGGCGGATAGGTTCTCCCTCCGTGGCCCAGATCCTGATCGTCGAGGACGACCCCGGCATCCGCGGAGCGCTCATCCGCGGGCTGACCGAGCGGGGGCACGCCGTCGACTCCGCACCGACCGCGATGGCCGGGCTGGAGCACGCCGTCGGGAAGCGGCCCGACCTCGTGGTGCTCGACCTCGGCCTGCCCGACATGGACGGCACCACCATGCTGCGGATGCTGCGGGGCGCCAGCACGGTGCCGGTGATCGTCGCGACCGCCCGCGACGACGAGACCGAGATCGTCTCCGTGCTCGACGCGGGCGCCGACGACTACCTGGTCAAACCGTTCGCCGCCGCCCAGCTCGACGCCCGGATCCGGGCGGTGCTGCGCCGGCTCGGCGACGGGGCGGGCGACCCCTCCGTCGTCGTCGGCGGGCTGTCGGTGGACCCCCGTTCGCGGCGCGCGGTGCTCGACGGCACCGAGCTGGAGCTGACCCCGCGCGAGTTCGACCTGCTGCACCACCTCGCCGCCCGCCCCGACCAGGTCGTCAGCAAGCGGGAGCTGGTGACCGAGGTCTGGCAGCAGCCCTACGGCGGCGCCGACAAGACCGTCGACGTGCACCTGTCGTGGCTGCGCCGCAAGCTCGGCGAGACCGCGCAGGCCCCGCGCTACCTGCACTCGGTGCGCGGCGTCGGGGTCCGGCTGTCCGCGCCGCCGGCGCCGCCGGGGACCGGGGAGGGCACCGCCTGATGCGACGGCGCATCCTCGTCCTCGTCGGGGCGACCGTGCTGCTGGTGCTGGTCGCGTTCGCGGTCCCGCTCGCGACGCTGATCCGCACGGTCGCGGAGAGCTCGGCGGTGTCCGCGGCGACCGTCCAGGCCCAGGTGCTGACCCCGGCCGTCGCGGGCGGGGACCGGTCGGTGCTGGTCCCCGCCGTCCAGAACGCCGACGGCCGCGACGCCTCCGACGTCTCGGTGTTCCTGCCCGACGGCACCGTGCTCGGCGCGCCCGCACCGCGGAGCCCGGTCGTCCGGCTGGGTCTGCTCGGGACGAGCGCGTCGACCGAGGCGGCCGGCGGACGCGAGCTGGTGTTCGCGGTGACCGGCGCCGCGGGCGGCAACGCCGCGATCCGCGTGTTCGTCCCCGACGCCGAGCTCACCCGCGGGGTGACCCGCTCCTGGCTGCTGCTGGGCGGGCTGTCGCTGGTGCTGCTCGCCGGCGGGCTGCTGCTCGCGGACCGGCTGGCCCGCAGCCTCGTCGACGCCACCACCGACCTGTCCGGGGTGTCCGAGCGGCTCGCGGCCGGGGACCTGTCCGCGCGCGCCGACCCCGGCGCCCCGGCCGAGCTCGGTGTCGTCGCGAGCGCGCTGAACGGGCTGGCCGGGCGGATCTCGGAGCTGCTGCGCGAGGAGCGGGAGAACGTCGCGGACCTGGCACACCGGGTCCGCACCCCGCTGACCGCCCTGCAGCTCGACGCCGAGGCCCTGCGCGACCCGGACGAGTCCGCACGGCTGTCGGCCGGGGTCGACGGCGTCCGGCGCGCGGTCACGGGCGCGATCGAGCAGGCCCGGCGACGCGGCGGCACGACCCGCAGCGCGGACGCGGCGGCCGTCGTCCGGGAGCGGGTGGAGTTCTGGCGGGTGCTGGCCGAGGACACCGACCGCTCGGTGACCCTGCACCTGGCCGACGGCCCGCTGCCCGTGGCCTGCGCACCCGGCGACCTGGAGGCCTGTGTGGACGCGCTGCTGGGCAACGTCTTCGCGCACACCCCGGACGGCACGGCCTTCGACGTCGAGCTGTCGGCCCGGACCGGCGGCGGCGCCCGGATCGTCGTGCACGACGACGGTCCGGGGCTGCCGCCCGGGACCGACCCGACCTCCCGCGGGGTCAGCGGCGGCGGCTCGACGGGGCTGGGCCTCGACATCGCCCGGCGCACCGCCGACCAGGGCGGCGGGGCGCTGACGGTGCTCTCCCCGGCCGGAGGCGGGCTGCGGGTGGAGCTGGAGCTGGGGCCGCCCGCGGGCTGAGCGGGCACCGATCTTGGGGTGCCGTTAGGAGTCGCGCAACGCGCCGTTGATCGACTGCGCGGCATCGTCACCGGTGTCAGCACGACCCCTCCCGGAAGGACATCCCGATGCCCTCGACGCTCTCCATCGCCGCCCTCGCCGCCACCGGCCTCCTGCTCGTCGGCGGCGGCGCCGCGTGCGCCTCGCCGGCCGAGGTCGCCGTGACCCCCGCCGCGCAGAGCGCCGCCGACACCGCCCCCGCACCGGGCGCCGGTGCCGCCGTGGACCGTGCCGCGGCCGAGCGGATCGCCGTCGAGCGGGCCGGGGGTGGGCAGGTCGTGACGGTCGAGTTCGACCGCGCCGACGACGGCCGCGACGACGACCGCGACGACGACTCCCGCTCCGACGGCCGCGACCACTGGGAGGTGGAGGTCCGCACCGCCGACGCCGAGCACGACGTCGACGTCGACGCCGCGACCGGCGAGGTCCTCGACCACGACGTCGACCGGAACGACCGCACCGACGACGACCGCGACGACAGCTGATCCGGACCGGGTGAGCCCTCAGGCCGGGGCGAGCCCGTCGCGCCAGTCCGGGTCGCCGGCCAGGACCGTGACCCCGACGGCCTCCTGCGCCAGGCGCGCCCCGGCCGCGAAGAGGTCGCGGACGGGGCCACGCAGTCCGGCGTCGAGCCACTCGACGTCGCTGTGGTCCACCGTCCGCGCCGAGGCCGGGCGCCCGTGCCGCAGCAGCGCCCGGTACAGCCCGGTCGCGGGCCGCACCGGCGGCAGGCCGTGCGCCTCGGCGAGGTCGGAGGCGGCCCGCGGGATCCGCAGCCCGGCGGCGTCGACGTCGCCGAAGTAGCGGACCGCCGCGGGCGGGTCGTCACGCAGGGCGAGCACCGACGCGGTGAACGCGTTCCCCGCGCCCCAGGCGAGGCCACCGACCGGGCCGGGGTCGGGCTCCAGGGCGCGGCGCAGCGAGTCCAGGGTGTCGGCGTTCCCGACGACGAGCAGCACCGGCCCGCCGCCGGGCAGGCGCTCGCGGTGCAGCGGCGGGACGACCCGGCGGGCCCGCAGGACCTCCGGGGTCAGCCCGCCGGGCAGCGGGCCGTCGAAGGCCTTCTCGTCGCCGGTGATCTCCAGCGCGCGCTCGCGCAGCGGGACCTCCAGCGCCCGGGACGCGTGGGCGAACAGCCAGTCGTTGACCTGCAGCAGCACCCGCGACGGCCGCCGCAGATCCGCGGCCCCCGCCAGCGCGGGATGCCACGGGCCCCGGTCCACGGCCGGTGCGGCGTCGGTGCGCGGCCGGACCAGCCGGACCGAGTTCGGCAGCGGCGGCACCCCGTCGTCGGTCCGGCCGGTCGGCTCCAGCACGCCCGCGGCGGCCAGCTCGGCCAGGACCCCGGCGAGGTTCCGCCGGGCGTCGACGCTGCCGACCATCGTGGGGTCCGCCTGCAGGAACGCCGCGCGCACCGCCGAGCGCGGGATCCGGGTCCGCCCGGAGGCCGCCAGCAGCTCCGCGAGCCGCTCCGCGACCGGCCCGGGCGGGGTCATCCGGCCGACCCCGCGCCGTCGTCGCCGGTGCCGGCGGCCACCGCGGCCTCGGGGCGCCGGTAGACGCGGGCGGCGGTGATCCGGCCGCCGGGGGCGTCGGCGTCGGGCACCGACCGGGTGACCCGCTCGTCGACGGACAGGTACTTGCGTCCGGCGCGCAGGTCGGCGTCGTTGCGCAGCCGCACGAGCAGCGGGAACGACGACAGCGCGCCCGCGTCGAACAGCCCGGTCGTGTAGACCAGCTGCACCCCGAGGGCCTGCGCGACGCCGAACTGCAGCTCCAGCAGGTACCCCGCCGACGCCCGCCCGATCGGGTTGTCGAGGAACAGCACGCCCGCGTGCGCCCGCCTGCCCTGCCCGCGCTGGTGCGCCCGCAGCGCCGCCATCGTGCAGTACAGGACGATCGCCGCGGTCAGCTGCTGGCCGCCGGAGAACACGTCCTTGATCGCGGAGACCCGCAGCCGCTCGGTGCGCAGCACGGCGTCGGGCTTGAGCATCTCGACCCGGACGCCCTTCGGCATCGCCGCCCGGACCCCGCGCAGCAGCATGGACATGCCGTCGCGCCGGTCCTTCGCCTTCCCGCCCGCCATGACGGTGGCGGTGCGGTCGACGACGGCGCCGAGCTCGTGGCGCAGCGCCGCGTCGGGCAGCTCCTCGAACCGGATCCGCAGGAACTGCTGGCCCGACCAGTCGCCGAGGCCCTCGGGCAGCTGGGACAGCCGCTGCGCGAGACGCACCGTGCGCAGCGCCTCGCCGACCATCCCGGACAGCCGGGTGACGATCCCGGAGCGGTGCCGCTCGATGTTGCCGAGGTCGTCGTCGAGGGAGCGCAGCCGCGGGCGCAGCGCGGCGATCCACTCGGCGGCGAGGCCGGGCATCTCCGACCGGTCGACGCCGCCGATGTGGCGGTGCACCGGGGAGCTCAGGGTCGCGAACCGCGGGTCCTGCGCGAAGCGGGCGACGGCGTCGACCCCCTCGCGGACCTTCTTCTCGGCCCGCGTCCGCTCCCCCGCCGCGTCGCGGACCGCGTTCTGGTGGCGCTTGAGCGCGGCCTGGGCGGCCTCGACGTCACCGTCGAACGGCACCCCGGACGGCTCGGGCGTCTCGTCCAGCGAGGACACGACCAGCCCGAACCCGCGGGCGAGGTCGGTGGCGGTGCGGTGGGCGCCCTCGGCGTCGGTCCGGGCCCGACGACGGCGTTCCAGGTCCTTGCCCGCCGCGTCCAGGTCGGCCGTGGCGCGGGCGACCAGCTCGCGGCCGTGCTCGGCGTCGCGGGGCGGGTCGTAGGGGTCGATCGGCCGCTCGCCGCCGGTGAACCGCTCCAGTTCTCGGCGGGCGACGGCCAGCTCGGTCGCGGCGTCGGCGCGGCGGCTCTCGGCCTCGTCGTAGGCGGTTCGGGCCTGCTCGGCGGCGGCGCGGCGGCTGGCGGCGTCGGCGCCGTCGGGGGTGTGCAGGAACGCCGTCGCGGCCTCGACGACGGTGCGCGGCAGCCCGTCGACGGCGACCCGCCGCTCCCGCGCGTCGGCCTCGGCCCGCTCCAGCGCACCGTGCAGGTCGGTGTCGACGGAGGCCGAGGCGTAGGCGTCGCGGGCCCGCTGGAACTCCTCGCGCAGCTCGGCCAGCGACGTCCCGGGGGTCCCCTCCGGCTCCCCGTCCCGCCCGCCGACCTCGTCGGCGGAGACCGGGAGCGCCGCGGCCTCGTCGCGCAGGGTCGTGCCGATGCCGCGCTGCCGGTCGCGCGTCTGCTGGGCGTCGGCGGCCTCGCGACCGGCGCGGTCGGCGGTGGTCCCGGCGGCGTCGGCCTCCTCGCGGGCCCGCGCGGCGTCGGCCTCCCCGGTGCGCATCCGCTCCTCGTGCGTCGCCCGGCGGGCGAGCTCGGTGCGCAGCGCGGCGAGCGCGTCCGCCCGGCGACGGGTGTCCCCGGCGGTGCGCTCCAGGCCGGGCCGGTCGACGGTGAGCCGGTCAGCGCGCTCGTCGAGGTCCTCGACCTCCGCGCGGGTCGCCTCGTGCTCGGCGACGGCGGCGGCCCGCGTGGTCTCCGCGGCCTCGGCGGCCTCGGTGAGGTCGGCGAGGGTGGGACGTCGGTCGCGCAGCGCGGCGAACCGGTCCCGCAGCCTGCGGTCGTCGTCGAGGACGGTCTCCAGCTCGGCGAGCCGGGCGGCGCGCTCGGTGGTCTCGTCGACGAGCCGGACCCGGACCTGTTCGGCGGCCTCCTCGTCGTGCAGGGCCGGGTTGGGCGGCACGACGAAGTCGATCCCGGGCGCCGCATCGGCGTCGGCGCGCAGCGCGGCGGTGGTACCGACCGCTACCAGGCAGGCCGGCAGCAGCCGCGCCGCGTCCAGCTCGGCGCGGGCCCGCTCGGCGTCGCCCGCGTCGTTGAGCAGCACCCCGCCCGCCAGGTGCGGTAGCCGCGCCAGCACGGTCTCCCGGTCGGGGGCGGGCAGCTTCGCCAGGTAGCGACGGCCGGACCAGGCGGTGATCCCGGCGGCCTCCAGCACCGCGAGGACGTCCTCGATCTCCGTCGGGTCGGGCAGCAGGCCGCCGTCGCCGAGCGCGGCGAGCGCGCGTTCGTCGCGGCGCTGGTCGCCGTGCAGGGTCGTCCGCTCCCGCTCGGCGCCGCGGATCGCGGTGGTCAGGGTGTCGACGACGAGGCCCGCATCGGTGTCCGGGCGGATCTCGTCGAGTCCGAGCAGCTCCGCGGGCCGGACCTCCCCGGCGAGCGCGACGGCGTCGGCCTCCGCGGCGGAGCGCGCGGCCTCGGCGGTCGCGGCGTCGGCGCGGGCGGCGGCCGCCGCGTCCTGGGCGGCGGTGCGGCGGGCCTCGGCGGCCCGTCGCTCCTCGCGGATCGTGGCAGCCGCGGTGTCGGCGTCGGCGAGCGCGGTGGCGCACCGCTCCGCCTCGGTCCGGGCGGCGGCCGCGGAGTCCTCGACGTCGGCGGCGGTCGAGCCCGCCTTCAGGTGCCCGGCGGAGACGGCGGCGGCGACCCGGGTCTCGAGGTCGTCGAGGGCCTCGCGGGCGGTGGCGGCGGCGCTCTCGGCGCGAGCGGCGTCGGCGGTGCGGGTGACCTGCTCGCGACGGGCGGCCGCCGCGCGCTCCTCGGCGTCGGCGCGGTGTTCCTCCGCCGCGTCGGCGGCGGCGTCGGCCTCCGCGGCGACCCGGGCCAGCGCGACCGCGAGCGCGCGGGCGGCGTCCTGCCGGGCGGCGAGCGCGGGCCGGGCCTTCTGCTCCTCCTCCTCGACGCGGGCGCGCAGCCGCGCGGCCTCGGCGGCGGCGACGCGGTGCGCCAGGACCGGTTCGACGGCGTCGCGGGCCATCGAGACGGCCGACGCGGCGTCGCGCTCGCGGGTCGCCTCGGCCGCGGTCCGCTCGGCGGCCTCGACGGCGAGCCCCGCGGTGAGTCTGCGCAGCTCACCGACGGTGTCCTGCAGCCGCTCCGCCGCCCGGGCCGCGGACTGCTCGGCCTCGACCGCGCCGGTGGCCTCCTCGGCGGCGGTCACCGAGCGGGCCTCCTCGGCGATCCGGCGGGCCGCGATCCGCGACGCGGTTGCCGCCAGCTCGGTGCGCGCGGCCGTCTCGGTGTCGCGGGCGGCGGTCGCGGTGGCCTCGGCGTCGACCATCGGCTCGAGCCGGGACAGCGTGCCGTCGACGAACTCCCGCTCGGTCTCCAGCTCCTCGCGCTGGGCGAGCCGGTCGGCGTAGCCGGCGACGAGCTCGGCGACGTTCTGCGGCTCCGCCGGGTCGAGCACCGCGCGCAGCAGGAAGTCGACGAACGCCTCGTCGGAGGAGAACGAGAACGCCTCGGCGGCCTCGCCCTCGCCGGCGTTCATCGCGCGCTGGTAGCGGAACAGCTCCGGGTCCAGGCCGACCTCGACGAGGTGGCGGGTCCAGTCCCGGTGCCCGGTCTCCCAGGCGAGCTCGGAGTCGGGGTGCTCGCGGTGCGCGGTCTGCAGGCGTTCCCGGAAGGCGGCCAGGGTGACCCGGCGCCCGTCGTGGGTGAACGGCAGGTCGTCGAGGCCCATCCCGGGGGCCGGCCGGAAGGAGAACCAGGCGTCGGCCAGCTTCTCCGGGTCGCTGGAGGCGACGTGCCCGCGCCACTCCGACACCTTCCCGGTGACCAGCAGCCGTCCGGTGCCGACGTGCATCCACTCGCAGACGACGTGCGCCACGTCCTCGGCCAGCACGAAGTTCTCCAGCACCGTGGTGCTGGTGGTCCCGACCACCTGGCGCCGCCCGGGCAGCAGGACCGAGAAGATCAGCTTGAGCAGGACGGACTTGCCGCCGCCGTTCTCCAGGAACAGCACCGAGGCCGGCGACGGCCGACGCGGCGTCGTGCGGTCGAGCGCGTCCGGGGCGAACAGGTCCTCCTGCACGGCGACCTTCACCGGGGCCCCGACGCCCCGCAGGTCGAGCGCGACGTCCTGGTAGCGGGCGGCGGTCGGACCGACGGAGAACAGGCGGACGCGGGTCAGCTCATACATCGCGGTCCTCCGTGGGGTGGTCGGTCGGCGGGGTGTCCGACGGGCCGGCCGGATCCGCACGCTCCGTACCCGTATCGGCAGGGTGTCGGTCCCCGGCCGTGTCGCCACCCCCGGCACCGTCCTGTGCGAACTCGCTTACCGGGTCAGCGGGTTCCCCCGACACAGCCCCGCCGACGGGATCGACAACGCCCATCGGGTCACCGGCCACGCCGTCACCCCCGACACCGCTCTGCACGAACTCGCTTACCGGGTAAGCGAGTTCCACGGACACGGGGCCCTCGACCGAGCCGACCGAGCCGTCGATCCCGGCACCGTTCGCCCCGTTCACCGGATGAACGATGTCCGAGGAGGTCTCCCCCACAGGCTGCCTCGCCGCGGGTGCCGGATCGAGTGCCGACGACGGCCCGGCCGTCTCCCCCGACCCCGGCGGATCGTCGAGGTCGGGCGCGCTTCCCGTCCCGGCCGCGCTCTGAGCACCGGACCCGGGCGCGTCGAACACGCCGTCGTGCTCGGTCACCAGGGTCCCGGCGGCGGTCGCGGCGGGCAGGACGTTCAGGGCCAGCAGCTCGTCGAAGGCCCGCTGGGCCGCGAGCTCGCGCACCTGCACCTGGTAGCGCGGCGTCGTCCGGTAGGCGCCCTCCGCGCCGACCGGGACGAGGAAGCCCTGGTCGGCGAGGAACCGCAGCGCCTTGCCGACGATCCCGCGGGTGGTGGACTCCCCGACGCGGCCGTCCTTGGTCGCGGTGGCCTCCGGGCGACGCTGCCAGACCCGCCAGACCTCCTCGAGCTGCGGGGCGTCGGACTCGGGATCGGCGGGACCCGCGGCACGCTCGGCCAGCACCCGGCAGGCCTCGCGGACGGCGCCGTCGACGAGCTCCACCGAGACCCGGCCGACGTAGGAGTCGTCGCCGAGGTCGTCGGGGCGCGGGAAGGCCAGCGCGGCGACGGCGAGGTGCGCGATCCCGTGCAGGACCTTGTCGGCGCCCCGGTTGGCCAGGGCGGTGCGGCGGGCGTACTCGTCCATCCGGATCTCGAACACCGAGCCCTCGGTCGCGGCGAGCACGATGCCCGGGCCGGTGTCGACGGCCAGCACCACCAGGCCCAGACCGGACGCGACGCGCTGCACGGTCGTGCGGAACTCGTCGTCCTCGCGGTAGCGCCGGACCAGGTCGGCGTAGTCGGGGTCGCGGCCGGGCAGCGCCTTGGGGCGCATGCCGTAGCCGACCAGGCGGGCCGCGGTCTCGGTGTCACTCATGTCTGCGCCGTCCGTCGGTTCGTCTGTCCGCCCTGCACCCCGGCCCGCGCCAGCAGCAGGTCCGCGCCGCCGAACTCGGGGTCGTCGAGGACCGTCCCGTCGTCGACGGCGACCAGCACCGACGGGTCGCCCTGGGTCCGTGCCGTGGCCACCGCCGTCCCGACGGCGTGCATCGCCCGCAGCGCGACCAGCTGCGGCAGCTCCGCCCCGGCCGCGCGGGCCGCCGCGAGCGCCGCGGACAGCCGCACCGGGTGCTCGACATCGGCGGGCAGCACCGCGTCGGCGGCCGCCCACGTCTCCACCCCGAACCGCTCGCGCGGCTGCGGCGCCAGCTCCGGCTCGGGCACCTCGGCGCCGAACGGGTCACGGTCGCTCGGCGGTGTCAGCAACGTCTCGACCAGCCCGCCCAGGCTCGGCACCGACGGGTTCCGCACGCCGGCCCCGGCACCGAAGTAGCCGGTCACCGGGTCGTGCGCCGCCTCGACGGTCAGCGCCAGCGACGGCCGCAGCAGCTGCCCGAACACGTCGACGGCGGCCCGCTTCGGCCTCCCGGAGAACTGCTGGCGGTCCTGCTCGGCGCGGAACGACGCGCCCGCCTCCTGCAACCGTGCCTGCAGCTGGGTGTGTCGCTGGATGCAGTCGTCGACGACGGTCACCAGCTCCGCGGCCTGCCTGCGGCGCCCGGGCTCGGTGGCCTCGTCACGGGCGTCGGCGATGTTCGCCTTGATCACCGTCTCGGCGCGGTAGCGGGACTCGATGTGGGTGAGCGCCTCGTCGAGCAGCTGCGGGACGGCGTCGAGCCAGTCCACCGAGCGGACGTCGCGCCGGGTCGCCTCCAGCTTGCGCCGCAACGACTCGGCGTACTGCACGGTCCGGTAGCGGGCCTGCTCGGCCGCCAGCCGGGCGTCGCCGAGACGACCGCGGACGATCAGCGTCTCCAGCTTCGTCTCGGCGGCCTCCTGGGCCGACTCGACGTCGGTGTCCAGCGCCCCGACCAGCACGTTGATCGCCTCGTCCGAGGCGCGCAGGTAGATCCCGCCGTTCGGGGCGGCCACCTCGAGGAGCAGCTTGAAGTCGAACCGGCGACGCACGTAGCGCCCCTCGTCGTCGGTCGTGCCGTACTCCACGGCGAACCCGCGGTCGATCGACCCCACGTTGATCAGGTTGTCGATCACCCACTGCGCGACGCGGACGTACTCCGACCGCGGCGCCCCCGGCACCTGCGCGCCCACGAACGGCAGCAGCCGCCGGACGACCTCCGCGTGGTCGGCACCGTGGTCGAAGTCCATGGCCAGGGTGACCTGGTCGATCGCCTGCAGGCCGATCTCGGCCATCTGGTAGCCGGTCGCGTCCCAGTCCAGCCGCCCCTTGCGGGCGTCGAGGTCGTGCAGCGGCGCCGTGCAGGCCAGGGCCTTCAGCCGGCGCGCCACTCCCTCGTCCGGGCTGATGGTCGACACCCCGACGACTGTAGTTCGGCCGCTCCGGGCCCTAACGCCGCCTTAGGGCTCACGCAGCGCGACCTTGGGGAGGGCGGCGGCACAGTTCCCACCAGCATCCGGGTCGCACCGACCCGGACCAGCCGGAACCTCTCGGAGGAAGATCACCGTGCGTACCCCGCTCACCGTCGCCGCCGTCGCCGCCACCGGTCTCCTGCTCGTCGGCGGGGGCACCGCCCTCGCACTCGGCGCGGGCGGCGCCCCGGACGAGCTCACCGTCGTCCCGACCGGCGCCGCGATCGCACGCACCGCCGACCTGCTGCCCCCGGAGCTGCCCCGCACCGCCGCGCCCACGGCACCCGCGGCCGCCACCGCGCCCGCGGCCCCCACCCCCGCCCCGCCGGCGGTCGACCGCGCCGCCGCCGAGCGCGCCGCCCTCGCCGCCGCGGGCGGCGGGCGGGTCACCGAGGTCGAGTTCGACCGGGCCGACAGCGACGACGACCGGCACGACGACGACCGCGACGACGACCGCAGCCACGGCCGGGACCACTGGGAGGTCGAGGTCGTGAACGGCACCACCGAGCACGATCTCGACATCGACGCCGCCACCGGCCAGGTCCTCGACCACGACGTCGACCGGCACGACGGCGACGACCGGCACGACGACCGGCACGACCGCGACGACGACTGAACCGGCGCCGGGACCGGGGGCCGGCGGGACCCGGGTCACGGGGCCCGCCGATCGGGCGGTCAGCCCCGGCCCGCGGTCCCGTCGGCCGCGGCCAGCACCGTCGCCCGCAGCAGCTCCCGCTCCCCGGGCGGGGCCACGGCGTCGAGCAGCTGGTCGAGGGTGTGGCAGAGCGTGTAGTAGCCGCTGAGGAACGACACGGTCCACCCGTCGTCGAACGCGCGCACGTCCACGCCCCGCACCACGTCGTTCACCGCCCGGGCCGCGGCCCGCCGCCGGGGCAGCCCCACCAGACGCACCGCGTCCGGGTCCGGCGCCGACGGCGGGCGCGGGGCGCGCGGTCGCCCCAGCCACGGGTTGGGCGCGCTCACGGGCCCACCAGGAGCGACGAGTACGACGGCCGGTCCGGCGCCGGTTCCGCCGCGAGCAGCGCGTGCGCCACCGCCCGCGCCGTCACCTCCGCCGCGGCCGCCTGCAGCGCGAACACCCCGGCGACGTCCGGTGCGGCCCGGGTGCCCGTGGCCAGCGCGAACGCGCAGTCGCCGTCGCGGATCGTGTGCACCGGCGAGATGGACCGGGCCAGGCCGTCGTGCGCCATCGTCGCCAGCCGGGTGCAGCCGACCTTGTCCAGGGCCGCGTCGGTGCCGACGACCACCAGCGTCGTCGCCGTCCCCAGCGGGTTCACGTGCCCCGCGTACAGCTCGGCGAGCCGCTCCGGCGGGGCGAGGGCCGGGGCCACCCCGGCGGCGAACTCGCCCGGCAGACCGTGCCGGGCGCCGTACACCTCACCGGTGGCCGGGTCCGCGGCCGCACCGGCGGAGTTGAGGACGACCAGGGCCGCGATCGTCGTCCCGGCGGCAGAGCCCTCGGTGAGCACCGCGGACGCCGACCCGATCCCGCCGCGCAGCCCGCCGGACACCGCGCCGGTGCCCGCCCCGACCGAACCCTGGACGACCGGGCCGGCGTGTGCGTCGTCGTAGGCGGCCGTGCCGGTCGCCGCGGTCGGGCGGACCCGGGGGTCACCGCCGCGACCGAGGTCGAACACCACGGCGGCCGGCACGATCGGCACGACGGCGCCCGGCACCGGGAACCCCTCGCCGTCGCGCTCCAGCCGGGCCATCACGCCGGACGCGGCGTCGAGACCGAAGGCGCTGCCCCCGGACAGGGTGACGGCGTGCACGCGCTGGACCGTCGCGACCGGGTCGAGCAGGTCGGTCTCCCGGGTGCCGGGCGCGGCGCCGCGCACGTCCACGCCGGCGACCGCGCCGCCCGGCGGGGTCAGCACGACCGTCGTCCCGCTGCGGGCACCCGGCCCGTTCACCGCCGCGTGCCCGACCCGCAGGCCCTCGACGTCGGTCAGCCCGTTCCGCTCGCCCGCTCGCACCGCTCCATCCTGCCCCGCAACGCCACGGGCCGGCACCGCGGAACGCGGTACCGGCCCGGAGGGACGTGCGGGGGACTCAGCCCTTCGCGCCGCGCAGACGCCGGATCAGCACGACCAGCAGCACGAGCGCGCCCACGCCGCCCAGCACCGGCCCGAGGCGCTTGAGCACCGGGGCACCCGCCGAGTCGAGCAGGTCGATGGCCTCGACCGGGCTGCTCTGCGGCTGGTAGGTCCGCTTCACCGGGGCGGGCGCGGCCTGCTCACCCGGGCCCGGCGGGACGGCCGGGATCGGGCTGGTCTGGTCGGCCGCGTGCTTCGGGCCCGCGCCGTTGGAGGTCGCCGCACCGGGGCCGGTCAGCTTGTCCGCGACGCAGCTCGAGAACTGCCCGATGATCTTGTCGGCGACGTCGGAGATGACGCCGCGGCCGAACTGCGCCGGACGACCGGTGACGGTCATGTCGGTGACCATCGTGACCGAGGTCTTGTCCGGGCCGTCGGCGACCATGGTGCCGGTGACGATGGCCTTCGCGGTGCCGTTGCCGCGGGCGTCGCGGCCGGACGCGTCGATGACGACCTTGTGGTTCGCGTCGTCACGCTCGATGTAGGTGCCCTTGCCCTTGTACGTGAGCGAGATCGGGCCGAGCTTGACCTTGACGGTGCCCTGGAACGAGTCGCCCTCGTACTCGGTCAGGGTGGCCCCGGGGAAACACGGGGCGATGAGCTCCGGGTCGTTGAGGGCCTTCCACGCGTCCTCGATCGGCGCCGCGATCGTGAACTTGTTCTCCAGTTGCATCTTCTCTGCCCAGCCTCCTCGAACGAACGCCGGCGCCGGTCCCGGGGGTTCCGGGGCCGGCGCCGGCGTCGGTGTGTTCCTCGGGTACGTCAGCCGGCCGCGGCCAGCACCGCACGACCGGTGAGAACCTTCGCCAGGTGCTCACGGTAGTCGGCGGCGGCGTCCGCGTCACTCGGAGCGGACGTGCCCTCGAGCGCGTGCTCGGCGGCCGCCTTCGCGACGTCCGGACCCGCCGCCTTGCCCACCAGGGCCGCCTCGACGCCGGTCGCCCGGATCGGCACGTTGCCCATGTTGGTCAGGCCGACGCGGGCCTCGGTGATGGTCCCGCCGTCCACCTTCAGCGCCACGGCGACGGCCACCATCGACCACGCCTGGGCGACCCGGTTGAACTTCTCGTAGTGGCTCTTCCAGCCGGTCCGCTTCGGGAACCGGACCATGGTGAGGATCTCGCCCTCGCCGATCGCGGTCGTGAAGTAGTCCTGGAAGAAGTCCGCCGCGGTCACCAGGCGGGTGCCACCGGCACCCAGGATGACGAACTCGGCGTCCATCGCCAGGGCGGCCGCGCCCAGGTCACCGGCCGGGTCGGCGTGCGCGAGCGCGCCGCCCAGGGTGCCGCGGTGCCGGACCTGCGGGTCCGCGACGGTCTCGGTGGCCCGCGCGATGAGCTCCACGTGGGTGTTCACCAGGTCGTTGCGCATGACCTCGTGGTGGGTGGCCATCGCGCCGACCATGACGTACTGGTCGTCCTCGCCGATCCGCTTGAGCTCGGGGATGCCCCCGAGGTCGATGACGGTGCTCGGCGCGGCCATCCGCAGGCGCAGCACCGGCAGCAGGCTCTGCCCGCCCGCCAGGATCTTCGCGTCCTCACCGGCCGACTGCAGGGCCGACACGGCCTCCTCGACCGAGGAGGGCCGGACGTAGTCGAACTTCGCCGGGATCACTGGACCTCTCCCTTGGGGTTGTTCGGGTCGATGGAACCGAGGCCGGCGCCGGGCGCGTGGGTGTCGCTCGGGGTCTCCTGCGGGCTCTTGCCCTTGGCGACCTGCAGGGCACGCCACACGCGCTGCGAGGTGGTCGGCATGTCGATCTCGTCGACGCCGAGGTGACGGACCGCGTCGAGCACACCGTTGAGGATGGCCGGGGTCGAGGCGATGGTGCCCGCCTCGCCGACGCCCTTCACACCGAGCGGGTTGGACGTCGCCGGGGTGGAGACGGTCTCGGTGGTGAAGCTCGGCAGGTCCGCCGCGGACGGGATCGTGTAGTCGACGAACGTGGCGTTGACCAGGGTGCCCTGGTCGTCGTAGTTCGCCTCCTCGAACAGGGCCTGCGCGATGCCCTGGGCGAGACCGCCGTGCACCTGGCCCTCGACGATCAGCGGGTTGATGACGTTGCCGATGTCGTCGACGCAGACGTACTTGCGCAGCGTGACCCGGCCGGTGTCGGTGTCGACCTCCATCGCGGCGAGGTGCGTGCCGTGCGGGTAGGAGAAGTTCTCCGGGTCGAAGACGGCGTCGGAGTCCAGCGACGGCTCCATGCCCTCCGGGTAGTCGTGCGCCATGAACGCGGCGAACGCGATCTCCTGGATGGCCTTGCCCTTGTCGGTGCCGCGGACGGTGAACTGCCCGTTCGCGAACTCGATGTCGTCCTCGGACGCCTCGAGCAGGTGCGCGGCGATCTTCGTCGCCTTCTCGATCACCTTGTCCGCGGCGTTGACGATGGCGACACCGCCGACGACCAGCGAGCGCGAGCCGTAGGTGTCGAGGCCCTTCGGCGCCACCTGGGTGTCGCCGTGCAGGATCTCGACGTCCTCGAACGCGACGCCCAGCTTGTCCGCGACGATCTGCGAGAACGCCGTCTCGTGGCCCTGGCCGTGGGCGGAGGCACCGGTGGTGACCTCGACCTTGCCGGTGGCCAGCATCCGGATGCTGGCGGCCTCCCAGCCGCCTGCGCCGTAGTCCAGCGAGCCGAGCACGCGGGACGGCGCGAGGCCGCACATCTCGGTGAAGGTCGAGATGCCGATGCCCAGCTGGACCGGGTCGCCGGAGCGGCGGCGCTCCTCCTGCTCACGGCGCAGACCGGCGTAGTCGAACAGGTCCATCGCGCGCTGCGTGGCCTGCTCGTAGTTGCCGGTGTCGTAGGTCAGGCCCACGACGGTCGTGAAGGGGAACTCCTCGTGCTTGATCCAGTTCTGCTCGCGCAGCTCCATCGGGTCGCGGCCGAGCTCGACGGCGAGCTCGTCCATCATCCGCTCGATGGCGAACGTCGCCTCGGGACGGCCGGCGCCGCGGTAGGCGTCGGTCAGCGTCTTGTTGGTGAAGACGTTGGAGCAGGTGAACTTCAGCGCGGGGATCTTGTAGATCGCGTTGAACATGAACGCGCCGAGAATCGGCACACCCGGCCCGACGAGGCCCAGGTAGGCGCCCATGTCGGCGTAGAGGTGGACGTCGAACCCGGTGATGGTGCCGTCCTTCTTGGCGGTCATCACGAGGTCCTGGATCTGGTCCCGGGCGTGGTGCGCGGTGAGCATGCACTCGCTGCGGGTCTCGGTCCACTTGACCGGCTTGCCCAGCTTCTGCGCGAGCAGCACGCAGAGCATCTCCTCGGGCAGGACGCCGATCTTGCCGCCGAAGCCGCCGCCCACGTCGGGGGCGATGACACGCAGCTTGGACTCCGGCACCCCGAGGGTCACCGTGGTCATGGTGCGCAGGATGTGCGGCACCTGGGTCGCGGCCCAGATGGTCAGCTGCTCACCGGTCGGGTCCACCACGCAGGAGCGGGGCTCCATGAACGCGGGGATCAGGCGCTGCTGGCGGAAGCGGCGGCGGACGACGACGGAGTCGCTGTCGGCCTCGGCGGCCTTGATGGCCTCGGCCACGTCGGCACCGGTGCCGGCGGCGGCGGAGTCGAACACCCAGGTCGCGGAGACGTTGGTGCCGAGGTCCGGGTGGACCAGCTCGGCGCCGTCCTGCGCGGCGGCCTCCATGTCGAGGACCGGGTCGAGCGGCTCGTAGTCGACCTCGACGAGCTCGGCGGCGTCGCGCGCGGCGGCGGCCGACCGGGCGACGACGACGGCGACGCCCTCACCGGAGAAGTTGACGCGGCCGACGGCGAGCACCGGGCGCTGCGGGGCCTTCTGGTCCGGGGTGATCGGCCACGCGCAGGGCATGCCGACCTCCTCCGCACCGAGGTCGGCCGCGGTGTAGACGCCGAACACACCCGGGGCCTTCTCGGCCTCGGACTTGTCGATCGAGGTGATGGTCGCCCGCGCGATCGTCGACCGGACGACGGCGATGTGGACGGTTCCCGGAGGGGTGATGGAGTCGGTGTAGCGGGACCGGCCGGTGATGAGGCGCTGGTCCTCCTTGCGGACCCGGGCCTTGCCGATCTCGCCGGTCGTGGTGGGTTCGGCGGTCGTCGTCACGTCAGTTACCTCCCGCAACCGGGGCGGCCTGGCCGGAGGGCTGAGCGGCTCCCGGCTTCATGTTCTTCGCCGCGGTCTGCACGGCGCGCACGATGTTCTGGTAGCCCGTGCAGCGGCAGAGGTTGCCCTCGATGCCCTCACGGACCTCCTGCTCGGACGGGTCGGGGTTGTCCCCGAGCAGGTCCACCGCAGCCATGATCATTCCCGGCGTGCAGTACCCGCACTGCAGGCCGTGGCACTCGCGGAAGGCCTCCTGCACCGGGTGCAGCTGACCGTCGCGGGCGAGACCCTCGATGGTGGTGACCTCGGCGCCGTCCGCCTGGACCGCGAGCACCGAGCAGGACTTCACGCTCTGCCCGTTGAGATGAACCGTGCAGGCACCACAGTTGCTGGTGTCGCAGCCGATCAGCGTCCCCGTCTTGCCCAGCGTCTCCCTCAGATACTGCGCGAGCAACATGCGGGGCTCGACGTCGTCGGCGTAGTTCACGCCGTCGACGGTGACCCGGACCTCTGTCATGAACTCTCACTCCTCGTACGCGACCACGCACGCTCCGAAGCGCGGGGTCTGACCGGGGACTTCGTCCGAGGAACGCCGATCGCCGTCGCCTGTCTCGCGACCACGCCGGCGCGCCCGGAAAAGTTGCCGCACGTCTCGTGTGGCAGCGCCCACATCACACTCCCGATCTTCCTGGGGTGCAAGGAGCCGGGACCGGGGCGACCGGAGGTCGACTGGCGTGGTGCCGACGTCACGGCGACAGCCTGTCGTGCGCAACCGCAGGCGCGGAGAAGGTGGGCGAGAGGCGCCCTCAGAATCGGATCCGTGACGCAACACGAATCACCCGTTCAGACCAGTCCTGACGGAGTGGTGCGACGCCGGAGGTCAGGGAAGCCTAACCTGCGTCAGGGTCGTGCGCCAGGACCGGTCGGCCGCAGCGGGGCGGAGGTCCGGTGCTCGACGGCCCCCCACCACAGACCGGCACCGTAGGCGAGGTCGTCGAGCCGGTGCGCGAGCAGGTGCAGCAGCGGCCCGGTCCGGACCCGCGGGTCACGGTCGCGGTGGCGCCACCAGTCGGTCAGCCCCTCCGCCAGCGCCGCCGCGACGACCGCGCGGCGGGCCCGGCGCGACACCAGGCAGGCGAGCGCGGCGACCGGCCAGAAGTGCCGGGTCAGCGCCGACGCCGTCTGCCACAGCGCCCCGGACAGGCCGAGCGCGGTGAGCAGGGCCGCCCCGCGCCGCGGGTGGTCGAGCCGAGGCAGCTTCCGGGACAGCCGTTCGGTCGCGACCCCGGTGACGACGGCGGCGAGCGCCGTCGCCCCCCGCCGCTGGGCGAGCAGGAGCAGACAGACCGCCGCCGTCCAGGGGGAGAGGATCACCGGCGGCACCGCCCCGGGGTGCCTGCGCGCCAACGGCGCCGCCCCGGTGCCGTAGAACGCCTTGCGCCGCAGCCACTCCCCCGGGTGGGTGCGGTGGTCGTGAGCGACCCGCGCGACGGGTTCGAAGCGCATCGCCCAGCCGGCCGCGTGCAGGCGCAGGACGAGGTCGACGTCCTCGGCGACGTGCATCCGCGGGTCGAACGCGACCGGCCCGACCGCCGACACCCGGACGAGCATCGCCGCGCTCGGCACGTAGGCGACACGGGACCGCGGCACGATCAGTGCCGGGTCGGGGCCCAGGTCCAGCGACGACCGCACCGCCTCGTAGCGCCCGACCGCCCCGCGCAGCCCGCCGCCCCGTTCCGGGTCCGGCGCCACGATCCGCGGTGCGACGAGACCGACCGCGGGGTCGGCGAGGTGGGCGAGCAGCGGGGGGAGCCAGCCGGGTTCGGGGACGACGTCGGAGTCGAGGAACACCACGAACGGGGTGGTCGCGGCGGCGAGGCCGGCGTTGCGGGCGGCCGCCGGGCCGCGCGGGGTGGCGTGCCGCAGGACCGTCCCCCCGGCCCGTTCGACGGCGCGGCGCAGCGGTGCCGGGTCGGTGGACCCGTCGTCGACGACGACCGGGCCGGCCACCCCGGTCCCGGCCAGCGCGGCGAGGAGCCGGTCCAGCGGCCGGTCCTTCACCGGGACGACGACGGTGACCTCGGCCGCGGTGATCCCGGCCGGGGCGTCGGGGACGGGGTGGGCGAGCCCGGCGTCGAGCAGGGTGCGGGCCAGGGACCGCTCGGTGGGACCGGTGACGACCAGCGGCCGCCCGGGGGCTGGCAGCAGCGCGCGGGCCCGCGCGGACAGGTGCACCAGCCGGGGCGGGGCGCCGCCGAGCAGCGCCGCGCCGCCGTCGAGCCGCCGGGTGCGACGGTCGAGGAGCACCCGGAAGCCGTCCGGGAGCCGCCGGTCCGCCGGGCCCGAGGGGGTCGTGGCGGAGGGACGGTCGGGGTCGGTCCGGGCGGCGGTCACCTGCGGGAGCCTTCCATCCCCGGCCGTCGCGGGTCGACACCCGCACCTGCCCGATCGGCGTGGTCCGCACGGGTCCCGCCGGGCAGACTCCGGGGCATGCCCGAGGTCCTCCCCCGCTACGGCTCGGCGACGCTGGCCGACGTCCTCCCCGCCCTGCTGCACGCGATCGGCGCCCCGCTCGACGACCGGCCGCCTGCGTTCGGGCTCCCGCGGGCAGGGGCGGCGGTGCTGCTGCTCGTCGACGGGCTGGGCCACGAGCTGCTGCACGCCCACGCCGCCGACGCGCCGGTGCTGGCCGGGCTCGCCGACGCCGGACCGCTCACCGTCGGGTTCCCCTCGACCACCCCGATCAGCCTGACCTCGCTCGGCACCGGGCTGCCGCCGGGCGCGCACGGCACGCTCGGGCTGCGGTTCCGCGTCGACGGCGAGCTGCTCGACGCGCTGGGCTGGTCCTCGGGCCGCCGGGATCTGCGGGAGCGGCTCGTCCCGGAGCGGGTGCAGCCGGAGCCGACCGTGCTGGAGCGGGCCGCGGCGGCGGGCGTCGCGGTCCGGTCGGTGTCGCCGCTGGAGTTCCGGACGTCCGGGCTGACCCGGTCGGGGCTGCGCGGCGGCGAGTACCGCGGGGTCGCCGCGCTGGGCGACCTGGCCGTGGAGATCCTCGCCGGGGTGGAGGGCCCCGGCCCGCGGCTGGTCTACGGCTACCACGCCGACCTGGACAAGGTCGGCCACCTGTACGGCCCCGGGAGCCCGGCGTGGCGCTGGCAGCTGCGCCAGGTCGACGCGCTGCTCGCGATGCTGCTGGAGGCACTGCCCGCGGGGACCCTGCTGGCGGTCACCGGCGACCACGGCATGGTCACCGTCGACCGGACCGTCGACGCCGACACCACCCCGGCGCTGTCCGACGGCGTGGCGCTGCTCGGCGGGGACCCGCGCGCCCGGCACGTCTACACCGAGCCCGGGGCGGCGTCCGACGCGCTGGCCGCCTGGCAGGCGGTGCTCGGCGACGACGCCGCCGTCGTCAGCCGGGAGGAGGCGGTGGCCCGGGGCTGGTTCGGGCCGGTCACCGACCGGGTGCTCGACCGGGTCGGCGACGTCGTCGCCGCGCTGCACGGGACGGCGGCGGTGGTCCGGAGCGAGGCGGAGCCGTTCCTGTCCACGCTGCCCGGCCAGCACGGCTCGTTCACCACGGCCGAGCAGCTCGTGCCCCTGCTGGTGCACCCCGCGGCGTGACCCCGCGCTACGCCGGCGGCGGGCGGAGGCGTCCGGTGCCGGGGTCGGGGTCCCACGCGGTGACCGCCGCGGACGCCGTCGCCGTGATCGCCGCGAGCAGTCGCAGCCCCTCCCCGGCCGACGCGCCGGCCGGGTCACCGAGCACGCCATTCGGGCTGACCGCGGCGATCCCCCCGGCCCGCAGCTCCCCGATGACCTCGCGCAGCGGCCGGGTGTCGCCCGCCTCGGCGCGGTCGGTGCGGACCAGGCCGGGATGCAGGTGGGCGAGCAGCGAGGTCTCGTAGCGCCCGGCGTGGGCGTCCAGCGGCACCCCGGGGACGTCGGCGACGCAGGACAGCCAGCCGGCGTCGCGGCCCTCGTGGCGCAGCAGGGTCACGGCCGAGCGGAGCGCGGCGACGTTGCCGCCGTGCCCGTTGAGCAGCACCAGCCGCGACGCCCACCGGCACGCCGAGCGGCCGTACTCGACGAGGACGGTGCGCAGTGCGTCCTCCCCGATCGACACGGTGCCGGGGAAGCCCTCGTGCTCTCCGGCGGCGCCGTAGGGCAGGGCGGGGGCGAGGACGAGCCCCGGTTCGGCGTCGTGCAGCGCCGACGCGACCGCCGACGCCACGGCGGTGTCGGTGCCCAGCGGCAGGTGCGGGCCGTGCTGCTCGGTGGAGCCGACCGGCACGAGCAGCGTGTACGCCGCGGCCGGGTCGAGGTCGGGCCAGGTCAGATCCGCGAGGAGCACGGTCCCAGCCTGCCCGCTCGGGCCCCGGTCCGGCGCGGCGCGGTCGGCGCGAGGTCGACGAGGCGGCCCTCACGGATCGCGGCGTCGAACCGGCGCGGGGTCAGCGCGTCGCCGATCCGGTGCACCGGCCACGGCCCGCCGGCCAGCGCGGCCCACAGGCGGGTGGCGGGGACGGTGGCCGTCGCAGCGACGACGGCGCCGACGTCGCGCCGCTCGGTGCGGCCGGTCGGGTGGTGCAGCAGCTCCACGGTGCAGTCGGGCTCGGCGCCGCTCTGCTCGCTGCTCTGCTCACCCCTGCGCAGCACCCCCAGCACGGCGAGGTCGGTGCGGCAGCGGATCCCGGCGGCGTGCGCGCGGCGGCGGAACCCCTCGCGGTCCAGGGTGAGCCCGAGGTCCTGCCCGACGACCAGCGCCGGGGTGACGACCTCGACGGCGTGCCCGCGGGCGGCGAGCAGCTCGGCGACCGAGGTGGCCTGGTGGAACCCGAGCTCGTCGACGACGAGCACCGGGCCCGCGGGCAGGCGCACCCCGGCCAGCACGTCGTCGACGGGGACGGTCAGCCGCTCCGGGTCCCACGACGGGACGGCGGGCACCGACCCGGTGGCGACGACGACCGCCGCGGGCTCCAGCTCCTCGACGAACCCGCGGTCGACGGTCGTGCCGTACCGGATCTCGACCCCGGCCGCGTGCGCCTCGCGCAGCAGGTCGGCGACGACGTGGCCGAGCTCGGCCCGCCCGGGCGCGGTCGCCGCGAGGGCGAGCCGTCCACCGGGGGTGCCGGCCCGTTCGGCGAGCAGCACCCGGTGCCCGCGCCCGGCGAGCGCGGCGGCCGCGGCGAGCCCGGCCGGCCCGGCCCCGACGACGAGCACCCGCCGCGCGCCGGGATCGGCGGCCCGGGCGGGCGGGACGAGCCGTTCGCGCCCGGCGGCCGGGTCGACCGCGCAACCCAGCGGCAGGTTCAGCCCGACCCGGCCGATGCAGTCCTGGTTGCACCCGACGCACCGGCGTACCGGGCGTCCGGTGAGGGCCTTGTTCGCGAAGCCGGGGTCGGCGATCTGCCCGCGGGCGACGCCGACGAGGTCGCACTCCCCACGGTCCAGCGCCGCGGCGGCCTGGGCGGGCGTGGTGAACCGGCCGACCCCGATCACCGGGAGGTCCGCCCCGGCGGCACGGACGGCGCGGCGCAGGGTCGCGGCGAGGTGCCCGGCGTAGCCCGGCGGGGTGTGCATGGACGGCTCGATCAGGTGCAGCGTCGAGGTGGCGACGCCGATCGAGGTGTTGAGGTGGTCCACCTGCCCGGTCGCGGCGAGACGGCGGGCGAGGTCGGCGCCGTCGGCGGGGGTGATGCCGCCCTCGATGCGCTCGTCGACGCCGATCCGCAGGCCCAGCACCGGGTCCGGGCCGATGGCCGCGCGGACGGCGGCGACGACGTCGAGCACCAGCTTCGCCCGGTCGCGCCCCCAGGCGTCGGTGCGACGGTTGGTGGCCGGGGACAGGAACAGCCGCAGCAGCGAGGCGTGCGAGCACTGCAGCTCGACGCCGTCGAACCCGCCCTCGACGCAGCGCGCGGCGACGTCGGCGAAGGCGTCGACGACCGCGCCGATCCCGGCCGCGTCGAGCTCGGCGGGGACCTCGCGGAACATCGGGTCGGGCACCGGTGAGGGCCCGACGACGGCCGTGCGCGAGTACATCCCCGACCCCTGCGCGCCGTTGTGGTTGAGCTGGGCGAGGACGAGGGCGCCGTGGGCGTGCACCGCGTCGGTGAGGGCGCGGTAGCCGGGCAGCACGGCCGGGTCGTGGCCACGGATCAGCCGCTCGTAGGGCCGGTCGCCGGGGTGGACCGCGTGCTCCTCGGTGATCACCAGTGCGGCGCCGCCCGCGGCGCGGGCCGCGTAGTAGGCGGTGTGCCGGTCGGTCGGCATACCGCCCTCGGCGAAACCGGTGAGGTGGGCGGTGAAGACGATCCGGTTGCGCAACGTGGCGCGGCCGAGGCGCAGGGGGTCGCCGAGCCGGGGCCGCGGATGCGCCCGGTCCGCCACCTCCCGCGTCGCGACCGCGACGGGCCCCGGATGCGGCGCCACACCTCTGCGGGTCCCGGGGGACACGCGCGACGGGAGCGCGGCATCCGGGGACACGGGCTCCGGCAGGGCGGCGGCCGGCAGCGCGGCGGTCGCGTCGTCGGCCGCGGCACCAGCCGTGCTGTCGGCGTCGGCCAGCGCGACGCCGGCCCGCCGCCCCTCCCGCACCGCTTCGGCGAGCGTCCGCGGCGCCACCCGGTCACCCGCGACCGCGCAGCCGGGGAGCGCCGGCAGCGCGTCCTGCGGCAGCCGCGGTCCACAGTCGACGACGACCGCGCACGGCACGGTCGTCACCGCCCCGGTGTGGACGTCCACCAGCTCGGCGACGCCGCCACGGACGACCCCCGGCCGGGTGAACAGCGCCCGGCGGACACCGGCCCGTTCCAGCCGCGCGTTCGCCGCGGCCATGTCGCCGCAACGGCCGAGCTGGTGCCCGGCGACGGCGTCCGGCGTGGCCAGGACCACGGGATGCCCGGCAGCGGCGAGCAGCTCCGCGACCCCCGATCCGGTCCAGTCCCCGAGCGGGTCGACGACGAGCACCGGCGCGTTCCGCGGAACGCGCGCGGCGGCGAGCACCGCGACGACTGCGTTACGGTGCCCGCCATGGAGGTTGTCGTCGTCCTGTTCTGGCTGGTCATGGCGTTCGCGTTCTTCTACGTCCTCCACCACGTGGTGCGTCGCGCGGTCCGCGCCGGGATCGCCGACGCCCTCAGCCGCACCGACACCGCGCCCGGCAGCGGCCGGGACGACGACACGGGCTGACCGCGCCACCCCCGCGCAGAGTTCCGCCGCGGTGAGCACCGGGACGTCCGCGTCGACCACCGGCGGCGACGGCCGGGACCCGGTCGCGAGCACCACCGTCTCCCTCCGTGCCCGGGCGGCGCCGAGCGCGGCGGTGTCCACCTCGGATCCCAGCACGACCCGGACGCCGAGCCGGTCGAGCTCCGCGGCCCACCAGGGCACCGGCAGCGCGAGCCGGTCCCGCCCGGGCAGTACCGCGGCCGCGGGGAGCAGGCCGCCGAGCCGGTCGGTGCGCTCGTGCAGCGTCACCGGGTGCCCGCGCAGCGCCAGTGTCCGGGCCGCCTCGAGCCCCGCGGGCCCGCCGCCGACGACGAGCACCGGCCGTCGCGCTCCCACCCCGCGTTCCGCATCGCGGTGTCCGGGGCCCGCCGCGGCGTCCGGACCGCGTTCCGCGGAACGCGACGGGTCCGGGTCCGGGTCGGTCCGTTCGTGTCCCGACCGCGGTTCCAGCTCGTCCCCGACCACGGGGTTGCGCGGGTCCCGGGCCGCGGCGAGGGCGTTCGTCAGCAGGCACGGCCGGATGCGCTCCGGCGTCCCGGCCCGGGTCAGCGCGACGAGCCGCGGGTCCGCGACCTGCGCTCTCGTCATCTCGACGATATCCGCGTCGCCGCTGCTCAGGGCCTCCTCGGCGAGGGCCGGGGTGACGACGCTGCCGGCCAGGACGACCGTCGTCGCACCGCCGAGGGCACGCCGCAGCCCGCCGCACCGGGCCCGCAGGAACGCCTCGGGCGTGTGCAGGTCCGGCCGGGTCGCGGCGATCGACAGCGCGCTCCCGACGACGGGGACGAGCAGGTCCACCCGGTCGGCGACGGCCCGGGCGAGGGCGAGGCCGTCGTCGGGGGTGATGCCGGCCCAGGGGGCGAGCTCGTCGACGCACAGGCGCAGCGCCAGCAGGGGGTCCGGCCCGATCGCCGCCCGCACGGCGTCGAGGACCTCGCGCAGCAGCAGGGTGCGGTCGCGGCCGTACGCGTCGTCGCGGTGGTTGGTCAGGCCGGAGCAGAACTGGCGCAGCACCGAGTGCTGCCCGGCGGAGATCTCCACACCGTCCACACCGCTGTCCACAGCCGCGCGGGCGGCGTCGGCGAAGCCGCGGACCACGGCGCCGATCTCCGCGGCCCCCATCGCGACCGGGACCTCGCGGGACACGACGTCCGGGACCGGCGACGGCGCCCACAGCGGGTGCCCGGAGTGCGCGGAGCTGCCCTGCCCACCGGCGTGCGCGAGCCCGGCCAGCACGAGCGTCCCGTGCGGCCGGCTCGCCGCGACGACCGCCGCCCACCCGGCCGCGGCGGGCACCCGCGCGCCGTCCCGGTCGCCGAGATGCAGCTCAGCGGGCGCGAAAGATCCACAACTCCCGCTGAGCTGCATCTCGACGCGCCCCGACGCCGCGGCCGAGCCGGGCGACGCGGCAGGACCGGGCGACGCGGTGGGGAACGCGGCGGGGGCGTAGGCGTAGGGGTGGTCCGAGGCGTGCACCGACGCCGGCTCGACCACGACGATCCCCGCGCCCCCGGCGGCCCGTGCCGCGTAGTAGGCGACGTGGTCGGCCGTGATCCCGCGTGCGGCGTCGCCGAGGTTGGTCTCGTGCGGCCCGAACAGCACACGCGACGGGGCCCGCCGACCACGCAGGTCGACGGGCCCCGTCAGCAACAGGTCCGTGGTCAGCTCCCGGCGACCGGCTGTGCCACGGGCACGGCGTCCGGTGCGAACCCGGCGAGCGGGTTCTCGTCGCAGGCCCGGTCCGGCCGGCGCGGCGGCGGGGTGAGCGAGAGCATCGTCGGCTGCTTCGGCGCACGGGTGTTGCGCGGCGCGGAGCGCGAGTGGTCGACGTCGGACTTCGGGATGACCGTCCCGCCGTCGCGCGCGGCCAGCATCGCCTCGCCGTAGCCCTGCACGCACTCCGGGTCCGGGCCGTCGAGCGGCAGGCCGGTGAAGAACTTCGCGGCCATGCACCCGCCCTGGCAGGTGTCGTAGTGCGGGCACGACGCGCACGCCCCGCCGGTCTGCGGCTGGCGCAGCTCGGTGAACAGCTCGGAGTGCTCCCACACCTCCTTGAAGCCGCCCTCGTCGCGGACGTTGCCGGCCAGGAAGTTCTCGTGGATGGCGAACGGGCAGGCGTAGACGTCGCCCACCGGGTCGATCAGGCAGACCACGCGGCCCGCGCCGCACAGGTTCAGCCCGGGCAGGGCCTCGCCGTAGGCGGACAGGTGGAAGAACGAGTCACCGGTCAGGACCTGGTCGCCGTGCGCGACCAGCCAGTCGTAGAGCTGCTTCTGCTGGGCCTGGGTCGGGTGCAGCTCGTCCCAGACGTCGGCACCGCGGCCGGACGGGCGCAGCCGGGTGATGCGCAGCTGGGCGCCGTACTTGTCGGCGATGGCCTTGAACTCGTCGAGCTGGTCGACGTTCTCCCGGGTCATCACGACCGAGATCTTGGGGTGCTTGAACCCGGCCTCGGCGAGGTTCTCCAGCGCGGTGATCGCGGTGTCGAACGAGCCCGGGCCACGGACGTAGTCGTTGACCTCGGCCGTCGCGCCGTCCATCGAGATCTGGATGTCGACGTAGTCGGTCGCGGCGAGCTGCGCGGCCCGCTGCTTGTCGAGCTTGACGCCGTTGGTGGAGAACTTGACGCCGACGTCGTGGGCGATGGCGTAGTCCAGCAGCTCCCAGAAGTCCGGGCGCACGGTCGGCTCGCCACCACCGATGTTGATGTAGAAGACCTGCATGCGCTGCAGCTCGTCGATGACGGCCTTGGCCTCGGCGGTGCTCAGCTCGCGCGGGTCACGCCGCCCGGAGCTGGACAGGCAGTGCACGCACGCGAGGTTGCACGCGTAGGTGAGCTCCCAGGTCAGGCAGATGGGCGAGTTCAGGCCGTACTGGAAGTGGTCGACCAGCTTCACGGGCACCTCACTGTGGTGGTCGGCGGGGCGGGCGGGACTAACGGGCGACGATCGTGCGGGACTTCAGCAGTCCGGCGAGAGCACGCAGGTAGGCGTCGTGCTGGGGCTCCTCGACGCCGGCGGCACGGACCGCCGAGTGGGCGTCCGGCTGGTTCTCCAGGTCGCGCACGACCGAGACCAGCTGGGGCGTCTTGAGGAAGGAGAGCTTGCGGGTCACGAAGTCGTACACCAGGGCGCCGAAGGGCTCCGGACGCAGCGAGACGCTCTCGCTGAGCCGGTACGGCGCCGCGGGGTCGAAGGCCCCCGCGGCGCCGTCCGGAACCGTGGTGTCGAGGGGCTTAGTAGACACCGCACATGCCGTCGATGGAGACCTCCTCGACGAGGGTCTCCTCGGTCAGGGCGTCCTCGTTCTGGTGCTCGCTCATGCGCAACCTCCGCTGGATCCGACTCTCGGCGAGAGAGGTGGTGAACCGCCCCGCCGGCCGGCGGTGGCAGCGGATCGGACGCTATTGGCACCCGGTGCCGGAAATCAATACTCGACGTCCACGCCCGTCCGATCGGACGGGCGTGCAGGCTGTCTCCCATGACGGTCGGGACGGTCCTGCTGCACCTGTGCACCCCTGGTGAGTGGCGGAGGTGGCTCGGCACCGGAGCCGTGGCACCCCCCTCCCTCGACGAGGTCGGGTTCGTGCACCTGTCGACGCCCGACCAGGTGGCCCTGCCTGCGCAACGCCTGTTCGCGGGCCGGACCGACCTGGTCCTGCTCGTCCTCGACCCGGCCCGGATCGACGTCGCCGGGGTCGACGTCCGGTGGGAGCCGGGGGTGCCGACCGACCCGGCGTCGATGCGGTTCCCGCACGCCTACGGGGCGGTGCCGGCGTCGGCGGTGCTGATGGCGCTGCCCTACCGCCCCGGCCCGGACGGCTTCGCCGCACCGGAGGTCCCCGAGCCCGGCGCGGCGGCACGAGCGATGGGGTTCGAGCCGTCGATGCTGCGGCGCGGCGCGACCGCCGAGGAGCCGGTGACCGGCGGCGTCGCCGTCCGGACCGACGCCTGGCCGGTGTCGCGGATGCACAACCAGCTGCTGCTCGGCCGACCGGACCGCACCGACCCGGCCACCGTGCTCGCCGAGGCCGACCGGGCGCTCACCGCGCACGGCCTGCACCCGGGGGCGCTGCTGTGGGGCCCGGGCGCGGACGAGCTCGCCGACGGCCTCCGCGCCGCCGGGTGGTCGGTCTCGGCGAACGAGGCCATGACCGCCCCCACCGCGACCGGCGCGGCCACGGGTGCCGGCGCGTCGACGGTCACCGAGCTGGACCACGACGAGCTCCGCGGGTTCCGGCGCGCCTCCTGGGCCCGGGACCTCCCCGGCGCCGGACCCGGCGACCTCGACCAGCTGGTCGACCGCGACACCGGCGACGACCGGGTGCTGGCCCTGCACCGCCTCGCCGTCGTCGCCGACGACCGGGTGGTGGCGGCCGCGACGCTGCGCCGCGACGGGGCCACGGCCTGGCTCGACGCCCTGGAGACCGACCCGGCCCACCGCGGCCGCGGGCACGGCCGGGCACTGCTGGCCCGCTCCCGCGAGCTCGCCGCCGAGCACGGCTGCGACCTGCTCGCGCTGGGCGCGGACGCCGCCGACTGGCCGCGGGACTGGTACCGGCGCAGCGGGTTCACCCCGGTCGGCACCCACCTCGAGGCCTCCGCCCCACGCCGGTGACCCCTCCGGACGGAGGGTGGGCCTGCCCCGGCGAACGACCGGGTGGTCAGGTACCCATCTGTAGCTGTTGCCAGTAGTTCGCAACAACCAAGGTTGTGCTCGTCCGCCAGCCGACGAAGCCGTCGAGGAGAGTCATGGCCATCGAGCTCAACCAGATCTGGGACTTCCCGATCAAGGAGTTCCACCCGTTCCCGCGAGCCCTGCTGGGCGTCGGCGCCCACGACATCCTCGGCGTCGAGGCGAAGAACATGGGGATGACCCGCGCCCTGTTCGTCACCTCGGGCCTGCGCGGCTCCGGGATCGTGGAGGAGCTCAAGGGCAAGGTCGAGTACCAGGGCGTCGACGTGGTCGTCTACGACCAGGTCGAGTCCAACCCCAAGGACTACAACTGCATGGACGCCGCCGCGCTCTACACGAGCGAGCGCTGCGACGGCATCATCTCGATCGGCGGCGGCTCCTCGCACGACGCCGCCAAGGGCGCCCGCGTCGTCATCGCCCACGACGGCCGCAACATCAACGAGTTCGAGGGCTTCTCGAAGTCCACGAACATGGAGAACCCGAAGCACATCGCGGTCTCCACCACCGCAGGCACCGGGTCCGAGACCTCGTGGGCGTACGTCATCACCAACACCAGCGACATGGACAACCCGAAGAAGTGGGTCGGGTTCGACGACGCCGTGGTCGCCACCCTGGCGCTGGACGACCCGCTGCTCTACTACAGCTGCCCGCAGCACTTCACCGCCTTCTGCGGGTTCGACGTCCTCGCCCACGGGTCCGAGCCGTACGTCTCGCGGCTGGACTTCGAGCCCTCGCTGGGCAACGCGATCTACTCGATCGAGCTCGTCGGGCGCTACCTGCGCGAGGCGGTGTACGAGCCGCGCAACCTCGAGGCGCGGTCGAAGATGATGCACGCGCAGTACATCGCGGCCCAGGCGTTCAACTCCGGCGGCCTCGGCCTGGTGCACTCCGCGTCGCACGCGGTCTCGGCGTTCTTCGACACCCACCACGGCCTGAACAACGCCATCGCCCTGCCGCGCGTGTGGGAGTACAACCTGCCGTCGCGCTACGAGCGCTACGCGAAGATCGCCACCGCGCTCGGTGTGGACACCCGCAACATGACGACCGTGCAGGCCGCGGACGCCGCGGTCGAGGAGGCCATCCGGCTGTCCAAGGACGTCGGGATCCCCGACAACTTCGGCGCGCTGCGGTCCGACAGCTACGACAAGAACCGGATGAACACCGGCAAGTACTCCGGTGTCGGCGACACGATCCCCACCGACGGCGACACCGTCCACCGGATCGCGGAGCACATGATGGGCGACTACTGCACCCCGGGCAACCCCCGCGAGTGCACGGTCGAGGCGCTGGTCCCGATGGTGGACCACGCGTTCGGCAAGTCCTACTAGGACGTACCGCCCCACCCGCCGTCGCGCCCGGATCAGCCCCCGGGCGCGGCGGCGGCCGTCCGTCCGCCGCACGGCTGCGTGCGGCTCAGCAGTCGAGGAGAACGGTGTCCGACAGCACGGAGTTCGGCAAGGCACCATCCGGCGGCGCGGCGTCCGGCCCGCCGGCCTTCGAGAGCGCGGAGGCGCTCACCGAGGCGCTGTCCGATCAGGACTACGTCATCGACCCCGGGTTCGCCGTGGTGGTGCACCTCGCCACGGCACTCGAACGCCCGCTGCTGCTGGAGGGCCCCGCCGGCGTCGGCAAGACCGAGCTGGCGAAGTCCCTGGCCGCGGCGAGCGGGCGCCGGCTGATCCGGCTCCAGTGCTACGAGGGCCTCGACGACGGCCGCGCCCTCTACGAGTGGGACTACGGCAAGCAGCTGATGCACGTCCAGATGCTCCGCGACCGGATCGGGGAGCTGCTGTCGGGGACCACGACGATGGCCGAGGCCACCTCCCGGCTCCAGGAGCAGGACACCGGGCTCTACACCGAGTACTTCCTCTCCGCCCGCCCGCTGCTCGAGGCGGTCCTGTCCGACGACCCGGTGGTACTGCTCGTCGACGAGGTCGACCGCACCGAGGAGTCGATGGAGGCCCTGCTGCTCGAGGTGCTGGCCGAGCGGCAGGTCACCGTGCCCGAGATCGGCACCTTCACCGCGCGCTCCACCCCGTGGGTGGTGCTGACCTCCAACGACACCCGGGAGCTCTCCCCCGCCCTCAAGCGCCGATGCCTGCACTACCAGGTCGACTTCCCGACCCCCGAGCGCGAGACCGAGATCGTGTCCCGGCGGGCACCCGAGGTGGCCGCCGACGTCGTCGCCGACGTCGTGGAGCTGGCCCGCAGGCTGCGGGGGTTCCCGCTGCGCAAGTCCCCGTCGATCTCGGAGGTCATCGACGCCGCCCGCGCCGCGGCCGTGCTCGGGCTCGCCACGACCGGCGAGGTCGAGAAGGTGCGCTCGGCGCTGCTGTCCGCGCTGCTCAAGTACGGCTCGGACCGCGAGCTCGCCGTGCGCCGTCTCGACGAGGGCGAGCCGGAGGCCGAGGTGGACGTCGCGACCGACGAGGGCTGGGTCCGCCGGTCCTCCCGGCCCGCCGACACCACCTCCGGCGCCTTCGGGAAGGGCCGGGCGAGCTCCGGTGCGACGCGCGCCGAGGCCGACCGGGCCCGGCGGATGCGGCGATGACCGCGTCCGCGGCCGGAGACCCCGGCACGCGGCTGCTGTCGGTGCTGGCCGCCGCGTTCACCCGGGTGCTGCGGTCGCAGCGGGTAGCGGTGTCCCCCGCGGAGGCGATCGAGGTCCGCCGGGTGCTGGCGCTGCTCGGCGCGGCGGACACCGGGCGGCTGCGCGCAGGGCTGCGCGCCGTGACGGTGAAGTACGCCCACGAGCGGCCCGGGTTCGAGCGTGCCTTCGACGCGTTCTTCGGCCTCGTCGCCGCGGCCGGTCCCGGCGCGGCCGGCGGCTCGGGGCCCGCCCTGCGCGAGCCCGGCGGCGACGGCCTGCCCGGGGACCTGGACCTCACCGAGGACGACGACCCGCTGGGCCGCTACGCCGGCTACGACCCCAGCGCCGCCGAGGTGGGCGACCTGCTCGACGCGCCGGAGCAGGAGAAGGGGTTCAACCCCCACCGCGACGACGACGACGCCTCGCTGGGCGGCTCGGACAAGGACCTGTCGGTCTCCTCCGGCGAGGACCGGGGCCGGCGCGGCACGACCTACACCGTCGACCTCGAACGCGCCGGGGCCGCGGTCGGCCGCGAGCTCACCTCGGGGGCCGCCACGCAGGCGTCGGGCGAGATCGCCTTCGACGACCCGGAGGCGATCCTGGCCTGGCTCGCGGAGTACGACCCGCACGCGGTCTACGCCGACGGTCCCGACGGCGAGGACCTCTCGCAGATCCAGCTCGACCGGCTGGTCGACGCGATCACCGACTTCGTCGCCCAGCTGGCCGAGCGGGTCGCGACCACCGGGGCCGAGCGCCCGGGGACCGGGGCCGGCGGGAACACGCTGGACTCCGCGGACATGGCGCGGGCCTGCCACGAGCTGCTGCACCGGATGCGCGGCGCGCCGCGCCGGGTGCCCCGCGAGCACGCGCACGGTCCGCTCGACGTGCGGCACACGGTCCGGCGCAGCATGCGCAGCGACGGCGTCCCGTTCCACCTGCACCACCGCGCGAAGGTCCCCGACCGGGTGCGGCTGCTGGTCGTCGCGGACGTGTCGCTGTCGGTGCGGTCGATCACCGCGTTCGTGCTCCGGCTCGCCCGCACCCTGCACCGGCAGGCGTTCCGCTGCCGGGTGCTCGCCTACGTCGACACCCCGGTCGAGGTCACCGACCTGCTGATGGCCGCGCACGACGACCACGCACTGGCCGCCGTGCTCGCGGCGCCCGGCATCGACCTGGACGCCACCAGCGACTACGGGCGGGTGCTCCGGACCCTGAACGAGGACTTCGCCGACGCCGTCGACTCCCGGACCGCCGTCCTGTTCGTCGGGGACGGCCGGTCCAACGGCCTTCCGCCCGGGACCGACGAGCTGCGCCGCCTCGCCCGCCGCGCGTACCGGGTCGGGTGGATCACCCCGGAGCAGCGCCGCTACTGGGACCAGGCGTCCTGCGCCATGGGCGAGTACGAGGAGGTCCTCGACCACGTGCTGGTCGCCCGCGACGCCGACGAGCTGCTCGCCGGAGCGGGCGAGCTGGGGCACGCCCTGTCCTGAGCGGTGCTCAGCCCTCGCGCAGCGACCGGCGCGGGATGTCCGGGGCGGCCGCGCCCGCGGCGTCGCGGGGCATCCGCCGTGCGAACGTGACGACGGCGTCGGTCAGCGCGTCGAGCCGGTCGCGGACGCCGTCGTCGACGAGCGCGCCGCCGTCGAAGTGGGTGTTGTTCGCGTACACCGCGCCGGGGACCGCCCAGGCCCGGAAGAACCCGACGAGCGGCTTGAGCTCGTGCTCGACCGCGAGGAAGTGGTGGTCGGTGCCCCCGGTCGCCACGAGCCCGACGGGCTTGCCCGCCAGTGCGTCGTTGGGGAGCACGTCGAACAGGTTCTTCAGCCGGCCGGTGTAGCTGCCGCGGTACATCGGGGTGCCGACGACGAGCGCGTCCGCCGCGACGACCCGGTCGATCACCGCGCGGGTGTCGCCGGTGTAGTCGGCGGGGTCGCGGCCGTCGGAGAAGACGACGTCGTGGTCGCGCAGGGCGAGCAGCTCAGCCGACACATCGTCGTGCGCGGCCGCCCTGGCCACCGCCCGTTCCAGCAGCAGCGCGGTCTTCGACGGGTCGGACGGGCTGCCGGAGATCGCGAGGAGGTCCATCCCGGCGACTCTAACCGTCACCCGACCCGGCACCCTGGTGTCGTGCAGCTGAGCCGTCGTTCGTTCCTGCGGGCCGCCGGTGCGTCCGCGGCGCTCGCGGGGATCCCGGCTCTCGCGGCGTGCGGCGCGCCGGCCGACGCGGCGTCGCCGCGGCTGGTCACCTCGTTCGCCGGGACCGGCCCGCTCGGGGCACCCGACCCGCACCGGGTGTGGCGGCCGGTGGACCGGGCGCGGGCCGCCGCCGTCGCCGACACGCTGCTGGTGTGGGACCAGGACATGACCCCGCGTCCGCACCTGGCGGCCTCCGCGGCACCCGACCGGACGGGGACGCGCTGGCGGATCCGGCTGCGCGACGCCGTCGCCCACGACGGGCGGCCGCTGGCCCCGGCCGACGTGCTCGCGTCGCTGCGCCGGGTGCTCGACCCCGCGACCGGGGCGACGGCCGCGCCGCTGCTCGCGCACCTGGACCTGACCGCCAGCCGCGCGGTGTCGGCGACCGAGGTGGAGCTCGTGCTGGGCCGGCCCGACTTCCTGTTCGCCCTGGCCCTGGCCGCGCCGGGGACCGGCATCGTGCGCGGCGGGCGGGGGGACGTGCCCGTCGGGACCGGCGCGTTCCGCTTCCTGCCCGGCTCGCCGGACGCCCTCTACCGGCACGACGGCCACTGGGCGGGCCGCCCGCCCGCGCCCGCGGTGGAGTTCCTGGTCGACGACGACGAGGAGAACCGCTACCAGTCCCTGGTGGACGGCTACGTGCACTGGGCACACGACCTGTTCCCGCACAGCGCACGACGCCTGCTCGGGCGGACCGGGACGACCGTGCTGTCCGCACCGGGCTCGGTGACCCGCTTCCTCGACACCGGGCCCGGTCCGCTCGCCGACCCGCGGCTGCGCGAGGCGGTGCGGCTCGGGATCGACCGGGTGGAGCTGGTGCGCCAGATCCTGCTGGACCTCGCGCAACCCGGCGACGACCTGTTCGGGGCCGGGCTGGCCCACCACCCGGACGGGCTCGCGCCGGTGGTGCGCGACGTCGCGCGGGCCCGGGAGCTGGTCGTCGCGGCGGGGGCGGACGGGGCGCGGGTGCCGCTGTTCTTCGACCCGTTCGACCCGATGTCGCGGCCGACCGCCGACCTCGTCGTGGAGCAGCTGGCGGCGGTCGGGCTGCGGTGCGAGCTGCGTGAGCCGGAGCCGCCGGACGTCGAGCCGACCCCGGGCATCCGGTTCCGCCGTGCCGCGGCGCAGCCGATCCCGCTCTACCTGCAGGCCGTGGCCGCGGCACCCCGGGTGCCGGGGGACGACACCGCGGGCGACACCGGCGACGACACCGCGACCGACGGCGCGGCCGGTCCCGGGACCGGCGGGGCCACCGGGAGCGGGGACGCCGCGGGGGGCCGCCCCGACGTGCGGGCGCTGCTCGCCGTCGCCGCCCGGGTCCCGGACGAGGCCCGCCGTTCCGACGCCCTGCGCCGCGCCCAGCTCCTGCTGCGCACCGACGCCACCGCCTGGTCGGTCGGGGACGAGCACGTCGGCGTCACCGCGGACCTGTCCGGCGTCGGACCGGCCCGCCCGGACACCGGTACCTGGGCCCGGTTCCACCGCGCCCGCCTCGGCTGACCGCGCTGCATCCGATCGGCAGGTGCGCATCAGTGGCACTTGTGTCCGCAGGGACGTATGTGATCCCGTTCAGGTGATCAACCGACGGGGGGGACGTCGTGCTGCGCTCCTTCGGCGAGCTGACCGCGCCGAGCCGGATGCTCGTGGTGAACCAGTTCGGCATCAACCTGGGCTTCTACCTCGTGCTGCCGTTCCTGGCCACCCACATGGGGAGCCTGGGCTACGCGGCGGCGACGATCGGACTCGTCCTCGCCCTGCGCAACCTGTCGCAGCAGGGGATGTTCCTGGTCGGCGGCTCGGCGGCGGACCGGATCGGCTGCCGTCCGGTGATCATCGTCGGGTGCGCGCTGCGGATCGTGGCGTTCGGGCTGTTCGTCGTCGCCGACTCCCTGCCCGGCCTGATCGCCGCCGCGGTGCTGACCGGGCTGGCCGGGGCGCTGTTCAACCCCGCGGTGCGCGCCTACCTGATGGCCGAGGCCGGCGATCGCCGCGCCGAGGTCTTCTCCGTGTTCAACGTGTTCGGCCATGCGGGGGCCCTGCTCGGGCCGCTGCTCGGCGCCGCGCTGCTCGCGGTGGACTTCCGCCTCGTCGCAGCCGTGGCGTGCGCCGTGTTCACGGTCCTGACCGTCGCGCAGCTGTTCGTCCTGCCCGCCCGTCCGGCGCCGCCGCAGGACCGTGGGCTGCTCGGCAGCTGGGGCGAGGTCGTCGGCAACGGCCGGTTCCTGCTGTTCGCGCTCGGCGGGGCCGGCTACTTCGCCCTGTTCAACCAGCTGTACCTGGTGCTGCCGGTCGAGGCGCAGCGCGTGTCCGGCGTCGCCGGTGCGGTCAGCGCGGTGTTCGTCGTGTCGACCCTCGTCGGCATCCTCGGCCAGGTCCGCATCACCGCGTGGTGCCGCGCCCGCTGGACCGACGGGCGCACGATGTCCGCCGGGCTCGTGCTGATGGGCGCCGGGTTCGTCCCGCTGGGTGTCGCGGCGCCGTTCGTGCCGACCGCGCCCGCCGGGGAGTGGACCGCGGCCGGGCTGCTCGCGGTCACGCCGGTCCTCGCGGGCACGGTCGTGTTCACCGTCGGCATGGCGATGACCAACCCGTTCTCGCTCGCGCTGCTGCCCCGGGTCGGCAGCGAGCAGCTCGCCGGCACCTACTACGGCTGGTACTACCTCGTCTCCGCCGCCGTCGTGGCGGTGAGCAACACCGCCGTCGGGAACCTGCTCGACCGCCATCCCGACGGCGCCGGCCGCTGGATCCCGTTCGCCGTCCTGCTCGCGATCGGGCTCGTCGGCGCCGCCGTCATCGCCTGGATGCAGCGCACCGGCAGGCTCGAACCGCGCGCCGTCACGACCAGCACCGCCACCACCGCCTGAGGAGCACCCGTGGAGCTGACCCGACGCACCTTCCTGGGCGCCGCCGCCGCGCTCGCCGCGGTCCCCGCCCTCGCCGCCTGCGGCGGCGGCACCGGCGGGGGTTCGGAACGGCTGCGCGCCGCGTTCCCCGGCGGCGGCTCCCGCGAGTCGCTCGATCCGCACGTGGTCCCGCAGTTCGTCGACCAGGTGCGGGCCAAGGCCACCTTCGACACGCTCACCGGGTGGTCGCAGGACATGACCGCCGAGCCGCGGCTGGCCGAGTCCGTCGAGCCGGACGCCACCGGCACCCGCTGGCGGATCCGGCTGCGCGACACCCGCTGGCACGACGGCCGCCCGCTGACCGCCGACGACGTCCTGTTCACCTTCCGGCGCATCGCCGACCCCGCGACGACCGCCTCGGCCGCGTCGCTGTTCGCCCGCGTCGACCTCGCCGCGAGCCGGGCCGCCGGGCCGCGCGAGGTCGAGGTCGTGCTGACCGCGCCGGACTTCACCTTCCCCCTGTGGCTGGGCGCGCCCGGCAGCGAGATCGTCGCGGCGGGCACCACCGGGTTCGCCACACCGGTCGGGACCGGGCCGTTCCGGTTCGTGTCCTTCACCCCCGGCGGCCCCACCGTCTACACCCGCAACGACGCCTACTGGGACGGCGCCCCGCCCGCCCCGGGGCTGGAGCTCACCCCCATCGACGAGGAGCAGGCCCGTCTCGGGGCGCTGCTGTCCGGCCAGGTCGCCTACGCCCACGACCTGCGTCCGGCGAGTGCCCGCCAGGTGGAGGCCCAGGGCGGGCGGGCCACCCTGCTCACCGCACCGCAGTCGACCACCCAGTTCCTCAACCTGCGTGTCGACCGGCCACCGTTCGCCGACCCACGGGTGCGGGAGGCCGTGCGGCTCGGCATCGACCGCGAGGCGCTGGTCCGGGTGGTCCTGCTCGACACCGGGCAGGTCGGCGCCGACCTGTTCGGCGGGCCGGACCTGGAGTACTACCCGGCCGGTGCGACGGCGGCCCCGCGCGACGTCGGGCGCGCCCGGGCACTGCTGCGCGAGGCCGGGGCCGAGGGGCTGGCGTTCGAGCTGCAGACCTCGGGCAGCGACCCGAACTTCCAGCCCGCGGCCACACTCGTCGCCGAGCAGCTGCGCGAGATCGGCCTGGCCCCGACCCCGCGGGTGCTCGACGCCCCGACCTACTTCACCACCGTCCGCACCTCCGGGGTCGCGTCGTTCACCCGCACCGGGGCGCTGCCGATCCCCGACTTCATCGGGCGTCGCCGGCTGTCGTCCGCCGACAACTCGAACTACACCGGCTACCGGAGCGCCGAGGTCGACCGGCTCTACGCCCAGGCCGTCGCGAACCCCGACGAGAGCGCCCGCGGGGCGGACCTCACCCGGATCCAGACCCTGCTGCGCGACGAGTCGGGGGCACTGGTGTGGGCGCTGTCGGACTGGAACGTCGGTGTCGCCGCGGGGGTCACCGGGATCGAGGCCGCCAAGCCCAACAGCCACCTGTGGGGCCGCTTCGACAAGGCCGCCGCCGGATGAGCACCGGCGCGGCCCCGCCCGTCGTCGACGCCCGGGGCGGACGTTCCACCGCCGGACGGGTGGCGGTCGCGGCCGCCCAGCTGCTCGCCGCCGTCGTGGCGATCTTCGCGCTGACGACGCTGCTGCCCGGCGACGCGGCCGAGGTCGTCCTGGGGCCCGACGCGACCGACGAGCAGGTGGAACGGCTGCGCACCGAGCTGGGTACCGGCCTCCCGGCCGCGGAGCGGCTCGGCGACTGGCTCGGCGGGCTCGTCACGGGCGACCTGAGGACCTCGCTGGTGACCGGGCGGCCCGTCGTCGACGAGGTGGCGGACCGGCTCGGCAGCACCGTGCTGCTCGCCGCGCTGGGGCTCGCCGTCATGGTCCCGCTGGGGGTCGCCGTCGGCACCGCGGCGGGACGCAGGCCGGGCAGCGTCGTGGACCGGGTCTCCACGGCGACGGTGTCGGCGCTGCAGGCCGCCCCGCAGTTCGCGACCGGGCTGCTGCTGGTCGGGCTCTTCTCGCTGCAGCTCGGCTGGCTCCCCGCGACCGCGGGCGGCGGGTCCCTGCTCGGCCCGGCGGTGCTGGTGCTGCCGGTCGTCGTGCTGGTCGCGGCGCAGCTGGGGTGGCTGTCACGCCAGATCCGCCAGGGCGTGCTGCAGACCGATCGGGCACCGCACGTCACCCACCTGCGCCGGCTCGGCCTGCCCGAGCGCGACGTGCTGCTGCGCCACGTGCTCCCCGGCGGGCTCGCGCCGTCGGTGCAGCAGCTCGCCCGGATCGTCGAGGGCACGCTCGGCGGGGTCGTCGTCGTCGAGGCGCTGTTCGCGTTGCCCGGGGTGGGGGCCGGGGTGGTCGACGCGGTGCAGAACCGCGACATCCCGCTGATCCAGGGCTACGCGCTGCTCGCCGCCCTCGTCACCATCACCGTCAACCTGGTGGCCGACGCGGCGACCGCACGGCTGAGCCCGGTACGGGAGGACGAGCCGTGAGCCGGGTGCCGGTGACGACCGCGGTCGCCGCGCTGCTCGCCGGGGTGCCGCTGCTGTGCGCCGTCGCCGGGCCCGTCCTCGCGCCGCTGCTCCCGGTCCCGGGCGGGTCCGGCGCGCTGCTCCCGCCCGGGCCGGGGCACCCGCTGGGCACCGACGCACTGGGCCGCGACGTGCTGACGCTCGCGCTCACCGGTGGCACCACCGTCGTCACGCTCGTCGTCGGCACGCTGGTGCTGGCCTACGCGGCCGGGGTCCCGCTGGGGCTGGTGCTCGCCGCGTCCGGGCGCCGGTGGGCGGTGCTGCTCACCCAGCGGACGCTGGACGTCCTGCTGGTCCTGCCGTCGTTGCTGGTGCTGCTGGTGCTCGCCGGCACCGGACGGCGCGGTGTCGGCTGGCTGCTGGTCGCCACCGCGCTGCTGCAGCTGCCCGCGGTCGTCCGGGTGGTCCGGGGGGCCGCCGGGGCCCCCGCGCGGCGGGTGGCGCTGGAGACGATGACGCAGAACGGCGAGCGGTGGTGGCGGATCCACCTCGCCGAGACCGGGCGGTTCGTCGCCGGGCCGGTGCTCGTCGACGCCGGGACGCGCGGCGTGCTCGTGCTGACCGTGCTGACCAGCGCGAGCTTCCTCGGGGTCGGGCTGCCACCGGACACCGTCGACTGGGCGGTGGTGATCGAGCAGAACGCGGCGTCGCTGTTCCTCGCCCCGTATGCGCTGCTGGTGCCGGCGGGTCTGCTCGTGGCGCTCGCCGCGGGGACGAACGTGCTGGTGGACCGGCTCGCGGACCGCACGGGGGCGGTCGTGTGAGCGCGCTGTCGGTCCGCGGGCTGACCGCACGCACCGTCGACGGGACGGTGCTCCTCGACGGCGTCGACCTCGACCTCGCGCCGGGTGCGGTGCTCGCCGTCGTCGGGCCGTCCGGGGCGGGGAAGTCGACGCTCGGGCTGGCGGTACTCGGCGAGGCCGCCACCGGGGTGGCGCTCGACGGGTCGGTACGGATCGGGCCCGCCGAGCTGCTCGGCGTCGCCCCGCGGGAGCTGCGGACGCGCCGCGCCGGGCGGGTCGGGCACCTCCCGCAGCACCCGGGCCAGGTCCTGGACCCGGTGCGTCGGGTCGGGCCGGTCCTCGACGAGCTCGCCGCGACCGTGCACGGTCGCGGTCGACGGCACCGGACCGCCCGGGCCCGGGCGGTCACCGAGGCCTGCGAGCGGGCCGGCCTCGGAGCCGAGCCGCACCTGCTCCGCCGCCACCCGCACCGGCTCTCCGGCGGGCAGCAGCAGCGGGTCGCGCTGGCCCAGACGCTGGTGACCGGGCCGGCCGTCGTCGTCCTCGACGAGCCGACCACCGGACTGGACCCGGTCACCACCGACGCGGTGCTCGACCGGCTCGCCGTGCTGGCCGCCGGCTCCACGGCGCTCGTGCTGCTCACCCACGACCTCGACGCCGTCCGCAGGCTCGCCGCCGCCGTCCCGGTGACGCTGCTGGAGCTCGCCGCGGGCCGGGTCGTGCGCACCGGCCCGGCCGCCGCGCTGCTCGGTGCACCCGCCCCGACCGCGACCCCGCCACCACCGGCGGCGGTCGGGGCGATGCTCGAGGTGACGGGCCTGGGGGTCCGGGCCGCGGGCGGGGCGCAGCTGCTGTCCGGGGTGGACCTCGCCGTCGGGCGGGGCGGGTTCGTCGCGCTGACCGGGCCCTCGGGGGCGGGCAAGACGACGCTCGGCCGGGCCCTGGCCGGGCTGACCCCCTGCTCGGGGACCGTCCGCGTCGGCGGCCGGGACCCCGCGGGCGACCGGCGCGCCGTGCAGTACGTCCACCAGGACTGCCGGTCCGCGTTCCTCGACCACCGCCCGGTCCTCGACCAGGTCGCCCGGCCGGCCGTGCTGCTGCGCGGGCGGTCCGTGGCCGACGCCCGCGCCGCCGCCGTCGCGCTGCTGGAGCGGCTCGGGGTCCCCGCCGCGACGGCCGCGCGCCGCCCGGGCGGGCTGTCCGGCGGTCAGCTCCAGCGCGCCTCGGTGGCGAGGGCCCTGCTCGCCGGGCCCGCGGTACTGGTGGCCGACGAGGCCACCTCGGCGCTGGACGGCGGGCACCGCGCGCTGCTGCTGGCCGAGCTGCGGCGCGTCTGCCGCGAGGACGGCACCGCGGTGCTGCTGATCAGCCACGACCCGGTCGCCGTCGCGTCGGCGGACCGGGTCGTGACCCTCGTCGACGGCCGGGTGGCCGCGGCACCGCAGCCGGTCCCGGCCGGCTGAGCCGGAGCGCTCAGGCGCCCGCGTGCTCGCGCAGCAGCTGCGCGGTCTCCCGGGTGACCTCGGCGTGCAGCCGGCAGTGCTCGTGGTGGTCGGCGTGCGCGCCGCAGGCGGCCGAGCTGGCCTCGCAGGCGAGCGCGGCGGCCGACGCGGCGGCCTCGCCGACCGCCTTGTCCCCGGTCCGGCGGCCGAGCACGCTCGCGGCCGCGGTACAGAGGTCGGCGGCGTCGAGGGCGAGGAGCACCTCGGTCTCCATGCCGCCGGAGGCGACCATGGCCGAGGCGCAGGCGGTGCTCGCACGGGCGGCGTCGTGCAGCTTCTCGACGACGGTGGCCGGGGTGCCGACGCCGGCGGCCTCGAGGACGTGGTGGCTCATGGGGATCTCCTGGTGTCCGGGTGTGGGACCGGAGGGTTCCCGCATGGCGGTAGCCGCACTCACCTGATTGTCATCCTTGACGTCTGAACAATCCGTCATATGTCGCGTAGGGTCGGATCATGTCTTCGCTGTCCGCCGTCACCGTCTGCCGGGGATGCTGCTGCGGCTCCGGTCGCAAGTACCCGGGCCTGGACCGGCCCCACCACGACGGGCTGCTCGACCGGCTCACCCGGGGCATCGAGGGCCACGCGCGGCTGCGGACCAGCGAGTGCCTCGGCCCGTGCGCCGACTCCGACGTCGTCGTGGTCGGACCCACCCCGGTCGCGCGACGGGCCGGTGCGCGGCCCGTGTGGCTGCGTGCGGTCCTGGACGCTGCGACGACCGACGCCGTCGCCGACTGGGTCCGCGCGGGCGGACCGGGTACGGCGCCCCGCCCGGCCGTCCTCGACGGGCACGTGTTCACCCCCGGCCTGCGCGCCTCGGACACCGGGCGGGCCGCCGGATGACCCCGCCCGAGCTGTCCCGGCGCCGGGTGCTGACCGGCGCGCTCGGCGTCGCCGCGCTCGCCCTCACCGGCTGCTCCGGCGGCGGGACGGGCGAGGAGCGGCTGCGGGTCGCCTTCGCGACCGGCGGCTCGCGCGAGTCGCTGGACCCGCACGTCCTGCCGCTCTACGTCGACCAGGCCCGGGCCAAGGCGTGCTTCGACACCCTCACCGGGTGGTCGCAGGACATGACCCCCGAGCCGCGGCTGGCCGAGTCCTGGGAGAGCGACGCGACCGGGCGGCGGTGGCGGATCCGGCTGCGCGCGGCCCGCTTCCACGACGGCTCCCCGCTCACCGCCGACGACGTGCTCGCCACCCTGGCCCGCATCACCGACCCGGCGACCACCGCGATCGCCGCGACCCTGTTCCGCGACCTCGACGCGGCCGCCTCGCGGGCGGTGTCGCCGACCGAGGTCGAGCTGGTACTGACCCGGCCGAACACGCTGTTCCCGCTGGCCTGGGGCGCGCCCGGCACCGAGATCGTCAAGGCCGGGACGACGTCGTTCGACCGTCCGAACGGGACCGGGCCGTTCCGGCTCGCGTCGTTCACCCCGGGCGGGTCCACCGTCTACACCGCGTCGGAGGACCACTGGGACGGCGCGCCCGGCGTACGTGAGCTGGAGTTCCTTCCCGTCGACGACGAGGCCGCCCGGATCGGCGCCCTGCTGTCCGGCCAGGTGCACTACGCCCACGACCTCACCCCACCGGCGCCGCCCGGCTGGGGGGCGAGCAGCGCGCCTCGGCGCTGTCCGCGCCGGCCTCGGCGAGCCAGTTCCTGGTGATGCGGGTGGACCGGGCACCGTTCTCCGACCCGCGGTTGCGCGAGGCGGTGCGGCTGGGCATCGACCGCGAGGAGCTCGTGCGGGTCGTGCTGCTCGGGCGCGGCCGGGTCGGCGACGACATGTTCGGCCAGGGACTGCGCTACCACCCGGCGGGGGTGGGCCCGGTGGCGCGGGACGTCGCGCGGGCCCGCGCGCTCGTCACCGAGGCCGGGGCACAGGGGGCGGCGATCGAGCTGCAGACCAGCGGCGCCGACCCGACCTTCGACGCCGCCACCGCACTCGTCGCGCGCCAGCTCGGCGAGGTCGGGCTGCGGGTCACGGCACGGCCGCTGCCGTCGTCGGGCTACTTCCGGGCCATCCGGCAGCAGGGCGTGTTCTCCCAGAACAGCACCGGCTCGCTGCCGATCCCGGACTACATCGGACGCCGGATGCTGACCAGCACCCCGACCTACGACTTCACCGGCTACCGCAGCCCGGAGATCGACCGCCTCTACTACGCCGCCGTCGCCACCACCGACGACGCCGCGCGCACCGACGCGTTCGCCCGGATCCTCGGTCTGCTGCGCGCCGAGTCGGGCGCCCTGGTGTGGGGTGTGCGGGACTGGAACGTCGGCGTGGCGGCCGGGCTCACCGGGCTGGAGGCGGCCCGGCCGAACACGTTCGCCTGGGCGAACTTCGCGCGCGCCCGGCTCGGGTGATCAGCGGATCGCGACCAGGGTCCGCCGGTCGAAGGTCTGGGTGAGCGTCCCGACCTCGGCGAACCCGGCGCCGGACAGCGCCTGCTCCCAGGCCGGTAGCGACGACCCGCCGGTGGCCCGGTCGGCGAAGCGGCGCTCCCGCTCGGCGAACCCGTCGGCCAGGGCGGGCTCGTCGGCGAGCGCGTCCCACCAGGTCCGGAAGTCCTCGCCGGTCGCCAGTCCCCGGTCGGTGCGCTCGACCCGCAGGGTCCGGGTCAGCTCGGCCAGGCGCGGCCGGGCGGGGTCGGCGAGCAGGGTGTCGACGTTCACGAACACCCCGCCGGGGCGCAGCACGGACGCGAGGCGCTGCGCGAGCCCGGGCAGCGCGTGCTCGGGCAGCCAGTGCAGGGCGGTGGCCGAGACGGCCGCGTCGAACGGCCCGCCGCCGACGGCGTCGGTCCACCCGGGACGCGAGAGGTCGGCGTCGACCCAGTGGACGCGCTCGCCGGTGGTCCGCCGGGCCAGCTCCAGCATGACCGGGTCGACGTCGACGCCGACCACCTCGGCCCCGGTCCAGCGCGCCGCCGCGCGGGCCGCGAACGACCCGGGCCCACAGGCGAGGTCGAGCAGCCGGGCGGGGGTGCCGGCGAGCCGGTCGACGACGTCGAGCGCCAGCGCGAACAGTTCCTCCCGGTCGGGGATGTAGCGCTCCTGCTGGGCGTCCCACCGGCGCAGCCAGTGCTCGGCGTCGAGGTCCGTTCCGGTGGTCATCGCACTCTCCTGCACAACGGTGGCAACAGTGCGCCCGACGGTATCCGCGCGGACCCGTCGCACGGAAGGGACCGCCGGGCCCGTGACCGGCGACGTTCACCGTGCGTGACTCGATGGTCGTCGAAACCGGAACCGATAGGGGGGTCGATCGTGTCCGGCCCCCAGATGTAGTGTCCGGGGCGCTGGTGGTTCACCGGTCCGCACGGGCCGGTGAGGCAAGAGGGAACCCGGTGGGAATCCGGGACTGCCCCGCAGCGGTGAACGGGAACGACCGCCGTCAACAGCACTGGGAGTGATCCCGGGAAGCGACGGCCAGTAGGTGTGCGCAGTGCGCCCGTGAGTCCGAAGACCTGCCGCCGGTGCGCGTGCCGACCGGCGCGCGCTGCTCCGGGGCCTCGTGGGACGGCGCCAGGGTGCGGCGGGCCGCCGACGACACGCCGACCCACCGCCTCCTCGTACCGCGCCCGCCCCCGGAGGGACGGCGACTCGCGAGGAGAGAGCCCGTGACGGCTTCCACCGCTGCACCGGCAGCAGCACCACCGGCCCTGCGCGTCATCCGGCGCGACGGGTCCGAGACCGGGTTCGACGCCACGAAGATCTCGGTGGCGACGACCAAGGCGTTCCTGGCGGTCGAGGGGGACTCGGGCGCGGCGTCGTCGCGCCTGCACCACCTCGTGGCCGGACTGACCGACCAGGTCGTCGCGGCGCTGACCCGGCACCCGGCGCGCGCCGTGCACGTCGAGCAGATCCAGGACCAGGTCGAGCTCGCCCTGATGCGCGGAGGCCACCACAAGGTCGCCCGCTCCTACGTGCTCTACCGCGAGCAGCAGGCCCGGGCCCGCGCGCACGACGGCGGGGACACCACCGCCGCGGACGCCCCGGTCGTGCACGTCACCCACCCCGACGGCAGCCGGGCCCCGCTGGCCCGCGCCCGGGTCGCCGCGGTGCTCGACGAGGCCTGCGCCGGCGTCGAGGACGTGACCCCGGAGCCGGTGCTCGCCGAGCTGGACCGCACCGTCTACGACGGCATCACCGCCGACGAGCTGGCCCAGGCCCTCGTCCTGGCCGCGCGCACGCTGGTCGAGCGCGAGCCCGCGTACTCCCTGGTGGCCTCGCGGCTGCTGCTGGACCGGCTGCGCGCCGAGGCCGTGTCGCACCTGTCGGGCTCCCGGGAGACCCCGGACCACGCGACGATGGCCGGGCGGTACGCGGCCTACACGAAGGACTACCTGCGCCACGCCATCGCGATCGGCCTGGTCGACCCCGAGCTCGCGACCTTCGACCTGGACCGGGTCACCGCCGCGATCCGCCCCGGGCGCGACCTGCAGATCGGCTTCCTCGGCCTGCAGACCCTCTACGACCGCTACTTCCTGCACGAGCGCGGCGTGCGCTTCGAGCTGCCGCAGGCGTTCTTCCTGCGGGTCGCGATGGGGCTGGCGGTCCGCGAGGTCGACCGCGAGGCGCGGGCGGTCGAGTTCTACGAGCTGCTGTCGAGCTTCGACTTCATGGCCTCGACCCCGACGCTGTTCAACTCGGGCACCACCCGCCCCCAGCTGTCGTCGTGCTTCCTCACCACCGTCGACGACGACCTGGAGTCGATCTTCGGCGGCTACCGCAACAACGCGCTGCTGGCGAAGTACTCCGGCGGGCTGGGCAACGACTGGACCCCGGTCCGGGGGCTCGGCGCGCACATCCGGGGCACGAACGGCGTCTCTCAGGGCGTGGTGCCGTTCCTCAAGATCGCCGGGGACACCGCCGTCGCGGTGAACCAGGGCGGCAAGCGCAAGGGCGCCGCGTGCGCCTACCTGGAGACGTGGCACGTCGACATCGAGGAGTTCCTCGACCTGCGCAAGAACACCGGCGACGACCGTCGCCGCACCCACGACATGAACACCGCGAACTGGGTGCCCGACGAGTTCCTGCGCCGCGTGCAGGCCGACGGCGAGTGGACCCTGTTCTCCCCGGACGAGGTCCCCGACCTGCACGACCTCTACGGCACCGCGTTCGCCGAGCGCTACCGCGCCTACGAGGCGGCCGCGGCGCGCGGTGAGGTGCGGGTGCACCGCACGGTGCGCGCGGTCGAGCTGTGGCGGCGGATGCTGACCATGCTGTTCGAGACCGGGCACCCGTGGATCACGTTCAAGGACCCGTGCAACCTGCGCAGCCCGCAGCAGCACGCGGGCGTGGTGCACTCGTCGAACCTGTGCACCGAGATCACCCTCAACACCCGTGCCGGCGACGAGGGCGAGATCGCGGTCTGCAACCTGGGCTCGGTGAACCTCGCCGCGCACGTCACCGCGGACGGGCTCGACGCCGACAAGCTGCGCCGCACGGTGACCACCGCGGTGCGGATGCTCGACAACGTCGTGGACATCAACTTCTACACGATTCCCGAGGCCCGCCGGTCCAACCTGCGTCACCGCCCGGTCGGCCTGGGCCTCATGGGCTTCTCCGACGCGCTGTTCACCCAGCGCATCGCGCCCGGCAGCGACGCGGCGGTGCAGTTCGCCGACCGCAGCGCGGAGGCGCTGTCGTTCCACGCGATCACCGCCTCGTCGGACCTGGCGGTCGAGCGCGGCCGCTACGCCAGCTTCGACGGGTCGCTGTGGAGCCGCGGGATCCTGCCGCTGGACTCGCTCGAGCTGCTGGCCGCGGCCCGCGGCGACGGCGAGCTCGACGTCGACCGGTCGTCCACGCTGGACTGGGACGCGCTGCGGGAGAAGGTGCGCACCCAGGGGATGCGCAACTCCAACGTGCTCGCCATCGCCCCGACGGCGACGATCTCGAACATCTGCGGGGTCGGGCAGTCGATCGAGCCGATCCACCTCAACCTGTACGTGAAGTCCAACATGTCCGGCGACTTCACGGTGATCAACCCGCACCTGGTCCGCGACCTCAAGGACCGCGGGCTGTGGGACGAGGTGATGGTCGCCGACCTCAAGTACTTCGACGGGTCGCTGGCCGAGATCGACCGGGTCCCCGCCGACCTGAAGGAGCTCTACGCGACCGCGTTCGAGATCGAGCCGCGCTGGCTCGTGGCCGCCGCCTCGCGCCGGCAGAAGTGGCTGGACCAGGCGCAGTCGCTGAACCTCTACCTCGCCGCCCCCAGCGGCCGGGCGCTCGACGAGCTCTACCGCCTCGCCTGGCGCTCCGGGCTCAAGACCACCTACTACCTGCGCACCCGCGCGGCGACGTCGGTGGAGAAGTCCACCCTCGCCGGCACCGACGGCCGGCTGACCGGCGTGCCGAGCACCCCGGCCGCCGCCCCCGCCGCGTCGCCCACGACCGGGGCCCCCGCGGTCCCGGCCACCGCCGTGCCCGCCACCGCCCCCGACCTCGATCCGGGCCGTGCCTGCTCGGTCGACGACCCCGACTGCGAGGCCTGCCAGTGACCACTCTGCAGCCCACCGGAAGCACCGAGAACGCCAGCGGCCTGGGCGAGATCGCCCGCGGCGCCGCCCCGATCGCCGCCGACGACAAGCGCATGATCAACGCCCGCGCCGACGTCAATCAGCTCCTGCCGCTGAAGTACACCTGGGCCTGGGAGAAGTACCTGGCCGGCTGCGCCAACCACTGGATGCCGACCGAGGTCGCCATGCAGGCCGACATCGCGCTGTGGCGCTCCCCCGGCGGGCTCACCGACGACGAGCGCCTCATGCTCACCCGCAACCTCGGGTTCTTCGCCACCGCGGAGTCGCTGGTCGCGAACAACATCGTGCTCGCGGTGTACCGCCACCTCACCAACCCCGAGTGCCGCCAGTACCTGCTGCGGCAGTCGTTCGAGGAGGCCGTGCACACCCACACGTTCCAGTACGTGTGCGAGTCGCTCGGGCTCGACGAGGGCGCGCTGTTCAACGCGTACCGCGAGGTCCCCTCGATCACCGAGAAGGACGCCTGGGCGCTGCGCTGGACCCGGGCCCTGTCCGACCCGGACTTCCGGACCGGCACCCCGGCGAACGACCGCGCGTTCCTGCGTGACCTCGTCGCGTTCTACGTGGTGTTCGAGGGCATGTGGTTCTACACCGGGTTCGCGCAGATCCTCGCGCTCGGCCGGCGCAACAAGATGGTGGGCATCGCCGAGCAGTACCAGTACATCCTGCGGGACGAGTCGATCCACCTGAACTTCGGCATCGACTGCATCAACCAGATCAAGATCGAGAACCCGCACCTCTGGACGGCCGACTTCGCCGCAGAGATCCGGACGATGCTGCACGAGGCGTGTGAGCTGGAGGTCGCCTACGCCCGCGACACCATGCCCCGCGGGATGCTCGGGCTGACCGCCGAGTCCTGCGAGCGGTACCTGCGGTTCATCGCCGACCGGCGGGCCGAGCAGATCGGGCTCGCCCCGTTGTTCGGGGAGCCGGAGAACCCGTTCCCGTGGATGAGCGAGGCCATGGACCTGCGCAAGGAGAAGAACTTCTTCGAGACGCGGGTGACCGAGTACCGGACGGGTGGGTCGCTGGACTGGGACTGAGAGGGTGGGCCGGGCCGGGTGACCGGCCCGGCCCGCGGACCTGACCTTCCGGGGACGGGTCGAGCAGCGGTGGTCCGCCACCGGTGCGCCCGAACTGGCCGCGGAGGTCCGAGGGCCGTCAGCCGGCGTTGCGGTCGCCGCTCGGGTCGAGGAGCCCGTCCGCGCCGGTCCTGCCGCGCCAGGCGTCGAGCACGGCCGGGTCCGCCCCACCGGCGACGGCGAGCACCCGCAATGCGACCGCCTGCGCGGCCCGGCCCGGCGCCGTCGCCGGACGCGGCCCGGGCGCCTCCCCCGCCGCGACCGCCCGGACCACCCCGGCGGTCACCGCCCACTGGTCCGGATCCCCGAACCGCTCCAGCAGGCCGTCGAAGGCGGCCGCCCGGGTCGGGTCGAACGGGATCGGACGCCCGGTGAGGTCGGTCAGCGGGTGCGCCGGGTAGAGGTGCGCGCAGGGCAGGTGACCGGCGGCAACGGGCACGGTCGCCGCGTGCGTGCGGCCCTCGCGCAGCACGTGCGGGAGCAGGTGGGTGTGCGGCCCGTCGGGGGAGCGGCCCTCCGGCGGCGGGATCGCGGCGTACACCTCGACCCGGCCGAGCGCGGTGGTGAACACGCGGTGCGGTCCCGCCTCGACCAGCGCGGCGGTCAGCGCGCCGTCGAGCGGGCCGCCCGCGGCACGGTGCAGCAGCCCGAGCAGCTCGGGGTCGGCCGTGCGCACGCAGGCGTCCACCGTGGTCGTGCCCAACCCGAGGTCGACGAGCACGGCGTCGCGGTCGGCCCTCCGCAGCGCGGAGCGGTCGGGCCCGAGCACGGTGACGGCGGTCCGCGCGGCCCCGCGGGCCGCGGGCGCGGGCAGACAGAGCGCGACCGCGTGGTTCCAGTGCTCGTGCGGGCCGACGGGCGTCCGGTAGGCCAGCGGCCGGGTCGACGGGTGCGGCTCGATCCGGATCCCGCCGCGCGCGGTGACGACCGTGCCCCGCCCGGACGACCCGACCGGCTCGTCGGGGGTCCGCACGAACTCCGCGATCGCGCCGGGCGCACCCATGCTCCAGCCCGCGTACGGGTCGGCCAGGTACGCGCTCAGCAGCCCGGCCACGTCGTCCACGTCGTCCCCGTCGCCCACGTCCCTCACCCTGCCCCTCCGACCGGAGGGTTCACACCCCGACACGCCCTATTGCACAGTGATGGCAACAACGATCGGGAGGCATCGTGGACGAGCACCCGCACGACGGCCCGGAGTGCGCCGGCTGCGACTGGGAGGGCAGGCCGGAGGCGTTCCGCTGGTTCCCCGAGATGGGCAGGCCCCTCGACCCCGCGGGCGGGCAGGTCCACGCGGCCTGAGCTCACCGGGCACCCACCCGTTCCCACCGGCGTCCCCACCACAGGGCCGTCCCGGCCGTCAGCACGACCGCCAGCGAGGGCACGAGCACCACCTGCGGCGCGCCGAACAGGTACTCGCGGCCCTCGGCCACCATCGCGCCCCACTCCGCGGTCGGCGGCTGGACGCCGAGCCCGAGGAAGGACAGCCCGGAGACGGTGAGCAGGGTGCTCGCGAACCGGACGCAGGCGTGCGCGGCCAGCGGCGGGACGAGGTTCCGCGCGACGTGGCGGGTCAGGACCCGCCCGGGCCCCGCGCCGAGGGCGACCGCCGCCGTCACGTACTCCCGCTGCCGCTCAGCGAGCGCGAGCAGGTAGGCCTGCCGGGCGAACGGGGTCCAGGCGATCACCGTGACCGCCACCAGCAGCGACCCGACGCCGGGACCCAGCGCGACCGCGGCGAGCAGCCCGAACAGCACCACCGGGATCGCGGCCAGGACGTCGACCACCCGCATCGCCGCCCGCCCGACCGGGCCCGCGACCGCGGCGAGCGACCCGACGGCCACCCCGGACACCCCGGTGACCAGCACCGCGGACAGCGCCAGCCCGACGGTCAGCCGTCCGCCGTGGACGGTGCGCGCGAGCAGGTCCCGGCCGAGCTGGTCGGTGCCCAGCGGGTGCGCCGCGGACGGCCCGGCGAGCATCCCGGCGAAGTCGACGGCGTCGGGGTCGGGCAGGAGTACCGAGAGCAGGCCCGCCGGAACGAGCATCGGCACCGGCGCGGCCACGGCCAGGGCGGCCACCCCGGCCGCGACCCACCACCCCGTCCGCACCCGGGGCCTCACCGTGACCCCGCCGAGCGCAGCACCGGGTCCAGCGCCGTCGCCAGCACCTCCACCAGCACCCCCGCGACCACCGCGACCGCGACGACGAGCAGCGTGCCCGCCTGCACCACCGGCAGGTCCTGCGCGACGACGGCCCGGTGCAGCAGCCGCCCCAGCCCCGGGATGCCGAACACGACCTCGACCACCACCGAGCCACCCAGCAGCCCGGCGACGAACATCCCGGCCAGCGCCGTCACCGACGTCGTCGCGAGCCGGGCGCCGTGCCGCCACAGGACCCGGTGCGCACCGAGGCCCTTGGCCCGGGCGACGAGCACGTGCGGCCGGGTCAGCACCCCGGCGGTCTCGGCGCGGACGAGCTGCGCGGCCAGGGCCCCCGGGTAGGCGGCGAGGGTCAGCACAGGAAGGACCAGGTGGGCGGGGTCGCCCCAGCCGAGCGCGGGCAGCGCCCCGGCCCACACGGCGAACACCAGCACCAGCCAGGGGGCGAGCACGAACTCCGGCACCGCGACCCCGGCGACCGTGCCCAGCCCGAGGAACCGGTCGAGCAGTCCGCCGGGCCGGCGTGCCGCGTAGGCCCCGGCGGGGATGCCGACGACCGCCGCGAGGGCGAGCGCGAGCACCGCGAGCAGCCCGGAGACCGCCGCGGCGTCGGCGATCTGCCCGGCGACCGGGGTCCGGGCGACGTAGCCGTGGCCGAGGTCGCCGCGCAGGACCCCGCCCAGCCAGCGCAGGTACTGCTCGGTGACCGGCGCGTCCAGCCCCAGCGAGGACCGCAGCCGCGCCTCGGTCGCCGGGTCCGGCACCGCCTCGGCGCTGCGGGCCCGCAGGACCGCCCGCGCCGGGTCGACGCCGACCAGCCGCGGCAGCGCGAACACCAGCACCGACGCGGCCAGCAGCACCGGCCCGACGACGGCGAGCCGGCGCAGCAGGAGCCCGATCACCCCGTGGTCGGGGAGAGCTGCGGCAGCACCGGGCGGATCTGCAGCGGGTCGGGGACGAAGCCCGTGGCGCCGCGCAGCACGGCGGTGTTGCGCGGGTGCACGACCATGACGCCGACGGCGTCGCGGGTCAGCATCGCGGCGGCCTCTCCGAACAGCTGCTGGCGGGCCGCCGGGTCCTCGGTGGAGTTGAGCCGGTCGACCAGCGCGTCGTAGGCGGGGTTGCAGTACTGGTCGATGGCGTAGCTGCCGTCGCAGGTGTAGTCCGAGGTCAGGGTGCTCGCCGCGTCCGGGAAGTCGGACAGGTAGCTGCGCGAGTTGAGGAACATGTCGTAGTCACCGGCCAGGACCTTCGGCTCCTGGGCCTCGTAGTTCCCGACGGTGATGTCGACCTTCACCCCGGCAGCACCGAGCATCGCCTGGATCGCGTTCGCCAGCGCGGGCAGCTCGGGCCGGTTCGGGAAGGTCCACAGCCGCACCGTCAGCGGGTTCTGCTCGGTGTAGCCGGCCTCGGCGAGCAGCTGCCGGGCGCGGGCGACGTCGGCCCCGGGCGGCGGCGCGGTCTCGCCCCAGGGCACGGCCGCGCCGAACAGGTCGGCCGCGGGTGCGGCCCCACCGGCGAGGACCTGCTGGGCCAGCACCGGGCGGTCGAGCGCCGCGGTGACGGCCTGTCGGACCCGCAGGTCCGAGAACGGCGTCGCGGACTGGTTGAGCTGCAGCGGCACGGTGCGCGCGTTGGGGTACTCGACGACCTCGGCGCCGGCGGCGCGGACCTGCGCCAGCTGGGCCTGCGGCAGCCCCTCGGCGAACTGGACGTCGCCGGCCTGGATCGCCAGCGCGCGGGCCTGCGGGTCCTCGACGTAGCGGACGGTGACCCGGGCGGCACCCGCCGGCTCGCCCCAGTAGTCGTCGTTGCGGACCAGCTGCGCGGAGTCGGCGCCGCTGACCGAGTCCAGCACGAACGGGCCGGTCGCGGTGCGCAGGTAGGCCGGCGCCCCGCCGCCGGCGTAGGCGGCGGGCGCGAGGATGCCGAGGTTGCCGCTGGACAGGCGCAGCGGCATCACCGGGTCGGGCTCGGTGGTGGTGATCCGCACGGCGTCGGCGCCGTCGGGGGTGACGGCGAAGCCGATGCCCCGGATCGCCCGCGGCGGGGCCTCGACGCCCGCGACGTAGCGCAGCGCCGTGACGACGGCGTCCGGGGTGAGCGGGGTGCCGTCGTGGAACCGCACGTCCTGGCGCAGGGTGACCCGCCAGGCGTTGCCCTGCTGCTCCCAGGCCGTCGCGAGCATCGGCGCCGGGCGGGCGTCGGCGTCGACCGTGGTCAGGGTCTCGGCGACGCCGAGGGACTGCAGCCGGGCGCCGTCGTCGGCGTCGAAGGCGTAGTCGGCGCGCGGCGGGAACTGCAGGGCCACGGTCAGCTCACCGGCCGGGTCGGGGGTCCCGGTGCCGCCGGTGCCGGTGCCGGTGCCACAGCCGGTCAGCACCAGGGCGGCGGCCGCGAGCAGCGCGGCCATCTTTCGTGCGATCACCCCATATGACTACATCTGACCATCTGTTCAATCAATGGCGGCGTGAGCAACGCCCCGCGGCCGGGGAGCCGCGGGGCGTCGCGACACGGGGTCAGCCGGTCGTCGCCGAGTCCCGGACCCGGCGGGCCGCGGCGACCAGGTTGGTCAGGGCCGCCACCGTCTCCGCCTCACCGCGGGTCTTCAGCCCGCAGTCCGGGTTGGCCCACAGCCGGTCCGGTCCGATGTGGCGCAGCGCCGCGCCGAGCTGGTCGACCAGCTCGTCGGTGCCGGGCACCTCGGGCGAGTGGACGTCGTAGACGCCCGGGCCGAGCCCGCGCGGGACACCCGGCCCGAGGTCGGCCAGCACCTCCATCCGCGACCGGGCCGCCTCGACGGTGGTGACGTCGGCGTCGAGCCCGTCGATCGCCCCCACCACCTCGCCGAACTCGGAGTAGCAGAGGTGGGTGTGGATCTGGGTGGCGTCGGCGACGGCCCCGACGGCCAGCCGGAACGCGTCCACCGCCCAGTCCAGGTACCCGGGCCGGTCCCGCTCGTGCAGGGGCAGCAGCTCGCGCAGCGCGGGCTCGTCGACCTGGACGATCCGGATCCCGGCGGCCTCCAGGTCTCCTACCTCGTCGCGCAGGGCCAGCCCCACCTGCCGGGCGGTGTCACCCAGCGGCTGGTCGTCACGCACGAACGACCAGGCCAGGATCGTCACCGGGCCGGTCAGCATCCCCTTGACCGGCGCGTCGGACAGCGACTGGGCGAACCGCGCCCACTCCACCGTGATCGGCCGGGGCCGGGACACGTCCGAGTGCAGGATCGGCGGGCGTACGCACCGCGAGCCGTAGGACTGCACCCAGCCGTGCTCGGTGGTGGCGAAGCCGTCGAGGTGCTCGGCGAAGTACTGGACCATGTCGTTGCGCTCGGGCTCACCGTGCACCAGGACGTCGAGCCCGATGTCCTCCTGCAGCCGCACCACGCGGACGATCTCCTGGCGCATCCGCTCGGCGTAGGTGCCGGTGTCGATCACACCGGAGCGGTGCGCGGCCCGGTCGCGCCGGATCTGCGCGGTCTGCGGGAAAGAACCGATCGTCGTCGTGGGAACGACGGGCAGGCCGAGCGCCGCGCGCTGGACCGTCGCCCGGACGTCGCCGTGACTGCGCCGGTAGTGGTCGGGGCCGAGCGCGTCGAGCCGGGACCGCACCCGCTCGTCGCGGCGCGCGGTGGCGGCGACCCGCTCCCGGACGGCCCGTGCGGCGTCGAGCTCCGCCGCGACCGCGTCGGGTCCCTCGCGCAGGGCCCGCCCGAGCAGCACGACCTCGGTGACCTTCTGCCGGGCGAACGCCAGCATGTCGACGACGTCGCCGGGCAGAGCCGTCTCCGCGGTCAGGTCGTAGGGGACGTGCAGTAACGAGCACGACGTCGAGACCTCGACCCGCCCCGCGACGCCGACCAGCCGCTGCGCCGTCGCCAGTGCCCGGTCCAGGTCGGTGCGCCACACGTTGCGCCCGTCGACGACGCCGGCCAGCACCACCTTCCGGTCCAGCCCCGGGACCGCCGGGTCTCCCACATCGAGGGCGTCCAGGTCGGTGGCCCCCGCGACGAGGTCGAGCGCCAGCCCCTCGACGGCCGTGGCGGCGAGCGCGGGCAGGGCGGGTCCCAGCTCCCCGAAGTACGACGCGACGAGGATCTTGGGCCGCCGGGTCGCCGAGGCGAGCCGGTCGTAGGCCCGGCGCAGCGCCGCGACCTCCTGCGGCGTCCGGTCGGCGGCGAAGGCGGGCTCGTCGAGCTGCACCCACTCCGCGCCCGCCTCGGCGAGCTCGGCGAGCAGGTCGCGGTAGACCTCGACGAGCGGCCCGAGCAGGTGCAGCGGGCGGAAGCCCTCCGGTGCACCGTCGGCCGGCTTGGACAGCAGCAGGAAGGTCACCGGCCCGACCAGCACCGGACGGGTGGTGATCCCGCAGCGCAGGGCCTCGCGGAACTCGTCGAGGGCCTTGCGGCTGCCCGGCGCGAGCCGGGTGTCCGGGCCGACCTCGGGGACCAGGTAGTGGTAGTTCGTGTCGAACCACTTGGTCATCTCGCAGGCCGGGGCGCCGGTGCGGCCGCGGGCCATCGCGAACAGCCGCTCCAGCGGGTCGGTGACGCCGGCGAAGCGCTCCGGCACAGCCCCGACCGCCAGCGCGGTGTCTCCGACGTGGTCGTAGAACGAGAACGTGTTGCCCGGCACCGAGCCGAGCCCGGCGTCACGCAGCCCGGTCCAGGTGTCGCGGCGCAGCCCGGCGGCGACGTCGTGCAGTGCGGACGCATCGGTCCGCCCGGCCCAGTACGACTCGGTCGCCCGCTTGAGCTCCCGGTCCGGTCCGATCCGGGGGTACCCCAGGACGGTGCTGCCGATGGTGCTGCTGGAAGGAATGCTCACGGCCCTCTCTCCTCGCGAGTGCGGTGGAGGACCCGTCGCCGGCACGGGGCGCCTGCGACCGCCGGGCACGACGGTGCCCGGTCGTCCGCCCGGTCCTCCCGCGAGGCCACGGATCCGCGCACGCCGGACGGCGCACGCACCGGCGGCAGGTCTTCGGACTCACGGGCGCACTGCGCACACCTACTGGCCGTCGCTTCCCGGGATCACTCCCAGTGCTGTTGACGGCGGTCGTTCCCGTTCACCGCTGCGGGGCAGTCCCGGATTCCCACCGGGTTCCCTCTTGCCTCGTGACGCCCCGTCGTCGGGCCGGCACGAACCGTCGGCGAGCCGACAGTACCCCGGACCGGCCGGACAGACTGTTGCCGAGCGATCCCTGTTGCCATACATTGGCAGTACTGTCACACCCTCCCCGGCGGCCGGGTCGAGGGCGACCTCACCCTGTGCCCCTCCGTTCGGAGGGGGAACCTGCCCGGTCTCCCGAGGGGTAATGGCGATCACCCCTGTGCCCGCGGCCACAGGGGTCATAGCGTGCGGTCTCGACCCATCCACCTGCCTCAGAAAGGGCTGACATGCAGGTAGACGAGCTGCTCAAGCCGTTCCCCATCAAGGAGTTCCACCCGTTCCCCCGTGCGCTCATGGGTCCGGGGTCGCACGAGCTCATCGGCCCGGAGGCCCTGAAGCTGGGCTTCAAGAAGACCCTGGTCATGACGTCGGGCCTGCGGGGCACCGACATCGTCCACAAGATCGTCGAGTCGATGAAGTACCACGGCCTCGAGGTCGTGCTGTACGACAAGGTCGAGTCGAACCCCAAGGACTACAACGTCATGGACGCTGTGGGCCTCTACCAGCAGAACAACTGCGACTCGTTCGTCTCCATCGGCGGCGGCTCCTCGCACGACGCCTGCAAGGGCGCGCGCATCTCGGTCGCGCACGACGGCCGCAACGTCAACGAGTTCGAGGGCTTCAACAAGTCCGAGAACCCGGCCAACCCGCCGCACATCGCGGTCTCCACCACGGCCGGCACCGGCTCGGAGACCTCGTGGGCCTACGTCATCACCGACACCACGACCGACCCCGACAACCCGCACAAGTACGTCGCGTTCGACGACGCCTCGGTCACCACCCTGGCGATCGACGACCCGGTGCTCTACTACGACTGCCCGATCGACTACACCGCGCAGTGCGGGTTCGACGTGCTCGCGCACGCCTCGGAGCCCTACGTCTCGCGGCTGGACTTCCAGCCGTCGCTGGGCAACGCGCTGCACGCGATCAAGCTGACCTCGCAGAACCTGCGCAAGGCCGTCTGGAACGGCCAGGAGCTCTCCGGCCGCGAGGGCATGATGTACGCGCAGTACATCGCCGCCCAGGCGTTCAACTCCGGTGGCCTCGGCATCATCCACTCGATCAGCCACGCGGTGTCGGCGTTCTACGACACCCACCACGGCCTGAACAACGCCATCGCGCTGCCCCGCGTGTGGGCGTTCAACATGCCCGTCGTGTACGAGCGCTTCGCCGACATCGCCGAGGCGATGGGGGTCGACACCCGCGGCATGACCAAGCCGCAGGCCGCCGACGCCGCGCTCGCCGCCTCCATCCGGCTGCTGCGCGACGTGGGCATCCCGGAGAAGTTCGCCGACGTCAAGCAGGACACCTACTCGAAGAACCGGCTGGGCACCGGCCCGACCAAGTTCTACGAGAACGCGCCCACCATCGTCGGTGACGCGGCCGACGTCGACCGGATCACCAACCACGTCCTCGGCGACGCCTGCACCCCGGGCAACCCGAAGGAGTGCACGTTCGAGACCGTCCGCCCGGTCGTCGACCACTCCATCAACGGTGACCTGGACGACCTGCTGACCTGATCCGCAGGTCAGTACGTCCACCGTCGCACCAGCGGGCCCAGCCATCCGAGGTGATACTCGGGTGGGTGGGCCCGCTGGCTGCGGCCCCGCTCTTCACCGCACCAGAGCCGGTGCGGCCCGCGAAGGAGATATCCGCGTGTCCGAGGCTGTCGTCCCCACTGTGACCGAGGCGGCGGACGCCGTCGCCTCGACCGGTCCGTTCGAGTCCGTCGACCAGGTGATCGAGACCCTGCGGGAGCAGGGCTACATCGCCGACACCCGCCTGGCCACGACGGTGTTCCTGCTGACCCGGCTGGACAAGCCGCTGCTGCTGGAGGGGCCCGCCGGGGTCGGCAAGACCGAGCTGGCGAAGATGCTCGCCGTCGCCACCGGGCGCCGGCTGCTGCGCCTGCAGTGCTACGAGGGCCAGGACGAGACCAAGGCCCTGTACGAGTGGGACTACGGCAAGCAGCTCATGTACACCCAGATCCTCCGCGAGAAGATCGGGCAGCTCGTCGAGGACGCACCCGACCTCGCCTCCGCGGTCGACCGCATCGGGTCCCAGGAGAGCGTGTTCTTCTCCGAGCGCTTCCTCGCCCCGCGCCCGCTGCTGGAGGCCATCCGCTCCGAACAGCCCGTCGTGCTGCTGATCGACGAGGTCGACCGCGCCGACGAGGCCCTGGAGGCCGTCCTGCTGGAGACCCTGGGCGAGTTCCAGATCTCCGTGCCCGAGATCGGCACCTTCGTCGCCGAGCAGCGCCCGTACGTGCTGCTGACCTCGAACAACACCCGCGACCTCGCTGCCGCGCTCAAGCGCCGCTGCCTGCACCTGTTCCTCGACTACCCGTCGGCCTCGCGCGAGCTGGAGATCGTGAAGTCGAAGAAGACCGGGCTGTCGGACCAGCTGGCCGAGGAGCTCGTCAACGTCGTGCGCGGGCTGCGCGAGCTGGAGCTGCGCAAGTCGCCCTCGATCTCGGAGACCATCGACTGGGCGCGCACGCTGGCCGTCCTGGGGGTCGACGAGCTGAGCTCGCAGATCCTGTCCGACACCGTCTCGGTCGTCGTCAAGTACGACAAGGACGTCAAGAAGGCGCTGGACGCGCTGCCGAACCTGGTCGACCCGAACGCGGTCGTCGCCGAGCAGGGCCACGGACACGGGCACGGCCACGGACACGGGCACGACGGCGACCACAGCCACGACGAGCCCGCGCCGCGCGCCGCGCGCACCCCGAGCGCCCGCGACGACGACCCGGACGACGGTGACATCGACGGCCGCGCCAAGCGGGCCGCGAAGGACCAGGCCGGCCGGCACGGCGGCATCTACGGCGGCCTGCCGGGCGGCGTCGCCCCGCCGCCGTCGGCGGTCCGGAAGGTCTCGCCCGGCCAGGGCTCCCGGTCCTTCGGCGGCTCCCGCAAGCGCCCGGTCTGATCGGGGCGTCGGCGTGGAAGCGAGCATCCACCGTTTCGTCCGGCTCCTGCGGATCCGGGCGGTGCGCATCTCGGTGTCCGAGGCACTCGACGCGATGGCCTGCGCCGCCCAGCCCGGGGTGCTGTCCGACAAGGCGGTGCTCAAGGAGGCGCTGCGCATCGCGCTGGTCAAGGACCGCCGCGACGAGGCGACCTACGACGAGGTCTTCGACCTGTTCTTCGCCCTGGTCAGGGTGGGCGAGGCGGACACCGGCCACGGGCACGGCCACGGCCACGGCGATCTGTCCGACGACACCCCACTGGAGAACTTCACGCTGTCCGAGGAGCCGTCGGAGACCCCGCAGGAGGGGCACGACCACGGCTCACCGGTCGACATCAAGGAGTTCTTCGACCCGGAGGACCTGGCCGAGCAGTACAACCTGCACCAGGAGGCCAACAAGATCGACATGGCCTCGATGACGGACGAGATCGTGCTCTCCAAGGAGCAGGCCAACGACGTCACCGACGGCCAGCGCGTGCAGATCGAGACCGACCGGTTCTCCGGCGGCGGTCAACCCGGCGACATCTCCCAGCAGCAGGGCACCAAGGTCGACGCCGACCTGTCGGTCGCCCAGCAGGACGCGCTGCTGGGCTGGCTGAACTCCGAGGAGGACCGGCTGTCGGAGGAGGAGCAGGGCACCGAGGACGACGCCGCCGCGCTGCGCCGGCGTCTCACCGGGGTGCTGGACAACCTCCCCGAGTTGCTCAAGGCGCACCTGGAGAAGCTGCTCGCGATCGAACAGCGCATCGTCGAGGGCCACGACGACGCGGAACGGGTCGCCGAGGTCGACCGGGCCAGCGAGACCGAGCGCATGCAGCTGGAGGACTCGTTGCGGCGGCTCGCGAAGTCGCTGCACGGCGCGCTGACCCACCGCAGACGGGTCTCGCCGCGGGGCCGGATCGACTCGGCCCGCACCATGCGCAAGAACATGCGCTACGACGGTGTCCCCTTCTCCCCGGTCACCGTGCAGCGCCAGGAGGACAAGCCGCGTCTGGTGGTGCTGGCCGACGTGTCGCTGTCGGTCCGGGCCACCGCGCGGTTCACCCTGCACCTGGTGCACGGTCTGCAGGACCTGTTCGGCCAGGTGCGCTCGTTCGCGTTCGTGGCCGACCTGGTCGAGGTGACCGACCTGTTCGCCGACCACCCCGTCGAGCACGCCCTCGGGCTGATCTTCGGGGGCGACCAGCTCGACGTCGACGCCAACTCCAACTACGGCCTGGCCTTCGGCCAGTTCCTGGAGGACCACGGCTCGGCGGTCACCCGCCGGACGACGGTGCTGGTGCTCGGCGACGGCCGCGGGAACGGCAACGACCCCAACATGGAGGCGTTCGTCGAGATCACCCGGCGGGCCCGGGAGACGATCTGGCTGACCCCGGAGCCGCGGTACTCGTGGGGGCTGGGTCGCTGCGACCTGCCCGCCTACGCCGAGTACTGCGACCGGGTCCGTGTCGTGCGGGACCTGTCCGGTTTCGAGGCGACGACCAACGAGATGGCGGGCGAGCTGATCGGCCGCTGACCCCGCCGGTGGGTGGTGCCGGTGTCCGCGCCGGGGCCACCCGCCGGGGTCCACCTACCGCTCGACGACGATCTTCCCGACGGTGCCGCCGGACTCGATGAGCCGGTGCGCCTCCCGCAGCGACGCCGCGGTCAGCCCCTGCAGGCGCCGCGTCTCGGTGGTCCGCAGCTCCCCGGCGTCCACGAGCCGGGACACCTCGTCCAGGATCTCCCGCTGCACCGTCGAGCCCGGTTCCGACAGCGGCCGGGTGAACATCAGCTCCCAGTGCCAGGCCTGCGACTTCGTCTTCAGCGGGAGCGTGTCCAGGCCCTCCGGCTCGTCGATGGCGACGACGATCCCGCGCGGGGTCATCAGCTCCGCGTAGGCCTCGACGTTGCCCGCCGACACCGGCGAGAACACGTACTGCACGCCGTCCGGGGCGACCTCGCGCACCGTGCCGACGAGGTCGTGGTGGTCGGCGACCGCGTGCGCACCCATCTGCCGCGCCCAGTCCGCGGACTCCGTGCGGGAGGCGGTGCCGACCAGCGTCAGCCCGGTGCGCCGGCCGAGCTGCAGGACCATCGACCCGACCCCGCCCGCGGCGGACACGACGAGCAGCGTCCCGGTGGTGTCGGCGGTGACGCGCAGGTGGTCGTGCAGGCACTCCCACGCGGTGATCGAGGTCAGCGGCAGCGCGGCCGCGGCGGCGAAGTCCAGGGTCGACGGCTTGCGCCCGACGATGCGGGAGTCGACGAGCTGGCGGTGGGCGTTGCTGCCGGGCCGGTCGATCGCGCCGGCGTAGTAGACCTCGTCGCCGGGGGCGTACCCCTGCACCCGGTCGCCCACCTCGACGACGACGCCCGCGGCGTCGAAGCCGAGGACCTTCGGCCCGTCGGCCGCGTCGAACGACGAGCGGACCTTGCCGTCCACCGGGTTCACCGAGACGGCGCGGACGTCGACGAGCAGGTCGTGCGGGCCGGGCGCACCGACCTCGATCTCGGCGTCGACGAGGCACTCGGGGTCGTCGACGGGCAGCGGTCGGGGCGCCACGACGGCGGGTACGGAAGCCATGACCGGACACTATCCGCCCCACCGGGCCGCCGCCCGATGCACCGATGCCCCCGGCTGGGCCGATCGGCCGATTTCGTGCCGCCGCAGGGGCGGCCCGGAGTACGATCGGGCGTCCCCTTCGGGAAGGAGGGCCGGATGTCGGACGGTGGCGGAGCGGTCCTCCGGATCGTCGGTCGCGTGTGCACCGCGCTGTGGGGCTACACGCCGGGGGTGATCCCGGCGATGGTCACCATGATGGGCAGCGGGCCCGCGCTGCGCTGGTTCGCGGCCAACTTCCCGCGCTTCCTGGTCACCCTGCGCGTGCTGGGCCCCGTACGCACCCACCTCGCCGGGCTCACGATCTCCCTGGTGAACGGGTGCACGTACTGCGCCTACGGTCGTGCGCACGCCCTGGAGCTGATCCACCTGCGCGACCGGGACCTGCTGTTCCCGCTCGATGCCCGCACCCTCGAGAGCTGGAACGGGCTGTCCCGCCGCGAGATCGGGCTGCGGCTGCGCGGTGTGCTCGAGGAGGCCGGGATGCACGCCGAGGTGATCTGGGTGAACCGCACCCTGGCCCTGCTCGACGGCGCCCCGCCCGTCGACGCCGACGAGCGCCGCATCGCCCACCTGTGCCGGATGGTCGGCACCATGAACGCGATCGCCGTCGCCGCGGGGACGACCCCGGACGGCGCCCACGACCCGGTCAACAAGGACGCCGCACTGAAGGCCCGGCTGCTCGCCGCCCAGGGCGCCTGAGCATCCCGGACCGGCACCGGAGCCCGCCCCCACCGTCCGGACGGGGAGGGACCCGGCCGTCGGACGTGGTGCGGCGTGCCCGCGACCGCCTAGCGTGGAGCGGGCCCCCGCACGCACAGGAGCGATCCATGATCGGAACCGACCGGCTCTCCAACGACCTCGCCGGCTGGCTGGACCGCACCCTGGTGCAGCCCGGGATCCTGCCGGCCGAGCGTTTCGAGGAGGCGTTCGTCGCCTGCGTCGCGAGCGCCGCGAAGGACCCCGACCTCCCGGACGACGCGTGGCTCGCCTTCTACCGCAACACCCTCGACGCGCTGGCCGGTGAGCCCGAGCCCGGCGGCACCAACGCCGAGATGGCGCCGGTGCACGCCCGCGCCCGCTCCCTCGTGCTGGGCGAGGAGGTGCTGGAGCTCGGCTGCTGCTTCGGCTTCCTGTCGCTGCAGCTGGCCCGCGACGGCCATCGCGTCACCGCCACCGACCTGACCGGAGGCACCGTCGAGCTGCTGACCCGGATGGCGCCGCAGCTCGGCGCCGACGTCGAGACCCACGTCGCCGACGCGCGTGCCGTCGCCCTGCCCGACGGCTGCGCGGACACCGTGTTCGCCGTGCACCTCGTCGAGCACCTGTCCGAGTCCGACGGCGACGAGGTCGTCGTCGAGATGCTGCGCCTGGCCCGGCGACGGGTGGTCGTCGCCGTCCCGTTCGAGAACGAGCCGAACCCCGCCTGGGGTCACGTCCGGGTCTTCGACGAGCGCGTCCTGACCCGGATCGGGGAGCGCACCGGCCATCCGTTCACGGTGTCCGAGCACCACGGCGGCTGGCTGGTGATCGACCTCTGAGCAGGGCCTGGGTGAGTGCCTCCAGCGGCCCGCGGTCGTGGCGGCGCAGCCACCACCCCGCCGCCGCGGCCGACCCGGCGACGACGAGGACCCACATCCCGACCACCGCCCCGGTCCGCAGCGGCGCCGCGACACCGGCGAGCGCCCCGGCCACGCCGAGCCCCCAGGCGCCGAACAGCACCGCGGCCACGACGTTCTGGCCGACGTAGCAGCTCATCGCGGTCCGGCCGAGCGCGATGAGCCCGCACCGCACCGGACCGGCCGGGCCGCGCAGCCGGGCCAGGACCTCCGGGACCAGGCCGAGCAGCCCCAGCGCGACCAGCGGGGCGACCAGGTAGCGCTCGACGAGGAACCACGGGTCACCGCCCAGCGTGGTGAGCACCGTGAGCAGCGCGCCGGCCACCCCGGTGCCGATCATCCGTCGGCGCAGGGTGGTCGCACCGGCGTCGAACAGCCCGGCGCGCAGCAGCGCGGACCCGGCCAGGAACAGCACCACCGCCGACGGGACGATCAGCGCCAGCTCGACCCGGTACAGCAGCGGGTCGGCCAGCCGTGCGGCCACCTGCCCGGTCCAGGTCGCCGGGTACGGCGGGAGCGGCACGTCTGCGCCGGTGCTCCCGGCCGTCGCGACGGTCGCACCGCCCACCAGCAGCACCGTGACCGCCCCGGCGACGCAGGCGGCCGCCACCCGCACCCGCGCCGACCGCCCCACCAGCCACGCGACGAGCACCGAGGCGGTCGCGTAGCCCATCAGCACGTCGAACTCGAAGACCAGCACGTAGTGCAGCAGTCCCTCGGTGAACAGGATCGCGGCGCGGGCGAGGTGGCGGCCCGGCCACCGCAGGCCGCGGCGCACCGCCGAGCGGTACTGCAGCTCCATCCCGATCCCGAACAGCAGCGTGAGCAGCGCGAGGAACTTCCCGTTCGCGACGGCGCGGAGCGCGGTGTCGAGCCACCAGCCCCCGGCGAACCCGGCGAACACCGCGCCCGGCCCGCGCGGGTCGGCGAACACCCAGACGTTCGTCGCGAAGGTCCCGGCGATCGCGAGGCCACGGAGCACGTCCGGGGCGGCGAGGCGGTCACCGGACACCGGTGCGCTCCCGGTCCCCGCTGCCGGGGAAGACGGTCGCCCACAGCGGCCCCACGACGAACCAGATCCCGGCGGCCAGCGACGCCGTCGCGAGCCAGGACCACATCGGGTCCTCCGGCCAGGCGCCCGGCGCCGGGAACGTGCGGCCGCCGGCCACCGACAGCAGGACCAGCACCGCCGCCGTGACCACCCAGGCGGCGACGACCTTGCGGTACTCGCGCCACTCGTACCGCGTCCGGGCGACCCCGCCCCGGGGCGGGCGCACCGGTGCCGGGCCGCCCGCGAAGCGGTGGGCGCCCCGGACGTCGGCCCACCGCACCAGCGAGTGCCCGAACGCGACGGTGATCCCGAGGTAGAGCGCGGCCAGCCCGTGCACCCGCGACGGTGCGCCGCCGGTCGCGAGGTCCACCGTCGAGGCGGTGACCAGCACGAGGTCCATCAGCGGCACCCCCAGCAGCAGCACCGCCCCCAGGCCCCTGCGGCGCAGCACGTAGCGCGCCCCCAGCCCGGCCGGCAGGAACACCCAGAACCCGATCTCGGCACCGACGATCAGCCACAGCAGCGGCTCGGCGAACAAGGACTCCCCCATGGCCGGTGATCGTGCCGACCCGGCCGCGGTGACGCGTCCGGCGTGCGACCGATCCGCGCGTACCACCTTCGACGGACGCCGCGCGGGCGCCGGGCGTGCTGGGATGGGGTGTGATCACGTACCTGGTGAACCGCGACGGCGGCGCACCCTCGGTGCTGCGGGACGCCGGTACCGGCGTGGTGTGGTTCGTGGTCGGGCTGCTGCTGATCTGGGCACTGCCCGACGCGGGGATCGCCTGGTGGGGCGCGGACACCGGGGCGACGACGGCGTCGCTGCTGGTCATGGGGCTGGGCTGCGCCGCGTCGGCGGTGCGCCGGATCGGGGTGCCCGCCGGCCTGCTGGTCGGCACGGCGGCCCTGGTCGCGGGCCCCGTCCTGGGCGGCCGCACCGAGATCGGGACGGTGCTCGTGTTCACCGACCTGCTCTACTGCGCCGTGGTGTTCCCACCACGGCGCACCGCGCGTGCGGTGGCCGTCGCCGCCGGTGGGGTCGCCTCCGTCCTCGGTGTCGCCGCGCTGCTCGTGGCGGGCACCCGCACCGGCACCTACGCCGTGCTCAACCTGACGCTGGTGGTCGGGCTCCCGCTGGTCTGGGGGCTGGAGGTGCGCCGGTTCCGGGACCTGGCGGCCGTCGAGGGGGAACGGGCCGTCGCGGCGGAGCGGACGGCGGCCCGGGAGCGGGACGCCGCCGTCGCCGCGGAACGTGCCCGGATGGCCCGCGACCTGCACGACGTCGTCGCCGGGCGGCTGTCGGCGATCGCGCTGCAGTCCGAGGCGGCACTGCAGCCCGGCGCCGACCCCGCGCTGGTCCGGCGGGTGCTGGGGACGGTGCGGTCCTCCGGCGTCGCCGCGCTCGGGGAGATGCGCACGATGATCGGGCTGCTGCGCGACGGCGACACCACCGACCCGCCCGGGGCGCCCGCCCGGCTGTCCGAGGTCGACACCCTGCTCGACGAGGCCCGCGCCGCCGGCCTGTCCCCCGCCCTCGACGACGGTCGCGGCGCGGCCCCGCTGCCCGCCCCGGTCGACCTCGCCGGGTACCGGATCGTGCAGGAGTCGCTGACCAACGCGGCGAAGCACGCGTCCGGCTCGGACGTGACGGTGCGCCTCGCCGTCACCCCCGGCACCCCCGGCACCCCGCGCCGAGTGGCACACCAGGCACGCGGCCCGGCCCCGTCCGGGTCCGTGGTGTGCCACTCGACGAGCCGGCTGCTCGTCGAGGTGCGCAACGGCCCCGGCCGGCGTCCCGCGGCGGGCCCGGGGCTGCACGGCGGCACCGGGCTCGACGGGCTGCGCGAGCGCGCCCGGGCCGTCGGCGGCACCCTGCACGCGGGCCCCGACCACGACGGCTGGCTGGTCCGGGCCGACCTGCCCCTGGGCCCGGCACCGGCCTCGGACCCGACCCTGGACATCCGCACCGGCACCGGCACCGGCGAGGAGGTGGGGCGGTGACCATCCGGGTGGTCGTCGCCGACGACCAGGAGGCCGTCCGCACCGGGCTGGTGCTGATCCTCGGCTCGGCACCGGACATCGACGTCGTCGCCGAGGTCGCCGACGGGCTCGCCGCGGTGCGGGCCGCCGCCGAGCACCGGCCCGACGTGGTGCTGATGGACATCCGGATGCCCGGCATCGACGGCATCGAGGCCACCCGGCGGATCACCGGGAGCAGGCCCACCGGAACGGGCGCCGGCACCGCGGCAGGGGCCACGCAGGTCCTGGTCCTGACCACGTTCGACCTCGACGAGCTCGTCGACGGCGCGCTCGCGGCGGGTGCCGGCGGGTTCCTGCTCAAGTCGGTCGACGCGGCCCGGCTCACCGACGGGGTCCGGGCCGTCGCCCGCGGCGAGGGCGTGCTGGCGCCGGAGGTGACCCGGCGGGTGATCCGCCGCTACGCGGGGGCGCCGCGGCCGTCGTCGGTGCCGGGGCTGGAGAGGCTCACCGCACGCGAGACCGACGTGCTCGCCGGGCTGGGCCGCGGGCTCTCGAACGCGGAGCTGTCCGCGGAGCTGATGATCTCGGAGGGGACGACGAAGACGCACGTCTCGCGCGTCCTCGCGAAGCTGGGCCTGCGCTCCCGCACCCAGGCCGCGATCGCCGCCCAGGAGGCGGGGCTGGTCCGTCCCGGGCCCTGACACGACCACGGCCCGCGCCCCGGGGAGGGACGCGGGCCGCGGGTGCGCGGGTCAGCGCGCGCCGTGCGCGGTCTCCAGGGCGCGGCGGGTCAGCACCTGCACCAGGTGGGTGCGGTAGGCGACCGACCCGTGGGTGTCGGCGGGCGGCTCGGCACCCTCGGCGGCCAGCGCGGCCGCCTCGGCGATGCTCTTCCCCTCCGCCAGCGCCCGCTCGGTGGCGGACGCCCGCAGCGCGGTCGAGCCCATGTTGACCAGGCCGATGCGGTCGTCGGACACGGCGACGGCGACGATCGCCCAGTCGTTGCTGCGACGGGTGAACTTCTCGTACGCCCAGCCCTTGTCCCCGCAGCGCGGGATCCGGATCTCGACGATCAGCTCGTCGGGCTCGCGGACCGTGGTGAACACGCCGGTGTAGAACTCGCCGATCGGCACGGTCCGCTTCCCGCGCGGCCCCTGCAGGACGACGGTGGCGTCCAGCGCGAGCAGCGCGGCGGGCAGGTCCGCGGCCGGGTCGGCGTGGGCGACGGTGCCGCCCAGCGTGCCCCGGGCCCGGATCTGCGGGTCGCCGACGGTGCGGGCGACGGCCCCGAGCAGCGGGACCTCCTTCGCGACCTCGGCCGAGTCGACCACGTCGCGGTGCTTGGTCGCCGCACCGACGGCGAGCTCGTCGCCCTCGACGCGGATGTAGCTCAGCTCCGGCAGCCGGCCGATGTCGATCAGGAACTCCGGCGCGCCGAGGCGCACCTTCATGACCGGGATCAGGGAGTGGCCGCCGGCCAGGACGCTGGCGTCCTCGCCCTTCTCGGCGAGCAGCGCGATGGCGTCGTCGAGGGTGTCGGGGCGGGCGTAGTCGAACGCGAGGGGGATCATGCGCCGGCCTCCCCACGGGAGAAGGCGGGCGCGGTGCGCAGCGCGTCGGACTCGGCCTCGGCCTTCTGCGCGGCGTCCGGGTCCTTGCCCGCGGCGACGAGCACGGCGCGCACGATGTTGTGGTAACCGGTGCAGCGGCAGAGGTTGCCCTCCAGGCCCTCACGGACCTTCCGCTCGTCCAGGTCGTCGTCGTGGCTGATCAACGACACCGCGGACATGACCATGCCCGGGGTGCAGAAGCCGCACTGCAGCCCGTGCTCGGACCGGAACGCCGCGGTGACCGGGTGCTCGGGGCGGCCCTCGGACGCGCCGTCGAGCCCCTCCATGGTGGTGACCGACTGCTGGTCGGCCTGCACCGACAGCACGGTGCACGACTTGACCGCGTCGCCGTCGAGCAGCACGGTGCACGCACCGCAGGACGTGGTGTCGCAGCCGATGTTGGTGGCCTTCAGCCCGACGGTCTCCCGCAGGTAGTGCGCGAGCAGCTGGCGGGGCTCCACGTCGGCGCTGGTGGGCTCACCGTTGACGGTGATCTCGACCTTCACTCGGACGCCTCCTGGGCAGCGTTGATGGCTTCCCAGACCCGCATCGGGGTCAGGGGCATGTCGATGTGCGTGACGCCGAGGTGGGACAGGGCGTCGATGACCGCGCTCTGGGTGGCGGGGGTGGAGCCGATCGTCCCGGCCTCGCCGATGCCCTTGTAGCCCATCGGGTTGACCGGAGTCGGGGTCGTCATCTCGACCAGGTCGAAGCTGGGCAGCTCGGCCGCCGACGGGATGCCGTAGTCGGCGAAGGTCCCGGTGAGCGGCTGGCCCTCCTCGTCGTACATGACCTCCTCGAGCAGCGCCTGCGCGATGCCCTGGGCGATCCCGCCGTGCCGCTGCCCGTCGCAGAGCAGCGGGTTGAGGATGGGACCCGCGTCGTCGACGGCGATGATCTTCTCGACCGTCACCTTGCCGGACTCGGTGTCGACCTCGACGACGCAGACGTGCGCGCCGAACGGGAAGGTCGGCTTCTTGCCGTCCCAGGTGGTGTCGACCTTGAGCTGCTCGGCGGCGGCCAGCTCCGCCAGCGTCACCGACTTCGCGCCGGGGACGCCCTTGACGGTGATCGCGGCGTTCGCCGGGTCGAGCTCCAGGTCCTCGACGCTCGCCTCGAGCAGGTCGGCCGCGCGCTGCTTGGCCAGGTCGATCAGCTCGGCCGAGGCCTGGTGCACCGCGACGCCGCCGGTCTGCAGCGACCGCGACCCCATGGTGCCGCCGCCGCGCGGGACGAGGTCGGTGTCGCCGTGCTTGACGGTGATCTTCTCGATCGGGACGCCGAGCTGGTCGGACGCGAGCATCGCCCACGCCGTCGCGTGCCCCTGGCCGTGCGGGGAGGTGCCGGTCAGCACGGTCACCGAGCCGTCGGGGTGGACCTCGACCGAGGCGTCCTCGGCGAACGCGCCACCACCGGTGATCTCGACGTAGGAGGACACGCCGATGCCGATCTGGCGGGCGTCGCCGGACTCGCGGCGGGCCTTCTGCTCGGCGCGCAGCCGGTCGTAGCCGGCGTTCTCCAGGGCGAGGTCGATCGCCTTGGCGTACTCGCCGGAGTCGTACTCCACCCCGCCCTTGGTCTGGAACGGGAACCGGTCCGGGGCGACGACGTTGAGCTTGCGGACCTCGGCCGGGTCCTTGCCGATCTCGGCCGCGAACAGGTCCATCGCGCGCTCGATCGCGGCGGTCGCCTCGGGGCGGCCGGCGCCGCGGTAGGCGGCGACCGAGGTCGTGTTGGTGACCACGGCCTTCGCGCGGGAGTCGACGTGCTCGATGTCGTAGGTGCCGGGCGCCATCATCCGCGTGAACATCGGCAGGAAGGTGCCCAGGCGCGGGTAGGCGCCGAGGTCCTGCACGACGTCGAGCCGGTAGTGGGTGACCTTGCCCGCGCGGGTGCCGCCGATCGTGACGGTCTGGCGCTGGGCCCGGCCCTGCACCATGCCGGTCATGTTCTCGGAGCGGGACTCGTTCCAGCGGACCGGACGTCCCTGCTGCCGGGCGAGCCACGCGACGAGGGCGAACTCGGGGTCGGACCCGATCTTCGCGCCGAAGCCGCCGCCGACGTCCGGCAGGACGACCCGCACCTTCTCCTTGTCCAGACCCAGCCAGCCGGCGATCTCGTCGCGGCCGCCCTGGGCGTTCTGGTTGGACATGTAGACGGTGACGCGGTCGCCCTCCCAGAAGGCGCTCGCGGCGCGGGTCTCCAGCGGGGCCGCGGCCAGGCGCTGGTTCACCAGGTCCCGGGTGACGACGACCTCGCAGCCGTCGAAGAACGAGGCGTCCTGCTCCTCGTCGTGCCCGTAGGCGGCCGCGGTGTTGGTCCCGGCCTCCGGGAACAGCAGCGTCTCGTCGCGGGCGGCGGCCAGCGGGTCGATCACCACGTCCAGGGGCTCGTACTCGACGTCGACCAGCTCGGCCGCGTCCTCACCCTGGTAGAACTCCTCGGTGAGGACCGCGGCGACCGGCTCGCCGACGAACCGCACGCGGTCGGTCGCGAGGAACGGGCGGGTCATGGCCTTGTTCGCGCCCGGGAACAGCAGTGCCGGTGTGATGTCGAGGTCGGCCCCGGTGACGACGGCGACGACGCCGGGCGACGTGAGCGCCGCCGAGGTGTCGATCGAGGTGATCGTCGCGTGGGCGAGCGGGGAGCGGACGAGCGTCAGGTGCAACGCCCCGGTCAGCCGCTCCTCGGTCAGGTCGTCGGTGTAGGTCGCGCCGCGCGTGAGGAAGACCGGATCCTCGGTGCGGACGACGCGGGTGCCCAAGATGCTCATCGGACGCGAGCGTATACATCTCGACCGGCCCGTGCGATGCAGACCACAGCGCCCGATCCCCAGGTCAGGGCACCCTTCGCGGAGCGACGCGCGGGCGGATCACCGCATCTGCGGCACGCCGGGGGCCGGTCGGCCCCGACCTCGGATCTGTTGAGGTCGCATCCATCTCGTATCCAAGGACCGGCGAGGGTCAGTCGCGTTCGTCCCACCACGGCCGTACGGCCCACAGCGCCGAGACCGGGCCGTGCCCGGCGCCCAGCGGGTAGGCGTGGCGGACCGCCTCGACGATGTAGCGCTTCCCGAACCGGACCGCCGCCTCCAGCTCCATCCCGCGGGCGAGCCCGGACGCGATCGCGGCGGCCAGGGAGTCCCCGCCGCCGTGAGTGTGGCCGGTGTCGAAGCGCGGGCCGGGCAGCTCGACGGCGGTCTCGCCGTCGTAGAGCAGGTCCAGGCAGCCGTCGGTGTCCTCGGCGAGGTGGCCGCCCTTCACCAGGACCGCGCGCGGGCCGAGCGCGTGCAGCGCCTTCGCCGCGGCGTACTGGCCCGCGCGGTCGTGGACGTCGTGCTCGACGAGCAGCCGGATCTCGTCGAGGTTCGGGGTGACCAGCGTGGCCCGCGGGAACAGCGTGTGCCGGTAGGCGTCCAGCGCCTCGGCGGCCAGCAGCGGGTCCCCGTGCATCGAGGCCGCGACCGGGTCGACGACGAACGGCGTGGCCAGACCGGCGCCGATGCCGCATCCGTCGCAGGCCCGCGCGACGGCCTCGATGATCTCGGCGTTCGCGAGCATCCCGGTCTTCGCGGCCTGCAGCCCGATGTCGGAGGCGACCGTGGAGATCTGCCCGGCGATCGTGTCGACCGGGATCGTGTGCACGCCGGTGACGCCCACCGAGTTCTGCACGGTCACCGCGCAGACGGCGAGGCAGCCGTGCACCCCGCAGGCGGCGAAGGTGCGCAGGTCCGCGGCGATGCCCGCGCCGCCGCCGGAGTCGGTCCCGGCGATCGTCATGACCCGCGGGGGTGTGGTGCCGACGGTGGGTTCCATGGACGTGTCCTCCCTGGCCGGCATTACCCGGCCGGTACGCGGTCGGCGACGCCGGTCCGGTGGGACCCGGCCGCCCTCTCAGCCCGCCTGCTCCGCGAGCTCCCGCGTCGTGCGTGGTCGCCGACGACGGTAGACGGTGCCGGGGCCGCGGGTGGGATCCCCGCGGCCCCGGCGGTGCACGTCCCGGTCCGGGCCTCAGTCCGTGGCGGAGATCGGCAGGTACACCCGGCCGCCCTCGTCCCGGAACTCCCCGGACTTCTCCGCCATCCCGGCCTCGATCGCCTCCACACTGGTCAGCCCGTGCGCCTCGGCGTAGTCCCGGACGTCCTGGGTGATCTTCATCGAGCAGAACTTCGGCCCGCACATCGAGCAGAAGTGCGCCGTCTTCGCGGGCTCGGCCGGCAACGTCTCGTCGTGGTAGGCGGTCGCGGTGTCCGGGTCGAGCGAGAGCGCGAACTGGTCACGCCAGCGGAACTCGAACCGGGCCTGCGAGAGCGCGTCGTCGCGGGCCTGGGCGTGCGGGTGGCCCTTGGCCAGGTCCGCGGCGTGCGCGGCGATCTTGTAGCTGATCACCCCGACCTTGACGTCGTCGCGGTTCGGCAGTCCCAGGTGCTCCTTGGGCGTGACGTAGCAGAGCATCGCGGTCCCGGCCTCGGCGATGCGGGCTGCGCCGATCGCGGAGGTGATGTGGTCGTAGCCGGGCGCGATGTCGGTGGCCAGCGGGCCGAGGGTGTAGAACGGCGCCTCGTCGCACCACTCCTCCTCCAGCCGCACGTTCTCGACGATCTTGTCCATCGGGACGTGGCCGGGACCCTCGATCATGACCTGCACGTCGTGGCCGCGGGCGATCCTCGTCAGCTCGCCGAGGGTGGCGAGCTCGGCGAGCTGGGCCTCGTCGTTCGCGTCGGCGATCGAGCCGGGGCGCAGGCCGTCGCCGAGGGAGAACGTGACGTCGTAGCGGCGCAGGATCTCGCACAGCTCGTCGAAGTGGGTGTAGAGGAACGACTCGGCGTGGTGCGCCAGGCACCACGCGGCCATGATCGACCCGCCGCGGGAGACGATCCCGGTGACCCGCTTCGCGGTGAGCGGCACGTGGCGCAGCAGCACGCCGGCGTGCACGGTCATGTAGTCCACGCCCTGCTCGCACTGCTCGAGCACGGTGTCGCGGTAGACCTCCCAGCTCAGGGCGGCCGGGTCACCGTTCACCTTCTCCAGGGCCTGGTAGATCGGGACGGTGCCGATGGGGACCGGCGAGTTGCGCAGGATCCACTCGCGGGTCTCGTGGATGTCCCGGCCCGTCGACAGGTCCATCACGGTGTCGGCACCCCACCGCGTCGCCCACACCATCTTCTCCACCTCCTCGGCGATCGAGGAGGTCACCGCGGAGTTGCCGATGTTGGCGTTGACCTTGGTGAGGAACCGCTTGCCGATGATCATCGGCTCGCACTCGGGGTGGTTGCGGTTGGCCGGGATCACGGCCCGGCCGCGGGCGACCTCGGCGCGGACGAGCTCCGCGTCGCACCGCTCGCGGACGGCGATGTAGGCCATCTCGGGGGTGACGATCCCGGCCCGCGCCCAGGACATCTGGGTCCCCGGCTCCCGCGACCCGACCCACGGCTCCCGCAGCCGGGGCAGCCCGGCGTGCAGGTCGACGGTCGCGTCGGAGTCGGTGTACGGGCCGGAGGTGTCGTAGACGTCGTGGTGCTCGCCGTTGGAGAGCGGGATCCGCCGGACCGGGACGGTGATGCCGTCGGGTCCGGGGATCCAGGCCTTGGCCGACCCCTGGATCGGGCCGGTGGTGACCTGCTGCGGGCGCACTGGTGCCGTTGTCATGACAGTCCTCCCTGGCCGGCATTACCCGGCCGGTTCTGCGGTCGGCCACCGGCGAGTCGCCCTCTCAGCCCCGCGCGACGGAGCTCCCGCGTGTTCAGTTGGTCGTGCACCCGCACCGTAGGCACCGTCCGGCGACGCGCACCAGCCCCTCACCCGGCTGCGAGGAATGATCACAGGAGGTATCGGGTTCTCCACCGTTATGACGCAGAACGCTGAGCTCTCCCCGACCGACTGGGTCCGCGAGCAGACCGAGAAGATCCTCGAGAACGGCACCACCGAGGCCGTCACGGTCATGGACCGCCCGATCATCCTGGTCACGACGACCGGCGCGAAGTCCGGCAAGCAGCGCTACGTGCCGGTGATGCGCGTCGAGCACGGCGGCTCGTACGCGATGATCGCGTCCAAGGGCGGCACCCCGGAGCACCCGGCCTGGTACCACAACGTCGTCGCGAACCCGCAGGTCCAGGTGCAGGACGGCACGCAGACCGGCACCTTCGTCGCCCGCGAGGTCACCGGGGACGAGCGCCAGGAGTGGTGGGACCGCTCCGTCGACGCCTACCCGCCCTACGCCGAGTACCAGGAGAAGACCTCCCGGATCATCCCGGTGTTCGTGCTGGAGCCCGCGAGCTGAGCCCGGCGCCCGCGCTCCCGGTCCGCACCGGGCGCGCGGGCGGCCCCTCAGGCCGTGGCGACGCCGTGCGCGGGCTCGACCCGTCCGGCGCGGCGCATCGGCCCCACCGAGGCGACCACGGCGACGGCGACCACCACGGCGGCCAGCCCGCCGAGCTGGCCCAGCGGCAGCGCCGTGACCGACCCGATGCCGGTCGCCCGCAGCGCCAGCAGGCCGTAGACACCGCCCAGCACGACGCCGAGCACCGCCGCGACCGCACCGGCGAGTGCCGCCTCGAACGCCACCGCCCGCCGGGCCGCGGCCCGCGACAGACCGAGCGTGCGCAGCAGTGCGATCTCCCGGGTCCGCTCGCTGACCGACAGCGCGAGGGTCACCCCGACCCCCACGACGGCGACGAGCAGCGTGATCCCGACCAGCCCCAGCCCGATCCCGCGGACCGCCCCGACCGCGGACTCGGTCTGCTCCCGCAGCTCCGCGGTGAACGTGACGGGCGCCTCGCCTGCGGCCCGCACCACCGCCGTACGCACCGCGACCGGGTCGGCCCCCGGCGCCGGGTCGACGAGCACCGTGCCGTCGGACACCCTTGCGGTCAGCCCGGGCTCGGCGTCGAGCCGGGCCACGAGCGTCGCGGCCTCGGCGTCGTCGCCGGCGAACACGACGACGTCGGCCGGGTAGTTCCGTTCGATCGACGCCGTCGCGTCGGCCGAGGCGCCGGCCACGGCCACCAGCAGCGCCGCGGTCAGGCCCACGCCCAGTGACAGCACCGTCGTCATCGCCGCGGTGCGCCGCGACATCCGCCGCGCGTTGCCCACCGCGATCCGGCCCGGTGCCCAGCGTGCGACGACCGGCGCCACCAGCGCCGCCGCCCCGGACACCACGAACGGCCCGGTCACCACGAGCGCCGCGAACACCAGCATCCCGGACAGCGCGGCCAGCGCCGTCCCCGCCAGCGGGCTCCCCATGCCCACCCCGGCGACGGCGAGGACCACGGCCAGGACGAGCGCGACCGCGGCGAGCGGCAGCCGTACCCGGGCCCGCGGTGCACGGGCCCCGCTCGCGTCCGCCGCGCCGAGCGCCACCACCGGCGGGGTCCGCCCGGCGGCGAGCGCCGGGGCGTCCAGCCCGGCCGCGCCCGCCGCCGCGAGGACGGCCCACCCGCCCGCGACGGCCACGAGCGCCCCGGCGACCCCCGCGACCAGCCCGGTGAGCGCCGCCTCGACCAGAACCGACCGCGTCACCTGCCCGCGGCCCGCGCCGACGCAGCGCAGCAGCGCCAGCTCACGGGTACGGCGGGCCAGGACGATCCGGAACGTCGAGGCGACCACCACGGCCGCGGCGACCAGCGCCAGCCCGACGAACACCGACAGCCCGGCGAGCAGCGCGTCCGCCGACGCCGAGGCCGACGCCAGGTCCTCGGTGCGCTGGTCGTCGGCGGTCCGGACACCGGTGACGCCCGGGACGGCGGCGAGCGCGGCCGGGTCCGGATCCCCCGCGACGGCGGTCCGGTGGCCGGACAGACCGGCGGCGGCCGGGTCGTCGTCGCGCACGACGAGCACGTCGCCGTACCCGGAACGGACCGGCACCACGCCGGTGACGGTCAGCGTGCGGTCGCCGAGGCCGACGGTGGCGCCGGGGGCGAGCCCGGTGCGCTCCGCGGTGACCGCCCCGATCAGCGCCTCCCCCGGCCCGGACGGCAGGCGACCGGCCGTCACCGGCTCCAGCCCCTGCAGCGGCCCGGTCATCGGATCGGTGCTCAGCAGCCAGCTGCCGCTCGCACCACCCGCGACGACGGCGGCCGGCCCCGACCGGGCGGTCGACACCCCGGTCACCCCGGGCACCGCGCGCAGCCGGTCCTCCAGCTCCGTGGTGGCGGCCCCGGCAGAGGTGTCGGTCTCCACGGCGAACGTCGCGCCCGCGGGCACCGAGGACGTGCTCCCGACGAGGTCGGCCCGCAGGCTCGCGGTCAGCAGCACCGCACCGGCGGCGAACACCGTCGCCACCAGCACGGCCAGCCCGGTCAGCAGCAGCCGCCGCGGACTGCGCCGGGCACCGGCGACCGCGGCGCGGGTGGCGGGGTTCACCGGGTCACCGGCCCGGTGGCCGTGACGTCGGACAGGGCGGGGTCGTCGGCGCCGGTCAGCGCGCCCATCGCGGACAGCACCCGGTCCGGGGTGGGCCGGTCCAACCGGCCGGCGGCACGGCCGTCGCGCAGCAGCAGGACCTGGTCCGACGCGGAGGCGGCGATCGGGTCGTGGGTGACCATGACGACGGTCTGGCCGTAGTCGTCGACGCAGGCCCGCAGCAGACCCAGCAGTTCGCGCCCGGAACGCGTGTCGAGCGCACCGGTCGGCTCGTCGGCGACGACGATCTCCGGGCGGCCGAGCAGCGCCCTGGCCACCGCGACGCGCTGACGCTGCCCGCCGGACAGCTCCGAGGGCAGGTGGGTGAGCCGGTCGGCGATGCCGAGCCGTTCGACGAGCTCGGCCCGCCAGGCGTGGTTCGGCCTGCGCCCGGCCAGGGAGGCGGCCAGGTCGATGTTCTCGCCCGCGGTGAGGTGCGGCAGCAGGTTGCCGTCCTGGAAGACGAAGCCCATCCGGTCGCGCCGGACGCGGGTCAGCGCGGTGTCGTCGAGGCTCCCGAGGTCGGTCCCGCCCAGCAGCACCTGCCCGGACGTGGGCCGGTCCAGCCCGGCCAGGCAGTGCAGCAGTGTCGACTTGCCCGATCCGCTCGGGCCCATCACCGCGGTGAACCGCCCCGCGGGCAGCCACAGGGTGACGCCGTCGAGCGCGCGGACCGTGGCGCGCCCCCGCCCGTAGGTGCGCACCAGGTTCACCGTCGCCGCGGCGACCTGCGACGGCACGTCGGCCGGATTCCTCAACCCCTCGATCATGACGACGAGGCTGCCGCTCGACGGGGGTCCGGGGCATCGGCCCGTGGTAGGGCGTTGCCCGACCGGGTCGTCGTACTTCCGACCGAGGTCGGAGGGTCGCCGCCCGCCCTACGGTGTGTCCCATGAGCACCGCACCACGCCGCGGCCGCCCGCTCCTGGCCGGGCTCGAGCTGCTCGCCTACCTGTTCTGGGCGGGGTGCGACGCCGTCCTGGCGATGAACTACGTGGGCTTCTGGGTGCCGAGCGGGGCGGTGTACGGCCTGCTCGTGGCAGGCGTGGTGCTCCTCCGGTACCGGACGGGCAGCACGGCACTCCCCGTGGCGGTGGTCGCCTACGGACTGTCCGCAGCCGGCTCGGTCGCGGGGCTGGTGACCGGCGGGATCCCGTTCGTGTCGCTGACCGAGCTGTTCGCGCTGGCCGTGGTCACGGTGTCGGTCGTGCGGACCGCACCGGTCCGGGTCGTGCTCGCGACGGCGGTGGTGTCGCTGTGCCTCATCGTGGGCATGCCGCTGCTGCGCGTGCCGGACATCGACCGCGAGGTGTTCGCCAGCCTGACCGTGGTCGGCTGGGCCGGGACGATGGTCGTCGCGACCGCGGCGCGCGAGCTGTGGCAGCGCCGCTCGGCCCGGCTCGCCCAGGCCCGCAACGACGAGCGCCTGGAGCTGGCCCGCGAGCTGCACGACACAGTCGCCCACCACGTGACCGCGATCGTGGTGGCCGCGCAGGCCGGGGTCGTCGTCGCGGGGAGCCGCCCGGAGGAGGCCGGCCGGGCGCTGGAGTCCATCGAGCGGGCCGGCGCCGAGGCCCTCGACGGGATGCGCCGCATGGTCGGGGTGCTGCGCGCCGGTGCCGACGGCGGCGCCGACCGCGCCCCCGGCCACGACGTCGCCGACGTCGAGGACGTCGTCGGGCGGTTCGACCCCGAGCGGACCCGCACCCGGCTGGAGATCGCCCCCGAGGTACGGGCCGCCGTGCTCGGGCCCGCGGTCGCGGCGACCGCGTTCCGGGTGGTGCGCGAGGCCCTGACCAACGTGCACCGGCACGCCCCCGGCGCGACGACGGTGTCGGTCGGCGTGCACCTGCAGGCCGGGAGACTGGTGACCGTGGTGCACAACGACGGGACCGGGACCGAGAACCCGCTGCGCGACCCGGGCGGGTTCGGGCTGGCCGGGATGCGTGAGCGGGTGGAGGCCCTCGACGGCTCGCTGCACGCCGGGCCGGACGGGCCCGGCCGGTGGATCGTCGTCGCCGAGGTGCCCGCCGGGGCGGGCCGGTGACCGCGATCCGCGTCCTGCTCGCCGACGACCAGGAGATGGTGCGCACCGGCTTCGGGCTGATCCTCTCCGCCGAGGACGGCATCGACGTCGTCGGCGAGGCCGCGACCGGCACCGACGCCGTCGCCATGGCCCGCGAGCTGCGCCCGGACGTCGTGCTCATGGACGTCCGGATGCCGGGGATGGACGGGATCGCCGCGACCCGCGCGCTGACCGCGGACCCGCTCCCCCCGCGGATCGTGGTGGTGACGACCTTCGACCTCGACGAGTACGTCTACGGCGCGCTGCGCTCGGGGGCCTGCGGGTTCCTGCTGAAGACGGCGGGCCCGCGGCTGCTCGTCGAGGCGGTCCGGGCCGCCGCGGCGGGCGACGCCCTGGTGTCGCCGTCGGTCACCGTGCGGCTGCTGGAGCGGCTGACCGAGCCGGAGCCGGCCCGTGCCGAGGTCCACGCCGCGCTGTCACCGCGCGAGCTGGAGGTGGTGAAGGCGGTCGCCCGGGGCCGGACGAACTCCGAGATCGCCGGGGACCTGTTCGTCTCGCTGTCCACGGTGAAGACCCACATCGCCAACATCGGGTCCAAGCTGGACGCCCGCAACCGGGTGGAGATCGCGGCGTGGGCCTGGGAGAACCGGCTGGTCGAGTAGGGCCGGACCCCTCAGGCCCGGGCCGCGCTCCGGCCGACCGGGGCGAGCGGGCCACGCGGCGCGGGGATCCGCAGCGATGCGGCGACGTCGCCGAGCGCCTCCGGGCAGGCGACCGGCGCGACCGGCAGCGCGGGGACGTCGGAGTCGAGCACGGCACCGGCGGAGCGGGCGCGGTCGTGGTCGGAGGCGCGGGCGTCCCACAGCTCGAACAGCGGCTGCGCGGCCATGACCAGCAGCACCGCGAGGACGGGGGCGACGGCGAGGATCGAGAGCAGCATGGGGACCACGGTGCCCGCCGGGGGCACCCCGCCACATCGGCCGCGGGGCCGGTCTCCCGGGCCGACCCCTAGTACCGGGGTATGACTCCCGGGGTCGGACCCGGGGTCATCCCCGGGGGACGTCCTCGGCCTCGACGGCCGACGGGTCCCACGAGTCCGACGGCGAGCCCCAGCCGTTGCGCTTGAGCATCTTCTTCGCCGCGCGCTGGTGGCGGCCCATCAGCCGGTCCAGGTAGAGGTGACCGTCGAGGTGGTCGGTCTCGTGCTGCAGGCACCGGGCGAAGAACCCGCGCCCCTCGTAGGAGACCGGCTCACCGTCGAGATCGGTGCCGGTGACCCGGGCCCACTCCGCCCGGCCGGTCGCGAAGTTCTCGCCGGGCACCGACAGGCAGCCCTCCTGGTCGTCGTCCGGGTCGGGCATGACCTCCGGGATCCCGTCGGTCTCCAGCACCGGGTCGACCACGACACCGCGCCGCATCGTGCGCGTCTCCTCGTCGGGGCAGTCGAAGACGAACAGCCGCAGGTCCACTCCCACCTGGTTGGCCGCGAGCCCGACGCCGTTCGCCGCGGCCATCGTCTCGAACATGTCCTCGACCAGCGTCCGGACCGTGTCGTCGACCGTGCCGACGGGGCGGGTGGGGGTGTGGAGCACGGGGTCGCCGACCATGCGGATGCGCAGAACCGTCACCGGAGCAGCCTACGGTCGCCGCCGGGCGTGACCCGGCCGGGCGGTTTCGGTGTCGTCCGACCCGCCCTCCAGGCGCGTCGCAGCCCGGGACCGTCGGTCCCCTGTGGTTGAATCCGCACCGCGAATGACAGACGTGTCGTTCGTCGTCGCGGCGCCCGGGCGGGGCCGCCGCAGCACGAGATCGTCGTCCGCTCGAGGAGCGTGATGGAGTCCGCCGGGTCCCTGCCGGAACGCCGCGGAGCGCACCGGCGCACCGCTGCCGCGTCCCCCCGCGAGCTCGACCGTCGCGAACGCGAGATCCTCGCGTTCGAGGCCCAGTGGTGGAAGTACGCGGGTGCCAAGGAACAGGCGATCCGCGAGCTGTTCGACATGTCGGCCACCCGCTACTACCAGGTGCTGAACGCCCTGGTCGACAAGCCCGAGGCGCTGGCGGTGGACCCGCTGTTGGTCAAGCGTCTGCGCCGGCTGCGTTCCAGCAGGCAGCGCACCCGCGCCGCCCGTCGCCTCGGCCTCGAGCCCTGACAGCCAGGAGGTCACGATGACCGCACCCGCGTCCGGCGGGCAGTCACCGCTGAAGATCGCCGGTATCGCGCTGATCGGCGTCGGTGTGGTCGCCGCTGTCGTCGGCCTGATCGGCCTCACCGGCGGCGGTGAGGACGGTGGCAACCAGGCCGCGCCCCCGTCGGCGTCGGCCGAGCCGGCCCCGGCCCCCGCTCCGGGGGACGGCACCGGCGACGGCGCCACGCCCGGCACCGGTGGCACCCCCGCCCCGGGCACCCCCGGGGAGACCTCGCCGTTCACCCCCGGAGCGCCCGGCACGCCGGGCTCCCCCGGGTACGACGGCGCGGGCCCGGCCGTCGCCGCGCCGCCCGCCGCGGGCTCCGGCTCCGCGGGCCAGGGCGGCTCCGGTTCCGCAGCCGGTGAGGGGTCCGCCGTCGCGGCCCGCCCGGTCGTGCGGATCTACAACAACTCGACCATCCGCGGTCTCGCCGAGAAGGCGGCCGGGGAGTTCCGCACCAACGGCTGGACCGTGTCCCAGGTGCAGAACTACTCCCAGGGCGTCATCCCGACCACGACCGTCTACTACCGGCAGGGCACCGGCGAGAAGGCCGCCGCCGAGGAGATCGCGAAGAAGTTCGGTATCCGTTCCGAGCCCCGCTTCGACGGCATTCAGGACGCGACGCCCGGCGTCATCGTGATCGTGACGCGGGACTTCTCCGCCGCCTGACGTTCCACACGCACGACGGCCCCGGACGCCTCCGCGTCCGGGGCCGTCGGCGTTCCGGGGCCGTCCGTGTGCCGGACTCAGCCGTCGCTGCGGCGACGGGCGTAGGCCTCCAGCTCGGCGACCTGCGCCGGGTCCAGCGACGCCCGCACCGTGCGGCGCGCCGTCGCCAGGTGCGCGGCGGTCACCTCGCCCGCGTCGAGGGACTCGCGCATCGCGGTCAGCGCGGACTCGCGCAGCAGCGCCGCGCAGTCCGCGGCCGAGTAACCGTCCAGTTCGGACGCGAGCGCGTCGAGGTCCACGTCGTCGGCCAGCGGCACGTCGCGGCCCGCCGCGCGCAGGATGTCCGCCCGCGCGTCGGCGTCCGGCGGCGGCACGAACACCAGCCGCTCCAGCCGGCCCGGCCGCAGCATCGCGGGGTCGATCAGCTCGGGCCGGTTCGTCGCCCCGACCACGACGACCTCGCGCAGCGGTGTCGCGCCGTCCAGCTCGGTCAGCAGCGCGGCGACGACGCGGTCGGCCACCCCGGCGTCGGTGGAGCCGCCGCGACGCGGGGCGAGCGCGTCGACCTCGTCGAGGAAGATCAGTGCGGGGGCGGCCTCGGCCGCCCGGCGGAACAGCTCGCGGACCGCGCGCTCGGACTCGCCGACGTACTTGTCGAGCAGCTCGGCGCCCTTCACCGCGAACACGTTGAGGTCACCGGAGCCGGCGAGCGCACGCAGCAGGAAGGTCTTGCCACCACCCGGCGGGCCGTAGAGCAGCACCCCGCGCGGGGCGTCGACCCCGAGCCGGGCGAAGGAGTCCGGGTGGCGCAGCGGCCACAGCACGGCCTCGGTGAGGGCCGCCTTGACCTCGGTCATGTCACCGACGTCGTCGAGGGTGAGGCCGCCGCTGCCCAGCGTGCCGCCACCGGACAGCGAGATCGGGCGGACCGAGCCGACGGCGTCGAGCAGGTCGGACTGACGGACCTGCTCGGTGGGGTCGGAGCCGGTGCCGCGCAGCGCCGCGCCCACCGCGGCCTCCCGGCGGACCGCCGCGAGGTCGGCGACGACGAACCCCGGTGTGCGGGCGGCGACCGCGCCCAGGTCGACGTCGTCGGCCCGGGGTACGTCGGCCAGCAGCCGCTCCAGCAGCGCACGCCGGGTCGCGGCGTCGGGCAGACCGACCGACAGCTCGCGGTCGACCAGGTCCGGCGCCCGCAGCCGCGGGTCCAGGGCCTCCGGCTCGGCACTGGTGACGACGAGCGCGGGCCCGCCCGGCGCGGTCGCCGCGCGCAGCTCGTCGAGCACCAGGGTGGCCAGCGGCGGCGGGTCGGTGGCGGGGAGCAGGGCGTGCGCGTCGTGTACGAGCAGCACCGCGGGTGCGCCGGTGCCGGTCCCGCCGGTGCGGGCCTGCGCGATCGCCGCCCGGACCCGCTCGGCCGCGGCGGCCGGCTCGACGGCGGCGACCGCCGGGGCCACGAGCTCGACGCACCGGGCGCCCGCCGCCGCGGCCGCGCTGCGGACCAGTGTCGCCTTGCCCGCGCCCTCCGGCCCCGAGACGAGCACGCCGAGCCGGGCGTCGCCGCCGAGCCGGGTCAGCAGCTCCGGGCGGCGGAACATCAGCTCGAACCAGTCCAGCAGGCGGCGGGCGACGGCCTCGTTCGCGGCGAGGTCCTCCAGCGGCAGCACGGGCTCGGCGGGTCCGGCCGGCGCGTCGGCCCCGGCCGCGGCTCCCGCGGCCCGCACGGCGGAGGGGGCGGTGGAGCCGCGCCCGGCCCCGCCCGGGCCGGGGACACCGGGCCCGGGCGCCGCCGGTCCCGCGAGGGCCGGGCCGCCGTTCCCGGGGACGCCGGAACCGGGGATGCGGAGCGCGCCGGCTGTGGCCGGGGCGGGGTCGCCGGTATCGCGGCCGCCCTGCCAGCCCACGACCGTCGACGGCGTCACCACGACCGGCCCCGCCGGGTCGGCGACCGCGACGGTCAGCAGCTCCGAGGTCCACGTCCCGCCGACGGCCGCGGCCAGCGCGCGGCGCACCGAACGGACGTCGGCCCCGGCCGCCGGGGCGATGTCCTGCGGGAGCAGGGACACGGCGTCGCCGCGGACCAGGACCTTGCCCGTCAAGGCGAGCCGCAGTGTCGCCGGGGCGACCGTCGCGGTGGTCAGCGCGGACCCGACCAGGCGCACCTCGCGGGCCGCGGTGACCGACGCCGGCGCGACGACGACGGTCGCGCCGTCGGTCAGCCCGGCGTTGGACAGGGTGACGTCGTCGAAGCGGGCCTGACCGTGCGGGTCGCCCGGCTCACCGGCGACGGCGAGCGCCGCGGTGACCCGGGCCCCGGTGAGCGTCACCGCGTCCCAGGAGCGCAGGCCGAGCGCGGCGAGCACCTCGGGGTGCAGCCGGACGACACCGCGGCGGGCGTCGGCGGCCGCGGGGGCCAGTCGGGCGACGAGCTCCAGCACGGGCGGTCCTCCGGGGGATCGGGTCAGCGACGGCGCAGGCCGAGGCGGCGGCCGGAACCGCGGGGCGCGGCGGCGACGCCCGGACCGCGCGGGTCGCGGACGGCGCCGGTCTCGCGCATGCCGTCCCGGCGGGCCTCGCCCTCCGGGTCGAGCCGGCGCCGGACACCGCGGGCCACCGCACCGGCACGGCCGGCGACCCGGCGGCGCAGCGGCGGGCGCAGACCGAGCCGACGGGCGGACCGGGCCGCGCGGGCGACGGCGCGGCGCTGGCGGGTCGGCACGTCCCACGCCTCGGGGTGGTGCGACAGCCAGCGGTAGCGGTAGGCCGTCCAGGGCAGGAGCAGCAGGTAGACGAACCCGGCGACGGCGATCCCGAGGAACGGGATCGTGATCAGGATCGCGACGACCGCGGCCACCCCGACGAGCAGCCACCGGGTGGCGCGCGGGGAGACCCGGACCGTCTTGAGCGACAGCGTCGGGATGCGGCTGACCATGAGCCCGGCCGTGACCAGCGCCCACACCGCGACCAGCGGACGCTCCGACCACCAGCCCTGACCGAAGTGCAGCCACAGGTAGATCGGGATGCCCGCGGTCAGCGCGGCCGCGGGAGCCGGGACGCCGACGAAGAACTCCCGGGCGAACGGCGGGGCGCTGTCGTCGTCGATCAGGGTGTTGAAGCGTGCCAGGCGCAGCGCCATGCACACCGCGAACACCAGGGCCACCATCCAGCCGGCCCGGGTGCCCTCGAACGCCCAGATGTAGATGACCAGGGCGGGGGCGACACCGAAGGACACGAGGTCGGCCAGCGAGTCGAGCTCGGCGCCGATCCGGCTGGAGGCGTCGAGCAGCCGGGCCAGGCCGCCGTCGAGGGCGTCGCAGAGCGCGGCCACCAGGACGGCGATGATCGCGAAGTCGAAGCGCGACTGGAGCGCGAAGTAGACCGCCGTCAGGCCCGCACAGAGGTTGAGGACGGTGACCGCGTTCGGCAGCAGCCGCACGCCGGCGGGATAACCGCCGGCGGGGCGGGACATCCCCACGACCTCAGCGCTCCGCCGGCCCGGCCACCAGGCCGAGCACGGTCTCCCCGCCCACGGTCCGCTGGCCGGGGCGGACCAGCGCGGTCGTCCCGGGCGGGAGGTAGGTGTCCACGCGCGAGCCGAACCGGATGAGGCCGAACCGCTCGCCCGCGGCGACCTCGTCGCCGTCGCGCAGGGCGCAGACGATCCGGCGGGCCAGCAGGCCGGCGATCTGCACGACCCCGACCCCGACGCCGTCGGCGCGGACCACGGTGATCGCGTTGCGCTCGTTGTCCTCGCTCGCCTTGTCCAGGTCCGCGGACAGGAACGTGCCGGGCGAGTACTGGACCCGCGCGACGCGGCCGTGCACCGGGACCCACTGGACGTGCACGTCCAGCACGGTCAGGAAGATCGAGACCCGGGTGTGCGGGACGCGCGGCAGGTCGAGCTCGGCGGGCGGGACCGTCTCGGTCACGGTGGCGACCGCGCCGTCGGCGGGGGCCAGCACCGCGTCGGTGCGCAGCGGCGGGGTCCGGACGGGGTCGCGGAAGAACAGCGCGGTGGCCGCGGTGGCGAGCAGGCCCGGCAGGGTGCCTCGGCCGGTGAGGGCGCGCACCCCCGCCGCGGCGAGCGCCACACCGGCGACGATCGGACGCCCGCCCGGGTGCATCGGGGGGATCGCGTCCCGGACCAGTCGGGCGATGTGGGTCGGGGAGGTCCCGGTTCCTTCGGCCATGGTGGGTCGTCGGCTCCTGATGCTCCGGTGGGGGATCACCAACGCTACGCGGGCGCCGCGGACGGCTGTCCGGCGGGACGACCGGGACACGCCGAGGATCCGGGGGTCCCCGCGCCGAGACGGGACCGGTGGCACGATCGTCGGTTCGTGCCCGGAGCCGGCCGCACGCGGTGCGCGACCCCGCGGGCCGGTCGGGGGCAGAAAAAGGGCCGGGGCCGTCGTCCCCCGAGACGACGACCCCGGCCTTGGAACCGCTCGTCCGCTCCCCAGCGACGGGCGGTGGGTCTTGTGCTGTAAAGGGTCTACCCCTCCACACCAGAAAGTATTCCTCTCCGACGACCGGCAGTCCAGATCACGACGGATGTCCGCCGTGATCTACCTCTTTCGGCCGAACGGACACCCCCTAGGACGTCGCCCGCGGTGAGATCGTTGCCCCGACGGCCGATGACATAGCTCACACTTTCGGCGCAGCCGCACGTCCGCGCGAGTGGTGGGCCCGTCGCACAGCGCGATCCCGCTCGCAGCACCCGGACGCCCGTTCCGGTCCGCCCGGCTCCGCGGGTCACCGCCCGGCGCGCCGGGCCGCGGCCACCGGACACCGGGTCACGGGGCGTCGAGCAGCCAGACCGCGACCTGCTCGCCGTCGGCGACGGAGGTGGTGTCGGCGGGCAGGTCGATCAGGCAGTCGGCCCGGGCGAGCGCCGCGATCAGGTGCGACCCGGTGGACCCCACCTCGGACACGGTCCCGGCGGCGGCGTCGAGCAGGCCGCGCCGGAACTGGCGGCGCCCCGCGGGCGAGGCCAGCGCACCGGACAGCCGGGCGGTCACCACCGGCCGCGCCGGCGCGGGGTGCCCGGCCGCCGCCCGGAGCGCGGGCCGGACGAACACCTCGAACGAGACCTGGGAGCTCACCGGGTTCCCGGGCAGGGTGACGGTGGCGACCCCGGTCCCGCCCAGCTCGAGCCGGCCGCAGCCCTGCGGACCGCCGGGCTGCATCGCGACCTTGCCGAACTCCACGCCGTGGCCGGTCATGGCGTCCTTGACGACCTCGTAGGCGCCGGCGCTCACGCCGCCGGAGGTGAGGACGAGGTCCACGCCGTCGCCGACCTTCTCCGCGAGCACCGCGCGGAACCGCTCGACGTCGTCGGGGACGAAGGACAGCTGCTCAGCCGTCGCGCCGGCCTCCCGGACCGCGACGGCCAGCATCGTGCCGTTGGACTCGTAGATCTGCCCGGGCTCCAGCGTGCCCCCCGGGGCGACGAGCTCCGAGCCGGTGGACAGCACGAGCACGTGCGGGCGACGGCGGACCGGCAGCTCCGCCCGGCCCACGGCGGCGGCGAGCCCGATCTGGGGCGCGGCCAGCACCGTCCCGGCCCGCAGCACGACGGCACCCGACGCGGCGTCCTCACCGGCCCGGCGGACGAACGCGCCCGGCTGCGGGGCCTCGTGGATCCGGACGCGGTCGAGCCCGCCACCGGGACCGGCGTCGGTCTGCTCGACCGGCACGATCGCGTCCGCGCCCTCGGGCACGGGGGCACCCGTCATGATCCTGGCCACCGTGCCCGGCGCCAGCGCGGGGACGTCGGTGCGCCCGGCCGGGATGTCGGCCGCGACCGGGAGCTCCACCGGCGAGGCAGCCGAGGCGCCGGCGAGGTCGGCCGCACGGACCGCGTAGCCGTCCATCGCGGAGTTGTCGAAGGGCGGCAGCGCGACGCCCGCCGTCAGGTCCTCGGCCAGCACCCGGCCGCTCGCGGCGGCCAGCGCGACCGGCTCGGTCCCGGTCGGCGGCAGCAGGGCCGCGACCGCGGCGGCGTGCTCGGAGACGGTGCGCGGACCGGCCTGCGACCAGGTGCTCATGGCCCCATCCTGCCCGCCGTCGCGGACGGCCCGCAGCCCGGCGGGGTCCGCTTGCACTCACCACGGGCGAGTGCTAGAAACGGGCTCAGCATCCACTGGCACTCGTGTCCGTGGAGTGCCAAGGTCGGGTCGGTGAGTCCGGCGCAGGGTTGCCGGGCGTCCGTCGCGGGCACCGCATCCGATCACTCGACTCACCTCTATCGGAGGGCAACACCCCCATGGCGAAGCAGATCGCGTTCGACGAGGAGGCCCGTCGGGGCCTCGAGCGGGGCATGAACACCCTCGCCGACGCCGTCAAGGTGACGCTGGGCCCGAAGGGCCGCAACGTCGTGCTCGAGAAGAAGTGGGGCGCGCCGACCATCACCAACGACGGTGTGTCGATCGCCAAGGAGATCGAGCTCGAGGACTCCTGGGAGAAGATCGGCGCCGAGCTGGTGAAGGAGGTCGCCAAGAAGACCGACGACATCGCGGGCGACGGCACCACCACCGCCACCGTGCTGGCCCAGGCGCTGGTCCGTGAGGGCCTGCGCAACGTGGCCGCCGGCGCCAACCCGATGTCGCTCAAGCGCGGCATCGAGAAGGCCACCGAGGCCGTCTCCCAGGCGCTGCTGAAGTCGGCCAAGGAGATCGAGACCAAGGAGCAGATCGCTGCCACGGCCTCCATCTCCGCCGCCGACCCGCAGATCGGTGAGCTCATCGCCGAGGCGATGGACAAGGTCGGCAAGGAAGGCGTCATCACGGTCGAGGAGTCGCAGACCTTCGGGCTCGAGCTCGAGCTCACCGAGGGCATGCGCTTCGACAAGGGCTACATCTCGCCCTACTTCGTGACCGACGCCGAGCGCATGGAGGTCGAGCTGGAGGACCCGTACGTCCTCCTCGTCTCCTCCAAGATCTCGACCGTCAAGGACCTGCTCCCGCTGCTGGAGAAGGTCATGCAGTCGGGCAAGCCGCTCGCCATCATCGCCGAGGACGTCGAGGGCGAGGCCCTGGCCACCCTGGTCGTCAACAAGATCCGCGGCACCTTCAAGTCCGTCGCCGTCAAGGCCCCGGGCTTCGGTGACCGCCGCGAGGCGATGCTGGCCGACATGGCCATCCTGACCGGTGGCGAGGTCATCTCGGAGAAGGTCGGCCTCAAGCTCGACACCGCCGACCTGTCCCTGCTGGGCACCGCCCGCAAGGTCGTCGTGACCAAGGACGAGACCACCATCGTCGACGGCGCCGGTGACGCCGACCAGATCGCCGGCCGGGTCAACCAGATCCGCGCCGAGATCGACCGCACCGACTCCGACTACGACCGCGAGAAGCTCCAGGAGCGCCTCGCCAAGCTGGCCGGCGGCGTCGCCGTCATCAAGGCCGGCGCGGCCACCGAGGTCGAGCTCAAGGAGCGCAAGCACCGCATCGAGGACGCCGTCCGCAACGCGAAGGCGGCCGTCGAGGAGGGCATCGTCGCCGGCGGCGGCGTGGCGCTCATCCAGGCCGGTGCCGGCCTGTTCGAGGGCCTCGGCCTGGACGGTGACGAGGCCACCGGCGCGAACATCGTCAAGGTCGCGCTGGAGGCCCCGCTCAAGCAGATCGCGGTCAACGCCGGCCTCGAGGGCGGCGTCGTCGCGGAGAAGGTCCGCAACCTGCCCACCGGTGAGGGCCTCGACGCCGCCACCGGCGAGTACAAGGACCTCATCAAGGCCGGGATCATCGACCCCGCCAAGGTGACCCGCTCGGCGCTGCAGAACGCGGCCTCGATCGCGGCCCTGTTCCTCACCACCGAGGCGGTCATCGCCGACAAGCCGGAGAAGGGCGGCGGCGCCCCCGCCGACCCGACCGGTGGCATGGGCGGCATGGACTTCTGATCGGTCCTGCCTCACCAGGCACACAGCACCACCCCGCGGGGGCGGTACCGGTTCGCCGGTGCCGCCCCCGCGGCGCGTCCGGGGGCCGCCGTCACCCCAGGGCGACGACGGCCGCGCGGGCCCGCTCCCTTAGCGCCGTCACCAGCTCCGGCGGGTCCAGCACCCGCACGTCCGGCAGCAGCGGCCACAACGCCCGCCCGGCGTGGACGAGGTCCCCGAACGCGGCGACGACCTCGGTCGTCCCGTCCCGTGTCCGCTCCTCGTCCACGGTGACGGCCGACAGCGCGTCGCGGCGGTCGGCGGGCAGCACGAGGTGGACCCGGATCCCGGGCCGCCGCGCCCGGAAGTCCTCCCGGCGGCGCAACCACAGCTCCTCCAGGTCGACGCCCTCGGGCCGGTGCGCGGGCTCGGCCAGCGGCTCGGCCTTCTCGATCCGCGACACCCGGTAGGTGCGGTCGTCCCCGTCGCGCAGCGCCAGCAGATACCAGCGCCCCGACGCCTGGACCAGCCCGACCGGGTCGACGACGCGTTCGGCGGCGGGCCCGGGCTGCGCGCCCGGCCGGGTCCCGGTCCGGTAGCGGATGCGGAGCCGGACCCCGCCGAACACCGCGCGCTGGACGGCGGTGAGCACGTCGGTGGTCGCGCCGTCGTCGGTGTCGCGCAGCCAGCCACCACGCCGGACCAGCACCCGTCCGGCGGCGTCGGTGGCCTGTTCCCGGGCGGCGTCCGGCAGCGCGGCGACGATCTTGCGCATGGCCGAGGCGAACTCCGGCCCCAGCCCGATCGCGCCGGGCGTCGACGTCGCGCCGGAGCCGAGCAGCGCGACCGCCTCCCCCGGGGTCAGACCGGTGAGGTCGGTGGTGAAGCCCGGCAGCAGTGCGAAGCCGCCGTGCCTGCCGCGTTCGGCGTAGACCGGGATGCCCGCGGCCGACAGTGCCTCGACGTCGCGCAGCACGGTGCGCTCGGAGACCTCCAGCTCGCGCGCGAGCACGGCGGCGGTGGTCCGGCCGCGGTGGCGCAGCAGGAGCACGAGGGACAGGAGCCGGTCGGCGCGCACGTCCCGGAGAATGGCATGGAATCACGACAGAAGGTGTCGGGTATCGCAGGCACGCTGGCGCCCATGACGAATCCGACGCTCACCACCGACCCCCGCCCCGCCTACCTGGCCGCCCTCGACTGGGTCGCCGGCCTCGCCCGGGCCGTGCCCGCCGACCGGATGGCCGACCCCACGCCCTGCGACGACTTCGACGTCCGCACCCTGCTCGCGCACCTGGTCACGACACTGCGCAGACCGGCGGCGCTCGCCGCCGGGACCGACCCGATGGCCGCCCCGCTGGTCAGCGACGACGTCCTCGACGACCCGGTGTCGGCCTACGTCGACGAGGCGGCGGCGCTGCAGGCCGTCTGGTCCGGCCCGGGCGGCGAGGCGCTGCTCGACCGGGTCGCGCGGCTGCCGTTCGGCGAGGTCCCGGCGCGGGCCGCGCTGGCCGTGTACCTGAACGAGACGCTGGTGCACGGCTGGGACCTGGCCGTCGCCACCGGGCAGGACCCGGAGGCCGACCGGGAGCTGGCGACGACGGCGCTCGCCACCGCCCACGCGTACCTGCCCGCCGAGCGGCGTGGCGGTCCGGTGCCGTTCGGCCCGGTCGTGGAGCACCGCCCGGAGGCGGGGCCGACCGAGCGGCTGGCGAACTGGTCGGGCCGGGTGTCGACGGGCTGGGTGGGCTGACGGGCCGGGCGGGCCGGGCGGACCGACGGGCTCCGGCGTCGCGGCTCCCCCTCGTGAGCCGCGACGCCGGAGCCCCCCGCCCACCCCACCGGCTCAGGCAGCCGGTGCGATCAGCCAGGCGGCGAGGTAGACCAGTGCCGCCGCGCCACCGGTGACCAGGGTCAGGACGAGGACCGCGATGCGCAGCAGCGCGGCGTCCGCACCCAGGTCGGCGGCGAGACCGCCGCAGACTCCGCCGAGCATCCGGTCGGTGCTGCTGCGCCGGAGCCGGAACGCGGCGACGCGGTCGCCGATCCCCTGCGCCGTCGTCCGGGTCCCGGCGCCGCCGTACGGTGCGCCCGCGGTGTACGGCGCCCCCGTCGTGTACGGCGCCCCGGCGCCCGGACCGGGGTGGGCGGTCCCGGGGTCCGCGGCGGCGTCCGGGCCCGCGTCGGAGGGACCGGCGCCGGTGGGCGGGACCTCGGGTCCCGCGGTGCCGGCGCCCGCGGTGCCGGCGCCCGCGGTACCGGCGCCTTCCGGCATGCCGGAGGTGGCGGCGCCGAGCGGTCCGGGGTCGGTCGCGTCGGAGCCGGTGGCCGCCGCGGCGACCGGCACCCGGTCGGTCACCGCGGCGTCGTCGGCTCCGGTCGAGGCGTCGTGGACGTCGGTCCCGGTGGGTGCCGTACCGGTCGTGCTCGCGTTGTTCTCCATGGCTCCAGGCTGTCGCCCCGGCGCGCGCCGGGACTCGGGACGAGCCCGGAGACCGACCCGGAACCGGGACCGCCCCGTCTCAGGGGCACGCCCCGCGCGTCCCGGGGTCGCGGCGCCGCTCAGCCCGGCGGACGGGGCCCGGGCGGGGGGTGGCCGGGCGGCGGCTCGACCGGGCCGCGCTGCTCCGGCGGGGCCGCGGACGGCGGGCCCGGCCGGTGCGGCGGGTCGGGCACCTGCCGGTCCCGCATGCGCACCACCCGGCCGAGCACCAGCGCGACGACGACCGACAGGACCAGCCACGCCCCGATCCCGACGAGGATCCACAGGGCGGTCGACATGTGCCCTCCCCGGCCGTCGCGGACCGCACCAGTGTGCCCGTGATCGGCGCCGTACGGAGGCCCCCGATCCGGGGGGCGGGCTCAGCCGGCGTCGGGCAGGGCGGGGCCGAGGAGGTCGTCGGCGTCGACGATCCGGTAGGCGTAGCCCTGCTCGGCGAGGAAGCGCTGCCGGTGCGCGGCGTAGTCGGTGTCCACGGTGTCGCGGGACACCACCGAGTAGAAGTGCGCCTGGCGGCCGTCGTTCTTCGGGCGCAGCAGGCGCCCGAGCCGCTGGGCCTCCTCCTGCCGGGACCCGAACGTGCCGCTGACCTGCACCGCGATCGTCGCCTCGGGCAGGTCGATGGAGAAGTTCGCGACCTTGGAGACCACGAGGGTGTCGATCTCGCCGCGGCGGAACGCGTCGAACAGCTTCTCCCGCTCCTTGTTGCGGGTCGAGCCCTGGATCACCGGGGCACCGAGCTTCTCCCCCAGCGCGTCGAGCTGCTCGAGATAGGCCCCGATGACCAGCGTCTGCTCGCCCTTGTGCCGGTCCAGGATCGCCTGCACGACGTTGAGCTTGGTGTTCGCCGTCGACGCCGTCCGGTAGCGCTCCTCGGAGTCCGCCGTCGCGTAGGACATGCGCTCGGCGTCGGTCAGCGTCACCCGCACCTCGATGCACTCGGCGGGCGCGATCCAGCCCTGCGCCTCGATGTCGCGCCACGGGGCGTCGTAGCGCTTCGGGCCGATCAGGGAGAACACGTCGCCCTCGCGGCCGTCCTCGCGGACCAGGGTCGCGGTGAGGCCGAGCCTGCGGCGGGACTGCAGGTCCGCCGTCATCCGGAAGACCGGCGCCGGGAGGAGGTGCACCTCGTCGTAGACGACCAGGCCCCAGTCTCGGGAGTCGAACAGCTCCAGGTGCTTGTACTCGCCCTTGGTCTTGCGGGTGACGACCTGGTACGTGGCGATGGTGACCGGGCGGATCTCCTTCTTCTCGCCCGAGTACTCGCCGATCTCCTCCTCGGTCAGCGACGTCCGCGCGATCAGCTCGCGCTTCCACTGCCGCCCGGAGACGGTGTTGGTCACCAGGATCAGGGTCGTCGCGCCCGCCTTGGCCATCGCGGCCGCACCGACGAGGGTCTTGCCCGCGCCGCAGGGCAGCACGACCACCCCGGAGCCGCCCTCCCAGAACCCGTCGACCGCGTGGCGCTGGTAGTCCCGCAGCGTCCAGCCGTCCTGCTCCAGCTCGATGGGGTGGGCCTCGCCGTCGACGTACCCGGCGAGGTCCTCGGCGGGCCAGCCGACCTTCAGCAGCGCCTGCTTGAGGTGCCCGCGCTCGGACGGGTGCACGACGACGGTGTCGTCGTCGAGCCGCGCGCCCAGCATCGGGCTGATCTTCTTCTGCCGGAGGATCTCCTCCAGGACGGCGCGGTCCAGCGCGGTGAGGACGAGGCCGTGCGCGGGGTGGTGGGACAGCTGCAGCCGGCCGTAGCGCCCCATCGTGTCGACGACGTCGACCAGCAGCGGCTGCGGGACCGGGTAGCGGGCCCAGCGGACCAGCGCGTCGACGACCTGCTCGGCGTCGTGCCCGGCCGCGCGCGCGTTCCAGAGGGCCAGCGGGGTGACCCGGTAGGTGTGGACGTGCTCGGGTGCCCGCTCCAGCTCGGCGAAGGGCGCGATGGCCGCACGGGCCGCCGCGGAGTCGGGGTGGTCCACCTCGAGCAGCAGCGTCTTGTCGGACTGGACGATCAGGGGGCCGTCGGTCACGGAACGAATCCTCTCGAGGCCGGGGAACGGAGCTGTGCGGGTCCGCCGGACGCCGAGCGGAGACGAGCGGTCGGCGTGTGTCACGTCACGTGACCATGAGGCAACCGGCCCTACGCCACTCGGGAGACGAGGGTTCCGGGGGCTAGACTCGGCAGCCGTCCGTCACGCACAGACGGGACCCGGCACGATCATATCCGTCCGACTCCCCCGGGACGCGGCAACCGCCGCCCCGTGTCGGTCGTGGTGTGGTCGAGCGGTTCCCGTCGTGACCCCGAAAGGCGCACCGGACCAGCTGATGCTCCCCGACCTCGTGCCCGCCGCGCCGCCCGTCCCCGGACCGGAGACCGACAGGGAGATCTCGCCGTGACCACCGTGACCAGCACGGAACGCCCGAGCACGTGGTCGGAGCGACTCGACCCGCGGAACTGGAGCCTGGTCGCCAAGCTGGCGGTCGTCGGTCTGGTGCCCACGGTCCTCGCCCTGTCCATCGGCGCCGTCCGCGTCGTCGACCAGGCCAACGTGGCCGAGGAGCTCGGCCGCGGCAGCGGCCTGGTCGACGTGCACCGCCAGATCGAGACGCTGACCGGCGCACTGCAGACCGAGCGCGACGCCGCGGTCCGCTTCGTGGCGGGCAACCGGCTCGGTGACCGGGCCGCCGTCGACCGGGCGCAGGCCACGACCGACCAGGCGCTGCAGGCCACCACGGCGGGGCTCGACACCGCCGAGCAGCAGGCCCCCGACCTGGCCACGGCCCGCCGGCAGGCGGACACCACGCTGGGCCAGCTGCCGGTCATCCGGTCGCAGGTCGCCGAGGGGCCGACCGCGGCCGCCGACCTCACCGGCCGCTACACCGCGGTCGTCCAGCGCACGCTGGGGCTGGACCGGGCGCTGGTGGGGCGGCTGCAGACCGCCGACACCGCCGGCCTGACCACGGCGATCGCCGCCGGGTCGAGCGCCCGCGAGGCCCTGCAGCTCGAGCGCACCGTGATCGGTGGCGCGCTCGCCGCGGGGACGCTGGAGGAGCAGCAGCGCGCACAGGCCACCGGGGCCGAGGCCTCGTTCCAGGCCGCGGCCGGTGACTTCCAGTCGTCGCTGACGCCGGAGCAGGCCGAGTCCTTCGGGAACTTCGGTGCGGGCCAGGCGAACGGCGAGCGCAACGCGCTGCGTGACCAGGCACTCTCGGTCCCGCCGGGGGTCGCGCCGCCGGTCGACCCGAGCGCGTGGAACGCCGCCGTCGACCGGTCCGTCGCCGCGGTGGACCAGTCCACCGCCGCCGCCGAGCAGGCGTTCGTCGACGGCCGGGCCGCGGCCGCCGAGCAGGCGGGCAACACCGCGGGCCTCAACTCCGTGCTGCTGATGCTCACGATCCTGCTGACCGCGGGCATCATCCTGCTGCTGGGCCGTCAGATGGTCCGTTCGCTGCGCCTGCTGCGCAGCTCGGCGCTCGAGGTCGCGGAGCAGAAGCTGCCCGCGGCGGTGCAGAGCATGCGGTCCGGGCAGGCACCGAACGCACTCGTCGAGCCGGTCCCGCTGGACAGCCGCGACGAGATCGGCCAGGTGGCGCGGGCCTTCGACGCCGTGCACGGCCAGGCGATCCGCCTCGCCGCCGACCAGGCCGCGCTGCAGCAGAACGTCAACTCGATGTTCGTCAACCTCTCCCGCCGTTCGCAGGCGCTCGTCGAGCGCCAGCTGCAGCTGATCGAACAGCTGGAGAGCAACGAGCAGGACCCGGACCAGCTGTCGAACCTGTTCCAGCTGGACCACCTCGCGACACGTATGCGCCGCAACAGCGAGAACCTGCTGGTCCTCGCGGGCACCGACCTGGCGAAGCGGAACGTTGCGCCGGTGCAGGTCGTCGACGTCCTGCGGGCCGCGGTGTCGGAGGTCGAGCAGTACCAGCGGGTCGTCGTGCAGACCCCGCCGAACGCGACGATCGCCGGTCGCGCCGCGAACGACCTCGTCCACCTGCTCGCCGAGCTGCTGGACAACGCGACGAACTTCTCGCCGCCGGACTCGCAGGTCGTCATGTCGACGACCCGCACCGCCGACGAGTCGCTGCTGGTCGAGATCTCCGACCGCGGTGTCGGCATGACCGACTCCGAGCTGGTCGACGCCAACCAGCGTCTGTCCGGCCCGGCCGAGGTCGACGTGTCGGCCTCCCGGCGGATGGGCCTGTTCGTGGTCGGCCGGCTGGCCGCACGGCACCGCGTCGGCGTCCGGCTCGCCTCGGCCGCGGTCGGCGGCGGCTCGGGTGGGCTGAGCGCCTCGGTGACCGTCCCGCCGCAGCTGGTGCCCTCCGCGCAGCTGCCCGAGCAGCGCCGCGACGGCGACCCGGGCAGCTGGGGCGGCGTGCCGCCCCAGCTTGGCGAGCAGCAGGCCCCGCAGCCGGCCCCGGCGCTGACCGGCGGCGGAGCGCCCGACGGGCCCCGGCCGGACTCCCCGGTCGCGGTGAACGGGAACGGTCGCGGAGGGTCGCTGCCGTCGATGGTCGCGGGCTCCGACGGCCCGATGACCCCGACCTTCGAGACCGGCACGCCCTCGTCCACGACGGCGCGCAACGGTTCGGCCTCGAGCCTGCCGACGCGCCGTCCGGGGTCGTCGCTGACGAAGAACGCGGCCCCCGGCGACGCCGGCGGGCAGACCGCCGACGGGTCGGCCCCGACCCTGAACGGGTCCGCCCCACAGGGTCTGTCGGCCTTCGCGCCGTCGCAGGACGGCGCACACGACGGGCGGACCCCGGCCGACGTCTTCACCCCGGCCGACGAGGCCGGCTCCGGTCCCGCCGACGGCGACGCCCCGCACGGCGCCGAGGCCTTCCGGGGCACCGGCCCGGCCCCGTCCGGCGACGGTGACGGCCCGTCCGACGACACGGGCACCGGCGCCGGATCCCTCACGGACACCGAGGACACCGAGGCCGCGGTCCCCGCCGACGGCACCGACCACACCGACACCGACGGTGACGCGGACCGCTCCGGCGGCACCGCAGCCCCGTCGGCCGCCGCCGCGCTCGGGCTGGCGGGTGCCGCTGCGGCGGCCGCCGCGGCCCGGGTCCGCGCCGACCGCGACATGGACGACACCGTCGTCCTGGACCGGGCGATCGGTGACGGCCCCGAGGACCACCGGCGGACCCCGGCCGGCGACGAGGGCTCCGGGGAGACCGACGCCGACGCCGTCACCGAGGACGGTCCGGACGGGACCGACCCGGACACCGACGGCTCCGTGGACTCCCGCGCCACCGACGGGGACACCGACCGGAACACCGAGGGGACCGCCCCGGAGGAGACACCGCTCGCGGCCCGGACGAACGGCATCGCGCCGTTCCCTCCGGCCCCGGGCGACCGCACCGACGCCCGCAGGACCGACGGTCACGCCCACGACGGGACCGGAGCCGCGGACGCGGCAGGCACCGACGTGAGCGCCCCGTCCGGCCACACCCCGTCCGACGACACCGACGTCGACGCCACCGGGGTCGACGCCACCGGGGTCGGCGCCACCGGGGCGGGCAGCACCGCGACCGACCCCGCCGAGGACGACACCACCGGCACGGCCGCGTCCGCGGACGCCCCCGGGACCGGCGCCGACGGCGACCGTCCCGCGGACACCGCGTCCGTGGACGGCGCAGCCGCGGACAACGGCTCCGGGGAAACCGGATCCGGGGACGGCGGCTCCGCCGGTACCGAACCCGAGACCGCGGCACTCCCGACGATCCGCCCGTCCGGCCGTACACCGATGGGCGGGCCGCTCCCGGCCCGCACCAACGGGTCCCGTCCCTCCCCGTCGCGACGCCCGGTCATGCCGGCCCGCGGCGCCGGACCGACGCTGCCCACCCGTGGGCCCGGCCGCCAGGGCCCGCCCCCGGCACCGGCCCGCGGACCGCAGCAGCCCGCCCCCCAGCAGGCGCAGCCGGTCCAGCAGGCGCAGCACCCGGAGGCTCCGCAGGAGCGTCCGGTGCAGCAGGCGCCGGGCCGGCAGGCGCCCGCACCGCTGCCGAAGCGGGAGGGTGGCCGGGCCGCGGGCCCGGCGGGCCTGGCCGCGAACGCCGCCGGTTCCTCGCAGGACGCGCTGTTCGCACCGAAGGTGCCCGTCGAGGGCGACCGGGGTCAGCTCCGGCGCCCCGGGGCCGTCGAGTCGGCCCGGGCCCAGACCGGGTTCGACATGGGTCAGACCACCCCGATCTTCGACGACATCGCCTCGGCCTGGTTCCGCTCGAACCGCTCGGTGCCGGTCCGCTGGCAGGACGGCGCCGGCCCGAACGACGGCGCCCCGGCGGGTGCCGCGGCCCCCGCCGCGGCCGACGCCCCGGCGCCCCCGTCGGGCTTCGCCTCCCCCGCCGACGACGTCTGGCGTCAGGCCCGCGAGGCCACCGACGGCGACGAGTCGGAGACCGCCGGTGACGACCTGACGACCGCCGGACTGCCCAAGCGACGCCCGCGGGCGCGACTGCTCCCGGGCAGTGCGGCAGGATCGACCGTGCTCAGCCCCGCTCCGGCGGAGCCGAGGGACGCCGAGAGCGTCCGTGGCCGTCTCGCCAGCTACCAGCAGGGCGTGCGTCAGGGCCGGGAGAGCGCCTCCGGTGTCCGCCGCAACGCACTGGCCGGCACGACGGACACGGTCGACGGCGACTCCGAGCAGCACGACCCGCAGGACCAGCACGACCGGCAGGGCACCCGAGCCCCGCAGGACACCACCGCGACCGGCACCCCCGAGCCCGCCGCGGACCGACCGAACTCGTCCGACCCCGAGGAGAACCAGTGAGGGCACCGCAGGCACAGCCGAGCCAGAGCCGTTTCGGCTGGCTGGTCACCAACTTCGCGGAGCGCGTCCCGGGTGTCGCGCACGCCATCGTGGTGTCGACCGACGGGCTGCTGCTGACCGCATCCGACCGGCTGCCGCGCGACCGGGCCGACCAGCTCGCCGCCGTCGCATCCGGTCTGGTCAGCCTGACCCAGGGCGCCGCGCGCTGCTTCGACGCCGGTGGCGTCGTGCAGACCGTCGTCGAGATGGACCGCGGGATCGTGCTGCTCATGTCGATCAGCGACGGCTCCTGCCTGGCCGTGCTCGCCTCGCCGAGCTGCGACATCGGCCTCGTCGGCTACGAGATGACGCTGCTGGTCGACCGGGTCGGCCAGCTGCTCACCCCGGAGCTGCGCGCCGAGCTGCAGGGTTCGTTCGGGCCCTGAGGCCGCGACTCCGGACCCTCAGGACGCGTTACCGTCATGCACCCCATCCCAGGATCGACCAGAGCGGGTGAGATCCGATGACCCAGGACCCGGGCGGACACGGCCCCGAGCCGACGTTCGCCGACGTCATGAACGGGTTCAGCCTGGACTCCAAGCGCAAGCCGAAGAAGCGCCGATGGGGGCGCAACCGTCCGGAGGACGACGTCGAGCCGGAGGTCGCCGCCCCCGGGCGCCCGGTCCCACCGCCGAACCCGGCCGAGGTGACCGGCCCCATCGGCGGATCGGCGGCCTACGGGCTGCCGCCCACCCCGGACGAGCTGGAGGCCCAGCGGACCGGTGACCGGCCGGACCGGCCGTCGCCGTACCCGGCACAGAACACGGGGCCCGGCCCCGCGCACGACCCAGTGGCAGCGCCGCCGCCGGTGCCCCCGTCCGCGGGTGGCGCCGCCTTCGTCCGGCCCTACGCCTGGACGCGGGGACGGACCAAGTCGGGCTACGAGCTGGCCGTCGAGACCCTGGTCTCGGTCAGCAACCGAGCCCGCAGCCAGCTGGAACGGCTGCCGATGGAGCACCGCTCCGTCGCCGACCTGCTGCTCGAGCAGACCCGCTCGGTGGCCGAGGTCGCGGCGCTGCTGTCGCTCCCCCTGGGCGTGGCCCGGGTGCTGCTCGGGGACATGGCCTCGAACGGCACGGTGACCGTTCACCAGACCGCGAGCACCCCCGGCAACGCGCCGGACCTCGCGCTGATGGAAAGGGTGTTGAGTGGACTCCGTCGGCTCTAGGCCACAGCCGCCCCAGCCCGCGGCCGGGATGGCCCGTGCCGCGACGATGTCGGCCAAGATCGTGGTGGCCGGTGGGTTCGGCGTCGGGAAGACCACCTTCGTCGGATCGGTCTCGGAGATCATGCCGCTGACCACCGAGGCGGTGATGACCGAGGCGAGCGCGTCGCACGACGACCTCTCCGCCACCCCCAACAAGCGGTCCACGACCGTCGCGATGGACTTCGGTCGCGTCTCGCTGGACACCGACCTGGTGCTCTACCTGTTCGGAACGCCGGGCCAGCAGCGGTTCTGGTTCATGTGGGACGACCTGGTCCGCGGCGCGATCGGCGCCGTCGTCCTCGTCGACACCCGGCGCCTGGCCGACTCCTTCGCCGCGATCGACTTCTTCGAGGACCGTGGCCTGCCCTACGTCGTCGGGGTCAACGCCTTCGACGGGCAGCTGCAGCACACCCTCGATGACGTGCGCGAGGCGATGTCGATCGACCCGGCCGTCCCGATGGTCGTGTGCGACGCCCGGCACCGGCAGTCGACCAAGGAGACCCTGATCGCGCTGGTGCAGCACGCGATGCACCAGCGGATGGCCGCCGGCGCGCGCTGACCCGTACCCGACCGACCCGGACACCGCGGCGGCGCCGGCACATCGTGTGCCGGCGCCGCCGCGGTACCGCGTCCGGGGCTAGTCGCGTCCGGCCGGCTGCTCCGATCCGGCGTCCACCGGGGCGATCGAGGTGATCCGGTGCAGCTGGATGCGGCGCAGCTCGCCGTCGAGCGCGTCACGGCCCTCCACGTACCCGCCGCCGACCGAGACCGGCGCGAGCACCCGGTCCCCGGCTACGCCGTGCGCGTCGACGTAGCCGATCCACACGGTCCGGCCCTCGCGCACCGCCTCCTGCAGCGAGGCCAGGTTCCCGGTCGCGCCGGTGAGTTCACGCCGCCCGGCGACACTGTCGCGTACCCCGGCCAGGCGGTCCCCCGCCCGCAGCCGCTCGACGAGTTCCTCGGCCCGGTCCGTCGGGGACCGGTCGACGACCCGGCTGGCGTCCCGGGTGCCGCGACGCAGCCGCGGCTCGGTGCGCCGCCCCTTCGGCCCGAGGTCGACGACGGCGCCGACCGCGTCCTCAGCGGCCGGGCTGAAGCCGGCCGCCCGCAGCCCGTCGAGCACCTCGGCCAGCGGCAGCGAACTGACCACGACGGTCGGGGCGATCCGGCGCAGCCCCAGCTCCTCGGCCGCGGAGTGCGCGAGCACCTCGGACAGGAGCACCTCGTCGTCGGAGCGCAGGAAGCAGCTGACCGCGCCGCCGCGCAGCCTGCCGTGCCGGCGGGCGACGTCGTCCACGAGGTAGGTCAGGGTCTGCGGGACCGGGGTGCGGGAACGGGCCTCGAGGATCTCGCGGACGTCGTCGGCGGTGCGGCCGGTGTCCAGCGCCCGGCGCAGGCTGCGCTCGGTGAAGCGGTACACCGTGGCGCCGCCCGCGGACTCGACCTCGGCCAGGATCGCGAGCTCGTGCGCGAGGTCCGCCGACAGCCGCCCGGGTGCGACGGCGGTCAGGTCGGCCTGGAGCAGGATCTCCTCCACCGGGGTGGGCAGCGCCGCGTGCAGCGTCGCGGCCAGCTCGGTGGGGTGCCGGGTGGGGTGCGCCGGGTCCGGGCGCAGGGCCGGGTCGAGCAGCACCCGCCCGGCCGTGGTGAGCGCGTCGAGGGCGACCACGCCGATCGCGGTGGCCTCGGCGACGGTCCAGCCGACCGTCTCGTCGCGCAGCCGTCCGCCGCGGCGCGGGGCGTGCCAGGCCAGCAGCCGCGCCAGGTCCTCCGGCGACCCCACCGAGGTGCCGGGCGAGAGGTCGGCGAGCGCGTCCAGGACCCGACGGCGGTCCCGGGCGGCCGGGGGACGGCGCGGCCCGTCGGACAGGGCGGTGATCGGCTTGCCGGTCTCGTCGCGGCGCCCCACCAGCCCGGGCAGGCGCGGCAGCTCCAGCCAGGCCTGGGCCAGCACCGCCCAGCGGGACTCCTCCGGGCCGGTCCCCCAGACGTCCCACGTGGTGGTCGGCAGCCACTCGGGTGCCACCGACTCGGTCGCTCCGACCAGGTCCGCGGCGTGCAGGATCTCCAGGACCAGCGCGGCGGTCGGCTCGTCGGTGTCGGCCGCCTTCGCCGCACGCTTGAGCTCGCGCACGCCGAACCCGCCCGAGCGCAGCACCGGCACCGACTCCCGCGCCAGCCACTCCAGCAGCAGGTCGGTGCGACGCAGGAACTCCAGCGCGGCCCCCGCGCCGGTGCCGTCGACCAGCGGGGTCTCCCGCACGCGCAGCGGGACGTCCGGCCGGGACAGGTCCAGCGGCCCCATCGGACGGTCGCCGCGCAGGGCGAGCGCGACCTGGCGGGGCAGCTCGACGGTGTCGGCGTCGCGGCGCGTGAGCAGTCCCTTCTCGACGAGTGACCCGACCGGCCCGGTCGAGCCGTTCGCGTTGCGGGAGCGGCCGACCGGCGGGCCCTGGGCGAGCACCTCGAGGACCTTGCGCTCGTCGTCGCCCACCCCGGCGAGCAGCGTGTCGAGCTCGGGTCCCGCCGCCGCACCGGTGGCGGGGGCGCCGAGCCCGGCGGGCCACGGCCCGACGACGTCAGCGGCCGCTGGGACCAGCGACACCGCGTCGTCCGGGCCCCAGGCCAGCGCGCGGTCGCGCAGCGCGGCGAGTCCCTCGGCGACGGTGGCCGCGTCGACGTCGGCGCCGAGCCAGCCGCGCAGGCCCGCGCCGGGCGTCGTCGCGTCGGCCGGGGTCCGCCAGGCCGTCGCCAGCACCAGCGCGTCCAGCACGGTCAGCGCGACGGTGCCCAGGTCCTCGCAGGCGCGCTGCACCGACGCCCGGATCGAGGCGCGGGTCGCGAGCACGGTGAGGTCGCCGGGGGGCGGGACGGCGAGGTCCGGACGCGCGCGCAGCAGCGCGGCGAGGAACCCGTCGTCCTGCCCGCGCAACCACTCGACCAGGGACGTCTGCATCATCGCCAGGGTAGTCGGACGATCGCGGGCGCACCGGGGCGGACAGCCGCGCCCGCGTCCGCGATACTGGGCACAGGAGACTGCCGCGGTCCCGCCCGGGACCGGACGACGACGCTGGAGGACGCGATGGCCGCCAAGCCCGCGAAGCAGGACCGGATCCACCCGGAGTGGCCGCACTCCGACGAGGGCGACCACCCGGTCACCGAGCTCCTGGGCAGCGTCCAGGGAAACATGTCGCCGTTCGGCGACATCGAGTTCCCGGTCGCCAGCGTGCCCTACGAGCACCCGGTCACCGAGATCAACCGCTGACCGTGGTCGCTGGCCTGTTGCTCGCGGGCGGCGCCGGGCGCCGCATGGGCACCCCGAAGGCGCTGGTCCGACTGCACGGTGAGCCGCTCGCGGTGCGGGCGGTGAAGGCGCTGCAGGCGGGTGGGTGCGGCCCGGTCACCGTCGTGCTCGGCGCCCGCGCCGACGACGTCACCGACGTGCTGCGCGGCGCCGGCCTCGGCACCGACGGCAGTGACGTCGGTGTCGTGGTCGCCGAGGACTGGGACGAGGGCATGGGCGCGTCGCTGCGGCGCGGGCTCGGGTCGCTGACCCACCTGCCCGGCACCGGCGCGGCGCTGGTGCACCTGGTCGACCTGCCGGGCATCGGGCCGGAGGCGATCCGCCGGGTCGTCGACGGCGCCGGGCCGTCGTCGCTGCGGCGCGCCGCGTTCGACGGCGTCCCCGGGCACCCGGTCCTGCTCGGCCGGGACCACTGGTCCGGGGTCGTCGCGCTGTCCTCCGGGGACTCCGGCGCCCGTGACTACCTGGCGGGCCGCTCCGACGTGGAGCTGGTCGAGTGCGGCGACGTCGCCGTCCCGGACGACGTCGACACCCCCGGGCAGCTGCGCCGCCTCGCCGGTACCTGAACCACCGCACCGGCCCCGACACACGTGCGCCCCGGTCCCTCGCGGAGGGACCGGGGCGTCGTCGTGCCGGGATCAGGTGTTGATGACCTGGCCGGGGGTGATCAGGTGCCCGGCGCCGAGGCCCGGGTTCTTGGACAGCAGGTCCTTCCAGTTCGCGATGCCGTGCGCGGCCGCGATCTGTCCCAGCGTGTCGCCGGACTTCACCGTGTAGGTGCCGCCGGACGACGCCGCGGGGGCGCTGGCCTTCACACGCTCCGGGGCCCGGGTGCCGGAGTCGGTCTCCAGGGTCCGCGGCGTGGCGGACCCGGACGCGCCGGTCTTGGACGAGCACGACGGCCAGGCGTTCCAGCCCTGGGCGGCCAGGACCTTCTCGGCGACGGCGATCTGCTGGGCCCGGGTGGCCTGGTGCGCCGACGTGGCGTACTCGCCGCCGCCGTAGGCCTTCCAGGTGCTCGGGCTGAACTGCAGGCCGCCGTAGTACCCGTTGCCGGTGTTCGCGGCCCAGTTCCCGGTGCTCTCGCAGTGTGCGAGGGAGTCCCAGGTGGAGTCGGTGGCGGCGTTCGCGGTGCCCACGACCGCCAGCATCGGGGCGCCGAGGACGGCACCGGCGACGGCGGTCCGGGCGATCGTGCGGCCGGCGGTGCTCGGTTTGCGGTGTTTCCCACGGTAACGAGGCATGGCTGGCTCTCCAGCGTGACGCGTCCCGAACCGCACCCGGGGAGTGGGTGCCCGTTCCGGCGGCCGGGGGAGCGGCCACCGATCCGTCTGTCGATCGGCCCTGTCCCACACCGATACCTCGGGGGCCGGTGGACCGCCGGACAGGGAGCGTTGCGGCACCGGAGCCCGGCCGCATGGGGGAGTCGGCCGAGCCGGGATCGAAGGTAGGTCACGTCAGGACGACGCGAAAGTCGACGGCGACACGGCGTGGCGTCGGACGTACCGGACACATGATGTTCGGGCAATGCGTTTGCGCAGGTGACGAGCCCCGATCACGAACGAGAAACGTTCGTGCAAACAGTGCGATCGGTTCCACAAACGTGATACAGATCACAGCGACTGGGCCATCCGGGGGCCCCGGCCCGTATACACGGAGTGGCGGGGGCCGCCCTACCGGCGCCCCCCGTACTGTCGGGGTCGTGACCACCGAGCACAACCGGCCCGGCCCCGCGCTCAGCCACGTCGACGACGCCGGGGCGGCCCGGATGGTCGACGTCTCCGACAAGCCGCCCGGCCGCCGCGCCGCCGTCGCGACCGGGACCGTGCACACCACGGCCGAGGTCGTGCACCTGCTGGAGACCGACGGCCTCCCCAAGGGCGACGCGCTCGCCACCGCCCGCATCGCCGGGATCATGGGCGCCAAGCGCACCCCGGACCTCGTCCCGCTCTGCCACCCGATCGCGATCAGCGGGGTGACGCTGGACCTGACCCCGGCCACCGACGGCGACGCCGGCCGGGTCGCCATCCGCGCCGAGGTCCGCACCACCGACCGCACCGGGGTGGAGATGGAGGCGCTGACCGCGGTCGCCGTCGCCGGGCTCACCCTGCACGACATGATCAAGGCCGTGGACCCGGCCGCCGTGCTCGACGCCGTGCGCGTCGAGCGCAAGGAGGGCGGCAAGACCGGGCTGTGGGAGCGCGGGGCATGACCGCCGCGCGCACCGCCCGGGTCGTCACCGCGTCCAACCGGGCCGCGGCGGGCGTCTACACCGACCGCGGCGGGCCGCCGATCGTCGCCTGGCTGCGCGAGCGCGGCTACGACACCCCGGACCCGGTCGTCGTGCCGGACGGCGAGCCGGTCGGGCAGGCGCTGCGGACGGCCGTCGCCGACGGGGTCGCGGTCGTCGTCACCACCGGGGGCACCGGCATCTCCCCCACCGACGCCACCCCCGAGGTCACCCGGGCGGTGCTCGACCACGAGATCCCGGGCCTGGCCGACGCGATCCGCCGCGCCGGGGAGGAGAAGGTGCCCACCGCGGTGCTCTCCCGCGGCCTGGCCGGGGTCGCGGGCCGCACCCTGATCGTCAACCTGCCCGGCTCCCCGGGCGGGGTGAAGGACGGCCTCGGCGTGCTCGCCGGGGTCCTCGACCACGCGGTCGACCAGCTGCACGGAGGAGACCACCGATGACCGATCCCGCGACCACGCGGACCGCGACGGTCCTGCGTGCGGCCGTCGGCGAGGAGCCGCTCGACGTCGACGAGCACGCCCGCCTGGTCGAGCACGCCGCGGCCGGCGCGGTCGTCACCTTCGCCGGCGTCGTGCGTGACCACGACGGCGGGAAGTCGGTGCACGGGCTGGAGTACAGCGCGCACCCGACGGCCGCCCGGATCGTCGCCGAGGTCGCCGAGCAGGTGGCCGCTCGCTCCCCCGGCGTCCGGGCGCTCGCGGTCAGCCACCGGGTCGGCCCGCTCGACATCGGCGAGGTCGCCCTCGCCTGCGCCGTCGCCGCCGAGCACCGCCGGGAGGCGTTCACCGCCTGCGCCGAGCTCGTCGACGAGGTGAAGCGGCTGCTGCCGGTCTGGAAGCACCAGCGGTTCGCCGACGGCTCCGACGAGTGGGTCAACTCGACCTGAGCCCGGCCGGGCGCCCCGGAACGACGGAACGGCCCGGGTCCGCCTCCCCTCGAGGGGAAGGAGGACCCGGGCCGTCGTCCGCCGGGGCGGGTGCTGGGGACACCGCGCACCCCGTGCCGCCCGTCCCGGATGGCGGCCCGGGAACGGTCGGCGGGATCAGCCGAGGTTCAGGACCTGGCCGACGCTGATCACGTTCACGTTGCCGATGCCGTTCGCGGCGGCCAGCGCGGCGACGGAGGTGCCGTGCGCGGCGGCGATCTTCCCGAGGGTGTCGCCCGACTTCACCGTGTAGCCGCCGGCGGCCGGGGCGGCCGCCTTCTTCTTCGGCGCGGAGGCGGCCGGGGCGGACGCCTTCACACGCTTGCCGGTGTCGGCCGAGTGGCCGGTGATGCCCAGCTTCTTCGAGCAGGACGGCCAGGCGCCCCAGCCCTGGGCGGCCAGCACCCTCTCGGCGACGGCGATCTGCTCGGCGCGGCTCGCGTTCTGCGCCGAGCCGGTGCCACCGAAGGCCTTCCAGGTGGACGGCGTGAACTGCAGCCCACCGTGGTACCCGTTACCCGTGTTGATCGACCAGTTGCCGCCGCTCTCGCACTGTGCGAGCTGGTCCCAGACCTCGTCCGGGGCGGCGTTGGCGGTACCGGCGATCGCAGCCGTCGCGCCGACCGCGACGACACCCGCCGCAGCCATGCGCAGCAGACTTCGGCCCTTGGGTCCCTTGGTCATCGTTTCGCTCCCACCGCGCCGTCCCGAGGACACGCACACTCCGCGCAGGAGGTCCCCAGGGCACAGATGTGCCCACCGTGTCGTCGCGGGTGCGTCGATCGGGACCGGGGAGCGACGTCCATGACGCCCGCGGAGGTGGTCTCTCTCGTCCCCGTCCCGTTCCGTTTCCTCGACGGACCGGACAGCCGCGGGACGGGGGTGGTTCGGCGCGGCGGGTCCGGATGTGTGACTCGTTCAGGCGGCCGCTCCGGTGGACCGGCCGACGAGAAAGGTGAATGCGCGGGAAGAATTCGTCAATGAAGGGACCCGTGAGCGGAATCACTGTGACAACGATGTAATTATCAGATTCTCCCTAAAGGCACTGGTCAACGACGTCACATCACGGACCTATCACGTGATCGTGAACATTTCTGATCCGGAAGCAACTCGAACCTTCCGGGGGCCTCGTTCGTCGTCACGGGGAGGTCCCGGACCCGCCCGCGCGGGGAGGAGGGACCCTCCTGCTGTGGCCGCGTTCACCGCTCGTCCTGCATGCTGGTTCGGTGAACGAACCTGCACCCGGCCCCGGGAGCCCGGCCGAGCTCGCCGACGCGCTGCGCGCGACCGGCTACCTCGCCGACGACGGTCTCGCGACGGCGGCCTTCCTCGCCCTGCGCATGAACCGTCCGCTCTTCTGCGAGGGCGAGCCGGGGACCGGCAAGACCGCGCTGGCCCAGGCACTGGCCGCCACGCTGGACGCACCGCTCATCCGCCTGCAGTGTCACGACGGAATCGACGCCGGTCAGGCCCTGTACGACTGGGACTTCCCCCGCCAGCTGCTGCACCTGCGCACCCTGGAGGCCGCGAGCGGGCGCGACGGGTTCGATCCGGACACCGTCGAGGCCGGCCTCTACGACGAGCGCTTCCTGCTGTCCCGCCCGATCCTGCAGGCGCTGCGCACCAGCCCGTCGGTGCTGCTCATCGACGAGATCGACCGCGCCGACGACGAGTTCGAGGCCTTCCTGCTGGAGGTCCTCACCGAGCACGCGGTGACCATCCCCGAGCTCGGGGAGGTGCGCGCCACGACGCCGCCGGTCGTCGTCCTCACCTCGAACCGGACGCGCGAGGTGCACGACGCGCTCAAGCGGCGCTGCCTCTATCTCTGGCTGGAGCACCCGAACATCGAGCGCGAGATCGAGATCCTGCACAGCAGGCTGCCCGAGGTGCCCGAGCGCCTCGCCGCGTCGGTCGCGCGGGCCGTGCAGAAGCTGCGCCACGCCGACCTGATCAAGCCGCCGGGTGTCGCGGAGACCCTGGACTGGGCCCGGGCGTTGCAGCTGATCGGTGCCCGGCACCTGGATCCGGAGTCGGCGGCGCGCACCCTCGGCGCCGTCCTCAAGTACCGGGAGGACGCCGACCGGGTCCACAAGCAGCTCGACACCCTGCTGGCATCCTGACCCGGCCGCGATGACCGTCCCCCCGAGCCCGTCCCCGGCGGCCCCGCCACGGCCGCCCGCGGCGGAGCCCACCGGCACCACCGACGAGCTGTTGACCGGATTCGTCGGGTTCACCGAGGTCCTGCGCGCGGCGGGGGTCCCGGTCACCCAGGACCGGGTGACCGCCTACCTGCAGGCGCTCGACACCCTGGAGGTCACCGACCGGGACCAGGCGTACTGGGCCGGCCGGCTGACGCTGTGCGCCGACCCCGACGACATCGTCCGGTACGACCTGGCGTTCCCGTCCTGGTTCGAGCCGACCAGCAACCGCCCGTCGAGCAACCGCGACGACCGCCCGCCCGCACCACCGAAGCTGGCCGCGCTGCTGCCCGGCAGCGAGGGCGGGGAGGACGACTCCGACGACACCGACGGCCCGCAGATCAAGGCCGCCGCGACCGGCGCGGAGATCCTGCGCAACCGCGACCTCGGGGAGCTCTCCCCCGCCGAGCGCGAGCACCTGCGCCGGCTGATGACCCTGCTGAAGCCGGAGCCGCCGACCCGGGCGTCGCGGCGCCGCAGGCGCAACCGGCACGGCGAGGCCGACCCGCAGCGCACGTTGCGCGCGGCGCTGCGCAACCAGGGCGAGATCTTCCGGCTGGCCCGGCGCGACACCTCGCGCCGGCCGCGCAAGGTCGTGCTGCTGATCGACGTCTCGGGGTCGATGGAGCCCTACGCGGACGCGCTGATGCGCTTCGCCCACGTCGTCGTCCGTCGCTCGCCGCGCTCGGTCGAGGCGTTCACCCTGGGCACCCGGCTCACCCGCATCACCCGTGAGCTGCGGCTGCGCGACCCCGAGCACGCGCTGCGCGCCGCGGGCAGGGCGATCCCGGACTGGTCGGGCGGCACCCGGCTGGGCGAGGTGCTGCAGGCCTTCGTCGACCGCTGGGGACGCCGCGGTGCGGCCCGGCGGGCGGTCGTGGTCGTCTTCTCCGACGGCTGGGAGCGCGGCGGCACCGAGCTGCTCGGCACCCAGGCCGAGCAGCTGTCCCGGTTGGCCCACCGGCTGGTCTGGGTCAACCCGCACGCGGGCAAGGACGGCTACGCCCCGGTCCAGGGGGGAATAGTCGCGGCCCTTCCGCACTTGGACGACCTGCTGGCCGGGCACAGCCTGGACACGCTGGAGAAACTGCTTGAGGTGGTGCGCAATGCGTGACGTGATCGACCAGCTCGAAGGCTGGTGGAAGAACGGTGAGCCGGCCGCGCTCGCGACGGTGGTCGGGACCTTCCGGTCCGCACCGCGCCAGCCGGGGGCATCGATGCTCGTCGGCCCGGCGGGCGAGGCCGTCGGCTCGGTCTCGGGCGGCTGCGTCGAGGGCGCGGTCTACGAGCTCGGGCAGCAGGTGCTGTCCGAGGAACGGCCGGTGCTGCAGCGCTACGGCGTCTCCGACGACGACGCGTTCGCCGTCGGCCTGACCTGCGGCGGCATCCTCGACATCTTCGTGGAGAAGGTGACCCCGGAGACCTACGCACAGCTCGGCCGGATCGCCGAGGCGATCCGCGACGAGGACCCGGTCGCGGTGGCCACGGTCGTCGCGGGCCCCTCGGAGCTGCTCGGCAGGCGCCTGATCGTCTGGCCGGACCGGACCGAGGGCGGCACCGGTTCGGACCGGATCGACGACGCCGTGCGCGACGACGTCCGCGGTCTGCTCGACTCCGGCCGCAACGCGACGCTGACCTACGGCGTCCACGGCGAGCGACGCGGGGAGGGCCTGCAGATCTTCGTCGAGTCGTTCGCGCCGCCGCCCCGCATGATCGTGTTCGGGGCGATCGACTTCGCCGCCGCGGTGGCCCGGATGGGCACCTTCCTCGGCTTCCGGGTGACCGTCTGCGACGCCCGTCCGGTGTTCGCGACCGCGAGCCGCTTCCCGGGGGCCAACGAGGTCGTGGTCGAGTGGCCCCACCGGTACCTGCAGGCGGAGGCCGACGCGGGCCGGATCGACCAGCGCACCGCGCTGTGCGTGCTCACCCACGACCCGAAGTTCGACGTGCCGCTGCTGGAGGTCGCGCTGCGGCTGCCCGAGGTCGGCTACATCGGGGCGATGGGCTCGCGGCGCACCCACGACGACCGGCTCGAGCGTCTGCGCGAGCGGGGCGTGACCGAGGCCGAGATCGCGAAGATGTCGTCGCCGATCGGGCTGGACCTGGGCGCCCGCACCCCGGAGGAGACCGCGGTGTCGATCGCCGCGGAGATGATCGCCCAGCACTGGGGCGGCGAGGGCGTCCGGTTGGCCGAACGCGAGGGGCCCATCCACGCGTCCTGACCTCCTCCGCTTTCGGCCAGGCCGGAGCCGGTCGACGACCCGGCTCCGACCTGCGGATCGGCGCGCCGTCCGCCGATCGAGGGGGTCGCGGGACAGGGTGTCCCTGTACCGTGGGCCACACGCTCGTGACAGATCCGCTCGCCGTCGTCGAGTGGTGAGTCGACAACGCGCAGCAGCAGGAGGAGGGCAACGTGGTCCTCACCGGTTCGGCCGGTCCCGTCGCCCCTGACCACGGGCATCGCGGAACCGTGCGACGGGAGACCGTTCTCGTGCTCGACGGGGAGACCGGCACGTCCGGCGCCGACGAGGGTTACACCGTTCGCGCGGCGCACCGCCCGCGGGAGCGGCCGCGGCTGTCCAAGTTCCACGCCCCGGAGATCGTCTTCGGGCCGGACTCGCTGCCGGAGACCGCGCACGCCGCCCTGCGGCTCGGTGCGCGCCGGCCGTTCGTCGTCACCGACCCGGGGGTGACCGAGGCCGGGTGGCCCGCCGAGCTGCTGCGCCACCTGCGCGCCGCGGGCCTGCGTCCGCAGCTGTGGAACGAGATCACCCCGAACCCGAAGGACCACGAGATCCAGGCCGGGTTCGAGCGCTACGAGAGCTCCGGCTGCGACGTGGTGATCGGCGTCGGCGGCGGCTCGGTGATCGACGCCGCGAAGGGCGTCGCCCTGCTCGCGGCCAACGGCGGCACGATCCTCGACTACGAGGGCATCGACCGCATCGCCAACCCGATCCCGCCGCTGGTGATGGTGCCGTCGACCTCGGGCACCGGCGCCGACGTCTCCCAGTTCTGCATCATCACCGACACGGCCCGCCTCACCAAGATCACCATCATGGGCCGGGCCCTGGTCCCGGACGTCTCGGTGATCGACCCGCGGCTGCTCGTCACCATGCCGGACTGGCTCAACGCCGCGACCGGCCTGGACGCGCTCACCCACGGCATCGAGGCGTTCGTGTCGCTGGCCCACGGCCCGCTGACCGACACCCACGCGCTGCACGCGGTCGCGCTCGTCCACGCCAACCTGCCGACCACGATGATCCGCCGCCACGACGACGGCCCCCGCACCGCGATGGCGCAGGCCGCGCTCGAGGCGGGCCTGGCGTTCACGAACGCGATCCTCGGCGCCACCCACGCCATGAGCCACCAGGTCGGCGGCATGCTCGATCTGCCGCACGGCCTGATCAACGGGGTGCTGCTGCCACACGTGATCCGGTTCAACGGTTCGGCCTCCGACGCCGACGCGGCGCGCTTCGTCCCGATCGCCCAGGCCATGGGGCTGCCCGCCCGGCCGGGGATGCCCGGCGACGAGGCCGTGGACATGGTCGCGACCGAGGTCCGCAAGCTGGCCGACGAGGTCGGCGTCCCGACCGGGCTCGCCGCGATCGGGGTGCGCGAGGCCGACGTCCCGCGGCTGTCCCGGCTCACCCTCGGCGACGCCTGCCTGACCACCAACCCGCGCACGGCGAGCGTGGAGCAGATCGAGAACCTGTTCCGGGAAGCGCTGTGACGCCCGCACGGAGGCCCTCGCGGTGACCGCCGCCGCCCGCTTCCCGCGCCGCCGCACTCCCGCACCGCCCTCGTCGCCGGCCGCCGGGGGCCGGGCCCGCCCCGACCTCGACCAGCTCACCGGCCTGCGGACGGGCAAGCCGTCGTTCTACCCGGAGTACCGCGAGGGGGCCGAACGACTGCGCCGGGTCATCCTCGCGCTGGACCGGATCTCGGCCGCGCTGGTCCGCACGATGGAGGGCTCCGAGGCGCTGGTCCGCGCCGTCGCCGACGCGGCCGCCGACCACCTGTCGGCGGACTGGGTGGTGCTCGGGCTCGTCGACGGCGAGCTGCCCGACGCCGCGCCGCGGCACGTGGTCCTCGGCCCCGACGGCGTCGAGTGGGCCGACCTGGGGTCGGTGCCCGAGCGCGTGCGCCGGCACGTGGAACGGCTGCACGCCGGCGACGGCCATCACCACCACCACGAGGACGACCCGCGCCCCCGGCACCTGCACGTCCCGATCCGGCTCGACGGACGCACCGTCGGCGGGTTCGTCGCGTGGACGCCGCCGGAACGGCACATCGACGACACCGACCACTCGGTGCTGCGCATCCTGGCCGGTCAGACGGCGTCGGCGCTGCAGAACTGCGCGCTGCTGGAGCGCGCCGAGCGGCTGCACGCACGCACCGCGGCCCAGGCCGAGGACCTGCGTGTCCGCAACGACGAGCTGATGCTCACCCAGCAGGCACTCGGGGCGGCCCGCCAGCGGGAGGTCCTCGACAACGAGCGGCACCGCATCGCCCGCGAGCTGCACGACAGCGTCACCCAGTACGCCCTGTCGGCCGGGATGCACATCGAGCTGTGCCGGTCGGAGATCACCGAGCCGGTCCTGCTCCAGCACCTCGACACGGCCAAGGACCTGACCCGGCGCGCCGTCGAGCAGCTGCGGTCGGCGATCTACGCGCTCAACGACGACGACCACGCCGACAAGGACCTGCCCTCGATGCTGCGGCAGCTGTCCACCGTGCACATGCCCGACGAGCTGCGGGTCGAGGTGACGATCGGCGGGGCCCCGGTGCCGCTGCCGCACGAGCACGAGCAGTCGCTGTTCCGGATCGCCGGCGAGGCGTTGTTCAACACGGCGATGCACGCGTCGGCCTCGCGGGCGGTGGTGCGACTGGCCTACGCCGACGGCCGCGTCCGCCTGTCGATCTCCGACGACGGCGGCGCCTCACCCGAGCAGATCCGCCGCACGCTGCGTGCGGCGTCGGTGCGCGGCCCCTCCGGGGAGCACCGCGGCCTCGTGAACATGGACGCCCGCGCCCGCGAGATGGGCGGGGCCCTGCGGTTCCGCCGCTCGCGGATCGGTGGGCTGCAGGTGCAGGTGGACGTCCCGATCGGGACGCCGGGGAAGGAGCTCGGATGAGCAGCGGCACACGGACCGCCCCGGGCGGTCCCGGGCACGTCTCCGGCGGCCCCGCCCGGGGCCGCGCCGTCACGGACGCCCGCAGCGGCGGCGGACCGGATGCCCGCGGCGGAGCCGGTGTCGGTGCGCACGGCCCCGGCCTCGGCGGTGGTCACGGCGGTGGTCACGGCATCCCCGGTCAGGCGGGCCCCGGGCAGGGCGGCGGGAACGCGCCGGGCGGCGGGATGCACGGGTCCGGTGGGACCGCCGCGACCCGCAGCGGTCCCGGTCCCGCGGGCGTCGCGGCGCGGCCGATCCGGATCGTGCTGGTCGACGACCACTCGATCATGCGCCAGGGGCTGCGCGCGGTACTGGAGCGCGAGGACGACCTGCGCATCGTGGGCGAGGCGGGCAGCGCGCCGGAGGCGTTCGCCGCCGTCGCGACCGGCCGGCCGCAGGTGGTGCTGCTCGACCTCAAGCTGGCGTCCGGCCCGCAGACCGACGGTCTCGAGGTCTGCCGCAAGCTGTGCGCCGACCACCCCGGCATCGGGGTGCTGGTCCTGACGACCTTCGCCGAGGACCGCCTCGTCGTCGAGTCGGTGCAGGCCGGCGCCCGCGGCTACGTGGTGAAGGACGTCGACACCACCGAGCTCGTCCGTGCCATCCGCGCGGTGTCCCGCGGGGAGAGCGCGTTCGACGCCCGGTCGGCGTCGGCGATGGTGCGGTCGCTGTCCGGCGGGATGCCCGACCGGGAACGGCTGACCGACCGTGAGCTGGACGTGCTCCGTCTTCTGGCCCGGGGGCTGTCCAACCGCGCGATCGGCGCCGAGCTGTTCATCTCCGAGACGACGGTCAAGTTCCACGTCGGCAACCTGATGCGCAAGCTGATGGTGTCGCGTCGCGCCGAGGCGGTCTACGCGGCCACCAAGCTCGGCCTCCTCTGACCTCGACGTCCCCGGCCACGCCTCTCCGCCCGGCACGGCGGAGGGCGGCACGGCGGCACGGCGGCACGGCGGCACGGCGGGAGGGTGTGCGAGGCGAGGGGGCGTCGTCGCTGATTCCGGATCGCGTTCCGCGGAACGCGATCGCCCCGGTCCGCGCCGATCCCACCGTCGGTCTGGACCGGAACTGTCGGGCCCACCCGGCATACTCCTGTCGAACACACGTTCGACGAAGGAGAAAGCGCCGTGCCGACCTCCACCCCCACGACCACGCCCGCCGGTGAACTGAGCCTGCCGGATCTCGAGTCCGAACTCCTCGGCCTCGCCGGCCACATCGCCGCCGCCGAGTGCCGGTTCCTGCGCCTGCTCGCCGAGTTCGACGACCGCGGCGGCTGGTGCGGCGTCGGCGTCCGGTCCTGCGCCCACTGGCTGACCTGGCGGGCGGGGATGAGCCTGCGCACCGCGACCGAGCACCTGCGGGTCGCGCACGCACTGACCCGGCTGCCCCGGATCACCGAGGCGTTCGCGGCCGGCCGGATCTCCTACTCCAAGGTCCGGGCCGTCACCCGCCTCGTCGGCGCGGACGACGCGGTCCTCGACCGCATGGCCGCCGCTGCTCCGCCGGCCACCGCCACGGAGCCGCTCCGGCGCCCAGGTCGCGACCCCGACGACGACTCCGGCGGGGCATCGGTCGACTGCGCATCACGGGGAGGGCCTGGTGACACCGTCCGGGGAGCGGGAGACGCGTCCGACACGGGCACGGACCGCAGCGCCGGAGACGTCGACGGCCCCGGAACGGGCGCCGGATCCGACCTGTCGGACGCCGGGAGGACGGACAGAGCCACCACGTCACCCGCCGGACGCGGGGACACCGGTCCGTGGGACGGCACGGGGAGCCGGCCGGTCGCCGTCGCCGCTCCGGAGCCGCTCCGGGACACCGAGCCGGACGATCCTCCGCTGGCCGCAGCCGGGCCGGACGCCGAGCAGGTGCTCCTGGACCTGGCGCTCGGCGGGACCGCGAGCCATGTCGAGACCGTCGTCCGCGCGGTCCGCCGCCGCTGCGCGCCGCCGCGCGACGTCGCCGCCCGGCGCGGGGTGAGCTGGCACCACGACGTCGACGGGTCCCTGGTCGTACGGGCCCGGCTCACTCCCGAGGACGGCGCCCTCCTGGTCGCCGCGATCGAGGCCGGGGTCGCCACCGCACGCCCGGCTCCCGCCGGCCACACCGCCCCGCCCGGCGACGAGGACACCGACGATCCGGCCGCACGTGAGGGGCGACGGTCGGGATGGGACGGGCCCGATCCGCACGAACAGGCCCGCCGCACGGAGGAACAGACACCGGGCGCCGTCGTCGACACCCTGGCCGCCCGGCGGGTCGACGCCCTGCTGGGCCTGGTCGTCCGCGGGCCGGGAGCGGCCGGAGCCGCGGTCGTCGAGCGGGGTGCGGCGCGGGTGACGGTCGTCGTCGACGCGGGGACCGGCACCGCGCGCCTCGCCGGCGGCCCCGAGATCGCCGCGAGCACCGCCGAGCGCCTGGCCTGCGACGCCCGGGCCCGGGTGCTGCTCACCGACCGCGCCGCGAACCGGATGTACCTCGGCCGGAGCAGGCGCCTGGCGAGCCCGGCGCAGATCGCCGCCCTGACCGCCGACGGCGGCGGTTCCTGCCGGTTCCCGGGGTGCCACCACGCACGCCACCTGCACACCCACCACGTCCGGCACTGGCTGCGGGGCGGGCCGACGGACGTCGACAACCTGGTCCTGCTCTGCTCGTTCCACCACCGGCTGGTGCACGATCACGGCTACCTGGTCCTGCGTCCACCCGGCGAGGACTGGCTGTTCCACCGGCCCGACGGCACTGCCGTCGAGGCCACGGGCAGACCGCTGGACGGCAGCGCCGAGTCCCTCGTCGAACGGAACACGCGGGCCCGGCTGCGGATCGATCGCAGCACCCTCACCCCGGACTGGTACGGCGACCGGCTCGACCCCGAGCCGATCCTCGACGCCCTGCTCCCGCCCGGCACGACGGCCGCCGCGGCCTGAACCCCGCAGGTCCTCCGCCGGGCGACCGAGCACCCACACGGCCGGAAGAGGACGCGGGCCGCAGCGCACCGGCCGGTGGGAGACCGCGGGAGACCGGCGCGGAACCGGTGGGCGGGAGGACGGACCGCGTTCCGCGGAACGCGACGTCAGCCCGCCCACCCGGCATCCACGCCCGGACCGGCCTGCGCCTTCGTGACCGGCCCGGTCAGCGCGTCGCCTGGACGGTGACACCCAGTGGCACATCGGGGAGGCCGTCGGTCACGTGCCACCCGCCGTCGTCGTCCCCGGCCATCCGGCCGGGCAGGGCCTCCCAGGGGACGACCCGGTGCTCGGTGAGACCGGACAGCGTCGGTCCCTGGTCGAGGAGCGCGGTGACCACCTCACCGAGGCCGTGGTTCCACTCGTGGGATCGGCGACGAGTGCGTCCACGCCGTAGTCGGGGCTCTGCGCGTGCAGCGGGGCGCGGACATCCCAGGAGGCGCGGTCGAGGGAGAGCGAACGGTCCGCCCGCCCAGCGGAGCACGGGCGGGCCGCGGGGACGACCGGATTCCGGCCCCGGTAGACAGGTCCGATGCGCTGGTACGCCGAACGCCCCGACCGGATCGCCCGCCAGGTCGTCGCCGACGTCGTCGCGCTGCTGTGGACGGTCCTCGCCGTCACCGCCGGCGTGGCCGTGCACGACGGGCTGTCCGCGCTGCGTGGGCCCGGAGACTCGCTGGTCGCCGCGGGCGGACGGGTCTCCGACACCTTCACCGGCGTCGCCGGGGCGGTCGGTTCGATCCCGTTCGTCGGGTCCGACCTGGCCCGCGCGCTGGATCCGGCCGCGGGGGCGGGCACCGAGCTCGTCGCGGCGGGGCGGGAGTTCGGCGACGCCGTCGGCACCCTCGCGACGGGGGCGCTGGTCGTCGTCCCGCTGGTGATGCTGCTGCCGGTGCTGCTCGGCTGGCTGCCGCTGCGGCTGCGCTACGCCCGGCGGGCCGGTGCCGCCGTCGCGGCGCGGACCGCCGCGACGGACCTGCTGGCCGTGCGGGCGCTGTCCCGGGTGCCGGTGTCGCGGCTGGTCCGGGTCGCGCCCGACCCGGCGGCGGCGTGGCGGTCCGGGGACCCCGCCGTCGTCGCGGCGCTGGCCGCGCTGGAGCTGTCCGACCTGGGGCTGCACGCACACCCGCACGACTGAGCGACGACCGGGCGGCACGGGGCGAGCGGGCGACGACGCGGTCTCGTCGCCGACGGGCACCGCGGCGGGTGCGAAGCTGTCGGCCATGCCGCTGTTCGCCCTGGAGGGCCTCTCCCCCACCGTGCACCCGGACGCCTTCGTCGCTCCGACCGCGACGCTCGTCGGGGACGTGCGCGTCGAGGAGGGCGCCTCGATCTGGTACAACGCCGTGCTCCGCGCCGACCTGGGGCCGATCGTCGTGCGCGCCGGCGCCAACGTGCAGGACGGGTCGGTGCTGCACGGCGGCGACGACCCGGTCACCGAGATCGGCGAGGGCGCCACGATCGGGCACCTGTGCGTGGTGCACGGCGCCACGATCGGGGCGCGCGGTCGTCGGGAACGGCAGCACCGTGCAGGACGGTGCCCGGATCGGCGAGGGCGCGATGGTCGCCGCCGGGTCGACGGTCGCGCCGAACTCCGAGCTGGCCGCCGACCGGCTGATGCTCGGCTCCGCGGCGAAGGAGCACGGCGAGCTGACCGAGCAGGCCCGCTGGTGGGTGCGGACCAACCCGGACTTCTACCGCGCCCTGGCCCGGCGGCACGCCGACGGCGTCGCCCCCGCCTGAGCCCTCCCGATCCGGTCCGGTGCGTTCCGCGGAACGCACCCGGACATCGGTCCTCAGTCCTCCCGGTCGGGCGAGCTCGCCTGTGCCCGGTAGCGGCGCGGGATCCGACCGGCGTGCCGGGCGTCCCAGCCCGCCTCCACCCCGCGGCGCATCGCGCGGGCCATCCGCTCCGGGTCGGCGGCACGGGTGACGGCGGTGGCGAGCAGGACCGCGTCGCAGCCCAGCTCCATCGCCAGCGCCGCCTCCGAGGCGGTGCCGATCCCGGCGTCGAGCACGACCGGCACGCCCGCGGCGGCCACGATCATCTCGATGTTGTGCGGGTTGCGGATGCCCAGCCCGGTCCCGATCGGCGAGCCGAGCGGCATGACCGCGGCGCACCCGACCTGCTCCAGGCGACGGGCGAGGACCGGGTCGTCGTTGGTGTAGGGCAGCACGGTGAAGCCGTCGTCGACGAGCTGCTCGGCGGCGTCGAGGAGCTCGACCGGGTCGGGCAGCAGCGTCGTCTCGTCGGCGACGACCTCCAGCTTGACCAGGTCGGTCGCCATCGCCTCGCGCGCCATCCGCGCCGTGAGCACCGCCTCGGCGGCGGTCCGGCAGCCGGCAGTGTTGGGCAGCACGGCGATCCCGAGGCGGCGCAGCAGGTCCAGCAGCCCGGTCCCGCCCGCGACGTCGACACGGCGCAGCGCCACCGTCGTCAGCTCGGTGCCGGACGCGACCAGCGCCCGCTCCAGGATCTCCAGGTTCGCGGCACCACCGGTGCCCATCACCAGCCGCGAGTCGAACAGGTGGTCACCGAACGCGAGCTTGTCGGTCTGCACTGCCATGCTCATCCTCCCTGTACCGCGGTCAGTACCTCGACCCGCGCGCCGTCGGCGGGGCGGTGCCCGGCCCACGACGTGCGCGGCACGACCTCCCCGTCCACGGCGACGGCGATCCCCCGCTCCGGCAGCCCGGCCTCGGCCAGGATCCGGGCGAGGTCGGCGCCGTCGTCGACGTCGCGGTGCTCGCCGTTCAGCACGATCCGCATCAGTGGTTCCCCTCCTCGCGTGCCCCGGCGGCGGCCGGGGCGAACCGTCGCGGATCCGCCGCGCGGACCGGTCCCGGTACGTCGTCGCCGCGCAGCAGCGCCGCGACGGCCGCCGCGGTCACCGGTACCAGCAGCATCCCGTTGCGGCCGTGCCCGGTGGCCGCGACCAGCCCGTCGGGCCCGGTGCGCCCGATCAGCGGCAGGTTGTCCCGGCTGCCAGGCCGCAGCCCGGCGGCGGTCTCGGTCAGGGCGTACTCGGCGATGCCGGGCAGGATCCGCTCCGCGTCGCGCAGCAGGTCGCGCACCCCACCGACGGTGACGTCGGTGTCGAAGCCGTTCTCGGCGGTCGTCGCGCCGATCACGAGGTCGCCGTACCCGGGCAGCGTCCGCGGTACGGCGTACACCGGGCGCCCGTCGACGAGCGCCCGCACCGTCCGCGACGGCGGCGGCAGGGCACCGGCGCGGCGGGTCAGCCGCAGGATCTCGCCCTTCACCGGGCGGACCAGCCCGTCGAGCACCGGGTGCAGCGACGACGAGTGCGCCCCCGCCGCGACGACGACCGCGTCCGCCGCGATCTCGGTCCCGTCCGCGAGCCGCACGCCGGTGACACGGGCGCCGTCGTCGAGCACGCGCGCGACCCCGCGGTCGGAGACGACGACCCCGGCCCGCCCGGCCGCGGTCGCCAGTGCGGCGAGCAGCCGCCGGTTGTCCACCGACGGGTCGTCGGGCACCGAGAGGCCGCCACGGACCTCCGGGCCCAGCGCGGGTTCGAGCCGGCGCAGCTCGCGACCGGTCAGCCGGTGCACGTCGCGGCCGAGGGTCTCCAGGTAGTCCGCGAGCGCGGTCAGCTCGGCGCGGTCCCCCGACCCGGTCGCGGCGAGGACGGTGCCCTCCGGGTGCAGCCCGGCGTCGGTGCCGGCGTCGGCGGACAGGGCCGCGGCGAACTCCGGCCAGCGTGCGACCGAGTCCAGCCCGAGGGCGAGGAGATCCTCCTCGCCGGGCCAGGCCTCGGTGACCGGGGCGAGCATCCCGCCCGCCACCCAGGACGCACCGCGACCGGGGGCCGGGTCGAACACCGTCACCGACCAGCCGTCGCAGGCCGCCGCGCGGGCGACGGACAGGCCGACGGCCCCCGCACCCGCGACGACCAGCCGTCCGGCACTCGCGCTCATGGGATCCACCTCACTCCCTGCGCCGGCATGACCCGGATCAGGTTCGACGGTCGGGACCGCGTCGCGGGTCCCCTCTCAGCCCGCTGCCCGGGCTCCCGTGGTTCGTCGTCGTCCGGGGCCCAGGCTACGCCGTAGCCTGCGAGCCGTGTCCGACACCGATACCCGTCCCGGCACCGGCGACACCCGCCGCGCCCGGCTCGACGGCCTCACCGACGCCCGTCTCTACCTGTGCACCGACGCCCGCACCGCGCGCGGTGACCTGGCGGAGTTCGCCGACGCCGCGCTCGCCGGCGGGGTCGACATCGTCCAGCTGCGGGACAAGGGCGGGCCCGGCGGGCCGCTGGAGGCGAGCGCGGAGCTCGCCGCACTGGAGGTGCTCGCCGACGCCTGCCGCCGGCACGGCGCGCTGCTCGCGGTGAACGACCGCGCCGACGTCGCGCTCGCCGCGGGCGCCGACGTGCTGCACCTCGGCCAGGACGACCTGCCGGTGGCGTGGGCGCGCCGGGTCGTCGGCGACGACGTGCTCATCGGCCGGTCCTCGCACAGCCCCGCCGAGACCCTGACCGCCGCCGACGAGGACGGCGTGGACTACTTCTGCGTCGGCCCGTGCTGGCCGACCCCGACCAAGCCGGGACGTCCGGCCCCCGGCCTGGACCTGGTGCGCACGGTCGCCGGACGGACCCCGGCGCGGCCGTGGTTCGCGATCGGGGGCATCGACGGCGACCGCCTGGACGAGGTCCTCGACGCCGGTGCGGACCGGATCGTCGTCGTCCGGGCGATCACCGAGGCCGAGGACCCGCGTGCGGCCGCGGCGGCGCTGCGGGCCCGCCTGCGCTGAGCCCGCCCGCGCCGGGCCCCGCCCGCGCTCGAACCGGCCGCGCTCGGACCGGCCCCGCGGCGCCGGGATCCGGCGCCGCGGCACACAGGTCAGTTCTGCGTGCCGGAACCCTGGTCGCCCGAGCCCTGGCCGCCGGAGTCCTGCCCGCCCGAGTCCTGGCCCGACTGGCCGGAGCCCGGCTGCTGGGTCGGCAGGACCCGGTTCAGCCCGTCCTGCAGCGGGTTCGACGAGCCCGAGCCGTCCTGACCGGAGTCCCGGTCACGGGTGCCGGTCGACGACTCCGACGTGCTGGTGCCCGACTCCTCGGTGGAGGTCGAGCTCGACGACGAGGTCGACGAGTCGCCCCCGGAGCCGTCGCCCCGGTCGTTCTCCTGCTGGGTGGGGGGAGCACCGCCACGGACGACGTTGCTCACCGAGGTCCCGGACGAGCCGGACAGCGACGAGCCTTTCACGAACTCGATGCCCGAGATCAGAAACATCGACACCGCGAAGGTGACGACGCCGAGCACCGCGGACACGATGACCGTCTTGCGGGTGACCCGGACCCGGCGGAACCGGCTGTGGCCCGCTCCGGCGGCACGGGTGGTGCCACCGGGTGCCTGCCACGGGTCCAGCAGCACCGTCTCCTCGCCGGTGGGCCCGGCGAGACCGTGGCCGGAACCGTTCTGCGCGGCGACCGCGGTGCCCTCGGCGACGCCCTTGCCGCGCCGGGTCGCCTTGTCCTTCAGCTCGAGTGCCTTGTCCTTGCTGACCTCGAGCGAGCGGGTGAACAGCGTGGTGGCCAGCGTCGAGATGATCGAGCCGAGCGCCGCGCCGATCACCGTGCCGACCGCGCCGAGGAACGAGCCGAGCACCGCCGTGACGATCGCCGCGCCGGCGCCGGCTGCGATCTTCGTCGGGCTGAGGTCGGCCTTGAGGCCACTCGCCTTCGTGGTGTCCGACGAGGCGTCGCCGGAGCCGTCACCGGACCCGCCCGAGCCCCCGGACCCACCGGGTCCGTTCGGTCCGCCGCCGACCGGGCCCACCGGACCGCCGGGGCCGACCGCACGGGTCGTGTCCGACGCGGGCGGCAGCACCCGGGTGCGCGGACGCCCACCGGGCGGGGTCCCGTCCGGCACGCCCGGCCCGGGCACGACCGGGCTCACCGGACGGCCACCGGGTGGGGTCTGCGTGGTCCGGCCGCGGACGGTGCCCGACGGCGGCTGCGGGACCCGGCCGCCGTGCGTGCGGGGCGGATTCGCGGTGCGCTGACGGGGCAGCCGCGGGGCGTCGGGGGCGGCCACCGGGCGACCGGTGCCGGGTCGGGGAGCGGACGGCTGGGCGGGAGGACGGGCCGGGCTCGGGACGCCACGAGGGGCGTCGCCGAAGCCGGGCTCCGGGGGGCGCTGGTGCGGCATGGCTCCTTGCAGTGATCGTCGGTGCGGCGGCTCGCCCCGGGGGAACGTCCGGGAGGCCACGATTGCGCCGGACGATCACCCGAAGTGGTGACCTTCACACGACCGAGCAAAGGTCACGGGAAGATCACGATTCTAGCGCTACGAGGTGTCAGAGCCCGTCACCGGGGGTGACGGATGCCCGGGTGATCGGCCGGCAGCGCCGTACGCAGCAACGGCCACGACACGAGCACGCTCAGCCCGACCAGCACCGGGCTCAGCACGGTCCGCGCGACACCCAGGAGCACGACCTGGTCGGCCGCCCACAACGGGAGGAACACCGACAGCCGTAGGACGTACTGCGCCACCCACGCCCAGGACGCCCGCTGGTACCCGCGGAGCAGGTCCGGGTCGCGCCGCCACCTCGTGCGCTGTCCCAGCAGCCCGCCGACGACGACCCCCAGCAGCGGCCACCGCACGACGATCGAGATCGCCCAGGCCAGCGCGCTGCCGACGTTGGACACGATCTGGACCAGGAAGAAGTCCGACGCCCGCCCGGTCACCAGCGCGATCCCGGCCGCGACGACGACCCCGGCCAGCCCGAACAGCACCGCCCGCGGCCGGCGGCCGCGGTACAGCCGCCACCCTGCCACCGCGGCCCCCGCGACGATCGCCGCGCCGGCCCCCCAGTTGATCGGGAACGCCGACCCCGCCGCCCCCGCGACCACCCAGGCGAGCACGAACGCGACCACCGGTATCGAGGCGTCCACGGCACCGGCCCGGCCACCGAGCAGTTCGGCGAGCTTCGGGTCCTCCCGGGATGCGGTGTGCGGAGCGCGATCGGACGTCACCCCCCTGAGGGTGCCCTATCCCGCACGCCGGGTCGACGGGATCCGATTGGCGGACAGCCCGGAACAGGGTGATCATCGGCGTAACGCCGGACATCGTTGCGGTGAACAACAGACAAGGCACGCGGAGGACCGGGGACGAGAGGGGGCCGTGCCGATGCACCAGCAGACGCACGCACAGCACCGGAGCTACGTCGCGATCGGCGACAGTTTCACCGAGGGTCTCGACGACCTCACCCCCGACGGCCGGGCCCGCGGCTGGGCCGACCGCGTCGCCGAGACCCTCGCCCACCGCCGCCCGGGCTTCGGCTACGCCAACCTCGCCGTGCGCGGGAAGGTCCTCGACGAGATCGTCGCCGAGCAGCTCCCGGTCGCCGAACGGATGCGCCCCGACCTGATCACCTTCTGCGCGGGCGGCAACGACATCATCGGCTGGTCCTGCGACGTCGACGACCTCGCCGCCCGCTTCGACGCCGCGCTCGGCAGGCTGGTCGCAACCGGCGCCGAGGTGCTCATCTTCACCGGCTTCGACCTGCGCCGGATGCACCCGTTCATCCGCAGGCTGCGCGGCCGGATCGCCTGCTACAACGAGGACATGCGGGCCGCCGCCGAACGGCACGGCTGCCGCGTCGTCGACCTGTGGGCGATGGAGTGCCTCGCCGACCCGCGGGCCTGGGGGCCGGACCGGCTGCACCTGGTCCCGCACGCGCACGAGCGGGTCGCCTGGCGGGTGCTGGAGACCCTCGGCGAGCAGGCCCCGGACTGGCGCGGGCCGTGGCCGGAGCCCGAGGGCGGGCCGACCCCCTGGACCGCGCGCCAGGCCGAGGACCTGCGGTGGGTCACCCACCACGTGATGCCGTACCTGCGCAAGCGGCTGCGCGGCACGCACACGTGGGACGGCTACCGGCCCAAGCGTCCGGAGCTCTTACCCCTCCAGGACGCCTGAGCGCGGACGCTCAGCGGACCGGGGACCGGTCCCGGGCCGCGATGTGGGACGGACGTGGCCGCGGGGCCGAGAACGGCGCCACGCACTCGTTCTCGACGCTGTTGAACACCAGGAAGATGTTCGACCGCGGGTACGGGGTGATGTTGTCGCCCGACCCGTGCATGCAGTTGGAGTCGAAGAACGTGGCGCCGCCCGCCTCGCCGGTCATCATCGCGATGCCGTGCCGCTGGGCCAGCTTGGAGATGGACTCCGCGTCCGGGGTGCCGATCTCCTGCTCCTTCAGCGACGTCAGGTGGTAGTCCTCCGGGGTCTCCCCGACGCACGACACGAAGGTCCGGTGCGACCCCGGCATGATCATCAGGCAGCCGTTGAACGGGTGGTTGTCGGTCAGCGAGATCGAGCAGCTGACCGCACGCGGGCTGGGCATCCCGTCCTCGGCGTGCCAGGTCTCGAAGTCGGAGTGCCAGAAGAACCCCCCGCCACCGAGCCCGGGCTTGTAGTTGATCCGGCTCTGGTGCACGTACACGTCGGAGCCGAGGATCTGGCGGGCCCGGGAGAGCACCCGCTCGTCGCGCACCAGCCGGCCGATCGCCTCGGAGATCCGGTGGACCTCGAAGATCGAGCGGACCTCGTCCGAGGACTTCTCGACGATGCAGCGCTCATCGGCGCGGACCCCGGGATCGTGGGCGAGCCGGTCCAGCTCGGCCTGGTACTCCACGATCTCGTCGGCCGTCAGCAGGCCCGGCACCTGCACGAAGCCGTCGCGCTCGTGCGCCTCCAGCTCCTGGGCGCCGAACATGCCGGCGCTCGCCTTCGAGCCCCACACGGTGGGCTCGGCGCGGTCGATGAAGGCGGGGGTGTTCGAGACGCGCGTGGGGTAGCGGTCCCCGGCTCCACGCACGAGACGCGGTTCGTCGTTGCCGACCAGTGCGGTCATGGACCCTCCTGTGAGTCGCTGTGGGTTCGGTGTCCCTTCGGATGGACGTCGTGTGAACGACCGCGAGGGGCGTTCCCGCTGTCACACAGCGGAAACACCCCTCGCGGTGTCGATCCCGGTACGGAGCCCTCAGTCCTCCGTGACCAGCGGGTACACACCGTTCTCGTCGTGCACCTCACGACCGGTCACCGGCGGGTTGAACACACACACGCAGGTGATCTCGGTCTTCGGGCGGAGCTGGTGCTTCTCGTTGCCGTTCAGCACGTAGATCGAGCCCGGCTTGAGCTGGTACGTGACGTCGTTGTCCTTGTCGTACAGCTCGCCCTCACCGGAGGTGATGAAGACGGCCTCGATGTGGTTCGCGTACCAGAAGTCGTTGATCGTCCCGGCCTTCAGCGTGGTCTCGTGGACCGAGAACCCCACCTTGTCGTTGGCCAGGACGATGCGCTTGCTGCGCCACTGCTGGTCCTCGGAGACCACGTCACGCTCGGTGTCGGTGATCTCGTCGATGGTGCGGACGATCATGTTTGTGGATCAGCTCCCGATGACGGTCTTGACGGACTCGCCGATGATCGCAAGACCTTCGTCGAGCTCGTCGTCGGTGGTCGTGAGCGGCGCCAGGAGCTTGAGCACCTCGTCGTTCGGACCGGCGGTCTCCAGCAGCAGCCGCTGCTCGAAGGCCTTCGAGGCCACCTTCTCGGCGAGCCCCTCCCCCTCGAACTGGATGCCCCGCGCCATCCCACGACCCTTGGTGAACATCTCGGTGCCCTGGTTGTCACCGATGATCTTGTTGAAGGCCTCCTCGACCTTCTCGCCCTTGCGCAGCGTCTCCTTCTCCAGCGTGTCGTCGGTCCACCAGTTGCGCAGCGTGTGCGTGGCGGTGACGAACGCGGGGTTGTTGCCGCGGAAGGTGCCGTTGTGCTCGCCCGGGCCCCACTGGTCGTACTCGGGCTTGATCAGCACGAGCGCCATCGGGAGGCCGTAGCCGGAGATGGACTTCGAGATCGTGACGATGTCGGGCTCGATGCCCGCGATCTCGAAGGAGAAGAACGGGCCGGTCCGGCCGCAGCCCATCTGCACGTCGTCGACGATCATCAGGATGCCCTTGCGGGTGCAGAGGTCCCGCAGACCCTGCAGCCACTCGATGCGCGCCGGGTTGAGGCCGCCCTCGCCCTGCACGGTCTCGACGATGACCGCGCCCGGCTCGTTGAGGCTGGAGCCGGTGTCGTCGAGGACCTTCTCGAACCACAGGAAGTCGGGCATCTTGCCGTCGAAGTAGTTGTCGAACGGCATCGGCGTCGAGTGGACCAGCGGGATGCCGGCACCGCCGCGCTTCATCGAGTTGCCGGTGACCGACAGGGCGCCCAGCGTCATGCCGTGGAAGGCGTTCGTGAAGTTGATCAGCGCCTCCCGGCCGCTGATCTTGCGCGCGAGCTTCAGCGCCGACTCGACGGCGTTGGCGCCGGTCGGGCCGGGGAACTGCACCTTGTACTCCAGGCCACGCGGCTTGAGGATGATGTCCTCGAACGTGGTCAGGAACTCGCCCTTGGCCGAGGTGTACATGTCCAGCCCGTGGGTGATGCCGTCACGGGTCAGGTACTCGATCAGCGGCTTCTTGAGCACCTCGGGGTTGTGCCCGTAGTTCAGGGCGCCCGCGCCACCGAAGAAGTCGAGGTAGGAGTGGCCGTCGACGTCGGTCAGACGGCTGCCCTTCGCCGTGTCGAAGACGACGGGCCAGTTGCGGCAGTAGCTCCGGACCTGGGACTCGAGATCCTCGAAAACGGTCATGTGTTCCCACCCTTGTCTGCTGCGATCGGGCCGATGAGATAGAGGTTCTCCGGCTCGTGCTCGTCACCGAGCAGGTCCGGACCGAAGAGGTCCTCCCGCTCGATCGTCATGTCGTGGCGCTCCGCGAACTTCGTGAACAGGCGGATCGAGGAGGCGTTGTCCGGCGTGATGGTGGTCTCCATCCGCTCGGCGCCCGCCTGGTCCCAGACGGCATCCAGCATCCGGCCGGCGAGCCCCGCACCGCGTGCCACCGGATCGACGCACACCTGCCAGATGAGCAGGGCGCCGTTCTCGGGGCGCAGGTAGCCGGTCGCGTAGCCGACGGCGCGACCGTCGTCGCGCCGGGCGATGACCGAGGTGCGCGCGAAGTCGCGGCACCACAGGATGTAGGCGTAACGGGAGTTCGCGTCCAGCGTCCGCGCCTCCACCGCCAGCCGCCACATGTCCACCCCGTCGGCCGGGACCGGGGAGCCGATCTCGTACGAATGGTCACCGTCGGCGTCGGCCGCCGGGGCGGGTGCGCCGGTCGCGGCGTCCCCGTCCGGAGCCGTGGACGCCCGAGGAGGAGCCTGTTCGGGAGCGGTCATGACTGACTAGGTTAGTGCCGCCCGGCGTAGGTCGCAGCCGCTGACGACCGGCGGCCGACCTCGACGCCATGATCGACGTGACCGGCGCCACAGAATGATCCGGAACCATGCGACCGGGTGTCCGCCCAGGAAGACACCGTGATCACCGGCCCGTCCGGCGGGCCCCGGAACGAACCGGCCGGACCCGTCGAGGGCACGGACGTGGCCCTCGCCACGCTCCGCGACCACCCGCCCGCACGTTCGGCCAATCGTGCGGATGCACTTGCATCTGCACCGCTGCGGGGTGAGGATGGTTATTCCGTCGAATCGTGCCCGGAGGAGCTGCCGTGTCGGTGACACCCGCCAGTACGCGCCCCGTGGCCGTGGCGACCGCGCCGGTTGAGGAGCAGACCGTCACGGTCACCTGCGCCCGCGACAGCCGCAGCCACGTCGTGGCGCAGGCGGTGCTGGCCGACTCGCTCACCGCCGGAACCGGACACTGCACCGCGCTCTGCGGGCACGTGGTGCTGCCGGCGTCGCTGGCCTCCCCACCCGGGGACGGCTGCCTGCTGTGTGCCGAGACCTCCGGGGCCGGGCGTCGCGCCCGCCGCCGCGGACGGATCGGTTTCGGGCGTTCGGCCCGCGCCGCCTCCTGAGCGCCGCCGCCGACCGCCGACCACACAGCCGGTCCGTTCCCCCACCGCCGGCCGGGCCCCGACCCGCGCCGGTGGCTCTCCCTCACCCGCCACCGGTTCGGTCCCGCCGACGGATCAGCGCCCGCCGGACACGTCCAGCACGGCGCCGGTGACGTAGCTGGCCTCGTCCGACAGGAGCCAGGCGATCGCCGTCGCCACCTCGTCGGGGTGGCCGGCACGGCCCATCGGGATCGACGGCGCCATCCGCTCGATCCGCCCCGGCTCACCGGCCCGCGCGTGGAAGTCGGTGTCGAGCAGGCCCGGCCGTACGGCCGCCACCCGGATCCCGTCCGCGGCGACCTCCTTCGCGAGCCCGACGACGAGGGCCTCGACCCCGGCCTTCGCCGCCGCGTAGTCGTTCCACTCGTCGGGCGAGCCGAGCACCGCCGCGCGGGAGGTGATGTGCACGAGCACCCCGCCCGCTCCGCCGTAGCGGGTGGACATGCGGTGCACCGCCTCGCGCGAGCACAGCAGCGCCGCCCGCAGGTTGAGCGCGAGGACCTCGTCGATCCGTGCGTCGCTCATGTCCTCCAGGCGCTGCCGCGAGGGGGCGCCACCGGCGTTCGCGACCACTCCGGTCAGCGGCGACGGCATGGCGGCCGCCGCGTCGAACAGCTGCTCGACGCCCTCGGTGCGGGTGACGTCCGCGGCGACCGCGTCGGCGTGCACCCCGGCGGCCCGGCACTCCGCGACCACCGCCGCGGCGTCCTCGGGCGAGGCCCGGTGCCCGACGAGGACGTCCTGGCCGCGGCCGGCCAGGAGCCGGGCGGTGGCCGCGCCGACCCCCCGGCTGGCCCCCGTCACGAGCACCGTCATGCGTGGTCCGTCATGCCTGGTCCGTCATCCGTGGTCCGTCCTGTGGGCGGCCGTCAGGCCCGCTGGGTCTCGGGGCCGGGCTCCGGACGGGTGGCGCCCTCCGGCTGCCGGGTGCCCGGCTCCCGGACCTCGGTGTCGGCCCGGGTCGCGCCGCCGGGACCGATCTCCCCGGGGCGTCCGTCGTCGTCGCGCAGGCCGCGCATCTCGCTCTTCAGGATGCGGCTGGACCGGCCGACCGACCGCGCCATCTCCGGCAGCTTCTTCGCGCCGAACAGCAGGACCAGAACGACCAGCACGATCAACCAGTGGGTGGGGCTCATAGCGCCCATGACAGCCTCCTCGCTCGTCGACCGGATCAACGAACCATCCTCCGCCGGGGTTCTCCCGCGCAAGAACAGCCTCCCACGGCGCACGGAAACTGATCGCTCGGTCACTCACCGTTGATCCGGCGGCCTCGAACGGGTTTGGATGACGGTGACACCGTGGGCGGCACCGGCGCTGCCCGGGGACGAAGGAGCTGATCCGTGCAGCCGACCGCACTCGCGGCCCCGCAGGAGCTCGACCCGGTCGACCTGACCCGCTACCCGGTGCACGAACCGGGCTCGTCCGGGTGGGAGGACGCGGTCCGGCGGGCCCGCGCCCAGCTCGCCGCCGACGGCTGCGCGGTGCTCCCCGGGTTCGTCCGGGCGTCGTGGCGGGACCGGCTGCGGACCGAGGGCGAGGCGGTCGCCCCGCTGGCGCACTACGAGACCGCCGTGGTGAACGTCTACAACACCGACCCCGACCCCGCGCTGCCCGCCGACCACCCGGCGCGGGTACCGATGGAGCGGGGCAACGCCTTCGTCGCGCGCGACCGGATCCCGGCCGCCGCGCTGATCCACCGCCTGTACCCGCAGCCCGCGTTCCGCGCGTTCCTCGCCGCGTGCACCGGCGTGTCCGAGCTGTACGAGCTGGCCGACCCACTGGCCGGGCTGTGCCTCAACGTCGTCGGCGACGGCCGATCGCACCCGTGGCACTTCGACACCAACGAGATCGCGATCAGCCTGCTCACCCGCGCCCCGGAGGTCGGTGGGGTATTCGAGTACTGCCCGGACATCCGCAGCACGACGTCGGAGAACACCGGCGACGTCGCGGAGGTCCTGCAGGGGCGGGGCGGTGACCGGGTCCGGCGGCTGGTGCTGCGCCCCGGTGACCTGCAGCTGTTCCGCGGCCGGTACTCGCTGCACCGGGTGACCGAGGTGCGCGGCGACACCGCCCGGCACACGGCGATCTTCTCCTACAGCACGCGCACCGGGGTGGTCGGCAGCGCGGTCCGCACCCGCCAGCTGTTCGGGAGGACACTGTCCGAACACGGGGGGTCGCGTACCGTGCGTGTCGACGGGCTGCTGGACTGACGCCCGTGACCACCACGTTCGCGGCCGATGACGACCTGCCGAAGGTGCCGCTCCCGACCCTGTCCGCCTCGGTCGACCGGTTCCTGGAGTGGTGCGCCCCGCTGCTCACCCCCGACGAGTACGCCCGCACCGAGACCGCCGCCCGAGAGCTGCTCGCCGAGGGCGGCCCCGCGTCGGTGCTCCAGGCCGATCTCGAGCGCTTCGACGCCGGCGCCCACAGCTGGCTGGACGCGTTCTGGCCGTCGCGCTACCTGGGCCGGCGCGACCGGATCGCGCTCAACGCGAACTTCTTCTTCCTGTTCGGGCCGGGATCGACCACGGACCCGTGCGAGCGGGCCGCGCAGCTCACCGTCGCCGCCCTGGGGCACAAGGCCGATCTCGACGCCGGGACGTTCCCGCCGCTGGTCAACCGCGACGTGGCTCAGTCGATGGACCAGAGCCGCCACATCTTCTCCACCACCCGCATCCCGGGCGACCCCCAGGACACCGTCCGCACCCCCTACAGCGACGACTGGCCGGGTCCGTCCACCGAGCGGCACGTCGTGGTGCTGCACCGCGGCCGGATCCACCGCCTCGACGTGATCGGCGAGGACGGGGCGGCGCACACCGCCGGGGAGATCGCGGACGCGCTGCGGGAGATCCGCGAGACCCACCCCGAGCGGGCCGCCACCGGCGACGCGGTCGGCGCGCTGACGACCCTGGCCCGGGCCGAGTGGGCCGCGGTGCGGGACCGGCTGACCGGGCTGGATCCGGCCAACGCCGAGGCCGTCGACCTGGTGGAGCGGGCACTGCTCGCGGTCTGTCTGGACGAGACCGACCCCGCCGACGAGGAGTCCGCCGCGCGGACCCTGCTGGCGGGGGACTCCGGCGACCGTTGGTTCGACAAGGCGCTGTCGATCGTCGTGCTCGCCGACGGCACCGCCGGGGTCAACATCGAGCACTGCGAGCTCGACGGCACCACCGTCCTCACCCTGGTCGACGCGATGTTCGCCGACCCGCTGCAGGTGCACGCCGAGCGGATCGGGGCCCGTCCGCAGGGCGTCCCGTCGCACGCCGAGCTGCGGTTCGTCCTCGACGACGACCTGCGCGCCACCGTGGCCCGCGCGCACGACGAGTTCTCCGCGTTCCTCGACGCCACCGCCACCGAGCTCGTCGCCTTCGACGACTTCGGCGCGCGCGACGCGAAGGCCCTGAAGTGCTCCCCGGACGCCTTCGTGCAGGCCTGCTACCAGGTCGCGCACCGGCGGGCCAAGGGTGTCACCGGGGCCACCTACGAGTCGATCGCGACCCGGCAGTTCCGGCGCGGACGCACCGAGGCGATGCGGGTGATCACGCCGGAGATGGTGACCTTCGTCGACGCCATGGGGGACCCGCAGGCCTCCGACGCCGACAAGGTCGACACCTTCCGGGCCGCCGCCGCGGCGCACGGCGCCCGCGCGAAGCAGTGCCAGCAGGGCGACGCGCCCGAGCAGCACCTGTGGGAGCTGGACTGGATCCGGCGCCGTCGCGGGGCGGAGCTGGGCGTCACCGAGCAGCTGGCGGTGTTCGACTCCCCCGGCTGGACGATCATGCGCGACGACTGGCTGTCGACCAGCTCCGCGCCGTCGGACAACATCCGGTACTTCGGGTTCGGCTCGACCAGCTCGCGCTGCATCGGGGTGGCCTACGTGCTGCTGCCCGACCGCTTCCACGTGCACCTGTCCACCCCGGCCGACCAGGCCGAGGGGATGCACGCCTTCGCCCGGGAGCTGCGGACGGCGGTGACCGAGCTGCGGAACCTGCTTGCCTGAGCGGGTTCACTGGTGGGATGGAGCGCGTCCTCGTCACCGGCAGTTCCGGCCACCTCGGTGAGGCGCTGGTCCGCACGCTGGCCGGCGACGGGGTGCCCGTCGTCGGTCTGGACCGGCGGCCCTCGCCGTGGACTGCGGTCGTCGCGTCGCTGACCGACCGCGACGCCCTGCGGTCGGCGCTGCGCGGGGTCAGCCACGTGCTGCACACCGCGACGCTGCACAAGCCGCACGTCGGCTCCCACAGCAGGCAGGACTTCGTCGGCACGAACGTGTCGGGCACGCTGGCGGTGCTGGAGGAGTCCGCCGCCGCGGGGGTGCGGGGCGTGGTGTTCACGTCCTCGACCAGCGCGTTCGGCCGCGCGCTGACCCCGGCGCCGGGCGGGCCCGCGACCTGGATCGACGAGACCGTGGTGCCGCGGGTGCGCAACGTCTACGGCGCCACGAAGACCGCCGCCGAGGACCTGTGCGAGCTGGCCGCGCTGGACCCGGGGCTGCCGGTGGTGGTGCTGCGGACCTCGCGGTTCTTCCCCGAGGCCGACGACCGCGACGAGGTCCGCGCCGTCCACGACGACACCACGCTCAAACTGGTGGAGTTCTGCCACCGGCGGGTCGACGTCGCCGACGTCGTGTCCGCGCACCTGGCCGCGGCCCGGCGGGCGCCCGAGCTCGGGTTCGCCCGCTACGTGGTCAGCGCACCGCCGCCGTTCCACCGGTCAGACCTCGCCGAGCTGGGCCGCGACCCGGCCGCGGTGCTGGAGCGGCGGGCCCCGGCCCTCGCCGCGCTGCTGGCCGGGCGCGGCGGGCCGGTCCCGCCGGTGGACCGGGTGTACTGCCCGGACCGGGCGGTCGCCGAGCTCGGCTGGACCCCGGTCTGGGACGTCGACGCCGTCGTCGCGCGGGTGCGTGACGGCGGGCCGCCGCGCAGCCCGCTGGCCGACGCCGTCGGGGCGAAGGGGTACCACGATTCCCCGACCGGGGTGTACACCCGGTGATTTCACCTCGCCGGACCGGGTGACTGTAGGTCGTCAGGGCTAACGCCGTGGGTACGACCGGCGGTAGAGGTGACACAGCACGTGTCGCCGACCGTGACGCCGTACCCCGGAGGTCCTGCCATGACCGGCCCGCAGCACCGACCCAGCCCCGGCCCGCGCGGTGCCGACGCCGACCGCGCCCGGCCGTCGCCGCGACCGCGGCACGGGTTCGACGACCACGAGTTCCCCGAGGACTCCTACCAGGGCGGCTACCCGGACCTGCGGCCGTCGCGGCCGGTGGAGCGGGCGACGCCCACCGACCCGGAGGGCTTCGGCGAGCTGTACGGCGGGACCGGTCCGCAGCCGACCGTGGGGCGGGGCGGGTACGCCGCACCGATGCGCTACGAGGGCTACGGCGCCCCCGTGCCGGCCGGCGGGTCGCAGCCGGGCGGCGACGACCCCGACGACGGCGGGTACGGCCCGTACGGCCGGGCCGCGCACCGCCAGTCCGAGGAGCCGGTCACCCCGACCCGGGCCGCCTACGGCGAGTACGGCGACCCCGGGTCCCGCGGCGGGACCGCGATCGACGGCGGCCCGCCCTACCCCGGCCCCACCGGCTCCGGGTACGGGCGCACGCGGGCCCCGGAGGAGGACGAGCCGGTCCGCCCGGCCGTCCCGTACGACGACCCGGACCACGTCGCGGACCACGAGGACCTGCCCCGGGACGAGGTCGTCGGGGCCGGGCCGCTCGCCGCCGCCACGTCCGGCCACGACTCCGGCGACGACCGGGCCGGGCACGAACGGCCCGGGTACGGCGAGGGCGGCGGGACCGCGGTCGTCGAGCGCTCCGCCGTCGGGACCGGCGCCGGGGCAGTGCCCGCGCCGCGTCCGCCGTCGGAGTCCGGCGGCCGTCGTCCGGCGACGGTGGCCGAGGCCGCCGCGGCCCGGTTCGGCGCGACCGGACGGTCCGCCGACACGGCGGCGGCCGCACCGGCCGTCGAGGCGACCGGGCCGGTGACCACGACGCCACGCGCGGCCGCCCCCGCCACGGCCGCCGCGCCGGTGCGGGTCGCGAAGGACCCGACCGCGCTCACCGTGCTGCGGGTCCTCACCTACGTACTGGTGTCGCTGTCCTGCCTGGTCTTCCTGGCCGGGGTGGTCTACGGGCTCGTGGTGTACCTGGAGTTCCGCTCGGCGCTGGGCACGTCACCGCTGTTCGGGGGCGGCACGCCGTTCGGGAGCTGGTGAGGGCGCCGGGCGTGGCTCACGGCTCCGCGAGCCACGCCCAGGACAGCGGCGGGAGATGGGCCCGCCCGCCCTCGGTGCGGACCGGCCCGTCCGAGGACAGCACCGTGTCCAGGCCGGTGACCAGGGCGGCGTCGACCGAGGCGGGCCGGTCGGACACGTTGACCAGCCCGACGAAACGACCGCCGCGCGGGTGCCGCCGCGTCCACCCGAGCACCGCCGGGTCGTCGAGCACGGGCACCTCCACCGGCGCCGACGCGTGCAGCGCGGGCAGCTCGGCCCGCACCGCGGCGAGCCCGGTCAGCGCACCGAACACCCGCCCCTCGACGGTGTCCGGGTCGTAGCGGCGGGCGAACGCGGCCTCGTCCATCGGGGGCCGGTGCATCCAGCGGTTGTCCGCGGCGCGCTCGGGGTCGGCGCGGTAGCCGGTGTCGTTGGCCAAAGCCAGCTCGTCGCCCATGTAGAGCAGGGGGATGCCGCCCCAGCCGTAGACGACGGCGTGCGCGAGCAGCAGGCGTCGCACTCCCGCGTCGAGGGCGGCGGGGTCGTGGCGGGCGCGGGCGTCGTCGATGCCGCAGAGCGCGGCGGCGCTACCGGAGATGCGGGCGTCCCCGGTGTCCGGGTCCTCCTGGAACAGGGCGCCGCGGGCGAAGCTGCCCGGGAAGCGTCCGGCGAAGAAGTCGTTGAGGAACCGCCGGTGCGACGGGCCGTCCCAGCCGACGGCGGCGGCGTCGACGTCGGAGACGGCCCAGCCGATGTCGTCGTGGCAGCGGACGTAGGTCGCCCACGCCGTCGTCGGCGGGGCGGGGGTCATGCGGCGCAGCGCGTGCGCGGCGAGGCGGGCGTCGCGGGTGGCCAGGCTCGACCACAGCATCACCATGAGCTGGTTGTGGTAGGCCAGCTCGCACTCGGGGCGGTAGCGGTCGTGCGCGCCGAGGTAGCCGACGAGGTCGTCGGGCGCGACGATCGCCTCCGCCTTGAAGACCACCGCCGGGGCCGCGATCCGGGTGAGCGCGTGCAGCGCCTGCAGCACGTCGTGGGCCTCGGGCTGGTTCTGGCAGTTCGTGCCGAGCCGCTTGCCGAGGAACGGCGCCGCGTCCATCCGCAGGACCTCGACCCCGCGCCCGGCCAGGGTGAACACGGTGCCGAGCATCGCGGCGAACACCTCGGGGCAGGTCCAGTCGAGGTCCCACTGGTAGTCCCAGAACGTCGTCCACACCCAGCCGCCGTCGCCGCCGCCCGCCCCGGGCACCCAGCTGAACGATCCGGGCGCGCGGTCGGGGAAGACGTCGGGGATCGTCGCCTCCCAGGCGTCGGGCATCTCCCGGTCCGGGTAGGCGGTGTAGAAGCCGGCGTAGCGCGGGTCGCCGGCGAGCCAGCCGCGCGCCCACGGGTGCTCGGCGGCGGTGTGGTTGAGGACGAGGTCCACGCACAGGCTCATCCCGCGCTCGCGCAGCGCCCCGGCGAGGGACTCGAGGTCGTCCATCGTGCCCAGCCGCGGGTCGACGGCGGTGTAGTCGGCGACGGCGTAGCCGCCGTCGTTCTCGCCGTCGCGCGGCCTGAGCAGCGGCATCAGGTGCAGGTACCGCACGCCCAGGTCGGACAGGTGGTCCAGGCGGGTGCGGATGCCGCGCAGGGTGCCCGCGAAGCGGTCGGTGTAGGCGACGTAGCCGACGGTGCGGGGGTCCTGGAACCAGTCGCCGTCGACCTCGCGGCGGCGGTCGAGCTCGCGCAGCGCCTGCGGGCGGGCGGCCGCGGCGGCCAGCGCGGCGCGCACCAGCCGGGCGGTGAGCCCGCCCGGGTCGGCGACGGCGCCGTAGAGGGCCTCCAGCGGCAGATGCGCATCGGCGTACCAACGTTCGGTGCGGGCGAGGAACCCCGCCGCCTCGACCGCGCCGAGCGCGGCGACCGCCTCCCGGGACAGCTGCGGGAGCAGGTCGTGCAGGGCGGCCCGGGCCCGGCGGCGACGCTCCGAGTCGGGCCGGGCGCGGACGGCGTCGCCCGCAGCGGTCGTGCTGATCACCGCGCCATCCTGCCACCGCGCGGCCGCTGTCAGGTGCGCGCCAGCACCTCCCGCAGCCGGGCGACGACACCGGCCGGGGCCGCCCGCAGCGCGACGGTGGAGTCGGCGTCCGGGTCCTCGGTGGGGCTGCGGCCGGTGCCGCGCGGGTCGAACCTGACGACGGTGTGGTCGGCGGCCATCGCGTCGGCGAGCGGGCCGAAGCCCTCGGCACCCATCGGCGAGCCGACGAGCACGAGCAGCGGGCCGGTGCCGCGGACGTCGAAGGTGATGCGGGCGTCCGGGCGGTCGAGCAGATCCGTGGTCACGACGGTCATGGGTGCCTCCTCGCGGGCGGTGTCGCGGTGTCGACCGTCGGCGGGCACCGGACTCATCGCCGTACCGTGGGAGGCACTCCGACAGAACGGACGAAGACCCCGTGAAGACCCGCGTCGCCCCGGTGCTGGGCGTGCTCCTCGTGCTGGCCCTGCTCGTCGGCGGTCTGGCCTGGTTCGCCGGAAGCCGCGGGTTCACCCCCGACGACCTGCGCGACCTGGTCGACCCACCCCCGCCGGAGCAGTGCGACCAGCCGGACCCGACGACGTCGGGCTGCCTCACCCCGTCCGCGCTGCGCCTGCACGACGCCCTCGTCGGGCGGTTCGGCGAGCCGGGCCCGGGGGCGCCGGTGCGGGCGATCACGTGCTGGTCGGAGCACGCATGGAACCCGTCGAGCGACCACCCCGCGGGCCGGGCGTGCGACGCGTTCCCCGCCCGCTACGGCGAGTTCCCCGCCGGGCAGGACCTGGAGGACGGCTGGGCGGTCGCGAACTGGGCGCGCGACAACGCCTCCGAGCTGCGGGTCCGCTACGTGATCTGGCAGGGCCGGATCTGGTACCGCGGCACCGGGGACTCCGGGGAGGGCCGGGAGAACTGGGGCCGGCCCTACAACGGCGGCGGCGTCTACGACCCCGAGGACGCCACCGGCGGGCACTTCGACCACGTCCACGTCAGCGTCCGCCGGTGAACACCCCGCTCACAGCACGTGCTGGCCGTACATCTCCCCCAGCGGGTCGGCGATGAGCTCGATGCGGGCGCCGTCGGGGTCGCGGAAGTAGACCGAGACACCGGAGTGCACCTCGTGCTCCACCCCGGCCTCGGTGAGCCGCGCGACGAGCTCGTCCCACCGCTGCGGCTCGACGCTGATCGCCATGTGGTGCAGCCCGCCGAGGACCTCGGCGTAGGGGCCGACGTCGAGGCCCGGGAAGTCGAAGAACGCGAGCAGGTTCCCGTTGCCGATGTCGAAGAAGAAGTGCGAGGACCCCGGGTAGTCCCGGTTCTCGATCAGCTCGGTGAGCGGGAAGCCCAGCACGTCCTGGTAGAAGCGCACGGTCCGCTCGACGTCCGAGCTCACCAGGGCGGTGTGGTGCAGGCCGCGGGCGGTCGAGGCCGGCCGCTCCCCCGCCGGCTTCAGGTGGGCGGAACGGATCCGGTCGCGGGCGGCGTCGAGGGCGGCGGTGTCGGTGGGGGTGCCGGTGTCGGTCATGGTGGTCAGCCCTTCAGCAGTGCGGTGAAGTCGGGGACGTCGGCGAACAGGTCGGTGCGGATGGCCGGCGGCCGGGCGGCGACCGCGTCGGCCAGCTCGCCCGCGGCGCGCCCGACACGGCCCTCCAGTGTGGTGCCCACCTCGGTCGCGCCCCAGTCCTCGGGCGCGGCGAACACCGCGGTCGGGACCGTCGCCGCCCGCAGGTACGCGAACAGCGGGCGCATCGCGTGCTCCAGGGCCAGCGAGTGCCGCGCCGTGCCGCCGGTCGCGGCGAGCAGCACCGGGGTGCCGGTGAGCGCGTCGCGGTCCAGGACGTCGACGAAGGTCTTGAACAGCCCGCTGTAGGACGCCGAGAAGATCGGCGTCACGGCGACGACGGCGTCCGCGGCGGCCACCGACTCCAGCACCGGCGCCAGCGCGGTGTTCGGGAAGCCGGCGACCAGGTGGTCGGCCAGGTCGCGGGCGTGCTCGCGCAGCTCCACGACCTGCACCTCGGCCCGCTCGCCCCGGTCGGCCAGCGCGGCCGTGACCGCGGCGGCGAGGCGGTCGGCCAGCAGCCGGGTCGACGACGGCGTCGACAGCCCGGCGCTGAGCACGACGATCCTGCGGGTGGTCATCACGCGACCTCCTTCTCCTGCGTCCCGGTGCTGCCGGTGCTGCCGGTGCCCGCGGCGTCGCGGGCGGCGACCAGCGAGGCGTGGGTCGGCGCGTCCGGGACGCCCGGCGCGCGCAGCGCGGCGAACTCGCGGCGCAGCACCGGCACGACCTCCTCGCCCAGCAGGTCGAGCTGCTCCAGCACGGTCTTCAGCGGCAGGCCCGCGTGGTCGATGAGGAACAGCTGACGCTGGTAGTCGCCGACATAGTCGCGGAAGCCGAGCGTCCGCTCGATGACCTGCTGCGGGCTGCCGACGGTCAGCGGGGTCTCGCGGGTGAAGTCCTCCAGCGAGGGCCCGTGCCCGTAGACCGGGGCGTTGTCGAAGTACGGCCGGAACTCGCGCACCGCGTCCTGGCTGTTGCGGCGCATGAACACCTGGCCACCGAGGCCGACGATCGCGCGGTCGGCCGGTCCGTGACCGTGGTGCTCCCAGCGCGTGCGGTAGAACTCGACCATCCGCTTCGTATGCGACGCCGGCCAGAAGATGTGGTTGTGGAAGAAGCCGTCGCCGTAGTAGGCGGCCTGCTCGGCGATCTCGGGGCTGCGGATCGAGCCGTGCCACACGAACGGCGCGACGCCGTCGAGCGGGCGCGGGGTCGAGGTGAAGCCCTGCAGCGGGGTGCGGAAGTGCCCCTCCCAGTCGACGACCTCGGTGTCCCACAGCGTGCGCAGCAGCGCGTAGTTCTCGACCGCCAGGTTCAGGCCCTGGCGGATGTCCTGGCCGAACCACGGGTAGACCGGGCCGGTGTTGCCGCGGCCGAGCATGAGGTCGACGCGGCCGCCCGCCACGTGCTGCAGCATCGCGAAGTCCTCGGCGATCTTCACCGGGTCGTTCGTGGTGATCAGCGTGGTCGAGGTGGACAGCTGCAGGGTCTCGGTGACGCCGGCGAGGTAGCCGAGCGTGGTGGTCGGCGACGAGGAGAAGAACGGCGGGTTGTGGTGCTCGCCGATCGCGAAGACGTCGAGCCCGACCTGCTCCGCGTGCTTCGCGATGGTCAGGACGTCCTGGATCCGCTGGGCCTCGGTCGGCGTGCGGCCGGTCGTCGGGTCCGGCGTGACGTCGCTGACCGTGAAGACTCCGAACTGCACGGCTTCCTCCCTCTGCTCGTCGACGGACCATTGGTTGATCCGTCATCTACATCCTGCAGAACATAGGTGATGCGTCAACTATTCCGCTACGATGGTGCCGTGACACGGTGGCTGGACGAGCGCGAGCAGGTGGCCTGGCGAGGGCTGCTCCGGATGCAGGCACGCCTGCAGGGCGAGCTGCACCGGCGGCTGCAGGCCGGGTCGGGGCTCTCGCTCACCGACTTCGACGTGCTCGTCGCGCTGACCGACCGGCCCGACGAGCGGTGCCGGGTGCTGGAGCTGGCGACGCTGCTGGAGTGGGAGAAGAGCAGGCTCTCCCACCACCTGGCCCGGATGCAGAAACGCGGCCTCATCGCCCGCGAGGAGTGCGACGACGACGGCCGCGGCAACTACGTCGTGCTCACCGCGGCGGGCCGGGCGGCGATCGAGGCCGCGGCGCCGGGGCACGTGGAGACCGTGCGGGAGCTGGTCTTCGACGCCCTCTCCGACGACGACGTGGCCGCGCTGACCCGGATCACCGCCGCCGTGCAGGCCCGGCTCGACGGCCGCGGCCCCCGCTGACCGCGTTCCGCGGAACGCGCGACGGCCCGCACCGGGCGTCGCCGGTACGGGCCGTCGTGAGCGGGACCGCGATCGGAACAGCAGGTCAGGGCACCAGGATGGCGCGGCCCCTGACCTTCCCGGCGTCGAGGTCGTCGAGCGCGGACTGGAAGTCGTCCAGGGCGTAGGTGCTGGTGTGCAGGGTGACCCGGCCGCGGGCGGCCAGCTCCATCAGGTCGCAGAGGTCGTTGTAGGACCCGACCAGGTTGCCGACCACGTTCACCTCGGCCGAGATCAGGTCGATCGTCGGGACGTCGACGTTCTCCCCGTAGCCGACGACGTGGTAGTCCCCCGCGCGCCGGGTCATCGCCAGGCCCTGCGCGGTGGAGCCGCCCTCGCCGACGAAGTCGATCACGGCCTCGGCGCCGTTCCCGCCGGTGAGCGACAGGACCTCCTCGACCTGCCCGCCGTCGGCGACGATCCCGTCGTCGGCGCCGATCTCCAGCGCCAGCTTCACCGCGTCCGGGTTGCGGTCGAGCACGACCAGCCGGGCCGGGGTCAGCGCCTTCAACACCTGGATGCCGATGTGGCCGAGCCCGCCCGCCCCGATGACGACGCAGGTGTCGCGCGGTCCCAGCCGGCGTGCGGCCTTGGCCGCGGCGTGGTAGGCGGTGAGGCCGGCGTCGGCGAGGGCGGCGACGTCGGCGGGCTGCAGCGACGGGTCCAGCTTGACGACGCTGCGCGCCGAGGTGCGCAGGTACTCGGCGTAGCCGCCGTGGGTGTCGATGCCCGGGAACGCCGAGGCGGTGCAGTGCACGTCGTCGCCGGAGCGGCAGGCGCGGCACAGGCCGCAGGTGGCGAGCGGATGCAGGATGACGCCGTCGCCCTCACGGACGTGGGTCACGGCCGACCCCACGGACTCGACCCAGCCCGCGTTCTCGTGGCCGATCGTGTAGGGCAGCGCGACCTGCGACTTCTCCGCCCACTGCCCCTCGAGGACGTGCAGGTCGGTGCGGCAGACCCCGGCCCCGCCGATCCGGACGACGACGTCGAACGGGTCGACGACCTCCGGCTTCGGGACCTCGGTCAGCTCCATCGGCCGGTGGTAGCCGACCACCTGTACTGCTCTCACGACACGGATCCCTTCACGGACTCGGGGTAGCGGGTCTTCAGGAGCCCGCGGCAGAAGTGGGCGTTGCCCTCGATGGAGATCCGCACCGAGCGGGCCATCCGCAGCTTCAGCGGGACCTGCTCGGCCGGGTACGGGACGCCGTCGTGGCCGACCAGGACCGGCCGGTCGCCGCCGGTGGGCAGGCCGATCGCCGCGCGGCGGCGCAGCAGGGCGTCGGTGGCCGGGCCCGCGGGCAGGTCGGCCAGCGTGACGCCGTGCAGCGACTCGGGCGTCCGGTTCGGGTCGACCCGCAGCAGCCCGGTCAGCGAGCGCTCCATCGCGGCGGTGTGCGCCTTGCGCCGGAAGGTCTCGCGCAGCTCGTCGAGGTCGGACTCGGCCTCGTGCCGGAAGGTGCCCTTGTAGCCGGCGTCGGCGGCCAGCCCGGCGTTGATGAGGTCGGAGTCGTGGTGGTCGTCGAGCTCGACCACGACCTCGCCGGTCCAGTCCAGCGCGGTGAGCACGTCCTTCGCGTCCGAGCACATCAGGTAGGCGAAGTTCGGCGCGCAGAACGCGGTGGGCAGGCGCAGGTGCAGGGTGACCCGGTCGCCGTCGACGTCGAGGGAACGGACGAACTCCAGGTCGGTGATCGGCTCGTCCAGCTCGGGGTCGACGACGGCGTCGAGCGCCCGGAACGCCTGGTCGGTGCGCGAGGTGCGGGCGAGGGCGGGGGCGCTCACGACGCCACCGGGACCTCGGTCGGGGTCTCGTCGCGCAGCTGCAGCTCGGCGGGGACCTCGATGTCGTACATCGCCGCGGCGTTGAGACCCAGGATCTTCTTCTTCTGGGCGGTGGTCAGCGGCGCGTACTCGGACAGCTCGTCCGGGATCTCGAAGTCGACGAAGCGCTCGACCAGCCAGCGCGGGGTCCAGATCGCGTAGTCGCTGGAGAACTGGATGCGGTCCTCGCCCAGCCAGTACAGGAGCTCGCCGATGATCTGGCCGAAGTACTTGGGCCGGGTGTGGATGAACGGCATCGCGACGGCCAGGCCGGCGTGCACGTTCGGCTCCTGGGTGGCGATCCAGCAGAAGTCCTCGAGGCGCGGCAGGCCGCAGTGCTCGACGACGAAGTTCAGGTCGGTGAAGTCGGTGGCGACCTTGTCCACGTCGGCGACGTCGAACGCGTCGCGGTCCAGCGGGCGGATGGTGGGGCCCTTGTGGATGTGGATGTTGCGGATGCCCAGCTCCTGGGCCGCCTCGAGGTACTTGTAGGACCAGTGGTCGTCGAGCTTCCAGCCGCGGGACTCGCCGTGCCACTCCGCGGTGTAGAGCTTCGCGCCCTTCAGGCCGAAGCGCTTCGCGTCCTCGCGCAGCTGCCGCAGGCCCTGCTCGCCGTTGCGCGGGTCCCAGTGGTGGTTGTAGGTCAGCTTGTCCGGGTGGGCCTGGGCGAGGGCGAAGGCCTCCTCGGTCTGGCCGAACCCGTTGTCGTAGAACTCGCCCAGGTAGGCGGGCTGGAACACCGCGTGGTCGACGTGGCCGTCGGTGAACAGGTCCTTCATCAGCCGCTCGCCGCCCTGGTAGAGGTAGTCCTCGTAGGGCCAGACCTCGGACTCGGGGCTCAGGTTGCGGTGGTAGTCGTAGAAGCAGTCGATGAACTGCTTGCCGTGGATGTTGCGCTGGTTCTCCGGGCGTGCGTCCCAGAGCGCCACGTGGGCGTCCACGATGAAGTAGGACTCACCGTTCTTCGAGTACATCGTCGTCCCTCTCAGGTCGCGGCGAGGTGGTGGGCACCCCGCGACTGCGCGGGCCGGTGGGGGATCCCGCGTCGAGGGCCGAAGGTAGGAACGGCGGCGCCCCGGCGGTCGTGATCACCGTCTCAACCTGAGACGAGACGGCGTCGCGACGGCGTCGCCGATGTGACACGGTCGTGAGCAGCAGGTACGAGGAGGTACGCGCGATGGGGCAGTCACTGGCTCCGGCCCGGATCTCGGCGTCCTGGGCGCGCAGCGAGACCTACGGCGCCCCCACCGAGGCCGTCGACCCGGCGTTCACCGGCGCCGTCGACGACGGCTCGTTGTTCGCCCGGTGCGGCGGCGAGGTGCTCGCCGGGCTGCACGAGGGCCTGCCGGGCGAGCCGATCTCACTGATGCTGACCGACGCCGACGGCATCGTCGTCTCCCGGCTCTGCGACGAGCGCGCCCTGCTCGACGCGCTGGACCGCACCTACCTCGCACCCGGGTTCGCCTTCGGCGAGCGGGAGGCGGGGACCACCGGGCTCGGCCTGGCCCTGGCCGACCGGGTCCCGTCGCTGGTCCGCGGCGACGAGCACTACTGCACCGGGTTGTGGGGCTACACCTGTGCGGCGGCCCCCGTGCTCGACCCCGTCGACGGGTCGCTGCTCGGCAGCATCAACCTCACCACCTGGTCGCAGCGCTCCGACGGTCTGCTGCTCGCGCTGGCGCGTACCGCCGCCGGGCAGACCTCGGCGCTGATGCTCGCGCACGCACGCGGCGCGAGTCCTCGGCGCGCGCCGCGTGGCGAGGTCTTCCGGGTCGCCCCGCAGCCCGTCGGCGGGACCGCGGCGCTCGGCCCGGCCTGGGCCGCCGCGCTCGACGAGGTCCGCGACGCGCTGCGCGACGGCGCCCGGGTCGGGGTGGTCGGCGAGCCCGGCGCCGGCAAGTCCGCGCTGCTCGCCGCGGCCCTGCGCGCCGTCCGCCCGCGGCACCGGGTGCTGCACGCCCGCCCGCCGGCCGCCGAGGACGCGGTGTCCTGGCTGTCGCTGTGGTCCCCGGAGCTGGGCAAGGACGACACCGCGGTCATCGCGGGACGGGTGCACGAGCTGCCCGCGCCCGTCGCGACCCGGCTGGCGGCGCTGGTCCGGTCGCTGCCGCGGGCGTCGCTGAGCGTCACCGCGGGCGGTGTCGACGGGATACCGGACGCGCTGTCACGGCTGCTCGACGTCGTCGTCGAGGTGCCGGCGCTGCGCCACCGTCCCGAGGACGTGCCGGTGCTCGCCGCGCACTTCGCCCGCGACGGCGTCACCTTCACCGACGCCGCCGCCCGCGCGCTGCGCACCTACTCCTGGCCGGGCAACGTCGAGCAGCTGCGCCGCACCGTGCGCGACGCCGCCGCCCGCAGCAGCCTCGTCGACGTGCGGCACCTGCCCCCGGAGCTGCTCGCCACCCGATCCGGATCGCTGACCCGGATCGAGTCGCTGGAGCGCGACGAGCTGGTCCGCTGCCTCACCGAGCACGGCATGAGCGTCACCCGGGCCGCGGAGACGCTCGGCATCAGCCGCGCGACGGCGTACCGGCGGGTGCAGCGCTACGGGATCACCACCCCGCGCTGAGCGGCTGCGGCATCATCGGTGCCGTGCCGCAGACGGTCCTGGTCGCCGACGACGACCGCGCGGTCCGGGAGTCCCCGGCCCGATGAACGGATGCCCACCCGCCGTCCGTCCCGACCTGCACCACCTGGACGGGGGACGCGCTCACCGGACCGGTACTACCGGTGGTCGTGCTCACGGCCGTGGCGGGTCCTCCGGGCCTGCCGATCCCGGTCGACGGTGGGACGATCGATGTGCCGGGCAACGACGCCCCGGGAGACCCGGCAGCCGGCCCGGCCACGGGACTCGACACCGCCACCGGACGACGCCGTCACGCCCGGTGACGAGGACCCCGCGTCGTGCGACAACGACGGGCCGCCCGCCGCCTCGTGCGGCACACAGGGCACCATTCGGTGTAGGACCTGATGGGAGGCGATCGTGTTCGGACTCGCGGACACCGTGGCCGCACTGCTGGCCGCGATCCCTGCTGCGCCCGTCCGGTCGCTCCTCGTGATCGGGGTCGGGGCGTTCCTCGAGGGTCCGATCGTCACCGTCGCCGCCGCCGCGCTCGCCGGGGCCGGGCAGCTCCCCTGGTGGGGGGTGTGGCTGGCCGCGCTGGTCGCCGACGTCGTCGGGGACACCGCGCTCTACGCGCTGGGCCGCAACGGCGACCGGCCGGCCGTCGCCCGCGTGCTGAACCGGCTGGGCCTGACCGAGGAGCGCCGCGAGGTGCTGACCCGCGAGGTCCACACGCACCTGCCGCGGATCGTCATCGGCGCCAAGCTCGTCGACATCGGCGCGATCCCGGCCTACCTGGCCGCCGGGCTGTCCAAGGTCGGCTACCGCCGCTTCCTGGCCTGGATCATCCCGACCAGCGCGGTGCGCGCCGCGGTGCTCGTCGGGATCGGCTACGCGGCCGGGGACCGGCTCGCCACCGACCTGGAGTCGCGGCCCTGGCTGCTCGTCGTCGGCGGGATCGCCGTCGGGCTGACCCTGGTCCTCGGGCGGACCGCGATCGTGCGAACGACCGGCTCGCGACGTCGCGCCGACGCCCGGTCCTGACCGCGTCGATCCCCTCGCGCCGGACGTCCCCGACGTCCCGGGGCACCTCCGGCGTGTCGCACCCGCCGGGGCACCCGCGGCGAGCACCGTCCGGCCCGGGCGGCCGGGCCACGGGAGAGGACCACGCGGTGAGCACGTCGACCTGGGCCGAGGCGATCGCCGCGGGCGCGTGACGTGGTGACGGTCCGCGCGGCCCGGATCGCCGCGCCCGGCCCGGGCATCAGCCGGTCCGGGTCCTCGATGACGGCCGGGCTGCTCGAGGGCCTCCCGCACGACGCCGACCGGGAGCCCCGCTTCGCCGACTACCTGGACCTGTCGTTCACCAACGCCACCGCGTTCAGCCCCACCGACGTGATGCCGCTGAGCCGGTGGGCGACGATGCTGATGCTCGTCCAGGCGCTGGTGTCGCTGGTGACGATCGCGCTCGTCGTCTCCCGGGCCGTGAACGTGCTGGGCGGCTGAGTCCCGGGCGGGGCTCAGCCACCCAGGAGGGACCGCAGCACCCCCGGTGCGTCCGACGGGCCGGCGACCGGCGCCCACCGCGCGTTGCTGCGCGCGGCCAGCTCGGCCGCCTGCTCGTGGTCGGACTCCGGGGCCAGGATCAGCAGCTCCGGGACCTGCCGCGCCGCCGGGACCGGGTCGTGGTCGTCGGTGGCCCGGCAGTCCGAGAGCAGCACGACGATCCGCCGCTCCGCGCGCGTCCGTTCCAGCTGCGCGGTGGCCGCCCGCAACGCACCGGACAGCGCGGTCACCCCGTGCCCGCGCAGGCCCAGCACCCGGTCGACGACCGCCGACGGCGGACGGGTGGACCCGATGTCGCGCAGGACCCGGGTCTCGGCGGCGAACGACAGCACCGCGTGGTCACCGGGTGCCCGGAACGCGCAGGCCGCGGCGGTCAGCGCCGCCGCGGCGAGCCGGTCCCCGCCCATCGACCCGGACGCGTCCACCACCAGGCACAACGCGAGCGCGGGCCGCGCCCAGGTGCGCGCGGTCAGCTCGTCGAGCCCGACCGGGCGCCGCGCCGCGCGGGCCTCGGCGACCGCGCCCAGCGAGGCGTCCAGGTCCAGGTCGCCGCCGCGGTCGGCCGGGACCGCACGCAGCCTGCCGATCCCGCGCCGGGTGACCCGGCCGGACCGGCCGATCTCCAGCACGACCCGGCCGGCGAGCCTGCGGGCCGCCGCCCGCAGCTTCTCGTCGGTGGCCTTGCCCATGTCGACGAGCAGCGTCAGCGTCTCGTCGGGACGCTCGGCGAGCGCGGCGTCGAACGCGTCGGGGTCGAGCACCCCGACCTCGGGCGAGATCTCGGTGAACCCGGGGTGGCCCGCCAGGGAGCTGCGGGCCACCGTGCGGTCCTCCGGGCGCGCACGCGGCCGGGACGGACGGGTGGAGCCGTCCGCGGGCCGGGGACCGCCCGCCGGTGGCGGGCTCAGGCTCCCCCCGACGCATCACCGCCGTCCGGGGCCCCGTCGGCGTCGTCGGCGGGTTCCTGGCCGAACTCGGCCGTGTACAGCTCGCGGACGATGTCCTCGGCGCTGCGGGAGCCGGACTCGGCGAGCCGGATGCGGCCGGACAGCGCGACCAGCGCCGCGTCCAGCCCGGCCCGCCAGTCGGTGGTCTCCCGGCCGCGCCGGGCCGCCAGCGCCGCGGTGATGCGGACGATGTCGATCGCGCCGCGGACCGAGGAGCCGACGTGCACGTCCGGGTGCTCGCGGGTGCGGCGGACGAGGGAGACGACCTTGGCGCGCCACTGCTCGTCGACCTCGGGGCCGCGCAGCGCGACGACCGCGGTCTCGTCCCCGGCGGTCTGGTAGCCCATCGCGATCCGGCAGACCCGGTCGTAGACGGCGGAGGAGATCCGGGCGGTGCCGACGGCGTCGAACGGGTTCATCGCGGCGACCAGCCGGAATCCCCCGTGCGCGGTGATCCGGCCCAGCCGGGGCACGTGCAGCTCGCCCTCGCTCATCACGGTGATGAGGACGTTGAGGGTCTCCTCCGGGATCCGGTTGATCTCCTCGACGTAGAGCAGGGCACCGGAGCGCAGCGCCTCGGCCAGCGGACCGTCGACGAAGGTCTCGGGGTTGTAGCCGCGCTCCAGCACCTGGGCCGGGTCGAAGTGCCCGACCAGCCGGGCCGGGGTGAGCTCGGCGTTGCCCTCGACGAACACGAACGGGAGCTCGGCCTCCTCGGCCACCGACCGCAGCAGCGTCGTCTTCCCGGTGCCCGGCGGGCCCTCCAGGACGACGTGGGCGCCGGCCTCCAGCGCCGCGACGAGGAGCTCGACCTCCCGGCCGCGGCCGACGACGGGGGTCCCCGCGGGACCGGCCGCAGCCGGTCCCGCGGGGTTCGTGACAGACCCCATCAGTGCTCGTGGACGAGGACGCCGCGGACGTTCTTGCCCGCGAGCAGGTCGTCGTAGCCCTCGTTGACCTGCTCGAGGGTGTAGGTCCGCGTGATGATCTCGTCGAGCTTCAGGTCCCCGCTCTGGTAGAGGCCGAGGATCTTGGGGATGTCGACGGTCGGGTTGCAGTCGCCGAACACCGAGCCCTTCACCGTCTTCTTGAACAGCGTCAGGATCGAGCCCGGCAGCGTGACGTTGGTCGTCGAGAGCTTGTTCAGGCCGGTCAGCACGACGGTGCCGCCCTTGCCGGTGTTCTCGAACGCGCCGGTGACGATCTCCTCGGTCACGATGCCCGCGGTGACGATCGTCTTGTCCGCGCCGTTGCCGTTGGTCATGGCGCGGGCCAGGTCACCGGCCTCTGCGGCGGTGGCGACGGCGTGCGTGGCGCCGAGCTCCATCGCCTTCTCGCGCTTGTTGGCCAGCGGGTCGACGGCGATGAGGTTCTTCGCGCCGGCGTAGCGGGCGCCCTGGACGGCGTTGATGCCGATGCCGCCGACGCCGGCGACGATCACCGTGTCGCCCGGCTCGACCTTCGCCGCGTTGACCGCGGAGCCCCACCCGGTGGGCACGCCGCAGCCGACGAGCACGGCCTTGTCCAGCGGGAGGTCGTCGTCGACCTTGACCACCGAGTTCTGGTGGATCGTGGAGTACTGGGAGAACGTGCCCAGCATGCACATCGCGCCGTACTGGCCCTTCGGCCCGGTGAAGGGGAAGCGCTCGCCCGGCAGGTAGCCCTCGAGGATGGTCGCGCCCATGTCGCAGATGGCCTGCTGCCCGGTCGCGCACCAGCGGCAGACCCCGCAGTTGGGGATGAACGAGCAGACGACGTGGTCGCCCGGCTTCACCCGGGTGACGCCCGGGCCGACGTCCTCGATGATCCCGGCGCCCTCGTGCCCGAGGACCATCGGCAGGCGTGCCTCGAGGTCGCCGTGCGCGATGTGGACGTCGGAGTGGCACAGCCCGGCGTGGGTGTAGCGGATGAGGACCTCACCCTGCTGCGGCCCGTCGAGCTCGAGCTCCTCGATCTCGATCGGCTTGCCGGCCTCGTAGACGACTGCTGCCTTGGTCTTCACGGGCACGCTCCTCTGCGCTGGTGACGTCGGTGTCGCCCCGGATCCTGTCCCACCCCCGGGGGTGTGGCGTGTTCCACATGTGGACACGTGCGCACTGCCTCATACCGGGCGGGCTACGTCTCCGCCACGTCGAGCGCGCGCATCCGGCGGTACAGGGTGGTGCGGCTGATCCCGAGCGCCCGCGCGGCCTCGCGCTTGTTGCCGCCCGCGACCGTCAGGGCGTGCTGGATCGCGACCCGTTCGGCGCGCTCCCGGCCGCCGAGCCGGGTGATCCGCGGGCCGGGCCGCAGGTGCTCCGGCAGGTCCTCGACGTCGATCCGGCGGGTCCCGGACAGGTGCGCCAGTTCGGTCACGACCCGGGTCAGCTCGGTGAGGTTGCCCGGCCAGGCGTACGCGGACAGCGCCGCGACCGCGGACCGGGTCAGGATCAGCTCCCGGCCCGGCCGGACCCGTGCGGCGATGTCGGCGACCAGCCCGGGCAGCTCGTCGCGGCGTTCGCGCAGCGGCGCGAGCTCGACGCGGCTCGCGCACCGGGCGACCAGCCGCGCCGCCGGGACGGACAGCTCCCCGACCGGGCCGCAGGTGAGTACGAGACGGGTCGGGCCGGCGTCGAGCAGCGGGCGGAGCACGGTGCAGAGCTCCTCGGGCAGGACGTCCACGTCGTCGACGACGACCGCGGGCACCCCCTCCCCGACCAGCGCGGACAGCCGGGCCGCCCAGTCCCGGGACGGTCCGGTGAGGGCGTCGGTGGCCGCCAGCACGACCGGGTCGGCGGTACCGAGCAGCCGGGCCGCCTCGGTGCTGCGCCCGGTCCCGGGCTCACCCGCGACCAGCACCGAGCGCCCGGTGGGAACCGGCCGCGCGGTGCGGCGGACCGGCTCGCGCGGCGCCGCACGGACCGGGACGAGGTGGAACAGCACCCCGTCCGCCGTGTCCGCGACGGTCTCGGCCCGCACCCGGATCCCGGCGCCGTCGGGCGCCTCCAGCACCCGGGTCAGCGGGCCGTTCTCGACGACCTCGGTCCGTAGCGTCGCGAGCAGGTCCATCCCGCCCTCGCCCAGCACGGTGACGGCGCCGCGGTTGGTCAGCACCACGTCCGAACCGAGGACCACGATCGGCGACGAGCGCCGCCGGGTGGCCTCCTGGAAGGCGAGGAACAGCCTGCGGTCGCCGTCGCGGGCGGTCTCGACGATCCGCTCCTCGATGTCCCGGGCGGCACGCGACAGCAGCGGCGCGAACAGCGGGTGGGCGCGCCCGCCGGCGACCGTGATGTCGAGGACGCCCTCGGTACGGCCGCGCAGCGGGTGCCGGATCGGGTGGCCGAAGCAGCTGAAGCCCTTGAGCCCGGCCAGGAAGTGCTCCTCGCCGTGGACGGCGATGCCGCGGCCGGTCTCGGCGGCCGTGCCGATCCCGTTGGTCCCCAGCACCTGCTCGTCGGCGGCCGCCCCGACCACCAGGCCGATGTCGTCGAAGGCCGAGTCGAGGGTGCGGTCGTCGCACCAGATGTCGAGGATCCGGCAGTCCCGGTCGGCCAGCTGCACCGAGAACGGCTCACCGGCGAGCTCGGCCGCCAGCGCCTGCAGCACCGGCTCCGCGGCGACCGCGAGCCGGCCGACCCGGTCGACCTCCGCGATCTCCGGCCGGTCGACGCGGTCGGGGTCGATGCCCGCCAGCCGCGCACGCCGCCAGGACGAGGCGATGTGCTCGCGCACGCCCCCCGGGGCGGATCGGCCGACGGCTCCGTCGAAACCCATGGCGCACACCTTCCGTGATCGTGGTGACGGAGGCGACACTACCCGCGCCCGGCCGGGTCCCCGGTCGTGCGCGGGCGGGCGGGGTGCAGGATCGTCCGACATGGACCGACGCGTACACGCGTTCACCGACGACGCCCTGGGCGACGACGACGCCGTCGCCCTCGCCGAGCGGCTGCGCCGCCGTGAGGTCGCGCCCGCCGAGCTGCGCGCCGCCGTCGCCGCGCGCGCCGCCCGGGTCGAGCCGCACCTGCACGGCCTCGCCCTGGACCGCACCGCCGACCCCGTCACCGGGGACACCGGCGGCCCGCTGGCCGGGGTGCCGACGCTGGTCAAGGACAACGTCGAGGTGCGGGGCTGGCCCGCGGGCCACGGCACCCGGGCGTTCGTCCCCGCCCCGTCGCGCGAGCACGCCGAGGTGACCCGGCAGCTGCTCGCGGCCGGGCTGGACCTGGTGGGCACGACCCGGATGCCGGAGTACGGGCTGAACGCCTCCACCGAGTTCGCCGACGCCGAGCCGACCCGCAACCCGTGGGACCCGCGCTTCTCGGCCGGCGCGTCGTCGGGCGGGGCGGCCGCGCTCGTGGCCGCCGGCGTGGTGCCGCTGGCCCACGCCAACGACGGCGGCGGCTCGATCCGCATCCCGGCCGCGGCCTGCGGGCTGGTCGGGCTCAAGCCGTCGCGCGGGCGGCTCGCGCCGAACGCGACCGGCGCCCGGATGCCGATCGACCTCGTCGCCGACGGCGTGGTGTCCCGATCGGTCCGCGACACCGCGGTGTTCCTCGGCGCCGCCGACCGCGGGCGCCGCAACCCGGCGCTGCCACCGCTGGGCCTGGTCGAGGGCCCCGCCCGGCGACGCCTGCGGGTCGGGCTGCTGCTGGAGTCCCCCACCGGCGCCGCCGTCGACGCCGACACCCGCGAGACCGTCACCGCCGTCGCGGAGCTGCTCGCCAAGCAGGGCCACGAGGTGTCCGAAGCCGTCACCGGGGTGGGGACCCGGTTCGTCGACGACTTCCTCGACTACTGGGGGCTGCTCGCGTTCTCCGTGGTCACCGGCGGCCGGCTGCTGCACGGGCGCACCTTCGACCCGCACCGTCTCGACGGCCTGACCCACGGCCTGGCCGACCACTACCGTCGCGCGTTGGCCCGCACCCCGGTGTTCCTGCACCGCCTGCGCCGGGTCGCGGCCACCCACGCCGAGCTGTTCACCCGGCACGACGTGCTGCTCTCCCCGGTGCTCGCGCACACCCCGCCGGAGGTCGGGTGGCTCGCGCCGACGGTGCCGATGGAGCAGCTCACCGCCCGGCTGCTCGACTACGTGGCGTTCACCCCGCTGGCCAACGTCGCCGGGGCGCCCGCCGTCGCGCTGCCCGCCGGGGCGACGGCCGGCGGGCTGCCGGTGGGGGTGCACCTGGAGGGCACGGTCGGCGACGAACGGACGCTGCTGGAGCTGGCGTACGCCATCGAGGCCGACCGCCCCTGGCGTCGGATCCGGGACTGACCCGGCCCGGACACGCACCGGTCAGACGTTGCCGCGGCGCTCCTGCTCCCGCTCGATCGCCTCGAACAGCGCCTTGAAGTTGCCCTTGCCGAAGCCGAGCGAGCCGTGCCGCTCGATGAATTCGAAGAACACCGTGGGCCGGTCCCCGACCGGCTTGGTGAAGATCTGCAGCAGGTAGCCGTCCTCGTCGCGGTCGACGAGGATCCCGCGGGACGCCAGCTCGGCGATCGGCACCCGCACCGACCCGATCCGGGCCCGCAGCTCCGGGTCGGAGTAGTAGGCGTCCGGGGTGTCGAGGAACTCCACGCCGCGCGAACGCAGCACGTCGACGGTGGTGAGGATGTCGTTCGTCGCCAGCGCGAGGTGCTGGGCGCCGGGGCCGCGGTGGAAGTCCAGGTACTCGTCGATCTGGGACTTCCGACGGCCGGGGCTGGGCTCGTTGAGCGGGAACTTCACCCGGTGGTTGCCCGACGCGACGACCTTGCTCATCAGCGCCGAGTAGTCGGTGGCGATGTCGTCGCCGATGAACTCGGCCATGTTCGTGAAGCCCATGATCCGGTGGTAGAAGTCCACCCAGGAGTCCATGCGCCCGTACTCGACGTTCCCGACGACGTGGTCGAGCGCCTGGAACAGCCGGCGCGGCGCGCCCGCGGGCCGGTCCACCGAGGAGCTGCGGGCGACGTGGCCGGGCAGGTACGGGCCGGTGTAGCGGGACCGGTCGACCAGGGTGTGCCGGGTGTCGCCGTAGGTGGCGATCGCGGCGGAGCGCACGGTGCCGTGCTCGTCGGTCGTGTCGTGCGGCTCGACCAGCACGGTGGCCCCCTGGGCGCGGGCGTGGGCGATGCAGCGGTCGACGTCGGGGACCTCGAGGGCGATGTCGACGATGCCGTCGCCGTGCCGGCGGTGGTGGTCGGCGACCGGGCTGTCCGGGTCGACGGCGCCACGCAGCTCGAACCGGACCGCGCCCGAGCGCAGCACGTAGGAGTGGTGGTCGCGGTTGCCGGTCTCCGGCCCGGAGTACGCGACGAGCTCCATGCCGTAGACGACCTGGTAGAGCTGCGCGGCCTGGGTGGCGTTGCCGACCGCCCACACCACGGCGTCCCAGCCGGTGACCGGGAACGGGTCGGCGGAGTCGTCGTGGGAGACGAGGCCGACCAGGCGTCGCAGGGCGGCGGCGTCGAGGTCGGCGAGCTTCTCGGAGTCGGTGAGGATGTCCATCAGTGCTCTCCCGTCAGTGTGCGGGCGGCCAGGTCCTGCGCCGCGGTGACCGTGGTGGTGCCGTGCGTGCGGGCGTCGGCGAAGACGCCGATCAGGGTGTCGCCGATCGCGCGGGTCCGGTCGGCGACGGCGTCGGCGCTCCAGCCGAGGACCCCGCGGCCGACCAGGTGGATGGCGCCGCCGGCGTTGGCGACGAAGTCCGGGGCGTGGACGATGCCACGCCGGCGCAGGACCTCGGCCGCGTACGGGTCGGCGAGCAGGTTGTTCGCCGCGCCCGCGACGACCGCGGTGGGGAGGGTCTCGGCGACCTCGGCGGTGATCAGACCGCCGGTGGCGCACGGGACCAGCACGTCGCACTCGCGGGTGGTCACCGCGCCGGTGTCGACCACCTCGGCGCCCAGCTCGTCGGCGACCGCGGCGCAGCGGGCCGGGTCGACGTCGGTGACGATCAGCTTGGCCCCGGCGTCGGCGGCGAGCCGGGCGACGTCGGCGCCGACCGCGCCGAGCCCCTGGACCAGCACCCGCAGCCCGTCGACGCCGTCGAACCCGGCCTCCGCGACTCCCGCGCGGATCGCGGCGAACACCCCGAGGGCGGTCATCGGGCCGGACGAGCCGGGCCCGCCCGCCGCGACCGAGCGGCCGAACACGTGCGGGGTCAGGCCGGCGAGCACGTCCATGTCGGCCGAGCAGGTCCCGACGTCCGGGCCGGTGGTGTAGTTCCCGCCGAGCAGCTCCAGGTTGGCCGCGTGGACCTCGAGGATGCGGCGCCAGGTCGCCTCGCCGAGCTCGGCGCGCGGCGCCAGGAGCGCGATCACCGACTTGCCGCCGCCCATCGGCAGGCCCGCGACGGCCATCTTCAGCGTCATCGCCCCGGCGAGGCGGCAGGCGTCGGCGACGGCGTCGCCGGGCGAGGGGTAGACCATCGCGCGGGTCCCGCCCGACGCCGGGCCGAGACGGGTCGAGTGCACCCCGATCACGAACCACGCGCCCGTCCCCCGGTCGTACCGGACCGAGGTCAGTTCGCCGTCCCACTCGGGCAGAGCCATCCCGCGCCTCCATCGCCTCGCTGGTGTGCAGCGAGGACACCGTCGCTCCCGCTATCTGCGCAACCGGCCCATCACGAGCTGCGCACCGGCGGCAGGTCGCCCGGCCGTGGTGCCGGTCCACCTGGACGGATCGTCCAGGAGATCGGCGTCACTCCCGGGGCCCGTCGCCGGCGTCCGTAACCTGGACCGGTGACGACCAGCGACGCCACGACGCCCGTCGACCTGCGCGGCAGGCCCCGACCGCCGGTCCACCCGCGGACCGCGCCGTCGGACCCGGCCGGGCTGGACCCCGGGCGCGCCGCGCTGCACGCCCGCATCGCGACCGGCCCGCGCGGAGCGCAGGCCCGGGTCCCGCTGGTCGACGACGCCGGCCGCCTGCTCGGCCCGTTCGCGACGATGCTGTTCTCCCCGCGCATCGGCGACGCCGTGCAGCAGGTCGGCGCGGCCCTGCGCACCGACGACGACCTCCCGCCCCGGCTGCGTGAGCTCGCCGTTCTCGCCGTCGCCGTGCACCACGGGTCGGCCTTCGAGTGGTCCGCGCACGAGGGCCTCGCCCGCGACACCGGGCTGTCCGGGGCGCAGCTGCAGGCCCTGCTCGACGGCGGCGTCCCCGACGGCCTCGACGAGGCCGAGCGGGTCGCGCTGACCACCGTGCGGGCCCTGCTCACCCGGCACGACCTGGGGGACGGCGCCTACGCCACCGCGCTGCGGGCGCTGGGCCGGGACACCCTCGCGGCGCTGGTGTGGCTGACCGGGTACTACTCGATGCTGGCCACGGCACTCGCCGTGTTCCGGCCGGAGTGAGGCCGGGTAACCCGCGTGGAGAGGGGAGGGACGCGATGAGCACCGCACCGAGCACCGCACCGGACGGGGTGCGCGTGGCCGCGGCCATGCACACCTTCCCCAAGACCTGTGGACCGGCGACGACCGTCGCGCAGGCGTGGGCGGCGTTCGAGCGACCCAAGGTGCACTCGCTGCTGGTCCTCGACGCGGGACGGCTGCTCGCGGTGGTCGACCGGGCCGACCTGACCGGGGCCGGACCGGACGAGCCCGCCGCGCCCCTCGGGACGCTCGGCGGGCGGGTGGCCCACGCCGGCGACGACCTGGCGTCGACCTGGGCGGCGATGGCCGACGCCGGGCGGCGGCGGGTCGCCGTCGTCGACGACGCCGGCCGGCTGCTCGGGCTGCTCTGCCTCAAGCGGCACGGTCGCGGGTTCTGCTCCGACGCGGGCATCCAGGCCCGGATCGACGAGCGCGCGGCGGCCCCGGACGGGCCGTGAGGCGGCCCACCGCGGGGAACACCGGCGCCGGGCCGGACGCTGGACGGGGTGACCACCTCCGACGCCGCCGTCGCCACCCGCAGTCGAGAGGACCCTCCCGGTGACCCACACCGACGACACCGTGCTCCTGAACGGGGGCGTCGCCATGCCCCGTCTCGGGTTCGGTGTGTCCGAGTCCCGCGACGCCCACGCCGCCGTCGCCGAGGCGCTCGCGCAGGGCTACCGCAGCATCGACACCGCCGCCGTCTACGAGAACGAGACCGGCGTCGGCGCCGCGCTGGCCGGTTCCGGCCTGCCCCGCTCCGAGCTGTTCGTGACCACCAAGGTCTGGAACGTCGACGGCGACCGCCCCGACGCGCTGGGCGCGGCACGGCGCAGCCTGGACCGGCTGGGGCTCGACCACGTCGACCTGCTGCTCGTGCACTGGCCCAACGACGACCTCGGGCACTGCCTGTCGACCTGGGAGGCGATGGAGCAGCTGCTGGCCGAGGGCCGCACCCGCGCGGTCGGGGTGTCGAACTTCCGACCGTCGCACCTGCGCAGGCTCCGCTCGCTCGGCGGTCGGCTCCCGGCGCTCAACCAGGTCGAGCTGCACCCGCACCACCAGCAGCCGGAGCAGCGCGCGGTGCACGCCGCGCTGGGCATCGTCACCGGCGCCTGGAGCCCGCTGGGCCGCGGCGCGGTCCTCGGCGAGCCGGTCCTGGCCCGGATCGCCGACCGGCACGGCGTCACCCCCGCCCAGGTGGTCCTGCGCTGGCACCTGCAGCAGGGCACCGTCGCCGTCCCGAAGTCCGACGACGCGGGGCGCATCGCCGCCAACCGCGATCTCGCCGGGTTCACCCTCGACGGGGCCGACCTCGCCGCCGTCGCCGCGCTGCACCGGACCGACGGACGGGGCCGGATCGGCCCGGTGCCCGGCCGGGTGGACCGCATCGCGTCCTGAGTGACGTGTGTCACGTCCGCGTGAGGACGGCGGGGCGCGCATCCTCCAACGACCAGTCCATCGAGGAGGCAGCCGTGTCGTTCACCGACAAAGTCAAGAACAAGGCCGAGAACGCCGTGGGCGTCGCCAAGGAGAAGACCGGCGCGGCCACCGGCGACCGGGAGCTCCAGGCCGAGGGCAAGGCCGAGCAGTCGAAGGCGTCGCTGAAGGACGCCGGCGAGAAGCTGAAGGACGCCGCGGGCAACGTGAAGGACGCGTTCGGCGGCTCGAAGGGCTGAGTCCGGCGACGGAGTGACGGGGGCGACCGGGACGCATGCCGGTCGCCCCCACCGGGAACGCGACGGAGGTACCGAGCCGGGTCCAGCGCCGTACCGGGCTCCTCCCCGCACGTCCACCGGAGGAACCATGAGCACCGTCAAGCTCGCCATCGTCTACTACTCCGCCACCGGCACCGTCGACGCGATGGCCCACCGGGCCGCGCAGGCCGGCGAGAAGGCCGGCGCCGAGGTGCGCCTGCGCCGCGTCGCCCGCGAGGCGACCACCGGCGAGCGCGAGGCCACCGACGCGCAGGCCGCGCACGCCGAGGCCGCCCCGGAGGTCACCGCCGCGACCGCCGACGACATCGTGTGGGCCGACGCGGTCCTGTTCGGCTCGCCCACCCGCTACGGCAACATCGCCGGACAGCTGAAGACCTTCATCGACTCGCTCGGCCCGCAGTGGGGCCAGGGCCTGCTCGCCGACAAGGTCTACGCCGGGTTCACCGCCAGCCAGACCCTGCACGGCGGCCAGGAGTCCACGCTGCTCGCGCTGTACAACACGATCCACCACTTCGGCGGGATCGTCGTCGCGCCCGGGTACACCGACCCGACCAAGTTCGTCGACGGCAACCCCTACGGCGCCTCGCACGTGACCGGGGCGGACAACAACGCCCCGCTCGGTGAGGCCGACAACGCGGCGCTGGACCACCTCGCGACCCGCGTGGTGACCGTCGCCGGGAAGCTCGCGGGCTGAGCCGGATCCGGCGACGCGACACCGTCCACCGCGCCACGCCGCGGGCTAGCCTCGGTGCATGTACTTCCGGATCACCCCCGGCGACGTCGAGCTCGTCGACCCGGATGACGTGCGGGCCTTCCATGTCGTCGCCCCCGCGGACCTGAGCGAGGACACGCTCGCCGACACCGTGCGCAGCACCGGGCTCGGCGAGGTCGCCGACGGCGGCGGGCACGTCCTGGTGCGCGTCGACGCGGTCCGCAGGCTGGCGGCGGGCCGGGTCGGCCCCGGCTGGGAGAACGACCTCGCGGGCATGCTCGGCCACGCCCGCGGCAAGGGCTGGCTCTCCGACGACGGCGGCTCGGTGCGCGCCCACGTCGAGCGCGGCTGAGACCGGGCTACGGCAGCAGCGCCCGGACCCCGTCGGGGTCCGGGCCGCCCGGCCCGATGACCACGACGGCGTCGTCGAAGCCCGCGTCGGCGTAGCGGGCCAGGTCGTCCCGCAGACGGCCGAGGTCGGCGCCCGCGGGCACCGGGAGGGCGTAGGCGACCGCGCGACCGCCGCCGCCCCCGGCCGCCCGGTAGCGGCCGAGGGCGTCCACCATCTCGTCCGGCGTGGTGCGGTGGCCGGAGGCGAGCCAGCCGTCGAAGGACCGGGCGGCCTTCTCGACGTTCGCGCCCCACGACCCCAGCAGCAGCGGCGGCCGGGCGGTGGGCGCGTCCGCGAGCCGGGCGTCGGCGTCCCCGCCGCGTTCCAGCAGCTCACGCAGCCGGACCACGTTCTCGTCGAAGGTCCGGAAACGGGTCCGGTGGTCCCGGTCCAGAGCGGCGTAGTCGTCGCGGGTCGAGCCGGGACTCACCCCGAGCGCGAGCCGGTCCCCGCAGACCGCCTGCAGCGACAGCATCCGGTGGGCCAGTTCGGCCGGGTGGTGCAGCGGGACCTGCACCGTGCCCGTCGACAGGCCGACGCCGTCGGTGGCCCCGGCCGCGACGGCCAGCGCGACGAACGGGTCGGGCACCAGCCGTCCACGGCCGATGATCTCCGGCGCCCACAGGTGCGCGAAACCGGCACCGGCGAGTCGCCGGGCCCACCCGGCGACCGGGTACGGCGGCGCGTCGGACAGGTGCGCGAGCGTCGCGCCCAGCCGCACCGCTACGCCCGCCGGTCCGCGGCGAACCGGGCGTACCAGCGCAGCGCGTCCGGGTCGTCGACCGAGGCGATGTTCGCGGCCTTCTCCAGCGGACGGCCCGCCATCAGCTTCTTGATCGGCACCTCCAGCCGCTTCCCGCTCAGCGTGTGCGGCACCGCGGGGGCCTCGACGATCTCGTCCGGGACGTGCCGCGGCGTCAGCCGGGACCGCAGGGTGGACACGATCGTGGCCCGCAGGTCGTCGTCGAGGGTGTGCCCCTCCGCGGGGACGACGAACAGGCCCAGCCAGTACTCGCCGTCGGGGAGGTCGACGCCGACGACCAGCGCCTCGTCGATCTCCTCCATCGTGTCGAGGACGTCGTAGAAGTCGCCGCTGCCCAGCCGGACGCCCTGCCGGTTGAGCGTGGAGTCCGAGCGGCCGTGGATGGAGACGCTGCCGTCGGCGTGCAGGGTCACCCAGTCCCCGTGCCGCCACACGCCGGGCCAGGTGTCGAAGTAGGAGTCGGTGTAGCGCTCGGCCTCCGGGTCGTTCCACAGGTGCACCGGCATCGACGGCATCGGCTGGAGGACCACCAGGTCGCCGACCTCGTCGACGACCGGATCGCCGTCGGAGTCCCAGGCGGCGCAGTCCACGCCCGCGAGCCGGCCGCCGATCCGCCCGGCCCGGACCGGGGAGTACTCGTTCGCCCCGACGAACGAGCCGGAGACGTCGGTGCCGCCGCTGGTCGAGTCGATCCGCATGTCCGGGCTGACGTGGGAGTACAGCCAGTCGTAGCCGGCGGGCGGCAGCGCCGAGCCGCTGACCATGACGTGCCGCAGCCGGGACAGGTCGTGCTCGGCGCGCGGGGACACCCCGGTGTTCGCCGTCGCGGTGACGACCGCCGCCCCCATCAGGACGACGTCGGCACCGGTCCGGGCGGCGACCTCCCAGACCGCGCCCGGCGGGTGGCCGGGGCTACCCTCGTAGAGCACGATGCTCGCGCCCTGGGTGAGCGCCCCGAGCTGCATGTTCCACAGTGCCCAGCCGGTGGAGGTGTAGGTGAACATGCGCTCGCCGGGCCGCAGGCCGCAGTACAGCCCGGACCACTTCAGGCCCTCGAGGGTGATGCCGCCGTGGCCGTGCACGAGGCCCTTCGGCAGGCCGGTGGTGCCGGAGGTGAACAGCACCCACAGCGGGTGCGAGAACTCGACCTGCGTGAACTCCGGCTCGGCGTCGACGGCGAGCAGCTCGTCCCACGGCGTCGTGCCCTCGGGGGCGGGCCGGTCGAACACGTAGGGGACGGCCACGACGTGGCGCACGGTCGGCAGCTCGGCCCGCAGCCGCACGACGACGTCGGCGCGGTCGACCTCCCGGCCGTTCCAGTGGTAGCCGTCGGCGACGACGAGCACGGTCGGTTCGAGCTGGGCGAGCCGGCCGATGGTGCCCTCGGCGCCGAAGTCCGGTGAGCAGCACGACCAGACCGCGCCGACCGCGGCCGCGGCCAGCAGCCCGATCACGGCGTGCTCGGTGTTGGGCAGGTAGGCGCAGACCCGGTCCCCGGGGCGCACCCCGGCCCGGCGCAGCCAGCCGGCGGCGGCCGCGACCGACCGGCGGAGCCCGCCGCGGGTGATCTCCCGGGCGGGCGCCCCGCCCTCCTGCACACACACCAGGGCGGTGTCGTCGTCGGCGCCGCGGCGCAGCGCGTGCTCGGCCCAGTTCAGCCGGGCCCCGGTGAACCACCGGGTGTGCGGCATGGCGTCCGCGGTGCGGACCTGCTCCCACGGCGTCGAGAACGCGACGTCGTAGTGGTCGACGACCGAGCGCCAGAACCGGTCGACGTCGGCGACCGACCACGCGTGCAGGGCGTCGTGATCGTCGAACGGGCGGCCCTCCCGCTCGGCCAGCCAGTCCAGGTAGGCGCGCAACGCGGACCGCTCGATGCGCTCCGCCGACGGGCTCCAGAGGACGTCGGTCATCGGTGTCTCCTCCGTGGGGGCGTCCCGCGCGTCGGCGGACCCACCCGGGAGGTGGACCCGCCGACGCGGTGCTGCGGTGCGGTGCCGCGGTCAGCCCACGGCGGAATCGCCGGGGGACACCCGGCTCGGGGTGCTCAGGAGGCGAGCACCTTCGGCATGATGTCGTTCTTGATCCGCTTGAGGTCGTCGAGCGTCTTCGACACCGGGACGTCGGCGAACGGCGGCCAGATCAGCGGCATGGTCATGCCCGCCTCCTTGTACGCCTTGAGCCGGTCGGTGAGCTGCTTCTCGGTGCCCACCAGCAGGTTCGACGCGACGCCGTTGACGGTCTGGTCGACCTCCTCGTCGGTGATGACCGTCCAGATCATCGAGCAGATCTCGAGGTCCTTGGCCCGCTTCGGGCTGCCGATCTCCTCGAACTGCTCGTCGATGGCGGTGATCCACTTGGCGAGGCCCTCGGGCGAGTCCTGGATGCCGATCCAGCCGTCGAGATCGTACTTGGTGATCCGGCGCGCCGAGCGCAGCGGGTCCTTGAGGCCGCTCATGAAGATCGGCGGGCGCGGGTCCTGCAGCGGCTTGTGCCCGAAGCCGCACGCCTCGAAGTCGGCGAACTCGCCGTGGAACTCGTAGTGGTCGGCGCTCTTGTCCCAGACGCCCTGCATGATCTCGATCGACTCGCGCACGTGCTTGTGGCGCTTCGGGAAGATGTGCGCGGCGCTCGCCGCGGCGAACTCCTCGGGCATCCAGCGAGCCCTCCGCGGGGGCGCCGCCGTACATGGACCTCGTGCGGCGGCCCGGCCGTGCCGGGCGCCCAGCGCTGCGGCGGCGGCCACCCGGACCGCAGCCCCACCCCGGAGGACCACCACGACGACGCCAGCCGCGACACCGCCTGCCAGCCGGAGCCGACGCCGACGTTCAGCCGGCCGCCGGAGAGGTGGTCGATGGTCGCCAGCTCCGCGGCGAGGACGCCGGGCGAGCGGAACGGCGTGTCGATGATGCTCATCCCGATGCGGACCTTGGTGGTCTTGGCGGCGAGCCACGGGATCAGCGGGTAGCCCTGGAACCACTTGCCGCGCGAGGACACCGGCAGGGCGTTCGGCAGCCCGTCCATCATGCCGAAGGAGTACTGCAGCTCCTGGCGGTCGGACTTCTCCGGGACGACGATGCGGTCGAGCGTCCAGACCGAGTCGAAGTCCAGGTCCTCGGCGAGCGCGGTGAGGTCATCCAGCTCCTTGACCGTGACGAGGTCGCGGAAGTTGGGGAGGTACAGAGCGAGCTTCATGTGATGCTGCCTCCTTGCGGCATGACAGTGTCGCTAACGGGAGAGTGTGACCCTGATCTCGTTCTTCAGAACTTTACCCACAGTCGAGCGCGGAAGATCGGTCCAGATCTCGATCTGCTTGGGCGTCTTCACGGAACCGATGCGCGCCTTGACGAACGCGGCCAGTTCGCCGGTGTCGATCTCGGCACCGGGCTGGGGCTGGACCACCGCGGTCACCCGTTCGCCCCACTTCTCGTCGGGCAGGCCGACCACCGCGCAGTCCCGGACGGCGTCGTGCGCCATCAGTGCCTGCTCCACCTCGGCGGAGTACACGTTGAAGCCGCCGGAGATGACCATGTCCTTGGCGCGGTCGACGATGTGCAGGAAGCCGTCGTCGTCGAGCAGGCCGATGTCGCCGGTGTGGTGCCAGCCGTGCGCGGACACCTCCGCGGTGGCCTCGGGGTTGCGGTGGTAGCCGGCCATCACCAGCGAGCCGCGGACGCAGATCTCGCCGCGCTCACCCCGCGGGACCGGGTTCCCCTGCTGGTCCAGGATCGCGACGGTGACCAGCGGCGACGGCCGCCCGGCCGAGGCCAGCCGTTCGGTGGCGACGCTCCCGTCGGCGCGACGGTGCTCGGCGGGCGACATCGTCGAGATCATCATGGGGGCCTCGGACTGGCCGAACAGCTGCGCCATCGGCCCGATCCGGTCCAGCGCCTCGGTCAGCCGGGCCACCGACATCGGGGCCGCGCCGTACCAGAAGCACTGCAGCGACGACAGGTCCGTCGCGTCGAGCGCCTCGTGGCCGAGCACCATGTAGATCAGCGTCGGCGGCAGGAACGTGTGCGTCACCCGGTGCGCCTCGATCAGCTCCAGGAACCGGCCGACGTCGGGCTTCGCCATGATCACGACCTCGCCGCCGCGGGCCATCACCGGGAAGCACAGGACGCCCGCGGCGTGGGTCAGCGGCGCCAGCGCGAGGTAGACCGGCCGCTCGTCGAACGGGTAGCTCATCAGCGTGATCGCCGACATCGTCTCGACGTTGCGGTCGGTCAGCAGCACGCCCTTGGGACGCCCGGTGGTGCCGCCGGTGCCGACCAGCGCCACGATCTCGTCGGGCGGTGCCGCCTCGGCGGACGGATCGTCGCGGGCGGCGTCGAGCCAGGCGTCGAAGGCCTCGGCCCGCCCGTCCGGGCCCGGGTCGCCGAGGCGCACCAGGGTGGTCAGCTGCGGGAGGTCCGGGGCGATCTCGGCGACCAGGCCGTCGAAGGAGGGCTGGTAGATCAGCGTGGTGCAGTCGAACAGGTCGAGCAGCTCGGCGGTCTCGCCCGCCGCGTTCCGCGGGTTGATCGGGCACCACACCGCGCCGGCGCGGGCGATGCCGAACACGCAGGAGAACGCGGTCGGGTCGTTCGCCGAGAGGATGCCGACCTTGTCCCCCGGCGCGACGCCGGAGCGGCGCAGCGCCCGCGCGACGGCGTGCGAGAGCTCGACGACGTCGCCGTAGGACAGCGTCGTGCCGTCGAGGGTCAGACAGGGGGCCGCGGGATCGAGGGAGGCGCCCTTGTCGAGGTAGAAGGTCAGCGACATCGCGGCTCCCCGGATCTGCACCGTTGCGGACAGCGACGACCGTGGCGGGAATCTGGACAGTTGTCAAGAATTCCTGCCCGACCGGGGTGGGGAACGCCGACGGCGGACGGCCCGGGAGTGGTCCCGGGCCGTCCGCCGTCGTGGTGCGGGGGGTGGTGCCTACGCCTGCCCGGTCAGTGCCCCGGCCAGCGGGCCCAGCGGCGGCGCCCACTCGCGGATCTCGGCGCGGGCCACGACGCCGGCCGTGGAGAACGGGTCCGCGTCGACGATCGCCTGCACGGCGGCCCGGTCCTCGACGCGGAAGATCAGCAGGCCGCCCGGGTCCTCACCCGGGGCCCAGGCGCCGGCGACGAGCATCGTCCCGTCCTCGGCGAAGGGGCGCAGGTAGTCACGGTGGGCCGGACGCGTGGCGTCCCGGAGCTCCGTGTCGTCGGTGTAGGTGTAGATCAGTGCGAAGGTCGTGGCCACACCGCGATCCTCTCACGCGACGACGCCGACGGGGCCACCGTCGGCGTCGCCGGCGGTCGTCACTTCGCCGCGAGGCGCTCCAGGCGACGGGTGGTGGGCCAGCGGACGTTCGTCGCCCAGCCCGCCTTCTCGAAACCGCGGATGACCACCGCGGAGATGTCGATCTGCCCCTTCTTCACACCGTGCCGGGCGCAGGTCGGGTCGGCGTGGTGCAGGTTGTGCCACGACTCGCCGCAGGACAGCAGGGCCAGCCACCAGACGTTGGCGGACCGGTCACGCGCCGCGAACGGGCGCTCGCCCCAGATGTGGCAGATCGAGTTGATCGACCAGGTGACGTGGTGCAGCACCGCGACGCGGACGAAGCCCGCCCAGAACAGCGCGGTCAGCGCACCCCACCAGGACATCGTGATGAGACCGCCGAGCAGTGCCGGGCCGAGCAGGCTCGCGACGACGATCAGCGGGAACGCCTTGTCGACGCGGGCGATGTCGCGGTCGGTGAGAAGGTCCGGGGCGAACCGCTTCATGTTGGTCAGGTCGCGCTGGAACAGCCAGCCCAGGTGGGCGTGCCAGAAGCCCTTGACCAGGGCCATCGGGCCGGTGCCGTAGAGCCACGGCGAGTGCGGGTCGCCCTCCTTGTCGGAGAACGCGTGGTGCCGGCGGTGGTCACCGACCCAGTCGAGCACGCTGCCCTGCAGCGACAGGCTGCCCGCGATCGCCAGCGCGATCCGCAGCGGGCGCTTCGCCTTGAACGCGCCGTGGGTGAAGTACCGGTGGAACCCGACCGTGACGCCGAGGCAGCTCACGTAGTAGAGGACGAACGCCAGCACGACGTCGGTCCAGCCGAGGAAGCCCACGCTCCAGGCGAGCGGGACGGCCGCGAGCAGCGCCAGGGTCGGCAGGACGACGAACAGCCCCACCAGGAACATCTCTCCCGGCGGGCGCTTCCCGTCCAGGACGGGTGGGGGCCCGCTCCTCGTGGGGGCGGGGGCCGCGTCGACTGTTGTCATGGGTCCACTACATCGTGTGACGGATGTCGGCACAGCCCTGCTGACCCCCCTGTGTGGGAGGGGGTATCTCCTCGGCTGGGCCGTTCGCTCGATCCCGTACCCCGTGAGCAGAACCTGCGACGACGACATGACCGTCCGCTCCCGGTCGACAGCTCACCGGGGATCTCGCGATCGGGCGGGTGGTGCGTGCCTCTCGCCGGATGGCGTACGTCACCGCGATCCTCAGGGTTCAGTGAAGACGTCGTCGATGAGCACGGTGACCTGAACGGGTTCGAGGTCCGTGAGGTGGCGGACCGTGGCGACCACGGCGCGGCGGACGTCGTCGGCGAGCTGGTGCAGCGGGCGCCCGAAGTCCGCGGCGAGGGTGATCTCCAGGGCCGTGCTCGCCCCGGCGACGCCTGCGGTGATCTCCGAGTCCGAGTCGCGGTGGCCGGACAGGTCACGGCTCAGGGCGACGCGGACACCGGGAACACCTTCTGCGGAGTGCCGCGCGGCGGCGACGACCACCCGCGCGGCGACGCGGGTGACCCCGTCGGCGGTACGGACGGTGGCGTAGTCGCTGTCAACGATCGCGCTGCGGATGCGCGCGAGCGCCTCCTCCATCGGCCCCTCGGGCGCGATCACCTGCTCGGCGGCCAGGTCGCGCAGGGGTGACAGGAGCCTGTCGTACTCCGCGAGGGCCGCCTGGCAGTGCACGCATCCCTGCTGGTGCACGTCACGGTCGGCACCGCGGCCGTCGGCGACCTGGGTGAGCAGCACGTCGACCGACGTGCCGCAGGGGAGGGTGTCCCGGTCCCGACGGTCGGTGTGGTCGGGCTGGTCGTGCTCGGTCATGCCCACTCCCGCATGGTGTCGGCGAGCCGGCGGCGGGCTCGGTACAGACGGCCGCGCAAGGTCGGTTCGGAGACACCGAGGATGGCGGCGGCCTCGTCGTAGCCCAGCTGCTCGATGTCCACCAGTACGACGGGGGCCCGCTGCTCGGGTGGCAGGTCGGTGACCGCCGCCAGCATCGCCGAGAGCTTGTTCCGGGCCATCACCTGGACGTCGGCGCCCGGCGAACTGACGATGTCGGGGTCGGTCAGGGGTGTGTCGTCACGGCGACGCCTGATCGTGCCCAGACAACGGTTCACCACGATGCGGTAGAGCCACGTGGTGAACAGGCTCGTGCCCGCGAACCCGGCCAGCGCCGTCCACAGCTGGATGACGACCTCCTGGGCCACGTCCTCGGCCTCGTCGGGTTTGCCGAGCATGCGCAGGGCGATCCGGTAGATGCGGTCGCGGTGGCGCCGCACGAGCGCCTCGTAGGCGTCGAGCGAACCCTCCTGGGCCTTGCCGACGAGCCAGTCGTCGGCCTGGTGGTCGAGCCGCTCGGGACGGGCCCCACGCCGCGCCGGGACCGGGCCGGGCCGGCTGTCGTCGTGCGCCACGTGGGTCCGCACCTCCGGCTGGACGGTCGACGTCGACCTGTCGGGCTCGGGAACTCGTTGTTGCGGTGCCGAGAACGCCGACGCCCCCGAGCCGGCGACAGGGGCGACGGACATGGGGACGATCGTTGCCTACACACGGACATCCCGCCCGGCGGAGCACTGCGCTCAGGCGGGCACCGGGCGGGTCACCGGTAGTCCTCGACGGTCACGGTGATCCCCGCGTCGGGGATGACCCCGCGGACGGCGGCCCTGACCTGGTCGGCGATCTCGGCGATCGGATGGGGGTGGCGACCGACGACGTGGACCTCGACATGCGTGGAGCGTCGGGCGTCCCCGCCCGTCCGCCCGGCGTTCCCCGGGTCGACGCCGAGGCGGACACCCACGACTCGCCGTCCCGGCAGATGGGTGGCCACGGTACCGAAGGGCCCGCCGTGGAGATCGACGACGCCCGGACAGCCCCGTACCGCGTCGGCGAGTGGGACGCTGAGGTGGTCAGGATGTTCTGGTCAGGGGTCGGTCGTGTGCCCTCTCCTCTCTCGTCGTCGCGAGCCGTCCAGGTCGTGTGGGGGGTGGGCGCCCGGTCGGGCGCGTCCGGCTCCGTGCCGGGTGCGATCGCCTGCGTGACGTCGTCGGCGAGATGCAGCACGCGCTCGACGCCGCTGACCACGACGAGACGTTCGAGTGCACGGTTCCCGGACACGACCACGCGCATGTCGATCCCGTGGGCACGAGCGAGCCGGTGGGTGCGCACCAGCAGGTCCACACCATGGGAGTCCAGGTAGCCCACCGCGGTCAGGTCCACGCACAACCGGGTCAGAGCCGGGTCCGGTACGAGCGCGATGACCGTGCGCCGCAGCTCCGGTACGCGTGCGGCGTCGACCTCGCCGACGATCCGCAGCACCACGATGCCCGGGCCCGGCCTGTCCACGAGCACGTCGGCGGCATGATGCCCGCTCATCCGGTCCTCCTCGACCTCGTCGTCGGTGATCGGGTGGTGCCCGGTCCGCCGGGTGGGCCGACCGCGGCCGGGCGCATCGCCCGCAGATCCACCACGAGCTCGACGCGGACGAGCGGTGGCCGGTCGGTGCGGCGCCGCGGCGAGCACCTGCAGCCCTCGATCACGACGACGATCTCGGCCGCCCGTCCGGCGGAGGCAACGGATGCACGGACCAGGGCGGCGATCCCGTCGGGCGCGCATGCCGCCCGTCCGACGGCCGGGGAAGGTGGCCGTCGACCTCGCCGCAGGGCCCGGGTGCCGATTCCCTCCGGCAGCGCGCAGCTCAGCGCCCGGGGCGCGGCCGGAGCGAGTGCCGGCCCGGTGTGGACCTCACGCGATGCGGGCCGCTCCGCCGCCGAGGGTGTACACGCCGCGGACCTCGCGGGCGGCCGGACCTGCGATCTCGGCGACGACTGCCTCGGCGATCCGGGTACTGCCCCGGCCGGAGGACAGCGCGCCCGACGCGGCCGGGCTCGGGGTCGTCGCCGTGGGGGTGTTCGGGGTGGTCATGTCCGGTCTCCCTTCGTGCTGCGGGCCCGGCCGCCTGGTGTGCCGGGGTCTCTGCGGCGGACGGGGCCGCCGTTGCCGGAAGGTCTCGTTCCGTTCCACAGCCGTGGGACACGATCGGGACAGGATCCTCACGCGGCGGTGCTGTGATGTGATGTGAGCCATCGCCGAGCGGTCGGTCCTCGTGACCGGGGGAGACCGGTGCCGGCGAGAGTGGAGGGTCGTCCTGCCATCCGGCGTCTCGCGAATCGTCCGTAGCCCTGCGTCACGCTGTCGGCCGGCCGGCACGGCCTCGACCACGGGGAGCCGTGCGAGCGGTCCCGCCGGAGACGTTCCGGAGCGGACCGCTGATCGGACGTGGAGCCGGAGGTCGGGATCGAACCGACGACCTACCGCTTACAAGGCGGTTGCTCTACCACTGAGCTACACCGGCGGGCAGGCCCCAGCCTAACCCGCCCCTCCGTCGCAACCGCTCACCCCGCCCGGCCGTCGGACGGTGTGAGGTAGGCCGACGCCCCGACGCGGGTCGGCGGCCCGCCCCTAGCCTGGTGGGCGACGCCAGACCCGCACGACGGAATGGAGGGATCGTGGCCGAGGAGACGCCGCCGGCCGACCGGTTCGCACGGCGACTGCGCGGCGCGCTGCGGCGTGACGCGAAACGGCTGCTCACCCCGGGTCCGTCGACGGTGCCGATGCTCATGCTCGGCCCGCAGGTCCCCGACGACGCCCGTGTGCAGGAGGTCCTGGACCTCTGCATGCGGATCGGTGAGATCGAGCTGTCCTCCGGCGAGTCGGTCGACGAGGTCACGGCGACGATGCTGCGGCTGGCCAACCTGGCGGGTCTGCCCGCCGTCGACGTGGACATCACGTTCACCTCGATCACCATGTGCTGCCACCGGGGCAACGCCGCGCAGCCGGTGACAACGATGCGGCTGGTCCGCTACCGCACGCTCGACCTGTCCCGCCTCGCCGAGACCGAGGAGATCATCCGCGACGTCGAGGCGGGCCGGCTCGACGTGCGTGCGGCGTCGTCGAAGGTGTCGGAGGTCGTGCGGCACCCGCACCCCTACCCCCGCTGGGTGGCGACGTTCGGCTGGGCCGCGCTGGCCGCGTCGATCGCCCTGCTGCTCGGTGGCGGCCCGCTGACCGCGACGACGGCGTTCGTCACCACCGCGATCATCGACCGGATCGGCCGGGTACTGGCCCGGCGCGGGGTCGCAGCGTTCTTCCAGCAGGTGGTCGGTGGCTTCCTCGTCACCGCCTCGACGGTCGCCCTGGTGCAGCTGGAGGTGTTCCCGCCGGGCACCCGGGCGTCCTACATCGTCGCCGCGGGCATCACGGTGCTGCTGTCCGGGCTGAGCGTGGTCTCCACCGTGCAGGACGCCCTGACCGGCTACTACCTGACCGCGGCCGCCCGCATGGTCGAGATCTCACTGCTGTCGGCGGGGTTGCTGACCGGCGTCGTGCTCGGCCTGCAGCTGGGGCTCGCAATGGGGACCCAGATCGAGGTGTCCGGGGACCTGCCGTCGGGACCGGGCCAGTTCGGGCTCTCGCTGGTCGCCGGTGCGCTGGCGGCGGCGTTCTACGCGCTCGCCGGGTACGCACCGTTGCGGTCGTTGCCGATCGCCGGCGCGGTCGGCGCGTCGAGCTGGCTGGTCTACGGCCTGCTCACGCAGAACGCCGGGCTCGGCCAGGTACCCGCGACCGGTGCCGCGGCCCTGGTCGTCGGGCTCGCGGCGGGCCTGCTGCGGCGCGGCACACAGACCCCGCCGATGGTCGTCACCCTCGCCGGGGTCACCCCGCTGCTGCCCGGTCTGGCCGCCTACCGCGGCTTCTACCAGCTGGCGATCGAGGGGCCGTCCGAGGGATTGGTGACGATCACGATCGCGCTGGCCGTCGGTCTGGCGCTGGCCGCGGGCGTCGCCCTGGGGCAGTTCGTGGCCAGCCCGCGCCGCCGTCCCGAGGACCGGCCCGGCGGGGCCGAGAGCTCCCCCACCGGCGCCGCGGCCGTCGGCTCCCCGGTGCCCGACACCACGGCCGGCGGGGCCGATCCGAAGTAGGGTCGCCACGGGGCGAGCGTCGAGGAGGGCATGTGTCCACAGGGGAACCGGTGACCGCAGCGGATCTGGTGGTGGTGGCCAACAGGCTCCCCGTGGACCTGGAGCGGCATCCGGACGGCAGCACCACCTGGCGTCGCAGCCCGGGTGGCCTGGTCACGGCGTTGGAGCCGACCCTGCGGGCCCGGGAGGGTGCCTGGGTCGGCTGGCCCGGCGTCCCCGACGCCGAGGTCGAGCCCTTCGCCGAGGACGGCCTGTCGCTCTTCCCGGTGATGCTGACCGCGCAGGAGGTCACCGACTACTACGAGGGCTTCTCCAACGGCACGCTCTGGCCGCTCTACCACGACGTCGTCGCGCCACCGCAGTTCCACCGGCACTGGTGGCGCGCCTACACCGCGGTGAACCAGCGCTTCGCCGAGGAGGTCGCGAAGGTCGCCGCCCAGGGCGCGACGGTCTGGGTGCAGGACTACCAGCTCCAGCTCGTCCCGGGGAAGCTGCGCGAGCTGCGCCCGGACCTGCGGATCGGCTTCTTCCTGCACATCCCGTTCCCGCCGGTCGAGCTGTTCCGCCAGCTCCCGTGGCGGACCCGGATCATGGAGGGCCTGCTCGGCGCGGACCTCGTCGGTTTCCACACCGACGGCGGCGTCCGCAACTTCCACTGGCTCGCCCAGGAGCTCGCCGGGGCCTCCACCGACCGCGACCCGGAGGTGCTCCACCACGGCGGACGGCGGATCCGGCTCGGCGCGTTCCCGATCTCGATCGACTCGCACCGGCTCGACGAGCTGGCCCGGACCCCCGAGGTCGAGAAGCGTGCCGCCGAGATCCGGACGGAGCTCGGCAGCCCGGAGAAGATCGTGCTGGGTGTCGACCGGCTCGACTACACCAAGGGCATCGACGTCCGGCTCCGCGCGTTCCACGAGCTCCTCGAGGAGGAGCGGGTGTCCGTCGACGACGCGGTGATGATCCAGCTGGCGACGCCGTCGCGGGAGCGGGTCGAGCACTACCAGCAGATGCGCGCCGACATCGAGCAGGCCGTCGGCCGGATCAACGGCGAGTTCGCCCGCGTCGGGCACCCGGCGGTGCACTACCTGCACCGGTCGCTGCCGCGCGAGGAGCTCGCCGCGTTCTTCCTCGCCGCCGACGTCATGCTCGTGACCCCGCTGCGCGACGGCATGAACCTCGTCGCCAAGGAGTACGTCGCCTGCCGCCCCGACGACGGCGGCTGTCTCGTGCTGTCCGAGTTCGCCGGTGCCGCGATCGAGCTGACCAGCGCCCTGCTGGTCAACCCGCACGACACCGACGGCGTCAAGGAGGCGCTCTACGCGGCGCTGACCATGAACGCCGAGGAGGGGCGCAAGCGGATGCGCACGCTGCGCCGCCAGGTCCTCGACCACGACGTCGACCGCTGGGCCACCGGGTTCCTGGAGGCGCTCGGCATCCGGGTCGAGCAGTGAGCCCCGACGCCGTCCTGGATCAGCTCGCCGGCGTGGGGCGGCTGCTCGTCGCCCTCGACTTCGACGGCGTGCTGGCCCCGCTGGTCGACGACCCGTCGGCGTCACGGCCGCTGCCCGCCTCGGCCGACGCCGTCCGGCGCCTCGCGGCGCACGACGCGACGACCGTCGTGATGCTGTCCGGCCGGGGCCGCGACGACCTCGCAACCGTCTCCGGGTTCGTCCCGCCGGTCGGGCTGGTGGGCAGCCACGGCGCCGAGTACGACGACGGGCTCGCCGCCCTGCTCGGGCGCGGCGGCCTGCTGACGCCCGAGCAGGAGCGCCGGCGGACCGCGCTGCTCGACGGCCTGCGCACCCTGGTCGACGGGACCCCCGGGGCGCGGCTGGAGACCAAGCCCGCGGGCGGAGCGGTGCACGTGCGCGGCATGGACCCGGCCGCCGGGGCGGCACTGCTGGAGCGGGTCCACGCCGAGTGGGCCGGTGACGGCGTCGACGCCGTCGCGGGCAAGGACGTGCTGGACCTGGCCGTCGTCGAGACCACCAAGGGCTCCGCGGTGGAGGCGCTGCGGTCGGCCCTGCACGCGGACGCGGTGCTGTTCGCCGGGGACGACGTCACCGACGAGACCGCGTTCCGGGTGCTGGGCGACGGCGACGTCGGCATCAAGGTCGGCGACGGCGCCACCGCTGCCCGCTTCCGGGTCGCCGACCCGCAGGAGATGGCCGGGGTCCTGGAGCGGCTGGCCGCGCTGCGCTGCGGGTCCTGACCGGGTCGCGGCAGCTCAGTCGAGGTCGGCCAGCGCGGCCGGGGGCTCGCGGCACGGGTCGTCGGCGGCGGGCAGGTCGGAGGCGTTGCCGGGGATCCCGAGGCCCTCGGTGGCGGCGAGCCCGCCCATCTGGGTGTACCAGCGCGGGGCGCGCTCGCGGGCGTGCCAGTAGCCCTTCGCGCTGATCCAGCCGCGTTCGCCGGGGTCGGCGACGCCGTTGCCGTTGGCGTCGCCGAGGAAGCGCATGCCGCCGCCGGGGGCGCGTTCGACGTGCAGCGGGGACGGCAGCAGTCCGATGAGCTGGGCGGACTCGTCCACGCTGAGCGAGCGGCTGGACTTGCCGAAGTAGTACCAGGAGGCGGCGCAGACGCCGTAGACGCGCGGCGCGAACTGCGCGACGTTGACGTAGATCTCCAGGATCCGGCGCTTGGGCATGACGAGCTCCATCGTCTCCGCCGGCGGGATCTCCAGCGCCTTGCGCACCGGTTCCAGCGGCGGGTAGCGCCCGGCCCACAGGAACAGGTTCTTCGACGTCTGCTGGGTGATGGTCGACCCGGACGGGTCGTCGGTGCCGTCCATGTACGCCTGCACGCGCGCCCACTGCATCCCGTAGTCGACGGCGAGGGTGCGCTCCGGGAACTGCTGGTCCTCCTGCCCCATCACCACGATCAGGAAGTTGCGCGACACGTGCTCGGCGTCGGTCCACTGCGCGACGGTCGGCCCGAAGTTCCACAGCCGGAACATCGTGTACGGCGGGTTGACCAGGGTGAACAGCAGCACCAGGACCAGCGGGACGGCCTGGGCGACCAGGGCCCAGCGCAGCAGCCTGCGCAGCCGGGCCCGGGTCGACGGCGGCGGGGTCCCCGGGGGCCGCTGCGGCCGCAGCCGGCGCAGCCGGTCCCGCAGCGCCGCGACCTGCGGCCCGATCGGGCGGCGCGGGGCGGGCCCGGACTCCGAGCGGGGCACCGCGCCCGCACCTCGGCGCGGGGGCGGGCCGGTCCGGCGGGCGCCGCGACGCGTGGGCAGTGGCCGCTGGGCCGGGTGGAGCACGTCTGGGCGGTCGGACGCCACGGGGCGCGGGATCGGGCGCCGGGCGTCCGGGGAGTCGGACGGTGCGGGGCGCGGGGCCCGACGCAGGCCGTCGGGGCGGTCGGGCGGCGCGGAGGGCCGCGGGGCCGGCGGGGGTGGCACGGCGCGGGCCGGCCGCCCGCTCGCCGGCGGACGTCCGGGAGGCGGGGGCGGCACGACACGTGGCGGCCCGGCCCCGGGACGCGACGCGGGAGGCGGCATCGGGGGGCGCCGCCCGGCGGGGCCCGGGGGCGGTGGTGGCGGACGGCGACGTGGGTCGCGCTCGTCGTTCAGCGCAACCTCCCCCTCACCCCGGTCCGGCCACCCGGACGGGCGACCCGAACCCGACGATACCGACGGGGCGGGAGGAACCGTGGCCGGTCCGGTCAGCGCGGAGGGCCGCAGGCCGGGTCGACGGCGTCGAGCACCTCGACCTCGTCGCCGACGGCGATCTCGGCTCCCGGGTCGTCCGGGATCAGGTTGACCCCGAACCACACCTTGCCGTCGAACCGCCGGTGCCGGGCCAGGGTCGCCATCGGCTCGCGGCCCTTGACGGCCGTGTCCGGGTCGACGGTGGTGAGCACGCAGCGGGCGCAGCCCTTGGCCACCCGGAACTCCGCGGCGCCGATCCGGATGCGCCGCCAGCCGTCCTCGGCCCAGGCCGGTGCGCCGTCGACGACGGCGTTCGGCCGGAACCGGGTCATCGGCAGCGGGGCCTCGGCCGCGTTCGGGCCGTCGGCGACCAGCGCGTCCAGCGCGTGCAGCGAGGCGGTGGAGGCGAGCAGCAGCGGATAGCCGTCGGCGTAGGAGACGCGGTCGTCGTCGTGGGAGAAGCCGGGGTCGGGACGGCGCCGGGCCGGGTCGTCGAGGTGGATCAGCCGCACCGGGTCGCCGAGCAGCTCGGAGAACCACGCGTCGGCCGCCGGGCCGGCCGGGACGCCCGCGGTGTCCCAGCGGTGCACGCGGGCCGGCACCGGCTCGCCGTCGGGCACGGGGACGGTGAGCGGCGGCAGCCCCGGTCCGGTCAGGCGGAGCCCGTCGGCGGCGGGGGTGGGCGCGACGAGCACGAGCCGCGGGTGGGTGCGCGCGGTGACCACGGCGCCGTCGTCGCGGACCAGCATCCAGCGCCGGTCCCCGGCGAGACCGGCCCGTTCGACGACGGCGCGGGCGACGTCCGCGCCCCGGCAGGACTTGACCGGGTAGCGCCGCAGCCCCGTCAGGCTCACCATCCGGAGAAGAACTCCCCGGACTGGCGCAGCCCGCGGGTGGTCGTACCGACGATCAGCTCGGTCGGGAGCGTGACGTGCTCGGGGACGTGGCGGTCGCCGCGTTCGAGCAGCAGCCGTCCGGCCTCGAGGCCCTTCTCCCGGAACGGCTGGCGGACCGTGGTCAGGCCGACGCGCTCGGCCTCGGGCACGCCGTCGAACCCGGCGACCGAGAGGTCCTCGGGCACCCGCAGGCCGCGGTCGCGGGCCTCGCGCAGCGCGCCGAGGGCGAGGATGTCGGAGGTGCACACCAGCGCGGTGATCCCGGGGTGGGAGTCCAGCAGGGTGGCGGCGCCGTCCGCGCCGGCGTCGAGGGAGTGCTCAAACCGCTCGATGACCGGGACGTCGGCCCAGTCGACACCGGCCTCGGCGAGCGCCGCGCGCAGCCCGGCGAGGCGCTCGCGCTGCACGGCGTAGGAGCTGCCCTCCTGCCGGGCGACGTCGGCCCTGCCGTCGTGCCGGTGCGAGGACAGGCGCATGCAGAGCACACCGACGCGGCGGTGGCCGAGCTCGACGAGGTGCCGCCCGAGCGCGAGGGTCCCGGCGCGGTCGTCGACGCCGACGCGGTCCACCCCGGTGATCCCGGTGGGCTGGTCGCAGACGACCGTCGGCACCGGGCGCTGCAGGACGGCCCGGAAGTGCGGGTCGTCCTCGCTGACCGAGTAGACGACGAAGCCGTCGACCCCGGCCTGGTAGACGGAGTCGACGTCGGAGTGCTCGGGGCTGACCGGGATCAGCAGCAGACCGGTGCCCGCCTTCTCGCAGGCCAGCGCGAGCCCCTCCAGGAAGCCGGTGGCGCCCGGGTCGCGGAAGGCGTAGCTGAGCGCCTCGGTCAGCAGCAAGCCCACCGCTCCGGCACGCCGGGTGCGCAGCGAGCGGGCGACCGGGTCCGGGCCCGGGTAGCCGAGCCGCCGGGCCGCCTCCAGGACGCGCTCGCGCAGCGGCGCGGACAGCTGGTCGGGGCGGTTGTAGGCGTTCGACACGGTCGTCCGGGAGACCCCGAGCTCGGCGGCCAGCGACGCGAGCGTCGCCGGGCGCCGCGGGTGCTGGGGGCCGGTCATTCCCCGAACGGTAGCGGCGCGGTCACGCACGTGAAAGTCCGCCCCGACCGGCCACGACGGGATCACACGCCGCGCGCGTTCCGGGCTCCCCGTACAGCGGTAGAGTGAATCTGAGAACGATTTCCAATAAATCTATGCCGATATGTTGATGGGAGTTCCGTCCGTGTCCCGATCCCCGCTCCGCCCGGCCGCGCTCGTGGCCGGGCTGGCCGCACTCGCCCTGGGTCTGACCGCCTGCGGCTCCGGCCAGGTCGACGCCCCCACCAGCGCCGACACCCCGCAGGTGAAGATCGTCGCCTCCACCGACGCCTGGGGCGCGGTCGCCCGCGCCGTGGGCGGCAACTACGCCAGGGTCGAGTCGGTCATCAGCTCCCCCGACGTCGACCCGCACGGCTACGAGCCGACCCCGCAGAACGCGGCGACCGTCGGCGAGGCCCAGCTGCTGGTCATGAACGGCGGCGGCTACGACGCGTTCATGACCGACCTCGTCGCCGCGTCCGGCAACAAGGCCCCGCTGGTCGACGCCGTCGAGGTCTCCGGCATCGAGGGGGCCCAGGAGGCCGCCGCCGACGACCACGGCCACGACCACGCCGCCGGGGCCACCCCCGAGCCCGCGGGCGAGGCGGACCACGAGCACGAGCACGGCTCGTTCAACGAGCACGTCTGGTACAACCCGGCCGCGGTCGGCCGCGTCGCCGAGCAGCTCGCCGACCAGCTCGGCCGCATCGACCCGAGCGCCGCGGAGTACTTCCGCACCAACGCCCAGACCCTCGAGGGCGGCGTCGCCCAGCTGACGTCGAAGGCCACCGAGATCGGCCGCGCGCACCCGGGGGCCCGGGTCGCCGTCACCGAGCCGGTGCCCGCCTACCTGCTGCAGGCCGCCGGGATCGCGAACGCGACCCCGCAGGAGTTCTCCTCGGCCGTCGAGGAGGGCACCGACCCGCCGGCCGCCGTCGTCGCGCAGATGCTGGGGCTGTTCACCGCGCAGCCGCCGGTCGACGCGCTGGTCCTCAACAGCCAGACGACCTCGCCGACCACCGACCAGGTCCGCGACGCCGCCCAGAAGGCAGGCGTCCCGGTGGTCCAGATGTCGGAGACGCTGCCCGCGGGCACCACCGACTGGGTGCAGTGGATGAACGCCAACCTGGACGAGCTCTCCGCGGCGCTGAACCGCTGACATGGGTTCCTCGCAACAGTCCGCGCTGTCGCTGCGCGGGGCGGGCCTCCGGTTCGGGGACCGGACCCTGTGGTCCGGCCTCGACCTGGACGTCGCACCCGGCGAGTTCGTCGCCGTCCTCGGCCCGAACGGCTCCGGCAAGACGACGCTGATGCGCGTCCTGCTGGGGCTGCTCCCGCTCTCCGACGGCACCGTGACCGTCGGCGGACACACCCCGCGGCGCGGCAGCCCCGAGATCGGCTACGTCCCGCAGCAGCAGCCGCTCGACCCGGACCTGCCGCTGCGCGGGCGCGACCTCGTCGGCCTCGGGCTCGACGGGCACCGCTTCGGTCCCGGCCTGGGCCGGCGACGCGAGCGGCGCGAGCGCGTCGACCGCGCGCTGGCCCAGGTCGGCGGCACCGGGCACGCCGACGCCCCCGTCGGGCGGCTGTCCGGGGGTGAGCAGCAGCGGCTGCGGGTCGCGCAGGCACTCGTCGGGGACCCGGCGGTGCTGCTGTGCGACGAGCCCCTGCTCAGCCTGGACCTGTCCCACCAGCGGATCGTGACCCGGCTGATCGACGAGCGCCGCCGCGCCGCGGGCACCGCGGTGCTGTTCGTGACCCACGAGATCAACCCGGTGCTGCCGCTGGTGGACCGGGTCCTCTACCTCGTCGACGGCCGGTTCTCGATCGGCACCACCGACGAGGTCATGACCTCGGAGACGCTGTCGCGGCTCTACCGCACCGACGTCGACGTGCTGCGGGTCCGCGACCGGCTGGTCGTCGTCGGGGCCGAGGACTCCCCGGTCACCCGGGACGAGCACGCCGAGCACGGCGTCGCGGTCGGGGGTGGCGCGTGACCGAGTTCCTGGCCCGGATCCTCGACCTGTCCGGCACCGGCACGCTGCTGGGCTACCCGTTCGTCCGCAACGCGCTCATCGCCTGCGCGGTGCTCGGGCTGGTCGCCGGGCTGCTCGCCCCGCTGATCGTCAGCCGCGGGATGGCCTTCGCCGTGCACGGCACCGCCGAGCTGGCCTTCACCGGGGCCGCGGCCGGGCTGCTGCTCGGCGTCGCCGTCGGGGTGGGGGCGGTGGTGGGCGCCGTCGTCGCCGCGGTGATCTTCGGTGTGCTGGGCCTGCGCCAACGCGAGCGGGACTCCGCGATCGGCGTGGTGATGGCGTTCGGGCTCGGCCTGGGCGTGCTGTTCCTGGCCCTCTACGACGGCCGCTCCTCCAACCGGTTCGGCCTGCTGACCGGCTCCATCGTGTCGGTCGACCAGCAGAACCTGTGGGTGCTGGGGGCCGTCGCCGTCGTCGTTCTCGCGACCCTGGCGCTGCTCTACCGGCCGCTGCTGTTCGCCAGCACCGACCCCGACGTCGCGCTGGCGCGCGGCGTGCCCGTCCGCGCGCTGACCCTGGTGTTCGGCGTGCTGATCGGCCTGGTGACGGCACTGGCCGTGCCGATCGTCGGGGCGATCCTGGTGCTGTCGGTGCTGATCGTGCCCGGCGCCGCGGCGAACCGGGTCACCGCGAACCCGTTGCTGGCGACCGTCCTCGCGATCGTCATCGCGGAGGTCGCGCTGGTCGGCGGGACGATCCTGTCGCTGGCGCCGGGGCTGCCGATCTCGGCCTACGTGGCGACCATCGGGTTCGTCGCCTACCTGCTCTGCCGGCTGGTGGGCCGGCTGCGCGGCCGGGGCCCGGTCCGCGCCTGATCTCCCCCGGCCTCGCACGAACGGGCCCCTCGTACGAATGGTTCGTACGAGGGGCCCGTTCGTGCAGGGAGGGGGGTTCGCTCAGCGGCCGACGCGACGACGGCGGGCCACCTCGGCCAGAACGACGCCGGTGGCGACCGAGGCGTTCAAGGACTCCACGCGGCCGGCCAGGGGGATCGAGACGGTCACGTCGCAGGTCTCGCGGACCAGCCGGGACAGGCCCTTGCCCTCCGACCCGGTGACGATCACCAGCGGCCCGGAGGCCAGGTCGAAGTCGTCGAGGGAGACGTCGCCGTCGGCGGCCAGACCGGCGACCATCAGCCCGGCGGAGGCGTACTCCTGCAGCGTGCGGGTCAGGTTCGTCGCGCGCGCGACCGGGACCCGGGCCGCGGTGCCCGCCGAGGTCCGCCAGGCCACCGCGGTCATGCCCGCGGCGCGCCGCTGCGGCACGACGACGCCGTGGCCGCCGAACGCACCCACCGACCGGACGACCGCACCCAGGTTGCGCGGGTCGGTCACCCCGTCCAGGGCGACGGCCAGTGCCGGGCGCCCGGAGTGCGACGCGGCCTCGAGCACCTCGTCGGGGTGGGCGTAGGCGTACGGCGGCACCTGCAGGGCGAGGCCCTGGTGCAGCGCTCCCCCGCTGATCCGGTCGAGGTCGTTGCGCGGCACCTCCAGGATGGAGATGCCCCGCTCCGCAGCCAGCGCGACGGCCTCGGTGACGCGGTCGTCGGCGGACATGCCGGTGGCCACCTGCAGCGCCGTCGCCGGGACGCCGGCCCGCAGGCACTCGACGACCGGGTTGCGGCCGAGCACGGTCTCCGGGGTCTCCCCGTCACCGCGACGGCCCGCGACCGGGCGTCGGCGCTGCTGCTGGTCCTGGGCTGCGCGGCGCGCGGCCGCCCTCGCCTTCGGGTGGCCGGGTCGCATCTCGCCGGGCGGGGTCGGGCCCTTGCCCTTCAGTGCGCGCCGGGGCTGGCCGCCGGATCCGACGACCATGCCCTTCTTGGTGCCTTCCTTACGGATCGCACCGCGGCGCTTGGAATTGCCTGCCATGAGTTCTACGAGTCCTAGTTGTCTTTGAGAGTCCAGGTGGAGCCGTCGGCGCCGTCCTCGACGGCGATCCCGGCGGCGAGCAGCTCGTCGCGGAGCCGGTCCGCGGTGGCGAAGTCGCGCTCGGCGCGCGCGGCCCGGCGGCGCTCGAGCATCGTCTCCACCAGGGTGCCCAGTGCCTGACGGGCGGCGTCGCCCGACTCCTCGGCCACACCGCCGGCTGCCAGCGGGTCCAGGCCGAGCACCTCGGTCGTCGCGCGGACCGCGGACGCGGCCCGCAGCGCGCCGGTGACGTCCCCGGCGTCGAGGGCGGTGTTGCCCTCGCGCACCAGGGTGTGCACGGTGCCGAGCGCGAGCGGGGTGCCCAGGTCGTCGTCGAGTGCGGCGGTGAACGCGCCGGGCAGCTCGGCGGCGACCTCGGGCAGGCCGTGCCGCTCGCGCACGCGGTGCACGAACGACTCGATCCGCCGGTACGCGGCGACGGCCTCGTCCAGCGCGGCGTCGGAGTACTCGATCGCCGACCGGTAGTGCGGGCCGACCAGGTAGTAGCGCAGCTCGGCCGGGCGGACCCGTTCGAGCAGGTTCTCGATCGCCAGGGTGTTCCCCAGCGACTTCGACATCTTCTCCCCGCCCATGGTCACCCAGGCGTTGTGCAGCCAGAACCGGGCGAACCCGTCCCCGGCCGCGTGGCTCTGGGCGCGCTCGTTCTCGTGGTGCGGGAACACCAGGTCCAGGCCGCCGCCGTGGATGTCGAACTCCGGGCCGAGGTAGGCGGTCGCCATCGCCGAGCACTCCAGGTGCCAGCCGGGCCGCCCGTTCCCCCAGGGGGTGGGCCAGCTCGGCTCGCCGGGCTTGGCGGCCTTCCACAGCGTGAAGTCCAGCGCGTCGCGCTTGTGCCCGCTGTCGCCCTCGCCCTGGTGCACGTCGTCGACGCGCTGGCCGGACAGCGACCCGTAGTCGGGCATCGTGCGCACCGCGAAGTAGACGTCGCCGCCGGCGGCGTAGGCGTGGCCGCGCTCGATCAGGCGCTCGATCAGCTCGACCATCTGCGTGATGTGCCCGGTCGCCCGGGGCTCCACCGACGGCGGCAGGCAGCCCAGCGCGTCGTAGGCGGCGGTGAAGGCCCGCTCGTGCGTGGCCGCCCACTCCCACCACGGGCGGCCCGCGGCCTGGGCCTTGCGGAGGATCTTGTCGTCGATGTCGGTGACGTTGCGCACCAGCGTGACGTCGTACCCGGACCGGGCCAGCCAGCGGCGCAGCACGTCGTAGTTCAGGCCCGAGCGCACGTGACCGATGTGTGGGAGGCCCTGCACCGTCGCCCCACAGACGTACATCGACACGGCTCCGGTCCGCAGCGGCGTGAACGCGCGCTGCTCCCTGGTCGCTGAGTCGAGAAGTCTGAGGCTCACGTCACCAGGGTACGGGCCTCCGATTCGTCCACTACACGGGCGGTGCGGACGGGGCAAGGTGTCGGCCATGGGTGTTCAGCGGATGTACCCGCGGCTGGTCGTGCACGACGCCGACGCCGCGATCGACTTCTACCGCGCCGCGTTCGGCGCGCAGCTCGTGGAGCGCTACACCGACGGCTCCGGCGCCGTGGTGCACGCCCTGCTGCGGGCCGGCGGCGCGGAGTGGGCCGTCAAGGACGGCGACGACGTCGACCCCGCGCCGTCGGGGCCCGGCGCGGTGATCCTGGCCCTGGAGGCCGACGACCCGGACGCGGTCGCCGCGGCGATGGTGGACCACGGCGGCCGGGTGCTGTTCCCGGTGACCGACCACGACTACGGGCAGCGCGGCGGCCGGCTCGCCGACCCGTTCGGCCACGCCTGGATGGTGGCGGCCCACGCCGACGACCTCACCCCGGAGCAGATCCAGGAGCGGACCGGGCGTCTCTAGCCCGCGGGCAGCAGCAGCGCCGTCGCGACGGCGGCGCGGCCCTCGCCGCGCCCGGTCAGCCCCAGCCCGTCGGTCGTCGTGCCGGACACCGACACCGGGCCGCCGACCACCTCCGACAGCACCCGTTCGGCCTCGGCCCGGCGCTTCCCGATCTTGGGGTCGTTCCCGACCACCTGGACGGCGGCGTTGCCGACGGTCCAGCCGTCGCGAGTGAGCAGGCGGCGGACCTCGGCGAGCAGGGTCGCCCCGCTCGCACCCGTCCACTCCGGACGGCCGGTGCCGAACACCGCGCCCAGGTCGCCCAGCCCCGCCGCGGACAGCAGGGCGTCGCACAGGGCGTGTGCGGCGACGTCGCCGTCGGAGTGCCCGGCGCAGCCGTCGGCCCCGGGCCACAGCAGACCCGCGACCCAGCAGTCGCGGCCCGGCTCGACCGGGTGCACGTCGGTACCGATCCCGACCCTCATGCGTGTTCCTCGTGCTCGGTGACGCGGCCCGCCCCGGCGAGCAGCAGTTCGGCGATGCGCAGGTCCCACGCGGTGGTGACCTTGAACGCGAGCGGGTCCCCGGCGACGGTGGTGACCGGGTCGCCGAGCGCCTCGACCAGCCCGGCGTCGTCGGTGCGGGGGTCGGGTGTGCCCGCGTGGGCGCGACGCAGGTCGGCCGCGCGGAACCCCTGCGGTGTCTGCACCGCACGCAGCTCGGAGCGGTCCACGGTGGACACGACGGTCCCGGCGCCGTCGACCCGCTTGACCGTGTCGGCCACGGGGAGCACCGGGATGACCGCGGGCGCGCCCGCGCGCACGGCGCCGACCACTCGGCGGACGACGTCGGGTGGTGTGAGCGGGCGCGCGGCGTCGTGCACCAGCACGACCTCGGCGTCCGTCCCGGTCGCAGCGAGACCCGCCGCGACGGAGGCGGTGCGGTCGGCACCGCCGGCGACGACGGTCGCCGGGCGTCCGGTCAGCATGGCGGCGGCGGCGTCCACCTGGTCCGCGGGGACGACGACCACCACGTGTCCGACGACGTCGGACGCGAGAAGGCCGTCGACCGCGCGTACCAGCATGGGAACCCCGGCCAGTCCGACGAACGCCTTGGGCACACCTGCACCCAGACGCACCCCGGAACCGGCCGCGGGAAGCACCGCGACGACACCCGCCCCGGAGGACGGTCCGTGCACGCCGGTCAGGCGTTCGCGGTGGCGAGCACCTCGTCGAGCAGGACCTCGGCCCGCTCCTCGTCGGTGCCCTCGGCCAGCGCGAGCTCACTGACCAGTATCTGCCTCGCCTTGGCCAGCATCCGCTTCTCACCGGCGGACAGGCCCCGGTCCTTCTCCCGCCGCCAGAGGTCGCGGACGACCTCGGCGACCTTGTTCACGTCACCGGACGTGAGCTTCTCCCAGTTCGCCTTGTACCGGCGCGACCAGTTCGTGGGCTCCTCGGTGTGCGGCGCGCGCAACACCTCGAAGACCCGATCCAGTCCCTCCTGGCCCACGACGTCACGAACACCGACCACCTCGACGTTGTCGGCGGGGATGCGCACCGTCAGATCGCCCTGCTGGACCTTCAGGACGAGGTACTGCACTTCCTCGCCCTTGATCGTCCGGGTCTCGATCGCCTCGATGAGCGCGGCACCGTGGTGCGGGTAGACGACGGTCTCTCCGACCTTGAAAACCATGTGTCCTCTGGCCCCTTTCGCTGGGTCCAGATTAACACGTCGCCCGGGCGGGACGGTGACCGGCTTTCACCGTCGTCGCAGGTCAGGGGGTTGACAACGGCGGAGGAACGTGTTCCCCGCGGGCGTGGCGCCCATCCGGACCGGCCCGGCCACGTGCCGGTCGCCGCCGCGGCACGTCCCGGACCACCGGGTCTGCCGCCCCGCCGTCCGGCGGGGACGCGGTCGTCACACCCGGGTGCCCGACCGCGCAACGCGCCGGAGCGCGCGACTAGGCTGCCCCCGACAGACCCAGCATGTGCGCCGGGGGCACTTCGGGGCACCGGCAAGGAAGGACACGACGACCGTGAGCCGCACCCGCCGTTCCGCCCGGACCCTGGCCGGGGTCGCCGGCGCCGTCGCCCTGACCGGCCTGCTGATCAGCGGCTGTGGAGCCGGGCAGATCGCGCAGACCGCAGAGCAGGTCGCCGCCGTCAACGGCGCCAACGCCACGGTCGGCTCGGTCGACCTGCGTGACGTCCAGGTCGCCTACCCGACCACGCCCGCGGGCCCGGACGCGCTCTACCGCCAGGGCGGCGCCGCACCGCTCGTCGCCACCCTGGTCAACACCGGCTCGGTCGCCGACCGCCTGGTCTCGGTCACCTCGCCCGCCGCCGCGTCGGTGCAGATCCAGGGCGACGCGACCATGCCGCAGGACGTCGCGCTGGTCTCGCCGGGCAACCTGCAGCTGGCCCCCACCAACGCCAAGCGCGTGCAGCTCGTCGCCGAGGGTCTGACCCGTCCGGTCCCCTCCGGCGCGCAGCTCCCGATGACGTTCGTGTTCGAGAAGGCCGGCTCGGTGACCCTCACCGTCCCGACCGGTGTGCCGACCGTCGAGGGTTCCCCCGGGCACGCCCCGGAGCGCGCGTCGTTCGCCGACGGCGAGGAGGGCGCCAACGGCGCCGAGACCGGCGTCAACTCCGAGACCGGTGGCCAGGCCGAGGCCCCGCCGGTGGACCGGCCGAACCCGGTCCCGGCCGGTGAGGGCGCCCCCGTCGCGCCCGGCAACGAGGGCAGCGGCGCCGGCGGCGCCGCCGGCAACTGACCCCCCGGACCCGCGCCGCCCGCTCGGGCGGCTACCGCTGCACGGAGTGCGACCACCGCACGGCGCAGTGGGTGGGGCGCTGTCCGGGCTGCCAGGCCTGGGGGTCGCTCGAGCAGGTCGAGCCGGTGCGCACCGGCGGGGGCGGCCGGACCGTCGTCGCGGGGGCGCCCAGCACCCCGGCCCGGCGGATCGCCGAGGTGGAGCTGGACTCCGCCCGGGCCCGGCCGACCGGGGTCGACGAGCTGGACCGGGTCCTCGGTGGCGGGCTCGTCCCGGGCGCGGTGGTGCTGCTGGCCGGTGAGCCGGGCGTCGGGAAGTCCACGCTGCTCCTGGAGGTCGCCGCACAGGCCGCCGCCCGGTCCCGGGTCCTCTACGTCTCCGGTGAGGAGTCCGCGGGCCAGGTCCGCTTGCGCGCCGAGCGCACCGGCGGCGTCCACGACGAGCTCTACCTCGCCGCCGAGTCCGACCTCGAGTCGGTGCTCGGCCACGTCGACGCGCTGCGGCCGTCGCTGCTGGTGGTGGACTCCATCCAGACCATGTCCACCGCCTCGGTCGACGGCAGCCCCGGCGGGGTGACCCAGACCCGTGCCGTCACCGTGGGACTGACCGCGCTGGCGAAGGAACGCGGCCTGGCCGTGCTGCTCGTCGGCCACGTCACCAAGGACGGCGGCATCGCGGGTCCGCGGGTGCTGGAGCACCTGGTCGACGTGGTGCTGCACTTCGAAGGCGACAAGCACTCGGCGCTGCGGATGGTCCGCGGGGTGAAGAACCGGTTCGGTCCGGCCGACGAGGTCGGCTGCTTCGAGCTGCGCGACTCCGGCATCGTCGGTCTCGCCGACCCCTCGGGGCTGTTCCTCGGCCGGTTCGGCCAGGGCGCCGACGCGGTGCAGCCGGGGACCGCGGTGACCGTCGTGATGGACGGGCGACGGCCGCTGCTGGCCGAGGTGCAGGCGCTCGTCGCGGGGGCGAACATCCCGAGCCCGCGCCGGGCGGTGACCGGGCTGGACTCGTCGCGGGTGCCGATGCTGCTCGCCGTCGTCGAACGGCGGGGCGGGCTCAAGCTGCACGACGCCGAGGTCTACACCGCCACCGTCGGCGGGATGCGGATCACCGAGCCGGCGGCCGACCTCGCGATCGCGCTGGCGGTCGTCTCGGCGAAGCGGGACGCGGCGCTGCCCGCGGACCTCGTCGTGCTGGGCGAGCTCGGGCTGGCCGGCGAGCTGCGCCGGGTGCACGGGGTGGACCGGCGCCTCGCGGAGGCCGCACGGCTGGGCTTCACCCGGGCGATCGTCCCCACCGGGGCCGAGGTCGGGCGGACCGGGATGCAGATCACCGAGGCGTCGTCGCTGCGCGAGATCATGGCCCGCATCCGCTGAGCCTCAGCTCATGAGCAGCGGGGCGGGCTCGCTCACGACCCGGTCGAGCCGGGCCAGCACCCGGTAGCCGCCCGGGCCCACCCGGGTGCGCTCGCCCGCACAGCCGGGCTCGGAGGCGAGCCCGGTCCAGGTCACGGCGAAGGCCACCGGCTGGCCGGGCACCAGGGTGCGCAGGTCGTCCGACGACGGGTTGGAGCAGTCGTTGGACGACCAGAGCTTGGTCGCCCCGTCGCCGCTCCAGACGGCGATCTCCTGCTGGGCGCCGTCGAGGTCGCGCACGCAGGGCTGGCCGGAGACGTTGGTGACGACCAGCCGCAGCTCGGGCCGCGCGCCGGAGGGGTAGGTCGGCTGCCCGGTCTCGGCACGCACCTCGATCATCGCGTCGGTGCAGGGCACCGGACCGGTCGGCGGGGAGGGTGCGGACTGCGGCACCTGCACGGACGGGCGTGGTGTGTCGTCGGGGCGGACCGTCTCGTCCGCCGGGCCCGCGTTCGGGGTCGCGGGCCCGGCGGACGTCCCCGCCGCGGCGGCCGGCGGGGGTCCGGGCGCGGCGGGGTCGGGGAGCGGCACGGACGTGGGTGCCCCCGTCCCCGGGGCTGGGGATGCCGGGGACGGGGACCCCGGGGGCGGCGCGGGTGCGGCCGTCCCCGTGTCCGGTGTGGTCTGCGACGACTGGGGGGTCGTCCGTGCGGCCGTCCCGGCGGGCTCGTCGGAGCCCCGCGGGATCAGCAGCCAGGTGGTGAGCCACAGCAGCGCGAAGAGCGCGAGCAGCGCGACGCCGACCGCGCACGCGCGCCGGCGCCAGTAGACCGACGCCGGCAGGGGACCCACCGGGTGCATGTCACCGACGGTAGATCTCCGGTTACACGAAGTCGCCGCCGCCGCGCCGGGACCGGACATGTCCGGCGAGGTCCACCCGGCGGGGCGACCCTCGCCTCCCGACCGGGTGAGCGCAGCGGCGGAACGGCCGCCCACGTGCCCCCCGGACCGGCCCGGACGGGGTCCGCGCCCCGGATCGCCCGACCCCCGTGCGGGTGGCGCACCGACCCGGGGTGACCGGCGCCGTCCGACGACAGGGACCCGCCCGGCACCCGCGGACGGGAACCGCCCCTGTCGTGGCGCGCGCCCCGGTGGCGGGCGCGGTAGGGACCGTGATCCACGCGCCGGCACCCGGGACGGTCGCCGGGCGACGTCGCCGGTGCCCGGTCCGCGATCACGGCGGGGCCGTCGCCGGGGCCCGGCGGGGGGCGCGCGACACTGGGACGGTGGTGGCCGATCTGATCTCCCCGTGGTTCCGGGCGCACGCCCGCGACCTGCCGTGGCGGCGCCCCGAGACCACGCCGTGGGGAGTGCTGGTCAGCGAGTTCATGCTCCAGCAGACCCCGGTCGCCCGGGTCGAACCGGTCTGGCGGGACTGGATGGAGCGTTGGCCGGCGCCGTCGTCGCTGGCCGCCGCGCCGCGCGCGGACGTGCTGCGGGCCTGGGGCAAGCTCGGCTACCCGCGCCGCGCGATCCGGCTGCACGACGCGGCCGCGGCGATCGCCGCCCGGCACGGCGACGCCGTCCCCTCCGACGTCGAGGCGCTCGAGGCCCTGCCCGGTGTCGGCTCCTACACGGCGCGGGCGGTGGCGGCGTTCGGCTTCGGGCTGCGCGCCGCCGTCGTCGACACCAACGTCCGCCGGGTCGTGGCCCGCGCGGTGCACGGTCAGGGCGACGCCGGACCGGCCCGCACCCGGGCCGACCTGGCCGACGTGGACGCACTGCTGCCCGACGACGACGCCGAGGCCGCCGTCGTCTCGGCCGGGCTGATGGAGCTGGGCGCGGTCGTCTGCACCGCCCGCTCGCCGCGCTGCGCGGACTGCCCGGTCGCGGCCCGCTGCGCCTGGGTGGCGGCCGGCAGGCCCGCCTACGACGGCCCGCGCAAGCCGGTCCAGGGCTTCGCCGGCACCGACCGGCAGGTGCGCGGCAGGCTCATGGACGTGCTGCGCACCGCGCACGGGCCGGTCGAGCGGGCCGCGCTGGACGCCGTCTGGTCCGACGCGGGCCAGCGCGACCGGTGCCTGCACTCGCTGCTGGTCGACGGCCTGGCCGAGCAGACCGACGACGGCCGCTTCGCCCTCCCCGTCTGAGCGGGGGACCGATGCCCAGCACCGTCCGCTTCCGGCTCGACGACGACGGCGCCGCCGCGCTCACCGCGCTGCGCGACCGGCTCGCCGCGGCCGGGATCCCGGTCGCGGCCGGCACGCCGCACGTCACCGTCGCCGCGGCGGGCACGGTCCCGCCGCCCGCCGTGCGGGAGCTGACCGCCCAGCTGCGCCTGGTCGCGCTGCCGGTGCTGTGGCTGGCCGGTCTCGGCTCGGTCGGCCCGGACGCGCCGGACGCGCTGGCGCTGACCGCCGTCACCGACCCCGAGGTGCTGGCCGTGCACACGGCGGTGCACGACGCGCTGGCCGGGCGGGTGCGGGGCGCGCACGCCGCGCACCTGCCGGGTTCCTGGCTGCCGCACGTGGTGCTGGCGACCGGGCGACCCGCCGAGGCGTTCGCGCGGCTGCACCCGGTCGAGCCGGTGCGGGCGCGGATCACCGCCGTCGAGCTGCACGACTCGCGCACCGGGGAGACGGTGGCCCTCAGCGCGGGCTGAGCCCCGCGAGGGCCTGCTCGACCAGCGCCTCCACCATGGGGGTGAGCGGCCCGCGGCGGTCGGCCGGGATCGCACACCAGCGCAGGACGGCCCCGAGGTAGCCGTCGAACAGGAGGTCGGCGGCGACGTCCGGGTCGGTGGCCGGGTCGGTCCCCCGCCGTCGCGGCCCCGCTCGATCCACTCCGCCGGCCGCCGGGCCGCGGTCGTCCGGTGCCGGACCGGCCCGGGCGCGGCGAGCCAGCCGAGCATCATCTGTCCGGTCCCGTCCGGGTCGGTTGTACCGGCCGGGGTCGGAGCCCGCGCGGCTGGTCGTATACCTGCACGGCGGCGGCCCGTCCCCTGTGGTGCGCCCCGACCCTAGGCTCGCCCCGTGGCGGACGAACAGGACGTGCGGCGGATCGCGCTCGCCCTCGACGGCGTCGTCGAGAACCCGAGTGAGGGGTTCGACTTCCGGGTGCGCGGCAAGGGCTTCGTGTGGTCCTGGCCGGAGCGGGTGCCCGGGAGACGACGGGTGATCAGGACCGACGTCGCCGTGCTGTACGTCGGCGACGAGGCGGAGAAGCAGGCCCTGCTGCTCGGCGAGCCCGACCTGTTCTTCACCGACGCCGGGCACGCGCCGTGGCCCCTGGTGCTCGTCCGCCTGGACCAGGTGGACGACGACCGGCTGGCCGAGCTGGTCGGTGACGCGTGGCACATGCGCGTCGACGAGGCCGGGCGGGGATAACGTGGCGGACATGGCCATTGTGAAGATCAACGCGATCGAGGTCCCGGAGAACGCGGGCCCCGAGCTGGAGAAGCGGTTCGCGAACCGCCTGCACGCCGTCGACGGGCAGCCCGGCTTCCTCGGGTTCGAGCTGCTGCGCCCCGTCTCCGGCGACGACCGGTACTTCGTCGTCACCCGCTGGGAGACCGAGGCCGACTTCCAGGCGTGGCGCGAGGGCCCGGCCGCCGAGGCGCACGCCGGCCAGCGCTCGCCGCAGCCGGTCGCCAAGGGCGCGTCGCTGCTGGAGTTCGAGGTCGTCGACCTGCAGCAGATCGCGGCGGGGTCCTGATCGACGCCCGCGAGGTCGCCGCGGCCTTCTCCGACGAGATCGCCGCGGCGGCCCGCCTGGTCCGCGACGCGGGCGCGCTGCTCATCACCGCCGGCGCCGGGATGGGTGTCGACTCCGGGCTGCCGGACTTCCGCGGCGGCGAGGGCTTCTGGCGGGCCTACCCGCCCTACGCCCGGCTAGGCCTGCGTTTCGAGGAACTCGCCGACCCGGAGCACTTCGCCGACGACCCGGCACTGGCCTGGGGTTTCTACGGCCACCGCCTACACCTCTACCGGGACACCGTGCCGCACCCCGGTTTCGCGGTACTGCGCCGCTGGGCCGGCCGGGTGCCCTCGAACGTGTTCACCTCGAACGTCGACGGCCAGTTCCAGCGGGCCGGCTTCGCCCCGGACGACGTCGCCGAGGTGCACGGCTCCATCCACCATCTCCAGTGCCTGCGGCTCTGCGGTCACGGCGTGTGGCCCGCCGACGGCGTCGAGGTGCACGTCGACGAGGCCACGATGCGTGCCGTCGGCGAACTGCCCCGCTGCCCGGGCTGCGGCGGCACCGCCCGTCCGGCGATCCTGATGTTCGGCGACGGCGGCTGGGACGACGCGCACGCCGCGACGGCGCTGCAGCGGCACGTGGACTGGCTGGCGGCGCACCGGACCGGTGTGGTCGTCGTCGAGCTGGGGGCTGGCGGTGCGCTGCCCACGGTGCGTCGCCGCTCGGAGCTGGCCTCGGCCGCGACCGGCGCGCTGGTGCGGATCAATGTCCGCGAGCCGCAGGTGCGCCACGGTCGCGGGGTCGGCATCGCGGCCCCCGCGGCCGCGACCCTCGCCGCGATCGACGCCGCCCTCTGAGCCGACCCGCCCCGCGCACCTGCGTGCCGCGGGGCGGGGCAGGGCTCAGGAGGGAACGGCCTTCTGGTCCGGGACAACGATCGCGGGCAGGTCGGCGAGGCCGGCCAGCGCCGCGTCGTGGACCTCGGATGCCGGGACGGTGCCGTGCACGCCGGGCAGGGCCCGGGTGGCCGTGGCCGCCGCGACGACGGTCGGCACGTAGCCGCCGGAGAACGCGCTGCGCGCGGTGGAGTTCACGCACATGTGCGTCATGAACCCGGCGAGCACCAGGTCCTGGTAGCCCTCCAGCAGTTCCGCCAGCCCGGTGTGGACGAACGCGCTGGGGAAGTTCTTGGTCACCACGGCCTCGCCGTCACGCGGGACGACCGAGTCGTGGATGGCGCCGATCGGCGCGGTGACGTCGTACGGGCTGCCCTCGCCGGCGTCGTGCCGGACGTGGATGATCCGGGACCCGGCGGAGCGGGCGCGGTCGAGCAGCTCGGCCGCCTCCCCGAGGGCCGGCTCGACGTTCTCCAGCCGCATCACGCCCTCGGTGTAGGTGTTCTGCAGGTCGATCATGATGAGTGCGGATCGGGACAGCGGGGCCGGTTCCGCCGGCAGGCCCATCAGTCCGCGCAGGGTGTGCGTCATCGGTGCTCCTCGGGCGGGGACGACCACGGCCCGGGACGGTCGTCCCGGGCCGTGGAGGGGGTGGTCAGTCCTGCATCGCCCGGTACTCGTCGTCGGTGAACAGCCGCGAGCGGATCAGGAACCGGACGCCCTCCGGCGCCTCGACCGAGAACCCGCTGCCGCGCCCCTTGACGACATCGACCGTGAGATGCGTGTGCTTCCAGTACTCGTACTGCGACGCCGACATCCAGAAACCGATCGGCCGGTCCACACCCTCGACGACCAGGTCGCCGAGGTGGACGTCCGACCCGCCCGTCCGGAAGTCCCCGTCCGGGTAGCACATGGGGGCGCTGCCGTCGCAGCACCCACCGGACTGGTGGAACATCAGCGGGCCGTGCAGGTCGGTGAGTTTCACGAGCAGATCGGCGGCGGCCGGCGTCAGCGTCACCCGCTCGGTCGGGGTGACGCCGACGTCCGGCTCACCCATCAGAAGAAGCCCAGCGCGTTCGGCGAGTAGCTCTGCAGGATGTTCTTCGTCTGCTGGTAGTGGTCCAGCATCATCTTGTGGTTCTCGCGCCCGATACCGGACTGCTTGTAGCCACCGAAGGCCGCGTGCGCCGGGTAGGCGTGGTAGTTGTTCACCCACACCCGGCCGGCCTGGATCTCGCGGCCCGCGCGGTAGGTGGTGTTCGCGTCGCGGCTCCACACTCCGGCGCCGAGACCGTAGAGCGTGTCGTTGGCGATCTTCATGGCGTCGTCGTAGTCGCTGAAGCGCGCGACCGACACGACCGGGCCGAAGATCTCCTCCTGGAAGATCCGCATCTGGTTGTTGCCCTCGAACACGGTCGGCTTGATGTAGTAGCCGCCCGCGAGGTCGCCGCCCAGCTCGGCCTTCTCACCACCGGCGAGGACCTTGGCTCCCTCCTGCCGGCCGATGTCGATGTAGGAGAGGATCTTCTCGAACTGGTCGTTCGAGGCCTGCGCACCCATCATGACGTCGGTGTCGAGCGGGTTGCCCTGCTTGATCTGCTCGACGCGCTTGACGGCCTGCTCGATGAACTCGTCGTAGATGCCGCCCTGGACGAGGGCGCGCGACGGGCAGGTGCAGATCTCGCCCTGGTTGAGGGCGAACATCGCGAAGCCCTCGAGCGCCTTGTCGTAGAACGCGTCCTGCTGCGAGGCGACGTCGTCGAAGAAGATGTTGGGGCTCTTGCCGCCGAGCTCCAGGGTGACCGGGATCAGGTTCTCCGAGGCGTACTGCATGATCAGCCGGCCGGTGGTGGTCTCACCGGTGAAGGCGATCTTGCGGATGCGCTTGTTCGACGCCAGCGGCTTGCCGGCCTCGACACCGAAGCCGTTGACGACGTTCAGCACGCCCGGCGGGAGCAGGTCGGCGACCAGCTCGAGCAGCACGTGGATCGAGACCGGGGTCTGCTCGGCCGGCTTCAGGACGATCGCGTTGCCGGCGGCGAGCGCGGGGGCGAGCTTCCAGATCGCCATCAGGATCGGGAAGTTCCACGGGATGATCTGGCCGACGACGCCCAGCGGCTCGTGGAAGTGGTAGGCGATGGTGTCGGCGTCGATCTCCGACGACGTGCCCTCCTGCGCCCGGATCGCACCGGCGAAGTAGCGCAGGTGGTCGACGGCGAGCGGGATGTCGGCGGCGAGGGTCTCGCGGCAGGCCTTGCCGTTGTCCCAGGACTCGGCGATGGCGATCAGCTCGAGGTTGGCCTCGACCCGGTCGGCGATCTTGTTCAGGATGTTCGCGCGCTCACCGGCGGAGGTCTTCCCCCACGCCGGGGCGGCGGCGTGCGCGGCGTCGAGCGCCTTCTCGACGTCCTCCGCGGTGCCCCGGGCGACCTCGGTGAAGTTCTCACCGGTGATCGGGGTCGGGTTCTCGAAGTACTGGCCCTTCACCGGAGCGACGTACTCGCCGCCGATGAAGTGCTCGTAGCGCGGCTTGAAGGAGACGACGCTGCCCGGCTGACCGGGGTTGGCGTAGACGGCCATGAATGTTCCTTCCCTGAGGTGCTTCGTCGAACCGAGGGCGCGGTGCGGAACGCACGTTGCGCGTGACCGCCGACACTAGGAAGGTGGGGGTTGCACGGAAGTTGCACGCAGATGCGGAACCTGACCCTCCGGTGAGTACCGACGACGCGGATTCGACTCAGGTAAGGCAAAGCTGACCGTAAGGTGAGGACGTGGCTGCGCAGCACGCGGATCGCCGGGTGTACGAGCGGGCGCGCGACGCCGTGCTCGGCGGCTCCTGTGCGCGCGGCGCCGGGGTCCGGCCCGAGGTCCGCGCCTCCTGGGCCCGCTCGCTGGCCGCGGCGGTCGACCCGGAACGCTCCCGTCCCCCGCACGACTACGACCGCGCCGAGCTCACCGACCGGCGGGCGGCGCACCCCCTCGCGTCCGTGCTGCCGGTGCTGCGCGACACCCTCACCGACGCCGCCGAACAGGCGCGGCACATGATGATCGTGACCGACGGGCAGGGGCGGATCCTCTGGCGCGAGGGCGCCCGCGCGGTGCTGACCCGGGCCGAGCGGGTCGACCTGGTGGAGGGCACCCGGTGGAGCGAGGACGCCGTCGGGACCAACGCGATGGGCACCGCGCTGGCCGGCGCCGCGCCGGTCCGCATCCACTCCGCCGAGCACCTGGTCAGCGCCTACCACCCGTGGACCTGCGCGGCCGCCCCGGTGCACGACCCGGCGACCGGACGGGTGGTGGGCACCGTCGACGTCACCGGGCCGGAGGAGAGCTTCCACCCGACGACGCTGGCGCTGGTCACCGCGGCCGCGCGCCTGGCCGAGCACCGATTGCTGGCCATCGCCGAGGCCCACGACCGGCGGCTGCGCGAGGAGTACTGGCCGCACCTGACCCGGCTCGGCGGCACCCCGGGCGCGCTGTTGTCCGCGCACGGGCGGGTGCTGGCCGCGTCGCCGGGCAGCGAGTTCCCGGAGCGGATCGCCCTGCCCGACGGCGGGGACCGGGTCGTCGTCGACGGCGTCGCGGTCGGCGGCGTGCCGCTGGGCGGCGGGCCCGTCGCGGGCGTGCTGGAGCCACTGGGCGAGGGCTGGCTGCTGCGGCTGCCCGCGGGCGGACCCGTCCGGACGGCCCTGACGCTGCCGCTGCTCGGGGCGCGTACCCCCGTCGTCGCCCGCCGGGACGGGCGCCCGGTGCGCCTGGGCCTGCGGCACGCCGAGGTCCTCGCGCTGCTGGCGCTGCATCCGGAGGGGCTGACCGCCGACCAGCTCGCCGCCGCCCTCTACGGCGACGGCGGCCGCGCCATCACCGTGCGCGCCGAGGTCCACCGGCTGCGCCGCGCCGTCGGTGAGGACACCGTGCGCACCCAGCCCTACCGGCTCGTCGCCGACCTCGACGCCGACTTCCTGCGGCTGCGCGCGGCGCTGCGGGAGGGCCGGATCCGCGACGCCGCGGCCGAGGCCGCCCGCGGGCCGCTGCTGCCGACCTCGGACGCACCGGAGATCCGCCGGGCCCGCGAACAGCTCGCCGTCGCCGTCCGGTCGGCGCTGCTGCGGGCCGACGACCCGGACGCGCTGTGGACCCTGGTCCGGTCCGGCCGGGGCGACGGCACCGACGACGAGGAGCTACGCCACCGGCTGCGGGCGCTGCTGCCGTCGTCGGACCCGCGGCGCGACGAGCTCGGCTGAGCGCTCAGTCCGGGTCGGTGTGGTCGGGGATGCCGTCGTCGTCGGAGTCGGGCAGCCGCGGATCCTCCTCACCGGCACGCACCGCCTCCAGCTGCGCGGACAGCGCCACTCCGGCCAGCAACGCGACCCCGCTGATGTTCGCCCAGATCAGCAGGGCCATCACCGCCGTCAGCGGACCGTAGGTCTCACCGAAGGTGTCCGCGACGGCGACGTAGAGACCCAGCAGCCCGGACGCGACCAGCCACAGCAGCACCGTGACCGCGGCGCCGGCCCCCAGCCAGGACAGCCCCGGCTGGCGACGACGCGGCGCGAACCGCAGCAGCACCGTCACCGCGACGACGAGCAGCGCCAGCCCGACCGGCCAGCGCACGACGTCCCACACCGTCTCGGCGACCGCACCCCACCGGTACACCTCGCGCACCGCGTCCCCGAACGGCTCCCCCGCCACGATCAGCAGCAGCCCGGTCGCCATGGCCACGCCCGCGGTGGCGGTCAGCGCCGCGGCACGCGCGTACTTGGCGAGCGCGGGCCGGTCCCGCTCGGTGCCGTAGATCCGGTTCGCGCCCCGCTCCAGCTGCGCGAACGCCGAGGTCGCCGCGGCGAACGCGGTGAGCAGGCCGAGCGCGAGGACCAGCTCACCGCGTTCCCCGGTGGGGGTGTCGTCCCGCTCGGCCTGCTCACCGGGGTCGTCCGGGTCGGCCTCCCCCGCTCCGGCACCGCGGACGGCCTCGGCGACCAGCTCGTCGCTGGTCCCGGGGGACAGCGCCAGCACCGTGCGGGCGACGACCTCCGAGGCGCCCTCGGCGCCCGCCGCGGCGGACAGCCCGACCCCGGCGATGATCAGCGGGACGGCGGCGAGCGCCAGCTGCAGGCCGAACGCGCGGGCGTGGGAGAAGCCGTCGCCGTAGCGGAAGCGCAGGAAGCCCGCGGACAGCAGGTGCCCGAGGCCGTAGCGGCGCAGCGTGTGGGCGGCGTCGTCGGCGGAGAGCTCCTCGCCGGTCATCAGCCGGGTCTCGGGGACCGGGCGCACCGAGCTCATGCGCAGAACCTAGCTGTACCCGGTCATGACGTTGGTGCCAGTCGGCTGGTCGGTGGGAGCCCGCCGAGCGCGCTGTGGCGTCGTCGAGTGTTGTAGTGCTCGATCCAGGGGGCAAGCGCTGCGGTGCGTTCGGCGTTGCTGGTGAAGACCTGCCGGTAGGCCCACTCGGTGGCCAGGGTCCGATTGAGACGTTCGACCTTGCCGTTCTGCCAGGGGCAGTGCGGCTTGATGAACACCTGCCGGGCCCCGAGGTCGGCGACCACTGACCGTAGGGACCACTTGTAGGCCCAGGCGTTGTCGGTCATGACCCGTTCGATCCTGGTGATGCCGTGTCTGGCGAAGTAGCCCGCGGCCCGGGCGAGGAACCCGGCGCAGGTGGTGCCCTTCTCGTCGGTCAGGACCTCGGAGTAGGCCAGCCGGGAGTGGTCATCGACCAGCGAGTGGATGTAGTCGAACCCGACTCTGGTCGAACGGTCGCGAGTGGCGTCGCGGCTGGCGCGGCCGTGCGCGCGCCAGCCGCCGCCGTCGGGGATGCGTCCGATCTTCTTGACGTCCATGTGTACCAGCTCGCCGGGGCGGGCGCGTTCGTAGCGCACCGCGGTGGTCTTGCTGGCGCGGATGCGCTCACCGGTGAGCGGGTCGAGTTCACGCAGGTAGGGGACGTGGTGGCGGCGCAGGATCCGCGACACCGTGCGTGGGGTGAGGCCGAGTTCGGGGCCGATCTCATCGGGCCCACGACGGTCGCGGGCGCGCACGGCCAGCACGCGAGCCTCGGTGTCGGCCGTGGTGCGAGTTGGGCAGCGATGCGGGCGCGAGGACCGGTCGTGCAGGCCGTTCTCGCCTTCGGCGCGGTAGCGGGCGACCCAGCGGCCGGCGCACTGGCGCGAGACCCCCATCTCCGCCGCGACGTGGGCACGAGGACGTCCCTGACGCACGATCCGGTCGACCAGCAGGACCCGGCCGTGGAACGTCAGGCGGGCATTACGGTGGGCCACGAGAGCCTCCAGGTGGTGTGGGTCCTAGACAAGCCACACCCCACCTGGGGGCTCTCCTCACGATCAACGACTCGCGACTGCGTGTCGCGACATCCGCACCGTCACCAACCTCCTGGCCGGGTACACCTAGCCGCAGGCGGAAAGAATGACGCTCGTGGACACCCCGGCACGGACCGACCGCTTCGACGAGCTGGTGGAGCGCGCCCGGGCGCTCGCCGCCGGACGACGACGGGCGGTGCTCGGCATCGCGGGGGCCCCCGGGGCCGGGAAGACGACCGTCGCGCTGGCCCTGGTCCGGGCGCTCGCCGCCACGCCCCCGGACGGGCTCGGCCCCGGCTGGGTCGCCCACGTCCCGATGGACGGCTTCCATCTCGCCGACGTCGAGCTGGACCGGCTGGGCCGCCGTCATCGCAAGGGCGCCCCGGACACCTTCGACGCCGACGGCTACGCCGCGCTGCTCGCCCGGCTGCGGCTCACCCCCGACGACGGCGCGGGCCCGGTGTACGCCCCGGCGTTCGACCGGGAGATCGAGCAGCCCGTCGCCGGGTCGGTCCCGGTGCACCCGGAGTGCCGGCTCGTGGTCAGCGAGGGCAACTACCTGCTCCTCGGCACGCCCCGCTGGCGGGCGGTGCGGGCCGGGTTCGACGCCGTGTGGTTCCACGAGACCGACGAGGCGCTCCGGCTGGAGCGCCTGGTCGCGCGGCACGTGCATTTCGGCAAGACGCCCGAGGCCGCCCGGGCCTGGGTGGAACGGACCGACGAGCCGAACGCCCGGCTCGTCGAGGCCTCGCGGGACCGGGCCGACCTGGTCGTCGCGCTGCCCGACCACGCCCCCGGCCCGCTCCCAGGGGAACCTTCGTAGCGCTCTACGCCTCGAAGGTTCCCCTGGGGGCCACCGGGCCGGGGCCGGAACCGGGCTCCGGACCGACGACGGCGGGCCGCCCCGGGAACTCCCGGGACGGCCCGCCGTCGTCATGCGTGGGTCTGTCTCACTCCTCGCCGGCCAGCGCGGTGGGCGGGGAGTCCGGCACCGGCTCGGACGGCTTGCGCTCACCACGGAAGGTGAACTTGGCCTTGTCCGACCAGGCGTTGGAGCCCTCCTCCGCGGAGGTGTCGAGGCCCTCGACGTCGACGATGACGATCTGCCCGGCCTCGATCTCGCCGAACAGGATCTTCTCCGACAGCTGGTCCTCGATCTCCCGCTGGATCGTCCGGCGCAGCGGCCGGGCGCCCAGGACCGGGTCGAACCCGCGGTGGGCCAGCAGCTTCTTGGCGTTGTCGGTGAGCTCGATGCCCATGTCCTTGTTCGCCAGCTGCTTCTCCACCCGCCCGATCATCAGGTCGACCATCTGGATGATCTGTTCCTGGTTGAGCTGGTGGAAGACGATGATGTCGTCGATGCGGTTGAGGAACTCCGGCCTGAAGTGCTTCTTCAGCTCGTCGTTGACCTTCGTCTTCATCCGCTCGTAGTTCGACTTCTCGTCGCCACCGGAGGAGAATCCCAGTCCCACGGCCTTCGAGATGTCCTGGGTGCCCAGGTTCGAGGTGAAGATCAGCACGGTGTTCTTGAAGTCGACCGTGCGGCCCTGACCGTCGGTGAGACGGCCGTCCTCGAGCACCTGCAGGAGCGTGTTGTAGATCTCCTGGTGCGCCTTCTCGATCTCGTCGAACAGCACCACCGAGAACGGCTTGCGCCGCACCTTCTCGGTGAGCTGGCCGCCCTCCTCGTAGCCGACGTACCCGGGAGGGGCACCGAACAGCCGCGAGGCGGTGTAGCGGTCGTGGAACTCACCCATGTCGATCTGGATGAGGGCGTCGTCCTCGCCGAACAGGAAGTTCGCGAGCGCCTTGGACAGCTCGGTCTTACCGACACCGGACGGGCCGGCGAAGATGAACGAGCCGGACGGGCGCTTCGGATCCTTCAGACCGGCGCGGGTACGACGGATCGCCTGCGAGACGGAGCGGACGGCGTCCTCCTGGCCGATGATCCGCTTGTGGACCTCGTCCTCCATCTTGAGCAGACGGGTCGTCTCCTCCTCGGTCAGCTTGAACACCGGGATGCCGGTCCAGTTCCCCAGCACCTCGGCGATCTGCTCGCCGTCGACCTCCGCGACGACGTCGAGGTCGCCCGACTTCCACTGCTTCTCGCGCTCGGCCTTCTCGCCGAGCAGGGTCTTCTCCTGGTCGCGCAGGTGCGCGGCCCGCTCGAAGTCCTGCGCGTCGATCGCCGACTCCTTGTCCCGGCGGACGTTCGCGATCTTCTCGTCGAACTCCCGCAGGTCCGGCGGAGCCGTCATCCGGCGGATGCGCATCCGGGCGCCGGCCTCGTCGATCAGGTCGATCGCCTTGTCCGGCAGGAAGCGGTCGTTGATGTAGCGGTCGGCCAGCGTCGCGGCCGAGGCCAGTGCGTCGTCGGTGATCGTGACGCGGTGGTGCGCCTCGTACCGGTCACGCAGACCACGAAGGATCTCGATCGTGTGCTCGACCGACGGCTCGGACACCTGGATCGGCTGGAAGCGGCGCTCCAGCGCGGGGTCCTTCTCGACGTACTTGCGGTACTCGTCGAGCGTCGTCGCACCGATGGTCTGCAGCTCGCCGCGGGCCAGCATCGGCTTGAGGATCGAGGCGGCGTCGATCGCGCCCTCGGCGGCACCCGCACCCACCAGGGTGTGGATCTCGTCGATGAACAGGATGATGTCGCCGCGGGTGCGGATCTCCTTGAGCACCTTCTTGAGGCGCTCCTCGAAGTCACCGCGGTAGCGGGAACCGGCGACCAGCGAGCCCAGGTCGAGGGTGTAGAGCTGCTTGTCCTTCAGCGTCTCCGGGACCTCGCCCTTGACGATCGCCTGGCCGAGGCCCTCGACGGCGGCGGTCTTGCCGACGCCGGCCTCGCCGATCAGCACCGGGTTGTTCTTGGTCCTCCGCGAGAGGACCTGCATGATCCGCTCGATCTCCTTCTCCCGGCCGATGACCGGGTCCAGCTTGCCCTCACGGGCCTGCTGGGTGAGGTTGCGACCGAACTGGTCCAGCACCAGCGACGAGGACGGCGTGCCCTCGCCACGGCCACCGGTGCCGCTCTCCTGCGGCTCCTTGCCCTGGTAGCCGGACAGCAGCTGGAGCACCTGCTGACGGACACGGTTGAGGTCGGCGCCCAGCTTGACCAGCACCTGGGCCGCGACGCCCTCGCCCTCGCGGATGAGGCCGAGCAGGATGTGCTCGGTCCCGATGTAGTTGTGGCCGAGCTGCAGCGCCTCGCGCAGCGACAGCTCCAGCACCTTCTTCGCCCGGGGGGTGAAGGGGATGTGCCCGGACGGGGCCTGCTGCCCCTGGCCGATGATCTCCTCGACCTGCTGTCGCACGCCCTCCAGAGCGATACCGAGGGACTCGAGCGCCTTCGCGGCGACGCCCTCTCCCTCGTGGATCAGGCCAAGGAGGATGTGCTCGGTCCCGATGTAGTTGTGGTTGAGCATCCGGGCCTCTTCCTGGGCCAGGACGACAACACGTCGCGCTCGGTCGGTGAACCTCTCGAACAATTCGCACTCCTTGCCTGCTGCGCCTCACTGACGGCGCGACCAGCATCTCCGTACGGTCCGGGCTCGCCCGAACCGACACTGCGCCCTCGCGTGACACCGCGCCAGGCCACCCTCGCGGGAGACCACATATCACTGTATCGGTCGAAGGGGCCCCGGCGCCTCCACCTGACGTGCACCGGGGTACGTGCCCGCAGTAACACGGGTGACACCTGCCGTGTTCCCGACGGACGTCAGCCGGTCGCGGCAGCGGCCTCCTCGCGCTCCCGCTCGGCCGCCTTGAACTGCCGGAACCCCTCCTCGTCGCGCCCGCGGCGCCAGTACCCGGAGATCGACAGGTCGTCCTTGGCGACGCCGCGCTCGCGGGTGAGATGCCTGCGGAGTTCGCGCACGGCGATCGCCTCACCGTGCACGAAGGCGTGCACGCGCCCGGGGAGGAACTCCAGACCCGCGACGACGGCGGGCAGCTGCTCCGAGTCCGGGTCGCCCCCGGCGTCGGTGCGGTACAGCCACCGCACGTCCACCCCGGGGCCCGTCGGCACGTCGATCTCGTCGCCGGGACCGTCCACCTGCAGGACGGCGACGACCGGCCGCCCGGCCGGGATCCGCTCGAGCGCGGCGCAGATCGCGGGCAACGCGGCCTCGTCGCCGACGAGCAGGTGCCAGTCGGCGTCCGGGTCCGGTGCGTAGGCGCCGCCCGGGCCGAGCATCCGCAGCCGGTCGCCCGGGCGGGCGGCGGCCGCCCACGGGCCGGCGAGGCCGGTGTCGCCGTGGTGGACGAAGTCGATGACGAGCTCGCCTGCGGCGTGGTCGAGCGAGCGGACGGTGTAGGTCCGCTGGGCGGGCCACCGGTCGCGCGGCAGCTCGGCGTGCACCCGGTCCATGTCCAGCGGCTCGGGGTACTCGACGCCGGGGAGCGGGAAGAGGATCTTGACGTAGCGGTCGGTGTACTCCGTGACGGGGAACGCGGCCAGGCCGTCGCCACCGGCGACGACGCGCACCATGTGCGGGCTCAGGCGTTCGGTGCGGAGCACCCGGAGATCGGTGACGGGGCGGGCCATCAGGCTGCCTCCCAACGACGAGAGGGGAAGGGGCCGTCGCGACGGTACCCCTCCCCCGCCCCGCCGGGTAAGGCAGACCTTAGTTCTCCTGGTGGTAGGCCTCGAGCACCTCGGCCGGGATGCGGCCGCGGTCCGAGACCTTCATCCCGCGGTTGCGGGCCCACTCGCGGATCGCCTGGTTCTGCTCGCGGTCGACCGACGGGCGGCGGGCCGCCCCGCCCGACGAGCCGCTGCTGCGCCGGCGGGCCGCTCCACCGGCGCGACGGGCGGCCGCGACGTAGTCGGCGAGCACGTCGCGCAGCTTCTTCGCATTCCCGTCGGACAGGTCGATCTCGTAGTTGCGTCCGTCGAGACCGAACTCGATCGTCTCGTCCGCCGCGTCACCGGTCAGATCGTCGACGAGCCGGACTTCCTTGATCTGCGCCATCTCCGCAGCCTCCCTGAATGGCCGAACACGTTCATGATGAGGGACCGGGGCGGACATCGGCGACTGCGCGATGCAATAGCAGGACGCAATATGAGGCCACCGGGTACCGGTTCCGACTCGAATCCGAGAGTATCCGAGAAATGTTCGTGTCGTCGACCTGGGTACGGCGAAATACGGCGAACCGAGTTCGACACCACTCGTACGGGTCCGCCAAACACGACGCCCCCGGTCGCTCTTCGCGGCCGGGGACGTCGTCGGATGTGCGTTCGGAACCGGTTCAGGACTCGCCGCGGACCAGCGGGAACAGGATCGTCTCGCGGATTCCGAGGCCGGTCAGCGTCATCAGGAGACGGTCGATACCCATTCCCATCCCACCGGTGGGCGGCATGCCGTACTCCATGGCGCGCAGGAAGTCCTCGTCGAGCTGCATGGCCTCCGGGTCGCCCGCCGCGGCCTTGAGCGACTGGGCGTGCAGGCGTTCCCGCTGCTCGACCGGGTCCACCAGCTCGGAGTAGGCCGTGGCCAGCTCCACGCCGAAGACGATGAGGTCCCAGGACTCCGACAGCCGCGGGTCGTCGCGGTGCGCCCGGGTCAGCGGCCGCACCTCGACCGGGAAGTCGCGCACGAAGGTCGGCTCGTGCAGGGTGTGCTCGACCAGCTTCTCGAACAACTCCAGCACGATCTGTGCGGCCGTCGGGTAATCGGTGATGTCGACGTCGTGGGCGTGCGCGATCCGCTGCAGTTCCGACAGTTCCGTGTCCGGCGTCACGTCCCGCCCGACGGCCTCGGACACCGATCCGTAGATGGTCACCGATCGCCACTCGCCACCGAGATCGTGCTCGGTGCCGTCGTGGTGGCGCACCGTGGTGGAACCGAACAGCGCCTGCGCCGAGGACTGGATCAGCTCCCGGGTCAGAACCGCCATGTCGTCGTAGGTCGCGTAGGCCTGGTAGGCCTCCAGCATCGCGAACTCCGGGGAATGCGTGGAGTCGATGCCCTCGTTCCGGAACACCCGGTTCAGCTCGAAGACGCGCTCGATACCACCGACCACGCAACGCTTCAGGAACAGCTCCGGTGCGATCCGCAGATACAGATCGGAGTCGAGTGCGTTCGCGTGCGTCACGAACGGACGCGCAGTGGCACCGCCGTGCAGGTTCTGCAGCATCGGCGTCTCGACCTCGATGAAGTCGCGGCCGGTGAGCGACTCGCGGACGGTCCGCAGCACGGTGGACCGCGCGCGCACGGTCTCGCGGGCCTGCGGGCGCAGGATGAGGTCGACGTAGCGCTGCCGGACCCGGTTCTCCTCGGAGAGCTCCTTGTGCGCGGTCGGCAGCGGCCGGACCGACTTCGCGGCGACCGACCACTCGTCGACCATCACCGAGAGCTCGCCCCGTCGCGAGGTGATGACCTCACCGCGCACCGCGACGAAGTCACCCATGTCGACGACGGCCTTCCAGCCGGCCAGCGCCTCGGCCCCGACCCGGTCGAGCGAGAGCATGGCCTGCAGCTCGGTGCCGTCGCCCTCGCGCAGCGTCGCGAAGCACAGCTTGCCGGTGTTCCGCACGAAGATCACCCGGCCGGCGACGGCCACGGTCTCGCCCGTCGCGGTGTCCGCGGGCAGGTCCGGGTGGGCGTCGCGGACCTGGCGCAGCGAGTGCGTGCGGGGGACCTCGACGGGGTACGGGTCGGTGCCCGCGGCGATCAGCTCCGCGCGCTTGGCCCGGCGCACCCGCATCTGCTCGGGGAGGTCGGCCTCGGTCGCCGGGTCGGACGGTGTGCCGGGAGTGTTCACGGCAGGTCAGGCTATCGGCGGTACCCGGGAGCGCCCGTCGTCACCCCCCCACCTCCGCGGCGAGGCATCGCGCGGTGGCCGGCCACCGGCCTACCGTGCGGAGGTGCCCGACGACGAGGTGGACCGCGGCCGCACGTTCGGTGCCGTCGCCCGCGCCTACGACGACCACCGCCCCGCCTACCCCGACGCCGCCGTCGACGCGGCGCTGGCCGGGACCGCGGAGCGGCCCCGCGTGCTCGACCTGGGCGCGGGGACCGGGAAGCTGACGCGCGTCCTGACCGCCCGCGGGCTTGACGTCGTCGCAGTGGAGCCGGACCCAGCGATGCTCGCGGTGCTGCGCGAGCGCTCCCCCGGCGTCGAGGCCCGGACCGGGTCCGCGGAACGCATCCCGCTGCCCGACGGCCACCTCGATGCCGTCCTGGTCGGGCAGGCGCTGCACTGGTTCGACCTCGACCGGGCCGCCCCGGAGATGGCGCGGGTGCTGCGGCCCGGCGGCGTGCTGGCCGGGCTGTGGAACGGCGGGGACGACGACGTCGCCTGGATCCGCGAGTTCGGCGAGCTCACCGTGCGCGGGCGGCGTGTGCCCGGCGACCCGGCCGGTGGCGGCGGCGCGACGCCGCACCCGGGCTCCCCCTGGTTCGTCGACGACGGGGAGGAGCGCGTCACCTGGGGCCGCCTGACCACCGTCGACGAGCACCTCGCCGACATCGCCACGCACTCCTGGGCGCTGCTGAGCACCCCGCAGGACCGGGACGCGGTGTTCGCCGCCGCCCGGGAGTTCCTGACCGGGCGGGTCGCCGGCCCCGACGGCCGCTTCACCATGCCGATGCGCACGATCGTGCGGCGGTCCCGCAGGCTCTGAGCCCGGCCGGCGGGCGCGGTCCACGGGGCCGGTCAGCGGGGCCGGTCAGCGGGGCCGGTGGTGGCGCAGGTGGGTCAGCCGCAGCCCGTGCAGCGTCAGGTCCGGGACGTGGTGGGTGACGGTGTCGGCACGGCCGTGGACGAGCTCCGCGAGCCCGCCGGTGACGATCACGGTGACCGGCAGCGCGTCCGGGCCCAGCTCGGCGAGGATGCGGCGGACCAGCCCGTCGACCTGCCCGGCGGCGCCGTAGAGCACCCCGGCCTGGACGGCCTCGACCGTCGTCCGGCCGATCACCGAGCGCGGCTCGACCAGGTCCACCGGCCGCAGCGACGACGCCCGCTCGGCCAGCGCCTGCATCGCGATGTCGATGCCCGGGGCCAGGGCCCCGCCGAGGAACTCGCCCTTCGCGGTGACCACGTCGATGTTCGTGCAGGTCCCGAGGTCGACGCAGATGCAGGTGGTGCCGAACAGGTGGTGCGCGGCGAGCGAGTTCACGACCCGGTCCGCGCCCACCTCGCGCGGGTGGTCCACCAGCAGCGGCACGCCCGTCCGCACCCCCGGCCCGACGACGAGCGTGCGCATCCGGTCCGACCAGCGCGAGAGGAGCGTGCGCAGCTCCCGCGACGGCCCGGGCACCGTGGACAGCGCGGCGACCGCGGTGACCTCGGGGAAGTGCGCGCCGAGCATCCCGGTGACGGTCAGGTCCAGCTCGTCGGCGGTGGCGCTGGTGTCGGTGCGCAGCCGCCAGCGCCGCTCCGGCTCCGGGTCGAGCGCCTCCGCACCCGTCCCGGTGTCGGGGTAGAGCCCCAGCGAGACGTGGGTGTTCCCGACGTCGATGCAGAGCAGCACCGTGTCGTCCTCAGCGGGCCGCGCTGGTCAGCAGGCCCGAGCCCTCCGGGGCGTGTCCCGGGTCGGCGCCCAGGTCGGCGATCCGGTTGTCGGCGTCGACGAAGACGACGCGCGGGCTGTAGCCGCGCAGCTCGGCCTCGTCGTAGGAGCCGTAGGAGATCAGGATGACCAGGTCACCGGGGTGCACCAGGTGCGCGGCGGCGCCGTTGATGCCGATCACCCCGGAGCCGGGCTCGCCGGTGATCACGTAGGTCTCCAGGCGGGCACCGTTGGTGATGTCGACGATGCTGACCTGTTCGCCCTCGATCAGGTCGGCGGCCGCCATGAGGTCGGCGTCGACGGTGACCGAGCCGACGTAGTGCAGGTCGGCCTGCGTCACGGTGGCGCGGTGGATCTTGGACTTCATCATCGTGCGGTTCACGGCGGTTCTCCTCGGGACGCGGTCAGAACGCGATGGGGGCGTTGTCGATCAGGCGGGTGGCGCCGACCCGGGCGGCGACGAGCAGGCGGCCGTCCCCGGCGCCCGGGGCGGGGGCCGGTCCGAGGTCGGTGTCGCGCAGCTCGAGGTAGTCGACGTCGACCTCCGGCTCGGTCGCCAGCTCGGCGCGGGCGGCGTCCAGCACGGCGTCGTGCCCGCGGACCGACACCGCGGCCCCGGCCGCGAGCGCGCGCGACAGCACGGCGGCGGCGCGGCGCTGCCCGGGGTCGAGGTAGACGTTGCGCGAGGACAGGGCCAGGCCGTCGTCCTCGCGGACGGTCGGGACGCCCACGACCCGGGTCGGGAAGTCCAGGTCGCGCACCATCCGGCGGATCAGCGTCAGCTGCTGGTAGTCCTTCTCGCCGAACAGCGCGACGTCCGGGCCGACGATGTGGAACAGCTTGGACACGACGGTCAGGACGCCGTCGAAGTGGCCTTTCCGGGAGGCACCCTCCAGCTCGTCGCCGAGCGGCCCGGCGGTGACGCGGGTCTGCGAGCCCGGCGGGTACATGTGCTCGACCTGCGGGGTGAACACCAGCTCGACGCCCTCGTCGCGGCAGGCGTCCAGGTCGGCCTCGATCGGGCGCGGGTAGCGGTCCAGGTCCTCGCCCGCGCCGAACTGCAGCGGGTTCACGAAGATCGACACGACCGGGACGACGGCGCCGGGGATCCGCTTCGCGTGCCGGATCAGCTCGCGGTGGCCCTCGTGCAGGGCGCCCATCGTGGGGATGAGGACGACCTTGCGGCCCGCACCGCGCAGCGCGCGGGTGACCGCGGCGAGCTTCGCCGGGTCGGCGTGCACGGTCAGCCGGCCGGTGCCGTAGCCGTTCCGGGTGGAGCCGGGGGTGCTCACTTCTCCTCCAGTGCGGTCTCGATGTCGCGGACGCCGTCGGGGCCGAGGAGCCCGGCGGCGGCGGCGCGGTGGGCGGTGCGCCCGGCCAGCGCCCGGTAGACGGCGGCCAGGTCGGCGTCGGCGTCGCCGATGTGCTCCAGGTGGGTCCGGACGGTGCCGGCGTCGCCGCGGGCGACCGGTCCGGTCAGCGCGCGGTCGCCGTGGCGCAGCGCGTTGTCCAGCGCGGCCGACAGCAGCGGCGCGACGAGCCGCTCCGCGGGCCGGATGCCGGCGGTCTCCAGCAGCTGCACGCAGTCCCCGACCAGGGTGGTGAGGTGGTTGGCGCCGTGGGCGAGCGCGGCGTGGTAGAGCGGGCGCATCGCCTCGGGGATGCGGACGGGCTCGGCCGACATCTCCAGCACGAGTGCCTCGGCGACGCTCCAGCCGACGGCGTCGCGCGGGTCGCCGTGCTCCGGGTCGCCGGGGGCGGTGACGCCGATGCAGCAGGCGGCAAGCCGGTCGACGTCCTCGGGGCGGCCGGTCACCGTCATCGCCGGGTGCAGCGCCAGCGGCAGCACACCCCGCTCCGTCGCCGGGTCCAGCACCGCGACGCCGCGCGACCCCGCCGTGTGGACGGCGATCTGGCCCGGGCGGAAGCATCCGGCGGCGGCGAGGCCACGGACCAGGCCGGGCAGCACGTCGTCGGGGACGGCGAGCAGGACCAGGTCGGCGCGCGAGCAGACCTCGTCCGGCGGGAGCAGGGGGACGTCGGGCAGCAGGGTCACCGCCCGGCGCACCGAGGCCTGCGAGACCCCGGAGGCGGCGACGACGTGGTGGCCCGCGCGGGCGAGCGCGGCGCCCAGCACCGCACCGACCCGACCGGCCGAGACCACCCCGACCGCGAGCCGCGCGGGGCGACCGCCATCGATCGCAGAGTCCATCACGAGAATCCGTTTCCTCCCGTTCCGGTCCTGGTGGGGTACCGGTCGGGCAATCCGCGGGTGGCGCGACCTCCGGTGGCCGCGCGCCGGACGCGAGGGTAGACGGGCGCCGGGTGGCGGGGCGTGCTCCTGAGACCGGCCTCACCCCCGGCCCCGCCGGTGATCGACGGTTGTGGAGATCAGCGCCCGCCTCGCGAACGCTCCGCTCCACAACCGGTGATCATGGAACGGGGTGGGGGCGGGCGGTCCCCGGCGCCCCGGATCGGCCCGGGTCAACGGGCGGCGGGACGGTCCGGGTCGTCGTCGGGGCGGAGCATCGGGCGGGTGGGGCCGGGGTCGGACGGGTTGTCGTGGTGGCGGCCGCGGGGCTCGGCGGCGGGTGGTTCCGGACGGCGGACGGCCCGGGTGAGGTGCTCGTCGCCTCCCCCCGGGGCGGATCCGGCGGCGCCGGGGGCCGTGGGGCCCTGCGCCGGCGAGGCGGACGGTGCCGGACCGGACACCGGGGAACCGGGCGGCTGGTGCCCGGGCTGCTGGTGCCCGGGTGACGGCGAGCCCGCCCCCCGGCCACCGGGGACCGGACCGGGCCCGGCACCCGGCTCGCCGGGACGTCGGGCAGGCTCCTGCGGACGGCCGGGTACGCCCGGGCCGTCGGAGCGGGCCTCGGGATCGGCCGACCCCGGACCGCGCGGGCCGGCGGGACGGGCGACGCCGGGCGGTCCCGGGGTGTACGGGGCGGGTGTCCGCGGCGCACCCGACCACGGAGCGACCCGCGGTCCCTCGGGGCGCCCCCAGGGCGCCGCGGTCATGAGCGTGTCCGGGCCGGGCGGGAGCGGCGGCACGGCGGGCCCCGCGGAGGCGGACGCGCCGCCGCCGTCGGGGAAGGTCGGGATCCGGAACTGGCCGGAGAAGCTGCCGTCCGGCGCGGCCGGGGGCGGCGGCTCCCAGTCCGACGGACGCTTCCGCGCCCAGGCCGCGACCAGCGCCTCCGGCACCCCGACGGCGACGGCGCGGGCCCGCAGCACCGCGGCCAGCTTCTCGTCGTGCAGGGCGTGGGCGCTCTCCTTCACCGCGCCGCGCGCGATCCGGTTCCGCATGAACGCCAGCTCGGTGACCGCGGACTGGTACTCGGCGACGGCCTTCGCCGCCGCCGGGCCGGAGCGGCGCCGCACCAGCGTGCGCCAGCCCTTCCGCCGGGACAGCCGGGCCAGCAGGGTCACCTCGCTCGGCGCGATCCAGCCCGCGGCGGCGAAGCCGGGCAGCTGCGCGGCGACGATCCGCGCCTCGCGGCGACGGGCGAACACCACGAGCAGGATCAGCCCGACGAAGATCGGGACCATCACGAACAGGTAGATCTGGAAGAAGCCGCCCGGCGTCGCGGCCAGCACCGACGCGCCGTTCCACAGCGCGTGCAGCACCACCGCGGCGACGTAGCCGGCGATCATCGCCAGCACCCGCACCCCGATGCTGCGGCTGGCCACCGCGATCCCGGCGGCGATGCCGATCATGCAGGTGAACAGCGGGTGCGCGAACGGCGAGGCGACGCCGCGGACGAACAGCGTCGCGAGCACGCCGGCCGACTCCGGCTCGGACACCGCGCGCCCGAGGTAGAGGATGTTCTCGCTGAACGCGAACCCGGCGGCGACGATCCCGGCGTAGACGACGCCGTCGACGATCCCGTCGAACTCGCGGCGCCGGAACAGCAGCAGCCCGACCAGGAACAGGCCCTTGGTGAACTCCTCGACGACCGGGGCGACCACGACCGGGCCGAACAGGTCGCCCGCGCCGCGCCCGGCGGCCGCGTCGAGCACCGCCGAGGCGCTCGTGTTGATCAGCAGGGCGACCAGCGCGGCGAACCCGGCGCCCCAGAGGAACGCGCCCATCAGCATCCGCGGCGGCTCGGGCTCCCAGCGGTCCACCCAGAGGAACGCCGCCACCACCGGCACGACCGGCAGCAGCGCGGCCAGGGTCCCGACGATCACACCCGGCGTCCCGATCGCGCGTTGCAGCACCCCGATCGTGATCACCGCGAGCAGGGCCAGCACCACCAGGCCGACGACCGGCAGCAGCACGCCCCGTCGCTTGGCGGACGGCGCCGGCACCGGTGTGTACGGGCGGCCGAGCGTCGGGGACGTCATGACCGTCCAGCGTAGAGAACCGGCCCCGCCCGCGCGGGGGGACGCGCCTCAGGTCGAGCGGATCCCACCGTCGGTGTCGTCCGGGTCGTCGGGGGCACGGCAGCAGTACTCCAGCCAGAACGCGGCGCCGATCAGCAGCAGCGCGCTGACCACGCCGATCGCGGCGACGACGCTGTCCCGGAACGCGGCCACCACGACCGCGGCCCGCGGCAGCGTGTGCATCAGCACGCCCACCCACAGCCCGGCGACCACCGCGCCGCCGACCGCGGAGGCCTTGGCGAGCAGCACCGCCCGGGCCGCGACGAGCGGCGGTACCGGGACGGCCCCGTTCCGCCGCTCGATCCGGCGCCGCAGCACGACCCCGCCCGCGGCCTCGGCGGCGGCGAGGACCGTGACGACGACCGCCGCGGCGACCGGCAGCGTCGGCAGCGACCCGTAGGTCAGCTGGACGAGAATGTTGCCGAGCAGGGCCGCGACCACGGCGATCGCGGCGACGTCGCGGACCCGGGTCGGGCGCACGGTCGGGCGCGGGTCGCCGTCCGGGCCGCGGCCGGGGCGCCGTCCGCCCGGTCCGGGCGCGGTCATGCCGGGTCCCGCAGGACGACGTCGTCGCGGCGGTGCACACCGGCACGGCCGTCCGGGCCGAGCCGGTCCAGCAGGTCGGCGACCGGCCCGTGCCCGTGCAGGACCGCGCCGGGCTCGGCGAGCAGCCAGGGCAGCAGCACGGTGGCCCGGTCGGGGGTGCCCGGGTGCGGCAGGAGCAGCTCCGGGTCGTCGGAGGTGACCGGGGCGCCGTCGTCGGTCACCTGGACGACGTCGACGTCGAGGGTGCGCGGCCCCCACCGCTGCTCGCGGACCCGGCCCGAGGCGTCCTCGAGTGCCTGCCCACGGCGCAGCCAGCCCCACGCATCGAGCCCCGGGTCGTCCGCGACCAGCACCGCGTTGAGGAAGTCCGGCTGGTCGGTCACGCCCCACGGCGCCGTCTCGAACACCGGCGACACCGCCACGACGGCCGCCCCCAGGTCCGCGACGACCGTGCGCAGGTGCGCGGCCCGGTCGCCCAGGTTGGAGCCGAGGGACAGGACCGCGCGGGTCACGCCCGGCTCCGGGTCAGGACGACCGCGATGTCGTCGAAGGTCAGGGGGATCGGCGCCGACGGCTTGTGCAGCGTCACCTCGACGGCGGCGACCCGGGCGTCGTGGTCCAGTACGGCCTGCGCGATCTCCCCGGCGACGGCCTCGACGAGGTCCCGGGCCGGACCGCCGACGATGCCCGCGGCCAGCTCGGCGAGCTCGCCGTAGTGCAGCGTGTCGGCCAGGTCGTCCGAGGCGGCGGCGGGCGCGAGGTCGGCGTGCACCACCAGGTCGACGACGAACTCCTGGCCGTCGCGACGCTCGTGGTCGAACACGCCGTGGTTCCCGCGGACCCGCAGACCCCGGAGCTCGATCCGGTCGCTCACCGCCCGGTCTCCCGCGGGGTGCGGGCGCGCGAGGCGCCGAGCCGGCAGGCGGCGGCGACCGCGATGGCGTCCATCGTGGACTCGACGTCGTGCACCCGCACGCCCCACGCGCCCGCGTTGGCGGCGAGCGCGCTGACCGCGGCGGTCGCGATGTCGCGGCCCGGCGGGGTGCGCGGCTCGCCCTCGGCCGAGGCCAGGAGCTCGCCGAGGAACCGCTTGCGCGAGGCCCCGACCAGCACCGGGAAGCCCAGGTCGACGAACACGTCGAGCCGGCGCAGCAGCGCCCAGTTGTGCGCGGCGTTCTTGGCGAACCCGAGACCGGGGTCGAGCACGATGCGGCCGGGGTCGACCCCGGCCATCACGGCGTGGTCGACCCGGGCGACGAGCTCGGACCGGACCTCGCCGATCACGTCCTCGTAGCCCGCGAGCTGCTGCATGCCGGCGCTGTGCCCGCGCCAGTGCATGATCACCCAGGGCGTCCGCGACTCGGCGACGACCGCGGCCATCCGCGGGTCGGCCAGGCCGCCGGAGACGTCGTTGACCATCGCCGCACCGGCCTCGACGCAGGCCTGCGCGACCTCGGACCGGGTCGTGTCGACGCTGACCCGCACGCCCGCGGCGACGAGCTCGCGCACGACCGGCAGGACGCGGTCCCGCTCGGTCGCGGCGTCGATCCGCTGCGCCCCGGGCCGGGTCGACTCCCCGCCGACGTCGACGAGGTCGGCCCCGGCGTCGCGCATCGCGACGCCGTGCGCGACGGCGTGCGACCGGTCGACGTAGCGGCCGCCGTCGGAGAACGAGTCGGGGGTGACGTTCAGGATCCCCATGACCGCACAGCGGCCGAGCTCCGGCAACGCCCCGCCGGGGGCGACCACGTCAGCGCCCCCTGATCAGCGAGAGCGCCTCCGCGCGGGAGGTCGCCGAGCTCTTGAACAGCCCGCGCACCGCCGAGGTGGTGGTGCGCGACCCCGGCTTGCGGATGCCACGCATGGCCATGCACAGGTGCTCGGCCTCCAGCACGACGATCACCGCGCGCGGGTTCAGCTTGCGCACCAGGGCGTCGGCGATCTGCGCGGTCAGCCGCTCCTGGACCTGCGGGCGCTTGGCGTACAGGTCGACCACCCGGGCCAGCTTGGACAGGCCGGTGACCTGGCCGTCGACGGCCGGGATGTAGCCGACGTGGGCCACCCCGTGGAAGGGCACGAGGTGGTGCTCGCAGGTGGAGAACATCGGGATGTCCTTGACCAGCACGAGCTCGCCGTGGCCCTCGTCGAAGGTCTTCTCCAGCACCGTGTCCGGGTCGACGAACAGCCCGGCGAAGATCTCGCCGTAGGCGCGCGCGACCCGGGCCGGGGTCTCCTTGAGGCCCTCGCGGTCCGGGTTCTCCCCGACCGCGATCAGCAGCTCGCGGACGGCGCGCTCCGCACGGTCCAGGTCGACCCCGCCGGGTACGGCCCGGGTCACCCCGGCCGCCACCGCGGCGGACTCCACCGGTCCGGAGCGTCCGTCCGTCGTCGACGTGCTCAGTGTCCTGCCTCCGGGTCGTGTCCGCGTCGCTGCTCGCCGGCGCCGGGATCGTTCGCACCACCCGGCGCGCCGTTGCCGTGCGCGCCGTTGCCGTTGCCGCCGTCGCCCGGTCCGGGACCGGACCGGGGACCGCCCTGGGCGGGGCCCTGCGGCCCGCCCTGCTGCGGCGGCTGCGCCCAGTTCGGCGGCGGCCAGCTCTGCCCCTGCGGGGTGGTCGCGGGCCGCCAGTCCGGCGGGGCGCCGTAGTTCGGGGCGACGGCGGGCGGCGGGGGCTGTCCCGGTCCGCCGTAGGACCCGGCCCGGCCGTAGCCGTGGGCCGGGGCGCCGTGCCCGTTGCCGGGCGCGCCGTAGCCGTTCCCGTTCCCGTTGCCGCCGCCGTGCCCCTGGCCGCCGTCGCCGGGGCCGTAGCCGCCGTCGTTCGGGGCGTCCGGGCGGCTCGGGGCCGAGCCGCCCGCCGGGAACGGGGAGGCGCCGGGGGTGCCGGGCGCGTCGCCGTAGCCGTTGGCGGAGCCCGAGCCGACCTCGACCGGGGTGCGCTCGTCCTCCTTGGGCGGCAGGACCTCACCGCGCTCGTGCGCCAGCTCGCGCCGGGTCTTGATCGGCGGCTTCTCCGACGGCGTGCGCACGCCGAAGTCGTCGAACGCGGTGATCCGCGGCCGCTTCTCCACCGACCCGAAGATCCGCTCGAGGTCCTTGCGGTTCAGGGTCTCCTTGTCCAGGAGCTCCAGCACGAGGTCGTCGAGCACGTCGCGGTAGGTGTTGAGGATCTCCCACGCCTCGGTGTGCGCGGCCTCGATGAGCTTGCGCACCTCCTCGTCGATCTCGTGGGCGACCTCGAGCGAGTAGTCCGCCTGGTTGCCCATCGAGCGGCCGAGGAACGGGTCGCCCTGCTCGCGGCCGTAGCGGACGGCGCCGAGCTTGGCGCTCATGCCGTACTCGGTGACCATCGCGCGGGCGATCTTGGTGGCCTGGTCGATGTCGGAGGACGCGCCGGTCGTGGGCTCGTGGAAGACGAGCTCCTCGGCCGAGCGCCCACCCATCGCGAACACCAGCCGCGCGATCATCTCGGCGCGGGTCATGAGGCCCTTGTCGTCCTCCGGGACGACGAGCGCGTGCCCGCCGGTGCGCCCGCGCGGCAGGATCGTGAGCTTGTAGACCGGCTCCAGGTCCGGCATCGCCCACGCGGCCAGCGCGTGCCCGCCCTCGTGGTAGGCGGTGATCTTCCTCTCGCGCTCGGAAACGATCTTCGACTTGCGCTTCGGACCACCGACGACCCGGTCGACCGACTCCTCCAGCGCGGCGCCGTTGATGAGAGTCCCGTGCTCGCGGGCGGTCAGCAGCGCGGCCTCGTTGATCACGTTGGCCAGGTCGGCACCGGACATGCCCACGGTGCGCTTGGCCAGCGACTCGAGGTCGACGTCGTCGGCGAAGGGCTTGCCCTTGGAGTGCACCTTCAGGATCGCGCGACGGCCCGCCAGGTCGGGGGCGCCGACCGGGATCTGCCGGTCGAACCGGCCCGGGCGCAGCAGCGCCGGGTCCAGGATGTCCGGCCGGTTCGTCGCGGCGATCAGGATGATGCCGCCGCGGGCGTCGAAGCCGTCCATCTCGACGAGCAGCTGGTTCAGGGTCTGCTCGCGCTCGTCGTGCCCGCCACCGAGGCCGGCTCCGCGCTGGCGGCCGACCGCGTCGATCTCGTCGACGAAGATGATGCAGGGCGCGTTCTGCTTGGCCTGCTCGAACAGGTCGCGCACCCGGGAGGCACCGACACCGACGAACATCTCGACGAAGTCGGACCCGGAGATCGTGTAGAACGGCACGCCCGCCTCACCGGCGACCGCACGGGCCAGCAGCGTCTTGCCGGTGCCGGGCGGGCCGTAGAGCAGTACACCCTTGGGGATCTTCGCGCCCAGGGCCTGGTAGCGGCCCGGGTTCTGCAGGAAGTCCTTGATCTCGTAGAGCTCCTCGACCGCCTCGTCGGCGCCCGCCACGTCCGCGAACGTGTTCTTCGGCATGTCCTTGTTCAGCTGCTTGGCCTTGGACTTGCCGAAGCTCATGACCCGGTTCCCGCCGCCCTGGGCGTTGTTCAGGAACCAGAACAGCAGGATCAGGACCAGCGCCAGCGGGATCATCGTGATCAGCAGCGTGGAGAGGAAGGAGTCCTGGCGGACGACGGTGTCGTACTCGGCGATCCCGGGGACCTGGCGGACCTGGTCGAAGATCTGACCGGAGATCTGCGCGGGGTACTGGGTGAGGATCTGGGTCGTCTCGTTGCCGTTGACCTCGATCGGGCGGTCCAGCGTGAGGCGGAGCTGCTGCTCACGGTCCTCGACGAGGGCGTCCTTGACGTTCCCCGACTGCACCTGGGAGAGCGCGACCGACGTCGTGACCTCGGTGTATCCGCGGGTGTCGTCGAACAGCTGGCTGAACCCGAGATAGATCAGGAGTGCGACGAGGATCCAGATCAGCGGGTTGCGGAGCAGGCGCTTGCGGTCCATGCAACGTCGGCCTGGGTGGCCTTCACCTTCCCGGGAGTGGTTCTCGGCAGCGGCGGCGGACGGTGTACCGCCCCGCCGGAGGGCCCTGACCCGCCAGGATAGCCCCACGGTGGGTGGCGTGCTCCGGACGGACCTGGCCGGACCGCCCGGTGAGCGGGCGGCCGATCGGTGAACGAACCGGCGACCTGCCCGGTTCCCCCACAGGGGTGTCCCGACGCACACGTCGACACCGTGGTGTGGGACAACTGTGCAGCACGCTCGGTACCGGGACGGCGGCGGAGGGCAGCGGCGCCCTGCTCCGTCCGGTCCAGCGGCGATGGTCTGCGGGTCGGGAGGGACGATCGGATGGCGCTGCACGCGGTGGCCGGACCCCGGCGGACGGTGTCGGTGCTCGCCGCCGGTCTCGCCGCCGCGGCGGCACTGGCGGTGTTCACCGTGCCGGTGGGGACGGCCGTCGCCGTGCCCGTGATCCCGCCGCCCGCGGCCGCCGCACCGACGCCGCCGGTCGTGACCGCGCCGCCGGCGACCACCGCCCGGGCCGAGGCGAGCGACCTCGTGCCGCACCCGGCCGTCGTCGCGGGGCCGGGGTCGATCGGTCCGGGGACCGTCACCGAGACCACCGGCGCGGGCCTGTGCACGGCCGGGTTCGTGTTCACCGCGGGCGAGCGCACCTTCCTCGGGCAGGCCGCGCACTGCGGCGGCACCGGCGACGAGACCGAGACCGACGGCTGCACCTCCGACGCGGTGCCGCTGGGCACCCCGGTGCTGGTGCACGGCCGCGACGGCACGGTCACCGGGACGCTGGCGTGGAGCTCGTGGAACACCATGCAGGCCCGCGGGGAGCGCGACCCCGACGTCTGCGCCTACAACGACCTCGCACTCGTCGAGCTGCCCGCGGGCGCCCGCCCGTCGGTGGGTGCCGCGGTGCCGTTCTTCGGAGGTCCCGGCGCGGTCCGCACCGCGCCGCTGCCCGCCGGCACCCCGGTCTACGGCCTGACCAACCCACCCGGCGCCGGCGGCGTCCGCACGGTCGGGGTGCGCGCCGGTGCGGCCGCCGCCGAGGTCGGTGGCGGGTGGGGGCACGCGGTGTTCGCCGTGCAGGACGGCGTCGCCGGGGAGTCGGGCAGCCCGCTGCTCGACGCGCAGGGCCGCGCGATCGGCGTGCTGTCCAGCCTCACCACCACCGAGGACCTGCCCAGCATCGAGTACACCGACCTGGCGAGGGCGTTGGACTACGCAGCCCGCACCGACGGTCCGGCCGGTCTGACGCTCGCCGGTGGGCCCGCGTTCGACGCGGCCCCGGCCGGGGTCGACCCGCGGGCACTGGCCACGCCGGCCGGGCCCGGGGTCGGCTGAGCCCCGCTCAGGCGTAGACCGACGGGTCCAGGGTCCCGATGTAGGGCAGGTCGCGGTAGCGCTCGGCGTAGTCGAGGCCGTAGCCGACGACGAACTCGTTCGGGATGTCGAACCCGACGTAGCGGACCGGGACGTCGACCTTCACCGCGTCCGGCTTGCGCAGCAGCGTCACGACCTCCAGCGACGCGGGCGAGCGGGTCTGCAGGTTGCCCAGCAGCCAGTTGAGCGTCAGCCCGGAGTCGATGATGTCCTCGACGATCAGCACGTGTCGGCCCGCGATGTCGCGGTCGAGGTCCTTGAGGATCCGCACGACGCCCGACGACGAGGTCGACGAGCCGTAGGAGCTCACCGCCATGAACTCCAGCTGGGCCGGGATGGGCAGCGCGCGGGCGAAGTCGGTCATGAACATGACGGCGCCCTTGAGGACGCCGATCAGCACGAGGTCGGACTCGCGGCCGTCGCGCACGAGGTCGGCGTAGTCACCGGCGATCTGCTGCGCCAGCTCCGCGGTCTTCTCGCGCACCTGCTCCTCGGTGACCAACACCGAGGAGATGTCCCCGTCGTACACCCGACCCCCTCGCACGGACCGCGTGGCGGTCCGGTCGACCCTGTGCACCGGACCCGCGGTCACGCCCGGTCACGCGGCCGGCTGCGGCGGCGCAGCACGAGCCTGCCACGGGCGCGGGTCAGCACCAAGCCGCCGCCCACCGCCGGTCCGCCCTGCCCGCGCCAGGCTCCGACGAGGTCGTCGGCCGCCCGCAGCTGCGCGTCGGTGAGGGCCCGCGCGCCCGCTCCGGCGAGCCATTCCCGCAGGACCCGGCGCCGTACGGCGGGCTCGGCAGCGGCCAGTACACCGGTGTCGAGCGCGGTGCCGAGGGCCTCCCCGACCCCCGCCGCGGCCCCGGTGGGGTCGGTCACGGCGGTACCCGGTGGTGAGCCGTTGTCGCCGGAATCACCCGGCCCGGGCCCCCCCGCCGGTGCATTCCGCTCACCGTCCGTGGCCACGCGGGCCGCGGACAGCAGCCGGGCCGCGGCGACGGAGAGGGCGGCGTCGTCGTCGTGGAGCTGGTCCGCGGTGCGGGCGAGCGCGGCCGCGACCCCGCCGCCCAGGACGTCCTCCAGCAGCGGCAGCACCTCGTGGCGCAGCCGGGAGCGGACGAAGCGGGGGTCGGCGTTCTGCGGGTCGGCCCAGGCCGCGACGCCGGCGGCCGCGCAGGCGGCGACGGTGTCGGCCCGGCGCACCCCGAGCAGCGGGCGCAGCCACGGCTCGGTCCACTCGCGCATCCCGGACAGCGACCGGGCCCCGGAGCCCCGGCCGAGGCCCAGCAGGACCGTCTCGGCCTGGTCGTCGAGGGTGTGCCCGAGCAGCACCGGCGACGACGGCGTCGGCCGCGCCGCCCGCAGCGCCGCGTACCGGGCGGTCCGGGCCGCGGCCTCGGGGCCGCCCGCGGCGCCGACGACGACCGGGTGCACCGTCGCCGTCACCCCGAGCCCGCGCAGGAGCGTGGCGAGCCCCGCCGAGCGCTCCGCGGACCCGTCCTGCAGCCCGTGGTCGACGACGGCGGCGTGCACCGGCCCCCCGACCGTCTCCCGGACGGCGAGCACCAGCGCGGTGGAGTCGGCCCCGCCGGAGCAGGCGACCAGCGGCGGGGCGGCGGCCGCGCCGGCGGGCAACCGGTCCAGTGCGGCCCGCACGGCGCGCCGGACCCGGCCCGCCGCGGCGGGCCCGTGACCCGTCAGGCGACGCGGCGCAGCCACGCGGCGGGGTCGTCCAGCTCGGCGCGGGTCGGCAGCGTCTCCGGCGACTCCCAGACCCGGTTGATCCCGGCCATCCCGGCCTCGCGCTCGACGGCCCGGCAGAACGCGGCGCCGACGGCGTACTGGCGCATCTTCGCCTCGACCCCGAGGAGTGCGCGCAGGATCCGGTCGATCAGCCCGCCGCCGCGGCGGCGCTCGGTGAACCGGCGCCGGATGAGCGCGACGTCGGGGACCACGTCCGGCCCGACGGCGTCCATGACGTGGTCGGCGTGCCCCTCCAGCAGGGTCGACAGGGCGAGCAGCCGGTCGAGCACGGCCCGCTGCTCGGGGCCCTGCAGCAGCTCGACGAGCGCGAGCACGTCGGCCTTGCGGCCGTCCTCGCCGCGCAGCGCGCGGATCGCGTCGGGCAGCCGGGCGAGCCGCGCGGTGTCCGGTTCCTGCAGCGACAGCAGCTCGGTGACCAGCCCGGAGAAGTGGTCGCGCAGCCACGGCACCGCGGTGAACTGGAGCCGGTGGGTGGCCTCGTGCAGGCAGACCCAGAGACCGAACTGGTCGCCGTCGACGTCGAGCGAGCGCGAGGCGGCGTAGACGTTCGGGGCGACGACGATGAGCCGCCCCGCCCCGCCGGGCCCGCCGAACGGGTCGTACTGGCCGAGCACGCGGGCACCCATGTAGGCGAGCAGCGCGCCGAGCTGCATCCCCGAGCCGGCCGCGGTGACCGTGCGCAGCGGCCACGGCGAGTCGGGCAGCCGGGCGCCGGAGGTCAGCGCCTCCATCCCCCCGACGGCGGCACGCGCCCAGGCGGGCCGGTCCAGCACGTCAGCGGGCAGCAGCGGCAGGTCCGCCCCGAGGCCGGTGACCTCGCGGACGTGTCCCTCGGCGCGGGCGGAGTCGGTGCGCAGGCGCTCCACCAGCGCGCCCGCCACCGCGGGGGTGGTGCGGGGCCCGGCGGGCATCAGCGATGCCGCCGTCGACGCGGCCAGGGACCAGTTCACCGGCAGCCCGGCGCCGGTGATGTCGGGCCGGGGGCGGCCGGTGACCGGGCCGGTCGTGTCGGTCTCCATGCGTCCCACGCTACCCGCGACGACGGGTGCGCGAGACCGGGTCAGCCGCGGCAGCCGCAGCGCGACAGCGTCGCCGCGATGCGGTCCAGCGCGGGCCGGGCGTCGGCGGGCGAGGTGCCGTTGGACAGCAGCGCGAACACCAGCAGCCTGCCGTCGACGTCGGTGACGACCCCGGCGAGGCTGGAGGCGCCGGACAGCGTGCCGGTCTTGGCGCGCACGACACCGCGCCCGGCGACCGACCGCGGGTCGCCGAACCGGTCGGCGAGCGTCCCGCCACCGCCGGCGACCGGGAGCCCGGTGAGGATCGGGCGCAGGAACTGCACGTCGGTCGGGCTGTCGGACTGGGCGGCGGCCGAGGACAGCACCGCGCCGAGCAGCCGGGCCGGGATCAGGTTGTCCCGGGACAGGCCGCTGCCGTCGGCGAGCTGCAGCCCGGACACGTCGTAGCCGGCCTGGACCAGCGCCTCGGTGACGGCCTTGGAGGCCCCGTCGAACGAGGCCTCGCCGTCCTTGGACACCGCGACCTGGCGGGCCATCGCCTCGGCCGTGACGTTGTCCGAGGCGGTGAGCATGTACTCGATGAGGCTCGCGATCGGCGGGGAGGACACGCTGCCCAGCACCGGCGCGTTCGCGGCGGCGACGCCCTCCCGGACGTCGGAGGCGCCGAGCGCGCGGGCCAGCGCCTTCCCGGCGGCCGCGGCGGGGTCGGTGCTGCGCGGGCCGTCCTGCTGCAGCGGGTCGGTGCGCCCGCCGTCGAGCATCAGCGCCGACATCGGGGCGACGTAGCCGTCCGCGACGTCGGTGGGCCCCCAGCCCGGGGACTCGGCCGGGCCCTTCCAGAGGCTCGCGTCGGTGTAGACCGTCGTGATCGGGCGGCCGACGGCCTTCTTCACCTGCTCGGCGAGGTCGGCGATCCGCGCGGGCTCCGGGTAGAGCCCGTCCTGCCCGTCGGGCAGCGCGGTCAGCGACGGGTCGCCGGACCCGACGAGGACGACCGAGTCCGGGGACGGACCGGGCACGACCCGGGTCGCGAGCCGGTCGGTCGGGTTCAACGACAGCAGCGCGGCCGCGGCGGTGAGCAGCTTCGTCGTGGAGCCGGGGACCATGCCGCGGTCGCCGTCACGCTCCCAGATCGGCTTCACCCCGCGCGGGGCCGCGGAGTCCATGACGACCCCGGTGACCTCGCCGAGCTCGGGCGCGTCGAGCTGGGAGGACAGGGCCTGGGTGATCCCGGCGGCGCTCGGCACCGGCGCCGTCGGCGTGAGGGGGCGCAGCGCGGGCATCGGGACCGGCGGGTACTGGGTGGCGGTGGTGCCGAGTCCGAACGAGCTGCGGGCGTCCGGCCCGGCCAGGGCGACGGCGCCGAACAGCGAGGCCAGTGCCATCACCGCGACCGCGACCACGGCGAACCGCCGGTAGCTGCGCTCCGGCCGGCGATGCCTGCGTCCCACGGACCCTCCTGTACCTGCTCGTCCGGCGGCCGACCTGCCCGCACGGTGGTGCGACGCGGGCCACATCGGCCCGCTCCGCCCTCACCGGCGTGCACCCGTGCCCACCCGGTCCCTCACACTAGGGGGCAGCACCGACACCGCCGGAGCGGGCGGGCCAGCGGCCCCGCCCCGGATCCGGTGGAGCCGTGACACAAGACCGCTGACCTTCTTCAAGGAGCAACGAACCGTGGACTTCGACGTCACCATCGAAATCCCCAAGGGCGGCCGGAACAAGTACGAGGTCGATCACGAGACCGGACGTATCCGGCTCGACCGCACCCTGTTCACCGCCACCCAGTACCCCGCCGACTACGGGTTCATCGACGACACCCTGGGCGAGGACGGGGACCCGCTGGACGCCCTGGTCCTGGTGCAGGAGCCGACCTTCCCCGGGTGCGTCATCCGCTCCCGCGCGATCGGCATGTTCCGGATGAAGGACGAGAAGGGCGGCGACGACAAGGTCCTCTGCGTCCCCTCGGACGACCCCCGCCAGGAGCACCTGCGCGACATCCACCACCTGGCCGAGTTCGACCGGGCGGAGATCCAGCACTTCTTCGAGATCTACAAGACCCTCGAGCCGGGCAAGAGCGTCGAGGGTGCGTCCTGGGTCGGCCGGGCCGACGCCGAGCGCGAGATCAAGGCGTCCTACGAGCGCGCGAAGAACGCCGGGCACTGACCGATCTCGCCGGGGCGGCCGTGCACGGCCGCCCCGGCTACGGGTCACACCTTCTCGAACACCGCGGCGAGGCCCTGGCCGCCGCCGATGCACATCGTCTCCAGCCCGTAACGGGCGTCGCGACGCGCCATCTCGCGGGTGAGGGTGGCCAGGATGCGGCCGCCGGTGGCACCGACCGGGTGCCCCATCGAGATCCCCGAGCCGTGCACGTTGGTGCGCTCGAAGTCGGCGTCGGTGAACTTCCACTCCCGCGTGCAGGCCAGCACCTGCGCGGCGAACGCCTCGTTCAGCTCGATCAGGTCGATGTCGGCCAGGGTCAGCCCGGCCACGTCCAGGGCCTTGGCCGTCGCCGGGACCGGGCCGATGCCCATCGTCTTGGGCGGGACCCCGCCCAGGCCCCAGGACACGACCTTCGCCAGCGGGCGCAGTCCCAGCTCGGCGGCCTTCTCCGGGCTGGTCACCACGCAGATCGCGGCGCCGTCGTTCTGGCCCGACGCGTTGCCCGCGGTCACGGTGGCGTCCGGGTCGTCCTTGCCCAGGATCGGGCGCAGCGTCGCCAGCTTCTCGACCGTCGAGTCGGGGCGGACGTGCTCGTCGCGCTCGACGACGGTGTCGCCCTTCCGGCCGGGCACGGTCACCGGGACGATCTCCTCGGCGAACACCCCGGACTCCTGCGCGGCCGCCGCCCGGTGGTGCGAGCGGACGGCGTACTCGTCCTGCTCGGCGCGACCGATCGCGTAGTCGCGGCGCAGGTTCTCCGCGGTCTCCAGCATCCCGCCCGGCACCGGGAAGTTCTTCCCGCCGGCGGTGACGCGTCCGCGCGCCAACGAATCGTTCAGCATCACCCCGCCGCCCTTGACCCCCCAGCGCATCCCGGTGGAGTAGAACGACGCGCCCGACATCGACTCGGCACCACCGGCCAGCACGACCTCCGCCGCACCCGTCCGGACCTGGCCGGCCGCGTAGAGCACGGCCTGCAGGCCCGAGCCGCAGCGGCGGTCGATCTGGATGCCGCCCGCGGTCACCGGCAGGCCGGCGTCGAGCGCGGCGACCCGTCCGATCGCCGGGGCGTCCATCGTCGGGTAGCAGTGGCCCAGCACGACGTCCTCGACGACGTCGGGGTCCAGCCCGGTCCGCTCCATCAGGGCGCGGATCACGGTCGCGGCGAGGGTGTGGGCCGGGACGTCGCGCAGCGACCCCCCGAACCCGCCGACCGGGGTCCGCAGCGGCTCGCAGATCACCGCATCACGCATGGGTTCTCTCCTCCTAGACGAACTGCCGGGTCAGCCATTCGGCGACCAGGGCGGGCTTCTCGGATCCCTCGACCTCGACGGTCACGCCGATGGTGAGCTGGACGCCGCCGGAGACGTCGCTGACGTCGGTCAGCTCGACCCGGGCGCGGATCCGGCTGCCCACCGGCAGCGGGCTGGTGAACCGGACCTTGTTGAGGCCGTAGTTCACGCCCATCGTGACCCCGTCCACCTTGTAGACGGACTGGACCAGCTTGGGCAGCAGCGACAGCGACAGGAAGCCGTGGGCGATCGTGGCGCCGAACGGTCCGGACGCGGCCCGCTCGGCGTCGACGTGGATCCACTGGTGGTCGTCGGTGGCGTCGGCGAAACCGTCGATCCGCTCCTGCGTGACGGTCAGCCAGGGCGAGGTCCCGATCTCGGTCCCCTTGGCCGCCCGCAGCTCGTCCACTCCGTCGAAGACGCGCATCTGTCACTCCGTTCGTGGTGCGTGATGGTGATCCGTTTCCAGCCTTCCCTACCGCACCGCGGGCCGCCGGGGGGTGCGACGTCGTCGAACACACACGCCCCGCACCGCACGACCGGTGCGGCTTGGTTATGGTCACCCCGTCAGGAGCCGCCTTGAGCAGATGGGCACAGCTTCGACGTGGAAGGCCTACGCCCCATGACCCCGACCGCCCCCGACCGCCGATGACCACCACCACCACCACCCCGCGTCCCGACCCGGACGGCCTCGTCCACCGGGCCGTGCCGTACCGGGATCCCGAGCACCAGGCCGCCGCCCTCACCGCACCGGTGACCGAGGCGCTGGAGTCGGGCCGTCGCGCGCTCGTGGTCGTCGACCCGCGGTGTGCCGCGGTGCTGCGCCGCTCCCTCGGCCACGACGCCGGGGTGGAGTTCCGCACGCCGGACCGGATGCACTCGGCCCCGCCGTTCACGGTCGCGGGGCGCTGGAGCCGCGCGGTGCGCGAAGCGCTGGCCGACGGCGCGTCCGGGGTGTGCACGGTCGGCCAGCCGGTCGAGCTGCCCGGCGCGGACGCCGCCTACTGGACCCGCCTCGACCTCGCCCTCTCGCACGCCCTGCGCGCGCTGCCCGTCGAGCTGCTGTGCTGTTTCCCCGACGTCGAGGCCGACCGCGCGCACGCCGGGGCACTGCACGACGAGTTCCTCGTGGACGGCGCCCCGGTCCCGAGCGGCTGCCGGCGCGACGACCACGAGCTGCTGGCCGAGAACCCGCAGTGCCCACCGGACGAGCTGGGGCCGGCGATCGTGACGCTGCCGGTGACCCTGGACGACCTCGGGTCGATGCGGCGCGTCGTCGAGCGGCAGGCCGAGCTGTCCGGGCTGGGGCCCAGCCGGATCTCCGACCTCGTGCTGGCGGTCAACGAGCTGATCAGCAACGGCGTCGAGCACGGGTCGGGTCACCCGGTCCTGCGGATGTGGCGCACCGAGGCGGGGCTGGTCTCGGAGATGAGCGACGCCGCGACGTGCCGGCTCGCGTTCCCCGGGCTCGCCGCGCCACCGGTCGCCGGGAACCGCGGCCGGGGGATGTGGCTGGCCTCGGAGCTGTCGGACGTGCTGCAGGTGTGGACCGCGGAGGACGACCCCGGTCAGGTGACGGGCACGGTCGTGCGCGTCACGATGTCGCCCCCGTGAATCCCGGTACGGTCCCGGGGTGACCCGGCACGACCGCGCCGACCCGGTGACCCGCTTCCTGCGGATGGTGACCGGGCCCGAACCGCCGCTCGACGAGGCCGCACTGGCGATCGCCGCCGGCGCCGCCCCGGACCCGGAGGTCGCGGCGGTGTCCACCGCACGGGCCCGCGCCACGCTCGACGAGCTCGCCGACGGTGTCACCGGCTTCGAGTCGCTGCTGCACCGGTTGTTCACCGAGGCCGGGTTCCGCGGCAACTCCGCCGACTACGCCGACCCGCGCAACTCCTTCCTGACCGACGTCCTCGAACGCCGCACCGGCATCCCGATCACCCTGTCGGTCGTCGCGATCGAGGTGGGCCGCCGGGCCGGGGTGCCGCTGGAGGGCGTCGGCATGCCCGGGCACTTCCTGGTGCGGGTGCCCGGCACCCAGCGCCTCGTCGACGCCTTCGACGGCGGCAGGCGGCTCGACCCGGCGGGCTGCGAGGAGCTCTTCCGCGCGACGACGGGCGCCGGCCCGGAGGTGCCCTTCGACGCGGGCATGCTGCCGCGGACCTCGACCCGCCAGATCCTCGCCCGGATGCTGGAGAACCTGCGTGCGACCTACGGCCGCTCCCGCGACCACGACGGCCTGGAGTGGGTACTCCGGATGCGGCTGGGCCTGCGCCACCAGGGCCCGGAGCTCATCCGCGAGCTCGGCGAGGTGCTCGCCGCGCAGGCCCGCTGGGACGAGGCGGCCCGGCTGATGGAGTCCTGGGTGGACGGTCCGGGGCGCGGATCGCGCTCGGGCGCCGACGTGCTGGACCAGGTGCGCACCGAGGCGATGAAGCACCGGGCCCACCTCAACTAGGACGCCGGTCAGGTGTGCGGGGCCCGGGTCGGTGCTCCGGAGTCCTCGCCGAAGCGCCACGGCTGCCCGGTCGACTCCAGCACGGCCATCCACAGGTCGCCGTGCGGGTCGACCTGGTTGCGACGGCTGACGGCCAGGCTCATCGGGATGTGCACGAACCGGCGCCGCACCCGTCCGACCACCATCGCGGTGCGCCCGGACATGGCGGCGTGCACCGCGGCCTGGGACAGCCGGACGGTGTAGACGCTGTCGTAGGGGTTCGCGGGGACGCTGCGGATGATGTAGCTCGGGTCGACGTAGCGGACGGTGGTCTCCATCCCGGCGTCGGCGAAGGAGTCGGCGATGCGCTCCTTGAGCCAGGGGCCGACGTCGGAGAGCTTCGCGTTGCCGGAGGCGTCGGTGCGCCCGACCGGCGGCAGCATCTCCTGCCCCGCCCCCTCCGCGACGACGACGACCGCGTGCCCGCGCTGGGACACCCGTCGTCGCAGGTGGTTCAGCAGACCGGTCTCGCCGTCCAGCTCGAAGGGCACCTCGGGGATCAGAACGGCGTCGGCGTCGGACCGCACGAGCGAGGCGTAGCAGGCGATGAAGCCGGAGTGCCGGCCCATCAGCTTGACCAGGCCGACGCCGCCGGGGGTGGACTTGGCCTCCACCGTGACCGACCGGATGGCCTCGCTGGCCTGGGAGAACGCCGTCTGGAAGCCGAAGGACTGGTCGATGAACGGGATGTCGTTGTCGATCGTCTTCGGGATCCCGACGACGGCGATCCGCAGCCCCCGCTCCCCCACCACCCTGGCGATCTCCATCGCGCCACGCATGGTGCCGTCGCCGCCGATCACGAACAGCACGTTGAGGTGCATCTGCTCGAGGCAGTCGACGATCTCCTCGGGGTCCTGCGGGCCGCGTGAGGTGCCGAGGAAGGTGCCGCCGTCGACCGGGATGTCGCGCACCGACTCCGGGCTCAGCTCGACGACGTCGTGACCGTAGGAGGAGACGAAGCCGCGGTAGCCGTTGCGGAACCCGACGACCCGGCGCACGCCGTAGTGGTAGGTCAGGGTGCGGACCAGGCCGGAGATGACGTCGTTGAGCCCCGGGCACAGGCCGCCGCAGGTGACGATCCCGGCGCGGGTCTTCGACGGGTCGAAGTAGATCTGCCGGCGCGGCCCGCACGGTTCCAGGCCCGGCAGCTCCTCCGGTTCGACGCCGCGGGCGCGGATCCCGGCGGCGGTGTCGTCGAGCAGGACCCGGTCACCGGCGTCCACGTAGTGCTCGGTGGTGCGGCGGGCGTCGAGCAGCGGCGCCAGCGGCGAGGTGATGCGGGCCGGGCCGAGCGTGTCGATGGCCAGGTCCCCGGGCGTGATGCTGCTGTACTCCGAGGTGGTCACGCGCACACTCCGTCTGGATCGATTCGCCCGGGGGCCGGGCGATCATCGTGACGCACACCGGGCGAATCGTCGATCCGACCCCCGGGAACGGCGCCGCGGGACCACCCGCGGGTGCGCCGGGTCCCGCCGATCGGACCATCGTCGTCGCCGATGCGTCACCGGCCGGCTCGCGGACCGCCCCGGGTCCTTGCGGTGTGCATCGCCGGACGTCACCGGTTTCGCCCACCCTGTCGCACACGCACTGTGAACGAATCGAGCACCCGGGGTGAACGCAGCACGTCGCGTAGGGCAAAATTCGTCCATGCGGAGCATCGACCCCCGTCACGCCTGGTCCACCGGATTCGCCCGCACCATCGCCGAGGAGCTGCGCCACGGCGTCGCGACCGGCGCGGTCACCTGGAGCGAGGCCGACGAGCTGCTCAACCGCCTGCGCACGGTCATCGACCAGGCGCTGGACGTGCATCCGCAGCCGCTGTGACCGCGTCCGTGTCCTCGACGGGGACGCCGCGGTAGGCCCGTCCCACCCACACCAGGGGTCGGCCGCGACGGCGCAGCCCGAGCAGCTCGACGACCTCGGCCGCGACCAGCAGCGACGCGCCGACCTCGGAGACCGACAGGACCCGGCAGCGCAGCGCGGTGCCCACGTCGACCAGCCACGGCTCCCCGGTCGGCAGGGCCATCCACCGGACACCCGCTCCGAACCGTTTCGCGCCCGGGACGGCGAACGCCGCCGCGAGACCGGTGTCGGTGTCGTCGAGCAGGTGCACGACGACCGTCCCGCCCCCGGCGAGCGCACCGGCCAGCCGCGAGTCACGGGCGGTCGAGAACGACACTGCGGGCGGGTCCACCCCGACCGAGGCGACCGACGACGCCGTCATCCCGACCGGCCCGTCGGGCCCGGTCGTGGTGAGCACGGCGACCCCGGCGGGGTGCCCACGGAACGCCGCCCGCAGGCCCCCGGCCGGATCGGCGACCGTCACGCCCGCGCCCGGGCGAACCGCTCGGCGGCGTCGGCCCAGTTGACGACGTTCCACCAGGCCTTGACGTAGTCGGGCTTGACGTTCTTGTACTGCAGGTAGAAGGCGTGCTCCCACATGTCGAGCAGGACGATGGGGGTCTGGCCGGCGGGGAGCTGGGACTGCTGGTCGTAGAGCTGGTGGATGAGCAGGCGGTCGCCGAGCCGGTCGTGACCGAGGACGGCCCAGCCGGAGCCCTGGATGGTGGTGGCGGCGGCGGTGAAGTGGGCCTGGAAGCCGTCGAAGGAGCCGAAGTCGGCGTCGATGGCGGCGGCGAGGTCGCCGGTGGGCTTGTCGCCGCCGTCGGGGGAGAGGTTGTTCCAGAAGGCGGAGTGGTTGACGTGGCCGCCGAGGTTGAACGCGAGGGTCTTCTCGAGTCCGACGACGGCGCCGAAGTCGTTCCTGTCGCGGGCCTCGGCGAGCTTGTCGAGGGTGGTGTTGAGGCCCTGGACGTAGGTGTTGTGGTGCTTGGAGTGGTGCAGCTCCATGATCTCGGGCGCGATGTGCGGGGCCAGAGCGGAGTAGTCGTAGGGCAGGTCCGGAAGCGCGTAGTCGGCCATGCCCGCAGCCTGATAGCTGAACCGGACTTCAGGTCAAGTGTGACGGCGGCCGCACGGCCCGACCTCAGTGGTCGTCGCGCCCGGTGAGCGCGTGCTCCAGCTCGTCGGCGAGGTGGACGACCTGGCGGAACGGGAACTCGAACCCGTCCAGCGCGGCCGGGCCGAGCGGGATCGAGTGCCGGAACACCACGACGCCCTCCTCCGCGGCCAGCCCACCGACCACCGACGGCCCCGCGAGCTCCAGGGCGCGGCCGAGGTCGACCTCGCCGAGCCGCGCGACCGGGGACTCGATCTGCACCCACTCCTGGTCCGGGTCGGCGACCGCGGCCGCCGCGTCGGTGACCTCGACGCCGGGGCGGCCCGCACCCTCCCGCACCCGCTTCACGACGACGAGCTGGTCCCGGTCCTCGGTCGTCGGCAGCCGGAACCGCAGCTCGTCCGCACCCTGGCGGACGATCTCGTACCGGACCACGACGTAGGCCTTCAGGTCCTCCCAGGTCGCCACGCCCGTCTCCCCCTCGATCGTCCGACGGGGCCCACCGGACCCCGTCACCGACCCTAGCGTGGTCCGGACCCCGCGCGGCCGGGCCTCGCCTCCCGGTGCGCCCGCCTCTCGCAAGGCGACGTCCCGAGCCGTCCGCGCCCGGACCGGAGTCGCCGAGATGCAGCTCAGCGGGCGCCGGAGATCCACAATTCCCGCTGAGCTGCATCTCGGCGCAGCGGGCCGCCGGGCGGGACGGGTCAGGACGGGGCGCGGGCGGCGCCCTACCCCGTCAGACCGGTGGTGATCAGCTGGTCCACCGGGGCGCGGTCGTCGGTCAGGACCGGGGCCCCCGCGGTGAACGCGGCGGTGCGGGCCGGGTCGAGGACCGTGCCGGCCGGCTCGGAACGGGCGACGGCGGCACCGAGGGCGGCCGGGTCGAGCGGCCGGTCCGAGGCGACGACCACGACGTTCCCGCCCCCGCCGGGGGCGAACTCGTCGGGGAGGGCGAGGAGCATCGTCGTCCCGAACCGGGACTCGACGGTCGCGGTGGCGGCCTTCACCAGGTCGAGCGGGTACCGGTCGATCACGTTGAGGACGTAGAGCCCGCCCGGGCGCAGCACCCGCGCCACCTCGTCGAGGAACTCCGCGGTGGACAGGTGCCAGGGCACCGAGCGGGCGCCGAAGGCGTCGCCGACGACGAGGTCGGCGGAGTCGTCGGGCAGCGCGGCGAGGTTCACCCGGGCGTCGCCGGTGCGCACGGTGGTGCCGGGGATCCCGCCCGCGTCCAGGGAGCGGACGCCGAGGTCGATCACGCCCTGGTCCAGCTCCAGCACGGTCGAGGTGCTGCCGGGGCGGGTCGCGGCGAGCCAGCGCGGCATGGTCAGCGCGCCGCCGCCGATGTGCACCGCGTCGACCGGGCGACCCTGACCGAACGCGGTGTCGACGGCCGCGGCGAACCGCTTCGTGTAGGCGAACTCCAGGTGCGCGGGGTCGCCGAGGCGGACGTAGGAGTGGCGCAGGTCGTCGAGCACCAGATAACGACCGGCCGGGTCCGCGGGGTCGGTCCGGACGGCGGCGCAGTAGTAGGTGGTGTCGGCGTCGCAGCGCCCCGGCAGCGCGACGAGCGCGACGGCCAGCAGCAGTGCCGCGGCACCACCCTTCGCGATGTCCGAACGCCGCCGCCGGGGCGCCAGGACGAGCCCGAGCACGAGGCAGGCGGCCGCGGTGACCAGCAGGATCGCGCTCACCGGCAGGAGCGCGACCAGCACGAACCCGGTGAGGAAGGTCCCGGCGAGCGACCCGAGGGTGCCCGCCGCGGACAGCCCGCCGACGACCTCGCCCGAACGGTCCAGCCCGGTCAGCCGAGCCTTGGTGACGGCCGGGGTGACCGCGGCGAGCGCCGTCACCGAGACCAGGGTGGACGCGGCGACGAGCACCACGGCGGCGTACGGCCCCGCGCCGAGCAGCGGCCCGAGCAGCCGGACCACCGGCCGTACGGCGAGGGTGCCGAGCCCGCCGACGACCATCATGAGCGCGGCGACCGCCACCGGGTCGCGCTCGTCGGCCCACCGCCCACCCAGCGAGGCGCCCGCCGCGATCCCGGCGAGGGCCACCCCGATCACGGCGGTGGTCGACTCGAGCGTCAGTCCGACGTAGGGCGCGACGAGCCGGGTCGCGAGGGTCTCGACGACGAGGATCGCCGCCCCCGAGACGACGACGGCGGTCCGGGCCATGGCGGGGCGCACCCCGCCATGGTGCCCGCCGGGGTCAGGCCCGCTTCAGGCGGAGCACGAGCTTGCCGGTGTTCTCGCCACGGAAGAGCTTGAGGAAGACCTCCGGGAAGTCCGCGACCGTGCCGTCGACGACGTCCTCACGGCTGCGCAGGCGGCCCTCGGCGAGCCAGCCGGCGAGCTCCGTGCCCGCCTCACCCCAGCGGGGGAGGTAGTCGCCGACCAGGAAGCCCTCCATGCGGGCCCGGTTGACCAGCAGGTTCATGTAGTTCTTCGGGCCGGTCATGCCGCCCTCGGCGTTGTACTGGCTGATCGCACCGCAGATGACGACGCGGGCGTGCATCGCGAGCCTGCCGAGCACGGCGTCGAGGATGTCCCCGCCGACGTTGTCGAAGTACACGTCGACGCCCTCGGGGGCGAGCTCCTTCAGGCGCTGCGACACGTTCTCGGAGCGGTAGTCGATCGCGGCGTCGAACCCGAGCTCGCCGGTGATCCACGCGCACTTCTCGGGGCCGCCCGCGATGCCGACGACCCGGGCGCCCTTGACCTTCGCGAGCTGCCCGACCACCGACCCGACGGCGCCGGCCGCACCGGAGACGACGACCGTGTCGCCCTCCTTCAGCGCACCGACGTCGAACAGCCCGAAGTAGGCGGTCATGCCGGTCATGCCGAGCAGCGCGAGGTAGCGCTCCGGCGGCACGTCCGCGGTCGGGGAGACCTTCTGCAGGCCGCGGCCGTCGCTCTCCACGTACTCCTGCACGCCGAGCACACCGGTGACGGTGTCGCCGACGGCGAAGTCCGCGTTCCTGGAGGCGACGACCTCACCGAGGCCGAGCGCGCGCATCACCTCGCCGATCCCGACCGGGGGCGCGTACGAACGCCCCTCGTTCATCCAGCCGCGCATCGCCGGGTCCAGCGAGATGTGGCTGACCCGGACGACGATGCGGCCCTCGCCGGGCTCGGGCACCGGCTCGGTGGTGTGCTCCCACACCTCCGGGCCGGGGGTGCCCTGCGGGCGTGCGGCGAGCCGTACCTGGTGGTTGACCTCGTTGCTCATGACACCGGTCTACCCCCGTCACGCGCGCGGCACCGCATCACGGTCGTCACGCGCGTGACGGGAATGTCGTTCGGGGACCGAACGGATCGTCGCTACAGGCCCAGGTGCCGCGCGATCAGCATCTTCTGCACCTCGGAGGTGCCCTCGCCGACCTCGAGGATCTTGGCGTCGCGGTAGAACCGCCCGACCGGGTACTCGTTCATGAAGCCGTAGCCGCCGAAGATCTGGGTGGCGTCGCGCGCGTTGTCCATCGCGGCGTTCGACGAGACGAGCTTGGCGATCGCCGCCTCCTTCTTGAACGGCTCCCCCGCGACGAGCAGCCGCGCGGCGTGCTGCCAGGCCAGCCGCGCGGTGTGCGCGCGGGCCTCCATGTCGGCGATCTTGAACTGGATCGCCTGGTAGCTGCCGATGGTGTTCCCGAACGCCTCGCGCTCACCGGCGTAGCGGACGGACTCGTCGACGCAGCCCTGGGCCAGCCCGGTCGCCAGCGCCGCGATCGCGACCCGGCCCTCGTCGAGGATGGACAGGAACTGGGCGTAGCCGCGGCCGCGCTCGCCGAGCAGGTTCGCCTCGGGGACGCGGACGTCGTCGAAGAAGAGCTCGCGGGTGTCGGAGCAGTTCCAGCCGACCTTGGAGTACTTCTCGCTCACCGTGAACCCGGGCGTGCCCGCCGGGACGAGGATCGCCGAGATCTCCTTGCGACCGTCGGGCTTCTCGCCCGTCACGGCGGTGACGGTGACGACCGAGGTGATGTCGGTGCCGGAGTTGGTGATGAAGCACTTCGACCCGTTGATCACCCACTCGTCGCCGTCGAGCCGGGCGGTGGTGCGGGTGGCGCCGGCGTCGGAGCCACCGCCGGGCTCGGTGAGGCCGAACGCGCCGAGCGTGCGGCCCGCGGCCAGGTCGGGCAGCCAGCGCGCCTTCTGCTCGTCGGTGCCGAAGCGCAGGATCGGCATGGCACCGAGCCCGACGCCGGCCTCCACGGTGATCGCGACCGAGGAGTCGACCCTGGCGAGCTCCTCCAGGGCCAGGCAGAGGGCGTGGTAGTCGCCACCCATGCCGCCGTAGGACTCGGGGACGGGCAGGCCGAACAACCCCATCTCGCCCATCTTGGCGGTGATGTCGTAGGGGAACTCCTCGCGGATGTAGAGGTCGCCGATGACGGGCGCGACCTCCTTGCGCGCGAACTCCTCGACCGAGGCGCGCAGCGCCTCGTACTCCTCGGCGGTGGTGGTGTCCTGGGCGGTGGTCATGCCTGCTCCTCCTGCGTGGCGGGCTCGACCACGAGCAGCACCGCGTCCTTCGCGACGGTGGCTCCGGCCCGGGCCCTCAGCTCGCGCACCGTCCCGTCGACGGGGGCGGTGAGCACGTGTTCCATCTTCATGGCCTCGACGACGACCAGCTTCTGACCTGCGACGACGGTGTCCCCGTCGGCGACCTCGACGACCGTCACCGTCCCGGGCATCGGCGAGACGATCGGCCCGCCCGCACCGCCTGCGGCCGCGGCGGCCTCCGTCGGCGCCTGCTCGCGCACGCCCCAGGCCTGCCCGTCACGGCCGATCCAGACGACCCCGTCGGCACCCTCGGCGACGGCGAACCGGCGGGTGCGGCCGTCCTGGGTGTGCTCCACGACCCCCGGTGCGACGGCGACGGTGCGGCACCGCACGGCCGCCGCCTCGGGTGCGACGGACGCGGGCACGCTGCCCGGGTCCCCACTGCCGGGCAGCGCCAGGTCGAACCCGGCGGCCCGCCCGCGGGCCCGGACCTCCACGGCGCCGTCGGCGCCACCGGTGACCAGGCGGCTCACCGTCCAGGCGGGCTCCCCGACCCGCCAGCCACCGGGGACGTCGAAGGGGTCCACCACGGGCCCGGCCGGCTCCCGGCGCAGCAGCCCGAGACCCGCGACCGCACCGAGGACGTCGGCGGGCACCGTGTCGTCGACGAGCGCGGCACCGCGCCGGGCGATCAGCCCGGTGTCGAGGTCACCGGCGCGGACGTCGTCGTCGGCGAGCAGGGCCCGCAGGAACCCGATGTTGGAGTCGAGCCCGAGCAGCACCGTGTCGCGCAGCGCGGCGTCGAGCCGGCGCAGCGCCTCGTCGCGGGTCGCGCCGTGGGCGATGACCTTGGCCAGCATCGGGTCGTAGTCGGACCCGACGACGGTGCCGGTCTCGATCCCGGCGTCGACCCGCACCCCGGGCGGCGGCGTCCAGTCCAGCACCGGCCCGCCGGAGGGGAGGAAGGTGAGCGCGTCGCCGGACACCGCGGTGGCCTCGGCGTACACCCGGGCCTCCATCGCGTGCCCGGTGAGCACCACGTCGTCCTGGGTGATCGGCAGCGGCTCCCCCGCGGCGACGCGCAGCTGCAGCTCGACCAGGTCCAGACCGGTGACCTCCTCGGTGACCGGGTGCTCGACCTGCAGGCGGGTGTTCATCTCGAGGAAGAAGAACTCGTCGGGACGGTCGGAGCTCACGATGAACTCGACGGTCCCGGCGCCGGTGTAACCGACGCTGCGGGCGGCCTCGCAGGCGGCGCGGCCCATCTCGTCGCGCTGCGCGGGGGTGAGCAGAGCCGACGGCGCCTCCTCGATGATCTTCTGGTGGCGGCGCTGCAGCGAGCACTCGCGCTCGCCGAGGTGCACGACGGCGCCGTGCGCGTCGGCCATCACCTGGATCTCGATGTGCCGCGGCGTGGTGACCAGCCGCTCGACGAGCAGGGTGTCGTCGCCGAAGGAGCCGCGGGCCTCGCGGCGCGCACCGGCGATCGCGTCGGCCAGCTGCTCCGGGGAGTGCACCTCGCGCATGCCCTTGCCCCCGCCGCCCGCAGACGGCTTGAGCAGCACCGGGTAGCCGATGTCGGCGACGACGGAGGCCAGGTCGTCGTCGGTGAGGCCGGAGCCGTCGGAGCCGGGCACGACCGGGACCCCGGCCTTGGCGACGGTCTGCTTGGCGCGGATCTTGTCGCCCATCGCCTCGATCGCCGACGACGGCGGCCCGACGAAGGCGATCCCCGCCTGCTCGCAGGCGGCGGCGAACGCGGTGTTCTCGGACAGGAAGCCGTAGCCGGGGTGGATCGCCTGCGCACCGGTCGCCCGGGCGGCGGCGATCACGTTCTCCACCGACAGGTAGGACTCGCCGGCGGCGGCCGGGCCGATCCGGACGGCCTCGTCGGCGGCGCGGACGTGCGGGGCCGCGGCGTCGGCGTCGGAGTACACGGCGACCGACCGGACGCCCAGCGAGCGCAGGGTGCGGATGACGCGGACCGCGATCTCGCCGCGGTTCGCGACCAGGACGGTGTCGAACAGTGCCGATCCCATGGGGGCCCTCACATCCGGAAGACGCCGAAGGCCGGGTCGGCCAGGGGCGCGTTGGCGGCGACGGACAGGGACAGCCCGAGGACGGTGCGGGTGTCGGCGGGGTCGATGACGCCGTCGTCCCACAGCCGGGCGGTGGAGTAGAGGGGGTGTCCCTGCTCCTCGTACTGGGCGCGGATCGCGTCCGGGTCGGCGTTGCCGACGGTGCCGAGCACGGTGGCGGCCTGCTCGCCACCCATGACCGAGATGCGGGCGTTGGGCCACATGAACAGGAACCGCGGCGAGTACGCCCGCCCGCACATCGCGTAGTTCCCGGCACCGAAGGACCCGCCGATGACGACGGTCAGCTTCGGCACTCGGGTGGAGGCCACGGCGGTGACCATCTTCGCGCCGTTGCGGGCGATGCCACCGGCCTCGTACTCGCGGCCGACCATGAACCCGGAGATGTTCTGCAGGAACACCAGCGGGATACCGCGCTGGTCGCACAGCTCCACGAAGTGCGCGCCCTTGGTCGCGGACTCGGAGAACAGGATCCCGTTGTTGGCGACGATCCCGACCGGATGGCCGTGGATCCGGGCGAACCCGGTGACCAGGGTGGTGCCGTACTCGGACTTGAACTCCGCGAACCGCGAGCCGTCGACGACCCGGGCGATGACCTCACGCACGTCGTAGGGGGTGCGGGTGTCGGTCGGCACCGCGGCGTAGAGCCCGGCGGGGTCGACGGCGGGCTCCTCGGTGGGGCGCACCTCCCACGGCCGCGGAGCACGCGGGCCGAGCGTCGCGACGATCGCGCGGACCCGGGCGAGCGCATCGGCGTCGTCGACGGCGAGGTGGTCGGTCACACCGGAGACCTTCGCGTGCAGGTCCCCGCCGCCCAGCTCCTCGGCGGTGACGACCTCGCCCGTCGCGGCCTTCACCAGCGGCGGGCCGCCCAGGAAGATCGTGCCCTGGTTACGGACGATCACGGCCTCGTCGCTCATCGCCGGCACGTACGCCCCGCCCGCGGTGCAGGAGCCGAGGACGGCGGCGATCTGCGGGATGCCCTGCCCGGACATCTGCGCCTGGTTGTAGAAGATCCGGCCGAAGTGCTCGCGGTCGGGGAACACATCGTCCTGCTCGGGCAGGTACGCGCCCCCGGAGTCCACCAGGTACACACACGGCAGCCGGTTGTGCAGCGCCACCTCCTGCGCGCGCAGGTGCTTCTTGACCGTCATCGGGTAGTAGGTGCCGCCCTTGACCGTCGCGTCGTTGGCCACGACCACGACCTCCCGGCCGGCGACCCGCCCGACCCCGGTGATCATCCCGGCGCCGGGGGCCTGGTCGTCGTACATGCCGTTCGCGGCCAGCGGGGACAGCTCCAGGAACGGCGACGACGGGTCCACCAGCGCGTCCACCCGGTCGCGCGGCAGGAGCTTCCCGCGCTCGACGTGCCGGACCCGCGACCGCTCCGGCCCACCGAGCCGGGTCCGCTCCAGCCGATCACGCAGATCGGCGACCAGGGCGCGGTGCGCGGCGTCGTTCTCCGCGGCGCGCGCGTCGGCCGGATCCACCGCCGTGCCGAGCCGCGGGGCCTCCGGGGCCGGCGCGGGTGGGGCCTGCGGTGCCGTCATCGGACCTCCCGGGGAACGCTGCCTGTTAATGACCGTTAACAGGTTAGCGGTTGTTAACACGTGGCGTCCAGAGCGGGCGTCCCGCGGACTAGGCTGGGGCCGTGCGCCTGCTACTGGTCGAGGACGAGAAGCCGCTCGCCGAGCTGGTCCGCCGGGGCCTCGCCGGGGAGGGGCACGAGGTCGAGGTCGCGCACGACGGCCCCACCGGACTGCAGCTCGCGCTGACCGGCCGGCACGACGTGGTCATCCTCGACATCATGCTGCCGGGCCTGTCGGGCTACCGGATCCTGCAGCACCTGCGCGACCGCGGCGTGTGGACGCCGGTGCTCATGCTGACCGCCAAGGACGGCGAGTACGACGAGGCCGACGCCTTCGACCTCGGCGCGGACGACTACCTGACCAAGCCGTTCTCGTTCGTCGTGCTGCAGGCGCGGCTGCGCGCGCTGCTGCGCCGGGCCGGCGAGGCCGCACCGACCGTGCTGCGGGTCGGGGACCTCAGCCTGGACCCGGGCACGCACCGGGTGCACCGCGGCGAGACCGAGATCCCGCTGACCCCGCGCGAGTTCGGCGTGCTCGAGCACCTGATGCAGAACACCGGGCAGGTCGTGACCAAGACCGACATCCTGCGCTCGGTCTGGGACGCCCACTACGACGGCGAGGTCAACGTCGTCGAGGTCTACGTCGGCTACCTGCGCCGCAAGATCGACGCACCGTTCGGGACGCACAGCATCGAGACGCTGCGCGGCGTCGGCTACCGGATGTCCGAGCCCGCGCCCGCGCCGCCCCGCTGACCCGCGGGGACCCGCTCAGCGACGACGGTCGGACGGCCGCCGCGGCGACGGCGCCCCGACCGGCTCCCGCTCGGCCCGGGCGGGCTCGCGCCCGGTGTCCCGGGTGTCACGGGACGTCTCCCGGCTGGCGACGGCGGTGCCGCCACGTCCCCGCTGCCCACGCGGCGTGACGACCGGCAACGGCCGGGTGGCGTTCTCGTCGAACGGGCTACCGACGGTGTTCGGCCGGATCGGCAGCGGCCCGGTCGGCGGGTCGAGGCGACTGTGGGCGGGTGGTGCGGACACGTCGTCCTCCGGGTCGGGCGGGGTCGTCAGCGGACCGCTGTCCGGGGTCCGACCGTCCGTGCCCGAGCCGTGGGTGACGGCCGGGTCACCGGGCGTGCGCATCATGCCATCCGGAACGGCGGTCCCGCGTGCCGACGCGCCCGCCCCCACGGGGCCCGCCGACACCGGGCGGGCCGGGGCCTCGGGAGCGACCGCGGAGCCCATGACCGGGCGGACCGGAGCGGTGCCGCCCGAGGCCGTGCCGTTCTGCGCCGTGCCGTTCTGCGCCGTGCCGTTCTGCGCCGTGCCGTTCTGCGCCGTGCCGTGCTCCGGTGTCCCGTGGTCGGCGCCGCCCTGCCCCAGCCACGCGGCCGGGCCGAAGTCGGCAGGCTCCTCGGCCCGCGCCCACGGCGACCGGGTGGTCACCCGCGGGATCGGACCGGAGGGCCGGTCGTCGCACAGCTCCGCGGCCGGCTCGCCGTCGAACCCGGCCCCGGCGTGGTCGGCGTCCACCGGTCCGGGGGTCTCCTCCTCGGGCAGCGGCGCCGTCACGGCGGGCACGGTGACCCGGAACCGGGCCCCGCCCAGCTCGGGCGACGAGGTCGCCTCCACGGTCCCGCCGTGCGCCGCGACCAGCTCGGCGACGATCGCCAGGCCGAGCCCGGAGCCGCCGTCACCGCGGGAACGGGCCTCGTCGAGCCGCACGAAGCGCTCGAATACCCGGGCGCGGTCGGCCTCGGGGACGCCGTTGCCGTCGTCGTCGACCTCGATCACCGCGAGGTCGCCCTCGGCCCGGACCGACACCGCGACCGTCGACGACGCGTGCCGCTTGGCGTTGTCGACAAGGTTGCGCAGTACCCGGACCAGCTGCCCGCGGTCGCCGACCACCCGGACGGGCTCACTGGTCACCCGGACCGCGACGGCGGTCTCGGCCGACGGACGCTCCCGCTCGGCGTCGGCGATCTCGTCGAGGTCGACCTCCTCGCGGCGCGGCGCGATGCCGCGCTCGTCGGCACGGGCGAGGAACAGCAGGTTCTCGACCAGGCCGGTCAGCCGGGAGGCCTCCCCGCGCAGGACGTCGACGGTGGCCCGGTCCGCGGACGCCTCCGGCATGCCCGAGCCGAGCAGCTCCAGGCCGGTCGACACGGTCGCGAGCGGGCTGCGCAGCTCGTGGCTGGCGTCGGCGACGAAGCGGCGCTGGGTCGCCTGGGAGGACTCGATCCGCCCGAGCATCTGGTTCATGGTGCGGGCGAGACGGCCGACCTCGTCGCGGGCGGCCGGCTCGTCGACGCGCTGGGAGAGGTCCTTGTCGCCCATCCCGGCGACCCGGGACCGCATGTCCTCCACCGGGCGCAGTGCACGGCCGGCGAACAGGTAGGTGAAACCGCCCGCGACCAGCACCAGCAGCGGGACCCCGCCCGCGACGAGCCAGGTGACGAGGTCGACGGCGCTGTGCATCTGGTCGGTCGGCTGGGCGGAGTAGATCGTGATCGGCCGGTCGAAGGCACGCACGCCGAGCCCGACGACCATCATGTCCTCGGTCTGCAGCGGGCCGGCGTCGGGCTCCGGGCCGCCCGCCTCGTGGAAAGTGACCGGCACGTCCATCTGGGAGCGCGTCTCGTGCGGGGCGAGAACCCAGTCCACCAGCTTCGGCTGCCCGTCCAGCGGCTCGGACGAGGCGAACACCTCGATGTTGCGGCCCTCGCCGTTCGACCCGACCCGGTCGTCCGGCGCGCCGGTCCGGTCGCTCCAGGCCGTGACGACCTGCACCAGGTCGGTGCGGCGGGCGGTGGTCACCACCGCGTTCTCCTTGGCCGGGTCGCCGGGGCGGTAGTCGGCGAAGTTGGCCTGGATCCGCTCGGCCACCTGCTGGGCGTTGGCCAGCAGCGCCTCCTCGGTGTTGCGCTTCAGCTGGCTCTCGAGGACCAGCACCAGCGACACACCGGCGACGACGAGCACCATCGCGACCGCCGTCGCCGCCGCGAGGGCGGACGCGGCGCGGACGCCGAGACGCTCGCGCATCCGGCGCAGGGTCCTCATCACGCTCACGAGGGTATCGCCGCCGACCTGTGCGGAGCCTGAGACGGACCGCACGGGGCGTTAACAATCGTTAACCGACGACGCTACGATCGCCCGATGGCCGCAGCTGGACCCTCCCCCGCGGATGGCGCGGGCGCGCGCACAGAGGCCCCGTCGCGGCGCGAGCAGATCCTGACCGAGGCGGCCCGGCTGTTCGCCCGGCACGGCTTCCACGGGGTGAGCATCGCCGACCTCGGCGCCGCGGTCGGCGTCAGCGGCCCCGCCCTCTACCGGCACTTCCCCGGCAAGGAGGCGCTGCTCGCCGAGCTGCTCATCGACATCTCCGAGCGACTGCTCGACGGCGGCCGCGCCCGCGTGCACCACGACGACCCCCGTGCCGCGCTGGCCGACCTCGTCGACTTCCACGTCGCGTTCGCGACCCGGGAGCCGGAGCTGATCGTCGTGCAGGACCGGGACCTGGCGAACCTGCCCGAGGAGCCGCGCCGCACCGTGCGGCGGCTGCAGCGCACCTACGTCGAACTGTGGGTGGACACGCTGCGCCGGGCGCACCCCGACGTCGCCCCGGCCGAGGCCCGCACCGTCGCCCACGGGGTGTTCGGTCTGCTCAACTCCACGCCGTACGCACCGCGGGCCGAGCAGCCGTCACCGCGCGGGGCGGACGCCCGGGCCGCGGTGCTGCGCCGGATGGCGCTGGCCGCGCTGGCGGTCGCCCCGGCCTGAGCAGCACCGGCCGGAGCCCCCCCGTCAGGCCCCGACGCGCTCCCGTTCGGGATCCACGGGGACCGGCGCGACGGCGGCCCGGCCCCGCCGGTCCTCCCGGCGCGCGACGACGAGCAGCCGCAGCCCGTTCAGGCACACCAGCACCGTGGACAGCTCGTGCCCGGCGACGCCGACGACCAGCGGCAACGTCCCGATCAGGTCCCACCCGACCAGGACCACGATCACCGTGGCGGCGAAGGCCAGGTTCGCCCGCGCGATCCGCCGAGCCCGCCGGGCCAGCACGACCAGCGGGGCCAGCGAGCCGAGCGGGTCACGGGTGAGCACGCCGTCGGCGGCCTCCAGGGACAGCGCCCCCGCCCCCTCGGAGACCACGAGGCCGACGTCGGCCGACGCGAGCAGCGGCGCGTCGTTGATGCCGTCGCCCGCGGCGAGCACCCGGCGGTCCCGGGCCTGCTCCGCGCGGACGACCTCGACCTTGCCGTCGGGCAGCAGCCCGGCCCGCACCCGGGTCAGGCCGAGCCGGTCGGCGAGCACCCGGGCGGGACGCTCGGCGTCGCCGGTGAGGACCTGCGGGTCGCCGCCGACCTCGCGGCGCAGCGCGGCCAGCGCGGCCGCGGCACCCGGACGCGGCTCGTCGGACAGCCCGACCACCCCGGCGGGCTCGCCGTCCACCAGTACGACGACGGCGGTCCGCCCCGCCTCCTGCAGCGCGGCGACCCCGGGGACCTCCGCGTCACCGGCGAGCTCCGGGCGCCCGACGGCGACGGTCCGCCCGCCGACGACCGCCCGCACACCCTCGCCCGGGACCGCGGTGAACCCCTCGGCGTGGGGCAGGTGCAGGCCGCGCTCCAGGGCGTGCGCGCGCACCGCCCGGCCCAGTACGTGCTCGCTGCCGGCCTCGGCGGCCCCGGCCAGGGCGAGCAGCTCGTCGGCGCGACGGGACCCGAGCGGGGTCACCGACACCACCTGCGGGCGGCCGGAGGTCAGCGTGCCGGTCTTGTCGAGCACCACGGTGTCGACCTCGGCGAGCGCCTCCAGCACGGTGACGTCCTTGACCAGCGTCCCGCGCCGGCCGGACACCGCGACCGCGGCGAGCAGCGGCGGCATCGTCGCGAGCACGATCGCGCACGGCGAGGCCACGATCATGAAGACGATCGCGCGCAGCAGCGTCTCGGTGAACGGGGCGCCGAGCAGCAGCGGAACCGCGAGCAGCAGCACCGTCCCCGCGACGACCAGCACCGAGTAGCGCTGCTCGACGCGCTCGATGAACAGCTGGCGGCCCGCCTTGGTCTCGGCGGCCCGCTCGACCTGCGCGGCGACCCCCGCGACGACGGTGTCCGCGGCGTCGCGCGAGACCCGGACCCGCAGCACGCCGGTGCCGTTCACGGTGCCCGCGAGCACCGCGTCGCCCGGCCCGGTGCGGGCCGGGACCGGCTCACCGGTCAGCGCGGAGGTGTCGACCTCCGACACCCCGTCGAGCACGGCGCCGTCCCCGGGGACCCGCTCCCCCGGCCGCACCACGACCACCTGCCCCGCGGCCAGCTGCGCCGCCGGGACGGTGCGCTCGGTGCCGTCGTCGGCGACGACGGTCGCGGTCTCGGGGGCGAGGTCGAGCAGCGCGTCGATGCTGGCCCGGGTGCGGGCGGTCATGACCGACTCCAGCGCCCCGGAGGTCGCGAAGATGACGATGAGCAGGCCGCCGTCGAACCACTGCCCGATCGCGGCCGCGGCCACCGCGGCGACGATCATCAGCAGGTCGACGTCGAGCCGCTTCTCACCGAGCGCACGCAGGCCCTCGAGCGCGGGCTCCCAGCCGCCGAGGACGTAGCAGGCCAGGTACAGGCCGACGACCACCGCGGACGGCGCGCCGAGCAGGTCGACCCCGAGCGCCGCCAGGAAGGCCAGCAGGGAGGCCCCGGCCCAGCGGACCTCGGGCAGGGTCAGAGCGGATCGCATGCGTGAGACCGTACCTGCGTATGCACGAAGATACGCAGTCAGCCATCCACATGGTGAGACGGTGGACCATCCGCGCAGTCACGCAGGTATCCTCGACGTCGTGCACGAGTCCATCCACGGCTTCGCGATGCCGCCCGAGGACGAGGTCCGCCGGGTGGCGGACGCGATGCGCATGCTCTCCGACCCGACCCGGGTCAAGATCCTCTGGGCGCTGCTGCAGGGCGAGTCCTCGGTGGCCTGCCTCGCCGACCTGGTCGGCGCCGCCCCCACCGCGGTGAGCCAGCACCTGTCGAAGCTGCGGCTGTCGGGCCTGGTCGAGAACCGGCGCGAGGGGACCTACGTGTACTACACCGTGGAGGACGCGACCGTCCGCGCCGTGCTGGAGCGGATGCTCGGGCAGGGCACGGTCGTCGACGGGTAGGTCCGCGGCGGGGCGGGTACGCGGATCGGGAGGACGCAACCGATCTTCCCGGAGGAGTGCACCCCATGCCCCAGCTCAGCATCGGTACCGAGAACGGCAGCCCGGTCGAGCTGCACTACACCGACCAGGGCTCCGGCGCACCCGTCGTGCTGATCCACGGCTGGCCGCTGTCGGGGAGGTCCTGGGAGAAGCAGGTCCCCGCGCTGGTCGACGCCGGCCACCGGGTCGTGACCTACGACCGTCGCGGCTTCGGCCAGTCCTCCCAGCCCTGGGACGGCTACGACTACGACACCTTCGCGGACGACCTGCACGCCCTGCTCGTGCACCTCGACCTGCGCGAGGCCACCCTCGTCGGGTTCTCGATGGGCGGCGGCGAGGTCGTCCGCTACGTCGCGAAGCACGGCACCGACCGGGTCGCCCGTGTCGTGCTGGCCGCGGCCGTCCCGCCGTACCTCTACAAGTCCGACGACAACCCCGACGGCGGTCTCGACGACGCCACGATCGAGCAGTTCCAGGGCGGCGTCACCGGTGACCGGATCGCCTTCCTGGAGGAGTTCACGTCGAACTTCTTCGCCGCGGGCGACCGGACCGACCTGATCAGCGAGCCGAACCGGGCCTACCACCGCGCGATCGCCGAGTTCGCGTCACCGAAGGGCACCCTGGACTGCATCACCGCGTTCGGACGCACCGACTTCCGCGACGACGTGCAGAAGGTCTCCGACGCCGGCATCCCGACCCTGGTCATCCACGGCGACGCCGACGCGATCGTCCCGTTCGAGGTGTCCGGCAAGCGCTCGCACGAGGCGATCGAGGGCGCACAGCTCGCGCTCGTCGAGGGTGGCCCGCACGGTCTCAACGCGACCCACCCCGACGAGTTCAACGCCGCGCTGCTCGAGTTCCTGAAGGCCTGAGCGCCCACCCCGGGTTCCGCTGTGGGCGGAACCCGGGGACCGCGGCCGCCGTCCGGTCCTACCGTGCCCCCATGAGCGAACCCCTCTGGCGGCACGCACTCGGTCGTGAGCTGCGACGACGGCGGCACGCCCGCGGTGAGACCCTGCGCGCGACGGCCGGGCGCGCCGGGGTGTCCCCGCAGTACCTCTCGGAGGTGGAGCGGGGCCGCAAGGAGCCCTCCAGCGAGATGATCGCCGCCGTCGCCGGGGCGCTCGGGACCGACCTGGCCGCGCTGACCCGCGGCGTCGCCGACGGTCTCGCGACGGCGCCGCGGGCCCGCGGGTCGCAGTGCGCCTACGCGCTGGCGGCCTGACCCGGCGCCGCTCAGCGACGCTCGCGGGTGCGCGGCGGCTGCGGTTCGAGCACGGTGTCGAGCAGGCCGTAGTCCCGGGCCGCGGACGCGGTGAACACGCGGTCGTGGTCGGTGTCGGCGCGCAACCGCTCGACCGTCTGCCCGGTGTGCCGGGCCAGGATCTCCTCGATGTCGGCGCGGATCCGGACCAGCTCGTCGGCCTGCAGGATCAGGTCCGGAATGGACCCGCGGCCCTGCGCCGCCGGCTGGTGCAGCACGACCCGGGCGTGCGGCAGCGCGCCACGACGGCCCTCGGTCCCGGCGGCGAGCAGCACCGCACCCACCGAGACGGCCTGGCCGACGCACGTCGTCGCGACCGGGCAGCGGACGTGGCGCAGCGTGTCGTAGATGCCGAGCATGGCGCTGGGGTCGCCGCCCCCGCAGTTGACGTAGAGCTGCACCTCGCGGTCGGGGTCGTCGGCCTCCAGGAACAGGAGCTGGGCGATCAGCGCGTTCGCCACGCCCGCGTCGATCTCGGTGCCCAGATAGACGACCCGCTCGGTGAGCAGGTGGGAGTAGACGTCGAGGACCCGCTCGCCGCCCGGGGTGCGGGCGATGACGTTCGGGATCGGGTAGGCGCTCACCGCCGTCACCGCCCCACGCCGAAGCCGGTCGGGACGGCACCGCGGCGCGGCACCACCTGGTCGAACCGGTCGACGACGGCGTCGACGAAGCCGTAGCCGAGCGCCTCGGCGGCGGAGTACCAGCGGTCGTGCAGCGAGTCGGTGAAGATCCGGTCCACCGGCTGCCCGGTGTCGGCTGCGATCAGGCCGAGCACGGTGTCGCGGGTGTGGCGCAGGTCGTCGGCCTGCAGCTCGATGTCGACGGCCGTCCCGCCGATCCCCGACGAGCCCTGGTGCATCAGCACCCGCGAGTGCGGCAGCGCGCGGCGCTTGCCCGGGGTGCCCGCCGAGAGCAGGAACTGCCCGGCGCTGTAGGCGATGCCGAGCACGAGCGTCGAGACGTCGCAGGGGACCAGCCGGAACAGGTCGCGCAGCGCCAGCATCGCCGGAACCGACCCGCCGGGCGAGTGGATCCAGAAGGCGATGTCGGCGTCCGGGTCACGGGCGGCCAGTGCCACGACCTGGGTGGCGAGCAGGGTGCCGTTGTCGTCGTCGAGGGGGCCGTCGAGCACCACGACGCGCTGGTCGTAGAGGTCGCGGCGGGCGCGGTCGTCGAAGCGCGGGGTGCGCGGTGAGTCGCTCATGACCCCACCGTGGCCGGGGGACGGCCCGGTCCGCGCCCGGTTCTGCCCCGGGCAGCTCCGCCCAGGGCGAACGCGCCGGTCAGCCGGGGTGACCGCCGTTGTCGCGGTGCCGGTCGGCGAACACGTCGTAGTCGGCACCCCGGTCGCCCTGGACCAGGCGGCGCAGCGCCTCCTGCGCCGCAGCCCGCGGGTCGGCGGCCGCGTCACCGGTGACCGGCTGCGGGCCGGTCGACGACGCGTCGAGGTAGGGCCGGGGCCGCGACGGCGGCGGGGCCGGTGCGGGCCGGGGCGGCGGGGCGTGCGCGTCGGGCGGGGGCGCTACCGGGTCGCCGGACCCGCCGCCGTTCCCGGCCGGGCGCGGGCGCGGAGCGACGTCGTCGGGACCGCGGTGCCGGGCCGCGGCCGACGGCTCCGGGGACGGACGCGGCGGGGCGCCCTCCCGCCCGGTCGCGGCGACGACGATGCGGTCCCCGGCCGGGTTCCGGCCGGCGTCGACCGGGCCGGCGTCGCCCGGCTCCTCGGGAAGGTGGGCCAGCGCCTCGCGCAGGTCGGCCAGCGGCAGCGGCCGGGTCGCCGTGACCGCGAACGCGACCCGCCCGGCCAGCGCGATGCCCGGCCAGCCCTGCGAGGCCAGCGCCAGGCGCTCGCCGACCCGGTCGCAGAGACCGGCCAGGTGCCGGTCCGAGGCACCGGGCACGACCAGCGCGAACTCGCGCTCGGACAGCCGCAGGGCCGCGTCGACCGGGCCGAGCGGCTGGGTCATCGCCGCCGCGACCTGGTGGGCGGCGAACCAGGCGGCGCGGTCGTCGTCGTGCACGACGGAGCCGTCGAGGCCGGGCAGGTCGAACAGCGCGACGCCGACGGGCAGCGTCTCCGGCCCCGCCGGTCCGGCGAAGCGGTCCAGGGCCTCGGCGGTGGGCAGACCGCTCGCCGGGTCGACCGCGGCGGCGGCACGGGCGGCCGCGGCGCGCTGGGCGTCGGCCAGCTGGGATCGCAGCTCACGGGTGCCGGCCCGGGCCGACAGCAGCCGGTCGATCATGTGGTTGAGCGAGGTCGTCGCCCAGGCCTCTCCGGTGGTGCCCGCCGAGGCCGCCGGGTCGCCGCCGGTCGGCATCGAGGAGCCGAGCAGCTCGTCGACCGTGCGCCGCACCGAGGCCGGCAGCCGGTCCCCCAGCGCGAACCGCAGCCGCGCGAGCTCGGTCCCGGCCTGGGCACGGGCGTAGCCCCAGCGGCCGAGGAACACCCGCCCGGCCTCGCCCCGTTCGCGCGGGTCGCGGGCGTACTGGTCGGTCGCGACCAGGAACGCACCCGCCCCGGGCCCGAGCGCGACGACACTCCACTCCGACGCCAGCGGCTCGTCCGGGTCCAGCACCACGAGGTGGACGCCGTCCGGCACGTCGTGCACCCCGCCGTCGGCGAACGCGACGACGACGTGCATCCCGGCCTGGGCCATCCGCGCGTAGACCTCGCGCTCACGGTCGAAGAAGCGCAGCTGCTGGAACAGCGCGACGACGACCGTCGGGTCCTCCCGCGGCCCGGACATCACCGCGCGCTCGATGGAGTGCGACAGGTGCACGAGCAGCCGCTTCGACGCCGGCTCCGGGCGCGCGCCCGAGGCCCGCTCCCAGGCCTCGCGGCGGCCCTCGGACAGCCCGTCGACGTAGGCCTGCTCCGAGGCCACCCGTACGGCGTGGGCAAGCGGTCCCTCGGACATGGGTGACCTCCGGTCGTCGGACGGCGCCCGGTTCGCGACACAGGATCACGCCGTGTGTCGACCCAACAACCGCGGGTCGCCGAGGGCAACCGGTGGCCGGGTACGTCCGGTGGGACCACAGGTCACTGCGACCAGCGGCGTGACGACCGCCGGTCCGCCCACCGCGCAGCCGAGCGGGAGGACGAACGCGACGAACGGCGATCAGCCGTCGAGTGCGGCGACGGCGCGGCGGGCTGCGATCGGGTCGGCCGCGGCGCAGGCCGCACGGGCCCGCTCCCGGCACTGCTCCACCGTCAGCCCGGCCAGGGTCGCCCCGACCGCGGCGAGCGCACCCGAGCCCATCGACAGGCTCGCGACGCCGAGCCCCACCAGCACCGCGGCCAGTCCCGGGTCGGCCGCGGCCTCACCGCACACCCCGACCGGGGTGCCGGTGCGCGCCGACGCCTCGCCGAGCAGCCCGATCAGCCGTAGCAGCGCCGGCTGCCACGGGTCGTTGAGCGCGGCCACCGGCCCGGACTGGCGGTCCGCGGCGAACAGGTACTGGGCCAGGTCGTTGGTGCCGACCGAGACGAAGTCGACCTCGGCCATGATCTCGTCGGCGGTGAGCACCGCGGCCGGGATCTCGATCATCACGCCGGCCTGGGAGATGCCGTGCGCCCGGCAGCGCTGCACGAACCAGCGCGCCTCCTCGGCGGTGGCGACCATCGGCGCCATCACCTTGAGCGCGACGCCGGTCTCCTTCGCCGCGGCGGCGAGCGCGGCGAGCTGGCGCTCCAGCACGCCGTCGCCGTTGCCGGGGACGCGGGCGATCCGCAGGCCGCGCACGCCCAGCGCCGGGTTGGGCTCGCCGTCGAGCGACAGGAACGGCAGCGGCTTGTCCGCGCCGGCGTCGAGGGTGCGGGCGGTGACCGGCTTGCCGGAGAACGCGGACAGCACCGCGGTGTAGACCTCGCGCTGGGCGGCCTCGGTCGGCTCCTCGGCCGCGGAGAGGAACGCGAGCTCGGTGCGGAACAGGCCGACGCCCTCGGCCCGGGTCTCCGCGGCCTTCGCCGCGCCGGGGCCGTCGCCGACATTGGCCAGGACCGGCACGACACGGCCGTCGGCGGTGCGGCCGACGCCGTCCCACTCGGCGGTGACCGAGGCGGCGGCGGCGAACGCGGTGGCCTCGTCGAGGGTGGCGACCTCGACGACCTCACCGGTGCCGCCGTCGACGGTCAGCGCGGCGCCCTCGGCGATCCGGGTCGCGCCCGCGCAGCCGACGACCGCGGGGATCCCCAGCGAACGCGCGAGGATCGCGGTGTGGCTGGTCGGGCCGCCCTGCTCGGTGACCAGGGCGAGCGCGACGCCCGGCTTCAACCCGGCGGTGTCGGCCGGGGCCAGGTCGGTCGCGACGAGCACGGCGGGCGCGTCCAGGTCGGCGACGCCCGGCGCGGGCAGCCCCAGCAGCTCCGCGACGATCCGGTCACGCACGTCGTGGATGTCGCGGGCGCGCTCGGCCATGTAGCCGCCCATCGACGACAGCATCTCGGCGAAGGAGTTCGCGGCCTCCCACACCGCGCGCGCGGCGGGCCGCCCCTGCTCGGTGACCAGCCCCTGCGCGCTCTCCAGCAGCGCCGGGTCGCCGACCATCGTCACGGTCGCCTCCAGCACCTCGCGCGCGTCGCCGGTGACGGTCGCGGCGCGCGCGGTCAGGCGCTGCGAGACCAGCTCGACGGCCGGCGCGATCCGCGCGGCCTCGGCGGCGGCGTCGGCCGGGGCGGGGCCGGCGGCCGGCTCGCCCGGCGGCTCGGCGACGCGGACGACGCGGCCGCCGGCGCGGCCGGGGCTGGCGGGGATTCCGGTGAGGGCGGTGGTGCTCGGCATGAGTGGCTCCCGGGGTTACGTCGACGTGACCCGTTGACAAACACAGTAAAACCCACATACTCAGACACAAGCAAGCATCGAAGCGGGAGCGAACAAAGATGTACGCAGCGGAGCGTCAGCAGTGGCTGCTCGACCGGACCCGGGACCGGGGCCGGGTCGACGTGGCCGCTGTCGCCGAGGAGCTCGATGTCACCCCCGAGACCATCCGCCGGGACCTCGGGGCCCTGGAGCGCCAGGCCCTCGTCCGGCGGGTGCACGGCGGGGCGATCCCGTCGGACCTGCTGAACTTCGAGCCCGGGGTCGGCCAGCGCGACAGCCAGTTCGGCGCGGAGAAGGAGCGGATCGCCAAGGCCGCCCTCGCCGAGCTGGGCACCGCCGCGACCGTCCTGCTCGATGCCGGGACCACGACCTCCCGGCTCGCGAGCACCCTGCCCCGCGAGCGCGACGTCACCGTCGTCACCAACTCGCTGCCGATCGCGTCCTCGCTGGCCGGGCGCCCGAACGTGGACCTGCGGCTGCTCGGCGGCCGGGTCCGCGGGACGACCCTGGCCACCGTCGACGACTGGGGCACCGAGGTGCTGGCCGGTCTCACGATCGACGTCGCCTTCATCGGGACCAACGGCTTCTCCGTGGCGCGCGGCCTCACCACACCCGACAGCGGCGAGGGCGCGACGAAGCGGGCGATGCTGCGCGCCGCCCGCCGCACCGTCGTCCTCGCCGACGCCAGCAAGTTCGGCTCCGACCAGTTCGTCCGCTTCGGCACGCTGGCCGAGGTCGACACGCTGATCACCGACACCGGCCTCGACGCGGCGGACGCCGCCGAGTTGGAGGCCGCCGGCCCGAAGGTGGTACGCGCATGACCCCCCGCACGCTCCCGACCCCGCCCATGTTCGTGACGGTCACCCCGAACCCGAGCCTGGACCGGACCATCGCGCTGCCGCACCTGGTGCGCGGCGAGGTCCACCGCGCCGGGTCGGTCCGGGTCGACCCCGGCGGCAAGGGCGTCAACGTCGCCCGTGCGCTGGCGTCGGCCGGGCACCGGGCGGTGGCCCTGATGCCGTCGGGCGCCACCCCCGGTGAGCGCCTCGCGGCGCTGCTGGAGCCGACCGACGTCACGACCGTCGCCGTCCCCGTCGCCGATGCCACCCGGGTCAACATCACCCTGGTCGAGCCGGACGGCGTCACCACCAAGATCAACGAGCCGGGCCCGCGACTGTCCGCCGACGAGGTCGAGGCGCTGTTCCAGCGCGCCTGCGCCCTCGGCGCCGGCGCCACCTGGCTGGTCAGCTGCGGGTCACTCCCCCCGGGGGTCGGCGACGACTTCCACGCCGAGCTGACCCGGCGCTGCCGCCGTCCCGGCCTGAAGGTCGCGATCGACACCTCGGACGCGCCGCTGCACCACGCCGTCGCGGCGGCCCCCGACCTCGTGAAGCCCAACCACGCCGAGCTGGCCGAGCTCGTCGGGCGCCCCCTGGGCAGCCTCGGCGACGTGCTGCTGGCCGCCCGCGAGCTGCGTGCCCGCGGGATCGGCGCGGTCCTGGTCAGCCTGGGTGCCGGTGGTGCCCTGCTGGTCGACCGGTCCGGCGAGTACCACGCCCGGACCCCTCCGATCACCGTGCTCAGCACGGTGGGCGCCGGTGACTCCACCCTGGCCGGGTTCCTGGCCGCGGGTGGGGAGGGACCCGACGCCCTGCGGCAGGCCGTGGCCTACGGCGCCGCCGCCTGCCGACTGCCCGGTTCCGCCACGCCGGGTCCGGCCGACATCCGAATCGACGACGTCGAACTGGCCCCCACGCCGGACGTCACCCTCGCCCTCACCGGAGATGCCGCATGACTGCCCTGATCACCGCTGATCTGGTCGACCTCGACGTGCCGTCGGCCGACCGGAAGACCGCCGTCACCGCGCTCGCCGAGCGCCTGGTGAAGGCCGGCCGGGTCACCGATCTCGACCGGTTCCTCGCCGACATCGAGGCCCGCGAGGCCCAGATGCCGACCGGCCTGGAGGGCGGCATCGGCATCCCGCACTGCCGCTCCGCGGCCGTCACCGAGCCGACCCTGGCCTTCGGCCGGGCGCCGTCGGGTGTCGACTTCGGCGCCGAGGACGGCCCCGCCGACCTCATCTTCATGATCGCCGCCCCCGAGGGCGGGAACACCGACCACATGACGGTGCTCGCCGCGCTGGCCCGTCGCCTGGTCCGTGCCTCGTTCAAGAACGAGCTCCGCAACGCCACCGACCCGGCCGCCGTCGCGACCTTCATCCAGCAGGAGGTGGGAGCATGAAGCTCCTCGCCGTCACCGCGTGCCCCACGGGCATCGCCCACACCTACATGGCCGCCGAGGCTCTTGAGGTCGCCGCCGAGGAGGCGGGCCACGAGATCGTGGTCGAGACCCAGGGCTCGGCCGGCTCGACGCCGTTCACCCAGGCCCAGCTCGACGAGGCCGAGGCCATCATCCTCGCCGCCGACGTCGAGGTCCGGGACAAGGAGCGCTTCGCGCACCTGCCCACGGTGACCTCGCCGGTCAAGAAGGCCATCGGCGGCGCGCCGGGCCTGATCGAGCAGGCCGTCGCCAAGGCCACCGCCCAGCCGAAGGGCACGGCCGCCGCGACGGCCCCGGCCCAGCGCGACGGCGCGGAGATGGACACCAAGAACTTCGGCTCCGGCTTCGGGTCGCGCCTGCGCGGCTGGCTGATGACCGGCGTCTCCTACGTCATCCCGTTCGTCGCCGCCGGCGGTCTGCTGATCGCGCTGGGCTTCGCGCTCGGCGGCTACCAGATCACCGAGGCGCCCGACGTCGTCTCCTTCGGTGACGACGGCGTCGCCTCGGTCGCGTTCGACCCGGGTGCACTGCAGTCCTGGGCCGCGCTGTTCTTCCAGGTCGGTGGCCTGGCGTTCGGCTTCCTGGTCCCGGTCCTGGCCGGCTTCATCGCCTACGCCATCGCCGACCGCCCGGCACTGGTGCCCGGCTTCGTCGGCGGCATGATCGCCGTCCAGACCCAGGCGGGGTTCCTCGGCGGCCTGGTCGCCGGTCTGCTCGCCGGTGCGGTCGTCTACGGCCTCAAGCTGTGGCAGCCGCCCCGCGCCCTGGCCGGGATCATGCCGGTGCTGGTGCTGCCGCTGATCGGCACCGCGGTCGTCGGCGCGATCATGTTCCTGGTCGTCGGCACGCCGCTCGCGGCGGCCACGACCGGCCTGACCAACTGGCTCAACGGCCTGTCCGGCACCAACGCGATCCTGCTCGGCGCGCTGCTCGGCCTGATGATGGCCTTCGACATGGGCGGCCCGGTCAACAAGGCCGCCTACGCCTTCGCCGTCGCCGGGCTGTCCACCGGCTCCGAGACCGCGCTGATGATCATGGCCGCGGTCATGGCCGCCGGCATGACCCCGCCGCTGGCGCTGGCCCTGGCCACCGCCGTCCGCAAGAACCTGTTCACCAAGGCCGAGCAGGAGAACGGGCGCGCCGCCTGGCTGCTGGGCGCCTCGTTCATCACCGAGGGCGCGATCCCGTTCGCCGCGGCCGACCCGCTGCGGGTCATCCCGTCGCTGATGGCCGGGTCCGCGGTCGCCGGCTCGCTGTCGATGGCCTTCGGCGCGACCCTGCGGGCCCCGCACGGCGGCATCTTCGTGGTCCCGCTGATCGGCAACCCGTTCGCCTACCTGCTGGCGATCATCGCGGGCACCCTGGTCTCCGCCGCCCTGGTCGTCGGCCTGAAGTCGGCCCGCCGCACCCCGGCTCCGGCCGCCGCCGAGCAGACCGCCACCGCCCCGGCCGCCGCGCCGGTCGCGGGCTGACCCACCCGAGAGAAGGAGCACCCACCATGGCCGAGCGCCGTGTGAAGGTCGGTTCGTCGGTCGGGCTGCACGCCCGCCCCGCCAACCTGTTCGTGACCGCCGCCAAGGAGCAGGGGGTCAAGGTGAGGATCGGGACCGCCGACGGCGAGCGTGGTCCGGTCGACGCCGCCTCGATCCTGTCGGTGATGGGCCTGGGAGTGAAGTCCGGCGAGGAGGTCGTGCTGACCTCCTCCGACGACGAGCAGGGCGAGGCCGCCGTCGCGGCCCTGGCCGAGCTGCTGGAGCAGGACCTCGACGCGAGCTGACCCCGCGTCACCCGGTACGACCCCGACGCCCCGCCGCGCCTCCCGCGCGGCGGGGCGTCCGGCCGTCCGCACCCCGGTCCTGCCGCCGCTACCGAGATGCACGTTTCCGCCCTCCCAGGGGCAGGAACGTGCGATTCGATCCCGCGGATCAGTCCCGCAGGACGGTCACCCCGCGCGGGGGCAGCGTGCCGGCCGGGCCGGCGAGCACCTCCGCCGCGCCGAGCGGCCCCAGGTCGACGGGGGCGTCGGTCCGGTTGACGACGAACCGGAAGCTGTCGCGGCGGACCAGCTCCACCCGGCCCACCAGCTCGCCGGGCAGCTCGGGGACGATCCCGGCGGCGGCCAGCAGGCGTCGCAGCAGCGGGGCGCGATCGGCGAGGCGGGTCGGGACGTAGGTCGCCGATCCGTCCCCGACCGGGCGGCGGGTCACCGCGGGCAGCCCGGCGAGGTCCCCCGCGGCCGGGTCGGTACCGCCGCCGGTCCAGCGGGTGAGCACCTCGACGGCCGGGTCCACCACCTGCACGGCCTCGCTCCACAGGTCACCGGTGGAGCCGTCGTCGAGCTCGACGACGGCGCCCGGGTCGAGCGGCGCGAACTCCTCGACCCGGATGCCCAGCAGGTCGCGCAGCGCGCCCGGGTAGCCGCCGAGGACGGCGTGCGCGTCGTCGTCGACGGTGCCGGAGAAGTAGGTGGTGACCAGGTGCCCACCGGCCCCGACGTAGGCGGTCAGCGCGGCCGCCCGGTCCGGGCCGACCACGTGCAGCACCGGGGCGACGACCAGCCCGTAGCCGGACAGGTCCGCGTCGGCGGACGTGACGTCGGCCCGCACCCCGGCGTCGAGGAACGCCCGGTACCAGCCGAGCGCCTCGGCCTTGTAGCGCAGCTCGGTGGTCGGGGTGAACGGCTGCTCGGCCGCCCACCACGACGGCCAGTCCCACAGCACCGCGGCCGGCGCGGGGACCCGTCGCGCCCCGGCGACCGGGGCCAGGTCGCGCAGGGTCGCCCCGAGCGCGGTGACGTCGCGGAACAGCGCCGAGGCCGGCCCGGCGTGCGGCACCATCGCCGAGTGGAACTTCTCCGCGCCCGCCGCGGACTGGCGCCACTGGAAGAAGCAGAGCGCGTCGGCCCCGTGCGCGAGGTGGGTGAGCGCGTCGCGGGCGAGCTCCCCGGGGCGCTTGGCGCGGTTGACCGGCTGCCAGTTCACCGCCGACGTCGAGTGCTCCATCAGCCACCACGGGTGCCCGCCGGCGAGGTTGCCGGTGAGGTTGGCCGAGAACGACAGCTCGTCGCGGGCGTCCGGGCCGGGGAACACGTAGTGGTCGTTGGCGACGACGTCGACCTCGGGCGCCCAGGTCGCGTAGTCCATGCCGCTGGTCTCGCCCATCACCATGAAGTTGGTGGTCACGGGCACGTCCGGGGTGAGCGCGTGCAGCAGGTCCCGCTCCGCGCGCAGGTGGTCGAGCAGGGCGTCGGAGGAGAAGCGGGCGAAGTCGAGCTGCTGGGTCGGGTTCGGGTGGGTGCCCGGGCCGGTGCGGCGCGGGGTGCCGATCTCGTCCCAGTCGCCGTAGTGCTGGGACCAGAACGCGGTGCCCCAGGCGTGGTTGAGCCGGTCGAGGTCGCCGTAGCGGCGCTGCAGCCAGGCGCGGAACGCGACCTGTGCGTCGTCGGAGTGGTCGTGGACGTCGTGGCAGCCCAGCTCGTTGGACACGTGCCAGGCGGCGAGCGCGGGGTGGTCGCCGTAGCGGCGGGCGAGCCGCTCGACCAGGGCGAGGGCGTGGCGGCGGAACACCGGGGAGGTCGGGCGGTGGTGCTGGCGCCCGCCCGGCGCCAGGGTCCGGCCGTCGGCGTCGACGGCGAGGATCTCCGGGTGCCGGTGATGCAGCCACGGCGGGGGTGACGCCGTGCCCGTCGCGAGGTCGACGGCGATCCCGCCCGCGTGCAGCAGGTCCAGCACGTCGTCGAGCCACCCGAGGTCCCAGCGGTCCGGCGCGGGCTGGAGCAGCGCCCAGGAGAAGACGCCGACGGTCGCGACCGTCACGCCTGCCTCGCGCATGAGCGCCACGTCGGACTCCCACACCGCGCGCGGCCACTGCTCGGGGTTGTAGTCGGCCCCGAACTCGATGCGGGGACGGGAGGCACCGGGGGTGCGACGCAGCCAGCGGGTCATGCGCCCAGTGTGGCCCGCGATGATGTGCGATGTCGTGCGGATGTGTCCGAGTTCGTGCGGATCAGGTTTCCCCGGGGTTACGGGCGGCGCCAGCGATGGCCCCGCCCCGCGCCGGCGGGGGACGATGCCGCTGCCCGAACCCCGTTCCCGACGACGCGAGCGGCCCGTCCCGACCCGCGCCACCGCGCGGAGAACCGGAGAGCCTGCGTGAGCCCCTCGGAGACCACCGCACTCGCCCCCGACTCGCTGACCGCGCACTCGGGCGTCGTCAGCGAGAGCGAGCAGAAGGCGCTGCGCGCCGACATCCGGCGGTTGTCGACGATGCTCGGGCGGACGCTGTCCGACGAGTCCGGTCCCGAGGTCCTCGAGCTGGTCGAGCAGGTGCGCCGGGCGGCCCGGGACTCGGCGCGCGGCGAGGCCGGGCCGGACGTCGTCGCGGCCCTGCTCGACGGGATCGACACCGGCACCGCGGTACTGCTGGCGCGGGCGTTCTCCCAGTACTTCCAGCTGGCCAACGTCGCCGAGCAGCTGCACCGGTCCCGTGAGCTGCGGGAACTCCGCCCGGTCGACGCACGACCGCTGCGGACGGTGCTGCGCCGCCTGGCCACCGAGGCCGACCCGGACGAGGTCGCCGACGTGCTGGCCCGGGCCGAGCTGCGCCCGGTGTTCACCGCGCACCCGACCGAGTCGACCCGGCAGTCGGTGCTGGGCATCCTCCGCCGGATCGTCGACGCCCTCGACGAGCGGGCGCCCGACGAGGAGCTCGCCGCGCTGGTCGACCTGCTCTGGCAGACCGACGACATCCGCCCCGGCAAGCCGATGGTGATCGACGAGGCCCGCAACGTCGCCTGGTTCGCGGCCCGGCTCGGCGAGCGGACCGTCCCCGACCTGCTGGGCGAGTTCGCCCGGGAGGCCGCCGAGGCCGGGCTGGAGATCCCGGACGACGCGCGTCCGCTCGTACTGGGGTCGTGGGTCGGCGGCGACCGCGACGGCAACCCCAACGTCACCCCCGCGGTGACCCGCGAGGTGCTGGAGCTGAACGCCGACCGGGCGATCCGGATCCACACCGCGCTGGTCGAGAAGCTGGTCTTCGAGCTGTCGGTGTCGACGCGGGTGATGGGGGTGTCGGAGGAGCTGCGCGGCTCGCTGGCCCGGGACCGCCGCGCACTGCCCGCGGTGCACGACCGCTACATCCGGCTCAACGCGCACGAGCCGTACCGGCTCAAGCTGTCCTACGTCGCGGCCCGGCTGGAGAACACCCGCCGGCGGATCGCGGCCGGCGCCGCGCACGAGCCGGGCGTCGACTACCTGGGGTCGGCCGGCTACCTGGAGGACCTGCTGGTCGTCGACCGGTCGCTGCGCGGCCACCACGGAGCCCGGATCGCCGGCGGCACCCTGGCCCGGGCGATCCGCTCGGCCCGCGCGCTGGGCCTGCACCTGGTCGAGATGGATGTGCGCGAGCACTCGCAGAAGCACCACGACGCGCTCGGCGCGGTGTTCGACGGGCTCGGCGAGCTGGAGAAGCCCTACGCCGAGCTGACCCGCGACGAGCGCCGGGAGCTGCTCTCGGCGGAGCTGCGCAGCAAGCGGCCGCTGTTCCGCCGCCACTACGGCGTGCCCGAGGCCGCCGCGCCGGTGCTGGACCTGTTCGACACGGTGCACGCGCTGCAGCACGAGTTCGGCGACGAGGTCGTGCGGACCTACATCGTCTCGATGGCCCGCGACGTCGACGACCTGCTCGCCGTCGCCGTGCTGGCCCGCGAGGCGTACATGGTCGAGATCGGCGACGACCCGCGCTCCTCGATCGACCTCGTGCCGCTGTTCGAGACCGTGGAGGAGCTGTCCCGGGCCGGGGAGCTGCTGGAGGGGCTGTTGTCGGACCCGGGGTACCGGCAGCAGGTCCGCAACCGCGGTGACCTGCAGGAGATCATGCTGGGGTACTCCGACTCCAACAAGGGCGCGGGGATCACCGCGTCGCAGTGGCAGATCCACCGGGCGCAGCGCCAGCTGCGCGACGTGGCCGCCGAGCACGGGGTGCGGCTGCGGCTGTTCCACGGTCGCGGCGGGTCGGTCGGGCGCGGTGGCGGCCCGGCCGGTGAGGCCATCGCGTCGGCCCCGTTCGGGTCGGTCGACGCCACGATGAAGCTCACCGAGCAGGGCGAGGTCATCTCCGACAAGTACTCGCTGCCCAGCCTGGCGCACGACAACCTGGAGATCCTGCTGGCGTCGATGCTGGACGCGTCGCTGCTGCACCAGGCGTCGCGCTGGCCGGCCGAGACCCTGAAGCGGTGGGACGAGGTCATGGACTGTGTGTCCGAGGCGGCCACCGCGACCTACCGGACGCTCGTCGACGACCCGGGCCTGCCGCTGTTCTTCACCGCGGCGACGCCGGTGGAGGAGCTGGGGCGGCTCAACGTCGGGTCGCGGCCGTCGAAGCGACCGGGGCAGGGCGAGCCGACGCTCGACGACCTGCGGGCGATCCCGTGGGTGTTCGGCTGGACGCAGACCCGGATGGTCGTGCCCGGCTGGTACGGCCTGGGCTCGGGGCTGAAGGCCGCCCGCGAGGCCGGCTACGCCGACGAGCTCGCCGAGATGCGGGAGTGGGCGTTCTTCCGGAACCTGATCGGCAACGTCGAGATGACGCTGGCGAAGACCGACCTGCGGATCGCGTCGAACTACGTCGCGACCCTGGTGGAGCCGGAGCAGCAGGGGCTGTTCGCGCAGATCCGGGCCGAGCACGAACTCACCCGCCGCGAGCTGCTCGCGGTGACCGGGGAGGACCAGCTGCTCGCCCGGCACCCGGTGCTGCGGGGCACGCTGTCGGTGCGCGACACCTACCTCGAGCCGCTGCACCACCTGCAGGTCGAGCTGCTCGCCCAGCGCCGGGCCGCGGGCGACGACCCGGATCCCGACCTGGAGCGCGCCCTGCTGCTGACGATCAACGGGATCGCGGCCGGGATGAAGAACACCGGCTGAGCCCCGGTACCGGGCCGGGCCGGACGCGGGACCGGACCCGGGGCGGCACCGCCTCGACGCCCGACCGGTACGTTCCGGACATGGAGCACGATCGGAACACACCCGGCCCGGAGGGCCCCGCGACCCGCCGGGTGGTCGCCTGGGTGCTGATCATCGCGCTGGCCGGGCTCCCGCTCAGCTACCTGGCCGGGACCGCGGGCCCGCAGATCGTCGGCGCGCTGGTGGTCGTCGCGCTGCTGGTCGGCGGTGTGGCGTTCTGGCTGCACCGCCGCACCCGCTGACCGGCCACCCGCCGGAACCGGTGCGGCCGCGGGCTGCTGGACTGCCCGGGTGCAGTACCGCCACGCCCCGGCCGCGAACCACGCGGCGCTCGACGCGGTGCTGGCGTCGGCGCCGGGCCGCCCGACCCTCCCGGTACGACTGACCGTCGAGCTCGCCGCCCGCGCCCGCGTCCACCTGCCCGCCGACGCCCCGCTCACCGTGTGGGACCCGTGCTGCGGCGCCGGGGTGACACTCGCCGTGCTGGGCCTGCTCGTCCCCGGCCTCGCGCGGTTGGTGGGCACCGACGCCGACCCCGAGCCGCTCGACCTGGCCCGGCGCAACCTCGCCCTGCTCGACCCGGGCGGCCTCACCGCCCGCGCCGCGGACCTCGAGGCCCTCGCGGCCCGGCACGACAAGCCGTCCTACGCCGACGCCGCGACCGCCGCCCGGACCCTGGTCCCGGCGAGTACCCCGGCCTGGTCCGTCACCCTCGCCGACGCCCGCGACACCGCCGCCGTCCGCAACGCACTGGCCGGGGCGGGCCCGTACGGGACCGGCCCGGACCTGGTCCTGGCCGACCTGCCGCACGGGCACCGGACGACCTGGGCCGCCTCCCCCACCCGGCCCGGCGGCGCGGCCGGCACCCCGGCCCCCGACGCCGGGCCCGTCCGCGCCGCCGCCGACGACCGGGACCCCGGGGTCGAGTTCCTGCGCGCGGTCGCGACCGCGCTCCGCCCGGACGCCGTGGTCGTGGCCGTCGGGCGCGGGCGGACGGTGCCGCTGCCGGGCGGGGCCCGGCCCCTCGAACGGGTCCGCGTGGGGCACCGGGCCGCCGTCCTGGTGCGGGCGGGGGCGCTGCAGGAGGGCTGACCGGGCAGGGCTGCCCGCCGCCCTCGCGCCGGGGCAGGGCCGGTCGGTCCTCGTCCGTGCCTCGCCCCGGCTCCCCCGGTTCCGGGGAGGCCCGACGTCCGCAGAACCGTTCCCGGGACGCACTGTTTCTCGCAGGACAGGATGCCGATGAGGCGACGCGCCTCCACGCCGGCAGGAACCGGCCCCCGGACACCCCTGTTCTCCGAATCCGCTTACCGGGTAAGCGAGTTCGGAGAACCAGCACCCTCCGGTGCCCCCGGGCCCGGGCGAGATGGCCCGATCCCGGGCCGCCGGGCCCAGGAGCTCCGATCTCCGAGCGAGCCGATACCGGTCACACTGGGCCCCGGACCGACACGGACTCCGATGCAGACACCGACGCAGACACCGAGGACACGCCCGTGAGCACGATCGACCTGAACGCCGACCTCGGTGAGTCCTGGGGCCGGTGGACCCTCGGCGACGACGAGGCGATGCTCGGGCTCGTCACCTCGGCGAACGTCGCGTGCGGGTTCCACGCCGGGGATCCCTCGACGCTGCGGGTCACGACCACCGGGGCGGCCGGGGCGGAGGTCGTCGTCGGGGCGCAGGTGTCGTACCCGGACCTGCGCGGGTTCGGGCGCCGGTTCCTCGACATCGAGCCCGACGCGCTGACCGACGACGTGCTCTACCAGATCGGCGGCCTCGAGGCCCTGTGCCGGGCCGCGGGCACCCGGGTCCGCTACGTCAAGCCGCACGGCGCGCTCTACAACGCCACGCGGACGCACACCGCGCAGGCGCGTGCGGTGGTCCGGGCGGTGCGGGCGTACGACCCGTCGCTGCCGGTGCTCGGGCTGCCCGGGTCCGAGCTGCTCGCGGAGGCCGAGCGGGCCGGGCTGCGCGCGGTGGGCGAGTTCTTCGTCGACCGCGGCTACACCGGTGAGGGCGGGCTCGTGCCGCGCGGCGAACCGGGTGCGCTGCTCGACGACCCCGCGGAGGCGGCCGAACGGCTCGTCCGTGTGGTCGGGACGGGGACGGTGCGCGCGGTCGACGGCAGCGACGTCGCGGTCCGTGCCGAGTCCGCCTGCCTGCACGGCGACTCCCCCGGCGCCGTCGCGACCGCCCGACGGGTCCGTGACGAGCTCGCCCGGGCCGGGATCACCGTCGCTCCGTTCGTGTGAGCGATGATCGGGTCATGACGAACGACCCGCACGCCTGGCTCGAGGACGTCACCGGCACCGAGGCCCTGGAATGGGTGTCGCAGCGCAACGCCCGCACCGAGGCGCGGCTGACCGGCACCCCGCTGTTCGCCGAGCTGGAGTCGGGGATCCGCGAGGTCCTCGACTCCCGCGACCGGATCCCGTTCGTCACCGCCCGCGGCGGGCACTACTACAACTTCTGGACCGACGAGCAGCACCCGCGCGGCCTGTGGCGGCGCACCACGCCGGAGTCCTACCGGAGCGCCGACACCGAGTGGGAGGTGCTGCTCGACGTCGACGCGCTCAACGCCGCCGAGGGCGAGAACTGGGTCTGGCACGGTGCCCGGTTCCTGCGCCCGGACCTCGACCGCGCGCTGGTCGACCTGTCCCGCGGCGGCGCCGACGCCGACGTCACGCGCGAGTTCGACATCCCGAGCCGCAGCTTCGTCGACGGCGGGTTCTCCCGGCCCGAGGCGAAGGGCGGGATGAGCTGGATCGACCGGGACACCGTCTACCTGTCCACCGACCTCGGCCCGGGCACCATGACCACGTCGGGCTACCCGCGCACGGTGCGGCGGCTGCGCCGCGGCGAGGCCCTGGAGTCCGCCGAGCTGGTCTACGCCGGCGAGGAGACCGACCTCAGCATCTCGGCGTTCCGTGACCACACCCCCGGCTTCGAGCGGGACTTCCTGCGCCGGGCGCTGGCCTTCTACGCCGACGAGCTGTACCTCATCGGCGGGGACGGGACCCTCACCAAGATCGACGTCCCGGACTCCGCGATGACCGACGTGCACCGCGAGTGGTGCACCGTCGAGCTGCGCGAGGACTGGGGCTCGTTCACCGCGGGCTCCCTGCTCGCCGCCCGTTTCGACGACGTCCTGGCCGGCACCCCCTCGTGGGAGGTGCTGTTCGAGCCCACCGACTCCTCCTCGCTCGCCGGGTACGCCTGGACCCGCCACCACCTCGTGCTCGACGTGCTGGAACACGTCGTCGACCGGCTCGTCGTGCTCACCCCGGGCGAGCAGGGCTGGACCCGCGCGCCGTTCACCGGGGCACCGGAGTTCGGCAGCGTCACCGTCGCCGCGGTCGACGTCGACGAGAGCGACGACGTCTGGCTGATCGTCACCGACTACCTGACCCCGTCGACGCTGTCGATCGCGACGGTCGGCGAACAGCCCCGTCCGCTGCGCAGCGCGCCCGCGTTCTTCGACGCGTCCCGCCACGTCATCGAGCAGCACTTCGTGACCAGCGACGACGGCACCCGGGTCCCGTACTTCCTGGTCCGGCGCGACGACCTGCCCTTCGACGGCTCCGCCCCCACCCTGCTCTACGGCTACGGCGGCTTCGAGATCCCCATGACCCCCGGCTACTCCGGTGGCACGGGCCGGTCCTGGCTGGAGCGCGGCGGGGTGTACGCGGTCGCGAACCTGCGCGGCGGCGGCGAGTACGGGCCGCGCTGGCACCGGGCGGCGCTGCGCGAGAAGCGGCCGCGGGCCTACGAGGACATGGCCGCCGTCGCCCGGGACCTGATCGACCGCGGCGTCACCTCGCGGGCTCACCTCGCCGTGCAGGGCGGCAGCAACGGCGGCCTGATGGCCGGGAACATGCTGGTCCGCTACCCGGAGCTGTTCGGCGCGGTGGTCATCCAGGTGCCGCTGCTGGACATGAAGCGCTACAGCCACCTGCTCGCCGGTGCCTCCTGGATGGCCGAGTACGGCGACCCGGACACCGACGACTGGGAGTTCATCCGGACGTTCTCGCCGTACCACCTGATCGACGACGCGGCCGACTACCCGCCGACGATCCTGCTGACCTCCACCCGCGACGACCGGGTGCACCCCGGCCACGCCCGCAAGTTCACCGCCGCGCTGGAGGCCGCCGGCCACGACGTGACCTACTACGAGAACATCGAGGGCGGGCACGGCGGCGCCGCGGACAACGCGCAGGCCGCCAGGATGGCCGCACTGGCCTACGGATTCCTGTGGGAGAAGCTGGCATGAGCGACGTCGTGATCAGGGTGCGGGGCGAGCACGAGCGGCAGGTGCCCGCCGAGCGCGGCACCGCGCTCGTCGTCGTCCAGGCGCAGGGCCCCGAGGCCGCCCCGGTGCGGGCGGAGGTCGAGCGCGGCACCGCGGCGCTCGTCGCCGACGTGCGCGGCCTGCACGACCCCGACGCCGGGCCGGTCCGGCGCTACGTCGTCGACCAGGCCCGCAGCTGGGTCGAACAGCCCTCCTTCGAGGGGCGCCCGCAGCCGCCGGTGCACCACGCGTCGGTGTCGGTGTCGGTGGAGTTCGACGACGTCGCCCGGCTCGGCGCGTGGCTGTCCGGTGTGGACCGGTTCACCGGTGCGCAGATCCAGGGGATCACCTGGGACCTGGCCCGCGACCACCGCCGCGAGATCGAGCGCGCGTCCCGGCAGGACGCGCTGCGCCAGGCCGTCGAACGCGCCCAGGACTACGCCGACGCCCTGGACCTGGGCACCGTCGCCCCGCGCTCGGTCGCCGACACCGGGATGCTCGGCGGCCGGGCGGTCGCGATGAGCGCGCGGGCCGTCGGCGCGCCCGGCAGCTGGGGCGCCGAGTCCGCCGACGGCGGGCTCGGGACGCTGCTCGCCCCGGACGACATCACCGTCCGGGCCGAGGTGGAGGCCGAGTTCGTGGTCCGGCCGGGCTGCTGACGCCCGGGGCGGGCTCAGCCCTCCCGGGCGGCGATGTCGCCGTGCTCGGTGCGCAGCTCCCGCTTGAGGATCTTGCCGCTGGGGTTCTTGGGGAGGGCGTCGGCGAACACGACGTACTTGGGCCGCTTGTAGCCGGCGAGCTTGTCCCTCGCGTGCGCGTCGACCTGCTCGCGGGTCAGCGTCACCCCCTGCTTCGGGACGACGACCGCGGTGACGGCCTCGATCCAATGGGGGTGGCTGACGCCGAACACGGCGACCTCGGCGACGCCGTCGAGCAGGTAGAGCGCCTCCTCCACCTCGCGGGAGGCCACGTTCTCCCCACCGGTCTTGATCATGTCCTTCTTGCGGTCGACGACGGACAGGTACCCGTCGGCCGTCATCACGCCCAGGTCGCCGGAGTGGAACCAGCCGCCGGCGAACGCCTCGGCGGTCTTCTCCTCGTTCCGGTAGTACCCCAGCGTCACGTGCGGGCTGCGGTGCACGATCTCGCCGACCTCACCCGGCGGGACCTCGTCGCCCTCGTCGTCGACGACGCGCGTCTCGACGTTCAGCGACGCCCGCCCGGCCGACCCGGCGTGGCTGAGCTGCTCGTCCGGACCCAGCAGGGTCGCCAGCGGCGAGGTCTCGGTCTGGCCGTAGAAGTTCCACAGCCGCACGTCGGGCAGCCGCCGGGACAGCTCCTGCAGCACCTCGACCGGCATGGCCGCGGCGCCGTAGTAGCCCTTGCGCAGGCTCGACAGGTCCCGGGTGTCGAAGTCCGGGTGGCGCAGCAGCGAGATCCACACCGTCGGCGGGCAGAAGAGCTTGGTGACCTTCTCCCGCTCGATGGTCTCCAGAAGCCGGGCCGGGTCCGGCGCCGGGAGGATGATGCTGGTCGCGCCCAGGTAGACGTCGACGGACAGGAAGCAGTCCAGCTGCGCGCAGTGGTAGAGCGGCAGCGAGTGCAGCTCGACGTCGTCGTGCTCCATCCCGCCGTCGACGACGCACGACACGTACTGGGTGATCAGCGACCGGCTCGGCAGCATGACGCCCTTGGGCCGCGACTCGGTGCCGGAGGTGTACATGAGGCGCAGCGGGTCGTCGTCGGCGATGTGCACGTCGGGCTCACCGGGGTCGCCGTCGCCGTCGATCCAGGCGTCCAGGTCGGCCCAGTCGCCGGTCGGTGCCTGTCCGGACAGCCCGATCCAGGCCCGGACCGACGCCGGCTCCGACGACTGCGCGAGCGCCTTCTCCCCGGTGGCGGCCAGCGCGTCCTCGACGACGAACGCCGTCGCCCCGGAGTGGTCGAGGATGAACGCGATCTCCTCGGCGTTCAGCATGAAGTTGATCGGCACGAGCACGACGCCGAGCCGCGCGGTGGCGTAGACGAGCACCGCGAACTGGCGGCAGTTGTGCGAGAGCAGCGCGAGCCGGTCGCCCTTGGCCAGCCCCTGCTCCGCCAGGGCGGCGGCGCACCGGTTCACCGCCGCGTCGAACTCGGCGAACGTCCAGCGGGTGTCGCCGTCGACGACCGCGGTCTTGCCCGGGTACCGGACGGCCGTGCGGTGCAGGAGGTCCCCGAGCGAGTGCCGTCGCACCCGCTGGATCGCCGCGGCGGTCTGCTCACTGAACCCGGTAGCGCCGTTGCCCATGGCGGCATCCTGCCCGAGGACACCACGACAGTCACGTACGACTGTTCTCCCCGGATCCGACGGGCGCGGCGGTGTCCTGGGCGTGCTCGGCGGGCACGCAGACCCCGGTCGGCTCGTCCCGTCCGCGCAGCGTCACCGACTCCCCGGCCCGCCACCGCGCGGCCTCCGCACCGGCGGCGTCGACGGCCCGCGCGGACGCGACGACCATTCCCGGCACGGACTTCGCCAGCTCGGTGAGCCGGGCGGCCTCGTTCACCGGGTCGCCGATCACGGTGTACTCGTAGCGGCGCGGGTCCCCGATGTTGCCGGCCACGGCGTCACCCGCGGACACGCCGATCCCGGCCTCGACCTCGGGCATCTCCTCGGCCAGGCGGGCGCCCAGGCAGCGGGCGGCGCTCAGCGCGGCGCCGGGGGCGTCGTCGAGGTCGAGCGGGGCACCGAAGACCGCGAGCGCGGCGTCGCCCTCGAACTTGTTGATCCACCCGCCGGCCTGCTCGACGCACTCGACGACCACACCGAAGAAGCGGTTCAGCACCGCCACGACCTCCTCGGGCGGGCGGCGGGCGGCCATCGTCGTCGAGCCGACGAGGTCGATGAACAGGACGGCGACCGGGCGCACCTCGCCACCGAGCCGGATGCCGTCGCCGCGCGCCGAGGCGGCCTCGGCGACGTCGCGACCGACGTGGCGGCCGAACAGGTCGCGGATCCGCTCCCGCTCGCGCAGGCCCTCGACCATGCTGTTCGTCCCGGCCTGGAGCTGGCCGAGCTCGGTGTTGTCGTAGACGGGCAGGCGGACGTCGAGATCGCCGTCCTGCACCCGGGCCAGCGCGCGGCGCACGGCCAGCACGGGGTCGGCGATGGCGCGGGCGGCCCCGAGCGTCGTGATCAGCCCGACCCCGATCGCGGTGCCGCCCAGCGCGAGCATGGTGACCGCGAGCTGGGTGGGTGAGGAGTCGCCGAACACCAGCGCGACGAGCCCGGCCAGCATGATCCCGGAGATCGGGACCGCGGTGCCGAGCGCCCAGAACCCGACCGAGCGCAGCATGACCCCGGTGACCAGGCGACGCCGCTTCGGCGGCCGTCCGGACAGCACCCGGGCCGCGGCACGGCGCAGCATCCGCTCGACCAGCAGGTAGGACAGCGACGACGTGGTCACGCCGCCGATCAGCACGGTGGCGGTGACCGAGAAGCCCAGCCGGCCGGAGTAGCGCAGGTTCAGGAAGCAGAACAGGACCGCGGCCACCATCCACAGCAGCGCGACCATCGACGAGATGCGGGCGGGCGCCCGCAGGACCAGCGCTCGCTCGTCGGCCTGCGGATCCCGCGAGGAGCGGCGCAGGGTCAGCTTCCGGCGGCCGAACCAGATCCCGACCGGGACGGCGACGAGCAGGTAGATCCCGAGCACGACGAGGTTGACCAGCCGGATCTCGACGGCGTCGAGCAGCTGCTCGCGCGGCAGCACGAAGGCCGCGATGACCAGCACCACGGCCGCGCCGATGACGTTCGCCGACGCCACGACGAGGGCGAGCAGGGCCCGTACCGGCAGCCCGACGACCTGACGGCCCGGCCGCGTCGCGGGTCGCTGCGCATCCATGGGCCGGAGTCTAGGCCGATCGAGTGAGCTGGGCCGCCGGAGATCGGGACCGGTGGGTGGAGAGCCGATCTCCACCCGGGGTCGGTCTCCGGGTGGATCCGGGAGGGGGTCCGCGCGCGGGACCGTCGTCGGGACCGATCCGCCGTACTCCGGAGGCACCGATGACCCCGACCACCACACCGACGGCCACCCCGTCGGCCACCGCCCCCGCGGGCCGCGGCGCCGTGCTGCGGCAGACCGTGGGCTCGCTGCTGGTGGACGCGGCGCTGCCCTACCTCGTCTACGTCGTGCTGACCGGGCAGGGCATGTCCGACGTCGTGGCGCTGGCCTGGTCCGCGCTGCCGCCCGCGCTGAACGTGCTGGTGCAGGCGGTGCGGCACCGCAGGCTCAACCCGGTCGGGATGATCGTGCTGGTCACCATCGCCGCCGGGCTGGCGACGTCGCTGCTCAGCGGCGACGCCCGCTTCGCCGTGGCCCGCGACGCGATCCAGAGCGTCGCGTTCGGGCTGCTGCTCGCCGGGTCGTTGGTGGTCGGGCGCCGACCGCTGGTGTTCCACGTGTGCCGGTTCTTCGGCAGTGCCCGGCGCCCCGACCTGCCGGAGCTGATGGAGCGCCAGTGGGCGGCCAACCCGGTGTTCCGGCGGACGCTGCGCCGCGCGACGGGCGTCGCGGCGCTGGTGATGGCGCTGGAGGCGGCGCTGCGGATCACCCTGGCCTACACGCTGGCCCCGGTGGTGGCGCTGCCGATCCTGTCGGTGCAGTCGATCGTGGTGTGGGGGGCGATGTCGGCGCTGCTGGTCGTCAGCGTCAAGCGGGCGGCGCGGGCGGGCCGGTGACCTCCAGCGGGTCTCGCAGCCGCTCCCGGTCGGCGCCGACGACGACCGGCACCCGGCTCGCGCCCGGGCCCGGCACCGCGGTCACGCCCACAGTCCCGCGAGCCGCGCGGCCGCCTTCTCCAGCACGTCGTCGCGCTTGCAGAACGCGAACCGCACGAACGGCCGGTACGCCCGCGCCGCCTCGGGCGACGGGCAGAACACCGACACCGGGACGGCGGCGACCCCGCACAGCCCGGGCAGCTTCCAGGCCAGGTCGACGCCGTCGTCGAACCCGAGGGGGCGCGGGTCGGCGACCACGAAGTACGTCCCGCGCGGGGTGAGCACGTCGAACCCGGCCGCCCGCAGCCCTGCTGACAGCAGGTCCCGCTTGCGGGCCAGGTCCGCGGTGAGGCCGGTGTAGAAGTCGTCGCCCAAGGCCAGCGCGTGCGCGACGGCGGGCTGCAGCGGGGCGCCGCCGTGGAAGGTGAGGAACTGCTTGACCGCCCGCGGCGCGGCGACGAGCTCCGGCGGGCCGTGCACCCAGCCGACCTTCCAGCCGGTCACCGAGAACGTCTTGCCCGCCGAGGAGATCGTGAGGGTGCGGTCGGCGAGTCCGGGCAGCGACGCCATCGGCACGTGCCGGGCGTCGTCGAAGACCATGTGCTCGTACACCTCGTCGGTGACGACGACGGCGTCGTGCGCGACGGCGAGCTCCCCGACCCGGGTCAGCTGGTCGCGGGTGAGCACGGCGCCGGTCGGGTTGTGCGGGGTGTTGACCAGCACCACCCGGGTGCGGTCGGAGAACGCGCCGGCCAGCGCGTCGTCGTCGAAGCCGAAGTCGGGCGGGAGCAGCGGCACGGTCCGCAGCGTGGCGCCGGCCAGCGCGACGGCGGCGGCGTAGGAGTCGTAGGCGGGCTCGAAGGCGACGACCTCGTCACCGGGGCCGCAGAGCCCGAGCAGGGTCGCGGCGATCGCCTCGGTCGCCCCCGTGGTGACGACGACGTCGGCCGGGTCGACGTCGAGGCCGTACCAGCGCTGCTGGTGCGCGGCGACGGCCTCGCGCAGCGCGGGTACACCCGGGCCGGGCGGGTACTGGTTCAGGCCGCGCTCGGTGATGTTGGCGGCGGCGTCGGCGAGCAGGGAGGCCGGACCGTCGGTGTCCGGGAAGCCCTGGCCGAGGTTGATCGCACCGGTCTCGACCGCGAGGCGGGAGATCTCGGTGAAGATCGTCGAGGTGAACGGGCGCATGCGCTCGACCAGCATGGGCCCGACACTATCCGGGTGGGCGGGTGGCGCAGCTCCTGATCGAGGGTCTGCGCGAACCCGTGCCGGTCCGCGGACGCCGGTGGGTTCCACCGCGCCGGGACGAGCTCCTCCGCCCGACCTAGTCGAGTCCGCGGACGATGTGGGACTCGTCGTCGTGCTGCTCGTCGGTCTCGATCGAGATGTCCTCGTTCATCGCATGGCCTCCTCACGGATGTCGGATGACGAATGATGGACACAGAGGAAGACGTCCGTCATCGGGAAAACGTTGCTGTACCGGCCTGTGGACCGATCCAGAATCACCCGACCGGGTGAGCAGACCTGCCCACCCGGTCGGGGTCGTTCCTCGTCCATGCGCCCGGTCTACCCGCCGATGCGGCCGACCAGGTGGAGCTTGTGCGCGTCCTCGGCGCTGCGCAGGGCCAATCCCCACGCCCCGCCTGCGGTCTGCTCGGTCACGAGCTCGACCTTCGCCGGGAGCAGCACCGGCTTGCGGAACACGACCTCGTAGGTGCAGGCGTCGGGGACCCGGCCCTCCAGCGCCGCGGCGGCGTGCGCCGCGGTCCACATGCCGTGCGCGATCGCCCGCGGGAAGCCCATCGCCTTCGCGGTGAGCGGATGCAGGTGGATCGGGTTCACGTCGCCGGAGACGGCCGCGTAGCGGCGCCCGATGTCGCCCGGGACCCGCCACAGCGCGTTCGCCGGACCGGTGGGCACCGGCGGCTCGGCGATGTCGGCCGTGCCGTCGCCGCCCACCGGGCCGTCCGGGGCCGTCGCCCCGCGGGCCAGGTAGGTGCTGCGGCCCTCCCAGACGGTCTCGCCGCCCGCGGAGACCTCGCCGATCAGATCCACCTGCGCGCCCTTGGGGTGGCGGGTGAACCGCTCGGCCCACACCCGGACGTCGAGCGTCTCGGTCGGGGCGATCGCCCGGTGCACGGTGATCCGGTTGGCGATGTGCACCAGTCCGGGCAGCGGCAGCGGGAACGACCGGCCGGCCATCAGCACGACCTGCAGCCCGAAGGTGAGCATGTGCGGGTAGGTCACCGGCAGGGCGTTGCCGACCCGGAACCCGCAGACCCGGGCGTAGTCGGCGAGGTGCCCCTGCTCGACGGTGACGCCGCGGCGGACCAGCTCGGTCGCGGGGAGCGACCGGCCGGAGCCGCCGGGCAGCGCCGCCCGGGCGGCCGCGGAGGCGTAGTACTGCCCCAGCGACGGCGGGCCGGGCAGCTCGGTGACCTTCCGGGCCTCGGCCACGGTCATCAGGCCCCCAGCATCGACTGGCCGCAGACCCGCACGACCTGCCCGTTGAGCCCGCCGGACTCGGCACGGCCGAACCAGCCGATGGCCTCGGCGACGTCGACCGGCAGCCCGCCCTGCTTGAGCGAGTTGATCCGGCGGCCGCCCTCGCGGGTGGCGACGGGCATCGTCGCGGTCATGTCGGTCTCGATGAACCCGGGCGCGACGGCGTTGATCGTCGCACCACGCTCGGCGAACCGCGGGGCGAGCGCGCGGACCATCCCGATCACACCGGCCTTCGAGGCGGCGTAGTTGGTCTGGCCGCGGTTGCCCGCGATGCCCGACTGGGACGACACGCAGACCACGCGGCCGGCCTCGTGCAGCGGGGAGCCCTTCGCCAGCAGCGCCTCGTTGATCGTCAGCTGGGCGCCCAGGTTGACCCCGAGCACCGAGTTCCACCGGTCCTCGGTCATGTTCGCGAGCAGCTTGTCGCGGGTGATGCCCGCGTTGTGCACCACGATGTCGACGCCGTCGTGCCGGTCGGCGAGGTGCGAGAGCAGCCGGTCCGCCGCGTCCGACGCGGTGATGTCCAGCTGCAGCGCGGTGCCGCCGGTGCGGTTCGCGGTGCGGGCCAGGCCCTCGCCGGCCGCCGGGATGTCGACGGCGACGATCGTCGCGCCGTCGCGGGCCAGGGTGTCGGCGATGGCCGCGCCGATGCCCCGTGCCGCCCCGGTGACCACCGCGATGCGCCCGGCGAGCGGCTGTTCCTCGGCGCGCGGGTCGTCGACCTCGGCCGGCTCCCGCGGGGTCCCGACCGGGGCGGCGACGTGCGCGACCTGGCCGTCGACGTAGGCGGAGCGGGCCGACAGGAAGAACCGGACCGACGAGTCGATCGCCGCGGGGGTCACGTCGGAGGTCACCACGAGCAGGTTCGCCGTCGCGCCGAACCGCAGCTCCTTGCCGATCGAGCGGACCAGGCCGTCGAGCGACTGGGCGACGGCGGCCGCCTCGGCCCCGGACGCCTCGGCGGGCTCGGCGCCGATCAGCAGCACCCGGCCCGAGGGCCCGAGCCGCTTCACCGCGGGGGTGAGGATCTGCTGGGCGGCAGCGAGGTCGGCCAGCGTCCGCGCCCCCGACAGGTCGATGACGACGCCGTGCAGCCGGTCCTCGCCGACCGCCGTGAGCGCGGGGACGCCCTGCTCCTCGACGAACGCGGTGACGGCCTCGGCGAAGCGCGACCCGCCGACCGACGCGACGAGCACCGGGCCGGCCAGCAGCGGGTCCCCGGGGCGGTGCCGGCGCAGCGTCGGCACCGTGGGCAGCCCCAGCTGCTTGGCGATGCCGGTGTTGGACAGGGTCGCGAGCAGGTCGCTCATGCCTTCTTCGCCTCCAGGATCGCGACGACGCCCTGGCCGCCCGCGGCGCAGATCGAGATCAGGCCGCGCTGGTCCTTCTTCTCCGTGTCGGCCTTCTCCCGCAGGAGCTTGGCCAGGGTGGCGACGATCCGCCCGCCGGTCGCGGCGAACGGGTGCCCCGCGGCGAGCGAGGAGCCCGCGACGTTGAGCTTCGCGTCGTCGACGGCGCCCAGCGGCGCGTCGAGGCCCAGGCGCTCCTTGCAGAAGCGCGGGTCCTCCCAGGCCTTGCGCTGCACGAGCACGACCGAGGCGAACGCCTCGTGGATCTCGTACAGGTCGAAGTCCTGCAGGGACAGACCGTTGCGCTCGAGCATCCGCGGGACGGCGAACACCGGCGCGGTGAGCAGCCCGTCCGGGCCGTGCACGTAGTCCACGGCCGAGGTCTCGGCGTCGACGACGTGGGCCAGCACCGGCAGCTTGTGCTCGGCGGCCCACTCGTCGGAGCCGAGCAGGACGAGCGCGGCGCCGTCGGTCAGCGGGGTCGAGTTGCCCGCCGTCATCGTGGCGTCCGGGCCCTTCCCGAAGACCGGCTTGAGCTTCGCGAGCTTCTCCACCGAGGAGTCCGCGCGCAGGTTGTTGTCGCGGGTCAGCTTCAGGTAGGGCGTGACGAGGTCGTCGAAGAAGCCGCGGTCGTAGGCGGCGGCCAGGTTGTGGTGGCTGCGCGCGGTCAGCTCGTCCTGCTCGGTGCGGCCGATGCCCCACTCCAGCGCGGTGCGCGCCGCGTGCTCGCCCATCGACAGGCCGGTGCGCGGCTCGGAGTTCTCCGGGATGTCCGGGACGATCTGGCCGGGGCGCAGCTGCCCGACGAGCTTCAGCCGGTCCACCGTCGTCCGCGCGGCGTTGAGCTTCACCAGCACGCGGCGCAGGTCGTCGTTCAGCGCGATCGGCGCGTCCGACGCGGTGTCGACACCACCGGCCACGCCGGACTCGATCTGGCCGAGCGCGATCTTGTTGGCGACGGCGATCGTCGCTTCCAGGCCGGTGCCGCAGGCCTGCTGCACGTCGTAGGCCGCGGTGGCGGGGTTCAGCCGGGAGCCGAGGACCGCCTCGCGGGTCAGGTTGAAGTCGCGGGAGTGCTTGAGCACGGCGCCGGCCACGACCTCACCCAGGCGCTCGCCGGCCAGCCCGAAGCGGGCCACCAGACCGTCGAGCGTCGTGGTGAGCATGTCGAGGTTCGAGGCGGAGGCGTAGGCACCGTTGGCCCGCGCGAACGGGATGCGGTTGCCGCCGATGACGGCGGCGCGCCGGGTGCTGGCTGGCATGGGGGTCGTCCCTCCTGGATCGGGTCCCGCCCCACCCGATCGGGTCGCCGCGCTGCACGCGGCTCCGGGCGGGCGGAGCATCAGCTCGTGGTTCGTCGTTACCACGGGGTAGCCGGTACTCAAGGTACACGGTACTATGGGTTTCGTGAAGGCCGGACGGGACAGACGCGACAGCCGATGGGACGCCCACCGCGAGCAGCGGCGGGCGGCGCTCGTCGGGTCCGCGATCGGGGCCATCCGCCGGCACGGCGCCGGCATCGGGATGGACGAGATCGCCGCGTCCGCCGGAACCAGCAAGACCGTGATCTACCGGCACTTCGGCGACCGGGCCGGCCTCTACACCGCGATCTGCGAGTCGGTGGCCGGCGTCCTGCTGGCCGAGGTCCGGCGAGCCACCGCCGAGGCCCTGTCCGACGCGGGCCGCGGGCCGCGGGCGGCCGTCGCGGCCGGGATCGACGCCTACCTCAGGCTGATCGAGATCGACCCGGAGCTGTACCGGTTCGTGGTACAGCGACCGCTGCTCACCCAGGGCACCACCCGGCGCGCCCCCACCGCCGACACCGGCCGCACCGAGACGAGCGACCCGGTCAACGACCTCGTGACCGTGATCGGCGACGAGGTGGCCGTGGTCATCGCCGGCAACCTCGGCACCGCGACGGGGACCGGCACCGACCCGCGGGCCGCCGCCCGCATCTGGGGCCACGCGATCGTCGGCCTCGTCCGGGGGGCGGCCGACGACTGGCTCGCCCGCCCCGACGGCACCCCCCGTGAGCGGATCGCCGCCCATCTCACCGACCTGGCCTGGTCCGGACTGTCCGGCCTGGCATCGCACGTGCAGCAGGAGGTTCAGTCATGACCCGCAGCACCCTTCCGAGCCCCGACGCCGTCCCCGCCGAGGCGCTCCGCACCGTCGTCGACGGGCGCTGGGCCCGGGCCCGGCAGGAGACCCGCGAACAGCTGGCGGCCAACGCCGAGATGCGCGCGGACCCCGACCTGAGCTCGGCGCAGTACCGCGAGTGGATCACCGACTCGCTGAAGTTCCTGACCTCCTCGGGCCGCCCGCACACCGGGTTCGACCCGTCGGTCGGCGGCCAGGGCGACGTCGGCGGGGTCGTCGCCGCGTTCGCGATGCTGGCCTACGGAGACCTGTCGCTGCTGGTCAAGGCCGGCGTGCAGTGGGGCCTGTTCGGCGGCGCGGTCCAGGTACTCGGCACCGAGCGGCACCACGAGCAGTACCTCCGCAAGATCATCGACGGCGAGCTGCTCGGCTGCTTCGCGATGACCGAGACCGGGCACGGCTCCGACGTGCAGCACCTGCACACCACGGCGACCTACGACCGGGAGGCGGGCGAGTTCGTCGTCCACACCCCGTACCCGCAGGCCCGCAAGGAGTACATCGGCAACGCCGCGCGGGACGGCCGGATGGCGGTCGTGTTCGCCCAGCTGATCACCGGCGACGAGAAGCCCGGCGTGCACGCCTTCCTCGTGCCGCTGCGCGACAGCGACGGCAGGGCCCTGCCCGGCGTGCAGATCGGCGACGACGGCCGCAAGGCCGGCCTCAACGGTGTCGACAACGGACGGCTGGCCTTCGACCACGTCCGCATCCCGCGCGAGAACCTCCTCAACCGCTTCGCCGACGTCGCCCCGGACGGGACGTACTCGTCGTCGATCGAGAACGAGACGGCGCGGTTCTTCTCCATGCTCGGCACGCTGGTCCGCGGCCGCATCTCGGTGGCGGGCGGTGCCGGCGCGGCGACCGAGAAGGCGCTCACCCTGGCCGTGCGCTTCGGCGAGCGCCGTCGCCAGTTCGCCAACCCGGCGACCGGCGAGGAGATCGCGGTCCTCGACTACCTCGCCCACCAGCAGAAGCTGCTGCCCGCGCTGGCGACGACGTTCGCCCTGCACTTCACCCAGGACGACCTGGTCCAGCGGATGCACGACATCCAGGCCCCGGGCGCCGGACCGGTCGGCGCACGCGAGCAGCGCACGCTGGAGCAGTCCGCCGCCGGGATCAAGGCGATCGCGACCTGGCACGCCACGCACACCATCCAGACCTGCCGGGAGGCCTGCGGCGGCGCGGGCTACCTGGAGGAGAACCTGCTGCCCGCGCTCAAGGCCGACACCGACGTGTTCACCACGTTCGAGGGCGACAACACGGTCCTGCTGCAGCTGCTGGCCAAGGAGCTGCTGTCGGACTACGGCCGCACGATCAAGAAGGGCAACCCGCTCGAGATCGCGCCGCTGCTCGGCCGTCAGCTCGCCGGGGTGCTGGCCGAGCGGACCGGGGCCGCGTCGCTGACCCGGCGGCTCCCGTTCCGCGGGATCGACCTGACCGACCGCACGCGCCGCCGGGAGCTGCTGGCCGTCCGTCGCGAGGACACCCTGGCCGCGGCGATCCGCAACCTGGCTCCGGCCATGCGCACGGGCAACGACGAGTTCGCCGTCTTCAACTCCGCCCAGGACCTGCTGCTCACCGCGGCCCGCGCGCACGTGGACACGCTGGTGGAGGCGTCGTTCGCGGACAAGCTCGTGACCGTCGACGACCCCGCGGTGCGCGCGCTGCTGGAGCGGGTCTACGACCTGCACGTGCTCACCGTGATCGACCGCGAGCGGGCCTGGTACCTGGAGACCGGCCGGCTCACCGCCGCCGAGTCCCGCTCGATCCGGCCGCTGGTCAACGGGCTGTGCGCCGAGCTGCGTCCGCACGCCCGGACCCTGGTCGACGGCTTCGGTGTCCCGGACGAGTGGCTGGCCTGCCCGATGCTCGACGACGAGGCGTGGGCCCCGGCCCCCGGCCGTCCGGCCGAGCCGCTCACCGACCAGGTCGAGACGGGCTGACCCGGACCACACGTCCCGGCCACGACGGACGGCCGGCCCCGGAGATCCGGGGCCGGCCGTCCGTCGTCGGGCGTGGGTCAGGCCTCGAAGCCCAGGGCGTCGACGACCGCACCGATGGTCGACGACAGGTCGGCGACGGTGCCGTCGACGACCTCGGCGATCGGGGTGATCTCGGCGGCGTTGGCGGTACCGGTGAGACCCAGCATCACCAGCGGGGCGGCCACGGCCGCGGTGGCCAGACCGGCGATACGACGCTTGTCCATGGTGGTTCCTTCCTTCGGGGGAGCTTCCGTACGCCCCGAGGGTGGGAGACCGGAGCCTCCGATTTCCAGGTTCCGGCGGTACCTGTAACCGACCGCTTACATCGATACGTGTGCCGTCATCTGTCGGACACAACGACGGAGACGGTGATCACCAGTAAAACCTGGACAACAAATATCCTGGATATGTAGTGTCCAGATCATGCGGATGGGACAGGGCGTCGAGTGGGCGCTGCACTGCTGCCTGAACCTGGCCTGGGTCGGCGACGCCGTCCCCGGCGCCCGGCTCGCCGGGTTCTACGACCTCCCGCCCGCGTACCTCAACAAGCAGCTCCAGGCCTTGGTACGGGCCGGGGTGTGCGAGTCCGTGCCCGGCCCACGGGGCGGGTTCCGGCTCGCCCGGCCCGCGGACGAGGTGTCCCTGCTCGACGTCGTCGTCGCGGTCGAGGGACCGGAGGACGCGTTCCGCTGCACCTCGATCCTCGGCGCGGCGCCGGGCGGGGACCCGTCGCTCGACTACTCCGGCCACTGCGCGATCTCGCTGTCCATGCGCTCGGCCGAGCTCGCCTGGCGCCGCGAACTGGCCGGCCGCTCGCTCGCCGAGGTCGCCGCGGACGTCGTCCGCACCGCCCCGGACGCGCCGCAGCACGTCCGGGCCGCGCTCGCACCGTGATCGCACCACCCACGACACCGTCCACGAACGCCACCGACCCGAAGGGGACCGTCATGGAACCGCGCATCTCCCGGCCCTACCGCCACGTCCCGGACGGCTACCGCGCGCTGCTCGCGCTGGAGGCCTCCACCCGCGACGACGCCGTCCTCCCCCGCGCCGTGCAGGAGCTCGTACGACTGCGCGCCTCGCAGGTCAACGGCTGCGGGTTCTGCGTGGACATGCACTCCCACGACGCGCTGGAGGCCGGGGAGAGCATCGAGCGCCTGCTCGCCGTGTCCGCCTGGCGGGAGGCCCCGTGGTTCACCCGCTCCGAGCGCGCCGCGCTCGCGTTGACCGAGGAGCTCACTCGGCTCGCCGACCGGACCGACGCGGTGCCGGACCCGGTGTGGGACGAGGCCGCCGCCGTCTTCGACGAGAAGGCGCTGATGCAGCTCGTCCTCACCGTCGCGACCATCAACGCCTGGAACCGGGTCAGCGTCGCCACCCGGCAGGTCGCGGGGAGCCACCGGCGCGCCGCGGCCGCGGGACGTCCGTGACCTTCCCCGCGCATCCGCGGACCGGCTGGGCACGGCGTCCCACGCTGGGGCAACATCGTTTCCGTGCCCCGCCCGCGTGGGTAATCCGCCCCGTTCCGCCGTCGTCGTGTTCCAGATGAGGTGCCCGTGTCCCCCACCCCGGTCAACAGCGCCCCGATCCACCCCCCGGTCGACACCGAGGAGTCCGATCTGCGCGTCTCGGAGCGGAAGACCTCCGCCGCCGGGGCGAAGGCTGTTGCGATCTCCATGAAGCGCTCCCTCGCCGAACAGGGCGTGGTGAAGACCGCCAAGAACCTGCTCACGATGAACCAGGTCGACGGCTTCGACTGCATGAGCTGTGCCTGGCCGGACCCGGCCCCGGGCGAGCGGCACACCGCCGAGTTCTGCGAGAACGGCGCGAAGGCCGTGTCCTGGGAGGGCGACCGCCGCCGGGTCACCCCGGAGTTCTTCGCCGAGCACTCCATCGCCGACCTGCGTGACCGCAGCGCGCACTGGCTGGAGAGCCAGGGCAGGCTGACCCACCCGATGGTTCGCCGGGCCGGCGGCACGCACTACGAGCCCATCTCGTGGGACGACGCGTTCGACCTGGTCGGGACCCACCTGCGCGCCCTGTCGAGCCCGGACGAGGCGCTGTTCTACACCTCCGGCCGGGCCTCGAACGAGGCCGCGTTCGTCTACCAGCTGTTCGCCCGCGCCTACGGCACGAACAACCTGCCCGACTGCTCCAACATGTGCCACGAGTCGACCTCGGTCGGCCTGGCCGAGGCGATCGGCGTCGGCAAGGGGTCGGTCTCGCTGCAGGACCTGCACGACGCCGACCTGATCGTCATCTCCGGACAGAACCCGGGCACCAACCACCCGCGCATGCTGTCGGCGCTGGAGACGGCCAAGAAGAACGGCGCGCGGATCCTCGCGGTCAACCCGCTGCCCGAGGCCGGGCTGTTCAAGTTCGACAACCCGCAGACCCCGCGCGGCATGTCCGGCATCGGCACCCACCTGGCCGACGAGTTCCTGCAGATCCGCTCGGGCGGCGACCTCGCGCTGTGGCAGGCGTTCGGGCACCTGCTGCTCGCCGCCGAGGACCGCAACCCGGGCAGCGTGCTGGACCGCGACTTCATCGAGCGGCACACGAACGGCTTCGAGGCCTACGCCGCGCACGTGAAGGACCTGGACCGCGACGCCGTCGTCGCCGCGACCGGGCTCACCTGGGGCGAGATCGAGAAGGCCGCGGAGATGCTCGCGACCTCGAAGCGGATCGTGAACTGCTGGGCGATGGGCATCACCCAGCACCGCAACGCCGTCGCCACCATCAAGGAGATGGTGAACGTCGCCCTGCTCCAGGGCATGATCGGCAAGCCGGGCGCGGGCCTGTGCCCGGTCCGTGGCCACTCGAACGTGCAGGGCGACCGCACGATGGGCATCTGGGAGCGGGTCGCGGACAGCTTCCTCGACGCGATCCGCGACGAGTTCGGCTTCGAGCCGCCCCGCGAGCACGGCCACGACTCGGTCGCGGCCGTGCAGGCGATGGCCGACGGGCGGGCGAGCGTGTTCGTCGGCCTGGGCGGCAACTTCTCCCAGGCGATGTCGGACACCGGCGTCACCGAGCCGGCGCTGGAGCGCTGCGCGCTGACCGTGCAGATCTCGACCAAGCTGAACCGGTCGCACGTCGTCGCCGGGACCGACGCGCTGATCCTGCCCGCGCTGGGCCGCACCGAGAAGGACCTGACCGGCGGCCGGGCGCAGCGGGTCACCGTCGAGGACTCGATGTCGGCGGTGCACGCCTCGCACGGCCGCTCCGAGCCGGCCGGTGAGCTGCTGCGTTCCGAGGTCGACATCCTGTGCGGGATCGCGCGGGCCACCCTCGGCGCGGACCACCTCGTCCCGTGGGCCGAGTTCGCGGCCGACTACGACCGCATCCGCGACCGGATCGGCCGGGTCGTCCCGGGCTGTGAGGCCTACACCGAGAAGGTCGCCCGCTCCGGCGGGTTCACCCTCGCCCACCCGCCGCGGGACAGCCGCACCTTCCCGACGGCGTCGGGCAAGGCGGAGTTCACCGTCAGCCCGCTGGAGGTGCTGACGCTCCCCGAGGGGCGCCTGGTCCTGCAGAGCCTGCGCAGCCACGACCAGTTCAACACCACGATCTACGGCCTGGACGACCGCTACCGCGGCATCCACTCCGGCCGCCGGGTCGTGTTCATCTCCGACGCCGACCTGCGTGAGCTGGGCTTCGCCGACGGCGACCGGGTGAATCTGGTCAGCGAGTGGACCGACGGCAGCGAGCGGCGCGCGGACGACTTCCGGCTGGTGTCGTACTCGACGCCGAAGGGCTGCATCGCCGCGTACTACCCGGAGACGAACCCGCTGATCCCGCTCGAGTCGTACGCGGACGGCTCGCGCTGCCCGACCTCGAAGTGGGTGCAGGTCCGGCTGGAGCCCGCCACCCGGTGACCGACGTGTGAGCGTGCTCACCCGTCCGGTGATGTCCGGGCGGAATCGGCGTCACCCCTCGTGAGGTTGCACCGTTCGGCCACACGAGGGGGACGTCCGAGTGACCACCACTGCAGTCACCGCGCCGAGCCGGCTACGGATCGCGCTGATCCTGGGCGCGCTGATCGCGCTCGGTCCACTGACGATCGACACCTACCTGCCCGCGCTGCCGGACGTCGGGCGCGACCTCGTCGCGTCCGAGCCGGTCGTGCAGCTGACGCTGACCGGCACACTCGCCGGTCTCGCGCTCGGCCAGCTGGTGATCGGCCCGCTGTCCGACGCCTACGGCCGTCGCAGGCTCCTGCTCGCCGGCACCGCCGTGCACGTGCTGGCCTCCGCGCTGGTCGCGGTCGCCCCGAGCATCGAGGTGCTGGCGGTGCTGCGGGCGCTGCAGGGCGTCGGCGCCTCGGCGGGCGCGGTGATCGGCCTCGCCGTGGTGCGCGACCTGTTCACCGGCCGGGCCGCGGCGACCATGCTCTCGCGGCTGATCCTGGTGATGGGCGCCTTCCCGGTGCTCGCCCCGACCCTCGGCGCCGCCCTGCTCAACTGGGTCTCCTGGCGCGGGGTCTTCCTGTTCCTGGCCGGCTACGGCCTGGTCATGCTGGCCGTGGTCACCTCGGGGCTGCCCGAGACCCTCCCCGTCTCCCGACGCCGGTCGGCCCGGTTCGGCCCCACCCTGCGGACCTATGGCGGGCTGCTGCGCGACCGGACCTTCGTCGGGCTGGTGCTCGTCGCCGGGCTCGCGATGGGCGCGCTGTTCAGCTACGTCTCCGGCGCCGCGTACGTCTACCAGCAGCAGTTCGGGATGGACCAGCAGACGTTCGGCATCGCCTTCGGCGCCGGCGCGATCTGGCTGGTCGTCGGCACCCAGCTCAACCCGGTGGTGCTGCGCCGCTTCGAGCCCCGCCAGGTGATGTCGACCGCCGTCGCCGCCGGGGTGCTCGTCGGGCTCGTGCTGGCCGTGCTCACCGCAACCGGCACCGGCGGCCTGCCCGCCGTGCTCGCCGGGGTGTGGGCACTGCTGCTGGCCTGTGGCTTCGTCCTGCCGAACGCGCCCGCGCTGGCCCTGGCCCGGCACGGCGAGTCCGCCGGGACGGCGTCGGCGCTGCTGGGGTCGCTGCAGTTCGGGATCGGCGCCGCGACCTCGCCCGTGGTCGGACTGCTCGGCAACGACGCGGCCGCGATGGGCACCGCCATGTTCGGCGCGATCGCGCTCGCCGGGATCGCGCTGGTCGCCGTCGCACGGCCGTGGACGCTGCCGGACCTGAACGAGGAGCCCGAGCTCGCGGCCGCGTGAGGGCTCGCGTTTGACCTGAAGTCAGCTTCACGTCATAGCGTCGCTCACCATGGACGCGAGCACCTGGACGGCACTGCGCAACGCGAGCACCGAGCCCGGCAGGCGCACCCGCCCGGCCGGGGAGACGGCCCACCGGATCCTGGACTTCGCCCGGCCGCACCGGCGGCGGATCGCGGCGTTCCTCGCCGTGAGCACCGTCGCCGCGGTGCTGACGGTGGCGGTGCCGCTGCTGGCCGGGCGGGCCACCGACGCGGTGACCCGCGGCGAGCGGCTCTCGGTGCTCGCGCTGCTGGCCGGGCTGATGGCCGCCGTCGCGCTGGTCGAGGCGGCGCTGTCGATGCTGACCCGCTGGTACTCGGCGAACCTCGGCGAGAGCCTGATCCACCAGCTCCGGACCACCGTGTTCGACCACGTGCAGCGGATGCCGGTCGCGTTCTTCACCCGCACCCGCACCGGCGCCCTGGTGTCGCGGCTGAACTCCGACGTGCTCGGGGCGCAGCGGGCGTTCTCCGACACCCTCGCCGGAGTGGTGTCCAACGTCGTCGTACTGGTGCTGACCCTCGCCGCGATGCTGGTGATCTCCTGGCCGGTGACCCTGCTGGTGACGCTGCTGCTGCCGGCGTTCCTGGTCCCGGCCCGGCTGATGGGGCGGCGGCTCGCCGCACTGGAGCGGGCGGCCGCGGACCACAACGCGGCGATGAGCACCCGGATGACCGAACGGTTCTCCGCGCCCGGCGCCACCCTGATCACGCTGTTCGGCCGCCCGGAGCGCGAGTCCGCGGAGTTCGCCGAGCGGGCCGACCGGGTCCGCGCGATCGGGGTGCGATCGGCGATGCTGCAGTGGACGTTCGTGACGGCGCTGACGCTCGCGTCGTCGCTGGCCGTCGCCGTCGTCTACGGGGTCGGGGGCGGGTTCGCGCTGGCCGGGGCGCTGTCGGCGGGGAACGTCGTGGCGCTCGCGCTGCTGCTGACCCGGCTCTACCAGCCGCTGACCGCGCTGGCCGGCGCCCGGATGGAGATCATGACGGTGCTGGTCAGCTTCGAGCGGGTGCTCGAGGTCCTCGACCTGGAGCCGATGATCGCCGACGCCCCGGGGGCGCGCCCGGTGCCCGACGGGCCGGTCGGCGTCGAGTTCGACCGGGTGTCGTTCGCCTACCCGACCGCCGAGCAGGTGTCGCTGGCGTCGCTGGAGGAGGTGGCGACGCTCGACACCCGCGGCGGGGAGCAGGTGCTGCACGAGGTGTCGTTCAGCGCCCCGCCCGGCGCCGTGGTGGCGGTCGTCGGGTCGTCGGGGGCCGGGAAGTCCACGGTCGCCCAGCTGCTCGCCCGGCTCTACGACGTCGGCGACGGCGCGGTCCGGATCGGCGGGGTGGACGTGCGCGAGCTGACGACCGCCTCGGTGCACCGCGCGGTCGGGTTCGTGACCCAGGACGGGCACCTGCTGCACGACACGGTGGCGGCGAATCTGCGGATCGGGGCACCGGAGGCCACGGACGCCGAGCTGTGGGCGGCGCTGCGCCGGGCCCGGCTCGACGGCCTGGTGGCGGCCCTGCCGGACGGGCTCGCGACCGTCGTCGGGGAGCGGGGGTATCGGCTGTCCGGCGGGGAGCGCCAGCGGATGACGATCGCGCGGGTGCTGCTGGCCCGGCCGCGGATCGTGGTGCTGGACGAGGCCACGGCCAGCCTGGACACCACCTCGGAGGCCGCGGTGCAGGCGGCGCTGGCCGAGGCGCTGGACGGGCGGACCGCACTCGTCATCGCACACCGGCTGTCCACCGTCCGCCACGCCGACGAGATCCTCGTGCTCGAACAGGGCCGGATCGTCGAGCGCGGGGACCACGCCGGGCTGCTGGCCCGGGGCGGGCGCTACGCCGAGCTGTGGGCCGGGGCCCCGGCCGCGGCCTAGCGGAAGTCCTCCGGCGACACCTCGTCGATGAACTCGCGGAACTCCTGCATCTGCTGCTCCGGCGGGACGTCCGCCGGGCCGGCGGTGGCCGCGCGGGCCTGCGCGGCGGCGCCGGTGGTGTCGTCGCCGTCGGGGGGCAGGACGTCGTCGACGGCCTGGCCGACCTCGTCGAGCACGTGCTCGGCCATCCCGATCGGCAGCCCCTCCCGGACGGCCAGCGACAACGCGTCCGACGGGCGCACGGCCAGCCGGGTGCCGCCGTCGAAGACCAGCTCGGCGGTGTAGACACCGTCGACGAGGTCGGAGATCTCGACCTGCTCCAGGGTCCGGCCCAGCGCCTCCACCACCGGGAGCAGCACGTCCTGGGTGAGCGGGGTGCCCTCGTCGTCGCGCGGGCCCACGGCGATGACCTCGGCCTGCGGCGGCCGCAGGAACACCGGCACGCAGCGGTCGCCGTCGGCCTCGCCGAGCAGCAGCACCGGCTGGCGTGACCGGGCATGCACGATCAGGCGAAGGACGTGCATCCTCCGAGTCATCCGCACAGTGTCCCCCGCGACGGCAGGTGACGGAAGTCTCAGAAAGAGACGCCCCCTCAGCCCCGGGCGAGCCAGGGCATCGTCGTCGCCGCGACGGTCAGGAACTGCACGTTCGCCTCCGGCGGCAGCCCGGCCATGTAGACGACGGCGTCGGCGACGTGCCGGACGTCGAAGGTGGCCTCCGGGCGCACCGACCCGTCGGCCTGCCTCGCGCCGGTCGCGATGCCCGCGGTCATCTCGGTGGCGGCGTTGCCGATGTCGATCTGGCCGCAGGCGATGCCGAACCCGCGGCCGTCGAGCGAGAGCGACTTGGTCAGCCCGGTGATCGCGTGCTTGGTGGCGGTGTAGGGCGCGCTGCCCGGCCGGGGGACGTGCGCGGAGATCGACCCGTTGTTGATGATCCGCCCGCCCTGCGGGTCCTGGTGGCGCATCGCCGCGAACGCGGCGCGGGCGCAGAGGAACGAGCCGGTGAGGTTGACCGCGACGGCCGCGTTCCAGTCCTCGACGGAGATCTCGTCGACGGTGCCGCCCGCGCCGAACGTGCCGGCGTTGTTGACCAGCAGGTCGACCCGGCCCCAGCGCTCGTGCACCGCGGCGAACAGGGCGTCGACCGACCCGGGGTCGGTGACGTCGGTGGGGACGGTGAGCGTCCCGTCGCGTCCCGCCGCGGCCCCGGTCAGGGGCTCGCGCCGGCGCCCGGCCAGTGCGACCCGCCAGCCGGCGTCGAGCAGGCCGCGGGTCACCGCCTCGCCGATGCCCGACCCGGCCCCGGTCACCACCGCCACACCGCTCATGGGCCCACCCTGCCACGCGCCGTCCATGACCCCGGACACAGATCGTCACGCGGCTGGCCCCGTTCGGTGTCGGTATCCCGACAGCGCACACACGGGAGGAGAGCGACATGGACGCGACGGTGCTGGTGGTCGGAGCGGGGTACGCGGGGGTCGCGGCGGCGAACCGGATCGCGGCGGGCGGGGCGGCGGTCACGGTCGTCGACCCGCGGGAGGAGTTCGTCGAGCGGGTGCGGCTGCACCGGCTCGCCGCGGGCACCGGGGCGGCGACGGTGCCGCTGCGCGAGGTCCTGCACCGGCGGGTCCGCACCCGCGCGGCGCGGGTCACCCGGATCGGGGACGGCACGGCGACCCTCGACGACGGCGACGTGCTGCGGTTCGATCGGCTCGTGTACGCGGTCGGCAGCGGGGCGGGGACGGCCCCGGACGGCGCGCTGCGGGTGGACACCCTGGAGAGCGCCCGCCGGGTGCACGACGCCACCGCGGCCCTGCCCGACGGGGCGGTCGTCGCCGTCGTCGGGGCGGGGCTGACCGGGCTGGAGACGGCCACCGAGCTCGCCGCCGCCCGGCCCGGCCTGCACGTGCGGCTGCTGTCGGCGGGCCCGGTCGCCGCGGAGCTGCCCGCCCGCAGCCGGGACCGGGTCCGTGCCCGGCTGGCGTCGCTGGGGGTGGAGGTCGGCGAGGGCGTCACGGTGACCGACCCGGCCGCGCTCGGCGCCGGCCTGGTCGTGTGGACCACGACGCCCGCGGTCCCGGGACTGGCCCGGGACTCCGGCCTGCCCGTCGACGACGACGGCCGCCTGCGCACCGACGCCACGCTCACCTGCACCGGCGACGCCAGGATCGTCGGCGCGGGCGACGCCGTCGCCGCCCCGCCGGAGGTCGGGCTGGTCCGCGCGAGCTCCCAGGCCGCCCTCCCGCTCGGGGTCGCCGCGGCGCGCACCGTGCTCGCGGGCCTGCGCGGACGCCCCGCACCGGCGGCCTCGGTGTCCTACGCCGCGCAGTGCCTGGCGCTCGGGCCGGACGCCGCGCTGATCCAGCTCGTGGACCGCCACGACGTGCCCCGGCCGGTCGCGGTCGGCGGCGGCGCGGCGGCCGTGGTGAAGGAGCAGGTGTGCCGCTACGCGCTGCGCCGGGCCCGGGGGCGGGTGGCCTGAGGTGGACCCGCTCGCCGAGTTCGACCGCCACCGCGGCCTGCTGTTCGCCGTCGCCTACGAGATCCTCGGGAGCGTCGCCGATGCCGAGGACGTGCTGCAGGACAGCTGGCTGCGCTGGTCGGCCACGGCGCACGACGAGGTGGGGAACCCGCGGGCGTACCTGGCGCGGGTGGTGTCGCGGCAGGCGCTGAACCGGCTGCGCACCGTCGCCCGGGCCCGGGAGACCTACCCCGGACCGTGGCTGCCCGACCCGCTGCCGACCGGCGACGACGGCGCCGCCGACCGCGCCCTGCGCACCGACGACGTCACCGTCGCGATGCTGCTCGTACTGGAGACCCTCGCCCCGGAGGAGCGTGCGGTGTTCGTGCTGCGGGAGGCCTTCGACACCGGCTACGACGAGATCGCCGCCGCGACCGGGCGCCCGGTCGCCACGGTCCGGCAGATCGCGCACCGGGCGCGCGAGCACGTGCGGGCCCGCCGGCCGCGCTTCACCGTGCCCCCGGACCGGGCCCGGCGGGTGGCGGAGGCGTTCGTCGGGGCGGCGCTGGGCGGCGACGTCGCGGCGCTGACCGCGCTGCTGGCCCCCGAGGTCGTCTCGCTCGCCGACGGCGGCGGCGCGGTGTCGGCGGCCCGGCGCCCGATCCGCGGGGCGGGGAAGGTCGCCCGGTTCCTCGTCGGGCTGGCGGCTCGGCCGCTGCCGGGCGCGCTGACCGGCGCCGCGGAGTTCAACGGGCTCCCCGGCGGTGGTGGTGCGCGGGCCGGACGGCGTCGACAGCGTCGTGCTCATCGAGGTGTCCGAGGTGGACGGGGCCGACCTGGTCACCGCGGTCTACGCGGTGCGCAACCCGGAGAAGCTCGCCCACCTGTGAACACCCGGGCCCGGGGCGCCGGCCGGCGGCGCCTCGGGCTCTCTCCGGCCGTCTCGCGCGCACGCTAGAGAAGCGCAGACCACCCGAGCGAGCAGGCGCGCGTAGCACCCTCTAGCCCTGTCTCGGATCGTCCCGAGAGAAGCGCAGACGAGTACATCGATCGTCGATCCGGTTCTGTAACGCTTTCTCGCACGAGCACTAGACAGTGTTAGACGACGGCATCGACACACGGGCATGCCGTCGCATACCGCCGTCTAGAACGGTCGTGAGAGATCCGGATACGGGACGATCGACCTGATGCGCTACTCCTCTTCCGGTGGCGTCGTCGCAGCGTAGCAGCCCTGTGTCGAACGTGTGTGCGAGGGCCCGGATCAGCTCCGGAAGGCGGCGAGGGCATCGGCCGTGCCCGCGAGCCCGTGCCGGCGCACCCGTCCGGCGGGCTCCCCGACGACCCGCGAGAAGGCCCGTGCGAACGCCGCCTCGGACCGGTAACCGAACCGGTGGGCCGCCTGCGCCACCGTCCCACTCCCCCCTGACAGGAACTCGGCGGCGGCGTGCATCCGCCACCGGGTCACGTAGCCCATCGCGGACTCGCCGACGAGCTCGGTGAACCGGGCGGAGAACGCCGACCGCGACATGGCCGCCGTCGCGGCGAGCGCGGCGACGGTCCAGTCCCGCTCCGGCTCGCGGTGCACCGCGGCGAGCGCGCGGCCGATCCGGTCGTCGGCGAGCGCCCCGAGCCAGCCGGTACGGGTGGCCGCGTCGGCCTGCAGCCGGCCGCGCACCGCCTGCAGGACCAGTACGTCGGCCAGCCGGGTGATCACCGCGTCGCTGCCGGGGCCGCCGTGCTCGACCTCCGCGGCCAGCAGCCGCAGCGTGTCCTGCACCCGGTCCCCGATCGGTGACGGCTCGACCCGGACGAGGTCGGGCAGGCTCGCGACGAGGTCGCCCGCGGCGGGGTGGGAGAACCGGACCGCGCCGCACACCATCCGGGTCACCGGACCGTCGCCGCCGTGCCGGAGCAGGGCGTAGCGCCCGTCGAGCATCGGGTGCGGGATCGACCGGATGTCCGGGGCGGACGCACCGGGCGCACTGCGCAGCACGTGCCCGGTCCCCCGCGGCACGACGACGAGCTCGCCGGGGCGCAGCTCGCGGTCGGCCCCGTCCCGGCCGCCGGCGCCGTCGACGGCGAGCCGGCACCCGCCGGAGGTGACGACGTGGAACCAGAGGCAGCCCGGCGTCGGCGGCAGCGTCATCCCCCACGGCTCGCCGAGCTCGGAGCGGCAGTAGAAGAGGCCGTCCATCCGCAGCACGTGCAGCGCCTCCCCGAGCGGGTCGGCGGCCGGGAACGGCGGCGCGGTGGACACGGTGCACAGCATGACAGTCCGTCCACAGCTCATCCCCATCTGTGGACGGATGAGCATCAGTTGTGGATGTACGGCCCTTCTGCGTCCACTCGATGGCGGTGATCGTGGACGGACACCGACGAGAGGCGTTCGACATGATCACCGTGCTGGGTGCGACCGGGAACGTGGGATCGCAGGTCGTCCGGGAGCTGACCGCGGCCGGGGTGGGCGTCCGCGCCGTCGCGCGCCGCCCGGCCGTCGCCGCGCCGGGGGTGCGGCCGTGGCCCGGCGACCTGGGCGACCGGGCGTTCCTGCGCCGGGCGTTCGACGGCGCGGCCGCCGCGTTCGTACTGCTGCCGTTCGACGTCACCGGGCCCGACCACGCCGCCCACCAGGCCCGGCTCGGGGAGTCGGTCGTCGCCGCGCTGCGGGACGCGGCCGTGCCCCGGGTCGTCGCGCTGAGCTCGCTCGGGGCGGAGGTCCCGGGCGGCCCCGGTCTCGCCGCGACCGGGTACCTGGGCAGCCTGCACGACCAGGAGGCCCGGCTGGTGACGCTCGACGCGCACGTCACCCGGGTCCGGCCGGGCCTGTTCCTGGAGTCGTTCCTGTGGTCGGCCGACGCCATGCGGGCACACGGGGTGCATGCCGACTCGGTCGACCCGGACGTCGCGCTGCCGATGGTCGCCACCCGCGACGTCGGCCGGGCCGCCGCCGCGGCGCTGCTCGACCCGGACGCACCGGACGTCGTGGAGGTGCAGGGCGCGGCGGACCGGACGGTGCCCGACGTCGTCGCCGCGCTCGGGCCCGCGCTGGGCCTGCCGGACCTGGCCTACGTGCGTGTCCCGGACGGGGAGATGGAGGGGCTGCTGCGCGAGGCCGGACTGTCCGCCGACGGGGCGCGGCTGCACGTCGCGATGAACCGGGCGTTCAACGAGGGTCGGGTCCGGGCGCACGGCCCGCGGGGCGCCGCCGACGGCGTGCTGACCGTCGAGGAGTGGGCGGCGGGGGTGGCGGGATGACCGGCCTCCTCGACGGAGCCACTCTCACCGGGGCGGGCCTGCTCGGCGGGGTCTACCTGGCGTTCTCGGTCGCGGCGCTCCCCGCCCTGCGTCGTCGCCCCGCCGCGGAGGCGGTCGCGGTGATGCGCGGGGTGAACCGGGTGATCGTGAACCCGGTGTTCGGGACACTGTTCGCCGGCACCGCACTGCTCGCCGGCGCGGTGACGGTGGCCGGGGCGCTCGGCGGGCAGCCGCTGCGGATCGCGGGCGGGGTCGCGGTGCTGGCCGGCTTCGCCGTGACCGCCGCGGTGAACATCCCGCTCAACAACGCCCTGGAGCGCGACGGCGACTGGGCCGCGTTCGCTCCGCGGTGGAGCGTCGCGAACCACCTCCGGGGGGCGTTCTCGGCACTCGGCGTGGTCCTGCTGCTGCTCTGAGTCGAACGTGTGTGCGACATCTCGGGGACCCGCCTGGCGCCTGCCGGGGCGGGCGGGGCACGCTGGTCGCCGCGCCCGCTCCCCCGGGTGCGGACCGGCCGTCGCCCGCGACGGCTCCGCAGCGACGACCGGGGGAGCATGAACACCCACGAACGACGGCGGCTGGCCGCCCTGCGCACCGACCGCGAGACGGTGCTCGCCGCCGCGGCCGCGCTGCGGCACGAGGCCGTGCAGGCGCGCTACGCCGGGCTCAGCCGCCCCGAGATCGCGTTCGGGCTGGCCTCGGTGCTGGAGATGCTGGCGATGCGGATCGCCGACCAGCCCCCGGACGTCCGCGCGCACGTGGTGCGGATCGCCCGGGAGATGGCCGGCGACACGATGGACTCACCGACGATCCGGCGTACTCGTCGTCGGTGATCCACCGGAGTTGTCCACAGGTGTGTGCACAGCTGGGGACGGATCGAACCGGTGTTCGACCGGGGCCTAGCGGACGCCCTCCATCAGGACCTTCAGCTTCGGCACGAGCACGAGCACCACGATGCCGACGACGATCGCAGCGGCCCCGGTGATGCCGAAGTACGCGGCTTCGTTCTCCTCGCTGTAGAAATCGGCCAGGACTCCGGCGAGCACCGATCCCATCGAGACCGACAGGAAGAACAGGGCCACCATCTGGGTGCGGAACGCGGCCGGAGCCAGCTTCGTCGACAGCGATTGACCGACTGGAGAGGTGAAGAGCTCTCCGATGCAGAACACCAGCAGGATCCCGGCGACGGCCAGCATCGGGGTGCCGTTGGCCCCGGTACCGGCCAGTGGCACGAACAACAGGAAGCCGACACCGATGATGATCGTGCCGAGCGCCATCTTCGCCGGCGACGCCGGCTGACGCGGGCCGAGCTTGGTCCACACCGCGGCGAACACTCCGGCCAGCAGCACGACGAACAGTGGTTCGATCGCCTGGACGGAGCCGGCCGGGATCTCGAACAGACCGAATACCGAGCGGTTCAGTCGTTCGTCCGCGTAGATCGTCAGTACGGTGAAGATCTGCTGGAAGATCGCCCAGAAGACAGCGCTGGCGATCCACATCGGCAGGAAGGCCAGCACACGGCGGCGCTCGACCCGGTTCACCCTGGAGCTGGTCAGCATCACGGAGAAGTAGGCGATCGTGGCGACCGCGACGACCCCGGTGACGATGTAGTCCAGGCGACCCGCCGTGATCACCCCGGTGACCGTGAGGACCAGCAGCACGACGACGACGGCCGCGCCGATCAGCCCGGCGCGGGTCCGCTGCGAGGCCGGGAGCGGGTTGGGCGGGAGCTTGCCCTCCGCCGGAAGGCTCCGGCGGAAGAACGCGTACTGGGCCAGACCGATCGCCATGCCGAGCGCGGCGAGACCGAACCCGATATGGAAGCTCTCCGCCCGGGTCTGCACGACCGGGGTGAGGATCTGTCCGAGCAGAGCGCCGATGTTGACGCCCAGATAGAAGATCGAGAACCCGGCGTCGCGGCGGTCGTCACCCTCGCCGTAGAGCATCGCGACGATCGTCGACGCGTTCGCCTTGATCCCGCCGCTGCCGAGCGCGACGAGGACGAGACCACAGGCCAGCCCTGCTCCGCCCGGCAGGAGCGCCAGAGCGATGTGCCCGGCCATGACCGCCACCGCGCTGCCGAAGAGGACATGCTCCGGACCGAACAGCCGATCGCCGAGCCACGCGGCGAGGATCGTCGAGAGCTAGACGGTTCCGCCGTAGGCTCCGACGACTCCAGCCGCGACTCCCTGGTCGTAGCCGAGGCCACCGGCGGTGACCTCGTAGTACATGTAGTACAGCAGGATCGCCTGCATGCCGTAGAAGGAGAACCGCTCGAACATCTCGACGCCGAAGAGCGTCGCGAGCTGAACGGGGTGACCGAGAAAGGTCCCCTCCCGGCGCTGAGGGTTGGTGGTGGTGTCGGACACCCGCCCGGTCTACCCTCGGAGTTTCATCAGGTAAAGATCGAACACCCGACTGATGCCTCACAGCCACCCGAGGTCCCCTACCACCGCCGCGGGTACGCCGCCGGCGAGCTACCCGGTCATGGCACAGCCTTGCACGGCATGCAGACCGTGATCGGCTTCGTGCAACAGCCGTCGACTGTTGCGGCGCACCCCGCGATGCACGCCGCACAGGCGATATAGCCTGCTTTTCATTTTGCATTCTTGCACGAGGCACAGCTGGCGCACCCCGCACACACCTTGAGGTCGATCGCACCACACCCGGGCCCGTCGTACATCGTTGTCGTACTACACGTTCCACACTTTCCCTGCACTTCTGCCGGATGCAGTTCAACGAGCCCAGCCCCGCTCACCGCCATCGCTTTCATCACGAGGACATCATTGCCCTGCTTCTGCCACATCGCATAATCTCGATGCCCCGCACCCTGAACTCCTGAGAATTCTCGCGCCACTAGCACACGGGCGTCGTCCGCCGCGAGCGCAGTCACCGTCATCTCTCCACCGCCTCGGAGCCTATGACGTGCCCCCTGCACCGCCACGGGCTGAAAGGTGAACGAGTCCATTCCAGCGCGCGTCATCAGCAGTCGGAAGTCGGAATCGACCGCGAGGCGGTCCATTGCACCGGAGAGGTAGCCGGACGGGAGATCGTGGTATCCGGCGGAGTGCAGTGCGGTGGTTCCGGCTGCAAGTCGGCGAACAGGAGCACCCGCCGTCGAGTTGATCATTCTCGGCGAGGCCACGGCCGTCACCGCTACCGCTCCGCCTACACAGGCGGCCCTGAGGAAGCCTGCTCTGGACAGGCTGGCCTGATCAGAGCGGCGACTCGTTCGCCCACCGAGGGCAAGAACAACTCGCCCGGCACGACGAAATCCAAGAAGACGAGTCAGAGTCGCCGCCATCCCGGCGCCGATATGACACCGAACCCCTTCTTCATCGACCTGGATGAGAGTCGGTCTCCATGGGGGATTCTTGCCGTAGAACGCGCTTCGCAGGTCCTTGACCATCGGATCCGCGAGCGGCACGACTTCGATCTCTGACGCAATCTCGTTCGAGACTACTTCACTGATCCTGGCGCAGCGACCGCACGACGAGTCAAATGCAAGGAAGAAATGGACGGGAGCCATGGCAACCACTTTCACCTCGACGACGACTCGCCCCCGACGCTAGGGGCCCACCATGTCGACCCGCAATCACGAGACCCGCTGGGACACCATAGAATGAATCTGTGTCTTTCTATTGAATGACATCGATGTCACCGTGAATGGACCGACAGGATCCCGTCCGCATGCTGGTCAGCGGATCACCTGAGCTCCGCCGGTCCCTCCTCCGGGACCATCCCGACCCGGTCGGCGACCGCGGCCATCACGTCCTGGACGGCGACGGTGTCGGCCAGCGGCATGACCGGGCTCTCCGTCTCTCCCGCCGCGACCCGGCGGGTCACCTCCTCGATCTCGTGCGCGTAGCCGCGCCCGGTGGCCGGCAGCACGATCTCCTCGGGGTCGGCGCCGTGCCGGTGCACCACGATCCGGTCCGGGTGGTGGAAGCGCGGCGGCACCTCGATCCAGCCCTCGGTGCCGATCACCCGGGCCGAGCCGGGCATCGCGCACTGCAGGCTGACCTGCAGTGCGGCGCTGCGGCCGTCGGGCCAACCGAGCAGGATGGACTCCTCCAGGTCCACACCGGACGGCGTCAGCGCACCGCTCGCGGCGACCGTGACCGGGCTGCCGAGCAGCATCTGGGCGAACGAGACCACGTAGACGCCGAGGTCGAACAGGGCGCCGCCGCCGAGCTCCGGGGAGAAGAAGCGGTCGTCGTCCGCGGTGCGGTTGCGCACGCCGAGGTCGGCCTGCACGGAGCGGACCTCCCCGATCGCGCCCTCGGCGACGAGCTCGCGCAGCCGGACGACGGCCGGGAAGAACCGCGTCCACATCGCCTCCATCACGAACACGCCGCGGTTGCGGGCGGCCGCGGCGATCTCGCGGGTCGCGACGGAGCTGACGGTGAACGCCTTCTCGATCATCAGGGCCTTGCCCGCCTCGATCGCGGCCAGCGCGATCGCGCGGTGCTGCGGGTGCGGGGTGGCGACGTAGAGGACGTCGACGTCCGGGTCGTCGAGGATCGCGCGGTAGCCGGTGTGCACCCGGTCGACGCCGTGCCGGCGGGCGAAGTCGGCACCGCGTTCCGCGGAACGCGACGCGACGGCGACGAGCTCGGCGCCGGGCACGTGCGCGAAGTCCGGTGCGACGGCGTCGGCGATGCGGCCGGGCCCGATGATTCCCCACTTCACGGTCATGCCCCGATCCTGCCCGGAGCCCGGCCGAAGTTCCCGGCGCACGACCGATGAGTCCGGTCACCGCCCCCGGTCCACCCCTTCGAACGGCACCGGGACCCCGGCGCCACCGTCCACAGGAGCCCCCGATGCCGAACATGATCTTCGTGAACCTGCCGGTCAGCGACCTGGACGCCGCGAAGGCGTTCTACTCCGCGCTCGGCTTCACCCTGAACGAGCAGTTCTCCGACGAGCGCACCGCCTCGTTCGTCGTCAGCGACGCCATCGTCGTCATGGTGATGGCGCAGGACCGGTTCCGGGAGTTCACCGAGCAGCCCGGTGTCGCCGACCCGCGGACCGCCCGCGAGGTCATCAACGCCTTCGGCGTCGAGAGCCGCGACGACGTCGACCGGCTGATCGACGCCGGTCTGGCCGCGGGCGGGGCGCTGTCCGGCAAGACCGAGGACCACGGCTTCATGTACGGCCGCGGCATCGACGACCCGGACGGCCACCACCTCGAGTTCGTGTGGATGGACCCGTCGGCCGTCGCCGGGGAGTGATCCCCGCCCGGTCCGTCACCGCCGTCCGAGGGGTACGGCGACGGACCGGGCCGACCGGCGCCGGCCCGGTCGGACGGCGCACGATCCGGCGGCGCACCGGCCGGGCAGCGCAGCGGCGGCGGGCGGCGCGGGTTCAGACGGCGCGCAGCGGGCGCACCTTGCGGACCAGCCCGTCGATGGCGAGCGCGTAGCCGTCGACGCCGAACCCGACGACGATCCCGGCCGCCACCGGCGAGACGAACGAGTGGTGCCGGAAGGTCTCGCGGCCGTGCACGTTGGAGATGTGCACCTCGACCGTGGGGAGCTCGGCGCCCTCGATCGCGTCGTGCAGCGCGACCGAGGTGTGGGTGTAGGCGGCGGCGTTGAGGACCAGGCCGACCGCGTCGCCGCGCTTCACCGCGGTGCCGGCCTCGTGGATCCAGTCGACGAGGACGCCCTCGTGGTTGGTCTGGCGGAAGTCCAGCTCGAGGTGGTGCGCGGCGGCCGACTCCCGGCACAGCGCCTCGACGTCGGTGAGCACGGTGGTCCCGTACACCTCCGGCTTGCGGGTCCCGAGCAGGTTGAGGTTCGGGCCGTTGAACACGAAGACGGTGGTCACGCCCGCGATCCTCTCAGCCGCTCCAGCCGGGGCGGACCAGGCCCGACTCGTAGGCCAGCACGACCAGCTGCGCGCGGTCCCGGGCGCCGAGCTTGGTCATCGTGCGGCTGACGTGGGTCTTCGCCGTCGTCGGGCTCATGTGCAGGCGGGCGGCGATCTCGTCGTTGGACAGCCCGGCCGCGACCTCCGCGAGGACCTCCCGCTCGCGGTCGGTGAGCTCGCCGAGCCGGACCGCGCCGTCGGGGCCGCCCCGGGAGCGCGCCGCGAACTCGGCGATCAGGGTGCGGGTGACCGCCGGGGCGAGCAGGGCCTCCCCGCCGTGGACGACCCGGATGGCGTGGATGAGGTCGGCCGGTTCGGAGTCCTTGACCAGGAATCCGCTGGCGCCGCCACGGATCGCGTCGAAGACGTAGGAGTCGTCGGTGAAGGTGGTCAGGACGACCACCCGGGTGCCGGCGAGCTCCGGGTCGTCGGTGATCTCCCGGGTCGCGGTGATGCCGTCGGTGCCGGGCATGCGGATGTCCATGAGGACGACGTCCGGGTGGTGCTCGCGGGCCGCGGTGACGGCCCGTGCGCCGTCGGCGGCCTCGGCGACCACGTCCAGGTCGGGCTGGGAGCCGAGCAGGGCGCGGAACCCGGAGCGGACGAGCGCCTGGTCGTCGGCGAGCAGGACGCGGATCACCTGTCGGCTCCCGGGGTCGCGGGGCGGTCGGGGACGTGGGCCCGCCCGGGGCGGTCGGTCGCCCCGGCGGCCCCGGCCCGTCCGGTCGGGTCGGCCGGAGCGGGTTCCGCGGGGGAACGCCCGGCCGGGGCGGAGCCCGGGGCGGCGGAGCCCTGGGCAGCGGGGTCCGGGGCAGCGGGGTCCGGGGCAGCGGGGTCCGGGGCAGCGGGGTCCGGGGCAGCGGGGTCCGGGGCAGCGGGGTCCGGGGCAGCGGGGTCCGCGGCGGCGGGGTCGGCCGGCGGCGCGGGCAGGTGGGCGCGCACCCGGAAGCCCCGCTCCGGGCCCGGCCCCGCCTCCAGGGTCCCGCCGACCGAGCGCGCACGCTCGCGCATGCCGGTCAGCCCCGTGCCGTCCACCGCGCCGGGCGCCGGGCCGGCACCGTCGTCGTCGACGGTCAGGTCCAGCGCGTCGTCGCCGAACCGCAGGGTGACCATCGCGCCACCGGCCCCGGCGTGCCGACGCGTGTTGGTCAGCGACTCCTGCACGATCCGGTACGCCGCCAGGTCGACCCCGGTCGGCAGCGGTCGCGGGGTCCCCTCGGCGCCGCGGCGCACCGGCAGCCCCGCGGCGCGCACCTCGTCGAGCAGCGCGTCGAGCCGGTCCAGGCCGGGGGTGGGCGCCCGCGGGGCCTGCTCGTCGACCCCACGCAGCACGCCGAGGGTGGAGCGCATCTCGCGCAGCAGGTCGCGGCTGGCCCGCTTGATCTCGGTGAGCGCGGTGCGGGCCTGCTCCGGGTCGTCGTCCATCAGGTAGAGCGCGACCCCGGCCTGCACGTTGATCAGGGAGACGTGGTGGCCCAGCACGTCGTGCAGCTCCTGGGCGATGCGCAGCCGCTCGGCGTCGGCGCTGCGCCGACGCTCGGCCTCGGCGGCCCGCCGGGCCTGCGCCGTGCGCTCGCGCCGGACCCGCCAGAGGGCGCCGCCCGCGACGAGCGCCGCCAGCCAGGCCAGGACCGGCGCGGTCGCCGGCCACGGGATCGGCCGCCCGGTCACGAGCAGCCACCCGGTCAGCACGGCCAGCGCGACGGCCACCACCGCGAGCGCGCGGTGGTGGCGCCCGGCGGCGACCGCCGACACCAGCGCCACGGCGAACGCGAACCCGAGCGGCCCGATCGGCGGGTACCCCAGGCCCAGGTAGACGACGACCGCGGCTGCGCACACCGCGAGCGCCACGACCCGGTTCAGGTGCCGGAACAGCAGCGCGACCGGCCCCACCGCGAGCAGTGCGACGGCGAGCCCGTCGAGCGGGAGTGCCGTCGCGTCCGGGTCCGGGTACTGCGCGCTGCGGACGGCGTAGAACGCCGTCCCGCCCACGGTGAACAGGCCGACGACCAGCGCAGGGACGAGGATCCGCGCGATCCCGCCCCACCTCGGACGTCGGTCGGCGGGCACGCGGGACACCGTAGACCGGGGCACCGACAGCGGTCGTCGTCCGGACGGTGACCGGTGCCGTACACCCGCGGGAGTACACGGGCGGCCGCTCCTTCCCCGGGGGCGACAGCGGGATCGGCGACCGCGGACGGACGCGCGCGACCCCCCGGCACCGCGACGCTGGCCGTCATGACAGCGACTCCGGACACCCGTCCCGCACCCGGACCGGCCACCGCCCCGGCACCGGCCGCACCGTCCCCCGTCACCCCGCCCCCGGCCGACGCGGTACCGGCCGCGACCGCGCCCACGGCGACGACCGCGGGCGGTCTCCCGCCCCGGTCCGACGCCGTGCTCGCCTCGGACGCCGAGCGCGAGCACGTCACCGCCCGGCTGCGGACGGCCGCCGCCGAGGGGCGCCTGACCCTCGCCGAGTCCGACGAGCGGCAGGCCGCCGCCTACGCCGCCCGCACCCGCGACGAGCTCGTCCCGCTGCTCGCCGGGCTGCCCCGCCCGCCGCGGCCGCGTCGCCCCCGGCGCGGTCCGCTCACCCCCCGCGCGCAGCGCAACCTGCGGATCCACGCCGGGGTGACCGTCGCCGTGCTGCTCCTGCTGGTCCTGGGCGCCGTGCTCGGCCCGGCGCCGCTGTTCGTCCCGATCGGGCCGGCGTTCTGGCTGGGCCTGATCCTGTTCGTGCACTCCCGGCGGGCCGAGCGCGAGGCGTCGCCGGACGAGGAGATGCCCGAGGAGCTGCGGTGACCGCCGTCGCCGAGCGGGCCGGACGGACCGCACCGCGGCGGCTCGCCCGGCGCCCGCGGGCCGCGTTGCGGACGGTGCACGTGCTGCTCGCGGTGGCCTGGACCGGCGCGTCGCTGGTGATGCTGGTGCTGCCCGTGGCGGTGCTGCTGCGGGGTGGCGACGCCGGGTTCGCCGTCGCGGTGATGGGCACCGTCGGGAACGGGATGATCCCGTTCCTCGCCGTCGGCACCGTCCTCAGCGGGGCGGCCCTCGGCCTCGGAACGGCGTGGGGGCTGTTCCGGTACCGCTGGGTCGTCGCGAAGACCGTGCTGGCGCCGGCGGTGATCGTCTCGTCGGTCGCGCTCACCACCGGGTGGGTCGACGTCGCCGCGGCCGGGGACCGGTCGGTCCTGCCGCTGCTGGTCGCGGCGTCGGTGCTGCATCAGGTGATGCTGCTGGGCGCGACGGTGCTGTCGGTGGAGAAGCCCGGCGGACGGCTGTCCCGGCAGCGGTTGACAGGCAACCGAATGGTTGCATAATTGGCGGCGTGACCGACGTGGACGCCGTCTTCCGCGCACTCGCGGACCCGACGCGGCGGCGCATCCTCGACCGGTTGCACGAGCAGGGCGAGTCGACGCTCGGCGCACTGTGCGAGGGGCTGGACATGAGCCGGCAGGCCGTCTCCAAGCACCTCGCGCAGCTGGAGTCCGCCGGGCTGGTGACCACGCTGCGTCGCGGCCGGGAGAAGCTCCACCACCTCGACCCGGTCCCCATCCAGGAGATCCACGACCGGTGGATCGGGAAGTTCGAGCGCAGCCGGGTGCAGGCGGTCACCGCCCTGCGCGCGGCGCTGGAGGAGCACGATGAGCAGTGAGCGCAGGTTCGTCTACACGACCTACATCCGCAGCACCGCCGAGCAGGTGTTCCGGGCGCTGACCACGCCGGAGTTCACCATGCAGTACTGGGGCGGCGCGGAGCTGACCTCGGACTGGCGGGTGGGCAGCCCGCTGGAGGCGGTCCACCCCGACCGCGACGACTTCATCGGCGAGATCCTCGCCGTCGAGCCGCCACACCGGTTGTCCTACACCTTCACCGGGCAGGCGGAACGGGCCGCGGGACGGCCGCCGACCGTCGTCGAGTTCACGCTCTCCCCGTTCGGCGAGGAGGCGGTGAAGCTGCAGGTCGTCCACACCGGTTTCACCGACGACGAGCAGGGCGCGCAGGACGCCCGCGACGTGGGCGAGGGCTGGCCCGCGATCCTGTCCGCGCTCAAGACGCTGCTGGAGACCGACCGGCCGCTGGCCTCCCCCGGTCACTTCGCGCCACGGACACCGGCGACGCCCGCCCGGTGAGTCCGCGCGCGGACCTGTCGCCCCGGTGGTCTCCGGGGCGAGGGGCCCGACGGCTCTCAGCGGCCGAACAGGCGTGCCCACCAGCCACGGCGGGACCCCGGCGCGGTCTCCGCGGTGGCGGGCGGCGGCGCGGCGGGCCGGGCGGCGGCCCGTCGCCGCTCCCGGGCCGCGTGCCAGCGCGCGACGACCTCGTCGGCGTCGAGCCTGCGGATCGGCACGCGCGGGCCCATCGGGTGGCGCATGTGGTCGACGACCCGGGAGTTGACCTCCTCGACGTGCTCACGCACGCGGCGCTCGTCGACGAAGCGGGTGACGGTCTCGTCGATCCGGTCCAGCTCCTTGCGCAGCTGGATCGACGGCGGCAGCATCGCGTCGCCCGGGACGCCCTCCCGCTCCAGGTAGCCGCGGATCCACCAGTTCTCGTCGACCGGGCCGATCCGTCCCGCCCCGGGCAACGGCTTGCCCTTGCCGGGCAGGTCGTCGAAGTCGCCCCGCTCGACGGCCTCCCGGATCGTCCGGTCGACCGGTGACTCGAACCGCGGGTCCACACCGTTCATGGCTGCACCACCCCGTCGCGAGATTACCGGCGAGCGCCGTTTCCTGTCGGTGGTCGGGTGCACACTCCGCGCCATGACGACGACACCGGCGACGACCCCCACCACCGACCGTTCCCGCGCACTGGACCTGGCGCGCCACTACCCCGGCCGGCGGGTGGGGCACGTCGCCGCGCAGCAGCGGAGGGCGGGGTTCCCCGACCGCAACTGGCGCCTCGGCGCCGACGGCGAGCAGCGCACCGCGCACCTGCTGACCGCGCTCACCGGGCGGACCCGCCGGGACCGGCTGCTCGGCAGGCCCCCGGCATGGCAGGTCCTGCACTCGGTCCCGCTCGACGGCGGCGCCGCCGACCTCGACCACGTCCTGATCGGGCCGCCCGGCATCTGCGTCGTCGACACCCGCCACCACCGCGGCCGCTCCCTGCTCCTCGACGGCGATCGGCTGGTCGTCGCGGGGACGGCCACGGACGCGGTGCCGCGGGCCCGGGCCGAGGCGCAGCGGGTCCGCGAGCTGCTGCTCCCCCGGCTCGGGGCCGCCGCCGCGTCGACGCCGGTCCGCCCGGTGATCGCGCTGGTCGGGGCCCCGCTCCGGGTGCGCCGCTGGCCCGACGACGTCGTGGTCGCCACCGGGGGCGCGCTGGTGTACGCCCTGCGCGGGCTGACCCCGGTACTCGGCCCGCGGGAGGTGGAGCGGATCCACGCCGTCGCCCGGCGCCCGGAGAGCTGGGAGTGAGGCGTGCGCCGGGTCACGGCGCCTTCCCCGCGCGGGGCCGGATCAGCATGCTCTCCCGGTGACCTCGACCGCCCCGGCCCGGACCGGGCTGCACCGTGTCCCGGTCCCGGACGGTGTCGCACCGTCCGGGGTGGCGGCGGCGGTGCGCCTGCTCGCCCACCGGCCGCGGCTGGTCGCCTTCGGCGGGAGCTGGTCGTGGGGGGCACTGGTCGCCACCGACCCGGTGCTCACCGCACCGGACGGGGCCGACCCGTTCGCCGTGCTGGACGCGCCGCCACCGTCCGCGGGCCCGGCGGCGAGCCCGGGCGCCGGGACCGCCGGGGCCGTCGGAGGCGGCTGGTTCGGGCTCCTGGACCACGCCCCGCCCGGTGTGCGGCCGACGGCGGTGCTGTCCTGGTACCGCGACGTGCTGCGGCACGACGGCGAGCGCTGGTGGTTCGAGGCGCTGGTCGCCGGCGGAGCCCCGCTGCCGGGCCTGCCGGACGACCCCGGTGCGGTGCACCCCGACACCGGCTCGGCCGAGCGCCGGTACACGCAGCTGTGCGCCGACCTCGCCCGCCCGGCGCCGGGCCGGACGGCCCGGATCGCGGTCACCCGGTGGCCCGACCGCGACGCACACCTGGCCGCGGTCGAGCGGTGCGTCACCGAGATCCGCCGCGGCGAGATCTTCCAGGCCAACATCGCGACCCGGCTGGAGGTGCGGCTCGACGGCGACCCGCACGAGGCGTGGGCCCGGCTGGTCGAGCCGGTCGCACCGGCCCGCGCCGCGCTCGTCGTGACGCCGGAGCGGGCCGCGGTGGGCGCGAGCCCGGAGCTGTTCCTGCACCGTGCCGGGGACCGGGTCACCACCGCGCCGATCAAGGGCACCCGGCCGCGCACCGGTGGCGACGCCGACGACGCCGAACGCGCGCGGCTCGGCGCCTCGGTGAAGGACGCGGCCGAAAACGTGATGATCGTCGACCTGATGCGCAACGACCTGGCCCGGGTGGCACGGCCCGGCGGGGTGCGGCCGGGGCGGCTGCTCGCCGTCGAACCGCATCCGGGGGTGTGGCACCTGGTGTCGCGGGTGCACGCGACGCTGCGCGACGACGTCACCGACGCCGACCTGCTCATCGCCACGTTCCCGCCGGGCTCGGTCACCGGCGCGCCGAAGATCCGGGCCTGCGAGGTGATCGCCGACTGCGAGGACGGCGACCGCGGGCTGTTCACCGGCGCCGTCGGCGGGGTGAGCCCGCTGGCCGGACTGGAGCTGAACGTCGCGATCCGCACCCTCGACCTCGGCCCCGCCGGGCCCGACGGCAGCCGCAGCGGCCGGCTCGGCGTCGGCGGGGGCATCACCGTCGACTCCGACCCGGCGGAGGAGTTCGGCGAGGTCCTGACCAAGGCCGCCCCGGTCCTGGCCGCGCTGGACGGCCCGCCCCGGCCGGTCCGGCCGCCCGTCGCCCGGCCCGCCGACCGGGCCGCGGGCCTGTTCGAGACGCTGGCCTGCGTCGACGGCCGGGCCCGCCGGGTCGGCGAGCACGCCGCCCGGCTGCGCCGCTCCTACCTCGCGGTCACCGGCCGCCCCCTCGACGCGCGGGTCGAGGCCGAGGTCGCCACGGCCGTCGCGGGGGCGGCCGGGCACCACCGGGTCCGGGTCGAGGCGACACCGGACGACCCGTCGCGGGTCACCGTGCGCGCGGTCCTCTGGCCCGGACCGGTCCCGCTCGACGCACAGGGCGGGGTGGTCGCCGTCGTCCGCCGCGGCACCGACGGCGAGTCCCACAAGTTCGTCGACCGCCGCTGGCTCGACGCCCACGAGGCCGGGGTCGGGGACGGTTCGCCGCTGCTGTGCGACCCGGCGGGCCTGGTGCTGGAGACGACGCGTTCCGCCGTCGCCGCCGTGCACCGGGGGCGGCTGTGGGTCCCCCCGCTCGACGGCCGCATCCTGCCCGGCACCGGCCGCCGCGCGCTGCTCGACCTGCTGGGCCCCGGCGCCGTGCGGATCGCCCCGCTGCCCCTGGCCGCGCTCACCGGGGCCGACGGGTTCCTGCTGGTCAACGCGCTGCGCGGGGTGCAGTGGGTGCACCGGGTCGAGGACGACGACCAGACCGTCGCCACGTGGGCCGCCCCGGACCCGCTGACCCGACGCCTCGCCGCGGCGCTGTCGCGCTGACCGGGCGTCGCGCCACCACACCGCCCCTGACGACCGCCGGTGCCGCCCCGCGGTCCCCACCCGGCACCGGGCCAGCGGCACCGCGACCGGCGGCGCGACCGGCACCGCCCCGTCCGGTACGGACCGCACGGACCTCGCACCTCGCAGCCCCTGCAGACGGTGCGAGGTCCTCGAGGTGTGCGAGGCCGGCCCGCACCGGCAGGATCGGGTCGTGAGCACCGACCGGATCGCCGCCGAGCTGCGTCGCCCCCTGCGGTGGGTCCCACCGATCCCGCTGCACCGCCCCCGGCTGCTGCGCCTGCTGCAGCGGCTGTCCCGGCGCGGCAGGCCCGCCACCGTCGACGGGGTCCGGTCCACCACCCACCCGGGCCCGCCGCTGCTGCGCGTGCACGTCCCCGACCACCGCACGACCCCCGCGGCGCTGCTGTGGTTCCACGGCGGCGGCCTCGTCCTGGGCTCCCCCATGATCGACGACGTGCGGTGCGGCGAGCTCGCCGCGGACCTGGGGATCGTCGTCGTCTCGGTGGACTACCGGCTCGCGCCCGGTGACCCGTTCCCCGCCGCGCTCGACGACTGCCACGCCGGCTGGACCTGGCTGCGGGACGCCGCCGGCCGGCTGGAGGTCGACCCGGCGCGGATCGCCGTCGGCGGGGCGAGCGCCGGGGGCTGCCTGGCCGCCGCGCTGGTCCAGCGCCTGCACGACGAGGGCGGACCGCAGCCGGTCGCGCAGTGGCTGGTCTACCCGATGCTCGACGACCGCACCGCCGCCCGTCGCGAGCTCGACCGGCCCCCGCACCGGGTGTGGAACAACCGCAACAACGAGGTCGGCTGGCGCGCCTACCTGGGGCGCCCGCCCGGGACCGGCGAGCCCGCCCCGTACGCGGTGCCCGCCCGTCGCGCCGACCTGTCCGGGCTGCCGCCCGCGTGGATCGGCGTCGGCGACGTCGACCTGTTCCACGACGAGGACATCACCTACGCGCAGCGGCTGCGCGAGGCCGGGGTGCCCGTCGAGCTCGACGTCGTCCCCGGCGCCCCGCACGGCTTCGACGGCTGGGGCAAGGGCGTCGCGATCGCCGACGACTTCACCGGGCGCTCGGTCGCCTGGCTGCGCGGCGCGCTCGGCAGCTGATCACCCGGCCAGGTCCAGCAGCAGCGCGGCCAGCTCGCGGGGCCGGTTCTGCGGCACCAGGTGGTGGGTGTCGATCTCGGCGTAGCGCCAGGCGTCGGAGGTCCGGGCGCGGTCGGCGGCCGCGGTGAACGCCCCGCCCGCGACGTCCTCCCGGGTGGCCCGCACGAACGTCCGGCCGCACGGCCACTGCTCCAGCGGCCGGGACAGCCGCACCGGCTCGGTGAGCGTGCGGACCGGCTGCGGGGAGCGCCGCGGCGCCGACCACGCGGCCTCGGCCGGGTCGTCGTAGTGCCGCTCCGGGCCCGGGACCAGCCACGACGACCCCAGCCCCGCCGAGCCCGGCGCGGGCACCGCACCGGCGAGGGCGGGTGCCAGGTCGAGGGCGGACTCGCCGTCGTCGGGGACGAACGCGTCGAGGTAGACCAGCTCACGGACCCGGTCGCCGATCTCGTCGAGCGCCCCGGTGACGACCATGCCGCCGTAGGAGAACCCGAGCAGCACGATGTCGCGCAGGTCCTCGTAGAGCACGGCGGCGACCACGTCGCGCACGTGGACGGACAGGTCGATCCACGGCCCGGCCAGGTGCGAGCGCTCCCCGATGCCGGTGAGCGCGGGCGTCACCACGTCGTGGCCGGCCGCGCGCAGCAGCGGGCGCACCAGGTGGAAGGAGTGGGCGCCGCCCCAGGCGCCGTGGACCAGCACGAACGTCGTCATGACGGCAGACTCCCACGACGATGAACGATTTCCCCGACGGCTTCTTCGACCGCGCCGACCCGGCCGACGACCGCGAGTTCTACCTGCCCCCGCGCTTCGTCCAGCACATCGACGAGGGCGCCATCGCCGCCGCGTCGGCGTTCTACGACGAGATCGGCACCACCGGCCGGGTGCTGGACCTGATGTCGTCGTGGGTGTCGCACCTGCCGCACCGCCCGGAGCACCTGACCGTGCTGGGCATGAACCGGGCCGAGCTCGCCGCCAACGAGATGGCCCACGAGGCCGTCCGCCACGACCTCAACGCCGACCCGGTGCTCCCCTTCGCCGACGCCGCGTTCGACGCCTGCGTCTGCACCGTCTCGGTCGACTACCTGACCGACCCGGTCGCGGTGTTCGCCGAGGTGGGACGGGTGCTGGTGCCGGGCGGGGTGTTCGCCACCACGTTCTCGAACCGCTGCTTCCCGACCAAGGCGGTCCGCGGGTGGCTCGCCTCCGACGACAGGACGCGGGTCGCGATCGTCGGGGAGTACTTCCGGCGCAGCGGCGCGTTCGACACCCCGGTGGCCCGTGACTGCGGCGCACCCGGGGATCCGCTGTACGCGGTGTGGGCCCGCACCCCTACCGGCTGACGAAGTCCAGCACCGCCCGCTCGAACTCCCGCGGACGCTCCATGTTCGGGTAGTGCGCGGTCCCACCGATCTCGCCGGAGCGGCCGTCCGGGACGGCGGCGACCGCGTCGGCGACGATCCGCCGGTGGTCGTCGGAATCGAGGGCGCCGACGAGACCGAGCAGCGGCACCGGGAACGCGCCGGCGCGCTCGACGGCGTCGTCGAGGAAGCCGATCGGGCCCGGGGGCGCGGCCGGGTCCGCGGGCAGGTGGTGGGACAGCAGGTCGACCGCCATCAGCCGGATCTCGGCGAGGACGGCCGGGTCCACGTCGGCCTCCGTGCGGAACGGGCCGGGCACGAACTCCAGGAACACCCGGACCCAGCGCTCGGCGTCGAGGTCCAGGCGCGCCTGCTCCCAGCGCGCCATGGTGTCGACCGTCCACGGGTCGGTCCACACCGGCTCGCCCGCGCCGGCGCCGCACAGCACGACCCGGTCGACGAGGTCCGGGCGTTCCAGCGCGGTGTCGAACGCGACCCGCGCCCCCATCGACAGTCCGACGAGCGCGACCGGCCCGGCGTCGAGGTGCTCCAGCAGCGCGGCGAGGTCGGCGTGCGGCCGGTAGCCCTGCGGGCCGGGCGTCGACGACGCGCCGTGCCCGCGGGCGTCCGGCACCACGACCCGGTGCCGGGCGGACAGCGGCCCGATCTGACGCGACCACATCCGTCCGTCGACGGCGCCCCCGTGCAGCAACACCAGCGGCGGGCGCCCGTCCGGGTGCGGGCCGGTGTCGCGGTAGGCGATCCGGCCGTCCTCCACGGGCAGGAACGTCGGGACGGTGACCTGGGCGAGGGCAAGCGTCATGACAACCAAGGTGTCATTATTTGGGCATCGTGACAACCCAGGTGTCATACTCGGAGGGTGCCCGGCATCGACGACACCGCCGAGAAGCTGGCCGAGGTCTACGTACTCGTGGGCCCCCTCTACCGGCGGGTGCTGCGCGAGGTCGAGGAGTCCGCGCCGGACAACCGGGTCTCGGCGGGCGTGCGCGCGGTGCTCGACCAGCTCCGGCGGCACGGCCCGATGACCGTGCCCGGGATCGGGCGGTCGCAGTCGCTCAGCCGGCAGTTCGTGCAGCGGATGGTCGACGACGCGCTGGCCGCCGGGCTCGTCGAGCGGGCGGACAACCCGCGGCACCGGCGGTCCCCCCTGATCGTGCCGACGCCGGCCGGGCGCGCGGTGATCGACGAGGTCGTCGGACGGGAGCACGCGCGGCTGCGCGCGGTCGCCGGACACCTCGACCCCGCCGACGTCGACGCGACGCTGCGGGTACTCGCCGCGATGGTCGCCGACCTGACCGAGATCGAACCGGAGATCGAACCCGGGCATTGACCCCCTCGGCCCGGTGGCGCACGATCCGACCGAGATCGACCCCCCACCACTGGCGGTGCCCACGCATGTCCGACACGTTCACCTTCTCCGGCCGCGACGGCGCCGCCGTCACCGCCTACCGCTGGCTCCCCGCCGCCGCGGGCGACCCGGTGCGCGGGATCGTCCAGATCACCCACGGCATGGGCGAGCACGCCCTGCGCTACGTCGCCCTCGCCGACGCGCTGACCGCCCGCGGCTTCGCCGTCTACGCCCAGGACCACCGCGGTCACGGCGCCACCGCGGGCGGGCCCGAGAAGTTCGGCGTCCTCGGCGACGACGGCTGGGAGCAGCTGGTCGGCGACATCGGGCTGCTGTCCGCGCACGCCCGCGCCGAGCATCCGGGCGCCCCGCTGGTGCTGCTCGGTCACAGCATGGGCTCGTTCGCCGTGCAGCAGTTCCTCGTCGCCGACGCGCCGCCGCCGGACGCGGTCGTGCTGTCCGGCACCGCGTTGCTCGACCTGATGGAGCAGGGCCTGGACCTGTCCGCGCCGCTGGACCTGTCGTCGTTCAATGCGCCGTTCGAGCAGCGCACCGGTTTCGAGTGGCTCAGCCGCGACCCCGCTCAGGTCGACGCCTACGTCGCCGACGCCCGCTGCGGCTTCGGCCTCGACCTGCCCGGCACGCAGGCGATGTTCGCCGCCGCCCGGCCGCTCGGCGAGGCCGCCACGCTGAAGCGGATCGCGGGCGGACTGCCGGTGTACGTCGTCGTCGGGGACGAGGACCCGGTCAACGCCGGGCTGGCCCTGGTGCGGCCGCTGACCGAGCGCTACGCCGAGGCCGGGCTGCACGACGTCACGCTGAAGATCTGGCCGGGTGCCCGGCACGAGGTGTTCAACGAGACCAACCGCGAGGAGATCGTCGCGGACCTGCTGTCCTGGCTCGACCGTGTCGTCCCCGAGCAGCGGGGGGCCTGAGTTGCGCGTCGACACCACCGGCGGCTTCTCCGCCTCCCCGCTCGAGACCGAGGCGGCGGCCGTCGCCGCGGAGGCCGAGGGCTACGACGCCCTGTCGGTCCCCGAGACCTCGCACGACGCGTTCGTGTCGCTGGCGCTGGCCGCCCGGGCGACCAGCCGGATCCGGCTGCAGTCGGCGATCGCGGTCGCCTTCGCCCGCAACCCGATGACGCTGGCCTACCAGGCCAACGACGTGCAGCTGCTCTCCGGCGGCCGCTTCGACCTGGGGCTCGGCTCGCAGGTCCGCCCGCACATCGAGCGCCGGTTCGGGATGCCGTGGAGCCGCCCCGCGGCCCGGATGGAGGACTTCGTCTCCGCCCTGCGGGCGATCTTCGACGCCTGGGCCACCGGGGACCGGCTGCATCACCGCGGCGAGTTCTACTCCCACACCCTGATGACCGAGTTCTTCTCACCGGGGCCGAACCCGCACGGGATCCCGCCGGTGATGCTGGCCGCGGTCGGCGAGCGGATGACCGAGGTCGCGGGCCGGGTCACCGACGGCCTGCTGGCGCACTCGCTGACCTCACCGTCGTACCTGGCGGAGGTGACGCTGCCCGCGCTGCGCCGCGGACGCGGCCGCGACGACCTCGCCGGCTTCGACGTGTGCCTGCCGGTCTTCGCGGTCCTGGGCGCCGACGCCGAGGCCCGGGCCGTCGCCGAGGCCGGGGTGCGACGCCAGATCGCCTTCTACGCCTCCACCCCGCCGTACCGGCCGGTGCTGGAGCACCACGGCCGCGGCGCGCTCGCCGACGAGCTCAACGGACTGTCGCGCCGGCAGGCCTGGGACGAGATGACCGGCCTGGTCGACGACGACCTGCTGGCGCTGTTCGCCGTCGCGGGCGACCCGGCCGAGGTGGCGTCCGGGATCGCGGACCGCTACCGCGGCCTCGTCGACCGGGTCTCGCTCAACACCCCCTACGACGCCGACCCCACCCTGGTGCTCGACGTCGTCACCCGGCTGCGCGCGGCGTGAGCACGCATCCGGAGATCCGGGAGGGGGTCCGCGCGGTCTGCTCCCGCTTCGGGTCGGAGTACTGGCGCACCTGCGACCGCGAGCACCGGTTCCCGCAGGAGTTCCACGACGCGATGGCCGCCGGCGGCTGGATCGGCGTAGCCATCCCCGAGGCCTACGGCGGCGGGGGTGCCGGGATCTCCGAGGCCGCCGCGGTGATGGAGGAGGTCGCCGCGTCCGGGGCGGCGATGAACGGGGCGTCGGCGATCCACCTGTCGGTCTTCGGGATGAACCCGGTCGTCCGGCACGGCTCGGAGGAGATGCGGCGGCGCTACCTGCCCCGGGTCGCCGACGGGTCGCTGCAGGTCGCGTTCGGTGTCACCGAGCCCGACGCGGGACTCGACACCACCGCGATCACCACGACCGCCCGCCGCGACGGCGACCGGTACCTGGTCCGCGGGCGCAAGGTGTGGACGTCGAAGGCGCCGTTCTGCGACAAGGTCCTGCTGCTGGTGCGCACCACCCCGCGCGCGGAGGTGGCGACGCGGACCGGCGGGCTGTCGCTGCTGCTCGCCGACCTGCAGCGCCCCGAGGTCACGATCACCCCGATCGACAAGCTGGGCCGCAACGCGGTGGTGTCCTGCGAGGTCGTCTACGACGACCTGCCCGTCGACGCCGCCGACCTGGTCGGCGAGGAGGGCCGCGGCTTCCGGCTGATCCTCGACGGGCTCAACCCGGAACGGATCCTGATCGCCGCCGAGGCGCTGGGCACCGGGCGGGCCGCGCTGGCCGCCGCCGTCGCCTACGCGAAGGAGCGCACCGTGTTCGGGCGGCCGATCGGGCAGAACCAGGGCATCGCGTTCCCGCTGGCCGAGGCGCACATGCGGCTCCGGGCGGCGTCGCTGGTGATCGCCGATGCCGCGGCCCGCTACGACGCGGGCGAACCGTGCGGCGAGCAGGCCAACACCGCGAAGTTCCTGGCCGCCGAGGCCGCGTTCTTCGCCGCGGACCGGGCGGTGCAGACCCTCGGCGGATTCGGCTACGCCACCGAGTACGACGTGAGCCGCTACTTCACCGAGGCCCGCCTGATGCGCCTGGCACCGCTGCCGCAGGAGATGGTGCTCAACCACGTCGCCGAGCACGTGCTCGGGCTGCCCCGCAGCTACTGACACACGACGGCGGCCGGTGACCCGCCCGGGTCACCGGCCGCCGTACGTGCCGCGTACTACCGCAGGCCCAGCTTCTTGGAGCAGGCCGGCCACGCCTTCCAGCCCTGGGCGTCCAGGACGTTCTCGGCGACGCGGATCTGCTCGGACTTGCTGGCGTTGTGCGCCTTGCCCGACCCGCCGAAGGCCTTCCAGGTGGACGGCGTGAACTGCAGGCCGCCGGAGAAGCCGTTACCGGTGTTGGTGTTCCAGTTCCCGCTGGACTCGCACTGGGCGAGCTTGTCCCACGTCGAGGTCGCGACGGACTGCGTGGGGACCGCGACGGCGGCGGGGGCGACCGCGGCGGAGGTCTCGGGGGCGGCCGTCGCGGGCCCGGCGAGGGCGAGCGGAGCGCCGAACGCCAGGACACCGGCGACGAGAGTTCCGACGAAACGCCCACGGATGGACATGCGCGTGTTGCTCATTGTGTGATCACCTGAGGTCCGGACCCACGGCTTTCCGGGCGGGCCGGTCGCGCGGGGAGCGCTGTGCCGGTGTCGTCGCGAGGGGACTCGCGGCCCGCGGCCCCGTCTCGGTCCGTGCAGGTCGACTGGCCGGGGACCGCGGGACGGGGCCGTGGTGGCGTGGCGGTTCCGGCGCTTCGGTGCATGCCCGGCCCGTGTGGACCGGAGCGACCACGAAGGTCGCCGACCGGCCGAGATCAGGTCAAGCGGACAACCGGTGACGTATCACACGGAGATAACGACGGAGTGCGTCGTCGCAGCTCAGAAGCGCATTTTCACAATCACGGAACCGACAGCGAACAGGGCGACGCTTTCGATCCGGAGATGTTCCACCGGCATCAGCGGCGCGGCGCGCCCTCGGCCCGGCGCAGGGTGAACACCGCGATCCGCACGACCATCGCGTCGAGCAGCAGAGCGCCGAACGCCCACGCGTCGAGCCAGGCGGTCCAGTTCCTCCCCTGCGCGACGGCGAGGAGCCCGGGCACGAGGAACAGCGCGACACCGAGCCCGCCGGCGACGGCACAGGCGAGCAGCGCCGGGCCGTCGGCCCGGCGCAGCAGCAGGAGCAGCGACACGACGGCGGCCGCGGCGACGAGCCCGTCCAGCCCGGCCGGGACCGGTCCCGTGGCGCCGAACGCGAGCCGGACGTGCACGGCGGCCGAGAGCACCAGCAGCACGGTCAGGATCCGGCGCCCGGTCATCGTGCCGCGGTCGTCGTTCATGGGTCCATCCTCACCTACCGCACCCGCAGCACCAGGAGGCGGCAGTCGACCTGCTGTCCGGACCGGTAGGGCGCGACCTCGATCGAGACGGCCTCGAACACGTCGGCGGCGGCGAGCCGGTCGACCTCGGCACGGTAGCCACCGGACTCCCAGACGTCGTCGAGGACGGTCGCGACCAGGTAGCCGCCCGGCCGCACGACCCGCGTGAACTCCGCCAGCGCCGAGGGCCCGACATGGGCGTGGGTGAGCGTCCCGACGCAGACGACGACGTCGTAGGAGTCGTCGGGCAGCTCCAGCGCGGCGGTGAGGTCGGCCTCGCGCAGGTCCCGGTAGGCGCCGGTGGCGCCGGCCCGCTCCAGCATCCCGGCCGACAGGTCGATCCCGTCGACGGTGGTCGCGCCGCGCTCGCGGAGCGCGACGCCGACCAGCCCCGTGCCGCAACCGGCGTCGAGGATCTCCCCGCCGGGGCCCGCGGCCGCGACGACGGCGTCTGCGGTGACCGCGGGCGCGACGTAGCCCTGGGCCTCGCCGGTGAGGTCGGCGTCGTAGGTGGGGGCCCACTCGTCGTAGAGGGCCCGGGCGTCGGCCGGGCCGCTCAGCGAGTAGGCGCGTTCCAGGTGGGGGTCGCCCCCGGTGCTCGTGGCCATCGCCCGATCATGGTGGACGGCCCGCGGGCTGTCATGCGCGCCCGAGCAACCCCCGGCGCGGCGGGTCGGCGGCGAGCAGCGAGAGCGCGCACAGCGCGCCCCAGCCGGCGGCGACCATGGTCGCCTTCTCCCGGGCGTCGCGGTCGGGGAGCTGCGAGCCCAGCACCACGAGGTCGACGATGTCGGCGCCGACCCGCACCGCGACGGCGGCCTTGAGCGGGGTGCCGGCCGGAGCCAGCGCCATGGCCAGGCCGGACGCGAGGTCCCGCCCGCCGACCGCCCGCGCGAGCAGCGTGGTCCCCGCGGACGGGGTCCGGCCGCCGCCGGACAGCTTCGTCGGCGACAGCAGCACGTCCGGCTTCGCGGCGACGGCCGCACCGTAGGCGGCGGTGGCGGCGCCCAGCAGGCGGGGGATCCAGGTCAGGTCACGACGGGGCATGTACCCGGTGTACCCGTTCCGCGCCGGTTCTCGCCCGCCCGCACGGACCGGCGACCGAGCGACCGGTGAGCGTGCCGAGCGCGAGCACCGCACCCCACGGCCCGATGACCCAGATCGGCCAGAAGTAGCCCCCGCCCCCGCCGAGCGCGACGGCGGCCCAGACCGTCAGGACGACCACCGCAGTCAGCGCCCACGGCCCCCAGGTCGCAGCCAGGACGGTCCGGCGGACCCGACGCTCACGCTCCGGGTCGGCGGGTCGCGGCAGCCGGGGCAGGTCCGCCTCGACCGCGGCGAGCTCCGACGCCGTGCGCGCCGCGGTCACCTGCTCGCTGCGGGTCGAGAACTCGGCGAGGTCGAGCCGCCCGTCCCCCACGTGCCTGCCGAGCCGCTCCAGTGCGCGCTCCCGCTCGGCGTCACCGATGCGTACGTCCAACATGACCACCCTCCTGATCGGATACTGATACTATCCGCTATCCGTGCCGGGGGCACAAGTCAGAGCTCGTCGAGGAAGGCCAGCGCCGCCTCCGCCGAGGTGCGCCGCCAGGCGGCCAGCATCCGGTCGAACTCGTCGGCGCCGTCCCCCGCCCGTCCGGCCCGGTCCTGCTCGGCCCGCAGCGCCGCGACGATCGGGGCCAGCTCGCGACGCTGGGCGTCGACCAGCGCGGTCGCATCCCGGCCGTGCCGGTGCAGCACCGCCAGCTTCAGCAGGAACTCCGACCGCAGGTCCCGCACGTGCGGGACCGGAGTGCCCAGCCAGGCGTCCACGTGGCCCCGACCGGTCGGGGTGGCGGCGTAGAGGGTCCGGGGCGGGCCGCCCTTCGTCTCGACGGCCTCAGCGGTGATCAGGCCGGCGTCGACCAACCTGCCGATGGCCCGGTAGACGACCGGGCGCGGGATCTGCCAGACCCGGCCCAGCTCGCCGTCGGCAGCGGTGAGCGCGGCGACGGCGAAGCCGTGCACCGGGCGCTCACCGGCCACGGCCAGGACGACCCACTCGGCGAGTCCCAGCCGTGGAAGCATCGGGCCAGCGTAGGGCCTCACCGGTTGACGGCCGCCCCGTTGCCCTCCGCCCAGGAGAAGCCGCGGTCGTAGAGGAAGCGCAGCTCCGGATCGCTCTCCAGCACGAGCCGCTGCCCGTCCCCGGCCAGTTCCACCCGGCCGTCGGGCCGGACCGCCCAGGTGAGTTCGACCGTCCGGACGGCGGGCTCGAATATCGGGGCGGCCCCGGACTGCGGCGGGTTCCACTCGACCCGGATCGTCCGGTCCCCCACGGGCCGCCACGTCCCGCGGACGAACGTGCTGTCGGCGAGCCGGATCGCGATCCCGGCGGACCCGGACTGCGGGTAGCCGGGGAGCGGGACCGACGGCCCGACGTAGGTCCACTGCCCGACGGCCACGTGCTGCCAGCGCCGGTCGTCGGCGAGCCGCGCGGCCGGGGCCGTCGGGTCCTCCACCACCCGGTACACCCCGGCGAGCGCGAGGTCACCCCGCTGGAGGGCGGGCTGGAACTGCTGGAACAGCACACCCTGCGCGGCGACCAGGGCCAGCCCGAGCACCGGGACGAGCCACCGGGTGACCCGGCGGACCCTCGGCCACGGCAGCAGCCGCGGGGACCCCTCGGTCGCCGCCGTCGGACGCCCGGCCAGGAACCGGACCACCCGCGGCAGCTCCGGGGCCGCGACGAGCGCGAACCCGACCGTCAGGGCGAGGGCGATCTGCTTGACCGGCACGTCGTAGGTCATGTTCAGCAGGAAGACGGTGCCGAGCGCGACGGTGCCGAGCAGGCCGCCGATCCACGCCGTGCGCCGGAACACCAGCAGCAGCACGACGACGAGCTCGGCGAACCCGGCGAGGAACTGGATCACCGGGGAGTAGGCCATGAGCCCCCACAGCAGGCCCATCGGGCTCTTCTCGCCGGTCATGGCCAGCGCGTCGGAGTAGTCGGCCCGGCCCATCTGGGTCAGGTTGAGCTTCGACCACACGTAGGCCTGCATGACCATGATCAGGACGAACCGCAGCAGCGCGTGCAGCACCCAGCCCACCCGGTTCCACCACGGCCGCACGGCCGTCGTGACCACGGCCCCGTCCTCCCGCCGCACCGCGGCGGCCCCCCTCGTCCCGGTCATGACACGACGGTAGGGACGGTGGCGCGGTCGCGGATCCCTCCTCCGACGGATCCTGCGCTCCTCCGCGGGTGGGAGACGTGAACCACAGCCCGCCGATGCATTGTGCACAACCATCAACGGGTAGCCACATGGCGATGCGGCTGCACGACGGCCGCCCGTCCCCGCCGCGGCGCCGGAGCCCGGCCACCCCAGACACGACGTCCACACGCGACGCCGACCAGGAGGAAACGTGCCCACGACCGTGCCCGCCATGACCACCGCCGGCCCGAACAAGCCGTTCGAGCGCGGGACCGTGACCCGTCGCGACCCGAAGCCGCACGACGTCGTCATCGACATCCGGTACGCCGGGATCTGCCACTCCGACATCCACCAGGCCCGCGACGAGTGGGGCGAGGGCATCTACCCGATGGTCCCCGGCCACGAGATCGCCGGCGTCGTCTCCGCGGTCGGCGACGACGTGACCCGCTACGCCGTGGGCGACACCGTCGGCGTCGGCTGCTTCGTCGACTCCTGCCGCGAGTGCGAGAACTGCAGGGCCGGCGAGGAGCAGTACTGCCTCGAGGGCGAGGTGCAGACCTACAACGCGAAGGAGTACGACGGCGAGCCACCTACGGCGGCTACTCCACGCAGATCGTCGTCGACGAGAACTACGTGCTGCGCATCCCGGACGGCGTCGAGCTCGACGTCGCCGCGCCGCTGCTCTGTGCCGGCATCACGCTCTACTCCCCGCTCCACCACTGGGGCGCGGGCCCCGGGAAGAAGGTGGCGATCGTCGGCATGGGCGGTCTCGGCCACATGGGCGTGAAGATCGCCGCGGCGATGGGCGCCGAGGTCACGGTGCTCTCCCGCACGCTGTCCAAGGAGCAGGACGGCAAGCGACTCGGAGCAGCGCACTACTACGCGACCTCGGACGAGTCCACCTTCACCGAGCTGGCCGGATCCTTCGACCTGATCGTCAACACCGTGGCCGCGGTGATCCCGGTCGACGACTACCTCGGGCTGCTGAAGCTCGACGGCTCGATGGTCAACGTCGGCGTGCCCGAGGAGAAGCTGTCCTACCACGGGTTCTCACTGGTCGCAGGCCGCAAGAGCCTGTCCGGCTCGAAGATCGGTGGCATCCGCGAGACCCAGGAGATGCTGGACTTCTGCGCCGAGCACGGCCTCGGCGCCGACATCGAGACGATCTCCTGCGACCAGGTCGACGGGGCCTGGGAGCGGGTCGTGCGGGGCGACGTGCGCTACCGCTTCGTGATCGACACCGCGACCTTCGGCTGAGGGGGTCGTCAAGCCCGCGGCGTCGCACTTCGAGACGCCCGCGATGCGGCGATCCGTGGAAAGATCCCGGCGACGTTGCCGACCAGAAGTGAACCGGAGGCTCACGTGATCCTCATCGTGCTCAAGGCCCAGATCCGCCCGGACAAGCGCGAGGAGTGGCTGTCCGGCATCTCGCAGTACAAGAAGGACGTGAACTCCGAGCCGGGCAACATCTCCTTCGACTACCACGAGAACTACGAGAAGCAGAACGAGTTCGTGATCGTGGAGGTCTTCAAGGACAGCGCGGCCGGCGACGCGCACGTCAAGACCGACCACGCGCAGAAGTTCTTCGACTTCATGGGCTCGGTCGTGCCGGAGAAGCCGCTCGTCAACTTCCAGAGCGAGGATGGCAAGGACGCCTGGGTCGAGATGGGCGAGGTCACCCCGCACTGACCCCCTCCCTCCCGACGATGCCGGCGACCCCACGGGGCGCCGGCATCGTCGCGTCCACCGGTGCCGCGAGCAGGTGCCCCGGCTGCGCCGGACCGACGGAGTCGGGCGGACCGGACATCGGAACCGAGACGGTCCTTCCGGGTGATCGGGACGGGAGCGCACCGCGTCCCGGCCGGTCGACGCCGGGGTGCAGACTGGCCGCGCACGGCAGAGCTTTTCGTCACGCAACCCCGGGCGCTCCCCGCGCGTCTCCCACGGTGACGGAACGATCACGTGGCGTCGCCTCCCCGAGCGACGCGGACGAACAGGAGCACCCCATGGACACCGTCCGGCAGCGTCCCCGCCGCCTCGTCGCACTGGGCCTCGGACTGGCCACCATCGCGGGTGTCGCCGTCGCCGGGACAGCACTGGCCGGATCCCCCGCCGCCGAGCAGGCCCGCGCACAGCCGCTCGTCCCGGGCACCCCGTGCTCGATCACCGCCAAGGCCTGCGTCGACCTGGACTCGCAGAAGTCCTGGCTCATCCAGGACGGCAAGGTCATCCGTGGCCCGATCGGCATCTCCTCCGGCGGCAACGGCCAGGAGACCCCGGTCGGCCACTCCCTGCGCGTCTACCGCAAGGACGCGACCCACAAGAGCGAGGAGTCGCGGCTGCCGAACGGCGACCCGGCCCCGATGCCCTGGTCGGTGTTCTTCAACGACGGCGGCATCGCCTTCCACAGCGGCGACCCGAACCGCTCCTCGGCCGGCTGCATCCACGTCCCGCCGGACGAGGCCAAGGCGTACTTCGACTACCTGCAGATCGGCGACCAGGTGCAGGTCGTGAAGGCCTCCGAGGAGACCGCGGCCCGTCAGGGGCAGTGAGCGCGGAGTCACCGCATCGGGGAGTGCTCGGGCATCCGGCGTAACGCGGAGATGGTCGTCCGGCGACACACCGGACGTATCACCCGTCCGTCCCCGGGAGCGCCCGATGGCCGCGAGCCGACCCGCCCGTCGCACGCCGATCGACCACGCCCGGCGGATCGCGCGGCTCTCCCTGAGCGGCGGCGCGCGTGCCGCCGCGGTCCCGGTGCGTGGCCTGGCCCGGCTCGGCCGCGACGAGCGCGACCCGCGCTGGACCGGCCAGACCTGGCTGTGGCAGCCGGGCTGGGGCCGGCGCACGCACGACCGGCTCTACCGCAGCCCGGACCCGTACTCGATCGGGCTGTCGGCCTACGAGCAGCAGAAGTACGGCACCGTCATGGATGCGCTCGCCGGCCGCCGCTTCGACCGGGTGCTGGAGGTCGGCTGCGGCGAGGGTGACCTGTCGGTCCGCCTCGCCGGGCACACCGCGGCGCTGCTCGGGGTCGACATCTGCTCCGCCGCGGTCCAGCGGGCCGCCGCCCGGGTGCCGTCGGGGACCTTCGTCCGCCGCACGCTCCCGCACGAGATGCCCGAGGGCGACTTCGACCTGATCGTCTGCTCCGACGTCCTCTACTACTGGGAGACGGTCACGCTGCAGGTCGGCCTGGCCGCCCTGCTGGACCGCCTCCGGCCGGGCGGGATGCTGCTCGCCTACCACTACCGCGGGGCGTTCGGACAGGCCGGGACGGCCGACCGGGTACACGAGGCGCTCGCCGTCGCGGCGGCCGCCCGCGGACTGACGGGCCGGGCGCACGAGACCGTCGACGGCGTCGGCCCCGACCGCGCCGGGGCCCGGTTCGACGTCGTGGTCCACCCCGAGGTTGCGGTGCCGTCCCCACGCCGCCCGGAGCCGGGCGTCGCAGCGCGCGCACGCCGTTCCTGAGGGGTCGGCTGGGCCGGGTGGCGGTGCGACCGTTGGACCGTCCGGTCGTTCTCGTCAGGTCGACGTGGACCTGTCGTGACCGGGTGGTTCCTGGTTACCGTCCGGAGTCATGACGGTCGACGCCGACGGACCCGCCGGAATGGCCGGTGCGCAGCGCGTGGTCACGATCCCCGAGCTGAGCGCACCGAGCTACCTGCAGGCGGTGCTGTCGATCGCCTACCGCGACGAGCGCAACAGCGTCCCGCTCACCGTCGCCACACCGGCCGGGCTCGTGTTCGGCAACGCCGTGCACCCCTCGGCCTGGCTGCGCGGGCTCGGGGACCAGCTGCGCCGGCTCACCGCGGGCGACCCGGGCAACGAGTCCGCGGCGTCGATGGCCGACATGTTCGACGACATGGCCGACGGCCGCGGCGACGAGCACCCCGGCCGGGACATCCCGGTGAAGGACATCCACTGGATCTACTTCACCGACGCGCTCGTGGTCCCGACCGCCGCCGGCGGGCCGAACTACGTCGAGCCGGCCTGCTGGCAGGTGGCACTGCGCGATGTCACCGGCTGGACGATCGGCCTCCCGCCCGGCTGAGCGCCACGTCCGATGATCATCTGATCGGGTGATCGCAAACCGGTCGGCCCGATCTCCCGCCCGGACCTCCCGTCGCAGGTCACAGGGTTCCAACCCAGGTCAGCGGCCCGCAGCCCCGACCGCGGTGTGACGACGACCACGTGAGGTCGCCCGTGAGGATGTGCCGCCCCGGGACCTCCTATGTGTGTCGAGCGGATCGACGGGGCACCACCGGAACGAACCGGCCCCCCGATCCGGACCACTGTGAGGCCCGATACCGGGCCACGACCTGGAGGCGCACATGAGCACCACCGAGACCAAGACCCCGGCCGTCACCGGCACCCCGTCCGCCCTGCAGTCCGAGCACGGCAGCACCCGCATCGCCGAGACGGTCGTCTCGAAGATCGCCGGTCTGGCGGCCCGCGAGGTCAGCGGCATCTACGCCCTCGGCGGCGGCGCGGCCCGCGCGTTCGGCGCGCTGCGCGAGCGCATCCCGGGTGGCACCACCAACGCCTCGCAGGGTGTGTCGGTCGAGGTCGGCGAGAAGCAGGCCGCCGTCGACATCAACGTCGTCGTCGAGTACGGCGTCTCCATCGCCGACCTGGCGAAGGCCGTCCGCCGCAACGTCATCTCCGCCCTGGAGCGGATGACCGGACTCGAGGTCGTCGAGGTCAACATCTCGGTCGACGACGTCCACCTGCCGTCCGAGGACGACGGCAAGGACGAGGAGCCGAAGAAGATCGAGTCCACCTCGCGGGTGGCGTGAGCGCCCGCGTCGCCGCGGACGGCGACGGGATCGTCGCCACGGGTGCGGTCGACACCGACCGGATCGCCGACGCGGTGCTGGGTTGCCCCGGCGTCGCACAGCTGCACGGCGGCCGGTTCGGTGAGATCGCCACCTACCTGCCCGGACGCCGGGTGAGCGGCATCCGCGTGGACCCCACGGCCCCGGCCGTCGAGGTACACGTGGTCGGCCGCTACCCGGCCTCCGTGGCCGAGATCGACCGCCAGGTCCGCACCGCGCTGCTCCCGGTCGTCGGGGGCGCGCGGGTGGACGTGGTGGTCGGCGACTACGCCGGCCCCACCGAGTCGACGCCGATCCGGCCGTCGGACTCGGCACCCGCCACCGGCGAGCTCCCGGTCCCTCCCGCGGCCACCCCCTGACCCGCCCGGACGCCCGCCCACATCCCCGGACGTCCGGTACCTCCTCGTCTCGAAGGACGTGACTGTGATGTCCCTGTCCACCAACACCCAGATCGGCCTGATCGCCGGTCTCCTCCTGGCCATCGCCGGCATCGTCGGCGGCTTCGGCGGGTTCGTCCTCGCCCTGATCCTCGGCGCGATCGGCCTCGCCGTCGGCCGCTGGCTCGACGGCGACCTCGACCTGTCCGAGCTCTCCGAGCGGTCGGGGCTGTCCGGGCGCGGCCGCGACAAGGTCCGGTGAACCCGGTGAGCACCGTCGAGCCGGCGGGGACGGCGACCGGGGACCCGGACACGATCCGGGCCACCCGCCTCGCCCCTCCCCCGCCGGACGACACCCCGACCCGCACGATCGACACCGGTACCGGCTCCGCGGGTGCCGACGGCTCCGGCGGCACGGCCCCGGAGGACCGCGGCCGGATCGACGTCGCCGAACAGGTCGTGCAGAAGATCGCGCTCGGGGCCCTGGAGGAGACCGAGGGTGTCGGTGGCACCACCGGCACGGTCGGGCGGATGCTCGGCCGCGACGACTCCGGCGGCCACCCCCGCGTCGAGGCGACCGTCTCCGGGCAGTCGACCCGGATCGACGCGCGGATCTCGGCCGCCTACCCGTCCCCGGTGGCCGCGGTCTGCGACCGCGCCCGCGCGCACGTCGTGCGGCAGGTCGAGGCGCTGACCGGGCTGTCCGTCGCGCGGGTCGACATCGTCGTCACCGCGCTCACCGTCCCGGGCACCGCCCGGCCGGCCGCGAGGGAGCTCGAATGATCCGCCGCCCCCGCAAGTCCCTCGCCGCGGGCATCGTGGCGCTGGTCCTGCTCGCGCTCTGCGTCGTCGTCGCCGTCGCGGTCGTACAGCTGCTCCTCGGGCAGCAGCCGATCGTCGACTTCGGCGTGCTGGGGTCCACCGTCGCCGGGTTCACCGGAGCCGACGTGCCCGTGCTCGTCGTGTCCGGTCTGGTGGCGCTGGTCGGGCTGGTGCTCGTCGTGGTCGCACTGCGGCCGGGCACCCCGACCGTGTTCCCGCTGACCCCGGCGGGCGGAGCCGAGCACCTCGACTCCGGGATCACCCGGCGCAGCCTCAACCGGGCGCTGGCCGACGCCGCCACCGGCGTCGACGGCGTCACCAAGGCGTCGGTGAAGAGCACCGGGCGCCGCGCCGCCGTCACCGCGCACGCCGCGTTCGGCGAGCGTGCGGACCTGCGTGACCGGGTCCGCAGTGCGGTCGCGCAGCGGCTCGACGCCGTCGGACCGGCACGCAGCCCCAGGGTCACGGTGTCCGTGACCGGCACGAAGCAGAAGGAGGCGTGATGGCCAGCGCGACCCCACCGGCCCGGCTCAACCGGACCCTGCTGTTCCTGATCGGCCTCGTCCTGCTCGCCGCGGGCGTGTTCGGGCTGCTGTTCGGCACCGGCGTCCTGCGCCAGGTGCTCCCCGGGATCGACCCGTCGGTCCCGCTGCTGCCCGCCGGTCTCACGCTGCCCGAGTGGGCGCCGTGGGTGACGCTCGCCGTCGCCGTCGTGGTCGGGCTGCTGGCGCTGCGCTGGCTGCTCGCCCAGGCCCGGCGCAGGCCGCGCACCTCGGCGTGGACACTGCCGTCCGCACAGGTGGCGGGCCGGGACGCCGGGACGACCCGGATCCACTCCGACCACGCCGCGGACGCACTGGCCGCCGACATCGAGAGCTACGACGGCGTCCAGCGGGCCGCCGCCGCGCTCGTCGGCGACCGCCGCCGTCCGGAGATCCACCTGGACGTGACCGCGGACGACGGTGCCGACCTCGCCGCGCTGCGCACCCGGATCACCGACCACGCGCTGCCGCGGCTGCGGTCCGCACTGGACATCGAGTCCGGGCGCGCCGATCTGGTGCTGCGCCTGGCCGAGGAGAAGGAGCACTCGCGGGTGGGCTGAACACCGCACGGACTCACGACGACGGGGCCCCGGATCACCGGGGCCCCGTCGTCGTGTGCGGGTGGGTCAGCGGGACCGGTCGACGAACCCGGCGCCGGCGATCCGCAGGCCGCTGCCGCCCGCCATGCGGAGCAGCCCCGCCATCGCGATGACCAGACCGGCCATCTCGAAGGTCTCCTCGGTGCCGGCCAGGACGTTGTAGGCGAAGGACTGCACGTCACCGGTCTGCTCGAACAGGGCCCCACCGGCCGACTCCAGCCCGACCGCGCCGAGCAGGAACACCGCCGCCCCGGCGACGACGAGCCAGGCCCCCGGCCGGCGCAGCACCATCGGCAGGCACAGCGCCGCGACGACGACGACGAGCACCGCGGCCGGGATGATCCAGGCGTAGGTCAGGAAGCCGCTCGTGCCGAACGTGGTGTGGATGATCCAGCCGACCTGCTCGTGGTTGGCCGCGGTCTCGTCCATCGCGACGACCGCGCAGGACAGGCTCAGCAGGATCCAGCGCCACCGCTCGCGGCGCACCGAGTTGGCCGCGATCAGCGCGAGCAGCGCCGCGTTGGTCAGGTGCATCGCCGAGCTGAACCAGGTCGAGATGTTCAGCTCGGTGCCCAGCCGGATCGGGGCGGGGATCTCGAAGCCGGGCCGCCCGATGCCGTAGACGGCGGCGCCGTAGTGGGCCAGCGCCAGCACGGCGACGATCGCGGCGGCGGTGCCGACGACCGGCCCGCGACGCAGCAGCGCCAGGTGCGGTGCGCCGGGCGCGGCGGACTGGGCATCGGGCGACGGCTCCGCGCGGGCCGGGCTCGCGGCCCCGGGCGCCGCCGCGGGCCGCGGACCGGCCCCGGCGTCCTCGGTGTAGCGCGGGATGACGACCGTGGCCGGGTCGTCGTCGGCGCTGTGCGCGCCGCGGCCCTGGGCGCCGTGGCCCTGGGCGAGATGGTCCTGGGCGGTCATGTCCCCTCCTCCTCACCACGCGGCCGGGCGGCATCGGCGGGCGACGTCGGCAGGACCGCAAGGTGGCTGGAAGGTAAACGAGTGTATGTCCGCCGGGAAACGCGGGGTCAGCTCCAGGGGCGCGCGGAGCGGGTGGCCCAGTAGCGCTCGGCCGGTTCGGCCAGCGCGGTGAGCTCCTCGGCCGCGTCCGCGGGGAGCGTGAGCTCCGCGCCCGCGAGGTTCGACGCGAGCTGGTCGGTCCCGACCGGGCCGAGCAGCACCCGCCACGCCCACGGGTTCGCCAGCGCCGCGGCGACGGCGATCCGGTCCAGCCCGATCCCGGTCCGTTCGGCCAGCGCCGCGGCCGCGCGGGCGCCCTCGGTGCCGTCCTCACCGCCCGGGGCGAGCCTGCCGTTCGCGAAGACCTCCTTCACGATCACCCGGGCCCCGGCGTCGGCGGCCTCGGTCAGCGCCGGGCCCACCGAGGGTTCGAGCGGGTTCCAGGTGCTCTGGAACGAGGTGAACAGCGGCTCGCCGTCCACCCGGACGTCCAGCGCCCGGCGCACCGCGTCGGCCTGGGCGGGGCCGGAGGTGGAGATGCCGACCCGGATCCCCCGGTCGCGCAGGTGGGCCATCGCGCGGTGGACGCGCCCGTCGTCGAGGACGCCGGTGTCGAGCGTCGCGGAGTGCACGTGGTAGGTCCCGAGGTGGTCGCCGAGCAGCTCGTGGCTCAGCGCGTACTGCTCGGTGAAGGCGTCGAGCGAGTGGTCCTTGACCTCGTGGGTGTCGGCGTCGGTCCGCCACCCGCCCACGTAGCGGTAGCCCCACTTCGAGCCGATCTCGACGGGGTCCCCGCCGCCGGTGACCCCGGGCCGGTCGGCGAGCCAGCCGGCGAGGAACTCCTCGGCGCGGCCGTAGGAGCGGGCGACGTCGAGGTAGCGGACGCCCGCGGCGTACGCGGCGTCGAGCAGTGCGCGGGAGCGGTCGCGCAGGGTGGCGACGTCGCGGTCGGCGCCGAGCTCGCCGGCGCGGCCGGAGGTGATGTAGGCGGGACGGGCGATCGCGGCCAGGCCGAGGCCGAGGCGGTGGGCGGGGGCGGGCACGGCCCCAGCCTGCCGCACCCGACGGCGGCGCCGCACCCGACGAAACACCTGTTGCATGCCGGTGCCGGCCGGTACCGTCCTGAGCATGACCGACGCGCCGTCCGGTGGCTGGGTCCTACTGCTCGCGCAGCTGCCCGCCTCCCCCTCCAGCCCCCGGGTCACGCTGTGGCGCCGGGCCCGCGCCGCGGGCGCGGTCGGCCTGCAGAACGGCGCGTGGGTGCTGCCGGCGGCCGACGAGCACCGCACGTTCCTGGAGGGGCTCGCGGCCTACGTCCGCGAGTCCGGCGGGACCGCGTACGTGCTCGACGTCGCCGCCGGGACCAGCGACGACGGCATCGTCGCGCGGATCCGCGCCGAGCGCGGCAAGGAGTTCGGTGAGTTCACCGAGCGCGGCGACGCGCTGCTGGCGGAGCTGGAGAAGGAGTCCGCCCGGGACAACTACTCCTTCGCCGAGCTGGAGGAGAACGAGCAGGACCTGGAGCGGCTCACCCGCTGGCTGGCCACGATCTCGTCCCGGGACTTCCTCCCCGACGAGCGCGGCAAGGACGCCGAGGCCCTCCTGGACCGCTGCCGGCGCGCGCTCGACGCGTTCACCGCCGCCGTCTACCGCGCCGAGGGCGTGGCCCCCGACCTGCCACCGCGTACGGACTGACCCGGTGGGCAGCCCGTGAGCGGCAGGGCGCACGCCACGACCGGCGCGGCCGTGGTCGACGGCCTCGGTACGGACGCACTGCGGGGCCTCACCGGCGCCGAGGCCGCGGCGCGGCGGGGGCGGCACGGTCCCAACCGGTGGGTCGTCCCGCGTCGGGTCACCTTCCTGCGGGTGCTCGCCGACGAGGTCACCGAGCCGATGATGCTGCTGCTCGCGGCGATCGCGGTGCTCTACGGCGTCTGGGGGCGGCTCGACGACACCGTCGCCGTCGTCGTGATCATCGCGGCGGTCGTCGGGGTCGAGGTGTTCGCCGAGTTCCGCGCGAAGTCGGTCATCGCCTCGCTCGGCGAGCTCACCGCCCCGACGACGCCGGTGGTGCGTGACGGCAGCACCCTCTCGGTCGGGGTCGACGACATCGTCCCCGGCGACCTCGTGCCGCTGGCCGCGGGCTCGCGGGTGCCCGCCGACCTGCGTCTGGTCGAGACCTGGGGGCTGCGCGTCGACGAGTCGACCCTCACCGGGGAACCCGTCGCCGCCCCCAAGGACGCCGCCCGCGTGCTCTCCGGCGACACCGCACTGGCCGAGCGGGCGAACCTGGTGTTCGCCGGGACGACGGTCGTCGCCGGGCGGGCCCGCGGCGTCGTCGTCGCGACGGGGACGGCCACCGAGCTGGGAACACTGACCGGGCTCGTCGTCGCGGCGCGGCCGCCCCGGACCGCGCTCCAGCAGGCCATGCGCGAGCTCGCCGGCAGCCTCGCGACACTGGCGATCGCGTTCAGCGTGCTCGTCCCGCTGGTCGGCGTGCTGACCGGGCGGCCGTGGCGGGAGATGGTGCTGACCGGGCTCACCCTGGCCTTCGCGACGGTCCCGGAGGAGCTGCCGATCATCGTCAGCCTGGTGCTCGGGCTCGGCGCGTACCGGCTGTCGCGGCGGCGCGGGCTGGTCCGGCGGCTGCGCGCGGCGGAGGCCCTCGGGCTGGTGACGGTGCTCGCCACCGACAAGACCGGCACGCTCACCCGCAACCGGATGGCCGTCGCGCGGGTCGAACCGGCCCCGGGCGTCGACGAGGACACCCTGCTCGGCCTCGGCGCGGCCTGCACCGAGACCGCCCCCGAGCCCGACGGCGGCTGGTCCGGTGACCCGACCGACGTCGCGTTCCTCGTCGCGGCCCGCGACCGGGGCCTGCCGACGCCCGCCGAACCGGTCGCCCGGTTCCCGTTCGACCCCGGCCGGGAGACGATGACGGTCGTCCTGCCCGCCGGCGCGTCCGGCACCGCCACGGTGGTGACCACCGGCTCGCCGGAGTCGGTGCTGGCCCGCTGCGCGGCGCCGTCGCCGGAGACCGCGGGCCGGGTCGCCGCGCTCGCCGCCCGCGGCCTGCGGGTGATCGCGGTGGCGAGCAGGCCGGCGTCGCAGGTCCCGGCGACCGTCGGCGCCGCCGAGCGCGACCTAGTCCTCGCGGGGGTCGTGGCGCTGTCCGACCCGCCGCGCCCGGGCGCCGCCGAGGCCGTCGCCGCCGCGCGGCGGGCCGGGGTGCGGGTCGTGATGGTGACCGGCGACCACCCCGCCTGCGCCCGGGCCGTCGCCGCGGAGGTCGGGATCGACCCGGACCCGGTGCTGACCGGCCGCGACCTCGACGGTCTCGACGACGCGACGCTGGCCGCCGCCGTCGCGTCGACGCCGGTGTTCGCCCGGGTCTCGCCCGCGCACAAGCTGCGCCTGGTCACGGCGCTGCAGGCCGGCGGGGAGGTGGTGGCGGTGACCGGGGACGGCGTGAACGACGCCCCCGCGCTCGCCCGGGCCGACGTCGGCGTGGCCATGGGCTCGTCGGGTACTGACGTGGCGCGCGAGGCGGCCGGGCTGGTCCTGGCCGACGACGACGTCTCCACCCTCACCCGGGCCCTGAACGAGGGCCGCACGCTGCACGGGAACCTGCGCAAGGGCGTCGCCTACTACCTGGCCTGCAAGGCCGGGCTGGTCGCGACCGTCGCCGCCGGGGTGCTCACCGGGATGGCCGTACCGTTCACCCCGATCCAGATCGTGGTGCTGGAGATGTTCATGGACATCGCGGGGAGCGCGACCTTCGCCGCGGAACCCGCCGAGCGCGACGCCATGACCCGCCCACCGCGCGACCCGGGTGCACGGTTCCTGGACCGGGCCCTGCTCGGCGACCTCGCCGCGGGGGCGGCGGCGCTGTTCGCCGCCGTCGGCGGGCTGTACCTGGTGACCGCCTCGCAGACGGTCGCGTTCGTGGGCTGGCTGTCCGGGCACCTGGCGCTGGCCTGGGTGATGCGCACCGAGCGGACGCCGGTGCTGCGGGCGGGGCTGTTCGCGAACCGGTTCCTGCCGTGGTGGACGGTGGTGACCGCCGTGGCGGTGTGGGTTGTCACGACCGTGCCGGTGCTGCGGGAGACGCTGCGGCTCACCCCGCTGACCGGTCCGCAGTGGACGGCGGCGGCGCTGGTGCCGGTGGCCGCGGTCGCGGTGCTGGAGCTGCGCAAGGCCGGGCGGCGGGCCGCCACGGGGCGCCCGTCGGGGTGATCCGTGCTAGACCACCGGTCGTGAACGGATCGGTCCTGTCCCGCCCGGCCCCCGAGCCGCCCCGCACCGTCGCCGTCGGCGACGACCCCGACCAGGTCATGGACCTGTGGCCGGACGGCGGGCCCGGACGCCCGCTGGTCGTGCTCGTGCACGGCGGGTTCTGGCGGCCCCCGATCGACCGGACGCACCTGCGGTCGACGGCGGCCGCGCTGAACGCACTGGGGCTGCCGGTGGCCTCGCTGGAGTACCGACGGGTGCCCGGCGAGCCGGACGCGACGGTCGCCGACGTGCTCGCCGGTCTGCGGGCCGCCCGCGCCGTCGCCGGACCGGTCGTCGCGGTGGGGCACTCCGCGGGCGGGCACCTGGTGCTGCACGCCGCGGCCGTCGAGCCGTCGCTGGTGCGGGCGACGGTGCCGCTCGCCCCGGTCGCGGACCTGGCGCTGGCCGACGCGGAGAACCTCGGCGACGGCGCGGTCCGCGCCTACCTCGGCGGCCCGGCGGCCGGGCGCACCGACCTGGACCCGGCGGCGGGCCCGCCCCCGCCCGGACCGGTGACGATCGTGCACGGCGACGCCGACGACCGCGTCCCGCTGGGCATCTCCCGCTCCTACGCCGGCCGGCGCCCGTCGGTGCGGCTGGTCGAGCTGCGCGGCTGCGACCACTTCGCGGTGGTCGACCCGCTGTCGGCGGCCTGGGAGACGGTGACCCGGGAGATCCTGGCGGTGGCGACGTGACCGCGCCCGGCGGCCTGCCCCGCCATCAGCTCACGATGACCGTGCTGATGACGCCGGACATGGCGAACTTCTCCGGCAACGTCCACGGCGGTGCGATCCTGAAGCTGCTCGACCAGGTCGCGTTCTCCTGCGCGAGCCGCTGGGCCGGGACCTACGTCGTGACGCTCTCGGTGGACCGGGTCCGCTTCCGCGAACCGATCTACATCGGCGAGCTCGTGACCTTCCTGGCGTCGGTGAACGACACCGGGCGCAGCTCGATGGAGATCGGCATCCGGGTCACCACGGAGAACATCACCGAGCGGACCCAGCGGCACGCCAACAGCTGCTACTTCACGATGGTCGCGATGGACGAGCACCGGCGTCCGGTGCCGGTCCCGGAGCTGGTCCCGTCGACCGACACCGAGCGCCGTCGCCGGGACGAGGCGCGCCGGCGTCGCGAGGCACGCCGGGCCGGCGGCTGACCCCGGACACGACGGTGCCCCGGGACCACACGGTCCCGGGGCACGTCGCGGTACGGGAAGGTCAGTTGACCGAGTCGCCCGCGCCGGAGGTCTGGCCGCAGTTGTCGGACTGGTCGGTGGTCGAGTCGCCGGAGACCGCCTTGGCCTTGCCACCCAGGCCGAGGGCGCCGGTGATGCCGCTCAGCAGGTTCGCGTCCTCGATCGGGGCCTGCACGCCCAGCACGTTGACCGGGACGTTGTTGTTGCAGACCTGGATCGGCACGTTGACGTTGTTGCCGTTCAGGCCACCCGCGAGCAGGCCCTTGGCGTCCTTGTCGATGTGGCCCGACTCGTGCTTGCCGTGGTGCTTGCCGTCCTTGGCGGAGTCGCCCGCGTAGTCGCCGGCGAAGGCCAGCGGGGAGACGGCGAGCAGGGACGCGGCGGACGCCGCGACGATGATTCCGGCCTTCTTCAGCACAGTTCTTCTCCTGATGAGGTCTCAGGGCCGTGGTGAAGGCCCCGTTCCATGACGGCACGCTGACAAAAAGGGGGAGTCCGTGCCGACTGGCTGCGAATCTAGCTGTGCGGGAGAGCCCGAACAATTCTTCTACCACCATCGGGTGGCCGAATTACTTTCCGTTCGGATACTCCCACGATCGGGTCGAATGCGATCGGGGCGAACCGCCCGGAGCGGCGCCGGGACCGGCGACGACGACCACGGCGGGTGGTCACGCGACCCTGCCCCGGACACGGACGTGCCCCGGGACCACGAGGGTCCCGGGGCACGTCAGCGACGAGGAGTCGGTCAGTTGACCGAGTCGCCCGCGCCGGCCTCCTGGCCGCAGGTGTCGGACTGGTCGGTGGTGGAGTCGCCCGACACGGCCTTGCCCTTGCCCGCGATGCCGGCGGCACCGGTCAGGCCGTTGCCCGCAGCGGCGTCCTCGACCGGAACCTGGACACCCAGGACGTTGACCGGCACGTTGTTGTTGCACGCCTGGACCGGGACCTGGGCGTTGTTGCCGTTGGCACCCGCGACGAGGCCCTTGGCGTCCTTGTCGATGACGCTGTCCGAGCCGGCGAACGCCAGCGGCGACAGGCCGATCAGGGCGACGGCGGACACGGCGGCGACGAAACCGGCCTTCTTCTTCTGCACAGTCTTCTCCTGGTGAGTCACGGATCCATTCGGATCCGGGCACGTGCCGGCCCGACGACAAAGGGGGGGGGGGAGCCCGAACCGGCTGAGAAGAACCGTAATGGCGGGAAAGGTGCCCATCAAGCTCAGAACACCATCGTGGGGAACAATCACCGAGCGTCAGATATTCACACGATATGGTGTCGTCGCCGAGTCGGCGGTTCTGCACGACGACGGGGCGGAACCGCGTCCGGTCCCGCCCCGTCCGCCCGGACGTGCGTCAGCCGACGCGACCCCACTGACCTGCGGGCTCGTCACCCTCCATCTCGGCGACGGCCTGGACCATCGCCAGCAGCTCCGGGTCGAGTCCCGGTCCGAACTCCTCGGGCCGTTCGACGGCGATGTCCATCGGGACGCCGTCGGGCGCCTGCGCGGTCGACAGCGTCGTCCCGTCGTTCGACGGCGACGGACCGCGGTAGAGCTTCCCTGCCTCGGAGAGCTGGTCGAGGCTGAACGTGTACTGCTTGCTCTGCAGACCCTGCTCCAGCAGCGTCGCCACCTCGGGGAACTTCTCGGCGTTCGTCTTCGGGATCGGCAGCAGCGTGTTCCAGTTGACCCCGAGCGCCTCGAGCGCCTTGGCGTAGGCGTTCTCGTGGGCCTGGTCGCGCACGATCAGGTAGGCGATCGTCGAGCGCGCCGTCCTGTTCGCCGTCATCTCGTAGAGCCGGCACTTCTGCAGCCGGCCGGTCGACTCGAGCATGAGGTTGTAGAGCAGGTTGAGCGGCAGGTTGCCGCTGTCGTAGACGTACTTGCCCGTCCACGGGTCACCCTGCGCGTCGACCGGCAGCGCCCCCTGGGCCCCCACCAGGTAGTGGTGGATGTTGCCCTCGGTCAGGGCCGCGCTCAGCGGGGTCGCCCCGCCTGCGCCGGGCGTGTCCATGTCGTCGGTCGCGCTGCCCTGGTAGCGGGGCGAGCCGTCGGTGAGCCGGGCGATCGTGGTGGCGATCAGCTCGACGTGCCCGATCTCCTCGGTCCCGACGCCGTAGAGCAGGTCACGGAAGGGCTTCCCGTCCGGACCGCGGAAATTGAAGCTCTGGAACAGGTACTGCATCATCGTGCGCATCTCGCCGAACTGGCCACCCAGCCCCTCCTGCAGCGCATTCGCCGCGGCGGGGTCGGGCTCGTCGGGGACGATCTCGTTCAACAGTCGCTGGACGTGCAGGAACACGGGTGACACCTCGTGGGCTGTGGGGCGCGACCCCTTCCGGGGTCGTGGACACGGCCTGCGGGGTTGAAGCCGTCGGACCCCGGCTACCCGGACCCCGTGGGTCCACACCCACGCGCTGTCCGCACGGCCGCGGCCGCCGCGGCGGGCCAGGCGGCGTAGACCTCGGCCGAGGGCGCGGCGGCGACCGCGGCGGCGAGCAGCGGGCGCAGGTCCGGGCGGTCGGTCCCGACGGCGAGGACGAGTGCGACCGCGCGGAGCTGCCACGGCCGGTCGAGCAGCCGCTCGTCGAGGTCGTACCCGGGCAGGCCGCGGGCCCACCGGGCGTCCGGCGGCGCCGGGGACGGGGCGGGGTCGAGACCCCGCAGCGCCGCCCGGCTGACACGTCCCTCCAGGTCGGCCGGGCCGTCGGTGCACCGCGCCGGCGCCCCCGGGACGACCAGGTGGTGGACGCGGGCCGAGTCCGACCAGATCGCGGTGCGGACCCCGGGGCCGGTGTCCCCCGCGACGTCGAGCAGGTACTCCGAGCGCGGCCGGTACCAGCTCGGGGGCACCCCGAGCACCGGCCAGCCGCTGCACCCGGTCGCGGCGGGGAGCACCACGTTGCGGACACCGGGGGTGTCGCGGTGGGTGCGCCAGACCCGGCCGCACCCACAGCGGCCGAGCCGGGCACCGGCCGCGTCCGCGGTGTCCGGCCGCCCCGTGCCGGTCCAGATCCGGGCGACCGCACGGGCACCGGCGCGGGGGCCGACCTCGTCGGCGTGGTGGTCGTACCAGCGGTCGATCGTGGCGGCGGTGGTGAGGCCGTGCCGGAGCACCGCGCGTTCGGCCAGGTTGACCAGCAGGTCCACGGTGCCGCCTCCGATCGGGGTGTCGGGAAGGACGTGCGGGACCGGCCCGCGGGGAGCGCGGACCGGTCCCGCACGCGTCGTTCAGCGGGCCGGGTCGATCGCGACCGGCTCGCGTCGTGCCTCGTGGTGGTTCGCGTTGCGCGGCGTGGCCAGGACCTGGCGGGTGCGGTCGTCGAGCGCGACCGAGTCCGACAGGGCCCCGCTCGCGGCGAGCGTGTGCTCGAGCGCGTCCAGCCAGTGCTGGTAGTAGCTCCAGGGCTCGCCGCCGTCGCCGTTCTCCCAGGCCTTGATCGCCTCGACCAGGGAGAGCTGGAACTCGCTCCACTCGTAGTGGCCCTCGTGGTACGCGGCGACCGCCATGGCGAAGGCCCGCAGCTCCCACGGCTCGGTGAACGGCTTGTCCGCCCCGGGCATGTCGCAGACGAGCTTCTCGATCCGGCGGCGGGCGTCGCCCAGCTCGGTGGCGCCCGTCCGGACCCCGGCGCTCATCCGCGGGCCGCCTCGGTGACGACCGGCTTCGCCGTGCCGACGCCGATCATCGAGTCCCGGGTGACCAGCGCGGCCAGCTCGTCCTCGGAGAGGTGCTCGCTGCCGGCCGGGCGCTGCGGCAGCACCCAGTAGCGCAGCTCGGAGCTGGAGTCCCACACCCGGATCTCGACGCTGTCCGGCAGTGGCAGGTCGAAGTCCTCGGCCAGCACCTTGCGGGGCTCACGCACGATGCGGGCACGGAACGGAGGCGCCTTGTACCAGTTCGGGGGCAGCCCGAGCACCGGCCACGGGTAGCACGAGCACAGCGTGCAGACGATGACGTGGTGGACGTCGTCGGTGTTCTCGACGGCGACCATCTCCTCGCCCTGCAGGCCGCCGACCCCGAGCTCGCGGCAGGCGGCGGAGGCGTCCTCCAGCAGGCGCGCCTTGAACTCCGGGTCGGTCCACGCCTTGGCGACGACCTTCGCCCCCAGCTGCGGGCCGACCTCGTTCTCGTAGACCTCGGCGAGGCGGTCGACCGCCGCGGTGGTCATCACGCCCTTCTCGATCAGCAGCGACTCCAGGGCCTTGACCCGGGCGGTGATCTCCTCCTGCGTGCGGAGCGGGGTGTCGGTGGGCTTCGCGGTCATGGGTCAGGCTCCCTGGGTGGCAGGGACGGGCGAGAGGTACGGCTCCCACACGTCGAAGTAGTTGACGCCGTTCGGGTCCGCGTACTCGGCGCCCCACAGCTCGGTGGCGTCGAAGCGGACGGTGTAGAGGTGCTCGGGGCAGTCGCCGAGCCCGTTGCCGGCGGTGTCGGGGTAGAGGTAGGTGCCGTGGGCCGCGCTGATCACGCCGCGGCGGCCGCGGATGTAGCGGGCCCGGCGGGTGTGGCCGAAGGGGCTCTCGGAGGAGACGACGACCTCGTCGCCGACGGAGAACTGCGCGACCTTGTCCGACTCGCGGTGGGCCGGGAACCCGTTGGTGACCGCCCAGTCGACGAACTCGACGATCTCGGTGTCGGTCTCCCGCTCGGGGAGCGGGGCGTCGGGGTTCTCCAGGTAGTGCCGGGTCCGCGCCTCCAGCTCGGCCGGGTCCAGCACGCCCGCGGCCTCGGCGTAGTGCTCGACCGTGTGGACCCAGTGCTCGTAGTAGTTCGAGATCAGGTACTCGGCAGGGTCCATCTTCTCGATGCCGTGCCGGAACTGGTCCACGTTGAACAGCCCGGCGCGGGCACTCTGCGCGAACATGGAGAAGGCACGCTTCTCCCAGTCGGCACGGAACACGGGCTCGGACATGTGGTCGTTCTCGACCTTGCCCAGCCCGTCGGTGCCGCCGAGATCGAAGACTCCGTTCACTGCTGTCCTCCCACGGTGGTGAGGGCCGGCGGAGCGGGGAAGCCGCCGACGGCCTGCTCGAAGGTGTGCGCGACCCGCAACACGGTCGCGTCGTCGAAACGCCGGCCCACGATCATCAGACCGGTCGGGAGCCCGTTCACGAGCCCGGCCGGGACCGACGCGGCCGGGTGCCCGGACACGTCGAACGGGGCACAGTTGCCGATCATCCCCAGCGCGGTCGGCAGGTAGCTGTCCAGATCGGCGTCGAGCCCGAGCAGCTCGGGCGCGGTGTAGGGCACGGTCGGCATGACCAGCACGTCGTAGCCGGTCAGGGCCGCGTCGTAGGCCGCTCGCACCTCGAAGGCCAGGTTGCGGGCCATCCCGTAGTAGGCACCTCCCGCGTGGGCGAAGGTGTAACCACCCGAGAGGCCGACGAGCTTGACGGTCTTGGACAGCTCCGACCCGCGGGCGTGACGCCCGCGGTGGTAGTGCGCGATCAGCTCCGGGTCGTAGAGACCCGGGTAGTTCATGCCGTAGGCGTTGCCGTCGATCATCTGGTGCGCGGCTCCCTCGGTCCCGATGACGTTCCAGACCGCCATCGCGTCCAGGTGCCAGGGGATCGAGACCTCCTCGGCGACCAGACCCGCATCGGTCAGCGTCCCGATCGCCGCACGCACGGCCTCGTCCACGGCCGGGTCGCTCTCCGGGCGGGCGAAGCCCTCGGTCACGATCCCGACCCGCAACCCGCCTGCCGACCGCTCCAAGGCAGCCAGGTAGTCGACCGGCTCGAGCTCGGTGGGCTGACGCACATCGAGCCCGTCCACCCCGGCGATCACACCCAGCATCAGTGCGGCGTCGGACACCGTGCGGGTGATCGGGCCCAGATGGTCGATCGTGGCCTCGATGGGGAACGCACCGGTGTAGGGCACCAGGCCGTGGGTGGGCTTGTGCCCGACCGTGCCCGAGAACGCCGACGGCATACGGATCGAGCCGCCCTGGTCACCACCCACGGCCATGTCGACCGCCCCGGACCCGACCAGCGCCGCACTACCCGACGAGGACCCACCCGAGATACGGGTCGGGTCCCAGGGGTTGCCCACCGGCCACGGCCGGGAGGTGAAACTGCCCCCGGAGAAACACAGGTCCTCACACATCGCCTTACCGGTGATCGTCGCCCCGGCGGCCAGCAGGCGGGTCGCGACCGTCGCGTCACGGGAGGGCACGAACCCCTCCACCGTGGCCGACCCGTTGGTCATCGGGACCCCGGCCAACGCGATGTTGTCCTTGAGCGCCACGGTCCGCCCGGCCAACGGGCCCTCCGCCGCACCGGTCACCGACGTGGTCACGTACCAGCCACCCAGCGGGTTGTCCGCCGGCTCGGACCACTCCCGCTGCGGGGCCTGCGGCGCCGACGCCCGATAGAGCTCCTCGACCCGCTCCGAGGACGCCAGCGTCGCAGCCACCGCCGGACCGAACTCGGCCAACTCCGCCTCGGACAGACCGAACGCATAGTGCTTGTTCAACGCCGCCAGACGGGCGGCATCAGGGGGTGGAATCGCCATCAGGTGGTGCTCCTCACATCGGGGGATGCGAGAAAGCTAGGGTTCATGCCTGCACATGTCAATCAATACAGACGCATTGACACGAGGTCTGACACACCCGTCCCACCTCTGTTACACGCGCGTATTCACGACCGTCCCTCGCTGTCGTTCATCGAGCCGAAGGTCGCGCCGCGGGCGGCCGCGAGGTGCAGCGGCTGCTCGACGTGGTGGTGGCCGTCGAGCGCCAGGGTGCCCCGCGGGAGGTCGTAGCGGCCGGACCGGATCTCGTCGGCGACGGGCACCGGCTCGGTCGAGCGGACGGCGCGGGCCGCGGCGGACCACACGTGGATCGCCTCGAACATCGACTCCGACAACGACGACAGCGGCGCCGCCCACTGGCCGAAGCGGGCCCGGTAGCGCTTCAGGAGCGACCCGTTGCGCTCGGTCTGCAGGTGCTGGAAGTAGCCGGAGACACCGTGGATCCCCTGGGAAGCGTGCAGTCCGATCCGCTCAAGGGTGGCCTCGTCCATCGCGGGGCCGAGGCTGACGGTCCGGTCGCGCAGACCCATTGCGTGGCACTGACGCTCGAACGCGGCGGCGTCGGCGCCCACGAACGTGTTGAGCACGATGTCGGCGCCCGAGGCGGCGATCCGCTCGACCAGCGGGGCGAAGTCCCGGGCCCCGAGCGTGGCGTAGCCCTCGCCGACCAGCACCGCGCCGTGCGCCGGGAGCACCTCCCGCGCGGCGGCGTTGACCGCACGGGGCCACACGTAGTCGTTGCCCGCCAGGAACCAGCGACGTCCACCGGCTGCCCGCATGACCGGTCCCGCCGCCGTCACGATCTGGGTCGCGGGCCGCTCGCCCAGCCGGATCCGCAGCCGGGACTCGCCGCCGCCCTCGTTCATGTTGGTGTGCACGACGAGCACGTCGCGGCCGGTCAGGGCGGTCGACACGGCGTGGTAGGTGGCCGACGTCGTCGTCAGGAAGATCGTCCGGCAGCCGGCCCGGGCCAGCCGCAGCGCCTCCAGCGCCCCGGTGCCGGGGTCGGTGGCGTCGTCGGCCTCCAGCAGGTCCACCGGCCTGCCGCCGACCCCGCCCGCCGCGTTGATCTCCTCGACGGCGAGCGTGGCCACGTTCGCCACCGCCGAGGCGAACAGCCCACCCGAGCCGGACCGGCTGGTGAGGACCCCGATGCGCGGCCCCGTGACGGCGTGGTCGCGGACCGGGTGACCGCGCCGGCGCATCAGCCACTCCAGACCGCGCTCGTCGATCCCGGCGTCGAGCCGGATCCGGGTGCCGCCGGGTGCGGGGGTGAACCGCAGCCGGATGCGGCCCCGCCAGGGCTGGTCGTGGGTGATCGTGATGGTGCGCGGTCCGCGGAGCTCGCTGATCCGGCCGAGCACGTCGACCGGCGGCCCGCCGGCGATGGGCGCCCGCAGGGTGACCGGCTCGCCCACCGCGACCCGGTCGCACGCCGCACCGAACAGCCAGCCTGCGCCGGAGTCGCGCCCGAAACGTCCGAAGACGACCGCCGGGTCGGCGGCGACGAACTCCTCCACCGCGAGCGCGATCGTCCCCATGGGGGTCAGTCTCCCGGCACGGAGGGTCCGGTCATCCGGTCGCGCCCTCCCGGTCCGTCGCGGGACGGCTCTCCACGGCGGAGCCCACCTCGCCGAGCGAGGACTGGAACAGGGTGCGCAGCAGCGCGATGACGTCGGCGGCCGCACCACCGGGCTCGATGGAGTAGTAGCGGTACCGGCCGGAACGGCGCTCGGTGATGAGCCCCGCGACGCGGAGCACCCGCAGATGGGTGGAGACGGCCGTGCGGCCGACCGAGGTGATGTGGTCGGCCAGGTCGCCCGCGCTGACCTCGTCGTGCTCGGAGAGCACGGCCAGGATGCGGCGGCGGACGGGATCGGCGAGCGCGTCGAAGGCGGGGCCGGCGTCCCGGCCGGCCCCGGCCGACGCGTCAGGATCCGATGACATGATGCCAAGTCTAACGCGGACGGACCCGCACGGTGGCCCGGCCGGGCCGAAGCGCCGACACGACGGGGAGGCCCGCCGTGCAGGGCGTGGCCGGCGACACCCCGGTCCGTGCACGCTGGTGCACGCAGGCGTGCAGTCGTGTCCAAGGCCGCCCGTGGAGTCCGCTCCTAGCGTCGGGATCCAGGACCCCGTCACGGGACCGGACCGGAGGATTCATCATGATCAGCACGGACACGCTCGCCGATCTCGAGGAGATCCGGGCGCTCAACGCCCGGTACAACTTCGCGGTCGACCAGGGGACCCCCGAGGAGTGGGCCGCCACCTTCTCGACGGACGGCGTGTTCCACGCCCTCATCGAGGGCCAGACCCCGAAGGGCCACGCCGAGCTCGCGGCCTTCGTCCCGCTGTGCCGGGACACCTTCGGCCCGATGCGGCACCTGACCATGAACGAGGTGGTCTCGGTGTCCGGTGACACCGCCACCCAGACCTGCTACCTGCTGTTCTTCGCGAACACGGCGGGGACGGTGAGCGGCACCGTCTGCGTGTACACCGACGAGCTGGTCCGCGAGGACGGCGCCTGGCGCTACCGCGACCGCAAGGTCGCGCCGGTCATGCCGTTCACCAGCTTCGCCCCGCCCGCCTGAGCGCGGCGGGCCGGTCGGCCCGGGTCCGGCGAGCCCACCGCTCGCCGGGTCCGGGCCGTCGCCGTCTCAGGCCGGGCGCAGGTCGGCGGGCCGGTGGCCGCGGTGGGTGCGGAAGGCCCGGTTGAGGTGGGAGAGGTCGAGAAGCCCCACCGGGCGGCGAGGGCGGTCAGCGACTCCCGGCACGCCGGGTCGGCGAGGTCACGGGCGCAGGCGTCCACCCGTAGCTTCGTGATCGTCTGGGCGTAGGTGTGCTCGGAGTCCCGGAAGACGTTGTGCAGTGTCCGCACCGACACGCCGAAGTGCGCCGCCACCCGGGCGGCCGCGAGGTCGCCGTTCCGCAGGTTGTCCTGCAGGTGGGTGCACACCGACGTGTAGAGCGACGCGGCCAGCGTGCGGCGGCCGGCGCCGCGGGCCTCGTCGGTCGCCCCGCAGGCCGTGGCCAGCAGGGTCGTGAAACCGGAGCTGACCGCGCGGGCCTCGGCGTCGCCCAGGTCCTCGACGGCGTCCCACACCGACCGCATGGTGCCCGCGACCACGGCGTCGAGTGCGCGGGAGCCGTCGACGGTGGTCGCCGTGACGTCGTCGGGCCGCGCCACCAGCGACATCAGCCGGTCGCGGGGCACCCGGAACGACAGCGACCGCCAGTCCCCGGCGTAGTCCAGCCGGAACGGCCGTGTCGCGTCGAACAGGGCGAACGAGCCCGCCGGGACGTGGCAGGTGCGCCCGCCCTGGGACCCGACGCACGATCCGGCGAGCTGCAGGTTGACGAAGACCGTGGCCTCCGCGGTCCGGGCGACCTCCCGCGTGCCGTGCAGGTTCACCTGCCCGACCGTGGCGATCTCGGCGCAGTTGACGTCGGCCACCCGCCGCGACCGGACCCAGCCCGCCACCCCCTGGGACGCCCAGTCACCCGCCCGCGGCTGGGGCAGCGGGACCAGCGGGGTGAACGCGTCGCAGACGACCTCGCGCCAGTAGGCGTGCTGCTCGCGCACGGGACGGTCCCGGGTCGACCAGTAGCCGGATGTCACGACGCCTCCAGGAGTGCGGGTGACCGATGTGACCACCGGTTCGTTGCCTGGCTGTTTCGCCCGCCGGACCAGTGGGTGACGCGGCCCGCACCGCGACGGCGACGCCCGCGTGAGACCCGGCGGTGCGCGCCGGTACCTGCGCCGGTGCACGGCCGTCCGGGCGCCGCGGCCCCGCTCCGGCCGAGGCTCGGTCCCGTCAGCACGACCGACGAGAACGGAGACGACCATGGAATTCGACGGCAGGACGGTCCTCATCACCGGAGCCGCGGGCGGCATCGGCGCGGCGGCCGCCGCGGCGTTCGCGGCGGAGGGCGCCTCCCTCGCGCTCGTCGACCTCGACCGCTCCGCGCTGGAGAAGGTCGCGGCCGGGCTCGGCGTCGACGACGCCCGGGTGCTGCTGCACGTCGCGGACGTCCGTGACGAGCAGCAGGTCGAGGGCTACGTCGCCGCCACCCGCGACCGTTTCGGCGCGATCGACGTGTTCTTCAACAACGCCGGCGTCGAGGGCGCCACCGGCCCGCTGGTGGACACCGACCTGGAGACGGTCGACACCATCCTGTCGGTCAACGTGCGCGGCTCCTTCCTCGGGCTCAAGCACGTGCTGCGGGTGATGACCGCACAGGGCCACGGGTCGGTAGTGAACACCTCCTCGATGGCCGGGGTCATCGCGTTCGCCGGGCTGGGCATGTACACGGCGTCCAAGCACGCCGTCGTGGGCCTCACCCGCGTCGCCGCCGTCGAGGCGGCGCCGGCCGGCGTCCGGGTCAACGCGGTGTGCCCCGGGCCGGTCGACACCAGGATGATGCGCTCGATCGAGAACGGGATGTCCCCCGACGACATCCCGGGCGTCCAGGAGCAGTTCGCCGGGCTCACCGCGCTCAAGCGCTACGCGGACCCGGCCGAGATCGCCTCGGTCGTGCTGTTCCTGGCCTCGGACCGGGCCAGCTACGTCAGCGGCAGCATCTACACCGTCGACGCCGGGATGACCGGGATCTGATCCGGGGCCGCCGGCCGGTGTCGGCGTCGGGCCGCCCGGTGGCGACGAGCGCACCGAGCACCAGCCGCGGCCGCACCGGACGCTGCTCCCCCGACCCGCTCCTCGGGCCTCGTCCGGGACCGGCCGGCGCGCCCGGGGTCCGCCGGCCGCGCCCGGCGTCCGACGGCACCCGGCATCATCCGGGCCGCAGCAGTGCCACGAGCTCGTCCGGCCGGTCGAGGGGCACGATGTGCCCGCAGTCGTCGAACAGATGCCCGTCGAGGACGTCGGCGACCCCGCGCAGCTGGTTCTCCAGCGCGCGGCCGACCGGCGCGGCTCCGACCGCGGTCGTGGGCACCGTCAACCGGGCACCGGCCACCGCCGTGGAGATCTGGCGTCCGGTCTCGGGCAGCGACCGGTAGAGGGCGAACGCACAGCGGAGGGCGTCCGGGCGCGCGAACGTCCCGGCCATCGCGGATCGCAGATCCGGACGGATTCCGCGCCCGCGAGTGCCCTGGTCGAGGAACCACCCGGCGTACGCCGCCTCGTTCCCGCGCAGCACGCCGGCTTCGCCGACAAGGTCACCACAGAACTGTCACTCGGTGGGTGGGGCTGGCACCACGAGGCAGGCATCCACGCGCTGCGCCTCATCCTCGCCGGGATCTTCGACGAGCTACCCGATCTGCAGATCATCAGCGGGCACTGGGGCGAGATGGTCCCGTTCTACCTCCCACGCCTCGACGACGTGCTCTCCCCCGGTGACACCGGCCTGTCCCGGACCATCACCGACACCTATCGATCTCATGTCTGGGTCACCCCCAGCGGGATGTACCACCGGTCCCAGTTCGACTACGTCCGCGACGTGGTCGGTATCGACCGCATCATCTGGTCGACCGACTACCCGTTCCTCCACCTCGACGGCACACAGGACTTCCTCGGTGAACTCGACCTCTCCCACGGCGAGCGCGAACAGGTCACCCACGGCAACGCCGACCGGCTCCTCGGTCTGACGACGCAGCGGCTGTGATCGTCCGCCCCCACGGTGGGACGACACCTGCTCGATCGCTACGGAAGGTGCGGAGAACCAGCTGATACGGCCCGGCGTGTCGACCGAGGAGCGAGCCTACGCGTCCGGCTCGTGCCGCGGACGATGGCTCCGACTGCGCACACCGCGAATGGGCTGTCCGTGTCATCATGGCGACGCGGACCCGGCTCCGGATCAGTCCGGTGACCTGCAGGAGATGGAGCCGCCTTGGGGAGTCGAACCCCAGACCTACGCATTACGAGAACTCGTGTCACCGGACACACCGTCCCCGCCGAGTCCGTTCGTGCACGTCGCCCGGTTCATCGTGCGCACCGCACACCTCCGTGCGCCTGCGTTGGAGGCCATGAAGGAGGCCACACGGAATCGAGTTCTCGCCGACCGGGACACCGCGTCCCTGTGGTCGGCCGTGGTCGACCTGCCGGCCGGCGCCGGACCGCCACATGGCGGGCGACAGGTCGAGATTCTCGTCGCGCCGTCGGTTACCAACCGGTGTGGCGCCGACCACACTCGAGACCGTCGTCGGAAGACGTCCCGCAGGCCTGTGGGCGTCGCGACCAGATCTGAGCCAACGGAGGTTCCGTGTCGAGGAACATTGAAGGATCCCGCATCGACCAGGTGCTGCAGGGGGCAGTGGACGCCGGTGCCGTACCGCACGTGGCCGCGATCGCCGCGGACGCCGACGGCGTGTTCTACGAAGGGGCCGCCGGAGTTCGGCTCGACGACGCCGGTGCGAGGCCTGTGTCGACGTCGACCCATTTCCGCATCATGTCGATGACCAAGATGGTCGCCACCGTGGCCGCGCTGCAGCAGGTGGAGCGCGGTGAACTCGATCTCTCGGCCCCGGTCGAGCGCTACGTTCCCGACTTCGCCGAGCTGCAGGTCCTCGACGGCTTCGACGGTGACACCCCGCGCCTACGCGCACCGAGGTCGAAGGCCACCGTCAAGCAGCTGATCACCCACACCTCGGGACTGACGTACTGGTTCTGGAACGAGGACCTGGTCAAGTACGAGCAAGTCACCGGCATCCCCAACGTGGTGCCAGGAGACATGGCCGCGTTCAAGGCGCCACTGGTCGCCGACCCCGGCACGAAGTTCGAGTACGGCATCAACACCGACTGGCTCGGCCGCGTCGTCGAAGCCGTCGCCGGCTCGACCCTCGACGTGGTGATCAAGGAGAACATCACCGGTCCGCTCGGCATGGACGACACGATGTTCGCCCTCGACGAGGCACGCCAGGCGAACAAGACGCCCGTGCACGTCAAGGGCGAGGACGGCAAGTGGATCTCGGCGGGCAACGTCCTGCCCGACGACCCGCAGTGGTGGGCGGGTGGCCACGGTCTGCACTCGACCCCGCGTGACTACATCCGCTTCGAGCGGGCGTTGCTGCGCGGCGGTGAGCTGGACGGTGTACGGATCCTGAGCCGGGAGACCGTGGACGCGGCGTTCACCGACCAGCTCGACGGCGCTCCGATGCCGACGGAGATCAGGACGGCAGACGCTCCGATCACCGACACGCTGAAGCTCGGTGAAGGGTGGACGTGGGGCTACGGGCTGCTGATCAACACCCAGGACGTCCCCGGCGCCCGGCGGGCCGGGACGGGCGCGTGGGCCGGGCTGTTCAACACCCACTTCTTCATCGACCGCACCACCGGCATCTGTGCGTCGATCTACACGAACTCGCTGCCGTTCATCACCGAGCACGAGGCGTGGAAGCTCTACGGGGACTTCGAGGCCGCCCTCTACGCTTCGCTGTGATCGTCGACCCGCCGCGACGCTGCACCCGCCGGCAGCGTCGCGGCGGTCGTCGTCTCCCTGCCGCCGCACCCTGTCGGAGGAGCCTGTGTCGTCCAGAGCCCGGCCGGAGTTCGACCCGGAGCTGAAGGCCGGCCTCGCCGTGGTCGGTGGTGTGTTCCCGCCGACCATCACCCCGAACCTGATCGCGTTCATGCGGCGGTCTTATGCCTCCCCGCCGATCGACGACACGCTGCGGGGACGCGCGATCACACACAGCGAGCACACGATCGCCGGCCATCGAGGCGAGCCGATCCAGGTGTCGGTGCTGCGCCCCACCCGAGCCGGCTCCCCCCGGCCCGGCATCGTCTTCGTCCACTCCGGTGGGCTGATGTTCGGCGACCGCTTCAGTGGAGCCGACCTGGTGCTCGACTGGGTCGACAACCTCGGCGCAGTCCTGGTCGCCGTCGAGTACCGGCTCGCGCCGGAGTTCCCGGACCCCTTCCCCCGAGAGGACTGCTACGCCGCGCTGGAATGGGCGGCGGCGACGGCCGGGCAGTTGGGCATCCGCCACGACCGGCTCATGGTGGCCGGGGCCAGTTCCGGTGGTGGGCTCGCGGCCGGGATGGCGCTCGCGGCGCGGGATCGCGACGGCCCAGCCCTGTGCGGCCAGGTCCTCGACTACCCGATGCTCGACGACCGCGGCGTCACCGCCTCCACCGGCCAGTTCGACGGCGTCGGGGTCTGGGACCGCGTCAGCAACGAGACCGGCTGGTCCGCGCTGCTCGGCGAGGCGCGCGGTGGGCCGGACGTCTCCCCGTACGCGGCGCCGGCCCGGGCGACGGACCTGTCCGGGCTCCCGCCTGCCTTCATCGACGTCGGCGCCGCCGAGATCTTCCGCGACGAGGCGATCGCCTACGCCGACGGCCTCTGGGCCGCAGGTGGCGACGCCGAGCTGCACGTCTGGTCCGGCGGGTTCCACGCGTTCGACATCTTCGCCCCGCACACCGTCGTCGCCCGAGGCATGGTCCGGACGCGGAACAACTGGGTCGAGAAGATCCTCGCGGACTGATCCGGTGACCCACGCCACTAGACTGCACCCACCAGTCGTCGGGAGGCGCCCGTGCAAGAACTCCTCGGTCGGATCTCGGCGCTCGACCCGCAGGCGAGCCTCGGTCTGCGGGTCATCGCCTGCTTCGACGAACTGATCATCGGCAACGTCAACACCCGAGCACTGCTGAGTGCGGCCGCCTCCCTCTCCGGGTGCAACGCCGGCTACCAGAGCGATCTCCCCCCGCGGTCGCTCCGGGTCAGCCCGCGCGGCGAGATTGTGGCCCCCGACGACGGGCCGCCGACGCCAGGGAGCTGCTCGGCCATCACGGCCGAGGGGTTGACCGTGTGGATCGAGCGCGACGGCGAGCCGCATGCGAACGACGCGATCGTCCTCGAACGCCTGGCGCTGGCCGTCCGCATCCGCCTCGGAGGAGGCCGACGAGAGATCGACGGCCGCCGCGATCTCGGCCTGCTGCTCGACCCGACCGTCCCGACCGAGACCCGCCGTCTCGCCGCGGCCCGACTCAATCTCGTGTCCACCGCGCGATACCGCGTCATCGCGGCGCCGTTGTTCGCGGTGTGGGACGAGCACCCGTCCGGCGCCGAGGACGTCGTCGCGACCCCCTACGGATCGATCCACGCCCTGGTCGTACCCCACGACCACGCGCCCGTCCCGGCACGGCCGATCGGAACCGGGCCGGCCACCGACGTCGACCACCTGCACAGGTCGTTCCGCACGGCGGTGGTCGCCCTGCGTCTGTGCGATCCCGAGGTCGCACCGTCGGTCCTCGCCGACGACTACGGCGGCCTGGTCGGCCTACTCGCCGACCTCCCCCTGGACAGCGACCTGCCCGACGTCGACTCCCTGGACGCGATCATGTCCCACCCGTGGGGCTCGGCCACCGTCGACGCACTCGTGCGAACCAGCTCCGTACGCCAGGCGGCGCGGAATGCCGGAGTCCACCACAGCACGTTGCAGACCCGGCTCGACACGATCATCGCCGAACTGGGTTACGACCCCCTCGACAACGGCATCGGACGAACCAGATTCGGACTCGCTTCACTGGTCTGGCGACTCCGCAACTCCCGCGTTCTGGACCTCCCCGCCCCGACCACACCGTCGTCGCCCACCCCACTCCGATAACGAAGCGCCCGACGACGGTGCGGGTGGCTCCGCCGTCCCACCGATGTCGGTGATCAGGCTCTTCCGGATTTAGAGTGCGAGCGCTCCGCAGTGCAGTAGCGACCGGATCCGATAATTGATCAGGTTGCGGAAGCCCATGGCGTTGCGGCGGAGGGCTTCGAGTCGGCCGTTGATGGCCTCGGTGGGGCCGTTCGAGGCGCGATGGGAGAAGTAGGCCAGGATGTCGACGCGGCGCCGGTGCAAGGTTCGGCCGAGTGTGGTGAGCTCGTCGAGCCCGGGCGGTAGCCCGGTGCGTAGCCGGTAGATCACGCCGCTGAGTAATGCTTTGCCGCGTCGGCGGTCCTGGTCGGCGTAGGCGGCGATGATCTGCTGGTAGGCCCACCAGGTGACCTCGACCGCGACGTGCTCGTCGGCGGCGAAGACCGCCTCAAGCCGGGTGCGTTGGCGGTCGGTGAGCAGTCCGAGGCGGGTCCGCAGGGTCCGCCGTGCCCGGTAGAGCGGGTCACCGGTGCGGCCTCGGTGGCCGAGGGTGTCGTGCTGGACACGTTGGCGACACAGGTCGAGCTTGTGCCCGGCCAGGGCGACGACGTGGAACGGGTCCATCACCGTGACCGCATCGGGCAACGCGTCGGTGGCGGCGTTCTTGTAGCCGCCGAAACCGTCCATCGCCACGACCCGGACCCCGTCGCGGAAGGCCGGGTCGCGGGCGTCGAGCCAGGTCTTCAGGGCCGCCGCCGAGCGGCCCGGGACCAGGTCGAGCAGCCGCGCACGGCCGTGGCCTGCGACGACATCGGTGAGGTCGGTGATCACGGTGACGAACCCGTCTCCGTCGGCGCCGAACACGTGCGCCCACTTGTGCTCGTCGACCCCGATCACCCGCACCCCGTCCAGGCGGGCCGGCCCGGCGGAGCGCAGCAGCTGCTCGGTCGCGGCGACCGCGACGCTGTTCACGGTGTCCCAGCTGCGGCCCAGCTCACGGGCGACCGCGGCGACCGTCGCCTTGTCGATCGCCAAGCGGCGCAACACGTACTCCGCGCAGCGCCGGGTCGTGGACGCACCGGGACGGGCCAGGCGGGTCGAGTCGTGGGCGAAGATCTCGCGGGCGCAGTCATCGTGGACACACCGGTAGCGCGGCACCCGGACCCGCAGTTGCAGCGGATGGCCGACCACCGGGACGTCGCTGACGCGGCGCTCGGTGCTGTCGCGGTAGATCCCGGTCAGTCCGCACCCCGGGCAGGCGCCGGGCCCGTCGGTGAGCAGGTCGCACCACAGCACCGTGGTCTCCCCGGCCAGGGCGGCGTCGGTGATCCGCACCCCGAGCTCGACGGTACGGATGATCGTGTCGGCCACGATCTGGGCAGGCGGGCACGTAGGCTGCGACATCGGGTCCCCGGGCTTGTTGACGGTGTTCGGCGTAGGAACCTTCATCATCAACTTCTCGGGGCCCGCCTCACCGCAGCGACACGACCCCACCCGCGCGGTCGATCACGCCCTCACCTGCACTCCATTTCCGGAAGAGCCGGTGATCACCGCCGACGATCGGAAGCAACGATCAATGTCGGACAGCCGCACCCGCTGTGGACAGAGAACCATGAGCAAGGAGGTGCGACCGACCGACGCACACACGCGTGGAGGCCACGTCGCAGGCAGCTGACCGGCAAGAACCCGCCTGAGAGAGGCCACGAGCCACGAAAAAGGGACAGGCAAGATCCATAAGCGCGATCTGACCTGCGCAAACGAGCCGCCTTGGGGAGTCGAACCCCAGACCTACGCATTACGAGGCAACCGATGTGCGTCGCTCACCGCTCTACCAGCACCGATCGCGCGGCTCACGGCACCTACGGCACTGACGTCGCAGGTCAGACTCCGACCTCATGCCACGAGCCATGCCACGCGGTGCCCGGCAACCTCGCCCACGTCGTCGGTGCAATGGTGCACACTGACGCTCGTGGGTGAGAACAGCGCGGAGCTGCTCGACCGCCCGGTCTACGGCATGAGCCAGGCCGCGCGGCTCCTCGGCCTGCGCACCGACGGCCTGCGCCGCTGGATCGACGGCTACGAACGCGGGAACACGACCTACGCCCCCGTGATCCGAGAGCGCTCCACAGGAGTGGACACCGTCACCTGGGGCGAGTTCATCGAAGCCGGCTACCTGCGGGAGTACCGGGCCAAACGGGTCACCCTGCAGTACCTCCGCCCCGTCATCGGGTTCCTCCGCGACCGCCTCCAGGTGCAGTACCCGCTCGCCACGCTGAAGCCTTACACCTCGGGCCGCGAACTCGCCCTCGAAGCACAGGAGTTCGTCGGCCTCGACCCGGCGTTGAGCATCGTGATCCTCGGCCGCGACGGGACCCTGATGCCGTCCGACCCGGCCGTGGCGTTCCTCGACAAGGTCGAGTTCAACGACGCAGGCGACGTCGCCGAGCGACTGTTCCCCCTCGGACGGGGGAAGCCGATCGTCCTCGACCCCACACGCAGCTTCGGCGAGCCGACCATCCCGAACGTCGGCGTGCGCACCGAGATCGTCGCGGAGCTGGTGAGCGCCGGAGAGGAGCCCGACAGAGTTGCGGAAATCTACTCGATCTCCGTCACCGACGTCGAGCAGGTCGTCGAGTTCGAGCGCCGTCACGGCGAGCTCACCCGAGCCGCCTGACACGTGCCCGCTCGTCTCCAGAGTCCGCGCTGGTTCTTCGACGAGAACAGCATCGGCGTCGCCCAGGCCCTCCACTACGTCCGCGGCGATATCACGTGGCCCGGCGGACCTGGTGACCTCGTACCGGCAGGCGCCAATGACCAGGAGTGGCTCCCCCTCGTCGGCCAGGCCGGTCTCGTCGTCCTCACTCGGGACAAGCGCATCCGCAGCCGCCCGCTCGAGCGCCAGGCGCTACTGGACCACGGCGTCCGAGCGTGCTTCCAGACCACCGCCGGTCAGTTGACCCTGTTCGAGCAGCTCCGCCTCTGGCTGCGCTGGTGGAACGAGATCGAGAAGCTCGTCGCCGAGTACCCCGGGCCCTGGCTGGCGAGCGTGACGCGGGCAGGCGCAGCGATCTTTGACGGAGACTCGTAACCTCACTCAGTGTGAGGCGAGGGTCGAGTCTCGGGGATGGGGGAAGCCGAGGGAGGTGTATCCCGGTGCGCGCTTGGCCAGCGACGAGGCGAGCACAGGGGTCTGTTCGTCGTGGTAGTCGTGCACCTCGGCCGTCGTCTTGCCGGGGTGCGGCCTGAGCACGCGGCCGACGAACTGCACGAGGCGCCCCTTGAAGGCGATCGGCGCCGCGAGGAACAGGGCGTCGAGAGCAGGACAGTCGAAGCCCTCGCCCACGTAGGGCCCGGTCGCCACGACGAGCAGCGGCGCCGCACCCGGCTCGAGACGAGCCAGAGCGGTCTTGCGTTCCCGGGCACCCATGCCCCCTCGCAACACCACAGGATCTCGTCCCTCTTCCCGGAGCCTCGCCGCCAGCGACTCCACGTGGCCCTTCCACTGCGTAAGGACGAGGCAGTTCCTCCCGCGCCCCAATGCCTCGAGCACGTCACCGACGATCTGGTCCCTCCGCGCCTCGTCAGCGGCCAGGTCACGGTAGATCGCCGCCATCCCGCCCGGCTTCGACGGATCCGCGTCCTTGAGGTACTCGTACGAGGTCGGATGCACAATTAGCTGCCGCTCCGGGGCGTCGGCGGCTCCCAGGGTGCCCACAGGCCGGGGCGTCACCGTGTGACGGATCGGACCGAGCTGGTGGTGGATGAGCTCGTCCAGGCCGTCGCGCCGATACGGGGTCGCCGTCAGGCCGACCCATCGCCGCGCCCGGATCTGCCGGGCGGCGTTCTCGAACGCGGCGGCGGGCAGGTGATGGCACTCGTCGACGAGAACGAGCCCGTAGCCCCCGGTCAGCTCCGCGACGTCCTGACGGCGCGCCAGCGTCTGCAGAGTGACAACGTCGACCACACCCCGCAACGAGGACCGTCCGGCGCCCAGCTGACCGGCCCGAACACCCAGCAGGTCCTTGATCCGGCTTCGCCACTGGTCCGCCAACGTCTTACGGTCCACCAGGACCAGGGTGGACACGCCGTGCTCCGCGATCAGCGCGCATCCCATGACGGTCTTTCCGGCACCCGGCTCCGCGACGAGCACTCCAAGGTCGTGGCCGGCGAGATCCGAGACGGCGGCTGCCTGGTCCTCGCGCAGCGTCACCGCCAGGTCGAAGCTGTGGCTGTCGCCGTCGGTGCGATCGTCGCTGACCTCGACGCGGCTTCCCGCCTCGTCCAGCACCGACACGACGCGCTCGCCGAGGCCGCGGGGCAGGACGAGACGGCCGTCCACGGTCTCGTCGTAGCTGAGCAGGAACCTGGGCACGTTCCACGTCGATAGCCGACGGCGCTGCCGCTCGCCGAACAGCGGGTTGCTCATCGACGCCGCGTGCTTGAGCGTCGCCAATGCGGCCGGCGTCAGGTCCGACACCGACACCTCGCATCCGGCCTCCAGCCGAAGCCCGATCACCGCCGCCGGTCTCGGCCTCGTCCGCGTCGACGTCGCGGGAGCCAGGCGCTCGACAGCGCCACCCACCTTGACCGCCCCGACACGGCCGGCCAGGCGGGCGGCCTCGGCGGGGGACAGACGGTGCACCCCGGAGAGATGCGCCCACTGATCCTCGTGCGGCTCCAGGGTCCCCAGGTCCAGGAACACCGTCGCACCGTCCTTGCGCGTCCGGCCGTGCAGCGGAGCAGCGATCAGGTTCCCGATCCCACCCGAGGACGGCAGCACGTCTTGGGACGGGAAGAGCCTGTCGTAGCTGCATAGATCCATCCGGCCGCGGACGGCTATCGCCTCCCGGAGCAGGCCCATGCCCAGCGCTCTCGCCGTCGCCGCAGGAACCGCGCCGGCGAAGAAGATCCACGCATGGGCGCCGACTCCCGAGCGAGACACCTCCAGAGCCGCGGGAACACCGGCCGCCCTGGCCGCCTTCAGGTAGGCCAATGCGTCCAGCATCGCAGCAGGTCCGTCGAAGTCCGCCGCGAGCCACCGGCACGTGTCGCCCGGCATCAACGGGTAGAGCCCGATGTGGTGGCGGCCCGACAGGTGCGCCGCGACCACGTCGTCACGAAGCCGCAGGTACGGGCGGGTCGTGCCCTTCCGCCACCCGCCGGCCACCGCTGGCACCCAGCCCGACTTCCCCGATCCCTCGTTCTCCCAGCGGATCGCGTAGACGTCCTCGCGGGCCGCGAACAACGCCCGGAAGAAGGCCACCTTCGCCTCCGGCGTCGACGACGCGGTCACCATGCCGGGACGCTCCAAGAACAGCCCCGATTGGGACGCATCCGGAGCGCGGGCCTGCTCCGCCGTCATCCCCAACAGGCGCAGCAGACGGTCGTTCTCTGCTCGCAACCGAGCGAGTTCACGCTCGAGGTCCCCGGTCGCCACGAACCTCACGATGCCACGGCCTAGCCAAAGCCGGCGATCAGCGGGGAGCGACGACGAGCCCGGCCTGGTCGATCCGCTCGACCAGACTCACCTTGCGCTGATGGCGAGCACGCAGCTCAGTGAGCCGAACACCGAACCCGCTCGACTGGTCCGCCCGCTCTGCGACGACCCGCAGGTCCTCCAGCAGCGCGACCGCAGCGTCGTACTCGGCAGGCTTCTTGGTGGCGATCATCGCCTCGACCCGCGCCCAGCCACCCTCCACGTCCGCCGACAGCGCCGCGAGACGCCGCTCCCGAGCCGCCTCGCGCTTGTGTCGCCGCTCCGCTTCCTCAGCGGCATGGGCTGCCTCGGCCCGCCGGTGCTTGTCCTGCCGGACGAGGTGGGTGGCATCCAGAAGCTCAGCGACCGTCCGACGCGGACGCTCGTCGCCTACCGCTGGGTCCGAGGCACTCAACTGCCGACGCAACTCAGACTGTGCGACAAGGCTCTCGCCACGAGCGACCAGGACAAGCAGGCGGTCCTTCTCGCTGCTCGGGAGCCGTGCCACCCAGGAGGCCAGCCGCCTCCCCGTGAGTCGCGCATCCGACGACGGTGCGCTCGCCTTCGCCGCCACCGTCAGCAGGTCCGGATCCAGCCGCAGGAAGTCCGCCAGTGCCCGCTGCGACGCCGTCAGTGTCGACAACCCCGCAGGCACCGCCGGCTCCAGGACCTCCTCGTTGTCGACGTCGAACGCGCCCTCATCGCGGTCCCAGGTCCCCTGTGCCGCCAGCCAGCCCAGATACAGCGGGCGCAGGTCGCCGGACGCCAGCTCGGCCCGCACCCCGACGAGTCCCGCCAACGTGTACAGGTCGTCCGGGCCGAAGAAGTCGGCGTTCTCGTCATCGCTGTGCAAGCCCAGGATCAGGTGCTCAGCGGTGTCCCACACAGACACCAGAGAATCGACCAGGAACGGCTCGACCGCCTCGACGTCGAGCACCCCCAGCGGGAGGCGCAGCATCAGCGTTCGACTGCCCCAGTTCGCGAAGTACAGATGGGCGTCGTAGTAGCGCTCCATCAACCGGAGCGGATCACCACGGAAGTCGCCCCAGTGGTACTCGTTGGTGAAGCTCGTCGCGCTGATCTGCGCCCGCGTCGACAACGCGCGTACCTCGGCCTGCTCCCGCTCGTCGAGCGGCCGGTCCATCGCGAGGAACTCGTAGTACTGGTACTCGCTCACGTCAGCCCACCGGCCGCCCACCGGAGGTAGGCGTAGATCCACTCCACGCCCTCCGGCGGCGGCGTCGGCAACGGCAGCTCACGAAGGTCGATCGACTGCGACTCACGACCCCGTCGACAGACCGCCACCAGACCGCCACTCACGGGCCAGTCGATCTCGACCACCGCCACCTCGACACCCAGCAGCGTCGTCGTGAACGGCACAGCGACGTGCTCCTCCAGCTTCGCGTGGAACCCACCGAGCTGCTCGTCCACGCCGTAGGCGTCAGCCGTCGCCTCTTCGATCAACGCAGCCAACTCGACATCCCCTCCGCCCACGCCGCCGAGCCTACGGCCAGGCCCGCTCACCACAGGTGCAACCCGAGAGCTGAGGATCGCTCCCGCAAGACCAAGCCGCCCAGGGACACCAGCCCCGTGCACACCTCAGTCCGGCCGAGCTACGCACTCACCTGTGGCATGAGTCCCGTCATGCCACGGGCTCGCAGTCGAAGACGATCACCACGACCCCGTTGAGCAGGGCCGGAACAGGTCGACAGCCTGCTGAAACAGTGTTTCTGTGAGTGCGCCGGGTCAACACGACTGAACGCACTGATCGAACATCCGCAGGTCTCTGACCTGCGAAAACAGTGGAGCCGCCTTGGGGAGTCGAACCCCAGACCTACGCATTACGAGTGCGTCGCTCTAACCGACTGAGCTAAGGCGGCGTGGTGCGAGGCAAGTATAGCCACCGCGCTCCCGCCCCCTCACAAGCCCCCACCGGTCATCCGGAGAAGGGGAAACGCGGCCCCGGCTCCCACGGCCCGCCGTCGTAGCGCCAGAGCGCGAGGCCGGGGACGCCGGCGTCCCACGGGGCGAACCCGGCGGCCAGGTCATCGTGCAGCGCCCGGGCCGCGGCCGGGGTGACCTTGTTCTGGACGGTCACGTGCAGGTCGGCCTTCCCCGCGTCCTGCCGGGTGAGGCGCGGCCGCCACCGCTCGGCGACGCCGCGGCGCAGCGCGGTCAGCTCGGGGCAGTCGAGGGTGAACGCGACCCCGCGGCCGAGGAGCCGCAGGCCGGTGACGAGGGCGGTCATCGGGGCCCGGTCGGTCGCGGCGGTCAGGTCGGTGGCGAGCTCGGCGGCGGCGTCGCCGGGCAGGGCGTGGAACAGGGTCAGGTGCGCGGCGAGGTGGTTGCGCCCGGCCGGGAAGTGCCGTTCGCGCAGATCGTCGAACCGGGCCTGCGTGGCGTCGTCGAGCAGGGCCGTGAGGATCAGCGGCCGGTCATCCACGGTGCAGGGCCGTCATCATGGCCTCGACAGCGATCCGCGGCTTCACGTTCTGCTCCAGCGCGTCGCGGCAGGCGAGCACCGCCTCCAGGCGACGCAGGCTCGACTCCGGGCCCCACTCGGCGGCGGCCACCCGGATCTCGCGGTCGCGGTCCGGGTTGGTCAGCGGCACCGTGGCGCCGGTCGCGGCGACGATCGCGTCGCGGTAGAAGCCGGCGAGGTCGACCAGGGCGCGGTCGAGCGCGTCCCGCTGGGTCCGGGTGGCGCGGCTCTTCTGGCGCTTCTCCAGGTCCCGCTCGGCCGCCTTCGCCGAGCGGGCCGCCGACGCGGCACCCTTGCCCGTGCCGCCGGCACCCATCGCGACGGCCAGCTCCTCGCGCTCGGACTCGTCGCGGGAGGACCGCAGCTCGTCGGCCTCGGCCTCGGCCGCGCGGATCAGCACGTCGGCGTGGAAGAACGCGTCGCCGAGGCGGCGGAGCTTCGTCGGCACGCCGAGGATCTCCTCGCGCCGGGCACGGGCCTGCGGGTCGCGGGCGAGGCGCCGCGCGCGACCGACGTGGCCGCCGCACACCGACGCGGCCCACTGCGCCTGGTCGGGGTCGATCCCGTCGCGGTCGCGCAGCACCCCGGCGACGGCGTCGGGCGCCGGGCTGCGCAGGTGCACCATCCGGCAGCGCGACCGGATCGTGACGGGCACGTCGTCCGGGTGATCCGACGGCGCGCACAGCAGGAACACCGTCTCCGGCGCCGGCTCCTCGACCGCCTTGAGCAGCGCGTTCGACGCGCCCTCGGTGAGCCGGTCGGCGTCGGCGATGATCACGATCTGCCAGGTCCCGGTGGCGGGCTTCCGGGCGGCGAGCTGGACGAGCGAGCGCATCTCGGCGACCGAGATGGACAGTCCTTCCGGGACGATCTCGCGGACGTCGGAGTGGGTGCCCGCCATGACGGTCCGGCAGGCCGCGCACTCGCCGCAGCCGTGGTAGCGGCACTGCAGGGCGGCCGCGAAGGCGCGTGCGGCGTTCGACCGGCCGGATCCGGGCGGGCCGGTGAACAGCCAGGCGTGGGTCATCGCCGTCGGGTCCGACGCCGCCCCGTCCAGCTCGGCGACGGCGGCGGGCTGGCCCACCACGTCGTCCCACACGCTCACGACGACCCCTCCTCCGTCATCTGCCGGCGCGCGACGACACCGACCACCGCCGCCAGGACGCCCCCGCCGGCGAGGACGAACCGCGTGCCGTCGACCAGCAGCGCGGTGTCGCCCACGGTCACCGTCCGCGTCGCCACGACGCCGACGACGATCGGCACCACCGACATCGCCCCCAGCAGCACCAGCCGCACCAGGGACTGGACGAACGCGTTGACCCGGCCGCGGATCCCGTCGGCGACCTCGGTGCCGATGATCGTGAGCCCGGTCAGGAACGCGACCCCCGCGAACGCGCCGACGAACAGCACCGCGGCGATCGCCATGAACAGGTGCACCGCCACCGCCACGACGACGAGCGACACCCCGGCCCCGATGATCGCGCTGCCGAACAGGCGCCGGTGCGGCACCTGCCGGGCCAGCACCGGACCGGCGGCCATGCCCGCCGCGAGACCGGCGAACACCGACGCGAACAGGATCGAGTACGCCGCGTCCCCGCCGCCGAGGCTCGACGCGTAGAGCTTGGCCGTCGCGATCACGGCGCCGCCCGCGGTGAACGCGCCGACGATCCCGACGACCAGCCCGCGCACGAGCGGGGTGCGGACGACGAAGGTGTAGCCGTCGCGCAGCAGGAACAGCATCGACGGCGGGTCGTGCCGCCGCTCGGCCTCGGTGGCCCGGCCGGAGATCTCCGGGATCGCGAGGTACACGACCAGCGCCGAGGCCAGGAAGGCGAACGCGTTGACGCACAGCGCCGCGTACACGGTGGTCGCCTGGTCCGCGCCGAACAGCGGACCGACCTTGCTGACCAGCGCGAAGAGCCCCGCACCCCCGACGACGGCGACGCCGTAGGTCACCAGCAGGCTCAGCTGCGCCGCGCTCTCCATCTGGGCCGGGCTGCGCAGCAGGTTCGGGACCGCCGCGTCCTTCGCCGGGATCCAGAACATGGTGCACAGCTCGAGGAGCAGGGTCACGACCAGCAGCCACCACAGCTGCCCGACGAACGGGATCGACAGCAGCAGCACGAACTTCGTGAGGTCGCAGGTCACCATGACCTTGCGCCGGTCGAAGCGGTCGGCGAGCACCCCGGCGAGCGGCCCGAACAGCAGCGACGGCACGAGCTTGGTCGCGACGACGCCCCCGAGCGCGAAGCTCTGCGCGGTGAACCCGGCGCCCGCGGTGAGGTGGGTGGCCAGCGACGTGAGCGCCAGCAGCGCCAGCCACTCGCCGGTCGCGGTGACCGCGGTGACCGACCAGAGCCTGCGGAAGGCGGGGATCGCGAGGACCGACGTCAGGCGGTGCGACGTCGACGACGGGGTCGTGATCGCGGCTCACCTCCTCCTCACCCGGCACGGCGTGCGGATCTTCAGGCTAGACCGGGCCACCGACAGCGGACGCGCTGCCTCAGACGATGGTGGACAGCGTCTGGACGAGGATCACCAGGTAGATCAGGACGAAGACGATCGTGAACACCCGGGCCCCGACCCGGCCGCGGGTCAGCCGGGAGAAGCCGAGCAGGCCGTTGTCGAGGTCGACCGGGGGCCGGGCGGACACCGCGGGCGGCCGGTAGACCGTGCCGACGGGTTCGTCGCCGTCCGCGCGGGGGCGACGCGGGGCGGGCAGCCGGGGCACCGGGCCGGTCGGCGACCGCCGGGGCGGGGGCGGGACCGGCGACGACGGGGTGGGCGTCACCGGGCGGCGGGGGCCGGGTACCGGGTCGCCCGCGTCGTCGTCCGGGGTGGGGATGGCGGCGGGGCCGGGCCTGCGGCGCCGGACCGCGGTCAGGGTCCGCTGGGTGGGGCCGTCGATGTCGGGCTCGCGCGCAGCGGGCCGCTCCTCCTCCGCCGACGGGTCGGGGTCGGGGGCCTCCACGGGGGCGACCCGCTCGGGGACGGCGGTGCCGTCCACAGCGGCCGGTCGGGCAGCCGGAACACCGGGCCCCTGCTCCACGCCGGACGCGGGCCGGATCCCGTCGGACGCGGGCCGTGACACGGCGGAACCCGCGGGGCGGTCACCCCGCTCCCGGGCGAGCCGGTCCGCCTCGCGCTCGGCGACCAGCCGCGCCACGCCCCAGCGCCCGTCGTCGGCGGGCGCCGGCGCGGGACGCCTGCTCCTCCACCGCACGGCCATGACGGCATGCTAGGCCGCGACCAGCGGTGATGCCTCGTTCCGACGGGGTATGGCGCGCGGTGCCGCCCGGCCGGGTGACCCGGCCGGACGGAGTGTCACCCGCCGTCGGGCGGCCGGTTCCCGTCGGGACGGTCCGCCGGCGGGCCGCCGTCCTGCCCCGGGGCCGGGCCGGGCGTCGGGGTGCCCGGGGGCGGCGGCGGGGCCGGCACCGACCCACTGCTGACCTGCAAGGTCACCTGCTCACCCGGGAGCGCGGCGCCGCGGGGCTCCTGCCCGACGACCGTCCCCTCCGGAGCGTTGTTGTCGACGGTGCGGGTGGTGACCTGCCAGCCGGCGCCCTCCAGCTCACCGCGGGCGGCGCCGACCGGCCGGCCGACGACGTCCGGGATGCGGGACTCGGCGCCGCCGTCGAGGTAGCGGGGGTCGGTCGCGGGCAGGGGCGTCGGCGGGGTGTTCGCCACCAGCGGGGTCACCGCGCCGTACCACGTCCGGGCCGGGGTCTTGCCGCCGAAGATGTTGCCGTTCCCGCAGGCGAAGGGGGCGCCGCCGCCGTCGCAGAGGGGTCGCGGGCGGTTGGAGTTGTCGAAGGTGATGACCGCTCCGGCCATCTCCGGGATCGCGCCCATGAACGCGGCCGACTTGTGCTGCTGGGTCGTCCCGGTCTTGCCCGCCATCGGCCGGGTCCAGCCGGCGGCCTTCGCGGCGGCGGCGGAGGTGCCGGCGATGTCGTCCTTGCTCAGGCCGGTGACGAGGGTGTTCGCCAGGGCGGGCTCGACGGCCTGCTGGCAGGGCTCCTCGGTGATCGGGACGGGCTTGCCCTCGGCATCGGTGATCGAGTCGATCGGCGTCGGCGGGCACCACCTGCCCTGGGAGAACAGGGTGGCGCCGACGTTGGCCAGCTCCAGCACCGACGTCGGGGTGACGCCGAGCGTGAACGACGCGAGCCGCTGGTCCTTGATCACCTCGGCGATCGAGCGGTCGGTGCGCTTGCCGGTGCCCGGGTCGACGAACGGCGTCGTGGCCAGGGACTTCATGCCGAGGCGGACGGCCATGTCGACCACGTCCGGCACCCCGGTGAACTCCTCGAGCTTGATGAACGCGGTGTTCGGCGACTGCGCGAGCGCGTCCGTCAGGCTCATCCGGCCGGGGTAGTTGCCGGCGTTCGCGACCGGGACCGGTCGCCCGCTGCCGTCGACGTAGATCGGGGAGGCGTAGCCCGAGGGCGGCACCTGCATCGAGTAGTTGATGCCGAGGCCCTTCTCCAGCGCGGTGGCCGCGGTGAAGATCTTGTACGTGGACCCGGCACCGAGGTTGACCGGCTGGTACGGCAGGCCGTAGCTGGTCTCCTCGGCGTCGGCGTTCAGCCCGAACGTGCGGCTCGACCCCATCGCGAGCACACGGTGCTTGTCCTGGCCGGGCTGGACCAGCGACATCACGTTCGCGACGTTGGGGGTGTCCGGCGGCACCTCCTTGTCCAGGGAGCGCTTGACCTCGGTCATCGCGCGGCGGTCCAGGGTGGTGCGGATGGTGTAGCCGCCGCGCTGGATCTGCTCCTCGGTGAAGCCGGCCTCGGTGAGGTACTGCGTCACGTACTTGCAGAAGAAGCCCATGTCGCCGGCGCCGTTGCAGCCGTTCGGCACGCGGACCAGCGGGTTCGCGACGCCGAGCGGAGCGGCCATCGCCTGCTTCGCCTGGGCGTCGTCGATCATCTGCTGCTGGCGCATCTGGTCGATGACGACGTTGCGCCGCTGCAGCGCGGTCTGCGGGTTCTGCACCGGGTCGAACTGGGTGGTGGAGCGGACCATCCCGGCGAGCATCGCGGCCTGCGGGACGGTCAGCTTGTCCGGCGTGGTGTTGAAGTAGGTGCGCGCCCCGGCGGCGACGCCGTAGGACCCGTTGCCCAGGAAGACGATGTTGAGGTAGCGGTTGAGGATCTCGTCCTTGGACAGCTGGCGCTCCAGCTGCAGGGCGATCCGCGCCTCCTTGAGCTTGCGGGCCGGGGTCTGCTCGGTGGCCTTGAGCCGCTCGGCCTCACTCGTCGCGTCGACGTAGAGCATGTAGTTCTTGACGTACTGCTGGGTGATCGTCGAGGCACCCTGGACGACGTCGCCGGACGCCGAGTTCGCGACGACCGCGCGCAGCGTGCCCTGCCAGTCGACGCCGTCGTGCTCGTAGAACCGGCGGTCCTCGATCGCCAGCATCGCGCCCTTCATCGCGGTCGAGATCTGGTCGTTCGTGACCTCGGTGCGGTTCTGGTCGAACAGGTAGGCGATCGGGCGGCCGTCGGAGTCGGTGAGCGTCGTCGTCAGCGGCGGGCGGGTGCCGACCAGGTCCGCCGAGCTCGACGTGACGCTGTCACCCGCCTCGTTGGACAACACGCCGAGGCCGCCGACCAGCGGGAAGGCCATGCCCGCCGTGACCACACCGAGCAGGACGCACAGGCCGGCGAGGACGCCGAGCGGGCGGAGCAGACGCCGGGGGAACCTCACAGGGACAAGCCTACGGGCCGGGAGGTCAGGACACGGTCAGGCTCGTGTCCCCAGGTTGCGTAGTTTTGCGCGCTGACCCGGGCACCCTCCGCGTCCCAGGATCGAGGCATCACGTCGCGGGCCACCGGGCCCGCCCCGGCCCGAGAGGCGAACCGATGCTCGACACCCTGCGTCCCGTCACCGGCAGGCCCCGCCTGCGCCCCGCCGTCGTCGTCCGCGCCTGCACCGCGGTCTGGAACTGGCGCTCGGCCGCACGCTGCCGCACCTCCGACGCCGAGAACCTGTTCGTCACCGGTGCCGACCAGCGCGAGGCCCGCGAGTTCTGCCTGTCCTGCCCGGTCCGCACCGAGTGCCTGGCACACGCCCTGGACCACCGGGTCGAGTTCGGCGTGTGGGGCGGGATGACCGAGCGGGAGCGCCGCGCGCTCCTGCGCCGGCGCCCGGACGTGCGCGACTGGGCCGCGCTGCTCGGGCGAGCGCGCTCCGACCACTACGCCGGACGCAGCAGGAGCGCCTGACCCGATAGCGTCAGGCGCGTGCTCGAGTTCCTGGCCGGCCTCTACCGGACGCACGCCGACGACCTCGCCATGGTGATCGACCGGCAGCGGGAACTCCTCGCCGACGGCACGATCACCCCGCAGCTCGACGACGTCGAGGCCGAGCTGACCTACCTGCTGCTGCGCCACCACCGGCCGTCGCAGGTGGTGGAGGTCGGCACCTACTACGGCTGGTCCACCACCTGGATCCTGTCCGCGCTGCGCGACAACGGGTCCGGTCACCTGCAGTCGTTCGACCTGGTCGACCACGTGTGCGGCACCGTGCCCGAGGAGCTGTCGACCGGGCGCTGGACGTTCCACCGCGGGGACCTGCGCGAGACCGTCGAGAAGGTCCCGGCCGACACGGGCTACCTCTTCGTGGACGCCGACCACGGGCGCCGCTTCGCCCGCTGGTACCTGGAGCACCTGTTCGGGCGGATCGCGACGGGCACCCCGACCAGCGTGCACGACGTGTTCCACCTGCCCCGGGCGCGCCCGTTCACCGAGGGGTCCGAGGTGCTGCGGCACCTGGAACGCAGCGGCACCGGCTGGTTCACCTCCTCGCGCGCGGCGGCGCCGCGGAACCTGCGCGCGCTCGACGCCGTCCGGGCCGAGCTGGGGATCACCGGCGTCCGCGGGACCTCGCGCAACCCCATGATCTTCTTCTCGATGCCCTGAGGTCAGCGACTGGGATCGCGCAGGCCCTCGACGAGACCGTCGAGGACGGTGGCGAACCGGTCGGCCTCCGCCCGGTCCAGCGCGGACAGGAGGTCGGCCAGGCGTGCGTCGAGCCGGCCGCGGGCGCGCTCGACCGCGGCCCGTCCCGCGTCGGTGAGGGCGACGGCGACGGCGCGGCGGTCGGCCGCGTGCGGGTGACGGCGCAGCAGGCCGTGCGCCTCCAGAGCACTGACGTGCCGGCTGGTGACGCTGCGCTCCAGCCCGACGGCCGCGGCCAGCTCGGTGGTGCTGACCCCGTCGCCGAGCCGGGCCAGACCGGACAGCACCGGGTAGGTCGTCGCGTCGAGACCGTCGATGTCGCTGGTCAGCGCCGTGTGCAGCCCGGTGCGGGTGTCGCGCAGCAACAGCCGGCCGAGGGCCTCCGCGCAGCGGCGTTCGGGGGTCACCCCCTCACGATACGTGCATCTTGCACGCTCCCTACGGTCGGGCGTACCGTCCGAATACGTGCACAGTGCACGCTGATGGGGGGGAGCGGTCATGGACGGAGCAGTAGATCCCGAGGACGTCCTGCCGGACGGGACCGAGTACGCGGAGCTGGGTGGGGAGCAGGTGCGCAAGGGGACGGTCGCCGCGTTCGTCGCGACGGCGCGGTCCCTGGAGGCGCTGCCCGCGGGGGACCCGGCCGAGGCCGGTCTGGCCTCGCACCTGCGGGACCTGCTCCCCGGCCTGCGCGCGGTCGGGGTGCTGGATGTGTTCGCGCCCCGCTCGGCCCGCCTGCGGGCGGCGCTCGGCGTGTCCTGAGCCTCAGCCCGCCGTCGCCGCGGCGCCGGTCCCGGTCTCGCCGGCCAGCAGCGCGCCGACCCGGCGCAGCCCGTCGAGGTCGGCGATGTCGCCGGCCAGCGCGGGGACCCGCGTCACCGACACGCCGGGGTGCGCGGCGGAGAACCGGGTGAGCAGGTGCTCCTCCCGTTCGTGCAGGTCGACGCGGTCGGCGTGCAGCCGCAGCACCGCGGCCGCGATCTGCGACCCCGGTCCGCCGACCTGCTCGGCCGCGGCCCGCGCACGCGCCGCGGAGACCGGCGCGAGCACCGGGTGGGTCCGGTTCAGCACGAGCCCGGCCAGCGGCATGTGCTCCGACGACAGCCGCTCGGTGAAGTACGCCGCCTCGCGCAGCGCGTCCGGCTCCGGCGCGGCGACGACGAGGAACGCCGTCCCCTCCGAGCGCAGCAGCGCGTAGGTCTTCTCGGCCCGCTCGGCGAACCCGCCGAACAGGGTGTCGAAGGCCTGTACGAACGCCGACGCGTCCTGCAGCATCTGCCCGCCGATGATCGACCCGACGGCCTTGGCGAACAGCCCGAACCCGGCCTCGACGATCCGGCGCAGCCCGCGGCCACCGGCCCGGGCGGGCGCGGCGAGCAGCCGGATCATGCGGCCGTCGAGGAAGCGGGACATGCGCTGCGGGGCGTCGAGGAAGTCCAGCGCCGAGCGCGACGGCGGCGTGTCGACGACGACGAGGTCCCACGTCCCGGCACCGGCCAGCTGGCCCAGCTTCTCCATAGCCATGTACTCCTGCGTCCCGGAGAACGAGGAGGAGATCGTCTGGTAGAAGGGGTTCTCGATGATCTTCTGCGCCCGCTCGGGCGGGGCGTGCGACTCCACCATCTCGTCGAAGGTGCGGCGCATGTCCAGCATCATCGCGGCGAGTTCGCCGTCGACGGCCTTCACCGGGGCGGGGTCGTTGGACAGCTCGTCCACCCCGAGGGCCTGGGCCAGCCGGCGCGCCGGGTCGATGGTGAGTACGACGACCTGACGCCCGCGCTCGGCGGCGCGCACCGCGAGCGCGGCGGAGGTGGTCGTCTTGCCGACGCCGCCCGAGCCGCAGCACACGATCACCCGGGTGCCCGGGTCGTCGATCAGGGCGTCCACGTCCAGCGGGGCGGTCATCGGCGGGCCTCCAGGTGCACACCCTGCGCGGTCATCGACTCGGCCAGCTCGTACAGCGAGCCGAGGTCCACCCCGCCGAGCAGCGCGGGCAGCGTGAGCCGCGGCAGCGGCGGGGTCGGCTCGGTCTCCAGGCGGCGCAGCGCGGCGGTCTCCCCCTCGACGGCGACGGCGTGTTCCACGGTCTCGGCGACCAGCCCGTCGATCTCGGTGGGGGCCAGCTCGATCCCGGCGCTCTGCAGGCCGTTGCGGATCCGGGTCGCGTCGACCCGCCCGCCCGCGGCGGCGGTGACCGAGCGGTCGGGCAGCCACTGCTCGCGCATCCGGTTCACCACGACCGAGCCCAGCGGGATCCCGGCGGCGTCGAGCTCGGCGGCCGCGTCGAGCGTCTCGGTGACCGGCAGGTCCGACAGCAGCGTGACCAGGTGCACCGCGGTGAGCGGGGAGTGGATGAGCGCCTCGACGCCCTTGGCCTGCCCGTGGATGGGCCCGACCTTGGCCAGGTCGGCCATCGCCCTGGTGACGTCGAGGAACGACACGAGACGGCCGGTGGGCGGAGCGTCGAGGACCACCGCGTCGTAGGCGGGGAGACCGTCGGACTCCGTGCGGGTGACGCACTCCTTGGCCTTGCCGGTGAGCAGCACGTCACGCAGGCCGGGGGCGAGCGTCGTCGCGAACTCGATCGCGCCCATCCGGCGCAGCGTCCGCCCGGCCACGCCCAGCCGGTAGAACATCTCGAAGTACTCCAGCAGGGCGGCCTCGGCGTCGACGGCCAGCGCCCGCACCTCGCCCCCGCCGGGCGCGACCGCGATCCGGCGCTCCTCGTACGGCAGCGGGGCGGTGTCGAAGACCTGGGCGATGCCCTGGCGGCCCTCCACCTCGACGAGCAGCACCCGCTTCCCGCCGCCGGCGAGGGCCAGCGCGAGGGCGGCGGCCACGGTGGTCTTGCCGGTGCCCCCCTTGCCGGACACCACGTGGAACCGCGCGCGGGAGAGCGCGTCGGGCCACGGGTCGGGGCGGGTTCCGGGCTCGGGCCGGACGGTCGTGGTCACGGATCCAGCGTACGAGCGCCCACCGACAGCGGCCCGTCGGCGAGGTGCGTCCCACAACGGACGGGGCCCGTCCCGTGCTCCGGCGGTGGGCGTCCGTCGCAGGGGGACGGCCATCCGTCGCGCCACGGCGGTTCGGTGTCGGGTGCCCGGGTTACAGTCCCGCCCATGAGCTCCCCGGTCGTGAAGTGGGAATACCTGACCGCCCCCCTGCTGATCCACAACACCAAGGCGATCCTGGACAACTTCGGCCAGGACGGCTGGGAACTGGTCACGGTGACGAGCGGCGCGAACGCCGAGCAGCTGGTGGCGTTCTTCAAGCGGCCGGTGCAGCAGTGAGCGCACTCGCCCGGCTGAAGGAGCTGGGGCTGACCCTGCCCGCGGTGGCCGCACCGGCCGGCGCCTACATCCCGGCCCGGCGCAGCGGGAACCTCGTGTTCACGGCCGGGCAGGTCCCGTTCGTGGACGGGAAGGTCGCCGCGACCGGCAAGGTCGGGGCCACGGTCACCGCCGAGCAGGCGTACGACCTGGCCCGGATCTGCACGCTGAACGCGCTCGCCGCGATCGACGGGCTGGTCGGCCTCGACAGCGTCACCGGCGTCGTGAAGGTCGTCGGGTTCGTCGCGTCGGACCCGTCGTTCTCCGGCCAGCCCGGCGTGGTCAACGGCGCGTCGGACCTGCTCGGCGAGGTGTTCGGCGAGGCCGGGGCACACGCCCGGTCGGCCGTCGGCGTCGCGGTGCTGCCGCTGGACGTGCCGGTCGAGGTGGAGCTGACGGTCGAGGTCGGCGGCTGACATGGATCGGCTCGCCGGGGTCCCGGCCGGTCACGAGCTGCTGCTGCGGCTCGCCGGCCGGTTCCCCGACGAGCTGCTCTGGCGGCTGCGCGACTGGCTGGCCGCCGGGGACACCGCTGCGCTGGGCGCGGTCCTGCCGCGCACGCTGCTGCGGCACCGGATCGGGCTGACCGGGCACGAGCGCACGCTGCTCGCGGAGGTCGTCGGGCCGGACGCGCCGTCGCGGCGCCTGGTCGAGGCGGTGCTGCCCGGCACGCCGCCCGCCCCGCCCGCGTTCACGGCGGGCGAGCCGGACCTGGCCGCGTGGTCGGCGCTGTCGGTCGTGCGCGACGAGGCGTCCGCGCTGCTGCTGGCCGTGCGCGACGACGGCGCCCGCGTGCTGCTCGTGCGTGACGCGCAGCGGCCGCACCTGCTCGCCGCCGCGGTCGCACGGCTGCTGCGCGTCCACGGTGACCGTGTCCCGCGCGTCGAGGCCCTCACCGGCGACGCCCCGACCGAGTACCACGAGGCCGCGTGCACCGCGGCGGCGTCGTTGTGGAGCCGCGAGCCGGTCCCCACCGGCTGACGCGGGACCGCGAAGGAGGCCCCATGTCCGACCCCACGTACCGCTTGCTGCGGGAACTGGCCGGCCGGGTGGACGACGACCTGCTCGCCACCGGACGCGAGCTCGTCGCCGTCGGCGAGGAGGGGCACGCGCTGGAGCTGCTGGTCGCCGAGCTCGTCGCGGGACGGGCGGTGCTGCCGCACGCGGTGCGCTCCGAGCTGGTCGCCGAGGCCGCAGCCCGCCGGGTGCAGCCCGACGCCGACGCCTGCCTGCCGCCCGCCGCGGACGTCGCCGCCGGTCCGCACCGGTTCGACGGCGAGGGCCCGCCCGGTGCCGCGGAGGCGGTCGCGGCCGCGCTCGCCGGCGTCCCGGTCCCGGAATCGGGCTGGACGCTGGCCTGGCGCACGACGCCCGCCGGTGCCGCCCCCGGCCCGCTGCCGCAGCCGGTGCTGCTGGCCCGCACCGGGTCGCACGGCGCACCCGAGGTCCTGACCTACCAGGCCCAGTCGGCGCTGGCCCGGGCCGGACTGGTCGTGTCGGTCGAGGTCGGCGACGACGGTCCGGACCCCGGCTACCACCGCGCCGCCCGGGAGGTCGCGCGTCCGCTCCCCGCCACTCCGGTTCCCGACGCCGCCGCTCCGTCCCGGGAGGACGTGTCGGCGTCCCTCACCGGCGACGCACCGTGGCCCGCCCCCGACACGTCCCGGTCCCCCCTGGTGGAGCCCGGGGACAGGGGCGGGGTTGCGGACGGCGACACGTCCGGCCCGCCGGCCCACCGGGTTCCCGACGACCGGCCCTCCGACCGGGGCGGGCTCCTGTCCTCGGCGACGCCCCCGGCCCCGCGGCCCGACCGGGACGGGTTCCCGGCCGCCCCCGGACCCGACGCCGTCGAGGACGCACCGGGCGGACACCGCACCGACAGCTCCCCCGGCGACTTCTCCGGCGACTTCTCCGTCGACTCCTCCGTCGACACGGACATCCCCGCCTCCGACCCACCGCCCGCGCCGGTGCGCATCGACCGTCCCAAGCCACTCCCCGGGAGCCCCGCCACCGAGACCCCGGACCCGGAGGGCCGGCCCGGCCGGGCCGCCCCGGAGCCGACGACGGAGGGGTTCGCCGCGGCAGCCCCGTCGCCGGGAGCAGCCGGCGGACCCGACGCCGGGCCGGACCGGACCCCGGGCGCAGCCACGTCCGGCGCCGGGCCGGGCCCGGTTCCGGCCGCGGAGGCCTCCGCCACCGGAACCGGCCACGCCCCGGGCGAGGACGCCACCGGGTCCGGCTCCCCGGCGAGCGCGCCCGCCGCGACCGGGTCGTACCCCGAGACCGGCATGTCCGACGACGCCGCTCCCGGCCCGGGGACCGGCACCTCCGATCCGACGACTCGCGGTCCGGGGACGGCCGCCTCCGGCCCGGCCACGTCCGGTCCGGGCACCGACACGTCCGACAGGGCCGCTCCGGTCCCGGGGACCGGCACGCCCGACGGGGCCGGTCCCGGCCCCGCCGGGCCACGCGGCTCCGCGGCCCGACGCGTCGCGGCACCCGCCGAGGGGGACGACGCGGCGCATCCGGCGCCGCGGCCGTCGCCGCCGATCCGGGCGCTGCGGGAGGCCTCCGCGGGCGACTGGTTCGACTCTCCCCCGGAGGGCGACAGCCCGGACCCGACCCCGCCGAGCGGGGTCGGCGAGGTCCCCCGGCACCGGTTCGTCGCCGGCACCGGACCCGGCGGCAACGGCCACCTCCCCGACGCGAACGGCGCGCACCCCACGACCGCGGGCCGCGGGCCGGTGGCGGGGCCGCCGGAGCGGCGTCCGGTCGGGCCCGCCGCGACGCCGGCCGGGCGGCCCTCGGCCCCCTCCGACGAGCCGCCCCCACCACCGGTCGCCCCCGCACCTCCCGGGATCCCGGCACATCCGGCCGTCTCGTCACCGCCCGCGGCCGCGGTGGCCCCGGCCGCATCCGTCCCGCCGGTCGTCCCCGCGGACCCGGCTCCGACCGGCCCCCGGGCGGCCGCGCGCGACCTCGGCGTGCCGCTCCGCAGGCGGGCCGGGGAGGGCCGCGCGCCCGCGGGCGGCGGGCCCGGTCCGGTCGTCGGGCGTCCGCCCGTCGGGCCGCCCGCGGCACCGGGACCCGACGAGGCGTCCTGGCTCGCCGACTGGGCCTCCGGTGCCTGGGCCGGGGAGATCCCGCCTCCGGAGACCGCGGCGCGGACCGACCGGAGCGGCAGCGAGGAGACCGTCCCGGGCACGCCGCACGTCGTCCCCGCCGCGACCGCCACCGTGACCGTCGACGACGACCGCCGCGACGGCCCGGCGCATCCCGCCCACCGTGTGACCACCGGCGACGACCCGGCCCGCCCCACCCCCGGGCCGGCACACCCGGGGCCCGGATCCGACCGGACCCACGTCGGCACGTCCCCCGCCGTGGCCGAGGCGAACGGAGCGGCACCGGCCACGGAGGACGCCCCGGCGGACCCGGCCCACGCCGGACCGGCTCCGGACGACCGGGCCGGACTCGACCGTCCCGCAGGCACCGGACCGGCCGGAACCGGGACGCCCGGCCCCCCGCCCCCGGCCGACGAGGCCGACCCCGTCGACGAGGCCCCCACCCCACCTCCGGGCGTCCCCATCCTGCGCGCCCCGACACCCCCGGCCCCGGCCGACGGGGAGCGTCGCCCCCGGCACCTCCTGCTCACCGACGACGAGCCGGACGAGTGGGACGCCACGGAGCGGGACACCACCGGGCGGGACGGCACCGTGGAGGCCCCCACGGAACCGGCCGACGTCGTCGCCCCCGCAACGGAGCCCCCCGCACCGGGTCCCGCGGCGGAACCCGCGACGGGGCCCGCGGACGAACCCGCGCCGAGGCCGCGGCCGCGACCCCGTCCCGCCGGGGGCCTGGCCGACCGGCTCACCCCGACCGAACAGGACCTGCTGCAGCGCCTCCACGAGGAGCTCGCGGCCCGCGAGAACGGCGGCGAGCCGACCCCGCGCAACGGCACCGCCCGCACCGACCGGGGCTGAGCCCGGCCTGGCCGGCGGCCGGTGCGGGGGATCAGCCGACCGCGCGCACGATCCGGTCGATCACCCGCTGCAGGTGCAGCGCCCGTGCGGCGTCCACCGGGAGGTCGGCGCCGGAGCCGATCGCGGCGGCGAGGTCGTCGAGCAGCGCGCCGAAGCAGGCGACCGCATCGGCCGGGCGACGGTCGAGCACGTACCGGCCGCGGCCGTCCTCCCCGAGTCCGCCGACCAGCGCCACCTCGAACTCGGTCGGATCCACCGGGACACGCAGCGACAGCACCACCGAGCTGCGGGCGCCGCCGTCGTGGACGAGGCCGATCCGCCACAGGTCGGGCTCGTCGCGATGGGCGTGGTCGACGTCGACGACCGGTCCCAGCGCCGCGTCGAGCAGGTCCACGACGTGCGGGCCGACGTCGAGCAGCGCCCCGTGCTCGGCCCGCCACGACGACGCAGCGAACGGCCCGCCGAGCAGCGCCCCGGACAGCCAGCGGGCGGTCGCGGTCGTCCCGGGACCGCCGGCGCCGGCCGGGACCGCGCCGAGCCAGGCCCGGATCGCCGGGTCGAACCGCAGGGTCAGCATCGTCGCCGACCGGACGCCCGAGGCCGCGACCGCGGCGGCGGCCCGTTCCGCGGCGGGCAGGTCCGCGGCCAGCGGCTTCTCGAGCACGACGTGCTTCCCGGCGGCCACCACCCGCTCCAGCAGCTCGGCCTGCACGGCGGGCGGGACGGCGAACGCGACGGCGTCGCACGCGTCGAGCAGGTCCTCGACCGAGGCGTGCACCGGACCCCCGGAGACCGCGGCGATCCCGGCGGCCGCCTCCGGCCGTCGCGCCCACACCCCGGCCGCCGACCAGCGGGGATGCGCCGCGATGGCGGGGGCGTGCACCTGGCGCGCCCACGGTCCGGCGCCGAGCAGTCCGATACGCATGCGGGCATTCTCACCGCCGACCGGCCCCGATCATGACCTAGGGTCGGCGGCCATGAGCGATGATCCGGCAGCGCAGCCGGTCGAGCCGAGGGCCGCCGCGACCGTCCTGCTGGTCCGCGACGAGCCGGGCACCGGTGACCTGCAGGTCTTCCTGCAGCGGCGGGTGGCCGGGATGGCGTTCGCCGGCGGCATGACCGTGTTCCCCGGCGGCGGGGTCTCCGCCGGTGACGAGCCGGACCCCGCCCGATGGCGCGGACCGGAGCCGGAGCGGTTCGGCGCCCGGCTGGCCCAGCCCGCGGACCTGGCCGCCGCGCTGGTGACGGCCGCCGTCCGCGAGACGTTCGAGGAGTGCGGCGTGCTGCTGGCCGCCCCCGCCGGCACCGAGCCCGGCCCGCTGGACGCCGCCGCGGCCTGGCGGGACGACCTCGTCGCCCGCCGGATCACGCTGCCGGAGCTGCTCGCGGCGCACGACCTGGAGCTGCGCGCGGACCTGCTGGTCCCGTGGTCCCGCTGGATCACCCCGCCGCGCAACCCGAAGCGCTACGACACCGCGTTCCTCGTCGCCCGCGTGCCGGACGGCCAGGTCGCCGACGACGCCACCACCGAGGCCGTCGAGGCGCGCTGGTGGAGCCCGGCCGAGGCCCTGTCCGGCCACGACGACGGCGACCTCCAGCTGATGCCGCCCACCCTGCGGACCCTGCAGGAGCTGCACCGGCACGACAGCGCGGACGAGGTGCTGGCCGCCGCCGCGGCGCGCGACATCGAGCCGATGACCCCCGAGGTGCGGCGCGAGGGCAGGGTCGTCACGATCACCCTGCCCGGCGACCCCGACTGGATCTACGAGGAGACGACCCGGTGAGCCACCCGCTCTACGGCACCCTGCGCGCCGCGCACCCGCTGGCGTCGGTGCTGCTGCAGGACAACCCCGGCCCGATGACCCTGGAGGGCACCAACACCTGGGTCCTCGCGGCGTCGGACGCGCACGACCGGATCGTCGTCGACCCGGGTGAGGACGACGGCACGCACCTGGAGGCGCTGGCCGACGGCCCGCCGGTGACCGCGGTCGTCCTGACCCACCGCCACCACGACCACGCCGGCGGGATCGGCCGGTTCGTCGAGCTGACCGGGGCACCCGTGTTCGCCGCGGACCCGTCGCTGGCGTCGGGGACCACCCCGCTGGTCGACGGCGCCGTCGTCGCCGGTGGCGGGGTCGAGCTGGAGGTGCTGACCACCCCCGGCCACACCTCGGACTCGGTGTCGCTGCTGCTGCGCGGCCCCGGCTCCGACGGCGTCGCGCTGCTCTCCGGCGACACCGTGCTCGGCCGCGGCACCACCGTCATCGCCCACCCCGACGGCACCCTCGGGCCCTACCTGGACTCGCTGCGCCGGATCGCGGAGCTGCCCGCGGGCACCCCGGTCCTCCCCGGGCACGGTCCGGAGCTCCCGGACGCCGCCGAGACCGCGCGGCACTACCTCGCCCACCGCGAGCAGCGGCTGGAGCAGGTGCGGGCCGCGCTGGAGCGGCTCGGGCCCGACGCCTCGGCACGCGACGTCGTCGAGGTCGTCTACGCCGACGTCGACACCTCGCTGTGGGACGCCGCCGAGCTGTCCGTGCGCGCACAGCTGGATCACCTGCGTGGATGAACGGGACCGCACGGAGCGTTGAACCGACACGACCGACCGGCCTAGGGTCCCCGCATCTCGACGGGGCATCGCCGTCCGTCGGCCCCGTTCCGCTCGAAGGAGACCCCGTGCGTCGCACGATCCTGGCCCTGGCCGCCGCGCTGCTGGCCCTCACCACCCTCGTCGGCTGCAGCAGCGGCGGGTCCGACACGCTGCGCATCGGCACCGAGGGGACCTACAGCCCCTTCAGCTTCCAGGGTCCCGACGGGCAGCTGACCGGCTACGACGTCGAGGTCGCCCGTGCGGTCGGCGCCAAGCTGGGCAAGGAGGTCGAGTTCGTCCAGACCCCGTGGGACTCGATCTTCGCCGCGCTCGAGTCGAAGCGGATCGACCTGGTCGCCAACCAGGTCACGGTCAACGACGAGCGGAAGGCCAGGTACGACCTCTCCACGCCCTACACCGTGTCCGAGGGCGTGATCGTCACCCGCGCCGACGACACCGCGATCCGGAGCCTGGCCGACCTGCGGGGCCGCACCACCGCCCAGTCCGCGACCAGCAACTGGGCCGAGGTCGCCCGCGGCGCCGGCGCGAACGTCGAGGCCGTCGAGGGCTTCGTCCAGGCCGTCCAGCTGCTCAAGGACGGCCGGATCGACGCGACCGTCAACGACACCCTCGCCGTCGGCGAGTACGAGAAGTCGACCGGGGACAGGGGCGTCAAGGTCGCCGGCACCACCGGGGACACCAGCGAGCAGGCCTTCGCCGCCCGCAAGGACAGCGGCCTGATGCCCGACGTGGACCGGGCGCTGGCCGAGCTACGGGCCGACGGCACGCTGAAGCAGCTGTCCGAGAAGTACTTCGGCAGCGACGTCAGCGGGAAGTAGATGGATCCCGCCACCTGGGAGCTGATCGGCCGCAACCTGTGGCCGATGCTGCGGGCGACGGTCACGACGACCATCCCGCTGACGGCGATCAGCTTCGTCATCGGGCTGGTCCTGGCCCTGCTGCTGGCCCTGGCCCGGATCTCCTCGATCAGGCCGCTGTCCTGGCTGGCCCGCGCCTACATCTCGGTGGTGCGCGGCACCCCGCTGCTGGTCCAGCTGTTCATCGTGTTCTACGCGCTCCCGCAGCTCGGGCTGGTGATCGACCCGTTCCCGTCCGCGGTGATCGCGTTCAGCCTCAACGTCGGCGGCTACGCGGCCGAGGTCATCCGGGCGGCGATCCTGTCCATCCCGAAGGGGCAGTGGGAGGCCGCGCAGACCATCGGCATGGGGTACCCGACGACGCTGCGACGCGTGATCCTCCCCCAGGCCGCGCGCACCGCCGTCCCCCCGCTGTCGAACACGCTGATCTCGCTGGTCAAGGACACCTCGCTGGCCTCGACCATCCTGGTGACCGAGCTGCTGCGGGTCGCCCAGCTGGCCGCGGCGCCGACGTTCGACTTCTTCGCCCTCTACGGCGTGGCCGCGGTGTACTACTGGATCGTCTGCCTGATCCTCTCGTCCGTGCAGGTACGGGTGGAGACGCGGCTGGAGAGGTACGTGGCGCGATGAGCGACCTGCTGACCGTCCGGGGCCTGCGGAAGTCCTTCGGGACGCTGGAGGTCCTGCGCGACATCGGGTTCGACGTCCCGGCCGGGACCGTCACCGCGGTGATCGGGCCGTCCGGTTCGGGCAAGACGACGGTGCTGCGTGCCCTGAACGCACTGGACCGGGCCGACGCCGGGGTGATCACCATCGGCGACCTGGCCGTCGACTTCGGTGCCCCCGTCGACCGGTCCACGCTGGCCCGGTTCCGGTCCCGGACCGCGATGGTGTTCCAGTCGCACAACCTGTTCCCGCACCGCACCGTGCTGGAGAACGTCATCGAGGGCCCGGTGATCGTGCAGCGGCGCCCCCGGGCCGACGCGACCGCCGACGCCCGGCGGTTGCTGGACCAGGTGGGGCTGGCCGAGAAGGCCGACCAGTACCCGTACCAGCTCTCCGGCGGCCAGCAGCAGCGCGTCGGGATCGCCCGCGCGCTGGCCCTCGACCCGCAGCTGATGCTGTTCGACGAGCCCACCTCGGCGCTGGACCCCGAGCTCGTCGGCGACGTCCTGCGGGTCATCAAGGACCTGGCGACGGCGGGCCGGACCATGGTCATCGTCACCCACGAGATCCGCTTCGCCCAGCAGGTCGCCGACCAGATCCTCTTCGTCGACGGCGGGGTGGTGGCCGAGTCCGGTCCGCCGTCGCGGGTGCTGGTCGAGCCGGAACAGCCCCGCACCCGGCAGTTCCTGAAGCGGATCCTCGACCCGATCTAGACCCCGGGCGGGGCGCCGTCGGAGTCGCCGTGGGCGTCGACCCACTCCTCGCGGAACCGGCGCAGGAACTCCTCCAGGGCCGCGTGCCGCCGCTCGCCCATCTCGCGGCCGGCGGCGGTGCGCAGCTCGCCGCGCAGCCGCAGCAGCTTCTCGTGGAAGTGGGCGACGACCGAGCCGGTCGGCCCGGACCGGTAGCCGCCGGTCGCGACGCCCGCGGCCGGGTCCCACAGGGGCTCGCCGATCGCGCCGCCGTAGGCGAACGCGCGGGCGATGCCGGTGGCGCCCATCGCGTCGAGCATGTCGGCGTCGTGCAGGCAGGCCGCGATCCGGTCCGCCGTCGGCGCCGACGCCGCCTCCGAGAACGAGTAGCGGCCGGTGGCCTCGACGGCGTCGAGCACCGGGTCCCACAGCTGCTCGGCGACCCCGCCGCGACGCAGTGCGTCCCGGGCGTCGTCGCGGACCTCCGCGGGGGCGACGACGCGGCCGAGCCGGGCCTCGGCGGCCCGGTGGTGGTCGTGCACATAGGCGGCGACGGCGGCGACGAACCCGTCCAGACCCTCCCGCACCGCGAGCCGGGCCGACAGCCCGGCGACCCGGTCGAGGTGCCCGAGGTCGTGCGCGACGTCCGCGCCGGCCATGTCACCGGCGACGACGTCGCGCAGCCGCCGCAGCTCCCCGGCGCCGCTCACGCCGGGCTCCCGGCCGCGACGACGCGGGGCTCGGTGTCGGCGACCGAGCCGCGGCGCAGCCACAGCAGCCCCGCGACCAGCAGCCCCAGTACGCCGCCCGCCGCGTACCCGCCCGGCCCGACGAGGTCGATCATGACGCCGGACAGGGCCTGCCCGACCGAGACCCCGAGCACCGCGGCCATCACCATCCAGTTGAACGCCTCGGTCGCCGACCCCGCCGGAGCGGTCTGCTCGACGCCGAGGGAGTGCGCGGTGACCTGCGGGGTGATCAGCGCGCCGGCGACCATCATCACCACGGCCAGCAGCACCAGCGAGCCGAGCGGGGAGACGAGCCCCATCGCCGTCACCAGGACGGCGAAGCCGGCGAGCAGGACCGGCAGCCGCAGATGCAACGGCCGCGGCCAGGGCCGCATCCCGTAGAGCACCCCGGTCAGCACCGAGACCACCGACCAGAGCGAGAGCAGGACCCCGCCGGCGGCGGGCGAGCCGGCGAACGCGGTCGCGGCGATCACGCCGACCTCGGCGGTCCCCGCCACCAGCCCGAACCCGAGCGACGCCAGCGCCACCGTCCGCAGCCCCGGGCGCCGGAACACCCCGAGCAGCCCGGCCTCGACCGCCAGCGACCCGTCGGCGCGCTCGGCTCGGATGCGGGCCGAGCGGCGTCGTACGGCGGCGGTCAGCGCGAACCAGGTGGTGCCGACGATCTCCGCGGTCGCCGCGACGACGAGCGCGGTGCCCGGCCACGGCGTCGCCACCACCAGCACCGCGGCCAGCGCGGGACCCATGATGAAGAAGATCTCGAGGCTGATCGCCTCGTAGGTGTAGGCGGCCTCGCGGCGCGGCCCGGGCGGGGTCAGGTCCGACCACAGCGCCCGCGACGACCCCTCGAACGCCGGCGTCGCGAGCCCGGTGACGACCGCGACCGCGACGGTGAGCGGCAGCGCCGCCCGGTACTCGATGCCCAGCACCAGCCCGGTGACGCACAGCAGGTAGACCGCGACGAGCACCAGCATCGGCCGGGTCGGGCCCAGCCGGTCCAGCACCCGCCCCTGCACGACCGTGCCGACCGCGGTCCCGATCAGCAGCGCCGCCGAGACCGCTCCGGCGACGGCGTAGGAGCCGTGGACCTCACGGACGTAGAGCAGCGTGGCGAGACTGTGCATCGCGATCGGGAACCGACCGAGGACGGAGGCACAGACCGGCGCGGCCGCCCCGGGGGTGCCCAGGGCGGCGCGGTAGTCGGAGAGAGCGGCGGGCACGCCCCAGCATCACATGATCTGGGACGCCCGTACCAGAGAATTCAGCGCGCGCGCCGCGCGAGCCGCTCCGGCTCCAGGATCAGCACGCTCTTGCCCTCGAGACGCAGCCAGCCACGGTGCGCGAAGTCGGCGAGCGCCTTGTTCACGGTCTCGCGGGAGGCGCCGACGAGCTGGGCGATCTCCTCCTGCGTGAGGTCGTGGGTGACCCGCAGCAGCCCCGACTCCTGGGAGCCGAACTGGCGCGCGAGCTGCAGGAGCGACTTCGCCACACGGCCCGGCACGTCGGTGAAGATCAGGTCGGCGAGCATGTTGTTGGTGCGGCGCAGGCGACGGGCCAGCACGCGCAGCAGCTGCTCGGCGATCTCCGGACGCTTGCCGATCCACTCCCGCAGCGCGCTGCGGTCCATGGTGTAGCAGCGCACCTCGGTGACCGCGGTCGCCGACGACGTGCGCGGGCCCGGGTCGAAGATCGACAGCTCGCCGAACATGTCCGACGGGCCGGCCACCATGAGCAGGTTCTCCCGGCCGTCGGGGGACTTCCGGCCGAGCTTCACCTTCCCGCCCGACACGATGTAGAGGCGGTCACCGGGCTCGCCTTCGGAGAAGATGACCTGCCCGCGGGAGAACTCGGCAGTCTCCAGAGCTTCGGCCAGCGCCTCGGCGGCCTGGGGCTCCACACCTTGGAAGATCCCTGCCCGGATCAGAACCTCGTCCACTGCAATGCTCCTCGTTCACCGGCCGTGTCGTCACGGCGGGTCGTCGGCGCGTCAGTGTAGAGGTATTCGCCACACACGTGCGCACCACTGGCCCGATCGGATTGACATCCGATCGGGTCCGATTCGTCGCGGGGCGCTGTCCCGCACCCGTACGCGATCCTGTCAGGCCGACGGGACCTGACTCCGACGAGCCCCCCGGCGGCGCCGGTTACGCAGCCGGAACAGCTCCAGCGCGCGGCCCGTGCCGGACCGGAACAGGGCACGGACCTCGTCCGGACGCGGCTGTTCGAGCATCTCGTCCAGCTCGTCCTGGCGCACGGTGGACTCCCGCATGCGGGACTCCACGCGCTCCATACCGAGCGCGAAGAACATCACGAGCAGCGGGACGAGAACGCTCAACCAGGCAGTCATGGCAACTCCGATCCTCCCGTACGGGTTCGCAGCCCGGCCGGTCGGGGGTGGCCGCGTCGACGTCTTCGTGACGCGACCGTGACCTCGTAGCCCGTTCGGCGCACACCCGGCCGGGTGCGCGCACCGCTCGTCGGACGCGTCGCCACGCCGGCCGGTCGAACGCCCCCCGACGCGGACCGGACCGCGCCCGGCGACGAGCGGTGCACGGCGCGACACCGTGACACGACTGTCGGTGCCCACCCGTACGCTCGGTCACGTGAGCACCTCCGCCGGACGGCCGTCGCGGGCGTCGCGGCCCACCCCCCGCGCCGCCGCCGGTCTGGCCGCGCGCGTCGCGGCCGGGGAGAGCCCGATCGGGCGAGCGCGCCGGGTCAACCGCATCCTCCGGTCGCTGGCGGAGGCCTATCCGCACGCGCACTGCGAGCTGGACTTCACCACCCCGCTGGACCTCGCCGTCGCGACGATCCTGTCCGCGCAGTGCACCGACGAGCGGGTCAACCAGGTCACCCCCGCGCTGTTCGCCCGGTACCCCACCGCCGCGGACTACGCGGGCGCCGACCGGACGGAGCTCGAGGAACTGATCCGCTCCACCGGCTTCTACCGGAACAAGGCGACGTCGCTGACCGGGCTGGGCGCCGCCGTCGTCGAGCGGCACGGCGGGGAGCTGCCGTCGACACTGGACGAGCTGGTGAAGCTGCCCGGCATCGGGCGCAAGACCGCGAACGTCATCCTCGGCAACGCGTTCGGGGTCCCCGGGATCACCGTCGACACCCACTTCGGACGCCTGGTCCGCCGCTGGGGCTGGACGACCGAGGAGGACCCGGTCAAGGTCGAGCACGCGATCGGCGAGCTCGTCCCGCGGCGGGACTGGACGATCGTGTCCCACCACGTGATCTTCCACGGCCGCCGGGTCTGCCATGCGCGCAAGCCGGCCTGCGGCGCCTGCACGCTCGCGGCGGACTGTCCCGCCTTCGGGCTCGGCCCCACCGACCCGGGCGAGGCCGCGGCGCTGGTCAAGGGCCCGGAGCGGGACCACCTGCTCGCACTCGCGGGGATCGCGGGGCCGCCCGGGGACGGCCGGTGACCCGGACAGGCGCCTCCCGCTCCGAGATCGTCTCGACCGTGGTCGTCGTCGTCCTGGTCGCGATCGCGGTCTGGGCGCTGTGGCCCTCGGGCCCCACCTCCGGCGGGAGCGGCGGTGCCGGTCCCGCGGCGAGCGCCGCCCCGGCCGACCGGCCCGAGACCGACCTCGCCGCCGCGGACCCGCAGGCACTGGCCGCCGCGCGGGCCTCGGCCCGGCTGGCACCGTGCCCCGCCCCGTCCGGCAGCACCCCGGCCGGTCCGCTCGCCGGGATCACCGTGCCGTGCCTGGGCGCCGACGGCCGTACCGACCTGGGCGCGGCCCTGACCGGGCGTCCGACGCTGGTCAACTTCTGGGCGTCGTGGTGCGTGCCGTGCCGCGACGAACTGCCCGCGCTGCAGGCGTACGCACAGCGCCCCGGCGCACTGCCGGTGCTCACCGTCGACGTGCAGGACGACCCGGTGGCCGCGCTGACCCTGTCCGCGCAGCTGGGGGTCACCCTGCCGGCCGTGACCGACCCGCAGCGGGCCGTGCGCCGCGCGCTGGACACCCCGCCGCTGCTCCCGGTCAGCTACGTGACCCGCGCGGACGGTGGCGTCGCGATGGTGGACCCGCCCGTCCCGTTCCGCACCGCCGACGACGTCGCGGCCGCCGTGGAGCGGTTCCGGTGACCGCGCGGGCGGGCGTGCCGCAGGTGCCCGACCCCGACCCCGCGGCGGCGCCGGCGTCGCTGCGCCCGCTCGTCGACGGGGCGCTGGGCCTGGACCCGGCCTGGTTCGGCTGGCGACGCCTGCAGCCCGACACCGGCGAGCCGCGCCGGGCCTCGGTGCTGATGCTGTTCACCGACGGGGAGTCCGGCGGGCCGGACGTGCTGCTCACCGAGCGCGCGGCGACGCTGCGCTCGCACGCCGGGCAGGTCGCCTTCCCCGGTGGGCGGCTCGACCCGACCGACACCGGCCCGGTGCACGCCGCACTGCGGGAGGCCCGGGAGGAGACCGGGCTGGACCCGTCCGGGGTGGTACCGCTGGCCCTCCTGCCGGACCTGTTCATCCCGCCCACCGGGTTCCTGGTGACCCCGGTGCTGGCGCACTGGGCGTCGCCGTCGCCGGTACGGGTGGTCGACACCGCCGAGGTCGCCCGGGTCGTCCGGGTCCCGGTGGCGGTCCTGACCGACCCGGCGAACCGGTTCACCGTGCGCGGCCCCAGCGGCCACACCGGCCCCGCCTTCGACGCCGCGGGCCTGATGGTCTGGGGTTTCACCGCGGGCCTGCTGTCCGCACTGCTGCAGCGGTCCGGCTGGGAGCGTCCCTGGGACGCCGGCCGGGTCCTCGATCTCGACGACGCCTGGGCCCGGGCCCGGCGGAACGAACCGGAAGGAGTCCGGGTGGACGACCACGGCGTGGTGGACCGGTGAGCATCAGCTGGGTCGACGTCGTCGTCGTGATCCTCGCCCTGCTGGCCGCGGCGTCCGGCTGGCGGCACGGGGTCGCGGTGGCGCTGCTGTCGTTCGCCGGCGTACTGACCGGCGCGGTGCTCGGGCTGCGGCTCGCCCCGTTGCTGGCCGGGCAGGTGGAGTCCCAGCAGGGGAAGGTGCTGCTCGGGATCGGCGTGGTGGTGCTGCTCGTCGCGCTCGGTGAGGCGACGGGCGTCTACCTCGGACGGTTCATCCGCGACCGGATCCGCGGCGAGGGCACCCTCAAGGTCGACTCGACGCTGGGTGCCGGCGTGCAGGCGGTCGCGGTGGTGGTGGCGGCCTGGCTGATCGCGCTGCCGCTGTCCTCGACGAGCTTCTCCACCCTGACCAGCGGCCTGCGCGACTCGCGGGTGCTCGCCGGCGTGGACGACGTGATGCCGGACGCCGCGCGCAAGCTCCCGGCCGAGCTGCGCCAGCTCCTCGACGACTCCGGCTTCCCCGACGTCGTCAGCCCGTTCTCGCGGACGCCGGTCGCCGCGGTCGGCCCGCCGGACTCCGCGCTCGCGCAGTCCCCGGTGGTCACCGAGGTCCGCGACCGGGTGCTGAAGGTCCGCGGGCGCGCCCCGTCCTGCCGTCGCGCCCTGGAGGGGACCGGGTTCGTCGTCGCCCCGCAGCGGGTGATGACCAACGCCCACGTCGTCGCCGGGACGTCGAGCACCACCGTCGAGGTGACGACGTCCAGCGGCCGGGCCCGCCAGCTCGACGCCCAGGTCGTCCACTACGACCCCGAGGTCGACGTGGCCGTGCTCGACGTGCCCGACCTCGAGGAGCAGCCGCTGCAGTTCAGCCCGGACCCGGCCCGCGTCGGCGACGACGTGATCATCCTGGGCTACCCGCTGGACGGCCCGTACACGGTCACCCCGGGCAAGATCCGCGAGCGGATCCGGCTGCGCGGCCCGGACATCTACGAGCAGGGCAGCGTGCTGCGCGACGTCTACACCGTCCGCGCGGTGGTGCGCTCCGGCAACTCCGGCGGCCCGATGATCACCCCCGACGGGCGGGTGGTCGGCGTCGTGTTCGGCGCCGCGCTGGACGACACCGAGACCGGTTTCGTGCTGACGGCCGAGCAGGTCGGGCAGGCGCTGAACGTGGCCGCGAGCGGCGCGTCGTCCCCCGCCGACACCGGGAACTGCGCCTCCTGACCCACCGCACTCCGTCCCACGATCCGGGAACGAATGGCCGGATCGTGGGACAGATGCTTAGCGTGGGTACATGACCTCCGTCGACGTGACCCGTACCCGCCGTCGCTGGCTGGTGCTGGCCGTCGGGGTGTTCGCCCAGACCGCGGCCTGCTCGTTCGTCTACGGGCTGCCGTTCGTGGTGCCGCTGCTGCGTGACACGGAGGGACTGTCGCTGGCCCAGGTCGGCGCCTACGTCGGCGCACCGACGGTCGGTCTGCTGTGCACGCTGGTGCTGTGGGGCGCCGCCGCCGACCGGTCCGGCGAACGCGGGGTGATGACGGTCGGGCTCGCGCTGTGCGCGGCGGCCGTCGCGGGTGCGGCGCTGCTGCCGATCGGGCCCGGACCGCTGCTGCTGGTGCTGCTCGGCCTGGGCGGCGCGGGCGCGGCGTCGGTGTTCGCCGCCAGCGGCCGGATGGTGATGGGCTGGTTCGCCGCGCACGAGCGCGGCACCGCGATGGGGATCCGGCAGACGTCCCAGCCGCTGGGCGTCGCCGTGGCCGGGCTGACGCTGCCGACCCTGGCCGCAGCCGTCGGGCCGTTCCAGGCGCTGCTGCTGCCCGCGGTGCTGTGCGTCGTCGCGTCGGTGCTGGTCGCGACGCTGGCGCCGGACCCGCCCCGGGCGCCGCGGCCCGCGGGGGCCGAGCCGGAGCGCTCCCCCTACGGGACGTCGGTGCTGTGGCGGGTGCACGGCGCGAGTGCGCTGCTGGTGGTCTCGCAGTTCGCGGTGGCGTCGTTCGCGACCGAGTACCTGGTCCGCGAGCAGGGGTGGCACGTGGCGGCGGCGGGCGCGTTCGTCGCCGGTGGGCAGATCGCCGGGGCGGTCGGCCGGATCGCGACCGGGGTCTGGTCGGACCGGGTCGGGTCCCGGCTGCGCCCGATGCGCCAGGTCGCGGCCGCCGCGGCCGCGGTGCTGCTGCTGTTCGCGCTCGGCGACGCCGTCGCCGGATGGCTGGCGGTCACGATGCTCGCCGTCGGGGCGGTGGTGACGGTCGCCCCGAACGGGCTGGCGTTCACCAGCACCGCCGAGATCGCCGGACCCGCCTGGTCGGGGCGGGCGCTGGGGGTGCAGAACACCGGCCAGAACGCCGTCGCGTCGGTGGTCCCGGCCGCGCTCGGCGCCCTGGTCGGCGCGACCGGCTACGCGGCGGCGTTCGCGATCGCCGCCGCGGCACCGTTGGCCGCGATCCTGGTGACACCGGTCCGCGACGAACGCCGGCGGTCGTCGTGACGCCGCCGGCGCAGCCGGTCAGCGGGTGATCGTCTGGTCCCGCCCGGGGCCGACGCCGATCGCGGACACCGGCGCGCCGGTGAGCTCCTCGATCCGCTGCACGTAGGCCTGCGCGGCGGGGGGCAGGTCCTCCCAGGTGCGGGCACCGGAGAGGTCCTCGACCCAGCCGGGCATCTCCTCGTAGACCGGGACGGCGTGGTGGAAGCCGGTCTGGGTCATCGGCATCTCGTCGACGCGGTGGCCGTCGACCTCGTAGCCGACGCAGATCGGCACCGCCTCCAGCCCGGACAGCACGTCCAGCTTGGTCAGGAAGAGGTCGGTGATGCCGTTGACCCGCACCGCGTAGCGCCCGATGACGGCGTCGAACCAGCCGCAGCGCCGCGCACGGCCGGTGTTCACACCGACCTCGCCGCCGGTCTTGCGCAGGAACTCGCCCATCTCGTCGTGCAGCTCGGTCGGGAACGGACCGGAGCCGACGCGGGTCGTGTAGGCCTTCAGGATCCCGATCACCCGGGTGATCTTGTTCGGGCCGATGCCGGAACCGACCGACGCACCGCCCGCGGTCGGGTTCGAGCTGGTCACGAAGGGGTAGGTGCCGTGGTCGACGTCGAGCAGTGTGCCCTGCGAGCCCTCGAGCAGCAGCGTCTCACCGCGCTCCAGGGCCTCGTTCAGCAGCAGCCGGGTGTCGACGATCTTGTCGGCGAACTCCTTCGACTGCTCCAGGACGGTGTCGACGACCTCGTTGAAGTCCAGCGCGCGCCGGTTGTAGACCTTGACCAGGATCTGGTTCTTCAGCTCGAGGGCCGCCTCGACCTTCTGGTGCAGGATCTTCTCGTCGAGCAGGTCCGCGGCGCGGACGCCGACCCGGGCCACCTTGTCCTGGTAGGCCGGGCCGATGCCGCGACCGGTCGTGCCGATCTTGGCCTTGCCCAGGTAGCGCTCGGTGACCCGGTCGATCGCCACGTGGTACGGCATGATCAGGTGCGAGTCGGCCGAGATCAGCAGGCCGGAGGTGTCGACGCCGCGCCGCTCCAGCCCGGCCTTCTCCTCGATCAGCGCCTCGGGGTTCACGACGACCCCGTTGCCGATCACGTTCTTCACGCCCGGGGACAGGATCCCGGACGGGATGAGCTTCAGCGCGAAGTCGCGGCCGTCCGGCGTGACGACGGTGTGCCCGGCGTTGTTGCCGCCCTGGTAGCGGACGACCCAGCCGAACTGCCCGCCCAGCAGGTCGGTCGCCTTGCCCTTGCCCTCGTCGCCCCACTGGGCGCCGATCAACACGATTGCGGGCATGTAAGAGACTCCAGTTCACACACGCTCGTCACGGTCGCGGGACCGGGCGTGATTTCCGGTTTCCGCGGCGAGGAGGGTACTCGATCAGTGGTTCCGACCGATCCCGAAGCGGTTCTCCTCGACTGCCTGCCGCAGCGGCGTCACCGGCTTCCCTTCCACGGTATCCGGCCCGGCGCGCGGCGGGAACGCCCACCGTCGTCGCTGGTGTCCGATCCCGCGGTGCGTTCGGTCACCGTGGGTCCGCGCCCCGGCAAGGCCGAGATCGACGGTCTGCTCCCCGTCCCGCGCCTGATCGTGCACGGCGACGACGCCGACCTCGCCGCCGTGCTCCTCCGGCTGCTCCGGCGGGACGCGCTGGCGACCGAGATCGCCTACCTGCCGGTGTCCCGACGGTCGCGGGCCGCCGCGAACTGGGGAGTCCCGACCCGGTTCGACGACGCCGTCGCCCTCGCCCGGTCCGGCACCGCGCGCGAGATGCCGCTGGTGCGCGACGACAACGGCGGCGTCCTCGCCGGCCGCGGGGAGATCCCCGACCTCTACGGCGAGGCCTACTGCGACGCGACGCGCGTGCTGCACGGCCGCGTGAAGATGCTCGTCGTCGACGCGGGGCCCGAGGGCGTGCACGTGCGGGCGGGCCGCGGGGTGACCGGCACGACCGGGCGGGCGATCCAGATCGGGACGACCGGTGCGACGCCCGTCCGCGACGGCATCGCGCACCCGCGGGAGATCAAGCGGTGGGCCTGGTACCGGCACACCGAGCCGTGGCGGCCGGTGCTGCCGGGCTGATCAGCGCCCGGGGTCCTCGGGGGCGAGCACGGCGTCGGTCGCGGTGATCCCGACGTCGAACACCTCGTCGGTGGGGACGACATAGCGGTTGCGGTGGTCCCGGCCCTCGCCGCGACCGCCCGGGACGCCGCCTGCCATCGGGCCGTAGCCGGCCCCGCCGCGAGCCTCCGCCGCCTTGGCGCCGGTCCACGGCTCGGGCGCGCCGCCGCTCCGTGGCCCGGGTGTGCGGGGCTCGGTGCCCCACGCCGTCCCGGCCCCGCCGCGACCGCCGGGTCCGTACGGTTCGGTCGCCGCGCCCGGCAGCCGCGCGGTGCCGCGGGGCTCGCCGAACGGGGCGCCGAGGGCGCCGCGGCCCGCTGCGGAACCGGCTCCGTACGGCCCGGTCCCGCTGCCGTAGCGGGTCTGCGGGGCGGGGCCGGTCTGCGCGAGGGGGCGGACGAGCTGCTGCCGACGTGCCTGGTCGCCGAAGCGGCGTGCGAGGTCCTCGCGGGTACGGGCGGCGTCCGGCGCCGGGGTCGGGGTCGGGGTCGGGGTCGGGGTCGGGGTCGGGATCCGAACGCGGTCCGGAACGGGCGGGATGCGGGAGCCCGGCACCCCGGCACCGCCTCCACCGGCGCCCGAGGACGCCGGTCCGCTCGGCAGCGGGACGACGGGCGAGGGCCCGCCACCGCCTCCGGCACCGGCACCACCACCGGGGCCGCCGCCCGCACCGACGCCGCCCGACGGGCTGGGAGGCGCCGACACCGGCTGCGATGCCGACCCGACCGGGGGAAGCCCGACGCCGGCCGGGCCCGGTGTAGGGCCGGGAAGTCCGCCCCCACCCGGAGCGACGGAGACGCCGGGCTGCGGTCCCGGCGGACCGCCGGGACCCGGCGTGACGCCCGGAGACGTCGCGGGCGGGGGCGCGGCGGCCGCCTCGGTGGTGAAGCGGTCGTCGATCGCGGAGGTCTCGGACTCGTACCTCTGGAGCGCGCGGTTCGCGACCTCGTCGTTGATCTGGTTGTGCTCGGCGATGGTGACGTGGTCGGCGCCCCTGCCCCGGAGGGACTGCCAGGCCTCGCTGATGTTGTCGCCCGCGCGCTGGATCCAGGAGAACTCGGCCGGGTCCATGAAGCGGACCTGACCGCGCATGCGCTCGAACGCGCTGCCGTGGTCGAGCATGCGGTCGGCGCCGTTCCGGGCGACGTTCGCGGTGCCGTCGACGCCGGTGGCGGTGCGGTCCAGGGACTCCTGGGCGGCCCGGGCGGCGGGGCCCTGCCACGAGATGCCGAGATCGGCCATGCCGCGGTCGAGGGTCTGCTTGGTGGTCGCCATGTCGTCGACGAGCTTGCGGAGACCGTCGGAGGTCTGCCGGGTGGCCTCGGCGCCGGGTTTGCCGAGGATCCAAGCAGCCTTGGTCGCGATGTCGAACGCTTCGTAGTTGTAGCAGCGAGGGAGGGGCATGCTCGGATCCCTAACGCTCGAGCAGCGGACCGCTGTACGGCGGAGTCGTGGGCGTCAGGGTTGCCGCGTTCTCGTCCTCGATCAGCCCGTACTCCTGCGCGGTCTTCTTCAGCCGGTCGCGCGCTTCAAGAATCTCGTTCATATAGTGCCGGTGCAGGTCTGTGATCAGATCGATCTTCGGCTGAAAGACGGATACAGCGTCGAGAGAAGCAGGGTCGTCCCCACAGGGCGGGATCTCCCGGAGACGGTCCGCTGTGAATCGGCCCCTCTGCAAGGCGCGAGCATGCTCATCCATGTGGCGGTACACCCTCATGACGTTGTCCTTATCGACCTGAAGCATGAGCGCATCGCTGATCGAGCCGCGTGGTTGGGGTGCGGACGTCTGCATACGGCGGAGAATAGGTCGAACGCACTGCGGTGAACCCCCAGTCGAGCGAAGGCGTTCGCAGGCGCGAATCCGCGTCGTTGGGCTCAGCGCGAACGGGCAGCAGTCAAGTAACTGGTCGCCAGGGTCTCGGCCGAGCGACACACCTCGTCGATGGACCCGCGGCTCCGATCGTCGTAACCCGAATCGCGGACCTGCACACGAACGCTGCTGGCGGCGGAAGTGTCGATGTACAGCTCGCACAGTGGTGCGGTGTCCTCGCTATCGACGACCCGGACCGCTCCGAATCCGTCGACTGCGGTGAGAGTCGCCCCGCGTGCGTTCGACAGTCGCGCCGCCGGGGTGTCGATTGTCTGCACGGTATAGCTCTCGGCAGTGTCGTAGTTTCCCCACGAGCATGCGCGGCTCGGACCGTCCGCCAGCTCGACAACTGCCGGCTCGTCACCCTCCACCCCGAGGCGCTGCCGGAGCTCAGGGGTCATCGCCACACACGGGTCGACATTCGCCACGTCGATCTCCGCCGGCCGCGGCGGAAACGGCCCCTCCGGCTCCGCAGCCCCACACCCCACGACCACCCCGCACACGAACAGCAGGACGACAACGAGTCGGACCACCGGCGACGCTCCCCCGGACAGGAACAGGACCGCAGCAGGCTAGCCCGCCACCGTCGCCACCGGGCCCGTTCCGGTCAGGCCGCGGCGGCCGAGTCGTCCGGGCGCCGGTGATAGCTGTCCACATAGGTCTGCCCGGACAGGTCCGCGATGGCGTCCATGATCTCGTCGGTGACCGCGCGCCGGATCGCCGGAGCGCCCTCCAGTCCCTCGTAGCGGCTGAACTCCAGCGGCCGCCCGAAGCGGATCTCGACCCGGGCCAGGCGCGGGAACAGCCGACCGATCGGCTGCACGCGCTCGGTCCCGATCAGGCCGACGGGCACGACGACCGCCCCCGTCGACAGCGCCAGCGACGCGACGCCGGTGTGGCCGCGGTGCAGCTTGCCGTCGAGGGAGCGCGTGCCCTCCGGGTAGATGCCGAACGCACCGCCGCGCTCCAGGACCTTGCGTCCCGCGGCGAGCGCGGCGAGGCCGGCGCGGGCGTTGGACCGGTCGACCGGGATGTAGCCGAGCGCCCCCAGGAACGCGGCCATCAGGCGTCCGCGCAGACCACGGCCGGTGAAGTACTCGGCCTTGCCGAGGAAGGCGACCCTGCGCGGGGCGACGAGCGGGATGAACGCCGTGTCGACGGCCGCACGGTGGTTCGCCGCGAGGATCACCGGCCCGGTGGCCGGGATGCGGTCCGCGCCGCGCACGCGGGGCCGCCACACGAGCCGGACGAGTGGCGCGAGGACGTAGCGGATGAACAGCTGCACCGTGAACCCCGATCAGTGAGCGACGTCCACAACTCCGTGCAGGGGGGACCGACGTCCCGGCGCCGAACGAGGCCCGATTCTGCTCCGTGACCGGCCCGTGACGGAAGCCCTTCCGCCCGTTCAGTCCCCGTGCGGATCGGTGAGTTGCCCACGCAACGCACGCAGCGCCTCGCTGCGGGTCATCCCGGTCGCCTGCAACAGGTCGACGGCGATCGAGCGGACCTGGGCGACCAGCACGGGCGCCGAGACCGCGGGCGCCGCGGCCGGCTGCCCCTCCGCCGGCCGGGCGACGACCGCACCGGGGTCGGCGAGGACCGGTGCGTGCTGCACGGCCTCCAGGATCGGGCCGCGCGCCTTCTCGCGGTCGCCGTCCTGCCCGAGCTCCCCGATCAGCGCTTCGACGGAGACGGCGAGCTCGGTGATCGCGTCCGGCAGACCGGGCGGGACCGGTTCGCCGTCCTCGATCGCGGTCATCGCGCGCCGGGCGAGCACCCGGGCGTTGCGGTGGGCGTAGTCGGCCCGCTCGGCGAGCGTCCGGTAGCGGCGCAGCATGGCCCGGCGCGGCCGGTGCATCGGTGAGACCGTCACGACCTCGCCCGCGGAGCTGACCGCCGTGCGCAGCTCGTCGATGACGGCCTGGGTGTCGCGGGCCCGGGCCAGCGCCCGCGACGCGCTCTCCCGGTCGCCCTCGCGCAGCGCCGTCGCGGTCTCGGTGAGCACGGTGACGAGGTCGTCGAGCACCCGGCGGGCGACCCGGCGCACGATCCGGACCGGATGCGCGGGGATGACGGCGGCGACCAGGATCCCGGCGAGGCCGCCGATCAGGGCGTCGATGCAGCGGTCGATCCCCCCGGTCTCGGTGGGCGGGAGCAGCGTCGTCACCAGCACCGCGGACACCGCGGCCTGGTTGACGAACAGGGTCCCGCCGTCGGTGAACACCGCGATGACCAGCGCGAGCGCGACGACGAGCACCAGCTGCCAGAGTCCGCTGCCGATCTGCGCGATCAGCAGGTCGCCGACGAGGACGCCGATGCTCACCCCGACCACGAGCTCGGCCGTGCGGCGCAGCCGCGAGTTCAGCGACATGCCCAGGCTGAGCACCGCCGCGATCGGCGCGAAGAACGGCCGCGTGTGACCGACCAGGTCACCGGCCACCCAGAGGGCGAGGCCGGCGGCCATGGAGCACTGCAGGATCGGCAGCCACGACGCGCGGACGCGCCGGGCTCCGGCCCGGCCGCGTGAGCGGACCCGGTCCCACGCGGCCACCGGCGTCAGGACACGCCGAGGGCGGCGAGCGCCTCCGGGTCCGAGTCGTTGATCAGGGTGCGCAGGCGCTCGACCTCGGGGGCCTCCCCGATCGCCGTGGCGGCGCGCAGCAGCGCGCCGCTCGACCGCAGGAAGCCCTGGTTCGGCTCGTGCGACCACGGCACCGGACCGAAGCCCTTCCAGCCGTTGCGGCGCAGCTGGTCCAGACCGCGGTGGTAGCCGGTGCGGGCGTAGGCGTAGGCGGCGACGGTCTCCCCGGCGTCGAGGGCGCGCTCGGCGAGCACCGCCCAGGCGATCGACGACGACGGCGACCCCGCCGCCACCTCCGACGGGTCCTTGCCCGCGGTCAGGTCCGCCGCGGCGGGGTCGACCGGGAGGCGCGTGTCGTCGGGCTCGAGCAGGTTGCCGTGCAGACTCATGCCGCCATCCTGGCGCGCGCCCACCGGTCGTCGCCAACCGGTGGGCACACGACGAGGATCCGGAGGAGGACTCAGAGGGCCTTGCCGGCGGACTTCAGCGACTCGCACGCCTCGATGACGCGCTCGCTCATCCCGACCTCGGCCTTCTTCAGGTACGAGCGCGGGTCGTAGACCTTCTTGTTGCCGACCTCGCCGTCGATCTTGAGCACGCCGTCGTAGTTGGCGAACATGTGCGACACGATCGGCCGGGTGAAGGCGTACTGGGTGTCGGTGTCGACGTTCATCTTCACGACGCCGTAGCCCAGAGCCTCGTGGATCTCCTCGAGCAGCGAGCCGGACCCGCCGTGGAAGACCAGGTCGAACGGCTTGGCGCCGGCGTCGAGCCCCAGCTTCTGCACGGCCACCTCCTGGCCCTGCTTGAGGATCTCGGGGCGGAGCTTGACGTTGCCCGGCTTGTAGACGCCGTGCACGTTGCCGAAGGTCGCGGCCAGCAGGTAACGGCCCTTGTCGCCGGAGCCGAGGACCTCGACGGTGCGCTCGTAGTCGCCGGGGGCGGTGTAGAGCTTGTCGTTGATGTCGTTCGCGACACCGTCCTCCTCGCCGCCGACGACGCCGATCTCGACCTCGAGGATGATCTTCGCCTTGGCCGCCTGCTCCAGCAGCTCGGCCGCGATCTTCAGGTTCTCCTCGAGCTCGACCGCGGAGCCGTCCCACATGTGCGACTGGAACAGCGGGTTCTGCCCCTTGTCCACGCGCTCCTGGCTGATCGCGATCAGCGGACGCACGAACGAGTCCAGCTTGTCCTTGGGGCAGTGGTCGGTGTGCAGCGCGATGTTGACCGGGTACTTGTCCGCGACGACGTGCGCGAACTCGGCGAGGCCGACCGAGCCGGTGACCATGTCCTTCACCCGGGTGCCGGACAGGAACTCCGCGCCACCGGTCGAGACCTGCACGATGCCGTCGGAGCCCGCCTCCGCGAACCCGCGCAGCGCCGCGTTGAGGGTCTCGGTGCTGGTCACGTTGATCGCCGGGTAGGCGAACTCGCCGCTCTTGGCGTTGTCCAGCATCTGGTTGTAGATCTCGGGCGTGGCGATGGGCACGGGGCCTGCCTCCTCGTCGTCGGCGGTCGCTGCTCCGCGCAGCGCTCCTTGTCTCCGGGTGAGTATCACGTACCCGCGGGGAAGGGGGAGCCATCGTCTGCCATGGGCCTGGTCTCACCACGGGCGACGCCGTCGACCGCTGCACCGGGTAATGCTGCGGAGCCTGTCGGTGGTGGTCGCTAGTGTGGTGGGCGTGGAGGAGGAGCGCGCCGAGAACGCCGTCGACCGGACGCTGGGCCGGTTGCGCGCCATCGACAGCCGACCGGCGCCCGCGGGCACCGGGCCGCACCCGTTCGCCCCGGGCACGGCGGCGGCCCCGGTCGACGGGCCGGGTGGTTCCGGGGCCCGGCAGGGCCCGGAGACACCCCTGACGCTGGCCGACCTCTACCGCGACCACCGCCTGCGGCTCATGCGCCTCGCGATGCTGCTGGTGGACATCCCGGCCACCGCGGAGGACGTGGTGCAGGAGGCGTTCACCGGCCTGCACCGGCACTGGACCGGTCTGCGGGACGAGACGGCCGCCGTCGCCTACCTGCGTGCGGCCGTGGTGAACGGGTCCCGGTCGGTGCTGCGGCGCCGTCGCACGGCACGCGAGTACGTGCCGCCGCACGCGGCGAACGCCCGCTCCGCGGAGTCGCTGGCCATGCTGTCGGCCGAGCACCAGTCGGTCGTCGACGCGCTGGGCCAGCTCCCGCCGCGCCAGCGCGAGGTCCTCGTCCTGCGCTACTACGGCGGGCTCACCGAGTCCGAGATCTCCGAGGCCGCCGGGATGAGCCGGGGCACGGTGAAGTCGACCGCCAGCCGCGCGCTCGACGCCGTCGCCCGGATCATGGCCGAGCGGGCCGGGACCGAGGCCGTCCGGCGTCCGGGAGAGCTGCGATGACCGGCCCCCAGCCGCCGCAGCCCGGCCGCGACGACGCCGCCCGCCGGATCGGCGAGGCGCTGCAGGCGCAGGCCCGCGGGCGCCCGATGCCGCAGCGCCCCGCGGCGGGCCCGGCCCCCGTGCCGCCGCGCGTCCCCGGCCGGCTCCCGCCGCCGGTCCCGCGTCCCGGGCCGCCCCCGCAGCGCCGGCCGCAGCAGGCCCCGGCGCCGGAGCCCGCTCGTTCGGCGACCGGCCAGATCGTCTGGGCCGCGGTGATCGCGCTGCTCCTCGGTGCCCTGCTCGGCGGGGGTCTCGCGCTGGTGTCGGTGCTCCTGCCGGGTGCGCTGCCCGCCCTCGGCTGAGCCGCTCACAGCACCCCCACAGCGACGGCCACGTCGATCCACATCACCCGGCCGGTACCGTTTCCCGACGTGACGGTTCTCGCCGCGACGCAGACGCTCGCCCTCGGTCCCGACTGGCTCGACCCGGCGGTGATCATCGAGTCCCTGGGTCCGTGGGCCCTGGTGGGCGTCGCTGCGATCATCTTCGCGGAGTGCGGGCTGCTGCTCGGGTTCTTCCTCCCGGGCGACTCGCTGCTGTTCACCGCGGGCCTGTTCGTCGCGCAGGGCGCGATCGGCGTGCCGCTGTGGCTGGTCTGCCTGGTGCTGGTGGTGTCCGCCTTCGCCGGCAACGCCGTCGGCTACGGCATCGGCTACCGCGCCGGCCCGGCGATCTTCGACAAGCCGAAGTCGAAGCTGTTCAACCCCAAGCACGTCGAGAAGACCCACGAGTTCTTCGAGAAGTACGGCAACCGGGCCATCGTCCTCGGCCGCTTCGTGCCGATCGTGCGGACCTTCATCACCGTGAGCGCCGGCGTCGCGCGGATGGACCCGAAGCGCTACCTGACGTACTCGCTGATCGGCGGCGTCGCGTGGGCGGCGGGCGTGACGGTGCTGGGCTACTTCCTCGGCCAGTTCGCGTTCGTCCGTGAGCACATCGACCTGATCCTCATCGCGATCGTGTTGATCTCGGTGCTGCCGATCGTGTTCGAGGTGCTGCGGGCGCGGGCCGCGTCCAGGCGCGGGGGCCCCGCCGGCCCGGTCGACGGCGTCGCGGGCGCCGCGACCGGTGCGGCCGCCGCCACCGTCACCGGCCGCTCCGCCGACGACGACCCGGCCGCGGTCACCATGCAGATGCCGGCCGTCGGGAGCGGCCCGGCGCCGCGGGCCGGACGCCCCCGGGACGGGCAGACGACGTTCGTCCAGCCCGGTCGTGCCCCGCAGCACGGCGGGACCGCACCACGGCACGGTGGCGCGGTGCCGCCGCACGGCCCCGGCCCCGGCCCCCGCCCGCAGGACGGCACGGAGCCGCCGTACCGCCACACCACCGGTCGCCCCACCATGCCGCCCCGGCACGGCAACTGAGCATCGATCAGCACGTTTCCGCCCTGCCCGGGGCGGAAACGTGCTGATCACCAGGCGTCGGACAGGTCCGCGTGCTCGCGGATCCAGCTGTGCATCACGATGCCGGACGCGACGCCGGCGTTGACCGAGCGCGTCGAGCCGAACTGGGCGATCGACACGACCAGGTCCGCGGCGTCGCACAGCTCCGGTGACAGCCCGGGGCCCTCGGCGCCGAACACGAGTACGCAGTCCCGCGGCAGCGACGTGGCCTCCAGCCGGACCGCGCCCGCGACGTTGTCCACCGCGACCACGGCCAGGCCGTGCTCCCGGGCGAACGCGACGAGACCGTGCGAGTCGGCGTGGTGGTGCAGCCGCAGGTAGCGGTCGGTGACCATCGCGCCGCGGCGGTTCCACCGGCGTCGCCCGACGACGTGCACGCCGGCGACCCCGAAGGCGTTCGCCGTGCGCACCACCGTGCCGATGTTGTGGTCGTGCCCGAGGTTCTCGATCGCCACGTGGAACGGGTGCGCCCGGCCTGCCAGGTCCGCCGCGACGGCTTCGCGGCGCCAGTAGCGGTAGCGGTCGACGACGTTGCGCCGGTCACCGTGCTCCAGCAGCTCCGGGTCCCACTGGTCGCCCTGCGGCCACGGCCCGGCCCACGGGCCGACCCCGACCTGGCCGGGGACCGACCACTCGCTGGGCCCGGGCTCGCTCATCCCAGCTGCAGGTCCGCCAGCCCCAGCAGCGCGCGGTACGGCACGCCCTCGGCCTCGACGGCCTGCCGGGCGCCGGTGTCGCGGTCGACGACGGTGCACACCCCGACCACGTCGGCGCCGGCCCGGAGTACCGACCGGACCGCGGTCAGGACCGAGCCGCCGGTGGTGGAGGTGTCCTCGACGACCAGCACCGGGCGGCCGGTGATGTCCGGGCCCTCGATGAGCCGCTGCATGCCGTGCTTCTTGGTCTCCTTGCGGACGACGAAGGCGTCGACCGGGTCGGTGTCCGGCTCGGCCGCCGCCGCGTGCAGCACCGCCGTCGCGACCGGGTCCGCGCCGAGCGTCAGCCCGCCGACCGATCGGTAGGTCCAGTCCGCGGTGAGCTCGCGCAGCAGCCGTCCGATCAGCGGGGACGCCTCGTGGTGCAGTGTGACGCGGCGCAGGTCGATGTAGTAGTCGGCCTCCGCGCCGGAGGAGAGCGTGACCCGCTCATGGACGACGGCGATCTCCCGGACCAGCGCGGCGAGACGGGAGCGGTCGGTGTGTGCGGAGCTCATGTGCGGTCCCTGTCGAACGTCGCCGTGATGCGTCGCAGCAGGCCCCGGGGCAGCACCCCGGTCACCCCCACGATCGCCTTGTACTGCCTGGAGGGCACGGAGACGACCCGGCCCCGGTCGAGGTCGGTGAGGGCCTCGTCGACGACCCGGGAGGCCTCCAGCCACAGCGGGCCGCGGCGGGCGCCGACGTCGATGCCGGCCCGCTCGTGGAACTCGGTGCGCACGTAGCCGGGGCACAGCACCATCGCGCGCACCCCGGTGCCCTGCAGCGACGCCGCGACACCCTCGGTGAAGGAGATGACCCACGCCTTGTCGGCCGGGTAGGTGGAGCCGCGCCCGGCCAGGAAGCCCGCGACGCTCGCGACGTTCAGCACCGCGCCGGTGCCGCGGTCGACCATCCCGGGCAGCGCGGCCCGGGTCAGCTCCAGCACCGCGGCCACGTTCACCTGCAGCTGGCGGGCCAGGTCGGCGGCGTCGTTCTCCAGGAAGGAGGCGCCCAGCGCGAGCCCGGCGTTGTTGACGAGCAGGTCGACCGGCGCGACGTCGGGGTCGGCGAGGCGGCGCACGACCCGGGCCCGCTGGTCCGGGTCCGACAGGTCGGCGGGCAGCACCTCGACGGCGACACCGAGGTCGCGGTAGCGCTGCGCGGCGGTCCGGAGGCGGTCGGCGTCGCGCGCCACGAGCACGAGGTCGCGGCCGTCGGCGGCGAGCCGATCGGCGAACGCGGCCCCGATCCCCGACGACGCGCCCGTGATCATGACGGAGGGCACGCGGGGAGCGTAGTGCGTCCGCACCCGACCGGCGCAGGCGCGACGGTTACCGACGGGTCGGGTGTGACCCGTGCGACAGAGGTGTGCGACGACCTCGTGAGACGGGCCGCTCTCGCGTGCCGGTGCACCATGAAGCCTTTACCGTCGAGACCATGACGTCCGAGGCGCTGCCGATCCAGCGGCCGGTCGATCCCGCTTCCCCCGGCACCGCCGACGTGCCGAGCGGCCCGTCGCCCCGTCATTCGAGGGTCGCCGTCGTGGGGGCGGGGTTCACCGGACTCGCCGTGGGCCTGGCCCTGCTACGGCGGGGTGTGCACGACTTCGTCCTGCTGGAGCGGGCGGACGACGTCGGCGGGGTGTGGCGCGACAACACCTACCCCGGGGTGGGCGTCGACACGCCGTCGCCGCTGTACCAGCTGCGCGCCATGACCAACCCGGACTGGAGCGACCTCTACGCGCCCGGCCACGAGGTGCAGGACTACGCCCGGCGCCTGGCCCGCTCGACCGGCCTGCTCGACCACGTCCGCTTCGACGCCGACGTGCTCTCCGCCCGCTGGGACCCCGCGGACGCCCGCTGGCGGATCGCGACGCCGTCCGGGGAGTTCACCGCGAACGTTCTGGTCAGCGCGGCCGGTCTGGTCGCGGACCCGAAGCTGCCCGACGTCGAGGGCCTCGCCGACTTCCCGGGCCCGGTGTTCCACTCGGCCCGCTGGGACCACGGGACCGACCTCACCGGCTCGCGCGTCGCGGTCGTCGGGACGGGGGCGACGGCGATCCAGCTCGTCCCCGAGCTGCAGCCGCGCGTCACCGAGCTGCACGTCCTGCAGCGCACCCCGGCCTGGATCCTGCCCAAGCCCGAGCGGCCCGTCGGCGAGCGCACCCGTCGCGCGCTGGCGGCGAACCCGTTGCTGTGCCGGATGCAGTTCGACGTCATCTACGTCGGCGCCGAGCTGCTCGCCGCGACCCGTCGCTCGCGGCTGCTGCGCGAGGCACTCACCCGGGTCGGTCGCAGGCATCTCGCCGCCCAGACGCCCGACCCGCGGCTGCGCGCGCGGCTGACCCCCGACTTCGACTACGCCTGCAAGCGGCCGCTGGTCTCGAACGACTACCTGCCCGCGATGAGCGCGCCGAACACGACGCTGCACACCGGTGGGCTCGCCCGGGTCGAGGGGCGGACCGTCGTCTCCGGCGACGGAAGCCGCGCGGAGGTCGACGCGATCGTGCTGACCACCGGGTTCGAGGTCGGCGCGACCGCCCCGATCGCGCGCCGCATCCACGACGCCCACGGCAGGTCCCTGCACGACCACTGGGGCGCCTACCCGCGCGCCTACCTGGGGATGAGCTACCCCGGCTTCCCGAACCTGTTCCTCATGCAGGGTCCGAACGCGACCAGCGGGGCCAGCTCGACGCTGCTGTTCTCCGAGGCCCAGGCCCGCTACGTCGCCGACGCCGTGTGCCGGATGGCGGCCGAGGGCATCCGCGCGCTCGACGTGAAGCCCGCCGTCGAGGAGCGCTGGACGCGACGGATCCGGCGCCGCTCGGCCCGCACCGTGTACGAGACCGGCGGCTGCGCGAGCTACTACCAGAACGACGAGGGCGTCAACGTCGTCATGTGGCCGGCCAACACCGCGGAGTACCAGCTGCGGACCCGCCGGTTCCGGCTGTCGCCGTTCGACGTCGAGCGGGGCCGGGCCGGTGCCGGGCGCCCGCTGCACCCGTTGCGCCCGGTCCGGCTCGCCGCGACGGCCTGACTCACCCGCGGGCCGCGGCCCCCCAGTCGGCGACCTCGCCGAGCAGGCGCTGCACGGCCTCGTCGTCGAGGAACGACGAGGTGATCGAGTTGGCGGCCAGCGTGCGGAGCTGGTCGTCGGTGAAGCCGAGGCCCTCGCGGACCGCGGCGTAGTTCGCGTCGGCGTAGCCGCCGAAGTAGGCGGGGTCGTCGGAGTGCACCGACACGTTCAGCCCCGCCGCCAGCATCTCCGGCAGCGGGTGCAGCCCGATGCCGGGCACGCAGGCGAGCCGGACGTTGGACAGCGGGCAGACCGTCAGCGGGGTGCGGTCACGGACCAGGCGGGCGACGAGGGCGTCGTCCTCGATCGCACGGATGCCGTGGTCGACGCGCAGCACGCCCAGCTCGTCGAGGGCCTCGGTCACGTAGCCCGCCGGGCCCTCCTCTCCCGCGTGCGCGACCGGCTTGAGACCCAGCCCGCGGGCCCGCTCGAACACCGAGGTGAACTTCGACGGCGGGTGCCCGAACTCGGCCGAGTCGAGCCCGACCCCGACGATCCGGTCCAGGTACGGCTCCGCCGCCCGCAGGGTCTCCTCCGCCTCGGCGGCCGACCGGTCGCGCAGGAAACAGAGGATCAGCCCGGCGGAGACGTCGTCGGCGTGGTGCTCGATCGCGTCGGTGAGCCCGCCGATCACGTCGCCGATCGCGACGCCGCGAGCGGTGTGCGCCTGAGGGTCGAAGAACATCTCGACGTGCCGGACCCCCTGCTCCGGGCAGGTCCGCAGGTACGCCGACGCGAGCGCGGCGAAGTCGTCGCGGGTCCGCAGGACGGCCATGTTCGCGTAGTAGACGTCCAGGAAGGACTGCAGGTCGGTGAATTCGTAGGCCGCCCGCAGCTCCTCCACCGAGGCGTACGGCAGCGCGACGTCGTGCCGCCGGGCCAGCTCGAACACGGTCTCGGGTTCGAGCGTGCCCTCGATGTGCAGGTGCAGCTCGGCCTTCGGCAGCGGCGGGGTCCCGGTGGTCGTCACCGGGACATCATCCCGTGCCGTCCCGCGCGGTCAGGAGCTGGTGATCGTCGACGTCATGTAGGCCGAGACCTGGTGGCCACGGGAGCGGTCACGGGCCGCGGCGCTCGCGCGGGCGCGCTGCGCCGCGGTGCGCACCGGACCGGCCGCCCAGTGCCGCCCGCAGTCCCCGGCGGCGACGACGGCGCGCCCCGCGCCCGGGCGGGAGGGCAGGTCCGGCAGCCGGGACGGCTCCCGGTGCCCGGCACCGCCGAGCAGCTCCTCGGGCGTGGCGGACGGGGCGGCCGGGATCGCCGCGGCCGGGGTGGCGACGGCCGCCGCGCCGGTGGGCTCCCAGGTCGCGTCGGCGAACAGCTCGACGCCGCGCCGGGCCGCACGGACGCCCGCGGCGACGGCGCGCCGGGCCGGGCCCGGACGGGCCGGGCCGCTCTGCGGGGCGCTCACGACGAGGCCGGCGTCGAGGTCGTCGAGCACCGCGTCGGCGGCGTCGGCGGTCCACTCCGGCCGGTCGTCGCCGCGAACGGCGACGACGTGCACGTCGCCGGTCAGGGTCGGGGCGAGCGAGGTGACGAACGAGACCGCCCACGCGGCCGACCGCTCGTCCCCGCCGATCGCGACGATCCCGCCGGTGCCGCGACGCAGCATGCCGGGCAGCGCGGCGTGGGTGAGGCGCATCGTCGCCGTCATGCCGAGGTCGACGCTCGCCCGCCCGCCGTCCGGTGCGGCGCCGGCCGCGTCGGCGAGCGCGTCGTGCACGAGGACGTCGACGGCCGGGGCGTCCGGTCCGGCGAGGAAGGCCTCGAGCCGGAACAGGCCGTGCCGGGTGCCGAGATCCGCGAGGAGGACGTCGGCGCGGATCCCGTACCGGGCGGCGAGCTCCCGGGCGGTGGGGGCGACCCGCTCGGGGTCGCGGGTGACGAGCAGGAGGTCGTGTCCGCGCGCGGCCAGTCGGTCGGCCAGAGCCGCGCCGAGACCCGTACCGCCGCCGGTGATGAGAGCCATAGCCACACGATCAGGCTAGCGGTAGCCGTTCGGCTTAACGCGTTCGGGTGGTCACATCGCGTTGCGTTGGATCAACGCTGCGTAGATATCCGCAGATCAGGACTCGATCGCGGGACGACGGGCGTGCAGCCCCTCCTCCAGAGCGGTGGCCACCTCGGCCAGATCGGCGAGCAGGTCCTGCATCCGATCGGCGGAGATGCCGACGGGCGCGGCGGCCAGCACCCAGGCGTCCTCGGCCCAGAGGAGCTCGACGTCCTCGCCGACCGCGTCGCTGGCGTCGGCGACGCGCGGGGTCAGCAGCGGGCGGACGGCGTCGGCGTCGCTGACAAAGGCGTAGCGCTCACCGACCGGCTCGAGCAGGTCGAGGCCGGCGTCGTCGGGCAGCGGGGCCGACGGCAGCCGCAGCTCGACGGCGGCGGGCAGCGACTCGTGCACCTGCACCGCGCAGAGCACCGAGCTGATGCGGCCGGCCTGCTCGTGGTCGAACGCGTAGGCCTTGCGCGGGCCGTCCGGGGTGGGGACGTCGCCCGAGACCAGGTTGCGGGCCACACCGGGGCCGCCCTGGTGGATCGTCCCGTAGCGCCAGCGGCTGGGCAGGACGGGATCGGACTCGAGGTACTCCCACTCCCGCATGGACGCCCAGCGACGGCGGTCCCGCGTCGCGCCCCCGCGGAACCGGTCGAACAGCAGCAGACCGACACCGACGACGATCGCGACGAGGGCGATGACGAACCAGACCGACATGCCGGGCAGCGTAGTCCCGACGGGCCCCGTGGAGTGGTAGCGCCACGGCTCCGGACGTGCACGTTCGTCGCGGATCAGCCGGCCGGCGCCGTCGGGACGGGCCCGTCCCACTCCGCAACGGTCTCGCGGGCGGACGCCTGCTGTTTCTGGCTCTCGACGACGGCGTCGAGGGCGACGGCGCCCGCGGACTCCGCACGCGAGGCACGGACCGCGTTCGACGGCGAACGCGTCTGCAGGCTCTGCCCGATCCGGGTGGCGGTGCCCGCGGCGTCCTCCAGCATCCGGAGGATCTCCTCGAGCCGGGCGACCAGCGTGCGGGCGAACTGCACGATCTCGAGGACGACGGCGGGGACCGTCACCGCCCCGGCGCCGGCCGTGGCGACGGTGACCGCGGTGGCCAGGACGATCCTGGACAAGATGGAACCCAGGAAGTCCGCGATGACGTCGCGGATCAGTGCCCGCTCGGTCCCGACGAGGACCCCCGAGTCCAGGACCAGCCCGGCCAGCTCCCGGGTGTCACCGGCCAGCTCCCGCAGGCTCGTCACCTGCCGGGTGGCGGCGGCGAGGTAGGCCCCGGCCGCGGCACCGGTCCAGACGGCCGGGACGTCGGTGATCGCCCGGTCCAGCTCCTCGGCCCGGCCCTCCAGGTGCCGGGACAACCGGGCCCAGCCGTCGGCCCGTTCCCCGATCTGCTTCCCGTCGCCGCACAGGACGTCGAGCACCTCACGCAGGACCTCGATGTGCTCCATCGCCCAGCCGGCGACCGCCGAGCCCAGGGTGGCCACCGGGTCCTGGACGACGCTGACGTGGTCCAGCGCCAGCGCGGCTCCGGCCGAGACGATGCCCAGGCCGTCCTGCCCGTCGACGGCCTTGCCCATGTCGTGGAAGGACGAGGCGATGCCCGCGCCCTCGAACCGGTCGTCGACGAGGTCCTCGGCGGTGGGCGGCGGCGCGTCGAACAGGTGCGGGGTCGGCGCGCTCACGATCCGCTCCGGCCGGGTGACGGACCGACGTCGACTGCGCAGACCTCGGCGGTCAGGTCGGCGTCGAAGGTCCGGTACGACGCGGCGGACTCGGCGAGGTCGCCCGCCACCCTCGCCAGCGCCTCGGCCCCTCGGGCCACCTGCCGTGCGCCGATCGTGGTCGGCGCCAGCAGCGCACCCGTCAGGACCGTGCCGAGCACGCCGTAGGCGTCCGGGGAGAGGTCCGTCCAGCGTGGCACCGCGGCCGCCGTCGCCTCGGCCAGCGCGGACACCCGGCGCGAGTGGTCGGACAGTCTCGTCGGGTCGACGGAGAAACCGCCGGTGTCCGTCACCGCCCGGCCCCCGTCAGCGGTGCCATGATCGCCTCCACCTGCGCCGCCGCGTCCGCCGCGGCCTCCCGGCTCAGCCGCAGCACCGTCTCGGCGAGCCGGGCCCGCGGCATCTCCTCGGCGCGCACGCCGAGCTGCAGGTCGGTGAGGCTCCCCGACGGGTCGACGGTGACCACGACCGCACCGTCGCGGGTGCGTGCGGTCGCGGTCACCGTCGCGACCCGGTCCCGGGCCTGCTCGGCCCGGACCCGGATCGACTCGATGCGGGTGCGGTACTCGTCCAGCCAGGTCCGTCCGGCGTGCGGCTGCTCGGCGGTGAAGTGCTCCATGGGCCCCGACGATGACGTGCACCGCCGGGGCCCACGGGCGAACCGGTGGATCAGTTCGCGATCGCGACCGCCGGGTCGGCCGCCCCGGCCGCCTTGCCCACGACCAGGCCGCCGGTCCCGCCGTCGGCCGACGGGTCCAGGTCGACCCGGACCGTGTCGCCCTCGCGGACGCCGCCGGACAGCAGCTCGCGGGCGAGCTGGTCGCCGATCGCGGACTGCACCAGCCTGCGCAGCGGGCGCGCGCCGTAGACCGGGTCGAACCCGTTCATGGCGAGCCACTCGCGGGCCGCGTCGGAGACCTCCAGCGACAGCCGCCGCTTGGCCAGCCGGCGCCCCAGCACCCCGACCTGGATGTCGACGATGTGGGTCAGCTCCTCGGTCGACAGCGCGTGGAACACCACGACGTCGTCGAGCCGGTTGAGGAACTCCGGCTTGAAGTGCGACCGGACGACCGCCATGACGGCGTCCGTACGCCCCTTCTCGTCCAGGGACGGGTCGGCGATGGCCTGGCTGCCCAGGTTGGACGTCAGCACCAGGATCGTGCTGCGGAAGTCCACTGTGCGGCCCTGGCCGTCGGTGAGACGGCCGTCGTCGAGCACCTGCAGGAGTGTGTCGAAGACGTCCGGGTGGGCCTTCTCGACCTCGTCGAGCAGCACGACGCTGTAGGGCCGCCGCCGCACCGCCTCGGTGAGCTGACCGCCCTGGTCGTAGCCGACGTAGCCGGGAGGGGCACCGACGAGGCGGGCCACCGAGTGCTTCTCGGAGTACTCGCTCATGTCGATGCGGATCATCGCCCGCTCGTCGTCGAACAGGAACTCCGCGAGCGCCTTGGCCAGCTCGGTCTTGCCGACGCCGGTGGGCCCGAGGAACAGGAACGAGCCGGTCGGCCGGTTCTCGTCCGCGACGCCGGCACGCGCCCGGCGCACCGCGTCGGACACCACGCGGACGGCCTCGGACTGGCCGACGACCCGGTGGCCGAGCTCGTCCTCCATGCGCAGGAGCTTGGCGGTCTCACCCTCCAGCATCCGGCCGGCGGGCACGCCGGTCCAGGAGCTGACGACGTCGGCGACGTCGTCCGGGCCGACCTCCTCCTTGAGCATCACGTCCTCGGCGCGCTCGACCGTCTCGGTGGCGGCGGCGAGCTCCTTCTCCAGCTGCGGGATGCGCCCGTAGCGCAGCTCCGCGGCCCGGCCCAGGTCGCCGTCGCGCTCGGCCCGCTCGGACTCGCCGCGCAGCTGCTCCAGCTGCTCCTTGAGCTCGCGGGTGACGTCGATGGCGCTCTTCTCGTTCTGCCAGCGCGCGGTCAGCGCGGCCAGCTCCTCGCGCTTCTCGGCCAGCTCGGCGCGCAGGGCCACCAGCCGGTCCTTCGACGCCGCGTCGACCTCCTTGTCGAGCGCCATCTCCTCGATCTCCAGGCGGCGGACGGCCCGTTCCACGGTGTCGATCTCCACCGGGCGCGAGTCGATCTCCATCCGGAGCCGGGAGGCGGCCTCGTCGACGAGGTCGATGGCCTTGTCCGGGAGGAACCGGGCGGTGATGTAGCGGTCCGACAGGGCGGCCGCGGCGACCAGGGCGGCGTCGGTGATGCGGACGCCGTGGTGCACCTCGTAGCGCTCCTTGAGCCCGCGCAGGATGCCGACGGTGTCCTCGACGGACGGCTCGCCGACCAGCACCTGCTGGAAGCGACGCTCCAGCGCCGGGTCCTTCTCGATGTGCTGGCGGTACTCGTCGAGCGTGGTCGCGCCGACCATCCGCAGCTCACCGCGGGCGAGCATCGGCTTGATCATGTTGCCGGCGTCCATCGCGCCCTCGCCGGACGCGCCCGCACCGACGATCGTGTGCAGCTCGTCGATGAAGGTGACGACCTCGCCCGCGGAGTCGGTGATCTCCTTCAGGACGGCCTTGAGACGCTCCTCGAACTCGCCGCGGTACTTCGCACCGGCCACCATCGACCCCAGGTCGAGGGAGACGACGCGCTTGCCGCGCAGCGACTCGGGGACGTCACCGGCCACGATGCGCTGGGCCAGGCCCTCGACGATCGCGGTCTTGCCGACGCCCGGCTCCCCGATCAGCACCGGGTTGTTCTTGGTGCGCCGCGACAGCACCTGGACGACGCGGCGGATCTCGGTGTCCCGGCCGATGACCGGGTCGAGCTCGCCCTCGCGCGCCCGGGCGGTCAGGTCCTGGCCGTACTTCTCCAGGGCCTGGTAGCTGCCCTCGGGGTCCGGGCTGGTCACCCGGGCCGAGCCGCGGACCTTGCCGAACGCCTCGCGCAGCGCGTCCGGCGTGGCGCCGTGACGCCCCAGCAGCTGGGCGACCGGGCCCCCGGAGCGCGCGAGGCCGACGAGCAGGTGCTCGGTGGAGACGTACTCGTCGCCCATCTCGGTGGCGAGCTGCTGCGCCGCGGTGATCGCGGCCAGTGCGTCCCGGGACAGCTGCGGCGCGCTCACCGACGACCCCGACGCCGACGGCAGCCGGTTGCCCAGCGCGGTCAGCTCGGATCGGACGGCGGCCGCGTCCGCCCCGACGGCGGCCAGCAGCGGCGCGGCGATGCCGTCGCCCTGGGCCAGCAGGGCGCCCAGCAGGTGGGTGGGCCCGACGTCGGGGTTCCCGGCCAGCGTCGCGGCCTGGACGGCGGCGGAGATGGCCTGCTGGGTACGGGTGGTGGGGTTGAAGGAGTCCATGCTCCGCGTTCCTCCCGGTCCTTCTGAGGTCGATGGTCTGTGGATGGGGAGCGGCACCCCGGGCCGCTGCTCCACAGTCTGCCCGGCCGGTGCACCTCTCGACAGGGTCAACCGCAGAAAAGTTGAGTCCATTCCGCTCAACACCGAGAAGTTCCGGGAACGACCGCGGCCCGCCCGGAGGGTTCCGGACGGGCCGCGGGTGGAACGGGTGCGACGATCAGCGCTCGCTGTTGTCGATCACCGTGACGCGGTTGTCGTTGTCGCTGAAGTTGCCGTTCAGGTTGTCCCGGACGTTGTCGTTCAGGAAGTCGCTGCAGTTGCCGGCCTGGCCGATGTTCGAGCCGGCGACCGGGGCCTGCGCCAGGGCGTTGAGCGAGCCCTCGGTGACGATCTTGCCCTTGGCGTCCGCGTCGCCACCCTCGAAGGCGCAGGCCTTCGTCGGGGCGCCGTGGTGCTCGCCCTTGTCGTGGCCGTAGTCGCCCGCGAAGGCGAACGGCGCGGCCGCGGCCAGCGTGGCGGCGGTACCGGCGACGACGAGGCCGAGCTTCTTCTTCGACAGCATGTCTGACTTCTCCTGTGGTGTATCCGATACAGGACGACGCGAACGGCACCCACAGCCCGTGGGTGTCGCCTGCCGTCCGACCGCCCGGGGGTTCGACCGAGCGTGCTCGATCGGTGACGGTCTGCTGCTGTCAACGACCAGGGTCGACCCGGGTCACGGCGCTCGGTTCACTCGATCGGAGTATCCTCTGGTGCGCAACCGTCGCCCCAGGTCAGCGGCCGTGCGGGCGGCGCCGGAGCGTCCGTGAGGCCCCCGCGCCGAGGTGCGTCGTGCTCGGGAACCGGCGACGGGAGGGCCGTGGCACCCGCGGCTCGGTCCCCTTGGCACCGAAGAAGTCGCCGCCCTTACGGGCCGGGTCGTCGGTCCCCCAGGCGCGCCGCTGCGTCACCCGCTCCATCCGCGGGATGTGCTTGCGGCAGTGGATGTAGGCCTCCTCCACGTCCACCACCACCCAGCGCTCGGCGCGGCGGCCCGCGGCGTGGTCGCGCGCGTGCCCGGGGTAGACGGTGCGGAAGGCGTCGTCGTCCATGATCCGGGCGCGGCCGTTGACGTGCAGCCCGATCAGCGACTCGGTGAAGTCGACCATCAGCATCCCGACGTGCGGGTTCTCCACCAGGTTGCCGAGGCTGGCGTACACGCCGTTGCCCCGGTACTCGGGGTAGGCCAGCGTGTGCGGGTCCAGCACGTGCAGGAATCCGGGCGGGCCGGCCCGCAGCGAGCTGTCGCACTCGCCGTGCGCGTCGGACGTCGCGACGAAGGCCATCTCCATCCGCCCGACGAACTCGATCATCCGCGGCAGCAGCCGGTCGCGGAGCTGGTCGTCGTAGAACCGGCCGGCGCGGGCGGAGCTGCCCACCTCGGCCTGCAACGCGTGCTCACCCGCGGAGCCGGGCCGGTGCGGTCCGTCGGTGGCCTCCGGGGCGTCGGGCACGCCGCGCTCCGGGGTCGCGGGGACGACCTCCGGCGGCGTGGCCGGACGGTCCCGTCCGGGCAGGACGACGGCGGGGATTCGCAACGGCACAGGACAACCGTGCCATCCGGCGCGGCCAGGACCAAACGATCACGGCTCCGACCGGCCCGGGACACCGCCACGTCGGCATTCCGCGCGATGGGCGCTATCCTGACCACGGCGCCACCCACGCCATGACGAGTGACCGCCGTCCCCGAACGGATGATGAGTGACAATGCGTACCCGCTCACCACACACTGGTGAGTCGGTCGGCGTACGCCGTTCCGGCGGATGGAGTCTCTCGCGTACCCTAACCGGCGGAACGCGGGCGGCAACGCCCGGTGTCACCGCGGCACGGAGCACGACCGAGGAGAGTGTCCGCCAGGCATGACTGCTGACCAGCTGATCGCCGGCGACGTCGCCCCGCCGCGACGCCCCGCCTCGGAGGCGGAGCGCACCGTCGAGCTCATCCGGACCAGCTTCGCCCTCGTCGAGCCGCAGGCCGAGGACATCGGCAAGCACTTCTACGCCACGCTGTTCAGCCATGCGCCCGAGACGCGTGACCTGTTCCCCGTGAACATGGAGGTGCAGCGCAGCCGGCTGCTGCGCGCCCTCGTGCACGTGGTGCAGATGGTCGACCAGCCCGACGACCTCGTCCCGTTCCTGCAGCAGCTCGGCCGCGACCACCGCAAGTTCGGCGTGCTGTCCCAGCACTACGACGCGGTCGGCGCCGCCCTGCTCTCGGCGATCGCCACGTTCGCGGGCGAGAACTGGACCCCGGAGATCGAGAAGGCCTGGACCGGCGCGTACGGGATCGTCGCGGACGCGATGCAGCAGGCCGCCGCGGCCGAGCGCGGGCCCGCGTCGTGGCTGGGCCGGGTCGTCGAGCACCGCCGGATCGGCTGGGACCTGGCCGTGGTCACCGTCGCGACCGACCAGCCGGTGCCCTACCAGGCCGGTCAGTACGTCTCGGTGGAGACACCGCACCGCCCGCGGCTGTGGCGCTACCTGTCCCCGGCCAACGCGCCGCGGCGCGACGGGACGATCCAGTTCCACGTCCGCGCGGTCGAGGGCGGCTGGGTCAGCCGCGCGATCGTCGCGCACAGCCGGGTCGGCGAGACCTGGCGGATCGGCCCGCCGATGGGCCGGATGGCCGTCCCGCAGAACACCCGTCGCGAGCTGCTGATGGTGGCCGGCGGCACCGGCGTCGCCCCGATGAAGGCGCTGCTCGACGAGGTCGGCCGGCGCCCCCAGCCGCCGCGCACCCAGGTGTTCGTCGGCGGCCGCACATGGGACGACCTGTACGACTTCACCTCGCTGCGCAAGCTGTCCTACAACTACCCGTGGCTCGACGTCATCCCGGTCGTCGAGTACGAGGACGAGCCGTCCGGGGCCGAGACCGGCACCCTGGCCGACGTCGTGACCCGGTTCGGCGCCTGGAGCGACCACGACGTCCTGGTCTGCGGGTCGCCGTCGATGATCCGCTCCACGGTGTCGCGGATGCTGGTCGCGGGCACGCCGCTCGACCGCATCACCTACGACCCGTTCACGATGGACTGAGCAGGCCCGTACGCCACGACGGCCGCCCTCCCGCGCCGGGAGGGCGGCCGTCGTCGTCGCGGGGCCCGGTCAGAAGGCCTCGGTGGTACGCACCGACAGCACGTGCAGCTCCCGGCTGCCGGTGAACGCGTCGCGCCCGTGCAGGAAGCGGTAGTTGTCGAGGACCAGCAGGTCCCCGCTCTCCAGCCGGAACCGTGGTGCGGCCTCGAACGCGGTGGCGAGCACGTCGGCGTAGGACTCGATGTGCGCGAGGTGGGTGTCCCAGTACGGCTCGCGCGGCACCGGCAGCGCGTAGTCGCTCGCTCGGACCGCACGCCGGCCACCACGGGTGTGCTCGATCATCCGGCGCAGCAGCGGGGTCGGCGGCACACCGCGCGGCGGGTTCGTCCGGCTGCCGAAGAAGTCCACGTCGCAGCCGGTCAGGAACCCGTGCAGCGACGGGTGCTCCGCGGCGATCCGCTCGGCGAGCGCATAGCCGTCGACGAGCACCGAGTCGCCCCCGGACGGCGCCGGGGAGGTGCAGTGCATGAACAGGAAGTCCTCGTCGGGGTCGCGCAGCCGTACGGTGCGGCCGTGCACGTCGGCCTCGAGGAACGCGCCGTCGTTGTGCAGGCCGAGGACCGGCGAGTCGGTCCCGCCCTGTGGCCGGATGCCGAACAGCTCGCGCAGCCGCCCGCCGAGCAGGGTGGCCGCGGCGACGACCATCGCCTCCGGGTCCGGGCCCGCGCCGGGGATCCGGACGACGCCGTCGCGGGCCAGCACCTCCCGGGCCTCGCCGAACGCCGCCGCGCGGGGCACGACCCCGGTCTCGTCCACCAGGCTCTTGAGCTCCGGTCGCGCCTCGCCCCTGCGCCGTCCGTCGGTTCCGGTCATCGCCACGACGTACCTCCTGCCGTTCATCCGTACTCGCAGCAGTCTGGCAGGAACGAAGCGATGTCAGAACTGTCCGGTCGGACCGGTCGTCCACCGGCGTTCCAGCCCGCGGCCCAGCGAGGTGACGAGCAGCGCCGTCCCGACGACGGCCAGCGCGGGCAGCAGGACGAGCTGCGGGGCGTTGAACAGGAACTGCCGCCCGTCGGCGAGCATCGCCCCCCACTCCGGGGTGGGCGGCTGCGGACCGAGCCCGAGGAACGACAGCCCGGCCACGGTCAGCAGGACGTTCGCGAACCGCAGGCACAGGTGCGACAGCAGCGGCCGGGCGAGGTTCGGCAGGACGTGCCGGAACGCGATCCGCAGCGGCCCGGCGCCGACGGCGACGGCGCCCTCGACGTACTCGCGGGCGCGTTCGCGGACCACGAGCTGGTAGGTGAGCCGGGCGAACGGCGTCCACCCGGCGACGACGATCGCCACCAGCAGCGACCACACGCCCGGCGCCCCGCCGGACGCGGCGACCACCACGAGACCGATCAGCACCGCCGGGATCGCGACGAGCACGTCGATGGTGCGCTGGAACAGCTGCCCGACCGCCCGTCCGCACCAGGCCGCGAGCACGCCCAGCACCGTCCCGATCCCCGCGCACAGCGCGAGTGCGACCAGGGTGAACCCGACCGAGAGCCGGGCGCCGACGGCGAGCCGGGCGAGCACGTCGCGGCCGAGCTGGTCGGTGCCGAGCGGGTGCGCGGCCGACGGCCCGGCGAAGCGGTGGGACAGGTCGTTGGCGACCGGGTCGAGCGGCAGCAGGGCGACCACGACGAGCACCCCGAGCAGGACCAGCGCCCCCGCCTGCCACCACGTCGCGTGCCGGGCGACGCGCGCGCGTGCGTCCGCCGGGCGGGCCAGTGCCGGGGCGGTCACCGGACGGCGCTCCGGGCGACCGGGTCCAGCGCGAGCGCGAGCAGCTCGGCGAGGATCCCGGCGACGGCGGCGACCAGCACGATCGCGAGGAGCCCGGCCTGCACGACCGGCAGGTCCTGGCCCAGCACGGCGTCGTAGAGCAGGCGGCCCAGGCCGGGGACCGCGAACAGCACCTCGACCACGACCGAGCCGCCGAGCAGACCGCCGAGGAACAGCCCGGACAGCGAGGTCACCGAGGTCAGGGCCAGGCGGCCGCCGTGGCGCCACAGCACCCGTCCGTCGCTGATGCCCTTGGACCGCGCGACGGCGACGTGCGGGCGGGCCAGCGCGTCGAGGGTCTCGGCGCGCACGAGCTGGGCGGCGAGCGCGGCGGGGAACGCGGCGAGCGTGACCACCGGCAGCACGGCCTGGTCGACCCCGCCCCAGCCGGTCGCGGGCAGCACCGGCACGGTGACGGCGAAGGCGAGCACCAGCGCCGTCCCGAGCACGAACTCGGGGATCGCGACACCCAGCACCGAGCCGGTGGTCAGGACCCGGTCGAGCCGGCCGCCGGGACGGCGCGCGGCGCGTACCCCGAGCGGGATGCCCACCAGGGCCGCGAGCACCAGCGCGGCGAGGGCGAGGGTCAGCGACACCCCGAGCGCGGGCCAGAGCAGGCCCGAGACAGGAGTACGGCTGGTCCAGGAGATCCCGAGGTCGCCGCGCAGCAGCGCGCCGGCCCAGCCGGTGAACTGGTCCCACCAGGAGCCGTCGAGGCCGTACTGCTCCCGCAGCGCGGCCAGCACCGCCGGGTCCGGGTCGGACTCCCCGGTCCGGCTGCGCAGGATCGCGAGCGCGGTGTCCTGGCCGGAGAACCGCGGGAGCAGGAACACCAGCACCGCCGCGGCCACGGCGACCAGCGGTAGCGCCAGCAGCCTGCGCGCGACGAGTGCGGTCACTCCGTCGTCGCCAGCCCGGGGACGACCAGCGACCTGGCCAGCGGGTCGACGGTGTAGCCGGTGACCCGGTGCCCGACGCCGTTCGCGTTGGTGTGCACCAGCGGGACCCCGACGACGTCGGCGTTCAGCTTCGCCGCGGCCTCGGTGAAGACCTTCTGCCGCGCGGCCGGGTCGGTCTCGGTGGCCAGCGGGGCGAGCAGGGCGTCGAACTCCGGCGAGCAGTAGTGGTTGAGGTTGTAGGAGCCCTGGCAGGTGTAGTCGGTGGTCAGCGTGGCGCCGGCGTCCGGCACGTCGAGCAGGTAGCTGCGGGAGAGCAGGTACATGTCGAAGTCACCGGCGAGCAGCTGCGGCTCGCGGGCGTCGTAGTCGCCGATGCGGACGGTGGCCTCGATGCCGGCCCCGCGGAGCATCTCCTGGACGGCGGTGGCCAGGGTCGGGAGCTCGGGGCGGGCGCCGTAGGCACCCAGCTCGATCCGCAGCGGGTTGTCCGGGCCGTAGCCGGCCTCGGTCAGCAGCTGCCGGGCGCGCGCGGGGTCGGCGGGCGGCGGGGCGTCCTGCGAGCCCCATGCCACCGCCGGGCCGAACAGCTCCGAGGCCGGGACCGCCGACCCGGCGAGGGCCTGCTCACCGAGCGCGGTGCGGTCCACCGCGGCGGCGACGGCCTGACGCACCCGGATGTCGGCGAAGGGCGTGCGGGACTGGTTGAGGATCAGCGACGCCGTCCGGGGCGCGGCGACGGTCTGGTTCACGTACTCGTCACCGCTGAACTCCAGCGCGCTGGACTCGGGGAGCTCCTGGGCGATGTCGGCGTCACCGGCCCGCAGGGCCAGGGCGCGGGCGGCCGGGTCGGGCACGAAGTTCGCGGTGACACCGGCCAGCTGCGGGCGCTCGCCCCAGTAGCGGTCGTTGCGGGCGAGGGTCACCGACTGGGTGCCGTTCGCCCGGGTGATCGTCATCGGGCCGGTCCCGGTCTGCTGGACCGACGGCGGGGTGGTCCGGTACGCCGACGGCGCCAGGATCGCGGTGTTCGCGCTGGACAGCCGCAGCGGCAGGATCGGGTCGGGCTTCGTCGTCGTGACGCGCACGGCGCCCGCGCCGTCCGCGGCGGCCTGCAGACCGATCCCGCGCACCGCGCGCGGCGGCGCGGCGACGCCGGCCACCCAGTTCAGGGCGGTCGCGGCGGCCTGCCCGGTGAGCGGCTCGCCGTTCTGGAAGGTCACGCCGGGACGCAGCTCGAACCGCCAGGTCCGCGGGTCGGACTGCTGGGCCCACGCCGTCGCCAGTGCGGGCCGCGGCTGCCCGTCCGGCCCGGACGCCACCAGGGACTCGGTCACCCCCAGCTGGGAGACGACGAACGCGTCGTCGGTGTCCACCCCGTAGCCGGCCGACGGGCCGAAGGCCATCGCGATGGTGGCCTGCCCGTCCGGGACGACCCGGCCGCTCCCGCCGCCGGTGCCACCGCACGCGGTCAGGACCGCGGCGCTCACCGCCAGGGCGGCGGCGACCCGCAACCGGGAACGACGGGGTGCTACGACGGCGGGCATGGCGACCTGTCCTCTCCGGCGCCCTCGACCGTGTGTCACCCGGCGCCCGGAAGATCTTCGGTAAGCCTGTACACACGGTCAAGTATCTTCATGCATGCGCATATGTCGTTACTGCCATCGAGTCGCGACTGCAGTGGGCGACCTGGTACCACTTCGTGGTGCTCCGCAGTCTGCTCCGCCGCCCCGCCGATCCCGAGTCGGACCCGCGTCCCGCGGCCCCGCTCCGCGTGGGTCGCCGGGCGCACTTCAGCGGGCTCCCGCCGGTCATGAAGCTGCTGATCAGCACCCAACTGGCCTTCAACGTGGGCTTCTACATGGTGCTGCCCTACCTGGCCACGCACCTGGCCGAGGACCTCGGGCTCGCCGCGGCGGCCGTCGGGCTCGTGCTGGGGCTGCGGACGTTCAGCCAGCAGGGGCTCTTCGTGATCGGCGGGACCCTGACCGATCGGTTCGGTGCGAAGCCGGTCGTGCTCGCCGGGTGTGCGCTGCGCGTGACCGGATTCATCCTCCTCGGGGCCGCCGGGACGCTGCCCGCGGTCATCGGCGGGGCACTGCTGACCGGGTTCGCGGCCGCCCTGTTCTCGCCTGCCGTCGAGTCGTCGCTGGCGCGGGAGGCCGGGGAGCGGGAGCGCGCCGGGGAGGGCCCGCCGCGGACCGAGGTGTTCGCGATGTTCGCCGTGGCCGGTCAGATCGGGACGGTCACCGGGCCGCTGGTCGGCACCGCGCTCATGCTGGTCGACTTCCAGCTCGCCTGCCTGGTCGCCGCCGTCGGCTTCGTGCTGGTGGGGCTGGCGCACTGGCGGTGGCTGCCGTGGCGGGAGGCCGAGCAGGCCGGACGGCCCATGCTCGCGGGCTGGGGCGAGGTACTGGGCAACCGGCGCTTCATGCTGTTCGCCGCCGGCTACTCGGGCTGGCTGCTGTCCTACAACCAGCTGTACCTGGCGCTGCCCGACGAGCTGGAGCGCATCGGCCGCACCGCGGCGCTGGGATTCCTGTTCGTGCTGATGTCGGTGCTGGTCATCACCCTGCAGATGCGGGTGACGACGTGGGGACACCGGATCGGGGCCGGCCCCTCGGTGGTGCTCGGGTTCTGCCTGATGGCCGCGTCGTTCATCGTCGTCGCGGTGGCGCGGCTGCTGCCGGGCCTGCCGGGGTGGTGGGCGCTCGCCCCCGCGGTGCTGATGGTGCTGCTGCTGACCTTCGGCGAGATGTTCGCCGTGCCGGTCGCGCAGGACCTGGTGCCCCGGCTCGCCGGGGAGCGCAGGCTGGGCGCCCACTTCGGGGTGCTGGCCTCGTTCGGCGGGCTGATGGTGCTCGTCGGCTCGACGGGCGTCGGCGCGCTGCTGGACCCGGCGTTCCCGCCGGCGCTGCCGTTCGCGGTGCTGGCCGCGGTCCCGCTGCTGGGCGCCGTGGTACTCGGGCTGCTGGCCCGTCGCGGGGTCCTGACGGCGGCCTGAGCCGTCCGGGCCCGCACCGCCCGGGGGACTCAGCCGTCGTCTGCGGGGCGCCAGCGCACGACGGCCTGGCGCCGGTCCACCGGCACCAGGTCGCGCCGGTAGGAGCGGTGCACCGCCGCCGTGGCCTGCGCGGCGGCGGCACGGACCGCGTCGAGCTCGGCAGTGGCCTCCTCGAGGCGTGCCGAGAGCTCGTCGACCATCTGCTCCAGCTCGATGATCCGCTTGACGCCCGCGAGGTTCACGCCCTCCTCCTGGGAGAGCCGCTGCACCTCGCGCAGCAGCGCGATGTCGCGCTGGGAGTAGCGACGCCCGCCGCCCGCGGACCGGCCCGGGCTGACCAGGCCGATCCGGTCGTAGCTGCGCAGGGTCTGGGCGTGCAGGCCGGACAGCTGCGCGGCGACCGAGATGACGAACACCGGGCTGTCGTGTGCCACGTCGACGGTCAGCGGTTCCTCCCCGTCCCGGGGGGTGCGTCGTCCGGCCACCGCCATCACCTCCTGGTGCTACCGAGCAGATCGGCCCGCGGGTCGAACGACGACGTCGCCTCGGCATAGGCCTCCAGCGCACTGGTGGCCGCCTCGTCCAGCTTCTGCGGCACCGCAACCTCGACGGTGACCAGCAGATTGCCCTTCTTCCCGTTCCTGCGCTCGACCCCACGCCCCGACACCCGGAACGTCCGGCCGCTGGCGGTCCCCGGCGGTATCCGCAGCGAGACGGTGCTGTCGAGTGTCGGCACCGTCAGGGTCGCACCCAGAGCCAGCTCGGGGAAGGTCACCGGCACGGTGAGGGTCAGGTCGTCGGAGTTCTTCGACGACCGCCCGAAGATCCGGTGCGGGGTGACCGAGACCGTGACGTAGAGGTCACCGGCGGGTGCGCCGCCGCGACCGGGCTCGCCCTGGCCCGCGAGCCGGACCTTCTGCCCGTCGTCGACGCCGGCGGGGACCCGCACCGTCAGCGACCGGGTCCGGGTGGACACGCCGTCGCCGTGGCACTCGGGGCACGGGTCGTCGATGATGCGGCCGGTCCCGCGGCAGTCGCGGCACGGCTCGGAGAACGAGAACGCGCCCTGGCTGCGGTTCACCAGACCCTGACCGGAGCAGGTCGGGCAGGTGCGCGGGGTGCTGCCGGGCCGGGACCCGGTGCCGCCGCAGCGCTCGCAGCGCCCCGGCGAGGACAGCTTGATCGGCACCGTCGCGCCGCGCACCGCGTCGTCGAAGGAGATGGTCAGGCTGCTCTCGACGTCCTGACCGCGGCGGGCACCGGCCGTGCCGTACCCGCCCGCACCGCCGGCGTTGTTCCGCGCGGTGCGGCCGAAGATGTCGCCGAGGATGTCGCTGAAGTCGCCGGCCCCGGCACCGCCGGAACGGCCGGCCTGGCCGAACAGGTCGTTGATGTCGAAGCCGCCCTGGCCGGCGCCACCGGGACGCGCACCACCGGGGAAGCCACTGCCGGTGCCGAACCCGCCGAAGCCACCGCCGCCCGCGAACATCGCGCGGGTCTCGTCGTACTCCTTGCGCTTGGACTCGTCGCCCAGCACGCCGTAGGCCTCGGAGACCGCCTTGAAGCGGGTCTCGGCCTTCTCGTCACCGGGGTTCGCGTCCGGGTGCAGCTCGCGGGCGAGCTTGCGGTACGCCTTCTTGATCTCGTCCTGGGACGCCGTCGAGGAGACGCCCAGCTCGCGGTAGAAGTCCTTCTCGATCCAGTCGCGCTGGGTCACTCCGCCTCCTTCCCGATCAGACCCGCGGTGCGGCGGGAGGCCGGTCGCCTCCCACCGCACCGCGCGGTCACGTCCCTTCCCGTCCTGGTCAGGCCGGGTTCTGCGGCTCGCCGTCGCCGGCGTCCGCGCCGCCCCCGGCCGGAGCCTCGGGGCGGTCCTGCACGGTCACCATCGCCGGCCGGAGGACCCGGTCGGAGATGCGATAGCCACGGCGCAGCACCGTCGACAGCACGGTGACCGTGGGGCCGGAGCCCTCGGCCGGCTCGTGCTGCACGGCCTCGTGGAGCTGCGGGTCGAAGGACTCGCCCTCGGTCCCGAACGGCTCGAGACCCAGCTTGGTCAGCACCGTGGTGACCTTGTCGGCCGCGGCCTTGAACGGTCCCGTGAGGTCGCCGTGCTGGGCGGCGCGCTCGAAGTCGTCGAGCACCACCAGCAGGTCGTTCGCGAAGGAGACCTTCGCGTCCACCTTGGTCTGCTCACGGTCCCGGTCGGCCCGACGCCGGTAGTTGGCGTACTCGGCGCTGACCCGCTGCAGGTCCGCGGTGCGCTCGGCGACCTCGGCCCGCAGCTTCTCGAGCTCCGGGTCCTCCCCGTCGGCCGGGCCCGCGACCTGCTCGCCGTCCCCGGCCGGGGCCGCCGTGTCGACGGCCCCGTTCGCGTCGGCGTCGGGACGGACCTCGCCGGTCTCCGGGTCCACCTTGCGGCGGTCCCGGAACGTCACCGGCTCCTCCTGCTTCTGTTCGTCAGCCATGTCGACCGTCCTGTCGTCCCGTGGATGGCCGCCGGCCGTCACTTGTCGCCCTTGGCGTCCTTGTCGTCGTCCACGATCTCGGCGTCGACGACGTCGTCCTGCGCGTCGGAGGCACCGGCCGCGCCGGCACCACCCTCGGCACCGGCACCCGCGGCGCCCTCGGCACCGGGCTGCGAGTACAGGGCGGACCCCATCTTCTGGGACTCGGTGGCGAGCTTCTCCATCGAGGACTTGATCGCCTCGTGGTCGGTGCCCTTCAGCGCCTCCTGGGTCTCACCCAGGGCGGCGTTCACCGCGTCCTTCACGTCGGAGGGGAGCTTCTCGTCGTTCTCCTTGACGAACTTCTCCGTCTGGTAGACGAGGGTCTCCGCCTGGTTGCGGGTCTCCGCCTCCTCGCGACGCTTGGCGTCCTCCTCGGCGTGCGCCTCGGCCTCCTTGACCATGCGGTCGATGTCGTCCTTGGACAGGGCCGACCCGCCGGTGATCGTCATCTCCTGGCTCTTGCCGGTGCCCATGTCCTTGGCGGACACGTTGACGATGCCGTTGGCGTCGATGTCGAAGGAGACCTCGATCTGCGGGACGCCGCGCGGCGCCGGCGCGATGCCGGTCAGCTCGAACATGCCGAGCTTCTTGTTGTACGCGGCGATCTCGCGCTCGCCCTGGAAGACCTGGATCTGCACCGACGGCTGGTTGTCGTCCGCGGTGGAGAAGATCTCCGAGCGCTTGGTCGGGATCGTGGTGTTCTTCTCGATCAGCTTGGTCATGACGCCGCCCTTGGTCTCGATGCCCAGGGACAGCGGGGTGACGTCGAGCAGCAGGACGTCCTTGACCTCACCGCGGAGCACACCGGCCTGCAACGCGGCACCGGCGGCGACGACCTCGTCCGGGTTGACGCCCTTGTTGGGCTCCTTGCCGCCGGTCAGCTCCTTGACGAGCTCGGTGACGGCGGGCATCCGGGTGGAGCCACCGACGAGCACGACGTGGTCGATCTGGTTCACCGAGATGCCGGCGTCCTTGATGACCTGGTTGAACGGGTTGCGGGTGCGGTCCAGGAGGTCCTGGGTGACCCGCTGGAACTCCGCGCGGGACAGCGTCTCGTCCAGGAACAGCGGGTTCTTGTCCGAGTCGACCGTGATGTAGGGCAGGTTGATGCTGGTCGACGAGGAGCTGGACAGCTCGATCTTCGCCTTCTCGGCGGCCTCGCGGAGCCGCTGCATCGCCATCTTGTCCTTGGTCAGGTCGATGCCCTGGGAGGACTTGAACTTGTCGACGAGCCAGCTGACGACCCGCTCGTCCCAGTCGTCACCACCGAGGTGGTTGTCGCCGTTGGTGGCCTTGACCTCGACCACGCCCTCGGCGATCTCCAGCAGGGACACGTCGAACGTGCCGCCACCCAGGTCGAAGACCAGGATGGTCTGCTCCTTGTCGCCCTTGTCGAGGCCGTAGGCCAGCGCGGCCGCGGTCGGCTCGTTGACGATCCGGAGCACGTTCAGACCGGCGATCTGGCCGGCCTCCTTGGTCGCCTGGCGCTGCGCGTCCTCGAAGTACGCGGGCACCGTGATGACGGCGTCGGTGACCTCGTCGCCCAGGTAGGCCTCGGCGTCCCGCTTCAGCTTCTGCAGGACGCGGGCGCTGATCTCCTGCGCCGCGAAGGTCTTGCCGTCGATCTCCGACGTCTTCCAGTCCGTGCCGATGTGACGCTTGACCGAGCGGAACGTGCGGTCGGAGTTGGTGACCGCCTGGTTCTTCGCCGACTGACCGGTGAGGACCTCGCCGTTGCGCGCGAACGCGACGATCGACGGAGTGGTGCGGGCACCCTCCGAGTTCGCGATCACCGTCGGCTCGCCACCCTCGAGGACGGCGACGACGGAGTTGGTGGTCCCGAGGTCGATACCGACCGTACGAGCCATGGTGACTGCCTCCGAGATGTGTGGGGTGTGAGTGCGTCCGGCTCAAGTTGTACCAGGCCGGGGAGCGCCTCGTGCATCGCCCTTGAGTGGGTCCTGCTCAACTTGCTCTCATGGGGGTCAACGGGCGACCCGGAAGACTTGTTCCCGGGGGACTCAACTTTTATCCACGACGTTCGCGGGTGCTCCGAACGGCCGTCGACGGGGGTGGGGCGGGCTAGCCTGTGGGCCGCTCGTTCGTCCTCGGAGGATCACCGTGCTCGGACCCGCTCCGCGTGGGGCAGCCGTCGCCGCAGTGCTCATCGGCCTCACGCTTCCGCTCGTCGGGTGCCGGTCGGCACCGAACTCCGGGGATCCGATGGCCGCGGCGCCCCTGCCTCCACGACCAGCAGCCGTCGACGTCAGCGGACGCCAACCGTGCGACCTCGTCGATGACGCCCGGCGCGCCGAGCTCGACCTGGACGCAGGGCGGCCCGGCGAGGTGACGATCGACGGCAAGCCATCGCCCACATGCACTTATCTGGGACGCACCCCGAAGATCGACTCCAGCGTCCAGTTCCTGCCGGTTCCCGCTGCCGAACTGGCCCGGGCTCCGGGGGTGACGTTCGATTCGCTGGCCGGGTACTGGATGGTGCGGTCGTCCGACCGATCCGAGACCTTTCCGGGGTGCGACATCGTCGTGGACATCGCCGACGACACATCCCTGCGGACGCAGTCCCAGGCTCTGGCGACGAACCTCCGCGACGCAGGTCTGACGGACAGCTCCCTGTGTGACCGCTCCCAGGAGCTGGCGGACGCGGTGCTCGCTGAGCTCACAGCGCGCTGATGCCGCGTCGACCCGGGGAGTTCGCGTGCGTGAACGCCTTCGTCGAAAGGGCCGTCGTGGATCGGCGACGTCTCTAACGTTCGCCCATGTCTCCCGGGCCGTCCGCTTCCTCTCCGGCTGATCCCATCCTGCTGAGTCAGATCTCTCCCGCCACCGTGCTGCAGGTCGGCGAGACCCTCAATCGTCAGATCGACGACATGCGATCGGCGCTGATCACTGCACGCACCCGCCGGGTCGAGCGATGTGGAACCGATCCCATCTCGGAACTCGCCACTCCGGCGTTCGACGACAAGTACCAGCACATCCTCGAAGTTCACGCAGCCCACCAGGACGAACTCGAGCAAGCCGTCCGGGGCCTTCGTCTCGTGGCGGAGTCCTACCAGCTGAACGAGACCGACATCGAGAAGTCGTTCGGCCCGAAGGCCACAGGCGATTCGTGATGGCCTTCCACCAGCAGTTCAACTTCGCTGCCAGGACCCTCCAGGAGAAATACGCCTGGGTGGTCGGGAAACCCGGCTCGACAGCGGTCGCCGACGCCGCAGCCGCACTCCGCACCGCGGACGCCGAGCTGCGCTCCGCATCGGACGAGGCCCGGAAACGCATGGCCGAGCTGGGCATCTCCTGGCAGGGCCCCGCCGCGGCCGCCGCCCAGCAGTCCCTCGACGGCATCACCACCTCGATGATGTGCACCGCCCCCGTCACCGCGAACGGCGCGACCCAGCTGGACGCCTACGGGCAGTCCTTCGACCGCGCCCAGGCCGCCATCGCCGCCCTGGATCCCACCCCGCCGGGCATCTTCACCAGCGGTGTCCGCAACCTCCACCTGCTGGCGAGCACCCCGTTGACCGGGCTGAGCGCCACCGTCGCCGACTACGTCACCTCGCTCGAACGCGACCAGCGGCACAGCGAGGAGGCCGACCGCGTCCTCCAGGAGCATCTCGACACGGCGTCGGCGATCGACGACCGCTTCCGCACCGTCGACCCGGGGTCGGCCGCGACGCCCACCGGTGCGGGAGGTCCGGCGCCGGGCTCGGCCGGGGCCGGCGGTCACGGCCCGGCGGGTGTCGGGGCCGGCGGCGGAGCCACCCCTCTCGGCGGAGGCGGTCCGGGAACCGGCGTCCCGGACCAGCCGGGCGGCGGGCCCCGCCCCGGACCGGACGGCGTCGGTGCTCACGGCGGGCCGGGGACCGAGGGATCGGGGTTCGTCGGATCGGGCCCCGGCACGCCGGACGTCGGGAGAACCGCGGGGCCCGGTGGTCCCGGGACCACCGGCGACGGCGTGGCCGACCGGGACCGCGGCACCGGGCTCCCCGGGCCGGTCGACGTCGTCGCACCCCAGCACCTCGACCCGACGACCACGCCCGCCCCGGACCCGTACCGGCCGGCGGCGGCCCCGGGCCCGTACCCGACGACGACACCGGGCCCCGACCCGCTCGCCGCCCGCGTCGACCTCGGACGCCGGTTCGGCGAACGGACCCGGGCCCAGCCGCTCGTCCCGCCGTCGGCCCCTGGTCCCGGGTACGGCGACCGGCTCCCCGGCGGCACGGGATCCGGTGGCGCGCGCCTGCACGAGCAGTTCGGTCCCGGCGCCCGGACCGCCGAGCCGGCCTGGTCCGCCCGCCCCGGCGAGAGCACCGGACGCGGCGGCGCCCCCGGCGGCTACGGCCCGGTGGCCGGCGGCGCGGGCAGCCGCGACACCCGGGACCACCGCAACCGCTACGTCGTCCCCACCGACGAGGTGTTCGACATCGAGATCGCCGCGACCGACGCCGTCCTGGCCCCCGAGGAGCCCCACCGATGATCGACTGGAACCGCGCCACCGTCCTCACCGCCGCCGAGTTCGACGTCGCCCGGGACCTGCTCGACCTCGGTCGCAACCCCGCGGTCCTGGAGCTGCTCAGCCCCGGGTTCACCGACGTCGAGCGGGCCCGTGTCGTGCGGGGGTGTCTCGACACCCTCGCCGCACGCGGCCTGTTCACCGGCACCGCGTTCGAGCCGGGCCTGGTCGGCGACCTGCGCACGGTCGTCGCACCGGAGTTCCAGCACGACCTCGTGGTCGCACCGCCGTCGTGGCAGCGGGCGCTGGTCGCGCGGCGGGCCGGGCGCGCGGTGCTGGCCACCCGGATCGGCGACGACGTCGCGCTGGTCCGCGTCCCGCCCGACGACGCGTCGGCCGTCCTGGTCGAGCTGCTCGGCGAGGTCGTACCCGGCCCCGGGGCCGGGGTGCGGATCCCCGTCGCGGTGCTGGGCGAGGCCGCCGAGCGCGCCGACGGCGATCCCGACCGGCTCGTCCACGAGCTCCTGCGGCGGGGCTGCAGCGGGACCGAGGCCGAGATGCTGCGGCGGATGGGGCAGGTCGAGGGCGTCGCCCAGCTCGGCGCCGGCCGGAAGGGACCCGACCCGTGCCGCGCGCCGGGCGTCCTCCTGGTGCACGCCACCACGGACGGCTGTTACGTCCAGCGGCGCCCGACCCCGGACGTCGTCGGCGGCCCGCTCCCCGACGACGCCGTCGTGCACGCCGGTCCGGCCGACGCCGCGTACCTGGTCCGTGAGCTGGACCGGCTCGCCGACGCGGCGCAGCGCCGTCGCGCGCCGGTCGGGACGCACCGGGCCTGGTGAGGGGGCCGGGAACTCGCTCACCGGGTGAGCGGATCCGCAGGGGAGGTGTCCCTGCCGCACGCCGAGATGCAGCTCAGCGGCCTGTGGAGATCGACGATTCCCGCTGAGGTGCATCTCGGCGACACCCCCGCGCACCGGGCCGGACCCGACCGGTGCGAGCAGCAAGCGGCGACGCGGGGCGCGGTCAGCGCAGGACGACGGTCCCCCGCGGCACCTGCCCCGCCGACGCCGGCGGCACGGTGTCGGGCACCTCCCACCCGGACGGGCAGCGACCCGGGGACGACGCGGTCGTCGGCGTCGCGGTACTCGAGGTCGCCGTCGGGCCCCAGCTCGGTGACGTAGCCGTGTGTGGCGAGCTGGGCGTCGTCGAGCTCGGTCAACGGTTCGGCCCGCACCGCGGACACGGCGTACTCCGGCCAGTCGACGCCGGGGTAGGCGTCGTGCAGGTCGGTGAGCAGACCGACGAAGACCTGCTGCCAGCGCAGCGGCATCGACTGGGCCAGTGACCGCGGCACGACGAGGTGGTCCGGGCAGGCACCGGGCGCCGCGGAGTCGAGATAGTCCGAGAGCGGGGAGCGCATGTCGCCCATGATGGCGCCTCGACCCCGCTCAGGCGGGGTTCGGCGTGGTCCCCGGCCGGGTGGCGAGCGGGACGAGATCGGAGAACTCCCACGACACCGGCTGCACGCGGACGGGGAAGTTGCGGTTCGGCGCCTCGACCATCTTGCCGTCGCCCAGGTACATCATCACGTGGTAGATCGTGGTCGGGTCCGAGGTGTCGTGCGCGTAGAAGAGGAAGTCGCCCGGCTGCATGTCCCGGACCGGCAGGTGGCCGCCGGAGTTGTACTGGTCGCGCGACACCCGCGGGATCGTGACGCCGGCCGCCCGGTACGACGCCTGCAGCAGGCTGGAGCAGTCCCAGGAGTCCGGTCCGGTCGCGCCCCACACGTAGGGCTTGCCGAGCTCGCCGAGCGCGAAGCCGATCGCGGCCCCGGCGACGCCCGGGGGCAGCGCGCCGGTCGTACCGGGGGCGCAGCCCGTCGGGTTGGCGACGTCGCCGATGTTCTCGACCAGCGACGCGGCCAGGCCCTCCCACTTGGCGTAGGCGTCGGGGAAGGCCGAGCGCTGCACGGTCTGCGCGGCCTTGGTGACCGGCATCGAGTCCCAGCCCGGCACCTCCATCAGCCGTTCGTAGAAGATGCGGCTGCTGTAGGCGGGGTCGGTGACCTGCGCGGGGGTGCCCCACCCCTGCGACGGCCGCTGCTGGAACAGCCCGAGCGAGTCCCGGTCGCCGTAGTCGATGTTGCGGAGCGTCGACTCCTGCATCGCGGTGGCCAGCGCGATCAGCCACGCCTTCGGCGGGAGCTGCATGTCCTTGGCGACCGAGATGATCGCGGCGGCGTTCTGCCTCTGCTCGTCGGACAGCGTCTCGAAGGTGGCTCCCCCGCCGCCACGGCCGACCGTCGCGGTCGAGATCCCGGTGTCGCACCAGGCCGCGTTCGACCGGCCGCCGCCGAGGTTGGGGCTGAACGCGAGGAAGCCGACGGTCAGGAACAGCACCAGCGCCATCCCGATCGCGAGGAACGGCAGCAGCAGCCGCAGCGGCCGCAGCGCACGCGTCAGCGGGGTGCTCATGCCCGGTCGTAGCGGGACACCTTCCAGCCCGCCTCGGTGTCGACGACCAGGATCCGCAGGGTCAGCGTGTCGGTCGGCACGGTGACCTCGATGCTCTTCGGCGCGACCCGGGTCGGGGTCGCGGGCCCGGTGACCCGGGAGGCGGGCACGTTCGACGGGTCGACGCCCGCGAGCACGCCGAGGAACTCGTCGGTCGTGTACGGCCGCAGCCCGGCGACCCACTGCTGGGAGGTCATCCCGTCGGGATGGTTCACCCAGGCCGCCGCCCACACCCGCGCCGTCTCCAGCGCCTGCCGCGGGGCCTGCGACACCGGCAGCGCCTCGGGGGTCAGCTCGGGCACCGGCGGCAGCAGCGTCGGGGTGGGCGTCGCGGAGACGCCGGACGACCCGCTGTCCCACCGGTTGCCGCCGGAGCCGCCCCCGGCGATCAGGCCGCCGGACGCCGCCCCGCCGGAACCGCCGAGCGAGACCAGCCCGAACACGAGCCCGCCCAGGACCACCACCGTCACGGCGAGCCGGGCGGGGGAGCGCAGCGGCCACTGCCACACCGCGCGGTAGGCGCCGGCGCGGCCGCGGGAGGACCTAATCGGCACGGTCGCCGCCGGTGCGGGCCGCCCGCGGGCGGTAGATCTTGTAGACGGGCACGCCGTCGACGAGCTCCGGGCTCACCGGGGTCGGGTCGCCGGGGCGGCGGGGCCCCGCGTCGTCGCGGCGGTAGATGGAGCGGTCGTCGACCTCGCCGGGGTCGACCCGCGTGGCGAACCCGGTGTCGGGCCGCCCGGACGCCCCGACCGGCAGCGCCCCGCGGCGCGGCTCGGCGATCCGGGCCGCCTGGGGCGAGGACACGTCCGGTGCCGCGCGACGACGGACCCGGGCCCCCGGCCCGGCCGCGGTCTCGGCCTCCGGTCGCGCCGCGCCCGGGTCGCCGGACCCGCCGGGGCCGCCGCGCTCGGACCACCAGCGGGACTGGCGCTCGTCGGCGTCGTCCGGGCCGCGCATCCGGTTCCACACCCGCGACACCGGGCCGCCGTTGATGCCGGGGACGATCCCGCCGAACTGCTCACGGGTCAGTGTCACCATCGACACCAGCCGCCGGAACGGCCGCGCGACCGCCCACAGCACGAGCGTGACCACGCCGGTCACCAGCAGCGCGAGCCACAGGTCGACCCCGGACCCTGGGGCGAACAGCGACACGACCAGCAGCGCGTGCAGTCCGGCCAGCGCCCCGACGACGAGGGTGTTCACGATCGCGGCGCCACCGATGCGCAGGATCGCCGGGATGACGTCCGGTTTCAGCAGCGCGACGACGGCGATCGCCGGCGCCGTCACCACCATCAGCCGGATGATCAGCAGTGCGACCAGCACCAGGACCTTGGACAGCAGCTGGAACAGCGCGATGCACGCGGCCTGGATCAGCGCGAGCGTCCCGGCCCCGATCCGGCTGCCGGAGGCCCCGGTGAAGTACAGGTAGCGGTCCCCCATGCGGTCGGCGAGCGCGGCGTACTCGCCCTTCTTGCGCTCCGCCGTCTCGGACGTGTCCTGGCCCTGGTCGATCTCGTCGATGGTGAACGCCTGCGCCCGCAGCAGGTCCCGGCCCAGCTCCTGGGCCTGCGGGACGTCCGGCGCGCCGAACGTGCCGCGCAGCCAGTTCTGGTAGGCGACCTGGTCGACGAGCACCGTCGGGAGGGTGTCGCGGGTGCCCAGCCCGACCTGGCCGAGGAAGCCCTCCTGCATCTGCGTGACGCCGTCGAGCAGCAGGTTGTCCGCGGCGCGGGACCAGTCGACCGGTGCGAGGTAGGCGGCGGAGCCGAGCATCAGCGCGAGTACGGCGATGCCGGTGCGCTGGGCCTGGCGCGCGAGCTCCCCGCGCATCGCCAGCAGCAGCACGATGATCGCGAAGCCGAGCAGGCCGAGGCCCACCCAGGTGGTGAACACGGTCTCGTACATCGCCCGGGTCGCGGTGGTGATGACCTGGTCGAGCGGCGCGAACAACGACCCGCCGTCGGCGATGAGGTAGTGCGCCCAGTTCACCCCACCGACGGTCAGCTTCGCCAGGTTGAAGACCTGGTTGCCCAACCAGGTGTCGGTGGTGACCGACGGGTTCAGCACTCCCGACGTGGCGCAGCCCAGGTCGTAGTTGTGCCAGACGAGCCCGGCGTAGCCGACCTCCTCGTAGACGCTGCCGGCCTCCCCGTGCAGCGCCGAGGGCCGGTCCAGCGAGCCGACCAGCCCGGTGCCGGGGCGGTCCGGTTCCGGCGGGGACTTGCAGTCCAGCGCCTGCGCCATGGCCGGCGAGCCGAGCAGCAGCGTGCCGCCGGCGATCGCGGTGACCACCAGGACCGCCGTCCGACGACGACGGCGGCGGGTCACCCCGGGCGTCTGCGGCGTACGGCGGCGGGTCCTCCGCACCGACACGACGACGGCCGCGAGCAGCACGCCCAGGACGACCCAGACGCCTGCGCCGCCGGACGGGTCGAGGCCCGCCGTCACCGTCCGTCCCCGTCGGGGGGAGCGGCCGCGGGGTGGCCGTTCGTGGCCGCCGTCCCCTTCGACGGGCCGGTGCCGTTCGTGGGGGCGGCGCCGTCCGTGGAGGCGGTGCCGTTCGCGGAGGCGGTGCCGTTGCCGGAGGCGGTGCCGTTCGCGGAGGCGGTGCCGTCCACGGGGGCGGGCTCGTCGACCACCCAGTCGTCGTCGAGCTCGTCGAGCAGGTCGAGCTGCTCGTCGTCGTAGAGCTCCGCGCGGCCGACGGCGGCGTCGGTCGCGGCGACCGACACGACCTGCACCCCACCGGCACGGATCCCGCCGGCCAGGACCGGGTCGTCGTCGCCGGGGCCGATCCGGGTGTCGGTACGCAGGTCGATCTCGTCGCCGTCGAGGTCGGGCAGCACCACGGGGGCGGGGGCGCGCCGGGCGGGCAGCGGGCTCGGCTCGTCGGGTGCGGTCATCTCGGGATGCCCGGGCGCGGTGATCGCCGGGCCACCCGGCGGGCGCGGGGCGACGACGCGGGCGGCGTCGGGGTTGGTGTCGAGCGCCTCGCGGACGTGCTCCAGGTGCGGTGCCTCCAGGTCGATGCGGACCTTCTCCACGCCGCCGTGGCCGTCGGCGAAGACGAACTGGCGGGGCGCGTCGTCGGGCCGGTCGTCGTGGCGGGGGCGCGGGGACAGGGTCCCGAGCATCTCCTCGTAGCCGACGTCGGTGGGCACGCGCAGCAGCCGCAGCGCCTCGGACTGGGCCTCCTCGTCGTCGGTGCGGCCGACGAACACGGCGTTGACCAGCGACGCGAAGCCCGAGACCCGCAGCAGGTCACCGGCCAGCTGGGAGGCGAACAGGGCGCGGACGTTGAACTTGCGGGAGTCGCGGGCGAGGCGGTCGATGAGCACCTTGCCGGTGGGCACCTGGGACAGGAAGTGCGTCTCGTCGAGCGCGACGCCCTTGCGCAGGTTGCGGTCGGCGTCGTAGATCGTGCGCTGGGTCAGCCAGGACGCCAGGTTCAGCAGCTCGACGCCGAGCGACTCGTTGTCGGTCCACTCCTCGCGCGGACTGCCCGGGCGCGGCAGCGACAGTCCCTGCATCGTCAGCACGGTGAGCCGGTAGTCCCGGTCGGCCTGCCAGGGGTCGGCCCGGGTCTCGTCGGGGAACAGCAGCGCGGCCTGCGGCAGCTCGCGCCGCTCGTCGAGGAAGTCCGCGACGACACCGGCGTGGTCCTCGCCCTCACCGGCGTGCCGGCGCAGCGCGTCGATGACCATGCCCGGGTGCCGGTCGGGCGAGCCGCCGACCTCGCGGACCGCGCGAAGCAGCACGATCCGGGTGTGGGGCTGGCGGGCGATCTCGTAGGGCAGCAGCCCGGACAGCACGTCGAGCACCAGCCGACGGCGGGTGGCCGCGGCCAGCGAGCGCTCCCGCTTCCAGGCGCGCTCGGGGTCCTCGTCGTCGAGGAAGTGGTCCGGCCGCGGCTCGGCGACCACCCGGTACGGGTTGAGGATGCCGGGGTCGGCGCGGAGCAGGTTGATGTGCCGGGAGAACGGCGCCAGCTCCGGCAGCCGGGTCAGCTCGGCCAGCGGCCCGGACGGGTCGAGCACCGTCCAGCGGGCCCCGGCGCGCAACGTCTTGTAGACGACCAGCCCGGTCAGGAACGACTTGCCCGAGCCCAGCCCGCCGACGATCGCGGTGAGCCCGGACGCGCGTCGCACCTCCTGGGCGAGCCACGGGTCCCAGGCCACCGGACGCCGGGTCGCGGTGCAGGTCTCGCCGAGCATGATTCCGCGCCGGTCGCCGACGCTGGCCGTCGCGGCCGGGACCGCGGCGGCCGCCCAGGTGACCGACCCGCGTCGCCGGTAGGCCGTCGCGGCCAGCGGCTCGCCGGGGATGAACTCGCGGGCGTAGCGGTACTGCGCCTCGGGGTGCTCGATCTGCACCTTGGGCCGGTACAGGTCGACGACCTGCTGGGCGCGGGTGGTGGCCTCGGCCTCGTCGCGGCCCGAGACGGCGATCCGCCACCAGCCGTAGAGACGGGTGTTGAGCTGGGTGAGCCCGGTGGTGAGCTCGTCCTCGACCTCCAGGACCCGGTCGGCCTGCCGCGCGAGCGACATCGGCGGGTCGAGGTCGTGGTCGTGGGTGTAGTGCCGGATCTGGCTGCGCACCTTGCCCATCTGGCGCTGCAGCTCGCCGGTGACGTCCTCCGGTCGGCGCACGTAGATCCGCGCGGACCACTCCACCGGGAACGGCAGCCGGTCGGAGTGCTGCATCCACGGGTCGTCGATCTCGGGGATCCGCAGACCCTCCATCAGCCCGACGCTCAGCACCGCGACGTTGCGGGTGACGGTCTGGCTGCGCATCCGCCCGACGACCTGCACCGTCGGCGCGTAGGGCTCCTGGTGCAGGTCGACGCCCTCGGTGAACGCGGCGAGGTCCTCCGGCTCCCAGGTCGACACCCCGCGCGGCACCGAGGAGAGCCCGCGCGGGGCGGGCAGCCCGAGGGCGACCGAGCGGTGCATCAGCCAGGCCATGTCCTCCGCGCTCGCGGGGACGGCGTCGAGACCGGACCCGGCGACGAGCACGTCCAGGTGGTTGATCTCGGTCTCCAGCGCGGCGAGCTCGGCCTTGACCGCGGAGGGCACGAGGCGGTCCAGGACGGGCGCGGCGCGCTCCACCCAGCGGTCGATCAGCCCGCGGCCGGAGACCTCGATGCCGAGGAAGACCTCCTTGTCCGCCATCGACAGCCCCATCAGGTGGCGCTGCTCGCCCTCCAGGAACCCGTCCCAGCCCAGGGCGCCGGGCACGTCGGGCATACGGCCGATCGCGTTCTGGTCGAACGACTCCGCCCACATGTGCACCGGGTAGGGCCGGGTCGTGACGCGCAGGTGCAGCCAGCGCCCCTGCAGCTCGCCGAGCTGCGCGGCGATCTGGCGGATCAGGACCTCGCGCTGGTTGTCGCTGCGGAAGCTCCACGCCTGCGCCGCGAGCCGGTACCAGGCCATGACCTGCCCGTTGGTACGCGTGATGTGCCCGTCGATCGAGCGCAGCGCGATCGACGGGGTGTAGTCCGAACCGCCCTCGCCGGCACGGGCCCGGCCGCGCCGGGCCTTCGGCCGGGGGGTCCGCTCAGGTGCGGCCACGGTGGCCACTCCGGCGCCACGGGTCGGGACGGGGGGTGCGCGCGGGCACGCTCGCGCCGCGACCGCTGCCACCGCCGCGGGCCCGGCGGAAACGGCTCCGGCGCGGCGCGCTGCCCGGCTCCGGCAGTGGCGGGACCACGCGCGCGGGTGCGGCGACCGGCGCCTCGAGCCCCGGGACCACCGGAGCGGTGGTGGCGGGCGTGTCCACGACGGCGTCCACGGTGACCGGCGGCTGCGTCCCCGCGGCGTCGATCCGGGTGCGCTGCACGGTGGACAGCGCGGGGGTCCGGCCACCGGCCGACGGGACGCCGGGGTGGGCACGGGTGGTGTGGACGCGGACGTGCCCCGCGCGGACCGAGCCGCCCGCGGCCTTCCGGCCGGCCCGCGGCCCCGTCACCTCGGCCCAGAACTGGCCGAGGACCTGGCCCAGCGGCCGCTCGTAGTCGATCTTCTTGCCGAGCAGGCGGGTGATCGCGACGGTGCCGACGAGCGCCCAGGCCACGGAGAAGAAGTCCAGGCCGATACCGAGCCGGCGCTGGACGAACATGATCAGCATCATGACGAGGAGTCCGACGCCGTAGCTGACGTAGCGGGCGCGCCAGGGGAAGGTGGCCCGTGGCGGCCCGAGCCAGACGGCGTCGACGCGGTAGACCTCGTCGTCCGTGCGAACGAGCACGGATCAGCCCGGGGTCACGAGCAGGTTGGCCAGCGCCTGTCCGATGGCCGGACCGCTGCCGGTCACGGCGATGCCCAGTGCGATCAGACCCACCAGCAGTCCGATGCTGCGCCGGGCCACGCCGGCGTTGTCACCACGACCACCGATCCACAGCAGGATGACGGCGATCGCGAGCAGGATCAGCGGCACGATGTTGTTCGTGATCCAGTCACGGAGGTTGACCGTGGTCAGCTGTCCGCCCTGGGCGAGTACCAGCTGGATCGCCTCGTACGAGGTCTTCACAGCTCCTCCTTGCGGCAGTCCGCTTGTCCCGGTCGCTCCCGCAGGCGAGTAGACCACGAGACCCGTACGGGATCCTAGGGGCTGAGCCACCCGGCCCACCGGTGCGCCACGCTGCGCGATCGGGTCGACACGGTCGGACCAGCGCCGATCGGGCGTGACTCGTGTCTCCCCGCGGGACCGGCCCCGGTCCGAGATGTCATGGTCGTCCTTGGCTACTGTTCGGTAACAAGCACGACCCGACCATGACGGGGTCGGGCGACCCCAGGCCGGGCGCACTACCCTTCGCCCGACCGTCGTCGCACCCCACCACACCAGTGCGGCGACGAGGTCCGAGGAGGCACTGCGATGGAGAGGCCCGCCCGGTCCCGGCGGCACGGTACTCCGTGCGCCCCCGACCGCGCCCTCGCCGACGCGCGCCACCGGACCGGTTCATCGTTTCCCGTCCCGATCCGTCACGGCAGCACCACGCTCCGGCAGGGACCGCTGGGTGTTCAACAGGGAGGTTCCTCCAGATGACCTGGGTGCAGTACACGCTCGGCATCGTCACCGTGCTGTCGGCGATCGTCGCCGTGGCCCTCGTCGCGATGACCGTGACCCGGATGGTGAAGATCATCCGGCTCGGTGAGTCCGACCCGACGCGCACCGGCCCGTTCGGGCCGCGGTTCGCGACGATGCTCAAGGAGACCCTGGGTCACACCAGGATGCTCAAGTGGACCAAGGTGGGCATCGTCCACTGGCTGGTCATGGTCGGATTCGGCGGCCTGTTCCTGGCGCTGGTCGAGGCCTTCGTCGAGGTCTGGAACCCGACCTTCCACCTGCCGCTGATCGGGCAGTGGTCGGTGTACTCGCTGTTCGTCGAGATCCTCGGCGTCGGCACGGTCGTCGGCATCGCCGCGCTGATCGTCATCCGCCAGGCGAACAACCCGAACCGGCAGGGCCGGATGTCGCGGTTCTACGGCTCGAACATGGGCCGCGCCTACTTCGTCGAGGCGATCGTGTTCCTCGAGGGCCTGGGCATCCTGGTGGTGCGCGGCGCGAAGATCTCCCTGGGCGCGTTCGACGTGCCGGTCTGGTCCGCCCCGGTCTCCTACGCGCTGTCCGCGGTCCTGCCCGCCTCGACCACGCTGGTCACCGTCTTCGCCGCGGTGAAGGTGCTGTCCGCGACGGTCTGGCTGATCGTCATCGCGCTCACCCCGACGATGGGTGTGGCCTGGCACCGGTTCACCGCGTTCCCGAACATCTACTTCAAGCGCAACGACGACGGCTACAAGGCCCTCGGCGCGACCCGGCCGATGATGTCGAACGGCAAGCCGCTGGACCTGGAGGAGGCCGACCCCGACACCGACACCTTCGGCGTCGGCAAGGTCGAGGACTTCACCTGGAAGGGCCTGCTCGACTTCACCACCTGCACCGAGTGCGGCCGCTGCCAGTCGCAGTGCCCCGCGTGGAACACCGAGAAGCCGCTGTCGCCGAAGCTGCTGGTCAACGCCCTGCGCGACCACGCCTACGAGAAGGCCCCCTACCTGCTCGCCGGCGGCAGCCGCGACATGGCGGGCGACGAGGTCGGCATCACCGGCGAGGGCGCCGAGGAGCGGCTCAAGGCCATCCCGGTCGACGCCCTGGAGGCCGCGGGCCGGCCGCTGGTCGGCGGTGAGGACGTCCTCGGAGTCATCGACCCCGACATCCTGTGGTCCTGCACCACCTGCGGCGCGTGCGTCGAGCAGTGCCCGGTCGACATCGAGCACGTCGACCACATCATCGACATGCGCCGCTACCAGGTCCTCATCGAGACCGAGTTCCCCACCGAGCTCAACTCGCTGTTCAAGAACCTGGAGAACAAGGGCAACCCCTGGGGCCAGAACGCCAAGGACCGCCTCGAGTGGACCAAGGGCCTCGACTTCGAGGTCCCGGTCGTCGAGAGCGAGCTGGACGCCGAGACCGAGTACCTGTTCTGGATCGGCTGCGCCGGCGCGTTCGACGACGGCCAGAAGAAGACCGTCCGGGCCACCGCGGAGCTGCTGCACCGCGCCGGGGTGAACTTCGCCGTCCTCGGCTCGGGGGAGACCTGCACCGGTGACCCCGCGCGCCGCGCGGGCAACGAGTTCGTGTTCCAGATGCTCGCCCAGCAGAACGTCGAGACCCTCAACACCGTGTTCGAGGGCCGCGAGGCCGGCACCCGCAAGATCGTCACGACCTGCCCGCACTGCCTCAACACCCTGGGCCGGGAGTACCCCCAGCTCGACGGGCACTACGAGGTCGTGCACCACACCCAGCTGCTCAACAAGCTGGTGCGGGACAAGAAGCTGGTCCCGGTGTCGGCCCCGGCGGGCGAGGAGACCGGCCCGGTCACCTACCACGACCCCTGCTACCTCGGGCGGCACAACGAGGTCTACGAGGAGCCCCGCGCGCTGATCAACGCGACCGGAGCGGCCGGGACGACCACGCTCACCGAGATGCCGCGGCACGGCGACCGGTCGATGTGCTGCGGTGCCGGTGGCGCCCGGATGTGGATGGAGGAGCGCATCGGCAAGCGCATCAACTTCACCCGCGCCGAGGAGGCCGCCGAGACCCTCACCGAGGCCGGTGGCGGCTCGGAGCCGTCCGGCACGCTGGCGGTCGGCTGCCCGTTCTGCCGCACGATGATGACCGACGGCGTGAACCAGACCGCCGGTGAGGCCGTGCAGGTCCAGGACGTCTCGCAGATGCTGCTCACCGCGGTGAAGCGGGGCGACGCCCCTGCCGACACCGCGCCGGAGCCGCAGCCCGAGACCGAGGGCCAGAGCGCGCCGACCACCGACGCCCCGGGGACCGCCACCCCGGCCGCCGAGGTGGCCGACGAGGCCGCGAAGCAGGACCCGACCCCGGCCGGCTCGGACGGCGCGTCGAGCACCGGCACCCCGGCGTCGTCGGGGAACGGCACGGCGATCGGGTCGAGCAACGGGTCGTCGCCGGAGGAGGCGACACCGGAGCGCTCGAACGAGAACTGACCCACCACCGACGACGGCCGGGTACCCCGCAGGGGGTGCCCGGCCGTCGTCGTGTGCGGCTCAGCAGGGGGTGAAGGAGCTGACCTGGAACGTCGCCGGGGTGGTGCGGGTGAGGACGACGCGGCCGAGCTGCGGTGCGGCCGCGCCCCACGCCGAGCCGCAGGCGTCGACGGCGGTGGTGGCGCCGACCGCCACGTCCGGGTCCGGACGCCGGTCCGGGACGGTGACCTGTGCCCCGGCGGGCATCCGCCCGTGCAGGACGGCGACGGCGTCCTCGCAGGCCGCCGCACCGGTCGCGGCGCGGAGCTGGTCGAGCGCGGCGGGTTGGACGAGCCGGCAGACCCGGGCCGGGTTCGGCGAGGCGACCCCGGTGTCCAGCGAGACGAGCGCGAGCTGCGGGCGGGCGACGCCGAGGTCGCTGCGGAACTGTGCGCCGGCCTGCGCGTCGACGCGGGCCTGGTCCTGCCGGATCTCGGCCGAGCGGAACGAGTACCCGACCCCGGACACCACCAGGAGCACCACGCCGGCGGCGAGCACCGTCCAGCGCGGCAGCAGCAGCGCCCCGGCGACGATCACCCCCACCGACAGGGCCAGCGCCCACGCCCACGGGTTCTCCCGGGTGCCGTTCACCAGGGCCGCGACGAGCACGACCCCGGCGACGTGCGGTGCCCACCCCTGAAGCAGCCGGTCCAGCCGCAGCAGGGCCAGCAGGACCAGGGTGCCGAACCCGAGGCCGACCGGGACCCACCAGCGGCCCGGGTCGTCGAGGAAGGGCAGGAGCAGGATCGCGGCACCCGCGAGACCGAGCGCGGTGGCACCGCGGACGGTGCGGGGGCGCAGGCGGCGCCACGGGGCCCAGGGGTCCCGGTCCGCCGTCCCGCGGTCCGCCTGTGGCGGGTCCGCGGGTGCGGGTGCGGTCCGGCGGGTGAGGGCGCGTGAGCCGGGGTCGGGTTCCGGGGGGGCCACGGGGGACACGACGAGCTCGGTACCGGGGTCCGGCGGGGTGGCGGGCTCGGAACGGCCCGCGCCCTCACCGGCCGCGGTCTCGCCAGCGGCGCCGGGCGCGGGTGTGCCGGGGGTGGGGACGCCACGCCCGGTCGGGTCGGGAGCGGCGTCGTCGTACCGGGGTGGGGTGGCGCGGCGGACGCCGCGGTCGGGGCGACCACTCCGACGGCGGCCGGTGGCCCACGGGTCCGGGGAGCTGCGGTCGGCGTCCATCACCGCCCAGCGTAGCGGCGGTGCACGCCCCCGCGGGCGCGCTCAGGCGGCGAAGAACGCGTTCATCCCCGGCTCGTCGGACAGGAAGGTCTCGATCCCGACGATCCGGTCGCCCCCGATCCGGCACACGGTGGCGAGGTGCTCGTCGAGCACCCGGTCCCCGCGGCGGGCCGTGTTGTGCAGCCCGAGCGCGACGTGTTCGGCGCTCACCAGGATGTGCTCGAGCGCGAAGTCCACCCCGTAGGACGCGATCAGCGCCGCACGTTCGAGCACCGCGTCGGCGCCGTCGACCCGACCCGAGACCGCGTTGTCGCCCGGCAGGGTCCAGGAGACCTCCGGATCGAGGATCGCCCGCAGCCGGTCGTGGTCCCCGGTGGTGAGGGCGGTGTGGAACTCGGTCGCGATGTGCCGACGGATGTCCATGACTCCTCCAATAGTTCGACTCTATTCGAACTATAAGAGGGTCGATCGGTCTCCACCAGATGACGGCCGCCACATCAGTTCGACTGTAGTCGTACTATGGGGGCGTGCAGGAGAACCCGCCCCCGGCCGCCGACGAGCTGCGCATCGAGACCGTGATCGCAGCACTCGACCACCCCGTGCGGATGCGCGTCGTCCGCACACTCGCCGCACTCGGCGAGGACGAGACGCTCACCTGCCAGGAGATCCTGCCGGACATGACCAAGAGCAGCGCGAGTCACCACTGGCGGACGCTGCGGGAATCGGGCGTGATCGAGCAGCGCCGCGACGGAAGGGTGCTGCGCACCCGGCTGCGGCGCGTCGACCTCGACGCGAGGTTCCCCGGGCTCGTGGCGGCCGTGGTCGCCGGGTGAGTTCAGGCCCGCCGGGTGTCGGTGCGGTGGAAGTTGCGGAACGCGCGCGACGGCGTCGGGCCCCGCTGCCCCTGGTAGCGCGACCCGACGCCCTCGGTGCCGTAGGGCCGTTCGGCCGGGCTGGACAGCCGGAACAGGCACAGCTGCCCGATCTTCATCCCCGGCCACAGCGTGATCGGCAGGTTCGCCACGTTGGACAGCTCGAGCGTGATGTGCCCGGTGAAGCCCGGGTCGATGAACCCGGCCGTGGAGTGGGTCAGCAGACCCAGACGGCCGAGCGAGCTCTTGCCCTCCAGGCGACCGGCCAGGTCGTCGGGCAGCCCGACCCTCTCGAACGTGGAGCCCAGCACGAACTCGCCGGGGTGCAGCACGAACGACTCGCCGTCCGGCGTCTCCACCGGGGTCGTCAGCTCGTCCTGCTGCCGGGAGGGGTCGATGTGGGTGTAGCGCGAGTTCTGGAAGACGCGGAAGTACCGGTCCAGCCGGACGTCGACGCTGGACGGCTGGAGCATCTCGACGTCCCACGGGTCGAGCACGAGCCGGCCGGACTCGATGTCCTTGCGCAGGTCACCGTCGGAGAGCAGCACTCCGACACCCTATCCAGGGCCCGCGGTCACGCCTCGGAGGACTCCTCGGAGTCCGACTCCACCCCGCCGGGGCTGTGCCGGCCGCCGCCGCCGAGGTCGTCGGGCAGCTGCGGCGAGCGGGTCAGCCCGAACATCCAGGCGACGGCCTGCTCGGCGCGGGCGGCCTCGAAGCCGTCCGACGCGGCGGCGCGGCGCCCGTGGTCGCCGTCGAGCACCTGCGCGACGGCGGCGGCCGCGTCGTGCGCGGCGATGCTGCGGATCGAGTCGCCGGGCTGCGGCACGTTCGGCCCGTCGACCAGGACCGCGAGGGTGCCGAGACCGGGTGCGTCGACGACGAGCTCGTGGTCGTCGCTGACCAGGACGGTCGCCGCGGTGAGCACGGCCAGCTGGTCGGGCAGCGCCGGCTCGGCCACGACCGTCACCCGCGGGTGGCTCCCGAGCGACTGCGCCGTCTCCCCGGCGGCGACCGCACCGAACAGCACGATCTCGATCCGCGGGTACCGCTCCAGCAGGTCCGCGATCCCGCGCAGCACCGGCGACGACGAGGCCCTCGCCAGGTCGACGACGATCAGCCTGCGGTGCTGGTCGTGCACCCGCTCCAGCGCGTCGACACAGCCCTGGTGCCGGGGGCCGGGCAGCGAGTTGATCGTGTCGCCGATCGTCAGCACGTTCGGGCCGAGCGGGCTGCCCAGCGCGGAGCCGCTGGTGGTGAGGAACAGCGACGCGAGCTGGCCGATGACCCGCCGGTGCGCCTCCTGCGGGAACGGGCACAACAGGTCGTCGGTACCCATGCCGGCCTGCATGTGCACGATCGGGATCCGCCGCCAGAACGCGACCGTCGCCGCGACCTCGGCCGCCAGCCCACCACCGTGCACCAGCACCGCGGACGGGTCCTGGTCGACGAGCAGCTGGTCGAGCCGGGTGAACAGCGCCGCGGCGACGTCGGCCATGCCGGGCCCGGTCTCCAGCGGCAGCAGGATCGTGATGTCGGTGGGGACACCGAGTGCCTCGAACGCCTCGTGGACGGACATCGGGTCCGGCCCGGTGGCGACGGTGATCCCACGGATGCGGTCCGCCGCCGCGACGGCACCGGCGACCGGGGCGAGCCGGGCGACCTCGGGACGGCTGCCGGCGATGAGCAGGACGTCGTGCTCGTGGTCGGGGGGGAACCCGGACACGTCGCCCGACGTCGGGTCGAACACCGTCATCGCAGTCGCCTTCCGGCCGAGGTCTGACCGACGGTGACGAGTGTGCGCGGAGCGGGCGGCCGGGTCGAGACACGCGCGCCCGGTGGTCGGATCGTGCGACGACCGGGCAGGGGAGGTCCGTGACAGGTACGCGGATCGTGGTGCTAGGGTGATCTCACGCCATGCGGATGTAGTTCAATGGTAGAACATCAGCTTCCCAAGCTGAATACGCGGGTTCGATTCCCGTCATCCGCTCAGAACACGAAGGCCCAGGTCAGCGGCAGGTCTCCCGCCGAGCCTGGGCCTTCGTCGTCTCCGGGGAACGGTCCCTCGCGCCATTCCCGTGCGACGAGGGTCCGCGACCAGTGGCGTGTGGCGCTCGCCGTGCGGCCTCACGATTACCGGTTGTGGAGCGCAGACGGCCGTGGAGTGCACTCCGGACTCCACAACCGGTGATCATGGAGTCAGAGCGCGGGCGGTACGTCCCGGAGGGTGACCCACCAGGTCGCGACCCCGGCCCCGGTGAGCAACGGGACGAGCACCAGCACCGCGGGGCCGGCGAACACTGCGACCACGCCCAGCGCGATCGCCGCGGTCCCCGCGCCGAGGCCGCTGGCCACGGCCAGCGCCGTCGCCCGCTCGCCGACCGGTTCCCCGGCCACCCAGGACAGGGTGCGGGCCACCCCGGCGACGACCACCGCCAGCACGATCCCCACGACCACCGCGGCCGGCGGCAGCGCGGCACCCGCCGCGAGCACGACCGGGATCGCGAGCGCGGTGAGGACGGCGGACAGCAGGGCACGCAGGGAGCGCCGCAGCGGCGGGACGGGGGGTGTCACGTCTCCCCATTGTGCAGGGTCTGACCTGCGGTTTCGATGTAACCTGCGCGACCCTCAGTAGAGCCGGGCCGCGTAGCCGGCACCGTAGTACTCCTCGATCCTCTCCAGTGGCTCGTCGGGACGGGCGAGCCGCTTGGCGAGCTGCGCGGTGGAGGGCAGCGCGTCCGGCGCGGGCCAGCTCGTCGTCGCCCACAGCTCGGAGCGCAGGAACGCCTTGGGGCAGTGGAAGTAGATCTGGTCGATCGCGACCTCGCAGGCGAGCAGCGGCCGGCGGCCCTTCACGGCGAGCTCGTCGAAGTACGGCGCGTCCCGGACGAGCCGGGCCCGGCCGTTGATGCGCAGCGTGTCGTTGCGGCCCGGCACCAGCAGGATCACGCCGACGTGCGGGTTCTCCAGGACGTTGCGCCAGCCGTCGACGCGGCCGTTGCCGGGACGCTCGGGGATCGCGACCGTGCGGTCGTCGACGACGTGCACGAAACCGGCCGGGTCGCCCTTCGGCGAGACGTCGCAGGTGCCGTCGCGGCCCGACGTCGCCAGCAGCAGGAACCGGGACGCCGCCAGCCAGGCGCGGTGCACGTCCACGAGGTGGTCGCGCTCCTTCGCCAGCGCGGGCGCGATGGGCTGCCCGGTGATCCCCTGCAGCTCGGCGAGGGTACGGATCTCGGTGCCGTGCGCGTCGGAGGTCATGCGCCGACGGTAGGCGCGGACGCGGGCGGGGCCGAGTGAATTCCGGTCACGGGCGCCCGACGACGGGCAGCCGGGTCGTCGGGAGGTCGGGGACCCGGCCGGACGTGGTCGACGGCGGCGGGGTGCCGGGTCGGAGCGGCGGCGGCCACGCTGCGGGGGCCGGACGGGCCGGATCGACGACCGGGGCCGACGGGTGCCCCGCGGGCCACGGAGCCGCGACCGGGGCCGGCGGGTGCCCGACGGCCCACGGGACCGCGGTCGTGACCCGCGGCGGTATGGCCGCGACCAGCCCGATCCGGGCGTACCCGAGGAACAGCAGCGCGCTGAACCCCTCGACCGCCGCCCAGGCGACGCCGTACTCACCGGCGACCCGGTTGTTCAGCCCGTGCAGCAGCGCGGGGAGCCCGATCCCGAGACCCGCCAGGGCGAGCCACGGTCCGGCGTCGCGGTAGCGCGACGCGAGCCCGAGGAAGTAGGCGGACAGCCCCGCCCAGCAGGCGTGGACGATCGGGCCGGTCAGCAGGCGCCACGCGAGCGTCAGCCCCGACCGCGCGTCGTCGATGACCATGTAGTCGTTCGCGTACTTGACGGCCTCGACGGCGCCGAACACCAGGCCGCAGGTCGCGCCCAGGAACAGGAAGTCCCGCGGCGAGAGCGAGTGCCACGCCCGTCGGTGGACGAGGGCGAGCGCCGCGACCGGCAGCAGCTTCGCGAGCTCCTCCGGCACGCCCACGGTCACGATCCCGGCGAGCAGGGTGTCGGTGTCGGCTGCCAGGGCGCGTTCGAGGGTCACCGCGACAGGTGCCTCGACGACCAGCGCGATCCCGGCGACGAGCGTGAGCACCGGGCCTGTCACCCCGCCCGGCGCCACGACCTTCCACAGCACCAGGAACCAGGCCGCGGCGAAGTAGAACGCGAAGACGATCGACGGCAGCAGGATGTCGTCGGAGCCGGACGTCGGCAGCGTCGTCGCCAGCGGCGGCACCGCGATCAGCGCCACGAACACCCACGTCGTCCACGACCGGAACCACGGGTGCCGGGTCCACGCCCGCCACGGGAACAGCACGGACACGTCCGGCAGCGGCGTCCGCGGACGCGGCCCGTACGGCGCGCTCACCGGTGCACCGTCGATCCCTGCGGGCCGTCGCTCCAGGAGATCTTCTTGGCGAAGCAGTCGTCGGAGCCGAAGCCCTGGGCGTCGCACCAGGCGTTCGCGCCGGCCGCTGTGGTGAAGGGCTGGGCGACGACCACGACCCAGTAGTCGCTGTTGCGGAAGACCGGCCAGTCGCCGGACCAGACCAGCGCGGCGCCCGGGTACTGCGCGGCGAGGCCGCGGTAGTGGTCGAGGATGCCCTGCTCGTCGTAGGTGATGCCGCCGTCGCTGGTGCCGGCGCGCTTGGAGGACAGCTGCGGGACCCAGTAGCCGGCCGTCGCGGCGACGCGCGGGCTGTCGGCGGCGGCCTGCTCGGTGAGCGACGTCGTCGGCGACGGGGTGTAGCCCGGCACGTAGGTGGTCGGCGGGATCACGACCGGCGCCGCGGCAGGGGCGACCACCACCGGTACCGGCGCGGCCGCCGGGGTCACGGTGGGCGCGGTGCCGGGGAGCAGGTCGGGGCGCAGGACGAGCAGCGCCGCCCCCGCCAGCAGCAGCGTCACCAGCACCAGCGAGGCGACCACCCACGGCGTCCGCGACGGGGCGGGCACCACCGGACCCCACCCGGCCGGGGCGTCCCAGCCCGGCGCGTAGCCGGTCGGCTGCGGGCCGGCCCAGGCCGACGGGGCCGGCGCCGACGCGGCGGGGCGGCACCGGTCGGCGGGGCGGTACTGCGCCGTCGACGGGTGCTGCACGGCGGTCCGTCCCTGCGGCGCCGGGGTCCCGGCGCCGACCGGCACCGCCCCGGTCCGCGGCCGGGGGACGACGGCCTGCGCCCGCGGCCGTCCGCACCCCACGCAGAAGTGCAGCGAGCCCAGCAGCTCCGCCCCGCACCGGCACCGCTCCACCATGACGACCCTCCCCGACGACGGCGGCCGGACCAGTCCGGCCGTGTTGCCTGCCCATCGCACGCACCACCCTGTCGTTATCGGTGGCCCTGCTCCGGACGGCGCACTTCATCTCTTGTGATGACGGGGCGAAACGGAGCAGCTCACCGGCCCGACAGGAGGGCGTCGCGGGCGCACCGGGTGCCCGCCGTCGTGGGGACGTGGGGACATGACCAACACCGTCGATCGACCGGTTCCGTGGTCGGGCCGCGGCCCGTGGACGCCGCCGCAGCCCCCGCCGTGGGCGACCGTCCCGGCCGGGTTCGGGCCGGTGCCCGTCACCTCCTGGACCCTGCCTCCGCGTCCGGCACCGCGACGGGGATGGGTCGTCCTGGCCGTCGTCGGAGCAGTCCTACTGGTCGCGCTGCTGGGGTCGGCGGTCGCGGCGCAGCGGACGATGGACGTCACGGGGACCGTGTCGATCACCGGGGCCGCCGGGACCGTCGCACCCTTCTCCGCTTGCGGTGGGGCCGGCTACCTCGGCTGGCTCGACAGCGGCACCCCGGTGAGCATCCGGGACGGAGAGGGAGCGGTCGTCGGGACCGGGTCCCTCGGACCGGGGGTGTCCGGGCCCGCCGGCTGGTCCGGCTGGTCGGACAGCTGCACGTTCGCGTTCTCCGGCGACGGCGTCCCCGCCGGCAGCGAGTACTACAGGGTCACCGTGGGGTCGGACACCAGCGAGACGCTGTTCAGCCGGTCCGAGCTCCAAGCCTCCGGCGCGCACATCACCTACTAGCCCAGGACGGGCGTCATCCCCGGCTCCCGCCCGGTGGCGGCGAGCGCGAGGGCGGTGTCGTCCCCCCACCCCGCGACGACGTCGGGACCGGCCAGCCGGGTCACCGTCTCCCGCACCACCGCGAGCCCCGACGCGGGCGGGGCCGGTGCGTCCGGCAACGCGACGGTCATGTCCAGGTGGTGCACCACGACCTCGACGACCCAGGTGCCGACGAAGTCCCCGACGTCGAGGACGTGCCCCTGGAACTCCAGCCGGTACGGCCCGTCCAGGTCCGCGACGAGCCGGCGCAGGCCGCGCAGCGTCATCGCGACGTGGACGATCTGCCCGGTCGGGCGGGCGTAGGCCGCGGCGACGGCGCGGGCGAAGCGCTCGTGCGCCCAGCCCGGCAGCTCGGGCCCGGGAAACGCGGTCCAGTAGGTCGCGAGGTCGGCGTCGGCGGGCCGGTCGGTGCGGGCGGGGAACCCGGCGAGCATCTCGACCAGGCCCAGGTGCAGGTGCGCGAGGACGTCCGCGGCGAGCCAGCCGTGACAGCGGCTGCGGGCGTGCAGGTCGGTGTCGTCGACGTGGTCGAGCAACGCGGACAGCCCGTCGAGCGCGGCGAGGAACGCCGGGCGCGCCACGTCGAGCGGGTAGGCCGTCACAGCAGGTCCGCACCGGACCGCGACGCCGGCTGCTCCCCGGCCGCGGCCATCTCCTCGGCCACCCGCATCAGCTCGGTGTTGACCGGGGTCGCGATCCGGTGCGCCGCGCCCAGGGCCACGATCTCGCCGTTGAGGTAGCGGGCCTCGATGGAGCCGGTCCCGCGCTGCAGGCTCTGCCACGACGACGAGCCCCGTCGCGTCGCCCCTGCGACCGGCCGCTCGCTGATGGTGCCCTCCCGGCGGACGCGGTCGTCGTCGCCGGTCCGGGCGGTGATCCCGGCCGCGTCCAGGACGGCGCGGCCCTCCGCGGTCACGGCCTCGACGAGGCGGGGCGCGTCGGGGTCGTCGAGCCCGCAGACCGCGTCGACGGCGTTGGCCAGGTTGGTGAGCAGCTTGCCGTACTTCGCGGCCATCACGTCCGGGTCGGCGCGGGAGGAGAACCCGGCCGCGGTGAGGTCGGCGACGATCGCCTCCGTGGTGGCGTCGACACCGGAGGGGAACCGGCCGACGTCGAGCACGCCGGGGACCGGCGACGACGACGCGACGACCACCCCCGGCTCGTAGTGCTCGGCGGGCAGGATCACCAGCATCGCCTGCACCCGGTCCGTGCGGCGGGCGGCGAGCCGCTCGTTGGCGACGCCGTTCTGCGCGCACACCACGGTGATGCCGGGGGCCGCTTCGAGCAGCGCGGCCAACGGCGGCGGGGTGTCCTGCGACTTCACGGCGAGGATCGCGACATCGTCGGGGGTGGGCCGGGCCTCGCCGACCGTGCCCACGGCCTCCACCGGATGGGTGGTCGACCCGTCCGGGGTGTCGAGGCGCAGCCCGCGCTCGCGGATCGCGTCGAGGTGCGCGCCCCGGGCGACGACCACGACCTCCCGCCCGGCCGCGTGGAGTCGCGCCGCGATCGTCCCGCCGACGGCCCCTGCCCCGATCACCACATAGCGCACGACGACGATGGTGGCTCAGCCGTCACGCCGGCGCACGACCGACGGCGGGGCCTTCCGCCGCCACGCCTCCTCGACGAGCTCAGCGAGCTGCCCCGCGTCGACCCGGTCGAGGTCGACGAGGATCGAGCCGTGACCGTCGTAGTGCGGGGTCGTGAAGTACGCCGGGTCGCCCGACGCGAGCAGCGCCTCCTTCTCCTCGAGCGAGCACATCAGCACCAGCCCGCCCTCGGCCTCGGTGCGCAGCCGGGCGAAGCCCGTGCCACGGACCTTCAACGACGGCGTCCGGTACCAGGTCGACTCCTCGACCTCCGGCAGCCCGGACCCGATCCGCACCACGTCGTCCCAGCTCGGCACGGGGCCATGGTGCCCGCGGCGGGCGCTGCCCGTCGTGGAGGAATCAGACCAGGTGGGCCGCGAGGAACCGGTCGACGGCGGCCCGGCCGTCGGCGACGTGCGGCTCGACCTTCCACTGCTCGACCAGCTCCGCGCCCGGCGCGAGCCCGGCGAGACGGCGCGACACGGGCTCCGGGTGGAAGTCGTCGATCCCCATCAGCACCAGCCACGGCGTCGCGACGTGGGCGAGCGCCTCGTCGGGGACGGAGTACAGCATCCCGCCGCCGCCCCACATGTTCGTGCGGAACGCGGCCCAGTCGTCGTCGGGGACCCCGGGGTGGTCGGCCTCGATCCCGGCGCGCCACTCGTCGAACTTCCCCTCGAACAGGTGCTGGTTGTCGGCGCGGCCGATGGGCTGCAGCGCGACCGCGGCCCGGACGCGTTGCGGCGCGGTGGCCAGCAGGTTCGCGATGAAGGCGCCGCCGATGCACATGCCGAGCACCGCGCACTCGTCGACGCCGAGGTGGTCGAGCAGGGCGAGCTGGTCGGCGGTGTAGGTGTCCCAGCCGTCGCTGCCGTGGACCTCGGCGACCGAGGACCCGGCGTTGCGCTGGTCCATCGCGATGACGCGGTACCGCTGCGCGAGGTGGGTGACCGGGTCCCAGGGGGCGTTGCCCCAGGCCGCGATCGTCGAGTTCATGCCGCCCGGCGCCAGCAGCAGGACCGGGAACCCCGTGCCGTGCTCCTCGTAGTGCAGGGTCACACCGGGGCGCTCGAAGGAGGGCATGGCCCGAAACTAGGCCACTCGCGGGGGAGTCCGCTTCTCCGGACGGCGCCGCGCCAGGATCGAGGTGCCGTACACGACGAGTGCCAGCCCGAGCAGCAGCAGCCACCACAGACCGGGGCGGACGGTGTCGTCGAGCAGGGTGATGCCGACCAGACCGGGCACGACGACCTGGGTGACCATGTACAGCGCGGTGACCGTGGAGACGTCGCCGAGCTGCAGCGCGCGGGCGTAGTTGTACAGGCCGGTCAGGGCCATCCCGACCAGGATGTAAACGAGCGGCTCGCGCAGCAGGCTCCCCAGGTCCACACCGTCGGAGACGTGCATCGCGCGGATGCAGACCGAGCCGCCGCCCAGCCCGAGCCCGGCGAGCACCGCCGACGGCCACGGCTTGGTCGAGTTCGCGATCGCCAGCGTCACCCCCATGATCGCGACGAGCGCCGCGATCAGGACGGCGACGGTCGTGCCGTGGCCGGTCAGGGCCTGCTTGCGCTCGGTCCCCGCGCTGCCGGCGACGAACGCGAGCCCGAGCATGCTGGCGCCGATGGCGAGCCGGTGCACCGGCCGCAGCCACTCGCCGCGGAAGTAGCGGGCGTACAGGGCGGTCATCGCGATGGCCCCGGCGAGCGTCGCCTGCACCGCGAAGATGGGGATGAACTGCAGCGCGACGACCATGCAGAGCCAGGTGACGATGTCCATCGCGATCCCGCCGAGGAACCGGGGGCGGGCCAGGACGGCGCTGGTGCGCCCGCCCTGGTCGGCCGCGTCGGCCTGGAGGATGGCGGCGACGGTGCTGCAGAGCATCGCGAACACCGCGAAGAGCATGCCGATCAGCACAGGCGGGCCCGGGTCAGGGCACGGGCGGCATGCGGGGTGATCGACACCGGCCGATTGTGACGTACCGCTACCGGGTGCCGGCCGGGCGGGCGTCCGACGGAGCGGGCCGCTGCTCGGGCAGCGCCGCAGGCATCTCGAAGAAGCCGCTCATCAGCCCGCTGCCGGGCTGCTCGTCACGTGTACCGGCGGCGGCCTGCCAGGGGGACGTGCCGCCCTGGGTCGCACGGCGCTGCGCCAGCAGGGCCCGCGGGCGCTCGGTGAGGGCAAGGATGCCGACCGTGAGGGCCACCCCCACCAGCAGCGGCCCTCCGACCACCAGGATGGGCCAGCCCACCACGACATAGGCGAGCACCAATGCACCCGCCGCCATGCCGATGACCGCCCCCGCCAACCGCGTCACCACGCGCCCCTCTCACACCGTGCCCGAACCGGGACGACCAGTGTTTTACCACGTCGGAGGGGGTGGACAGGGGCGACGCGACGCGGTGGTGGTCACACCTTCGGGCATGGCCGTATCGCAAGGTGCATGGGGCCGAGCCGGCGTGGGGGCTCCCGTGTCCACGCCGGCCCGGCGGTCCGAATCATCCCGCCCCGGGGTCCGGACGGGACGGGGTGGGGGTCACTCGGCGCTGTCGTCGCAGCGCAGAGGGTGATCGGCGGTGGATTCCCTGTCCGACAGGATGATCACGCAGCCGCACCCGCGGCCGGGGTGGTCGACGTCGGCGCGGGGGCCGTGGTCGTCGGATCCGGGACCGGGGTGGTCGGGTCGGTGGCGGGCGGGGTGGTGACCGGAGGCGTCGTGACCGGCGGGGTGCTGGTCGAGCCCTCCTTCGCCGGGGTCGTCGGCGCCGGGGTGGTCGGCTTCACCGGGGTCGTCGGCGCCGGAACCGGAGCCACCGGAGCGGGAGCCGGGGGGACGGCCGCGACCGGAGCGGCGGCACCGGCGGCGGGGCGGGCCGCCGTACCCCCGGTGGCCGCGCCACCCGAGGCACCGGCGCCACCGGCGGCGGCGTGCCTCCCGCCCACGGGGGCGCCCGCGGCCGGACCGGCGGCGACGCCGGCGGCCGGGGCGGCGCCCGGGGCGACCGGGGCCGGCGCGACGGCCGGTGAGCTCAGCACGGGGGCCGCGCTCAGCTCACCGATCCCGGGGCTCGTCGTGGGCCAGAACAGCAGCGCACCCGCGATGGCGGCGGCACCGGCGAGACCACCGGCACCGACCACCAGGCGCTGCCGGGTGATCGTGGCGCGACGGGCGGTGGCCGGGGCGTCCCGGGTGACCAGGGCGGGCCGCTCCGGGCGGACGGCGGACGGCGCGGGCAGCTGTCCGGCCCCGAGGACCGAGGTCCGTGCGGGGGCGGGGGGCGGCGCCGTACGGGGGCGGGGGACCGCGGTCAGCGGGCCGGTCTGCGGCTCAGGGTCGAGCAGCGCGACGGCCGTGGCGGCCGGCTGCTCGGTCCGCGGGGTCCGCTCCCGCTCGCCGCGGGTCGGCCACGCCGGCGCGTTGCGGTCGGTCGTGCCGGTGCGGTCGGTGCGCTCGGTGGCCTCCGGCCCGGGCCGACCCCACGGGCTGCGCCCGGCCGGGTCGACGGGCTCGCGGGGCGCGGGGACACCGGTCAGCGGTGCCATCCGCACACCGGGCCAGGAGGTCCCGGCCCCCGGTGCGACGGCCAGTGCGGCACCGCGGGCGGCGTCGGCCACCGGGTCCGCGACGACGGCGACCGGGCGGCCCAGTGCCGCCGAGACCGCCTGCACCACGACCGGCATCCGCGCGGCACCGCCGGCGAGCAGCACCTCGGCGTCGGGGGCGGCGGCGGCGACGTCCTGCACCAGGTCGGCGACCGGCTCGAGCAGCGGGCGGGTGAGCTCGTCGAGGTCGGAGCGGTGGATCCGCACCGCGGTCCGCAGGCCGGGCATCTCCACCCGGACGGTCGCGACGGTGTCCCGGGACAGCAGCTGCTTGGCGGCGCGGCACTCGTCGCGCAGGGCGGTCAGGGCGGCGACGGTCCGCGGGTCGTCGGGGTCGAGCGCGTCGAACGCGGCGGCCGTGGCCGGGGAGGAGGACCGGACGAAGGCGAACACCGCGTCGTCGACGTCGGCGCCACCGGTCCGGCAGCCCAGCGTGCGGCCGACGGCGTCGGGCAGCACCCCGGGTGCGGCCGCGGCCAGCACGGTCGCGGTGGTCCCGTTGCCCCCCAGGTCGACGACGGCGAGCGGCCCCCCGGCCGGCACGACGGCGCGGTGGGCGAGCGCGACGGCCTGCGGCGCGGTCACCAGGGAGACGGTCAGCCCGCGGCGGCGCAGGGCGGCGGCCAGCAGGTCGCGCTTGTGGCGGCCCCAGCCCACCGGGCAGGTGACCCCGATCCGCGACGGCGGGCCGCCGTGCCGGGTGGACACCTCGTCGACCAGGACACGCACCAGCCGGGCGCACAGGTCCTCGGCCGCGTAGGCGTAGCCGCCCAGCGACAGCGGGGTCGGGTCCCCGACCCGGTCGAGGAAGCCGCGTGCGACGCGGTCCGGCTCGGCCGGGGCCCGGCGACGGGCGGGCTCACCGCACAGCAGGTCACCCCCGGGCGTCGCGACGAGCACGGCCGGGAGCACGTCGCTCCCGTCGCGGCCCCCCAGCCGCACGGGCTCCGCGGCCCCGCCCGTGCGCAGCACGGCAGCGGTCACCGAGGTGGCCCCCAGATCGATCCCGAGCAGGTACGACATCACTGCTCCCCCCTCGTCGAACCGGCACGCCGGCGTGGTCCTCTCGCCAGACCATCGACGGGGGCCGCCCCGGTGTTAGCCCGTGCGGCGCAGCAGTTCGAGGTTGGGGACCGATCCCCTAACGGCCCCCCCACGGACCCGGAGCGATCCCCGATGGCCGGACCCGGCGGCGCCCCTAGCTTTCTCGTCATCACCGGCCGACACCACGACCGGTACCCACCTCACTGCCCCGGAGGCAACCATGGCCGGCCGCGACCTCTCTCTCGTCGAGTTCGTCAAGATCATCCTCGGGCTCGGCCCGGACAAGGACGAGAACATCGAGCTGCGCGACTGGTTCCTGAAGGACCCCGACGCCGCGCTCGAGTACCACGGTCTCGGACACCTGACCGCCGAGGACGTCCGCGACGCCGCCGTCCTGCTCCAGGACAACGACACCGTGTCGTTCGACCGCAGCTACGACACCGGCTTCGACTGGGACCACGGCAACGCCGGCTGGGCCTGGAAGGCCGGCTCCGAGGGCCACCACGAGGGCGGCCACAAGCACGGCGCGGAGCACGAGAAGGTCCACGTCAAGGACAACTTCTACGAGTACCACGTCAACGACCGGGACACCGTCGTCGACAACTCGATCAACCAGAACGTCGACACCGACGGCGGCGACTTCCGCCAGACGATCGAGACCAACTCGGTGACCGCCTCCGGCGACGGCGCCGTGGCCGCCGGCCGCGACATCGAGGATTCGACCATCACCACCGGCAACGGCAACGCGGTCGGCAACGGCAACGCCGTGGTCAACGGCGACGACAACCAGGTCGCCTTCGGCGACGGCTCCTCGGCCGACTCCTACGGCGACATCACCGCCGACGACGGCGGCGCCGTCGCCATCGGCGGCGGCAACGCCAACGGCGACAACTCGGTGAACGACTCCTTCAACGAGGAGACCACCACGACCACGACGACGAACGAGACCAGCTTCGAGGACTCGTTCAACACCACCATCGACGACTCGGTGGAGAACACCACCACCGACAGCGGCAACACGAACATCGGCAACGGCCTCGAGGCGAACGTCGACCTCGACATCGCCTGATCCGACTCCCGTCGTCAACCGAGCGGGCCGGACACCGGCTCCGGCCCGCTCACCCCGCCACCACCGTCTTCCGTCGCCCGCCCGAGCGCGACGGCACCCCCTGAGGAGAACGCCATGTCCGCCGAGAAGACCCTGATCCAGTTCATCCTGGACCTGCTGAAGGACCCGAAGCTCCTGGCCGAGTTCAAGGACGACCCCCAGGGCCTGCTCGCCCAGTGCGGCCTGTCCGACGTCTCCGCCGAGGACGTCCGCGACGCGATCGTCCTGGCCCAGGACAACGACGAGGTCTCCTTCGACCGCGACTACAACACCGGCGGCGGCCACGGCGGCGGCCACCACCACACCCCGCCGCCGCCGCCCGTGCACCACGGCGAGGACCCGGTCAAGTACATCGACAAGTACGTGACCAACAACCACTACACCTACAACGTCGACGACCGCGACACCATCGTCGACAACTCGATCAACCAGAACATCGACACCGGCGGCGGCGACTTCCGCCAGGACATCGACACCAACTCCGTCGTCGCGTCCGGCGACGGTGCGGTGGCCGCCGGCGACGACATCCGCGACTCGACCATCACCACCGGTGACGGCAACGCGGTGGGCGACGGCAACGCCGTGGTCAACGGCGACGACAACCAGGTCGCCTTCGGCGACGGCTCCTCGGCCGACTCCTACGGCGACATCACCGCCGACGACGGTGGCGCCGTCGCCATCGGCGGCGGCGACGCCGACGGTGACGACTCGGTGAACGACTCCTACAACTCGTCGGAGACCACCACCACCGACGAGACCACCACGTCGTTCGAGGACTCGTTCAACACCGACGTCGACAGCTCGACCTCGACCGTCACCGAGGACAGCGGCAACGTCAACGTGCTCAACGACGCCGACCTCGACGTCAACGCCTCGCTGCTCTGATCCTCGACACCCTGACGAGAAATCGTCCCTGCTCCGTCCGCGAGCAGTAGGATCGGCTGCACGGCCCATCGGCCCCGGCCACCCTCACGTGGGTGACCGGGGCCGATGACGTTGGTGTATCCATGACAGCGACGCGACGAGCGGTGACCGCACCGCTCCGGAGCGATGGGGGGCGCAACGCACGTGGCGGTACCGGAGGCGGTCGCGCTGGTCGACCTCGCCCTCAAGGCGGTCACGGCCTACGACCGTCCCGACCTCGCTCCCCGGCTGCGCCAGACCAGGACCAGGCTGTCGGACCCGGTGGTCCGGGTCCTCGTGGTGGGCGAGTTCAAGCAGGGCAAGAGCCAGCTCGTGAACGCCCTGGTGAACGCCGCCGTCTGTCCCGTCGACGACGACATCGCCACCGCCGTGCCGACCCTCGTCCGCTTCGGCGAGGAGACGTCGGTGACGCTGGTCCGTGAGATCGCCGGTACCGACGGGGCCGTGGCCGAGAAGGCCGAGCGGACGGTCGTCGGGTTGGACGAGCTCGCGGACCACGTGTCCGAGGGCGGCAACCCGGGCAACCGCGCCGGCCTGACCCGCGCCGAGGTGACGCTGCCCCGCAAGCTCCTGCAGAGCGGGCTCGCACTCGTGGACACCCCCGGGGTCGGTGGCCTGGGGTCGGCCCACGGTGCGGCCACGATGTCGGCCCTGCCCACGGCGGACGCCGTGCTGCTGGTCTCCGACGCCAGCCAGGAGTACACAGCTCCGGAGCTGGAGTTCCTGCAGGCGGCGCGCAAGCTGTGCCCCAATGTCGCCTGCGTCGTCACCAAGACCGACCTCTACCCGCACTGGCGCCGCATCGTGGAGCTGGACGAGGGTCACCTGCGGACCGCCGGGATCGACGCCCGGCTGCTGCCGGTCTCCTCCGCACTGCGGCTGCACGCGGCCCGTACCCAGGACCTCGACCTCATCGCGGAGTCCGGCTTCCAGGCGCTCACCAGCTTCCTGCTGCGCAAGGTCGTCTCCGCCGCCGACGACCTGGACCGCCGCTCGACCAGCCAGGACGTACTGGTCACCTGCCAGGCGCTGGAGTCGACGATGCGTGCCGAGCTCATGTCGCAGAACGACCCCGAGAAGGCCGGGCAGCTCGCCCGTGAGCTGGAGTCGGCCCGGTCACGCGTCGACGGGCTGCGTCAGCGGTCCGCACGCTGGCAGACCACGCTGAACGACGGCGTCGCCGACCTCATCGCCGACATCGACTACGACCTGCGCGACCGGCTGCGGGCGGTCTCGCGCGACGCCGAGCAGCTGCTCGAGGACGCCGACCCGGCCGACATCTGGGAACAGTTCGCCGAGTGGTTCCACAAGCAGGTCGCCCACGCCGTCGCGCAGAACTTCGTGTGGACCACCGAGCGGGCCCGCTGGCTGGCCGAGCAGGTCGCCGACCACTTCGCGGAGGCCGTCGACGTCACGCTGCCCGAACTCCGCGTGGCCGGCGGGTCGGTGGCCGGCCTGGTGGACCCGCTGGACATGCCCGCGGACGAGAAGTTCGGCGTCGGCCAGAAGCTCTTCGTCGGCGCCCGCGGTGGCTACGGCGGCATGCTGATGCTCGGCCTGGCCTCGACCGTCGCCGGGTTCGCTCTGCTCAATCCGGTCTCGGTCGGCGCGGGACTGCTGTTCGGTGCCAAGACCGTGCGCGACGAGAAGAAGCGCATGAAGCAGCGTCGCCAGGCCGAGTCGAAGAACGCGGTGCGCCGCCACATCGACGAGGTCACCTTCCAGGTCGGCAAGGACTCGCGGGACAACCTGCGCCGGATCCAGCGCGACCTGCGCGACCACTTCACCACCGTCGCCGACGAGCTGTCCGACGCGTTGAAGGAGTCGGTCTCGGCCGCCCAGACCGCGCTGAAGGACGACGCGTCGCGGCAGAAGCGCGTCGCGGACCTGGAGGCCGAGCTGAAGCGGGTGTCCGGCCTCGCCGAGCGGGCCCGCGCGCTGGCCGCGGCGGCCGGGGCGGAGGCGTCCGCGTGAGCGCGCTGACCGACCAGACCCGTGCGCTGCTGCGCCGCACCCTGGACGCCTACGGGGACTCGCCGCAGGCCGCCGGGTGGCTGCGCCACCATCTGGAGCGGTTCGACGAGCCGCTGCGCGTCGCGATCGCCGGCAAGGTCAAGGCCGGCAAGTCCACGCTGCTCAACGCCCTGGTCGGCGAGCGGATCGCCCCCACCGACGCAGGCGAGTGCACCCGCATCGTCACCTGGTACGCCGACGCGCCCGCCCCGGGCGTGCGGATGCACCTGCGCTCCGGTGCGGACCGCGCCCTCACCCTGGCCCGGCGCGACGGCGCGCTGCAGATCGACCTGCAGGGCGCCCGGGTGGAGGACGTCGACCGGCTGCACGTCGACTGGCCGTCACAGCACCTGCGGCGCACCAATCTCATCGACACCCCCGGCATCGGGTCGCTGACCGCCGATGCGGCCGGCCGGGCCGGGGAGTTCCTGACGCCGGAGGACACGCCGTCGCCCGCCGACGCCGTCGTCTACCTGATGCGTCACCTGCACGCCGGCGACGTGCGGTTCCTGGAGGCCTTCCACGACCGCGGCGTCGCCCGCGCGACCCCGGTGAACACCATCGCGGTGCTCTCCCGCGCCGACGAGATCGGCGTCGGCCGGCTCGACGCGCTCGTGTCGGCCCGCCGGATCGCGCGGCGCTACCGCGGCGACGACAAGCTGCGCGGGCTGTGCCAGACCGTCGTCGCCGTCGCCGGGCTGCTCGCCGAGACCGCCCGCACGATGCGCCAGGACGAGTACGTCGCGCTGACCGAGCTGGCGGCGCTGCCGCGGGCCGATGTCGAGGCGCTGCTGCTGTCGGCCGACCGGTTCGGGCGCACCGAGCTCGACCGGCCCGACGCCGCCACCCGGATCGCGCTGCTGGAGCGGTTCGGCCTCTTCGGGGTCCGGCTGGGGACGACGCTGATCCGGCAGGGCGTGACGGACCCGACCGCGCTGGCCGACGACCTGGTGCGCCGCTCCGGGCTCGACGAGCTGCGCTCGGTGCTCGACACCCAGTTCTCCGAGCGCCGCGACCTGCTCAAGGCCCGCTCCGCGCTGCTCGCGGTCGACCTCGTGCTGACCCGCGAGCCCCGGCCGGCGACGGCCGCCCTGCGTACCGAGGTGGAGCGGATCCTGGCCGGAGCGCACGAGTTCGTCGAGCTGCGGGCGCTGGCCGACCTGCGCGCCGGCAAGATCGTGTTCCCGCCCGAGGCGCTCGCCGACGCCGAACGGCTGCTCGGCGGCGAGGGCGGCTCGGCTGCGGCCCGGCTCGGGCTCGACGGCGCCGCGGGTCCGCGCGAGGTCCACGACGCCGCCTCCGAGGCGCTGCGCCGCTGGAGGCGGCGGGCGGAGAGCCCGCTGACCGGGCGGGCGTCGGCGGAGGCCGCGCGGATCGTGGTGCGGTCCTGCGAGGGGCTGCTCGCCGAGGCGTCCCGCACGCACGCGCACCACTGAGGGATCAGGGCCGAGGGATCAGGGCGTCGCGTCGAGGGCGTGCAGCGCCGCGACCAGCGGGGCCAGCTCGGGGCGCGTCGCCGCGTCGGCCAGCGCCTGCTCCAACGCCCGGTCGTGGCCCGGACGGGCGCTCTCCAGGAGCCGGCGTCCCTGCTCGGTGAGCTCGGTGTAGATCCCGCGGCGGTCGGTGGGGCACAGGTACCGCTGCAGCAGCCCCCGGTCCTCCAGCCTGCCGACCAGCCGGGTCGTCGCCGACTGGCTGAGCACGACCACCGACGAGAGCTGGGCCATCCGCAGGTGGAAGCCGTCCTGGCGGGCCAGCGCGTCGAGCACGGTGTACTCCACCACCGACAGCCCGTAGGAGCGCTGCAACGCCCGCTCCAGGTCGTCCTCCAGCCGGGCGTGCAGGGCGGCCAGGGTGCGCCACCCCCGCGCCCGCGTCTCGACCGCGTCGTCGTCGAGCGACATGGTGTGCCTCCCCTTCGGCCCGGGTCACGGTGCTACGTAGTCGGCGTCGGCAATAACCAGCGTGTGCAACTACCGGCGTGCGCCGACTGTTGCACGTGCCGACACCACGATACGAGACGGCCACCCCGACTCCTGGAAAGAGACAGCCATGCACCTCGACCTCACCGGCCGGACCGCCCTCGTCACCGGCTCCACCCAGGGCATCGGACTCGCCATCGCCGTCGACCTCGCCCGCGCGGGCGCCCGGGTCGCGGTCAACGGCCGGACCGCGGAACGGGTCGACGCGGCCGTCGCCCGGGTGCGCGACGAGTCCGGCGGAGAGGTCGTCGGCGTGGCACCGACGTCACCACCGACGACGGCACCGCGACCCTGGCGACGGAGCTGCCCGAGGTCGACGTCCTGGTCAACAATCTGGGCGTCTTCGGTGCCCAGGAAGCCCTCACCATCACCGACGAGGACTGGCGCCGCTACTTCGAGGTCAACGTCCTGACCGCGGCCCGCCTGATCCGGACCTACCTGCCCGGCATGCGCGACCGCGGCCGGGGCCGCATCCAGAACATCGCCAGCGACTCTGCGGTCGTCATCCCGGCCGAGATGATCCACTACGGCGTGTCCAAGACGGCGCTGCTCGCGCTGTCCCGCGGGTTCGCCAAGGAGGCGGCCGACAGCGGCGTCACCGTCAACTCGGTGATCGCCGGGCCGACGCACACCGCGGGCGTCGAGGACCTCGTGTACCAGCTGGTGGACCCGGCCCTGCCCTGGGACGAGGCGCAGCGCGAGTTCATGCGCGCCCACCGGCCCCAGTCGCTGATCCAGCGGCTGATCGAGCCCGAGGAGATCGCCCACATGGTGACCTACCTGGCGTCGCCGCTGGTCTCGGCCACGACCGGGGCCGCGGTCCGCGTGGACGGCGGCTACGTCGACTCGATCCTGCCCTGACCGGGCGGGTCAGCCGCGGTCGCCCAGGATCCGGCGGAGCTCGTCGAGCAGCTCGCTGCGGCCGCCCACGCCGAGACGCTGGCGCATCCGGGCCACGTGGTGCTCGACGGTCTTCGCCGAGATGAACAGCGCCTCACCGATCTCGCGCTGGGTGCGCCCCTGCACGACGAGCTCGGCGACCTCCAGCTCGCGCTCGGACAGCAGACCCGACCCGGACGGTTCCGGGGCGGCCTCGACGGGCGCCGGGGCCGCGACGGCGGGCTCCTCCGCGACCGGGCCGGGCTCCTCCGCGGGGGGCGGGACGGTCCCCTGGCGCAGGTCCGTCCCCGCCGCCTGCAGCGCCCGCGCGCAGGCCAGCAGGGCCGACACCGCGCGCCGGTCCCCGGTCCGCAGTGCCGCCTGCCCGGCGAGGCGGCCGCCGTCGAAGGACAGGCCGACGGCGTGCAGCCCGCGGGCGGCGGCCTCGACCTCGGCCGCGTCGACCCGGTCCTCCAGCACGCCCACCCAGTGCGGGGCCGCCGTCGCCATGGCGTGGGCGAAGCGGCTGCCGCAGGCGGCGCTCTGCAGCTCGTCGGAGCGGGCGCGGGCGGCCTCGACGTCGTCGGTGAGCACCGCGGCCTGCAGCCGCGCCCAGTGCAGCGGGGCGACCCACAGCGCGGGGCGGCCGAGCCGGTCGAGCAGCGCGTCGGCCTCGGCGAGGTGCGGGGCCACCCAGCTCTCCTCCCGCAGCCGCGACGCCGCGGTCACCAGCTCCCCGAGCGGCTGCAGCACGTAGAGGTCGACCGGGTGCCGGACGATCGCCTGCCGGGCCCGCGTCCAGGACCGCATCAGCGCACCGAGGTCGGACTGGCGGCGGGCGATCGCGACCTGCAGCGCGGCGGCGAGGAACTCGTCACGCGGTTCGAGGGGGTCGTCGCCCGCGTCGACGGCGGCGAGCCGCTCCGACGCCGGGCCGGTCGCGCCGCGCAGCAGCGCGATCCAGCCGAGCAGCAGCCGGTGCCGGGCCCGGGCGGGCGCCCCGCCGAGCCCGGTCCGCAGGGCGCGGTCCAGCACGGACGCGGCGACGTCGAACTCCCCGGTGTGCACGGCCACCAGCGCGGCCAGCGCGGCCGGGGTGTCGGGCAGCAGCGCGGCGCCGTGCGCGGTCTCCAGCAGACCGGCGGCGCGGGCCAGGCCGGACAGCGCGGCGGTCGGGGAGCCCTCGACCGAGTCGAGCATGCCGCGGGCGGTGAGGTCGTCGGCGCCGTCGACGAGGGTGGGCGCGCGGCCGGCGACGAACCCGGAGCCGTCGACCCCGACGACGGCGCGGGCCTCCTCCAGCGCCCCGGTCCCGATCAGCACGGGCACGGCCGCCGCGGGCGGGCGCTCCCCGGACACCGCCGCGGTCCACCGGTACAGCTCCGCGCTGCGTGCCAGCAGCCCCCGCCGGGCGAGGACGGCGGCCGCGACCGACCCGGCGCGGACGGCGTCGGTGGCCTCGACGGCGTCGGTCGCGGACAGCACCGAGTCCGCGTGCCCGAGCGCGCCGTCGAGGTCCCCGGCGACCAGGTGGGCCTGCGCGCGGTGCGCGGCGACGGTCAGCGGGGGCGCCCCCGCGGCGACGGCCTCGGCGTAGAACCGGACCGCGTCCGGGCTCTCCGCGCGGGCCGCCTCGGCCGCGGCGGCCCGGAACACCGCGGCGGCGCGCTCCCCGGTGGCCCCGGACCCGCGCAGGGTGCGGGCGACGGCGAGCACGCTCCCGCCACGGTCGAGCTCGATCTCGGCGAGGTGGCGGCGCAGCTCGGCCCGCCGGGCCGGCGCGACCCGGGTGCGGGTGGCCTCGGCGACCAGCGGCACGACCCGCCCGTCGGGGGTGCAGAGCCCGGCGGCGACGGCCCGGCCGGACAGCTCGTCGAGCTCGGCGATCTCGGCGCCGACGCCGATGCCGGCCGCGTCGGAGATCCCGAGCAGCGGGACGAGCACCTCGCCGTCGACGGGGGCGCCGAGCGCGAGCGCGGTGACCAGCTCGACCACCCGCGGGTCCTCGGCGTCGACGGCGTAGCCGATCTGCTCGGCGAGCTGCGGCGGCACCGGACCGCCGACCCGTCCGTGGGCGAGCAGCCGGTCGACCAGCACCGGGGCCCCGGCGGTGCGCTCGGCGACGACCCGGACGGCCTCGTCGGAGATCCGGACCCCGGCGACGCGGGCGGCCCGGGCGGCGATCCCGGCGGCGTCGAGCGCGCCCAGGACCAGCGGCGGCGCGGCGGCGGCCAGCGTCGCGCCGAGCCGGGCCAGCGCGCGGCTGCGCGGCCACGGACGGAACGCGACGACCAGCCGGGCGCCCGGACGGCCCGCGCGCCCGCGCAGGTCGGCGAGCTCGTCGTCGCCGAGCTCGTGGGCGTCGTCGACGACCGTGACGTCCTGCCCGGCGCCGGCCTCGGTCCACACCCGGACCAGCTCGCGCAGCACGGTCGACTTGCCCGCACCGGCGGGACCGGTGACGGCCACCAGGCGCGGTGCGTCCGGGTCCTCGGCGACGGCCCGGACCAGCGCGACCGCGGCGGGGGCCCCGGCGAGCGGGCCGGTCGACGCGGCGGGCGTGGGGGACGTCGTCGGTGCCGCCATCCTCGTCCGCCCCTCCCGTCGCCCGATCGGGTCGCCCGATCGGGGACGGCCGAGGCTATCGGGTGCGGTGTCCGGTTCCCGCGCCGGACCCGGCAGGATCACCGGAGTGCGTGACCACGTGTGGGCGATCGTGCTGGCGGGCGGCCGGGGGCTCCGTTACGGCCGGCTGAAGCAGCTCGACGAGCTGGCCGGGTCCCGGCTGGTCGACCACACCGTCGCCGCCGCCCGGCGCACCTGTGACCGGGTCGCACTGGTGCTGCCGCCCGGGGTGGACTGGGACGGCGAGCCGGTCGACGCGCTCGCCGTCGGCGGGGACCACCAGTCGGAGTCCCTGCGGGCCGGGCTGGCCGTCGTGCCCGCCGAGGCGGGGGTCCTGGTTCTCGCCGACCCGGCGCACCCGCTCGCCGCCGACCGGATCTTCACCGAGGTGGTCGAGGCCGTGCGGGCGGGCGCCGACGGGGCGGTGCCGGTGGTCCCGCTGCTGGAGGTGGTGCAGCGAGTGCGCGACGGCGTCGTCGTCGACACCCTCCCCAAGCAGGACGCGGTCCTCACGCAGTCGCCGCAGGCGTTCCGCGCGGACGTCCTGCGTGCCGCGCACGCCGACGCGCCCCGGCCGGTGGAGAACTCCGGGATGCTCGCCGCGCTCGGCCACCGCGTGGTGACGGTGCCGGGGGACCCGGCGAACCTGCACGTCGCGAGCCCGGAGGACCTGGCCGTCGTCCGGCGCCTGGCTACACCGCCAGCAACTCGGTGGAGGTGAGCCCCAGCTCGTCGAGCGTGGCGCGGACCTCGCCGGTGTAGACCGGGTTCATCAGCAGCACCGACCGCGGGGGCGAGTCCAGCAGGTCCTTCGGGGCGCGGATCGGCAGCCCGAGCCCGCCCATGAAACGCCTCTGCAGGCCGGGGTTGATGTCGACGACCGCGCCGACCGCGCCGGTCCCCTCCGCACCGCCCTCGACGACGTTGAGGAAGGTCAGCCCCTTCGCCCCGCCGCCCCAGACGACCACCTCGTCGCCGGTCGCGGCCCGGCCGCCGAGCCACTCCCGCCAGCGTCCGACCTGGTCCGACACCCGGGTCGCGAAGTCCCGGCAGGCGCTGCGCAGCGCCTCGCGCAGGTGCGGCTCCAGCTCGGGCGCGCCCGGCGTCCCGTCCGGACCCGCCTCGGCGACGACGTACTGGTCGGCGTAGGTCAGCCGCACCTGCGGGTCGGAGAAGCCGACCCCGGTCAGGAACGTCCCCATGGTCGCCGGGGTGAAGTAGGAGCAGTGCTCGTACTGCAGGTCCCAGAAGGCGCCCTCGTCGAGGATCCGGCCCAGGTCGGGTACCTCGGCGAGCAGCGCCCGGCCGCCGCCGCGACGCAGCCCGGCGTACAGCTCCGCGCCGAAGACGGCGAGGTCGGGGATGTGCTCCAGGGTGTGCCGGCAGACCAGGGCGGCGGTGTCCGGCTCGACCTGGTCACGGACGAACTCCGCGGGGACGGCGGTGAGCCGGCCCGCCAGCTCCGGGCGGACCCGCTGCGGCACGAAGTGCGGGTCGATCCCGGTCACCCGGCCGACGCCGGCGCCGAGCAGCTCGGCGGCGAAGTCACCGGACCCGCACCCCACCTCGACGACGTGCCGCCCGGCCAGCCCGAACCGCGCCACCCAGTCCGCGGTGACCTCCGCGGCGTAGGCGGCGAAACGGGGGGAGTGGTGCTGGGACTCCTCGTGGTCGCCGGTGTAGTCGAGCAGCCCCGGGTCGAAGTCGCGGTTGAACACCAGCCCGCAGCGCTCGCACAGCACGAGCACCTGGTCACCGGTGGCCACGGAACGCGCCGAGACCGGGTCGGGGAGCACCGCGGTGCCGTGCACCGGCAGCCCGGTCGCGGAGAAGAACGGGTCGCTCGCGGGCGCGTCGCACGCGGGGCAGCGGTTCAGCACCGGGCGAGACTAGCGGCAGGCCGTCACCCGTCCGTGCGCGCGCTCCGCCCGGGACCGGGCCCTCAGCGGTTCAGCACGCCCTGCGGGTCCTGCGCGTCCGGGACGGCGCTGCCGGAGGTCCCGAGCAGCTTCTGCCACTGCGGGTGGTCGACGACGTCGGGCACGCTCTCCACCCGTCGTGCCGCCGCGAGCACCTCGACGGCACGGGCGGCGTCGTCCTCGGTCCCCGCGCGCACCGTGCGGGCCAGCTCCGGCCAGGTCTCCCCGCCGAGCAGGCCGTTGACGTCGTCGGCGCGGTGCGCGCGCTGGAACTCGCTCACCGCGGCCGCGGTGCGGTCGTCGAACCGGCCGTCGGGCTTCCCGGTCAGCGACCCGGCGTCGCGCAGCAGGTACTGGGCCGCCTCGACCATCGGGCCGCGATCGCCGGTGCGCAGCAGCGGCCAGCTCGCCTTGGTCGACTCGGTGCGCGAGAGCCGCCTGCCCAGCAGCCCCGCCACCTCGCGGCGCAGCCGGGGCAGCGCGGCGTAGAGACGGTCACCCGGGCAGAGGGTGTTGCGGTAGTCGCGGTGGCCGTAGAGCTCGGTCGGGGCGATGCCGTAGCGCAGGCAGATGTAGGCGCAGGTGACGCGCAGCGAGTTCCACAGCGCCGGGGTCGGGTCGACCCCCGTGTAGGTGCCCTCGTTCTCGATGCCGATCGCGATGACGTTCTGGCCGGGCGAGTGCGCCCCCTCGACGACGCGGCGGCCCCCGTTGAGCTCGCCGAGGCTCCAGAGCCTGCCCTCCATGACGTGCCCGCCGCGCGAGATCGTGAAGTGCTGCCCCGAGTCGAGCCAGCCGTTGCGGTCCATGTGGTAGTTCTGGATCGCCCTGGCCATCCGGTGCGCGGCGCCGACGCTGTAGTCGTTCGTGTTCGCCCCGGCCGTGTGGTGCACCAGGATCCGGATCGGGCGCCGGTCCCAGATCTTCGGCGGGAACTTCGGCTTGCGCGCGCCCCACTCGAAGCAGCGCGCGATGTAGGGGACCGGCACGCCCTCGGCCAGCGGACCGGCACCGGCCGGGCCGGGCATGCCGTCCGGCCCCGGGACGGCCGACGGGCCGGGCACCGGATCCGTGGCGGGCGGAGCGGGGTCGGTGGTCGGCGGCGGCCCGGCGAACGCCCGGCCGGGCAGGACCAGGCCCGCGCCGGCGACCGCACCCCCGACCAGCAGCCCGCGGCGGCTCCAGCTCTGTCCCGGCTCGCCCATCGCTGCTGCCCCCTTCGGCGGCACCGCCGGCACCGCCTCCGTCACACACGCCACATCCGTCCCGTGCGACTCCGCATTCTCTCGGTTCACGGGAAGAGGACGGTGCGGGCGCGCCGGTCGAGCGCGTCACACGGGTGGGCGGTCCCTGACAACGCAGCTGCACCTTGCTCTTGTTACCGGTCGGTAATACTCTGGAGTCAGTTACCGGCCGGTAAGTCGATCGGCCCTGGCACGAACGGCGGTGAAGGACGGATGGGCCACTACAAGAGCAACGTGCGCGACCTCGAGTTCAACCTCTTCGAGGTGTTCGAGGTACAGGACCACCTCGGAACGGGACCCTTCGAGGACGTCGACGTCGACACCGCCAAGGGCGTGCTGTCGGAGCTGTCGACCGTCTGCACCGGCCCGCTCGCCGAGCACTACGCCACGATCGACCGCAACCCGCCGGTCTTCCACCCCGAGGACCACACGGTCACCACCCCGCAGGAGCTCAAGGACGCCTACAAGGTCCTCTGGGACGGCGAATGGTGGCGCCTCGGCCTGCCGAACGAGCTGGGCGGCATGGGCATCCCGCCGTCCGTGCAGTGGGCCGCCGCCGAGCTGATGTGCGGCTCCAACCCGGCCATCTTCATGTACATGGCCGGCCCGAACTTCGCCTCGATCCTCCACGCGAACGGCAACGAGGAGCAGAAGCGCTGGGCCCAGCTGATGATCGACCGCGGCTGGGGCGCCACCATGGTGCTGACCGAGCCGGACGCGGGCTCCGACGTCGGCGCCGGCCGCACCAAGGCGATCCAGCAGGACGACGGCACCTGGCACATCGAGGGCGTGAAGCGCTTCATCACCTCGGCGGAGCAGGACTTCACCGAGAACATCATGCACCTGGTGCTGGCCCGCCCCGAGGGCGGAAAGCCGGGCACCAAGGGCCTGTCGCTGTTCCTGGTGCCGAAGTTCCACTTCGACAGCGGGACCGGCGAGCCGGGCGAGCGCAACGGCGCCTTCGTGACCAACGTCGAGCACAAGATGGGCCTCAAGGCCTCCACGACCTGCGAGCTGACCTTCGGGGCGCACGGCACCCCGGCCGTCGGCTGGCTGCTCGGCGACGTGCACGACGGCATCGCCCAGATGTTCCAGGTCATCGAGTACGCCCGGATGATGGTCGGCACCAAGGCCATCGGCACCCTGTCGACCGGCTACCTGAACGCGCTCGAGTTCGCCAAGGAGCGCGTCCAGGGCGCGGACCTGACGAAGATGACCGACAAGACCGCGCCGCGCGTCACGATCACCCACCACCCGGATGTGCGCCGCAGCCTGATGCTGCAGAAGGCGTACGCCGAGGGCATGCGCGCCGTCTACATCTACACCGCGACCTTCCAGGACCGGGTGCGCCTCGGCGACGAGGGCAGCGGGATCAGCACCGAGCTCGCGGAGAAGGTCAACGACCTGCTGCTGCCGATCGTGAAGGGCGTCGGCTCCGAGCGCGCCACCGAGCAGCTCGTGCAGTCGCTGCAGACCCTGGGCGGGTCGGGCTTCCTGCAGGACTACCCGATCGAGCAGTACATCCGGGACGCCAAGATCGACTCCCTCTACGAGGGCACCACCGCGATCCAGTCCCAGGACTTCCTGTTCCGCAAGATCGTCCGGGACAACGGCCAGGCGCTCGCGCACGTCGCGGGCGAGGTCCAGGCGTTCATCGACTCCGACGCGGGCAACGGCCGGCTCAAGGAGGAGCGCGAACTCCTGCGCACCGCGCTGACCGACGTGCAGGGGATGCTCGGCACGCTGACCGGCTACCTCTACGGCTCCACCAAGGACGTCACCGAGCTGTACAAGGTCGGCCAGCACACCGTGCGGCTACTGATGGCGGTCGGCGACCTGCTCGTCGGCTGGCTGCTGCTGCGCCAGGCCACCGTCGCGCTCGCCGCGCTGGGCACCGACGGCGTCTCCGCGAAGGACCGGGCCTTCTACGAGGGCAAGGTCGGCGTCGCGACCTTCTTCGCGAAGTCCGTGCTGCCCCGCCTGACCTCGGACAAGGCGATCATCGCGAACGCCGACAACGAGCTCATGGAGCTCGACGAGGCCTCGTTCTGATCCGGCCCCGATGACGAAGGGCCCCGGGCGCGGACTCCCCGCCCGGGGCCCTTCCTCGTCGCGCCCCTACTGCGCGATGTAGCTCTCCAGCTGCTCGCGCTCCTGCTCCAGCATGTCCATCCGGGCCTTGACCAGGTCGCCGATGGACACGATCCCGGCCAGCGCCCCGTCGACGATCACCGGCAGGTGCCGCACCCGGCGGTCGGTCATGACCCGGGCGAGGTCGCCGACGCCGTCGTCGGGCGAGCAGGTGACCACCTCGGTGGTCATCACCTCGGCCACCCGCGCGTCGAGCAGCGCGGCACCGTGGCTGTGCAGCCGGCGCACCACGTCCCGCTCGGAGACGATGCCGACCAGCCGGTCCCCGTCGACGACGGGCAGTGCGCCGAGGTTCCGCTCGGCGATCGCGCGCAGCACCTCGCCCATCGAGTCCTCCGGCGCCACGGTGCTGACCGCGCTGCCCTTGTTCCTCAGAACGTCCGCGATGCGCATGGGGTACCCCGATCCCTCGCTGTCCGACGGCTGGAGGGATCAGGGTACGAATGTGACCTGGCTCTCGTCATCCCCTGACGGGGACGATCACCGGATCAGCCGCCGCACTGCACGATCGGCTGAGGGTTGTACTTGACCGTCCGCGTCTTGCTGGTCGTCTCCCCGGTCTGCACGTTGCGCATGGTCCGGGTGTCGGTCGCGGTGAAGCCGGGAGAGCCCTTGCTGGCGCTGCACGGCTGGCCGGCCGGGATGTTGACGACCTGCGGCTGGGTCGGGTTCGTCCGCGGCCCGGTCGCCGAGGTGACCTCGTACATCTTCTGCCCGATGAACGAGACGGTGACGTTGCTGGGCGTCCACGCCGTGCGGATCAGCACCGGGGTCGGGCCGTCGTTGCGGAACTTGACGTCGATGAGGTCGTTGAAGACCGTCGCCTCGCGGGCCACCGGGTAGCGGCTGATGTAGTAGCTGTGCTCCTTGTGCTCGATGTCGGTCATGCCGGCGAAGTACGACGCGTTGTACAGCGTCGTCGCGAGCTGGGAGACACCGCCGCCGACGCCGCGCGCCGGGTGGCCGTCCTCGATGATGCCGGCCTCGACGTAGCCGTTGGCGGCGTTGCGGGGGTTGCTGACGCCGTTGAGGCTGAACGTCTCGCCGGGCTGCACGATCTGGCCGTTGATGGCCTCGGCGGCGCGCTTGATGTTCTGCCCCGAGTCGGCGGCGAACCCGCCGGTGGTGAACGTCGAGATCTCGGTGGCGTTGCCCAGCGACTCCAGGTCGGCCGTGGTGATCTCGGCCGGCTTGTTCGCGTAGACCGCCGCGACCGTGCGCTCGCCCTGGCCGGTGAGGATGGGCAGCACGTTCGCGAAGGTGGCGTCGTAGTCGATGCCGCGCCCGTCCTGCGACGGGACGACCCGCGGCGGCGTCGCGGCGAAGTCGAGCTGGGCGTCGACGCCGGGCTTCTCGGTGCCCGCCAGCTGCGGCTGCGCGATGTCCTCGAGGGTCTTGTTCGCGATCACCGGCTTCAGCTTCACGGGCCCCTCCGGGTCCGCGGTGAAGCTGAGCGCAGTCGTGATGTCCTCCGGGGTGATGGTCGCGTTCGCACCCTCACCGGTGATCGTCAGCGGGCCGGCGACGGCGGGCTTGGCGACCTCGTCGATGGCCTTCTGCACGTCGGCCGGGGTCGTGACGGCCTGCTCGACGATCAGCGGGAGCTGCACCGGCTCGCCGGAGGCCCACTGCTCCTCGACGACGCCGACGGCCGCGTCGACGTCGAGCTGCTGGCCGGGCTCCGGCGCGACCGGGGTCGGGGTGACTCCCTGCCACTCGACCGAGCCCTCCTTGGGCTCCTTCATGACCAGCGGGGCCATCTGCTCCAGCGCGGTGCGCACGGCGCGGTCGTCGGCGGAGTTGACCACCCCGACCTCGCGGGTGGTGAAGAACGAGGAGATCCGGGTGATCGGGTTCAGCGGCTGCTCGCCCGCCTCGTCGAGAGTGCGCGCGTAGTCGACCTGCAGGCCCGCGGCCTTCGGGTCGATCTCGGAGCTGACCTCACCGGCCTGGACCGGCACCGGCGCGGAGGAGCGGGGCTCGATCGCGGCCTGCAGCGTCTCGGTGGCCTGGGCGCGCGACATGCCGCCGATCTGCTGACCGGCGACGACGACGCCGCGCGGCACGCTGCCGGAGCTCAGCGCGAGGTCGCCGACGTAGCCGAGGACGAGCACACCGAGCGCGGCGGCCGCGACGATCAGTCCGACCGGGCGCTTGCGCTGCGGGCCGTCACCGCCCTCGCCGTCGCCGTGCCCGTCGCCGTCCCCACCACCGGGGCCGCCGGGCCCACCGGGGCCTCCCGGCCCATCCGGACCGGTCGCGCCCGCGGGGCCGGTCGCGCCGGCACCGAGGACCGCGGTGCCCGCGCCCGGGCCGCCGGTGTGGATGCGGGCGGTCTGCTCGGCGGCGCCGCCCGCGGGCGGCGTCGCGGCCGCGGCCGGGGTGACCCGGGGCAGGACCTGGGTGCGCTGCTCGCTGAGCGGGGCGACGCGGACGGTGTCCTGGTCCTGCCCCTCGGGGGTGGCGGGGACCGGGCGGGTCGCGTCCGGCGCACCGGCCGGCCGGGGGCCGGGCTGCGGCGCGGCGGGGCCCGCGGGGGCCGGGGCGCCGCCGGACGGCTGCGGGGCGGCCGTGCCGGACTCCGGGCGGGGCGGGGTCCCGGGCTGCTGCGGGGCACCGGCGTCCGGCCGCTGCGGCGCGGGGGGCTGCTGGTGCGGGGCGGGCGCAGGCGCGGCCGGACCGTCCGCGGTGGTCGCCTGCCCGACGACGGTGCGGGCCGCGGGGGACTCCGGCGGCGCCTGCTCGGCGGCCTCGGCCGGGTCGGCGGGACCGGACTCGGCGGCGGAGACCTCGGTGGCGCCCTGCGGCGCGGGAGTTCCCTGCGGCGCGGCGGGGGCGGCGGGGCCGGGCGAGGGACGGCGGGCGGGCATCACGGGGCGACCGGCACCGGCGGCGTCGCCGTTCTGCGGGTCTCCCGGCTCCGGCGCGGACGTCACCGGCTGCTCGTCCGCGTCGTCGGACGAGGGAGGACGCTCGGGCATGACGTGGGACTTCCTTTCCGCACTGCCATCGACTCTGTGATCGCGACCGGCGTCGTCGACTGCGTCGACACCGCTGTCGAACCGGGTGGGCCGCGGGTCCGTGCGGACCGGCGCGACCCGGGGGGTCAGAGGTAGAGACCGGTCCCGTGCTGGGTGGCCTCGGAGGCCACCGCGTGCAGGTCCCGCTCACGCATGACCAGGTGCCCGACGCCGGCGATCTCGACCTCGTACTGGTCCTCCGGGGCGAGCAGGACGCGGTCGCCGGCCTTCACCGTGCGCACGTGCTGTCCCACCCCGACCACCTCTCCCCAGACCAGACGCTTGGCGACCTGTGCGGTTGCCGGGATCACGATTCCGGCCGAGCTCCGTCGCTCGCCGGAACCCTCGACCCTCTTGATCATGACCCGGTCGTGGAGCATCTGGATCTCGAGTTTGGGCTCGGCCACCGGGCCGATGCTACGGGTGGGCCCTGACGCCCCCGGCGGCGCCCGGCACAGGCGACAGCATGCCCCGAACGTGGAACGCCCCGCGGCGCTACCGAGTCGGGGGTCGGGTGGCGCCGCGGGGCTCAGCAGGGGTTTCGCACCGGTACGACGACCTGTTACACCGCAAACAGTTTTCACTCGTCCGGAGCAGCGGGACTCAGGTGTTGGCGAGCAGGTACCGCCCGAAGTGCGGCACGGTGAAGGCGATCTGGCCGCGCTGGGCGGAGAACACCAGGCCCTTCTTGAGCAGGCTGTCGCGCGCCGGGGACAGCGACGACGCGCGCCGGTCCAGGTGCTTGGCCACCAGCGACGTCTCGACGGGGTGGTCCTCCCCGTCGGTCAGCTCGGCCATCGCCCGCAGGTACTCGCGCTCCGCGGGCGTCGCCCGCTCGAAGCGCGAGCCGAAGAAGCCGACCGCGAGCTCTGCCTCGGCCTCGGGGGCGGCCATCTCGACGTCCTTCACGCCGATCGGACTGGTCGGTGCGGCGTCCCAGGCGGCCTTGCCGTAGGCCTGCACGAAGTAGGGGTAGCCGCCCGAGCGGACGTAGAGGTCGTCGAGGGCCTCCTGGTCGAAGGCCGCCTCCTCGCGCTCGGCCGGGGCGATCAGCGCGAAGTCGGCGTCCTTGCGGTCCAGCCGGTCGATCCGCGAGTACTTGAACAACCGTTCCGAGTAGGACTTCGACGCCGACAGCACGGCGGGCAGGTGCGGCAGCCCCGCCCCGACGACGACGAGCGGCACCCGGGCCTGGGACAGCTCGTGGCAGGCGGCGCAGAGCGCGGAGACGTCCTCGGGCCGCAGGTCCTGCATCTCGTCGATCAGCAGCGCGATGCCGGAGCCGACGTCCTGGGCCAGCTCCGCGACCTCGGTGAACAGCTCGACGAGGTCGATCTCGATGTCGCCGGAGTCCGCGCGCCCGTTCTTCACCGGGACGTCGATGCCGGGCTGCCAGCGCTCCCGCAGCTTCGTGCCCTCGGGGGACGACCGCAGCGCGAACGCCTTGAGCACGCCCAGCACCTCGTCGATGCGCTCGGGGGCCCGGTGCCGGACGGCGAGGTCGCGGATCGCGCGGTGCAACGCAGCGGACAGCGGACGGCGCAGGTCGGCGTCCGGGCGGGCCTCGATCTTCCCGGCGCCCCAGCCGGCGTGCATCGCCATCGAGCGCAGCTCGCCGAGCAGCACCGTCTTGCCGACGCCGCGCAGCCCGGTGAGCACCAGGCTCCGCTCCGGGCGACCGCGGGCGACCCGCTCCAGGACGATCTCGAAGGCGTCCACCTCGCGGTCCCGGCCGGCCAGCTCCGGCGGGCGCTGCCCGGCACCGGGGGCGAACGGGTTGCGCACCGGGTCCATGCGAGGACGGTATCCGCCGCTCTTCGGAATTCCGTAGACGACGGCGGCGTGTCGCGGCCCCGCCACCCGTGCGGCCCAGCGACGACGTCGGTCACCCAGCGTGGTCGCGATGCCCGTCCGGGCCGGCTCCGGCGTCGCCCGTGCGGTCCGCCGCGAACGCACCGTGCGAGCGGGGCCGGTGAACGCCTGCGTTGTCGTCACGATCCGGTGGCCCGCGCCCGGCGACCTTCCGCGACCGCGGTTGACCAGCAACACTTCGAGGCGTGCACCACCCTGTCGCACGTGACTACGCCCGGGAGGAGAGCGCTGTGGGCCGACACCGCGGACGGCACCGCGCCGACCGGATGCATCACTCGACGCTGCGGATGAAGCCGATCACGCTGCGTCGCCGACGGCTGGAGAGCCTGCGCAGCCTGCTCGCAGGAGCGCGCCCCGGCTGGTGAGAAGGACGGCGGGGGCGACCCCCGAACGCCCCCGCCGTCCACCACCCCGACCCGGACCTGCCGCGCCCGGCCGTCGCACCCCCGGTGCCGCCGTCGCACCCTCCGCACGGGGTGCGGAGACCGCGTGCGGGGTGCGCCGGGAGACCACGCACCGCGAGGCCCGGTGACGGGTCAGGTGCGGTCGGGGCCGTCCACGACCTCGCCGTCGACGACCGGGCCGGTGCCCGCGGCGGGACCGGTGATGCGCGGGTACGCGGTCGCCGGGCGCGGCTCGGTGACGGTCTCCCCCTCGACCACGGTAGCGCCGTAGCGGATCCGCGCGGTGCGCAGGCTCGGTGCGGCCCGCTCGGCGGCGTTCACCATGCGACGCCGGACCAGGGCCCGCGTCGGGGGGAACACCAGGGCGAGACCGAGCACATCGGTGATCAGGCCCGGCAGGAAGATGAGGATGCCACCGGCGGCGACGAGCAGCCCGTCGGTCGCCTCCTCGTGCGCCAGCTTCCCGCGCTGCACGGCGGTGGCGAGCGCGCGGGCGGCGCGGACGCCCTCCCGGCGGGCGAGCAGGAGTCCGACCACGGACCCGGCGAGCAGGACCAGCAGGGTCCAGCCCAGTCCGATCCACGCGATCAGCCCGGCGAGCGCGACGATCTCGAGCACGACGTAGAGCAGCACGAACGGCATGCCCGTACAACGCACGGGCATGCCGTTCTGCTCCCGGATCGCCCGAATTCCCCGGATCGACCCCCCGGGCCCTCGGATGATCTCCCCAGGTCACCAGGTGAAGGCGACCCCGGGGTCGTGCAGCAGCGCGCCGACGTCGGCGAGGAACCGCGAGCCCTCGGCCCCGTCGACGAGGCGGTGGTCGAACGACAGCGCCAGCCGGCACACGGTGCGCACGGCCAGCTCGCCGTCGACGACCCAGGGGGCGGGCTTGATCGACCCCACCGCGAGGATCGCGGCCTCGCCGGGGTTGATGATCGGCGTCCCGGTGTCGACGCCGAGCACGCCGACGTTGGTGATCGTGAACGTGCCCCCGACCAGGTCGGCCGGGGCGGTCCGGCCCGCCCGGGCGGTGTCGGTGAGCGTCGTGAGCGCGTCGGCCATGCCGCGCAGGGTGAGCGTGTCCGCGTCGCGGATCTTGGGGACGACGAGACCACGCGGCGTCGCGGCGGCGATGCCGAGCTGGACGCGGGCGTAGTAGACGATCTCGCCGGCGCGCTCGTCCCAGCTGGCGTTGACCGCCGGGGTCCGGGCGGCGGCGAGGCAGGCGGCCTTCGCGACGAACGCCAGCGGGGTCAGCTTGACCCCGGCGAACTCGCGCGAGGCCCGCAGCCGGTCGCGCAGGGCCATCATCTCGGTGACGTCGACGTCGAGGAACTCGGTGACGTGCGGCGCGGTGAACGCACTCGCGACCATCGCCGCGGCGGTGGCCTTGCGGACACCGCGGATGGGCTCACGCCGGTCCTCGGTGGGCCGGGCGGTGGTCGTGCCCGGTCCGGCGGCGGTACCCGGCCCGGCGGCGAGCCCCGGGTCGCCGGGGCCCGAGCCGTCCGGCGCGGCACCCGAGGTCGCGGCGCCGGCGAGATCCCCGGCAGCGGCACCCCCCGCGGCGAGACCACCGGCAGCGGCACCCGCCGCGGCGGGACCCCCGGCGACCGGCGACCCGGCGGACGTGCCGGCAGTGCCCGCTCCGGCGCCCCGGCCGTCGGCCGCAGCGCCGTTCCCGGCACCCGTGAGCCCGGCCCCCGACGCGGCGGCGTGCACGTCCTCCCGGGTGATCCGGCCGTCCCGCCCGGTCCCCGTCACCGCCCGCAGGTCGACGCCGAGCTCCCGTGCGAGCAGCCGGACCGGCGGCGGAGCGAGCGGGACCTGGGCGGCACGCGGTCCGACCGCGTCGCCCCCGGCCCGGCCGTCGGAGCCCCCGGCCCGGCCGTCCGAGCCCCCGGTCTGCCCGTCGGAGCCCCCGGTCTGCCCGTCGGAGCCCCCGGCTCCCGGGTCGGCTCCGGTGGACGTCCCGGTAGCGGCCTGCTCCGGCGACCCGAGCGACTGCTGGGGCGACGGGACGGGGGCCGCGCCCGGCCCCGGGGCGTCCGGGCCCCCGGCGACGGGGTCCCCCGCGGCGACGGACCCGGCCGGCGCAGCGGAGGCGGTGGGCTCGCGCCGGGGCCGTCGCCGGGCGGAGCCCTGCCGCGGCCCGTACCCGACGAGCGTCGCGATCCGTCCGTCCCTGCCCGCCTCACCGATCTTCGCTCCGGTGTCGGCGCCGGCGTCGGGCGCGGACCCACCGGTGTCGATCGCGATGATCGGCGTCCCCACCGCGACGGTCGCACCCGGCTCGGCCAGCAGCTCGCCGACCGTCCCGGCCCACGGTGAGGGCAGCTCCACGGCCGCCTTCGCCGTCTCGATCTCCACGATCACGTCGTTCACCGCGACCGTGTCCCCGGGCGCCACCCGCCAGGTGACGATCTCGGCCTCGGTCAGCCCCTCGCCGACGTCGGGCAACTTGAAGTGCTCACGCATGTGCTCGTCCTCACCAGGCCAGGGAACGGTCGACGGCGTCGAGCACCCGGTCCAGGTCCGGCAGGTACTCCTCCTCCAGCCGCGACGGCGGGTAGGGCGTGTCGAAACCGGTCACGCGGAGCACCGGCGCCTCCAGCGAGAAGAAGCACTCCTGCTGGATCCGGGCGGCGACCTCGGAGGTCACCGACGACTCCGCGGGCGCCTCGGACACCACGACCAGCCGACCGGTGCGGCGCACCGAGTCCGCGACCGGGCCGAGGTCGAGCGGGGACAGCGACCGCAGGTCGACCACCTCGAGCTCGCGGCCCTCCTCGGCGGCCGCGGCGGCCGCGTCGAGGCAGGTCTTCACCATCGGCCCGTAGGTGGCGACGGTCAGCGTCGAGCCCGGCCGCACCACCCGCGACGCGTGCAGCGGGTACGCCGACGCCAGGTCGGCGCCGTCGAGCTCGCCCTTCTCCCAGTACCGGCGCTTCGGCTCGAAGAAGATCACCGGGTCGTCGGAGAGGATGGCCTGCTGGATCATCCAGTGCGCGTCCGACGGGGTCGAGCAGGTGACCACCTTCAGGCCCGCGACGTGCGCGAACAGCGACTCGGGCGACTCGGAGTGGTGCTCGACGGCACCGATCCCGCCGCCGTAGGGGATCCGGACGACAACCGGCACCGGCACCCGGCCCTGGGTCCGGTACCGCAGCTTCGCCAGCTGGGACACGATCTGGTCGTAGCCGGGGAAGACGAACCCGTCGAACTGGATCTCGCAGACCGGCCGGAAGCCGCGCACCGCGAGCCCGATCGCGGCGCCGATGATCCCGGACTCCGACAGCGGGGTGTCGAGCACGCGCTGCTCGCCGAAGTCCTTCTGCAGCCCGTCGGTGATACGGAAGACGCCGCCGAGCCGGCCGACGTCCTCACCCATGACCAGCACCTTGGGGTCGCGCTCCATCGCGGCACGCAGGCCGTCGTTGAGCGCCTTCGCCATCGTGGTCGGCACGGCTCAGTCCTCCTGGTCCGCGAACGACGCGTGGTAGGCCAGGAACTCCTCGCGCTGGCGCTCCACCGTCGGCGACGCCTCGGCGTAGACCTGGGAGAACATCCGCTCCGGACCGGGCTGGGGCATCGCCCGGCAGAACGCCCGCATCCGCTCGCCGAGCTCGTCGGCCTCGGCCTCGACGGCGTCGAAGAAGTCGGCGCCGACGCCGTGCCGGCGGGCCAGGTGCACCCGGACCCGCTCGATCGGGTCCTTGAGCTTCCACAGCTCGACCTCGTCGGCGAGCCGGTAGCGGGTCGCGTCGTCGGAGGTGGTGTGGGAGTCCATCCGGTAGGTGAACGCCTCGATCAGCACCGGGCCGTTGCCGGTGCGGCACTCGTCGAGCGCCCAGCGGGTGACGGCGAGGCTGGCGAGGACGTCGTTGCCGTCCACCCGGACGCCGGGGAAGCCGTAACCGCGGGCGCGCTGGTAGAGCGGCACCCGGGTCTGGCGCTCGGCCGGCACCGAGATCGCCCACTGGTTGTTCTGGCAGAAGAAGACCAGCGGCGCGTCGTAGGCGGCGGCCCAGACGAAGCCCTCGTGGACGTCGCCCTGGCTCGTGGCGCCGTCGCCGAAGTAGCAGATGGTGGCCTCTCCGGTGTCACCGTCGGCGGAGCCGACCCCAGCGGCACCGCCGCCGACCTTCGACTCGAAGCGCTGGCCCATCGCGTACCCGGCGGCGTTGAGGCACTGGTTGCCGATGACGATCGTGTACGGGTGGAACCGGGTCGCGACCGGGTCCCAGGTGCCGTGGTCGGTGCCGCGGAAGATGCCGAGCAGCTCGGTCGGGTCGACCCCGCGGCACCAGGCGACGCCGTGCTCGCGGTAGCTGGGGAAACACATGTCCTCGGGTGCGAGCGCGCGGCCGGAGCCGACCTGCGCGGCCTCCTGGCCGAGCAGCGGCACCCAGAGGCCGAGCTCGCCCTGGCGCTGCAGGGAGTTCCCCTCGCGGTCGGCCCGCCGGACCAGGACGAGGTCGCGGTAGAGCGACTGCAGGTCCTCGGCGGTGATGTCGGCGGCGTAGCGGTCGAAGCGCTCGTCGGGCACCCGCTCGCCCTCGGGGGTGAGCAGCTGGACGAGCTCCGGCCCGCCCTCGTCGACGCCCTTCAGCCCGGCGACGACCTGGTCGTGGCTGGGCCGGGATCGCGGATCGGTCGGTATCCACGCCTGGGGTACGTCCACGGCAGACCTCCTCGGTCGCACCGGGCGGGGTCACGCCCGGGAGCGTCGGCTCCGGGCCCGTGCGGGTGGTGCGGGCCCCGGGACGCGCAGGCGCGTCGCCGCCGATCCTGGCACGTCACCGGCCCCGAGGAGAACCGGTGCCCCGCAGGTCGACGGGTGGACGACGGACCGTCGGACGTCCACAGACGACGGTCCCGGCACCCGGCCGGGACCGCCGCGGGAGCCTGTCAGGCGCCGTGCGGACGCTCCGGGTCCGGCGGCGGGAACGCCGGGGGCTGCTGCGGGGTGCGCTGCGTCGGCGCGTCCGCACCGCCCGCCGGGTACGGCGGGTTCCCGGCGGCCGGGCGGCCCGGGGCGGGCGGGGTGGTGCCCGGCGCGCCGTAGCCGTAGCCGGGCTGCGGGATGCCCGCCGCGTCCTTCGCCTTGCGCGCGGCCCCGGCGATCTGGTTCGTGTACTTGCCCTTGGTCTGCTTGTCGACGAACTGGGCGGCGGAGTCGAGGGCCTTGCCCGCCTTGTCCGGGTTGGACCGGGCGTAGCGGCGGGCGGCCTCGACCGCTCCTGCCAGAACGGTGAGTCTGCGGAACAGCGACATCGTCGAGGACCTCCGTGACGAATGCGGCACCGCGTCGGACCGCGGCGCTGGGTCGTCGCACCAACAGTAGGCGAACGGGCACGGACCGGCGCGGCGTTCCACCGGCGTGCGACGAGCACGTAACGGATCGACCGTGCGGGCGGCGGTGACCCGTCGGCAAGTGGCAGGATCCCCGCCGTTCGACCCCGCCTCACCTGGAAGGCAACCGCATGACGACCGCGAGGACCCGCAGCGTCCGCTCCCTGACCGGATCGCACTGTCCGCACTGACCGCACTGGTCCTGACCGGCTGTGGCGCCGGCGGCGACGGCAGCGGGGGAGGCGGCTCCGCCGAGGACACCGGCACCGATGCTCCGATCCCGGCCGTCGCCAAGGACGACCGGCTCGCCGCGATGGTGCCGGCCGAGGTGCGGCAGGACGGCACGTGGGTCGTCGGCACCGACCCGACCTACCCGCCGAACGAGTTCACCGCACCCGACGGCACCACGATCATCGGGATGGAGGTCGACCTCGGCAACGCCATCGCCCAGAAGCTGGGGCTGACCGCGAAGTTCGAGCAGAGCCAGTTCTCCGGGATCATCCCGGGCATCACCGGCGGCCGCTACGAGGCCGGCATCTCGTCGTTCACCATCAACGACGAGCGCACCAAGGTGCTCGACATGGTCGGCTACTTCTCCGCGGGCACCAGCCTCGCCACCCGCAAGGGCAACCCGGACGGGATCGACCCGAACGACCTCTGCGGCAAGGCCGTCGGCGTCCAGCAGGGCACCGTGCAGGTCGAGGACGTGCAGGCCCGCACCACGAAGTGCACCGACGAGGGCAAGCCGGCCATCCAGGTGACCGAGCTGCAGGCCCAGACCGACGTGACGCTCGCGCTGAACTCGAACCGGATCGTCGCGATGCTCGCCGACTCCCCGGTCGCGGCCTACGCGCAGACCACCACGAACGGCGCCGTCGAGGTCGTCGGGCAGCCCTACGACACCGCCCCGTACGGCGTCGCGCTGAAGAAGAACGACGGCCAGTACGCCCAGGCAGTGCAGGGCGCCGTCCAGTCGCTGATCGACGACGGCACCTACACGAAGATCCTCGACAAGTGGAACGTCGCCAACGGCGCCATCGCCACGTCCTCGATCAACGGTGGCTGAGCCGGCGACCACCGGCGCCCGCCCCGAGCCCCGCGACGCGGTCGCCGTCCGGCACCCCGGACGGTGGGTCGCGATCGCGGTGCTCGCGGTCCTGGGCGCGATGCTGGTCAACACCCTGCTGACCAATGAGAACTTCGGGTGGCCGATCGTCGCCCAGTACCTGTTCTCCGCGCCGGTGCTGAACGGCTTGGCGAACACCCTCGTGCTCACCGTGATGTCGATGCTGATCGGCATCGTCGGCGGCGTCGGGCTGGCCGTCATGCGGCTCTCGCCGAACCCGGTGCTGTCCGGGGTGGCCGGGGTGTACCTGTGGCTGTTCCGCGGTACCCCGCTGATCGCCCAGCTGCTGTTCTGGAGCTTCCTGTCGGCGCTCTACCCGAACCTGTCGCTGGGCATCCCGTTCGGCCCGGAGTTCGTCGTGTTCGACACGAACTCACTGATCACGCCGTTCCTGGCGTGCCTGCTGGGCCTCGGGCTGAACGAGGCCGCCTACATGGCCGAGATCGTGCGCGGCGGCATCCAGTCGGTCGACCAGGGCCAGAGCGAGGCCGCCGGGGCGCTCGGCATGACCCGCGCCCAGACGCTGCGCCGGGTGGTGCTCCCGCAGGCGATGCGGGTGATCATCCCGCCGACCGGCAACGAGACCATCGGCATGCTGAAGACGACGTCGCTGGTCGTCGTCATCGGCTACACCGAGCTGCTCACCTCGGTGCAGCGGATCTACTCGACGAACTTCCAGACCATCCCGCTGCTGATCGTGGCCGCGGCCTGGTACCTGCTGCTGACCTCGCTGCTCACCGCCGGTCAGCGGGTCATCGAACGCCGCTACGGCCGCGGAGTCGCCGGTGCCGTCACCGAGGCGACCCCGCTGGTGCGGCTGTTCTCGTTCCGGACGGGAGGGAAGACCTCGTGACCCCGATGGTCCGCGCCGAGACGGTCGGCAAGAGCTTCGGCGACGTCGAGGTGCTCCGCGGCGTCGACCTCGTCGTCGAGCCCGGGCAGGTCTGCTGCGTGATCGGGCCGTCCGGCTCGGGCAAGTCCACGCTGCTGCGCTGCATCAACCACCTCGAGACGATCGACACCGGGCGGCTCTGGGTGGGCGGCGAGCTCATGGGTCTGCGCGAGGAGAACGGGAGGCTGTACCGGCTGCGCGACTCCGCGCTCGGCAGGCAGCGCCGCGAGATCGGCATGGTGTTCCAGCGCTTCAACCTGTTCCCGCACCGCACCGCGGCGGAGAACGTGATGGAGGCACCGGTCGTCGTCCGCCGGGAGTCCCGCGCGACCGCACGGAAGCGGGCCGTGGAGCTGCTCGGCCGGGTCGGGCTGGCCGACCGGGCCGACGCCTACCCCGCGCAGCTGTCCGGCGGGCAGCAGCAGCGCGTGGCGATCGCCAGGGCGCTGGCCATGCAGCCGAAGCTGATGCTGTTCGACGAGCCGACCTCGGCGCTCGACCCGGAGCTGGTCGGCGAGGTGCTCGACGTGATGCGCGAGCTGGCCCGCGAGGGCATGACGATGATCGTCGTGACCCACGAGATGGGTTTCGCCCGCGAGGTCGGCGACGCGCTGGTATTCATGGACGACGGCCGGATCGTCGAGTCGGGCGACCCGCGCGCGGTGCTCTCCGCCCCGCAGGAGGAGCGCACCCGCGCGTTCCTGTCGAAGGTGCTCTAACCGCGGGGGATGCGCCCCATCAGGAAGAACTCCGGGTTGGGGCGCAGCGCGGTCAGGTGCGCGAGCCGGTTCGACATCGCGAACAGCGCGGTGATCGCGCCGACGTCCCAGATCTCGTCCTCGGACAGCCCCGCGGCGCGGGCGTCGTCGAGGTCGGCCTCGGTGAGCGCCTCGGAGTTCCGGGCGACCAGCAGGGCCAGGTCGACGATCGCGCGCTCGCGCTCCGACAGCTCGACGGCGTAGGGGTTGGTCGCGACGCGGTCGGCGATCTCCGGGTCCTTGTAGCGGACCCGGAGGATCGCGCCGTGCGCGACGACGCAGTAGGTGCAGTTGTTCGCCCCCGAGGTGGCGACGACGACCAGCTCGCGCTCGGCCTTGGACAGTCCGTCGTCGGAGTCCATCAGCGCGTCGTGGTAGTCCAGGAACGCCCGCAGCTCCCGTGGGCGCCGCCCCAGTGCGCGGAACACGTTCGGGACGACCCCGACCGCTCCGCGATCGCGCCGATCCGCTCCGCCAGGTCCGGCGGGAGCCCGTCGGGGTCGACGTGCCCGAACCTGCTCACCTCGTGCTGTGCCATGCCGCGGACGCTAGCCGTCCGGGCCGTCAACCGGGAGCGGCGACGCCGGTCCGGTAGGCCCACACCACGGTCTGCAGCCGGTCCCGGGTCCCGATCTTCGCCATCGCCCGGCCCAGGTGCGACTTGACCGTGGACGTCTCGACGACCAGCTCGTCGGCGATCTCGGCGTTGGACAGCCCGCGGGCCAGCATCCGCACGATCTCGGTCTCGCGCGGGGTCAGCGGCGCGACCCCGCCGTCGGGCGCGGCGTCCGGGGCCGGGCGGCGACGCGCGAACTCGGCGATCACCCGGCGGGTGACGGTCTGGTCGATCAGCCCGTCGCCGCGGGCGAGGCGGCGGACGGCGTCGACGAGGTCGTCGGGGTGGGTGTCCTTCAGGACGAACCCGCTCGCGCCCGCCTCCAGCGCGCCGAACACGTAGTCGTCGAGGTCGAAGGTGGTGACGACGAGGACCGCCGGGACCGGGTCGTCGAGGCCGGTGATCTCCCGGGTCGCGACGAGCCCGTTGCCGCCGGGCATCCGGACGTCCATGCAGACGACGTCGGGCCGGTGTGCGCGCACCAGCGCGACGGCCTCCGGCCCGCTCGACGCCTCGCCGACGACCTCGACGTCACCGGCCAGCTCCAGGAACATCCGGAACCCGGCCCGGACCACCGCCTGGTCGTCGGCCAGCACCACCCTGATCACGCGCGTCCCCCTCCGGTCTCCGGGCCGGGATCGTGCGGGACGACCAGGCGGACCCGCCAGCCGTCGTCGCCGGTCCGGCCCGCCTCGAACTCACCCCCGACCAGCTGCGCCCGCTCACGCATCCCGGCCAGCCCGAACCCACGGGTGCCCGGCGCGCTGCCGGACTCCGGCGGGGTGCCGCGCGCGGGCCCGTTCACCACCTCGACGGCGACCCGGCCGTCGGCGTGGGTCACGGTCACCCGGACCGGGGCGCCGGCGGCGTGCTCACGGGCGTTGGCCAGTGCCTCCTGCACCACCCGGTAGCAGGTGACGTCGGCGACCGGGGACGGCTCGCCCGGGTCCCCGCGCCGGACCAGCTCCACCGGCCCGCCCAGCTCCCGGGCCTGTTCCACGAGCCCGTCGAGCTCGGCGAGGCCGGGGACCGGGGCGTCGGCCTCGGCGCCGCCCGCGCCCGGCTCCCGCAGCGCCCCGACGACCAGACGCAGGTCGTGCAGGGTCCGGCGACCCTGTTCCCGCAGCCGGGACGCCGTCCGGCGCGCCTCGTCCGGGTCCCGGTCCACCAGCCGCTCGACCACCGCGGCCTGCACGACCATCGCCGACAGGTGGTGCGCGGCGACGTCGTGCAGCTCGCGGGCCATCCGCGCCCGCTCCCGGGCGACGGCGGCGTCCGCCCGCTCCCGGTACGCCGCGACGACACCGGCCGTGTGCACCCGGTCGAGCTCGGCGTAGCGACGCCGGGTCCGCAGGTACACGCCCAGCAGCAGCGGGCCGCCGTAGACCAGGACCGCCGACAGCACCTGGGCGACGACCAGCCCGGCCGCGCCGAGCAGTGCACCGTCGGCCGGTCGCACCGCGATCCCGGTGAGCACCACGGTGGTCTCGACGACCGCCGCCGCGCCGACCAGGGCACCGGCCCGTCGCGTCGGGAGCCGGGACCCGCAGGTGCCGGCCGCGACCGCCGTCGCCGGGCCCCGCAGGGCCGCACCCACCGGCAGCAGGACGACGTTCACCAGCTCCAGGCCGACCGTCAGCGCCAGGCAGACCGCCGGGGCGGTGCGGCGCAGCGCCAGCAGCAGGTTCGCCGCGGTCACCACCCCCAGGGCCAGCGCCGCCGTGCCCGGCGCCAGGCCCAGCTCCGCGGCCGGGCCCGGTGCCAGTACCACCGGGGTGACCACCGCGAGCGTCCCGGCCGCGACGAGCACGGCCAGCGCGGCGTCGCGGCGTCGCGGTCCGGCCAGGCCGAGCGCGGTGAGCCGGGCGTCGAGCCGGTCCGCGCCCGTGCGGGGCGGCGGTTCGGGGTGCGGGTGCATGGGGTCTCCGGCCTCGGGTGGGGTGATCGTAGGGCTCAGTAGGTGAGGCTCGGCAGCAGCAGGCCCGCCACGACCGCCACCACCGCGACGCCGGTCAGCGCGACCAGCAGCAGCACCCGGCCGGTCACCGGCCACCCGCCGGCCCGGGCGCGCAGCGCGGTGACCACCCCGGCCGCCGCGACGGGCACGCCCGCCAGCCCGATCCACTGGAGCACCTGGAGCCCGCGCAGGACCGGGAGCGGCACGTCGCCCAGCGACGCGATCGCGAGCACCGAGACCACCCAGCCCGCGAGCGCGACGAGCGCGGCCACCGCCGCCGCCCGGGTGAGGCCGTGCAGGACCCGGTCGGTCCGCGGCCGGCCCGCGACGACGACGCCGTACCGGCGCCGCCACAGCGCCCCCGCGGGCCGGGCGACCAGTGCGCCGAGCAGCACCACGACCGAACCGGCCAGCACCGTGCCGAGGAGCCCCGCGTCGCGCAGCGGGCCGACCGGCAGCTCGGTGAACGCCGCGTCGTGGCCCAGCGCGGTGACCCGGCCGTCGGCGTCGGTGCGCACGGTCAGCAGCCGCTGGCCGCCGACCTCCCGCCACAGCCCGGGCCGGACCTCGGCGTAGGCGGCCGGACGGACGTCGTTCGGGGCGGGGGAGACCAGCAGCGTGCCGTCCGGACGGGCCGCGACCCGCATCTGCCCCATCAGGTTCATCGCGCCCATGAAGGTGCTCGCCGACCGGCGCGCCGACTCGTAGGTGCCCGCGATCGCGGCGGCCCGGGCCGGGGTGCCGGCGTCCGGGGCGGGCGCCGGGCCCGCCGTGCCGGGCAGGTAGCGGTCGGTGAACCCCTCGGTCACCGCGCGCCGCAGCTCCAGCGTGTCCGCGCCGCCACGCCCGCTGCTGTTCGTCGTGACGAACACGCCGATCCGCTCGGCCGGATACAACTGCAGGTGCGAGTGGAACCACTGGGTGTCGCCGCCGTGGCCGAGGACGAGGTGGCCGTTGCGGCTCTCGTCGAACAGGCCGGGTGCCATCCGCGGCCCGTCGGCGAGCGCGCCGAGGGTGTCCGGGCCCAGCGCCGGACGCTGCATCAGCGCCCACGCGGCGGGGGAGAGCAGTGGGGTCGAACCGGGCGCGCCGAGCAGGGCCGAGGCGAACCGGCCCATGTCGGTGGCCGACGCGCTGAGCGACCCGGCCGGGGCCGGGCTGACGAACTCGAACGGTGCCGGCGGGGCGTCGACGCTGGTGTAGCCCTCCGACATCGCCCCGGCGGCGGCCGCGGGCAGCGGCTGGTCGAAGGTCGCGGTCGTCATGCCGGCACGGTCGAGCACCTCGCGCTGCACGTAGCGCTCGAAGGGCTCCCCGGTGACCCGCTCGACGACGTACCCGGCCAGGCCGTAGCCGTAGTTGGAGTACGACGGCACGGTGCCGGGGGTGCCGACCTGCTCGGGCGGGTCGGTGGCGAGGAACTCCCGCAGCGACGGGCCGCCCGGCGCGGTGCGGATGAGGCCGCGGATCTGCTCCTCGAAGCCCGCGGTGTGGCTCAGCAGGTTCCGCAGGGTCACCGGGCCCCGGGGCATCGGCACGTCGATGTCGAGGTAGCGGCGGACGTCGGCGTCGAGGTCGACCAGGCCGCGGTCGGCGAGCTGCAGCACGGCGACCGCGGTGGCCACCTTCGACACCGACCCGACCCGGAACAGCGTCCGGTCGGGGTCGACCGGCCTGCCCGGCCCGGCCGAGCCGTAGCCGCGGGTGGCGAGGACCTGCCCGTCGCGGACGACGGTGACCGCGGCCCCGGCGATGCCGGTCCGGTCGAGCGCGGCGGGGACGAGGCCGTCCAGCCAGGCGCCGACGTCGGCGGGGCCGAGCGGGGCGGTCGGGACGGCCGCCCGCGGAGCCGGGTCGGGGGCCGGCGCGGACGGGGCCGCGCAGCCGCCGACCAGGGCCGCGACCAGCACGACGAGCAGGGCGACGGCGGCGGGGCGACGGCGGGGCGGGCCGCCGGTCCGGCGTGCGGTGATCATGCCGTCGAGCCTCGCGGGAACGGGTCCCCGGCACATCGGGCGCAGGTCGGCACCGCGGCCTACGACCTCCGACGGAGACCGCCCTTCCCCGCGCGAGGCCCGATCCGGGACCATGTCGCGCCATGGGAGTCCCGGAGCAGGTCCGCACGCAGCTCGCGACCTGGTGCACCGAGCAGGTACCCGACGGTGAGAGCGACCGGCGCCGGATCGCCTACACCACGGCCGGCAGCACCGTCACGATCCTCGACCGGCGGCCGCCCGCGTTCCCGGAACTGGGTGCGGCGTGGTCGTCGACGGCGCTGGCGCAGCTGCGGGCCGACGACCCCGGGCCGGGCAGCTGGACGCTGTACCGCGTCGCCGACCCCGCCTCGGGGCAGCGCTGGCAGCCGGCGGGGCCGCCGGACACCGACCCGTTCGTGCTGCTCGCGCAGGTCGCCGACGGGATCCGCGCGAGCAGCTGACGCTCAGTCCTCCCGGCCGCCCGTGACGGCCGGGCGCGGGCCCGGGGCCATCGCCGACGGCGTCGACGGGCGGGACGGCTCGTCGTCGCGCGGTGCCGGGTCCGACCCGCGCGGGGCCGGGCGCGGTGCGGGCACCGGCGTCTCGACCGCCTCGTGGGCGGTGACCGGTCCGGCCTGCGCCGGGACGGCGACCGGGACCTCCGGGGCCGTACGGGCGGCGGGCACCGACGACAGCGGCGGGACGACCGGGACCGCGGGGTCCGGCCGCACGGCGGCGGTGCGGTCCCCGGTGCCGCGCAGGAACCGCGCCGAGGCCTGGTTCAGCACCTCGAGCAGGGTCGTCCCGGACGAGGCGGCCCGCGGCTCGTCCCCGACGACGGCGAGCATCCGCGGCGCCGCCGCGGTCAGCAGCAGCCCGTCGGCCTGCATCGCACCCGCACCCAGCACGACCACCAGGTCGGCGGTGTCCGCCGGGGGCAGCGTGCCGAGGACGTAGTCGACGGGCTCGGAGACGACCAGGCCGAAGCCCGGGACGCCGCGGCCGGCGTCGGCCGCCCAGGTCTCGGCGAGCTGTGGGTGGGTCCCGGCGAGCTCGCCGAGCAGCCGGTCCAGCTCGTCCCGGTCGGCGACCTCGCGCCGGGCGCGGTCGAGCTCCTCGCACGCGTCGGTGTAGGCCTGCGGGTCGTGCGCCCGCAGCGCCGCGACGACGGCCTCGTGCTCCGGGGCCCGTGCCCCGTCGGGCACCCGGTCGGCGCAGGTGGCGGCCAGGCGCTCCAGCTCGTCGGCGGCCTCGGCGGGGTCGCCGTGCTCGTCGTAGTCGACGATCGCGCGGGCGACCCGCTCCGCGGCGGCCAGGTCCGGCACCGAGACCGGGGAGTCCTGCTGCAGGAACAGCACGTCGTGGCGGAGCGCGCCGACCGACCGTGCGGTCGCCGCCACCCGGTCCAGGGTGTCGGTGAGCGCGGGCAGCTCGGAGGGGTCCCGCGGGATCGGCAGCCCCAGCATCGAGCACAGCCGCGCGATCTCGTCGTCGCGGCGGGTCAGGTCGAGGTGGTGGACGATCGCGACCACGTGGTCGTGGTTCTGCGGGGTCTCACCGGCGACGCGGAAGCGGCGCAGGTGCGGCTCGGCGTCCTTCTGCTCCTGCGGGCGGAGGTAGGACCGGGTCCGGCCGCCGGAGTCGAGGAAGTCCAGGTAGCGGCGGATCACGTCGGCGCCGCCCTGGGGCAGCGGCTCCACGATCTCGATCGCGGGGCCTGCGGCGTAGCGGGCGCGGTCGTCGCGCTGGCGGGCGGAGTGCCCCTGGAGCGCCTCGAACTCGGCGCGCAGGCCCTGGTGGACCAGGCGGCCGACGACCTCGCGCAGCCGGTCGGCGTCCGGGGCCGCGGTGATGGTCTCCAGCGAGCGCAGCACGCAGCGGGCGACCTGGGTGACGGCGCCGCGCCGGTCGGCGTCGAGGTCGCGCAGCAGGCCGGGGACGATCCGGGCCTCACCGGTCTCGGCCCCGGCCACGACCCGTCCGGCCCGCTCGCAGCAGCCCGCGACGTCGGCCGGGTCGGGCATGCCGTCGACGTCGGGGAGCTGCTGGCCGCGCCGGGCGGTGCGGTCGGCGCCGACCCGGGCGAGCAGGCGGCGCAGCCGCTGCAGCTCGGGGACCGGCAGCTCCGGGAACGACGTGGCGACGCGGCCCGCGACGCTCGCCGGCAGCGCGTCGTGCACCGCGGCGACGCGCTCGGCGGGCGCACCGGTCAGCAGGACGCGCATGCCGTAGCCGGTCAGCTCGGCCAGCGCCCTGGCGAGCTCGCCGGGGCTGGTGTCGGAGAGCACGACGAGCGGCTCCTCGGCCACCACGCCGAGCAACGTCGACGGGTGGGCGGGGTCCTCCTCGGGGCGCGGCGGGGCCGCGGCCCCCAGCGCGGTCGACAGGGTCCGCAGACCGGCGGGCACCCGGCCGGCGCGTACGTCGCCCGTGATCCGCGCCGCCGCCGTCCGCGGTGCCGCTCCGCCGCGGCCGGCCGACGCCAGCCGTTCGACGAACGCGACGAGCGCGTCGATGTCCGTGTCCTCGGACACCCGGACGTCCAGCATCTCGCCTCACACCTCCGCCGTACCTGTGTCGTCGCCCCGGGGACGACGTTCACGGTGTGTATCGCCGTGGACGGCCCGGTGTTCCGCCTCCGCCGCGACTTTCCGGCCGGGACCGGTCGGCCACCGTCACGAGGAGCGACGGAGCCGGGTCCCTTTCGGGGCACACGGCGGGTGCGGGTTCATCCACTCGGACGTCCCCGGTTCCCCGCGACAGGCTACCTGCTGGGGCGCCACGCTGGGCCGATCTCGTCGACACCGTGCCACGACGCCCCCTCCAGCACCCTCCGCCGTCCACAGTGGGTTGCCGAGTTCGTCCGGGCACTACTCCATCGGAGTGAAATGCCCGAGTCAGCAGCAGCGGGCGGACGGGACGCGGTCCTGACGGTCGGTCCGCTTCCGCCAGAACTCGCGCTCGCCCAGCACCGGGGCACCCGGATGGTGGGCCGCCCGATGGGCGAGGTACCGCTCGTAGTCGCGCTCCCCGGCGAGCTCGCGCAGGAACGTCCAGAACGCCCGGACCCGGCTCATCCGGAGCCCCCGGCCCGCGCGAGCTCGCGCTCCTCGCGGGTGGCGACGAGTCCGGCCGGCGCCTGGATCCGGGACTCGACGTACGGGTCCTCGGAGCCGCCGGGCAGCGGGCGTCCGCGCAGCGCGGCGACCCACACCCGGACCGAGTCGGCCAGCACGATGACGATGAGCACCGCGAACAGCGCGGTGAGCACGGTGTCGACGGTCGTGTTCACGACGACCTTCTCCATCGCCTCGACGGTCGTGGCGGTGCCCAGGCTGGTCTTGCCGGCGTCGAGCGCGGCCTGGTACTGGTCGCGCTGGGCCCAGAACCCGAGCTTGGGGTTGTCGGAGAAGATCTTCTGGTAGCTCGCGGTCAGCGTGACGACGGCGTCGAACACCAGCGGCACGAGCGTGATCGGTGCGTAGCGGGCCCGGCCGGTGCGGATCAGCAGCGTCGTGCAGACGGCCAGCGCGACCGCCGCGAGCAGCTGGTTCGCGATGCCGAAGAGCGGGAAGAGCTGGTAGATCCCGCCCAGCGGGTCGTTGACGCCGGCGTAGAGCAGGTAGCCCCAGGCCCCGACGATGACCGCGCTGCAGATCCAGGCACCCGGGCGCCAGCCCGTGTCGCGGAAGCGCGGCCAGACGTTGCCGACCGTGTCCTGCAGGATGAAGCGCCCGACGCGGGTGCCGGCGTCCACCGTGGTGAGGATGAACAGCGCCTCGAACATGATCGCGAAGTGGTACCAGAAGGCCCGCATCGCGTCGCCGCCGAAGACCTGGGAGAACACCGTCGACAGTCCGACGGCCAGCGTCGGCGCCCCGCCGGAGCGCCCGACCAGGGTCTGCTCCTCCACGGCCTGCGCGGCCGCGGTCAGGTCGGCGGGGGAGATCGTGAACCCGATCTGCTGCACCGCGGCGGAGGCGGACTCGACCGTCGGCCCGAGCACCGTCGCGGGCATGTTCATCGCGAAGTAGAGGCCGGGGTCGAGGATGCAGGCCGCGGCCAGCGCCATGATCGCGACGAAGGACTCGGTGAGCATCGCGCCGTAGCCGATGACCCGGATCTGGGACTCCTTCTGGATCAGCTTCGGCGTCGTGCCCGAGGCGACCAGGGCGTGGAACCCGGACAGCGCACCGCAGGCGATGGTGATGAAGACGAACGGGAACAGCGAGCCCGCCGCGACCGGGCCCTGCCCGTCGGAGGCGAACCGGGTCAGCGCGTCCATCTGCAGCGACGGCCAGGCCAGCAGGATCGAGGCCGCGAGCAGCACGACCACGCCGACCTTCATGAACGACGACAGGTAGTCGCGCGACGCGAGCAGCATCCAGACCGGCAGCACCGAGGCGGCGAAGCCGTAGACCACCAGCGCGAGGGTCAGCTGGTTCGCGGTCAGGTGGAAGACCTCGCCCCAGGACGAGTTCTGCACCCAGCCGCCGCCGACGATGGCCAGCAGCATCAGCGCGACGCCGACCACCGAGACCTCGATGATCTTCCCCGGTCGCAGGTAGCGCAGGTAGAAGCCCATGAACAGGGCGATCGGGATCGTCATCGCGAGCGAGAACGTGCCCCACGGCGAGTCGGCCAGGGCCTGCACGACGACCAGCGCCAGCACCGCCAGCAGGATCACCATGATCGCGAGGACGGCGACGATGGCCGCCGTACCGCCGACCGGCCCGATCTCCTCGCGGGCCATCTGGCCGAGGCTGCGCCCGCTGCGACGGGTGGAGAAGAACAGCGTGACCATGTCCTGGACCGCGCCCGCGAACACGACGCCGACGATGATCCAGATCGTGCCGGGCAGGTAGCCCATCTGCGCCGCGAGCACCGGACCGACCAGCGGGCCCGCACCGGCGATGGCCGCGAAGTGGTGGCCGAACAGCACCCGGCGGTCGGTGGGCTGGAAGTCCTGCCCGTCGTCGAGGCGCTCGGCCGGGGTGGCACGGGTGTCGTCCACGCGCAGCGCGCGGTGGGCGATGAAGCGGGAGTAGAAGCGGTAGGCGATCGCGTAGGAAGCGACCGCGGCGAACACCAGCCAGGCCGCGGAGATCTCCTCGCCGCGGGTGAACGCGACGATCGACCAGGCGATCGCCCCCACCACCGCCACCGCGACCCAGATCGCGATCTGCCTCGGGTCGCGACGACGGGCCGTGCCCGTCCCCCCGGCCCCTGGCTCTCCCGGTCGCTCCGTCGTGACCATGCCGCCCCCTGCTCGTGCACCGTGCGTGACCGACGCCGTCGTGGAGTCGACCCGGTCGGGCACGTTACGTCGAGCAACGTTCGCTGTCACCGGTCGTGGGACCGCCGTTACCGAGTCTCGACCCGGGGTCCCGTCCGCGGGGGCGGCGGACGGGGCGACTCCGGTGTGGTCGGCACGCAGCACGGAGCCCCCGCACACCGGGCGGTGTGCGGGGGCTCCGTGGGTCCCGCGCGGCCGGGGCCGCGGTGGGTCAGGCGCCGAGGCGCTGCTTCAGGGCCTCGAACTCGTCGCGGATCGAGGTCGGGAGGTTGTCCTCGCCGATCGTGGCGAACCACTCCTCGATCAGCGGGATCTCGGCCTTCCACTCCTCGACGTCGACGGCCAGCGAGGCCTCGACGTCGGAGCGCTCGGCGTCGACGCCGTCGAGGTCGAGCTGGTCGGCGGTCGGCACGAACCCGATGGGGGTGTCGACGGCGGCGGCCTTGCCCTCCAGGCGCTCGATGCACCACTTCAGGACGCGGCTGTTCTCACCGAAACCGGGCCACAGGAAGCGGCCGTCCTCGCCGCGGCGGAACCAGTTGACGTAGAAGATCTTCGGCAGCTTGTCCGCGTCCGCGCCCTTGCCGGTGTCGACCCAGTGGGCGAAGTAGTCGCCGACGTTGTAACCGAGGAACGGCAGCATCGCCATCGGGTCGCGGCGGACCTCACCGACCGTGCCGGCCGCGGCCGCGGTCTTCTCCGAGGACATGGTCGCGCCCATGAAGGTGCCGTGCTGCCAGCTGCGGGCCTCGGTGACCAGCGGGACGGTGGTCTTGCGACGGCCACCGAACAGGATCGCCGAGATCGGCACGCCCTGGGGGTCGTTCCACTCCGGCGCGACGACCGGGCACTGGTCGATCGGCACGGTGTAGCGGGAGTTGGGGTGTGCGGCCTTGACGCCCGAGTCGGGCGTCCAGTCGTTGCCCTTCCAGTCCGTCAGGTGCTGGGGGTCGCCCTCGAGGTCCTCCCACCACACGTCGCCGTCGTCGGTCAGCGCGACGTTGGTGAACAGCGCGTTCCCGGCCTCGATGGTGCGCATGGCGTTCGGGTTGGTCTTCCAGTTGGTGCCCGGCGCGACGCCGAAGAACCCGAACTCGGGGTTGGTGGCGTAGAGCCGGCCGTCCTCGCCGAACTTCATCCAGGCGATGTCGTCGCCGACGGTCTCGGCGCGCCAGCCGGGCACGGTCGGCTGCAGCATCGCGAGGTTGGTCTTGCCGCAGGCGCTCGGGAAGGCGGCGGCGACGTAGTAGGCCTTCTCCTCCGGGCTGATCAGCTTGAGGATCAGCATGTGCTCGGCGAGCCAGCCCTCGTCGTGCGCCATGGCCGAGGCGATGCGCAGCGCGTAGCACTTCTTGCCCAGCAGGGCGTTGCCGCCGTAGCCGGAGCCGTAGCTCCAGATCTCCCGGGTCTCCGGGAAGTGGCTGATGTACTTGTCCTCGTTGTGCGGCCACGGGACGTCCGCCTGCCCCTCGGCCAGGGGGGCGCCGATCGAGTGCAGGGCCTTGACCCAGCGGTCACCGGCCTCGTCGAGCAGCGGCAGGATGTGCGCGCCCATCCGGGTCATGATCTTCATGGAGATCACGACGTACTCGGAGTCGGTGATCTCGACGCCCAGCTTCGGGTCCTCGGCGTCGGTCGGGCCCATGCAGAACGGGACCACGTAGAGGGTCCGGCCCTTCATGCTGCCGCGGTACAGCTCGGTCATCGTCCGCTTCATCTCGGCGGGCGCGACCCAGTTGTTGGTCGGCCCGGCACCGCGCTCGGTCTCGGTACAGATGAAGGTCCGCTCCTCGACGCGGGCGACGTCGCCGGCGTCGGACGCGGCGTAGAAGGAGTTCGGCTTCTTCTCCGGGTCGAGCCGCACGATGGTGCCCTGCTCGACCAGCTGGTCGGTGAGCCGGGTCCACTCCTCGTCCGAACCGTCGCACCACACGACGCGGTCCGGGGCGGTCAGCTCGGCGATCTCCTGGACCCAGGCCGCGACGCCCTGGTTGGTGGTCGGTGCCTTGTCGGTGCCCGGAACGGTCGCTGCAGTCATGTCGTCCTGTTCTCCTCGCCGGCCCCGGCCCGTCACCGGGGGAACTACGACGGGCCCGCGACCGGAGTCGGTGACGGGCCCAGACGGGAAAAGGTGGTTTCCGAGGCTACCTGCGAAATAGTGCGCCACCCATGGGTGGAGTTGAGAGGTCAGGCACAGCACCGATCATGTAAATCGATCCAGTAGCCGACGGACGACGGCGATGTCCGCCCAGGTGACAGGCATGTCACACCAACGCAACCTGTTCCCGGTGACCGATTCGGCGACGATCCGTGACATCGGCACGCACATTCCGGGAGAAGCGTCGCGGAAATTCACCCGTAGGCCGGAAGCGACCGTTTCAACGCATTCTCGGAGCCCACTTAGGGCTTTCAGGAACGGAAGCGGTCAGCGCACGGCGGCGACGGCGCGCGCCAGCTCCGGAACCATGATCGGCAGCCGGTGCGCGGTCACCTGCCAGTAGCGCGTGCCGGGGTCACCGGCCCGCCAGGCGTCGGCGAGCCGGACGACGGCGTCCGGGTCGATCCGCCGGCGCGGCCGGGGTCGCATCCCGCAGCGCTCACGGACGCCGGCGTCGAGCGCGCGCCAGGCGTCCTCGGCGGTGGTGTGGACCGAGACCTCCGGGCGGCCCGGGACGACGTCGTGGTCCTCGGCGCCGGGATTCCCGGCGCCGTCCACGGAATCACCGGGGTGCTCCCCGAGCACCAGGGTGTAGGCGCTGACCACCTCGTACGGCACGGCTGTCTCCCGTGTGGAGTCGGCACCGGCGACCGGCACCGGTCGCCGCGGACGAGCCGTAGTGAACCAGCCGGGGCACACCGGATCCGCCGAACGAGCGTCCGACGGGGCCGCGCGTCGCCGGAACCACCCGTCCGGGCGGCCGGACGGTCACCCGTGACCGTCACGGGTGGTCACCCGGCGCTCACACCCCGCGACAAGCGGTCAGCGGCGGGCGACCGCGTGTCCGGCGTCGGCGTCCACCGCGGAGGCACCGGCCGCCAGGACGTCCCGGTGCGCGCGGCGCAGGCCGAGCCCGGCCGTCACCAGCACCACCGCGACGGCGACCGCCGCCACCCCGGACGCGACGTCCACCCCGTGCACGAACGCCTCCCGCGCGGAGGCCAGCAGGGCCGCCGCGGTGTCGGCGGGCATCGTCGTCGCGACGTCCGCAGCCCCGCCGAGGGTCTCTCCGGCCGAGGACGGCGTCCCGTAGGGGAGCACGACACCCGCCCGGTACACCGCGGACAGCACCCCGCCGACCAGCGCGGTGCCGAGCACCGCACCGACCTCGTAGGCGGTCTCGGAGACCGCGGCCGCGGCGCCGGCCTTCTCCGGCGGGGCGGCGGCGAGGATCGCGTCGTTGGTGACGGTCTCGGACAGCCCGATCCCCGCGCCGATCAGCACCGCGGTCGTCATCAGCAGCACGACGGCCGAGTCCACCTGCAGGAACAGGCAGACCACGTAGCCGGTCAGGACGAGCGCGAGCCCGGTCGCGACGAGCTGGTGCAGCGCGAACCGGCGGGCCAGCCGCGCGGCGGCGAGCCCGGCCACGACCGTCACCACGAAGCCCGGCAGCAGGAGCAGGCCCGCCTGCAGCGGCGAGTACCCGACGACCAGCTGGAGGTACTGGGCGGAGAAGAACAGCAGCCCGGTGAGCCCGAACATGGTGGTGGCGTTGGCCAGCGCGCTGTGCCGGAGCACGGGGCGGGCGAACAGCTCCAGGTCGATCAGCGGGTCCAGGCCGCGCCGCACGCGTCGCCGGTAGTGGGTGACGAACGCGGCCCCGGAGCCGACACCCACCAGCACCGACGCGACGACGGCGGGGGTCACCCCGCCCGCGGACCCGGCCAGCTTGAGGGCCAGGACCAGCGGTCCCATCGTCAGCAGCGACAGCACCACGCCGACCAGGTCGAGCCGGCCCGGCTCGGTCTCCCGCGACTCGGGCACCACCAGCGGCGCGACGACGAGCAGCAGCGCCATCGGCGGCACGCTCATCACGAAGATCGAGCCCCACCAGAAGTGCTCGAGCAGCAGCCCGCCGACGATCGGGCCGAGCGCCGCACCCGCGGCGAACCCGGTCGCCCAGATCGCCAGCGCGAGCCTGCGGTGGGTCCGGTCGAGGAACACCGACCGCAGCAGGGCCAGCGTGGAGGGCATCAGCATCGCGCCGAACACACCGAGCAGGGCGCGCGCCGCGACGAGCTGGGCGGCCGAGGTGGCGAACGCGGCGAGCAGCGAGACCGCACCGAAGCCGGCGACACCGATCATCAGCAGCCTGCGGCGGCCGATCCGGTCGCCGAGGGTGCCCATGGTGACCAGCAGCCCGGCGAGCACCAGCGGGTAGATGTCGACGACCCACAGCAGCGTCGCCGCGTCCGGGCGGAGCGCGGCCGAGAGCTCCGGCAGCGCCACGCCGAGCACCGTGTTGTCGATCGACACCAGCAGCGTGGGGATGGCGAGCACCGCGAGCGCGAGCCAGGCGCGCGGCCCGGGCCGCGGCGCCACGTCCGGCCCGCCCCTGTCCATCGCCGCGCCCCCTACGCCGACCTCCGGCCGTGACATCGCCGTTCTCCCTCGTGCTCGTCGTCCCGTGGTGCCCGGATCCGGACGCAGCTTTACCGTCCGGACGGTACATCTTTATACCGTCCAGACGGTACAGTCCATTCCCGGCCGGGACTGTGAGGCGGGGCACGGGCACTAGGCTTCGCCCATGGCGTCCCACTCCGAACGACGGAACGCGGGGACACGGGGACCGGGCTCGGCCCGCGACCGGGTCCTCGACGCGTACGAGACGCTGCTGATCGAGCAGGGGCCCGGCGGCGCCACCCTCGACGCGGTGGCGGCGGCCGCCGAGGTGTCCAAGGGCGGGCTGCTCTACCACTTCAACTCCAAGGAGTCGCTGGTCGGCGGCCTGCTGGAGCGGCTGCGCGAACGCAGCGCCCGGGACGTCGAGCTGATGCGCTCGGACACGGCGGGCACCGTGGCCTACTACCTGCGCACCTCGATGCCGGGCAACACCTCACCGGTCGGGCTGACCCGCACCTACCTCGCCACCCTGCGCATCGCCGACGGCACCACCTCCGGGGAGGCCGCACGGAGCGCGCTGGCCGACGTCGACGCCGACGGGCTCGCCGCGCTCGGCGAGGAGATCCACGACCCGGTCGTGGCCTGGCTGGTGCAGCTCGTCGGGGACGGCCTCTACCTGCGCACCCTGACCGGCGCGCCGCTCACCGGCGGGGTGTCGACCGACGAGCTGCTCGACACACTGCGGGAGCTGCTCGCCGCCCGTTCCTGAAACGGATGAACACCTCGCGCGCAGAGCGCGTCGAACCGGTCGCGCGGGGTAGTCTCCAACCCTGCACACGCACGGGGAGGGGCCCACTGTGGAGGGAACCGGCGGCTATCTCGCACTGGTCGTGGTCGGAGTGGCGATCACGGTCGTCGTGGGCCAGATCCTGCTGCGCACCGGACAGCCGTTCCTGGAGGACGTCTTCCAGAACACGGAGACGTCGCACTCCATCAACCGACTGCTGGTGGTGCTGTTCCACCTGCTGACCCTCGGCGTCCTCGGCATGATCTCGGTGATCGACATCGACAGCATCACCGGCGTGCAGCAGATCGTGTTCAAGATCGGCGCCGTGCTGCTGATCGTCGGGATCGCCTACGGCGTCTCGATGCTCGTGCTGCTGCGCATCCGCGAGCGGCGCCGCCAGCAGAAGGTGTCCGCGGACATCGACCGCTCCATCGCCGAGCAGCGCCGCGGCGTCGGCCGGTTCCGGCGCGGCGCGAACACCGACAGCGAGGGCCGCACCCCCGCCGACCAGCCGGAGGACTGACCCCGGGCTCAGCCGGGGTCTCCGGGCAGGCCGGTCACCGCGTCGGCGAGACCGTCGCCGTCGAGGTCGGTCCAGAACTCCGGACCCCGTCCGGAGTCGACGACGAGCGTCTCCGCCACGCCGTCGCCGTCGGCGTCGCGGGCGGCGGGCCCGGACACCGGGACCGACCCCACGACGCCGGAGCGGGCCCGCGGCACCCGCACCCACCAGGGGACGGGCAGCGCCGCCGCGACCACCGCACCCGCCAGGACCGTGCTCCCGGCCGGTACCGGCGGCTCAGCACGCACGGGACGCCTCCGGCAGCCCGCGGTCGGCGTCGGAGATCCGGCGCAGCAGCTCGTGGTCCGCGGCGAGCAGCACCGCGTCGCGCACCCGCCGGGCCAGCGCACGGTCCCGGGCGGAGCGGACCGCCCGCACCCGGGCCGCGACGAGCGCACCCACCAGCAGGACGAGCCCCGCGAGGGCGGGCAGCACCCCGGGACCCCCGGCCGGGAGCACCCGCGCGCCGGCCGCGAGGAGCGACGCCACCCACACCGCCGATCCGGACAGGACCGCCCCGGACCACGCCCCGCGTTCCCGGCCCGGTGCGACGGCGAGCACCCGGCCCGCCGCGGCGACGAGAGCCCCGCCACACGACGGTGACGGAACGTGAGTGACATGTGTCACGTGGACGCCCTGATGCCGCAGTGCGGCTGCGGCCGCACGGCGGCGCAGGACCGGCCCGCTGCGGCGCCCCCAGGCGTCGTCGAGGGTGCGGGCGGGACCGTCGAGCGCGGCCGTCCACCACCGGACGTCGCCGGCCCGCCCCGCGCGCCGGGCCGCGTCCGCCGCCAGGCCGTCGACCTGCACCGACAACGTCGCGAGAAGATCGGCGCGGGCCTGGTCGAGCGCGGTGCGCAGCGGCGGTCCGATGCTGCCCGACAGCGGTTCCCGGTCCATGCCGGACAGTGTCGGAGGGACCGTTCCCGGGTGGATCCGTAGGACTGCGCAGCGGCCCCGGGTGATCGTCGTCCCCTCTCATGGGCAAGGCTGAACCGCAGCGTGGACACGGACGAATCAGCCGACCGGGGCAACCCCACGGGCTCCAGGGACGTCCACTGATCGGGCAATACCGAAGACGCCCGACACCAGAACCGCAACCGGACCGTGATCGCGTCGTTGGACGAGTAAGCGGACCTGTATGGAGGAAGTGTGAGCGCCGTTACGCCCGCCCGCCCGACCGTCACGCCCGATGCGAGCGCCCCCGCGCGCCCCGGGCGTCAGAACGGTGCCGGTGCCGGACAGTCGCCGTTCCCGGCGAACCCTGCCCGACCCGGCGGGCGCGCTCCGCTGGCGCCGCAGCCGGAGGGACCCGAGGGCTTCCGTCGCCCGCGGCCCCGCCCGGCTCCGCGCCGCAGCGCGAACCCGGCGGTGTCGGTGATCGTGCCGACCCGCAACGAGGCCCGGAACCTGGAGATCGTGCTGCCGGCCATCGCCGCGGTGCGCCCGGCCGTGCACGAGGTCATCGTCGTCGACGGCAACTCGACCGACAACACGGTCGCCGTCGCGCGGCGCACGCTGCCCTGGGCGCGCGTCATCACCCAGACCCGCAAGGGCAAGGGCAACGCGATGGCCTGCGGCTTCACCGCCGCGACCGGCGACGTCATCGTCATGTTCGACGCCGACGGCTCGGCCGACCCGAACGAGATCCCGGCCTTCGTGAACGCGCTGGTCAAGGGCGCCGACTTCGCGAAGGGCAGCCGGTTCTGCAAGGGCGGCGGCTCGGACGACATCACGCTGCTGCGCAAGTCCGGCAACGCCGGCCTGAACACCGTCGCGAACCGGCTGTTCGGCACGCGGTACTCCGACCTCTGCTACGGCTACAACGCCTTCTGGGCCGACCTGCTCCCGCAGCTCGAGCTCCCGGACCCGGCCGCGCCGCAGCCCGAGGACGGCTCGATGCTCTGGGGCGACGGTTTCGAGATCGAGACCGTGCTCAACTGCCGCGTCGCGGCCGCCGACCTGACGATCACCGAGGTGCCGTCGGTCGAGCGCGAGCGCATGTTCGGCGAGACCAACCTGCGGACCTTCGCCGACGGCACGCGCGTGCTGCGTACCCTGATGGCCGAGCACCGTCGCATGGAGCAGCGCCGCAAGGCGTCCGGCTACGCCCGCTGACGCTGCTCGCACCGGCCGCCCCCGCCGGTCCGCAGCCCCATGAGGAGCGATTGCACGTGAGCGCCCTGCCGACCGCCACCGTGGTCGTCTGCGTCTACACCGAGAAGCGCTGGTTCGACATCAAGGCCGCCGTCGACTCGGTCCTCGACCAGGACGTGACCCCGCTGGAGACGATCGTCGTCGTCGACCACAACGAGCGCCTGCGCGAGCGGGCCGAACGCGAGTTCGGGCCGCTCGGGGTGGTCGTCGTCGCGAACGACAAGAAGCAGGGCCTGTCGGGCGCCCGCAACACCGCGGTCGAGCTGGCCTCCGGTGAGGTCGTCGTCTTCCTCGACGACGACGCCGCGGCCCGCCCCGGCTGGCTGCACGCGCTCCTCGCCCCGTACGAGGACCCGGACGTCATCGGCGTCGGCGGGGTCGCGCACCCGAAGTGGCCCGACGGGCGTCCGCGGACGCTGCCCGGTGCCGCCCCCGGGGACCCGAACGCCACCGGTGAGCTCGACTGGGTCGTCGGCTGCACCTACACCGGCCAGCCCACCGAGCGCGCCGAGATGCGCAACCTCATGGGCTGCAACATGTCCCTGCGCGCCGAGGTGTTCACCCGCGTCGGCGGGTTCGCCGAGGACATGGGCCGGATCGGCAAGAACCCGCTGGGCTGCGAGGAGACCGAGCTCTGCATCCGGGCCCGGCAGGCCTACGTCGCCGACGGCCGGAACCCGCGCATCCTGTTCGAGCCGCGCGCCGCCGTCGACCACCGGGTGTCCGACGACCGCGTCTCCTGGCGCTACCTGCTGCGCCGCGGCTGGGCCGAGGGCATCTCCAAGGCCGCCGTGTCCAAGGTCGTCGGGACCGGGGACTCGCTGTCCACCGAGAGCAGCTACACGATGAAGGTGCTGCCCGCGGGCGTGATCCGCGAGGCGAAGGAGCGCAACGCCGCCTCCGCCGCCGCGATCGTCGCCTGCTTCGGCGTCACCGCTGCCGGCTACGTCCGCGGCCGGCTGCCCGGCGCGACCGCCCACGTGCGGCTGCCCGCGGGCCGGAACACCGGTGCCTGACCGGGCCACCGCCCCGGAGGCCCCGCACCCGCACGACACCCGGATCCGCTCCTACGTCCACCAGCGCGTCCGGCTCTCCGAGGGCCAGCACTCCGCCTGGGACCGGTTGTGGTCGACGTGGGGTTCCGAGGTCGACGACGTCGTGGCGTCCGGGGTGTGGGACCCGGCCGCGACGTTCGGCCGGACCGCGCCGCTCGTGCTGGAGATCGGCTCCGGCATGGGCGAGACGACGGCGGCGCTCGCGACGGCCGAGCCGGGGATCGACCACGTGGCCGTGGAGGTCTTCGAGCCCGGACTGGCCCAGCTGCTCATGCGGATCGAGCAGGGCGGCCTGACCAACCAGCGGCTGCTGCGCGGCGACGCCGTGGAGCTCCTGACCCGGGTCGTCCCGCCGGCGTCGCTGGACGGGCTGCGGATCTTCTTCCCCGACCCGTGGCCCAAGCGGCGCCACCACAAGCGCCGGTTGATCCAGCCGGAGTTCGCCGCGCTGGCGGCGTCACGGCTGCGCCCGGGCGGGCTGCTGCACCTGGCCACCGACTGGCCGCACTACGCCGAGCAGATGCGCCGGGTGGTCTCCGCGGAGCCGTCGCTGCGCCCGGACGACCGCTTCCCGCTCCGTCCGGACGGCTGGCAGGACCGCCCGTCGTGGCGTCCGGTCACCAAGTTCGAGGACCGGGCCCGGCTCGAGGGACGACCGGTTCGTGACCTGCTGTACGTCGCCGACCACGCACCCGGCACCGGTGACACACGGAGAGTGAACGACTACGGTCGGGAGTACCCCCGACCCGGATCCCCACCCGAGTGACCCCCGAAGGACGCCCGTGACGACGGTGGAGCACGGCAAGAACTCGCACCCCGCTCCCGCGGCACCGAAGCGGCCGGTCGACCGACCGCCCGGCTTCCGGCCGAGCCCGACGCCCCGCCCGATGACGGGCCCGCCGCCGGGCGCCCCGTCGGGTCCGGGTCAGGGGCCCGGCCCGGTGTCCGGCGAGTCCGGCGCGGAGCGGTCCGGCCGGTCGGTGTCGATGGTCCCGCTGGTCGGTCCGGTCGAGGGCCCCGTGCAGGCCACCACCGCCGTGGCGCGGCCCGGGGTGGAGACCACGACCGTCGTCGACCGGTCGCGGGTGCGGCAGGCTCCGCCACGGGAGCAGGGACCGGGCGGGTCCGGGCCGCTGCGGGACCAGCAGGCCCCGGCCGAGCGGGCCACGGTCGCGACGCCGCTGCCGGAGCGCGCGACCGTCGCGACCCCGGTCCCGGGAACGGCCCAGGCCCCCGGGAGCACCCCCGGCTCCGGCACCACCCCGGCCCCGGGATCGCAGCGCCCGGCCGCGGGCAGCCGCGAGCACGTCCTCAACCGGGTCGACGGCCCGGGCGCCGCGACCGCGGTCGTCCGCGTCGCACCCCCGGCGGAGAACCGCACCGCACCACCGGTGGAGAACCGCACCGCACCGCCGGTGGAGGGCCGTGGCGCGCCGTCGGTCGGGAGCCGTGTCGCGCCCCCGGCCGAGGCCACCGGTGGCTGCCCGGTCACCGGGCACGGGCGTTCCGGCGGACACCCGCCGCCCCCCGGCGTCGCCGACGAGCGGGACCCCGCCCCGGTCGACCCGGCCGTGGCCGAGGAGTTCCTGCGCCAGGTGTACGCCGAGACCGAGCCGGGCGTCCCGCTGCCGGAGCGGCTGCGCCAGGTCCGCGCCGAGATCGACCGGGTCGGCACCTACACCCACACCACGCACGAGCTGGTCTTCGGCACCCGGGTGGCCTGGCGGAACTCCGCGCGCTGCATCGGGCGCCTGTACTGGCAGTCGCTGCAGGTCCGCGACCTGCGCCACCTGCACGACCCGGCCGACGTCGCGCAGGAGAGCGTCGGGCACCTGCGCGCCGCCACCCGCGGCGGGAAGATCCGTTCGACGATGACGGTGTTCGCGCCGGACGCCCCGGGGCGGCCCGGCCCGCGGATCCGCAACGACCAGCTCGTCCGCTACGCCGGGCACCGCAACCCCGACGGCACCGTCACCGGGGACCCGGGGCAGGCCGACTTCACCGACCACGTCGTCGGGATGGGGTGGCCGCGACCGCAGCCGGCGGGCCGGTTCGACGTGCTGCCGCTGCTGATCACCGGCCCGGACGGGCGGTCCCGGCTGTTCGACGTCCCGCCGGACGCCGTGCACGAGGTCCCGCTGCGCCACCCCGAGCACCCCTGGTTCGCCCGGCTCGGGCTGCGCTGGCACTCGGTGCCCGCCATCAGCAACATGCCGCTGGAGATCGGCGGGGTCGTGTACCCGGCCGCCCCGTTCAACGGCTGGTACCTCGACACCGAGGTCGGCGCCCGCAACCTCGCCGACACCGACCGCTACGACCTGCTGCCCGAGATCGCGAAACGGCTCGGGCTCGACACCCGGTCGGTGCGCACGATGTGGCGGGACCGGGCGATGGTCGAGCTGGTCCGCGCGGTCACCTACTCCTTCGACGCCGACGGCGTCACCATGGCCGACCACCACAGCGAGGCCGAGCGGTTCATGACCTTCCTGGCGAAGGAGGAGGCTGCGGGACGGCGCTGCCCGGCCGACTGGAGCTGGATCGTGCCGCCGATGTCGGGCTCGCAGACCCCGGTCTTCCACCGCTACTACGACGAGCCCGACCCGGATCTGCGGCCGGCGTTCCTGGAGCCGCACGGGCTGCGGCCCCGCGACGACCAGGGCTGAGGGCCGGTCAGGGCCGGGCGGTGACCGGGCTCAGGCCCGGCACCTGCCGGGTGCGGCCCCGGAACTCGGCGACGACCGTCCCGTCGTCGGCGCGGACGGTGACGTCGTAGAGCCCGGACCGGCCGCTCGCGGCCCGCTCGACCGCCTCGGCGGTGAGGACGTCGCCCTCGTGCGCCGGGCGCAGGAACGCGATGTCCGCGCCGCTGGCCAGGGCGGAGACGCCGTGGGAGTTGCTGGCGTAGGCCATCGCGGTGTCGGCGAACAGGAACAGGTAGCCGCCGTGGCAGACCCCGTGCCCGTTGACCTGCTCGGGGCGGACGGTCATGGTCGCCGTCGCCCGTCCGGGGGTGACCGCGACGACGTCGACCCCCGCCGCACGGCTCGCCCGGTCGCCGTCGCGCATGATCTCGGCGGTCCGGGTGGCGAGCTGCTCCGGCCCGGTCGGTGGGTTCTCCATGGGGACAGTCTCACCCGCGTGGGCGCCGGGCCGGGCGGGCGGGGCGACGGCGGCTAGGCTCCCCGGCATGAGCAGCGGGACGGGGCAACACGGACGCGGCGTTCCGACGGGCCCGCAGGAGCGCGTGCTGCTGGTGTGGGACGCGCCCAACATGGACATGAGCCTCGGTTCGCTGCTCGGCGCCCGCCCCACCTCGGCCTACCGTCCGCGGTTCGACGCCGTCGGCCGCTGGCTGCTCGACCTCGCCGGCCCCGAGGCCGAGGCCGAGGCGTGTGTGTTCACCAACGTCGCCCCGGGCAGCATCGACATCGTCCGGCCCTGGGTCGAGGCCCTGCGCAACGTGGGTTTCGCCGTCTTCGCCAAGCCGAAGACCAGCGAGGACTCCGACGTCGACGACGACATGCTCGCCCACATCGGCATGCGCTCGGCCGAGGGCAGGCTGCGCCACGTCGTCGTCGCCTCGGGGGACGGGCGGGCGTTCCGGGAGCCGCTGGAGAAGCTCATCGAGGTCGGCACCGACGTCACGGTGATCGGCTTCCGCGAGTACGCCGGGTTCGCGCTGGCCTCGGAGACGCTGTCGTTCCTCGACCTCGAGGACATCGACGGCGTGTTCCGCGAGCCGCTGCCGCGCGTCTCGCTGGAGACCCTGCCCGACGAGGGCGCCTGGCTGCCGCCGTTCCGGTCGCTGCGCTCGCTGCTCGACCGCCGCTGACATGGCGGTCCTCCAGCGGCTCACCGCCCCGGTCGCGCTGCCCTGCACGCCCGGCTTCCCGGTCGTGCGCGACGCGGTCCTCGACGTCGACGACACCGGCCGGATCGCGTTCTTCGGCACGGCCTCCGACGCGCCGGCGACGGACGCCGTGGTGCGGCCGCTGCCCGGGCTGCTCATGCCCGGCATGGTCAACACGCACTGCCACACCCCCATGTCGCTGCTGCGCGGGATGGGTGGCGACCTGCCGCTGATGCCGTGGCTGACCGAGGTCATGTGGCCCGCGGAGGGCCTGCTGACCGAACAGGACGTGCACGCCGGGATGCTCGCGGGCTGCCTGGACCTGCTGCGGACCGGCTGCACCACCAGCGTCGAGATGTACTTCTTCACCGACGCCCTGGCCGACGCCGTCCGCACCGCGGGCTCGCGGGCCGTGCTCACCCCGGGGATCATCGCCGCGCCCGGCTGGGACCGGCTCGGGACCTGGGAGCAGATGCGCGACGACGTCTCCGCCCGGATCGACGCCCGCGGCGTGATCCCCGACGACGACGGCCGGATCGAGCTCGGCTACGGCCCGCACTCGGCCTACACGCTGCCGCCCGGCGCCCTGGAGTCGGTCGCCGCGGCCGCCCGCGAGCGCGGCGCACTGGTGCACACCCACGTCGCGGAGTCCCGCGGCGAGGACGCCCACGTGCGCGAGACCCACGGCTCCGTCCCGGCGATGCTCGACGCCGGCGGCGCGCTCGGCGGGCGGGTGCTGGCCGCGCACTCGGTGCACCTGTCCGACGACGACATCGCCGTCTACGCCCGGCACGGCGTCGCCGTCGCGCACTGTCCCGGCTCGAACGCGAAGCTCGCGGCGGGCACCGCCCGGCTGCTGGACCTGCGCCGGGCCGGGGTCCGGGTGGGGCTGGGCACCGACGGTCCCGCCTCCTGCGACGACCTGGACCTCTGGCACCAGGCGCGGCTCGCCGGGCTGATGGCGCGGGTCGGGGCCGACGACGCCGCCGCCCTCACCGCCGCCGACGTGCTGCTCATGGGCACCGCGGACGCCGCGCACGCGATCGGCCGCGACGACCTCGGCGCGCTGGAGGCCGGGCGGCGGGCGGACGTGGTGCACGTCGACACCGACGACTCCGCGTTCGTCGCGCCGTCGAACGACGCGCAGCTCGTGTCGAACCTGGTGTGGGCGGGCGGCTCCCGCCTGGTCCACGACGTGTGGGTGGGCGGCGAGCAGGTCATCGACGCCGGTGAGCCGACCCGGGCCGACCGCCGGGCGTCGCTCGCCGCGGTGCGGTCGATCTCCGCGCGGCTGCGCGGGCAGGTCTGAGCGCTCCCGCGCCCGTCAGCGGCCGAGTACGGCCGCGAGGTGCGGGTCGGTGAAGCGGCGGTCGGGATCGAACCGGTCGCGGACGGCGCGGAACGCCTCCCACCCCGGGTAGGCGACGGCGAGCTCGTCCGGCCCCCAGGCGTGCCGGGTGGTCCAGCAGGGCCGCCCGTCGGCGTCCTCGCAGACCGCGCCCGCGAGCCGGCGGACCGGCTCCTCCGCCGGTCCGCGGGTCCGCAGCCGCAGGTAGGCGGTGTCGCGGCCGGACGCCGGGTGCAGCAGACCGGTCTCGGCCCGTCCGGTGCGCACCCGCACGGGACGCAGCTCCCGCCCCCGCGCGGCGACGGCGGCCCCCAGCTCGCGCAGGACCGTCCCGAGCGCGGCACGCGGCACGGCCCACTCGGACAGGTCCGGGTCCCACGGCTGCGGGTCCGGCAGGACCTCGTGCGGCGGCCCGGCCGTGCCGGGCGCCCAGCGCTGCGGCGGCGGCCACCCGGACCGCAGCCCCACCCCGGAGGACCACCACGACGACGCCAGCCGCGACACCGCCTGCCCCCAGCCGGCGCGCTCGACCGGACCGGTCGCCTCGGGCTCCGGCTCGGCCCAGCGCAGCACCGCGGACCCGGCGTGCGCCGACGGGCTGACCGCGATGTCGCACTCGGTCCAGGCGTGCTCGCCGAGCAGGTCCTCGCCGAGCACCTCGTCGATGCCGACGGCGCGCTCGTGCACCTGCAGCCGCGTGAGCGGGACGGTGCGGAGCTCCAGCGCGGTCGCGATGCCCAGTGCGCCGAGCCCGCAGCGGGCGGCGTCGAGGTCGGGTCCGGTGACGTCGCGGACGGTGCCGCGGCCGTCGACCAACCGGACGGCCCGGACCTGGCCGGACAGCGAGCCCTCCGCGGGGGCGCCGCCGTACATGCCCAGCCCGGTGGCGCCGCCGATGGTGGCGCGGGGCGCGTCGGGCACGGTGGCCAGCGCCCGGCCGGCGGCGGCGAGGGCGACGCAGAGGTCCGCGACGGTCTCCCCGGCCCGCACCCGCACGGTGTCCTCGCCGATCTCGACGACGCCGGTCAGCGCGGACACGTCGAGTAGTACGTCATCGGTCCGGACGAGGGGTCCCGGGGCGCGGCCGCCGGCACCGGTGGGGCGGACGGTGGCGCCCCTTTCCGCGGCCCGTCGCACGGCCGTCACGACGCCGGCCTCGTCGAGCGGGCGGTCGGTGCGCCGGGGGCCGGTCGCGGCGGGATCGGTGCTCATCCCTCGCAGGGTAGAACGCCGAGGGTCACCGTGCGGAACGATTCGAGCACGCGTCGCGGCGCGTCGTACGGCCGTCCGGTGGGACGGCGGTGAACGTGGTGGCGGGTGTGCCGGACGGGACGGCGAAACATGCAGCGAATGCCCTCTTGTGACCCGGACGGCCGCCCGATACGGTCACACTCCGTGGCGATCATGTCGCCACGCGAGTCCGGGACGAGGATGTCCCGCACTCGGCCCCGTCGCCCTGCCCGGAACCGCGCTCCCCACGGCTCCGGTCGGCGCCGACGGCGTCACCGGTGTCGCGCGCGCCACGCCGGTGGCCTCCGCACGCGCGAGGGCCGGGTGCGGTGGTCGGCTCCCTCCGACCATCGCCCCGGCCCTCGCCTTGCGTGCTGACGACCCAGCTCCCCAGCCGGTCGTCACCTCATCCCGCGGTCCCAAGGTGTGTCCGCGGGATGTTCTGGTGCATCCTCGGCGCTCCCGGTCCCCACCGGTCCTGCCGTGCGGCCGTACGCCTGTGGCGTGCGGCCACTCCCCGGGACGCTCCGGGGGTGTCGTGGTTGCCTCGCGTACCGATCCGGTCGCGAAAGGGTGCCGAACGGCCGTACCGCGCCGCCCGTGCCGGCGGAGCGACCGGGCCGGATACCCGTCCGGTCGCTCGGACGCCGCTCAGGCCGTGCGGGTCAGCCGGTGCCGCCCGGCACCGCCCAGCAGATCGGCGATCGCGGCCCGGTCCGCGGCGCGCTCGGCGTCGCGACGACGGCGCAGCATCACCATGGCGGCGTCGCCCGGTGTGTTCCAGGCGCCGTCGTCCTGCTCCTGCGGCGCGTGGCCGAGCGGCTGCGCCGGGACCGGTGCGACCTCGGCGTGGAACGCGGCGACCGTGTCCCCGGTCGGCCGGACCGCGCCACCGCGGCGGGTCGTGCGGACGGTGCCGCGGTGGACGCGGCGCACGGCGTTGCCGGCGCTCCCGCTCCGCCGGCCGTCCCGCCAGCCCCCGACGGTGAGGGCGTGGAAGATCGGGGTCTCCTCCTGGATCTCGTCGTGCGACTCGTGCCGGCCGGGGAACGGCCAGCTCTCCTGCGCGGCGCGTCGCGCCCGGATCGACGACTCGAGGCCACCCGCAGCGCTGTCGAACTCGTACACCCGCCGTACCTCCTGCTCGCCTGACATGTGGGGACCCACGGCCTGGTCCGTATCGCGTACACCCGATACCGCCGTTCGGCCCACTCACCCGGTCAACGGGTGACACACGAGAGGGGAAACGGGGGTGACAGTTCTGGTTGCGAGGTCCCCTCGTACGAGTGGCGTGACCGGTCCAGGACTCTCCGTGTTGTCTACGGAGCGTGTTCACTCGGCCTCCTCCTGGAGCAGTCGGTGACGTCGGTTCGGAGTCCGGCCCGTCGGAAGCCCTCGGCGACAGGTCCTCGCCTCGGCCCAGGTGACCACGATCCGGCACGTCGCGACCACCATGCGGCGGTGCGTCACCACATCGCCACTCCTTCGTGCCGGCGCGGCCCACGGAGTGTCGACTACACGGGTGTAGTTCGACGGAAAGTCACGAATGGCTGTCAGCACTGCTCCGTCCGTTCCGGCGCTGGTCCGTCCGGGGTGCAGTGCTCGGGGGCCGGGCCGTCACCGTTGCGTGCACCGCGCCACCCCGGCCGATCCGCCGTACCGTCGTCCCATGACGGAGCGGACCGGGCGGCCCGCCGCTCCTGCCGGGAGCGGCATCCCGCGCCCACGGCACGACGACGACCCTGCCCTTCGCGGGCGCGCGTCCGCGGACGGGCACCACGCGGAACCGGCGCACGCCGCGGACGAGGACTCCGGCGCCGGGCACGCACGTGTGGTCGCCCCGCGGCCCGCCGATCCCGGGGCCGGCGCCCACCGGGCCACCCCCGCCCCGCACGACGACACCGAGCCCCTCCTCGACGACACCACCGACCACCATCGCGCCGCCGGCGGGCGGACCGGGCCGCACGTCGCGGACCCCGTGGCGCGGGCCGCCGGGGCGCGTCCCCGCCCGTCGCCGCGGGCGGAGATCCCGCGCCCGCTGCGGATCGCCTCCGAGGCGTGCGCCCGGATGCTCGTCCTCGCCGCCGGGTTCGCGCTGCTCGTCTTCCTCGTGATCGAGCTGCGGGTCGTGGTCGTCCCGGTGGCGATCGCGGTGCTGCTGTCCGCGCTGCTCGCCCCGCTGGTCCGGTGGCTGCACGAGCGGCGGGTGCCCCGCGGCATCGCGACGGCGCTGGTGATGGTCGGCGGTCTGGCCGCGCTCGGGGGGCTGCTGACCGCCGTCGTCAGCACCCTGGTCGACGGCACGTCCCAGGTGGTCGCGGAGGTCACCGACAACGTCGGCTCGCTGCAGGGGCTCGCCGACGCGACGCCGTTCCGGATCGACGTCGGCGTGCTCGGCGACCAGGTGCTGCAGGCGGTGCGCGACAACCAGCAGACGCTGACCTCCGGCGCGGTGACGACCGCCGCGACCGTCGGGGAGATCCTCGCCGGGTTCGCGCTCTGCCTCTTCGCGTTGATCTTCATGCTCCACGACGGCCGCCGCATCTGGGGGTTCGTCCGGCTGCTCGCCCCGCGGGCCCGGCGCTCGCGGGTCGACGTCGCCGCCCGCCGGGCGTTCGCCTCGCTCGTCGGCTACGTACGGGCGACGGTGCTGGTCGCGATCGTCGACGCCATCGGGATCGGCCTGGGCCTGTGGGCGACGGGTGTGCCGTTCGTGCTGCCGCTGGCCGCGCTGGTGTTCCTCGGTGCGTTCGTGCCGATCATCGGGGCGGTGCTGACCGGCGCCGTCGCGGTGCTGGTCGCGCTGGCCACCGAGGGACCGGTGACCGCGCTGATCGTGCTCGGTGTCGTGCTGGCGGTGCAGCAGCTGGAGAGCCACGTGCTCCAGCCGGTGCTGATGGGCCGGGCCGTCCGGCTGCACCCGCTGGCGGTCGCGCTCGGCGTCGCGGTCGGGGTGGTCGTCGCCGGGATCGCCGGCGCGCTGCTCGCCGTCCCGCTGCTGGCCGTACTGACCGCCGCGGTGCGGTCCCTGGTCGCGTCGCGCGAGGTCGCGCCGCGGGCGGTGGACCCGCTGCGCCCGCGCGAGGCGAACCCGCCGCCCGCCCTGCCGGGCTGAGCGCACGCCCTGCCGCGCAGTGCCTGCGGTGGGACGATCGCGCCGTGCGTTATCTCGTGACGGGTGCGACCGGCTACATCGGTGGGCGGCTCGCGCCCCGGCTGCTGGGCCAGGGTCCCGAGCCCGACCTCGTCCCGGACCCGTCCGCGGGCCCGGTCCACGTGCGCTGCCTGGTCCGCAACCCGGACAAGCTCGCCGACGTGCCGTGGGCCGCCGACGCCGAGATCGTGCAGGGCGACCTGCTGGACCCGGACAGCGTCCGCGCGGCCTGCGAGGACGTCGACGTCGTCTACTTCCTCGTGCACTCGCTGTCGGACTCCGACTTCGCCGCCACCGACCGGCGGGCCGCGCTGATCCTCGGGGAGGCGGCGCGCGCGGCCGGGGTGAAGCGGATCGTCTACCTGGGTGGTCTGCACCCGGACACCGGAGCGGGGAAGCTCTCGGCCCACCTGGCGTCGCGGGTGGAGGTGGGGGAGACCCTGCTGCGCTCCGGGGTGCCGACGGTCGTGCTGCAGGCCGCGGTGATCCTCGGCTCCGGCTCGGCCAGCTTCGAGATGCTGCGCTACCTGACCCAGCGGCTCCCGCTGATGGTCACCCCGCGCTGGGTGCACAACCGGATCCAGCCGATCGCGGTGCGCGACGTGCTGCGCTACCTGATCCGGGTCGCGGAGATCGACGCGCCGGCCGCCGAGCTGAACCGGACCTTCGACATCGGCGGCCCCGAGGTCCTCACCTACTACGAGATGATGCAGCGCTACGCCCGCGTCGCCGGCCTGTCCCGGCGCCGGGTGCTGCCGGTGCCGGTGCTGTCGCCGTCGCTGTCCGCGCACTGGATCAACGTCGTCACGCCCGTCCCGAAGTCGATCGCGAAGCCGCTGATCGAGTCCCTGGTGCACGAGGTCGTCTGCTCCGAGGACGACATCAAGGACCGCATCCCCGACCCGCCGGGCGGGCTGATCGGCTACGACCGCGCCGTCGAGCTGGCCCTGTCCCGCATCACCGACGGCGAGGTCGAGACCCGCTGGTCGGGCGCGACCGTGGCGAACGTGCCGTCCGACCCGCTGCCCAGTGATCCGGAGTGGGCCGGCGGCGACGTCTACCTCGACGAGCGCGAGCAGGACTGCGCCGCCACCCCGGAACGGCTGTGGACGGTCGTCGAGGGCATCGGCGGGGAGCGTGGCTGGTACTCGTTCCCGCTGGCCTGGTCGGTGCGCGGCTGGATGGACCGCGCGGTCGGCGGCGTCGGGCTGTCCCGCGGCCGTCGCGACCCGCACGACCTGCGCACCGGCGACGCGCTGGACTGGTGGCGGGTGGAGCGGATGGTCGAGCCCGGCGGGGCCCGCCCGGCCGGCAGCGACCGCGACCCGGAGGAGGGGCTGCTGCGGCTGCGCGCGGAGATGAAGGTGCCCGGCCGGGCCTGGCTGGAGATGTCGGTGCGCCCGCGTCCGGGCGGGTCGATCTACCACCAGCGGGCGGTGTTCATCCCGCACGGCCTCCCCGGCTACCTGTACTGGTGGTCGGTCGCGCCGTTCCACGGGATCGTCTTCGGCGGGATGGTCCGCAACATCACCCGCACCGCCGAGCGCGACGGTGACGTCCCCGCCCCGGCGAGCCGCCGTCCGGCATGGCTGCGGTCCCGGTCGCACCGCGACCGGGCGGCCTGACCGCCTCCGGGTCGGCGCTCCCCCGACCACGGTGGCCCGGGCGGCGGCGTCAGCCGCGGTCGGGGCCCGAGAGGGCGGCGATCAGCACGGCGGACTCGCGCTCGGACACCGAGCGCGCGAAGTGCAGGAGCACGGCCTCGGTGTCGCCGGGGCCGTCGAGCAGGTCGCGCAGGGCGCGCGCGGTCTCCTCCTCGCGGCTCGCGGCCGGCGTGTAGAGGTAGGCGCGACCGTCCAGCTCGCGCTGCACCCAGCCCTTGCGGTGCAGGTTGTCGAGCACCGTCATGACGGTCGTGTACGCCAGCGGACGGGCCGGGGCCAGGCGGGCGCGGACGTCGCGCACCCGGCACGGACCCGCGTCCCCCCACAGCACGTCCATCACGGCGGCCTCGAGCTCACCGAGTCGACCACGCATGTTGCCTCCCGGACCCGAGGGTAACCGCAACCCCCCATGCTCCCCCGGTCGGTGGGCCGTCGGATCAGCAGCCGGACAGTGCGTGCACGGGCTCCACCGCACGCGGTCCCGGGCCGAGCACCACCCAGCGCCCACCTGCGGCCTCCACCCGGGGCAGCGCGGCGCGGACCTCGTCGAGGAGCTCGGGCAGGAACAGCAGGACACGGTCCGGGCGCAGGCCGGCGAGCTCGTCGGGGGACACGACGGGCACGTCGCTGCCCGGCATGCGGTGGCCCTGCTTGGCCGGCGAGGCGTCCCCGACGGCGGCCAGCAGCGACGCGTCCAGCCCGGCGCGGCACACCAGGGGCACCGCGCGGGACGCCGCGCCGTAGGCGGCGACGGTGCGTCCCGCCGCCCGCTCGGCGACCAGCCAGTCGCGCAGCAGGTGGGTGTCGTCGGCGGCCGCCTGGAGCCGGGCGAACCCGGACGGCTCGGTGACGGCGAGGGCGCGTTCCTCGTCGACGAGGCGGCGGGTCCCGGCGTCGGGCTCGGCGCCGGCCCGGGCGGTGACCAGCACGGTCCCGCCGGACAGCGGGTACCACCACGCCCGGTGCACGCCCAGGCCGTGCCGGCGCAGTGCGGTGTCCAGGGCGGGCAGCGACCAGTAGCCGTAGTGGCCGTGGCGCAGGTCGAACCACTGGCCGTCACGCAGCACGGTGCCCAGCGACAGCAGCTGGAGCGCGAGCGTGCCGCCGGGTGCGAGCAGCGCGACCCGCCGGGCGAGCGCATCGGCCTGGTCGGGCTCGTGCAGCAGCCCGTAGAAGTCGACGACGAGGTCGGCCCGCCCGGTCGCGGACACCGCGTCCGTGTCGAGCGCGATCATGCCGCGCCCGGTCAGCCGCGGGAGCCACGAGCCGCCGTGCGGGCTGCCGAACTCCGCGACCCGGCCGCCCGGGCGGACCAGCCCGGCGCGGGCGAGCCGGCCGACCGAGCGGTCGCTCTGGTCGGCCATCGCCTGCGGTTCGACGCCGTGCAGCTCCTCGGCCACCACGGCATCGGTCTGCAGCTGGGCGAGACCGCAGCCGGCGCACAGCCACATGCGCAGCGGGGCCGCCGGGTCGGGCAGCGGGGCGTCCCGGGCGGGCATCCGGTCCCACGGCGGCTGCTCACCGAGGTCGAGCACGACCGTGCCCGTGGCACCGCCACAGGCACGGCACCGGGTACCCGGCCTCGGGTCGTCGGTCATGCGCCACCCCTTCGTCGCATCAGTACTAGGTTCGATAGTAGATACGGGGGCTGAAAGCCCGCTGTGAGCCCGATCGGAGCAACGTGGACTTGCGCAGCGTCACCAGGACCGGGGCCGCTCGTTGTCGTCTCCGGTACCCCAACCGCAGCCCACCGCGCGCCCGTCGCACGCGGTGACCGGACCGAGGGAGGTCGAGTGGACGTCGTACGGACCGTGGTGCCCGGCGCGCTGCTGCTCGACCCGACCGTGGCCGACATGTCCGGCCCGGACCTCACCGCCTTCACCGTGCGACGACGGCGCCGCCCGGCCCGCGACGCCGTGCTCGGCCTGTTCGGCCATCCCGACGACGCGGTGCTGCTCGGCGTCCCCCGCGGCAGCGGCTACGCCGTCGTCATCGACGCCCGGCCGGACGCCGACACCTTCGGCCGGCTCGCCGTCGCGCTGCTCGAGGGCCCGCAGCGACTGCTCGTCCCGCCGGGCTGCCTCTACGGCGTCCAGTCCGTCGCGAGCGGGACCGTCGCCGAGCTGCGCAGCGCCACCCGGCTCCCGCGCCGGGAACGCTTCGACGTCCACCCGGACGACCCGGACCTCGCGGTCCGCTGGCTCCGCCCCCGGCCGGCCCGGACACCGGGCACCGCACGCTCCTGGGCCGCGCTGACCGCCCGCCTCGGGGCCCCCGCGGGCCCCCGCCGGGACCGCGTCTCCCTCTGGTGACCCCGGGCGCCGTCCCCGGTGTGAGGACGGGCGCATGTGAGCCCGTCGGCCCGGTCGGCCAGATCACGAATCGGTCACGTAACGTCGGTACCAGGCCGGATCGACGACGCCCCGCGCCGGACGGCGGCACGACCGTGTCCGCCGGGACGTGGACACGAGGGGGTGCCGAGGTGCTGAGCGAGCGCGAGAACCGTCGACTGCACGAGATCGAGGTGCAGCTGCGGCTGACCGACCCGCGACTGGTCCGCCGGTTCTCCGCACTGAACGCCGCACTGCACGCCCCGGTCCGCCACGGCGGACGGCTGCTCGCCGGGTTCGCCCGCGACCGGCGCACCGTGCACGGCTCCGGCCCGTTCCCGACGGTACTGCTGGGGGCCGCACTGGTCGTGCTGCTGCTCGGTGCCGTACTGGTGAGCGTGCCGGTCGTCGTCGCGGGGATCCTCATCGCCGGCCTCGCCCTGGCCGTCGCGGCCACCACCGGACCGCAGGCGCACCCCGGAACCGCCTGACCCGGCACCCCGCACCGCGCGGTGCCGCCCCGGACCGGCGCCGCACAGCGACCGATGCCGCCCCGGAGGGACGGCGTGGCCGTGGCGCGCGACCGGGGGCCTCAGCCGTGGGCGAGGTCGGAGAACCGGCTGTAGTGCAGCTGGTGGGCGACGGTGATCGTCGTGGTCGGGCCGTTACGGTGCTTGGCCAGGATCAGGTCGGCCTCACCGGCGCGCGGGTCGTCCTGCTCGAACGCGTCGGGGCGGTGCAGCAGCACCACCATGTCCGCGTCCTGCTCGATCGAGCCGGACTCACGCAGGTCGGACAGCATCGGCCGCTTGTCGGTGCGCTGCTCGGGACCACGGTTCAGCTGGCTCATCGCCACCACCGGGACCTCGAGCTCCTTGGCCAGCAGCTTGATCTGCCGGGAGAACTCCGAGACCTCCTGCTGACGGGACTCGACCTTGCGGCCCGAGGTCATCAGCTGCAGGTAGTCCAGGATGATCAGCTTCAGGTCGTAGCGCTGCTTCATACGGCGCGCCTTGGCCCGGATCTCCATCAGCGTCAGGTTCGGCGAGTCGTCGATGTAGAGCGGCGCCTCGGAGATCTCCGACATCCGCCGCGCCATCCGCGTCCAGTCCTCGTCCGACATCCGGCCGGCGCGCATGTCGGCCAGCCGGATCCGGGCCTCCGCGGACAGCAGACGCATGACGATCTCGGACTTGCTCATCTCCAGCGAGAAGAACGCGCTGGTCATGCCGTTCTTGATGGAGCAGGAGCGGGCGAAGTCCAGACCCAGGGTCGACTTGCCCAGACCCGGCCGGGCCGCGACGACGACCATCTGGCCCGGGTGCAGACCGTTGGTGACCTGGTCGAGGTCGGCGAAGCCGGTCGGCACCCCCGTGGACTGGCCGCCCCGGGAGGCGATCGCGTCGATCTCGTCCATCGTGGGCTGGAGGAGCTCCTCCAGCACCGTGTAGTCCTCGGTGGTGGTGCGCTCGGTGACCTCGTAGACCGCGGCCTGGGCCCGGTCCACCGCGTCGTCGACGTCGCCGCCGTCGGCACCGTGGTAGCCGAGCTGCACGATCCGGGTGCCGGCCTCGACCAGCCGCCGCAGGACCGCCTTCTCGCCGACGATCTCGGCGTAGTACGCCGCGTTCGCCGCGGTGGGCACGGTCGCGATGAGGGTGTGCAGGTAGGGCGCGCCGCCGAGGCGGACGAGCTCACCGCGCCGCTGCAGCTCCGCCGAGACCGTCACCGCGTCCGCGGGCTCGCCACGGCTGTAGAGGTCCAGGATCGTCTCGTAGACGGTCTGGTGGGCGGGCCGGTAGAAGTCCTCCGGCTGCAGGACCTCCACGACGTCGGCGATCGCGTCCTTGCTCAGCAGCATGCCGCCGAGCACCGACTGCTCGGCCGTGAGGTCCTGCGGGGGCTGACGGTCGAACGTGGCGCCCTCGCCGGGTCCGGAGGCCTTCTCGCCGTCACGGACCGCACGGGGCTTGTTGCCGGGACGATCGTCCGTCAGAGCCATACGCAGCGTCACCCCCGGTGGACACAGTACCGAACGCACGTTCGACGCGCGAGTGGTACGTGCTGCCACCCGCGACCGTCGTCGGTGATCTGCCGGCCGGCGCGGTGCCCGACGGACCGCGGCGGGCGCGGTCCGGGGAGCAAGGCGCTCGCGTACCGGTACGGCCGACACTAGGTCGGCCGCGGGCCCGTGGCGAACCGGCCTGGTGATCGAACTGGGGATGAACTGTGCACGGATGCCGCCCGTCCCGGGACCGTGCTGGGGACAACCTGGGGACAGGGGAGCGGAACGGGCCGTCTGCGCAGGTCAGAGGCATACCCACAGCTGTGGACAACTTTGCTCTGGCGTGTCGCCGCACGCCGCGTACGGGCGTGTCGGAGCGCCCGGCGGACCGCTCGCCGCCCGGCGCGTCCACAGGCCCGCCCGACGAGTGGATCGTCACCGCACGGCGTGTCGGCTGCGTGACAAGACATCCGGTGTGGGGTCGTCCGATCGGTGTCGATCGTCCATCCGGGACTGCGCACCGTGTGCACGACGCCCGTCCGGCCGGCCCGGACACGCGAAAGGGCGGTGCCCGGAGCACATGGCTCCGGACACCGCCCTGTTCACGCTCGGTGGTCGAACGACCACCGGACCGCTCAGCTCGCGACGACCGCGATCGGCAGCTCGGTGGTGACCTCCGGGTGCAGGCGGACCTGCACCTGGTGCTTGCCCAGGGTCTTGAGGTGACCCGGGACGTCGATGCTGCGCTTGTCCAGCAGCGGGCCGCCGGCCGCCTTGACGGCGTCGACGACCTGGGCCGGCGTGATCGAGCCGAACAGACGGCCGGTGTCGCCGGCCTTGGCCGGGACGGTCACGTTGATGTTGCGCAGCTGCGAGTCGACCTGCTGGGCGTGGCCCAGGTCGCGGATCTCGCGGGACTTCTGGGCCCGGCGGATCTGCTCGACCTGCTTCTCGGCGCCACGGGTGGCGACGACCGCGAGCTTGCGCGGCAGCAGGTAGTTGCGGCCGTAGCCGTCCTTGACCTCGACGATGTCACCCGGGGCACCCAGGTTCGGGACGTCGGCGTTGAGGATGAGCTTCATGTGTCTCCCCTTCCTCAGCGAGCGGTCGAGGTGTACGGCAGCAGGGCGACCTCACGGGAGTTCTTCACCGCGACGGCGACGTCCCGCTGGTGCTGCCGGCAGTTGCCGGAGACCCGACGGGCACGGATCTTGCCGCGGTCGGAGATGAACTTCCGCAGCAGACCGGTGTCCTTGTAGTCGATCAGCTGGGCCTTATCCTTGCAGAAAGCGCAGACCTTCTTCTTCGGCTTGCGCACGATGGCCTTGGCCATGGTGGTGCTCCTGGAGATCGTCCTCCGCCCGTCACGGGCGGAGAGGTACGTGGATCAGAAGGGGGGCTCGTCGTCGGACGCGGCGCCACTGCCCGCGGGCGGGGCCGAACCCCAGGGGTCGTCATAGCCGCCGCCGGAGTTGCCTCCACCGCCGGAACCGCCGCCCTGTCGGGCGCCACCGCCACCGCCGCCGTCGTAGCCACCGCCGCCACCGAAGCCACCGGAACCTCCGCCCCGGTTGACCTTGTTGACCTTGGCGGTCGCGTAGCGCAGGGACGGGCCGACCTCGTCGACCTCCATCTCCACGACGGTGCGCTTCTCGCCTTCCTTGGTCTCGAACGACCGCTGGCGCAGGCGACCCTGGACCACGACGCGCGCGCCGCGGGTCAGGGACTCGGCGACGTTCTCCGCCGCCTGGCGCCAGATGTTGCAGCGCAGGAAGAGCGCCTCGCCGTCCTTCCACTCGCCGGACTGGCGGTCGAAGGTGCGCGGGGTGGACGCCACGGTGAAGTTGGCGACCGCGGCGCCGGACGGGGTGAACCGCAGCTCGGGATCCGCCGTCAGGTTGCCCACGACGGTGATGACGGTCTCGCCGGCCATGACGGCTCCAATCAGCCGGCGGCGGGCGCCGGCGTGCGGGTGACGTCCTTGCGCAGGACCTTGGTGCGCAGCACGGACTCGTTCAGACCCAGCTGGCGGTCCAGCTCGGTGACGGTGGCCGGCTCGGCGGTGATGTCGAGAACCGCGTAGATGGCCTCGCCCTGCTTCTTGATCTCGTAGGCCAGGCGGCGCTTGCCCCAGACCTCGATCTTCTCGACCGATCCGCCGTCGTTCTTCACGACGGTGAGGAACTGCTCCAGGGACGGCTGCACAGTGCGCTCGTCCAGGCCGCCGTCGAGGATGACCATGACCTCGTAATGACGCATGAGAACCACTCACCTCCTATGGACTCGAAACGGTCACGGCCCGGACGGCCGTGACAGGAGGTTCTCAGTGCACCCCGACAGTTTCCGGCGGATGCGCGGGAGCTGCGGGGATGCCGGTACAGGCTAGCAACGGCCGTTCCGGCCCCGACCTGCGGGTACGCGGTTCCCCGGATCGCCGGGACGGGTCCGGGCCGTGCCCGCGGAGACGCCGACCGACGGACGGCTGTCCTTCGTCGCCGGCACCGGCCCCGTCCTCGACGAGCCGCTCGGTGCCGTCACCGACGCCTGCCCGGCAGCCCACGGCTGTCGGGGGTCCTCGCTACCGTGCCCGTATGCAGATCGGAGCACACGTCCGCGACGCCGAGGACCCCCTGGCCGCGGCCGCCGAGGTCGGCGCCGAGGTGATCCAGCTGTTCCTGTCCGACCCGCAGGGCTGGAAGAAGCCGCCGCCGCACCCACGGGCGGCGGAGCTGGCCGCGTCGGACGTCGCGGTGGTGGTGCACGCGCCTTACACCGCGAACGTCGCGTCCACGAACAACCGGATCCGCATCCCGAGCCGCAAGATCGTGCAGCAGCACCTGGCCGGGGCGGCCGAGGTCGGCGCGTTCGGCCTGGTCGTGCACGGCGGCCACGTCACGAAGGACGACGACCCGGCCGCCGGGATCGACAACTGGCGCAAGTTCGTCGAGCGCCAGGCCGGGGAGCACGGCTTCGACGTGCCCGTCCTGATCGAGAACACCGCGGGCGGGGACAACGCCATGGCCCGCCGGTTCGACGCGCTGGGCCGGCTGTGGGACGCGGTGGGCGAGTTCGGCGTCGGGTTCTGCCTGGACACCTGTCACGCCTTCGCCGGTGGCGAGGAGCTGGCCGGGATCGTCGAGCGGGTCCGGGGGATCACCGGGCGGATCGACCTGATCCACCTGAACAACTCGCGCGACGCGTTCGACTCCGCCCGCGACCGGCACGCCAACATCGACGACGGGACGATCCCGCCGGACGAGCTGGCCGCCGTCGTCGCGGCGGCGGGGGCACCGGTCGTGGTGGAGACCCCGGCCGAGGGACAGGCCCGCGACATCGCGTTCCTGCGGGAGCACACCTGAGGAGGCCTCAGGCGGTACCGGTGAGCCAGCCGGACGGCGTGAGCCCCGCCCCGATCTGCAGCCGCGGGGCGTACTGGTCGACGTAGACCCGGGCGGTGAGCTCGCGCCTGCTGCGGACGCGGTGGCCAGCGGGACGATCTCCGGCGGGCGGGCCTCCTCGATCGTCACGACGACCTTCCCCGAGGCCCCCGTCCGGCCCGGCCAGCGGCGACGCGTGCGCCACCACCCAGTGCCCGGAGCGCGTCCGCAGCCGGGTCCGCGGCAGCTGCACCAGGTGCCCGTACCGGGACGACGACACCCGGCGCCGGCCGGCCACGCTGAAGCGCCGCGTCGACCCGGAGGGCGTGTTCGGCGGGCCCGTCCGCACCTGAGACCCCGGTTCCGGGAGTCCTCAGCGCCAGGCGAAGACCGGCTGCTCCAGGTGCGCGACCCGGGTCGCGCGCCCGTGCAGGACGACCTCGCGGAACTGGTGGAGCACCGCCCCGGTGGGGGCGTGGACGTAGCGGTCGAACAGCGGCACCTGGATCACCGGGGCGTCGGACTCGGGGATCGTGAGGAACCGGGGCTCGTGGTCGATCTCGGCCAGCGGCGGGCGGTGCAGCTCGGCGACCTCGTCCGGGTTGGGCGTCGGCTCGCCCGCGCCGCCGCCCCACAGCACGACCGGGGTGATGACGTAGCCGGAACGGGTCGGGTAGTCGTCGAGCAGACCGAGCACGCGGTCCGGGCCGAGCTCGAGCCCGATCTCCTCGGACACCTCGCGGCGCCCCGCCTGCTCGGCGGTCTCACCCGGGTCGAGCCGTCCGCCCGGAAGGGCCCACTGGCCGGAGTGCGCCCGCAGCGACCGGGCGCGCCGGGTCAGGACGAACGCGACCTCGTCGGCGAGACGGCCGTCGCCGGTGGCACCGGGGACCGGCAGCAGCGTCAGGGTGACGGCGGCGGCCCGCTTCCCCGCCCGGTCCGCCTCCGACGCGGCCCGGCGCTCGGCCGGGGGGAGCGTCGCCAGCGCCGCCTCGACACGCTCCCGCAGCTGGCGCTGCACCGGTTCCGGGACCACCACGTCGTCGGCCATGCCCCGATCGTCGCACCCGCCCGGGTGCCGCACAGGTTCCGTCGCCGCCGCACTCGTCACACCCGCTGCGGCGCCACCACACCCTGTGCGGCGACCGGCGGGACACATGCGGCGGCGCGAGGGGCAGCCGCAGTTCAGTCCGCGGGGTCGCGCCGGGGGCGGGCCGCCCGGGACGGCCACGGTTCGGGTGCGGCCGCGCGATCGGAGCGACCGGCGCGGCCGGAGCCCGCGGAACCGGCCGCGTCGCCGGACCGGGGCGTGCCGACGGAACCGGTGGGGCCGGGGCCGCCGCCGTCCCTCCGCCGTCGCCCGCCCCGTGCGGGCACGGCCGACGCGGAGGCCGTCACGGCGGGCACGCCGGACCGGGAGACCCGCGGGCCGACCGGCCACACGGGCTCCGGGTCCCGGCCGGGGTCGGTGCCGGGCCGCAGGATCTGCCGGACGACGAGCACGCACAGCGCGACCACCACGGCGTCGCGGACCAGCACGGTCACCAGGAACGGCTCCGGCGGCAGCCCCTTGTTCGCGACGCCGAGGTACTGGAACATCCGCGGCACCCAGACCAGCGCGTCGACGACCATCCACGCCAGCAGCAGCCGCCAGCGGGGCAGGGCGAGCACCGCGAGCGGGACCAGCCACAGCGAGTACTGCGGGCTCCACACCTTGTTGACCAGCAGGAACGCCGAGACCGTCAGGAAGGCCAGCTCGGCGACCGCGGGCGGGCGCGGCGCGCGCAGCGCGAGCCAGGCGATCGCGGCGAACGCCAGCACCATGAGCACCGCGGTGACGGTGTTGAGCACGGTGGGGGACTGCCCGTCGCCGAGCGGGCCGTCGAAGCCGGACCAGCCGGTGAACCAGTACAGCGAGTACCAGACCGAGTCCGGGTCGGCCGGTCGCGTGCGGTTGAGCAGGAAGAACTCGACCCAGCCGCGCGGCCAGGCCAGCGCGACCGGGAGGTTCACCGCCACCCAGGCGAGGGCCGCGGCACCGATCGTCCACGCGGCACGCGGGAGGCCTCCGTCGGCGCGGCGTCGCCAGCCGACGAGCAGCACCGGTAGCAGGAGCAGCAGCGGGTAGAGCTTGGCCGCGCCGCCGATCCCGAGCAGCACCCCGGCCCAGACCGGCCGGTCCCGGCGCAGCGCGAGCAGTGCCCCGGTCGCGAGCGCGACGGTGAGCGTGTCGAAGTTGGTGAACGCGTGCACCGCCACCAGCGGGGACAGCGCGACCAACGCGGCGTCCCACGGACGTTCCGGGCGGAGCATCAGCACCGCCCACACCACCACCAGCCATGCCATGGCCAGCCAGATCGCGGTGACGTCGAAGTAGACGACGACGTCGAGCGCGGTCGGCAACGGCAGCCGCTCGGCCAGCCACTGCCAGCCGTCGGTCAGCTGCGCATTGAGGTACTGGAACATCCCGGTGACGACCGGGTACTCCATGTACCGGGCGGTGCGGGAGCCGTCGGCGGCGGTCTCGAACCAGGCGTCGCGGTAGGGGACTGCGTCGTCGGCGAGACCTTCCAGCCCGTAGAGCGGGACGGTGTCGGAGTAGCACATCGCGACGTACTGACGGTCGTTGCGCCAGTCCAGCGCGAGCGCACCGTCGGGGGTGCGGTACTGCTGCAGACAGGCCGCCTTGCCCAGCCAGCCCAGCGCCAGCACGACGACGGCGAGCAGCAGCACCACCCGCAGCGGGGTCCACCAGCGCGACCGTCCGACGAGTGCGTGCCGACCCATCGGGCCTCCGACGACCCGGCTGGCGGCGCGCGCCAGCGGCTCGGTCCAGGTCGGGACCTCCCGGTCCCGGACGCCCGCCCCCGGCGCGTCGTGGGGGGCGGGCGGTGCGGCTCCGGGCCGGCCGCCTGCGGTCAGTTGTCGCCCCCGCGGCCCGGACGGTCCCGGCCCGCGTCGGAGCCGGGCGGACCGTCGCTGTTGCCGTCGCTGCCGGGGTCGCCGCTGCTGTCGTCGCCGGCCCCGTCCCCGGAGCCGTCGCCCGAGGAGTCACCCCGGTCGCTGCGGTTCCCGCGGTCACCCCGGTCCCCGCGGTCACCCCGGTCCCCGCGGTCGCCGCGGTCGCCGTTGTCGCGGCTGTCGCCGGGCTCCTGGGTGGTGGTCGTCTGCTGGTCGTCGCCCTGCCCGGAGTCGTTCGAGACGGCCCGGGCCGGAGCCTGGCCGATCGGCTCGAAGTCGGAGAACTGCTCCACCGGCGTCCCCTGCAGCACGTCGTTCATGAACGACTGCCAGATCGAGCCGGGCAGCATCCGCCCGTAGACCGGGCGGCCCGCGGAGTTCTTGATCGGGGTGTTGTCGTCGGTGCCGACCCACACCGCGGTGGACACCGACGGTGTGTAGCCGACGGTCCAGGCGTCGTTGTTCTGGCCCTGGACGCTGCTCTGCACGGTGCCGGTCTTCGCGGCGACCGGACGCCCGTCCAGCCCGATCCGCGACGAGCTCGCGACGTCGGTCATGGACTCGGTGACGTTGCGGGCGACCTCGGCCGGCATGACCTGCTGGCCGTTGTCGGTGCTGCCGCGGTCGTAGATGACCCGCCCGTCGCTGGCGGTGACCTTCGCGATCAGGAACGGGTCGCGCTTCATGCCGTCGGCCGCGAACGTGCCGTAGGCGGCGGCCATGTCCTCGGGGTGGACCTCTCGGTCACCCAGCGAGATGCCGCCGGTGGGGTTCGGCAGCAGGTCGGCGGGGATGCCGGCCTGGTGCGCGGCGTCGGCGACCCGCTGCGGGCCGACGTCGAGGCCCATCCGGTAGAAGACCGTGTTGATCGACTTGGTCATGGCCTCCTTCACCGAGCACCGGCCGCAGCTGACGCCCTCGGAGTTGGTGACCGTGGTGCCGGCGAGCTCCTGGGGGGAGGAACCGTCGTAGATCGTGCCGAGACCGACCGGCGGGTTCGCCTGCAGCGCCGCCGCGAGCACGAACGGCTTGAACGACGAGCCGGGCTGCTTGAGCACCGAGGCGTAGTCGAGGCCGACACCGTTCTCCCCGCCGAAGTAGGCGATGACCGCCCCGGTCTTCGGGTTCACCGACACCAGCGAGGACCGCAGGTTGCCGGGCTGGCCGTCCATGACCTTCTTGACGGCCGTCGCCGCGTCCTCCTGGGCCTTCGGGTCGATCGTCGTGGTGACCGTCAGACCCTGGGTGTTGATCTCGGTCTCGGAGATCCCGAGCTTCTCCAGCTCGGCGCGGGCCGCGTTGTAGATGTGGCCCTTGTCGTCGCCGGGGATGCCACCGCCCTCGGCCGCGGAGGCCTCGCGCCACTGCGGGAACCTCTGCTGCGCCCGGTCGGCCTGCGTCATCCAGCCCTGGGCGACCATGCCGTCGAGCACGAAGTTCCACCGCTGCTGGGACATCTCGAGGTTCTTCGCCGGGTCCCAGCGCGACGGCGACTGGATCAGCCCGGCGATCATCGCGCCCTCGGAGGCGTTCAGGTCCTGGACGTTCTTCCCGAAGTACGCCTGGCTGGCGGCCTGGACGCCGTAGGCGCCGCGACCCAGGTAGATCGCGTTCAGGTAGTTGCCGAGGATCTGCTCCTTGGTCATCTCCTTGGACATCTTCGCGGCCAGCACGACCTCGCGGAACTTGCGGAACAGCGAGTACTGGTCGTTGCCGGTGGTCACCTTGATGTACTGCTGGGTGATCGTCGAGCCGCCGCCGATCCCGCCGGAGAGCTGGTTGATCACCGCCCGCGCGATGCCGGTGATGTCGAAGCCGGGGTTGGAGAAGAACGTGCGGTCCTCCGCGGACAGCACGGCCTGCTGGACCGGCACCGGCACCTGGGACAGGTCGACGCTGATCCGGTTGACGTTGTCCGGCCGGACCGTCGCCAGCGGGGCGCCGTCGGTGTAGGTGAAGGTCGCTACCTGGGTGACGGCGATGTCGTCGGCGTTGGGGACCGGGAACACCAGCCAGCCGATCGCGAACGCGACGAGCGGGCCGATCACCGCGAACGCGGCGAGCCCGATCACCCAGCGCCGGAGCCGGCGACGACGGCCGGGCTTCTTCCGCCCGTCACCGCCGTCCCCGGGACCGCGACCGTCGGGACGACCGGGCGGGCCGGGCGGGCGGCCGCCACCGCCGCCCCGACGGGCGGCCGTGGCCGGTGCCGCCGCGGCCGCCGCGGCACCGCGGGCCGGCGGAGGGCCGGTGCGCTGCGGGGCGGCCGTGCGCGGACCGGCCTGGGCGGGCCGGACGACGGGGTCGAAGTGGCCGACCCCGGAGTCGTCGTGGGTCAGCAGCGGCGGAGGGGACTGGGGGACCGGGCGCGGCGGCGGCCCCGCGGGTGCGGGACGGCCGCCCACCGGTGGACGACCGGGGGGCGGGGGCATCGGGGGACGGGGGCCCACGCCCGGTCGGGGTGCCGGCGGGGGCATCGGGGGACGGGACCGCGGAGGACCGGGGGGCGGGGACGGCGGCGGGGTGCGCCGGGGGTCACGCTCGTCGTTCACCGGGCGGCTCCGTGGGATGCGGTGGACCGGATCCGCTGCGGCCCGGGCCGGGGGTGCCCGGGGCGGAGGGGATCCGGCTGCGGACCGGCGCGGTGCGCGCGGTCCGGGTGGTCGTGCTCGTCGGGCAGGGCGCCATCGGACTCAGCCACCCGCACTCCGCCGGCCGCGGCGGGGGCGGCCGGTGCCGAGGACGAACGAGCGGACCAGGTGGTTCCAGCGGCACTCGGTGCACACCTCGACGACGTGCACGGAGAAGTCGGCGACCTGCGCCGCGAGCTGCTCGAGGTCCGCCGCGGAGCGGGCCGAGCCGGAGACGTGGCGCAGGCTCTCGCCGAACACCCACGAGACCTGGGCGAGCTCGTCGTGCCGGCAGACCGGGCAGGCCCGACCGGCGGACGTGCCGTGGAAGCGCGCGGCACGGAGCAGGTAGGCACCCGCATCGCACACCTCCTCACGGCCGACCCGGCCGGCCCGGACGTCGACCAGCAGAGCACGGCGCTGCAGGGCGTAGTCCACCACCTGTCGCGGGCTGAGCACCCGACCAGGGTACGCGGGACGGACCCGCGGACCCATCGCCGTCCCGCACGGGCCCCTGCGGACACGACCGTTCCGTCCCTGGTCGGGGTACTCGTCCGGTCCGCGACCACCTGTGACGACGATCATGGAGGGGACGGATCGATGTATCGGACCGATAGGATGACCGGTCGGCGGTCCGCACGGAGGAGGTCGCGATGCTGGACTTCGCGGTCCTCGGCCTGCTCCAGGACGGTCCGCTGCACGGGTACGAGCTGCGCAAGCAGCTCGGCCGCAGGCTCGGCGGCTTCCGCGCGTTCTCCTACGGCTCGTTGTACCCGGCCCTGCGCCGGCTGCTCCGGGCCGGGTCGATCGCCGAGACCACCGACGAGGCGGGTGATCAGTACGGACGCGCTCCGGGACGGCTGCGACGGGGCAGGCGGGTCTACCGCATCACCCCGGCGGGCCGGGACCGGTTCGCGGCCATGCTCGCCGAGGCCGGCCCCCAGGCGTGGGAGGACGGAAGCTTCGACGTGCACCTGGCGTTCTTCGCGCGGACACCGGCGGAGACCAGGATCCGGATCCTGGAGGGCCGCAGACGGGCCGTCGAGGAACGCCGGGACGGTCTGCGCACCGCGCTCGGCAGGCCCTGCGAGGGGGTCGACCGCTACACCCGCGAGCTGCACCGGCTCGGGCTGGAGTGCTCCGAGCGCGAGGTGTGCTGGCTGAACGAGCTGATCGCGACCGAACGGGCCGAGCAGGGCGCCGCGGACGGACGCGACGAGAGGACCTTCCCCGGCGGCGGGCCATCCCGGCCCGCGACCGGCGGGGTACGACAGGACGAGACAACAGGAGGAGCCTGACATGAGCCAGGTTCGGGTGGCGGTCGTCGGCGTGGGCAACTGCGCGGCGTCGCTGGTCCAGGGGGTTCACTACTACGCGGACGCCGATCCGTCGACCCAGGTCCCCGGCCTGATGCACGTCGACTTCGGCGGGTACCACGTCCGGGACGTGACCTTCGTGGCCGCGTTCGACGTCGACGCGAAGAAGGTCGGTCAGGATCTCGCCGACGCGATCTCGGCCAGCGAGAACAACACGGTCAAGATCGCGGACGTGCCGCCGCTCGGGGTGACCGTGCAGCGCGGGCCGACCCTCGACGGTCTCGGCCGCTTCTACCGGGAGACCATCACCGAGGCCGACGGCGAGCCCGTCGACGTCGTGCAGGTGCTGCGCGACACCGGGGCCGACGTGCTGGTGTCCTACCTGCCGGTGGGCAGCGAGGACGCCGACCGGTTCTACGCGCAGGCCGCACTGGATGCGGGCGTCGCGTTCGTCAACGCGCTGCCGGTGTTCATCGCCTCGGACCCGGAGTGGGCGGAGAAGTTCCGCGCCGCCGGCGTCCCGATCGTCGGCGACGACATCAAGTCGCAGGTCGGCGCGACCATCACCCACCGGGTGCTGGCGAAGCTGTTCGAGGACCGCGGCGTGCAGCTGGACCGCACAATGCAGCTCAACGTGGGCGGGAACATGGACTTCCTGAACATGAAGGAGCTCGAGCGGCTGGAGTCCAAGAAGGTCTCCAAGACCCAGGCCGTCACCTCGCAGGTGGACCGGGACATGGGCAAGGGCAACGTGCACATCGGCCCGTCGGACTACGTGTCCTGGCTGGACGACCGCAAGTGGGCCTACGTCCGGCTCGAGGGCCGCGCGTTCGGTGACGTCCCGCTGAACCTGGAGTACAAGCTCGAGGTCTGGGACTCCCCGAACTCCGCGGGCATCATCATCGACGCGGTGCGGGCGGCCAAGATCGCGAAGGACCGCGGCATCGGCGGACCGATCCTGTCGGCGTCGAGCTACTTCATGAAGTCGCCGCCGGAGCAGTACCGCGACTCCGAGGCCCGCGACAAGGTCGAGGCGTTCATCCGGGGCGAGATCGACAGCTGATCCGTTTCTCGGTACAACGGCCCGGGGAAGACCGTGCAGGTCATCCCCGGGCCGTTGCCGTACCGGAGACGTTCCGGAAGACGACATTACCGATCCGGAATGTTCTCGTTATTCGTCGTGAGCGCAGTCATGCAATGAATGTGCCCTGCGTCATTTATTTGAGCGATATCTGTTCGTAATGTGCGGTCCGGCCTTGCGCGACCACCGCCCATCCGGGGTGAGGGGTGCAGGGTCACCGCCGGGCGACGACGCGGGCGGGTCGTGAGTGCCGTCGGTGTCCCCACCGGAACTCCCCCTTCGTACCGGCGCCCACGGGTCCCGCCCCGACCGCTCCTCCGGTGGTGCAACATCCCGAGGACCCCACCGTGCCCCAGCGTCATTCCGCTCCGGCGCTCCGCGTCGCCGTCGTGGCCACCACCGCCGCCGCGGCCGCAGTTCTGTCCGTGCTCCCCGCCGCCACCGCGGCACCCACGGACGCCGCCTCCGCGGCACCCGCCGCGGAGACCGTGACCCGTGACGTCGCCCCGGCCGCGAACGTCCTGCCGGCGCTCGGCCCGAACCCGGCCGCGCTGTCGGTCTCCTCCGCGGCGCAGGCCGCGGCTCCGGCCGCGCAGGCCGCCGCCGCGCGCAGCGGCGCGATGTCGACCGCGATGGCCCAGCTCGGCAAGCCCTACCGCTGGGGCGCCACCGGCCCGAGCGCGTTCGACTGCTCCGGCCTGGTCCACTACGCCTTCTCCAAGGCGGGCAAGGACCTGCCCCGCACCAGCCGGGCCCAGGCCCAGGTGGGCACCCCGGTGTCGAAGTCGAACCTGAAGCCCGGTGACCTGGTCTTCTTCTACAGCCCGGTCAGCCATGTCGGCATCTACATCGGCGGCGGCCAGATCGTGCACGCCTCCACCAGCGGCCAGCCGGTGAAGATCTCCGACATCGACCGGATGCCGTTCAACTCGGCCCGCCGGGTCTGAGAGAAGCGTGCGGAACGAGGCTCGGCTCCGAGCGCGCCCGCTCCCCGGTACGACGACCGGCCCCGTCCTCGCGCAGGACGGGGCCGGTCGTCGTAGGTTCACCGGGTGACCGCTCCCCGCCGCCCGCTCGCCCTGATCACCGGTGCCTCCCAGGGCATCGGCGCCGCCACCGCCCGGCTGCTCGCGCCGCGCTACGACCTGGTCCTGGGCGGCCGGGACGAGAAGCGGCTGGAGGCCCTGGCCGGTGAGCTGACCGAGGCGGGCCCGGTCGCGGTCCGCACCGTGGCGGTGGAGCTCACCGACGACGACGCGCTGGCCGCGGCCCTCGACGGCATCGACCGGCTCGACGCGCTGGTCCACTCGGCCGGGGTCGGCGAGCTGAGCACCGTCGCGGAGACCACCGCGCAGACCTGGCGCCACCAGTTCGACGTCAACGTCGTCGCGGTCGCCGAGACGACCCGGCTGCTGCTGCCCGCACTGCGCGCGGCGGGCGCCGACACCGGTGCCGACGTCGTGCTCGTCAACTCCGGGTCCGGGCTCACCGCCCGCGCGGGCTGGGGGTCCTACGCGGCGAGCAAGTTCGCACTGCGCGCGTTCGGCGACGCCCTGCGCGCGGAGGAGTCCGGGCACGGCATCCGGGTCACCTCGGTGCACCCGGGCCGGGTGGACACCGCCATGCAGGAGCGGGTCGTCGCCCACGAGGGCGGCGAGTACGACGGCTCGCGGTTCCTGCGCCCCGAGTCGGTCGGTGCCGCGATCCTGGCCGCGCTGACCGCGACCCGCGACGCCCACCTCACCGAGATCGTGGTGCGCCCGCAGGGCTGAGCGCCGACTGCTCGCGCAGCTCGTCGAGGGCCGCCAGCAGCGGTGGCGCCGCCGCCGCGGCGTCCCGGACCACCGCCAGGATCGTCCGCACCGGCGTGGGCCGCACGACCGGCACCGCACAGGTCCCGGCCGGCAGGTCGACGGCGCCGAGCCGGGGGAGCACGGTGACGCCGATGCCGGCGGCGACGAAGGCCAACGCCGTGCGGTAGTCGTGGGCCTCGACGTGGAACGGCGGGCGGAACCCGGCGGCGGCGCAGGCCTCGACCAGGTTGCGCCGGCACCACCCGCGGGCGAAGTCGTTGTCCACCCACCGCTGTCCGGCCAGCTCCGCCAGGTCGACCTGCTCCGCCCCGGCCAGCGGGTGCCCCTCGGGCACCACCACGACGTAGGGGTCGTCGAGCAGGTGGTGCACCGAGAACCCGGGCCAGGCCTCGAATTCCGGTCGTTCGACGGCGATCTGCAGGTCCGACCGGTCGGCCGGGTCGTCGGGCAGCCACTCACGCAGGGCCAGGTCGAGCCGGACCCCCGGGAAACCGGCGGTCAGCCTGCGCACCACCCGCGGCATCCAGGCGGACCCGACGGAGGCGAAGTAGGCCACCGCCAGCGACCCGGTGCGTCCCGTGCGAAGGTCCTCGACAAGCACCTGGGCCTCACCGAGCCGGGCCAGCACCGCGTCGGCCTGTTCGGCCAGCAGGAGCCCGGCCGCGGTCGGCCGCAGCCCGCGCCCCACCCGTTCGAACAGCACCAGGCCGGTCTCCCGGGCGAGCGCGGTGACGTGCTGGCTCACCGCCGAGGGCGTGTACCCCAGGTTGGCGGCGGCGGACTGCACCGACCCACCGGCCACGACCGACCGGAAGATCATCAGACGGTGAGCGTCGAGCACGCGGACAAACGTACAGCAGAACTGAATCCAGAGGTAGAATATGTCGCTGGTGCTGAACCGTGAGTGGTCCGACGATGGCTCCATGACCACCGTGAACCTGGGACTGCTCGCCCTCACCACCCCCGCCACCCTCGCTGCGCTGTACCGGTTGTTCCGGGAACGACCGCGACGGTTGCCCGTCCGCACCGGCTACGACACCCGCCGGCCCACCCTGTGAGCGTCGCGACCCGGCCGGGACTGCTGCCGCTCGCCGCCGCGGCCACCACCGTCGTGCTCTGGGCCTCGGCCTTCGTGGGCATCCGCGCCGTCGGCCACGACCTGTCGCCGGGCGCGCTGGCCCTGGGACGGATGTTGGTCGGGGCCCTGACCCTGACCGCGATCCTGACCGTGGTCCGCGCCCGCAGACGCAGCCCCGGCCCACCCCTGCCCCGCGGACGGTTGCTGGCGGCGGTCGTGATCTGGGGCGCGGCCTGGTTCGGCGTCTACAACCTCGCGCTGAACGCGGCCGAGCGGCACCTCGACGCGGGCACCACCGCGTTGCTGGTGAACGTGGCACCGGTGGTCGTCGCCGTGCTCGCCGGGCTCCTGCTCGGCGAGGGATTCCCGGCACGGCTGCTGGCCGGGATGGCCGTCGCGTTCGCCGGGGTGGTGCTCATCGCGGCGGCGTCGTCGGCCGGGGGCGCCGACCTGTCCGGGGTGCTGCTGGGGCTGCTCGCCGCACTGGTCTACGCGGGCGCGGCCGTCGCACAGAAGCGGCTGCTGCCCCGGGTCGACGCCCTGACGATGACCTGGACGGGCGCCGTCGCCGGGGCCGTCGCGCTGCTGCCGTTCCTGCCGTCGCTGGTCGCCGCGCTCGCCACCGCACCGCCGACGGCCGTCGCCGGCGTCGTCTACCTGGGGGTGTTCCCGACCGGAGTCGCGTTCCTGACCTGGGGATACGCACTCACCCGCACGACCGCGGGCCGGCTGGCCGCCACCACGTACGCGATCCGCCGGTGGTGGTCGGACTGTCCTGGGCACTGCTCGGGGAGGTGCCGGCACCGGCCGCGCTCGCCGGCGGTCTGCTGTGCCTGGTCGGCGTCGCGGTCGCCACCCGTTCGGCTCCGCCCCGGGGGCGGGGATCGTCCGAACGACAGACCCCCGTGTCCCTCCCCGTCACTACGCTCGACGGGCATGGGGGAGTCCAGGGACGACGAGCGGTCCGTGATGCGGGTGTCGGACGCCGACCGCAGCGAGACCGCGGAACGGCTGAAGCTGGCGCACGACGAGGGCCGGCTGTCACTGATCGAGTACGACGAGCGGTTGCAGCAGGCCTACGCGGCGACCGTCCGCGCGGACCTCGACCGGCTGGTCACCGACCTGCCCGCGGTGGAACGCACGACGTTGCCGTCGGTGCGTGCCGAGACGGCGCAGGTGGAGAAGGCCGAGGCGAGGCGTGAGCACCTCACCGAGTGGCGCTCGTGGGCCGGCACCTCGGTCATCCTGACCGGCATCTGGGTGGTCACCGCGTTCGCCTCGTCCTCCGACGGGGAGGGACTCCCGTTCTTCTGGCCGATCTTCCCGATCGGGATCTGGGGGGCGGTCCTGGTCGCGCACTTCTTCTTCGGCTCCGGGGAGAAGGACGACGACTGAGGGTCCCGCGGCGGCTGCCACGCGCACCGGACCGGGCATAGAGTCGCCCCGTGCTCGACCCCGCCCGCCTCGACCTGTCCGCACTGGCGGACGCGCTCGAGGACCGCACGCCGGAGGTCACCTGGTACCTCGACCCGGCCGACGCCGAGGTGCACGGCGTGTCCGGCGACGACCGGCCCGGTCCGGACTGGGTGGAGATCCGGCCGGTGACCAGCCGGGAGTCCTACCGGGACATGTCCGACTTCACCGCGGGCGTGCAGCACCGGCGGGCCGCGGCGCTGCTGGACCGCGCGATCGACGGCCGGGGTGCGTTCCGCCGGTTCAAGAACACGCTGTTCGAGTTCCCCGAGGTCCGCGACCAGTGGTACCGCTTCCGCGACGCCCGTTCCCGCCGGCGCGCGGCGGACTGGCTGGTCGCGGCCGGCCTGATCGGTGCCGACGACGGCGAGCGGCTCAGGGCCCGCCACCCCGACCCGGACCCGTCCAACGACGACGTGCCCGCCGCCGTCGCCGACGACCTGGGCCTGCTCTACGGCCCCCGGCTGCGTCAGGTTCTGCTGTTCGGGTCCTGGGCGAGCGGGGAGGGCTCGGTCGAGTCCGCGATCGACCTGCTCGTGGTCCTCGACGACGACGGGTTCCCGATCCTGCCCTGGGAGGAGGTCCGCGCGATGGACGACGTGCTGTGGCAGCACACCCGGCGGACCGGGCTGACGATCAGCGTGCTGCCGGTCGGCCAGGGTGAGCTCGTCCGTGCCGCCGACCCGACGGTCGTGCGTGCCCGCGCCGAGGCGGTGCGGATCCGGTGACCCGGCGGGTGCACGGCGGGATCGCGCGGGCCCGGGTCGAGCTGGGCGGGGCCCGGGTGCTGGCCGAGAACGGCTTCGGCGACGCCGCGGTCTCCCGCGCGTTCCATGCCGCGTTCCGGGCCGCCGAGACCGCGCTGCTGGTGCTGGGGGAGACCCGCGCCGAGCATTCCGAGGTCGTCAGCGCGTTCGTCCGCCGGGTGGTGCGGGAACGGTCGCTGGACCCGCGGGCCGGGCGGCTGCTGCGGTCGCTCTACAACCGGCGGGCGCTGGCCGACCACTCGGACGTGACCGCCCCGGCGGCGGAGGCGCGCGCGGCCCTCGACGACGCCGCGTTCGTGCTCGACGCCGTGGAGGCCTGGCTCGCCGAGCCGGCCCTGTCCCGGCCGCCGGACCCGGGGACCGGGGCGACCCGGCGGCCGGAGAAGCCGGTCCGGCGCGGGTCCCGCGCCTGACCGGCCCGCCGGGCGCGCCCCCGGAAGTCGGAGAATCCGCGCACCGCCTGCAGGTGGTACGTCATGACGTGGCCCCTCTCGCCGTCCGACCACGGGCTGGTCGCTCGGACGAGGGGATGCCGCCGGGGGCCGCCGGCCGTTACGGCGCGCGGGTCAGAAGAAGTCCCCGCCGAAGTCGGAGTCGCTGTCGAACAGGCCCCCGCCCTCGAAGCCCCCCTGGTCGGCGCCGTCGAAGCCGCCGTCGGCACCGCCGTCGAAGCCCGGGTCGTCGAGGGCGGCCCCGTCGGCGTAGGCGGCCTGGTCGGCGCCGGCCATCCCGCTGAACAGCGAGGTGAACAGCAGCGCCGAACCGACGCCCCAGGCCCCGGCGACGAGTGCCGGCTTCCACCACGGCTCGGAGTACCAGCCGCGCGGCACCGGACGCCCGGCGACGGTCCCGCCGGGGTAGTAATGGCTGTTCCGGTCGGTCGGCTGCGGCGACGCGCCCAGACTGCGGCCCTCCACCTCGACCTCGCGGTCCTCGGTGACCTCACCGGCGCGGGACTGGCCCGGCAGCGGCGGCAGCTCGGGCCCGGGGTCCATGCCCATCGCCGTGCGTGCGGCGCGGATGTAGTAGAGACCCTCGTAGGCGGTCTCGGTGACCTGACGGCACTGCGCGGCCGTGCGCGCCTGCTCCATCTGCGAGCCCGCGGCGGTGTAGCGCTCGGCGGCGTCGGCCAGCGCCTGACGGCTCGGGTCGTCGGTCCCGGTCAGGGCCAGGACCTGGCCGCCGAGACGCTCCACCCAGCGCCGGGACTCGGCCTGGGCGTCCGCCAGAGCGGCGGCGGAGTCCGCGTTGTGCCGCCGTACCAGCCACACGACGGCCGCGACGACGGCCAGGACGACGATCAGGGTCAGGACTGCGCTCATGACGGACCTCCTGCCCGCTCAACGGGCAGGAGGTCGCCTGCGTTCCCTACCGGACGACGTTGACCAGGCGCCCCGGCACGACGATGACCTTCTTCGGCTCGGCCCCGTCCAGCGCGGCGACGACCTTCTCGTCGGCCAGCGCGGCCGCCCGGATGTCCTCCTGGGCGGCGTCGGCGGCGACGGTGACCCGCGAGCGGACCTTGCCGTTGACCTGGATCGGGTACTCGACGGTGTCCGCCACCAGGTAGCGCTCGTCGGCGACCGGGAACGGCGCGTAGGTCAGCGTGTCCTCGTGACCCAGCTTCTGCCACAGCTCCTCGGCGATGTGCGGGGCCAGTGGCGCCAGCATCAGCACCAGCGCCTCCGCGACCTCGCGCTCCACCGGCGCCCCACGCTTGGTCAGCGCGTTGTTCAGCTCGATCAGCTTCGCGGCGGCGGTGTTGTAGTGCAGCGCCGGGAAGTCCTCGCGGACACCGGCGATCGCCTTGTGCAGCGACCGCAGGATCTCCTCCGACGGCGCGTCCTCGACGACGGTCACCGCTCCGGTGCCCTCGTCGACCAGGTTGCGCCACACCCGCTGCAGGAACCGCTGCGGGCCGACGACGTCCCGCGTCGACCACGGACGCGAGGCGTCCATCGGGCCGGTGTACATCTCGTACAGCCGGAAGGTGTCGGCGCCGTAGCGGTCGCACATGTCGTCGGGCGTCACGACGTTCTTCAGCGACTTGCCCATCTTCCCGTACTCCCGGGTGACGGGCTGCCCGTTCCACGTGAAACCGGCGCTCGTGCCGTCCTCGCCGACGACCTCGACGACCTCCTCCGCGGGCACGTAGGTCCCGCGGGCGTCGGTGTAGGCCCAGGCCTGGATGTAGCCCTGGTTGAACAGCTTCCGGAACGGCTCCTCGCTGCTCACGTGGCCCAGGTCGAAGAGGACCTTGTGCCAGAACCGCGAGTACAGCAGGTGCAGCACGGCGTGCTCGACGCCGCCGACGTACAGGTCCACGCCGCCCGGGTCGGCGACCGACCGGGCCGCGTCCTTGCCGATCCAGTACTTCTCGGCCTCGGCGGAGACGAACCGCTCGGTGTTCTCCGGGTCCAGGTAGCGCAGGTAGTACCAGCACGACCCGGCCCACTGCGGCATCGTGTTCGTCTCGCGGCGGTACTGCTTCGGGCCGTCACCCAGGTCCAGCTCGACGGCCACCCACTCGTGCGCCCGGGACAGCGGCGGCTCCGGCTCGGAGTTCGCATCGTCCGGGGCGTAGGTCTTGGGCGAGTAGTCGTCGACGTCGGGCAGGACGACGGGCAGCTGGTCCTCGGGCAGCGCGATCGGGCCGTGCTCGTCCCAGACGACCGGGAACGGCTCGCCCCAGTAGCGCTGCCGGGAGAACAGCCAGTCGCGCAGCTTGTACTGCACGACGCCCTCGCCGGCGCCCTTCGCGGCCAGCCAGTCGATGATCGTGCGCTTGGCCTCGTCGACGCCCAGCCCGTCCAGGCTGATCTCGTCGTTCGCGGAGTTGATGGTCGGGCCGTCGCCGGTGTACGCGCCGCCGTCCCAGTCCGGCGGCGGCTGCACCGTGCGCACGTGCGGCAGCCCGAACGCGGCCGCGAAGTCCCAGTCCCGGGTGTCCTCGGCGGGCACCGCCATGATCGCGCCGGTGCCGTAGCCCATCAGCACGTAGTCGGCGACGAACACCGGGACGGCCGCGCCGTTCACCGGGTTGGTGGCGTACGCGCCGGTGAACACACCGGTCTTGTCCTTGTTCTCCTGGCGGTCCAGCTCGGACTTGCGCGCGGCCTCGGCGCGGTACGCCGCGACGGCCTCGGCGGGCGTCGCGGCGCCACCGGTCCAGCGCGGGTCGGTGCCGTCGGGCCACTGCCCGGGGACCAGGGAGGAGACCAGCGGGTGCTCGGGCGCCAGCACCATGTAGGTGGCGCCGAACAGGGTGTCCGGGCGGGTCGTGAAGACCTCGATCGCGTCGGCGCCGGACTGCACCGGGAACCGGACCCGGGCGCCCTCGGAGCGGCCGATCCAGTTGCGCTGCATCGCCTTGACCGACTCCGGCCAGTCGACCCGGTCCAGGTCGTCGGCCAGCCGGTCGGCGTAGGCGGTGATCCGCATCATCCACTGCTTGAGGTTGCGGCGGAAGACGGGGAAGTTGCCGCGCTCGGAGCGGCCGTCCGGGGTGACCTCCTCGTTCGCCAGCACGGTGCCCAGGCCGGGGCACCAGTTCACCGGCGCCTCGGAGATGTAGGCCAGCCGGTACCCGTCGACGGCGGCGCGCCGGTCGGCCTCGGACAGCTCGGCCCAGGGGCGGCCGTCGGGGGTCGGGCGGGTGCCGGCCTCGAACTCGGCGCGCAGCTCGGAGATCGGGCGGGCGCGGTCGGCGTCGGTGTCGTACCAGGACTCGAAGATCTCCCGGAAGATCCACTGGGTCCAGCGGTAGAACGCGATGTCGGTGGTGGACACCGAGCGACGCGGGTCGTGGCCCAGGCCCAGCTGGCGGAGCTGCTGCCGGTAGCGGGCGATGTTGGCCTCGGTCGTCGTCCGCGGGTGCGTCCCGGTCTGGACGGCGTACTGCTCGGCGGGCAGCCCGAAGGCGTCGAAGCCCATCGGGTGCAGCACGTTGTGGCCGTTCATCCGCAGGTAGCGGCCCAGCACGTCGGTGCCGATGAAGCCCAGCGGGTGCCCGACGTGCAGCCCCGCCCCGGAGGGGTAGGGGAACATGTCCATCAGGTAGACCTTCGGCTTCTCCGAGCCGGGCTGACCCGGGTCGGGGGCGTGGAAGGTCTGCTCGGTCTCCCAGAAGTCCTGCCACTTCCGCTCGATCCGGGCGGCCATCTCGGCGTCGTAGCGGTACGCCGGTCGGTCCGCACGCTGCTCGGACGCGGTCGTGGTCTCGGTGCTCATGTCCGTCTCACCTCGGGGATGCCTGTCGTGACGGCCCGACTCGGGGCCCGGAACACGTCGCGGCCCCTCGTGCGCATCACGCAGGAGGGGCCGTCGCGGCGCCGTGTTGTGGCTACGACGCCGCGCCGGGAAGTCGGCGGGCCGTGCACATGTGACCAGGGTAGCCGGGGCGGGCGTCCCCGTTCCCGCGGGTTCTACCCTGGTCACGTGCCCACGACGCTCCGCCTGCTCCTCGCCGCCCTGCTCCTGCTGGCCGGGGTGGTCCTCGTCGTCCTCGCCGTGCTGGGGGCGACCGGCCGGCTGCCGCGCAACCGCTTCGTCGGCGTCCGCACCGCGGACAGCCTGCGGACCGCCGACGCGTTCGCGATCGCCAACCGGGTGGCCGCGCCACCGGTCGGCGCCGCGGGGGCGATCGCCCTGGTCGGCGGGACGGTGCTGCTGGTCCTGGACCGGACCGGCGCCGCCCCGTGGGTGCTGGGTGCGATCGCGCTGGTCGGGACGGTCGTGCTCGCCGGTCTCGGGGGCGCGGTCGGGGCGCGGGCCGCGGCGGCGGCGATCGCCGCGCAGGCCGCGGCCCCGAGCTGCGGCGGGGTCTGCGCCGGCTGCGACCTGGTCGCGGGCTGCCGCGACGCGACCGGCACCGAGCCGGGCTCGGAGCCCGGGGCCCGCACCGGGCCCACCCGCGAGGCCTGACCTGCGGGGCCGGTCCGCGGGCCCGACCTGCGGGGCCTGATCCGCGAGCCCCGGGCTACCAGCCGCGGGAGCCCGGCCCGCCCTTGAACGGGCCGACGACCTCGTCGGTGACCCAGCCGCCGTAGAACCCGCCGGGCTGCGGGCGGACCGTCTCCCCGTCCAGGGTGATGCGCTCGAACGGCGCCACGTAGACCGCGACCCGGTCGGTCAGCTCCGGGTAGCGCGCGTCCGGCCGCGGGTACCACCAGGCGACGTCGGTCAGCGGCGGCACGCCGGGGACGCGCACGTCGCAGTAGTGGGCGACGCCCTTCCACTCGCAGAACGTGCGGTGCTCACCGGGCACCAGCACGCCGTCGGTGAAGGCGGTGCGGGGCAGGTACCAGGTCGGCGGGTGGCTGGTCTCCAGCACCCGGACCAGGTCGTCCGACGCGGCGACGAGCGTCCCGCCGTGCCACAGCTCCGCGCGGCGGGGCACCCGCTCCGCCCGGGGCGGGCGCGGGTAGTCCCACACCGACTCCTGCCCGGGGCCGACGGGATCGGGCCGGGGACGACGGTCGAACGGCACGACCCCCACGGTAGGCCGGTCAGCGGCCCCCGGCACGGTCGCGGCGGACCCGCGCTGCGCGGCACCGGCCGCGGCGTCCTGACCGGGGGTGGGCCCACCACAGGTCACACACCGCCCGCGGGGATTCAGTTCCAGGCGGGATCACGCGGGAACGTGGCAAGCAGCGCCAGCGGGACGCCCTGGCGGCGCAACACCCGTTCCCACAGCTGGTCGTAGACGGTGGTCAGCAGGTCGTCGGGCAGGCCGGGGACGACGTACCAGTCACCCCGGGCGATCTCGCCGCCCAGCTGGCCCGCGTCCCAGCCGGAGTACCCGGCGAAGATCCGCAGGCCGCGCAGCCGCTGCGCGAGCGGCGCCGGGTCGGAGTCGAGGTCGACCAGCTGCACCGGTGGCCGGACCGGCATCAGCCCGCCGAGCCCGCGACCGGTCTCCCCGGTCCGCAGGGCGGCCAGGCAGAGCGCGGTGCGCGCCTCGACCGGACCACCGACGAACATGGTCCCGGGATCACTGGTGAGCCCGGCCCAGCGCGGGAGCACGTCCCGTACGGCCGCCTGGCCCGGCCGGTTGAGCACGACCCCGAGGCTGCCCTGCGGACGGTGCTCGATCATGTAGACGACCGTCCGCGAGAAGTTCGGGTCGCCCAGACCGGGGGCGGCGACGAGCAGACTCCCCGGTGTGACCGGGGGAAGAGCGGCGCCTCGCGTGGCGCGGTGTTCCCGCACGGGTCCATGTTCGCACCTCCGGCGCGGACGCGATGCCGCCACCCGTTCGCCGCATCGTCGTACACCGGACATGATCGTCCATACGTTCGTACAATACGAACGTACATCAGTGTGGACGTCCGTACGGGACGCCCGTACGGATCAGAGGTTCTCGTCCGCCCAGGCCCGCAGGGCGACCTCGGCCTGCTCGGCGTCCATCGGCCCCTGCTCCATCCGCAGCGCCAGCATGTGCCGGTAGGCCTTCCCGACGGCCGGGCCCGGCGGGATGCCCAGCAGCTCCATGATCCGGTTGCCGTCGAGGTCGGGGCGGATCGCGTCGAGCTCCTCCTGCTTGCGCAGCTCGGCGATCCGGTCCTCCAGGCCGTCGTAGCTGCGCTGCAGGGCCGAGGCCCGGCGCCGGTTGCGGGTGGTGCAGTCCGAGCGCACCAGCCGGTGCAGGCGCTCCAGCAGCGGGCCGGCGTCGGCGACGTAGCGGCGCACGGCCGAGTCGGTCCACTCGCCCTTGCCGTAGCCGTGGAACCGCAGGTGCAGGTAGACGAGCTGGCACACGTCGTCGACCAGGGCCTTCGGGTACTTGAGCGCCCGCAGCCGCTTGCGGGTCATCTTCGCCCCGACCACCTCGTGGTGGTGGAACGAGACCCGCCCGTCCGGCTCCTTGCGCCGGGTCGCCGGCTTGCCGATGTCGTGCAGCAGCGCGGCCAGGCGCAGCGTGAGGTCCGGACCGTCGGTCTCGCGCTCGATCGCCTGCTCCATCACGACGAGCGAGTGGGTGTAGACGTCCTTGTGCTGCATGTGCTCGTCGGTCTCCAGCTGCATCGCCGGAACCTCGGGGACGACGTGCCGGGCCAGGCCGGTGTCGCAGAGCAGCTCCAGGCCGCGCCGCGGGTGGTCGCCGATCATCAGCTTGGTGAACTCGGCCTGCACCCGCTCGGCGGTGATCCGGGTCAGCTCGTCGGCCATCGCCGTCATCGCGGCGGTGACCCGCGCGGCGGGGGTGAAGCCGAGCTGGGAGACGAACCGGGCGGCGCGCAGCATCCGCAGCGGGTCGTCGGAGAAGGAGCGCTCCGGGGTGTCCGGGGTGTCCAGGACGCCCTGGGCGAGCGCGGCGAACCCGCCGTGCGGGTCGACGAAGCGGCGGTGCGACCCGGTCAGCTCGACCGCCATCGCGTTGACCGTGAAGTCGCGGCGCACCAGGTCGCCCTCGACGGTGTCGCCGAAGCGGACCTCGGGGTTGCGGGAGGTGCCGTCGTAGGTGTCGGCGCGGAAGGTCGTCACCTCGAGGGTCTGCCCGTCGCGGCGCAGCCCGACGGTCCCGAACGCGATCCCGGTGTCCCAGACGGCCTCGGCCCAGCCGCGCACGATCGCGAGGATCTGCTCGGGGCGGGCGTCGGTGGTGAAGTCGAGGTCCCCGGAGTCCCGGGTCGACGCGCCGGTGCCGCGCAGCACCGCGTCGCGGACGCTGCCGCCGACGAGATAGAGCAGGTGACCGCGGGCGGCGAAACGGGCGGCCAGCTCGTCGGCGACGGCCGGGACGTCGAGCAGTGCGACCACGGCGTTCTCCTGTGCTCGCTGCAGCTCGTCCGGGTCCGGGGCGGATCCGGCCGGAGGTCGGGTCGGCCGGGTCACCTGTCGGGCGGTGGAGGACGGGGACGACGAGGACACGACGGGCCAGTCTAGGCAACGCGCCCGGCCGGTGGGCACGGGTCCTCCGGTCACTCCGTACCGCTCGACCGCTGATCGACGGCAGGGCGACCGGGTGACGCCACGGCCGCGGGCGGCTCGTCGACCCCCCTCCGAGCCACCTCCTCGTTACCATCGCCACATGTCCACCTCCCGCGGCCGCTCCTCGGCAGGGCGCGGCGCGGAACCCGGCCGTGAGGGCCGGAGCGCACGCGCCGGCCGTGCCGGGCGCGCCGACCGGTCCCCGGACCGCCGTCGCCGGCTGCGCACGGTGGACGAGACGTCCGCCGGTGGGCTCGTCGTGCACCCCCAGACCGGCGCCGCCGCGCTGATCGGCCGGCTGGACCGCCGGGGCCGGCTGCTGTGGTCGCTGCCCAAGGGCCACATCGAGGCCGGTGAGACCGCGGAGCAGGCCGCGGTGCGCGAGGTGCAGGAGGAGACCGGCATCATCGGTGAGGTGCTGGCTCCCCTGGGCACCATCGACTTCTGGTTCGTCGCCGAGGACCGGCGCGTCCACAAGACGGTCCACCACTACCTGATGCGCGCGCTCGGCGGTGAGCTCTGCGACGAGGACGTCGAGGTCTCCGAGGTGGCCTGGGTGCCGCTCGACGAGCTCGAGGGCCGCCTCGCCTACGCCGACGAGCGCCGGCTGATCCGGCATGCGGCCAACCTGCTGGAGGAGACGGCGTGAGCCGGGTCGCGGCCCTGGTCGCGATCGTGCTCACCGCGGTGGTGGCGCTGTTCCTGCCCGCGGCGTTCCCGGCGGGCGCCCCGCAGGCCGCGGCCCGGGACCGCCCGGCGCAGCAACCGGCCCAGCAGCCCGTGGCCCCGGTCCGGCTCGACGTCGGCACGATGACCCCGCGGGTGGTGACGTCGGCGGGGCCGGGCGAGCTGGTCGTCACCGGGACCGTCACCAACACCGGCCCGGGGATCGTCGACGACCTGGCCGTCCGGGTGCAGCGCGGGCCGGTGCTCGCCGGCGAGGCGGCGCTGCGGGCCGCGCTGGCCGGGGAGGCCACGGTCGACGACGCGACGCCGCCGTTCGCCGACCTCGGCCCGCTCGCGCCGGGCGCGTCGGTCCCGTTCCGCTACGCCGTCCCGCTCACCGGGCCCCCGCAGTCGACGCTGGCGCTCCCCGGCCCGGGCACCTACCCGCTGCTGGTGAACCTCAACGGGACCGTCGACGGCACGCCGTCGCGGCTGGCCGGGGTCCGCACGATGCTGCCGGTGTCGTCGCTGCCGGGGGCCGCGCCGCCGTCGTCGCCGGTCACCGCCGCGCCGGTGACGATGCTGTACCCGATCACCGACGCCCCGCGCCGCGTCCCGCCGCTGCCCGGCGAGCCGCCACTGCTGACCGACGACGACCTCGCGACCTCCTTCGCCGACGGCGGCCGGCTGCGCGGCCTGGTCGAGGCGCTGGGCTCGGCCGCGCCCGCCGGATCCCCGACCCGGGCCGCGCTCTGCCTGGCGATCGACCCCGAGCTCGTCGCCACCGCGGCCGCCATGCGCGACGGCTACGGCGTCGTCACCGGCCCCGGCGAGTCCGTTCCCGGCCGCGGCGCGGAGGCGGCGGGCCAGTGGCTCGCGGCGCTGACCGCGGCCGCGCGCGGGACCTGCGTGATCGCGCTGCCGCCGTCGGACGCCGACCTCGTCGCCCTGGTCCGCGGCGGGCAGGCCGACCTCGCCAGGACCGCGCTGGACCGCGGCCGCCGGACCCTGGCCACCGAGCTGGGGACCACGGTCCTCGACGGCGTCGTGTGGCCCGCCGACGGCGTCGTCGACGAGGCGACGCTGGACGCCCTCGGCGGCGGGACCCGGCTGCTGCTCTCCGCCGACGGGGTGACCGGCACGACGGCCTCCGGCCGGGTGCGCGTGGGTGGCTCCGACGGCACCGGCCGCGACGGCGACGACTCCGCGCTGCTCACCGACCCGCTGCTCACCGAGGCCGCGACCAGACCCGCGGGCGTCGAGGTCCAGGAGGGGGACGTGGGCGGACTCGCCGGCCAGGACCTCGCCGGGGCGCTCGCGTTCCGGGCCGGGGACGCCGGCGGCCCGCTGGTCGTCGCACCGCCGCACCGCTGGGCCGCGGACGGGCCGGCCGCCGCCGGGGTGCTGACCGCCCTGACCTCGCTGATCGACGACGGCCGGATCGCCCCGACCGGCCTGTCCACCCTCATCGGCGGCGACGTGCAGGCGGGCGGGACGCAGCTGTTCTACCCACCGCAGGCCGGCGGCGCGGAGATCCCGGGGACGATCGTGTCCGGGGTGGCCGACCAGGTCCGGACGATCGAGGCGCTGCGGGCCGCGGCCGAGGCCCGCACCGGGGTCGGGGCCAGCCCCGCCGACGTGTTCGACCCGCTGGTGACCGGCACGCTGCGGGCGGTGTCGTCGTGGTGGCGGGGCGACCCGGCCCGCGCCGAGCGGGAGGAGACCGTCGTCGCCGACCGGATCGCCGAGATCCGCGCGTCGGTGCGTGTGGTGGAGCCGCCCAGCCCGTACTCGCTCGGAACCAGCGACGCACCGCTGCTGATCACCGTCGCCAACGGGCTGCCGGTGACGATGAACGTGCGGGTGGTGCTGTCGAGTACCACCGGGCTGCGGGTCGCCCCGATCGAGGTGCAGGCGGTCCCGCCGCGCGGCCGCGTCCAGGTGCGGGTCAGCGCCCAGGTCACCCGCTCCGGGGTGTTCAGCGTCGACGCGGGCCTGCTCACCCCCGACGGCGTCGCGCTCGGCCCGGACACCCGGCTACGGGTGCGGTCGACGGTCTACGGGACGGTCACGGTCTGGCTGACCGCGATCGCCGGCGGTGTCCTCGTGGTCCTGGTGGTCCGGCGGGTGCTGCGCCGGCTGCGTCCGGCCGCCGCAGCCGGGCCGTCCGGTGGCCCCGGGTCAGGGCCCGGCACGCCCCCGGACGTCCCCGTCCCACCGGGACCGGCGCCGTCCGGACGCGTCCACGGCTCCTGAGCCGGCAGAGACAAAGAACACGGCTGTCGTTCGCCGTCCGGTATTGACCGCTCGTCGCATCACAGGTGCTTTCCGGCGAATCCGGAGGGCGGGGAGGCAAACCGATGGTGCCCCTTCTCCGAAGACAGGGGAGACGGATCCGGGGCGTGTTCTCGGCTCGTCCACATCCGACCGAGTGCCGTAGGCTGACGCCGGACACGACACCGAGCGCCAGGGGAGGGCGAGGCCGTTGAGCGGGCAGATCGGCGAGCGCACTGCCCGGACCGGCCCCCACCCCGTCGAGGACGACGCGACCCCCCGTCCGCACCCGTCGCTCGACCCCACCGACGCCACGGCGACCGCCGACGCACCCGGGACCGCCGGAGTACCCGCCGACGAGCAGCCGACGGCCGCCGTGCCCGCGGTGCCGGCCCAGGCCCGGCCCACCGAGCGCATCCCGACCGTCCGCGAGACCGCGGGCACCACTGCGGGTTCGCCGCTCACCGAGCGCTACGTGCTCCGTCAGCGGATCGGGTCCGACCCGGCCGCCGGGGCGGAGTTCTGGCGCGCCGAGGACACCGTGCTGCGCCGCCCGGTCGGCGTCACGCTGCTGCGCAGGCTCCCCGCCGACGACCGTTCCGACGACCCGGAGGGCACCGCCCGCGCCGGTGAGATGATCGTGCGTGCCCTGCGCTCGGGCTGCTTCGAGCACTCCGGCAGCGCCCGGCTGCTCGACGTACTGGCCCCGGGCACGCACGGCCTGCCGGCCGACGTGCTGGGCGCCGCCGTCGCCGAGTGGGTGCCGGGGCGTTCGCTGGCCGAGACCGTCGCCGAGGGCCCAATCCGCGCGCAGCGGGCCGCCAAGGCCGTCGAGACCCTGTCGGCCGCCGCCACCGAGGCCCACCAGCAGGGCCTGGTGCTCGGCTGCGACCACCCGCAGCGCGTCCGGATCACCCCGGACGGGCGCGCCATGCTCGCCTTCCTGCTCCCGCGCCCGTCGGTGTCCGCCGCCGACGACGTCCGCGGGCTCGGCGGGATCCTCTACTGCCTGCTCACCCGGCGCTGGCCGCTGTCGGTGTCCGACGCCGCCCGCGCCGGGCTCGTCGCCGCCGACCGCACGCCCGCGGGCCGGCTGCGGCCCGCGTCGCAGCTGCGGCCCGGTGTGCCGCTGGAGCTGGACACGCTGTGCAGCGGTGCGCTCGGCCAGGGCGACGGCGTCAGTCGGGTGCACACCGCCGCGGCGATGCACCGGATGCTGGCCGACGTCGTCGCCGAGGACGCCGACCAGGCCTTCTTCCCGCCGGTGCACGACGGCGCGCCCGCCGAGCCCGACGACGTGTGGCAGGACTCCGACCGGCTGCCCGACACCCGCAACGACCCCCGGCGCCGCCGCAACCTGCGGATCGGTCTCGGGGTGCTCGCCGTCGGCGTGCTGATCGTGCTCGGGTACGTCGCCGTGCAGCTGGGCATGCTGTTCGGTGGTGGCGGCGCCCCGCCGGTGGTCGTCCCGCCCGCGGCGAGCGCCCCGGTGCAGCAGCAGGTTCCCCCCGCCGGGGCCCCGGCCGCGTCGTCCGGGACGGGTACCGCGGTGCCGGACGTGTCGGCGACGGTGTTCGACCCGGTCGGCGACGCGGACAACGCCGGCACCGTCGGCAACGTCGTCGACGGCGACCCCTCCACCGTGTGGACGACGAGCCGCTACTTCCAGCCGTTCCCGGCGCTCAAGCCCGGGATCGGCGTGCTGGCCTCGTTCGACGCCGCCGAGCCGCTCACCGGGCTCACCGTCGACTCGCCGACCGCGGGCGCGGTCGTGCAGGTCCGCTCGGCCCCGTCGGCCGAGCCGACGCTGGCGGAGACGACGCTGCTCGACACCGTCACCCTGTCGTCGGGACGGACGACGGTCGGCCTCGACCCGGGCCGCCCCACCCAGCACGTGCTCCTGTGGATCACGAACCTCGGGCCGAACAACCAGACCCAGATCGACGACATCGGGTTCCGCCGCACCGCACCCTGAGCCGCCCCGTTCGCGATCGCGACCGACCGGCCCGGCAACGCCCGTGAGCACCCCCCGGCGCTGCCTACCGTGCGCGGGTGACGACCGTCGACCGGATCCCGGACCGGGCCCCGCCCGACCTGGACGAGATGTTCCGCAGGTACGCCGACCGGCTCTGGTCGGTGGCCCTGCGGATGCTCGGCGACCGGACCGAGGCCGAGGACGCGGTGCAGGAGGCGTTCCTGTCCGCGCTCCGCTCGCCCGGGTTCCGCGGTGACGCCGCGACGGGGACGTGGCTGCACCGGATCCTCGTGAACGACTGCGTCGACCGGCTCCGCGCGGCCGGGCGGCGACGGGACCGGCTGCGGGCCCTGGAGACGGTCGTCGCGGCCCGGGACCACGCGGGCGGGCTCGTGGTGCGGCTCGCCGTCTCCGACGCGCTGGCCCTGCTGCCGGTGGACCAGCGGGCCGCGCTGGTGCTCGTGGACGGGCTCGGCTACGGCGTCGCGGAGGCGGCGGAGATGCTGGCGGTGGCGCCGGGGACGGTGAAGAGCCGCCGGGCCCGTGCGCGGGCCCGGCTGGCCCCCGTGCTGCGGGAGGACGAGGGATGAGCAGTTCTCACCGATCCGACGACAACTCCTCGGAGATCACTCGTCGGTACGACGACAACCAGTGTTCACCTGCTTCGTGTCATCCCGACGAGGAACCGTTCGTCGAGGTCGGGGCGCGGATGGCCCGGGAACTCGGTCCGGTGGCGATGCCGGACGACGTGGCGGCGCGGATGCGGGCGCGGCTCGCCGCGGAGATGGCGCGAGCGGCTCCCGGACCGGAGCGGGGCGAGGCTCCGGCGGCCGGCGGCCCGCCGCCGGGCCGCCGCACCCCGTGGCGCGCGCTCGCCGTCGCCGCGGCGGCACTCGTCGTCGCCGGGGTCGGGCTCGCCGCCCTCGGGCCCACCGCGCGGGTCGTCGTCCCGGTCGCCGGGACCGCCCCGGAGGAGCTCCGGTCCGCCGCCGCCGGCGCGGCGGTCCCCGTCGGCGCGCTCGACGACCCCGCCCGGGTCCGCGCCTGCCTCACCGCCGCCGGCGACCCGCGACCGGACGCTCCGTTCCTGACGGCCCGCCCGCACTCCGTCGACGGCCACCCGGCGGTCCTGCTCGTCCTCGGCGGACCGGAGCGGGGCCGCTACCGCCTCGTCGCCGTACCGCCGGACTGCGGGCCGGGCACCGCGCGGGTGCTCGCCGAGACCACCACCGGCTGACCCGGCCGGGCACCGGCGACGCCCGGATCACGCGGCCCACGTCCGACGGCACCGACGAGCGGGAATGCCCCTGTCTAGGATCGCGTTCGAGCCATACGGCAGCCACGACGCAGGAGCCGGCCACCCGGGCCGGCACCAGCAGGCCCGTCATCGCGCCCGTCGCCCGGGCGCGCCAGGAGGGATCGGTACCGGTGACCACCGACGACACGGTGCACAACCTGATCATCATCGGGTCCGGGCCGGCCGGCTACACCGCTGCGGTGTACGCCGCGCGGGCCCAGCTCGCCCCGCTCGTGTTCGAGGGCAGCCAGTTCGGCGGCGCCCTGATGACCACGACCGAGGTGGAGAACTACCCGGGCTTCACCGAGGGGATCATGGGCCCCGAGCTCATGCAGCAGATGCGGGGCCAGGCGGAGCGCTTCGGCGCCGACCTGCGCCCGCAGGACGTCGACGAGGTGAAGCTCGACGGCGACGTCAAGGAGGTGCGGGTCGGCAAGGAGACCTTCCGGGCCCGCGCCGTGATCCTCGCGATGGGTGCCGCCCCGCGCTACCTGCACGTCCCCGGCGAGCAGGAGCTCCTCGGCCGCGGCGTCAGCTCGTGCGCCACCTGCGACGGCTTCTTCTTCCGGGACCAGAACATCGCCGTCATCGGCGGCGGCGACTCGGCGATGGAGGAGGCCACGTTCCTCACCCGCTTCGCCGAGACCGTCACGGTCATCCACCGTCGCGACGAGTTCCGCGCCTCGAAGATCATGTACGAGCGGGCGCAGAACGACCCGAAGATGCGCTGGCGCACCAACTCCGAGGTCACCGAGGTGACCGGCGAGGGCTCGGTGAAGCAGCTGCAGCTGCGCGACACCGTGACCGGTGAGACCAGCACGCTCGACGTCACCGGCATGTTCGTCGCGATCGGCCACGACCCGCGCAGCGCGCTGGTGGCGGGCCAGGTCGACGTCGACGACGAGGGCTACGTGCAGGTGGACGGACGTACCACCTACACGAACGTCCCGGGCGTCTTCGCCTGTGGCGACCTCGTCGACCACACCTACCGCCAGGCGATCACCGCCGCGGGCTCCGGCTGCTCGGCCGCGATCGACGCCGAGCGCTGGCTGGCCGGCCACGAGGTCGGCTCCGAGATGGCCGGTGGCGGCTACGGCTCGGAGGAGACCGCCCCGGCGGCCGCCGTCGCCGACGCCGCGCACTGACCGCCCACCGGCACCCGACAGACCCGCATCCGCGACCGAAGGAGAACCCCATGGGCAACAACACCGTCGACGTCACCAGCAGCTCGTTCGACCAAGACGTCCTGAAGAGCGACAAGCCCGTCCTGGTCGACTTCTGGGCCACCTGGTGCGGCCCGTGCAAGATGGTCGCCCCGGTGCTCGACGAGATCGCCGGCGAGAACTCCGAGAAGCTGACCGTCGCCAAGCTCGACATCGACGCCAACCCGGAGGTCGCCCGCGACTACCAGGTCATGTCGGTCCCGACGATGATCCTGTTCTCCGGCGGCAAGCCGGTGAAGCAGATCGTGGGCGCGAAGCCGAAGGCGGCACTGCTCGCCGATCTCGCCGACCACATCTGATCACTGTCCGTGCGCTGTATAGCGCACGGAGATAACGCTGCGTGTCCCGGTTGATCACAACCGGGACACGCGCGTATCCGCCCCGCTGCACTCCTCCGGGGGCGGGGCAGGGCACAATGAGTCCGGCACGCGTCCGGTCACCGGGCGAAACCGACCGATCACGGGCGTCGCACGGCGCCTCACGACTGCGAGCGAGGGGTGCATGCAGCTGCTCCGGCGCGGGGACTGCGGTCCGGCCGTACGCGAGATCCGGACGACGCTGGGACAGCTCGGTCTGCTCCCGGCGGTTCCGCCGGGCTCGCGCGCCCAGGACATGTTCGACGACGGCGTGGACCGCGCCGTCCGCATGTTCCAGCAGGGCCGTGGCCTGATCACCGACGGCATCGTCGGCCCGGACACCGCCCGCGCGCTGCGGGAGGCGGGCTGGAGCCTGGGCGACCGGATGCTGTCGTTCACGCTCTCCACCCCCACCACCGGCGACGACGTCGCCCACCTGCAGGAACGCCTGCTCGAGCTCGGGTACAACCCGGGCCGGCCGAGCGGGTTGTTCGACCAGCAGACCGAGCAGGCCCTGATCCGCTTCCAGCGTGACTACGGCATGACCCCCGACGGTGTCTGCGGCCCGGAGACGCTGCGCGCGCTGCGCCAGCTCGGCCGGAAGGTCACCGGCGGGCGTCCGCACCTCATGCGCGAGCAGGAGCTGCTGCGCCGGGCCGGCCCGCGGATGCGCGGCAAGCGCATCGTCATCGACCCGGGACACGGCGGTCACGACCGCGGTGTCGACGTCGGCGGCGTCACCGAGGCCGACCTGATGTGGGACCTCGCCCGCCGGGTCGTCGGCCGCATGTCGGCCACCGGCATGGAGGCTCTGCTCTCCCGGCCGGAGAACGGCAACCCGCCGGACACCGAGCGCGCGCAGTTCGCCAACGACGTCGGCGCCGACATGGTCGTGTCGCTGCACACCGACGCGAGCTTCAGCCCGCACGCGCAGGGTCTGGCGACCTACTACTTCGGCAACGGGTCGGGCACCACGTCGAACGTCGGCGAGGCGCTCGCCGGGCTGATCCAGCGCGAGCTGCTCACCCGGACCTCGATGCTCGACTGCCGCAGCCAGACGTGCACCTGGGAGCTCGTGCGACGGACCCGGATGCCGGCCGTCCGCGTCGAGGTCGGGTACCTGACCCACCTCGGGGACCGTCGCAAGCTGCTCGACCCGGGCTTCCGCGACGTCGTCGCCGAGGGCATCCTCGTCGCCGTCAAGCGGCTGTACCTGCTCGGGCAGGACGACCAGCCCACCGGCACGTTCACCTTCAACGACGTGCTGGCCCGCGAGTACGCGAGGGACGAGATCCGGGCCGTCTGAGGCCCGTCACGACCCGCAGCACCCCGCCCGGCCCCCCTCACCCGGGGCCGGGCCACCGAGGCCGTCCACGGCCCGCTCAGAGCGCCCTCAGATCGTCCCTGCGGGCGGCACGAACGACAGCTGGCAGGACCCCGCGCGGGCCGGTGTCGCCGTCGGGCGCGGCGCCGCGGTCTGCATCGGGATGGTCACCGTGTTGAACAGCTGTTCGAGCGCGGCTTCCACGTCGGACTTCCACTCCAGCCCCGAGCGCAGCTCCATCCGCAGCCGCGGCCAGCGGTGGTGCGGGCGGACGGTCTTGAAACCGACCGAGCGGAGGAAGTCCGCCGGGACGACGCAGTCGGACTCGGTGCCGGGACGCGCGTCGCCGAACGCCTCCACGGCCTTCACCCCGCGCCGGGTCAGGTCCTTCACGACGGCCTGGGCGAGCGCCCGGCCCAGTCCCTCGCCGGCGAACTCCGGGGCCACCTGCATCGTGGTCAGCAGGACGGCGTCGGCGCTGACCGGTCCGGTCGGCATCTCGGTGGCACGGGGGACCGACGCCGGCGGCGCGAACAGCACGTACCCCGCGGGGGCACCGCCGACGTAGACGACCCGGCCGCAGGAGCCCCACTCGAGGAGCACCTCCGACAGCCAGGCCTCCTTCTCCAGGTCGGTCGTGCCGTACCCCTCGGCCTGGTCGGCGAGCTGGGGTGAGAGCTCCCAGTAGACGCAGTTGCGACACCGCTTCGGCAGATCGCCGAGGTTGTCGAGGTTGAGCGCGGCAACGTGCCAGGACACGGAATCCGACCTCCGGATGTCGTCGTCGCGCGATGCACGCGCTGCTGCGCGGCCGGCCCGTCCGGGGCGTGGTCCCGACCCCGGCGCCGGAGCAACCGTCCCCCCTGGCCGCCCCCGGGTCCGGTGACCCCGCGCAGCCCGAGACTAGGTGGATTCTCGCGATCCCGTCACCCCGAGAAGGCCCACCGGTACGAACGTCACGACGAAGGGCGGGCCGATCACCCGTCGCGGTTACACTCGGCGAGCCTTTTCCCCTCGCAGAGGAGCATGCGATGACCCTGCCCGACCGCCCGCAGCAGCCCGACGTCCGCCGTTCCGCGGCCGCGGCGGCCGCGCAGGCAGCGGCGGCAGGGGAGGGGGCCGTGGTCCCGCTCGCCCCCACCGAGCGCTTCGCGACCCGCACCGCCGGGATGACGGCGTCGGAGATCCGGGCGCTGTTCGCCGTCGCGAGCCGTCCCGAGGTCGTCTCGCTGGCCGGTGGCATGCCGAACCTGGCGGCGCTGCCGCTGCAGTCCCTCGCCCGCGAGGTGGCCGAGCTCGTCGACGTGGACGGCATGTCCGCGCTGCAGTACGGCTCCGCGCAGGGTGTACCACAGCTGCGGGAGCAGATCTGCGAGGTCATGCGGGAGGAGGGCATCGAGGCCGACCCGAACGACGTCGTCGTCACCGTCGGCTCGCAGATGGCCCTCGACCTGCTGACCCGGATCTTCGTCGACCCGGGCGACGTCGTCCTGGCCGAGGGACCGTCCTACGTCGGCGCGCTGGGCAGCTTCGCCGCCTACCAGGCGCGAGTCGTGCACGTCGCGATGGACGAGCACGGGCTGGTCCCGGAGCTGCTGCACGAGGCGCTGGAGTCGCTGGCGCGGCAGGGGATCGTCCCGAAGTTCCTGTACACGATCCCGAACTTCCACAACCCGGCCGGCGTGACGCTGGCGCACCAGCGGCGCCCGCGGATCCTGGAGCTGTGCCGGCGCTACGGCGTGATGGTCGTCGAGGACAACCCCTACGGGATGCTCGGTTTCGACGGCGAGGTGCACCCGGCGCTGCGTTCGTACGACCCGGACGTGCTGTACCTGGGGTCGTTCTCGAAGACGTTCGCGTCCGGGCTGCGGGTGGGCTGGGCGCTGGTACCGCCGCTGGTGCGGGACCGGCTGGTGCTGGCCGCGGAGTCGGCGACGCTGTGCCCGCCGTCGTTCACGCAGATGCTGGTGTCGCGCTACCTGTCGCACCACGACTGGCGCAGCCAGATCAAGACGTTCAGCGAGAACTACCGCGAGCGCCGCGACGCGATGCTCGCCGCGCTGGAGACGTACCTGCCCGAGGGCTGCACCTGGAACGTCCCCGACGGCGGGTTCTTCGTGTGGCTGACCGTGCCGGAGGGCGTCGACACGAAGGCGATGCTGCCCCGTGCGGTCACCGCGCGGGTCGCGTACGCGTCCGGCACCGGCTTCTACGCCGACGGGTTCGGCAGCCGGCAGCTGCGGCTGTCGTTCTGCTTCCCGACGCCCGAGCGCATCACCGAGGGCGTGCGGCGGCTGGCGGCGGTACTGGAGGCCGAGATGGAGGTCGTGCGGACGTTCGGGACACCGGTCCGCCCCGAGCTGACCCGGGGCACCCAGAGCCCGTCGCCGGACACGACCTGACGCCGTCCGACGACGGCGATGTTTCACGTGGAACGCCCCGGACCGGCTCCCGGTCCGGGGCGTTCCCGTTCATGGCGCAGAATGCCCGCGTGAGCGATCGAACGGTGGCCGTGCTGGCCGGAGGCCTGTCCCACGAGCGTGAGGTGTCCCTGCGATCCGGTCGTCGACTGGCGGGTGCGCTGCGCGCGAACGGTGTCGACGTCCGCGAGTGGGACGTCGACGCGCGCCTGCTGGAGCGGCTCTCGACCGACCGGCCGGACGCGGTCGCCGTCGCGCTGCACGGGGGCGAGGGGGAGAACGGCGCCGTGCAGCAGGTGCTGGAGCTGCTGGGCATCCCGTTCGTCGGGACGCCGTCCGGGGCGTGCCGGCGGGCGTGGGACAAGCCGAGCGTGAAGACCGAGCTCGTCCGCGCGGGCCTGTCGACGCCGGACTGGGTCGCGCTGCCGCACTCGACCTTCCGTGAGCTGGGCGCACAGGGCGTGCTCGGTGCGATCGTCGAGCGCCTGGGCCTGCCGCTGGTACTGAAGCCGGACCAGGGCGGCTCGGCGCTCGGTGTGCAGGTGGTCCGGAACGCGGCGGACCTGCCGGCCGCGATGGTCAGCTGCTTCGCCTACGCCGAGACGGTGCTCGTCGAACGGTTCGTCGCCGGGACCGAGGTCGCGGTGTCGGTCGTCCACGACGGCGAGGAGCCCCGCGCGCTGCCGCCGGTGGAGGTGGAGGTGCCGTCCGGGTTCTACGACTACACGTCCCGCTACACACCCGGTGCGGCCACGTTCCACTGCCCGGCGCGGCTGCCGTCGGACGTGCTGGACGCGCTGGCCGACACCGCCCTGGCCGCACACCGGCTGCTGGGGATGCGCGACGTGTCGCGCACCGACGCGATCGTCGACGCCGACGGTCATGTGCACGTCCTGGAGATGAACGTGTCGCCGGGCCTGACCGACACCTCGCTGCTCCCGACCGCGGTGGCCGCGGACGGTTCCGACCTCGCGACGGTCTACCTGGCGCTCGTCGAGCGCGCGGCGGCCCGGCAGGGCTGAGCGGTGTTCCACGTGGAACCACAGCGGTGTGGTTCCACGTGGAACATCAGCCGAGCACGCCGCCGCAGGGTTCGGAGGCCCGCCACAGCTCCAGGAGCGGGCTCATCCCGTCCCCGAGACCCGGCTGCTGCGGGACCATCGCGAAGCAGGCGACGAGCTGCACCAGCCGGGCCGCCTCGCAGAGGGCGAGCAGCTCGGCGTCGACGGGACGGTCGGCCGCCCGCTCGTAGGCGACGACGACCTCCGGGCCGGCGAAGGTCAGGTCCCACTCGACCGGTCCGACGCAGACGTGCTCGAGGTCGGCGTCGTACGGACCGTCCGGGGTCCGCAGGACGTTGTACGCCGGCGAGTCCCCGTGCACCGGCTGCGGGCGTGTGCCGGGGAACCGGTCGGCGCAGCCCGCCTCGTCGCCGAGCACCGGGAGGATCGTCGCCCACTCCCGCAGCGCGCGGTCGCGGTCGGTGGGGGAGACGTGGGTGGTGTCGTGCCGCAGCGCGTCGAGCATCGCCGTGACGGAGTCGTCGAGTGGGTGCATCCAGTCCAGCTCGACCGGACACGGTCGTAGCGCGGTGTGCAGCCGAGCGAGCGTCGCGCCGCTCGCACCGGCGTCGGGCGGGCCGTCCGGGACGACGGTCAGGCGCTCCCAGAAGGTGAGGGACAGGTCCCCGGCGGCGACGGGTCGCTCCGGGTGTGCGGGCCGGACCACGGGGTGCCCGGCGTCCGACAGCCACCGGCAGACCGCGATCTCGCGCCGCTGCTGCTCCGCCTGTCCCGCCGGATCGAGGCCGGGCGGGAGGACGGTGGGGACCCGCACCACGACCGGCTCCGGCTCCAGTGCGACGACGACCGAGAACAGGTCGTGCAGGACGCGGGGTGTGCCGGGGCGGTAGCCGTGGTCCCGCGCGGCGGACACCGCGGTGTCGACGGCGCGGTGGGTGCGAGCGGCGAGCTCGGCGTCGGTGAGCACCGGGCCATCCTGGGGCATCGGGGTGTTCCACGTGAAACACACGCACGCGACGCCGGGCGGATCGGGCGGGCGGGGTCGGAGCCGCTCGGTGTGTGCCCGAGTCTGCTGCGATGGGCCGCCCCGCCCTGCTGCATCGGCCGGTCCGATCCCACCCTGCGCCGTACGATCCCGCACCGTCCGGCCCGATCCCGCCCTGCCCCGTTCCGTCTGCCCGTTCCGTCTGGGCCGGTCCCGCCCTGCCCGATCCCGCCCTACCCGCTTCCGTCCTGCCCGATCCCGCCCTACCCGCTTCCGCCCTGCCCGCTTCCGCCCTGCCCGATCCCGCCCTGCCCGCTTCCGCCCTGCCCGCTTCCGCCCTGCCCGATCCCGCACCGTCCGGTCCACGCGCGGTTCCGCGTCCGGAACCGTGCCGACGGGCCGAGCACTCCCGCGCCGAGCACTTGCCCGCGATGGCGCCGGCGCGGACACCGGCCTCGCAGGCCGCCGCGCGCTCCCGGGCCGGGCACTCCCGGGTGAGCACTCCTGGGCCGGGCGCCGGCGGTCCGGGCGTCGGTGGACCCGGGGCCTGCGGGCCGGACGTGGTGACCGGCTTCCACGCCGCAGCACGCGCGGTCGTCCCGGATGCCGGCCGCAGCCCACCGGGTCGGCGCATCCGGGCCGACCGTCCCCCGGCACGGTCGCCGGACGGCGACACCGGCCGGGCGCCACCGGGAATGCGGAGGTGCGGCGATCCCACCGGCGCGTCCGGCTGCCACCTCGGGCGGACGAGCCCCCTGCGCCGCGGAGGCGCACGGATCGGCGTCGCCCGCACCCGGTACGCGGCGACGAGGTCCGCACCGCCCAGGCCGCCCTCGGCGGGACGAGACCTCGCCCCGGTCGCCGTGTCCGTGCGGCGCGTACGGGATCGCGACGCGGCTGATCCCGCAGCGTGGGCGGACCACCCCGGAGCTGCGGCATCCGCAGGCCACCCGCTCACGAGACCGGACCCGACGCGCTGCCCGACGCCCGCCACGACCTCCGTCGCTGTTCCACGTGAAACATCGACGCCGTCCGCCGCGGACCCGATCACATGCAGTACCGAGACCGCCGGAGAGAGCCGCGGGCCCCAGCTCCGCACGAGCCACGCGACCCCGGGGCGGACGCCCCGTCCCGCTCGTCGGCCGAGCCCGGCCGATGGGCACTCCGTACGACCGTCGCCCGGGACCCACCACGAGCCGATCCACGCGCGACCACCATCGATGCCGGGCGAGTTCAGACATACGTACGACTAATCAGGCGTGTTCCGGCCAGTACGCACCCCGGCACCGATCGGCAAACCGAGAAAAGCGATGAATCGGGCAGGACCAACGGCTCAGCGGCCCCACACGGCTCCTGAGACCCACCTCGGCCTCCCCATCAAACCCTCACGCGTCCGAAGGCTCAGAGGCCGTCTGAGGGCGCCCTCAGAAGCCGTCCAGCGCGTCACACCACGCCGCCACCCCAGTGCCCGGACAGACCGACGGCCGCCATCCACGGGGACGACGGCCGTCGGGGAAGGGGAGTGGTGTCCGGTCAGTCGCGCTCGCTGATCCCCATCAGCCCGGTGATCCGGTCGAGGTCCTCGACCGATCCGAACTCGACGACGATGCGGCCCTTGCGCTGACCCATCTCGACCTTCACCCGGGTGTCGAACATGTCGGCCAGCCGGTCGGCACGCTCGACGAACTCCGGGCGCTGATCGCCGCGACGGCGGACCCGGCGTTCCTGCGGAGGTCCCGCGTGCCGCGCCAGCACGACGGCCTCCTCGGTCGCGCGGACCGACATGCCCTCCGCGACGATGCGGGTGGCGAGATCCTCCTGCTGCCCGGCGTCCTCGAGACCCAGCAGGGCGCGCGCGTGCCCGGCCGACAGCACGCCGGCGGCGACCCGGCGCTGCACCGACACCGGCAGCTTCAGCAGCCGGATCATGTTGGTGACGACGGGCCGGCTGCGGCCGAGCCGGTCGGCGAGCTCGGAGTGGGTGACGCCGAACTCGGCGAGCAGCTGCTCGTAGGCGGCCGCCTCCTCGAGGGGGTTGAGCTGGACGCGGTGGATGTTCTCCAGGAGCGCGTCGCGGAGCATCACGTCGTCGGCGGTGTGCCGGACGATCGCGGGCAGCGTCTCCAGCCCGGCGCGCTGGGCCGCACGCCACCGGCGCTCGCCCATGATCAGCTCGTAGTCGACACCGGCCCGGCGGACCACGATCGGCTGCAGCAGCCCGAACTCACGGATCGAGTGCTCCAGCTCGGCGAGCTGGTCGTCGTCGAACTGGGTCCGCGGCTGCTTGGGGTTGGGCACGATCCGCCGCAGCGGGATCTCGCGGTACTCCGCGCCGCCGTCGACGACCGGGGTCTCGGGCTCGTGGTCGTCGCGCCGGACGGCCGGAGCCGGGCGGTGCAGGGGTGCGCCGGGCCCGTTGTTCCCGGGCCGGTCACCGGACTCCGACGGGCCGGTGGGGATGAGCGCGGCGAGACCGCGGCCCAGTCCACCCTTGCGCTCGGCCATCTCAGCGACCGTCCGGGCGGTAGGCGCCGCTCGCCCCGTGCTCGGCGATCTCCCGGGCCGCGTCGATGTAGCTCATCGCACCGCGGGAGCCGGGGTCATAGGCGAGCACGGTCTGGCTGTAGCCGGGGGCCTCGGAGACCTTCACGCTGCGCGGGATGACCGTGCGCAGCGCCGTCGGACCGAAGTGCTGGCGGACCTCGGAGGTGACCTGGTCGGCGAGCTTGGTGCGGCCGTCGTACATGGTCAGCAGGATGGTCGACACGTGCAGCGAGGTGTTCAGGTGCGACCGGACGAGGTCGATGTTGGACAGCAGCTGCCCGAGCCCCTCCAGCGCGTAGTACTCGCACTGGATCGGGATGAGCACCTCGGACGCCGCGACGAGCGCGTTGACCGTCAGCAGCCCCAGCGACGGCGGGCAGTCGATGAGCACGTAGTCGACGTCGAGCCGGGCCAGCGTCTCGTCGTTCAGCGCCTGGGCCAGCCGGGACTCCCGGGCGACCATGCTGACGAGCTCGATCTCGGCGCCGGCCAGGTCGATCGTGGCGGGCAGGCAGAGCAGGTTCGGCGACGCGGTGCTGACCGCGACGGCCTCCTCGAGGGGGATCTCGCCGAGCATCACCTCGTACACCGACGGCGTGCCGGTGCGGTGCTCGACGCCGAGTGCGGTGGACGCGTTGCCCTGCGGGTCGAGGTCGATCACCAGCACCCGGATGCCGTGCAGGGCCAGGCCCGCGGCGAGGTTGACCGTGCTGGTCGTCTTCCCGACCCCGCCCTTCTGGTTCGCGACGCCCATGACACGGCGCGCGGCCGGGCGGGGCATGCCGTGCCGGTCGGGGTGCAGGACGCGTGCGGCCCGCTCGGCCTCGTCCGCGATGGGGGTCCATCCGGCACTCATGCGCGACCCTCGCTTCCTGGACGGTTCGTGCCCGGTCGGTGTTTCACGTGAAACGGCGCTCCGGCACCCATCATCGCCGTTCCTTCCTCCGGTTGCGGCGGGGCGCGCCGGTCCGCGGGATCTCGACCACCGTGGTCAGCGGATCGACCACACCGGCTCCGGTCTCGTGGATCCGGGGCTCGCCCCCTCCGAGCGCACGGACCGCCGCGGCGTCGCGGGCGATCTCGTCCGGGGCGGAGGCGCCCTTCAGCACCAGCATCGCACCCCCCTGCCGCAGCAGGGGCAGGCAGATGCCCGCGAGCCGGGCCAGCGGTCCGACGGCCCGGGCGGTGACGACGTCGGCCCCCTCCCATCGTCGCAGAACGGGCTTCTCCTCGGCACGCCCCCGTTCGACGACGATGTCCAGGCCGAGGTCGCCCAGCACCTCGTCGAGCCACTCCACCCGGCGGGCCAACGGCTCGATCAGCACGATCCGCAGGTCCGGCCGGGCCAGGGCGAGCGGGATCCCCGGGAGCCCGGCGCCGGAGCCGACGTCGGCGACCCGGGCGTCGGCGGGCACGACCTCGCCGAGGACCGCACAGTTCAGCACGTGCCGGTCCCACAGCCGGTCCCGCTCGCGCGGGCCGATCAGCCCGCGCTCGATCCCGGAGGTCGCGAGGTGCTCGACGTAGCGGACGGCCAGCCCGGTCCGGTCGCCGAAGACCTTCTCCGCGACCTCCGGGGTCGGGATGGGGGAGGTGGTCACTTCTTGTGGACCACGACCTGGCGACGCGGCTCCTCGCCCTCGCTCTCGGAGACGACGCCCTTCACGGTGGCGACGGCGTCGTGCACGACCTTGCGCTCGAACGGCGTCATCGGGCGCAGCCGCGCGGACTCGCCGCTGGCCTTGACCTCCTGGGCGGTCTCCAGGCCGAGCTCGGTGAGCTCGTCGCGGCGGTGCCGACGCCACCCCGCGATGTCGAGCATCAGCCGGCTGCGGCTGCCCAGCTGCTGCTGGACGGCCAGGCGGGCCAGCTCCTGCAGGCTCTCCAGCACCGAGCCCTTGTCGCCGACGAGCTTCTGCAGGTCGGCGTCGTCCTCGGCGCCCTCGATGCTGACGATGGCGCGGCCGCCCTCGACGTCGAGGTCGATGTCGCCGTCGTAGTCCAGGATGTCCAGCAGGCGCTCCAGGTAGTCACCTGCGACGTCGCCCTCCTGGATCAGCAGGCTCTCGCCGGACGGCTTGTCCTGCACGTCCGGACCCTCGGCGGGCTCCTTGGCGGTGGTGGGCACGCGCAACTCCTCTCGTCAACGGTTCGCGGTCCGTCGCGCCCGGGCCCGCGCGGCGGTGGGGTCCGCCGGGGCCGGCGGGGGCGCCGGGGTCTGTCGGGGTGGTGCGGTGGGACGGTCAGCGACGCTTGCCGCGCCGGGCCTTCGCCCCCGGACGCTTCTGCACCGGCTTCGCCCCGGGCTTCTTCTGGCCGTTACCGGAACCGTTGCCGTTCCCGTTGCGGGCCGTTCCGTTGCGCTGCCCGTCGGGGGTCGCGCCGGTGCCGGCGGAGGCACCGTCGGATCCGGTGGCACGGGCCTCGGACGCCGCCTCGGCAGCCTCCTCCTCGGCCGGCTGGATCGGCTCGTCGGCGATCTCACGGACGTCCTCGGCGGAGCCGCGACGGACGTCGCGGAGCGGCTTCTGGCCGGGGCGCGGGGCGCGGGCCTTGGCGGACTCGGTGGCCTTCTCGGCCTTGTCCGACTCCTCGGCGTCGATCTTGCGGTAGACGACGTACTGCTGGCCGAGGGTCCACAGGTTGTTGGCGACCCAGTAGAAGAGGACCGCGAGCGGCAGGAACGGCGCACCGACGACGACACCGATCGGGAACACGTAGAGCATCAGCTTCTGCATGATCTCGGCCTGCGGGTTCGCCGCGACGGTGCCGGCGGCGATCTGCGCCTGCTGGCGGGCGACCGAGTGGCGCGCGGTGATGTGGGTGAAGATGCCGGCCGCGATCATCAGCGGGATCATCACGATCCACTGCGAGACCAGGTTGCCACCGAGCTCGGCGACGGACGCGGTGTTCTGCAGCGGCCAGACGGCCGAGCCCAGCTTCGCGCCGAACAGGCTCGAGTCGACGAACGAGGCGTTCTCGGCCGCGTTGAAGACGTAGTTCTCGGTCTTGCCCGGCTTGAACTCGCGCAGCACGTGGAACAGACCGATGAACACCGGGATCTGCACCAGGATCGGCAGGCAGCCCATGAGCGGGTTGGCGCCGTTCTGCTGCTGGAGCTTCTGCATCTCCGTGGCGAGCTTCTGGCGGTCGTTCGCGTACTTCTTCCGGAGCTTCTGCATCTCCGGGGCCATCTCCTGCATCTTGCGCATGGAGCGGACCTGCACGACGAACGGCTTGTAGAGGATGACGCGCAGCGTGAAGACGAGGAAGACGACCGACAGCGCCCAGGCGAACCCGTTGTCGTCGCCCAGGACGAAGCCGAAGACCTTGTGCCAGACCCACATGATCCAGCTGACGGGGTAGTAGATGAAGTCCAGCACTGCTGCGTTGCTCCTCGTGGTCTCGGGCGGGGCCCGCGGGTCAGCGGTCCGTACCGCGTGAGAGGCCTTCGGTCCGGGGCGGGTCGGTGGACGTCTGCTCCGGCCCGGGGTCGGGTTCGGTGCCGCTGCGCGGGACCCCGTCGCTGCGCCGCCGGCGCGGCGGCACCGGATCCCACCCGCCAGGGTGCCACGGGGCACACTTCAGCAACCGCCACACGGTGAGGCCGAGACCGCGCACGAAGCCGTGCTCACGGAACGCCTCGACCGAGTACGCGCTGCAGCTCGGGTGGAACCGGCAGCTCGGCATCAGGTTCGGGGAGATCCACACCTGGTACCAGCGCACCGCGGCCATCGCGGCCCGCGCGCCGACACCGGGACGTGCGCCGGGGAGCTCTCCGTCGTCCATCGGAGCCTCCTCACCCGTCGGGGCCGCGTCGTGTGCCGTGCTCATCGCGGGCCGTCCGCGGCCGGGCGCGGACGGCGCGGCCGCTGCGCCGCGCGCAGTGCGGAGTCGAGGTCGGCCGCCAGCTCGGCGGACGAGGCGTCACCGGCGGGCGGCAACGCTCGGACGACGAGTGCCGCGCCGGCGGGCAGCGCCGTCAGCCTGTCCGCGACCAGATGGCGCAGCCGCCGGGAGACCCGGTGCCGGGCCACGGCGTTGCCGACGGCCTTGCTCACGACGAAACCCGCCCTCGGCGAGGCGTGCTCGGGCACGCCGCCGGGGCGGGTCAGGTCGAGATGCACCACCAGCCTCGACCGGCCGGCACGTCGTCCGCGCCTGATCGTCGAGGCGAACTCGGGCCGGCGGGTGAGCCGGGCGTGTGCCGGCAGCACGGCGCGGGCCGGTGGGGGCGCCGGCCGTCAGGCCGAGAGGTTGCCGCGCCCCTTGCGACGGCGCGCAGCGAGGATCGCGCGGCCGGCGCGGGTGCGCATGCGCAGCCGGAAGCCGTGCGTCTTGGCCCGGCGGCGGTTGTTCGGCTGGAAAGTACGCTTGCTCACGGTCGGCTCCTGGTCGGCGGTTCGCAGGCGTCCTGCGACGCCGAGATGTCTACGGTCACTGGCTCGGGTTCGCGGGCCACCGGCCACACGACGCTCCACAACGACAGATGCGGGGAGCCGCGTTCGACGGGCGCGACACGCCCATCCGACCAGGTGTCCGGTCGTCAAGGGTACGCAGCGCGTTTCGAGGGGGTCAAACCGCCCCCACCGGGCGCCGCGACCCCGCCGGACGCCCGCCACGACGGCTGCTGCTAGCGTCGCCGACCCCGCCCGGGACCGGCGCGGGAGTAACGACCGCCCGCACCCCGACCGAGACCTCCACACGACCGACGGCCGGCGCCCCGATGCGCACCGGCCGGAGCCTGCTGCGTACCTTTACGCACAAGTGTGGACAACTCTGGGGATACATCGCCCCCGAGGCCGAGTCCTCGTGTCCGGACGGCTCATCGCCAGTGCTCCGGGGGAGCAGACCGCCGACGGCGGTCGATCGGGAGGGGGAAACGCGG